>NZ_CM174403.1:775000-6371104 GCF_057834475.1 Pseudomonas sp. GL_139_B | reverse complement strand
GGATATCCCCTAAGTTGAAAGCCGGTGAGGCAAAAACAAGCGGCCATTGTAGCGACCAGACGCCGACTTATCCACACGTAGGTGGATCACTGGACAAGAAGAATCAACGCTTTATACGCAAAAAACACGACCGGCGGTCTGTGCATAAGCTCTGTGGATAACCTGGTCTAAGGTCGTTGCACAAGTAGGGGGGAAACTCGGTGGATAACCAGCCTGTGGATAACTGGCCTTTTCACACACAGGTTATCCGACAGTGCAGCACAGGCTGCCCCCTGTTTTCCACGGTAGTTGTCATTCTCTGTACATCACGTAGTAGAAGGCCTCAAGGCAGTTATCCACAGATGATCGCCTACCTAGCTTTTATAAGCTTTACAGAAAAGCTTTAAATAATTCCTTTCTTATTTCTATTTCTAACGAAGGGTTAATCACGAACAAAAACCACTGGAGATCTATTTATAAGGAAACGCTGGTTGGAAATTGACCTAGAGGCTTGCTTTCTCTAGAATCCCCGGTCTCTTAAAACGGGGGCCATTCCGGCCCGTTGTGGACGAACCAGGTAACACGACAATGAAACGTACTTTCCAACCAAGCACTATCAAACGCGCTCGTACCCACGGTTTCCGTGCTCGCATGGCTACCAAGAACGGTCGTGCCGTTCTGTCGCGTCGTCGCGCCAAAGGTCGTGCGCGTCTGGCAGTTTGATAAGCCGGCACTGGAGGTGAGTCAGGACTTCAGTCGGGAAAAGCGTCTGCTTACTCCCCGGCATTTCAAGGCAGTCTTTGACTCCCCTACCGGCAAGGTTCCGGGGAAAAATCTCCTGCTCCTTGCGCGCAACAACGATCTTGATCACCCCCGTCTCGGGTTGGTTATCGGGAAAAAGAGCGTAAAGCTCTCCGTCGAGCGCAATCGCCTCAAACGTCTGATGCGCGAATCGTTCCGTCTGCACCAGGATTCACTGGTCGGCTGGGACATCGTTATCGTCGCGCGCAAAGGTTTGGGTGACGTAGAAAACCCCGAATTGATTCAGCATTTCGGCAAACTCTGGAAGCGTCTGGCACGCAGCACGCCGGTACCAGCAGTCAAAACCGAAACTGTAGGGGTAGACAGTCCCGATGCGTAAACTGGCACTCGTTCCGATCCAGTTTTATCGCTATGCCATTAGTCCTCTGATGGCCAACCACTGTCGCTTCTACCCCAGTTGTTCCTGCTACGCGTTAGAAGCCATAGAAAATCATGGTCTTCTGCGCGGTGGCTGGCTGGCCTTTCGTCGTTTAGGTCGCTGTCATCCGTGGAATCCCGGTGGTTATGACCCGGTTCCATCTATCCCTACCTCCCGTTCTTCTTCGATGGCCGAGTAATCATGGATATCAAACGCACGATCCTGATCGTCGCCCTGGCAATCGTGTCCTACGTTATGGTTCTTAAATGGAACCAGGACTATGGCCAGGCTGCCCTGCCGACTCAGAATGTTGCTTCCAGTACTACCGCACCGGGTCTACCGGATACGGCAACTGGCAATAATGCTTCTGTCAGTGACGACATTCCACGCGCCGCAAGCGATACCAGTGCCACTGCACCTGCTGAAACTCCAGTGGCTGCAAGCAAAGATCTCATCCAGATCAAAACGGATGTGCTCAACCTGGCCATCGATCCACAAGGTGGTGATGTTGCCCAGCTGACGCTGCCGCTGTATCCACGTCGCCAGGATCACCCGGAAATTCCGTTCCAGTTGTTCGATAACGGCAACGAGCGGACTTATCTGGCTCAAAGCGGTTTGATCGGCACTGACGGTCCGGACGCAAGTCCTGCCGGTCGTCCGGTTTGGTCCTCGGAGAAGAAGGTTTATCAACTGGCTGATGGTCAGGACCAATTGGTCGTAGACCTGAAGTTCAGCAAGGACGGCGTCAACTACATCAAGCGTTTCACTCTGAAACGTGGCAAGTACGATGTAGAGGTTTCCTACCTGATCGATAACGAAAGCGCCAAGCCCTGGTCGGGTGCGATGTTCGCCCAACTGAAGCGTGATGCCAGCTCCGATCCTTCTTCCAGCACTGCCACTGGCACCGCGACTTACTTGGGCGCAGCCCTGTGGACAAGTAACGAGCCGTACAAGAAAGTGTCGATGAAGGACATGGACAAGGCTCAGCTGAAAGAATCCGTCAACGGTGGTTGGGTTGCCTGGTTGCAACACTACTTCGTGACTGCGTGGATTCCGGCGAAGGGCGAAAACAATGTCGTCCAGACCCGTAAAGACAGCAAAGGCAACTACATCATCGGCTACACCGCCCCGGCAATTACTGTTGCGCCAGGTGCGAAAGGCGAAGTCAGCGCTGTTCTGTACGCCGGCCCGAAAAGCCAGGCAGTACTGAAAGAGTTGTCCCCAGGTCTGGAACTGACCGTCGACTACGGCATTCTGTGGTTCATTGCCCAGCCAATCTTCTGGCTGTTGCAGCACATCCACGCGCTGGTCGGTAACTGGGGCTGGTCGATCATCTTCCTGACCATGCTGATCAAAGGGATTTTCTTCCCTCTGTCGGCCGCCAGCTACAAATCCATGGCGCGCATGCGTGCAGTGGCACCGAAACTGGCCGCGCTGAAAGAGCAACATGGCGATGACCGGCAGAAAATGTCGCAAGCCATGATGGAGCTATACAAGAAAGAGAAGATCAATCCACTGGGGGGCTGCTTGCCAATCCTCGTGCAGATGCCTGTTTTCCTTTCGCTGTACTGGGTTCTGCTGGAAAGTGTTGAAATGCGCCAAGCGCCGTTCATGCTGTGGATTACTGACCTGTCGATCAAGGATCCGTTCTTCATTCTGCCGATCATCATGGGTGCAACCATGTTCATCCAGCAGCAGTTGAACCCGACACCTCCGGACCCGATGCAGGCCAAGGTGATGAAGCTGATGCCAATCATCTTCACCTTCTTCTTCCTGTGGTTCCCGGCTGGTCTGGTGCTGTACTGGGTTGTGAACAACTGCCTGTCCATCACTCAACAGTGGTACATCACTCGTAAAATCGAACGGGCTACCAAAGCAGCCGCTTGATTTACACTGTGGATAACCACTCAAAACGCCCCCTAGTGGGGCGTTTTGCTATCTGTCTCTTTTGTCTGGATACCGGTTTATGAGCGCTCCTCGTGAAACCATTGCAGCCGTGGCTACCGCTCAAGGTCGTGGCGGTGTGGGCATCGTCCGTATTTCCGGACCGTTGGCGAGCCTTGCGGCCAAGGCCATCAGCGGTCGGGACCTTAAACCCCGGTTTGCCCATTACGGACCGTTTCTCAGTGAAAACGAAGAGGTGCTGGACGAAGGCATCGCGTTATTTTTCCCGGAACCGAACTCCTTCACCGGCGAAGACGTACTTGAACTGCAGGGCCATGGCGGACCGATCGTTCTGGATATGTTGCTCAAGCGTTGCCTGGAACTGGGCTGTCGTCTCGCCCGTCCGGGTGAGTTCAGTGAGCGCGCCTTCCTCAATGACAAACTCGACCTGGCTCAGGCTGAAGCCATCGCCGATTTGATCGAGGCGAGTTCTGCACAAGCGGCACGAAACGCACTGCGCTCCTTGCAAGGCGCCTTTTCTCAGCGTGTGCATAACCTCACCGAGCAACTGATAGGCCTGCGTATCTATGTCGAGGCGGCCATCGACTTTCCAGAGGAAGAAATCGACTTCCTTGCCGATGGTCATGTATTGGCCATGCTCGACAAAGTACGCAATGAACTGTCCACAGTGCTGCGCGAAGCCGGGCAAGGTGCCTTGCTTCGGGACGGAATGACGGTGGTGATTGCCGGTCGGCCGAATGCCGGTAAATCCAGCTTGTTGAATGCCTTGGCAGGTCGGGAAGCTGCGATCGTGACCGAAATTGCCGGCACAACCCGGGACATTCTTCGCGAACATATCCACATTGATGGCATGCCGCTGCACGTGGTTGATACCGCTGGTCTGCGAGATACCGACGATCATGTGGAAAAAATCGGTGTCGAACGGGCATTAAAGGCCATCGGCGAAGCGGATCGCGTGTTGCTGGTCGTCGATGCGACGGCGCCTGAAGCGTTGGACCCCTTCGCATTGTGGCCGGAATTCCTCGAAATCCGCCCCGATCCTGCGAAAGTCACGCTGATTCGTAACAAGGCTGATCTGACGGGCGAAGCCATTGCCCTGGAAATCAGTGAGGATGGCCACGTCACCATCAGCTTGAGTGCCAAATCTGCTGGCGAAGGCCTGGAGTTACTGCGCGATCATCTCAAGGCCTGCATGGGTTACGATCAGACGTCGGAAAGCAGCTTCAGCGCACGCAGGCGTCACCTTGAGGCCCTGCGTCATGCTAGTGCATCCCTTGAGCATGGCCGCGCGCAATTGACCCTGGCAGGTGCCGGCGAGCTGTTGGCCGAGGATTTGCGTCAGGCGCAGCACTCGCTAGGTGAAATCACCGGTGCATTCAGCTCCGATGACCTGTTGGGACGAATCTTTTCCAGCTTCTGCATCGGTAAATAACTCTCCAGTTGTCCACAGACAGGCCATTCGCGCCTGTCTGTCCCCCTCTTTTTGAAAAATCTTCCCTCAGTGCCGAGCAGATAATTTCTGCTTGAGCGGTTTTCCCTCGCCCGGAATTAACCCGACGAGCGCTTTTCTGTGGATTAAGCCCTGTGAATAACTGCCACTGAGGGCGGTTGATAACAGGGCCTGAAATCTGAAGATAACCTCATCTGTGGATAACCATCGCTTTCATCCACAGGCTTAAACCGGTTATCCAAGGCCCTCGTTGGTACATGACCACAGGGTTTTGAATCTCTGTACACATTGAATATAAAGGCCTGTAGCAATCTATCCACAGAAAGGTGCCTCAGTAGAAATAAACATAAAAACAAAGATTTAATAAATTTCTCTCTTTTTAATTTCTATAACCCCGACTTCTCCACAGCTGGTTAAATTTTGTGCAAAGGGTTCTTTAGGAAGGACTAAGTCCCTATACTTGCCGACCAGGTCCAGAAACCTGAGCTCAAACTATTCCTGATTACCTAACTGAAGCAGGCACGAGGTGCGTGGTGGATTTCCCTTCCCGTTTTGAAGTGATCGTCATCGGCGGCGGTCATGCCGGTACCGAGGCAGCACTGGCCTCAGCACGTATGGGTGCAAAAACCCTGTTGCTGACGCATAACGTGGAAACCCTCGGAGCAATGAGTTGCAACCCCGCCATTGGTGGGATCGGTAAAAGTCATCTGGTAAAAGAAATCGACGCCCTTGGTGGCGCGATGGCCATGGCTACCGACAAAGGTGGTATTCAATTTCGCGTGTTGAACAGCCGCAAAGGCCCGGCCGTGCGTGCAACTCGCGCTCAGGCAGACCGTGTCCTCTACAAAGCCGCTGTCCGCGAAGCATTGGAAAACCAGCCGAACCTGTGGATATTTCAGCAGGCCGCTGACGACTTGATCGTCGAGCAGGAACAAGTGCGTGGTGTTGTCACCCAAATGGGCCTGCGTTTCTTCGCGGAATCCGTGGTGTTGACCACTGGCACCTTCCTCGGCGGACTTATCCACATCGGAATGCAAAATTACTCCGGCGGTCGTGCCGGTGATCCGCCTTCGATTGCCCTGGCTCACCGTCTGCGTGAATTGCCATTGCGTGTAGGTCGCCTGAAAACCGGTACGCCACCGCGGATCGACGGTCGTTCTGTGGATTTCTCGGTCATGACCGAGCAAGCAGGCGATACACCGATCCCGGTAATGTCGTTCATGGGGTCCAAAGAGCAGCATCCAAAACAGGTAAGCTGCTGGATTACCCACACGAACGCCCGGACTCACGAAATCATTGCCTCCAACCTTGATCGTTCGCCGATGTATTCCGGTGTGATCGAAGGTATTGGCCCGCGTTATTGCCCTTCGATCGAAGACAAGATCCACCGCTTTGCCGACAAGGAAAGCCACCAGGTCTTTATCGAGCCGGAAGGTTTGACCACTCACGAGCTGTACCCGAACGGGATATCCACCTCCTTGCCGTTCGACGTGCAATTGCAGATCGTGCAATCGATCCGTGGCATGGAAAACGCGCACATCGTTCGTCCTGGTTACGCCATCGAGTACGACTACTTCGATCCGCGTGACCTGAAGTACAGCCTGGAAACCAAAGTCATCGGCGGTCTGTTTTTCGCCGGACAAATCAATGGCACCACCGGTTACGAAGAAGCTGGCGCCCAAGGTTTGCTGGCCGGTGCCAACGCTGCACTGCGCGCGCAGGGCAAAGATGCCTGGTGCCCGCGTCGCGACGAGGCGTACATTGGCGTGTTGGTCGACGACCTGATTACGCTCGGTACTCAAGAGCCGTACCGGATGTTTACCTCCCGTGCCGAGTACCGCCTGATCCTGCGCGAAGACAACGCGGACCTGCGCTTGACCGAAAAAGGTCGCGAGCTGGGTCTGGTCGATGACGCGCGTTGGGCGGCGTTCTGCAAGAAACGCGAAAGCATCGACCTGGAAGAACAGCGTCTGAAAAGTACCTGGGTTCGCCCGGGCACCGAGCAGGGCGATGCGATTTCCGAGAAGTTTGGTACGCCGCTGACCCACGAATACAATTTGCTCAACCTGCTGAGCCGTCCGGAAATCGACTACGCCGGTCTGATCTCCGTGACTGGCGGGGGCGCGGAAGATCCACAGGTCGCGGAACAGGTCGAAATCAAGACCAAGTACGCTGGCTACATCGACCGTCAACAGGATGAAATCGCACGCCTGAGGGCCAGCGAAGATACAAAACTGCCTGTGGATATCGATTACACAAATATTTCCGGTCTCTCCAAAGAGATCCAGAGCAAGCTCGGCGCGACCCGTCCAGAAACTTTGGGCCAGGCGTCACGTATCCCGGGCGTAACCCCGGCAGCCATTTCGCTGTTGATGATTCATTTGAAAAAACGCGGCGCGGGCCGTCAGTTGGAGCAAAGCGCTTGAGTTCGTTGGTCACCTCGCAACACGCCGAAGAGTTATCCACAGGTGCTCGCCAGCTCGGTGTCACACTGACAGAAACCCAGCACACGCAGTTGCTGGGTTATCTGGCCCTGTTGATCAAATGGAACAAGGCCTACAACCTGACCGCCGTGCGCGATCCGGACGAAATGGTCTCTCGGCACCTGCTCGATAGTTTGAGCGTGATGTCGTTCATCGAAAACGGTCGCTGGCTGGATGTTGGCAGCGGCGGCGGCATGCCGGGCATTCCTTTGGCCATCCTGTTCCCAGAGTCCCAAGTGACCTGCCTGGACAGCAACGGCAAGAAAACCCGCTTCCTGACCCAGGTCAAACTCGAACTCAAACTGGATAACCTGCAAGTTATCCACAGTCGCGTCGAAGCTTTCCAGCCTGCACAGCCATTCAACGGGATCATTTCCCGGGCGTTCAGCAGCATGGAGAACTTCAGCAACTGGACTCGCCATCTCGGCGACGCCGATACACGCTGGCTGGCAATGAAGGGCGTTCATCCGGCCGATGAGCTGGTAGCATTGCCGGCAGACTTCCACCTCGATAGCGAACACGCCCTGGCCGTACCTGGTTGCCAAGGCCAACGCCATCTGCTGATACTGCGCCGCACGGCATGATTGGGAACACAAGCAAGAATGGCTAAGGTATTCGCGATTGCGAACCAAAAGGGTGGTGTGGGTAAAACCACCACCTGCATCAACCTCGCAGCTTCCCTCGTCGCTACCAAGCGTAGGGTGTTGCTGATCGATCTCGATCCACAGGGCAACGCCACCATGGGTAGCGGTGTGGATAAACACGGTCTGGAAAACTCGGTCTACGACTTGCTGATCGGTGAATGCGACCTGGCCCAGGCCATGCATTTCTCCGAACACGGTGGTTACCAGTTGTTGCCGGCAAACCGTGACCTGACAGCGGCTGAAGTGGTTCTGCTGGAAATGCAGATGAAGGAAAGTCGCCTGCGCAGTGCGTTGGCGCCGATCCGTGAAAACTACGATTACATTTTGATCGACTGCCCGCCGTCGTTGTCGATGCTCACGCTGAACGCACTGGTTGCTGCTGATGGGGTGATTATCCCCATGCAGTGCGAGTACTTCGCGTTGGAAGGTCTGAGCGACCTTGTGGATAACATCAAGCGCATCGCCGAACTGCTGAACCCGAATCTGAAAGTCGAAGGCTTGTTGCGGACTATGTACGACCCGCGCTTGAGCCTGATGAACGATGTATCGGCACAGCTCAAGGAACACTTCGGCGAGCAGCTCTACGACACCGTGATCCCGCGCAACATCCGCCTGGCCGAAGCGCCTAGTTACGGGATGCCGGCATTGGCGTACGACAAGTCATCACGGGGTGCCATTGCCTATCTGGCTTTGGCGGGCGAGATGGTTCGCCGTCAACGCAAAAACTCACGCACCGCCGCTGCTCAGGCAACTTAAGGAATCCCCATGGCCGTCAAGAAACGAGGTCTCGGACGTGGACTGGATGCACTGCTGAGTGGTCCGACTGTCAGCTCGCTGGAAGAACAAGCGGTGCAAGCTGACCAGCGTGAGCTGCAGCACCTGCCCCTGGACCTGATCCAGCGGGGCAAGTACCAACCCCGTCGGGATATGGATCCTCAAGCGCTGGAAGAATTGGCGCAGTCGATCAAGGCCCAAGGTGTGATGCAACCGATCGTGGTCCGCCCGATAGGAAGTGGTCGCTTCGAAATCATCGCCGGTGAACGCCGCTGGCGCGCGAGCCAACAGGCCGGTCAGGAAACCATCCCGGCGATGGTCCGCGATGTGCCGGATGAAACGGCCATCGCTATGGCGCTGATCGAGAACATCCAGCGTGAAGACCTCAATCCGATCGAAGAAGCGGTGGCATTGCAGCGTTTGCAGCAGGAATTCCAGCTGACTCAGCAACAGGTTGCTGAAGCGGTGGGCAAATCCCGCGTGACCGTGGCCAACCTGCTACGCTTGATCGCGTTGCCGGAAGTTATCAAAACCATGCTGTCGCACGGGGACCTGGAAATGGGTCATGCGCGTGCTTTGCTCGGTTTGCCGGAGAATCAACAGGTAGAAGGGGCGCGACACGTTGTCGCACGGGGGCTGACTGTTCGCCAGACTGAAGCACTGGTTCGCCAGTGGTTGAGTGGCAAACAGGAGCCTGCTGAACCGGTAAAGCCGGACCCGGATATAACCCGACTTGAGCAGCGTCTGGCCGAACGCCTAGGCTCTGCGGTGCAGATTCGCCACGGTAAGAAGGGGAAAGGGCAGTTGGTTATTGGTTACAACTCCCTCGACGAGTTGCAGGGTGTGCTTGCACACATTCGTTGAAACATTTCCTCATGTAGCGTGCAGTCGGAAATCACTACCTGACAGTTGAATAGGGGCGGAACCGCCCCTATACTCTGCGCGCATTTTGTCGGCACAAATTATGCCAAGTTATTGAATTCTGGCAGCCGATCATTGGGGAGCGAAAACGATGGAGAGCCGCATGCCAAACCGCTTGCCGTTCCATCGCCTGGCAGTTTTTCCGGTATTACTGGCTCAATTTGTCGTCTTGGTACTGGCCGCCTTGGCGCTCTGGTACTGGCATGGAGTCGTAGCCGGGTACTCAGGACTCTGCGGAGGCCTGATAGCCTTGCTTCCCAATGTTTATTTCGCTCACAGGGCATTTCGGTTTTCCGGCGCCCGAGCAGCTCAAGCCATCGTCCGGTCATTTTATGCCGGCGAGGCGGGCAAACTGATTTTGACGGCCGTGCTCTTTGCACTGACGTTTGCAGGTGTGAAGCCATTGGCGCCGCTAGCTGTATTCGGCGTCTTCGTGTTGACCCAACTGGTCAGCTGGTTCGCGCCCCTGCTGATGAGAACAAGACTTTCGAGACCTTAGGGCGTTTGAGGCAACCATGGCAGAAACAACCGCTTCGGGCTATATCCAGCACCACTTGCAGAACCTGACTTTCGGTCAGCATCCAACTGGCGGATGGGGTTTTGCCCACACCGCAGCAGAAGCCAAAGAAATGGGCTTCTGGGCTTTCCACGTCGATACCCTCGGCTGGTCGGTCGCGTTGGGTCTGATCTTCGTTCTTCTTTTCCGCATGGCGGCAAAGAAAGCGACTTCCGGTCAGCCTGGTGCTTTGCAGAACTTCGTTGAAGTAATGGTCGAATTCGTCGATGGCAGCGTGAAAGACAGCTTCCATGGCCGTAGCCCAGTGATTGCACCGCTGGCACTGACCATCTTCGTCTGGGTGTTCCTGATGAACGCCGTCGACCTGATTCCGGTCGACTGGATTCCTCAGCTGGCCATCCTGATTACCGGCGACCATCACATTCCGTTCCGTGCCGTATCGACCACTGACCCGAACGCTACCCTGGGCATGGCCCTGTCGGTGTTCGCGTTGATCATTTTCTACAGCATCAAGGTCAAGGGCATCGGCGGCTTCCTCGGCGAACTGACCCTGCACCCTTTCAGCAGCAAGAACATTGCCGTTCAAGCCCTGCTGATTCCGGTGAACTTCCTGCTGGAGTTCGTGACGCTGGTGGCCAAACCTATCTCCCTGGCACTGCGTCTGTTCGGCAACATGTATGCCGGCGAGCTGGTCTTCATTCTGATTGCTGTGATGTTCGGCAGCGGTCTGCTCTGGCTTAGCGGCCTGGGTATTGTTCTGCAGTGGGCGTGGGCTGTGTTCCACATCCTGATCATCACCCTGCAGGCGTTTATCTTCATGATGCTGACCATCGTTTACCTGTCGATGGCGCACGAAGAGAACCATTAAGACCAGTTTCGACTAGTCTGATGTCCCACTCGGTCAAACGGGTGGGTGCCCGAACAGGGCTATGAAACGATTTGTTTTACCGCTTTAAAATCTAAAAAACCTAAACCATACGACGTAAAAGTCGGGAGGAAAGATGGAAACTGTAGTTGGTCTAACCGCTATCGCTGTTGCACTGTTGATCGGCCTGGGCGCACTGGGTACCGCAATTGGTTTCGGCCTGTTGGGCGGCAAGTTCCTGGAAGGCGCAGCGCGTCAGCCAGAAATGGTTCCAATGCTCCAGGTTAAAATGTTCATCGTTGCCGGTCTGCTCGACGCCGTAACCATGATCGGTGTTGGTATCGCTCTGTTCTTCACCTTCGCGAACCCATTCGTTGGTCAACTCGCTGGCTAATTACTCGAACCTTCGAGTAGTTGGTGTGATGTGTAACGAACGAGCGAGGTGTTGGCGTGAACATTAATGCAACCCTGATTGGCCAGTCCGTTGCGTTCTTCATTTTTGTACTGTTTTGCATGAAGTTCGTGTGGCCTCCGGTCATCGCGGCTTTGCACGAACGTCAGAAGAAGATTGCGGATGGACTGGACGCTGCCGCCCGAGCAGCTCGCGACCTGGAATTGGCCCAAGATAAAGCGGGTCAACAACTGCGCGAAGCTAAAGCTCAGGCAGCCGAAATCATTGAGCAAGCCAAGAAACGCGGTAACCAGATTGTTGAAGAGGCTGTTGAAAAAGCCCGTATCGACGCTGACCGTGTGAAGGTTCAGGCTCAGGCCGAGATCGAACAGGAACTGAACAGTGTCAAAGACGCGCTGCGTGCCCAACTGGGTAGCCTGGCAGTCTCCGGCGCCGAGAAGATCCTGGGTTCCACAATCGATCAAAACGCGCACGCGGAGCTGGTAAACAAACTGGCTGCTGAAATTTAAGCGAGGGCGATCATGGCAGAATTGACCACGTTGGCCCGACCTTACGCTAAGGCAGCCTTCGAGCACGCCCAGGCCCACCAGCAACTGGCCTCTTGGTCAGCCATGCTCGGCCTGGCTGCAGCAGTGTCGCAAGACGACACCATGCAGCGCGTGCTCAAGGCCCCGCGACTGACGAGCGCAGACAAGGCCGCCACGTTTATTGACGTGTGCGGCGACAAGTTTGATGCCAAGGCACAGAACTTCATCAACGTCGTTGCCGAAAACGACCGTCTCCCGCTGTTGCCGGAGATATCCGCTCTGTTCGACCTGTACAAGGCCGAACAAGAGAAATCGGTAGACGTTGAAGTGACCAGTGCTTTTGCATTGAACCAAGAACAGCAAGACAAACTCGCCAAGGTTCTCAGTGCACGACTCAACCGGGAAGTGCGCCTGCAAGTCGAGGAAGACAAATCCCTTATTGGGGGCATTGTCATCCGCGCCGGCGACCTGGTTATCGATGGCTCGGTTCGCGGCAAACTCGCGAGCCTTGCCGAAGCATTGAAATCTTGAGTTTGAAGGGGCAGCAGAGCAATGCAGCAACTCAATCCTTCCGAAATAAGTGAAATTATCAAGGGCCGCATCGACAAGCTCGATGTGACCTCCCAAGCCCGTAACGAAGGCACTGTCGTCAGCGTATCTGACGGTATCGTGCGGATTCACGGTCTGGCCGACGTAATGTACGGCGAGATGATCGAGTTTCCGGGCGGCGTCTTCGGTATGGCTCTCAACCTGGAGCAAGACTCTGTAGGTGCCGTTGTATTGGGCGCATACCAGTCTCTGGCTGAAGGCATGAGCGCCAAGTGCACTGGCCGCATCCTCGAAGTTCCGGTTGGTAAGGAACTGCTGGGTCGCGTAGTCGACGCACTGGGTAACCCGATTGATGGCAAAGGCCCGCTGAACAACACCTTGACCGACGCGGTCGAGAAAGTTGCTCCAGGCGTGATCTGGCGTAAGTCGGTAGACCAGCCTGTACAGACTGGCTACAAGGCTGTCGATGCCATGATCCCTGTCGGCCGTGGCCAGCGTGAGCTGATCATCGGTGACCGTCAGATCGGTAAAACCGCTCTGGCGATCGACGCGATCATCAACCAGAAAAACAGCGGAATCTTCTGCGTCTATGTAGCCATCGGTCAGAAACAATCGACCATCGCTAACATTGTTCGCAAGCTGGAAGAAAACGGCGCACTGGCTAACACGATCATTGTGGCAGCGAGCGCTTCGGAATCTGCAGCACTGCAATACCTGGCACCTTACGCCGGTTGCACCATGGGTGAATTCTTCCGCGACCGCGGTGAAGACGCGCTGATCGTTTATGACGATCTGTCCAAGCAGGCTGTGGCTTATCGCCAGATTTCTCTGCTGCTGCGCCGTCCACCAGGCCGTGAAGCTTACCCAGGCGACGTGTTCTATCTCCACTCCCGTCTGCTGGAGCGCGCATCCCGCGTTTCGGAAGAGTACGTAGAGAAGTTCACCAACGGCGCAGTGACCGGCAAAACCGGTTCCCTGACCGCGCTGCCGATCATCGAAACCCAGGCTGGCGACGTTTCCGCGTTCGTTCCGACCAACGTGATTTCCATCACTGACGGTCAGATCTTCCTGGAATCGGCCATTTTCAACTCCGGGATCCGTCCTGCAGTGAACGCCGGTGTTTCGGTATCCCGTGTGGGTGGTGCTGCTCAGACCAAGATCATCAAGAAGCTCTCCGGTGGTATCCGTACCGCTCTGGCTCAGTACCGTGAACTGGCGGCATTCGCCCAGTTTGCATCTGACCTGGACGAAGCGACCCGTAAGCAACTTGACCATGGTCAGCGCGTTACCGAGCTGATGAAGCAGAAGCAATACGCACCAATGTCGATTGCTGACATGGCGCTGTCGCTGTATGCCGCTGAGCGTGGGTTCCTGACTGACGTCGCAATCGCCAAGATCGGTAGCTTTGAACAAGCGCTGATTTCCTTCTTCAACCGCGATCACGCCGATTTGATGGCGAAGATCAACGTGAAGGGCGACTTCAACGACGAAATCGATGCGGGCATGAAAGCCGGTATCGAGAAGTTCAAGGCGACCCAAACCTGGTAAGCCGCAGCGGGAGCCGCAAGGCTCCCGCTTGCTAACCTGATAGGTGTTACATGGCAGGCGCAAAAGAGATTCGCAGTAAGATTGCGAGCATCAAAAGCACGCAAAAGATTACCAGCGCCATGGAAAAAGTGGCGGTCAGTAAAATGCGCAGGGCACAAATGCGCATGGCTGCTAGCCGTCCTTACGCGGAGCGCATCCGCCAGGTTATTGGTCATTTGGCCAACGCCAACCCGGAATATCGCCACCCGTTCATGATCGAGCGTGAAGTAAAGCGCGTCGGTTACGTTGTGGTGAGCTCTGACCGTGGTTTGTGTGGTGGTTTGAACACCAACCTGTTCAAGGCCCTGGTCAAGGACATGGCGGTAAACCGCGAAAACGGCGTCGAGATTGATCTGTGTGTAGTGGGTAGCAAGGGTGCGGCTTTCTTCCGCAACTTCGGCGGCAACGTCGTAGCAGCTATCAGCCACCTGGGTGAAGAGCCGTCGATCAATGATCTGATCGGCAGCGTCAAGGTGATGCTGGATGCCTACCTGGACGGCCGTATTGACCGCCTGTCCGTGGTGTCCAACAAGTTCATCAACACCATGACGCAATCGCCTACCGTGGAGCAGTTGATTCCACTGGTGGCAACCCCGGATCAAGGACTCAAGCACCACTGGGACTATCTCTACGAACCGGACGCCAAAGAGCTGCTTGACGGCTTGATGGTTCGTTACGTGGAGTCGCAGGTCTACCAGTCGGTGGTCGAGAACAACGCGGCTGAACAAGCTGCGCGGATGATCGCGATGAAGAACGCTACCGACAACGCCGGTGATTTGATCAGCGATTTGCAGCTGATCTACAACAAGGCGCGTCAGGCTGCGATCACCCAAGAGATCTCGGAAATCGTCGGCGGCGCTGCCGCGGTTTAACGGTTCAAATATTCAGAGGATCCAGCTATGAGTAGCGGACGTATCGTTCAAATCATCGGCGCCGTTATCGACGTGGAATTCCCACGCGACAGCGTACCGAGCATCTACAACGCGCTGACTGTACAAAGCGCGGCCGCAACCACTCTGGAAGTTCAGCAACAGCTGGGCGACGGCGTGGTTCGTACCATTGCGATGGGCTCCACCGAGGGCTTGAAGCGTGGTCTGGACGTCATCGACTCCGGTTCCGCCATCTCCGTACCGGTCGGTAAAGCGACGCTGGGCCGGATCATGGACGTACTGGGCAACCCGATCGACGAAGCTGGCCCGATCGACACCGAAGAGCGCTGGGGCATTCACCGTCCTGCGCCAACCTTCGCTGAACAAGCGGGCGGCAACGACCTGCTGGAAACCGGTATCAAGGCTATTGACCTGGTTTGCCCGTTCACCAAGGGTGGTAAAGTTGGTCTGTTCGGTGGTGCCGGTGTAGGCAAAACCGTAAACATGATGGAACTGATCCGTAACATCGCCATCGAGCACAGCGGTTATTCCGTGTTCGCCGGTGTGGGTGAGCGTACTCGTGAGGGTAACGACTTCTACCACGAGATGAAGGACTCCAACGTTCTGGACAAAGTGGCACTGGTTTACGGTCAGATGAACGAGCCGCCGGGTAACCGTCTGCGCGTAGCACTGACCGGCCTGACCATGGCCGAGAAGTTCCGAGACGAAGGTAACGACGTTCTGCTGTTCGTCGACAACATCTATCGTTACACCCTGGCCGGTACTGAAGTATCCGCACTGCTGGGCCGTATGCCTTCCGCAGTAGGTTACCAGCCGACCCTGGCCGAAGAGATGGGTACTCTGCAAGAGCGTATCACTTCGACCAAGAATGGCTCGATCACCTCGATCCAGGCGGTATACGTACCTGCGGATGACTTGACCGACCCGTCGCCAGCGACCACTTTCGCCCACTTGGACGCCACCGTCGTTCTGTCCCGTGACATCGCTTCCCTGGGTATCTACCCAGCAATCGATCCACTCGACTCGACTTCGCGCCAGCTGGACCCGAACGTAATCGGCCAGGACCACTACGATACCGCTCGCGGTGTACAGTATGTTCTGCAGCGTTACAAAGAACTGAAGGACATCATTGCGATCCTGGGTATGGACGAGCTGTCTGAAGAAGACAAGCAGTTGGTAAACCGTGCTCGTAAGATCCAGCGTTTCTTGTCGCAGCCGTTCTTCGTGGCAGAAGTCTTCACCGGTTCTTCGGGTAAATATGTTTCCCTGAAAGACACCATTGCTGGCTTCAAAGGCATCCTCAACGGTGACTACGACCACCTGCCAGAACAAGCGTTCTACATGGTCGGCGGCATCGAAGAAGCGATCGAGAAAGCCAAGAAACTGTAATCCCGGCGCCCGGAAACGGGCGCTAATTTAGGTTGAGGCAATCAGATGGCTATGACAGTCCATTGCGATATCGTCAGCGCGGAAGGAGAAATCTTTTCCGGCCTGGTCGAGATGGTGATTGCGCACGGTGCACTGGGTGATCTTGGTATCGCCCTGGGTCACGCGCCGCTGATCACTAATCTCAAGCCGGGTCCGATCCGCCTGATCAAGCAGGGCGGGGAAGCTGAGGTGTTTTACATCTCGGGTGGTTTCCTCGAGGTTCAGCCGAACATGGTCAAGGTTCTTGCCGACACCGTGCAACGTGCTGCCGACCTGGATGAAGCCTCCGCTCAAGCAGCCGTTAAGGCTGCCGAGAAGGCCTTGCATGAACGCGGCGCAGAATTCGATTACGGTTCTGCTTCCGCACGTCTGGCCGAGGCTGCAGCTCAGCTGCGCACCGTCCAGCAGATCCGCAAAAAGTTCGGCGGTTAATCCGTCCTCGACTTGTTGTGCGATTGATTAAAAAGGGTAGCCTCGGCTACCCTTTTTTCTTTTCCGAATTTCATAATCTGGTCAGCCGTTGACCACCCAGGATTGGTAGCCAGTCATGTCTCTTGAAATCGTTATCCTCGCTGCTGGCCAAGGCACCCGCATGCGTTCGGCATTGCCGAAAGTTCTGCACCCGATTGCCGGCAACTCAATGCTTGGCCATGTTATCCACAGCGCCCGCCAACTTGATCCACAGCGCATCCATGTGGTGATCGGCCATGGCGCCGAAGCCGTACGTGAGCGCTTGGCGGCGGATGATCTGAATTTCGTCCTGCAGGACAAACAACTGGGTACCGGTCATGCAGTGGCTCAGGCCGTACCGTTCATTGAGTCCGATACCGTACTGATTCTCTACGGTGACGTGCCGCTTATTGAAGTCGAAACCCTGCAACGCCTGCTCAAGAAAGTGGCGGCGCAGCAGCTGGGCTTGCTGACTGTTGAACTGGACGACCCGACCGGTTACGGCCGCATCGTTCGCGATGCCGCTGGCAAGGTCACGGCCATCGTTGAGCAAAAAGATGCCAACGAAGACGAGCGTGCGATCACTGAAGGCAACACCGGCATTCTCGCCCTGCCTTTCGCACAACTGGGTGGCTGGATGAGTCGTCTCTCCAACAACAATGCCCAGGGCGAGTACTACCTGACCGACGTGATCGCCATGGCGGTCAGCGATGGACTGGTGGTGGCCACCGAGCAACCTCATGACGCCATGGAAGTCCAGGGCGCCAATGACCGCAAGCAACTTTCCGAACTTGAGCGTCACTATCAATTGCGCGCTGGCCGCCGGTTGATGGCTCAAGGCGTGACCCTGCGTGACCCGGCTCGTTTCGATGTGCGTGGTCAAGTCACTGTCGGCCGCGATGTGCTGATCGACATCAACGTGATCCTAGAAGGCAAAGTAGTCATCGAAGACGACGTGGTGATCGGCCCGAACTGTGTGATCAAGGACAGCACCCTGCGCAAAGGTGTAGTGATCAAGGCCAACAGCCATATCGAAGGCGCAATTCTGGGCGAGGGCAGCGATGCCGGTCCGTTCGCGCGTCTGCGTCCGGGTACCGTACTTGAGGCTCGCGCGCATGTGGGTAACTTTGTTGAGTTGAAGAACGCCCACCTGGGCGAAGGCGCGAAAGCCGGTCATCTGTCTTACCTTGGGGACGCCGAGATCGGTGCGCGCACCAACATTGGCGCGGGCACCATCACCTGCAACTATGACGGCGTCAACAAGTGGAAAACCATGGTGGGTGAAGATGTGTTCATCGGTTCCAACAACTCGTTGGTGGCGCCTGTGGATATCTCTGCCGGTGCAACCACGGCGGCCGGTTCGACCATTACGCAGAATGTGGATAACTTACAGTTGGCAGTGGGCCGGGCACGGCAGAAGAACATTGATGGCTGGAAGCGGCCGGAGAAAGTTAAGAAGAGTTGAGTTATCCACAGTGATATTCCAAGGCTAAGTTATTCACAGCCTGATCCGTCGTAATCGCGGGCAAGCCCGCTCCCACAGGAATTTCGGATGATGTGTGGGAGCGGGCTTGCCCGCGATGCTTTTATCCACAGACATTTTATCGCACCCTGCTTGACGAAGTTTCGCCGATAGGTTTTGATTGGTTCCGTTATCTTTCGAATCGAAACTTAAAAGCCCATGTCGAAGCGCAATACACCCCAACGCCGGCACAATATCCTTACCTTGCTCAATGAGCAGGGCGAAGTCAGTGTGGACGAGCTGGCAAAGCGCTTCGAAACGTCGGAAGTTACGATTCGCAAGGATCTGGCGGCGCTGGAGAGTAATGGCCTGCTGCTGCGTCGTTATGGCGGAGCGATCACCATGCCTCAGGAACTGGTCGCGGACATCGGCCAACCCGTCTCAAAGTACAAACAAGCCATTGCCCGCGCCGCTGTCACGCGGATTCGTGAGCATGCGCGGATCATCATCGACAGCGGCAGCACCACGGCCGCGATGATTCCGGAACTCGGTCAACAGCCGGGGCTGGTGGTGATGACTAACTCGTTGCACGTTGCCAATGCGTTGAGCGAGCTCGAGCACGAGCCGGTGCTGTTGATGACCGGTGGCACCTGGGACCCGCATTCCGAGTCCTTTCAGGGGCAGGTCGCCGAGCAGGTCCTGCGCTCTTACGATTTTGACCAACTTTTTATCGGTGCCGATGGCATCGATCTGGTCCGCGGTACCACCACTTTCAACGAATTGCTGGGGCTGAGCCGGGTCATGGCAGAAGTCGCCCGCGAAGTCGTCGTGATGGTGGAGGCCGACAAGATCGGCCGAAAAATCCCCAACCTGGAGCTGCCGTGGAGCAGCGTCCATACCCTTATTACCGATGATCGCCTTTCGCTTGCCGCACGCGATCAGATTCAGGCCCGCGGAATCAATTTGATTTGCGCGGCTGTCAGTCAGGAGAAATAGCATGTGTGGAATTGTCGGCGCAGTCGCAGAACGTAACATCACCGCCATCCTGCTCGAAGGCCTCAAACGCCTGGAATACCGTGGCTATGACAGCGCCGGCGTGGCGGTCTTCACCAACGATGAAAAACTCGAGCGCATGCGTCGTCCGGGCAAGGTCAGCGAGCTGGAACTGGCACTCAAGGCAGAGCCACTGGTCGGTCGCCTCGGCATCGCCCATACCCGCTGGGCCACGCACGGCGCGCCATGCGAGCGCAACGCCCACCCGCATTTCTCCGGCGACCTGGCCGTGGTGCATAACGGCATCATTGAAAACCACGAATCCCTGCGTGAGCAGCTGAAAGCCTTGGGTTATGTGTTCACCTCGGACACCGACACCGAAGTCATCGCTCACCTGCTGAACCACAAACTCAAGGATTTGCCCGACCTGACTGCGGCCCTCAAGGCGACTGTCAAAGAGCTGCACGGCGCCTATGGCCTGGCGGTCATCAGTGCCCGGCAACCGGATCGTCTGGTCGCCGCTCGCAGCGGCAGCCCGTTGGTGATTGGTCTGGGCTTGGGTGAAAACTTCCTCGCTTCCGACCAACTGGCCTTGCGTCAGGTCACTGACCGTTTCATGTACCTGGAAGAAGGCGATATCGCCGAAATTCGCCGCGACAGCGTGCATATCTGGGACGTTGATGGCAAAGCCGTCGAGCGCGAAACCGTGCAATACCGTGACGGTGCCGAAGCGGCGGACAAGGGCGAATTCCGCCACTTCATGCTCAAGGAAATCCACGAGCAACCCTCTGTAGTTCAGCGCACCCTCGAAGGTCGCCTGAGCCCCAACGGCGTGCTGGTACAAGCCTTCGGTCCACAGGCTGCCGAGCTGTTCGCCAAAGTGCGCAACGTACAGATCGTTGCCTGCGGCACCAGCTATCACGCCGGTATGGTTGCCCGTTACTGGCTTGAAGAGCTGGCCGGCATACCGTGCCAGGTCGAAGTGGCCAGCGAATTCCGCTACCGCAAAGTCGTGGTGCAGCCTGACACCCTGTTCGTGACCATTTCCCAGTCTGGTGAAACCGCCGACACCCTCGCCGCACTGCGCAACGCCAAGGAACTGGGTTTCCTCGCCAGCCTGGCAATCTGCAACGTCGGCATCAGTTCGCTGGTGCGTGAATCTGACTTGACCCTGCTGACCCAGGCCGGTCGCGAAATTGGCGTGGCGTCGACCAAAGCCTTCACCACTCAACTGGTCGGCCTGCTGCTACTGACCTTGTCGTTGGGTCAGGTTCGCGGCACATTGGCCAAAGGCGTCGAAGCCACTCTGGTTGAAGAATTGCGTCGTCTGCCAACTCGCTTGGGCGAAGCTTTGGCCATGGACAGCACCGTCGAGAAAATCGCCGAACTGTTCGCCGAGAAGAACCACACGCTGTTCCTCGGCCGTGGCGCGCAGTTCCCGGTAGCGATGGAAGGGGCCCTGAAACTCAAGGAAATCTCTTACATCCACGCTGAAGCCTACCCGGCTGGCGAGCTGAAACACGGCCCGTTGGCGCTTGTGGATAACGACATGCCCGTGGTGACCGTGGCGCCGAACAACGAGCTGCTGGAGAAGCTCAAATCCAACCTCCAGGAAGTCCGCGCCCGTGGTGGTCAATTGATCGTCTTCGCAGACGAGCAGGCCGGCATGACCAATGGTGAAGGCACGCACGTGGTGCACATGCCGCACATCCACGACATCCTGTCGCCGATCCTCTACACCATCCCGCTACAGTTGTTGTCGTACTACGTTGCTGTGTTGAAAGGCACGGACGTTGACCAGCCACGTAACTTGGCGAAGTCGGTGACGGTGGAATAAGTTATCCACAGGTTATCGAAACTGGATTTAGATGAAAAAGCTGTCGCTGAAGAATAAAACTGTTGCGGGTGGCTGGTTACCCCGGCCACGACCTGCTTCAGCTCAGCGGCAGCGTTACTCCTCTTCTCGTCTGCCAGGATGATCGTCGGCGGTGTCGTGTTGATGATTGTCGGGGCGACCATTCTTTCTGAATATCTTTCTGCGGTGTAGGCCGCCGAGCTTCGCTGCCTCATCGACGCTCAATGACGCGTTTCGGCCGGCCCCCAATGCAGTGACCCCCAAGCAAAAAGCTGCTCGACAGCTGGGTCGATTCGCCATCAGCGTCAATCTGCAAGCGCCAGGAAAATGGATCGGAAAGTCATTGGATACCTAAAAAGCATTTACTTATAAATGTAAATGATTACTATTAGCGCATTCCGACCTAAAGGACTGCGTTTGTGATAGGAACATCACCGGTATTTTCCCGGATACAAGAAGGGAAAAACGTCTACGGCCTGCTCAACTCCCTACCGTCACCGCTGCTCTGCGAAATGCTTGCGTTTGCGGGCTACGACTTTGTGATTCTCGACCTGGAACACTTACTGCGTTCCGAAGAAGACATCATGCATTGCGTTCGCGCTTGTGAAGCCGCTGGCATTTCGGCTTGGCTGCGCATACCGCAAGTGGACGAAAAACTGATCGGTCGAGCACTGGACGCCGGTATCGAGGCCATTGTCCTGTCACGCGCCGAAAGTGCGGCGCAAGTTCAGCGCGCCATCGATGCAGCCCGGTTTCCACCCTTGGGAAAACGCGGGATAACCGGTGGACGCATCACCGGATTTGGTCGCCTTCCTTTACCCGAATACATCGAACTGGCCAATCGTCAGACCCCCATTATTCCCATGATCGAAAGCAGGGCAGGGGTCGCCGCTCTCGGCGAAATCCTGCGACTGCCGGGGGTCGGCATGATCATGGAGGGCGCACTGGATCTGTCGCTCGATCTTGGTCTGGGACCCGACCCGCTCAACCCTCAAGTCTGGCAACTGCTGCAATACATGGCCGATGCCTGCCTCGAAGCCTCAATACCTTTCTGCGCTAACCCCCGCACTGCCGAACAGAACACGCTATGGCGAGCTCGTGGGATCAGAAGCTATCTGGCCGGTGAAGACCGGGGCTTGCTGCATAACGCATTAAAAGCCCACCTGCATTCTCTCCAACAGAAAAAATGAGCCAACGTAGTCCAGATGAAAACAACAAAACACCTGCTCTTTTCACTCAGCCTTATCACACTGGGCATCTGCCACGGTGCCATCGCTGCCGATCAACCCACCACATCGTCTACCGAACCTGCCGATAGCCTGGATCTGGCACCTACGGTCATTCAAGGTGACGTTCTCGGAACGGCTAGCGATCAGGAAGTGCGCACCTATGCTGGCAGCCGAAGCGTTGTCGACTCCAGCGAACTGAGTAAAGCCAGCGTCCGCGGTGTGGACGACGCGCTGCAACGGGTACCGGGCATCAAGATCTTCGACGAAACCGGCACCGGTGTCTTGCCACAGATCTCGGTACGCGGGCTGTACGAGAGTCGCAGCGGCCGGATTCAAGCATTGTCGGATGGCATTCCCCTGGCACTGGCACCGTACGGCCAAACGGGGCTGTCACTGTTCCCGGTGACCATGGCCACTGTCGATCGAATTGACGTCGTGCGTGGGGGCGCAGCGGTGCAATACGGTCCGAACAACGTGGGCGGAGTGATTAACTTCATCAGCAAGCCGATTCCGCGTGAATGGGAAACCACTCTGCAGGAGAAGTTGACATTCAACCCTGGCGGCCGCCAGTTGTGGGACAACTATGTAGGCACCGGCGGCTACCTGACGGACAACTTCGGCCTGCAACTGGACCTCAATACGCTGGGTGGCGAATACGGTCGTGAGCACTCCGATACGGATGTGCAGAACTACCGTCTGCGCGGCCAGTGGAACATCGGCGACGATCGCGATCTGTCCTTCGGTATTCAGCGCTACAAGGCCGACATGGAACTGGCCGGCGCGCTCAGCGTGAAGGATTACAAGGATGATCCGCGGCAATCGACGCGTCCGCTGGACCGTTTCGAGGGCGATACCAATCGCGTCTGGGGCACCTATACCCAGCGCCTGGGTGCCATGGGGCCGTTCGATTCAGTAGAGTTCAGCTGGACCAACTTCGCCCACGACAGCTACCGTAACTTCGTGGTCGGTCTGCCGTTCACCCCCGACGGTACGCCGGTGACCAAACAGGACGGCCCACGCGATTTTAAAGTCTGGGGCACGGAGCCGCGCATCAGCGGCACCATTGATGGCGATACGGTCGGCCAGACCTGGTTGATGGGCGCCCGTTATGTCAGCGAAGACATCGATTACAAGGTCAACCGCCAGAGCCTCGCTACCGGCGTGACGGCGCCGTTCCGCGACTGGAAGTTCGACGATGACGCCCGCGCGTTCTACATCAACAACGCCATCAGCCTGCTCGATCATCGCCTGACCATCACCCCCGGCGTGCGCTACGAAAACGCCCGCATGGATTACAGTGACGGCATCACCGGGTTCCAGCACGAGAACAAGTCCGAAGAATGGTTGCCGGGCCTGACTGCAGGTTATCAAGTCTCCGACGCCTGGTTCGTCTACGCCGATGCCCAGAAGTCCCTTCGTCCGCCGCAAGTCACACAGATCGTCAAGGAAGGCGATGTAGGTGCTGAACTGGCATGGAACTACGAAACCGGTGTGCGCTATACCCCGTGGGACGGCCTGCGCGCCGACTTCGATGTGTTCCGCATCGATTTCGACGACCAGATTGCCTACAACGCCACGACCGACCGTTTTGAAAACCTCGGCAGCACGCGTCATCAGGGGATCGAGACCGAGATTTTCTGGACGCCTGAAGCCATGCGTAATCTGGACCTGCATGCCAGCTACACCTACCTCGATGCCAAACAACGCAACGGCCAGTTCAAGGACAACGAGGTTCCTTTCGCTTCACGCAATCTGTTCACGGTTGACGGTCGTTATCGTTTCGCCGAGCACTGGACCTACAACCTCGACGGTTTGTACGTCAGCAGCGCCTACACCGATGCCGCCAACTCGGGTGATGAAGACGCTACGGCCAGCGTGGGCAAACTGCCTGCTTACTGGCTCTGGAACACGGCCATCGAGCGTGAGTTCAAGCTTGAGGACAAGAGCGTCCTGACGACGTCCGCGGGCATCAGCAACCTGTTCAACCGCGAGTACTACTTCCGCGGTATCGACACCAGTCCTTGGGGTCGTCAACCCGCTCCAGAGCGCTCGCTCACCGTCGGCGTCAATTACCGCTTCTAAACCGCGCAGTAGCGCCTTTGTAAACCAGTTGCCCAATCCTCAGGGACGGGCAACTGCTGCCTTCAGGAAACTGCTATGCAACGTCCATTCGTTATCCTTGCTCATGTCGCCCACCCTGCCATTCTCGAGGGCTTCCTGCCTGCCGCGCACAAACGCGGGTTCCCGATCGTGATCATCACCGACCATGCGCAGGAACACCGGCGTCTGCTCGCTGCTTCGCCCATTTCGCCGGATCATCTGCATGTCATCGAATGTGATGTGTTCAATCCCCTGGCGGTCATCGAGGCGCTCAACGGTCAGGGTTTGCGCCCCGTCGCCGTGTTCTCCAACAGTGATCACCTGCAGACCACGACGGCGATGGTGGCCGAGGCCTTCGAATGCCCCGGCAAGGATTGGCGGCTGTGTTATGCAGCAAAAAACAAGGCCGCCATGCGCGAGCGTATGCAACGTCTCGGTCTGCCTGGGCCATGGTTCCAGGTGCTCACATCGAACTCCAAGCTGCCAATCGATGCGCCGTGGCCAATAGTCGCCAAGCCCCGTGAAGGGGTCGCCAGCCTGGACGTCAGACTCTGTCACAACGCCGCCGAGCTGAGCACTTACTGCGAGGTATTCTGGCAGCAGCAACCGGACCGGGCATTGCTGCTGGAGGCGTACATGGAAGGTCCGTTGTTCACCCTCGAAACCTTGGGTGACGGGCGTCATCTGCAAGCCATCGGTGGCTTCGACGTCACCCTTTCATCACCGCCGCATTTCGTGGAGCTCGCCGCGCGCTGGAATGGAAAACTCAGCAGTACCCAGCGTGCCGCCGCGCTGGCTCAAGTAGCAGCATTCGGGGTCAACTTCGGTGTTTGCCACAGCGAATTCATTCTGACCTCTCAAGGTCCGGTGCTGGTGGAGATCAACTATCGCAGCATCGGTGATGGTCGCGAATTCCTGCTGGATCGGTTGCTGCCACAGGGGTGGTTCGACCGCATCATCGCCTTGCACCTGGGAGACACGCTGATCGACGCACAACCGGCGCAGGCCGAGGCGGCCGTTCACTACCTGGTTGCCGATCGGTCGGGGCGTCTGGATCAGGCCAGCACCAGTTTTAACATCGAAAGCGAAGGCCATTGGTGCGATTACCGTGCACTTCACAACAACGGCGACACCCTGACCATCAGCCACTCCAACAAGGACTACGTCGGCGTACTCAGACTGATCGCACCCGATGACGCAAGCCTGCGGACGCAACTGAATTCGACCCTGAACGACTTGAAATGGGTGGTGGCATGAGCCTGCATCCAGAGGACGCGGACCAGGCGTTCATTACCAGACGTATCATCGATTGCTGCCTGCGTGAGGACATCCGGGGAATTGTCAGCAAAGGGCAGATTGCTCCGTTGCCGCCAGCACTTGGCCAACACTTGCAACATTGGCCCGAGGCCAGCTGGCTGCGCATAACCCATTTGGGCGCCGACGAGCTATGGCTGCCGGTGGTCAAGGCCTATCCGTTGCAGGACTGGATCGGTACGGGCAACGCCTGGATCAAGGTGTCGCCACAAAGCCACGGCGAGGTTGAACGCGATTACCGGTTATGGCTGGGTCATCTGAGCCAAGGTCTGGACGAAGAAAGTCTGACGCTGTTTGCGGCGTATCTAAAGGAAGCGGATTGTGCGGCAGAACACCGGACCCTGTGCCACCAGGCGTATCGCCAACATGCGCCTGCGCTGAGCGACGTGACGGAGCTGAAGGACTGGTCACAGAGGTTGCTGAAAATCGACCAACTGGCGAGCTACCTGGATCATCCGTTCTATCCCACGGCACGGGCCAAAAGCGGCTTCGATGCAGCCGCACTCAAAGGCTATGCGCCGGAGTTTGCGCCGCGCTTCGAACTCAACTGGTTGGCGATTCCCAATGACGCCCTGACCCTGACCAGCCCGCAACCGCCGCACTGGCCGGATTTCGAGGAAGTCGGCCTGCCACCGACCTTGCAAAACAGCCATTCATTACTGCCGGTACATCCGCTGACCTGGAGCGAACTGGAGCACTACGGACTGCCTGAAGGCACGCTAAAGGCTCCACGTTCTGCCCTGCAAGTCGAGCCTACGCTGTCCGTGCGCACGGTGGCGTGTATCCATCAGCCGCAGTGGCATATCAAACTGCCGTTGTTGGTCAGCACACTCGGTGCGCGCAATTTGCGCTTGATCAAACCCAGCACCCTGTACGACGGTCACTGGTTCCAGACCACCCTGTTGGCCTTGACCGACCGCGATCCGGCGCTGGCGTCACGTTATCTGCACGTCGATGAAAAACACGGTGGTCATGCTGCCGACAGTCGACACCTGGCCTATATCGTGCGCCGTTACCCAACGGGGCTGGAGAACGTCACCCTGGTACCTGTCGCCGCGTTAGGTAGCCCGCTGGCCGATGGGCGCCTGTTCCTCGAGCAACTGGCCGAGCGCTTTTACGCGGGTTCATGGCACCACTGGCTGGACGTTTATCTCGATCTGCTGCTGCAGGTCCATCTGCGATTGTGGCTTCAGTACGGCATCGCGCTGGAGGCCAATCAGCAAAACGCAGTATTGATGTTCGAACAGGGACAACCATTGCGCTTGCTGATGAAAGACAACGACGCCGCTCGTCTGTGGCCTCAACGCTTCGCTGCTGCCTGCCCGGATCTCGCGCACCTGCCAGCAGCCTTGCAGGATGAGCGCATTCGCGTCGACAGCAGCCAACCACTGGCCGAGATGTTCTGCACCATCACCTTGCAGCTCAATATCGTGGCGATTCTGGAAGCGATAGCAACCGCCGGGCTGGCCCCTCGATCGAGCCTTTACGGCGCACTGCGTCAACGCCTCATGACCTGTCTGCAACAACTCGAAGCTGAAGGTATCGACTGTCACGATGCCCATCGATGGCTGCTCGACACTCCGAAACTGCCGGTGAAATACCTGCTCAGTGCCGGCAGCCTGTTCAGCAAGGCGCATTCCGGCGCGAGTGACATCAACAAGTTCTATGGCTACAGCGCGGTGAACTTTCTGCTGGAGGACGCACCATGCAACGACGTCTGATCACCAGCGTCTTGCTGGGGCATTACCTGTCGGCATTCACGGCGCTGGGTATCCCGTTGTACCTGCCGCGCATCCTCGCCGACCTCGCACCTGACACACCCGGTTGGGCCATCGGCGTGCTGTTCGTACTGCCGACACTCTGCACCGCACTGGCGGCGCCGATCTGGGGGCGCTGGGCCGATCGAAACGGTTGTCGCTTGTCGTTGCTACGCGCTCATGCCGGGCTATTCGCGGGCTTTCTGCTGGCCGGCTTCAGCCCCAATCTGCCGGTGTTCGTCCTGGCTTTGATCATCCAGGGCACTTTTGGCGGAGCAATGGCGGCGTCCAATGCCTATCTGTCGACCCAATTCAAGGAGGGCAATCTGTCTCGCGCCCTGAACTGGACGCAGTATTCAGCCCGTCTGGCGATGATCAGTGGGCCGATCCTGCTGGGGCTGCTGACCTCACAAGGCTTGGGATTGAGTCTGTATCGCTATCTGGCCTGGTTACCGTTGTTGGCCTTTGTGCTCATCCTGCCGCTCCCCAACGATGCCCCCAAACACGCCTTGGGCAGCAAGAAAGCCGAGGCATTGGGCGAACTGCCGGTTGACCTGCCGCGTCTGCTGGCAGTGCAGTTCCTGTTCAGCTTCGCAATGGTCGTCACCTTTCCGTATTTCGTGCCCTTCGGCGAGCAACTTGGAATTGGCAGCGATGCCTTGATCGGCGTGCTCTACAGCCTGCCGCATGTGGTTTATCTGCTGGCTCTGCCCTGGGTTCAGAAGCATCAGGGCAATCTGCTGTTGCCGGGCCTCGCGCTGCTGGCAATCAGTAACGCGTTGCAATTCTGGAGTGTGCACGCCGAGCCGCTGTTCGCTCTGCGCTTGCTCAGCGGAGCCGGCATGTTGCTCGGTTTTGTCGGGCTGCATCGCTGCCTGAGCCAACGCAGCCGCAAGGGCAGCGCCGGGCGCTTGTTCGGCTGGTTCGACTCCAGTGGCAAATGGGCCGGCACCGCCGCCGGTGTCACCGCCGCGCTGATTAGTCAGACCTGCGGCATCGCGTCCCCCTTTCTTGTGGCGTGCCTGGCGGCCGTGGCGGCCATGGTGCTCGCGTACCCTCTATTGATGACTTCCCGGGAGATTCCGGCATGACACTCGCGATGAATACCGTATCCCTGAATGACCATGCTCTCGACGGCGAAGCCCAGCGACATGCCATCGAGTGCCTGCTTAATTGTTATTTGCGCGAATATGCATTGCCGCGCAACGAAGCAAACCTGAACTACCAGGCACAGGATCTGCCCATGAGCCTGCGCCAGGCCAATGGCCGTTGCATCAGTCTTCGCCTGCCCCGTGGCCGATTGGTCGTACGCATCGACCGAGCCAGCCTTCTGGGCCGTTGCCACTACATCAGCGCGCCCTATTTCAAAGGTAACAACCAGAGCTGGAGGCCGTTGAACGTCGCCGAACTGGCGAGCCTGCTCTGTACCCCACTCAGTGGTGCCGACCGTGTTGGCGAGATGCTGCAACAGGTCGCCAACAGCCTGCAGATCACCCGCACCTTTCTGCGGCATTCACGCCCGGCCAACGAATCAACCGATAGCCTGCTGGCGTCCGAACAACATCAACTATGGGGCCACGCCCTGCATCCAACCCCCAAAAGTCGCGAGGGTATTTCCCATGACGATTTGCTGGCCTGCTCGCCGGAAGTCGGGGCACGCTTCCTGTTGCACTGGTTCAAGGTCGATCCGACGCTGATCCGTCATCAGGGCGAGGATCCGCGCAGTACCCTGCGTCAACTGTCGGGTCGCGACGACGCCTATCCGTGCCACCCCTGGGAAGTCGCCCGCGTGCTTGCAGACCCGTTGGTGCGGCGTGCGCAGCAACAGGGCTTGATCGAATACCTCGGCCCCTTGGGTCAGGCCATGTACCCGACGTCGTCGGTGCGCACGCTCTACCATCCGCAGTTGCCCTATTTCATGAAGTTCTCGATGCATGTGCGCTTGACCAACTGTGTGCGCAAGAACGCTTGGTATGAACTCGATAGCGCCGTCGCCCTCACTCGCCTGCTCGGTCCGATCATGAGCGAGTTGGCGACGCAACAACCGGGCTTCATCCTGATGCCTGAACCCTGCGCCACCAGCCTGGACCTCAGCGCCCTGGGCACGCTGGAGGAAGCCCGTGAAGTCACCGAATGCTTCGGTATCGTTTACCGGGAAAACCTGGCCGTCGCTGACCGCGAGCGGTATCAACCGCAAGTGGCAATGGCGCTGTTCACTTGGGATCAACAAGATCGCAGTGTCTGCCGCCAACAGGTACAGCGCTACGCCGACAACAACGGTTTGACCATTGAGCAAGCCACGCTGAACTGGCTGGATGCCTACGCCGGTCAGCTACTCGGCGGCGTGCTGTATTGCCTGTTCCGCCAGGGCGTGGTGCTTGAGCCGCATTTGCAGAACACAGTCATCGGCTTCGCTGAAGACGGGTTGCCCACTCAGGTCTGGATTCGAGATTTGGAAGGCACCAAGCTGGTCCCTGAAATCTGGCCCGCCGAACGTCTGAGTGCGCTGGATGAGCGTACCCGCATTTCGGTGTACTACAGCGCACAGAAGGCCTGGCAACGAGTGGCCTACTGCGCATTGGTGAACAATCTCGGCGAAGCGATCTTCCATCTGGCCAACGGCAGCGGCTCGCTGGAACAACAGCTGTGGTCGCGCATCAGTGACCTGCTGCACGTGCAATCCACGCGCCTGGAGCATCCCGTAGAACTGCGTGAGTTGTGTGCCGGCGCGCCCTTCCCAAGCAAGGAAAACTTCATGACGCGCCTGATGATGCGCGCTGACCGCGAGGCCGGATACACCTCGTTACAGAGCCCGCTTGCGATCATTGAAAAGAGGAAGCGCGCATGAGTCTCCCCGTCTCCGTCACCCGACGTATTGAGCAACTCAAGACTGAACACGACGCGCCCTTGTGCGCCTACGTCTACGACCTGCCTGCTCTTGAGCAGCACGTAAAGGCGATGCGTCAGGTACTGCCAGAAAACTGCGAATTGTTCTACGCCGCCAAAGCCAACCCAGAGGCCGCTGTGCTGAAAACCCTGGCGCCGTGGGTGGACGGTTTTGAGGCGGCCTCGGGGGGCGAACTGACGTGGCTGCATGAACAGTGCCCCGACCAGCCGTTGATATTTGGTGGCCCCGGCAAGCTCGATCGCGAACTGGACATTGCCATGCAATACCGGATTTCGGCGTTTCACGTGGAAAGCGTGACCGAACTACGCAGTTTGGCACGCATCGCCCGCGAACGCGCAATGCGCGCTCCGGTGATGCTGCGGCTGAATCTAAAGCTGGCCCGGAACCCGCAGAGCCGATTGGTCATGGGCGGCAAACCCACGCCGTTCGGTCTCGATGAAGAGGGGCTCGCAAGCGCCCTGCAATTGCTGCAAGAAGAACCGTCACTGGAGCTCAAGGGACTGCACTTTCATCTGCTGTCGCATCAGTTGGATGTCGATGCGCACCTTGAATTGATTCGCAGCTACTTCCTGACGTTCCGCCGGCTGTGCACTGACCACCACCTGCAACTGCCACTACTGAATGTTGGCGGAGGGATGGGCATCAACTATCAGGATGCAGCGCAGTCGTTCGACTGGCCACGGTTTTGTCAGGGCCTGAAGGTGTTGATCGATGAGTACGACATGACCACGATCCGCGTGCGTTTCGAAATTGGCCGTTTCATCAGCGCGGCCTGTGGCTACTACGTAATGCAGGTGCTGGACATCAAAAGCAGCCACGGCGAATTTTTTGCCATCGGACGGGGCGGCACTCATCACTTTCGAACACCAGCGGCTCAAGGCCATGATCATCCATTCACGGTGCTGCGAGGCACTCAGGCGCCACAGATAAATGATCAACCCGTCACGCTGGTAGGTCAGTTGTGTACGCCAAAGGACATTCTGGCCAGACAACAACGGGTGAAGCAGTTGGCCATTGGTGACCTGTTAGTGTTCACCTTGGCGGGCGCCTATGCCTGGAACATATCGCACCAGAACTTCTTGATGCACGAACCACCCTTGAAGGTTTTTATCGAGGGCTGATCCCACGCTATTGACCTTCTCAAGCAACACAAAGCTATTCGCGCCGGCTTTTATTCTCTAAATTCAAAACACAAAAAAACGCAGCTCAGGTTGCGTTTTTTTATCTGAATACAGAGGACATGCCCCATGGACCGATTCCAGGAAATGCAGGTCTTCGCCGCCGTCGCCCAGGAACAAAGTTTCTCGGCGGCAGCGCGGCGTTTGGGCATGTCGGCGGCCAGTGTCACCCGGGCGGTCGCGGCGCTGGAGAAGCGAATCGGCACCTTGTTGCTCACGCGCACCACCCGAAGCGTGCATTTGAGCGAGGCGGGGCTGCGTTATCTGGAGGATTGTCGGAGGATTCTTGCCGAGGTGCAGGAAGCGGAGGATTCGGCGGCCGGCAGTCACGCCCAGCCCCGTGGGCAACTGACCATCACAGCGCCGGTGTTGTTCGGTGAATTGTTCGTCACGCCGATCATGGTCGGTTATCTCACGCAATTCCCGGAAGTCAGCATCAATGCCTTGTTGCTCGACCGGGTGGTGAGCATGGTCGAAGAAGGGATTGATGTCGCGGTACGTATTGGTGAACTGCCTGACAGCAATCAACACGCTATTCGCGTGGGCGAGGTGCGACGGGTGATCTGCGCATCTCCGGCGTTTTTGCAGGCCCGTGGCAGGCCTCGGCGCCCGGATGAGCTCAGTGGCGCGCCGATTATTGCCACGTCGTCCATTGGGCAGCTCAGGACCTGGCCATTCCTTGACACGGGCGAACCGCTGAGCGTTCGCCCGGAACCGCGTCTTGTGGTCACCGCCAATCAGGCGGCCATCACGGCGGCATCCCTGGGCCTGGGGTTCACCCGGGTCTTGTCTTATCAAGTGGCGAGCAAAGTGGCCGCCGGTGAACTGGAAATCGTTCTGGCGGACTTCGAGTTACCTCCTTTACCCATTCATGTGGTCTACCAGGGGGGCCGCAAGGCGCCAGTGCGAGTGCGCAGTTTTGTCGACTTCGTGGTGAAGACATTAAGAGAGCACCCAGCCCTGCGCGGTTAATCGGTTATTTCGTTGGGTGAAATAATGGATTGCGTTTGCTGGTTATTCTGTTGATTTGGTTGTGGGTGGAAGATAGCGTCCATCGGTGCTGATCCATCCTGAACGGCGCCACCACCCAGCGGAGTCGACCATGCAAGCGATCAAACTCTACAACTTCCCACGCTCTGGCCATGCTCACCGTGTGGAGCTGATGCTGTCCCTGCTGCAATTGCCGACCGAGCTGATCTTTGTCGATCTGGCCAAGGGGGCGCACAAGCAACCGGATTACCTGGCGATCAACCCGTTTGGTCAGGTACCTGCCATCGATGACCAAGGCGTCGTGTTGGCTGATTCCAATGCGATCCTGGTGTATCTGGCGCAGAAGTATGGCAACGGTCGCTGGCTACCGACTGATCCTGTCGGCGCCGCCAAGGTCCAGCGCTGGTTATCGATTGCTGCCGGGCCGATTGCCTTTGGTGTCGCCAGAGCCAGGCTGATCACCGTGTTCGGCGCGTCCTACAACGCTGAAGAGGTGATCGGCAGCTCCCACGCCTTGCTCAAAATCATTGATCAGGCACTGTCTGCCACGCCGTATCTGGTCGGAACCGAGCCGACCATCGCCGACGTCTCGGCCTACAGTTACATCGCCCACGCGCCGGAGGGCAATGTCTCGCTCGACGACTACGCCAACATCCGCGCCTGGCTGGCGCGCATTGAGGCCTTGCCAGGGTTTGTCGGCATGCCGCGCACGGTGGCCGGTTTGCAAAAAACTGCCTGATGCTCACGGCCCGCTCCGTTCGGGCCGTTCACGATGCGCAATGGGCGCAGGGGAGAAGCCGTTATGGAACATTCACCTTGGCACGCTGGCGAGAAGCAGTTGCAGGCTCATGTGGGTGTTGCCGAGCGAATGGAGGCGTTCGGACGTAAGGTGATTCGCAGTCAGATGCCAGATCAGCACCGCACGTTCTATCAGCAACTGCCGTTCATGCTGTACGGTGCCGTTGATGCCGATGGCAACCCCTGGGCCAGCATTCTGGAAGGGGATCCGGGCTTCGCTCATTCCCCCGACCCATCGCTGTTGCAGTTCGACCGCCTGCCGGGTGCCGATGACCCCGCACGACTGCAAGACGGTGCTGCCATCGGTCTGCTCGGTATTGAGTTGCACACTCGGCGTCGCAACCGCCTCAATGGCCGAGTCAGCGCGGTGACAGCCAGCGGATTCGGCGTGACGGTGGAGCAATCGTTCGGCAACTGCCCGCAATACATCCAATTGCGCCAGTTTCGCTCGGAGCCCTTGGCGGACCCTGCGAGTCGCGTTGCGCAACACCTGACTGAACTGGATGACGCGGCCAGGGCCATGATCATCGAGGCCGACACGTTCTTTGTTGCCAGCTACGTGGACGTCGATGGCCAGCGTTCGGTGGATGTTTCTCACCGGGGCGGGCAGGCCGGTTTCGTACAGGTAGAAGGTAATCGCCTGACGATCCCTGACTTCGCCGGCAACCTGCATTTCAATACGCTGGGCAATCTGTTGATCAATCCACGCGCCGGTTTGTTGTTCATCGATTTCAACTCAGGCGACCTGCTGCACCTCAGCGGGCGCACTGAAATCATCCTCGACGGCCCGCTGATCGAAGCCTTTCAAGGTGCCGAGCGGCTGTGGACCTTCGAGGTTGAGCACGTGGTGCGCCGGCCTGCAGCGCTGGCCTTGCGCTGGCGCTTTGACGGCGTGTCGCCCACCAGTTTGCTGACCGGCACCTGGGCGCAGGCCAATGCACGCCTGCAAGCCAAGGCCTTGGGCGATCACTGGCGGTCGCTGCGGGTGGCGCGCATCGAACAGGAAAGCCACAACATCCGTTCGATCTACCTGGAGCCTGCCGATGGCGCCGGGTTGCCGGTGTTCCAGGCCGGGCAGCATTTGCCTTTGCGATTCAACATTGCCGGTGACGTGCATATCCGCACGTACAGCCTGTCGAGTGCGCCGTCTGATGATTTTTTCCGGATCAGTGTGAAGCGTGACGGGTTGGTGTCATCGCACCTGCATGAGCGAATTCGTGTCGGAGATGTATTGGAGGCACGCGCGCCTCAAGGGCATTTCACGGTGGCACCGCATGACCGGCGACCGTTGGTCTTGCTGGCCGCTGGAGTGGGGATTACGCCGCTGCTGTCGATGGTGCGCGAAGTGGTTTATCAAGGCCTGCGTACGCGGAGTATCCGCCCAACCTGGTTCTTCCAGAGTTCGCGAACCTTGGCCGATCAACCGTTTCGCCCGGAACTGAATCGCTTGCTCGACGGGCTCGGCGACGCGGTGCGCGTCCTGCGTTTGCTCAGCCAGCCAGAGCCCGATGCGCGCGAAGGCGAAGATTATGACCTGACCGGGCGGATCGACGCCGACCTGCTCAAGACCACGCTTGAGGTGGAAGACTACGATCAGCTGGATTTTGTCCTCTGCGGTCCAGGCAGTTTTACCCAGGCGATGTACGACAGCCTGCGTGATATGGATGTCCGTGATTCGAGGATTCACGCCGAGACTTTTGGCCCGTCGACGTTGCGCCGGATACCCGACCCGGATGCAGCGGTCATCGAACAACCGCCCGCCGCCACGACATCAGTACCGGTCGTGTTCGAGCGCTCGGCCAAAGAAGCGCGCTGGAAGCCTGATAGCGGGAGTTTGCTGGAATTGGCCGAAAGCCGTGGTTTACGCCCGGAGTTCAGTTGTCGCGGCGGATCCTGCGGGACCTGCAGAACCCGACTGATCAGCGGTGCGGTGAGTTATCCACAGGTACCGGCGGAGGTGCCCGGCATTGGAGAGGTGCTGATTTGTTGTGCGGTGCCGGCGCAGGGTTCGCAGCCGTTGGTGCTGGATCTGTAACCACGCGAGAAGCACACATCAATCCCCCGTGGGAGCGAGCTTGCTCGCGATGGCGGCCTGACATCCACATTGATGTCGACTGTGATACCGCTATCGCGAGCAAGCTCGCTCCCACAGGAAAGCAGTCAGGCGTAGGACAGGGACTTTTCTTCCAGCAGCTCTTCGTACAGCTCGGTCCACTTGCGGCCCATTTCATCCGCTGTGAATAACTGCCGATAACGCGCCTCAGCCTTCACGCCCATTTGCGCCGCACGCGTCGGGTTTTCCCACAGCGTGCGCATAGCTTCACGGAAAGCCTGTGGATGACTTGGAGGAACCACCAGCCCGGTTTCGTTGTGAATGTTGATGTAACTGGTGCCGGTGCCGATCTCGCTGGAGATCATCGGTTTGCCATACATCGCGCCTTCCAGCAGCGAAATACCGAACGCTTCTGAGCGCAGGTGCGACGGGAACACGATGGCGTAGCTCAATTGCAGCAGCGCCACTTTGTCTTCGTCGCCCAGACGTCCGAGGAAGTGGATATTGCGCAAACCCAATGCTGCCGCCTGGGCGTGAAGTTCCGCTTCCAGTGGGCCGGCACCGACAATCACTGTGGGGTAATCCAGGTCCTTCAAGGCGTCGAGCAGGATGTGCAAACCTTTGTAGTAACGCATCACCCCTACAAACAGAAAAAACTTATCCCCAAGCTTCTGCCGCCAGTGGGCCATGCGCTCGCTGTCGGGCTGTGGATAACCATCTTTGTTCAGGCCGTAGGGAATCACGCGGGTCTTATGCTGAAACTGCTGCAGCACATCGCTGGTGTGCAAGTAGTTGGGGGACGCTGCGACGATCCGGTCGGCGCTGGCCAGAAAGCGGTTCATCAGCGGCCGGTAGAGTTTGAGCAGGTGTTTCTGGCGAATGATGTCCGAGTGGTAGGTCACCACGCTCGGTTTTTTCATGCCGCTGGTGAAATGCACCAGGTCCATGAACGGCCATGGGAAGTGATAATTGACCACGTCGGCTTCGGCCGCCAACTCGCGAAACTGTTTGAAGACGCTCCAGGAAAATCCCGTGGAGGCGAACTGAATGTCGAGTCGGGCCCGATGAACTTCGTGATGACCGAGCTGAACCACTGGCGGGGTCGGATCGGCACTGAGTGTCAGCACCTGGCCTTCAACGCCGTGCTGGGCGCCGCTTTCGCACAACTGGAAAATCACTTGCTCGATCCCGCCGACCGAGTCTGGCAGGTACGTCTTGAAAAAATGAAGAACTCGCATTCAACCTCCCATAGCCTGGCGGTAGGCGCGGGCCGTAACCTGCGCACAGCGCTCCCAGGTAAAAAGCCTTGCTTGATGTAATCCGGCTTCTCGGCATACCTGCCAATGCGCTTGATCATCGATCAGACGGCTCATTGCATCGCGTAAGCCGTCGGGTTCGTCCGGTTCAACATAGTTGCCCGCAACGCCTGCCACTTCGGGCATGGCCGAACGTCGAGTCAGAATGACCGGCGTGCCGCTGGCCATAGCCTCCAGCACCGGCAGGCCAAAGCCTTCATAGAGCGACGGAAAAATAAGCGCCCGAGCGCCGGCCAACAGGTGTGCCACTTGCTCGTCAGGCAGATAGCCCAGCAAACAGACGTGACCGCAAGCCAACGCCTGATGCAGTTCTTCACTGAACTGCTCGCGTTGCCAGCCGGCCATACCGACGATCAGCAGAGGAAAACGTTGGCGGACCGATTCCGGCAACAGCGCGTGGGCGCGCAGGGCAAGGGTCAGGTTCTTGCGCGGCTCCAGAGTGCCGACGCAGAGGAAGTATTCCCGCGGCTCTACGCCATGGGCCTTGAGTACGGCGTCGATGGCCTCAGGAGCCCGTGGGTGAAAACGCGCGGCTACGCCCAGTGGCGTGACGACAAACCGTTCGGCCGGTAGCCCGAAATGCGCCTGGGCTTCGTCAGCAATGTACTGCGAGTCGGTGAGAATCAGGCTTGCCTGGCGCACGCCGTCGGCCAGCCGCCGTTCGATTTCTCGCAAGCGCGCGGGCGGTTGCGTTTCGGGGTAGTGCAAGTGAGTCAGGTCATGCAGGGTGATGACCGTCGGACCATCGAACGACAGCGGCCACAAGCTCGGTTCGTGGTAGACATCGATGGTTTGCGCGCGACCTTGATCGAAGCGTTTCTGCTCCAGCCAGCGCCGGGCCTGATAGGCACCCGGAATTTGCCGCAGCAGCGGTGTCAGTCGGGAATAACCGGGCATGGCCGCTTCAGGCAGCACCGAGCTCCAACCCCAGCCATGAAACAGCGCCAGTTCAACATCGGGCTCACTCGCAAGGGCGTTCGCCAGTTCGGCGACATAGTGACCGATGCCGGTACGCGGCGCCTGGAGGATGCGGGCGTTAAGGGCAATTCGCATGTTGCCTCTCTGGGATGGCCGGCGCTTCTACAAGATTGCGCAGGGTTCTTTCGGCCAATTGCGCACTGGCTTCACCCCAGCCGATCCAGTGCCAATCGGCTACGTCACGGGTGGCCGGGAATTGACCGCTGCGCTCGAAACGCACGACCAGGTCGGCGAGGCTTTGTGGCTCGGTCAGATCGAAGTACGCCATGAACTCGCTGCCAATTTCGCGAAACACCGGAATATCGCTGCCCATGGCCGGCAGTCCGCGCTGCATGGCTTCCACCAGCGGCAGGCCGAAGCCTTCGACATAGGACGGAAACACTAGCGAGCTAGCGTGGCTGTAGGCATGTTCAAGGCTGGTGTCGCTCAGGTCGTTGAACATGAATAGACGTTGGTTCAGTTGCGGGTGATTGCGTACCCGGGCGAGCAGTGCGTCACATTTCCAGCCGATTCGACCGGCAATGCACAGTCGAGCGTTGGAGCCCGCCGCCCAGGCCAGTTCAAAGGCGTCCAGCAGGTAGGCGTGGTTCTTGCGCGGCTCGATGGTACTGACCATCAAAAACACCGGTTGTGGCGCCTCGAACAGCTTTGCAAGGCTAGGTTCCACGGCGGCGGTGGCTTCGCTCAGGTCGAGCTCGGAGCCGAGGTGGAAATAATCGAACCACAACTCATTGGCCCTGGCAGGACCGAGGCGACGCTGCAATTCCTCACGAACCTGATCGCGTACCGTGGCAGAAATCGCCACGTAACCATCGGCGGTTTTGGTGATCCAGTCGAACCATTCGTTGAAAACCTGCACCAGCCGGGTGTCGTAGAACTGCGGGTGAGTCAGGGGAATGAGGTCGTAGATGACGGCAACGATGCCCACGCCTTCACGTTTGAGCCGTTCGGCAAACGGGAAAAAATCGGTATGCCAGGACGAGTCCAGCAGCACCAATTGATCCCCGGGTTGGTGCTGTAACGGCGAGCAACGTTTGGGCAGGTGATACTGATTGACTTGGTCGATCAGACGCAGCGGAACACTGAAGCAGGCCAGTGTTGTCAAGCGGTAAGCCACATACAGCGTGCGCTTCGCCAATTTTGACGTGCAGCGTTTTTCTACTCGCAGGTGCATTTGAAAGAAACGATGGGCCAGCCTTTCCAGTCGCCCGGCGAAGGTCATCAGGCCTTCGAAAAACGGAATGTTCAACGAGCCCAGTTTCAGTACGCGATAAAGTTTGCCCTTGAGCATCACTACCGGGATGCATTCAACCCCGTCCACACTTTCCGGCAGCTGATTGATGACGTTGCGCACCACCCGCTGAATGCCCGAATTGACCTTGGGGTGTTGAAACACGTGGGTGCATTCCACCAGAAGACGCGTCATGGAGTGCTCTCCGAGGTGATCGACGTGTTCGCGCGAGTGATGGTGGTTTTTGCTCCTAGCCATGAGCATCCGACAAAGTCTTCCTGCCGATTATTAATTACATGGAACACTAACCCGTAATCGCGCCACTCATAATTGCGGTCCAAGTGTGAGTCCAGCCGCGACAGGCTCAACGCCACGGAATAGTTGCCCTTGCCCAGACCCATGATAAAAGCGAAGCGGTAGGTTATGCGCTCGCCGGCCTGCAAGTCGGTCAGTGCTTTGTCTTGACGATGGGTATTGATGCCGTACATGGCTTGACCCAGGCGATCCTTGATCATGAATCCCAGCACCAGCCGTTCGATGTCCTGGCGGACTTCAACCTTTACCTCCAGCACCACTGGCTGACCGACTTCGGCAGCGTCGATGGATCGGTCGTTCTCGTCCAGCAGGCGCACGCTGAGAATGCCGGCTTCGCCGGTGCCGGAAACGGTTTGCACCTCTCCGCCGGTGAGCATTTCCTGACGAACGACCTGGCCTTCACGTTCGGCCATCAGGGCGTTGTAATAGTCCAGGACCGCTTCGGGTTTGCCGTGCATGGCCATTCGGCCGTCTTTGAGCAGGATCGCCGAATCGCAGATCGACTGGATCGCCGAGCGGTCGTGGGACACGATCAGCAAGGTTGTGCCGGCTTTGCGGAAGCTGCGTATCCGTTCGAAGCTCTTGTGTTGAAAGTAGGCATCGCCCACCGACAGCGCTTCATCGACGATCAGGATATCCGGGCGTCGGGCGGTGGCTACGCTGAAAGCCAGGCGCATCTGCATGCCGCTGGAATAGGTGCGAACGGGGTGATCGATGGCGTCGCCGATTTCCGCGAAATGCTCGATCTCGGGCATCAGTGCTTCAATCTCATCGACCTGCATACCCAGCAGCTGCCCGGCCATGATTGCATTCTGACGGCCGGTAAAGTCCGGGTGAAACCCCATGCCAAGTTCCAGCAGTGCCGCCACGCGACCTTGGAGTTCTATCTTGCCGCACGTTGGCTGGGTGGTGCCGGTGATCATCTTCAACAAGGTGCTTTTGCCAGCACCGTTGACTCCGACGATCCCTACCGCTTCACCGGGGGCAATCTCGAACTCGACGTCTTGCAGCACCCAATGCGGATGGTGGCGCATCGGGGAAAAGGGGATCAGCCACTCGGCCAGTCGGCTCCAGCGGGTCGGGTATTGCTTATAGGCCTTGCCCAGGCCAGTGACGCGAATATGCCCCATCAGAGTTCATCCACCATTTCGCCGCCCCGCTTGCGAAACAGCCGCAGTCCGATCAAACAGAACACCAGGCCGGTGATGGAAATAGGCAGCAGCGAACTCCACACAGGCCATTGCCCATAAACAAACAGGTTTTGATAACTGACGAACAGATTGGTCAGGGGGTTGAGTTGTAGCAGGCGCTGAACCCAGTCCGGCAGGATGCTCATCGGGTAGACAATGGGCGTCATCCAGAACCAGAATTGCAGGCAGATGCCGAAGAGCTGTCCAACATCACGGAAGAACACATTCAGCACGCCTAGCACCATCCCCAACCCGGCGCAGAACATCATTTGCATTGCCATCAGCGGTATCAGCGCCAGCATCGCCGTGCCCGGCCAACGCCCGGTGATCAGCAGAAAGCCCAGGAAAAGGCCGATGATGATCGCGAAATTGATGCCCGCGTTGAGCAGCACAATGATAGGCAGGCAGATCCGAGGGAAGCTGATTTTCTTCAGCAGGTTGGCGTTTTCCAGAAACATGTTCTGGCTACGCAGTGTGATTTCCGCAAACAGTCCCCAGGCGAGCAGGCCGGCACACAGGTAAATGCTGTAGGCCATGCTGTCATCTACGCCCGGCAGGCGTGCGCGCATGATGTGGGAAAAAATCACGGTGTAGACGATGATCATCGACAGGGGATTGAGCACCGGCCACAACGCACCGAACAGCGAATTGCGATAACGCGCCTGAAACTCACGCTGGACGCTACCGAGGATGAACCCTCGATAGCTGCACATCGTGCGGTATAGGGAAAGCAGCATTCAAACCGTCCTGCCATATTGGTCTTCGAAGCGAACGATATCGTCCTCTCCCATGTATTCACCGCTTTGCACTTCGATGATCACCAGGTCGATCACGCCCGGGTTTTCCAGGCGATGTTTGTGACCGGCGGCAATGAACGTCGATTCGTTCTTGGCCACCAGCTGGGTGCCGGTACCGTTGTTGGTCACCTTGGCCATGCCTTCGACGACCACCCAATGCTCGTTGCGATGGTGGTGCATTTGCAGCGACAACTTGCCCCCGGGTTTGACCACGATGCGCTTGATTTTGAAGCGCGGGCCTTCTTCGAGCACGGTGTAGGTGCCCCAAGGTCGGCTGACCGTACGGTGCAGGCGATAGGCTTCGTGCTGTTTGTCCTTGAGCTGTTTGGCCACCCGGCGAACATCTTGGGCGCGATCAGCGTGGGCCACCAATACCGCATCGGCGGTGTCGATGATGATCAGGTTATCCACACCCACAGCCGCCACCAGACGGTCTTCGCTCTGGACAAAGTTGTTGTGACTGTCGATGAACACCGCGTCACCGCTGGCACGGTTGTTTTGTGCATCTGCCGGCACCAGCGCAGCCACCGCGCCCCACGAGCCGATGTCACTCCAGTCGAAAGCGGCGGGCACCACAACCACCTTGTCGGAGCGCTCCATCAGGGCGTAGTCGATGGAAATGTCAGTCATTTCGGCGAATAGCGCCGGAGACAATTCCTGTTGCAGGTACCCGACGGTTTCCACCGGGTTACTGGCCGCCATGCAGGTTTTCGCCTGCTCGAGTAACTCGGGGGCGTGTCTCTCCAACTCGGCCAGCACGGCGGCGATCGAGAAACAGAACATCCCGGAGTTCCACAGGAAGTTGCCGCTCTCCAGATAATGCGTCGCGGTTTGCAGGTCGGGTTTTTCGACGAAGCGCTGCACCTTGGTCGCACCTTTATGGTCCAGCGCAGCGCCGGTTTCGATGTAGCCGAATCCGGTTTCCGGAGCGGTCGGCACCACGCCAAACGTCACCAGAAAACCATCTTTGGCCAGATTCACGGCGTGTTCCACGGCGCTCTTCAAGGCATCTACATTGAGAATCAAATGGTCGGCAGGCATTACCACCATGATCGCTTCGTCGCCGTGCAGGGCTTTCAGCGACAGCGCAGCCGCCGCGATGGCCGGGGCCGTATTGCGACCGGTCGGCTCAAGCAGAAAGTGCCCGCGATGGCGACCGAGGTGCGCTTCCTGATAGTGATCCTTGCTCTGGAAGTAGTAGTCGCGGTTGGTCACCGTGACGATATCGCCCCAGCCATCGAGCAAACCAGCGGCACGGCGGTAGGTTTTGCCCAGCAGCGACTGACCATCGGGCAAATTCATGAAGGGTTTGGGATGGCCTTCGCGGGACACCGGCCACAAGCGAGTACCGGCACCGCCGGAGAGAATCACGGGAATCAGCATGGCCTACTCCTTGGCGATACGTTTCATGTCCGCATCCATCATCATGCGGATCAAGGTTTCCAGATCGGTCTTTGGCTTCCAGCCCAATACACGTTGGGCTTTGGCCGGATTACCGAGCAATACATCCACTTCGGCCGGGCGGAAAAACGCCGGGTCGATTTTTACAAAGTCGCGATAGTTCAGGTCGACGTGTTCGAAGGCAATCCGGCACATGTCGCGCACAGTGGTGGTCACGCCGGTGGCGACCACAAAGTCATCGGGCTTGTCCTGTTGCAGCATCAGCCACATGGCTTCGACGTAGTCACCGGCAAATCCCCAGTCGCGTTTCGCATCGATGTTGCCTAGGAGCAGTTCCTGCTGTTTGCCTTGCTTGATGCGGGCGGCGGCGTCGGTGACTTTGCGGGTCACGAACTCGATGCCACGCAAAGGGGATTCGTGGTTGAACAGGATCCCGCTGCTGGCGTGCAGGTTGAAACTTTCGCGGTAATTCACGGTGATCCAGTGGCCATATAGCTTGGCCACGCCGTACGGGCTGCGCGGGTAGAACGGGGTGTTTTCGTCCTGCTGCTCGGCCTGGATCAGGCCAAACATTTCGCTGGTGGAGGCTTGATAAAAGCGCGTATGCGGACTGAATTGACGAATGGCTTCGAGCAGATGAGTCACGCCCAGGCCGTCAACGATGCCGGTGGTGACCGGTTGGTCCCAGGAGGCGGCGACGAAGCTTTGCGCGGCCAGGTTATAGACCTCGTCCGGGGCCGACTTGATGACCGCACGCTGCACCGAGCAGGCATCGGCCATGTCGCCGTCCAGGTAAACGATATCGTTCTCGACGCCCATCTCCCGCAGGCGCCAGCGCGAATCGCTGCTGCGCCGCGCCACCAACCCGTGGACTTTATAACCCTTGTCGAGCAGCAGTTTGGCCAGATAAGCGCCGTCCTGGCCGGTGATCCCTGTGATCAGTGCACTTTTTGTCATTCTTGTCGTACTCGTGTCTCCCAGTCGGACAGGATCGCCCGCAGGGATTGTTGTGTTGTGATTTCAGGCGTCCATCCAGTGGACTGTGCAAGCTTGGCGTGGCTGCCACAAACGCGACGCTGATCTGCGCGGCGAAGGCGTGTGGGGTCTTGAATCAATTGCATGTCGACTTGGGCGAGGTCCCCCAGTTGTTCAATCAAACTGCGAATGCTCTGCTCGTGCCCCGAGCAGATGTTGTACACCTGTCCCGGCACGCCCTTTCCCAGCAGCGCCAGGTAGGCCGAAATTACGTCGTTTACATCCAGGAAGTCGCGCGTGACGTCGATGTCACCGACCTCCAGTTGTGGCGCTTGCAAGCCTTGTTTGATTCGGCTGATCTGCCGCGCAGCGCTGGCGATGACGAAGCTTTCGCTCTGGCCGGTGCCAATGTGGTTGAAGGGGCGGGCGACCATGACTGGCCAGCCTTCACTCAGCCCCCATTGCAGGCAAAGGAATTCTGCCGACAGTTTGCTCACAGCATAGGGATTGCGCGGGCAGGGTGGCTGGTGTTCGGTGATGGGCAGATCGGTTTCGCTGACTTGGCCGTAAACGTCGCCAGAGCTAATGTAGAGAAAAGTACCGGTGAAGCCGCGGGCCTTCAGGGCTTGAAGCAGGTTAAGGGTGCCGAGCAGGTTGATATTGAGCGTGTGCGCCGGATCGCGGAAGGCTTCAGGAACGAAGGTCTGGCCGGCCAGGTGAATGACCGCGTCGGGCATCTCGGGCCACAAGCCTTCTAGGCTGCCTGGCTCAGCGAGATCGTAACGGGAAGGGGCAGGCAGAAGCGCCCATTCCGAGGCATCAGCGTTCAGGCGGGATTGGAGGTGTTGCCCGACGAATCCACTGAGACCCGTCACGAACAGATGCTTTTTCAAACAGCAGCCCCTTGGTCATTCATTTCGTCCATTCCTTACAGCTTTTAAGGAGAGGTCTGACAGAACGGTTGGATTACCGGGTCGAAAGACAGGCGAAATATTTTTGTTGTAGTTGTTTGGTTGCCAATCTGTGCCAATTGCTCGGCAATTTCAACAGGTCCATCCGTGACCCGTCAGTTCTCATTAGAGCCACCCGCTTTATTCTCGCCGGGCGGTTCACGAATCCTCAATGGATGTGTTTAGAATGCCCCTCGTCACGATCAATCGGTGTTTGTTTGGGATCTTCCGAGACTCCGCGAATCCGACCATTAAAACAAGAACGTAGACGCGCAAAAAGACGATGGGCGATGACTGGCAAATGCCGGCTCGATCCATGGCTTTGCCGTCATAGAGTGGGGCCGCCGGGATGGCGGTCTCATTGTGGGATGCCATGAATTTCATTCTTTACTCAGCAGTGAACGATGGCCTGACTCGACAAACAGTCGGTCGTTCTCAATACGATTACGCGTTTATCCTCCAGGCTTACCGACGGGTGCTCGAAAGCTTTGGACGAGTTCATACCGTGGCGTCGTTCGCAGAGGTCGATCCCCTTGTTCGGCGGCTGTCGCAAGAGTGTCAGGAAAGTGTTTTCCTCTCCTTCGCCGCGCCCCATGACACTCCCACGGACCTGAGCTGCCCGACCGCTTGTGTGGTGGCCTGGGAGTTCGACTCGATCCCCACAGGACAAGAGAGCAGCGACCCACAGCAAGACTGGAGTCGCATCCTTGGTGCCCACGGTCGAGTCATCACGCTTTCGAGCCATGCTGCGCGGGCGATTCGTAAAGCGTTGGGCGAGGACTTCCCTGTGCTGGTCCTGCCTGTGCCGCTTTGGCAAGATTTCGCCATCTCTCGCGAATCAGTGCAGCCGGTGTCGATAAACCCCGGGACCACCATTGATATCACCGGCTGTATTCTTGATACGCGGGTGCTTGGGCTGCGTGCCGACGATCTGCTTCCTGCAGTGCCTACCGCTGAAGAGCTGGCGCGCATCGAGGCGCTGAAACCCCCACCCCTGACGCCGTATCGACGCTTCATCATCGCCAAGCATTATCTGCGCGCGTGGGTCCGGGACATTGTTCGAGGCCCGTCCCTGCCGGAGTCTGGCCATCGAATACAGTATCTGAATCAGTGGTACTGGGAAGGCGTTCAAGATCTATTGCCGGACACCTTGCGTTCGTGGCTGGCCAAGTACCTCCCGGGCGTGGCGGGCCCGTTACCCTTACCAGCAGCGCCAGTACTCGAATTACCGGATCAAGGCCTGCGGGCAGAAACCCGGGTCGATGGCGTCGTGTATGTCAGCGTGTTCGACACCCAGGATGGCCGCAGTAATTGGCCACGACTGATCTCGGCGTTTTGTTGGGCATTTCGTGACACGTCCGATGCCACTCTGGTGTTGAGAATCACCCAGGCCGATCTTGCGGCTTATTACGTCGAAGTGCTCACCGTGCTCAGACAGCTCTCACCGTTTGCTTGTCGAGTGGTGGTGTTGCATGGCGAACTGGATGAGTCGCAATCGGCAAGGCTTTACCAGGCTGCGAGCTTCTACGTGAATGCTTCACACAGCGAGGGATTGTGTCTTGCGTTGATGGAGTTCATGGCTCGCGGCACGCCGGCCATCGCGCCGGATCACAGCGCCATGGAGGACTACATCGATGAAACTGTGGCGTTTGTGGTCAAGTCTAGTGCCGAGCCAGCGGCCTGGCCTCAGGATACCCGCACGCTTTATCGCACCCGGCAATATCGGCCGGACTGGGGCTCGCTGAAAAACGCATTCCAGCAAAGTTACAGGATGGCCAAGGAACACCCGCAGGCCTACGAGGTGATGTCGGGCGCGGCCACCGCGCGCATGCACGATTACTGCTCGGTCACTTCCTGGCAGCCGCGCCTGCTGGCGCTTTTCGGACAGCCGGTGGCAGGCAAGTTGAAAACGGCCGCGGCCGTCAACGTGGCGGATAACGCATCATGCTGATCCTTATTTATTCGGAAACCAATCAGAGCACCATCAAGCAGAATCTTGGTCGTGCCGAATACAGTTACTACTTCGTACTCAAGGAATTTCGCCCGGTACTCGAGCGACTGGGTACGGTGCTGGAAGTCGTCAACCCCGATGAGGAAGTCGACCGCCTTTACGGTGAGTGCCTGGCCCGGAATGAAGAATGCGTGTTTCTATCGTTCTCGCCTCCCCACCGCACTTCCACTCACTATGCGTGCCCGACCGTTCCGGTGTTTGCATGGGAGTTCAGCACCATTCCAGACGAAAGCTGGTACGACGATCCGCGCAACGATTGGCGCAATGTTCTGGCTTCGACAGGAGCGGCGATTACCCATTCCAGCTACACGGTTAATGCGGTGCGCAATGCTATGGGCGCCGATTATCCCATCACCGCAATACCTTCTCCGGTGTGGGACAGATTCCGTTCACGGGGGCGGCAATTGGAATGTCAGCCGCTGGCACACCAGGTCAAACTCAAGCTCAAGGGGCTGTTGGTCGATAGCCGGGCAGTCGACCTTCGGGCTTATGCTCCAGAGCCGTTGCGTACAGGTAAAGGCATTGACTTCAAGGCACCGGCGCAAGAGCTAGAGCTTATGCTCGACGGCGTTGTCTACACGTCGGTGTTCAACCCCTGCGATGGCCGTAAAAACTGGGAGGATATGCTCAGCGCATTTTGCTCCACGTTCCGTGATGTGGAAGACGCGACGCTGGTTTTGAAGTTGACCCATTTCGATGCCCGGCAGGCGCTAAGCGATCTGCTGCCCAAGCTCTACCAGAATCAGCCCTATCGTTGCCGGATTGTGTTGATCTACGGGTATCTGGCGGACCCGGATTACGAGCTGTTGGTGCAGGCCACCACCTACGTGGTGAACACGTCCCACGGTGAAGGTCAGTGTCTGCCGCTGATGGAGTTCATGTCTTGCGGCAAACCTGCGGTGGCACCATCGAACACGGCGATGGGCGACTACGTCGATGCCGATAACACCTTCATCATCGAGTCGACAGAAGAGCTGACCACCTGGCCTCATGATCCACGCAATGCGTACCGCACGTTGCGCTACACCGCCAATTGGGAGTCGCTGTGCCAGGCCTATCAGGCCAGTTATGACGTGGCCCGAGACGAGGGCGATCGCTACGCAACCATGTCGGCCCATGCCATAGATCGCCTGGAAGCATTCTGCAGCCAGGACCGTACCTTCACGCGCTTGAAAGTGTTCATCGCCGATGTGCTGGAACAACACAAAACCCACGGGAAACCGGTTGATCGCGTGACTACCCAGCTCCAGCCCAAGGATGAGACAGTCGTGCAAGCGGCGAATGTTTTCGAAGGAGCTATCTCGCCCCGCGACTGCGGCCTGCGCGATGCCGTACTGGATGGCTGGTTTCTCAACGACAGCGGTGAGTTACTCAAGGGCTTCGCGATCACCGCCGACGACACGTTCCTGGATGTGGGATGCGGTGAGGGCGGTTCAACGCTGTTTGCCGTACGCCAGGGCGCATCAGTGATATTCACCGACAGCGAGTTGGACAAGGTTCAGGATCTTGCCCGACGCGTGGTGGCGGAATCTGGCGTAGCCGGCCTCGGATTGGTCAGCAACAGCCTGCCGCTACCGTTGCGCGATGGCTGCGCGAGCAAGATTGTTTGCACTGAAGTGCTTGAGCATGTCGATGAGCCGGAGCAGTTCATGGCTGAACTGGTGCGCATGGGGCGCCCGGGGGCGCAATATTTGATCAGCGTGCCGGACCCGGTGGGTGAGCATTTGCAAAAAGGCATCGCGCCGCCGAGTTACTACCAGTCTCCCAACCATATCCAGATATTTTCCCGTGAACGCTTTACCGAGCTTGTCGAAAACGCTGGCCTGGTGATCGAAAAGCGTCAATCCAGTGGCTTTTTCTGGGTCATGGGGATGATTTTTTTCTGGGCTAGCGAACGCGCAGGGGGCAACGATCTCAGCGGTGCGGTTCGCGACCGGATTCATGCGCCATACCCCCCGCTGATGGAGAGCTGGGCCAGAACCTGGCAAGACCTGCTGGAGCAACCTAACGGTCTGGCGATCAAGCAGATGCTTGATCAGTTCATGCCCAAGAGTCAGGTGATCATTGCGCGCAAACCTCTGGATGCCAGAGGCACGTCATGAGCGGCAAACGGATCATGGACATAGAAGTACTGCGCGCTGTCGCTGTGCTGTGCGTTCTGTTCCATCACTTGCGGGGAAACCTGTTCACCGACTCTGTACCATTGCTGGAAAAAGCCAATGCTTGGGCGCAGCTGTGGTGGGGCGTCGATCTGTTTTTTGCGATCTCCGGATTCGTCATCGCGCGCAGCCTGATACCCGCGCTGCAGGGTTGCGCGACTCGTCAGGAGTACTGGGAGCAGACGCGTAATTTCTGGCTGCGACGTGCGTTTCGCATATTGCCATCGGCCTGGTTGTGGTTAGTGCTGATGCTGCTGGCGTGCGTATTTCTCAACCGCTCGGGGGCGTTCGGCACGCTGGACGCCAACCTGCAAGCCACGCTGGCGGGGGTGTTGCAGTACGGTAATTTCCGGTTAGCCAATAGCTTCTTTCATTACGAGTACGGCACCAGTTTTGTGTACTGGAGCCTCTCGCTGGAGGAGCAGTTTTATCTGTTATTCCCGTTGTTGATTTTGCTGTGCCGCAAACATTTAGTGTGGGCGTTACTGGCGTTAGTCGCAGTGCAAATATTTACCATGCGTTCAACGTTCCTGATGTTCATTCGAACCGATGCGTTGGCCCTCGGGGTGTTGCTGGCGATTTGGAGCGTTCGGCCGGCCTACCGGCGCTGGCGGCCGACGTTTCTGCGTCGACCGTGGGCTGGGGTTTCGTTACTGATCGTTATCGGATTGTTGTTGAGCTTTATGGCGACCGACCGTTTCACCTTTGCCAATTTCCGGGTCGGCTCAATAGCACTACTCAGTACGACTCTGGTTTGGGTCGCCTCCTATAACCGCGATTACCTCTTGCCCGCTGGCGGTGTGCAACGCCTGATGGCTTGGGTTGGAAGTCGCTCTTACGGCATCTACCTGATCCACATTCCGGCCTATCTGTTGGTGCGTGAACTGATCTTCCGCTTGCAGAGCGCGGGCCTGCCGAGCCCGGCCGGACACCCAATCCTCACGTTGTTGATCGCTTTCGCGCTAATCGTTCTGCTCAGTGAACTGAATTACCGTTTCATTGAAATGCCCATGCGCAACCGCGGCGTCGCACTGCTACAACGCCTCGGTACATCCCGAACCGCCGTCTCATCCTCTGGAGCCACACCATGCTGAGCCTTTTAAAGAAACTCACGGCGACGACGCCTGCACCGGCTCCGACGCAGCCTGCCGCACCGATCTCCGAAAAGGTCGACCCGTACATGCTCGGCCTGCACGATGCGACACTTAGTGGCTGGTTCAATCAGCAAACCGGCGAGCTGTTCACCGGTTTCCCGGTGAGCGCCGATGACACGCTGCTGGATGTGGGCTGTGGTGACGGCGGTAACGTGCATTTCTGCGGCATGCGCGGAGCGAAAATCATCATCGCCGACATCGACGCCGCCAAGGTCGAAGGCACCCGCCAGCGCCTGAGTGACACCCCGGCCCGCGACGTTGAATTTCATGTCACCGACTGCAATCCGCTGCCGATTGCCGACGCCACGGCCACCCGTGTGGTGTCCACCGAAGTCATCGAGCATGTGGACGACCCGGCGCAGTTTCTCGCCGAACTGGTACGCGTTGGCAAGCCGGGTGCGCTGTATTTGCTCAGCGTTCCACACCCCAGCTCCGAAGACCTGCAAAAAGACATCGCCGCGCCGGAGTATTTCCAGAAGCCCAACCACATTCGCATCATCAGCGAAGAGCAGTTCAAGGCAATGGTCAGCGACGCCGGCCTGGAAGTCATCAGCCACAGTCAGTACGGGTTCTACTGGTCGATGTGGATGCTGTTGTTCTGGGAAGCCAAGGTCGGTTTCAGCAATCCCGACCATCCAATGCTCAACCATTGGGCCCAGACCTGGAAGGCCGTTCTGGATTCACCTCGTGGCGCGCAGATCAAACAGGCGCTGGACGCGGTCGTGGCGAAAAGTCAGGTGATCATTGCCCGCAAGCCGATGGTGTAGACGGCCATGTAGCTGCTGCCGGACGCAGCCTTCGGCAGCTGCTACAAAGGTTAGCTTTTGGCTCAAGGGTTTTTTCATGTTGTTTTTGACGCGTTTGATTGTGTCGCTGTCGGCTCTGGTGCTGCTCACCGGCTGCGAGCAACACGACGCGCCACCGCTCGATCAGCAGCTCTACGTCTGGCAACGACAATGGACGCCCGCCCATGACGCTGCCCTGCGCGACAGTCGAGCGGACTTCTCGACGCTACGGGTGCTGGCCTTGCAGGCGTTTCCTCAAGCCGGCTGGCGTCGGGCGCGGATCGATCCGGGGCTGCTCAAACGCGATGGTCGGCCGCTGATTGCGGTAATTCGTCTGGATGCTCAGCTCAAGTCGTTGGACCAGGAAGAAGTCACGGCGCAGATCCAGCAGGTGCTTAGCGACTGGCAAGGGCAGGGGTTGACGCTTTCCGGCGTGGAAATTGATCACGATGCGGGCAACGCTCGGTTACCGAGCTATCGAGCTTTTCTGGCACACCTGCGGGGCGTTTTACCGGCGAATTTACCGCTGAGTATTACGGCGTTACCGGCGTGGCTGGACAGTCCCGAGTTGCCGGCTCTTCTATCGACCGTCGACAGCAGCGTGTTGCAAGTGCACGCGGTGAGCGATCCACGGCGCGGGTTGTTCGACCCGGATCAGGCGCGACAATGGGCCAAGGCCTGGAGTGAACTCACGACGAAGCCTTTCTATCTGGCGCTCCCAGCCTACGGCGTGGCCCTGTTGCCAGGTGCCAGTGGCGCACCGGTTGTGGAAAGCGAAGTGCCGGTGGGCCGAGGAGGTGAGCGCCGGGAACTGCTGGCTGATCCGCGGCAACTGAGCTCACTCGCTGCTGAATTACGCGCTGATCCTCCCGCTCATCTGGCCGGCCTGATCTGGTTTCGCCTGCCGCTGGCGGGCGACCGCCGAGCCTGGAGCCCGACAACGCTGGGCGCGGTGGCACGTGGTGACACGCTCGACAGCCGCTTGAGTGTGAAACTTAGTGCGCAAGACGGCCTCTATGACATCAGCGTCAACAACCAAGGCAACCTCGACACTGCTTGGCCTGAACGCGTGACTCTGGCCGTCGAGGGCTGTGATGGCGCCGATGCGCTGGCCGGTTATGCGTTGCAACAAAGCCCGGATCTGCTTACCTTCACCCGCCTTAGCGCCGGCCGGATTGCGGCCGGTGGGCAGCGGGCGATCGGTTGGGCGCGCTGCACGAAAATTGATCAAGGAGGTTCGAATGTTCACCCGTAATTGGCCCCGCCATCTGCTCTGTTTGAGCCTCAGCTTGCCGCTGGGTTCGGCACTGGCTTGCGGCCCGGACTTCCCGATGCGCTTGCTGGACAACCGTGGCCAGTCGCTGGCGGAGCTGCCCGAAGGCAACTTCCAGTTTGAGATCAATCGTCTCGGGCATGCGATCACAGGGCTCAAACATATTGCACAGTCCCGGAATGGCATGGAGGCGGCTGACTACATAGAACAGCGAGACACCGCCGAGCAGGCAGGACTGACGGCAGAACAGCAAGTGCTGGTGAAACAATTACGCAGCCTGACCGATGCGCATCAGGTCGAAGCGCAAGGCTCGAGCTTGCCAGCCGAGCTCAAGCTGTATCTGGCGGGTGCTGCAGCATTCAGTGCGGGCGATCATCGGTTGGCCGCCGAATACTTCGAAAAAGTGCTGGCGCTGCCGGCCGACCAACGCGCTTTGCGCAGCACCTGGGCCGCGTATTCGCTGGGTCGGGCGCTGTTTGCCATGAGCGCTGATGCGGACGCTTCGCCCGACCTGCTGATGCAGTCGCGCAAAGCGTTCGAGCAAACCCGTTCGCTGAGCATCGACGGCTTCAGCGATCCACTGGAACTGGGTGTCGCCAGCCTCGGCGAAGAAGCGCGCGTGGCCCGGACCGCCGGTGACTGGGACAGGGCCATCGAACTCTACGCCGCGCAAAACCTCCACGGTTCAGCAGTCGGTTACACCTCGTTGAAGCTATTGATGGCTGATCTTCTGGCGATGCCGGACGATCAATTGAGCGCGCTGCTCAAGGAAAAACCGGTGCAACAACTGGCGACCGCGTCGTTGATCAGCCGCCTCGGCTGGTCATTCGGTGAACAGCCACCGAACGAATTGAAACTGATCAAACTGCTGCAAAACAGCACGCGCGGCAGCCTGGATAACGCGGATCGATTGGCCGCGATGAACTATCAACAAGGCGATTACGCCAGCGCCAAGGCCTTCCTTGAACACGCTGGCGACGGCGGTCTGGCGTGGTGGTTACGGGCGAAACTGGCGTTGCGCGAGGGTGATAAAAACGCAGCGGCTGCGGCGTATGCCAAAGCGGCTCAGGCGTTCCCGCAGAATGAATCGTGGGGTGATCGCCGCACGCCGGACTTTGATTACGAGACGCTTCAACCCAAGTGCCGGGTCGAGGGTGAAAGTGCGATTCTGGCGCTGCAACGTGGGGATTATCTGCAAGCATTCGATCAGCTGTATCGCAGCCAAAGTATCTATTGGCTCGATGCCGCGACAGTGGCCGAACGGGTGCTGACCGTCGATGAACTCAAGCATTACGTTGACACCCAGGTGCCTGCGCCACCGCCATTGAGCCAGCAGGATCGCGACAATTACGTACCGCTTCCGGTGGCAGCCAAATTGCGCAATCTGCTTGGGCGCCGATTGCTGCGCGAAGAGCGTTATGACGAAGCGCTGGTGTACTTCGACAATACCGATCTACAGAAAAAAGCCCGGTTGTATGCGCAACAGCGTCAGCTGGCGGACGCCGCGTGGTGGCCAACCAAACGCGCCGCCGCCCTATTCAATGCCGCCTGGACAGCGCGTGAGTGGGGGATGGACATTCTCGGCTACGAAATGGCCCCGGACTACGCCACGTTTGGTGGCAATTTCAGCCTCGAAACCATTGAACTGAAAGTCGGACCGCTAGTCGCCGAAGGTGAGGTCAAGCGTCAGCAAGCCAGTGCCGCCAAACCCGATGAGCGCTATCACTATCGCTTTTTGGCCACAGCATTGGCCAGTCGCGCCGCCGATAATTTGCCTCACACCAGCCAGGCGTTTGCGGCGGTACTGTGCGCGGCGGCGGGTTGGAACAGCAGCCTTGAAGAGCAAAGTGCTCTGTATCAACGTTACGTCAATGAAGGGCCTTACGTGGATTGGGCGGTGAATTTCGGTTACCAGTGCCCTTATCCCGAGTTTCAGAATGCCAGCAAACGCTATGTCACCCAGGCAACCGACGCGACGCGTTCGGTACTGCGTCCTTACAAGCGGCCATTGCAGTACGGAACGGTTATCGCTGTGACGGCAGTGGTGTTGCTGTTGATCAACCGTCGCCGCCGTCGGACGCGGTAAGGCTTACGCCTGTTGCACAAAGGTCAGCCGCACTGCGAAGCCGATCAACAGGCTGCCAAACAGCCATTGTTGGAGCCGCTGGGCCGAAGGACTGCGTTGCAGCCAACGGCCCAGCGCCGCGCCGACCAATGCATAGGCGCTGTCGAAGAGGAAGCCGACACTGACCAGCATCATGCCCAGGATCGCGAATTGCCTGAGGACTGATCCGGCGTGTGGATCGATGAACTGTGGCAGCAGCACCGAGCAAAACAGCAACGCCTTGGGATTGAGCAGATTGGTCAGTAACCCGCGCTGTATTGAGTCGCGCCAGCGCGGTTTCGCTGCTGTGGTGTCAGTGCCGTTCAGGTTCGGCAGCATCGTGGTGCGCAGGCATTGAATACCGATCCACAACAGGTACGCGGCCCCGGCCAGACGCACCACATCGAAGGTCCAGGGCGCGGCTTTGAACAACGCCGCCAGCCCCAGCGCGGCCAACGCCACATGGCAACCGCGAGCAATACCCAGGCCTATCGCGGTGGCCAATGCCGCCCCTTTTCCCTGACGGGCGCCGGTTTGCAGCAGCAGGATCATGTCCGGCCCTGGCAACAAATACACCACTGCCAACGCCATGAAAAACAGTCCGAGTCCCGCCATGTTGCGCCCCTTTCGTTGTCGATTCGGTAGGGCCAGTCTAGGGCGCAAGGGCAGGGCAGGTGGTTGCGTAGTCAGCTTCTAAAGCAGAAGAAATTGGCATAACCTGCCGCATTAAGACGATCAACTATCAGGATCTGCCAATTCATGAAACTGGACGCCTACGACCGCAAGATCCTCGCGGCCCTGCAACGGGACGGTCGATTGAGCAATGTGCAACTGGCCGACGAAATTGGTTTGTCCGCCTCGCCCTGTTTGCGTCGGGTGCGGATGCTGGAAGAGGCGGGGGTGATTCGCGGCTATCAGGCCAATTTGGATCGCGACGAAGTGGGGCTGGGGCTGACGGTGTTTGTCGGGGTCAAAGTCGAGCGCCACAACGACGAGCAAGCCGAAGCCTTTCGCGTGGCCGTGACGGCACTGCCGGAAGTGATTTCGGCGTTTTTGGTATCCGGGGAATCGGATTTTCTACTGCAAGTAGTGGTTCCGGACTTGCGCGGCTATGACCGTTTTCTCACGGAGCGGCTGCTGAAGTTGCCGGGTGTGAGCGATATTCGCAGTAATTTTGCGATTCACACGGTGAAGACGCCGGGGGCGTTGCCGTTGGGGCATCTTCCGCTATAGACCGAGTCGCTTCTATCGCGAGCAGGCTCGCTCCCACAGGGATTTGCGGTGTAGTACAAATCGCGTGTCCACCAAAGAACCTGTGGGAGCGAGCTTGCTCGCGATAGCGGCAGACCAAACAACAAGAATTTTAAGTCTTACATCTGCGTCGCCATCCCCTCCACATTCATCGCCGCCTGACGCAATGCCTCGGACCGTGTCGGGTGTGGATGGCAAGTCAGCGCAATGTCCTCGGCCGAGGCGCTGAACTCCATCGCCACGCAGTACTCGCCAATCATTTCACTGACGCTCGGGCCCACCAGGTGGACGCCGAGAATTTCGTCGGTGCGTTCATCGGCCAGCACTTTGGCGAAGCCCTCGGTTTCGTGGTTGATCTTGGCCCGGCTGTTGGCAGTGAAGGGAAATTTACCGACCTTGTACGCGCGACCTTCGGCCTTGAGCTGCTCTTCGGTCTTGCCGACGCTGGCCAGCTCCGGTTTGGTGTAGACCACGCTGGGAATCAGGTTGTAATTCACTTCACCCGCTTTGCCGACGATCTGTTCCACGCAGGCCATGGCTTCGTCCTCTGCCTTGTGGGCGAGCATCGGCCCGGACGTGACGTCGCCGATCACCCACACGCCCGCCGCTTCGGTGCGGTGTCCTTTATTGGTGAGCATGCCGCGCTTGTCCGTGGCGAGGCCGACGTTTTCCAGCCCGAGACCTTGGGTGTATGGGCGACGGCCGATCGACACCAGCACATAATCGGCCTCCAGCAACTCGGCGGTGCCCCCCGCCGCCGGTTCAACGCTGAGCTGGACACCCGTTGGCGATGACGTGGCGTGGGTGACTTTCGAACTCAACTTGAAGGTGATGCCTTGTTTGTTCAATGAACGCTGAAGTGTTTTGCCCGCTTCAATGTCCACACCCGGACAGATGCGATCGAGAAATTCGACTACCGTGACTTGAGCACCCAGGCGCCGCCACACGGAGCCCAGTTCCAGACCGATGACACCGGCCCCGATCACCACCAGATGTTTTGGCACTTCGCTCAGCGACAGCGCGCCGGTGGAGTCGAGGATGCGTTGATTATCGATGTCGACGCCCGGCAGGGGAGTCGGTTCGGAGCCGGTGGCGATGATGATGTCCTTGGCACTCAGCTCGGTCTTGCCGCCTCCACTGTCGGTAACCGTGACTTTGCCTGGTCCGTCGATGTGGCCCCAGCCCTTGATCCAGTCGACTTTGTTTTTGCGAAACAGATACTCGATGCCTTTGGTCAGCCCGGTAACGCTTTCATCTTTTTGTTTCATCATCTGGGCGAGGTTGAGGGTGGGTTTGACCTCGATCCCCAGGTTGGCGAATTCCGCGCCCATGGCCGCGTCGTAGAGTTCGGAAGCGTGCAACAGCGCCTTGGACGGCATGCAGCCGACGTTCAGGCAGGTGCCGCCGAGGGTCGCGCGACCTTCGACGCATGCTGCTTTCAAACCCAGCTGGCCTGCACGGATCGCTGCGTTATAACCGCCGGGGCCACCGCCCAGAATCACGACGTCGTAGCTGCTCATGGATGGACTCCTGAAGTGAGGGATCGGGCTGGTTAAAAGTAGTAGTTGACAAAAATTACGAACGTAATATGTGTGTTTCGCGCTGTTTTGGTCAAGGCTTCAGCCAAGCGACAGGTTCAGCGTTTTTAGATAGAGGGATTTAGAACAGAAATTTCACCGCTTTCGTTATACGGTAACGAAATGCGGTGTCCGCGTTGAATAAACACTGGGGTGGTATGCAAGTCGATCTCGAAGTCGATGGTGCGCAAGTAGCAGGGTTGCCGCGCTTTCAACAGGCTGTCTTTCAGGGACGACGATTGCGTCAGTTCGCCATGGGCCTGAGCGCTTTGGCAGGGGGCGGGCTGGTGTTGGCGTTATTTGTCGGATTGTTTGCGCCACAGTCGCTTTGGGGCGCATTGCTGGTAAATCAGAGCGCCGCTTTGCTGGTGCTGGTTGCCGGTCTGCAATCCGCTTGGTGGGTTACGCGATGGCGTGCACAGACAATGAACCCGACGCCGCCCGTGGTCGCCGTTGACGAAATTGTTGCGCCTGAAGGTCGATATGAGCGACTGCTGGATGGGCTCAGCCAGCGCTCGGTACGCCTGATTGGCCACATCGGCGTGCCGACGCTCTGGCTCGGCGGTTGGGCGCTGTTGACCTTGTTCAGCATCGATCAGTTCTGGAACCTAGCGTTACCGCCAGCAGCGCTGGGGGTATCGGCCAGTGTCGGCGCAGCGCTGGCGTTGCTGCTGGCGTTCGGTCTGTTGGTCGTCGAGCGGCAACTGGCTCAGGAAAACGTCGCCCAATGGCCAGAGGCCGGTGCACTGGCGCAATTGACTCGGGTGGCAATCATTTGCCTGGTGCTTGGCGCATTGTGTTTGTTGTTCGCCAGTGAAACATCGGTGTGGCCGGTGCGATTGGCGGTGCTGATCGGTTTGCTTCCGGGGTTGGTCGCAGTCGAGTTACTGCTGCGTGCGGTGTTGTCGCTGTTCAGCCCGCAGCGCGAACAACTCGAGCCAGCATTGTTGGCACGCAGTTTTGTCGCCGACATGCTGCGTTGGCCGCCGCAACCGCTGCTCGCTTTGCAGCACGAATTGCACAATCGGTTCGGCATCGACTTGCGGCAAATCTGGGCCTTCACTTACATGCGTCGGGCGTTTTTGCCGGTGCTGGCGGTGGTTGCCGTCGTCGGCTGGTCACTCACCGGCATTCACGAAATACCGTTGCAGGGGCGGGGTATCTACGAGCGTTTCGGCAAACCGGTGGAGGTGTTCGGTCCTGGTTTGCACGCCGGTCTGCCGTGGCCTTTGGGTCGAGTGCTGAAGGTTGAAAACGGCGTGGTTCACGAGTTGGCCACCAGCGTTGGCGAAGCTTCGGCACCGGTTGTGCCCGAGCCCGCCGAAGGCCCGGCACCGGCGATTGCCAATCGGTTATGGGACGCCAGTCATGTGAACGACAAATCCCAGGTCATCGCCAGCAGCCGTGCCGACAAGCAGAGCTTCCAGATCGTCAACATGGACGTGCGTTTTGTCTATCGCATCGGCCTGACCGATCAAGCGGCGTTGGCGGCGACCTACAACAGTGCCGATGTACCGACGCTGATTCGCAGCACCGCCAGCCGGATTCTGGTGCATGACTTTGCCTCGCGAACCCTTGACGGATTGCTTGGCGAGGACCGGGTAGGGCTCGCTGAAGAGATCGGTCGGGCGGTACAGGCGGACTTGCAGAAACTCGACAGCGGTGTGGAAATTCTCGCCACGGTGGTAGAGGCGATTCATCCACCGGCCGGCGCCGCCAATGCCTATCACGGTGTGCAGGCAGCGCAGATCGGCGCTCAAGCATTGATCTCGCGGGAGCGTGGCGCCGCCGCTGAATCGACCAATTTGGCGCAACTGCAAGCGAGCATTGCACGCGACCAAGCGACCGCCAGCGCTCATGAAATCAACGCCGCGGCCCAGGCGGCGGAGCTGAAATTCAACGCGGAGCAGAAAGCCTACGCCAGTGCCGGTCAGGCTTTTGTGCTGGAACAATACCTCAGCCAACTGAGCCAGGGCCTGACCAACGCCAAGCTGCTGATTCTTGATCATCGTCTGGGTGGCAGCAGTAATGCGCCGACCATCGACCTCCGTACATTCACGCTGCCGGCTGATCCTGCGTCGCCGCGTACGAGCGCCCAGCCAGGAGCTACCCATTGAGCCAGTCGCACACACACGATCACGATGACCACGCCGGCCACGATCACGGTCATGGCGGGCATCACCACGGTCACCACCATCATCACCACGGCGATCCACAAGAAGCCGGCCCGTTTCCCTGGCGGCGCATGGGCTGGGCAGGGTTGCTCGTGGCGTTTGCCATCGCTGCCGCTAGCCTTGTTCAAGTGCGTTCGGGGGAAGCCACCGTGATCACGCGCTTTGGAAATCCATCGCGGGTTTTGCTGGAGCCGGGTCTAGGCTGGCGTTGGCCTGCGCCGTTTGAAGCCGCTATCCCTGTCGACTTGCGTCTGCGCACCACCTCCAGTGGGTTGCAGGATGTCGGTACTCGCGATGGTTTGCGCATCATCGTTCAGGCTTACGTGGCGTGGCAGGTGCAGGGCGATCCGGAGAACGTGCAGCGCTTTATGCGCGCGGTGCAGAATCAGCCAGATGAAGCGGCGCGGCAGATTCGCACTTTTGTGGGTTCTGCGCTGGAAACCACGGCTGCCAGTTTTGACTTGGCTAACCTGGTTAACACCGACGCCAACCAAGTTCACATTGCCGAATTTGAGGCGCAACTTCGTCATCAGATCGATCAGCAGTTGCTTACTACCTATGGCGTGCGTGTGCTGCAAGTCGGCATCGAGCGACTGACCTTACCTTCAGTAACCTTGACCGCCACCGTGGATCGCATGCGCGCCGAGCGTGAAACAATCGCCACCGAACGCACTGCAATCGGCAAGCGTGAAGCTGCACAAATCCGTTCCGCCGCCGAGCGGGACGCACGAATCGTGCAGGCGGATGCAACGGTCAAAGCCGCTGACATCGAAGCTCAATCGCGGGTTGAAGCGGCACAGATTTACGGCCGCGCCTATGCCGGCTCTCCGCAGCTGTACAACTTGCTGCGCTCACTCGATACCCTGGGCACCATCGTTTCGCCGGGGGCCAAACTGATATTGCGCACGGATGCGGCACCATTCCGGGTATTGGTTGACGGGCCGCCGACCCTCGAAAACAAGTCCGGGTCACAGCCATGAATTTAGTTCCACGTGGAACACATGTGTTGAGCAGCCCTTGGATTCAGGCCGGGCGCTTGGCTTTTCTCGCGCTTTACGCGGTGACCGTTCTCGCCGCGTTAGCTTGGGCGTTCTCCAATGTGCGGCAAATTGATCCACAGAATCGCGCGGTCGTACTGCATTTCGGTGCGCTGGATCGCATCCAGAACGCAGGGTTGTTGTTGGCATGGCCGCGACCTTTTGAGCAGGTGGTTTTATTGCCTGCGGCAGACCGCATTATTGAGCGTCGTGTAGAAAACCTGTTGCGCAGTGATGTTGCCTTGCAGGCTGATCGAGCTGCCACGTTTGCCACGCCGCTCAGTGATGCACTCGCCGGTTCCGGCTATTTGCTGACGGGGGATGCCGGTGTGGTGCAACTCGATGTGCGGGTGTTCTACAAAGTCACCGAGCCGTATGCCTTCGTGCTGCAAGGCGAACATGTACTGCCGGCGCTGGATCGACTGGTCACTCGCAGCGCTGTGGCCCTCACCGCGGCGCGAGATCTGGACACCATTCTAGTGGCGCGTCCGGAACTGATCGGTGCCGACAATCAGGCTGCTGAACGCCGTGAACGTTTGCGCGGTGACCTGGTGCAAGGCATCAATCATCGGTTGGCCGAGCTGACAGCAGCAGGGCAGGGGTTGGGTATTGAAGTCGCCCGAGTCGATGTGCAATCGAGCCTGCCTGGTCCGGCGGTGAACGCCTTCAACGCAGTATTGACAGCGAGTCAGCAGGCCGACAAAGCCGTGGCAAACGCGCGTACTGAAGCTGAGAAGGCAACCCAGGCCGCCAACGAACAAGCTGATCGAACGCTACAAGTGGCTCATGCCCAAGCCAGCGAGCGGTTGGCAAAAGCGTCTGCCGACACCGCTACCGTACTGAGCCTGGCCGCGGCGCAACAGCAGGGCACCGACCCACAAATGCTTCTGCGCATTTACCGTGAACGGATGCCGAAGATTCTTGGCCAGGCCGGTTCCGTGACCACGGTTGATCCAAAAGACGATTCCCGCCTGATCATTCAGGGAGCTGCCCAATGACCGCGCATACCGCCGCCGCACCAAGCATGTTGTCCTCGGCCGAACAACGCAGCGCCGCCCGCCAATTGACGCTGGCCATGCTCGCGCTGGGCCTGCTCGGGCTCGGTCTGATCTGGCGTTGGCTGTCACCGGAGCAGACCGGCGTCAGTCAATTGCTGCTCGGGATTGCTTCGTTATTGGTGGCCGTGCCGGTGATGCGTTCGGCGTGGTACAGCCTGCGTTACCCAAGCTTGCACGGAATCACCGACCAGTTGATCGCGCTCGCCATGCTCGGCGCCTGGGCTACCGGTGATTTGCTGACCGCCGCGTTGTTGCCGATCATCATGATCTTCGGCCACGTACTGGAAGAGCGCAGCGTAATCGGTTCTCAGGAAGCGATTCACGCACTCGGCAAACTCACCCGCAGCCATGCGCGAAAGGTTCAGGCGGACGGCTCGATTATCGAAGTCGACAACAGCACCCTCGTGGCTGGTGATCGGGTCGAAGTGCGTGCCGGTGATCGCGTACCGGCGGATGGCCGGGTGTTGTCCGGTCAGGCGAGCCTCGATACAGCCTCCATAACCGGTGAGTCGGTGCCGATGGAAGCCGGCGTTGGGATGCCAGTGTTCGGCGGGGCGATCAACCTCGACGGTCTGCTGCGTATTGAAGTGACCCGCACCGGCAACGAATCGACCTTGGGCAAAGTCATCGCGCTGATGCAAAGCGCTGAACGCTCCAAGCCACCGATTACTCGTTTGCTAGAGCGTTATGCCGGCAGCTACATGGTGTTGGTTTTACTGCTGGCGGCAGTGACCTGGTTCGTCACCAATGATGCTCAAGCGATGCTCGCCGTGTTGGTCGCGGCGTGTCCTTGTGCGCTGGTGTTGTCGGCACCGGCGACGGCCATTGCCGGGGTGGCGGTGGCGGCGCGACACGGCATTCTGATCCGCAGTTCGGCGTTTCTTGAAGAGCTGGCAGACCTGACGTCGTTGGTGGTGGATAAAACCGGCACGCTGACGTTTGGCACCTTGCGCTTGCAGTCCATCGACAGTCCGCTGGAAGACCGCAGTCACGTCCTGAAACTGGCCGCCAGCCTGGGTTCGGCCAGCAGTCATCCGGTCAGTCGAGCACTCGCCGGGCTGGTCACGCAGGAGCATTTTCTGCTGCTTTCGGACATCCACGAGCGCCAGGGCTTGGGCGTGGTGGCCATGACCGAGCAGGGCGAGGCCGCACTCGGTCGCCCGGAGTTGTTCGCGCAATTGGGTATTGCTACGTCGGCGGTTCCTGAACATGACGGTCCGATTGCCGGCCTGGCGCTTGATGGAGAGTTTCTCGCTTGGTTATTGCTGGCCGACAGTGTCAAACCCGAGGCGCGATTTGCCTTGAGTGAGTTGCGAGAACTGGGCTTGGGTCGGCAATTGCTGCTAACCGGGGATCGGCAGAGCGTCGCGCAGACGCTGGCGCGCGATGTTGGCATCAGCGATGTCGAGGCGCAGGCGTTGCCTGAGGACAAGCTCAATCGCGTGCTTAATGAAATTGGCAGCGGCTTCCGGCCTATGGTGGTCGGGGACGGGATCAACGACTCCCTGGCGCTCAAGGCCGGTGTCGTGGGGGTCGCAATGGGGGCGGGCGGGGCAGACATCGCATTGGCCTCGGCCGACATCGTGTTGATCGGCAGCGACCTGCGTCGGCTCGGAACCTGTGTGCGCTTGAGTCGCCAATGCCGCCAGACTTTGCAAGTCAACGTGATCATCGGTTTGGGCTGGACACTGGCGATTGTTGCCTTCGCCGCTTTTGGCTGGCTCGGTGCGGCAGGGGCGATGATTGCGGCGTTGCTGCATAACTTGAGCACGTTGCTGGTGCTGGGCAACGCCGGACGTTTGCTGCGATTTCAGGAGCCTCTGCTCAAGCTCAAAGAAGACAGTTGAGCGCATCGAAAATTTTTTTGCCTGCCTCTGTAACGTCGTTGGGGGTAGCACGCTCTAGTGCTGTGTCGGGACTGAACAACGTTCCAGCCGACAAACCTGACGATTACCGAGGATACAAAAATATGAACTTCAAATCCGCTACCGCTGGTGCCGCTTTCGCTTTCGCCGCTGCCTCCCTGTTTGTTGGTGTTGCGACTCAGGCTCAGGCGGCCGACGCTGCTCAAGTTCATTGCTACGGCGTGACTTCGTGCAAAGGCATGAACGATTGCAAAACTGCAGAAAACGCATGTAAGGGTCAAGCGGTTTGCAAGGGTCACGGTTTCAAGGCAATGACTCAATCCGAATGCATGAAAGCCGGTGGCAAGGTCGGCGAATAATCGGCCACCGCTTGGCGCCGCAGTGGTTTCCCCCTTGCTACTGCGGCCATTTTGCGAGGAGTCCGCAAATGTCTGCATCCCTTCCGTTTCTGGGCTATGGCCTGGGTTTGCGCAGTGCTTACTACCAACAGATACTCGAACAGTCGCCAGCCGTGGACTGGTTCGAAGTCGTCTCCGAAAATTTCATGGTGCAGGGCGGCAAAGCCCTTTATTACCTTGATGCCATCTCCGAGCGTTATCCGCTGGTGATGCATGGCGTGTCGTTGTCCATCGGCGGGCCGCATGCGCTGGATCCGGGCTATCTGCAACAACTCAAACTGTTGGCTGATCGAGTAAAACCGGCGTGGATTTCCGATCACTTGTGCTGGAGCCGTGGCAACGCCCATCAGCTTCATGATTTGCTGCCATTACCGTACACCGAAGAAAGCCTTCATTACGTCGCGGATCGAGTGCGGCAGGTGCAAGACATTTTGCAGCGTCCACTGGTGTTGGAGAATGTCTCCAGTTATGTGCGCAGCGCTGGTGATGATTTCAGCGAGTGGGAGTTTCTTCACGCCCTGAGTCGGCTGAGCGATTGCGAGTTGTTGCTGGACGTCAACAACGTCTATGTCAGCTCACGTAATCATGGCTTCGATCCGTGGACATTCATTCAAGGTTTACCGGCGAACAAGGTTCGCCAGCTCCACTTGGCAGGCCATAGCGATTATGGGGATTATGTCATCGACACCCATGACCACCCCGTCAGCGATCCTGTCTGGGCGCTTTACCAACGAACACTCGGCTACCTAGGCCCGGTCGCTACGCTGCTGGAGCGCGATGACCATCTCCCACCGTTTGACGATCTGCTCACTGAGCTGCAAAAAGCCCGAGAGCTGGGCGAGGGCGAGCTGGCCCGGAGACAGAAATGCGCCTGAACGACTGGCAACAGGCCTTTGAATGTTTTCTGTTGGGAGAGCCGTCGGCGGCTGATGTCGAGCTCGGTTCAAGCCTGATCGGCGGTCCGACGCTGGATGTCAGCACCGGGCTGGCGATTTATCACAATGCTTATCAAGCGCGGCTCCAGGAAGTGCTGCGCGGCGACTATCCGGCGATCCTTAATTGGCTGGGTGACGAAGAGTTTGAACAGATTGCGGCGGCTTATTTGCGCCATAACCCTTCGGCTCATTACAGCCTTCGTTGGCTTGGGGAAGGCTTCGAGGCGTTCATTCGCCAACATTTGGTGCCGGAACAAAGTGCGCCATTGGCCGAATTGGCGACTTTGGAGTGGGCTTTCACGCTGGCATTCGATGCGCCAGCAGGAACGCCGTTGACGATGCAGGACATGGCGATTCTGGCACCACAAGACTGGCCGACGCTGCAAGTCAGCCCCAGTCCATCACTGCAATGGCTGGAGTGTGCCTTCAACAGTGTGGCGCTTTGGCGATCGGCAAAGGATCAAACTACGTTTCCCGGCAGTACGTCGCTCGACGATCCCCACGTGGTGGTGATTTGTCGAAATGATCTTGTTTGCCAGTATCGGAGCCTGGAGCCTCTAGAGGCCATCGCTCTAAAAGGCATGCTTGAGCGGGACTGGAATTTTGCTGAACTGTGCTCTGAATTGACAGTCATCTATGGAGAGGGCGCACCACTTCAAGCTGTGACCTGGCTTAAGCAGTGGATTTACGATGGCTGGTTGCAGCTTCGCTGATTATGGAAAACGGCTATTAATTCGATAGCCAGCTAATTTTCAGAGATGGTCTACCCTCACATCAGACGTCTGAAACAAGGGGATTGTCCATGCTCGCGCACCTTCCACCGGCATTACAGAATCTGCAGTTACCACTACGCCTGCGACTCTGGGACGGCCATGAACTCAATCTGGGGCCGGCGCCCAGCGTCACGATTGTGGTCAAGGATCCACAAATGGTCAGCCAGTTCACCCATCCAAGCCTGGACGCGCTCGGAGCGGCGTTTGTCGAAGGCAAACTTGAGCTGGAAGGTTCCATCAGCGACGTTATTCGCGTCTGCGATGAATGGAGCCAGGCGATGTTGGACGAGAACGACGACAATCAACCCGTTCGTGTCTTTCATGATAAGGAAGGCGACGCCAAAGCCATCTCCTACCATTACGACCTTTCCAACGCGTTTTATCAGCTATGGCTCGACAGCGACATGGCCTATTCCTGCGCGTATTTCGAGACCGGCAGTGAAACCCTGGAGCAGGCCCAGCAGGCCAAATTCCGTCACCTGTGTCGCAAATTGCGGTTGCAACCGGGGGAATACCTGCTGGACGTCGGTTGCGGTTGGGGCGGACTGGCAAGATTTGCAGCGCGGGAGTTCGGCGCGAAGGTATTCGGCATTACGCTCAGCAAAGAGCAACTCGCCTTGGCTCGTGAGCGCGTGAAAGAGGAAGGACTGGAAGATCTGGTCGAACTGCAATTGCTCGACTACCGCGACCTGCCTCAGGACGGACGCTTCGACAAAGTGGTCAGTGTCGGCATGTTCGAACACGTGGGCCACGCCAATCTGGCGGAGTACTGCAAAACCTTGTTCGGCGCGGTGAAGGAAGGCGGCCTGGTAATGAACCATGGGATCACCGCCAAACACATTGACGGCCGGCCGGTTGGACGTGGTGCTGGCGACTTCATTGGGCAATATGTATTCCCCAACGGCGAACTGCCGCACCTGTCGATGATTGCTGCCGAGATCAGTGACGCGGGGCTGGAGATCGTCGACGTCGAGAGTTTGCGCCTCCATTATGCGCGCACGTTGGACCACTGGAGCGAACGCCTGGAGGACAATCTGGAAGCGGCGTCCAGGCAAGTCCCGGAGCAAACCTTGCGGATCTGGCGGCTGTACCTGGCGGGATGCGCTTATGCATTTGCCAGGGGCTGGATCAACCTGCACCAGATCCTCGCGGTTAAAGCCCACCCCGATGGCAGTCATGAGTTGCCATGGACGCGCGACGACATCTACAACCCTTAAAGAATCGGTGAAATAAGCCGGGCGACCCGCATGCCGAATTGCTGCACGCGGCGGGTTTCCCGGCCTTCTTCTTTGGCGATTTCATGCGCCTGAGCGAAGTCATCGTTGAGCATTTGTTCCACCTGCGCGGCGAATACGCTGTCGACCGTCAACAGCATCACCTCGAAGTTGAGCCGGAACGAGCGGTTGTCCATGTTGGCACTGCCGATGGCGCTGATTTCACTGTCGATCAACACCACTTTCTGGTGCAGGAAACCGGGTTCATAACGGAATACTCGAACACCAGCGCTGACAGCTTCAAAGGCGTATAGGCTGGAGGCAGCGTAGACGATCCGGTGGTCTGGACGAGAAGGCAGCAACAGTCGCACATCTACACCCCGCAACGCCGCCAACCTGAGTGCCGCGAATACCGCTTCGTCAGGGATAAAATAGGGCGTGGTGATCCACACGCGCTCAGCTGCGGCATGGATGGCTTCGACGAAGAACAACGAACAAGTTTCGTAGGAATCCGCCGGACCGCTCGCCAAAAATTGGCAAAGCACGCCGTCGTCGGGATACACGTCCGGCAGGATCAATGGCGGCAACGATCGTGCAGCCCAGAACCAGTCTTCTGCAAACGATTCCTGCATACAGGCCACCACCGGTCCGCGCACTCGAACATGGGTATCTCGCCATGGCGCCAGCGGTGGTTTCTCGCCCATGTATTCATCGCCCACGTTATGCCCGCCGACGAAGCCCAGCACACCATCGACCACCACGATCTTGCGATGGTTGCGGAAGTTGACCTGGAAGCGGTTGAGCCAACCACTGCGGGTGGCGAACGCTTTGACTTCAACGCCGGCATCGCGCAACGGTTGAACGTAACTTTTGGGCAGGGCGTGGCTACCAATGCGGTCGTAAAGCAGATAAACCGCGACGCCTTCGGCGGCTTTTTTTAGTAGCAAGTTGTGCAGACGCTGGCCAAGGCGATCGTCGTGGATGATAAAAAACTGAATCAGTACGGCTTCTTTCGCACCGCTTATGGCTTCGAAAATAGAATCAAACGTGGCCTGGCCATTGATCAACAGGTGCACTTCGTTGTTCGCCAGGCACGGCATTCGGCCCAACTTGGGCATTGCCCGTAACGACGCGTAAGCATTGGATGCGCGAGCAGTCAGCGCCTCCTCGACCCAAGGGCGCCAGTTGAGTTCAGAGACGGCTTTGCGCATCTCATCGTTGGCCTGGCGCCGAGCCTTGATGTAGCCATCGAAAGTGCTGCTGCCGAAGATCAGGTATGGGATGAGTGTGAGGTACGGCATAAAAACCAACGAAAGCGCCCAGGCGATCGATCCCTGAGCGGTGCGCACGTTGAGTACGGCGTGGATGGCCGCTATCGAGCCCAGCGAGTGAAGCAGTGCAATGGTGTAGCCGAAAATGTGTGGTCCGAAGTAATCCATGGGGGCAGCCCTGCTCCTGAAGATTCAGTGCTTAACAGACCATGTTCCGTGCAAAATGTCGCTATTTAATTGGCCCATGAACCGAAACCGAAGGTTGGCGTCTAACGGCCACTACTGAACAGGAGTTACTCGATGAACGTTCGTCTGCTGGGTTTGGCCATGGCTATTGGTTTGTCACTTCCTGTGGCGGCTCATGCACAGATGCTGCAACCCGGGTTGTGGGAATTGACCACAAGCAATATGAAGGTTGATGACCAGAACCTGCCGGACTTACAGCTGATCCTCGGTCAGTTGCAGAGCCAGATGACCCCGCAACAACGCGCGCAATTGGAGAAGCAGGGCATCACCATGGGCGGCAAAGGGATTCGGGCTTGTCTGACGCCGGAGCAGGTGAAGACTGATGACATTCCACTGACTGACCCGCAATCGGGCTGCAAGCAGGAAGTCACCGACCGCACCGGCAACCAGTGGAAGTTCCGTTTCAGCTGTCCCAAAGCGCAAGGCGCGGGAGTAGCCACGTTCCTCAGTGACCGCGAGTTCACGACCAAGGTCAACGGCACCTTCAATGCCACCGGCATCCAGCAAAAGGGCAGTCTCGAAAGTCGCGCCGTGTGGCTGGGGCAGGATTGCGGAACGGTCAAGCCAAGAGCCTAAGACCTTCCTTCGCCGTATACCCGCTTCCTACATGATCGTGTGGGGGGCGGATTTGATTCAGCTACTGACACTCCGCCTCCCAGTTCCACCGGCTTTCGGCGACGGCATCGTGAGCGTGAAGACTCTCAGCATGGACCACGCGAATGTGGAAGGCGCTGATATCGGGGGAGCGTTTCAGGGCCACGTTCAGACGTCGCGCAGCGTCTTCGCAGAACATCAGGTTTTGACCATTGGCCAAAGCGAAAGCCTGCTCATCGGCACGCTTTACCGCTGTTTGTACGGCGGTGCCGAGTGCTGCTTCGGCCTCGTTGATGAGCGCAATCAGCGGCAGGTCATCAAGTTGATTGTCCAGCCGCAAACACAAATGCGCGGTGCTGCGTTGGCTATGGGGCGTCGCAATGATGCCTTTTGTGGAACCGAGCCATGCCCAAACTTCCTCGTGTTGCAGTAACGTGTTGGCAAAGTCATCGACGAATTTCTGCTGAATCAACTGGCGGGACAGTGCCGCTGAGCAAGGGCAGGTCGAGGAATAAGCAACATCGATTTGTAGTTCCACGTGGAACATCGCATTTTTCAGACGCGCTTCGATGCTCACCGGATAGGTTTTCCAGCCGGCCAATGGGCTGACTAACGCAGGCCGTTTGAGCAATAAATCGGTGTGGATTTTTATGTAGGAGCAGGTGGAGAGTCCCTGGTGAGTGTCGAGAAAACGTTGCAAGACTCGTCTCAACAGAGTGGGGCTCAGGTTTTCCGGCTCTAGCAATTCCAGCGCTAGATATAACCGTGACATATGAATTCCGCGTGACTCTCCATCATCCAGGCTCACTCCGACGTCAGCCCTTGCGCTCATTCGTTGACCATCGAATAAAACAGGAAGAGCAATTCCGCACATGCCCACCCAGTCGAGTGGTAGGGTTTGGCGAGAGGCTTGCGCAGCGATATCCGGCAGAGTCAGCGCGTTCATGGGCAGGTCCATCGTAAAGAGGTGACTTGATTGTGTTGTTATACTATAACATCAATTCAAGCCTGACTCTGCGAGCGGGCATCCCTGTGAGGAATACCTGATGCCTAATCGTCTCCCGGTGACTGTCCTGTCGGGCTTTCTCGGTGCCGGAAAAAGCACGCTTCTTAACTACGTTTTGCGTAACCGCGACAATCTGCGGGTCGCTGTCATCGTCAACGATATGAGTGAGATCAACATTGATGGCAGCGAAGTCCAGCGTGATGTCAGCCTGAGCCGCGCAGAAGAAAAGCTCATTGAAATGAGCAATGGCTGCATTTGCTGCACCTTGCGTGAAGACCTGCTCGAAGAAGTTAGCAAACTTGCCAGGGATGGTCGTTTTGATTACTTGTTGATCGAGTCCACTGGCATCTCCGAACCGCTGCCCGTGGCGGAAACCTTCACCTTCCGTGATGAAAAAGGGCAAAGCCTGGCTGACATCGCGCGGCTCGACACCATGGTCACCGTGGTGGATAGCGTGAACTTTTTGCTCGACTATCAGGCCGCCGAAAGCCTCGCCTCCCATGGCGAAACGCTGGGTGAGGAAGACGATCGCTCGATCACGGACCTGTTGATCGAGCAGATCGAATTCGCCGACGTCATCCTGATCAGCAAGATCGACTTGATCAGCAGCCGCGAACGCGAGGAGCTGATCGCGATTCTTCAACGCCTCAACGTGCAAGCAGACATCATCCCGATGGTCATGGGTGAAGTGTCCCTGGAAAAGATCCTCAATACCGGGCGTTTTGACTTTGAAAGGGCTGCTCAGTCCCCAGGCTGGTTGCAGGAAATGCGTGGTGAGCATGTGCCGGAAACCGAGGAATATGGCATTGCCTCGACTGCTTACCGAGCCCGCCGACCCTTTCATCCGCAACGCTTTTTCAGCTTTATTGATCGCCCTTGGGTGAATGGAAAACTACTGCGTTCCAAAGGTTTTTTCTGGTTGGCCAGCAAACCCATGGACGCTGGTAGCTGGTCCCAGGCGGGTGGCTTGATGCGTCATGGCTTCGCTGGGCGTTGGTGGCGTTTTGTACCGAAAAACCAGTGGCCGCAGGATGAAGAAAGCACGGCCGGAATCATGGAGAACTGGACCGCCGCCACCGGTGATTGCCGCCAGGAACTGGTCTTCATTGGCCAGAACATCGATTTCGCAACACTCATCGACGAACTCAACCAATGCCTGCTGACAGATGCAGAAATGGCATTGGGTGCCGAGGGCTGGCGGGTGCTGCCAGATCCGTTTGGGCCTTGGCACGATGAGGAGGCGGCCTGATCCACCGCTCGCCGCAACCTGTGTCGGGTGGCCGTCGTTTAATCCTGAACGTGGATTGGCTCGGCTAACGCCTCAAGGCTTGAGCCAGTTACCCTGGCTCTGCGCTTCGCAAAACGGCTTCAAATAGGCAGCATCGGTGGCAACGCCGTAATAGTGAATGTCCTGCCGGTAAGGCATATTGGCGACTTGAGCGTTACTGCACACCCCAAATGCGCCGGTTGGGCATAGGTCAACGTACTGTACGTCGACTGTCTGCCCGGCCAGATTGGGCTGGCAGAAGCCGTCGGCGAAGAGCTTTTCCGGGATGTTGCGGTTTTGCTGGCAAACTTTTACGTCCAATCTGGCGGCTGTGGTATGTACCACGCAAGCCTGGGCGAAAACTTCGCCGGAGCACAGCGCCAGCATTATCGACAATCCCATCAACCGCATCTTTAACCTCCTCAGAAAATGCCGACCATGTTGCAGAACATTCCAACTCACGTCATTGCGGGCCCTTTGGGGGCCGGCAAAACCAGCCTGATCAAGCACCTGTTGACGCAGCGGCCAGTCGGCGAGCGCTGGGCGGTGCTGCTCAACGAATTCGGTCAGATCGGCCTCGATGCTGCGCTGCTGACCTCGGACGCTGATGGTATCGCGCTGGGCGAAGTGGCCGGCGGCTGTTTGTGTTGCGTCAATGGTGCGCCGTTTCAGATTGGGCTCGGGCGGTTGCTGCGTAAGGCGAAACCGGATCGGCTGTTCATCGAGCCCTCCGGCCTCGGACATCCGACCCGGTTGCTTGAACAGTTGAGTGAGCCTCCATGGGTCGGTGTACTGGCGGTACAACCCTGCATACTAGTGCTGGATGCCCAAGCTCTCGCTGCTGGCAAACCGCTGCCTGCGGCGCAACAGGAGACGTTGAATAGCGCCGGCTTGTTGGTGTTGAACAAGGCAGAAAATCTCGACGTTGATGATCGCCAGCGAATCACCGCGCAGTTACTTCCTCGTCCTCTGTTCTGGACGCAGCAAGCTCAGTTGCCGTTGACCCAATTGCCTGGACTCAATGCACGGGCCGTAGCGGGTGTGGATAACTTGCTCGTGCCCAAGGGATGGGCGCAGATGCCGGCCGTCTGGACCGATCCGGCACTGCCAATTTGCTTGAGTCAGGATCAAGATGGGGGGTGGAGCATCGGTTGGCGTTGGCATCCGAGCCAGACGTTCGATGCGGCGCTCATCGGCCAATGGCTCGAAAGCGTTTCCTGGCGGCGGGCGAAGTTGGTTATCCACAGTGTCGACGGTTGGGTTTCGGCCAATGCGTTGGATAACTCGGGACTGGAATGGAAGCCCAGCGAATGGCGCCAGGATTCGCGGATAGAGCTGATCTTCAGCGAGCCGCAAGTTGGTGCTTCACTGCAGAGCGTTCTGGCTGACTGTCGGTCGGGTTAAGGGCGCCACTTGGTGTGTTCTTGCCGCCACTGGTTCAACTCGATCACCTCAGCGCGGGGCTTCGTCACATCAGCGACCGCAGGCGTGTCGTCAAACGGCATCGGGTAGGGGGCCAGTTCGATCTGCGCGCTGTGGGCGCCAAATTGGGTGATGGTGCCGTTGTGGCGGGTTTCGCCGGTGACGGTGAATTCAAAGTTGTATACGCGGGCAAGGCGCCGCCGGCCGTTGGCGTCTTTGATGAACGCAATCTTTTTGAGGGCCACATTGCCGTCCAGCAACTCGATGCCGAGCTTGGCGCAATGCTGCTTGACCCGCTCCAGCGCGCGCTCGCGCAAGCCGTGGTTGTGCCACAACCACGCGCCACCGGTGGCGAGTAGCATCAGCACGAAGATATTTCCGAGGGTCAGCATCAACAGGTTGCTCCAACTAGATGGTGTCAGCTTAACTGCGTCGCCGGTCTGTCGTACAGGCTGCGTTTCGTCGCATACTGAGCGGCTTGAATTTCAATCGTTTTACGGAAAACTCACCGCATGAAACGTACGCCCCATCTGCTCGCCATTCAGTCCCACGTGGTGTTCGGCCACGCTGGCAACAGCGCCGCGGTTTTCCCGATGCAGCGGGTCGGGGTGAATGTCTGGCCGCTCAACACCGTGCAGTTCTCCAACCACACGCAGTACGGCCAGTGGACGGGTGAAGTGCTGTCACCGCATCAGATCCCTGAGTTGGTCGAAGGGATTGCGGCGATTGGCGAGCTGGGCAACTGCGATGCGGTGCTGTCGGGTTACCTCGGCAGTGCCGCCCAGGGCCGGGCGATCCTGACGGGCGTGGCGCGGATCAAGTCGATGAACCCCAAGGCGCTGTATTTGTGCGACCCGGTGATGGGGCATCCCGAGAAAGGCTGTAGCGTTCCGGCTGAAGTCAGCGATTTCCTGTTGGAAGAAGCGGCGTCGGTGGCGGACTTCATGTGCCCGAACCAGTTGGAACTGGACAGCTTCTCCGGGCGCAAACCACGGTCGTTGTTCGATTGCCTGGCCATGGCGCGAGCGCTGTTGGCACGCGGGCCGAAGGCGGTATTGGTCAAACATCTGGACTATCCCGGCAAACCGGCAGATGGCTTCGAGATGTTGCTGGTGACCGCTGAAGGCAACTGGCACCTGCGTCGTCCGCTGTTGGCGTTTCCGCGTCAGCCGGTGGGCGTGGGCGATCTGACCTCCGGGTTGTTCCTGGCGCGTGTGCTGTTGGGCGATAGCCTGGTCGCTGCGTTCGAGTTTACGGCGTCGGCGGTGCATGAAGTGCTTCTGGAGACTCAGGCCTGTGCCAGCTATGAGCTGGAACTGGTGCGGGCACAGGACCGAATTGCCCATCCGCGGGTGCGGTTTGAGGCGACGGCAATCAGTCTCTGATTCCGCGTTGCCCCAATCGCGAGCAGGCTATCTAATGTGCGCCACTGACCTCAGGCATCACCCTTGATTTCCTGATACCGCTTTTCCAATTCCTGACGAATCTGCCGACGCTGCTGTGCCTGAATGAAGCGGCGTTTGCCTTCGCTGTTATGCGGTTGCAGCGGCGGGACGACAGCAGGTTTGCGGTCGTCATCCACCGCGACCATGGTGAAAAAGCAGCTATTGGTGTGGCGCACCGAGCGCTCGCGGATGTTCTCGGTCACCACCTTGATGCCCACCTCCATGGAGGTGTTGCCGGTGTAGTTGACCGAAGCCAGAAAGGTCACCAGTTCGCCGACATGAATCGGCTCGCGGAAAATCACCTGGTCCACCGACAGGGTCACTACATAGCGACCGGCATAACGGCTGGCGCATGCATACGCGACTTCGTCGAGGTACTTAAGCAAGGTGCCGCCGTGAACATTGCCAGAGAAGTTGGCCATGTCAGGGGTCATCAATACCGTCATCGACAGTTGTGCGTTTCCGGGTTCCATAGCGTTCTCACGGTTCAAGGCGCAATTTCAGGGGTGCACCTCTGCGGGTGCCTTGTCAGCTTTTTCAAACCAACAGTATCGGGACGCCGCGCAGGTGGCTGCCGTCACGCCCGGATCGATCTGTTTCCATATATTGCACCGCCTTTGCGGCGCAAGTCGTGGTGTTAACCTCCAAAAGTCCCCCTTGAGGAGCCCACGTCATGCATGCCATCAGTTTCATTCAGGATTTGGCAGTGATCATGTTAATCGCGGGCGTGGTGACGGTACTGTTTCATCGCTTTAAACAGCCCGTGGTACTGGGCTACATCGTCGCCGGTTTCATCATCGGTCCGCATACGCCACCGTTCGGCCTGATCCACGACGAAGAAACCATCAAGACCCTCGCGGAGCTCGGGGTGATCTTCCTGATGTTCTGCCTCGGTCTGGAATTCAGCCTGCGCAAGTTGTTCAAGGTCGGCGCTACAGCGTTTATCGCGGCGTTCCTGGAAATCGTGCTGATGATCTGGATCGGCTACGAGATCGGTCGCTGGTTTGACTGGAACACCATGGACTCACTGTTCCTCGGTGCGATCCTGGCGATTTCCTCAACCACCATCATCGTCAAGGCGCTCAACGACCTGAAGATGAAAAACGAGCGCTTTGCCCAACTGATCTTCGGTGTGCTGATCGTCGAGGACATCCTCGGTATCGGCATCATCGCGTTGCTGTCGAGCATCGCGGTCAGCGGCACGGTGAGCTCCGGCGAAGTGTTTTCCACGGTCGGCAAGCTCTCGCTGTTCATGATTGTCGCGCTGGTTATCGGGATTTTGCTGGTGCCACGGTTGCTGGCCTATGTGGCCAAATTCGAAAGCAACGAGATGCTGCTGATCACCGTGCTGGGGCTGTGTTTCGGTTTCTGTCTGTTGGTGGTGAAGCTGGAGTACAGCATGGTGCTCGGCGCGTTCTTGATTGGCGCGATTATGGCTGAATCTCGGCAGTTGGTGAAAATAGAGCGCTTGATCGAGCCGGTTCGCGACTTGTTCAGCGCCATCTTCTTCGTTGCCATCGGCCTGATGCTGGATCCGATGATCCTGCTGCAATACGCCTGGCCGATCGCCGTGATCACCGTGACTGTGGTGCTCGGCAAGATGCTCTCCTGCGGCCTCGGGGCGTTTATCGCCGGCAATGACGGACGCACTTCACTACGCGTAGGGATGGGGCTTTCGCAGATTGGCGAATTTTCTTTCATCATCGCCGCGTTGGGCATGACGCTGCAGGTCACCAGCAACTTCCTCTACCCGGTCGCCGTGGCTGTTTCGGTGATCACTACGCTGCTGACGCCGTACCTGATCCGCGCGGCCGATCCGTTGTCGATCAAGCTCGCCGCCGTGATGCCGCAAAGGCTGGGCAGGGTGTTGGGGATGTACGGCGAATGGCTGCGTAGCATTCAGCCGCAAGGCGAGGGCGCGCTGTTGGCGTCGATGATTCGGCGGATTTTGTTGCAGGTGGGAGTCAATCTGGCGTTGGTGATTGCGATTTTTATCTCGGGCGCGTATTTCGCCGAGCGCATGTCCGCCTGGCTTCAAGACTGGATCATCGACCCGAGTTGGCAGAAAGCTTTGATTTGGGGCGGGGCACTTTTGTTGTCGCTACCGTTCCTTATCGCCGCCTATCGCAAGCTCAAGGCGCTGTCGCTGCTGTTGGCAGAGATGGGGGTGAAGCCGGAGATGGCAGGCCGTCACACGCAGCGAGTGCGTCGGGTGATCGCCGAAGTGATCCCGATCCTTTCGCTACTGGTGATATTCCTGCTACTGGCAGCCTTGTCGGCCAGTATTCTGCCGACCAACAAGTTGCTGGTATTGATCATCGTAGTCGCTGCCGCCGTGGCGGCACTGCTCTGGCGCTGGTTCATCCGCGTACACACGCGGATGCAGGTGGCCTTGCTCGAAACCCTGGACAACCACAAGGAATCGTCCGGGCGTTGACCACGCGAAGCAGCGGGCGTCTCAGCTTTCCAGCCAGACGTCCCGCGCCCAGTGCCACACCGATTCCCAGGTTTCTTCGGCGAGCAGTTCTTCCTCGGCCAACCACAACACCACGGTGCCGTCTTCTTCGACGAGGTAGTAGTTGTCACCGTCCTGGCAGATCGGAATCATGCTGCGATCGACGCCGGCGTCCCAGGCGTTGGCGGCAACGTCTGGCAGGTAGGTGTGGGATTGCGGGTCGGTGACAGTCACCGGCTCCAGGCTGCCGTAGACCACGTCGCTGACGGTCAGCAAAAATTCTCTGAAGACGAACGGAATGTCGATGAACAGTTGTTCTTCGATTTCCACGATCTGATCTTCGTCAGGCAGCTCCAAGGGGACCGGTACCGGTTCGTTGGCTTCACGCAGTTGTTCAATGATTTCTTCCACGTCCGGGATCCTCTTGCTTGATGGCGCGGTTTAGTTGGGGCGGTTTATACAGTAGCTCGCTATAGATGCAACCGCGAAATAGAAAACCCCAGCCTAGGCTGGGGTTTTTTACTACAGCATGCTTAACGCAAGAGGGATCAGCCGTTCTGGCGGATACCGGCCACCAGCCACGGCTGGTTTTCGCCCTGTGGGCGCTCCATGTTCCAGCTTTCGCTGAACACTTCGCCCTGGTCGAAACGCGAGGTCTTCGACACACCGCTGAAGGTCAGGGTGGCAATGGTCTTGTCGGCACGATCATCCACGCCATCCAGTTGAACATTGAGGTTATCAATGTAGGTGGACTGGAAGCCGTCGCCCAGGTCAGCGCGTTCGCGCTTGAGGAACTCGAGCATTTGCGGGGTCACGAACTCGGCGATCTTGTCCATTTCGTTAGCGTCCCAGTGCTGCTGCAGGGACTGGAAGTGGTTACGGGCCGCTTCAATGAAGTTCTTTTCGTTGAACCAGGCCGGCGCGTTGATTACCGGACGAGCGGCAACCGGTGCAGCCGAACCACCGAAGATCGAACCGCCAGCAGGCTGCTGTTGGAACACCTCACGTTGCATCGGTGCGTGACCCGCTGGAGCCATGTGCTCCTGTTGCTTGCGACGACGAGCGGCGATGAAGCGGAAGACCAGGAAGGCGATGACTGCCATGATCAGGATGTCGAAGATCTGCATACCCTGGAAACCGCCACCCATGAACATGGAGGCCAGCAGGCCGCCAGCCGCGATGCCGGCCAGAGGGCCGAGCCAGCGCGAAGCACCGCCAGCCTTGGCCGCAACGCCAGCGGCACCCGCAGCACCGGGGGTCGCCGCAGCGCCGCCGATGCCTGGAGAAGAAGGCGCCATTTGGCTGGTCTGGTGGGTCGGCGCAGCGCCGACGCTTTTGCCGCCACCAAAGCGCTTGGCGTTGGCGTCGAGGCTCATCGTCAGGCCGATGCACAACGCCATGGCGATGCTAAGAAAACGTTTCATAAAGGGTAATCCCATTTTGTGGATGCACGCGCGCCATGTTGCACAGCTGAAGTGTTACTGACTAGCGGCAGAGTGTTTCGGGCTTTTGCCTGACAGGTTGCGTTCAGCTTCAGTCAGCGCAATAAGGCCTTTTACTTTGGTCCGTAGGACAAGTGGTTAGTTCTGTAGGAAAGATGCTTAACGTCGCAGCGCCAACAAGACCACACCGGCCGTGATCAGACCGATTCCGCCCCATTGGCGCAAGTCGAGTTTTTCGCCCAGCAGGACCACACCGAGCACCGCCACCAACACCACGCTGAGTTTGTCCACCGGAGCGACCAACGAAGCCGGCCCCAGTTTCAGCGCGCGGAAGTAGCAGATCCACGAGGCACCGGTGGCCAGTCCCGACAGCAGCAAGAATAAGTAGCTCTTCGCCGAGATCGATCCTAATGACTGATATTGGCCCGTGGCGTACAAAATCAAGGCCAGGCTGACCAATACCACCACGGTGCGCAGGAGGGTGGCGAAGTCGGAATTGACGTTTTCGATGCCGATTTTGGCGAAAATCGCCGTCATGGCGGCAAACGCCGCCGACAACAGGGCCCAGAATGTCCAGGAAGAAAAGAAGCCTGAGCCCATTATTTCGCGCCTTATAGATCAACCTGCTGAGATATGGATCAACAAAAAGACCCCTGTGGGAGCGAGCCTGCTCGCGATAGCCACACCCCGATTTAAGAGATACACCGCAGCGATCCCGATCGCGAGCAGGCTCACTCCAACAGAAAAGCTGTCAGGTAGCTTTAAATAGCTTCCAGCTTCGCGTATCCGAGCATCAGCCACTTGCTGCCTTCGCTGAAGTTCACCTGCACCCGCGCCTGAGCCCCGGCACCTTCGAAATTCAGGATCACGCCGTCACCAAAGATCGAGTGCCTTACAGTCTGACCCAGGCTGAAGCCGGTTTCCGGAATCTCGCTGCCGCTGAACAGGTTGCTGCCGCTCATCGATTGATTGCCACCGAACGGACGGCTGACGCTGTTGGACAGCCGCACTTCCTGGATCAGACCTTTCGGCACTTCCCGTACGAAACGCGACACTTTGTTGTAGGTTTCGCTGCCGTACAGGCGTCGGGTCTCAGCATAGGTCATCACCAGATTTTGCATGGCACGGGTGATGCCGACGTAGGCCAGGCGGCGTTCTTCCTCAAGACGGCCGGGCTCTTCCAGGCTCATCTTGTGCGGGAACAAACCTTCTTCCATACCCACCAGGAACACGTAGGGGAATTCCAGGCCCTTGGCGCTGTGCAAGGTCATCAGCTGAATGCTGTCTTCGTGCTCCTCGGCCTGAGTATCGCCGGCTTCCAGTGACGCATGACCAAGGAACGCAGCCAGCGGCGTCAGGTCTTCGTCTTCTTCAGCGTTTTCGAAGTTGCGCGCGGCACTGACCAGCTCCTCAAGGTTTTCTACCCGAGCCTGGCCTTTCTCGCCTTTTTCCGCTTGGTGATAGGCGATCAGCCCAGATTGCTCGATAACCGTCTGGGTCATCAGGTGCAGAGGCATCTCCATGCACTTGGCAGCCAGGTTCTCGATCAACTCGATAAAGGCGCCGAGCGCACCAGCGGCACGCCCCGTCAGACCCTTATTAGCCACCAGCAGACGCATGGCTTCCCACATCGATACATCGCTGTGTCGCGCATGGTCACGGATGGCTTCGACGGTTTTCTCGCCGATGCCACGGGCCGGAACGTTGATCACCCGCTCCAGCGCCGCATCATTGCCACGGCCTTCCAGCAAGCGCAGGTAAGCCATGGCGTTCTTGATTTCTGCCCGCTCGAAGAAGCGCTGACCGCCATAAATGCGGTACGGAATGCGCTCGCGCAGCAAGGCTTCTTCCAAAACGCGCGATTGGGCGTTAGAGCGGTACAAAATCGCGATATCGCTACGGGCCAAGCCGGTTTTCAGCGCACTTTCGATGGTTTCCACCACGTAGCGTGCTTCGTCGTGTTCGTTGAACGCGGCGTACAGGTTGATCGCTTCGCCTTCGCCGCCATCGGTCCACAGCTCTTTGCCCATGCGCCCGGTGTTGTTGGCAATCAGGGCGTTGGCCGCTTTGAGGATTCCGGCGGTGGAGCGGTAGTTCTGCTCCAGACGAATGGTCTCGGCATCCGGGAAGTCGTCGGAGTACTGATAGATGTTCTCGATTTTCGCGCCACGCCAGCCATAGATCGACTGATCGTCGTCGCCCACCACCATCAGGCTGTCGCCGCCCTTGGCCAGCAGACGCAACCAGGCGTACTGCACGGCGTTGGTGTCCTGGAATTCGTCTACCAGGATGTGGCGGAAGCGTTTCTGATAATGAGCCAGCAAGCCCGGGTGATCGCGCCACAAGTCGAGGGCGCGCAGCAGCAATTCAGAGAAGTCGATCACGCCTGCGCGCAGGCAAGCCGCCTCGTAAGCCTCATAAATGCTGCGCATGGTCGCCAGGTACAGGTCGCCGCTGGCTTGAATATGTTGCGGGCGCAGACCTTCGTCTTTTTGCCCGTTGATGAACCACTGGGCCTGCCGGGCCGGCCAGCGTTGTTCGTCCAGACCCAGCTCGCGGATCACCCGCTTGACCAGCCGTTGCTGGTCATCGCTGTCGAGGATCTGGAAGGTCTGGCTCAGTCCGGCTTCCTGCCAGTGCGCCCGCAACAAGCGGTGCGCCAGGCCGTGGAAGGTGCCGACCCACATGCCGGCCGGGTTGAGCCCCATCAGTTGCTCGATGCGCTGACGCATCTCGGCCGCGGCCTTGTTGGTGAAGGTCACCGACAGGATTGAGTGCGGCGAGGCGTTTTCGACCTGGATCAACCAGGCGATACGGTGCACCAGCACTCGGGTTTTACCGGAACCAGCACCGGCCAGGACCAACTGACGACCCACGCGGGCAGCTACGGCCTGGCGTTGGGCATCGTTGAGTGAGTTCAGCAGAAGGGAGAGATCATCGCGCATCGGGGCATTCTAGGGTGCGCCGACACACCGGGCAAACCGAGCTTTGCATTAGCCGATGAAAGATCACGAAGGACGACCGGTCAGTCACTGGCTGCAGGCGTTGGCGGGCCGCGCTCCCACGATTTTCGAGGCGTGACGGGGGTCTGAATTATTAGCGAATTTATGATCCGGGGCAGTTTGGTAAGGGCATTGGCTTGTGTATGCTCCGTCGACGTTTCGGGCTCATGCTCATCATTATAAGAACAAGAACATTGCCTATGACCCTCAGCACCGACCTGTCGGGCCCCACGGCGGAGCCTCGGGTTATCCGCAAACAGTACGCCATGGAAATGGCTGTTGAACGCACGCGCCTGCTTTATCAGGGCTCGCTACTGCCGACGTTGTTCATGTTGATCAATGGGCTGGTCTGCGCCGGTTTGCTCTGGAGCCCGCAGCGCCATTTCCTGGTCAGCGTCTGGCTGGTGTGGCTGTTGTCGCTGGTGGCGTTGCGGGTGATTCAAGTCGCGGCTTTTGATTCGGCGATTCCTAATCGTCAGGCGCATCCAATCTGGCGTCGTATGTTTTTGCTCGGCTCTGGCCTCACTGGCCTGACGCTGGCCGGTGCCGGTATTGCGTTGGTGCCCGCCGACAATTTCATGCAGCAAGCGTGGGTGTTCGGCCTGATCGGCGCCGCTGCCCTATCTGCCAGCGTTGCTTACGCGGTCAGCCTGCCGGCGTTTCTGTCTTTTACCTTGCCCTGCCTGTTACCGGCCATCATCTATTTATTCTGGGACGGCGATGCGCAGGGTCAAGGCTGGGGCTGGTTCGGATTGATTTTGTTGGGGGCGCTGAGTGTGATCGCCTGGCAGATCAATCGCCTGATCGACCGCGGACTGCTGCGGCGTTTCCAGAATCAGGCATTGATCGAGCACTTGCAGCAAGCGCAAAACCGTAGCGATCAACTCAATCACGAACTGGCCAAGGAAATCGACCAGCGTCGCTGCGCCGAAGACCAACTGCGTGAAGCCCAGGTCGAACTGGAACGCCGCGTTGCCCAGCGCAGCCTGGAACTGGACGCCGCGAACCAGGCCCTGAGCAAGAGTGAAGCGCGGCTGGCGTTGGCGTTGAATGCCAGCGAACTCGGGCTATGGGACTGGAACCTGCAAACTGATGAGGTCCATCACACGCAGATCCAGGAATTGTTCGGCCTGGCACCGGAGTGCGTGACGGCCATGCTTCGTCACCTCAAACCTCGTCTACACCCCGAAGACGTGTCAGTGCTGAAGCGAACGCTGGTCGAGCATTTGAAAGGCCGTAGCGAGGACTACCAGGTCGAGTATCGCGTGCGGCATGTCGACGGCCACTGGGTCTGGATTGAGGATCGCGGCCGGGCCGTTGAGCGCAGCCAAAATGGTCGGGTGATCCGCATGGTCGGCACCCGTCGCGATATCAGCGCAACCAAAGGGCAGGAAGAACAACGCCAACTGGCGGCGACCGTGTTTGAAGCCGCCAGTGAAGGCATCGTGATTTTCGACCCCGATTACGCGTTGATCGCGGTCAATCAGGCCTTCAGTCGAGTCACTGGCTATGACATCGACGACATGCTGGGCCGTAACGTCGTCGAGTTACCGTGCAGTCGCGATGCGCGCCGACACTATGGGGCCATTCATCATGCGCTGGAGCAGCACGGGACCTGGCAAGGCGAGTTGGTGGAGACCCGTAAAAACGGTGAACTCTATCCGCAATGGCTGCAATTGAATGCGGTGCGCGATACGAGGGGAAATGTCAGCCATATTGTCGGCTTTTTCGCCGATCTGTCGGCGCGGCGCGAATCCGAAGAGCGCATGCGTTATCTGACCCATTACGACGATCTGACGGGCCTGGCGAACCGTTCGTTGTTCCGGGAACGGCTGCGCGAGGCCCATCAACGGGTGCGCCAGGGCGGGCGTAGCCTGGCATTGCTGCACATCAATCTGGACCGCTTCAAATTACTCAATGACAGCCTGGGTCATGACGTCGCCGACCAACTGCTGCAGAAAATGTCCCGACGCCTGGTCAACGCACTGCCAGAAGCCGACACGATCGCAAGGCTTTCCGGGGATGAGTTTGCGGTGCTGTTCGATGCCTACGGCAACCTGTCGAGCCTGGCGCGAGTGGCGACACGTTTGTCGAGCAAGCTGCGTTTGCCAGTCACTGTTGATGGTCATGAATTGGTGGTCAGTGCGTCCATGGGCATCAGTATGTTGCCGGACAACGCGCGGGAAATTACCGCGCTGGTCAGTCAGTCGAACATAGCCATGCAACACGCCAAACACTTGGGAGGCGATAACTTCCAGTTTTATACCGAAAGCCTGCAAGCCAGCACGCTTGAGCGTTTGCAGCTGGAAAACCAGCTGCGCAAAGCCATCGAAGAACAGCAGCTGAAAGTTTTTTACCAACCCAAACTCTGCCTCGCCACGGGCCGACTGAACGCCGCCGAAGCGCTGGTGCGCTGGGATCACCCGACCATGGGCCGGGTGCCGCCGGGGGACTTTATCGGTCTGGCCGAGGAAACCGGGCTGATCGGCCCCATCGGCGAGTTCGTCTTGCGCCAAGCCTGTTGGCAAGCCTGCGAATGGCAGCGCCAGGGGCTTGAACCGATCCGGGTGTCGGTCAATTTGTCGGTGCATCAATTGCGTCAGGGCAAACTGGTCAGCCTGGTGCGTCAGGTGCTGGAAGAAACCGGCCTGGCGCCGCACTACCTGGAGTTGGAACTCACCGAAAGCCAGTTGCTGGACAGCGTCGAGCACATCATTGCGACTTTCCAGCAGCTGCGAGATCTGGGGGTGAAGCTGGCGATTGACGATTTCGGCACGGGGTATTCGTCCCTGAGCTATCTCAAACGTATCCCGGTGGACTACGTGAAGATCGATCAGGCGTTTATCCGAGGGCTGGGGGAGGGCACTGTGGATGCGGCAATTACCCGGGCGATCATTGCAATGGCGCATGGTTTGTCGCTGAAAGTGGTGGCCGAAGGCGTGGAGCGGCAAGAGCAGTTGGAGTTTTTGAAAGTCGAGCGCTGCGATGAAGTGCAGGGTTATTTGATCAGTCGTCCGGTCGAAGCCGATGAACTGGCCAAGCTGTTACATAAGGACGCGAACGCCTCGTAGGTGCTACATGGAGCGCACGTCGCCTGAAATGGGGACATCGAGTTACGCATTGAGCAGGCAAAAAGCCAATTCTTGTAGTATAACTACAAGCTTGCTACATCCCCGGCTACTGCCAATAACAAAGAGTCCAGCCCTTTGAATCTGCTGCAACACATCGCCCAGTCACGCCACCTCTTACGCAAGTCGGAGCTCAAGGTCGCCGACCACGTGCTGCTTGATCCTGCGGCGGTGATGCACAGCTCCATGGCCGACCTGGCCCACAGCGTCGGCATCAGCGAGCCGACCATCGTGCGCTTTTGCCGCGCCATTGGTTGCTCCGGTTTTCAGGATTTGAAACTGAAGCTGGCGCAGAGCCTGGCGGCCGGCGCGAGCTTCGGCCAGTTTGCGATCCATGAAGACGATTCCGTTGCCGACTACAGCCTGAAAATCTTCGACACCACCCTGCATACCTTGATGGAGGTTCGCGAGAAGCTCGATCCGGTGGAGTTGCAGCGGGCGGTCACGCTTATGTCTCAGGCCCAGCGCGTCGAGTTCTATGGCTTTGGCGCATCGGGTGCCGTGGCGGCCGATGCCCAGCACAAGTTCTTCCGTTTGCTGCTGACCGCGGCGGCGTATTCCGACCCGCACATGCAAGCGATGTCGGCAGTGACGTTGAAACCGTCTGACGTGGCGATCTGTATTTCACAGTCCGGGCGTTCCAAGGACCTGCTGATCACGGCCAACCTGGTGCGTGAGAGCGGTGCCTCGCTGATCACCTTGTGTCCGAGCCAGACGCCGCTGGCTGAGTTGTCGACCGTCAATCTGGCGATCGATGTGCATGAAGACACCGAAATCTACACCCCGCTGACCTCGCGTATCGCTCACCTGGTGGTGATCGACGTGTTGGCGATGGGCGTGGCCATGGCGCGCGGGCCGAGCCTGGTCAACCACCTCAAGAGCGTCAAACGCAGCCTTCGCAGCCTGCGGCTGTCGCCCAAATCGGTGAAAGCGCTGGACGACTGACGTCGTCGTAAGGTCGTTCCGACCTTAATCGCGAGCAGGCTCGCTCCCACATTTGATCGCGTTCTCCTGTGGGAGCGAGCCTGCTCGCGAAGGCGCCCTCAAACATGACAACTTTCATCTGCCTGTAACCCGTCTGCCGCCAAACCGTCATCCCCCGCGCCTATCTTGAAACTCCCGTAATCGCCTTGGGAGACTCGAAATGGCCCAGCCCTACGAAGAACGCAACAGCGCCGCCAAAACCCGTCGTCAGCAAGAAGATCAGCGCCGCATGGAATTTCGCCGCGCTATCGAAGATCGTTGTGAACGCCGCCAGCTGCTGGCCGAGATTGGTGATTTGCCTGATCTGGAGCTTAATTACTGGCACGCAGCGCCGGCAACTTCGCGTCGAAACGCTCAACCAGCGCACTGATCTGCACCCGCTCACTGCGGATAAACGCAAGGAACGCGTGGGCCACCGGTGACAGCCGCTTGGCTTTGGCCTGCACCAGGCACCAGCTGCGGTAGAGCGGCAGTTCTTCGACCGGCAACTCAATCAAGCCGCCGGTCGCCAACTCAAGGTTCAGGGCGTGACGCGTCAACAGCGCTACTCCCAGACCTGCCAGCACACATTCTCGCTGAGCTTCGGCTGACGAGACCTCCTGGGTCTGGTTGAAGTGCACGCGCTTTTCCTTGAAGTACTCTTCGCACGCCATTCGCGTCCCGGAGCCAGGTTCGCGCAGCAGGAGGGTGTAGGGCTCAAGGTCCTGCAAGCGCAGAGGCCCCATGTGGCACAACGGATGATCCGGTGGCGCCACCGCAACAATCGGGTTATTGAGGAAGGGCAGGAACTCCAGCCCCATGTCCTGCGGCACCATTGACATGATCACCAGGTCATCACGGTTGTCTGACAGGCGTCGAATCACTTGCCCCCGATTGACGACCGTCAGTTGCAGGTTTACTTCCGGATGCTGACGTTTGAACGCGGCAAACAGGTGCGGGACGAAATACTTGGCGCTGGATTCCACCGCCAGTTTCAGCTGGCCTTGCAGCGATCCTTGCATATCCGAAAGCTGCATATCGAGGTTTTCCAGGCGCCCGAAAATATCCCGGCTGGCGCGTTGGAGTGCTTCTGCGGCCTCAGTCATGTAGAGTTTTTTGCCGACGTAGTCGAACAAGGGCTGGCCAATCAGCTCCTCAAGTTGACGAATCTGTAGGCTGACGGCCGGTTGTGTGAGTGACATTTCGTCGGCTGCTCGGCTGTAGGATCTTAAATCACAGACTTCATTGAAAATCTGCAATTGACGCAATGTCATACGCATCAATGACTTACGCATATTGTGACGCTCCCGCCGCAGGCTGATGCATCAACTATAAGTCTTTACTTATGCATGACCCAATTATTATTCATTTTTGTTAATCCCTTGTGGGAGCTAGTGTGGCCCTGCGACTGAATTGAAACATTTGGTCACGCGTCGACCTGGTCTAGCAGGTCGTGGGTACCACCGGCTCAAGGGAACCTCCAAAAGTGATAAAAAAGATCCTGATCGCCAACCGTGGTGAGATTGCCGTACGAATCGTACGTGCCTGCGCCGAGATGGGCATTCGCTCGGTCGCGATCTATTCCGATGCTGACCGTCATGCGCTGCATGTGAAGCGTGCAGACGAGGCCCACAGCATTGGTGCCGAGCCACTGGCCGGTTACCTGAATGCGCGAAAACTGGTGAACCTGGCCGTGGAAACCGGTTGTGATGCATTGCATCCCGGCTACGGATTCCTCTCGGAAAACGCTGAACTGGCAGATATCTGTGCCGAGCGCGGCATCAAGTTCATTGGTCCATCGGCTGAAGTCATACGCCGCATGGGCGACAAGACCGAAGCCCGCCGCAGCATGATCAAGGCCGGCGTGCCGGTCACGCCGGGCACCGAAGGCAACGTCGCGGACATCGCCGAAGCCTTGGTCGAAGGCGACCGTATTGGTTATCCGGTGATGCTCAAGGCAACCTCCGGTGGTGGTGGTCGTGGTATCCGTCGCTGCGACAGCCGCGAAGAACTTGAACAAGCATTCCCTCGCGTGATCTCGGAAGCCACCAAGGCGTTCGGTTCGGCGGAGGTGTTCCTGGAAAAATGCATCGTCAATCCAAAGCACATCGAAGCGCAGATTCTCGGCGACAGCTTTGGCAACGTAGTGCACCTGTTCGAGCGCGATTGCTCGATCCAGCGTCGTAACCAGAAACTGATCGAGATCGCCCCGAGCCCGCAACTGACCCCGGAACAGCGCGCCTACATCGGCGACCTGTCTGTGCGTGCAGCCAAGGCCGTGGGTTACGAGAACGCCGGTACCGTGGAGTTCCTGCTCGCTGAGGGCGAGGTGTACTTCATGGAGATGAACACCCGGGTGCAGGTGGAACACACCATCACCGAAGAAATCACCGGCATCGACATCGTGCGTGAGCAGATCCGCATCGCGTCCGGCCTGCCGCTCTCGGTGAAACAGGAAGACATCCAGCACCGCGGTTTCGCGCTGCAGTTCCGGATCAACGCCGAAGACCCGAAAAACAACTTCCTGCCGAGCTTCGGCAAGATCACCCGTTATTACGCGCCCGGCGGTCCCGGCGTGCGGACCGACACGGCGATCTACACCGGTTACACCATTCCACCGTTCTACGATTCGATGTGCCTGAAACTGGTGGTGTGGGCGCTGACCTGGGAAGAGGCGATGGACCGTGGCTTGCGTGCCCTCGACGACATGCGTCTGCAAGGGGTCAAGACCACCGCCGCGTACTACCAGGAAATCCTGCGTAACCCGGAATTCCGTAGCGGCCAGTTCAATACCAGCTTCGTTGAAAGCCACCCTGAACTGACCAACTACTCGATCAAGCGCAAACCCGAAGAGCTGGCCCTGGCCATCGCCGCCGCCATCGCCGCCCACGCAGGCCTGTGAGGAATATAACAATGAGCAAACAAATCCACGTTACTGACACAATCCTGCGCGACGCCCACCAATCGCTGCTCGCTACCCGCATGCGCACCGAAGACATGCTGCCGATCTGCGACAAGCTCGACAAAGTCGGCTACTGGTCGCTTGAGTGCTGGGGCGGCGCGACGTTCGACGCCTGTGTACGCTTCCTCAAAGAAGATCCGTGGGAGCGTCTGCGCCAACTGCGCGCGGCGCTGCCTAACACGCGCCTGCAAATGCTCCTGCGTGGCCAGAACTTGCTGGGCTACCGCCATTACAGCGACGACGTGGTCAAAGCCTTCGTCGCCAAGGCCGCGGTCAACGGCATCGACGTGTTCCGCATCTTCGACGCGATGAACGACGTGCGTAACCTGCGCACGGCCATCGAGGCAGTAAAAGCAGCCGGCAAACACGCTCAGGGCACCATCGCTTACACCACCAGCCCGGTGCACACCATCGACGCTTTCGTGGCGCAAGCCAGACAAATGGAAGCCATGGGTTGCGACTCCGTGGCGATCAAGGACATGGCTGGCCTGCTGACGCCATACGCCACGGGCGAACTGGTCAAGGCGTTGAAATCCGAGCAGTCGCTGCCAGTGTTCATTCACTCGCACGATACCTCTGGCATGGCCACCATGTGCCAACTCAAGGCTATCGAAAACGGCGCCGATCACATCGACACCGCGATCTCCAGCTTTGCTTCAGGCACAAGCCACCCAGGCACAGAATCGATGGTCGCGGCCCTTAAAGGCACCGAATTCGACACCGGTCTGAACCTGGAACTGCTGCAAGAGATCGGCCTGTACTTCTACGCCGTACGCAAGAAGTACCACCAGTTTGAAAGCGAATTCACCGCGGTCGATACGCGCGTTCAAGTCAATCAGGTGCCGGGCGGGATGATTTCCAACCTGGCCAACCAGTTGAAAGAGCAGGGCGCACTGAACCGCATGAGCGAAGTGCTGGCCGAAATCCCGCGCGTTCGCGAAGACCTTGGCTTCCCGCCGCTGGTCACGCCGACTTCGCAAATCGTCGGCACCCAGGCGTTCTTCAACGTGCTGGCTGGCGAGCGCTACAAGACCATCACCAACGAAGTGAAGCTCTACCTGCAAGGCGGCTACGGCAAGGCGCCGGGCACCGTGAACGAGCAACTGCGTCGCCAGGCAATCGGCAGCGAAGAAGTGATCGACGTTCGCCCTGCTGATCTGCTCAAACCGGAAATGGCCAAGCTGCGTGCTGACATCGGCGCCGTGGCCAAGTCCGAAGAAGACGTGCTGACCTATGCGATGTTCCCGGACATCGGTCGCAAGTTCCTCGAAGAACGTGCTGCCGGTACCCTGACACCTGAAGTGCTGCTGCCAATTCCTGAAGCCGGTCGCGTGGCCTCGGCCGGTGGCGAAGGCGTGCCGACCGAGTTCGTCATCGACGTCCACGGTGAAACCTACCGCGTCGACATCACCGGTGTCGGCGTCAAGGCTGAAGGCAAGCGTCACTTCTACCTGTCCATCGACGGCATGCCGGAAGAAGTGGTGTTCGAACCGCTCAACGAATTCGTCAGCGGCGGCACCAGCAAGCGCAAGCAAGCCACCGCGCCGGGCCACGTCAGCACCACCATGCCGGGCAACATCGTCGATGTGCTGGTCAAGGAAGGCGACACAGTGAAAGCAGGGCAAGCCGTGCTGATCACCGAAGCGATGAAGATGGAAACCGAAGTCCAATCGGCCATCGCCGGCAAAGTCACCGCCATCCACGTGGCCAAGGGCGACCGGGTGAATCCGGGCGAAATCCTGATCGAGATCGAAGGCTGATTTAACAGCCTCGATACAACGCTTTAAACCTCGGGGGGGCATGTGCTCCCCTTTTTTTTTGCCCGGAATTTAAGGGTTAGAAGCTCATTCGCCACTGACCTGTTACGCCGTGGTTGCGGCTGTCGGTGCCGAATTCACTGTTAAGGCTGACGCCCAACGTGTGTTTGGCTGACACACCGAGATCCAGACCTGCATCGACCAGCAAGCTGTCGCGATCCAGCGGCGCACCGGAAACACTGAAGTCTTTCCCGCCTGTTACCAGTCGTTGGCGGGTATCGCTGTCGACATCGCCAAACGTGTGTTTCCAGCCGGCTGTGAATCTCGGTGTGAGTTGCATGCCGTTATCCAGCGTGTTGAGCTTCGCCAGTCGCAGGCCGATGGTGCTGTTGAAGTTGTTCTGGGATCGGCTGTGGACTTTTAGCGCAGCCGCGCCACCTTTCTCCGTATAGCCGTCCCGCTGATAGCGTTGATAGCCAATACCGGCGAACGGTTCAATGCTGACATTGGCGCGCCCTAGGTTGTAACCGGCTTCCGCAAAGGCCTGCTGAGTGTTGGCGTCGTAGCGGCCTTCGGGGCGGTCGCTGAAACCTCTGAAGGCAACCCGACGTTTCGTGTGTCCGTCGTGATTGCTGTAGGTCGCACCAAGGCGCAGCGACACAGGACCGTCCTTGCGCAGGGCATAGGCGCCCACGTGCCAGCTATCGAGATCGCCGTCCAGGCCGCGGCTGTCCAGTCGCGTTTCGGATTTGCCACCCAGCACACCCATGCGCCATTGCTCATCGATGCCCCAATCTGCGCCCAGAACCAGACCTTGTGTCGAGAATTTAAGGGCGTCGTTATCGCTATCCAGTGTTCCGCCGAGGCCTAGCGTCTGCAGCCAGACTCTGCCGTTGTTTTCACCGCCGGCGGCTACACGCGGTGCATTCCTCTGATTGCCAAATACGGCGGCGCTGTCGAGCTGGCGCATGGCCGAGAGCATGGTTGCGCTGATGGGGCTGTCGATGTTTAGCGTCGCCTTCGCAAGATTGGCGTTATTGCCTGCGGCCAGCTGTTCAATTGCATGAGACGCGGTGGTTTTGTCGCTACCGAGCAGGGCAGCGACAGCGGCGTTTGTAGGGCTGGATGGTTTTGGGGCGGGAGTGACGGGTTGGGCAGCGGCGGGTGGGGTTGCTGTCGTGACGGGGTTGTCGGTGGTGAGTGGGGTTTCGGCTGTCGTTGGCAGTTGCGCAGCATTTGTCGGCGCCGGCGCTTGCGGTATTTCCATCGGCTCTACGATGTTCTTAGCGACTTCTTGCTCGTTAGTGATGGGGTTGGTAGCCGCTGGTGGAGTTTGCGCCGTAACGGGTTGGTCGGTGGTCAGAGGGGGGGCGGCTGACGCTGGAAGCTCAGCAGTAAATGTCGGCGCAGAGGCGGGGAGGGAAGTATCGATGATTAAAGGTGTATTCAGTGTTTGCGTGACGGTTAATGCAATGTCAGATGGCGCCGGTGCTGGTGGCATTTCCATCGGCTCAAAGATGCTCCGTGCGACTTCTTGTCCGTTTTCGGTGTTTGCGACACTCTCGATCGGCACACCGTTTCGAGCGTAGGTCAGGCCAACGGTCTTCGCGTCGTAATGGGGAGTAGCGGTCATGAAAGCCAGTTCGTTGACGATTTTGCCAAACTCCCCCTTCACCTTTTTTGCTTCGATGATCGTGTACTGACTGCTTTGCGGATGATCACCCGGTACCGCAACAATTTTCAGTGTCGCCTCGCCTAGGCTGGCGGTGCCGTCGACTTTGATAGTTTCTCCACGGCCATCGGGGGAGACCTCGTACGCAAGTACGCCAGAGCTGGAAAGGTTCAAATCGCCTTTGACCGATGGGGCGCCTTGCACTCTATCGATGTTGAGCTGACCCAGAACCTCCAAACCACCGACAGTACCTTTGCCAGCAAACTGACCGCCATTCTCAACCGTCACGATTCCCTTTATCTCGCCATTGTTGAAGAGCTGCCCGGCCGCACTGGCCTTGCCTTTGATTTTTCCATTATTGGTCAGAATGCCCTTATCAAGCACCGCAACTTCGTCTTTGAAATCTCCTGAACTGGTCAGCGTCCACGATCCCGCCGAAACGTACAGGCTGTTGAAGTTACGAGTGTTCCCAAGCTGCCCGCCATCAGTGCCGATGAGCTGGATGACGTTGGTACCTTTACCTCCCTCGACGCGGCCTTCGAAGCTGCCACCGTTCTTGACGATGATGAGGTCATCCCGGTCTTGCGGCTTCACGGACACACCCCGAAGTGCGGGTTGAGGCGAATCAATCTCAGACGTGAATGTGCCGGCCGCGCCTGTAAAGGCTTGAAGCCGGGCAAGCGGGTCCGCCGGCGTAGCCTCTGGAAGCTGGGTTACCTCAACGAAGCTTGTCGACTCTGCTTGTTCTGGCAGTTGTTGAGCGTTTGTAAACTCAGTGCAACCCAACGCAAGCGCAATGGCCAATGCCAGGTTTTGTGGGCGAAATGTGTGCTGAATGGACATCGGGTTCGACCTCATTTGAGTGGAGGTCAAACTCTAAATTTCGGCCTTGGATACCGATGTCAGGCGGTTCCGGAGGGTTTGCGGGCGGTGTCAGATAGCTCGATGTAGAAAATCGTCCATTGTTGGGGCGCAGTGATTTTTAACGCGTCGAACCAACGACCTTTTCTTACAAAAAAACGAGTCGCCGGCAGCGGCACCAGGCTGCCTCGACCAGAGAACTGCCATCCACACTGAGCACTGCGACCCGAGCGCAAACACGTGGCGCGTTAACTCTGCATTATTTTGCATTTTTGATCGTTAATAACCTTTTCATATGCATTTAAATGCAGGTGGTGGCGGCGTGTATAACCTGACTTTACAGATCTACACGAAAGGAAAATGGCTCGACGCCATGGTCTTCAGCTTCGACAGCCCCGAAAAAGGTTTCGAAAGCCGATGCAACTTCGGCTACGAAACCCGGTTTCTCGAGTGTGCCTACGAGCAGGGTGCCGCAATTGGTGGGGCAACGGGAGCAGGTGGCGAGGCGCCAAAACTCTTGTTGGCTCAGGGTAAGGACGGGGATTTTTATCCTGATGCGGTACTCGGTGATGCAGACGTCATCCAGCACTGGTTCGTCAAGTTTTCTCGCAATAAAGGAACGCACAATGATCAGGACATTCTCAGAGGCGAATACCACTACTACAAAGCACTACAAAAACTAGGCATCGAAACGGTCGCAGAACAGGGATTGGCCTTGGAAGAGGCGACCAAGCCCAGCCTGTGGATGCGGCGTTTTGATAGGCAAGTGACCCCTCATGGTGTCGAGCGTTTTTCCGTGGAGTCGATCTACTCACTGGCACAAATAACCACGCAAGGTAGTTCGATGGATCACATGGAAGTCATCCGGTTACTTGCGGGATTTTGGTGTGATGCGGGGCAGGCGGACCAAATCCCGAACCTTGTAGCTGACTATTTGCGTCGGGAGCTGATCAATAAAATCCTCGGCAACTCAGATAACCATGGTCGCAACACCGCAATCATCCGTGATACAGCCTCTTTTCGTCTGGCACCCATCTATGATTTGGCACCTATGGTGATGGACGATGAAGGTGTAACGCGTACAACCAAATGGCCAAAAGACCTGGAACGAGCGGGGGATGTTGATTGGCGTGGGGTGTGTCGTGCTTTGGCCGATATTGCTGATCCGGATGATCCGCTGGCAGCGTTAAATGAAGCGCAGGATTCCTTTGAGCGACTGCGGGGGGATGCCAAGCATCTCATGGCACTCCCCGATATTCTCGCTGCTAGCGGCTTGCCAGAGGTGACTATGAATCACCCGCAAATTGCATTGAGAAATCTCGAGCAGCGTTTGAAAGAGTGGGGCCTGAAATGAGCATGACTGTTGCCGAACGCACTGTGCTTATAGAAAACATCCAGGAAGCGCTGGCTCAAGGTACTCTCGAAATAAGCGAAGCAGTTCGCCGGCTACGAGTCGAGGTTACCGGTCTGCACCAGACCCAATTCGCAAAAATGTGCAAAATCTCAGTACGCACGCTGGTGCATATCGAACATGGAGAAGGGAATCAAACATTGAAATCGCTGAATGCAGTCTTCAGACCGTTTGGCCTGAAGATGGGGGTAGTGCGGATTCGGCGCGACTTGAACTGACCCAAGAGCAAAAAATGTGTGGCGAGGGAGTCCTCGCCACAGGTACGACTAAAAACCGTAGGCGCTTACCCGCGACACTCCACCAACGTTTTCACCTGCCCCGATCCCGTCTGGTTCTCATCGCTCAACCACCGCTCAAACCCTGCGCCAATCGGTGGCCATTCAGAGTCCAGAATCGAATACCACGCGGTATCGCGGTTCTGCCCCTTGACCACCATGTGCTGGCGGAAAACCCCTTCAAAACTGAACCCCAATCGCTCGGCCGCGTATTTGGAGCGGGCGTTGTCGTTGTTGCACTTCCACTCCAGGCGTCGATATCCCAGCGCAAACGACTCCTTGGCCAGCAGATAAATCGCCTCGGTACTTTTCGGTGAGCGCTGCATCGGTGCGCCGAAAGTGACATGGCCGATTTCGATGCGGCCTTGCGTCGGTACGATCGACATCAGGCTGAGAATGCCCTGCACCTCACCGCTGACACGGTCGATCACGCTGAAGAAATACGGGTCAATGTTGGCCGCATGGTTGTTCAGCCAGTCATTGAATGCACTGCGTTCCGGGAAAGGCCCATAAGGCAAATAGTCCCAGAGTTTCGGATCGCCACCCGGGCCCTGCAAGGCCTTGAACAACCCCTCGCCATGACGCGCCGGGTCGAGTTTTTCCAGGCGAATGAAACGCCCTTCGATCGTTTCAACAGTGGGTGCCGGGGCACCTTTCCAGTCCGCGAGTGAAATCGACATGGTGTTCTCCTTGAACCTTAAAGGGCTTTACGAAACTGGATGAAACCGGGGCGTTCGGCGATGCGCTCGTAGAGCTGGATCGCAGTGGCGTTGGTTTCGTGGGTCAGCCAGTGGACTTTGCCGCAACCGTCCGCTTTCGCGGTGGCGTAGACGAATTCGATGAGCTTGCGGCCGATGCCGGTGCCGCGGGTTTCTGGTGTTACCAGCAGGTCTTGAAGGTAGCAGGAATTTTCGATGCTCCAGTTCGAGCGATGGTAGATGAAGTTCACCATGCCGACGGCTTTGCCATCGATCCACGCCAACGCTGAGTGCGTCGGTTCAGTCGGGTCGAGCATGCGTTGCCAGGTGCTGTCAGTGACCGCCTCGGGCAACTCGGTGTTGTAAAAGCGCAGGTAGGCGTGCCACAGCGGCAGCCAGGCGGCGTGGTCGTCGGCGCTGACCTGGCGGATTTCAATCTGACTCATGTTCATTCCTTAACGCATCAAGTGGGCGAGGGCCTGATCGTGCACATCGGGGCTGGCGGCGAGCCCCTCGCGCACACCAGCGATGTCTTCGGCGCTGCGGTTCTGGCTGAGTTTGCGTTTGCCTTCCAGGCGCTGGATCGGCAGGGCAAACCCGACAATCGCTTTGAGCATGCCGTCGATGTAGTCAGCGGGCGCGTCGGCGACCTTCCACGGCTGGGCGCGGCCGGCTTCGTGGCGATCAGTCAACGCGCTGACCAGGTTGAGCAGGCGTTCGGCATCGGTGAATACGTCGGCGGTGCCGTAGGCGTGTACCGCGACGTAGTTCCAGGTTGGCACGACTTTGCCGTGCTCGGCTTTGCTCGGATAAAAACCGGGACTGACGTAGGCGTCGGCTCCGGCAAAGATCACCAGCGCTTCAGCGCCGTTCTGCAATTCCTTCCACTGAGGATTGGCCCGGGCGAAGTGGCCGTAGAGGGTGCCATTCGGACCTTCGTCAGGTTTGAACAACAGCGGCAGATGACTGGCTTGCAGGCCTTGCTCGCCGTGGGTAACCACCATGGCGAGGCGGGTGCCGAGGATCTGCTGGCGCAGTTCATCCAAATCTTTGATGGCAAAGCTGCTGGGGTTGTACATGGAAATATCCCTTGGCGAATGCCTCCATCCTAGGCAGGCTATTGGTCTGTTGTAAGAGCCATTAATGACCAATTTCATAGGTCCATTGCCATGACCGATGCGCCGCTTTCCTTATCGTTCAACCCTGCCGGTATCGAACTTGATCGCCGTCAGGGCCTGAGTCGTCAGCTCTACCAAGCCTTGCGTCTGCGAGTGCTGGACGGGCGATTGGCCAGCGGCACACGTTTACCGGCCAGCCGGGATCTGGCGGCGGCGCTGGCGATTTCTCGCAACAGTGTCGTGCGAGCCTACGATCAGCTCTATGCCGAAGGCTTTATCGAAGGGCGTGTGGGTGACGGGACTTACATTGCTCAACTGCCCCAAACCGCGATCCCTGCCAAAAAATTATCCACAAAAGTATCCACAGGGTTGTCAACAGGGTTACCCACAGCCTTACCCACAAATTGGCTCGGTTTACCTGTGATTTCATCCAGTAAAGTTATCCACAGCAGCGCTTTGGGACGCGTTGAAAAGAACCATTTAGCCCTGCCACCGAGTGGCCCGCCGCGTGCATTTCGGGTCGGCGTTCCGGCATTTGATCTGTTTCCATTCGAGGTCTGGGCCAAGCTGAATGCGGCTTTCTGGCGTAAACCGGATTTGCAGCAACTGTGTTATGGCGATCCGGCGGGCGATGAACGCCTGCGTGGAATGATTGCTGCCTATTTGCGCAGTTCACGCGGCATGCAGTGTTCGGCTGAGCAAATAGTGATCACCAGTGGCGCGCAGCAGGGGATTAGCCTTTGTGCACAGCTGTTGGTGGAGCCCGGCGATGGGGTGGCGATTGAGAATCCGGGGTACCGGGCGGCGGGTCATGCGTTCGCCGTGGCGGGTGCGCGACTGCACGGTGTGGCGGTGGACAGCGAGGGTGTCGACTGTCGCGAATTGGCTGCGCTCGAGGACTGTCGTCTGGCGTATGTCACGCCGTCGCATCAATACCCGACCGGGGTGGTGATGAGTCTGGCACGGCGCCTCGAATTGCTGGCCTGGGCCGAACGCACCCAAGGCTGGATTGTCGAGGACGACTACGATGGCGAATACCGTTACAGCGGCGCGCCACTGGCGCCGTTGGCGGCACTCGATCGACAAGGACGGGTTTTGTACGTCGGGACCTTTGGCAAAGTCGCCTTCCCGGCGCTGCGCCTGGGGTATCTGGTGTTGCCGCCGGCGTTGGTGCAGGCGTTCTCTCAGCGGCGGGCGGTGGACGTCCGGCATTCCGAAGTGAGTACTCAAGCGGTGATGGCCGAGTTCATGGCCTCCGGGCATTTTCAGCGGCATATCCGCCGCATGCGTCGTGCCGCCCTGAGTCGGCGAAATACGTTGCTGGCTGGTTGGCCGAAGGACATCCCCGGCATTGGCAGCCTGCCGAGTGTCGCGGCAGGACTGCATTTGACGGTCGCAGTCGACTCTCAAGCCCGTGAGCGCGAACTGGTGGAAAAAGCCGCCAGTGTCGATGTCGAAATCAATGCGCTTAGCAGCTACTGGTTGCCGGACTCACAGACACCGGTGGACGAGCGTGCCGGGCTGGTCCTGGGTTTTGCGGCTGTACCCGAGGCGGCGATCAGTGCTGCGCTCGGGCGTCTGAAAAAGGTCTGGCGCTGATCTACCTACAAGAAGAAGATCGCACCGGCCAGGCGATGGTTGATTTCAGCGCGATAAATGGCAATGGCTTGAAGTGCATTCAAGTGGGTGTGCTTTTCATAGGCCCCGCCTGATCCGCGTTGTTCGACGGTCTTCAAATGCGCTGCAGTGAAGGCGGGTCTTGGGCTATCCGAGGTCGGGTAATGAAAGTGCGCATACCAAAGGACTTCGCGGGTTTGGTGATCACGAATCTCGTACTCATCCAGAAAGTCTTTGCGCGGTCCCTTCAAGCGTCGATGCTCCGGCAGTGGTTTGCCGATCCTGTGGATGGTTACCTCGCCCTTGCTGTGCAGCCATTCAACACGCCCAGCAGTGGGCAGCTGTCGCTTGGTCATGCTGATACGGATATCGGTGCCTTTTTTGTAAAGCGCGACCGCTCCATCGATCAGTTGTTTGCTGACGGTGACCGCCGATCCCGGACCGCTTTCGGTGGAATTGCTGTTAGTCAGGGCTTTCTCGATAGCGTCCGCCGCTGCCTCCATTCGGTGGGCCTGCTGATGAAACATTTCCTCAATTTCCAGCGGAATACGTCGATCACCTTTTGAGTGCGCCTCGGTACGTCGGATGAATGATTCCTGCTGTGCCAGCAATGCTTCACCGATTTGCAGGCTGACTGTCAGCGTTGGTGGAATGGCGGTGGGCACGGCCGTTTTGACAGGCACATGCTCGACCCAGACGCCGGGGGTTTTCTCATGGAACGTCGCGATCACCTTCCCCGTGAGAGGGGAGGTCACGTCGACCAGATCGGTGTCGGTGGGGTTCGCGCGCGTTCGCGGCTTGCCGACGACGGAGCCTTTGAACCGCGTTTTGATGAGGCGATGCGGTGCCATTACCGGTCGCGATGGTCCCGGAACCGGTTCGAGGGTCTTTCGCTCATGCAGCAACCCCGACAGGTGTTTCACGGCGCGCTCATTGAACACTTCGATACGCTGACGCATCAGGTCCAGTGACGGTTGCAGCAACTGCCCGGGGTACTCGTCGGGCAAGTCGAGAATACGTTGGTCGATGGTGGTGAACTGTTCCACCAGGTCGCTGAAACCTTCAATCCGTTCGGGTAGCGACAGGGGATTATCCTTGGTGAGGTCCAGTGTCGACTGGATGGTGAGGCCCGCGTCTTCGACAAGGGTTACCAGGGACTGACGGGCAGCCTCAGTGGCGACCGTGCCGGTGTCGTTAAGGCAGAGCTCTTGAGCGAGGCTGATCTGAAACAGCTTCAGGTCGTGCAGGTCAAAGACAGGCAGTCCTTTCGTGTACTCCCTGGCGGCTTCGGCACCTTCTCTGCCCAAGCGTTTCAACTCGTCGATCCGGGCCTGGGCAAACTCGATTTTGTCGATAAAGCCCTGGGTCATGTCGCTGGTCTGTTGATGAACCTGGCGTCGTGTCTGGGTGGCTTCGTTCGGCTCTCCGTCAAACAGAGCCAACGAGCGACGCATGCATGTGCCAAACACAGCGTTTTGTCGGTTGAACCACATCTCCGTCAGCAATAGCTGTTGATCCAGACAACTGACCAGGACAGCGCGGTAGTTGATGATGGACTCAAGCACGTTGAATGCTTTGAGCTGTTCAATGTAGACGTCATAAACGGCCAGCTGTTTTTCCAGCGTTTCGATCAGTCTGCGACCATTGGGATCATCAACGCCTGATGCGGATGGGGCGGCCGCTTTCTCGGCGGATTCAAGTGCGCTCTTCAGCGCCATCTTGGTCGTATCGAAGGTCTCCAGTTGCTTTCGCAGCTCCTCTTTACGCCGTGCATTTTCCCGCACCAATTCTTTTCGGCTACGGCCACCCCCGCGCAACCTCAAGCGTGTGTCGACGACCCATTGTCCGTTTGCGGAATGGGTCAGCAGGGGGCCAGTCCCGGGTGGGGACTGACGGCTATCGACGATTTGCACGAATTCGTTGTCGTTGACCATGACTTCGAACCAGCGTTGGCCAACCTGGGCGTACCATTTATTGTTGAGCGGGCTCAAAAAACGGTGGGGACCGACTTCGGTCGAGGGGCTCGCCAGGCCTGCAGGTCTTGTGATGGCCAGCCCGTCCAGCAGCGTCCCCAGGCTTGTTCGAGCGAGGGCACCATGGGTGTACAAGTGGTTCGTGTGATTCGCTGGCAACTGTTGAGCGGTGATATCGGGTAAGCGGGTCACGGTGGTTATCGGCGTCGGTGTCGGCTGCTGCTCCAGCGTCAAAGCCTCCTTCTCAACCACGCGGCTGGCGGTGTGGCGCGTCGCTGCGTAATGGGCCAGGACCATGCCCAGTGACAGGAACAGGTCGGTCAATGCCGCCCATGCATCGTCACTGTCACCTTTCTCGCTGGCTTCATTCGCATCCTCCAGGTCGCTCATGATTTGCCAGACCCAGGCCGCACTGGCAGCCGGTTTGCCCAGGAATGGCAGTGCAATGTTGAATAGCGCCCATGCCCCATGCTTGAGGGTCTGCCAACGACTTTCGGCATTGGAGACCGACTGCCGGTCCGCCAGGGTGATCATCGCGTTGGCATTGGCGGTGAACAGCGTCGACAGTGCAGGTTGCGCCAGAGGTGTTGCCACTAGCGTCACGGCGCCCATCATGCCGAGTGCCGACGTTGGATCGACCAGCCACTGCAAGATCGTCCAGACCGACGGCAACTGGCCGGGAAACACGTACTGTGAGTAGTTGAAACGCACATCGTCCGGCAACCAGGCCAGCACGGATTGACGAAGCGTCTGGTGATGTTTGATCGCATAGAGCAGGTTGGTTTCGCGGGGATATTGCAACAGCGGGGGATCGAGCAGTGGGCGAAAGAGCAGGCAGGGACCCTTGTCGGCGAAACGTGGCCCGATGACGAACATGTTGGCAACCTCGTCGGCCTTGTTGCTTATACGGCCCCCGGGAATGAACGCCAGCGGACGAATAATGATTTCCTGGCCGTCCACAAAACGCTCGGTAGGCTTTTCCTGCATCGCCGCGACCACGTACCGGTAACCCTGATCGTCGATACCGGCCTCGCCACGAATTTTGTGCTGCAGCGTCTGGAGTGGCAGCTGGATGCGCAGGTGGCTGGCGAACAGGTTTTGCCGACGTTGTATTTCCTTCGCGTCGCCGAGCAGTTTCTGCTTGATCAGCATGGGATAGGCTTCACCGATGTTGACCTCGGTGACCAGCTTTTCCAGGTAGGCCGGTGTCATCCAGGTCTCAACGGCGCTGCCGTCGGTGCGGGAAACGGTCTTGTTGCCCAACGGAACGGCAATCAGATTCTGCAAGGCCAGGTCGATCAGCGACAGTGTGACGGTTTCGGTTTTACCCGGTATGGCAATGGCGCCCAGGATCACCGGGCTGGTGATGCTGAGTTCAATCGTTTCGAGTCTGGCGTGCGTTGCCTCCGGGTGATCCTTCAGCACTTGGTCCTTCAGTGCTTGCAGCGTAAATGCCGGGAGCGGTGGAATGTCATCCAGAAAGGATTTACCTGCCTGTTGCTCCCGAAGCTGCGCCAGGTCCATCAAGTGTCGGCTGTAGCAGGTCAGGTCCGCCGGTTGAGCGCTGAGCAGCCAGTCGGGCAGCAAGTGCTCGATCCGGTTGATGCGCCCTTCGTCAAAGTTCTTGCGATTTCTGATCGCCGTAGGGGCTCGATGCGCAGGTCGCCCTTTCCAAATGGTGTCTTGAAGCTGGCCGATGGCAGCGATTTCAAGCGCGATCAGAGCACTGGCTTGATGGTCGAAAAAGTGGCCGGTGGGCTCATACAAACGCCATCGCAACGCGCGTGAGTCCGTCGTGGATGTAACGCGTGCTGGCAGTGTTTCACCGAATGATTCCAGCGAATCGTAACGCTTGAAGCCCTCCGTGATCGAGTGGCTGATCACCAGCGTGCGCTTGCCCAGCGTGCCCACCAGTACGGCCACATCCAGCAGCCACAGATGCTTGTCCGGTTCATCGACGTCGATCAGACAGGCCCTTGATGTGTAGGGGTCGTTGCGCTGTCGGGTGGCTTTATCCGGGTGGTTGAACAAGGCCAGTGCCATGGCTTTTTGATCCGCATCCCAGCCTGAAACCTGCTCGATGTTCCAGAGATTGTGCAGTGAGCTCGAGAGTTGGTGCCAGCGGGCTGTTTCGTCTTCTGTCTGCTGGTTCCAGTAATCCAGTTGCTGCTCTTGCCAGGACACGAACAGCAGCGGGATCAGTTGATTGATCAACCGGCCGATGCCGTCGATCTTGACCGGTAACTGGATCGCAGGCTCTACCCCCGGTTGCAGAGTCAGGAAGTGTTCCCCGTCAATATAGGTCGCAGTCTCTGCTGCCAGCGTGAGCCGCACCAACACATCGGTCAACGATTCGATCCGGCGCGGGCCGGGCGTGACCTGGCTTTCGGTGACGGTCCAGGTCGGTGTCACGACCATGGCCTTGGCCGGATCGATACCCAGGCTCGGGTAGGCGGTGTCGAGCGCCGCGCGCAGCGCGTTCGACGCCACTTCCCAGAGCGAGGGGCCAGTGACCAGTTGGGTCAATACATCTTCGGAGCGGGTGGACGAGGTGTCGGGCATGGCCGTTTCCTTTGTGCCGATGAGGACGCGGACCACTGGGCCGCGCTGTATCGGGGCAAGGTAGAGGGCTGTCGAAGGTGAGAGGTGGTAGATAGTTATCGCGGGCAAAAAAAGACCCGCTCTGGGGCGGGTCTTCCATTTTCAACAATGTGTCAGGTGCCTGACTTGATCTTGGTCCAGGCCCGGGTCCGCGCACGTTCGGCATCGCGCGGCAGTGGTTGCAGGGTGTAAAGCGTACTCATCGCAGTTTCGGTCGGGTACAGGTTCGGGTTGTTGCGGATCGCCGGGTCGACCATTTCCGTGGCGTCCTTGTTCGGGTTCGGGTAACCGACGAAGTCGCTGACCGGTGCAATCACTTGAGGTTGCAGCAAGTAGTTGATGAAGGTGTAGGCGTCTTCCGGGTTCTTCGCGCCTTTGGGAATCGCGAGCATGTCGAACCAGATCGGAGCGCCTTCTTTGGGCAGGCGCATGTCGACGATCACACCATTCTTGGCTTCCTTGGCGCGGTTGGCGGCCTGGGAGAAACTGCCGGAATAACCGACCGCGACGCAGATGTCACCGTTGGCGATATCGGCCATGTACTTCGAAGAGTGGAAGTAGGTGATGTACGGGCGGATCTTCATCAACAGGGCTTCAGCCTTGTCATAGTCCGCCGGCTTCTTGCTGTTGGGGTCCAGGCCGAGGTGTTGCAGGGCCAGCGGCAGGATCTCCGATGGCGAGTCGAGCAGGGCGACGCCGCACTGCTTGAGCTTGCTGATGTTTTCTTCCTTGAAGATCAGATCCCAGCTGTCCACCGGCGCGTTCTCCCCCAACGCGGCTTTGACCTTGTCCGGGTTGAAGCCGATCAGGATGGTGCCGTACATATACGGTACGGCAAATTTGTTGCCCGGGTCGTTGGCTTCGATCAGCTTCATCAGCTTCGGATCGAGGTGGTTCCAGTTCGGCAGTTTGCTGCGGTCCAGCGGCTGGAACACGCCGGCTTCGATCTGCTTGGCAAGGAACACGTTGGACGGCACCACCGCGTCGTAACCGGAGTTGCCGGTCAGGAGTTTGGCCTCCAGCGCTTCGTTAGTGTCGAAAATGTCGTAGACCAGTTTGGTCTGGGGGTTCTGAGCCTTGAAGTCTTCCAGCGCTTTGGGGGTGATGTAGTCGAACCAGTTGTAGACGCGCAACGTTCGTTCTTCAGCATGAACCGCACCACTGAGCACCGTGGCGCACAGGGTGGGAATGATAAAACGCTTGAGTCTGTTCATTGTTCTAATTCCTCATTGGGCGCTTTCAAAACCTTCGAGTACGTTCACGGCATTGATGCCGATTTCTTCTACCGCGTAACCGCCTTCCATCACGAACAGCGTCGGCTTGCCGAGACGCGCGATGCGCTCGCCCATGGCCAGGTAATCGGGGCTGTCGAGTTTGAATTGGGAGATGGGGTCGTCCTTGAATGTATCGACGCCAAGGGAGACGACGACAATGTCGGCGCCGTATTTTTCGATCTCTTGGCAAGCCTGATCCAGGGCAGCACTCCACGTTTCCCAGCCGCTACCTGCGGGCAACGGGTAGTTGAAGTTGAACCCTTCGCCCGGGCCTTCACCCAGCTCGTCTTCATAGCCGAGGAAGAACGGGAATTCGGCTTCCGGGTGGCCGTGGATCGAGGTGAACATTACGTCGCTGCGCTCATAGAAAATCGATTGGGTGCCATTGCCGTGGTGGTAGTCGACGTCGAGGATCGCGATCTTTTTATGGCCCTGATCGAGGAAGGCCTGAGCGGCGATGGCGGCGTTGTTGAGGTAGCAATAACCGCCCATCAAATCGCTGGCGGCGTGGTGTCCCGGTGGACGACACAGGGCGAAGGCACTGCGCGCGCCGCGCTGGATCTGCGCTTGGGCGGTCAGCGCCACTTGCGCCGCGCTGTATGCCGCTTGCCACGTACCGGCGGTGATCGGTGCGCCGGCGTCAAAGCTGTAGTAGCCGAGCTGGCCGTGCAGGCTGGTGGGTTTAATGGAGCGCAGGGTTCGGGTCGGCCAAGTGTAGGGCAGCAAGTCGCCGTCAGTATCGAATTCGGTCCAGCGTGCCCAAGCGCCCTTGAAGAAGTCGAGGTAGTCGCGGCTGTGGATGCGTGCGATCGGGTCAAGGCCGAAATCCTGCGGTGCTTCGACCGGGCCGAGATTTTGGTTTTGCACGCGTTGCAACACATGGTCGGCGCGCGACGGCATTTCGAAGCAGGGCTTGAGTTGCCCGTCTATCAATTCGCATCGGCCGTGGTGCAGGTGGTGATCGTCCGAGTAGATCGTCAGCATTTTCTTGTTCTCCGCAGGCTGGTTCGGTTGAACACAGTCTTGCGGCAGGCGGGGTTTGAGAGAACGGCAGGAAAGGCCAAAAGGGGATTGATATGGCCAAAAGGTTTGACCGAAATTCGCCCCCCCCCCTTCCTGTGAGAGCGGTGTTCCAACCAATGGAGATGTGTTGGATGTACTGACCTCTTCGCGGGCAAGCCCGCTCCCACAGGGTTTATCGGTGTGGCCGGAACTGACTCGGCGCCACACCACTCCAGCGCACAAACGCATGACGGAAGCTCGCCGTCTCGCTGAAGCCCAGCGTCTCGGCGATCTGGTAGATCGGCAGTTTGTCTTCACAGAGCATTTGCTTGGCCTGCTCGAAGCGCAGCTCATCGAGCAATTCCTGATAGCTGCAACCCGAATCCTTGAGGTGTCGACGCAACGTACGCGCCGAGCAATTCATCTGCTCAGCCAACCCTTCAAGTCCCGGCGCTGCATTCAATTGCGTGCTGAGCAACTGCCGAATCCGCCCCAGCCAGGCCTGGCGACCGGTGAACTCGGTGTTCTGTTTGCGGCAGCGTTCGGCCATGGCCTGATGGGTGATGACGTCGGCGAGCGGCAAGGGCTGGTTGAGCCTGCAGCGGTCGAAAGCAAACGCGTTGTTCCGTGCTTCGAAGTTCAGCGAGCAATCGAAGTGGTCGGCGTAGGTCGCCTGGTAATCCGGCGCCGAGTGTTCGAAGCGCGCGGCCAACAGCGGCAGTGGGTGACTGAGCAGGTCGTCGCAGATCACTTTCAACGACACCAGACAGAACTCGGCATTGAACACTGCCATCGCCGGGCTTTCCCGGTAATCCGCCGCCACGAACCAGACACGCTCGCCGTCGTCTTCCAGGCTCAGCTCGAAAAGTGTTCCCAACAACGCCGGATAGCGAATCGCCAAACGCAAAGCGTCACCGAAAGTGGCACTGGTGAGCAGGGCATAACCGAGCATGCCGTAGGACGAAACGTGCATTCGCCGGCCGAGTTCCAGACCGATATCACGCTTGAGGGCGACCGCGTTGGCGCAGACCTGCATCTCCTGATTGGTGGTGATGCGCGTGTCCGCCCGGTTCAAATCCGCCGCGCTGATGCCGCTTCCGGCGAGCAAGTCCTCGCTGGACAGACCTTGATCCTTGAAGGTGTTGAGCACTAGGGAGACGGCATTGAGGGTGGTGAGGTGGGAGTGGAGCATGGGTGGCTTCCAGCCTTGGGATGACTGTAACGCAGCAAGTTATATGCCGCGCGACGAACCTGAGTCCTGCTCGCGATGGCGGTGTGTCAGTCAGCACCCATGTTGGATGGACGACCGCTATCGCGAGCAGGCTCACTCCTACAATGGGTTGTGTGGTGTCAGCTCAGTTCGCCGCAGAGGTCGAGTTCTACAAGCTGCCGAACTTCGGCGGTGTTGAGTCCGGCACCCAACAGCGCATGCAACTTGCCGAACGCGGCCTCACGGGTCATGCCGCCACCCGACAGCACGCCAACGCCACGCAAACGGCTGCCGGCCTCGTACACGTCCAGCTCAACGCCACCTTCATGGCACTGCGTCACCGCGACCACCGCCACGCCCTTGTCCCGCGCCCGTTCCAGGCTGGCGAGAAACTCGGGGTTGTCGCTCGGCCCGGTGCCGCTGCCGTAACACTCCAGCACCAGCCCCTGAATGCCGCTGGCGAGCAGACCATCCAGAATCTCGGCGCCGATACCAGGGAACAACGGCAGTATCGCGACCTTCGCCAGTGTCTTGTTCTGGTTGTAGTTCAGTTGCGTCGGAATCGAAGAAGCCTTCACTCCTGCACCCTGACGCGCCAGCCGCTTGAACGGATGACGACCGAAACTGCGCACTTTCGCGCAACGAGTCGGGTCCAGCAGTTCGCTGTGGAAGTACAAATGGACGCCTGGTGCCAGGCCATGGCCGAGGGCAACCAACGCGCCACTGAGGTTTTCCCAGGCATCGCTATCGGTCACGCCCGCTGGCAGCATGGATCCGGTGAAACACACGCGGGCATGCAGGCCGAGTAACTGAAAACTCATGGCCGCCGCGCTGTAGGCCAGGGTGTCGGTGCCGTGCAGGATCAGCACGCTGTCGCAGCCCTGCACATCAACCGCATCAACCACGGCTTCGCGCAGTTGCTGCCAGTACGCCGGGGTCATGTTGGCGCTGTCGATCAGTGGCGACATCTCGCGAAAGCGCCACTGCGGCACCACCAACTCAGGCTGGCTGTGCAGGTATTCACGCATCCGCGCTTCGAAACCGGACGCCGGGGCCAGGCCGTGAGCGCTGGCTTGCATACCGATGGTGCCACCGGTGTAAAGCACCATGACGTGCTGGGCGGCAGGGTAGGTCGAGGCATTCATGGAAGTTCTCCGAGAACAATGAGTTCCTGTGGGAGCGAGCCTGCTCGCGAAAGCGGTGTGTCAGTCGACATCAATATTGAATGTCAGTCCGCATTCGCGAGCAGGCTCGCTCCCACATGGGATAACGCACTTTAACCGATCAGCGTTGCGCTGCGGGTACGCCTTGCGACTCGGTTGTTGCTGTCGGGGCTGGCGCTGGCGGGTTGGCCGGCCAGGCTTTCAGATCAAGGTCCAGGTCGGCGAATTGGCTCGAATCGAACACCGGGGTCTTGATCCCGGCCGCACGCTGGTCATCGTAGTCACGCAGGATGCGCATGCCGACCTTGAACAGCAGGAACAGCGCGATCAGGTTCACAAACGCCAGCATGGTCATGGTGATGTCGGCGAAGGCGAACACGGTGCTCAGGTTTTCGATGGCCCCCCAGAAGATCAACACCAACACCAGTGCGCGGTAACCGATCAGCGCCTTGCGGTTTTCACCGATCAGGAAACGCAGGTTGCTCTCGCCCAGGTAGTAGTTGTAGAGAATCGAGGTGAACACGAACAACGACAGGGCCACGGAAATGAACATCCGGCCCCAGTCACCGACCACGGCGGCCAGGGAGTTCTGGGTCAGGGCAATGCCGTCGCCTTCGAAGCCCGGGGTGTAGAAGCCCGAGAGCAGGATCAACAACGCGGTGCAGGTGCAGATCACGAAGGTGTCGAGGAACACGCTGAACGCTTGAACTACACCCTGAGCAACCGGGTGCTCGACTGAGGCCACGGCGGCTACGTTAGGCGCACTGCCCAGGCCCGCTTCGTTGGCGAACACGCCACGCTTCACGCCCATGACAATCGCGCTGCCGATCAGACCGCCAAACGCCTGGTCGAGACCGAAAGCGCTTTTGACGATGGTCATCAGCATGCCGGGTACGTGATCGAATTGCAGCACGATCACGTAGATGGTCACGCCGATGTACACCAGGGTTTTCACCGGCACCAACAGGTCGGCGACCTTGGCGATGCGCTTGATCCCGCCGATAAACACCAGGCCCAGCAATACCGCCAGCGCGATGCCGGTGTAAGTGGTGTCGAGGCCGAAGGCGTTGTTCAGCGAGTGAGTCACGGCGTGGGATTGCAGGCCGTTGAAGGCGAACCCGAAGGTCACCAGCAACAGGAACGCCATGATCATGCCCAACCAGCGTTTCTGCAGGCCATGCTGAATATAGTAGGACGGGCCGCCGCGGTAGGTGCCGTCGGAATCGCAGCGCTTGTAGAGCTGGCCGAGGGAGCATTCGAAGAAGCTGCTGGACATGCCGACCAGCGCGGTCACCCACATCCAGAACACCGCGCCAGGACCGCCCAGGGTCACGGCAATACCGACACCCGCGATGTTGCCTGCACCGACACGACCGGCAAGACTGAGCATCAGGGCCTGGAACGAACTGAGTTGCCCGGCGCTGCTTTTGAGGCTGTCGCCGAATACCGAGAACATGTGGAAGAAGTGACGCAATTGAACGAAACGCGAGCGGATCGTGAAGTAGCTACCGAGCCCGACAATGAGCACGATCAGTACTTTCCCTGAGAGGAAGTCGTTAATGACTTCGAGCATGGATTATTCCTCGCTGTTTTTTGTGTAGACAAATGTTGGGCAGGCAGAAACATCGCGTTAACCGCTGTGCGCGTGGCACAAGAGGTGAGGCGCGTGTTCGTCCCGGTCCCTTATTGCAGGTTTGTTATTAGTTCGGGTTTCGCATGGGTTTGGGCCTCGTTACCGACGACCGCTCATGCGAAGAGGGGCGGCACTATACCCATGAGTGTGCCGTCCGTCTGCCCGATTTTGGTGCAAGTGGTAAAACGAGGTGGCTTTACTGTAGGAGCACGGCTTGCCGGCGATGGCGATAGTGAGGGCGCCATCGCCGGCAAGTCGTGCTCCTACAGAAGTGACGCATCCGAAAAAAAATCAAAAAAAAGGGCCTGGGGATTAAATCCCCAAGCCCTCAAAAGGTGAGAGGTGTCTAGTCCCTCGACCTGGTGAGCGTTGTGGCTCTCGGTGCTCTTCGTTAAAAGAGCAAGAGCCTGCGTTCGGTTAAGCCTTCAGAGGCACCAGACGCGGAGCAATCATGTTTTCCGGGCGCAGGATGTCGGCGAGCATGGCGTCGTCGAGCAGGCCTTCTTCGCGCACCAGTTCCAGCACGCCACGGCCGCTTTCGAGGGCGATACGGGCGATGCGGGTGGCGTTTTCATAGCCGATGTACGGGTTCAGTGCGGTCACCAGGCCGATCGAGTGCTCGACCAGTTCGCGGCAACGTTCTTCGTTGGCCGTGATGCCGGTGATGCAGTGCTCGCGCAGCATGTCCATGGCGCGTTGCAGCAGACGGATAGAGTCGAAGATCTTGAAGGCGATCAGTGGCTCCATCACGTTCAGTTGCAGTTGGCCACCTTCGGCCGCGATGGTCAGGGCCAGGTCGTTGCCGATGATCTGGAATGCCACTTGGTTGACGGCTTCCGGGATAACCGGGTTGACCTTGCCTGGCATGATCGAGCTGCCTGGCTGACGCGCCGGCAGGTTGATTTCGTTGATGCCGGTGCGTGGGCCGCTGGACAGCAGACGCAGGTCGTTGCAGATCTTCGACAGTTTGACCGCGGTACGCTTGAGCATGCCGGAGAACAATACGAAGGCGCCCATGTCGGACGTGGCTTCGATCAGGTCGGCAGCCGGGACCAGCGGTTGGCCGCTGATCAGTGCCAGGCGCTGAACGGCCAGGTGCTGGTAACGCGGGTCGGCGTTAATGCCGGTACCGATCGCAGTACCGCCCAGGTTCACTTCGGTCAGCAGTTCAGGTGCCAATGTTTTCAGACGCGCCAGGTCTTCGCCCAGGGTCGTGGCAAATGCACGGAATTCCTGGCCCAGGGTCATCGGAACGGCGTCTTGCAGTTGGGTACGACCCATTTTCAGGACGTGGCTGAACTCTTCACCTTTGGCAGCAAACGACTGGATCAGGCTGTCGAGGCTGGCCAGCAGTGCGTCGTGACCCAACAGCAGACCCAGGCGGATCGCGGTCGGGTAGGCGTCGTTGGTCGACTGCGCCATGTTCACGTCGTTGTTCGGGTGCAGGTATTGGTATTCGCCTTTCTGGTGACCCATGGCCTCCAGCGCAATGTTGGCGATGACTTCGTTGGCATTCATGTTGGTTGAAGTGCCAGCGCCGCCTTGAATCATGTCCACCACGAATTCTTCGTGGAAATCGCCGCGGATCAGACGGGCACAGGCTTCGCTGATGGCAGCGTGCTTGGCTTCGCTCAGGTGACCCAGTTCGCGGTTGGCGTCAGCGGCGGCCTGTTTGACCATCGCCAGGCCGACAACCAGCTTTGGGTAATGCGAAATCGGAACGCCCGAGAGGCGGAAGTTATTCACCGCTCGCAGGGTCTGGATGCCGTAATACGCTTGAGCCGGTACTTCGAGTACGCCAAGCAGGTCTTTTTCTGTGCGGAAAGATGCAGCGGAGGACATGATAGAAATCATCTCGATATGGACCCGGTCTGTGCCGGAACACTGCAAATGCTAGGCTTTTGGATGATTTTCGGCCAATGCTGTTAAACACTGGCCTATGCACATTCGGCATAATGCCCGTGTGACGCCGCGTGCGCGGCGAGCGTGTGACCTAAATTGGTGCGTGTCCGGGAGGACGTGATGAATCTGGAAAGTAAATGGCTTGAGGACTTCAGCGCCCTGGCCGCCACCCGCAGCTTCTCCCAGGCTGCGGAACGACGCTTCGTGACGCAGCCGGCCTTCAGCCGGCGGATCCGCAGCCTTGAAGCCGCGCTGGGGCTGCAACTGGTCAATCGCTCGCGCACGCCCGTCGAGCTGACGGCGGCGGGGCAATTGTTTCTGGTGACGGCGCGGACCGTGGTCGAACAGCTGGGTGAAGTGTTACGCCATCTTCATCACCTGGAAGGCGGGCAGGGCGAAGTGATGCAAGTCGCCGCCGCTCACTCTTTGGCGCTGGGTTTCTTTCCGCGCTGGATCGCGCAGTTGCGCAATGAAGGCCTGAATATCGCGACGCGTTTGGTGGCAACCAACGTCGGTGACGCGGTGCATGCCTTGCGCGAGGGCGGTTGCGATTTGATGTTGGCGTTTTACGATCCCGATGCTGCGTTGCAGATGGACCCGGAAATTTTTCCGTCTCTGCATCTTGGCCACACCGAGATGCTGCCAGTTTGCGCCGCTGATGCCGAAGGTAAGCCGCTATTTGATCTGGAAGGCGAAGCCAGCGTGCCTTTGCTCGCCTACAGCGCCGGCGCGTTTCTCGGGCGTTCAGTGAACATGCTGCTGCGCCAGCGTGCGCTGCGCTTTACCACCATTTACGAAACCGCCATGGCCGATAGCCTGAAAAGCATGGCGCTGGAAGGATTGGGCATTGCCTGGGTGCCACAACTGAGCGTGCGTGCCGAGTTGGCTCGTGGTGAGCTGGTGGTTTGCGGCGGCCCGCAATGGCATGTGCCGCTGGAGATCCGCCTGTATCGCTGTGCGCTGGTGCGCAAGGCCAACGTGCGCCTACTGTGGCGCAAGCTTGAAGGCGGTGCCGCGCAGAATTCATGAGCCTTATGATGAACCCTGTGGGAGCGAGCCTGCTCGCGATGAGGCCCTGACATCCAGCATCATTGTTGACAGTGACACCGCCATCGCGAGCAGGCTCGCTCCCACAAGGGAATTGTGGTGCATTTGGCTGACTCGCAAGTCAATAAAACCGGGACTCTGCGCCGTATGACAGATGGTCGCAACGGGGGCTGTTTATCTGCGTCATTACGGTATACTGCGCGGCCTTCGGCCGGTTCGCCCGGCCATAATTCGTACAATCAAGCCACGCATCCTGCGTGGCTTGTTGTTTTTTGACGCGCCTGCGGGCGCCCAGAGAGAAGAGGCACGACGATGAGTGCACTGGTTGGCGTGATCATGGGCTCCAAGTCCGATTGGTCCACCCTTAGCCACACCGCCGATATGCTGGAAAAGCTCGGCATCCCTTACGAGGTGAAAGTGGTCTCTGCCCACCGCACCCCGGACCTGCTGTTCCAGTACGCCGAAGAGGCTGAGGCCCGTGGCATTGAGGTGATTATCGCCGGTGCCGGTGGCGCAGCCCACTTGCCAGGCATGTGTGCGGCCAAGACCCACCTGCCGGTGCTGGGCGTGCCGGTGCAGTCGGCGATGCTTTCGGGCGTCGATTCGCTGCTGTCCATCGTGCAAATGCCTGCAGGCATCCCGGTTGCGACCCTGGCCATCGGCAAAGCTGGCGCGATCAACGCTGCGCTGCTGTCGGCGAGTATCCTTGGCGCCAAGCACCCGCAGTTCCACGAAGTGCTGAAAACTTTCCGTGCTGAGCAGACAGACAGCGTCCTGGACAATCCAGACCCACGCATCGCCTGAGGTTGTTGACGATGAAGATCGGTGTAATCGGTGGCGGCCAGTTGGGTCGCATGTTGGCGCTGGCGGGCACCCCGCTGGGTATGAGTTTCGCTTTTCTGGACCCCGCGCCGGATGCTTGCGCAGCCGCGTTGGGCGAACACCTGCGTGCCGATTACGGCGATCAGGATCACCTGCGTCAGCTCGCCGATGAAGTCGATCTGGTGACCTTCGAATTCGAAAGCGTCCCGGCTGAAACCGTGGCGTTCCTCTCGCAATTCGTGCCGGTTTACCCGAGCGCCGAAGCCCTGCGCATCGCTCGTGATCGCTGGTTCGAGAAAAGCATGTTCAAGGACCTGGGGATTCCGACCCCGGCGTTTGCCGACATTCAGTCGCAAGCCCACCTGGACGCCGCAGTGGCCTCCATCGGTCTGCCGGCCGTGCTGAAAACCCGCACCTTGGGTTACGACGGCAAGGGCCAGAAAGTCCTGCGCAAACCTGAAGACGTTGTCGGCACGTTCGCGGAACTTGGCAGCGTTGCCTGCCTTCTGGAAGGCTTCGTGCCGTTCACCGGTGAAGTGTCGTTGATCGCCGTGCGTGCCCGCGATGGTGAAACCCGCTTCTACCCGCTGGTTCACAACACCCACGACAGCGGCATCCTCAAGCTGTCCGTGGCCAGCACCGACCACCCGTTGCAAGCGTTGGCTGAAGACTATTCCAGCCGCGTGCTCAAGCAGCTGGATTATGTCGGCGTGATGGCGTTCGAATTCTTTGAAGTCGACGGTGGCCTCAAAGCCAACGAAATCGCCCCGCGCGTGCACAACTCCGGGCACTGGACCACCGAAGGCGCCGAGTGCAGCCAATTCGAAAACCACCTGCGGGCCGTTGCCGGTCTGCCGCTGGGGTCGACGGCCAAGGTCGGCGAAAGCGCGATGCTCAACTTCATCGGCGTTGTACCGCCGGTTGAGAAGGTGATCGCGATTGCCGATTGCCATCTGCACCACTACGGCAAGGCGTTCAAGACCGGTCGCAAGGTCGGTCACGCCAACCTGCGCTGTGTGGACCGCGAGACGCTGGCGGCACAGATCCTCAAGGTCGAAGCGCTCATCGCCGAATAAATAGTTTCATGTGGCAGCGGCGGAACCATTCAGGGGCCGCCGTTCTCTCATGGCAGGATGCCAAAGTCTGACTAGGCTTTGGGCTAGGTGTCCTGTCTCACCAATACTGTTCCTTTTTGACGGCGTCTGTTGTCGCCATGCTGCGTTGCCGCTCCTCGCCATAGCCAGGTATGACTCGTCGCGGCGCCTTGCCTGGCAACAACAGCCACTCGTCAAAAGAGAAACATTATTGGTGAGACAGGACACGCCAAATCATTCAGAGGGAAATGCCATGGGAATTATCGGAACCATCTTTATCGGCTTGATCGTCGGCCTGCTGGCTCGGTTCCTGAAACCGGGCGATGACAGCATGGGCTGGATCATGACCATCCTGCTCGGTATCGGCGGTTCGCTGGCAGCCACTTATGGCGGCCAGGCTCTGGGTATTTACCAGGCCGGCCAAGGCGCAGGTTTCATCGGTGCACTGGTCGGCGCCGTTGTATTGCTGGTGATCTACGGCTTGATCAAAAAGAACTGATCCAAAGCGACAAAGTCCCCTCTGCGTCTCGCGCAGAGAGGGCTAGAATGCTCGGCGATTTATCGCCCTTCCTTTTCCGAGCACCTCAATGCGCCGTCTTCTGTTGACTCTCCTTTTACTGGGCAGTGGTTTGGCCCATGCCGGCGAACTGCCGGAAACCGACTGGCTCGAACTGATGCCCAAGTCGGACCAAAAAGCCCTCGAAGCCATGCCCGAAATCGACCACAACACACCCGAAGGCGATGGCACCTTTACCGCAAAGGGTGGCATGAAGCAGAGCAAGGGCTTGCCGGCGGTGATGTACTCGACCAAAACCGTGCCGTCGATGAACGACAAGAACATCCGCATCGGTGGTTACCCGGTGCCGCTGGAGTCCGACGCCAAGGGCCGTAGTACGCTGTTCTTCCTTGTGCCGTATCCCGGCGCGTGCATCCACGTGCCGCCACCGCCGCCCAATCAGTTGGTGCTGGTGCGCTATCCCAAGGGGTTGAAGCTGGATGATATCTACACGCCGCTGTGGGTGACTGGCACGTTGAAGATCGAGACGGTCAATAACGACCTGGCCGATGCGGCGTATGCGCTGGATGCCGCGAAAGTGCGGGTGGTGCAGGAATCAGATCTGTAGGTGATCAAAATGTGGGAGCGAGCCTGCTCGCGATAGCGGTGTAACAGCCAACATTGATGTTGGATGTTATGGCCTCATCGCGAGCAGGCTCGCTCCCACAGTGGTTCTGCAGTGTTAGAGGGATTTGCTGGCGATGCTCACGGCCAAGGTATGGCTCGCACCCGGCGCCAGTGTCACCACATCACCCATCACATTCGCCGTCTCGATGCACAACATCCGCTGCCAACCACCGTCAGCCATATCGCTGAACGCCGCCGCACGCTCGATCCACGGGTTCCAGATCACCGCCGTGCGCGATCCACTGCTGGTCAGCTCAATGCACCGCTCCCACGCCGGGTCGACGATACTCAGCGTCGTCGGAGTATTGAGGTAGATGCGATCGGTCTCGCCGGTAAACTGCAGATCACCGGTCTGAGTGACGGTTTTCCAGTCATCCAGCGTCTCGATGTAGCTCAAGCCATCCAGCCCTTCAACGTGCACATTGCGCACATCGCTGACCGCGAAATAACTGTGCAGCGCCTGGCTGAGGGTGACGGTGTCAGTGCCCTGGTTATGGCTGGTCAGGCTGATATGCAGTTGATCATCCAGGCGAATGCTCAGCTTCAAATCCACCTGATGCGGCCAGCCTGGAAAACCACCTACGGGGTAGGGCAGGATGAACTCCACCTTCAGGCTTTCGCCCTCGGCTTCGATGCTGCCCAGCTCCCAATCCATTGCTCGGACAAAGCCGTGGGCACTTGGCGCTTCGTCGCTGACACGCATCGCCTGAACGCTCTTCGGGTTGCGTGCCAGGTTGCCGAACCACGGCCAGCACACCGGAATGCCAGCGCGGATGCTCTTGCCGGCCTTGAATACCGCCTCGTCGTTGAGCCAGATCAGCGGCGGTTGGCCGGCCAATTGATAACTGAGAATGTGCGCGCCTTGCTGGGCGACCAGCAATTCGGCCTGACCGTGGCGGATGCGCCAGCAGTTCAGTTCATCCAGTTTCACGGCTTCAACGTTGGGCGTGTTCATGGGACAACTCTCGATCGGGAACAATGACTGCAATGGACCGTAAAACGACCGCTGCGTTTAACGTGCGCGCGGCGGAACCGAACGGGTGCGACCGCTGCCGTCGATGGCAACGAACACAAATACGGCTTCAGTCACTTTACGCCACTCGCTGGACAGCGGATCGTCGCTCCAGACCTCAACCATCATCTTGATCGAGCTACGGCCGATTTCCAGGGCCTGGGTATAAAACGAGAGCTGTGCGCCTACCGCGACTGGAACCAGGAACGCCATACGGTCGATCGCAACGGTGGCAACACGCCCGCCAGCGACTTTGCTGGCCATGGCGGTGCCAGCCAAATCCATCTGCGCCACCAGCCAGCCGCCGAAAATATCGCCAAAGCCGTTGGTTTCGCGAGGGAGCGCGGTGATTTGCAGGGCCAGGTCGCCTTGCGGGATTGGATCTTCTTGTTCGAGCTCTATCATGCCGGGGGTGCCTCTGACCCGTGACTCTTCATTGGTACTTCAGGTGAATAGCCGCTTTCAAGAAAAACGATTCAGCCCGAACATACTACGTTCGTCACGTTTCTCGTAAGGCGCCTAAAGGAAAACTCTGCGAAATCGACTGGTAGAGCCAGCAGCGTCTTCGCACAGCAATCCTTTCAAAGTGTTGCAAGATCGCCAGTATATCGGTCGGTAGACTCCGAGACGACCGTCCGGTTCTCATTTTGACCGTCAAAAACGCACCTCTATGTGCTTTTTCGAACAATTTGCTATCGTGCCGGACCTGCCCAAGCCTCCGCCAGCGTTGTTGAGGTTGCAGATTCGACTATAAGAGAAGCCCTTGCCATGACCACAGCGCCCTCGAGCATCGCGCAACCGACCCAACCCGCACGTCCGTTGACCCGAAACGACTACAAGACTTTATCGCTGTCTGCCCTGGGCGGTGCGCTGGAGTTCTACGACTTCATCATCTTTGTGTTCTTTGCCACGGTGGTCGGCAAACTGTTCTTCCCGGCGGATATGCCCGAGTGGCTGCGCCTCATGCAGACCTTCGGCATTTTTGCCGCCGGCTACCTGGCGCGGCCGTTGGGCGGCATCGTCATGGCGCACTTCGGTGACCTGTTGGGGCGCAAGAAGATGTTCACCCTGAGCATTTTCATGATGGCGGTGCCGACCCTGATCATGGGTTTGCTGCCGACTTACGCGCAGATCGGCATGTGGGCACCGATTCTGTTGCTGCTGATGCGGGTGATTCAGGGCGCGGCGATTGGAGGTGAAGTGCCGGGTGCGTGGGTCTTCGTTTCCGAACACGTCCCGCAACGGCATATCGGCTACGCTTGCGGCACCCTGACCAGTGGTTTGACGGCAGGCATTCTGCTGGGCTCATTGGTGGCCACGGCGATTAACAGCATCTATACCCCGGTGGAAGTGTCCGATTACGCCTGGCGGATCCCCTTCCTGCTGGGCGGCGTGTTTGGCCTGTTCTCGGTCTACCTGCGCCGCTGGCTGCACGAAACCCCGGTGTTCGCCGAGCTGCAACTGCGCAAAGCCCTGGCCGAAGAAGTGCCGCTGCGCGCCGTACTGCGTGACCATCGCGGCGCGATCCTGATTTCCATGCTGCTGACCTGGCTGCTGTCCGCCGGCATCATCGTGGTCATCCTGATGACCCCGACCGTGTTGCAGACCGTTTACCATTTCGCGCCGACCACAGCGTTGCAGGCCAACAGCGTGGCGATTGTGTTCCTGAGCCTTGGGTGCGTGGCGTCGGGCGCTCTGGCCGACCGTTTTGGTGCGGGGCGGGTGTTTGTGTTTGGCAGTGCCGCGTTGCTGCTGAGTTCCTGGACGTTCTATCACAGCCTGTTCAATCATCCGGAGTGGCTGTTTCCGATGTACGCCTTGACCGGTTTGCTGGTGGGCACTATCGGCGCGGTGCCGTATGTCATGGTCAAAGCCTTTCCAGCGGTGGTGCGCTTTAGCGGGCTGTCGTTCTCCTACAACCTGGCCTATGCGATTTTCGGTGGTTTGACGCCGATGGTGGTGACGCTGCTGCTGAAGGAGAGCCCGATGGGGCCTGCCTACTATGTGGCGATCATTTGTGGGGTCGGGATTGTGGTGGGTGGTTATCTCTGGAAGAAGGGGCGCTAACCATCTCCATCAAGGCTTTCGCCAGCGCGAAAGCCTTGCCTCACACTCACCTGACGGTAATCGTGCTCCGCGCATGAGCATGTCCTCTAAAGCATCCGCAGCCTGCAGCAATCCAACAACCTGATGGTCAACCATCAGGTCCAGCAACCAGAGTGCGCCGTGTACCTGTAGCCCATCTTTTTGTGCCTGCCGTCTAAGTTTGCCGTCCCCCGTTAATAACGGTCGACCTGTTTGTTGAGCAAGTAGATAGCAGGACACGTCTGCCAGAGAACTGTTGTTATGTTCGACTTTGAGACTGAACAGCCGTGCCACTTCCGGACCATCGAATGATTCGACAATTAACCCGTGGGCAAGCAATTCGTCATGCGGGAAATCTTCGAGTTCGTGCAGTACGAAATCTGTACAGCAAAGCGTGAACGGCAGTCTGAACATCTGTTCCAGCAGTCCAGCAGTCCAGCAGTCCTGCATTCCTGCATTCCTGAAATCGATCCATATATTCGTATCGCTGATGTAGATCAGACTCATGCACTCTCCAGTGAGCCCAGGAAATTGGGATCTAAAGCGCTCACTGGTTTGCGTAGAAGTTCAGCTGCACGGGATTTGGTGATCAATCCTTCGGCCAATCCCCAAAACACCAACGACTCAAAACGTTGTGGCGGTTTGCACGGCATGGGCTCGGGCTCGGCCTTGCGCCAGCCGTTCGAGCTAAATTGAATGGTGAGGGATTTGTAACCTCCATCGCTGAGAAGATTTAAATCCTTGAGGCGCCGCAGCGCTGCGTGCATCGAAATCCCGTATTGGCGCTTAGCGATAAGTAATTCCCGGGGGTGAATCCTGGAACGAGGGTGATTGCCAAAGTCACTGGTGACACCTTTGGCCGGATAGAGGAAGGCACCCGCGAAACGATGGCAGCAGTTTTCCTTTTCTCTTTCGGGCATCTCTTCGGGTAACTGCATGATCCAATGACCAAGCTCATGGGCAGCGGTGAAGCGTATGCGTTCGCCCGGGCGTTCCGAGTTCAGTGCGATCAAGACATGACGACCGTCACCAGTAGCGGCGCAGGCCCCATCAAAGTCATCCGGACCCATGAGCATCGCTACCTTTATGCTGTGCTCTTCCAGTTGCTCGGTAAGATTGGAGATGGGATCACTGCCGATCTTCCAGAATTCACGCAGTTGCTCGGCCGCGCGTTCAGCTTCTTCGATAGAGGAAACCGGCAGCATTTGCGCTGGGGTGGCCGGAGTCTGAATGTCCGCCGGGTCGAAGCAATTCTCCAGAGCGATGTAGCGCTCGAGATGCTCTCGAATCTGTTCTTCAACTTGAACCTGGCGGTATTTCGGCATTTTCGCCAGTTTGCGAAACTCTAACGGTGCAAGCGGCACAGCCTCCGCCCGGAAAAAGTACTCAGGACTGACCTCCAATACTTTTGCCATTTGTAACAGGCGTGCGGAGTTTGGAGTGCTTGCCCCTTTCTCGTATTTGCTGAGGCCTTGCTTGGTGATATCGCCAAGCTTGAGCGCTAAAGCCTCTAGAGACATGCCCCGCAGTAGGCGAGCGCGGCGGATTCGGTCGTTAATCATGGGTTCCTCTCGTGGTTGACAAGGCTATCTTCAAGTTGTGATTTGTCAACCTACGCTGCAAGGCTGGATGTATCCGACACCCGAATGCTGGCCTTTCATCCAATTGTCATATTTCAGCCATAGAGTGTTCACACGGCCTGCTGATACTTGGCCCCGACTTAACACACCCTATCTGCTAGGAGTAAGGCATGAAACTGAAGCGTTTGATGGCGGCAATGACTTTTGTCGCTGCTGGCGTTGCGACTGCCAACGCGTTCGCCGCTGTTGACCCTGCTATCCCGAGCTACACCAAGACCACTGGTGTGTCGGGCAACCTGTCCAGCGTCGGCTCCGATACTCTGGCCAACCTCATGACCCTGTGGGCTGAGAACTACAAAAAAGAATACCCGAACGTAAACATTCAGATTCAGGCCGCTGGCTCCGCCACTGCGCCACCTGCGCTGACTGAAGGCACCTCTAACCTGGGCCCGATGAGCCGCAAGATGAAGGACACCGAACTGGCTGCCTTCGAGCAGAAGTACGGCTACAAGCCAACCGCTATCCCGGTTGCAGTAGACGCCCTGGCTGTGTTCGTGCACAAAGACAACCCGATTCAGCACCTGACCATGGAACAAGTCGACGCGATTTTCTCGTCCACTCGTCTGTGCGGCGCTAAAACCGACGTGAAAACCTGGGGTGACCTGGGCGTGACTGGCGACCTGGCCAACAAGCCGGTTCAACTGTTCGGCCGTAACTCGGTATCCGGCACCTACGGCTACTTCAAAGAAGAAGCCCTGTGCAAAGGCGACTACAAGCCAAACGTCAACGAACAACCGGGTTCGGCTTCGGTCGTGCAGTCGATCAGCTCCTCGCTGAACGGCATCGGTTACTCGGGCATCGGCTACAAAACCGCTAGCGTGAAGACTGTGGCTCTGGCCAAGAAAGGCAGCACTGACTTCATCGAAGACACTGAAGAAAACGCCCTGAACGGCAAATACCCGCTGTCGCGTTTCCTCTACGTTTACGTCAACAAAGCCCCGAACAAGCCTCTGGCCCCGCTGGAAGCCGAGTTCGTGAAACTGGTTCTGTCTAAACAAGGCCAGGAAGTTGTAGTGAAAGACGGTTACATCCCACTGCCGGCCAAAGTTGCTGCCAAAGCACTGGCTGACCTGGGCCTGGCGGAAGGCGGCCCTGAAGTCGCAAAAAAGTAACACCCTAGGTCCGGGGTAAACCCGGACCTGTAGGAGCCGGCTTGCCGGCGAAGGCATCACAGCGGTGCAACAGTTGAATCAGAGTCGACTGCATCGCCGGCAAGCCGGCTCCTACATCCCCAAATTACCGGTCTGCCGCCAGTCCCCGCTGGCGGCGGATTTGTTGCGTCACTGCATTGTCATCTTTCTGTCATACAGGATCGCTAGGGTGTGCGCATGAATGATCTGGCCAATTCCACCATGACTACGAATCCCCCCAAGCGAATTGATTTCAATACGCCTGAGCTGCAACGCAAGCGCCGCATTCGCGCGCTCAAAGATCGCCTGACCCGTTGGTACGTCCTTATTGGCGGCCTCGCTGTCCTTGGCGCGATCACGCTGATTTTCTTCTTCCTTGCTTACGTCGTTGCGCCCCTGTTCCAAGGTGCCAGCCTAACCTCCAAGGACGCCATCACGCCTGCCTGGATGCAAGACGCCGGCAAGCCGTTGATGATCTCCCTCGAAGAACAGAACCAGGTCGCCATGCGGGTTTCCGACAAGGGCCAGGCACTGTTCTTTGATATCGACAGTGGCGCTGAACTCAAGCGCGTCGATCTGCCTGTTCCGGCCGGCACTCACGTGACCTCCATCGGCGAAGACCAACCGGGTCATCCATTGGTGGCGGTCGGCTTGTCCAACGGTCAAGCCCTGGTGTTCCGTCACACGTATAAAGTCAGCTACCCGGACGGCAAGAAAACCATCTCGCCGGCCATCGAGTATCCGTATGGCGAAACCCCGATCGTGTTGAACGAGGCGGGCGGTGCGCTGGAGCATGTCAGCCTCAACGCCAACGATACGACGCTGATGCTGGTCGGCTCCACCGGTTCGCAACTCAATGTTTTGTCGCTGACCAGCGAAGAAAACATGATGACCGGTGAAGTCACCAACGAGCAGAAGCGTATCGATCTGCCGCAGATGACCGAGCCGGTGAAGAACATCTTTGTCGACCCGCGTCAGCAGTGGCTGTACGTGATTAACGGTCGTGCCCAGGCCGATGTGTTCAGCCTGCGCGACAAGAGCCTCAACGGTCGCTACAAACTGCTTGAAGACGGCGAAGCGCAAATCACTGCCAGTACTCAACTGGTGGGTGGCATCTCGCTGATCCTTGGCGACTCCAAAGGTGGTCTGGCCCAGTGGTTCATGGCGCGCGACCCCGATGGCGAGCAGCGTCTGAAGCAGATTCGTACCTTCCAGATGGGCACCACGCCGATTGTTGAAATCAGCGCCGAAGAACGTCGCAAAGGCTTCGTCGCCCTCGACGCCTCCGGCAAGCTCGGTGTGTTCCACAGTACCGCTCACCGCACCTTGCTGGTGGAACAGGTTGTCGAAGGCCAAGGCATTTTCGGCATGTCGCCTCGCGCCAACCGCATCATCGTCGAAGCGGGCGGCAAGCTTCAGCCGCTGCTGCTGGACAACCCGCACCCGGAAGTATCGTGGAGCGCGTTGTGGAGCAAGGTTTGGTACGAGAACTACGACGAGCCTAAATACGTCTGGCAATCGACCGCCGCCAACACCGACTTCGAACCGAAGATGAGCTTGTCTCCGCTGACCTTCGGCACCTTGAAGGCCGCGTTCTACGCCATGCTGTTGGCTGCACCGCTGGCCGTCGCTGCTGCGATCTACACCGCCTACTTCATGGCTCCGAGCTTGCGCCGCAAGGTCAAGCCGGTGATCGAGCTGATGGAAGCAATGCCGACGGTGATCCTCGGTTTCTTCGCCGGTCTGTTCCTTGCGCCGTATGTGGAAGGGCATTTGCCGGGCATCTTCAGCCTGTTGATGCTCCTGCCGATAGGCATCCTGGTCGCCGGTTTCACCTTCAGCCGCCTGCCTGAGTCGATCCGCCTGAAAGTGCCGGACGGCTGGGAAAGCGCGATCCTGATCCCGGTGATTCTGTTTGTGGGCTGGCTCTCGCTGTATATGAGCCCGTACATGGAAACCTGGTTCTTCGGCGGCGACATGCGCATGTGGATCTCCCACGACCTGGGCATCACCTACGACCAGCGCAACGCACTGGTGGTTGGTTTGGCCATGGGCTTTGCGGTCATCCCGAACATCTACTCCATTGCCGAAGACGCCGTGTTCAGCGTGCCTCGCGGTTTGACCCTGGGTTCCCTGGCCCTTGGTGCTACGCCGTGGCAGACCATGACGCGGGTGGTGATCCTCACCGCCAGCCCGGGTATTTTCTCGGCGCTGATGATCGGCATGGGCCGTGCGGTCGGTGAAACCATGATCGTGTTGATGGCCACCGGTAACACCCCGGTCATGGAAATGAACCTGTTCGAAGGCTTGCGCACACTGGCGGCTAACGTCGCGGTGGAAATGCCCGAATCGGAAGTCGGCGGCAGCCACTACCGCGTGCTGTTCCTCTCAGCGTTGGTGCTGTTGTTGTTCACCTTCGTCATGAACACCCTCGCAGAACTGATTCGTCAGCGTCTGCGCAAGAAATACTCGTCGCTTTAAGAAAGGTAGAAGTCTGTGAAACAGAACTCCCTGAATGGATGGTTCAAGAGCGGCGCCCCCGGCGTCTGGATCAGCGGTGGCGCGGTGTCCATCGCGGTCATCATGACCATTGGCCTGCTGGCGGTGATTGCCGTGCGCGGTCTGGGTCACTTTTGGCCGGCTGATTTGATTCATGCCAACTACGACGTGCCGGGCCAGGCCAATCACCTGGTCATTGGCGAAGTGGTACAGAAAGAAGAAGTGCCGCGTGAGCGCCTGAAAAGCGCCGGTCTGCCGGTGCCCGATCAGGGCCCGGAGTTCATGACCCGCGAGCTGATCAAAGTCGGCAACCGTGACTTGAATGGCAACGACTTCACTTGGATCGTCGGCGAATGGCTGACCAACCAAAAGACGCCACCTGAGCTGATGACCATCGAGCGTCGCGAGTGGGGCAACTTCTACGGTTACCTGGTCAACGTCAAACAGGACGGCAAAGTCATCGCTGAAGGCGAAGGGGCCTGGCCGGAACTGCAGGCGCGTGTTGATCGCGTGAACAAGCTCGCGGCACAACTCAAGACCCTGGAAAAGACCGACATCGGCGCGATCAACGCAGGTCTTGAACGCATCCGTCTGCACGGTCGCAAACTGGAGCTGGCCGGCAAGCTCGACGCCGCCGCGCAAGCGGACATGGATGCCGAACGCGCTGAGCTCAATGCACGTTATCAAGACATCGAAGCCCGTCTGAATGACTTGCACGCCCAGTTCAACCGCGACAGCCTCACGGCCCGCGATGCGAACGGCAAAGAAGTCGAAATCAGCATCGGCAAAGTGGTTCACGCCTACCAGCCGAACGCCATGGGCACGATGACCAAAGTCGGCTTCTACTTCAGCAAGGTCTGGGAATTCCTCAGCGACGACCCGCGTGAAGCAAACACCGAAGGCGGGATCTTCCCGGCGATTTTCGGCACCGTGATGATGACGTTGATCATGGCGATGATCGTGACGCCATTCGGCGTGCTGGCGGCGGTCTACCTGCGTGAGTACGCCAAGCAGAACGCGCTGACCCGGATTATCCGGATTGCCGTGAACAACCTGGCAGGCGTACCGGCCATCGTTTACGGCGTGTTTGGTCTGGGCTTCTTCGTCTATGTGCTGGGCGGCTCGGTTGACCGGTTGTTCTTCCCTGAAGCACTGCCAGCACCGACCTTCGGTACGCCGGGTCTGCTCTGGGCTTCCCTGACGCTGGCGCTGCTGGCGGTGCCGGTGGTGATCGTGGCCACCGAAGAAGGTCTGGCGCGGATTCCTCGCACCGTGCGTGAAGGCTCGTTGGCCCTCGGCGCGACCAAGGCGGAAACCTTGTGGAAGATCGTGCTGCCAATGGCCAGCCCGGCGATGATGACCGGCATGATCCTCGCCGTGGCGCGCGCCGCCGGTGAGGTGGCGCCGTTGATGCTGGTGGGTGTGGTGAAACTGGCACCGTCGCTGCCGCTGGACGGCAACTACCCGTACCTTCACCTTGACCAGAAGATCATGCACTTGGGCTTCCATATTTATGACGTCGGCTTCCAGAGCCCGAACGTCGAAGCCGCACGGCCGCTGGTGTACGCCACGGCGCTGCTGTTGGTGCTGGTGATCGCCACGCTCAACCTGTCGGCCGTCTACATCCGCAACCACCTGCGCGAGAAATACAAAGCGCTGGATAGCTGATTGAGGTCGACACGGCCCCCTGTAGGAGCTGGCAAGCCAGCTCCTACAGGGGGCCGGCGCCAGACAAAGATTTTGAGTAAGCCCCTGGCCTGAACACCAGGCCGGGGGTTAAACGAACCGAATTTGTTAGCACAGGGAGCCTCCCATGCAGCACGAAACACATACCCACGGCATCAACATGTCGGCCCTGGGTCGCGACAAACAGAGCCTGAGTCTTGAACAGGAAACCGTGGCCATTGAAGTGCCGGGCCTGAGCCTGTTCTACGGCGATAAACAAGCGCTGTACGACGTCAGCATGAACATCCCGAAACAGCGCGTGACCGCCTTCATCGGCCCGTCTGGCTGCGGCAAATCCACGCTGCTGCGTACCTTCAACCGCATGAACGACCTGGTTGACGGCTGCCGTGTCGAAGGCGCGATCAACCTCTACGGCAACAACATCTACCGTAAAGGCGAAGACGTGGCCGAGCTGCGTCGTCGCGTCGGCATGGTATTCCAGAAGCCGAACCCGTTCCCGAAAACCATCTATGAAAACGTGGTGTACGGCCTGCGCATCCAGGGCATCAACAAGAAGCGCATTCTCGACGAAGCCGTCGAATGGGCGTTGAAAGGCGCGGCGCTGTGGGACGAAGTCAAAGACCGTCTGCATGAGTCGGCACTCGGCCTGTCCGGTGGTCAGCAGCAACGTCTGGTGATCGCGCGCACCATCGCCGTAGAGCCGGAAGTGCTGTTGCTCGACGAACCGTGCTCGGCACTCGACCCTATCTCCACGCTGAAAGTCGAAGAGCTGATCTACGAACTGAAATCGAAGTTCACCATCGTCATCGTGACCCACAACATGCAGCAAGCCGCGCGGGTTTCCGACTACACGGCGTTCATGTACATGGGCAAACTGGTGGAATTCGGCGACACCGACACCCTGTTCACCAATCCGGCGAAGAAGCAGACCGAAGACTACATCACCGGTCGTTATGGCTAGGAAGCCTGTGGTTGCTCACTGAACTGACGCTGCGGCCCACCGCACCTTACCGGACGCTCCAAGGACGCCAACATGATTAGTAAAGAAGGCCTTACCCACCACATTTCCGCGCAGTTCAACGCCGAGCTGGAGGAAGTGCGCAGCCACCTCCTGGCCATGGGCGGGTTGGTGGAAAAGCAGGTCAACGACGCGGTGACCGCGCTGATCGAAGCCGACTCAGGTCTGGCCCAGCAGGTTCGCGAGATCGACGACCAGATCAACCAGATGGAACGCAACATCGACGAAGAATGCCTGCGCATTCTGGCCCGTCGTCAGCCGGCGGCGTCTGACTTGCGTCTGATCATCAGCATCTCCAAGTCGGTCATCGACCTTGAGCGCATCGGTGACGAAGCGACCAAAATCGCCCGCCGCGCCATTCAGCTGTGCGAAGAAGGCGAAGCGCCGCGCGGTTACGTCGAGGTTCGTCACATCGGCGACCAGGTGCGCAACATGGTGCGTGACGCACTGGACGCATTTGCCCGCTTCGACGCCGACCTGGCGTTGTCGGTGGCGCAGTACGACAAAATCATCGATCGCGAATACAAAACCGCCCTGCGTGAGCTGGCGACCTACATGATGGAAGACCCACGCTCTATCTCGCGGGTCTTGAGCATCATCTGGGTGCTGCGTTCGCTGGAGCGGATCGGCGACCACGCGCGCAATATCTCGGAACTGGTGATTTACCTGGTGCGCGGCACCGACGTGCGTCACCTGGGTCTCAAGCGCATGAAAGAAGAAGTTGAAGGAACAAGCGGCGAAACCGCTAATGTTCCGGGCAAAGCTGACGATAAGTAAGACTGCCCAAGAAAAACGCCCGGTCCTTTGGCCGGGCGTTTTTGTGTGTGGCTTTCGACGTTAGAAGCAGCACCCGCGAACGAAAAGTCCCGGCGTGACTGAAGGTTTTTGGCGATGTGCCATCAGCAAGACGGTAGGCTTGCCGGGATTTTTTCGAGGGATGGTGGATGAGCAAGATCAGCGTGTTGGTGGTGGACGATGCAGCGTTCATTCGTGACCTGGTAAAAAAATGCCTGCGTAACGTCTTCCCGGGCATCCGCACGGAAGACGCCATCAACGGCAAAAAAGCTCAGGCGATGTTGGCCAAGGAAACGTTCGACCTGGTCCTGTGCGACTGGGAAATGCCGGAAATGTCTGGCCTGGAACTGCTGACCTGGTGCCGCGAGCAAGACCACCTCAAGACCATGCCCTTCGTGATGGTGACCAGCCGTGGCGACAAAGAGAACGTCGTGCAGGCGATTCAGGCCGGCGTTTCCGGCTACGTCAGCAAGCCCTTCACCAACGAACAGCTGCTGACCAAGGTCAAACAGGCGCTGAACAAGGTCGGCAAACTGGACGCCCTGATGAGCGGTACGCCGCTCAAAATGAACTCGGCCTTCGGCGGCGATACCTTGAGTGCATTGACCGGTGGCAAACCTGCCGTGGTCGCACCGGCTCCAACTGCCGCACCGTCTCGTGGCTTGCTCAACAGCCCACCGGTCAAAGCCGCGACCGCCGCATCGCCTGCCAGTGGGCGCGGTCAAGGCCAGCTGCGCTTGCCCAGCGGCATCCAGCAATGCGTGATCAAGGCATTGAGCATCAAGGAAGCGCTGCTGGTGGTTAAGCGCACGGACATGCTGCCGCAAGTACTCGACAGCGCCGTGCTCGACCTGGAGCAGGGCGAGAACGCTGAAATTGCTCGTCTGAACGGTTACCTGCATGCGGTTGTCGCCCACGAGCCGAAACCCGACAGCGACTGGTTGCAACTGACCTTCCGCTTCGTCGACCAGGATGCCCAGAAGCTCGACTACATCTCCCGCCTGATTGCCCGGGGTACGGCGCAGAAGCACTTCATTCCTGGCGCGTGATCTTCGTCGCCTGACAGGTCCTCATCGCGAGCAGGCTCGCTCCCACAAGGTTTCACACAATACCTGTGGGAGCGAGCTTGCTCGCGAAGGGACCCTCAAAATCACCACACATCTGCTGAGTCGCCCATTTTGAAACATCTGCCGACTACCTGGGTCCATTGCAGCTGCTAGGCTCAATCCAAGGCCTTACTCGACAGAACCCTGCTCATGTTCGCGCGACTGCTGTTTATCTGTGGGCTGATCATGGTCGCCACCTCCGCCATGGCCATGACGGTCTACAAGTCCACCGACGCCAATGGCGTGGTCACCTACAGTGACCGCCCCACCAAAGGCTCAGAGGTGTTCCTTTTTCGTGATCGCATGGATGAGCACCTTGAGCGCCAGGTGTACCTGGTTGTCATGAAGAAGGACGGCGTGCACAGCGTGTACGTGCGCAATAACCTGTATGCGCCGGTGGAAATCAATGTGAGTTTCGGCGGATTGAAAAATGTCAGCGGCGCGCCGGGTATACCGATTCACAAGGTTTTACCGGCACGTAGCAGCGTTCGTGTTGCGGTGCTCACCGCGACGCAGAGCGGAATGCCGCTGGTGTACACCCCACGGTTCAAATATGCCTTGGGCAACCCCTCAGGCTCCGCCATGGCCTATCGATACCCGTTCCCCTGGCGAGGCGGTCCGTTTCGTGTGAGTCAGGGTGCCAATGGTGATTACAGCCATTTCGGGCCAAAGAATCGCTATGCGATGGACATCGCCATGCCCGAGGGCACGCCGATCATCGCCGCGCGTGGCGGGGTGGTAGTGAAAACCGAAAGCGGGCAGACCGGACGCGGCACTAACCCGTCGGGCAACTTCGTGCGGGTGCTGCACAATGACGGGACCATGGGCGTGTATTTACACCTCAAGCAAGGTTCAGTCAGGGTTCGAGAGGGTCAGCGGGTAGAGGTGGGCAGTGCGTTGGCGTTGTCGGGTAATACCGGCAACAGCACCGGGCCGCACCTGCATTTTGTGATACAGCGCAATACGGGATTGGGGTTGGTGTCGATTCCGTACCAGTTCAAACAACCGGTAGGGGTGTTGCCCAACTTTGTGTTGGGCAAGCAGTAAAGGGTTGCCTGATCTGACGCCATCGCGGATCCGGATCAGCCTATCAGTCGAGCATCAACACCTTGGCCAATATGATCTTCGGCCCTTTCATCTTCTTGATGATGATCCGCAGACCTTCGACTTCCAGCACTTCTTCCTCTTCCGGCACCCGCTTGAGGCTTTCGTAGACCAGCCCGGCGAGGGTTTCGGCTTCGACGTGATCCAGATCGATGCCCAGCAGGCGTTCGACCTTGAACAGCGGTGTATCACCGCGCACCAGCAGCTTGCCCGGCTGGTACGCGAGGATCCCGCGTTCGGCCTTGCGGTGTTCGTCCTGAATGTCGCCGACCAGCACTTCCAGCACGTCTTCCATGGTCAGGTAGCCAATGATGTTGCCATCGGCCTCTTCGACCACAGCGAAGTGCGAACCGCCCTTGCGGAACTGTTCCAGCAACTGCGACAGCGGCATGTGCCGCGAAACACGCTCCAGCGGACGGGTCAGTTCCGCCAGGTTGAACGATTCGGGTATGTGATCCAGTGCCGCCAGTTCCAGCAACAGGTCCTTGATGTGCAGCAGACCGACGAACTCTTGGCGGTCACTGTCGTACACCGGGTAACGGCTGAATTTGTGGCGACGGAACATCGCCAGGATTTCCTTGAGCGGTGCATTGAACTCCAGCGTCACCAGGTCTTCCCGGGAGTTGGCCCAGTCGACCACTTCCAGTTCGCCCATTTCCACGGCCGAGGCCAATACACGCATGCCTTGGTCGCTTGGGTCCTGGCCGCGGCTGGAGTGCAGGATCAGTTTCAGCTCTTCACGGCTGTAATGGTGCTCGTGATGAGGGCCGGGTTCACCTTGGCCGGCGATCCGCAGGATGGTGTTGGCGCTGGCGTTCAGCAAGTAGATCGCCGGGTACATGGCCCAGTAAAACAGGTACAGCGGCACGGCGGTCCACAGCGACAGCAACTCGGGTTTGCGGATGGCCCAGGATTTCGGGGCCAGTTCACCGACGACGATGTGCAGGTACGAAATGACAAAGAACGCGGCGAAGAAGGATACGCCTTTGATCACTTCGGCCGACTGCACGCCGACCGCTTCAAGCATCGGTTCGAGGATGTGCGCGAACGCCGGTTCACCGACCCAGCCAAGGCCGAGGGAGGCGAGGGTGATACCCAACTGGCACGCCGACAGGTAGGCATCGAGCTGACTGTGAACGGTGCGCAGGATATGCCCGCGCCAGCCGTTTTTGTCAGCAATGGCCTCAACCCGGGTCGAGCGCAGTTTGACCATGGCAAATTCCGCCGCAACGAAGAAACCGTTGAGCAAAACCAGGATCAGAGCAAAAAGAATCATGCCGAAATCGGCGAATATTGTTGCGAGGGTCAAGCCAGGGGAAGGGTCCATGATGGAGTTTTGCGGGTTCCGTGTATTCAAAAGGGGGATAAATGCTGTGCCTGAAGGGTAGGCGCAAGTCAGCCAATGTAGCGGCTGACTGGTCGATTGCCTAGTGGCCTGTGCTGGCCGGTATCAGTCTGCGGTCCTGAGAACTTGTGATTTGGCCACCTGGGCCGGGGCAAAGTGGCAGGTAAAGGTGCTGCCGTGGCCCGGCACACTGCTGATCTCCATCCGCGCGCGATGGCGCAGCAACACGTGTTTGACGATGGCCAGGCCCAGGCCGGTGCCGCCGGTGTTGGAATTGCGGCTGGAGTCGACACGGTAGAAACGTTCGGTCAGGCGCGGCAGGTGTTTGCTGTCGATGCCGATCCCGGAGTCCTGCACGCTCAGGTGCGCGCCTTGTTCATCAGCCCACCAGCGAACGCGGATATTGCCTTCGGCCGGCGTGTATTTCACCGCGTTGAACACCAGGTTGGAAAACGCACTGCGCAGTTCCGCTTCGCTGCCCTTGAGCAGAACCGTCGGGTCGGCTTCCAGCGTGATGCGTTGGTTTTTCTGGCCGGACAGCTGCAGGGCGTCGCTTTTGATTGACTGCAACAAGCCGTCAATCGCCACAGGCTGGTTGTCCGACGGGTAATCAGTGGCTTCCAGTTTGGCCAGCAGCAGCAAGTCGTTGAGCAACGTTTGCATGCGCCCGCCTTGTTGCTGCATTTGCTGCAAGGCACGGGTCCAGCGCGGATTAACTTCCTCGGCATTGTCGAGCAGGGTTTCCAGATAGCCGCAGATCACTGTCAGTGGTGTGCGCAACTCATGGGAGACGTTGGCGATGAAGTCTTTGCGCATCTGTTCCAGTTGATGGATACGCGTGACATCGCGCACCAGCATCAAGTGTTCGTTGTTGCCGTAGCGCGTGATGTACAGCTGAATGCGCACGCGATCATTGGTCGGCGACGGGATTTCCAGCGGTTCGGCGTAGCTGTCCTGCTCGAAATATTCCTTGAAACGCGGGTGGCGCACCAGGTTGGTCACCGGTTGACCGCTGTCTTGCGGAGTCTTGAGGCCGAGCAGGGTCTCGGCGGCGCGGTTCCACCATTCCAGGTTGCCGTCGCTGTCGAGCATGATCACCGCGTCTTTGAGCGCGGCGGTGGATTCCTGGACCCGGTCGATCACCGCTTGCAGGCGCCCGCGAACCCGTTGGTCGCGGCGTTGCAGGTGATAGATGCTGTCGAACACTTCGCCCCACAGGCCGTAGCCATCGGGCGGTGCTTCATCGGGTGTGTGCAGGCGCAGCCATTCGTGCAGGCGCAGCAGTTGCTTGAGGGTCCAGGCCAGATAAATGCCCAGCCCTGCGGCGAGGCTCCAGCCGTAGTAGCCGGTAATCAGGCCGATCACCAGGCAACCGGTGACCAGTAACAGCATGTGGCGAATCAGGGTGCCATGCCAGTTTTGGTTCACGGAAACGTGCGTCCTTGTCAGCTTGTCGGGCGGGTAAGGGCAGGATCAGGCTTTGGTTGAAAACCGGTAACCCGTACCACGCACGGTTTGTACCAGATTTTCGTAGGCATCGCCGAGGGCTTTGCGCAGACGGCGGATATGCACGTCAACGGTGCGCTCTTCGACATACACATTGCCGCCCCAGACCTGATCCAGTAACTGGCCACGGGTGTAGGCACGTTCCTGGTGGGTCATGAAAAATTGCAGCAAGCGGTATTCGGTCGGGCCCATTTCGGCCGGCTTGCCGTCGATGGTTACGCGGTGGCTGATCGGGTCCAGCAGCAGGCCGCCGACCTCAATCGGTGCCTCACCATCGGTTGGCCCGGCACGGCGCAACACAGCTTTGAGGCGGGCAACCAGCTCTCGCGGGGAAAACGGTTTGGTGATGTAGTCGTCGGCGCCGACTTCCAGGCCCTGGATCTTGTTGTCCTCTTCACCCTTGGCGGTGAGCATGATGATCGGGATGTCCCCGGTCAGCTCATCGCGCTTGAGACGACGGGCCAACTCGATACCGGAGGTGCCGGGCAGCATCCAGTCGAGCAGGATCAGGTCCGGCTTGCGGTCGACGATGATCGCATGGGCCTGTTGGGAGTTCTCGGCCTCCAGGCAGTCATAGCCGGCCATTTCCAACGCAACGGCGATCATTTCGCGAATGGGCGCTTCGTCGTCGACGATCAGAATGCTCCTGCCAACCATGCCTTAGTCCTCTTGTCATTTAACTGTCTTGCGCCGCATTAGATAACGGAATTATTGCAGTCGTGTGACAGTATTTTAGCCACACGGCGATTGTCATGAACCTGGACTAAGCTCTAAGTCCGAATCCTGACAACCACGAGAGGAAGGTTTCCATGAAGCAATACTCGCATTCCTTTAAAGCCTTGCTGTTGGCTGCGGCGTTTTCCTTGCCGACCCTAGCCTTCGCGGCCGATCCGGCGATGATGAAAGGCGACATGATGGTCGACCATAAAGGCATGACTCTTTACACCTTCGACAAGGACACTGGCGGCAAGTCAGTGTGCACTGGTGAGTGTGCGGAGTACTGGCCACCGTTCATTGCAGAGGCGGGTGCCAAGCCTGAAGGTAAATGGACAATCATCAAGCGTGACGATGGCACGATGCAATGGGCCTACGGCGGCAAGCCCCTTTACTACTTCCAGAAGGACAAGGCACCTGGAGAAATGAAGGGTGACAAGATGAAAGACGTCTGGCACGTCGTTCGCGAGCATATGTAAAAGGTGTTGCGAGCCCTATAAAGATCGCACCCCCGTAGCCGCTGGCGCAGCCTGCGTCAGCGGCTACGAATCAGTGCAGCGCGTAATCAAGCACAATCCCGACAAAGATCGCCAGCCCGGCCCAATGATTGTGCAAAAACGCCTTGAAGCACCGCATCCGGTCCTTGTCGCGGGTATACCAGAATTCCCACGCGAAACAGCCAGCCGCCGCCAACAAACCAAGGTGGAACCAGCCCCCGAGCTCGAACTTCGACCCGGACAGCAACAAGCAACCTAGCGCCAACCCTTGCAGCGTCAGAATGATCACCCGGTCCGCATCGCCAAATAGAATCGCCGTGGATTTAACCCCGATCTTGAGGTCGTCATCACGGTCGGTCATCGCGTAATACGTGTCATAACCCACGGTCCAGAGCAGGTTGGCGATCCACAGCAACCATGCTGCCGCCGGCAGTTCACCGGTCTCGGCCGTGAACGCCATCGGCATCCCCCACGAAAACGCGGCGCCCAGCACCACTTGCGGGTAATAGGTGTAGCGCTTCATGAACGGATAGGTGAACGCCAGCGCCAACCCACCCAGCGACAACCAGATCGTCGGCGCGTTAGTGCACAGCACTAGCAGGAAACTCACGCCCATCAACAGCGCAAAGAACACCAACGCTTCTTTCGAACTGATCTTGCCGCTGGCCAGTGGCCGTTGCGCGGTGCGTTTGACATGTCCGTCGACCTTGCGGTCCGCCCAGTCGTTGATCACACAACCACCGGCACGGGTCAGCACTACGCCGAGGACGAAAATCACCACGTTGGCCAAGGACGGCGAGCCTTTACCGGCAATCCACAGCGCCCATAAGGTCGGCCACAGCAGCAGATAAATGCCGATGGGCTTGTCCATACGCGTCAGTTGAATGAAATCCCAGGCCCGAGGGTTCAAACGGTTCAGGGACTTGAGCAGGCTCTGGTACATCAGCAGTTCTCCGGATGGGCGCGGGTGGCGGTCCATAAGGTCGGCAGGAAAATCTCGGCCACCAACACGCTCAAGGCGCCACGGTCGAAACGCGAGCGCCGACCCCACAGCTCGGGTGCCCGGCATCCCTGCGGCAGCCATGCCTGAGGATAGTGACAAACCTCGATAGCGCGACGCTGGAACGCGTGATCGCAAAACAGCAATTCCCCCAGGGAGCGGCTGCCCAGTTCGTCCATGTGCAAACCATCGCCCTGCAAGGCGCTGCGTGCCGCCACGCTGCGCGCAAACACCCACGCCTCGCCATGACCGCGCAAATACACCTCGCGCACCCAGCCCTCACTGCCTTCGGCCAGGTCCAGCGCTGCGCATTCGTCGGCGCGCAAAGGTTGCCAGCCCTCGAACATAGGCGAGACGCTGAAGGCATCATTCGACAGATGAATCAGACGTCTGGTCAGCGAGCCTTCGTCGAACAGCCAGTCGAGGGTAGAGGCGTCGGGGAGGGGCGCCAGTTCGCTGCGGGAGAGCCAGAGAGGCGCTGGAGAGGGGGATTCTGTGTGTTGCACAATGAGTCATTATTGGCAGCAAATGAGGCGGCGAGCTTAACATGTCAGCCACCGATATTGAGTGAAATGGCCCGCCGTTGCGCCGAACAGGCTTGCATCTGCCGGGCCCGATCAGTACAAAACGCCCTGAGCCGGACGGCAGCGCTGCAACCATCGACCGTTCGCGCCGGCAATACGCCTGAATCCTGAGGATGAAACAAATGAAAAAGTGGCAATGTGTGGTCTGTGGCCTGATCTATAACGAAGCCGACGGCTGGCCGGACGATGGCATTGCGCCGGGCACACTGTGGCAAGACGTGCCGGAAGACTGGCTGTGCCCGGACTGCGGCGTGGGCAAAATGGATTTCGAAATGATTGAAATCGCTGCTTAAAACAATTTAGAGGAGTAAGGAATGAACGCACCTGTCGTGATCGTCGGTACCGGGCTGGCCGGCTATAACCTGGCCCGGGAGTTTCGCAAACTCGATAGCGAAACCCCGCTGCTGTTGATTACCGCCGATGACGGACGTTCTTACTCCAAGCCGATGCTTTCCACAGGTTTTGGCAAAAACAAAGACGCTGACGGCCTGAGCATGGCCGAACCCGGCGCGATGGCCGAGCAGTTGAAGGCTGAAGTGCGCACGCACACGCGCATCAGCGGCATCGATCCGGGCCACAAGCGCCTGTGGATCGGTGAGGAAGCGGTGACTTACCGTGACCTGATTCTGGCCTGGGGCGCGGAAACCGTGCGGGTGCCGATCGAAGGCGACGCATCGGATTGTGTGTTCCCGATCAACGATCTGGAAGACTACGCCCGCTTTCGCGCAGCGGCGGCCGGCAAGCGTCGGGTGTTGCTGCTCGGGGCCGGCCTGATTGGCTGCGAGTTCGCCAATGACCTGAGTCTTGGCGGTTACGAGGTGCAACTAGTTGCACCGTGCGAGCAGGTCATGCCGACCCTGTTGCACCCGGCAGCGGCGGCCGCCGTCCAGGCCGGGCTGGAAAGCCTCGGCGCCCGATTCCACCTCGGGCCGGTGCTCAATCGCTTGCAGCGTGTAGCTGATGGCCTGGAAGCGCATCTGTCCGACGGTCAGGTGATTCCTTGTGACGTCGTGGTCTCGGCCATTGGCCTGCGCCCGCGTATCGACATGGCGGCAGCGGCCGGTGTGCAGGTCAACCGAGGCGTGGTGGTCGACCGTTACCTGAAAACCTCCCATGACAATATCTACGCGCTGGGCGATTGCGCCGAGGTCGACGGGCTGAATTTGCTGTACGTCATGCCGCTGATGAGCTGTGCGAGAGCGCTGGCTCAGACCTTGGCCGGAAACGCTACGCCAGTGAACTACGGCCCGATGCCGATCACTGTGAAAACCCCGGTGTGTCCGTTGGTGGTATCACCGCCACCACGGGGCAGCGAGGGCGTCTGGACGGTCGAAGGGCAGGGCGCCGACATCAAGGTGTTATGCCGCGATGCCAGCGGAAAACTGCTCGGTTATGCCCTGACAGGCACGGCCGTCATGGAAAAACTGGCCCTCAACAAAGAGCTTCCGGCACTGCTGGCGTAAATACCGGTCGTTCTGTCGGAATCACCCCGCTTTTGCCCCTACAAAGCACGCGCCGATACTGGCGCGGCTCTTCTGTGCGTGCCATCCTCACTCCCGTCTGCCGCAGAGTAGAGCATCTGCGGCACCTTGGGCGCTGCTCCGCAGAGAGCAGCACGGACATAACAACAAAAAACCGTCAAAGGGGCTTCACTAATATGCGTAAACCAGAACTCGCCGCAGCAATTGCTGAAAAAGCAGACCTCACCAAAGAGCAGGCCAACCGCGTTCTCAACGCCGTTCTCGAAGAAATCACCGGCGCTCTGCATCGCAAGGACAGCGTCACGCTGGTGGGCTTTGGTACCTTCCTGCAACGCCACCGCGGAGCCCGCACCGGCAAAAACCCGCAAACCGGTGAGCCCGTCAAAATCAAGGCCAGCAACACCGTCGCCTTCAAGCCAGGCAAATCGTTGAAAGACAGCGTTAATCCGTAACACACGCCGACTGCCCGCCTAGCGGGTAAGCGGGATAAAAAATGGGCACGCCAACCAGGTTGGGTGCCCATTTTTTTATGGCTGGCGGATCAGCTGGCCCGGCTGTGTTTCCTGGCAAGGATCGCCGCCATTTCCGGCTCGTCGAGGTCATCCAGCGCCCGATCTATCAGCAGATGCACACCATCGGCCATGCGGCTGAGAGCCAGGGCTACAGAGCGTTGTGGGCCATCCACATTGTCGGCGAGGTCGGCGGCGATGGCGCTGATGGACCGAGAGTCTTCCGAGGCGTTGGCGAGCAGTGCGTCCGTGTTGATGTCGGGGCAAACGCTGAAGAGCTGGCCTTTGCGTTTGGATTGTTTCGGTTTGGTTGGTGGGAAGTGATGGTCGAGGGCGCGCTCGGCGGCGTCGTTCAGCTTTTTTGAATCGGGGCATTCATAGGGGGAGACCGGATCGGTGTCCGGTGGGTTGGGTGTGACTTTGAACATGTCTTAGCTCTCTCTGAATGAGGCTGCGACCGGTCCGCTACTAAACGTAATGGAGGCAGCTGTACGCAGGTTAGTAGACCGACGAGCTAAGAAATCGGCGCGCCCGAGGGCGCCCTACGCACAGCTACCATCAAGCGCAGGGTTGAGGCCCTGACTAATGAGTACTTGTACGACTTAACTACGACGGGCTACTAAACCCGATCACTGAGGATCAGTGACAGGAACCAAGTTACCGACCGGCCCTAAGGCGCACAAGCCGGCGGATTCTGGCGTAGCCGTAGGCAACGACGCAAGGTGTTGTAGCTTGCAGGACGTAACCTTGAGGCGTTTTAAACAGGTGCTGTCGGGCGGTGTTTAACCATCGAAATTGTTGGCACTCCTACCAACTGCCATAGGGAATACCGAACTTGTCGATGTAGGCTTTGGACTCCGGCGACAAAGGCAGAGCATAACGGCCTTCATTTTTTCCCTGAGAGGGGCCTTGTTCATTGACGGTACCGACTATCCGCGCAATCTCTACCGATTTAAGGCAGGGACCACCCAGCCAGACCTTGGCAACACCGCCCGGCGCGAGACCAATGCCAATGTCGTCGCGGTAGTCGGTGATCCATTTACCGTCGGCTCTGCAGAAGGCTTTTTCAGGTCGACGCATGATTTCCCGAGCTGATTCGGGAATGACGATATAGGCCTCGTAAGTTTGTGGTTCTGCCAGCGATTGCCAGCGCACATAGATCAACCTTGGTAGATCGGCTCCCGTGACATGGCGCCCCTTCCCACCACCGTTACTGCTGACCCAGCCTTTGGCAATGCCTTGATTATTCGGGGGCTTTGGCACAGAGGCGATACCACCTCCTGCACCTCGGAATATCCGCTCCTGTATATCCACCACGTCAGCAGTTTCAATCCAGACCTCCATATAAGCTGGCGCTGAAAATCCCAGGAACCAAGGTAGTTTTTTGTCCATTTGCGCGAAGCTTTGCGAGCAGCCAGTCAAGAACAGTCCAACCAGCAACCCTGCGCATTTTTTGATTGACCTGCCCGACTTGAGGGGCGGCAGTGCCGCGAGGTAGTTGTTACCAACTTCCATAGGGGATACCGAATTTTTCTATGTAAGACTTGGAAATTTCAGGCAAGGGTCGATGCTTGCCACTGGATTTGCCTTCATAGGGGCCTTTCGGATTAATTGTGCCTTCTACCCGAATTATCTCGATAGCGCTCAGGCAGGCACCCCTTAGCCAGACCTTGGCAATCCCCCCGGAGCCAAACCAATACCGATGTTGTCACGGGACTCGGTAATCCATTCGGCGCCGAAGCGGCAAAAAACCTTTTCAGGTTTGCGCATGATTTCCCGTGCGGACTCTGGAATGACGATGTAGGCCTCATAGGTTTGCGGCTCGGCCAACGATTGCCACCGTACATAGATCAAACGGGGCAAATCAGCGCCAGTGACATACCTGCCCTTACCTGCGCCGTTACTGCTGACCCAACCCCTAGCGATGCCTTGATTGTTCGGGGGCTTTGGCACAGAGGCGATACCACCTCCTGCACCTCGGAATACCCGCTCCTGTATATCCACCACGTCAGCAGTTTCAATCCAGACCTCCATATAGGCTGGCGCTGAAAAGCCCAGGAACCAAGGTAATTTTTTGTCCAATTGCGCGAAGCTTTGCGAGCAGCCAGCCAAGATCAGTCCGACCAGCAGCCCTGCGCAGTTTTTTATAGTCCCGCCCGACTTGCTGTTCGGCAGGGCCGCGAGGTAGTTGTTACCAACTTCCATAGGGGATACCGAATTTTTCTATGTAAGATTTGGAAATTTCAGACAACGGTCGATGCTTGCCACCGGATTTGCCTTCATAGGGGCCTTTCGGATTAATTGTTCCTTCTACTCGAGCAATCGCCACCGACTTCAAACACGGACCGCCCAGCCAGACTTTGGCAATACCTCCCGGCGCCAAGCCAATGCCAATGTCGTCGCGATAATCGGTAATCCATTTGCCATCAGCCCTACAAAAGGCTTTTTCAGGTTTGCGCATGATCTCTCGCGCTGATTCGGGGATGACGATGTAGGCCTCATAGGTTTGTGGTTCGGCCAACGACTGCCAGCGCACGTAAATCAACCGTGGCAAGTCAGCGCCAGTGACATGACGCCCCTTTCCACCGCCGTTATTGCTGACCCATCCTTTGGCAGTGCCCTGATTATTAGGGGGCTTTGGAACAGAGGCGATACCACCTCCAGCACCCCGAAATACTCGCTCCTGTATATCCACCACGTCAGCAGTTTCAATCCAGACCTCCATATAGGCTGGCGCTGAAAAGCCCAAGAACCAAGGTAGATCTTTACTCGATTGCGCGAAGCATTGCGTGCAATTGAATAGCAGCAACCCTAAAAGCAACCCCGCGCACTTTGTGGAAAAAAGTGTCGAGCTACTCATTGGGGTGCACCACACGTTGGCTGTTTTTTGCTGGCCGGTTGATAAACACAATGTCCAAGTCGCTGCTGTTGAAACCTTTGGCAGCATTCCAGTTAGCGGACAAGTGAATGTAGCGACTGCGTAACATCGCTCTTTCTTGAGCCGTCAATCCCTCGACCGTTGTTTCGCCAAGGGCATAGGACTGGAGCTTTTTGTGGATAGGCTCTAATTCCTCGGGTATTCGCAGTGCTGGGGTGTCTGGTATTGGCTTGAATGGCACGTCATGCCTAACTGCTAACTCTCGCATGATCCGTAAATACACCAGCGACAGTTCGCCACGCACCGGGCGTTCAATGGCGGCCGCTGCAAAAACCTTTTTCTCTGGATCGGTATTGGGTTTACCACGCTCTCTTGATAGGGGTAACGGTCTTTCCCAATACGCCACTTTGATTTCGTTACCCGGACCGTCGAAGTCGATTACGCCTTTTTCATACCAGGCGAATGCCTCTTTTTCGGCGGAAAGGTAAGCGTTACTACGGGTCGCAGCTCTGCTCTCGCTGATGGTGCTTGTAAAAGGCTTACCCAGCAGAAGTTTTTCCTTGGCTATTGGCAAATAACCGCCGCCGAGATCCGAGTGCACGCCGGGCAAAACCAGGTCTGTATCGCCGAGGCTGTTAAGGGCGAAATTTTCACGGATTTCGTCTCGAGCGACCAGGTGAACAACCTTTTTTGCACAGTCATCCGGGAGTTTGAGATTGACGCCGGGGTTTCTGCTGTTGGTTCCAGTGAGGTCGAGCACCCACGGGTTGGCGATCGATGCGACAGTATCGAACAGGCCGATGAAGTTGATGATCACGTCAGTTTTGACGCGCCAGTTGAAGTTACTGGACAAGATCGGAGAGCCGGCGGGCAGTGATTTCGCAAGAATGTTGTGCTCGCCTTTGAGCACCTCGTTTGTAAAGTGCCGCGCGGCTGCCGCACCTCGACTGAAGCCGAAAATATCGAATTCAATCCGATCAATTTTCATCCCTGGATTCCTTTCATCCAGTCGTCGTATCTGTTCCATTATTAACGCTGGGCTCTGCTTTACTCGTGCAACCACACTCGTTTCGCCCAACCGCCCTGTTGCTTGGGTGTAGAGAGAGTCTTCACCACCGCTCGTGGTCCCGATGCCATCGACATAAATGGCGATTGAGGTCGTCGTTGCTTCTGGCAACAGAGTTTCGTCCGCTCGGTCTTCATACAGTTTGTAAAGCCGGACAATGTTGCTCACATCATTCCCATAACTATTGTCCGGCGAGCTCCCATTGCCGTCGTACCCGAAAGCCGCGCAATGCTTTTGTATTTCCTCGGCGGCCTCTGCTAGCTTGGCGTCAGGGGCGTAACACGCCGCCACGGTTTCGCTGTTGGCTTTGTTGTTTCCCGTGCCGTCGAAAAACACCCCAATCCGCAAAGTAATCCCTTCCTCTTCGACTTCCTCCTCTTCTTCCTCCAACTCATCCTCTTCCAATGGCACAGGCGCAACAGACGCCAACACCCCCGCCACTGTCCCCGGCAACAACGCATGCGCGGCCATACCCGCCCCCGGCGAACCACCTACCTCAATCTCGTTGCTGCTGAAGACCCCTTCAGCATTGATCACGATATGTTGACCACCGGCTTTCAGGGTGATGCTGGCGCCCGCGTCCAGCACCAGACTGGCCCCGGCCTTGATATGAACATGCTCGCCAGCCTCAACCACCAGCGCTTCGCCGACTTGTGAGTAGCTGCTTCCGGCAATCTGCAAATAGTCACTGGCCTTGAGTTGAGTCTTGCGATCCGCCGTAACCGTGCGATGTTCTTCAGCCCCGAGCACCGCGATGCTGTTGCCTTTGATGCTTTCCCGACGCTCGTTGCCCACCTCCAGCCGACTGTCATTTTCGACCATCTGCTCCAAATCCCGCTGGGCACGCAGGTAGATCAACTCCTGCCCGGCGCGGTCTTCAATCGACAGTTCGTTGTAGCCGCCAGTGCTGGGGGAGCTGTGGGTACGAAGTACGGTTTTTGTTTTGTTCTCGGGCAAGGGGTAGGGCGGCGGCGTGACCTTGTTGATGAGGCAACCGGTTATCAATGGATTATCGGGATTGCCTTCGAGGTAGGTGACGAGGACTTCCATGCCGATACGCGGAATGGTCACCGCGCCGAAGTTATCCCCCGCCCAGCTGGAGGCCACCCGCAGCCAGCAACTGCTGTTTTCGCTGTTGTACTCAGCCCGGTCCCAATGGAATTCGGTTTTGACGCGACCGTATTCATCGCAGTAGATCTCTTCACCGGCAGGTCCGGTGACGCGAGCGGTCTGGCAGTTCAGCATCGGCCTCGGTGCTGGCATTGGTGGCCGATAAAACACGTCCCACGGAATCGCGCTAAAGCTGTTGTGGTAGCCCTGGGTAAAACCGTCCTCGGGTTCGGTGGCGTTTGTGATTGACTCTTCGAGCACCGAAGGCTGCTTTCCAGTGTGGGTAACACTGAGCAGCAGCCATAGATCGTTATACGTTTTGTGTGGGTGTTCCCTCAGACCGAAAAAGTGTCCGCTGCGCAGCGTTGGCTCGTCGCTTTCACCTTCCGCTAACTGATAATCGACTCGGTGCCGTTCCAGTGCGTGTCGGGCCAGTTGTTTGCCGCGTTTTTCACTGTCGAAATAGAGCGGGTAACCATAGTCTTCAAGCTCGGGACTGAACCCAGCGGTAAAGCGGGTTTCCAGCAACCGACTGGGGCGGTTCAGGTCGTAGTTGCGGCGGGTGACAATGCTGGGGCGGGTACTGAAACCCATGGATAACTGACTGACCACCGGATGCTCCGCCACCATGCCGGAGTCTTGCCGATACGGCGTTTCGCCCAGCTTGGGAAAGCAGGTCTGGTCGTCGGTGAACACCAGCAAATGGCCTTCCCGAGAATGCTGGTGATGCCACGCGATGCCGTCCTCGGCGCACAGGCGCCGGACGAACTCAAAATCATTTTCCCGGTATTGGGTGCAGTATTCGCGCACGGGACTCGTTTTGACGTGGAAGGTAAACGCATCGGCCTGGATGCCATGCCCCTTGAGTACCTTGGCGATGATTTGCGGCACCGTCTGGCGCTGGAAAATCCGCTGATCGTGGCTGAGCTGCAAGTAGTGCAGCGCTGGTACCAGGTTCACGCGATAGCGGGTCAGGCGCTTGCCGACATCACCCACGGACACCGCTACGATGTGGCCATGAATGCCTTCGCCGTTATGGCCGAATTGCAGAAATGCAGGTTGGTTGAGCAGGCATTCCAGATCGATATCGGGGTACTCGCTGACCAGATCGACGCCAACTGAATACAGAGCGCTGATGGTTTCAGTGCCTTCAAAGGCGAGCACCTTGAAATCATTGCGAACCGTTGGGATCACAAGGGTGAAGTGAGCAGCATTGGCCGGTGCGAACATTTGCTTATCCTTTTGCTTTGTGAGCTCGTCCTTGAGCCGAGGGGAATAAGTCGCGCTGCCAGAGCCATGCCCGGCCTGAGCAAGCGTTAATGTCTGGCACGCTAACAACGTATTAAAAGGCTTGATGTAGGACGCGGCTGGAAACACTGTCCGAAACTTCCGTACTTCAGGACATTACCTTGCAGTTACGAGCGAAGTTGTGGCAGTCACACGATGTCGAGCCGAAATTGAGCATTTAGTCCGATTAAAAGTGCTATCAATCCGATGGCACCTTTTACGTCTGAATTGGCTGGTCCAGTATCGTTTAAAAAAAATGAACTATTTCGGAATGTTCCTACATTAATCCTTGCTAATTGTGGGCATGCTGCACGCCTGGCTCAGAAGCTTGCAGCGAATAAACGGTGTCAGGCCTGGCGCGCGGCTCTATCTCAGGTATTTCAGGGGTGTCAGATGAAGGTTTGAATATCAAGGCGGCATTGTGGAGTGTCTTTGCACATATAGGAAAGTCTACTTTTACAAATAAAAACCAATTCGGTTCGCTGTTTAATTGAATGCTCGATAGTGGCTGTCATCGTAAGTGCGATGCGGCGATTGAAACAGCATGATTTAAATTGGATAAGATTTTTTGCAGCTCTTTGATACGGTTTCACGTGGCAGAAATGTTCATTGCGTGTATGGCCGTAATTATAAATAAAGGCAATGGATGTCCTACTCAAGCAAACTTTCCGCGCATTATCTTGAACTCGCAAAAGTCTCTATTTCCAAAGAGAATTTCGCGGGTGAGGACGTTCGCTTTTCGGGCGGATACGAGGCCTTGGAAAGCGAGCTGGCGAAAGCCTCGTCCATGCATGAAAGCGGTCAGATCGACTGGCTGAAAATCCGTGAAATCAGCGAAAACCTGCTGCGTACCGAGTCCAAGGACTTGCGAGTCGGTGCGTGGCTGACCTGGGCCCTGTATCAGCGTGAATCCTTTCAGGGACTGCTGGCCGGCCTCGGGTTGCTGCACCACCTGTGCGAACACCACTGGGCCGAAGTCCACCCGAGTAAGGCTCGCACCCGCTCCGCTGCCATCAGTTGGCTGGTGCCGCGTCTTGAGCAGGTGCTCACCGAAAACGTCGCGATCAAAGAGCAGTTGCCGATGTTCCGGCGGCTGGTCGAACACCTTGAAGGCCTCGATGCCGCCTGCACCGAGCATTTGGGTGATGATGCGCCGCTGCTGCTGCCTATCTCGCGCCGCCTGAAAAACAGGGTCCAGCGCGCCGCCGATAACCAGCCGGAGCCCGGTGTGGTGGGCGCCGCAGTGGCTCAGGTCAAACAAGCCGCCACGCAGCTATTCACCCCCGGCGCACCGATCGATAACGAAAAAGAAGCCCACAAGGCCCTGCGTGCCCAGCAAGAGAGCGCGCGGCCGTTGTGTGCCTGGTGGCTCAAGCAGAAGGCCACCGACCTGCGCGCCTTGCGTCTTAATCGCACGCTGCTGTGGTTGCCCATCGACGCTGTTCCCGAGCGTAATGCCGAGCAAATCACCGCGTTGCGCGGCTTGCCGGCGGACAAGCTCAAGGCTTATCAAGACCGTTACGACCAAGCCAAATACGCCGACCTGCTGGTGGAGCTGGAGGCAAGTCTCGCGACGGCGCCGTTCTGGTTCGACGGCCAACGAATGGTCTGGGAATGCCTTCAGGGCCTGAACGCCGAGATGGCCATGCGCGAAGTGGAAATCCATTTCGCACTTCTGATTCAGCGCCTGCCCGGCATCATCGAATTGCGTTTCCACGATGGCGCCCCATTCGCCGACCCGGCCACCCGCGCCTGGATCAGCGCCAACGTCATGCCGAACCTGCAAACCGCCAACGCGCCGCGCAAGGTCGAAGTCGACGATACCCAGCCGGCCTGGGAATTGGCCCTGGAAGAAGTCCTGCCGGTTCTGCGCAAGGATGGCCTCAAGGCTGCCGTGCAGATTCTCAAGCAGGGCCTGCAAAGCGCCCAGGGCGGGCGTGTCCGTTTCTTCGGGCAGTTCGCCCTCGCGCGGCTGTGCTTCATGGCCAAGAAATACGAACTGGCCAAGACCCAACTCGAAACCCTCGACCAAACATTACAGGACTCAGGCCTGCATGCCTGGGAGCCCGATCTTGCGCTGGAAGTGCTGCATTTGCTGCATAGCTGCTGCGAGTTGTTGCCGCAGAACCATGCCGTACGTGAACGCAAGGAAGAGATTTATCGCAGGCTGTGCCACCTCGATCTCGAAGTGGTACTCGAATAGGCCCCAGGGCCACAATCGCAAGGAGAAAAGCCATGGCCAAAGAAGGCTCGGTAGCCCCCAAGGAACGCATCAACGTTACGTTCAAACCTGCCACCGGTGGTGCACAGGAAGAGATTGAACTGCCGTTGAAACTACTGGCAATCGGTGATTACACCCACCGCAAAGACGAACGCAAAGTCGAAGATCGCAAGCCGATCAGCATCGACAGGACGACCTTCGACGAAGTGCTGGCCAAGCAAGAGCTGAGCCTGACGCTGAGCGTACCGAACCGTCTTCAGGAAGAAAGCGACACGGAAGAACTGGCCGTGAAACTGCGCGTCAACTCGATGAAGGACTTCAACCCGGCCAGCCTGGTCGAGCAAGTGCCTGAGCTGAAAAAACTGATGGAACTGCGCGACGCGCTGGTGGCCCTCAAAGGCCCGCTGGGTAACGCGCCTGCGTTCCGCAAAGCCATCGAAGGCGTGCTCGCCGACGACGAATCTCGCGGTCGCGTATTGGGTGAGCTGGGCTTGAACGCCGCCGCCCAAGACGTCTGAGCCCCCATCAGCCAAGGAAGCCAACAATGAGCACCAGCGCAGCACAGCAAAAGAGCAACGAGAACGGCGAGTACAGCATTCTCGACAGCATCATCGCCGAAACCCGCCTGAGCCCGGACGACGAAGCCTACGACATCGCCAAGCGCGGTGTGTCGGCCTTCATCGAAGAGCTGCTCAAGCCGCAGAACAGCGGTGAGCCGGTCAAAAAAGCCATGGTTGACCGTATGATCGCCGAGATCGATGCCAAGCTCAGCCGTCAGATGGACGAAATCCTGCACCACCCTGATTTCCAGTCGCTGGAATCGTCGTGGCGTGGCCTGCAATTGCTGGTCGACCGCACCAATTTCCGCGAAAACATCAAGATCGAAATCCTCAACGTCTCCAAAGACGACCTGCTGGACGACTTCGAAGATTCGCCGGAAGTGATGCAGTCGGGCCTGTACAAGCACATCTACACCGCTGAATACGGTCAGTTCGGTGGTCAGCCGGTGGGCGCGATCATCGCTAACTACTTCATGTCGCCAAGCTCGCCGGACGTGAAACTGATGCAGTACGTGTCCAGCGTTGCCTGCATGTCCCACGCGCCGTTCATCGCTGCGGCCGGTCCGAAATTCTTCGGCCTGGAAAGCTTCACCGGTCTGCCGGACCTGAAGGATCTGAAAGTTCACTTCGAAGGTCCGCAATTTGCCAAATGGCAGAGCTTCCGTCAGTCGCAAGACTCCCGTTACGTTGGCCTGACCGTGCCGCGTTTCCTGCTGCGTAACCCGTACGACCCGGAAGACAATCCGGTCAAATCGTTCGTGTACAAAGAAACCGTCGCCAACAGCCACGAGCACTACCTGTGGGGCAACACGGCCTACGCGTTCGGTACCAAGTTGACCGACAGCTTCGCCAAATTCCGCTGGTGCCCGAACATCATCGGCCCGCAAAGCGGTGGCGCGGTGGAAGACCTGCCGTTGCACCACTTCGAAAGCATGGGCGAAATCGAAACCAAGATTCCTACTGAGGTTCTGGTTTCCGACCGTCGTGAATACGAACTGGCCGAAGAAGGTTTCATCTCCCTGACCATGCGCAAAGGCTCCGACAACGCAGCGTTCTTCTCTGCGAGTTCGGTGCAGAAGCCGAAATCCTTCGGCATCAGCGCAGAAGGCAAGGCCGCAGAGCTGAACTACAAGCTCGGCACCCAACTGCCGTACATGATGATCGTCAACCGCCTGGCTCACTACTTGAAAGTGTTGCAGCGCGAGCAACTCGGTTCGTGGAAAGAGCGTACCGACCTCGAACTGGAACTCAACAAGTGGATACGCCAGTACGTGGCCGACCAGGAAAACCCGAGCGCCGAAGTTCGTGGCCGTCGTCCATTGCGCGCGGCCCAGATCATCGTCAGCGATGTCGAAGGCGAGCCTGGCTGGTATCGCGTCAGCCTGAACGTGCGCCCGCACTTCAAGTACATGGGTGCCGATTTCACCCTGTCGCTGGTTGGCAAGCTGGACAAAGAGTAAGCGGAGCTAAGTCATGACTGGATACGGCAGCCTTTTCGAACGCCTGGGTGGCGACGCGGACAAACGCGTCGGCTGGAGCCGCGAAGTTTGCGCCATTGCGTCCGTGGCTGCCCATCTGGCCAAGATGCTCAGCACACGTGCGGGCAGCGTGCAAACGCTGTCCGATTACGGGCTACCCGATCTCAATGACATGCGTCTGAGCCTGCACGACTCCCTGAGTCAGGCCCGTCTGGCCATCGAGAGTTTCATCGAAGCCTACGAGCCACGCCTGAGCAATGTGCGTGTCATCTCCCTGCCGCGTGATCACGATCAGCTTCGCCTGTCCTTCAGCATCGAAGGCCTGCTGGAAGTTGAGGGTTTCAAGCGTCAGGTCAGTTTCGCCGCGCGCCTGGATGGCAGTGGTCAAGTCAACGTCAGCCAACGATAAACAGGTATTGCGCGTGTCCTTTAACCACTACTACCAAAGTGAACTCACCGCACTTCGCCAGTTGGGCCGCCGTTTCGCCGAGCGTAGCCCGGCGTTGGCGCCTTTCCTCGGCCAGGCCGGGCGGGATCCGGACGTGGAGCGGTTGCTGGAAGGTTTTGCGTTTCTGACCGGTCGCCTGCGCCAGAAGCTCGATGACGAACTGCCGGAGCTCAGCCACTCGCTGATGCAACTGCTGTGGCCCAACTACATGCGGCCGCTGCCGGCGTTCAGCATTTTGCAGTTCGACCCGCTCAAGCGTTCCGGCCCGGCACTGAAGGTCGAGCGTGATACGCCGATTGAAAGCGTGCCGATTGAAGACGTGCGTTGCCGTTTCCGCACTTGCTACCCGACCGAAGTCCAGGCGCTGGATCTGGCCGCGCTGACGTATTCGGTGAAGGGCGAGGGTTCGCTGTTGAGCCTGCGTCTGGAAATGAGCGCCGACGGTCACGTCGGTGAACTGGAGTTGAGTCGCCTGCGTCTGCACTTCGCCGGTGAGCGTTACATCAGCCAGATGCTGTACCTCAGCCTGTTGCGCAATCTGGAAGGCATCGAGCTGATCCCGCTGGATAGCGCCGGTAAACCCATCAACGGTGTCAGTGGTGAACCGATGGCGTTCAAGCTGCCCGGCGACCGTGTGCAACCAGTGGGGTTTGCCGAAGAAGAAGCGTTGATCCCGTATCCGCTGAACACCTTCCGCGGCTATCGCTACCTGCAAGAGTATTTCGCCTTCCAGGACAAGTTCCTGTTTGTCGACGTCAACGGTCTGGACATTCTCAAGGCGCTGCCGGGAGACACGCTGAAGCAGATGCGCGGCCTGGAGTTGCGCTTCGATATTCGCAAGAGCGGCATCCTGCGCATGCGTCCGACGCTGGACAACGTGAAGTTGTATTGCACGCCGATCGTCAACCTGTTCAAGCACGATGCATTGCCGATTCGCCTCGACGGCAAGCAGGACGAATACCTGCTGTTGCCCGCCGAATACGACCTGGAAAACTGCGGCGTGTTTTCGGTGGAAAGCGTCACCGGCTGGAAGCCCGGCGGCCTCGGTTACCAGGAATACGTGCCGTTCGAATCCTTCGAGCACGACCCGAGTTTCGACGTGCCCAACAGCCGCCCGCATTACAGCATTCGCCAGCGCTCGTCGCTGTTGCACGACGGTCTCGACACTTATTTGAGCTTCGGCATCCGCCACACCGAAGCCCACGAAACCCTGTCGATCGAACTGACGTGCACCAACCAGAACCTGCCGCGCAAGCTCAAGCTCGGCGAGATCAGCCAGGCCAGCGAACAGACGCCGGAGTTTCTCAGTTTTCGCAACATCACCCCGGCCACCCCCAGCTATGCGCCACCGCTGAACAACGACTTCCTGTGGAAGCTGATCAGCAACATGTCGCTTAACTACCTGTCCCTGGCCGACGTCAATGCGTTGAAGGTGATTCTCGAAACCTACGACCTGCCGCGCTACTACGACCAGCAGGCGGCGAAGGTCAGCAAATGCCTGCTCGACGGGCTCAAGTCGATCAATCACCAACACGTCGACCGCTTGCATCGGGGCTTGCCGGTGCGCGGGTTGCGCACCGAGCTGACCATCGACCCGCAAGGCTATATCGGCGAAGGCGACCTGTTCGTGTTCGCTTCGGTTCTCAACGAGTTTTTCGCACTTTACGCCAGTCTCAATTCGTACCACGAGCTGCAGGTAAAAAGCACACAGGGAGAGGTGTACCAATGGACACCACGTATGGGCCTTCAGCCGCTGCTTTAAGCGGTCTGACCCGGGGAATACGCGAGTACTCGCTGTTTCAGGCCGTACTGCTGGTGGTTGACCGGCTGCGTGAGGCCCACCCGGATCTGAGTCAGGACGATCTGTACGACCAGCTGGAATTCCAGGCGAATCCGAGCCTGGGTTTTCCTGGCAGCGACGTTGATCGCGTGGAGTTTTTCCACGAGCACGGGCAGATGCGCGCGCGCCTGCGTTTCAACCTGATCGGTCTGGTGGGTTCCGGTTCTCCACTGCCAGCGTTCTACGGCGAACAGGCCCTGGGCGACAGCGAAGACGGCAACCCGACCCGCAACTTCCTCGACCTGTTTCACCATCGCCTGCAACGGCTGATGCTGCCGATCTGGCGCAAATACCGCTACCGCGCGAGCTTCGAGAGTGGCGCGCTCGACCCGTTCTCTTCGCAACTGTTTGCGTTGATTGGCCTGGGCGGCGAAGAGATCCGCAAGGCCGGGGAACTGAACTGGAAACGCCTGCTGCCGTACCTCGGCTTGCTCAGCTTGCGAGCGCACTCGGCGGCGTTGATCGAAGCGGTGCTGCGTTACTACTTCAAGCACGCCGAACTGAACATCGAGCAGTGCCTCGAGCGTCGCGTGGAAATTCTCGACGAGCAGCGTAATTGTTTGGGGCGCGCCAACAGCCTGCTCGGCGAAGACCTGGTGCTGGGCGAACACGTGCGCGACCGCAGCGGCAAATTTCGCATTCACATCCGCGAACTCGACTGGCAGCGATTCCATGAATTCCTGCCGATCGGTTTCGGCTACCAGCCGCTGTGCGCGCTGGTGCGCTTCACCCTGCGTGACCCGCTCGATTACGACATTCGCCTGGTGCTGCGTCAGGAAGAAATCCGCGAACTGCGCATCGGTGAGCAGAACGCCTGTCGCCTGGGATGGACCAGTTGGCTGGGCCGCGAAAAAGCGGACGGCGTTGTCACCCTGGGCAGCAAAATTCATTAAGGACTGATGACCAATGATCAACGTAGATCTGCAACAACTTATCCAGGCGCTGGACGCCGAAACCCGTCGTGATCTGGAAAGTTCTGCCGAGCGCTGCGTCGCCCGTGGCGGCAGCAAAATCCTCGTCGAAGACTTGCTGCTGGGCTTGCTGGAGCACCCGCAAGGCCTGCTCGCACGCGCGTTGCAAGATGCCGAGGTAGACGCCGGTGAACTGCGCGCCGCGTTGCAGTCGCGGGTCGAGCACAGCGCTTCGCGCAACCCGGTGTTTGCCCCGGAGCTGGTGCAATGGCTGCAGGATGCCTTGCTGGTGGCCAACCTCGAACTGGGCCAGACCCAGGTCGAACAGGCCGCGTTGATCCTGGCCTTGTTGCGCAACCCGATGCGTTACGCCGGCAGCCGGTACCAGGCGTTGTTGGCCAAGCTGAACATTGATCGGCTGAAAGAATTTGCCCTGTCGCAGAAAGAACAACCGGCCACCGGCAAATCCGCCGTGCCGGGCGAATCGCTGCTGCAGCGCTTCACCCACAACCTGACCCAGCAGGCCCGCGACGGCAAACTTGACCCGGTGCTGTGCCGCGATGGCGCGATCCGCCAGATGGTCGACATCCTCGCCCGTCGCCGCAAGAACAACCCGATTGTGGTCGGTGAAGCCGGCGTCGGTAAAACCGCGATCGTCGAAGGCCTGGCCTCGCGCATTGCTACCGGTGAAGTGCCGCAAGTGTTGAAAGGCGTCGAATTGTTGTCGCTGGACATGGGCCTGTTGCAAGCCGGTGCCAGCGTCAAAGGTGAATTCGAACGTCGCCTCAAAGGCGTGATCGACGAAGTCAAAGCCTCGCCGAAACCGATCATCCTGTTCATCGACGAAGCCCATACGCTGATTGGCGCGGGCGGCAATGCCGGCGGTTCTGATGCGGCCAACCTGCTGAAACCGGCGCTGGCCCGTGGTGAGTTACGCACCATCGCGGCGACCACGTGGGCGGAGTACAAAAAATACTTCGAGAAAGACCCGGCGCTGGCCCGTCGTTTCCAACCGGTGCAACTGCACGAACCGACTGTCAGCGAAGCGGTGACCATTCTCCGTGGCCTGGCTCAGGTCTACGAGAAGAGCCACGGCATCTACCTGCGCGACGACGCGGTGGTTGCGGCGGCCGAGTTGTCTGCTCGCTACTTGGCTGGCCGACAGCTGCCAGACAAAGCCGTTGACGTGCTCGATACCGCGTGCGCCCGCGTTCGCATCAGCCTCGCTGCCGCGCCGGAAAGCCTTGAACGTCTGCGTGGTGAACTGGCCGAAGGTGGCCGTCAGCGTCAGGCTCTGCGCCGTGATGCCGAAGCCGGTCTGCTGATCGATCACGAAGCGCTGGACGCGTTGGAAGCGCGTCTGGATGAAGCTGAAGACCAAAGGGCTGCGCTGGAAATCCTGTGGACCGAACAGAAGGAATTGGCCGAGCGCCTGCTGGACTTGCGCCGGAAGCTGGCCAAGGCGCGTGAAGCCGCTGCCGTCGAACCCACCGTCACGGTTAAAGAAGACGCCGAAGGCACCGTGATCGAAACCCTGCCGGTCGACGAAGCGCAAAGCGTCGCATCGCTGGAAGCCGCGCTGAACGATACTCACAAAGCCCTGAACGAGGCTCAGGTCAAAGAGCGTCTGGTGAGTTTCGAAGTCTGCCCGCGTCTGGTCGCTGAAGTGATCAGCGCCTGGACCGGCGTGCCCTTGGCGCAACTGGCCCGCGAGCACAACGCCAAGGTCGCGAGCTTCGCCACCGACCTGCGCACGCGCATCCGCGGTCAGGAGCAAGCCGTTCACGCCCTGGACCGCTCGATGCGTGCCACTGCTGTCGGTCTCAACAAACCGGATGCGCCAGTGGGCGTGTTCCTGCTGGTCGGCCCGAGCGGCGTCGGCAAAACCGAAACCGCGCTGGCCCTGGCTGATTTGCTCTACGGCGGTGATCGTTTTATTACCACCATCAACATGTCCGAGTTCCAGGAGAAACACACCGTCTCGCGCCTGATCGGTGCGCCACCGGGCTACGTCGGTTACGGCGAGGGCGGCATGCTCACCGAAGCGGTGCGGCAGAAACCGTACTCCGTCGTGCTGCTCGATGAAGTCGAGAAAGCCGATCCGGACGTGCTCAACCTGTTCTACCAAATCTTCGACAAAGGCGTGGCCAACGACGGCGAAGGTCGCGAGATCGACTTCCGCAATACGTTGATCCTGATGACTTCGAACCTGGGCAGTGACCGCATCAGCGAACTCTGCGAAAACGGCGCGCGGCCGACCGCCGAAGTGCTCGAAGAAACCATTCGCCCGGTGCTCAGCAAACACTTCAAACCAGCGCTGTTGGCACGGATGCGCGTGGTGCCTTATTACCCGGTCGGCGGCCCGGTGCTGCGCGAGCTGATTGAAATCAAACTCGGCCGTTTGGGCGAGCGCCTGAACCGTCGTCAGCTGGATTTCACTTACTGCCAGAACCTCGTCGATCACTTGGCCGAGCGCTGCACCCAAAGCGACAGTGGCGCGCGCCTGATCGACCACTTGCTCGACCTGCACGTGCTGCCACTGGTGGCCGACCGCTTGCTCGACGCGATGGCCACCGGTGAAAGCCTCAAGCGTGTGCATGCCACGCTTGACGGTGACGCCAGCGTGACCTGCGAGTTCGCCTGAGGTGGGTGTGATGTTCACTCAAGTGCCGCAACCGCTGGTCTATGCAGAAGCCTTGCTGGCGCAGTTCGCCAGCCTGTCGCGCGTGGCGGACGGTGCTGCACTGCTGGGTGACTTCGTGCGCGGTCTGGCCGAGCTCAGCGGTTGCGAACTGACGCAGCTGTACCTGCTGGACGCGACCCACACCAGCCTGGGGATGAACGCCGAGTGCCTGAACGGCATCCTGCAACCCCGGGAAGTGGCGAGCCTGCCGGCGGATTACAACGGTGAACAACTGCTGCAGTTCGCCCTGTGCCAGAACCGTGTGGTGAGCCTTGGCGAACTAAGCGGTAGCCTGCACGAAACCAGTTTCCTGCCGCCCCAGGCCACGCCCTGGCAGTCGCTGTTGTGCGTGCCATTGGTCAATCAGCAGCAGGCGGTTGAAGGCTTGCTACTGTGCGCCAGTCGCCGGCACATCGACCTGCAGGGGTTTGCCGATTCCCTCGGGCAACTGGGTTCGTTCGTGCTGGGCCAACTGCACCTGCTGCAACGTTTGCGTCAGCCGAGCGGTGTTACGCGGCCCGCGCCCGTCAGTGTGCCGAATGCCAGCGGCTACGGTTTGATCGGCAAGAGCTCGGCCATGCGCCAGACCTATTCGCTGATCAGCAAAGTCCTGCACAGCCCTTATACGGTGCTGTTGCGCGGGGAAACGGGCACTGGCAAGGAAGTGGTCGCTCGCGCCATTCACGACTGCGGCCCGCGCCGTTCCCAGGCCTTCATCGTGCAGAACTGCGCGGCGTTCCCCGAGAACCTTCTCGAAAGTGAACTGTTCGGCTACCGCAAAGGTGCTTTCACCGGCGCCGACCGCGACCGCGCCGGGCTGTTCGATGCGGCCAATGGCGGCACCTTGTTGCTCGATGAAGTCGGCGATATGCCGTTGTCGCTGCAAGCCAAGTTGCTGCGCGTGTTGCAGGAAGGCGAGATCCGCCCGCTGGGTTCCAACGACACGCACAAGATCGACGTGCGCATCATCGCCGCGACGCACCGTGATTTGTCGTTGCTGGTCAGCGAAGGCAAATTCCGCGAGGACTTGTACTACCGCCTAGCGCAATTCCCGATCGAGTTGCCGGCCCTTCGACAGCGCGAGGGCGACATCCTTGATCTGGCCCGGCATTTCGCCGACAAGGCCTGCTCTTTCTTGCAGCGCGATGCGGTGGGCTGGTCCGATGGGGCGCTGGATCACCTGTCCGGTTATGCGTTCCCTGGCAACGTGCGCGAACTCAAAGGCCTGGTCGAACGCGCGGTGCTGCTGTGCGAGGGCGTTGAGTTGCTGGCCGAGCATTTCTCCCTGCGAATGGACGCCATGCCGCAAGACAACAGCCTGAACCTGCGCGAACGCCTGGACCAGGTCGAACGCAGCATGCTGCTCGATTGCCTGCGCAAAAACGACGGCAACCAGACCCTCGCTGCACGCGAACTCGGGCTGCCACGGCGCACGCTGCTGTACCGCCTCGGGCGGCTGAATATCAACCTGGGTGATTTCGATGGTTGAGCGCACGCATTGCCAGCCCATCTCATCCGCTTTCGATAGTGCCGCCAAACAGGTCGGCGCTGTGTGCTTTGTCTACCCCTGGAGACCCTCTGATGCCTGTTCGTCACTGGCAAGCCGTCCTGTTGACCCTCGTCGTTCTATGCGGCTCCGGCGGCTGTAGCGGCAATTACAAATACAACGACAACACCTATCGCCCATTGGGTGATCCGCAGGCGGTCAATCGCGGCAAGTGACCGCAAGGAGTATCACCATGGAACTGGTTTTCGAAATGCTCAACACCAAGCAATTCGTACCCACGGATTTGCGCCAGAAGACCTTCAAACAGGCCGGTGGCGTGATTGGTCGGGGCGAGGACTGCGACTGGATCATTCCGGATCGCAAGCGGCATCTGTCCAACCACCACGCGTTGATCAGCTACCGCGAAGGCACGTTTTTCCTGACCGATACCAGCGGCAACGGTATCCAGAACAGCGAAAGCGGCGCGCGCCTGCGCAAGGGCGAAGCCATGCGCATCGAACACTGCAACGTCTACGTGCTGGGTGATTTCGAGATCCGCGCGCGGCTGGTGCGTGACCCGGCGACCTTCGACGACGAAGTCGGCCGTCCGCAAGCGGCAGGCAGCATCATTCCGGATGACGCCTTCCTCGGCCTCGACCCGCTCAATGCGCTGGATCAGCAAGAACGCGTGTATTCGGAAATCGAACAATTGATCTCCCCGAGCACCACGATCGAGGACACCCGACAGCGTGCCGACTACGCACGCATCGACATGGAACGCCTGATGGTTCCGGAGCTGATCAACGCCCCGGCAGAACCCGCACCGGCTCCGGCGCCAAAAGCGGTCGAGCGTCAGATCGAAGGCTTCTGGGAGCATTTTGGTGCCGCGCTGGGCGTGGACCTCAAAGGCCTCGACCACGATGCCCGCGAAGCCCTGGCGCTGAACACGGCGCGCTTGCTCAAGCAAAGCGTCGGCGGTTTGCAGCAGAGCCTGCGCACCCGCAGCGAACTGAAAAACGAACTGCGGTTAGCCCAGACCACCGTGCAAGGCTCTCAAAAGAACCCGCTGAAATTTGCCGTCGATGCAAGTGACGCACTGGGTATTTTGTTGCAGCCGGACAAGCCGGGCCAACTGCCGGCCGAGCAGGCTATCTCCCGTGCATTCCGCGATTTGCAGGCGCATCAGGTGGCGCTGTTGACCGCCAGCCGCGCCGCCGTTCGCGGCACGCTGGAGCACTTTTCGCCGCAGCAATTGACCCTGCGTTTCGAGCGCGACAACAAGCCGTTGCTCGCCACCTCCGGCAGTCGCTGGAGAGCCTACGGCCGTTATCACCAGGCCCTGCGTCAGGACGATGACTGGAGCGAGCGCTTGCTGGCCCGCGACTTCGCTCAGGCCTACGAAGAACAGATTCGCCTGATTTCCACCCTACACACCGACCACCAAGGATGATGCGCATGTCTCGCTGCTCGACCGCTATTTTCAAGACGTTGACGGTGCTCATGGCTCTGCTGCTGTTGGCCGGCTGCTCGTCGCTGTCGCCGTATTCGAAAGTGACCAAACTCAACCTCAAACTGTCCGCCAGCGATCAGCTGAACCCGGACCTCAACGGGCGTCCGTCGCCGATTGTCGTGCGTCTGTTCGAGCTCAAGCACCCGGTGACTTTTGAGAACGCCGACTTCTTCAGCCTTTATGAACGCGCCAAGGAATCCCTGGCCCCGGACCTGGTGGCCAGCGAAGAGCTCGAACTGCGTCCGGGCGAAACCATCGAACTGAAACTCAGCGTGGAAGGAGGCAGCCGCTACGTCGGCATCCTCGCCGCCTACCGCGACCTGCCGGAAACCAAATGGCGCTACACCGTGCAAATCACCCCGGTGGACGTCACCGACGCTGACCTGACGCTGGACTCGGCCGGTATCCGCAACAGCCACGAAGCGCTCGCCAAGGTAGATGACTGATCATGACCACCCATAAAGTCATTTGGCAGGAAGGCATGCTGCTGCGGCCGCAGCACTTCCAGCACAACGATCGTTACTACGATCACCAGATGAAGACCCGCACCCAGTTGCTGGGCAGTTACACCTGGGGGTTCCTCAACCTCGATATCGATTTGCAGTTCCTCAACATGGGCAAACTGGTGGTCAGCCAGGCCTCGGGGATTCTGCCGGATGGCAGCCTGTTCGAACTCGGCGGCAACACCGAACCGCTGGCGCTGGATGTGCCGCCGAACACCGGCAACACGCCGATCTACCTGGCGCTGCCACTGGTCACCGGTAACCACATCGAGGCGCGCCGTGCGGAGCAATCTGACGTGCTGGCGCGCTACACCGCATACGAAGCCGAAGTCGCCGACTCCAACGCCGGCGACGACTCCGCCAGCCAGGTGCGTTGCGGTCGCCCGGACTTCAAGCTATTGCTCGGCGAGCAGCTGAGCGATCAGGCCTACGTGAAACTGAAGATTTGCGACGTGCTCGACACCACGCCCGACGGCGTGATCAGCCTAGACCCGGATTTCGTGCCGACCTACATCCAGGCGCATTCCTCCAGTTACCTGCTGTCGTGCCTCAAAGAAGTGATCAGCATGCTCGGTCACCGGGGTGACACCATCGCTGACCGCATCCGTTCCAACGGCAAGGTCGGCGGTGCGGAAGTCGGCGACTTCATGATGCTGCAACTGATCAACCGCACCGAACTGCTGCTGCGTCACTACCTCGGTCTGGAACAAGTGCATCCGGAAGAGTTGTACCGCACGTTGCTGACCATGCTCGGTGATCTGGCGACCTTCTCCAGCGAGAGCAAACGCCCGCGCCTGGACAGTCGTTACCAGCACAGCGATCAGGGCGCGAGCTTTCGCAAGCTGATGGAAGCGATCCGTCAGGTGCTGTCGATGGTGCTGGAACAGCACGCCATCGAATTGATCCTGCAGGAGCGTCAGTACGGGATCATCGTCTCGCCGTTGCACGACCACAAACTGCTGGGCTCGGCGTCGTTCGTGCTGGCGGCCAGTGCCAACTGCGACTGCGAAGAACTGCGCCACCGCTTGCCGGCGCACCTCAAGGTCGGCCCGGTCGAGCGCATCCGCCACTTGGTCAATCTGCATCTGCCGGGTATCAAGGTCAAACCGTTGCCGGTGGCCCCACGGCAGATCGCGTTCCACGTCAACAAAACCTATTTCATCCTCGAACTCAGCTCCGCGGATCTGGCAGAACTGGAGTGCTCCGGCGGCTTCGCGTTCCATGTCTCCGGCGAATTTGCCGAGCTTGAACTGAAATTCTGGGCCATCAGGAACTGACAGAAATGACTAAGGACATGGAACACCATCAGGACGATAAAACCGTCTTGCTCGACCGCCAGGGCCACGGTCCGGCGCAAAGTCCGCTGACTGACTTCGCTGCGCCACCGCGCTTCGAACAGCTCGCAGAACGCATGGTCTACGCCGCGCGCTTGCGCCCGGCCGAAGCGTTCAACATCAGCCTTAATTCGCTGGTGGCCGCCGCGTCCGAGCTGTTGTCGGAAGTGGTGCGACTCAAGCACAGCGCCACCCGCGAAGACATCCACGCGCTCAACGAACGACTGATCGCCGGGCTCAAGCTGTTTGACGTGCGCGCACAGCACAACGGTGCCGAAAGCAGCCAGGTGATGGCCGCCCGTTACGTGCTCTGCACTGTGCTCGACGAAGCCGTCGTGACCACGCCGTGGGGCAATAAAAGCGAGTGGTCGCAGATGAGCCTGCTCAGCAGCATCCACAACGAAACCTTCGGCGGCGAGAAGTTCTTCCAGCTGCTGGATAGCCTGTCGAAAAACCCGGTCAAGCACCTGCCGATGCTGGAGTTGATGTACCTGTGCCTGTCCCTTGGTTTCGAAGGCAAATACCGCGTACAAGCACGCGGCATGCTTGAGCTCGAAGGCATCCGCGACGCCTTGTACCGGCAGATCCGTCAACTGCGTGGCGACGTGCCGCGTGAACTGTCGCCGCACTGGGAAGGCCTGAACGATCAGCGCCGCAGCCTGGTGCGCATCGTTCCGGCGTGGATGGTAGTGCTGTTCACCTTCGTCTGCCTGGTGGTGATGTATTCCGGTTTCGCCTGGGTATTGGGCGAGCAGCGCGACAGCGTTCTGCAACCTTTCCAGCCGCTAGATCCGGCCGCGGTCCAGCCGCAGTCGCAGCCGTAAACAGGGACGTGTCATGAAAAAGTTTTTCAAGAAAGTCGGCGCATTCTTGCGCAAGACCTGGGTCTGGACCTTGCTGGTGGCGCTGTTTGCCGCGCTGCTGGTGTGGTTCGTCGGGCCGCTGCTGGCGGTGGATGACTACAAGTTCTGGGAAAGTTCGACCTCGCGCCTGCTGACTATCAGCGTGCTGTTCCTGGTCTGGGGCTTGACCATGGTCTTCGTCAGCTGGCGCGCCGGTGTACGCAAGAAAGCCATCGAAGACACCGAAAACGGTCAGGATCGTATCCGCCGTGAAGAGCTGATCGACGAAGCAGAGAAAGAGTTGAAGGTGCGTTTCAAGGACGCCTTGAAAACCCTCAAGACCTCGAGTCTGTATCGTGGTCGCAGCGAGCGCTGGCGCAGTGATTTGCCGTGGTACTTGCTGATCGGCCCGCAAGGCAGCGGCAAGACCAGCCTGCTGGACTTTTCGGGCCTTGAGTTTCCGATCAACAAGATCGAGCGCAAACTGACCCGCGATACCCAAGGCACCCGTCATTGCGACTGGTACTTTGCCGACCACGGTGTGCTGATCGACACCGCCGGCCGCTACCTGACCCAGCCGGATGCCGCAGTCGATGGCAGCGCCTGGAGCACCTTGCTCGGCTTGCTGTGCAAGCGTCGCCGCAATCGTCCGTTGAACGGTGTGCTGGTGACCATCCCGGTTGAAACCCTGCTGTGCCCCGACGAGAAAGACCTCGAGCCCCTGGCCGACCAGGTCCGTGCGCGCTTGCAGGAAGTTCATTCAACACTCCACGTCGATGTGCCGATTTATCTGGTGCTGAGTAAGGCCGACAAGCTGCTCGGCTTCGACGAGTTCTTCGATCAACTGACCCGCGAAGAAAGCGATCAGGTGCTCGGCACCAGCTTCCGCAAAGAGCAGAGCGGCACCGACGTGGCCGTATTGCGCGCCGAGTTTGAAGAACTGCTGCGTCGCCTCAACAGCCAAGTGATCATGCGCATGCACCAGGAGCGCGACACCCAGCGCCGTGGCCGCATCCTCGACTTCCCGCATCAACTGGGGCAAATCGGCGAGCGCCTGTGCCTGTTCGTCGACATGGCGTTCACCGGCAACCGCTACCAGCGTGTCAGTCAGTTGCGTGGTTTTTACCTGATCAGCGCACCGCATTTGACCAAGGAAATGGACGCGACTGCGGCGGCTATTGGCGCCAACGTAGGCGTGAAGAGCGGCATGCTGCCGACCCTGCGCAGCGGCCGCTCGCGGTTCATCCACCACTTGCTTGGCCGGGTGATTTTCCCCGAGGCCGACCTGGCCGGTCTGGACAAGCGCGAACGCAGCCGCATCCATTGGGGCCAACGTGCGCTGTACGTGGGCGCGCTGGCGGCATTGGCACTGTTCGGCATGCTGTGGGCGGGTGGATTCTCGGCCAACTACGAGCGTCTGGAAAACCTGCGTAACCTCGCCACCCACTGGGCACAACAGCGCTCGGCCCTGACCGTGCGCGATGATTCCATGGCGGTGCTCAAGCCGCTCGACACCGCCTACGCAGCGACTCAGGTTTTCCCGAAAAAAGGCGACGTGGGTTACCACGAGCGGGGTGGTTTGTATCAGGGCGAAGACGTCAATCCAGTGGTCAAGAACGCCTACGAGCGCGAGCTCGAAGCGCAACTGCTGCCGAAGGTCGCGACGCTGCTGGAAGGACAAATCCGCGCCAACATGCACGACCGCGAACGCCTGCTCAACAGCCTGCGCGCGTACCTGATGCTGAACATGAAAGACCGTCGCGACGGCCCGTGGTTCAAGGATTGGGTCGCCACCGAATGGTCCCAGCGTTATGCCGGCAACACCGCCGTGCAGAACGGTTTGAACACGCACTTCGAACGTTTGCTCCAGCAGCCGTTTATCTTCCCGCTCAACGATCAACTGGTGGCACAGGCGCGTCAGGTCCTGCGCAGCGAATCGCTGGCCAACGTGGTTTACCGAATGCTGCGCGAGCAGGCCCGCAACCTGCCGGAGTACCGTCTCAGCCAACATTTGGGTCCACAAGGTTCGCTGTTTGTCGGCACCGATTATGTGATTCCGGGCTTCTATACCCAGCAGGGTTATCAGCAGTATTTCTCGGTCCAGGGCAGTGCACTGGTCACCGATATCCTGCGTGACAACTGGGTACTGGGCGAAGGCTCGGGCATCAGCGGCATGGACTTGCGTCGCCTGATGGTCGAGCTGGAGCAACTGTACTTCCGCGACTACGCCAACTTCTGGAGTGAAGCGGTCGGCCAGGTCGCCTTGCCACCTATCAACGATGCGGGCGAGGGCGCCGAGCAAATGGCGGGCCTGACTTCGGCCAACTCGCCAGTGCTGCAATTGCTGGTGGAAGTGCGCGAGAACACTCGTTTCCCGGTGATGGCCGACAGTGCTGACGCGGCTGCCGATGCGGCCGGGAAGCTGGCAGAGAAGGACGGAAAACTTGGCAAACTGGCTGCGGCGGCTGCCGACAAAGCCGTCGACATGACCAAGAACTTGCCCGACACCGCGAAGAAATCCCTGCAACGTCGCTTCGAACCGCTGCATCGCCTGCTGGACGACAACAATGGTCCGGCGGCTGATTTGACCCCAGCCCTGACGGCGCTCAACGACCTGCAAATGCAGCTGGCGAGCCTGGCCCGTGCCAGTTCCCCAGAGCAAGCCGCGTTCGAAATGGCCAAGACCCGCATGAGCGGGCAGCGTGATGCGCTGAGTAACTTGCGCAATGCCTCCAACCGTCTGCCGCGTCCGGTCAGCGTGTGGTTCAACGTGCTGGCCGAAGACAGCTGGCGCCTGGTGCTCAACGATTCCTACCAGTACCTGAACCAGCGTTATCAGAGCGAGCTGTACAGCTTCTATGGCAAGGCGATCAACAAGCGTTATCCGTTCAGCGCCCACAGCACCAGCGACGTGGCGATCAGTGATTTCCGCGAGTTCTTCAAGGCCCAGGGTATCAACGATCGCTTCTTCGACACCTACATGCGTCCGTTCGTGAGTGGCGATCCGGGCAACTACCGCCTGCGCAGCATCGACGGTCACAGCCTGCCGATTTCCAGGGTCTACCTCGACCAGATGGCGGCGGCACAAGTGATTCGCCAGAGCTTCTTCTCGATCAACCCGGCCGAGCCGCAAGTGCAGTTCAAACTGGAGCCGTACACCCTCGACCCGGCCGTCAGCCGTTCCGAGTTCAAGTTTGGTGACAAGACCATCGAATACCGTCACGGCCCCATCGTGCCGGTGTCGTTCAAATGGCCGACCGACGCTGAAGATGGCCGCACCAGCCTGGTCCTCGACAGAATGGCCGGGCGCCCGATCGGTATCGAGAAAAACATCGGCCCATGGTCGTTGTTCCGACTGTTCGACCTGATGCAGACCGAGTACCTGAGCGGTCGCGACGTGCTGGTGCTCAAGGCTGACGTAGGCGGCCTGCGCGCCAATTACCTGCTCAGCAGCCAGCGCACGCCGAATCCGTTCGACATGGGCGTGCTTCGTACCTTCCGTATGCCGGTGCAGCTCTGATGCTGGTTGCCAGTCCCTGGCGCAGCGCTGCGCGGACCGACGCCGGCAAGGTTCGGGCGCGCAACGAAGATGCTTTCCTGGACTGTCCACAGCAGGGGCTGTGGGTGGTCGCGGACGGCATGGGCGGTCATCAGGGCGGCGATGTCGCCAGCCAGTTGATCGTCGCCAGCCTGGCGGAATTGCCGGTGCAGGATGATTTCGACGAACGCCTCAAAGGTATTCGCCAGTGCCTGCACTGGTTGAACCGTCGCTTGGGGCAGGAGTTGACGGTCACCGCCGGGCGCCACGACAGCATCATGGGCAGCACCGTGGTGGCGCTGCTGGTGGACCGCAATCGCGCAGCCTGCCTCTGGGCCGGCGACAGCCGTTGCTACCTGTGGCGCGGCCAGCGTTTGTATCAACTGTCCAAGGACCATTCGCTGCAACAGCAACTCATCGACGAGCAAAACATGAGCGTCGAAGACGCCAAGGCTCATCCTGCCGCCCATGCCCTGACCCGAGCGGTCGGGGCGGCCGAACAGTTGACCCTCGATGTGCTTGAACTCGAGGTTTATCCCGGCGATGCGTTTCTGTTGTGCAGCGATGGTTTGTACAACGGGCTGAGCAGCGATGCCTTGGGCAACGCCCTGAGCCTGACCGCGCCGCACGTTGCGCTGGAGCGTCTGTTCGACGGCGCTCTGCGTGGCTCGGCGCGGGACAACCTGACTGCCGTGGTGATCCGCCAGTGACCCAACTCATGCAGCCGCTCGACGATCTGCTGGTGAGCGAAGAGCAGGCCAGTAACCTGACTTACTTTGCGTTCGCCACGCCTCTGAACGCAAAGCCGCACAAGGCCGAACCGGCAACGGCGCCGACCAAGGCCAGCCTCGGCGAAATGCCCGACGTGCTAGCAGGCCGTTACCGCATCGAGCGCCTGCTCGGTGCCGGCGGCATGGGCGCGGTCTACCGCGCACGGGACTTGCTGAGCGAACAGTTCGGCGATCCCGACCCTTACATCGCGCTGAAAATCCTCAGCGAAGAATTTGCCGAATCGCCGGACGCCAGTGCCTTGCTTTATAGCGAGTTCGCCCTGACCCGACGCCTGCGCCACGACAACGTGCTGCGTTTACACAGCTTTGAAGTGGACACGGACTGCCAGCGCGCCTTCATCACCATGGAACTCATGCGTGGGCTGACCCTGGACAAATTACTCTGCGAGCGACCCCTGGGCCTGCCGTGGAAAGAACTGCGCGACATCGCGCTGCCGCTGCTCGACGCGCTGGCCTACGCCCACGCGCGCGGCGTGCTGCACGGTGACATGAAACCGAGCAACGTGATGCTCAGCGAAGAAGGCGTGCGCCTGTTCGACTTCGGCCTAGGCCAGGCCGTCGAAGGCATCCTCCCTGGCCTGCCGCACCTGAGCCGCGACCGCTTCAACGCCTGGACCCCCGGCTACGCCACCCCGGAACTGCTCGAAGGCCAACCGCTGACCGCCAGTGCCGACGTCTACGGCGTGGCCTGCGTGCTCTACGAACTGGCGGGCGGCAAACACCCGTTCCGCCGCTTGCCCTCGACCGAGGCCCGCGACGGCCAGCTCGAACGCGAGCTGCACCCACCGCGAAACCTGCCCAAACACTGCTGGCCAGCCCTGCGAACGGCGCTGGCTTTCGATGCGGCGGATCGAACGATCACCGCTGCACAACTGCGTGACGTCATAGGCACCACGTCGTCTTTGCTGCAACGCCTGCGACGTCGGGCGTTGGGGTGAAACAGGTGTAAACCAATTTCAGGATTAGACAATGCAAGAAAGGGGACACCAAGTCCCCTTTTTCTATTCGCGGTTTCGCTACACCTTCGCCCGATGTACCGTCGGATTCGGCGAATCAATATGATCCAGCGCTCGCTCCACCAACAACCGAACCCCATCCGACATTCTGCTGATCGCCAGTGCTACGGAGCGCAGCGTACCTTCCACATCGTCGGCCAGGTTGGCGGAGATGGCGCTGATGGACAGCAGGTCTTCTGAGGCGTTGGCCAGGAGGGCTTCGGTGTCGATGTCGGGGGAGACAGTGAAGAGATTGCCTTTGCGAGGCTTGGGCTTCTCGGGCGGTGGGGCGAAATGGTGATTGAGGGCGCGTTCGGCGGCTTCGTGGAGTTTCTTCGAATCGAGGGATTCGTAGGGGGATGTGTCTTCGTGTTCTGGTGGATTCGGTGTTGGCTTGATCATAGGTTAAATCCCGTAATTAAGAGCCGACACCGTTTCGCTTGCACTTCGAAAGAGGTGGCAGCTGTGCATAGGTGTGCAAGACCGGCGGGATCATCCGGCAGACCCGAAGGTCTCCCATACACAACTGCCATAACGGTTCGCGAGCATAGGAAAATGCTCGATGAATTGCCATAACCATTGTGTATCCCGCCGGACTTGCACGTCCGTGTCACCGATTTTGCGGCGACCAACAGAGACTATCGGCCAAGCGCAAAGCTGCCTAGTTCACGAACAACCCCACGTGTTGAAGGAAACTTCCGATAGCGTCGAGTGTAGAAAGAACAAATATTCCACGCTTTTAAACACCGGCGTTTCGTGAATGACTTGGTAGTCATCAGCGTCAAAAAACGCCTCATCTTCTTCTAACGTAACAGGATGCTGTCGTTATCGTCCGAAGTCGCTACACTGCGACGGCCGTTCATTTTTCTCTTGAGGCTGTGCGCATGAAATTTCGTTTTCTTCTGTGGATGCTGGGTTTGTTGATGGGTAAGGCCAGCCGGACTAATCCTGCGTTTCAGCAGCAATTGGGTGACAAGGAGCTTGTATTCCAATTACAGACCCAGGACGGGAAGGTGGCGCGGCATTTCTTTGTGAAGGGCCAACGGATTACCAGCAAATCGGGCGTGTATGCCGAGCCGGCGTTTGCGATTGCGTTTAAAGATGCGGCGTATGGCTTTGCCACGATGCAGGCGAAGAACAAGCAGTTGGCGTTTATGACGGGGATTCAGGACAAGTCGATTCAGATCAAAGGGAATCCGGCGTTGGTGATCTGGTTTCAGGGGTTGACCAAGTATTTGAAGCCGCGGAAGGCGAAGGCTAAGGCCTGAGTTTTGCGGGGATGCGGTGACGCGGAGCGTCACGGGATGCATTCCCACGCAGAGCGTGGGAACGATCTAAGGCGGAAAGACCGAGTTGGATTCATCGCGAGCAGGCTCGCTCCCACAGGGGCTTGTGGTGATTCAGGTGGGTCGGCGGGGGATTCATCGCGGGCAAGCCTCACTCCTACAGGGATTTAGGTGATCCTTGTGGGAGTGAGCCTGCTCGCGATGCTTTTAAGGCTGGGTGAACTGCGAAGCCAATTCGCGCAGCAGCACTTCAGCCTCAAGCACTTTTGTGACCACGTCGTTAGCTTTTTCACGGCTCAGGCCGACGCGTTCCAGCAATGCATCCGGGATGTCTTCATCCGGGCCGGAGCCGATGCCGCGAGCGCGTAGCAAGCGCACGGTCAGGCATACCAGGTTCGGGTATTCGGCGTATTCGCCGTCGTAATGCGGATCGTGCTGGAAGCGCAGGGCGGCGGCGAGTTCTTCTGGCATGTCCCAGTGGCGCATCAGCCAGGCGCCGATCTGTTCGCGGCTGATGCCCAGCAGGTGTTGCTCCACAAAGCTGTGGCACAGGTGCTGGTTGACTTCCAGGTGGCGGCAGATCAGTGAGAAGTGCGGCGGGAATACGTGCGCCAGCAGCAGGTAGCCGAAGTTGTGCAGCAGGCCGGCGAGGTAGGTCAGGCCGGCTTCCGGGCGCTGTGCGCGTGGCATGGCGCGGGTCAGGCCTTCGATGACGGCGGCGGTGTAAATCGACTGCTGCCAGTACGGCGTGGCGTGTTGCGGGTGGTCTTTGGGCAGGCTCAGGGTTTTGCCCAGGGCCAGGCCCAGCGCCAGGTTGATCACCAGGTCGAAACCCAGCACCCGCACGATCGCATCTTCTACCGAACGAATCTTGCCCGGCGAGGCGTAGTACGGCGACGCGGCCCAGCTCACGACTTGCGCGGCCAGCGCCGGGTCGGTTTCCACGACGCCGGTGATGTCGTCGATGGTGGCGTTGGGGTCTACGCGCAGTTTGATGATTTTCTGCGCGGTCTCGGCCAGCGGCGGAATTTCGATGGTCTCTTCCAGACGTTGCTGGATGCGCCGCGCGGTGAAAGCCTGGACGGCCTGGGTGATTTCCTTGCGGTCATCGTCGGGGCGGTCGAGGTTCGGGCGGATGCTGGTCAGGGCTTCGCCGAAGTTGGCGGCGCTGGCCTTGGTCAGCATGGTTTTGAAGTCTTCGCGGGTGATTTCCAGTAGCAGGCCCGGCTCGCCCGAGTTGATCAGCAACTTCGGTTCGCGCAGCAGGCTTTCTTCGTAGAGGCATGGCGAAGTGGTCAGTGCCGGCAGGCCGGGCAGCAGGCTCAGGTTGTGCTTACCGAGCATTTTGACCTGGCGTTCGGCGGGCACGGCGGTGAGGCGGCGGCCGGTCAGTTCGGCGAGGCGATTGAGGTCCAGCAATTGGCTTTGCGGGAACAGCACCATCAAGGCGCCGACCGCGTCTTCCACCAGAACGGCCTGCACTTTGCGCGAGGCGTTCAGGCCGTGGTGATCGAGCACTTCTTCGTAGGCAATGCCCAGTTTGCCCAGCAGCAACCGAATAACAGACGGAGCGTGCAGGGTTTCCGGGGCGAGGGCAGCTTCAGTCATCGTCTGTATCCGTATTCAAACAGTTGCGGGAGTATAACCAGCTTGTTTAACCGCATGGTCCACAAACTGCGGCGGTGCTCACACTTGTCCGTATTGCTGCCCATGGCGCAGCCAGCGGTCGAGCAGCGGGCTGACGTGGTCCGGCCAGCGCTCCAGCAATGCCTGGGCGGCGTCGCGCACGGCGGGCAATAGATCGGCGTCGCGCATCAGGTCGGCGACCTTGAATTGCAGCAGGCCGGTCTGGCGTGTGCCGAGCATTTCGCCGGGGCCGCGCAGTTCGAGGTCTTTTTCGGCGATGACAAAACCGTCGTTTGTTTCACGCATGATACCGAGGCGCTGCCGACCGATTTGCGACAGCGGCGGATGGTAGAGCAGCACGCAATGGCTGGCGGCGCTGCCTCGCCCGACGCGGCCGCGCAACTGGTGCAATTGTGCGAGGCCGAGGCGTTCGGGGTTTTCGATGATCATCAGGCTGGCGTTCGGTACGTCCACGCCGACTTCGATCACCGTGGTGGCGACCAGCAATTGCAGGTTACCGGCTTTGAACTCGGCCATCACGGCGGCTTTTTCCACCGGTTTCATGCGGCCGTGAATCAGCCCGACCTTCAACTCGCCGAGGGCAGCGGTGAGGTCTTCGTAAGTGGTTTCGGCGGCCTGACAAGTCAGCTCTTCCGACTCTTCAATCAGTGTGCATACCCAATAGGCCTGGCGACCTTCAGCGCAGGCGCCGCGCACCCGTTCGATGACTTCAACGCGGCGGGTGTCGGTGATCAACACGGTGTTGACCGGCGTACGGCCGGGCGGCAGCTCGTCGAGGATTGAGGTGTCGAGGTCGGCGTAGGCGCTCATGGCCAGCGTCCGTGGAATTGGCGTGGCGGTCATGATCAGTTGATGCGGACACATGCGTCCACCGACGCCTTTTTGTCGCAGCGCCAGACGCTGCTGCACGCCGAAGCGGTGTTGTTCGTCGATGATCACCAGTGCGAGGTTCTTGAACTGCACTTCGTCCTGGAACAGCGCGTGGGTACCGACCACCATGGGCGTGCCGCCGGCGATCTGTTCCAGCGCGGCCACGCGGTTTTTACCTTTGAGCTTGCCGGCCAGCCATGCGACTTCAATGCCCAGCGGTTCGAGCCAGCGCTTGAAGGTGATGAAGTGCTGCTCGGCGAGGATTTCGGTGGGCGCCATCAGTGCGACTTGATAACCGGCTTCCAATGCCTGAAGCGCAGCGAGGGCGGCGACCACGGTTTTGCCCGCGCCGACGTCGCCTTGAATCAGGCGAAGCATCGGTTCGCGTTGGCTCATGTCGTAGGCGATTTCGTTGCCGACCCGTTGCTGTGCACCGGTCGGTGCGAAGCCGAGATTGGCCAGATACTTGGCCGGCAGCTGGGTGGCTTTGGGCATCGCCGGCGCGCGCAGGGAACGCATGCTTTCGCGCAGGCGCTGCTGGGACAGTTGATGGGTCAGCAGTTCTTCAAAGGCCAAACGGTGCTGCGCCCAGTGATGACCGAGGGCGAGCTCGTCGACGTCGGCATCGGCGGGCGGGTGATGCAGGTAGCGGATCGCATCGGCCAGCGGCGCGAGTTGGTAGTCGCGTGCGAGTTCAGTCGGCAGCCAGTCGGGCAGGCTGGTCGGGCCGAGCATCGTCAGGGTTTGCATGCACAGTTGGCGCAAGCGCTGTTGGGTCAGGCCTTCGGTGAGCGGGTACACCGGGGTCAGGGTTTCATCCACCGGCGGCGGCTCGGCGCCAGTGATGGCGCGGTATTCCGGGTGATAGATTTCCAGCCCCGAGGCGCCGGGCCGCGCTTCGCCGTAGCAGCGAATCCGCGTGCCGCGTTTGAGGCCCTCTTTCTGCGCGTTGCTGAAATGGTAGAAGCGCAGGCTGAGCCCGCCGGTGCCGTCTTGCAGACGAACGACGAGACTGCGGCGACGGCCCATGACCACGTCGGCGCCGCTGACGGTGCCTTCGATCACGGCGTCTTGCCCCGGACGCAAATGGCCAATCGGGACCACGCGGGTGCGGTCCTGATAGCGCAGCGGCAGGTGAAAAAGCACGTCCTGAAGGTTCTCCAGGCCGACCTTGGCCAGCTTCTCGGCCATGGCCTCGCCGACACCCTTGAGTGCCGTCACCGATACTTGCGACAACTCGGTCATGACAGCAACTTAAGCCGCAGCCACCGGCACCGGCGGCTTGGCCACCGAGCACAGGCGAATGGAGTCAGCGAGGATTTCAATTGCCTTCGGACGCGGGAAGCTCGCGCGCCAGGCAATGGCCACGGTGCGGAAAGGCACTGGCGGCGTCAGTGGGCGCACTTCAAGCACGCCGGGGGCGTAGTGATGGCTGTCGACTGCCGACAACGGCAGGATCGAGATACCCAGGCCGGACGCAACCATGTGGCGGATGGTTTCCAGGGAGCTGGACTCTACCGTGGTGTGCTTGGCACCGTCGTTGCCTTTGGCCAGGGTCGGGCAGGCTTCCAGCACTTGATCGCGGAAGCAATGGCCTTCGCCGAGCAGCAGCAGGCTCTTGTCGTTGAGCAGGCTGGCGTCGATGGATTCTTTCTGGGTCCACGGGTGCTGGGCCGGCATCAGGACGTAGAACGGCTCGTCGTAGAGCTGCAAGGTCAGGACGTCGGCTTCGTTGAACGGCAGGGCGATGATGATCGCGTCGAGCTCGCCGTTGCGCAGTTTGTCGCGCAGCACGTGGGTGAAGTTTTCTTCAATGTACAACGGCATCTGTGGGGCGACCCGGTGCAGTTGTGGAATCAAGTGCGGGAACAGGTATGGGCCGACAGTGTAGATCGCACCGACTTTCAGCGGGGCGGTCAGCTGATTCTTGCCGGCCTGAGCCAGTTCGCGAATACCTTGGGCTTGCTCCAGGACTTTCTGCGCCTGGGCCACGATGCCTTCACCGACCGGGGTCAGGCGCACGGCGCTTTTGCTGCGCTCGAAAATCAGCACACCGAGTTCGTCTTCAAGCTTTTTCACGCCCACCGATAGGGTCGGCTGACTGACGTGGCAACGCTCGGCCGCGTGGCCGAAATGCTGCTCTTGGGCGAGGGTAACGATGTAGCGTAATTCTGTGAGAGTCATAGCAAGCGTCCATGTAGTTGCGCGCCAAGCATAACGGCTGCAATCGATAGACGCACGTTATCAGAGTGAGTGTGTTGAGTGACACCGGGTAATGCGTGTTTGCCGTTGGCAGATGCGCGAAAGGCACCTTTTGGTGCCTCTATGGCTTTGCACATAACCCTGTGGGAGCGAGCCTGCTCGCGATGAGGCCATCTCATTCAACATCTTTGTTGACTGTTAATCCGCTATCGTCGGAACGCCGCCCGGAGCCGGCTCGCTCCCACAATGGTTCAGTGTTGCTTTTAGCGGCGGCGTTTTTCCAGCGAGTAAACAAACGGTGCAACGATTTCGATGGCGCCGTTGGTCAGCATGTCGGCCGGTGGCTTGGGCAGTGGCTGGGCGCGACGGATCATTTCCAGGGTGGCCCGGTCCAGATCGGCAGTGCCAGAGGCACCCACCAGCTCGAACGACAACACGTTACCTTCGGCATCCACCACGAAGCGCAGACGGTTCATGCCTTCCTTGCCCCGCGCCTGCGCGCTGGCCGGGTACTTCTTGTACTTGGCCAGGTGAGCGAGCAGGGTGCCTTGCCAACTGGCCTTGGCTGCTTGCTGCGCCGGTGATGGACCCGGTGCCGGTTGTGCGGATTTCTCCGTCGGCGCATTAGTCGGTTGCGCGTCGCTCGGTTTTTCCTCGGGCGGCTTCTCCTTCGGCGGCTCCGGCTTTTTCTCCACCGGCTTGGGCGGTTGCGGCTTGGGCTTGGGCTTGACCGGCTTGGGCACGGCAATCTCGGCCTTGGGCACTTCAGCCAGTTTCGGGATCGGCAGCTCCTCCACCGGGGCCGGTGGTTGCGGCGGCGTGATGACCTTTGGTGGAGCAGGCGGTGCCGGGACCGGTGCCAGCTCGACCATCATGGCCTGCGGCGGCAACTCGATCGGCGGGCGCGAGGTCCAGTTCAGTGCCAGCGCGATGGCCAGTGCGTGAACGCCCAGCACCACGGCCAGGCTCCCGCTGTAACGCGTCAGCTTATGGCGCGTCGTGATCATTTCTTGACTGCCGACTCGAGACCGACCAGACCCACCTTCAGGTAACCGGCGGAGCGCAGGTTGTCCATCACGCTCATCAGGTCGCCGTAATCCACGCCTTTATCGGCCTGGAAGAAGATCGTCGTGTCTTTCTTGCCCTGGGTTTTGGCGTCCAGCGTGGCGCCGAGGGCTTCGGCCTTCACTTCGTCTTCACCGAGGAACAGGCGCTGGTCAGCCTTGACGCTGAGGAACACCGGTTTCTCCGGGCGTGGCGCCGGCTTGGCGCTGGAGGCGGGCAGGTCGACCTTGATGTCCACGGTGGCCAGCGGGGCGGCCACCATGAAAATGATCAACAGCACCAGCATTACGTCGATAAACGGCGTGACGTTGATTTCGTGGTTCTCGGCCAGATCGTCGTCTGCGCCTTCTTTCAAATGCAAGCCCATGGCTGATTACCCTACTTTGACCATGTGCGGTTGCGTGGAGCGCTCGGAGGTCGGCAGGTGATCGAGGTCACGGCTGACCAGCAGCAGGACTTCAGCCGAAGCGTCGGACACTTGGGCCTTGTAACCCGCGATGGAACGGGCGAAGACGTTGTAGATCACCACGGCCGGGATGGCTGCAACCAGACCCAGCGCGGTCGCCAGCAGGGCTTCGGCGATGCCGGGTGCGACAACGGCGAGGTTGGTGGTCTGGGTTTTGGCGATGCCGATGAAGCTGTTCATGATGCCCCACACGGTACCGAACAGGCCCACGAACGGTGCGGTGGAGCCGATGGTGGCGAGGATGCCGGTGCCGCTGCTCATGTTGCGACCGCAGGCTGCCACCAGGCGCTCAAGGCGGAAACTGACGCGCTCCTTGATGCCTTCTTTTTCGCGGCTGTTGGCCGACAGACGCATTTCTTCCAGGGCGTCGTGGACCAGCAAGTGGGCAAGCGTGCCTTGCTTGGCTGCCGAAACGCTGGCTTCTTTAAGGGTGGTGGCTTTTTTCAGGTGGACGATTTCGCTGCGCAGACGACGCTTGGCGCCTATCAGCTCAAAGCCCTTGGCGATCCAGATGGTCCAGGTGATGATCGAGGCAATGGCCAGACCGATCATCACGATTTTTACGATGATGTCGGCGTTCTGATACATGCCCCACGGCGACAGGTCGTGGGCCATGCCCAAAGTGTTGTCGGCTTCGAGCACCTCAGGAACGTCTTCGGCGGCTACAGCCTGAGCCGGATCGGTCGCGGCCGGAGCGTCGACTGGGGCGGCATGATCGACTGGCGCTGGTGCCACGGCGGTGGCTGGAGTGACGGGTGCTTGTGCGTCAGCGAAAGCGGCGGTCGGTGCCAGCATCAGGCTGAGCAGCAGAGCAGCCACTGCACGCCAGGCGCGAGGGCTTTTGGTTGGCGAAGCGGAGAATTGATTGCGTGTCATGCTGGCCGGACCTGAGAGAAAAAGACAGTTGATGTTCTTTCCAGGCCTCGTGAGGCCGAGAACAAAAGCGGCGAGCATTATTGCAAGTAATTCTTGTTAACAAAAGTAATAGAGTCTCTTTTTTTCTTGCATTACTAGCCGCTCGTCCATTGCTGGCGCTAGTCTGTGTCTTTCCGATGGGAGTTTTCTGATGTCCACACCCTCAGTTTTGATCGCCGGTTGCGGTGATGTCGGCAGTCGTCTAGCCACGCAATTGGTGGCTTGCGGGTGGGAGGTTCATGGCCTGAGGCGGGACGTCTCACGGCTGCCCGAGGGAGTCATTGGCGTTGCCGGCGACTTGTTCAATGAAGACTGCCCGGCGACCTGGCCAGTCGGTGCGGTGGATTACCTGGTGTATTGCGCGGCCGCCACCGACCACGATGAGGCCGGCTATCGCGCGGCTTATGTGCAGGGCTTGCAGCATGTGTTGGACTGGCTGAACGACTACGGCCAGGTGCCCGATCGTCTGCTGTTTGTTTCCAGTAGCAGTGTGTATGGCCAGGAGGACGGTGAGTGGGTCAACGAGTCTTCGCCGACCGCTCCTGCGGGTTATTCGGGTCGATTGATGCTGGAGGCTGAGCAGGTGGCACTCAAAAGCGGCATTCCGGCGAGTATTGTGCGCTTGACCGGCATTTACGGTCCTGGCCGTGAGTGGCTGCTGACTCAGGTGCGGCGGGGGTATCGTGTGGCGGTCGATCCGCCGCTTTACGGCAACCGTATTCACGCTGACGACGCGGCGGGATTAATGGCGTCTCTGCTTGAGGCAGATCGTCGAGGTGAGGTGCTGGATGACGTCTACATAGGCGTTGACGACGCGCCCGCACCGTTAGCGGAAGTGCTGGACTGGTTGCGTGGGTATCTGGGCGTGACGGAGTGGGACGACGACGCGACCGTGCGGCGCACAGGCAGCAAGCGTTGCAGTAATGCCCGAGCAAAGGCCTTGGGCTGGACGCCGAAGTACCCAAGCTATCGCGAAGGCTATGCCGCCATTCTCGAAGGTCGCGACTGATCCTCCTGACACCCCTATAAACAACTGTGGGAGCGAGCCTGCTCGCGAAGGGGTCATAACATTCAACATTCCTGTTGGTTGTTACACCGCTTTCGCGAGCAGGCTCGCTCCCACATGGGATCTTCTTTGCAGCTAAAGCCGGGTTACTGCTTTTCCAGCAACCACTTGCGATCACCCGGCATGAACGAAGGCATTTCGTCCGCCTGTGCGGTGTTCACCGTCTGGAATATCTCGAGTTCTTTGCCCTTGCGAGCAAAGATCCAGGAGTTGCCCTGGCCGTTTAATTGCAACCACATGTTGTCATGGCCGCCGCTCATCGACGCGCAATCACCGGCCAGGCACAGGGCATAACGATCCGCGCCCGGAAGGCCGGCTACTTGGCCGTCGGCCTGGAATTGCACGGTACTGCCTTCACCCGGGCCACTGACGATTTTCCAGCTACCGCCCATGTAAGCCGTGTACAACGCACGTTCGAAACTTGCGCCAATCGGTGCGCCTTCCGGTACCTGAACCTGCGCGCGGTCGAAAATTTGCTCCGACTCGTTCTCGGTCTTGGACTGGCTCAGTTGCTTGCCGTCACGTTTCAGCTCACTGCCGGAGCTGCCGTAGAAGTCGACTTTCCAGGCGCCAGACTGTTCACCCAGTAGCTTGCCGTCGACGTTTTCAAAACCATTGGTGTAGCGGGCCTGACCGGCCTTGGTGTTGATATCCCATTCCAGGTTCGGGCCATAGGCCTGGAGCGCTTCGCGCAGGGGGCCGCCTTTAGCTGCAGCGTCGATCGCCACCTGATTGATCCAGGTGCCGCTGATGTCACGGTCGGCAGGGTTGCTGGCACAACCGCCCAAGAGTAGGGCGGCCAGCGAGAGAGCTAGCGCATGGCGCATGGTGGAATCCTTTCAAGGCAAGATCGGCGCAGCCTTTAGAGGGCTGCGCCGCACGTTTACTCGATAACCAGAATGGCATCCATCTCAACCTGCGAACCCTTTGGCAGGGCGGCTACGCCGATGGCAGCGCGGGCAGGGTAAGGTTGGTCGAAGTACTTGCCCATGATCTCGTTGACCTTGGCGAAGTGGCTCAGGTCGGTGAGGAAAATGTTCAGTTTGACGATGTCTTTGAACGAACCGCCAGCAGCTTCCGCCACGGCTTTGAGGTTCTCAAACACCTGGACGGTCTGGGCTTCGAAGCCTTCAACCAGTTCCATGGTTTTTGGGTCCAGAGGAATCTGACCCGACATGTAAACGGTGTTGCCAGCCTTGATCGCCTGGGAGTAAGTACCGATGGCGGCCGGGGCCTTGTCGCTGGTGATAACAGTCTTGGTCATGAATGACTCCTTGTAAGGGTGGGTTTACGCACGCATGCGGGTGATGCGGGTCACCCCGGTCAAGCCGCGCAGTTTCTTGATCACGCGGGCCAGGTGTACGCGGTCGTGCACGCTGACCACCAGTTGAACCACGCTGATGCGACCATCGCGTTCGTCCATGCTGATTTTTTCGATATTGCCGTCGGCCGCGTTGACGCTGCTGGCCAGCAGTGCGATCAGGCCGCGCTGGTGTTCCAGCTCGACACGCAGTTCGACGTTGAATTCGCCGGTGACATCCTTGGCCCACGAGAGCTGGATGCATTTTTCCGGGTTGTGGCGGATTTCGCTGATGTTGCGGCAGTTGTCCAGGTGCACAACCATGCCTTTGCCAGCGGACAGGTGACCGACAATCGGGTCACCCGGGATCGGCGTGCAGCACTTGGCGTAACTGAGTACCAGGCCTTCGGTACCGCGAATTGCCAGCGGGCCTTCCGGGCTTGGCAATTGTTCGCCTTCGCCGAGCAGGCGGCGGGCGACAACGTAAGCCATGCGATTACCCAGACCGATGTCTTCCAGCAAATCTTCGATCAATTCGAGGCGGTACTCGGCTAGCATCGCCTTGACGCGCTCGGCGGCGATTTTTTCCAGCGAGCTGTCGAAGCCGTTCAGCACCTTGTTCAACAGGCGTTCGCCGAGGCTGATGGACTCGGAGCGGCGTTGCAGTTTCAGCGCATGGCGGATGTGCGTCCGCGCCTTGCCGGTGACCACGAAGTTGAGCCACGCCGGGTTCGGCCGAGCGCCGGGAGCGCTGACGATCTCGACCGTGGAGCCGCTTTGCAGCGGCTCGGACAGCGGTGCGAGGCGACGATTGATCCGGCAGGCAATGCAGCTGTTGCCCACGTCGGTGTGCACCGCGTAAGCGAAGTCGACTGCCGTGGAGCCTTTGGGCAGCTCCATGATCCGGCCTTTGGGCGTGAACACGTAGACTTCGTCCGGGAACAGGTCGATCTTCACGCTTTCGATGAACTCCAGCGAGTTGCCGGCCCGTTGCTGCATTTCCAGCACGCCTTTGACCCATTGGCGGGCGCGGGCATGCGTGCCTTTTGGCTGCTCGTCGCCGCTGGATTTGTACAGCCAATGGGCGGCGATGCCGTTGTTGGCCATCTCTTCCATTTCACGGGTGCGGATCTGGATCTCGATCGGAACACCGTGCATGCCGAACAGCGTGGTGTGCAGCGACTGATAGCCGTTGGCCTTGGGGATCGCGATGTAATCCTTGAAGCGCCCCGGCAACGGTTTGTACAAATTATGCACAGCACCCAGCACGCGGTAGCAGGTGTCGACCTTGTCGACGATGATCCGGAACGCGTACACGTCCATGATCTCGTTGAAGGCCCGACGCTTGCCGCGCATTTTCTTGTAGATGCCGTAGAGGTGCTTCTGGCGACCGCTGACCTCGCCCTGAATGCCGTCGATGGCCAGGCAGTGGCTGAGGGACTCTTCGATCTTGTTGACGATTTCCTTGCGGTTGCCCCGGGCGCGTTTGACCGCCTGGTTGATTCGCGCGGAGCGCATCGGGTGCATGGCCTTGAAGCCGAGGTCTTCAAATTCTATGCGGATGGCGTGCATGCCCAGCCGGTTGGCGATGGGCGCATAGATTTCCAGGGTTTCCTTGGCGATCCGCCGGCGCTTTTCACCGGACAGCACTTCCAGCGTGCGCATGTTGTGCAAGCGGTCGGCGAGTTTGACGAGGATCACGCGAATGTCGCGCGCCATGGCCATCGCCATTTTCTGGAAGTTTTCGGCCTGGGCTTCGGCTTTGGTCTCGAAGTTCATCTGGGTCAGTTTGCTGACCCCGTCGACCAGTTCGGCCACGGTTTCGCCGAACTGCGCTTGCAGCGCCTCTTTGGCAATACCGGTGTCTTCGATCACGTCATGCAGCATCGCGGCCATCAGGCTCTGATGGTCCATGTGCATGTCGGCAAGAATATTCGCCACCGCAAGAGGATGCGTGACGTACGCCTCACCGCTACGTCGGCGTTGACCGTCGTGGGCTTGTTCGGCGTAGAAATACGCTCGGCGGACCAGGTTGACCTGGTCCTTGCCGAGGTAGGTCGATAAGCGATCGGCGAGGGCGTCTATGCTCGGCATGATAACTCCTGCCGTTCGCTATGACCCCGCGCCGTGCTACGTCGACCAGGCATAGGCTTAGACGGCCTCGTTGGACTCGTCCTCGAACGCTGCGAACAGCGGTTCGTCTTCGACGATTTCAGCATTGGCGATGAACTCGTAGCTCATCAGGCCTTCAGCGATTTCACGCAGCGCTACCACGGTAGGCTTGTCGTTTTCCCACTGAACCAGTGGCTCTTTGCCGCCGGTGGCCAGTTGACGGGCACGCTTGGTGGACAGCATGACCAGTTCAAAACGGTTTTCCACGTGGTTCAGGCAGTCTTCAACGGTTACGCGGGCCATGGTATTCCTCGGAGCGAATGCAATATGCGCGCTGCCCGGGTGGGCGAGCGGACTCAACAGTTTAAAAAATCACCAGCGATTAGGGAAGCGCTGATTTTTTGACCAAGCCCTTCAACGCGCTGCAAGTGCCAATGTAAAGCCCTTGCAGCGGTTTTGGGAAGTGCTGTTTAGCCGAGCAATTCAGCCAAAAGTTTTCCATTACGCTGCTGCTGACGCTTTTGATGCAGCTGATTGGCGCGGAATATCGCCTGCAAATCGCTCAGCGCGTGGGCGAAATCGTCGTTGATGATCAGATAATCGTAGTCGACGTAGTGGCTCATTTCGCTAACGGCTTCACGCATCCGGCCTTCGATGACTTCGTTGCTGTCCTGACCGCGATTGTTCAGGCGTTGGTGCAACGCTTGAAGTGACGGCGGCAGAATGAAGATCGAGCGGGCCTGTGGCATCAGCTTGCGCACTTGTTCCGCACCCTGCCAGTCGATTTCCAGAATAAGATCGTGGCCTTCGTCCAGCGTCTGCTGCAAATGGCTTTGCGAAGTGCCGTAGAGATTGCCGAACACTTCGGCGCGCTCAAGGAAATCGCCGTGCTCGATCATTTTCACAAAGTCGCTGCGGTCGACGAAGTGATAATTCACGCCATTCACTTCACCTGGGCGCATCGCTCGAGTGGTGTGGGAGACCGAGACGCGGATCTCCTGATCTGCATCGGTCAAGGCCTTGACCAGGCTGCTCTTGCCCGCGCCCGAAGGGGCGGAAATGATGTACAGGGTGCCGGTGCTGTGGGTCATGTAGGGTTTGCCTTACTCAATATTCTGCACTTGTTCGCGCATTTGCTCGATCAACACTTTGAGGTTGACCGCCGCTTGGGTGCTGCGCGGGTCGAAGGCTTTGGAGCCCAGTGTATTGGCTTCGCGGTTGAGTTCCTGCATCAGGAAGTCCAGGCGCCGACCCGCAGCGCCGCCGGATTTGAGCACCCGGCGAACTTCAATGATGTGAGTGCTCAGGCGATCCAGTTCTTCGGCGACGTCGCTTTTTTGCGCGAGCATGACCATTTCCTGCTCCAGCCGCTGCGGGTCCAGGTCGGCCTTCATGTCGGCGAAGCGGTCGAGGACTTTCTGGCGCTGGGTGGCGAGCATCTGCGGGACCAGTTCGCGCAGGGTAACGACGTCTTCTTCGATGGAGGTCAGGCGATCATTGATTAGCCGTGCCAGCTCCGCACCTTCGCGTTCGCGGCCAGCCTTGAGTTCCTTGAGGCCTTCGTTGAACAGCGCCAACGCTTCGGCATTCAAGGCTTGCGGGTCGGTGGCATCACCCACCAGCACGCCGGGCCAGGCCAGTACCTCCAGCGGGTTGAGCGCCGCAGGATTTTTGATCAGGCTGGCGATCGTCTCGGCGGCGGCGACTAATTGCGCGGCGCGCTCGCGGTCCACTTGCAGCGGTTTATCAGTGTTTTCTTCGGTGAAGCGCAGGGTGCATTCAAGCTTGCCCCGGGAAATGCCTTGGCGCAGGGCCTCGCGGACGGCCCCCTCGAGGTCACGAAAGGACTCCGGCAGGCGCAAGTGCGGCTCCAGGTAGCGGCTGTTGACCGAGCGCAGTTCCCAGCTCAGGGTGCCTTGGGTGCCGGCTTTTTCAACGCGGGCGAAGGCGGTCATGCTGTGCACCATGGAGGTACCTCGCAAGTCAGGTCGATGCGTTACCAAAGGTTTCGCGGACCCGATATCTGTGAATGAAAGCCGACAGGCAGCAAAGGCGCAGGATTGTAGCGCAGTGGGGCGGATGCGCCCAAACACACGCTGTGACAAAGGGCTGCAAGCCGTCGGCAAAGCGCGGTTCAGGGCCTTCGGTCGTCGGGCTATTTTTTTAGAAGTGCCCAGTCGCGGCCGGCGGCTCTATAATGCTCCGCAGTTTTCCGTCCTCCGTACAGGTATTCCCTATGAAACGTCCAAGTGGTCGCGCTGCCGATCAGCTCCGCTCGATCCGCATTACCCGCAACTACACCAAACACGCCGAGGGTTCTGTACTGGTCGAGTTCGGTGATACCAAAGTCATCTGCACCGTCAGCGTCGAAAACGGCGTGCCGCGTTTCCTTAAAGGTCAGGGCCAGGGCTGGCTGACCGCTGAATACGGCATGCTGCCGCGCGCCACTGGTGAGCGTAACCAGCGTGAAGCGAGCCGTGGCAAGCAAGGCGGCCGCACCCTGGAAATCCAGCGCCTGATCGGTCGTTCCCTGCGCGCTTCGCTGGACATGTCCAAGTTGGGCGATGTGACCCTGTACGTCGACTGCGACGTGATCCAGGCTGACGGCGGCACCCGCACTGCCTCCATCACCGGTGCCATGGTTGCACTGGTTGATGCCTTGAAAGTCATCAAGAAGCGCGGCGGCCTGAAAGGCGGCGACCCGCTCAAGCAAATGATCGCTGCCGTTTCGGTGGGCATGTACCAGGGTGAGCCTGTGCTTGACCTCGACTACCTGGAAGACTCGGCTGCCGAAACCGACCTGAACGTGGTGATGACCAGCACGGGCGGTTTCATCGAAGTCCAGGGCACCGCCGAAGGCGCGCCGTTCCAGCCAGAAGAGCTGAACGCTATGCTGGAACTGGCGAAGAAGGGCATGACCGAAATCTTCGACTTGCAGAAGGCTGCACTGGCCGACTGACCGGATGGAACCACACAAGGAGGACGTTATGAGTGACGAGCAGCAGGTACTTCCCATTCCGAGCAAAGAAGTTCGGCAGTGGGCGATGTTTTGTCACTTGTCTGCCTTGCTGGGGATCTGGATTCCGTTCGGTACACTGATCGGCCCGCTGATTCTCTGGCAGATGAAGCGTGAGATGGACCCGTTCATTGATGCGCAGGGCAAAGAGGCGCTGAACTTTCAGATCACCGTCGCCATTGCCTCCGCCATCTGCTTCCTGTTGATGGTAGTGATTGTCGGATTTTTCCTGTTGGGCCTGGTGGCAATAGGTGCATTGGTGCTGACGATCATCGCTGGCGTGAAGGCAAATGAAGGGTTTCCCTACCGCTACCCATTCACCTGGCGGTTGATCAAGTAACGCGCTTTAAAACAATGCCCCGACTTGTCGGGGCATCTGCTTTTTTGAAGTTGGGTTATCTTTACCGCATCCTTTTTGATATCCAGTGATGGCGGCTATTTTCCGTCTAACAATTATCGCTATTACACTTTTAGTCACAACTGCATCACCTCAGCACCACCTATGTTCTTGGCAATGAGACTTTACGGTTGATAGAGTTGCCCCACGTCATATTCAATCAGAAATATTTCGACATATTCAAGCCATCGAAGGTCCTTGAATTTCAAGCAATCAGTGTTGAGATACTCAGCCGGTTCAAGAGGCTTGCGCAGGTAAAAAGTTCGCCTCTGAATATATAGCCAAGAATAATCCCAATGATTCAACTCGATTTTTATGGAACGCTTGTGGCCGCCTCCTTAGTGCTTTTGCTGGGGCGCGGACTTGTCACACGTGTCGGTTTTCTACGTAATTACAATATTCCTGAACCCGTCGCCGGTGGCCTGTTGGTTGCCCTGGTTCTCCTGGTATTGCGAACCTTTGATCTTGAAGTCCGCTTCGATACTTCATTGCAAGCGCCATTGATGTTGGCTTTTTTTGCCACTATCGGTTTGAGTGCGGACTTCGCCAGCCTGAAGAAGGGTGGTCGGGTCGTGGGCGTTTTTCTGCTGGTAGTGACCGGACTGCTGATAGTGCAGAATGCCATGGGCATCGGCCTCGCAAAAATGCTGGGGCTCGATCCTTTGATGGGGCTGCTGACAGGCTCGATTACGTTGTCGGGCGGTCACGGTACAGGCGCTGCGTGGGGGGCGGTGTTCAGTGAGAAGTACGGTCTGGCTTCCGCTTCCGAGCTTGCAATTGCCTCTGCGACGTTTGGTCTGGTGTTGGGTGGCTTGATTGGTGGTCCGGTCGCTCGCCTGCTGATCAAGCGTGTTCAAGTACCCGGCTGTCATCCTCAGGAAACGCCACGGTTGCCAAAGGGTTTTGAACAGCCGAACAAAGAGCGCTCGATTACGCCGTTTTCGTTTATCGAGACACTCGCTCTGATCGCAGTCAGCTTATTAGCCGGCAATCTTCTGAATGGCTTGCTGCAAGGTACTGCACTGGAGTTGCCGACCTTCGTGTGCGTCCTGTTCGTGGGTGTGGTTTTACGCAATGGGCTTTCAGCGTTGGGCTTGTATCAGGTATTCGAGCGTGAAGTCTCCGTACTGGGGAATGTCAGCTTGTCGCTGTTTCTGGCGATCGCCCTGATGTCGCTCAAACTGTGGGATCTGGCTTCACTGGCTTTGCCGTTCTTCATCATCCTGGCTGCACAAACGCTGGTCATGGCACTGTTTGCGATTTTCGTGACGTTTAGAGTCATGGGTAGTAACTACGATGCGGCGGTACTGGCGGCAGGGCACTGCGGTTTTGGGCTGGGCGCCACGCCAACCGCCATCGCCAACATGCAAGCAGTGACACAGCGCTACGGAGCTTCGCAGATAGCGTTCCTGGTGGTGCCAATGGTGGGGGCTTTCTTCATCGACATCATTAATGTCATCGTGATTAAGTTGTACCTTGCGCTGCCGTTCTTTGCCGCTGCTTGAAGGTTCGATCACTGTTAACGATCCATAAAAAATGCCCGTATCTTGCGATACGGGCATTTTTTCTTCCGGCAACCGGATTTTCACAGGTCTGAGCGATGTCCGCTTTTTGTGTCTGCGAAACAGGGCTTAGATAGTCAGCGTCCAGTCGTAGTCCACGATCAGCGGTGCGTGCTGCGAGAACCGTGGCTGACGTGGCAGGCGTGCGCTGCGAACAAAGCGGCGCAGGCCCGGGGTCAGCAACTGGTAGTCGAAACGCCAGCCCAGGTTGAGCATCTCGGCCTGTTCGTTGTCCGGCCACCAGCTGTACTGGTCGCCTTCACGGCTGACTTCGCGCAGGGCGTCGACATACCCCATGTTGCCGACAATCTCGTCCATCCAGGCGCGTTCAGGCGCCAGGAAGCCCGGAGATTGCTGGCTGTCACGCCAGTTCTTGATATCCAGCTTCTGTTGCGCCACGTACAGCGAGCCACAGTAAATGTACTCGCGACGTTTGCGTCGCTGTTTATCCAGATAACGGGCGAAGTCGTCCATTAGCTTGAACTTCTGGTTCAAGTCTTCATCGCCGTTCTGCCCCGAAGGGAGCAGCAAGGTCGCGATGCTGACCTTGTCGAAATCGGCTTGCAGGTAACGCCCGTAGCGGTCGGCCGTCTCGAAGCCGAGACCGCTGATGACTGCCTTCGGTTGCAACCGCGAATACAAAGCCACGCCACCTTGGGCAGGAACTTCGGCTTCGCAGGCATAAAGGAAGTAGCCATCCAGTTGGAAGGCTGGATCGTCCAGTTCAAAGGCGGAGGCGCGGGTGTCCTGCAGGCAGATGACGTCGGCATTCTGTGCTTGCAGCCAACTGAGCAAACCACGCTCGACTGCAGCCTGAATACCATTGACGTTCACACTGATGATCCGCATAAATGGCCCCAAAAATCGCGTGCGTGTATGATACACGGCGTCAACCTAATTAGCTAAATCCGTGGTATTTGGGGTTTTTTTCATGCAAGCGTATCAGCGCGATTTCATTCGTTTTGCCATCGATCGCGGCGTTTTGCGCTTCGGTGAGTTCACCCTGAAGTCCGGGCGTACCAGTCCTTACTTCTTCAATGCCGGCCTGTTCAACTCGGGTTCGGCCCTTGCACAGCTGGGTCGTTTCTACGCGGCAGCCATCGTCGAGAGCGGTATTTCGTTCGACGTGCTATTTGGCCCGGCCTACAAGGGCATCCCGTTGGCGGCGACCACGGCAGTGGCCCTGGCTGAACACCATGACCGTGATTTGCCGTGGTGCTTCAACCGCAAAGAGGCCAAGGCCCACGGCGAAGGTGGCAGCCTGGTCGGCGCACCGCTGACCGGCGACGTGCTGATCATCGACGACGTGATCACCGCCGGCACCGCGATTCGTGAAGTGATGCAGATCATCGCTTCCCAGGACGGCGCCAAGGCCAAGGGCGTGCTGATCGCCCTGAACCGTCAGGAGCGTGGCAACGGTGAGTTGTCGGCGATTCAGGAAGTGGAACGGGACTTCGGCATTCCGGTGATCAGTATCGTATCGTTGAACCAGGTGCTCGAATTCCTGGCGGACGATCCGCAGCTCAAGCAACATTTGCCTGCCGTAGAAGCCTACCGCGCCCAATTCGGCGTTTGAACACAAGCCCGCTCCCACAGGGATCGCAGGCAAAAAAAGACCCCGCTCAGCCAGGCTGAGCGGGGTCTTTTTGTATGTGCTGCTTAAGGACGCTTGCGATTACTGATCAAAGTGCCCACACCGGTATCGGTGAAAATTTCCAACAGAATCGCATTCGGCACCCGACCATCAATGATCAACGAACTGCCGACGCCGCCCTGAACCGCTTCCAGCGCACAACGGATCTTCGGCAGCATGCCGCCGTAGATGGTGCCGTCGGCGATCAAATCGTCGACCTGCTGGGTGGTCAGGCCAGTCAGCACGGTGCCCGACTTGTCCATCAGGCCGGCGATGTTGGTCAGCAGCATCAACTTTTCAGCTTTCAGTGCTTCGGCGACTTTGCCGGCCACCAGGTCAGCGTTGATGTTGTATGACTCGCCGTTGGCGCCGACACCAATTGGCGCGATCACCGGGATGAAGTCGCCTTTTACCAGCAGGTTCAGCAGATCGGTGTTGATGCCGACCACTTCGCCAACATGGCCGATGTCGATGATTTCCGGTTGGGTCATCTCCGGGGTCTGGCGGGTGACGGTGAGCTTTTTCGCACGAATCAGCTCGGCGTCTTTACCGGTCAGGCCGATGGCGCTGCCGCCGTGACGGTTGATCAGGTTGACGATGTCCTTGTTGACCTGGCCGCCGAGGACCATTTCCACAACGTCCATGGTCGCGGCGTCGGTGACGCGCATGCCATCGACAAAGTGGCTCTCGATCGACAGACGTTTGAGCAGATCGCCGATTTGCGGGCCGCCACCGTGAACCACCACCGGGTTAATGCCCACGGCTTTCATCAGCACGATGTCGCGGGCGAAGCCGGTTTTCAGCTCCTCGCTTTCCATCGCGTTGCCGCCGTATTTGATCACCAGCGTCTTGCCGACATAGCGGCGAATGTAAGGCAGCGCTTCGGACAGGACCTTGGCGGTGTTGGCGGCGGCTTCGCGTTCGAGGGTCATTCAGGGCTCCGGCACTTCAATAAAATGCGCTTCAATCAATCAAAACGGTAGTTGGAGGTCAGGTGCAACACGTTTCAGCTGGGCGTGGAACACGTCCTTGATGCGCTGCAATTCAGCCTCGTCATCGGCCTCGAAACGCAATACCAGCACCGGTGTAGTGTTGGAGGCGCGCACCAGGCCCCAGCCTTTGGCGTAGTCGACTCGCACGCCGTCGATGGTGGTCAGGTCAGCGCCTTCACCCCACTTCGCATCGTGCAGTGCATCAATGATGCTGAATTTGCTCTCTTCGGTCACATGGATATTGATTTCAGGCGTAGAAATATCATTAGGGAAGGTCGCAAACAGCTCTTCCGCAGTGGATTTTTCCTTGCTCAGGATTTCCAGCAGCCGTGCGGCGCTGTAAATGCCGTCGTCGAAACCGAACCAGCGCTCCTTGAAGAAGATGTGCCCGCTCATTTCACCGGCCAACAGCGCGCCGGATTGTTTCATTTTCTTTTTGATCAACGAGTGACCGGTCTTCCACATTAGCGGACGGCCGCCAAATTCCTTGATCAGCGGAGCCAGGCGACGGGTGCATTTGACGTCGAAGATGATTTCCGCGTCAGGGTTGCGCGCCACAACATCGCGGGCGAACAGCATCAGCAAGCGGTCCGGGTAGACGATGCTGCCGGTATTGGTCACGACACCAACGCGGTCGCCGTCGCCGTCGAAGGCCAAGCCGATGTCGGCCTTGGTTTCCTTGACCTTGGCGATCAGGTCGACAAGGTTTTCAGGCTTGCCCGGATCCGGATGGTGGTTCGGGAAGTTGCCATCTACTTCGCAGAACAGCGGGATGACTTCGCAGTTCAGCGCTTCGATCAGTTGCGGGGCGATCACACCGGCCGCGCCGTTGCCGCAGTCGACCACGACCTTCAGGCGACGGGCCAATTTGATGTCCTGGACGATTTCTGTGTTGTAGCGGTCGAGGATCTCGACTTTGGTCACGCTGCCCTTGCCGCTGCTCAGGTTGTGGGTCTTGAGGCGGTCGTGCAGGGCCTGGATCTGTTCGTTGGCCAAGGTGTCGCCAGCGATAACGATCTTGAAGCCGTTGTAGTTCGACGGATTGTGGCTGCCGGTGAGCATCACCCCGGATTTACCGGCCAGTACGTTGGCGGCGTAGTACAGAGCAGGAGTTGGCACCAGGCCGACGTCGCTGACGTGGCAACCGGCATCGGCCAGGCCTTTGATCAACTGCTCGACCAGCTCCGGGCCGGACAGGCGGCCGTCGCGGCCCACGGAAACGTTTGGCTCGTCCTGAGCCAGGCTCTGGGCGCCGATGGCGCGGCCGAGCCAGTAAGCGGTTTCAGCGTTCAAGAACTCCGGGACGGTGCCGCGAATGTCGTACGCACGGAATATGCTGTCGGGAAACCTGGGGGCGACTTGGGCGGGGGTGTTCATCTGTAGGAATGCTCCATCTCGAAAGTGACTGGACAGGCCTGCTTGGTACGCATCGGCCGGCTCAAACTGAAGGGTATGACGGCGTTTTCCACAGAGAGTTCGTGGTGCGAAAAGGCCATGCCAGCGGGATTAGCGGAACTTGGGTCGGCCAATGCCTTGATTTTCGCCGGTAAACCTTCCAGATAAACTTTGTGTAATTCAATGCAAAACCTGTGGGAGCGAGCCTGCTCGCTCCCACAATGAAGTCATCAATGGCTGCCGGAATGCCCGAAACCGCCCGTGCCGCGCTGGGTTTCGACGAACTCTTCGACCATCTCGAAATGCGCTTGAACCACTGGCACCAGCACCAATTGAGCCAGACGTTCGCCAACAACCATGGTGAATTCGGTCTGGCCACGGTTCCAGCAGGACACCATCAGCGGGCCCTGGTAATCGGAGTCGATCAAACCGACCAGGTTGCCCAGCACGATGCCGTGCTTATGGCCCAGGCCAGAGCGCGGCAGAATCAGTGCAGCCAGGCCCGGATCACCGATGTAGACCGACAGGCCGGTCGGGATCAGCACGGTTTCACCCGGCTTGATGACGATGTCTTTTTCCAGCATGGCGCGCAGGTCGAGGCCGGCGGAGCCTGGGGTGGCGTATTGCGGCAGCGGGAATTCGGTACCGATGCGAGGGTCGAGGATCTTGGCTTGCAAAGCGTGCATGTAAATTAAACCTGGTTCAGACGTTCGGCGATAAAAGTGATCAGCTGGCGAGCAATCTTGCTCTTGCTGGTCTGGGCGAAAAGTGTGGCGTGAAGCTCGCGGTCGATCACGCTGCAGGCGTTTTCTTCGCTGTTGAAGCCAATGCTCGGGTTGGCGACGTCGTTGGCGACGATCAAATCGAGGTTCTTGTCTTTCAACTTGCGGGCCGCGTAGTCGAGCAGGTGTTCGGTTTCGGCGGCGAAACCGACACTGAACGGACGGTCGGGGCGCGTGGCGATGGTGGCCAGGATATCCGGGTTACGGACCATCTGTAGCAACAAGCCGTCTCCATTCGTAGGGTCTTTCTTGAGTTTCTGTGGGGCGACGACTTCCGGACGGTAGTCCGCGACCGCTGCCGAGGCGATGAACAGGTCGCAAGGGATCGCGGCTTCACAGGCGGCGAGCATGTCACGGGCGCTGACGACGTCTATGCGCGTGACGCGATCCGGCGTTGGCAGGTGCACCGGGCCGGTAATCAGGGTCACGCGGGCGCCGGCTTCCACTGCGGCTTCGGCCAGGGCGAAGCCCATTTTCCCGGAGCTGTGGTTGGTGATGTAACGCACCGGGTCGATGTTTTCCTGAGTTGGGCCGGCGGTGATCAGTACGTGTTTGCCGGTCAGCGCCTGACGCTGGAAACAGTCCGCTGCGCATTGGGCGAGTTCGACGGCCTCAAGCATGCGGCCCAGGCCGACGTCGCCGCAGGCCTGGCTACCCGAGGCCGGGCCGAAGGCTTTGATGTCGCGGCTTTCAAGGGTTTGCAGGTTGGCCTGGGTCGCCGGATCGCGCCACATGGCCTGATTCATCGCCGGGGCGACGGCGACTATGGCGTCGGTAGCGAGCACCAGCGTGGTCAGCAGGTCGTCGGCAATGCCTTGGGCCAGACGGGCGATGAGGTCCGCAGTTGCGGGGGCGATCAGCACCATGTCGGCCCATTTCGCCAGCTCGATGTGTCCCATGGCAGCTTCTGCCGCCGGGTCCAGCAGGTCGAGGTGGACCGGGTGGCCGGACAAGGCCTGCATGGTCAGCGGGGTGATGAACTCGCTGCCGCCACGGGTCATGACCACGCGCACTTCGGCGCCCTGGTCGATCAGGCGGCGAACCAGATCGGCACTCTTGTAGGCAGCAATGCCGCCGCCGACGCCCAGAACGATGCGTTTCCGATACAGCCGCTGCATAGGTCTGCCTTTCATTTCGTTAATGACTGCATGGCGAGACCCCCTCCCCAGGGATGAAATCGCCAGCAAAAAAGATGGGCTACGATATCACAGCGACCGCTACGGAACAGCGGCGCCCATATTCCAGGGAGGTGCTATGAGTATTCGTGATTGGCCGGCGGCGGAGCGGCCGCGGGAGAGGCTGCTTGAGTTGGGCTCGGCAAGTCTTTCAGATGCCGAATTGCTGGCGATTTTTTTACGGACCGGCGTTTCAGGCAAAAGCGCGGTGGACCTGGCTCGACACCTGTTGAATCAGTTTGGCAGCCTGCGCTCATTGCTTGAGGCCGATCAGGTAGCGTTCAGCAAACAATTGGGGCTCGGCCCAGCGAAATTCGCTCAGTTGCAAGCGGCGCAGGAGATGGGGCGGCGGCATTTGGCAGAACGGGCACGTCAAAAATCAGCGCTGGAAAATCCGCAGGCCGTTCGGGATTACCTGAAATCGATGCTGCGCCACGAGCCCCACGAGGTGTTCGGTTGTCTATTTCTTGATTCCAGGCATCAAGTGCTGACCTTCGAAGTGCTGTTTCGCGGCTCCATCGACAACACCAGCGTTTATCCGCGCCAAGTGGTCAAGCGTGCTTTAGCTCACAACGCCGCAGCGCTGATCCTGTGCCACAACCATCCGTCGGGCAACTCCGACCCCAGCCAGGCCGACCGATTGCTGACCAAGCGCCTGCAGGAGGCGCTGGGCCTGATCGATGTGCGGGTACTCGACCATTTCATCATCGGCGACGGCGATCCTTTGTCCATGGCCGAGTACGGGTGGATGTAGGAGGGGCGGGTTAAGCCAGCTCCTACAGGTTTTGTGGTGGTGCTTATGGCTTGAGGTTGACCTTCGAGTAATCCTGCCGGCCGAACGGGCTCACTGCATAACCCTCAACATCCTTGCGCGTCAGCGCAAACGCCGTCGGGTGCGCCAGCGGCAGCCACAGCGCCTGCTGCTGGATCTGCGTCTGCGCCTGTTCGTAGAGCTTGGTGCGTACACCTTGTTCGCCGGTGGTCTTGCCGGCACTGATCAGCTTGTCCAGGTCCTGATTGCAGTAACGGGCGAAGTTGGTGCCAGACTTGACCGCTGCACAGGAAAACTGCGGTGTGAGGAAGTTGTCCGGGTCGCCGTTATCGCCAGCCCAGCCCATGAACAGCAGGTCATGCTCGCCTGCTTTGGCGCGGCGAATCAGCTCGCCCCACTCGATGACGCGGATTTCGGCCTGAATACCGATTTGTGCGAGGTCGGACTGCAGCAATTGAGCACCGAGGCTCGGGTTCGGGTTCAGCGTGCTACCGGAAGGGCGGGTCCAGATGGTGGTCTGAAAGCCATCCTTGAGGCCGGCCTTGGCCATCAATGCCTTGGCCTTCGCAACGTCGTGCGGGTAACCCGGCAAGCTTTTATCGTAGCTCCAGGTGTTCGGTGGGTACGGACCTTTGGCGGGCTCGGCGGTGTCTTCGAACACGGCTTTGACGTAGTTGGCCTTGTCGAAGGCGAGGTTGATCGCCTGGCGCACTTCCGGCTTGTCCAACGGAGGATGTTGGGTGTTGATACCGACGAACGCGGTCATGAACGCGTCGGTTTTTTCCACTTTAAGCTCTGGCTCTTTCAGTGCGGCCTGTACGTCCAGAGGCTTGGGCGACAGGGCGATCTGGCACTCATTGCGACGCAATTTCTGCAAGCGCACGTTGGCGTCCGGGGTGATCGCGAAGATCAACGGGTCCACCGCGGGCTTGCCGCCGAAGTAGTCCGGGTTGGCCTTGTAGCGAATCGACGCGTCTTTCTGGAAGCGCGTGAACACGAACGGGCCGGTGCCGATGGGCTGGCTGTTGAGTTTTTCCGCCGTGCCGGCCTTCATCAGCTTGTCGGCATACTCGGCGGAATAGATCGAGGCGAACCCCATGCTCAGGGTCGCGAGGAAGGTCGAGTCCGGATGATCGAGGGTGAAGCGTACGGTCATCGGGTCCAGAGCGTCGATCTTCTTGATTAGCGTGGGCAATTGCATCGATTGCGCATGGGGGAAGCCGCTCTGGGCTACCGAGTGCCACGGGTTGGCCGGGTCGAGCATGCGCTCGAAGCTGAAAATCACGTCTTCGGCGGTCAGGTCTCGCGTCGGGCTGAAGTATTCGGTGCGATGGAATGGCACCTGCGGATGCAGTTTGAACACGTACGTCAGGCCGTCGGGCGAGACTTCCCAGCTGTCCGCAAGACTGGCGACTACTTTGCCACTGGCGGTGTCGAACTCCACCAGGCGGTTCATCAGCACATCTGCCGAAGCGTTGGTGGTAGTCAGCGAGTTGTATTGCACCACGTCGAACCCTTCAGGACTGGCCTCGGTGCAGACAGTCAGGGCCGCGGCCATGGCCTGTGGGCTCAGTAGCAATGGGGCGAGCAAGAGGGGTAGGGCAGCGAGGCGCATGGTCGGATTCCTTTACAGATCGAAGGCCCATCTGCAAGTGCAGTCTGGAAAAGGCTTACCCTAGTAGGCTCTTTTGCAAATGACTATCCCCTTTTTCATTTTAAGGGGAGTATGTGCGATTGTTTTCAGTGTGCATGGGCTGAAAAAATCCTTAATCGGCGGGTTGGCCGATTTTCTGCGACGAGTGGTCTTTATCGACGATAGCCTTTATCCAAGGCGCTCGTGGCCCGAAAAACGGGGTTTTTATGAAGTCTGTGCACACGGAATGTTGTTGCTCTCCAGTCTTTCTGGTATAAAGCAGCGCTCTTTTCTAGGGGCCCGGTTCCTTCACTGTAGGTGTAGCCGGTAAGACCTCTAAAGAAACGCGGCGCCTGGCGCCAAATGACTGAGAGATTAAGCGGCCAACCCATGCCGGGTTGGGCATGTGGTTTTAGAGGGCTGAGGCATGTCGAGAGTATGTCAAGTTACCGGTAAGGGTCCGGTGACTGGGAATAACATTTCCCACGCAAACAACAAAACCCGTCGTCGTTTCCTGCCGAACCTGCAGCATCACCGCTTCTGGGTTGAAGAAGAGAAACGTTTCGTGCGTCTGCGCGTATCTGCCAAAGGCATGCGTATCATCGACAAGCGTGGCATCACTGTCGTGCTGGCCGAAATCCGCAAAGCTGGCAAGATCTAAGGGAGCTAATCATGCGTGAATTGATTCGTTTGATTTCGAGCGCCGGTACTGGTCATTTCTACACTACCGACAAGAACAAGCGTACTACTCCGGACAAAATCGAGATCAAGAAATTTGATCCGGTTGTTCGCAAGCACGTGATCTACAAAGAAGGCAAAATCAAGTAATTGATTTTTCTCTCTTACGAAAAAGGCCCGTATCGCGAGATATGGGCCTTTTTTGTTGCCTGCAGATTATGTGTTGTCTTTCAGGTCCTCATCGCGAGCTTTTGTGATCGACGCAAACCCCCTGTGGGAGCGAGCTTGCTCGCGATGAGGCCAGCCCAGACAGCCTGAATCCTCAGGCCTTCTGCTCAAACGCCACATAGATCTTGCGGCACGGCTCCAGCACTTCCCAGGTGCCCTGGAACCCGGCCGGAATCACGAAGCGGTCACCCGCGCGCAGGGTTTTGCTGTTGCCGTCGTTGTCGCGCAGCACCGAAACCCCTTGAACGATTTCGCAGTACTCGTGTTCGGTGAAGTTCACCGTCCATTGCCCGACTTCGCCTTCCCAAACGCCAGCATTCAACTGCCCGCAAGGGCTGTTGTAGTGGTTGTACACCGCTTGTTCCGGGTCGCCCCTGAGGATTTTCACCGGGTCCGGCCGATAGCGCTCGGGCGCGGTCGTGGCCTGGCTGAAGTCGACGACATTCTGGATTTTCATTCTTGTAATTCCCCGTGATTGCGGCGCGAGTGTTTAAAAGTCCCAAAGTCTATGTTTATTAAAATGAACATCGCAAGGCCGTTTGACGGCCTTATGTCAAATATATTGAAACATGAGGGGTGGCTGGTTTAGGGTGACGGTTGCCTTGGGCCGAAAAGCAGGCTGGCCGGGCAGAATTCCTGACAGCGCCCGCGAAGACCGCGTAGCGTTCGTATTCAATAAGAGGAGGACACTCGAATGACCACCCTGACTCGTGCCGATTGGGAACAACGGGCTCGCGATCTGAAGATCGAAGGCCGCGCCTACATTAATGGCGAATACACCGATGCGGTCTCCGCCGAGACCTTCGAGTGCATCAGCCCGGTCGATGGCCGTCTGCTGGGCAAGATTGCCAGCTGTGACGCCGCCGACGCCCAGCGTGCTGTTGAAAACGCCCGCGCCACTTTCAATTCCGGCGTCTGGTCGCGCCTGGCGCCGACCAAACGCAAATCCACCATGATCCGTTTCGCCGGGCTGCTCAAACAGCACGCCGAAGAGCTGGCGCTGCTTGAAACCCTGGACATGGGCAAGCCGATCAGCGATTCCCTGTACATCGACGTTCCCGGCGCGGCGCAAGCCCTGAGCTGGAGCGGTGAGGCCATCGACAAGATCTATGACGAAGTCGCGGCCACTCCGCACGATCAGCTGGGTCTGGTGACGCGCGAGCCGGTCGGTGTTGTTGGCGCCATCGTGCCGTGGAACTTTCCGCTGATGATGGCCTGCTGGAAACTCGGCCCGGCGCTGTCCACCGGTAACTCGGTGATCCTCAAGCCTTCCGAAAAATCCCCGCTGACGGCCATTCGCATCGCAGCGCTGGCCGTTGAAGCCGGCATTCCGAAAGGCGTGCTGAACGTGCTGCCAGGCTACGGTCACACCGTCGGCAAGGCCCTGGCCCTGCACAACGATGTCGATACGCTGGTGTTCACCGGCTCGACCAAGATCGCCAAGCAGCTGCTGATCTACTCGGGCGAGTCGAACATGAAACGCGTCTGGCTCGAAGCCGGCGGCAAGAGCCCGAACATCGTGTTTGCCGATGCTCCGGACCTGCAAGCCGCTGCCGAAGCCGCTGCCGGCGCCATTGCGTTCAACCAGGGCGAAGTCTGCACCGCCGGTTCGCGCCTGCTGGTCGAGCGTTCGATCAAGGACACTTTCCTGCCGCTGGTGATCGAGGCCCTGAAAACCTGGAAGCCGGGCAACCCGCTGGACCCGGCGACCAACGTCGGCGCGCTGGTTGATACCCAGCAGATGAACACCGTGTTGTCCTACATTGAGTCGGGCCATGCCGACGGCGCCAAACTGGTGGCCGGTGGCAAGCGCACGCTTCAGGAAACCGGTGGCACTTATGTTGAACCGACGATTTTCGACGGTGTGAGCAACGCGATGAAAATCGCTCAGGAAGAAATCTTTGGCCCAGTGTTGTCGGTCATCGCTTTCGACACCGCAGAAGAAGCCGTTGCGATTGCCAACGACACGCCATACGGCCTCGCCGCAGCGGTGTGGACCAAGGACATCTCCAAGGCTCACCTGACCGCCCGCGCGTTGCGTGCCGGTAGCGTTTGGGTCAACCAGTACGATGGCGGCGACATGACCGCGCCGTTTGGTGGCTTCAAGCAGTCGGGCAACGGCCGCGATAAATCGCTGCACGCGTTCGACAAGTACACCGAGCTGAAGGCGACCTGGATCAAGTTGTAATCTGGAGCGGGCCCCGAGACCGGGGCCCGACACAACGAAGATCCCCTGTGGGAGCGAGCTTGCTCGCGATAGCGGTCTGACAGTCGACGTCATTGTTGAATGTGAAACCGCTATCGCGAGCAAGCTCGCTCCCACAGTGTTTTGTGCCGTACACAAAAAATATCCACAGGAGCGTGGAACATGCGTTGGGCGACTTATTTCGCCGTGTTGGCGTCTGTCTTGAGCGTCGGGCTGGCCCTGGGCGTCAGCATGCCGCTGGTGTCGTTTCGCCTGGAAAGCTGGGGTTATGGCTCATTCGCTATCGGCGTGATGGCGGCGATGCCGGCTATTGGCGTTTTGCTGGGGGCGAAAATCTCCAGCCACCTGGCCGCGCGCCTGGGTACGGCCAATCTGATGCGCCTGTGTCTGTGGGCCGGGGCGTTGTCCATCGGCTTGCTGGCGCTATTGCCGAGCTACCCGATCTGGCTGGTATTGCGGCTGATGATTGGGGTGATCCTGACGCTGGTGTTCATCCTCGGTGAAAGCTGGATCAACCAACTGGTGGTCGATCAGTGGCGCGGGCGGCTGGTGGCGCTGTATGGCTGCAGCTATGCCTTGAGCCAGCTCGCCGGGCCTGTGCTGCTGGGCGTTCTGGGCACTGAGCATGATTACGGGTTTTGGGTGGGTGTCGGCTTGCTGATGACAGCTCCGTTGCTGTTGTTGGGCCGTAGCGGTGCGCCGACCAGTGAAGCGAGTGGCGTGACGTTTGGCGATTTGTGGGTTTTCTGCCGTGGCCTGCCGGCGATTGCCTGGGCAGTGTCGTTATTCGCCGCGTTCGAAGCGATGATCCTGACCTTGTTGCCGGTGTATTGCCTGCGTCAGGGCTTCACCACGGAAATTGCCCTGGCGATGGTCAGTACCGTGGTGGTCGGTGATGCGCTGCTGCAATTGCCGATTGGCGCGCTGGCGGATCACTTGTCACGGCGCACGCTGTTCACGAGCTGCGCAGTGGTGTTGCTGCTGTCGAGCCTGGCGATCCCGTTGTTGATCGACACCTTGATGATCTGGCCGTTGTGGGTGCTGTTTGGCGCCAGTGCTGGCGGCTTGTTCACCTTGTCGCTGATCCTGATTGGCGAACGCTATCGCGATGATGCGCTGGTACGCGCCAATGCCCATGTGGCGCAGCTATGGGGAATCGGTTGCCTGGTCGGACCGTTGGCGGCGGGGGCGGGTAGCCAGTGGATCAGCGGGCATGCGCTGCCGTTGTTGATGGCGGCCGGTGCGTTTGGCTTGGTAATTCTACTGATGCGTCAGGGTGCGTTTGGCGCCGCTGCCGAACCCGCCTGACACCGCTCCCTCCTTCAGAGATTTTTATCGCCTGTCAGAGCATCCTCTCCAGGCCGACCGTGGTGCTCATCCAGGCATTGAAGCGTCGCCACCAGCTCCCCGGTTCCCTGGTCAGGGTGTGCAGTTTGCCGTCGTCTTCAGTGACCCAGACAACCTGACCATTCTCCAGCTTCGCCTCATAGCTCAGCGTGGGTGCCATACCCTGCACGGCCAGCTCGCGAACACGCGCGGCCAACTCGGGACTGTCCACCAGCACCCCGACTTCGGTGTTCCACAGCACGGAGCGCGGATCGAAATTGAATGAGCCAACGAAGGATTTCTGCTGATCGAAGATCATCGCCTTGCTGTGCAGGCTGGTGTCGGAGCCCTGGTAAGTGGAGCGTCCGAAAAACTGCGGCCCGCTGCCTCCGCCTTTACCCGGTTGGCGCCGCAGTTCGTACAACTTCACGCCGTGTTCCAGCAGTGCCTTGCGATACGGCGCATAGCCGCCGTGCACGGCCGGCACGTCGGTGGCCTCCAGTGAATTGGTCAGCAAACTCACGGAGACCCCGGCATCGGCGCGCCCGGTCAGGTACACCAGGCCCGGCTGGCCGGGGACGAAGTAAGCCGAGGTCATGATCAGCTCTTTGCTCACACCGTTGAGCTCGGGTGCCAGTTGCGTCGTCAGCAACAAGTGCGGGTCCGGCTCGCCGTCGGCCAGCACCTTGCTCGGTGCATCCCACAACGCCTGATTCCAGGCCCAGATCAATTCTCGACGCCAGATGTCCAGGCGCGGGTGCGTCTTGAAGGTCATCAGTTGTTGATACAGCGCATGGTTCTGTTTGCGCGTGTCAGCGAGCGATTCCTTTAGGCGGGCCCGGGTGTTTTGCAGGTCCTGGGGCGTCGGTTTGCTGGACAGGAATTGTTCGATCGGCTTGCTCAGCGCGCTGTTCCAGTACTGATCGAAACTGTGCCCCAGCTGTTCGGCCACCGGGCCGACGCCGAGCATGTCGATGTCGGTGAAATTCAGGTTGGGCTCGGCATCGAAATACTCGTCACCCAAATTGCGCCCGCCCACGATCGCCATGCTGTTGTCCGCCAGCCACAGTTTGTTGTGCATGCGTCGATGTTGCTGCGACAGGTTGAACAGACGGCCCATGGTTCGCGTCACGCCGGTGCTGCGACCTAGGTGCAGCGGGTTGAACACGCGGATCTGGATGCTCGGGTGTGCAGCGAGGGTGGCGATGAGCTGATCCTGGCCGTCGCTGGTGGTGTCATCGAGCAGCACCCTGACGCGCACCCCGCGATCAGCCGCTTTGAGCAGTTCCTCCACCAGCATCCGCGTGCTGATGCCGTCATGCACGATGTAGTACTGCAAATCGAGGCTGCTTTGAGCGTTGCGGATCAGTTCGGCGCGGGCCGTGAAGGCTTCAGTGCTATCGGACAGCAGGCGAAAGCCCGACCGGCCCTCATGAGGCGCGGCCTGCGCCTGGACCGACCGGCCAAACGCCGAGCTGCTGGCGGGCAGCGCCTGACTTGGCTGGCGCTGAACATCAACGCTGGCGCAGCCGCTGAGGAACGAGGCGAATAGCAGAAGAGCGAGCAGGGGCTGACTGACTCTCAAGTGGGATCGTTCCGATTGGCGGCAGGTGTCGGCATATGGACGCTGGTTTCCCGAGAAAGGTCATTCAGTGATGCTGTCATTTTCTGCTAGTAGCCTGATCGCCGCAGCGCCGACCTTGCGCACCGCTTCTTCGATCTGCGGTGTTGGCTTGGCAGCGTAGTTCATGCGCAGGCAGTTGCGGTACTTGCCCGAGGCGGAAAAGATGCTGCCGACGGCAATCTGTACGCCTTGATCGTGCAATGCACGATTCAGTTTCAGTGTGTCGAAGCCTTCCGGCAGCTCAACCCAAAGCATGAAGCTGCCTTGTGGGCGGCTGGCACGAGTGCCGGCCGGAAAGTAGCGGGTGACCCAGTCGATCATCACGTCGCGATTGCGCTGGTATTGCGTGCGCATCCGCCGCAAATGCGGCTCGAAGTGCCCGGCCTTGAGAAACTCGGCAATTGCAATCTGCGGTTGTGGCGCGGTGGAGCCGGTGCTGATGTATTTCATGTGCAGCACCCGTTCCAGATATCGGCCGGGCGCAACCCAGCCAATGCGCAATCCGGGGGCCAGGGTTTTGGAAAACGAACTGCAGAGCAGGACGCGACCGTCCTCGTCGAAGGATTTGATCGTGCGCGGGCGTGGGTAGGTGTAGGCCAGTTCGCCATACACATCGTCCTCGATAATTGCCACGTCAAAACGCTGTGCGAGCGTCAACAACGCGCGTTTTCGCGACTCCGGCATGATGTAACCCAGCGGGTTATTGCAGTTGGGGGTCAACTGTATGACTTTGATCGGCCACTGTTCCAGGGCCAGTTCCAACGCATCGAGGCTGATGCCGGTGAGCGGGTCCGTGGGGATCTCCAGTGCTTTCATGCCCAGCCCCTTGAGGGTTTGCATGGCGCCGTGAAAACTCGGCGAGTCCACGGCCACAATGTCCCCCGGCTCGCAGATCGCCCGGATGCTGGTGGACAGTGCTTCGTGGCACCCGGTCGTGACCACCAGATCGCTGGCGCTCAACTGGCACCCGGAATCGAGCATCAGACGCGCGATCTGTTCGCGCAGTTCGAGGGTGCCGTGGATATTGTCGTAATACAGACCGGGCATGTCCTGCCGACGACTGATGCGCGCTAGGTTGCGCAGCAGCGGTTTCATGGTCGGCGTGGTGATGTCCGGCATGCCGCGACCCAGTTGCACCACATCCTTGCGCGGCACCGCGCGAATCAGCTCCAGTACCTGGTCCCACTGCGAAATATCCACCGGCCGCTGGGCCGGACGCCCAATGGCCGGCAGCTCCGGCAGTTCGCGACCCACCGGCACGAAGTAGCCCGACTTGGGTTTTGGCGTTGCCAGGCCACTGTCTTCCAGCATGCGATAGGCCTGCTGCACGGTGCTCAGGCTGACCCCGTGTTCGACACTCAGTGCCCGCACCGAGGGCAGCCGGTCACCGGGGCGATAGAAGCCTTGTTCGATACGCGTGCCGAGCAATTCGGCGAGGTTGACGTAAAGGGTCATGGTGCAGTCTCGGCATGGGTGATTCGCTAAACCAATACAGATCGAGGTAGAAATCAGGATTCAGACACAGAAATGCAAAATCTGTATGGAATTAATACTCGCTTGTTGAATCTGTATTGCTTTTCGTCGTCCACGCATCATGAAAGCTCTGGCTACCCAAGTAAACAGGAGCAATCAAATGAACGGCTTGAGCGATGTGCGGCTGACGTTACACAGTCAGGAACTGGTGAGAGGGCAGGAAAACGGCGCACGTGAGGCGCAGATGCGCAATGCGCCGTCCGGCCTGAGTTACTGGGGGCTGTTCTGGCATCGTCTGCACACGCGCAAGGCGTTGCTGGCGCTGACCCCGGAGCAGCTCAGGGATGTGGGGCTGACGCGGGAGCAGGCGCGGGAGGAGGGGCTTAAGCCTTTCTGGTGGACCTAATTTTTTCGGTGCTCTCCCGGGCTAATCGCGAGCAGGCTCGCTCCCACAGGGGATCATTAGTGAACACAAATTTGTGAGCACCAAAGATCAACTGTGGGAGCGAGCCTGCTCGCGATGGCGTCAGTACAGGCGCCATCAACCCCTCAGACCAACTCTTTAAGCCGATGCCACAACATCCCCAACGCCAACAACGGCGAGCGCAAATGCTTCCCGCCCGGAAAGGTGATATGCGGCACCTTCGCAAACAGATCAAACCCACCACTGTGCTGCCCGCTGATCGCCTCAGCCAGCAACTTGCCCGCCAGATGCGTGGCATTCACCCCATGACCGGAGTAGGCCTGGGCGTAATATACATTCGGCTGGTCTTTAAGCCGGCCAATCTGCGGCAGCCGGTTGGCGCCGATGCCGATCATCCCGCCCCATTGATAGTCGATCTTCGTCCCAGCCAATTGCGGAAAAACCTCCAGCATCTTTGGCCGCATGTATGCGGCGATGTCTTTCGGATCGCGGCCTGAATAGTGACAGGCGCCACCAAACAACAAGCGGCGGTCCGCCGAGAGTCGGTAGTAATCCAGCGCCACCCGCTGATCGCAGACCGCCATGTTTTGCGGCAGCAGAGTGTGCGCCAGCTCTTCGCTCAACGGCTCGGTGGCAATGATGTAGCTACCTGCCGGCAGCACCTTGCCGCTGAGTTCTGGATTGAGCTCGTTGAGGTAGGCGTTGCAGCCCAGTACCAGCGTCTTCGCACAGACCGAACCTTGGGCTGTGTGGACTTTAATCAAGGGGCCATAGTCGATGCGGGTGACCACTGATTGTTCGAACAGTATCGCCCCCATTTCCTGGGCCGCCGCCGCTTCGCCCAGCGCCAGGTTCAGTGGGTGCAGATGCCCTGAGCCCATGTCGATCAAGCCGCCGACGTAACGCTCGGAACCCACCACCGAGTGCATTTCATTAGCCTGCAGCAAGCGGGTTTCATAGCGGTAACCGAGGCTGCGCAGCTCTTCGGCATCTTCGGCGAAGCCTTCGAGATCGCGGGGCTTGTTGGCCAGGTCGCAATAACCCCAGGTCAGGTCGCAAGGGATCTGAAAACGCTCGACGCGCTGTCGGACGATTTCCACGGCTTCAAGGCCCATGAGTTTCATCTGATACACGCCGTCTGCACCGATCACATTCGCGAATTGATCAAGGCCATGACCAACCCCCCGAATCAACTGCCCGCCATTGCGCCCGCTGGCGCCCCAGCCGATTTTGCGGGCTTCGAGCAGGATGACACTCAAGCCGCGTTCAGCCAGTTCCAGCGCAGTGTTCAGCCCGGAGAACCCGCCGCCGACCACGCACACATCCGCCACCAGATCACCTCTGAGCACCGGATAGTCAGGCTGCGGCAGGCTGCTGGCGGCGTAATAAGAGGCGATGTGCTGGTGGCGTTGAACGGATTGCTGAGCACCGGCGTTCATGTGTGCGTTCCCGATTATTGCGTTTAGAAAATTTGACGGAGCATAAGCCGGACCTTCGGATGCGGGCAACATTGGTCGGCTGCTGCTGTATGGATCGGTGTCTTTGCTTCAGAATCGCGCTCTATTCCGCTTTTGGTCACCGCTTTAATGAGCTGCAACAGTCAGAAAATCCGTACGCTACGACAGCAGATCCCCTCGTTCGAGTGCGTGCCCGGCTGCCATGACTGCTGTGGGCCGGTGACCACCTCGCCAGAAGAAATGTCGCGCTTGCCGCGCAAGACCCGCGCTGAGCAGGACGCGGCGATGGATGAGCTCAATTGCGTGCACCTGGGGCCCAACGGCTGCACGGTGTATGACGAGCGCCCGCTGATTTGCCGGTTGTTTGGCACCACCAAGACCTTACCGTGCCCGAATGGGCGGGGGCCGGTGGAATTGATTCATCCGCGGGTGGAGAAGCAGATTCATGAGTACATGGCTTCTACCCGGCAGGTGTTGGTCTAGGTAGACCGAGTCGCCTCAATCGCGAGCAGGCTCACTCCTACATTGGTTCTGTGTCGTGCACAGAAGGTGTGTCCACTGAAAATCAACTGTGGGAGTGAGCCTGCTCGCGATAGGGCCGGATCAGACACCAAAAATACTCAATCCGGAATCGGCAAACTCAAGCTCTCTTTCACCTCTTCCATCACGATGTAGCTCTTGGATTCGCGCACATGCGGCAGCTTGAGCAGGATGTCCCCCAGCAGCTTGCGGTACGAGGCCATCTCGGAAATCCGCGCCTTCACCAGATAATCGAAATCCCCTGATACCAAGTGACATTCCAGCACATGGGGCAGTTTCAGCACCGCGCGTCGGAACTCTTCGAAGGTATCTCCGGATTTGTAGTCAAGACTGATCTCGACAAATACCAGCAGGCTACCCTTCAGGTGCTGCGGATTAAGCCGCGCGTTGTAGCCCATGATGATCCCTTCCCGCTCCAGGCGTCTCACCCGCTCAGTGCACGGCGTGGTGGAGAGCCCGACCTTTTCCCCCAGCTCCGTGAAGGAGATGCGTCCGTCCGCTTGCAGGATCCGCAGGATGTTGCGGTCGATCTTGTCCAGCTCTCGTTTGGTCTGAGTGTTGGTACGCATAGGGGATGCGCCTCCGTGAAAAGGGTTTTTGCCGAGAATTGTCGCCAAATATAGCTGCTTATATAGTGAAAAACACTGGCAAATCTTTTTTACACTTCGCACATCACTGCTTGAATACAACACACGTCAGCGGTCAGCCGCGATGAGGGATATGAAAATGCGCGTTATGGTCTTGGGTAGCGGCGTCATCGGTACCGCCAGTGCTTACTATCTGGCGCGGGCCGGGTTTGAAGTGGTGGTCGTGGACCGTCAGCCGGCCGCTGCCATGGAGACCAGTTTCGCCAACGCCGGCCAGGTTTCGCCGGGCTATGCCTCGCCGTGGGCGGCGCCGGGTGTGCCGCTCAAGGCCATCAAGTGGCTGTTGCAGCGCCACGCACCGTTGGCAATCAAGGCCACTGCCGACATCGATCAATACCTGTGGATGGCGCAGATGCTGCGCAACTGCACCGCCAGCCGTTACGCGGTGAATAAGGAGCGCATGGTCCGTCTGTCCGAGTACAGCCGTGACTGCCTCGACGAATTGCGCGCTGAAACCGGTATTGCCTATGAAGGCCGCAGCCTCGGCACGACCCAACTGTTCCGCACCCAGGCTCAACTGGACGGCGCCGCGAAAGACATCGCGGTGCTGAAAGAGTCCGGTGTACCGTTCGAACTGCTCGACCGCGCCGGCATTGCCCGTGTTGAGCCAGCGCTGGCCAGCGTCACCGACATCCTCGCCGGTGCCCTGCGCCTGCCGAACGACCAGACTGGCGACTGCCAGATTTTTACCACCCGCTTGGCCGAAATGGCCGTGAAACTCGGTGTGGAATTCCGCTTCGGCCAGGACATTCAGAAACTCGACTACGCCGGTGATCGCATCAACGGCGTGTGGATCGACGGCAAACTGGAAACCGCTGATCGCTACGTCCTGGCACTCGGCAGCTATTCCCCGCAATTGCTCAAGCCGCTGGGCATCAAAGCCCCGGTGTACCCGCTCAAGGGTTACTCGCTGACGGTGCCGATCACCAACCCGGCGATGGCCCCGACCTCGACCATTCTCGACGAGACCTACAAGGTCGCGATCACCCGTTTCGACAACCGCATCCGCGTCGGCGGCATGGCGGAGATCGCCGGTTTTGACCTGTCGCTGAACCCGCGTCGGCGCGAAACCCTGGAGATGATCGTCAACGACCTTTATCCTCAGGGCGGCGATCTGGCCCAGGCCAGTTTCTGGACCGGCCTGCGTCCGACTACTCCGGACGGCACGCCGATCGTTGGCGCCACCCCGTTCAAGAATCTGTTCCTGAATACCGGTCACGGCACACTCGGCTGGACCATGGCCTGTGGCTCCGGTCGCCTGCTGGCTGACCTGATGGCGAAGAAAGCACCGCAGATCAGCGCCGAAGGCCTCGATATTTCCCGTTATGGCAGCAAGACCCAGGAGTCCGCAAAACATGGCAATCCAGCGCCAGCTCACCAATGAGCGCATGAGTCAGATCGTCAGCCACAACGGCACTGTGTATCTGGCAGGGCAGGTCGGCGATGACTTGAGCGCCGGGATTGAACAGCAGACCCGTGAAACCCTTGCCAACATCGAGCGTTTGCTCGATCTGGCGGGCACCGACAAGAACCACCTGTTATCGGTGACGATTTACCTGAAAGACATTGATGCCCACTTCGAAGGCATGAACGCCGCCTGGGACAAGTGGCTGCCAAAAGGCGTTGCCCCGGCCCGTGCGACCGTCGAGTCGAAGCTGTGCGAACCGGAAATTCTGGTCGAGCTGTCGGTTGTAGCCGCTCTGCCGTAATAGATTCAGCAAGATCCCTCTTCCGGTGCTGTTGGCGGTTCACGCCGTCAGCCAGCGCCGGTTTTTTATTCCCATGACCGCCTAGAAGTCTGCCGCCATGCGTCCAGCCCGTGCCCTGATCGACCTTCAAGCCCTGCGTCACAACTACCGGATCGCCCGTGAGATCACGGGGGCCAGGGCCCTCGCGGTGATCAAGGCCGATGCCTACGGCCATGGCGCGGTGCGTTGCGCCCAAGCGCTGGAAGCCGAGGCCGACGGCTTTGCCGTGGCCTGCATCGAAGAGGCTTTGGAATTGCGCGCGGCGGGCATTCGGGCGCCGGTATTGCTGCTGGAAGGGTTCTTCGAAGCCGATGAATTAGCGCTGATCGTCGAGCACGATTTCTGGTGTGTGGTGCACTCGCTGTGGCAGCTTGAAGCCATTGAAAAGGCCACGCTGAGCAAGCCGATCACCGTCTGGCTCAAGCTCGACTCAGGCATGCACCGCGTCGGTCTGAACCCAAAGGATTATCAGGCGGCCTATCAACGGCTGCTGGCCAGCGGCAAGGTCGCGAAGGTTGTGCTGATGAGCCACTTCGCCCGCGCCGATGAGTTGCACGAACAGTCCAGCGCTGAGCAGGTCGCGGTATTTGAAGCCGCGCGTGAAGGCTTGTCGGCGGAAGTCAGCTTGCGCAACTCGCCGGCCGTGTTGGGTTGGCCGCAGATTCCAAGCGATTGGGTTCGCCCCGGCATCATGCTGTATGGTGCGACGCCGTTCGAAGAAGCCAACACTGTGGCCGCTCGCCTGCAACCGGTGATGACCCTGGAATCCAAAGTGATTTGCGTGCGTGAACTGCCGGCCGGCGAGCCGATTGGTTACGGCGCCAGGTTCATTTCGCCAAAGCCGATGCGCGTTGGCGTGGTAGCCATGGGCTATGCCGACGGTTATCCGCGTCACGCGCCGACCGGCACGCCAGTCATGGTCGCCGGACAACGCAGCCAGTTGATCGGCCGTGTATCGATGGACATGCTCTGCATCGACCTGACCGATGTGCCGCAAGCCGGTCTCGGCTCGACCGTCGAGTTATGGGGTAAAAACATCCTCGCCAGCGATGTGGCTGCGGCAGCGGACACGATTCCGTATCAGATTTTCTGCAATCTGCGCCGGGTGCCACTGCTCTATTCCGAGGGCTGACAGCCGACGGTCGAAACCGAAAGTCGCCTCGCCCCACAGGATTCAGGCCCAAGTGTTGTAAATACTGAACGCTGTCGCCATGATAACGCTCAATATTCCAACAACCTGAATCCCTGGAGGCGCAAGCATTGGACGTCGGTGAACGACTGCAATCCATCCGTAAGCTCAAAGGCCTTTCGCAGCGTGAGCTCGCCAAGCGCGCGGGTGTCACCAACAGCACGATTTCGATGATCGAGAAGAATAGCGTCAGCCCCTCGATCAGTTCGCTGCGCAAAGTACTGGGCGGGATTCCCATGTCCATGGTCGAGTTCTTTTCTGAGGAAATCCTGCAGGAAAAACCGACGCAGATCGTCTACAAGGCCAACGAGCTGATCGACATTTCCGATGGCGCCGTGACCATGAAGCTGGTCGGCCGGGCTCATCCGAGCCGGGCTATCGCCTTTCTGAATGAAATCTATCCCCCAGGCGCCGACACCGGTGACGAGATGCTCACCCATGAGGGTGAGGAAACCGGCATTTTGGTGGAAGGTCGACTGGAGCTGGTGGTCGGGCTGGAAACTTTTGTGCTCGAAGCTGGCGATAGCTACTACTTTGAAAGTACCAAGCCACACCGTTTCCGAAATCCGTTCGATGCGCCGGCGCGACTAATCAGCGCAGCGACACCGGCGAATTTCTAAGTAAAGAAGGGGTCCTGCCAGTCAGGCCGAGGCACCCGGGCAGTTTTTCCGCCGCAGTGTAAGACCCCTTCGACTTTGGGGTTGTTTCAGTGTGACGGGCTTACCGCTATACTTGCGCCCGCCTGCGAACCGTGGCCGTAGGCGTGACTAGCCACCATTGAGGGTGAACGCGTGAATCTAATTATGAAAATGCTGGCTGTACCAGCAACCGTATTGGCCTTTTGGGCTGTCAGCGCTCAAGCTGCGACGAACGACGATATTGCCAAACGCCTTGAACCGGTCGGTCAGGTCTGTGTACAGGGCAAAGAGTGCAAGGGCATGGAAGTGGCCGCTTCCGCTGGCGGTGGTGGCGGTGCCAAAACCCCGGACGAAGTGATTGCTAAACATTGCAACGCTTGCCACGGTACCGGCCTGTTGGGCTCGCCAAAAATCGGCGACGCCGCAGACTGGGGCAAACGAGCCAAAGAACAGGGCGGGCTTGATGGTCTGTTGGCTAAAGCCATCAGCGGCATCAACTCCATGCCGCCAAAAGGCACCTGTGCCGACTGCTCCGACCCTGAGCTGAAGGGTGCAATCGAGAAGATGTCCGGCCTGAAATAAGCCCACATCTTCAGCGAAAAAACCGCTTTCGAGCGGTTTTTTTGTGCCTGCGATTTGTGTCTGAGACTGTTCATTGCAGCAAAGACCCGGCAAGCTCGGTCCAACCCCGATTCACGGAATGTTAAGGGAGGATCAGATGGTGCAGCTGTGTTCTATCGAGCAGGCGGTCGATGACGTACTGGCGCGGTTGCCGGCGCACATTCACATGGGCTTGCCCCTCGGCCTGGGCAAACCCAACCACTTCGTCAACGCGCTGTACCGGCGCATCGCGCAATTGCCGCAGCGGCAGCTGACGATCTACACCGCCCTGTGCCTGGGCCGCCCGTCACTGGGCGATGGTTTGCAGAAGCGCTTTCTTGAGCCCTTCATCGAACGCGTATTTGGCGACTATCCGGAACTGGATTTCCTCGCCGGCCTGCAACGCGACAACCTGCCCCCGAACATTCACATCCAGCAATTTTTCATGCAACCGGGCAGCCTGCTGCATAGCGCATCGGCTCAGCAGGATTACGTCAGCAGCAACTACAGCCATGCCGCGCGGGACATCAACGCCGCCGGTTTGAACCTGGTCGCGCAGATGGTGGCCAGTCATTGCGAGCATCCCGATCGCCTGAGCCTGAGCTGCAACCCGGACATCACCCTCGACCTGTTCCCGATGATCGCCAAACGCCGGGCGGCGGGGGAGACAATCCTGCTGGTGGGCCAGGTGCATAACGATTTGCCTTACATGCTCGGCGACGCCGAAATCGGCATCGACACCTTCGATCTGCTGATCGACGAAAAAGACAGCACCACGCTGTTTTCCACGCCGAACATGCCGGTGGGCTTCCAGGACCACTTCATCGGCCTGCACGCCAGTGCGCTGGTGCGCGATGGCGGCACGTTGCAAATCGGCATCGGAGCCATGGGCGATGCGCTGACCGCTGCGTTGCTGGCGCGGCAGGCTGACAACGAAGGTTACAGGGCGCTGCTGGCCGATGTGAACCTCAGCCAGTGGGCGCAGTTGATCGACCGCGAAGGCGGCCTCGAACCGTTCGCCAAAGGCCTGTACGGTTGCAGCGAAATGTTCGTCAACGGCTTGCTGGTACTGGCCGATGCCGGAATCGTGCGACGCAAGGTCTACTCGGATGTGCCGACTCAGCAACAGGCGAACGCCGGCACCCTCGATGACGCCGCGCAAACCGATGGCATCTCGGTCCACGGCGGCTTCTTCCTAGGGCCGCGCAGTTTCTACGAGCGCCTGCGCGAGCTACCGCAAAGCAAGCGCCTCGAATTCAACATGACCCGCATCAGCTACATCAACGAGCTGTACGGTCAGGAAGAGCTCAAACGCTTGCAGCGCCTCGATGCGCGCTTCATCAACACCGTGTTCACCATGACCCTGCTGGGTGCCGGTGTGGCCGATCAGTTGCAAGACGGGCGAGTGCTCAGCGGCGTGGGCGGGCAGTACAACTTCGTCGCCCAGGGCCATGCTCTGGAAGGTGCGCGGTCGGTGCTGCTGCTGCGCAGTTGGCGCGAGTCTGGTGGGGATGTGAGTTCGAATATCGTCTGGGAATACGGCCACTGCACGATCCCCCGGCACCTGCGCGACATCGTGGTCACCGAGTACGGCATCGCCGACTTGCGCGGCAAAACGGATGCGGCCGTGATCGAGGCGTTGCTGAACATCAGCGATTCGCGGTTTCAGTCGGGGTTGATCGAGCAAGCGCAGAACGTGGGTAAGCTTCCGAAGGATTTCCGCATCGATCCACGTTTCGCCGATAACAGTCCGGAACGTTTACAGGCGATTCAGGCGCGGCACCCGAACCAGTTTCCGGAATATCCGCTAGGTTGTGATTTCACCGAAGTGGAACGCGACGTGTTGCGGGCGCTGAACTGGTTGAAGAGCAAGTTCAAGCTGGCGGAGATTCTGGAGCTGGGCAAAGCAGCACTAGATGCGCCGGAGGCTTCGATGTTTCCAGAGCATCTGGAGCGGATGCAACTGACAAATCCTGACGGGTTGAAAGAGGATTTGTTTCAGCGCCTGCTACTGACCGGCCTGAAAGCCACCACGCAATAGCAGCCACCAGACCCCTTGTAGGAGCTGGCTTGCCAGCGAAGAGGCCGTTACATCCAACATTAATGTGGCTGTTACACCGGCTTCGCTGGCAAGCCAGCTCCTACAGGGAGGGGTTACTCGATGAAGGTCACGACGCCGCCAGCCAGTGATTGCACGCGAGCCAGGGATTCCACGCGATAACCCTGTGCATCCAGTTCTGCACGACCACCCTGGAATGACTTCTCAATGACGATACCCAAGCCCGCCACGGTTGCGCCGGCCTGTTTGATGATCGAGATCAGCGCCTGCGATGCCTTACCGTTGGCCAGGAAGTCATCGATGATCAGCACGCGGTCGCTGCTGGTCAGGTGGCGCGGGGAGATCGCCACGGTGCTTTCGGTCTTCTTGGTGAACGAGTAAACGGTCGCCGACAGCAGGTTTTCAGTCAGGGTCAGGGACTGCTGCTTGCGGGCGAAGATCACCGGCACGCCGAGGTTCAGACCGGTCATGATCGCCGGGGCGATGCCCGAGGCTTCGATGGTGACGATCTTGGTGATACCCGAGTCCTTGAACAGCGCAGCGAACTCGTCACCGATCAGCTTCATCAGCGCCGGGTCGATCTGGTGGTTCAAAAAGGCGTCTACCTTCAGGACCTGATCGGAAAGCACGATGCCTTGTTCGCGGATTTTCTGGTGCAGTGCTTCCATGAAGCTTTCCTCTACTGGCGCCATGTGCGCCGAGTTTGTCAAAAAGTGTTCGGTTAAAAAGTGCTCAATTCTAGCGCTTTAACATCGCGCGTATATCCGCCAATGCGGTATTTCCGCGAACGGCTTTGACTTCAACGGGCGTGTCGTCGTTGCCTTCCCAGGCCAGATCGTCCGGCGGCAGCTCATCGAGGAAGCGGCTTGGTGCGCAGTCGATGATTTCGCCGTACTGCTTGCGCTTGGCGGCGAAGGTGAAGGCCAGGGTCTGGCGCGCGCGGGTAATCCCGACGTAGGCCAGGCGGCGCTCTTCTTCGATGGTGTCGGCTTCGATGCTGGAGCGGTGCGGGAGGATTTCCTCTTCCATGCCCATGATGAACACGTAAGGGAATTCCAGACCCTTGGAGGCGTGCAAGGTCATCATCTGCACACCTTCGGCGCCGTCTTCCTCTTCCTGTTGACGTTCCAGCATGTCGCGCAGGACCAGTTTGCCGATGGCGTCTTCGACGGTCATCTCGCCTTCTTCGTCTTTCTCCAGGGTGTTCTTCAGCGCCTCGATCAGGAACCAGACGTTGCCCATGCGGTAATCGGCAGCCTTGTCGCTGGAGCTGTTGGTGCGCAGCCAGTTTTCGTAGTCGATGTCCATGACCATGCTGCGCAGTGCCGAGATCGGATCTTCGCCGGCGCACTGCTCGCGCACCTTGTCCATGAAGCGCTTGAAGCGCGACAGGCGATCGGTGAAGCGCGTGTCCAGATGCTCGCCCAGGCCGATTTCGTCGGTGGCGGCGTACATCGAGATTTTGCGTTCGGTGGCGTAGTTGCCGAGCTTTTCCAGCGTGGTCGAGCCGATTTCCCGGCGCGGAACGTTGATCACCCGCAGGAAGGCGTTGTCGTCGTCCGGGTTCACGATCAGGCGGAAGTAGGCCATCAGGTCTTTCACTTCCTGACGACCGAAAAAGCTGTTGCCGCCGGACAGACGATACGGAATCTGGTGATGTTGCAGTTTCAGCTCGATCAGCTTGGCCTGGTAGTTACCGCGATACAGAATCGCGAAATCGCTGTACGGCCGATCCGTGCGCAAGTGCAGGGTCAGAAGTTCCACGGCTACGCGCTCGGCTTCGGCGTCTTCGTTGCGGCAGCGGATCACGCGGATCTCGTCGCCGTGGCCCATCTCACTCCACAGCTGTTTCTCGAATTCGTGCGGGTTGTTCGAGATCAGCACGTTCGCGCAGCGCAGGATGCGGCTGGTGGAGCGGTAGTTTTGCTCCAGCATGACGACTTTCAGCGATGGGTAGTCGTCCTTGAGCAGCATCAGGTTTTCCGGGCGCGCGCCGCGCCAGGCGTAGATCGACTGGTCGTCGTCGCCCACCACGGTGAACTGGTTGCGAGTGCCGATCAGCAATTTCACCAGCAAATACTGGCTGGCGTTGGTGTCTTGATATTCGTCCACCAGCAGGTAGCGGACTTTGTTCTGCCACTTTTCGAGGATGTCGGCGTGTTCCTGGAACAGCTTCACCGGCAGCAGGATCAAGTCGTCAAAGTCCACCGCGTTGAACGCCTTGAGCGTGCGCTGGTAGTGGGTGTAGACGATGGCGGCAGTCTGTTCCTTGGGATTGCGCGCATTTTCCAGGGCTTCGGCGGGCAGGATCAGGTCGTTTTTCCACGAGCCGATCATGTTCTTGATCTCATCGACGCCGTCGTCGCCTGCGTATTCCTTCTGCATGATGTCGGTCATCAGGGCTTTGACATCAGCCTCGTCAAAGATCGAGAAGCCGGGTTTGTAGCCCAGCCGCACGTGTTCTTTGCGGATGATGTTCAGGCCCAGGTTGTGGAAGGTGCACACCGTCAGGCCCCGGCCTTCGCCGCCCTTGAGCAGGGTGCCGACCCGTTCCTTCATTTCGCGCGCGGCCTTGTTGGTAAAGGTCATGGCGACAATGTACTGGGCGCGGATGCCGCAATTCTGGATCAGGTGCGCGATCTTGCGCGTGATCACACTGGTCTTGCCGGAGCCTGCGCCGGCGAGCACCAAAAGAGGGCCGCCGACGTAGCTCACGGCTTCTTGCTGCCGGGGATTGAGTCGGGACATACAGAATTCAGGGAGTCATTTGTGAAATGGGCCGGCATTTTAACAGGCTCAGCGAATTGTGCTGCTCTGTCCGACTTGTGACACAACTCGCTTTCTCTAATTGCCGGTTTTGATACTTTCAAGCAGGATGCGCGGTGAATGTGCGGCTAATGTTCGGATTCCAGACACAAAATTGCTTTTGATAACTGATGTCATTTGGTCATTGGTTACCGGCGCGGCATAATGCCTGCCGCCTACATCCTTGCAGAGTCTAGGGAGCTAGCTTGTCTACGCCTGTCGAACCCTTGCGTTTGCTGCTACTGGCCGAAGAGCCAGCGTGGGTAGCGTTGTTGCGTGAGTGTCTGGCTCCAATGGGGAGCTCGGCCGTGCTCATCAGTGCGCCGAGCTGGGAGTCGGTCTGCAATTTGTTCGATGACAACCGCAACGCGGTGTTATTGACTGTTCCTGCGCTTCAGCCGCTACCTGGCCGTTGCAGCTTGCCGACGGTTTTATTAGTCGAACACGAGCCATTGGTGACGCCCGATGGCGTGAGTGACTGGCTGGTGCGTGATCTGCTCGATGCCGGCATGCTGCGCCGGTGCCTGCGGCATGTGCGTGAGCGTGGCTTGCTGGAAAACACGCTGCAGCGTCTGGCTGAGCAAGATCCGTTGACCGGTATCGCCAACCGCCAGGGTTTTCAGACCTTGCTGGCAGCGCGTCTGGCGGAAAACGACGGCCGCGGCCTGGCACTCGGTCACCTTGACCTCGACAACTTTCGTCACGCCAATGATGCCCTCGGCCACCAGGCTGGCGACCGCTTGATCCTGCAAGTGGTCGCGCGACTGAAAAGCCAGCTTGAGGCCGGCGATCAGCTGGCGCGCCTGGGCAGTGATGAATTCGCCTTGCTGATCGACACCCGCCGTGCGCCTCAGCGCGCCGAATGGATGGCCGAGCGCATTACCGAAGCCCTGGCCGAACCGTACTGGGTCGACGGCGAAAGCCTGTTGATTGGTTCCAGTCTGGGCATTGCCCATGCTCGGGTGCACGCCGGGGCTGACCCGCTGATGTGGCACGCGCACATCGCCATGCAGCAAGCCAAGAGTACCCAAGGCTGCACCTTTCACATTTTCAACGAACGCATCAACCGCAACGCACGCAGCATGGCCGACCTTGAAAGCGAGCTGCGCCGGGCCTTGCGCCGTGACGAACTGGAACTGCATTACCAGCCGCGCCTGAATCTTGCCGACGGCCAGATCGTCGGTCTCGAAGCCTTGGTGCGCTGGCGTCACGCCGAGCGCGGTCTGCTGCCACCGAGCGAATTCGTCCCGCTGGCCGAGCAAAGCGGCTTGATCGTGCCGCTGGGTTACTGGGTGATTTCCCGGGCGCTGCGGGACATGCAGGCTTTGCGCGAACAGGGTTTACCGGCGTTGCACATGGCGATCAACCTGTCATTCCGCCAATTTCAGGACAGCCAATTGCTCTCCACGCTGAGCCGGTTGATTGCCGAACGCGGCGTCGAAGCGCAGTGGCTGGAGTTCGAACTGACCGAAACCGCCGTGATGCGCCGCAGCGATCTGGTCAAGCAAACCATGGACGCCCTCGGACGACTGGGCGTGCGCTTCTCGCTGGATGACTTCGGCACCGGGTTCTCGTCCTTCGTGCACCTCAACAGCCTGCCAATCGCCTTGCTCAAGGTGGACAAGAGCTTTGTTGGCGGCATGGAAGAACGTGAAGAGAACCGTAAACTGGTCCACGCGATGATCAATCTGGCGCACAACCTCAATCTTGAGGTCGTTGCTGAAGGGGTGGAAACAGCGGAACAGCTGGATTTGTTGCGCGGGTTTGGCTGTGATCAGGTTCAGGGGTATCTGATCAGCAAGCCGTTGCCGCTGGCAGAGCTGGTTAACTATCTGACCTTCGACAGCAGCCAGCAGCCTGCACTGGAAGTCGTGGGCTAACCCAAAACAACTGTGGGAGCGAGCCTGCTCGCGATAGCGGTGTATCAGTCAACATAGTTATTAACTGAAAGACCGCAATCGCGAGCAGGCTCACTCCCACAGGGGGATCTCACTCGGTCTGGGCGATGTCGAAACGCTGTGACGACGGCTCCTGTTTGATCATCCGTTTCATCTTCCACTCAAACGCCAGCGTCAAACTCACCGCCGCACACGCCAGTCCCAGCGCCAACCCCCACCAGACGCCCGTCGGCCCCCAGTGCATATGAAAGGCCATCCACCACGCGGCCGGTGCGCCAATCAGCCAATAGCAACCCAAGCCGACCAGGAATGTGGTCTTGGCATCCTTGAGCCCGCGTATGCAGCCCATGGCGATGGTTTGCGTACCGTCGAACAGCTCGAACCAGGCCGCGACCGCCAGCAGGCTCACCGCCAGTTCAATGACAGGCCGGAACGCCGGATCGTTGTGGTCCAGGAACAGGCCGATCAACTGATTTGGCAGCAGCCAGAAAACCATCGCAAAACCCAGCATCGCCGCCGCGCCGAAGGCAATGCCGACCCGTCCGGCCAGTCGCGCATCGAGCAATTGCCCGGCGCCATAGTGCTGTCCGATACGCATGGTGATCGCGTAAGAAAGCCCGGCTGGAATCATGAACGCGACCGATACGATTTGCAGGGCAATCTGGTGCGCCGCCAGTTGTGTGCTGCCCATGGTGCCCATGCACAGCGCGGCGAACGCAAACAGCCCGACTTCCACTGCGTACGTGCCGCCAATCGGCAGGCCCAGGCGCCACAACTCTTTCAAGTACTGACGGTTTGGCCGTGACAGTCCCTGGCGCAAGGGGTACGCGTCATACGCTGGATGCCGGCGAATGTGCAGCGCCAGCGCCACTGCCATCAGGTTGGCGACAATCGCCGTCACCAGTCCGATACCGACCAGACCCATTTTCGGCAGGCCGAACATTCCGGTGATCAACGCATAGTTGAGCAGGAAGTTGGCCACGGTGCCGCCGAGGCTGATCACCATGACCGGTGTTGCGCGGCCAATGGCGCTGGTGAAACCGCGCAGGGCCATGAAACTCAGGTAGCCGGGTAGGGCGAACGGCAGGATCAGCAGAAACTGCCCGGCCGCGTGGACGTTGCTTTCAGTCTGGCCAAACAGCAACAAGACGGGTTTGAGGTTCCACAACAGCAGCCCGGCCACCAGCGCCATCAACCAGGCCAGCCACAATCCGGCCTGAGTCAGTCGCGCAGCGCCAACGATGTCGCCCGCGCCCTGACGAATCGCCACCAAAGTGCCAACGGCGGCAATGACGCCGATGCAGAAAATCGACACGAACGAGTAAGTCGCCGCGCCCAGACCACCACCGGCCAATGCCTCGGGACTCAGGCGCGCCATCATCAAGGTGTCGGTGAGGACCATCAGCATGTGCGCCAACTGCGAGGCAATCAACGGCCCCGCCAGCCGCAGAATGGCCCAGAGTTCAATACGCGCTGGATGCTTCATGGTCATCACGCTCGATTATCAAGGAGAACTGGAAAGCGTCGATTCTCGGCGCTTCACGGGGTTTGCACAAAGGGATAAAAAGGATGGGTAGCATGAGTCAGACTCATGCTGAAGAGTTTCTGCTAGGGTAGCCGGATTGCGCTATAGGACCTTTCCTCATGTCTCGTCGTCTTCCTCCCTTATATGCCTTGCGCGCATTCGAAGCGGCGGCACGGCATAGCTCGTTTACCCGCGCCGCCGAAGAGCTGTCGATTACTCAGAGTGCGGTCAGTCGGCACATTCGTACGCTTGAAGAGCATTTTGCCTGTCGACTGTTTCACCGCAGCGGGCGCAATTTGCAACTCACCGAGTCGGCGCGGTTGATCCTGCCGGGCATTCGTGATGGTTTCACTGCCCTGGAGCGCGCCTGCAATACCTTGCGCGCCGAAGACGACATCCTGCGCATGAAAGCCCCGTCGACCTTGACCATGCGCTGGTTGCTGGCGCGACTCAGCCGTTTCCGGCACCTGCAACCGGGTAATGAAGTGCAGCTGACCAGCGCCTGGATGGACATCGACTCGGTGGACTTCAATCAGGAGCCGTTCGATTGCGCCGTGATCCTCAGCAGCGGGCATTTTCCGCCGGACTGGGAGGCGACGTTGTTATTCCCGGAGGAGCTGATTCCGGTCGGCGCGGCGAATCTTCTCAATGATCAGCCGTGGGACGTCGCGCGCCTGGCCAGCACCGAACTATTGCACCCAACGCCCGATCGCCGTGACTGGCGCAGTTGGCTGGAGCGCATGGGCCTGACCGATCAAGTCTCGCTCAAGGGCGGCCAGGTGTTCGACACTCTGGAGCTGGGCATGATCGCCGCCGCCCGAGGCTACGGCGTGTCCATGGGCGATTTGTTGATGGTGGCGGAGGATGTTGCGCAGGGACGTCTGAGTTTGCCGTGGCCGACGGCAGTCGCCAGCGGCGAGAATTATTACCTGGTCTGGCCGAAAACCCGCCCCGGGGGTGAACGTTTGCGCCGCCTTAGTGATTTTCTCTTGGGTGAGGTTCGGGCCATGGATTTGCCGGCGGTCGAGCACCTGAGCTGACTCGCTGCAAAGCCTGGCGGCGATCTTGCGGCATGAGGCTGACCGGTTTCGTTGAGGCGCCTCTGAGATAGCCATCGCCGGCAAGCCGGTCTCGCTCCCACAGGGTTTGTGTCGATCACAAATCCAGTGTGGGAGCGAGCTCGCGAATGGGTTCACCTCTATTGCGGATCAGTCCCCAAACTAGTCGCACTTGGCACTGCTGGAAACTTCCTTGCTCGCCTGTTTCAACTGGTTAGCCAGTTCAGCCGCATTGGTGCTGTTGTAAACCCGGCCGCCGGTGTTTTCAGCGATGCAACGTGACGGGCCGCCAGCACCGATTTTCACCACGTTGACTCGCAAGCGCGGTTGTTCCCTGGCGATTCGACGGGATACCGCGCAAACGTCCTGCCCGCAACCGTCTTCTCCGTCGACAAACATCACGATCACCGCATCGTTATTGCGCCCGTCGACGGTGCTCGCCGCGCGGGCCAGGCTGTCGGCCAGCGGTGTGCCGTCGTCGGGAACCAGACCTCGAATCCCGTTGATCAGCCGCGGGCGGTCGCCGAACTTGAACACACCCCGGTCCGGTGTTCTTTCACAGCCGGCGAAGGTGATCAGGCGTGTGTCGATCTTCGGGTCCAGCCCGTTGATCATGCCGGCCAGCGAGTCCTTGGCGACGTCCATGCGGCTGGGTTTGGCGGTGAGACGCATGTAGCGATTCGGGTCCAGGAGCTTGTTGAGGTCACCACCACCGAAGAACCAGTCCTCGTCGGCTTTCACTGACTTGATGTTCAAGTTCATCGAACCCGAGGTGTCGAGCACCACCACGAATTGCGGGACCTCCGCAGCCGGCGCATTTTTACGGCATGCGAAGTTGTCTAGCGTCGGGGCCGGTGGCGGGGCAGCCACTACCGGTTTTGGTGGTGGAACCGGTTTGGGTGGCGGGATCGGCTTGGGTACCGGTGCCGGTGCCGGTTTTGGTGGCGGGACCGGCTTGGGTTCCGGTACCGGTTCTGGCACGGGTTCTGGTACCGGAGCAGGTTCCGGTTCCGGTTCCACGACTGGCTCGGGGACAGGTTCAACCGGTTTCTCAACCGGCGTCACCACGGGCGCTACAGGTGCTACAGGCGGAACCACGACAACCGGCTCACGGTGCAGGAACCACCAGAGCCACAGCGCCAGAAGCAGCAACAGCAGCGCGAGCAACGCCGCCGCGATCCACCAGCCACGACGCGATGGCGGCACCACTGGCGCGAGCGGCACCACCGGCGGCACGATTGGTTTGGGCGGGCGCTGGTTCCAGCGCACCACCAATGGCTCACCGTTGAGGCTGTAGAGTTTGTCCAGCTCTGGCGTGCCGAGCAGGCTGCGCAGGTCATCCGCTACCGTCGGTTGACCGCGTTTTTGCAGTTCGTCCGCCAGCTGTTCAAGGGACGTCTGACGCACTTCATAGGTTTCCAGCAAACGTCGTTGCGCGTCCTCGTTGAGGTCGGCATAGGGCGTGGGTTGGCCACCCAGTTCGGTCCACCATTCCAGCACGTCGCCGCTGCCCATCCGCGGGATGGCAAACAGACTGGCGACGGTCGGCGGAAAGTGTTTCTGGATGAGGGCGACTTTGGCTTGCAGCGCACTCATCCCCTCCGATGTGGCTTGCGCATCCCTGATGACCCGCTGCATGACGACGATTCCTGAAAAAGTGCAGGCATCCGTCGGGATGCCCTGCGGGGTGAAAAGTTACTCTTCGTAGCCGAGGCTGAATTGCAGCTGGTTGACCTTCTTCTGCAACGTTTTCAGCTCTTGTTGCTTGGCCGCCAGCGTCGCAGGCGTTGACTGGGTCGTCGGCGCCGCTTGCGAAGCCTTGAGCTGCTTCTCGAGGTCGGCAATCTGCTTCTGCACCTGGGCTTCATTGCCACGCCGGGCCTTGAGCGAGTTCAGTAGTTGCGCCAGCGACTGATTCAGCGCCGCCTGGGATTTCTGCTGGCTGGCCAGATCGGTTTTGGTGCTCAGTTGCTGAGCCTGAATGTTCTCGTATACCTGACGGAACATTGCGTTTTGCTGACGGGACTCGCTCAGGGCCAGTTCCTTCTGCTTGACCTGATCGCTGTAACCACCGGAGTAGTCGCAGTTCATCTTGGTCAGCATGCTGCTATCGCGATTGGTCGCATCGCATTCGCCGGGCGTGCTCGCGCAACCGCTCAGGGCCAGGACGGCAGTGATGACCATCAGTTGTCTTAGCGTCATGTGCTTAGCCCAGGGTGATTGCGGAGCGTTGGCTGTACAGAGCGTCGACTTCCTTCTGCAGGCTGACGACTTTCTGGTTCATTTTCTGAATGTTCATGTCTACCTGCTTCATCTCGGCGCTGCTGCCTTGTGCGCGCTCGGCGTCTGCCACTTTGCTGTACTCGGTAACTTTGGTGCGCATGTTGGCAAGGTCTTTACGCAGGCGCGCGATGTCCGAATCGATCCCGGCGATTTGCGCCTGAGCCTTGGAATGGTCGACTTTCTTGTTGGCGATGTCCTTTTTGATCTGGGCGATTTGCGCCTGGTCATCATTGATCACCTGTTGAGCGGTCGCGGTACGGGCGATCACGTTCTGCGTGTCTTGTTGGACGTCGCTGTTCATCTTTGCCAAACGGGTGGAGGTATCGGCGTATTCGCTGCGACGTTGATCCAGGTAATAGTTAGCGCCCATGGCCACGCCACAGGCGGTAATACCGGCGGCGATGACACACACGGTTTTGTTGTTGCTGTTGGACAGTGCGCAAGCGAGGATGCCGACACCGGCGCCGACGGCGCAGGCCTGGTATCCAGACTTGCTGAAGAACTCTGCGTCATTGCCCTGGGTCAGGCGCGGGTCGGCACCGTCGCCTTCGCCGAGCATAGAGCTGCCGGTGTTGGCGCAACCGGTCATTAGCAGGCTGCCGGCGACCACGAAAGCGATCTGTAGCTTGAAGCGAGTCCAAAGGCTGCGCGACATGGTGAAACTCCTAGGTAACGGTGTTGACGCGTTGTTATTGAGTGACGGTTTTGCAGCTGTTCAACCAGGCTTCAGTGTCGATCTTCTGCTTTTGCAGGAACGCCTTCTGATTGGCCCAGTGGGTGCGCAAGTAAGGTTTGAGGTCTTGCAGCTGTTTGTTGCGGGTCATGATTTCTTCCATCACCGGGACTTGCGTTTCAAGCAGTGGCTGGCCGTACAAGGTAGCCGATTCCACCAGGCTGCTGGCGTAGTAACGGCTGAGTTTGTGCAGGCGATCCTTTTGCTCCTCAAGCTTGCCTTTACGCATGTCGCAACTGGCATCTTTGTCTGCGCTTTCGCAGTTGAGCTTGTAGTTCTTTTGCAGGAAGTCCACGTACTGACCGTCGTCGAGCATCTTGGTGCACAGGAATGCGCCCAGATTGAGGCTGGCGCGGATCGCCTGGTCGCGGGTTTCTTCCTGCTGCTGGTTGCTGGCGCGCAGCTGGTTCTCCAGGGCCTGGAGTTTTTCCTTGAGCGCTTTGTCTTCTACGCCCGAGGCGAGGCTGTTCAGGGATTGCACGGTGCCTTTGTCGGCAGATTCGGCTTCCTTGCTGCCGGTGCCGAGTTTCTTCCAGCTGCTTTCGATGCTGGCGACCCGCTCGCGAGAGGTGAGGGTCGGTGAGACCATCACCAAGCGCAGGCCTGTGGTCTTGTTTTTCACCTGGCCTTCGGCGTTGTAATACGGCTCTTCCTTGCGCAATGCCGTCCGCAGGTCGGCCTGCGCGGTCAGGTAGTTGCCGCCACGGACGACGTAACCGCCGGCCTGACCGTGCTGGCGGTCGAGTTTGTTCAGGCGAAACGGCTCGAACATCATTTCGTCGACGTTACCGAGCATGTCATGCAGGCCCAGCGGGTTGGGCTTTTGCAGTCCGGTCAATTGCACTTTGCCGTTGGACGATTGCGCCCCGGCGAACCACTCGTAGGCATTGATGCCTTCTGGCATCGGGTAGTGCGTGTCGCGGAATTCAGCAGCACCGACTTCCAGTCCGCCGCGCGCAGCGAACTCCCATTCGACTTCGGTCGGCAGGCGCAGGAAACCTTGCGCGCCGTCTTCCTTGGGCAGCTTGTCAGCGGCGTTTTTGCGCAGCCACAAGTTGTACTTGTCGGCGGCTTCGATGGCTTGCACCCAGCTCACCGCCGTTTGCGGCACGCGCAGTTTGGTGGCGGCGGTGGGGCAGGTTGCTTCGGTCAGCGCGGCGTATTGCAACTGACTCATCTCGTACTTGGCCATCAGGTAGTAGCGGGATTTGTCGTTCTTGGCCCCGGTAAAACTGCCTGCGATAAAGGTCGGACGGGTTTGTTCGACGTAGCCGTATTCCGCACCGTCCTGACCGATGTTGATCGGGTAGTCATCCAGCGGACCGGCCACCGGAATGAACACCTTGCGAAACACCATCGAGCCTTCGCAGGGCATCGGCAGCACGACGTCGTTAGCCTCGGGCATCGGGTTGTAATACTTCTCTTCCCAGCCCGCTGCCGAGGCGTCGAGCAAATAGCCGAGGCTCAGGGGTAACAGCAAGCCAAAACGTTTATAGCTCACGCAGACTCTCCGCAGGTTGGATGTTGATCGCTCGCAGGGCGCCGATCACGGCCACCAAAGCAGCGACCAAAAAGGTCAGGAGCAGGGCGGCCAGGCCATGCCAGACAGTGATGTGGCAAACGAAGGTGCCGGTGGCCCGGCTGCTGCCGAGCAAGTAGTCGAACAAATGACTGCCCACGGCATAAAACCCCAGCCCGCCCACGTAGCCGGCCAAGCTCAGCAATAGCGCTTGCAGGACCACGAAACCGCCGACAGCCCTGCGCTTGAAGCCCAGCAGACGCAGGACCGCCAGGCTTTTACGTTTACGGTCGATGTTGGCCAGGAACGCGCCGACCATCGACGCCACGCAGCCGATTAGCGCCGCCCCGGCGATCACACCGAAGATCAGCCCCAGCACATGGTTGATGGCTTTGACGTTGTCGATGTCGGCCAGCCGGCTCGAGGTCTCGATGTGTTGTTCGTTGAGCCAGTGCTCCAGTGGCGCGACCTGATCGATGTCGCGCGCATACACGCGGGCGCGGGCATACAGCGGTTGCAGATCGCCCTGAGGCTTGCCGGTGGCAACACCGAACCCACTGACCTGATAACCGTCGCGAAAACGCTCCAGATCCAGCAGCAGCGGCGGGGCGACAAACCCGGCAGCGCGACCGAAACGGGCACCGTCGAGCACGGCCACTACCGTCAGTGTCGTCTCGCCGTGCTCATTGACACCTTCCAGGCGGCGCAAAGCCCGCAGCTGCACGCTGTCCCCGACCTTGGCCTGCAAGCGTTGCGCGGCGCTGGCGCTGAGGATCACTTGATTGCCGACAGGGTTGAGTGACGGCAGGTTCAGTTGTGGGTCACCCGGCTCGGTGGCGATGATTTCCGCACCTTCGACAAACCGTTGCATGCCGATCAACAGGTCAGCCTGGGTATTGAGCGAGCGGGTTTGGCCGAGGGCAAAACCGGTCTCGGGGCGCTGGCGCAAACGCTCGATCCAGGCCGTGTCGTAGTTGCCGTTGCTGAGCATCTTCACTTCAAGGTTGCGCGGGTCGCGCAGCAGTTCGTCCTGCAGCTGGCTGACCACCCCGTGTTTGAGCCCGAACAGCAACAACAACGGCGCGATCACCGCCACCAGGGAGGCGGCGATGCACAGCGAGACCTTGCGGTCGTGCCAGAGGTCTTGCAGCGCCAGTGAACCCAGCAGGTGCAAGCGATCAGTCCATCGGTTCAAACAGAGTCTCCCCCTGATGGCTGATAGCGCCGAGTCGCGGCAAGCCGAAATCCTTCAACAAGGCCCAGTCATGGGATACAACGAGTGCACTCAGGCCCATGCTCGACACCAGGCTCAGGAGCAGCTCGAACAAACGCCGGGCACTGAGAGGATCGAGCGCGGCGGTCGGCTCGTCGGCCAACAGCAGCAGCGGTTCATGGGCAATTGCCCGAACGCAGGCCACGCGCTGGCGTTCGCCGATCGACAAGGCCTGAGGTTGTTTATCCAGCAATCCTTGCAAGCGCAACACGTCGACGGCGTGGTCGATGTGATCGCTCTTTGCCTTCATTCCGAGCAAACGGCGCGGCAGGCTGATGTTGTCACGCACGCTCAGGAACGGCAGCAAGCCGCCGCTCTGCAAAATGAAGCCCAAATGCCGTGAACGCACCGCTGCAAGAGCAGGCTGGTCGTCAGCCGCCAGCAGTTGGGCGATATCCTGAGCGTGCGTCGGGCCCAGCCGAAAGCGCTCGAGTTCCACCGGCGCGAGCAACAGGCCGATGGCTTCGAGCAACGTGCTTTTGCCGCTACCGCTCTCGCCGGTGATGGCGAGGATTTCTCCGGCGCCGACCTGCAAGTGCGGCAGTCGCACGTGATGGGCCTGTGCGCCTTCACCACGGCGCACCAGCAGGTTCTTGATATCGAGCATGGGCGTCTCGTTAAGGCATCATTTCCAGTGGCACGGGATAGACGTTGTCCCGCGCATCACTGTCTTTGGCTAAAGCTACCCAACGGTCGACATCTGCGTTGTAACGCTGGTAATGCCGTAGTTTGGTGTTCAGTGTGCGGATGAATTTCTCTTGCGCCAGACCGTCCCAGCTCTTCCAGGTCTCTTCATCCAGGTTCAGCACTTCACTGTGATAAGGCAGGTCTTCGAGGTATTCACCGAGGACGCCCATGTCCGCCAGTTTGGCGTTGCCGTTCTGTTTGAGCTGATTGGGATCTGCGCCCATGGTCGCCGCCACGGAACGCAGGCGATCGAACATTTCCGTCGGCGAAATCAGGCCTTCGTTGGCGGCATCGAGAATCTGCTTCATCACATCGCTCAAGTCGCTGAGCTGTGACTTGGTCAGCAGCACCCGCACGTCGGTGGTCGGGATGTTCTGCTTGATCAGGTCGCGGTCGGTGATCCACGCCTTGAACACTGGCGGGGCTTTGCTGTTGGTCTTCTCACCGAGATAGGCGAGTTGCATGGCGTGGCCGATCAGCGCCGCGTCTTCGAGCATTTTCTTTTCGGCAGGGTCCTGCTTGGCGTTCGCCGCACTGCCGATGGCGTCTTCGCCCATGTAGGCGGCTTTGACTTGTGTAGTGATCGCCCCGGCCAGGGCGTCGACCTTGCGCCCGAATTCCTGCACATCGCCAGCGTTCACCGGGTAGTACAGCGAAGTGTTGGTGCCCGGGTAGGTCGACAGGTTCTTGTACTGCGCCTCGGCCTTGGCGTGGTCCTTGGCCCCGGCAGGGGTTTTCAAGTGCAGGGTGTAAATCGCCACGCCCGGGTTGGCGGCTTCCATACGCACCTGTGCGGCGCTCAAACCGGTCTTCGACAGCTTGTCGTCGCCTTCGATAGCGCCCGCGTCGGTGATCAGCACCACGTAGCGCGCGCCGAACTGGCTCCAGTCGACCTGGTCGATGCTCTCCATGACGCCGGCAAACGAGTCTTCATCGAAGCTGCTGCTCGACACGGTGGCCTGTTTGAGGTCGGCGATCTTGGCGAAAAAGTCGGCGCTGTCCTTCACCTTCGTCGGGTCGGCGTACATCTTGGTGGTGTATTCCAGCCCCGGCACCGCCTGGGTGTTGGAGCGGAAAGCCACCAGGCCGAACTTGACCTGCTTGCCGAGATTTTGCGCTTCGATCTTCTGGTAAACCTTGCGGATCGCTTCGCGGGTGCGGTCGATGTAGGGGTCCATCGAAATCGTCGAGTCGATGACAAATACGACGGCCGCACTGAACTCCTTCAGCTGGTTGGCCTTTTTATCTTCGGCTTCTTTGCTGCCGGCAGCGCTGTTTGCAGCACCGCCCTTGGCGTTCTTGTCCTCCGGCTTGCTGACGGAGGCGACGTTGAGCAGGCGCGTGCGGAAACCGCTTTCGGTCATGACTTCTTCGCCACTGAGCACCGGCAGCAGGTAGAACTGCTTTTGCAGGTCGACGAAATATTCCGGTTCTTCAGCCAGTACGCCCGGTGCCTGTTGGCCCTTTTTCAGCGCGGCCCGCAGCGGCGCGACTTTGCTGACCGGATCTGGCGCATCAAGGATGCCTTCGACGGTGGCGCGGTCCTTGAAGAACAGTAGCCGGTCGCGGTTGGCCGGGTTGGTGAAGGCCAGCGTCAACTGCATCTTCCAGTCGGTGGTGCAGCTGGCAGGCAGCCAGCCAATGGTTTTGCCGTAACTGTCGGGGCCGACTTTCAGCCACTCGGCGTTGTTCGCTTGGGCGCGCTCGTACACATAGAAGCGGCTGAAGACTGGTTGTGCGTCACCTTCGGCACCGCCCGCCGTCGGGCTGATCTTGCAACCGGGCGTGGTCAGTACGCGTTGGAACAGGGTCTTTTTACCGGCCTGGATCAGCGGTTTGTCATCGGCCTGGGACAGCGGGCTGATGCACAGCGCGAGCAAGGCGGCACCGCTCAGCAGGAATCGACTCATGGGCGAGCGCATCACTTCTGCAACTCCTCGAAGCGCTGCTTGGCTTCGGCGTTGTTCGGATCCTGGGTGAGGATGGTTTCATACCAATAGGCGGCGGTGGCGTTGTCCGCGGCCGGGAAACATTCGCTGGCCTTCAGGTATTTTGGGTCGTATTCGCGGGCATAAGCGTTGGCGATCAGTGCGTCACCGGCCTGGGCACGGTTGGCGTACAGGCGCTGGGCGACACCGCAGTGCTTGCCGGCCTTGGCCTGGTTGATGATCTCTAGCAACTTGGCGCTGTCGGGTGCCGCCTTGATGCAGGTCTGGACGAAGGTCAGCTCGGGCAGGCTGTTCATGCTTTCGAGAGTGCAGGCTTGAGCATCGGCGCCGGCGGGTGCGACGGCAGTGGCTGCAACCGCAGGGGCCGGGGGACGTTTGTAGAACCAGAAACCTGCGCCCGCTGCCAGCAACAACACGACCATCAACAGACCGATCAGGCCTTTGTTGCTTTTCTTCACCGGTGGAGGAGGCGGCGTGTAGGCGGGCTCGGTGAGTACCGACTCCAACTCCACTTCTGGCTCGGCGGTGGACAGGATCATTTCAGGTAGATCCGGGATCTCCAGAATCTCCGGTGCAGGTACGCTTGGCGCCGTCAGTTCAGCGCCGCCGTAGGTCGAGCGTGTCTGGCCGCCGGCCGTGGACGGCAGCACGCCAACGCCTGGGCGAACCACGCCTTTATCGGCATGACCGTGGTTCTGTTCGCGCAGTTCGATCTGGAATTGCGAGTTGGCGCCGCCTTCCAGCAGCGGGTCGACCACGTCCGGACCGACCTGCGTTTCCAGGGCTTCGCCGCTGGCCGCAAAGTTGAAACGCGAGACCTTGAACCAGAATGGATTGTTGCTCCAGGCCTTGTGGTCCTGAAGGTAAAAACCGTCCTGATTGCGTTGGATGGAAAACTCCAGCTGTTCCTCGCCACCCTGCCATTTCTTCACAGTGAGGCGGGCCTGGCCAGGCACATTGGGCTCTAACGCGAGCAGGTCGACACGAATTGGCATTGCTTATCTCGCTGTGAAGGCTGTGAGCACGAGGCCCAGCCGTTCGTTCTGTTCAGGGGTGATTTCACGTCCGGCACCATGGCCGGCATTGTCCTGTGTGATGTAGGCCAGGCCCGAGAGCCAGTCGCCAAGATACAGCTGTGCCTGATTGGCCGGTTGCGCCGGCAGCACGGGTACTTGTCCGGGGCCAATGTCGGTGTAGAACGAAAATAAAGGCGCCTTTGCTCCGGCGCGGCTGTTCGGGCGCTCGCTCACCGGCTTCTGGAGGTAGCCGAACCAGGACAGAAAATCTCGTAGCACCCGTTGCACTTCCAGTACCTGGCGCTCGACCAGTTGATCGCGCCGCGCACCACTTTGTGCACGCTTGAGGACGGCGCGGCTCAGCTGCCCCGGCAAGTCCTGGCGATAGCCGGCGGTGATCAGTTCATCGACCACCGCTTCCAGCAAGGCCTTTTCCAGCCCCAGCAGGTTGAGCAGGCTTTGCCGGGTGGTCAGTTCACGCAGGTGCGCGATCCAGGCCTTGAAGGCCGCTTTGGCAAAACGATGCTCGTTGCTTTGCAGTTCGGGCGCAGGGGTGCCGGTTTTGCTGCTGACTGGCGCGTCGTGGCTCAGGTCGTCACTGAAATCGAAATCGAAACCGGCGTCGTTGCCGTACAGACTCTGGCTCGGTGTCGGGGGGACCGGCTCGTCGCTCACGGTCGGCTCGTCATCGGTTTCGTACACGCCACTGAGGTACAGGTCGCGCACCTCTTCGCTCGGTATGTCGAGTTGATCGATCAATTCGCCAAGCACCGCAGGACGACGGCCCAGTCCGGTCAAAATCATCTGCGCTTTGGCTTTTTTGGCGGCTGCGGCACCGTCGTCGTCAGCGTGGTACCAGGAGCTCAGGCCGTGAGTGGTCAGGCCTTCGAGGCATTCGCTCAATTGCTCGCGGATGCGCTGCAATTTGAATTCGATATTGGCCACGCCTTTGAAACTGCCGCTGAAGTGGCTGATGCCACCGTCATCGTTGCGCAGCATTTCTGCCCAGGCGTTGGCCGGGTTCTTGATGTGTTTGCACACCAGAGCGTTGCTGGCGAAGCTGGCGCCCAGCGCGCTGACACGATCCTGATAGATGGCATTGAGGCCGGTTTCCGCACCGGTCGCGTCTTGCCCGATGAATGCCGCATCCATACGCGGTTTGCGTACAAGGTAAGTGTTCTGGAACGGTGTGCCGGCCCAGTCGTTCATCCAGCTCAGGCTGCCAAAGCGCTCCAGCATGGTCAGCTTGACCATGCCGTTCCAGCTCTCGTCGTACTGGTCAGGTGTCAGGCTCAGGGAGTTGGTGATGCGCAGGTCGAGCATGGTCAACGCCCAGATCAGGCCGGTATCGCGCTTGCTGCGAGCGGCCGAGTCGGCCCCCTGGGTTTTTTCGATCCAGCGGGTGAGCACCGGGCCCACGTCGTTGACGTCGCTCTGCTTGGTCGAACCGGTGCAGACCACCAGCGCGTTCATTTCCTGGTTGTCGGTGTAGCGTTCGAACAGGTAGGCGACCTTGCCGCGCAGGATCAGCTGGGAAACGGAGTTGTCCTTGGCGGTGGATTGCGGGTCGTTGGAATCGGCGATCTCGTGCAGCTTCTGGCGCCCGCGATAACCGGGGAAATCCAGCAGGTCGACCTGATTGACGATGTCATCCACCGGCGCTTCGATCAGGCGGAAGGTCATTTCGGCGGTCAGTGCCGCCAGTTGCGCGACCGCAATCGCCTGACTGTTTTGCAGGCGATCGCCAACCAGCGGTCGAACATCGATCGGCAAGTCCAGCGGACTGCCGAAGCGTTCGAGGATGTCGACGTTCATGATGCTGTCGCGCTGGCTGTAGGTGTCGTTTTCGAAACTCACCAAGGCCTTCAACGGTGCGAACACGGTCTCGGGCAGACCCAGCTTGTGCAGCGCGCCGGCCAGTTGCTGGTACACGCGCGTCAACTCGCTTTGCTCGCCCCAAAGGATCGAAAACAGCTCGGCCCGTTCCTGGAAATTCAGGCGTGGCGCCAGTTGCAACGCTTTGGGCCAGTACAGGTGCTCAAGCTTCTTCACCGAGTTGCGGAAGTTGTCGCGCAGGTAATCCCACAGCGACACCAGATCGTCGGCATTGACTCCCGTTTGCAGCGGCCCGGTTTCGCGTCCTTCGAATGGTTTGAGCACGCGCTGGATGCGCTCTTCGTCGATCTCGTAGGAAATCCGCTCAAGGTCGAAATCCTTGAACCAGGCGTTGGCGAGAATCTTTGCCAGCTCGACTTCCTTGAACAGCGTGAGCTCTACCGGGAAGTCCCTGTCCTGGCTTTCCGTCGCCCGACGGCTGAAGCGCGTTACCAGGCCGGTGGCTTCCTTGCCACCACCCACCGGGTTGATGTGCTTGATGAAATCCAGGCGATGGTCGCCGAACTCGGTCTCCAACTTGCCGTTCTGACCGGCGGCGAGGGCCGAAATCAAGTAGGACTTGCCGGCCTGGGACAAGCCGAAAAAGCCAATGGTCATCGGCGTGCAGGCCACACGACCGAGGCTTTGAGCCAGGTTGCGGGCGCGGTGCAGGCGGATGTTCAGGTTGTCGGCTTCGCTGTCCAGACGCGGCGCATTGCCGCGCGTCTGGCCAATCCAGTCCAGCGCCTGACCGGCGCCTTTATAAACTGCGGCCCAACTGGCAGAGAGCTGAGTTTGATCGGGGGTCAGGTCTTTCATTTGCGTTTCACGCTCCCACTGTCGAGCCAGTACTTGCTCTCGCTCAGGCCGGCGTCGAGCATGGTGTTGAGTTCCAGCTCGAGGTCGCTGCGCGGGTTGAAGTTGACGTTGTTGCTGTTGGATTCGATGTCGCGGACCGAGAGGCGGTCGCTGACCAGATCCTGCTTGCGCGTGTATTTGTCTGCCGGTTTGACCTCAAACCGCACCTTGAGCAGCGGCGCGGCGCCATTTTCACCGATTGCGCGGGAAAACTTCTCCCGACCCGCCTTGGTAAACCGCAAGGTGTACAGCGGCGAGGCGGCCCAGCGGTCGGCGGCCAATTGGCGGAAACCGAGGCGCAGATCGCCGCGCATTTCCAGTTGTGGCGTGTCGGCGGTATCTCCGACGCCAATTTCCGGCAGCTTGATTTTGTAATCTTCGGACTGGATGTCGCGGTACAGCACGTCGGCATCCTTGATCACGTTGTTCAAGTCGATGACACCAATGTGCTTGACCGTCGAATACGGTTTGAGTGCCGAAGCACGGAAGTAGAAGTTCGGCACGCTGTGGTTGGCGCACAACAGACAGAGCATGGCGCCGACCGACGCGGTGCTTTTCGGGTCGTCGATCCGGCCGTTTTTGTGGAACGGATACCAGCCTCCGGTGCGGTAGTTTTGCAGCGCCAGGATGCGTCCGGGGGGCAGCGGCAACACCTTGCGAATGAACGCCTGGATGCCGGGCAGGCGCGAAGGGCGGCCGGTTAGCAGCAAGACATCGCACGGGTAATGCGCGACCACTTCACACAGCGCACCAAGGACCTTGGTGATATTGATCTGGTCGTTGAGGAACGCGGCGTGGAGTTTTTGCAGGTCGAAGCTGATCGGCGCGGCATACAGGTCGAAACCGCTCTGACCGCCGACATCGCGACGCACGGCGGCGTTGACGTAGTCGAGCACGGTCTGGCTGATCCCGTTGTCACCGAGCAATTGGCGGTAGCTTTGCGGGGTGACTTCTTGCGGGATCTGCGGATCGTAGTGCTCGTACGCCTTGAGCAGCGCCAGACCCAGCGGGGCGAACACTTGGAGGTTCAATTGTTGACGCAGGATCATGTCCTGGGCGCTGACCGATTCATCGCCACACAGCCGCGACATCAGCGAATCCGGGGCTTTCACGCCGGCGTTCTGCAGGGCTTTTTCGAAACTCGGCAGGATGAAGTCCTGAATGACGTCCAGCAGGATGTCGTCGCCGGCCACTTTGAAACCATCGCGAAAACGCTGTTCGGGCACTATGTGCACGTTGCTGCCGCTGCCGGTATTACCCGCGCGGTCGAGTCGATAGTCGGTGATCACAAGGTCGGTAGTGCCACCGCCGATGTCGATGGTCGCGAGGGTGATGCGTTGGCGGTCGGTCTTGTCCGGCCGAGCGATGGTGTCAAAAAACTCTTCCGGATGGCCGGCGAAGTTCTCGTTGACCTCGGTGTACAGATACACCAACTGGCCGCAGGAGGCTTCGTCCCATTCCACGCGGATACTCGGGATCGGCGTGCGCGGGCTGACGGCCTGATCCTGATGCGGATCTTCCTCGCCGGCATGCCAGCCGAGGCTTTTCCACACCAGGCCGATGGCTTGCAGCATGCGTTCGTTGAGGATGCTGCGCTCGGCCTGGGGCATGCCTGGCGGCACGGTCAGGGTGATGCTGTTGAGCTGGCGCGGCACGCGGGTGTGACCCTGGCGCGAACGCTGGGCCGGGCTGTTGATTTGCGACAGCGCCTGGGCCAACACCTCGGCGAGCATGAAGGTCATTAGCGAGCTGCGTGAATAACGCGGCATGAACACCGGCAGACGATCATCTTCTTCGAGGCTGTATAGCGCCTCGCCGGTTTCATTGATCAGGTGTGAGAACGGCGCGGCAGTAGCGTACGGCTCGCTATCGGTCTTGATGTACGAGCAGTTGAATCGCCAGCCGTGGCCATAGGCGTTTTCGTCCCACAGATAGCGTTTCGGGCTGGACAGGCCCGTGGAACCTTCGGTGCCGCGACGGCGGCTGGCCAGGCGGCTGGCCTCATTGCCGACACGGGCAATCGTCGCCCACTGGAAGGCATCATGACGGCCACTCTTGACCGAGCAATGGTCCTTGCCGAAATACGCCTGGGCAAATTCCACGCGGCTTTCGAACGGCAGGTTGTAGGTGTGTTCGGGGGTGATCAGGTCGCGCAGTTCCAGCACGTAGTTCTGCTTGAGCCCGGAGCCGGCCTGACCATGGTTCTCGATCAGGATGCCGCAGGTGCGTGAGTTGCCGACGTCCAGCACCAGGTCCACCGGAATCGGTTTGACCAGGCCATTGCTGTCGTTGGCGACCACCTTCAGCTCGGGGATTTCAACTTTCGCCCGGGCCTTCGACTGCTGGGCGGCTGACGGCTTGCTCAACAGGCTGAGTAAGTTGAGGTAGTGCGCCAGGTGATAGTTGGCGCGGATATCGATGTCCAGCTCTGCGCGCGAACGGTGGGCATTGCCCTCGTTGAACACTTCGAGCAGCCACTCGTTGACCCACGGCTGCGCCAGAAACCAGCGGGTTTCGCTGGCCTTGATCGCCAGTTTGAAAGACACGCCGGAGCTGATGTCTTCTTCGTTTGGTGCCAGATAAGCCGTGCCGTCACGCTTGGGCATCACGCGGCTGTCGAACGCCATCGTCAGGCGGTGGGTGTTACCGTCGATGTCGGGAGTCGCCAGTTTCACCAGACGCATGCGCGACCAGTTGGTCGGACCTTCGTCGAAGCGATGCGGCGGCATGAAGCGGAAAAACGGGGTCGGCAGCCAGATACCGTCGAGCAATTCGAGGCTGCTTTTCATGTCGACGCTGAACGCAGGTTTGGCTTTTTCGACCTTTTCCGGTTCGGGCTCGTAGAAAAAGAAGTCTTTCTCTTCGTTGTACACCAGGCGGCAGATCAGCCCGCTGATCATCGGTGCGAACTCGCCCGCCGGTTCCTTGCGGGGATCCAGGCGCAGGGCGAAATCCATGAACTGGATGCCGGTGTCGCTGACCAGCGTGACGGTGTCTTCGAATTGGGTGACTTCAGGCAACATGTCGGGTTATTCCGTATTTATTCGCCCACGTGCCGCATGGACATGGGGAATTGATCTTTTCCGTAACCACCGGTGCAGTCCGCGACCGTGGTCGCCCCTTTGCGGCAGTTGATCTTGGGCATGTCGTAGGTGCTGCCATCGCCGCACACGGCCTGGCCCTGGCTGTCGATGGCAAGGCTGCCACCCTTCATAGTAGCGCTCACCGGCCCACTGCATTTCGAACCGTCGGCCTGGTGTACGGTGACTTGGCCCTTACCGTCCTTGAGCTGGTATTCCAGACGCAGCGGTTTGCCGGTTCGGCGGTCCTGTATCCCGGCGCCTGCGTTGTACTGACCATCGAGAAACTTGGCGGCACCGTCAGCGGCGTCGGGCGGGATGCTCAAGGGAGGGCCGGGTTTTGCGGCGGCGGATTTTTCTGCTTCGGGCGATGTGACATCCGGCGGCGCGGTTTTGTTTTCAGGTGGCGCGGTTTTGTTTTCGGCTGCCGGGTCTTTGGCTGGGTCTTTGGTCACGTCGGCAGGTGCTGCGTCAGCCTCGTTACCCTCGACGGCCGGCGCTTCCACACCCTGTGTTCCGGTCACGGCGGTGTCGGCGCCGGTGCCGTTGGTAGCACCTACGACGGTGCCGGTCACGGGGACGCCATTGAGCGTCGTGACATTACCGGTCAGTGGCGGCTCTTCCAGCTGTTTTTCCACCGGCACGATGCCCTTGGGCAGCAGGTCTACCGCCACCAACGGAATCGGCACGCAACCGCGCAGGCCGAGCAACAGCCACAAAAGCAGCAGCAGGAGCGGCAGCAACAACAGCCACCACCAGCGCCGCCACCACGGTCGGGCCACCACCGGCACGACGGGCGCAACAACAGGCGCTTCGACCACGGGTGGCGGCGGAACCTGATAGAGGCAGTGCAGGGGATCGCGATTGAGGTCAGTACCGGCGTGCTCGAAACCCCAAAAGGTCAGCACGGGTTTGCCTTGCACCAAGTACACGAAGTTTTCGTCGGGGATATGAATGACGCGCTTGAGCAACTTGCCGAACACGGCTTTGTCGCCTTGCTGCTGTTCGCCGGATTCAGTGTCCAGGAAACGCTGGCTCAATTCTTCGAGCGCAGTCTTGAGGGCTTCCAGTTGGCGGCGGGCAGGGGCGCGTTCTTCTTCGGTCGCGCTGCTCCACGGAATTACATCGCCGTCGAGGGCGCTGTACCAGTCGATCTGGTTGCCGAGTTCATCGCTTTGAGGGATGGCCAGATGATCGACCAAATCGGGGTTCTTGCGGCGAATGGCTTCGCGCAATTGCAGGGCTGCCCGGTAGACCGGTTGACCTGTTTCGCCGAGGGCAGTGAATGACCCGCTCTTACCGCTGCGTAATAGTGCCCCGCGCATTCAAACTCCATACGATCCGTTGCGCAAAAATGACAGACAATTCTGTCTGTACCTGCTCCTGCATTAACGGGGGGCAATGATGTCATCATGATTGCGCCGTCAATTTGTCGGAGGTTCAACCGTATGAGACTAACGTAAGCGTGCGGAGGTTGCATAAAGTCAATTTTAATTGGCTTTGGAAGTCTTGGGCATGAGCTTTTTTAAGCTTGCTGAATCGTTTCAGTAGCGCTATAAAAAATACACAACTCCAAGAAAGGCTTTCCCCATGACCCCGCTCAAACTCCTCGTCGCCCTTGGCGCGCTGTCCGCCTCCCACGCCATGGCCTGGGATTACGTCCTGCTCGACAGTGACAAAGCCGCGCAAAACTGGCAGATCACCAGCCAGCAACTCGGTGTGAAGACCGATAAACCCTTCTCCGTGAGCCTTCGTACCTTGCACGGCGGTCGGCAAGAGGGCGTCAGCATCGTCGACATCGATAACGGCACAATGAAACTCTCGGTAGTGCCGACTCGCGGTATGAACGTCCTGCAGGCGTCGGTCGGCAATGTGCGCCTGGGCTGGGATTCTCCGGTCAAGGACGTGGTCAATCCATCCTTCATCGAGCTCAACGGTCGTGGCGGCTTGGGCTGGCTCGAAGGCTTCAACGAGTTGGTCGCCCGCTGCGGCTACGAATGGGTCGGCCATCCCGGCATGGACAACGGCGAACTGCTGACCCTGCATGGCCGCGCCGCCAACATCCCGGCCAGTAAAGTCACCCTGCATATCGATGAAAAACCGCCTTACGCAATCAGCCTGCGTGGCGAACTCAAAGAGCAGGCGTTCAAGAAAGTCGATTTCTCGGTAATGACAGAATTGGTCACTGAGCCCGGCAGCGTCACATTTGCCCTCAACGACACCCTGAGCAACAACGGTGATTATCCAAAGGAATACCAGGCGCTATAACACAGCAACTTCAGTACGCCGTTTCTGGAGCAAGGCGCCCGATTTGTTGCGCCGGTTAAGCAGGTGTCGCCGTTCAACGACAAGGCCAAAGGGGATTTGCCAGATTGGCAAACCTATCGCGCGCCGACCAAGGACTATGACGAAACGGTTTACAACGTTGTGCCTTACGGCGATGCCAAAGGTGACACGTTGACTGTGTTGCATAACAAGGCCGGGAGCCTTGGGGTGTCGGTTGGGTTTAATACTCAGCAGTTGCCGGTTTTTTCATTGTGGAAGAACACCGATACGCAAGGGCAGGGGTATGTGACCGGGTTGGAGCCGGGGACGAGTTTTTCCTATAACCGTCGGTATCAGCGGCCACTTGGTTTGGTGCCGATGATTGGGGTTAAAGAGCAAAGGCAGTTTCAAATCAGGTACAGCTTGCTCGCGGATAAAGGGGCTGTGGATAAGGCGCTGAAGACGGTGAGTGATATTCAAGGTGGGCGGGAGACTGAGGTGAGGGCTACGCCGTTGGTGGACCTCAGCAAGGAATAGTCCCTGCTAGTTTGAGGTTGGCCGGTATTGAAGCGCTTCGGCCAAGTGCTCGCGAGTAATGCCGTCGACTTGTTCCAGGTCCGCCAAGGTACGCGCGACTTTGAGCAGTCGATGGGCCGCCCGCAGTGACAAGGTCAATCGCTCACACGCCGTTTCCAGCCAGGTCTCATCGGTTGTGGATAACTTGCAGTGTTGGCGCAGGCCCGGCAGATCAAGGAAAGCATTCGCGCAGCCCTGGCGTTTATGTTGTCGTTCTCGTGCGTCGGCGACCAGTACTGCGGCGGTGGCGGTGTCGTCACCGGGTTTGCGCGCAGGGTTCAACGCCGTGGCTTCCCGGGCGACAGTCAAGTGCAGGTCGATTCGGTCCAGTAGCGGCCCCGACAGTTTGTTGCGGTAGCGCTGGACCATGTCCGGTGTACAACTGCATTTGCCACTCGGTTCGCCAAGATATCCACAGGGACACGGGTTCATTGCGGCCACCAGCTGAAAGCGGGCGGGAAACCTCACTCGATCCTTGGCGCGGGAAATCACGATGTGTCCGGACTCCAGCGGTTCTCTTAACACCTCCAGAACTTTGCGGTCGAATTCCGGGAGTTCGTCCAGGAAAAGAACTCCGTGATGGGCCAGGGTGATTTCGCCGGGCTGCGGTTTCGAGCCGCCGCCGACCAATGCCGGCCCGGAAGCGGAGTGGTGGGGCTGGCGGAAAGGGCGTTGAGGCCAGTGGCTCAACGGCACGCAACTGGAAACTGACTGGATCGCCGCGACCTCCAGCGCTTCGTTTTCAGCCAGTGGCGGTAACAATCCCGGAAGACGGCTCGCCAACAACGTTTTCCCGGTCCCCGGTGGTCCGCTGAACAACAGGTTATGTGCCCCTGCCGCGGCAATCAGCAAGGCGCGCTTGGCTGAGAGTTGCCCCTGCACTTCATTGAGGTCGGGATAGGGTTTGCTGGCGTAGAGCAAACCATTGGAAACGTAAGGCTCGACCGGTGTGTGCCCATTAAAATGTGCGACTGCTTCCAGCAAATGATCCACCGCGATCACCTTGAGCCCTGAGGCAAGGCATGCTTCTTCAGCGTTTGCCCGAGGCACCATTAGCGACCGCCCGGCATTGCGCGCGGCCAAGGCTGCCGGCAATACCCCACGCACAGCTCGTACAGCACCTGAGAGGGCCAGCTCTCCCAGACATTCCACATCATCCAGCGTCAACGTCGGCACCTGCACGCTAGCCGAAAGAATCCCCAAGGCAATCGCCAGATCGAATCGTCCGCCGTCCTTTGGCAAATCCGCCGGGGCAAGATTCAACGTGATGCGTCGTGCTGGGAATTGCAGGCCCGAATTGATGATCGCGCTTCGCACGCGATCCTTGCTTTCTTTCACCGCGGCTTCCGGCAGTCCGACCATCGTCAGCGACGGCAAACCGTTGGCCAGATGGACTTCGACGGTGACGGCGGGCGCATCCACGCCAATCTGGGCGCGGCTGTGGACGATGGAGAGGGACATGGTCGTTCCTTGAGCTTTACGGGAACCGCTTCCTGCGGTTTTTTGAAGAGTAGCCGGGTCGCGTGACGGCACAGGCACCAAACTTTCGCAGGATGTTGCGGATGTTAATGAGCTGATACGTTGCGAAGTAAAACTCAGTCAGGCGGTTTTTTTGAGTTGCTGAAACAGACTCGAGCGCCTGCAAGCCAGCCGCTTGGCTCAAACTCTTTCCCGTGAGCAGCAGCGACATCGAAAAATCGGTGTTGATTGGCTGATACTTTCCCGGTTAACCGACGTGCCTCGGCATGAAATTCAACGATGAGTAGCAGTTTCGCTTGCCGCTTTTTCGTTTTCACAGCGACCTTCCTTCGATTTATGGGCCGTTTTTTTGGCTAGTTATCTTAAGAGGCGAGCACGGTTTAGAGGCAATGAGAAATGCCGCTCGTTCTTGTAGGACTGGGCTGAATTTCGTAGGCCTTCTGAAAGACGCACGTAGTCCTTTTCCTAGAGTTTTGAAGGGAAGGCCAAACCTCAAAGGAGCACGTTTGCATTTATGAGCTCAAGTTATACACTCAAGCTTAATGCATAACGTTAAGCTTTAAATTATGATCGTTAGCTTTAAGTGTTCTGAGACCGAGTACCTGTTTCGCAACGGTAAGACCCGTATGTGGTCAGCCATTCTGAGTGTCGTGGAACGAAAGCTGACGATGCTTGATGCTGCTGCCGTACTGATGGACCTTCGTTCACCACCGGGCAATCGCCTGGAGGCGTTGGACGGGGATCGAAGAGGTCAACACAGCATCCGCATCAATGCTCAATGGCGAATTTGTTTTGTTTGGGGTCCTAACGGACCAGAGAACGTCGAAATCGTCGATTATCACTGAGGTGAGTATGACTAAGAATGGTATGCGCCCGGTACACCCTGGCGAGATCCTCAAAGAGGAATACCTGGAGCCTCTGAGCCTTACGGCTGCTGCTCTGGCCAGAGCGTTGCGCGTTTCGACCCCCACGGTGAACGACATCGTGCTTCAGCGTCGAGGCGTCAGTGCTGATATGGCTCTCAGGCTTTCTATTTGTCTGGATACGACCCCTGAGTTTTGGCTGAACCTGCAATCGACTTACGATTTGCGCAAAGCCGAGATTGAACGAGGGGCTGCGATCCGGGATCAGGTTGAGCGTCTTTCACATTGCGCCTGATCCTCTGCTCCTGAGCGAACCCCACGTTACAAACGTGGGGTTTTTTTGGTGCGCCCAGCATGGGCGCAATCTTGTGGGTGAAAGTCCCGCCGTAAGCTGACCACAGCGAACGAAGTGAAGCGCAACTGCATGAGGGTGACCGAGTGTGGGGAGGAAGCGTGAATCGAAGCCGTGAGCCGATGGACAAGAACCGGATACAAGGCGAAGCCGATCAGGGCGAGCGAGCCAAAAATCGCGAAGCTCTTGTGGTCAAAGATCAGGCTGCGTAAATCCGGCGGTTGTGCGGGGAAGGATTGCGTTCTTACCTGGGGAGATCTCGCCTCGTGCCTGAAAGGGCGACGGCGCCAGCCGGAGCGAGAAGTCAGCAGAGGCCGTAGTAGTCTTTTTTTTTGACGAAGGGCCGAACGAGAGAAAGCGTTATAGGCCATGTTGATGCGAACGACCGGAAGTCAGATGCCTGCCAAACGCGGGGCGGATCGAGACTGCGAGCGGTGAAGCCGTGAGAAGCTCCGTCAGTGACGAGGTCAATCGCCCGCAAGATGAAACCGACAACGCAGGGCAAGGGCTACTGGAACGGGCCTTTGCGAGAGAAAACCTGAAGCGGGCATGGAAGCGGGTCAAGGCCAACAAAGGGGCAGCGGGAGTCGATGGTCTGGATATTGAACGGACTGCCGAACACTTGTTAACCCAGTGGGCAGCGATTCGTGAACAGCTTCTCTCAGGTGTCTACCGGCCCAGTCCGGTACGACGTGTGGTCATTCCCAAACCTGACGGCGGTCAACGCGAGTTGGGTATCCCGACGGTCACCGACCGTTTGATCCAACAAGCGCTGCTACAAGTCCTGCAGCCATTACTCGATCCGACTTTCAGTGAACACAGCTACGGCTTTCGCCCGGGACGCTGCGCGCAAGACGCCGTGTTGGCAGCTCAGCGCCACGTGTCTTCGGGCCGAAAAGTGGTGGTGGATGTGGATCTGGAGAAGTTCTTTGACCGGGTCGACCACGACATTTTGATGGATCGTTTACGCAAGCGGATTGCGGATCGGGCGGTTATCCGGCTGATTCGGGCGTATCTGGATGCAGGAACGCTGATCAATGGCGTGGTCGAGAAAAGCCGCTGCGGGGCGCCGCAAGGCGGCCCGCTGTCGCCGTTGTTGGCGAATGTGCTGTTGGACGAAGTGGATCGGGAGCTTGAGCGTCGAGGTCATTGTTTCGTGCGCTATGCCGACGATGCGAATGTGTATGTCCGTAGTCGCAAGGCAGGGCAGCGGGTGATGGCCTTGCTGAAGCGTGTGTATGACAAGCTGCACTTGAGCGTCAACGAGAGCAAGAGTGCGGTGGCGAGTGCGTATGGTCGCAAGTTTCTGGGCTACGCCTTCTGGGCATCTCCACAAGGCGTCAAAAGAGCGGTAGCGGTCAAGGCGCGCAAGCAGTTCAAGCAACGGATACGCGAGCTCACCCGTCGCTCAGGCGGTCGCAGTATGCGACAAGTTGTGGAGAATCTACGCCCTTATCTCTTGGGCTGGAAAACTTACTTTGGGTTGTCGCAAACACCGAAAATCTGGCGAGAGCTGGATGAATGGATACGACACCGACTGCGAGCGATCCAGCTTAAGCAATGGAGGCGTGGACCGACGATCTACCGCGAACTGCGGACGTTGGGAGCCAGCAGCCAATCGGCCCGGAAAGTGGCGGCCAACTCGCATAGCTGGTGGCGTAACAGCCGATTTGAGCTGAATCGAGTGTTGGATTTGGCGTGGTTCGACAGGCTGGGACTGGTGCGACTCTCATAACCTCAATCTCTCGAACCGCCCGGTGCGGACCCGCATGCCGGGTGGTGTGGCAGGGGAGCGGCCTATGAAGGCTGCCCCCTATGCCGATTCGTTCAGATTGCCAGGAGTATTCGGGAAGCACGCTTCCACCACGGCGCAATGACCGCACGCTGTGGCCGTTCACCTTCTGCCAGCATGTGTGGAACATCCTGCAACCGAATCCACGGCTGGTTATTCCAGTGCAGCAAACTCAATGACATCTCCGACCAGTTCAACAGGCTCAAAATCGGGCGTTCGTTTGTGGTCGGTTGCTGTGCATCCCGGAGGGCGGGGACCACGTCGTGGGTCAGCCATTCGCGCAAGGCTCGGTATTCGGGGCAGTAGTGGTAGACCAGCAGGGCGTAGACGCCGGATTCGCTGATCAGCAGGGTGTCTTCGATGACGCCATGGATGAGGATTTGCGCGGACTGGTGTTGATCGGGGTCGAGTTTTCGGACGGCACGTTCGTCGAGGAAAAGGCGGAGCAGTCGGCCGAGGTCGCGGGCGCTGAACCAGGGTTGGTTTTCCAGGAGGAGGGCGTGGAGGTTGAGTTTGTGGCGGGTGAAGACGTGAGGAATCAGATAAGCATCGTTGCGATTCATTGATACAACTCCTTTTGCTAAAGGGGCTGCCGTCAATCGTCGCCAAACGATTGGGTGGCAGCTGTACGCAGGTTGGCGAACCGGAGCAAAAGGAACCCGGCAGACCCGAAGGTCTCCCACGCACAACCGCCATGACTCGATGTGGCGGAAGTAAACCCGCCATCGGATGGTCGTAATGCGCCTTAAGCTTCCGGGTCGCCAAACCCAGTGCTGAACATTCAGCATTGGGTGAGCTTAGGAACTGGAGCTTTGCGGCGCTATCGGACGGCGGATGAGATCGTTGTAGGACTCTGCCTTGAATCAGCGCTGAATCCGGAATAGCTGGAAGGTCGTTCCGACCTTATCGCGAGCAGGCTCGCTCCCACAGTTGATTGGGGTTCACAGGGGATTGGGCTTTACCGTGAGATGGGCTGTGTTACTCGCTTGGTGGATTCAGCTTCGCTTCCAGCTCCGCCACCTTCGCCTCAAGACTCTCCAGCCGTGCCCGGGTGCGTGCAAGCACGACCATCTGGCTATCAAACTCTTCCCGGCTCACCAGGTCGAGCTTGCTGAAGCCACTCTGCAACAGCGCCTTGAACTGGCTTTCGATTTCGCTTTTCGGCAAAGGGGTTTCGCCGCTGAAGAGGCGGGAGGCGGTGCCCGTCAGGGCGTCTAGGAAGTCTTTGGGCGCGAGCATGGGAAAGGTCCTGGAAACATTGGCGGGCAGTGTATCACGCAGTGTCTGTAGTCAATTCCGGTAGCCAGTCAGCGCACGTTTTTCGCGCATACGGACGGACGGCAGTGCACCGTTGTTGTGCGTTAATTCCCGGGTAATTCAGGGCGATGGCTTGCGGCATTGGCCAAGAGATTGAATTCAGTGTGTTTTGTCGAGATGGCAAGCTTTCTGCTAAGTGACTATCAACCCCTGCACTGATGCAGTCGCTGTGACGAATGCAGTGCGCCATGCGAAACGGGGGAAGTGTTTCGTACGGGGTGGTTAGCTGGGTTCGGACGGGCATTCAAGGCCGACGATGCGTTACAAAGCCAGGCACTGCGCTTAGACTTGAGACGGGTTTGTTTTCCTGGGGCAAGTCCACCAATTCGGGAGAGAGTTTTCATGAAGCTAGTCACTGCCATCATCAAGCCGTTCAAGTTGGACGACGTGCGCGAGTCGCTGTCCGAGATCGGCGTGCAGGGCATTACTGTTACTGAAGTCAAAGGCTTCGGCCGGCAGAAGGGTCACACCGAGCTGTATCGCGGCGCGGAATACGTGGTCGATTTTCTGCCTAAAGTGAAGATCGATGTCGCCATTGACGACAAGGATCTGGATCGGGTTATCGAGGCGATAACCAAGGCTGCCAATACCGGCAAGATCGGTGACGGCAAGATCTTCGTGGTCAATCTGGAACAGGCGATTCGCATCCGTACCGGCGAAACCGATACCGACGCAATTTAAGCCGCCACAAACCCAACGCCCCAGGAGAATACAATATGACTCTGCGTAATTTCGCAGGGCTAGGAGCCCTGTTGTCCATCGTAATGCCCGGCCTGGCTATGGCGGCAGATCCGGTGGCGGCTCCAGTCCTCAACTCCGGCGACACCGCCTGGATGTTGACCTCGACAGCCCTTGTGCTGTTCATGACCATTCCTGGCCTCGCGCTATTCTACGGCGGCATGGTCCGGTCCAAAAATATTCTTTCCGTGATGATGCAGTGCTTCGCCATTACCGGTCTGGTCACCATCCTGTGGTTCCTCTATGGCTACAGCATGGCGTTTGATACGACGGGTATGGAAGCCGGTGTTGTCAACTACAACTCCTATGTCGGCAGCTTGGCCAAGGCCTTTCTCGCCGGCATCACTCCGTCCAGCATTACCGGGCCAGCGGCGCTGTTTCCTGAGGCGGTATTTGTCACCTATCAGATGACGTTTGCCATCATCACCCCGGCGCTGATTGTCGGTGCGTTCGCTGAGCGGATGAAGTTCTCCGCGATGCTGGTATTCATGGGCATCTGGTTCACCGTGGTTTATGCGCCGATCGCGCACATGGTCTGGAGCGGTCCGGGTTCGCTGTTGGGCGACTGGGGTGTGCTGGACTTCGCCGGTGGCACCGTGGTGCACATCAACGCCGGTATCGCGGGTCTGGTAGCGTGCCTGGTATTGGGCAAGCGTAAAGGCTTTCCGACCACCCCGATGGCGCCGCACAACCTCGGTTATACCTTGATGGGCGCAGCCATGTTGTGGGTCGGTTGGTTCGGCTTTAACGCCGGTTCCGCTGCTGCGGCCAACGGTACTGCCGGTATGGCGATGCTGGTTACCCAAATTGCAACCGCTGCCGCTGCACTGGGCTGGATGTTCGCCGAGTGGGTCACTCACGGCAAACCAAGCGCACTGGGTATCGCCTCGGGTGTTGTTGCGGGTCTGGTGGCAATTACCCCGGCCGCCGGCACCGTCGGTCCGATGGGTTCGCTGGTCATCGGTCTGGCAGCAGGCGTGGTGTGCTTCTTCTGCGCCACGACCCTGAAACGCAAACTTGGCTATGACGACTCCCTGGACGCCTTCGGTGTGCATGGTATCGGCGGTATCCTCGGCGCGATCCTGACCGGTGTATTCGCTGCACCGTCCATGGGTGGCTTCGGCACCGTGACTGACATCGCCGCGCAAGTCTGGATTCAGTGCAAAGGGGTTGGCTTTACCGTGATCTACACCGCGATCGCCACGTTCATCATCCTTAAGGTCGTGGACGCTGTTATGGGTCTGCGGGTCAATGAAGAAGAAGAAGCGGTCGGCATCGACCTGGCACTTCATAACGAGCGCGGCTACAACGTGTAAGCACGCGCATAAAAACTTGCCCGGCTTGCCGGGCATTTTTTTGTCTGGCGTTTGTCAGTGAAGGAGTGGCTGAAAGGTTTTTTCGTACACGTTCAGGGGCGTTTACGACGGGCGCTTTTCTGCGGCCAATGGCTTACATCATTGAAGGAATATTAGGGCCTTTGTTTTTTCCCAGAGCGCGCTAGAATGCGCCCCGAACGTGCGGAGAACTGTATGTGGCAACAGACTCTGATTACCCTGCGGGCACGGCCCCGGGGCTTTCATCTGGTAACGGACGAGTTACTCGCCGGCTTGCCTGAACTCAAGGCGTGTCGGGTCGGTCTGTTGCATCTGTGGCTGCAGCATACCTCGGCGTCGTTGACCATCAACGAGAACGCCGATCCGGCGGTACGTCGCGACTTCGAACGGTTTTTCAATCGTCTGGTCCCACAAGGAACAGACGGCTATGAGCATAACGACGAAGGCCTGGACGACCTCCCGGCGCACTTCAAGGCCAGCGTGCTTGGCTGTCAGCTCAGTTTGCCGATCTCGGCAGGCCGACTGGCGCTGGGGACCTGGCAAGGTGTTTATCTGGGCGAGCACCGTGATTTTGGCGGTGCCCGTAAAGTCCTCGCCACCGTACACGGTGAAGAGGCATGAACCGCTGGTCACCAGCGGTTATTGAATTTTTCCGGCGACTGTCGACAGACGGTAAAGCTGGGCTATAACTAATCTGCTTTTCGCAAGAGTCATGAGGTAGAACATGAGCGACGATGATCTGGAAAACGACGACCTCGAAGTAGGCGACGACGACGAAACCGAAGAAGGTCTGGAAGCAGCGGCCGAAGACGTCGCTGAAGACGATGGCGGTGATGCGCCCGTTCCGACCGCCAAAGGCAAAGCCAAGGCTGCGGTATCGGTTGATGAACTGCCGAGTGTTGAAGCCAAGAACAAGGAGCGCGATGCACTCGCGCGGGCCATGGAAGAGTTTTTGGCCAAGGGCGGCAAGGTGCAGGAAGTGGAGGCCAACGTGGTCGCCGATCCTCCCAAGAAGCCTGATAACAAGTACGGCAGTCGGCCTATCTAAGCGTCTGCCCTTGCTTGCTGAAAAAGCCCGCCGTCGCTGCGGGCTTTTTCGTTCTACAGGCCTTTAACTACGCGGGTCTATAATTAACTTCGACATCAACCCCACACGCAGCCCCACACCTATTGCTCGCGTGAAGCAGCTTTTTCCTAAAGCGTGAGATTCCTGCCGGCTTCAACAGCGTCCCATTGGCTACGCCTTTTCAATCTCTTCACTGGTAAACAGGAAGGGCGCCCGCACCACTCCATATGACTCCGCGCATCGCGGGCGACATCTGCCGAGCCTCTCTGGATCGCCCAGAGGCGACTTCGATGGCGAGTTGGTTTCATAAAAACTAGGAAATTGAGAAAGTCCGAATCGGGCGGGGTAAATCCTCGGCGAATGGATCAGCGTCGCAGCGGAAGGTCTGTAGTGTCGTGAGCATGGCCAGAATTGCTAAGCTCAAATTGCAGCGAAGATTACGAAACGTCTTGCCTGAGTAGATCATTTTCGTTGATATTCGGTCCGTCTTGAAGGCGCCAAGCCATTAAGACAAAGCTCAATTGTTAAACAGTGACCAGAATATTAAACGGAATTTATCGATGAAATTGATAGGCTTCTCTTCACCAGACTTTGCAAAATTTTGCCCTCCGGAATTCAATATTCGTAACGGGTGCAATACGATACGGTTTGGAACATTGTTTGATTTCCGGACTGAAGAAAACGAAAAGCTACGAGATGAGGGGGAAGGAACGTTTAGTTATTCTGTGGAGTTCCCCGAACTCACAAAGGTCTCCCATGAATGGCTCGGAGCCTTTGAAATGGAAAGTCACGGCAGTTTCCATATTGGCGAAATGGAAATGCGAAATGGAAATTTCTTCGTGAAAAATATGACTCTTTCAGGGTCCAGTCATAATTGCTGGGTCTATTGCATGTCTAAAAGTACTGAGGTTGCGGGGAATATCACTGACACGCATCAAGATAAATGGTTGATTTCTCAAGATAAATTTCAGTCATTTGCTAATTATTTGGGCGCGTTGCTCTGGAACGAAATAAAATTGTCAGACTTACCTGATCACATAACTAGTAAGTTTAGTATGCAGGAAATACTTCAGCGGCTATCCCTGAATGTTGAAGTTAAAGAGGTTGACTATAGCCATCGCTCCATAACGATATTACAGGAAGAAGATCTGCCGGTGTCTCAAATTTCGGCGCTAAAAGATTCCATAGCATTTATTAAACCGAAAGTTTTTGAAAAAGAAAAAGAGATTAGGATTGCTTTCTGGCTAATTTTTGAAAATAAAAAAATTTCTATACAAAACAATCCAAAGATCGTTGGGCTTCGCCCGATTGATAAAATTATGTGACGTATAAAAATCACTAGCCTTCTGCCTAGCCATGGAAAAGACCATGAAGACGACTAAGGCGTACATCAGCGAATTTCTATCGGAGGTCGAGTTAGTCGCTGATGAGGTTTTCTTGTGCAGAAAGGCATGTGGCGTGTGGCAGTCATTCGAGCGTGGCGCGCATACCCCGTCGCCGGTGTCGAGGACACTGGCCTCGGCACCAGGCTCCAGTAATTTGCAACCCACTGATTTGTCATGCGTAATGCTATCTGTGAATTATTTTTAGTCACGGCAGTTACCAATCTCATGATCCAGAATACCCAGCACTTCTCGCAAAGGCCCGTTCTAGAGCGCATCACGAACGAAAAACCGTTTTGACACCTCAGACTGGCAAGTAAAAAACAGCCAGCCCCACGCACACGTCTAAACCGCTCCTCTTGCGCCTTACCCCACCATCAGATCGTAGTCATGCTTTCGTGCCTTTGCAGATCATGGAAAATCAGAGCGAATTAACTATCCAGCCGAAGCGCCGCGATAAATCCAACCCATCAACACCCCCAACACCACCCACACCGACTCCGTGCCAATCCTCTAACGCCCGACGCTTCAGAAACGACAAATCACCCTGCACATAGGTTTCAGTCAATCCCGGCATCGCATGGTTAAGCAACAGCTCGGCAATGACATAATTGACGCTCAGATGTTGCCAGCCGGCCCGCGCCAGCTTGCGCAGATCATGGCTTGACCACTTACCATCGCTCAGATCGGCAATCGCCGACGAAGCCCCAGCCACTGACAACGGCTGACCATGACCTCCGGGAAATAGATACACACTCGGCTGGCTAGACTGCTGGTCCCGGTACCAACGCAGCACAGCCACCACAACAGGCGTCAGCGGCAGCTCATGCCGTGTCCGCGTCTTGGTCAGCTCAGCCGGGATCACCCACACACCCGCGTCTAGGTCCAAGTGTTCCCACTTCACTCGCCGCGTTTCGCCAACCCGCGTACCGTGACAGAGCATCAACAACGCCAACAGGCAAGGCCCTGGCGATTTCGGCAGACGCTGTGCCAGCAGATCCATTACTCGGCCAACATCACGTGGAAACAACCGCGCGCTCTTTGGCCTTAAGCGGCCCAGACCAAAATCCGAGAACCTGACATCAGCCAGCGGATTGACGTTCAGCACACCCAGCCGCTTGCCCGTGCGAAACGCCGCGTTTAATACCCGGTAGGCATTGCACACCGTCGCTGGAGCCAGTAGCGCGTGCATCGGTTGAATCAACAGCCGGTCGAGCGTGGCCGTCGTCAATTGATCCACCGGCAAACCCCACAGGCGCGGAAAAAGCCAATTCTTGGCCAGTGACCGGCAACTGGCCTTGCGCGCCTTCGATACCGTGGCCATGTTCAAATGCCGCTCCAGATACCACGTCACCACGTCACCTACCGTATACAGCGCGCAGAGCATGGCGCCTGAATGAACACCACCGGCACGCAGCAACTGGAACGACGACCTCCGCGCATCCAATTGATTGCAGCCACAACGCGGCCAATCCGCCGCCTTCTGCCATTTACCAGCGTGCACCGTGTACCACGCACCCCGGTGCCGATCCTTGAGAAAACGAAAGCGCATATCCGGGTAGCGCTTGTCCCGAAGGTCGCGAACGTCTTTATCTTTTGCTTCGGCTCTAATCGCCGCATCGCTGAACTCGATATATCGCGTTTCACCCATCGCACACCTCAATAATGAATGACCACCGCACCCGGTCGACTCTCTGGCAGGCCCGGGTCAACACCCGGTCGACGACACCGACGAAGCTGGCTTCGACACCTTGGCAGACCCGGGTCAACATCCGGTCGGCGCCACCGACGAAGCTGGCTTCGACACCCTGGCAGGCCCGGGTCAACATCCGGTCGACGGCACCGACGAAGCTGGCTTCGTTACCCTGGCAGGCCTGGGTCAGCACCCGGTCGACCACACCGACGAAGCTGGCTTCGACACCATGGCAGGCCCGGGTCAACACCCGGTCGACCACACCGACGAAGCTGGCTTCGACACCCTGGCAGACCCAGGCCAACACCCGGTCATTCCGCAAATTCATCGAGCGCCCGCCGCACCAATAACACTTCGTGCCAGCCCGCTACGCTGGCGCGCAGTTGCGCCTCAAGCTCGCGCTCCAGCCTGGCCACCTGTGCCACCGACGCGCCGCTTACGGCAAATTCGTGCAGAATTTCAGACCGAATGTTTGCGCTATCAAGATCCGGGCAACCCTTCAGCGCCCATGCCTGCAATGTATTCAGTGGCAACACCCCGCCCGACAGTTTCAACACTCGGCGCGGTAACCGTGACTTTCTAAGCGGCTGACCATCACCCCCCATGAACAGATATTCACCGTGCCCCTCAGCTACGGACCAATAGCGCGTCAGCAGGTCTAAGACTTGGGCCGTCAGCGGCAGACGGTCGGCACCAACTCGCCACACCCGCTCCCGCAGATCGAAGTCCATCCAGCGCGCTAGCAGCGTTACCTCCAGCGACTGGCCGTAACAGAGTGTCAGCAGCGCGACCAACGCGGCTTGCGGGTCATGCTCAAACTCAGCCAGCAGTCGCAACACGGCACGGCCAATGACCTGCAAAGGCTCACTCATAGCGTCCCTCCTAGGCGCACGCACGCAAAAACGCGAAATACAGGAGGCCGCAGGCCTCCCCGGCGCAGCGCGCCGGAGGCACTTGCCCACCGGCTACGCCCGTGGACAACTGCAAGCCCTCGACCCCGCAAGCGGGGCCCCACTCGGGCCTCAAGATCAAAGTCAACGATTTCCAATCGTCCAGACAGAGCAAAAGCAAGAGCGAAGCGATTGCATTGAACCCCTTGGGGGGTTTGGGGGGCTCTTCTCTTCTCTTCTCTTCTCTGGTCCGCATTTCGTCCGCTTTCAACGCGGACTCTTCCGGGCCGCTCGCTTACGCTCCGCATCGACGGCACGACGCTTGGAGCAGGCGCCGTTATGGACTTCAAAGCTTGGAATGGTCAGATTCAGGCCGTCGTTTTCCAGCCATCCAACTGTAACCATGGCCTCGGCAAAACCCGACCATGCAGCAAGCTCATCAAGCGTGTCCAACGTGTAACCGGACAGCGTTCCATCACTTGAGTGGAAATCGAAAAGACTCCAAACGGACAAAAGTCCACCAACTATCCGAAATCTGTCCGCTTTCAATGCGGACGCCATGCGGACAACTTTCGGATTCGACGGTAAGTTAGTACGCATCTTGATCCAGTCACCCGCCATGGCTTATCTCTCGAAGCAGACCATGGCCGTGCAAGATGAAAGTGCTATGCGGATTCGCCGACGACACCAGCAGGTCGCCATCGGCGAGCCAGACGGTGAAACCAGTGCGATACCCCGGCTTATCGCCCAATGCGGGGAAACGGGAGATTTTGCTGGCGGGCGCGGGAGTTGCCGCAGTTTGCCCGCTGGGGGCCTTTATCTCGTCGTGAAGAGTCATCGAACAGCCCTCGAAATTGTCGAAGGCCGGAAAGGCGCGACACTCAGCGTGCTTACCACCACTTGGCGGGGGTGGTTGGCACAGCCGGACGCGTCCACGTCCGGCTTTTTTATGCGTGAGCGGTTTTGCTCCGGCTCTTGTCGATTTGCTCTCGCACCCAGGCGTTAACCTCATGCTCTAACCATCCAACTGCGCCGCCACGGCCAAGCTGCACCTGTTGCGGGAATGTTTGGTTCAAGGCGTATTTGTAGATCGAGGCGCGGGCCAGTCCTGTTCGTTTCATAACGTCATCGATACGCATAACCCGCAGATTGTCAGTCATTGACCTGGCCTCCTGCATGGCTTCCCTTCAGGCGGCGCTTGCGTGGGGTGGGATTGGGTTGGCGGGACATAAGCCGTGCCCTGATCCATGCGTCAACCTCTTGGTCAAGCCAGGCCACAGAAACACTGTCTCCGAGCCTGATGGGTTTCGGGAAAGTGCCCCTTTGCACGGATTGATAAATTGCGCTTGAGCGCAGTCCGACACGATCCATAACGTCGCGCAGGCGCAGTAAACAAATAGGGTGGATGTCGGGGGATGTGGAATCCATGTTCGCTCCTCGCGAATTAAAAGCGCCGGAGTCAGTGGGCGCCATGGATTCCAATACTATTGCTCGTTTCGAGGCTCGTGTTGCGCGTAATTAACGGCAAGGTAATTACGCGCAAACGCGCCAGGCTCATCAGTTATTTGACCAGACGCAATCATCAGGTCGCGGTGAGCGCGGAACATTGGCAGCAAGCGTGGATCGGTCGGTCGGGTGGATTCACTCCTCAGCCGTTCGGCGCCTTCTGCGTGACGGACCATAGACCTCCATGGCTCCTCTTTGGCCAAGCGCTTTGTAGCATCGGTAACTGACCGTTCCAACGCATGGTGTTCTTCGATACTCAGTACCAACAAAGTGCGAGTGACATCATCCCAGTGTTTACGCCTTCCCAAAGATTTGACGCTTGCCAGCTGGAAGCTTGGTAAATCGAGTGCCAAGCTCCAGCAAAGGCTCATCCAATCTCCAGCCTTAACGCCATGCTCCTCAAATAACAGGCCCATGCGGCGCTCTACCTCCGATATGTGCACCTTGCTCCATGCCTCATATTGCGCGGGTGTATGGAGGGGGCCGAGCCGATCCAGTTTGATAGGTTTGGCCAAGTCGCCGCTGTATCTGCGTGTCATGCTTCCACTCGCCCAAACGCGCCGTGAATAACATTCACCGCTGGCGGAGTGGTGGCGAACTTTGCCCAGGCTTGCATCAGCTCGCGGCGTTTCTCCAATAGGTTGCTGCGACTGTAAGCGGCCTCGATTTTGTCGCGCTCATCATGGGCAAGCGCCAGCTCACAGACTTCACGCGGATAGTGCGTGCATTCACTCGCCCAGGTGCGAAAGGTCGCCCGGAACCCGTGTGTTGTTATGTCTGGCAGATCCATTGCGCGCAGTAGTGACAAGAACGCAACACGGCCCATCACGCCTGACTTTCCAGTGCCGGGAAACAGATAGGGGCTGCCAACAGTGCGCGGGATTGCTCGTAGCAGTTCAATGGCTTGCTGTGGCAATGGGATGGCGAACGCCTGCCGGGTTTTCATGCGCTCGGCTGGAAGATTCCAGGTGGCTGACTCTAAATCGAATTCGTCCCACGTCGCCAACCGAACCATGCCAGCCCGTGCTGCGGTCAGGATCACCAGTTGTAGCGCGTGAGAATCACGGTCATTGGCTGCGGCCAGCCTGCTCATGAATGCTGGAAGGTCACGCCAGAGCATTGCTGGATGATTAGTCGATTGCGTAGCCCGTTTTTTGTCTGCCCGACTTAGCAGGTTGTCCAGATGGCCGCGCCAGCGTGCAGGGTTCTCGCCAGATCGAAGGCTCAGCGCTTTGGCGGAGTCCAACACACTTTCTATCTGGCTCCTAACCTCGCTCGCTGTCCGGGGCTTCTCGCTCCAGATCGGCTGCAAAACACGCAACACATGCTCGGTTTGAACCTTTCCGGGCGGCAATTCACCCATGACTGGATAGACGTAACGCTCCAGCTTGGAAAGCCAGCCTTTGCGCCAGCCATCGGTCACATGCAGGCAGTGGGACCGGTGGTAATCCAACGCCAGCGATTTGAACGTGACGGACTTTGCTTTATCGGCCAGCCGTTGGTCTTTCTGCCGCTGCTGTTCTGCCTTGCGCTCATCCAGTGGGTCACGGCCCTGCATGATCAGGGACCGCGCCTCCGTGGCGGCCAGTCTTGCTGCTTTAAGCTTTACGGTGGGAAATGGTCCCAAGCCCATGTCACGTCGTTTGCCGCTGAGCTGATAACGCAGCAGCCAGGACTTGCTACCGGTAGTGCTGATTACAAGGTAAAGCCCGTCGCTGTCCAGATACCGGCCTGGCTCGCTCAAATGCTCGACTTGCTTGGGGTTCAATCGGCTCATGCTATTTCCTCGTCGACTGATCCAACCCCACACGCAGCCCCACACATTTTCGTGGGATCAGGTAGATATGGGTGGGATGCTGTAGACAAGATAATACCCGGTAAGCCCCGGAATCACTAGGTTTTGTGGAATGCTGTGGACAATTACGGAAAAGAAAAAGCCCGCCGTCGCTGCGGGCTTTTTCATGGGTGTCACAAATGTCTTGGGTCTGACGCAACCCGGTAGGAGCCGAGCTTGCTCGCGATAGCGGCGTGTCAGTCGATATAGATTCTAAATGTTATGCAGTCATCGCGAGCAAGCTCGGCTCCTACAAGGGAATATCGGTGATCTCAGGATGGGTGTCGGGAATTCCACAGGGCCAACAGCGACGGCAGCTCGGTCAGACTGCGAATCTCGGCATCTGGAGCCTTCTCCGCTTCCCACACTTTACCTTGCGGGTTAAACCAGATTGCCCGCAATCCTGCTTGCTGTGCCCCGGCAATGTCATCGCCCGGATGATCGCCGATATGCACCGCCGTCTCGGGCGTTGCCCCCCCGCGTTGCAACGCCTCATGAAACAAGCGCGCGTCCGGCTTGGCGATGCCGATATCTTCGGCGCACAGCGCAAACTTGAAGTAATCCGCCAGCCCTAGCCGGCGTACATCGGCGTTGCCGTTGGTGACTACGCCCAAAGCGTAGTGCTTGGCCAGTGTTATCAGGGTTGGCTCGACTTCGGGGAACACTTCGATCTGATGCCGCGCATGCAAAAACACTTCAAAGCTTTTGTCGGCGAGTTCGGTTGCCTGGCTGTGGTCGTAACCGGCCTCTTCCAGCGCATGGAACAACACCCTGCGGCGCAACGCGCTGATGCGATGTTTGAGTCCCGGTTCGCTGCTCAGAATTCGCTCCCGAATGGCCCACAAATGCTCTACCGGCACGCCCCCAAGGTTCGGAGCATGCTCGGTCAGCCATTCACGCAGTACGGCTTCGGCGCTGAGGATCACCGGGGCGGTGTCCCACAGGGTGTCGTCGAGGTCGAAGGTGATCAATTGGATGGTCATGAGTCATCGCCCTTAATGCGTTTGGCCCGTGGATGGGCGCTGTCGTAAACCGTGGCCAGGTGCTGGAAGTCCAGGTGGGTGTAGATCTGGGTGGTCTTGATGTCTGAGTGACCGAGCAGTTCCTGTACCGCACGCAAGTCTTGCGAGGATTCCAGCAAGTGGCTGGCAAAGGAGTGTCGCAGCATGTGCGGGTGCAGGTTTTGCCCCAGCTCACGCTCGCCAGCGGCTCTGACCCGAACCTGAATGGCTCGTGGGCCGAGGCGTCGGCCTTGCTGGCTGACGAACACGGCGTCGTCCGCCGGGTTGGTCATGGCCCGCAGCGGCAACCACAGTTCCAGCGCTTCGCGCGCTTTTTTGCCGACCGGCAGCAGTCGGGTTTTGCTGCCTTTGCCCAGCACTTGAACCATGCCGTCGGCCAGATCCAACTGATCCAGATTGAGCCCGGTCAGCTCCGAAAGGCGCAATCCCGAGGAATAGAACAGTTCCAGAATCGCCTGATCCCGCCGCGCCAGGAAATCATCCTCGACCGCGCCTTCCAGCAATTGCAGTGCGCGGTCGGTGTCGAGGGTTTTCGGCAGGCGGCGCTCACCCTTGGGCGGTGCCAGGCCATTGGCCGGGTCGTGGTCGCAAAGGCCTTCGCGATTCAGATAGTGATAAAGCCCGCGCACCGCCGATAGCAGCCGCGCGAGGCTGCGGGACGATTGACCCTGTGAATGCAAACGGGCGATCAGGCTGCGCAGGCGCTGGATGTCCAGCGCGGCCCAGCTGTCGATGTTCTGTTTGGCGCACCAGCCCAGTACTTTGTCGAGGTCGCGACGGTAGGCGTACAGCGTGTGAGGCGACACCTGTCGCTCACTGCGCAGGTGTTCGCAGTAAGCGTCCAGTTGCCGTTCCATACTCAGCGTACCGAGCGCAGGGAGCTGTTGACCCGTGGCAGCACGCGCCCCATGACTTCGGCGATGTAACTCAGGAACAGGGTGCCGACCGAGCTTTTGTAGTGCTGCGGATCACGGCTGGCGATAGCCAGGATGCCGTGAATGCCTTGGTGGCTGATCGCGACGACGGCGGTGGAGCCGATCTGCTTGCGCTGTTCTTCGCCAAACAGGAAGTCCAGTTCGTGTTCACGCAGGCTGCCGCTGACGCTTTTATCTTCCGTCAGCAAGCCGCCGATGGCCGTTTGCGCCTCGGCGTGAGTCACCCAACGCCCCACCGGCATCGGGTTGTCACCCAGCAGGATCAGGCTGACAAAAGGCACCTGAAAGTCCTGGCGCAAGCTGTCTTCGACACTGATCACCACGTCTTCCAGGCTGGTGGCATCCATCAACGCGAGAATCAGGCGGCGGGTTTTATCGAAGAGTCGGTCGTTGTCCCTGGCTACGTCCATCAAGTGCGAGAGGCGATGACGCAGTTCGATGTTGCGGTCGCGCAGAATGGCCATCTGGCGCTCGACCAGCGAAATGGTATCGCCGCGTCGGTGTGGAATGCGCATGGCCGGAAGCAGTTCTTCGTGGTCGATGAAGAAATCCGGATGAGCCTCCAGGTACGCGGCAATCGCCGCCGCCTCAAGGCTTTCGCAAGGGGCTTCGTCGGGCTGCAGGGTGGGAACCTGGGGCTTGTCGGTCATGGATTTCGCTCACTCAAAGACGCACTTGTCCTTCATATACGCGTACTGCCGGGCCGGTCATCATGACCGGTTGGCCAGGGCCTGCCCACTCAATGGACAAGCGCCCGCCAGGCAGGTCGATCAATAGCGGTGAATCCATCCACCCCTGGCTGATCGCGGCCACAGCGGCTGCACAGGCACCGGTTCCGCAGGCCTGGGTTTCCCCGGCGCCACGTTCCCAGACGCGCAACTGCGCACGACTCCGGTCAATGACCTGGAGAAAACCGACATTGACCCGCGCCGGGAAGCGCGGATGGTGTTCGATTTTCGGCCCCAGTTCATGCACCGGTGCGTTGTTGATGTCACTGATTCGCAGCACGGCATGGGGGTTGCCCATGGACACGGCGGCCAGTTCGACCGGCGTGCCATCGACATCGATCGGGTAGCTCAGTGCCTGTTCCGCGGCGATAAACGGAATGTCCGCCGGCACAAGGCGCGGTGCGCCCATGTTGACGCTGATCTGGCCGTCGCTACGCACATCGAGTTCGATGACGCCGCTTTTGGTTTCGACGCGAATCTGCCGTTTTGCGGTCAGGCGTTTGTCGAGCACGAAGCGGGCGAAACAGCGCGCACCGTTGCCGCACTGTTCCACTTCGGAGCCGTCGGAGTTGAAGATCCGATAACGGAAGTCCACATCCGGATTGCTCGGTGCTTCGACGATCAGCAACTGGTCGAAACCGATACCCGTGTGCCGATCACCCCATTGCTTGGCGTGCTTGGGCAGAATATGCGCGTGCTGGCTGACCAGGTCGAGGACCATGAAGTCATTGCCCAGGCCGTGCATTTTGGTAAAACGCAGCAGCATGGGATTACTCCGGCAGCAGGCTTTCGCCAGCAAACAACTCGGCTACCGTTTCACGGCGACGCACTTCAACTGCCTGATCACCGTCCACCAACACTTCAGCGGCGCGGCCGCGGGTGTTGTAGTTGGAACTCATGACAAACCCATAGGCGCCGGCCGAATGCACAGCCAGCAGATCGCCTTCTTCCAGGGCCAGCTCACGGTCCTTGGCCAGGAAGTCGCCGGTTTCGCAGATCGGGCCGACGATGTCGTAGGCACGCGCCGCCGTATCACGCGGGCGCACAGCGGTGACGTCCATCCAGGCCTGATACAGCGCCGGGCGGATCAAGTCGTTCATGGCCGCGTCGACGATGGCGAAGTCTTTGTGTTCGGTGTGTTTGAGGTACTCGACTTGAGTGAGCAGCACCCCGGCGTTGGCGACGATGAAGCGACCCGGTTCGAACACTAGCGCCAGGTCACGGCCATCGAGACGCTCGCGCACAGCCTTGATGTAGTCGCCAGCCAATGGCGGCTCTTCATCGCGGTAACGCACACCCAAACCACCACCGAGATCGATGTGGCGCAGGTAGATGCCGCAATCGCCGAGGCGGTCGACCAGGCCCAGCAGACGGTCGAGGGCGTCGATGAACGGGGGCAGGGTGGTCAGTTGCGAACCGATGTGGCAATCGACGCCGACGATTTCCAGGTTCGGCAGCTGCGCGGCACGGATGTACACGTCTTCGGCGTCAGCAATGGCGATGCCGAATTTGTTCTCTTTGAGACCGGTGGAAATGTACGGGTGCGTGCCAGCATCAACGTCCGGGTTCACACGCAGCGAAATCGGTGCGCGAACACCCATCTCGGCCGCAACCACTTGCAGGCGTTCCAGCTCATCAGTGGATTCGACGTTGAAGCAGTGCACGCCGACTTCCAGGGCGCGACGCATGTCGTCACGGGTCTTGCCGACACCGGAGAACACAATCTTGTCGGCGCTGCCACCAGCGGCCAGAACACGTTCCAGCTCGCCGCGGGAGACGATGTCAAAACCGGCGCCCAAACGCGCCAGGACATTCAGCACACCCAGGTTGGAGTTGGCCTTGACCGCAAAGCAAACCAGATGCGGCATGCCGGCCAGCGCATCGGCGTAAGCCAGGTACTGAGCTTCGATGTGTGCGCGGGAGTAGACGTAGGTCGGTGTGCCGAAACGTTCGGCGATGGCAGACAGGGCCACACCTTCCGCGAACAGCTCACCGCCACGGTAATTAAAAGCGTCCATGTCGTTCCCTTATTGGTAGACGTCGTGCGTGTGTGCTTTGGATGCAGGCTGCCGTTGCGACGACTTGGCCTGTTCGACAGGATCCTGGTCTTTATCAGGCAGGTACAGCGGGCCTTTTTGACCACAGGCCGATAATAAGCAGGCAAAAGCGACGAGCGAAGCGAGCGCAGCAAGGGAAGAGATCAGGCGCTTCATGGCGAAATCCTTGAAAATGCGTTAATTGCGCCGGAGTATACCGGCCACCCGACAGCTTGCCTATGCGATGGGGCTCCCGTCCGGCGGGGCTTGGCTGAGGCCTGCGGGCCTGCTCGCGAAGGCGGAGTGTCAGTCAACATAGATGTTGAATATGATGGCCTCTTCGCGAGCAGGCTCGCTCCCACAGGTTTTCTTGGTCGTTATCCTTTGCAATCACCGGGGCTCGCCCGTATCTTGCGGCGCTTGAGCGAGAACAGACACTTTTTGAGGTTGCCGCAAATGAGTTTGACCGAAGCCCGTTTTCACGATCTGGTCGATGCCACCCAGCAGACGCTGGAGGATATTTTCGACGAGTGTGACCTGGATATCGATCTGGAGAGCTCGGCCGGTGTACTCACCGTCAAGTTCGAAAACGGCAGCCAGTTGATCTTCAGTCGTCAGGAACCGCTGCGTCAGTTATGGCTGGCGGCTGTATCCGGTGGCTTCCACTTCGATTACGACGAAGAGAGCGAGCGCTGGATGTGCGACAAGAGCGAAGAGCAGTTGGGCGAAATGCTGGAGCGCATCGTCAAGCTGCAAGCTGACGTCGAACTCGATTTCGAAGGCCTGTGAGATCGTGACCCAGCCTGCGCCCGTTCGCGCGCCTAAACCGCTCTACAGCAATGTCAGCCCGGCGGTGCCTTCGCCGTGCAGTGGCGTGTGCCGTCTGGATGAGCAGAAGGTCTGCCTGGGGTGTTTTCGCCATGTCGAAGACATCCGCGAATGGCGTTCGGCGGATGATGAGCGGCGGCGGGTTATCTGTGCCCAGGCACTCCAGCGCAAATCCTGCGTCTGACGCAAAACCTTTGTACGAGCGAGCTTGCTCGCGAATGCGCTGTATCAGTCGACATCTCATTGACTGAAAAACCGCATTCACGAGCAGGCTCGCTCCCACAAGGTCCTCTCCGAGCCAGCTTACAATTTCCACCTGTCGGCACCATGGTCGCACCTGACTTGTATATTTATTGAGCTGTGATAGTGTCCAGAAACGCCTCAACCCATCGAGGCTCGTGAAAACCCCGTCTTTTTCTGGCGGGGTTTTGCTTTTTCTGTGCAGAAGAAAGGAGTCTGCCTCAATCATGACCGTACCTTCCATCACCCTTACTCGTCTGGACGTGCAACGTCTGGAGCGCCTGATCGACAGCCTGGATGACACGCTGCCGGGCGTTATCGCGCTGCAAACCGAACTGGATCGCGCCGATACCGTGGTCGGTCACGACGAAGTGCCTGCCGATGTCGTGACCATGAACTCCCGTGTGCATTGCCGTGAAGAAAGCAGTGGCAAGGACTATCACCTGACCCTGGTTTATCCCAAGGATGCCAACGCCGACGAAGGCCTGATTTCCATTCTGGCGCCGGTCGGCAGTGCACTGCTGGGTCTCAAGGTGGGTCAGCACATCGACTGGCCGGCACCGGGCGGCAAGACCCTCAAGCTGACGTTGCTGGAAGTCGAATCACAACCTGCCCTTGGCGGCCACTTCCCGGAATAACGCCCCTCAGACCTGTTCGAGCGCCTCGTTCAACGAGCGCTCCAGGTCGGCCTTGTAGCGCAGGTACAGATTGCTGGAGCTCTGACTGTCACCGAGCAGGCCCGAAAGGTCCAGGTCGGTGATGTAGCAGCGATAGCGTTCGGTTTCGTGACGTTGCTCGACGATTTCTTGCGCGACCACGCTGAACAGTCGGTCGCTATGTTCCAGCTCTGAAAACTCTCGCTGATTGCAATACAACGTTACCTGCACCCTGTCCGGCGCGGCTTTGCCGATGATTGCCTGTACGTCGTAGAAAGGTTTGTTGACCGGCGTTTGCGGCGCAGGACGCGCTTCGACCCGGCGCGCCCGCCCGGGGCCGGACGGCAGCAGTTGGTAGTACCGCGTGTCCAGGCTCAGGGGCTGCGCGGCGTCCATCGGCAACAAGGCGTCGCGCCGGTACTGGATCGATTGCAGGAAACGCTGCAGCGGCACCAACAGACTTTGTTCGTCGTGATAGGGCAAGCGTTGCTGCCACAGCGCATTGAATTCATCCAGAACGTAGAGGTCGGCCTGATCCTCGTTGATTCTGTAGAACACCTGAATGCACTCGGGCTGGCCCATCGGCAGGATCAGCGCGAGGTCGTGGTCTTCCAGCGCCATTGGGTCCAGGTGCAGCGGGCTGTACCCGGCCAGTTCCTCCCCCAGGTAATCGATCAGCGCCGGCAAGGTGGCGATGGCGACGTGATGAACCTGGCCCGGCACCAATTCCAGCACGTGAAAATGCTGTTGGACCTGGATCAGGTAGCGGTGATTGAGGTTGCTCAGCAGCAGGTTCTGCGCGGTGTCGATCACCTCTTCAACCCGTCGGGCAATGAACTGCGCACGGTTATGGCAGAAACAACGAACCCGTAGTTTGGGTTGCTGTGGCCCGCTCGACAGGTTGTTGAGGTAAGCGCGCAGGCAGTCGAGCAAAGCGTGAGGGCCGTCATAGCGGCTGACCAGCACTTCGTTCCAGCTGTTGAGCGTGACCTGGTCCAGGGTCAGCACGAGGTTCTCGCGGACCCCGGCATAGCTCAGGGAGTCGGTGCGCTCGGTGGTCATCAGGATGTTCAAGTCGCGATGGTGCTTGAGCGGATCGACGCCAACGTTCACCAGAATCAGCACCTCGTTTGGTACGCTGGCGCGCAGCAACGGCTCCTCTGCGACGGTGGACAGGGGCAGGGCGATAGTCTGTTGCAGGCTGCCGAGCAGGTTAAACAGTTCGAACTCGCTCAGGTCGCTGGCGCCAGGGTGCAGTGCGATCCGCGTGCTGCTGTCGATCACGCCATTGCGGTGACACCAGCTCAGGAGCTCCAGTAATTGGCGGCTGCGCTTGATCGGCGCGAAATGCTCCCACTCCTGAGCGGTCAGGCTGCCGTTGTACAAACCCCACTGACTTTGCCCCGGCTCTTTCTTGTTGGACGCCTGCACCAGTGTCAGCGTGTCTTCGGCCAAGTCCGGGGCAATGCCCGGGTTGATAAATTCGACCTTGTCGGCCTTGCGCTCAAAGGCCGCATACAGCCTTCGACCCAACACGTTGAGGTCGCGTTTGTTGATCAGGCTGACGGTGTGTTCAGTGCGCGCGAATTGGGTCAGGAAGCGATAGCTGTAGTTCAGCTCGTTGACCAGGGCACGGCGTTCAGCGCTGACCTGGCGGACTTTCCATTGGCTGCGGCTATCGAGCAGCGCCAGTTGCCGCTGATCCCAGCTCCATTCCTGAGCCAGCCGCTCGAGCAGTGAACGTTGCCAGCTTTGAGTGCGGCTGTTGCCGGTGAGTTTGCGATTGACCTTCAGGTACAGCGCGCGGCGCACCAATTCCAGCCGTTCCGGTTCGCCCCGAGCCTTGAGGTATTCCTCGATGCGCCGGTAGACCACGATGTAAGGGTCCAGCTCGTCGAGATCCAGTTGATTGGCGAATACGGCTTGCTTGAAACGCAGGCTCAGGCAATGAACCTTGGGGTGTTCGCTGGCATAGACCTCGGTCAGCAGCAGCTTAAGCACCGACTTGTAGGGTGACTCGATGCCCTTGAACAACTGCCAGAGCCCGGCGCCGATGAATTCACCGGGAGGGATGTAGGCCAGATGCCCCAGGTCCAGGCTTTCATCGGCTCGAATGAAGCGTTTGGACAGGAGCGTGTGGGTGTACCGGTCGTAGGCTGATTCTTCGTAGACCGGCACTAGCCACCAGATGGGAGTGCGGCCCGCCAGCCAAATGGCGGTGCGGTAGAACTCGTCCAGCAGCAGGTAATGCTGGGTGGTGCCGCAGTCTTCGGAACTCAACTGGGTATCGCGTTCGCCGAGCACGAAGCGTGTTGGGTCGATCAGGAAGAAATGCGCCTCGGCACCCTGAGTGGCGGCCCAGCCTTCCAGCAGCTGGCACTTTTTACGCAGCTCGGCGAGTTCGCTTTCGCCTAGGTCCGGCGCATGACAGACCCAAACGTCCATGTCGCTTTGATCTGCTTGAGCCAGCGTGCCAAGGCTGCCCATCAGGAACAGCCCGTGGATCGGTCGTGGCGGATTGCTGCCGTGGCGTGGTTTGTAAGAGAACGAGCGAGTCAGGCGTTGCGCTTCAGCGAGGGTATTGGCATCAGGCTCGAAGTTCGACAGCCCAGCCGGCGTGCTGCCGGAAACATACCCCGGCAATAACGGATGATTAACGTGGAAAAACAGCGGTAGTAGTGTCAGCACTGTTTGCTGGCGGGTCGACAATCCTTCCATGGCCCGGGCCATGCGACCTTCGTTGAGCTTTAGAAAACGTGCACGTAGTTGGCTGAGAACCTTGCGGTCGATTCCCTCGTCCAGATCGGGGCGGATTTCATGGGTGCGGGTCATGTCAGCTCAAACCGGCTCGCGAGGCTCGGAAGTGGGGTCGGCGGATGAGGGGGTAGTTTAGCGCCTCGGGCCTGCCACTCTTAAGCTGATATTTGTTTTTTGACGTCAGGTTTCTATCGCGCGGGTACGGACGGTCACGGAGTAGGCCCGCGGAAATCCCGATTGCAGGGGTTTCCGTGGGCGATGTGATGATCTTCAGGCTGTTTCTTCGACGCTCAGTATGGTCAGCACCGTTTGCACATTTTGCGCGGCGTCACGCCCCAGGCTGGTCAAGTAACCGCCATCGGGCTGGTCGATCAGTTCTTTTTCAAACAAGCGTTGGGCAGCGGCAATGGCTTTCGGGGCCGCGGTCTGATGAATTTTCAAACCTTCCTGGGAACTGTCCAGGTTGAAGAGTGCGAGGATTTCCAGTTCGGCAACCAACTCAGGGGTAAGCGACATAAGGACTCCAGACTTTCTAGGAATTGGACGACAGCGTCCCTAAGGTGAGCCCACTTGTGCGGCATGTCCAGTGCCTGCATCAGGGTTTTTTCACCTCGGGAAGCATTCCCCGGCGGGTGGTGCGGCAGCGGGGTGGGTACCAGTGTAGTCAGGGTATGGGGGAAGGCGGGATTGATGGGTGACAAATTGTGTAGGAGCGGATTGCCCGCTCCCGTACGGTGTTCGCTTACTTCTTTTCCGGCGGCAATTCCGGCAGTGCGCGCAGTGCTGTTTCGTACCATTCGGTATTGAATGCGCGGTCCTCTTCGAGGATCGCGTCGATTTCTACCGCCAACACGTGCGCCATCAAATTGAGGATTTCTTCACGCTCGTAACCGACCAGCGTCAACTTGTTGAAGGTCGCCTTGGCCGCAGGCGGGTTGTCACTTTCGATCTGGTTTTCGATGGCTTCGATCAGAGTGTTTTCGGCGAACTCTTCTTCGTCGATTTCGTCGTTGTTGATGCCGGGGGTTGGCTCGCTCATGGCAGGCTCCTCAAGTTAAGGCGGCCAGTTTACCCGCATTCAGGGCTGTGATGCTGCTGGCGAGATTTGCCCTGACGTTCTATAAAACAGGACTGCCAACCCCGCACGGCCTGGAGGCTTTGTGATGCTCAAGCTTTATGGATTTTCTGTCAGCAACTACTACAACATGGTGAAACTGGCGCTGCTCGAGAAGGGACTGCCATTTGAAGAGGTGCCGTTTTATGGCGGCACCAGCCCGGAAGCATTGGCTATCAGTCCGCGCGGCAAAGTACCGGTGCTGTACACCGAGCAAGGTTTTATCAATGAGACGGCGGTGATTCTCGAGTACATCGAGCAGAGCCAGAAAGGCACGCAGCTATTACCCAGCGATCCTTTCGAGCGCGCACAGGTGCTGGCGCTGGCCAAGGAAATCGAGCTGTACATCGAACTGCCGGGCCGCATGTGCTACGGCGAGGCGTTTTTTGGCATGCAGGTGCCGGAGGCGATCAAGGAGAGGACCAAGTCCGAGTTGCTGCTGGGGTTCGCCTCGCTGGCGCGGCACGGCAAGTTCGCCCCTTATGTGGCGGGGGACAGTCTGAGCATTGCCGACGTTTATTTCTTGTATAGCGTGCCCTTGGCGTGTGCTGTAGGGAAGAAACTGTTTGGCCTGGATTTGTTGGCCGAGATGCCGGCGGCCAAGGTGCTGTTGGAGCGTTTGGGAGAGAATCCGAATGTGCAACGGATTGCGGCGGACAGGGAGGCGGCGATGCCAGCCTTTATGGCGATGATCGCGTCCAAAAAGTAGGTTTTGTAGCGTTCTGAAGTCAGTCATCGCGAGCAGGCTCGCTCCCACAGTGAAAAGTGTTGAACACACCGGACCCTGTGGGAGCGAGCCTGCTCGCGAAGCTTTTAGCGGCTGGCGAGCAGTGCCTGGCCGCGAACCACTGCCAGCTTGACCTGCGCCGGCGCGGTACCGCCGATATGGTTGCGCGCATTGACCGAGCCTTCCAGGGTCAGCACGGCAAACACGTCCTGATCAATCTGGTCGCTGAATTTGCGCAGCTCTTCCAGGCTCATTTCCGCCAGGTCCTTACCGCTCTCCACGCCGTACTTCACGGCATGACCAACGATTTCGTGGCAGTCACGGAACGGCAGGCCACGGCGCACCAGGTAATCGGCCAGGTCGGTGGCGGTGGAGAAACCACGCAGCGCTGCTTCGCGCATCATGGCGTGCTTGGGTTTGATCGCCGGGATCATGTCGGCAAAGGCGCGCAACGAGTCGCGCAGGGTGTCGGCGGCGTCGAACAGCGGCTCTTTGTCTTCCTGGTTGTCCTTGTTGTAGGCCAACGGCTGGCCCTTCATCAAGGTCAGCAAGCCCATCAGCGCGCCAAAGACGCGACCGGACTTGCCACGAACCAGTTCCGGCACGTCGGGGTTTTTCTTTTGCGGCATGATCGAGCTGCCGGTACAGAAGCGGTCTGGCAGATCGATGAACTGGAACTGCGCGCTGGTCCACAGCACCAACTCTTCGGAGAAGCGCGACAGGTGCATCATCGCGATGCTTGCCGCCGAGCAGAACTCGATGGCGAAGTCACGATCGGACACGTTGTCCAGTGAGTTGCCGCCAACGGAGTCGAAGCCCAGTAGCTGCGCAGTGTATTCTCGATCGATTGGGTAGGTGGTGCCGGCCAGCGCGGCGCTGCCCAATGGCATGCGGTTGGTGCGCTTGCGGCAGTCGACCAGACGCTCGTAGTCGCGGCTGAGCATTTCAAACCAGGCCAGCATGTGGTGCCCGAAAGTCACGGGCTGTGCGGTTTGCAGGTGAGTGAAGCCGGGCATGATGCTGCCGGCTTCGCGCTCGGCCTGCTCCAGCAAGCCTTTTTGCAGTCGGGTAACTTCGCCCAGGATCAAGTCGATCTCATCGCGCAGCCACAGGCGGATATCGGTGGCGACCTGGTCGTTACGGCTACGGCCGGTGTGCAGCTTTTTACCGGTGACGCCGATGCGGTCGGTCAGGCGTGCCTCGATGTTCATGTGCACGTCTTCGAGGTCGATGCGCCAGTCGAACTGACCGGCCTCGATTTCACCCTGAATGGTGTTCAGGCCATCGATGATGCTGTCGCGCTCGGCATCGGTCAGCACGCCGACCTTGGCCAGCATGGTGGCGTGGGCGATCGAGCCCATGATGTCGTGGCGATACAGGCGCTGGTCGAAAGTGACGGAGGCGGTGAAGCGGGCGACGAAGGCGTCGACGGGTTCACTGAAGCGGCCGCCCCAGGACTGATTGGTCTTGTCAGTGCTCATGAATTCGCTCGTATCGGCTGGAGAAAAGTGACGTTGAAAGCTGTCGCGGATAATAACAGGGTTGCCAATCCTGTCGCTGACACTGGTCGATACGTTTTTTCTTAAACCGCGGTCCATACTCAAGGTGAGCCTTTGCGAAATTGCGCAACGATATTTGTCAATTGAGCAATATCGTCCCGGCAACCGTCTACAGTTGGACAGTAGTATCCGCGCATTTCTTGACGCGCTAACCGACTATAAAAATAGAGGGTGTTCATATTGTGTATCGACAAACCCTACGGGAATCCCTCGCCAACGCGGGCCAGAGCCTTCAATCAAGCGGCAGTTGAAAATTTAGCCGCCGATTTCGCGGCACTTTTTGGCCCTCGCGCTAGTCTTAGCGTGGATCGCGGTGACGGACGTCACTTCACCTGTCTACGCTATCCTTGTGCGAGACTCACGCAGGAATCCAGCGCAATATGAATGTCCTGATCGTTGATGACGAACCCTTGGCCCGCGAGCGCCTGAGCCGAATGGTCGGTGAACTCGAGGGATACAGTGTCCTGGAGCCCAGCGCCACAAACGGCGAAGAGGCGTTGGCACTGATCGACAGCCACAAGCCGGATATCGTGCTGCTCGATATCCGCATGCCAGGCCTTGATGGCCTGCAAGTGGCTGCGCGGTTGTGCGAACGCGAAACTCCGCCCGCTGTGGTGTTTTGTTTAGGACCCGATGAATTTGCCGTGGAAGCCTTACAGGCCAGCGCCGTAGGCTATGTGGTGAAACCTGTGCGTACTGAACATCTTCACGAAGCATTAAAGAAAGCCGAGCGCCCCAACCGTCTCCAGCTCGCTGCACTGACACGCCCCGCCGCCGAAAGTGGCAGCGGTCCCCGTAGCCACATCAGCGCGCGAACCCGCAAGGGTATCGAGCTGATACCGTTGGATCAGGTGGTGTACTTCATTGCCGATCACAAATACGTAACCCTGCGCCACGAAGGCGGCGAAGTGCTGCTGGATGAACCGCTCAAGGCCCTTGAGGATGAGTTTGGCGAAAGATTCGTGCGTATCCACCGCAACGCTCTGGTCGCCCGCGATCGCATAGAACGCCTGCAACGCACGCCTTTGGGGCATTTCCAGCTGTTCCTTAAAGGCTTGAACGGTGATGCATTGATCGTCAGCCGGCGCCATGTGGCCGGTGTACGCAAGATGATGCAGCAGCTTTAAGCCGCCATTCACCGGCGAACTTCACACCCGCTTGCAGGATTTCAAGGCCAGGGAGGCCACGCAGTTTCTGATACAAGTCAAAGTGGATTTGGCTGAGCTGTTATTATCCGCCGTATCTATTCAGTACGGATTGATCCATGTCCACTCGCGAAATCCGCATCGCCACCCGCAAAAGTGCCCTGGCCCTATGGCAGGCCGAGTACGTCAAAGCCCGTCTGGAAGAGGCCCATCCCGGTCTGCTCGTGACATTGGTGCCCATGGTCAGTCGCGGCGACAAGCTGCTGGACTCGCCACTGTCGAAAATCGGCGGTAAGGGCCTGTTCGTCAAAGAATTGGAAACCGCGCTGCTGGACAATGAAGCCGACATCGCTGTGCACTCCATGAAAGACGTGCCGATGGACTTCCCCGAAGGCCTTGGCCTGTTTTGCATCTGCGAGCGTGAAGACCCGCGCGATGCTTTCGTCTCCAACACCTACGCCAGTCTGGATGAGTTGCCGCCAGGCAGCATCGTCGGCACCTCCAGCCTGCGCCGTCAGGCACAGTTGCTGACCCGCCGTCCGGATTTGGAGATCCGCTTCCTGCGCGGCAACGTCAATACGCGCCTGGCCAAGCTCGATGCCGGTGAATACGACGCCATTATCCTTGCCGCCGCTGGCCTGATTCGTCTGGGCTTCGAAGACCGTATTACCTCGGCAATCAGTGTTGATGACAGCTTGCCGGCGGGTGGTCAGGGCGCGGTGGGTATCGAATGCCGCACGGCGGACAGCGAAATTCATGCCTTGTTGGCGCCATTGCATCATCAGGACACCGCCACTCGCGTGACAGCCGAACGTGCACTTAACAAACATTTGAATGGCGGCTGCCAAGTGCCGATCGCCTGCTATGCCGTGCTCGAAGGCGAACAGATCTGGTTGCGTGGTCTGGTCGGTGATCCCAGTGGTGGTCTGTTGCTCAGTGCTGAGGCCCGCGCGCCACGCGCCGATGCCGAGTCCTTGGGCATACAAGTGGCCGAAGACCTTTTGAGCCAGGGCGCTGGCGATATTCTGAAAGCGGTGTATGGCGAGGCAGGTCACGAGTGACAGGTTGGCGCTTGCTGCTGACACGCCCTGCGGATGAGTCCGCGGTGCTGAGCGATATTCTTGCGCAAGCGGGGATTTTCAGCAGCAGCTTGCCGCTTTTGGAAATCGAGCCGATTCCAGTCTCTGACACAATGTGCGCTGCGATTCAGAAGCTGGATCGTTTTTGCGCGGTGATCGTGGTCAGTAAACCCGCGGCCAGAATCGGCGTCGAGCTGGTCAGCCGGTATTGGCCGCACCCCCCTGCGCTGAAGTGGTTCAGTGTGGGCGCCGCCACCGCGCAAATCCTTGACGACGGCGGGCTCGACGTGACCTGTCCGGCCGAAGGTGATGACAGCGAAGCATTGCTTGAGCTTGCGCAGTTGCGCGAGGCTATTACGCGGCCCGATCCGCGAGTGTTGATCATGCGCGGGGAGGGCGGGCGCGAACTCCTGGCTGAGCGTTTGCGCGGCCTTGGTGCTAGTGTCGAGTATCTGGAGTTGTACCGTCGCGGCCTGCCTCACTACCCGCAGGCCGCACTGCCTGACCGGATCGAAGCGGAACGCTTGAACGGGCTGGTGGTCAGCAGTGGGCAAGGTTTTGAGCACCTGCATCAATTGGCCGGCGCTGCCTGGCCACAATTGGCGCAGTTGCCGTTGTTTGTTCCAAGCCCAAGGGTCGCCGAGCTGGCACGTGCCGCCGGGGCCCAAACAGTTGTGGATTGTCGCGGCGCCAGCGCCACGGCATTGCTGACGGCGTTGCGGGAGCATCCCGAGCCCGTTCTCTAATGCAAAGGATGGATACGTGAGCGAAACTGCCTTGCCTAAAGATGACGTCCAGCCAGTGCTCGATGCACGGGTTGAAACTCCGGATGAAACTGCGCCCCCAGCCGCCGTGCAGCACCGAGGCAATGGGCTGGCAATCGTCGCGCTGTTGCTCGGCGCTGCCGGTGTTGTGGTGGGTGGTTGGGGTGTCTGGCAGACGCGCCACCTACAGGCCAATAACCAACAGCAACTGGCACAGGTGCAGGCGCTGAACGATCAGGCACAAAACCTCAAACTCAATGAGCAGCGCATCAGCGCGCGCCTGGAGCAGTTGCCTGCCGTTGATGAGCTGGAAGCGCGCGCCCGTCTGGTGACGCAGTTGCAGGGCGATCAACAGCGCCTGAATCAGCGTTTGGAAACCGTTCTCGGCGCCAGCCGCAAAGACTGGCGTCTGGCCGAGGCCGAGCACTTGCTGCGTCTGGCCAGCCTGCGCCTCTCTGCATTGCAGGACATCAGCAGCGCTCAGGCGTTGGTGCAAGGTGCCGACGAAATTCTTCGTGAGCAGAATGATCCGGGGTCCTTTGCCGCTCGCGAGCAAGTGGCCAAAACCCTGGTGGCATTGCGCAGCACCGAGCAGCCGGATCGCACTGGACTGTTCTTGCGACTGGGCGCTCTGCGTGATCAGGTGATCGACCTCACCGAGCTGGCGCCCGAGTACAAGGACCGGGGTGATTCGCTGCTTGGCCTGACCGCCGATGGCGACGGTGCCAGTCGTTGGGCGCAGTGGTGGGATCAGATCTCTCACTACATCCGCATCGACTTCAACGCTGACAAAAATGTTCGGCCACTGTTGGCCGGGCAGAGCCTGAGTCAGGTGCGTCTTGCCCTGAGCCTGGCACTGGAGCAGGCGCAATGGGCCGCGCTCAATGGCCAGGCAGCGGTTTACACCCAGGCACTGGCAGAGGCGCGAGATGTGTTGACCGGCAACTTCAACCCGGACAATCCCCAGAGCAAAGTGATGCTCGAGCAGGTGGGTGAATTGAGCAAACAGCGGGTCACGGTCGTTACGCCGGATCTGACCGCCACGCTGAGCGCGGTCCAGGGTTATCTGGAGCGGCGTAATGTCAATGCTGAAGACTCGATCAAACCGATGGCGAAACCGGCCGCAGGTACCGTCCAGGAGGCAACGCCATGAAACGCCTCTATGTGATCGTGTTCCTGGTGATCGCCGCTGCTGCTGCGCTGGGATTGGCGATTGCCGAGCATGCCGGTTACGTGCTGATCGCCTACAAGAGCTTTCGTTACGAGTCGAGCCTGTGGGCGACCCTGGCGTTGGTCGCGGTATTGTGGCTGGTGTTCTGGGGTATCAAGGTGTTGGTTGAACTGGTGATGACCTCCAGCGGCGTGGTCAATCCCTGGTCGCGCCGTAATCGCAGCCGTCGGGTGCAGGTGGCAATCGAGCACGGTCAGCTGGATTTGGCTGAAGGTCGCTGGGCGAGTGCGCAGCGACATTTGCAACGGGCTGCCGAAGCCGAGCGCCAGCCATTGCTCTATTACCTGGGCGCTGCTCGTGCCGCAAACGAACAAGGTCATTACGAAGAATGCGACAACTTGCTGGAGCGTGCCCTCGAGCGCCAGCCGCAGGCTGAATTGGCGATTGCCTTGAATCACGCCCAATTGCAGACGGACCGTGGCGATACTGAAAGCGCCTTGGCAACCCTTCAGGTCATGCATGAACGTCATCCCCATAACGCCCAGATGTTGCGCCAGTTGCAGCGCCTGCTTCAGCAGCGTGGTGACTGGTCGGCGGTGATTCGCCTGTTGCCCGAGCTGCGCAAGGATAAAGTCCTGCCGCCCGCCGAACTGGCCGAACTGGAGCGCCGTGCGTGGGGTGAAAACCTGTCTGTGGCGGCGCATCAGGAAGAGGACGGCAAGGTCGGTCTGCAATCGCTGGGTCGCGCCTGGCAGCAACTCACTGCGGCTCAGCGTCAGGAACCTCAACTGGTGCTGGCCTATGCCGAGCAGCTGCGGCAGCTGGGTGCGCAGATCGAAGCGGAAGAGGTGTTGCGTACGGCCCTCAAGCGCAATTACGACAGCCATCTGGCGCGTCTGTATGGGCTGGTTCGCGGCAGCGATCCGGCTCGCCAGCTACAGACTGCAGAGGGCTGGCTCAAAGGTCATCCGGGCGACCCAAGCCTGTTGCTGACATTGGGCCGCTTGTGTTTGCAAAACAGTTTGTGGGGCAAGGCGCGAGATTATCTGGAAAGCAGTCTGCGGGTTCAGCGCAATCCGGAAGCCTGTGCAGAGTTGGCGCGATTGCTGGCGCAACTGGGTGACACTGAACGCAGTAATCAGCTGTTTCAGGAAGGCCTGGGCATGCTCGATGAGCGCCTGCTGGCGGCACCGCTTCCGGCGCTGGCTCACGCGTGAAGCGGGTCAGTAGCAACTGGCGCAGCCGGACACAGGCTTCGTCAGCGGCTACAGGGGCGGGAGCGGTTCTCTGGCGCGATACGGTCGTTCGAAATTCGTCGCTTGTTTAGCTTTGTAGTCCCTGGTCGGCAGAGTCCTACAAGGGACTACATCAATTCCTCTCGGTGCTGTCGGGAATTCCCTACACTTCTGGTGAAGTGTCCGTGCCGGCCTGCCTTGAAAGGCTGGCGCGCTTTCCTCTACCGTAACCACCTGTCTCTACTGGTACGGAAATGCCATGTCTTTGGCCTGCTCACGCTCCTTGTTTTTCATGATGTTCATTACAGGTTCCCTGGCCTTGGGTGTTTCCTTTTACCTGGAATATTCGGTCGGGCTCAGACCCTGCGGCTTGTGCCTTTTGCAGCGGTTTTGCCTGGCGTTGCTAACGGGTATCTGCTTGACAGCCTCCGTGCAGGGGCCCAAGCGTTTTGGATCATTCCTGTATTGGTTGCTCGGCTTTTTCTGCAGCCTCGCGGGCACGATTACGGCGTGGCGGCAGATTTTGTTGCAGGGTGATCCTTTGCATGAGTTATCGACATGCCCGCCCAACCTGGAGGCGGCGTACGAGAACATGCCTTGGTTATGCCAAGTCACGCAGATGTTTCAAGGGGACGCTGATTGCGCCGAGATTTCCTGGACGTTATTCGACCTCAGCGTTCCAGAGTGGAGTCTGTTGCTCTTTGTTGCGATGACGATTCTGGGGATTTATCAGTTGCTGCACATCGTCTGGCTTGCGTGCGAGCGACCACTCAGCGGCGAGTTGTCGCACCGGGTGCAGTTGAGCGATTAAACACTTGTATGAACTTTATCTGCTGCGTACCTTGAAGCCACAGCCGCGCGGGCATAATCTGGCCCGCACGTGTCATTGGAATTATGTTGCTCGATGGCGCTCTGCCTGACCGGTACTTGACCTTCAAGTGTGCGACAGGTGTAGGGCAGCATGACCCACAAGGGAAGAGAGATCACCATGCTCGAAAGTTGTCAGAATGCTCAGGAACGTTGGGGTGGAGTGCATCTGCTGATCGATCGTTGGTTGCAGGAACGTCACGAGCTGGTTCGAGCCTATGATGCTCTCGGCGCCAAGCCAGAGGCTCTCGGCGAGAACCGCAAGCCGTTGCAGGAATTCTGCGGCGTGCTGGTCGATTACGTGTCTGCCGGACACTTCGAGATCTACGAACAGTTGACGGGGGAGGCCAAGGCCTTTAACGACAAGCGTGGTCTGGAGCTGGCCGAGACCATCTACCCGCGCATCGATGTCATCACCGAGAAGCTGCTGGCGTTCAACGACCTGTGTGATGCAGGCGAGTGCGTCGCGGAGAAATTCAAGGAGCTGGGCGGTTTGTTGCACGAACGCTTCGAGCTGGAAGATTGCCTGATTGAAGTGTTGCACACGGCTCACAAGGAAGAGGATTCGGTTCAGGCCTGAATCTCCTTCTGTCAGCTAAAAACGGTGCGCTTTGCGCGCCGTTTTTTGTGTCCGCGATTCAGCTGGTGACGCCGCGCAATTCGACTTCGAATACCAGCGGCGTGAACGGTGCGATCAGGTCGCCGGCACCCTCCGCGCCATAGGCCTGAGACGATGGAATCACCAGGCGCCATTTTGCACCGACCGGCATGTTTTGCAGGGCGCTGCGCCAGCCGCTGATTACGCTATCGAGACTGAACCACTGCGGCTGACTATTCTGATCGAATACTGTGCCATCCGGCAGGCGCCCGACATATAAAACCTGGACCTTGCCATTTGGGCCGGCCTTGGCACCGGTACCGGGCGTCAGCTCCGTCAGCAACACACCATCCGCCAATTCGCGAACACCCGGTTTGGCTTTTTCCTCGGTGAGAAAGCGCTGCTCTTTTTCGAGTGCGGCTTCGCTTTGCGGGAGCGCCGGTTGCTCGGCGAGCTGGGCTTCATGCTCGGCCAGAATTCGCTCGATCTGTTCGTCCTTCAAGGCCAGCGGTTTGCCTTGATACGCCTGTTGCAAACCTTCCAGCAGTGCCTGAAGTTGCAGATCGGGAACCTCTTGGCGCAGGCGTTCACCGAGGCTCGCGCCTAAGCTGTAAGCAAGATCGTGAGCGTTATTTGCCAAGGTTTTTTCATCAGCCTGAGCCACCGAAAAAAACACGCACAGCGATAAAAAAAGGTAGCGCGACATGGGCACTCTCCAGCCTGAGATGCGCTGGATTATGCCAGTGTGAATGCGCACAAAGGTGAACTGGTTTTGCGCAAGCGCAGAAGATTTTCGATCTGTTGCAACGCAGCGCTTTCGATACTGTCAACATGCCCTAGCGGCGGTAGCAGCAGAGGTCTAGTATGAGCCGCACCCACGTCAGCCAGGAGGTAAACCATGTCGGCCACCAAGAAGCCTGTAAATACCCCGTTGCACTTACTCCAACAACTGTCGGGCAGCCTGCTCGAGCATTTGGAAAACGCTTGTTCACAAGCTTTGGCTGATGCTGAAAAACTGCTCGCCAAACTGGAAAAGCAGCGCGGAAAAGCACAAGAAAAATTGCACAAGTCCCGTACCAAACTGCAGGACGCCGCAGCGGCCGGCAAGGCCAAGGCACAAGCCAAAGCCAAGGGCGCGGTGAGTGAGCTTGAGGAATTGCTCGATGCCCTCAAAGATCGTCAATCCGAAACCCGCAGCTACATTCTGCAACTCAAGCGCGATGCTCAAGAAAGCCTGAAACTGGCCCAGGGCGTCGGTCGTGTAAAAGAGGCTGTCGGCAAGGCATTGTCCCTGCGTGCGGCCAAGCCTGCTGCGCCACCTGCGAAGAAAGCCGCTGCCAAACCCGCTGCTGCAAAAGCACCGGCTAAACCTGCCGCCAAGGCTCCGGTAAAAGCTGCTGTAAAACCTGCCGCTAAAACAGCTGCTGCGAAACCTGCCGCCAAGCCAGCCGCTGCGAGAACCGCTGCTGCCAAGCCCGCTGCGAAATCGCCTGCTGCCAAGCCTGCTGCAGCAAGAACAGCAGCTGCTAAACCGGCTGCTGCAAAACCTGCTGCCAAGCCAGCCGCTGCGCGAACTGCCGCTAAACCGGCTGTAAAAGCTGCTGCGAAACCCGCTGTAAAAGCTGCAGCCAAACCTGCCGCTAAACCAGCTGCCAGAACTGCTGCCGCTAAACCCGCTGCTGCCACCAAGCCAGCCTCAGCTAAACCAGCAGCCAAACCAGCAGCCAAACCTGCAGCTGCAAAACCGGCTGCAAAACCTACCGCTGCAAAACCAGCGACCAAGCCTGCAGCCAAACCTGCTGCTGCAAAACCTGCCGTTGCCAAGCCGGCCACCGCGCCAGTTGCCAAGACAGCCAACCCGGCTCCGGTAGCGACGTCTGCTTTAGCGGCAGCCACTTCGACAGCCACGCCAGCGCCAACGCCGGCCGCCGCATCGATCGCAGCAACCACCCCAACCAGCGCTTCCTAAGTGCCGGTTACCGCGACGCGCAGCTGATGCAGCGCGTCGCGGTCCAGGTTGGCGGCGCCTGCCGCCACACCTTCCAGCCAGGCCGTTAGATCGGTCGCCTCACCCTGCGGCCAACTCTGCGCCGATCGCTCCAGTCGCAACAACAGATGTCGCTCGGCCTCCGTTTCCAGCGATTTCACTTCTTCGCGCAAGTTTTGCAGGCCGGCATCTTCGGCAGCGTCGGCTTTCCATTGCATGCGCAAAGCGCGCAAGGGTTGCACGACATCTGCGTCCCAAGGCTCGGCTATATCGCGAAGCAACTGCAATCGTTGCTCGTTGCAGGTGACGCCACGTTCTCCCAGCCAAAACCCACACAGCAGCAAGCACACGTTCACACCCGCCGACTGCAAGTTCAGGCACGCCCGTTCAACGCCGCGACGGCAGTAAGTGTCAACAGAAAAGCTCCACAGGTCAGAGGACATAGTGCTACTCGCGCCAGTTGCGAGCGAAGCTGGTAGACTCCGCCGCCATTATGATTCGACTTCAGAACCTGACTTTACAGCGTGGCCCTCAACGTCTGCTAGAAGACGCTGAGCTGACCCTGCACGCCGGCCACAAAGCCGGCCTCATCGGTGCCAACGGCGCCGGCAAATCGAGCCTGTTCGCCTTGATCCGGGGCGAACTGCACCCGGACTCGGGTGACTGCTTTCTGCCGGCCGACTGGCGCATCGCCCACATGCGCCAGGAAATCGAGACGCTCGAACGCCTGGCGGTCGACTACGTGCTCGATGGCGACCTGCGCCTGCGAGAGGTGCAACGTGACCTCGCCGCAGCCGAAGCGGCGCATGACGGTGCCGCTCAGGCCCGCCTGCACGCGGAACTCGACAGCGCCGACGGTTACACCGCCGACGCTCGGGCCCGCAAACTGCTGGCCGGCCTTGGGTTCACCAATGAACAGATGGATCGCCCGGTAGGCGATTTCTCCGGTGGCTGGCGGATGCGTCTGAACCTGGCTCAGGCTTTGATGTGCCCCTCGGACCTTTTGCTGCTCGACGAACCGACCAACCACTTGGACCTCGACGCCATTATCTGGCTCGAAGAGTGGCTCAAAAGTTACCCCGGCACGTTGTTGCTGATTTCCCACGACCGAGACTTCCTCGATGCTGTGGTCGATCACGTGGCTCACGTCGATCAACGCAAGATCACGCTGTATCGCGGTGGTTATAGCGCTTTCGAACGCGCCCGCGCCGAACGTCTGGCCCAGCAACAGCAGGCTTACGAGAAGCAGCAGGCGCAACGTGCGCATATGGAAAGCTACATCGCCCGTTTCAAGGCCCAGGCTACCAAGGCCCGTCAGGCCCAGAGCCGGATCAAGGCGCTGGAACGGATGGAAGAACTGTCCGCTGCCCACGTTGATTCGCCGTTCGATTTCGTATTCCGTGAATCGCAGAAAATCTCCAGCCCGCTGATCGACCTGTCCGATGCCCGTTTGGGGTACGGCGACAAAGCCGTGCTGGAGAAGGTCAAGTTGCAACTGACCCCTGGCGCGCGCATCGGTCTGCTCGGCCCGAACGGCGCCGGCAAATCGACCCTGATCAAGAACCTCGCCGGTGAACTCGAGCCGTTGTCCGGTCGCCTGACCCGTGGCGAAAACACCGTCGTTGGCTACTTCGCCCAGCATCAATTGGACTCTCTCGACGCCAAGGCCAGCCCGTTGTTGCACTTGCAGCGTCTGGCCCCGACCGAGCGTGAGCAGACCCTGCGTGATTTCCTCGGTGGGTTTGACTTCCGGGGTGCGCGTATCGATGAGCCGGTGCTGAATTTCTCCGGTGGCGAAAAAGCCCGTCTGGCCCTGGCGTTGATCGCTTGGGATCGGCCGAACCTGCTGCTGCTCGATGAACCGACCAACCACCTGGACCTGGAAATGCGTCTGGCGCTGACCATGGCGCTACAGGAGTTCAGTGGCGCGGTTCTGGTGGTTTCCCACGATCGTCATTTGCTCAAAAGCACCACGGACAATTTCTATCTGGTGGCGGACGGCAAGGTCGAGGAATTCGACGGCGACCTGGAAGACTACGCCCGTTGGCTGGTCGATTATCGCCAGCGCAATGCGCCGGTCAACAACACGCCGGTCAATCCGGACAAGACCGACAAGAAGGCCCAGCGTCAGGCCGCAGCTGCGTTGCGTCAGCAACTGGCGCCGCACAAGCGCGAGGCAGACAAGCTGGAAGCCGAGCTGGGCAAGCTGCACGAGAAGCTGGCGAAGATCGATGCCAGCCTTGGCGACAGCGATATTTACGAGCCGGCGCGCAAGAATGATTTGCGCGATCTGCTGGCCGAACAGGCCAAGTTGAAGGTGCGTGAAGCCGAACTGGAAGAAGCCTGGATGGAAGCGCTCGAACTGCTTGAAAGCATGCAAGCGGAGCTGGAGGCGTTGTCTTGATGGAGGCGTTCAAGCTGCCGTTACCGGCGGTGTGGATCGAACCCATTTGGCTCGTCGTGCAAATCCTGCTGATTCTGCTGGCCGGTTATTTCGCCCAGCGCTTCGTTGCCAAAGGCCTGACCCGGCTGGGCGAGCGTTATCCTTTGCCGCCGCAGTTGCTGATGCCGCTGCGAGGCGGACTGCGCTGGCTGATCATGGGTAGCGCATTGATTTTCGTGCTCGAACGCCTCGGGGTGTCGGCCACTGTGCTCTGGACCGCACTGTCCGGCTTCGTCGCGGTGGCAGCGGTGGCGTTTTTCGCCATGTGGAGTGTGCTCTCCAACTTGCTGTGCGCGATCCTGATCTTCACCGTCGGCCCGTTTCGCCTCGGCGACGTGGTCGAGTTGGTGGATACGACCGACAAACCCGGCGTCAAAGGTCGGGTGGTGGCGATCAATTTGCTTTACACCACGTTGATCGAAGCGGAAGAGCTTGGCACTGGGAGTGCCATGGTTCAGGTGCCTAACAGCTTGTTCTTCCAGCGCTCGGTTCGACGCTGGCGCGGGAGTGATGTATTCCCTTCGAGCGGCTTCGAGAAATAGGTTTTACCCCTACCATTTTGGGTGCCTGATAATCCGTCTTCGCGGGCAAGCCCGCTCCCACATGATTCAGAGGTGTTCACAAATTTTGTGTCCACCGAAGATTCAATGTGGGAGCGGGCTTGCCCGCGAAGGGGTCCTGAGGCTGTAAACGCTAGTCGGCAGGCGTCGCATCTTGCAAAAAAATCGGTAGTCATCAGCCCAAAGCCGCATTAGCTTAGACGTCTGTCACGAGTCCGAGTCGAGGTGTGCAATGGAGCTTCAAACATGGGTGGCGTTTTTTGCCGCCTGCTGGGTGATCAGTCTGTCTCCCGGTGCCGGCGCCATTGCGTCGATGTCCAGCGGTTTGCAGTACGGTTTCTGGCGCGGTTACTGGAATGCCCTGGGCCTGCAATTGGGCCTGGCGGTGCAGATCGCGATTGTCGGCGCCGGTGTGGGCGCGATCCTCACGGCTTCAGCTTCTGCCTTCTATGCGATCAAATGGTTCGGCGTGGCGTACCTGGTGTACCTCGCCATCAAGCAATGGCGCGCGCTGCCCAGCGACATGAGCGATGACGCGGCCGTGCGGCAGATCGGCAAACCGATGGCGCTGGTGTTCCGTGGTTTCCTGGTCAACATCAGCAACCCCAAGGCGCTGGTGTTCATGCTTGCGGTGTTGCCGCAGTTCATTGACCCGCATGCGCCGTTGCTGGCGCAGTATCTGATCATCGGCGTGACCATGATCTGCGTCGACTTGATCGTCATGGCCGGTTACACCGGGCTGGCCTCCAAGGTGCTGCGACTGTTGCGCACACCCGAGCAGCAAAAACGCATGAACCGCACCTTTGCCGGGCTGTTCATCGGCGCGGCGGCGTTCATGGCGACGCTGCGGAAAGCCGTGGTTTAAAAGCGCTCAGCTCCAAAAAAGGCGACCCTTGAGGTCGCCTTTTTCATGTCCGAACAAGCACAGAACCTGCGGCGCTTGCGAACAAAGCTTGAGTGAAAGCCATTCAGAGGGAACAATGTATTACTTCGTATTACCAATTGAGATTCATTCATGACTGCCCCGTCCCGTTTTCTGGCCTGGCTGGTGCTTCCGCTGTTTGCCTTGTGCAGTTCCAATTTGCTGGCCGACACTGTGGAAGGCGCGCCGCAAGCGCTGCATTTGCTCGATTACATCAGCGCGGACTACCCGCAAACCGTGCAAGCGGGCAAGGTGATCGATGAGTCCGAGTACCGCGGGCAGCTGGAATCCATCAAAACCTTGCGAGGCCTGATCGGTGCGATGCCGGCCAAGCAGGAGAAAACCGGGTTGGAGCAGGGCGTCAGCTCGCTCGCCGGTGCCATCGCGGCTAGGCAGGACGGCGCGGACGTGGCCCGTCAGGCGCGCCAACTCGGGGCGAAACTGGCCGTGACTTATGAGGTCAGTCAGGCGCCGATCATTACCCCGGATCCCACCCGTGGTGCGCCGTTGTATGCCCAGCATTGTTCGGTGTGCCACGGTGATGCGGGGGCTGGCGACGGCCCGGCGGGTGTCGGCCTGACACCGCCGCCGTCCGATCTGCGTGATACGACACGCCTGGATCATCTGAGTCTCTACGCGCTCTTTAGCACCTTGGGCCAAGGCATCGAAGGCACTGACATGCCGGCCTTCGCCGATCAGCTTGACGATCGTCAGCGCTGGGATCTAGCCACCTACATCGCCAGCTTCAGCGCTGATCCGGCGGCGGCCAAATCCGACAAGATCTACAACATAGCCGACCTCGGCCGTCAGACGCCGGCCGAAGTGCAGGCCGCTGATGGCCTACAAGCCGCCACCACGTTCCGTGCGCAGCGGGCGCAGCCGCCGCAGGTCAAGCGTGGCCCGGCGCAGTTGCTTGATTACACCGCTGCTACCCTGGACAAAAGCATCGCCGCCTACCGTGCCGGCGATCACGATCAGGCCTATGACCTGTCTGTCGCGGCGTATCTGGAAGGCTTTGAGCTGGTCGAAAGCTCTCTGGACAACGTCGACGCCAACGTGCGCAAAGACACTGAAAAATCGCTGATGGCCTACCGTCAGTCGTTGCAGGACGGCTTGCCGGTGGCCCAGGCCCAACAGCGCCTGGACACGGCCAAGGCCAAATTGAAGGAATCCGCAGGCTTGCTGGGCAGTGATGGCTTGAGCTGGTCCCTGAGTTTCATCTCCGGTCTGCTGATTTTGCTGCGTGAAGGTCTGGAAGCCATTCTGGTGCTGGCGGCAATCCTGGCCTTCCTGCGCAACACCGGCCAGCAATCGGCCGTGCGCAGCGTCAACGTCGGTTGGGGCCTGGCGTTGTTGGCCGGCCTGGGGACCTGGGCGTTGGCGGCGTACGTGATCGATGTCAGCGGCTCGCAGCGCGAATTGCTGGAAGGCGCGACGGCGTTGTTTGCCTCGGTCATGGTGCTCTGGCTCGGCGTGTGGATGCACGACCGTCGTCACGCAGCGGCGTGGCAGGATTACATCAAGAGCAGCCTGGTGGGCGGCGGCGGACGATTTGGCTTTGCGATCCTGGCGTTCTTCTCGGTGTATCGCGAACTGTTCGAAGTGATTCTGTTCTACGAAACCCTGTGGCTGCAGGCAGGACCTGCAGGGCACAACGCCGTGTTGGCCGGTGGTGCCGCGGCGCTGGTGCTGTTGGTGGGTCTGGCGTGGGTCATCCTGCGCGGTTCGGCGAAGTTGCCGCTGGCGTTGTTCTTCAGCATCAACGCCGGCCTGCTGTGCGCGTTGTCAGTGGTGTTCGCCGGGCATGGCGTGAAAGCGTTGCAAGAAGCCGGGATCTTCGGCACCCGGCCGGTGCCGTTCTTTGATTTTGACTGGCTGGGCATTCATGCGGATGCGTATTCGCTGAGTGCTCAGGCCGTGGCGATCATTGCGATTGTTGTGCTGTATAGCCGTAGTCGGATGGCGGAGAAGCAGCGGGTGACAGTCTCTTAACAGCATTCGCTGCGCTCACAATCGCGAGCAGGCTCGCTCCCACAAGGATGATGTGTATTCTGTGGGAGCGAGCTTGCTCGCGATTTTTTTTGAAAGAGGAAAACATGATGCGAGTCTGGATCGACGCCGACGCCTGCCCTCGGGCGGCCAAGGATCTGGTGGTGAAGTTCGCCCTCAAGCGTCAGTACGAAGTGGTGCTGGTGGCGGGGCAGCCGCAGATCAAGCCGGGGCTGGCGCTGGTGAAGTTGATCGTGGTGCCGAGTGGCCCGGACGCCGCCGATGATTACCTGGTGGAGCATGCGGTGCCGGGTGAGCTGGTGATTTGCAGTGATGTGCCGCTGGCGGATCGCCTGGTGAAGAAGGGTGTGGCCGCGCTGGACCCGCGGGGCAAGGAGTTCGATGCGCAGAACATGGGCGACCGACTTGCGGTGCGCAATTTGTTCACCGACCTGAGGGAGCAGGGGCAGATGGGCGGTGGACCGGCACCGTTTGGCGAGCGAGAGAAGCAGGCGTTTGCTAATGCGTTGGACCGGATACTGACGCGGCTGGCCCGACAATCCTGAGCCAAGCGGTGATCCCTATGGGAGCTGGCTTGCCAGCGAAGACGGCGGTACATCCAGCATCGATGTGGCTGACCCACCGCTTTCGCTGGCAAGCCTGCTCCTAGTGGAATAGGGTCAGGCGTCGTTTTCGTGGGTCAGTTCGAGCACGCGGTCGACCATCTTGTTGATGCCGGAAGCGGCCTCACTGATCGATTGCGCCAGCATATACGCCGGTGTACTCACCAGTTTACGTGCCCGGTCTTCGACGATTTCGGTCACGGCGCAATCGGTGTGGGTCGCGCCCATTTTGTTCATGGCTGCTGCAGTCTCTGCGTCGTTGCCGATGGTGCAGTTCACCCCAGGGCCATAGATCTTCGCCGCCAGCGCTGGCGAGATGCACATCAAGCCGACTGGCTTCCCCGCTTCGGCGAAGGCTTCGGTCAGCGCCAGGACATCCGGTTGCACGGTGCAACCCGCGCCTTCGATGGCGAAGTTCGACAGGTTCTTGGCTGAGCCAAATCCGCCGGGAACGATCAACGCGTCGAAGTCGTCGACGTCGGCCTCGCGAATATCCTTGATGTTGCCCCGGGCGATCCGAGCCGACTCCACCAACACATTGCGCGACTCGGGCATTTCCTTACCGGTCAGGTGGTTGATCACATGCAATTGCGCGATGTTCGGGGCAAAGCACTGCACCTGAGCGCCACGCTGGTCCAGTCTCAGCAGGGTAATCACGCTTTCGTGGATTTCGGCACCGTCGTACACGCCACAGCCGGAAAGGATCACTGCAATTTTTTTGCTCATGGGTTTTTCTCCAGATTCATGGCGTTAAATGTCCACTAATTTGTCACTCGTTGCCATAGGGTAAATTCGCGGCTACACCTAGCATCTGTCTTCAAGATTCCGATCAGAGCGCGTCATGGACTTCATTCTGTATGCGGTGCCGTTTTTCTTTGTGCTGATTGCCATCGAGCTGTTGGCCGATCGTTGGCGCGGGGTCAGCAATTATCGCGTGGCCGATGCGATCAACAGCATGAGTACCGGTGTGCTGTCGACCACCACGGGCCTGTTGACCAAGGGCGTCGGGATAGTCACCTATGCATTTGCCCTTGAGCATATGGCGATTTTCGAGCTTTCGGCCGACAGCGTCGGGGTCTGGGTATTTGCCTTTGTCTTCTACGACTTCTGCTACTACTGGCTGCACCGCATGGGCCATGAGCGCAACATTCTCTGGGCTGCGCACTCGGTGCATCATCAGAGCGAGGAGTACAACCTGTCCACGGCGTTGCGCCAGACCAGCACCGGTTTCCTGCTGAGCTGGATTTTCTACCTGCCGATGGCAGTGATTGGCGTGCCGCTGCTGGTGTTCGTCAGCGTCGCGGCGCTGAATCTGCTGTATCAGTTCTGGGTGCATACCAAGCACATTCCCAAGCTCGGCTGGTTCGAATGGTTCTTCGTGACGCCGTCCAATCATCGGGCTCACCATGCGCAGAACGCTCTCTACATGGATCGCAACTACGGTGGGGTGTTCATTATTTGGGACCGTCTATTTGGCTCGTTTCAGGAAGAAGACGACAACGAGCCGGTGATTTTCGGCGTGACCACGCCGTTGGCGAGCTGGAATCCGCTATGGGCAAACGTGCAGTTCTATGCGCAGTTGTGGGATGACGCGCGGCGAGCCGAGAGCAAGTGGGACAAGCTGCGGATATGGTTCATGCGCACCGGTTGGCGCCCGGCGGATGTGGCGGCCAGGTACCCGACGAGCAAGCCTGACTTGAGCCTGTTTCGTAAATTCGAGGTGCCGCTGGACAGCCGTCAGCAACTGTATGTGGTGTTGCAGTTTTGCGCCTACATTGCGCTGGGCAGTTACTTGATGAACCTGGAGCGGAGCCTGCCAACTGCCGCGTTGGTACTCGGCTGGGGGGCGGTGGCGCTGGGGTTGTTTACGTTGGGCGTGGCCTTGGAGAATCGCCCGTGGGCGTTGAAGATGGAGCTGCTACGGCTGGCATCGAACATGCCGCTGGTGTGGCTGGCGCCGGTTGTCGGGTTGTGGCCGGCCAGCGCGGTGGGCTGGGTCGGCCTGATCAGTTACAGCCTGTTCAGTGTTATCGGCCTCTACTGTTGCAGAAACCGCTTCACTCGCTTGGCGTCTTAGGCACTTCGATGCGGGCCTGTCTGGCTTTCAGGGCTTGCTCGTCGGCGTAGACTTTCTTCGCCAGGCGGGCATTCTTGAAACGGCGACGCAGCCACAGGCCCAGGCCCACGACCAGCAAGGCGCCGAGCACCCACAGCTCGTACTTCTTGACGCTGCCGAGCATGCCTTCCAGCACGGCGCCAAAGTGATAAGCCGCCGCTGCCAGTGCAGCCGCCCAGATCGCCGCACCAATCCCGTTCAGCAACAGATAACGTCCCGGTGGATAGCCCGACAGGCCGATGGCCACCGGCATCACCGTGCGCAAACCGTAGACAAAGCGAAAGCTCAGCACCCAGATGTCCGGGTGCTTGCGGATGTGCTCCAGCGCCCGATCACCCATCATTTGCCAGCGCGGCTTGCGGGCCAGCAATTTGCGACCGTGCTTGCGCCCCATGAAGTACCACAGCTGATCACCGGCATAACTGCCGAAGAACGCTACGACCACCACCAGATTGATGTCCATGTATCCGCGGAACGCGAGGAAGCCGGCGAGCACAAGGATGGTTTCGCCTTCGAAGAATGTGCCGAGAAACAGGGCAAAGTAGCCAAAGTCGTGCAGAAATTGTTGGAGCATTGTCTGGGTGCTGGCGAAATGAACGCGCAGCCTAACCCTTCGTGAACATTCGTGAAAGTGTCCAAATGTGTCTCGACGTGAACATTTCCTACAACGACAATGGAATGCGACTACCTGCCACAGGGGTGCACATAACTGTAATGCGTTAGTCATAATGATCGCTTATAACTGTCACGCTCGCCCGTCAGCGCGGGCTCAGGAGTCTGCCGTGAGCTTTACCCCCGCCAACCGTCTATTTCCCGCCACCCGTCTGCGCCGCAACCGTCGGGATGAATTTTCGCGTCGACTGGTCCGTGAAAACGTTCTGAGCGTCGATGACCTGATCCTGCCGGTGTTCGTCCTGGACGGTGAAAACCGTCGTGAAGCGGTGGCTTCGATGCCGGGCGTCGAACGCCTGACCATCGATCTGTTGCTGGAAGAAGCCGCGAAGTGGGTCGAGCTGGGGATTCCGGCGTTGGCGCTGTTCCCGGTCACGCCGCCGGAGCTCAAAACGCTGGATGCCGCCGAAGCCTGGAACCCGAACGGTATTGCCCAGCGCGCTACCCGCGCACTACGGGCGCAGTTTCCTGAGCTTGGGGTGATCACCGACGTTGCCCTGGACCCGTTTACCACCCACGGTCAGGACGGCATTATCGACGAAGAAGGCTACGTGCAGAACGACATTACCGTCGATGCACTGGTCAGGCAGGCCCTGTCCCATGCCGAAGCCGGCGCGCAGGTGGTCGCCCCGTCCGACATGATGGACGGTCGTATCCAGGCCATCCGCGAAGCGCTGGAGCTGGCGGATCACGTCAACGTGCGGATCATGGCCTATTCGGCAAAATACGCCAGCGCCTATTATGGTCCGTTCCGCGACGCGGTCGGTTCGGCGCTGAACCTGGGCAAGGCCAACAAGGCCAGTTATCAGATGGACCCGGCCAACAGCAACGAAGCCCTGCACGAAGTGGCGGCAGACTTGTCAGAAGGCGCGGACATGGTCATGGTCAAGCCAGGCATGCCGTATCTGGACATCCTTTACCGGGTCAAAGAAGAATTCAAAGTGCCAACGTTTGTTTATCAAGTCAGCGGCGAATATGCCATGCACATGGCGGCGATCCACAATGGCTGGTTGAGCGAAGGGGTTATTCTCGAATCCTTGACCGCTTTTAAACGAGCAGGCGCCGATGGCATCCTGACTTACTTTGCCGTCCGTGCCGCCCAATTGTTACGAGAGCAACAATAGCCCTCACAGGAACATTCCATGAATACCGAAGTACTCACTGAAGTTGCTGTAAAAGAGGCTCAACCTGTGGTCGAGCAAATCGCCGAAACCCCGCCGGAGCTGGAGCCCGTTCCGCCCGCGGTGGTGGCCGAAACCGTAGCCGCGGCGCCGGCGATTGCCATTCCCGGACTGGATGACAGCAGCCTGTACATCCATCGCGAGCTCTCGCAACTGCAGTTCAACATCCGCGTGCTGGAACAGGCGCTCGATGAGTCCTACCCCTTGCTGGAGCGGCTGAAGTTTCTGCTGATCTTCTCCAGCAACCTGGACGAGTTCTTCGAAATTCGTGTGGCCGGCTTGAAGAAACAGATCACCTTCGCCCGTGAACAAGCCGGCGCCGATGGTCTGCAACCGCATCAGGCCCTGGCCCGCATCAGCGAACTGGTGCACGGTCATGTTGACCGCCAGTACGCGATCCTCAATGACATTCTGTTGCCGGAGCTGGAAAAACATCAGGTTCGCTTCATCCGTCGTCGTCACTGGACTACCAAGCTCAAGACCTGGGTTCGCCGTTATTTTCGCGACGAGATCGCGCCGATCATCACCCCGATCGGTCTCGACCCGACGCACCCGTTCCCGTTGCTGGTGAACAAGAGCTTGAACTTCATCGTCGAGCTTGAAGGCGTCGACGCCTTCGGTCGCGATTCCGGTCTGGCGATTATCCCAGCGCCTCGTCTGCTGCCGCGCGTCATCAAGGTGCCGGAAGAAGTTGGCGGCGCCGGCGACAACTATGTGTTCCTGTCGTCGATGATCCACGCCCACGCTGATGACCTGTTCCAGGGTATGAAGGTAAAGGGTTGCTATCAGTTCCGCCTCACCCGAAACGCCGACCTGGCGTTGGACTCCGAGGACGTCGAAGACCTGGCCCGCGCGCTGCGCGGCGAACTGTTCTCGCGTCGCTACGGGGATGCGGTGCGTCTGGAAGTGGCTGACACCTGCCCGAAACACCTGTCCGACTATCTGCTCAAGCAATTCAACCTGAGTGAGTCCGAGCTGTATCAGGTCAACGGCCCGGTGAACCTGACGCGTCTATTCAGCATCACTGGCCTGGACAGCCAGCGCGAGCTGCAATACCTGCCTTTCACGCCGCAGATCCCGAAACTGCTGCAAAACAGCGAGAACATCTTCAGCGTGATCAGCAAGCAGGACATCCTGCTGTTGCACCCGTTCGAATCGTTTACCCCGGTGGTCGACTTGCTGCGTCAAGCCGCCAAGGACCCGCACGTACTGGCTGTGCGTCAGACCCTGTACCGTTCTGGCGCCAACTCGGAAATCGTCGATGCGCTGGTGGATGCGGCGCGTAACGGCAAAGAGGTCACGGCAGTGATCGAATTGCGCGCACGGTTCGACGAAGAGTCCAACCTGCAACTGGCCAGCCGCCTGCAAGCGGCCGGTGCAGTAGTGATCTACGGCGTGGTCGGTTTCAAGACACACGCCAAGATGATGCTGATTCTGCGTCGCGAGGCGGGCGAAATTGTCCGTTACGCGCACTTGGGCACGGGCAACTACCACGCCGGCAACGCGCGCCTTTACACCGACTACAGTCTGCTGACCTCCGACGATGCCTTGTGCGAAGACGTCGGCAAGCTGTTCAGCCAGTTGATCGGCATGGGCAAAACCCTGCGCATGAAGAAGCTGCTGCACGCGCCGTTTACGCTGAAGAAGGGCATGCTCGACATGATTGCCCGGGAGACTCAGTTCGCGCTCGACGGCAAACCGGCGCACATCATCGCCAAGTTCAACTCGCTGACCGATCCGAAGATCATCCGCGCGTTGTACAAGGCCAGTCAGTCCGGAGTGCGTATCGACCTGATAGTGCGCGGCATGTGCTGCCTGCGTCCGGGTATCGCCGGGGTTTCGCACAATATCCACGTGCGCTCGATCATCGGTCGCTTCCTGGAGCACACCCGGGTCTTCTACTTCCTCAATGGTGGCGACGAACAGATGTTCCTCTCCAGTGCCGACTGGATGGAACGTAACCTCGACAAGCGCGTCGAGACCTGCTTCCCGGTGGAAGGCCGCAAGCTGATTGTGCGGGTCAAAAAAGAGCTGGAGCTGTACCTCACCGATAACACGCATAGTTGGAGCTTGCAGTCGGACGGTCGTTACGTGCGTAACACGCCGACCGGCAATCAGAACCCGCGTAGTGCCCAGGCCACGCTGCTGGAGCGCTTGGGTAGCCCGATCCTGACGGTGCGTTAACGCCCCAAACCTGTGGGAGCGAGCCTGCTCGCGATGGCGGCCAAACAATCAACATTGATGTTGGAAGTGATGGCCTCATCGCGAGCAGGCTCGCTCCCACAGGGGGGCTGCGGCGTTTGTTGAATCGCGGGCACAAAAAAGGGCGATCCATGTGGATCGCCCTTTTTCTTTTTAGCGGGTTTTCAGCGAGCGGTCAGGACAATGTCGACGCGGGTGAGCCATTCCGCTTCGATGGCGAAGTCGGCCTGGGTCAGTTGATTGTCGTCCAGCCATTTGTCCGGGAACAGTACATCAAGGCTGTTGCCGTTGGCGCGCAGCTCTACCTGAGGCATTTGCTGGGTGCCGCGGATGTGATGGAACAGGATCGCAAAGCGCAGTAATACGCACAGACGAATCAGCTTGATGCCGTCATCGCCGAACTCGGCGAATTTGTCCTTGGGAATGTTGCGTCGGTGACCACGTACCAGCAGGGCTAGCATTAACTGATCCTCACGGGAGAACCCGGCCAGGTCCGAGTGCTCGATCAGGTAGGCGCCATGTTTGTGGAACTGATAGTGAGCGATGTCCAGGCCCACTTCGTGGACCTTGGCGGCCCAGCCGAGCAGTTCGCGCCAGATACCGTCGTCCAGATCCCAGTCCTTGGCCACTTGATCGAAGGCATGCAGCGCTTTGCGTTCGACTCGTGCTGCTTGCTCCAGATCGACGTGATAACGCACCATCAGCGAGCTGAGTGTGCGCTCACGGACGTCTTCATGGTGATGACGGCCTAACAGGTCGTAGAGCACGCCTTCACGCAGGGCGCCTTCACAGTGGTCCATGCGTTTGAGTTCGAGGGCATCGAAAATCGCTTCGAGAATTGCCAGGCCCGCCGGGAAAATGGCCCGTCGGTCGGGCTTGATGCCGTCGAAGTCGATTTTCTCGACGTCGCCGAGCTTGATCAGCTTGCGCTTGAGCCAACCCAGGCCTTCGGCATTCACCTCGCCGGTGCCGTGGCCGCCGGCCTTCAACGCCAGGCCGATGGCGCGGATAGTGCCCGAGGAGCCGATGGCTTCATCCCAGGTCAGGCGGTGCAGGGCGTGTTCGATGCTCATGATCTCCAGCCGTGCCGCGGTGTACGCCTGGGCGTAGCGGGCCGGGGTGATCTTGCCGTCCTTGAAATAACGCTGGGTGTAGCTGACGCAGCCCATCTGCAGGCTTTCGCGTAGCAGCGGCTCAAAGCGCTGGCCGATGATGAATTCGGTACTGCCGCCGCCGATGTCGGCCACCAGACGTTTGCCCGGGGTGTCGGCGAGCGTGTGGGACACGCCGAGGTAGATCAGGCGCGCTTCTTCACGGCCAGAGATGACTTCTACCGGGTGCCCGAGGATGTCTTCGGCGCGATGGATGAATTCGGCGCGGTTTCGGGCCTCACGAAGGGCGTTGGTGCCGACGATGCGCACGGCGCCTGTGGGCATACCGTTGATCAGTTGGGCAAAACGCTTGAGGCAATCGAGCCCGCGCTGCATGGATTCTTCATTGAGATGGCGCTCTTCATCGATGCCGGCGGCCAGCTGAACTTTCTCCCCGAGGCGCTCGAGAATGCGGATTTCGCCGTTCTGGGCCGCCTTGGCCACGACCATGTGAAAGCTGTTGGAGCCCAGGTCGATTGCGGCGATCAGGGACAGATTCTTGGCTTGGGATTGCGGCATGGTCAGGGGGTCTCGGTCGATTACCTCGACATCGTGCCACGATCAAAGGCTGGCGCCAACGCGATGGCTGCCTCGAAAGCACCAAAAGTTGCATTGCGCACCGAAATGACCTCCTTCACTCCCGCCGCCACTGGACTTGAGCTATACCCAAATTCATGGACCACCATAGCGAGACTCAATCATCTGCACCTTCCTGAACGAGGGAAGGGCGGCTATGATGGGCCACGTTTTTTTGCTTACAACCTGGAGACTTCCATGAGCAGCGATCTTATCAAACACGTTAGCGACGCTAGCTTCGAGGCCGACGTACTCAAGGCCGAAGGCGCTGTACTGGTCGACTACTGGGCTGAATGGTGCGGCCCTTGCAAAATGATCGCTCCTGTTCTGGACGAAATTGCTGAAACCTACAAAGGCAAGCTGACCGTTGCCAAACTGAACATCGACGAAAACCAGGAAACCCCGGCCAAGCATGGCGTGCGTGGTATCCCGACACTGATGCTGTTCAAGAACGGCAACGTTGAAGCGACCAAGGTCGGCGCACTGTCCAAGTCGCAGCTGGCTGCTTTCCTCGACGCCAACATCTAAGTGTAGATTCAAGTGTCATCAAAAAGGCCCCGTACATTGCGGGGCCTTTTCGTTATTCAGGGCTAGACGCTCCGAAACTCAGGTGTTACATTCGGCCCCGCACTGGTTTCTCCATTGCCCCCTGCTAGCCGTCGCCGACGCACTCCTTTTCGAATAAGTACGCGATCCTGTCGCCTTCTCTGCGGCGCGGCCTCATTAAGCCAAAAGCTTAATTTCCCCCTCCATAAATGATTACGTCATTCCTATATGAATCTGACTGAACTCAAGCAAAAGCCGATTACCGAACTGCTCGAATTGGCCGAACAGATGGGCATAGAAAATATGGCCCGTTCGCGCAAGCAGGACGTGATTTTCTCCCTGCTCAAAAAGCACGCTAAAAGCGGCGAGGAAATCTCCGGTGATGGCGTGCTGGAGATTCTCCAGGACGGCTTCGGCTTCCTGCGCTCCGCTGACGCGTCCTATCTGGCCGGCCCGGACGATATCTACGTCTCGCCGAGCCAGATCCGTCGCTTTAACTTGCGCACCGGTGACACCATCGTTGGCAAGATCCGCCCTCCAAAGGAAGGCGAGCGTTATTTCGCGCTGCTCAAGGTTGATACGATCAACTACGATCGTCCCGAGAACGCGAAAAACAAGATTCTCTTCGAGAACCTGACCCCGCTGTTCCCGACTGTGCGCATGAAGATGGAAGCCGGTAACGGCTCCACCGAAGACTTGACCGGTCGTGTCATCGACCTGTGCGCCCCGATCGGCAAAGGCCAGCGCGGTCTGATCGTTGCACCGCCGAAAGCCGGTAAAACCATCATGCTGCAGAACATTGCAGCAAACATCGCGCGTAACAACCCGGAAGTTCATCTGATCGTCTTGCTGATCGACGAGCGTCCGGAAGAAGTGACCGAAATGCAGCGCACCGTGCGCGGCGAAGTGGTTGCCTCGACGTTCGACGAGCCGCCAACCCGCCACGTGCAGGTTGCCGAAATGGTGATCGAGAAGGCCAAGCGCCTGGTCGAGCACAAGAAAGACGTGGTGATCCTGCTCGACTCCATTACCCGTCTGGCTCGCGCCTACAACACCGTAATCCCGAGCTCCGGCAAGGTACTGACCGGTGGTGTCGATGCCCACGCCCTGGAGAAACCGAAACGTTTCTTCGGCGCCGCGCGGAACATCGAAGAAGGCGGTTCGCTGACCATCATCGCCACCGCGCTGGTTGAAACCGGCTCGAAGATGGACGAAGTGATCTACGAAGAATTCAAAGGCACCGGCAACATGGAACTGCCTCTGGATCGCCGTATCGCTGAAAAACGCGTCTTCCCGGCCATCAACATCAACCGTTCCGGCACCCGCCGCGAAGAGTTGCTGACCGCCGATGACGAGTTGCAGCGCATGTGGATCCTGCGCAAGCTGCTGCACCCGATGGACGAAATCGCTGCCATCGAGTTCTTGGTCGACAAGCTGAAAACGACCAAGACCAACGATGAGTTCTTCCTGTCGATGAAACGCAAGTAAGTCGATAAGGGCACTAGAGCCGGGGAAACCCGGCTTTTTGCTATCTGATTTTTGATCTGTCGGCAGTTCATGGTTCTGAATAGAGGGGTTCGGCGCTAAACTGCCCCCCCGAACGGCACGGCCAACACGAGGCTCACGCATGCAGTATCGCGACTTGCGCGACTTTATCAGCGGCCTGGAAAAGCGCGGCGAACTCAAGCGCATCCAGGTTCCGGTGTCCCCAGTACTCGAAATGACCGAGGTCTGCGACCGCACCCTGCGTGCCAAAGGTCCGGCGCTGCTTTTCGAAAAGCCCACAGGTTATGACATCCCGGTGCTTGGAAACCTGTTCGGCACCCCTGAGCGGGTGGCGCTGGGCATGGGCGCCGAGGCGGTCAGTGAGCTGCGCGAGATCGGCAAGCTGCTGGCCTTCCTCAAAGAGCCCGAGCCTCCGAAGGGCTTGAAAGACGCCTGGTCGAAGCTGCCGATCTTCCGCAAGATCATCGCCATGGCGCCGAAAGTCGTCAAAGACGCGGTGTGCCAGGAAGTGGTCATCGAAGGCGACGATGTCGATCTGGCGATGCTCCCCGTGCAAACCTGCTGGCCGGGTGATGTGGGGCCGCTGATCACTTGGGGTCTGACTGTCACCAAAGGTCCGAACAAGGACCGCCAGAACCTCGGCATCTACCGGCAGCAAGTGATTGGCCGCAACAAGGTCATCATGCGTTGGTTGAGCCACCGTGGTGGCGCGCTGGATTACCGCGAGTGGTGCGAGAAGCATCCTGGACAGCCGTTCCCGGTGTCTGTGGCGTTGGGCGCTGACCCGGCGACCATCCTCGGTGCCGTGACGCCGGTACCGGACAGCCTCTCCGAATACGCGTTCGCCGGTCTGCTGCGCGGCAACCGCACCGAGTTGGTGAAGTGCCGTGGCAACGACCTGCAAGTCCCGGCCACCGCCGAGATCATCCTCGAAGGCGTGATCCATCCGGGCGAAATGGCCGATGAAGGCCCGTACGGCGACCACACCGGTTATTACAATGAAGTCGACAGCTTCCCGGTGTTCACCGTCGAGCGCATTACCCACCGGATCAAGCCGATCTACCACAGCACCTACACCGGCCGTCCACCGGATGAGCCGGCGATTCTCGGGGTGGCGCTGAACGAAGTGTTCGTGCCGATCCTGCAGAAGCAGTTCCCGGAAATCACCGATTTCTACCTGCCCCCCGAAGGCTGCTCGTACCGCATGGCCATCGTGACCATGAAGAAGTCGTATCCGGGGCACGCCAAGCGGGTAATGCTCGGTGTCTGGTCGTTTTTGCGACAATTCATGTACACCAAGTTCGTTATCGTCACGGATGATGACATCAACGCACGAGACTGGAACGACGTGATCTGGGCCATCACCACGCGCATGGACCCCAAGCGCGACACGGTGATGATCGACAACACGCCGATCGACTACCTCGACTTCGCCTCGCCGGTCTCGGGCTTAGGGTCGAAAATGGGGCTCGATGCCACGCATAAATGGCCGGGCGAAACCACTCGCGAGTGGGGCCGGGTGATCGTCAAGGACGACGCCGTGACCCAACGGATCGATGCCATCTGGAATCAGTTAGGAATAGATTGATGCGTGTAACCTTGCAGCCTTCCGGAGCAGTGCTTGAGATTCTGCCCGGCGAGCGGATTCTCGATGGTGCGCGGCGTTTGGGTTATGAATGCCCACAAAGTTGCCGCAATGGCAATTGCCACGTATGCGCGGCGTTGCTGGTGGAAGGGCGGGTCAAACAAGCCGGTAATGTGCGCGACCATGGCGAGTTCTACACTTGCATAGCAGAGCCGCTGGAAGACTGCATCGTGCTGTGGGATGGCGTGCTCGCGCTGGGAGAACTGCCGGTGCGCAGCGTGTCGTGTCAGGTCATTGAGTGCAGGGACGTCGGCGGCGACACTTGGCGTGTGCGTCTACGTGCGCCGGCCGGTAAACCACCGCGTTATCACGCGGGCCAATATCTGATGATCGAGCGTGAAAGCGGCGAAAAATCCGCGTTCTCCCTGGCGTCCGCACCCCATGGCGGGCGAGATCTGGAAATTCATGTATTGGCGCGCGAAAGCAGTGCGTTAAATCTGATTAGCCAGCTTCAGCGCAATCCGATGGTGCGGGTCGAACTGCCATTTGGCGATACGCATTTGGCGGAATTACCGGACGGCCCATTGGTGTTGATCGCCGCGGGCACTGGCATGGGCCAGATCCACAGCCTGATCGAACACTGCCGCGCCACCGGCTTCAAGTACCCGGTTCACCTGTACTGGGGCGTGCGCCGTCCTTCAGACTTTTACCAGATTGAACATTGGGATGAATGGTTGAAGCTGCCCAATTTGTTCCTGCACAAAGTCGTCAGTGATCAGTGCGGTTGGGGAGGGCGGTGCGGGATGCTGCATGAAGCGGTGTGTGAGGATTTCCCGGACCTGAAATCCTTGCATGTCTATGCCAGCGGTTCTCCGGCCATGGTTTACGGAACGCTGGATGCGCTGGTTGAAGCCGGAATGGACGCTCATCAGATGCGTGCAGATGTGTTTGCGTACGCGCCTCGATCTTGATCCTCGATCTTGATCCGCGATCTTGATCCCCGTTTGATCGATATAATTCCTCATATAGCCGATCGGTATTTATAAATTTATATAAATGCCGGTAGGTTATATGTCCTCAAGGCAGTAATTTAATAACTGTGCCATGGCACCTAAATTGCCTTAAAACTTATGTGCCTTATTGTTACAGCGGTGCGTTCTATTAAGTAATTCATAACACGCGGGGAGCTGAACGCTATTCGCCATGAGCGCCATTGAATCTGCTTTTTTGAATCCGGCTTACCCTCCGCGGCTCGACTTGGGGCCGCAGCTTACGCACGAACAGTTGCTCGGCTCGATGCAGTCGACCATGGCGCGCCACAAGGGCGGGCCTGTCTGGTTGTTCGCTTACGGTTCATTGATCTGGCGTCCAGAGTGCACAGCGGTAGAGCGCGTTCGCGGTCGGGTGCATGGTTACCATCGCGGTTTGTACCTGTGGTCTCACGAGCATCGCGGCACGCCGGAAATGCCTGGCCTGGTATTTGGTCTGGATCGGGGCGGCTCTTGCAGCGGCTTCGCCTATCGCTTGCCCGAAGAACAACTTGAAGCCTCGCTTTACGCGCTGTGGCAGCGCGAAATGCCAGTCCCCTCCTATCGCCCACACTGGCTCAACTGCCGTCTCGAAGACGGAAACCAGGTTCAGGCATTGGGATTTGTCCTGGAGCGGCACCTTCCCAGCTATGCCGGCAACTTGCCTGATCATGTGCTGAGCCAAGTGTTCGAAAGCGCTAGCGGGCGGTACGGCAGCACGCGCGATTATGTCGAACAGACGGCGCATGCCCTGCGTAGCCACGCCATGCCAGACCGAAATCTGGAGGCGCGGCTCAAGCGCTGCAAAGCAAAGTCCGATCAGGCGATCGCTGTTTCGCGGGTCTGACTGGCTTTGGACAATATTGGAAGTTGCGCATTCCTTTACGAACCTGTCGCTCAGCTGTAAGGCCAAGGCGTTTTTGCGGCGGCCGAAGCGTTGTGTCTTAGACTCGGGAGCAGTCCAGTCAAATAATCAGCAGAGATGAATGATGGCGTTGAAGGTTCGCCGGTGGGTGCCGGGATTATGGGTGGCGGCAGCATTCACCGTTTCGGCTCTGGCATTGAGTCTTGCTCAAGGTTCTGTGGCACCGGGTTTACGCAATGTCACCGTGCTGATAGTTCGTCATGCAGAAAAACCTGACGTGGGGACAATGCTCAATGCGCGAGGAGAGCAGCGAGCCGCGGCCTATGCCGATTATTTCGACCCGCTGAAGCTGGATGGCCAGACACTGACACCTCAGCGGCTGATTGCTACCAGTGACAGTCCAATAAGTGTCCGGCCCCGTCAGACATTGACTCCACTGGCCCAGCGCCTGCACCTGCCGATAGAGCAACCCTATGCCAATGGCGAAGTCGACAAGCTGGTCAATCTGCTACGCAAGAACAATCAGGCGAAAACGCTATTGATCGCCTGGCACCATGGGCACATCAATAAACTGATCGCGGCTTTCGGGGGTGATGGGGCGGCACTGACGGGTCAGAAGAAATGGCCGGTGGATGTCTACGACTGGCTTATCGTTTTGCGCTTCGATGACGAGGGTCAACTCATCGAGTCTCATAGTCAGAAGGTTCAGGAGCACCTGTTACCGGGCGACATTGCGGGATCGCCCGGCAGTTGACGGTGGTTTCGCAGGCCTCAGCGAACCTGAACCACTACTTTCCCGACTGCCTTGCGCTGGCCAAGATCATTGATCGCCTGCGCCGCGTTGTTTAACGGATACACCTGCGACACCAGCGGCTTCAACTTGCCCTCGGCAAACCAGCCAAACAACTGCTGGAAATTCGCCGCGTTGTCTTGAGGCTGGCGTTGGGCAAAGGCACCCCAGAACACGCCGACCACCGCGGCACCTTTGAGCAGCGCCAGGTTCACCGGAAATTCCGGAATGCGACCGCTGGCGAAGCCAATCACCAGCAGACGGCCGTTCCAGGCGATGGCGCGCACGGCCTGGTCAAACAGGTCGCCTCCAACCGGGTCGTAGATCACGTCGGCGCCCTGGCCATCAGTCAGGCGTTTGATTTCGTCCTTAAGACTGGTTTCGCTGTAGTTGATCAGCTCATCGGCGCCGGCAGCCTTGGCCACCGCAAGTTTATCTGCACTGCTGGCGGCGGCGATCACGCGGGCGCCCATGGCTTTGCCGATTTCCACGGCGGCCAGACCTACACCGCCGGAAGCGCCGAGCACCAGCAGGGTTTCGCCGGGTTGCAGATTGCCGCGTTGCTTGAGCGCGTGCATCGAGGTGCCGTAGGTCATGCTGAAAGCGGCGGCGGTGTTGAAGTCCATCGATGGTGGGATCGGCAGTACGTTGTAGGCCGCCACGGCGACCTGTTCGGCAAAGCTGCCCCAGCCGGTCAGGGCCATGACCCGGTCACCGACCTTCAGATGGCTGACCTTTTCGCCCACGGCGCTGACCACGCCGGCCGCTTCACCCCCCGGTGAAAACGGGAAGGGCGGCTTGAACTGGTATTTGCCCTCGATGATCAGCGTATCCGGGAAATTGACCCCAGCAGCGTGCACGTCCAGCAGGATTTCATTCTTCTTGGCGACAGGACTGGCGACGTCTTCCAGCACCAGCGATTCGGCAGGGCCGAAGGCTTTGCACAGCACGGCTTTCATCAGGGCTATTCCTTTGGGAGTGATGGCCGATAAGTGTAGGTGTGTGAGTCGATGGGTCAACGAGCATGCCCGACCCTGATAGTCAGCCATAAGCTTGTGCTTGAGCGGCGGGTCGTTATGCTAGGCCGCAAACCGGATAAGGAGCGAATTGTGAAAGCGTGGATCATGTTGTTGCTGGCCCTGTCTCTGCCTGTGGCAGCGATGGCCGAAGAAGCCAAAGAAGGTGAAGCTCCGAAGGTCAATTACATCACCCTGAGCCCGCCGTTCGTGGGTAACTACGGGTTGGACGGTACGCCGAAGCTCAAGGTCTACAAGGCTGATGTCGCCTTGCGCGTGACCGGTGATGACGCCACCAAAGCGGTGAAGGCCAACGAGCCGCTGATTCGCAATCAGCTGGTGGCGTTGTTTGCTCAGCAGACGACCGAGACGATGAGCAATGTTGAAGCCAAGGAGAAGCTGCGTCAGGAAGCGTTGAAGCAGACTCAGCAGGTAATGAACGACGAAACCGGGAAGCCGGTGGTTGAGGATTTGTTGTTCAACAACCTCATCATCCAGTAATGCTGGATCCTGTAGGAGCTGGCTTGCCAGCGATAGCGATCTCAAGGACGCCATCGCCGGCAAGCCGTGCTCCTACAAAAGCGCGCCAGCAAGCAGCGGCCAAAAAAAACTTCAGCGCAGCGTTATAATCGCCGCCCACTGCTCAGCCGTAACCGGCATCACCGACAATCTTGAGCCCTTCTGCACCAGCGGCATTTCCGCCAACGCCGTCTGCTGCTTCAAATAGTCCAGCTTCAACACCCTGGCAAACGTCTCGACATGCGCCACATCGATCGCGCTCCAGGCATTTTTGTCTGCTGTTGCCTTGGGGTCATAGTAATGACTCTCCGGCTCCAGCGCCGTCGGGTCGGGATACGCCGATTCGACTATTTTTCCAATCCCGGCAATTCCCGGCTCCGGGCAGCTGGAGTGATAGAAGAAAAACTCGTCACCCACCGCCATGGACCGTAAAAAGTTACGCGCCTGATAGTTGCGAACCCCGTCCCAGCGCGCTTTGCCAAGTTTTTCCAGGCCCTTGATCGAGAGTTCGTCGGGCTCGGATTTCATCAGCCAATAGGCCATGGTTTTTGCTCCTTGCGAGATCAGTGGAGAGGTTGTCAGGCTACTTTGTGACAAACCGACAGTCGGTTGGCGCCAACGTTTGCGTGTCAGATCACGTTGTCGCAAAATGCCGGCCTTCTTAGCTTGACGCTGCTGCACGGCCTACACCTACAACGGAACCGCTGCTGTCATCGTGTTGATGTGCCTTGGGGGGCAATCGATGAAACGCAAACCGGATTTACTATGGAGTTTGGTTATTTTGTTCGGCCTGGGCGTCGTAACCACCGGTTATGCCCAAAGCCTGTGGAACAACAAGACTGACGCGCCGATCGAAATCGCTCAGCAACAACAGCCGTCGGCCTTCAAACGCTAAACCTGTCTTTTGGACGCCGCTGATTGCAGTGGCGTCTAGTCTGCGAAATACCACGCCTTGTCTGTCACCGTTCCTTGCAGCGGCACATCCCAGCTCGCCTGAGCCAATCGTTCGACCTTCTGACATTCATGGGCCAGCCCCAACAGTGTTGGCTTGCGCCAGGTTTTGCGGCGCGCCAGATAGGCCAGACTTCGATCGTAGAAACCACCGCCCATTCCAAGCCGCCCGCCGACATCGTCAAATCCCACTAATGGCAACAGCACCAGATCCAGCGTCCAAACCTTGCGTTGTCGGGCAAGGTTGGCTCGAGGTTCGAGAATGCGAAAGCGGTTGGGTTGGAGTTTTTCTCTCGGGCGAATGCGCTGGAACACCATTTTGGTTCGTGGCCAGGCACTGAGCACCGGTAAATACGTCGCCTTGCCCCGGCGTTGAGCGGCACGCATCAGGACGCGCGGGTCGATTTCACCGTCGGTCGGCAGGTACAGGGAGATGTGTTTGGCGCGTCGAAACAACGGATGTTGGGCCAATTGCTTGTACAGCCCGCGAGCAGCCTGGCGTTGCTGGCTGGGGGTCAGTGCGCGGCGGGACTTGCGCAGCATGCGTCGAAGTTGCGGGCGGGGAAGCAGCGCAGGTTCGGTCATGGATTCAGGCTTCAACAGGACGAATACGTAAAGCGTACCCGTAAAAAAGCCGATGCCGGTAATTAAACCGGCATCGGACTGGAATCAGGCTCCCCGGATGAACCGCTGCTGACTTAGCCCTTGAACCCGAAAGTTCAAGGTGGAAGATGCAGTAGGCTTTAAGGCTTTCCGTCTAGCGGACATGCACACCAGCCCAACGTGCAGCCTCCAGGGTAGTGCGAATCGGCTCAGGGACGTGGTCAACTGGCAAGCACCCCAGGGAGTGATGCGAGTATAACCCAAGCGGTTCGACGAATCAGCCCTTGGTGACGTCCGGATCGGTGGCGAGCACCAAATCGACGCGGTCCAGCAGGTCGCGAACCTGTTCGCGAGTCGAGCCGCTGGCTTGTACGTCCGGCCTTTCTTCCTTGTGCAGCAGGTCGTGCGTGATGTTCAGCGCGGCCATTACTGCAATGCGGTCGGCGCCGATGACTTTGCCGCTGCTGCGGATTTCGCGCATCTTGCCGTCCAGGTAACGGGCGGCGCTCACCAGGTTGCTGCGTTCTTCCTGGGGGCAAATGATCGAATATTCTTTGTCGAGGATCTGCACGGTGACGCTATTGCTTGAACTCATGAGTCTTGCTCCAGGGCCTTGAGGCGCGAAATCATCGATTCGACCTTACGCCGGGCGATTTCGTTTTTTTCAATGAGGTGCGCGCGTTCCTCGCGCCAGGTCTTTTCCTGAGCTAGTAAGAGTCCGTTTTGGCTCTTAAGTTGCTCGACTCGACTAATTAGCAGTTCGAGTCTGGCCATCAGCGCTTGCAGGTCGGTGTCTTCCATAGTGTCCACATAGTGAGTCTGATGGGTGGGAACTGGCGGACAGCCTTTAATAGTCTTGGCGAGTCTGTCGATGTAGGATACAAGGCCTTCATTCTAGACATAGCGCCGTCTGGCGCCTAGCTGCCCATGACCATTCAGAATTCCCCGTACCAAGCCTTCGCCACCCTGCTGACCTCCAGCGGTCATCACGTCTCGCCTGCCGAACTGCATGGCCTGTTGCTCGGCCGCAGTTGCGCCGGTGCCGGCTTCGATGCCGAAGGCTGGCTGGTCGATGCCGCCGAGCTGCTCGAAAACGAGCCGCAGGACAACGTCCGCAACGCCTTGATCGGCTTGCAGGCGATGGTCAAAGGCGAGCTCACCGGCGACGACGTGACCGTCGTTCTGCTGCTACCGACCGATGATGCACCGCTGACTGACCGCGCCGTCGCACTGGGCCAATGGTGCCAGGGCTTCCTCAGCGGTTTCGGCTTGAACTGCCGGGACAGCAGCATGCTCAGCACCGAGGCCACCGAAGTGTTGCAGGACCTGGCGGCGATTTCTCAGGTGCAAGATGCCCTGGAAGAGTCCGAAGACGGCGAAAGCGATTACATGGAAGTCATGGAGTATCTGCGCGTCGCTCCGCTGCTGCTGTTCTCCGAAACCAAAAAAGCCGACGTGCCACCAGCCGCCAAACCGTCTTTGCATTAATCGCGTGCCAGGAAAAGCCATCTGCCCATGATTCATATCCCGAAATCGGAATACAGCCGTCGCCGCAAGGCCTTGATGGCGCAGATGGAGCCCAACAGCATCGCGATCCTGCCCGCCGCCGCGGTAGCCATTCGCAACCGCGACGTCGAGCACGTCTATCGTCAAGACAGCGATTTCCAGTACCTCAGCGGTTTTCCCGAGCCTCAGGCCGTTCTCGTGTTGATGCCGGGGCGCGTGCATGGCGAATACATCCTGTTCTGCCGTGAGCGCAACGCCGAGCGAGAGTTATGGGACGGTTTGCGTGCCGGCCAGGAAGGCGCGATTCGCGACTTCGGTGCCGACGACGCCTTTCCCATCACTGACATCGACGACATCCTGCCGGGCCTGATTGAAGGGCGCGACCGGGTGTATTCGGCCATGGGCAGTAATCCCGAATTCGATCGGCACCTGATGGACTGGATCAACGTGATCCGCTCTAAAGCGCATCTCGGCGCCCAGCCGCCAAATGAATTTGTTGCCCTGGATCATCTGCTTCACGACATGCGCCTGTATAAATCGGCAGCCGAAGTGAAGGTGATGCGCGAAGCCGCACGGATTTCCGCCCAGGCGCACATTCGCGCGATGCAAGCCAGCCGGGTCGGGCTGCACGAGTTCAGCCTCGAAGCCGAGCTCGATTACGAGTTCCGCAAGGGCGGGGCGAAGATGCCAGCCTACGGTTCAATCGTCGCCGCGGGGCGCAACAGCTGCATCTTGCATTACCAGCAGAATGACGCGGTGCTCAAGGACGGTGATCTGGTGCTGATCGACGCCGGATGCGAGATCGATTGCTACGCCAGCGACATCACCCGCACCTGGCCGGTCAACGGCAAGTATTCACCGGAACAGAAAGCGATCTACGAGTTGGTGCTGGCCTCGCAAGAAGCCGCCTTCGCCGAAATCGCCCCGAACAAACACTGGAATCAGGCCCACGAAGCCACGGTTAAAGTCATAACAGCCGGGCTGATGAAGTTGGGGTTGTTGCAGGGCGACGTCGATGAATTGATCGCCAGCGAAGCCTATAAAGCCTTTTACATGCACCGCGCCGGGCACTGGCTGGGGATGGATGTGCATGACGTCGGTGAATATAAGGTCGGCGGCGAATGGCGGGTGCTGGAAGTCGGCATGGCGCTGACGGTGGAGCCGGGGATCTACATTTCCCCGGACAACCAGAACGTGGCGAAGAAATGGCGCGGCATTGGCGTGCGTATCGAGGACGACGTGGTGGTGACCAAAACCGGTTGTGAAATATTGACCCACGGTGTGCCGAAAACGGTCGCCGACATCGAGGCCTTGATGGCGCAAGCGCGGACGCAAGCAGCATGAGCCGGGTCAATCTGGCAATCATCGGTGGCGGCCTGGTCGGCGCCAGTCTCGCGTTGGCGTTGCAAGCCGGGGCCAAGGCTCGCGGCTGGAAGATTGTCCTGATCGAGCCATTCGCTCCGGGCAATACCTATCAGCCGAGCTACGACGCTCGCTCCTCGGCCCTGTCCTACGGCGCCAAGCAGATTTATCAACGGTTGGGCGTATGGCAGGAAATCTCCCGCCGCGCCGAACCGATCAAGCAGATTCATGTGTCCGACCGCGGCCGTTTTTCCACCGCCCGGTTATCGGCGATGGAAGAGGGCGTTCCGGCGCTGGGTTATGTGGTGGAAAACGCCTGGCTTGGCCAATGCCTCTGGCAAGGGCTGGACAAGGACGTGGTCACCTGGCGTTGCCCGGCGGAAGTCACGCGTATGGAACCGCTGACTGATGGCTATCGCCTGACCCTCAATGACGAAACCACCCTTGAATGCGATCTTGCAGTGCTTGCTGATGGCGGCCGTTCAGGCCTGCGCGAGCAACTGGGTATTGGAATCAAGAAGCGCCCGTATAACCAGAGCGCGCTGATCGCCAACATCACCCCGAGCGAAGCGCACAACGGCATGGCTTTCGAGCGGTTCACTGACGATGGCCCGATGGCGTTGTTGCCGCTGCCGGAAAACCGCTGCGCGTTGGTCTGGACCCGTCTGGGCATGGACGCACAACGGCTGGCGGCGCTCGATGAAAAGAGCTTCCTCAGCGAGTTGCAGGGTGTGTTCGGTTATCGCCTCGGCACCCTCAAACAGGTCGGCGCGCGGCATCTTTACCCGCTGACGCTGATCGAAGCCGAAGAGCAGGTGCGTCCGCATCTGGCGATCCTCGGCAACGCGGCTCACAGCCTGCACCCGATTGCCGGCCAGGGCTTCAATCTGTCGCTGCGCGATGCTCAGGCCTTGGCCGATGCGCTGCTGGCGAGCGAGACCGGGCCGGGCGATTTTGCCACCTTGCAGGCTTACCGCGAGCGCCAACGTTTGGATCAGAACCTGACCGTGGGCTTCTCCGATCAGGTTACCCGTTTGTTCGGCAGCACCCAGCCGCTGGTGTCGCTGGGGCGCAACCTCGGTTTGCTCGGCCTTGATCTGTTGCCGCCGGCCAAGCGCTGGTTCGCCCGTCAGGCCATGGGGTTGGGTACGCGTCCCGATGCTTAAGTGGCTAACGAACACATTCGGCAAAGCGCGGTTGATGCGATGGTTCATGTCCTTTTACCCGCCGTACCTGGGCGCCGGGGTTCGGGTGCGGCACATCAGCGATGACTTTCGGGACGTCACGGTGTCCATGGGTCTGAGCTGGTACAACCGCAATTACGTGGGCACCCAGTTTGGCGGCAGCCTGTATTCGATGGTCGATCCGTTCTACATGCTGATGCTGATGGAAAACCTCGGGTGCCATTACATCGTCTGGGACAAAGCCGCCGACATCGATTTCATTTCGCCCGGCAAAGGCCCGGTGTTCGCCAAATTCCGCATCGACGAGACCTTGCTCGACGAGATCCGTCGGCAAACGGCCGATGGCGAAAAATACCTGCCGCAATTGCAGGTCGATATTCACGACGGCGCCGGCACCTTGGTGGCGCGGGTCGAAAAAACCCTTTACGTGCGGCTCAAGCCGCAAGCGAGACAGGCTTAAAGCATGGACATGCGCGCAGATCTGCTGATTGTCGGGGCCGGAATGGTCGGCAGCGCCTTGGCGCTGGCGTTGCAGGACAGCGGGCTGGAAGTCCTGTTGCTGGACGGCAGCCCCCTGAGCGTCAAACCCTTTGACGGCCAGGCGCCGTTCGAACCGCGGGTGAGCGCCTTGTCGGCGGCCAGCCAGCGGATTCTCGAACGCCTGGGCGTGTGGGACGGCATCGTCAAGCGACGCAGCAGTCCTTATACCGACATGCACGTCTGGGACGGCAGCGGCACCGGGCAAATCCATTTCTCGGCGGCCAGCGTACATGCAGATGTGCTTGGGCACATCGTCGAGAACCGGGTGGTTCAGGACGCCTTGCTCGACCGCCTGTACGACTGCGACCTCGGAATGCTGGCCAATGCGCGTCTGGAACAGATGCGCCGCTCGGGCGATGACTGGCTGCTGACCCTGGCCGACGGCCGTACGCTGCGTGCACCGTTGGTGATTGCGGCGGACGGCGCCAACTCGGCCGTTCGGCGCCTGACCGGCATGGCGACGCGCGAGTGGGACTATATGCACCACGCCATTGTCACCAGCGTGCGCAGCTCCAAACCGCATCAGATGACGGCCTGGCAGCGCTTTACCGACAACGGTCCGTTGGCGTTTTTGCCGCTGGAGCGTGATGGTCAGCAGGATTGGTGTTCGATCGTCTGGTCAACCACGCCGAGTGAAGCCGAACGCCTGATGGCGCTGGACGACGACGGCTTTTGCCTTGAGCTGGAACGCGCCTTTGAAGGTCGACTCGGCACGGTGCTTGGCGCCGACCCGCGTCTGTGTGTGCCGCTTCGTCAGCGTCACGCCAAGCGTTATGTGGCTGAAGGCCTGGCGCTGATCGGCGACGCGGCACACACCATTCATCCGCTGGCCGGGCAGGGTGTGAATCTTGGTTTTCTCGATGCCGCCGTTTTGGCTGAAGTGCTGCTGCAAGCAGCTGAGCGTGGCGAGCGATTGGCAGATGTCAAAGTGCTGAGCCGTTACGAACGCCGGCGCATGCCTCACAACCTCGCGCTGATGGCGGCGATGGAAGGGTTTGAGCGGTTGTTCCAGGCCGATCCGCTGCCGATGCGCTGGTTGCGTAATGCCGGGTTGAAGATGGTTGAGCAGATGCCTGAGGCCAAGGCGTTGTTTGTGCGTGAGGCGCTGGGGTTGACCGGGGATTTGCCGGCTTTGGCCAAGGCCTGACATTTTCGTTGCGGGTGATGGCCCTATCGCGAGCAGGCTCGCTCCCACAGGGGTTTTGTGAACACTGAAAATCCCCTGTGGGAGCGGGCTTGCCCGCGATGGGGCCGGAACATTCACTGCCAATCTTTGGCGGTGCAACATCTGGTAACTCCTCTGCAAACTGATCGATTGAGATGCTAAATGTGATTCCTTATCATTTGCCCTCACTTTTTCAATCGAGAGATCGCTCCCATGTTACCGAAGCGTCTACTGACCGCACTCGCCCTGACCCTGATTGGCAGCACTGTCGCCCAGGCCGCTGACGAGGTGGTGGTTTACTCCTCGCGTATCGACGAGCTGATCAAGCCGGTCTTCGACGCCTACACTGCCAAAACCGGGGTGAAGGTGAAGTTCATCACCGACAAGGAAGCGCCGCTGATGCAGCGCATCAAGGCCGAGGGCGAGAATGCCACCGCCGACCTGCTGTTGACGGTCGATGCCGGTAACCTCTGGCAGGCCGAGCAAATGGGCATCCTGCAGCCGTTCACTTCCAAAGTGATCGACGCCAACATTCCGCTGCAATACCGTGCTTCCTCTCACGCCTGGACCGGCCTGAGCCTGCGGGCGCGGACCATCGCTTATTCCACGGATCGAGTGAAACCGGGCGAGCTGACCACTTATGAAGCACTGGCCGACAAGAATTGGGAAGGGCGCCTGTGCCTGCGCACGGCGAAGAAGGTCTACAACCAGTCCCTGACGGCCACCATGATCGAAGTCCACGGCGCCGAAAAAACCGAGAAGATCCTCAAGGGCTGGGTGAGGAACCTGTCCACCGACGTGTTCTCGGATGACGTCGCTGTACTGGAAGCGATCAATGCGGGTCAATGCGATGTGGGCATCGTCAACACGTACTACTACGGACGTTTGCACAAGCAAAAGCCGGACCTGGGCGTGAAGCTGTTCTGGCCGAACCAGGCTGACCGCGGTGTGCACGTCAACCTGTCGGGTATTGGCCTGACCAAACACGCTCCTCACCCGGAAGCGGCCAAGGCGCTGGTGGAGTGGATGACCACCCCTGAAGCGCAGAAAATCTTCGCCGACGTGAATCAGGAATTCCCGGCCAACCCGGTGGTAGCGCCTTCTGAAGAAGTCGCGGCCTGGGGCAAGTTCGTTGCCGATACCCTACCGGTGGAAGTGGCCGGCCAGCGCCAGGCTGAAGCAATCCGCATGATGGATCGCGCTGGCTGGAACTGACACCACTGCTGATCGTTCCCACGCTCTGCGTGGGAATGCCTCCCCCCGACGCTCCGCGTCGAAGCGTCACAAGATGTGTGCCCACGCAGAGCGTGGGCACAATTATTTAACGAGAGTTTTCCTTGGCTTACCCTGCCCAACGCCGCTGGTATCCCCTGGTCTTCGCCATCGCAGCGCTGGTCCTGTTGCCCCTCAGTGTTTTACTGCTGTCATGGCAATCCATCGATCAACAGATCTGGTCGCACCTCTGGGACACCCAGATGCCGCGCCTTTTGGGCAATACGCTGACCCTGATACTCGGCGTCGGTGTTGGCGTCACCCTGTTGGGCGTCAGTCTTGCCTGGCTCACCAGCCTCTGTGAGTTTCCTGGTCGGCGCTGGCTGGACTGGGCGCTGATGCTGCCGTTTGCGATTCCAGCCTACGTGCTGGCGTTTGTGTTCGTTGGTCTGCTGGATTTCGCCGGCCCCGTGCAAACCCTGATGCGCGAATGGTTTGGCAGCGGCCTGAGGCTGCCGCGCGTACGCTCCACCGGCGGTGTCATCCTCGTGCTGGTGCTGGTTTTCTATCCCTACGTGTATCTTCTGGCCCGCACCGCGTTCCTCGCTCAGGGCAAAGGCCTGATGGAAGCGGCCCGGGTACTAGGTCAATCTCCGTGGCAAGCGTTCTGGCGAGTGGCCTTGCCAATGGCTCGCCCGGCCATTGGCGCGGGGGTAGCGTTGGCGTTGATGGAAACCCTGGCCGATTTCGGTGCGGTGTCGGTGTTCAACTTCGACACGTTCACCACCGCCATCTACAAAACCTGGTACGGATTTTTCAGCCTTTCCACAGCAGCACAACTGGCCAGCCTGTTGCTGTTGGTGGTGATGGTGGTGCTGTACGGCGAGCGTCGTGCTCGCGGGGCCAACCGCGCGAGCAACGAGCGGCCGCGGGTCAAGGCGCTGTATCACCTGCGTGGGGTCAAGGCACTGGCGGCGATGAGCTGGTGCGGCCTGGTGTTCGCCTGTGCGTTCGTCATTCCGGTGCTGCAACTGGGGGTGTGGTTCTGGCAGCGTGGGCGTTTCGACCTGGATGAGCGTTACTCCGGGCTGATCCTTCATACCTTGTACCTGGGCGGCATGGCGGCATTGATCACGGTCAGCGTTGCTTTGGTGCTGGCCTTTGCCCGACGCCTGGCACCCACCCGAGCGATCCGCTCCGGCATTGGCCTGGCGAATCTCGGCTACGCTTTACCGGGATCGGTGTTGGCGGTCTCGATCATGTTGGCGTTCAGTTACCTGGATCGCGAGCTGGTCATCCCGTTGTCCGGCTGGCTTGGTGGCGCCGGCAAACCCTTGCTGCTGGGCAGTCTGTCGGCGTTGTTGCTGGCCTATCTGGTGCGGTTTATCGCGGTGGCTTATGGGCCACTGGAAAGCAGCCTGGCGCGTATACGGCCATCTTTGCCCGAAGCAGCACGTAGCCTTGGCGTCAGTGGGCCACGGCTTTTTTTCAAGGTGTATCTGCCATTGTTGTTGCCGGGTACGTTGAGCGCGGCGTTGCTGGTGTTTGTCGATGTGCTCAAGGAAATGCCCGCGACCCTGCTGATGCGCCCGTTTGGCTGGGACACGCTGGCTGTTCGGATCTTTGAAATGACCAGTGAAGGTGAGTGGGCCAGGGCGTCTTTGCCAGCGCTGACCCTGGTGTTGGTCGGGCTGTTGCCGGTTATCGGATTGATTCGACGATCGGCATATCGAAACAGCTAGGTGCCAGTCCTACACCTTGCGGCTACAATGCGCGGCATTCGGTGCGGTCCGTCTGATAGACCCGGTGGCTGAAATCGGCTGGAAGCCTTCTATTGCAAGGTTTTCACCCCGTGCAGCACCTGTCCGCACCTTCGCCACGCCCGGAAGGAGAAACCCATGGGACAGCGTACGCCTCTGTATGACCTTCATCTCGCCCTCGGCGCGAAGATGGTCGATTTTGGCGGTTGGGATATGCCTCTGCATTACGGCTCGCAGGTCGAGGAGCACCATCAGGTGCGCCGTGATTGCGGGGTTTTCGATGTATCCCACATGACCGTGATCGATATCAGCGGCCCTCAGGCCAAAGCCTGGCTCCAGCACTTGCTGGCCAATGACGTCGAACGCCTGCACGGCCCCGGCCGTGCCTTGTACAGCACCATGCTCAATGAGCGCGGCGGCATCGTCGACGACATGATCGTCTATCGCCTCGACGACGGTTATCGTTTGGTGGTCAACGCCTCGACCCGCAATCAAGACCTCGCCTGGATGCAGGCTCACGTTGATGGTTTCGATGTGCAGCTCAACGAGCGTGCAGAGTTGGCGATGTTGGCCATTCAAGGCCCTCAGGCCCGACAAAAAGTCTGCGAACTGGTGTCCCAGGCCCGCAGCAACCTGATCCAGCTACTCAAGCCGTTCGAAGGCCAGCCAGAAGGTGACTGGTTTATCGCACGTACGGGTTACACCGGCGAAGACGGTCTGGAAATCGTCATGCCGGCCAATCAGGCCCCAGGTTTTTTCAACGATCTGGTCGGCGCGGGTATTTCTCCCATCGGCCTGGGCGCACGGGATACCTTGCGGGTCGAAGCCGGCATGAACCTGTACGGCCAGGATATTCATCAAGATGTATCGCCGCTGGCCTCTAATATGGCCTGGAGCATTGCCTGGGAACCGGCCACTCGCCAGTTCATCGGGCGTACAGCCCTGGAAGCCGAACGGGCCGGTGGCGTGCAGCACAAACTGGTGGGGCTGGTGCTTGAGGAGCGTGGGGTTTTGCGCGCTCATCAAGTAGTCCGCATCGCCAATGTTGGCGAAGGGGAGATCACCAGTGGTAGTTTCTCTCCTACGCTAAGCAAGTCGATAGCACTGGCGCGCGTGCCGATGGCAACTGCCGACCGCGCAGAAGTGGAAATCCGTGGCAAGTGGTACCCGGTCCGAGTGGTCAAGCCGACCTTCGTGCGCCACGGTAAAACCTTGATCTAACCTTTTCTGGCGGACTAAAACCGCTGACATTTTTCTTGAGGACACAGAACATGAGCGATATTCCTGCCGACCTGCGTTTTGCCGAAAGTCACGAATGGGCCCGCCTGGAAGCCGACGGCACCGTCACCGTGGGCATTAGCGATCACGCGCAGGAAGCGCTGGGTGATGTGGTGTTCGTGGAGCTGACTGAAGTTGGCAATGTGTTTGCTGCCGAAGATCAAGCCGGTGTGGTGGAGTCGGTTAAAGCCGCCTCCGATATCTACTCTCCGGTTGCCGGTGAAGTGATTGCGGTGAACGAAGAGTTGAGCGCTAACCCGGAACTGCTCAACACCGACCCTTACGGCGCGTGGATCTTCAAGCTCAAGCCAAGCAACACGGCTGACCTGGAAAAGCTGCTCGACGCCGCCGGTTACAAGGCTGCCATCGGCGAGTAATCCTCGCTCCTGGGAAATCCATGTGGGAGCGAGCCTGCTCGCGAAGTGGGAGTGTCAGTTGGCCTAACTGTTTGCTGACACACCGCTATCGCGAGCAGGCTCGCTCCCACAGGTTTTAGGGCTTCAGAACAGCCTTGACCGCCGCGACCGAACGCTCGACATCCGCTTTGCTCATGGCCGTGAACATCGGCAACGAGACAATCAGGCGGCCGACCCGCTCGGCGACCGGGAACATGCCTTCCTTGAAACCGCGCTCGCGGTAAAGGCTCAGCAGGTGAATCGGCGGGTAGTGATAGCCGATACCGACGCCCAATGCCTGCATCTGCTCCATGAACGTCGCCCGTGCCGGCAGGCCATCCCCGCGCTCCGGCAATACCAGCTGGAACAAATGCCAGTTGCTGTTCTCGAAATCCGCCGGGGGCAGTTGAGCCCCGTACTGCGCCTCGAAATCCTCACCAAAACACGCGAAATAGTGCCGGGCCAATTCACGGCGATGAGCAGTGATCGCTTCGATGTGAGCAAACTGCCCGAGGCCAATGGCCGCTGCGACATCAGTCATGTTGAACTTGCCGCCCAGCACATCGACATCCAGACCATCGAAACCGCTGCGGGTCACACCCTGCAAACGGTACTTCTGCGCCAGTCGAACTTCCTCATCGTTGTTCAACACCAGGCAGCCGCCCTCTGACGAGGTGACGTTTTTGTTGGCCTGGAAACTGAAAGACACGAAATCGCCGGTCGAGCCGATACGCTGGCCGTTCCAGTTGGAGCCCAGCGCCTGGGCCGCATCTTCCAGCACCCGCAGGTTGTACTTCTTCGCCAGTGCGTACAGATGCGTCATGTCCACCGGCAGCCCGGCGAGGAACACCGGCAGGATGGCTTTGGTGCGCGGGGTGATGGCGGCTTCCAGCTGTGCCAGGTCGATGTTGCGGGTGATCGGGTCGATGTCGGCAAACACCGGCGTGGCGCCGACTTCCAGAATGACGTTGGCCGTGGCCACCCAGGAAATCGGCGTGGTAATCACTTCATCGCCCTGCCCGATCCCGGCAACGCGCAAGGCGATTTCCATGGTGCAGGTGCCGGAATTGAAGGTGAGTACGGGGCGCCCGCCAAAATACGCCGAGAGTTGTTGCTCGAAGGCCTGAACCTTCGGGCCGCTGGTAATCCAGCCCGAGCGCAACACGTCGCCGACGGCGGCAATCGTCGCTTCATCGATGGTGGGTTTGGAGAACGGCAGGAAAGGTAGTTGGCTCATAAATACAGGCACCTGATCAGCGGACATTAGGCAGATGCCGAGCATGATGTCCGCAATGGTCGTCGCCGCCAAGCCATCCGCTCGGATATCGACTGCTATGCTGGTTTGACCGTGTTGCATCGACGCTGAGCGCCAGACAAGAGAGAGCCCGTCATGTCCCAGTTGCCGTCCTTGAGTCAGTTACGCGATCCCAATGCCTTCCTGCGCCGCCATCTCGGGCCTGATGCCGCCGAGCAGCAGGCGATGCTCGACAGCCTCGGCCTCGGCAGCCGGGTTGAACTGATCGAGCAGACGGTGCCGCCGGGAATCCGCCTGAACCGGGCGCTCGATCTGCCGCCCGCCCTCGATGAACAAGCCGCGCTGGCCAAACTGCGCGGCTATGCCGAGCAAAACCAGGTCTGGACCAGCCTTATCGGCATGGGCTACCACGGCACCCTCACGCCGACCGTCATTGTGCGCAACGTACTGGAAAACCCCGGTTGGTACACGGCGTACACGCCTTATCAGCCAGAGATTGCTCAAGGGCGGCTCGAAGCGCTGCTCAACTTCCAGCAACTGACCATCGACCTCACCGGCCTGGAACTGGCCAACGCCTCACTGCTGGATGAAGCCACGGCAGCGGCGGAAGCCATGGCGCTGGCCAAGCGTGTCGCCAAGTCAAAAAGCAATCTGTTCTTCATCGATGAGCATTGTCATCCGCAGACTATTTCCGTGGTGCAGACCCGGGCCGAAGGGTTCGGTTTCGAGCTGATCATCGACTCAGTGGATAACTTGAAACAGCACCAAGTGTTCGGTGCCCTGCTGCAATACCCCGACACCCACGGTGAGATTTGCAATCTGCGGCCGTTGATCGATCACCTGCACGCACAGCAAGCCCTGGCGTGTGTCGCCACTGACCTGTTGAGCCTGTTGTTGTTGACGCCGCCGGGGGAGTTGGGCGCCGACGTGGTCTTTGGCTCATCCCAGCGTTTCGGCGTGCCCATGGGCTACGGCGGACCGCACGCGGCGTTTTTTGCCAGCCGCGATGAGTACAAACGGGCAATTCCGGGGCGGATCATCGGCGTGTCAAAAGATGCTCGCGGCAATGTTGCCTTGCGCATGGCCCTGCAAACCCGCGAGCAACACATTCGACGGGAGAAGGCCAACTCGAACATTTGCACCGCTCAGGTGTTGCTGGCCAACATCGCCAGTTTCTACGCGGTCTACCACGGACCTGAAGGGCTCAAGCGCATTGCCCAGCGTGTGCATCGCTTGACTTGCATCCTCGCCGCCGGCCTAGAGCGGCATGGCGTCAGCCGCCTCAACAAGCATTTTTTCGACACCCTGACCCTGGACGTCGGCGGCACCCAGACCGCGATCATCGAAAGCGCTCAAGCAGCGCAGATCAATTTGCGGATTTTGGGACGTGGGCAGTTGGGGTTGAGTCTCGATGAAACCTCTGACGAAACCACCGTCGCCAAGTTGTTCGATGTGTTCCTCGGTGCCGATCATGGCCTGAATGTCGACGAGATGGACGCCGAAACGCTGGAGTCCGGCATTCCTGACGGCCTGCTGCGCACCTCACCTTATCTGCGTCACCCGGTGTTCAATGCGCACCACAGTGAAACGGAGATGCTGCGCTACCTCAAGCAACTGGAGAACAAGGACCTTGCCCTCAACCAATCGATGATCCCGCTGGGCTCCTGCACCATGAAGCTCAATGCCACCAGCGAGATGATCCCCATCACCTGGCCGCAGTTCGCCAACCTGCACCCGTTCGTGCCGAAGGATCAGGCCGTGGGTTATTCGCTGATGATCGAAGAACTGGAACGCTGGCTCTGCGCGATCACCGGTTTCGATGCGATTTGCATGCAACCCAACTCCGGCGCCCAAGGCGAATACGCAGGGTTGCTGGCGATCCGCAAATATCACGAAAGCCGTCATCAAGGGGCGCGGGACATTTGCCTGATTCCGTCCTCGGCCCACGGCACCAACCCGGCCTCGGCACAGATGGCCGGGATGCGCGTGGTCATTGTCGAGTGCGACGACGCAGGCAACGTTGATCTGGATGACCTCAAGCAAAAAGCCTCGGAAGCGGGGGACAAACTCGCCTGTCTGATGGCGACGTATCCGTCGACCCACGGTGTCTACGAGGAAGGCATCAGCGAGATCTGTGAAGTTATCCACAGCCACGGTGGTCAGGTGTACATGGATGGCGCCAACCTCAACGCCCAGGTCGGACTGGCACGTCCGGCGGACATTGGCGCCGACGTGTCGCACATGAACCTGCACAAAACGTTTTGCATCCCGCATGGCGGCGGCGGGCCGGGCATGGGACCGATTGGTGTGCGGGCGCACCTCGCGCCGTTCGTGGCCAATCACCCGGTGGTGCCCATCGACGGGCCGTTGCCGCAGAACGGCGCAGTGAGCGCGGCGCCCTGGGGCAGCGCAAGCATTCTGCCGATCAGCTGGATGTACATCGCGATGATGGGGCCGCAACTGGCGGACGCCAGCGAAGTGGCGATCCTTGCCGCGAATTACCTGGTGCAGCATTTATCCGGGGCATTCCCGGTGCTCTACACCGGGCGCAATGAGCGGGTGGCTCACGAATGCATCCTGGACCTGCGGCCACTGAAGGCGCTGACCGGCATCAGTGAAGAAGACGTTGCCAAGCGCCTGATGGATTACGGTTTCCATGCGCCCACCATGTCGTTTCCAGTGCCGGGGACCTTGATGGTCGAGCCGACCGAAAGTGAATCGAAGGCAGAGCTGGACCGGTTTATCGGAGCGATGCTGAGCATCCGTGCGGAAATCAGCGAGGTGGAAAACGGTAACTGGCCGGCCGAGGACAACCCGCTGAAGCGTTCGCCACACACCTTGGCGGACGTTACCGGGGTATGGGAGCGGTCGTACAGCATCGAGCAGGCGGTGACGCCGGATGCGCATACCAAGCTGCACAAATATTGGCCGGTGGTGAACCGGGTCGATAACGTCTATGGCGACCGGAATCTTTTCTGCGCGTGTGTTCCGGTGGATGACTACCGCTGAATTCCGCCGCACACCTAACCCCTGTGGAAGCACGGCTTGCCGGCGATGGCGATCTTAAGGACGCCATCGCCGGCAAGCCGTGCTCCTACAGGGGATTTGTGTTCAGAATTAAAAATGCCGCTCAGGTGAGCGGCATTTTGGTATCTGCGAGCTTACTGCGAAGCGACGGCATTCTTCGCCAGAATCGCATTTGCCAGTTCCATGTCCGTGGCCTGTAAGCCCGGGTTGTCGGCGCGGACTTTCTGCATCGCCGCTTCCAGGTAAGGCCCGCGAATGCCGCCATCACTGGCAACAAAGCTGCTGGCATCGTCCTGCGCGGCGACGACCATTTTTCGGTCCCTGGACGTCAGGTAGGTCGAGCCGGTGGTTGCACCTGAGGTGAGGACATTTTGCCAAAAGCTATCAGCCATCGCGCAACCGACGGGAAGAGACAGCAGCGCGATGGTGGCGACAGCAAGTTTGAAACGCATGATGGGTGACTCCACTGGGTTGACTGCGGCCTTGGATAGCCAACCCCCAATCGAGTTCCACGGCGAGTGCGTTTACTTTTGCTCGCTCTGCGGCGTCACTCGCAGCACCTCTTCAATCGTGGTCAAACCTGCCGCCACTTTCTGTGCCCCGGATAGCCGCAAGCTGCGCATGCCTTCCTTGAACGCCTGGCGCCGGATCGCCAGCAAGTCGGTGTCCGGATTGATCAGCGCTTTGACGCCGTCACTCAGCTGCATGATTTCGTAAACTCCGGCGCGGCCGTGATAGCCGGTGTCGCGACATTCCAGGCAGCCGATGGCACGTTGGGCATTGGTGGGCAGGGGGGCTTGCCAGGGTTTGGTCAGGGTTTGCCAATCCTCTTCACCCAGTGTCAGCGGTGCCTTGCAATGGGGGCACAAGGTGCGCACCAGGCGCTGGGCCATGACGCCGAGCACGGTGGCTTTGATCAGGTAGTGCGGCACGCCGAGCTCCAGCAGGCGACTGATCGCGCTCGGCGCGTCGTTGGTGTGCAACGTCGAGAGCACCAAATGGCCGGTGAGCGCAGCCTGAATCGCCATTTCGGCGGTTTCGAGGTCGCGTATCTCGCCGATCATGATGATGTCCGGGTCTTGTCGCATAAGCGCGCGTACGCCGGCGGCGAAGGTCAGGTCGATGTTGTGCTGAACCTGCATCTGGTTAAACGCGGGCTCGACCATTTCAATCGGGTCTTCGATGGTGCAGAGGTTGACCTCTGGCGTCGCCAGCTTCTTGAGCGTGGTGTACAGCGTGGTGGTTTTACCCGAACCGGTCGGCCCGGTGACCAGAATGATGCCGTTGGGCTGACGGGTCATGTCCTGCCAGCGGCGCAGGTCTTCGGCGCAGAACCCCAGCTGGTCGAAATCCTTTAGCAGGACTTCCGGATCGAAGATCCGCATGACCATTTTTTCGCCGAATGCCGTCGGTAATGTCGACAGCCGCAACTCGACTTCACCGCCTTGCGGCGTCTTGGTTTTCACCCGGCCGTCCTGGGGTTTGCGCTTTTCCGCAACGTTCATCCGCCCCAGGCTCTTCAGGCGACTGACGATGGCCATGGTCACCTGTGGCGGGAATTGATAGACGTTGTGCAACACGCCGTCGATGCGAAAGCGCACCGTGCCTTGCTCGCGTCGGGGTTCGATGTGGATATCGCTGGCGCGCTGCTGGAAGGCGTACTGAAACAGCCAGTCAACGATGTTGACGATGTGCGCGTCATTGGCGTCCGGCTCCTGATCGCTGGCGCCGAGGTTGAGCAGTTGTTCGAAGTTGCCCAGGGTGCTGGTCTGCTGATCGGTGCTGGTCGCGCCGCTGACCGATTTGGCCAATCGGAAAAACTCGACGCTAAAACGCTGGATGTCGACAGGGTTGGCCACCACCCGTTTGATCGGCAGCTTCAACACGTGGGTCAGGTCGGCTTCCCAGCCTTTGACGTATGGCTGGGCGCTGGCCACGGTCACTGCGTCGCGGTCAATGGACACCGCGAGTATCTTGTGGCGCTGGGCAAAGGCGTAGGACATCAGCGGCGTAATGGCCGCCACGTTGATCTTCAGCGGATCGATGCGCAAGTAAGGCTGGCCGGCCTGTTGCGACAGCCACAGGGTCAGGCCTTCCAGGTCCAGGTATTTGCCGGGACGGTTAAGATCGTCGAGGTGTTGGCTGGCAATGAATTCCAGCGGGTGCAGTTGGCCATTGGCGGCGTGTCGGCGCCGAGCATTGAGCGCGTGCTCGGCCGAGTCATGGCTGATAAAGCCTTGGGCGACCAGTTCGCGCAGCAAATCATTGAGATCCAGCCAGCGGTCCTGAATGGCAAATTGAACGGACATGCGGGCTCCTCATGAACACAGTCCGCAAAGGATAGTCGCGGACTTGTCGACCGCTGGGCCACTACCGGACAAAGCCGTGTCGAGGTTTTTCAGCCCGCTGCCTGGACCGGCTCATCCCACGCCGCATCAGCCGCTTGCAGCTCGACCGAGCAGACGCTGATCAAGTTACGAAGTTTTTCTGCAATCACTTGGGCGCGGTGCCAGCTGAGACCGTCCATGACAATGTCGATCGACAGCAAGTCATCCTGCCGCTGCACGTTGACCAGTTGTGGCGTCAGACACTGCAAGGCGAACAGATTGAGCGCCCGGCACAGCAGGTCCGGTTCCGCTTCGGCGAGCAATTGATAGTGAACGCGGCAGTGCGCATTGCTGACGTTCCAGACGTCGGCGCGGGTGGGAAGGGTATGGACAGCGTCTAAATGCGGCATGGTCGGTCTCCAAAATCACTGGAGGAATTTTTACATTCGGTGTCGGGCATTTCTTATCTATGATTGAGCGCATTGGCGATTTGTCGAATCGTTTAATTCAAAAAGATAAGGGTTTAAGGTTTTTCTATGCAAAGCGAGCTGGATGGCTACGACCGCAAGATTCTCGCGCTGCTGCAAGAGGACGCTTCGCTCTCCAGCGCGCAGATCGCCGAACAGGTGGGGCTCTCGCAATCGCCGTGCTGGCGGCGGATTCAGCGGATGAAGGAAGAGGGGATCATTCGCGCGCAGGTGACGCTGCTTGATCGCAAGAAGATCGGGCTGAACACGCAGATTTTTGCCGAGATCAAACTCAACGCGCACGGGCGTTCGAACTTCACTGAGTTCACCGAGGCGATTCGCGGGTTTCCCGAAGTGCTGGAGTGTTATGTGCTGATGGGGTCGGTGGATTTCTTGCTGCGGATTGTCACGGCGGACATCGAGGCGTATGAGCGGTTTTTCTTTGAAAAACTGTCGATGGTGCCGGGGATACAGGAAGTGAACTCGATTGTGGCGTTGTCGGAGATCAAGTCCACCACGAGTTTGCCGGTCTGAAGATTCGTGGTGAATGTGCTGGCCCCTTCGCGGGCAAGCCCGCTCCTACATTTGGAATGCATTCCACTGTGGGAGCGAGCCTGCTCGCGAAGGCGGTATTACATACGCAGCAGCATTTTCCAGGCACGATTCTGATAAACCGCAATCGCCTGCTGCTTGCGCGCATCCAGCGATTCATCGGTGATCGGCTCGTTGGCCAGTTGCGCCAGCTGTTTCAGTTCACCGTACAAGCGATCCATTTCCGGGATGTCCAGCACGTGACGGGCATGGTGCAGCCACGTCTGGATACGCTCGATCCGCGGCAGTTGCTCGGCCAGGTCTTCCGGCTGTTGCTGATAACGCTGCAATTGCAGGGAGGTTGCTTCTTCACCCAGCAGGCGTGGTAACCAGCTACCGAGTTGCGCCGCGCCCTGGCGATTGCCACGGACGTTGCGATCGGCCGCCCAAGTGCGGGCCAGCAACCAACGCGAAGTGTTCAGCGAGAACAGGCCCCAGCGCGGGTCTTCCAGTTCTTCGAGGAACTGCTCCGGCGCGGCTTTGCGCACGTCTTCGTCGTCGATACCGGCCTGAACCAGCGGACGCCAGTCTTCCAGCAACGCGTCCAGCGCAAGGCGCAGGTCGTGCGTCGACTGGCGTGGCGCGGCTTGGCCCAGGCTGCTGAGCAGTGCGCGCAATTCAGCGAGGTTTTCGACCCAGTCCTGCAACAGGCGCCAGTGGCCGTTGAAGCGATATTGCTCGGCCAGACGCTGGCTGCTGCCCAGCAAATGCCAGCTCAGCGCGGCGAAGGCGTCGTCCAGCGGCGTTTCGGCGGTGATTTGCGGCGCCGGCAGGCTCAGCGAATAGCTGTTGGCGTCGTACAAACGATAACCGCGCTCGGCCTTGCTGATGTCACACGGCATCAGGGCGAGGGTCGCGGCCAGTTCGGCGGCCAGTTCCAGCAGGGCAGCCGGCTCGCCTTCGCGCAATTCCAGTTCCAGTTCGCATATTTCTTCTTTCTGCTTACCGACGATCACGTGGCCCAGGTCCAGCGCGGCTTCGATGACTACTTTGGTCTTGCCACGGCCCCAGGCGATTTCAGCGCGTTCGCGAACGAAGTCGGTGGTGAAAATTGGCTTGAGGGTTTTCTTGTCAAGCGTGGCCAGCTCTTCGGGCCAGCATTCGCCGTCGAGTTTCTTCACGTCGAGCTTGGCTTTGGGCAGGTTCCAGTCGTATTCGTTACGCTCGGACAGGCCGGCGACGCTCTGGCCACGGGTCTTGAGGGTCTGAATCACTTCTTCGCCATCGCGGCGCAGGCGCAGGGCAACCTTGGCACGGGCCAGGTCGCGCTCAGGCGTGTCGAAGTACTGATTCATCAACTCACGGCGTTCCCAGCCACTTTTGTTGCGTTTTTTCAGGAGCGGATGCTCGCGCAGGGCGGCGAGGGTTTCGCGGCTGACGCGGAGCTTGATTTCGGTTTCTTTCTGCATGGCCGGAAAATCCAGGATCGGGAGCGCAGCCGGGGGAATGTGTGGCTGCCAAGGTCGTGCAGTGTACAGGACTCGCAAGTCCTACGCGCCGCGACGGTTTATTCCTGTCGCCGGATGGTTCTATGATGGACTTCAATTCGGGAGTTGGAGTCAGCGATGCCTTTGCCGTCCATGAAAGATCAGTTCGCTGCGCTGATCGCGGTGCCGTCGGTCAGCTGCACCCAGCCCAGTCTCGATCAGTCCAATCGCCCCGTTATCGATTTGCTGGCAACGTGGCTGGGGGATCTGGGTTTTGCCTGTGATATCCAGCAAGTCAGCCCCGGTAAGTTCAACCTGCTGGCCAGTTATGGTTCCGGCCCTGGTGGCTTGGTGCTCGCCGGTCACAGCGACACGGTGCCGTTCGACGGCGCGTTGTGGCAGACCGATCCGCTGAAACTCACCGAAGTTGATGGCCGTTGGGTTGGCCTGGGCAGTTGCGACATGAAAGGCTTTTTCGCCCTGGCCATCGAAGCGGTGATCCCGCTGCTCGATCAGCCGTTCAAGCAGCCGCTGCTGATCCTTGCCACCTGCGATGAAGAAAGCTCCATGTCCGGTGCTCGCGCCCTGGCCAAAGCCGGGCGTCCCTTGGGCCGCGCGGCGGTCATTGGCGAGCCGACCGGGCTGAAGCCGATCCGCATGCACAAAGGCATCATGATGGAGCGCATCGACATTCTCGGTCAGAGCGGCCACTCCTCGGACCCAAGACTGGGCCATAGCGCCCTTGAGGCCATGCACGATGCCATCGGCGAATTACGCGGCCTGCGCCTGTTGTGGCAGCGCGAATTTCACAACCCGCAGTTTGGCGTGCCGACGCCGACCATGAACTTTGGCTGCATCCATGGTGGCGATAACCCCAACCGTATTTGCGGCCAGTGCTCACTGGAGTTTGACCTGCGGCCATTGCCGGGTATGGACCCCAAAGCCTTGCGTGCGGAGATTCTGCAGCGACTCAAACCGGTTGCCGAACGGCATCAGGTGAAAATCGATTACGCGCCGCTGTTCCCCGAGGTGCCGCCTTTCGAGCAGGCCGAAGACGCGGAATTGGTACGGGTTGTGGAAAAGCTTACCGGCCATCGCGCCGAAGCAGTGGCGTTCGGCACAGAAGCGCCTTATCTTCAGCAACTTGGCTGCGAGACGCTGGTGCTTGGCCCGGGTGATATTGCCTGCGCCCACCAACCGGGGGAATACCTGGAAATGTCACGTTTGCAGCCTACGGTGCATCTATTACGTCAGCTGATCGAACATTACTGCCTGGCACCGGCCGTCACACAATCCTTGTAGGAGCCGAGCTTGCTCGCGAAAGCGGTGTGTCAGACAACATTGATATTGACTGACAGGGCCTCTTCGCGAGCAAGCTCGCTCCTACAGGGTTTTGTGTTTTGGCGGATTAACCGTATAAATTGCCGATGTTCAAACCCGTATCCATGAGGAGAGCGCGCGTGTCGCCAAGCCTGTTCCGACGATAACCATCAGCCCGCTGTGCGTTTTCAGTTTCGCCCATTTTTTGGCTGCTATTTATTTACAGGCCCAGGTTCATGCCCGAATACGTTAATTGGCTTCGTCACGCTTCGCCTTACATCAACGCCCACCGCGATTGCACCTTTGTCGTCATGCTCCCCGGCGATGGTGTGGAACACCCGAATTTCGGCAATATCGTCCACGACCTGGTGCTGTTGCACAGCCTGGGCGTGCGGTTGGTGCTGGTGCACGGTTCCCGTCCGCAAATTGAAACTCGCCTCGCCTCGCGTGGCTTGACCCCGCATTACCACCACGGCATGCGCATCACCGATGCCGCGACGCTGGAGTGTGTGATCGATGCAGTCGGTCAACTGCGTATCGCCATCGAAGCGCGCCTGTCCATGGACATGGCCTCGTCGCCGATGCAGGGCTCGCGCCTGCGGGTGGCCAGCGGCAATCTGGTTACAGCGCGGCCGATTGGTGTGCTCGAAGGCGTGGACTATCACCACACTGGCGAAGTACGTCGAGTCGATCGAAAAGGCATCAATCGTCTGTTGGATGAGCGCTCCATCGTGCTGCTGTCGCCGCTGGGTTATTCGCCGACCGGTGAGATTTTCAACCTCGCCTGTGAAGACGTCGCCACACGTGCGGCCATCGACCTGAGCGCGGACAAATTGCTGCTGTTCGGCGCCGATTTGGGCTTGATCGATGAAAACGGTCGTCTGGTGCGTGAATTGCGTCCGCAACAAGTGCCGGCGCATTTGCAGCGACTGGGCAGCAATTACCAGGCTGAGCTGTTGGATGCGGCGGCTGAAGCGTGCCGGGGTGGCGTGGCGCGCAGCCATATCGTCAGTTATGCCGAAAACGGTGCACTGCTGACCGAACTGTTCACCCGTGACGGTGGCGGTACGCTGGTGGCGCAGGAACAATTCGAAGTGGTGCGTGAAGCCGCGATTGAAGACGTCGGTGGTTTGCTGGATTTGATCAGTCCGCTGGAAGAGCAGGGGATTCTGGTACGTCGTTCCCGTGAAGTGCTGGAACGTGAGATCGAGCAATTCAGCGTGGTCGAACGCGAAGGCATGATCATCGCCTGTGCGGCGCTGTATCAGATTGCCGATTCGGACGCCGGGGAGCTGGCATGCCTGGCAGTAAACCCGGAATACCGCCATGGCGGGCGCGGTGATGAACTGTTGGAACGCATCGAAATCCGTGCTCGGGCCCAGGGTTTGAAAACCCTGTTCGTGCTGACGACCCGTACCGCACACTGGTTCCGCGAACGCGGGTTTGAGCCGAGTAGCGTTGAGCGCCTGCCGTCGGCGCGGGCTTCGCTGTACAACTATCAGCGTAATTCGAAGATCTTCGAAAAGACCTTATAACCGCAGCGCTCCCATCGCGAGCCGGCTCGCTCCCACAGGAAATCTCCAGTGAATGCAGATCCAGTGTGGGAGCGAGCCGGCTCCGGGCGGCGTTCCGACGATGGCTGCGCAGCAGCCTTCAAAAACTACTCAGCCACAAATTTCGCACTGACATACGCCGAATAATCCGGCAGCACCGTCTCTACTTTCCCTTGCTCCTTCAAGAACTTCGCCGTCTCGCCAATCGCCTTGGCCGTGCCGCCATCCAATAGCGCCGTGGTCTGCTGGGCCTTGGCATCCGGGAATGCAGAACCGGCCAACAATTCCGGTACATCGGCCGCATTGGCACCGGTCAGTTTGGCGATTTTCTGCACGGGCACCGAATCGGCGGTCCAGCTGTCTTTGTGCGCGGCGTAGTCGGCGAACGAGTCCAGGGTGACCTTGGCAAATTTGGCCACCACGTCAGGGTGTTTCTCGGCGTAATCCTTACGCGCGACCCATACTTCGAACGTCGGTGCCCCCCACTGACCGACCTGCGCGGCATCCGTCAACGTCTTGCCTGTCTTGCGAATTTCCCCCAGCGCCGGCGACCAGACAAACGCACCATCAATATCACCACGCTTCCACGCGGCAGCGATTTCCGCCGGTTGCAAATTCACCACTTTGACTTTCGAGGCGTCCAGGCCCCAGTGCTTCAGTGCGCCGAGCAAACTGTAGTGAGAGGTTGAAACGAAAGGGGTGGCGATGGTCTTGCCGATCAGATCTTCCGGTTTGTCGATGCCACTGCCGTTGCGCACCACGAGGGCTTCGGCCGCATTGATCTGGGCAGACACGATGAACGCGACGATCGGCAGATTGCGCGAGGCGGCCGCGGCCAAAGGACTGGAACCGAGGTTGCCAATCTGCACATCACCGGAAGCGATGGCGGTCACCACTTCAGGGCCGCTGTTGAATCGGCGCCAGTCAATTTTCTGGCCGATGGTTTGCTCGTACAGACCATCCGCCTGGGGGACTTTGCTGGGGTCGATGCCAGTTTGATAACCCACAGTCAGGTTGGCCGCTTGAGCGGAATGAGAAAATATCAGGGATACACAAACTGTAACAATTAGGCTGGATAGTTCGCGTCTGGTCGTCATGGCGTCGCCTTTCGGTGGGGGTTTGTTTCCGAATTGCTTCAAACGCTAAACGATCTAAAAAAAGTCTAATAAATACCATTTGGGAATTAGCTTATGAGCTCGGGGCTCTATTCCGGGACTGCGCGTGGTGCAGCGCTAAATGCCTAAAGGGAATGAGAATCGAATCAAACGGTTTGTTTCAGGTTCATGACGAAATAATGACCTGAACGGACCAAAAAACGCGGGCTTAGACTATGGTCGTAGACACATATAGTTACGATTGACTTGTGGGTCACGCTCTGGCGCTAATCGCGCATCTTAGGATCTTCGGGCATCGAACCGAGGCCAGGAACACAAGAATTAGAAACGAGAGGAGTTAAACAATGAACAAGTCCACCTTGGCTGTGGCCGTGGCCGTAGGGGTTTTGGCGCAGCAGGCAGGCGCCGCAGGTTTCTTGGAAGACAGCAAGGCTTCCCTCAGTTCCCGCACCATGTATTACGACGCCGATATGCGTGAAGGGGCCAGTACGCCTGCCAACAGACAGCGCGAAACCGCTGAGGGGCTCAAGTTCGATTACCTGTCTGGTTTCACCCAAGGCCCAGTTGGCTTCGGTATCGATGCCCAGACGCTGGTCGGTATCCATCTGGACGGCGGCAAGGGGCATCATCCAACCGGTAACAGCAACTCATTCTTCCCTAGCGATGGCGACGAGGCGGCGAGCGAGTGGAGCCGTTTAGATGGCAACGTCAAGGCTCGTTACTCCAAGACCGAGGCCCACTTGGGTGGCGCTCTGGCACCTCAGCTGCCGATCCTGCTAGCGAACGACACCCGTTTGCTGCCACAAACCTTTGAAGGTGGCACCCTCACCTCGAAAGAAATCGACAACGTGACCTTCAACCTGGGTCAGCTGGAGCACGCGTCGGGCCGCGCCTCTTCGAACTCCACCGGCCTCGCAGTGGCTGGTGGTACTCAAGCCAGCAATAGTTTCTTTTACGGCGGTGCTGACTGGAAGGTCACCAAAGACCTCCTGCTGCAGTACTACTATGCGAACCTGGAAGACTACTACAAGCAGAACTTCCTCGGCCTGGTGCACGTCTACCAGATCGATGCCAAACAGTCGTTCAAGACGGACATTCGCTACTTCGACAGTAGCTCTGTTGGCAAGAACGGTGACGCCGGATTCCGTTTCAACAACAACAACGGTTTCGCCAAGACCCCGGGCGTGGTCGACAACACGACCTGGAGCGGCATGTTCACCTATACCCTGGGTGGCAACGCGTTCTTGCTCGGACATCAGCGTGTCAGCGATGACGGCGGCTTCGTTTTCTTGAACCAAGGCAACCTGATCGATGGCAACGGTAATCCGCAAGGAGCCGGCGGCGCGAGCTTCTACTCGTTTACCGATGCCACGGTTGGCAGCTTTATCCGTGCGGGTGAAAACACCACGTTCGGTCAGTACTCCTATGACTTCGCCTCACTGGGCGTGCCAGGTTTGAAAGCTTCGCTTGCTTACTTGAATGGTCAGGACATCAAGGCTACCAACGGTATTGGCAAAGACCTGAGTGAGCACGAGACCGACGCCAGGGTGGACTACGTAATTCAAACGGGTCTACTTAAAGGTTTTGGTACAACTCTGCGTCACGGTACCTATCGCGGCAACACCAGCACCCTTGATCAAGACCAGACCCGTCTGATCTTCAACTACACCTACAGCTTCTTGTAATAAGCCGTCCGAAAGAGCCTCGCCTGCTGGCGAGGCTTTTTTTTTTTGACTGCCTATATTCCAATTACAGCTGACGTGAGCATTTTTTATTCTTTTTGGTTTTTTTCGCAAACACCTAAAGTAAGCCCCGCCCGGTACTCAATTTGAGGCTCGGCTTTAGCACTTTGATTCCCGACAGTAGAGCAGGTCACGGAATGGGCGTTTTGCCGATACCTCGAATCTTTGCTGCTTAGGCATATTCCTAAACGGAATTAAAAAGAAATACAAAATTCTTTTTAGCTTTATAGAAATGTATCCTGCATCGCCAAAACGACCAAGCCAGACGGCTCGGCAAAAATTGCGCGTCTTAGGATCCAGGGCGTTAGACCCAGGACCAGGACCACAAGCATTAGAAATGAGGAGCGAAACAATGAACAAATCCACCTTGGCCATGGCAGTGACCGTTGGGGTTCTGGCGCAGCAAGCAAGCGCCGCCGGTTTTATCGAAGACAGCAAGGCCACCTTGGGGCTGCGTAACTTCTACATCAACACCGATTACCGTGATGGGACGGGCCCGAACAAAAACGAAGAATGGGGCCAAGGCTTCGATCTGCGTTTCATCTCCGGTTATACCCAAGGCCCTGTCGGTTTCGGTATTGATGCAATCGGGCTGTTGGGCGTGAAACTGGATTCGGGCGGCGGCACCAATGGCGCCACTGCAACTTCTTACGGTGGCACTGTTTTCCCAACTAACTCCAAAGGCGAAGCGGTTGATGACTTCTCCAGCCTGGGCCTGACTGCCAAAGCCAAGATTTCCCAGACCGAATTGAAGCTGGGTACCCTGCAACCCAAACTGCCGGTCATCGTGACCAACGATGGTCGACTGCTACCGCAAACCTGGCAGGGTGGCCAGCTCTCTTCCGGTGACATCAAGGACCTGACGCTGATCGGTGGTCAGATCGAAGCCGTTAAGGGGCGTAACTCCAGCAACAACGAACAGATGTCCATTTCGGGTGCGAACACTCGTGGTCCCAAATTCCGCGATAGCAACAAGTTCAACTTTGCCGGCGGTGACTACAAAATCACCAAGGACCTGACGGCCCAGTATTACTACGGCAACCTGGAAGAGTTCTACAAGCAACACTTCCTGGGGTTGGTTCACAACTGGGCAATCGGCCCGGGCGTGTTGAAGTCGGATTTGCGTTATTTCAACAGCTCTGATGATGGTGCCAACGGTCACGACCCGCTGTACTTCAGCACTGGCAACTACAATGCGCCGAGCGGTAAAGGTAAGGTCGACAACAACCTGTACAGCGGCCTGTTCATGTACTCCGTTGCCGGGCATACCTTCGGTGGCGGTTACCAGGTCAGCAACGGCAGCAGCGACTTCCCTTACTTGAACCAGGGTGATGGAGCGTCGGCCTACATCATCACCGACTCGCAAATCCAGAAGTTCGCCCGTGCCGGCGAACACACCTGGCAGGCGCGCTACTTGTATGACTTTGCCACGGTCGGCGTACCTGGCCTGACGGCAGGTATGGTTTACCTGCACGGTGATGACATCGACACCGTTAATGCTAGCGGTAGAGAGGCGGCCAACGGCGCTTCCGAGTGGGAACGCGATCTGACCGTTGCTTACGTTCTTCAGCAGGGCCCGCTGAAGAACCTCGGCGTTACCTGGAAAAATGCGACCTGGCGTACAGACCTGCCGAACACTCGCACCCAGGATGAAAACCGTCTTATCGTCAGCTACTCGATCCCGCTGTTGTAATAGCGCTCGCGTAACAGAGACAAAAAAGCCCCGCCCGGCATCACGCCCGGCGGGGCTTTTGCGTTTCAAGGCGGGATCACCCCCGTAAACCCTCCTCGAAATTCCCCTCTTTTGCAGCACTCAAGGCCTTCTCGAACCTTGTGGGCGATGTTCTTCTCGTTGCCCGATCACGTCCAGTGAACAGATCTTTAATATTCGTTTATGATCTAAATAAATCGATATTTATTCTTTTTAATTATTCGCAAATACAGGCACAGTCGAGCTCAACAAGCACTCATCAGGAGCAGCACCATGAGCCTCAGACTGGGCGATATCGCCCCCGACTTTGAACAGGATTCCAGCGCCGGCACCCTTCGTTTTCACGAGTGGTTGGGCGATAGCTGGGGCGTGCTGTTTTCCCATCCGGCCGACTTCACCCCGGTGTGCACCACCGAACTGGGCTTCACCGCCAGGCTCAAGGATGAGTTTGCCAGTCGTGGGGTGAAAGCCATCGCCCTGTCGGTTGACCCGGTGGACTCGCACCACAAGTGGATCGAGGACATCAACGAAACCCAGAACACCCTCGTCAACTTCCCGATCCTCGCCGACGCCGACCGCAAGGTGTCGGACCTTTACGACCTGATCCATCCCAATGCAAACGACACCCTGACTGTGCGTTCGCTGTTCGTGATCGATCCGAACAAAAAGATTCGACTGACCATCACGTACCCGGCGAGTACCGGTCGCAACTTCCACGAAATTCTGCGGGTGATCGACTCGCTGCAACTCACCGACCACTACAAAGTGGCCACCCCGGCCAACTGGCAGGACGGTGATGAAGTGGTGATCGTGCCGTCGCTCAAGGATGAAGATGAAATCAAGCAGCGGTTTCCCAAGGGGTATCGCGCGGTGAAACCGTATTTGCGCCTCACACCGCAGCCGAACAGGTAAACCCGGCATTTTCGGTGTGGCTTGAATCGTCATCGCGAGCAGGCTCACTCCCACATTGAATCGAGGTTTACCTGTGGGAGCGAGTCTGCTCGCGATGGCGATGTAACAGGCATCATCGGAATCAGATTCATACAGCAGGGAGTTTTGGGCCGTTTCTACGGCCTGTTTTTTTGTCCTGGAAAAAGTTGTTTTGTATAGATCTGTAATGCATAACCAAATGAATAAATATGATTTATAGATATAACAATCACCTGTTAAGGTCACTCCCATCACAGCGAGATCGCAAACCGCGAATCGCCAACACCGTTCAAGGAATCATCTGAATGTTGGTCGTCTCACTCGGTGGCAGTCCCAGCCAACGCTCCCGTTCCGGGGTGTTGCTGGAACGCTCCCAACGCTGGTTACAGGAGCAAGGGGTGGAAGTGGTGAGTTACCAGGTTCGGGACTTCCCGGCAGAAGACTTGCTGCACGCACGCTTCGACAGCCCCAAGGTCATCGACCTGCTGCAACAGATTGAAAACGCCGACGGCCTGCTGATTGCCACACCGGTTTACAAGGCGTCGTTCTCGGGTGCACTGAAAACCGTGCTGGACTTGCTGCCCGAGCGCGCACTGAGCCACAAGGTCGTATTGCCGATGGCCACTGGCGGCAGCATCGCCCACATGCTGGCGGTGGATTACGCGCTCAAGCCAGTACTGTCAGCGCTGAAAGCCCAGGAAATGCTTCACGGTATTTTTGCTGAAGACAGCCAGATTGCTTATGGCGAAGGCAGCGCCCAGGCGCGATTGGCGCCGGAGCTGGAACAACGATTGAACGAGTCGCTGGAACTGTTTTTCAGCGCCATGGCGAGACGGCCCAAGCCGCTTGATCCGAACCTGTTGAATGAACGTTTGTTGAGTGCTCGCTGGAGCATTTAAAGCTTTTTTATTTTTTAGTTTGAAAAGTCGCCGAGCGAAGCTCAGGCACTTTTTGAACAAAAAATCACCTTACTCAGCCGCTAACGGCTTAGCAGGTGCAGCCAAAACCTCACTGCAAAAAGGAGAGCGCTATGCGCACTGTCATTTTGCGTCGTGGTCTGGTCGCTCTGTTTGTTGCGGCTGTGTCCTTCGGCGCCATTACTCAAGCTCAAGCCGAGACGTTGCGAATCGGTTATCAAAAGTACGGCACCCTGGTGCTGCTCAAAGCCAAAGGCACACTGGAAAAACGCCTCGCCGCCCAGGGCGTGGACGTGCAATGGACTGAATTCCCCGGTGGCCCGCAACTGCTCGAAGGCCTGAACGTCGGCTCCATCGACTTCGGTGTGACGGGCGAAACCCCACCGGTATTCGCCCAGGCTGCTGGCGCCGATTTGCTCTACGTTGCCTACGAACCCCCTGCACCGCACGCCGAAGCGATCCTGGTGCCGAAGGACTCGCCGATCAAATCGGTGAAGGATCTCAAGGGCAAGAAAGTCGCGCTCAACAAAGGCTCCAACGTTCACTACCTGTTGGTACGTGCGCTGGAGGACGCCGGCCTCAAATACACCGATATCCAGACCGTGTTCCTGCCGCCGGCCGATGCCCGCGCCGCGTTCGAGCGTGGCAGCGTCGACGCCTGGGTCATCTGGGACCCGTACCAGGCCGCCGCTGAGAAACAACTGCAAGCGCACACCCTGCGCGATGGCCAGGGCATCGTCGACAACCATCAGTTCTACCTCGCAAGCAAACCTTACGCGCAGAAAAATCCCGAGGTGATCAAGACCCTCGTCGAAGAAGTGCGCGCAGTCGGTGAATGGTCCAAGGCCAATCCGGAAGACGTCACCCAGCAGGTTTCGCCACTGCTCGGTTTGCCGGCGGACATCACCCTGACCTCGATGAAACGTCAGGGCTTCGGTGCGTTGTTCCTCACGCCTGAAGTGGTCGCCGCGCAACAGAAAATCGCCGATAGCTTCTACGACCTCAAGCTGATTCCGAAGCAGTTGAGCATCAAAGACGTGATCTGGACGCCACCGGCAGCCGTTGCCAAAGCGCAGTAATTCGATTCCCTGAAGGAGACCACTCCATGAGCCTCAATATTTTCTGGTTCCTGCCTACCCACGGCGACGGCCATTACCTTGGCACCGCCGAAGGCGCTCGAGCCGTTGACCACGGTTATTTGCAACAAGTCGCGCAAGCGGCGGATCGTCTGGGTTTCGGCGGGGTGCTGATTCCGACCGGGCGCTCCTGCGAAGACTCGTGGCTGGTGGCGGCGTCACTGATCCCGGTGACCCAGCGTTTGAAATTTCTTGTCGCACTGCGCCCCGGGATCATTTCTCCGACGGTGGCTGCGCGTCAGGCGGCGACGCTGGATCGTCTGTCCGGCGGTCGTGCATTGTTCAACCTGGTCACCGGTGGTGATCCGGAAGAGTTGGCCGGTGATGGCTTGTTCCTCAGCCACGAAGAGCGCTATCAGGCCTCGGTGGAATTCACCCGCATCTGGCGTCGTGTGCTGGAAGGCGAAACCGTTGATTACGACGGTCAGCACATCAGCGTGAAAGGGGCGAAGTTGCTCTATCCGCCGATCCAGCAGCCGCGTCCGCCGCTGTACTTCGGCGGCTCGTCGGAGGCGGCGCAAGACCTTGCGGCAGAGCAGGTTGAAATGGTCCTGACCTGGGGCGAACCACCGGCCGCCGTGGCCGAGAAAATCGAGCAAGTGCGCGCCAAAGCCGCGAAGCTGGGTCGTACCGTGCGTTTCGGTATCCGTCTGCATGTAATCGTTCGCGAGACCAATGCCGAGGCGTGGCAAGCGGCTGACAAACTGATCTCGCATCTGGACGACGACACCATCGCCCGCGCCCAGGCCTCTCTGGCGCGCTTCGATTCCGTCGGCCAGCAGCGCATGGCCGCACTGCATGGCGGCAGCCGCGACAACCTTGAAGTCAGCCCCAACCTGTGGGCTGGCGTGGGTCTGGTGCGTGGCGGTGCCGGTACTGCACTGGTTGGCGACGGTCCGACCGTGGCGGCTCGCGTGAAGGAATACGCGGATTTGGGCATCGACACGTTCATCTTCTCCGGTTATCCACACCTTGAAGAGTCGTACCGCGTGGCCGAATTGCTCTTCCCGCATCTGGACATTCAACGTCCGGAATTGCCGAAGGGCGCCAACTACGTCAGCCCGTTCGGCGAGATGGTCGCCAACGATATCCTTCCCAAAGCCGCGTCTCAGAGCTGAGGCGCGCCATGAAGAAAGTCATCCACAACCTCGCGCCCTGGGCGTTGCCGGTGTTGTTGCTGGCGGTGTGGCAGTTGTCGGTGTCGGCGGGCTGGTTGTCGACTCGGATTCTGCCGGCACCCATCGCAGTGATCGAGGCCGGTGTCAGTCTGGTGCGCAGCGGCGAAATCTGGACGCACCTGGCAATCAGCGGTTGGCGCGCTGCGCTGGGTTTCACGATCGGCGGCGGCATTGGTTTGGCGCTGGGCTTCATCACCGGCCTGTCGAAATGGGGTGAGCGCCTGCTCGACAGTTCGGTGCAGATGATCCGCAACGTGCCGCACCTGGCGCTGATTCCACTGGTGATTTTGTGGTTCGGGATCGACGAGTCGGCGAAGATTTTTCTGGTGGCGCTGGGCACGTTGTTCCCGATCTACCTCAACACCTATCACGGCATCCGCAACGTCGATCCGGCACTTGTAGAGATGGCGCGCAGTTATGGCTTGTCCGGTTTCAGCCTGTTTCGCCAAGTGATCCTGCCGGGCGCGTTGCCTTCGATTCTGGTCGGTGTGCGCTTCGCATTGGGCTTCATGTGGCTGACGCTGATCGTCGCGGAAACCATCTCCGCCAGTTCCGGCATCGGTTATCTGGCGATGAACGCCCGGGAGTTTTTGCAGACCGACGTAGTGGTGCTGGCGATTCTTCTGTACGCGGTACTCGGCAAACTGGCCGACCTCGCGGCCCGTGGACTTGAGCGTGTGTGGCTGCGCTGGCACCCGGCTTATCAGGTTGCCAAAGGAGGTGCGGCATGACGGCTCAACAACCTCCACGCCTGCTGCGCGGGATTCCGCTGGTGGTGCGCAAACTGCAAAAAACCTTTGGCTCGCGGCAAGTGCTGCGCGAGATCGACCTGCACGTACCGGCGGGGCAGTTTGTCGCCGTGGTGGGTCGTAGCGGATGCGGCAAAAGTACCTTGCTGCGCTTGCTGGCCGGTCTCGATCAACCCACGGGCGGTGTATTGCTTGCCGGTGCCGCGCCGCTGAGTGATGCGCGAGAAGACACGCGCTTGATGTTTCAGGAAGCGCGTTTGCTGCCCTGGAAAAAGGTCATCGATAACGTCGGCCTCGGGCTCAAGGGCAACTGGCGGCCGCAAGCACTGGAAGCGCTGGAGTCCGTTGGCTTGGCCGACCGCGCCAATGAATGGCCTGCTGCCTTGTCCGGTGGACAGAAACAGCGGGTCGCCCTGGCTCGAGCGCTGATCCATCAACCGCGCTTGCTGTTGCTCGACGAGCCGCTGGGTGCACTGGACGCCCTGACCCGAATTGAAATGCAGCAACTGATCGAACGGCTTTGGCGCAAGCATGGCTTCACCGTGTTGCTGGTGACTCACGACGTCAGTGAAGCGGTGGCGATTGCCGATCGGGTGATCCTGATCGAAGAGGGCGAAGTCGGCCTCGACCTGCTCGTGGAACTGCCGCGCCCTCGGGTTCGCGGCTCGCATCGGCTGGCGGCGCTGGAAACTCAAGTGCTCAATCGTGTGCTCGAACTGCCTGGCGAACCGCCGGAACCGGAACCCGTTTCACCCTTGCCTACGCAATTGCGTTGGGCTCATTAACCAGACTTTTTCAATGACAGGAATCAACATCATGACGATCAAAGCCATCAACGTTCGCAACCAATTCAAAGGCGCCATCAAGGAAATCGTACTGGGTGACGTGCTGTCGGAAATCGACGTGCAAACGGCGTCCGGCATTGTCACTTCGGTGATCACCACGCGCTCGGTCAAAGAGCTGGAACTGGTGGTTGGCAGCGAAGTGATCGCGTTTGTGAAATCCACCGAAGTGTCGATCGCCAAGTTGTAAGCGTGTGGGCAGTCAGTGAGATCGGCGGAGCGGCCATCGTCGGAACGCCGCCCGGAGCCGGCTCACTCCTACAGGGATTTTTGTCGTACACAAATCCTGTGTTCGCTGAAGATCAACTGTAGGAGCGAGCCTGTTCGCGATGAGGCCAGTGCAGGCTCTGCAGGAATCAGGCTGAAATAGCACGCTTGGATAGGTACGGCGGCAAGTACAACCCAAGATAAGCATCAAACACCCGCATCCCTTCCTCAGCCATGCGCGGAGTAATCTGCCCATGCTGCTGCACCGAGCGTGCGTAAACGCGGTCGCCAAGTTCCATGGCCAGTGCAAACACATCAACGTCCGTAGGCAGCTTGGGCAATTCGAAATGGTGATCAAAGAGTTTGTGCATGAGGTCGCCCAGTTCGATGTCGTGCTGGCGGTCGGCCTGGGTGACTTCGGTCAGCCCATGCTGGGCGAGGATCAATTGGCGGGCGGCGGCGTCTTCGCTGTAGATCGCGAGCATGCGCTGTTCCACCAGACGTGACAGATCACGCCAGCCGCTGAGGGCGCCGTGATCGATGGGCGCTTGCAGGCAGGCGCGGAACCCGGCGTGGACGTCGGCCGTCAAGGCTTCAAGCAGTGCCGGGACACTGGCGAAGAAGTGGTAGACGGAGGAGGGCGGGATCTCCGCGCGTTCGGCGACGCTGTAGATCGACAGACTGCCCACGCCCTCGGCGGCCAGCAGCGTGCGGGCGGCATCGAGTATCGAATCGATCCGCGCCTGGCTGCGGGCGCGGGGTTTGCGTGGGGTGGCGAGTCGGGTCATCGAAGTCTCCTGCGGGGGCAGCGGGCATTGTACGAGGCGACTGGCACCTTGTCTGTATGGCCACCGCTGCCCGACCGACGGGAGAGCGAGGGTCAGCCGCCGACGTTCACGGCTCGATCATTCAAGGGTTGAACAGGGCGAGCGTTCATCGGGTACAGCGCCTTAAAAGCCTCCAGCTGGGCATGGGACACTTGCACCGGTTCGGTCAGGATGTTCCAACGCACCCCTTCGCTGCAGGGCGGAGTGGTTAGCGACCCCATATAGGAATAGTAGTGATGGTTGGCCGGCAGCAAGTCTGCGATGTTTTGCATGTCCAGCGTCGTCTGGCCGCCCACTTTTTTGGGCATGGCGGCAAGAATGGGTTCCAGTGCCGGGTTGTGGGCGCCTTCTTCAAACAGCACTGCGACCACAGCTAGTTCGCCAGTAGCGTTGCGGTGGACAAAATGCGCATCCATCGGATAGGCGCGCCCCTGGATTTTCTCCTCGCTGGGCGTATGAAAGTGAAACTGCACGAGCGAGTAATCGCCGGTAGGCAAGGTAATACCGCCCGCGTCCGTTGGCGAAACCTGAATGGTGTGGCCATTGTTCAGGATAGTGGCCGGGCTTGCCCGGTAGTTAAATGTCAGGGGCGCCAGGCTGGCCTTGACCGCGCTACTGATATCGATTGGCGACTGCGCCTTGCCGGTTGAGCAAAGCTTGTAGTCACTCTTGAGATCGCCCCAGTGTTCCGGGCCGGAGTGGTCGCTGTAGGTCCATGTGGAAGTGTGATCGTCCCCGGCAACAGCAGGAATGGACACGCTAGCGCTGATCAGTGAAAGAGCTGCGCCCATCAGGAGTTTTTTCATGGTCATAGGGCCTCAAAATTCGGTGTGTGCCGAGTACCGCCCGGCATGCCAAAGTCTGAGATTCAAATGCTAGCGAGTCTATGGGTCACTTCTTGAAGATGGTCGGATTTTTCCTGTGCGTAGCGCTCGAAGGGGGACAAAAAAACGCCGCAGGCTGTGAAGCTGGCGGCGTTGTTTTTTACTGCAACCACTTAAACGGTATGCAGGTACCAGTTGTACTCAAGGTCGGAGATGGAGTGTTCAAACTCCTCCAGCTCGCTTTCCTTACAGGCCACGAAGATATCGATGTATTTAGGATCGATGTACTTGGCCATGACTTCGCTGTCGTCCAGCTCACGCAATGCATCACGCAGGTTGTTCGGCAGGCTTTGCTCGTTCTGCTCGTAGGAGTTGCCTTCTACGGGGGCGCCCGGCTCGATCTTGTTGGTCAGACCGTGATGCACGCCTGCCAGGACCGAAGCCATCAGCAGGTACGGGTTGGCATCGGCGCCGGCAACACGGTGTTCGATGCGCACGGCATCGGAAGAACCGGTCGGAACGCGGATCGCCACGGTGCGGTTATCCAGGCCCCAGCATGGCGAGTTCGGCACGTAAAACTGTGCGCCGAAACGACGGTAGGAGTTGACGTTCGGGCAGAGGAAAGCCATCTGCGCCGGTAGGGTCTCGAGCACACCGCCGATCGCGTGACGCAGTGCGGCGTTCTGCTCGGGATCCTCGCTGGCAAAAATATTTTTGCCATCTTTATCAAGAATCGAGATGTGGACATGCAGACCGTTGCCCGCCTGGCCCGGGTAAGGCTTGGCCATGAAGGTGGTGTCCATTTCATGGTCGTAGGCGATGTTTTTGATCAGACGCTTGAGCAGGACCGCGTAGTCGCAGGCCTTGATCGGGTCGGCCACGTGGTGCAGGTTGACTTCGAATTGCGCCGGGGCGCTTTCCTTGACGATCGCGTCGGCAGGGATACCTTGCTCTTTCGCACCTTCCAGAATGTCCTGGAGGCAGTCGACGTATTCGTCGAGGTCGTCGATCAGGTAGACCTGAGTCGAGTGCGGGCGTTTACCGGAAATTGGCGAGCGCGGCGGTTGTGGGCGGCCGTTCACGTTCTCTTGGTCGATCAGGTAGAACTCCAGTTCGAACGCGGCACAGATGGTCAGACCCATCTCGTCGAACTTGGCGACCACTTGACGCAGAACTTCACGGGGATCCGCGAAGAAAGGGTCACCTTCGAGTTCGTGCATGGTCATCAACAGTTGCGCGGTAGGGCGCTTCTGCCAAGGCTCGTTGCACAGGGTGTCAGGGATTGGATAGCAGATTCGGTCAGCATCACCGATGTCCAGGCCCAGGCCGGTGCTTTCCACCGTCGAGCCATTGATATCCAGAGCAAATAGAGAGGCCGGCAGGTTGATGCCTTTCTCGTAAACCTTGTGGAGGCTGGTGCGTTCAATGCGCTTGCCGCGCACCACACCATTCATATCCGCAATCAGAAGGTCAACGTACAGAACCTCAGGATGTTCCTTAAGGAACGCGTTCGCTTCGTTAAGCTGAACGGCACGCGGGGGTACCGACATGATGCAACACCTTTGTTGTTAAAAATATCAATCATTGATCTCTTCGGATTCCAGTCAACCCGAACGGCATGCCGAAGTCAAGCGAGGCCTTTTTTGCCCTAAAAAAGCGCCCGTAAGGCTTTTTTGAGGCACTTTGGGGCGTTTTTATGCCTTTGAACGCTTTGGCTACCGCGGGCTTGAGCGGGGCGTGTTGTATTTTTTACGGGGGTGTTGTGTAAAAAAATGAACAAGGCTAAGCTCGATTCAAACCCATAACACCAATAATACCGGGGTGCTTCATGTATCGCCTGCCGATAATCGGCGTCACCGACTGCTCTAAGCAGATCGGTCTGCATGCTTTTCACATCAGTGGCGACACCCACGTCCGCGCAGTGGCCTCAGCGCCTGCGGACCTGACGGTAATCTTGTCCTCCATGACGGATAGACTGTCTCCGTCCGATATTCTGGACAGCCTTGATGGCACCCCCATTACGGTTACTTCATTCAATATAGAACCGATTCACAATAGCGGCCCGACTATCGCTTGTGATCCTGCACGCCTGGCGTTTGCCACACCGTGCGGAAAAATCACGATAGCCTGTCGAAGACACCCGTTTCAACGCGACGCCGATGCGTCAACCATTGCCTGACGCAAGCAAGCGGCAGGAAACTCAAAGCCTAGAGGCATTTATGAGTAACAACCTCGACCAGCTCACCGATTGGTTGAAAGACCACAAGATCACAGAAGTCGAATGCATGATCGCCGACTTGACCGGGATTACCCGTGGCAAGATTTCGCCGACCAACAAGTTCATCGCTGAAAAAGGCATGCGCCTGCCCGAAAGCGTTCTGTTGCAGACCGTGACCGGCGACTATGTCGAAGACGACATCTATTACGAACTGCTCGACCCGGCCGACATCGACATGATCTGCCGCCCCGACCAGAACGCCGTATTCCTCGTGCCGTGGGCCATCGAGCCGACCGCTCAGGTGATCCACGACACCTACGACAAGCAAGGCAACCCGATCGAGCTGTCGCCACGCAACGTGCTCAAGAAGGTCCTCAAACTCTATTCCGACCGCGGCTGGCAACCCATCGTGGCGCCGGAAATGGAGTTCTACCTGACCAAGCGCAGTGACGACCCTGACTACCCGCTGCAACCGCCGATTGGCCGTTCCGGGCGCCCGGAAATCGGTCGTCAGTCGTTCTCTATTGAAGCGGCGAACGAATTCGACCCGCTGTTCGAAGATGTCTACGACTGGTGCGAATTGCAGGAGCTGGACCTCGATACCTTGATTCACGAGGACGGCACGGCGCAGATGGAAATCAACTTCCGTCACGGCGATGCCTTGTCCCTGGCCGACCAGATCCTGGTGTTCAAACGCACCATGCGCGAAGCCGCGCTCAAGCATGACGTGGCGGCGACTTTCATGGCCAAGCCCATGACCGGCGAGCCGGGCAGTGCGATGCACTTGCACCAGAGCATCATCGACATCGAAACCGGCAAAAACATCTTCTCCAATGAAGACGGGACCATGAGCCAACTGTTCCTGCACCACATCGGTGGCTTGCAGAAACTGATCCCTGAGTTGTTGCCGCTGTTCGCACCGAACGTGAATTCGTTCCGCCGCTTCCTGCCGGACACTTCGGCGCCGGTGAACGTGGAGTGGGGCGAAGAAAACCGCACCGTGGGCCTGCGAGTTCCGGATGCCGGGCCGCAAAACCGTCGGGTGGAAAACCGCCTGCCGGGTGCCGACGCCAATCCCTATCTGGCGATTGCCGCGAGCCTGCTCTGTGGCTACATCGGCATGGTCGAAGGCTTGAACCCGAGTGCGCCGGTGGTGGGCCGTGGCTATGAGCGCCGCAACCTGCGCCTGCCACTGACGATTGAAGACGCGCTGGAACGCATGGAAAACAGCACGACCATCGAGAAATATCTGGGCAAAAATTTCATCACTGGCTACGTCGCGGTCAAGCGGGCCGAGCATGAAAACTTCAAGCGCGTCATCAGTTCGTGGGAGCGCGAGTTCCTGCTCTTCGCCGTCTGATACGCCGGGCGCCGTTGTTGTCGGGCGGCGCTTTCACCTGATTTTTTAGGAGATTTGTATGACCAGCAACAATCCGCAAACCCGTGAATGGCAAACCCTGAGCAATGATCACCACTTGGCCCCGTTCAGCGACTTCAAGCAGCTGAAAGAGAAAGGCCCGCGAATCATCACGAACGCCAAGGGCGTTTACCTGTGGGACAGCGAAGGTAACAAGATCCTCGACGGCATGGCCGGCCTGTGGTGCGTAGCGATCGGTTACGGCCGTGATGAACTGGCCGATGCCGCCAGCAAACAAATGCGTGAACTGCCTTACTACAACCTGTTCTTCCAGACCGCTCACCCGCCGGTACTGGAACTGGCCAAGGCCATCGCCGACATCGCGCCAGAAGGCATGAACCACGTGTTTTTCACCGGTTCGGGTTCGGAAGGCAACGACACCATGCTGCGTATGGTTCGTCACTACTGGGCGATCAAGGGCCAGCCAAAGAAAAAAGTCATCATCAGCCGCAAGAACGGCTATCACGGTTCCACCGTGGCCGGCGCGAGCCTGGGTGGCATGACGTACATGCACGAGCAAGGCGACTTGCCGATTCCGGGCATCGTCCACATTGCACAGCCGTACTGGTTCACCGAAGGCGGTGACATGACGCCTGAAGAGTTCGGCGTCTGGGCGGCCAATCAGCTGGAAGAGAAAATTCTGGAAGTCGGCGTGGACAACGTCGGTGCCTTTATTGCCGAGCCAATTCAGGGGGCCGGTGGCGTGATCATTCCGCCAGACACCTACTGGCCGCGCATCAAGGAAATCCTCGCCAAGTACGACATCCTGTTCGTGGCGGACGAAGTGATTTGTGGTTTTGGCCGCACCGGTGAGTGGTTCGGTACCGATTACTACGACCTCAAGCCCGACATGATGACCATCGCCAAAGGCCTGACCTCCGGCTACATCCCCATGGGTGGCCTGATCGTGCGTGACGAAGTGGTCGAGGTGCTGAACGAAGGCGGCGATTTCAACCACGGTTTCACGTACTCCGGTCACCCGGTGGCCGCTGCGGTGGCGCTGGAAAACATCCGCATCCTGCGCGAAGAAAAAATTATCGAACGCGTACATGCAGAAACGGCACCCTATTTGCAAAAGCGTCTACGGGAACTGAACGATCATCCGTTGGTGGGGGAAGTGCGCGGGGTCGGTTTGTTGGGGGCCATTGAACTGGTTCAAGACAAAGCCACTCGCAAGCGTTACGAAGGCAAGGGCGTCGGCATGATCTGCCGCCAGTTCTGCTTCGACAACGGCCTGATCATGCGCGCTGTGGGCGACACCATGATCATTGCTCCGCCACTGGTGATTACACCGGCTGAAATCGACGAGTTGGTGGCCAAGGCACGCAAGTGTCTGGACCTGACGCTGAGTGCGTTGCAGGGCTAAGTGCTAGGCTCTGAGCGGGGTGCGCAGCTGGTACTTCGCTCATTGCAAATTAAGGATGGGGCTTTCCTTGAAAGCCTGCCTCGGAACTTGCCAGACTACCGGTTGTTCGGATGCCCAAAAAAAGGCCGCTGAGCACGTGGTTAAAAAGAAAAAATTGGAGCATTACTGATGAAGGCATTAGGTATGAAGATAGCTGGCAAGACCCTTCTCGCCATGTCCCTGTTGGGCGCGATGGCGGGTGCAGTTCAGGCGGACGACAAGGTGTTGCACGTCTATAACTGGTCCGATTACATCGCTCCGGACACTATCGCGAACTTCGAGAAAGAGTCCGGGATCAAGGTGGTGTACGACGTTTTTGACAGCAACGAAACCCTGGAAGCCAAGTTGCTGGCCGGTAAGTCCGGTTACGACATCGTCGTACCGTCGAACAACTTCCTGGCCAAGCAAATCAAGGCCGGCGTTTACCAGAAGCTGGACAAGTCCAAGCTGCCTAACTGGAAAAACCTGAACCCTGACCTGCTCAAAGCGGTATCGGTGAGTGACCCGGGCAACGAGCACGCCTTCCCTTACATGTGGGGTTCGATCGGTATCGGCTTCAACGCCGAGAAGGTCAAGGCTGCACTGGGTGCCGACGCACCGACCGATTCCTGGGACCTGATCTTCAAACCTGAAAACGCTGCCAAATTGAAGGCGTGCGGTATCAGCCTGCTCGATTCGCCAACCGAGATGATCCCGGTGGCGCTGCACTACCTGGGCCTGCCGACCGACAGCCAGAAGAAAGAGGACATCAAGAAAGCGGAAGATCTGCTGCTCAAGGTTCGTCCTTCGATCACTTACTTCCACTCCTCGAAGTACATCTCCGACCTGGCCAACGGCAACATCTGCGTCGCCGTGGGTTACTCGGGTGACGTGTACCAGGCCAAGTCCCGCGCGGCCGAAGCCGGTGACAAGGTGAAAGTCAGCTACAACATTCCGAAAGAAGGTGCGGGCAGCTTCTACGACATGGTCGCCATCCCTAAAGATGCCGAAAACGTTGAAGGCGCCTACAAGTTCATGACCTACCTGCAGAAGCCGGAAGTCATGGCGGCCATCACCAACGCCGTGCGTTTCCCGAACGGTAACGCGGCTGCCACGCCACTGGTGGATAAAGACATCACCAGCGACCCGGGCATCTACCCGCCAGCGGACGTGCTGGTCAAGCTGTACGCGATTGCCGACCTGCCGGCCGCGACCCAGCGTGAGTTGACCCGTAGCTGGACCAAGATCAAATCCGGTAAATAAGACGTAAAACCCTGTAGCAGCTGCCGCAGGCTGCGTCCAACTGCGAAGCAGTTGTGCTGTTGAAAGTGCGGGAAGGTCCTTCGGACCTTAACGCGGCCTTCGGCAGCTGCTACAGGTATCTGCATAAAAGTTTTGCTGGAACGGTTTTTCGAGGGTAAGTTGCGCGCCGGTTTTGTTGCCGGGCAGCCATGGCTGTCATGTAACGTGGGGCAACTTGGGCCCAACTCATTTTAGAGGACCTCCACTTGCCTGTTTTTTCTTTGTTTCGCAATGCCATGCTGGTGAGTGCCGGGCTGACGCTTGCCGTCAGTGTCCAGGCCGCCGGCACTGTGCATATTTATAACTGGTCGGATTACATCGGTCCGACCACCCTGGCGGACTTCCAGAAAGAGACCGGCATCAAGCCGGTTTATGACGTCTTCGATTCCAACGAAACCCTGGAAGGCAAGTTGCTGGCCGGGCGTACCGGTTACGACGTGGTCGTGCCGTCCAACCACTTCCTCGGCAAGCAAATCAAGGCGGGCGCTTTCCAGAAGCTCGACAAGTCGAAGCTGACTAATTATTCCAACCTTGATCCGGTGCTGCTCAAGCGTCTGGAGCAGAACGATCCGGGTAACCAGTACGCTGTGCCCTATCTGTGGGGTACTAACGGCATCGGTTACAACGTCGAAAAAATCAAGGCGGTACTGGGTGTCGACAAGATCGATTCCTGGAGTGCGGTGTTTGAACCGGAGAACATCAAGAAGCTTCATAGCTGCGGCGTAGCGTTCCTCGACTCCGCCGATGAAATGATGCCCACCGTTCTCAACTACATGGGCCTCAACGCCAACAGCACCAACCCCGACGATTACAAAAAGGCCGAAGCCAAGTTGCTGGCGGTGCGGCCTTACGTGACGTACTTCCACTCGTCCAAGTACATTTCGGACTTGGCCAACGGCGACATCTGCATCGCGATCGGTTTCTCTGGTGACATGTTCCAGGCCAAGGCCCGGGCGGCCGAGGCCGGCAAAGGCGTAAACGTTGCCTACACCATTCCCAAGGAGGGTGGCGCGCTGTGGTTCGACATGCTGGCGATTCCCAAGGATTCGGCCAACGTCAAAGAGGCCCACGCCTTTATCAACTATTTGTTGAAACCCGAGGTGATCGCACAGGTCAGCGATTCTGTTGGCTATGCGAACCCCAACCCCGGCTCGGACAAACTGATGGAACAGTCCATCCGCACCGACGAGTCGGTTTATCCACCGCAAGCAGTCCTCGACAAGACCTATGTGTCGGTCGAGTTACCACCAAACATACAACGTTTGATGACCCGCAGCTGGACCAAGGTCAAGTCGGGCAAATAGCTTCAGGGCTCAAACTATCCAAGGTTGGCTCACCTTGAGCGAACTGCACTCTTTTTTTCTGGGAGTTTCGTAAATGGCAGTTGCCTCCGGCGCCTATAAGAAAGCCCTCGAGGGCGACCAGTCACCTAAACAGGTGCTGGTCAAAATCGACCGGGTCACGAAGAAGTTCGACGAGACGATTGCCGTGGACGATGTGTCCCTGGAAATCAAGAAAGGCGAGATTTTCGCCTTGCTCGGCGGCTCGGGATCGGGCAAATCCACGTTGCTGCGTATGCTCGCCGGCTTCGAACGACCGACCGAAGGGCGAATTTTCCTCGACGGCGTCGACATCACCGACATGCCGCCGTACGAGCGTCCGATCAACATGATGTTCCAGTCGTACGCCTTGTTCCCGCACATGACCGTAGCGCAGAACATCGCCTTCGGCCTCAAGCAGGACAAGCTGCCCGCGGCTGAAGTCGATGCGCGCGTGGCCGACATGCTAAAGCTGGTACAGATGAGCCAGTACGCCAAGCGCAAACCGCATCAGTTGTCCGGTGGTCAGCGTCAGCGGGTGGCCCTGGCGCGTTCGCTGGCCAAGCGCCCGAAGCTGTTGCTGCTCGACGAACCGATGGGCGCACTGGACAAAAAGCTGCGCTCGCAGATGCAGCTTGAGCTGGTCGAGATCATTGAGCGCGTCGGCGTAACCTGCGTCATGGTGACCCACGACCAGGAAGAGGCCATGACCATGGCCGAGCGCATTGCGATCATGCACCTGGGCTGGATCGCGCAAATCGGCAGCCCGATCGACATCTACGAAACCCCGACCAGCCGTCTGGTCTGCGAGTTCATCGGCAACGTCAACATCTTCGACGGTGAAGTGATCGACGACGCCGAAGGTCACGCGACCATCACCTGCAAGGACCTGGACCGTCAGATCTATGTGGGCCACGGCATCAGCACCTCGGTGCAGGACAAATCCGTGACCTACGCGATCCGTCCGGAAAAACTTCTGGTGACGCCGACGCAGCCGACCTGCGAGTACAACTGGTCCAGCGGCAAGGTGCATGACATCGCCTACCTCGGCGGTCACTCGGTGTTCTACGTTGAATTGCCAAGCGGCAAGATCGTCCAGTCGTTCGTCGCCAACGCCGAGCGCCGTGGTCAGCGCCCAACCTGGGGTGACCAGGTTTACGTGTACTGGGAAGACGACAGCGGCGTGGTACTTCGCTCATGAACATGCGCAAATTCAAACGCCGCCTCAATCGAATAATTCCCGGTGGCCGCCAGGTGGTCATCGGGGTTCCGTTCATCTGGCTGTTCATGTTCTTCATGTTGCCGTTCTTCATCGTCTTGAAGATCAGCTTCGCCGAAGCCGACGTCGCCATTCCGCCCTACACCGAGATTTACAGCTTCATCGACCAGAAGCTGCAGGTGCTGCTCAACCTCGGCAACTACGCCATGTTGGCTGGCGACGAGCTGTACATTGCCGCTTACCTCGGCTCATTGAAGATGGCGCTGATCAGCACTGTCCTTTGCCTGCTGATCGGTTACCCAATGGCCTACGCCATCGCCAGTGCCCGTAAAGAGCTGCAAACGGTGTTGGTGCTGCTGATCATGATGCCGACCTGGACCGCGATCCTGATCCGCGTCTATGCGTGGATGGGCATCCTCAGTAACAACGGTTTGCTCAACGGTTTCCTGATGAGCATGGGCTGGATCAACGAACCGCTGCAGATCCTCAACACCAACCTCGCGGTCTACATTGGTGTCGTTTACTCCTATCTGCCGTTCATGATCCTGCCGCTCTACGCCAACCTGGTGAAGCACGACCACAGTCTGCTGGAAGCCGCCTCGGACCTCGGTTCGAGCACCTTCAACAGCTTCTGGAAGATCACCATTCCCTTGTCCAAGAACGGGATCGTCGCTGGTTGCATGCTGGTGTTCATTCCGGTGGTGGGTGAGTTCGTGATCCCGGAACTGCTCGGCGGTCCGGAAACCCTGATGATCGGTAAAGTGCTGTGGCAAGAGTTCTTCAATAACCGCGACTGGCCGGTGGCGTCTGCCCTGGCGGTGGTGATGCTGGCGATCCTGATTGTGCCGATCATCTTGTTCAACCGTAGTCAGGCCAAAGAAATGGAGGGCAAAGAATGAAGCGCTTCAGATTCTCCAGCCTGATGCTGGTATGCGGTTTGCTGTTTATCTATGCACCGATGCTGATCCTGGTGATCTACTCGTTCAACGCCTCGAAACTGGTGACGGTGTGGGGTGGCTGGTCGATCAAGTGGTACGTCGGCCTGCTCGATAACACCCAACTGATGGGCTCGGTGGTGCGCTCGCTGGAAATCGCCTGCTACACGGCGGTGGCAGCGGTCGCACTCGGTACGCTGGCGGCGTTTGTGCTGACCCGCATCACACGCTTCAAGGGTCGCACGCTGTTTGGCGGCCTCGTTACCGCGCCGTTGGTGATGCCCGAAGTGATCACCGGTCTGTCGTTGTTGCTGCTGTTCGTGGCGATGGCGCAGATGATTGGTTGGCCACAGGAACGCGGCATCATCACCATCTGGATCGCGCACACCACGTTCTGTGCCGCGTATGTGGCGGTGGTCGTTTCCGCTCGCTTGCGTGAGCTGGACCTGTCCATCGAAGAAGCGGCCATGGACCTCGGGGCCAAGCCATTCAAGGTGTTTTTCCTGATCACCATCCCGATGATTGCGCCATCGCTGGCGGCGGGCGGCATGATGTCGTTCGCCCTGTCGCTGGATGACCTGGTGCTGGCGAGCTTCGTGTCGGGGCCGGGGTCGACGACCTTGCCGATGGAAGTGTTCTCGGCGGTGCGCCTGGGCGTGAAGCCTGAGATCAACGCCGTGGCCAGCCTGATTCTGCTGGCGGTGTCGATCGTGACCTTCCTGGTCTGGTTCTTCAGCCGCCGCGCCGAAGAAAGTCGCAAGCGTGCGATCCAGCAAGCCATCGAAGAAGGTGCTGCCGACTCCTGGAAACAACCGGACGTACGCCGCGCGCAGGCGCCGGAAGCGGCTTGATCCACGGATGATCATTCCCACGCTCTGCGTGGGAATGCCTCAACGGACGCTCCGCGTTCGGCTCTTGATGGGACGCGGAGCGTCCCGGGCTGCATTCCCACGCGGAGCGTGGGAACGATCAAGATCAGGAAACCCAAGGGGATTTGCGGATGATCTCGACGAAGTTCATCGGCTTGAACCCCGCCTCGCTGTCGACCAGCACATCCGCATTCACCGTGCCGAACGTAGTGTCCGGCTTATGCTTGAAGCCGTTGGCGAACGCACACAGGATGCACTCCTTGAACCCTTCACCCCGTGGATGCGAATGCACCACTGCCTCACGCTGCACGGTGGAAAACGCCGCGTAGTCGATGCCCAGCACATCCATTTCAACGCCAGCAGTCACCAGCGCCACATTGGGACGCAAGTGTTGCGGCACGCCCGGCGTGGTGTGCAGCGCAATCGACAACCAGACCTGTTCGACATCGTCGTCACTCAGCCCGTAAGGCTTGAGGAACGCTTTGGCGGCGTTGGCGCTGTCGACTTCAAAACGTTCGTCATCGCTGCGATGACCTTCCACCAGACCGAGGTCGTGGAACATCGCGCCGACGTACAACAGCTCCGGGTTATAGGCCAGTTGCTTGCGCTCTCCACTCAAGGCACCGAACAAAAACACCCGGCGCGAGTGGTGATACAACAGGTCGGATTCGACGTCACGGATGTATTCGGTGGTGGCCTTGGCCAATGCGCTGTCGGGAATTTTGATACCGGCGATGATGCTGCTCATGGTGCGGTCCTCGTGGGAAACGCCGTGGCGGCGCTGATGGGTGAAGTCTGTGCTGACCTCCAAAACCGGACAATCGATCCATGGCTGCGATCCTTGCCAATGAACAGGCATATCGCGCCAACCTCGCTTGTTGCGCGTGGATTGGCTAAGTTTGATGACGTCGCAGGTTGTGCACGGTCCATGTGGGAGCCGGGCAAGCCCGGCTCCCACAGGTTTTGTGTTTGCCCAAACTGCGACTTCAACCCATAGAGAGCGTTTCCCGCCATGAGTAAAACCATCGCCATCGTGGTCTTCTCCGGCGTTCAGTCCCTGGACGTCACCGGTCCCATGGATGTGTTTTCTGAAGCCAATCGTTTCCTCGAGCCGCAAGACCACTATCGGCTGGAGGTGATCGGCGTCGGGCACGGAGCAATGCCGTGCTCCAACGGTTTGTCGATCAGCGCCCACACGCATTTCAGTGAGGCGCAAGAGGCGTACGACTTGCTGCTGGTGGCCGGTGGACCGCAGTTGCCGTTCATGGATTTTGGCGGCGCGTTTGATGCCTGGCTGCGGGGTGCCTGCGCGCGGGCGCAGCGCTTTGGCTCAATCTGCAACGGCGCTTTCATACTCGCCCGGGCCGGATTGCTGGATGGACGAACCGTGACGACCCATTGGGGCGACGCGGCCGCGCTGGCACAGTTATGCCCGTCGACCCGGGTCGAGGCGGATCGCTTGTACGTGCAGGATGGCGAGCTCTATACCTCGGCTGGTGTCACCGCCGGAATCGACTTGTCGTTGTATTTACTGGCCAGGGACCACGGGCCGGACGTTGCGTTGAATGTGGCCAAGCGTCTGGTGGTGTTCACTCAGCGTTCGGGGGGGCAATCGCAATTCAGCCCGTTTCTGATGCCTCACGCCGAACCCACTTCTGTCGTGGCGATGGTTCAGCTCTACGTGCTGGCCAACCTCACAGGCGATCTGACCCTTGCGGACCTGGCGATTGCGGCCAACATGAGCTCGCGCAACTTTTCCCGGGTGTTCGCCAAGGAGGCAAAAATCACCCCGGCGGAGTTCGTCGAGCGGGCGAGGGTGGACGCGGCGCGGGTCCTGCTGGAGAGCACGCACTCGCCGCTCAAGACCGTGGCCTACCAATGTGGATTTCGCGATGCCCAGCATATGCGCAGCGTGTTCAACCGCAGACTGGGGGTGACGCCATGGCAGTTCAGGCGGAATTTTGCGGCGATGGTTTGATCCGGAGTTTCTGCTGGTAGGGAGGGCCCTATCGCGAGCGGGCTCACTCCCACAGTTGAAATGCATTCCAATGTGGGAGTGAGCCTGCACGCAATGGCGTCAGCCCAGACACCAAAGATCTATGGCACTGCCCGCGCCGGCAAAAACTTCAACGTACTGCGCGTATTGGCCGTGACTTCTTCGTCATTGAAATGCGCTTCGTAGTAAACCCCTTCGACATACGCCTCGGCCTGGTCATCGTAGTGGCTGTCAAACGGTACTCCGCTCTGGCCGACCGGGTTGATGGTCAGGGCGTGAGCCGGGTCGGCAAAGTCGACCAGACGCCGCGTCGACGGGCCGTAAGTCACCGGCCAGGGCGCCGGGCCGATTTTGGCCGAGAGGTTGTTCGGCACTTCATGCGAACCGGGTGCGGCGAACGGCCCGACGTTGAAGGCCAGGTCCAGCGGCTTCTGCATGCCCAGTGGATGGCCATGCGTCAGGGTATGCGCCTTGCCCCACTGCCATTGCGTCGGATCCGCACCCAAGGCGGTCTTGAGATGGGCGATGCTCGCTTTCCACGCAACCTTGACCGTGTCGGCCCGGGTTTCCTTGTCGAGGGTGTGGCGATTGTCCCACCACGGTGATTCAGGCATGGCAGCCAGTCGTGGCAGTGCGGCGTCGATCACCCGGGTCGAGAGCAAGGTCTCGAAGAAATCATTCCCCAGCTCGTCGTGCATCGTTGCGTCGGCCAGGTTGAACAGGAACTGGTTGAACAGCGTGGCGCTGGTGGAGTCCAGCGGGTAGTCACCTTTCCACTGCGCCAGTTGTTCCACCAGCTTGAGTTCGGCGGGATCGCTCACCACCTCACGCAGCACCGGCAACAATGGCGCCAACAGACGGGGGCCGTAGGCCGTGGTGGTGCCCAGTTGCAGCTTCTTGCTGGCGTCGATGTCCCATTTCACGTTTTTGTCGCTGAGCTGGTGATGGAGTTGCTGACCGCGATCGGCCAGGTTGTAGTAACCGGGAATTTCCATGCCGGTTGGCGACAGCGGCTGGAAGTTGGCCGAGACGATGTAGCCGCGTGCCGGGTTTTCTTCCTGCGGGTTGGCGCTGAACGGGTAGAAACCGTCCTTGTCCGGCTGATTGGTGCTGCCGTCGAGGATGAAACCAGGCTTCACCCCGACCGCGCGTTTAGGCAATAGGGCCGAGGCCCACCAGCCGATGTCACCCTTGGCGTTGGCGTAGACAATGTTCAACCCCGGCGCCTGAACCTTGGCGGCTGCGGCGCGCGCCTTGGCCAGCGTGTCAGCACGGTTGAGCTGATAGAAACCCTCGAGAATCGGGTTCGGTGTTTCAAGGAACGCCCACCACATGGCCACCGGCGTCTTGCCGGCCGCCGTGCCGAGTGCGTCGTTGATAATTGGCCCGTGGGGCGATTGACGCAGCGTCAGCTTGACCGCTTCCTGCCCCTTCACTGCGATCTGTTGCTCGGTGTTGACCATGTCCACCCAGTTGCCGCGATACCAGACCTGATTGGGGTTGTCCGGGTTGGTCCTCTCGGCGATCAGGTCCAGATCGTCGTTCTGGAACATGGTCAGGCTCCAGCCGAAATCCTGGTTGTGGCCCAGAAACGCAAACGGCACCAGCGCCTGATGGTGGCCGTACAGCTCAAAGCCTGGCGCCGAGAGTTGCGCCTCGTACCAGACCGCCGGCACCGAGAAGCGGATATGCGGGTCGCCGGCCAGCAGTGGTTTACCGCTTTTGGTGCGGTTACCGGAAATCACCCAGGCGTTACTGCCCTCAAATTGTGGCAGGCCATTGTCGGCCAGCGCCTGTTCGCTCAGGCGGGCAAGGGCGTTCAGGTCTTTCCAGTCACTGGTGGACAGTGCCGGCACCGATGTGGAATGCCCCTTGGCCAACACGCCCTTGGGCTGCCAGTCGAGGTCGAAGATGTTCAGGTAGTCGGCGCCCAGTTGGTCGCGCACGAACGTCAGCAAGGGTTCGGTGCGAAACGCTGCGGCAAAACTGTAAGCCATGTAGCCGGCCACGCTGATGCTGTCTTCAGCCGTGAACGGGCGTTTGTGAATACCCAGCACGTCGAACTCGGCGGGCGCTGCGTGGCTGTCCTGATATTGATTGATCCCGTCCAGATAGGCTTCCAGGGCCTTCCATGCGGGCGACTGCCGATCCAGCGCAGCCACGTAGCTCGCGGCACGTTCACGGATGCGCAGGCTGCGGAACAGTTTGTCGGTGTCGATCAGTTTCGGGCCGAAAATTTCCGCCAGTTCACCACGGGCCAGACGCCGCATGGCTTCCATCTGGAACAAGCGGTCCTGGGCTTGCACATAGCCGAGGGTACGGTAGAGATCGGTTTCGTTTTCCGCGTGGATATGCGGTACACCGCGCTCGTCGTAGCGCACGGTCACCGAACCTTGCAGGTGTTGTAACTCCACCTGGCCCTGGCGCGTCGGCTGCTTGCTGTACACATAACCGCCGGCCCCGATGGCGAGCACGACAATCAGCAAGGCAAGTACGGTCAGGACGCGTTTCATGGTGACTCCTTGTTCTTATAGGATTGCCGCCCGTGTGGGCTGCAAACATGTAACACAGACCTTCCGTGTCGGGCATTGCGGTCCTGCAAAAGTCAGGAATGCCTTACTTCACGCCCACTGGCCAAGGGCAATAACAACCGATGGCCAGCGTATGAGTTGCGCTCACCGCGCGCCCTTCGCTCAGCGCTTGCAGAATCGGTTCGATAAAGCTGTTGTTTGAATTGCAGGTCAGGCCTTCGCTGTATGGACCGAAATAGGCCAGTTTGCCGCTGCGGTCCCAGATCGCCACGGCCGGGCTGGCGGGGATCTGTTCGGCGCCCGGAAGCACATTGATGGTTTTCAGGCTGCTCAGCGTGGTGGGTAGCTGGCCGTGACTGCCGGGTTTTTGCACGGCATAAAACTCGACACCCTGCGGCACATAGCGCTCAACCAGTTCGCTCAGGTGTTGTTGATTGCCGACGTTGCACGGGCAGGCCGGGTCCCAGAAGTGCACGAGGCGGATAGCGCCAGGGCCGGCGAGGTCGTCGGGCAGGCGCAACGGGTCGCCGGAAAATACTGCGGTGTGTTCGCTGAACGCGCGCAAGTATCGCCCTTGAAACCAGTCATACGCGGCCCACAAAACGCCCGCACACACGAGGGCGAGCAGGCTGGCAAGCAGTGTGGTGCGATGAGCCGGACGCATGGGTTTGAATCCTCGAAGGTCGGCTAGCTTGCCATGCTTGCTGCGACAGATGAATATCGCAGGCCTATAAAGTCTGTTTAACCTCTGGAATCCTTCATGTCCGCCACTTTTGCCCCCGATCACTTGCGCGCCAGCCTGCGGCCATTGGCCGAAGGGCTGGCGCTGTCGACCGAGGCCATGGCGTATCAGCGTTTTTACGGGCTGGACTTTCCGGGTCGTACGCTGCGCGGGGGGCTGGGACGTTTCGAGATCGATGGCTATGAGTTGGTCAGCCAGTTCTGGTGGCCGGAGCGGGCGAAAGCGACGTTGTTTATGTTCCACGGGTTCTATGATCACACCGGGCTCTACCGCCATGTGATCGAGTGGGCGCTGGATCAGGGGTTCGCCGTGATCGCCTGCGACCTGCCGGGGCATGGTCTGTCTAGCGGTGAGCGGGCGAGCATCAAGGAATTCGCCGAGTATCAGGACACGCTTGAAGGGTTGTTCGCCGAGGCGTTGTCCATCGATCTGCCGCAGCCGTGGCACCTGTGCGGGCAGAGCACGGGCGGGGCGATTGTGATCGATCATGTACTCAATCAAGGCGCGAACAGCCCCGCGCAAGGCCAGGTCATCCTGCTGTCACCCTTGGTCAGGCCCCGTGCCTGGGGTTGGTCAAAGCTCAGCTATTACCTGCTCAAACCTTTCGTCAAAGCCATCGCCCGGCGCTTTAGCGAGAACTCCAACGACCCTGATTTCTTGCCGTTTCTGCAGGCCGATCCTTTGCAGCCACAGCGTCTGCCAACGGCGTGGGTCGGGGCGTTGGCGCGCTGGATCAAGCGAATCGAAGCCGCACCCAACAGCCCGCGGCGGCCGCTGATCGTGCAGGGGCAGGCGGACATGACGGTGGATTGGGAGCATAACCTTGGGGTGTTGAAGGCCAAGTTCGACCGGCCTCAGGTGTTGATGTTGCCAGAGGCGCGGCATCATCTGGCGAATGAGACGCGGGTGATGCGGGAGGAGTATTTCGGGTTTTTGACCAAGCGGATCAAGGGCCGGAATCTGTAGGAGCTGGCTTGCCAGCGAAGGCGATTTATCAGGCGCCGATGATCATTGGCTGAGGTTCGAAGTATCCTGCCCCACCGCCAACCCCGCCCGAATCGCCGCCAGCGCCGCCTGGTAATAAGCCTGGCCCTCGGTGGACTCGGCAAACGTGGCGAACTCTTCCAGTTCGTCATCCGAGAGGTCACGATAGACATACAGCAGCGTGTTGTTCAGGTCGCTGGCGATCTGGTCCATCAGGCGCTGGCGTTGACCGTTCAACATCCCTTGCGCCTGACCGCCACCGAGCAACCCTGGGATCATTGAACTCAGGCTGTCGGCTGCAACGCCAGCAATCGCCAGACTGACTTCGGCCCCCGCCTCGCGAGCGGGCAGGGCCTGGGCCAGGTGGCCGATGATCAGTTGACGGCTGTCGCTGGCCTGAATCTTCGGCAGGCCCTTGGCGTTTTTCGCCAGTTGGTCGCGACGGGTTGCCAGCAGTTCGGCAGCTACGACTTTTTTGCCCAGCGGCGATTGAAAGAAGGTCAGTGCAGGTTTTGGATCGGCGAGGCTCTTGCGCATTTGCGCTTCGGCACGCTGATCGACGGACTGGGCAGCGAAACGCTGATTGCTGTTATTGACCAGCGCCTGAAACACCGCCGGTGGCAGGCTGCTCTCATAGCGTTTTTGTGCGGCTGAGAGGGCATCGTTGAAATGCGCGCGTTGCTCTGGCCAGCCGGCGACTTTATACAACTGGTCGTGGCCGTCTGCCCAAGCGGGCAAAACACAGAGCATCAACAGTAAAAAAAGCAACCGGCGCATAGGGACTCCTGTCAGCAGCCGACTATTCTCCGTGTGGCATCCGCACTTGTCGAGAATTCGTATCAACCCGCTGCGTGGCTCTGTCGGATTTTCAGACACAGGAATACTATGCGCGGCATGCAAATACCCTCTGATCACCCGCTGCTGTTACGTATCGTTGACGACCTGGCTGCGCGCGGCTGGTCACAGCAGAATATTTTCCTGCCTCAGGATCTGACCCGAGCGCTGGCGGCTGAGTGCCGCAAACGTGCGGCCGAGGGTGAACTGGCCCCCGCCGCCGTGGGCCGAGGTCCCTCATCGGAGGTTCGCGAAGGAATTCGCGGTGACCATATTCAGTGGATCGACCCCGGCCAGGCCGAGGCGTGCGACAGCTATCTGGCGTTGATGGACAGCCTGCGCCAAGCGATGAATCGCGGTTTGTTTTTGGGCCTGGAAGATTTCGAAAGTCATTTCGCGCTGTACCCGCCCGGTGCGTTCTACCTCCAGCACCTCGACCGTTTCCGCGATGACGACCGGCGCATGGTGTCGGCGGTGGTGTACCTCAATGACGCCTGGCTGCCCGAGCACGGCGGTCAGTTGCGCATGTTTCTGGATGAAGGTGTCGAATACGATGTCGTGCCCACCGGCGGATGCCTGGTGGTGTTTCTGTCGGGCGAGGTGCCCCACGAAGTCCTGCCCGCCACCCGGGATCGCCTGTCGTTGACTGGCTGGTTCCGGCGTCGGGGTAATGAGCCGTTCTGATCATGCAAAAGATTCTGGTAAGCCGCTGCCTGCTGGGTCACCGCGTCCGTTACGACGGCGGGGCGAGCGGGCCATTTGATCAACTTCAGCAGTGGCTGGACGAAGGTCGGGTCATACCGTTGTGCCCCGAGATTGCTGGCGGCTTGCCGACACCCAGGGCTGCCGCGGAAATACCGGGCGGGCAGGGTGGTGAAGTGCTGGATGGGCAGGCCCGCGTGATCACCACCGAAGGCGAGGATGTTAGTGCCGAGTTCCTTTCGGGGGCTTATCAGGCGCTGGAGCTGGTGCAAAAGCACGGCATCCGCATCGCCGTGCTCAAGGCCAACAGCCCGTCCTGCGGGAATTTGCAGACGTATGACGGCAGCTTCAGTGGCGTGAAGGTCAGCGGCGAAGGTGTGACGGCGGCTTTGCTCAGGCGCAATGGCGTGCAGGTTTTCAGTGAGCTGGAGTTGCCTGAAGCGGCGGCAGCGCTGAGTTCTCTCGCTTGACGCCGAGCAACTGTGGGAGCGGGCTTGCCCGCGATGGCGGATTAACATTCAACATCTGTGCTGACTGATATACCGCTATCGCGGGCAAGCCCGCTCCCACAGGGTTATTCGTTCAGCCTCAAATCAAGGCTTCGGCGCCACGCTCGCATCCGCCGCAAACCACTTCTTCTCCAGTGCTGCCATCCGGCCATCGTCCTTGATCCGCTGCAGGGCGTTCTCCAGGCTGGCATGAAACGCCGGGTTACCTTTCTGAAACGGAATCGCCAGGCCCACCGGCAGGCTGGCCTTGGGTTTCTCTTCTGCAAACGACTGCACCAGCAGCATTGAGTGCGGTTGTTCTTTCTGCGCGATCAATTGGGCATTGGTTTGAAGGTAAGGCTCGCTGAAGTCGAAACGATCTTTCAGATCCGGAGTCATTGCTATGTGATTGATGGCGACGTCGTACCTGCCGCTTTCAACGCCGGTCAACAAGTCACCCGAATCGGTGACGACGAAGTCGGCCCGGACATCGAGCTCGTTGGCCAGCAGTTGACCCAGCTCGACTTCGAACCCGGTGAGTTTGCCTTCATCCTTGAAATTGAAGGGCGGTGTATTAGCCTCAAGCGCAATGCGCAGTTCACCACGGTCGTTGATGTCGTCAATCAGTTCGGCGTGAGCGAAAGGGCTCAGAAGGGGTAGCAAGCAGATCAGGCCAGGCAGAAAACGCATGGTCACTCCTTTGAATTCATTATCGCGATGCTCTGAGTCAGGCTCGCTTTGCTATGGTTATCGAGTGCCTTCGACAACGATTGACCATGAAGTTGTCATGGTCACGCGGATTTTACGGAAAAACTGGAGAAGAGAATGAAAACCTTTATGTCTCGTGCTGCATTGGCTGGCCTGCTAATGGGTGTTTCGGTGCTGGCCAATGCTGCAACGCCGGCTCCCGCGGGTGCTGAAGTGCACATCGTTACTCCCGAAGACGGGGCCACGATTCCACAAGTCGTCATCGTCAAGTTCGCCGTCGAGAACATTGCGCTGGCGCCTGCGGGCGACCCCACCAAGAACACTGGCCATCACCACTTGCTGATCGATGTCGATGAACTGCCAGCGGCCGGTGCACCGATCCCCAAAGACGCCAACCACATGCACTTCGGCAAGGCGGAAACTCAGGGTGAAGTAAAGCTGACCCCGGGCAAACACACCTTGCAGCTGGAACTGGGCGACAGCAACCATATGCCGTTTGATCCACCGATCGTGTCGGAGAAAATCACCGTCAACGTCAAGTAACCTGCTCGGAATAAAGAACCGCGCCCATGAAAAAGGAGACCCGAAGGTCTCCTTTTTTGTCGCTCAAGTCGCTATCAGAACAACACGCGGCAACGAATGGTGCCGTTGATGTGCTGCAGTTTCTCTTGGGCGATTTCCGAGTAGTCGGCGTCGACGTCGATAACGACGTAGCCGACTTTCTCGTTGGTCTGCAGGAACTGACCGGAGATGTTGATACCGTTTTCGGCGAACACCTTGTTGATCTCGCTCATCACACCCGGAATGTTCTCGTGGATGTGCAGCAGACGGTGCTTGCCAGGGTGAGCCGGCAGGGCCACTTCCGGGAAGTTCACCGACGATACGGAGGTACCGTTGTCGCTGTACTTGACCAGTTTCTCTGCCACTTCCAGACCGATGTTGGCTTGCGCTTCAGCGGTGGAGCCACCGATGTGCGGGGTCAGGATCACGTTGTCCAGGCCACGCAGCGGGCTTTCGAACTCTTCTTCGTTGGAGCGAGGCTCCACCGGGAATACGTCGATGGCCGCGCCGATCAGGTGCTTGTCCTTGATCGCGTCCGCCAGGGCTTGCAGTTCGACCACGGTGCCGCGAGCGGCGTTGATCAGGATGCCGCCCTTCTTGATGGCGCGGATTTCCTTCTCGCCGATCATCCACTGGGTCGCAGCGGTTTCCGGAACGTGCAGGGTGACGATGTCGGACATGCCCAGCAGCTCGTGCAGGTTGCCGACCTGAGTGGCGTTACCCAGTGGCAGCTTGGTCACGGTGTCGTAGAAGTACACCTGCATGCCCAGGCCTTCAGCCAGGACCGACAGTTGAGTACCGATCGAGCCGTAACCGACGATGCCCAGTTTCTTGCCGCGGATCTCGAAAGAGTTGGCCGCGCTCTTGATCCAGCCGCCACGGTGGCAGGAAGCGTTCTTCTCAGGGATGCCGCGCAGCAACAGGATCGCTTCGGCCAGCACCAGCTCGGCTACGGAGCGGGTATTGGAGTACGGGGCGTTGAACACCGCAATCCCGCGTTCGCGCGCTGCGTTGAGGTCAACCTGGTTGGTGCCGATGCAGAAACAGCCGACAGCGACCAGCTTCTTCGCGTGATCGAAGATCTCTTCGGTCAGTTGAGTGCGGGAGCGAATGCCGATGAAGTGCGCATCAGCGATCTTTTCCTTCAGCTGGGCTTCCGGCAGAGAACCGGTGAGGTACTCGATGCTGGTGTAGCCCGCCGACTTGAGAACGTCGACAGCCGATTGGTGGACGCCTTCGAGAAGAAGGAACTTGATCTTGCTCTTATCGAGAGAAGTCTTGCTCATCTGCGTAAACCTGTATCCCGGAGAAAAATGGCAGGAAATGGTCAACAGATGCTGACCCGGACGGCAAGAAGGCCGTCACCGCAGATTGGCCGTTGGGCACTATGCTGCGGGGTCGTTATGCTAGCATATGCACCCCGCTAAACACTCATTCCTGCGACGTGAAGCGTTCTCAGGATGACCATGAATTGTTCGAGAGTTCTGTCGATGACCAATCCCGCCTTGATTGAAGAGCTGAAGACCCTGGTTGAGCCTGGCAAGGTGCTGACCGATGCCGACTCCCTGAATGCTTACGGTAAGGATTGGACCAAGCATTTCGCCCCGGCCCCGACCGCCATCGTGTTTCCCAAGACCACCGAGCAGGTGCAGGCCATTGTCCGTTGGGCCAATGAACACAAGGTGGCGCTGGTGCCGTCCGGCGGTCGTACCGGGCTTTCCGCCGCAGCGGTGGCCGCCAATGGCGAAGTGGTCGTGTCCTTCGACTATATGAATCAGATTCTTGATGTGAACCTCACCGACCGCACGGCCGTTTGCCAGCCAGGCGTGGTCACCGAGCATTTGCAGAACGTCGCTGAAGAAAAAGGCCTGTATTACCCGGTGGACTTCGCTTCGGCAGGTTCCAGCCAGATTGGCGGCAATATCGGCACCAATGCCGGCGGGATCAAGGTCATTCGCTACGGCATGACCCGCAACTGGGTCGCCGGCATGAAAGTCGTGACCGGCAAGGGCGATTTGCTGGAACTGAACCGCGACCTGATCAAGAACGCCACCGGCTACGACTTGCGTCAGCTGTTCATCGGTGCGGAAGGCACCCTCGGTTTTGTGGTTGAAGCAACCATGCGCCTGGACCGAGCCCCGAAAAACCTCACTGCCATGGTCCTCGGCACCACTGATTTCGACTCGATCATGCCGGTGTTGCACGCGTTCCAGAGCAAACTCGACCTGACCGCCTTCGAATTCTTCTCCGATAAAGCCCTGGCCAAAGTCATGGCGCGCGGCGATGTCCCGGCGCCCTTCGAAACCGATTGCCCGTTCTACGCGCTGCTGGAATTCGAAGCGACCACCGAAGAAGTGGCCAACCACGCCCTGGAAACCTTCGAGCACTGCGTCGAGCAGGGCTGGGTGCTGGACGGCGTGATGAGCCAGAGCGAAACCCAGCTGCAGAACCTCTGGAAGCTGCGCGAATACATCTCCGAAACCATTTCCCACTGGACGCCGTACAAGAACGACATTTCGGTCACCGTGTCGAAAGTCCCGGCGTTCCTCAAGGAAATCGACGCGATCGTCGGTGAACACTACCCGGATTTCGAAATCGTCTGGTTCGGCCACATCGGCGACGGCAACCTGCACTTGAATATCCTCAAGCCGGAAAACCTGAGCAAGGACGAGTTCTTCGCCAAGTGTGCGACGGTGAACAAGTGGGTGTTCGAAACCGTCGAGAAGTACAACGGTTCGATTTCCGCCGAGCACGGCGTGGGCATGACCAAGCGTGATTACTTGACCTACAGCCGTTCGCCGGTTGAGATCGAGTACATGAAAGCGGTAAAAGCGGTGTTCGACCCGAACGGCATCATGAACCCGGGCAAGATCTTCGCTGTTTGAATCAACACACCAGGAGTCGGTCAATGAGCTATCAGCACCAGTATGTCGACGGTACGCGTATTCATTTCCCGCTGGGGAAAGTGGTGTGCATCGGCCGTAACTACGCCGAACACGCCAAGGAGCTGGACAACCCGGTGCCTACCGAGCCGCTGCTGTTCATCAAGCCGGGCAGTTGCGTAGTGCCGCTGGAAGGCGGTTTTGCCATTCCAACCGAGCGCGGTTCGGTGCACTACGAAGCGGAAATCGCTGTGTTGATCGGCAAGCCGTTGTCGACCAAGCCGAGCCGCGAAGAAGTGCTGGACGCTATCTCCGGTTTCGCCCCGGCTCTGGACCTGACGCTGCGTGACAAGCAGGCCGAGCTGAAATCCAAAGGCCTGCCATGGGAAATCGCCAAGTCGTTCGACGGCGCGGCGGTGATTGCGCCGTTCGTGTCCGGCAGCACCTTTGCGGACCTGACCGATATCGGCATTCGCCTGACCATCAACGGCGAAGTGCGCCAGGATGGCAACAGCAGCGCGATGCTCAACCCGATCGTGCCGATGATCCAGCACATGGCCGGCTGCTTCTCGCTGCAGGCCGGTGACGTGATCCTGACCGGCACGCCAGTGGGCGTTGGTCCGTTGAATGTCGGTGATGAACTGGTGATCGAACTCCCAGGCGCTAGCCGCTTCACCAGCAGCGTGCGCTAAGTCCAGCGCAAATCCCTGTAGGAGCTGGCTTGTCGGGTCGCCGCATCACAGCGAAAGCGGTGCAACAGTCAACATGGATGTTGAATGTAAGGGCCTCTTCGCTGACAAGCCAGCTCCTACAAGGGCTTAGGGCAATCCCGTCATTTCCCGCTTTTTTCACATTTTGTCAGGATAATTCCAGCGCTTGCGGCGTCTGATCCGGCCCCAATTGTGCTATTCCTCCTCGCCTGAAATTCTGGAACGCATCCCTCAATGGCTACCCAACCACTGCCCACGCTCAAAACTGCCCGCCGCTCCCGTTTCGGGATGCGTTGGTATTCCTGGCTTTTGCTGATTGCAGTCATCGCCTACGGCTTGGCGTTTGCGATGCGTTGGGATGCCCGGGGTGTGCTCTGGGTGAAAGAGCAATTCAAAAGCCCGGCCGAGCGTCAGGCCAGTATCTGGCTTCCAGACTACCGGGCAGTGATCGATGCCAAAACATTGCCGGGCATGGAAAAGGACGAAGCATCGGATCTCGCCTACGACCCTCAGACCAAAACGCTGTTTTCGGTCATGGGCAAGAACCCGTTTCTGGTCGAGCTGACATTACAGGGCGATGTGCTGCGCAAAATTCCATTAGTGGGCTGGAGCAACCCTGAAGGCGTAGCCGTGTTGGGCAACGGCCTGCTGGCGATTGTCGATGAGCGCGAACACCTGATCACCATCGTCAAGGTTGATGCCGATACCCGTGAATTGAACGCCGCCAACTTTGCGAAGTACGACCTAGGGCCTTCGAAAGACCAGAACAAGGCCTTTGAAGGTGTCACTTGGGATGCCAGCAACCAGCAGCTGCTGCTGGGCGAAGAACGTCCGCCGGCATTGTTTGCCTGGCAGGGTGACGGCAAGGTCCTTACCGGTGACAAGCTGAAGCTGGCCAGTCATGCGCTGGACATGCGCAACCTGTCGGCCCTGGCCATCGATCCGAGGACTGGCCACATGCTGGTGCTGTCCGCTGATTCCCACTTGTTGATGGAACTGGACAAAAAGGGTGAGCAAGTCAGTTTCATCGCCCTGTTGAGCGGCTTCAACGGTCTGAAAAAAACCATTCCTCGTGCCGAGGGTGTGGCCATGGACGAAGCGGGTACGTTGTACATGGTGAGTGAGCCGAACCTGTTCTATCGCTTCGAAAAGCAGAAGTAGGCGGCAAAAATCGCGCAGTTGTGGTCGAAAGCCACTGGCCATTAAGCTTGAGTTCATACAGGCGTGATATTTCATCCGCCTGTTTTGTTTTCGAGCTTGCCTGAATGCGCCGACTTGCCCGTCCCAAACCCCTTCTTTTGATCCTGTCAGTGATTGCGCTGATCGTACTGGTTGCGGTTGTGCAATACATGCGTCTATTCGAACGAGCCTGGTTCAACCTGCATACCCATTGGCAGCCGCAGAGCAGTGAATCCATCGGCCTGGATCAATATCGGGTGGACATCGAAGCGCGGGTGATCGACGGGTTGGACGATAACGTCTCGGCGCTGACGTTCGATCCTGTGCGCAAAAGCCTGTTCACCGTCACCAATAAAAACTCCGAGCTGATCGAGCTGTCCCTTGAGGGCAAAATCTTGCGCCGTGTGGCGTTGATTGGTTTCGGCGACCCGGAGGCGGTGGAATTTATCAGCCCCGACACCTACGTAATCACGGATGAAAGCCAGCAGCGGCTGATCAAGATTCATCTGGAGGCGGACACCACCTTCCTCGATGAGGCGGACGCCGAGCAGATGACCCTCGGCGTGCACATGGGCAGCAACAAGGGTTTTGAGGGGCTGGCTTACGATTCGGTGGGCAAGCGGTTGTTCGTCGCCAAGGAGCGCGACCCGATGCTGATCTACGAAGTGCAGGGTTTCCCGCATTACAATCCAGAGAAATCCTACGCCGTGCACGTGGTGAACAACCCCAAGCGCGACGCCGGAATGTTCGTGCGAGACCTGTCGAGCCTGCAATACGACGAGCGCAGCGGTCATTTACTGGCGCTGTCTGACGAGTCGCGGCTGATTCTGGAACTGGATGTGGATGGGCGACCGTTGAGCACGATGTCTCTGAACAAGGGGCGTCAGGGCCTGCAAAAGGCCGTGCCGCAAGCGGAAGGCATCGCCATGGACGACGACGGCACGATGTACCTCGTCAGCGAGCCCAATCTGTTCTACGTCTTCAAAAAGCCAACACAACCCTAAAAAACACCCCAAAGCCACTGTGGGAGCCGGGCTTACCCGCGATGGCGGTATATCAGTCACATATTTATAGACTGACACGACCTCATCGCGGGCAAACCCGGCTCCCACAGGTTTTGCGTTGTGGCGAGATTACTCAGCGCGCAGGGTTTTCACGCCTTCGCTGGTGCCCAGCAACAGCAAATCCGCCGGACGCGCCGCGAACAGCCCGTTGGTGACCACGCCAACAATCGCGTTGATCTGGCTTTCCAGTTCCACGGGGTTGGTGATCTGCATGTTGAATACGTCGAGGATGATGTTGCCGTTGTCGGTCAGCACGCCTTCGCGGTAAACCGGGTCGCCGCCCAGTTTCACCAGCTCGCGGGCCACGTGGCTGCGGGCCATCGGGATCACTTCGACCGGCAGCGGGAACGCGCCGAGCACCGGCACCAGTTTGCTGGCATCGGCAATGCAGATGAAGGTCTTGGCCACGGCGGCAACAATCTTCTCGCGGGTCAGGGCTGCACCGCCGCCCTTGATCAGGTTCAGGTGTTCGTCACTTTCATCGGCGCCGTCGACGTAGAACTCCAGGTCGCTGACGGTGTTCAACTCATACACCGGAATGCCATGGCCCTTGAGACGGGCGGCAGTGGCTTCGGAACTGGCGACCGCGCCGTCGAACGCGCCTTTGTGCTTGGCCAGGGCGTCGATGAAGCAGTTGGCGGTGGAGCCGGTGCCGACCCCGACAATGCTCTTGTCGTCGAGTTTCGGGAGGATGAAGTCGACGGCGGCCTGAGCTACTGCCTGTTTGAGTTGATCCTGTGTCATGCGGGCTCCGGAAGCGGGCAATGTAAGAACGGAAAGGCCGGCATTATAGCTCCATGCCGAGCTAAAACCTCCGGAATCGTGTGGTCGTACGCCCAAAAGCCGGGTTAGACTCCTTGGCCCTGCCCAACCCGCTCAGTGATGCTTTCCGATGCTCGAACAGTACGTCAAAAAGATCCTCACCTCGCGCGTTTATGACGTTGCCATAGAAACCCCGTTGCAGACTGCCCGCCAGCTCTCCGAGCGGCTGGGCAACAGTATTTGGCTCAAGCGTGAAGACCTGCAGCCCGTGTTCTCGTTCAAGATTCGCGGCGCTTACAACAAGCTGACCCAGTTGAGCGATGAAGAACGTGCTCGCGGCGTGGTGACGGCTTCGGCGGGCAACCACGCGCAAGGCTTGGCCTTGGCGGCGAAGGTGTTGGGTGTCAAAGCCACTATCGTCATGCCCAAGACCACCCCGGAAATCAAAGTCGAAGGCGTGCGTTCGCGTGGCGGCAAAGTGGTACTGCACGGGGATGCGTTCCCGGAAGCCCTGGCCTATTCGCTAAAACTGGTCGATGAAAAAGGTTACGTCTACATCCACCCTTACGACGATCCCCATACCATTGCCGGGCAGGGCACGGTGGCCATGGAGATTCTGCGCCAACACCCCGGGCGTCTGGATGCGATTTTCGTTCCGGTGGGCGGCGGCGGACTGATCGCCGGCATCGCGGCCTATGTGAAATACCTGCGCCCGGAGATCAAAATCATCGGCGTCGAGCCGGACGACTCCAATTGCCTGCAAGCCGCCATGGCGGCGGGTGAGCGCGTGGTGTTGCCGAGTGTGGGTCTCTTCGCCGACGGCGTGGCGGTGGCGCAAATCGGTCAGCACACCTTCGATATCTGCAAAGACTATGTCGATGAAGTGATCACCGTCAGCACCGACGAGATCTGCGCGGCGATCAAGGATATCTACGACGATACCCGCTCGATCACTGAGCCGGCCGGCGCCTTGGGCGTGGCTGGGATCAAGAAATACGTGGAGCAGAACGGTGTCACCGGCCATACCTTTGTGGCCATCGATTCCGGCGCTAACGTCAACTTCGACCGTTTGCGCCACGTCGCCGAACGCGCCGAACTGGGTGAGGGTCGCGAAGCAATCATCGCCGTGACCATCCCAGAGAAACCGGGCAGCTTCAAGGCGTTCTGTGAAGCCATCGGCAAGCGCCAGATCACCGAATTCAACTACCGCTACAACACCGGCGGCGAAGCGCACATCTTCGTGGGCGTGCAGACGCACCCGGAAACCGATCCGCGCAGTGCGCTTTTGGCGAGCCTGGCCGAGCAGGGTTTCCCGGTGCTGGACCTGACCGACAACGAATTGGCCAAGCTGCACATTCGGCACATGGTCGGTGGTCGTGCAGCCCATGTCGTCGATGAAGTGGTGCTGCGATTCGAATTCCCGGAGCGCCCGGGGGCGTTGTTCAACTTCCTCAATAAGTTGGGCGGACGCTGGAACATCTCGATGTTCCACTACCGCAACCACGGTGCGGCGGATGGCCGGGTGGTGGCGGGCCTGCAAGTGCCACATGACGAGCGCCATCTGGTGCCGGCGGCCCTTGAGGACATCGGCTACCCGTACTGGGACGAAAGCGACAACCCGGCCTATCAGCTGTTTCTCGGCTGAGTGGCTACTCTGAAGGGCAGGTCATAAGGAAACCGGACAATGGAAACGTTAACTGCCCTTAAAGCGGCGCACATGGTTGCAACGGTGATGTTGCTGATCGGCGCGCTGGGCCTGGGGATCTGGGTCTGGCGCACGCGGCGCAATGGCGACGCGACGGCGGCAAGCCGCACTTTGCAACGACCACGCGTGTTTATCTGGCTGTTGATGGGCCTGGCGCTGCTGAGCATGCCGGTGACTGGCTGGTGGATGGTGCATCTGGTGGGCTGGTCGTTGGGGCAGACGTGGTTATTGGCTTCGAGCGTGCTTTACACCGTGGCGGCGCTGGCGTGGTTTTGGCTGTTGGTGCGGCTGAATAAGTTGCGCAAGGCGCCGGGAGGGGTGGGGAGATTTACCTTTGCCTTGGCGCTGTTCAGCTTTGTCTGCTTTATCGCTATTGCGGGGTTGATGGGTGCCAAGCCTGTTTAAGGCTTGAGACCGGGTTGACCCAATCGCGGGCTTGCCCGCGATGGCGTAATCAGTCGCGCAGACTGATCACCGGCCAGCCACGCTTCTCGGCTTCAGCACGCAGATTTTGATCAGGATCGACCGCTACCGCATGTGTAACCTGCTCCAGCAACGGCAAATCATTCATCGAGTCGCTATAGAAATAGCTGTCCTCCAGCGAATGTCCGGTCTCTTCCAGCCAACGATTCAACCGCGTCACTTTGCCTTCCCGGAAGCACGGAACGTCAGTGCTGCGCCCGGTATAACGACCATCGACCATCTCGCACTCGGTGGCGATCAAGGTCTCAACACCCAGGCGCTGGGCAATGGGTCCGGTCACGAAGCGGTTGGTCGCGGTGATGATCACCAGCTTGTCGCCCGCCTCGCGGTGTTTGGCCAATAGCGCCATGGCCTTGGGCAACACGATCGGTTCGATGCAGTCGCGCATGTAATCCAGGTGCCATTGATCCAGCGTGGCCATCTCGGTGCGGCCGAGGACTTCCAGGCAGAAGTTCAGATACGCGGCGTTATCCAGCTTGCCGGCCAGGTAATCCTGATAGAACTCGTCGTTGCGGGCCTTGTAGGCGACGGCGTCGAGAAAGCCGCGCTCACACAGGTAATCGCCCCAGGCGTGGTCACTGTCGCCGCCGAGAAGGGTGTTGTCCAAGTCGAATAAAGCCAGGCGCATTGCAGTTACTCGCTGAAAAGTCTGTAGAAAGGCGCCCAGAATACGGACTTTTCACAAGAGTGCACATAAGGTCGGTCGGCGCGTTGCTGCTTTCACAACCTTTGTGGAACAATGCGGCGACATGCGTTTGCGAGGTTGTTGCCGTGATCGACCCCGATGGTTTCCGCCCCAATGTCGGGATCATTCTCACGAATGATGCCGGACAGGTGCTATGGGCTCGCCGTATCAATCAAGATGCGTGGCAGTTTCCTCAGGGTGGGATCAACCCCCAGGAGACGCCGGAAGATGCCTTGTACCGCGAGTTGAACGAAGAAGTGGGTCTTGAGCGCGAAGATGTTGAAATTCTCGCCTGCACCCGGGGCTGGTTGCGCTATCGTTTGCCGCAACGTCTGGTCCGTACCCACAGCCAACCGCTGTGCATCGGCCAGAAACAGAAATGGTTTCTCCTGCGCCTGGTCTCCAACGAGCAGCGGGTGCGGATGGATTTGACCGGTAAACCGGAGTTCGATGGCTGGCGCTGGGTCAGTTATTGGTATCCGTTGGGCCAGGTGGTGACATTCAAGCGCGAGGTGTATCGACGCGCTCTCAAAGAGCTTGCCCCGCGCCTTTTAACGCGCGACTGACGACGGAGTTCGACCCCGAGCCATGCTCAATACGCTGCGCAAGATCGTCCAGGAAGTTAACTCCGCCAAGGATCTCAAGGCGGCGTTGGGGATTATTGTGTTGCGCGTCAAAGAGGCCATGGGCAGCCAGGTCTGCTCGGTCTACTTGCTGGACCCTGAGACCAACCGCTTCGTGCTGATGGCCACCGAGGGCTTGAACAAGCGCTCGATCGGCAAGGTCAGCATGGCGCCCAACGAAGGTCTGGTCGGCCTGGTCGGCACGCGTGAAGAACCCCTGAACCTCGAAAACGCCGCGGATCACCCGCGCTACCGTTACTTCGCCGAGACCGGCGAAGAGCGCTACGCCTCCTTCCTCGGGGCGCCAATCATTCACCACCGTCGCGTCGTCGGTGTGTTGGTCATTCAGCAAAAAGAACGCCGCCAGTTCGATGAAGGTGAAGAAGCTTTCCTCGTGACCATGAGCGCGCAGCTCGCCGGTGTTATCGCCCACGCCGAGGCGACCGGTTCGATCCGGGGTCTGGGCCGTCAGGGCAAGGGCATTCAGGAAGCCAAGTTCGTCGGCGTCCCGGGTTCACCGGGTGCGGCGGTCGGTACGGCGGTGGTCATGCTTCCGCCAGCCGATCTGGACGTGGTGCCGGACAAGACCATCACCGACATCGAGGCCGAGCTCGGGCTGTTCAAGACCGCCATCGAAGGCGTGCGCGCCGACATGCGCGCATTGTCGACCAAGCTCGCGACGCAGTTGCGCCCGGAAGAGCGCGCCTTGTTCGACGTCTACTTGATGATGCTCGACGATGCCGCGTTGGGCAGCGAAGTCACGACCGTGATCAAGACTGGTCAGTGGGCCCAGGGCGCATTGCGCCAAGTGGTCACCGATCACGTCAACCGTTTCGAATTGATGGACGACGCCTACCTGCGTGAGCGTGCCTCGGACGTCAAAGACCTCGGTCGCCGCTTGCTCGCCTATTTGCAGGAAGAGCGTCAGCAAACCCTGGTTTACCCCGACAACACCATTCTGGTCAGCGAAGAACTGACGCCGGCGATGCTCGGCGAGGTGCCGGAAGGCAAGCTGGTGGGCCTGGTGTCGGTACTCGGTTCCGGCAACTCCCACGTGGCAATCCTGGCGCGTGCCATGGGCATCCCGACGGTAATGGGCCTGGTCGACTTGCCGTATTCGAAAGTCGACGGCATTCAGATGATCGTCGACGGCTACCACGGCGAGGTCTACACCAACCCGAGTGAAGTGCTGCGCAAGCAGTTCGCTGAAGTGGTCGAGGAAGAAAAACAACTGGCCCTGGGGCTGGATGCACTGCGTGACTTGCCGTGCGTGACCCTCGATGGCCACCGCATGCCGCTGTGGGTCAACACCGGCCTGCTGGCAGACGTGGCGCGGGCGCAGAAGCGCGGCGCTGAAGGCGTGGGTCTGTACCGCACCGAAGTGCCGTTCATGATCAATCAGCGCTTCCCGAGTGAAAAAGAACAGCTGGCGATTTACCGCGAGCAGCTCGCCGCGTTCCACCCGCAACCGGTCACCATGCGCAGCCTGGACATCGGTGGCGACAAGGCGTTGTCGTACTTCCCGATCAAGGAAGACAACCCGTTCCTCGGCTGGCGCGGCATTCGCGTCACCCTCGACCATCCGGAAATTTTTCTGGTGCAGACCCGCGCCATGCTCAAGGCCAGTGAAGGCTTGAACAACCTGCGGATTCTGTTGCCGATGATCTCCGGCACCCACGAACTCGAAGAAGCCCTGCACCTGATTCACCGGGCTTGGGGCGAAGTCCGCGACGAAGGCACCGATGTTCCGATGCCGCCGGTTGGCGTGATGATCGAGATTCCGGCGGCGGTGTACCAGACCAAGGAGCTGGCGCGGCAAGTGGACTTCCTGTCGGTCGGTTCCAACGACCTGACCCAGTACCTGCTGGCCGTGGACCGTAACAACCCGCGGGTGGCCGATCTTTACGACTACCTGCACCCGGCGGTGCTTCAGGCGTTGCAGAACGTGGTGCGTGACGCCCATGCCGAAGGCAAGCCTGTGAGCATCTGCGGTGAAATGGCCGGCGATCCGGCAGCGGCGGTGCTGTTGATGGCGATGGGCTTCGACAGCCTGTCGATGAACGCCACCAACTTGCCGAAAGTGAAGTGGATGCTGCGGCAGATCAACTTGAGCAAGGCCAAGGATTTGCTCGCGGAGCTGATGACCATCGACAACCCGCAAGTTATCCACAGCTCGCTGCAACTGGCGCTGAAGAATCTCGGGTTGGCGCGGATGATTAATCCGGCTTCGGTCAAGACTCTCTAAAAGGCTGATGCCGCCATCGCAGGCAAGCCAGCTCCCACAGGATTTGGGTTGGTCCACTAATTTGTGATCAACACCAAACCCTGCGATGGGGCCCGTCCCACAACACAAAACTAAACCCTGATCTCCACTTCCCCCAGATGCCCGCCATACGGCCCGAAACTCCTTTCGACCATATGCCGCGACCCATCCGCCTGAACAATCAGCGCCGTACTCGCCCGCGTCCCATAACTCTGACTGGCAATAAACACACTCGACAACAACGTCTCGGTCGCCAGCCCAACCCCGGTGTCCGGCAGTTCGGCAAACGGCGCGGTCTGGGAATCTGCCAATAACGCCAACAATGCCTGCGGCTGCGGGTCCTCCAGCACTTCTTTCAGCGCCGCCCGCGCCTTGAGCAATTTCGGCCACGGTGTATCCAGCCCGGCATTCGACAGTCCATAAACACCGGGTGCCAGCATCACCGCCTCAGACGCCCGCGCATTGAAATACCACAGCTCGTTGGCATTGCCGATCAACAGATTAAACCCGGAATATTCCAGCGAACGTCTGACAACATCGTCCAAATAGTCATCTATAGGTTTGTCGCCTAACAGAAAACCAGCCACCAGCTCACCCCGCGATTTGCGCGACGGCGGTTGATGGGGATCACGGATGTTGGTCAGCGCGGCGAAGCGCCCGTTCGCGCCGATACCGAGCCAGGTGCCGCCGGCTTCCTGGTCTCGGCCGGCATAAACGTGTGGCGCTTCGGGCCATTGCGCCAGGGGCAGGCTCGGGCGGGCATAGAACTCGTCGCGGTTGGCGGCCACGATCAGCGGCTGGGCGTGGCCGGGTCGCCAGGCGAAGACAATCAGGCACATAAGGTGGTCCTTGTGTGTTTTTTGCCCACTCTACGCAGACATCACGCGGGTATCCATCGCCATCCAGTGGAGCCCAAGGCCATGCATCCGTTACCATGCCGCTCCGGTTTGGGTGAAGAGTGGGATGCAGGCATGGAATTTCTGCTCTATCTGGCGCTGGGCGCCTGCGCAGGCGTGCTGGCCGGATTGTTTGGGGTGGGTGGCGGGATCATCATCGTCCCCGTGTTGGTATTCAGTTTCACCTTGCAGGGCTTTGACACGTCGATCCTGACCCACTTGGCGGTCGGCACGTCCCTGGCGACGATTATCTTTACGTCGATCAACGCTGTGCGCGAACACCAGCGTCGTGGCGCGGTGCGTTGGCCGATTTTCGTCTGGATGACCGTTGGCATTCTGATCGGCGCCGGTTTCGGCGCGCTGACGGCCGAGGCGATCTCCGGGCCGAACCTGCAGAAGATCATCGGTGTATTCGCCCTGGTCATCGCTGCGCAGCTGGCGCTGGACGTCAAACCCAAGGCCAGTCGAACGGTGCCAGGTAAACTCGGTCTGACCCTCGCAGGCAGCGTGATTGGCTGGGCTTCGGCGATTTTCGGGATTGGTGGCGGCTCATTGACCGTACCGTTTCTGACCTGGCGCAGTGTGCCGATGCAACAAGCTGTGGCCACATCATCGGCCTGCGGTCTGCCCATCGCGTTGGCCAGTGCATTAAGTTTCATGATTCTGGGCTGGCACGATCCGTTGTTGCCGGCCCATAGTCTCGGATTTATTTATTTGCCGGCGCTGCTGGGGATCGCTCTGACCAGCATGTTTTTCGCCCGTATCGGTGCGCGATTGGCCCACAGGCTGTCGCCGAAGTTGCTGAAAAGACTGTTTGCCGCTTTGCTGTTCTGCGTTGGCCTGAATTTCTTGCTCTGATGCACGGCACAATCCTGGCTTAATCCTGAGGTGGCAGCGTCGCCCGGGAATTTTGGTTTCAACTCTAACGAGGAGTCGCAATGCTGCCTTACCCGCAGATCGACCCGGTGGCCCTGGCCATCGGTCCGCTGAAAATCCACTGGTACGGGTTGATGTACCTGGTCGGCATTGGCGGCGCTTGGCTGCTGGCGTCTCGCCGGTTGAACCGGTTCGACCCGACCTGGACCAAGGAGAAACTCTCCGACATGGTCTTCTGGATGTCGATGGGCGTCATTGTCGGCGGCCGTTTGGGGTATGTGCTGTTCTACGATCTGCACGCCTACCTGGCCAACCCGACGCTGATTTTCGAAGTCTGGAAGGGCGGTATGTCGTTCCACGGTGGGTTCATCGGCGTGATGCTCGCGGCGTTGTGGTTTGGTAAAAAGAACAACAAGTCGTTTTTCCAGCTGATGGATTTCGTCGCGCCAATGGTGCCGATTGGCCTGGGTGCCGGGCGTATCGGTAACTTCATCAACGCCGAATTGTGGGGCAAGCCGACCGACGTGCCATGGGCGATGATCTTCCCGCCGTTCAGCGATCCGTCGCAGTTGCCGCGCCACCCGTCGCAGCTGTACCAGTTCGCGCTCGAAGGCGTGGCGCTGTTCCTGATCTTGTGGTTGTTCTCGCGCAAGCCGCGGCCAACCATGGCGGTGTCCGGGATGTTTGCGCTGTTCTACGGCATCTTCCGTTTCATCGTCGAATTCGTCCGCGTACCGGACGCGCAACTGGGCTATCTGGCCTGGAACTGGCTGACCATGGGCCAAGTGCTCTGCGTACCGATGATCGTCGGCGGCCTGTTCCTGATCTGGCTGGCGTACCACCGCGCCCCGGCGACCCCAGCGGCGGCCGTATAAATTCGAATCCCGGAGGCGACGGCCTCCGGGTTCAAGGACACAGGTAACTCATGAAGCAATATCTCGAACTGGTCGCCCACGTCATCAAGAACGGCACCAAGCAAGCCAATCGCACCGGCGTGAACACCATCAGCTTTCCCGGCGCGATGCTGCGTTATGACCTGAAAGAAGGGTTCCCGGCGATCACCACTCGCAAAATGGCGTTCAAATCGGCCATTGGCGAGATGTGTGGTTTTCTGCGTGGCGTGAATAACGCCGCCGAATTCCGTGCGCTGGGCTGCAAGGTCTGGGACCAGAACGCCAACGAAAATGCGCAGTGGCTGGCCAACCCGTTCCGTCAGGGCGAAGACGACCTCGGCGAGATCTACGGCGTGCAATGGCGCAAATGGCCGGCGTACAAGCAGATCCCGGTCAGCAACCAAGCCGCAATCGAGCAGACGCTGAACCAAGGCTACCGCCAGATCGCTGAAGGCGAAGAAGACGGTCAGGCTTATGTGGTGCTGTACAAGGCGATTGACCAGATCCGCCAGTGCGTCGACACCATCATCAAGGATCCGGGCAGCCGCCGTATCCTGTTTCACGGCTGGAACGTCGCCCAACTCGATGAAATGGCCCTGCCGCCGTGCCATTTGCTGTACCAATTCCATCCGAATGTCGAGACCAAGGAAATCTCCCTGACCCTCTACATCCGCTCCAACGACCTGGGCCTGGGCACGCCGTTCAACCTCACCGAGGGCGCCGCGCTGCTGAGCCTGATCGGTCGCCTGACCGGCTACACGCCGCGCTGGTTCACCTATTTCATTGGTGATGCGCACGTCTACGAAAACCATTTGGACATGCTCAATGAACAGCTCAAGCGCGAGCCGTTCCCGATGCCGAAACTGGTGATCAGCGACCGTGTGCCGGAGTTTGCCGAGACTGGCGTTTATCAGCCGGAGTGGCTGGAGCTGATCGAACCGGGCGATTTCTCGCTTGAGGGTTATCAGCACCACGCGCCGATGACGGCGCCAATGGCGGTCTAAAAAACCCCCGTAAACCTAATGTGGGAGCGAGCCTGCTCGCGAATACGGTGTGTCAGTCGACATCAATGTTGAATGATTGACCGCATTCGCGAGCAGGCTCGCTCCCACAGTGGTTATGGAGTGTGCTCAATGGCCGTGGCTCCTCCCGACATGGGAATGCTCCACCTCCGTCGCCACAACCCCGCCACTGACTTCCAACCGCTGCAAAATCCCACACTGTTCAATCTCCGGCCCTTCGCCACAGCGTTGGCGCAGGTCGAGCAGTTGTGTCTGCAATGCCAGTAATCCATCGATCCGCGCTTTGACGTGGTGGATGTGCTCGTCGATCAACGCATTCACGCTTTCACACTGATCCTGCGGACTGTCGCGCAGGGCCAACAAGCTGCGGATTTCCTCGAGCGTCATGTCGAGGGTGCGGCAGTTGCGGATAAACGTCAGGCGTTCGGCGTGGGCCTGGGTATAGACGCGGTAGTTGCCGTCGCTGCGGGCCGGTTCCGGCAGCAGGTTTTCGCGTTCGTAATAGCGGATGGTTTCCACGGCGCAGTCGGTGAGCCTGGCCAGTTCTCCGATCTTCATGACGGCAATCTCCAAATGGGTGCTTGACCCTATAGTGGCTACAGGGTCTTTACTTGGCAACAGGCACCTTCATGGACGCGACCCGATGAGCGATTCCCGACACACCCACACACACGAGGCTAGGCACGATCACAGCCACAAGCTGCAGCCTGTGCAGAAGCATGAGCATGGCGGGCACGGCGATTCCTGCTGTTCCGCCAAAGTGGCGGCACCGTCGCTGATCAAGTTGAGCGAAACGCCAAACGCCGGTGCACGCCTGAGCAGCTTTCGCATCGATGCGATGGACTGTCCGACCGAGCAGACGCTGATTCAGAACAAACTCGGCAAACTCGCCGGTGTGCAGCAGCTGGAGTTCAACCTGATCAACCGGGTATTGGGCGTGACCCACGACCTGCCAGGTACCGCGCCGATCATCGAGGCGATCAAGTCGTTGGGCATGGTTGCCGAGCCGCTGGAGCAGGGCGTCGAAGCACCTGCGCCGACTCCCGAGAAAAAACCGTGGTGGCCATTGGCACTGTCTGGTGTGGGAGCGCTGGCCGCCGAGGTCATCCATTTCACCAATGCCGCGCCCAACTGGGTGGTGGCGGTCATCGCGCTGGTCTCGATCCTCTGCGGCGGGCTGACCACGTACAAAAAGGGCTGGATCGCCCTGAAGAACCTCAACCTCAACATCAACGCACTGATGAGCATCGCTGTGACCGGCGCGATCCTGATCGGGCAGTGGCCGGAAGCGGCGATGGTGATGTTCCTGTTCACCGTGGCCGAGTTGATCGAAGCCAAATCCCTGGATCGTGCGCGTAACGCCATCAGTGGCTTGATGCAGATGACCCCGGAACAGGCCACGGTGCAGTTGGCCGACGGCAGTTGGGTCGAGCAGGACGTCAAAACCATCGAACGGGGTGCGCGAGTTCGAGTACGTCCCGGTGAGCGGATCGGTCTCGACGGTGAAGTGGTTGTGGGCAGTTCGACCATTGATCAGGCGCCGATTACGGGCGAAAGCCTGCCGGTGGAGAAGACCGTCGGCGACAAAGTCTTCGCCGGCACCATCAATCAGGCGGGATCTCTTGAATATGCCGTGACCGCAGCGGCCAACAATTCGACGCTGGCGCGCATCATCCACGCCGTCGAGCAGGCTCAGGGCGCGCGGGCGCCGACCCAGCGTTTCGTCGACAGTTTCTCGAAAATCTACACGCCAGCGGTGTTTATCCTGGCCCTCGCGGTGGCCGTGATTCCGCCGCTGTTCATGGGCGCCGTCTGGTTCGACTGGATTTATCGCGCGCTGGTGTTGCTGGTGGTCGCGTGCCCCTGTGCACTGGTGATTTCTACCCCGGTGACCATCGTCAGCGGCCTCGCGGCAGCGGCTCGTAAAGGGATTCTGGTCAAGGGGGGGGTCTATCTGGAGGGCGGTTACAAGCTCGATTACCTGGCCTTGGACAAGACCGGCACGATCACCCACGGCAAACCGGTGCAAACCGATTACCTGTCGCTTGACCCGACTGCCGACGAAACCGCTCCGGCAATCGCCGCAGCGCTGGCCGGTCGTTCGGATCACCCAGTGTCGCTGGCAATCGCCAACGCGGCTGTGGATAAACCATTCGCGCCGCTGATTGTGGATAACTTCGAAGCGCTGGCCGGTCGCGGGGTGCGCGGTGACATCAACGGCCAGACCTACCACTTGGGCAACCATCGTCTGGTGGAAGAGCTGAACCTCTGCTCGCCAGCGCTGGAAGAGAAGCTGTTCGCGCTGGAGAAACAAGGCAAGTCGGTGGTGCTGCTGCTCGACAAATCCGGTCCGTTGGCGTTGTTCGCCGTTGCGGATACGGTCAAGGAATCCAGCCGCGAAGCGATCCAGCAACTGCATGATCTGGGCATCAAAACCCTGATGCTCACCGGCGACAACGTCCACACCGCTCAGGCGATTGCCGCGCAAGTGGGCATCGACGAAGCCAAGGGCGATCTGTTGCCCACCGACAAACTGCAAGCCATCGAAGCCCTTTATGCGCAGGGGCATAACGTCGGCATGGTCGGCGATGGCATCAACGACGCGCCGGCACTGGCCCGGGCCGAGATCGGTTTTGCCATGGCCGCAGCCGGTACCGACACTGTCATCGAAACCGCCGATGTCGCCCTGATGGACGACGATTTGCGCAAGATTCCAGCGTTCATTCGGCTGTCGCGACAAACCTCCAGCATCCTTAAACAGAACATTGCCCTGGCATTGGTGATCAAGGCGATCTTTCTTGGGGTAACCTTCGCCGGGATCGCCACCATGTGGATGGCGGTGTTCGCCGACATGGGCGTGAGCCTGTTGGTGGTGTTCAATGGTTTGCGCCTGTTGCGCAAATAAGCGATGAGGGACGGGTGTGCTGAGTGCCGAGCTGAAGGCGTTTTACATGGTGGCCCGCCTGGGCAGCATTACCCTGGCGGCGAAGAAGCTCGGTCTGAGCCAGCCCACGGTGACGACGCAGATTCGTAACCTGGAAAATCAGTATTCGGTTGAACTGTTTTACCGTGGCGGCCGCCGCCTCAGCGTCAGCGATGAAGGCGCGCGGTTGCTGCCGATGGTCAAGGCGTTGTTGCAGCAGGAAGCCGACATCGAGTTTTTCCTGCGTAACAGCGGTCAGGTCCAGGGCACGCTGCGTATTGCGGCCACGGCGCCGTATTACATCCTGGATCTGGTGAAGACTTTTCGTGAGCGCTTGCCGCAAGTGGAAGTGTCGGTAGAAATCGGCAACTCTCAACAGGTGCTCGAAGCGCTGGAGGATTACCGGGTCGATGTCGCTGCGTCGTCGCAGTTGCTGGACGACGCGCGACTGATTCGCCGGGTGCTCGGCAGCGATCCGCTGGTGCTGGCGGTGCATCGCAATCATCCGCTGGCGGTTCACGACCATGTGCCGCTCAGTGCGTTGGCCGGGCATACATTATTGATGCGCGAGTCGGGCTCGACCACTAGGCGCTTGACCGAAGAGTTGCTGGCCAGCGCCGGGGTGAGTTTCGGGCCGCTGCTGGAGATTGGCAGCCGCGAGTCGATTCGTGAGGCGGTGCTGCGCAACATCGGCATCAGCATCATTGCCCGGCAGGAAGTGCCGCATGATCCGCAACTGCGGGTGCTGACCATCGAAAATGCGCCGCAGATTCCCGAGTACCTGTATTGCCTCAAGGAGCGCAAAGGTGCGCGGCTGCCGGCGGCGTTTCTCGGGTTGGCACAGGAAATGGCCCCGGCCTGAGACGTGTGGTGACTGTGCGGGCCTCTTCGCGGGCAAGCCTCGCTCCTACAGGTTGATCGCCTGCCCCTGTAGGAGCGAGGCTTGCCCGCGATGGCGTCAGTCCAGACAACGCATCGCTCAACCCAAATCCCTGAATACCACTATCAGCCTTTTTTGCCTCACTGCCACATGACGGACGCATTACATCCCTAGGATGGCCTTCATCTGCTTGATGAGGCCTGTCCATGAACCACTCGATCGCAACTGCCCTGACCAATCCCGGCGCCCCGATGAAGGTGCGCGGCGTACAGAAACGCTTCGGTGCCTTCACCGCACTGGATAATGTTTCCCTCGACGTGGCGGCCGGTGAACTGGTGTGTCTGCTCGGTCCATCAGGTTGTGGCAAAACTACATTACTGCGCTGCATCGCCGGCCTGGAAAAACAGGACAGCGGCGAGTTGTACCTCGGTGATCGCGACGTTTCCCACCTGGCACCCCAGGCGCGGGACTACGGCATTCTGTTCCAGTCCTACGCGCTGTTCCCCAATCTCACCGTCGAAGCGAACATTGCCTACGGCCTCGCGGGCAGCGGTCGTGATGAAGTGCGCAAGCGTGTCGGTCAGATGCTGGAACTGGTCGGCCTGATCGGCAGTGAGAAAAAGTACCCCGGCCAATTGTCCGGCGGCCAACAGCAACGCGTCGCCCTGGCCCGAGCCCTGGCGCCAGCGCCCTCACTATTGCTGCTGGACGAACCGATGTCGGCGCTCGACGCCCGGGTTCGCGAGCACCTGTGCACCGAGCTGCGCCAATTGCAGCGCAACCTCGGCATCACCACCCTGATGGTCACGCACAATCAGGACGAGGCCATGCTGATGGCCGACCGCATTGCCGTGATGAACAACGGCAAGGTCGAGCAGTACGCCACGCCGCAGGAAATCTACGACCGTCCGGCCACACCGTTTGTGGCGGAGTTCGTCGGCCAAGGCAATTGGCTGCCGTTCCGCCGCAGCAGTGACAGCCACGCCCAGGTCGGCGGGCTGAATATGCGCCTGGCCGATGGCAGTGCGAAAACCGCCTCCGGCCGGTTGTTCTGCCGCCCCGAGGCGATCAACGTCAATCCGCTGGTACACGAAGAAAACCTGTTCCCGGCCAAAGTGCGCGAAATCACCTTCCTCGGCAACCGTTGCCGCATGAGCTTCGAACTCGACCAATTGCCAGGTCACCCATTGCTGGCCGAACTGGCGCCGGAAGCCATGCCGCGCCTCGGCGCGCAGCAGATTATGGTCGCCTTGCCGCCTCGCAGCTTGCAGGTGTTTGCCTGATGAGCGCGAACATCGCGCTGCCGATACCGCACAAGCAGGTTCGGCAGATCTCCCGTGTCGGAATCGGCGACCGGGTGTTCGTGGTCGGCGGCAAAGTCCTGTTGCTGATATTGCTCGGCGTCGCTGTGTTGATGCCGTTGCTGGCGATCTTCTGGCGCGGCTTCAGCTCCGAAGCCGGGCAGGGCGGTGGCCTGGTGGCCGCGTGGGATTTGGTGACCAGCGAGAATTTCCACTGGCTGTTAGGAAATAGCCTCAAGGTTTCCCTCAGCGTCGCGGCGATTGTCGTACCGCTGGCCTATCTGTTTGCCTACGCCCTGCAACGCACATTGATTCCCGGCAAGGGGATCTGGCGCGGGATTTCGCTGCTGCCATTGATGGCGCCGTCGATGCTGCCCGGTATTGCACTGGTCTATCTGTTCGGCAATCAGGGCCTGTTGCGCAGTTTGCTCTCGGACAATATCTACGGCTTCTGGGGCATTGTGCTGGGCGAGGTGATCTACACCTTCCCACACGCCTTGATGATTCTGCTGTCGGCGCTGTCCCTGGCGGATGCGCGACTGTTCGATGCCGCCTCCAGCATGGGCGCGAGCCCGGCGAAAGCCTTCCGCAGCATTACCTGGCCGGCGACGCGTCAGGCCGTGTTCGCCGCGTTCTGCCTGGTCTTCACGTTGACCATCACCGACTTCGGCGTGCCCGTGGTGGTCGGTGGCGACTATCAAGTGCTGGCCCTGGAAGCTTACAAAGCCGTGGTCGGTCAGCAGCAATTCGGTCGAGGCGCATTGATTGGCATGGTGTTGTTGCTGCCGGCGTTGTTCAGCTTCGGCGTCGATGCCTGGTTGCGTCGACGTCACGGCGACTCCATGAGCGGGCGTGCGCAAGTCTTCAAGCCTGCGCCATCGAAACTGCGCGACGGCTGCTACCTGGGCATCGTGTTGCTGATCAGCGCGGCGTTGCTGCTGGTGTTCGGCATGGCGATATTCTCTTCGCTGGTCAAATTCTGGCCGTACAACCTGTCGCTCTCGCTCAACCACTACCAGTTCAACGACACGGCGGGCGGCGGCTGGCTGGCGTACGGCAACAGCGTGAAGATGGCGTTGTGCACAGCGTTGATCGGCAGCGTGCTGATCTTCACCGGCGCGTACCTGATGGAAAAAACCAAGGGCCAGCGCGGACTGAACCTGACCCTGCGCATGCTCAGTTTCATACCGATGGCGGTGCCGGGACTGGTGCTGGGCCTGGGTTACGTCTTCTTCTTCAATCTCACCGGCAACCCGCTGCATGTGCTCTATGGGACCATGACTTTGCTGGTGGTCTGCACCATTGCTCACTATTTGACCACCGCACAAATGACCGCAACCACTGCGCTGCGTCAGCTCGACGCCGAGTTCGAAGCCGCCGCGTTGTCGCTCAAGGCGCCGCTGTACCGGCACTACCTGCGGGTCACCGTGCCGATCTGCCTGCCGGCGCTGCTGGACATCGTGCGCTACCTGTTCGTCTCGGCCATGACCACGGTCTCGGCAGCGATCTTCCTCTACAGCCCCGACACCATCCTCGCGGCGGTGGCGGTGCTGAACATGGATGACGCCGGCAATGTCGGCGGCGCGGCGGCAATGTCGACCCTGATTCTGTTCACCTCGGCGGGCGTGTCCCTGCTGCTGGCCTGGGCTTCGCGCGGTTTGCTGCGCCGCTCTCAGGCCTGGCGGCAGACCGCGCCTGGCCATTGATTTTGTACAACCCACTCAACTCAACAACAGGAAAACGATCATGTTCAAGCCCCTGGCCCTGGCCGCTGCTGTTCTCTCCGCTTTCAGCCTGAACGCCTTCGCGGCGAAAACCGAGTTGACGGTGTACACCGCCCTCGAAGCTGAACAACTGACCGCTTACAAGGCAGCGTTCGAAAAGACCAATCCGGACGTCGAAATCAAATGGGTACGTGATTCCACCGGGATCATCACCGCCAAGTTGCTGGCCGAAAAAGCCCGCCCACAAGCCGACGCCGTCTGGGGCCTGGCCGCTTCGAGCCTGGCGATCCTCGACCAGCAAGGCATGCTGCAAAGCTACGCGCCGAAGGATCTGGGCAAAATCGGCGGCAACTACCGCGATGCTGCTAACCCGCCAGCCTGGGTCGGCATGGATGTCTGGGCCGCGACCATTTGCTTCAACACCGTCGAAGCCGAGAAGCAGGGTTTGACCAAACCCGTGAGCTGGCAAGACCTGACCAAGCCTGAGTACAAAGGCAAAATCGTCATGCCTAACCCGGCCTCGTCCGGCACCGGTTTCCTCGACGTCAGCGCCTGGCTGCAAACCTTCGGCGAGAAGCAGGGCTGGGCGTACATGGACGGTCTGCACCAGAACATCGGCCAGTACGTTCACTCCGGTTCCAAGCCTTGCAAACTGGCAGCTGCCGGCGAATTCCCGATTGGTATTTCCTTTGAATACCCGGCCGTTCAGCTGAAGCGCCAAGGCGCACCGCTGGACATCATCCTGCCGAAAGAAGGCCTGGGCTGGGAGATCGAAGCAACCGCCGTGATCAAGGGCACACCGCATGAAGACGCGGCGAAGAAGCTGGCTGACTTCTCGGCCAGCCCTGCGGCGATGGAGCTTTATAAAGAGAACTTCGCTGTTCTTGCCCAGCCTGGGATCGCCAAGCCGCAGACTGAATTGCCGGCCGATTATGAGCAGCGCTTGATCAAGAACGACTTTGCCTGGGCTTCCAAGAATCGCGATGAAATCCTGACCGAATGGCGTAAGCGCTATGACGGCAAGTCCGAGAAAGTGGTTGCCAAGTAAGATCTTCATTGGCTGACAGGGTCTCTTCGCGAGCAGGCTCGCTCCCACATTGGATCTCCAGTGGATGGAAATTTGGGGCTATCCCCGATCAAGTGTGGGAGCGAGCCTGCTCGCGATAGCGGTCTCGAATTCAGAGCAAAAACACCATGACACACCACAACCACATGCTGATCGTAGGCGCCGGCATCCTCGGCCTGTCCCACGCCTACGCCGCCGCCAAACGCGGTCTAAAGGTCACCGTCTTCGAACGCAGCGAAACACCTTTGGGTGCCTCGGTGCGCAACTTCGGCCAGGCCCTTGTCACCGGCCAGCCACCCGGCCCGATGCTCGAACTGGCCAAGGCCAGCCGCGAGATCTGGGGCCAGTGGGCGCAACTCGCCGGCCTGCAACTCAAACGCAACGGTTCGTACCTGTTCGCCCGCACCGAAGCGGAAGAACACCTGCTGGAAGCCTTTTGCGTCGGCCGCGCTGTGGAGCACGGTTACCGCGTCGAGCTGCTGCGCGGCGCGGCGTTGCGTGATCTGTACGGCGGCCAGTTCAGCCATCACCGCGCCGCGTTGCACGGGATGGACGATCAGCAACTGTATTCCCGGGAGGCGATTCCGGTGCTGATTGATTACCTGCGCCACGAACTCGGCGTCACCTTTCACTTTTCGACCCTGGTCCGCGACATCGAGCCGGGTCGTTTGCACAGCACTGCCGGCACCTTCAGCGCCGAGCAGATCATCGTGTGCTCCGGACACGATTATCAGACCTTGCTGGCCGAGCCAATCGCCGCACTCAACCCACAAATTTGCCGTCTGCAAATGCTCCGCGCTCGCCCGCAGATCAACCTTAACCTGCAACATGCGTTGCTCACCGGATTGAGTTGCGTGCACTACGGCGCCTTCGCCGATCTGCCGGAAGCGGCGGCGGTGCAGGCGCAGATTCTGCGAGACGAGCCGCATCTGCATGACAACGGCATTCACTTGCTGATCAGTCCGACGCCATATGGCGAATTGATCATCGGCGACTCCCACCACTACAGCAGCGATCCGTCGCCGTTTAACGTCGAGCAAGTGGACGACTGGATGATCGAACTGGCCGAGCAGACGCTGCGTTGCAAGGTGCAAGTGGTTGAACGCTGGCAGGGTGTCTATGGATCACGAGGGCCTGGGCCGTTTTCATTCCTGCGACCAGCACCGGGATTGAGCGTGGCGCTGATGCATACCGGTGTTGGCATGAGCGTCGGGCCAGCGATGGCTGAACGTAATGTGGCGACTTTGTTGGGAGAGCGTTGATGAGTAACCACGAACAGGTGATCACCGAGGTGTTCGGTCTGTACGAACGCTTTGGCGCCAGCGATTACATTGGCGAACCGGTGTCACAGATCGAGCACATGTCCCAGGCGGCGCAACTGGCGATGGCTGAAGGCTTCGATGATGAAGTGGTGCTGGCCGCTTTCTTTCATGATATCGGGCACATCTGCGTCGAAAGCGCCGAGAACATGGGCGGCTTTGGCGTTGTCAGCCACGAACGACTGGGTGCCGATTACCTGCGCCGTGCCGGTTTCAGCGAACGCATGGCGCGACTAGTGGAATACCACGTGCAGGCCAAGCGCTATCTGACGCTGAAAGAGCCGGGGTACTTCGAGCGTTTGAGCGAGGCCAGTCGCCGTACTCTGGAATATCAGGGCGGGGTGATGACCTCTGCCGAGGCAGAAGCCTTCGAGCAAGATCCTCTGTGCGAAGTCAGTTTGCGCATGCGGCAGTGGGATGAGTTGGCTAAAGAGATGCGCGTGCCGGTGATCGACCTCGATATCTTGAAGCACAAGGCTGTCGGTCTGTTATCTCGCGAAGTGAGTTGAATTGTCCCACGTGCAATAGAGAACGGGCGCATGGACCGTAGGGACGATCAGGTCCAGGCTGATCTTTTCGACAGGAGCGCATGGATGCGTTATCTAAAAGTCATCGCACAGGATCGAAGTGGTAACGGGCAAGCCGATACGCTGGATTTCCGCTTTTATGAAGATGAGCAGCTACAGCGCGTAGCCACGCAAGCGGACCTGCAAAGACTGAAGCGCTTGGGTACCACCTATTTGAAATGTGCCTGGTACAACGCTGGCGAAAGCGAGGCGCGGCATTTGCGAATCTTCTCGCAAAACCCCAGCGCCGATGGCACCCCGGAAACGGTGCGGTTGCACTTTCATGAAGGGTCGCAAATTGCCTATAAAGCGGCGGTGCACGACCTTGATAACGATGGAGCGTATGAGGTGGTGTTGAGTACTGACGTCGACAACGATGGCCGGGCGGATCGCACGGATCGAAACCGGGTTAGTGCGTTGGTGCGTGAGTTTTTGAAGGTTGGCTGGTGGTGAGCGAAGCTGAAACCGCGTCGTGGCCATCGTCGGAACGCCGCCCGGGGCCGGCTCACTCCTACAGGGGGAGCGCATTCCAATGCAGGAACGAGCCTGCTCGCGATGGGGCCAGCCCAAACACCACAAGCATCGAAGCTCACAACTGCTGCGCCAACACCTCAATCTGCTCCTGCCTTTGCGCCTGATTCAACTTCGCCTGCGGATTCAGTGAAGACCATTGCGGATGCGCCCGAGCCTTGTTCAATGCCTCGGGCAGCTTGCCTTCGCGCCAGGTTTTATCTTGGGGTGTAGCAACATGAATGCTGTTCATTGCCGCGTGCCCACGCGCATTCAGCGCCTGTAGCAACTGGCGCTGACGTAATGCCAACAACCGCAGCACGCTGTCATCGATGGTCAGTTCTCGCTGGCCTTTAATCTTGCCTATTAACCGGCTGCCATAGCTGCGAACGGTTTGCAGTGCGCCACCGGCAATCGCGCCGGCCAGTGCTGCTGCGCCAAGTGTCAGGCCGCCCACCAGCAAGTCGACTCCGGCCCCGGCTGCCGCGCCGGCTGCGATCCCGCTGCCGACCCGCACACCGAGCTGTTTCAGGGTTTCCGGGTTGAACAGATCATCGCCCCAACGGCCATCAAGCAGCGGCAGATCACTGGCCGCAGCATCCTGTGGACGAAACGCGTAAAGCTTGAGCAGCGCTTCAACGCAACGTTGTTCCCGTTGGCGCACGGCTTTGTGCAGATCGATGATGGCGTGCTGTTCCAGCTCCGCATCGCTGGCCACGCTGCGTCGGCAGGCGGCGCAATCAATCAGCAATTCGGCAATCAGCCGCTCTGCGCTTTGCTGGCGGGCCAGGCGTTGAGCCTGTTGATCGGCGATCAATCGCTCAAGCTGTTCACGGGAGTTTTCCAGCAACAAAGCGAGGCTTTCATAGAGGCGACGTTCGCCATCTTCCGGCGGTGCGACGCTGTCGAAACGCACCAGGGCATGCAAGCCCAGACGCGCCAATGCTTCACGCCAATCCGGCTCGCGGTGATTGGCACTGCTGACGAAGTTCAGCACCGGCAGCAGCGGTTTGCCGCAACTGGCCAGCACTTCCAGTTCATCGCGGTACTTGGCCAGCACCGGTTCGCGGGCATCGATCACATAGAGGCCGGCGTCGCAGGTGAGCAGTTGCCGCAACACTTTGGCTTCCTGCTCAAAGCGCTGCCGGGCTTCACTGCCCTCAAGGAATCGCGCCAGGCGTGCCGGGCCGTCGAGGCGTTCGCCAGGACGCTCCAGGCGTTCGAGGTAGTCGAGCAGGGCAATGGCGTCTTCCAGACCGGGCGTGTCGAAGAGGTCGAGCAACGGCTCGCCATCCACCGACAAACGTGCGCCTTCGACATGGCGCGTGGTGCTGGGACGATGGGACACTTCGCCGAAGCCGACATCACGGGTCAGGGTGCGCAGCAATGAGGTTTTGCCGACGTTGGTGTGGCCGACCACAGCGAGTTTCAATGGGGCCTTCCAGGCGTTACTCATGACCGGTCTCCAGCCAGTTCATCGGCGCGCAATCGGCGAACGGTAACTCCAGCTGCTGCAATGCGACGTGCCAGTCACCCAGTCGTTCGGCATCCAGCGCTTCGCCGGGTGGCGCTTGCAGCAGCCAGACACGGGTGGCGCCAGCATTGCGCGCCAGTTCGGCGATCAGCGCGAGGCTGCCACGGTCCGGCGAGCGACGTGGGTCGCAAGCGATGACCAGACGCGCGGGTGGAAAACGGCTCAATTGTTCGAGGAGTCGGTTACGCGATTCACGGCTGTCGAGGACACCGGCGTTGGCCACGCTTTTCGGCAATTGCGGAGGCCATGGACGCTGGCCATCCAGTTCGATGGCGACCAGCAGGGCGCCGTCGCTTTGCTGGTCAGTGACACCGCGTTCCACGCGATGAATTTGCTCCGGCGCTGCATCACTGATGCCCAGGCGCTCGCTGGTGGGCATCAATCGCTCGCGCAGTTGGGCATAGCCGGGCAGGTTCAGGTCCAGATGCAACTTCGCCTGCCCGGTTTTCCAGCGCCACCGGCAAAACAGCATCAGCAGAAGGCGCGGCAGCACCCCGTAGATCAACAGGACACCCACCAGCCAAGCGGCCCAGGCCTGTCGAGCGCTTTCAATGCTCAGCGCGCCATCGCCACTGGCGCGGATCATCTCCACACTGGGCACGCTGAAGCCGAGCAGGGCTGGCAACGCGCCGAGAGCCTGGGTCATGGCGACGAAGGTGTCAGCGCTCAAAATAGTGGTTTCCCAGACGAAGCCGTAGCGCCGGGTGGCCATCAACGTCAGCAGAATCGCCAGCGCGCTGAGCATCGCCAGCAGCCACAAGCCATTGACCAGCGTGCCAATGGCCCAGCGATTGAGTTTCTGTCGTTGCAACAACAGCAATAGGGCCGGGGCCAGTTGCGCGGCTTTGGCATCGCGCGCGAGTTTTTCGCTGAGCCACAGCCACAAGCGCCCGAGGGTGGCGCCGTGTTCGCCGGCGAAGACCAGGCCCAGCGCCCAACTCAGCAACAGAATCAGATTCAGCCCGAGCAAACTGCCCAAGGCCCAGAACACGTTCACCGGGGTTTGCCCGTCACCCATCGCGGCGAAGGACAGACCTGCACCGCTGATCACGGCCAGCACCGCCATTACGATCAGCGCCAGTCGCGCACCTTGCAACCAGTGTTGCAGGGCGTTGGCCAAACCATCGCGTTCGGCCAGCCACACGGCTCGTCGTTGAATCCGTGTCGGCAGGTCGCCGCCAGCGCTGCGGGCCAATCGGTTGGCTTCCAGATCTTCAAGGGGCCCGGCGTGTTCTTCGCGCAGGCGGATGGTTTCTGTCAGCCAGAGGTTGTTCAGTTCAGTCACGCGGCATCCCGTCGCTTAGATTGAGTCGTGAGCATAACCGCTGTGGCGCTTATCGGGGTACGGATGGCTCTGGTATCCTCGGCGGCATGACTAAATCACTCCCCCTCAGCCTGATCGCAGCCCTCGGTGAAAACCGCGTGATCGGCGTCGACAACAGCATGCCCTGGCACTTGCCGGGGGATTTCAAATACTTCAAGGCCACCACCCTCGGCAAGCCGATCATCATGGGTCGCAAGACCTGGGATTCCCTCGGTCGGCCGCTGCCGGGCCGATTGAACATCGTGGTCAGCCGTCAGGTGGATCTGGTGTTGGAGGGCGCGGAGGTCTATCCGTCGCTGGAAGCCGCGGTGGTTCGCGCCGAAGCATGGGCGAAGGCGCAGGGCGTCGATGAGTTGATGCTGATTGGCGGCGCGCAGTTGTATGCGCAGGGGATGGCCCAGGCGGACCGGTTGTATCTGACCCGCGTGGCGCTGAGCCCGGAAGGGGATGCGTGGTTTCCGGAGTTTGATTTGGGGCAGTGGAAATTGGTGTCCAACACTCCGAACCCAGCTGAAGGCGACAAGCCTGCGTACAACTTCGAAGTCTGGGAAAAAGCCTAAAAGCATCGCGAGCAAGCTCGGCTCCTACAGGGTTTTGAGGTGGTACACACACCGTGTGAACACCACTGATCCCTGTAGGAGCCGAGCTTGCTCGCGATGAGGCCCGCCCGATCGCTGGAAGACTCAGGCGTGAGCCAACTCCGAATGCTCATCCGCATCCAGCAATTCTTTATCCGTCTGCTGCATGATCTGGCTGGTAATCGCCCCCGCTGTCATCGACCCGCTGACGTTCAAAGCCGTGCGCCCCATATCAATCAGCGGCTCGACCGAAATCAGCAACGCCACCAGTGACACCGGCAAACCCATCGCCGGCAACACGATCAGCGCGGCGAACGTCGCGCCACCACCCACGCCCGCCACACCGGCCGAACTCAGCGTCACGATTGCCACCAGCGTCGCGATCCACAACGGGTCCAGCGGGTTGATGCCCACGGTCGGCGCGACCATCACCGCCAACATCGCCGGGTACAGACCGGCACAGCCGTTCTGGCCAATGGTTGCGCCAAACGATGCGGCGAAGCTGGCGATGGACTGAGGAATGCCCAAACGGCTGGTCTGCGCTTCAATGCTCAGCGGAATCGTCGCCGCGCTAGATCGGCTGGTAAAGGCAAACGTCAGCACCGGCCAGACCTTGCGGAAGAATCGCAGCGGGTTGATCCCGGCGAGGGACACCAGCACACCATGAACCACAAACATCAGGCCCAGTCCGAGGTAGGACACCACTACAAAACTGCCGAGCTTGATGATGTCTTGCAGGTTGGACCCGGCGACGACTTTGGTCATCAGCGCCAGTACGCCATACGGCGTCAGCTTCATCACAAGCCGAACCAGACGCATCACCCAGGCCTGCAGGGTGTCGATGGCGTTGATCACTTTCTGACCTTTCTCGACGTCATCCTTCAGCAATTGCAAGGAGGCGACGCCGAGGAACGCCGCAAAAATCACCACGCTGATGATCGAGGTCGGTTTGGCGCGCGCCAGATCGGCAAACGGATTTTGCGGAATGAACGAGAGCAGCAGTTGCGGCACGTTCAAGTCGGCGACCTTGCCGGCGTAGTCGCTCTGGATGGTTTGCAGCCGCGCCATTTCCTGGGTGCCGGCCACCAGGCCTTCGGCGGTCAGGCTAAACAGGTTGGTCAGACCGATGCCGATCAACGCCGCGATGGCGGTGGTGAACAGCAGCGTGCCAATGGTCAGGAAGCTGATCTTGCCCAAGGACGACGCGTTATGCAGACGGGCCACAGCGCTGAGGATCGAGGCGAACACCAGCGGAATCACGATCATTTGCAGCAGCTGCACGTAACCGTTGCCCACCAGATCGAACCAGCCAATCGAGGCTTTCAATACCGGATTGCCGGCGCCATAAACGGTGTGCAGTGCCACACCAAACGCCACGCCCAACACCAGGGCGAGCAGGACTTTTTTCGCCAGGCTCCAGGTGGTGTGGCGGGTTTGTGCCAGGCCAAACAGCAGGGCAAGGAACACCAGCAGATTGAGGATCAGCGGTAGATTCATAAAAACTCCGATCAGACGTGTGCCAGCTACCTTCCGGGGCAGCCGCGAGCCGGCAAGCCTAACAGCTTGATATCTAATGAATTAATATCAAAAACAGAGGTTAAGTGTCGTTTTTGGAATAAGCGGGTGTCGCTGTCAGGGATGCAGCTGGCGCGATAGGTACGGTACTGGTCGCTGGCAGACGGGGACTGTCACACTTATTTGTTAGCGTCGATGTCTTTCACATTCAGGGAGAATCGTCGATGAAGTTCGTACCGAAATTACTGGCTGCAGCACTTTGCCTGGGCCTTGCCGGCCAGGCACTCGCCACCGACTTGAAACACTGGCCCGCCGATCAGGCCAAGGCGCTGGATGCAATGATTGCCGCCAACGCCAACAAAGGTAACTACGCGGTGTTCGACATGGACAACACCAGTTACCGCTACGACCTGGAAGAGTCGTTGCTGCCATTCATGGAGAACAAGGGCCTGATCACCCGCGAGAAACTCGATCCCTCCCTGAAACTGATGCCGTTCAAAGACACCGCCGACCACAAGGAAAGTCTGTTCAGCTACTACTACCGCCTCTGCGAAATCGACGACATGGTGTGCTACCCATGGGTCGCCCAGGTGTTCTCCGGCTTCACGCTCAAGGAACTCAAAGGTTATGTCGATGAGTTGATGGCGTCCGGCAAGCCGGTGCCGGCCACTTACTACGACGGTGATGTGGTCAAGAACCTCGACGTCAACCCGCCGAAAGTCTTCACCGGCCAGGCCGAGTTGTACAACAAGCTGATGGAGAACGGCATCGAGGTCTACGTGATGACCGCCGCGTCCGAAGAGCTGGTGCGAATGGTCGCCTCCGATCCGAAGTACGGCTACAACGTCAAACCGCAGAACGTCATCGGCGTGAGCCTGCTCCTCAAGGACCCGAAGTCCGGCGAGCTGACCACCGCGCGTAAACAGATCACCGCGGGCAAGTATGACGAGAAGGCTAACCTTGGCCTCGAACTGACCCCGTACCTATGGACCCCGGCGACCTGGATGGCCGGTAAACAGGCGGCGATCCTGACCTACATCGATCAGTGGAAAAAACCGGTGCTGGTCGGCGGCGACACCCCGAGCAGCGACGGCTACATGCTGTTCCACAGCGTCGACGTGAAAAAGGGCGGCATCCACTTGTGGGTCAATCGCAAAGACAAATACATGACCCAGATTAACGGCATGATGGCCACAAACGCCGCGGCCCAGGCCAAGGAAGGGCTGGAGGTTACGGCGGACAAGAACTGGGTGATCGTGAAGCCGGAAGAAATCCAGTAAGCCCACACAGATCCAAATGTGGGAGCGAGCCTGCTCGCGAAGACGGTGTGTCAGTTGTCATCTCTGTTTCTGACATACAGCTTTCGCGAGCAGGCTCGCTCCCACAGGGGATCTACAGTGTTTGGGAGTTTTGATCAGACAAAAAAAATGCCCCGCACTTGGCGGGGCATTTTTATTGCTGCGATTGACGCTTACAGCCCATCGAGCATCGCCTTGTTACGCACGGCACCCTTGTCGGCGCTAGTCGCCAGCAGGGCGTAGGCTTTCAGTGCGGTGGTCACCTTGCGTGGACGTTTTTCCACAGGCTTCCAGCCTTTCTGATCCTGCTCGGCACGACGCCCGGCCATTTCTTCGTCGCTGATCAACAGGTTGATCGAGCGGTTCGGAATGTCGATCAGCACTTTGTCGCCGTCCTGCACCAGACCAATGGCGCCGCCCGCCGCTGCTTCTGGCGAAGCGTGGCCGATGGACAGGCCCGAGGTGCCGCCGGAGAAACGGCCGTCGGTGAGCAGGGCGCAGGCTTTGCCCAGGCCTTTGGATTTAAGGTAGGACGTCGGGTACAGCATTTCCTGCATGCCCGGGCCGCCTTTCGGGCCTTCGTAACGAATGATCACGATGTCGCCGGCCTTCACTTCGTCAGCGAGGATGCCGCGCACGGCGCTGTCCTGGCTTTCGAAGATCTTCGCGTTGCCTTCGAAGACGTGGATCGATTCGTCGACGCCAGCGGTTTTCACCACACAGCCGTCCAGCGCAATGTTGCCGTAGAGGACGGCCAGGCCGCCTTCTTTCGAATAAGCGTGCTCGACACTGCGGATGCAGCCGTTTTCACGGTCGTCGTCCAGGGTTTCCCAGCGGGTCGACTGGCTGAACGCAGTTTGCGTCGGAATGCCCGCCGGGCCGGCCTTGAAGAAATGATGCACGGCTTCGTCGCTGGTCTGGGTGATGTCCCACTTGGCGATGCCTTCGGCCAGGGTCTTGCTGTGCACGGTCGGCAGGTCGGTGTGCAACAGGCCGCCACGGGCAAGCGAGCCGAGAATGCTGAAGATCCCGCCGGCACGATGCACGTCTTCCATGTGGTACTTCTGGATGTTCGGCGCGACTTTGCACAGTTGCGGCACATGACGGGACAGGCGGTCGATGTCGCGCAGGTCGAAATCGATCTCGGCTTCCTGGGCCGCGGCCAGCAAGTGCAGGATGGTGTTGGTGGAACCGCCCATGGCGATGTCCAGCGTCATGGCGTTTTCGAACGCCTTGAAGTTGGCGATGTTGCGCGGCAATACCGACTCGTCGTTCTCGCCGTAGTAACGCTTGCACAGCTCGACGATGGTGCGGCCCGCTTGCAGGAACAATTGCTCGCGATCGCTGTGGGTGGCCAGGGTCGAACCGTTGCCCGGCAATGCCAGGCCCAGGGCTTCGACCAGGCAGTTCATCGAGTTGGCGGTGAACATGCCGGAGCACGAACCGCACGTCGGGCAGGCGCTGCGCTCGTACTCAGCGACTTTCTCGTCAGAAGCGCTGGAGTCGGCGGCGATCACCATGGCGTCGACGAGGTCGAGACCGTGGCTGGCCAGTTTGGTCTTGCCGGCTTCCATCGGGCCGCCGGAGACAAAGATCACCGGGATGTTAAGGCGCAGAGAGGCCATCAACATGCCAGGGGTGATCTTGTCGCAGTTGGAGATGCAGACGATGGCATCGGCACAGTGGGCGTTGACCATGTACTCGACGGAGTCGGCGATGATCTCGCGGCTCGGCAGCGAATACAGCATGCCGTCGTGGCCCATGGCGATGCCGTCATCCACGGCGATGGTGTTGAATTCTTTTGCCACACCGCCGGCGCGTTCAATCTCGCGGGCGACCAGTTGGCCCAGGTCCTTGAGGTGGACGTGGCCCGGAACGAACTGGGTGAAGGAGTTGGCAATGGCGATGATCGGCTTTTTGAAGTCGTCATCTTTCATCCCCGTGGCGCGCCACAGTGCGCGGGCACCGGCCATGTTGCGGCCGTGGGTGGATGTTTTCGAGCGGTAATCAGGCATGAAGCACTCCGGGCGGCTAATCAGGTATCAAAAGGGAAGTGAGCTTCTATTGACGTCTGGAACACTCAGAAATGGCCGTGTGTCCGGATGTTGCCGATAACTTTGCGGGATCGCCGCGCGCTTCAGCTTGAGCTCATAAACCCGCCGGGGGATGACTGGCGATGAATGTCGCGATTCTACACGGCTGGCGTCAGGAGGGAATGCCGGGAAGCGTTGATCCAGTGCTGATGGAGCGGGCGAGATGACGACTGGCACGTATTACCCGGAATTGAGTGCCTGTTGAGTCTTGTGGTTGATCACTGCGTTCACCCCAAGCCCTGCAATGCTCAGTGTCAGGAAACCCATGGCTAGAGTCGTGGTCAGGTTTTCGGGGGTCAGATTGATCACCGAGCTGATCACGCCACCAAACATGAAAATCAGCATGGCGCCGACAGAGGTAGAGGCTCCGGCATTTTCCGGGTAGAGACTCATGGCTTTTGAGTTGGCAATCGGCCTGGCAATAGTGGTACCGAGGGTGCAAACCAGCATCGAAATCAACACTGACGCCGCAGAAAGACCGAACTGGCGAGTCAGCCACAGCATGAGCCCGCCTGAAACGACAATCAGGCCCAGACCGATAATGATTTGGGTGTTGGCTTGCAGGCATCGATGCAACACGCTGGCTAATACCCCACCGAATACGTACGCCACGCCATACAGTAGCAACGCCCAGGCGAACTCATACGGCGAGAGCGCCAGACGCTCCATGAAAATGATGGGCGAAGAAACGATGAACGAAAAATGGCAAGCGAAGGCCAAGGCTGAAATCAACCAGTAACCCATAAAACGTACATCCGAACATAAGCGCCAATAGGCACTGAAAAAACCTGTGTGCGCTGAGCTACGGACAGGCGAAACTTCCTTGAGTAACCGGTAGGCGCCGAACCATGCAACAACCGCCAGTGCAATGAATACATAAAAACTGCCTTGCCAGCCAAAGCACGATTGCAGCCAGGTTCCCAGCAGGGGTGAAATTGAAATGAATACTCCACCCGCCGTCACCATCCAGATCCTGATGCGCTCCCGTTCACGCCCGGCGAACAGATCCTGGATCAGTGCCTGCGACAATGAAAATGATCCGCAACCCATCGCCTGAACCATGCGAAACACCAGAAACCCGCGGTAGTCGCTGGCAACCAAGCAGCCGACCGCCCCAATGGCTGCGATGGCAATGCCTCCCAGCAGCAGCTTCTTGCGTCCCCACCTATCTGACATTGGCCCGACCAGCATCACGGACAGTGCCAGGCTGATGGCGAACACGCTGACGGATAGGGAAACCTCGGACGGTGAAGTCTGGAAGAAGCCAGCCAGATCGGGAAAGGACGGGAGCACGACGTCGAGGGGGAAGACACCCAGCAGTGTCATGGTCATCAAGAGAGTGATGGTGGCCCGACGTTTTTTGACGTGGGCTATATCGTTTCCGTTATCCATCAAGAAGCCCGGCTCTGGTGAAGAGTTGCCGGTTGTAAGGCAGATCGAAGAACCCCGCTTTTTTCAGGGCGCTCAGAGTAGCGCTGGCCCCCGAGCGGGCACGTTGCAGGCAGGCTTGCGCGTCGGACAGCCCTTCGATGATTTCCAGGCAGGCTGTCTCGCTTAGGCCGACATGGCGAAGGCTCGCCCTTAGCCAGCGCCCATCGACCTCAAAGAAAACCCGAATGAGCTCCGGCAACAGACCCGCACAAAACAGACGTTGAGCGCTGGTCAGGTGCAGCCACAGATAATGGAACACTTCGCAGAAATAGCGACTGTGTCGCGCCTCGTCGGTGAGGTGGTCCCTGAGCATCTCCTGAACCCCGTCCACCAATGCATCGCGACAGATGTCGAGCAGATCCTTGGCGATGATCGTCTCGCAGACGAAGCCGGTGAGGAACCAGGCCAATGGCTTGTGCTTGTCAGGTGTGCGCTCAAGCAGGGCGTGCAGCCGGGTGATTCGCTGCGGCATGACAGGCCGATCGAACATGCCGTAGAACGCGGCAATCTGTTCAGCGAGGCCATTGGAAAATAGGGCGTGATACCCCTCGTCGGTGTAGAGCTGCAGCGCGGCGTTTTTCATCCGTAGGGGAATGCACACACCGAGTTCGTCGTGGACGATGGTTTCGACAGATCGATTAACGATGCGGTGTTCGAGCAAGGTCGTGTAGTCGAGGAAATACACCAAATGATTGGCTGACAGTCGATGAGTGATCGCCCGGCCGGCGTCTTTGACTGCCGGGTGATTCAAATAAGGCAGGAAGGCCGGCGGAAACCAGTGCCGGGTTTCCAGTTGCTGTTCAACATCGGGCGGTAATAAATAGGTGTGTTTGCTGGATCGCACTGCAGCGCGGTTATCCCAGTCGCCGAGGGTAAAACGATCGGCCCAGCCGGTGGGGAACGTTGCCTGTTCAAGGCGCGTGTCAGTCATGATTGCGAGTCCTGGCGCGTCAGCAGCGCCTTCAATTCCTTGCACAGCGCGTCCCCTTCGCTCTTGCCACAACCGACAAAAAACAAGGGCTGCTCCGGGCTGTCATTGAGTCCCAGCAGCGTTTCAACCTGATCGTCCGTCAGCGCACCGGTCAGCCAGGTGTTCAGGCCCAGCGAAGTGGCCACCAGCTGGAAGGTCTGGGAGATGTGCCCGGCTTCCACGTAGGCCATTCGGTAGGCACGCGAGTGTTCGTATTTCCACCACAGCTTGTCGAACCGACTGGTGATGAACAGCCCCACGGGCAGGTTGTTGATGAAGTGTTGCCCGCACAGCAGTTGCCCCAACGGCCGACAGGGCAGTGGGTTGACGAGTCTCAGCGCATGCCCGGTTGGAAGGTAGGCATAGAGCCCGGGGTTCAGGCCGCTGACATTCTGTACAAGCAGGAAGCCTTCACAGGCGTTGAGCCCCCCCCGGAGGGGCTGGTACGCCGGGCGCCAAGTCCTTCAACACTGTTTTCGTCAATGGCGTCTTCACGTTCTCGCAAGTAGCCCAGCGACAAGTAAAGCAACGTGCTGACCACTTCAAGCGAGAGGGCGTCCCCGGTGAAGGTGCGGCAGGTTTTTCGGTCGATCAGGGTGTTTGCCAAAGTACCTTCTGGCAGGCAAGCAGGTTTTGGCAGCGTTATCAGGTCGCCTGCGAGGCGTTCGGCAAGCCTGTTGTCGGGCGCTGGTGTGGCCAGAACTTCGCTGCAATGGTTCAGATACTCTCTTGACCACTCGTGAATATCTTGTGGAGTATGTTGGCAGGGGATGTTCTTTGTGCCGATATGGAATATTTTCGACAGTTCATCCCAGCCCCATTCAATAATGGCGGGTGCTGATGATGTGAGTATTCCTGCCTCAAGAAGTTGTGTGTCTATGCTGTTGCTGTTATTGAATTTGTTCGGGTTGCTGATTAGTTCTGCAAGCCGGGTTGAATACTCAAGATCCAACTCGTATTGTTTGTGGTTTTTGTAATCCCACACTATTTGGTCGGGCGTGCGCGGAAGTATGAAGAGATGAGGATTTATCTGCATGATAGGCGGTTTGCTCTGGAGTTTTTCATGAGAAGCGCTGGGTAGCCGGCACTCCCAGCGCTTCATTTACTTAGCGGGCTTTCGGGGCAACCAGAAAAGCCAGGTTGGCGAGAGTGTTTGTTTCCAGAGTAATTGCTTTCATGTTTGGAACTCCTTGTCATTGATAATGAGCGTCACTTCAATGTGACAACTCAATCATAGTTGTTAATGAGCCCTTATCAAGGAGAGATTGTGTGGGAATATTCTAGTAGTTTTGTCGGATTGGTCGCAGGTATGGCTCGATTTTGTAAGGCGTATTCTCTTAAGTAACAGATACAGAGAAACGTCCTGCATATCGCCCGGTTTGCAAGTGTAGGAAGTTGTAGGAATGAATGTCGAATAATAAAACGGGGAGCCGATGGGCTCCCCGTCAAACCGGCGTAATCAGCTGTTTGGCAGCAGGCGGCAGGTGATGCTCTTAATGTAGCGAGTTTCAGCGATGGCCGGGTGAACCGGGTGATCCGGGCCTTGAGCGCCACGTTCCAGCAACTGGATGTTGCGGTCCAGGTGACGGGCGCTGGTCAACAGGATGTTTTGCAGGTCATCTTCAGGCAGGTGCATCGAGCACGAAGCGCTGACCAGGATGCCGTCCTTGCTGAGCAGGCGCATGGCTTGCTCGTTCAGGCGACGGTAGGCGCCTTCGCCGTTCTTCATGTCTTTCTTGCGTTTGATGAAGGCCGGAGGGTCGGCCACGATCACATCGAAACGCTCTTCACTGGCTTTCAGCTCTTTCAGGGCTTCGAACACGTCGCCTTCAATGCAGGTCATTTTGTCGGCGAAACCGTTCAGCGCGGCGTTACGCTCGACGCCGTCAAGGGCGAAGGCGGAAGCATCGACGCAGAACACTTCAGTGGCGCCAAACGCGGCGGCTTGCACACCCCAGCCACCGATGTAGCTGTACAGGTCCAGTACGCGTTTGCCTTTGGCATACGGGGCCAGGCGCGCGCGGTTCATGCGGTGATCGTAGAACCAGCCGGTTTTCTGGCCTTGCATGACCGGCGCTTCGAATTTCACGCCGTTTTCTTCCAGTGCTACCCACTCCGGTACCAGGCCGAACACGGTTTCTACGTAGCGGTTGAGACCTTCGGCATCACGGGCGGCGGAGTCATTCTTGAACAGAATGCCGCTTGGCTTGAGCACTTGGGTCAACGCGGCGATCACGTCTTCTTTATGGGCTTCCATGGTCGCCGAGGCGATCTGCACCACCAGGATGTCGCCGAAACGGTCGACCACCAGGCCTGGCAGCAGGTCGGAGTCGCCGTAGACCAGGCGGTAGAACGGCTTGTCGAACAGGCGATCGCGCAGCGACAGGGCGACGTTGATACGGTGAACGAGCAACGACTTGTCCAGCGGCAACTTGATGTCGCGCGACAACAGGCGGGCGCATATCAGGTTGTTCGGGCTCATCGCAACGATGCCCAGCGGCTTGCCGCCAGCTGCTTCGAGGATCGCCTGGTCGCCGGCCTTGAAACCGTGCAAAGGAGTGGCGGCTACATCGATTTCGTTGCTGTAGACCCACAAGTGGCCGTTTCGCAGGCGACGGTCGGCGTTGGCTTTGAGGCGCAGGCTAGGCAGGGACATGACGTCGCTCCGGAAAAAAGAGCGGGAGTATAGCGTGTTGCGCAAGGCCACGGTTTGGCGGTTAGACATGCGGTGAAGGCCGTAGTCGGAGATGAAACATCAGCTGATGCACCGTCCAAGGTGTCGGATCCAACTTTTAGAAGCTAGAATCTGCGCCTGGCCCAGAGTGTGTACCTATGTCCCAAGAGCTGACTACCGAACAGATCCAACAGTCCCTGCAAGGCATCAGCGTGCCCGCCCAGCCGCAAATCATGGTGGATTTGCAGATGGAGCAATACATGCCTGACCCGGACCTGGAAGTGATCGCGAAGCTGATCTCGCAAGACCCGGGCCTCTCTGGCGCTTTGCTGAAAATTGTCAACTCGCCGTATTACGGCTTGAGCAACAAGATCGCCTCGATCCAGCGTGCGGTGAACTTGCTGGGTAGCCGTTCAATCATCAACCTGATCAACGCGCAGTCGATCAAGGGTGAGATGAATGACGACACCATCGTTACGTTGAACCGTTTCTGGGACACGGCTCAAGACGTGGCGATGACCTGCCTGACGCTGGCCAAGCGCATTGGCGCTCAGGCCGGCGATGAAGCGTACGCCCTGGGGTTGTTCCACGATTGCGGTGTGCCGTTGATGCTTCAGCGTTTCCCGCAATACATGACGGTTCTGGAAGAGGCGTATGCTAACGCCAGTACCGAATGCCGGGTGGTGGACACCGAGAACCGGGCGTTTAACACCAACCACGCGGTGGTGGGTTACTACACCGCCAAGTCCTGGCGTCTGCCGGATCATGTGACTGCCGCTATCGCCAATCACCACAATGCGTTGGCGATCTTCAGCGATGAGTCGTCGCGCAATGCCCAGCTCAAGAACCTGCTGGCGATCCTCAAGATGGCCGAACACATTTGTGCGTCCTATCGGGTATTGGGTAACCAGGCCGAAGACCACGAATGGAACAGCATCGGGCATTTGGTGCTCGATTATGTCGGCCTCTCGGACTACGACTTCGAGACGCTCAAGCAAACGATTCGCGACCTCGGCACTCACCGCTGAATGTTGGATAGCCTGATTCGAGTGCACCATGCCTGAATTGCCAGAAGTCGAAACCACCCGCCGCGGAATTGCACCGCACCTGGAAGGCCAACGGGTCAGCCGGGTGATCGTGCGTGACCGGCGCTTGCGCTGGCCGATTCCGGAAGACCTCGATGTGCGGCTGTCCGGGCAGCGCATCGTGCTGGTGGAACGGCGCGCCAAATACCTGTTGATCAATGCCGAAGTTGGCACGTTGATCAGCCATTTGGGAATGTCGGGGAATTTGCGGCTGGTGGAGGCCGGCCTGCCAGCGGCCAAGCATGAGCATGTGGATATCGAACTGGAATCCGGTCTGGCACTGCGTTACACCGACCCGCGACGGTTTGGCGCGATGCTCTGGAGTCTCGACCCGTATAACCACGAATTGCTGATTCGCCTGGGACCGGAACCCTTGACCGACCTGTTCGACGGCGAGCGCTTGTTCCAGCAGTCTCGCGGGCGCTCCATGGCGGTCAAGCCGTTCATCATGGATAACGCGGTGGTGGTGGGCGTCGGTAATATCTACGCGACCGAAGCGCTTTTCGCCGCCGGCATCGATCCGCGCCGCGAAGCCAAGAGCATTTCCCGGGCGCGTTATTTGAAACTGGCAATCGAGATCAAACGCATACTGGCCGCAGCCATCGAGCGCGGCGGTACCACGTTGCGTGACTTTATCGGGGGTGACGGTCAGCCGGGTTACTTCCAGCAGGAGCTGTTCGTGTACGGCCGAGGCCATGAGCCTTGCAAGGTCTGCGGCACGGAACTGCGGGATATGAAACTCGGGCAGCGCGCCAGCGTCTTTTGCCCGCGATGCCAGAGCTGAGAGGCCCTGCGGTCTATAGTCTGGCGTAAGGACGCAGTTGCATCTTCGGTGTGGCTGATGGTCTCTTCGCTAGCAAGCCAGCTCCTACAAGGAGCGGGCTTGCTCGCGAAGGGAAGGACAGGCAGCAAAAATCTCAAGCCTTACCGGTAATCTTCCGGTACTTCTCCATCAACTCGTCTTCAGTCTCCGGATGCGCTTCGTCCAGTGGAATGCAATCCACCGGGCACACTTGCTGGCACTGAGGTTCGTCGTAGTGGCCGACACACTGCGTGCACAGGTTCGGGTCGATCACATAGATCTCTTCGCCTTGGGAAATGGCGGCGTTCGGGCACTCAGGTTCGCAGACGTCGCAGTTGATGCAATCGTCGGTGATGATCAGGGACATGCTAACTCCAGCCAGGGCGGCAGGCCCGGGCGTAATAAACCAATGCGCACAATTGTGCCGCATTGGCGCCTGTAGTGCACGCAGGCGCCGATTCAGCGGTCGTTACTTCTTGAAGCGCTCGGTGAGGGCATCCGCCACCGCAGGGTGGACAAACTTGGTGATGTCGCCGCCAAGCGCAGCGATTTCACGGACCAGCGTCGAGGAAATGAACGAATAACGCTCGGACGGGGTAAGGAACAGGCTTTCCACATCCGGTGCCAGCTGACGGTTCATGTTGGCCAGCTGGAATTCATATTCAAAGTCCGACACCGCACGTAAACCGCGCAAGAACACGTTGGCGTTCTTCTCTTTGGCGAAGTGTGCGAGCAGCGTCGAGAAACCGACGACTTCAACGTTCGGCAGATGTTTAGTGACCTCGCGAGCCAGATCCACGCGTTGTTCCAGAGGAAACAACGGGTTTTTCTTGGGGCTGGCGGCAACGGCAATGATCACATGATCGAACAGGCGCGCGGCGCGTTCGACCAAGTCGCCATGGCCCTTGGTAATAGGGTCGAAGGTACCTGGGTACAACACTCGGTTCATCGCGTCGTCCTGGCGGGAGTCCGTTGGGGAGTCGGATGGTATCGCAGCCGTCCCGGTCGGCCAAGTCGCCTGTTGGGTAAGAAAGCACTATAGACGATACGAATATTCCCCCTTTTCATGGATTTTTTAAACGTTCGGCCAGCGAAGTGGCCAGTTGTGCCGTCAACCCGTAGACCGACAACTGCGGGTTGGCGCCAATGCTGGTGGGAAACAGTGAGCCGTCATGGACCGACAGATTACTGAGCTGGTGATGGCGGCCGAGACTGTCGGTGACGGCGTTTTTCGGGTCTTCACCCATCGCACAACCGCCCATCACGTGGGCGCTGCCCAGGCGTGTGCGATACAACTCAAGGCTCAACCCATCAATCAACGCGCGCGCTTCGGCCAGGGATTTCACGTAGCGTGCATCGGCGTGCATCGGCATCACCGCTTTGGCGCCACCGGCGAACTGGATCTCGGCCATGCTGTGAAAGGCTCGGCGCAAACCGTCCCAGGCATAGGGCGAGACTTGATAGTCGAGTACTGGCGTATTGTCGCCGCGCAGTTCGACGCTGCCGCCAGCGCTGTCAGGATGGAAACCGTCGCGCAGCAACGCGAGCATGGCGTGGGTATGGGGCAGTTGCTCCATGTGCTGGGCGTTTTCCTTGCCGAAACCGCCGAGCAGGGTCGTCGCCAGGGCCGGGTGCAGCGGCGGGACTTCGAGTTTGTAGGACATCTTGCCGGTGGTGCCGTCCTGCCATTGGAAATGGTCGGAATAGATCGACTGCGGTGCGCCGTAGAACGGATTGATCACCTCGTCGAACAGCCCGGCGGACATGTTCACCAAATGCAGGAACGTGCGTTTGCCCAGGCGTTTGTGCGGATCCGGCGCATCAGAACGCATGAGCAGCGCCGGGCTGTTGATCCCGCCGCCAGCCAGTACGTAATGTCGCGCCTTGACTGTGATCGTGCGTCCTGTCGGCGCGACGCAACGGTCGTCCATCGCCACGCATTGCAGGCCGGCGACCTTGCCGTCCTTGATCGACAGCTTTTCGGCGCGGGCCAGGTACAGCAGCTCACCACCTTTTTCCAGTGTTGCCGGAATGGTCGTGACCAGCATCGATTGCTTGGCGTTGGTCGGGCAGCCCATGCCGCAATAGCCGAGGTTCCAGCAGCCGCGCACGTTGCGCGGGATGACGTGCCAGCTATAGCCGAGTTTTTCACAGCCTTTGCGGATCACGTCGTTGTTGGCGTTGGGCGGCACCATCCACGGTGCGACGCCGAGACGTTGTTCCATTTTCTCGAACCACGGCGTCATCTCGGCTGGTGAGTGGCCTTTGACATCGTGCTCCTTGGCCCAGTGTTCGAGCGTCGGGGCTGGCGTGCGAAAGCTCGAGGTCCAGTTGATCAGCGTCGTGCCACCCACTGCGCGGCCCTGAAGGATGGTGATTGCACCGTCCTTGCTCATGCGGCCGATGCCCTCCTGGTAGAGGCTGGAGTAGGCCGGGCCTTCGAGCATCTTGAAGTCGGTACTGGTCTTGAGTGGGCCTTCTTCGATCAGCAGCACTTTGTAGCCGGCCGCGCTGAGGATTTCAGCTGTGGTGCCGCCGCCAGCGCCGCTGCCGATGATCGCCACATCCGCTTCGAGGGTCAGGTCTTGGGTCAGTTGCGAGCCATTGTAGGTTTTCCAGCCACGGGACAGGCCTTCTCGGAACGGATCGGGTACAGGCATTCTCAGGTTCTCTATTTGTTATTTTTTGGGTGTTCTTGCGGGCGTCATCGCGAGCAGGCTAGCTCCCACATCCCCTGTGGGAGCGAGCCTGCTCGCGATAGGGTCGACTCGATTTCAGACCGTAGGCGGTCCGGGATACCCGCTATGCGCCCACGATTCCGCCCGGCTGTACCACGCCATCATCACCAATTGCAGCAATGAGCTATGCCCCATGCGCAACAGGCTCAATGAGCTGTTTTCCCATCGATCAAGGAAGTGTCGGACTTCATCAGCACTGGCGTTTTCCCAACTGCCCCAGATCCCGGTCAGCGGTCCGCGAGTCACGGCCATCCCCAGCACATCGAACAATTGCTGGGTCAGCTTGAGCATTTCCGGCGACAGGTGATTCAGGCTGTTGTCCAGGCTGTGCAAGGTCTGGTCGACCGATGCCGGCATTTTCTCGGCCGCGACAGCCCCTTCGAGCATCACCGGGATCAGGGCCCGCAAAAACAGCAGGTCGCCGCTGCGCAGCAACATGAAGCCGGTTGCCGGAGTACTCGACGAGCAGCCGCTGAGGCTCGCGCCCAAGCCGGCCGTGGCCAGAAAGGCGCTCGCGCCGAGGCTGAATTTCAGCAAGCCGCGCCGTGACAGCGCGGGTGTATCGGTCAAGCTTGGGTTCATTATTGTTGTTACCCGATGGTGGTGATCGTTAGCGGATAAACAGCTTCTGGATCAGTTTCTGAATGGATTTTCCGTACGGCGGGTAGATCAGCTTCGAGGCATTGAAGCGCTGTTTGATCAACACGCCTTTGGCCTTGCTGAAGGTCAGGAATCCTTCGTGGCCGTGGTAATGGCCCATGCCCGAGGCACCGATGCCACCAAACGGCATGTCGTCCTGAGCGACGTGCAGCAGCGTGTCATTGAGGCAAACACCCCCGGAATGGGTTTCGTGGAGCACGCGGTTCTGTTCGCGTTTGTCATAGCCGAAGTAATACAGCGCGAGTGGGCGAGGGCGTTGGTTGATGTAGGCAAACGCCTCGTCCAGATTTTTGTACGGCACGATTGGCAGCAGGGGACCAAAGATTTCGTCCTGCATCACGGTCATGTCATCCGTGACGTTGAGCAGCAGGCTATGACTCATGCGACGGCCTTGCCCCTGATCGAACAGAGGAATCAGCTGCGCGCCTTTGCTGGTGGCATCGGTGATGTAGCCGTTGAGGCGCGCCAGTTGTCGCTCGTTGATGATGGCGGTGTAGTCCGGGTTGTCAGCCAGTGTTGGGTAAAAACCGCGAATCACCTGACGATAAGCGTCGACGAAATCATCCACACGGTCTTGCGGCACCAATACGTAATCCGGTGCCACGCAGGTTTGCCCGGCGTTCAGGGTTTTGCCGAAGGCGATACGTTCGGCGGCGTCTTTCAGTGGCACATCATGGGACACGATGGCCGGGGACTTGCCGCCGAGTTCGAGGGTCACCGGGGTGAGGTTCTCGGCCGCCGCACGCATCACGTGTTTGCCGATGCTGGTGGCACCGGTGAACAGCAGGTGATCGAAAGGCAGGCGAGAGAACGCTACGCCGACATCGGCTTCGCCCAGCACGACGCAGACCAGGTCTTGAGGAAACACCCGCGCGAGCAATTCCTTTAGCAGCAGACCTGTGGCCGGGGTCGATTCGCTGAGTTTAAGCATCACCCGATTACCCGCCGATAACGCGCCCACCAATGGGCCGATGGCCAGGTACAGCGGGTAGTTCCACGGCACGATCACGCCGACCACGCCCAATGGTTGGTAAACAACTTTGGCCGACGCCGGCTGAAAAGCGATGCCCACCTTGCGCCGCGAGTCCTTCATCCAGCCTTTAAGGCGCTGGCTGGCGTAATGAATACCGTGAAGGCTGGGCATTATTTCGGCGAGCAGGGTTTCATCGGCGCTGCGGTGGCTGAAATCCTGGCTGATCGCCTCGATCAACGCCTGACGTTCACTGTTCAACAGGTCGCGCAATGCTTTGAGCCATTGCTGGCGCTGGGCGGCCGGCGGCATCGGGTTGGCGGCGTATGCGGCACGTTGCGCGTCGAACAGCGTTTGCAGTTCTTCCAGAGGCTGATTCAGGTTCTGAAGATAGGCGATGTCAGCAGTCATGGTCGGCTCCGGATTTATTGTAATGAAGGTCTTTTTAGAGTCTATACTCTAGAAAGTCAAATGACATCCCAGAACAGCTTTGTTTTATCCACTCGCGGATAGGTCGTAAGATGCCCGTCATCGCACTCTGAATTTAAGCTCAAGCCATGGCCCCTCGGATCAAAACCAGCGAGCGCATCGTGCAGAACAGCCTGGAGCTGTTCAATCAGCAGGGTGAGCGCAGTATCAGCACCAACCACATTGCTGCCCACATGGAGATTTCGCCGGGTAACCTGTACTACCACTTCCCCAACAAGCAGGCGATCATCGCCGTGCTGTTCAGTGAGTACGAAAGCTTGGTGGACAGCTTCCTGCGCCCGCCTCAGGGGCGTGCGTCGACGGTGGACGACAAGCGCTTCTACCTTAAGGAACTGCTGGCAGCGATGTGGCGCTACCGGTTTTTGCATCGTGATCTGGAGCACCTGCTCGACAGCGACCCGGAACTCGCCGCCCGTTATCGGCGGTTTTCCCAGCGCTGCCTGATCCATGGCACGCACATCTACGCGGCCTTCGTCGAAGCCGGCATCCTGCAAATGGACAAGGTTCAGATCGAGTCCCTGACGCTCAACGCATGGATCATCCTGACGTCCTGGGTGCGGTTTCTGTGCACCACGCGGGAAAACTCCAATCACCTGAGTGAACAGGCCATTAAACGTGGGGTGTATCAGGTGCTGGTGCTTGAGGCCGGTTTCGTGACGGATCAGTCTCGCGATGCCGTGAACGCGCTATACGAAGAGTTTTACGTGCCGCTGGCCCAAGCCCTTGAAGAAGTGCAGTAGGATTAAAAACCGACTTAGTCACAGGAGCCCGCTATGCCCATTGCGCAATTGATCAGCCCGCAAGCACTGGACCTGAAAAAGGACGAGCCGGGGTTGGTGATTCTGGATTGTCGTTTTGCCCTCGAAGACTCGGATTATGGCCAACGCAGCTACGCCGAAGGGCACATTGCCGGGTCGAAGTTTGCCGATCTTGAGCGTGATTTGAGTGGGCCGGTGGTCAAGGGCGTGACGGGGCGCCATCCGCTGCCTGACGCTGAGGCGTTGGTTGAACGCCTGCAAGCCTGGGGCATCAACGCCGACAGCGAAGTGGTTTTGTACGATGACGGCCCGGGTGCCTACGCGGCGCGGGCCTGGTGGTTGCTGGCGTGGCTGGGTAAGCGCGACGGTGTATTTATTCTGGACGGCGGACTCAAGGCCTGGCACGCGGCGGGTTTGCCGCTGAGTCTGGATGCGTGCGACAACAAGCACGGCACCTTCAGCGGAACACCGGACCACGCGCTGATCTTGAGCGCCGAACAGCTTCAGCAGCGTCTCGGCCAGCCTGCGCTGACGTTGCTGGACGCCCGCGCCTTGCCCCGTTTCAAGGGTGAAGTGGAGCCGATCGATCCGATTGCCGGGCACATTCCGGGGGCGCAATGTGCGGCGTTTACCGACAATTTGGCCAGTGACGGGCGCTTTTTGCCGGCCGATCAGCTCAAGCAGCGATTTGCCACGAAACTCGGTGATCGTTCGCCAACCGATCTGGTGGCTTACTGCGGTTCAGGCGTGACGGCTTGCCATAACCTGTTTGCGTTGTGCCTGGCGGGTTATCCGTTGGGGTCGTTGTATGCCGGATCGTGGAGCGAGTGGATCAACGATCCTGCGCGTGGCATCGCCACCGGCGAATAACCCCGGTTCCCCTGTGGGAGCGAGCAGGCTCGCTCCCACAATGGTGCTCTTCTCCCGCCCTGATCGATGTCTTTGGCCTACTATCGCCCCTTGGCTGCCAGCCACTGCGGGATGCGCCGCTCCAGGTAATAACCCAGTTGCCTGAACGAGCCATCGACGAAACCAACATGCCCACCTTTGGTTTGTAATTCGAGTTGCGTGGAGGCAGACAGTTCGTCGGCGTGCGGCAGGCTGTGGGGGAAGACGAAGGGATCGTCCGCCGCCTGAATGATCAGGGTCGGTGTGCGAATCTCCCTCAGAAAATAACGGCTCGACGCTCGACGATAGTAGTCCTCGGCATCGATATAGCCATTTAACGGTGCCGTGACCCGGCCGTCGAAATCCCAGAAGGTGCGCATGTTCTCCAGCGAACCCAGTGCCGCCAATGCCGCCAGGCCCTCTTCGCGTCCGTCATGTTGGAACTGGCGCTGTTTGTTCTTGATGTAGGCAAGCATCTCGCGCATGAAGTGCGCCTGGTAGACCCTGGAAAAACCCTGGCCGATACGATCGGCGCATTGGTCGAGGCGAAACGGTACCGACACAGCCACCGCACCGGCCACGCCACTGTCACTGCCGGATTCGCCCAAGTGCTTGAGCAAGACATTGCCGCCCAGGGAATAGCCCACCACATACAGAGGCGCTAACGGACGTTTGGCCCGTAGATGCCTGATGACTTCGGCCAGATCTTCGCTGGCACCGGAATGGTAGCTGCGCGCCAGAAGATTCGGCTCACCCGAGCAGCCGCGCCAGTTCAGCGCGACACTGGCCCAGCTTTGGGCGGCGAGTGCCTTTTGCACGCCGGCCACATAAGGTGAATTCGACGACCCCGTCAGTCCGTGCAGCACCAGCACCAACGGTGCCGTCGCGCTGTGTGGGCCATGCCAGTCGAGGTCGAGAAAGTCGCCGTCTTCGAGCCACAAGCGTTCGCGCTCGCGTTCAATGTGCGTGGTTTTGCGCCATAGCGGTCCCCACAAGGTTTGCAAGTGCGGGTTGCCCAGGCCCAAGGCGGGGGTGAAACGGTCTGGCGGATGGGACACGATTACTCTCGATGCAGCGGTGCGCAACGGGTGCGCACCTTTTCAGGCCGGTCGATTAACCGGCGATCTCTGCCATACGTTGCCACAACGCGTAGTAAACCCGCCCGGATTTCTGCTCGCGGTGCAGGCGCCAGTTGCCAGGCAAGCCAAGGGACGACGGCGCGTTCTCGCTTTCGGTGTAGATCCAGGCCTCGTTGGCCAGCCACTGACGCTCTTCCAGCAGCGTGCAGACGCTCGGCAGCAAGTTCTGGTTAAACGGCGGGTCGAGGAACACCAGGTCGTAGGCCGTGGCTGTCTGGGTTTCCAGGTAGCGCAGGGCGTCGGCAGTCTGAATGTGGCCGGTGGTGCAGCGCAGTGTGCCCAAATGTTCCTTGATGCTGGCAACCGCAATGTTGCTGGCGTCCAGCGCCTGGCCCATGGCCGCGCCACGGGACAGGGCTTCCAGGAACAGTGCGCCGCTGCCGGCGAACGGGTCCAGCACCTTGGCGCCTGCGACATAAGGTGCGAGCCAGTTGAACAGGGTTTCACGCACCCGGTCTGGCGTCGGGCGCAAGCCCGGGGCATCCGGGAAGCTCAGCTTTCGGCTGCCCCATTCGCCGCCAATGATGCGCAGTTGATTCACGCCGTTATGGACGTTGTGAACAGGTTTCTTAGGACGCGTGGCCATTAATGCTCCGGAACCCCGAGCGGCTGCTCGGCAGGTTTATCAGATGGGGCCGGTAACGGCTTTTGTGGCACGGTCGGGCCAACGCTGACGATGACCATTTTGTCCGTGCTCAAGTGTTTGTTCAGTGCGGTTTTGACTTGTTCGACGGTCAGGCTCTGAGATTGACGCATGAAATCATCCAGATAACTGAGCGGCAGGTTGTAGAAACCCATGGCGCCCAACTGGCCGACGATATCGGCGTTGCTGGCGGTGGACAGCGGGAAGCTGCCGGCCAGTTCACGCTTGGCGTCATCGAGTTCTTTCTGAGTCGGGCCGGTTTTAAGGTAGTCGGCCAGCACGTCCTGCACCAGTTTCAGCGTGCCTTCACTCATCTCGGCGCGAGTCTGCAGGTTGATCATGAACGGGCCGCGCGCCTGCATCGGGGTGAAACCCGAGTACACGCCGTACGCCAGACCGCGTTTCTCACGGACTTCGCTCATCAAACGGGTGCCAAAGCCACCGCCGCCGAGGATCTGGTTGCCCATGGACAATGCGGCGTAGTCAGGGTCGTCACGGTCGATGCCCAGTTGCGCAAGCATCAGGTTGGTTTGCTTGGACGGAAACTCGATGTGGCCGACGCTGGCTTTGGGTTCTTCAGGTTGTGCGATCTTCGCCAGTGCGGGGCCTTTTGGCAGCGCGCTGGAGACTTGCGCGGCAATCGCCTCGGCTTCGGTGCGGGACAGGTCACCGACCAGCGCAATCACCACGTTGCCAGCCGCGTAGGCTTTCTCATGGAACGCCTTTAACTGAGCCTGGGTGATCGCTGGAACGGATTTCGCCGTACCGTCACTGGCATGTGCGTAAGGGTGAGCACCGTACAAGCGGTTCATCAGCTCCAGGCTCGCCAGTTTGCCGGGGTTTTGTTTCTGATATTCGAAACCGGCGAGCATCTGGTTTTTGATGCGCGCGAAGGAATCGGCCGGGAAGGTCGGTTTGCCGATCACTTCAGAGAACAACTTCAGGGCCGGCTCGCGCTTGTCCACGGCACTTAGGCTACGCAAGGAAACCAGTGCCATGTCTTTGAACGCGCCGTTGCCAAAGTCAGCGCCCAGGCCTTCGAAGCCCTGTGCGATAGCGCCGGCATCTTTGCCCGCTACACCTTCGTTGAGCATCGCGTTGGTCAACAGGGCGAGGCCCGCTGCATTGCCATCCTGGCTGCTGCCAGCGGCAAAGATCAGGCGCATGTCGAACATCGGCAGTTCGCGGGACTCGACGAACATCACCTTGGCGCCTTCGGCGGTGGTCCAGGTCTGTACGTCAAGGGCGCGGTGGCTCGGTGCCTTGCCGTCGAGTTCGGTCAGCGATTGCAGCTTCTGGCTGGACTTGGCTTTGTCCAATGCTTCGCTGGCCCTGGAGTCATTGCTTCTGGACAGGTAGAAGGCTGCGGAACCGATCAGTGCGACAGCCATCAAGCCGATCAGGGCCAGACGTGGTTTTTTATGCTCACTCATGAGTCGTCTCCAGTGGCAGTACATGGGCGACGCTGAGACGTTCGCGGGTGAAATACAGCTTGGCGGCGTTCTGGATATCTTGCGGCGTTACGCTTTGCAGGTCGGCCAGTTCGGTGTCCATCAGCTTCCACGAAAGGCCGACCGTTTCCAGTTGGCCGATTGAAGTGGCCTGGCTGGTAATCGAGTCACGCTCGAAGACCAGGCCGGCAATCACCTGAGCCCGTACGCGTTCCAGCTCTTCGGCGGACGGTGCGGTGGTTTTCAACTGTTCGAGCAACTTCCACAGACCCGCTTCAGCCTGGGCCATGGTTTTCTTTTTCTGGCTGTTGGGTGCCGCCGACAAGGTGAACAGGCTGTCGCCACGGGTGTAGGCGTCGTAACTCGACGAACCGCCCGTCACCAACTCTTCGCCGCGTTCCAGTTGCGTCGGGATGCGACCGCTGTAGCCGCCGTCGAGCAGGGCCGAGATCAGGCGCAAGGCGTTGACCGAGCGCTTGTCTTCGGCGGTGGCGATGCTCGGCACGTTGAAGCCCAGCATCAGGCTTGGCAATTGAGTTTGCACATGCAAAGTGATCAGGCGCTCGCCGGGTTCGGCCAGTTCCAGCGGAATTTTCGCCGGGGGTACATCGCGTTTGGCGATGGGGCCGAAGTAACGCTGGGCCAAGGCTTTGACCTCGTCCGGGGTGACGTCACCGACCACCACCAGCGTGGCGTTGTTCGGCGCGTACCAGGATTGATACCAGTGGCGCAGTTCTTCGACTTTCATGCGGTCCAGGTCGACCATCCAGCCGATGGTCGGTGTGTGGTAACCGCTGGCCGGGTAAGCCATTGCCTTGAAGCGTTCGTAGGCTTTGGACATGGGCTTGTCGTCGGTACGCAGGCGACGTTCTTCTTTAATGACCTCGATTTCGCGGGCGAACTCGTCAGCCGGCAGACGCAGACTGGCCATGCGGTCTGCTTCCAGTTCGAATGCCACGCCCAGGCGGTCGCGGGCCAGCACTTGGTAGTAAGCCGTGAAGTCGTCGCTGGTGAACGCGTTCTCTTCAGCGCCGAGGTCGCGCAGGATCAGCGAGGCTTCACCGGGGCCGACTTTCTCGCTGCCCTTGAACATCATGTGTTCGAGGGCATGGGAAAGGCCGGTCTGACCCGGTGTTTCGTAGCTGGAACCGACCTTGTACCAGACCTGTGAAACTACCACCGGCGCACGATGGTCTTCGCGCACGATAACTTTCAGGCCGTTATCGAGCGTGAATTCGTGTGTGGGTTGTGGATCGGCAGCGAAGGCTGACAGTGGCAGGCAAACTGTGCTGAACAGCAGGCCTGCAGCGCGGCGGGCTAGAGCATTCATTCTTTTTTAAACCTGTTGGGCTGCCCGCTTGGTCTTAGCGTCAGCGGGCGAGAGGGTGCTAGGATACTGATCCGTTTTACTGGCGGCCACGCCTATCAGGCCTTTGATCGGTCAGCAGGTTGTTTGGGTTCGCGGCGCAAGCTTTGAGTTTGATAGCTAAACTCTGTGTTTTCGCCGACGATGCCGTACCAGTCCTTCGAATTAGTCGACCTTTGAGGTGCGTTTTTCACCTCGACAAAATGTTGCGCGTGAACAAGCTGGATCAATCGCAGTCTGTTCTGCATCGAATATTTATTTGCCGGGGCGCCCTTGGGCGCGCCGCTACCGTGAGATAGCCGTCCTCCATGTTTGGTTCCAACGACGACAAGAAAGCCCCAGCTGCGGCTGGCGAGAAGAAAAGCCTGTTCGGATGGCTGCGCAAAAAGCCGCAGGAACCCGTCGTCGAACAGCCACAGCCACTTCCTGAGCCCACGCCGGCACCGGTTATAGAAGAAGCGCTCGCGCCGACTGTCTTGCCTATCGCCGAACCGGTGCTGCAACCGGTGGTCGAGCCTGATTTTGTTGCCGAAGTCGTTACCCAAGCCTCCCTGACACCGATTGCCGAACCTTGGCTGACGTTGCCGGTGGCTGAAGAGCCAGTGGCGCTCGTTGTAGATGAATTGGCACCGCATGTTACGCCGCCGATTCCTGCCCCGACCGCATTTGCGCCTGAACCCGTTCAGGTTCCAGTTGTTGAACCGGTTGTGGCGCCAGCCGTTGTGGCTGCACCTGAGTCGGTTGTTGCGCCAGTCGTCGTGGCTGCGCCTGAACCGGTTGTTGCGCCAGTCATCGTGGCTGCGCCTGAACCAGTGGTTGCGCCAGTCATCGTGGCCAAACCTGAACCGGTGGTTGCAGAACCTGTGGTTCCTGCTTTCATTGCTCCAGTAGCTCCAGTAGCTCCAGTAGCTCCAGTAGCTCCGGTTGTGCAAGCACCAGCGCCCGTCGAAACACCGCGTACAGAAGAATCCAAAGCCGGTTTTTTCGCCCGCCTGAAGCAAGGCTTGTCCAAGACCAGCGCCAGCATCGGCGAAGGCATGGCCAGCTTGTTTCTGGGCAGAAAGGCCATCGATGATGAATTGCTCGAAGACCTTGAAACCCGCCTGCTGACCGCCGACGTTGGCGTCGAAGCTACGTCGGTGATCATTCAGCGCCTGACCCAAAAGGTCGCACGCAAGGAGCTGGCTGATTCCGATGCGCTGTACAAATCTCTGCAAGCCGAGCTGGCAGCCATGCTCAAGCCGGTCGAGCAGCCGCTGAAAATCACCTCGCAGAACAAGCCGTTCGTGATTCTGGTGGTGGGCGTCAACGGCGCCGGCAAGACCACCACCATCGGCAAATTGGCGAAAAAACTGCAACTCGAAGGCAAAAAAGTCATGCTCGCGGCCGGTGACACCTTCCGCGCTGCAGCGGTCGAGCAATTGCAGGTCTGGGGCGAACGCAACAAAATTCCGGTCATCGCCCAGCACACCGGCGCCGACTCGGCATCGGTTATCTTTGACGCCGTTCAGGCGGCCAAGGCCCGTGGCATTGATGTACTGATCGCCGACACCGCCGGTCGTCTGCACACCAAAGACAACTTGATGGAAGAACTGAAAAAAGTTCGCCGGGTGATCAGCAAGCTCGACGCCGACGCGCCGCACGAAGTGCTGTTGGTGCTCGATGCCGGCACCGGCCAGAACGCCATCAACCAGGCCAAGCAATTCAACCAGACCGTCGAATTGACCGGCCTGGCGCTGACCAAGCTCGACGGCACCGCCAAGGGTGGGGTGATTTTTGCCCTGGCCAAGCAATTTGGCCTGCCGATCCGCTACATCGGCGTCGGTGAAGGCATCGACGATTTGCGTACTTTTGAAGCAGAACCCTTTGTCCAGGCACTGTTTGCCGAGCGGGAGCGTTCATGATTCGTTTCGAACAGGTCGGTAAACGCTACCCGAACGGTCACGTCGGCTTGCATGAGCTGAGCTTTCGAGTCCGTCGGGGCGAATTTTTGTTTGTAACCGGTCATTCCGGCGCTGGTAAAAGCACTTTGTTGCGTCTGCTACTGGCGATGGAGCGTCCGACCACTGGCAAATTGCTCTTGGCCGGCCAGGACCTCGCGACCATCAGCAGTGCGCAGATTCCTTATCTTCGCCGGCAGATCGGCGTGGTGTTCCAGAATCACCAGTTGCTGTTCGATCGCACGGTGTTCAACAACGTCGCGCTGCCCTTGCAGATCCTTGGCCTGTCGAAGGCCGAAATCGTCAAGCGCGTGGATTCTGCCCTTGAGCGCGTGGCGCTCTCGGACAAAACCGATTTGTACCCTGGCGACCTGTCCACCGGTCAGCAACAGCGCGTCGGCATCGCCCGCGCCATCGTTCATCGGCCGGCCTTGCTGTTGGCGGATGAACCGACCGGTAACCTCGACCCGCGTCTGGCCGCCGAAATCATGGGCGTGTTCGAAGACATCAATCGCTTGGGTACCAGTGTGCTGATCGCCAGTCACGATCTGGCGCTGATCGCCCGTATGCGTCATCGCATGCTGACGCTGCAACGGGGTCGATTGATTGGTGACGGGGAGGCAGCAGAATGAGCGCGACACGCAGCCCCAAAGTTTCCGAACGTGTAGCCCCGAAGGCTGCCGATCCGCAACCGCAGAAGAAAAAACACGACGATGACGACGGTCCGGACTTCGCCACGTTGTTCCGCGCCTGGGTCGAAAGCCATCGCGCCAGTCTGCTGGACAGCTTGCGTCGCTTGGGCAAGCAGCCCATCGGCAGCTTTTTCACCTGCATGGTGATGGCCGTTGCGCTGAGTTTGCCGATGGGGCTGTCACTTTTGCTGAGTAACGTCGAGCGACTGGGCGGTTCCTGGCAGCGTGCGGCGCAAATTTCCCTGTACCTGCAATTGGAGGCCAGCCCTGCCGAGGGCGAGTCGCTGCGTGAGCAGATCAAAGGCATGCCGGGCGTAGCGGATGCGCAATATGTCGGTCGCGATCAGGCGCTGGAAGAGTTTCAGCAGCAGTCCGGTTTGGGCGACGCGCTCAAGGAATTGCCGGAAAACCCGCTCCCTGGCGTGGTTCTGGTGACGCCGAAGGAAGTCGACAAGCCCGCGCTTGAAGCATTAAGACAAAAACTTTCCGAGCTGCCAAAGGTACAACAGGCGCAACTTGATCTAGTCTGGGTCGAGCGTTTGGCCGCCATCCTCAAGCTGGGCGACCGTTTTGTCTTCGGTCTGACCGTGCTGCTGGTTTCTGCATTACTTTTGGTGATAGGCAATACCATTCGTCTTCATATTGAAAACCGCCGCACAGAGATAGAAGTGATTAAACTCGTCGGCGGCACGGACAGCTATGTGCGCAGACCCTTTCTGTATATGGGCGCGCTGTATGGCTTCGGTGCGGGGATGCTGTCTTGGGGCGTACTGGCGTTTGGCTTGAACTGGCTGAACGATGCGGTGGTTGGACTGGCCGGTTTGTACGGGAGTGATTTCGCGCTGGCCGGTGTGCCAGCTGCCGACGGTCTGTCTCTCTTGCTTGGCGCGGTGCTGTTGGGGTATATCGGTGCATGGATTGCAGTCGCACGCCACCTGAGGGAGCTTGCGCCTAAGTAGTATCATTTTGCTCGTATTGACCTTTCAGCGTTTATGGGAACTTGTTTTGCGGTTTCCGGTCAATTTTCGCAGTGCTGAACTGCACGAGTTTGTAAGTGGGAGGTTTTTTCGTATGACCAATTCTTTGCAACCTGCATATGCTCTGGTCCCGGGTGCGAACCTGGAGGCCTATGTGCACACCGTGAACAGCATTCCATTGCTGACGCCGGAGCAGGAGCGTGAACTGGCCGAGAGTCTCTATTATGAGCAGGATTTGGGGGCGGCTCGGCAGATGGTGCTCGCCCACCTGCGTTTTGTCGTACATATCGCCCGTAGCTATTCCGGCTACGGCCTGGCTCAGGCTGACCTGATCCAGGAAGGCAACGTCGGCCTGATGAAGGCGGTCAAGCGCTTCAACCCGGAAATGGGTGTACGTCTGGTTTCGTTCGCGGTGCACTGGATCAAGGCGGAAATCCACGAATTCATCCTGCGCAACTGGCGCATTGTGAAAGTCGCGACCACCAAGGCCCAGCGTAAGTTGTTCTTCAACCTGCGCAGCCAGAAAAAGCGTCTGGCCTGGTTGAACAACGAGGAAGTCCACCGTGTGGCGGAAAGCCTCGGTGTAGAGCCTCGTGAAGTGCGCGAGATGGAAAGTCGCCTGACCGGCCATGACATGGCCTTCGACCCGGCTGCAGAAGCGGACGACGACAGTGCTTTCCAGTCGCCAGCCAACTATCTGGAAGACCACCGGTACGACCCGGCCCGTCAACTGGAAGACGCTGACTGGAGCGACAACTCCAACCACAACCTGCACGAAGCGCTGGAAGTGCTGGACGACCGCAGCCGTGACATCCTCTATCAGCGCTGGTTGGCTGAAGAGAAAGCTACGCTGCACGACCTGGCGCAGAAGTACAACGTGTCGGCCGAGCGTATTCGTCAGCTCGAGAAGAGTGCGATGAACAAGCTCAAGTTGTCGATCGCGGCATAACCCGCGAACCGGCAATAAAAAACGCCCCGATCATTGATCGGGGCGTTTTTTATTGTGCTCATTTTCCAGCTTCACTTTGGGAACCTGTGGGAGCGAGCCTGCTCGCGAAAGCGGTGGATCATTCAACATCTATAGTGTCTGACTGGGCGCTATCGCGAGCAGGGGATTTTCGGTGTTATTGGGACCACGGCGCTCGGCGCGAATCGTTGAGGCCAACCAGATAGCTGTCGCCCCCCAACTGACTCATCTGTCGCCGAATCCACCCGGCCCGTCGTGCGACGTAGTTGGTCGGATGGCTCGCGCTCCACACTCGCGGGTTGGGCAATACAGCGGCGAGCAAGCTCGATTGCTGACGGCTAAGACTTTTAGCGCTCACACCAAAGTGATGCCGTGCCGCAGCCTCTGCCCCAAACACGCCGTCATCCCACTCGACGCTGTTGAGGTACACCTCAAGAATCCGCTGTTTGGGCCAGAGCACTTCGATCAACCCGGTAAACCAGGCTTCCAGGCCTTTGCGCAACCAACTGCGGCCAGACCATAGAAACAGATTCTTCGACACTTGCTGGCTCAGCGTGCTGGCACCGCGAATCGAACCGCCCAGTTCGTTATGAGCCAGTGCCGCCTGTATCGCGCCGAAGTCAAAGCCCCAATGCTCAGGGAATTTCTGATCCTCACCCGCAATCACTGCGACTTTCAGGTCGTCGGAGATTTCATCCCATGGCTTCCAGGTCCGTTGCAGGTCGATAGGCTCGCCGTCGAACCAGGATTCAATCTTGCGTTCGACCATCAACGCCGTTCCCGGCGGCGGCACCACGCGAAAGATCAGCACCAGCAATACGCTGCCACCCGCGAACCAGAGCACGGCCTTTGTGAATCGTCGCAAAAATAAACGCAGCATAGAGATGGCTTGGCCGAACCCGTTGAGCGGGCCATTATACAGACCCTGTTGATCGAGTCTGACTGGAGTTCTTCATGCTGCGTGGCTTTTTGATGCTGGCCGCTTTCTTCGGTTTCACCGGCGTTGCCCTGGGGGCGTTCGCCGCCCACGGTTTGAAAGACCGTCTGACTCCCGAGTACCTGGCGATTTTCCACACTGGCGTTACCTACCAACTGGTGCATACCCTGGCATTGCTGGGCGTAGCGTTGCTGGTCACGCAGTTTCCGGGCCGTTTGATCACCTGGGCCGGCGCCTCGTTTGCCATCGGCATCTTGCTGTTTTCCGGCAGTCTGTACCTGCTGACCCTGACCGGCGTGAGCAAGCTTGGCATCGTTACGCCATTCGGCGGTCTGGCGTTCCTGGTGGGTTGGTTCTGCCTGGGGCTGGCCGCCTGGCGCCTGCCGCTTACCGCTTGACGCTTGTTGCTGACCTTTAGGTCATGATCGGGCTAGAATGCCAGCCCCTAAAAAATGATGGCGGCATTCGGCATGCGCATTCAGTTGAACGGCGAATCCCTTGACCTGCCCGACGGTGAAACCGTTGCGGCCCTGCTGACCCGTCTGGAACTGACCGGACGCCGGGTGGCGGTTGAACTCAATCTGGATATCGTCCCGCGCAGTCAGCATGCCGACACCACGCTAAACGACGGTGATTCAGTCGAAGTGGTGCACGCGATCGGCGGCGGCTAGTCGCCATCCGGCCCTGAAGGGCCACAGAATTCTGCAAGAACCTCACCCCTACAGAGGATTTCCCATGAGCATCGTTCGTAGCGACAAGCCCTTCGTCCTGGCCGGTCGTACTTACCAGTCGCGTTTGCTGGTAGGTACCGGCAAGTACCGCGACATGGAAGAAACCCGCCTGGCCATCGAAGCCTCGGGTGCCGAAATCGTCACCTTCGCCGTGCGCCGCACCAACCTCGGCCAGAATCCGGGCGAACCGAACCTTCTCGAAGTCCTGTCGCCGGATCGCTACACCTTCCTGCCGAACACTGCCGGTTGCTTCGACGCTACCGAGGCTGTGCGCACCTGCCGCCTGGCCCGTGAGCTGCTCGGGGGCCACAACCTGGTGAAGCTGGAAGTGCTGGCCGACCAGAAAACCCTGTTTCCCAACGTGATCGAAACCCTCAAGGCCGCCGAAGTGCTGGTCAAGGAAGGTTTCGACGTGATGGTCTACACCAGCGATGACCCGATCATTGCCCGTCAACTGGCGGAAATCGGCGTTATCGCGGTGATGCCGCTGGCCGGTCTGATCGGCACGGGCCTGGGGATCTGCAACCCGTACAACCTGCAGATCATCCTCGAAGAAGCCAAGATTCCAGTGCTGGTGGATGCCGGTGTCGGTACCGCTTCCGACGCCACCATCGCCATGGAGCTGGGTTGCGAAGCGGTGCTGATGAACTCGGCCATCGCCCATGCCCAGCAGCCGGTCATGATGGCTGAAGCCATGAAACACGCCATCGTTGCAGGTCGCCTGGCCTACCTCGCCGGCCGCATGCCAAAAAAACTCTATGCCAGCGCCTCCTCGCCGCTGGATGGTCTGATCAAGTAAGAGCCATTGATGACTGAATCAAACGACACGCCAATCCAGACGGAAGAAGGCGAAGAGCGCCAACACCGCCGCATCAAGAGTTTTGTGATGCGCGCCGGGCGCATGACTGAAGGCCAGCAAAAAGGTCTGGAGCAGGGCACGCCGCTGTTCGTCCTGCCGTTGGCCGATGCGCCGGTGGACTTCGATCAGGTGTTCGGCCGTTCGGCGCCGCGCTCGCTGGAAATCGGTTTCGGCATGGGCCACTCGCTGCTGGAAATGGCCGCGGCCTCGCCGGAACAGGACTTCATTGGCGTGGAAGTTCACCGTCCGGGAGTTGGCGCGCTGCTCAATGGCGTGCTGACCCAGGGCCTGACCAACCTGCGGGTCTACGATTGCGACGCGATTGAAGTGCTCAATCGTTGCATCGCCGACAACAGCCTCGATCGCCTGATGCTGTTTTTTCCGGACCCGTGGCACAAGAGCCGTCACCACAAGCGTCGTATCGTTCAGGCGTCATTTGCCGAACTGGTGCGCAGCAAGTTGAAGGTCGGCGGTGTGCTGCACATGGCCACCGACTGGGAACCCTACGCCGAGTACATGCTGGAAGTGATGAACGTCGCCCCGGGCTATCGCAACCTCGCCGAAGACGGCAAGTGTGTCCCGCGTCCGACCGAACGCCCGATCACCAAGTTCGAACGCCGCGGCGAACGTCTTGGGCATGGCGTGTGGGACCTGAAGTTCGAAAAACAGTCCTAAGCATCACCCAATACAAACTGTGGGAGCGAGCCTGCTCGCGAAAGCGGTCTGACAGTCAACGAAGATGTTGAATGTTATGACGCCTTCGCGAGCAGGCTCGCTCCCACAGTTGTTTTGGGTGTGCCGCAGGATCAGCGGCGGTCGGCGACTACGCCAATCAACACCAGCACCACCAGCAACACCGGCGCCAGGCTGTAGTTGTTGAACTGGCTCAAGCCGCGAACGATCCACGGCGTGGCGTAAATCAGCGCGGCGCCGCTGCCGATCAGGCACAGCAGGGCCATCAATGGCACGCGCAACGCGCCGGCAATGCTGCCCAGGCGTTGCTCGACCCAGCCTTTGAAATCCGAACCGAACAACACCAGCAGACAGCCCACCAAAGCCAAGGCGATTTCCGATAAGTTGCTGCGGCTCCAGCGGGACACCGTGGCGAGCAGGTCGAGTATCAAATCCATTCGTTTTCCCTTGGGGCTGAAATCAGCTCAGAAATTTTTGCAGCAAGTCATTGAGAAACAGCTGTCCGCGCATCGTGGCCGCCAGACGTGACGGTTCGACCTGCAACAAGCCACTTTGTTCGGCTTCACGGCGGTGTTCGGCGAGGCTTTCCAGCGTCATCCCGGTGCGTTCCGGATACAGCCGCGATTCGACGCCCTCGGTCAGGCGTAGCGCGTTCATCAGGAACTCGAACGGCATCTCATCATTGGTCAGCGCTTTCTCGCCGGCCTTGAAGCTTTTCGCCGGGTTGAGGTAGTCCTTCGGCAGGCGCGTCTTCCAGGTGCGCACGATGCGCCCGTCCGGATGGCTGAGTTTGCCGTGGGCGCCGGCGCCAATGCCGATGAAGTCGCCGAAGCTCCAGTAATTAAGGTTATGCCGCGCCGGGCGACCAGGCTGAGCGTAAGCCGAGACTTCGTATTGCGCGTAACCGTGTTCGGCGAGCAGCGCCTGACCCGCTTCCTGAATGTCCCACAACGTGTCGTCTTCAGGCAGCGTCGGCGGCTGGTTCCAGAACACCGTGTTCGGTTCCAGCGTCAGCTGGTACCAGGACAAATGGGTCGGTTTTAGAGCGATAGCCTGGCGCAGGTCACTCAACGCATCGTCCAGCGACTGGTCGGGCAAACCGTGCATCAAGTCCAGGTTGAAGTTATCGAAGCCGGCCTGACGCGCCATTCCGGCGGCACGCACTGCTTCGTCACCGTTGTGAATCCGCCCCAAGGCCTTGAGTTTCTCTTCCTGAAAGCTCTGGATACCAATCGACAGGCGATTGATGCCCAGCGCTCGGTAGGCGACGAACTTCTCTTGCTCGAACGTTCCCGGATTGGCTTCCAGCGTGATTTCGATGTCGCTGGCAAACGGTATGCGCTGTTCAACACCTTTGAGCAAACGACCCAAGGCTTGCGCACTGAACAAGCTCGGCGTGCCGCCTCCGAAGAAGATCGAACTCAGTTCACGGCCATACACCGCGTGCAGATCCTGGTCGAGGTCAGCCAGCAGCGCGTCGACGTACTCTTCTTCCGGCAGCACGGGGCTGGCGGTATGGGAGTTGAAGTCGCAATAAGGGCATTTGCGTACACACCACGGGATGTGGATGTACAACGCCAGGGGCGGCAACACGGGCAGCGCCGCTCGTGGCGATTGGGTGTCGCCGCCGAAGATCAGCGGTGACGCGGATGAGTCGTGGGTCATTTCAGGCCCAGACGCTGGCGCAGCAGATCCATTGCACGGGCGCGGTGGCTGATGAGGTTCTTGTCGCTCGGGCTCAGTTCGGCGCTGGAGCAGTCGCGCTCTGGCACCCAGAACAGCGGATCGTAACCAAACCCGTGCTCGCCACTGGCAGCCGTCAGGATACGCCCGTGCCACAGGCCTTCGCAGAGGATCGGCAATGGATCATCGGCGTGACGCACCAGTGCCAGGACGCAGACGAACTGCGCGCCGCGTTCGGCTTCTGGCACGTCTTTCAACGCGTCGAGCAACTTGGCGTTGTTCGCTGCATCGCCCTTGCCATCAGCATAACGAGCCGAATAGATACCCGGCGCACCGCCGAGGAAATCCACCGCCAGCCCGGAATCGTCAGCCAGCGAAGGCAGGCCGGAAATGCGCGCGGCATTGCGGGCCTTGAGGATGGCGTTTTCGACGAACGACAGGCCGGTTTCTTCAGGCTCGACAGTGCTGAACTCGCCGATCGAGCGCAGTTGCACCGAGTTGCCGAGCATGGCCTGGAGTTCCTTGAGTTTGCCGGCGTTATGGCTGGCCAGTACGAGTTGCGTGAAGTTGATCATTCGCCGGGGAAGAGCTCTTGGTTGAAATTGATGGTGTTGATTTTGTCACCGTTCTGCACCTTGATTTCAAAGGTGCGGATTTCCTGCTGGTCCACCGGGTACTGGGCGATGTAGTAAATCGCGCCCTGGTCGGTGATCTGTCTGAAGTTCAGCGGCACGCTCTGGCTGGTCAGGTCTTTGATCGTGCCTGTAACCGAGGCCATCAGCGGCTTGCCTTCTTTGATCACTGACACATTGATTACGCCCTGATTCTTGCTGCGAATCAGCTCGTTAGCTTTGGCGATGTCCGGTGTCAGGTAAGTGGAGTTGAAGGTGTTGTAGTGCACCGTCACGTCGCCGAAGGTTTCCTCGCGGTCGGCCTTGATGGCGTCAGCGGCCATGGCAGTAACGCTCAGGCAGGCAGTGAGTAATAACAGCGCTAGACGACCCATGTTCGTTCTCCTTGGAATGTCGTGGTTCAGACAGCGATCTTGTGGTCTTGCAGCCCGGGGCTGCTGACGCGGTAAATACCGATTTCACCTAACAGATTAGGCCATAGCTTGCTGGCCCACCCGTGCCGATGCTGTTGATCCACGGCCAGCCGATCAATGACCCTGGCCTCACGTTCGCGGCACAAGGCTTCAAAGTCCGCAAAAGTGCAGAAGTGGATGTTCGGCGTGTTGTACCAGGTGTACGGCAGGAACTCGGAAACCGGCATCCGGCCCTTGCTCGCCAGGTACCAGCGGCAGCGCCAGTGACCGAAGTTGGGGAAGGTGATGATGCACTGGCGACCGACCCGCAGCATTTCATCGAGGATCTTGTCCGGGTAGTGCACCGCTTGCAGTGCCTGGGTCATGACCACGACGTCGAAGCTATTGCTGGCAAAGTTGCCCAGGCCCTTGTCCAGGTCCTGCTCGATGACGTTGATACCTTTGGCGACGCACTCGGCAATGTTGTCCGGGTCGTTTTCCAGGCCATAACCGGTCACTTGCTTGTTATCGCGCAGCCAGGTCAGCAGCTCGCCATCACCGCAGCCGAGGTCGAGCACACGGCTGCCGGCGGGGATCCATTCCTGGATGATTTCCAGATCAGCTCTCATGGCTTTCTCACAACGTAATGCGGTTCATGTAATTGCTGAATGCCTGCAAGTAACGCGGGATCGGAATCAGGAAGGCGTCGTGGCCTTGCGGAGCATCGATCTCGAGGTAGCAGACGTCTTTCTTGGCGGCCATCAACGCGTCCACCAATTCCCGCGAACGGGCAGGGGAGAAGCGCCAGTCGGTGGTGAAAGACATCACGCAGAACTTGGCTTGTGCATTGGCGAAGGTTTTCGCCAGGTCATCGTCGAAGTTCGCTGCCGGGTCGAAGTAGTCCAGCGCTTTGGTCATCAGCAAATAAGTGTTGGCGTCGAACCGCCCGGAGAACTCTTCGCCCTGATAACGCAGGTAGCTTTCGACCTGGAACTCGACGCTGTGGAAGTCGTAGTTGAGCTTTTCGCTCTTCAGGCCCCGGCCGAACTTCTCGCCCATGGAGTCGTCGGACAGGTAGGTGATGTGCCCGACCATCCGCGCCAGCATCAGCCCGCGCTTGGGGATCACGCCCGCTTCCTGGAACGAGCCGCCGTGGAACTCGGGGTCGGTGAGGATGGCCTGGCGTGCCACTTCGTTGAAGGCGATGTTCTGCGCCGACAGTTTGGGGGCCGAGGCAATGGCCAGGCAGTGCCGAATGCGCTCCGGGTAAGTGATGCTCCATTGCATCGCCTGCATGCCGCCGAGGCTGCCGCCAATCACGGCGGCCCATTGGTTGATGCCGATGCGGTCGGCCAGGCGCGCCTGGCTGTGCACCCAGTCTTCCACGGTCAGCACCGGGAAATCGGCGCCAAACGGCTTGCCAGTGTCCGGGTTGATGCTGCTCGGGCCAGTAGAACCGTTGCAACCGCCGAGGTTGTTCAGGCTGACCACGAAGAATTTGTTTGTGTCGATCGGCTTGCCGGGACCGATGCAGCTGTCCCACCAACCGGGCTTACGGTCGTCAGGGCTGTGAAAACCGGCAGCGTGATGGTGACCGGACAGTGCGTGGCAAATCAGCACGGCGTTGCTCGCCGTGGCGTTCAGCGTGCCGTAGGTTTCGTAGATCAAGTCATACGCTGGAAGCGAGCGCCCGCAGGCCAGGGCCAGGGGTTCGCTGAAGTGTGCCACTTGCGGCGTCACCAGACCAACAGAATCGGGGGGAAAGGCAGTTGGCATCGACCCTGCTCTCGTTGAAATGAGGCGTAAGTCTAAAGACCGGTGGGGTTAGCGGCAAGCAAAGGGCAGGCCTGATTTCATTCAGTCAGCCCGAGGTGCGCCATTCGCGAGCAGGCTCGCTCCCACAGGGGAACGCATTCCATTGTGGGAGCGAGCCTGCTCGCGAAGAACGATGACGCGGTCAACCTGCTGGACGCACCAGATCAGGCAACTCCGGCAGCTTCTTGGGCGAACAAATCCGCACCCGTTTCTGCCGGTTCAACTCGCCGCTGATCAAGCTGACCTGACTCTTGGACACCCCAAAGGCCTTGGCCAGAAACGCCATCAGATACGCATTGGCCTTGCCTTCAACCGGCGGCGCGGTCAGGCGGATCTTCAGCCGATCCCCGTGCAGCCCGCAGAAATCATCACTGCGGGCCGCCGGTTGCAGGTGACACTCCAGAATCAGGTCGTCACCGTCCCACCGAAAGTAGCTCATCAGATCAAGCCGAGCAGCCCTTGCGGCATGCCGGCGAAGTACGCAAGGCGCGGGATCAGCCAGCTTTGCAGCAGCTGGATCACGATGAAAGCAAAGATCGGCGAAATGTCGAGACCGCCCAGGTTCGGGATGATCCGGCGAAACGGCGCGAGTACCGGTTCAGTAATCTGCGCGACCAGCTCGGCACCCGGATTGTGGCTTCCCGGAGCGACCCAGGACAGAATCACGCTGATGATCATCGCGTAGAACAGAATGTTCAAAAACAGCGAGAACAGCGCGATCAGTGCCCAAGGCACCAGTAACACGAAGTCGACCATGAAGCCTTTGAGCGCCAGGATGACCGCGATCAGCACCATCTGCACGATCAGCGCCAGCACCAGCGACGACATGTCCAGCCCGAACATGCTCGGGATGACCCGGCGTAGCGGCTTGAGCAGCGGCTGCGTGGCTTTGACGATGAACTGGCAGAGCGGGTTGTAGAAATTCGCCCGAACCAGTTGCAGGATGAAGCGCATCAGTACGATCAGCAGGTACAGGCTGCCAAGGGTTTTAATGATGAAAACGGCAGCGTCATTGAGTCCGAGCATCTTTGATTCCTTTGTAAGAGCTGATTAGCGACCGAGTTGCTCAGCCATCTCGGCCGAGCGATGCGCGGCGGCGCCGAGTGCTGTTTCGACCAGGGCTTCGAAGCCGCCGGCCTGGAACGACTTGATCGCAGCTTCCGTGGTGCCAGCAGGCGACGTTACACGACGACGCAGTTCGGCGGCATCGACATCGCTGGCGACCGCCATGTGCGCGGCGCCCAAGGCAGTTTGAAGGGTCAGTTGCGCGGCGATGTCCGCCGGCAGACCGAGTTTCACGCCGGCGGCGGTCATGGCTTCGATCAGCAGGAAGAAGTACGCCGGGCCCGAGCCGGACACCGCGGTGACCGCATCCAGTTGCTGCTCTTCGTTCAGCCACAGCGCAATGCCGACGGCGGACAGCAGCTCTTGCGCCTGTTGGCGCTGCTCGGCGTTCACTTCGGCGGTGGCATACAAACCGCTTACGCCCTGACGCAGCAGCGCCGGGGTGTTGGGCATGCAGCGCACGATCGGCTGTGCACCGAGCCAGTTGTTCATGCTGGCGCAGGTGATGCCAGCGGCAATCGAGACCACCAGTTGATGCGGCCTCAGGCTCGGGCGAATCGCTTCGCACACGGCTTTCATCGCCTGGGGTTTAACCGCCAATACGACGACGTCGGCACCTTGAATGGCGTCGGCGTTTTCGGCGAAGACTTCGATGCCATGTTCGGCAGCCACTTTGGTGCGGGTTTCAACACCCGGATCGCTGGCGCGGATTTGCGAGGCGTCCAGACCTTTGGCGCGCAGGCCGCCGATCAGGCTGGCGGCCATGTTGCCGGCACCGATAAAGGCAATACGAGTTTTGCTCATGTCAGGTCCTTAAAAAAGAAAGTGGTCAAGGCTGGCTGTAGTCGCGGGCGCCGAACAGGGCCGTACCGATACGGACCCACGTAGCGCCTTGGGCGATGGCCGACTCAAGGTCGTGGCTCATGCCCATGGAAAGTGTGTCGAGCGGCAGGTTCAGGCTTGCTTGCAGGCTTTGCACGGCAGCAAAAGCAGCATCCTGTTCGGCGCGATCATCCGTCGGCTCGGGAATTGCCATCAGCCCGCGCAATGTGAGGCGCGGCAATTCGCTGATGGCCTTTGCCAGGGCCGGCAGGTCGGCCGGGGTGCAGCCGGATTTGCTGGCTTCACCGCTGACGTTGACCTGGATGCAGATGTTCAGTGGCGGCAAATCGGCAGGCCGTTGTTCGGACAGGCGTTGTGCGATTTTCAAACGATCCACGGAATGCACCCAGGCGAAGTGCTCGGCGATAGCGCGAGTCTTGTTCGATTGAATGGGGCCGATGAAGTGCCAGATCAAGGGCAGGTCGGCCAGTTCGAGCTGTTTGCCCAAGGCTTCCTGCAAGTAGTTCTCGCCAAAGTCCCGAACGCCGGCGGCGTACGCTTCACGCACGGCTTCGGCGGGTTTGGTCTTGCTCACGGCCAGCAGTTGAACGCTGTGCTCATCGCGCTGGGCGGCCAGGGCGGCGGCGCGGATGCGTGAACTAACCTGAGCAATGTTGTCTGCTATCGTGGACATTCAATGTGCGCCAGCGGTCTGAAGGTTCGCGGCATTCTACTGGAATTGAGGGGCGCTATGGATATCACTGAGCTGCTGGCTTTCAGCGCTAAACAGGGCGCGTCCGACTTACACTTGTCCGCTGGCGTGCCGCCGATGATCCGCGTCGACGGCGATGTGCGACGCATCAACGTACCGGCCTTGGACCACAAACAGGTGCAAGCGCTGATCTACGACATCATGAACGACACCCAGCGGGCGGACTTCGAGAAACACCTGGAAACCGATTTCTCCTTTGAAGTGCCCGGTGTGGCGCGTTTCCGGGTTAACGCCTTTAACCAGAATCGTGGCGCTGGCGCCGTGTTCCGGACCATTCCATCGAAGGTCCTGAGCATGGACGACCTCGGCATGGGCGAAGTGTTTCGCAAGATGACCGACGCGCCCCGCGGGCTGGTGCTGGTGACAGGGCCGACCGGCTCCGGCAAGTCCACCACCCTGGCGGCGATGATCGATTACCTGAACAACCATCGCCATCACCACATCCTTACCATCGAAGACCCGATCGAGTTCGTCCACGAGTCGCGCAAATGCCTGATCAACCAGCGCGAAGTCCATCGCGATACGCGCAGCTTTGCGACCGCCTTGCGCTCAGCACTGCGCGAAGACCCGGACGTGATTCTGGTGGGGGAGATGCGTGACCTGGAGACCATTCGCCTGGCGTTGACCGCCGCCGAGACCGGGCATCTGGTGTTCGGCACGCTGCACACCACGTCAGCGGCGAAAACCATCGACCGAGTGGTGGATGTGTTTCCGGGGGATGAGAAGTCGATGGTGCGTTCAATGCTGGCCGAGTCGTTACTGGCGGTGGTGTCGCAGACGCTGGTGAAGAAGATCGGCGGTGGGCGGATTGCGGCGCACGAGATCATGCTCGGGACATCGGCGATTCGTAACCTGATCCGCGAAGACAAGGTCGCGCAGATGTACTCGTCGATTCAGACCGGTGGGAACCTGGGGATGCAGACGCTGGATATGTGCTTGAAGGAGTTGGTGACCAAGGGCTTGATCAGTCGCGAGCATGCGCGGGAGAAAGCGCGGTCGCCGGATAATTTTTGACGGATCCAGAAACGCCTTCGCGGGCAAGCCTAGCGCCTACAGGGATCGCACAAATCCTGTAGGAGCGAGGCTTGCCCGCGAAAGGGTCAGCAAAATCAAAACAAATCTCAGGTACTTAAATCAGCGCTGAACGACGCGCATCTGATTCGGCTCTTTTGGCAGAACCCGCTTGGCAACCACGTAGTGTTTTTCCCAATACGGTTTTTTCAGCGTATCGATGCTCACCGACTTGCCGCGGCGTGGCGCGTGGATGAAGCGGTCGTTGCCCAGGTAGATGGCAACGTGATTGACCCGACGGCTCTTGATGTTGAAGAAAATCAGGTCGCCCGGCTTCAGGTTGTCGCGATCGATTTTCTCACCATGCCCGCTGGCCATGGCATTGGAGGTGCGCGGCAGGTCAAACGTGGCGTCGTTGAACGCATATTTCACCAGACCACTGCAGTCGAACCCTTTACTTGGGCTGCTGCCGCCCCAACGATACGGAGTACCGAGGACGTTTACGGCGCGGCTCAACACGTTGCTGCTTGCCTTGCTCGCCATTGGCGGCACAAGTTCACCGTCATCGCTCAGCTCGGTCGAACGTTTTGCAGTGTGTTTGTTTTTGCTGGGAGGAGCAGAAACATGAGATTTTGGGGTGTAACCATTAACGTTTGGAAGACGTTGCTCACGATTGGTGGCGTGGGCGGCCAGTGGCATCAAAAGGCAAATGGTTAGCCATGTCTTGAAAAATGGACGCATTAAGCAGGGCTCTAAATAGGTGAACGCGCAACTTTATAACAGCTTTTTTTGCCCTTCCGAGGCCGTTGGTCGATTCAACATGGTGGCCAATTGAACCAAACAAGCGGCAGATTGCCGCAATTGTCGGACAGAAGTCAGGTGCTATAAGGGTTTGACAGGCGCTACCCTAGCATTCGCCATACGTCGGCAGCCTGTAAAAAAGTCACAAAGATTTAAAGAATATTTATCTATCGTGTGAGTCGAGGTCCTTTATGAACAGCTATCAACAGTCCGCCACGCATCACGATACGCACAGCAAAGTGATTGGTTATCTGCTGTGGATTTTCGGTTTTACCGGCGCTCACCGCTTCTATTACGGCAAACCGGTGACCGGGACGATCTGGTTCTTCACCTTTGGTTTGCTGGGCATTGGCTGGCTGATCGACCTGTTTCTGATCCCGGCTATGGACCGTGAAGCTGACCTTCGGTTCAACGCTGGGCCGATCGAATACAACGTGGCGTGGATTCTGCTGACATTTCTCGGGGTGTTCGGCGTACATCGGATGTATCAGGGGAAGTGGATCAGCGGGTTACTGTACCTGGTGACGGGCGGGTTGTTCTTTGTCGGGGTGTTGTATGACTTCTGGACGCTCAATGACCAAGTTTCGCTGCGTAACGCTCAGAATCGAGGTGCTTTCCAGTAAGCCTTCGTCGGAACGCCGCCCGGAGCCGGCTCGCTCCCACAGGGGATTTGTGTACGACACAGATCCAGTGTGGGAGCGAGCCGGCTCGCGAATGCAGGCAACTCGTTATTACGCCTGGTGGCTTATCCGCCCATCCACCAGGGTGTAACGCACCACACCCGGCAGGGTATGGCCAATAAACGGGCAGTTCTCACCCTTGGACAGCCAGTTCTCACCCGCCACCGTCGACGCGGTCGTGTCGAACAACACGATATCCGCCGGCCCACCCACCGCCAGCTTACCGGCCGGCAAACGCAGCGCCTCGGCAGGCCCTGCACTCAAACGTGCCAGCAATGTCGGTAGATCCAGCAAGCCATCTTCCACCAGCGTCATCGCTAGCGGCAGCAGCAATTCAACGCTGCTGATGCCGGGCTCAGTGGCGCCGAACGGTGCCAGTTTGGCATCGCGCTCGTGCGGTTGGTGATGGCTGGAGATGGCTGAGATCACGCCCGATTTCACCGCTTCACGCAGGCCGTCGCGGTCGGCGCGGGTGCGCAGTGGCGGCTGGACGTGATAGAGGCTGCTGAAGTCGGTCAAGGCTTCATCGGTCAGTATCAGCTGATACAGCGCGACATCGGCGGTCACCGGCAGCCCACGGGCCTGGGCCTGTGCAATCAGGGCCACGCCGCGAGCGCTGGTGAGTTGGCTGAAGTGCGCACGCACGCCGCTCTGCTCGACCAGCAACAGATCCCGGGCCAAGGCCACGGTTTCAGCGGTTTCCGGAATGCCCGGCAAACCAAGGAAACTGGCGGTCGGGCCTTCATGGGCCAAGCCACCTTCGGCCAGGTCGTGATCTTGCGAATTGAAAATCACCGTCAGATCGAACGTCGCCGCGTATTCCAGCGCCCGGCACAGGGTACGGGTGTTGCGAAAGCTCTCCAGACCGTTGCCGAAGGCCACGCAGCCGGCATCGCGTAAGGCAACGAGCTCTGCAAGCTGTTCGCCGTCCAAGCCTTTGCTCAGAGCGCCAATCGGGAAGACTTTGGTGTTGCCGGCTTCGCGAGCGCGGTCGAGGATCAGTTCGGCCACGGCCGAGGTGTCTAGCACCGGTTTGGTTTTCGGTGGGCAGCACAGGCTGGTCACGCCACCAGCTGCCGCCGCGCGGGTTTCGCTGATGATCGAGCCTTTGCGGCTGTAGCCCGGCTCGCGCAGGGCGACGTTCAGGTCAACCAGGCCAGGGGCGGCCACCAGGCCTTGGGCGTCGAGGGTGTCGACGGCGACAAAACCGGCCGGCGCGGCGCCCAGGGCAACGATCTTGCAGGCTTCAATGTGGATGTCAGTCACTTTGTCCAGACCGGTGGCTGGATCTATCACGCGTGCGCCGAGAATGCTGAGCTTCACTGGGCGTTCTCCTGCTCGAATTGACGTTGCGCAGTCTGCCCGCTCATGGCCATGGACAGCACGGCCATACGAATCGCAATACCGTAGGTGACCTGGTTGAGGATCACCGAATGCGGACCGTCGGCCACTGCCGATTCAATCTCCACCCCGCGGTTGATCGGCCCCGGGTGCATGACGATGCAATCCGGCTTGGCCCCGGCCAGGCGTGCAGTGGTCAGGCCGAACAGGCGGTAAAACTCGCCCTCGCTCGGCAACAGGCCGCCGGCCATGCGTTCACGTTGCAGGCGCAGCATGATTACCACATCGACGTCTTTGAGGCCTTCGGTCATGTCGGTGTAAACCTTCACGCCGTATTGCTCGATGCCGATAGGCAGCAGGGTTTTCGGCGCGATAACGCGAATGTCCGGGCAGCCGAGGGTCTTCAGCGCCAGCATGTTCGAGCGCGCTACCCGCGAATGCAGAATGTCGCCGACGATCGCCACCGAGAGGTTTTCGAAACCGCCCTTGTGGCGACGGATGGTGAGCATGTCGAGCATGCCCTGCGTCGGGTGTGCGTGACGGCCGTCGCCGCCATTAATGATTGCCACCTGCGGGCACACATGCTCGGCGATGAAGTGCGCGGCGCCGGAATCACCGTGGCGCACGACAAACATGTCGGCGGCCATGGCCTCCAGGTTGCGCAGGGTGTCGAGCAGGGTTTCGCCCTTGCTGGCGGACGAGGTCGACACGTTCAGGGTGATCACGTCCGCCGACAGCCGCTGGGCCGCCAGTTCGAAGGTGGTGCGGGTGCGGGTGGAGTTTTCGAAGAACACATTGCACACAGTCTTGCCGCGCAGCAACGGGACTTTTTTCACCGCCCGGGCGCCGACTTCGAGGAACGAGTCGGCAGTGTCGAGGATTTCCGTCAGCAGTTCGCGGCGCAAGCCGTCGAGAGAGAGGAAGTGGCGCAGCTGGCCCTGATCATTGAGCTGCAGCGGGCGCTTGGTATCTAGAGGCGTCATCGCGAGGGGGACTCTCAATAGGGCGGATTAAAGGGCGAGGTCTTGCAGTTCAAGCTTGAGCTCGGGACCGGACAGCTTCACCCGCTCGTGGGCAGCCAGCGACAGCGTCGCGCCCACCACGTTCGGGCGGATCGGCAACTCGCCGGCGTCCAGATCCAGCAGGCAGACCAGCGTTATGCTGGCCGGGCGGCCGTAGTCGAAGAGTTCATTCATGGCCGCGCGGATGGTCCGACCGCTCATGAGCACATCGTCGATCAGCACCAGGTGCTGGCCTTCGATTTCGAACGGTAGCGCAGACGGGCGAACCTGCGGGTGCAAGCCGCTCTGGCTGAAGTCGTCGCGGTAGAAGGAAACGTCCAGGGTGCCGAGCGGCGAGTTGCTGCCCAGTTCATCGAGCAAGGCCTGGGCGACCCAGATACCGCCGGTACGAATACCGATGTAGCGCGGTTCGCTGATGCCTCGTTTGGCCAGGTGGGCGTCAAGCCGGATCGCCATCTGGCTGATCAGTTCGGCGGGATTGGGCAGGCTCATGGTTGCTCCTTCTTGGGCCCGAGCCGATGCTGCTTGAGGGGGCTCGGGTTGTCGCTATAAAGAGTCGCTGGCAGCGGCTCTTGAGGATTCGTTACTTCAGGACTCAAACAGTGCGGTGTTTTCGTCGAGCCAACCTTGCAGCAGCAGGGCGGCGGCAATGGCGTCCACCGGGTTGTCGCGGTAACTGCCTTTTTGCCCGCCCCGATCACGTCGCTCGCCTTTGGCTTCAAACGTGGTCAGGCGTTCATCGTGGGTATAGAAGGGCAGGTTGTAGCGGCCATTCAGGCGTCGGGCGAACTTTTCCGCGCGCAAGCACATGTCGCTGGGCGTGCCGTCCATGTTCAAGGGCAGGCCGACCACTACTGCGTCAGGCTTCCACTCTTTGATCAAGGCTTCGACCTGATTCCAGTCGGGAACACCGTTCTGGGCTTTCAAGGTGCACAGTTCGCGGGCCTGGCCGGTAATCACCTGGCCGACCGCGACGCCGATCTGTTTGGTGCCGTAGTCAAAACCCAAAATCAGGCGCAGAGCCATCAGGCGTGCCCCGCCTGACTGGTGAGCAGGCTGAGATTGATACCGAGGTGCTTGGCCGCTGCTTCCAGGCGCAGTTCGCTGCTGGTGTTGAACAGGATCTCGGCGTCGTACGGGCAGGTCAGCCAGGCGTTCTGGGCCAGTTCGGCATCCAGCTGCCCGGCTTCCCAGCCCGCGTAACCCAGGGCGATCAGGCTTTTCGCCGGACCCACGCCGTCGGCGATGGCGAACAGCACGTCTTGAGACGTGGACAGGGACAGCTCGCCTTCCAGATCAACGGTCGCCTGATAGCTCTGCCCTTTAGGGTGCAGGACAAAACCGCGATCCGTCTGTACCGGCCCACCGATGAAAATCGGCACATGCCGGCACAGCGCTGGCGGTTCGATGTCCGGGCGCAACTGCTCAAGGATTTCAGCCAGATTCAGGTCTTGCGGGCGGTTGATCACCAGTCCCATGGCACCATTGGCGGTGTGCTCGACGATGTAGGTCAAGGTGTGCGCAAAGTTCGGGTCGGCCATGTGAGGCATGGCGATCAGGAAGTGATGCTTTAGGTAGCTGGGGCTGACGTTCTTCATGAGCGATAGTGTGGCGTTGGAGGGGCGAACTGACAAGCCGGGGATGCACGGGAAATGCCCCGATTTTCCCAGGCGACAGCGATCATTGTGGGAGCGGGCTTGCCCGCGAAGGCGTCAGGTCCGTCGATATTTATGCTGAATGTGCCGGCCTCTTCGCGGGCAAGCCCGCTCCCACAGGGGATTTGTGGGGTGTCAGTTGCTGGAGAGTCTGTCCCCGCGCGCAAACTTCCACGTGCGGATGATTTCCAGGCGGTCGATGTCCGAAAGATCGCCGGTAAACGGCGCAAACGGTGCCGCGAGCCTGACGATGCGCTGCGCCGCCTGATCAAGCAGCGGTTGCCCGGACGACTCCAGCACCAGCACTTCATACAGCGAGCCATCGCTGTTGATCGACACCATTAACCGCAAATTGCCGTAAATCTGTTGGCGTCGGGCTTCGTCGGGGTAATTGAGGTTGCCAATGCGTTCGACCTTCTTGCGCCATTCGTCCTTATACCAAGCGCCTTTGTCGCGCATGGTCGAGGCCGCGCTCAACCGGTGGATGCGCGGGCGCTTGGCGTACAGCTGTTGTTCGTTGGCCAGTTCTGCTTCGAGGCTGGCGATGTCGCTGGACAGCTGGGAACTGTCGAAAGTCGGTGCAGCCACCGCGGGTTTGGCTTGAGGTTTGACCTCTTCGTTCTTGGCTGCTGCTTTTTTCGGTTTGGGTGCGACAGTGGTCACGGCAGCCTTGGGCGCGGCTTCCTGCACTTCAGGCTTGGCGGCAGGCGGCGGCGTGACTTTTTGCACCTTGTTGTCCTGGAACGGTGCGACTTCGGTGGTCTTGGGAATGGCCTTTTTATCCAGGGTGCCGCTGCCCTGCTGATTTTCCTGGGCAAGGAAATCGGCTTTTTCGGGCTTCTTTTCGCTTTTGAAGGTGGCGAGGGTGATTTCCAGGGTTTTGCTGATCTGCTTGGGTTCGACCATTGTAAAGCCGACGCCCAACAGCAAGGCCAGGTGAATCAACGCCGCAAGGAACAGGGTAAAACCGAGACGATCAGCCGGGCGCACGCCTCGATGGGCGAGTTCAGCGGGCAGATCGGACGGAAGAGTCATGGCAAAAAACCAACATCACGTTTTTACGGGCCCGGCATGATAACGCAATGTTGGTTTTTAGCTTCAAGCTACAAGTTTCAAACGACAAGCTGTAGAGAGTCAGCTTCAAGCGACAAGCCAATGTGCACGCGCGTCAAGCTTGCGGCTTGCGGCTAGCAGCTTGCAGCTTTTTCTCAATGGCATCCATCAGCAGACCGCCAATGTCGGTGCCAAAGGCATTGTCGATTTCACGAATGCAAGTCGGGCTGGTGACGTTAATTTCGGTCAGGTGTTCTCCGATCACGTCCAGGCCTACAAACAACAGGCCTTTTTCACGCAGGGTCGGTCCGACTTGAGCGGCAATCCAGCGATCCTTGTCGGTCAATGGACGGGCTTCGCCGCGTCCGCCGGCAGCCAGGTTGCCACGGGTTTCACCGGCGGCGGGGATGCGCGCCAGGCAGTAATCCACCGGCTCGCCGTCGATCATCAGGATGCGCTTGTCGCCGTCCTTGATCGCCGGCAGGTACGCCTGGCCCATGATCTGCTGGGTGCCCAGCGCGGTCAGGGTTTCCAGAATCACCGACAGGTTCGGGTCGCCAGCACGGTGACGGAAGATCGAGGTGCCGCCCATGCCGTCCAGTGGCTTGAGGATGACGTCGCCGTGCTTGGCGGCGAATTCACGCAGTACATCGGCGCGACGGCTGACCACGGTTGGCGGCGTGCACTGAGGGAACAGCGTTGCGAACAGTTTTTCGTTGCAGTCACGCAGACTTTGCGGCTTGTTGACCACCAGCACGCCGGCGCGTTCGGCTTGCTCCAGCAGGTAGGTGGAGTAAACGAATTCCATGTCGAACGGCGGATCCTTGCGCATCAGGATCACGTCCAGATCGCTCAGCATCGCGTCGCTCTCGTCGCCCAGTTCAAACCATTTTTCCGGGTTGGCAAACACCTTCAGCGGGCGCATCCGTGCCCGTGCTTCACCTTCGCCCTGGTACAAATCGCGCTGTTCCATATAGAACAGTTCCCAGCCGCGCTTCTGCGCCGCCAGCAGCATGGCCAGCGAGCTATCCTTTTTATAGGAAATATTGGCAATAGGATCCATGACAATCCCGACGCGAACGCTCATGGGTTTTTCCTCGAAAATGGAAGGTCCGAAAGGACATGAAAAAGTGGCGTCAGAGTGGCGCTGAGTGTGTTCCCGGTCAAGGAAAAACCACCGCAAAGACCGGCCGATAGATTGCATTTGGAGACTGTGCTAAAAAGGCTGCCATGTCGGGCCGGCCCTTGAACATCAAGGGTTTCGAGCCGCCGGTAACCGAAAAACGGACAATTTGATTCGCAAAGGCGACGGTAGAGCATTTATGGATCAGCATTCCAGCGCCTTGAAGGTCATGGTGATCGACGATTCGAAGACGATTCGTCGCACCGCCGAAACGCTGTTGAAGAATGTGGGTTGTGAAGTCATTACGGCCATCGACGGTTTCGATGCGCTGGCCAAGATCGCCGATAACCACCCCGGCATCATCTTTGTCGACATCATGATGCCGCGTCTGGATGGCTATCAGACCTGCGCTTTGATCAAGAACAACAATGCGTTCAAGTCCACGCCAGTGATTATGCTGTCGTCCAAGGACGGGCTGTTCGACAAGGCCAAGGGGCGCATCGTCGGCTCCGACCAGTTTTTGACCAAGCCTTTCAGCAAGGAAGAGCTGCTGAACGCGATCCAGGCCCATGTTCCGGGCTTCGCCGTCGTTTTGCCGCAGTAGGACACGCACAGTGACGCTCGGCCAGCGGGCCCGGCGTCAACAAGAATGGGGAAGACCATGGCACGTATTCTGATCGTCGATGATTCGCCGACCGAAATGTACAAACTGACCGGCATGCTGGAAAAGCACGGTCACGAAGTGTTGAAAGCCGAAAACGGTGCCGACGGCGTGGCTCTGGCCCGTCAGGAAAAACCCGACGCGGTGCTGATGGACATCGTCATGCCCGGTCTCAACGGTTTCCAGGCGACCCGCCAGCTGACCAAAGACCCGGAAACCGGGCACATCCCGGTGATCATCATCACCACCAAGGATCAGGAAACCGACAAGGTCTGGGGCACGCGCCAGGGCGCCAAGGATTACCTGACCAAGCCGGTTGATGAAGACACCCTGATCAAAACCCTGAACAACGTGTTGGCCGGTTGATCGTCTGGCCATGACGGAGTCGCTGACGGCTTTTGAACTGCTGCTGCAGATCGACCAGCGTTGTCGTCTGCTGGCGGCGGATCTGCCGTCGCAGCCAACCCGGCAGGACAGCTGGAGCGGCATTGGTTTTCGCCTGGGCGAAAATTGGTACGTGGCACCGATGGGCGAAGTCAGCGAAGTCCTGCATGAACCGCGTTTTACCCAGTTGCCGGGTGTCAAACCCTGGGTCAAAGGGGTGGCCAACCTGCGTGGACGATTGCTGCCGATCATGGACTTGGGCGGTTTTTTTGGCCACGAAGTCTCGGCGGCGCGCAAGCAGCGGCGGGTGTTGGTGGTGGAACATGATGAGGTGTTTGCCGGTTTGCTGGTCGATGAAGTCTTCGGCTTGCAGCACTTTGCCCAGGACAGCCTGGAACCGGCAGATCATTGGAGTGGGCCAATGTCGGCGTTCGTCAAAGGCCGGTTTCAGCGTGAGCAGACCTGGCAAGTGTTCAGCCCGTTTGCGTTGGCGCAGTCGCAAAGCTTTATGCATGTAGCGTTGTAAACCCAGACCCTGTGGGAGCCGGGCTTGCCCGCGATGCAGACGGCGCGGTTTCACTTTGGACAGAGGTGATGCCATCGCAGGCAAGCCAGCTCCCACAGGGTTCTCGGCTAGGTTCACAGGTGTTGGTTAACGGGCGAGGACCGATGATAAAAGCAAAAACAGGCAAGCCAGAAGGATCGCGCAGCCGCTCGCAGATCATCGTGCTGTTTATCGCGCTGATCGTGTTCATCATGCTGCTGTTCGCCAACTTCGCTTACCTCAACACCCAGGCTACGTACGACAAACAGTACATCGGCCACGCGGGCGAGCTGCGCGTGCTGTCCCAGCGCATCGCCAAAAATGCCACCGAAGCCGCCGCCGGCAAAGCGGCTGCGTTCAAGTTGCTCAGCGATGCGCGCAATGACTTTGCGCTGCGTTGGGGTTATCTGAAGAAGGGCGACCCGGCCACTGGCCTGCCGCCAGCGCCGTCCACCGTGCGCCCGGAAATGCGCGCCGTGCAGCTCGATTGGGAGCGCTTGCTGAAAAACACCGACGCGATCCTCTCCAGCGAGCAGACCGTGCTGTCGCTGCATCAGGTCGCCGCGACCCTGGCCGAAACCGTGCCGCAGTTGCAGGTAGAGTACGAGAAAGTCGTCGAAATCCTCCTGCAACGGGGTGCGCCGGCTGCGCAGGTTGCGGTGGCCCAGCGTCAATCGCTGCTGGCAGAGCGTATTTTGGGGGCGGTGAACACCGTGCTGTCCGGCGACGAAAACTCGCAGCAGGCTGCCGATGCCTTCGGTCGCGACGCCGCGCGTTTCGGCCAGGTACTCAACGGCATGCTTCAGGGCAACGTGGCGCTGAGGATCAGCCAGGTCGAGGACCACGATGCTCGCGCCCGGTTGAGCGAGATTTCCGAACTGTTCGAATTCGTTTCCGGCTCGGTGGATGAAATCCTCGAAACCTCGCCCGAACTGTTCAAGGTCCGCGAGTCAGCCACCAACATTTTCACGCTGTCGCAAACCCTGCTCGATGAAGCCTCGCACCTCGCCATCGGTTTCGAAAACCTTGCCGGCGGACGCAAAATCGACACCATTGGCGGTTACGTGCTGGGTCTGTTGGCGCTCATGTCGATCATCCTGATCGGCCTGGTGATGGTTCGCGAAACCAACCGCCAGCTTCAGGAAACCGCCGAGAAGAACGAACGCAACCAGAACGCGATCATGCGGCTACTGGACGAAATCGAAGACCTGGCCGACGGCGACTTGACCGTCACGGCTTCGGTAACCGAAGACTTCACCGGGACAATCGCCGACTCGATCAACTATTCCGTGGACCAATTGCGCGACTTGGTGGCGACTATCAACCTCACTGCCGGCCAGGTGGCTGCCGCCGTGCAGGAAACCCAGGCCACCGCCATGCACCTGGCGCAGGCCTCGGAGCATCAGGCGCAACAGATTTCCGAGGCCTCCACGGCCATTAACGACATGGCCCAGTCTATCGATCAGGTGTCGGCCAACGCCGCCGAATCGTCGGCGGTGGCCGAGCGTTCGGTGGAAATTGCCAACAAGGGCAACGAGGTGGTGCACAACACCATCCACGGCATGGATAACATTCGCGAGCAGATTCAGGACACCGCCAAGCGCATCAAGCGTCTGGGTGAGTCCTCGCAGGAAATCGGCGATATCGTCAGCCTGATCGATGACATTGCCGACCAGACCAACATCCTCGCGCTCAACGCGGCCATCCAGGCATCGATGGCCGGTGATGCCGGGCGCGGTTTTGCGGTGGTGGCCGATGAAGTCCAGCGCCTGGCCGAGCGCTCGTCCGCCGCAACCCGGCAAATCGAAACGCTGGTTCGGGCGATCCAGACGGACACCAACGAAGCGGTGATTTCGATGGAGCAGACCACCACCGAAGTGGTGCGCGGTGCGCGTCTGGCGCAGGATGCTGGTGTGGCCCTGGAAGAAATCGAAGGGGTATCGAAGACCCTCGCCGCGTTGATCCAGAGTATTTCCAATGCGGCGCAGCAACAGACCTCTTCGGCCGGGCAGATTTCCCTGACGATGAACGTGATTCAACAGATCACCTCGCAGACCTCGTCCGGCTCTACCGCGACCGCCGAGAGCATCGGCAACCTGGCGAAAATGGCCAGTCAGCTGCGGCGTTCGGTGTCCGGCTTCACCTTGCCGGCCGCCAAGGCGCAGGCGGCAGACAAAGCGTGAACCGTCCACAGGCGTATGATTTTTGATTGGCGTAGGGACTGGAGTGGTTATGGGTGATCGGCACGACTATGTGGCCCTCGAGTGGGTCAAAGGCGAGATTGCCGAAACGCTGAAGCAGGCCCATCAAGCCATCGAAACCCTGCTTGATGACCCGCAGGCATTGTATGCCTTGAGCGATTGCCTGGCGTACATCCATCAGGTTCACGGCAGTTTGCAGATGGTCGAGTTCTACGGCGCAGCCCTGCTCGCCGAAGAGATGGAGCAGTTGACCCGCGCCTTGCAGCACAACCGCGTCAGCCACCGTGACGAGGCGCTGCACCTGTTGATGCAAGCCCTCGGGCAGCTGCCGATTTACCTCGACCGGGTGCAAGGTGCGCGCCGTGACCTACCCTTGGTGGTGTTGCCGCTGCTCAACGATTTGCGCAGTGCCCGGGGGGAAACCCTGCTCTCGGAAACCAGCCTGTTCAGCCCGCAACTGGTGGAGTTGCCACCGCTGGACGACGCAGCGCTGGCACGGCTCGAGCCTGCGGATTTCGTCAGTGTGCTGCGCAAACTGCGGCAGATGCTGCAGATGGCGCTGGTCGGGTTGCTGCGGGAGCAGGATGACCACACCCACCTCGATTACCTGGCGAAGGTTTTTTCACGCCTCGAAGGGTTGTGTGCTGACGCGCCGCTGAGCCCGTTGTGGCAAGTCGCCTCAGCGCTGGTCGAAGGCATGCGTGCAGGCTCGATCGCCAACAGCCCGGCCTTGCGCAGCCTGTTCAAGGAGGCAGACCATGAACTCAAGCGTTTGCTGGAACAAGGCATCCACGGAATCAATCAACCAGCACCGCCGGAGCTGCTCAAAAGTCTACTGTTCTACATTGCCAAGGCCGACCATCCCACCGGGCAGATGCTGACCATGAAAGATCGCTACTCACTGGACGAAGCGTTGCCCGACAGCGCGATGGTCGATGAAGAACGGGCACGGCTGGCCGGCCCCGACCGCGATGCCATGCGCTCGGTGTTGGTTGCGCTCTGTGAAGAGCTGGTGCGGGTCAAGGAGCGCCTTGACCTGTTCGTACGCAGCGACCGTCAGCACACCTCGGACCTTGAGAGCCTGTTGGCACCACTGCGGCAAATCGCCGATACCCTGGCGGTGCTGGGGTTTGGTCAGCCGCGAAAAGTCATCATCGATCAACTGGCGGTGGTGCTGAGCCTGGTTCAGGGCCAGCGCGAACCCAACGACGCGATCCTCATGGACGTCGCGGGCGCCTTGCTCTACGTCGAAGCCAATTTGGCCGGCATGATGGGCACGGTAGAGCCCGAGAGTCAGGAAGAAAGTCGCCTGCCGACCACCGACCTGACGCAGATCCACCAGATCGTCATCCGCGAAGCGCGCATCTGCCTGCAACAGGCCAAGGACATGATCGTCGACTACATCGACGCCGACTGGGATCGCCAGCATTTGCAGGCGTTGCCGGACTTGCTGACCCAAGTGCGCGGCGCCTTGTCGATGATCCCGTTGAGCCGTGCGGCGAGCCTGATTGAAACGTGCAATCACTTCATCCGCGAGCATTTGCTGCTGGAGCCGGACCAGCCCGACTGGCAGGAGCTGGACAGCCTGGCCGACGTGGTCACCAGCATCGAGTATTACCTGGAGCGCCTTGGCGACGACCCCGAAGCACCGGGCGAACAATTGCTCGACGTCGCGGAAAAAAGCCTGGCATCACTCGGGTTTTTCCCCAGCGAACAGCAGGTGCCGATGCTCGACGAGGTGCTCAGCCCGAGTGAAGCCTTGGTCATGCAGGAGAGGCAGGAACTCGATGACCCCGAGATCGTACAGTCGCTGGCCGATGTGCTGGCCAGCCCCGTGTCTTCCGTCAATCCGCCCGCCCTGACCACACCGGGCAGCCTGTTGCCGCCGCCCGCGGGTGAAGAGCCGGTCGACGAGGAACTGCGCGAAGTCTTTCTCGAAGAGACCGATGAAGTCCTGGATATCCTCCAGGAATATTTACCGCGCTGGGCGGCCAACCCCGCCGACAAGCCTGCCTTGAGCGAATTGCGCCGAGCCTTTCATACCTTGAAAGGCAGTGGCCGGATGGTCCGGGCGCTGGTGCTGGGCGAGCTGGCCTGGGCGGTGGAAAACCTGCTCAACCGCGTGCTGGAGGACAGCGTCGCGCCTGGGGCGGCCGTGCAACAACTGCTCAACGATGCACTGGATCTGCTGCCGGAACTGGTGGTCGAATACGCCGGCAATGCCCAGCGTCAGCGCCATGATGTCGATCAGTTGGCCGCGCGTGCGCATGCCCTTGCCAAGGGCGATGCGTCGGCCAGCGATGAAGATACCCAGGACGTGGCGGCCCTTGACCCGCTGTTGCTGGAGATCTTCCGCAAAGAAGCCGAAACCCATCTGGCCAGCCTCAACCGCTTTCTCGATCAAGCCGCCGAGCATGTGCCACTTCAGGCCAGCGACGAGTTGCAGCGAGCGTTGCACACGCTCAAGGGCAGCGCCTCGATGGCCGGCGTCTTGCCGATTGCCGAGCTGGCGACGGCACTGGATCAACTGGCCCGCGAGTACAAGGCACACCTGATCGCGCTGGACCTGGACGAAGTCGAGCTGTTGCTGGAAGCCGAAGGGTTGTTCCGGCTCGGGTTGCGACAGCTCAAGACGGATCCGTTGGCGCAGATACGCGGCGCCGACCCATTGATCAAACGCACCCAGGCGTTGCTCGCCGAACGTCTGCAAACCCTGTCGAGCACACCCAATACCGCGCTGCGAACCAAGCGCGATCCGCAGCTGATCAACAACTTCCTGGCCCAGGGCATGGACATCCTGCTGGACGCCGAAAGCCTGTTGCAGCGCTGGCAGCAGCACCCCGGCGAACGTCAGGAACTGACCGCGCTGCTCGACGAGCTGACCACCCTCGGCGAAGGCGCGCACCTCGCCGACCTGCATCCGGTGGACGCGCTCTGCGAAGCGTTGCTCGACCTGTATGGCGCGGTGGAAGAGAGCAGCCTGGCGGTCAGCGAGCGGTTTTTCCATGAGGCGCAAAGTGCTCACGAAGCGCTGATCAACATGCTCGACGAACTGGCCGCCGGCCAGGAAGTCAGCCCGCAACCGGAACGAATCCGGGCCTTGCGCGATTTGCTCGATGAAAGTCTGGATCCCTCGTCCATGGGCCTGATTCGCAGTGATGGCAGCCGGACGCTGAGCATTCGGGAGCTGGGCAGCGCCACCGCCGAACTGGAGCAAGCAGCGACCCAGATTGATCTGGACGACGAAATCGTTTCGATCTTCCTCGAAGAAGCGGTGGATATTCTCGAAAGCGCCGGCCACGCGCTGCAACGCTGGTTGAGTGACCCGGACAACGCTGCACCGCTGTCGTCCTTGCAGCGGGATTTGCACACCCTCAAGGGCGGGGCGCGGATGGCCGAAGTCCAGCCGGTCGGCGACCTCGCCCATGAATTGGAAAGCCTTTACGAAGGCCTGGTGGACCGCCGTTACACCCACAGCGAAGCCTTGGCGCAGTTGCTGCAACAAAGCCATGACCGGCTCGCGGTGTTGCTTGAGCAGTTGCAGAATCAGCAATCGCTGGGGAACCCAGTGGAGCTGATCGAGGCGATTCGCAAATTTCGTCAGGTCAATGCGAACGTCGCCGAAGTGGCGGAGCCCGCGCCGATCAAGGATTCGCCGGGGCATGATCCCGAGTTGCTGGAAATCTTCCTTGAGGAAGGTTTCGACATCATCGAAAACTCCGGTGCCGCGCTCGTGCGCTGGCAAGCCGAACCTTCGAGCCGACAAGAAATAGAAACCCTGCTGCGTGACCTGCACACGCTCAAGGGCGGTGCGCGAATGGTCGAAATCGTGCCGATTGGCGACCTTGCCCATGAGCTGGAGTTTCTCTACGAGAGCCTGTCGGCGGGCACCCTGCAACCGAGTGCGGCGTTGTTCACGCTGTTGCAGAGCAGTCACGACCGCTTGGCGCAGATGCTCGATGCAACCCGCGTCGGGCAACCGTTGCCACCCGCTGACCGACTGATCGACGCGATCAAGAACTTCAGCCACCCGGCCGTGCTCCAACCGGTCGTTGTGACGCCCGCCGCCAAGCCCGAGACGCCCGCGTTACAAGCGGAAGCGGGCGCCGACATGGTCAAGGTCTCGGCTGAACTGCTCGATGACCTGGTCAACCTGGCCGGTGAAACTTCAATTTTCCGTGGCCGTATCGAACAGCAGGTCAATGATGCGCAGGTCACTCTGAGCGAGATGGAAACCACCATCGAACGGATGCGCGACCAACTGCGCCGGCTCGATACCGAAACCCAGGGACGCATTCTCAGCCGTCAGCAAGTCGACGCTGAACGCTTGGGCTATGAAGAATTCGACCCACTGGAAATGGACCGCCACTCGCAATTGCAGCAACTGTCTCGTGCACTGTTCGAGTCGGCCTCTGACTTGCTGGACCTCAAGGAAACCCTCGACCGGCGCAACCAGGACGCGGAAAACCTGCTGCAACAGCAGGGCCGCATCAATACCGAGTTGCAAGAAGGCCTGATGCGCACGCGCATGGTGCCGTTCGAGCGGATGCTGCCGCGTTTGAAGCGCATCGTTCGCCAGGTCTCCAGCGAACTGGGCAAGGACGTGGAATTCATTGTCGGCAACGCGGAAGGCGAGATGGACCGCAATGTCCTTGAGCGCATGGCGCCGCCGCTCGAACACATGCTGCGTAACGCCGTGGACCACGGCCTGGAATCGGCCGAGGTGCGAATCACGGCCGGCAAACCGGCCAAGGGGCGGATCACCCTCGACTTGTCCCGCGAGGGTGGTGACATGATTTTCGATATCCGCGACGACGGCGCCGGCGTGCCGCTGGACGCGGTGCGACGCAAGGCGATCAAGCGTGGCTTGCTGGCTGCGGACTCCGACATCAGTGATCGCGACGTGTTGCAGTTCATCCTGCAACCGGGGTTTTCCACGGCAGAGAAAATTACCCAGATTTCCGGGCGCGGCGTCGGCATGGACGTGGTCCATGAAGAAGTTCGCCAGCTCGGTGGCTCGATGGTCATCGACTCGGTGCCGGGGCAGGGCGTGCATTTCCGCATTCGCCTGCCGTTCACCGTGTCGGTCAACCGTGCGCTGATGGTGCAGTGCCTTGAAGATCAATATGCGATCCCGCTGAACACCATCGACGGCATCGTCCGTGTGCTGCCCAACGAACTTGAAGGGCATTACCGACTCGATCCCCCAAGGTACAACTACGGCGGGCAGGACTATGAATTGTGCTACCTCGGCGAGCTGCTGAAAACCAGCACCCGCCCGAAACTGCTCGGCCAAAGTCTGCCGTTGCCGGTGCTGCTGGTGCAATGCAACGATCGGCACGTTGCGGTGCAGGTCGACTCCATGGCCGGCACCCGCGAGATCGTGGTTAAAAGCCTCGGCCCGCAGTTTGCGGCGGTGCAAGGCCTGTCTGGCGCGACGATCCTGGGCGATGGTCGGGTGGTGCTGATTGTTGATTTGCTGGCGCCGATCCGCGCGATGCAGGCGCATGTGCCGCAAGTGGCGCAGCCCCAGGACACCGAGATCGAGCCGAAGAAACCGCTGCTGGTGTTGGTGGTCGATGACTCGGTGACCGTGCGCAAAGTCACCAGTCGTTTGCTCGAACGCCACGGCATGAACGTGCTGACCGCCAAGGACGGGGTCGACGCCATGCTGCTGCTCGAAGAACACATGCCGGACGTGATGCTGCTGGACATCGAAATGCCGCGCATGGACGGCTTTGAAGTCGCGACCCAGGTGCGCGCCGACGAGCGCTTGCAGCATCTGCCGATCATCATGATCACCTCACGCACCGGCCAGAAACACCGCGACCGCGCGATGGCCATCGGCGTCAACGATTACCTCGGCAAGCCGTACCAGGAATCGGTGCTGCTCGAAAGCATCGCCCTGTGGAGCAAGTCCCATGCTTGAGCATCGCACCAGCAACCTCACGGGCCTGTTGCTGCCCTTGGCCGACCGCAATCTGATCGTGCCCAACGTCGCGGTGGCGGAACTGATCGACTATCAGCCAGGGGCATTCGATCTGGATACGCCGCCGTGGTACCTGGGGCTGGTGAAGTGGCGGGACCGGCAGATTCCGCTGTTCAGTTTTGAATCGGCGTGTGGCCAGAAAATCGTCATCGGTGAACGGGCGCGGATCGTGATTCTCAATGCGCTGGGCGGGCGGCCGGAGTTGAAGTTCATGGCGTTACTGGTGCAGGGGATTCCTCGGTCCTACAAGCTGGATAGTCAGTTGAGTTATGTCGACGTGCCGTTGTGTTCGCTGGAACAGGCGGCGGTGCAGGTGGGGGAGCAAGTGGCCAAAGTGCCGGACTTGCTGGCGCTGGAGGAGTTGCTGGTGAGTGCCGGGTTGGTCTGACGGGCCCCTTCGCGAGCAGGCTCGCTCCCACAGGTTTTGTGTACGCCACAAATCCAATGTGGGAGCGAGCCTGCTCGCGATGGCGGCCTTCAATTTACCTCAAACCTGACAGCTAAACCTTGGCCTGAGCACGCATCTGCATCTGCAACGCTTCGTAATGGTCCAACGCCCGCTCCACCAACAACTGCACCCCATCCGCCATTCGGCTGATCGCCAAGGCGACCGAGCGGCGTGAGCCTTCCACATCGTCCGCCAGATCGGCCGCAATTGCGCTGATCGATAGCATGTCTTCGGAGGCGTTAGCCAGCAGGGCTTCGGCGTCGATGTCGGGGCATACCGTGAAGAGCTGGGACTTTTTACGGCGTCTCGATGGTTTGTCGCTGACAGGGGGGAAGTAATGGGCGAAGGCGCGGTCGGCGGCTTCCTTGAGTTTTTCGGCTTCGAGGGAGGCGTCGGAACCGGCGTCGGTTTCCGGGGGATTGGGAGTGGCTTTGAACATAGTGAATCTCCAGTAATGGTTTTCAGCTGCTCCTTCGGTTCCAGCCGAAGGGGTGGCAGCTGTACGCGGGCTGGAACCCGAGGTGGAGAAAACCCGGTAGACCCGAAGGTCTCCCGCGCACAGCCGCCATAACGGAGTACACACATTAAAGGTGCGCAAGCATACGTCATGAGGGGGCGCTATTGCGCCTTCTACACCTCGGGATTCCAGACCCGGTCGCTGAATTGGCAGCGACCCACAAACGATAAAGCTCAACGCAAAACCCCACCAGTCAGCGGCTTCCGTCATTGCTGTAGGCAGCGCCGCCAGACTGCGTAGCCTCACACCCTTCCTGCTTACAAACTTTTAAACACAAAACCTCAATCAACCGGCAAAAGTTGATAAGTCCCAAAAAGGGACCTATCGTTCCCTTTTTGGGACTTATCGGTTGCCACTGTGAAAAACCTATCCCTCAGCGAAGCCCTGTTCACGACCACTCAGCAAAAAGTGCTGGGCTTGTTGTTTGGCAAACCCGACCGCAGCTTTTACGCCAACGAGATCGCCCGCTGGGCTCAAGTGGGGAAAGGCAGCCTCATGCGCGAACTGGATCGGCTGCAGCAGGCCGGCGTGCTGACCCTGAGCCGTCAGGGCAACCAGACCCACTATCAAGCCAATCCGCAATGCCCGATCTATGCCGAACTGTTGGGCATCGCCCGCAAGACGTTCGGTATTGCCGAGCCTTTGCGCCAAGCGCTGCAACCCTTTGCCGAACAGATCACCTGGGCATTTGTGTACGGCTCCATCGCCAAGGATTCGGCAAACGCATCCAGTGACATTGATCTCATGCTGATCGGCGAAAGCCTCCACTACAGTGAAGTGATGGAGCGGCTCATGCCTCTGGAAGAGCAACTGGGCCGCGTCCTCAACCCGACGCTCTACACCCCCGACGACTGGGCCGCAAAACTGGCGGCTGAAAACAGCTTTGTCGTGCGGGTGGTGCAGCAGGACAAGATCAACCTGATGGGGGGAAACCCGTCGTAATACTCAGATCTGCGATGAATGTTCTGGCCCCATCGCGAGCAGGCTTGCTCCCACATTGGATCTGAGGTGCGCACAAATCCCCTGTGGGAGGGAGCCTGCTCGCGATGACGGCCTCCAATTCACCGCAGACCTGACTGGAAACTCCTGTGGCGAGGGGGTGGTGCACCATTACGGTGAGCGTAACGATCCGACGCTGCGCTTGATTGATGCCCCCACCCAACACTCTTAAGGTGACTCCCACGACAGCGAACCCGTGGAGTGGTCATGACAACAACAATATCCCCCGACTCGCGATGGACGCGCCGGCGCAGCGAAAAGCAGCGGCGTCTGGCGTTGGTCAAGGATCTCGCCGACGGTGTGGTGTTACCCACCGACAACATCGTCGCGGCGCTGGAAGCCTTGATCCTGCCCGGCGACCGTGTGGTGCTGGAAGGCAATAACCAGAAGCAGGCGGATTTCCTCTCCCGCTCCCTGGTCAAGGCCGATCCTGCCAAGCTGCACAACTTGCACATGATCATGCCCAGCGTCGGCCGCGCCGAGCATTTGGACCTGTTCGAACGCGGCATCGCCCGCAAGCTCGACTTCTCTTTTGCCGGCACGCAAAGCCTGCGCATCAGCCAGTTGCTGGAAGACGGCCTGCTGGAAATCGGCGCGATCCACACCTACATCGAGCTCTATGCGCGGCTGGTGGTCGACCTGATTCCCAACGTCGTGCTCTCGGCCGGTTTCATGGCCGACCGCGCCGGCAACATCTACACCGGCCCGAGCACCGAAGATACTCCTGCGCTCATTGAACCGGCCGCGTTCAGCGATGGCATCGTCATTGTTCAGGTCAACCAGTTGGTCGACGATGTCAGCGACCTGCCGCGTGTCGACATCCCCGCCTCGTGGGTCGATTTCGTGGTGGTGGCCGACAAGCCGTTCTACATCGAACCGCTGTTCACCCGCGACCCACGGCACATCAAGCCTGTCCACATCTTGATGGCGATGATGGCGATCCGCGGCATCTACGAAAAACACAACGTTCAGTCGCTGAATCACGGCATCGGTTTCAACACCGCCGCCATCGAATTGATCCTGCCGACCTACGGCGAATCCCTCGGCCTCAAAGGCAAGATCTGCCGCAACTGGACGCTCAATCCGCACCCGACCTTGATCCCGGCGATTGAAAGCGGTTGGGTCGAAAGCGTGCATTGCTTTGGCACCGAACTGGGCATGGAAAACTACATCGCCGCGCGGCCCGACGTGTTCTTCACCGGGCGCGATGGCTCGCTGCGTTCCAACCGGATGTTCAGCCAACTGGCCGGGCAATACGCGGTGGACCTGTTCATCGGCGCCACGCTGCAAGTCGATGGTGACGGTCATTCCTCCACCGTCACCCGTGGAAGGCTCGCGGGTTTCGGCGGAGCGCCGAACATGGGTCACGACCCGCGCGGTCGCCGACACGGCACGCCGGCCTGGCTCGACATGCGCCACACCGACGGGCCAGAGCCGCTGCTCGAACGCGGCAAAAAACTCGTGGTGCAAATGGTTGAGACCTTTCAGGAGGGCGGCAAACCGACCTTCGTCGAAACCCTCGACGCGATTGACGTGGCGAAGAAAAGCGGCATGCCGCTGGCACCGATCATGGTCTACGGCGATGACGTCACCCACCTGCTGACCGAAGAAGGCATCGCGTATCTGTACAAGGCGCGTTCGCTGGAAGAACGCCAGGCGATGATCGCCGCCGTCGCCGGAGTGACCGCCATCGGCCTGCGCCACAACCCCAAAGACACCGCACGCATGCGCCGCGAAGGTCTGATTGCCTTGCCCGAAGATCTCGGCATCCGCCGCACCGACGCCACCCGCGAACTGCTCGCCGCGAAAAGCGTGGCGGATCTGGTGGAGTGGTCCGGTGGCCTCTACAACCCGCCCGCCAAGTTCAGGAGCTGGTAATGCACGCACTTAACCTGCAACCGAAAACCCTGACCCTGGCGGAACGGCTCGCCGATTTGGCGGTGGACGCGCTGATCGACGAAGCAGACCTGTCGCCGAAACCGGCGCTGGTCGACCGTCGTGGCAACGGCGCGCACACCGATTTGCACCTGGGGCTGATGCACGCCTCGGCGTTGTCACTTTGGTCCGCGTTCAAGGAAATGGCCGAAGCCGCTATCGAATGTGGCGAAATCGGTTTGCCGCTACGCCAAGCGGTGGGGCGAATTGGCCGGGAAGGAGAGCAAGCGATGCTCGCTACCACGGGTGGGGTGAATACCCATCGCGGGGCGATTTGGGCTTTGGGCTTGTTGGTCACTGCTGCGGCGCTTGAGCCTGAATCCAGCGCCGCCGGTTCCATCACTCTGCGCGCCGCACGCCTGGCGTTACTCGACGACCGCTTCGCGCCACGTCCGTTAAGCCACGGCGCCCAAGTCGCCCAGCGTTACGGCGCCCGTGGTGCCCGGGAAGAAGCCCAACTGGGTTTTCCTTCGGTGGTTCAACGGGCCTTGCCGCAACTCAAACACAGCCGCGCCGCCGGTCACGGTGAACAGAACGCCAGGCTCGATGCCTTGCTGGCGATCATGACCCGACTGGCTGACACCTGCGTGCTATTTCGCGCTGGCGAGCAAGGCCTGCACACCATGCAGCTGGGTGCTCAAGCGGTACTCGACGCCGGCGGCAGTGCCAGCCTCGTCGGTCGTCGCCGTTTGCATGAGCTGGATGAACAATTAATCGCGCTGAATGCCTCGCCCGGTGGTGCTGCCGACTTACTCGCAGCCTGCCTGTTTATTGACCGTATCGAGTCGGGCGACGGCCTCATCCAGGGAGTGTATTGATGGAAACCTTATCCTTTGAATTTCCCGCCGGGCAGCCGCCACGCGGTCGCACGCTAGTGGGCTGTGTCGGCTCGGGCGATCTGGAAGTGCTGATCGAACCAGGTCAGGCCGGCAAGCTGACCATCAACGTACAGACCTCGGTCAATGGTGCGCAGCAACGCTGGCAACACCTGTTCGCAAGGATGTTCGACGGTCAGACGCCGCCAGCGATGGACATCGCCATCCACGACTTCGGCGCGACACCGGGCGTGGTGCGCTTGCGCTTGGAACAAGGCTTTGAGGAGATCGGTCATGACTGATCTCCTGCGGCCATCCCTACAAAGACGCAGCTTCATCGAACTCGGCGCCCGACAACGGGCAAAGGCCTTGCTCGACCCCGGCACCTTCCGCGAATTGCTCGACCCGTTTCAACGCGTCATGTCGCCGTGGCTGGAGCGCCAGGGCGTGGTGCCGCAAGCCGATGACGGCGTGGTGATCGCCAAGGGCAGCCTCGGTGGTTTGCCGGTGGTCATCGCTGCCATCGAAGGCGCGTTTCAGGGCGGCAGCCTTGGTGAAGTCGGCGGGGCGAAGATGGCGGGCGCGCTGGAACTCGCCGCCGAAGACAACCGCAACGGCATTCCAACCCGCGCCGTGCTGCTGCTGGAAACCGGTGGCGTGCGCTTGCAGGAAGCCAACCTCGGGTTGGCGGCGATTGCCGATATTCATGCGGCGATTGTCGACCTGCGCCAATACCAACCGGTGATTGGTGTGGTGGCCGGCAGCGTCGGCTGCTTTGGCGGGATGTCGATTGCCGCCGGGTTGTGCAGCTATTTGCTGGTGACCCAGGAAGCGCGTCTGGGCTTGAACGGTCCGCAAGTGATCGAACAGGAAGCCGGGCTTGAGGAGTACGACTCCCGCGACCGTCCTTTCATCTGGAGCCTGACCGGTGGCGAGCAGCGTTTCGCCAGCGGTCTGGTGGATCGTTATGCCGCCGATGATGTGGCGCAGATTCAGCAATACGTCAGTGAATTGCTGCAGCAAGGTTTGCCGGCGCAACAACGCAGTCGTCAGGCCGATCTGTACCTGCAACGGCTGGCCAGTCTGGACGCCGCGCCGCAAATCGAACCGGCGACGGTTCGCGATCTGTATCAAGGAGCGCGCTCATGAGCACCTATTCGCTGAGAGGTTTGCACTGGTTCAACGCCTTGAGTGCCGGGACGAAACCGGTCGAAGGTTTGCCAGCTTCATTGATGGTGGCCGATGGCGTGCTGGGTGATCAGCCTGTCCGGTTTATCGCAGTGGTGGCGGATCCGGACAACCGTTTTGTCCGTGCGCGCAACGGTGAAGTCGGCTTGCTGGAAGGTTGGGGCTTGGCCAAGGCTGTGGATGAAGTGATCGCCGCGGATGTGGATAAACCGCACAAGCGCGCCGTGATCGCCATCGTCGATGTGCCGAGTCAGGCGTATGGCCGACGCGAAGAAGCCCTCGGCATTCATCAGGCGTTGGCCGGTGCGGCGGACAGTTATGCCCGCGCCCGTTTGGCCGGTCATGCGGTGATTGGTTTGCTGGTGGGCAAGGCGATGTCCGGCGCATTTCTGGCTCATGGGTATCAGGCTAATCGGTTGATCGCCCTGCGTGATCCGGGAGTGATGGTGCATGCGATGGGCAAGGCGTCGGCGGCGCGGGTGACCTTGCGCAGCGTTGAAGAACTTGAAGCGTTGGCCGCCAGCGTGCCGCCGATGGCCTATGACATCGACAGCTACGCCAGCCTCGGATTGCTGTGGGAAACCCTGTCGGTGGAACAGATTGAACAGCCGACGGCGGCCGATCTGGCGCGGGTGACGGAATGCCTGAACCAGGCGATTGGTGATGTGGCTGCCAGCGGTCGCGATTTGAGCAGTCGCTTGGGTGCAAGCAACCGTGCCGCCTCGAGCAAGGTTCGGCAACTGTTGCGAGCGCAGTGGTGAACACGCTTCTGGCCCACGATCTGCTCTGGGGCATGACCCCTGAGCAGTTGCCTGCGGATGCGCCTGCGTGGGTGATCGAATCCCTGCGCGCGGGCCAGCCCGTGGTGGTTCGGCGTGCGGTGAGTGCGTCGGGTCGAGTCGCGGTCGGCGTGCGTGGGCGTTTGCGTGAACAGCGTTTTGCGACGGTGATGCCGGTCGATGCCATTCAACGTCGGGTCAAACCGGAAGACCTTTGCCAGGTCTTGATTGATCGAGATTTGCCGGCGGTGCGTGCCCTCAATCATCTGCGGCCGATACTCGATGACTGTGGTTGGGTGTGGGGTGTCAGCGGCAGTGCGGGGTTTGAATTGGCCAGCGGGTTTGCGGCGTTGCACGAGGGCAGCGATCTCGACTTGATCCTGCGTACCCCGCAAGCGCTGGGCCGTGATCAGGCGCAGGCACTGGTGAACATTCTGGAGGCTGCCGGGTGCCGGGTGGACATGCAATTGCAGACACCGTTCGGCGCTGTGGCCCTGCGTGAATGGGCCGGTTCGGCTCGGCGTGTGTTGCTGAAAAATGCCAGTGAAGCTTGCTTGGTACTTGATCCGTGGAACCCGCAGGAGCAAGCCGCTTGAGCAGCTTGTTGGTGTTCCCCGGTCAGGGCGCGCAGCAGCCGGGCATGCTCCAGCGCTTGCCTCGCGAGACGCTGAATGAGGCGAGTGGCGTGCTGGGGGAAGACGTTTTACTGCTCGATTCTGCGCAGGCGTTGCAGTCGACACGGGCGGTTCAGCTGTGCCTGTTGATCGCCGGTGTGGCGGCATCACGCCTATTAGCCATGGCGCCGGATTACGTGGCGGGACTGTCCATCGGTGCCTATCCGGCGGCGGTGGTGGCCGGTGCCTTGAGCTTCGGCGATGCGCTGCATCTGGTCAGCCTGCGCGGTGAGTTGATGCAGCAGGCTTATCCACAGGGCTATGGCATGACCGCGATCATCGGTCTGGAATTATCCACAGTGGAAAGTTTGCTGGCGCAGGTTCACAGCGCCGACACGCCGGTTTACCTGGCCAACATCAACGCCGATAACCAGGTGGTGATAGCCGGCAGTGACGAGGCAATGAAAGCAGTGGCGGCGTTGGCGAAAGGTCACGGTGCAGGTCTGGCCAAACGGCTGGCGGTCAGCCTGCCCTCGCATTGTCCGCTGCTGGATGCACCCGCCAAAATCCTGGCCGAAGCATTTGCCAAAGTGCCGCTGAAAACGCCGTCGCTGGGTTACCTCAGCGGCAGTCGCGCCCGTCCCATCATCAACGCCGACGCCTTGCGCGATGACCTCGCATTCAACATGTGCCGTGTCGTTGACTGGCGCGGCACCGTGCAAAGCGCTTATGAGCGCGGCGTAAGACTACAGATTGAACTGCCGCCCGGGGCGGTGTTGACCGGGCTGGCGCGCCGGGTATTCGAGCAGGGCACCGTGATTGCCTTCGACGGTGCGCGGCTCGATACCTTGCAGGCGCTGTTGCGTGAGGAGGGAAGCCGCCAACTCTAGACCCGGACTCAGGCCTTCGAACAACAAAAACAACATTCGACGATGCACTTTGAGGACTACAGCAATGATTATTTACGGTGTGGCGCTGTTGGCGATCTGTACGCTGGCAGGGGTGATCATGGGGGATGCGCTTGGCGTGTTGCTGGGCGTCAAGTCCAACGTCGGCGGAGTCGGGATCGCGATGATCCTGCTGATTTGCGCGCGGCTGTGGATGCAGAAACGCGGCGGCATGACCAAGGATTGCGAGATGGGCGTCGGCTTCTGGGGCGCCATGTACATTCCGGTGGTGGTCGCGATGGCCGCGCAACAGAACGTCGTCACCGCGCTGCACGGCGGCCCGGTGGCGGTGCTCGCGGCGATTGGTTCAGTGGTGATCTGCGGCTGCACCATTGCCTTGATCAGCCGGAGCCACAAAGGCGAACCCTTGCCCGATGAACCGGTGGAAGTGACCCCGGTCGGCACACCCGTAGGAGGTCGCTGATATGTGGGAACTCATTGATAAAGGCTTGACCGCCAATGGTCTGGTCACCGCGTTCGCCTTTGTTGGCGTGATCATGTGGGTGTCGGTGGTGTTGTCGAAGCGCCTGACATTCGGACGGATTCACGGCTCGGCGATTGCCATCGTCATCGGCCTGGTATTGGCTTGGGTCGGCGGCACCATGACCGGCGGGCAAAAAGGCCTGGCGGATCTGTCGTTGTTCTCTGGCATCGGTTTGATGGGCGGCGCGATGCTGCGCGACTTTGCCATTGTTGCGACTGCATTCGAAGTGCAAGCCACGGAAGCGAAAAAGGCCGGGCTGATTGGCGTGATCGCGCTATTGCTGGGCACGATTCTGCCGTTCATTGTCGGCGCGAGCATTGCCTGGGCGTTTGGTTATCGCGATGCGATCAGCATGACCACCATTGGTGCGGGCGCGGTGACGTACATCGTCGGGCCGGTGACTGGGGCGGCGATTGGTGCCAGTTCCGATGTGGTGGCGCTGTCGATTGCCACCGGGTTGATCAAGGCGATTCTGGTGATGGTCGGCACGCCGATGGCAGCGCGCTGGATGGGCCTGGATAACCCGCGTTCGGCGATGGTGTTTGGCGGGTTGGCCGGGACGGTCAGCGGCGTCACAGCGGGGTTGGCGGCGACGGATCGGCGGTTGGTGCCTTATGGCGCGTTGACGGCGACGTTTCACACCGGGCTTGGGTGCTTGCTGGGGCCTTCGTTGTTGTACTTCATTGTTCGCGGGATTGTCGGCTAAATTGAAGCATCGCTTCTGAATGTACCGACGCCTTCGCGAGCAGGCTCGCTCCCACAGGGAAATGCATTCCAATGTGGGAGCGAGCCTGCTCGCGAAGGGCGCGACACGGTTTCAGACTTGGCGATTGGCATACATCCGGCACTCCGCCAACAGCGCCAGCAAGTTTGGATCGCGCTCCTTGGCCTTCAAGAACACCACGCCAATGTGCTGCTGCAACCGATACTTTTCCTGCAACGGAATCAGCTTCACCCGGTTCTCATACACCGCCGCAATCCGCCCCGGCAGCAACGCATAACCCACCCCCGAACTGACCATGCTCAGCAGGGTGAAGATGTCGTTGACCTGCATCGCCACCTTCGGCTCGAACCCCGCCTGCTTGAACACCCGATTACCGTCCTGGTGCGTGGCAAAGCCCTGGGTCAGGGTAATGAACGTCTCGTCGCGCACTTCGGCCAGGTCGACCTCGGCACGTTGGGCAAACTTCGAATCCGCTGGCGTCGCGAGAAAAATGTCATCCGAAAACAGCGGAATCTGCTCGCAGTCCGGGTCGTTGACGCTCTCGTCCAGCGACACCAGGATCGCGTCGACTTCCATGTTCTTGAGCTTGTACAACAGGTCGAAGTTCGAACCGAGGATCAAGTCGATGTTGAGTTCGCTGCGGCGGATTTTCAGGCCCATGATCAGCTGCGGCACGGTCTTCACCGTCAGTGAATACAGCGAGCCAAGCTTGAAGCGTTCAGCGGAAAACCCGGCGGCTTCGCGGGTCAGGCGCACGGTTTCGACCACGTCCTGAATCAGCTTCTGTGCTCGCTCTTCGAGCACATACGCACTTTCCAGCGGCGTCAGGTTACGGCCCTCGTGTTTGAACAGCGGGCAGCGCAGGGCGCTTTCCAGGGAGTGGATCGCCCGGTGCACGCTGACGTTGCTGGTCTGCAACTCGGCAGCGGCGCGGGCGAGATTGCCGGTGCGCATGAAGGCCAGGAACACCTCGAGTTTTTTCAGGGTCAATTCTTCATCGATCAGCATGAGGCAGACTCTTTTTGGAATGACCTGATTGTGCCCAATTGAGCCGCCCTTGGCTCAAAGGATTTAGGGGCGCGACAATCAGAAACATTGCGCTTTTACCCTCAAGGCCTGAGCCTTGCGCGATGTTGCAGTGAATTTTGAGGTGAGCAACGCATGTATCACGGGGAACGATTGAACGCCTGGACGCATCTGGTCGGGGCGGTGGCGGCAACGGTCGGGGTGGTGTGGATGCTGGTGATCGCCAGCATGGACGGCAGTCCGTGGAAGATCGTCAGCGTGGCGATTTACGGTTTCACCTTGCTGGTTTTGTACAGCGCCTCGACCGTTTACCACAGCGTGCGCGGACGCAAGAAAGCGATCATGCAGAAGGTTGATCACTTTTCGATCTATTTGCTGATTGCCGGCAGCTACACGCCGTTCTGTCTGGTGACCCTGCGCGGGCCTTGGGGCTGGACGTTGTTCGGGATTGTCTGGGGGCTGGCGCTGATCGGCATCCTGCAAGAGATCAAGCCGCGCTCGGAAGCACGAATTCTGTCGATCGTGATTTACGCGGTAATGGGCTGGATCGTGCTGGTGGCGGTCAAGCCCTTGATGGCGGCGCTGGGCACTGCGGGGTTTGCGTGGCTGGCGGCGGGCGGGATTTTGTACACCGTGGGGATTATCTTTTTTGCCCTCGATCATCGGCTGAGACATGCCCACGGGATCTGGCATTTGTTTGTGATTGCCGGGAGCTTGCTGCATTTCGTGGCGATTTTCTTCTACGTCCTCTAGAGCGCTGCAATCCCTGTGGGAGCGAGCTTGCTCGCGAAGGCGTCAGGTCAAACGACATCATCGTTGACTGATCCACCGCCATCGCGAGCAAGCTCGCTCCTACATTTAAAGTTGCGCAGGGATCAAGCGATCCAGTTGTTCCTGGGCCCGGCGGCTGAATACCTGCAACAAGTCATTCAAGGTGTGGGGCGGCGGTTCGGTGGCGCGGGTTACCGCGTACAGAGTGATGGGCAGCGGCGGGGTCAACGGGCGAATCGCCGTCGCGGCAGGGGAGGCGCCTAGGGCCGTGAACGGGTCGATCACCGCCAATCCTGCACCGGATTCCACCATCGCCCGGGCCAGTGAGTAGGTCTGCACCGCGATGCGTACCCGAGGCGGCGGCTCCACCGCTTCGAGATAACTATCGAGCCGGGCCGCCAACGGGTCGGCGCTGGACAAACCAATCAGCGGAGCATCAGCCAGCGCCATCAATGGCAACGGTGTGCCTGCCTCTGCCGCCGACCAGTAACCGGCAGGCGCCAGTGCCACCAGCACGCCCGCCGCTAGCGCCTGGGCCTTGAGCCCCGGATGATCCGGTCGTTGCAGGGTCAGGGCGACATCCACTTCACGCATCAGCAGGTTCTGCACCAGTTCGCGGCTATGGGCGCTGGACAATTCGCAGGCGATGTCCGGGTAACGCTCGGTCCACTCGTGAATGGCCGGCGGTAGCAATGACAGAGCCAGCGCCGGAGTGGCGCCAATGCGCAGGCTATGGCCCGGCTCGCGGCGCAAGCTCTGGGCGAGCCGCCGCACGCCTTGCAGGCTTTCGGTGACCTTATCGACTTCCCGCGCAAGCTCCAGCGCTTCCGGCGTTGCCTGCAATTTGCCGCGAACCCGCAGGAACAACGGGAAACCCAGTTGCTGCTCGGCGTGCTGCAACACCTTGGTCACCGCAGGCTGGGAGACGTGCAGCAATTGCGCGGCAGCACTGATCGACCCGGTCTGGCGAATGGCCTGGAATATCTCGATATGACGAAGGCGCATGGTAAGTCCATAACCTTTGTTTATGGGTTCGGCATCTTTATTCATTGTTCGCCGCCTGTCACCTGGCTCTAACCTCGGCCTCGCCTTCACAACGGTTTTAGGGACGGACATGGTTCAGCGTGTGTGCATCATCGGCGGTGGCGTGATTGGCCTGGCAACGGCGTATGCGCTGGTGCGCGACGGCTTCGAGGTGACGGTGGTCGAGGCCCGGGATTCGCTGGGCAGCGAAACCAGTTTCGCCAACGGCGGCCAGTTGTCCTATCGCTACGTGGCACCACTGGCGGACGTCGGCGTGCCGTTGCAGGCGATCGGCTGGATGTTGCGCGGCGACTCGCCGTTGAAACTGCGCCCACGGCTCGATCCGGTCCAATGGCGCTGGATGGCATCGTTCCTCGCCGCGTGCCGTCGTTCGGTCAACCGTGAGAACGCCGCGCACTTGCTGCGCTTGGCACTGTTCAGTCAGAGCACGCTGAAAACCTGGCGCGAAGACGATGGGCTGAGCGGTTTCCAATGGCGGCGCAACGGCAAACTGGTGACATTTCGCAACCCCGCCAGCTTCGGGAAAGCGCGCCAAGGCCTGGCCGATCCGCAGCAACAGCAGGTGTTGTCTGCTGCCGAGTGCATGCAGCTGGAACCGGCGCTGGCCGATGCGCCTTTTGTCGGCGCGATCTATACGCCGGACGAGGAGGTCGGTGATTGCCATGGTTTTTGCCAGCAACTGGTGGCGCGACTGAAGGCGTCCGGCCGTTGCGAATTTCACCTCGGGCAAGCGGTGACCGGGATTCAGCACAGCAATGGTGCGGTCAGCGCCATTGAGTTGGGCGCCGAGGTCTTGCCGGTCGAGCAACTGGTGATCGCCGCCGGCCATCGCAGCCCGCTGCTTGCGTTGCCCGGCCTGCGGCTGCCGCTTTATCCCCTGAAGGGCTACAGCCTGACGCTGCCGATCGGTGCCGAACACCGGGCGCCCGAGCTGAGCATCACCGACTACGACCGCAAGATTGTGTATGCGCGCATTGGTGAGCAATTGCGCGTGGCGGCGATGGTCGACATCGTCGGCTTCGACCCGGCCGTCGATCCCGAACGCTTGAGCCTGATCAAACGCCAGGCCCGCGACACGTTCCCAAATGCCGGCGATTACGATGCCGCTGTGGAGTGGGCCGGCATGCGTCCGGCGACCCCCAGCGGAGTACCACTTTTAGGCGCAACGGCCTACCGCAATCTGTGGCTGAATCTCGGTCATGGTGCGCTGGGTTTTACCCTGGCCTGTGGCAGCGGCCAGTTACTGAGCGAGTTGATCAGCCGACGCCAGGCTTCCATTGACCTGCAGGGTTTCAGCCACCCGGCCGCTTGAATTTCCCTGTTTAGAAAAGGACCCGGTCAAGCCGACGAGCGATCCGGTGCAGTAGCAGCCAGATCGGCCGCTAGACCGTTTCGCGGCCATTCGCAAGCAGGCTCGCTCCCACAAGGGAATGCATTTCAATGTGGGAGCGAGCCTGCTCGCGAAAGGGCCCTAGAAGTCACCCCAAAGCTGCTGCGCTACCGCCAACGCCACCACCGGCGCGGTCTCGGTGCGCAACACCCGAGGACCGAGGCGGGCAGCATGGAACCCGGCCGACTTGGCCTGCTCGACTTCAGCATCGGACAACCCGCCTTCCGGGCCAATCAGGAACGCCAGCGTCGCAGGCTTGGCATGGCTCACCAACGGCTCCGCCACCGGATGCAGGACCAGTTTCAACTCGGCTTCGGTCTGCTTTAACCAATCCGCCAGCAGCAGCGGCGGATGAATCACCGGCACCCGCGAGCGTCCACATTGTTCGCACGCGCTGATCGCCACTTGGCGCCAGTGCATCAGGCGCTTGTCGGCGCGTTCGTCCTTGAGGCGGACTTCGCAGCGGTCGCTGAAGATCGGGGTGATTTCGGTGACGCCCAACTCCGTGGCTTTCTGGATCGCCCAGTCCATGCGTTCGCCACGGGACAAGCCCTGGCCCAGATGGATCGCCAGCGGCGACTCGACTTGCCCGGCAAAGCTTTCATCGATCTGCACCACGACGCGCTTCTTGCCGACCTCCACCAGCGTGGCGCGAAATTCATGGCCCGAGCCGTCGAACAGCTGCAATGCATCACCCTCGGCCATGCGCAGCACGCGGCTGATGTAATGGGCCTGGGCTTCGGGCAACTCGTGTTCGCCGGTGCTCAGGGGGGCGTCGATAAAGAAGCGGGACAGTCTCATTTTGATTCTCTGTAATTCATGTGCAGGTCGTGGCGACGCCTTCGCGAGCAGGCTCGCTCCCACAGGGAACGCGGTCAACTGTGGGAGCGAGCCTGCTCGCGAAGACGTCAGCCCTGACACCACGAAAGCTCAAGTGAAATAAATCAGCCCGGATCGCGGAATCCCGGATGGAAGTCCTTCGGCACTGCCACGCTGACGCTGTTACGCGTCGCGATGTCGATCCCTTCGCTGGCCACTTCGGCCAGAAAGTCGATCTGATCTGGCGTAATCACGTACGGCGGCAGGAAATACACCACGCTGCCCAACGGTCGCAGTAAAGCACCACGTTCCAGTGCGTGCTGGAACACCTTCAAACCACGACGTTCCTGCCACGGGTAGGCTTCTTTCGTGGCCTTGTCCTTGACCATCTCGATGGCCAGCACCATGCCGGTCTGGCGTACTTCCGAGACGTTTGGATGATCCACCAGATGCGCGGTGGAGGAGGCCATGCGCTGCGCCAGGGCCTTGTTGTTCTCGATGACGTTGTCTTCTTCGAAAATATCCAAAGTCGCCAGGGCTGCCGCGCACGCCAGCGGGTTGCCGGTGTAGCTGTGCGAATGCAGGAAGGCGCGCAGGGTCGGGTAGTCGTCGTAGAAGGCACTGTAGACGTCTTCGGTCGTCACGCAAGCCGCCAACGGCAGGTAACCGCCGGTCAGGGCCTTGGACAGGCAGAGGAAATCAGGGCGGATGCCGGCCTGTTCGCAGGCGAACATGGTGCCGGTGCGACCAAAGCCGACGGCGATTTCGTCGTGGATCAGGTGCACGCCATAGCGGTCGCAGGCTTCGCGCAGCAGTTTGAGGTAAACCGGATGGTACATGCGCATGCCGCCGGCGCCCTGGATCAGCGGCTCGACGATGACTGCCGCGACAGTGTCATGGTTCTCTGCCAGGGTCTGTTCCATGGCCGCAAACATGTTGCGCGAATGTTCTTCCCAGCTCATGCCGTCCGGGCGCAGGTAGCAATCGGGGCTCGGCACCTTGATGGTGTCCAGCAGTAGCGCCTTGTAGGTTTCGGTGAACAGCGGCACGTCACCCACCGACATCGCCGCCATGGTCTCGCCGTGGTAGCTGTTGGTCAGGGTGACAAAGCGCTTCTTGTTCGGCTGGCCGCGGTTGAGCCAGTAGTGAAAGCTCATTTTCAACGCGACTTCGATGCAGGAGGAGCCGTTATCGGCGTAGAAGCATCGGGTCAGGCCTTCCGGGGTCATCTTCACCAGGCGCTCGGACAGCTCGATTACCGGCTGATGGCTGAAGCCGGCAAGGATCACATGCTCCAGTTGATCGACCTGATCCTTGATGCGCTGATTGATGCGCGGGTTGGCGTGGCCAAACACATTGACCCACCAGGAGCTGACGGCGTCGAGGTAGCGCTTGCCTTCGAAGTCTTCCAGCCACACACCTTCCCCGCGCTTGATCGGGATCAGCGGCAACTGTTCGTGATCTTTCATCTGGGTGCAGGGATGCCACAACACCGCGAGATCGCGTTCCATCCACTGTTTATTCAGGCCCATTTTCTGTCTCCTCGAGGCTACCCGCGACGTAGGCGGGCAAACAATCGCGCAAGCCTATGCAATGCGTGGCGTGGGGACAACCCATTGTGTTGTTTGAGCTACTTTGTACAGGTCGATAGACGTTGCTGGCGGGCGTCTGAAGCCTGACGTATCCTTCGCGGTTCCTGGAGTCGACTGACTCGTAAAACTGCTTTTTTCCACATGTATTTCCGGAGTTCGCTGAATGTCTGTCGGTTGGCTGCGCGCCTGTGCGCTGGTGATGTTGGGGCTGTTCAGCGTGTCTGCGCTGGCCAAGGATAAAACGGCGATCGTGATCGGTGGCGGGCTGTCTGGCCTGACCGCAGCTTACGAGCTGCAGAACAAAGGCTGGCAGGTCACGCTACTTGAAGCCAAGCCGAACCTGGGCGGTCGCTCGGGCATGGCCACCGGCGAGTGGATCGGCAACGACAAGACTCAGCCGGTGCTGAACAAGTACGTGTCGACCTTCAAGCTGGCCACCACGCCAGCCCCGGAGTTCGTGCGTACCCCAGGCTATCTGATCGACGGTGAGTACTTCTCCGCTGCCGACCTGGCGACCAAGCAACCGGCCACCGCCGACGCGCTCAAGCGCTACGAAAAAACCCTGGATGATCTGGCGCGCTCGATTGACGACCCGCAGAACCCGCTCGCCACTAGCACCTTGCAAACGCTGGATCAGATCACCGTATCCAACTGGCTCGACAAGCAGAACCTGCCAGCCACTGCGCGTCAGCTGATCAATCAGCAAATTCGGACCCGCTACGACGAACCTTCGCGTCTGTCGCTGCTGTACTACGCGCAGCAAAGCCGGGTTTACCGTGGCACGTCCGATCGTGACCTGCGTGCTTCGCGACTGGTGGGCGGCAGCACGGTGCTGGCCCAGGCGTTCGTTAAGCAGCTGAAAACCATCAAGACCAGCTCCCCGGTCTCGTCGATTACCCAGGACAAGGACGGCGTGACCGTCAAAGTGGGTAGCGTCGGCTATCAGGCTGATTACGTGGTATTGGCGGTGCCGTTGCGCGCACTGAGCAAGATCCAGATGACCCCGTCGCTAGATGCCCAGCACATGGGCGCCATCAAAGGCACCAACTACGGCTGGCGCGACCAGATCATGCTGAAGTTCAAGACGCCTGTGTGGGAAACCAAAGCGCGCATGTCCGGCGAGATCTTCAGCAACACCGGCCTTGGCATGTTGTGGATCGAGCCGGCGCTGAAGGGCGGCGCCAACGTGGTGATCAACCTGGCCGGCGACAACGCACGCGTGATGCAAGCGTTTGGCGACAAGCAAGTCGTCGATCAGGTGCTGATTCGCCTGCACGCCTTTTATCCACAGGCGCGTGGTTCGTTCACCGGTTATGAACTGCGCCGCTACAGCACCGACCCTTCGATGGGCGGCGCTTACCTGGCCTTCGGTCCGGGTCAGATCAGCAAATACTGGCGCCTGTGGGAGCGCCCGATTGAGCGCGTAGCGTTCGCCGGCGAACACACTGACACCTTGTACCCAGGCACTCTGGAAGGCGCTTTGCGCACCGGTCAGCGTGCGGCCAGTCAGGTTGAAGACCTGGCGGCGGGCAAGTCGTTTGAACCGGCGAAAGTGGCGACGGCAGCGACCGCAGCGACCGCAGCGGCGGCCGGCGCGGTGGCAGCGAAGAAAGGTAACTTTTTCAGCAACCTGTTCGGTGGTTCGGATGACGCCAAGAAGCCAGAGCCGGTCAAGGCACCTGAGCCTGTCACTCCACCCGCACCGGCTCCAGCCCCGGTTGCTGCACCGGCACCCGTCGAAGCACCGAAGCCTGCAACGCCAGTGAAAGCCGAGCCTGCCAAAAAGGCACCGGCTAAAGCCCCAGCGAAGAAACCTGCTGCCAAAACCGAAGCCAAAAAGGCTCCGGTAAAAAAACCAGCGGCTAAGCCCGCTGAGACACCGACAACGGTTACCAAGGCGCAGTAAGCGTCGGGATTAAAGAAGCGCGGCAGAGATGCCGCGTTTTTTTATGACTGGAGAAAACCAGTCCCAAGAATCGAATAAACCCTGGATCGCAGGTGTTATCGAGGTGGACTTCATTTTTTCTCACTAAGTAGTCTTTAATCTTTCCTTAACACGCTCATTTCAAGCTCTTGATCGTATTTCTCGATATTTCAAAGCAAAATTTTCCGCTTTAATTCGATAGATAACTCGATAGTCTTGGGCCAGCACTTACAGGGACTCGGCAATGCAACTACGAAACTCTACTGCTCGTTACGGCTGGGTCAGCATCTTCATGCACTGGGGCGTAGCGCTGGCAGTGTTCGGTTTGTTCGGTCTGGGTCTGTGGATGGTCGGTCTCGGCTACTACGACCCTTGGCGCAAGTCAGGACCAGATCTGCACAAGAGCATCGGTCTGATTCTGCTGGGTGTCATGGTTTTGCGCGTGTTGTGGCGCTTCATTAGCCCACCGCCGCCAACGCTGACCAGTTACAGCCGCATGACGCGCCTGGGCGCCAAGTTCGGGCATGCTTTTCTGTATCTCTGTTTGTTTGCTGTGATGATTGCCGGTTACCTGATTTCCACCGCAGAGGGTGTCGGGATTCCGGTGTTTGACTGGTTTGAAGTGCCTGCACTGGTTTCCGGGCTACCGGACCAGGCAGATAACGCGGGTGCGATTCATCTCTACCTGGCGTGGTTGCTGGTCATTTTTTCCGGCCTCCATGCGTTGGCAGCATTGAAGCACCACTTTATCGACCGTGATGTAACCCTGAAACGAATGCTGGGTCGCAAAGCCTGACGTTCAACTTAGCCCCCAAGGAATACAAGACATGTTGAAAAAGACTCTCGCCGCTCTGGCAATCGGTTCCGCCCTGTTGTCCGCTAACGTAATGGCTGCTGACTACACCATCGACAAAACTGGCCAGCACGCCTTCGTCAACTTCAAGATCAGCCACCTGGGCTACAGCTACATCACCGGTACCTTCAAGGACATCGACGGCAAGTTCAGCTTCGACGCTGCCAAGCCAGAAGACAGCAAGATCGAATTCAACGTCAACCCAGCCAGCGTGTTCACCAACAACGCTGAGCGCGACAAACACATCTCCAGCAAAGACTTCCTGAAAGTGGCTGATTTCCCTAAAGCCACGTTTGTGTCCACCAGCGTTAAATCCACCGGCAAAAACGCCGCTGGCAAAGACACTGCTGATGTGGCCGGCGACCTGACTATTGCTGGCGTCACCAAGCCAATCGTGGTCAAGGCCACTTTCCTGGGTGAAGGCAAGGATCCATGGGGCGGCTACCGTGCCGGTTTTGAAGGCAGTTTCAGCATCAAGCGTTCTGATTTCGGCAAGATGATGGACCTGGGTCCACAGTCCGACGCTGTTGATCTGTACGTCACCTTTGAAGGTGTGAAAGCGAAGTAATTTTCGTCGCAGACAAAAGAACGCCCCCGACCTCACGGTCGGGGGCGTTTTTTGTTGCCCATCACAATCTGTTCAGGCGATGAGGTCCATTGTGGGAGCGAGCCTGCTCGCGAATGCGGTCAATCATTCAGCAGTGATGTTGCCTGACACACCGCTTTCGCGAGCAGGCTCGCTCCCACAGGGGTTTTGTGGTGACCAAAAAAATGCCCCGGATCGTGAGATCAGGGGCATTTTTCATGGCGGGAAAAACTTAGCGATTGCGGGTCAGCAACGCTGGTTTTTCGCCACGCGGACGGCCTGGCAGTTGATCAAGTTGCTCGGGAGTCGGGAAACGATCGGTTTTCGACTCCTTGTGAATGATCTTCGGCGCTGGACTGCGCGGGTTCTGCACGGCTGGTTCCGAACGCGGCTGATCGTCACGAGCAGGGCGACGGTTGCGGCCTTCTTCGCGACGGGCCTGACCGTCACGTGGCGCGCCGCTGCGTGGGCCACTGCGCTTGGCCGGCGGCGTGCCGGTGGTGGCGCCATCGCTGCTGCGCGGACCGCTTTGGCGACCCTGAGGCTTGCCGCCGGTGCGCGGAGCACCTGCGCCAGCAGCCGTGCCTTGTGCCGGAGCACCCGGACGGCGACCGCGGCCCTGAGCCGGTTTGGCTTGCGGGACGTAATCAACGCGGTTACCGAAGTTGTCGATATCGTCGTCCAGGAACTCATCCGGAGCACGGTCAGCAGCGGCGCGAGGGGCCGGGCGCTGTTGCTCGCGAGCCGGAGTGCCTTCGCGTGGCTTGTGTTCACGGGCCGGGCGATCGCCACGGCCAGTCGCGGCAGGTTTTTCCTTGCCGCCCTTGTCCTTGCCTTTGTCTTTACGACCGCCGCCACCACCGGTGCCGTTCGGGCCGTCGCCGCGCGGGCCACGTGGGTTGCGCGGGTTACGCACATCCGGACGCTCACGCACTTCTGGTTTCTCGGCTTCTACAGCACTGGAGTCGAAGCCCATCAGGTTGCCGTCGGCAATCTTCTGCTTGGTCATGCGCTCGATGCTTTTCAGCAACTTCTCTTCGTCCGGCGCGACCAGCGAGATCGCTTCGCCCGAACGACCGGCACGGCCCGTACGGCCGATACGGTGAACGTAGTCTTCGTCGACGTTTGGCAGTTCGAAGTTGACCACGTGTGGCAACTGGTCGATGTCCAGACCGCGAGCGGCGATGTCGGTGGCCACCAGAATGCGCACTTCACCGGCCTTGAAGTCGGCCAGGGCTTTGGTGCGGGCGTTCTGGCTCTTGTTGCCGTGGATCGCGACGGCGCTGAGGCCGTGTTTGTCCAGGTACTCGGCCAGGCGGTTGGCGCCGTGCTTGGTGCGGGTGAACACCAGCACCTGTTCCCAGGCACCCGCGGTGATCAGGTGGGCCAGCAGCGAGCGCTTGTGGTTGGCTGGCAGGCGGAATACGCGCTGTTCGATACGCTCTACCGTGGTGTTCGGCGGCGTGACTTCGATGCGTTCCGGGTTGTGCAGCAGCTTGCCGGCGAGGTCGGTGATGTCCTTGGAGAACGTCGCCGAGAACAGCAGGTTTTGCCGTTTGGCTGGCAGGCGGGCCAAAACCTTTTTCACGTCATGGACAAAGCCCATGTCGAGCATGCGGTCGGCTTCGTCCAGCACGAGGATTTCCACGTGGGACAAATCGACGCTGCCTTGGCCGGCGAGGTCGAGCAGGCGGCCAGGGCAGGCCACCAGCACGTCAACACCACGGGACATGGCCTGAACCTGCGGGTTCATGCCAACGCCGCCGAAGATGCAGGCGCTGACGAACTTCAGGTCACGGGCATAGACCTTGAAGCTCTCGTGGACTTGAGCCGCGAGTTCGCGAGTAGGGGTCAGGACCAGTACGCGTGGTTGGCGCGGGCCGTGACGCTGGGATTTGTCCGGGTGACCGTTAGGGAACAACCGTTCCAGGATCGGAAGGGCGAAGCCACCGGTTTTACCAGTACCTGTCTGAGCCGCAACCATCAGGTCGCGACCTTGCAACACGGCGGGAATGGCCCGCTGTTGCACCGGAGTAGGCTCGGTATAGCCCGCTGCCTCGATGGCGCGGACTAAAGCCTCGGAGAGACCGAGGGAAGCAAAGGACATGAGTAATCCTGTTTTAGTTAGGGCTTGGCCCAATGGGAGTCTTGCCTGGCGCGAATAGCGTTTAAGAAGAACGCAATCCCGTCCGGTCCTGCTGGGCCTTGAAAGCTCGTCTGGAGCGCTCGCGCGGGCTGAAGAGCTGCGCTGTAGCGGGGTCGAGATGCCTTGAACAAGTCCGAGCGTCCGGGCGTGAGCCTGGCGGGAAGGCCGGAGTATAACAGAGCAATCACTGCGCGCCGCTTTCCTGCTGCTCAACGGTTTTTACGGTGGCGGTGGTGACGGTCGCGGCTTTCACATTGACGCCCGGATCGGCGCCGTAACGGGCGCTCAACTCCGCGTAGGCGGGTTCGCGCTTGAAGCGTTTGAGCTCGGCACCGAAACGTTGCACCAACAAATCCATGCCGGCATTTTTACGTACCGCCAGAAACTGACTCTGGTGGCTGATGATGGTCGGGTTTTCAGTGATCCTGTCGCGGATGCCCAATTCATCGAGCAAGTGCTGGCCGACCCGGCGATCAGTGATCAACAGGTCGATCCGCCCACGCATCAACTTGCCGAAGTTGGCTTCATGGGTTGGCGCCGGTTCACGGGTGAGCAGCGCAGATTCGCTGAAGTCCTTGCTGTAGAGATAGCCCGGCGAGGTGCCGATGGTCAGACCTTTCAGGTCGTTCAGGGCGTGAAACGGATAGGGCCGGTCATTGGCGTAGAACATCACGAATTCGACTTCCGAGAGCGGCTCAACGGGATAGAGCAGGGTCGCGTCTCGCTCATCACTGTGGAATATGTCCAGCGCGCCATCTGCCTGGCCGGTTTCGAGCATCGACAGGCAGCGTTTCCATGGCAGGAACTGCCAGTCCACTTCGATACCCAGGCGTTTGAAGACGATGGCCGTGGTTTCGTAATCCAGCCCCAAGGAATTGCCATTTACCTCGTAGACGTAAGGCGCCCATGGCTCAGTGACAATGCGCAGCTTCTCGCCATGAGCGGCGAAGCTCAGGCAAGTAAAAAGCAGCACTGTCATAAATTGCGTAATCAAGGGCATGGCCTGAGATTACGACGAGAAATCATAAAGAGCCAGAACCCGATCCAGAAGCGCTGGCACGAGACTCATTTCATAAAAAAGGCCCTGGGTTTCGCCAGAGCCTTTTCATGGTTTTGCACTGTTTCAGCGCGGCAGCTTCAGGTTGTTCCACACTGCCAGGCTCGCTTCGGCCTGATTCAGTGTGTAGAAGTGCAGGCCGGGTGCGCCACCTTGCAACAGACGTTCGCACATTTCGGTGATGACCTGCTCACCAAAGCGTTGAATGCTTTGGGTGTCGTCGCCGTAGGCTTCCAGCTGTTTGCGGATCCAGCGTGGAATTTCCGCGCCGCAGGCGTCAGAGAAACGCGCCAGTTTGCTGTAGTTGGTGATCGGCATGATCCCCGGAACGATCGGGATGTTCACGCCCGCCGCCCGTACACGCTCGACGAAGTAGAAGTAGCTGTCGGCGTTGAAGAAGTACTGGGTAATCGCGCTGTCGGCTCCGGCTTTAGCCTTGCGCACGAAATTGGCGATATCGTCTTCGAAATTGCGCGCTTGCGGATGCATTTCCGGGTAAGCGGCGACTTCGATGTGGAAATGATCACCGGTCTCTTCACGAATGAATTCGACCAGGTCATTGGCGTGGCGCATTTCACCGCTGGCCATGCCCATGCCCGAAGGCAGGTCACCGCGCAGGGCAACGATACGCTTGATGCCGGCAGCCTTGTACTGGGCTAGCAGGCCGCGCAAGTCTTCCTTGCTGTCACCCACGCACGACAGATGTGGTGCGGCAGGGACTTTGACTTCGCTTTCGAGCTGCAACACGGTGTTGAGGGTGCGATCACGTGTCGAACCGCCAGCGCCATAGGTGCAGGAGAAGAAATCGGGGTTGTAGGTTGCCAACTGGCGAGCAGTGGCGAGCAGCTTTTCATGCCCAGCGTCGGTCTTCGTAGGGAAGAACTCGAAGCTGTAGCGACGGTCTTGGGACATGGGAATACCCTTGAAAACGCGTAAGCCGGAGGCTTGCAAACCCAATGTGGGAGGGGGCTTTTGTGGGAGCCGGGCTTGCCCGCGATGGCATCACCTCGCTGCAACTGAAGCATCGAGGCGCCTGCATCGCAGGCAAGCCAGCTCCCACAAAAAGCCCGCTCCCACAAGGGAGAGCAGGCAGCAGGTCAATCAGTAGCGGTAAGCGTGCGGCTTGAACGGACCTTCGACAGTCACGCCGATGTAGTCGGCCTGGGTCTTGGTCAGTTGAGTCACAACGCCGCCGAAACCGCGGACCATTTCCAGGGCCACTTCTTCGTCGAGTTTCTTCGGCAGTACTTCAACGGTCAGGCGCTCGGCTTTCTGGGCTGGCGACAGGTCGGCGTACTTCTGGCCGAACAGGAAGATCTGAGCCAGCACCTGGTTGGCGAACGAACCGTCCATGATGCGGCTTGGGTGACCGGTGGCGTTACCCAGGTTAACCAGACGGCCTTCGGCCAGCAGGATCAGGTAGTCGTCGTTCTGCGGGTCGAAATCGCCAGCGCCGGTACGGTGGATCTTGTGAACCTGTGGCTTCACTTCTTCCCATGCCCAGTTTTTGCGCATGAAAGCGGTGTCGATTTCGTTGTCGAAGTGGCCGATGTTGCAGACAACAGCGCGCTTCTTCAGGGCTTTGAGCATGTTCGAGTCGCAAACATTGACGTTGCCGGTGGTGGTCACGATCAGGTCGATCTTGCCCAGCAGTGCTTTGTCGATGCTGGCTTCGGTGCCGGTGTTGATACCGTCGATGAACGGCGAAACCAGTTCGAAACCGTCCATGCAGGCTTGCATGGCGCAGATCGGATCAACTTCGGAGACTTTAACGATCATGCCTTCCTGACGCAGGGACTGAGCGGAGCCCTTGCCCACGTCACCGTAGCCGATGACCAGCGCTTGCTTGCCGGACAGCAGGTGGTCGGTGCCGCGCTTGATCGCATCGTTCAGGCTGTGACGGCAGCCGTACTTGTTGTCGTTCTTGCTCTTGGTCACCGAGTCGTTGACGTTGATGGCCGGGATTTTCAGCTCGCCCTTGGCCAGCATGTCCAGCAGGCGGTGAACGCCGGTGGTGGTTTCTTCGGTGACGCCGTGGACGCGGTCCAGGATCGCCGGGTATTTCTTGTGCAGCAGCTCGGTCAGGTCGCCGCCGTCGTCGAGGATCATGTTGGCATCCCAAGGCGCGCCATCCTTCAGGATGGTTTGCTCCAGGCACCACTCGTACTCTTCTTCAGTTTCGCCTTTCCAGGCGAAAACCGGGATGCCGGCAGCAGCGATAGCGGCAGCGGCCTGGTCTTGAGTCGAGAAAATGTTGCAGGACGACCAGCGTACTTCGGCACCCAGGGCAACCAGGGTTTCGATCAGCACGGCAGTCTGAATGGTCATGTGAATGCAGCCGAGGATTTTCGCGCCTTTGAGCGGTTGCTCACCGGCGTATTTGCGGCGCAGACCCATCAGGGCAGGCATTTCGGATTCGGCGATGATGGTTTCGCGACGGCCCCAGGCAGCCAGGGACATGTCGGCCACTTTGTAATCGTTAAAATCTGCAGGCGTGATAACAGCGCTCATGAAGAGCCTCCATTCGTAATGTATGCGAATGGGCGCCGTTGTGCGTTTAGTGTCTGACTGATCACAGCCAAGCAACGCCCCATCCGAGCCTGACAGGTCGAACCTGCTGCAGCGCCCCTCGGACAGGTGGCGGGAAAACGGTATCAATGGATCGATACGGTTTTGAAACGGTGGCGATTATAGCGGGCTATGCTGATCTTCCAAAGCGTTTCTGTAGGTCAATGTCTGAACGGTAATCGAGACCATAGTCTATGCGTAATAGAGCTCCGGGACGGGCTCTGCCATGATGCCCTCCATCATTTCGCAAGACCCTCAGGAGTGAATATGAATTTCCACACCCGCAAATGGGTAAAACCTGAAGACCTCAACCCCAACGGCACGCTGTTCGGCGGCAGCCTGTTGCGCTGGATCGACGAAGAAGCGGCGATCTATGCCATCGTTCAACTGGGCAACCAGCGCGTCGTCACCAAGTACATTTCCGAAATCAACTTCGTCAGCGCCTCGCGTCAGGGCGACATCATCGAACTGGGCATCACCGCCACCGAGTTCGGTCGCACCTCGATTACCCTGACCTGCGAAGTGCGTAACAAAATCACCCGCAAAAGCATCCTCACGGTGGAAAAGATGGTGTTCGTCAACCTCGGTGAGGATGGCTTGCCGGCGCCGCATGGCCGTACCGAGATCAAATACGTCAAAGATCAGTTCCAGGATGATGTGGCCGGCTCGTAATGCGAGCCCTGTAGGAGCCGAGCTTGCTCGCGATGGGTTCACTTCGGTCTCGGCGGTGATGCGAATGACGCCATCGCGAGCAAGCTCGGCTCCTACAGGAGTGGTTTCGTTTGTTCGAGTACTGAACAGCTCCGAACCGCACGTGTCGTACCTACATGACACGCCACCGGTTCAGGAACGCTATGGACACCCCAAAAGACGGCAAAACCCCGAACCTCTCGGCTGAAGAACAGCAGGACGTCGAAAAGAGCCAGCCGCCCCGTGCGGCGGTGCTGCACGAAATCATCCGAACCCAGGGCGATCAGGAACTCGAGCGCAGTGTCGCTGCCCTGTGGTGGTCAGCGCTGGCCGCTGGCTTGACCATGGGGCTGTCGCTGATGGCCATGGGTTTGCTCAACTCGCGATTGCCGGACGGTGAGCACTTCAAGGTGATCGCCAGTTTCGGCTACTGCGCCGGTTTTCTCGCGGTGATCCTCGCTCGTCAGCAGTTGTTCACCGAAAACACCCTGACCGCCGTGTTGCCGGTCATGACCAAGCCCACATTGAACAACTTCGGTCGGTTGCTGCGCCTGTGGACGGTGGTGCTGGTGGGCAACTTGTGCGGTACTTTGCTGGTGGCCTATGTGATGCTGAACCTGCCGATTTTCGACAGCAAAACCGACCTGGCTTTTCTCGAAATCGGCCGCAAAGTCATGGAAAACCACGCTGGCCAAATGTTCGCCAAGGGCATCGTCTCGGGCTGGATGATCGCCACGATGGTGTGGATGATTCCGTCCATGGAGAGCGCAAAGATGTGGATCATCATCCTCATCACCTACCTCATGGCGCTGGGTGATTTCACCCACATCGTGGTCGGTTCGGCCGAGGTGTCATACCTGGTGTTTGCCGGCGAGTTACCGTGGAAGGATTTCTGGTTGGTGTTCGCCGGGCCGACGCTGGCGGGGAACATCATCGGGGGCAGCTTTATCTTTGCGCTCATCAGCCATGCACAAATTCGCAGCGAGAGTGGGCCGCCGAAGAAAAGCGTGAATCAGGCACCTGATCAGCGCGATCGCGAAGAGGTGTGAACCGCGTCGACTTCATCGCGAGCAGGCTCCCACAGGAATAGATTCAGACCCTGTAGGAGCAAGCTTGCTCGCGATAGCGGTTTCAGCAACAAAGCAAATAATCAGCCGGACACATTGATCGCCGCCGCACCACGACGTTGCAGGTAAATAAAGAACAGCGCAGTCAGCACGGTCAAACCACTGACCAGTGCACCGGTCCATGGCAAATCCGCCAGATCCGCACCACTGGCAACCACCAGTCCACCAATCCATGCGCCCGCTGCGTTGCCGAGGTTGAACGCGCTCTGATTCAGCGTCGATCCGAGGTTAGGCGCTTCGTGCGCCTGATCGATGATCAGCAATTGCAGGATGGGGCACAGGGCGAACGCAAAAATCCCCCACAGCACCAGCGTGATCGCCGCCGGAATCACCGAGTGACTGGTCTGCGTGAACGCCGCCAGTACCACGAGCACGGCCAGCGCCATGCCCACTAGCGAAGGCAGTAAACGACTGTCCGCCAGTCTACCGCCGAGCATGCTGCCTGCGGTCAAACCCACGCCAAACAGTAGCAGCATGAGAGTCACGCCATGCGGACTGATGCCGGTGATGTCTTGCAGGATCGGCGCGATGTAAGTGAACACGCTGAACAGGCTGGTCGACGCCAGTACGCTCATGCCCAAAGCAAGCAACACATTGATCTTGCCCAGCACCTTGAACTCGCTGGCGAGGTTGGCCTTTTCCATGGCGATGTGTGCCGGCAGCCAGCGCCACTGCGCGATCGCGGCAATCACGCCAATCACCGAGACCGCCCAGAAGGTCGAGCGCCAGCCGGCGTACTGCCCAAGCGCGGTACCCAATGGCACGCCCAGCACATTGGCCAGCGTCAGGCCGGTGAACATCATTGCAATGGCTTGTGCCCGTTTGTTCGGTGCGACCAGGCCGGCCGCGACCACCGAACCGATACCGAAGAACGCGCCGTGGCACAACGCGGTGACCACACGGGCAGCCATCAATGTGGTGTAGTTCGGCGCCAGGGCACACAAGACGTTGCCGAGGATGAACATCAGCGTCATCCCCAGCAATGTCGCCTTGCGCGGCATGTTGGCGGTGCCGACCGCAAGGATCGGCGCGCCGAACACTACACCCAAGGCATAGCCGGTGATCAACAAGCCGGCGTTCGGGATGCTGACGGCGAGGTCACGAGCGACATCGGGCAACAGGCCCATGATCACGAATTCGGTGGTGCCGATGCCGAACGCGGCAACAGCGAGGGCAAGCAAGGCGAGTGGCATGCGCAAGGTCTCTGTCGGTAGTCTTGACGCTGTGATCAGGCATACGCATGCCGATGCCCGTTGTCGGTGAGAGCGGGCATGGACAGAAATTATTGGAATTAGTCTGTGCGCAACTGAGTGCGGCGTGGTCGCGTGCAGTATAAACACTGCCGACATATGGCGAATCAATTATCTGGGCGCTTCCCACAGGGAACAAAAACATAGAAAGGAGTGTGCCGTGCTTGCAACAGCACTGGTGTTAATAGCAGCGCTGTTGCACGCAGCGTGGAATACCCTGATCAAATTCAGTGCGGAACGCTTGCTGGTGGTGGCCTGCATGGACAGCGTGGCGATGGTGTTTGTCGCCGTGATGTTGCCATTTGTGAGCGTGCCGCCGATTGAAATCTGGCCATGGATCCTGGCGTCGGCGGCGTTTGAGTTGCTCTATCGCTATCTGCTGATCCAGGCCTATCGGGTCGGCGATCTGGGGCTGGTTTATCCATTGATGCGCGGCCTGTCGCCGTTGGTGGTATTGGCCCTGACGCTGATCTTCGCCGGGGAAGTGCTGACGAATCAGCAGATTTTCGGGATTTTGCTGATTCCGTTCGGCATGCTTTGCCTGCTGTGGCAGGGTGGAGGTGGTGCGCGTTTGCCGTGGTCGATGTTGCCGGTGGTGGCGCTGATCGGACTGTGCATCGGTTGCTATACCTTCATCGACGGCCAGGCACTAAGGCGCTGGTCTCACCCGCTGGATTATCTGGTTTGGGTCACACTGCTCAGTGCCTGGCCGTTTCCATTGTTGGCGCTGGTGCGCAAACGGCCGGCGTTCATGCTGTTCTGGCGGGAGCAATGGCGTCTGGGGTTGGCGGTCGGATTTTGCGTGTTGTTCAGTTACGCTTTGGTGCTGTGGGCGATGCAGCTGGGCTCGATTGCCGAAGCCGCAGCGCTGCGTGAAATCAGCGTGATTCTGGTGGTGCTGTTCGGCATGCGCTACCTGAAGGAACCGTTCGGCCGGCCACGACTTCTGGCCTGTGGGCTGGTGTTGATCGGCATGTTGGTGATGAAGTTTTAACCGAACCCGAAATTCTAATACTGAAGAAAGGACTGCTTTATGACGGTTGCCCTGTGGTGCATTTTGATCGCGATTTTCCTGCCCTATATCTGCACGGGAGTTGCCAAGGCCAGTGGTGGGTACAGGCTGAAAGACAACCATGATCCTCGGGATTTTCTCGATTCGCTGGAGGGCTTGGGTAGACGCGCGCATGCAGCGCAACTGAATAGTTTTGAAGTGACCCCGGCGTTCGCGGCGGCGGTGATCGTCGCGCACCTGGCCGGCAATGCCGAACTGGTGACGATCAATGTGCTGTCGGTGTTATTCATCACCAGCCGGTTGCTGTACATCATTTGCTATCTGGCGGACTGGGCGATTTTGCGGTCGTTGGTGTGGTTTGTCGGGATGGGGTTGATTGTGAGTTTCTTTGTGGTGTCGGTCTGACAGAGCTTTGGTGATTTTGCCGGCCTCATCGCGAGCAGGCTCACTCCTACAGGGGCTGTGGTGAACACAAGATTTGTGTTCACTGAAGATCAATTGTAGGAGTGAGCCTGCTCGCGATAGCTATCTAACTGCCCATGCAAACCTCAGGGTTTAGTGTTCGCCGCATCAGCCACCTGAGGCACTTGCGGCAACGCCGCACCTTTAGGCCACAGCATCCAGATCTGCCCTTGCTGCTTCATGTCCCCGGCCAATTGCCCGGCCACTTCACCTGTGCCCCAGAACAGGTCCGCACGGACCTCGCCGGCAATCGCTCCGCCGGTATCTTGAGCCGCCACCGGACGAACCAGTGCAGTGCCGTCCGGTTTGGTGGTGGACAGCCACAACAGGCTGCCCAGCGGAATCACCTTGCGGTCTACTGCCGCGCTATACCCCGCCGTCAACGGTACATTCAATGAGCCGCGAGGCCCTTCGTTGCTGTCCGGGTTGCGGGTGAAAAATACATAGCTGGGGTTGCTGGCAAGGAGCTCGGGAATGCGCGTCGGGTTGGCCTTGGCCCAAGTGCTGATCGCGCCCATGGTCACGTCTTCTTTCTTCAGCTCACCTTGCTCCACCAGCCAGCGACCGATGGGCCGATATGGATGGCCGTTCTGGTCGGCGTAAGCGATGCGCAGCTGTCGACCGTCATCGAGCTGGATACGTCCCGAACCCTGGATTTGCAGGAATTGCAGGTTCATCGGATCGGTCAGCCAGGCAACCACTGGCGCCTTGACCCCTTTGGTCCCGATCGTTGCAGCATCGTCGTAAGGCTTGAGCACTCGCCCTTCAAGTCGACCGCGCAGACGCTTGCCCTTGAGTTCCGGGTAGAGGCTGTCCAGTGAGACGATGATCATGTCTTCAGGCACGCCGTAGACCGGGATGTTCGCTGTCGTGGTTTGGGTCAGGCTGCCCGGATAGACTGGTTCGTAGTAGCCGGTGATCAAGCCGTTGGGGTTGTCATTGGCTGCACGCAGGCCATAGACATCCAGATTTTGTTTCAGAAAATTGCGGATATCAGGGGCGGTTTGCGGCACGTTGGCAGAAGCCGTGCAGGTCGGGCCCCAGACCGGGTCGGCCTTGAGCCGGTTGCACGCACTGCGCCACGAACTGAAACCGGCGACCAGGTCGTTATCGGACACCGCCGGCAGCGCTTCCCAGGTGGCACTGGAATAGGTAGCCAGTGCGTGGGTTTTTGGCTTGTTGTTATCGCCGCCGGTGCAGCCGGCGAGTACGGCGACCATTGGAAGAGTCCACGCGAGGTGGTGACGCCATGCCTTGAAACGGCTGTTCATGGAGTATTTCCTTTGCTGGTCGCCTGAGTGCTCCATGCGCTCAAACAACCCGTATTGATAATAGGGCTATTGGTCTTTGTCGATGAGACGAGGATACTGGCCGCCGTTTCCCGTGACCTGAAGCCACCATGACTCTCAAAAGACTTTCTGTTGTATTGCTGGCATGTCTGACGTTGTCCGCATGCGGCGGCGTCGACCCGAATTCGCCACTGGGTCAGCGCAAGGCGATCTTCAAGCAGATGCTCAAGACCGGCGAAGACCTGGGCGGCATGTTGCGTGGTCGCGTTGCATTTGATGGCCAGAAATTCGCCGACGGCGCGGTGAAGCTCGATGCGCTGTCCCGTGAACCGTGGAAACATTTTCCACAGGTGCGCGAAGAAGATCACACCAGTGCCAAGGACAATGTCTGGCAACAGCAGGCACGTTTTCAGGAAATGTCCCGCAACCTTGAAGCCGCCACCGGTGAATTGGTGATCGCCAGTCAGGTTCAGCCTTACAAGGCCAGCAACCTTGGGCCGGCGGTGCAGAAAGTTGAAGATGCTTGCAGTGCTTGCCATAAACAGTTTCGGGATCATTGATTCTCGCTGGCTGGTCGATCGTTCCCCACGCTCAGCGTGGGAATGATCGCTGCAAAACGCCTTATTTATCCAGCTCATCCAGCGCATCCTGCAATTCCTTGCGGGACTCGGCGAGTTTGTCTTTGCGTTTGTTGATCTTATCGGGGTCGCCTTTTTTCATGGCGCTGTCGAGGTCAGCCTGACGCTTGCTGACTTCGTGTTTGGCGTCGAGGACCCTGTTTTCCCGTTCTTTCTTCAGTGAGGCGTCGGTGCAATGAGCGGTGAGTTCGCTCAGAGCGGTTTCCAGGCCTGCTTGCTGGTCGGCGTTGCCGTGTGACTTGGCCAGTTCGATCTGGTTGATGATGCCTTGTTTCTTGGCTGCGCAGCCGGTCAGCTCCGGTGCTTCTTCAGCTTCAGCCGCCATCAGTGGAGCGGCCAACACACTGCAAAGGGTCAGCAGGGCGAGTGGTGCAAGAAATTTCATAAAAGCTCCATGTGCAAAGGCAAGCGGGTCGGTGTGGCGATGGGCGTTTGAGCGCATCGGCACCTAGGGGTTCCCCGGGCTTGCGGGCATTGTCGGTCTCTAAAATCCGTCAATCCCCGCAAGACGTAATGTTTCACTCAAGGCCAGGACCTGCGGGTCGCGAAAAAAAGCGCTCAATTGCGCCGCACGTCCCGGGCCGATACCGGCTTCAGCCTGCCATTGTTCGGTATTTCGATTGGCCAGCTCCTGCCATGAATTGGCAAGCTGCGCCTGCCCCGTCGCAGGTAAACCCAAGGCTTTTAACCAGCGACTGAAAGGACGCTGTCGAGCACTGTTGAAACTGTTTAAAAGACGAGCACTGCTGCGTTCGCCGAAGCCGTTAATGGTAGCAAGCTCTTGAGCATCGAAGGTCAACCAATCCAGAAGGCCATGCAGACGGCCTGTTTCTAAAAGTTTTTCCCATGTTCCAGGGCCGACATGGGGTAAGGCGAGCCCTTGCTTGCCACTGAGCCAGGCCAGTCGTGCGAGGAATTGGCTTTCGCACCCCGGTGTCGGCTTAAAGCAACTCAAATGATGGAAATCAGCTGCCCGCGGGATATTCAGCTCAGGGCGTTCGGTACTGCGAAGCACAACGCTGTCGAGCCTGGGAATGGTCAGCCCCGCCATGCTGATGGACACCTGATCGCCGGGGCGGATGTCCAGTGCCTCCCAGCGCCGCAGCGAGCTGACACTCACGCGTTTGATCTGCCGGTCATCGAGCGCCACCGGCTTCAGGTTCAGCACCGGTGTGATCCGGCCGGTGCGGCCTATCTTGAACTCGACTGTTTGTACTTGCGCCAGTGCCTGTGCGAAAGGGTATTTCCAGGCGACGGCCCAGTAAGGTGATTTTGCCCGCCAGCGTTCGGCCGAGGGGCGCAGACTTTGGCGCAGGACGACACCGTCACTGGCAAACGGCAAGGGCGAACGATACCAGTGATCGCGCCAGCGTTGCGCATCAGCCAATGTCTGGATCGGTTGGCTGTAGGGCGCAGCGCTCGGGAAGCCCAGCTCATCCAGAGTCGCGATACGCTCGTGCAGATTGGCCGGGCCTTGTGGCCAGTCCCAGACAAATAGCCCGATGCCGGTGGCGTGTTCAGGGGTGAGCGTTTTTCGGGCCATCAGGCCGGCTACGGTGGAGCGAGCGTTGCGGCTACCGGCCTTGGCTTGTACGTGGTCGGTCAGCTGCCAATAGAGTTCGCCTTGCACCAGCAAATCCACTGATTGGGCCAGTTGCCGAGGAATGCCGGGGATCAATCGTGCCGAAGTAGTCCAATCCTGTCCGTTAATGCCGTCGCCACGGCTGATGGCTTGGTGTAGCTGGCCATCGCGATAAATCAAAGTTACGGCCACACCATCGACCTTGGGTTGTATCCAGAGGCCCTTGCGATCGCGCAACCAGTTTTCCACGGCCTGTTCATCACGGAGTTTGTCCAGGCCAGTGTGGGCGATGGGGTGGGTTGTCTGGCCGTTGGCAGTACGCAGGGGGGCGGGCGCCAGGTCCAAGTGAAAACACTCACGCCATTCGCTCAATTGCGCGCGGGACTGATCGTAGATTTCGTCGGCGACCAGTGAGCGTCCGCCCCGGTGATAGTGGTCGTCCCAAAGGTCGATTTGTTTTTGCAGGGTGGTAATTTCGTCCAGGGCTCGGGCGGGTGGCCAGTCGGGGCAGTCGGCTGCGTTGGAACTCAGGCAAAATAAGGTCAGGAAGACAGAGGACAACAGGCGTGGAAACATCGTGAGCGTCCTTGCTCAGGTGGAGTGCTTGAAGATTAGTCAGGATTCTCGGGTGGGAACGGTGGGTGTTTTGCCTGGTGTTTCAGGGTGACTGGGCTGGCCTCTTCGCGAGCAAGCTCGCTCCTATATTTAATCTGTGGCGTACATAAAATCCCTGCTCGCGATGGCGGCGACACGGTGCAAAAGTGAACCCCAATAAAAAGCCCCGCACGGCGAACCGTGCAGGGCTTTGGGTACCGCCGGGGAAGTCTTACAAGCCGGCAGCCAGACGCAGGTCGTCGGCGCGGTCGGTTTTTTCCCAGGTGAACGTGGTGAAGGTGTCTTCGCCCACGGTCTTGGTAGCCGGGGTGCGACCGAAGTGGCCGTACGCAGCGGTTTCTTGATACATCGGGTGCAGCAGGTTGAGCATGGTGGTGATTGCGTATGGACGCAGGTCGAACACTTCGCGAACCAGTTTGACGATTTTGTCGTCGCTGATTTTGCCGGTACCGAAGGTGTTCAACGAGATCGACGTAGGCTGGGCAACACCGATCGCGTAGGAAACCTGAATCTCGCAGCGCTCGGCCAGACCGGCAGCAACGATGTTCTTGGCCACGTAACGACCGGCGTAGGCGGCCGAACGGTCAACCTTCGATGGATCTTTACCGGAGAACGCGCCACCGCCGTGACGGGCCATGCCGCCGTAGCTATCGACGATGATCTTGCGACCGGTCAGGCCGCAGTCGCCAACCGGGCCGCCGATGATGAACTGGCCAGTCGGGTTGATGTGGAACTGGGTGTCCTTGCTCAGCAGTTCGGCAGGCAGTACGTGCTTGACGATCAGCTCCATCACGCCTTCGCGCAGGTCTTTGTACGACACGTCAGGGTTGTGCTGGGTCGACAGTACAACGGCGTCGATGCCGACAACCTTGCCGCCTTCGTAACGGCAAGTCACTTGCGACTTGGCGTCTGGGCGCAGCCAAGGCAGCAGGCCGGATTTACGGGCTTCGGCCTGCCGTTGAACCAGTTGGTGCGAGAAGGTGATCGGTGCTGGCATCAACACGTCGGTTTCGTTGCTGGCGTAGCCGAACATCAGGCCCTGGTCGCCGGCACCCTGATCTTCAGGCTTGGCACGGTCAACGCCTTGGTTGATGTCAGGGGACTGCTTGCCGATGATGTTCATCACACCGCAAGTGGCGCCGTCGAAGCCGACATCGGAGCTGTTGTAGCCGATGTCCAGAATGACGTTACGCACGATCTCTTCCAGGTCGACCCAGGCCGAGGTGGTCACTTCACCGGCAATGATTGCAACGCCGGTTTTTACCAGTGTCTCGACCGCTACACGGGCGAACTTGTCTTCAGCAATGATGGCGTCCAGCACCGCATCGGAAATCTGGTCGGCGATTTTGTCCGGATGTCCTTCAGACACGGACTCGGAGGTGAAGAGGGAGTATTCGCTCATCTCGATGTTTTCCTGAATTTACCGATGGTGAGTGTCGCCAGTCGGTCGCTGAAAGTGGCGGACCTGGATCTGGAAACCATTGCGTAAGCCTACATAGAGGCTTTCCCCGGGAACGAGTCCCGCAGCGGTGGCCCAACGGGCCAAATCGTCCTGTTCAAACCCCAGCCAGAGATCACCGCAGGCCTCCCTGGCCCAACTCTGGTTGTGGCTACATAACTCTGTCACGAGCAGGCTGCCGCCCGGTTTCAGCAAGTCGGCCATGTGCTTGAGTGCATCGGCCGGCGCGGCGAAATGGTGCAATACCATGTTCAGTACAACGCAATCGGCCCGAAGGCTTACACCGTTCAATGCATCGGCCAATTGCAGGCTGACGTTAGCCAGCTTTTCACGTTCACAGACCTGGCGGGCCAGTTCGAGCATTGCCGGGCTGTTGTCTAGTGCGGTGACTTCAGTGAAGCGGCGCGCCAGTTCCGGCAGAAACCCGCCATCACCGGGGCCGACTTCAATGGCCGTGGCGCCTGTGCTGAAACTTAACTTGTCGAGCAAGGCCACCACGCTTTCGCGGTATTGGGGCAAGCCGGCGATCAAGTCTTGCTGGGCGCGAAATTTCTCCGCGACCCGTGAGAAAAAGTCCTGGCTGGCTGCCGCTCGTTGCCCATGGACCTGACCGATCCGCGATTGCACATCGACCGGCAGGGGCAGGCTGTCCACTTCTTCCAGCAGGGCGGCGTGCAACTTGCCACCCAACAGGTCGGTATGGGGCAGGGCACGACGGTAGAAAATCGCGTTGCCTTCACGGCGCGTCGCTACCAGGCCGGCCTGGGCCAATACCTTGAGGTGATGACTCATGCCGGATTGGCCGATGCTGAAGATCTGCGCCAGTTCCAGTACGCCGAACGAATCGTTGGCCAGGGCGCGCAATACATTCAGACGCAGAGCATCGCCGCCGGCCTTGCAGAGGGCCACCAGCTCGTCGCAATTGTCATGTTCAATGGAAGGCGCGGGTAAATTCATAGGGCCAGCAGTCTAGTGACGGGTACAAATCCCTGCAAGAGCAATATCAAAAAGTTTTGATATTGCTCGATAAATGGCACTTCCCAGCGTTTTGTTCACTCTACAAACGGATAGCAGAAAGGTTTCACCCGTCGAATCCACCGTAATCCATTGGAAAAACGCCCCCAGATGACTATCTGTCATTGCCCCGAGGCGGCCCGGTGAGGGAAAATGCTCGCCTTTTTTCCGTTTCGTTTTATTCAAGCCCCCAGGAGATCAGCGATGCCAAGCCGTCGTGAGCGTGCCAACGCCATTCGTGCCCTCAGCATGGATGCCGTGCAAAAAGCCAACAGCGGCCATCCCGGTGCCCCTATGGGTATGGCGGATATCGCCGAAGTACTTTGGCGTGACTACCTCAAGCACAACCCGAGCAATCCATCGTTCGCCGACCGTGACCGCTTTGTGCTGTCCAACGGTCACGGCTCGATGTTGATCTACTCGCTGCTGCACCTGACCGGTTACGACCTGTCTATCGATGACCTGAAAAATTTCCGTCAGTTGCACAGCCGCACTCCGGGCCACCCGGAACTCGGCTATACCCCCGGTGTTGAAACCACCACCGGTCCACTGGGCCAAGGCCTGGCCAACGCCATCGGTTTTGCCCTGGCCGAGAAAGTCATGGCCGCGCAGTTCAACCGCCCGGGTCACAACATCGTTGACCACCACACCTACGTGTTCCTGGGTGATGGCTGCATGATGGAAGGCATTTCCCACGAAGTCGCTTCCCTGGCCGGTACCTTGGGCTTGGGTAAACTGATCGCCTTCTACGATGACAACGGCATCTCCATCGACGGCGAAGTCGAAGGCTGGTTCACCGACGACACCCCGAAGCGTTTCGAAGCCTACAACTGGCAGGTGATCCGCAACGTCGACGGTCATGACCCGGAAGAGATCAAGACCGCCATCGAAACCGCGCGCAAAAGCGATCAGCCAACCCTGATTTGCTGCAAGACCACCATCGGTTTCGGTTCGCCGAACAAGCAAGGCAAAGAAGACTGCCACGGCGCCCCATTGGGTGACGCGGAAATCGCTCTGACCCGTGCTGCACTGAAGTGGAACCACGGCCCGTTCGAAATCCCGGCTGACATCTACGCCGAGTGGGACGCCAAGGAAGCCGGCAAAGCGGCCGAAGCCGAGTGGGATCAGCGCTTTGCGGCCTACTCCGCCGAGTTTCCGGCGCAGGCCATCGAGTTCATGAGCCGTTTGAATGGCGACCTGCCACTCGATTTCGCTGCCAAGGCTGATGAATACATCGCCGAAGTCGCCGCCAAGGGCGAGTCCATCGCCAGCCGTAAAGCCAGCCAGAACGCCCTGAACGCGTTCGGCCCACTGCTGCCGGAACTGTTTGGCGGTTCGGCTGACCTGGCCGGTTCCAACCTGACCCTGTGGAAAGGCTGCAAAGGTGTCACCGCAGAAGATGCCAGTGGCAACTACATGTACTACGGCGTTCGCGAATTCGGCATGACCGCCATCATGAACGGCGTTGCCCTGCACGGCGGCCTGGTGCCTTACGGCGCAACCTTCCTGATGTTCATGGAATACGCCCGCAACGCAGTGCGCATGTCGGCCCTGATGAAGCAGCGTGTGATCCACGTCTACACCCATGACTCCATCGGTCTGGGCGAAGACGGCCCGACTCACCAGCCAATCGAGCAACTGACCAGCCTGCGCAGCACGCCGAACCTGGACACCTGGCGCCCAGCCGATGCCGTTGAAGCGGCGGTGTGCTGGAAGCTGGCCCTGGAACGCAAGGACGGCCCTTCGGCGCTGATCTTCTCGCGTCAGAACCTGCAGCACCAAACCCGTGACGCCGGCCAGATCGCCGACATCAGCCGTGGTGGTTATGTGCTGAAAGATTGCGCGGGCGAGCCTGAGCTGATCCTGATCGCTACCGGTTCCGAAGTGGGCCTGGCGGTTCAGGCTTACGACAAGCTGACTGAGCAAGGCCGCAAGGTGCGCGTGGTTTCCATGCCGTGCACCAGCGTGTTCGATGCTCAGGATGCCGGCTACAAGCAAGCGGTTCTGCCGTTGCAGGTCAGCGCCCGTATCGCCATCGAAGCTGCTCACGCAGACTACTGGTACAAGTACGTGGGCCTGGAAGGCCGCGTGATTGGCATGACCACCTACGGCGAGTCGGCGCCTGCGCCAGCCTTGTTCGAAGAGTTCGGCTTCACCCTGGAAAACATCCTGGGTCAGGCTGAAGAGCTGTTGGAAGACTAAGCCCAACGCGGTGGTTTCATGACCACCGCAATCCCTTATAGGAGCGGGCTTGCCAGCGAAAGCGTCTTTTCAGTCGACAGCAATGTTGCATCTGATGGCTCAATCGCTGGCAAGCCAGCTCCTACAGGGGGTGTGTTGTTAACGAGATTTCGTCTGACTGCGTCTATCGAGACCCCCATGCCTCAACCGCGTCCTTACAAAGTTGCACTCAACGGCTACGGCCGGATTGGTCGTTGCGTCTTGCGTGCGTTGTTTGAGCGAGGCGAGAAGGCCGGGTTTGAAATTGTCGCGATCAACGACCTGGCTGACATGGCCAGCATCGAATACCTGACACGCTTCGACTCCACTCACGGGCGTTTTCCCGGTGACGTGAAGGTCGACGGCGATTGTCTGCATATTAATGGCGACTGCGTGAAGGTCCTGCGCAGTGCCACCCCCGAAGGCATCGATTGGGCGTCGCTGGGCGTCGATCTGGTGCTGGAATGCTCCGGCGCTTATCACACCCGTGAAGACGGCCAGCGGTTCCTCGACGCCGGCGCGCCGCGTGTGCTGTTTTCTCAGCCGATGGCCAGCGAGGCAGATGTCGACGCCACCATCGTCTACGGCGTGAACCAGGATTGCCTGACCGGCGACGAGCTGCTGGTGTCCAACGCGTCCTGCACCACCAACTGCGGCGTGCCGTTGTTGCGCCTGCTGGATCAGGCGATTGGTCTGGAATACGTGTCGATCACCACCATTCACTCGGCGATGAACGATCAGCCCGTCATTGACGCCTATCATCATGAAGACCTGCGCCGCACCCGTTCGGCGTTCCAGTCGGTGATTCCGGTGTCCACCGGTCTGGCACGAGGCATCGAACGCCTGCTGCCGGAACTTGCCGGGCGAATTCAGGCCAAAGCCGTACGCGTGCCGACGGTTAACGTGTCTTGCCTCGATATTACGATGCAGACCGTCAGCGACACCGACGCCACCGAGGTCAACCGGATCCTGCGCGAGGCCGCCACCAGTGGCCCGCTCAAAGGCTTGCTGGCCTATACCGAGTTGCCTCACGCCAGTTGTGATTTTAACCATGACCCACATTCGGCGATCGTCGATGCCAGTCAGACCCGAGTTTCCGGCCCACGGCTGGTGAACATCCTGGCCTGGTTCGACAACGAATGGGGGTTTGCCAACCGAATGCTGGACGTTGCAGAACACTATCTGCAAACAGCTACTCCAACAGCTTCTCCAAAACAGTAACTCAGGAATTGCGACCCATGACCGTGTTGAAGATGTCCGACCTCGATCTGCAAGGTAAGCGCGTACTGATCCGCGAAGACCTCAACGTCCCAGTCAAGGACGGTGTTGTCACCAGCGATGCGCGAATCCTGGCCTCGCTGCCGACCATCAAGCTGGCCCTGGAGAAAGGCGCGGCCGTGATGGTCTGCTCGCACCTTGGCCGTCCGACCGAAGGCGAATTTTCCGCCGAGAACAGCCTCAAGCCTGTCGCTGACTACCTGAGCAAGGCGCTGGGTCGTGAAGTGCCTCTGGTGGCCGATTACCTGGGCGGCGTTGACGTCAAGGCCGGCGACATCGTGCTGTTCGAAAACGTGCGCTTCAACAAAGGCGAGAAAAAGAACGCTGACGAACTGGCCCAGCAATACGCCGCCCTGTGCGACGTGTTCGTGATGGACGCCTTCGGCACTGCTCACCGCGCCGAAGGTTCGACCCACGGCGTGGCCAAGTTCGCCAAAGTTGCCGCCGCTGGCCCGTTGCTGGCTGCTGAACTGGACGCACTGGGCAAAGCCCTCGGCGCCCCGGCTCAGCCAATGGCCGCCATCGTTGCCGGCTCCAAGGTCTCGACCAAGCTCGACGTACTGAACAGCCTGAGCCAGATCTGCAATCAGCTGATCGTCGGCGGCGGCATCGCCAACACTTTCCTGGCGGCTGCCGGTCACCCGGTCGGCAAGTCCCTGTACGAACCGGACTTGCTGGATACCGCCCGCGCCATCGCCGCCAAGGTCAGCGTGCCGCTGCCAGTCGACGTAGTGGTTGCCAAGGAGTTCGCCGAGAGCGCCACTGCTACCGTCAAGTTGATCGCTGACGTGGCCGACGACGACATGATCCTGGACATCGGCCCACAGACCGCAGCGAATTTCGCTGAGCTGCTGAAATCGTCCAAGACCATCCTGTGGAACGGCCCGGTGGGCGTGTTCGAATTCGACCAGTTCGGTAACGGCACCAAAGTGCTGGCCCAGGCCATCGCGGAAAGCTCGGCGTTCTCCATCGCTGGCGGCGGCGACACCCTGGCGGCCATCGATAAATATGGCGTGGCTGAGCAGATCTCCTACATTTCTACCGGCGGCGGTGCATTCCTCGAATTCGTCGAAGGCAAAGTGCTGCCAGCCGTTGAAGTCCTGGAAAGCCGGGCCAAGGCCTGAGTCCGCGCATTTGACCAGGCAAAGGAGTGTTTACATGGTCAAGACGTTAACGCTGCTGACGGCAGCGGGCATGCTGGCGGCTTGCGGGAGTAACCCGAAAGCCACGCCGGAGCCTGCGCCGCAGACCCAGGAAAAAGGCTGCTACCAGGCCGACTGGCAAGCGGAAACCAATCCTGTGCTCAACAAGCGTTCCGGGCCGGATGGCCTGGATAAATACGAGGCACAGACACCCGCCAAGGAACAGGGCTGTCCTTGACGGGTCTGACTTATTACTCAGGGCTGGCGGCGTGCGCCGTCAGTCGAGGAACATGGATGAAAGGTTTTATCGCCGTGATGGCGCTGGCATTGCTGGCCGGTTGCGCTCAGTTGAACCTGTTCCAGTCGTCCGCTCCTGTGGATAACTGGACCACCTGGACCTGCGACAGCCATGCCAAAGTGCTGTGGCGCTACGCCGACGACAGCCGCAAGGAAGTCGACGTGCGCCTCGGCGGGGCCGATCAGGTGTACCGCTTGAAACAGGAGCCGGGCGCCGAAGGTTCGCTGTACAGCAATGACATGCTGGCGTTTCACATTAAAGGTGAGGAAGGCCTGGTTTACTGGGTCGCCACCAATGATTTGATTGGCCGTGGCTGCAAGGCCGAGTGATACGGGACGACGCGCAACCTTGTAGGAGCTGAGCTTGCTCGCGATAGCGTCAGCACATTCAATACATGTGCCGGCAGTTAAACCGCCATCGCGAGCAAGCTCGGCTCCTACAGGAGATTGGCGTTTTCCAGGATTTTGGCAATACCCGAATTCGCAGCCCGGACCAACCCCCGATCTGCAATAACTTGAATAGCCGCCGCCGCTACGGCAGGCTGGCACGATTAACGACCCAAACCGGGAGAGACACACACAATGGCACTTATCAGCATGCGCCAGATGCTGGACCACGCAGCCGAGTTCGGCTACGGCGTTCCAGCCTTCAACGTCAACAACCTTGAGCAGATGCGCGCCATCATGGAAGCCGCTGACAAGACTGACTCCCCGGTGATCGTCCAGGCTTCGGCCGGTGCTCGCAAATACGCCGGCGCCCCGTTCCTGCGTCACCTGATCCTGGCGGCCATCGAAGAATTCCCGCACATCCCGGTGTGCATGCACCAGGACCACGGCACCAGCCCTGACGTCTGCCAGCGCTCCATCCAACTGGGCTTCAGCTCGGTGATGATGGACGGTTCCCTGGGCGAAGATGGCAAGACCCCGACCGACTACGACTACAACGTCCGTGTTACCCAACAAACCGTGGCCATGGCTCACGCCTGTGGCGTTTCGGTAGAAGGCGAGCTGGGCTGCCTGGGTTCGCTGGAAACCGGCATGGCCGGTGAAGAAGACGGTATCGGCGCCGAAGGCGTTCTGGACCACAGCCAAATGCTGACCGACCCGGAAGAAGCCGCTGACTTCGTCAAACGCACCCAGGTCGACGCCCTGGCCATCGCCATCGGCACCAGCCACGGCGCCTACAAGTTCACCAAGCCACCTACCGGCGACGTGTTGGCCATCGACCGCATCAAAGAAATCCACAAACGCATCCCGAACACCCACCTGGTAATGCACGGTTCGTCTTCGGTTCCGCAAGAGTGGCTGGCGATCATCAACCAGTACGGCGGCGACATCAAAGAAACCTACGGCGTGCCGGTTGAAGAAATCGTTGAAGGCATCAAGCACGGCGTGCGTAAGGTCAACATTGATACTGACCTGCGTTTGGCGTCCACTGGTGCGATGCGTCGTTTGATGGCGACCAACCCGAGCGAGTTTGATCCGCGTAAGTTCTTCGGTGCGACCGTGACTGCGATGCGTGATGTGTGCATTGACCGTTACAATCAGTTTGGTACTGCAGGTAATGCTTCGAAGATCAAACCGATCTCGTTGGAAGGGATGTATCAGCGGTATTTGAAAGGTGAGTTGAACGCTAAGGTGAACTGAGCCTTTAGTGTTTGAATGGCAATAAAAAACCCGCAGCGATGCGGGTTTTTTATGGGCGAGATTTATATAATGTCCACTAAGTTAAAGATAACTATAGTGAAATGGCTCTCTGTTTGTCAGGTGCTGAAAGACACGTTGTCAGCATGTTTTGACAGTTGTTCATCCCTTTTTATGGGCTTCCAGTGGCCTCTAAAAATTTAAGGCATTTTCACGCACCATTTTTTTCCACGAATGTGAACAAAAAAGGTATTTCGGTGGTGCCACCATGTGTGACGATGTACGAGTATGAAAGCGAGTTGTCAACCTTTTCAAATTTATAATATTGCAAGGAGCCTCTAGGTCCAATGATAGCTAGTTTTGTACTTGACTCGTTTCGGAAGTCGTCAAGTGTGAGTTTATCGCCATGGTCACTTTTTAGTGTTAGCAGTACTGGTTTATTTGAGGCGCAAAGCCAACCGTCTGAAACACCCAAAGACAATCCTTTGTTCGGTCCCTCCATAATATGAACATGGTACCCGTCATCTAGGTAATTAAAGTACAATAGGTCACCTTCATTCGGATATAACTTATCATTAAGGCATAAGTATTTACTATCAGTTAACTCTGCAAAGCCGCTGTTTCCTGGTACGGTTATAGTACGTCCTTTAAAACCCCCGGTGACATTGGCAGCGTTCAGCGTGAGCTCGTAAAAGCAAACAGCATAATTGTCATAACTTAAACGTGCGCTGAACGATTTTTCAACATTGCTCATGAGGCTTCCTCGGTTTAATGACTAAGGTTGATATTATTTACTACATGTCCAAGTTACTCGAAATAAAAAGCCGAGACACCTGTAATAGTTGACAGTTTATAAGGCTTTATAGGAATAACTAAAGGGGGCGTTAGTCTTGACTTGAGGCCGGCTAATGGATGTCCATTTCTTGGTGCATTTTTTGATGTTTGTATTAAATCGTTATGAGGTATTTGGTATGGCCGGTAATGCTTCGAAAATCAATCCTATCTCGCTGGAAGGGATGTATCAGAGGTATTTGAAGGCTGAGTTGAACGTTAAGGTTAACTAAGGCATTCAGCGTTTGAGTTACATACCCCCCCTCTCTCGGCGTAATGCTGTTCACTTAAGCGGAACAGCCTTAAGTTGAAAAGGTCGCCGAGCTCGAGCAGGTCTTGTTGAGCAGACATAAAAAATCCGATACCAGAGGTCTGATATCGGATTTTCCAGGAAGCCCCGCGTGAGCTCAAATGCATAAGTGAACAGCATTACGCCGAGAGGCGGGTTTAATTCGTGAAACAAGCTAAATAGGTCACATGTCGTCGCTGGAATCTTACCAGCTGCGAGTCAATTCCGCTTTTGCTGCTTCTGCTACACCTTCGTCGCTAATCGAATAAAGGGATTTTTCAATTGAAGCAATCTGCTCGGCAATTGGGGTTTTGTTGTTCGCATATGTACTGCGGGCGTCGGCCAAAGCTTTATTTGCATTATCTAATTGGTCTTGTAGCCGTTGCTGTTCTGCGGGAGTGTTGCCATAATATTTAAATTGATACTCGACTCTCGCGCCTTCTGCGAATTTAGCTAGCCTATTGACCTCTACGGTATGTGCCTGTTCTAAATAGGTTAGTTGACTCTTAAGGCTATCGAGTTGCTGGGCGTTGTTGGCTAAAAGTTCTTCGTATTTCATGGTGATCTCCAATCAAGACAACAAGAAGAAAAGGAAGTGGGTTTATAGATGCATCCTCTTCTGTTTTTTTGTGTTTCGTAGACGAGATTAGTTTGGTTTGCGAGTGCGGTCACCTGTAAATGTTGACAGTTTATTATGTTTTTTAGCTATAGCTTTAAACGCGGGGCAGTGGGCTGGAATGGGGGCGTGATTGGACTAAAAAGAAAGAAAATAAAAATAGGTCTTCCTGTTAAGCATAAAATCACCCTCGCAGAAGCGGGATATAGCGAGAGGCCAATTTAATACTGACTTTGACCAGCATACCGCCGAAATAGTGACATTCATGGAGATTGTGGCCATTTTCAAGCCGCGCATGCAGATAGAGGAAGATTTAAGGGATGTAAAAAACGAAAATTTTGGATTGGGCGTGATTCGCCAACGAAGCCAATGTCCGCAGAATCGAAGTGTTTTACCAGTATCGACATCGGCTGATTAGATTCTCTGTTTAACGGGGCTGCGGGGGCGCGAATTGGATTATCAACAAAATTTTCAAAGCCGCTGTGGCCATTGTATTTTGGATGTTGTATGCGGCCCAGAAGCACATTTGCCGGCAGAGAAAAGGGGGGTATTTAATTCCCCCCCCTGGTAGGATCAGATTATGGATACCGCGCCCTTGCTAAATTTCGGATTTCAACTTCAGGGTCAGGATACGTGCTGATTGCATCTTTTAAACGATTTAGTTCTGGCAGATACGGACGCTGTTTTTCTTCAAAGCATTTTTTAAGCATAACATATTGACTTACTTGTTCATCTGTCGGGTTGTCACCTGAATTTTTCTTGCGGTACTCGTTCAATGCGCTCAGTTCAGGTGCGAAGATTGATTCAATAATGTTTTTTTGAGCATTAAGTGACTCCAGTTCTGCGGAGTGACGTTGCCGAATAGCTATCTCATTAGGACTCATTGATATGCGGTCTGCATTGTCAATGTTGAAGTTGTAACGGCATGAAAATGTGTCCCCCACCAGTTTAAAGGTGAATTCATCGCCGAATGATGACTTATATGACGTGTCGGCAGTGCTAATGCTGAACAGACCTGCAAAAGGCATTTGGACTCGGGTTTGCTCTCCTTTTCTGTTCACATCGATGTAGGAGAAGAGATCGCCAGGTGTGTATAGCGCCATTCTTTCCCATTTAGCTATCGCCATTTTTCAAATCCTTTTTAATAGTTGAGGCAGGAAGCAGAAAGGCGGACTTTTTTGTTTGCCCATTTTCTGCATATATGTTGCATGGGAGATATTAGTGGTAAGTTTCTTTACGTGCAGCTGTAATAAATGACAGTTTTTAATAATTTTTTGTTATAGGTGCGGTGTTTGCTGCTTCTAAATTTAACCGGGAAAAAAAACAAAAAAAGACAAAAGGGGACTAAACAAAAAACAAAAGGGGACAGATTTATTTAATCCCTAGTGCTTCTATTCGATTTGTTTCGCAGGCCTGCCCCGTGCTCGATGCGATATTCGCAATCCAGTGATTTGTTCTATTTCGTCTATAAATCGAGGATTACCGGTCAACTGGCCGCGCTGGAGGGCGGCTCGGATCAACTGCAATTCAGAGGAAGGAATTGCCTGTTCCATAAAAGAGGTATAGCGAGCAAGGCGCTCGATATGGGTTCTACCGAGTTCGTTGAAGCAAGGATCTTCATCCAGCCAATGGTTGTCTGCAGTTTCGTTGAGGCGCAGGTGCAAGCTCAACCAAGGGTAATCTTGTGCCTGCTGAACCATTTGCGCTCGCACCGGGTTTAGCTCGATGTATCGACTACATGCCAGCAGATAGGTGTCGGTTTGAACAACACTGGATTTGTATCGACTCTCCCACAAGGTACCGGAGCGGCCCTCCAGCTTGTTGCGATACCTTGTCATGCGTCCCGCCAGGCCTTTCATCAATTGTCCGAGACCTGCAACGGAGTCTCCGGCGCTAGCAATAGGTGGACATGATTGGTCATCAAGCAGAAGGCATACACTTTCACGTTGAATAGCGTTTTGAGTTCTCGCAGATCTTCGAGATAACGCTGGAAGTCGCCCGGCTCGGCAAACACAACCTGCCTGTTGTGGCCTCGTTGCACGACATGATGTGGATAATTGGGTAACACAACACGTCCCATTCTGGGCATATAGCCTCCTACGTCCTTGTAGTGATGGAGGAAGCGTAGCAGTAAATAACGTGCACAGGCGGTAGAAGTTGTTTTTAATATTTCCTGTTTTAACGTTAGCTCTGTTATCGCAAAAACGTATTAGAAACTGTCATTTATTACAGGTGATTTAATGCTGGCTGCTCCCTAATAATTGATTCGTAGTCCGAGAAAAAGGAAAAGAGGTCGGTTAAATAGATCTGTCCCCTTTCTTTCTAATTTTTGTCATCAGGAGAATAGGCTATGACCAAAAAAAACACAGTTTTGGAAAGTACGTATCACAGTAAAGAGCGGATAAATGGTCAGTATCACACCCTTCATATTACATCGGCGGAATATGACTCGGGAAAAATGGAAGGTGATTTAGCTCCTTCTGGAACTATCGCGCTGCGTGTAACGGTATTGACACACGCTTGGTTCGGCTATAAAACCCCGGCATCAAATGGTATTACTCTCAGCTTTAATGCTGGCGAGACAGTCTTTTCGCTGCAATCGGATGATGCAACCTATAACAAACTCTATGGATCGATGTCGGTTGATGGAAAGGAAGTAGGCAAATGTACTTTTGCGAAGCCTCATGCATAGTCGGAATGGCTGTCTAGTACTGAAATAGGGTTATACCCGTTTCACCACAACGCCCGGTGCGCAGCATCGGGCGTTGTGTGTTTTAAAGACAGACGCGGGCGCTCGCGGTTTAAATCATCAAGTTCAATGGCCGCAGTCAGAAGAAGTTTTGATATCAATACTCTTGATGGAAAGGTGAATGTTTCGTTTAGTTATCCCCTTCTGTTTTATAAGCCGAATAGTCAGCTATTTATTGGCTGGTTAAACCCCCGCTGCTCAATCACTCCAAACACATCCGCAATATCCTGGACCAGGATCCGCGCAATGTTGGTGACAGTGTTGATGTCGTTCTCGGCGTAATCGGGCAGGCTGGTGCAGGCCATCAGGTTCAGGTACTTGAGAACAGCATTGAGGCGTTCGCTGACGCAGTTGTGGAGTTCGCGTAGCGGGGCGTCGCTGTCGATGAGAAGGACGGGATAGTCGGTGGACAGCTGGGACATTGGAGTGAAGCGGCGTGGCGGTTTGTTCATTGTCATAAGTAAATCTTCCTCGTATCTAAAAGAAGAGCTACTACCGTTCGCTGCGAAACGATTGGGGTGGTAGCTATGTGCGGGTTCGCAGACCAGGGATACGAGGAACCCGGCAGACCCGAAGGTCTCCCACACACAGCCACCATAAAAAGGAGGACGAGTGCTGACGTGCCTCTTTTTTCGAGGCGCTAGGTTACTACACGTATCGCTAGGGCTGCGAAACCCTATCGCCAACAATGTCAGCGACAGACCAACTTTAGGCAGCAATTTCGGCAGTCGCAACCGGGCTGTAGGACGTGCATGCGGTCCTTGTGGCGAGGGAGCTTGCTCCCGTTCGGCGGCGCAGGTGCCGTAAATCGGGGGTGTGGTTGGTCTGTGGGAATCAGGTGGCAGGGTTTGGGGCTGCTTCGCAGCCCAGCGGGAGCAAGCTCCCTCGCCACAGTCGGAGGCGTCCTACGCGTTTTTCGGACGCTGTAGCAGCAGTCGTCAAGGGAATGCGAGGACTTTGTCCTCGGACGCAGCCTCGTGTTGCTCGGCAGCTGCTACAGGGGCTGAGGTGTTTTTACTTATCGTGATCAATATCCAGCTTGCTAAACGTCACCTTCCCCCCCTCGCTGGTGTACCCGGTGTTGTCCTGCACATAAACCCCGGCCTTGAAATACAGCGGCTTCACACGCCAGGTCGCACTGATGTTGGTGTCCCACTGATACCCCGCCGCACTGATGCCCAACGCACCACCCGGGCTCAGGTGAATCAAATAGGAAAACTCCTGATCCAGCTTCACGCCCGTCGCAATGGTAATCACCCGACCTTCACCATCATCCGGGTGCATGCGCACTTTGGCGACGATGTTGCCGGTCGAGGTTTTGGTTTTGTATTGGTACTCGACCTTCACCAGGGGCTTCTGGCTTTCATAGGCATGGATCTGGCCAATGACGACTTTCCCCGAGCTCGGCACTTGATTCACCGCCAGGGTCGCGCGAAGTAGGTTGTCGGCGTCCGGGTAGTACCAGTTTTTCAGCGTGCCATTGCTGTAGGTTTCGCGAAGTTCGGTGCGTGGGTAGATGGCATTTGCGGTGCGCGAGCCCGTTACCGGAGCCCAGAAGAACAAGGTGCCGGTGTCGGAGTGGAAGTATTGGTCCTTGAAGCCGTTTACCAGTTTGGCTGTATCAACGGTGTAGGGCGGACTGCCGACGGGAACGCTGAGGTTCCAGGTTGCGAGATCGATCATAGACAAGCTTCCACAAATTTTTGCTGCACGCACGTGCCAGAAGCTCTGGGACGCGCCTTGGAGGGCGGTCTTTATAAGCGTAGAAGGCCACTTTGTTAATGCTCGAATGGCAAATGATTGGCGTCAACATCCTGTCTAAATGCCATCTCGCCCGGTTTTCGGGGCTTACAGGGCCGACCGTTAGTCGGCAAATGAACGCATGGGTTAAATGATGGCGCTGTGATGGCTTCTGCTTTTACGGATCCGGTCTAGAGTGAAGTCACAATAATTGTCCGGTTTTCACGAGATCCGGCCTGACGCCCTCGAACAAGAGAAGCAGCATGGAATGCGCGCGACCCACGCCAACCGAAGGCAGCTCAATCGTTTTAATCGTCGATGATTACCCTGAAAGCCTGATCAGCATGCGCGCATTGCTCCAGCGCCAGGATTGGCAGGTCATCACCGCCGCCTCCGGCTTTGAAGCGCTCGGCCTATTGCTTAAACACGATGTCGACCTGGTATTGCTCGATGTGCAAATGCCGGGCATGGACGGTTTTGAAGTGGCTCGCCTGATGCGTGGCAGTCAGCGAACGCGCCTCACGCCGATCATTTTCCTGACGGCCAACGAACAGTCTCAAGACGCCGTGATCAAGGGTTACGCCAGCGGTGCGGTGGATTACCTGTTCAAGCCGTTCGACCCGCAAATTCTCAAACCCAAAGTTCAGGCCCTGCTGGAGCATCAGCGTAATCGCCGTGCGTTGCAGCGCCTGAGCCACGACCTGGAAGCCGCTCGTGCTTTTAATGCCTCGGTGTTGGAGAACGCGGCTGAAGGCATTCTGGTGGTGAGTGAGGACGGGGTGATCCGTTTTGCCAACCCGGCCATGTCGCGGCTGCTCAATGCCACTGTGCAGGAGCTGCAAGGCAAAGAGTTTCTGGATTTCCTGCAAAAACCGCACATCCCGGTCTGGACGGATTCCGAGATTTACACCGGATACAAGCGCGGCGAAACCTTTCGACTGCATGACGCGCTGTTGCGCACCGCCCCCGGCCAGCAGGTGCCGGTGGCGCTGTCGTGCGCGCCATTGCCCGCTGAACAGCGCGCCATGGTGGTGACGGTACTGGACATGTCGGTGGTGCGTCACCTGCATCAGCAACTGGAATATCAGGCAGTAACCGACCCCTTGACCGGCCTGCTCAATCGCAGGGGGTTCTACCAGACCGTTGAAAACCTGCTGCTGCGCGGCGAACGCTCCGACGGTGCCTGGGTGCTGCTGTACCTGGACCTCGACGGCTTCAAACGGGTCAATGATTCCCTGGGGCACGATGCCGGGGACCGCGTGCTGCGATGGGTGTCCGAACAGTTGAAGGCCTGTTTGCGGCCCTTCGACATTCTGGCGCGCATCGGCGGTGATGAGTTTACGGCGTTGCTGGACCTGGAGTTTCCCGAGCAGGCGGCGAAGATTGCGGAAAAACTCATCGAGCGGGTATCGGTCTATCAGCAGATTGAAGGCCTGGAAATCACCTTGGGTGCCAGCATCGGCATTGCGACGTTTCCGGATTGCGGGGCCAACCTCGACGGTTTGTTGCGGGCCTCGGACATTGCCATGTACGAAGCCAAGCGTGCGGGCCGTCAGCAGTATCGTTTCTACGATCACGAGATGAACGGCCGGGCGCGTTCGCGGCTGATGCTCGAAGAGAGCGTGCGCACGGCCATCGAAAACCGTGATTTCAATTTGGTGTATCAACCTCAAGTGTCCATCGCCAATGGGCAGATCCGCGGGTTCGAGGCATTGCTGCGTTGGCAGCACCCGAGCGTCGGCGATGTTCCGCCGGGACTGTTTTTGCCGTTGCTGGAAGAGGCCCGGCTGATCAGTCGGCTGGGCAGCTGGATTTACCATCGAGCGATTGAGCAGCGCAAGGCCTGGGAAGCCCTGTTTGCCGAGGATCTGGTGCTTTGTGTGAGTTTGAGTAGCACTCAGTTCGGCATGCCCAACCTGATCACCGAATTGCGCCGTGTGCTGGAACGCCATGGCGTGCAGCCGCGACATCTGGAAGTTGAGGTGACGGAAGAAGCGCTGATGCAAAACCCCGAAGAAACCCGAAAGACTCTGCGTTTGCTGCGCAATCTTGGGGTGCGGGTGGCATTGGATGACTTCGGTTCCGGGCCTTGCTCACTGTCCCATTTACGCGACCTGGAACTGGACACGCTCAAGTTCGACCGGCATCTGATTGCTCGCCTGCCCGATTCCTCGCGGGATGCAGCACTGGTGCGCAATGTGATCGACCTGTGCCAGGAATACGGAATGCTGGTGATTGCAGAAGGGGTGGAAACGCTCGCTCAATATCAATGGCTGCAAGCCAATGGTTGTGAATACGTGCAGGGTTTTCTGGTGGCGCGGCCGATGATGGCCGAGGATGTCGGCGACTTTGCGCAGCCGTTCGACTGGAGCGCACTGAACAGTTGAATTCGCTACACTGGCGACCTTTTCGTGATTCGTGTTGCCGCCCCAATGACCGCGTTGAAATACCTCCAGGCCTATCCTGCTGCATTGCAGGATCAAGTGCGCCAGCTGATCGCCGAAGATCGGCTGGGCGACTACTTGACCAAGCGCTACCCGGAAAAGCACGGCGTACAGAGCGACAAGGCGCTGTACACCTACGCACTGGACCTCAAGCAGGAATACCTGCGCAATGCTCCGGCCATCGACAAAGTGCTGTTCGACAACCGTCTGGACCTCACTCATCGCGCGCTTGGCTTGCACACAACCATCTCACGGGTGCAGGGCGGCAAGCTCAAGGCCAAGAAAGAAATTCGCGTGGCCTCGCTGTTCAAGGAAGCGCCCTCGGAGTTTCTGAAAATGATCGTCGTGCACGAACTGGCGCACTTCAAAGAGTCCGATCACAACAAGGCGTTCTACAAACTCTGCGAACACATGCTGCCGGGTTATCACCAGGTGGAGTTTGACCTGCGGGTGTACCTGACTTGGCGGGACATGCAATAACGGATCAACGGCCGGGAGTGTTTGAATGGAAGTCAGCAAGACCAAGAGCAGTTTCTATCGTCGGTTGTACGTGGCGTACCTGATCGACAGTGGGCAGGCGAGTAGCGTCCCGGCCTTGACCGACGTGACCGGCATGCCCCGGCGCACGGCACAGGACACCATTGCGGCGTTGGCGGATCTGGACATTGTTTGCGAGTTCGAGCAGGAAGAGGGTGCGCGCAATCATGCGGGGCGCTATCGGATTCGTGAGTGGGGGGCAATTGATCGGGGGTGGATTGAGCGGAATTTGCGGCAGATCAAAGAGGTGCTGGAGTACCCCTGATTTCTGCGCTGCCGCAACTGACGCTATCGCGAGCAGGCTCACTCCTGCAGGATTTAGGTAATCCCTGTGGGAGCGGGCTTGCCCGCGATGGGGTCCTTAAGGCCGACGCATTCCGATGTGCGGAATACCATCCTCGACGTATTCCTCACCCGCCACCACAAACCCATACTTCCCGTAATACCCCTGCAAGTGCACCTGGGCCGACAGATAAACCGGCATGTCCGGCCAGTGCTTCTCAGCCTGTTTCAACGCCTGCGCCATCAGCTCATGCCCAATTCCGGTGCCACGTGCAGCCGGGGCAACAATCACCCGGCCAATCACCACATCGCCACCCTGCAACTGCGGGTCGAGCAATCGCAGGTAACCCGCCAGCCGATTCTCGTCCCACGCCATCAAATGGCAGGTGTCACCTTCCAGATCCTGGCCATCGATGTCTTGATACAAGCATTTCTGTTCGACAACGAACACCTCTGCGCGCAATTGCAGAATGGCGTACAGCTGTTCCTTACCCAGGTCGCTATGGTGTTTGCAGATCCAGTCAATTGTCATTTTCACGTTCCTTGAACATCGTCGCTCCGATACTAAGCGTCCTGAGAGCCGTTGTCTTTATGGCAGGGAAATCTGTGACAAAGGCCAAAATGCCATCATTCATTTCGCGCGGCGTTGTCATCTTTGTGTAATCTGCGGTGAAGCGCTGCGCATTGGCTTCGATGAGCTAATGTTGAGTACCTGGCGCCGGTACATGGGTCTTGGAGTTTGGGCTGAAAAACACGCCGGGTAACCCGCCCGCTAAGGATTTTCTAGCATGCCGCGATTGCATCGAGCTTCTGCTTTGATTGTATTGCTGTTGCTGACACAGGGCGCGGCAGCGGAAAAGCTGCGTCTGGTCGCCGATGCCTGGCCGCCCTTTACCGACGCCACGCTGGTCAACGGCGGATTGGCGACGGACATCGTCAGTACCGCGCTGGCCCGGGCCGGGTATGCCAGTGATTTCGAACAGGTGCCTTGGGCGCGAGCGTTGATGGGGGTGGGCGAGGGGCGTTATGACGTGCTGGTCAACGCCTGGTACACCGCTGATCGCACCCAGCTTGGCCAGTTTTCCGGTGAGTATCTGCTTAACCGCGTGCGCTTTCTGAAACGCAAAGACGCGCCCATCGTATACAACAACTTGCAGCAACTGCACATGTATCCGATTGCGATCGTGCGGGGTTACGCTTATTCGCCGGAGTTCGATGACGACCTGTCACTGCAGAAAGTCCCGGTGCATAACTTTGCCATGGCGGTACGCATGGTGGCGGCAGATCGGGTCAAGTTGACGCTGGAGGATGAATACGTCGCCCGTTATTACTTGGCGCGCGAATCATCCAAAGTGCGCAATGCCGTGGAGTTTTTGCCCAAACCGTTGAGCGAGAACAGCCTGCACATATTGGTCAGCTTGAAGAACCCGCAACATGAAGAGATCGTCGCCGGTTTTGATCGTGAGATTGCCGAGATGAAGGCGGATGGCAGTTACGAGCGGTTGATGAGGCAACATGGGATGTGAGGCTGATTCCAAGTCTTGGGTGTGGCTGATGGCCCCATCGCGAGCAGGCTCGCTCCCACATTAGATCTCCAGCGATCACATATTTTATGAGCGACAGAGATTAACTGTGGGAACGAGTCTGCTCGCGAATTGGCCGGCCAGGACAACCCACATTTCAGGTTTCGCTAGTGTCTTTAATCAAATGCGCCGCCAACGTCCGCAACGGCCCCAGTTGCCGGCAAATCAACGCCAACTGCGTCTGTACCAGCCGCTGCCCTTCATCGATTTCATCCGGCATCTGCTCCAGCGAATTGGCCAGGGCCTCTTCCTCATCACTCTGAATCGCAATCGGTTGTTTGCTCGCCAGACCCTGGGCGATTTCGTCGATGCTCGCCGCCAGGCTCGCGCCGGCGCCCTGAATCAAATGCTCCCGCACATCCGGTGGTAGCGGGGTTTCGCGATGTGCTCCGAGGCCTGACAAATAGCTGAGCAACGTATGCGACAGCACCAGAAAACGAAAGCCGACATCCGCTTCCTTGCGGAAATGCCCTGGCTCCATAAGCATGTTGGCCAGTGTCGTCGACAGTGCCGCGTCGGCGTTGTGTGCGTTGCGTCGAGCCAGGCGATAAGCCAGGTCGTCGCTTTTGCCGGCGGCGTATTGCTGCATGATCTGACGCAGGTAAATGCTGTTGCAGGTCAGGGTGTTGGCCAGCACTTTGTTCAGGCGTCGGCCCTGCCAGTCCGGCAGGAACAGGAACACCGCGAGCCCGGCGATCAGGCTGCCGAGCAAGGTATCGAGCAGCCGCGGCAGGAACAGCCCATAACCGTCGCCGACCTGGTTGAAGCAGAACAGCACCATCAAGGTAATCGCGGCCGTGGCCAAGGTGTAGCGGGTGGTGCGGTTGATAAAGAACACCACGCCGGCGGCAATCGCGAAACACGACTGAATCAACGGATTCGGGAACAGATCGAACAGCGCCCAGGCCATCGTCAGGCCGATCGCGGTGCCAATGATCCGTTGGCCGAGTTTGCGTCGGGTGGCGCCGTAGTTCGGCTGGCAAACGAACAGCGTGGTGAGGATGATCCAGTAGCCTTGCGACGGGTGAATCAAATGCACCATGCCGTACCCGATGCTCAACGCCAGGGGCAAGCGCAGTGCATGGCGGAACAGTAGCGACGTCGGTGTCAGTTGCGTGCGCAACCTCGCCCACACATCTTTGAGGCTGCGTGGCGAACGGTCGAGCAGGCTGCTGTCGGTGGCATCGGCCAGGGCTTCCGGGTTGCTCGCATCGCTGAGCAAACGGTCGAGTGTCGAGAGGTTTGCCGTGAGTGCCCGCAGCGAGCGCAACAGGCCGCGCCAGGCCGGGTTGCTCTGGATGCGCAGGTGTTCGATGGAGGCGTTCAGATCGCCCAGGGCTTCGGCGAAACTTGCGTCGTAGACGAAGGGCTGACGCATCTGGATCGATTCGGCCAAGGCGCGGCACGCCTTGCCTTGCTGGCGCAGCAGGCGCTGACAGCGGAACAGCACGTCGCTGTGGAAAAAGGCCTCGGCGAGTGCGTTGTAGGGGTAGTGCGAAGAACTGGCGCGCTCGTGGATGTCCTGAGCGAGGAAGTACAGTTTCAGGTAGCGACTGACTTTCGATCCCGGCCGACCGTTGCCGACCCGGTGCAGAATGATTTCCTTGGCGGCGTTCAGGGCCGCCACCACGCGTCCGTTCTGTTGGGCCAGTTCCAGGCGCCGTGCTTCCACGTCCATTTGCCGGATCGGTTCGAACAGCGAGGATTTCAACTTCAGGTAGTAACCCAACTCGCGGAACAATCGCGCCAGGCTTTGTTGCACCGGCTGGTTGGAAAACATCGCCTGCCACAGCACCGACAACAAGCCGTACCAGGCTGCACCGGCCACCAGCAGCACCGGTTCATGCCAGAAATCGGTGACGGCGCCGCCGCGTTGGTCCACGCCAATCATGGTGTAGACCGACAAAATCAGCGTCGCCGAGGCAATGGCGCCATAGCGCTCGCCGAGGGCGCCGAGCATGGTCAGGCAAAAACTGGCCAGGGCCAGGGCGATGATGAATATGTAGGGGTAGGGGAAGAGCAGTTCGACGGAGAAGGCGGCGACGCTGAAACACACCAGCGTCACGGCGAGCGCGTTGAGACGGCCCTGCCAACTGTCGTCGGTTTCGGCCAGGGCGCTGGCGATAATCCCCAGGAACAAGGGGATCAGCAGTCCCATTTCATCCTGATACCAACAGACCGCCATGCTGCCGGTCAGGGCAATGAATACCCGCACGCTGTAGCTGAATTTATCCAGCGCCCAGAGGCGACGCAGAGACTGACTGAGAGGAGTCGATGACATGAAGTGCGAAGGCCTTCCGAGGCAATGACGCTAAATTGAGCCAGTAATGACGCCGACGCAATGGCGCCGATCACATCTGACAGCAAAATCTGTTCCTTCCATGACAAACACGCACCCTGTAGGAGCCGAGCTTGCTCGCGATGACGGATTCACATTCAACAACGATGCTAACTGTTAGACCGCTATCGCGAGCAAGCTCGGCTCCTACAGGGGCGTGGTGGATCAGACGAATTGCGCGGCGGCGTAGCCTGAGGCCCAGGCCCACTGGAAGTTAAAGCCGCCCAGATGACCGGTGACATCGAGCACTTCACCGATGAAATACAGGCCAGGACTTTTCAGTGATTCCATAGTCTTGGACGACACTTCGTGGGTGTCCACGCCACCCAGCGTCACCTCGGCCGTGCGGTAGCCTTCGGTGCCGGCCGGCACGACTTTCCAGCTTGCCAGTTTTTCGGCGATGTCGGCGATTTCGGCGTGGGTGTACTGCTTCATCGGTTTGGACACGAACCAGTTGTCCGCCAGCAGGTTGGCCATCTTCTTGGTGAAGATTTCCCCCAGCAGGGTTTTCAGTTCGCTGTTCGGGCGTTCGGCCTGCTGCTGTTGCAGCCATTCATGCACGTTGTGATCCGGCATCAGGTTGATCTCGACCGTGTCGCCAGATTCCCAGAACGAAGAAATCTGCAAAATCGCCGGGCCGCTGAGGCCGCGGTGAGTGAACAGAATGTTCTCGCGGAAACTCTGCTCGTTGCAGCTCACCAGGCAATCCACCGACGTGCCGGACAGCTCGGTGCAAAGCTCTTTTAGCTGATCGGTGATGGTGAACGGCACCAGGCCGGCGCGGGTTGGCAGCAGTTGGTGGCCGAACTGTTTGGCAACCTGATAACCGAAACCGGTCGCGCCCAGCGTCGGGATCGACAGTCCGCCCGTGGCGATTACCAGCGATTCGCAGGTGATCTGGCCCATCGTGGTGTCCAGCAGGTAACCGCTTTCGAGTTTTTCGATGGTCTGGATCGATGTGTCCAGGTGCAGGCTCGCGCCGACCTGATCGCACTCGTTGAGCAGCATCTCGAGGATGTCGCTGGATTTGTTATCGCAGAACAGCTGGCCGAGCTTCTTCTCGTGGTACGCCACGCCATGTTTGGCGACCATGCCGATGAAGTCCCACTGGGTGTAGCGCGCCAGTGCGGATTTGCAGAAATGTTCATTCTGCGAGAGGAAATTGCCAGGTTCGGTGTACATGTTGGTGAAATTGCAGCGACCGCCACCCGACATCAGGATTTTCTTGCCGGCCTTGTTCGCATGGTCGAGCAACATCACCTTGCGCCCACGCCCGGCGGCGGTCAGCGCACACATCAACCCTGCGGCGCCAGCGCCAATGATCACGACTTCGGTAGAGCGCAAAACGGTGTCCTCTTGATGACTTACCACAAAACAAACTGTGGGAGCGAGCCTGCTCGCGATGAGGTCTGTACATTCAACATAGATGTTGTTTGACAGTCCGCCATCGCGAGCAGGCTCGCTCCCACAGGGGATCTTCGTTGGGTCGAAGAATCCTTACAAAATACGCACGCGCAGCGAACGGCCCTTGATCTTGCCGTCATTCAGGCGCTGCAAGGCTTGCTTGGCGATCCCGCGTTCAACAGCCACAAAGGCCTGGAAATCGAAAATCGCGATCTTGCCCACCTGGGCGCCCGGAATGCCGGCATCGCCGGTCAGTGCGCCCAGGATGTCGCCCGGACGAACCTTGTCTTTACGGCCAGCGCCGATGCACAGGGTGCTCATCTGCGGCAGCAGCGGACCGCCGCCCTGGCTGGTGAGGTTGTCCACCAGGTCCCAGGTCAACGGCGTCTGCTGCAGGTGTTCGATGGCTTGGGCGCGCTGCGCTTCGGGCGGTGCGACCAGGTTGATCGCCAGGCCTTTCTCACCGGCACGGCCGGTACGGCCGACACGGTGAATGTGGATTTCCGAATCACGGGCCAGTTCAACGTTGATCACCATGTCCAGCGAATCGATGTCCAGACCGCGAGCGGCGACGTCGGTGGCCACCAGTACCGAAGTACTGCGGTTGGCGAACATCGCCAGCACCTGGTCGCGATCACGCTGTTCCAGATCGCCATGCAGACCGACGGCGGAGATGCCTTTGGCGGTCAGGTGGTCGACGGTTTCCTGAACCTGCTGCTTGGTGTAGCAGAAGGCCACGCAGGAGGCCGGGCGGAAGTGGCCGAGAACCTTGGTCACGGCGCTCATGCGCTCTTCCGGGGAGATCTCGTAGAAGCGCTGTTCGATCTGCGTGTCGTCGTGGAATGCCTCGGCCTTCACTTGTTGCGGGTTGCGCATGAACTTTGACGCAAGCTGCTTGATGCCCACCGGGTACGTGGCGGAGAACAGCAGTGTCTGGCGGCGTTCCGGGGCCTGCATGATGATTTCTTCGATGGAATCGTAGAAACCCATGTCGAGCATGCGGTCAGCTTCGTCGAGAATCAGCGTGTTCAGACCGTGCAGTACCAGCGAACCTTTGCGCAGGTGCTGCTGAATGCGCCCCGGCGTGCCGACGATGATGTGTGCGCCATGCTCCAGCGAAGCGATCTGCGGGCCGAGGGATACGCCGCCGCACAGGGTCAGGACCTTGATGTTGTCTTCGGCACGGGCCAGACGACGGATTTCCTTGGCAACCTGGTCAGCGAGCTCGCGGGTTGGGCAAAGGATCAGCGCCTGGCAACCGAAATAGCGCGGATTGATCGGGTTCAGCAGGCCGATACCGAAGGCGGCGGTCTTGCCGCTGCCGGTCTTGGCCTGGGCGATCAGGTCCATCCCCTTGAGGATCACCGGCAAGCTTTGCGCCTGGATCGGCGTCATTTGGGCATAACCGAGGGAGTCGAGGTTAGCCAGCATGGCGGCGGACAGCGGCAAAGTATTAAAAGCGGTGGCGATGGTGGTCACGGGACTGGCCTGCAAAACAAAATGTCGCGCAGTGTACCAGTCCCGGGGCCATTCACCCTAAGGCTCGATGTGTTCTTCCGGACGCTTGACGCGCCGTCCGTCTTCCTTTGAGAGCTGCGAGAAGATCGTTGCGGCCAGCATCGCCATGATTCCGACCGTCACAAACGTCAGCTGGAACGCGCCCAAAACAGTCTGCACGCCATCGTTTCCGATCTCGGCGGTAAAGCCGCCGAGCAACGCACCGGCACACGCAACCCCCAGGCTCAGGGACAATTGCGCCACCACCGACAGCAGGCTGTTGCCGCTGCTGGCGCTGGTGTCGTCGAGGTCGATCAGGGTGACGGTGTTCATTGCGGTAAATTGCAGCGAGTTGATCGCCCCGAGAATCGCCAGCAGACACAGCAGCAGCCAGTACGGCGTCTGTTCGCTGACCAGGCCCATGCACGCGAGCATGATGCCCAGCGCCAGGGTGTTGCCGGTCAGCACGATGCGATAGCCCAATCGCTCGATCAGCGGTCGCGCCACCCACTTGGCGAGCATTGCCGCGGCGGCCAGTGGCAGCATGCTCATACCGGCCTGTGATGGCGAATAACCCAGCGCCACTTGCAGCAGCAACGGCACGAGGAAGGGCAGGGCGCCGCTACCGAGGCGGGCGAACAGGTTGCCGAGAATGCCGACGGCAAAGGTCCGGGTCTTGAACAGCGACGGTGCGAACAGCGGATTTTCAATATGCCCGGCGCGCAACCAATACGCCGCCAGACAGGCCATGCCACCAAACAGCAACAGCATCACGCGCAGGTGGGGCAGGTGCAGTTCGCCCAAGCCTTCCATGGCGATGGTGATCAGAATCATCGCGGCGCCGAACAGCACGAACCCCAGGCTATCGAAGCGGGTGCGTTCGGAGCCGCGAAGGTCCGGGATGAATTTCCACACGGCGTAGCAGCCGACCAACCCGACGGGCAGGTTGATCAGGAAGATCCAGTGCCAGGTCAGGTATTGCACCATCCAGCCGCCCATGGTCGGGCCGATCAGCGGGCCGAGCAGTCCGGGAATGGTGATGAACCCCATGATCCGCACCAGTTCCGAACGCGGGTAGGCGCGCAGCACCACGAGGCGCCCGACCGGCAACATCAGCGCGCCGCCCAGGCCCTGAATCACCCGGGCGCCGTTCAGCATGCTCAGGCTGCTGGACAAGGCGCAGAGTAACGAGCCGAGGCTGAACAGCAGGATCGCGCCGAAGAAGATTTTTTTGGTGCCGAATCGGTCGGCAATCCAGCCTGAGGCGGGGATCAGTAAGGCAACGGTGAGCATGTAGGCAATGATCACACCCTGCATGCGCAACGGATCTTCCGCCAAGTCCCTGGCCATGGCCGGCAGGGCGGTGTTGAGGATGGTACCGTCCAGAGACTGCATGAAAAACGCGATGGCGACGACCCATGGTACCCAGCGGGCGGTGACAGCGTCGAGAGGCGGGCGGTTGGGCATGGGACCTCTTGCGGGTTGGAGTTGTTAATGCAAGGTCATTGCAAGCCACAATCCCTGTGGGAGCGGGCTTGCCCGCGAAGGCGGTGTGTCAGTCAACATAGATGCTAAAGCTGATGGCCTCTTCGCGGGCAAGCCCGCTCCCACAGGGTTTTTTGTTTACAGGGTCAGCGTGAGTTGGCTGATCAGTGCGCCCGGCAACAACGCCGAAGCCGTGGCCCGCTGACTGTAGGTACTCGCCGACAGCAACAATTCCCGCTCCTCGGTCAACGCTTCCAGCTGCGCACCGAGCAAACTGTAGGCGCTGTCATCAAAGCGCATGGTACTGACCGGCGCCTGAATCTCACCGTTCTCGACCCAGAACGTCGCAAACCGGGTCATGCCGGTCATGCGTGCCCCCGGTTGGTCGGAGTAGTTCAAGTACCACAGATTGCTGATGTACAAACCTGTACCCAGTTGCTTGAGGATCTCCGCTTCAGGCAATGTCCCGGCCGCCATGTTCAATGCACTAGGCATTTCCCCGCCGCCCGCCCCGTTGGCGGTCAAGCCGTATTCCGCCGCGCTGCGTGAACAGACCATTTGCGCGCCGGCCTGGCCTTCGACGATCAACCCCAGATCACTGCGTGGATAACCTTCGCCGGAGAACGCCGGGCTCAAGGAACCACTGACCTTTTCATCAATGGACACCTGCGGGCTGAAGGCACTGTCCCCCGCATAGAGCTTTTGCAGCGGACTGGTTTTGCTGGCGATCGACTGCGCCGAAAACCCGCCCCAGCAGAGCATGCCCATGATTTCTTCAAGTGCCGCCGGTGCGAGGTAGGCGCGGTACTGACCCGGTGCCAAGGTGCGCAACGGCCGACCAAGAAACGCTAATTGCTCACGGGCCTGCCGGAAGCGCTTGGCAAACCCTTCGCTGTTCCAGTCATGCCCGGCGTAACTGGCTTTCACCGCCTGACCATTGTCGTGGAACAAGCTGAAATCGAAGTTGAAGCTGTTGGCCTGATGCCAGCCAAACGCCCCTGAGGAACTGGCGAAGCCACGACTGATCGGGCCTGCCGCGTAGAAGCCCACAAGGTCCAACCCTTCGGCGGCGTGAGTGATTTCAGCGACCACCTGCTCGGTGTCCGGCAGCGGGTGTTCCTGCACATTCTTGCTCTGCCAGCCATTGTGGTTGAGCAGCAGGTACGGATCCTGCGGCAGCAACGGCAGGGTCTCGCGCAGCTGTTGCAGACCTTCGGCCAGACGTTGCACGTCCACTTCCGGGTCGCCGGCCAGCGTGATGTCGAGGTCAGCGTGCCGGCCATCGTTGATCAGTTTGAAACCGACACTGGCCTGCTGCACCTGACCGGCCTGACGCACCTTGGCGTGGTTGAAACGCACGAAGGCCGACGACTCGGCGGCGTAGCTGAGGGTGAACTGTTCCGGCTCACGAATCGCATCGCGCAGCCAGTTGACCAAGGCCTTGAACGACTCAGCCTGACTTTTTGAAGTACTCATCAGGCGTCTCCCCCAAACACATCCACATTGCTGAACACACAGGCTGGCGACGCATGGCCGACGCGGATCACCTGGTTCGGTTCGCCCTTGCCGCAGTTTGGCGTGCCCAGGACCTTGACGGTGTTGGCGTCGCCCACCGCGCTGAGGTTTTTCCAGAACTGTGCGGAAATTGCCCGGTAGTTGGGGTTTTTCACCACGCCCTTGAGTTCGCCGTTTTCGATCAACTGCGCCCATTCACAGCCGAACTGGAACTTGTTGCGAGCATCGTCAATGGACCACGAACGATTGGTCGACATCATGATGCCGTGTTCGATGTTGCCGATCAGTTGCGCCAGCGTTTGATCGCCGGGCTCGATGTTGAGGTTGGCCATGCGGTCGATCGGCGGGCGGTTCCAGCCGCAGGCGCGGCTGTTGGCGACACCGTTCATGCCTGCGCGGAATTGCGAGAGCGCGCCGCCCAATGGGCGCAGCAACACACCTTCCTTGATCAGGAATTGCTTGCTCGCGGCCGTGCCGTCGTCGTCATGGCCGTAGCTGGCGAGCTGCTCGGGGATGTCCGGGTCGAACGTCACGTTGAGCAGTTTCGAGCCGTATTGCAGGTGGCCGAAGTCTTCTGCCTTGACGAAACTGGTGCCGGCGTAATTGCGTTCGTCGCCCAGGATACGGTCCAGTTCCAGCGGGTGACCGATGGATTCGTGGATCTGCAACATCATCTGGTCGGGCATCAGCAGCAGGTCGCGCGGGCCTTGCGGAGTGTTCGGCGCGAGCAGCAATTGCAGCGCCTGATCGGCGACTTGCGGGCCGGCACCGATCAGGCCACAACGGCTGATCACATCGGCGCCGCCCTGCTGGCCGAAGTTCTCGCGACCCAGGCTGCGAGTCTGGCTGTCGCTGCCGTCGTAGGCGGTGACATCGAGGCCCGGGTAGACGAAACGTTGGGCCTGGCGCAGTTCAGCGCCGGCGCTGTTGAGGTAGATCTGCTCGACGTTGGTGATGCCGATGCTGACCTGCCAGTTCACCAGCCGCTCATCCTTGGGCACGGACGCGGATTCGGCACCGAGCAGCTGGTAGCAATCGCTCAGGGACGGGAAAGGCTGTTCGAGGTTCGGCGAAAAATAGTCGGCGCGGTCGCTGGAGACGAGTTGGTCGCGCAGGTCGAGCAGCGCGTGGGGCTTGAGTCGGCGGGCTTGTTGCTCAGCGCGGTCCAGCGCCGATTGCAGGCCTTGTTGCGAGAGGTCGTTGGTCGCGGCGTAGGCTTCGACGCCGTTGACCCGCACAGTCAGCATCGCGCCTTCATCACGGCTCAGGCTTGGAGGTTCGGCGACATTCTTGCGCACCGACAGGTATTGGCCGGACTCGCGCACATAACGCAGCGAAAAGAATTCAGCGCCCGTGCGCAAGGCAGCGAAGCGCTGCTTGAGCTGGGGGTGGAAATCGAACATTCGGGAACCTCCCTGGAATGGAGTGGTGGTGTTGCGGTGTTGCGAGGGGGGTGGAACGTTTGCGTGGCGCTAGATTAGGCCTGCGCGGGGGGTAGGATCAAGCTTGGATCGGTGTAGGAGAGATTACCAGGGTGTGCCTGGTAGAGATGTGTTGTCTGGTCGGGCCTCATCGCGAGCAAGCTCGGCTCCTACGGGATTGGGGAGATCACAAAATGTGATTCAACCTCGAACTGTAGGAGCTGAGCTTGCTCGCGATGGGCGCACCTCGGTGTAACGGTTTTACTGAGCAGTAGCGCTCACTTCCCGCAACGGCTTGCCCCGCACCGGTGCATCACCGGCCACGAAGTAGGCAGCCTTGCTGCGCGGCAGCGGCTGACGGCCACGAATCTTGTCGGCGATTTTCTCGGCGATCATGATCGTTGGCGCGTTCAGGTTGCCGGTAGTGATGATCGGCATGATCGAGGCATCGACCACACGCAGACCTTGCATGCCATGCACACGACCTTCGCCATCAACCACCGCCATTTCGTCGGTGCCCATCTTGCACGAGCAGGACGGGTGGAACGCGGTTTCGGCGTGTTCGCGGATGAACTTGTCGAGCTGCTCATCGGTTTGCACGTCGATGCCCGGGCTGATTTCACGGCCACGGAAAGCGTCCAGCGCAGGCTGCTGCATGATTTCGCGGGTCAGGCGGATGCCGTCACGGAATTCCTGCCAGTCCTGCTCGGTGGCCATGTAGTTGAAGAGGATGCTCGGGTACTCGCGCGGGTCTTTCGACTTCGCTTGAATACGGCCACGGCTTGGCGAACGCATGGAGCCCATGTGCGCCTGGAAACCGTGCTCTTTCACACCGTTGCTGCCGTTGTAGTTAATCGCGACCGGCAGGAAATGGTATTGGATGTTCGGCCAATCGAATTCCGGGCGGGTACGAATGAAACCGCCGGCTTCGAACTGGTTGCTGGCGCCGATGCCGGTGCCGTTGAACAGCCATTCGGCACCGATGGCCGGCTGGTTGTACCAGAGCAGCGACGGGTACAGCGAAACCGGTTGGGTGCAGGCGTATTGCAGGTACAGCTCAAGGTGATCCTGCAGGTTTTCGCCGACGCCTGGCAGGTCATGGACCACCGGGATGTCGAGCGTGTTCAGCAGGTCGGCCGGGCCGACACCGGAGCGTTGCAGAATCTGCGGCGAAGCGATGGCGCCGGAGCACAGCAGCACTTCTTTGCGGGCGCGGACTTCAACGCGCTCTTCAGCGGCGCCGATCAGGTAACGCACGCCGACCGCACGCTTGCCTTCAAACAGGATCTTGTCGGTCAGGGCCTGGGTGACGATGGTCAGGGTCGAGCGCTTCTTGGCGACGTCCAGGTAACCGCGAGCGGTGCTGGCGCGACGGCCGTTCGGCGTCACGGTACGGTCCATCGGACCGAAGCCTTCCTGCTGGTAACCGTTCAGGTCTTCGGTGCGCGGGTAACCGGCTTGCACACCGGCTTCAACCATGGCGTGGAACAGCGGGTTGTTGCCGGCTTTTGGCGTGGTCACGCTGACCGGACCGTCGCCACCGTGGTAGTCGTTCGGGCCGATGTCACGGGTTTCGGCTTTGCGGAAGTACGGCAGGCAGTTCAGGTAGTCCCAGTCTTCCAGACCTGGCAGCTTGGCCCAGTTGTCGTAGTCCATCGCGTTGCCGCGGATGTAGCACATGCCGTTGATCAGCGAAGAACCACCGAGGCCCTTGCCGCGACCGCATTCCATCCGGCGACCGTCCATGTGTGGCTCTGGATCGGTTTCGTAGGCCCAGTTGTAGCGACGGCCTTGCAGCGGGAACGCCAGGGCTGCGGGCATTTGTGTGCGGAAGTCGAAACGGTAGTCCGGGCCGCCGGCTTCGAGCAGCAGAACGGTGACGCCTTCGTCTTCAGTCAGACGGGTCGCCAGGGTGTTACCGGCCGATCCGGCACCGATGATGATGTAATCGAATTCTTGGGACATTGAATGCACCCTCTTTGAAGTTGGTCAGGTCGCGGCCATGGCGAGTGCTGCGCACTCGATTCGCGGGCAAGCCTCGCTCCTACAGGGCCGAGGTTTGCCGCAGGTTTTGTGCACGACACAAAACCTGTAGGAGCGAGGCTTGCCCGCGAAGGCGTCCTCGCAGGCGAAGCAGATGCCGTTTTAGAAAACCGAGGCGTAATCGCCCAGTTCGACCTGTACCGATTTGATGCGGGTAAAGTTGTTCAGCGAGCTGATGCCGTTTTCACGGCCAACACCCGACTGCTTGTAACCACCGACCGGCATCTTGGCGTCGGATTCGCCCCAGGCGTTGATCCAGCAGATACCGGCTTCCAGTTGATGAATCACGCGGTGAGCGCGGTTCAGGTCTTTGGTGACGACACCAGCGGCCAGGCCGAAGTCGGTGTCGTTGGCGCGACGGATCACTTCTTCTTCGATTTCGTAAGTCAGGATGCTCATCACCGGGCCGAAGATCTCTTCGCGAACGATGGTCATCTCGTCGGTGCAGTCGGTGAACACGGTCGGGGCCACGAACGCGCCCTTGGCGAATTCGCCGTCAGTCATACGACCGCCGCCACACAGCACGCGAGCGCCTTCTTCCTTACCTTTGGCGATGTAGCCCAGCACGCTTTCCATGTGGGCGAAGCTGACCAGCGGACCGAAGTTGGTGTTTTCGTCTTCCGGGTTGCCAACGCGGATGCGTGCAACGCGTTCAACGATCTTGGCTTCGAAAGCTGCCTTCAGGTGGCTCGGTACGAACACGCGAGTGCCGTTGGTGCAGACCTGGCCGGAGCTGTAGAAGTTGGCCATCATTGCGGTGTCGGCGGCGCGATCGAGGTCGGCGTCGTCGAAAATGATCAGCGGGGACTTGCCGCCCAGCTCCATGGTCACGTCTTTCAGCGACGAGGCAGAAGCGCTGGCCATCACCTTCTTGCCGGTGTCGGTGCCGCCGGTGAAGGAGATTTTTTCGATGCGTGGGTGTTCGGTCAACCAGGTGCCGACTTCACGCCCGCTGCCGGTCAGTACGTTGAACACGCCCGCTGGCAGGCCGGCTTCGGTGTAGATCTCGGCCAGTTTCAGGGTGGTCAGGGAGGTGACTTCGCTTGGCTTGAAGATCATCGCGTTACCGGCCGCCAGGGCCGGTGCAGATTTCCACAGGGCGATCTGGATCGGGTAGTTCCACGCGCCGATACCGGCCACGACGCCCAGTGGCTCGCGACGGGTGTAGACGAACGACGTGGTGCGCAGTGGGATCTGCTCGCCTTCGATGGCCGGCACCAAACCTGCGTAGTACTCCAGCACGTCAGCGCCGGTGACGATGTCGACGTAACGGGTTTCCGAGTACGACTTGCCAGTGTCCAGGGTTTCCAGGGCGGCCAGTTCATCGTTGCGCTCGCGCAGGATGTCGACGGCACGACGCAGGATGCGCGAACGCTCCATGGCGGTCATCGCGGCCCAGATTTTCTGGCCCTTTTCGGCACTGACGACAGCGCGCTCAACGTCTTCCTTTGTCGCGCGTTGTACTTTTGCGAGGACTTCACCGTTAGCCGGGTTGATGGCTTCGAAAGTGGCGTCGCTGCTGGCGTCACTGTAGCCGCCATCGATGTAGAGTTTTTGCAGTTCGAAACGGGCCATAAAGTCCTCGCAAGAGCATAAGTGGGTTGGCGGTAACCACTGGACGTGCCGTGGAGCATTGGCGACGCTGGCCAGTGGCGGTTCGGGGGTTGAGCGTTTATGTGTGCTCTAACTCACCCGCTTGGCCAGTTGGATATCCATGTATTCGTAAGCGATCTGTTGCGCCTGCTCGGTGTCGAAAGCGTCTCCCGACAACGCGCCTCGCAACCACAAACCGTCAATGAGGGCTGCCAGGCCACGGGCTGCACTGCGCGCATCATCGAGCGGCAATACACGGCGGAACTGGCAGCACAGGTTGGAATACAGACGGTGATCGTTGATCCGCTGCAACCTGTGCAAAGACGGCTGGTGCATGCTGGTGGCCCAGAAGGCCAGCCAGGTTTTCATTGCCGGGCCATTGACCTGGCTGGCGTCGAAGTTGCCTTCGATGATCACCTGCAGATGCGCCCGCGGGCTGTCATCTGTCAGCGCCAGTCGGCGCGCGGTGACGTTCTCGCTCAGGACAGTCATCAGGTACCCCATGGTGGCGGCAATCAGGCCATTCTTGTCCTGAAAATAGTGACTGATGATGCCATTCGAGACACCGGCCAAACGGGCGATCAGCGCAATGCTGGCGTCCCCCATGCCGACCTGATCGACGGCCAGCAATGTGGCTTCGATCAATTGCTGGCGGCGGATGGGTTGCATACCGACCTTGGGCATTTTGCACATCTCCTTAGGCCTTCCGGTGGACGTCAAACGGCTACCGGATTGAGGGCCAGTCTATTTTGTTTTGATTGAACGTTCAATCAACAAAGAATAAGATCTGCGACAAATCGTCGCTGCCAACAGGTTTTTCCTGCGTGTAGCGGGCGGAAAAACGACATTCCAAACTGCTCGAAACCTACGCGCACTGGCGCTCTCGGGGTTTCGGGCTTTTTTCGGGGTGTCTTTATATCACCCACCGGTCGGCTGCCCACTAACCGATTGGTCGGGTATCGCGTTGCCTTGTGTTCTTCTCTCGCACTGCCTGGAGCATCTGTGCCATGAGTTCTGCCTCTCTTATAAAGACCCCACCCGATAAGGTGACGGTCAACGGTTGGGTGTTCTACACCTCTACCGCGTTGATCCTGTTGTTGACCGCCATTCTGATCATCGCCCCGCAAGAGGCCGGCAGATTGCTCGGTATTGCTCAGGCCTGGTTGTCCCGCAGCTTCGGCTGGTACTACATGGTGGTGATCGCCGCCTACCTGGTGTTCGTGGTGGGCCTGGCGTTTTCCTCCTACGGCAAGCTCAAACTCGGCAGCAAGGACGACACCCCGGACTTCAGCTACGGCGCCTGGGCGGGGATGCTGTTCTCGTCGGGTATCGGCATCTCGCTGTTGTACTTCGGTGCTTCCGAGCCGCTGGACCACTACTTCAACCCGCCGGAAGGCGTGGCCGCCAGCAACATGGCCGCCCGTCAGGCCGTTCAGCTGACGTTCCTGCACTGGGGCCTGCATGGCTGGGCGATTTACGCACTGGTCGGTCTGGCCGTTGCCTACTTTGCTTACCGTCATAACCAGCCGCTGGCGCTGCGTTCGGCGCTGTATCCGCTGGTGGGCGAACGTTGGGTCAAAGGTGCGGCCGGTCATGCGGTGGACGGCTTTGGCATGTTTGTGACCCTGTTGGGTCTGGTGACGAACCTGGGGATTGGTTCGTTGCAGGTGTCGTCGGGCCTCGAAAACCTGTTCGGCATGGAACACAGCAACACCAACCTGCTGATCGTGATCATCGTGATGAGCACCGTGGCGACCATCGCCGCCGTGTCCGGCGTGGAAAACGGCATCCGCCGTCTGTCCAACCTGAACATCGTGTTGTTCAGCGGTTTGCTGATTTTTGTGCTGCTGTTCGGCCCGACCCTGCACTTGCTCAACGGCTTCGTGCAGAACATCGGTGACTACCTGAACGGCGTGGTCCTGAAAACTTTCGACCTCTATGTGTACGAAGGCGACAGTGAAAAGTCCGACCGCTGGTTGGGTCTGTGGACCCTGTTCTACTGGGCGTGGTGGATTTCCTGGGCGCCATTCGTGGGCATGTTCATCGCGCGTATTTCCCGTGGTCGCACGGTGCGTGAACTGGTGGCCGGCGTGCTGCTGATTCCGCTGGGCTTCACCCTGGCGTGGCTGTCGATCTTCGGTAACTCGGCCCTGGACCTGGTGATGAACCATGGGGCGGTGGAGCTCGGAAAGACGGCGCTCGAACAGCCGTCCATGGCGATCTACCAGTTGCTGGAGCATTACCCGGCGTCGAAGGTTGTGATTGGCGTATCGATCTTTGTCGGTTTCGTGCTGTTCCTGACCCCTGCGGATTCCGGCGCGGTGATGATGGCCAACCTTTCGTGCAAGGGCGGCACCGTCGACGAAGATGCGCCGCATTGGCTGCGGATCTTCTGGTCTGCGGTGATCACCCTGGTGACCATCGGCCTGCTGTTCGCCGGTAACTTCGAAGCCATGCAAACCATGGTGGTGCTGGCCGGTCTGCCGTTCTCGGTGGTGCTGGTGTTCTTTATGTTTGGCTTGCACAAGGCCATGCGCCAGGACGTGCAGATCGAACAAGAGCAAGCGGAGTTGGCTGCGCGCGGTCGTCGGGGTTTCAGCGAGCGTTTGACTCAGCTGGACCTGCAACCGAACCAGTCGATCGTTCAACGGTTCATGGACAAGCAAGTCAGCCCGGCGCTGGAAGTCGCGACGGTGCAATTGCGTGCTCAAGGTCTGGATGTGCAGACGTTGCTGGGCAAGTCGAAACGCTGCATGGGCGTGCGGATCGAGATGGAAGAGGGCAACCCTTTTGTCTACGAAGTGAGCCTGGATGGCTATCTGGCGGGGGCAAGCGACACGGCGTCGGCTGAAAGTGCTGATGAGCCGCGTGCGCGCTACTACCGCGCCGAGGTGTACCTGCACAACGGCAGCCAGGACTACGACTTGATGGGCTTCACCCAGGATCAGATCACCCGTGACGTGCTCGATCAGTTTGAAAGCCATCGGCAGCTCCTTGGCCGGGTGTACAGCTAAGTAACAGGCGACGCGGTATTTCTGTCTGAAGCACCGCGTCAGCTTCATCGCCAGCAGGCTGGCTCCCACATTGGAATGCATTCTCCTGTGGGAGCTAGCCTGCTAGCGATGGGGCCATCAGCATCAAAGCTGAATTACCCGCTATCCCGATAAACAAAAACGCCGCGATCCTCTCGCGGCGTTTTGTGTCTGCTGTCTTAGCCCAGATTCTTGCCGAGCAACGCGTGATATAGCTCGCTGTCCCCGAGAATCCCGACCACTTTGTGGTTGTCGTGCAGCACCAGTTTATTGCCGGTCTGATAACGAATCTGCAGCGCATCGCGCATGCCGATGTTCGAGTCCACCAGTGTCGGCCGACGCCCCAGGCCTTCAACCGCTTGCCCAGGGATCCAGTTCTGCAGGTCCAGGCTCGCGCCGTTCTGGCGGGCGCCTTTGATGGTGTTGCCTTCGGCCAGGTCCAGCCACGAATCGCCGCCCGGATCGAGGCAAACCGAGCCGTTGATGCGCTTGCAGTTGTCCAGCGTGCGCATCAGGCTGCGGCCGCACAACACGTTCAGCGGATTGGTGTGCGCGACGAAGGTCCGCACGTAGTCGTCCGCCGGGTTCAGCACGATCTCTTCCGGCTTGCTGTATTGAATGATCCGGCCGTCTTTCATGATCGCAATGCGGCTGCCGAGCTTCAGGGCTTCATCGAGGTCGTGACTCACGAAGACGATGGTCTTGTGCAGCTTGCGTTGCAGTTCCAGCAGTTCGTCTTGCAGGCCCTGGCGGATCAGCGGGTCGAGTGCCGAGAACGGTTCGTCCATCAGCAAAATGTCGGCGTCCATCGCCAGCGCGCGGGCCAGACCCACACGTTGCTGCATGCCACCGGAAAGCTCGTCGGGTTTCTTGTTGCGCCACTGGGTCAGGCCTACCAGTTCCAGCTTGTCGTCCACCAGTTTGCGCCGCTCTTTCTCCGGGCGACCCTGCATTTCCAGGCCGAAACTGATGTTCTCGCGCACCGTCAGCCAAGGCATCAGGGCGAACTTCTGGAACACCATCGCAATGCGCTTGGTGCGCATCATTTTCAGCTCTGCCGGGGTGCAAGAGGCAATGTCTATTTGCTTGCCTTCGTGCTCGACGAATAACTTGCCACGGCTGACGGTGTTGAGGCCGTTGATGCAGCGCAGCAGGCTGGACTTGCCCGAGCCTGACAGGCCCATCAGCACGCAGATTTCACCTTTTTCGATGTCCAGGCTGGCCTTTTCAACGCCGACAATCTGCCCGGTCTTTTTCAGGATCTGGTCGCGGGTCATGCCCTGGTCGAGAAGCTTGAGCGCCTCGCGTGGGTCTTTGGAGAAGATTACGTCGACGTCTTCGAAGCGAATAATGCTCATGCGTCACCCCCTACTTTAGCGTCGGGTTGTTTGCAGATACGGTCGAGCATGATCGCCAGCAATACGATCGCCAGGCCCGCTTCAAAGCCCAGGGCGATATCAGCAGTGTTCAGTGCGTTGACCACGGGTTTGCCCAGGCCATCGGCGCCCACCAGTGCCGCGATCACCACCATCGACAGCGACAGCATGATGCACTGGGTGATGCCGGCCGCGATGCTTGGCATGGCGTGGGGCAGTTCAATCCGTGAGAGCAGTTGACGGCGCGAGCAGCCGAAGGCTTTGCCGGCGTCCATCAGTTCCTGTGGAACATCGCGAATGCCCAGGTAGGTCAGGCGGATAGGCGCGGCAATCGCGAACACCACCGTCGAGATCAAGCCCGGGACCACACCCAGCCCGAAGAGGGTCAGGGTAGGAATGAGGTACACGAAGGTCGGCACGGTCTGCATCAGATCGAGCACCGGACGCATCAGTGTGTAGAACATCGGTTTGTGCGCGGCGACGATGCCCAACGGCACGCCGATGACCACGCAGACCAGGGTGGCGAACAGCACCTGGGCGAGGGTTTCCATGGTTTCCTGCCAGTACCCGAGGTTTAGGATCAGCAGGAAAGAGGCGATGACGAAAACCGTCAGTCCCCATTTGCGTTGAATGAAGTGTGCCAGCAGCGCGATGAGGCCGATCAATGCCAGCGGGTTGAACCAGGTCAGCGCAAAAGTCACGCCGTGGATCATCGTTTCCAGTGTTACCGCGATTGCGTCGAAGGTGCTGGCGCCGTGTTGCGTCAACCATTCAACGAAGCCCGCGATGTACTGGCCTAAAGGGATTTTCTGATCAATCAGCATGGTAGTGAACGTCCGCATGCAAGGAAATAAACAGCCCGGACGGCTCAAGCCGCCCGGCGTAAGCGTTGCTCCTTAATTCAAGGCTGCGCGAGCTTGGCTTTCACGGCCTCCAGGCCAGGTTTACCGTCAATGGTGGTCACGCCAGCGAGCCAGGTATCGAGGACCTGTGGATTCTTTTTAAGCCAGGCCTTGGCGGCCGCGTCAGGCTTCATCTTGTCGTCCAGGATGTTGCCCATCAGAGAGCTTTCCATGTCGACGTTGAACTCCAGGTTCTTCAGCAGTTGGCCGACGTTGCTGCATTCCTGGGAGTAACCCTTGCGGGTGTTGGTTGCCACGGTGGCGGCACCGAAGTCCGGGCCGAAGTAGTCGTCACCGCCGGTCAGGTATTGGATCTTGAAGCGCTTGTTCATCGGGTGCGGCGCCCAGCCGAGGAAGACCACGGCGGTGTCGCGCTTCTGCGCGCGATCGACCTGCGACAACATGCCGGCTTCGCTGGACTCGACTACTTTGAAACCAGCGTCTTTAAGGCCGAAGGCGTTCTTGTCGATCATACTCTGGATCAGGCGATTGCCGTCGTTACCTGGCTCAATGCCGTAAATTTTACCGTCGAGTTCTTTCTTGAATTTGGCGATGTCGGCGAAGTCATGCAGCCCTTTGTCGTACAGCGCTTGTGGCACGGCGAGGGTGTACTTGGCGCCGGTCAGGTTGGTGCGCACGACGTCGACGGTGCCGGCATCGCGGTAAGCCTTGATGTCGTTTTCCATGGTCGGCATCCAGTTCCCCAGGAAGACGTCCATGTTCTTGCCGTCGGCCAGGGACTTGTAGGTCACCGGCACGGAAATCATCGTGGTTTTGGTCTTGTAGCCGAGGGCGTCGAGCACGACGCTGGTGGTGGCTGTTGTCGCGGTAATGTCGGTCCAGCCGACATCGGAGAAGTTTACGGTGCTGCACTGAGCGGGTTCAGCGGCTTGAGCCAGTAACGGCAGACTCAGCATGGCGGCCAACAACAACGACGGGGAACCTTTCATGGATGGACTCCTTGGTGTTTTTTTTGGCAGTGTTCCGACTGGACCACCGCACTTATAGGTTGCGGTTGGATGGCGTTTTGGAGACATCTCTGCCACGGCGCCTTGCAATCGAGTCGATACGATCATGTACCAGTGAAAATCTGACGCCTACAGGGTGCGTCGTAACCAGTACAGGGAGGGTCGCATCCAGTGTCGGTGACGTCGTTTACAGCTTTTTTCAGCCCTCTTTCTCCCTCTGATCCGCTAAAAAACGGCGAAAACATTGCGTCGGCGCCCTGCGGCGTTAGCGGGCATGAGTGCGTCGGTGTGAGACGTCGAACGACATGACAAAAGCCTGATGATGCGGCCATCTCGGCGGATTGCAGCTTGAGCGTAGCAGCTTCGCCACTGGGCGCTTTTTGCGTCTGGAGTCGGCACATCCAGGAGTTCGGCAGTAATGGCTATCAGTGTTTTCGACCTGTTCAAAATCGGCATCGGCCCTTCCAGTTCACACACCGTGGGGCCTATGCGGGCTGCCGCATTGTTTGTTGAGTCACTGCGGGAGAAGCATTTGCTGGAGCAAGTGCGTCGCGTCGAAGTTCAACTGTACGGTTCGTTGTCGGCCACCGGCATCGGTCACGGCAGCGACAATGCGGTGATCATGGGCCTGATGGGCGAGTGGCCGGACGCGATCGACCCGTCGCAAATCGGCATCCGCATCGCAACACTGCGCGAAACCCACACGCTGCTTCTCGACGGTCGCTTGTCGGTGCCCTTCGTCTGGGCTCGCGACATGCGCTTGATCGACGAAAACCTGCCGTTCCACCCCAATGCCATGACCTTGATTGTCGAAGGCGATCACGGCGAGCTGCATCGCGACACCTACTATTCCGTCGGCGGTGGTTTTGTCGTGGATGAGGCCCAGGCGTCCAGTGGTGTGGTCGATCTGGACCGCACCGTGTTGCCGTACGATTTCTCCAGCGCCGTCGAACTGTTGAGCCTTTGCCAGACGCACAACCTGCGCGTGGCTGAATTGATGATGGCCAACGAGAAAGTCTGGCGCAGTGAAGAAGAAATCCGCGCCGGCCTGATGACGCTTTGGCGCGCCATGCAGGATTGCGTCGACCAAGGCCTCAAGCACGAAGGCATCTTGCCCGGCGGTTTGAATGTGCGTCGTCGCGCGGCGAAGCTGCACCGCAGCTTGCAGGAGCTGGGCAAACCGAATGTGATTGGCTCGACCTTGAGTGCCATGGAGTGGGTCAATCTGTACGCGCTGGCGGTTAACGAAGAGAACGCGGCCGGTGGGCGCATGGTGACAGCGCCGACCAACGGCGCGGCAGGGATCATTCCGGCGGTGTTGCACTACTTTATGAAGTTCAGCGAATCGGTGACGGATGCCAATGTCGTCGACTATTTCCTCAGCGCCGCAGCCGTGGGGATTCTGTGCAAAAAGAACGCCTCGATTTCCGGTGCCGAAGTCGGTTGCCAGGGCGAAGTCGGTTCGGCCTGCGCGATGGCGGCGGCGGGGTTGGCGGAGATTCTCGGCGCTACGCCGGAACAGTTGTGCAACGCAGCCGAAATCGGCCTGGAACACAACCTCGGTCTGACCTGCGACCCGGTGGGCGGGCTGGTACAAGTGCCATGTATCGAGCGCAACGCGATTGCGGCGGTGAAAGCGATCAACGCGGCGCAGATGGCGCTGCGTGGGGATGGTCAGCACTTTATCTCGCTGGACCGGGTGATCCGCACCATGCGCGATACCGGCGCCGACATGCATGACAAATATAAAGAGACCTCGCGGGGTGGGTTGGCGGTTAGTGCGGTGGAGTGCTGATACCGAGTCGACCCCATCGCGAGCAGGCTCACTCAGGATTTGTTGTGTATTCAAAAACTGATGCTCACCACAAATCCCTATAGGAGTGAGCCTGCTCGCGATAGCTGTAGACCAGTCAAAATTGCGCGCTAAGTGAACACCTGATCCCAAACACGCCACCTTTTGGCGCGTCGCTTACAGATAAGCGATTTTCCAAAACTCAGGGATCCAAAGCAGCCCTGACCACCCGTCCCCCGTGCCTGCGGTGACACTCTTTCCCGTCAGCTCACAGCCCTGTTCCCACAAGTGCTACCGATTTGCTCACCACTAGCGGGGCAGGGCACTTGCTCTGCCTGATGGCACTTTTATCCCCTGTTTCACGCGCGTCATATCCAGACACATTCCGACGTCGTTTTCAGGAGTTATTGAACGCGCATTCAATTTTAGGCATGGCAATTGCTCTGTCATTACAAAGCCCGTCTCCCACGCGAGAACGATGGCAATAAAAAGAGCCTCCGCCTGAGGCCATCACCCGCTTTGTGTGAGGAGATACCGCGATGACGACGTTCAACTCCGGGGCCCAACCCCAGAACCGTGCGCCTCAATCCATCGGCTTTTTGCTGCTGGACAATTTCACGCTGATTTCTCTGGCCTCCGCAGTAGAACCCCTGCGCATGGCCAACCAATTGTCTGGCCGTGAGCTGTATCGCTGGACCACGATCACAGTCGACGGTGGTCAGGTCTGGGCCAGTGACGGTCTGCAGATCACCCCCGACTGCTCGATGCACAAAGCGCCCGCCCTGGACACCATCATCGTCTGCGGCGGTATCGGTATCCAACGCACTGTTACCCGTGAGCATGTCTCATGGCTGCAAAGCCAGGCGCGTCAGTCCCGTCGTCTCGGCGCGGTCTGCACCGGCAGCTGGGCCCTGGCCTGCGCCGGCCTGCTGGACGGTTTTGATTGCAGCGTGCACTGGGAATGCCTGGCCTCGATGCAGGAAGCCTTCCCGCGCGTGGTCATGAGCACGCGTTTGTTCACCCTGGACCGTAACCGTTTCACCAGTTCCGGCGGCACCGCGCCACTGGACATGATGCTGCACCTGATCAGCCGCGATCACGGCCGTGAACTGTCCGCCGCGATCTCGGAAATGTTTGTCTACGAACGTATCCGTAACGAGCAGGACCACCAGCGTGTGCCGCTCAAGCACATGCTCGGGACCAATCAGCCGAAGTTGCAGGAAATCGTGGCGCTGATGGAAGCCAACCTCGAAGAGCCGATCGACCTTGACGAACTGGCGGTGTACGTCGCTGTTTCGCGTCGACAGCTGGAGCGACTGTTCCAGAAGTACCTGCACTGCTCGCCGTCGCGTTACTACCTGAAACTGCGCCTGATCCGCGCCCGGCAGTTGCTCAAGCAAACGCCGATGTCGATCATCGAAGTGGCGTCGGTCTGCGGCTTCGTTTCCACACCGCACTTCTCCAAGTGCTACCGCGAATACTTCGGCATTCCACCGCGTGACGAGCGTGTAGGTTCCAACACCACGCAACAGGTGGCGATGATGCCGCTGCCGCAGGCACTGGTGCTGTCGCCGTTGTCCGGGCCGTTGTCGGCGTTGAGTCAGGCGCGGAATGAGTCGACTTTTGCCAGTGTAAGGCTCTAAACCGGGTTGGCTTCATCGCGAGCAGGCTCGCTCCCACGGGGATTTTCAGTGTGATGGAGATCCAGTGTGGGAGCGAGCCTGCTCGCGATGGGGTCTATCAGGTTCGGGAGCTCTGCTGATACTCCGCCAATGCCGGCAGCAATTGCTTGTCGATAGCCTGGCGCACCGCTGGCAGGATGGTCGCGCTGCTGGTGTACATCTGCTTGACCATGGTCCGCAGTTCCATTGCCCGTTCGTTGTTCAAGCCCCTTACCGCACATTCGCAAGCCTGCTCGGCAGTGGCGCCCTGAGGCACTGCAAATCCCAGCGCTTTGAGCTGGCCCAACAGGTCTTCCTGGTCGATCAAATCGGCGTACATCATGACGCAATCCTTCTTCAGGGAACGGTGTCTTGGCTCGATTCTCGTAGGGGGATGCGGCGGCGGCAAGGGCGATTTGTCGCAATGGCTGCAATAACTATGAGCAGGTCGTTTTCGGCTAACTTGCGAATCAAGTGAGTAGGCACACTGGACTCAGCTGGCATCACGAAGGTTTGGTCACCCTCGCGCAACGGCTCCTCGACAGTACCCTCCTCAGCTCCGATCTTGTCACGGCTTGATCGGGGTTTTTTTTGTCTGTAAATCAAGGAAAGTTGTGTTGTCTGGGCTGACGCCTTCGCGAGCAGGCTCGCTCCCACATTTGTTCTGCGGCGTTCACAGATCCAGTGTGGGAGCGGGCTTGCCCGCGATGAACGATGACGCGGATTTAGCGTTGCAACACAAGGATGCGCGACAACAACTCATCACGGTCAACATAGCACCCCTGAAAATGCCGGGCACCGCTGGCAGGGTCGAACGCATTTCGGGCATGAAGGGTGCGGCGATTGTCGAAGCACCACAGCTCGCCGGGATTGAGCCGCGTCATCACCCGAAACCGCACTTCGCGGGTCATCGCAATGAACCGTCGATAAGCGTGATACAGCCTGGGCATCTGCTCCACCGACGCATCAAACGGCCCCCGCAGAAAATTCGCCATGCGGATTTCCGACACTTGCCCCCGTGCATCCAGCGCAATGATCGGCGCCAGGCAGCGGTAGTCGCTGTGACGGTCCTTGTTGCGGAATTCCACTGGGATTTCGCAGAGACTTTTAAACGCCTCGGGATCCTCATTGCGCAAGGCTTCGGCAATGGCAAAGCCGTCGACGAAAATACTCTCGCCACCGTCGGCGTCATTGACCAGACAATGCAGAAATTGCAGCCCCGGTTGCAGCTCCCGGGTTGGCAGATCGCTGTGCAACGGCAGGTTGAAAGCGGTGTAGGCATTGCTGTCGGCATCGGCCTTGGATTGCACGTTGAACAGCACGCCGAAATTGCTCTCGCGGATGAAGGAAATCCGTTGGGCGATCAGCTTCAGCGAACCTGGCTCAGTAGGCACACCGCGAACCTGGGTCAGGCCGACATCGCGCACCGCCAGCAGCCATTGCAGCAGGGCGTCGTTGTCATTCATCAACGCCTGGTAATCGAACACCGGCAACTGCAAATCATGGTGCCAAAGCCTGGCTTTTGGTTTGCCGGCCTGGCGTTCGGCGCGGGATTCATCGTCGTAGGCGTGGGCGCGCAACCAGCCTGGGTCGAAGCGGCTGAGATGGCCATCTTCCCACTCGACGCTGAGACAACCTTCAACATCGACGCTTGCCCCGCTCGGTATCAGGGCTTGCGCGACATCGACGATTTCCAGCACTTGCTCGCGGGTCACGGTATAGACGCATTGCGGGCAGGGGCAATTGTCCCGTAACCATTGGTGATGAAAGGGGCTGACGCGATGATCGGCCCACTTCACCAGAATTCGGTCCGCCAAGGATTGCACGCCAACGAGCGCGCTGATCAACGGGTAGGTACGGAAGTCGGCAAAAGCGGCGGCGGTGTTCAATGGCGATCTCCTTATTATTTTTTTGGGGGTAAAGCGATCACTCGGCCAATGTAGTCTGGGGTGGGCAGGTCGGCTTGCTCGGCAACGATGGCTTGCAGCTTGCTCAGCGATAGTTCGCTGAACGGTGCGGATCGTGGCCCGGCGAGGTCGACGTGAAGCAACATCTGCTCGTTGCCGGCCAGTTCCTTGTCATCGCCCACCAGGTGGAGGCTGTGATAGAGGTGCAGGCGTTTGCTGTCGTGGCCGATGATTTGGGTGCGCACTTCGACATCGGCGTCGAGCTTCACTTCGTGCAGGTAATTGAGGTGCAACTCAAGGGTGAACAGCGAGTTGCCGCTGGCTTCGCGGTTGTTGCTGTCCATGCCGAGCCGATCCATCAGCGCGTCGGTAGCGTAGCTGAAAATCAGCAGATAGAAGGCGTCGCGCAGGTGGCCGTTATAGTCGACCCAGTCGGGGATGATTTTGGTGCTGTAGGTCGTAAGAGCGGGCATACGATCAAGTCCTGTAGTAAGGAGAGCCTGTAGGAGCCGGCTTGCCGGCGAATGGGGCCGCGCGGTGTGACAGATATACCGCTTTCGCTGACAAGCCAGCTCCTACAGGGGGCCCTGTTTAGTCGGCAAAGGCCATCCCATGCTTCTCTTTGGTGGTCTTCACGGCCTCCAGCACTGCCAGCAGGCAATCATCACGATAACGCTCCAGCGCCGAGATACTGTGCGTGCCCAATTGATCAGTGGTGCCATCCACCACATCATCAATCAATTTGTCGGTCAACTCTGGCGCGGGCAGATACGTCCACGGCAACTGCAGGGCCGGACCGAACTGCGCCATGAAGTGGCGCATCCCGGCATCGCCGCCGGCCAGGGTGTACGTCAAGAACGTGCCCATGAACGACCAACGCAGGCCCGCGCCAAAACGAATCGCATCATCGATTTCACCGGTGGTCGCCACGCCGTCGTTCACCAGGTGCAGCGCCTCACGCCAGAGTGCTTCGAGCAAGCGGTCGGCGATAAAGCCGGGAACTTCCTTGCGCACGTGCAGCGGACGCATGCCCAAGGATTCATAGACTTTCATTGCCGCATGAACGGCTTCCGGCGCGGTGTTTTTGCCGCCGACTACTTCCACCAATGGCAGCAGGTAAACCGGGTTGAACGGGTGGCCGACTACGCAGCGTTCCGGGTGTGTTGCGCTCTCGTAGAACTCGCTCGGCAACAGGCCCGAGGTGCTGGAACCGATCAAGGCATTTGGCTTGGCCGCGGCGCTGATTTTGCTGTGCAGTTCCAGTTTAAGTTCCAGGCGTTCCGGGGCGCTTTCCTGAATAAAGTCCGCATCGCGTACGCATTCTTCAATCGTTGCGACAAAGCGCAGGCGATCCTGAGAAGCGCCCGGCGCCAGGCCTTGTTTTTCCAGTGCGCCCCAAGCATTGGCGACGCGGTTGCGCAGGGCGGCTTCGGCACCGGGAGCCGGGTCCCAGGCCACGACGTCGAGGCCATGGGCGAGGGCACGAGACACCCAGCCGCTGCCGATGACACCGCTGCCCAGGGCTGCGAAGGTTTTGATTTCGGTGATGAAGGTCATGGCAACGTCCTAAAGAGTTCGATGATCTGCTGTAGGAGCCGGCTAGCCGGCGAAGGCGATTTCAGCACCGCAGAAAATGCGGCGGATGTACCGGCCTCTTCGCCGGCAAGCCGGCTCCTACAGGAGGTGGGGATAACGGCTTAACCGCGCTTGGTCAGGCCCATTTTTTTGCGACCTTCAGCCGGGGTCAGCACGCGGGCGCCGAGGCGGCTAAGAATCTCGCTGGCGCGTTCGACCAGTTGGCCGTTGGTCGCCAGTACGCCTTTGTCCAGCCAGATGTTGTCTTCCAGGCCGACCCGCACGTTGCCGCCGAGCAGCACTGCCTGAGCGGCCATCGGCATCTGCATGCGACCGATGCCGAAACCCGCCCACACTGCGTTGGCCGGCAGGTTGTCGACCATGGCTTTCATGGTGGTGGTGTCGGCCGGCGCGCCCCACGGGATGCCCAGGCACAGCTGGAACAGCGGGTCGTCGAGCAGGCCTTCCTTGATCAACTGCTTGGCGAACCACAGGTGACCGGTGTCGAAAATTTCCAGCTCGGCTTTCACGCCCAGCTCTTGAATGCGTTTGGCGCCAGCACGCAGCTGGGCTGGGGTGGACACGTAAATAGTGTCCCCATCTCCGAAATTCAGGGTGCCGCAATCGAGGGTGCAGATTTCCGGCAGCAGTTCTTCGACATGCGCCAGACGAGTCAGCGGGCCGACCAGATCGGTGTTCGGGCCGAACTCCATCGGGTTCTCGCCGGCGCCGATCTCCAGGTCGCCGCCCATGCCGGCGGTGAGATTGACGATGATGTCGACATCGGCCTCGCGGATGCGCTCCATCACTTCACGGTACAGCGCCACGTCGCGGCTGAACTTGCCGGTTTCTGGGTTGCGCACGTGGCAGTGGACCACGGTGGCGCCGGCCTTGGCGGCTTCCACGGCGGCCGCGGCAATTTGTTTCGGGGTGACCGGCACGTGTGGGCTTTTGCTGGTCGTGTCGCCAGCACCGGTGAGTGCGCAGGTGATGATGACGTCGTGATTCATGGGGCGGTTCCTTACAGGCAAGTGCTTTTTAGGAGAAAGGCAAGGCGTAACAATCCCGTTCGCAGCCCGGTCAGGCTGCGAATCGGTGGTTCGGTTCGGGTCTATTTACTGGTCAGTTTCAGGTTTTCAGCCGCGGGTTTGCCATCGAAGGTGGTCACCCCTTCGAGCCAGCGCTGCTTGTCTTGCGGGTGATCTTTCAACCATTGCTTGGCCGATTCAAAGGCGTCCTTGTGATCCAGCAGTGGCTGCATCATCCGGCTCTCGTCTTCGGCGGTGTAGGTCAGGTTGCTCAGCAAACGACCGATGTTCGGGCACTGCTCGGCGTATGTCGGCGCAGTGACGGTCCAGACCGTGGCCTTACCTTCGTTCGGGCCCAGCGCGTCGTCACTGCCAGTGAGATAGGTCATCTTCACGTTGACGTTCATCGGGTGCGGCGCCCAGCCGAAGAACACCACGGCCTCGTTGCGGCGCACGGCGCGATCCACTGCGGCGAGCATGCCGGCTTCGCTGGATTCGACCAGCTGGAATTTGCCGAGGCCGAACTGGTTCTTGGCGATCATTGCCTTGATCTGGGTATTGGCGCCCGAGCCAGGCTCGATGCCGTAGATCTTGCCGCCCAGTTCTTTCTCGAACTTGGCGATGTCGGCGAAGGTTTTCAGGCCCTTGTCGGCAAGGTATGTCGGTACAGCCAGGGTGGCGCGGGCGTCTTCCAGGCTAGGGGCTTGCATCACTTTGACCTGTTTGCCATCGACGAACGGGGTGATGGTCTGGGTCATCAGCGGGTTCCAGTAGCCCAGGAACAAATCCAGGCGCTGGTCGCGGATCCCGGCAAAGATGATTTGCTGGGACGCGCTGGTTTGTTTGGTGTTGTAGCCAAGGCCATCAAGCAGGACCTGGGTCATGGCGCTGGTAGCGATTACGTCAGTCCAGTTCACTACGCCCATGCGCACGTTCTGGCACGATGCGGGTTCGGCGGCCATGACGCTGGCGCTCAGCAAAGCGGTACCACTGAGTGCAAGAACACAGCTGCTGATCAGTCGTTTCATCTCAGGTCCCTCGGCAGTTCGTTATTGTGGGTCCGGTCGTCTTTTTGCGCCGGTGATGCCACGTTACCCAGCTCAAGGCCTATGAAAGCGCACTACGGCGACCAGCACTTGCACTGCAGCGACCTGTCCTCTTGAATGCCGCTTGCAAGTGGCGTATCAACGTCCATACGCTCCCCGCCCTCTCGCTACCTGCCAATCGAGTGCGCTCCATGTCCCAGGATTTCTACTTCTTGTTGATGCCGGGTTTCTCGGCCATTGGATTCATCTCGGCCATCGAGCCGCTGCGGGTCGCCAATCGCTTTCGTGGCGAGCTGTACCGCTGGCATGTGTTGAGCGCTGACGGCGGGGCGGTGCTGGCCAGTAACGGCATGTCGGTCAACGCTGACGCGGCGCTGGAACCGCTGAAAAAAGGTGCAATCCTATTGGTGGTCGCCGGTTTCGAACCGCTGAAATTCGCCACTCCGGCACTGGAACACTGGCTACGACGTCTCGACAACGAAGGCGTGACCCTCGGCGCCATCGACACCGGCAGCTTTATCCTTGCCGAGGCTGGCCTGCTCGACGGCCATCGCCTGACCCTGCACTGGGAAGCCATCGACGCGTTCAAGGAATCCTATCCGCAGCTGAGCGTCACCCAGGAGCTGTTCGAAATCGACCGCCGCCGTATCACCTCGGCTGGCGGCACCGCCTCCATCGACCTGATGCTCGATCTCATCGCCCAGGCCCATGGCCCGGAACTGGCGATCCAGGTCAGCGAACAATTCGTACTCGGCCGCATCCGCCCGCGCAAAGACCACCAGCGCATGGAAGTCGCCACGCGTTATGGCATCAGCAACAAGAAGCTTGTCCACGTTATCGGCGAGATGGAACAGCACAGCGAACCGCCGCTGAGCACGCTGGAACTGGCGGAATCGATCAAAGTGACGCGGCGGCAGCTGGAACGATTGTTTCGCCTGCACCTGAACGACACGCCGAGCAATTTCTACCTGCGTTTACGGTTGGAAAAGGCGCGGCAGTTGTTGCGGCAGACGGATATGAGTGTGCTGGAGGTGAGCATTGCGTGCGGGTTTGAATCGCCGTCGTATTTCACGCGTAGCTATCGGTCGAAGTATGCGCGGTGTCCGCGCGAGGACCGCCGACGGTTAGGTGATGGGCGAGAGCTGGTCTGAACGCAGACTCCGACAACACCAAAGAATTCCTGTGGGAGTGAGCCTGCTCGCGATGGCGGTCAATCATACAAGTTGATGTTGACTGATCCACCGCTATCGCGAGCAGGCTCGCTCCTACAGTTTTGATTTGCTGTGGATCTTACTTCTTCATCAGTGCCGAGCAGGCTGCTTTGTAGGCTTCATGCTGATACTTGTTCAGCGTCGCCGGCAGTTCGAAATTGTGCTTCTTGCTCTGCGCATTAATCGTCTGTGGCGACAGCAGCGTCACCTCGCAATTCTCCAGCAACTGGAAAACACCTTCGATCTTGAACGTGGTCGGCCCACCGGCAAATTCTCCTTTCTTGCTGCGCTTCTTGATCGCAATCCGGTCGATGGAGTTCTCACGCACGAACGATGCGACCTGAGCGGCAAAGACTTTGACGTTCGCCGCGTCCTCGTCATCGTCGAGGGCGATTTTCTTGGTGGCCAGCGCAACGTGGCTCAGCACTTGGTCGTCGAGGGAGGTCACGGCGATGATTGCTTCGCTGCCTTTGATTTCGATGCCGCAGACTTTCATTTTTGTCCCTTTCCCGGTAGATGATGAGCAGCTTATAGCTCAAGCAATAAACACGGTTGCACAAAAGGTCTGAGTGATATTTTGGTTTTTGAAATAAAAGATAAAATATTGCCAATTAATTTCTAAAAAATGATTTATGAGGTCAATTGTTATCCTTTAAATTATGTTGATATATCGCGCTGCTACACTTGCTCACATTCCTTTTGAGGTCGACTCATGGCCCTTACCCATATCCTCTACTCCCCCGGCGAGATCGCTTTACAGATTGCCGGGAATGCCAAGCGCCTGAGACTCAGTAAAAACCTTTCGCGACGCACACTCGCCCAAAAATCAGGTGTCCCTGAGTCGAATATCAAGCGTTTTGAAACGACCGGCAAGATTTCTCTGGATGGCTTGTTGCTGATTGCAATTTGCCTCGGGGCGGAGGATCCGTTGACGAATCTGTTTGCCTCTACTCCATCGTTGACACTCCAGGAACTGAAAAACTACGAAAGGTCTCGTGGCCGACAATGAAAGCCATCAACGCACTCAGCGTCATGCTTCAAGGATCAAGAGTCGGCGAATTGGTCGCGATTCCTCGTCGGGGCGTGTTCTTTTCTTACGATCCAGGTTGGCTGGCGAACGGATTCAACCTTGCGCCGTTTCATATGGATTTCTCGGTCAAACCCCAGAGCGCAGCTGATCCGCTACTGTTCGACGGCTTGCACGGCGCGTTCAGCGATTCGTTGCCCGATGGCTGGGGATTGCTGCTCATGGATCGATTCCTTCGCAGTCAGTTGGGTGTCGAGCGCCACGCAATTGGCCCGCTGGATCGTCTGGCCTACATGGGCAATCGCAGCATGGGCGCGCTTGAATATGTGCCGATGTTCGAAACCGTTGAAGCAGACGAAGACCTCGACCTGGCTGCCCTCTACGAGGCTTCACAAACGATACTTTCAGGCAGCACTGACGAGGTCATCAATTCTCTGCGACTGGCGGGCGGTTCCCCCGGTGGTGCACGACCTAAAGCGGTGATTGGTCTTTCGCCGGACAAACATCGCGCCGTTTCGTCATTTGGCGAAATGCCTGTGGGTTATGAGCACTGGTTAATCAAGTTTCGCTGTGATGAGGAACATCGTGATAGCGGCGCCATTGAGCAGGTTTATGCATTGATGGCCCGTCGGGCAAGGATCGAAATTTCCGAGTCGAAACTGTTTCAGGTAGAAACCACCAAGGGTGCAGAGAAATTCTTCGCCACGAAACGCTTCGATCGGGAAAAAGGTGCCAAGCGCCACATGCTTACCGCTGCGGCGATTCTATACGCAGACTTCCGTACGCCAAGCCTCGATTACAGTGATTTACTACGAGCGACCTGGGCAATGACCAAGGACGCGGCCGAGGTCGAGAAAATGGCCCGATTGATGGTTTTCAACGCTCTCGCTCATAACCACGACGATCACGCGAAGAACTTCTCGTTTTTTGGCGACAAGGATGGCTGGAAAATGGCACCGGCCTATGACCTGACCTTTTGCAGCACCGCAGGGCGCGGCAACGAGCACACCACAGCATTCGCGGGAACAGGTAGACCCACACGCAAGGCTCTTACTGAGGTGTGCAAACCTTTCAGTTTCCTTGCGCCCGAACGCTACATAGAACAAACGCTGGATGCTTTTTCCGGGTGGAGTGCCTGTTGCACCGATCTGGAAATCGATAAAACGGCGAGCAAAAAACTGCTGACCACTCTTGAGTCAGTGTGGCAGGCGCTCTAACGCATCACTCCTGCCCAATCGACTCCAAAAACTCCGACCGCTCATCACTCATCCGTGCGAAGCAATCATTCTGCGCAATGGTGAACGCCTTGCTACCGCTGGTCGCCGGAAATGCCTCAACTGCGCAATCCGCATCCCGGGTCTTGAGCCATTGCTGCTGGGCGGCCTTGAGCTTGGCAGAGATGTCGGCCAGTTGTGCCGGGTTCTTGCCGTAGGCCGTTTGCATGCGCTCGGCCAGGCTTTGGTAGTTGTCCTTCAGCAACTCTTCGGCGGTGGTTCTGCTGTAGACCGAGCATTCCATAGTCTGGATGTCGTTCTCGACTTTGTCGCAGGGGTTGTTGTCGTCGGACTCTTCAGCCGCGTGTACGCCCGTCGCTATCAGTGCCAAAGCCAGGATGATCGATTTCATTGCGCCGCCGCCCCAATCCAATAGTGCATTCAGTAAAGCAACGAATTCTGGCCCATGCGCAGGCCCTTGAACAGGTAGGCGATCGTGCCTTGTAACGACCCTTTGTCGCGGATTGACGCTTTCGGCAAACCCCCTGTCGTTTTTGCACCCGGCTACCAAGGCACCGAGGCATATGCTGGCCCCAAAGCGCCGGCACACGATTCGGCGCATGAATCGCTAATAGGGGACAGCCTGATGAGCCCAGCCGAATTGCACGCCGACAGTATCGTTATCGACGGGCTGATTATCGCCAAGTGGAACCGTGAACTGTTCGAAGACATGCGCAAGGGCGGTCTGACCGCAGCCAACTGCACCGTGTCGGTGTGGGAGGGCTTCCAGGCGACCGTCAACAATATCGCCGCCAGCCAGAAGTTGATCCGTGAGAACAGCGACCTGGTGATTCCGGTACGCACCACCGCCGACATCCGTAAAGCCAAGGAACAGGGCAAGACCGGCATCCTCTTCGGCTTCCAGAATGCTCACGCGTTCGAAGACCAGATCGGTTACGTCGAGGTGTTCAAGCAGCTCGGCGTCGGCATCGTGCAGATGTGCTACAACACCCAAAACCTGGTGGGCACCGGCTGCTACGAGCGCGATGGCGGCCTGTCGGGTTTCGGTCGCGAAATCGTCGCCGAGATGAACCGCGTGGGCGTTATGTGCGACCTGTCCCACGTGGGCTCCAAGACTTCTGAAGAAGTCATCCTCGAATCGAAGAAGCCGGTCTGCTACTCCCACTGCCTGCCGTCGGGTCTGAAAATTCACCCGCGCAACAAGTCCGATGAAGAACTGAAGTTCATCGCCGATCACGGCGGTTTCGTCGGCGTGACCATGTTCGCGCCGTTCCTGGCCAAGGGCATCGATTCGACCATCGACGATTACGCCGAAGCCATCGAGTACGTGATGAACATCGTCGGCGAAGACGCCATCGGTATCGGCACCGACTTCACCCAGGGCCATGGCCAGGACTTCTTCGAATACCTGACCCATGACAAAGGCTACGCCCGCCGCCTGACCAGCTTCGGCAAGATCATCAACCCGCTGGGCATCCGCACCGTCGGCGAGTTCCCGAACCTGACCGAAACCCTGCTCAAGCGCGGCCATTCCGAGCGCGTGGTCCGCAAGATCATGGGCGAGAACTGGGTGAACGTTCTCAAAGACGTCTGGGGCGAATAAGCCGCCGCACTTCTGAATCCTTTCCCGCTGCCGTCCGTGCAGCGGGCAACACAACGAATTTTCTGGAGTTAAGTTTCCATGGCCAAGATCGCCCCGCAATTGCCAATCGAAGTCGACAGCGAAACCGGTGTCTGGACCTCCGACGCCCTGCCGATGCTGTATGTGCCACGTCACTTCTTCGTGAATAACCACATGGGCATCGAGGAAGTGCTCGGCGCCGAAGCCTACGCTGAAATTCTCTACAAGGCCGGCTACAAATCCGCCTGGCACTGGTGTGAAAAAGAAGCTGAATGCCACGGCCTGGAAGGCGTCGCGGTATTCGAGCACTACATGAAGCGTCTGTCGCAACGTGGCTGGGGCCTGTTCAAGATCCAGGACATCGACCTCGACAAAGGCACCGCCAGCGTCAAACTCGAACACTCGGCGTTCGTCTACGTCTACGGCAAGGTCGGGCGCAAGGTCGACTACATGTTCACCGGCTGGTTTGCCGGTGCCATGGACCAGATTCTGCAAGCCCGTGGCAGCAAGATCCGTACGGTTGCCGAGCAAGTCTACGGTGGCTCCGAAGAAGGCCACGACGACGGCCTGTTCACCGTCAAGCCGTTGTAAGTCGAGGAACCCGCCATGGCTTTCGAAGCAATGTTCCAGCCGATCCAGATCGGCAAACTGACCATCCGTAACCGCGTGCTCAGCACCGCGCACGCCGAGGTCTATGCCACCGACGGCGGCATGACCACCGACCGGTACGTCAAGTATTACGAAGAGAAAGCCAAGGGCGGGATCGGCCTGGCGATTTGCGGCGGTTCCTCCAGCGTGGCCATCGACAGCCCGCAAGGCTGGTGGAAGTCGGTCAACCTGGCCGACGACCGGATCATTCCGCACTTCCAGAACCTGGCCGATGCCATGCACAAGCATGGTGCCAAGATCATGATCCAGATTACCCACATGGGCCGTCGTTCCCGTTGGGACGGCGAACATTGGCCAACCCTGCTGTCGCCGTCGGGCATCCGCGAGCCGGTGCACCGCGCGACCTGCAAAACCATTGAGCCGGAAGAAATCTGGCGGGTGATCGGCAACTACGCCAGCGCTGCGGCGCGGGCCAAGGCCGGAGGCCTGGATGGTGTCGAGCTGTCGGCGGTGCACCAGCACATGATCGACCAGTTCTGGAGCCCACGGGTCAACAAACGTACCGACGAATGGGGCGGCAGCTTCGAGAACCGCATGCGTTTCGGCCTGGAAGTGATCAAGGCTGTGCGGGCGGAAGTCGGCCCGGACTTCTGCGTCGGCATCCGCCTGTGCGGTGACGAGTTCCACCCGGACGGCTTGTCCCACGAGGACATGAAGCAGATCGCCAAGTACTACGACGACACCGGCATGATCGATTTTATTGGTGTCGTGGGTTCAGGGTGCGACACCCACAACACCCTGGCCAACGTTATCCCCAACATGAGTTATCCACCGGAGCCGTTCCTGCACTTGGCGGCCGGTATCAAGGAAGTGGTCAAGGCCCCGGTGCTGCACGCGCAGAACATCAAGGACCCGAACCAGGCCACGCGGATTCTGGAAGGTGGCTACGTGGACATGGTCGGTATGACCCGCGCCCACATCGCCGACCCGCACTTGATCGCCAAGATCAAAATGGGCCAGGTCGACCAGATCAAACAATGCGTCGGCGCCAACTACTGCATCGACCGTCAGTATCAAGGCCTGGACGTGCTGTGCATCCAGAACGCCGCGACCTCCCGTGAATACATGGGCGTGCCGCACATCATCGAGAAGTCGACCGGTGTGAAACGCAAAGTCGTGGTGGTCGGTGCCGGTCCTGCCGGGATGGAAGCGGCTCGTGTCTCGGCTGAACGTGGCCACGACGTGACCCTGTTCGAGAAGAAAGAATTCATCGGCGGCCAGATCACCACCGCTTCGAAAGCCCCGCAACGGGACCAGATCGCCGGTATCACCCGTTGGTTCCAGCTGGAACTGGCACGCTTGAAAGTTGACCTGCGCCTGGGCGTGGCGGCGGATGCGGCGACCATTCTCGACTTGCGTCCGGACGTGGTGGTGCTCGCTGTCGGCGGTCATCCGTTCCTGGAACAGAACGAGCATTGGGGCGCGGCTGAAGGCCTGGTGGTCAGCAGCTGGGACATCCTCGACGGCAAGGTGGCACCGGGCAAGAACGTGCTGGTCTACGACACCATTTGCGAGTTCACCGGGATGTCGACCGCCGACTTCCTGGCCGACAAGGGCAGCCAGGTCGAGATCGTCACTGACGACATCAAACCGGGCGTGGCGATTGGCGGCACGTCGTTCCCGACGTACTACCGCAGCATGTACCCGAAAGAAGTGATCATGACCGGGGACATGATGCTGGAGAAGGTCTACCGCGAAGGCGACAAGCTGGTGGCGGTGCTGGAAAACGAATACACCGGCGCCAAAGAGGAGCGGGTGGTGGACCAGGTCGTCGTCGAAAACGGCGTGCGTCCGGACGAAGAAATCTATTACGCGCTGAAGGACGCGTCGCGCAACAAAGGCCAGATGGACATCGAAGCCCTGTTCGCGATCAAGCCGCAACCTTCGCTGAGCCAGGCGGGCGACGGCTATTTGCTGTTCCGCATCGGCGACTGCGTGGCGCAGCGCAACACCCACGCCGCCATTTATGACGCACTCCGGCTCTGTAAGGATTTCTAACGGCTTGTGGATAACCCTGTAGGAGCGAGGCTTGCCCGCGAAGACGTCCTGACATTCAACATTGATGTCGGCTCATCCATCGCCTTCGCGGGCAAGCCTCGCTCCTACAGGGAATCGGGCAAGGCATCCAGGTAGTTTGGCCTGCAAGACCCTGCGGTCTTTGGGAGCTCCACCATGTTGAACACCCTTCTTCCAATCCTGTTGTTCGCTGCCCTGGGCCTTGCGGTACTGGGCGCGTTGCGGCGGGTGGCTATGTGGCGCCGGGGCCGAGCCTCGAAGGTCGACCTGATCGGCGGTCTGTTCGCCATGCCCAAGCGCTATATGGTCGATTTGCACCATGTGGTCGCACGGGACAAATACATTGCCAACACCCACGTTGCCACGGCCGGTGGTGCGGTGGCGTCCATCGTGCTGGCGATTCTGGTGCACGGTTTCGGCCTGCATAACCGCATCCTCGGTTATGCGCTGTTACTGATGACGGCTGTGATGTTCGTCGGCGCGATCTTTGTCTACCTGCGTCGGCGCAACCCGCCAGCGCGTTTGTCCAAAGGCCCGTGGATGCGCTTGCCGAAAAGCCTGTTGGCGTTCTCGGCATCGTTCTTCCTGTTGACCCTGCCGGTCGCCGGCATCCTTCCGGAAAACTTCGGTGGTTGGCTGGTAGCTGCGATCCTTGGCGTCGGCGTGTTGTGGGGCGTTTCGGAACTGTTCTTCGGCATGACCTGGGGCGGGCCGATGAAGCACGCCTTCGCCGGTGCGCTGCACCTGGCCTGGCACCGCCGCGCCGAGCGCTTTAATGGCGGCCGCTCCACCGGTTTGAAACCGTTGGACCTGAACGACCCGACCGCGCCGCTGGGCGTGGAAAAACCCAAGGATTTCACCTGGAACCAACTGCTCGGCTTCGACGCCTGTGTGCAGTGCGGTAAATGCGAAGCTGCGTGCCCGGCCTACGCCGCTGGCCAGCCGCTGAACCCGAAAAAACTGATTCAGGACATGGTCGTCGGCCTGGCCGGTGGCACTGATGCGAAATTCGCCGGTAGCCCCTATCCGGGCAAAGCGATTGGTGAACACGCCGGCAATCCCCATCAACCGATCGTCAACGGTCTGGTGGACGCCGAAACCCTGTGGTCCTGCACCACCTGTCGCGCCTGCGTTGAGGAATGCCCGATGATGATCGAGCACGTCGACGCCATCGTCGATATGCGCCGCCATCTGACCCTGGAAAAAGGCGCGACCCCGAACAAGGGCGCCGAAGTCCTGGAAAACCTGATCGCCACCGACAACCCGGGCGGCTTTGCGCCGGGTGGGCGGATGAACTGGGCGGCGGACCTGAACCTCACGTTGATAAGCGAAAAGAAATCCGTCGACGTGCTGTTCTGGGTCGGCGACGGTGCCTTCGACATGCGCAACCAGCGCACTCTGCGCGCCTTCGTCAAAGTGCTGAAAGCGGCCAAGGTCGACTTCGCGGTACTCGGCCTCGAAGAGCGCGACAGTGGTGACGTGGCCCGACGTCTGGGCGACGAAGCGACGTTCCAGTTGTTGGCCAAACGCAACATCCAGACCCTGGCCAAGTACAGCTTCAATCGCATCGTTACCTGCGACCCGCACAGCTTCCACGTGCTGAAAAACGAGTACGGCGCCTTCGACGGCAACTACCTCGTGCAGCACCACAGCACCTACATGGCGGAAATCATCGGCGCTGGCGCCCTCAATCTCGGCCAGCACAAAGGCAGCAGCGTGACCTATCACGACCCGTGCTACTTGGGTCGCTACAACGGCGAATACGAGGCGCCGCGTGACGTGCTGCGTGCCCTCGGGATTGAAGTGAAAGAGATGCAACGCTCCGGTTTCCGCTCACGCTGCTGCGGCGGTGGTGGCGGCGCGCCGATCACCGACATTCCGGGCAAACAACGGATCCCTGACATGCGCATGGAAGACATCCGCGAAACTGGCGCCGAGCTGGTGGCCGTGGGTTGTCCACAATGTACCGCCATGCTCGAAGGCGTGGTCGAACCGCGTCCGCTGATCAAGGACATCGCCGAACTGGTGGCCGACGCGTTGCTTGAAGACGCTGCCCCGAGCAAACCCGCCGCCCCGGCCCAACGTGAACCTGCGGAGGCTCACTGATGAGCGACATTATCCGTCGTGACCCACGCGCCGAATGGATCGCCCGCAACCGCTTGCACCCGCTGCACGCGGCCATGCAACCGGCGCAACACAGCTGGATGGGCCCGAACGGCGTCATCCGCAAGAATCTGCATGGCATCGGTTTTATCGGCCCCAACGGCATCAAGCGCATTGACCGCAGCGGCGCTCAGCAGGGCGGGGCGACTAAACGCACTGCCGCTGTTGAAGTGCAATTGCCGCTGCATCTGGTGCCTGCACCGGCGTTTTACATCAGCGTGGTGCCGGACATGGTCGGTGGTCGCTTGAGCAGCCACGACCGTGATTTGCTCGGTCTGGCGCATCAGTTGGCCGGCAAGGACGGTGCCGTGTTGGCCGTGGTGTTCGGCGAGCACAAGGAAAACGCCTTTGTTACGGCGGGCGTAGATCGCTTGCTAGTGTTGGACGGTGATGAATTCAGCGGTTATGCACCGGAGCAACGGGTTCAGGGCCTGCGGGCTGTGGATAACCAGTTCAGCCCGCGTCACTGGTTGCTGCCGGACAGTCGCAGCGGCGGTGGTGAACTCGGTCGGCGCTTTGCCGCAGCATTGGGCGAGCGCCCGGCCACGCGGGTCTGGCAGGTCAAGGATCAGGAATGCATCGGCCGCGCCGGTGCTGGCTTGCAAGACCTCGCGCGTCCTGTTGCCCGGTTGATTCTGGCGGCTGCCGAATGCGCCGAACCGGTCAGCGAAACCCGTCATGAAGCCTTGCCGGTTGAGTTATCCACAGCCGTGGCGCGCAGTTTGTCGCGTATCGAGGATTTGGGCGCGGTGGCGGTGGACCCAGCAGCGATTCCGATGGCCGAAGCCGAGTTCATTTTCTCCGGTGGCAACGGGGTCAAGGACTGGGGACTTTTCCACAGGACCGCCGAAGCATTGGGCGCCACCGAAGGCGCCTCCCGCGTGGCGGTGGACGATGGCTTCATGGCGCGGGACCGCCAGGTCGGTGCGTCCGGCACCTGGGTCACCGCACGGGTTTACGTGGCCGTGGGGATTTCCGGGGCGATCCAGCACCTGCAAGGCATCGGTGCCTGCGACAAGGTGGTGGCGATCAACCTCGACCCTGGCTGCGACATGATCAAACGGGCCGATCTGTCGGTGATCGGCGAGAGCGCCGAGATTCTTCAAGCCTTGATCGATGCGGTAGCGGCATACCGCAACGACGCCAAGCGCGATGCGGCTTAAGGGAAGGAAAGGGTTATGAGCACGAAAATCATCAGCCTGGTGTCCATCGGCGCCCACCCGACCTCCGGCCGGCCACGTCGCGCGGAGCAGGATGCGCGGGCGGTGGAACTGGGCCTGCAACTGGCCGGGGATAACCTGCAAGTGCTGCATGCCGGCGACGTCGCGGAACCGGCATTGCGCGCTTATCTGGGCATGGGTCTGGAACAGCTACATGTGCTGGAACAACCGTCGGGCGCCGATGCCTTGCCGGCGCTGACCGCTTATTTGCGCGATGCGGGGGCGCAGGTCGTGCTGACCGGCACTCAGGCAGAAACCGGTGAAGGTTCGGGCATGTTGCCGTTCCTGCTGGCGGAAAGCCTCGGCTGGCCGTTGGTGGTCGGATTGGCGCAGGTGGAATCCATCGACGGTCAATCGGCGCTGGTTCTACAGGCGTTGCCGCGCGGTCAGCGCCGTCGCTTGAAAGTGCGTTTGCCGTTTCTCGCCACTGTGGATAATGCCGCGCCGAAGCCTCGGCAGAGCGCCTACGGTCCGGCTCGACGGGGTGTGCTGCAAGCCGAAGAAGTCGAAGTGATCGACGATGAATTGCTCGCGGTCGCCACGTTGCAACCGGCTAAGCCGCGGCCAAAACGCCTCAAGGTGATCAAGGCCAAGAGCGGCGCGGACCGGATGAAAGCAGCCACGGCCAAGGCCAGTGGTGGGGGCGGGCAGGTGCTTAAAGGCGTTACGGCGCAAGCCGGTGCCGAAGCCATTCTCAAGTTACTGATTGAAGAAGGCGTGGTCCGCTAGCGGTCCTGTGGGGGCAGGTAAATGGCAGTTGAATTTCGTTCGGCCCTGCGCAGCGATGCGCGGGAGATAGCTCGGTTGTTTCAGATTTCATCAGAAGGAGCCGCGGATTACATCTGGAGCCAATTGGCACAGCCCGGCCAGGATTTGCTTGATGTGGGCGCCAGTCGTTACGCCCGCGATGACGTAGACTTTTCCTGGCAAAACTGCCTGATTGCACAGGCCGAAGGCAATGTCATCGGCATGATGCACAGCTACGTGATGCGCTACGACCCGATGGCCGCCCCCGTTACCGATCCGGTGATGGCGCCGTACGCCAAAATGGAAATCCCCGACACCCTGTATATCTCCAGCCTCGCGCTACATGAGGGTTGGCGTAACCTGGGCCTGGGCAAGCAATTCCTTGCTTACGCCTACGACCGTGCCAACCAGTTGGGGCTCAATGGCCTGAGCCTGATCGACTACGCCGCCAACACCGGCGCCAGGCGGTTTTACGAGCGGCATGGCTTTCGTATCGTGGATACCTGCCGGATCACGCCCCACCCGATGATTCGGGTCACGGGGGAAGCCTATTTGATGTACCGGCCATAAAGGCTGCCTCTCGACCTGCTACGCGGTGAGCTACAATTTGCTGTGCGCTGGTTAAAGGGGCATCAAAGGTTCAGCGCTGAGTCATAAAACCCGTTTTTATGCGTGGGTTGAACATGAAGGTGTTGTGTAGGCGTGCGACCTGCTTGCTCTGTACGGTGATGTGCATGCCTGCGGGGTTGATGGCGGCTGTCAACACTGAGTCCGATCAGGACTTTTACAGGTGGCTAGAGTCAGAGCAAGGGCAAACAGCGTCCTTGGCCCAACTGCGCCAGCACTGCGATAAGGTGCTGGACGCCGAAAATAACCTCAATTGTTCAGTGTCCGTTTTCGCCCGAATGTTCGAGGCCAAAGCCGCCAATCAGCTGCCTGATTACTACCTGGCGATCAAGGGCCGCCATGCTCAGGCTATCGCGAGTGATCCCGAACTCAACGTCTTGTTTTCCGTGTTTGGCCGCCAATCGCTAGCCACCCTGCGTGCAGTCGGCGATTTTTCGGTGACCCGCTCTCGACGGCACGAGGTGTTGACGATTTATCCGCACCCCAGTGAGGGTTACGTCACGGACGAAGTGCTGCCCTACATCGACGTCAAAGCCGCCAATGGTGTTTCGTCACGCTTTATTGTCGACACCGGCGCACCGCAAACACGGGTCAACGCAGAAACCGCGAAGCGCATGGGCATCAGGTTATTAACCGACTCCCATTACGGCTACAGCACGTTTTATGGGGAACATGACCTGTCGGCCAAACTCGGGATCTTCGAGTCTTTGAAGATCGGCGAGAGCGAGTTCAGGAACGTCCTGGTGTTTGTCAGTGACCGGGATAACTTGTTGGGGCTGGATCTGATCGGAAAGTTGGGGCGTTTGAAGCTCACTAAAAAGACCCTGGAACTCAACGCTGAACCGCCGGCGCGATGTGATTCACCCATTACCTATTCGCGTGCGGACATCAATCAAAGACTGACCGTTGCCGCGCGACTGGATCGTCGGGCGACGCTGGCGATTGTTGATACCGGGAATGTGGATTACCTGACGTCGGCATCGCCCGGTGACTTGCCCATTAGCGTCGCCGAAAACTCGCGCCACCAGACGTTCAAGGGTGATTTGGATTTGTCCGGGAAGATCACTGTTGTGACCTACAAATACTACCCGGGCTTCACCATTCCTCCGTCGTTGGTGTCGGGACAGTACGTGCCTTCAATTTTGCTTGGGTGGCGAGCATTCAATGACTATGAATTGAACCTGGACCCCGAGTCAGGTCGCTCGTGCGTGAATAAAATCTGATTTACCCACAAACCCTGTGAGCGCTTCTGTGGATAACGTGTTTGCCCCTCTCTACATCCCATACAAATCAAGCCCTGCAAGCCTTCGTGCAAAAAACAACCAGCCTAACTAGCGGTTTTTACTGGCTTTTTGCGGTGGATAAGGTTTCCAACTCTCCAATACTTGCCCCCAATCTCTGTTGGCGCTTCTGTGGATAAGATGTTTGCTAACCGCTACAGGGCATGTAAACCGGGTGCTTCAGGTGGTTGATTAAAAAACGATCAATTGATCGGTTTTGACCGCTAAATCTCCCGGAAACCCCGATTTATCGCGGCATTCAGCGGTTTTCCACAGATCGATGGAAGTTGCCCCCAAAGTCTGTTGGCGCTTCTGTGGATAAGGTGTTCGCCATCCTCTGCAAGCCACGTCGAACTTGCCCTGCAGGGTTTTGATTAAAAAACAACCAGTCGCTGTTTAAAACCGTGCTTCTGGATAAGTCACGGATTTTCTTCGGTTTCTGTGGAGAAAGTTTTCTGTAAAAGCACACTTGTCCCCAATAGCTGTGGGTGGAGGTGTGGATAACTTGTTTGTGGAAGGCTGGGAGGTGCGGGCGGCATAGCGCTGAACGGAATAGGTCTTATTTCGTACAGTTCTGAATGGGGAGAGGGATATCGGGGGAGGATGTGTTGTTGGGGAGGGCGCCATCGCGAGCAGGCTCGCTCCCACAGGGGATTTGTGAACGACACAGATCAAATGTGGGAGCGAGCTTGCTCGCGATGCTTTTAGCTCTGTCAGCCTTGTACAGGAACACCTTTGAGGTACGGCGCCGGTTCAGCCCCCAGGTTGTTCAGCAAACGCTCGCTGTACCAGTCCACAAAGTTCACCACGCCAAACTCATAGGTCTTGGAGTAAGGCCCTGGCTGGTACGCGGTGGAGTTGATCCCGCGCTGGTTCTCTTCGGCCAGGCGGCGGTCCTGATCGTTGGTGGCGTCCCAGACCTTGCGCATGCGCTCCACGTCGTAGTCCACGCCTTCGACCGCGTCTTTATGGACGATCCACTTGGTGGTGACCATGGTTTCCTGGGCGCTGATCGGCCACACGGTGAACACGATGATGTGATCGCCCATGCAGTGGTTCCACGAGTGCGGCAGGTGCAGGATGCGCATCGAGCCCAGGTCCGGGTTTTTGATGCGGCCCATGAGTTTGGCGCAGCCCTGTTTACCGTCCAGGGTCATCGACACGGTGCCTTTGAGCAGCGGCATGCGCACGATGCGGTTGCGCAGGCCGAAGCTGGCGTGGGCGTAAGGAATTTTCTCGGCTTCCCAGGCCGCGGCGGAGGCGGCGACGTGGTCCTTGAAGGCCTGGTCGGCGCGCGGGTCGGTGACGTCGTCCCACTCCAGCAAGGTTTTCAACAGTTCCGGGTGCGACGCGTTGCAGTGGTAGCACTCGCGGTTGTTTTCCAGTACCAGTTTCCAGTTGGCCTTTTCCATCAAGGTGGTGGTAATCGCCACCTTGGTGTTCTCCATGTCGTACGGTTCCATGTAATGGTTCAACGTCGACAGGAAGTCATCAATGGCCGGCGGGTTTTCCGACAGGCTGATGAAAATGTAGCCGCCAGCGGTTTTCACGTTCACCGGCTTGAGGCCGTACTGGTTCATGTCGAAGTCGGCGCCCATTTCGGTGCCGGCGAACAGCAGGCGACCGTCCAGCTCATACGTCCACTGGTGGTAGTGGCAGACCAGTTTGGCGACCTTGCCTTTTTCGCTGGTGCACAGACGCGAACCACGGTGACGGCAGACGTTGTGGAACGCATGCACCACGCCGTCGGCGCCACGAATCACGATGATCGGGTTCTTGCCGACCTGCAGGGTCAGGTAGTTGCCCTTGGTCGGGATCTCGCAGGTCATGCCGGCGATCAACCACTCTTTCTGAAAGATTTCCTGCATGTCGATATCAAACAGCCGCTCGTCAGAGTAAAACGGCTGCGGCAGCGAGAAAGTACGCTCGCGCTCTTGCAGCATCTGCGCGGTGGCCTTGCGTGCGGGTTCCAGTGGATCGCCCAGACTGATTTTTGCGGTGACGTCCATCGATTTGATCCTCATGGCCATTCGGTGTGGCCGGCGAAATAGTGGCTAATCAGGTTTGCTACGCAAGGTGTAAAGAAACTGTTGTTGTGTGAAGCGAGTGTGGGGCCGCTGTTGCCCGGAACCTTATCCATGGGCGACATGGCCCAATCTGTTCCCGACGCGCAACCCCCGGTAGATGCAGGCTGGTCGCGATAAGTATGTGAATGTCGCAGATAGGTAAATGGGTGGTCCGCGCGTTACGCAGAATCGCCAACATAAGGCCGAGCATCGGCGGTGGAGAACAGCATGTCCAACAGCTTCCTGAATCCGGTAACGACCCAGACCTGGGCCAATGGTCGACACATCGTCCGTTGCGTCAAAGTCATCCAGGAAACCTGGGATGTGCGCACCTTCTGCTTCATGGCCGACCAGCCGATCATGTTCTTCTTTAAGCCGGGGCAGTTTGTCACCCTGGAGCTGGAAATCGAAGGCGTGCCGATCATGCGCTCCTACACCATTTCCAGCTCGCCTTCGGTGCCGTACAGTTTTTCGGTGACCATCAAGCGTGTGCCGGGCGGGAAGGTCTCCAACTGGCTGCACGACACCCTGCATGAAGGCCAGGAGCTGGCGGTGCACGGGCCGGTCGGTCTGTTCAACGCCATGGACTTCACCGCACCGAAAGTGCTGTACCTCAGCGGCGGCGTCGGCATCACGCCGGTCATGTCCATGGCGCGCTGGTTCTACGACACCAACGGCAACGTCGACATGGTGTTTATCCACAGCGCCCGTTCGCCCAAAGACATCATTTACCACCGCGAGCTGGAACACATGGCGTCGCGGATTGATAACTTCAGCCTGCACCTGATCTGCGAGAAGCATGGTCTGGGCGAGCCGTGGGCCGGTTATCGCGGTTACCTGAACCACAAGATGCTGGAGCTGATGGCACCGGACTTCCTTGAACGCGAAGTCTTCTGCTGCGGCCCGACGCCGTACATGAACGCGGTGAAACGCATGCTCGAGACCGCCGGTTTCGACATGTCGCGTTATCACGAGGAATCGTTCGGCGCGACACCACCGGAAGCGCGCGCCGACGCGGTGGAGCAAGCCGAGCAAGCGGCGGATGCGCCCGAAGTCGATGTGGCGGACTTGCATCAGGTGGAATTCACCGCCTCCGGTAAAAGCATTCGTGTGGCACCGGGGGAAACCGTTCACGCTGCCGCGGCCAAGCTTGGGTTGTTGATTCCGAAAGCGTGCGGGATGGGGATTTGCGGTACGTGCAAGGTGATGAAACTGGGTGGCGAGGTCGAGATGGACCACAACGGCGGGATTACTGAGGAAGACGAGGCCGAGGGGTTTATTTTGTCGTGCTGCAGTGTGCCGAAAGGGGATGTGCGGATCGAATTCTGAATACAGTTTGCGGGCATGGGCCGATCTCCCCACAGGGGAGATCGAATGAGGGTTAATAGTTGCATTTTAAATTAGTTCAAATGTGACAAGTAAGCCAAAGCCCATGAATGTAAAACCGAATATCTTCTGATATCTATGCAGTGTGAGTGGTGTGCGTTTTAGGTTGGGAGGGAAATTCTTAATATCTTTCGCGCTTAATTTTCCTTGATAAATGTAGATTGCGGGACTTTTTAGAAAGCCGAAAATTTCTCCCATCATATATATTCGCCCCTGGAAACCTCCGTGCCATAGCATCAGCAGAGAGGGCGCGATAGAGCTGTTTTGAAGGCTGTTTAATATAATTTCCATTTTTGTTTTTGCGATATATAGCGAAATTGCATTAACTATTATGACTCCCGCGAAACTAATGGCGGCAGTAAGCATCAGTATATCTTTTGCAATGCCAACGATCATTTGATTCTCTCGTAGATCCATTCTGCGGTGTGCTCGCCACTTTTTTCACCAATATATCCACCCGCCATAACTCATCAGTCTCGGCATTAAACAAGGTCTAACCAAGCGACTAAACCTAGGCACATCATGACAGCCCAAAATATAAAAACTAATTTATGTAGGGTGATTAAATTTTTCCTTAGCTTGTGAGGAAATTTTTCTATGTCTTTTGCACTAAGGGTTCCGGCGTTAATGTAAAGTTCGGGATTTATCATAATGCCGAAAATTTCGCCCATCATGTAGATTCGCCCCCATGGTCCTCCGTGCCACAGCGTTATAACTCGGTTGGAAATTGAACTGTTTGTCAGATGGTTCAATATTATTCCGGTTTTTGTTTTGGCGACGTATAACATAATTCCAATCAGGATGAATACGCCTGTGAAGTCTACAATTCCAACCATTAAAAATATAATTTCTGAAGTGCGAAGTGTCATCTAACAACCTCATATACTATCTCTGCGAGCTCTTCACCGCCCTTTTCGCCCATAACGCCTCCTGCGTAGGCCCCAACTCCTGCTACTAGTGCACCGCAAAGGACAGTGCCGAGCCCCCCTGTCGGCACGCCAACCCCCACGCAAATCGTCGCGGCAGTTAAGTTAATAATTGCGCCGGTAATTATTCCGCCACCCAACCCACCCAAAAAGCTTCCGGTCTCAGTGAATTTCACTTTTTGACATGCCTCGATACTTCCACTCCTGCAAACATCCTGAACCTTCATGGCAGATGCGCCACCTCCCACGGCTGTGCCAATCCAGCCGCCATATTTAACGTACTGCGATGCCTTGGTGACGGCCTGAATATGAGTGGCATAGCCGGGAATCTGGCCGATCCCGCCGGCTTTTCTCCAGCGGTGTACCAAGTGGGGGTGATCGATGCCAAGTGCAGTTTTCAGGTTTGGATGATCAGGGAGGCCTATGGTTTTTTTCGTCAACTTGGTGAGTTGGCCGTCCAGACTTTGGAGTAGTTGGGCACGCTGCTTTTTGAATGACTTTGAATTCAGGCTGCGATTGGCCTCAAGGGCATTTGTATGCAAGGTCTCGATGTCTTTCAGAACGGTTTTTATGCCATCCAAATGATTGGACGCCATGGCCGTGGTGACGCCAATCACTTTGGAGCCATCGGAGAGCGTTCTCTTAATGACGTCATAGTGCTGCGCCATAAAATCCGCCTCCTCCACCGTCAACGGCTTCAGCGTCGCGCTGACGATCTGAGCGGTTTGCATCAGCAGCGATTCTTCATACGTACATTGCTGATTGTTCGGATCGCTCAGAACAATCATCGATCCGGCTTTAACCAGATCCAGATTCGGATTCACACTTCTGAATTTAGCGATGACGCTCGGGTTGGCAGACGCGAACAACTGAGCCTGGAGTTTCTCGCCGGTGATGCTTTTGGGCACGATATAAAACCCCGGCTCCTCTGGTGCTGGAACTTCCGCCGGCCAGCGTTCCCGAGGGAAAAAACCGGGAACGCGGGACGCTGGACGGGGGGCGTGTGTGGTGTTTTTGACACTCGTGTTCAGGGCTTTGAGATTCTGCGCATGCACGGCCCGCAACAGACGCTCCGGGTCGGGTTGTGGCGCCGCTTGCGTGAGCATCGACAGCGGCGTTTGCTTGACCAATTCGGGGATCGCGCCATGCTTCTTCAACATCAAGCGTCGAGACTGGCTCAAGAGGTTGTGCTGTTCCTGAGCCAGCGCCCGTATCCCTTGTTCCGGAGTCTTGCGGCCTGAGATGACTTCATCGGCGATGCGCTTGGCGTAGTCGGCGGCCTGCTGGTTGAATCGCACGCGGGCCGTGCCGAAAGCCAGGTGACGGGCGCTGATCGAGTGGGCATGCCCGATCAGTTTGGCGGCGGCGCTTTGGACGTCCCAGACGTCGTGGTGCTCGAGCGTCAACCCTCTTCGCCCCACGTGGCATACCCGGTGGTGCCGGCCATGTGGTGAACCCAGCTGATGCCCCGGTAGCGCAACGCCAGCAACTCCTGAGGCTCGGCGTCGTTTAGCTGAATTACATGGGGTACGTCTTGTGTCAGGTTGGCGACAACGGCCCCGTCGAGGGCGACGGTGAAATACTTTTCCTGCTGCCCCATGGCGGATGTGCGATAGAAACTGATCGTGCAGTCGAGCTCTTCTCTGTTTGCGAGTGCCTGGGTCAGCAGCGGCGAGGATTTGTCGACATTTTTGGTGACGATGACCGGAAAGTGGGTGGGCTTGCCGAGGTTGCCATCGTTGGTCAGGTTGTGGCTGTAGGCTAGCACCATGATTTCATCGGTGTGTGCCGCCTGATACTTGTTGCCAACCGACTCCGGGGTCGAGCAACCCGCTGAAATCAGGCCTTGAGTCTTGCCTGTGATCGTCATGTAGCCGGGATTTGCCATCGCTGCCATTCCTTGTTTGAAATAGGATTCGGCAGTCTAGGACGAGGACTTCCCGGGTTTATGTAGTCTCTGGAGTAGTCCGTTTCTGAAAAGCAGCGATTGAAACAATTTGAGAACATCTGCGCCGACCCCGTCCGTAGGACAGGATCGACGTTTTCGCGGGGACAGCGTCAGTCGATAAACAGATCCGGCATCAGCGTTTCGGTTGAATCAGGCGCGAACCGATAGTGCTCAAATTCCGTTACCCCGTGTTCTCTCAGCACCTCTTCATCAATCAGCAACCGCCCGCTGATGCTGCGACCACTGCTGTCCAGAATGACGTGGGCCGCATCCGCCATGATCTCCGGCGTGCGCGCATGTTTGAACGATTCCCGTGAACCGAGCTGAAATTCGATGGCGGCGGTGGCAATCATCGTCTGCGGCCACAGCGAGTTGACGCTGATGCCGTAGTTCTTGAATTCCTCGCTCATGCCCAGGGTCAGCATGCTCATGCCGTATTTGGTCACGGTGTAGGGGCTGTACTGGGCGAACCACTTGGTCGCGAGATTCAATGGCGGCGAAAGATTGAGAATGTGCCCGCCGGTTTTTTTCAGATAGGGCAGGGCGGCCTGGCTGCACAGCAATACGGCGCGGGTATTGATCTGGTGCATCAGGTCGAAGCGCTTGAGCTCGATGTGTTGAACCCCGGTCAACTTGATGGCGCCGGCATTGTTGATCAGCGCATCGATGCCGCCGAAATGCTCGTTGGCCTGGGCCAGCGCTTTTCGCACCGCGTCTTCGTCACGCACATCCACTTGCAAGGCCAACGCCTGGCCACCCGCCGCTTCGACTTCCTGCGCCACACTGAAAATCGTGCCCGGCAACTTGGGGTGTGGCTCGGCGCTTTTGGCCGCAATCACAATGTTGGCCCCGTCACGCGCCGCGCGCAGCGCGATCTCACGGCCGATACCGCGGCTGGCGCCAGTGATGAACAGGGTTTTGCCTTTCAATGACATGCGTGCGCTCCTGATTATTGTTATGAGAGCGGATCAACACCGCTCGCTGACAATGTAGATCAACTCGCGACAACTGATCGTTCCCACGCTCTGCGTGGGAATGCAGACCGTGACGCTCTGCGTCATAACGGTTTCGGCGTTGCGTCGCGGGTGAGGCCGGAACGCGGAGCGTCCCCGGAGGCATTCCCACGCGGAGCGTGGGAATGATCAGTGGCAGCGCGTGGGGATCAGCGGGACATGACTTCGCGGATGTCGGCGGCCAATTCCCGTACGCGCGCTTCTTCGGTGTCCCACGAGCACATGAAGCGTGCGCCGCCGTTGCCGATGAAGGTGTAGAAGCGCCAGCCCTTGGCGGTCAGTGCGGCGATGGCTGGTTCCGAGAGTTGCAGGAACACGCCGTTGGCCTGTACCGGGAACATCAGTTCCACGCCCGCAATGTCGCTCACCAGTTCGGCCAGCAACTGCGCGCAGCGGTTGGCGTGGTGGGCGTATTTGAGCCAGGCGTCGTTTTCCAGGATCCCGACCCATGGCGCCGACAGGAAGCGCATCTTCGAAGCCAGTTGACCGGCCTGTTTGCAGCGATAGTCGAAGTCTTCAGCCAGTTTATGGTTGAAGAACAGAATCGCCTCGCCGACCGCCATGCCGTTTTTCGTGCCGCCGAAGCACAGCACGTCGACGCCGGCCTTCCAGGTCAGGTCCGCTGGCGAGCAGCCGAGGAACGCACACGCATTGGAGAAGCGCGCGCCGTCCATGTGCAGGTTCAGGCCGAGTTCTTTGCAAGTGGCGCTGATGGCACGGATTTCTTCCGGGGTGTAGACGCTACCGACCTCAGTGGCCTGGGTCAGGGTCACGACGCGCGGTTTCGGGTAGTGAATATCTTGGCGCTTGAGGGCGACTTCGCGGATCGATTCCGGGGTCAGCTTGCCGTTTTCAGTACGGGCGATCAGCAGTTTGGAACCGTTGGAGAAGAATTCCGGGGCGCCGCATTCGTCGGTTTCGACGTGGGCAGTTTCCGAGCAGATCACGCTGTGGTAACTCTGGCACAGCGACGACAGGGCCAGCGAGTTCGCGGCGGTGCCGTTGAAGGCGAAGAAGATCTCGCAGTCGGTTTCGAACAGTTTGCGGAAATCGTCGGACGCGCGAGCGGTCCATTCATCGTCGCCGTAAGCGCGCTGGTGGCCGTGGTTGGCCTGTTCCATGGCCGCCCAGGCTTCAGGGCAGATACCGGAATAGTTGTCGCTGGCGAATTGTTGGCTCTTATCGGTCATGGCCCTGCTTTCCGTGGTCGAGTCGCCTATGGTGAAGCGACTCGTGGTCAATGATGGTGCGCACTGTACCGAAGATCATCCGGGGAGCACACGCGATGCGTCTGACAGAAAAACACAAAGACGACGGGCAATTATGCACATGACTCAACGGGATGGGGCACTGGATCTGCTCAAGTGGCTGGCGCTTTTGAGCATGGTGCTCGATCACCTGCGATATGTCGGTTATTCCGTCGATCTGCTGTATGTCCCGGGACGACTGGCGTTTCCGTGGTTTTGTTTGGCGATGGCGGTGAATGTTTCCCGTGCACGGGACGTGACACATCAATGGCGGTATTTGGGCTGGTTGCTGCTGTTCAGCGTTATCAGCGAGATTCCTTACCGGATGTTTATTCCTGATCCCGACACCTTGAACGTGTTGCCCACGCTGGCCCTCGGCCTGTTGGTTGCGCTTGGCTGGCAGCACCGGACGCTGCAATCGCGACTGCTGGCGGTTGCCGCTTTGACGCTGGCAGCCGTGTTCCCGGAGCGACTGATGTTTGGTTTCTTCGGCGTGTTGTTGCCGCTGGCGATGTTGCTGGTGATCCGGCGTCCCTGGTATTTCGCGCTGCTGCCGGGGCTGGTTTGCCTAGCGGCCAATGAATGGCGGGTACTGATTCAAGCCGCGAAGCTGGGTAACAGTGCTGCGGTGCCGGGGATTGCCGCTTGTCTGATTGCGCCATTGTTGGGAATGGCGCTTTTGCGACATGCCAAGGGCATTCATCCACCGCCGATGCGGCGTTGGGCGTATGCCCTGTATCCCCTGCATTTTTTCCTGCTGTTACTCGTCCGCCAAATCGCCACCTGACCCTTGTGGGAGCGAGCCTGCTCGCGAAGGCGGTGTGTCAGCAGCATGGATGTTTACTGACACACCGCCTTCGCGAGCAGGCTCGCTCCCACAGGGATCCTTGGTGGTTCGGGGGGCGTGTCCGGTCAGGCATTTCGGCTCATGTCGTAAACGCACCTTTGCGTGGCGTCCGTAGGCATTTGACCTGTCTGCGCCGGTCATACCATCGGCATCAAAGGGCACTGCCGTCATGCCAGTGCCTTACCGAGACGAATGGCGCACAGATGCCGCTGGGAGAGACGCGATGTTCAGCAAGCAAGACCAGATCCAGGGTTACGACGATGCACTGCTGGCGGCGATGAATGCCGAGGAGCAACGTCAGGAAGATCACATCGAGCTGATCGCGTCTGAGAACTACACCAGCAAACGCGTCATGGAAGCGCAAGGCAGTGGCCTGACCAACAAATACGCCGAAGGCTATCCGGGCAAGCGCTACTACGGTGGTTGCGAGCATGTCGACAAGGTCGAAGCCCTGGCCATCGAACGCGCCAAGCAATTGTTCGGTGCCGATTATGCCAACGTCCAGCCGCACTCCGGCTCTTCAGCTAACAGCGCTGTGTATCTGGCCCTGATCCAGCCTGGCGACACCATCCTCGGCATGAGCCTGGCCCATGGCGGTCACCTGACCCACGGCGCCAAAGTGTCGTCCTCGGGCAAGCTGTACAACGCCGTGCAGTACGGCATCGACACCAAGACCGGTCTGATCGATTACGACGAAGTCGAGCGCCTGGCCGTCGAGTGCAAGCCGAAGATGATCGTTGCCGGCTTCTCGGCTTACTCCAAAACCCTCGACTTCCCACGCTTCCGGCAGATCGCCGACAAAGTCGGTGCCCTGCTGTTCGTCGACATGGCGCACGTCGCCGGTCTGGTGGCTGCCGGTTTGTACCCGAACCCGCTGCCGTACGCCGACGTGGTGACCACCACCACCCACAAGACCCTGCGCGGTCCACGTGGCGGCCTGATCCTGGCCAAGTCCAACGAAGAAATCGAGAAGAAGCTCAACGCTGCGGTATTCCCCGGTGCCCAAGGCGGCCCGCTGATGCACGTCATCGCTGGTAAAGCAGTGTGCTTCAAGGAAGCTTTGGAACCTGGTTTCAAGGCCTATCAACAACAAGTGATCGACAACGCCCAGGCCATGGCGGGCGTGTTTATCAAACGCGGCTACGATGTAGTGTCCGGCGGTACCGACAACCACCTGTTCCTGGTCAGCCTGATCCGTCAGGGCCTCACCGGCAAAGACGCGGATGCAGCACTCGGTCGCGCCCACATCACTGTGAACAAGAATGCTGTCCCGAACGATCCACAGTCGCCGTTCGTGACCTCCGGCCTGCGCATCGGCACCCCGGCGGTGACCACGCGCGGCTTCAAGGTGACCCAGTGCGTCACGCTGGCCGGCTGGATCTGCGACATCCTCGACAACCTCGGCGATGCCGATGTCGAGGCCAATGTCGCCGAGCAGGTTTCGGCCCTGTGCGCGGACTTCCCGGTTTATCGCTGAGCGCGGTTTTGGAGTAAATGACTATGCAACGCTACTCGGGCTTCGGCCTCTTCAAACACTCCCTCAGCCATCACGAAAACTGGCAGAAAATGTGGCGCACGCCGACCCCTAAAAAGGTCTATGACGTGGTCATCGTCGGCGGTGGCGGGCATGGTCTGGCGACCGCCTACTACCTCGCCAAAGAGCACGGCATCACCAACGTGGCCGTGGTCGAAAAAGGCTGGCTGGGCGGCGGTAACACCGCGCGCAACACCACCATCGTTCGCTCCAACTACCTGTGGGACGAGTCGGCGCACCTGTACGAACACGCGATGAAACTGTGGGAAGGCCTGTCTCAGGACCTGAACTACAACGTGATGTTCTCCCAGCGCGGCGTTTACAACCTGTGCCACACCCTGCAAGACATTCGTGATTCCGAGCGTCGGGTCAGCGCCAACCGCCTCAACGGCGTGGACGGCGAATTGCTCGATGCCAAACAAGTGGCCGACGAGATTCCGTACCTCGACTGCTCCAAGAACACTCGCTACCCGGTGATGGGCGCCACCGTCCAGCGGCGCGGCGGCGTGGCCCGTCACGATGCCGTGGCGTGGGGCTTTGCCCGTGCGGCTGACGCACTGGGCGTCGACCTGATTCAGCAGACCGAAGTGATCGGCTTCCGCAAGGAAAACGGCGTGTGCATCGGTGTGGAAACCAACAAGGGTTTCATCGGCGCCAAGCGCGTCGGTGTGGTGACCGCCGGTAACTCCGGGCACATGGCCAAACTCGCCGGTTTCCGCCTGCCGATCGAATCCCACCCGCTGCAAGCGCTGGTGTCCGAGCCGATCAAGCCGATTATCGACAGCGTGATCATGTCCAACGCCGTACACGGTTACATCAGCCAGTCCGACAAAGGCGACCTGGTGATCGGCGCCGGTATCGACGGCTACAACGGCTACGGTCAGCGTGGTTCGTACCCGGTGATCGAGCACACCATTCAGGCCATCGTCGAGATGTTCCCGGTACTGTCCCGCGTACGCATGAACCGTCAGTGGGGCGGCATCGTCGACACCACCCCGGATGCCTGCCCGATCATCTCGAAAACTCCGGTGCCGAACATGTTCTTCAACTGCGGTTGGGGCACCGGTGGCTTCAAGGCAACACCTGGCTCGGGCAACGTGTTTGCCGCGAGTCTGGCCAAGGGTGAAATGCACCCACTGGCCGCACCTTTCTCCATCGACCGTTTCCACAACGGTGCGTTGATCGATGAACACGGCGCTGCTGCGGTTGCCCACTAACAGGAGAAATCCCCATGTTGCATATCTTCTGTCCTCACTGCGGCGAACTGCGCTCCGAAGAGGAATTCCATGCATCCGGCCAGGCGCACATCCCGCGTCCACTGGACCCGACCACCTGTACCGATGAGGAGTGGGGCGACTACATGTTCTTCCGCGATAACCCTCGCGGTCTGCACCACGAGTTGTGGGATCACGTCGCCGGTTGCCGTCAGTACTTCAACGTCACCCGCGACACCGTGACCTACGAGATTCTCGAGACCTACAAGATCGGCACCAAGCCGCAGTTCACCGACAAGACTGAAAGTCCGAAAGCGGCCGCGCAGGCTCTGGGAGCGAAGGTATGAGCCAGATCAATCGCCTGTCCAACGGTGGACGGATCGACCGCAACAAAGTGCTGAACTTCACCTTCAACGGCCAGAGCTACAAAGGCTTTGAAGGTGACTCGCTGGCCGCCGCCCTGCTGGCCAACGGCGTCGACATCATCGGTCGCAGCTTCAAGTATTCCCGTCCGCGCGGCATCTTCGCTGCTGGCGCCGAAGAGCCGAATGCCGTGCTGCAGATCGGCGCGACTGAAGCCACGCAGATTCCGAACGTGCGCGCCACGCAACAAGCGCTGTATCAAGGCCTGGTCGCCACCAGCACCAACGGCTGGCCGAGCGTCAACAACGACATGATGGGGATCCTCGGCAAGGTCGGCGGCAAGCTGATGCCACCGGGCTTCTACTACAAAACCTTCATGTACCCGCAATCGTTCTGGATGACTTACGAGAAGTACATTCGTAAAGCCGCCGGTCTTGGCCGCTCGCCGACCGAGAACGATCCGGACACCTACGACTACATGAACCAGCACTGCGACGTGCTGATCGTCGGCGGTGGCCCTGCTGGCCTGGCCGCTGCATTGGCCGCCGCGCGCAGCGGTGCCCGTGTGATCCTCGCTGATGAACAGGAAGAGTTCGGCGGCAGCCTGCTCGACTCCCGCGAAAGCCTCGACGGCAAGCCTGCCGCCGAATGGATCGCCAGCGTCATCGCTGAGCTCAAAGACACCCCGGACGTGCTGCTGTTGCCGCGCGCCACGGTCAACGGTTACCACGACCATAACTTCCTGACCATTCACGAGCGTCTGACCGATCACCTCGGCGACCGCGCACCGATTGGCCAGGTGCGTCAACGCATCCACCGGGTTCGCGCCAAACGTGTGGTTCTTGCCACCGGCGCTCACGAGCGTCCACTGGTTTACGGCAACAACGACGTGCCGGGCAATATGCTTGCTGGTGCAGTCTCGACTTACATACGCCGTTACGGCGTAGCGCCGGGCAAAAAACTGGTGCTATCGACCAACAACGATCACGCCTACCGCGTGGCGCTGGATTGGCTCGACGCCAGCCTGCAAGTCGTCGCCATCGCCGATGCTCGCAGCAATCCGCGTGGTGCCTTGGTTGAAGAAGCACGTGCCAAAGGCATTCGCATTCTGACCGGAAGCGCCGTGATCGAGGCCCGTGGCAGCAAGCACGTTACTGCGGCTCGCGTCGCTGCGATTGATGTCAAAGCCCACGCCGTCACCAGCCCAGGTGAGTGGCTCGAATGCGACATCGTCGCCAGCTCCGGTGGTTACAGCCCGGTGGTTCACCTGGCTTCGCACTTGGGTGGCAAGCCGATCTGGCGTGAAGACATCCTCGGTTTCGTACCGGGCGAAGCACCGCAAAAACGCGTGTGCGTGGGTGGCATCAACGGCGTCTACGGCCTCGGCGATTCCCTGGCCGATGGTTTTGAAGGGGGCGCTCGTGCCGCTGCCGAAGCCGGGTTTCAAACGGTCGAAGGCGTACTGCCAAAAGCCCTGAGCCGTGTGGAAGAGCCTACGTTGGCGCTGTTCCAGGTGCCACACGAGAAGAACACCGCACGAGCGCCGAAGCAATTCGTCGACCTGCAAAACGACGTCACCGCCGCCGCCATCGAACTGGCGACCCGCGAAGGCTTCGAGTCGGTCGAGCACGTCAAACGCTACACCGCACTGGGTTTCGGTACGGACCAGGGCAAGCTCGGCAACGTCAACGGCCTGGCCATCGCCGCCCGTTCGCTGAACGTGACCATCCCGCAGATGGGCACCACCATGTTCCGCCCGAACTACACGCCGGTCACTTTCGGCGCTGTGGCCGGCCGTCACTGTGGGCACATCTTCGAGCCAGTGCGTCACACCGCACTGCATCACTGGCATGTGAAAAACGGTGCCGAGTTTGAAGACGTCGGTCAGTGGAAGCGTCCGTGGTACTTCCCGAAAACCGGTGAAGACATTCACGCCGCCGTGAAACGCGAATGCAAAGCCGTGCGCGACAGCGTCGGCCTGCTGGACGCGTCGACCCTGGGCAAGATCGATATCCAGGGCCCGGATTGCCGTGAGTTCCTCAATCGCATCTACACCAACGCCTGGACCAAGCTCGATGTGGGCAAGGCGCGCTACGGCCTGATGTGTAAAGAAGACGGCATGGTCTTCGACGATGGCGTAACTGCCTGCCTCGCCGACAACCATTTCGTGATGACCACCACCACCGGCGGCGCTGCACGCGTGCTGCAATGGCTGGAAATCTATCACCAGACCGAATGGCCGGAACTGAAGGTGTACTTCACTTCCGTGACGGATCACTGGGCAACCATGACCCTGTCCGGGCCGAACAGCCGCAAGCTGCTCAGCCACGTCACCGACATCGACCTGAGCAACGAAGCCTTCCCGTTCATGACCTGGAAAGAAGGTCTGGTCGGCGGTGTGCCAGCGCGGGTGTTCCGGATTTCGTTTACCGGTGAACTGTCGTACGAAGTCAACGTGCAAGCCGACTATGCGATGGGCGTGCTGGAAAAAATCGTCGAGGCCGGCAAGCAATACAACCTGACCCCGTACGGCACCGAGACCATGCACATTCTGCGGGCCGAGAAGGGTTTCATCATCGTCGGTCAGGACACTGACGGGTCGATGACTCCTGATGACTTGAACATGGGCTGGTGTGTCGGGCGCACCAAACCGTTCTCGTGGATCGGTCAGCGTGGCATGAACCGTGAAGACTGCGTGCGTGATCAACGCAAGCAACTGGTGGGCCTGAAGCCGATCGACCCGACCAAATGGCTGCCGGAAGGCGCGCAACTGGTGTTCAACACTAAGCAGGCGATCCCGATGACCATGGTCGGCCACGTGACCTCCAGCTACCTGCACAACTCCTTGGGCTATTCGTTTGCCATGGGCGTGGTGAAAGGCGGGTTGAAGCGCATCGGTGAGCGAGTGTTCGCACCGCTGGCCGACGGTAGCGTGATCGAGGCGGAAATTGTTTCTTCGGTGTTCTTCGATCCTAAAGGCGATCGCCAGAACATCTGACACCACAGTACCTGTGGGAGCGAGGCTTGCCCGCGATGAACGATAACGCGGTGCCTCAGGCAGACCGCGTTGCTCCCATCGCGGGCAAGCCACGCTCCCACAGGTGAGAGGCAAAAATTCAGGAAAGGTGCTTTATGACCGCAGCCAATGTTTACCAACAACGCCCAACCACCGGGGCCAAGGCCGAGTCGTCGCTGCATCATGCCGACCTCGCCAGCCTGGCGGGCAAGGGCCGCAAAAACGCCGGCGTAATCGTGCGTGAGAAAAAACTCCTCGGCCACCTGACCATTCGTGGCGATGGCCACGATGCGGCGTTTGCCGCCGGCGTGCACAAGGCGCTCGGCATCGAATTGCCGGCTGCGCTGACCGTCGTCATCAAAGGCGAAACCAGCCTGCAATGGATGGGGCCGGATGAATGGCTGCTGATCGTGCCGACCGGTGAAGAATTCGCTGCCGAGCAAAAACTGCGTGAAGCGCTGGGCGACCTGCACGTCGCAATCACCAACGTCAGCGGCGGCCAGCAAATCCTCGAACTCAGCGGCCCGAAGGTGCGTCAGGTGCTGATGAAATCCACCAGCTACGACGTGCACCCCAACAGCTTCCCGGTGGGCAAGGCGGTGGGCACGGTGTTCGCCAAGTCGCAACTGGTGATCCGCCATACCGCCGAAGACACCTGGGAACTGCTGATTCGTCGCAGTTTCTCGGATTACTGGTGGTTGTGGTTGCAGGATGCGGCAGCCGAGTACGGATTGAGCGTTCAGGCTTGATCAGGAGGCGATCACCTGTGGGAGCGAGCCTGCTCGCGAAGGCGGTATCTCAGCGACATTGATGTCGCCTGGCACGCCCTCTTCGCGAGCAGGCTCGCTCCCACAGGAGAATGCTTTGTTTCCCGAACTTTCAGGAGTCACCGCACTATGAGCCGCGCCCCAGACACATGGATTCTGACCGCCGACTGCCCCAGCGTCCTCGGCACCGTGGACGCGGTGACCCGCTTTCTGTTCGAGCAGGACTGCTACGTCACCGAGCACCATTCCTTTGATGATCGGCTCTCGGGCCGTTTTTTCATTCGCGTGGAATTCCGTCAACCTGACGGCTTCGACGAGCAAGTCTTCCGCGCCGGTCTCGAAGAACGAGGTGCCAACTTCGGCATGATCTTCGAACTGACCGCGCCGAACTACCGGCCAAAAGTGGTGATCATGGTCTCAAAAGCCGATCACTGCCTCAACGACTTACTCTACCGCCAGCGCATCGGCCAATTGTCGATGGACGTAGCCGCCGTGGTTTCCAACCACCCGGACCTCAAGCCGCTGGCCGACTGGCACCAGATTCCGTACTACCACTTCCCGCTGGACCCGAACGACAAGCCGTCGCAAGAGCGTCAGGTGTGGCAGGTGATTGAGGAGTCCGGCGCCGAGCTGGTGATCCTTGCGCGTTATATGCAAGTCCTGTCGCCCGAGCTGTGCCGCAAACTCGACGGCAAGGCGATCAATATCCATCACTCCCTGCTGCCCGGTTTCAAGGGCGCCAAGCCGTATCACCAGGCCTACAACAAGGGCGTGAAACTGGTCGGCGCGACGGCGCATTACATCAACAACGACCTGGACGAGGGGCCGATCATTGCCCAGGGCGTGGAGGCGGTGGACCACAGTCATTACCCGGAAGATCTGATCGCCAAGGGGCGGGATATCGAAGGGCTGACCCTGGCCAGGGCGGTTGGGTATCACATTGAACGCAGGGTTTTCCTCAACGCGAACAGGACCGTCGTTCTTTAGATCGCTTTCGCGAGCAGGCTCGCTCCCACAGGGATTTGTGTCTGCCCACAGATCCCGGTCACACCAATGATCAACTGTGGGAGCGAGCCTGCTCGCGAAGAGGCCCTTACAAACAACACAAGACACACAGGCAATAACCCGAGCAATCAACGCGCCGCCTCTCCATGGCGACGCGACCGCTACATAAAAACAACAGCGAGGTGAAAGCATGTCTGGCAATCGTGGTGTGGTGTATCTCGGCAATGGCAAAGTCGAAATACAGAAAATCGACTATCCGAAAATGCAGGACCCGCGCGGCAGGAAGATTAACCACGCTGTCATCCTGCGTGTGGTTTCCACCAACATCTGTGGTTCCGACCAGCACATGGTGCGCGGCCGTACCACCGCTCAGACCGGTCTGGTGCTGGGCCACGAAATCACTGGCGAAGTCATCGAGAAGGGCAGCGACGTCGAAAACCTGCAAATCGGCGATCTGGTGTCCGTACCGTTCAACGTCGCTTGCGGGCGCTGCCGTTCCTGCAAGGAAATGCACACCGGCGTCTGCTTGAGCGTTAACCCGGCGCGTCCGGGCGGTGCCTACGGTTATGTCGACATGGGCGACTGGACCGGCGGCCAGGCCGAATACGCGATGGTGCCGTACGCTGACTTCAACCTGCTGAAACTGCCTGACCGCGATCGCGCGATGGAAAAAATCCGCGACCTGACCTGCCTCTCCGACATCCTGCCAACCGGTTACCACGGCGCAGTGACGGCCGGCGTTGGCCCAGGCAGCACCGTGTACATCGCGGGTGCCGGTCCGGTTGGCCTGGCCGCAGCTGCGTCCGCTCGCCTGTTGGGCGCTGCGGTGGTAATCATCGGTGACGTCAACACCGTGCGTCTGGCCCACGCCAAGGCACAGGGTTTCGAAATCGCCGACCTTTCCCTGGACACCCCGCTGCACGAACAAATCGCTGCCCTGCTGGGTGAGCCCGAAGTGGATTGCGCCGTCGACGCCGTGGGCTTCGAAGCACGCGGTCACGGCCACGACGGTGTGAAACACGAGGCTCCGGCCACCGTGCTCAATTCGCTGATGGGCGTGGTTCGTGTGGCCGGTAAAATCGGTATCCCGGGCCTGTACGTGACTGAAGACCCAGGTGCGGTGGACGCCGCCGCGAAAATGGGCAGCCTGAGCATTCGCTTCGGTCTGGGCTGGGCCAAATCCCACAGCTTCCACACCGGCCAGACGCCGGTCATGAAGTACAACCGCCAGTTGATGCAGGCGATCATGTGGGACCGGATTCACATCGCCGACATCGTTGGTGTGGAAGTCATCAGCCTGGATGATGCGCCGCGCGGGTATGGCGAGTTCGATGCGGGCGTGCCGAAGAAGTTTGTGATTGATCCGCATAAGTTGTTTAGTGCGGCGTAAGTAAGCAACAGGGCGGATGTAGGGCGACAGTGATGTCGCCCTTTTCTATTTTTTAAGCACGAATAATCAAGCTCAAGCCATCCCGTTACTCAATATGGAATGAGCACTCGGCGGGATCATTGGCCACACAGTCATCGCCTTTCCAATTGACACCGGTACCTCGGACGGGGGCGCCGACTCTCACGCCTGATGAAGCACCCAGGTCGCCGTCGCCTTCGTAGCGGCAGATAACGACTGATGCCGTGCTGTCTTTATCCTTCAGACGTGCAGATGTAAATTTAAGACTCCCGAGGTTCGCGGGATTGCCGGGGTTAACGGTAACCGTCAACAGCTTGCCATCGGCCCCAGGAGCTGTGTAGCCGCTTTCGGTCTTTTTGATACTTGAGGCAGCAGGACAAGTTGCGGCATAAGCGGTACCCATCAGTGACAGACTTGCCAGCACGCCAGCGACAACTGATTTCAACATCATTGTTTGTACTCCATTACGTTTAATTGAGTACTAATGGTCGAGGGTTGGATTACTCGCAGCTACTGTCAGATATGACAGTTTTTTAGAGCTTTTCCTATGGCTAGGACCTTCTTTTAATACCCATCTGCATCCAAAAGCTCAAATCGCCCAAGGAACAATGTCAACCAACTCCCGGTCAAACCGGCAGTTTCCCCGTCCGCTCACGGGCGGTTTTCATGGCGCAAGAGGATGTCTGGATGAAGATTTCACGCGGTTTTGCACTGGCTTCGCTGATGAGTCTGGCGGCCAGCCCGGTCTTTGCTCAGTTCAGCCTGAACGATGCGGCCAATGCCATCTCCGGCATGCAGGGCGAAAACGCCGCCGCAGCGGCCGCGCCGACCCCGCAGACAGCCGATCTGCTGAGTGCGCTGACCGAATTGAACGTGACACCACAACAAGCCGTTGGCGGTGCCGGGGCGATGCTCGGGTTGGCCAAGAATCAATTGAGTTCGACTGATTACTCAGAGTTGGCCAAAAGCGTACCGGGAATCGACATTTTGTCGGGCGGTGGTGAGCTGGGCGCCCTCGCGGGCTTGCTCGGTTCGTCCGGCAAGGCCGCCGGTCTGGACAACGCTCTGGGCAACGTGAAGAACGCAAACGACCTGAACGATGCGTTTAGCGCATTGGGGATGGACGGCGGAATGATCGGCCAGTTTGCCCCGGTGCTTCTGCAATACCTCGGTCAGCAGGGCGTTGCCGGTTCGTTGCTGGACAGCCTGGGCGGGATCTGGGGCGCGGGCACCGGTATTTGATTCAACGTCACTCGGCGCGCACTGCGTCGGTAAACGTGCGCAACTAGAAAAGGGCGAAAGTGACTTTCGCCCTTTTTCTATTCTTCAGTGGTGTTATTTATTGGTTGTGGTGAAGGAGCACTCTCTGATGGATTTCGTACAGTTATTGGACGCGTCCCAAGCCACCGAGCTCGGTTTCCAACCCTTTACGTTGTCGAAAACCAAGGCGATTTTTTTGTAACGGCAGCTCAGTTGACTCACGTTGATGGGGCCGGTTTCATCTTCGTCTTCGGTGATATACGTTGCGCTTTCAAAGACGAAATCTTTGTTGCCGACTGTTTGTATACCCGGATTTTCACCTTTCCAGATCCGCCCGGAAATGTCCTCGGCGGCAAAACCTTCACTCGTTTTGTAGATGTTGTCAGCTTCAGGACAGGTATCTGCATAAACATGACCTGCCAAAGCCATAAGAAAGAAAATACTGGCAATTGGTTTATTTAACATTCGGCGTACTTCCTTGTTGGATTATTGTCAGGTTTGACGAGTCCCGAAAATAATTAATCATGAGGGTTTAACCCTGCTGGATTAACGAAACAGCCCAGCATTTAATTCTCGCCGGCAATCAAGCTCATTTGAACTTGCACCCGTTTGGTTCTTTCGACGTGCAATCAAGTGTTCCAACAGGCGCGGTGGCTTCGCCCTTGGCATCTAGTGGCGGCGTCTTCCAATTTTTGGAATCAGCTTCTATTTGCCTTCCAGGTTTGAGCACCATCGTTGCATTGGCCTCCTCGTTTCCTTTCCCTTGCCCTTCATATCGACAGATAACGGCCCACTGCTTGGTTTTTTTAGGATCCGCGTTAATGGTCTCTGGCTGAATACGTACCGATGTGAATGCGAGAGTTTTGATATCGTTTTCGCCGGTCCACTTATCACCACCTGTCCAATAGATGGACGGGGCCTGTGCGGAGAATGGCGCTTGATACGAGTAGCCGCCCTCAGGCAGCGGAGATTGGTTGATTTCCGAAACTTCGGGGCAAGTTGCCGCATAAGCATTGTTCGCCAATGCAGTCAACACTAATGCCCCGACTACGAATGTCCTTTTCATGATCTGCTCTCCATATGCAATTTCAGTTCATGTTCCCAGTAGCTGGAAAAGACAACCACTGTCAGATGTGACAGTTTTATATGGTTTTTTTTTATAATTGAATGGAGATTAGAAAGATCTTGGTATAAGGGGATGTAATATGAAAATACACTGCGCTTGCGGGCGGTTTTCTGGGGCACCGGCACCGGCATTTGATTCAACGGCGCTCGGCGCGCAATGCGTCGATCTGTCGATCCTTTTCGATCCAGAGCTGGTTGACCCAGTTCTGGATTTTTTCGCGAAACAGCGGATCGTTTTCGTAATCACCCTGCCACAGCGCGGGGTCGAGTTCGCGAGTCTTGATGTCGATGATGACCTTCGGCACGTTGCCGCTGATCAAATCCCAGAATCCCGGAATCGTCTGCTGCGGATACACCACCGTCACATCGAGCACGGCATCCAGCTGTTCGCCCATCGCCGCCAGCACAAACGCGACACCACCGGCCTTGGGCCGAAGCAGGTGAGTGAAGGGTGATTGCTGTTGGGTGCTTTTCGCGGCGGTATAGCGTGTGCCTTCCAGGTAATTGACCACCGTCACGGGCTGACGCTTGTACAACTCGCACGCCGCTTTGGTGATCTCCAGATCCTTGCCCGCCAGCTCTGGATGCTTGGCCAGGAAGGCCTTGGTGTAGCGCTTCATGAACGGGTAATCCAGCGCCCACCATGCCAGGCCCAGGAACGGCACCCAGATCAGCTCTTTCTTGAGGAAGAACTTGAAGAACGGCGTCCGGCGATTCAACGCCTGGATCAAGGCCGGGATATCGACCCAGGATTGATGGTTGCTGATCACCAGGTACGACGTATCGACACGCAGGCCCTCGCCGCCACGGATGTCCCACCGGGTCGGAATGCACAACCGGAAGATCAGCTTGTCGATCTCGGCCCAGGTCTCGGCGATCCACATCACCGCCGATGAGGCGTTATCGCGAAAGCGACCGGGCAGGACCAATTTGAGCAGGGCAAACACCATCAGCGGCCCGATCAGGACCAGGGTATTGAGCAACAGCAGGAGGGTAACGAAACAGCCGGTGAGCAGGCGGCGCATAAATAACTCTTGGGATCATTTGGGCGCGCCATGATAAGCAGCTTGGGGCGGGAGGCCAAATTGGGAGTGACGAATGTTTCACTTTTGGAGCGTTATGCTTGAGCGACATTGGACCGGTCAGGCTGTTGTAGTGATTGATCTGGCCTCTTCGCGGGCAAGCCCGCTCCCACAGCAAATCTGTGCTGAAAAAATATTTGTAGCACCCCCAAATCCCTGTGGGAGCGAGCCTGCTCGCGATGCGATCTCAGGAACGAACGAATTGCTCGCTGGCGGTCTAAAATCCCGCTGCCCACTCCTTATGGATACCCATTACGTGAAATCGATCCTCGCTCTGCTTTCCCTGGTGGCCTTGCCGGTCATGGCCGCTGAGCCGACCCTGTACGGGCGTTACGAATATATTGCGCTGCCGGAAATCGGCGGTGAAGTGCTCAAAGCCAAGATGGACACCGGCGCCCTGACCGCGTCGCTGTCGGCCAAAGACATCGAAATCTTCACCCGTGACGGCGAAGAGTGGGTGCGTTTCCGCCTCGCCACCAAGGACGCCAGCAACAAGATCTACGAACACAAAGTCGCGCGGATCAGCAAGATCAAGACCCGCTCCGAAGAAGAGGACGATGACAAGGAAGTGATCGAGCCCACCAAGCGCCCGGTGGTCGATCTGGAACTGTGCCTGGGCAACGTCAAGCGCACCGTGGAGGTCAACCTGACCGACCGCAGCAGCTTTAATTATCCGCTGCTGATCGGTGCCAAAGCCTTGCGTGAGTTCGGTGCGGCGGTGAACCCGGCGCGACGTTTCACGGCGGACAAACCCGACTGCTGAATTCAACCGGCCTCATTGACGTGAAGTGAGCCTTGGGACATTTCCAGTGGCCCCGACGAAGAGGCCCTGACAGTCAGCGAAGATCTACACCTTAGGCATCGTCGCCAACATTGAAGGCCGCTGACTCACCTCGAAATACCACGCCGCCAACTGCGGATTTACCTCGCGCCACTTCAGATCCGGGTGGCGCAAGTCGATGTAACCCAGCGCACAGGCAACGCTGATCGCCGCGACATCGAAATGGCTGGTCAGCTCGGCAATCGCGTCTTTTTCCAGCAACGCCAACCCGCGACGAATCTTGTCGCGCTGGGCGTCCAGCCATTCGTCCCAATGCTTCTGTGGGTCGCGCAGGACCATTTCATAACGAACCATCACCGAAGCGTCCATGATTCCGTCAGCCAGGGAGGCCAGGGTCAGGCGCCGCCAGCGCGCCGGACCTTCGCGCGGGATCAGCGGGTTGCCGACGTGCTGATGATCGAGGTAATCGAGGATCACCCGGCTGTCATGGATGACGGTGCCGTCGGCCAGGCGCAGGGCGGGGATTTTGCCCAGCGGGTTGTCTTGGTTGAGTGACTGGTCGGGGCTGACTGGCGTGAGCACACAGTCTTGTAGCGCCACGCGGCCGGTCTGACCGGTTTCGTGCAGCAGCACCATGACTTTACGAACGAAGGGCGATAGAGCGTTGTGGTACAGGGTCATGCTGGGGGCGGACATGGCGACATCTCGGCTTGGGTCAGAGCAGGGCAGCATAGCGCGTTGATGCGCGAGCTCAAGCTGACAAGTTCACCGCAACCTTGTGGGAGCGAGACCGGCTTGCCGGCGATAGCGGTGCATCAGGCTACAACAATGTCGATTGTGACGGCCTCATCGCGAGCAGGCTCGCTCCCACAAAAATCAGCGGCGTTGCAGCAGGCCGCGCAGGGCAAAGAAAGCAGGAACGCCCAGGCCAAGCCAGCTCAAGGCGTCCCACACGCCATCACCCAACAGTGCCGCGAATAACCCGGCGGCGCTGAGTAAGGCGATAACCGTGGGCGTGCCGAAGACTTTCCAGAAGTTCGATTGCCTTCGCTTCATGCTTGAGCCTCGGCTTGCTCTAGCACAGGTTTTGCCACTTTGCGCCGCACTACCCACAGGTAAACCCCGCTGCCGAGCACGATGATGGTCAGCACATCGAGGGTCGCCCACAGGATCTTCATCGGCATGCCGCCGTAATCGCCGAAATGCAGCGGCTGTGACATGCCCATGGCGTCCATGTACCACGGTCGCTCAGCCACGGCGGTGACTTGCAGGGTGCTGGCGTCGATCAGCACCGGAGTCAGCAAGTGCGAAGTCAGGTGGGTGCTGCCTTTCATGAATACTGCGTAATGGTGCTCGCTGGAAAACCGCGTACCGGGGAAGGCGATGAAGTCAGGCGTCATGTCTGGCGCAACTTCTTCGGCGATGTCGAGCAGGCGGGTCGCCGGCGCGATGTGCGTCAGCGGTGGCGCGTCGCGGTACGGCGCGACCATTGCGTTCAGGCTGTCGTTGCGCCAGGCAGCAATCAGCAGGTCGGCGCAGGCGCTGATAACGCCTGTTACGCCGACGACCAATGCCCAGGTCAGTGTGACCACACCGATCAGGTTATGTAGATCAAGCCAGCGCAGGCGGGTGGATTTGTCCTGGCGCACGGTGGCGAACTTCAAGCGGCGCATGAATGGCAAATACAGCACCGCCCCGGAAATGATGGCGACTACAAACATCAGCCCCATGAACGCCAGCAACAACTTGCCCGGCAGACCGGCAAACATGTCCACATGCAGGCGCAGCATGACCATCATGAAACCACCATTGGCCGATGGCATTTCCACGGCTTCGCCCGTGCGGGCGTCGAGCATGAAGGTGTGCGACGAATTGGGTTCGGTGCCGGCGGTAGCCGCCATGATTGTTACGGCGCCATTGGGCTCATCGTCTTCAAAGCCGAAATACTGCATGACCTCACCGGGACGATGCTTTTCAGCCGCCTGCACCAGCTGCTGCAAATCGAGCCTCGGCGTGTCCGCCGGCATTTGCTTCAACTCGGCGGCATCGCCCAGCAGGTGGTCGATCTCGTGGTGGAAGATCAATGGCAACCCGGTCAGTGCCAGCATCAGCAGGAATACCGTGCAGATCAGGCTGGTCCAGGTGTGGACAAAGGACCAGCGGCGAATTGTTTTACTTTTCATTTCCAGGCCTTCAGAAATACCAAAGCCGCCCGGAATAGGGCGGCCTGGTTTTGGGGCATGTCAGGTCAGACGATTACCACTTGTAGGTTGCACTGGCGACGACGCTGCGCTGGTCGCCGTAGTAGCAGTAGAAACTGTCGCAGGTGGAAATGTAGTCCTTGTCGAGCAGGTTGGTGGCGTTCAAGGCCAGGGACGCGCCTTTCAGGCTGTTGTCCAGACGACCGAGGTCGTAATGAACAGCGGCGTCGAACACGGTGTAGGCGTCCGCCTTGCCCAGCTCGGTGTTGGCCTGATCGCCGTAGGTATTGCCGGTGTAGCGAGCGCCGGCACCCACGCCGAAGCCGTCCAGCACGCCGTTGTGCCAGGTGTAATCAGCCCACAGCGACGCTTGTTGGTTAGGCATCAGTTGCAGGCGATTGCCCTTGAATTCGCCATCTTGTACTTCGGATTTGGCCAGGGTATACGCCGCGATGAGCTTGAGGTTTTCGTTGACGTCGGAGACTGCTTCCAGCTCCAGGCCTTTGACTTTGACTTCGCCGGTCTGGCTGGTGATCGACGTGCCGCCAACGTTGGTGGTGACCGAAACGTTTTTCTGGGTCAGGTCGTAGATTGCGGCGGTCAGCAGGGTGTTGCTGCCGGGTGGTTGGTACTTGATGCCCAGTTCCCACTGATTGCCTTTGGTGGGTTTGAACGATTCGGTGGCCGAGGCTGAGGCACCGCTCGTGGGCTGGAAGGACTCGGCGTACGACAGGTACGGCACAAAGCCCGAGTCAAACACATAGCTGATTGCCGCGTTGCCGCTGAAGTTCTTGTCACGTTGGGTGTTGGTGGCATCGTCTTTGTTGAAGAACTTGGTGCCGGTGTGCACCCAGTCCTCACGTCCGCCGAGGGTCAGGAGCCAATGGTCGAGGACCATCTGATCCTGCGCGTACAGGCCGGTCTGGTAGGTCTTCTGGTCGTAATCGTAGAACGCGGTGGAACGGTCCGGACGCTCGATTGGCAAACCGTGGATCGGGTTGTTGACGTTGATCGGCGGTGCGGTGCCGAAGATGGAGAGGTAGTTGGTATTGCTGCGCTGATGGTCGAGACCCAGCAGCACGGTGTGACGTACGTCGCCCGTCGCGAAATCGGCCTGGAAGTTGTTATCCACGGCGAACTGGCTGATGTCTTCATCGACGCTGGTGGTGGTGCGGCCAACGTTGCCCGCGTCATCAACCTGGGTGAACGGATACGCACCGACGGTGATGGCCTGGAATGACAGGTCCGATTTGGTGTAACGCAGGTTCTGCCTGAACTGCCAGACATCGTTCAAACGATGTTCGAAGGCATAGCCCAGCGCGTAGTAGGTGCGGTCGTAATATTCCCAGTCCGGATCGCCGAGGTTCTTGTGATGGGAAATGTCGCCGAACGGCATGTCGATTTTAGTGCCTTGCACCGGCAGGAACTGGCTGGTGATGCCGGTATCGTCACGGGTGAACTGGGTCAGCAAGGTGAACTGGGTGTCCGGGTCGATGTTCCAGGTCAGGCTCGGCGCAATGTTGTAGCGCTTGTTCTCGACGTCGTCGATCTGCGTGTCGCTGTCGCGCACCACACCACTGAGGCTGTAGAGAAACTGGCCTTCGTCATCGATCTTGCCGGTGCTGGCGAAGTTGATCTGGCGCTGGTTGTAGTTGCCGTATTGCAGTTGGATTTCGTTGCTCTCTTCAGCCGTAGGACGGCGGCTGACCATGTCCAGCAGGCCGCCCGGCGGGGTCTGGCCGTAAACCGAGGAGGCCGGGCCGCGCAGCACGGACAGGCGATCGAGGTTCCAGGTTTCCTGTTTCGGGTTGGCATACACGCCTTTAGGCAGTGGCAGGCCGTCGAGGAACTGGGTCGGTTCAAAACCACGAACGCGCAGCCAGTCGGCGCGGGTGTCGCTGCCGTAGCTGCTGGCGGTGATACCGGGCATGTAGCGCACGGCGTCATCGAGGTTTTGCACATTGCGATCGTCCATTTGGTCGCGGGTGACGACCGAAATCGAGCGCGGTACATCGACTAGCGCTGTATCGGTCTTGGTGCCGGCGGCGGTGCGAGTGGCCAGGTAGCCTTCTGTCGGGCTCCAGGCGGTTTCGCTGGCTCCAAAGCCGATGATGGCAGTTTCCGGCAGGGCCAGTGTGCCCTCGGGAATGGCAACCAGGCTGTAGGTGCCGGCGCTGCTTTGTTCCAGTTGCAGCCCCGTGCCGCGCAAAGCTTCACGCAGGGCGCTGGCAGCGTCGAACTGGCCCTTCACCGGTGCCGAGGACTTACCTGCAGCCAGCGATGGATTCAATGACAGCGCCAGGCCGGCCTGACTCGCAATCTGGTTCAGGGTGCTGGCCAACGGTGCGGCCGGCAGGTTGTAGGCGCGAACGCTGGATGCCTGTTCCGCGGCGATCAGTTGGCTACTGGCCAAAGGCGTGCAAAAGGCAATGGCGACAGCCAGCAAGCTGGGGCGCAATAAGGTGTAGAGCGAACGGGGCATACAGCGGCTCCTGAATGTAAATATTTCTCAATTGCTTAGGTGCCGCACGAGATTCGAAAAGTGATAGGGCTGGATGAAAATAATTTCGATTCAGCAATTGGATGCTGATCTGGAAGTGGCTTTTGTGGCGAGGGAGGTGTGTGGTTCAGGGTTTGGCGTCAGCTTTCGCTACCGTCACCCACCACGGTGTGTACTGTTCAATCTGCACCGGCAGGGTCGGCAATAGGGTGCTCAAGGCTTTGTCGGTGTCGTGCAGCGGAAAACTGCCGGTAATCCGCAGGTCGGCAATCTCCGGTGCTACGCCTAAATGCCCGCGCCGATAACGAGCGAGCTCATGCACCAGATCTTCCAGGCGAGTGTTGTCGACCACCAGCATGCCGCGGGTCCAGGCATCGGCGCCGAGGTCGACGGCGACAACCGGCCCCAGGCCATTGCTGCGCATCAGCACTTGCTGACCTTCGTGCAGAATCTGTTCCTCTGAACTCGATTGGGGATGCGCCGCCACCGCGGACTTCAACACGCTCAGGCGCGTGCCTTGTTCCTCGCGCTTGACCAGAAAGAGCGTCCCAAGCGCTTGCAGGCTGCCTTCGCGGGTTTCGACGATAAACGGCCGGGCATCGCCGTGACCGGTCTCGACGAGGATTTCGCCTTCCTGAAGGATGATCCGCCGCTGTTTCCCGTCAAAACGTATGTCCACGGCGCTGTGGGTGTTGAGGTTGATCAGTGTGCCGTCGGCCAGGAGAAGAGTGCGCTGCTCACCGGTTGCGGTGCGCTGGTCGGCCAGCCAGTAGTCGAGGGGCAGATAACGATCACCGACAAACAGGGCCAGCCCGATCACCGCGACAACGCTGGCCACGCCGCTGCCCAATTTGCGCACGCGGCGGCGAATGCTTTCACGCGATTGCAGCAACGCCGTACGGGCCGGGCCGTTGGCGACGCTGAAGCGCTGGTCGAGCATGCCCAGCTGGCGCCAGGCGCGGGCATGTTCCTCGTGGGCCGCGTGCCATTGACTGAACGCTTCGCGCTCCACGGGATTGCCGGAGTCCAGGGACAATTGCCAGGCAATCGCCGCATCCAGCACCTTGGCCGATACCGGTTTGGAGTTGACTGGGCTCATACCGGCTCACCGTACAACGCGATGTAGCACTGACGAATCCCCTGGGCCAGGTACTGCCGAACACGCGGCACCGAGACGCCCAGTCGCTGGGCGATTTCGGCATGACCGAGGCCGTCGAGGCGGTTATAAAGAAACGCGGCCCGGGCCTTGCTCGACAGCTGACCCAGCAGGCGGTCGATGGCTTTGAGGTCTTCGAGGATCATCTGCTGCTCCTCGACTGACGGCTGTTCGCCTTCGGGGATCAGCATCAGTTCGGCGAGGTAGGCCTGTTCCAGCGCGGCGCGGCGGAAATAGTCGAACAGCAGGCCTTTGGCAATCGCCACCAGAAACGCCCGCGGCTCGCGAGGCTCTTTCAGTTCATCCCGGCCCAGCAACCGCACAAAGGTGTCCTGACTCAGGTCTTCTGCCCGTTGCGGGCAAGCCACGTTGCGTCGCAGCCAGGCCAATAGCCAACCGCGATGGTCGCGATATAACGCACCAACGAGCTCACTGTGGGGGCTTTGGATTGACGACACGCAGCATCACCGATTGGGAAATGTTAACTAACGAGAATTGTTCGCGATTGTGGCAGAGGCGGGGATGGTAAGCAATTGGCGCTGGTCGGGTGGATTGAGCTGTATGCATTCAGCTTTACCGCGTCATCGTTCATCGCGAGCAGGCTCGCTCCCACAAGGGACTCGGTCACCTGTGGGAGCGTGGCTTGCCCGCGAAGGCGCCAGAACAGTCACTGCATATTTAAAAGGAGGGAGCCTGCTGCCGGCGCTTCCACTGACTCAACCGTTGTTGCAGATTCAGCGGGCTATGAATCTGCTGCTGCCGCGCTCGGCTGAACAGGATCAATGCCAATTCGGCCGTCGCCATCGCGTCGGCACTGGCGTTATGTCGCTCGAACACTTGCAGTTTGAACCAGTCGATCCACTCATCCAGCCCGGCCTCGCGAATGTGTGCCTGTGGGCACAGCAGCGGGGCTATGTCTGCCACATCCAGAAACGGATGAGCCAACTTGTAGCCCAAGTGGTCTTTCAATGCGCGGCCAAGCATGTGCTGATCGAAGGGGGCATGAAATGCCAGCACCGGGCTGTCACCGACGAACTCCATGAATTCGAGCAAGGCTTGCGCCGGGTCGCTGCCGGCCGCAATGGTGCTGGGGCCCAACCCATGAATCAGCACGCTGGGTGCGAGCTTCAGGTCGGTGCATCGCAGGGTGCGTTCGAACTGTTGGCTGAAGTCGATGGCGCCGTCTTCAATCACCACGGCACCGATGGACAACACCCGGTCCTTGTTCAGATTCAGCCCGGTGGTTTCCAGGTCGAGCACCACCCAGCGCTGTTCACGCAGGCTGCATTCACCCAGTTCGGCCACCGCTGGCAGGTGCTTGAGTCGTTGTTGCAACTCTTCCGTCAGGAGTGGGGTGGCCGGGCGCAACCACGAAAACAGGCTCATAGCTGATACCGCAGGGTCAGGCTGCTTTGCAGGCGTTGCGCCTGGCGCAGGGATTCACGCAGGATCCGTCGGTCCAGATGATTGAGGCTGTCCGGATCGACCCGATTGGAATAGGGCAAGTTCTCCCGGGTCTGTAACTGATGTTGCTGCATGCGGGTTTGCTGAATGAAGTGGTACGCCTCTTCATAGGCCGCACCGTCCAGCGGTTGAATAATTTCTTTGGCCACCAGTTGGCGAAAACGCTCCAAAGTATTGTTGGTCTCGACGCCGTGAGCCAATGCCAGCAACCGTGCACCGTCGACGAAAGGCGTCAGCCCCTGCACCTTCAAGTCCAGCGTGGCTTTTTCACCGTTTTTGCGCGCCAGTACGAACTCACGGAAACGCCCCACAGGGGGACGGTTGCGCAAGGCGTTCTCGGCCAGCATCCGCTGGAACAGACGGTTATCGCCGACCTGATCGAGAATCCCGCGGCGCAATTGCTCGCACCCTTGCTCGTCACCCCAAACCACGCGCAAGTCGAAATAAATGCTCGAACCCAGCAGGTTCTCCGGCGTCGCCTCGCGGATAAACGCCGCAAATCGCCGCGCCCATTCGGCACGCGACAAGCACAGCTCCGGGTTACCCGCCATGATGTTGCCCTTGCACAACGTGAAGCCGCACAGCGCAAGGCTTTGGTTGATCTGTTGGGCAATCGGCAACAATTTTCCGCGTATCTCTGCCGCATGCGCCGCGTCCCGGGCCTCGAACAGAATGCCGTTGTCCTGATCGGTGTGCAGCGTCTGCTCGCGACGGCCTTCGCTGCCGAAGCACAACCAGCTGAACGGCACACCAGGGTCGCCTTTCTCGGCGAGGGTCAGTTCGATTACCCGGCACACGGTGTGGTCGTTGAGCAGGGTGATGATGTGAGTGATCTGCGTCGACGACGCGCCGTGCGCCAGCATGCGCTCGACCAACTGTCCGATCTCGCCGCGCATCAACACCAGGTTTTCCACACGCTGGGCACTGCGAATCGTGCGTGCCAGGTGTACCAGATCGACCCGTTGCAGGGAAAACAGGTCGCGCTCCGAGACCACGCCGCACAGACGATGATCTTTCACCAGGCACACATGGGCGATGTGCCGCTCGGTCATGGCGATGGCCGCGTCGAAAGCGCTGTGGTCCGGCGTCAGGAAAAACGGCGCCTGGGTCATGTGGCGCTCGATGGCTTCGTTGAAGTCATTGGTGCCCTCGGCTACGACATGGCGCAGGTCGCGCAGGGTAAAAATCCCCAGCGGGGCTTTGCGCTCATCGACCACAACGATACTGCCGACTTGTTGCTCGTGCATCAGCGTCACCGCTTCACGCAGCGGTGTCGCGGGGCTGCAAGTCACCGGGTGGCGCATGGCCAATTCGCCCAGGCGCGTGTTCAGCGAATACTGAGTGCCGAGGGTCTCCACGGCTTTTTGCTGGACTTGCTGGTTGACCTGATCCAGCAAGCTACTGACACCACGCAGGGCAAAGTCGCGAAAGGTGCTGGAAAGCGCGAACAGTTTGATAAACGCCAGCTTGTTCAGCTGCAGGCAAAAGGTATCTTCGGCGGCGAGGTGTTCGGTGCGGGTCGCACGCTCACCCAGCAGCGCGGCGAGGGGGAAGCACTCGCCAGTGGTGATTTCGAAGGTGGTTTCGGTGCCGCCCTTGGCGGTGTGCGGGCGCTCACCGACGACGCGGCCCTGTTTGACGATGTAGAAATACTCAACCGGGCCATCGGCGGGCTTGATGATGCTCTCGCCGGGGGCATAAAAACGCAGCTGACATTGCTCAACCAGGTACGCCAAGTGAGCGTGTTCCATCTGATTGAAGGGCGGGAAACGCTGAAGGAATTGCAACGTGCCCTGGATGTTCTGCAACACCGCGGTTTTCCCTGCCTGTGTGAAGGCGTCCGCTTTACTCATAACCATTACCGCAGTCGTTTGGAATTATTGTTGTCGGATGACTCAGCCATGGTCGGCCCCTGCGCGCGGGGTGCCCATTGGACGTAAGTCTAGGTTGGCCGTCCAGGGGGGGCTATTTTGGAAGTGCCTGAAACAAATCAGCGAATTACCGGTCAATTTGCCTCTTGGAAATTTTTCCGACGAAGTGCACATTGGTGGTCTGCTTAGCGATGTCTGACGAACGTGCCAGGTGCTTGAATTGAAAACATAGAGAACGCCATGTCCGACCAAGATATTTTGAGCGATGCCGAGCGCGAGGCGCTGAGTGCCGTCATGCTCGAACCCGATTTACCGCCGCAGCGGGTGCTGATCGTCGATGACGATAAAGACGCGCGCGAGTTGTTGTCGCAGATTCTTGGTTTGGACGGTATTCGCTGCATCACCGCGGCCAGTGGTGAAAGCGCATACAAGATGCTGGTTGCTGAAGATGAATTGAAAAAGCCTTCGATCGGTCTGGTGATCACTGACTTGCGCATGGGCAATGTCGATGGCCTCGACCTTATCCGTCAGGTACGTGAGTCGGTTCGGGCGGCCTTGCCGATCATCATCGTCTCCGGCGACGCTGACGTGAAAGATGCCATCGCGGCGATGCATTTGAGTGTGGTGGATTTTCTACTCAAGCCTATCAATCCCGAGATATTGCTGGGTTTGGTCAAGCATGAGCTGGGCATATTGCCTTAGCGCTGGCGAAGGGGCCTTTTGTGGCGAGGGATCGTGTCTGTCTAGTCCACAAATAAAAAGGCCCTGATCTTTCGATCAGGGCCTTTTTTGTGTCCGGAGTACTCGCTACTTACAGGCCATTGGCAGCCTTGAACTCGCGACGACGACGGTGCAGAACCGGCTCGGTGTAGCCGTTCGGTTGTTTAGTGCCTTCGACCACCAGTTCGACCGCCGCCTGGAAGGCGATGTTGCTGTCGAAGTCTGGAGCCAGCGGACGATACAGCGCGTCATTGGCGTTCTGACGGTCAACCACCGGCGCCATGCGCTTGAGGCTTTCCATCACTTGCTCTTCGGTGACAACGCCGTGGCGCAGCCAGTTAGCGATGTGCTGGCTGGAAATACGCAGCGTCGCACGGTCTTCCATCAGGCCGACGTCGTTGATGTCCGGCACTTTCGAGCAACCGACGCCTTGGTCGATCCAGCGCACTACATAACCGAGAATGCCTTGGGCGTTGTTGTCCAGTTCGTTCTTGATCTGTTCTGCGGTCCACTGCGGGTTCACCGCCAAGGGAATGGTCAGGATGTCGTCCACCGAAGCGCGAGTACGTTTGGCCAGTTCGGCCTGACGGGCGAACACGTCGACCTTGTGGTAGTGCAACGCGTGCAGCGCTGCTGCGGTCGGCGATGGAACCCAGGCAGTGTTCGCGCCGGCCAGCGGGTGAGCGATTTTCTGTTCGAGCATCGCGGCCATCAGGTCGGGCATCGCCCACATGCCTTTGCCAATCTGCGCGCGACCTTGCAGGCCGGTGCTCAAACCGATGTCGACGTTCCAGTTCTCGTAGGCGCCGATCCATTTCTCGGCCTTCATGTCAGCCTTGCGCACCATCGGGCCGGCTTCCATGGAGGTGTGGATTTCATCGCCCGTGCGGTCGAGGAAACCGGTGTTGATAAACACCACGCGCTCGCTGGCCGCCTTGATGCAGGCCTTGAGGTTGACCGTAGTGCGGCGCTCCTCGTCCATGATCCCGACTTTCAATGTGTTGCGCGGCAGACCGAGAACCTCTTCGATGCGACCAAACAATTCGTTGGTGAATGCGGCCTCTTCCGGGCCGTGCATTTTCGGCTTCACGATGTAAACCGAGCCGGTGCGGCTGTTCTTGCGTGAACTGCTGCCGTTGAGGCTGTGGATCGCCGCGAGGCTGGTCACCAGACCATCGAGAATGCCTTCCGGCACTTCGTTGCCGTCTTTGTCGACGATGGCGTCGATGGTCATCAGGTGACCGACGTTACGCACGAACAACAGTGAACGACCGTGCAGGCTCAGTTCCTTGCCATCGACACCGGTGTAGGTGCGGTCGGCGTTCATGGTGCGGGTAAAGGTCTGACCGCCCTTGGAGACTTCTTCCGACAGATCGCCCTTCATCAGGCCGAGCCAGTTGCGGTAGATCACCACTTTGTCATCGGCATCGACGGCGGCGACGGAGTCTTCGCAGTCCATGATGGTGGTCAGCGCGGCTTCCATCAGGATGTCTTTGACGCCGGCAGCGTCGGTCTGGCCGACCGGGGTGCTGGCATCGATCTGGATTTCAAAATGCAGGCCGTTATTCTTCAGCAAGATCGCAGTCGGAGCGCTGGCGTCGCCGTGGAAACCGATCAGCTGAGCGTCGCTGCGCAGGCCGGTGTTGCTGCCACCTTTAAGGGCGACCACCAGTTTTTCGTCAACGATTTTGTAGCCGGTGGAATCGACGTGAGAGCCGGCAGCCAATGGCGCGGCTTCGTCGAGGAAAGCACGGGCGAAGGCAATGACCTTGTCGCCGCGAACCTTGTTGTAGCCTTTGCCTTTTTCCGCGCCATCGGCTTCGCTGATGGCGTCGGTGCCGTAGAGCGCGTCGTACAGCGAACCCCAACGGGCATTCGAAGCATTGAGCGCGAAACGGGCATTCATCACCGGAACCACAAGTTGCGGACCGGCCATGCGGGCGATTTCGTCATCGACGTTTTGCGTCGTTGCCTGGAAATCGGCTGCTTCTGGCAGCAGATAACCGATGTCTTGCAAGAAGGCCTTATAAGCCACGGCGTCATGCGCTTGGCCGGCACGGGATTGGTGCCAGCCATCGATACGAGCCTGGAAATCGTCGCGTTTGGCGAGTAGGGCTTTGTTCTTCGGCGCCAGGTCATGAATGACCTTCTCGGCACCGGCCCAGAACTTATCGGCGGTGAGGCCGGTACCGGGAATGGCTTCGTTGTTCACGAAGTCGAACAGGACTTTGGCGACCTGCAGGCCACCGACTTGAACGTGTTCAGTCATTGCTTGCCTCACTCTGCTCAGCTATTTCGCTTTTCAGCTCTTCAATTTTGACAATGAAGCCTCTGGCCATTTAAACCACAAACCCGTCCGCCAGTACATGCCCTCTCGGGCGGCTGGGTTCGGTCCGATCAACGGCTTTGAGGCCTTGCTGACAGGGCTTTTCAGGGTTGCGAGTGTGCCGGTGGCAGACATCGATCCAACGTTATGTAGTGCGCGCTGCGGCATACTACATGATGAATTGCGCTTGTGAAAATCAGACTAATTACGTCGTTCTGCGACCCCATGACGCATTGCAGTCATGTCGGGGAACGGGATGTTCTCAAAAAACCAATAGATTGTTCCAGTTAAATATAAAAACTTGTACACGATTTGTTGTCGGCAGGTTTGTCGGCGGCGCTCCAATCGCGAGCAGGCTCGCTCCCACAGGTACAGCGCAGAACTTGTGGGAGCGAGCCTGCTCGCGATGGCGTCAGACGAATCAACGCAGTATCAGCCCTTGCCTATACTTCTGTTTCTATAACAAAAGAGGGCTGCGCCATGGACCACCTCGTACTCACAGTATTTGCTCCAGACAAGGCCGGGCAGGTCGAGCGCATCGCCCAGTGCATTGCCGAGCATGGCGGCAACTGGCTGGAAAGCCGTATGTCGCGCATGGCGGGGCAGTTCGCCGGGATTCTTCGAGTGGGCGTACCGGCCGAGGCCTACGATGAGCTGGTGGACGCCCTGCAAGCGTTGTCCGCCCAAGGCATTCGCGTACTGATTGCCGAAAGCGGCATCGAACAATCCTGCACCTGGAAGCCGATTGCGATGGAGTTGGTCGGCAACGATCGTCCGGGGATCGTGCGCGACATCACCCGTCTGCTGAGCGAGCAAGGGGTGAATCTGGAAAGGTTGGTCACCGAAGTGCGGCCGGCGCCGATGAGCAGCGAGCCGCTGTTCCATGCCGAGGCGATTCTCGCCGTGCCACTGACCTTATCGCTCGATGTATTGCAATCACGCCTGGAAACCTTGGCAGACGATCTGATGGTCGAGCTGGTGCTGCGCAGTGAGCCTTGACAGGGTTATCCAAGTTAAACGTGCACCTGCCTGTGGATAACCTGTAGAGACAGCCCGCCAGCCCACGCCGGCCGGGCTTCTTCAAGATCTGATCAAAAAACCATCAGTTTCAACGAGTTGCGCACAAACGCCGGGGATCACGCTGTGGATAACCTTGGGAAGGATCGATGCAGGCCACGAGGGACGTGGTCTGTAGAGGTTTGTGTGTTTTTTGATCAAGTGCGGCGACGAAGACTTATCCACGCATCAACGCTGTAAACCGCCAGGCCAGCCCAAATAAAGATGAACGCGACCAGTGTGCTGGACGACAGGTGTTCGCCGAACAGCAGAACGGCTTGCAACAGCACCAGTGTCGGCGCCAGGTACTGGAGGAATCCCAAGGTCGTGTAGGGTATATGCCTTGCTGCAGCGTTAAAACAGATCAGCGGTACCAGCGTGATCGGGCCGGCGGCGACCAGCCACCAGGCTTTGGAGGTGGTCCAGAATTCAGGTTGCGCGCTGGCCGCTGTCGGGTTGAACAGCAGCCACGCGACCGCAATCGGCACCAGCATCCAGGTTTCCACCACCAGACCGGGCAGCGCTTTGACGGGCGCCTGCTTGCGGATCAATCCGTAGAAACCAAAGGACAACGCCAGCACCAGCGACACCCAGGGCAGGCTGCCGACTTGCCACACCTGTTGCGCCACGCCGACTGCCGCAAGACCCACGGCGATCCACTGCATGCGCCGCAATCGTTCGCCGAGGATCAGCATGCCCAGCAGGACGTTCACCAGCGGATTGATGTAGTAGCCGAGACTGGCTTCGAGCATCCGCCCGTTGTTCACCGCCCACACATAAGTCAGCCAGTTGGCCGCAATCAGCGTGCCGCTCAGGGCCAGGATCGCCAGGCGTTTGGGGTTGTCACGCAACTCGCGCCACCAGCCTGGATGTTTCCAGACCATCAGTAGCAAGGCGCCGAACAGCGCGGACCAAAGCACGCGATGGATGATGATCTCCGCGGCGGGCACGCTGGCGATGGCTTTGAAGTAGATCGGGAAAAGTCCCCAGATGATGTAGGCAGTAAGGCCCAGAATGTACCCGCGACGCGGGTTGGCGGCTTGCATGCAGAATCCTTGCTTAGGCAGCTAACAAAGAGGGGATTGTAAGGAGATTTGTCTGCGGATGTCCTGCCTGAATAGGTTGACCAATTGTGAACACAATACCTGTGGGAGTGAGCCTGCTCGCGATAGCGGTGTGTCAGCCACAGATGTGCTGAATGTTTCGCCGCCATCGCGAGCAGGCTCGCTCCCACAAGGGGGGCAGGGTGAATCAGAAGAGTTTGAGGGGTTCTTCGTTCAGGGCTGCAAGTTGCTCACGCAACGCCAACACCTGATCACCCCAGTACCGTTCACTGCCGAACCACGGAAAGCTGTGCGGGAACGCCGGGTCGTCCCAGCGACGGGCCAGCCAGGCGCTGTAGTGCATCAAACGCAAGGCGCGCAACGGTTCGATCAACGCCAGTTCTCGCGGATCGAAATCGTGAAATTCGTTGTAGCCGTCCATCAGTTCCGACAACTGCCCGAGACATTCCTGACGGTCACCGGCCAGCATCATCCAGATGTCCTGCACCGCCGGGCCCATGCGGCAGTCATCGAGGTCGACGATGTGGAACATTTCGTCGCGGCACATCATGTTGCCGGGGTGGCAGTCACCGTGCATGCGGATGTTCTGGTGCGGCGTCGCTTTGTAGACCTCTTCCACTCGCTTGAGCAGGTCGCGGGCCACGGACTCATAAGCGGGGAGCAAACTTTTTGGGACAAAGTTGCCTTCGAGCAAGGTGGTCAGCGAGTCGTGACCGAAATTCTTCACGCCTAGCGCTTCACGGTGGTCGAACGGTTTGGTGGAACCCACGGCGTGCAGGCGCCCCAGTAACTGACCGAGGCGATAGAGCTGATCGAGATTGCCCGGTTCCGGCGCACGGCCGCCCCGGCGGGGAAACAGGGTGAAACGAAAGCCGTTGTGTTCGTGCAGGCTGGCGCCGTTGTGAATCATCGGTGCGACCACGGGCACGTCGCATTCGGCGAGTTCGAAGGTGAACTGGTGTTCTTCCAGAATCGCTTCATTAGTCCAGCGCTGCGGGCGATAGAACTTGGCGATCAGCGGCTCGGAGTCTTCGATGCCGACTTGATAGACGCGGTTCTCGTAGCTATTGAGCGCCAGAATACGCGCGTCGCTGAGAAAGCCGATGCTTTCGACGGCATCGAGCACGAGGTCTGGGGTGAGGGTTGCAAACGGGTGGGCCATGCTGACTCCTGCGCGCAGCAGGCTGCCGCGTCCGGCCAAGCATGGTAGCGCAGACGGGGTGTCTTTAGGGCCTGCACTTGAGATGAGTGGTGTTTGGGATGCCGCCATCGCGAGCAGCCTCACTCCCACAGGGGATTTGCGGTTTGTCACAGATCCAGTGTGAGAGCGAGCCTGCTCGCGATGAGGGCCTGTCAGGCGCCGACGATCCCGCCATCCTCACGCGTAATGGCCATCACCGAAGACCGCGGCTTGCCATTCGGTAGATGCTCCGGGAACGTCGACCCACCGTTCTCCCCCGGATGCTGAATCCCGACAAACAGCGTCTTCTGATCCGGCGAAAAGCTGATACCGGTGACTTCACAGCCAATCGGCCCGACCATGAACCGGCGAATTTCCCCGGTCGCAGGGTCCGCACACAGCATCTGGTTGTTGCCCATGCCCGCAAAGTCACCGGCATTGCTCGAATCGCCATCGGTGAGAATCCACAGACGTCCGGCCTTGTCGAAGCCCAAGCCATCCGGGCTGTTGAACATGTTCTGCGGAGTGATATTCGACGAACCGCCCTTCGGCATGCCGGCGTGAACCTGCGGGTTGCCGGCGACCACAAACAGGTCCCAGGCAAAGTTTCTTGAGCCATGATCGTCGCGGTCGGTGCGCCAGCGCAGAATCTGCCCGTAGACGTTCTTCTCGCGCGGGTTTGGCCCGCCTACCGGTTGGCCGTCTTCACCACGCTTGGCGTTGTTGGTCAGAGTGCAATACACCTGGCCATCCGTGGGGCTGACGACGATCCATTCCGGACGGTCCATGCGCGTGGCTTTCACTACGCTGGCGGCGAGGCGCGCGTGGATCAGCACCTCGGCCTGATCAGCAAAACCGCTGTTGGCGTCGATGCCGTTTTTGCCGTGAGTCAGTTCGACCCACTCGCCTTGGCCTTTCGGGTGATCGGCATTGCCGTCGCCGGCGTCGAAGCGCGCTACATACAAGGTGCCGTGATCCAGCAGGTCGCGGTTGGCCTTGGGGTTTTTATGGTTGATCTTGTCGCGGCTGACGAACTTGTAGATGAACTCGCCGCGTTCGTCGTCGCCCATGTACACCACAGCGTGGCCGTCATGGGTTTCTGCCAGCGCGGCGTTTTCATGCTTGAAGCGGCCCAGGGCCGTGCGCTTGATCGGGATCGATTGCGGGTCGAACGGGTCGATCTCCACCACCCAGCCGTGACGGTTGAGTTCGTTGGGATTCTTCGCCAGGTCGAAACGCTCGTCGTGCTGATGCCAGTTGATTTCTTTGCTGGCCGCCACCGCGCCGTAGCGTTTCTGCGCAGCGTCGAATTTCTGCTCGGCATTGCTGCTGCCGAAGCAGTCGGTGAAGTTCTCTTCGCACGTCAGGTAGGTGCCCCACGGCGTCTTGCCGTTGGCGCAGTTCTGGAAGGTGCCGAGGACATTCTTGCCGTGTGGGTCGGCGCTGGTTTTCAACAGTTCATGACCGGCGGCCGGGCCGCTCAGGCTGATCGGTGCGTTGCCGTGAATACGCCGGTTGTATCGCGAGCCCTGGACGAATTGCCATTGGCCGTCCTTGCGCTGAACTTCGATCACCGACACGCCTTCGCTGGCCAGCGCCTTGCGCACTTCTTCGGCGGACTGCGGCATGCCACCATGCGCGTAGAGATAGCGATAGTTGGTGTATTCGTTGTTGATCACCATCAGTGCCCGGTCTTTTTCACCGGGAAACTCGAACAGGCTCATGCCGTCATTGTTGTCGCCGAACTGGACTTCCTGTTGCTCGGCCGTGCCATTGCCGTTGGGGTCGAACGTCGGGCCGTTGTTGTGCAAGGGCTGGCCCCAACTGATCAGCACCGAGGATTTGTAGCCCGCCGGCAGGGTAATGGCGTCATTGGTGGCAGCGGGGATGCTGTCAAACCCCAACAACTTGCTGGTGCCTGCGCTGACGCTCGCAGCCATCACGCTACGGCTCAGCAAATTGCCGCCGAGGAACATCGCCGCTCCGCAGAGGGCGCCGGCGCTGATGAAACCACGGCGGCTGAGGCCGACCATCTTTTCGAGGTCGGTGGACTGGTTTTCTTCTAATAGGCTCACATCAGGCTCCCTGCGGGTTTTTGCAGTCACCATAAAGAGCATCGATGAAGCTTTTGTTTCAGAGCGGTGTACCCAGTAATACGTTGGATGGCGCGAACTGCACCAGCACCGGTTTGTCAGCGGCAAGCCCCAACGTTCTCAATTGCAGTGGCTCGGCCAGTGCGCAGAGTGTCTGGCCATTGGGCAGACCGATGCGCACTTCGCTGGGGCCGTCTTCGGCGTCGAGAATGGCTTCGATAATGCCTTTCAGGAAGTTGTTGCCGGGTGTTGCTTGCTGATCGATACCCAACAATTCAAGCCAGCCAGCCTTGATCAACGCCACCACTTCGGTGCCGGTTTCCAGCTCCAGGCGCAGGGTGCTGTCGTGGGTGATCTGCGCATCAATGGTCAAGCCTGCGGCCAGTTCAAGACGAATTCGGTCGTTGCGCCCCTGTGCTTCGATCCCTGTCACTGTGCCGTGCAATTGATTGCGCGCGCTGGTCCGGAGCATCAGGCGGCCGAGCAGGTCCAGATCGCTGGCATCTTCGGCAGCCTCCAACACCTGGGCCTGCAAGGCTTGCAGCTTTTGATAAAGGCGCAACACGCGCAGGCCTTCGCTGGAGAGTTTGGCGCCACCGCCGCCCTTGCCGCCGACGCTGCGTTCTACCAGCGGCTTCTGCGCCAGGTTGTTCAGCTCGTCGATAGCATCCCACGCCGCCTTGTAGCTCAGGCCCGCGCTTTTCGCGGCACGGGTGATCGAGCCCTGTTCGGCGATGTGTTGCAGCAAGGCAATGCGCTGCGGGCGACGGACAATGTGCTGGGACAACAATGTAGGCAAGGACATGGCGAGGCGCTTTGGGCTGAGACAATGGAGAAGACGTTGGTCGCTTGCAACTCGGGAGTCAAGTCAGGCCGCAATCCCTGTGGGAGTGAGCCTGCTCGCGATTACGATCTTCCAGTTACATCAATGTTGGATGTGACACCGCCATCGCGAGCAGGCTCGCTCCCACCCTGGATCGCATTCAGTCAGACGTCGTCGCCGGGTTTGGGTGTGCGGGCCAGGCAGTAAACGTCTACCCGTGCGGCCCCTGCGTCCATCGCCAGCCGGGCGAGGGCTTGCGCGGTGGCGCCGGTGGTCAGCACGTCGTCCACCAACGCCAAATGGCGCCCCTTGATCTGCGCGCCGGGCCTCAGGGCGAAGGCGTTGCGCAGGTTCTTTTTGCGGGCGTCGGCATTCAAATTCTGCTGCGCGCTGGTGTCTTGGATCCTCGACAGCAGCGTTTCGTCGCAAGGAATGTCGAGGCTGACGCCGAGCCAACGGGCAAGCATCGCGGCTTGATTGAAACCCCGTTGGCGCAGACGTTTAGCGGCCAGCGGCACCGGAACGAGCGCATCGGGACGATTCAGGTCTTCGTCAAAGCGATGCTGCAGGTATTGTGCGAGAAGTTCGGCGAGCAGGCGGCCAAACGGCCACTTTGCCGAGTGCTTGAAACGTGTGATCAGGGTGTCCACCGGAAAGCTGTAAGTCCAAGGTACGGCGACTCTCTGGAAGGCGGGCGGTTGTTTCAGGCACTGGCCGCAAGTCAGCCCGGCGCCCGATAAGGGCAGGGCGCAGGTCTGGCAGTGATCGCCAAGCCAAGGTAGCTCCGTTTCGCAGGCCATGCAGATAGGGATGCGTTCCTCGGCCGGTTCAGCACAGAGCAAACAATGCTGTTTGTTTTTTGACCAGATGTAAACCGGTCCTTTGTAACGTGGTTGACAGCGCATGAGTCTTCCTTAAATATGCCGAACATCCGTGTCGCGTCTGTGGGTATTCCATCCCTCAGCCGCTTGCCAAGCATAAAACAAAGGAAACGCCCATGAGCGCCAGCACCTCTGCAACCCTGCGTCATGACTGGTCTTTGGCCGAAGTCAAAGCACTCTTCGTTCAGCCATTCAACGACCTGTTGTTCCAGGCTCAGACGGTGCACCGCGCGCATTTCGACGCCAACCGTGTCCAGGTTTCCACGCTGCTCTCGATCAAAACCGGCGCCTGCCCGGAAGATTGCAAATATTGCCCACAGTCCGGTCACTACAACACCGGCCTGGAAAAAGAAAAGCTGATGGAAGTGCAGAAGGTCCTCGAAGAGGCCGCTCGCGCCAAGGCCATCGGTTCGACTCGTTTCTGCATGGGCGCGGCGTGGAAACACCCGTCGGCCAAAGACATGCCGTATGTGCTGGAAATGGTCAAAGGCGTGAAGGCCATGGGCCTGGAAACCTGCATGACCCTGGGCCGTCTGGACCAGGACCAGACCGAAGCGCTGGCTCAGGCAGGTCTCGACTACTACAACCACAACCTCGACACCTCGCCGGAGTTCTACGGCAGCATCATCACCACCCGCACCTACAGCGAGCGCCTGCAAACACTGGCCTACGTGCGTGATTCGGGGATGAAGATCTGCTCGGGCGGTATTCTCGGCATGGGCGAGTCGCTGGATGACCGCGCCAACCTGCTGATCCAGTTGGCCAACTTGCCGGAGCACCCGGAATCGGTGCCGATCAACATGTTGGTGAAAGTCGCCGGTACGCCGCTGGAAAATGCCGAAGAGATCGATCCGTTCGACTTCATCCGCATGCTCGCCGTGGCCCGCATCCTGATGCCGAAATCCCACGTGCGCCTGTCCGCTGGCCGCGAAGCGATGAACGAGCAGATGCAGGCACTGGCATTCTTCGCCGGTGCCAACTCGATTTTCTACGGGGAAAAACTGCTGACTACCGCCAACCCTCAGGCGGACAAGGACATGCAACTGTTCTCGCGCCTGGGGATTCTGCCGGAAGCGCGCGAAGAGCACGCGGACGAGGTGCATCAGGCCGCCATTGAGCAGGCACTGGTTGAGCAGAAGAGCAGCGAGCAGTTCTATAACGCTGCTGTTTAAGCCTCTACCTATTCCTCTGAAGGAATGCAAAACACTGTGGGAGCGAGCCTGCTCGCGAAAGCGATCGAACAGTCGACATTTATGTTGAGTGTGAAGGCCTCTTCGCGAGCAGGCTGCTCCCACAGTGGTCATGTGTCATTTGATAGTCGAGGCCTGCATGTCTTTCGATCTCGCCGCACGCCTTGCTGCCCGTCGTGCCGAAAACCTCTACCGCCAGCGCCCGCTGCTCGACAGCCCTCAAGGCCCGGAAGTGGTGGTCGATGGCCAGCCGTTGCTGGCGTTCTGTAACAACGATTACCTGGGCCTGGCCAATCACCCGCAAGTGATCGAAGCCTGGCGCGCCGGCGCTGCTCGTTGGGGCGTGGGTGGCGGGGCGTCGCACTTGGTCATCGGCCACAGCACGCCGCATCATGAGCTGGAAGAAGCCCTGGCTGATCTGACCGGCCGACCGCGTGCACTGTTGTTCACTACCGGATACATGGCCAATCTCGGCGCGGTCACTGCATTGGTCGGGCAGGGCGATACGGTGCTGGAGGACCGGCTCAATCATGCTTCGTTGCTGGATGCCGGTTTGCTCTCTGGCGCGCGCTTCAATCGCTATCTGCACAACGACGCGGTCAGTCTGGCCAAGCGCCTGGAGAAAGCCACGGGTAATACGCTGGTGGTCACCGACGGCGTGTTCAGCATGGACGGCGACATTGCCGACCTGCCGGCGCTGGCGCGCGAAGCCAAGTCCAAAGGCGCGTGGCTGATGGTCGATGACGCTCACGGCTTTGGCCCGCTGGGTGCCAATGGCGGCGGAATCGTCGAGCATTTCGGCCTCAGTCAGGAAGACGTGCCGGTTTTGGTGGGCACGCTGGGCAAGGCTTTCGGTACGGCCGGGGCCTTTGTCGCTGGTAGCGAGGAGTTGATCGAAAGCCTGATCCAGTTCGCCCGTCCCTACATCTACACCACCAGCCAGCCACCGGCGCTGGCTTGTGCGACGCTCAAAAGCCTCGAACTGCTGCGCACCGAACATTGGCGACGTGAGCATCTGAAGACGTTGATCCGCCAATTCCGCCAAGGCGCCGAGCAAATCGGTCTGGAACTGATGGACAGCTTCACGCCGATTCAGCCGATCATGATCGGCGATGCCGGGCGTGCGGTTCGCCTGTCGCAGATGTTGCGCGAGCGTGGGCTGATGGTGACTGCGATCCGCCCGCCGACCGTGCCGGCCGGCAGCGCCCGATTGCGGGTGACCCTGACCGCCGCTCACAGCGAGGCACAGGTGCAACTATTGTTAAACGGACTGGCCGATTGTTTTGCACAACTGAAGTCGGAGCCAAGCCATGCGTGATCGACTGATTCTGTTGCCCGGATGGGGCCTCGGGATTTCGCCGCTGGAACCTTTGGCGGCAGCGTTGCAGGGGCTGGATGAACACCTGCGAGTCGAGATCGAGCCGTTGCCGGAACTGCAATCGAGCGATCTTCAAGAATGGCTCGATGAGCTTGATTCGACAGTGCCGCAGGATGCCTGGCTCGGTGGCTGGTCCTTGGGTGGCATGCTGGCGGCCGAATTGGCGGCGCGTCGGGGCGATCGTTGCTGCGGCTTGCTGACCCTGGCGAGCAGTGCCTCTTTTGTCGCCCATGAGCAATGGCCGAACGCGATGCCCGCCGAGACGTACCATGCGTTTCTGGCCGGCTGCAAGGCGGATCCACGCATGACGTTGAAACGGTTTTCGCTGCTGTGTGCCCAAGGCGCGCAAGACCCACGCGGTCTTTCTCGGTTGCTGCTCGGTGGTGCGCCACATTCCACTGCTTCGGTTTTGGCGGCCGGTCTGGAAGTTCTCGCACAACTGGACACTCGTCAGGCTCTGCAGGCGTTCCGTGGTCCGCAATTGCATTTGTTCGCGGGGCTCGACGGACTGGTTCCGGCCGAAGCCGCAGGAGATTTGCTGGCACTGCTGCCGGATGTCGAAATCGGTCTGATTGAACAGGCCAGTCATGCGTTTCTTCTGGAAGACCCCCACGGTGTGGCGGGGGCGATTCAGGCCTTTTTGCACGAGTCCGGTGATGACTGATTTATCCCTTCCCGACCTGCCCGGCGGTTTGCCCGACAAGCGCCAGGTGGCAGCCTCCTTTTCTCGTGCGGCGGCGAGCTACGACAGCGTGGCCGAGTTGCAGCGTGATGTTGGCAGTCAACTGTTGAGTCGCTTGCCCGGTGATTTTGTCCCGGGTCGCTGGCTGGACCTGGGCTGCGGCACCGGGTATTTCAGTCGGGCGATGGGTGAGCGTTTTCCGGCCGGTCACGGTGTCGCCCTCGATATCGCCGAAGGTATGCTCAATCACGCCCGGCCATTGGGTGGTGCCAGCCATTTCATCGCGGGCGATGCGGAGCGATTGCCACTGCAGGATTCGACCTGCGATTTGATCTTTTCGAGCCTTGCCGTGCAGTGGTGTGCGGATTTTGAATCGGTGCTCAATGAAGCGTGTCGGGTGCTCAAACCGGGCGGGATTTTCGCGTTTGCTAGTCTGTGTGTAGGGACGTTGTTTGAGCTGCGTGACAGTTGGCGTCAGGTGGATGGCATGGTGCACGTCAACCGCTTCCGCGAGTTGGGTGTTTATCAGCAATTGTGTGCGGCCAGTGGCTTGAAAACCGTAAGCCTGCAAACGCGCCCTCATGTGTTGCATTACCCGGATGTGCGTAGTCTGACTCATGAGCTCAAGGCATTGGGTGCGCACAACTTGAACCCCGGGCGACCGGGTGGTTTGACGGGGCGGGCGCGGATCCTTGGCTTGATCGAGGCCTATGAGCAATTTCGTCAGGCCAAAGGATTGCCAGCGACTTACCAGGTGGTTTACGCCGTGTTGGAGAAACCTATATGAGCGCAGCCTATTTCATCACCGGCACTGACACTGACGTCGGCAAGACTGCAGTTGCCGCCGGTTTGTTGTATGCGGCGCGGTCGGCAGGCTTGAGTACGGCGGCGGGAAAACCGGTAGCCTCTGGCTGCGACTCGACGCCTAAGGGGTTGCGTAACGCCGATGCGCTGGCACTGTTGGCCGAGTGCTCTTTGCCGTTGACGTATGCACAAGTCAATCCGGTCGCGTTCGAGCCGGCCATCGCTCCGCACCTGGCCGCGCGGGAGGCCGGGGTGGCATTGACGGTGCAGTCACTGCTGACGCCGATGCGCGAAATTCTCGATAGGCAGGCGGATTTCACCTTGATCGAAGGGGCGGGTGGCTGGCGCGTGCCGTTGGCGGATCAGGCCAATCTGTCGGACCTGGCGATAGCGCTGGATTTGCCGGTGATCTTGGTGGTCGGTGTGCGGTTGGGCTGCATCAACCATGCGCTGTTGACGGCCGAGGCGATCGCCCGGGATGGATTACAGTTGGCGGGCTGGGTAGCCAATATCATTGATGCCAAGACCTCGCGCCTGGAAGAGAATCTTGCGACGCTCGCCGAGCGTATCCCCGCGCCCTGCCTTGGACGAGTACCGAAACTCAAATCGGTTACCGCAGAGTCGGTGGCAGAGCATTTGCAACTGGATTTGCTGGACTAGGTTTTAGCTATGGCAAACCACGGTGCCATTAGTGAATTTGTCGGGCCTTTTGCCATCATGTCTGATTCAATGGCCGTTATTGATCCTTTGCAGGACGACGTCTGCCCATGGAAATTTCAGGAAACACCGCTTTGTATTCTGGTCTGAACACTATTCAGACAGGGCAGAACCGCGTTGATCAAGCGTCCGGGCAGATCGCCAATATCACCATCGAGCGTTCAGTGACCAGCCAGTCTTCCGAGGCTCAGGCGGATCGTCTGCGTTCGCTTGATCGCAGTCAGCAATCCGACCTGGCCAGCAATGTAATCGACCTGGCCCAGGGTAAATTTCAGGTTGAGGCGGGTGCCAAAGTGGCCAAGGCTTCGGATGAAATGCTCGGTACGTTGATCGACACATTCGCTTGATCCCTCGCTGATTTCTCCTCCTAGACGCCGCGACTGTTCGCGGCGTTTTTCTGCGTAAGTCCTTATCCCTCAACTAATCTTTTCTAAACGGCGCCTTGTCTGCTCAATGGTGGTGCGCTGCTGCATGCCCGGTAGATCAACGATGTGATGACAAACGGCTAAAGATCGATGCTTGACAAGATTTAGGCGTAAACGTATGTTTCAAACAACTGTTTGATCGCAGCGACAATTCGACGCGGTCGTTCATCCCCGGTTACATCAGCAGAGGTTTTTCGCTATGCCTGACTACAAGGCCCCCTTGCGTGATATTCGCTTCGTTCGTGACGAACTGCTCGGCTATGAGGCGCACTATCAGAGCCTTCCGGCTTGCGCGGACGCAACTCCGGACATGGTTGACGCCATTCTTGAGGAAGGCGCCAAGTTTTGTGAGCAGGTACTGGCCCCGCTGAACCGCGTGGGTGACACCGAAGGTTGCACCTGGAGCGAGTCCGGCGTTAAAACCCCGACTGGATTCAAAGAAGCCTACAAGCAATTCGTTGAAGGCGGCTGGCCAAGCCTGGCTCACGACGTAGAGCACGGTGGCCAAGGCCTGCCGGAGTCTCTGGGTCTGGCAGTCAGCGAAATGGTTGGCGAAGCCAACTGGTCGTGGGGCATGTACCCGGGCCTGTCCCATGGCGCGATGAACACCATTTCCGAACACGGTACGCCCGAGCAGCAAGAGGCTTACCTGACCAAACTGGTTTCCGGTGAGTGGACCGGCACCATGTGCCTGACCGAACCGCACTGCGGCACCGACCTGGGCATGTTGCGCACCAAGGCCGAACCTCAGGCCGACGGCTCCTACAAAGTCTCCGGCACCAAGATCTTCATCTCGGCCGGCGAACACGACATGGCCGACAACATCGTCCACATCGTACTGGCCCGCCTGCCGGATGCACCGGCTGGCACCAAAGGCATTTCGCTGTTCATCGTGCCGAAGTTCATGCCGAACGCGGACGGTTCGATCGGCGCACGCAACGCTGTGAGCTGCGGTTCCCTGGAACACAAGATGGGCATCCACGGTAACGCCACTTGCGTGATGAACTTCGACGCGGCCACCGGTTTCCTGATCGGCCCGGCGAACAAAGGCCTGAACTGCATGTTCACCTTTATGAACACCGCACGTCTGGGCACCGCGCTGCAAGGTCTGGCTCACGCCGAAATCGGCTTCCAGGGCGGTCTGAAATACGCTCGTGATCGCCTGCAAATGCGTTCGCTGACTGGCCCGAAAGCGCCGGAAAAAGCCGCTGACCCGATCATCGTTCACCCAGATGTACGTCGCATGCTGTTGACCATGAAGGCATTCGCCGAAGGCAACCGTGCGATGGTTTACTTCACTGCCAAGCAAGTCGATATCGTCAAGTACGGCGTGGACGAAGAAGAGAAGAAGAAGGCCGACGCACTGCTGGCCTTCATGACGCCAATCGCTAAAGCCTTCATGACTGAAGTCGGTTTTGAATCCGCCAACCATGGCGTGCAAATCTACGGCGGCCACGGCTTTATCGCCGAGTGGGGCATGGAGCAGAACGTCCGCGACAGCCGCATTTCGATGCTGTACGAAGGCACCACCGGTATCCAGGCGCTTGACCTGCTGGGCCGTAAAGTGCTGATGACTCAAGGCGAGGCCCTGAAAGGCTTCACCAAGATCGTCCACAAGTTCTGCCAGACCAACGAAGGCAACGAAGCCGTTCAAGAGTTCGTCGCACCGTTGGCTGCACTGAACAAAGAATGGGGCGAACTGACCATGAAGGTGGGTATGGCAGCCATGAAAGACCGCGAAGAAGTCGGCGCGGCCTCCGTGGATTACTTGATGTACTCCGGTTACGCCTGCCTGGCCTACTTCTGGGCTGACATGGCGCGTCTGGCCGCTGAGAAACTGGCTGCCGGCACTTCCGAAGAGGCGTTCTATACCGCCAAGCTGCAGACTGCGCGTTTCTACTTCCAGCGTATCCTGCCGCGTACCCGCACTCACGTTGCAACCATGTTGTCGGGCGCCAACAACCTGATGGACATGAAAGAAGAAAACTTCGACTTGGGCTACTAAGCCTTAACGCAGTACTTCAAAAAAAAACCGCCACTCCTTTGGGATCGGCGGTTTTTTTGTTTCTACTGATTCGTCAAACGCTGTTCACCACGGTGTTGGTTCCAGAGGGCCGATACCAGAGCCCTCTCCGTTACGCAGGAATGGCAGGTGCCAGAAGTCGTTCGGCACGACTGGGTCGCCGGCTCTGAGGCCTTCCGGAAAAATGAAGTCAAACACCGGCGCCACATACTGTCCTGCAGTTAAGCCATTGGCCACCGTTGATTTGCCGGCATTGTCGAGGCATCTGTCCACGGCAGCCTGGGATAAGGTTATCTGTGGAACACACAATGAACGTGCGACTACACGCAACATGCGGGTCGGCTGGCTAAGAAGTCCAGTCGGTGCCTTGGTAGCCCGAAGCCGGGCACGTTGTGATTGCGCGCCCGTGTTCTGGGTTGTAATGCCACCCGAAGTCCCTAAGCAACTGGCTGCGAAGCCTAGGGCAGGGTTGCATTCCCCCGTCATCTCATAGGGTGTAATCCAGCGATTGGTTTGTGCGCCCGTCGAAGGATTGACGTCTACCAGATAGATGTCGATCGGAGTCTTGACGTCGGTTGTCAATGCTTCAAGGAAAATCCGGTCTTGTGTCTCCTGATCTGCCCCCCCTATGGCTGTCAGCGCAGGGTCCGCAGTGCCGATACCGAAATCCCCGATAGACACGTAGCTGGGCTGCGTACCTGGCTGAGTGTAGATCCCGACGTTGGCTACAATCGTGTGCGCCGAGATGTAGTCCGGGGTGCCCGCTGTCGACGATTTGAACAGGGTGCCGGCGTAGGTGATGAAGTCGCCGACTTCGAACGGGGCCTGCTGCATCGGATTGGGGTCGGTATCAGTGCGTGACGGATCGCCGAATCTTTTCATGACATATTGGCTGCAATAGACCTGACCCGCAGCTGGAAGCGAAAGCTCCCCGCCGGCTGGAAGTGTAACGCCAGCCTGGCTGAAGTTGCGGCAGTTGTTGGTGCTCGCCGAGGTCACCACTTTTGGCCGGTTTTTCTGTGGGCAGAGTGCATCGTCACCGGATGCTGAGCGTGGCACGCACATTGGGTATCCAGTAGCGGAGTGAATAGTCGGGTTGAGGTCATCCACAGAAAATCTAGGGTCGGGGCTATGGACAAGACCAAAACGTCCGTTCGGATCGTTGATCTGGATGATCGTCGGTTGCAGCGAGTTACCGCTGTCAACTTCGATGTTGCCGGTGCCGTAGTCGATTCGGGTGATGTAGCCGCTGCCGGAATTGGCTGCTTGTTGGGAGACGTAGATCAGCCCGGCGATTTTCTTGTTGTTGGACACGGTATTGCCAACCACATGGATCTCGAACGAAGGGTATGAACTTTGGCCTTTATTGAGCGCCAGCGACCCGCCCTTGAAAAACTCAGCCCAGGTCAGGGTATTGGCCGGCATCTGGATCACCGTATTACAAGGGACTGTATAGGTGACACCGTTCAGTTGGACTGTACCCCCCAGGTGCTTGGTGCTTTTGGTATTGGGGCAGTTCAGATTGCTGGTGTCCAGGGTCATGCTCTGGATAAAACCTGTGACGCTGAAGCCATGCACCGCATTCGGGTCGGTGAAGGTTGGATCGGGCAGTGTGGGTGTTGTGAATGGCGAAGTTGCCCCCACGACGGGCTTGTCAGTCCCGCCGCCCCGCCCCCGCCGCCACCCCCACCCCCATTTTTGGCAAACGCATCGGCTCCCCCGCCAACAGCCACAGCGACGGCGAGGGTGCCTGCGAGCAAGGCGTGGCGAGCGAAGGTTGTGTTGAATCGCTTGAGGAGCGGCGCTATGGCGAGCGTTTTTTCATACAAAGATAAACCCATGGTTCTCTCCAAAATCTTGCAGGACCCGTTGCCGGCCATTCGACTCGCAGACTTGCTGATGCGCTGAATCCTGCGCAAAAAACGGAGAGCCTTGAGCCTGATGCGTGTAAAGCAGTTGTCGTGCCGGATTGGCAGAAACAGTCGTCAGCCCGCAAAAAATGCGGGCTACGTGGAGGCGGGTGGCATTACATGCAAACGTGACGGATCTAGATGTGCCAATAGAGGGGGGATATATATCCATGTTTTTGAGCGATATACGAAGTTCAAGTGGGGGCCGTTACTGGCTGGACTACGCCTCAAGTAAGTGAATGAGAAATGTTGCCTATAAATACTCCGTGTGCGTGGAGTTGGCAGAGGACGTATTGAAAAAGTCGCAATGATAAAGTGGGTGTTTTTTTTGAGTGCAATTAATAGCAATAGCTCACGCAGTGCAACTTGTGCACGCGTTAAGTTGGTATTTTATGGTTGTCGATCTTAGTCGTTTTCTCTGGTTTATAAGCAGTATTTGAATATCGATTGCCCTTGCATACTTGAATAGCAATTAATCTGCCAAGATTTTAAAAAGTGCTTTTTTCTACGCAGGTACCTGTAAATATTGATATTTTTTGAGTTTAATTGTCATTCTCGGATTGCTGTTGGGGGATTACACCCAAAAGTGGGGGAGGAACTACGCCAACATTGAGGGGGCGTTTTAGTTGCGCTTGACGGAGGGCATTTCGGCATCGCTTAACAAAAAAAGCAGCTAACACCTCAAGGAAAAAAATATTCATTTGCGGCTGTTGAAATTTTTTGTTACAGCTAGAGTGAAGTTAAGCGCCCACCACGACGCGACAAAAACGTTTCTATCAAGCCTGAGCCAAGAGAGTACTTTGCCAGCTAGGACTTTTCTCGCCTGAGCCCACTTAAAGTTGGTGTGACTATTTGCGCGAGCAGCAAGATTCATGGCCATGAGTTCATCTCGCAACAGGATAACTCCGGAGTCCGGCTACTCCGTACTTAATCGAGAGTGTCATCATGGTTAAGCCCCTAAGCATTTTTTGTACTCTCCGCATGGCCTGCGTTATCACGGGCAGCCTGATCGCACTCAGTCTGGCTTGTGAGAGTGCTATTGCCGCTAAAGCTGTCAAGCCCGTAGCGGAAGCTTCAGCACCAGCTGTAGCGGAAGCTGCAGCACCAGAAGTTGCCAAGCCCGCAGCGGAAGCTGCAGCGCCAGAAGTTGTCACACCCGTAGCGGACGTGCCTACCTTGCAAACCCTGCACGGTCTGACCCCGCCTGACCCCTCAGGAACCGAAGGTGGGCGAAAAGTCGACTTGATGACTGACTACGTGCTCAATCGCTCGGCGGCGATCCTGTTGGGCAAGGCGCTTTTTTGGGACATGGAGATTGGCAGCGATGGCTCTACCGCGTGTGCGTCCTGTCACTTTCATGCCGGCGTTGATCACCGGATCACCAACCAGATCAACCCGGGCCTGGCCAACACCAATGCAAACGTCGCGTCGATGTTCAACAAGCCGTTCGTCGCATCCAATATCCCTGGCGACGTTGCCAATTACGCGATGCTCTCCGGGGGTAAGGGTGGCCCCAATTACACGCTCAAGAAAACCGACTTCCCGACCCACGTGCTGGCCGACCCACTGGATCGCAACTCGCCGATTGTTTACTCGACCGACGATGTGATTGGCTCGCAAGGGGTATTCGATGCCAACTTCGTCAAACCGAAACAAGCGCGTTTCGACAAATGCACACAGCAACCGGATGGCATCTTCCAGGTAGGTGGCGTCAATGTGCGTCGCAGCACGGGTCGCAACGCACCGACGGTGATCAACGCCGCGTTCAACGTGCGCAACTTCTGGGACGGCCGGGCCAATAACGTGTTCAACGGTTTCTCACCGTTCGGCAATCGCGACCCTGATGCCGGGATTTTCGTCACCAGCGACCGCAGCGGGGTGGCAACCAAGGTTCGCCTGGCCCTCAACGATGCCTCTGCCGCCTCGCAAGCCGTTGGCCCACCCGGTAGCGCAGTGGAAATGTCTTGCGGTGGTCGTACGTTTGCGGACATTGGTCGGCGCATGCTCGATTCGCTGATGCTCAAAGGGCAGAGAATTTCATCCACCGATTCGGTGCTGGCCGCCTATTCCGGTGCCCGTCGCCCCACCTACAGGGAATTGATCCAGTCCGCTTTCCAGCCTCGGCTGTGGAACGCCACGCAGCAGGTTTCACTCGGTGGCGCGCCATATACCCAGATGGAAGCCAACTTTCCGTTGTTCTTTGGACTGGCAATTCAGATGTACGAATCCACCTTGATTTCCGACCAGGCACCACTGGATGCCTACCTGCAAGGCAATCAACAGGCAATGAATGCTCAACAAGTTCAGGGGTTGAACCTGTTCCTCGGCAAAGGCAAATGCGTGAGCTGCCACGGTGGTGCGGAACTGACCAACGCCGCCAGCCGTTTGCTGTTCCATCCCCGGGAGCGGATCGAACGTATGGTGATGGCTGATAACCTGACTGCGCTGTATGACAACGGCTTCTACAACACCGGTGTGCGCCCGACGTCAGAAGACCTGGCAGTCGGTGGAACAGATGCATGGGGCAATCCACTGTCGTTCACTCGTCAATACAACACTCAATTGCAGGGCGGCGTTGTGCCTGATCCGCTGGAGGTCGATGTGTGCTCCTTTGAAGCACTCTTGAGCGCGGGAATACCGTGCGACCCGACGCTCAAGCCCAATGTCGGCTTCCACGATGCGATTGATGGCGCCTTCAAAACGCCGACATTGCGCAACATTGCGTTGACTGGGCCCTATTTCCACAATGGCAGCCGCGCAACGTTGCGCCAGGTCATGGAGTTCTACAACCGAGGCGGCGACCGTCGGGGCTCGGAGTCGAACAACACCAGCGGGTTCGATCACTCAAGTGTGAACCAGCACAACACCTCCAACCTTGACCCGGACATGACACCGCTGAACCTGACGCCGGATGAAGTGGACGCCCTTGTCAAATTCATGGAGGTCGGTCTGACCGATCCACGAGTGGCTTGGGAGCAGGCGCCATTCGACCATCCGTCGCTGGTCATTCCACAAGGCCATATTGGTGATGAAAACGCCGTGGTGCTGAAGCCGGTCAGTCCAAAAGTGACAACCCGACAAGCGGAGGATGCGCTGATTACGATCAAACCGGTCGGCGCAGAAGGGCGCAGCGCCAAGGAGGGGCCATTGTTGCCTTTCTACAACGACCTCTAAGCGGTTTATCACCTCACGTTACTGGCCGCTGCGTAGACGGCCAGTAACGTATCCGATAAAAAAACCTTTCAAAATCGCTCAGTAAGTCGGAGTTTCTGCCGTTACAGTGGATGGGCACAATGCCATCTATTTGTCATGACGGTCGGAGCTTTACCCTTGCCGCGTTCTTCCGCTGTGCGTTTCAGCCATTTCCTACCGTCGATACTGCTTTTACTTGCGGGGCTTGCGGCTGCCTACATCAAGGAGCTGAACGTTTTCTTCACTTCGCTGTTCAACGTACTGCCAACATTGGTGCTGTTGCTCGGCGGTGCGTACTGCGCGGTGTACCGACGCCAGCGAGAGCTGTTTCTGATGCTCACGGTGTATATCGCCTATTTCTTGCTCGACACCCAGACCGACTATTACCGCGACAATGGCAAAGTCCGTGATGACGCCGCCGTGGTCTTCCATTTGTGTTGCCTGTTGCTACCGCTGATGTTTGGCGTGTTCGCTGCCTGGCAGGAACGCACACACCTGTTTCAGGACATGGTGGCGCGCTTCGCTGTCTTGCTGGCCGTTGGCAGTGTGGCGCTGGCGCTGGAGCAAAGTTACCCACAGGCCTTGTTGGTGTGGTTGTCGCAGATCCGCTGGCCGGCGTTGCATGGTGCCTGGATGAGCCTGATTCAACTGTCCTATCCGGTGTTCATCGCTTCGTTCCTGCTGCTGAGTTGGCAATACTGGCGCAACCCCCGCCCATTGCATGCGGCTCAGTTGGTCGGTTTGATCGGGTTGTTCTGGGCGCTGCCGAAAACCTTCATTCTTCCGTTTACTCTGAACATCATGTGCAGTCAGGTGATGTTGATGATTGCCGCGGCGGTCGCCCACGAGGCCTATCAAATGGCCTTCCGCGACGAACTCACCGGCCTGCCGGGTCGTCGCGCCTTGAACGAACGGATGCAGCGGTTGGGGCGCAATTACGTGCTGGCCATGAGCGACGTCGATCACTTCAAGAAATTCAACGACACGCACGGTCACGATGTCGGCGACCAGGTGCTTCGATTGGTCGCCAGCAAGCTGTCGAAAATTGGCGGAGGCGGTAGAGCATATCGCTACGGCGGTGAGGAATTTGCTCTGGTGTTCGCAGGCAAGACGCTCGCAGAGTGCATGCCGCATCTGGAAGTCATCCGCGAATCCATCGCCACCTACAATATTCAGCTGCGCAATCAGGACAACCGGCCTCAGGACGATCAGCAAGGTCGCCAGCGTCGCTCGGGCACGGGCGCCTCCAGTGTGTCGGTTACGGTCAGCATCGGCGTCGCTGAACGCCTGGAGCAGCGGACACCCGAAAAGGTCCTCAAGTCTGCGGATGAAGCACTCTACAGCGCCAAAGGCGCCGGACGAAACTGCGTGGTGGCGTTCGGTCAGACGCGCCGTGGCGCGGTGCGCATGGATGCCGCTGCAGGTTGAGTGATGATGGCGCATTCAGCGTCTGGACTGTGATTGTGAGGCGTGGTGGGCGACAGTAGGTTTGAAGCATCTGCTGACGGAGAAACGACCATGCCTGAGTACAAAGCTCCCCTGCGCGACATGCGCTTTCTGATCGACCACGTCTTCGATTTCCACAGCAGTTACGCTGCGCTGGGCGCCACCGACGCCAGCCCGGACATGGTCAATGCGATACTCGAAGAAGGCGCGAAATTCTGTGAGAACATTCTGGCCCCGCTGAATCGCAGCGGTGACGAAGAGGGCTGCCATTTCGACAATGGCGTGGTGACAACGCCCGCAGGTTTCAAGCAGGCTTTCGCACAATACGTCGAGGGCGGCTGGCACGGTCTGGCGGCGGATCCAGCGTACGGCGGCCAGGGCTTGCCGAGTTCGCTGGGGCTGGTCATCGGCGAGATGGTCGGCTCCAGCAACACGTCCTGGGGTATGTATCCGGGCCTGACCCACGGCGCAATGTCGGCGATCCACGCTCACGGCACCGACGAACAGAAAAACACCTATCTGACTAAACTTACTGCGGGCCAATGGACCGGCACCATGTGTCTGACCGAAGCCCACTGCGGTACCGACCTGGGCATGATCAAAACTCGCGCCGTGCCTTCAGCCGATGGCAGCTACGCGATCACTGGCAGCAAGATTTTCATCTCGGCCGGCGAGCACGACATGAGTGACAACATCATCCATTTGGTGCTGGCGAAACTGCCGGACGCACCGGCCGGCACCAAGGGCATTTCACTGTTTATCGTGCCCAAGTTCTTGCCCAACGCCGAGGGAGAGGCGGGCGGGCGCAACGGCGTGTCCTGCGGTTCGATCGAACATAAAATGGGCATCAAGGCTTCGGCGACCTGCGTACTGAACTTCGATGGTGCCAAAGGTTTCTTGATCGGCGAACTGAACAAAGGCCTGAACTGCATGTTCACCATGATGAACCACGCGCGCCTCGGCACCGGGATGCAAGGGCTGTGTCTGGGTGAGGCAAGCTTTCAAGGCGCCATCAAATATGCCAACGACCGCCTGCAAATGCGCTCGCTGACCGGCCCGAAAGCGCCGGAGAAAGCCGCCGACCCGATCATTGTTCACCCTGACGTGCGCCGGATGTTGTTGACCATGAAAGCCTTTAACGAAGGCAACCGCGCGCTGACCTATTTCACTGCGCAACTGCTGGACGTGGCGCACCTGAGTGCGGAGGAATCCGCACGTCAGGACGCCGAAGACCTGCTGGCCTTCCTGACGCCCATCTGCAAAGCCTTCATGACCGACACCGGGCTGGAAGTGACCAATCACGGCATGCAGGTGTTTGGCGGGCACGGCTTCATTCGTGAGTGGGGCATGGAGCAGTTGGTTCGCGATTGTCGGATTGCGCCGATCTACGAAGGCACCAACGGTATTCAGGCGCTGGACTTGCTCGGGCGCAAAGTGCTCGGCAGTCAGGGCAAGCTGCTGCGCGGCTTCACCAAAATCGTGCACAAGTTCTGCGCGGCGAACGCCGAGCATCCGCAACTCGCCAGCTATGTGGCGCAGCTCAACGCACTGAATCAGCAGTGGGGCGAAGTGACCACCAACGTTGGCATGGCCGCGATGAAAAATGCCGACGAAGTTGGCGCGGCATCGGTGGATTACCTGATGTACAGCGGTTACATCATCCTCGGCTATTTGTGGCTGCGCATGGCGCTGGTGGCTCAGGCGCAACTGGATGCGGGTAGCGCTGATGCCGATTATTGCCAGGGCAAGCTCGCGACCAACGAGTTTTACTTCAAGCGTTTGCTGCCACGCACCGCCGCTCATCGGGCGGCCATCGAAGCGGGAAGCGATTGTCTGATGAAGCTGCCGGCGGAGATGTTTGCGCTTTAGTCTTTAAATTCCGTCACAAAGGAGAACCCGCGTAATGGCGGGTTTTTTAATGACTGAATAGTCGGTGACTAAATATTACAAACTGGTCACTGGCTGACCCTATGTGTCACAAAAGTTGTTGGGTTACACTCGGACTCAACGTACACACCACTCCTACGAATTACCTGTTTAGATCTTGCGAGGTTTGCCATGGCTGACTACAAAGCGCCCCTGCGCGATATGCGCTTCGTCCTCAATGAAGTTTTCGAGGTCGCCAAACTCTGGGCCGAGCTGCCTGCGCTGGCCGAGACCGTCGATGCCGAAACTGTCGAAGCCATTCTTGAAGAAGCCGGTAAGGTCACCAGCAAAAGCATAGCGCCCTTGAGCCGTGCGGCTGACGAAGAAGGTTGCCATTGGGCGGACGGTGCCGTCACTACGCCGGCAGGTTTCCCACAGGCTTATCAGACTTATGCCGAAGGCGGCTGGGTTGGCGTCGGCGGTGATCCGACCTACGGCGGCATGGGCATGCCCAAGGCTGTTTCGGCGCAAGTCGAAGAAATGGTCAACTCTGCCAGCCTGTCGTTCGGTCTGTACCCGATGCTGACCGCCGGCGCCTGCTTGTCGATCAACGCCCATGCCAGTGATGAGCTGAAAGCCGCGTACCTGCCGAACATGTACGCTGGCGTCTGGGCCGGTTCCATGTGCCTGACCGAACCGCATGCCGGTACTGACCTTGGGATCATCCGCACCAAGGCCGAACCTCAGGCTGACGGTTCCTACAAAGTCAGCGGCACCAAGATCTTCATCACCGGTGGTGAGCACGACCTGACCGAGAACATCATCCACCTGGTGCTGGCCAAACTGCCGGACGCGCCGGCCGGTCCGAAAGGCATTTCGCTGTTCCTGGTGCCGAAGTTCATGGTCAATGCCGACGGCAGCCTCGGCGCGCGCAACCCGGCGAACTGCGGTTCGATCGAACACAAAATGGGCATCCAGGCCTCCTCGACCTGTGTGATGAACTTCGACGAAGCCGTCGGTTACCTGGTCGGCGAGCCGAACAAAGGTCTGGCGGCGATGTTCACCATGATGAACTACGAGCGTCTGGGCGTCGGAATCCAGGGCCTGGCCACCGGCGAGCGCTCTTATCAGAACGCTGTTGAATACGCTCGCGACCGCCTGCAAAGCCGTTCGCCGACCGGCGCGCAAAACAAAGACAAGGTCGCAGACCCGATCATCGTCCATCCTGACGTGCGTCGCATGCTGTTGACTATGAAAGCCTCGAACGAAGGTGGCCGTGCGTTTTCCACTTACGTGGCGATGCAACTGGACACCGCCAAGTTCAGCGAAGACGCGACCACTCGCAAGCGCGCTGAAGATCTGGTGGCCTTGTTGACCCCGGTGGCCAAGGCGTTCCTGACCGACCTCGGTCTGGAAACCACTGTTCATGGCCAGCAGGTGTTCGGCGGCCACGGTTACATCCGTGAGTGGGGCCAGGAGCAACTGGTGCGCGACGTGCGTATCACCCAGATCTACGAAGGCACCAACGGCATTCAGGCACTGGACCTGGTCGGGCGCAAGATCGTCGGTACGGGCGGGGCGTTCTACAACCTGTTCGCTGACGAGATCCGCCACTTCACCGCGACCGCCAGCGCCGATCTGGCCGAGTTCACCAAGCCGCTGAACGACGCCGTGACCACCCTCGACGAATTGACCGCCTGGTTGCTCGACCGCGCGAAAAACAACCCGAATGAAATTGGCGCTGCTTCGGTCGAGTATCTGCAAACCTTCGGTTACGTTGCCTACGCCTACATGTGGGCGTTGATGGCCAAAGCCGCGTTGGGCAAGGAAGCGCAGGACGATTTCTACGCCAGCAAGCTCGGAACGGCGCGCTTCTATTTCGCCCGTCTATTGCCACGCATTCACTCGTTGAGCGCGTCGGTGAAAGCCGGTAGCGAATCGCTGTTCCTGCTGGATGCTGCGCAGTTCTGACAAGCATGACGTCATGTAAGCAATCGCTTACATGACGTGCTGCTGTTCTCCCATAGGCGAAGATTGGATCCACAGTTAATCTTCTTTATATGGACGTCGCGCAGGAAGCGCAAAGCAACAACACGGACACGTAGGATTCTGCCAGGACGGTGGAGTGAAATGGATGTCAGGGAAACAGTCTGCAAAGCCCCGCTTCGGCGGGGTTTTCTTTGTCTGCAGAAAAGTGATCAGCTCAGCCCTTCGAGGGTTTTCGAGTGGTTCAAGCGTTCATCACTTCCTCCAGCAACGTGCGTAATAAAACCAGCGAAGTCTGCTGCCGCTGTACATCCCGACACACTAGACCGACTTTCAGCGGCACTCGCGGCTCGGTCAGCGGTTTCCACAGCAGTTCGTTGTTGCCGAGCGCCTTTTGCGAGCGTCCTGGCAGCACCGTCGCCAGTCGAGTGTGCGGCAGGCTATCGAGAATCCCCGCCATATTGTTCAGCTCGGCCTGCACCTGTGGACGCCTTCCGAGGCTGGCCAATTGAGTCTGCCAGATCTGCCGCACCTGAAACTCCTCTCCCAACAGCAGCATCGGCAATTCGGCGGCCTGACTCATGGAGACTTTCTTGAATTCGCGCAACGGGTGATCGGCGGGGATGACCAGGGTCAGTTCATCTTCGTAGAGCATTACGCCATGTAGCCCGGGCTGACGGGGTGGCAGGTAGCTGATGCCGATGTCCAGCGAGCCGTTAAGCAGACGTCGCTCGATTTCCAGCCCTGTCAGTTCGTAGATCTGCACCACCAGATGCGGCTGAGCTTTGCGCACTCGTTCGAGCATCTGCGGCACCAAGCTGGTGTGGACCGTCTGTAACACGCCGATCGCCAGAGTGCGCAGCGCTTGCCCCTTGAAATTGGCCAACGCCTCGCGTGCGCGTTGCATGCCGTCCAGCAATGGCAATGCGTGGTTGTACAACGTGTGAGCAGCCAGTGTGGGCAGCAGGCGTTTGCTGCTGCGTTCAAACAGGCTCACATCGAGGTGCTGTTCGAGGTGGCGGATCTGCTGGGACAACGCCGGTTGGGAGATTGAAAGCCGCTCGGCAGCCCGGCCGACGTGGCCTTCTTCGTAGACCGCGACGAAATAACGCAGTTGTTTGAAATCCATAAGTAATGGTTATCGAAAATGCTCGTAAATCGAAATGGCTCAAGGCCGTGCCAAAGCCTAGTCTAACCGCATTGACAGGGCTTGCAGGGCCAGAGCGCACCATGAGTACCGTTTGCGGCGAGGTTGTTTCCATAGGAAAGGCAAAAAACCTCTATCGAGGTTTTTTCGGATGAATTTGTTCAACTTACGACGTGCCGCGCCGAGTCTCGATGATCTGGCGGTCGACACTTTCCACCCCTCCAGCAACCACCACCATTCCAGCGAATACCTGATGCCCAGCGTCGAACGGCCGAAACAAGTTTTCGTTCGCGGCCAAGGTTCCTGGCTGTGGGACAGCGATGACCGCGCTTACCTGGATTTCACTCAAGGTGGTGGGGCCAATAGCCTTGGGCACAGTCCTTCGGTACTAGTCCAGGCGATTGCGCAACAGGCTGAGACACTGATCAATTCCGGTTCTGCTCTGCACAATCGCGGCATGCTCGACCTGGCGGGGCGTCTTTGCACCGCCACTGGCAGTGATCAGGCGTACCTGCTCAACAGTGGTAGTGAAGCCTGTGAAGCGGCAATCAAACTGGCGTGTAAATGGGGCCAACGCTATCGCGGTGGCGCTTCGCGCATCATCGTTGGCAGCAGAGGCTGCCATGGCCGTAGTTTCGGAACGATGTCGGATTTGCAGCACGTACCCTTCAATGATCTTGCGGCAATCCATGCGGCGGTCGACGCGCAGACCGTAGCAATCATGCTTGAACCGATCCAGAACGAAGCGGGAGTGATCCCTGCCACTGATCGTTACCTCAAGGGCGTTGAACGCCTTTGTCGTGAGCTCGGCATTCTGCTGATCCTCGACGAGGTGCAAACCGGTACAGGGCGTTGTGGCACCTTGCTCGCCGAACAGTCCTACGGTGTTCGGGCGGATATCGTCACCCTCGGCGAAGGATTGGGCGGCGGCGTGCCACTGGCTGCGTTGCTGGCGCGAGGTAAGGCCTGCTGTTTCGAAATGGGCGAAATGGGCGAAATGGGCGGCACTCATCATGGCAATGCCCTGATGACGGCTGCCGGGCTGGTGGTACTCGACAGTGTGCAGGACAAGGGTTTTCTCGAACATGTCAGGGAAGCCGGTCAACACCTGCGCGAAGGTCTGGGGCGTTTGTCCCATCGCTATGGTCACGGCGAATTGCGCGGTCAAGGGCTGCTCTGGGGGCTGACGCTGTCGGACGATTCGGCTATAGCCGTGGTCAATGCTGCTCTGTACGAAGGCCTGCTGCTCAGTGCCCCGCAACCCGACTGCCTGCGCTTCACTCCCGCACTGACGGTCAGCGACGCGAACATCGATGAAATGCTGCTGCGTTTGACTCGTGCCTTCTCCCGTGTGCGCACCGCGCAATTGCAGTACCGCAAAGGGATTGCGGTCTGATCAGATCTGTCCCACAAAAATTCCAGAACCGTCTCGCGGTAATAACGCATCGCCCCACGTTTGATTCTTTTCGCGTGGGGCGTTTTTTTTGTCCGCAAAGCACAGCGAAGTTTTGGCTGAAGGGGGAAGGGACTGAACCCTGACGAACGGCACAGGTCGATTAACTGTAGGGCTCAAACGAGCCACTTCCAATCAGGAGCTGCCCCCATGGACTTTATTCGAATCATTATCGCCATTCTGTTGCCGCCATTGGGTGTGTTTCTGCAAGTCGGTTTCGCCGGGGCGTTCTGGCTGAATATTCTGCTGACGCTGTGCGGGTATATTCCGGGGATCGTGCATGCGGTTTATATCATCGCCAAGCGCTGAGGTTTGCGGGGTTAGATAAACCGCTATCGCGAGCAGGCTCGCTCCCACATTGGATCTAAGGTGTTGCAGAAATCCCTGTAGATACTCTGTTCACGGTCAAGCTTTCGCGAGATGTTTTTCGCTAAAAAGCTTGGCCGTATTAAATTCTTCTCCAGAACGCATGCATGCCCATAACCCGGTCAGGTATTTGCGCATCACCGCTCCAATGGCCTGCATTTTCTTCTTGCCGCGAGCTAGCAGCGCCTCGTAAAAGGCCTTCACATTCTCATCACAGCGAATTGCCGTCATCGCCGGCATGAACATCGCTGCACGCAAATACGCGTTACCGCATTTGGACATTCGACTTGGTCGGTTCACACTGGTGCCTGACTGGGTCAGCCTGACGTCGAGCCCTGCATAACGGCTGACCTGTGCCGACTTGAGCGTCACAGGCAAGGTCGTCAGCTCAGCCAGTGCGGCGATAGCCGAGGCTTCTCCCACGCCGGGAGCAGCCATCATGCAGCGAAACTGCAAACTCAGATCCGGGCATTTGGCGATGGCCTCGCGTGCCGCCTTCTTCAAACGATCAATCCGTGTGTCCAGCGCTGCAATCGCATCTTTCTCATCCTCGATCAGTAGCTCGACACTCGTTTGTGTCGCTTGTAGCGCGTGCAGCTCATTCTTGGCTCTGGTCCGATGACCAATCAGCCGGTTGATATGGCGACCAAGGGCACGCAGCATCAGTTGATCTGCAGTCGGCGGGACCCACAGTCTAGGCGCCATGCGCTCACCGTATTCGGCCAGCAATTGGGCATCAATCTGATCAGTCTTGCTGTTTTGCAGCATCAGCTTGGCAAAGTTGTGGAAGCTTTTGGGATTAATCACCGAGACCGGCAAACCGGCGGCGTGTAGCTCCAGCGCAAGGTCCAGGTAGTAAATGCCGGTGGCCTCCATGATCACGCTCAGCGGTTTGAGGCCCAACATCTTGGTCACGGCAGCCTTACGCCCCTTCGACGTGTGCTGAATCTCCCACTGGCCTGATGTCTTACCGTTCTGTCGCCATCCCATCGCAGACGTACGGGCACCAATGTCTATGCCGACATGAGTATTCATGCTTTTCACTTCCCTGACTTTCGGTAAGATTGCTTCCGGTTCCCCCGACCTCGAACTTCATGCCACCGCAACCTTGTAATGCGAAGTCCGACTTGTCGGCTTCTCGATACTCTTCGTGGTGGGCAATGAGGCGGGGGGGCCTCTCTACAGACAAGGTCAGGAGCAAATCCTGCCTTCAGGAGTGATCGGCCTCCCCCAGAAACGCACTTGCTGTTGTATGAATCCTTGAGCGTAACCTCTCTCGTTGGAATCAGGGTCAACATACAAGGAGTGAGCCTGCTCGCGATGGACGCACCGCTAATCAGGCATTGTCCCCACGCGCCATCACTCGCCGATAAAACAACCATTCCTGCTCCAGCGCATGGGCTTGATTGCCGGCTTTGCGAAAGCCATGGCGTTCATCCGCGTAATAATGCGCCTCAACCAGAATGCCGTTGTCCTGGAGCGCCGCGACCATGTCGCGAGTCTGTTGCGGCACGACCACCGCATCCAGTTCACCTTGAAAGAAGATCATCGGCACGCTGATGTTGCTCGCATGCAGCAGAGGCGTTCGCGCGGCATAGCGTTCTGCATCTTGCACCGGATCGCCGATCAACCAGTCCAGATAATCGCCTTCGAATTTGTGCGTCGCTCGTCCCAATGCAACGGGGTCGCTGACGCCGTACAAACTTGCGCCGGCGCGGAAGACATTGTGAAAGGCCAACGCACAAAGGGTGGTGTAGCCACCAGCACTGCCACCGCGAATAAATGCCTTGTCGCCGTCGATCAAACCTCGTTCGGCCAAATGAGTGACGACCGCGCAGGCGTCTTCCACATCCACGTCACCCCAGCTCAAATGCAATGCCTGGCGATAAACCCGGCCATAGCCACTGCTGCCTCGATAGTTCAGATCAGCCACGGCAAAGCCGCGTTGCGCCCAGTATTGAATGCGCGGATCGAGCATCGGATAACAAGCCGACGTCGGACCGCCGTGGATGAACACCACCAGCGGTGGTTTCGCATCGCCGCTCATCGCCGGATAGAAAAACCCATGGGCCTCGCCCGAGCCGCTCGGGTAGCGCAGGGTTTGCGGGACGCTGATCTGCTCGGCGGGTAACGGTGCAATGCCGCCGGCCAGTACCTTGACCTGCCGGCTGTGGCGGTCGATGGCGATGACTGCCGACGAACTGACCGGCGATGCGGCGATGCAGTATATGAATTGCTCATCCAGTGCGAGATGACGGAAGCGACTGTAGGTGCCGGTGAAGTCCTCAGCGGAGTCACCGCAAAGGCCCAATTGGCCAAATCCGTCTACGGTCCAACTGGCCACATATCTGTATTCTGCGAGAGGGAGCCAGGTACAAACACCCAGCTGCCAAGGCGCCGGCCCATGATCTGCTGCGGCACTTGGCAAAGGGCTCAAACCGTCTAAAGACTCCACCCATGGCTGCCAATAACCGCCACGGTCCGTCAGGCAATACAAACGGCCGCTGCTATCGAAACGGGGCTGTTGCAGCGACTCCTGAATATGCTCGCCCGCCACGCAGCGCGGCGGTGCAAAACCACCATCGCTCTTACGCTCGGCAACCATCAGTCGAGTTGCGGTCCAGGGCTGATCCGGGCGGTTCCATTCGATCCACGCGAGGCGTTGCGAGTCTGGACTCAGGGTCGGCGCCGCGTAGAAGTCGGCACCTTCCGCCAGCAGATGACGCCCACCATCATTCACATTAATCGCCACCAGCCGATGCCGGTCACGGTTCTCTTCAACCGCCAACACTTGTCCATTGGCGAATTGTAGATCGCCATAACGGCATCCTCTTGAAGGCAACACTTCAGGCGTTTCACCCTTCAGCGATTGCCGATACAGCTGCTGGTCCGCCTCGTTGACGAAAACAATCCCGTCATCGGTCAGACAAAACGCGCCACCGCCATATTCGTACACCCGACTGCGCACACTGAAGCCCGATGGCGTCAGGCAATGCGCCTGGCCATCGCGCCAATGCCAGATCCGGCAGGCGGCGTCTTCAGGCCGGTATTCGTTCCAGAACAGGCCATTGCGGCCGACCTGCAACTCGGCAAAGTCGACACCGGCAGCGACGGCTTTAGCCGCGCTGAAGGGCTCAGCTTTTTGCGATGAGGCGTGAGTTTCGTTCATTGCGAAAGGCCAGTTGTTCGATGGTCTGGGTCGCGTGCTCGGCTTCTTCGCGGGCCTTGAGGATCACGCCGTGATGTTCCGACTTGCTGCACACCGGGTCAGCGTTGCTCGCGTCACCCGTGAGCATGAACGCCTGGCAGCGACAGCCGCCAAAGTCCTTTTCTTTCTCGTCGCAGGAGCGACACGGTTCGGGCATCCAGTCGTAACCGCGAAAGCGGTTGAATCCGAACGAGTCGTACCAGATGTGCTGCATGCTGTGGTCGCGTACGTTGGGAAATTGCACCGGCAGCTGTCTGGCACCGTGACAGGGCAGGGCAGTGCCGTCCGGCGTGACCGTCAGGAAGATGCTGCCCCAACCATTCATGCAGGCTTTCGGGCGCTCTTCGTAATAGTCCGGCGTGACGAAAATCAGCTTGCACGGATGCCCTTCGGCTTCCAGTTTTGCGCGATATTCATTGGTGATGCGTTCGGCGCGGACCAGTTGTTCCCGGGTCGGCAAGAGGCCGACGCGATTGAGCTGGGCCCAACCGTAAAACTGGCAGGTGGCAAGTTCGACGAAGTCTGCCTCAAGGGCGATGCACAGCTCGATGATGCGGTCGATCTTGTCGATGTTGTGCCGGTGGGTGACGAAATTCAGCACCATCGGGTAGCCATGGGCTTTCACCGCACGGGCCATTTCCAGCTTCTGTGCAAAGGCCTTTTTCGAGCCGGCCAGCAGGTTGTTCACCTGCTCATCGCTGGCCTGAAAGCTGATCTGGATGTGGTCCAGGCCGGCCTTCTTGAAGTCGCTGATTTTCTGCTCGGTCAGGCCAATGCCGGAGGTGATCAGGTTGGTGTAGAAACCCAACTTGCGCGCCTCGGCAATCAATTCGGCAAGGTCTTGGCGCACCAGCGGTTCACCACCGGAAAAGCCCAATTGCGCTGCGCCCATCTCCCGGGCTTCGCGGAACACTTTCAGCCATAGTTCAGTGCTCAACTCTTTGCCTTGCTCGGCAAAGTCCAGCGGATTGGAGCAATACGGGCATTGCAGCGGGCAACGGTAGGTCAGTTCGGCCAGCAACCAAAGCGGCAGGCCGATTTCCGGTTTTGGCGGTAACTTGTCTGACGCAGAATCAGGCAAGTTCGATCCAGTGCTGAGCACGCGCGACCTCCATGAATTGCTCGATGTCTTCACCGAGCTCAGGTACGCCGGGGAACTGCGCGTCCAGTTCGGCAATGATTGCCGCGACATCGCGTTCGCCGTCGATCAAGCCGCCAATCAGCGCGGCGCTTTCATTGAGTTTGATCATGCCTTCCGGGTACAGCAGCACATGGCCTTTTTGCGCCGGTTCATATTGGAAGCGGTAGCCGGGACGCCAGGTCGGGGTCCTGCTGCGATCGAAACTCATAAGGTGATTCCTTTGTGCCAGACCCGTTGCTCGGTCACGCTGTGATACGGCGGGCGTTTCAATTCGTAGGCCATGCTCATGGCATCGAGCATGCTCCAAAGAATGTCCAGTTTGAACTGGAGAATTTCCAGCATGCGCTCCTGGCCTTCCCGCGTCGTGTAGTGCTGCAAGGTGATGGCCAGACCGTGTTCCACATCACGGCGTGCCTGGCCCAGGCGGGTGCGGAAATATTCATACCCGGCCGGATCGATCCACGGGTAATGCTGCGGCCAGCTATCCAGGCGCGATTGGTGGATCTGTGGCGCGAACAGCTCTGTCAGCGAGCTGCTGGCGGCTTCCTGCCAAGTGGCCCGGCGGGCGAAGTTGACGTAGGCGTCGACAGCGAAGCGCACGCCGGGCAGGACCAATTCCTGGGAGCGCAGTTGATCCGGGTCGAGGCCGACAGCCTGGCCCAACCGCAGCCAGGCTTCGATGCCGCCGTCTTCGCCGGGGGCGCCGTCGTGGTCGAGCAGGCGCTGGATCCACTCGCGACGGATCTCGCGGTCGGGGCAGTTGGCGAGGATTGCGGCATCTTTCAGGGGAATGTTCACCTGATAGTAGAAGCGGTTGGCGACCCAGCCCTGGATCTGCTCGCGAGTCGCCCGACCTTCATACATCGCCACATGGTAGGGGTGATGGATGTGGTAATAGGCGCCTTTGGCGCGCAGGGCGGCCTCGAATTCGGCGGGGGACATTGGGGTGTCAGTCATTTCGGTTCTCCGGGTATGACCGGTGGGTTCTTTGGTGTCAGGACCGGCCTCATCGCCAGCAGGCTGGCTCCCACAGTTGATCGCATTCCCCTGTGGGAGCCAGCCTGCTGGCGATAGACCGCGCAGCGGCTCGAAGTCCCTACAACACAATACTCATGCCGTCATACGCCACTTCAACACCCCGCCGAACCAGCTCTGCACGCTCCGGCGAATCCTCATCCAGAATCGGATTGGTGTTGTTGATGTGGATAAGCACCTTGCGCTGTTTCGGCAGTTGCTCCAGCACTTCCAGCATGCCGCCGGGACCATTCTGCGCCAGATGGCCCATTTCCCGACCGGTGCGGGCGCCGACGCCACGGCGCTGCATTTCGTCGTCGTCCCACATCGTGCCGTCCACCAGCAGGCAATCGCTGCCAGCCATGATCTCCAGTAGCGGTGCGTCGACCTTGCCCAGCCCTGGTGCGTAGAACAGTTTGCCGCCGGTGATCAGGTCTTCGACGATCAAGCCGATGTTGTCGCCGGGGTGCGGGTCAAAGCGATGTGGCGAATACGGCGGGGCGGCGCTGCGCAGCGGCAGCGGGGTGAAACGCAGGCTCGGGCAGGCCGCAATGGTGAAACTGCGATCGAGCTCGATCTGGTTCCAGTTCAGTCCACCGTTCCAGTGGGTCAGCATGGTGAACAGCGGGAAACCGGTGCTCAAATCTTCATGGACCATGTCGGTGCACCAGACCTGGTGCGGGCAACCTTCGCGCAGGCTGAGCAGACCCGTGGTGTGGTCGATCTGGCTGTCCATCAGGATGATCGCGCTGATGCCGGTATCGCGCAGGGCACGGCCCGGCTGCATCGGGGCAAAGCTTTGGAGTTGGGCACGGATGTCTGGCGAAGCGTTGCACAGCACCCAGTTCACGCCGTTGTCGGAAATCGCGATAGACGACTGGGTCCGTGCCTTGGCGTTCAGGCTGCCATTGCGAAAGCCGGCGCAGTTCACGCAGTTGCAGTTCCATTGGGGGAAACCACCGCCGGCGGCGGAACCTAGAATCTGGACAAACATGGCCGCTCCATCATTCGAAAACTGAAAATAAAAACGCCTCGGCGAGCCGAGGCGTAGCACTGCGATATAAAAAGATTAGCGGCTTGCAAAGTACATGGTGACTTCAAAGCCGATACGCAGGTCGGTGTAAGCGGGTTTGGACCAGGACATGGGAGCGCTCCTTCAGGTGATGGGACAGTTCAGATCTATACATATAGTCCACCTCCAGGCGGAGATGGTTCAGATAGTTAGGTTGCTATGTTACTCAAAATTACAGCGCGGTTGCCCGTGAAACTTTGAGAAAGCTAATTGCAGCGCCTGTAATGATCATTTTGTCACTTGCCAAACCGTGTTCGGGCCAGGACCGCTGGCCAGGCAGCGCCAGCCGCCGAGCGCTTGATTCAATCGCTGCGCGGCGACCAGTAGTGCTTCGCGGTCGATCAGCAGAATTGTTTCAGGCAGCCGCTCCAGATAATCCGACGAATGGCCAGCCAGTTTGCCCTGCCAGAGCAGTTCGCCTGCCTGAGGGACGGGCAGGGCGTTCAGGTCGAATTGCTCCGCCAAATGCTGACGTTGGGCGATGAACGTTACCTCGTCGATGCCTTCTATCAGTGCTGGCAGCTCACTCAAAAAGTGTTCGATGTGTTCCAGCAAACCTGCCGGTGCAACGCTCGGTGATTGCACGCCGAACAGAATGCCGGTCTGCCCATGGATTTGGCGCAATGCGCTGAACACGGCATAACCCAGTTGCAAGTCCACCCGCAGGCGCTGGTAGAACGGCGTCTGGCACAGGTGCGAGAGCAGTCGCCAGGCGGCTTCATCGGCGATGTCCCGTGTAGCGGTCGGACAGAACAGCAACAGCGCGTGTTCACTGCTGCCAGTGTCGACAGTGGTCCATAGACGCTGGGAGTTGATCGAGGGTAGCGGCGATTGTTGATCCGCAACCCCGGGCACGCGGCTCAGTGCCAATCCTATTGCCGCTTGCGTCTGTGAAGACAAGCCAATGGCCAGACCTTCCCAGCGCGCGCCCGACCAAAGCTGCTGCAAATCCCCCGATTCAACGGCGGGTTCAAGGCAATGCTCAGGCAGCGCCTTCAGCAGCTGTTTGAGCGGCATCAACGCAACGCTTGGTGGTTCATCCTGTGAGAGTCCGGCTTCGGGTGTAGTCAGCTCTTTCAGCGCGTGTTCGAGGACGGCTGGCATCGGTGCCTGTAACCCCGTCATCTTCAGCAACCATTCATTGCCTGAGGCATTGAAGGAAAAGTCGACACCGGCCTGACGCGCGTCTTCGCGCAATGAATGCAGGCAGATTTCCAAGTTTGACTGAAGGCTGGCGTGAGGTTTGAAGTCGAGTCGCCATCGCAGATAGATCGCCCCTTCATCGGTATTGTCTGGCAAGGCCTGACTGAACTGCATCGGGGAGTTTTCGCGACGACTGCGCGAGCGGTCCTGAGCGAATGTGCGCAGACCTCGGTGTTTGCTGGTCTGGCCGCGAATCAGCCCGGCATTGGCCGCGGAGGGGGCGGTTCGTAAAAACGGATTAGGCGGCGGCAGCTTCCATTCGCCGCTGAAGTTATCCACAGCGCCGATTTTGTTCAGGATGTCTTTAAGGGCTGTAACGCCTTGTGCCGATAACCCGTCTTCCAGCTGCTCACTGTCCTGCTGGGCCAACTGTAAGGCGCCGCTGACTTGCTGCTGGCGTTGTAGCAGGGCGGCGTATTCTTCGCGCAAGCCGGCCCAGTCTTGATGGGAGTCAAAGAAGCCCAGCCAGTCGTGCAACCTCTCGCGGATCACGCTCTCCGGTTGAGTGGTGGTGGTGAATTCGATGTGCAGCAAGGCTTGCCCGGCGAACTGGTAGAGCGGCGCGGCTTTCAGGTTGTCAGCCAGACTCTGCTCTCGCAGCGTCGCCAGTAGACCGCCAGGTTTTGCGGCGTTCAGCCAGTGGCACAGAAACGCCAGCGCTTCACGCGATGAGTCGGGCAACGCTTCGAACGCGAACAGAAGATCGAGTCGCTGTTCGCCAGCCTGTTGATAAGTTTTTTCCGAGGCGTCCATCAGCGCAGAAGACGCTTGTTGCGGGACTCGTTGCCCGGCGGGAATCTCGGCGCCAAAACGCTGAGCCAACTCACGCAACTCATCGAGACTCTGCGGCCCGACAAGGCTCAGTGTCATCTGCCCAGTCTGATAATACCGCTGATGGAAATCCTGCAACGCCCGCTGAAACTCAGGCTGCGGCACTGGTAGGCTATCGCGGTTGCCGGCATGAAACCCGCGCAAGGGATGAGTCGGCGAAAGCCCATCGAACAGCGCCAATTGCTGTTGTGCCGCCATATCCTGTGACCAGGCGATAAACTCCGCGTGCAGCACTTCTCGTTCCCGCAACTGATCGTCCGGATTCATGCGCGGATGAGCGAGCATGTCCGACAGACGCTCCAGACCTCCGGCAAACGCCTGAGTCGGCAGCTCGAAAAAGAAGTCAGTCGTGCGCTCATTGGTCCGTGCGTTGACCTGACCACCATGACCCTGAACGTAGGCCATCAGTCCCTGGCCGGCAGGAAAACGCTCGGTGCCAAGAAACAGCAAATGCTCAAGAAAATGCGCCAGACCGGGCCAGGCCAGCGGCACATCATGACTGCCTGCCGCGACCCGCAGCACCGCCGCGCAACGCTTCAAATTCGGGGTATGACGCAGCATCACCTGCAAGCCGTTGGCCAGGGTTTCAGTGTGGGGGCGAGGGTGATTCAGCGCAGGCATGAGCACTTCCAGAACAGAGAAGCGCTAATGCTAGCGGATTACGGGGGATCAGCGCTTGTTAAGGTCGCCGTAAAGCTCGGGACGACGATCAACGAAGTAGCGATTGGCGGCGCGTGAGTGGACCATCAACTGGCGATCCAACTCGCCGACAATCAGCGCTTCATCCAGACTGGCCTGGGCGATGCGACTGCCATCCGGTGCGGCAATGCTGCTCTGGCCGCAATAGTGGATCTCGTCTTCATGGCCGCAGTAGTTGGCATAGGCCACGTAACACTGGTTCTCGAAGGCCCGGGCGCGGACGGTGACGTCAGCGATGAAGTCGTAGGGAATCATGTTCGCCGTCGGCACCAGGATCAGCTCGGCACCGGCCAGGGCCAGACGTCGGGCGTTTTCGGGGAACTCCAAGTCGTAGCAAATCAGGAAACCCAGCTTCCAGCCGTTGAGCTCCACCAGCGGAAAATCATCTGCGCCGGGGCTGAACATCGAATGATCAAGGTCGCCGAACAAGTGCGTCTTGCGGTAGTTGCACAGCCGCTCTCCCTGGGCGTCGATCAACTGCACAGCGTTGTAAATCTGCCCATCCTCGGAGCGCTCCGGGTAGCCATACAAAATGGCAATCCCGGTTGCTTTGGCAATGCGCGCAATTTGCTGCGCCGACTCACCGTTGCGCACCTCCGCGAGGACGCTGACCGCATCGACGCCGATGTTGTAGCCGGTCAGGAACATCTCCGGCACCACCAACAAGTCGGCGCCTTTGGCCTCCAGCGCCAGTTGATGCAGGCGTTGCAGATTGCCAGCGACGTCCAGAGGCAGCGGTGGACATTGGTAAAGGGCTACGCGCATTTCGGATTCCTCTTACTCGGGCAGGGCGATCGGACCGATCTCGTTGAACACATCTCCTGGACCCGGATTCTCGGCGTGAGTTTCACCGCCGAAGTGTTTCATGATGCCCCACACCGCATTGAGCGAGGTCTGCACCGCGCCTTCAACCCAGGCCGGCGTCCACGAAACGTCGTCGCCGGCAATGAAAATCCCGCGTTGCTCAGCCGGCATGTCGTCCTGCATGAAGTGAGCGTACATGCGCTGGTTGTAACGGTAGTGGCCGGGCAGGGCGCCTTTGAAGGCCCCGAGGAAATGCGGGTCGGCTTCCCATGAGACGGTGATCGGATCGCCGATGATGCGCGCGGCGATGTCGACTTTCGGGTAGATCTTCTTCAATGCGTCCAGCGCCAGTTTCACGCGTTTTTCCACCGGGTGCGGGAGCATTTTCAGCGCGTCGCTCATCCACGAATACGACAGGCAAATCACACCGGGCTTGTCGTCACCGTTGTCGAACAGATAGGTGCCACGGGTCAGGCGGTCGGTGAGGGTCATGCTCATCAGGTCGCGGCCGGTTTCCGGATCCTTGTCCTTCCAGAACGGACGGTCGACCATCACGAAGGTCTTCGACGATTGCATGTAGCGGGTGCGGTCGAGGGCCATCCACATCTTTTGCGAGAACAGGGTTTCGTCGCATTCGATCTGGGTGGTCAGCAGCCAGCTTTGGCAAGTGGTCAACACCGCGGCGTATTCGCGGGTGTCGCCGTTGTTGTCGGTGACCGCGAAACGACCGTCAGCGGCGTGGGCGATTTTTTTAACCCCGGAGCGAGGCGCGCCTCGGTGCAAAGACTTGAGACTGGTGCCTTCGGGCCAGTGCACGCAGCGTTCTGGCACATGGCGCCAGATGCCTTGCGGGACTTGTTCGACGCCGCCGACGACCAGGTGCTGGTGATCATCGCAGTTGGTCATCACCACCCGGAAAATTTCCAGCATCGAGTTCGGGAAGTCAGAATCCCAGCCGCCGGTGCCGAAGCCGACCTGACCGAACACTTCGCGGTGATGGAACGAGAGTTTGGCGAAGGCTTTTGAGGTCGCGACGAAGTCGTAGAAGGTGCGGTCGTCCCATAGCGGAACCAGGGTGTTCCACAATTCTTTGAGGCGCGGCACGTCTCGGTCACGGATCGCTTGCTGGATATCGGCGAACTGTGAACCGGCTTCCAGTGCATCCGCCCAGGCGTCAGCCACTTCCTGGAACAGTGCAGGAAGATCCGCCAGTTTCTGTGCGTAATGGGTTTTGCCTTCGATGTCGATCACCGTGCTGCCCGACGCGGGCGTCAGCGGGTTCGGAAAAGGCTTGGTCTGCAGGCCGAGTTTGTCGACGTAGTGATAGAACGCGGTAGACGATACCGGGAAGCGCATCCCGCCCAATTCGGCGACGATTCCATCGGTCCCGTTGAACGCCTGGGAGCGCAGACGACCGCCCATCTTCGAGGCTTCGTAGACGACCGGTTTCAACCCCAGTTTCATCAGCTCATAAGCTGCCACCAGGCCTGCAATGCCGGCGCCGACAATCGCCACTTCGGCACCGTGGTTGTGCGCAGGAATGCTGCCCAGGCCAGCCGGGTGTTCGATCCAGTCGTCGAAGGCGAAAGGAAAGTCCGGACCGAAAATGGTGACTGGTTTCTTACCGTCTGCAGGATGGCGATTGTTCTTGTTCATGGCTGACCTTGCTGGCGACCCGAAGCGGAGTGCGCGTCTGAGTATAGGAAAAGATGGCAGCCATTCTAGTGAGCGTAGAACACGTTAATAAGACGCAATTTGTCGTCGTTTTGCTAATTGTTTGACCAGAATGACGATTGGATGCTGCACACCGTCAATGTTGGAGCCGATCTTGCTCGCGATGAGGCCCTCCCAGACACCAAAGAGCTATCGGCAAAAACTCAAACCGGCTGCCCCCGATCAATCTTGCTACTCAAAATAATCGAGGTCGTCGTCTTCTCCACCCCATCGACACTGCCGATCTGATCCAGCAACTGATCCAGCTGCTCTGGCGAGTCAGTCCGCAGCCACGCCACATAATCAAATTCGCCACTCACCGCACACAACTGCTGTACCTGAGCCATCGCACTGAGCCGGCGCAGCACTTCTTTGCCAGAGCGCGGTTGAACGGTGATCCCGACATACGCCTGTAACCCGCCATCCACCACACGCTGACCGAGGCGCACTCCGTAACCGGTGATGACCCTGGCTTTTTCCAGTCGCGCCAACCGAGACGTGACGGTCGTGCGAGCGATGCCCAACTGCCGGGCGAGCATGGCCACGCTCTCGCGGGCGTTGATCTGCAAAGCTGCGATCAATTGGCGATCAATCTCGTCTAGAACGGGCGGGCGTGTGTCAGGCAAGGGGCGTCTCCAATGGCGTGAAACAATGGATGAGCATGTTACAGGCTCGTTCGACAGGACGCTTGTGGGCGATATTCGGACGGGTCTTTGTACCGTTCAGAACATTTATAACTGCGACAAGTTGCCGTGAGTAACTAGGTAGTACATCATTTCGACCTCGATCTTTTTGATTCCTCCTACTGACTCGATGCTGTGGTCATCCACGGTCACGCTGTGGCGCTGGTAGTGCTCAGTGTTCTCCAGCGCCTCCATACGCTGGGCCAGCGGTTTGGCGCAGCCAGTTGCCATCAGCGTCGACGCGCTGCTGTACCGCCTCGTTGTGCTGCCAGACCTGATCGCCTTTGGGCAGGTTGGGCAGGCTCAAGCCTTGGGGCAGAATGGCCAGGACAAAGGGTTTGTGCGGCAGGCCGTAGGCAAACGACACCATGACCATGGTGCCTTCATCGGGAAGGCCCCGTCAGAGCCTGAAGAGTGTAGCGACCGAACCTTAAATAACTACTGAGCGTAGTTCTGCGCGAAGGCGGCAATTACTTGGGTCGCCTGGAAGTCGACCAACTGCAGGCCGCGCTCCTGGATGCTCGTTTTCGCGATGTGCACCGCTCTACGGTGGCGAGGCGATTCGTTTTCAGATGGGGCGGATACAGGGATTAGTACGTTTTTCAGTTGGATAATCCCTTCCTGTTCAGCGCGTACGAACTTCATCAGCCACTGATCGCAGTGGTCGAGTATCGCGCTTGGTTCAGGCTGGTCGAAAGCCAAGGGCTTGATAGCGGCCACTACCTCATTTCGGTGAACCAGAGGCAGGTGCAGTTTGGTTAGATCACCGGTCAGAGTGTCATCGCGGAAATTACGGATGGATGCTTCCGAGAACATGGTTCGAATTTCTCGAACCATCATCTCTTCACGACGATCACGTTCAATGCCTTGGCGCTCGATATAGCGGCTAAACAGCGTTGCAAGGGTCGTGTCAAAATTGTCCACCAGGATCGAGCGCATGGGGCTGAAGCGAATCAGTGACTCCTTCGGCTCGGTCAGGTAACGAAAGTGGTTAACGATCTGCGATTCTTGAGCTTCTGTTGTCATGAGGCGAACACTATCCAGTTCGTTCTGGACTATTTCCATAGCCTTGGCGAATAGGTTGTTGCACTCGAAGAAGTGATTGACCCGTTTCAAATTTTTACGGGCGAGCCTGTACTCCATGCGTCCGATCGCTGGTGCCGAAAGAACGATGCCGACGTTGGCAAACTCTTCGGTTTCGGCAAAAGGCGCGAAGCGCACGATGCTGTAAAGGCAGGTATATTTCATTGCAGGACGCTCCAGAACTCGTCCGATTGGCAGTGCATCAGGTTACTTTCAATTTCTTCGAGCAGAATGTTGAGCCCCGGTTTGCCAATGGATTCACGCCATTCATCGGGTATGTCCAAGCATAGGTCATTAAATCGCATGGCAGTGTCGTGCATCCGCTGGCTGTATTCAACTCTGTCGACCAGATCCAGTTTCCAGGTTCGATTACTCGGACCAAACACATGGCTTTCCGCGAATTTTTGAGCATCCCGAGGCCATTTGAACGCCTGGTTGTGATCAATCAGCTGAAGCTGATTGTCAATTCCACACATCAGTAGGTTGGGGCGACCACCGAATGGTCCTAACTGACGATCACCGTTACCTACCCAGTAATCAAAGATAAAAACGGCTTTTTGCAGGTCACTCGGAACCTGCTTTGCTTGTGAGTACAACAGGTCGGCAGCGTCCGCTACATAGGCCAGGGCATAGCTGTCTCCTGGCCCAAGATCGTTGCGTGCCTCTACGTTGTAGCGCAGCAGAGCAGGGTCAATGTAGATGTAGCCATGTTCGGGGATCGGTAGGCCGAATTGGGCGGCGAGGCGAGCACAAAGCAGCTCGGCAATACGCTCGCTGGGCGGCAATTCCCACCCTTTGGCCACACACGGCACAGGAAGGGACGCGTAATGCCACCCTCCAGACGCCGGAGGATCTCAACCGCTTCTATGTAATTACCCACGGCCATCGCCGGCTTCCTTATAAATCAGCTTTCCAGACGATACTTGTCTGGATCCTGCTGCACCATGCCCTGCGATGATTCTTTAGAGGTATTGCGTAGGTTAGATCTGTATGTGAAGAAAATAATCGACTAGTGAGCGATAGTTCTTGTTTATGAAGGCTATCTTCGTCTCGTCGGTACGGACCGGAACCTTGTAAGCAGGGGGGGCGTGCCCAACGTCTTTCCTAGTCAGTGAGTGGGATAGACGGGAAACCGTGAAAGGAATCGCCGATGCTCTGATTTACAAAAAGCCCTGATACAAAAGTATCGGGACTTTTTGCTTTCTAGCAGGAATTCCAGTCTTAAGTAGAGGCCCCGAAAGTCGGCGCGCCTATCATGGGTGACTGATCATTACTTCTCTGATTCCGTTTCGGTACGAGGAGGTCTAGGTGTCAGCACTTTCACCACATCATCAATTACCGCCTTGCTCATCGCCGTCAGATAATGCGCGGCCCAAGCGTGGCGGTCGGTGTCCTTTGTGTAGGCGGCATCCTCGGCAAATGCCTTGGCGAGGAATAGCAGATTGGAGGCCTGTGCCAATGCTTCGACGATGGGGACACCGGGCCTGACGTTGAATAACGCCTGATCCGAGCAGTATATGAACGGAGTGAAGCCAATGGTTTTTAGTTCTGATTGGTTGTTCATGGTCAACTTCCTTGATTTGAGGAGATGCCACTTTCGTTTCCAAGCGAATGGGTGGCAGCTGTGCGCAGGTTGGAAAACCGGGAATCAAGGAACCGGCACGCCCTAAGACGTCCCGCGCACAGCCGCCATAACTCAGGTTGCAGATAAGCTGCTGCAATCGTAATCAGGGGCGCTGTTACGTTTTGATTCGACGGGTTTCCAAGCCCGATCACTGCATTGGCAGTGACGTCCGGAGAGTATCCCGTCGAACAAAAGCGCAACAAGGCAGCAAAGTGCCCATCACAAGATAATCAGATGTTGCCTACAACCTTGGCGGGCGTCATCTGATAGCTGCGACATACAACTTAAAGAAAACCAGCTCGTCGCATACGAAAAAGCCGCGCATCAGCGCGGCTTTTTTGTTTGGTGGGCCCACACGGACTTGAACCGTGGACCAAAGGATTATGAGTCCTCTGCTCTAACCAACTGAGCTATAGGCCCTCAGTAGGCCGCGGATTATAGCGACGGTTTCTCCGCTGTGCTATCCGAAAAATCCGATATGGCTATACGAAGAAACGTCGCGGCGAATTCTTCGGCGGGAAGTGGCGGGCTCACGATGTAACCCTGGATCTGCCCGCAGCCTTCGGCGGCGAGGAATTCCTGTTGGGACAGGGTCTCAACACCTTCGGCGATGACAGTGAATTGCATGCTGCGGCCCAATGCGATGATCGCTCGAACGATGGCCGCATCATGCGGATCGTCAGGCAGGCCGCGGACGAACGACTGATCGATCTTGAGAATATCCAGTGGCAGACGCTTGAGGTAACTCAAGGACGAGTAGCCGGTGCCGAAGTCATCGATGGCCAACTGCACACCTAGCTGTTTGAGTTGGTGCAGCACCGCCAGCGCTTCCTCGGCCTGGCTCATGATGAAGTTTTCGGTAATCTCCAGTTGCAAAAAGTCAGGCTGGAGATGGCTGTCCTTGAGCAGTTGCTCGATCCGTCCCAGCAGGTTTGGTTGGCGCAGTTGGGCGCCTGCGAGGTTGACCGAGAGCGGGCCGAGGCATTCATATACCTGACTCCATTCGTACATTTGGCGGCAGGCGGTCTCAAGTACCCAGTCGCCGATCTGCAGAATCATGCCGTTTTCTTCGGCCAAGGGAATGAAGTGTTCCGGTGGCACTGTGCCGAAGGTCGGGTGATGCCAACGAATCAGTGCTTCGGCACCGACCAGGCTGTGGTCATCAAGGCTGATTTTCGGTTGGTAGTGCAGCGACAGTTCGTTGCGCTCGATGGCGCGCCGCAACTCATGTTCCAGCGCCACGCGTTCGCTGGCCTGCGCGGTGAGGTCGCAGGTGTAGCGTTCAACCCGGTTGCGCCCCTTGGCCTTGGAGCGGTACATCGCGGCGTCGGCGTTTTTGACCAGTGTGGCGACGTCGCAGCCATCCTTGGGGTACAGGCTGGTGCCGATACTGGCGCTGATAAAAAACTCGTGATCACCCGCCTGGAACGGCGCAGCGAAACAATTGAGCAGCTTGGTCGCGATGTTGTCGGCATCGCTGTTCTGTTGCAGGCCCGGTAGCAGGATAATGAATTCGTCGCCCCCCAGGCGTGCGACGGTATCGATGTCGCGCAACTGCTCTTTAAGGCGCACGGCAATGCCTTTGAGCAGCAGGTCGCCGACCGGATGGCCGAGGCTGTCATTGATGTGTTTGAAACGGTCCAGGTCCAGGAACAGCACGGCACCCTGGCCCCCATTTTCCTGCTGGGCGTTGAGGGCGGTCAGCAATCGGCTCTCGAACAGTGTGCGGTTTGGCAGGCCGGTCAACGGGTCGTGGTGCGCCTGGTAGTCGAGTTTGGCCTGGGCGTGTTTGAGGCTGGAAATGTCCGCGAACACTGCCACGAAGTGGGTGATGAACTTGTCCCGGTTGCGTACCGCGCTGATGGTCAGCCAGCTCGGGTAGAGCTCGCCATTCTTGCGGCGGTTGGAGATCTCGCCTTGCCAATGACCTTCGGCTGTCAGTTGGTGCCACATAGCCGCGTAAAACGCGCTGTCGTGAAGGCCAGAAGCGAGCAGGCGAGGGGTATGGCCCAATGCTTCGCTCTCGCTGTAGCCGGTAATTTCGGTAAACGCGCGGTTGACCGCACTGATGTGCTGTTGGGTGTCGGTGATCAGAACGCCCTCGGCTGTGCTTTCGAACACGGTGGCGGCCTGTTGTAGTTTCTCCTGCATCAGGTGCCGCTCGGTGATGTCCCGGGCAATGGTCAACATGCAGGCGTCATCGCCGATCGGCAATGGGCGGGCCGACACCTCGCACAGTCTGATCTGTCCGTCACTGCGGCGGATATGGCAACTGAAGTCGCGGACGAAGCCATCCCTGTGCAGCAGATCCAGCATCTGTTTGCGTTCGTTGAGGTTGACCCAAATCCCCAGGTCCAGGGCGGATCGATCAATGGACATCGCGCTGTTGAAGCCAGTAATGCGGCTGAAACCTTCATTGACCTCCAGCAGTAACCCGTCGCTCTGCCGTGACAGCAGCAAACCGTCCGGGGAGGCGTGGAACGCTTTGGCGAATTTCTCTTCAGAGGTTTGCAGTTGTTGCTGGGTTTCTTTTAGCTTGCTGATATCACGCACCACCACCACGAGGGCAGGGGTCGTATCGAGATTGAAATGCTCGGCGGAAATCAGGCCGGTAAACACGTGGCCGTTGCTGCGGCGAAAGGGCATCTCCAGGTTGCGGATGCTGCCGGCCTGCAGTCTTTGCAACAGCCCCGGCCCAACGCCGGGGATGCCCCAGATATTCAGGTCAGTGGCGGTCTGGCCGATGACTTCTTCGGCTTTGAGGCCGATTTGTTCTTCGAATGCTTTGTTCACCTCCAGCAGGCAACCGTCGGACAGGCGCGCGATCACCAGAATGTCCGGGTTTTGCTGGAAGACCGAGGCGAATTTTTGCTCGGAGAGGCGCAATGCCTCTTCAGTACGCTTGGTATCACTGATGTCGATCATCAACCCGCGCAACACCGGCTCATGACCGTGTTCAATCAGGCTGATGATGTCGCGCACCCACAGGCAGCGACCATCGGCGGTTATGACGCGGTAATCGATGCTGTGATCTCGCCCGGCCAGCACTTCGTGATCGCAGAAGGTTTGGGCGCGTGTCAGGTCCGCAGGGTGGATGATGTTGCGCCAGAACCCCGGAATCAGCCAATGAGAAAGGGGGTATCCCAGCAGGTCTTCGGCGTGCGGCGACACGTAGCTGTAGGTGTAATCGCTCATCCGTGCTTCCCAGGCGATGGCCGAAAGACTCTCGACCAGCCCGCGATAGTGGTATTCGCTGCTGCGCAGTTCCTGTTCAAGGTCGACCCGGCGTGCAATTTCAGAACTCAATCGACGGTTGATCCGAATCACCACGGCCAGCATGCCCATCAGAAACAGCAACCCCGGCAGGCCATAAACCAGCACATCCGACCAGAAGCTTCGCTGATCCGGGACATTGCCTACCCAGCGTTGCTGAATGGCGCTGATTTCACTGGGACTTATGTCCGCCAGTGCTTTGTCCAGAATGCTGACCAGCACCTTGTTCTCGGGAGGTGCGGCCATTGCCAGTTGATAGCGATAGGGGGTTTCGCCGCTGACATATAGTCCTGCGAGCTTGAGCTGGCGAAGGCTCCAAACGCTGGAAGCGAGATCGCTCACTACGGCGTCCACTTCGTCGGAGGCCAGCGCTTGCAAGGCCGAGCTCACATTGGGCATCGGCACCAGACTCAGATCCGGGTGGTGAGCACGCAACAGCTCATGGGGTGCATAGTTTTTCACCACGGCGACTTTCAGCCCATATAGCTCTTCGAGTTTGTGCGGTTGGGCGCCTCCGACGTGGGCCAGGATGACAATCGGAAAATCGAGATAGGGGCGAGTAAACGATAGGAATGACTGGCGCTCAGGGGTCGACATGATGCCTGGTATAACGTCCAGTTTGCTTTGCTTGGCCTGTTCCAGCAGAGCAGTCCAGCTGCCCGGCTCGGTGGGTGTTAGTTCGATGGCCAGTCGGTGACGGATCACATTGATGTAGTCCTCTACCAGGCCCTGATAACGGCCTTGTTCGTCACGGAACTCAAATGGCGGCCAAGACGCATCCACACTCAGGTGTAAATCCGGGTGTGCGGCCAGCCAGCTACGTTCGTCGTCGGTCAGATTCAGCGCGCCAGCCATTGCGGTCCACGTCATCAGCGACAGCAAAAAAAGCACGGTCCGCAGTCTGGGCATAACGGTCTCGTTATGGCTCGGGGGAATGTTTCGAGTGTAGACGGGCTAAACGGCAGGGGGGACGTGCGGGGGATTTAATCTGCATAAAGCAAAACCCCCGGCCAGGGCCGGGGGTTCTGTTGTTACTCGTCGAGGAAGGAGCGTAAATGCTCGCTTCTCGTCGGGTGGCGCAGCTTGCGCAGTGCCTTGGCTTCGATCTGACGAATCCGTTCACGGGTCACGTCGAACTGTTTACCAACCTCCTCAAGGGTGTGGTCGGTATTCATGTCGATACCGAAGCGCATGCGCAGAACCTTGGCTTCACGGGCAGTGAGGCCGGACAGTACTTCGCGAGTCGCTTCTTTAAGGCTCTCAACGGTGGCGACATCAATTGGCGACTGCATGGTCGAGTCTTCGATGAAGTCACCCAGATGGGAGTCTTCGTCATCACCGATCGGGGTTTCCATGGAGATCGGCTCTTTAGCGATCTTCAATACCTTGCGGATTTTGTCCTCAGGCATTTCCATGCGTTCGCCCAGCTCTTCCGGGGTCGGTTCGCGACCCATTTCCTGCAACATCTGCCGGGAAATACGGTTGAGCTTGTTGATCGTCTCGATCATGTGCACCGGAATACGGATGGTGCGGGCCTGGTCGGCAATCGAGCGAGTGATCGCCTGACGGATCCACCAGGTGGCATAAGTCGAGAATTTGTAGCCGCGGCGGTATTCGAACTTGTCTACCGCTTTCATCAAACCGATGTTGCCTTCCTGGATCAGATCGAGGAATTGCAGGCCACGGTTGGTGTACTTCTTGGCGATGGAGATCACCAGACGCAAGTTCGCTTCGACCATCTCTTTCTTCGCGCGGCGGGCCTTGGCCTCACCGATCGACATGCGACGGTTGATGTCCTTGATCTCGGCGATCGTCAAACCGGTTTCGGTTTGCAGCGCGGTCAGCTTCTGCTGGCAACGAATGATGTCTGGTTGCAGACGACCAATGGCTTCAGCGTATTTGCTTTTGCCTTTGGCCAGAGCATCGCTCCAGCTTTCGTCAACTTCGTTGCCCGGGAACTGGCGCAGGAAGTCGGCACGCGGCATGCGGGCATCACGAACGCAAAGTTGCATGATCGCGCGCTCTTGTTGACGCAGGCGATCCAGGGCACTACGAACACGCTCGACCAGGCCTTCGAATTGCTTCGGAACCAGTTTGATCGGCATGAACAGCTCAGCCAGGGCTAATAGCTCGGCAATTGCCAGCTTATTGCCACGACCGTGCTTTTTCAGCGCCTTGCGGGTGATTTCCATCTGATCGGAGACAGCGCCAAAGCGCTGTGCTGCGATGATCGGATCCGGGCCGCTTTCGGCTTCTTCTTCGTCATCCGTTGCTTCGGCGTCATCGTCGTCGGTGTCGTCGGCAGCTGGCGCGGCTTTCGGATCGATCGGCGGTGGCACTTCTGCAGCAGGCGGCGCAATGCCGTCGTCCGGGTCGATATAACCACTCAGGACGTCGGACAGGCGGCCACCTTCGGTGGTGACGCGAGTGTATTCGGAGAGAATATGATCAACCGTGCCAGGGAAGTGCGCAATTGCGCCCATCACTTCGCGGATACCCTCTTCAATACGTTTGGCGATTTCGATTTCGCCTTCACGTGTGAGGAGCTCTACCGTACCCATTTCACGCATGTACATGCGCACTGGGTCGGTGGTGCGACCAATGTCGGTCTCGACCGCTGCCAACGCTGCTGCTGCCTCTTCGGCCGCGGCTTCGTCGGTATCGGCGTCGGCCAGCATAAGGGAATCCTTATCTGGCGCAACCTCGAATACGTTGATCCCCATGTCATTGATCATGCGGATGATGTCTTCCACCTGTTCCGGATCTGAAATATCCTCCGGCAGGTGGTCGTTGACCTCCGCGTAAGTCAGGTAACCCTGCTCACGACCAAGTGTGATCAACTCTTTGATACGAGACTGCTGTTGCGCTTTTCCGGACATAACACCCTATCCACTGAAGGTCTTGGCGGGCAAAAAACAAGCCGAGGATTATACCTGAGCTATGACCTCACGCGCCAGTTGAGGTCGGGTTTGATACAGCCATATTGCGTTTTAATAGGTCGCGCATCTGATTTGCGATCTGATTTGCTTCCTCCGCGGTCAAGCCTGGCTGCCTGGCTTTCCTGATAAGTGCTTCGAGGCTATCCGTGTGTTGAGCTGCCGATAACCTAGTAATGGTGTCTAAAAACTGTTGTTCAAGGTTGTCGCCTGCAATCAGCCATTCCTTTTCTGCCAATGCCTTGAGCAAACGCCCCTGTTCGGTCCCGTGCCAGCGCGCCATTAGCTGAATTGAGTTTAGCTTAGGATTTTTTTGCACTGCTTCGATCAGGGCAACGAGCAGTTGTGCATAAGTATTGCTTTCGTTGGCAAAGTGGTTGGCGGTTTCTACCCGGCCAGCCAGATCTGGATGATGAATGAGGGTGCGCAGTGCGATCAGCGTCGGAGCTTCAACGGCAATCGGTGTGCGCGGAGCGCTTGGTTGATCACGATCACCGCCGCGCTTGCCATTTTTATCCCACGGCTTCTTGTCCCACTTTTTGCCGCCAGCGCCGGGTTTCTTCGGCGTCCATTCCTGCTGCGGCACATACATCTCTTGTGACTGCGGCTGATGGTAGTCGCTGTAATCGGGCATGGCGTCGTAATCGATGCCTGGATCGTAAGCCGGTGGCGCGTCCTGAGGGGCGCTTTGTACCAGTTGGCTGACGGCTTCACCGCTAAGGCCGGTGATTTCGGTCAGGCGCTGGCGCATCAGGATGCGCAGGTTTGCGCCCGGTACTTTATCGATCAGCGGCGCCGCGAGGGTGGCCATGTGGGCCTTGCCTTCGAGCGAACGCGGGTCCGACTCTTCGGTCAGCTGCTGGAAGAAATAATCCGCCAATGGCTGGGCGTGCTGGTTGATCCGCGCACGGAAAGCATCTGTGCCTTCGGAGCGGACCAGCGTATCCGGGTCTTCGCCTTCCGGCAGGAACAGAAAGCGTGCGCGCCGGCCGTCTTGCAGGCAGGGCAGCGTCGCTTCCAGTGCCCGCCAGGCGGCATTGCGGCCTGCCTGGTCGCCGTCGAAACAGAACAGCACGTTGGGCACGACACGAAACAGTCGCTTCAAGTGCTCTTCGCTGGTGGCGGTGCCCAAGGTCGCCACGGCATTGCGCAAGCCTTGCTGGGCAAGGGCAATGACGTCCATATAGCCTTCAACGACGATGATTTCGTCGAGGTTCCGATTGTTTTTACGTGCTTCATAAAGACCGTAGAGTTCCTGGCCTTTATGGAATACCGGGGTTTCCGGTGAGTTCAGGTATTTAGGCTTGTCGTCGCCTAGTACCCGGCCGCCGAAAGCAATGATGCGCCCTCGGCTGTCGCGAATCGGGAACATCACGCGATCGCGGAAGCGGTCATAGCGTTTGCCGGTTTCGGCGTTCTCGATCAGCAGGCCGGCATCGACCATGGCTTTTTGTTGCAGGGTGTCACTGCTCAAATGTTTGAACAAATTGTCCCAGCCCGGCGGAGCAAAGCCGAGGCCGAAATCGCGGGCGATCTCGCCGGTCAGGCCGCGACCTTTCAAGTAATCCACAGCCGCTTTGCGCGATGGATGGCTTTTCAGTGCCTGGCGGTAAAAGTCGGCGGCGGCGGTAAGCAGTGGGTACAGTGGCGAGTCGGTCGGCTGCCGCGGTTTGTGGGGGCGGCCGCTTTCTTCGCGGGGGATTTCCATGCCGGCGGCTTTGGCCAGTTCTTCGACGGCCTGGACGAAGTCCAGGTTGTCGTGGTCCATCATGAAGCCGAGGGCGTTACCGCCAGCACCGCAACCGAAGCAGTAATAAAACTGTTTGTCGGGGCTGACGCTGAAAGACGGGGTTTTTTCTTTGTGGAACGGGCAGCAAGCGGTGTAGTTCTTGCCGGCCTTTTTCATTTGCAGGCGCGAGCTGACCACATCGACGATGTCGGTGCGGTTCAGAAGGTCGTCAATGAAGCTCTGGGGAATTAGCCCGGCCATGGCGTTCTCGTCATCTGCGCTGAAATGAACCCAAAACGAAGGGCGGTTGAACGCGGGTCGTTGCTTGAGGCGCGCAAAGTGTGCGGCTCGACCGGTGTCGTCTGCGTATTCGCTGTCGGGAAGTGTATCTGCCGAAAATCCACTGACGTTAATACCAATCAGTAATCGACTGTTTGAAAGTGTTGCGCTGAATCCGCTGCGACCAGTCGATGGCCTCGGATAGCTCAATAAGCGGGCACACAAGCAGGTGCCTTGGGCTGATCGTCGTGAGAGGAATCAGTGGGTGTGCTCGTCAGTAGCCTTGGAAGGCTCGTCAGAAAAGACGTGCACCGCTGGCAAAAGAGCCAGGTCTGACGCTGTAAAGCAGATTTGTCTCGGTCGCGTCTGCGGCGTCGACAGTGAAGCATCAAGCGTTTTACGCAAATGCCATTAGCCCGGCTGAGGGCCGGGCTTGGCAGAAGCTCGCTACGATCGTCTGTGTATTAGTACAGACGAACGGCGCGGCGCTGTTCGCGCTGAACTTTCTTCGCGTGACGCTTAACAGCGGCTGCTGCTTTGCGCTTACGCTCAGAAGTTGGCTTCTCGTAAAATTCGCGGCTACGAACTTCAGCCAGTACACCGGCTTTTTCGCAGGAGCGCTTGAAACGACGCAGAGCTACGTCGAAGGGTTCGTTCTCTTTTACTTTGACGGCTGGCATCCAGAGCTACCTTCATTCATTACCGGGGTCAACATCCTCGCGGCAAAAGAGCACTTGAAGACGTCGGTTTTTAAGGGTTGCGGATGTTAACTCCTCATCGCACGGAATGCAAAGCCTCTGATCGAAAACCGCTGGTCGGGGCATTGCGCGGCGACTATTATGCGCGCCTTCGTATTCAGCCTAAACAAGGCGCAAACCCATGCTAGTACTGGGATTAGAAACCTCCTGCGACGAAACCGGCGTCGCATTATATGACAGTGACCGCGGGCTGTTGGCCGACGCACTGTTCAGTCAGATCGACCTGCACCGTGCCTATGGTGGCGTTGTGCCGGAGCTGGCCTCGCGCGACCATGTTAAACGGATGCTGCCCTTGATTCGTCAGGTGTTGGCCGAAGCTGACTGTGTGCCGACCGAGATCGACGCCATCGCCTATACCGCGGGTCCTGGCCTGGTCGGTGCGTTGCTGGTGGGGGCTTCATGCGCCCAGGCGCTGGCTTTTGCCTGGGGCATTCCGGCCTTGGGCGTGCACCACATGGAAGGCCACTTGTTGGCACCGATGCTGGAGACGCAACCGCCCGAATTCCCGTTCGTCGCTTTATTGGTGTCCGGTGGTCATACGCAGCTGGTTCAGGTCGATGGGATCGGTCAGTACACGCTGTTGGGCGAGACCCTGGACGATGCTGCCGGTGAAGCTTTTGACAAGACCGCGAAAATGATGGGGCTCAATTATCCGGGTGGTCCGGAAATTGCGCGTCTGGCTGAGCAAGGTGTTGTGGGGCGATTCACATTCCCGCGACCGATGTGCGACCGCCCGGGTCTGGCATTCAGTTTCAGTGGCTTGAAAACCTTCGCCTTGAACACCTGGCAGCAGAGCGTCAGCGCCGGAGACGACAGCGAGCAAGCCCGTTGCGACATCTCGCTGGCGTTCCAGCAGGCCGTGGTGGAGACTTTAACCATCAAGTGCAAGCGAGCCCTCAAGCAAGCGGGCATGAAGCGCCTGGTGATTGCTGGGGGCGTCAGCGCCAACAAGGCACTGCGCACCTCGCTGGAGAAAATGCTCGGCGACATGAAAGGCGATGTGTTCTACGCCCGTCCGGAGTTCTGTACCGACAACGGCGCGATGATCGCGTTTGCCGGATGCCAGCGCTTGCAGGCCGGCCAGCATGAAAGCCTGTCAATCAGTGTGCAGGCGCGTTGGCCGATGGAGCAATTGTCGGCGCTGTGATGAGCGGCGCTCACGTGCGGCATTTAAAAATGCCGTTCGCGCCCGGCAAACAGGTCGCGTAGATTGCCGCGATGACGCCAGACAATCAGCCCCGTGAGCACGCTCATGGGCAGCAAGGCCGCCGGTTCCTGCCAGGCTAGCAGTGGCAGGGTCAGAGGGGTGGCAATCAGTGCAGCAAGCGAGCTGGTGCGGGTCAAGTAGAACGTCAGCAGCCAGGCACAGACCGCCAGCAGTGCAGCGGGCGGGTAAAGCCCGAGCAGCATGCCGGCAGCGGTGGCGACACCTTTGCCGCCGTGAAAACGGAAGTACACTGGAAACAGATGGCCGATGACGGCGCAGATGCCGATCCAGGCCTGTTCTTGCAGCGAAAGGCCCGCAAGGCTGGCGATCAGCACGGGCAGCAGGCCTTTGCAGAGGTCGCCGAGCAAAGTCAGGACGGCGAGTTTCTTGCCGGCCAGGCGCAACATGTTGGTGGCACCGGCATTGCCCGAGCCACTCATTCGCGGATCGGGATTTCCGGTCAGGCGGCTGAGCAAAATGGCGAAGGACAGAGAGCCAAGCAGGTAGGCGAGGATCGCCAATAACCAAAACATGCTAACTATTCCGGGCGAGGACGCCCTGATTCTAACGGCGCATTGCGCCCTTGTCGTGCAGTGGAGAAGAGTGCTTGGACAGAGTGTTTATCGAGGGCCTGGAAGTCGACACCGTAATTGGTGCCTACGACTGGGAGCGAGGCATCCGGCAATGCCTGCGTCTTGATCTGAGCTTCGCCTGGGACAATCGCCCGGCCGCCGCCGGAGATGACCTGACCCTGGCGCTCGATTACGCCAGTGTTTCATCGCGAATCCAGGCGTTTGCCGAGCAGGCGCAGTTTCAACTGGTCGAGACCTTTGCCGAGCGTCTGGTTGAAGCGCTGATGAGCGAATTCGAGATTACCTGGATGCGTCTCAAGCTGACCAAGCCTGGCGCCGTCCCGGCGGCCACCGGTGGTGTGGGCGTGGAGATCGAGCGCGGATGTCGCTGACTCAGGTGTACCTCGGGCTCGGTAGCAATATCGAGCGTGAAACCCATTTGCAGGCGGGGCTAGAGGCTTTGGCGGCGTTTTTGGTGGATATCCGCTGTTCGGCCGTGTTTGAAAGCCAGCCAGTGGGCATCAAGAGTGGGCCGTTCTTCAATTTCGTGGTGTCGGCGTACACCGATCTGCCGCTGATGGAATTGGACCGTCGATTGAAATTCATCGAGGCAGACAATGGTCGTTATGCGCCAGACCGCAAGGGTTTGCCGCTGGATATCGATGTGCTGTTATTTGGTGATCTGGTGGGCAATTTCGATGGTTTGATCTTGCCGCGCGCTGAGATTCTGAAGAATGCATTTGTGTTGTGGCCGTTATCGCTGATTGCGCCGGATCGTGTGCATCCTGGTGTAGGCAAAAGCTTTGCGACGTTGTGGGGCGAAGCGCAGATTGATCAGGTGTTAGCGCCGGTGGCTTTTGAGTGGCGCGGTGAGCAGCTGACTCCTTCGAATTTGTTGTGACTTGATTGACGCCATCGCGGGCAAGCCCGCTCCCACAGGTGCGATGTAGCTCTTGTGGGAGCGGGCTGGCTCCGGGCAGCGATCCGACGATGCTTTTCAGGCGGACGCCGCTTCCTTGTAGGCTTTCAGCGCTTTAAGCCGATCACGCTTGATCGCCTCACCCAGCTCCGGCCCCTTGAATCCCTTTTCCAGCAACGGTTGAGCCGCCACGCTGCGCGCTGCCGTCGCCGCACCGCGCAAGTATTCCGCCTGTGGATAACTTCTCTGCTCCAGCCCTTTGCGCCCGCGGGCATCCATTTCGCACGCGGCAATAAACTCCTCAAAGCGCTGCGGGCGGCGGTATACGTCAAAGCTTTGCAGCAACTCCAACAAAGTCGATGGCTTCAGCTCCAGCGCACGATGGCCGTGGGTGTGATATTCGCCCACCAACAGTGCCAGTTCCTGACAATCCTTCGGTGCCTTGAAGCGTTCGTTGACCGCTTTGATCAGCTTCAGGCCTGTTTGCTCGTGAGCAATATGGCGTGGCCATTCTTCCTTGGGTGTCAGGCTTTTACCGAGGTCGTGCAGCAGGCAGGCCCAGCGCACGGTCAGCGGTTGTTTGTGCAGTGCCGCTTGCTCCAACACGCTCAGGATGTGCAGTCCGGTGTCGATTTCCGGGTGGTGAGCTTCTGGCTGCGGAACACCAAACAATGCGTCGACTTCAGGCATGAGCACCTTCAGTGCGCTGCACTGGCGCAGCACTTCAATGAACACCTGTGGCTGATCTTCCATCAACGCCCGGGAGATTTCTTTCCAGCTGCGTTCAGCGGTCAGGGCTTCCAGTTCTCCGGATTCGCTGAGTTTGCGCATTAACTCAAGTGTCTCGGGAGCGACGTTAAAACCCAGTGCCGCATAGCGCGCAGCAAAGCGGGCAACGCGCAAGACACGGAGTGGATCTTCGGCGAACGCGGGGGAAACGTGGCGGAGCAGGCGAGCTTCGAGGTCGCGCTGGCCATGGTAAGGGTCGGTCAAATTCTGCTGATCGTCTTCGGCCATGGCATTGATCGTCAAGTCGCGGCGAATCAGGTCTTCTTCGAGGGTGACCTCGGGACTGGCGTGAAAGGTAAAGCCTCCATAACCGCGTCCGCTTTTGCGTTCGGTGCGGGCAAGGGCGTACTCCTCACCGCTTTTTGGATGAAGAAATACCGGGAAGTCCGCGCCCACCGGGCGAAAACCCTTGGCGAGCATTTCTTCGCTTGTGGCGCCCACCACAACCCAGTCGATATCGGTAACAGGTTTGCCCAGCAGGCGATCACGTACCGCACCACCGACTTTATAAATCTGCATAAAAAACCTCCGTTAGCTCGACAGAATAACCGTTGCGTCGAGCTTTCGGAGGTACTGACTCGCTCAAAGATGAATGACGGCCAGGTCCAGCCGCCCATAATCTCCTTCGCTGTGCTCATTTCTGGGGGGCACATGATGGGTTTTCATCACCTGATCCCCTTGCAGGGTTTCCAGGTGAATATCGAAGCCCCACAGACGGTGCAGGTGCTTGAGTACTTCCTCGGTGGACTCGCCCAGCGGTTTGCGATCATGTTGCTGGTGCCGCAGGGTCAGAGAGCGGTCGCCACGCCGGTCAATGCTGTAAATCTGCACGTTAGGCTCGCGATTGCCCAGGTTGTATTGCGCCGCGAGGGTTTCACGAATGATGCGATAGCCCTCTTCATCGTGGATCGCTGGCACCAGCAGGTCGTCCTTCTGGTCGTCATCGAGAATGCTGAACAACTTCAGGTCGCGGATCACTTTCGGTGACAGGTACTGCAGGATGAAGCTCTCATCCTTGAAGCTGCTCATGGCGAACTTGATGGCCGAAAGCCAGTCGGTGCCGGCGATTTCCGGGAACCAGTGGCGATCCTCATCGGTGGGTTCTTCGCACATGCGCCGAATGTCCCGATACATGGCAAAGCCAAGCGTGTAGGGGTTGATCCCGCTGTAGTAGGGGCTGTCAAAGCCCGGCTGAAAGACCACGCTGGTGTGGGAGGTCAGGAACTCCATCATAAAACCGTCGGTGACCAGGCCTTCGTCGTACAGATCGTTCATCAGCGTGTAATGCCAGAACGTGGCCCAGCCTTCGTTCATCACCTGGGTCTGACGCTGTGGGTAAAAGTATTGAGCAATCTTGCGCACGATCCGCACGATTTCCCGCTGCCAAGGCTCCAGTAGTGGTGCGTGTTTTTCGATGAAGTACAGGATGTTTTCCTGAGGTTCGGCGGGGAAGCGCGCATTGTCCTTGTCGCTGTATTTGTCTGCACCCTTTGGAATGGTGCGCCAGAGATCGTTGATCTGTTTCTGCAAATGCTCTTCCCGGTCCTTTTGCCGACGCCGTTCTTCTTCAGCGGAAATCGGGTAGGGTCGTTTGTAGCGGTCGACGCCGTAGTTCATCAGCGCGTGGCAGGAATCGAGCAAGTCTTCTACCGCATCGATGCCGTGGCGTTCCTCGCACTGCATGATGTACTGCTTGGCGAACACCAGGTAATCAATGATTGAACTGGCGTCGGTCCAGGTGCGGAACAGGTAATTGCCTTTGAAAAAGCTGTTGTGCCCATAACACGCATGCGCGACGACCAGCGCCTGCATGCAGATGGTGTTTTCTTCCATCAGGTAAGCGATGCACGGGTCCGAGTTGATCACGATCTCGTAGGCCAGCCCCATCTGCCCACGACTGTAGGATTTTTCAGTGCTGAGGAAGTGTTTGCCGTAGGACCAATGGTGATAACCCAGCGGCATGCCGACGGAGGCATAGGCATCCATCATTTGCTCGGCGGTGATCACTTCGATCTGGTTGGGATACGTATCGAGTGCGTAGCGAGCCGCCAGGCGACTGATTTCTTTGTCATAGGCCTGGATCAGCTCGAACGTCCATTCGGAGCCGGTGGAAATGGGTTGGCGCTTCTGCTCTTTGGCGGTCATGTCACTAACCTGCGCTGGAAGAGTTCACGGAAGACCGGGTAAATATCCCCGGCCGAGACCAGTTGCTGCTGGGCAAAAGTGTCAGAGAAGGCTTCGGCGATGCGTTCGTATTCGAACCACAGGGCCTGATGTTCGCGCGGGGTGATCTCAACGTAAGTGTAGTACTGCACGAACGGCATGATTTGGTTGATTAGAATGTCGCGGCAGATCGGCGAGTCGTCGTTCCAGTTATCGCCGTCTGAAGCCTGGGCGGCATAAATGTTCCACTCATTACTCGGATAGCGCTCGGCCATGATCTCCTGCATCAGTTTCAAGGCGCTGGACACGATGGTGCCGCCGGTTTCGCGTGAGTAGAAGAACTCTTCTTCATCCACCTCCCGCGCACTGGTGTGGTGGCGGATGAACACGACGTCGATCTTGTCGTAGTTACGCTTGAGAAACAGGTAAAGCAAGATAAAGAAGCGCTTGGCGATGTCCTTGGTCGCCTGCGTCATGGAGCCGGATACGTCCATCAGGCAGAACATCACCGCTTTGGAGCTGGGATTGGGCTGCTTGATGAGCAAGTTGTACTTTAGGTCGAACGTGTCGAGGAACGGAATGCGATGAATGCGCGCACTAAGCTTTTCGATTTCTGCTTCGATTTTCTGAATGTCACCGAAGTTATCCGGTTCTTCCTGCTTAAGTCGCAGAAGTTCTTCTTTGGCTTCGCGGAGTTTTGTCCGACTGCTGCCGGACAGGGCAATGCGTCGTGCATGGGCCGAGCGCAAGGTGCGGATGATGTTGATTCGCGACGGGTTGCCTTCGTTGCTGATACCCGCGCGCACCGTTTTGAAGGTGTCGGTTCCCGTCAGGTTGCGTTTGACCAGGTTTGGCAGTTCGAGGTCTTCGAACATGAACTCGAGGAATTCCTCCTGGGTGATCTGGAAGACGAACTCGTCCATCCCCTCGCCCGAGTTTCCCGCCTTGCCGGGGCCTCTGCCACCCCCGCCCCCTGGCGGACGGGCAATGTGCTCTCCGCTGGTGAATTCCTTGTTGCCCGGGTGTACGACGGTTTGTTTGCCGCCGCGACCGTGATGAAGTACCGGCTCGTCGATATCGCGACCGGGAATGCTGATCTGCTCGCCGTGCTCCATATCGGTAATGGAGCGCCGGCTGACCGCCTCTTCGACAGCCTTTTTGATGTGATCACGGTAGCGCCGCAGAAACCGCTGACGGTTCACCGTGCTCTTGTTCTTGCCATTGAGACGTCGGTCGATCACATAGCTCATGACTGCTCCTTAGAAGCTGTCCTGAAAGAGGCGGGCGGTGACACAGCATCGGACCGAGGGCCAAGGGATATGCGACGCTCCCCCAAGCGCTTTGGATGCTGCCTGAACTCGCTACCGACTTTCGAACACCTTCCAGAGGCTTGTGTAGCAGAATTTGCGTACACAGGCCTCTGGCTGACGACAACCGGTCTGACCGGCAGCGGGTTATTGTGATTTTCTGACCCGCAGGTACCACTCGGACAGCAGTCGTACCTGTTTGTCGGTGTAACCGCGCTCGACCATCCGTGTGACGAAGTCGTTGTGCTTCTGCTGGTCCTCTTTGCTGGCCTTGGCATTGAAGCTGATGACCGGCAGCAGGTCCTCGGTGTTGGAGAACATTTTTTTCTCGATGACCACCCGCAGTTTTTCGTAGCTGAGCCAGGTCGGGTTCTTGCCGTTGTTGTTGGCCCGGGCGCGCAATACGAAATTGACGATTTCGTTGCGGAAATCCTTCGGATTGCTGATGCCGGCCGGTTTTTCGATTTTCTCCAGTTCTTCGTTCAGGGCGACGCGGTTGAGGATTTCGCCGGTTTCCGGATCGCGGTATTCCTGGTCCTGGATCCAGAAGTCGGCGTACAGCACGTAGCGATCGAAGATGTTCTGGCCATACTCGCTGTACGACTCAAGGTAAGCGGTCTGGATCTCCTTGCCGATAAACTCGATGTAGCGCGGTGCCAGGTACTCCTTAAGGAATCGCAGGTAGCGTTCACGTGTTTCGGCCTGGAACTGTTCCTGTTCGATCTGTTGTTCCAGCACGTACAGCAAGTGCACCGGGTTGGCGGCGATTTCGTGCGGGTCGAAGTTGAAGACCTTCGACAGGATCTTGAACGCGAAGCGGGTCGACAGACCGTTCATCCCTTCGTCGACACCGGCGTTATCACGGTATTCCTGGATCGACTTGGCCTTCGGATCGGTGTCTTTCAGGTTTTCACCGTCATACACGCGCATTTTCGAGTAGATGTTCGAGTTTTCCGGCTCCTTGAGACGCGAGAGCACGGTGAACTGGGCAAGCATCTTCAAGGTGTCGGGCGCGCAATGGGCCTTGGCCAGGGAGCTGTTGAACAGCAGTTTGTCGTAGATCTTCACTTCGTCGCTGACCCGCAGGCAGTACGGCACTTTGACGATGTAGATCCGGTCGATGAACGCTTCGTTGTTCTTGTTGTTACGGAAGGTGTGCCATTCCGATTCGTTGGAGTGGGCCAGCAGGATCCCGGTAAACGGAATCGCGCCAAGGCCTTCGGTACTGTTGTAGTTGCCTTCCTGAGTGGCCGTCAGCAATGGGTGCAGCACCTTGATCGGCGCCTTGAACATTTCGACGAATTCCATCAGGCCCTGGTTCGCCCGGCACAGTGCGCCCGAGTAGCTATAAGCGTCGGCGTCGTTCTGTGGGTATTCCTCCAGTTTGCGGATATCGACCTTGCCCACCAGTGCCGAGATGTCCTGGTTGTTCTCGTCTCCCGGCTCGGTTTTGGCCACGGCGATTTGATTGAGGATCGATGGATAGAGTTTCACCACGCGGAACTGGCTGATGTCGCCGCCGAACTCGGCCAGGCGCTTGGTGGCCCATGGCGACATGATGGTGTTGAGGTAGCGCCGCGGAATGCCGAAATCTTCTTCGAGGATCGCGCCATCTTCAGTGGCGTTGAACAGACCCAGAGGCGACTCGAATACCGGCGAACCCTTGATGGCGTAGAAAGGTACTTTCTCGATCAGCTGTTTCAGCTTCTCGGCCAGGGACGATTTACCGCCACCGACGGGGCCGAGCAGATAAAGGATCTGTTTCTTCTCTTCCAGGCCCTGAGCGGCATGGCGGAAATACGACACGATCTGGTCAATGCATTCTTCCATCCCGTGGAAGTCTTCAAAGGCCGGATAGCGGCGGATCACTTTGTTGGAAAAGATTCGCGACAGTCTCGAGTTGGTCGAGGTGTCGAGCAGCTCCGGTTCTCCGATGGCCAGCAATAGACGCTCGGCGGCGGAGGCATAGGCGCTGCGGTCCTGTTTGCACAGCTCAAGATACTCTTGCAGCGAGAGTTCTTCCTGGCGTGTGGACTCGAAGCGTTGTTGGAAGTGGCTAAAGATACTCATGACGTCACCTCGCTCGATACGTGGAGCCGACGCCGGATCACTCAGTCGATGCTGGCAGCAACCGAACAGGCGGTCGCTGTTTACCCCCCAGAACTCTAACGGAGCTGACCACTCCGAAAGCTACTCCCGATGACCCGTGCGCCGGTGTACCGGCTCTCCCCTGTTTTGGATGGCCTGCGCTTAAGGATAGTTGGGAATTCAGGAGGTAAAGGCTGGATACGTAATTAGTTGTGGCAGACCGTTCGTCTGCCACCGCGCGAGCCCGCGGGGGACGGGGGCTCGAAGGTTACAAAAAAATTATTCAGCGGTGCCTTGCGCAGTTTCCGCAGGATAGGTCGTGCGCCACAGCTCAAACCCGCCATCCATGCTGTAAACGTCGGAGAAGCCCTGGCTGATCAGGTAGGCGGCGGCACCCTGGCTGGAGTTGCCGTGGTAGCAGACCACTACAGTGGGGGCGTCCAGATCTGCGCCCTGAATAAAGGCATGCAGGGAATGGTTGTCCAGATGCTTCGAGCCGCTGATATGCAAAGCGGCGAATGTGGCAGGATCACGGACATCGACCACCACTGCGCCTTGTTCGCGCAGGGCCTGGGCCTGTTCCGGGGGGATACGTTTGAATTCGCTCATGGCGGGCTCCTGTGGCGCGGCTGATAGAGCAGCCTAGCGCGGGTCGCTGGCTGGTGACTGTTCGGTAATGGTTGGGGTGGTGGGTAGGGCATGGCCGTGTTCGCTGCATTTGCACTGCAGGCGCTCGCCGGTATCGACGTTCATCAGCGTCATCGCTCCGCCCCAGACACAACCGGAGTCGAGCGCAAAGATCCCCGGCTCGTCACATTGGCCTTCGAGGGCCGCCCAATGGCCAAAGATGATCTTCAGGCCCTTGGTCTTGCGCTCCTTGTACGTGAACCATGGCTTATAGCCCGGTAGCGCTGTGCCGACGCCTTCCTTGCTCTTGAGGTCGAGTTTGCCCTCGCTGGTGCAGAAGCGCATGCGGGTGAAGTAGTTGGTGATGACTCGCAGGCGGGCCACGCCCTTGAGGTCGCTGTCCCATTTCGCCGGATCGTTGCCGTACATGCCGTCGAGATACGGGGCAATGCGGTTGTCGTCGCGCAGGGCTTCTTCAACTTCGGCGGCGCATTTCAGTGCTTTGCGCAGTGACCACTGCGGTGGAATGCCGGCATGTACCAAGGCGATGTCGCGCTGTTCGTCGTAATGCATGAGCTTTTGCTGGCGCAACCATTCCAGCAGCTGAGCACGATCGGGTGCTTCGAGAATCTCGCGCAGGGTGTCGTTTTTTTTCAGGCGTTCGATGTTTCGCCCGGCGGCCAGCAAGTGCAGGTCGTGGTTGCCCAGTACGCACACCAGCGATTCGCGAATGCCATAGAGAAAACGCAAGGTTGCCAGAGACTGCGGACCGCGGTTGACCAGGTCGCCGACCAGCCAGAGTCGATCCTTGGCCGGATCGAAAGCGACTTGCTCGAGCAGGCATTTCAGGGGCTCAAGGCAGCCTTGCAGGTCGCCAACGGCGTACGTTGCCATTAGTGCAAGGCTCCGGGCACCGCCAGACGGAATGGAGCGATGATGGCGTCGAAATGCTTACCGTCGTCGGCAATCATCTGGTAGCTGCCTTGCATGGTGCCGACCTTCGTGGTCATGACCGTACCGCTGCTGTACGTGTGGCTCTGGCCTACTTCGATCAACGGTTGCAGACCAACCACGCCGGCACCGCGAACCTCTTCTACATGCCCGTCACCGTCGGTGATCACCCAATGCCGCGACAACAGTTTGGCCGGTAGCTCGCCATTGTTTTGCACGGTAATGGTGTAAGCAAAGGCAAAGCGACTGTGCTCGGGTTGCGATTGTTCTGCCAGATAGCGGGTGACGACGCTGACGTCGACCTGATAACGAGGATCGGACATGCAAGAGGCCTTAAAAACGAAGCGGGACGCGGGGCGTAGCTGATGGAGATCAGTCTAGGCCAAGTACCGGGTAGTAAACCAGACATCGCGTCTGGCGTCCTACCCGATAACGCTTGTCACCTGTCAATCGGCGGCGGGCGGGTTCAGGGCTTGTTCGCTGAGCTTGTCGGCCAGGCGCACGAAGGCGGCCAGATCGAGCTGTTCTGGGCGCAGGCTGCCATCGACGCCGGCGGCTTCGATTTCGGCATTGCTCAGCAGCAACTTGAGGGTGTTGCGCAGGGTTTTGCGGCGCTGGTTGAAGGCTTCGCGAACCACACGCTCCAGCAATTTATGGTCTTTGGCCGGGTGTGGCAGTACCGCGTGAGGCACCAGGCGCACGATGGCCGAATCGACTTTCGGCGGCGGATTGAACGCACCCGGGCCGACGTTGAACAGATGCTCGACCCGGCAGTGGTACTGAACCATGATCGACAGACGGCCCCAATCACCGCCGCCCGGGCCTGCCGCCATGCGCTCGACGACTTCTTTTTGCAGCATGAAGTGCATGTCGCGGATCAGGCTGGCGTTATGCAGCAGATGAAAAATCAGGGGCGTGGAAATGTTGTACGGTAAGTTGCCGACCACACGCAGGCTACCCGGCGCGGCATTCAGGCTGGTGAAGTCGAACTTCAGCGCATCGCCCTGATGCAGGCTGAAATTGCTTCTGCCGGCGAACTGCTGATTGAGGATCGGGACCAGGTCCTTGTCCAGCTCTACCACGTCCAGCTGGGCACCGCTGTTGAGCAGGCCTTGCGTCAGGGCGCCCTGGCCCGGGCCGATTTCCAGCACGCGGTCTTCGGCTTTGGCGTGGATAGATCGCAAGATACGGTCGATAACGCCGGCATCATGCAAGAAGTTCTGGCCAAAGCGTTTGCGCGCCTTGTGTTGGTAGTGCTCGGTCATAAACGGGTCTCGGCCATCTGGTAAGCGGTTTCCAGGGCGACTTGCAGGCTGCCGGTGTCAATTTTACCGCTACCGGCCAGATCCAGGGCGGTGCCGTGGTCGACCGAAGTGCGGATGATCGGCAAGCCGAGGGTCACGTTGACTGCCGCGCCGAAGCCTTTGTACTTCAGCACGGGCAAGCCCTGGTCGTGGTACATCGCCAGCACTGCGTCGCAGTGCTCCAGATATTTGGGGGTAAACAGAGTGTCGGCGGGCAGGGGGCCGCGAAGGTCCATGCCTTCACCGCGCAGGCGCTCTAATGTAGGTTCGATAATGTCGATTTCTTCATGGCCCAGGTGTCCGCCTTCACCGGCGTGCGGGTTGAGCCCGCAGACCAGGATGCGGGGCTGGGCGATACCGAATTTTTCTTGCAGGTCGGTGTACAGAATTCGTGTGACCCGCTCCAGTCGCTCCGACGTGATCGCATCGGCAATCTCGCGAAGGGGCAGGTGAGTGGTGACCAGAGCCACGCGCAATCCATGCGTGGCCAGCATCATCACCACCTGTGCGGTGTGGGTCAGGTCAGCAAGAAATTCGGTATGCCCGGAGAAGGCAATGCCGGATTCGTTGATGACACCCTTGTGCACGGGGGCGGTAATCATGCCGGCGAAATGCTTGTCCAGACAGCCTTGACCCGCACGGGTCAGGGTTTCCAAGACAAACGCGGCATTGGCCTTGTCCAGCTGGCCCGCGGTGACCGGCGCATTGAGCGGTGTATCCCAGACATACAGGCTGTTAGCTGGAGCAGGAACATCCGGCCAACTGTCCGGCGTTACCGGCAACAGATTGACGGCCACGCCCAGCTGCGCGGCCCGCTCAAGGAGCAAGTCGGCGCTGGTAATGGCAATCAGGGGGTGTGGCTGGGCGTGCGAGGCGAGCAGCAGGCACAGGTCTGGACCTATGCCGGCCGGTTCGCCGGGTGTCAGCGCGAAACGCTTGGGTTTCACTGCGCTGCCTGGTTTGCACCAGGGAGTTTGATTTCTACATACGCTTCGTCACGGATCTGACGCAGCCAGGTTTGCAGCTCTTCGTCGTATTTACGGTTACGCAGTACGGTCATTGCCTGTTGCTCGCGAGCCTGTGCGGTGCTGTCCGTGGCGCGACGGCCAAGCACTTCCAGAACGTGCCAGCCGTACTGGGTCTTGAATGGCTTGGACAGCTGACCTTGCGGGGTCTTGGCCATCACTTCGCGGAATTCCGGTACCAGTGCGTTCGGGTCGATCCAGTTCAGGTCGCCGCCGTTGAGGGCAGAACCCGGGTCTTCCGAGTAGTTCTTGGCCAGTTCGCTGAAGTCTTCACCGGCTTCGATACGCGTATAGAGCGACTGAGCCAGGGCCTTGGTTTTCTCTTCGTCACGGATCGGGCTTGGTTTGACCAGGATGTGGCGCACGTGCACCTCATCTCGCGTCTGGGTTGCACCGCCACGCTTGTCGAGGATCTTCAAGATGATGAAGCCGCCGGGTGTGCGCATGGGTTGGGTGACTTCGCCAACGGACATGGAGCTCAACATGCGATCGAACGGAGGTGGCAGTTGTGCGGCTTTACGCCAGCCCATGTCGCCGCCTTCCAATGCAGTTTCGCTGGCAGACTTGGCGATGGCCAACTGACCGAAATCAGCGCCTTGCTTGAGTTGCTGGTAAACCGCGTCGGCCTGCTTGGCTGCATTCTGAATCGCTTCGGAGTTGGCGCTTTCCGGCGTAGGAATCAGGATGTTGGCCAAACGGAACTCTTCGGACAATTGCATCTTGCCAAGGTCGGAGGCGAGGAAGTTCTTCACTTCCTGTTCGGACACCTGGATGCGCTCGGCCACGCGACGCTGACGCACACGGCTGATCACCATTTCACGGCGAATCTGTTCACGGGCGTCGTCATAAGACAGACCGTCGTGAGCCAGCGCGGCGCGGAATTGATCCACCGTCATGTTGTTGCGCTGGGCAATGGTGCCCACCGCCTGGTTCAGTTCTTCATCGGTAATGCGGATGCCCGAACGTTCGCCGATCTGCAATTGCAGGTTTTCGACGATCAAGCGCTCAAGCACCTGCTGCTCCAGCACGCTGGCTGGCGGCACGGCAGTGCCACGCTTGGCAATGGTTTGCTGAACCTCATGAACGCGTTGGTCCAGTTGGCTCTGCATGACCACGTCGTTGTCGACGATGGCCACCACTTTATCGATGGACTGTACGGCGGCGTTGGCTGCAGTACCCAGAAACAGCGCGCCCAGCAGTAGCGGGCGCAGACAATCAGAAAGCTTGGTTTTCACGTTCACGATAACCTTGGATGCCTTTGTCGAGGAAGCTCTCTACTTTGGCGCCGGTGAGGCCGCCGAGTCCCTTCAGAACAATTTGGAGGAAGACGCCGTGGTCGCCCGATTCGTTTTGTGGTGCGTTCTGACTGAACTCGTCATAGGAAACAAAATAACGGTTGATCAAGCGCAGTTTCCAGCAGCAGTTGTCGTACTCGAAACCACCGAAGGCTTCCAGAGTACGGTTTTGGGTGTAGTCATACTGCCAGCGGCTGATGGCGTTCCACTGAGGCACGATCGGCCAGATTACCGAGAAGTCGTGCTGCTCGATCTTGTAGTAGTCCTTCACGAAGTTGTCGGTGCCAGGGGTGCCGTAGTCACCTCCGAACTGCCATTTACCGGTGTTCGGGTTGTAAATCACCTGATCGTTACGATAGCGATAGCCGGCGTTGATGACCTTGTTCGGGTTGTCTTCAGGTTGGTAGTGGAACATCGCACTACCCGAGCGAGGGGTGCGGCTGTCCGGGTCCCAGTTGTAGTCGGCGGTGGTGCGCCAATCGCGGTTCCAGCGGTATTCGTATTCCAGTGCGTACGGCGAAACACCGGATTTAGAATCGGCGCGGGTATTTGCATCGATACCCGGCAGCTGAACTTCGCGGTCTTGGAAGAACAAAGCCTGGCCCACGCTGATGCGTTGACGCTCAAAGCCGTCGTCTTCGATCCAGCGGTTGGTGACGCCCAACGACAGTTTGTTCTCGTCGCCGACGCGGTCGGAGCCGGTAAAGCGGTTGTCACGGAACAGCGACGAGTAGCTGAAGGTGCTTTCGCTGGTGTCGAAAACAGGAATGTCTTCCTGGTCTACCTCTGGCACATAGAGGTAATACAGGCGCGGTTCAAGGGTCTGGCGGTAGTTCTTGCCGAACCATTGGGTTTTGCGATCGAAATACAAACCGCTGTCGATGCTTGCGATTGGCACACCACGGTTCTGATTGCTGTCAAAGGTGCCGCTGACTTGGTCCTGTTCTGGGGTCTGTGCGGCAATCTGGGATTTGCCGATACTGTCCAGGTCCAGTTGGTACTGGGTGTATTGGTACTTGAGTGTCGGCTTCAGGAAACCGTAAGTCCAGTCCAGCGGCAGGCTGACGGCGGGTGCCAGGTTGAGACGGTCGCCGGTAGCGCGCGCCAGGCCCTGGGTGTTGGTGTCTATTTGAGGGCTCACATTGCCGTCTTGATCGGTGAACGTGCCATTTCTCAGGTCACGATCAAACCGCACGATTTCAGTGTTGTAGCTGAATTTCAGGCCGTTTGGATGATAAGGCAGGGCACCATCGAAGGTGACCTGCGGCAATCGATCGTAAGGGGTGACGTTCTGAACTGTCGCCAACTGAAATGCTTGCGCATTCACGCGCGCCGTATAACTGTCACCACGGTAGGAAACCGAACCTTGCTGGTTCACGTAGTCAGCGCTTTTCACGCCAATCTGGTCGGTCTGCAGATCCTGGAAGTAATAAGGATCGCTGATCTTGGTGTAGTCGACTTGCGTGAGTACGCGAGAATCCAGACCACCCTTGTGCTGCCAGTTATACATGTAGCGGTCCCGCTGGTAGTCGGTCTCTTTGCTGCGCTCGGTGTCTTCGTCGTTGAGGTACGCACCACCGAACTGACCTTCGCTGGACTGGGTGAGGTAGCGGAATTCGCCTTCCATCAACAAGCCGCGTTTTTCCATGTAACGCGGGTACAACGTGGCATCGTAGTTCGGTGCCAGGTTGAAGTAATACGGTGTGACCAGCATGAAGCCGGTATCGCTGCCGGTGCCAATGGTCGGCGGCAGGAAGCCGGACTGGCGACGGTCATCGATCGGGAAATAGATGTACGGCGTGTACAGGACAGGAATGTCCTTGACCCGCAGTGTCACGTTGGTCGCGGTGCCGAAGCCGGTCGCCGGGTTCAGGGTGATGTTGTTACCCTTGAGCTGCCAGGCGTTGCTGTTCGGTTCGCACGTGGTGTACGTACCATCCTTGAGGCGGATGATCGCGTTTTCGGCACGCTTGGCGTACAGCGCGTTACCGCGGATACGGGATTTGTGCATCACGTATTCGGCGTTGTCGACCTTGGCTTCACCGGTGTCTAGTTGCACATCGGCGTGGTCGCCGACGATCAGTGCGCCGTTGTCGCGGATGCGCACGTCGCCATTGAGTTCGGCGCGGCTCTCGGCCTGATACAGGCTGGCCTCGTCGGACTCGACCTGCATGCTGCCCTGACGCAACACAACGTCACCGGCCAGCGTGCCGACCTGATCTTCGGTGTTGTAGCGCGAGGCCTTGGCGCCGATAAAGGTAGGTGCGTCACTTTTATTCGTCTTGTCATTCATGCCAGGACGAATCGGTTCGATATAGGAACCAGAGCAGTAAGGACCGGTTTCGGCCAATTGCGCGGCAGTGAGGTTCTCGCGTGGCACCCAGTCGAGGTGGCTGTAGTCTTCACTACGCGACTTCAAGCCGCGGCCCTTGGATTCGGTAACGAGTGCAGGCTTGGCGCCGGTTTCTTCGCTGGAACCGTTCTGGACTGCTGCTTCGCCAGCGGCGGAGACTGTGCCATCTTCATGGACGGGGCGCGGTGGCAATGTCGCCGTCGACGCTTTTGGCGCGCAGCTCCAGGCACCCGAAGCAGAGGCTGAGCAGTCATACTGTTCCGCGGCGACCACAAATGAAGTGGCCAGGGGTTGCAGGGCCAGCAAACTGCCGGTAACCAGCAACGGAAATTTTTTACGAAACGCGGGGGATTTCAATGCCATCTTATTAGTCCGGGCTTCCTGCGTGCCATCTGCCCGCGGTGTGGGCCGCACGCCTCTCGATGGTCTGAAAAAGATGCTGGATAATAAAGCATGACCCGCTTGACGGCTAGCGCCGTCGGAGACCCTTGCAATGCCTGACCAAGATGTACGTTTGCAACACCTGAAAGTTTGGCTCGATGAGCAGTTGGCGATTCTCTTTGCAGCACAAGGCTGGGGCGCCGTCCCCCCGGCTACGTTGACTGCGGCCAGTAGCGATGCGAGTTTTCGACGCTATTTTCGCTGGGAAGGCGAGGGTAGACGCTTCATCGTGATGGATGCTCCACCGCCTCAGGAAAACTGTAAACCCTTCGTGGATATCGCTTTTTTTCTGGCGAAATCCGGAATAAACGTGCCGCAGATATATGCCGAAGACCTCGAGCGCGGTTTTCTTTTGCTCAATGACTTGGGCAACAAGACCTATCTGGACGTGATCGACAGCGAAAACGCGGACAATTTGTTCAACGATGCCCTACAAGCACTGCTGGCTTTTCAGCAGTTGCCGATGGTTGCGCCGTTGCCGAGTTACGACGTCGCGCTGTTGCGTCGCGAGCTGGAACTGTTTCCCGACTGGTATGTAAAACATGAGCTGGGCATCGAGTTCGACGCTGCGCAGAAAATGCTTTGGCAGAACGTGACCGATCTTTTGATTGATAGCGCACTGGCCCAGCCCAAAGTCCTGGTGCATCGCGACTACATGCCACGCAACCTGATGCTCAGCCAACCGAACCCGGGTGTGCTGGATTTCCAGGATGCGGTGTATGGACCGGTGACCTACGACGTGACCTGTCTGTTCAAGGACGCCTTCCTCAGTTGGCCGCAAGAGCGTGTGCGTGGCTGGCTCGAACAGTACTGGAAACAAGCCGGCGCCCTCGATATTCCGGTTCAGCCGGATTTCGAAGAGTTCCTGCGTGCCAGCGACCTGATGGGCGTGCAGCGTCACCTGAAAGTCATCGGCATCTTCGCCCGCATCTGCCATCGCGACGGCAAGCCGCGCTACCTCGCCGATGTGCCACGCTTCTTTGCCTATATAGAAGCTGTAATCGCTCGCCGGCCTGAACTGGCCGAGCTGGATGTGTTGCTGCTGAGTCTGCGTGCCGGAGCGAATGCATGAAGGCAATGATTCTGGCTGCGGGCAAAGGCGAGCGCATGCGCCCCTTGACCTTGACCACCCCCAAACCGCTGGTTCGTGCTGGCGGCGTACCGCTGATTGAGTATCACCTGCGCGCCCTGGCAGCGGCCGGGTTCACCGAAATCGTGATCAACCACGCCTGGCTTGGTCAGCAGATCGAAGATTATCTGGGAGACGGTTCACGCTACGGCGTCAGCATCCAGTACTCGCCGGAAGGTGAACCGCTGGAAACCGGCGGCGGGATTTTCCGCGCGTTGCCGTTGTTGGGTGACGAAGCCTTTGTGGTGGTCAACGGTGATATCTGGACCGACTACGACTTCAGCGTGCTGCATCAACCCAGCGCCGGGTTGGCGCACCTGGTGCTGGCGGATAACCCGGCCCATCACCCGGCAGGCGATTTCACGCTGGCCGACGGGCGCGTGCGCGACGGTCAGCCAGGTATCACAACCCTGACGTATAGCGGCATCGCGGTTTTGCACCCGCAACTGTTCGAGGGTTGTTCGGATGGGGCGTTCAAGCTTGCACCGCTGTTGCGTAAAGCCATGGCCAACGGGCAAGTGACGGGTGAGCGGCTAAAAGGCCAATGGGTGGATGTCGGCACGCACGAACGCCTGGCCGAAGTTGAAGATCTGATAGAAGCGAGCCGCTGAGATGTTATGGCCAGGGACTCTGATTGGAGCCGGAGCCGGTTTTGCCATAGCCAGTTTTCCGGGGGCCATGCTCGGCGCCTTGTTGGGGCAGGCGCTGGATCGGCGTTTGCACCTGCAAAGCCTTGGGCATTTGTTTGAAAAGCTCGGCGGTCGCCCGATGCTGCGCAATGATGAACTGCTTTTCGTGTTGTTGGGACGGTTGGCCAAGAGTGATGGGCGAGTGACCGATGGCCACATCCAGCAGGCCCGCCAGGAAATGCGTGCCCTGGAGATGACGGATTCGGCAAAGCGTCGTGCCATTGACGCGTTCAATCGCGGCAAGTCCGGCAATGACCGGTTACGCGGCTATCTGCGGCGTTTGAGTGCTCAACCGCATGCGGCGGAAGGTGTGTTGCGCGCCTGTTGGCGGATGGTCTGGGCCGATGGCCGTGCCGGCAGTCGTGAGCGTGAGTTGATTGCCCAGTGGGGTAAGTGGCTGGGCTGGACGCCGCATCAGGTTCAGGGATTGGCCGCCGATTATGAACAGCACAAGCGGCCAAAGGTCAGCAGCGCCATCAGCTATCAAGATGCGTTGCGGCTTTTGGGGGTATCGGCAACCAGCGAACCGGCGCAGATCAAGCGCGCTTATCGGCGCCTGCTGAGTCGCCATCACCCGGACAAGATTGCCGGCAGCGGGGCGACGGCGTTGCAGGTTCGAGAGGCAACGGACAGGACGCGCGAGTTACATACCGCCTACACCTTGATTCGTGAGCGGCGGAATTTCCGCTAGGTGTTGTGTGGCCTGTGAGGACGCCATCGCGAGCAGGCTCACTCCCACAATTGATCTTCAGTGAGCACTAAATTCTGTGCCGACGAAAATCCACTGTGGGAGTGACGGTGCGACCTGCTCGCGATGGCCGCGCCTCGGTTTATCCGCCAGCCACATTCTGCGGATTCAACCAGCCGCGCACCCGGCGCACCAGTTGTTCCTGCTCAGCCTTGGCATTCCCCGGCAACGCCTTCAGCGACACCTGGCTGAACGACGGCGTCTTCAAACGCTTGCTGGCCTGTAAACGCTCCAGTGCTGCTTTGCGATCCAGCGGTTTATCCACATAGAAGAAATCGGCCGTCGCGAGCTTTAATGTCGGCGTCAGTTCGGCCAACGCGGGCTTTGCCGCACCCGGTGTCTGGGCGGCGACCATCACAAATTTTTGCACTTGCGAGGGTTGCCTCTCACTCAGGTAGCGCGCGGCCCAGTAAGCGCCAGTGCCATGGCCAAGCACGACAATGCTGCGGGCGTTTTGTTGTTCGGCATACGCAACGGCGGCGTCGAGACGTGCGAAGATCCGCTCGGCGTCGGCCTTGACCTGCTCCTCGCTGGTTTCGGCGATGACCTTGTCGGCCACTTCCGCTTCACCGCCGGCGGCCTGCTCGATGGGCACTGCGGTAGTGGAATCTTTGCTGCCGGTATCCGGCGTTTTAGGCGCTGGCGCGACTTCGACGATACGTGGCGCAATGGCGTCGCTTTGCAGGTCTGGCAAGGTGATACTCAGGCTGCTCCACTGGACGTCCGGCAATTGGCGGCGTAATGGCCCAATTGCTTGCGGCCAATCAACAGTTTCGCCAGCGCCGGGGATGATAATCACCGCGCCCTTGGGCTCGGCGGTATTGGCCGGTTTCCACAAGGCCAGAAAATTGTCGGTCCCGGCTTGCAGTTGTTGCTGTTCCTGAGCAGGGATTTTTCGCTCAAGAGCTATGGCTTCTTCCTGACTACGCTCAGGCAATGGCTGGCGTTCGGCCGGTTTTTCTTCTGCGGCAGGCGCCAGGTCGGCGGCTTCGACAGAAAAGGCGCAAGGCAGGATCAGCGACAGACACAATGCTGGCAGTGCCAGGCGGTAGACAGGGGGCATCGGATATTCCAGGCCAGAAGTGTTTCCGGCAGCCTAATGGGTTGGTCAGTGTTTGTCAGTGCGTGAGACTTCGATGATGTTTATTCGCTGCCTGTGGGTTATCGGCTGTTTGTGGTTTCCCTTGATGGGGTGGGCGGCGTCTGCGCCCCCGGTGCATGCCGCGCAATTGTCACCCCAGCAACAACAATGGCTGGCGGTGCATGGCGAACTGCGAGTCGGCGTGGTGTTGCAGGCACCTTATGCACAATACGATCGCCGCTTGCAGCGATTGTCCGGGGTGAACATCGAGTTGATGAAATGGCTGGCCGATGTGCTCAAAGTTGAGCTCAGCTGGCGCAATTTTCCGGATGTCGCGCAGCTGGAAGAAGCCGCACGCGAGGGGGCGATCGACATGGCTGTGGGGTTGACGCAAACGCCAGCCGGTTTGCGCCTATGGCAATTTACCGACCCGTACATGCGAGTTCCGCAACTCGTGGTCAGCGATCAGAAAGGCACTGGTGTCGTGGAACTGGAGAAACTCGACAGCCAGACCCGCGTCGCGGTGCGCATGCCCAGCGCGACCGCCGATTATTTGCGCAGTAACTATCCACATTTGAACCTGCAAGGCGTGCCCATCGAGCGCCAGGCGCTGCAATTGTTGCTGAGTCAGCAGGCCGGTTACGCCGTGGTCGACGAGGCACAGCTGGGCCGCTTGTCCGCCGAGCCTGAGTTCGCCGGGCTGGTCGTGGTGGGTGACATCGGCCTGCCGCAATTGCTGCGCGTGGCCACTCGCCGGGATTGGCCAGAGCTGGCCGGCATTGTCGAAAGTGCGTTGCGGGCGATCCCGGCCAAGGACCTGGAGCAACTGCACAACCAATGGTTGCAGCCTAAATATCCAAGGTTTTCCGAGTCCCCGGGGTTCTGGAAAAACCTTTGCCTGCTGTTCGCCATCCTGCTGCTGAGCAGCATGGCCATCGTGTTTTGGCAGCGGCGCCAACAGCACAGCCTGGAGCAACGCCTGTTGGCCGCGCGCGAAGACATTGCCCTGCGTGAGGCCAGTGAAGAGGCACTGCGCCTGACCCAGTTTTCCATCGATCAGAGCACCGTCGGCATTCTCTGGGTCAACTGGGACAGCCATGTGCGTTACGCCAACCGCGCCGCCGAAACCATGCTGGGATATCCGTCGGGCGGGATTATCGATCGGCCGCTGATCGACTTCGAACCCGGCCTGCACATGGATCGCTGGCTGAATCTTTGGAAACGCGCACGGGCCAGTGAGGAGGGACCGCTAAGTTTTGAAACTAACTGCGTGCGGGCGGACGGCAGCATTTTACCGACGGATGTTTCGTTGAGTTTCCTGCGGTTTCGCGACGGCGAATATCTGGTTGTTTACCTCAACGACGTGACCGAACGCCGTCGCGCGCTGGCCGCGCTGCAGGAAAGCGAAGCGCGGTTGCAGGGGATCGCCGCCAACGTTCCTGGACTGGTCTTCCGCCTGGAGCGTGCGCCGGTGACAGGGCAGATCGACTTTGCCTACATCAGTGAAGGCAGTGAAAGTCTGGTGGGGTACTCACCGACCACCCTGGCCCATCGCGATAAAGGCCTGCGCAGTCTGGTGCACCCGGACGACAAGGCCAGCTATCACCAGACTCAGGACCATGCGCTGGATACTGACAGCGACTGGTCATGGCAAGGACGGATTTTGACCCGTTCGGGCGAACAGCGGTGGGCTGAGATCAAGGCCATCACCCGTCGACTGGAGGACGGGGCTTACGTCTGGGACGGTATCGTCTGGGACATCAGCGAGAGCAAGCGTATTGAGCTGGAGCTCGCCAGCTCCCGCGAACAACTGCGTGAGTTGTCCGCCCACCTGGAGAGTGTGCGCGAAGAGGAAAAAGCGCGCATTGCCAGGGAAGTTCATGACGAATTGGGCCAGATGCTGACCGTGCTCAAACTGGAAACGTCCATGTGCGAATTGGCCTACGCCCAACTCGACCCCGGGCTGAACGAACGCTTGAACAGCATGAAGCGCTTGATCGCTCAGCTGTTCCAACTGGTACGCGACGTGGCTACGGCGTTGCGACCACCGATTCTCGACGCCGGGATCGCGTCTGCCATCGAGTGGCAGGCAAGGCGTTTCGAGGCGCGCACGCAGATTCCGTGTCTGGTGCAGGTGCCGGACAATCTGCCGGTGCTCAGCGATGCGAAGGCGATTGGCCTGTTCCGAATCCTTCAGGAAGCCCTGACCAATGTCATGCGCCATGCCCAGGCGCATACTGTTGAACTGACGTTGGCGCTGGAAGGCGACGAGTTATGTCTGACCGTCAGTGATGATGGCGTAGGATTTGTCGCCGCAACCGGCAGGCCGACATCTTTTGGGGTGGTGGGCATGCGCGAGCGGGTGTTGATTATGGGCGGGCAGCTGTCGCTTGAAAGTGAGCTGGGAGAGGGCACGACGTTGAGTGTGCGGGTGCCGCTGGATGCAGCCTGAAGGTTTTTGAGATGTTTTTACTGGCCCCATCGCGAGCAGGCTCACCCCACATTGGATGTGCGTTGTTCACAAAACCCCTGTGGGAGCGAGCCTGCTCGCGATAGTTCTTGAATCTGGAGAAAAACGTGATCCGTGTACTGGTAGCCGAAGACCACACCATCGTCCGCGAAGGCATCAAGCAGTTGATCGGCCTGGCAAAGGACTTGCTGGTGGTGGGGGAGGCGAGCAATGGCGAGCAGCTGCTTGAAACCTTGCGTCATGTGCCGTGCGAGGTGGTATTGCTCGACATCTCCATGCCGGGTGTGAATGGCCTGGAGGCGATTCCGCGGATTCGTGCGCTGAACAATCCGCCTGCGATCCTGGTGTTGTCGATGCACGACGAAGCACAAATGGCCGCCCGGGCATTGAAAGTCGGCGCTGCGGGTTACGCGACCAAGGACAGTGATCCGGCGCTACTGTTGACCGCGATCCGTAAAGTGGCGGCGGGTGGGCGCTACATCGACCCGGACCTCGCCGACCGCATGGTGTTCGAAGTCGGCTTGACCGATTCCCGGCCGTTGCATTCATTGCTGTCGGAGCGCGAGTTTTCGGTGTTCGAACGTCTGGCCCAGGGCGTCAACGTCAATGACATCGCCCAGCAACTGGCCCTGAGCAATAAAACCATCAGCACCCACAAAGCGCGATTGATGCAGAAGCTCAACATTACTTCTCTGGCGGAATTGGTGAAGTACGCGATGGAACACAAACTCCTCTAAAGGCAGCGTTACCCCTGTAGGAGCCCAGCTTGCTGGCGATGGCGCCCTTAAGATCGCCATCGCCAGTTCAGCTGGGCTCCTACAGGGATCAAGCGTAGCCATATCCATTTGCGACGTGTCTTGGGTCCTCACTTTTTCCAGTTCTTGCGGCTTGCAGCTGACCGCTTGTCGCTGCTGTTATCCATCCCCGCCATCCTTGTAGGGCAATCCCTACCCACAACCTTCCATCCGGCTGAGGCGATTCTCTCCTGCCCCCCGATTTGCGCGGTCGGCAGTGTCCACTAGGCTTAGTCGACAGCAGTCATCAACAACAAAGGTGCGGGTATGAGCCAGGTCGATTCAAACGCAGGGGCCAGCGACATTCTGGTCAGCTTTCGTGGAGTGCAGAAAAGCTACGACGGCGAGAACCTGATCGTCAAAGACCTCAACCTGGACATTCGCAAAGGCGAATTCCTCACCTTGCTCGGGCCGTCCGGCTCCGGCAAGACCACCAGCCTGATGATGCTCGCCGGTTTCGAAACACCGACCGCGGGCGAAATCCTGCTGGCTGGGCGTTCCATCAATAACGTGCCGCCACACAAACGTGACATAGGCATGGTGTTCCAGAACTACGCGTTGTTCCCGCACATGACGGTCGCCGAGAACCTCGCGTTCCCGCTGACCGTGCGCGGCATGAACAAGAGCGACGTCAGCGCCAAGGTCAAACGTGTCCTGAGCATGGTGCAACTCGACGCTTTTGCTCAGCGTTATCCGGCACAACTGTCCGGCGGTCAGCAGCAGCGTGTGGCGTTGGCTCGTGCGCTGGTGTTCGAGCCGCAACTGGTACTGATGGACGAACCGCTTGGCGCACTCGATAAACAACTGCGCGAACACATGCAGATGGAGATCAAACACCTGCATCAACGCCTCGGCGTGACCGTGGTCTACGTGACCCACGACCAGGGTGAAGCCCTGACCATGTCTGACCGGGTGGCGGTATTCCATCAAGGCGAAATTCAGCAAATCGCGCCGCCGCGCACGCTCTACGAAGAGCCGAAAAACACGTTCGTCGCCAACTTCATCGGCGAGAACAACCGCCTCAACGGCCGCTTGCATAGCCAGACCGGTGATCGCTGCATCGTTGAACTGGGTCGCGGCGAAAAAGTTGAAGCGCTGGCGGTCAACGTCGGCAGGGCCGGCGAACCGGTCACACTGTCGATTCGTCCCGAGCGCATCAGCCTCAATGGGGCCAGCGAGTCATGCGTCAACCGCTTCTCAGGGCGGGTGGCGGAATTCATCTATCTGGGCGATCACGTCCGGGTTCGCCTGGAAGTCTGCGGCAAGACCGACTTCTTCGTGAAACAACCGATTGCCGAGCTCGATCCCGCGCTGGCTGTCGGCGACGTGGTACCGCTTGGCTGGCAGGTCGAACACGTTCGCGCGCTCGACCCGCTTTTAGAGGCGAATTGATCGCCCCGGCTTCAACAACACCAACCCTGCACGTGGAGAGAACAATAAATGTTGAGATCCCTGAAACTCACCGCCCTGGTCATGGGCATGATCGGTGCGGCACACGCAATGGCGGCGGGTCCGGACCTGACCGTGGTGTCCTTTGGTGGCGCAAACAAGGCTGCGCAGGTCAAAGCTTTCTACGCGCCGTGGGAAGCGGCAGGCAACGGCAAGATCGTGGCGGGCGAGTACAACGGCGAAATGGCCAAGGTCAAAGCCATGGTCGATACCAAGAGCGTGTCCTGGGACCTGGTAGAAGTAGAATCGCCGGAGCTGTCCCGTGGTTGCGACGAAGACATGTTCGAGCAGCTTGATCCGAAGTTGTTCGGCAAAACCGAAGACTACGTCAAAGGCGCTATCCAGCCGTGCGGCGTGGGCTTCTTCGTGTGGTCCACCGTGTTGGCCTACAACGCCGACAAACTGGCTTCCGCACCAACCAGCTGGGTGGATTTCTGGGACACCAAGAAATTCCCGGGCAAACGTGGCCTGCGTAAAGGCGCCAAGTACACCCTGGAATTCGCTCTGATGGCCGACGGCGTTGCGCCCAAAGACGTCTACAAAGTACTGGCCAGCAAGGATGGTCAGGACCGCGCGTTCAAGAAGCTCGATGAGCTCAAACCAAACATCCAGTGGTGGGAAGCCGGCGCACAGCCGCCGCAGTACCTCGCTTCCGGTGATGTGGTCATGAGCTCGGCCTACAACGGCCGGATCGCAGCCGTGCAAAAAGAAAGCAACCTGAAAGTGGTGTGGAACGGCGGTATCTACGACTTCGACGCATGGGCGATTCCAAAAGGTCTGGATAAAGCACGTGCTGAAGCGGCGAAGAAATTCATCGCCTTCTCGGTGCAGCCACAGCAGCAGAAGACCTACTCGGAAAACATCGCCTACGGCCCGGCCAATATCCTGGCTGTACCGTTGCTGCCCAAGGATGTCCTGAAAGACATGCCGACCACCCCGGAAAACATCGCCAACCAGGTGCAGATCGACGTCAGCTTCTGGGCTGACAACGGCGAGCAACTGGAACAGCGCTTCAATTCCTGGGCTGCAAAATAACTTGCGATTGAACCTGTAGGAGCTGGCTTGCCAGCGATCCGGGCGGCACGGTGTATCAGCCAGACCCCGTTATCGTTCATCGCTGGCAAGCCAGGCTCCTACACGTGATCAGCTGTTATCAAGAACAGAAGTGGCCTTGCCCTCAATGAGTGCCACTTCTGTAACGATCAAAGATTTCCGGAGTACGCCATGGCCACCGCCATTCCCCTGAACGCGGGCACTGACCCCACCTTGAAGCAGCGACTCAAGCACGCCGAGCGGGTCAACCGCTGGAAAGCCCAAGCCTTGATCGCGCCCTTGGTGTTGTTTTTGTTGCTGGTGTTCCTGGTGCCGATCGTGGCGCTGCTCTACAAAAGCGTAGGTAACCCGGAAGTGGTCGGCGGCATGCCGCGCACCGTGTTGGCCATCGCTAGCTGGGACGGCCGAGGCCTGCCCACCGAACCGGTATACAAAGCGGCTAGCGAAGACCTCGCCGAAGCCCGCAAGAATCAGACCCTGGGCGACTTGTCCAAGCGCTTGAACATGGAGCTGGCCGGCTACCGCAGCCTGCTGACCAAAACCGCCCGCGCCTTGCCGTTCGCCACTGAACCGGCCTCCTATAAAGATGCGCTGGAAGGTCTCGACGAGCGCTGGGGCGACCCGGCCTACTGGCAGGCCGTGCGCCGCAACACCAGCAGCATTACGCCTTACTACCTGCTGGCGGCGGTCGATCATCGTATCAATGACCTCGGCGAACTGGCCCCGGCCACACCCGACCAGGCGATCTACCTCGACATCTTCGCCCGGACCTTCTGGATGGGCCTGATCATTACGGCAATCTGCCTGGTACTGGCGTATCCATTGGCCTACCTGCTGGCGAACCTGCCTTCGCGTCAAAGCAACCTGTTGATGATTCTGGTCCTGCTGCCGTTCTGGACCTCAATTCTGGTGCGCGTCGCCGCCTGGATCGTGTTGCTGCAATCGGGCGGCCTGATCAACAGCGGACTGATGGCCATGGGCATCATCGATAAACCGCTGGAGCTGGTGTTCAACCGCACCGGGGTTTACATCTCCATGGTGCACATCCTGCTGCCGTTCATGATTCTGCCAATCTACAGCGTCATGAAAGGCATCTCGCCGACGTACATGCGCGCCGCGATTTCCCTCGGCTGCCACCCGTTCGCCAGTTTCTGGCGTGTGTATTTCCCGCAGACCTATGCCGGTGTCGGCGCCGGTTGCCTGTTGGTGTTCATCCTCGCCATCGGCTACTACATCACCCCGGCGTTGCTGGGCAGTCCGAACGATCAGATGGTCAGCTACTTCGTCGCCTTCTACACCAACACCAGCATCAACTGGGGCATGGCGACTGCACTGGGCGGGTTGTTGTTGCTGGCGACCGTGGTGCTTTATCTGATTTACAGCTGGCTGGTGGGCGCCAGTCGCCTGCGCCTGAGCTAAGGGGAGAACGAAATGCTGAGTCCTTATATGTCGCCCGTTGAGCGGGTGTGGTTCTACAGTTTGCGGATTCTCTGCGGCCTGATTTTGCTGTTCCTGATTTTGCCGGTGTTGGTGATTATTCCGCTGTCGTTCAACTCGGGCAGTTTCCTCGTGTATCCGCTGCAAGGCTTTTCGCTGCACTGGTATCAGGACTTCTTCGCCTCGGCCGAATGGATGCGTTCGCTGAAAAACAGCATCATCGTCGCCCCTGCGGCCACGGTGTTGGCGATGGTCTTCGGGACCCTCGCAGCGATTGGCCTGACGCGCGGCGATTTTCCCGGCAAGGCGTTGGTCATGGCGCTGGTGATTTCGCCGATGGTTGTGCCGGTGGTGATCATTGGTGTAGCGAGTTACCTGTTTTTTGCTCCGTTGGGATTGGGCAACAGCTTTTTCTCGCTGATCGTGGTGCATGCGGTGTTGGGTGTGCCGTTTGTGATCATCACCGTGTCGGCGACATTGCAAGGGTTCAACCAGAATCTGGTGCGCGCCGCCGCAAGTCTCGGTGCCTCGCCGCTGACGGCGTTCCGCCGGGTGACGTTGCCGTTGATTGCGCCGGGCGTGATTTCGGGGGCGCTGTTTGCCTTTGCGACATCGTTCGATGAAGTGGTGGTGACGCTGTTCCTGGCCGGTCCGCAACAAGCGACCTTGCCACGGCAGATGTTCAGCGGGATTCGCGAAAACCTCAGCCCGACGATTGCGGCTGCGGCGACGTTGCTGATTGCTTTCTCGGTGATCCTGCTGCTGACCCTGGAATGGTTGCGCGGTCGCAGCGAAAAACTGCGCACCGCCCAGGTCTAAGGTTGCGCATCGATTAACTGTGGGAGCGGGCTTACTCGCGATGACGGTGTATCCGACAACCGAGATGTTGAGTCTGATGACGCCATCGCGGGCAAGCCCGCTCCCACAGGAGATTTCTAGTGTTTTCGGGATCGTTGATCATTCATTGCCTGAATAGCAGACAACCCCCAATCCCCAGCTACTATTGTGCCCAGCTCCCCTATCTATAAGAGGCTGCGCCCGATGAGTCTTTCCTCTTTCAAAATCGCTCACAAACTGATCACCGGCGCAGGTGCCATCGAGCAGCTCGCCGCAGAACTGACGCGTCTTGATGTCGATAACCCGCTGATCGTTACCGATGCCTCACTGGTCAAATCCGGCACGGTTGAACTGGCGCTGGCTCAGTTGGGTGATCGCACCTACGAGATTTTCGACCGGGTACTGCCAGACCCGGAAATCGCCATCGTCGAAGACTGCATGCGGGTGTATCGCGACGGCGGGCATGACGGCCTGATCGGTCTGGGCGGCGGCAGTGCCATCGATATTGCCAAGAGCGTGGCGGCGTATGCCGGTTACCATGGCGCGCTGGAAGATTTGTTCGGTATCGATCAGGTGCCGCGCAAAGGTCCGCCACTGATCGCGATCCCGACCACCGCCGGCACCGGTTCGGAAGTCACCAATGTGGCGATCCTTTCTGACAAGGTCGCGCAGCTGAAAAAAGGCATCGTCAGCGACTATCTATTACCCGACGTGGCGCTGGTCAGCCCGCAAATGACCCTGACCTGTCCGCGCAGTGTCACCGCTGCCAGCGGCGTCGATGCGCTGGTGCATGCCATTGAATCCTACCTGTCAGTCAACGCCTCGCCGATCACCGACGCCCTGGCCATCGGCGCCATCAAGCTGATCGCCAAGGCGCTGCCCAAGGCCTATGCCAATCCCTCCAACCTGCAAGCCCGCGAAGACATGGCCACCGCCAGCCTGATGGCGGGCATGGCGTTCGGCAATGCCGGGGTCGGCGCGGTACACGCATTGGCGTATCCGCTGGGCGGACGTTTCAACATCGCCCACGGTGTCAGCAACGCCTTGTTACTGCCCTATGTCATGACCTGGAACAAGATGGCCTGCGTCGAGCGCATGCAGGATATTGCCGAGGCCATGGGGGTGAAGACCGCTCATTTGAGCGCCAACGAAGCGGCGGACAAAGCCGTGGAGGCGATGACCGCGCTGTGCGCAGCGGTGGAAATCCCGTTGGGCTTGCGCAGTTTCGGTGTTCCCGAAGACGCCATCCCGGCCATGGCTGTGGAAGCGGCGGGAATCGAGCGTCTGATGCGCAACAATCCTCGCAAATTGAGCGCCGCCGATATCGAGAAGATCTATCGAGCGGCGTACTAGAGCCTGCGGTGACTTATTGATCGAAGGCAGCCCCAATCATCGCGGTCACAGTGCGCGCGCCAAAGTATGAGGTATACAATGCGCGCCATCGTGATTCCGCTCAAAAAGGTGCGTCATGCAGCCCTTCGTTATTGCTCCGTCGATTCTCTCCGCCGACTTCGCCCGCCTGGGTGAAGAAGTGGACAACGTTCTGGCCGCCGGTGCCGACTTCGTGCACTTCGATGTCATGGACAACCACTACGTGCCCAACCTGACCATCGGTCCGATGGTGTGCGCGGCGCTGCGCAAGTACGGCGTGACCGCGCCAATCGACGCGCACCTGATGGTCAGCCCGGTGGACCGCATCGTCGGTGACTTTATCGAAGCCGGCGCGACCTACATCTCCTTCCACCCGGAAGCCTCGCAGCACGTCGACCGTTCCCTGCAACTGATCCGCGAGGGCGGCTGCAAGTCGGGCCTGGTGTTCAATCCGGCGACCCCGCTGAGCGTGCTCGAATACGTGATGGACAAGGTCGACATGATCTTGCTGATGAGCGTCAACCCGGGCTTTGGCGGACAGAAGTTCATCCCCGGCACCCTCGACAAACTGCGCCAGGCGCGGGCGTTGATCGATGCCTCCGGGCGTGACATTCGCCTGGAAATCGACGGCGGGGTGAACGTGAACAACATTCGTGAAATCGCTGCGGCGGGCGCGGATACCTTCGTGGCGGGCTCGGCGATTTTCAATGCGCCGAACTATCAGGAAGTGATCGAGACGATGCGCGCCGAACTGGCACTGGCTCGCCCATGAGTGGTTTTGAGCAGTTGTTCCCGGGGCGTCTGCCGCGGCTGGTGATGTTCGATCTGGATGGCACGCTGATCGATTCGGTCCCGGACCTCGCAGCGGCTGTGGACCACATGCTGCTCAAACTGGGCCGCAAACCTGCCGGCATCGAGTCGGTGCGTGAATGGGTTGGTAACGGCGCGCCGATATTGGTGCGTCGTGCGCTGGCGGGTGGCATCGAGCATTCGACGGTAGATGACGTCGAGGCTGAACATGCGCTGGAGATTTTCATGCAGGCCTATGGCGCGAGCCATGAGCTGACCGTGGTTTACCCTGGTGTGCGTGACACCCTCAAGTGGCTGAACAAACAAGGCGTGGAGATGGCGCTGATCACCAACAAGCCGGAGCGTTTCGTCGCGCCGCTGCTGGATCAGATGAAAATCGGCCGCTACTTCAAATGGATCATCGGCGGCGATACCTTGCCGCAGAAGAAACCCGACCCGGCCGCACTGTTTTTCGTGATGAAAATGGCCAACATCCCGGCCTCGCAATCCTTGTTCGTCGGCGATTCGCGCAGCGATGTGCTCGCGGCGAAAGCGGCGGGGGTCAAGTGTGTGGCGCTCAGTTACGGCTACAACCATGGCCGGCCGATTGCCGAAGAGTCGCCGGCGCTGGTGATCGACGATCTGCGCAAGCTAATTCCCGGTTGCCTGGATCCGGCCGCTGAGATAACGTTGCCCGACGCTGTTCAACCCCCTGCTGGAAACGCCATCGTGGTGGTCACTCGCAAACTCTGGATGAAAGTCATCAAGGCCCTGGCCCGCTGGCGTTGGCGCGCCTGACTTGTTCCTGGCCGGCGTACCGGCGCGTTTGCATACCTGACCGTTAGACCCTCAAGCCACGAGGCTACCCCATGATCCGCGAAGAATTCCTGCGTTTGGCCGCTGCCGGCTACAACCGCATCCCGCTTGCCTGCGAAACCCTGGCTGACTTCGACACGCCGCTGTCGATCTACCTGAAACTGGCCGACGAGCCGAACTCCTACCTGCTCGAATCGGTTCAGGGCGGGGAAAAGTGGGGCCGTTATTCAATCATTGGTCTGCCGTGCCGCACCGTGCTGCGGGTGCATGACTATCACGTCAGCATCACCGTCGATGGCGTCGAGACCGAAAGCCACGACGTTGAAGACCCGCTGGCCTTCGTCGAAACTTTCAAGGCCCGTTACAACGTGCCGACCATTGCCGGTCTGCCGCGCTTCAACGGCGGTCTGGTGGGTTACTTCGGTTATGACTGCGTGCGGTATGTGGAGAAGCGCTTGGGCAAATGCCCGAACCCGGATCCACTAGGCGTGCCGGACATTCTGCTGATGGTTTCCGACGCGGTGGTGGTGTTCGACAACCTCGCCGGCAAAATGCACGCGATTGTGTTGGCCGACCCGACCCAGGCCGGTGCTTTCGAGCAAGGTCTGGAACGTCTGGAAGCGTTGCTGGAGAAACTCCGCCAGCCGATAACGCCGCGCCGTGGCCTGGATTTCAGCAAGCAGCAGTCGGCTGATCCGGTGTTCCGTTCGAGTTTCACCCAGGACGATTACGAAAAAGCCGTCGACACTATCAAGGAATACATCCTGGCCGGTGACTGCATGCAGGTCGTACCGTCCCAGCGCATGTCGATCGACTTCAAGGCTGCACCGATCGATCTGTACCGGGCGCTACGCTGCTTCAACCCGACGCCTTATATGTACTTCTTCAACTTCGGCGACTTCCATGTCGTCGGCAGTTCGCCGGAAGTGCTGGTGCGGGTCGAAGACAACCTGATCACCGTGCGCCCGATTGCCGGTACCCGTCCACGCGGGGCCAACGAAGAGGCTGACCTGGCGCTGGAAAAAGACCTGCTGTCCGATGACAAGGAGATCGCCGAGCACTTGATGCTGATCGACCTGGGCCGTAACGACACCGGTCGGGTCTCGGAAATCGGCTCGGTGAAACTTACCGAGAAGATGGTCATCGAGCGTTATTCCAACGTGATGCACATCGTGTCCAACGTCACCGGGCAGTTGAAGGCCGGGCTGACGGCCATGGACGCGTTGCGGGCGATCCTGCCGGCGGGCACGTTGTCAGGTGCGCCGAAGATTCGCGCGATGGAAATCATCGATGAGCTGGAGCCGGTGAAACGTGGCGTCTACGGCGGTGCGGTCGGTTACTTTGCCTGGAACGGCAACATGGACACCGCGATTGCGATCCGTACCGCGGTGATCAAGAACGGCGAACTGCATGTGCAGGCCGGTGGCGGCATTGTCGCCGACTCGGTGCCGGCGCTGGAATGGGAAGAAACCCTGAACAAACGCCGCGCAATGTTCCGCGCCGTGGCACTGGCCGAACAAACCCCGGATACCTGAGTTCACACAATATCCCCTGTAGGAGCGAGCTTGCTCGCGAAGGCGGTGTGTCGTTCAGCATTGATGTTGACTGACAGGGCCTCTTCGCGAGCAAGCTCGCTCCTACATGGATTTTGCTCATTTCAAAAAAACGCGGCACCTGTGAGGGCGCCGCGTTTTTTGTTGCCCGCGATTTAGAAGTCCAACGCAACCCCTACGTTAATCCCTTGCTGAGTAAAGTCGTCATCCTTGCGAATGTTGTAGCTGGCACGCAGGGCCAGTTCCTTCGTGAGGTTGTGGCTCACACCCAGGTTCACCCGGTTCAGATTGGTTTGCGGGGTGTAGCCTTCCAGCGTGAACTGATTGTTTGGCAGGCTGTTGAGGCTGATGGTTACGTCCTGGGCATCGTCGTTGTACTCACGTTCGTGAGCCACTTCGCCGAATACCTGGGTTTGTGGGGTGATCTGGTATTTGCCCTGCAAGCCGACGCCCAGACGTCGGGAAATACTGTCCTGATCGGCAAAGGTCAGCGCGGTGGAATCATTGGCTTGCTCCGAGTAACCATCGACTTTTACCTTGGAGAAATCGGCGCTGACAAATGGCGAAAGGTGCCAAGGGCTGCTGGCTTGCTGTGCGATGTCATAACCGATGCGGGCGCTAAAGGCTTCGACGTAGCCACTGGTATCGCCTTTTTCGCTGCGTTCGTTGACGCCCAGCTGGAATTTACGCTTGAGGCTGTCGTAATCCAGATGCCCGGCCGTCAACGCCATGTCAGCCCATACGCGGTTTTGTTGGTACTGGGCGAATGCGGTGCCCAAGTAAGTGTTGAGTTTGTAGTCGGAGTCGTTAGTCCCGGCTTCGAGTTTCTGGTTATAGAAACCGGCCGCCAAGCCCACGCGCCAGGCATCGTCGAGGCGATAGCTGCCACCGATGTTCAGGTTGTAACCATTACCGTCGGCACTCACGACGCTGTCCTGGCCATCAAAGTCCTGATGCTGGCCACCGCCGGCAACAATGGCGCGCCATTGGCCAACGCCTTGCCAGTTTTCCCAATCGGCCATCCATTGGTTACGCAGTTCATCCTGATGCGCGCGCAGGGTGCCTTGGGCCATTTGCGGCAGAAGTGTCAGCTCCCACGGCGCCGACAACAGTGAATACGCATAATCGGCAATCAGGCGCTGCCCGGTTTCGGTCGGGTGTACAGCGTCGTTGTAAATCAGCTTGGTCGGGTCAGGTGTGGCGCTGTTGATGCCGTATCGGGCGTTCTGGGTGCAACCGTTGCCGCTGAAACAGGTGGCGGTCAGGTTCTGGTCGGTCGCCAGGCCGAACTGCGCCGGATTGGCGAACGTTTCCCGTAACAGGAGCGGAATGTTCAACGGAATCACTTCGGCGTTGACGTTCTGCAGTCGGCTCACCAATTCAGTGTTGAACTGGGCGCTGAGCTGAGAGGTGAACGCTTGAAGCGGGCTGCCATTGACGGCGGGAGTGAGGCCAATGTCGGGCAGCAGCCAGACCACGATGTATTTGGCACCGGCAGTTTGCAGCGCCTGCACGCTGTCGGCCAGTCGGTCGGCAGCGGCACTGGCCTGAGGCAGGCTGGTGACGCGGCCCTGCAGGAAGTCGTTACCGCCACCCGACAGGTAATACAGCGCGTTCGGATCGGCACGGAAGTTGTTCGAAGGCAGGTAACCCGCTCGGGTACGCTCGCCGGTGTCGGAAATGCTGGTGATCGAATCGAGAATCTGATCGGTGCGATAACCGCCGACGGCCCAGTTGTTGCCATCGGGCTGGCCATTGCTGGCGCGCACCGCCGAAGACGATGAAGCGGTCTGGTCTGCGGTGAAGCCCAGTTTGCCACCCACTATCTGCGTGGAGTTGAGCGAGCGGATTTCGCCACTGCCATCCAGGTAAACCGGCCCCGTCCGGTTGGTGAAGCGTTCCGTCGCCCCGGCAGGGCCACCGGTGTCGGCAAAGGTCCCGGCGTCATTGAGGCTGTCGCCGAAGACGACGAAATTAGTGTAAGGATTAGGCGCGGCATTCGCCTGGGCGCAGGCCATTGCGAGCAAGCATCCTGCGAGCGGTACAAACAACGTCTGTCTGATCATGAGCAAGTCCATTTATTTATTGTTGTAGTGAACGAAACGACAGTACCAAAAACTTCCAGCCTTTTGCCATCTGTCGCGAAGCCTTTGATAGTTTCGCGAGCAGTGGCCCCGGCCATATTGCACGCTCTGCCCGGCTAAGTTACTGTGCCCGGACGTATGAAAGAGACCTTCTCCGTGTTGATCATCAGTAAACTCCTGGATCAAGTCATCAAGGCACACGCCCGCTGGCGTTGGCGCGCCTGAATTCTTTTTGCCGGCCCCGCCGGACTTGTACCCGCTTTGCCTTCTTTACCTGTTTGAAATGCCGCTTTGCTGGCGCTACTCCAGCACCTGACAAAGCGTAGCGCGCTGCGGGTAAATCATTCGAAGGCCATCTTTAAAGTCAGTGAATTCAAGAGGTTCAAAAACGCCATGTTGCTGATGATCGATAACTACGACTCCTTTACCTACAACGTTGTGCAGTACCTCGGTGAGCTCGGCTCCCAGGTCAAAGTCGTGCGCAACGATGAGCTGACCATCGCTGAAATCGAAGCCCTCAACCCAGAGCGCATCGTGGTGTCCCCCGGTCCTTGCACCCCGACCGAAGCCGGGATCTCGATTGAAGCGATCAAGTATTTCGCCGGCAAACTGCCGATTCTTGGTGTCTGCCTCGGCCACCAGTCCATCGGCCAGGCCTTTGGCGGTGATGTGGTTCGTGCCCGTCAAGTGATGCACGGAAAGACTAGCCCGGTATTCCACGAGGACAAGGGCGTTTTCGAAGGCCTGAATCGCCCGCTGACGGTGACGCGCTATCATTCGCTGATCGTCAAGCGTGAAACCCTGCCCGATTGCCTGGAGCTCACCGCCTGGACCCAGCTTGAAGACGGTTCGGTCGACGAGATCATGGGCTTGCGCCACAAGACACTGAACATTGAAGGCGTGCAGTTCCACCCCGAGTCGATTCTCACCGAGCAGGGCCATGAGCTGTTCGCAAACTTCCTAAAACAAACCGGCGGCACGCGCTAAGGACTTTTCATGAATATCAAGACAGCCTTGGGCCGTATCGTCGATCACCTCGACCTCAGCACCGATGAGATGCGCGATGTGATGCGCGAAATCATGACTGGCCAATGCACGGATGCGCAGATCGGCGCTTTCATGATGGCCATGCGCATGAAGAGCGAAAGCATCGACGAAATCGTCGGCGCCGTGTCGGTCATGCGCGAGCTGGCGGACAAGGTCGAACTCAAGACCCTCGACGGCGTGGTTGATGTGGTCGGAACCGGCGGTGACGGTGCCAACATTTTCAACGTGTCGACTGCTTCTTCTTTCGTTGTTGCAGCAGCTGGTTGCACCGTGGCCAAGCACGGTAACCGTGCGGTGTCTGGCAAAAGCGGTAGCGCTGACCTGCTGGAAGCGGCGGGCATCTATCTGAACCTGACGCCTGTTCAGGTCGCACGTTGCATCGACAACGTCGGCATCGGATTCATGTTCGCCCAGACTCATCACCGCGCCATGAAGTACGCCGCCGGTCCGCGCAAGGAGCTTGGCCTGCGTACCCTGTTCAACATGCTCGGCCCGCTTACGAATCCGGCCGGTGTGAAGCATCAGGTAGTCGGCGTGTTCAACCATGCGTTGTGCCGGCCATTGGCTGAGGTCCTGCAGCGACTGGGCAGCAAGCACGTGCTGGTGGTGCATTCGAAGGATGGTCTGGACGAATTCAGCCTGGCCGCGCCGACCTTTGTGGCGGAATTGAAGAACGACCAGATCAGCGAATATTGGGTCGAGCCAGAAGACCTGGGCATGAAGAGCCAGAGCCTGCATGGCCTGGCCGTAGAAAGCCCGGAGGCCTCGCTGGAATTGATTCGCGATGCCTTGGGCAAACGCAAAACCGAAAGCGGTCAGAAAGCCGCCGAAATGATTATGCTCAATGCCGGTGCCGCGTTGTACGCCGCCGACCATGCAACCAGTTTGAAAGAAGGCGTTGCCCTGGCGCACGACGCGCTGCACACAGGCCTCGCTCGGGAGAAACTGGAGGAGTTGGGTGCTTTTACCGCGGTATTCAAAGTGGAGAATGAAGGATGAGTGTACCGACGGTTCTGGAAAACATTCTGGCGCGCAAAGTCCAGGAAGTCGCCGAGCGTAGCGCTCGTGTGAGCCTGGCCGAACTGGAAAGTCTGGCCAAGGCGGCCGATGCACCCCGTGGTTTTGCCCAGGCCTTGTTGGCGCAGGCCAAGCTCAAGCAGCCGGCGGTGATTGCCGAAATCAAGAAAGCTTCGCCGAGCAAAGGCGTGATCCGCGAGAACTTCGTTCCTGCCGACATCGCCAAGAGCTACGAGAAGGGTGGCGCGACGTGTTTGTCGGTGCTGACCGATATCGATTTTTTCCAGGGTGCCGATGCGTATCTGCAACAGGCCCGGTCGGCGTGCAAACTGCCGGTGATCCGCAAGGATTTCATGATCGATCCTTACCAGATCGTTGAAGCGCGGGCGCTGGGCGCCGATTGTGTATTGTTGATCGTCTCCGCGCTGGATGACGTGAAAATGGCCGAACTGGCTGCCGTGGCAAAAAGTGTCGGCCTTGATGTGCTGGTGGAAGTTCACGACGGCGACGAGCTGGAGCGGGCATTGAAAACCCTCGACACACCGCTGGTTGGCATCAATAACCGCAACCTGCACACCTTCGACGTCAGCCTGGAAACCACACTCGACCTGTTGCCGCGTATCCCTCGTGATCGTCTGGTGATTACCGAAAGTGGCATCCTCAACCGCGCCGATGTCGAGCTGATGGAAATCAGCGACGTGTATGCGTTCCTGGTCGGCGAGGCGTTCATGCGTGCTGAAAGTCCGGGGACTGAGTTGCAGCGACTGTTCTTTCCGGAGCGCGGTACTGCGGTGAGTGGTTCTACACTCGACTAATCAGGCTCAGACCGAGTCGACCCCATCGCGAGCAGGCACACTCCCACAGGTGATCTACTAACAACAGAGATCAAATGTGGGAGCGAGCCTGCTCGCGATGGCGGCATAAGTAGCACCTCAGACTTCAAGTCCAACGGAATACCTTATGACCTCAATCGTCTCTTTGACTGTCGAAGCCGGCCTGCAAGCCGAACAAGATTTGTTGGCGGCGGTCTGTGCCGGTGAATCGGAATTCGGACTGCTGTTCTGGCAACCCAATGACCGCGCACTGGTCATGCCCCGACGCCTGAATCGCTTACCCGGTTTCGAAGCGGCCTGCGAAGTCTCAGCTGCTGCCAGTTGGCCCGTGCTGTTGCGTGAAACCGGCGGCGAGCCGGTACCGCAATCAGCATCCACCATCAACATCGCACTGGTCTACGCACCACCGCGCAGTGAAGGTGACCAGAACCGCATCGAAACCGCCTATCGCCGTCTCTGCGATCCGATCTGTCAGTTGCTGGATGAGCTAGGTGGGGTGTCATCCCTCGGCGAAATCGATGGTGCATTCTGCGATGGCCGTTTCAACGTCAATCTGGATGGCCGCAAGATGGTCGGCACCGCTCAACGCTGGCGCCAAAGCAAGGGCGGCACGCGTCCGGTCGGTTTGGTGCACGGTGCGTTGTTGCTGGATAACGAGCGAGAATCGATGGTCTCGGCGGTCAATCGCTTCAATGAAGCCTGTGGTGTGGAACAGCGCGTTCGCGCCGAAAGCCATATCGCCTTGCATGAGAAGTTCGCCGCGCCCGATGCGCTCGGGCGGCTCGACGCGCTTTATCGCCAGTTGCTGGCAGACATGTTCAACGCTTAGCGCGTACCGAAGACCACCATGGTCTTGCCTTTGACGTCCACCAGGTTGCGTTCTTCCAGATCCTTGAGCACGCGACCGACCATCTCGCGCGAGCAGCCGACAATCCGGCCGATTTCCTGACGGGTCACTTTGATCTGCATGCCGTCCGGGTGGGTCATTGCGTCCGGCTGCTTGCAAAGTTCCAGCAGGCAACGGGCCACGCGACCTGTCACGTCGAAGAACGCCAGGTCACCGACCTTGCGTGTGGTATTGCGCAGACGCTGTGCGATTTGTCCGCTGAGCACGTAAAGAATGTCTGGATCTTGCTGGGACAGCTCACGGAATTTCGCGTAGCTGATTTCCGCGACCTCGCATTCGATCTTCGCGCGGACCCAAGCGCTGCGTGCCTGTTCCAGTCCGGCCTGTTCGAACAGGCCCAACTCCCCGAAAAAGTCCCCGGGGTTCAGGTAGGCGATGATCATTTCACGACCGTCGTCATCCTCGATCAGGATCGTGACCGAGCCTTTGATAATGAAGAACAGTGTTTCCGAGCGATCGCCCGCACAAATAATGTTGCTCTTGGCTGCATAACGACGGCGCTGGCAATGCATCAACAGCTTGTCGAGGTTTTTGATTTTGGGTATTGGGGTAATAGCAACCATGGTTGTATCCCGAAAAGACTTCACGGTGTGTGTTGGTTTTCTTGTGAGTCGCTGACAACGGTCGATGCAAAGCTGGCTATGCGCCAGTGAATTGGCGCCAGCTTAACAGACACTTCCTTCAAGATTCGAGAATTTACCTACGGCTTGGACACCTGCGTCCTAGGAAGGTGAAACGCTGTCAATCCGGGGCCCTGTGCTAAGCTGGCGACCCTTTTTTTAGACAGTGGAGTCTTGGCGATGAAGGCACGCATCCAATGGGCTGGCGAAGCCATGTTCCTCGGTGAATCCGGCAGCGGTCATGTCGTGGTCATGGACGGTCCGCCCGATGCCGGCGGTCGCAACCTGGGTGTCCGGCCGATGGAAATGCTCCTGCTGGGTGTCGGCGGTTGCAGCAATTTCGACGTGGTCAGCATCCTCAAGAAGTCCCGTCAGGCCGTCGAAAGCTGTGAAGCCTTCCTCGAAGCCGAGCGTGCGACCGAAGACCCTAAAGTCTTTACCAAAATTCATATGCATTTCGTGGTGAAGGGCCGCGGGCTGAAAGAAGCCCAGGTCAAGCGCGCCATCGAGTTGTCGGCAGAGAAGTATTGCTCGGCCTCGATCATGTTGGGTGCGGCAGGCGTTGTGATTACCCACGATTACGAGATCATCGAACTCGGTTGAGTCAGGCACAAAAAAGGCGACTCCCTCACGGCAGTCGCCTTTTGTATTATCTGAACACGAACCCTGTGGGAGCTGGCTTGCCTGCGAAGAGGCCCTTGCAGGCAGCCAAAGTATCAGATCCGATAAGTGCTCTTGGTCATCACCTTGGCCAGCAGGCTCATCCCGAACTTCACCGGCGCCGGAAAACGGAACCCTCCGGCATCCAGCGCACTTTCCGCGTGATGTTCTTCATCAATACGCATCTGCTCAAGAATCGCCCGGGACTTTTCGTCTTCAGCTGGCAATTGCTCAAGGTGTTCATTCAAGTGCTTGCATACTTGATGTTCGGTGGCGGCAACGAACCCCAGGCTGACTTTGTCGCTAATCAACCCGGCCACTGCGCCGATCCCGAACGACATGCCATAAAACAGCGGATTGAGAATGCTGGTGTGACTGCCCAACTGGTGAATGCGTTGCTCGCACCACACCAAATGGTCGATCTCTTCTTCGGCAGCATGCTCCATGGCGGCACGCACATGCGGGAGCTTGGCGGTCAGGGCTTGCCCTTGATACAGCGCCTGAGCGCAGACCTCGCCGGTATGGTTGATGCGCATCAGGCCGGCAACGTGCCGGGTGTCCTCATCGCTCAATTTCGCATCGGGCTGGACGATGGCTGGCGACGGACGGTAGGGCTGGCCGCTGAAGGGCAACAGAGTGCGCATGGCGGCATCGGCTTGCAGCAGAAGACGGTCAATCGGCGAGTAGTGACGTTGGGTAGTCATGCTGACCTCCGGGAAAAATCTCGGCGGCCAGTTTAACCCATTCGGCCGGGCAAGGTTTGAGCTGGGTCACGGGGGGAGTGGCTGGCCACTCCCTTGAAACCGTCTGCACTCAGCCCGGCGGCCAATGCATCTGGCGCTGACCCAGCACGTGCATATGAATGTGATAGACAGTCTGCCCCCCTTCTTCATTGCAGTTCATGACAACGCGGAAACCTTTTTCGCAACCCAGTTCCAGCGCCAGACGCTGCGCGGTGAACAGGATGTGCCCGGCCAATGCCTTGTCTTCCTCAGTGAGGTCGTTGAGGGTGCGTACGGGTTTTTTCGGGATGACCAGAAAATGCACCGGTGCCTGTGGGGCGATATCGTGGAAGGCCAGTACCTGGTCGTCCTCGTAAATGATCTTCGCCGGGATTTCCCGGTTGATGATCTTGGTGAACAGAGTATCCACAGCTGTTTTCTCCGTTGTTTTGGCTGGCCTGAGTGTACCCATGGTTTTACCGTAGGACCATTCAGCGTGGGCAGTAAACCTTGTTGACCATGCCAGCGATTGTCCGGTTTAACCAGCGAGAGCCGAATCGCGGCAGAAAGGCGCGCCAACGGTTGCGTCGGCCCGGAATAATGATCGCGCGATTTTTCTCCAGCGCGCGCACGGTATACAGCGCCACTTCCTCGGGACTCATCAGCATTTTGCTGTCGGCCAGTTTGCTGGTGTCCAATTGCGCTGTACGGAAAAAGCCGGTGCGTGTCGGACCGGGGCAGAGCACTGAGACCTTGACTGCGCATTTCTTCAGTTCGACGCGCAAGCCTTCGGAAAAATGCAGCACATACGCTTTGCTGGCGTAATAGGTGCTCATCCACGGGCCGGGCAGAAACGCGGCGACCGAGGCAACATTGAGGATTTGCCCGCCACCCTGTAAGGCCATGCTGTTCCCGATGGCGTGGCAGAGGCGGGTGAGGGCCAGAATGTTCACTTCGATCAGGTCTTGCTCGGTCATCCAGTCTTGAGCGAGAAAAGGACCGCAGGTCCCCATGCCAGCGCAGTTCACCAGCAAATCAATTTGACGGTCGCCTTCCTCCAGTTCCAGCAGAAACCCCGACAGCCGAAGCGGCTCGCCGAGGTCACAGGCACGGAAAAGCACCTCCACGCCAAAACGTTGAGTCAGTTCAATCGCAATACTTTCCAGCTGATCACGTTGTCGGGCCACCAGAATCAGGCTGCGGCCACGCCGGGCCAGCGCTTCGGCCATCGCCAGGCCGATGCCGCTGGAAGCGCCGGTGATCAGAGCGTAACGGGTCATGCAGTTCTCCATCGCAACAGCTCCGCGCCGCGACGCAGGTGTCACGGGCGGGGAGCGCTGTTTATTCTTTCGCAGAGTCTACAGGGGACGGGGCTTCTTCGGCTTGATCGTCTGCAGAATCCGGTGCGGTTTCGGTCGCTTCGGCCGGCTCGACTTCAATCTCGTCGGTCGTCACCGAGCTGCTGTCATAGCTGCTTTCAGTGGCGCTTTCATACTCTTGCTCAATCGCAGTAAAACCGCCGGACAGCGCCGACACTACGACGATGGCGATAAACACGACCCATAACGAAGACAGTACTTTGACGGCAGTGCTGTTGGGCGGTGGTGGCGGACCGTAGCGATTTGCGATGTTGGTGCCAGGGACGACCATGATCACGAACGGAAAGAGGCTGCCCACGAACGGGACAAAGTTCAACAACCAAAGCCACCCGGACCAGCCGATGTCGTGCAAACGCTGCACGCTGATCAGAATGCTGACGACCACGACGGCGATGAACAGGATCAGCGCCACGAGGCCACCGCCAATCAGGCCGGCAGTCGAGTCTGCGCTGATCAGGGCAATGGCGAAAACGGCGAGTGCCGATCCGACACCCAGCATCACAAGGGTCAGGACCATCATCCACGCGAGATACCGCAAGCGACCGATACGCCCTTCGACGCTGAACGGCTTGAGCGTGGCTAACGCGGGCAGGCTTTCTCCGACGCTGGCCTGAGGCGGAGCGTAAGGTGACACCGGGTCGACGAAAACAGGTTGGGCCTTGGCGGGAAGGTGTTCGTGAGCCTCGGTCAGGTTCAGCTCAATGGACGATTCGCTTTCGATCCGCGCATTGATGCCGGTTTTCGTCAGTGCCTGAAGGTAGGTTTGCGCCTCTACTTGCGACAAACCTTGTTTGAGCGTGACGGTCTTGCCTGTGAACAGCCGCTCGATCGCTGTGACTTCGCTTTTGTACAGCGCGGCGAGATTTTGTTTAGCTGTAGTGAGGTCAACACCTGGCAGCAGAGCTCCGTCGAACACGATCTTGAAACGGTTTTCGCTCATTGCGAGGCATCCTTGTCGCGAGTGTTTGAATTAGAACGGCTTGCAGGCATGGATGAAGTGTAGGGCCAGCCGGACGGGGCTGGCCAAAACTTTCATCTCAGCGCGGCCAGCGTTTTGGCAGTTGTGCCGCCAATTCCAGTGCCTTGCGATATTCCGCGTCCAGCCGTGCGACCAATTGATCGACACTCGGCAGATCATCGATTTCCCCGACGCCCTGGCCCGCAGACCACACGGTTTTCCAGGCCTTGGCTTCATCGCTGATCGGTTTGAGTTTGGAACCAAAGTTGACCTCACCCTTGTTTTGCAGGGCTGCCATGTCGAAACCTGCAGCTTCCAGGCTCTGACGCATGAAACTCGCCGGTACGCCGGACACTGCTGGAGTATGGACGATGTCCGCCGCCCTTGAAGTCAGCAGCATCTCCTTGTAGGCGTCAGGCGCATGACTTTCAGTGGTGCCGATAAATCGTGTACCGAAGTAGGCCAAATCCGCACCCAGCAATTGCGCCGCAAGAATCTCGTGGCCATGGTTCAGGCAGCCGGCCAGCAGCAGGGTTTTGTCGAAAAACTGGCGAATTTCGGCAATCAGCGAGAATGGGCTCCAGGTGCCCGCATGTCCGCCAGCGCCTGCGGCCACTGCTATCAAGCCGTCCACGCCGGCCTCGGCGGCTTTTTCGGCATGGCGGCGAGTCGTCACGTCGTGAAACACCAAACCGCCGTAGCCATGCACGGCGTCGACCACTTCTTTCACGGCGCCCAGGCTTGTGATCACAATCGGCACTTTGTGCTCGATGCAGATCTCCAAATCCGCTTTTAGGCGTGGGTTGCTGTTGTGGACAATCAGATTGACCGCAAAAGGCGCCGGGTTCTCCAGTGTCGCCAAACCTGCTTCGATCTCTTCCAGCCAGGCCTTGAAACCGCTGCTCTCGCGCTGGTTCAGCGCGGGGAAACTGCCGACCACGCCATTACGGCAGCAGGCAAGCACCAATTGCGGATTGGAAATCAGGAACATCGGCGCAGCCACCACGGGCAGACGCAAACGTTGTTCGAGCAGAGCGGGCAGCGACATTGGAAATACCCCCGTTGAGTTGTGTTTATTGACGTTAGAACGGCCGAACCACGACCAGAATTACGATAGCCAGCAATATCAGAACCGGGACTTCATTGAACCAGCGATAAAAGACATGGCTGCGGGTGTTTTCGCCACGGGCAAAACGCTTCACCTGCGCGCCGCACATGTGGTGGTAGCCGATCAGGATTACAACCAGCGTTAGTTTGGCGTGAATCCATCCGCCCTGACTGAAGATGCTCGGATTGAGGTAGATCAGCGCGATGCCGAAAATCAGGGTGGCGATCATCGCCGGGCCCATGATGCCGCGATACAGTTTGCGCTCCATAATGCTGAAGCGTTCCTTGCTGACGGTGTCTTCACTTTGCGCGTGATAAACGAACAGGCGCGGCAGGTAGAACAGGCCGGCAAACCAGCAGACCATGCTGACGATGTGAAGCGCTTTGAGCCACAGATAGAGCATTTTAGTTATTCCCAGGTTCACGGTAGCCCGGATAGTAGAGGCTTGAGCGGCCGCACGTCACCTTGCCGGTTGTCGCAGGACGATACGCACCCTATTATCGACGGCTTTCCAGTGGGTTCGTTGAGGGCAGGTTTATGGTCAAGGTCGGAATCGTCGGCGGCACGGGTTACACCGGTGTCGAACTGCTGCGTCTGTTGGCACAGCATCCGCAAGCTGAAGTGGTAGTGATCACTTCCCGATCCGAGGCTGGCCTGGCCGTGGCCGACATGTACCCGAACCTGCGAGGCCACTATGACGGCTTGGCGTTCAGCGTTCCGGACATCAAGACGTTGGGTGCCTGTGATGTGGTGTTCTTCGCCACCCCTCACGGTGTTGCTCATGCACTGGCCGGCGAGCTGCTGGCGGCCGGAACCAAGGTCATCGACCTGTCGGCGGACTTCCGTCTGCAAAACGCCGCAGAGTGGGCCAAGTGGTACGGCCAGCCACACGGTGCTCCGGAACTGCTCGAAGAAGCGGTCTACGGCCTGCCGGAAGTCAATCGTGAGCAGATCAAGGATGCTCGCTTGATCGCCGTTCCGGGTTGCTACCCGACTGCTACGCAATTGGGTTTCCTGCCCTTGCTCGAAGCCGGTCTGGCCGACACCACTCGTTTGATCGCTGACTGCAAATCCGGCGTCAGCGGTGCGGGGCGTGGTGCCTCTGTAGGATCGCTGTACTCCGAGACATCCGAAAGCATGAAGGCTTACTCGGTCAAAGGTCACCGTCACTTGCCGGAAATCCGCCAGGGGCTGCGTCGCGCAGCGGGCAAGGATGTCGGACTGACGTTCGTTCCGCACCTGACGCCAATGATTCGTGGCATTCACTCGACGCTTTACGCGACCGTCGTGGATCGTTCGGTCGATCTGCAAGCGTTGTTTGAAAAACGCTACGCCAGCGAACCGTTCGTCGATGTGATGCCTGCCGGTAGCCATCCTGAAACCCGCAGCGTGCGTGGTGCCAACGTGTGCCGTATTGCCGTGCATCGTCCACAGGATGGAGATCTGGTGGTGGTGCTGTCGGTGATCGACAACCTGGTCAAAGGCGCGTCGGGCCAGGCGGTGCAGAATATGAACATTCTGTTTGGTCTGGATGAGCGCTTGGGCTTGTCCCACGCAGGTATGCTGCCGTAAGGCTCTAGCCCGCACAGCAAAAAGGCCCACTCAGTGGGCCTTTTTGCATTCTGGTCTGGCGATTTGCTTGATTGATATACCGTAACAATAGTTGACCGCTTTTCTAGGACAAGCGGATAATGCGCGTCATCACGCATTATGGCGGCGTAACGCCGGGAGATAGTCAGCATGAGCGTCGAATCCTTCACCCCCACGGCTTTGCAATTCACCCACGGTGCCGCGCACAAGGTGAAGAGCCTGGTCGATGAAGAGGGGAATGATCGCTTGAAGCTGCGCGTATTCGTTACGGGCGGCGGTTGTTCAGGTTTTCAGTACGGCTTTACCTTCGATGAAGAAGTGGCCGATGACGACACCATCGTCGAACGCGAAGGCGTGAGCCTGGTGGTGGATCCGATGAGCTTCCAGTACCTGGCAGGTGCCGAGGTGGATTATCAGGAAGGTCTGGAAGGTTCGCGCTTCGTGATCAAGAATCCGAACGCCAGCACTACTTGTGGCTGCGGCTCTTCGTTTTCGATCTGATCGCACTTCAGCGCAATGCAAAACGCCGCAGAACCTCATGGGTTGTGCGGCGTTTTGCTGTCTGGCGTTTACGCGGGGTAGATAGCGCCGAGTACGCGCAGGCCGCTGGCGCCGGTGACGCTAGGGCGATTGGCGGCGATGCCTTCGAGACAGCAATGAGCTAGCCAGGCGAATGCCATGGCTTCAACCCAGTCAGGGTCTATACCATGAGTGGCGGTACTGCTGACTTTCGCATTTGGCATTAAGTCGGCCAAGCGCTTCATCAGCGCGACGTTGTGTGCGCCGCCGCCACAAACCAGCACTTCCTGAGTGTCCGATTGGGCGTGTTGCAGTGACTCGACGATGGTCAGTGCGCTGAGCTCAAGCAGGGTTGCTTGCACATCTTCGGCGGCGAAGGTCGGTAGTTTCGTGAGGTGCTGTGTCAGCCACGGCAGGTTGAACACTTCGCGGCCGGTACTTTTGGGGCCTTTGGTTACGAAGAAAGGATCACTCAGCAGTTCATTCAGCAGTGCCGGTTCGACGTTGCCGCTGGCAGCCCATTGGCCGTCACGGTCAAAGTTGTCGCCGCGTTGCTGATGGATCCAGGCATCCAGCAGCACATTGCCCGGACCGCAGTCGAAACCCGCAACGGGTTTGCCGGGTTCGATCAGGCTGAGATTGCTGAATCCGCCAATGTTCAACACTGCGCGATGACCGGTTCGTTCATCAAACAAGGCTTCGTGGAAGGCTGGAACCAGTGGTGCACCTTGCCCGCCAGCAGCAACATCACGGCTGCGGAAATCACTGACCACAGTGATGCCGGTCAACTCGGTCAGCAGGGCGGGGTTGCCGATCTGCACCGTGAAGCCGCGTGCTGGCTCGTGACGAATAGTCTGGCCGTGGCTACCAATAGCGCGAATGTTTTCGGGCTTCAGGTTTTGTTGAGCAAGCAGGGTATGAATGCCCTGGGCAGCCAGTTTTACCCAGTTTTGTTGGGCGATGGCAGAGCGGGCAATCTCGTCCGGGCCGCTGGCGCACAAGCCAAGCAGCTCGGTGCGCAGGGATTCAGGCATGGGAATGTAGTGCGTGGCGATCAGCTTGATCGCCGGCGAAAGCTCGACCAGAGCGATGTCCAGGCCATCAAGACTGGTTCCGGACATCACACCTATATAGAGCGTCATGGATTAGCGCTTGCTCGAAGCCAGCAGGGTGGACTTCTCTTGTTCCATGCGCGCCATCAACGGTTGGCTCTGTGCGAGGAATCGCGAGCGTTCGGCCTTGGCGATAGGATCGGCCATCGGCAGCTTCTGGCCCAGTGGATCGACGTGAACGCCATTGACCTGGAACTCATAGTGCAAGTGCGGGCCGGTGGAGAGCCCGGTGGTGCCGATGTAGCCGATGACCTGGCCCTGTTTGACCGTGCCGCCGGTCTTTACGCCTTTGGCGAAGCCTTGCATGTGGCCATACAACGTGGTGTAGGTGGCGCCGTGCTGGATGACCACGGTGTTGCCATAACCACCACGACGCCCCGCCAGTAGTACCTTACCGTCACCGGCGGCCTTGATCGGAGTGCCGCGGGGTGCTGCATAGTCGACACCTTTGTGAGCGCGAATCTTGTTCAGGATCGGGTGCTTTCGCCCCATGGAGAATTTCGAACTGATGCGGGCGAAGTCAACCGGGGTACGGATGAACGCTTTACGCATGCTGTTGCCGTCAGCCGTGTAGTAACTGGCGTTGCCCTGTTTGTTGGTGTAGCGGATGGCGGTATAGGTCTTGCCACGGTTGGTGAACCGCGCGGAAAGTATCGGGCCGTTGCCGACTGCCTTGCCGTTGACGACTTTCTGCTCGTAGATCACATCGAATTCGTCACCCGGGCGAATATCCTGGGCGAAGTCGACGTCGTAGCCAAACACGCTGGCCATGTCCATGGTCAGGCTGTGGGAGAGCCCGGCGCGAGCAGCGGATTGCGACAGCGAACTGTTGATGACCCCATGTACGTAGGCAGAGCGCACGGTGGGCTTGGCGGTGACGCGGTTGAACACATAACCCTTGTCATTCTTGGTCAGACTAATGCTTTCGAGGTCGCTGAGCTTGCTGTGCAGGTTGGTCAGCTGGCCTTCTGGGTTTAGTTCGAATTCGAGCTTCTGACCATGTTTCAGCTGGCTGAATTGTTTGGCTTGCTTGTCGCTGGCCAGGATCTCATGCACCGATGTGGCCGGGAGGCCGACTTTTCCAAACAGAGTGGACAGCGTATCGCCTTTGGTAACGATCACTTCCCTGTGGCTTGGAGACTTCTTTTCTTCAACCGCAGGCGCGGCTTGAGCGGTTTCCTGCGGTTCTTCGGTGCTGTTTTCGATCTGCGCGAAAGGGGAGACTACAGGTTCATTTGTGGCTTGAGCGGCTTCAGCTGCGTCTTGGTCTTGTGACAGTTGTTCAGCAGGGCTTTCCAGTTCAAGACTCAGGGTGGTCTTTTTGGCTTCAACATCGCTGGAAGGGAATACCAGAAGCGCCAGGCTCAGCAGGGCGGCGATGCCACTTGCTGCGAGCAGGTGGGTCTTCGGGTAAAGCGGCGGCGCTTTAGACGATTCTTTGGTCATAAGTGATTTTTGACTTTGAAAAAGATGAATTGGAAAAGATGAATGACATGATGAAGATGAAATAACTGTATAAAATATAACCAAATCATCCCTGAAGCAAGTCCACGGACACTCTGCTGTCAGATTGGCGTCATTGCGCCGGCCAAACTTTGTATTTGACGCGTGATCTTGTATGGTTGGTCCCCTTTGAATTCGAGTCTTGCGGGTCTGTTATGAAGTCGGTTGAAGAACAGCTAGCGCTGATTAAACGTGGTGCGGAAGAACTGTTGGTCGAGTCCGAGCTGATCGAGAAGCTCAAGCGTGGCCAGCCGCTACGTATTAAGGCTGGCTTCGATCCGACCGCGCCGGATTTGCACCTGGGGCACACCGTGCTTATTAATAAGCTGCGTCAGTTCCAGGAGTTGGGGCATCAGGTGATCTTCCTTATCGGTGACTTCACCGGGATGATCGGTGACCCGAGCGGTAAGAGCGCGACACGTCCGCCGCTTACCCGTGAGCAGGTTCTCGAGAATGCCGAGACCTACAAGAGTCAGGTCTTCAAAATTCTTGATCCAGCAAAAACCGAAGTTGCGTTCAACTCCACCTGGATGGATCAGATGGTGCCGGCGGACTTCATTCGCCTGACATCGCAGTACACGGTTGCTCGCATGCTTGAGCGAGACGACTTCGATAAGCGCTACACGACCAATCAGCCAATTGCTATTCACGAGTTCCTCTATCCGCTGGTACAGGGTTACGACTCGGTGGCGTTGCGTGCGGATGTCGAACTGGGCGGTACCGATCAGAAGTTCAATCTGTTGATGGGGCGCGAGCTGCAGCGCGGGTACGGTCAAGAGCCTCAGTGCATTCTGACAATGCCGTTGCTCGAAGGTCTGGATGGTGTGAAGAAGATGTCCAAGTCCCTGGGCAACTACGTCGGTATTCAGGAAGCTCCGGGTGTCATGTACAGCAAGCTGGTTTCCATTCCGGATGCGTTGATGTGGCGCTACTTTGAGCTGCTTAGCTTCCGTTCCATGGATGAGATCAATGCATTCCGTGCGGATGTCGAGGCTGGTGCGAACCCGCGTGACATCAAGATCAAGCTGGCAGAAGAGATTGTTGCGCGTTTTCATGGGGAGGAGGCCGCGGCCAATGCTCACCGTGGGGCGGGCAATCGTATGAAAGAAGGCGAGCTGCCAGATGATCTCCCGGAAATCGAATTGACTGCTGCCGAAGATATGCCGATTGCGGCTGTTCTTAATAAAGCAGGGTTGGTGAAGAATTCGGCGGGTGCGCGTGATCTATTGAATTCTGGCGGTGTGCGTATAGATGGTGAGGTGGTTGATCGCACCTTTATATACGTACTGGGCGCAACGCACGTTTGCCAGGCCGGCAAGAAGTCCTTTGCTCGTATTACGCTGAAATCCGAGTAAAGCTGCAAACAGTGCTTGACGGCAGATCCTGGATGTCTATAATTCGCCCCACTTCCGGCGCAGTCGAAACGGAAAACTCCTTGGTAAACAAAGAGTTATGCAGTTTCCGGCAGCAAGCGGCTTCAGGTCATCGAAGCCCGAAAGGAGTTGAAAAAGAGGTGTTGACAGCAGCGTGTAACGCTGTAGAATTCGCCTCCCGCTGACGAGAGATCGAAAGCGCAAGTGGTTGAAGTTACAAAGGAAACTTTGAACGCTTCTGAAAATAACCGCTTGACAGCAACAGAGGCTGCTGTAGAATGCGCGCCTCGGTTGAGACGAAAGATCTTAACCAACCGCTCTTTAACAACTGAATCAAGCAATTCGTGTGGGTGCTTGTGGAGTCAGACTGATAGTCAACAAGATTATCAGCATCACAAGTTACTCCGCGAGAAATCAAAGATGTAACCAACGATTGCTGAGCCAAGTTTAGGGTTTCTTAAAAACCCAAAGATGTTTGAACTGAAGAGTTTGATCATGGCTCAGATTGAACGCTGGCGGCAGGCCTAACACATGCAAGTCGAGCGGTAGAGAGAAGCTTGCTTCTCTTGAGAGCGGCGGACGGGTGAGTAATGCCTAGGAATCTGCCTGGTAGTGGGGGATAACGTTCGGAAACGAACGCTAATACCGCATACGTCCTACGGGAGAAAGCAGGGGACCTTCGGGCCTTGCGCTATCAGATGAGCCTAGGTCGGATTAGCTAGTTGGTGAGGTAATGGCTCACCAAGGCGACGATCCGTAACTGGTCTGAGAGGATGATCAGTCACACTGGAACTGAGACACGGTCCAGACTCCTACGGGAGGCAGCAGTGGGGAATATTGGACAATGGGCGAAAGCCTGATCCAGCCATGCCGCGTGTGTGAAGAAGGTCTTCGGATTGTAAAGCACTTTAAGTTGGGAGGAAGGGCAGTAACCTAATACGTTGCTGTCTTGACGTTACCGACAGAATAAGCACCGGCTAACTCTGTGCCAGCAGCCGCGGTAATACAGAGGGTGCAAGCGTTAATCGGAATTACTGGGCGTAAAGCGCGCGTAGGTGGTTCGTTAAGTTGGATGTGAAAGCCCCGGGCTCAACCTGGGAACTGCATTCAAAACTGACGAGCTAGAGTATGGTAGAGGGTGGTGGAATTTCCTGTGTAGCGGTGAAATGCGTAGATATAGGAAGGAACACCAGTGGCGAAGGCGACCACCTGGACTGATACTGACACTGAGGTGCGAAAGCGTGGGGAGCAAACAGGATTAGATACCCTGGTAGTCCACGCCGTAAACGATGTCAACTAGCCGTTGGGAGCCTTGAGCTCTTAGTGGCGCAGCTAACGCATTAAGTTGACCGCCTGGGGAGTACGGCCGCAAGGTTAAAACTCAAATGAATTGACGGGGGCCCGCACAAGCGGTGGAGCATGTGGTTTAATTCGAAGCAACGCGAAGAACCTTACCAGGCCTTGACATCCAATGAACTTTCCAGAGATGGATTGGTGCCTTCGGGAACATTGAGACAGGTGCTGCATGGCTGTCGTCAGCTCGTGTCGTGAGATGTTGGGTTAAGTCCCGTAACGAGCGCAACCCTTGTCCTTAGTTACCAGCACGTTATGGTGGGCACTCTAAGGAGACTGCCGGTGACAAACCGGAGGAAGGTGGGGATGACGTCAAGTCATCATGGCCCTTACGGCCTGGGCTACACACGTGCTACAATGGTCGGTACAGAGGGTTGCCAAACCGCGAGGTGGAGCTAATCCCAGAAAACCGATCGTAGTCCGGATCGCAGTCTGCAACTCGACTGCGTGAAGTCGGAATCGCTAGTAATCGCGAATCAGAATGTCGCGGTGAATACGTTCCCGGGCCTTGTACACACCGCCCGTCACACCATGGGAGTGGGTTGCACCAGAAGTAGCTAGTCTAACCTTCGGGAGGACGGTTACCACGGTGTGATTCATGACTGGGGTGAAGTCGTAACAAGGTAGCCGTAGGGGAACCTGCGGCTGGATCACCTCCTTAATCGACGACATCAGCTGCTCCATAAGTTCCCACACGAATTGCTTGATTCATTGAAGAAGACGAAAGAAGCAGCCCGAAATTGGGTCTGTAGCTCAGTTGGTTAGAGCGCACCCCTGATAAGGGTGAGGTCGGCAGTTCGAATCTGCCCAGACCCACCAATTTTGTGTGGGAAACGCCTGTAGAAATACGGGGCCATAGCTCAGCTGGGAGAGCGCCTGCCTTGCACGCAGGAGGTCAACGGTTCGATCCCGTTTGGCTCCACCACTACTGCTTCTGTCGGTATAAAGCTTAGAAATGAGCATTCCATCGAATGATGGTGAATGTTGATTTCTAGTCTTTGACTAGTTCGTTCTTTAAAAATTTGGGTATGTGATAGAAAGATAGACTGAACGTTACTTTCACTGGTAACGGCTCAGGCTAAGGTAAAATTTGTGAGTTAAATTGCGAATTTTCGGCGAATGTCGTCTTCACAGTATAACCAGATTGCTTGGGGTTATATGGTCAAGTGAAGAAGCGCATACGGTGGATGCCTTGGCAGTCAGAGGCGATGAAAGACGTGGTAGCCTGCGAAAAGCTTCGGGGAGTCGGCAAACAGACTTTGATCCGGAGATGTCTGAATGGGGGAACCCAGCCATCATAAGATGGTTATCTTAAGCTGAATACATAGGCTTAAGAGGCGAACCAGGGGAACTGAAACATCTAAGTACCCTGAGGAAAAGAAATCAACCGAGATTCCCTTAGTAGTGGCGAGCGAACGGGGACCAGCCCTTAAGTGGCTTTGAGATTAGCGGAACGCTCTGGAAAGTGCGGCCATAGTGGGTGATAGCCCTGTACGCGAAAATCTCTTGGTCATGAAATCGAGTAGGACGGAGCACGAGAAACTTTGTCTGAATATGGGGGGACCATCCTCCAAGGCTAAATACTACTGACTGACCGATAGTGAACTAGTACCGTGAGGGAAAGGCGAAAAGAACCCCGGAGAGGGGAGTGAAATAGATCCTGAAACCGTATGCGTACAAGCAGTGGGAGCCCACTTTGTTGGGTGACTGCGTACCTTTTGTATAATGGGTCAGCGACTTATTTTCAGTGGCGAGCTTAACCGAATAGGGGAGGCGTAGCGAAAGCGAGTCTTAATAGGGCGTCTAGTCGCTGGGAATAGACCCGAAACCGGGCGATCTATCCATGGGCAGGTTGAAGGTTGGGTAACACTAACTGGAGGACCGAACCGACTACCGTTGAAAAGTTAGCGGATGACCTGTGGATCGGAGTGAAAGGCTAATCAAGCTCGGAGATAGCTGGTTCTCCTCGAAAGCTATTTAGGTAGCGCCTCATGTATCACTGTAGGGGGTAGAGCACTGTTTCGGCTAGGGGGTCATCCCGACTTACCAAACCGATGCAAACTCCGAATACCTACAAGTGCCGAGCATGGGAGACACACGGCGGGTGCTAACGTCCGTCGTGAAAAGGGAAACAACCCAGACCGTCAGCTAAGGTCCCAAAGTTATGGTTAAGTGGGAAACGATGTGGGAAGGCTTAGACAGCTAGGAGGTTGGCTTAGAAGCAGCCACCCTTTAAAGAAAGCGTAATAGCTCACTAGTCGAGTCGGCCTGCGCGGAAGATGTAACGGGGCTCAAACCATACACCGAAGCTACGGGTATCACTTAGGTGATGCGGTAGAGGAGCGTTCTGTAAGCCTGTGAAGGTGAGTTGAGAAGCTTGCTGGAGGTATCAGAAGTGCGAATGCTGACATGAGTAACGACAATGGGTGTGAAAAACACCCACGCCGAAAGACCAAGGTTTCCTGCGCAACGTTAATCGACGCAGGGTTAGTCGGTCCCTAAGGCGAGGCTGAAAAGCGTAGTCGATGGAAAACAGGTTAATATTCCTGTACTTCTGGTTATTGCGATGGAGGGACGGAGAAGGCTAGGCCAGCTTGGCGTTGGTTGTCCAAGTTTAAGGTGGTAGGCTGGAATCTTAGGTAAATCCGGGATTCTAAGGCCGAGAGCTGATGACGAGTGTGCTTTTAGCACACGAAGTGGTTGATGCCATGCTTCCAAGAAAAGCTTCTAAGCTTCAGGTAACCAGGAACCGTACCCCAAACCGACACAGGTGGTTGGGTAGAGAATACCAAGGCGCTTGAGAGAACTCGGGTGAAGGAACTAGGCAAAATGGCACCGTAACTTCGGGAGAAGGTGCGCCGGTGAGGGTGAAGCATTTACTGCGTAAGCCCATGCCGGTCGAAGATACCAGGCCGCTGCGACTGTTTATTAAAAACACAGCACTCTGCAAACACGAAAGTGGACGTATAGGGTGTGACGCCTGCCCGGTGCCGGAAGGTTAATTGATGGGGTTAGCTAACGCGAAGCTCTTGATCGAAGCCCCGGTAAACGGCGGCCGTAACTATAACGGTCCTAAGGTAGCGAAATTCCTTGTCGGGTAAGTTCCGACCTGCACGAATGGCGTAACGATGGCGGCGCTGTCTCCACCCGAGACTCAGTGAAATTGAAATCGCTGTGAAGATGCAGTGTATCCGCGGCTAGACGGAAAGACCCCGTGAACCTTTACTATAGCTTTGCACTGGACTTTGAATTTGCTTGTGTAGGATAGGTGGGAGGCTTTGAAGCGTGGACGCCAGTTCGCGTGGAGCCAACCTTGAAATACCACCCTGGCAACTTTGAGGTTCTAACTCAGGTCCGTTATCCGGATCGAGGACAGTGTATGGTGGGTAGTTTGACTGGGGCGGTCTCCTCCTAAAGAGTAACGGAGGAGTACGAAGGTGCGCTCAGACCGGTCGGAAATCGGTCGTAGAGTATAAAGGCAAAAGCGCGCTTGACTGCGAGACAGACACGTCGAGCAGGTACGAAAGTAGGTCTTAGTGATCCGGTGGTTCTGTATGGAAGGGCCATCGCTCAACGGATAAAAGGTACTCCGGGGATAACAGGCTGATACCGCCCAAGAGTTCATATCGACGGCGGTGTTTGGCACCTCGATGTCGGCTCATCACATCCTGGGGCTGAAGCCGGTCCCAAGGGTATGGCTGTTCGCCATTTAAAGTGGTACGCGAGCTGGGTTTAGAACGTCGTGAGACAGTTCGGTCCCTATCTGCCGTGGACGTTTGAGATTTGAGAGGGGCTGCTCCTAGTACGAGAGGACCGGAGTGGACGAACCTCTGGTGTTCCGGTTGTCACGCCAGTGGCATTGCCGGGTAGCTATGTTCGGAATAGATAACCGCTGAAAGCATCTAAGCGGGAAACTAGCCTCAAGATGAGATCTCACTGGGACCTTGAGTCCCCTGAAGGGCCGTCGAAGACTACGACGTTGATAGGTTGGGTGTGTAAGCGCTGTGAGGCGTTGAGCTAACCAATACTAATTGCCCGTGAGGCTTGACCATATAACACCCAAGCAATTTGCGTCGAAAGGCCAGATTGCGGTGTGTGAAGACGAAAGAACCGAAAGTTCGAAAGCAACGCACAAATCTATTGCATACCCATTCGCTGGAGCGTGATCTCGCAAGAGAGCACGAGCTGGCTACCGAATTTCTTGACGACCATAGAGCATTGGAACCACCTGATCCCATCCCGAACTCAGCAGTGAAACGATGCATCGCCGATGGTAGTGTGGGGTTTCCCCATGTGAGAGTAGGTCATCGTCAAGATTAAATTCCAAAACCCCTATCTGCGTATGCAGGTAGGGGTTTTGTTTTGTCTGCAGGAAAGCTGACTTGTCGGGTTTCTATGCAAGGGCTCGGGGCATGGCTATCATGCGGGCCTCATTGTGAGGCGGGACTTGCATGCTGACGTTGTTAAAGCTTCTTAAAGATGGCCGGTTCCATTCGGGTCAAGCCCTGGGTGTTGCCTTGGGTGTCAGTCGTAGTGCGGTGTGGAAGCAGCTTCAGCATTTGGAGGCTGAGCTCGGCTTGTCAATTCATAAAGTGCGCGGCCGTGGATATCAACTGGCGGCACCGCTAACGTTGCTTGATCCTGTTGCCATAAAAGACAAAGCGCCTACGTGTGGCTGGCCAATTTTGGTCTTCGATTCAATAGACTCCACCAATGCTGAGGCCTTGCGCGCTATCGAGCGTGGTCAGGCTGCGCCATTTTTGGTGCTTGCCGAGCGCCAGACGGCTGGCCGCGGACGGCGGGGCCGCAAATGGATCAGTCCTTTTGCAGAAAACATCTATTACAGTCTGGTATTGCGAATTGACGGCGGAATGCGACAGCTGGAAGGTTTGAGCCTTGTTGTCGGTCTTGCGGTGATGCAGACCTTGCGAGCGCTCGGTATTCCAGAGGTAGGGTTAAAATGGCCTAACGATGTTTTGGTGGGTCAGAAAAAGATCGCGGGGATATTGCTTGAGTTGGTGGGTGATCCTGCGGATGTTTGTCACGTGGTGTTGGGTGTTGGAATTAACGTCAACATGCAGATCACGGATGAGGTTGATCAGTTGTGGACGTCGATGCGTCTTGAGTCAGGTAGGGTGTTTGATCGCAATCACCTGGCTTCAGAATTGGGCTCGATGCTCCAGGCGTACCTGGCTCGGCACCAGCTCGACGGATTTTCCTCCATTCAGTCGGAGTGGGAGCAAAACCACCTATGGCAGGGGCGGGCAGTGTCTCTGATCGCCGGCGTAAGCCAGATAGATGGTGAGGTATTGGGTATCGACAGTCAGGGGGCTTTGCGCTTGAAAGTGAATGGCGTTGAAAAAGCCTTTAGTGGTGGTGAGCTCAGTCTGAGGTTGCGCGATGATTCTTGAGCTCGATTGTGGAAATAGTTTTATCAAGTGGCGCGTGCTCTATGCGGATGTCAGTCGGGTGTTCAGTGAGGGCGTGGTTGATTCCGATGACGCTTTGCTGGAGGGCTTGAGTAAGCTTGGTGGGCTCGCCCTTAGGCATTGTCGGTTGGTTAGTGTTAGAACGGCCGAAGAAACTGGCGCGTTAGCCTCTGTATTGACGCAAACTTTTGGCGTATCCGTGGTGTGCGCGACACCTGCTCGCGAAATAGCTGGTGTGCGTAACGGATACGACGAGTTTGAGCGGTTGGGACTCGATCGCTGGCTTGCGATGCTTGGAGGGTTTCATCTGGCCTCCGGTGCGTGCCTCGTGCTTGATTTTGGCACGGCTGTGACTGCTGATTTCGTCGCTCGAGACGGAGAGCACCTCGGCGGTTTTATTTGCCCTGGAATGCCCTTGATGCGCAACCAGCTGCGAACCCATACCCGCAGAATCCGATACGGTGATCTGGCTGCCGAGCGCGCGCTCGAGAGTCTTATTCCTGGCCGTACAACCGTCGAGGCGGTCGAGCGAGGGTGCTCTCTTATGCTGAGGGGGTTTGTCCTGACTCAGTTGGAGTTGGCGCGTAGTTATTGGGGGAATGACTTTACTGTGTTTCTCACCGGGGGTGATGCGGCTCTAGTCTCCGGAATCGTGCCCGAGGCCAGGCTGGTTCCAGACCTTATTTTTGTAGGTTTAGCGATGGCGTGCCCATTGTCCTGAGGTTTTTATGCGTTGGTTGTTTTTGTTGCTGCTTGTTCTCAATGTCTTCTATTACATTTGGCATCAACAAGAGGCGCCGCTGCGGGCGAAGGATGTAACGCCTTTGAGCTTGTACCGGGGGGCACAGCAGGATATCCGCTTGTTAAGCGAGGCAACTGATGCAACTCGTGATAAAGGAAAAGCCGCTGTGGCGGGTAATGTCTGCCTCTATTTGGGAGGCTTTGTTCGCCAGGAGTCTGTCTCGGCGGTTGGGCGGCGACTCGGTGAAATGGGTGTCAGGTTTCAGTCCCTGCCGAAGGACCCTGCAGAGTCGTCTGTTTATTGGGTGCGTATAGCGCCCGAGAGCCAGCGTTTTCTGGATGATTTACAGCTGCTAAACCTTTCTAAAGAATTCAATGAGTTAAAACATAAAATAATGCCATGCGAAGGGGTTGCACCGGCTGAATAGTTTGCATAGAATGGCGCCCGCTTCGCAGTGAAGACCATTAACGGTCAACGGTGCGGTAGTAGTGTCAATGCAGCTAACCTCAGGTTTTTAATGAGAAAAATGCTTGACAGAAGGCTGGCATGATGTAGAATGCCGGCTCGCTTAGGAGGGGTTCCCGAGCGGCCAAAGGGATCAGACTGTAAATCTGACGTCTACGACTTCGAAGGTTCGAATCCTTCCCCCTCCACCATTTTTAGCGAGAGCTGCAAGCTCCGCGGGTATAGTTTAGTGGTAGAACCTCAGCCTTCCAAGCTGATGATGCGGGTTCGATTCCCGCTACCCGCTCCAAGTTTGCAGATCCTGCAAAGTGTTACGCTCTTGTAGCTCAGTTGGTAGAGCACACCCTTGGTAAGGGTGAGGTCAGCGGTTCAAATCCGCTCAAGAGCTCCATATAACAAGGCAGATATGAAAATATCTGCCTTTGTTTTAATGGTTGATATTGCTTGCTCAATTCTTTTGTTGGGGGTTGTTTCGATGGCTAAGGAAAAGTTCGATCGTTCGCTGCCGCACGTTAACGTTGGTACTATCGGTCACGTTGACCATGGTAAGACTACGCTGACTGCTGCTCTGACTCGTGTTTGCTCCGAGGTTTTCGGTTCGGCCATCGTTGATTTCGATAAAATCGACAGCGCGCCAGAAGAAAAAGCTCGTGGTATCACTATTAACACTGCACACGTCGAGTACAACTCGAAGATCCGTCACTACGCTCACGTTGACTGCCCAGGTCACGCTGACTATGTGAAGAACATGATCACCGGTGCTGCTCAGATGGACGGCGCTATCTTGGTTTGCTCGGCCGCTGATGGTCCGATGCCGCAAACCCGTGAGCACATCCTGCTGTCCCGTCAGGTAGGCGTTCCGTACATCGTGGTTTTCCTGAACAAGGCTGACCTGGTGGACGACGCTGAGCTGCTGGAACTGGTTGAGATGGAAGTGCGCGATCTGCTGAGCACTTACGACTTCCCAGGTGATGACACTCCGATCATCATCGGTTCGGCGCGTATGGCGCTGGAAGGCAAAGACGACAACGAAATGGGCACCACTGCCGTTCGTAAACTGGTTGAAACTCTGGACAGCTACATCCCAGAACCAGTTCGTCTGACCGACAAGCCGTTCCTGATGCCAATCGAAGACGTATTCTCGATCTCCGGTCGCGGTACTGTTGTGACTGGTCGTATCGAGCGCGGTATCGTTCGCGTTCAGGATCCACTGGAAATTGTTGGTCTGCGTGACACTACCGTCACCACCTGTACCGGTGTTGAAATGTTCCGCAAGCTGCTCGACGAAGGTCGTGCTGGCGAGAACTGCGGCGTGTTGCTGCGCGGTACCAAGCGTGACGACGTTGAGCGTGGCCAGGTTCTGGTTAAGCCGGGTTCGGTTAAGCCGCACACCAAGTTCACCGCAGAAGTTTACGTTCTGAGCAAGGAAGAAGGCGGCCGTCATACTCCGTTCTTCAAAGGCTACCGTCCACAGTTCTACTTCCGTACTACTGACGTGACCGGTAACTGCGAATTGCCAGAAGGCGTTGAAATGGTAATGCCAGGCGATAACATTCAAATGACTGTTACCCTGATCAAAACCATCGCGATGGAAGATGGTCTGCGTTTCGCTATCCGTGAAGGCGGTCGTACCGTCGGCGCTGGCGTCGTAGCCAAAATCATCGAGTAAATTGTTGTAATGTCTTTTTCGGGCCGGCATAATGGTCGGCCTGATTTTGTTTTAGGTCAGTAGCTCAATTGGCAGAGCGACGGTCTCCAAAACCGTAGGTTGGGGGTTCGATTCCCTCCTGACCTGCCAGATTCACTTGGTGTGTCTGGCTTTCTTTTCACAGGATCTTCATAGATGACTCCTAAAGCTGAAGCTCAAGGCTCTCGCTTCGATCTGCTCAAGTGGCTAGTAGTAGTCGCTTTGGTGGTTGTTGGCGTTGTTGGCAATCAGTATTACTCTGCTTCGCCGATCCTGTACCGCGTACTTGCACTGCTCGTCATTGCTGCTGTAGCTGCCTTTGTAGGCCTGCAGACAGTCAAGGGCAAGTCTTTCTTTGTACTGGTTAAGGAAGCTCGCACCGAGATTCGTAAAGTCGTATGGCCAACTCGCCAAGAAACCACGCAGACCACGTTGATTGTTGTGGCTGTTGTTCTGGTTATGGCGTTGCTGTTGTGGGGGCTTGATTCCCTCCTCGGCTGGCTTGTTTCCTTGATTGTCGGCTAAGGGTGTCCCGTGGCTAAGCGTTGGTACGTTGTGCATGCTTACTCCGGTTACGAGAAGCATGTCATGCGCTCGTTGGTAGAGCGCGTAAAGCTGGCTGGCATGGAAGATGGCTTCGGCGAAATTCTGGTTCCCACTGAAGAAGTGGTTGAAATGCGTAATGGCCAGAAGCGCAAAAGCGAACGCAAGTTCTTCCCGGGTTATGTGCTGGTACAGATGGATATGAACGAGGGTACTTGGCACTTGGTCAAGGATACACCTCGGGTGATGGGCTTCATTGGCGGTACTGCCGACAAGCCTGCGCCAATCACTGATAAAGAGGCGGAAGCAATTCTGCGTCGCGTTGCCGATGGTAGCGACAAGCCGAAGCCGAAGACGTTGTTCGAGCCAGGCGAGTCGGTACGTGTCAATGATGGGCCGTTTGCTGATTTTACTGGCACGGTTGAAGAAGTTAACTACGAGAAGAGCCGGATCCAAGTGGCGGTGCTCATTTTCGGTCGCTCTACCCCGGTAGAGCTAGAGTTCAGCCAGGTCGAAAAGGTCTAGCTGATCAAGCATCCCAACCCCGCAGCCCCAGGCTGTGGGGTTTTGTCGTCACTGGGATAAACGCGCAAGTAACCGGGGAGCCTTTCGAGGCGTTTGAACCCGTAATTGGAGTGCCTCATGGCCAAGAAAATTACCGCTTACATCAAGCTGCAAGTGAAGGCCGCTCAGGCTAACCCAAGCCCACCTGTTGGTCCTGCTTTGGGTCAGCACGGCGTGAACATCATGGAATTCTGCAAGGCTTTCAACGCCCGTACTCAGGGTCTTGAGCCAGGTCTGCCGACTCCAGTGATCATCACTGTCTACAGCGACCGTAGCTTTACGTTTGAAACCAAGTCCACCCCTGCTTCGGTTCTGCTGAAGAAGGCTGCTGGTCTGACTAGCGGTTCCGCTCGTCCGAACACCGTTAAGGTTGGCACCGTGACTCGTGCTCAGCTGGAAGAAATCGCGAAAACCAAAAACGCGGATCTGACTGCAGCTGATATGGATGCAGCCGTGCGTACTATCGCCGGTTCTGCTCGTAGCATGGGCCTTAACGTGGAGGGTGTGTAATGGCTAAGTTGACCAAGCGTCAAAAGGCTATCGCCGGCAAAATCGAAGCAGGCAAGTCCTACAATTTTGTAGATGCTGCTGCTCTGCTGGCTGAGCTGTCGACTGTCAAGTTCAGCGAGTCGTTCGACGTTGCTGTAAACCTCGGCGTTGACCCGCGTAAATCTGACCAGGTTGTTCGTAGCGCTACTGTGCTGCCGCACGGCACTGGCAAGACCGTTCGCGTTGCTGTGTTCACCCAGGGTCCAGCTGCTGAAGCCGCTCTGGCTGCCGGCGCTGACCGTGTAGGTATGGACGATCTGGCTGCCGAAATGAAAGGCGGCGACCTGAACTATGACGTAGTTATCGCATCCCCGGATGCAATGCGCGTTGTTGGTCAGTTGGGTCAGATCCTCGGCCCACGCGGCCTGATGCCTAACCCTAAAGTTGGCACTGTAACTCCAGACGTAGCTACCGCGGTTAAAAACGCCAAGGCTGGTCAGGTTCGTTATCGCACCGACAAAAACGGCATCATCCACACTTCCGTTGGCAAGATTGGCTTCGACGCCGTCAAGCTGAAGGAAAACGTTGAAGCCCTGATCGCTGATCTGAAGCGTATCAAGCCAGCTTCCTCGAAAGGCATTTACGTCAAGCGCGTTACCCTGAGCACCACTATGGGCCCAGGTCTGGTCATCGACCAAAGCTCGCTCGACGCGTAAGACATAGGTTGGCGCAAGCGATTGCGCCAATTGAAAGATTGGGGTCCCTGCCTGGCGGGGGCTATCCAAGACCGTAGGCGACGCAAGTCTTAAACCTCAAGCCTACGCAGATGGTGCTCCCGGTTCCTTACCGAATCAGACACCAAAACGACATCCGGCTCCGGCCAGATGAAACGGTAACAAGCAGGAGTTAAACCCGTGGCAATTAAACTCGAAGACAAGAAGGCCATCGTCGCTGAAGTCAACGAGGCTGCCAAAGTCGCTCTGTCCGCTGTCGTGGTTGATGCCCGTGGCGTAACAGTAGGCGCAATGACCGGACTCCGTAAAGAGGCTCGTGAAGCTGGCGTTTTCGTACGTGTTGTACGTAACACCCTGCTCAAGCGCGCTGTTGCTGACACTGAATTCAGTGTTCTCAACGACGTGTTCACCGGCCCGACCTTGATTGCATTCTCCAACGAACATCCGGGCGCTGCTGCTCGCATCTTCAAGGAATTCGCAAAAGGTCAGGACAAGTTCGAGATCAAGGCAGCTGCGTTCGAGGGCAAGTTCCTCGCAGCTAACCAAATCGACGTGCTGGCAACTCTGCCGACCCGTGACGAAGCAATTTCTCAGCTGATGAGCGTGATTCAAGGCGCTACCAGCAAATTGGCTCGTACTCTGGCGGCAATTCGCGACCAAAAAGAAGCAGTTGCAGCCTAAGGCTCGTCTCCTTCTCGCGTTTTTTGTTTATTTCGATGGTCGCGTAGGCCGTCCCCAATATCAGGAATTAGATTCATGTCTATCTCTCAGAACGATATCCTTGAAGCAGTTGGCAACATGTCCGTAATGGAAGTTGTTGAACTGATCAAAGCTTTCGAAGAAAAATTCGGCGTTACCGCTGCTGCTGCATCGGCTGGTCCAGCTGCTGCTGCTGCCGTTGTTGAAGAGCAAACCGAATTCAACGTCATGCTGCTGGAAGCTGGCGAGAAGAAAGTTAACGTGATCAAGGCAGTACGTGAACTGACCGGTCTGGGCCTGAAAGAAGCCAAGGCTGTAGTTGACGGCGCTCCTGCCATGGTTCTGGAAGCTGTTTCGAAAGACGCAGGCGACAAAGCCAAAGCTACTCTGGAAGAAGCAGGCGCTAAAGTCGAGCTGAAGTAAGCATCGACTTTGCTCCTCCAGCCCGAGCGTAAAGCGAAAGGCTGATGGCTGGTGGCTCTTGCCACCGGCCTTTTTCCGTTATTGGCAGCCGACTGGGTCGGTGCTGATAACGCGCTGTAACCACCCGATGTGGTGGCGCAAACCATGGGGTTTGCACGATTTTCTGGCTGCTCCCGTCGGGAGGGGCCAAACAAGCAGGTGACCAAGCTGGGGAACGCTGATGGCTTACTCATATACTGAGAAAAAACGTATCCGCAAGGACTTTAGCAAGTTGCCGGACGTCATGGATGTGCCGTACCTCCTGGCCATCCAGCTGGATTCGTATCGTGAATTCTTGCAAGCGGGAGCGACTAAAGATCAGTTCCGCGACGTGGGCCTGCATGCGGCCTTCAAATCCGTTTTCCCGATCATCAGCTACTCCGGCAATGCTGCGCTGGAGTACGTCGGTTATCGCCTGGGCGAACCGGCATTTGATGTCAAAGAATGCGTATTGCGCGGTGTAACTTACGCCGTACCTTTGCGGGTAAAAGTGCGCCTGATCATTTTCGACAAAGAATCGTCGAACAAAGCGATCAAGGACATTAAAGAGCAAGAAGTCTACATGGGTGAAATCCCCCTGATGACTGAGAACGGTACCTTCGTAATCAACGGTACCGAGCGTGTAATCGTTTCCCAGCTGCACCGTTCCCCGGGCGTGTTCTTCGACCACGACCGTGGCAAGACGCACAGCTCCGGCAAACTGCTGTACTCCGCGCGCATCATTCCTTACCGCGGTTCGTGGCTGGACTTCGAGTTCGACCCGAAAGACTGCGTGTTCGTGCGTATCGACCGTCGTCGCAAGCTGCCTGCATCGGTATTGCTGCGCGCGCTGGGCTATACCACTGAAGAAGTGCTGGACGCGTTCTACACCACCAACGTCTTCCACCTGAGCGGCGAAACCCTCAGTCTGGAACTGATTGCTTCGCGTCTGCGTGGTGAAATCGCTGTTCTTGATATTCAGGACGAGAAGGGCAAGGTCATCGTTGAGGCTGGTCGCCGTATTACTGCGCGCCACATCAACCAGATCGAAAAAGCCGGTCTCAAGACCCTGGAAGTGCCTCTGGACTACGTCCTGGGTCGCACTACCGCCAAGGCCATCGTGCATCCGGCAACCGGCGAAATCCTGGCAGAGTGCAACACCGAACTGAACACCGAGATCCTGGCAAAAATCGCCAAGGCCCAGGTTGTTCGCATCGAAACTCTGTACACCAACGATATCGACTGCGGTCCGTTCGTCTCCGACACTCTGAAGATCGACTCCACCAGCAACCAATTGGAAGCGCTGGTCGAGATCTATCGCATGATGCGTCCAGGCGAGCCGCCAACCAAAGACGCTGCCGAAACCCTGTTCAACAACCTGTTCTTCAGCCCTGAGCGCTATGACCTGTCTGCGGTCGGCCGGATGAAGTTCAACCGTCGTATCGGTCGTACCGAGATCGAAGGTTCGGGCGTGTTGTGCAAAGAAGACATCGTCGCGGTACTGAAGACTCTGGTCGACATCCGTAACGGCAAAGGCATCGTCGATGACATCGACCACCTGGGTAACCGTCGTGTTCGCTGCGTAGGCGAGATGGCCGAGAACCAGTTCCGCGTTGGCCTGGTACGTGTTGAGCGTGCGGTCAAAGAGCGTCTGTCGATGGCTGAAAGCGAAGGCCTGATGCCGCAAGACCTGATCAACGCCAAGCCAGTGGCTGCGGCGGTGAAAGAATTCTTCGGTTCGAGCCAGCTGTCCCAGTTCATGGACCAGAACAACCCGCTGTCCGAGATCACCCACAAGCGTCGTGTGTCTGCACTCGGCCCTGGCGGTTTGACTCGTGAGCGTGCTGGCTTTGAAGTTCGAGACGTACACCCGACTCACTACGGTCGTGTATGCCCGATTGAAACGCCGGAAGGTCCGAACATCGGCCTGATCAACTCCCTGGCCGCTTATGCGCGCACCAACCAGTACGGCTTCCTCGAGAGCCCGTACCGTGTGGTGAAAGACGCTCTGGTCACCGACGAGATCGTGTTCCTGTCCGCCATCGAAGAAGCTGATCACGTGATCGCTCAGGCTTCGGCCACGATGAACGACAAGAAAGTCCTGATCGACGAGCTGGTAGCTGTTCGTCACTTGAACGAGTTCACCGTCAAGGCGCCGGAAGACGTCACCTTGATGGACGTATCGCCGAAGCAGGTAGTTTCGGTTGCTGCGTCGCTGATCCCGTTCCTCGAGCACGACGACGCCAACCGTGCGTTGATGGGTTCGAACATGCAGCGTCAAGCTGTACCAACCCTGCGCGCTGACAAACCGCTGGTCGGTACCGGCATGGAGCGTAACGTAGCTCGTGACTCCGGCGTTTGCGTCGTGGCTCGTCGTGGCGGCGTTATCGATTCCGTCGACGCCAGCCGTATCGTGGTTCGTGTTGCTGATGACGAAGTTGAAACCGGCGAAGCTGGTGTCGACATCTACAACCTGACCAAGTACACCCGCTCCAACCAGAACACCTGCATCAACCAGCGTCCGCTGGTGCGTAAAGGTGATCGGGTTCAGCGCAGCGACATCATGGCTGACGGTCCGTCCACCGACATGGGTGAACTGGCTCTGGGTCAGAACATGCGCATCGCGTTCATGGCATGGAACGGCTTCAACTTCGAAGACTCCATCTGCCTGTCCGAGCGTGTGGTTCAGGAAGATCGCTTCACCACGATCCACATTCAGGAACTGACCTGTGTGGCACGTGACACCAAGCTTGGGCCAGAGGAAATCACTGCAGACATCCCGAACGTGGGTGAAGCTGCACTGAACAAGCTGGACGAAGCCGGTATCGTTTACGTAGGTGCTGAAGTTGGCGCAGGCGACATTCTGGTCGGTAAGGTCACTCCGAAAGGCGAGACCCAACTGACTCCGGAAGAGAAGCTGTTGCGTGCGATCTTCGGTGAAAAAGCCAGCGACGTTAAAGACACCTCCCTGCGCGTGCCTACCGGCACCAAGGGTACTGTCATCGACGTACAGGTCTTCACCCGTGACGGCGTTGAGCGTGATGCTCGTGCACTGTCGATCGAGAAGACTCAACTCGACGAGATCCGCAAGGATTTGAACGAAGAGTTCCGTATCGTTGAAGGCGCAACTTTCGAACGTCTGCGTTCCGCTCTGGTCGGCCACAAAGCCGAAGGCGGGGCCGGTCTGAAAAAGGGTCAGGACATCACCGACGAAGTTCTCGACGGTCTTGAGCATGGTCAGTGGTTCAAGCTGCGCATGGCTGAAGATGCTCTGAACGAGCAACTCGAGAAGGCTCAGGCCTACATCGTTGATCGCCGCCGTCTGCTGGACGACAAGTTCGAAGACAAGAAGCGCAAACTGCAGCAGGGCGATGACCTGGCTCCAGGCGTGCTGAAAATCGTCAAGGTTTACCTGGCAATCCGTCGCCGCATCCAGCCGGGCGACAAGATGGCCGGTCGTCACGGTAACAAAGGTGTGGTCTCCGTGATCATGCCGGTTGAAGACATGCCGCACGATGCCAATGGCACCCCGGTGGACGTTGTCCTCAACCCGTTGGGCGTACCTTCGCGTATGAACGTTGGTCAGATCCTTGAAACCCACCTGGGCCTCGCGGCCAAAGGTCTGGGCGAGAAGATCAACCGGATGATCGAAGAGCAGCGCAAAGTTGCTGAGCTTCGCACCTTCCTGGACGAGATCTACAACCAGATCGGCGGTCGTAACGAAGATCTGGATAGCTTCTCCGACCAGGAAATCCTGGATCTGGCGAAGAACCTGCGTGGCGGCGTTCCAATGGCCACTCCAGTGTTCGACGGCGCCAAGGAAAGCGAAATCAAGGCCATGCTGAAACTGGCAGATCTGCCAGAAAGCGGCCAGATGCAGCTGACCGACGGCCGTACCGGCAACAAGTTCGAGCGCCCGGTTACTGTTGGCTACATGTACATGCTGAAGCTGAACCACTTGGTAGACGACAAGATGCACGCTCGTTCTACCGGTTCGTACAGCCTGGTTACCCAGCAGCCGCTGGGTGGTAAGGCGCAGTTCGGTGGTCAGCGTTTCGGGGAGATGGAGGTCTGGGCACTGGAAGCTTACGGTGCCGCTTACACTCTGCAAGAAATGCTCACAGTGAAGTCGGACGATGTGAACGGCCGTACCAAGATGTACAAAAACATCGTGGATGGCGATCACCGTATGGAGCCGGGCATGCCCGAGTCTTTCAACGTGTTGATCAAGGAAATTCGTTCCCTCGGCATCGATATCGATCTGGAAACCGAATAACACGTGACGCGAATCGAGAGCGGGGCAGGATTGCCCGCTCTCTGCTCCGCCAGGAGGAAAGGCCTTGAAAGACCTACTGAATTTGCTGAAAAACCAGGGTCAAGTCGAAGAGTTCGACGCCATCCGTATTGGATTGGCATCGCCTGAGATGATCCGTTCGTGGTCGTTCGGTGAAGTTAAAAAGCCGGAAACCATCAACTACCGTACGTTCAAACCTGAGCGTGACGGCCTGTTCTGCGCCAAGATCTTTGGCCCGGTAAAGGATTACGAGTGCCTGTGCGGTAAGTACAAGCGCTTGAAGCACCGCGGCGTGATCTGCGAGAAGTGCGGCGTTGAAGTCGCGCTGGCTAAAGTTCGTCGTGAGCGTATGGCGCACATCGAACTGGCCTCGCCAGTTGCCCACATCTGGTTCCTGAAGTCGCTGCCGTCGCGTATCGGTTTGCTGATGGACATGACCCTGCGTGATATCGAACGCGTTCTCTACTTCGAGAGCTATGTCGTTATCGATCCAGGCATGACCACCCTTGAAAAAGGTCAACTGCTCAACGACGAGCAGTATTTCGAAGCGCTGGAAGAGTTCGGCGACGATTTCGATGCCCGCATGGGTGCCGAAGCTGTCCGTGAACTGCTGCACGCTATCGACCTGGAACACGAGATTGGCCGCCTGCGTGAAGAAATTCCGCAAACCAACTCCGAAACCAAAATCAAGAAGCTGTCCAAGCGTCTGAAGTTGATGGAAGCCTTCCAGGGTTCCGGCAACCTTCCAGAATGGATGGTGCTGACCGTTCTGCCGGTGCTGCCGCCAGATCTGCGTCCACTGGTCCCGCTGGATGGCGGTCGCTTCGCGACTTCCGACCTCAACGATCTGTATCGTCGAGTGATCAACCGTAACAACCGCTTGAAGCGCCTGCTTGATCTGTCCGCTCCGGACATCATCGTGCGCAACGAAAAGCGTATGTTGCAGGAAGCCGTCGACGCACTGCTCGACAACGGTCGTCGTGGCCGCGCTATCACCGGTTCCAACAAGCGTCCTCTGAAATCCCTGGCTGACATGATCAAGGGTAAGCAGGGTCGTTTCCGTCAGAACTTGCTCGGTAAGCGTGTTGACTACTCCGGTCGTTCGGTAATTACCGTAGGTCCGACCCTGCGTCTGCACCAGTGCGGTCTGCCGAAGAAAATGGCTCTCGAGCTGTTCAAGCCGTTCATTTTTGGCAAGCTGGAAATGCGTGGTCTCGCGACCACCATCAAAGCTGCCAAGAAGATGGTCGAGCGCGAGCTGCCGGAAGTTTGGGACGTTCTCGCTGAAGTGATCCGCGAACACCCGGTTCTCCTCAACCGTGCACCGACCCTTCACCGTCTGGGTATCCAGGCGTTTGAACCGGTACTGATCGAAGGTAAGGCTATCCAGCTGCACCCTCTGGTCTGTGCTGCGTACAACGCCGACTTCGACGGCGACCAAATGGCCGTGCACGTACCGCTGACACTGGAAGCCCAGTTGGAAGCGCGCGCGTTGATGATGTCGACCAACAACATTCTGTCGCCAGCCAACGGTGAGCCAATCATCGTTCCGTCGCAGGACGTTGTATTGGGTCTGTACTACATGACTCGTGAAGCGATCAACGCCAAGGGCGAAGGTCGTGTGTTCGCGGATCTGCAAGAAGTTGACCGTGTGTTCCGTGCCGGCGAAGCCGCACTGCACGCGAAAGTCAAAGTGCGGATCAACGAAACCGTTAACGATCGTGACGGTGGCAGCGTCAAGAACACCCGTATCGTCGACACCACTGTCGGCCGTGCACTGTTGTTCCAGGTTGTTCCACCTGGCCTGTCGTACGACGTCGTCAACCAGCCGATGAAGAAAAAGGCGATCTCCAAGCTGATCAACCAGTGCTACCGCGTGGTTGGTTTGAAAGAGACGGTAATCTTCGCTGACCAGTTGATGTACACCGGTTTTGCTTATTCGACCATTTCCGGCGTTTCCATCGGTGTTAACGACTTCGTTATCCCGGATGAAAAAGCCCGCATCATCAATGCTGCTACTGATGAAGTGAAAGAGATCGAAAGTCAGTACGCCTCCGGCCTGGTAACCCAGGGCGAAAAGTACAACAAAGTGATCGACCTTTGGTCCAAGGCGAACGACGAAGTTTCCAAGGCAATGATGGCCAACCTCTCGAAAGAGAAAGTCATCGACCGCCATGGCGTCGAAGTCGACCAGGAATCTTTCAACTCGATGTACATGATGGCCGACTCGGGCGCACGGGGTTCTGCTGCGCAGATCCGTCAGCTCGCCGGTATGCGTGGCCTGATGGCCAAGCCGGACGGTTCCATCATCGAAACGCCGATTACTGCGAACTTCCGTGAAGGTTTGAGCGTACTTCAGTACTTCATCTCGACTCACGGTGCTCGTAAAGGTTTGGCGGATACCGCGTTGAAAACTGCGAACTCCGGTTACCTGACTCGTCGTCTGGTAGACGTGGCGCAGGATCTGGTTGTGACCGAGATCGATTGCGGCACCGAGCATGGCCTGGTAATGACTCCGCACATTGAAGGCGGTGACGTTGTTGAGCCGCTGGGTGAGCGCGTATTGGGTCGTGTTATTGCCCGTGACGTGTTCAAGCCAGGTACCGAAGAAATCATCGTTCCTGCCGGCACACTGGTAGACGAGAAGTGGGTTGAGTTCATCGAGCTGAACAGCATCGACGAAGTGATCGTGCGTTCGCCGATCAGCTGCGAAACCCGCTACGGCATTTGCGCCAAGTGCTACGGCCGTGACTTGGCTCGTGGTCACCAGGTGAACATCGGTGAAGCGGTCGGCGTTATTGCTGCCCAGTCCATCGGTGAGCCGGGTACCCAGCTGACCATGCGTACGTTCCACATCGGTGGTGCGGCAAGCCGGACCTCCGCGGCTGACAGCGTTCAGGTGAAGAATGGCGGTACCGTCCGTCTGCATAACCTGAAGCACGTTGAGCGAGTGGATGGTTGCCTGGTTGCTGTGTCCCGTTCCGGTGAGCTGGCGATCGCTGACGACTTCGGTCGTGAGCGCGAGCGTTACAAGCTGCCGTACGGTGCTGTGATTTCGGTTAAAGAAGGTGACAAGGTCGACGCTGGCGCAATCGTGGCCAAGTGGGATCCGCACACTCACCCAATCGTTACCGAAATGAAAGGTACCGTGACCTACGTGGGCATGGAAGAAGGCATCACGATCAAGCGTCAGACTGACGAATTGACTGGTATGACCAACATTGAAGTACTCGACGCCAAAGACCGTCCAGCTGCCGGTAAAGATATCCGTCCTGCTGTGAAGATGGTTGATGACAACGGCAAGGATCTCTTGCTGCCGGGTACCGACGTAATTGCTCAGTACTTCCTGCCTGCTAACGCCCTGGTTGGTGTAGCGGACGGTGCGAAGATTGCGATCGGTGATGTTATCGCTCGTATCCCGCAAGAGACTTCGAAGACCCGTGACATCACCGGTGGTCTGCCACGTGTTGCCGACTTGTTCGAAGCCCGTCGTCCGAAAGAAGCCTCGATTCTGGCTGAAGTCAGCGGCACCATCGCGTTCGGTAAAGAGACCAAAGGCAAGCGCCGTCTGGTTATCACCCCGAACGACGGTACCGATCCGTACGAAGAGCTGATTCCTAAGTGGCGTCACCTGAACGTCTTCGAAGGCGAACAGGTAAACCGCGGCGAAGTTATCTCCGACGGTCCGAGCGATCCACACGACATCCTGCGTCTGCTGGGTGTGAGTGCGCTGGCCAAGTACATCGTGAACGAGATCCAGGACGTTTATCGTCTGCAAGGCGTGAAGATCAACGACAAGCACATCGAGACCATTCTGCGTCAGATGTTGCGTAAGGTTGAAATCGCTGAATCCGGCGACTCGACTTTCATCAAGGGCGACCAGATGGAGTTGACTCACGTTCTGGTAGAGAACGAGCGTCTGGCTGGCGACGAGAAATTCGTTTCCAAGTTCACTCGCGTGCTGTTGGGTATCACCAAGGCGTCGTTGTCCACCGAATCGTTCATCTCGGCGGCTTCCTTCCAGGAAACCACTCGCGTACTGACCGAAGCGGCGGTAACCGGCAAGCGCGATTACCTGCGCGGCCTGAAAGAAAACGTGGTCGTGGGTCGTCTGATCCCGGCTGGTACCGGTCTGGCTTATCACAGCGAGCGCAAGCGTCGCCGTGATGCTGACAAACCGTTGCGCGTAAGCGCCAGTGAAGTGGAAGCTGCACTGACCGAAGCGCTGAACTCTAGCGGTAACTGAGTTCTGCGATAAATGAGCGTAAGGCCCTGGCTGCTCCGTTCATCGAATCGAGACAATTTGTCGAGGTTGGATGGGTGGGGAGGTCGGGGCCTTGCCTTGACTGGGGACAAGATCCTCTTTAGACTCTTGTACCCCTAAATTTGGCGGGAATTCGTTCCTGCCATTTTGCTTTTCTTGCAAGACAATAGCGTCGCAAGACAACAGTGGAGCTAGTAGATGGCAACTATCAACCAGCTGGTACGTCAGCCGCGTAAGCGTATCGTCGAGAAATCCGACGTGCCTGCGCTGCAGAACTGCCCGCAACGTCGTGGCGTATGCACCCGTGTGTATACCACCACGCCGAAAAAACCTAACTCGGCACTGCGTAAAGTATGCCGTGTGCGTCTGACCAACGGTTTCGAGGTTTCCTCGTACATCGGCGGTGAAGGCCACAACCTGCAAGAGCACAGCGTGGTACTGATCCGCGGCGGTCGTGTAAAAGACTTGCCGGGTGTTCGTTACCACACCGTACGCGGTTCTTTGGATACTTCCGGCGTTAAAGGTCGTAACCAGGGTCGTTCGAAGTACGGTACCAAGAAGCCTAAGTAGTAGCGGCTTTTTGTAAAAACTGATTTTCTATTTTTCTGAGTCGATAAGAGTAAGGTCGGAGGCGTCCCGTAAGGGCACCGATTCCGAGCGAACCTGAAGACCGTTTGAGGGCTTATCCATGCCAAGAAGACGCGTAGCAGCCAAGCGCGAAGTGCTTGACGATCCAAAATACGGCAGCCAGATCCTGGCCAAGTTCATGAACCACGTGATGGAAAGCGGCAAGAAAGCCGTTGCCGAGCGTATCGTTTATGGCGCGCTGGAAAAAGTTAAAGAACGCAAGAACAGCGATCCCCTGGAAATCTTCGAGAAAGCTCTCGACGCCATCGCTCCGCTGGTCGAAGTAAAGTCGCGCCGTGTAGGCGGTGCTACTTACCAGGTTCCGGTCGAAGTTCGTCCGTCCCGTCGTAACGCTCTGGCAATGCGCTGGTTGGTAGACTTCGCCCGCAAGCGTGGCGAGAAGTCTATGGCTCTGCGTTTGGCTGGCGAACTGTTGGACGCCGCTGAAGGTAAAGGTGCTGCAGTTAAGAAGCGTGAAGACGTGCACCGTATGGCTGAAGCCAACAAGGCTTTCTCGCACTACCGCTTCTAATTTTAGCGTCACTAATTTTGCGAGGGCTTTATGGCTCGTACAACACCGATTAATCGCTACCGTAACATTGGTATCGTTGCTCACGTGGATGCTGGTAAAACCACCACCACCGAGCGCGTCCTTTTTTACACTGGCAAAAGTCACAAAATGGGCGAGGTGCATGACGGCGCCGCGACCACAGACTGGATGGTGCAGGAGCAGGAGCGTGGTATTACCATTACTTCTGCTGCTATTACCGCCTTCTGGCAGGGTTCCGAGAAGCAGCACAAGGACCAATACCGCTTCAACGTCATCGACACCCCGGGCCACGTTGACTTCACTATTGAAGTTGAACGTTCCCTGCGTGTTCTCGACGGCGCGGTAGTTGTGTTCTGCGGCACCTCGGGTGTTGAGCCTCAGTCGGAAACCGTATGGCGTCAAGCCAACAAGTACGGCGTTCCACGTCTTGTTTACGTAAACAAGATGGACCGTGCTGGTGCGAACTTCCTGCGCGTGATCGGTCAGATCAAGCAGCGTCTGGGTCACACTCCAGTGCCAATCCAGTTGGCTATCGGTTCCGAAGACAACTTCCAGGGTCAGATCGATCTGATGTCCATGGAAGCTGTTTACTGGAATGATGCTGACAAAGGCATGACTCCACGTCGCGAGCCAATCCCTGCTGAACTGCAGGAGCTGGCTAACGAGTGGCGCGGTAACATGATTGAAGCTGCGGCCGAAGCCAGCGAAGAGCTGATGAACAAGTACCTCGAAGGTGAAGAGCTCACCAACGCGGAAATCAAGGCCGCTCTGCGTCAGCGTACTATCGCTGGTGAGATCGTTCTGGCTGTTTGCGGTTCTTCCTTCAAGAACAAGGGTGTTCCCCTGGTTCTCGACGCCGTTATCGACTACCTGCCGGCTCCTACCGACATTCCTGCCATCAAGGGTACTGACCCGGATGACGAGGAAATTCAAATGGAGCGTCATGCAGACGACAGCGAGCCGTTCTCGGCTCTGGCGTTCAAGATCGCTACCGACCCATTCGTGGGTACCTTGACCTTTGTTCGAGTTTACTCGGGCGTGTTGGCCTCCGGCGACGGCGTGATCAACTCGGTTAAAGGCAAGAAAGAGCGTGTGGGTCGTATGGTGCAAATGCACGCAAACGCCCGCGAAGAAATCAAGGAAGTACGCGCTGGTGACATCGCGGCCTTGATCGGCATGAAGGACGTCACCACTGGTGAGACTTTGTGCAACGCTGACAAGCCAATCATCCTGGTTCGCATGGACTTCCCGGAGCCGGTTATTTCGGTTGCCGTAGAGCCTAAGACCAAGGATGACCAGGAAAAAATGGGTATCGCTCTGGGCAAGCTTGCTCAGGAAGATCCATCTTTCCGCGTCAAAACCGATGAAGAGACTGGTCAAACGATCATCTCCGGCATGGGCGAGTTGCACCTGGACATCCTGGTTGACCGGATGCGCCGTGAGTTCAACGTCGAAGCCAACATTGGTAAGCCTCAGGTTTCCTATCGTGAGCGCATCACGAAGAACTGTGAAATCGAAGGCAAATTCGTTCGTCAATCCGGCGGTCGTGGTCAGTTTGGCCATTGCTGGATTCGTTTTGCTCCTGCTGACGAAGGTCAGGAAGGTCTGCAATTCGTGAACGAAGTCGTGGGTGGTGTGGTTCCTAAGGAATACATCCCGGCGATCCAGAAGGGTATCGAAGAGCAGATGAAGAACGGCGTTGTTGCCGGTTATCCGCTGATCGGCCTGAAGGCTACCGTGTTTGATGGTTCTTACCACGACGTCGACTCCAACGAGATGGCGTTTAAAGTGGCTGCTTCCATGGCGACCAAGCAACTGGCCCAGAAGGGCGGTGGTGAGCTGCTTGAGCCGATCATGGCGGTAGAGGTTGTTACGCCTGAAGACTATATGGGTGACGTGATGGGCGACCTTAACCGTCGTCGCGGCATGATTTTGGGTATGGAAGACACGGTCTCCGGCAAAGTAATTCGCGCCGAAGTTCCGCTGGGCGAGATGTTCGGTTATGCGACCGACGTTCGTTCCATGTCCCAGGGTCGCGCAAGCTACTCTATGGAATTCAAAAAATACAATACGGCTCCGTCGCACATCGTCGAAACCGTTACCAAAAAACAAGGCTGATTCAGTCCTTTAGGCAAGGAGTTAATTGTCGTGGCTAAAGAAAAATTTGATCGTTCCCTACCGCACGTCAACGTTGGCACCATCGGTCACGTTGACCACGGTAAAACCACTCTGACTGCTGCTCTGACTCGCGTCTGCTCCGAAGTATTCGGTTCGGCCATCGTTGATTTCGATAAAATCGACAGCGCGCCAGAAGAAAAAGCTCGTGGTATCACCATCAACACCGCACACGTCGAGTACAACTCGAAGATCCGTCACTACGCTCACGTTGACTGCCCAGGTCACGCTGACTATGTGAAGAACATGATCACCGGTGCTGCTCAAATGGACGGCGCTATCCTGGTTTGCTCGGCCGCTGATGGTCCGATGCCACAAACCCGTGAGCACATCCTGCTGTCCCGTCAGGTAGGCGTACCGTACATCGTGGTTTTCCTGAACAAGGCTGACCTGGTAGACGACGCTGAGCTGCTGGAACTGGTTGAGATGGAAGTGCGCGATCTGCTGAGCACTTACGACTTCCCAGGTGATGACACTCCGATCATCATCGGTTCGGCGCGTATGGCGCTGGAAGGCAAAGACGACAACGAAATGGGCACCACTGCCGTTCGTAAACTGGTTGAAACTCTGGACAGCTACATCCCAGAACCAGTTCGTCTGACCGACAAGCCGTTCCTGATGCCAATCGAAGACGTATTCTCGATCTCCGGTCGCGGTACTGTTGTGACTGGTCGTATCGAGCGCGGTATCGTTCGCGTTCAGGATCCACTGGAAATCGTTGGTCTGCGTGACACTACCGTCACCACCTGCACCGGTGTTGAAATGTTCCGCAAGCTGCTCGACGAAGGTCGTGCTGGCGAGAACTGCGGCGTGTTGCTGCGCGGTACCAAGCGTGACGACGTTGAGCGTGGCCAGGTTCTGGTTAAGCCGGGTTCGGTTAAGCCGCACACCAAGTTCACCGCAGAAGTTTACGTTCTGAGCAAGGAAGAAGGCGGCCGTCATACTCCGTTCTTCAAAGGCTACCGTCCACAGTTCTACTTCCGTACTACTGACGTGACCGGTAACTGCGAATTGCCAGAAGGCGTTGAAATGGTAATGCCAGGCGATAACATTCAAATGACTGTTACCCTGATCAAAACCATCGCAATGGAAGACGGTCTGCGCTTCGCTATCCGTGAAGGCGGCCGCACCGTTGGTGCTGGCGTTGTAGCTAAAATCATCGAGTAATTATCTCTTCTGAGATAGCTCGATTTTTTTGAGAAGGCCCCCGCTTAGCGGGGGCCTTTTTTATTGGGTTGACACCTATCTGGGGCGTCTATAGAATTGCGCCTCCTTTTAACGGGCGTATTGCGCTCGGTGGGAATAGCAGCCGGAGTCTGAAATCCAATGCAAAATCAGCAAATCCGTATCAGGTTGAAGGCTTTTGACCATCGCCTGATCGACCAATCCACCCAGGAAATCGTGGAAACCGCGAAACGTACTGGTGCTCAAGTGCGTGGTCCAATTCCACTGCCTACCCGTAAAGAGCGGTTCACCGTTCTGGTCTCCCCGCACGTCAACAAAGACGCGCGTGACCAGTACGAGATCCGTACTCATAAGCGCGTTCTGGACATCGTCCAGCCAACGGATAAAACCGTTGATGCTCTTATGAAGCTTGATCTTGCGGCCGGTGTGGAAGTGCAGATCAGCCTCGGCTAAGACTCGGTCTTAGTCGTGTAACGCTCTGAAATGGGCGGCCATAGCGGGTGAAAGCCCCGTACACTCATGAGGTTTACAACATGACTATTGGTGTAGTCGGTCGTAAATGCGGTATGACCCGTATTTTCACCGAAGAAGGTGTCTCCATTCCGGTCACGGTCATTGAGATCGAACCGAATCGCGTCACCCAGTTCAAAACTGAAGAGACCGATGGCTATCGTGCAGTGCAAGTCACTGTAGGCGAGCGTCGTGCTTCGCGTGTTACAGCTGCTCAAGCTGGCCACTTCGCTAAAGCGAACGTTGCTGCTGGTCGCACCGTAATGGAATTCCGCCTTGAAGAAGGCGAGTACCAGGCCGGCGATCTGATCAACGCTGAAATCTTCGCCGCTGGTCAACTGGTTGATGTAACCGGTCAGTCCAAGGGTAAAGGCTTCCAGGGCACGATCAAGCGTTGGAACTTCCGCGGGCAAGATAATACCCACGGTAACTCCGTGTCCCACCGCGTTCCAGGCTCTATCGGCCAGTGCCAGACTCCTGGTCGTGTATTCAAGGGCAAAAAAATGTCCGGTCATATGGGCGCTGAGCGCGTGACCGTGCAGTCCCTCGAAGTAGTGCGCGTGGACGCTGAACGCAATCTGTTGTTGGTCAAGGGCGCTGTTCCTGGCGCTACTGGCGGCAACTTGGTTGTACGTCCAGCAGCCAAGGCTCGCGGTTAAGGGGAAGCTGACATGCAATTAAATGTAAATGACGCTCAAGCGATCGAAGTTTCCGAACTGACATTTGGCGGCGAATTCAACGAGACGCTGGTTCACCAAGCAGTCGTGGCCTACATGGCCGGCGGCCGTCAGGGTTCCAAGCAGCAAAAGACCCGTTCCGACGTTCGTGGTGGCGGTAAGCGCCCATGGCGCCAGAAAGGTACTGGCCGTGCTCGTGCCGGTACTATCCGTAGCCCAATCTGGCGTGGCGGCGGTACCACTTTCGCAGCTCGTCCTCAGGATCACACCCAGAAGCTGAACAAGAAGATGTATCGCGCAGCAATGCGTTCCATCCTTGCTGAGCTGGTGCGTACTGATCGTCTGGTAGTGGTTCAGGACTTCGCTGTTGATGCACCGAAGACCAAAGATCTGCTGAACAAACTGACTGGCATGGGCTTGACTGACGTCTTGATCGTGTCTGAAGTCGTTGATCAGAACCTGTACCTGGCTGCTCGTAACCTGCCACACGTTGATGTACGTGACGTGCAAGGTTCCGATCCAGTTAGTCTGATCGCATACGACAAGGTGTTGATCACCGTGTCGGCCGTGAAGAAATTCGAGGAGCTGCTGGGATGAACCAGGAACGCGTATTTAAAGTTCTGCTTGGCCCGCACGTTTCCGAGAAGGCTACGGTTCTGGCTGACAAGAAAGGCCAGTTCGTTTTCAAGGTTGCAACTGACGCAACCAAGCTGGAAATCAAGAAGGCCGTCGAAAGCCTGTTCAGCGTGAAAGTAGAGCGTGTTACTACCCTGAATGTTCTGGGTAAGAGCAAGCGCACTGCTCGCGGTCTGGGCAAGCGTAATGACTGGAAGAAGGCAGTTATCTCCCTTCAGCCAGGCCAAGATCTCGATTTCAGCAGCAGTGCTGAGTAAGGAAGGGGTGCATCATGGCAATCGTTAAATGCAAACCGACTTCCCCTGGCCGCCGTTTTGTGGTCAAGGTGGTCAACCAGGAGCTGCATAAAGGCGCTCCTCACGCACCGCTGCTCGAGAAAAAATCGAAGACTGGTGGTCGTAACAACAATGGTCGCATTACCACTCGTCACATCGGTGGTGGCCATAAGCAGCATTATCGTCTGGTCGATTTCCGTCGCAACGACAAAGATGGCATCTCTGCCACTGTCGAGCGTATTGAATACGATCCAAACCGTACTGCTCACATCGCTCTGCTGCTGTACGCAGATGGCGAGCGTCGCTACATCATCGCCCCTAAAGGCGTGAGTGCTGGTGACCAGCTGATCGCAGGTGCTCTGGCACCGATCAAGCCGGGCAACGCTCTGCAACTGCGTAACATTCCAGTTGGTAGCACCGTACACGGCATCGAATTGAAGCCAGGTAAAGGCGCGCAAATCGCTCGTTCCGCTGGTGCTTCGGCTCAGCTGATCGCTCGTGAAGGTGTCTACGTGACCCTGCGTCTGCGTTCTGGTGAGATGCGTAAAGTGCTGGCTGAATGCCGCGCGACCCTGGGTGAAGTCTCGAACTCCGAGCACAGCCTGCGTTCGCTGGGTAAAGCTGGTGCCAAACGCTGGCGTGGCGTTCGCCCAACCGTTCGTGGTGTTGCCATGAACCCGGTTGACCACCCACATGGTGGTGGTGAAGGTCGTACCTCTGGTGGTCGTCATCCGGTATCGCCATGGGGCTTCCCGACTAAGGGCGCGAAGACTCGTGGTAATAAGCGTACCGACAAAATGATCGTCCGTCGTCGCAAGTAAATAGAGGGATACGACAGTGCCACGTTCTCTGAAAAAAGGTCCTTTTATCGATCTTCACCTACTGAAGAAGATCGAAGTGGCGGCGGAAAAGAATGATCGCAAACCGGTGAAAACCTGGTCGCGTCGTTCAATGATCCTGCCACAAATGGTCGGTTTGACCATCGCAGTACACAACGGTCGTCAACACGTCCCAGTTCTCGTTAACGAAGACATGGTCGGCCACAAACTGGGCGAGTTCGCCGGTACCCGCACTTATCGTGGGCACGTGGCAGACAAGAAAGCCAAGCGTTAAGGGGTTAGGAAATGGAAGTAGCCGCTAAGTTGTCGGGCGCTCGAATCTCCGCCCAGAAAGCCCGCTTGGTCGCCGACCAGATCCGCGGGAAGAAGGTGGGCGAAGCGCTCAACTTGTTGGCTTTCAGCAGTAAGAAAGCCGCCGAGATCATGAAGAAAGTGCTGGAGTCGGCCGTAGCCAACGCCGAGCATAACGAAGGCGCAGACGTTGATGACCTTAAGGTCAGCACCGTTTTCGTCAACGAAGGGCGTTCGCTGAAGCGCATCATGCCGCGTGCCAAAGGCCGTGCTGATCGCATCGTCAAGCGGTCTTGCCATATCACTGTCAAGGTTGCTGACAAGTAACGGAGTCGAAGAGATGGGTCAGAAAGTACATCCCATTGGCATTCGCCTGGGAATCGTCAAGGAGCACACCTCCGTCTGGTACGCAGACGGTCGGACTTATGCGGACTATTTGTTCGCTGATCTGAAGGTGCGTGAGTATCTCCAAGACAAACTAAAAAGCGCGTCCGTAAGCCGTATCGATATCCATCGTCCGGCTCAGACTGCACGTATCACCATCCACACCGCTCGTCCAGGTATCGTTATCGGGAAGAAAGGTGAAGATGTTGAGAAACTGCGTCAGGACCTGACCAAGCAAATGGGTGTGCCTGTGCACATCAATATCGAAGAGATCCGCAAGCCGGAGCTCGACGGTATGCTGGTTGCGCAGAGCGTAGCTCAGCAGCTGGAGCGTCGCGTAATGTTCCGTCGCGCTATGAAGCGCGCTGTTCAGAACGCCATGCGCATTGGTGCCAAAGGCATCAAAATCCAAGTGAGCGGTCGTCTCGGCGGTGCTGAAATCGCACGTACTGAATGGTATCGCGAAGGTCGTGTGCCACTGCACACCCTGCGTGCCGACATCGACTATGCCAACTACGAAGCTCACACCACTTACGGTGTGATCGGTGTAAAGGTTTGGATCTTCAAAGGCGAAGTAATTGGTGGTCGCCAAGAAGAACTGAAACCACAAGCACCAGCGCCTCGTAAAAAAGCTGCTAAGTAAGGGGTACGCCAAATGTTGCAACCAAAGCGTACGAAGTTCCGCAAGCAGATGACAGGCCACAACCGTGGTCTGGCTCAGCGCGGTAGCAAAGTCAGCTTCGGCGAGTTCGCGCTGAAGTCTGTAGCTCGTGGTCGTCTCACCGCTCGTCAGATCGAGTCAGCGCGTCGTGCTCTGACCCGTCACGTTAAACGTGGCGGCAAGATCTGGATCCGTGTATTCCCGGACAAGCCTATTTCCAAAAAGCCCCTCGAAGTTCGGATGGGTAAAGGTAAGGGTAGTGTGGAGTACTGGGTTGCCCAGATTCAGCCAGGCAAAGTCCTGTATGAAATCGAGGGTGTTTCTGAAGAGCTGGCGCGTGAGGCTTTTGCCCTGGCTGCTGCAAAGCTGCCGCTCGCCACCGCCTTTGTTAAACGGACGGTGATGTGATGAAAGCGAATGAACTTCGTGAAAAATCCGCACAGCAGCTGAACGAGCAACTGCTCGGCTTGCTGCGCGACCAGTTCAATCTGCGTATGCAGAAAGCAACTGGCCAGTTGGGGCAGTCTCATCTGCTCTCGCAAGTTAAGCGTGACATCGCTCGCGTGAAGACTGTGCTCAACCAGCAGGCAGGTAAGTAATCATGGCTGAAGCCGAAAAAACTGTCCGTACGCTGACTGGCCGTGTTGTCAGCGACAAGATGGACAAAACCATCACCGTACTGATCGAGCGTCGCGTAAAGCACCCGATCTACGGTAAATACGTTAAGCGTTCGACTAAGCTGCACGCGCACGACGAAACCAATCAGTGCCACATCGGCGACAAAGTCACTATTCGTGAAACTCGTCCTTTGGCCAAGACCAAGTCTTGGGCGCTGGTTGATGTTCTCGAACGCGCTGTGGAAGTCTAAGGACTAGGGGTCGGAGAAATTATATGATTCAGACTCAATCCATGCTCGATGTGGCCGATAACAGCGGCGCTCGCCGTGTTATGTGCATCAAGGTGCTGGGTGGCTCCCATCGTCGTTACGCTGGTATCGGTGACATCATCAAAGTTACCGTGAAGGAAGCAATTCCTCGCGGTAAAGTGAAAAAAGGCCAAGTGATGACTGCTGTTGTAGTCCGCACTCGTCACGGCGTACGTCGTGCTGATGGCTCCATTATCCGCTTTGATGGCAACGCTGCTGTTCTTCTGAACAACAAGCAAGAGCCGATCGGCACCCGTATCTTTGGGCCAGTGACCCGTGAACTTCGTACTGAGAAGTTCATGAAGATCGTCTCGCTCGCCCCAGAAGTGCTGTAAGGAGATCCGACATGCAAAAGATTCGTCGTGACGACGAGATCATCGTGATCGCCGGCAAAGACAAAGGTAAGCGCGGTAAGGTGCTTAAGGTTCTCGCTAACAACCGTCTGGTTATTGGTGGTCTGAACCTGGTCAAGCGTCATACCAAGCCTAACCCGATGTCGGGCGTACAAGGCGGTATCGTCGAAAAAGAAGCTCCACTGGACGCTTCTAACGTCGCCATTTTCAACGGCGAAACCAACAAGGCTGACCGCGTTGGTTTCAAAGTAGAAGACGGCAAGAAAATTCGTGTCTTCAAGTCGACCCAAAAAGCGGTTGATGCTTGAACACTGCTAGGTAGAAGACCATGGCACGACTAAAAGAGATTTACTGGAAGGAAATCGCACCGAAACTTAAGGAAGAACTTAAGCTTTCGAACGTGATGGAAGTTCCACGCGTTACAAAAATCACCCTGAACATGGGTCTGGGCGAAGCGGTCGGTGACAAAAAAGTCATCGAGCACGCTGTTGCCGACCTGGAAAAGATCACCGGCCAGAAAGTCGTTGTGACCTACGCTCGGAAATCCATCGCTGGCTTTAAAGTCCGTGAAGGTTGGCCGATCGGCGTCAAAGTGACCCTGCGCCGTGAGCGTATGTACGAGTTCCTGGATCGTCTGCTGTCGATCTCCCTGCCTCGGGTTCGCGACTTCCGCGGCCTGAATGCCAAGTCCTTCGATGGTCGTGGTAACTACAGCATGGGCGTTAAAGAGCAGATCATCTTCCCGGAAATCGACTACGACAAGATCGATGCTCTCCGCGGTCTGGACATTACCCTGACCACCACTGCCAAGAACGATGATGAAGGTCGCGCCCTGCTGCGCGCTTTCAAATTCCCGTTCCGCAACTGATTGGAGTAGGAAAATGGCCAAGATGAGCATGAAAAACCGCGAGCTGAAGCGTCAGCTCACGGTTGCCAAGTACGCCAAAAAGCGTGCAGCACTGAAAGCTATCATCGTAGATCTGAACGCAAGTCCAGAAGCACGTTGGGAAGCTACAGTAGCTCTGCAGAAGCAGCCACGTGACGCAAGCGCCTCGCGCATGCGTAACCGCTGCCGCCTGACCGGTCGTCCACACGGCGTTTACCGCAAGTTCGGCCTCGGCCGTAACAAGCTGCGTGAAGCTGCAATGCGTGGTGACGTGCCTGGTCTGGTTAAAGCCAGCTGGTAAGCACTATCAAAGTCTCGGTGTCCGGGATCGCAAGATCCTGACCACCGGTGACCTTGAACTTGAATCAAGCCCCTTTTGGGGCTTGATTCATTTGTGGGGTGTGTCTAGAATACCCGGCTCGCCTGAGCCCGTGCTTTTTCCGCATGGATGAGCTCGGCGACACGTAGTAGCCGCAAGGCTAATTTTTTTGTATTAGGAGCGTCTAGCCCATGAGTATGCAGGACCCGTTAGCGGACATGCTAACTCGAATCCGTAATGCCCAGATGGCTGAAAAGTCCGTCGTAAGCATGCCATCTTCTACTTTGAAGGTAGCTGTTGCCAAAGTCCTGAAGGACGAAGGTTACATTGCGGGTTATCAGATCAGCAGCGAAATCAAACCACTGCTGTCCATCGAGCTGAAGTACTTCGAAGGCCGTCCGGTCATCGAGGAAGTGAAGCGCGTTAGCCGTCCAGGCCTGCGTCAGTACAAGTCCGTCGATGATCTGCCAAAAGTTCGTGGCGGTCTCGGTGTGTCTATCGTCTCCACCAACAAAGGTGTGATGACGGATCGTGCTGCGCGCGCTGCCGGTGTCGGCGGCGAAGTTCTTTGCACTGTGTTCTAAGGGGGGATAAGCATGTCACGCGTCGCTAAGAACCCCGTTAAGCTGCCAGCCGGTGTCGAAGTCAAATTCGCAGGCCAACAGCTTTCGGTGAAGGGTGCCAAGGGCACTCTCGAACTGAACATCCATTCGTCCGTTGAGATCGTTGAAGAAGCTGGTGAGCTGCGTTTCGCTGCTCGCAATGGCGATCAACAAACTCGCGCAATGGCTGGTACCACTCGTGCGTTGGTAAACAACATGGTCCAAGGCGTAAGCCAAGGCTTCGAGCGCAAGCTCCAGCTGGTCGGTGTTGGTTACAAAGCGCAAGCAAAAGGCACAGTGCTGAACCTGGCTCTTGGCTTCTCGCACCCAGTGGATTATGAACTGCCGGAAGGCATCACCGCTGAGACTCCTAGCCAGACCGATATCCTGATCAAGGGCATCGATAAGCAGCTGGTAGGTCAAGTGGCCGCCGAGATCCGCGACTTCCGTCCACCAGAGCCGTACAAAGGCAAAGGTGTGCGCTACGCGGACGAAGTCGTCCGTCGTAAAGAAGCCAAGAAGAAGTAGGGCATAGCAAATGACCGACAAAAAAGTTACTCGACTGCGTCGCGCTCGCAAAGCACGCCTGAAAATGCACGAACTCGAAGTCGTGCGTCTCTGCGTGTTCCGCTCGTCGCAGCACATCTACGCCCAGGTCATTTCGGCCGACGGCAACAAAGTCCTGGCATCTGCCTCGACTTTGGATAAAGAACTGCGTGATGGCGCCACTGGCAACATCGACGCGGCCACTAAGGTTGGCCAGCTGGTCGCTACGCGTGCTAAAGCCGCTGGCGTCTCGCAGGTGGCTTTCGACCGCTCTGGCTTCAAGTACCACGGTCGCGTCAAGGCGCTGGCTGATGCTGCTCGTGAAGCTGGGCTGGAGTTCTAAGTTATGTCAAATAACGACCAAAAGCGCGACGAAGGCTACATCGAGAAGCTGGTTCAAGTTAACCGCGTAGCCAAAACCGTTAAAGGCGGCCGTATCTTCACTTTCACCGCGTTGACCGTGGTTGGTGATGGTAAAGGGCGTGTTGGCTTCGGCCGTGGCAAGTCGCGTGAAGTGCCTGCTGCGATCCAGAAGGCAATGGAAGCTGCTCGCCGCAACATGATCCAAGTTGATCTGAACGGTACTACTCTGCAGTACGCAATGAAGTCCGGTCACGGCGCTTCGAAGGTGTACATGCAGCCTGCTTCTGAAGGTACCGGTATCATCGCTGGCGGCGCTATGCGTGCTGTCCTCGAAGTTGCTGGCGTTCAGAACGTTCTGGCCAAGTGCTACGGCTCGACTAACCCGGTAAACGTGGTTCACGCCACTTTCAAAGGTTTGAAAGCTATGCAGTCTCCTGAATCCATTGCCGCCAAGCGTGGCAAAAGCGTCAAGGAGATCTTCTGATCATGGCTACCGTTAAAGTTACGCTGATCAAAAGCATGACCGGCCGTATCCCTAACCACAAACTGTGCGTTAAGGGTCTGGGTCTGCGTCGCATCGGTCACACTGTAGAAGTACTTGATACTCCCGAGAATCGCGGGATGATCAACAAGGCTTACTACATGCTGCGTGTCGAGGGTTAATCGATGAAACTCAATGATCTGAGTCCAGCGCCGGGTTCCCGTCGCGAAAAGCATCGTCCGGGCCGTGGTATCGGTAGTGGTTTGGGCAAGACCGGTGGCCGTGGCCACAAAGGTCAGTCCTCCCGCTCCGGTGGCACCATTGCTCCAGGCTTTGAAGGCGGTCAACAGCCGCTGCATCGTCGCCTGCCGAAGTTCGGTTTCGTTTCCCTGAAAGCCATGGACCGCGCAGAAGTGCGTCTGTCCGAGCTGGCTAAAGTGGAAGGCGACATCGTCACCGTGCAGTCCCTGAAAGATGCCAACGTGATCAACGTCAACGTTCAGCGTGTGAAAATCATGCTGTCCGGCGAAGTTACTCGCGCTGTCACCATCGGAAAGGGAATCGGCGCCACCAAAGGTGCGCGTGCGGCTATCGAAGCAGCTGGCGGCAAGTTCGAGGAATAAATGGCTAAGCAAGGTGCTCTCTCTGCGCTCGGCAAAGGCGGTATGTCTGAACTCTGGGCTCGTCTGCGTTTTCTGTTCCTGGCGATTATCGTCTACCGAATAGGCGCACACATCCCGGTTCCAGGTATCAACCCGGACCGACTCGCGGACCTGTTTCGACAGAATGAGGGGACCATTCTTAGCTTGTTCAACATGTTTTCCGGCGGCGCGCTGGAACGGATGAGCATCTTTGCGCTGGGGATCATGCCGTACATTTCGGCATCGATCATCATGCAACTGATGACCGCCGTCAGCCCGCAGCTGGAACAGTTGAAGAAGGAAGGTGAAGCTGGCCGTCGCAAGATCAGCCAGTACACCCGCTACGGCACTGTCGTCCTCGCTCTCGTTCAGGCAATTGGCATGTCCATTGGTCTGGCGGGGCAGGGCGTTGCGTTCACTGGTGACTTTGGCTTCCATTTCGTCGCGGTATCCACTTTTGTGGCTGGTGCGATGTTCATGATGTGGCTGGGTGAGCAGATTACTGAGCGTGGTGTTGGCAACGGTATCTCGATGTTGATTTTTTCGGGTATCGTCGCCGGTCTTCCGAGAGCGATCGGGCAGTCTTTCGAGTCTGCACGTCAGGGTGATATCAACATCTTCGCCCTGGTTGCCATCGGTTTGCTGGCAGTAGCGATTATCGGTTTCGTGGTGTTCATTGAGCGTGGTCAGCGTCGTATTGCTGTTCACTACGCCAAGCGTCAGCAGGGCCGTAAGGTCTTTGCTGCGCAGACTAGCCACTTGCCGCTGAAGGTGAACATGGCCGGTGTTATTCCGGCCATTTTCGCGAGCAGCATTTTGCTGTTCCCGGCTTCGTTGGGTGCCTGGTTTGGTCAGTCTGAAGGTATGGGCTGGTTGCAGGACATCTCGCAGTCGATCGCTCCTGGTCAGCCGTTGAATATTCTGCTGTTTAGTGCAGGGATTATTTTCTTCTGCTTCTTCTATACGGCGTTGATGTTCAATCCGAAAGACGTAGCGGAAAACCTGAAGAAGTCCGGTGCCTTTATTCCGGGCATCCGTCCAGGTGAGCAGTCTGCGCGCTACATTGATGGCGTTCTGACCCGCTTGACCATGTTCGGTGCTCTTTACATGACGGCCGTCTGCTTGTTGCCCCAGTTCCTGGTGGTTGCAGCAAACGTACCGTTCTACCTTGGCGGGACCTCGTTGCTGATCGTCGTCGTGGTTGTGATGGACTTCATGTCCCAAGTACAATCGCACCTCGTTTCGCACCAGTACGAATCCCTGATGAAGAAAGCCAACCTGAAGGGTTACGGCAGCGGCATGTTGCGCTGAGTACCCATAAGGTTCGAGGAGTTGGTGATGAAAGTTCGTGCATCGGTGAAAAAGCTGTGCCGTAACTGCAAAATTATTCGCCGCGAAGGTGTTGTTCGAGTAATTTGCAGCGCGGAACCGCGTCACAAACAGCGCCAAGGCTGAGTGTGATTGTGCTTCAAGCCCGGTAGCTAGTGCGCTACCGGGTTGATTATTTGTTATTACAGCGATATTATCTCGCGCCCTATTTCTTGGCTTCCGGGGCGTAGGTAGCTGTCAATTGGAGTCCCACTGAATGGCCCGTATTGCAGGCGTTAACATTCCAGATAACAAGCATACTGTTATCTCGCTGACCTACATCTATGGTGTTGGTCGCACTACTGCACAGAAGATCTGTGCAGTGACTGGGGTAAACCCAGCCGCAAAGATCAAAGATCTGAGCGACGAGCAGATTGAACAGCTGCGTGGCGAAGTGGCGAAGTTCACCACTGAAGGTGACCTGCGTCGCGAAATCAACATGAAAATCAAGCGTTTGATGGACCTCGGTTGCTATCGCGGTCTGCGTCATCGTCGTGGTCTTCCAGTGCGCGGTCAGCGTACCAAGACTAACGCGCGTACCCGTAAAGGTCCGCGTAAGCCGATCCGCAAGTAATCGCCCCCGCGAATCGACAGGAAAATTATCATGGCAAAACCTGCTGCTCGTCCTCGTAAAAAAGTTAAAAAGACAGTGGTTGATGGCATCGCCCACATCCATGCATCTTTTAACAACACAATCGTGACCATCACCGACCGTCAAGGCAACGCTCTTTCCTGGGCTACCTCCGGTGGTTCGGGTTTCCGCGGTTCCCGCAAGTCCACCCCGTTTGCTGCTCAAGTAGCTGCTGAACGTGCTGGTCAAGCTGCGCTGGAATACGGTCTGAAAAACCTCGACGTTAACGTCAAAGGTCCAGGCCCAGGTCGTGAATCTGCAGTCCGCGCTTTGAACGGCTGTGGCTACAAGATCGCCAGCATCACCGACGTGACGCCAATCCCGCACAACGGGTGCCGTCCGCCGAAGAAGCGCCGCGTGTAATCCAGGAGATTGTAAAGAATGGCTCGTTACATTGGTCCAAAATGCAAACTCGCTCGTCGCGAAGGCACCGATCTCTTTCTGAAGAGCGGCGTGCGCGCGATCGAATCGAAGTGCAACATTGAAGCAGCACCTGGTATCCACGGCCAACGCCGCGGTCGCCAGTCCGATTACGGCACCCAACTGCGTGAAAAGCAGAAGGTCCGTCGTATTTACGGCGTTCTCGAGCGTCAATTCAGCGGCTACTACAAAGAAGCTGCTGGCAAGAAAGGTGCAACCGGTGAAAACCTGCTGCAACTGCTCGAATGCCGTCTGGACAACGTTGTATACCGTATGGGCTTTGGTTCGACTCGTGCCGAATCCCGTCAGCTGGTATCGCACAAATCCGTCAGCGTTAACGGTCAGACCGTAAACGTACCGTCCTACCAGGTTCGTGCTGGTGACGTGGTCGCGATTCGCGAGAAAGCAAAGAACCAACTTCGCATTGTCCAAGCTCTCGATCTGTGTGCCCAACGTGGCCGCGTAGAATGGGTAGAAGTAGACACTGAGAAGAAGTCGGGCGTTTTCAAGAACGTTCCAGCTCGCAGTGATCTGTCCGCCGACATCAACGAAAGCCTGATTGTCGAGCTCTACTCCAAGTAAGGGCTAGAAAATAGGTGCATCCATGCAGATTTCGGTAAATGAGTTCCTGACACCCCGCCACATTGATGTGCAGGTTGTCAGTCCAACCCGCGCCAAGATCACTCTCGAGCCTCTCGAGCGTGGTTTCGGCCACACCCTGGGCAACGCGCTGCGACGCATCCTGTTGTCCTCAATGCCCGGCTGTGCAGTAGTCGAGGCCGAGATTGACGGTGTACTCCATGAGTACAGCGCCATCGAAGGCGTACAGGAAGACGTAATTGAAATCCTGTTGAACCTTAAAGGTCTGGCTATCAAGCTGCACGGTCGTGACGAAGTTACGCTGACCTTGTCGAAGAAGGGTTCGGGGGTGGTTACCGCTGCCGATATTCAGCTGGATCATGATGTCGAGATCGTTAACCCCGATCACGTAATCGCTAACCTGGCGTCTAACGGCGCCCTGAACATGAAGCTCACCGTAGCTCGTGGTCGTGGTTATGAACCGGCAGACTCGCGTCAGAGCGATGAAGACGAAAGCCGCAGCATCGGTCGCTTGCAGCTTGACTCTTCGTTCAGCCCGGTTCGCCGTATCGCATACGTGGTGGAAAACGCCCGTGTCGAACAGCGTACTAACCTGGACAAGCTGGTTATTGATCTGGAAACCAACGGTACTCTGGATCCTGAAGAGGCTATCCGCCGCGCTGCAACCATTCTGCAACAGCAGTTGGCTGCGTTCGTCGATCTCAAAGGTGACAGTGAGCCAGTGGTTGTCGAGCAGGAAGACGAGATCGATCCGATCCTGCTTCGCCCGGTTGACGATCTGGAACTGACTGTACGTTCGGCTAACTGCCTTAAGGCGGAAAACATCTACTACATCGGTGACCTGATTCAGCGTACCGAAGTAGAGCTGTTGAAGACTCCGAACCTTGGCAAGAAATCCTTGACTGAAATCAAGGACGTTCTGGCCTCCCGCGGTCTGTCCCTCGGCATGCGCCTCGACAACTGGCCGCCTGCAAGTCTTAAGAAGGACGACAAGGCGACTGCCTGATCGTCGTAATCACCGAACGTCGTGTTTGGTAAGGAATGAACCATGCGTCATCGTAAAAGTGGTCGTCACCTGAGCCGCACTAGCTCGCACCGCAAGGCCATGTTTCAAAACATGGCAGTGTCGCTGTTCGAGCACGAGCTGATCAAAACTACACTGCCGAAAGCTAAAGAACTGCGTCGCGTTGCTGAGCCGCTGATCACTTTGGCCAAGACAGACAGCCTGGCTAACCGCCGCCTGGCTTTCGACCGTACTCGTTCGAAAGCTATCGTTGGTAAGCTCTTCAACGATCTGGGCAAGCGTTACGCTACCCGTGAGGGTGGCTACCTGCGCATCCTCAAGTGCGGCTTCCGCACTGGCGACAACGCGCCTATGGCGTACGTCGAGTTGGTTGATCGTGCTACTGCCGGCGAAGCTGTATCCGCCGAGTAAGACGTCAGTCTGAAACGAAAAACCGGGCCTAGCGCCCGGTTTTTTGTGCGCGTTCGAAAAGTGCTGCGAGCGTTAGTTATTTTCTATCGCTACTGAAAGGTTAATGAATTTGTAGGTGTAACGTTGGTGATCAATACTCCTCCTCAGCCGATTAGCCGGCAGTTATAGACTGACAAAGGAAGAGATCGCATGAGCCAAAGTAAAACGCTTACCACCGCCAGTGGCGCTCCTGTCGCCGATAACCAGAATTCCCGTTCCGCCGGCCCTCGCGGCCCGCTGCTGCTCGACGATTTTCACCTGATCGAGAAGCTTGCCCACTTCAATCGTGAAAACATCCCGGAGCGCCGTGTACACGCCAAGGGTTCGGGTGCCTACGGTACATTCACCGTCACGCGTGACATCACCCAGTACACCAGCGCCAAACTGTTCGAGTCCGTCGGCAAGCAAACCCCAACGTTCCTGCGGTTTTCCACCGTCGGCGGTGAGCGCGGTTCGGCCGATACCGAGCGCGATCCGCGTGGCTTCGCTCTGAAGTTCTATACCGAAGAAGGCAATTGGGACATCGTTGGCAACAATACGCCCGTGTTCTTCATTCGCGATCCTTTGAAATTCCCGGACTTCATCCACACCCAAAAGCGCCTGCCGCAAAGCAACCTGAAAAGTGCGCAGATGATGTGGGACTTCTGGTCGCATTCACCCGAGGCGCTGCACCAGGTCACCATCCTGTTCTCGGATCGCGGCATTCCTGACGGCTACCGTCACATGCATGGCTTCGGCAGCCACACCTACAGCCTGATCAACGCCAATGGCGAGCGGCATTGGGTGAAGTGGCACTACAAAACCAAACAAGGAATCAAAAACCTAGCCCCGGCAGAAGCTGCGCGCCTTGCTGGTACCGATCCGGATTACGCCCAGCGCGATCTGTTCGGCGCGATCGAGCGTGGTGACTTCCCGAAATGGCGCGTCTGCGTACAAATCATGTCGGAAGCTCAAGCTGCGGCGCACTACGAGAACCCGTTCGATGTCACTAAAACCTGGTCGCAGAAAGAGTTTCCACTGATCGAAGTCGGTGAACTGGAGCTCAATCGCAATCCGCTGAACTACTTTGCTGAAGTCGAGCAGGCGGCGTTCGGTCCGAGCAACATGGTGCCAGGTGTTGGTCTGTCGCCTGACCGCATGCTACAAGGTCGCGTATTCGCTTACGCGGATGCGCACCGCTACCGTATTGGCACCAATCACCAACAACTGCCGGTGAATGCGCCTCGCAGCCCGGTGAACAGCTACCAGCGCGATGGTTCGATGGCGTTTGGCAGCAACGGCGGTGCGGCACCTAACTATGAGCCGAACAGCTATGTTGAGTCGCCGAAGCAAGCACCGCGCTATGCAGAGCCGCCATTGGCGCTTGGTGGTGCGGCTGATCGCTACGATCACCGCGAAGATACCGATTACTACAGCCACGCCGGTGCGTTGTTCCGTTTGATGAGCGATGAGCAGAAAGCGCTGCTGGTCAACAACATTGCCGGCGCAATGGCCGGGGTTTCCAGCGATGTGGTTGACCGTCAATTGCAGCATTTCTACAAAGCCGATCCTGCGTATGGAGAAGCAATCGCAAAGCTGCTCAACGTACAGCTTAACGAAGTCTAAATGAGAAGCAGAACCGCCCTCCATTGGGCGGTTTTTGCGTTATTTAAACTACTTTTCTCAGAATATCTTCGCTTTTATCGCGCAAACGGAGTGACCAATCAGTCGTCGTGGTTCAAACTACAGACTTTCAAGCAGGGAGATGTAGGGCGATGCAAGGCCACCCAGACGTAATCGATTACCTCAACACGTTGCTGACCGGCGAACTGGCGGCGCGTGATCAATATTTCGTCCATTCGCGGATGTATGAGGACTGGGGTTTCACCAAGCTCTACGAACGTATCAACCACGAGATGGAAGAAGAAGCCGGGCATGCTGATGCCCTGATGCGTCGAATTCTGATGCTCGAAGGCACGCCTCGTATGCGTCCGGACGACCTTGATGTCGGCACCACCGTGCCGGACATGCTCGCCGCCGACCTGCGACTTGAATACAAAGTTCGCGCTGCATTGTGCAAAGGCATCAAGCTCTGCGAGCAGCACAAGGACTATGTCAGCCGCGAAATGCTGCGGGTTCAATTGCATGACACCGAAGAAGACCACACCTACTGGCTAGAAAAGCAGCTGGGCTTGATCAAGCTGATCGGTCTGGAAAACTACCTGCAATCGCACGCTTGATTCCACTCGATACAAAAAAGCCCCTGTCACCGATAAAGTGACAGGGGCTTTTTCGTGGGCAGGATTCAGGCCCTGTCGCGAGCCAGCAGCGGCTTGAGGTAGAAGCCGGTGTGAGACTGCTTCATCTCGGACACTTCTTCCGGAGTACCGACGGCAATGATCTGCCCGCCCTTGGAACCGCCCTCTGGACCTAGGTCCACCAACCAGTCAGCGGTCTTTATCACGTCGAGGTTATGCTCGATCACCACCACGGTGTTGCCGTGGTCACGCAGTCGATGCAATACATCGAGCAGTTGCTGGATGTCCGCGAAATGCAGACCAGTGGTTGGCTCATCGAGGATATACAGGGTCTTGCCGGTATCTCGCTTGGACAGTTCGCGGGACAGTTTCACCCTTTGCGCCTCACCACCGGACAGCGTCGTCGCCGATTGCCCCAGCTTGATGTACGACAAGCCAACATCCATCAGCGTCTGAAGCTTGCGTGCCAGCGCTGGAACCGCGTCGAAGAACACCCGGGCTTCCTCGATCGTCATCTCGAGGGTTTCGTGGATGCTCTTGCCCTTGTATTTGATCTCAAGGGTTTCACGGTTGTATCGCTTGCTCTTGCAGACGTCACAAGGGACATAGATGTCGGGCAGGAAGTGCATTTCCACCTTGATCAAGCCGTCGCCCTGGCAGGCTTCGCAACGTCCGCCCTTGACGTTGAAGGAGAAACGTCCTGGGCCATAACCCCGTGAGCGAGATTCCGGCACGCCGGCGAACAGCTCGCGAATCGGTGTGAACAGCCCGGTATAGGTGGCGGGGTTGGAGCGCGGTGTGCGGCCGATAGGGCTTTGGTCGATATCGACAACCTTGTCCAGATGCTCCAGGCCCTTGATGCTGTCGTGCGCGGCAGCTTCCAGCGTCGTAGCACCATTGAGGGCCGTAGCGCTCAAAGGAAACAGCGTATTGTTGATCAGCGTCGACTTGCCGGAGCCGGACACGCCGGTCACGCAGGTCAGCAGACCGATCGGAATGTCCAGGTCGACATTGCGCAAGTTGTTACCGCGAGCCCCCTTGAGCGACAGCGACAACTTCTTGTTGCGTGGTGTGCGATTGGCCGGAACGGCGATCTTCACCCGCCCCGACAAATACTTGCCGGTCAACGAATCAGGGTGAGCCATGACCTCGGCCGGTGTACCTTCGGCAACAATATGCCCGCCGTGTATGCCAGCACCCGGACCGATATCCACAACGTAATCCGCCAGTCGAATCGCGTCTTCGTCGTGCTCGACCACAATCACCGTGTTGCCGATGTCGCGCAGGTGCTTGAGGGTCCCCAGCAATCGATCGTTGTCCCGTTGGTGCAGACCAATCGACGGTTCGTCGAGGATGTACAGAACGCCCACAAGGCCGGCGCCGATCTGGCTGGCCAGACGAATCCGCTGAGCTTCACCACCGGACAAGGTGTCGGCACTGCGATCCAGCGATAAGTAGTCGAGGCCCACGTTGACCAGGAACTGCAGACGCTCGCGGATTTCCTTCAGGATCTTGTCGGCGATTTCTCCGCGACGGCCAGTCAGTTTTAGCACGCCGAAATATTCACAGGCGTCGCCAATCGGCAGATTGGTCACTGCTGGCAGCGTCTTCTCACCCACCCAAACGTGCCGCGCCTCGCGACGCAGGCGCGTACCACGGCAATCCGGACATGGCTGGGTGCTGAGGAACTTGGCCAGCTCTTCACGCACCGAAGCGGACTCGGTTTCGCGATAGCGGCGTTCAAGGTTCGGCACGATGCCTTCGAACGGGTGTGAGCGTTTAACAATGTCGCCACGGTCGTTCAGGTATTTGAAATCGACGTTCTGCGAGCCGCTGCCATGCAGGATGAATTTCTGCTGATCGGCCGGCAGTTCGTTGAATGGCACTTCGAGGCTGAATTTGTAGTGGGACGCTAACGACCCGAGCATCTGGAAGTAATAGACGTTGCGCCTGTCCCAGCCACGAATCGCGCCCTCGGCCAGTGTCAGCTCGCCGTTCACCAGGCGCTTGATATCGAAAAACTGCTTCACGCCCAGGCCATCGCAAGTCGGGCATGCGCCGGCCGGGTTGTTGAAGGAGAACAGCTTGGGTTCCAGTTCACTGATGGCATGGCCGCAGATTGGGCAAGCGAAGCGGGCGGAGAAGATCATCTCTTCACCCGGCTCGTCGTCCATCGGTGCAACCAGTGCAATGCCGTCAGCCAGTTTCAGTGCGGTCTCGAACGACTCAGCCAGGCGCTGTTGCAGGTCGGCGCGAACCTTGAAGCGATCGACCACGACATCGATCGTGTGCTTCTTCTGTTTATCCAGCTTCGGCAACTCGTCCAGCTCGCACAGCCGGCCGTTGACCCGTGCCCGTACGAAACCTTGCGCGCGCAATTCTTCGAAGACCGACAGATGTTCGCCTTTGCGCTCGCGGATCACCGGCGCCAGCAGCATCAGTTTGCTGCCCTCCGGTTGGGCAAGGACCAGGTCGACCATCTGGCTGACGGTCTGCGCTTCCAGCGGAATGTCGTGATCCGGGCAGCGTGGAATACCCACGCGCGCATACAGCAGGCGCAGGTAGTCGTAGATTTCGGTGATGGTGCCCACCGTCGATCGCGGGTTGTGCGAGGTCGATTTTTGTTCGATGGAAATAGCCGGCGACAAACCTTCGATGGTGTCGACGTCAGGTTTTTCCATCATCGACAAAAACTGTCGGGCGTAGGCCGACAACGATTCGACGTAGCGGCGCTGGCCTTCGGCGTACAGCGTGTCGAACGCCAGGGACGATTTGCCCGATCCGGACAAGCCGGTGATGACGATCAGTTTGTCCCGGGGCAGGGTCAGGTCGATGTTCTTCAGGTTGTGGGTCCGGGCCCCACGAATCAGGATCTTGTCCAAAGTGGCCTCGCTTGGCGGGCGTCGAAAACGTAGGAGTATACGGCCAAATACTGGATGGATGCACACTGTCAAACGAGTGGGTGATTGTCTTACATGAAGAGTCTGTCAGCCGAACGCGTCAAAGCGTCGCGATATACCCTGTCATTCGATGGGACTGGTAGAATCGCGGCCGGTTCACATGAGGTTTTTCCATGCACGATCCCCACAGCGAACGCATGAGTGGCAGTGAGACCCGCGCAGCAAGCGGTCTGGCCCTGGTGTTCGCCTTCCGTATGCTTGGCATGTTCATGGTGTTGCCGGTACTGGCGACCTATGGGATGGATCTGGCAGGCGCAACACCGGCCCTCATCGGGCTGGCGATCGGCGCTTACGGCCTGACCCAGGCAATCTTCCAGATTCCGTTCGGCATCATTTCCGACCGTATTGGTCGTCGTCCGGTGATTTACCTTGGGCTGATCGTCTTCGCCCTGGGTAGCGTGCTGGCGGCCAATGCCGATTCGATCTGGGGCGTTATCGCCGGACGAATCCTGCAAGGCGCGGGGGCGATTTCTGCCGCCGTCATGGCGTTGTTGTCAGACCTGACTCGCGAACAGCATCGGACCAAAGCCATGGCTATGATCGGCATGACGATTGGTCTCTCGTTCGCCGTCGCCATGGTGGTCGGGCCGTTGCTGACCCGTGCGTTCGGCCTGTCCGGACTGTTCCTCGCTACGGGCGGCATGGCGCTGTTCGGCATCGTCATCGTGATGTTCATGGTGCCGAAATCCACCGGGCCGTTGCAGCACCGCGAGTCGGGTGTCGCGCGTCAGGCGCTGATTCCGACACTCAAGCACCCGGACCTGTTGCGCCTGGACCTCGGCATTTTTGTGTTGCACGCGATGTTGATGTCGAGCTTCGTTGCATTGCCTTTGGCACTGGTCGAAAAAGCCGGTCTGCCTAAAGAGCAGCACTGGTGGGTGTACCTGACCGCGCTGCTGATTTCCTTCTTCGCCATGATCCCGTTCATTATCTACGGCGAGAAGAAACGCAAAATGAAACGAGTTTTACTCGGCGCCGTCGTGACGTTGATGCTCACTGAGCTATTCTTCTGGCAGTTCGGCGATAGCTTGCGGGCTCTGGTGGTCGGGACGGTGGTGTTTTTCACCGCGTTCAATCTGCTGGAAGCTTCGTTGCCTTCGCTGATCAGCAAGGTTTCACCAGCAGGTGGCAAGGGCACGGCGATGGGGGTTTATTCCACCAGCCAATTCCTCGGTTCGGCACTCGGCGGTATCCTCGGCGGCTGGATGTATCAGCATGGCGGTCTGTCGGTTGTGTTCCTTGGATGCGCCGGTCTGGCTGCCCTCTGGCTGGCCTTTGCTGTTACCATGCGCGAACCTCCCTACGTGACGAGTCTGCGCTTGCCGTTGTCGCCCGAGGCGATCCGCGAAGCGGGTCTGGTTGAGCGCCTGAAGGCCGTCGTAGGGGTAACAGATGCAGTGATCGTCGCAGACGAAGCGGCGATTTACATCAAATTGGACACCGAACTATTGGATCGCACCACCCTCGAGCGCCTGGTGAACAACCCGCCCGAGGCAGCGTGCGTAGCCTAGGAGAACGTTATGGCCCGTGGGGTTAACAAAGTCATATTGGTCGGCACTTGCGGCCAGGATCCCGAAGTTCGCTACTTGCCTAACGGTAACGCCGTGACCAACCTGAGTCTGGCGACCAGCGAACAATGGACCGACAAGCAAACCGGTCAGAAGGTCGAGAAGACCGAATGGCACCGTGTTTCGATGTTCGGCAAGGTTGCCGAAATCGCCGGCGAATACCTGCGTAAAGGTTCGCAGGTGTACATCGAAGGCAAGCTGCAGACCCGCGAGTGGGAAAAAGACGGTATCAAGCGTTACACCACTGAAATCGTGGTCGACATGCAAGGCACCATGCAATTGCTGGGCGGCCGTCCACAACAGGGCGACCAACAAGGCGGGGGCAATAACTACCAGCAGTCCGCCCCGGCTCCACGTCAGCAGGCTCCGCGTCCGCAGCAGTCGGCTCCGCAACAGTCACGTCCGGCTCCACAGCAGCAGGCCGCACCTCAGCCAGCTCCGGATTTCGACAGCTTTGATGACGATATCCCGTTCTGACGTATAGCTTTTTACTCGTGTAAATAAAGGTCCTTAGCTCTTCTGCTAAGGGCCTTTTTCGTTGTTACGAATCCGTTTCCTGATCCATACCTATTCGTTACTGAATAGTTATGGCGTGAAAACAATGAGTCTCCGATATGCGATCCGCCATCTGACCTTTCAATCGGGTGAGCGCTTCCCACTGCTGGTCGACCAGGTCAGCGGTATTCCACTGCACGCGCCAACCTTGTTCATCGTGTCTGAGTTCAGGGCTCGCAACCGTGCCTTGACTGCCTATATTTCAGACAAACAAAAAACGGCGGCAGAGGTTTTGATAGCCACATCAAAAACCTTTGCCGCCGAGCGATACCTTCAGAACATTAGAACTTGACGGTCAGACCGACCTGGGCGCTATATCCATCACCATCGGTGTTGCTTGAAATACCCCATCCATAACCAACTTGGGTGTTAACTGAAATGCTCTCGCTCAAATGACCTTCGACGCCGCCATCAAGTTTAAGTGACGTGCCACGCATATCCGAGCTGAAGTCCACTTCGCCTTGAGTCGAGGTGGAGAAGCTGGTGGTCGGATTACCCTTGAACTCTTTCACCACACTCGGCCGCACCCACGCTGTTACCGGGAGCTGATCGCTCTTGCTCCAGGTTTTGGCCACGCGCGCGCCCAGCCGGGTTTGCAGGCTATCGATCGCACCAAAATCTATCCCGGCGGCCTGATCATGTGCTTTGTCCAGACCGATGTGCTGATAGACCACCTGAGCCTGGGGTTCGACCACTACGCCGCCGCCCACATCAAATGGCATGCCGGCCTCAAACGAAGCGGCGGTGCCCAGACCCTGAGTGCTCAGATCCAGTCCATTGGCCGATTTTGCTTGCACCTCGTTCCAAGTGGCTTGCAGCAAACTGTCCAGATACCAGCCAGAAGGGGCAATATGCGTCCAATAGACGCCCAGCGAGTAGGCGGTCAAGTTGTTATTGCCAGCATTACGGCTGTCAAAGTGATCCACTGAGCCTTTGTTTTGACCAATGGCGCCATAGAACCCGGCGCGATCCTTGCCGTTGCTGTCGTTGCGCTGGAACAGATCCGTTCCTATTTGAAGTGCGGTGAGAGTGGAATCATAGGCCGCCCCCTTTCCATAGATGCCATTAGCGGCACCATTGTGCGTGTTTTTCTGGGCCAGTGTGCGTGCCCAGACCCGTTGCTCGTCGTTGTATGCCGTGCTGGCAAACGCTCCACGTCGGTCGTGCAGGGTCCCGACCAACGCGTTGCCGTAGTCCAGTGCCATGGAGGGCAGCACGGAATACAACGAGGTTTCAGCGCGGTAATTCGGGCGCCGATCGTTGTCAGGCTTACCGGGTGTTCCCGGCTTGTCAGGTATTCCTGGTTTGTCAGGTGTTCCCGGATTGTCGGGTATCCCCGGATTGTCAGGTGTTCCTGGAGTGCCTGGATCTACAAGATCCGAGGAGAGGAACCAGTCCTGACTCGCCGAATCGCGGTGCAGGGTGTACTCGTAGGCGCCACCCAATACTGGAGCATTCAATCTGAAGGCATCAGTGGAGGTGGTAGCGCCATTGACGGCATCCACCAGCAGGATGCCGTTGCCCGTGGTTTGATCGCCGAGGCCATTGGCATTACGGATGCCCAGTCGGGTATCTCCTGTCGCCGTACCGCCATCAATAACAAGGGTATCGGACAACGATGAGCTGTCACCCAACGCGGTATTGAGGGTGATCAAGCCGCCGTTGCCGTTCAGGTTGTTGACGGTCAGTCTCTTTGCGGCAAAGGCTCCCGTCGGGGCCTGGAAGTCGATATTGCCGGCGTTGTTCAACGTGTCAATCAGCGAGTCGGCGGTCATGGTCCAGTGAGTGCCGGACTCCAGCGTCACATCGAGCGGGTCAATCGAGCCAATCAAGCGGGCTCCGTTTTGCAGGCGCAGCAAGGCACCGCTCAGCCCCGCCACATTGCCGGTCAGAGTGGTGTTGTCCAGGGCCAGAGTGCCGGCATCCACAAAGGTCGTGCCCGTATAATCCAGCGCACCGGACAGGGTCAGGGTGCCATTACCGGTCTTGGTAAAGTCGAAACTCCCCCCGGTTTCCAGAACACCTCCGTTGAATGTCACATCGTTGCCATCGGTGACTTGCAACGCGCCATTTTGGCGTAATTCCAAGGTTCGCTGACTGCCGAAACTGCCGTCGACCTTCAGCTGACCGCCGTTGAACACGACTTCACGAGACAGGTTTGTGTCGCCCAAGGCGCCATCCTGACGGATGGTCAGGGTGCCGTCATTGATTCGGGTATGGCCGACGTAGGTGTTATTGCCGCCCAGCACGGTTTCACCGCTGCCATCCTTGATCACGTAGAGATTATCTCGACCCGGCTGGCCGATCGTGGCGTTGAAATCACCATCCTGCAAATACACGGAGTCGCCGGAACCGATGACGCCGCCGACGCCATTGGATTGATCGTCGAGCACCAGGCGGCTCCAGTCACCGATGTCGGTGCTGTCGGACAAGTCCAGCCAGCCACCTTTCAGTACGACGGTCTTGTTGAATGCTGCCGCGTCGGCTGCCGAGATGTCGAGCTTGAGCACGCCCGACCTGAGCTCGGTGTGACCACCTAACCCTTGAGCCACATCACCTCTGAATATCTGGGTGTAACTACCGTCTTTGACCAGATTGCCAGTGCCCGTCAATTGCCCGGCAAACTGGTTCGTGCCAAAGGCACGATTGAGTGTCAGGTCATGCGTGCCGAGCGCAGCCGTACCGCTCCCCTCGAGACCGCCGATGCTGGAGTCCCCCAGCAGGCCGAGGTTCGCGCCACTCTGGATCATCACCGCCCCTGCAAGGGTTGTCCTATCGAGCAGCAAGCTGCCGGCATTGACCTGAGTACTCCCTGTAAACCCTTGAGCCACATCGCCTCTGAGGGTCTGGGTGTAACTACCGTCCTTGATCAGATTGCCAGTACCTGTCAATTGCCCGGCAAACTCGCTCGTGCCAGAGGCTCGATTGAGTGTCAGGTCATGCGTGCCGAGCGCAGCCGTACCGCTCCCCTCGAGACCGCCGATGCTGGAGTCCCCCAGCAGGCCGAGGTTCGCGCCGCTCTGGATCGTCACCGCCCCTGCAAGGGTTGCCCTGTCGAGCAGCAAGCTGCCGGCATTGACCTGAGTACTCCCTGTAAACCCTTGAGCCACATCGCCTCTGAGGATCTGGGTGTAACTACCGTCTTTGACCAGATTGCCAGTGCCCGTCAATTGCCCGGCAAACTCGCTCGTGCCAGAGGCACGATTGAGTGTCAGGTCATGCGCGCCGAGCGCAGCCGTACCGCTCCCCTCGAGACCGCCGATGCTGGAGTCCCCCAGCAGGCCGAGGTTCGCGCCGTTCTGGATCGTCACCGCCCCTGCAAGGGTTGCCCTATCGAGCATCAAGCTGCCGGCATTGATCTGAGTACTCCCTGTAAACCCTTGAGCTACATCGCCTCTGAGGATCTGGGTGTAACTACCGTCTTTGACCAGATTGCCAGTGCCCGTCAATTGCCCGGCAAACTCGCTCGTGCCAGAGGCACGATTGAGTGTCAGGTCATGCGCGCCGAGCGCAGCCGTACCGCTCCCCTCGAGACCGCCGATGCTGGAGTCCCCCAGCAGGCCGAGGTTCGCGCCGTTCTGGATCGTCACCGCCCCTGTAAGGGTTGCCCTATCGAGCATCAAGCTGCCGGCATTGATCTGAGTACTCCCTGTAAACCCTTGAGCTACATCGCCTCTGAGGATCTGGGTGTAACTACCGTCTTTGACCAGATTGCCAGTGCCCGTCAATTGCCCGGCAAACTCGCTCGTGCCAGAGGCACGATTGAGTGTCAGGTCATGCGCGCCGAGCGCAGCCGTACCGCTCCCCTCGAGACCGCCGATGCTGGAGTCCCCCAGCAGGCCGAGGTTCGCGCCGTTCTGGATCGTCACCGCCCCTGTCAGTGTCGCCCTCTGGAGCAACAAGCTGCCGGCATTCACCTGAGTACCCCCTGTGTACGTCAGAGGTCCGCTCAGGGTGAGGGTGTTGGCGCCGTCCTTGGTCAATTCGCCATTACCTGAGAGGGGGCCCGAGAACACGCTGTCGCTGCTCTGATTAAAGATCAGGTTGCCGTGATTAATCACATCGCCTGTGATCTGTCCGCCATCATTAATCCGAGTGATCCCTTCCAGTACACCGCCGCTGGAGACCTCGAGAGCGCCAAGAACCGATACGGTTGTGTCCGTGGCCGTACCGTTACCCAGAACGCTGAGTCGCCCTTGGCCCTCGACCAGAACGTTATTGGTTGAATGCGTGGTCGCGTCGACAGAAAACGCCCCCAGACTATTGGTGCCCGCGACCGTCGCGTCCGTACTGGTAATCAGAACCCCACCATTATTTTGCGTGACGCTGGTGGCTGTACCGCCTGCCAATACCGTTAAGGTTCCTGCCGAGTTGATGGTCGTGCTATCGGCTGATCCACCTGCCGAGACAATTTGCCCGCCTCCGAAGATTGTCGTGCGTTGAGCCACTCCCGTGACATGCTGAGCACCACCATTCCCGACGTTTGTGTCATTGGCGCTGCCGCCAGAGGAAACAATCTGAGCGGCGAGACTCCCACTGATGATCGTGCCATTGGCGACGCCACCATTTTGAATAACCTGGGTGCCCCACGATGTGATGGTAGTGTTATCGGCTAATCCTGCGACGAATTGCTCGCCTGCCGAGTTGATTGTCGTGCGGTGGGCTTCTCCCCCACTGTGGATATATTGGAGGCCTGCGTTGATCGACGTGTCATTGGCGGTGGCGCCGTTGTAGAGATGTTGTTCACCTCCAGAGTTTATGGTCGTGTCATTGGCGACTCCGGCTGGCCCGCCGGAAACTCCTCCTGACCCGACGGTTTGACTGCCGCCCGAGTTGATTGTCGTGCGGAAGGCTACTCCGCCTTCGAGATGTTGGGCACCATTCTGGACGATCGTGTCATTGGCGACGCCCCCAAAGAAAATTCTTTGGGCACCCCCCCCCATGATGGTCATGCTATTGGTCAATCCACCACTGCTGACATGTTGGATGCCTGCCGAGGTGATGAAACCGCTATTGGCGATTCCACCGGAGTCGATAAATTGACCGAAGGTATCCACGGTTTCGCCGGTCACCGTCATCCCGGAAGTGACGTCACGCGTATAGGCGAAAGCAGGCTCCAGCACAGCCATATTCAGTACGCAGGTAAGCGAGAGCAGCGCCCGTTTGCGACTACCGCCGGTGACACCGGATTTGGTTTTACCCTTGGCATGTTCGGACGCCACCATCCAGCTTTCCTGGCTGTGGTTCCAAACCAGCCGAAATGTACGGTTCATTAGCAATTACTCATGTTTTTTGGGTGAGAGTCACCAGCGTGTGAACGCTGCAGCTGACGATGGAGATGGTTGATGGGGTTGATCACCTGTTGCCCGGTGATCAGTCGGCTGCACTCGAACTGGCGTTCGGTATCCTTGTGCCGAGGGCACCAGAAAAAGTCTTTGTGATCGAACTGCACTGTCATGTCGTCCCAGCAGCCGTTGCAGGCATGGGAGTTGAAGACTCGGTAAGGGGTGCTGAACTCGCAGGTGGGCAGAGTGAAGCCGCTGATCAACACCACAGGAATCCGCGCAGCCCACGCCAGCCAGGACAGTCCACTGCTGAGCCCGACAAAAAACGCCGCGTGCTGCAACAAGTCGACACGCTCGCGCAAGGGGATATCGCCGGTAAAATCCTCGGCTCCATATGGGATGTGGTTCCAGACAAAGCCCACGCCATGGGTGGCCTGCTTGTCGATGCACAGCACCCGATAACCCAGGCTTTTGAGGTGTTCGACCACTAGGCGCCAGCCGTGACCGTTGTTCCAGTACTTGGCCTGGCAGGACGATTGCGCGGCGATGCATACGTAGGGTTCGATAACGCGGCGCTTGGCATTGAGCGTCAGTCGCGGCGGAGCCTCCGCGGGATCAACACCCAGAATGTAGCCCGCCGTACGGTGTAAACCGACCGCCCGGAAGTCGATCGGCTGTTGAGCGGTATTTCCACCAAAGAACAGGCCAATGCGATAAGTCGCATAGGGTTCAGCCATCACCACCGCTTGAGGGGTGGAAAGCCGGATATCGGGGTACTGATCAGCAAACAGGTCGGCGATTTCCCGGCCCAAGGTGCATTCGAGCTGGCACTCATGGCGCTGGGCAAAGCGCTCGGCATAAGGAAACCAGCCGATGAGATCGCCCAGGGTGCCAACGGGAAAAGAGATCAGGACAGGTTTGTCTTTAAGATCCAGCGTGTGATCGAGTACAGGGATCTGTTGATCACGTTGCCAAACCTTGATCGTGAAACGCACAAAGTACTTCTTGGTGCTTTGTACCCAGCCGCTCTCTACGTCGCTGGCGAATAGAATGTTTCCCGAATCGGCATCAATAAGATTTACATGCCATGCCCCTTTGGGTAATAACAAACGGGCACCATCATTAAAGTCATAGCGAATACCCAAAGGTCCAAGCTGGGTCGGTAGTTTCGGGGGCGGAAGTAAAAAAGGATGTGCAACACCAGGCTCGGGTGACCGGGCTAAAGAAGTACTTGTGCTCATGGACTCAAGCCTGCTTGATTAAGTATTTGAATCGATATTTGTTTGTTTAAAGCGAGCGCAGAGTTACTCGTTTCCCTGTACGGGAAATGTGCAGGAAAGATGCTGAATTGATAATGTTATGCAGCCAAAGCCAATGGTTGAAATAACTCAATAACTACTCTGCACTCGCATGCGTTGCGAGAGGCACAAATATCCATAATGCTTTAATGATCGTTGCAGACTGACTAACTCTGGCTTTGTAGGAAATGCCCTACAACTATCACCATAATCTTTAGGGATATAAAGTGGCGGTTTCTGGGCGAGTTGTAGGAAAATTCTGGGGGGCGAGTGGTGTATGAATCATGCCGCGTCTTTGGCTTCCTGAGGAAACACTGAGTAAGACTTTCTGATTTGGCGACGTGTAACTGAGCGTGCACTACTGTTGCAGTCGGTTGGACTCGGCCCCGGCAGCTCGCGGGGTTGACTGAGGAGCGCTGTAGGTTCTCAGTCCGATATCGCTGCAGCTGAGCGAGAACCGAGACACCATAGCGGATTTGATGAAAAAAACCGCATCCACGTCATTAGCTATCATGCAATAAAGAGTTAAAGGTGGTCTGAAGTAACCATGTGTTTTTGGCTGACTTCGGCCACCACCGATTTTGAAAGTGGCAAGTCGATCCACAACGCTCAGATCAATCACTCATTTCCGTCTTTTTAGCCGCTGTGAGCACCTCGCGGCGGCTATTCCCATATTACAGGCGCACCTCTTCTGCATTGCTCAGTAAATGCTGGCGTGCCATCCACAAGTTCGACAGTGCAAGCAGCGTCACCAATTGCGCCGTGTTCTTGGCCAGGCCATGGAAGCGAGTTTTCAGATAACCGAACTGACGATTGCTCACTCGAAACGGGTGGTCAGTAACAAAAAAGCGAATCCAGTGATCTGGCTTCGCTTTTTTGTGGGCGCTGTTAATTGGATAACGTGGTCACATTAGTCCGAGCCGAGTGCAGTTTCTTGTAGCTCTCGATCAACCGCAGGTGCCGGTCGAGTCCCTCCAGTTTCATGCTGGTCGGCGTCAAGCCATGGAAACGCACGCTGCCGTCCACCGATCCGATTGCAGCATCCGTACGCTCGTTGCCAAACATCCGGCGGAAATTGGCCTCGTAGTCTTCCAGTTCCAGGTCTTCGTCCAGCTTCATCTCCAGCACCACATTGACAGCCTGGTAGAACAAGCCACGTTCAACCGTGTTGTCGTTGTACTGCAGGAACATTTCCACCGCCTCTTTCGCCTCTTCATATTGCTGCAAGGCGAGATAGATCAGCAGTTTCAACTCCAGAATCGTCAGCTGACCCCACGCCGTGTTGTCGTCGAACTCGATGCCGATCAAGGAGGTGATGTCGGTGTAATCGTCCAGCTCACTTTCCACCAGACGCTCAACCAGCGATTGCAGCTCTTCTTCATCCAGGCGATGCAGGTTGAGGATGTCGGCGCGGAAGAACAACGCTTTGTTGGTGTTATCCCAGATCAGATCATCCGCAGGATAGATTTCCGAATAGTCCGGCACCAGGATGCGGCATGCCGTTGCGCCGATATGCTCGTAGACCGCCATGTACACTTCTTTGCCCATGCCTTTGAGAATGCCGAACAAGGTTGCGGCCTCCTCGGCATTCGAGTTTTCACCCTGGCCGGAGAAGTCCCACTCCACGAATTCGTAATCCGACTTGGAACTGAAGAAGCGCCACGACACCACGCCGCTGGAGTCAATAAAGTGTTCGACGAAGTTATTCGGCTCGGTCACCGCGTGCCCTTCAAACGTCGGTTGGGGCAGGTCGTTGAGGCCTTCGAAACTACGGCCCTGCAACAATTCGGTGAGGCTGCGTTCCAGCGCCACTTCCAGGCTCGGGTGAGCGCCGAACGAGGCGAACACACCGCCGGTGCGCGGGTTCATCAGCGTGACACACATCACCGGGAATTCACCGCCCAGGGACGCATCCTTCACCAGCACCGGGAAGCCTTGCTCTTCCAGCGCCTGAATACCGGCGAGGATCCCGGGGTACTTTGCCAGCACTTCGGCCGGGACATCCGGCAAGGCAAATTCGCCTTCTATGATTTCGCGTTTGACCGCGCGCTCGAAGATCTCCGACAGGCACTGCACCTGGGCTTCGGCCAGCGTGTTGCCGGCGCTCATGCCGTTGCTCAGGAACAGGTTTTCAATCAGGTTGGACGGGAAATACACCACCTCGCCGTCCGACTGGCGCACGTACGGCAGCGAACAGATGCCGCGCTCTTCATTGCCCGAGTTGGTATCGATCAGATGGGACCCGCGCAGTTCGCCGTCGCGGTTGTAAATCTTCAGGCAGTATTCGTCGAGAATTTCGGTTGGTAGCTCATCTTTACGGCCAGGCTTGAACCAGCGTTCGTCCGGGTAATGCACAAACGGCGCATTGGCGATGTCTTCGCCCCAGAACTGGTCGTTGTAGAAGAAGTTGCAGTTGAGTCGCTCGATAAACTCGCCCAACGCCGACGCCAATGCGCCTTCTTTGGTTGCGCCTTTGCCGTTGGTGAAACACATCGGCGAGTGCGCATCGCGGATGTGCAGCGACCACACGTTGGGCACGATATTGCGCCACGAAGCGATTTCAATCTTCATGCCCAGGTCCGCCAGAATGGCTGACATATTGGCGATGGTTTGCTCTAGCGGCAGGTCTTTGCCGGCGATATAGGTGCTCGCTTCTGAGTTAGAAGCAGGCATCAACAACGCTTGGGCATCGGCGTCGAGGTTATCGACCTCTTCGATTACAAACTCAGGCCCGGCTTGCACCACTTTTTTCACAGTGCAACGGTCGATGGAGCGCAGGATGCCCTGGCGGTCCTTGTCGGAGATATCCGCCGGCAACTCGACCTGAATCTTGAAAATCTGGTTGTAGCGGTTTTCCGGGTCAACAATGTTGTTCTGCGACAGGCGGATGTTTTCCGTGGGAATACTGCGAGTGTCGCAGTACAACTTCACGAAATAAGCCGCACACAATGCTGATGAAGCCAGAAAGTAGTCGAACGGACCCGGTGCCGAGCCATCGCCCTTGTAGCGGATAGGTTGATCGGCGACCACGGTGAAGTCATCGAACTTTGCTTCAAGCCGAAGGTTGTCGAGAAAGTTGACTTTGATTTCCATGGGGGATTACCAGAATAACGGGCTAGACGAATTGGCCGCCATTATCCGGCTTTTCAGGCATATGTCTTGTCGTTGTCTAGTTCTGAACCTGTTTCACCCTAACGCCCGATACACGGTACCAGGCGTTTTTTATGAACGATGGATTGCTCAGTCAAGGATCAGGTGCGGCAAAAACCGGCTCGAATCCTTGGTAATCAAACTGTTGTCTTCCCGCACACCAATCCCGGCTGCCTTATCGCCAATCACCCAAGAGCCAATCAGCGTATAGCTGTCGCCAAACTTGGGCAGCGGCGCGAACTCCTGAAGGATAAACGGCGCATCGGTGTAGGGCCCGTCCTCTTTGACGATCAGGCCCTCGGCGGTTTGCAGCTCGATGTTGGCGCCTTCGCGGGAGAAAAACGGTTTGCGCACCCAGCCCTTGGGCACTGCTTTGTTGGGATCTGGGTCCAGGTGCGCCGCGAGCAGGTTCGGGTGGCCTTTGTTGAATTCCCACAGCAACGGCAGGATGCCCTTGTTGGAAACGATGGATTTCCAGGCCGGCTCGAAAAACTGCGTATCACTCTGGGCAATTGCAGCGCCAAAGGGCTCGTGGAAGATGAATTCCCAGGCGTGCAGCTTGAACAGATGAGGAATCCAGCGATCCTCAAGATCGACGAAGCGTCCGTCACTGGTCAGACCGATGTCTTCGATATCAATGTGGCGTGATTCGATGCCGACCTTTTCCGCGACCAGTCGCAGGTAATCGGTGGTGCCTTTGTCTTCGACCGAGTGTTTCATCGAGGCGAAATAGAACGGCTGCTTGAGCTGCAGTTGAGCGAAGGCCTGATGCAGTTTGGTATCGATGCTGTTGAACTGGTCGGCATGCTTGGGCAGCAAGCCGCGCTCGATGCATTGCTCCAGCCAGCCCCATTGAAACGCCGCGGCCTCATACAGACTGGTCGGCGTGTCGTAGTTGAGTTCCAGCAACTTGGCCGGCCCGGTGCCGTTGTAGGAGAAATCCATGCGCCCATACAGGTGCGGGTGGCCTTCGAGCCATGACGTGCGAATCATGTCGTAGAACGCCGGTGGAATACTCAGGCGCTCCAGCAACTCCTCGTTCTGCACCACGCGGGCGACCATGTCCATGCACATCTCATGGATCTCAGTGGTCGGGTCTTCCAGATCGTTCTCGATTTGCTTGAGCGTAAACTGGTAATACGCGCTCTCGTCCCAATAGGGTTCGTCGTCGATGGTGTGGAACAGAAAACCGAGACCTTCGGCAGTTTGTTTCCAGTCATGACGCTCTGCGCAACGAATCTTCTTCATGGCCCGGTTTCCTTAACTGCTCGACCCGCCGCCCCAGCCGCTGCGTGCACTGGCTTTGCTGCCGAAGCCGCCACGCGACGTCGACGAAGCAACGGAAACCGGCTTGCTGGCCGATTTGCTGATGGAATTGGTGTAGCTGCCGCCGTACTTTGCCTGGTTGGACCGGTTGAACGTTGAACCGTTGGCAATGCGCTGGTTAAGCGTTGAGGTGCCGTAGTTTCCGCGATTATCGCGGTAGCGGTAGACCGGCTGGGAGTAATAGCTGTTGCGGTTGTTGCTCAGCATATTGCCGATCAATAGCCCGGTGAGCAGGCTGCTGGTGGAAAATCCCGAACCGCCGGTGTTGGCTTCCGAGGCCGGCAGTTGCGCCTTGGCGGCGTCTACCTGGGATTGCGTCACCTGGCCATCGGCTGTGAGCTCGAAGCCGCCGAGCTTGGGGATGAACTTGCCAGCGGAATCCTGCTGGCACCAGTCGGCGACAAAGTCAGCATCACAATCAGCCTGGTTGTCGTACACCGGCGCAATACGGCGATGCTCGGCCATGGCGCTCATGTAGGCGTCCGAGCAGACGTCCACCGGGAGTTTTTCATCGGCGCATTGCTGAACGGACTGAAAACTGTATTTCTTCTGCACCGGGTAGGTTTTTTCCGTTGGCCCGCAACCGGATATCGCCATGGCGACCGATGCTGCCAGCGAGAGCTGAACGTACTTGCTTCGTTTCATCGGGGGCTCCGCTGCGCAATCAATTCTGGGAAGGGGTCATGCACGCGGCATTCAACATGCCGACGCTGATGGCCACTGCCGCGACATAGATGCCCGCCGCGATTTCACCTTTTTTGATGCGCTCAGAGGTACCTTTCAGCACCAGGCTGGTCATCAGGAACGCCAGCAGTTGCACGAACGCGGCGATCACCGCCCAGACGACGAAGTCGAGGAGGCTGATCGAATAGGCAATCACATTGCTGGCCGGAATGGCGAAGCCGATGATGGCGCCCCCCAGTGCAATCGCAGCGGCCACGTTGCCCGAACGGATCAGTTCAAACTCCTTGTGTGGGGTGATGCGGGTGTAGATGAACTGGAACAGCGCGAACAGCACGGCGGCGCCGAGGATGTACGAAACAAACCCGAGCACGGCCGCCGGGTTCAGGGAGATGGAGAGTGCTTCTAGCATGGACGTCTTCCTTGTTAAAAAATGTTCAGGTCGGTGGTGTACAGCGAGATACCCAGCGACGTACTCAAACTGATGGTGCCCTCGGCGTCTTCTTCGACGGAGAACAGCAGGAATTCCCGGCGATCGGTCAGGCCGGTTTCGCGGGCGTACAGCATCGAACGGTGCTCGATGCTGTACGACTCATCCGGATTTTTCAGCTGTTCGCTTAGCGCCACCAGTTCTGTCTGGCCATTCTCGGTGCCCCATTCGCGGGTGTATTCGACACCGTTGTGGGTGTAGGTCGGCAGCCCGATCGGGCTTTGCGGTCCGGCCAGCCGACGCAGTTCCGCTTCGCTGCTGATGGTGATGTAACTGAGGTAGTTGAACAGGATCACCGACTCGACCTGTCCAGCGATTGCGCCGGTGGTGTGCACTTGCAGCCAGTAGTCTTCATCGTTCATGTAATAGCGCGAGAGCCAGGTCGACTGCCCGAGATCGACGGTGCCGGCGCTCCAGATCTGCTGGGAGCCCGGGATCGTCACGGTGGTATTGCCGTCGAGCAACAATCTCAGGCTGGTGTCGAACATCACGCCTTTGCCCAACGCCAAGCCCAGCGGGCCGGTGATCGGTGACGTGTCGTTGGCGGTCCATTTCGACTGGGTGTTTGTCTCCGTGTTCGGAGCCTCAAGCCCCATCAACTGTTTAAACCATCCCATTGGACATTTCCTTGAGGCGAGTGGAGACGATGCAATCGCTTCGGCATCTGAGTGTTCAAGTGCACTTACCGGGCGGCATTCAATCTGCCACGAGGTGTGGATAAAAGTACTTTGGCGGCAATAAAACCGGCGAATGCCCCGAACAGATGGCCCTCGAATGAAATGCCCCGCCGAGGTAAAAAGCCAAAGACCAGGCCGCCATACAACAGGGCGACGAGGCCCGCCGTGATCACATTGCCCCAGCTCTTCTGGAACCAGGCGCGCGACAGAATGTACACCCACAGCCCGAAAACCCAGCCGCTGGCGCCGATGTGTACGCCTGTAAAGCCGAACAGCCAGACCAGCGAGCCGCCCAGCAAAATAATGATGGCACTGACGGCCATGAACCGATTGAGCCCGTCGACCATCACCAGCGTGCCGAGTACCAAAAAGGCCACGAGGTTGGCGCTCAGGTGCGAGAAGGACGCGTGTAAAAAAGGTGAAGTGACGATGCCGAGCAGTCCGTGCACGGTTCTCGGGACCAGACCGAATGCCATAAGGCTGTAGCCGGTCGCGGCATTGATCACTTGCAGCGTGACCATGAAGATGGCCAAGCCGGCGATTATCTTGAAACCCTTCAGGGCATCCATCCGTGACCTCAACTCGACAAAACTGAAACGCAATCCATTCTGGGAGCGAGCCGGCTCCGGGCGGCGTTCCGACGAAGGCGGAGCGTCAGTAACGTCGATGTTGACTGACACTTCCTCATCGCGAGCAGGCTCGCTCCCACAGGTTTTACGCCTGGCGCCAGGGACGGTTACTCGGCCGATTTTTGCTTCAGGCGTTCCAGAATCGCGTTGGCGCTACCTTCGTTCGGCGTGATGCCGGCTTCACGCAGTTTGCGCTCCAGGTCGTTGCCGGTCGATGCGTCGGCCAGTTCGTCCTGCGCTTGCAGTTCTGCGGCGCGTTGCTGTTGCTTGGCCTGCAAACGGTTCAGTGTGCCGACGGCGGTTTCCAGCTTGCCGTTGGCGCCGCCGCTGGCGATGGATGCGCTGACCTGGGCTTTCTGTACGCTATCGCGCGCCTTGGCCATGTCCACTTGCTGGCGCAGGCTTTTGATGCGGGCTTCGGCCTTGGTAATGTCTTTGCGCATGCTGTCGGCGTAACCACCGAATTCGCTGGCCTGCTTTTGCTCGACATCAAGTTCGTTGGTCAGGGTCGAAATCGCTTCGGCCACTTCCATCGCCAGGTCCTCGCGGTTGGCCTGAATCGCGGCCATGGCCTTGGATTCCAGGTCCTTGATTTTGGCGTTGTGCTCGCTGACGCGGTCGGCCGACAGTTTGTGCTTGGCCATGATGGTAACCAGCTCACGCTTGGCATTGGCCAGCGCGCTGTCAGCATCGCGAATTTCCTGGTCGAGAATGCGCAGGGCCTGCTGGTCGACGATTGATTCGCCCACTTCGGTGGCGCCGCCGCGCAACGCGGTGAACAACTTGCTCCAGATGGACTGAGTCATTGGATCTTCCTTTCCTGATAATTACTTGAAGAAGCGTTCGAAGGCTTCGATGGCACGCTGGACGTTGTCGACCAGGGTTTTCACCTCGGTCACCACGTTGGTCAGGCTGGAGTCGGAACTCAGCGCGCCGAACATGTTGTAAACGATTTGGCCGTTGGGCATGGACTCGATACCGATCGAGGACAGAGGGAACATTTCCCGACTGCGCAACACGGCATCGTTGAAGGCCGGCACGTCGTTGATGGACTCGACATCGACCAGAACGGTGTCGACGATGATCTGCTCACCGGCGATGGCGATGTGGATTGGCAGACCACCAAACTCGTTCATCTCCAGCCGCAGGCTGGGTTCGGCGCTCTGGATCAAGGACAGTGTGATCTCATGCGAAGCCACCTCATCAAGCGCCTTGAGGGCATTGAAGAGGCTATCGATGTTCCAGTTGTTGCTTGCGCTCATGTAATTCTCCGACATGAATGAGCCAGCCAGAATCGGTTGGCGTAGCTGTTGCTCCATCTGCTTGAGCAAGCTTCGGTTTTCCGGAAGCACCCAAGTTTCGTGTTTCACATAGCCGGTGGATGCCAGGCCTGCACGCATCTGCTTCATATAGAAGCTTGATGGTTTTTTCACGGACGGTTTTGAACGCTCTCCCTTAGGGATGTTTGAAGTAACAGCAGGCTCGCGAGGCGAGTCTGACAGGGAGCGGCTTTTCATGGGGTGACTCCGTTGTGAACATCTCACGCGTGGGCAACCGTACAGCCAAAGAAGTACACCAGCGATGGCTCACGTGTGAGATTTTGTTGCAGCAAGCGAAAAGGCCCGCAGCAAGGCGGGCCTGTAGTATTTCAAGGTGTTGCTCAGCTTTTGGCGAAGGCCGGCATGTCCGCATTCACCTGCGTTTAATCACGGGACAGGAATTCGTCGGTGGACACTACACTGGCATAGGCAAAACCCAAGGCCGACATGAACGCGGCGTGGACGTGAGCCGCCGGCACCGTCAGACCGTTGAACTCCAGGTCACGTGAGGCACAGGCATCATGGATGACCGTGACGGTGTAACCGAGGTCGTTGGCGGCACGGGTGATGCCGTCGACGCACATGTGGCTCATGCTGCCGACCACCACCAGTTCCTTGATTTCCTGCTCGTCGAGGATCGACTTCAGATTAGTTTCGCGAAACGAGTTGACGAAGTGCTTGACGACGACGGGCTCATTGGCGTGGTTAAGCACTTTGGGGTGCAACTTCGCGCCTTCGGAACCGGGGGTAAAGAACGGTGCGGCGTCAGAGGTGAATTCGTGGCGGATGTGCACCACTGAATCACCAGCCTCACGAAAGGCCTTGAGTAGACGAACGGCGTTATCTGCCGCAGCGTCGGCGCCGACCAGCGGCCACTTGCCTTGTGGGAAGTAGTCGTTTTGGATATCAACTACGATGAGTGCTTGCTTGGCCATGACGGTGTCCTCGAAGTGCGTGGTGGGTGTGGAATGAAGTATTGGGTTTAGCAGGCCATCCGAGGATTGGTCGCACCGACAATAGAAGGGGGAAAACTGACAATGGATGCACAAAGGCCAATCGCCGAGCTGGGCGTGCTGATTTATCCCGGTGCGCAGATGGCGGCGGTGCATGGGCTGACGGACCTGTTCGGGGTAGCCAACCGGATCGCCGCCGAGCATCAGGTTGCGTGGTTGCCGCTGCTGCGGGTCAGCCATTGGCAAGTGGAGGGCGATCAGGCCCCGATTCGGGTCTACGACAGTCATCCTGCACCAGACTCGGCCTTGGTGGCCGTGTTGATCCCGCCGTCGATTACCAGTTTTCACGCCGGTCAGATGCCGCAGGGCTTGCTCGAATGGGTTCGTCAGCAACATGCTCGCGGCGCGACGCTCGGTGGTGTTTGCGTGGGCTCGATAATATTGGCCGAAAGCGGTTTGCTCGACGGCCGCAGCGCCACCACTCACTGGACCTCGGCCAAAACCTTCGCCGAGCGTTACCCGACGATCAAGCTCAAGGCCGATACGCCGATTGTCGATGACGGCGATCTGATTACCACAGCCGGTCTGATGGCCTGGTCCGCGTTGGGGTTGCGCTTGGTGGACCGTTTGCTGGGACCAAGCATTGCGACCGGCACGGCGCGGTTTCTGGTGGTGGAACACAGCGACAGTGCGAGCGAGTGCGGCAGCAACTTTTCACCGATTCTCAGTCACGGCGATGCGTCGATTCTCAAGGTTCAGCACTGGTTGCAAAGTACCGGGGCGACCGATGTGTCGCTGACGGCCATGGCCGAGCGGGCAGGGCTGGAGGAGCGCACGTTCCTGCGTCGGTTCCGCGCGGCGACCGGGCTCAAACCGACCGAATACTGCCAGCACCTGCGGGTCGGCAAGGCCCGGGAAATGCTCGAATTCACCAACGGCACCATCGATCACATTGCCTGGACCGTGGGGTATCAGGACCCAAGTGCGTTTCGAGCGACGTTCAAGAAAATTACCGGGCTGGCTCCGAGTGATTACCGGACACGGTTTGGTGTGTCGCCGGTGGCTGCTACCCGCTAGCCGCAGCACCTCAAATCCCCTGTGGGAGAGGGCGAAGCTGAATCGTGCAAAATGCAGGAAATGAGGCGGCGGTCGTGCAGAATAAAACAGGCCTGATGCCATCAGCGTTTCCACAACCAACTGATTCATCAGTGGTTTGCATAAAACGTCGCTTGGCCTGATCTCTGCACCCCTCCCTCTACACTCATCAAACGCCAATTGAAGGGGGACGCATGACCCCAACAAACCGCAAAAAACTGGTGGTCGCCCATTCCGTGCACTCCGATGCGCCGCAGCACGAAGTCGAAACCAATCGCGCCCTCGCCCGTTGGCTGGCGCAGATTCTAGGCCTTGAATACGGCGGTAGTTTCGATCAGGCGCAGCATAACGGCCGCGACCTTTATGTGTTGCCTACCCAGACGCTGGTGGGCGTTACCGCCGCCCGGCAAGTGGGCGTATGCGGGCCGGAAGATTTGTGGGGCGGTTACGTTGACCACGACTTCATCTGCACCAAAGCCATCAGCCATGGTTTGCTCAACCAAAATGCTTACGCCCCGCCTGGTTGGTCCCCGCTGTTCTGCGAACGCGTGCGTAATGTGGTGCTGGAGGGCCTCAGCGTGTTCTCCCTCGACGATGCGCGACCCGCGGCCGAACACTTGATCTACAGCGGTCCGATCCGTCTCAAGCCAGTGCATGCCTGCGCCGGACGCGGGCAAGAAGTGATCGACAGTCTCGATCAGTTCGACGCCATCCTCGCCAGGCCCAACGCCAGCAACTTGTTCGCCGAAGGCGTGGTGCTGGAACAGGACCTGGGCAATGTGATCACCCACAGTGTCGGCCAGAGTTTTATCGGCGACACCGTGCTGAGTTACTGCGGTGATCAATACTTGATCGAAGACGGGCAGGGCGAGTGGGTGTACGGCGGTTCCAACCTGCTGGTGGTGCCGGGTTATTACGAGGACCTGCTCAAGCTGCCGCTGCCTGACGATGTGCGGCTGGCGATCCAGCAAGCGCAGGTGTTTGACAGCGCCGCCGATGAGGCCTATCCCGGTTTTTATGCCTCGCGGCGCAATTACGACATCGCCCAGGGCATGGACAGCAACGGCAAACAGCGCAGCGGCGTGCTGGAACAATCCTGGCGCATGGGCGGTGCCAGCAGCGCAGAAGTGGCGGCATTGCAGAGCTTCGTCAACGATCCGGGGATGCGCGCGATTCGTGTGTCCTCAGTCGAAACCTACATCGACCAGCCGTTGCCGGCGGACGCCATCGAGGTGTATCGCGGACCGGCGCAAACCAGTGACTTTCTACTCAAGTACGTAACGGTCAAATCCTATGACGGCTAGAAGCGAAACGATTCAGATCGACATCGACGATGAGCAGATGAGCGGGACTTTTCTCAGCCCCAAATCCAAAGTCCCCGGTGTGCTGTTTGTGCATGGTTGGGGCGGCAGTCAGGAACGGGATCTGGAGCGGGCCAAAGGCATCGCCGGTCTGGGATGCGTATGCCTGACCTTCGACTTGCGCGGTCACACTGGCGGCACTGGAATCCCGCTGACGCGCGTCACCCGTGAAGACAACTTGCGCGACCTGTTGGCGGCGTATGACCGATTGCTCGCGCACCCCGCGCTCGATACGTCGGCCATTGCGGTGGTCGGTACCAGTTATGGCGGTTATCTGGCTTCCATCCTGACGTCATTGCGTCCGGTGCGCTGGCTGGCGTTGCGGGTGCCGGCGCTGTACCGCGACGATCAATGGCACACGCCCAAGCGTGACCTGGACAAGATTGATTTGCGCGATTATCGCAGCACGCTGATACGCGCTGACAGCAACCGGGCGCTGCATGCCTGTTCGAATTTCACCGGTGACGTGCTGCTGGTTGAATCCGAGACCGACGACTATGTGCCCCATGCGACCATCATGAGTTACCGCGCGGCCTGTCAGCAGACCCACTCGCTGACCCACCGGATTATCGACGGCGCCGATCACGCCTTGAGCGAACCGGTTTCACAGCAGGCGTACACCTCGATCCTGGTGGACTGGATTACCGAAATGGTGGTGGGTGAGCGGTTGAGCATTATTCAATCGACCTGAAAAATCTTCGGTGTTCTTCAGTCCATCGCGGGCAAGCCCGCTCCCACATTGGATTGCGTTCAACCTGTGGGAGCGGGCTTGCCCGCGATGGCGGCGCCCGCCTCACCGCAATTCTCAGGAAGGTTTCTTGGCGATCCGCAACGACTTGGCCTTGGCCTCCACCACCAGATACATCACCAGCGTAATCAACAACGGCAAGATGAAATAAATCGCCCGATACGCCAGCAATCCCGCTACCAGACTGCCCCGCGAAACCTCGTGTTGCAGCAGCGCCACAAACACCGCCTCCAGCACGCCAAGCCCCGCCGGAATATGCGTGATGACCCCGGCGATGGCGCTGATCAACAACACCCCCAGCACCAGCGGATAGTCCAGCTTGCTCGGCAACAAGGTAAAAATCACCGCCGCCATTAGCGACCAGTTCAACGCCCCTAGTGCCAGTTGCAGCACCGCCATGCGCAGTGACGGCAGGTTGATTTCCACCCCGCGAATGGCCCATTCCCGACGCTTGGAAAATTGACAGGCCGCCAGATAGCCCGCGCTCACCAGCAGCAACAGTACGCCCACACCTTGTAATGCATCGCTGCTCAATTTCCAGCCGGGCGGCATTCGCACCAGTCCGGTGCTGAACACTGCGCCGGCAATCACCATGTATCCAAACCAATTGGTGGCCAGGCTCAAGCCGAGGATTTTCGCGATATTGCCCTTGCTCACACCCAATCGTGAATACAGCCGATAGCGCATGGCGATGCCACCCACCCACGCGCTCAAATTGAGATTGAAGGCGTAGCTGATGATCCCCACTGGCAGGATCTGTTTCCACGTCAGGTCCTGGCGAATGTAGCTGCGGCCGATCAGGTCGAAACAGGCGTAAACCAAAAAGCTCAACAGCGTCAGGCCCGAGGCGATGACCAGCGTACGTACCTTGAAGTCGGCGAGGGTGTCGAACACTTCGTTCCATTCGAGACGCTGGGCGAGCATCGTCAACAGGACGATCAGCGCCAGGAAAAACAGCATCGTCAATAGCCGTTTCCAACGGCTCCAACGGGTTTTCGCCGGGTGCACGGTGTGGCGGGTCGAATGAGCTTCAGCGCGGGACATGTTGATTACTCCCGGTCGGCTGAGTGAAGGCTTTCAGGCGCGGCTTGTGTGCCGGTAGCCAACCCGCCCAGGCCGGGAAATGCCGCAGGAAGTGAAACACCAGAAAGCCGACCGTCATGTGCCAGATTCGTCCGCGCGGAGCCGTTTCGAAGGACATCGCTTTGCAGTGGTTGTCGCTCAGGTGTTCAAGGCGTTCGAACAGCGTGCGGTTGAACGCACGGTCGCGGATCAACACGTTGGCTTCCAGGTTCATGGACAGGCTCAATGGGTCGAGGTTGCTTGAGCCGACGGTACTCCAGTCTTCATCGACCAGCGCGACTTTGCCGTGCAGGGGGCGCTCGCAATACTCATGGATCTGCACGCCCGACTTGAGCAGATAGTCATAGGTCATGCGCGCTGCGAGTTTGGCCACCAGCATGTCCGGTTGCCCTTGCAGGATCAGCCGCACCTCGACGCCCCGGCGCGCCGCGTTGCGGATCTCGCGCAGCAAGCGATAACCGGGAAAGAAGTAGGCGTTGGCGATCACCACGCGGCGCTTTGCACTGCGCAACACCAACCGGTAAACCTCTTCGATATCGGTGCGATGGTCGCCATTGTCGCGGTACACCAGCCGAACCTGGCCGTCATGATCGTTGAAGGCCATTTCCGAACGCCGTTGCCGGCGTCGCTGCCACCAGTATTTGGCGCGGGCCGGGCGACCGCATTGCAGCAGGGCGAAGTGATGAATGTCGGCCACCGCCGGGCCTTGCACTTCAACGGAATAATCCTGCTTGGCCTCGGGGCCGAAGTCGCCTAAATGGTCGGCGGAAAAATTGATCCCACCGATGAAGGCAATCGTGCCGTCGACCACGACGATTTTGCGGTGCAGACGGCGGAACCAGTTGGTGCGAATGCCCAGGTGCTTCGGCGCCGGGTCGAATATCTGAATGTGCACACCAGCCTCGCTCAACGCGGCCAGAAACCCGGTGCTCAACTCGCCACAGCCAAAGCCGTCGAGACTGGCGGTGACCCGCACACCGCGCCGGGCAGCGTCGATCAGTACTCGCTGCATCTCGTTACCGACCTTGTCCTCGAACACAATGAACGTTTCCAGGAGGATTTCAGTCTTGGCCTGACGCATGGCTTCGAACACCCGTGGGAAATATGCCTCGCCGTTTTCCAGCAACTCGACCCGGTTGTTGCCTTGCCAGCCATAGTCGACATCGACCACGCCGGGTTTGCCGGTCGTCGGGGGGGTGATTAAGTTTTCCACGCGGGTTTCTTCCATCGACGGGATGCTCATAACTCGATCTCCACCGACAGCGGTGCGTGGTCGGAAAGGTGTGACCAGGGGCGTGCCACCAACACCTGCGGACGGCTGGCCTTGAGGTTTCGCACGTAGATGCGGTCGAGTCGCAACGTCGGCATTCGCGCGGGAAAACTGCGCGCCGGTTTGCCGTGATGTTCGGCGAACACTTCGCGCAGACCACACGGCTTGAGCAGCGTATCGGCCCGCTGGCGCCAGTCATTGAAGTCCCCGGCAACGATTACCGGTGCATCATCTGGCAACTCTGCCAGGCGTCGGCTCAATAGTTTGAGCTGTTCGGTGCGATGTGTTTCGCGCAGCCCCAAATGCACGCAGATGGCGTGAACTTCTTGGCCGTCACCGGGCAGGCGCAGTACACAATGCAGGAGGCCACGGTTTTCGTGGCCGCTAATCGAGACGTCAAGGTTGTCATGCTCAATGATCTGGAATTTCGACAATAGGGCATTCCCATGATCGCCCGCCGGGTAGACCGCGTTACGGCCATAGGCGAACTGCGGCCACAAAGTGTCGGCAAGGAATTCGTATTGCGGCATCGTCGGCCAATTGCTGTAGCGCATGGGATGCTGTTCATGGGCGCCGTGGACTTCCTGCAAAAACACCACGTCGGCCGCCACGCTGCGCACCGCTTCACGTAACTCCGGCAGGATGAAACGCCGATTCAGCGGGGTAAAACCTTTGTGTGTGTTGACCGTCAGCACCGTGAAGCGGTGTACGGCAGTGAGGGTGGGCGACGGATCATCGGCAGCGCCGAGCGGCTCGGGAACGTTCATGGCAGCACGCCTTCGGCCGCCGGCTCACCGGGGGCGGTGGCGAGTTCGTGGTCGAGGTGGAAGCGTTCAAGCAGGCGCCGCGCGTCGAAGGGCGCGCGGACCTTGATGTCGTTATCGAAATAACAGAACACCTCGCGGGATTTGCGGGACTTGGGTTTGTGCCGAGGGGCGATCAATTGCGCGTCCGACGGTTGTTGGCCATGAACCCAGGCGTCGATCCGGTCGCCCCAACGTTTCAGCGCCTGCGGGGTGTAGCCGCTGGCGTAGAGCTCTTCGGCACCATGCAGGCGCAGGTAAACGAAATCGCTGGTGAGGTCTTCACGGTACGGCCATTTGCCCGCCGTATCGGCAATCACCAGCGCGGCGTTGTAGCGTCTGAGCAAGCGGATGAACGCTGGGTCGACAAAGCTTTCGTTGCGGATTTCCACGGCATGACGCACAGGTTTTTTCTCGTACGCCGTGAGGCTGGCGTGACCGCTCAGGTGCGAGTCGTGTTGGCGGGCGAGGGCGGCAGCTTGTTGAGTGTCGTGGGGTAATTGTTCGAGAAAGTTTTCGAACACCTCGGGGTCGAATTTAAAGTTGGGCGGGAATTGCCAGAGGATCGGCCCGAGTTTTTCCTTTAGCTCCAGCACCCCGGACGCGAAAAAGTTTGCCAGAGGGTAATGAATGTCCCGCAGGCGTTTGATGTGGGTAATGAAACGCGGGCCTTTGACGCTGAAGACGAAGCCCGGCGGGGTGTCGGCGTACCACTGGGCGTAACGTTGCGGCCGTTGCAGGGCGTAAAACGATCCATTGATTTCAATGCTGTTGACCGCCCGCGACGCGAATTGCAATTCGCGCTTTTGGGTCAGCCCCTTCGGGTAGAAATCTCCCCGCCAGGGCGTGTAGCGCCAGCCTGAAATACCAATATGAATCGCCGCCATATCGCCTCCCGCCTGATGGTCATCGGATAGCCCTGTCTTTTGATGACTGCCTGGCCGGCGAGAAAGTTTCGACGGGACTACAGACGGCACACCTTCAACAAACCACCGCAGGGTTAATCAGTGTCCGGCGAAGATTCGGGTGGTGCCTTCAGCCGGTTCGGCATACACCGGCCCCAACCGATCAAGCCGACCGCTCCACGCCGTCAGCGCCAAGGCCACCAACACCACCAAACCACCGATCCATGCGGTATGAATCAACCCCATATGTGCAACGATCAATCCACCACCCCACGCACCACCGGCGATGCCGAGGTTGAACGCCGCAATGTTCAGCCCTGACGCCACGTCCACCGCCTGCGGGGTGTGATGTTCAGCCTAACGCACCACATACACTTGCAGACCCGGTACGTTGCCGAAGGCGACGGCGCCCCAGACCAGTACCGTGGCCAGCGCCAGCCATGGATTGCCGGCGGTAAAGGTCAGTACGAACAGCACAGCGGCGAGCAAGGCGAAGATGATTTTCAGCGCGCTGATCGGGCCGCGTTTGTCCGCCAGTTTTCCGCCCCAGATGTTCCCCACCGCCACCGAAACGCCGTAGACCAGCAGCACCAGGCTGACCGCGCCGGTGCTGAAACCAGCGATGTCCTGAAGAATCGGCGCCAGGAAGGTAAACGCGATGAACGAACCGCCGTAACCAACTGCCGTCATGGCATACACCAGCAACAAGCGCGGTTGCTTGAGCACCTGCAATTGCTGCAACAGCGAAGCGGATTTGCTGTGGGCGATGTTCTTCGGCACGTAAAGCAGGCTGCCAATGAAGGCGATGACGCCCAATGCCGACACGGCGAGGAAGGTTTCACGCCAGCCGAAATGTTGACCGATGAAGGTCCCTAACGGCACGCCGGTGACCAGCGCCACGGTCAGGCCGGTGAACATGATGGCGATCGCACTGGCGGCTTTTTCCTTGGGCACCAGACTGGTGGCGATGGTCGAGCCAATCGAGAAAAACACCCCGTGCGCCAGGCCGGTGACGATCCGCGCAATGATCAACGACTCGTAGCTCGGCGCTTGCCAGGCCAGCAGGTTACCGAGGGTAAACAGCACCATCAGCGACAACAGCAGCATCTTGCGCGGGACTTTGCCGGTCAGGGCGGTCAGCACCGGGGCGCCGATGGCCACGCCCATGGCGTAGAGGCTGACCAGCAGACCGGCGGACGGCAGGCTGACGCCAAGGTCGGCGCCGATGGTGGGTAACAGGCCAACGATGACGAACTCGGTCGTCCCGATGGCGAAGGCGCTGAGGGTCAGCGCGAGCAAAGCAATGGGCATGGCTGCAACTCCGGTGGGTTTAAGTGATTGGAGCGCAGTGTCGGGGTTCGGGTTAGGCGGAAAAATACAGGGGGGAGCATTTGATATTTGCGTTAAGGTCAAATATCGATAGTGCTATACAGTTATTTGTGGGTGCGAGCCGGCTCCCACAGGGAATGGCCGAGTCCTTTATCCTTCGGCAAAAACCGAACTTGCCCGCCATTTTTCGATCAGTTCCTTACAGGCTTTTTCGACGGAGCTCCCCGTTTTGCATCAGTTCAAGACTGCGATACTGCTGGCGTTACTGCTCATGACTGGCGGCGCCGGGCTACAAGCGGCGGCGATACCGGGCCTGCCGGCGACCAGCACCGCCGCGACACCACCGGCCCACCCGGAGCCGCTGGTCCAGGGTGGTTTACTGGGAGCAATCAGTTCTAGCATCGATGAGGTCGAGGGAAAACTCGATCTCAACGAAGATCTGGTCGATGCCTGGCGACTGCGCGCAGATCGCGCCGCCGATGAAGTCGATCAACTGGTCAATCATCCGTCGGCGCGTTCCAGCTGGAGCGTGGCGGGGGATTTCCTGCTGTTGTCCGGCGTTTGGATGGGCGTCTTTGCGTTGCTCTGGATGCTTGGCGGGATGCTGGCCACGCGTCTGAGTCGGCACCGCTTGCTGCTCACCCGTGAACGCGGTCAGGCGGTGCTCGGTTATGCATTGCCTTACAGCATTCCGGCGCTGGTCAGCCTGCCGTTGACGATATTGGTCAGCCACTACTTGCCTGTGTCGGCCGGCCGGGCGCTGGCATTGTGTTTCGCCTATGCCACCAGCAGCGGCATCTTCGCCGCCTCGCTGGTGCTGACATTGGTGGTCCTGTTCAATGCCGGCCACAAGCGTCGGGCGGTGCAGATTCTTCGTCAATACAGCCCACGGCCGTTGTTTGGAATCGGCTTTCTGGTCGCTATCAGTGATGCCTTGACCAGCCCGCAGATCGCCCACCAGTTAGGCAGCAATCTCACCAGCAGCGTCGCGGTATTGACCGGGCTGGGGGCCTCGATAGCCTTTGGTCTGTTGGTGATCAAGATGCGTCGCCCGGTCGCTCATCTGATCCGCATTCTGCCATTGGCCCAGCGCCTCAAACAGCCGGCACTGCGCGAGACGCTGCGGATATTTTCCGGTCTGTGGTATTGGCCGATTCTGTTGATGGTGATGGTCTCGGTCATCAACCTGGTCAGCATCAGCGACGACAATCAGCAGGTGCTGCGCAACGCACTGTTCACCACCGTGTTGTTGATTGCGACGGTGTTTCTCAGCACGACGCTGCATCACCTTTTCAAGTCCCGCGGCGAGCAAGCGGCGCGTCGCAGCAATGCCTACAAAGAGCGCTTCCTGAGCCTTTCACACGCGTTACTGCGGATCGGCATGGCGATTGTTTTCATCGATATCCTGGGGCGTATCTGGGGTGTTTCACTCCTGGAGTTCGCGATGAGCAACACGGTCGGGCGAGCGATCAGTGATTCGCTGAGCCGCATAGGTCTGATTTTCCTGGTGACCTGGATGGTCTGGGTGGTGCTCGACACGGCGATTCAGGAAGCCCTGAAACCACCGGTCAACAAACGCTCAGCCCGCCAGCCGAGTACGCGGGTGAAAACCATCCTGCCGCTGCTTCGCAACGCGGTCAAAATCCTGCTGGTGGTGATTTGTGCGATCACCACCATGGCTAACCTTGGGATCAACGTGGCGCCGTTTCTGGCGGGTGCCGGGGTCGTGGGGCTGGCCATCGGTTTTGGCTCCCAGCAACTGGTGCAGGACGTCATCACCGGGTTGTTCATCATCATTGAAGACACCTTGTCGATCGGTGATTGGGTGGTGCTCGATTCCGGGCATGCCGGCACGGTCGAAGGCCTGACCATCCGCACCCTGCGACTGCGCGACGGCAAGGGCTTTGTGCACTCGGTGCCGTTCGGCCAGATCAAGGCCGTGACCAACCAGTCCCGGCAGTTCGCGTATGCGTTTTTCTCGGTGCAGTTCACTTACGACACCGATGTCGACAAGGCGATTGAATTGATCCGCGAGGCCGGGCATTCGATCAGCGACGACCCGTTTCTCAAGTACAACCTGCAAGGGCCGCTCGACGTATTCGGCGTCGACAAAATGGACCTCAATGGCGTGGTGCTGACGGCGCAGTTCCGCACCGTGTCGGGGGGGCAATATGCGGTGAGCCGGGCCTTCAACCAGCGTTTGAAAAAGCTTGTGGATAACAGCCCATGGGTGCATTTCGCGCAGACGTATCCACAACAGGTTTTTATGCCCAAGCGGCAGATGGATGAGCAGGATGACGGGCCGGTATCGGAGCATTCGGCGGTGTTGATGCCGGATCAGCCCAGGACCCAATAGTTTGTATGGATGCTGATGGCCTCTTCGCGAGCAGGCTCGCTCCCACATTGAATCTCCAGTGAACACAGAATTTGTGAACGACAGAGATCCCCTAATGAAATGGCTTGCCCGGTCGACCTCAATGCCGGATCAATTTGCTGTGCAATTCGGCAGTCGACGGCTGATCCAACTCCAGCCAAAAATGCTGTTTGCCGGCAATCTCCGCCGCCGCCGGAAGCCCATCGCGATACACCAGCCGGTTACTCGCCAACGCCGGCACCTTCGCCCCCGGTAACAGCGTCCCGGCCAGGTTCAACGGGTCAACCCCGCACACCGCAATCAAACTCCCGTCATGCGGCCGTCGACGTACTTCGCGCAGCAACGGTATCGCCTCGGGCAACGCAAACTGTTCACCGGCCAAACCACTGACGAACCGCCCGCCGCGTATCTCGCCCCGAGCCTCTAGCCGATGAAACGTGCGCAGCAATTCGCGCCAGCTCGGCAGCCAATCCGCCTCACGTTCCAGCAAACGCCAGAACACCACGCCGTAGCGTCGCAGCAAGGTCATGGCGATGTGTTCCAGTGTCTCGGTCGGCGTGGGCGCCGGACGTTGGTTATCCACAATCGGCGCAGGAGTTCCGCGGCGTAACAAGGCCCAGCGCCCGGCGTCGTCCATGCCGCCGACAAACGCCCCGCGCCCGCGTCGGCTGCTGCGATTCTGGCGTTTGCTGGCCGGGGTGATCAACGCTCGCAAGCCGGCGAAGCTGTCGGCATTCACCAGTCCGGCGCCGACCAGTTCCTGCAAGGCGATTTCCAGTTCCGAGCGCAGCAGATGAGCTTCGTGCATCACCTCATCGAAAAACAGCGCGCCGTGTTGGCTGAGTGCTGCGTGAACCTTTTGTGTTTTGGGTGACAGTTCGCTGATCGGTGTCTGCTCGGTCAAGCCGCTCCACAAGCCAACCTGACTGCGCGGCAACAACAGAATCGGCGTGCTGCGCAATGCCGTGCTGGCGCCTTTGTTGCGAGCGGTCAGGCGTGTCCAGACCAGTTTGCCGCTGCGGCACAGATCATCCAGCCAACCCGGTGAATAGTCTTTAATTCGCGCCGACAGAATGTCGCTGTCCCAGGATGACGCGGCGGCGGGATAGCCTTCGAACTGACCGACGATGGCGGGCAACACCGCGCTGCCCTGGCCTTGAGTCGCTGCCGACAGGTGCTGCCAGTCGAACAGAAAACGCATGAAATCCTGCAACGCCACCGGCTCGATTTCCCGGCGTAATCGCTTGACGGTGTAGCGATGAATTCGCGCCAATAGATGCCGTTCGCACCATTCCTCAAACCCTGCGCCGGGCGTGAAGCGGCCGCGCAACACATAGCCTTCGCGTTCCAGTTGCGCCAAGGCCTGGGTGACGTGATTTACCGCCAATCCCAGCGGTTCGGCAATCGCTGTGAGCGGCAATGGCCCAAACGCGCTGAGCCGCGCGCGGATCACTTCAAGCATGGCTTCGTCTGGCGCCCAAGCTTCATCGAAACCCGGCAACGCTTGCAGTGCCGGCAACAAAGTGGCCTGTGGATAAATCGCCTGCAAGCAGGTCAGCCGCTCCAATGGCAGCCATAGCGATTTCTCGGCATTGATTTGCAAGCGGCTGGCACGACCGCTGTCGGCCAGGGTGCTCAGCCAATCGAGCCAGCGCGCATTGGCCTGCGCCTCGGCATCGGTGATGCACGCAAGGCTCATCAATGCCTCGTGCATTTCATCGAGGCCGGTGGGTGCCGGCCACGCCTCATCGCGTACAGCTTGAATCGCTTCGGCATCCAGCGCACCGAGGTCGTTTGTGGACTGTGGGTCGGTCCAGCGCCGGTTGAGCACCGCCTGCGTGCGGCGTTCCTCCAGCGGTGCATCGTCGAGAAAGGTGTAGGGCCGGGCGCTGAGAATTTCCGCCGCCAGCGGCGACGGCGCTGGCAAGTCACGACTGATCAGCCGCACGTCGCCACGTTCCATGCGCCGCAGTAATGCTAGCCAGCCTTCGCTGTCCATCGCCTCGTGCAGGCAATCGTCGAGGGTTTGTTCCACCAACGGATGGTCGGGAATTTCGCGCTCGCCGGCGAGGTTTTCCACACAGGCAATCTGATCGGGGAAGACACTGGCGATCAGGTCTTCGCTTTTCATCCGCTGGATCTGCGGTGGGACTTTACGTCCGCCGCTATAGCGCGGAAGGGCCAGGGCGACCCCGGCATTCCAGCGCCAGCGCACGCCGAACAGCGGCGCGTCGAGCACCGCTTGAATCAAGGTGTGTTCAGCGCTGTTGCTGTGCAGGTAGCGCCAGACGTCGTCGAGTTCAAAACTGTGGCTGGTGGACAGCGACAGCACGATCGCGTCTTCGCTGGCGGCAGCCTGCAATTCGAAGTTGAAGGTGCGGCAGAAGCGCTTGCGCAGGGCCAGGCCCCAGGCACGGTTGATGCGGCTGCCGAACGGGGTGTGAATGATCAGTTGCGTGCCACCGGACTCGTCGAAAAAGCGCTCCATCAGCAACGTGTCTTGTGACGGCAGGGCGCCCAGCGTCAGGCGCGCCCGGGCGAGGTAATCGACCAGTTGCTCGGCGCTGGCGCAGTTCAGGCTGAGGGTGTCGGTCAGCCAGTCGAGGGCCGGTTGCAGGTGGCCCGGTGCGGCGCCGAGCAGTTCGTCGAGGTGCGCTTGCAGGCGAGCGACGGCAAAGGACAATTCCGCGCTGCGACCTGGCGCTTCACCCAGCCAGAACGGAATGGTCGGAGGTTGACCCTGAGCGTCTTCGACCCGGACCTTGCCGGTTTCGACCCGCAGGATTCGGTAGGAGGTATTGCCCAACTGGAACACGTCCCCGGCAATGCTTTCCACCGCGAAGTCTTCGTTGACGCTGCCGATGTTCAGCCCTTGGGGTTCCAGCAACACGCTGTAGTCAGCGTTGTCCGGAATTGTCCCGCCGCTGGTCACGGCGGTCAGTTTGGCGCCCCGACGACCGCGCAGGGTGCGAGTGACGGCGTCGCGGTGCAGGTAAGCGCTGCGAATGCCCTGACGCCCGTTGTATCCCTCGGCGAGCATGTGCAGCAGCGCCTGATAGTGTTTTTCATCGAGTTCGGCATAGGGCGAGGCGTTGCGGAACGTCTCCAGCAGCGCTTGCTCCGGCCATTCCTGGCAACTGACTTCGGCGATGATTTGTTGCGCAAGTACGTCCAGCGGAGCTATGGGAATCTGCAACGTATCGAGTTCGCCGCGCCGTACACAATCGAGCAGCGCGGCGCATTCGATCAGGTCATCGCGGGTGGTGGCGAACAAGCGGCCCTTGGGCGTCCCTCCCACTTGGTGCCCGGAGCGGCCGACCCGTTGCAGAAACCCGGAAATCGAACGCGGCGAGGCGATTTGGCACACCAGGTCGACGTCGCCGATGTCGATGCCCAATTCCAGCGAAGCGGTGGCGATCAGCACTTGCAGGTCGCCACGCTTGAGCCGCTGTTCGGCGTCCAGTCGAAACTCTTTGGCCAGGCTGCCGTGGTGCGCGGCCACCGCGTCCTTGCCGAGGCGTTCGCTCAGATGCCGGCTCAGGCGTTCGGCGAGGCGCCGAGTGTTGACGAAAATCAGCGTGGTCCGGTGTTCGCGGGCGAGGGCGGCGAGACGGTCGTAAACCAGTTCCCACACATCATTGGCCATGACCGCGGACAACGGCACGGGCGGGACTTCGATGTCCAGGTCCCGTGGGCGGGCGTGGCCGATGTCGATGATGTCGCAAGGACGGTCGCGGCCCACCAGAAAGCGCGACACCGCTTCGATGGGTTTTTGCGTGGCGGACAGACCAATGCGTACCAGCGGTTCTGCGCACAGCGCCTGCAAGCGTTCAAGGCTCAGGGCTAAATGGCTGCCGCGTTTGCTGGCGGCGATGGCGTGGATTTCATCGACGATCACCGTGCGCGTGGTGCCGAGCATCTGTCGGCCGGAGTCGGAACCGAGCAGCACATAGAGGGATTCCGGGGTGGTCACCAGGATGTGCGGCGCGGTCTTGCGCATGGCCGAGCGATCTTTTTGCGGCGTGTCGCCGGTGCGCACGGCGGTGTTGATCTGCAATGGGGGCAGGCCCATCACCCGTAATTGCTGAGTGATACCGGCGAGCGGGTTTTGCAGGTTGATCTGGATGTCGTTGGACAAGGCCTTGAGCGGCGAAACATAGACCACCAGGGTTTCGTCTGGCAGCCCGTCGTCGGTTTCCAGACCCCGGTGAACCAGGTCGTCGATGACGGCGAGAAAGGCAGTGAGGGTTTTTCCGGACCCGGTAGGCGCGGCGATCAGGGTCGAGCGGCGCTGGCGAATCAATGGCCACGCCCGGGCCTGGGCGGCTGTGACCGTCGCAAAGGTGTTGCTGAACCAGGCGCTGACGGCGGGGTGGAAGCCTGCCAGGGCGATGTCCGTCGGGATTGGCAGATTCATGAAGCAATTTATGCGGGTGGGATGGGCAAGTTGCAAGTACCGTTTGGGATCTGCGTCGAACCCTCTGGTCCCATCGCGAGCAGGCCCACTCCCACACTGGATCTGCGCATCAACCCAAATCCCCTGTGGGAGCGAGCCTGCTCGCGATGAGGCCAGTAGCCACTCTTCATATCCACGATCACTACACTTTACGGATGACGGTTGCGCACTAAACCCGCAAAATGCAACGATTCCAGAATCTATCAACGACATGGCCCGCGGGCCGTCTCGATAAAAACCATCGTTCCAATCAGACTGGGCCTGCTGACTCTATGCGAATGCGCCTTATGTTACTGGGCGGCGGAAATGCCCTTGGGCAGGCGCTGATTCGCCTCGGTGCGGAGGAAGACATCGGCTTCCTCGCCCCCCGCCCCCCGCAAGACGGCTGGGATGCCGCGAGCCTGACGCAACTGCTCGACGACACCCGCCCGGACGCGTTGATCAATCTCGCCTACTACTTCGACTGGTTTCAGGCGGAAGTGGTCAGCGAGCAACGTCTGGCCGGGCAGGAGCGAGCAATCGAACGTCTGGCCGAACTGTGCCAGCATCACAACATTGTTCTGCTGCAACCCTCGAGCTATCGCGTGTTCGATGGCTCCCGTGCCACTGCCTACAGCGAAAAAGACGAACCAGTCCCGTTGGGGTTGCGCGGTCAGTCGTTGTGGCGCATCGAACAAAGTGTTCGCGCGACCTGCCCGCAGCACGTATTGCTGCGTTTCGGCTGGCTGCTCGATGACAGTCCTGATGGCACGCTCGGGCGCTTCCTCGCGCGGGCAGAGACGCCGGACGAACTGCTGCTGGCCGACGACCGCCGGGGCAACCCGACACCGGTCGACGATGCGGCCCGTGTGATTATCTCTGTGCTCAAACAACTCGATTGTGCCGCGCCGCTGTGGGGCACCTATCATTACGCCGGGCATGAGGCGACCACGCCGCTGGCACTGGGGCAGGCCATCCTGACCGAAGCACGCAGCCTGCATCCGCTGGCCATTGAAGCGCCGACTGCCCAGGCTCACGCCGCGCGTCCGGATGCCGCCGAAGAGCCGCAACACGCAGTGCTGGCCTGCAAGAAAATTTTGCACACGTTCGGGATCAAGCCTCGCGCCTGGCGCGCCGCACTCCCGGGCCTACTGGATAGGTTTTATCGCCATGGCTGACGGACCTGTTTTAATCACCGGCGGTGCGGGTTTTATCGGCTCGCACCTGACCGATGCCTTGCTCGCCAAGGGGCACTCGGTTCGCATTCTCGATGACCTGTCCACCGGTAAACGCAGCAACCTGCCGCTGGACAATCCCAACCTCGAATTGATCGTCGGCGACGTCGCCGATGCTGCGCTGGTGGCTCAGGCGATGGTCGGTTGCAGCGCTGTGGCGCACCTGGCCGCGGTGGCCTCGGTACAGGCATCGGTTGACGACCCGGTGAAGACTCACCAGAGCAACTTCATCAGTTCGCTGAATGTCTGCGAAGCCATGCGCCAGGCCGGCGTCAAACGCGTGCTGTTTGCCTCCAGTGCCGCGGTTTACGGCAACAATGGCGAAGGTCAGTCGATCGACGAAGACACGCCTAAAGCGCCGTTGACGCCGTATGCGTCGGACAAGCTGGCGAGCGAGTACTACTTCGACTTCTATCGTCGCCAGCATGCACTGGAACCGGTGATTTTCCGCTTCTTCAACATCTTTGGCCCGCGTCAGGATCCGTCCTCGCCGTATTCCGGGGTAATCAGCATTTTCAGCGAACGGGCGCAGAAAGGCCTGCCAATCACTGTGTTCGGTGACGGCGAGCAGACGCGCGATTTCGTCTACGTCGAGGATTTGGTGGACCTGCTGGTGCAGGCCATCGAACAACCGCAAGTTGAAATCGGCGCGGTGAATGTCGGCTGGAACCAGGCAACCAGTCTCAAGCAGATGCTGCAAGCGCTGGAAGCGGTGGTTGGGGAGTTGCCGCCCATCAGCTACGCCCCGGCGCGTTCTGGCGATATCCGCCATTCGCGGGCGAACAACCGGCGTTTGCTGGAGCGCTTTACCTACCCTGCGCAGACACCGATGAGTGTTGGTCTGGCGCGGTTGTTGGGGCGCTGATATTTTCGCGATCACAAAAAAGGCGCCCTTGAAGGGCGCCTTTTTTGTGGCCGGTATTCGCTTCTATGGCGATGTTTACAAAGGCCAGGTTCACCACCACGTGAACGTACTTTAGAACTTGTAACCCAGGCCCACCATGTAAACGAACGGGTCTACGTCCACATCGACTTTTGCCCGGGTGCCCGGTGCAATCGCGTTGTTTTCAACGGTCGCGGTGGTGTCGATGTCGATGTAGCGCACTTGGGCGTTGAGCAAGATGTTGTCGGTGATCATGTAGTCAGCACCAACCTGAAACGCCATGCCCCAAGAGTTATCCGCTTCGAAGTTGCTGAAGCCCTTGGCCTGGGCTTCGCTGCCGACGTGTTCGTCGTAGATCACGGTGTAGTTGATGCCTGCACCGAGGTACGGTTGGAAAGCGGACTTCGGGTCCAGGGGGTAGTACACGACGCTCAAGGTCGGTGGCAGCTGTTTAATGGTGCCGAGTTTGCCGTTGGCTGCTGAGCCCAGAGCCGTGCCTTTGAGTTTCACGTCATGCTCAAACGGGGTGGCTGCCAGCAACTCGATACCCCAGTGGCTGGTAAACATGTAGGCGAAGTTCAGGCCCAGTTGCGTGTCGCTGCTCAGGGTGGCTTCACCACCCAGGTTTGCACCGGCCAGCGGGCCTTGGTCTACCTTGACGCTGGAGCTGTCGCCTTTTGGGTCTACAGTGATTGCGCCGGCACGAATAAGGATGTCGCCAGCCTCGAAGGCGTGGGCGAGTGGGGCTGTGAGCGCGAGGGCAACCAGCGACGCGCTGAGTAAAAACTTGTGCATGGGAGGGCTCCAAAGGGCGTTTAAATTTTTTGATGCCCCATGGTACTAAGTAGCTTGCTAAGGTTTTTTGACTCAGCTCAATGAAACAGCGATAGCGATCTTGTGGGCAACACACAATTGCCGGATTCACTCCGGCAATTCATACACATAAATCTTGTCGGCCTCCATCTGGTATCCAGCATCCGCCAACTCACTGGTTGATGCCTTGACCTGCATCGCCCCCTCGATCCAGTACGGCTGATACAGCTCATCCAGCTTCACGCCGACTTCGCTTTTCACGTGCACGATCTGGTTCGACGGTGGCGGCGGCACGTGGATGCAGGCACCGAAATAGGGCACCAGCAGAAACTCAGTAGTACGCCCGTCTTCACTCACTTCCAGCGGCACGATGTAGCCCGGCAGGCGAATATTCTGGCCATCAAGGGCCTTCACCACCGGCGCATTCGGCATGTCCTGTTTGGCTGCGGGTGCCGACTCGGCAGACAGCGTGTTGCTCATCTGCGACAGGTCGTGCAGGGGCGTCATGTTTGGCACTTCCGGCGCGGCGTCCGGCGGGATCATTTCTGACCAGGTCAAATCTTTCGGCTGGGCGGCCCACAGGGGCAGGGCGACCAGCATCAGCAGCGCAAGCAAGGCGCGGGGCATGTTCAACGTCCTCATAGTCGGATCGACAGGCCATCGGCCAACGATTGGCGATACGCGCGCCAGGCCGGCACGCTGCCCATCAGCAAGGCGGCGGCAAGGATGCCACCGAGCAACATCCATTCATACTCGCTCGGCCACGCCAGTGGCAGGTACAAACCGTAATTGGCCTGCACGTAGCCCTGGGCCGCGGCGATGCACACATAGAGCAATGCCACGCCGGCGATTACCCCGGACAGCGCCAGGGCAAACGCCTCCAACACCAGCAAGGTCGCGATGTGCCATGGCCGGGCGCCCACCGATCGCAGAATCGCCATCTCGCGCCGACGTTCGTTCAGGCTGGTGAGAATCGCCGTGAGCATGCCGATCAACCCGGTTAGCACCACAAACAGCGAGACCACAAACAAGGCTTTTTCTGCCGTGCTCATCAAACTCCACAGTTCTTGCAGCGCCACGCCGGGCAGGATCGCCAGCATCGGCTCGCCACGGAATTCATTGATCTCACGTTGCATCGCGAAGGTCGAAATCTTGCTGTTGAGGCCGAGCATGAATGCGGTGATCGCTTGCGGCGTGAGGTCCATGTTGCGCGCCTGATCGGCGCTGATACGGCTTTTGCCTTGAGCTGGCACACCGTTGTTCCAGTCGACGTGAATTGCCTCCATGCCGCCAAGGCTGATGTGCAGCGTGCGGTCCACCGGGGTTCCGGTGCGTTTGAGAATGCCGACCACGGTGAAGGGTTTGTCGTCGTGCTTGACCAGGCTGATCACCGCAACGCCGTGGGCCAACACCAGTTTGTCGCCGAGTTTGTAGTGCAGCGCGTCGGCCACTTCCGCACCGAGCACCACTTCGAACGGATCGGTGGCGAAGGCGCGGCCGTCGGCCAGCTCCAGGTGTTGCTGATGGCCGTACTGGTAATGCTCGAAGTACGCCTCGGTGGTACCCATCACCCGATAACCGCGATGGGAATCGCCGAGGGACATCGGGATCGCCCACTTCACTTTCGGGTTGTTGGCGAAGTGTTCGAAGCTGTCCCAGCGGATGTTGTTGGTGGCGTTACCGATCCGGAACACGGAATACAGCAGCAAGTTCACCGACCCGGAACGGGCGCCGACGATCAGGTCGGTGCCGCTGATGGTGCTGGCGAAACTGGCTTTGGCTTCGGTGCGCACCCGTTCCACGGCCAGTAGCAGGCACACCGACAGGGCGATGGCGAACGCTGTGAGTATCGCGGTGAAGCGCCGGTTAGCCAGACTGGCCATGGCTAGACGAAACAGATACATCTCAGACCTCGGACGGGGTGGCGGCGCGATTGAGCTCGGCCAGCGACAGGTGGCGATCGAATAGCGGCGCCAGGCTCTGGTCATGGCTGACAAACAGCAGGCTCGACCCGGCTTCACGGCATTCGGCGAACAACAGGCGAATGAAATTTTCCCGAGCGTCGTAGTCCAGCGCCGACGTCGGCTCATCGGCGATGACCAACTCCGGCTGGCCGATCAGTGCTCGTGCAGCGGCCACGCGTTGTTGCTGACCGATGGACAGCGAGTCGGCGCGGCGGCTGAGGATGCTTTCGTCCTTCAAGCCCAAGTGAGCGAGGAGGGTGGCCGCCGCTTGATCGACGCTGCCGTGGCGCTGTTTCGCCCGTTCAGCGCGCAATTTGGAGAAGTGGCAGGGCAGTTCGACGTTCTCGCGCACCGACAGAAACGGCAGCAAATTGAATTGCTGAAAGATGTAGCCAGTGTGATCGACGCGGAAACGGTCACGCGCACCGGCGCCGAGTTCGGTCAGTTCCTGGCCAAGCAGGCGAATACTGCCGCGATCAGGCTTCTGTACACCACCGAGCAGGCCGAGCAGGGTGGTCTTGCCACTGCCGCTGGGGCCTTTTAGGAACAGGGTTTCGCCAGGCTCCAGGCGAAACGCCGGGATATCCAGCAACGGCGGGTGACCGGGCCAGCTGAAGCCCAGGTCGGACAGTTCGATGAGTGCTTGGGTCATAGCGCCGATTTCATGGGTGTTAATTAACCTGTGGGAGTGAGCCTGCTCGCGATGGCGGTGTGATAGTCAATGCAGATGTTGAAGGTTATGGCCTCATCGCGAGCAGGCTCACTCCTACAGGGGATTTGCGGTGAATCAGAATTTCAGGGGGGCCGCTTTGGCTGTCACTTCAACGCCTTGCTGCCCGCTTGGGCTGATTAGTTGTACCTGAATTTTCTGAGTCGCCGGGAACGTATTGAAAATGTTCGCCAGGTCCAGGTTTTTCAGGGCGCCGGGAGCTGCGCAGGTGAATTGGTAGTGAGCATGGATTTCGCTGTGGTCGTGATGATGTTCGTTTTTGGCGTCTTCATCGTGATCATCGGCGTCCGGTTTGTCTCCGAACAACGGGCTTTCCAGTTCCTGCATGGAGACCTCGCAACCGGCCGCTTTTGGCAGGTTGAACAGCACCAGTGGTTTTTCGAGGTGCGCACGAACGGTGGCGACCTTGGCCTTGTCGGCGTCAGTGGTGGCGGCGTGTTCGAAACCCACCAGGTTCATCGCCGGGCTTTCCAGTTCCAGCTCCAGGGTCTGGCCGTCCAGCGCTGCGTTCAAGCGACCGACGCCATGTTCGTGGGCGCCGAGACTGCCGTGCTCATGATCATGTTCGTCAGCGGCGTGGGCGACGGCCAGCGGCAACAAGGCAAACGGCAAAGCGAGCAGCAGACGGCGCATGGCGGGTCTCCGATAAGTAAAATGAAGAAATTGTTATGTAATCTTATAACGTAAGTGCGAGGAGTTTGACCGGCTACTTGGCGTTGCACAAGTCCCATGGGAGCATGCAGGTCAGAAATGTGCAGGAGCAGACGTATGTTGCGTATACGCGGAAGCATCGGCGACTGGCCGGTGGATTTGACGCTGGAGATGGATGACGGCGATTGGGCGCGTCTCGGCGCGCAGTTGCAGGTGAGCCAGCCCGAGGCCAGTGTCACCCCGGCCAAACCGGTGACTCAGGATGAGGCGTTGTGGCAGATCGCCAAGGACCTGTTGCGTCAGGCCGGACAATTGAGCGGGCCGGATTTGCTCGATCAGTTGGAAGGACTGACCGGCAGCGCAGCGTCGGGTAAGCGCTTGTTGGTGCGCTTGCGCCATAGCGCCGATGTGAAAGTGTCGAGCGGCGGGGATACGCCGCTCTACAGGTGGATCGAACCGGCTTAGTACAGCGCAGCAAACAGCTTGCGGCGGTACGTGGTCACTAGCGGATGGTCATTGCCCAGCAGTTCGAACACCTGCAGCAAGGTCTTGTGCGGCAAGCCTTCGCTGTAGCTGCGATTGCGGATGAACAGCTTGAGCAACGCATCCAGCGCTGCGTCGTACTGCTGGCGAGCCAATTGCTGGACCGCCAGCTGATACACCGCTTCATCGTCCTGCGGATTTTTCGCCAGGCGCGCTTTGAGGTCTGCCGCATCCGGCAAATCCTTGGCCTGACCGAGAAACTGGATCTGCGCCTTGGCGCCGGCCAGGGCCGCTTTGTGTTCATCGCTCTTGACCGCGTCGAGCACGGTTTGCGCTTCACCCAACTCACCGCGCTCGGTGAGGCAGCGGGCGTAAAGGATCAGTGCCTTGGCGTTGGTGTTGTCTTCACCGAGTAGCACTTTCAGCACGGCTTCGGCGTCGGCGAAACGACTGTCATCGAACAAGGCCTGAGCCTGCTCGAACGGGTCGGCGGCGGCCGGTGGCGGCATTTGTACGTGAGGCTCCAGCATCGCCCGCACGGCGGATTCCGGTTGCGCACCGGCAAAGCCGTCAACCGGTTGACCATCTTTAAACAGCACCACGGTCGGCAGGCTGCGAATCCCGAAACGGGCGACGATGTCCTGTTCCAGATCGCAGTTGACCTTGGCCAACAGCAACTCGCCCTGATAACTCTCGGCAATGGTCTGCAGCAATGGCATCAGCACCTTGCAGGGCGCACACCATTCTGCCCAGAAGTCCACCAGGACCGGTTTGTGAAAGGAGTTCTCGATCACCGACTGGTCGAAATCAGCAGTCGTGGCGTCGAAGATGTACGGCGTTTCCTGACTCATGGGGGATCTCTTGGAAGCATGAATGGGGCAACTATAAGGCCAGGCGGGGTATGGCTGAAAGCGGGGTGGAAGTTAGTCTTGTGTTGCCGAACAAATCGCCATCGCGAGCAGGCTCGCTCCCACAAGTGATCTATGTCACACCGAACATCCCTGCTCGCGATGTTTTTAGCAGCGCCGCGCATGATAGAGACTCACATGCCGAAATTCTTCAGGTTCGGCCAGATCCGGCAGGGTCATGGCCTCCAGCATTTCGATGCGCTGATACAGCGAATGACGAAAATCCCTGACGCGCGAATCGGCCACCAGCGCCTCTTTTCCGCGGGTCAAAAACTCATCGAGCAATGGCAGGTTCGCGCGATCGTAGAGCACATCCGCGACCAAAATCAGATCAAACCGGTCCGCCTCGGCGAAAAAGTCGGTGGAGTAGTTGAGGTCTACGTCATTGAGTTCAGCATTCGCCCGACACGCGGCAATCGCCAGCGGGTCGAGGTCACAGGCCACCACCTCCAGCGCGCCGGCCTTCACGGCGGCAATCCCCGCAACACCCGAACCGGCGCCGAAATCCAGTACCCGCTTGCCCTTGACCCACTCGGGGGATTCGGCAAGGTAGCGCGCCACTGCCAGACCACTGGCCCAGCAAAAACTCCAGTACGGAGGTTCATGCAGAATCCGTCGGGTTTCTTCGGGGCTGAACGCGCGGTCCATGTTGTCGCCGTCGATCAGCCAGAGTTTCAGGTCGGTCTCGGGCAATGCGACAGGCACAAGCTGCGCATCACCGAGCAGTTCACCCAAGGCCTGTTGCAGGTCGAACGGTACAATCATGGCGCTTTGACAAATTGCAGCTGACCCAAAGCCTGGGTGGTTGGCTGCGAGATGACCTGCGACGGCAGATGCAAAATCAACTGACCGGACTGGCTGGCGCGGCCGCGCAGCTCAACGCGGGCACCGGATGGGAACGATTCCGGGTTAAAACGCAGGTGAAACGGCAGCACTTGATTGGTGCCGATCAAGCTGGAGCTGGCAAGCAATTGTTGCGGGCGATCCTTTTCGTCGATCACCAGCAGCGCCAATTCGACTTCGGCGCCGGCCGGTACGCCTTGCAAAGTGCCGCTCAATTCACGTTGATACGCCGGTAACGGCCCGAGGTTGGCCGATTCCTGCGCTTTTTTCTGCGCTTCCTGCGAGGCAGGACCTGGCGTCGGCGGCTGGGGCTTGGGTGCATTGCTGCCGCAGGCCACCAGCAGGCTGAAAAGGCTGAGCAAAACGAGCGGTCTTAGGGACATTTGCGGCTCCAGCAAGGTGAAATCCATGGATCAAACACTATAGCCGTCTGTATACCGCAAACCCTATGGCTTGTCTTGCCACGGGGATGCGCTACCATGGCCCTCCCTTTTTTTGTTGCCTGCCACCATGCACTGTCCCTTCTGCGGTGCCAACGACACCAAGGTCATCGACTCGCGTCTGGTCGCCGAGGGCGAACAGGTGCGCCGCCGGCGTGAATGCCTGGCCTGCGGCGAGCGTTTCACGACGTTCGAGACCGCCGAACTGGTGTTGCCGCGCCTGATCAAAACCGACGGCAGTCGCCAGCCGTTCGACGAAGAAAAACTGCGCGCCGGCATGCAGCGTGCGCTGGAGAAGCGCCCGGTGAGTGTCGAGCGCCTCGAATCGTCGCTGGTGCACATCAAACACAAACTGCGTGCCACCGGCGAGCGTGAGGTCAAATCGCTGGTGGTCGGTGAGTTGGTGATGGCCGAGCTGCAAAAGCTCGACGAAGTCGCCTACATTCGCTTCGCTTCGGTGTATCGCCGCTTCCAGGACCTCAATGAGTTCCGCGAAGAGATCGATCGCCTGGCCCGTGAACCGGTGAAAGAATGAATACGCCCGCAGAACTCGCCATCCTCGACGCCCATTACATGGCCCGCGCGCTTGAACTGGCGCGAAAAGGCCATTACACAACGCATCCCAACCCTCGGGTGGGCTGTGTGCTTGTGCGGGACGGGCAGGTCGTCGGCGAAGGCTGGCACGTGCGCACCGGCGAGCCACATGCCGAGGTCCACGCCCTGCAAGCCGCCGGTGACAAGGCCCGTGGTGCAACCGCCTACGTGACACTGGAACCGTGCAGCCACCACGGCCGCACGCCGCCCTGCGCCGATGCACTGGTGAATGCCGGGGTCGCCCGCGTGGTCGCGGCCATGCAGGATCCGAATCCGGAGGTCGCCGGTCGCGGACTGCAACGCCTGGCCCAGGCCGGAATCGCCATCGAAAGTGGCGTGCTGGAAGGTGAAGCGCGCAAGCTCAATCAAGGTTTTCTCAAGCGCATGGAGCACGGCTTGCCGTTTGTGCGGGTCAAATTGGCCATGAGCCTGGACGGTCGCACTGCGATGGAAAGCGGCGAAAGCCAATGGATTACCAGCCCCGCGGCGCGTTCGGCGGTGCAACGCCTGCGTGCCCAGGCCAGCGTAGTGTTGACCGGCGCCGACACGGTGCTGGCGGACAACGCCCGGTTGACCGTGCGCGCTGACGAATTAGGCCTGGATGCGGAGCAAACCGCTTTGGCCATGAGCCGTCCGCCGCTGCGCGTGCTGATCGACGGTCGCCTGCGGGTGCCGCTGAATGCGCCGTTCTTCAAGGCCGGCCCGGCGTTGGTCGCCACCTGCGTGGCGGTGGAAGAGCAGTACGGCAATGGCCCTGAATGCCTGATCGTGCCTGGCGTTGACGGTCAGGTCGATCTGCGTCAATTGCTGGTCGAGCTCGCCCATCGTGGCGTAAATGAAGTGTTGGTCGAAGCCGGCCCGCGTCTGGCCGGCGCATTCGCTCAGCAAGGCCTGGTGGATGAATTCCAGATTTTCATCGCCGGCAAGTTCCTCGGCTCCTCGGCGCGGCCACTGCTCGACTGGCCGCTCGCGCAAATGAAGGATGCGCCCGAGCTCAAAATCACCGAAATTCGCGCGGTTGGCGATGACTGGCGGGTCACTGCCATTCCTTCACCAGCGGCGAGCGTATAATTCCTGGCCGCAGCCTAGACGGCTTTGTTCTCGAGGAGGACTCCATGTTTACCGGCATTATCGAATCCATCGGCAGTATCCGTGCATTGACCCCCAAAGGCGGAGATGTGCGGGTACACGTAGAAACCGGCAAGCTCGACCTGAGCGACGTCAAACTGGGCGACAGCATCGCGGTCAACGGCGTGTGCCTGACTGCGGTTGAACTGCCGGGCAACGGCTTTGCCGCCGATGTCAGCCGCGAAACACTCGATTGCACCGCGATGAATGACCTCAAAAGCGGCAGCCCGGTGAATCTGGAAAAAGCCCTGACCCCGACCACTCGCCTCGGCGGGCACCTGGTCAGCGGTCATGTCGATGGCGTGGGCGAAGTGGTTGCCCGTACCGAAAACGCGCGTGCCGTGGAATTTCGCATCCGCGCACCGAAAGAACTGGCCAAGTACATCGCCCATAAAGGCTCGATCACTGTCGACGGCACCAGCCTGACAGTGAACGCGGTCGATGGCGCCGAGTTCCTGCTGACGATCATTCCGCACACCCTGAGCGAAACCATCATGGCGTCGTATCAGCCAGGTCGCCGGGTGAATCTGGAAGTCGACTTGCTGGCGCGTTATCTGGAGCGTCTGTTGCTGGGCGACAAGGCCGCCGAATCAACAGCCGGCAGCACCATTACCGAAAGCTTTCTGGCCCAAAACGGCTACCTCAAATCCTGAAGCTCAAATTTCAAAGAAAGGGGGTGCCTTGTGGCGCTCAATAGCATCGAAGAACTGGTTGAAGACATCCGCCAAGGCAAGATGGTCATCCTCATGGATGACGAAGACCGCGAGAACGAAGGCGATCTGATCATGGCCGCCGAGTGCTGCAAGCCCGAGCACATCAACTTCATGGCCAAGCACGCCCGTGGACTGATCTGCATGCCGATGAGCCGCGAGCGCTGCGAACTGCTGAAGCTGCCATTGATGGCGCCACGCAACGGTTCCGGCTTCGGCACCAAGTTCACCGTGTCGATCGAAGCGGCTGAAGGCGTGACCACCGGCATCTCCGCCGCTGACCGTGCGCGCACCGTGCAAGCGGCTGCCGCCAAAGACGCCAAGGCCGAAGACATCGTCAGCCCGGGCCACATCTTCCCGCTGATGGCCCAGGCCGGTGGCACTCTGGCCCGCGCTGGCCACACTGAAGCCGCCTGCGACCTGGCGCGCATGGCCGGTTTCGAGCCGAGCGGTGTGATCTGCGAAGTGATGAACGACGACGGCACCATGTCCCGTCGCGCCGAACTGGAAGCTTTCGCCGCGGAACACGACATCAAAATCGGCACCATTGCTGACCTGATCCACTACCGGATGATCCACGAACGTACCGTTCAGCGGATTGCCGAGCAGCCACTGGACAGCGAACTGGGCCAATTCAACCTGGTGACCTATCGTGATTCCGTGGAAGGCGACGTGCACATGGCCCTGACCCTGGGCACTGTCTGCGCCGAAGAACCGACCCTGGTTCGCGTGCACAACATGGACCCGCTGCGCGACCTGTTGATGGTCAAGCAACCGGGCCGTTGGAGCCTGCGCGCCGCCATGGCTGCGGTCGCCGAGGCCGGCAGCGGTGTGGTGCTGTTGCTCGGTCACCCGCTCGATGGCGATGTGTTGCTGGCGCATATTCGCGAAACCGCCGACCAGGCGGCCGTGAAAAAACCGACCACCTACAGCATCGTCGGTGCCGGTTCGCAGATCCTTCGGGACCTGGGCGTACGCAAAATGCGCCTGATGAGTGCGCCAATGAAATTTAATGCGATATCCGGTTTCGATCTGGAAGTTGTAGAATACGTGCCCTCCGAATAATGACCGGTTGTTTCCAGTCCTTGATTCGCGGCTAAAAAATCACTGAGGGACGCGTAGAAAACGCGTCCCGGCTCTTTAAGAGATCTAACGAATGACCCTGAAGACCATCGAAGGTACCTTCATCGCCCCTAAAGGCCGCTACGCTTTGGTAGTGGGCCGTTTCAACAGCTTCGTCGTTGAAAGTCTGGTCAGCGGTGCAGTGGATGCCCTAGTTCGCCACGGCGTAAGCGAAAGCGACATCACCATCATCCGCGCTCCTGGCGCCTTCGAAATTCCGCTGGTTGCGCAGAAAGTTGCTCAGAAGGGCGAATACGCGGCAATCATCGCGCTGGGCGCGGTCATTCGTGGTGGTACTCCGCACTTCGAATATGTGGCGGGCGAATGCACCAAGGGCCTGTCCCAGGTGTCCATGGAGTTCGGCGTTCCAGTCGCTTTCGGCGTGCTGACCGTTGATTCCATCGAGCAAGCCATCGAACGTTCCGGCACCAAGGCCGGTAACAAAGGTGCTGAAGCTGCCCTGTCCGCTCTGGAAATGGTCAGCCTGCTGGCGCAGTTGGAGGCCAAGTGATTAGCGACGAAAGCGATCGTTTCAACCCGCGTGATCCAAAGCCTGCGGATGCCGGCAAGCCATCGAAAAGCGTCAAGCGTCGCGAAGCTCGTCAGCTCGCGACTCAGGCGTTGTATCAATGGCACATGGCGAAGCAGTCTTTGAACGAGATCGAAGCGCAGTTCCGGGTCGATAACGATTTCAGTGATGTTGATGCCGCGTACTTCCACGACATCCTGCACGGCGTTCCGGCGCACCGCACCGAGATCGATACGGCCCTGGCCCCGTGCCTGGACATTACGATCGAAGAGTTGGACCCGGTTGAACTGGCCGTTCTGCGCCTGTCCACCTGGGAGCTGATCAAGCGCGTCGACGTCCCGTACCGCGTTGTGATCAACGAAGGTATCGAGTTGGCTAAAGTCTTCGGTTCCACCGACGGTCACAAGTTCGTCAACGGTGTACTCGACAAACTGGCCCCGCGTCTGCGTGAAGCTGAAGTGAAGGCGTTCAAGCGCTGATCGGCGTTTGAATCTGCGATGGGCGAGTTTGAGCTGATCCGCAATTTCTTCGCCGCCGCGCCTTGTGCGCAAGGCGGCGAGGGCGTTGCCCTCGGGATCGGCGACGACTGCGCCTTGCTGGCTGTTCCCCCCGGCGAGCAGTTGGCCATTTCCACCGACACGCTGGTGGCCGGTGTGCATTTCGCAGACCCCTGCGACCCGTTTCTGCTCGGTCAGCGTTCGCTGGCTGTGGCGGTCAGCGATCTGGCTGCCATGGGCGCCACCCCCATTGCCTTTACCCTTGCCCTGACCTTGCCGACGGTGACCGCCGATTGGCTGCAAGCCTATGCCCGTGGTTTGAACCTCATGGCGCAACGCTGCGGCGTGGCGTTGGTGGGCGGCGATACCACCCGTGGGCCGCTGAGCGTGACCATGACCGTGTTCGGTCGGGTGCCAGCCGGCAAGGCGCTGACCCGTAGCGGTGCGCAACCCGGTGACTTGCTTTGCGTTGGTGGTGAACTGGGCAACGCGGCAGGGGCTTTGCCGTTGGTGTTGGGGCAGCGTACCGCTGATGTGGCCATTGCCGATCCGTTGCTGGCGCATTATTGGTCACCGCAGCCGCAATTGGCATTGGGTCAGGCTTTGCGCGGCAAGGCGACCTCGGCGCTGGACATCTCCGACGGCCTGCTCGCCGATTGCGGGCACATAGCGCTGGCGTCGCAGGTCGGTGTTCAAGTTGAGCGGAGTAAACTACCCGTGTCGTCGGCGTTGGTGGCATTCCTCGGTCAGACGGGTGCCGAAACGGCGGCATTGAGCGGTGGTGACGATTACGTGCTGGCCTTCACCTTACCGCCCGTAGAGTTGTCTTCATTGCTGGCGGACGGCTGGCCGATCCATGTAGTCGGGCGAGTTGTAACGGGGCAGGGCGTGGCGCTGCTGGATGCCGACGGACAAGACATCACCCCGCAAACCCGGGGTTATCAACATTTTCGGGAGACACCGTGACAGATCATCCCAAACAGGTCCCGGCGGAGTTCGTACCGCCATCGGTCTGGCGCAATCCCTGGCATTTCCTGGCGTTCGGCTTCGGCTCGGGGACCCTGCCAAAAGCACCGGGCACCTGGGGTTCGTTAGTTGCGCTACCCTTTATCCCGTTGTGGCAAATGCTGCCCGACTGGGGCTATTGGCTGATGCTAGGCATCACCATGCTGTTCGGCTTCTGGCTGTGCGGCAAAGTGGCCGACGATTTGCGCGTGCACGACCACGAGGGCATCGTCTGGGACGAAATGGTCGGGATGTGGATTACCCTGTGGCTGGTGCCGGAGGGTTGGTACTGGCTGCTGGCGGGGTTCCTGATGTTCCGCTTCTTCGACATTCTCAAGCCCTGGCCTATTCACTGGATCGACCGGCATGTGCATGGCGGCGTCGGGATCATGCTCGACGACGTGTTGGCAGGCGTATTTGCGTGGTTGGCAATGCAAGGGCTGGTATGGATTTTCGCCTGACGAGCGAAGCAGGGGGCTAGGATGGCGCGGTGCTGGTTAGCGGTGGTTTTCGCAATGTTTTGCTCGCTCGCCCAGGCGGCGGATACCGCGCCGACGCCGTCCGTGATTCATCTGGCCAGCGAAGAATGGGAAGACTACACCGCCGCTGACGGGCATGGTCTGGGCTGGGACGTGCTGCGGGCGATCTTCGAGCCGGCCGGGGTCAAGCTGGACTGGCGCACCGAACCCTATACCCGTGCGGTGGGTCTGGCCCAGCGCGGTGAAGTGGATGCCTGTGTCGGCTCTTACCGTGACGAGGCCAGCGATGTGCTTTATCCACGCTGGAGTTACGATACCGATCACATTTACGCCCTGGGCCTGGCCAGTAATCCGACACCGACCCCGGAAACCCTCGGCAACTATCGACTGGCCTGGGTCCGCGGTTACGAGTACCAGAAGTACCTGCCCAATGTGCAGCGCTATAACGAGGTCGTACGGCGCAGCGGTATATTGTCGATGCTGACCCACAACCGTGCCGACTTTTACATCGATGCGCTGCCCGAGATCGATTACATCGTCAAACGGGCCAAGGATCCTGCCCAGTTCCGTCGCACGCATATCGCTGATTTGCCGCTGTATCTGTGCTTCGCCAATACACCGGAGGCTCGGGCGTTGATGGCATTGTTCGACCAGCGCATGGATCTGCTGGTGAAAAGTGGCGCGCTGAAACCGGTCTTCGAGCGCTGGAAACAGCCCTACCCGTTCGACGCGAACTGAACACAAATCCTATGGCTGGCGACAACCTGTGGGAGCGAGCTTGCTCGCGATAACGGACTGTCTGTCACCATTAATGGCGCCTGACACACCGCAATCGCGAGCAGGTTCGCTCCCAAAGGGTGCAGTAGTGGCCTGATATCTAACTTTTTGATCGTTATGCCCCATAATTCAGCCTAAGCGTCTGCAGGAATCGGCTGTTACAATGCCGCGTCTGCGTATCTCCAGTAATTATGATCAGGAGCACACCGGTGCCTGTCGTTTTTGTCGCCGCTTCCAAGCTGCCAACGCCTTTTGCGCAATTCACCATGCATGGCTTTCTCGATGAAGCCACCGGCCGCGAGCACGTTGTGCTGAGCCTGGGTGAGTTCGCCGACGGTGCCCCGGTACTCGGCCGGTTGCATTCCGAATGTCTGACGGGCGATGCCTTGTTCAGCCAGCGTTGCGATTGCGGCTCGCAACTTGAAGCCGCCTTGCAGGCCATCGCCCGTGAAGGTCGTGGCGTGTTGCTGTACTTGCGTCAGGAAGGCCGTGGCATTGGCCTGCTGAACAAGATCCGCGCCTATGAATTGCAGGACGGCGGTGCTGACACCGTTGAGGCCAACGAGCGCCTGGGCTTCGCTGCCGACCAGCGCGATTACGGCATATGCCTGCCGATGCTTGAGCACTTGGGCGTGAAATCCCTGCGTCTGATGACCAACAACCCGCGCAAGGTCAAAGCCTTGACCGACATGGGCATCGTGGTCGCCGAGCGCGTGCCGCTGCACACCGGCCACAATCCGCACAACAAGCTCTACCTGGCGACCAAGGCCAGCAAGCTCGACCACATGATGGGCAATGAGCATCAGGGCGAGGCAGATCGAGCGTGACCCGCGGTCAGGTTCGACGGCGTTTGTCGTTCAGTTGGTGGCAGTACCTGGTGCTGGCCTTGCTGCCGCTGTTGGTGATCAACGGTGTATTTGGCCAGGGCGAGGCGATTCTGCCGGTGCTGGCAATGCCGTTATTCATCGCCGGGGTGGCCTCGATGTTTGTCAGCCTGAAGTTTTTCGGTGGCTACAAGCACGCCCTGATCGCTACGCAAAAAGCCCTCGACACGCCTGAGGAACCCGCCGCCTGGATCGCCCTGGCCGCCAAGCGGCGTACCGCGTTCCTGGCGGCTGCATTGCCTGCCTGGATTGGTGCGCTGGCGGTGTTCGTCGGCCTCGAAGCCGTGCCGTTGATGCTGCTGGCGCTGTCGACCATGGTGCTGTTCTACCTCTACCGTATTCCGCGTCAACTCGGCTGATGTTTCGAGCCTGGCTGGCGGTTCTGCTGCTGGCCGTCAGCGGCTCGGTGGTTGCCGTTGGGCGGGTCGTCAGTCTGGCGCCGTCCCTCTCTGAAATCGTCGTTGAACTGGGTTCCGCCGACCTGCTGGTCGGGGTGCTGGATGCCGGTGAACGTCCCGCCGAGCTTGAACACCTTCCTTCGGTTGGCCGCTACGGTCAGTTGGACATGGAGCGCTTGCTCAGTCTCCAGCCCGATTTGTTGCTGCTGTGGCCGGGCAGCGTTGGGCTGGCCCAGCGTGAGCAGCTCAAGCGGTTGAACATCCCCACGTACGTCGCCGAACCTCATTCGCTCGAGCAACTTGCTGCGCAAATGGAGGCGATCGCCATGCAACTCGGCCGACCCGAACGGGGCGTAACGTTGGCTGCCGACCTGCGCCAAAAACTGGATAACCTGCGTCAGCGTTATCGACGGGAAGAGCCGTTGCGGGTGTTTTATCAAGTCTGGGATCGGCCGCTGTACACCGTGGGTGGTGGGCAGATCATCAGTGATGCGCTAGAGGTGTGCGGGGCGCGCAACGTGTTTGCCGACCTGACGTTGCCCGCGCCGCAGGTCAGTGTCGAGGCGGTATTGCAGCGTAATCCTGAGGTGATTCTGGCCAGCGATCAGGCCCAACTCGACGCATGGAAGGCGTGGCCGCAGGTGGCGGCAGTGGCGCATGGGCAATTGCTGTTGGTGACGGATAAGGGGCTGGAGCGGCCGAGTGGGCAGATGGTCGAGGCGACAGCCAAGCTTTGTCAGGTCATTGCGCCGGACCGGTGAGACCGAGGTGCGGCCATCGCGGGCAGGCTCACTCCCACACTTGATCTGTGAACGACACGAAACCCCTGTGGGAGCGAGCCTTCTCGCGAAGACGCCAGTCCAAGCAGCACAAATTCAGGATTAGATCCCCGGTATCCAGGTCACCCCAAACAACCAAGCCCGACCTTCCTCTCGATACCCAAACTGATTGCCTTCATGGCTGTACATCGCCCGGCTATAGCTTTTATCCAGCAGGTTATCGAGCTTCATCTCAAGCTTGATTTCACGATTGAGCTCCCAGCTGCTGCGCAAGCCCAACAAGCCGTAGCCACCCAACGACTGTTGATTGTTCAAGTCGTCATAACTGCTGCTGACCGCTTGCCAGCTGCCGCCAAGGCCCAGGCGATCAAATTGTCGATCCAGATCCAGGCTCAGTGTCCGCCGTGCACGACGGGCGAGGGTGTGGCCGGTATCGCGGTCGCGCGGGTCGATGATCGCTACGCCAAGGTTGCTCTGCCAGCCGAACAACTCCTGTTTCAATGCCGCTTCGAAGCCATTGATTCGCGCTGAAGCCACGTTCTCTGGCTGAGAGTTACTGCCGAAAATAATCGCGTCTTCAAGGTCGATGCGATACAGCGATGTTTCCAGACGACTGGTTTCTGTTAACTGGCTACGCCATTGCAGCTCATAGTTTTTCGACGTTTCAGGCTTCAGGTTCGGGTTGCTGAAATCCGGGTAGTACAAGTCATTGAATGTCGGCGCGCGAAAGCCTTCGCTGTATGTCAGCAGCACGTCGTTGTCCGGGTTCAGCGGCAAGGTGAAGGTGCCGCTCCAGCTGTTTTGGCTGCCAAACTGCTGGTTCTCGTCATGGCGCAGACCCAGCTCAGTGGAAAAACTGTCCGCACGGTAGTGATGCTGGAAAAATGCCGCGCGGTTCCAGCGGCTGTCTTCATCGAACTCTGTGCTGCTGTTTATGCGGTCTTCGTACCAGTCGCCGCCCAGGAGCAGGCTGTTGCGATCGTTGAGCGTCAGGTCGTTCTGCCAGTTCACCGAGTCGCGGTAGGTGTTGAAGACGCTGCGCTCATCGCTGAGCTTGTCGAGGGTCTTTTCGCGGTTTTCGCTGTGGCCGAATTCGACGCGGGTCTTCCAGGCATTGTTAATCCGTGCGTCGACATAACTGCTGACGCTGCTCACCTCGAACTCGCTGAAAGGCTGCTGCTGGACTGACTCGAAAGTGTCCGGATCAAAACGGCCAAACGGGTTGTCGAACTCGCTTTTGCCTCGGTTATCCAGCACATTGGCGCCGATTTCCAGCTCATCGGTGAGCGCATGGCTCAGGCTGAAACTGACTGATTGATTGCGGTACTCATCATGATCGCTGTCGCTGGGATAAGACTCGTGCGTGCGATTGATCCCGGCGGTTTCATTGAGGCTGGCGCCGAGGTTGAAGCGGGTTTGCTCATCGCCGCCGGACAGCCCAGCGCTGCGATCCCAGGTCTGATTGCTGCCAAATCCCACGTGCATCCGCGGTTGCAGGCCTTGTTCGCCGCCGCGTCGGGTGAAGATTTGAATCACCCCGCCGATGGCGTCACTGCCATACAGCACCGAACGGGAGCCGCGTAGCACTTCCACGCGCTCGACCTGCTCGATGTTGATGTGTTGCAGGTTGCTGTCGCCCGAGGTCGAATTGCCGATGCGCTGACCATCCACCAGCACCAGGCTTTGCGCCGACTGGGTGCCGCGAATATAAACTCCCGGCAGACTGCCGAGCCCGCCGGTTTGCGCCACTTGCACGCCCGGCACTCGTTTGAGCAAATCGGTGATGCTGTCCGGCTGCAGGCGGTCGATGTCTTCGCGGGTGAAGACCGTATTGGCAGCACTGCTGTCGTTGCGCGCTTCGACCTGACGATTGGCGGTGATCAGAACGTTCGGCAGCTTCAGGGCTTGATCGCGTTCGAAGGTGTCGGCCAGCAGTTGGCCGGCCGGCCACAGGGTCAGCGTCAGGGCGAGGGGGGAGAGTTTCATCGGTAGTCCGTTGGTGCGTTGTAGCAAACAAAATTAGAAGATCACAAAAAACCAATGTGGGAGCGAGCCTGCTCGCGATGACGGTGTGTCAGTCAAAGAATTGTTGACTGGCAGTCCGCTATCGCGAGCAGGCTCGCTCCCACAGGGTATTGCGTGTATCCAGTAGGTTAGATATTGAGCAGTTGCAGGCGCTCGCGGATCGCAGCTTCGATCCCGGCTTCGTCCAGCCCGCACTCGGCCAGCATCTGCGCCGGCTTGGCGTGTTCGACGTAGAGGTCCGGCAAGCCCAGATGCAGGACCGACTTGAGGATGTTTTCGCGGGCGAGGAATTCGCTGACCGCGCCGCCGGCACCGCCCATGATTGCGTTTTCTTCGACAGTCACCAATAGCTCGTGGCTGCCGGCGATTTCGCGAACCAACGCTTCATCCAGCGGTTTGACGAAACGCATGTCGACCACCGTTGCATCCAGTGTTTCGGCGACTTTCAGTGCTTCGGCCAGTTGCACGCCGAACACCAGCAAGGCGACTTTGCTGCCCTGACGACGAACGATGCCCTTGCCTATTTCGATTGGTTGCAGGTCTTTTTCGATGGTCGCATTCGGACCTGCGCCGCGCGGGTAACGCACCGCCGCCGGGCCGTTGTAGAGGTGGCCGGTGGTGAGCATTTTGCGCAGTTCGTTTTCGTCGCTCGGGGTCATCACCAGCATGCCGGGGATGCAGCGCAGGAACGACAGGTCGAAGCTGCCCGCGTGTGTCGGGCCGTCTTCGCCCACCAGGCCGGCGCGGTCGATGGCGAACAATACGTCAAGGTTTTGCACCGCCACATCATGCACAAGCTGGTCGTAACCACGTTGCAGGAAGGTCGAATAGATCGCCACCACCGGTTTAGCGCCTTCGCACGCCATGCCGGCGGCGAGGGTCACGGCGTGTTGCTCGGCAATCGCCACGTCGAAGTAGCGCAGCGGGAAACGTTCGCTGAACGCCACCAGGTCCGAGCCTTCTTTCATCGCCGGGGTGATGCCCACCAAGCGCGGATCAGCAGCGGCCATGTCGCACAGCCATTCACCGAACACGCCGGAATACTTCGGCCCACCGGATTTCTTCGGCGCGGCGGCCGGTGCGTCCAGCGGTTCGAGCTTAGTGATGGCGTGGTAGCCGATCGGGTCGACTTCGGCAGGGGCGAAGCCTTTGCCTTTCTTGGTGACGACGTGCAGGAACTGCGGGCCTTTGAGATCGCGCATGTTGCGCAAGGTGGCGATCAGGGTCGGCAGGTCATGGCCGTCGATCGGGCCGATGTAGTTCCAGCCCAGCTCTTCAAACAGCGTGCCGGGCACCAGCATGCCTTTTGCGTATTCTTCGGTACGACGGGCGATTTCCCAGGCGCCGGGCAGGCGCGACAGGACCTTTTTGCTGCCCTCGCGCATGCTTGCGTAAGTGCGGCTGGAAAGGATTTTCGCCAGGTAGTTCGACAAGCCGCCGACGTTGCGCGAGATCGACATGTCGTTGTCGTTGAGGATCACCAGCATGTTGGCGTTCACTTCCGGCGCGTGGTTCAACGCCTCGAACGCCATGCCGGCGGTCAGCGCGCCATCGCCGATCACGGCAATGGCTTTGCGATCACTGTTTTGCAGACGGGCGGCAATGGCCATGCCCAGCGCGGCGCTGATCGAAGTGCTGGAGTGGCCGACGCCAAAGGTGTCGTACTCGCTTTCGGAGCGACGCGGGAAGGCGGCGACGCCGTCCTTCTGGCGCAGGGTGCTCATGCGCTCGCGACGGCCGGTGAGGATTTTGTGCGGATAAGCCTGATGACCCACGTCCCACACCAGCCGGTCGTCCGGGGTGTCGAAGACGTAATGCAACGCGATGGTCAGTTCGATGACGCCCAGGCCTGCACCGAAATGCCCGCCGGTCTGACCGACCGTGTAGAGCAATTCCAGGCGCAACTCATCGGCCAGGGTTTCCAGCTCGGCTTCGCCTAACCGGCGCAGGCCGTCCGGCGTGTTGGCACGGTCGAGCAGGGGCGTGGTCGGGCGCTTGCGGGGAATCTCATGAAACGTCGTGGGCATCAGGCGAATCGTTATAGATATAAAAGATGCGGCAGTTTACCTGATGCATCGCCCCCTGCCCACGCGTAGGCCTTAACTTGGCCGATTCGCTGTCAGCTACGCCGGTCGACGATGTAGCGGGCCAGATCGCGCAAGGGCTCGGCGGCCGCGTCAAACGGTCGCAGCGCGTGCAGGGCCTGATCGCGCAGCTCCAGGGCGTAAGCCTTGGCCGCGTCGAGCCCGAGCAGCGCCGGGTAGGTCGGTTTGTCGCGAGCGATGTCGGCGCCCTGACGTTTGCCGAGGGTTTCGGTATCGCTTTCCACGTCGAGAATGTCGTCCTGCACCTGAAACGCCAGGCCAATGGCCTGTGCATAGGTCTGCAAGGCTTTCAGTTCGTTCTTTTCCGCGTGGCCGCTGGCCAGGGCACCGAGTTTGACGCTGACTTCGATCAGCGCGCCGGTCTTGTGCCGGTGCATGTACTCGAGGGCTTTTTGATCGAGTTTCAGACCTACGGAGCCGAGGTCGATGGCTTGACCGCCGACCATGCCCGCCGGGCCTGCCGCGACGGCCAGGGCGCTGACCATCTGCAGGCGGATCTCGGCGTCCGCCCCGTTCAGGCGCGGGTCGAGCAGGGCGCTGAATGCCAGGCTCTGCAAGCCGTCACCGGCAAGAATTGCGCAGGCTTCATCGAATTTCTTGTGCGTCGTCGGCTGGCCGCGACGCAGGTCGTCATCGTCCATGGCCGGCAAGTCGTCGTGCACCAGGGAGTACGCGTGGATCAGCTCTACTGCGCAGGCTGCGCCGTTGGCTAGTTCAGCCTTGCCGCCCAACGCTTCGCAGGCCGCATAAGCCAGCAATGGACGTACGCGCTTGCCGCCATTCATCACGCTGTAGCGCATGGCTTCATAAAGGCGGGCAAGTTCAGGGCTGGGGGCGTTGAACAGGGTTTCCAGTGCCGCGTTGACGCGGGCCTGGCTGGTCGCTGAATACGCTGCAATCATTCTGGCTGATCCGCGTCGAAGGGTTCCTCGGCCAACTCGCCATCACGTTCGAGCAGCACTTGAACCTTTTGCTCGGCCTGGGCCAGCGCCGCCTGGCAATCGCGAGTCAGACCGATGCCTTGCTCGAAAGCGGTCAGCGAGTCTTCCAGCGACAGTTCGCCGTTCTCCAGACGCTCCACCAGTGTTTGCAGGTCAGCGAGCGATTGTTCGAAATCCAGTGCAGCTTTTTTGCGGGCCATGGCGGCTATTTCCGGTTGACGTTAAACCGGCGCGACACTAGCAGACATGGGGGTTATGGGCAAATGAGCGGGCAGTTCTGCCTCTGCACCGGCAGCAACCGTTTCAGCTGCGCCACACTATTTGTAGCCGCAGGCTTCGCCAATTGCTACAGATCGCATTACGGCTTGATTAATAGGTTGAGTCATCTGGATAGCGGACCTGATAGCGGGTACTGCGTCCACCACCGGGCAGGCGTTTCAGACAACCCTTCTCCAGCAACTCGGCCAAATGACGGGTCGCAGTGGCTTTCGATACTTTCGCCACAGCTTGATACTGAGCCGCGCTGATGCCGTCCTCGAAACCGCGCTCCCCACCATCCAGCAAGCGATTCAGTACCATGAATTGCTCGGCAGACAGTTTTGCGTCCCGATAGGCCTGCCAGAAGCGCGCCTTGCCCATTACCGCTTCGATCCGTGTCATGGCCTGCTGCAAGCTGAGCAGCAAGGTTTGCAGAAACCATTCCAGCCACTCGGTAATATCCGTGGAGCTTTTCTGGCTGGTTTCCAACACTCGGTAATAGCCGGAGCGATCCTCAAGGATGCTCGCCGACATGGCGTAAAAACGGATCGCTTGGGCTTCACCCTGAGCCAACGCCAAGTCGGTGATGGTTCGCGTGAGGCGACCGTTGCCGTCGTCAAAGGGGTGCAAGGTGACGAACCAGAAGTGCGCGATGCCGGCCCGCAACAATGGATCGAGCCTGCCCTGTCTCTGGCTGTTTTCAAACCACACAAGAAAAGTATCGAGCTGTTGTTCAAGGCCAAGGCGGGGCGGTGCCTCGAAGTGGATGGTCGGTTTGTCGAGTCGTCCGGAAACCACCTGCATCGGCTCATCGCCGCGCAATTCGCCGATATGAATCGAGCGGGCGGCAACATTCATGCCTTGATCCGGAAACAGCCATTGATGCCATGCCAGTAATCGCTCCAATGTCAGCGGTTGCGCAAAGTGCTGAGTTGCGTCGAGCATTAACTGCGCGAGCCCTTCACTGCGTTGGCTGACTTTATCGCCATCGACCACCTCCAGACCCAGGCGTCGCGCCAGTGATGAGCGGACCGAGCCAACATTCAGCTGCTCACCCTCGATAGCTGAAGACGTCACGATGTTCTGCAATAACGCATCCAGTTCGTTCTGCACGTTGAGTGAGCCACCCACAGAACTGGCCATGCCCATCAACCGACCTTGCGCCTGCACGCACTCACGCAATAGCAGCGTCAGGCGTTCGGATTGCCAAGTGAAATTCGGCCAATCAGGCTGTTGCCAAATCCAGTGAGGTGCCATGACCACGGATAACTCCAGAGTGAATGAGCCGAATAATAGTCTTATTCGGCTCATTTAGTGAGCCGAATAAGGTCGCTATTCGGCTCACGCACTCAAATGTTCGTGACTCGCACCGCAAATCAAGATGGATCCGATTGTTAAAAACTAGCCAAATCGCTACCCTCGCGCCTTCAAGGACCCATCAGTCACCGGGTCTTTCTGACGAAACGCAGCTTTTGGAGCTGTAACGCGCCGAGGATCGGGCGCAAGGTTTCGTTATGCATGGCAGGAGGCATCACATGCGTTCATATCTTTTGCTGGTGATGGGGCTGGTCTGCGCGAGCGCTGCCTGGGCAGAACCGACGGCCGAGCTGTCGGAACCGGTCGGCGGCTGGCGCTTTAGCGGTCTGCTCGACCGCAGCGAAAACCCTCAAGTGGCCTATCCCACGCCGCCCATCGATCGGGGCGTGCAGCGCAATCGCACGATGATCGAAGGCCAACTCAAGGCCCTCGGCACTCAACGCGGGCCGCACACGCTGGCGGTCAACGGCAATCCACTGAATCTGTACACCGACGACGAAGGGCGTTTCGCCCGGCCGTATGCCTTTGGCGCGGGCTCCAACAGCGTCGAAGTGCGCAGTGCCGAAGGCCAATCGCTCAAACGCGTTCAATTCTATGAAGCCAATGACCTGCGCACGCCGGCACGGATTCGCGTGGTACTCGGTTGGGACGACCCGAAAGCCGAGCTCGACCTGCACATCATTACCCCCGACGGCCAGCATGCGTTTTTCGCCCATACGGCGTTGACCAATGGCGGTGGCCTCGACCCGGACGGCGTCGATGGCCCCGGCCCGGAAATGTTCACCATGACCGCGCCGCTGCATGGCACCTATCTGGTTTACGTGAACTATTGGGGCAACTTCGGCAGCGAAGGCTATAACTTCGATGAGACCAGCAACCAGAACGAGGTCATCACCTCGCAAATCAACCTGGTGCTCAACGAAAACACCGTCGACGAAAATCGCGAGACCTTCATTGTGCCCTTGCGCGCGATCGGTGACCTGCTGCTGGTCAAGACTTTCAACTATTAAACATCCCGCACCACGGATGAATTGGGTGTTGTGAACATGAGTGAAGAGACTGTTTCCCCGGCCGCTGAAACACCGGCCGCCAAAACTCCTCGCCGTTGGCCGGCGCTGCTGGTCGGCCTGGCCTTGGTGGCCGGCGCCGCGGGCGGGTTGGGGTGGTTCATGCATAAATCCAAGGCACCGCCGGCTACACTTGCCAGTGACAAACTGGGCATGAGCCGGCCGGACGGTCTGCTCGAAACCCACTCCTTGAGCCAATTGCCCAAGGACTTGCTGGCGGTGCCATTTCTTAAGGAAACCCTGACTGAAGATTTCGTCTTCTATTACGAGACGCATGTCGATCGCCTCGGCTTGATCGGCAGTCTGCGGCGGATCATTTACGAACATGACCTGAAATTGCAGGACAGCCTGATCGAACAGCTCTTTGATCAACCGGCCGATGTGGCGCTGTGGCGCGGGGCGGATGGCCGACTCAAGGATTTCCTGTTGGTGATGGATCGCGGTGGCCTGGCCAAGGTCTTGGAGCCGTTGGCCAAAGTGGCGCTGGATGACTCGCAGCTGACCAAACTCAGTGATGTGAACGTCGGTGCCGACGACGTGGCGCTTTATCAGCTCACCTACAACAACAGCAAAGCGCTGGTCTTCGCTTCCCATGGCGACAAGCTGGTGGTGCTGTCTAATCCTTCCAAACTCTACGACGCCAGCAACGGCCCGAGCGATGAGCGCGGTAGTGTCTCGACCACGGCCATCGCCGCGTTGCTCAACGGCGACAAACTGTTCCCCGAAGCCTTCGGCTTGCCACCGCGCGCGCCAGAAGTGAAGCAACGCCTGTCGGTCAATTCCAGCGTTCTGGCCATGGGTTACCAGCGCTTCATTCCGAATTTCGCCGGTCTGCGTTTCGACATGGACGACAAGGGCTGGCACAGCTTCCTCGCCATGGACGAACTGGACAATCAACCGGACTTCGATTTCAAACCAATCTGGCAAGCCATGCCGATGGGCGCCAGCGCTTGCGTCGCTTTGCCGCTCGCCGCCGACCAACAGAAGCCGCTGCTGGTGAAACTTGGCGCCGAAGAACCCGTGGCCCAAGCCCTGACCGAACACATGGCCGGTGCCGCCGGCCTGTGCTGGTACGCGGATTCGCGGTTGTACACGCCGTTGCTGGTGGCCAGCCTGAACGACAAGGACAGCGCCAGACTCGACGGTGACCTCGGCAGTTTGTTTGGCTCGATGGTCGGCGCCTATGAGCCCAATGTCGAAGAGCACGCGTTCCCGGTAATCGAAAAACAGGAAGGCCCAACCCACCAATGGCAGCGTCAGGTCAGCTCCAATTTCGGCCCCTACAAAGCCAAGGAGGCTGAAGACCCGGACGCGATTTCCGGCAAGGCCTTCATGAAAGTCAGCCTGGCCCGTCACGGCTCGACGCTGCTGTTCTCCCTCGACGACAAGCTCGTGGACAAGGCCCTCGGCACTCTCGACAAGCGCTTCCCGCCAATGGCCGATGTGGTGCCGAAAGACCTGCTGATGCCGGTCTATTTCGGCCCGGATGCCATGGCGCAACTGATGCAACAGGAAACCCTCGACAGTCTGCCGCAGGACATGGAACCGGTGTTTTACAACGCCGCGCAAACCTACCTGATCCCGAAACTGCGCAAGCTCGGTGGCTATGGCAAATACGCCCTGACCTTGCCCGAAGGCAGCGAACCCGATGGCCATTGGCAATGGCTGCCGCTGGAATGGAAAGCCCTGTGACCGCACTCATCCGAGGCCTCGGCCTGCTGGCTATGTTGTTGGGCAGTCGCGCCTTTGCCACTGAGGCGGCGCCGCTGGATCCGCAGCAATCCCAGGTGTTCCGTGCCTGGTTCGTACGCATCGCCCAGGAACAACTGACCCAAGGCCCGAGCCCGCGCTGGTATCAGCAGGACTGCGCAGGACTGGTGCGGTTCGCCGCCAACGAGGCGCTGAAAGTCCATGACGATAAATGGCTGCGCAGCAATGGCCTGTCCAACCGCTACCTGCCGCCGGAACTGCAATTGAGCGAGGCGCAGCGTGGTCTCGCCCAGCAATGGCAACAGGGCGGCGGCAAGGTCGGGCCGTACGTCAACGCGATCAAACTGATTCAGTTCAACAGCCATTTGGTCAGCCGTGATGTGGCGCAAGCCCGGCCCGGCGACCTGATGTTTTTCGATCAGGGCGATGACCAGCACCTGATGATCTGGATGGGTCGCTACATCGCCTATCACACCGGCACCACAACCCCCACTGACAACGGCATGCGTTCGGCAAGCCTGCAGCAACTCATGACATGGAAGGACACCCGATGGATACCCGACGCAGCCAACCCCAACTTCATCGGCGTCTATCGACTGAACTTTCTCTCCCAATGATCGGTGCCCGCATGTTGCGTTTTCTGCCTCTGCTGTTGGTCTTGCTGCTGCCTTTTTCGGCGGTCTACGCCGAGGACACCGTCGAGTCGAGCGGCTACACGCCGGTGGCTGGTGAAAGCTTTTTCCTGTTGGCCGACAGCAGTTTCGCCAGCGACGAACAGGCGATGGTGCGCCTCGAAGCGCCGGGCCGTGACTATCGCCGGTTCCGCATGGAGCCTTATGGCGGGGCCGACATTCGCGTGTACCGCATCGACAAGCCGCTGGATTTCCTCAAGCGCCAGAAGAACCTGCACCGCGTGGTCAGCGACGGCCAGTTCAAGGGCGAAGGCCTGTCGAACACCCTCGCGTATCTGTGGGACAACTGGTACCGCAAATCTCGTCGCGTGATGCAGCGGGCGTTTTCCTACGAGTCTCGCCAACAAGTCACCGAGGCAGTGCCGGAATTGAAGATGGGCACTGCCATCGCCGCGCCAACGCCTTACGACGCCCAGCCGCAATTCGCACTGATTCCGGGCCTGCCCGTAGTCAGTCAATTCCGCTATCCGCTGTGGCAAGCCAAACCGATCCAGCCGCCTGAGGGTGTGAACCTGGCGGGTTCTTCCAGCGAGTTCGTCAGCGTCGCGCCGGGCAATGTGTACATCCCGCTGGGCAACTTGAAGCCGGGTCTGTACCTGGTGGAAGCGCTGATCGGCAAGTACCGCGCGACGACCATGGTGTTTGTCTCGAACACCGTGGCGGTGAGCAAGATCGCCGGTGATGAACTGGTGGTCTGGGCTGCGCGCAAACACGAAGGCAGTTCGGTGCCCAAGGTTAATGTGCTGTGGACCGATGGCCTCGGCGTGATGAGCAGCGGCGCCACTGACACCGACGGTTTGCTGCGTCTGAAACACGTCAGCCCCGAGCGTTCTTTCGTGATTGGCGAGGACGAAGAGGGCGGGGTGTTTGTCTCCGAGAACTTCTACTACGACAGCGAAATCTACGACACCAAACTCTACGCCTTCACCGATCGGCCGCTGTATCGGCCGGGGGATTGGGTGTCGCTGAAAATCGTCGGGCGCGAATTCAAGAATGCCCGGGATTCGGTGGCGCCGAGCGCTGCCGACGTCAACGTGACCGTGCTCGATGCCACGGGCACGGCGCTGCAATCGCTGGCGTTGAAACTCGATTCCAAGGCGGGCACCCAAGGTCGTTTCCAGTTGCCGGACAATGCGGTGGCAGGCGGTTATGAACTGCGTTTCAGCTACAAGGATCAGGCCTACAGCAGTGCGTTCCGCGTGGCTGAATACATCAAGCCGCACTTCGAAATCTCGCTGAATCTGGCGAAGCAGGATTACCGCACTGGTGAGCCGGTGAAAGGCAGCCTGGTGCTGCTGTACCCGGACGGCAAACCGGTGGCCAATGCCAAGTTGAGCCTGAGCCTGCGCGCCCAGCAGCTGTCGATGGTCGACAACGAACTGCAATACCTCGGGCAATTCCCGGTGGAGTTGACCAGCACCGAACTGACCACTGACACTCAGGGCAATGCGACCCTCGACCTGCCGGCCGCGGAGAAACCGAGCCGCTACATGCTCACCGTGTTTGCCAGCGATGGCGCGGCGTATCGGGTCAAGACCACCAAGGAAATTTTGATCGACCGTGGTGCGGCGAGTTTCAGCTTGAGCGCGCCGCAGCGGTTCAGTGCGGTGGGTGACAAGGTTGCGTTCAGCTATCAGAACGAAGGCGCCAACGAGCAGAGCAAAACCGTCACGCCTAGCAGCTATAGTTGGGTGCGTCTGGAAGATCAGACCACTGGCGACGGCAAGCTTGCGGCAAAAGATAAAGGCTTCACCTTGGCCTTCGAGCGTCCCGGTACTTACAACCTGACGTTGAAAGATGACCATGGCCGCGTGATTGGCGCGACCGGTCACTCAGTCACCGGCGACGGCGTCAAAGCCGTGCCGGGCACTGTGGAAATCGTCCTTGATAAACCGGAGTACAAGGCCGGTGACGAAGCTCTGGCGCTGATTACTTTTCCGGAACCGATCAGCGATGCATTGCTGTCGCTTGAGCGTGACAAGGTCGAGGCCACCGCGCTGCTGTCCAAAGGCGGCGACTGGCTGAAGATGGAAAAAATCAGCGACACCCAATACCGCGCGCGCATCCCGGTAAAAGACAATTTCGCACCGAACCTGACCTTCTCCGTGCTCTACACCAAGGGCGGTCAATACAGCTTTCAGAACGCCGGGATCAAGGTTGTCGCGCCGCAGATTGACGTAGCCATCGCCACCGACAAAGAGGCGTATCAACCGGGCGATACGGTGTCGGTCGACTTGACCACTCAGTTCGCCGGCAAGCCTGTTCCGGCGCACCTGACCGTCAGCGTGGTTGACGAAATGGTCTACGCGTTGCAACCGGAAGTCGCGCCGAGCATCGACCAATTCTTCTACCACCCGCGCCGCAACAACGTGCGCACCAGCGCCAGTCTGTCGTTCATCAGCTACGACGTGGCACTGCCGGGCAGCCCCGGTGCGCCGGGTAAGGCCAACCGCAGCGAACGTGGGGTGAAAGTGCTGGAGCGGCCGCGCCGTGAAGACGTCGACACCGCTGCGTGGCAGCCGGAACTGGTCACTGACGCCAACGGCAAAACCCGTTTCACTTTCAAAATGCCGGACTCGCTGACCCGCTGGCGCATTACCGCCCGGGCCATCGCCGATGACGGGCAGGTCGGGCAGAAAAAACAGTTCGTGCGCTCGGAAAAACCGCTGTACCTGAAGTGGAGCGGGCCGACCAAATTCCGCAGTGGCGACAAGCCGGCGCTTGGGGTATTCGCCTTCAGTCAGGCTGAAGAACCGGTCAAGGCAGAGCTGGTGATTCATTACCGCGGCACCGATCAGCGTGTGCCGGTTACCCTGAACAACGGCATCAACTACACCGCGTTGCCGGCGTTCGCCTTGGCCACTGGCGAGTGGACGGCGGAGTTGGTGCAGGACGGCAAAACCGCTGACGCACTGACCGTGCGCTTGACCGCAACCGGTGAAGGTTGGCAGGTTACGCAAAGCCAAAGTCTGGATGTGGCCAGCGGCGATACACCGCTGAGTTTGCCGGCGGACGCGACGGATATTCGCCTGCGTCTGGATGACAGCCCGCAAGCGTTGTTCCGCTCGGCGCTGGATGATCTGCTCAGTTATCCATACGGCGGCGTTGAACAAACCGCCAGTCGTTTGCTGCCTCTGAGCATCGCGTATCCAGCCTTGGCGTCGAACCCGCAAATCCGCGATCGCTTGCGCCTGATCATGCAAAACAGCCGTCTGCGTCTGGTGCAAATGGCCGGCCCTTCCGCGAGCTTCACGTGGTGGGGCATGGACGGGGAACCGGATGCCTTCCTCACCGCTTACGCTTATTACGCTGACTGGAACGCCAGCAAGGTGCTGGAGCTGAGCTTGCCGCCGGAGCATTGGCAGCGGGTGCTGGAGGTGTATTCGAAGCAGGCAAAAAACACCCAGCTGCTGCAGCGCGCGCTGATCCTGTCGTTCGCCAAACAGATGCAACTGCCGGTGAACACCTTGCTCAGTGGGTTGATGGATGACCTGGCGAAAGCGGGCGAGGGTAATGCGGCGAACCTGATGGAGGATGGCGAAGACAGCCTCGTCATGAGCGATCCGGATTCGGCGCTCGGCCTGGCCGCTGCACGCGTGTTGACGGCATCACTGGCGCGTCAGTCCAAGGTGACGCTGCCGGAGGCGTTCAATCGCCAATTGGCGGATGCGCAACAGCGTTTGGCGGTCAGCTCGCAGCCGTTCGCCGAAGCGCTGAACCTGTCGCTGCAAGCCTTCGATCCGGCACACGCTCAAGCGTTGTTGCAACGCTTGCTGCCACAGCAATCGACGCTGGAACGCGCCTTGGCGCTGATCTGGTTGCAACGCAGCATCGAACAAGTTTCGCCGACCATCGCACTGGCACCGGGTGAAGGCTGGAAGAAACAGTACGGTGATACCGGTGAGATGTACTGGACGTGGCAGGGGGCTGTGCCCGTGCCGGCGGTGTTGTCATTGACCGGGACGCAGGAGCGGCCATTGCGCGCCGCGTTGAGCTTCCAGACTCGGCAACCGCCGGTTGATCCAATGGCCGTAACCATCACCCGTCGTTTGTCTCGATTGGTGCCGGGTGACGAAGCCTTCACCTTCAAACTCGAAGCGGTCGGCACTCAGCCATTGTCCAGCGACAGCCTGTATCTGGACGAAGTGATCATCACCAGCAAAGCCGCGAAACCACTGCGTTACGGCATGCTCGAAGTGCCGCTGCCGCCGGGCGCGGATGTCGAACGCACGACGTGGGGCATCAAGTTGATGGGCAAGGCCGGTGTCGAACCGACGGCGTTGGAGAAGGCGCGTTTCGAGCCGGGGCAAATGGCTTACGCGATTCCGGTGGATGCTTTGAGCGGGGAAATGCGCTTGCGTCACCTGGTGCGCTTCTCGCAGAAGGGTCAGTTCAATTTGCCGCCAGTGCGGTTCACTCAGGTTTATGCGCCGCAACATCAGGCGCAGGAGCAGAAGCCGGCCCTGGGCCAGGTCACGGTCAACTGACATGACCCGGCCTCTGGTCTGGTTGCTGCTGTGTTTGATTCCTGCGCTGGCGACAGCGCAGGACGAACCGCTGCGGTTGGGTTTCAAGGGCGAACTACTGTCGTTGAACCGGACTCAGGTGATTTCACGCGAGCCCATACCAACTGATTTTCAGGCGCCATTGGGCAGTTTGTGGAAGTTGTTTGTGTACGGTTGGCTGGTGGATACCGGCGCTCATGAACCTGCGTATGAATGTCGCGGGCAATCGAAGGAAGAGGTTTATTGCTGCACGGCCGGCGGCAAGATCGAGCGCGATCAGGCATTGGTGAAATCATGCGGTTTGTACTTTGAACCGGCACGTCTGGGTATCACTGGCGCTGACTGGCGTACGTATTGGCAAGCACGACAGGCACCGGAGTGGTTGCTGGATTTGCCGTCGTTAAAGCCCTCTACCCGAGTGTCCGTCGCTGAATTGCTCAAGGTGTTGGCCGTGATGCCGGCGCAAGATCAGGCGCGGCGGGTATTGCTGGACGTGGTGCTCAATGCCGCTGACGGCAATGTCGTGGGCGAACTCGGTGGCCGATTACGGGTGAAAACCTGGAGCTGGTTGGGGAATCAGGACCCGTTGTCACGTCAGGGCGGGTTTGCCGGTTGGACGGCGGATGGCGCGCCCATTTGGGCGGGTGGGCGCGGGACCAGCCAGAGGGTGCTTCGTCATTACGCTGAGGCGTTAGCTTCGGTGTTGCCGACTGATTGGCCGGCGGATACGGGGCGCTGTGTCGAAGTCGGTCTGTTTTCTCGCTATCCGATTGAGCGGATTCTGGTGGGGGATCGTATTGTTTCTTCCGGGCCATTGCAGGGCGACTATCGCGTCGAGTTTTCAAACGGCAACCAGCTCGATATCCACAGCGACGGCGAACTCTTCTTGCTAAAGGATCAGCTCGTCGCCCGTCTGGACCGTGAAGAATACGTCGCCCGCGTCCTCCAGCGCGAAGCCACACCCGAACCCGCCGAAGCCGCCAAAGCGCTGGCCATCGCCATCCGCACCTATCTGTTGCAAAACGCCACGCGCCACGGTGACTGCCTGAGCATCGACGACAGCAGCAGCCGCCAACGCGTCGCCCCACGCCCGGCCACCCCCGAATCGCGCCACATCGCCGCCTGGACCAGCGACCTCGTGCTGGCCGGCAGCACCGTCACCTATCACTCTGACCAACCCGGCCCGGACAAACTCTCCTGGCAGCAAGCCGTCGAACAAGCCAACGCTGGCCAACGCTACGACGCCATCCTGCTGCACGCCTATCCACGCGCCAGCCTCAGCCGCTGGGACAACCCCGTCGCCTCCTGCGAAGCGCTGCCCGCGGCACAAGACTGGCTGCAAACCCAGCGCCGCGGCTGGCGTGCGCGGTTGGAAAGCGAGGTCGGCTACAACGAAGTCAGCACCTTCGCCGTCTGCCGCCTGGCCTTCGGTCGCCCCTATGTCGACCGCGAGCGCCAGCGCCTCTACGTGCGCGGCGTGCTCTCGCTGCAAGACCGCCTCGACCTGACCCACGAATACCTGCACCTGGCCTTCGAAGCACACCCCAACGGCCAGGATGAAACCTACATCGAAGGGCTCGCCCGCCACCTCTTGCTGGAATAGGCCATGAAACTCCGTTATCCACAGGTCTTCCTGTTCCTTTTTTCTTGTTGCGCATTGCCGACGATTTTCGCGGCCGATAGCGCCGTCAATCTCGAAACCCCCGTCGGTGGCTGGCGCATCGGCGCGGATGAGGGCGAAGGTGAAAACTTCCGGCAGACCGTCAATTATCCCGCTTCGTCGGTTAATACCCCAGTGGGTCAGGCCAACACCGCGCGTATCACTGGCCAGATCAAATCCACGCCAAAATCTGCGGAGCCTGGTCGATTGATCGTCAACGGCGTGAGCATGCCGCTGAAAATCGACTCGGTGGGTCGCTTTGATCGCCCGTTCTCGTTTCCTAATGGCAGCAACAACGTTGAAGTGCGCAGCCCTGATGGTCAGCAGCGCCATCGCACGCAGTTTCTTAATGCCGGTGGTGGTGCCACGCCGGCCAAGTTGCGGGTGTTGATGTCTTGGGACAGCGACAACACAGATCTGGACCTGCACCTGATTACGCCGGATGGGGCGCACATCTGGTACGGGGACCGGGTTGCGCCCAATGGTGCGGCGCTGGATGTTGACGTAACCACCGGGTATGGCCCGGAAATTTTCGCCATGCCTGCGCCGATCAAGGGGCAGTATCTGGTGTATGTGAACTACTTTGGTGGTGGCTATCGCAGTGACGAGGAAGGCCAGGAGGATGCAGTTCAGCCGCTGACGACGGCGCAGGTAACGGTGATTACCGAGGAGGGGACGCCGAGCGAGAAGATGGAGACGTTTCTGGTGCCGATGCGGGCCGTGGGAGAGTTGACGCTGGTGAAATCATTCAGTTATCCATGATGAAGTGATTGTCCAGCGGGCTGCTGGACAATCAAAAACTCAACGACAGCTGCTTTTCACTCGAATGAAAAAATCTTCTTCCAGTCCTTTTTCATACTAATCACGGTCCAGCCCTCATTTGTCGCCTGGTTGAACAACGATTCCGTAAAAGTGCCCACTTTTGTATCCGGTAATCCTTGCGCAGGGCCATAGGCATACTCGCGATCAGCGTCGTCATGGAGCACCAACATCGCCAGTCGCGCACCCTTGCCGGCTTTGGTGTACTCCAGCATTTGCTTGTCACCGGTGGAATTGCCGAAGGCTGCTTGAGGCTGACGGCCGACCATCAGGTAAATATTCTCTGGCTTACCCGCATCGTTGTCGTTGAGCAGGATCTTGGGCATTTTGATCAGCTCGGGTTTGCCGCTTTTGTCGTAGCCATATTCGGTGGCCCCGGCACTGCCGACAACCTGTTCGGGGGGCACACCATAGACTTCTTCGGCATAAGCGCGAACGAAGTCCTGACCGCCGCCGGTGACGATGTAGGTTTTGTAGCCATTGTCACGCAGGTATTGCATGACTTCTTTCATCGGCTTGTAGGTCAGCTCGGTAAAAGGGCGCTTCCAGCGAGGGTCACGGGCTTTGACCAGCCAGTCCTGGACTTGCTGCTTGAACTCATCCGTGGGCATGCCGCTCAGGGTCACCATGGCAATTTTAAGATAATCATCAAGGGTCAGTTTCGCCATGGCGGCACGGTCCCCCGACAGCACTGTCTTGAAGGGTTCTACGTTAGCCAGCTGTGGCTTTGCCTCAACCGCGGCAGGCACGCGGCTCAGGCAGTAGAACAATTGACTATAGGCCGGCTGCTCAACCCATAAGGTGCCGTCCTGGTCGAAGGTCGCGATGCGCTCGGCCGGCGATACGAACTGAGCACCGCCTTCCTGGGTGGTCGCCTTGACGAATTCTACGATGGCTTGCTTGGCCGGTCCTTCATTCCATGAAGGCAACGGGTCGGCAGCGAACACCGCCATTGACGCAATCAAACTCAGCCCAAGTACGGCAAGTGGGGAACCTAAACGTCGCCTGACATGACTGTTGGGGTGATTAGCAGAGATGACGGAGCTCCAGGTACGCTGCACCAAAATCATGAATTTCATGATGACCACCCATTGTTGGATTGGTAAATCGTTGGAGGTTACAGGGCTGCTCACTTTGCCGATGACTACAGCAGTCAGTAGGGAGTCAAGTGTAGATGATTTGGTAATGGCTGCTATTCAGGCCGCTTCCTCTCGCCTGTTGCCCGTTTGTAAGCTGGTTTTTACCCGGTGTATGGACGCCACCACCTCAGAGAAACGCCAGTGGTGTTGAAGCTCAATGCTGCCAGACCCGGCGACAGAATAAATCCGTAACGAGCTCATCGCTCATCATCCGCTATGGTGATGTAAACGGTTTCTTCTCGAAGGTGCGCCATGAACACCTATTTCACGCTGTTTATCGGCATGTTTACCACGTTACTGGCCATCATCAATCCCTTGGAGGCGATTCCCGTGTTCCTTGGCATGTTGAAAGGCAAGGACGTTGCCGAACTCCGCCGGGTGGCACGTAAAGCTTGCCTCTATGCGTTGATGCTGATGTTCTTTTTCCTGATTTTCGGCAACTTGCTGCTGCGTTTGTTCGAAGTCCCACTGAGTATGATTCGGGTGGTTGGCGGGATAATTCTGATGCGTATCGGTTTCGAACTTTTCGCACCCTCACCCAATAGCAGCCTGATTCCCACTAGCGTCGACACCAATCAGGATGTGTCCTTTATCCCCCTGGCCATGCCAATCATGTTTGGCCCCGGTGCGATTGCCACCGTGATCGGACTGACCAGCACCATCAAGGATGCCGATCGGGCCCTATTATCTTTCGCCGTGGTGGCACTGGCCATCTGCGCCACCATGTTCACCACCTATTTGTCACTGGCCTACGCTCAAGTCATCCTCAAGACAATCGGCCCGCAAGGGATCGATGCCGCCACACGAATTGTCGGTTTCTTCGTCTCTGCCATGGGGGTTGGCCTGATATTCCACGGCACGGTGGAGTTTCTGCAATCGTATGGGGTGCTGCTCCATGGTGGAGCGGGGTAGGGTTGCGGCGTGATCGTGAATTGCCGAGAAGGGGGCTTCTTGCGAAGTCAGTAATTACGTGGGTTTCAGGCGTTAAAAAGCCGGCTTGTGGCCGGCTTCTCGGGGACTGGCTTGGATCATTTTTGGTAAACCGCGCCAGCCTTCAAAACGTACACCCGGATCTTGCGTCCGGCTGTGGGACTTGGCGAGAAAATCATCTGCCGTGTCGGTGCGATCTGAGCCGCGAGGCGGGTCGATGCGCAAATGTGGGGCGCAGCATACTGATTTTTTTACGGAATTCCCAGTCTGGTGTGCGTAGTAGAGCTATCGGTGCTCTGAGTTGAGTAACTCGTCCGGAAATTCAGGGTGAATGTTCCGGCGCATTCGCGAGCAGGCTCGCTCCTACAGTTAACCGTATTCCAATGTAAGAGCGACGGTGCGATGAGTCGACCTGCTCACGAAGCGTGCGGCGCGTTTTCACAAGAACGGCACCGCCGGCCGGCGTTTGTTAAGCGTCGACCACCAAAACACCCACCCCAACACCTTGATGTTCTGCTTATCGATCTGCTCGGCACTGAAGATCTCATCCGGGTGCTCGGTTTTGTTGTAGCTGCGCAACCGCAATGCATTGCCCGGCATCCGGTGCAGGTATTTGATACGTAGCATCCCGTCATGGTCGATGGCGTAAATCTCCCCATCAATCACCGTGGTCAGTCCACGGTCGATGGCCAGTGTGGAGCCATCTTCAATCCTCGCGCCCATGCCGTTTCCAAGCATGTGAACGCAGAACACATCCGCATGGTTGATTTCCAGGGAGTCGAGGTAGCTTTTGGGCAGACGGATGAATTGGCCGGTGTCTTCCACGATGTGGGTTTTATGGGACCCCGGGGCGATGGGCATTTCTTTGTAGAGGGGCAGTTCGACATCCGTCGGCTCGATGACCGTGTAGATGCCACGAATCGCCTGGGCGTCGAAGGTGTTGCCAGACCCGTCGAGCAGGTGCAAGTGTTTGGCGTCTTCCGGACCTTCGCCGGTTTTGAGCCAGTGGCTGTTTACCGAGAGTAATCTGGCGACCTCTTCCATGCGGTAGGCGGGCACACCGCGGGTGTACCAGTTGTGGATGTTTTGTGCTTCCGTGTCGAAAAAAGCGGCAAATCCTGTCGTCGTGATGTTCGCTTTTTCGAGGAGTGCTTTGAACCGTGTGCCGCTAGTGTTCTTTTTCATAAACACGAGTCTACGGGCGCAGGGCGGGGCTTTGAATAAACGAACTGTTCAAATTTTGAGGGAAATTTACGACTGGATGTAAGACGTATTTGGAACAAATTAAACAGAAAAAAACCGCAGCGAACGGAAGATAAACACGTTGTTTAAAACGCTTTATGAACGCCCACAAAAAACCCCGGATCAACCGGGGTTTTTTTCAAGTCGTCAGTAGCGCGAGGCCAATGGCGTCTTAGCCTTTATAGGCAGCAACGGACTTGGTGATCGCGTCGCGGGCGGCATCTGCGCCGGCCCAGCCTTCGATCTTCACCCATTTGCCTTTTTCGAGATCTTTGTAGTTCGCGAAGAAGTGCTCGATCTGCTGGATCAGCAGCGGTGGCAGGTCGGTGTATTCCTTCACGTCGACGTACAGCTGGGACAGCTTGTCGTGTGGAACAGCGATGACTTTGGCATCGCCGCCGCCGTCGTCGGTCATGTTCAGGATGCCGACCGGACGAGCGCGGATGACCGAACCTGGAGCAACCGGATAAGGAGTCACAACCAGCACGTCGAGGGGATCACCGTCGTCAGCCAGGGTGTTCGGGATATAACCGTAGTTGGCCGGGTAGAACATCGGGGTGGCCATGAAACGGTCAACGAACAGGCAATCGCTGTCTTTGTCGATTTCGTATTTGATCGGCGCGTGGTTGGCCGGAATCTCGATCGCGACGTAGATGTCGTTCGGCAGGTCTTTGCCAGCCGGAATCTTGCTGTAGCTCATTGGGCGGTGCCCCCGTTAGTTGACCAAAGATACTTGGCCGGATTGACCAAAAAGTGGCGGCGATTATAGGCATATTCCGCCGTGGATGCTACGTGCCAAGGGTCGTAGAGACCTTAGTCGCGTGGCTGATAGACCGGGTCGGCAGCCAGAAGTTGCTGTAACCGGCTCAGTGGATCCTGTCGGTAGAAAAGCTTGAGCTGCTCATAGACCTGTGGATAAGCCTCGACCAGTAAATCCGGGGCGCTGAAGAAGTATTCGCTGGTGACGGCGAAAAACTCGGCGGGGTTTTCCGCTGCGTAGGGGTCGATCGCGGTTTCGGCTTCTGGATTGCGCTCCAGTTGGCGGTCGAGGTTGTCGTAGGCCTCTTGCATCACCTTGGCCCAGTCGCTGACCCGCATATCGGGGTGCAGCGGCGGCAAGCCGTTGGCGACGCCATTGAGCATGTCGAGTTTGTGCGCGAGTTCGTGGATCACCAGGTTGTAGCCTTCCCAGCCACCACTGGCCATCACACCCGGCCAGGCGAGGATGATCGGACCTTGCTGCCACGCTTCGCCACTGTGTTCGCCGTCCCACTCATGTTCAACGCCGCTGGCATCGCGATGGCGCTGGGGGCTTAGGAAGTCGTCGGGGTATAGGATGATTTCGTGGAAGCCCTGATACCAGTTCAAGTCGCCCAGATTCAGCAGTGGCAATTGCGCCTGCGCTGCCAGCAGCAGGCGCTGCTCCCGGTGCAGTTCGACGCCGGGCAGGGCGGTCAGGTGTTTGTCTTCGAGGAACAACACGCTGGCTTCGCGCAGCCACTGGTCTTCAGTGGCGCTGATGCCATCGAGGAAGCTCAGGTGATGGCGCACCCGCTGCCACATGTCGTCGGCAATCGGGTGCTTGGCCAAGGTGCGCTGGCGGCGCCAGGCGCTAAGCGACCACATCGCGGATCAGCGCGACTGGGCTTTGGACGCGGCGTTGGCGAGGCGGCTACGGACCATGCTTATGATCATCGGAACCAACGACAGCAGGATGATGCCCACCACCAGCAGCGACAGGTTTTTCTTGATGAACGGTACGTTGCCAAAGAAGTAACCGAGGGTCACCAGGCCGCCGACCCAGAGGATCGTGCCGAAGACACTGAAGAAAAAGAAACGCGGGTAAGGCATTTTCCCAACACCGGCGACGAACGGTGCAAAGGTGCGAATGATCGGCAGGAAGCGCGCCAGTGTTACGGTTTTACCGCCGTGCTTGTCATAAAAGTCGTGGGTTTGTTGCAGGTAGTCGCGACGAAAGATCTTCGAGTCCGGGTTACTGAACAACTTTTCGCCTGCCGTTCGACCAATCAGGTAGTTGGTGCTGTCGCCGAGAATCGCCGCGAGCATCAACAGGCCGCCCAGCAATACAGGGTCCATGCTGCCCCCGGCCGCAACGGCACCGGCGATGAACAGCAGGGAGTCACCCGGCAGGAACGGTGTCACCACCAGGCCGGTTTCACAGAAAATCACCAGAAACAGAATGGCGTAGATCCAGGTCCCGTAATTGGTTACCAGCATGTCGAGGTAAACGTCGAGATGCAGAATAATGTCGATCGGGTTGAAATCCATAGGGGCACCTGTGGTAATGGCCAGACTCAGCAGGCCTGTGCGGATGACTTCGCGTAAGACTACACAGGGGTGTAGTTGTTCTTGCAAGTCGGAAAGCTCGGGATTATACGGACTGAAAAGTGAAAAGAGCGTTCAGTTTGTAGCGGGGGATATCGCAGTAGACCGATGGTTGATGCGGTTTTTTGTAGGAGTGAGCCTGCTCGCGATGGCTTCATCTCGATATGACAGATTCACCTAGGTGAAGCCATCGCGAGCAGGCTCACTCCTACACTAGGCGATGTGAGTCAGAGACTGTCGCTGATCGGCAGTACGTAGTTCTTGAACTCGGTGTCTTCCTTGAACCCGATGGATTCGTAGGTTTTGCGCGCGACTTCGTTGTGGCTGCTGGTGGAAACGCGCATGCGCACGGCATTGGTTTCCTTGGCCATTTTTTTCGCAGTACGGATCAGGTTGTCGGCCACCAATTGGCGGCGGGCGTCTTCGGCAACATAAATGTCGTTAAGGATCCACACGCGTTTAAGCGAAAGGGACGAAAAGCTCGGATACAACTGACAGAAACCCATCAGTTTGTTGTTGTCGTCATCGGACAGCGCCAGATAGATCACTGATTCCTTGCGACGCAGGCGTTTCTCCAGAAACGCTCGGGACGAGTCCGGGTAGGGCAGGGATCCATAAAACTCACGGTATTTCACGAACAGTGGCGTCAGAAGGTCCAGGTGTTCGAGGGTCGCTTGAATAATCCGCATGGTAGGTCTCGACTTCAAGTGGCTGTCTTGCGTGACGGCGATGGGAAACCCGTGGCGGCCGTTCGTCGATCCTGCCTTAAACCTGCGCAGTAACGCAATGCAGAAACGGTTCAGGCATCTGCTTGACCCAACAGGAAGTTGCGTTTCATGTCCGCTCCTGCGTCTGAGTCCAGAGTCTGAAGCTGCGCTTCATCCTTGAGATTGACCCCTGACAACTGTCTGCGACAGGCCTCGCGCATTAAATAAAGCAAACGATGTGCCGCCATGCCGTAACTCAGGCCTTCGAGCCGGACATTGGAGATGCAATTGCGATAAGCGTCTGTCAGGCCGATTTTGGGATTGTAAGTGAAATATAACCCCAGACTGTCCGGGGAACTGAGTCCAGGACGTTCACCGATCAGGATGACCGTCATTTTCGCCCGCATCAGTTCACCGATCTCGTCGGCCACCGCAACGCGGCCCTGAGCGACCAGCATCACTGGCGACACGGACCAGCCTTCGGCCTGCACCTGTTCTTCCAAGCGCGCGAGAAACGGCAGGGTATGGCGATGAACGGCCAGCGCCGACAGCCCATCGGCCACCACAATCACCAGATCGACACCGCCGGGATTGGCCGAGGCATAGGCGCGCAGTGTCCGCGCCGACTCATCGCTCAACTTTCGACCCAGATCAGGGCGCTGCAAGTAGCTGTTTCTGTCCGTGGCGGCGCTGTGCAGCAACACACTGTCGCGCCCGATCTCGGCCAGTTGCGAGCTGAGCCCTGTCGAGTCGAACGGCAGATGCACCGCATCCCGCGCCTGAGCGTGGGCGTACTGGAAATCCAGTTGGGCGCTGGTCGGCATGCTGGTGCCCGTGCGCCCCAGGGCAATTCGTGCCGGTGTCAGGCGCCGCAATTCCAGCAACGGGTTCTGTGGATCAACGGGTGGTTTTTCCATGAAGGCACTCATCCCAATTGCGCCATCGCCTGGCGGAAGGCCGGGGGCAGGCTGTCGCCGAAGTGAATTTTGCCGTCTGCCTGGGTAAAGATGCCCATTTTTGTCAGCCACTGTTCGAATTCCGGTGCGGGTTTCAGGCCCAGGGTCTGACGGGCGTAGAGGGCATCGTGGAACGAGGTGGTCTGGTAGTTGAGCATGATGTCGTCGGAGCCGGGTATGCCCATGATGAAGTTGATCCCGGCCACGCCCAGCAAGGTCAGCAGGGTGTCCATGTCGTCCTGGTCGGCTTCGGCGTGGTTGGTGTAACAGATGTCGCAGCCCATCGGCACGCCCAAAAGTTTGCCGCAAAAGTGGTCTTCGAGACCGGCGCGAATGATCTGTTTGCCGTTGTAGAGGTATTCCGGGCCGATGAAGCCTACGACCGTGTTGACCAGAAACGGCTTGAAGTGACGCGCTACGGCGTAGGCGCGGGTTTCGCAGGTCTGCTGATCGATGCCGTGGTGGGCGTTAGCCGACAGTGCGCTGCCCTGACCAGTTTCGAAATACATCAGGTTCTGACCCAACGTGCCGCGATTGAGGCTCAAACCGGCGTCATAACCTTCCTTCAAGACATTCAGGTTGATGCCGAAACTGGCATTGGCCGCTTCGGTGCCGGCAATCGACTGGAATACCAGATCCAGCGGAACCCCGCGATTGATCGCCTCGATCGACGTGGTGACGTGGGTCAGCACGCAGGCCTGGGTCGGGATTTCGTAGCGCTGGATGATCGCGTCGAGCATTTCCAGCATCGCGCAGATCGACGCGATGCTGTCAGTGGCCGGGTTGATGCCGATCATCGCGTCGCCATTTCCGTACAGCAGGCCGTCGAGGATGCTCGCCGCAATGCCCGAGGGCTCGTCGGTGGGGTGATTGGGTTGCAGGCGAGTGGATAGCCGGCCACGCAATCCCATGGTGCCGCGAAACCGGGTGACCACGCGGATTTTTTGCGCCACCAGCACCAGGTCCTGGACGCGCATGATCTTCGACACGGCGGCCACCATTTCCGGTGTCAGGCCGGGGGCGAGCGCGCGCAGGCTCTGTTCATCGGCGGCATCACTGAGCAGCCAGTCGCGAAAACCGCCGACGGTGAGATGGCTGACCACGGCGAAGGCGTGTTTGTCGTGAGTGTCGATGATCAGTCGGGTGACCTCATCGGCCTCATAAGGAATCAGTACTTCCTGCAGGAAGTGGCTCAGCGGGATGTCAGCCAGGGCCATCTGCGCGGCCACCCGCTCTCCATCATTGAGCGCAGCGACACCCGCCAGGAAATCACCGGAGCGCGCTGGACTGGCCTTGGCCATGACGTCCTTGAGGCTCTCGAAGCGATAGGTCTGAGCGCCGACGGAGTGGGCAAATGTGGCCATGGGATGGTGTCCTCCTGAACTGTACAAGTCTTGATAACACTGACGTCCCTTGTAGGAGCGAGCTTGCTCGCGAAAGCGGCGTCACACCCGATGCATGTGCTGGATGACACACCGCATTCGCGAGCAAGCTCGCTCCTACATTGGATCTCAATGCACTTCAATATGGCAGGCGCCGGGCGATTGGCCCGGCGCCGGTGCAACTCAAATACCTTCGAGCATCGCGTCGGCCGGCGCATCGGCGCGTTGCTGGGCGGTCAGCTGGAAATACAGGTAACCGGCCGCCATGAAGCCGAGGAACACACAGCCGATCAGCGTGTTGAACCAGGCCATGGCCACCAGGCACACCACTGCCAGAAACAGCGCAATCGCCGGCACAATCGGATAGCCCGGTGCGCGGAAGGTGCGTTCCAGGTTCGGTTCGGTCTTACGCAGTTTGAACAGGCTCAGCATACTGATGATGTACATCACGATGGCACCGAATACCGACATGGTGATCATCGCCGCCGTCAGGGTCATGCCTTGCAGGTTGACCAGGCCATCGCTGTAAATCGCCGCGATGCCAATCACACCACCGGCCAGAATGGCGCGGTGCGGGGTCTGGAAGCGCGAGAGTTTAGCCAGGCCGCTTGGAAGGTAGCCGGCACGCGCCAGGGCGAAGAACTGGCGCGAGTAGCCGAGGATGATCCCGTGAAAGCTCGCCACCAGGCCAAACAGACCGATCCAGACCAGCATGTGCATCCAGCTTGAATTGTTGCCGACCACGGCCTTCATCGCTTGGGGCAGCGGGTCATTGATGTTGGACAGTTGGCGCCAGTCGCCGACGCCGCCGGCCATCACCATCACGCCGATGGCCAGGAACACCAGGGTCAGAATACCGCTGACGTAAGCCTTGGGAATCGTGCGTTTCGGGTCCTTGGCTTCTTCAGCCGCCATGGCCGCCCCTTCAATTGCGAGGAAAAACCAGATCGCGAAGGGAATGGCGGCAAAGATGCCGGGAATGGAGGCAATCGTGAACTCATTGGAGCCTGACCAGCCATTGAGCACAAAGTTACTGAAACTGAAGCCTGGCGCGACGACACCCATGAACACGAGCAACTCGGCGACCGCCAGTACGGTGACCACCAGTTCGAAAGTCGCGGCGATACTAACGCCGAGGATATTGAGGGTCATGAAAACAAAATACGCGCCAACGGCGGCGATCTTGGGGTCAAGTTCCGGGTATTGCACGTTCAGGTAAGCGCCAATAGCCATGGCAATGGCCGGGGGCGCAAAGACGAATTCGATCAGGGTGGCGATGCCGGCGATCAATCCGCCTTTCTCACCAAACGCCCGCCGGCTGTAGGCGAACGGCCCTCCCGCGTGGGGAATCGCGGTCGTCAGTTCGGTAAAGCTGAAGATGAAGCAGGTGTACATCGTCGCCACCATCAGGGCAGTGACGAGAAAACCCAGGGTGCCTGCGGTGCCCCAGCCGTAACTCCAGCCGAAGTACTCGCCGGAAATCACCAGGCCGACGGCAATACCCCATAGGTGCAGGGTTCCGAGTGTGGGTTTGAGCTGTGTAGAAGCAGTCATAAGTCCTCGCTGTCTTTTTATTGTTTGATCTTTTGGACTTGCGGTACGACGTTTTAGCTGTGAAGCGGGCACGCAAAGCCCGTGCCAGAGCGGCCAGAGCGATGTTTTGGGTGCCTTCGATGACGCCATCGCGAGCAGGCTCGCTCCCACAGGGGGAGCGCGGTGCAAATGTGGGAGCGAGCCTGCTCGCGCTAGCTATAGAAAGGGCGATGCAGAACTCCCTGCACCGCCCCCGGTTTTTAGAAGAAGCCCAGCGGATTGATGTCGTAGCTCACCAGCAGGTTTTTGGTCTGCTGATAGTGATCAAGCATCATTTTGTGGGTTTCACGGCCGACGCCGGACTTTTTGTAGCCACCGAACGCGGCATGCGCCGGGTACAGGTGGTAGCAGTTGGTCCACACACGACCGGCCTTGATGGCGCGACCCATGCGATAGGCGCGGTTAATGTCGCGGGTCCAGAGGCCGGCACCCAGGCCGAACTCGGTGTCGTTGGCGATGGCCAGGGCTTCGGCTTCGTCCTTGAAGGTGGTGATGCTCACCACCGGGCCAAAGATTTCTTCCTGGAACACGCGCATTTTGTTGGTGCCCTTGAGCAGGGTCGGCTGGATGTAATACCCGGTTGCCAGGTTGCCCTCGAGTTTTTCTATCTTGCCGCCGGTCAGCAACTCGGCGCCTTCGCCCTTGGCGATTTCCAGATACGAAAGGATTTTGTCGAATTGCTGCTCGGATGCCTGGGCGCCGACCATGGTGTCGGTGTCCAGCGGGTCGCCACGTTTGATCGACAGGACTTTTTTCATCACGACTTTCATGAAGTCGTCGTAGATCGACTCTTGCACCAGCGCGCGGGACGGGCAGGTGCAGACTTCGCCCTGGTTGAAGAAGGCGAGCACCAGGCCTTCAGCGGCTTTTTCGATGAAGGACGGTTCGGCCTTCATGATGTCTTCGAAGAATATGTTCGGCGATTTGCCACCCAGCTCCACGGTGGACGGAATGATGTTTTCGGCGGCGCATTTCATGATGTGCGAGCCGACCGGAGTCGAGCCGGTGAAGGCGATTTTGGCAATGCGTTTGCTGGTGGCCAGCGCTTCGCCGGCTTCTTTGCCGAAGCCTTGCACGATGTTCAGCACGCCGGGTGGCAGCAGGTCGCCGATCAGTTCGACCAGCACGGTAATGCCCAGCGGGGTTTGTTCGGCAGGCTTGAGCACCACGCAGTTACCGGCGGCCAGGGCCGGGGCGAGTTTCCAGGCGGCCATCAGGATCGGGAAGTTCCAGGGGATGATCTGCCCGACTACGCCCAGCGGTTCGTGGATGTGATAGGCGACGGTGTTGCCGTCGATCTCGGCAGCACTGCCTTCCTGGGCGCGGATGCAACCGGCGAAGTAGCGGAAGTGGTCGGCCGCCAACGGTATGTCGGCGTTGAGGGTTTCACGAACGGCTTTGCCGTTGTCCCAGGATTCGGTGATTGCCAGCAGTTCCAGGTTTTGCTCGATGCGGTCGGCTATTTTCAGCAGCACCAGCGAACGCGCCTGGGCGGACGTGGCACCCCAGGCATCGGCGGCGGCGTGGGCAGCGTCCAGGGCCTTGTCGATGTCTTCGGCGGTGGAGCGCGGGAATTCGGCAATCGGTTGGCCATTCACTGGCGAGGTATTGGTGAAGTACTGACCTTTGACAGGCGCGACGAACTCGCCGCCGATGTAGTTACCGTATTTGCTCTTGAACGAAACGATAGCGCCTTCAGTACCGGGGTGAGCGTAACGCATGGTGGGATTCTCCTTGGCTTTTGTGCTTATAAGGGAGAGCGCATGTGCGCTTGTATAAGCGTAGAGCAAAGGTCGCGCCACTGCTTTGCAGGTCAGGCAAATCAAGGCTTTGCGTGGTTTTTGTCGGACAGGCGGGCGGTGCCTGTGACGGTTTCGGTACAGTCGGCGTGACACTTTGTACCGTTTGTGACACAGCCGGTGAATGGCCGGTCTTGCAAGCATTGCAATGCACGCTAGGCTGGAGGATGCTCGGACTCGCGCTCCATGTAGCAGCTGCCGAAGGCTGCGCACGAGTGCGCAGCGCTCGCCTCGTATTCGGTCATGCACACGGGACACAAGTTTTATGACGGCTTCGCAGCCGGACGCAGCCTTCGGCAGCTGCTACATGGGGGCGAGCCAGACCTTGTGGGGAGAATAATAAGAAATGCACGACAACCATTTGAGTCGCCATGCCCAGCAAGTCTTGACCGTGACTCAGGGTAAATCGCACCTGCACGGCCCCGGCAGCGATCCGTCCATTGCCCGCTCCTGGCTGCGCTGTCTTGAGGATTATCACCTCGACCCGGCCCTGACGATGGCGCCCACCGTGTTGGAGCACGGCCGCGTGCTGGAAAGCCGCGAACGTTTGCAGCAGGTGCTGCACATCGCCGGCGGTGAAATGTCCAGCCTCCACCAACAACTCTCCGGCGCCGGTCACGCCGTGCTGCTGACGGATGCCCGGGGCGTGATCCTCAATTGCGTTACTGCGCCCGCCGAACGGAAGATTTTCGAACGTGCCGGCCTCTGGCTCGGCGCCGACTGGAGCGAAGCCTGCGAAGGCACCAACGGCATCGGCACGTGTCTGGTAGAGCGTCAGTCGCTGACCATTCATCAGGACGAACACTTTCGCGGACGCCACACCGGCCTGACCTGCTCGGCGAGCCCGGTCTTCGATCCTCATGGTGAATTGCTGGCGGTTCTCGACGTGTCCTCGGCGCGCCACGACGTATCACGCCAGAGCCAGTTCCACACCATGGCCCTGGTTAATCTGTCGGCGAAGATGATTGAGAGCTGTTATTTCCTGCGCTACTTCGACAACCAATGGCTGCTGCGTTTTCACTTGCAGGCCGAATCCGTCGGGTTATTCAGCGAAGGACTGCTGGCGTTCGACGGGGAAGGGCGGATCTGTGCGGTCAATCAAAGCGCGCTGAACCTGCTTGGGCACATTCGCGGCGGCTTGCTCGGAAAACCGGTGGAAGCGTTTTTCGACTGTTCGCTGGATGAATTGCTCGGCCGCGCCAGTGTGAATGCCAGTGCCAGTTGGCCGTTGCGCACCCGCGACGGCCGTAGTCTGTTTGCCGTGTTGCGTGGGCAGCCGCGCAGTATTCCAGTGCCCGTGGTGCAACGCCCGGCGATTGCCGAACGTCCACGGCTGTCGGGCATCTGCATCGGTGATGCCGCGCTGCAGGAGGATTTTCGCAAGTCGCTGCGGGTGTTCGAGCGCGATGTCCCGCTGCTGATCAATGGCGAAACCGGTTCCGGCAAAGAGGCGTTCGCCAAAGCCGTGCATCAGGCCAGTCAAAGGGCGGAAAAAGCCTTCGTCGCCCTCAACTGTGCGGCCATTCCGGAAAGCCTGATCGAGAGCGAGTTGTTCGGCTATCGCGGCGGCAGCTTCACCGGCGCGCGCAAGGAAGGCATGCGTGGCAAGTTGCAGCAGGCCGATGGCGGGACCCTGTTTCTCGACGAAATCGGCGACATGCCGTTGGCCTTGCAGACCCGACTGTTAAGGGTATTGGAAGACCGGCAGGTGGTGCCGATTGGCGGGGAGCCGGAAGCGGTCAACGTGCGAATCATCAGCGCGACTCACCGTAATCTGCTGGATCGGGTGCAGGACGGCAGTTTCCGAGAGGATTTGTATTACCGGCTCAATGGGCTGGAAGTGGCGTTGCCGGCATTGCGTGAGCGTAGTGATAAATCGCAGTTGCTCGATTTTTTACTGGCCGAAGAGGCAGGTGGGGAAACCATTCTGATCGACGGACCGGCGCGGGAAGCCTTGCTGGGTTTTGCCTGGCCGGGCAACGTGCGGCAGTTGCGCAATGTGCTGCGCACGTTGGCGGCATTGTGTGACGGCGGGCGAATCGGGCTGGAGGATTTACCGGCGATGATTCGTCAGGCGCGGCCGGTCAGGGCTGTAGAAGAGTCATCGGACCATCCGTTGGAAGATGCCGAGCGGCTGGCGTTATTGAACGCGCTGGAGCATACGCGTTGGCATATGACCCATACCGCTTTGCAGTTGGGGGTCAGCCGAAATACCCTCTATCGAAAATTGCGTAAACATGGTATCGCCCGTTAGAGAGTAGGCGTTTAAGTAAAACCGGCCGACCGTATTTCAGCGAAAAAATGTACCCGGGAAGTCATCGAACAGGTCATCGTCAAGTTCCATGGCCTTTTGAAACTCCCTTTGTTCCTTAAGCCATGTCCTAAGTATTTTGGGGTCCGTAAGCTCCTCACACAAAATGCTCAGTTCTTCGATGTCAGTGCGCAGCATGTCGAATTGGCATTGATAGATGTCAGTCAGGTTCTGAGGCATCACCTCATCAAATGGATCGAGGTTGAATTGCTGTTTGAACGCCCGCTCGTGGTCGATCACTTCCTGTTGCAACTCACCGAGCTGCTCGGCCAGAACATGGTTGTAGTGCTTGAGTCGATCAGCGGAAAGTGTTTCGAGACTGTCCGCGTTGATGTGCTCCATTTCCAACTGCAGTTGCAGCAGCTCAAGCAGGTTCCGCTCGCTGTAGGCGTGGTTGACGCGTTGCATCAGCGAGGTCTTGCGTTTGCGCTCGTTCGGATCGGTTTCCCGGTCGGGGTGCAGGGCACTGGCCAGTTTGCGGTAAACCTCACGCAAAGATTGGCTAGCTTGGGCCGCCTCTGCTTCCATGCGCTGTTGGCGTGCGTTTTTTTTACCCGGTTTTTGTTGCTGTGCCGTTTCGGCGTGCTGCTGTTCGAAGATTCGTTGCGCAATGTCTTCATGGGACTGCATGTCGACATCATCGTCCAATTCAACACCGAAAATGTCTTGCAACCCCAGTTTGAGCAACTCGTCGCTTTCGCGCTCATCAGCATCGAAGTCACCACCGCTATGTTTGTTGTACAGCGCTTTCAACGTGGCCTCCTCCTCCGCGTTGCAGTTGTCGCTATCGATCAACGAGTAGGCTTGAGCCAAAATTTCCTGAACCAATGTCTGGCGATCGGTTTTCGAGAGTTTGATCCGTTCGCTGAGACCATCCAGGACATGCACAAGCTCAAGATTGCATTGATGAAATTTGTCGAGTTGGGGGACGAACTCGCGGTGCCAGCGTTCGACATAAATGGGGGTAGTGGCTTTCCACTCCTGGAGAATCAGGCGCTGTTTTTCGATTTTCTTGATGAGGCCGTTGAATTTTCGCTGTCCTGCGGACATTTTTTTCGTTCCTGATGCAGGTGCGATGTCGAGCTGAGAAGTGTTGTTTTTCACAAGCGGCTCCAGGTGATCGTTTCAAAGTCTTGGGTAACATTATTAGAGCAAATCGAGTCAATTGCAGTGCAGTCTGACGTCAGGTGAGTCCGGATATTGTGTAGTGTGGGGGAAAGCACCGTAGGTCATCCGAAACACAAGGTGCGATTTTCCCCTCCCTACGCTAACCTGCGGCCATGTTTTACGAGGTCGACTATGCACATTCATATTCTGGGTATTTGCGGCACCTTCATGGGTTCGATGGCGGTTCTGGCCAAGGAACTGGGCCATCACGTGACCGGCTCCGATGCCAACGTCTATCCGCCGATGAGTACTCAGCTTGAGGCTCAGGGCATTGAGTTGACCCAAGGCTACGATCCTTCCCAGCTCGATCCGGCACCGGACCTGGTGGTGATCGGCAACGCCATGTCGCGCGGTAACCCGGCCGTCGAATATGTGCTGAACAAAGGTTTGCCGTACGTTTCCGGCCCGCAATGGCTGGCCGATCATGTGTTGCAAGGTCGCTGGGTGTTGGCCGTCGCCGGCACTCACGGCAAAACGACCACCAGCAGCATGCTCGCCTGGGTCCTGGAGCACGCGGGCATGAGCCCGGGCTTCCTGATTGGCGGCGTGCCGCAGAACTTCTCGGTGTCGGCACGCTTGGGCGGCACGCCGTTCTTCGTGATCGAAGCCGATGAATATGACAGCGCCTTCTTCGATAAACGCTCCAAGTTCGTTCACTACCGCCCACGCACGGCGATCCTGAACAATCTTGAGTTCGATCACGCAGACATCTTCCCTGATCTGCCAGCCATCGAGCGGCAATTTCACCATTTGGTGCGAACCATTCCAAGCGAAGGCCTGGTGATCCATCCGACCACCGAACCGGCGTTGCAGCGCGTCATCGAAATGGGCTGCTGGACCCCGGTGCAAACCACCGGTGCTGGCGGTCAGTGGCAGGTCAAGCTGCTGAGCGAAGACGGTTCGAAATTCGAAGTGATGTTCGAAGGCGTTTCCCAAGGCGTGGTCGAGTGGGACATGACCGGTCAGCACAACGTGGCCAATGCCTTGGCTACGTTGGCGGCTGCGCGTCATGTCGGCGTAGTGCCTTCTATGGGCATCGCCGCGTTGAGCGCGTTCAAAAGCGTTAAGCGCCGTATGGAAAAAGTCGCCGAAGTACGCGGCATAACCATCTACGACGACTTCGCGCACCACCCGACTGCCATCGCCACCACCCTTGATGGCCTGCGCAAACGCATCGGCGATGGGCCGTTGATCGCGATCATCGAGCCACGCTCCAACTCCATGAAGCTCGGCGCGCACCGCGACGGTTTGCCGCAAAGCGTGGTCGATGCCGATCAGGTGATCTGGTATGCCCCGGCCAACCTCGGTTGGGATTTGGCCGGCACGGCAGCGCTGTGCACTGTGCCGTCGATTGTCAGCGATTCGCTGGAAGGCATCATCGAACGCGTGAAGAGCCAGGCCCGGCCCGGGACCCACGTGGTGATCATGAGCAATGGCGGCTTCGGTGGCCTGCACGGCAAACTTGCCGAGGCGCTGCAATGAGCAGCGGCCCGGATCGCATCACGCTGGCTATGACCGGCGCTTCCGGCGCCCAGTACGGTTTGCGCCTGCTCGATTGCCTGGTGCGTGAAGATCGCGAAGTGCACTTCCTGATTTCCAAGGCGGCACAGCTGGTGATGGCCACTGAGACTGACGTGACGCTGCCGGCCAAACCGCAGATGATGCAAGCCTTCCTTGCCGAATACACCGGTGCAGCGGTCGGGCAAATCAAGGTGTATGGCAAAGAAGACTGGATGTCGCCAGTGGCTTCGGGCTCCGGTGCGCCCGCGGCGATGGTGGTGGTGCCGTGTTCCACGGGGACGTTGTCGGCCATTGCGACCGGTGCCTGCAACAACCTGATTGAACGTGCCGCCGACGTCACCTTGAAGGAGCGTCGCCAGTTGATTCTGGTTCCGCGTGAAGCGCCGTATTCGAGTATTCATCTGGAGCACATGCTCAAGCTGTCGAACATGGGCGTGACGATCCTGCCGGCCTCACCGGGCTTCTATCATCAGCCGCAGACGATTGATGACCTGATCGACTTTGTCGTGGCGCGGATTCTCAATCTGTTGAACATCCCCCAGGACATGCTGCCACGCTGGGGCGAACACCATTTGAGCAGCGATGAATAAGCTACTGATCCTTCTGCTGGTGTTGCAACTGACGGGCTGTGCCACGGCGCGCACCCTTGATGCTGCCAAGCCGGGGGCGCCGCTGGTGTATGCGGGGACGCGTCTGGATGTATACGCCATGAACGGTGGGTGCTGCGCCAAGGACCACTTTGGCGCCGAGGCGCCGAGTTACCCCGGCGTTGACCTCCCAGCCAGCGCGTTGCTCGATACGCTGCTGTTGCCGTTATCGCTGCTGACGGTGATCGGGGTGAGTTTTCAGGCGACGGGCGGGTTGTAGGAGAGCGCTTCGCGCTCTATCGCGAGCAGGTCGAATCGTCGCACCGTCGCTCCCACATTGGATTTGTGGCCCATGCGGATCAGTGTGGGAGCGAGCCTGCTCGCGAAGGCGGACTTATAGGCGCCGCAGAGTTACTTGCCTAGTTTGCGCAACTCATCCGATTCAACAATCCGAACCCCATCCTGCTCTTCCAGCGCCAAGCGCCACATCGCCCGGGCCAGTTGGCAGGCTTCGATGCCGTGATATTTGCCCGGGATCAGGCGCGACAGCGGGCCGGCAATTTTCTCACCCAGACGTGGCGTGACGCGATCACCGAGCAGTAGAGAAGGGCGGCAAATGGTCAATTGCGGCCAGTCCTGCGCGCGCAATGCGTGTTCCATCTCGCCTTTAACCCGGTTATAGAAAATCTTGGATCTGCGATCGGCGCCCAAGGCGCTGATTACGATCAGGTGCCGTGCGCCCATTTCCCGTGCGCGTTTGGCGAAAGCCACCACCATGTCGAGGTCGACCGCGCGAAACGCTTCTTCGGAGCCGGCCTGTTTGATTGTGGTACCGAGGCAGCAGTAGGCAATGTCGACGCGACCGTTCAATTGCGGCAGAAACACCGTTGGGTCGCCGACCGGGTTTTCCAGGTGGGGATGTTTGGCCAGTGGTCGCCGTGAAGGGGCCAATACCCTTGAAATGGTGGGCTCATTGAGCAAGCGATCAAGCAAGTGTTCACCGGTCAACCCGGTAGCTCCGGCAAGCAATACATGCTGAGGCGTCAAGTACATAGTGTTTCCCCCTTGATACTGTTCAGCTTAGTTGTTCTTTGAGTCCTTGCTGTCGGTAGAGATACTTTGTAGCGCTTTTCGTGCCTGCTGCTTGCGTAACAACTGCCAGTGCGCAATCACCCCTTTAGGCGCCCACATCTGCGGCTCAGAGGCTTCGAAGCCGTCCGCCACTTCGCGTTCGGCGACAGTCGCCTTGGCCAGTTTGAAGGCTTGCTCCAGGTCGTCGGTCTGGTTCAGTGCCTGGGTGAACAGGGCGTTGCCGAAGTAGGTGGAGTTGGCTTCTTCGGAGCAGCCGAAGGACACGCGATCTGCCCGCGAGGCAGTGATGATCAAGGTGCGTTCGTCCTTGAGGGCGGGAATGAAACCGCCGGAGTAGCAGGACGAAATCACAATGATCTTGTCGCGATTCTTCAAGGGTGCAAGCACCGCGGCGAGTTCATCGGCCGGCAGATCCGACAGTTCCATGCGCGGCTGATCGAGCACCAATTCGTGTTCGCTGGTGCCGTGGCTGGTCAGGTAGATGAAGATCAAATCTTCCGGGCCGCTGCGTTCGGCCAGCGTCAGTGCGGCGCGGCGCAGGTTTTCCCGGGTGGCCATCGGCCGGTCGACCATGTGGTCGCGATGATTCACCAGACGGATCTGACCAAATGCACCGAAGCGGCTGCTGAGCATGTTGCTGACATAATCGGATTCGCGCAAAAACACGCTTTGTTTGCCGTCACCACCCAAGGTCAGGGTGTACAACTCGACGGCCGGAGTCGAGCTCGGAACGTTAAGCAGTGCGTCGTCGAGCAAGCGGCCCTGAGCCAGCAAACCGAGCTCAAGGCTATCGGGCAGCAGCTTGCCATCGGCGTCACGCACACGTTGGCCATTGATCCATGTGCCGCTTTGCACGGTGCCGTCAGTCAGCACCAGCGTGCCGCGTCCCGAGTAACTGTCATTGTCGAACTGGCCCGTGTAGAAGCTGCCGTCCGGCAGGTTCAGTCGCCCTTGGCCGGTGAAGCGCCAGTCGCTGAACCGGCCGATGTAGTGGCTGCCATCGGCACCGATCAACTCGCCCTTGCCGTTCAACGAGCCTTCCTTGAACTGACCCAGCCAGACATCGCCGTCGGCATTCTCGTAGCGGCCCTTGCCGTGCAATTGATTATTCTTGAAACCGCCGACGTAAATGTCGCCCTCGGCGCTGTTGAAGGTGCCGTTGCCTTCCAGCTGTCCGTTGACAAAATGCCCGGTGAACTGATTGCCGCTGGCGTCGCCACGCTGGCCTTCACCGTTGGGTTTGCCTTGGGCGAACTGGCCCTGGTAGGAGCTGCCGTCGTCGAGTTCGAGATGACCGAGCCCTGAATATTGATCGGCCTTGAATTCGCCGCGATAGGTTATGCCGCTTTCTTTGAGCGTGCCTTCGCCTTCGCGCCGGCCGAGTTTGAAACCGCCGGTGTAACTGCTCTCAGGCGTGGTCAACGTGCCTTGGCCGTCGAACAGGCCCTGATTGAATTGCCCGCGAAAGACCTCGCCGTTGCTGCCATGCCATTCGCCTTGGCCATGCCATTGACCCTTGTCGAACTCACCGGCGTACCAGCTCTTGTTCGGGTAGTCGATGCGGCCCTGGCCTTGCAACAAGCCGTCAACCAGATCCCCTCGATAGCGTCCACCGTCCGGCAAGCGGGCATCGGGGGGCAACAGCGATTCGCCGTCGCCGCAAGCGGTGAGCAACAGGGTCAAGGCAAGGAGTGCAAGTGAGCGCATAGCAGGATCCGGGCAATTAGGCGACGGAGTATGCCGCAGCTATGTGTCGTATATATAGAGACGGTCGCGAAACAGCGTGAGCTGTTTCGCGACCCGGAGACTTACACGAAGCAGAGGGACAGGGACTCTGCAACATAAGCTGGTTTGTCCGAGCCTTCTATCTCAAGGGTGGCGATGGCTTTGAGCAGCCATTGGCCTGGTTTTTTCTCGGTGACTTCGCCCAACTCGACCTTGAGGCGTACTTTCGAGTTGACCTTGACCGGCTGAATGAAGCGCACGCTGTCGAGGCCGTAGTTGACCACCATCTTCAAGCCTTCTGGCATGACGAGGATGTCTTCCATCAACTTCGGGATCAGTGACAGCGACAGGAATCCATGTGCGATGGTGCTACCAAACGGCGTTTGCGCGGCTTTGACCGGATCGACATGAATAAACTGAAAGTCACCTGTGGCTTCTGCGAACAGGTTGATGCGCTCCTGATCGATGGTAAGCCATTCGGAACGTCCGAGTTCCTTGCCGACATAATCTTTGAGTTCTGCAACCGGAACATGGGGCATTGAGACTCTCCTTGGGTTTCATCGGATTTATAGTTTTTCGGGTGGGGGGATTTGACCTCCCTGTGAACCACTTTAGATCAACATGGCAAATGGCTCCGGTCAACTGTCCATGCTTTTGGCGAATGCCGATCCATAGCGCTGACGTGCTTATAATGCTCGGCCCCTTTTTGGTGGGGAGAGCACGGGAGATGCCGGATGTTGTTACGTGGCCTGACCTGGCTGGTGCTGTTCCAATTGCTGGGCACAGCCATCAACCACTTGTTTTTACCGGTGCTGCCGGGGCCGATTATCGGTTTGCTGTTGTTGCTGGTGTACCTGATTTCGCGCGGACAAGTCGGTGAGCCGCTGAGCCTGGCGGCCAGCAGTCTGCTGCGTTATTTGCCGTTGCTGCTGGTGCCGCCGGCCGTGGGCGTGATGGTGTATGCCAAGGACATTGCCGCTGATTTCTGGGCCATCGTCGGCGCCTTGGTGTTGTCGCTGGTGCTGTCCATGGCCTTCGCCGGGGTGCTGATGCAACGCATGGTCAAGCGCCACGCCCCTCACGGAGATGACCAATGACCCTTGATTGGCATGGAGCGCTTGAGGCGGTGATTCACCATCCGTTGTTCGGCATCGGCATTACATTGGGTGCTTATCAGCTGGTGCTGGCGGCTTTCGAAAAAACCCGCTGGATCTTTTTGCAACCGGTGCTGGTCTCGATGTTGGTGGTGATCGGTATTCTCCTGACATGCGGCCTGACGTACGCCGAATACCGCAAGAGCACCGAGATCCTTAGCATATTGCTCGGGCCTGCAACCGTTGCGCTGGCCGTGCCGCTGTACCTCAATTTACGGCGGATTCGGCAGTTGTTCTGGCCGATATTTACTACGCTGGTGATAGGTGGCGTGGTGGCCACGGGCCTGGGCGTGTTGCTGGGTTGGGAGTTCGGTGCCGAACACATGATCCTGATGACCATGGCACCCAAGTCGGTGACGTCGCCGATTGCCATGCTGGTGGCCGAGCAGATCGGCGGCGTCGCGGCACTGGCAGCGGTGTTCGTGTTGATCACCGGCGTGATCGGTGCGATCTTCGGTCCGAGTTTGTTGACCCGGCTCGGCGTGCACAGCCCTGAGGCTCGCGGCATGGCTTTGGGCATGACCGCCCATGCGGTGGGCACTTCGGTGGCCTTGCAGGAAAGTGAAGAGTGCGGCGCGTTTGCGGCGCTGGCGATGAGTCTGATGGGCGTGGCCACGGCGGTGTTCCTGCCGTTGGCGGTGTCGATGATGGTGTAAGGAAATGTCTATGAGTTTGCCGCTTTTTCCGCTGAACACAGTGCTGTTTCCTGGCTGCATCCTCGATTTGCAGATCTTTGAGGCGCGCTATCTGGACATGATCAGCCGCTGCATGAAACAGGGCGGCGGCTTCGGCGTGGTGTGCATCCTCGACGGCGAAGAAGTCGGCATCGCTCCGGCAGGGTATGCCTTGGTGGGATGTGAAGCGCTGATCACCGATTTCAAACAGCAGGACAACGGCCTGCTGGGGATTCGCGTGCAGGGCGGGCGGCGTTTTCATGTCTTGCACACCGAGGTTCAGCGCGACCAGTTGACCGTCGCCGACGTCGAGTGGCTTGAAGACGAGCCTGAACAGCCGCTGCAGGATGAAGACGCCGATTTGGTGGCGCTCCTGAAGGCGTTGGCCGAACACCCGATGGTCGAAGCATTGAACATGGGCACTGAGGCGACCGGGCAACAATCATTGGCTAATCAGTTGGCCTATTTGCTGCCGTTCGCGGAAGTGGACAAAATTGACCTGTTGCAACTCGACGATCCGCAGCAGCGACTGGATGCGATTCAGGCGCTGCTGGATGAGTTGCAGGGGGAGTTGTTTGCCTGATTGCGGCTGATAGGGCGCACGTCAATAGGCATACCGCAACATCGCATTCGGCAAGTGCCGCAACGCAAAGAACGCAAACAATGCCATCAGCGCCGGCAACACCAGCCACCAGACCTTGGGCGGCATGGCGTTGAGCGGTGTCTTGCGCTGACTGAGCCACAAGCTCGCCGCACAAACACAGGCAGCCAACATGGCGCCGGCCAGTACATCCGTCGGCCAATGCGCGCCCAGATACACCCGCGACAACGCAATCGCCAATGCCGGCAAGCAGCCCAGCAGCAACCAGGTCAGGCGCATCCGCGGTGGTTGCCCACGACCTGCCAGAACCGCGAGGGTCAGGAATAACGCGAATGCCCCCGAGGCATGGCCGCTGGGCATGCTGTAGCTGGTCAGCGGATCGCTGAGCACTTCGGGGCGCACGCGGGCGAAGAAGTGTTTGGTTGCTGTATTCCCTAGCGCGGTGAAGAGCAAGGTGCTGCCGGCAAAAATCGCCTGCCGCCATTGTCGCGTGATCAACAGCAGGCCGGTCAGCAGTGCGCTGAACAGCAGCATGTTGCGAAACTCGCCAATCAGCGTAAAGACGACCGCCACTTCATCGAGCGTCGGGCCGCGGTGTTCCTGCACCAAGGTCATCACGCCCTGATCAAGCGCGGTCAGGTACGGGTAGCCGATAAACAGCCCCGCCAGAATCAGCAAGCTCATTCCGGCAATCAGCATCGTCGCCTTGCGATGACGGCGCAGGCTGCTGGTGACGCTCAAGCCAATCATGACAGCAATAGCGCCAGCGACGACTCCCGCCTCAGGCCAGAAGCCTTCCGGCAATGGAAGGCGAATCGCCGCGCCCGTCGCCCAGCCGGGCAGCAAGTACGCCACACTCCACCCCGCGGCAGCCAGCAGGCTGACGGCGAGAAATCGCGGGAATGGCATATCGAACATTCCGGCAACCATCGGCAGCATCGGGCGCAGCGGCCCGATAAAGCGCCCGACCAACAGGCTGGCGATGCCATAGCGCTGGAAATACGCCTCGGCGCCGGTAATCCATTCCGGGTGATGGCGCAAACCCGGCAGCCGCCGGATGTTCTGATGGAAATGTCGACCGATGAAGTAGGACACGACATCGCCCAGCACACCGGCGATGAACCCCAACAACAGCGTTTCACTCAACGACAACGCGCCGCTGCCAGCCAGTACCGCCACCGCAAACAGCAACACCGTACCGGGCACGATCAGCCCGGCAATCGCCAGGCACTCCACAAAGGCCACTATGAACACCGCTGCAGCCAGCCATTGCGGGTTGACCGTTAACCAACCGGTGATGCTATCGAGCCATGGGCCCATAAAAACAACTCCATAAATACTCATTGGTCCCATGGGGGAGGAACGCATTCTTCAAAACACTACAGATCCCTTGGGGGATATCCATCTTCAAGACAGTAGAAAATAATCGCGACCTTCGACCTGCCCCCGTCGCAGCGGATTGCGCGTGCAATACGGCGCGTAAGCCGCATCGACAAAGCGGTACATCAAATGTTCGTCGCGCCCATGGGGGATGCCCAGGCGCGTGGTCTGGATGATGTGAGCAGGCGCCGGGCCGATGTCTTCCACCAGTAACACATCATGATCGAAACGCTTGGCGTCCCAGACCGGCACCTTCAAACCCAGGGCCTTGCACAACAGGGTCTGTCCGGCACACAGCTTTTGCGAGGGGCGAGGGCGGCCTTGGGCGTCAGGATTGTTCAATAGCATTTGCGCCAGGCTCGCCGGGCCACTCAGTTCATCGACCCATGGATAGGCTGATTTGATCAGCACCGCATTGCCAGGACCTTTGGCGCTGAAATTCAAAGAATCGCCACCACGGGCGTAATACATATAGATGTGGCCGCCATCCAGAAACAAAGCCTTACGCTTTTCTGTGTAGCCGAGGGAGGCGTGGCTGCCTTTTTCTTCAAAGTAATAGGCTTCGGTTTCAATAATCCGGGCGCTGAGCCACAGGTCGCCGACCCGATGACGAATGACTTTTCCGAGTAAATCCCGGGCCAGAGCTTGCGCGTCACGGTCGAAAAACGCGTCCGAAAGACCGGTGGGCCGGCTTGCAGCGGACGCTCGAACAGTCAGGTTGGACATGATGAACGGCGTTTATCAGGGCTGATTGAACGGTGATGATAACAATTTGCAGCTTAATCACGGCTGAACGTCGGCAAATTGCCCTCGATTTCGACCATCCGCCCGTCACCGCTGTTAGTCGGGAGACGCGACAGCTATAATCTGCCGCTTTCCTCTTTGCCAAGACCACCGCAGACAATGACTGAGTCCGTTCTTGACTACATGACCCGCCTGGGTCGCGCCGCCCGCGAAGCCTCTCGCGTCATCGGCTGTGCCAGCACCGCGCAGAAAAACCGCGCCTTGCAGGCCGCTGCCAATGCGCTGGACGCTGCACGCGCCGAGCTGACGGCGGCCAATGAGCTGGATTTGGCCGCGGGTCGCGCCAATGGTCTCGAACCTGCCTTGCTGGAGCGTCTGGCGCTGACCCCGGAACGCATTGACGGCATGATCGTCGGCCTGCGTCAGGTGGCCGCATTGCCGGACCCGGTCGGCGCGATTCGCGACATGAGCTTCCGGCCGTCGGGTATTCAGGTTGGCAAGATGCGCGTGCCGTTGGGCGTGATCGGGATCATCTACGAATCCCGACCGAACGTGACCATCGATGCCGCCAGCCTGTGTCTCAAGTCTGGCAATGCCACGATTCTGCGGGGCGGCTCCGAAGCGATCCATTCCAATCGCGCCATCGCCGCCTGCATCCAGCGCGGCCTGGCCGAAGCCGAGCTGCCGGCCGCCGTGGTGCAAGTGGTCGAAACCACCGACCGTGCCGCCGTTGGCGCGCTGATCACCATGCCGGAATACGTCGACGTCATCGTGCCCCGTGGCGGCCGTGGCTTGATCGAGCGTGTCAGTCGTGATGCGCGCGTGCCGGTGATCAAGCACCTGGACGGCATCTGCCACGTTTACGTGAGTGAACATGCCGATCTGGCTAAAGCCCAGCGCATTGCCTTCAACGCCAAGACCTACCGTTATGGCATCTGCGGCGCCATGGAAACGCTGCTGGTGGATCAAGCCGTTGCCAAAAGTTTCCTGCCATCGATGGCTGCCCAGTTCCGCGAAAAAGGCGTCGAGCTGCGCGGTTGCGAACGTACACGAGCGATCATCGATGCCGTAGCGGCCACCGAAACAGACTGGACCACTGAATACCTGGCGCCGATTCTGTCGATTCGCGTGGTCGACGGGCTGGATCAGGCCATCGAACATATTAATAAGTACGGCTCCCATCACACCGACTCGATCGTCAGCGAAAACCTCGCCGACACACGGCGTTTTGTCGCGCAAGTCGATTCGTCGTCGGTGATGATTAACACCCCGACGTGCTTCGCTGATGGCTTTGAATACGGATTGGGTGCCGAGATTGGCATTTCTACTGATAAGCTGCACGCCCGCGGCCCGGTGGGTCTCGAAGGTTTGACCTGCGAGAAGTACATCGTCGTCGGTGATGGCCAGTTGCGCGGCCAGGCGTCAGTCTGACTTGAGCGACCTTGACTCGACAGCCCCGGTCACCCCGCGTGAGCCTCAGCCTCGCCGGATTGGCATGCTGGGCGGTACGTTCGACCCGGTGCACATTGGCCATCTGCGAGGTGCGCTGGAAGTCGCCGAGGCGTTGGCGCTCGATGAGTTGCGTCTGACACCCAGTGCCAGGCCGCCGCATCGCGGTACGCCGCAGGTGTCGGCCAATGACCGTCTGGCGATGGTCGAGTGCGCGGTGGCCGGTGTGGCGCCGTTGGTGGTGGATGCCCGCGAATTGCAGCGGGACAAACCGTCCTACACTATCGATACCCTGGAGCTGATGCGCGCCGAACTGGCCGCCGAGACTCAGGTATTTCTACTTTTGGGCTGGGACGCATTTTGCGGCCTGCCCACTTGGCACCGCTGGGAGGAGTTGCTCCAGCATTGCCACATCCTGGTGCTGCAACGCCCGGATGCCGACAGCGAACCGCCGGATGCCTTGCGCAACCTGCTGGCAGCGCGCTCGGTGAGCGACCCGCTGGCCCTCAAAGGGCCGAGCGGACAGATTGCATTCGTCTGGCAGACACCGCTCGCGGTATCCGCCACCCAGATCCGTCAACTGCTGGCCAGCGGTAAGTCGGTACGTTACCTGGTGCCCGACGCGGTCCTGGCCTACATCGATGCGCACGGACTTTACCGTGCGTCGAACTGAAAAGAGGCGCGCTTCAAGCACGTGATCACGTGTATCGAAGCCCCCGAACATACGAGCAAAACGAGTTTTATATGACTGACAAAGACGTAGCTAAAGTAAAGCGCAAAGGCACATTCAAAAGCGCCCCACTGCCAGTAGCAGCACCCACCGGCCCGGAACTGGTCGGTGAAGAACTGGTCAAGGTTGCCGTAGCGGCCCTGGAAGACGTCAAGGCCCAGGACATTCAGGTGATCGACGTTCGTGAAAAGCAGAGCATCACTGACTTCATGATCATCGCTACCGGTACGTCCAACCGCCAGATCGGCGCGATGCTGGACAAGGTTCGCGAAGCCGTCAAAGCCCAGGGCGTCAAGCCATTGGGTGAAGAAGGCAAGGGCGACAGCGACTGGGTGCTGCTGGATATGGACGACGTCATCGTGCACATGATGACCGCCTCGGCTCGCCAGTTCTACGACCTGGAGCGTCTGTGGTCCGGCGCTGAACAGAGCCGTGCTCTGAACGCGGCTCACCACAGCCCGGAAAATACCCACGAGCATTTCATCAAGCTCAACAAAGACCAGCAATAAGGGCCCGCTGTGCGACTGCGACTGATCGCCGTCGGTTCACGGATGCCCAAGTGGGTGGAGGAAGGCTGGCATGAATATGCCAAGCGTCTTCCGTCCGAGCTGGCGCTGGAACTGGTGGAAATACCGCTCAACACCCGTGGCAAGAACGCCGACGTGGCGCGCTTCATCCGTCAGGAAGGCGAAGCCATGCTGGCCAAGGTCGGGCCGAATGAGCGTGTTGTCACCCTCGAAGTTCACGGCAAACCCTGGAGCACTGAGCAGTTGGCGGTCGAACTCGACCGCTGGCGCCTGGACTCGCGCACGGTGAATTTCATGGTCGGCGGCCCTGAAGGGCTGGCGCCGGAAGTCTGTGCCCGAGCTAATCAGCGCTGGTCATTGTCGCCGTTGACGTTGCCGCACCCGCTGGTGCGAATCCTGATCGGCGAACAGCTGTATCGGGCCTGGACAGTCTTGTCCGGCCACCCTTACCACAAGTAGTTCTGCCCTCATGTCTCAGCCGATCCGTATCAAGGACCACGAAAAAGACGCCCGTCTGGTGCGTGGTCGCGTCGTGTTCGGTGCAATTGCGGTTGTGACGCTTATTTGTGTGCTGATCGCGCGGCTGTATTTCCTGCAGGTCATCCAGTACGAGTACCACTCGACCCTGTCGGAAAACAACCGCGTCCATGTGCAGCCGATCCCGCCCACCCGTGGGCTGATCTATGACCGCAATGGCGTGGTGGTGGCCGATAACCGGCCCAGCTTCAGCCTGAGTATGACCCGCGAGCGCTCCGGCGACTGGCAGCAAGTGCTCGACGTGATCGTCGAAGTGCTGGAAATGACACCCGAGGATCGGGTGATCTTCGAGAAACGCATGCGTCAGGGGCGTCGGCCATTCGAGCCGGTGCCAATCCTGTTCGAGCTGACCGAAGAGCAGATCGCCCGGATCGCGGTGAACCAGTTCCGCCTGCCGGGCGTGGAAGTGGTTGCGCAGCTGGTTCGCCACTATCCGCAGGGCGCGCATTTTGCGCACTCAGTCGGGTACATGGGGCGGATCAACGAGAAAGAGCTCAAGACGCTGGACCCGGTGAGCTACAGCGGCACCCATCAAATTGGTAAAACCGGCATCGAGCGCTTCTACGAGCCGGAATTGCACGGACAGGTCGGTTACGAAGAAGTCGAGACCAACGCCCGTGGCCGCGTGCTGCGGGTGCTCAAGCGTACCGAACCGATTTCCGGCAAGGACATCGTCCTGAGCCTGGACATCAAATTGCAGGAAGCGGCCGAAGCGGCACTGGGCGGTCGTCGTGGCGCCGTCGTGGCGCTGGACCCGAAAACCGGCGAAGTGCTGGCGATGGTCAGCCAGCCGAGTTTCGACCCGAACCTGTTCGTCACTGGCATCAGTACCAAGGCCTATTCCGAGCTGCGTGACTCCATCGACCGGCCGCTGTTCAACCGCGTGCTGCGTGGTCTGTACCCGCCGGGTTCGACCATCAAGCCGGCGGTGGCGATTGCCGGTCTGGATTCGGGGGTTGTCACCGCGTCGACCCGCGTGTTCGACCCCGGTTATTACCAGCTGCCCAATTACGATCACAAATACCGTAACTGGAACCGCACCGGCGACGGTTACGTGGACCTGGACACGGCGATCATGCGCTCCAACGACACCTACTTCTATGACCTGGCTCACAAGCTGGGGATCGATCGGTTGTCGTCGTATCTGGGCAAATTCGGCATCGGCCAAAAGGTCTCGCTGGACATGTTCGAAGAATCGCCGGGCCTGATGCCAACCCGTGAGTGGAAGCGTGCGACCCGCCGCCAGGCCTGGTTCCCGGGCGAAACCCTGATTCTGGGGATCGGCCAGGGCTACATGCAGTCCACGCCGCTGCAACTGGCTCAGGCCACGGCGCTGGTGGCTAACAAAGGGGTCTGGAACCGTCCGCACCTGGCCAAGACGGTCGAAGGCGAGAAACCCAAGGATGAAAACCCGATGCCGGACATCGTCCTGCGCGACCCGTCGGACTGGACCAAGGTCAACCACGGCATGCAGCAGGTGATGCACGGCGCTCGCGGTACGGCGCGCAAGGCATCGATTGGCGCGCAGTACCGGATCGCCGGGAAAAGTGGTACGGCCCAGGTGGTTGCGATCAAGCAGGGCGAGAAGTACGACCGCTCCAAGGTTCAGGAGCGTCACCGCGACCACGCCTTGTTTGTCGGCTTTGCGCCGGCCGACAACCCGCAAATCGTAGTGTCAGTGATGGTCGAGAACGGTGAGTCCGGTTCCGGGGTCGCTGCGCCAGTGGTGCGTCAAATCATGGATGCCTGGCTCCTCGATCAGAACGGCCATCTCAAGGCCGAATACGCCAGCCCTATCAGTGCGGAGGCCACGGCCCATGATGAATAACTTTGATCGCATGCTCTCCAGCGAGGATGTGATGCGTCGTCGTGCGACGTTGTTGCAACGCCTGCACATCGATGGGCCGTTGCTCATTTTGCTGCTGACCCTCGCCGCTGGCAGCCTGTTCGTGCTGTATTCGGCCAGCGGCAAGAGCTGGGACCTGCTGGCCAAGCAAGCCACTTCGTTCGGCATCGGCCTGGTGTCGATGATTGTCATCGCGCAATTCGAACCGCGTTTCATGGCGCGCTGGGTGCCAGTCGGTTATGTGCTCGGTGTGCTGTTACTGGTGGTGGTGGACGTCATGGGCCACAACGCCATGGGCGCCACGCGCTGGATCAACATCCCCGGTGTGATCCGTTTCCAGCCCTCTGAGTTCATGAAGATCCTGATGCCGGCGACTATCGCCTGGTATTTGTCCAAGCGCACCTTGCCGCCGCAGCTCAAACACGTTGCGGTCAGCCTGTTTCTGATTGGCTTGCCCTTTATCTTGATCGTGCGTCAGCCGGACCTGGGGACATCGCTACTGATCCTGGCCGGTGGCGCGTTTGTACTGTTTATGGGTGGCTTGAAATGGCGCTGGATCATCAGCGTGCTGGCGGCTGCCGTGCCGGTGGCCGTGGCGATGTGGTTTTTCATCATGCACGACTATCAGAAGCAGCGAATCCTCACCTTCCTTGACCCGGAGAGCGATCCGTTAGGGACTGGCTGGAACATCATCCAGTCGAAAGCCGCCATTGGCTCCGGTGGTGTGTTTGGCAAGGGCTGGTTGCTGGGCACCCAGTCGCACCTGGACTTCCTGCCGGAAAGCCACACCGACTTCATTATTGCGGTATTGGGCGAAGAGTTCGGGCTGGTCGGCATTTGCGCGTTGCTGTTGATATACCTGTTGTTGATTGGTCGCGGGCTGGTGATTACCGCTCAGGCCCAGACATTGTTCGGTAAATTGCTCGCGGGCAGTTTGACCATGACGTTTTTTGTTTATGTTTTCGTCAACATCGGTATGGTCAGTGGCCTGTTGCCGGTGGTGGGGGTGCCGTTGCCGTTCATTAGCTACGGAGGAACTTCGCTGGTAACGCTGCTGTCAGCGTTTGGGGTTTTGATGTCGATCCATACCCATCGTAAGTGGATCGCACAAGTTTGAATAAGGTGAAGATTTCAATGCAAGTAATGCGTGGCTGGGTGACTCGATACGCGCCATGGGTCGGCCTGGTAAGCATCCTTGGCACAACGCAGAGCGCGTTGGCTGGCGAATACGAAGGCTCACCTCAGGTAGCCGAATTCGTCGGTGAAATGACCCGCGATTACGGCTTCGCCGGCGAACAGCTGATGGGCGTGTTCCGCGAAGCCGAGCGCAAGCAGTCAATCCTGGACGCGATTTCGAAACCCGCCGAACGGGTCAAGCAATGGAACGAATACCGCCCGATGTTCATCACCGATGCGCGTATCGCCCGTGGTGTGGATTTCTGGCGTCAGCACGAAGCGGTGCTGGCGCGCGCGGAGCAGGAATACGGTGTACCGGCGCAGGTGATCGTCTCGATCATCGGCGTTGAAACCTTTTTCGGGCGTAATACCGGCAACTACCGGGTGATTGATGCATTGTCGACGCTGAGCTTCGACTATCCTCCCCGGGCTGAGTTCTTCCGTAAGGAATTGCGTGAATTCTTGCTGCTGGCCCGGGAAGAGCAGGTCGATCCGTTGACTCTCAAGGGCTCCTACGCGGGTGCCATGGGCTTGCCGCAATTCATGCCGAGCAGTTTTCGTGCGTATGCGGTGGACTTCGACGGTGACGGTCACATTAATATCTGGACCAATCCCGACGATGCCATTGGAAGCGTCGCCAGTTACTTCAAGCGTCACGGCTGGGTCGCCGGCGAACCGGTGGTCAGTCGCGCCGATGTCCGCGGCGAGCAGGTGGACGACGGTTTGACCACGGGCATTGAGCCGACTAAAACCGCAGGGGAGTTGCGGGCTCTGGGGTGGTCAAGTCATGATGCGCTGCGCGATGATATGCCGGTCACGGCTTTCCGCCTGGAAGGTGACAATGGCCCCGAGTATTGGATGGGCCTGAATAATTTTTATGCGATCACGCGTTATAACCGCAGCGTGATGTACGCCATGGCCGTACATCAACTGTCTGAACAGCTGGTCCAAGCACGGGGCGTCAAGTAATGCGGGCATTGCCGATGAAAAAACCCCTGAAGCTCATGGCTTTCGCCGCGTTGGCGGTGCTGCTCGCCAGTTGTTCGACCAGTCGCGCACCCGCTCAGAAATCCTCGTCCACCGCCGTGCGCGCGACGCCGGGGCTGGACATCAACCGTGCCCACAAAGATGGCGCGCCGTGGTGGGATGTCGACGTATCACGCATCCCGGATGCCACCCCGACCTTGCACTCCGGCCCTTATAAGGCCAACCCGTACACGGTGCTGGGCAAGACCTACTTTCCACTGCAAGAGTCCAAGACTTACGTCGCCTCGGGCACAGCGTCCTGGTATGGCACCAAGTTCCACGGCCAGAATACCGCCAACGGTGAGGTCTACGACCTGTACGGCATGAGTGCCGCGCACAAGACGTTGCCACTGCCGAGTTACGTCCGGGTGACCAACCTGGACAACAACAAGAGCGTGATTTTGCGGGTCAACGACCGTGGGCCGTTTTATTCGGACCGCATCATTGACTTATCCTATGCCGCCGCCAAAAAGCTCGGTTACGCCGAAATCGGCACGGCGCGGGTCAAGGTCGAGGGTATCGACCCGCAACAGTGGTGGGCACAAAAAGGCCGTCCGGCGCCTTTGATGCTCAACGAGCCTCAAGTCGCGCAAAATAGCGCCCCGGTAATTACGGCTTCGGCCGGCACCGTCGAGCAATGGACACCACCGGCGCAGCAACACGCCGCGGCTGTCGTGCCTGTCCAGCTGGATGCAAAAAAAAACGCTTCTGTACCAGCCTCTGGCCAGTATCTGCAGGTGGGCGCGTTCGCCAACCCGGACGCTGCAGAACTCCTGAGATCGAAGCTCAGCGGGATGGTGAGCGCTCCGGTGTTCATCAGCTCGATAGTGCGCAACCAACAGACACTGCATCGGGTGCGTCTGGGGCCGATCGGTTCTCCGGGTGAAATCCAGCAAGTGCAGAACAGCGTGCGCATGGCCAATCTCGGTTCGCCGAGCCTGGTCACCGCCGAGTAATACGTAGTACTTGATTGACGGTTCGCTTGCTGTTTGGGGGGCGGACCTGGTTGTTGGCTCGTAAAGAACAAAAGCCCGGCAAGGGTTCTGAGTGAACAACTGAACACGCGATGGCCCGTTAGAAGGCCGTCTGATTAGTTTTGCCCCTGGGCAGTTTCCATTAGCGATTTCGAGAGACGGATGAACATCACCACCTTTGCCAAACGCCTGTTCCTGTTAGTCCCGCTGCTCCTCTCGCCAGCCGCGTTCGCGGTCGAGGTGATGCCAGCTCCACCACAACTGGCCGCCAAAGCCTATGTGCTCATGGATGCCAGCAGCGGCAACGTGCTGGTCGAGAACAATGGTGATCAGCGTCTTCCACCTGCCAGCCTGACCAAGCTGATGACCGCGTACATCGCGACCCTGGAAATCCGTCGTGGCCAGATTGGCGAAAACGATCCGGTGACCGTCAGCGAAAACGCCTGGCGTACCGGCGGTTCGCGGATGTTCATCAAGGTCGGCTCGCAGGTTACTGTCAGCGATCTGCTGCACGGCATCATCATTCAGTCGGGTAACGACGCCAGTGTTGCGCTCTCCGAGCACATCGCCGGCAGCGAAGATGCTTTCGCCGACGTGATGAACAAAACCGTGGCCGACCTGGGCATGACCAACACCCATTTCATGAACCCGACCGGTCTGCCGAACCCTGAGCACTACTCGTCGGCTCACGACATGGCGGTGCTGGCGCGCGCGATCATCCACGAAGACCCGGCTCACTATGCGATCTACTCGCAGAAAGAGTTCTTCTGGAACGGCATCAAGCAACCTAACCGCAACCTGCTGCTGTGGCGCGACAAGACCGTCGATGGCCTGAAAACCGGTCACACCGACGAAGCCGGCTACTGCATGGTGTCTTCGGCTGTACGTGATGGCATGCGCCTGATCGCGGTGGTGTTTGGCACCAGCAGTGAAGTGGCTCGTGCTGCCGAAACCCAGAAACTGCTGACTTACGGTTTCCGTTTCTTCGAAACCCAGACCTTCTATCAGAAGGGCGCCGAGCTGGCTCAGGCCCCTGTCTGGAAAGGCGCGACCAATCAAGTCAAGGCCGGTCTGGCTGAAGACCTGACCATGACGCTGCCCAAAGGCCAGTTGAAAAAGCTCGCTGCCAGCATGACCATGAACCCGCAACTGGTTGCGCCAATCGCCAAGGGCGACGTGATCGGTAAAGTCGAAGTGAAACTGGACGACAAAGTGGTGCACAGCGCCGATCTGATCGCCCTGGACGCTGTCGAGGAAGGTGGTATCTTCCGCCGCATGTGGGATAGCATCCGTCTATTCTTCTACAGCATCTTCAACTGAATACAGTGTGCACCTGCATGACTTCGCGCTGATCCGGCGCGGAGTCATGCCCGTCGCCACGGCTTACGCTTACGAGGCCGTTACGCCATGACCGATACCGAAGTAAAGGCGCCAAAGATCGAATTCCCTGCCACTGATTACCCGGTTAAGGTGATCAGCGACACCGGCGTGGGTAATAAGGACAAGATCATCAATATCGTCAGAAAACACGCCACCATCAACGATGAGCGTGTTGACGAGCGCCAAAGCAGCAACGGCAAATACACCACCATCCAGTTGCACATCGTCGCCACCGACCAGGACCAGCTGTACAACATCAACAGCGAACTGCGGGCTACCGGCTTCGTGCACATGGTGTTGTGATGTCTGGCACGCTGGGCTTTCGTGAGCTCGGCCAGATGGCTTACGAGCCGGTCTGGCATGCCATGCAACGCTTCACCAACGAACGCGGCACCGAGGCCGCCGACGAGATCTGGCTGGTCGAGCACCCGCCAGTGTTCACCCAGGGGCAGGCCGGAAAGGCCGAGCACTTGTTGCTGCCGGGAGATATTCCGGTGGTGCAGGTCGACCGAGGCGGGCAGGTGACTTATCACGGGCCCGGCCAACTGGTGGCTTATCTGCTGCTGGATGTACGCAAGTTGGGATTTGGCGTGCGAGACCTGGTCACCCGCATGGAGCTGTGCCTGATCGAACTGCTGGCGAGTTACGGCGTCACTGCCGCCGCCAAGCCAGACGCGCCGGGTGTCTACGTCAATGGGGCGAAAATCGCGTCCCTGGGGCTGCGGATCCGCCACGGTTGTTCCTTTCATGGCCTGGCCCTGAACGTGGACATGAACCTGGAACCGTTTCGACGGATTAATCCCTGCGGTTACGCCGGGCTGGCGATGACCCAGCTGAGCGATCACGCAGGACCGATTGAATTTGCCGAGGTAAGTGCCCGGCTGCGCGCGCAGCTCGTCAAACACCTCGACTATGCTGAGCAGACGACCCTAACGGGCGGAATCGACTGATATGACTACTGATGCAGTGCAAACCATGATCCCGACGCTTGATGTTACCGAGCGTCCGGCCCCGCGTGCCAAGGTTGAAGCCGGCGTCAAGCTGCGCGGCGCCGAGAAGGTTGCACGTATCCCGGTGAAGATCATTCCGACCACCGAATTGCCGAAGAAACCCGACTGGATTCGCGTGCGCATACCGGTTTCCCCGGAAGTCGACCGCATCAAGGCCCTGCTGCGCAAACACAAGCTGCACAGCGTGTGTGAAGAAGCCTCCTGCCCGAACCTGGGCGAGTGCTTCTCCGGTGGCACCGCGACCTTCATGATCATGGGCGACATCTGCACCCGTCGCTGCCCGTTCTGCGACGTTGGCCACGGCCGTCCGAAACCACTGGACGTCAACGAGCCGGAAAGCCTGGCTATCGCTATCGCCGACCTGAAACTCAAATATGTAGTGATCACCTCGGTAGACCGCGACGACCTGCGTGACGGTGGTGCCCAGCATTTTGCCGACTGCATCCGCGAGATCCGCAAGTTGTCGCCGAACGTGCAGCTCGAAACCCTGGTTCCGGACTACCGTGGCCGTATGGACGTGGCGCTGGAAATCACCGCGGCCGAGCCGCCAGATGTGTTCAACCACAACCTGGAAACCGTGCCGCGCCTGTACAAGGCTGCGCGTCCGGGTTCGGACTATCAGTGGTCGCTGACCCTGCTGCAACGCTTCAAGCAGATGATGCCGCACATTCCAACCAAATCCGGCCTGATGCTGGGCCTGGGCGAAACCGATGAAGAAGTCATCGAAGTCATGAAGCGCATGCGCGAACACGACATCGACATGCTGACCCTGGGCCAGTACCTGCAACCGTCCCGCAGCCACTTGCCGGTGCAGCGTTTTGTGCACCCGGACACCTTCGCCTGGTTCGCCGAGGAAGGTTACAAGATGGGTTTCAAGAACGTCGCGTCCGGCCCGCTGGTACGCTCTTCGTACCACGCCGACGAGCAAGCGAAGCTGGTTAAAGCCGAGCTGATATCGTCCTTGTAATTTGGCGATGACATAAAAGACGCCCGCATGGCTTTTCAGGCTTTGCGGGCGTTTTTTTGCCTGGCCTACGCCAGCCAGTGTTTTTTCCTGCAACCTGCGGGCGACTGACCCTCTTCTGTTTGTCCCCGTTCCTGACTACTGTGTGCTGAAGATTTTCGCGCAGGGAGATTCATGGATGACCGTTCGACCGACCCACACGTTGTATCCGCACAAACCTGTTCCGGCCCTGCCTTCGCAAGGGTTGATCGGCGTGATCGCGCCCGCCGGCCCTGCCGGGCTGGACACCGACAAAGCCATTGCCTGGATGCGCGCTCGTGGTTATGCGTTGCGGGTGTTTCCCGGGGTCTATGAACAAGATGGCTATCTGGCCGGCAGTGACGAGGTGCGGCTCAATGATCTGCACGCGGCGTTCGCTGATCCTGAGGTGGATGCCATCATTTGCCTGCGCGGTGGTTATGGCACACCGCGGTTGCTCGACCGTATCGATTTCGAACTGCTGCAAAACAACGCCAAACCGTTCATCGGCTACAGCGACATCACGGCGCTGCACCTGGCAATCAGCCGTTATGCCGGTTTTGTGACCTTTCATGGCCCGCTGCTCAATGCCGATTTGCTGGGCGACAAGCAGAAGCCTACCGAGTCGTCGTTTTTCAACATGCTCAGAGGGCAAGTGAAGGCCGGCAGTGTGCTCACGCATCCGGTGGCCTGGCCATTGACCACGATTGAGCCAGGCATCGCTCACGGGCGCTTGCTGGGTGGCAACCTGTCGATGATTGCCGCGACCATGGGCACGCCGTACGAACTGGACGCCGAGGGCGTCATCCTGCTGATCGAGGACGTCAACGAGCCGCTGTATCGCATTGACCGGCTACTGACCCATCTGCGGCTGGCTGGCGCGCTGGGCAAGCTTCGTGGGGTGTTGGTGGGGGATGTGGCTGGGGTCGATGCGGTAGCGCTGGAGGGGTTGCTCAAGCAGACTTTTGAACCCTTGCGGATTCCGGTGCTGGCCGGGTGGCGTAGCGGACATTGTGATCCGAACCTGACATTGCCGATGGGGGCACTGGTTCGATTGGATGCGGGGAAGAAGGAGTTGCTGTTGGAGCAGGATGTCGTGGTCAGGCGCTAGAGTTTCGTCGCTAATAGTCTGCTATCGCGGGCAAGCCACGCTCCCACATTGGATCTATGTCACGACGAAGATCACCTGTGGGAGCGAGCCTGCTCGCGATGCTTTTAGCGGCTACGCAGTCCTTCCAGCAACTTGTGCGTCGGATACCCATCCGCCGGCCAGCCAAACGACTGCTGTGCACTGCGAATCGCCTTGCGCGTGTTGGCACCGATAATTCCGTCCGGGGTGCCCGCGTCGTAGTTTTGGGCACTCAGCAGGCTTTGCAATTCCATGCGCTCGGTGCGGCTCAACGGCAAGTCATCTTTGGGCCAGCTGCCGCTGATCAGTCCTGCACCGTCGAAGCGTTCGGACAACAAACTTACGGCCAACGCATAGGACGAAGAGTTGTTGTACTTGAGAATCGCGCGGAAGTTGTCGAGGACCAGGAACGCAGGGCCGCGATAACCGGCCGGCAGCAACAGGGCCGCGGAGAGGTTGTCGGCACCCGAAGGAACGTGGGCACCCTGTGGCAGGGTGACCCCAAGTTGCTGCCACTCGGCGATGCTTTTGCGAATCGTGCCATCGGCCAGAATGTAGTTGAAATTGCTTGGCAGGCGCACTTCAAAGCCCCACGGCTGGCCTTTTTGCCAGCCAGAGCTTTGCAAATAGTGCGCAGTCGAGGCCAGTGCATCGGCGGGGCTGTTCCAGATGTCGCGGCGGCCATCACCGTCGAAGTCCACTGCGTGGGTGTTGTACGTCGTCGGGATAAACTGGGTCTGGCCCATGGCGCCGGCCCAGGAGCCGAGCATTTTCTCGGGGGTGATGTCGCCTTGTTGCAGGATTTGCAGGGCGGCGATCAGTTGATCGTGTGCAAAGCCCGGGCGCCGTCCTTCGTACGCCAGGGTTGCCAGCGAGTTGATGACTGACTTGTTGCCCTGGAACTGACCGAAGTTACTCTCCATGCCCCATACCGACACCAGCGCCTGGCGGTCGACGCCATAACGCTGTTCGATGCTTTGCAGGATGGCAGCGTTTTCGCTGATCAGCGCTTGGCCTTTGCGGACTCGCACCGGTGAAAGGGCGCCGTCGAGGTATTCCCACACCGGACGGGAAAATTCCGGCTGGCTGCGATCGGCACGGATCACGCTGGGGTCGAAGCTGACATTGGCGAAGGCGCGGTCGAACAGATCGGCGCGGATACCGGCGGCCAGTGCGTCTTTGCGGAAACCCGCTTGCCATTCGGCGAACGATTGGGTGGGTTGGATATCAGGGGTTTCATCCGTCGGCACCGCGGGCGAAATGACTATAGGGGTTGTCGCGACAGGAAGGGTTTTGAGCGGCTGGGCGTCGGCGGCGGTCGGTTTTTCCGCGCAAGCGACAAGCAAAATGAGGCTGGAGGCAGCGATCAGTTGGCGAACGGGCCAGCGACGGGAAAGACAAAGGGGCATGCACAGGTCCAGGGCAATCGATTCAGGTACAGACCTTAACATGTAGAAGGGGTGTTCTGCTTTATGCAGCCAGAAAGTAAGAAGCCTCCCAGCTATTAGACTGGAAGGCTTCGCGGCGGTAGCTGCCTTTGCCCTTGCCGGCTCGTTCCTGACGGCTGCGGAACAATGGTTGGGCGATAATGGATTTAGCTTTGTTGGGGCCGTGCGTTGATGGCTTTTTGCTCATGATGATGTCTCGCAAGTGAGTGGTTTTTGCGGGGCAAATCATCGGTCGAACTTGTGGTTCTGTCTAGTCCCCACATTGTGTAGGACCTTTCGCTGCTACAGGGGAGTGTTTACTCGGAAGGCAAAGTCAGGCGTTGGCCGGCCATCAACAGCGACAGTCGACTGAGGCTCATCCACGGCGAACCGGCTGCCTGGCCTTTGATCTGTGCGTCGATCCGTTGCGCCTCCAGCAGCAACTGTGCCCAGCGTTGCGCCGAGTAGCGTTGCAGCGCCTTGCTCATTAGCGGTTTGCGCTTGTCCCAAATGGGTGGTCGGGCCGAGCTGAACGCCTTATCCAGCGGCACGCCCTGGCTGTATTGCAGCGACAGGTTGGCCAACAGGCGCAGTTCCCGGGCCAGGGCCCAGAGAATCACCGGTGGTTCGACACCTTCACCGCGCAGCCCTTCCAGCATGCGTAGCGCGTGTGCCGCTTCGCCATTGAGAATGGCGTCGGTCAGGCCGAATACGTCGAAACGTGCACTGTCGGCCACGGCAGCCTGTACGGTCTCGACGGTGATCTGCCCACCTTCGGCCATCAATTTGAGCTTTTCGATTTCTTGCGCGGCGGCGAGTAAATTGCCCTCGACGCGGGCTGCAATCAGTTCGACGGCGTCCTGGCTGGCGGACAATCCGGCTTGAGATAGACGCTGGCGGATCCAGCTTGGCAACTGGTTAGCATCTACCGGCCAGATCTGCACGAACTGAGTGTGCTGACCTTCGACCAGCGCCTTGCCCCACTTGGTTTTCTGCGCGCTGGCGTCAAGCTTGGGCAGGCTGATCAGCAATATCGTGTCTTCGGCCGGGCGCGAGCAGTACTCGATGAACGCGGCGGCGCCTTTGTCACCGGGTTTACCGGATGGGAGGCGCAGTTCCAGCAGGCGCTTTTCGGCAAACAGCGACATGCTTGCCCCCGCCTGCAACAACGTGCCCCAGTCGAAACTGGCGTCGGCGGCGAAGACCTGACGTTCGTCGAAGCCCTGTTGTCGCGCAGCCGCGCGAATGGCATCGGCCGCTTCCTGGCACAGCAGCGGGTCATCGCCACTGATGATATAGACCGGCGCGAGGGCACCTTGCAGGTGTTTACCGAGTTGGGCGGGGGCAAGTTTCATAAGAGGGGCCAAACGGGGCGCCGGAACGCCCCGAAAGTCTTACTGCTTAGGAATCTGGACAGGCGACTGGCGCGGAGTATTCGCTTCAGCCTTCTGTGCGGCTTCCAGCGCCTGGGCTTCGGCCTTGGCCTTGGCTTCGGCGGTCTGCTGCAGTTGGTCCAGCTGCGCCGGGGTGATCTGTTGCAAACGCAGGATCATGCGTTGAATCAGCTCGCGGCGATTTTCGTTGCGGATGCCGCTAGCTTCCTGGTCGGAACCCAGCAGGTTGTTGCCGTCGTGAACATAGATCTTGCGCACTTCGATCTTGTCGCTCATCAGCGGCAGGTTATGTGCCCCACGAATGTCGTAGTTCAACACGGTGACCGCTTCATATTCGCCGGTACCACCACCGCCTGTGTAGCTGAGGATGCGCTGGCTGTCCTGCTCATTGGTCAGCACCAGTTTGTAAGGTGCGCCCGTGTAGACCTTGACGCCATTGCCTTCCAGCGCCTGACGCAGTTGCGCCACGGTTTCGCCGTAGGCATTGCGGGCGCTCAGGTCGAGCTCTTTGATCGCCAGTTCGGTGGTGCCGGTGCCGCGCAGCTGGAAACCGCAGGCGCTCAACAGGACCGCAAGGCCCATCACCAGCAGATTGCGTTTGATCATTTTGTTGCTCCCCTTGAAACCATGTGGGCCGATCTGGCGGCCCGAAAGGTTTTACTCGGCGCCGGGCATGGCCCGGCGCCTGGTCCAGTTAGCTGGCGACGATATTGACCAGTTTCCCGGGCACGACGATCACTTTGCGAATCGTCAGGCCGTCGACAAAGCGCAGGACGTTTTCGTTGATGCGGGCAGCAGCCTCGACTTCTTCGCGTGTCGCGCTGGCCGGCATTTCGATCTGGCCGCGCAGCTTGCCGTTGACCTGAATCACCAGTGTCAGGCTGTCCTGCACCAAAGCGCTTTCATCCAGCACTGGCCACCCTGCGTCGATCACAGGATCGGCGTGACCCAGTTGGTTCCACAGCTCGTGGCAGATGTGCGGGGTGATCGGAGCCAACAGCAGAGTCACGGCTTCCAGTCCTTCGTGAACCAGCGCGCGATCTTGTTCGGTGCCTTGCGGGGCTTTTTCCAGCACGTTCATCAGTGTCATCACCTGAGCGATGGCGGTGTTGAATTTGTGGTTCTGGCCGACGTCGTGGCTGGCCTGCTTGATGGCCAGATGAATCGAGCGGCGAATGGTTTTCTGCTCGTCGTTCAGGCTGGCGATGTCCAGTTTGCCCGGCAGGCCCTGAGTAACGTGAGCTTGAGCCAGACGCCAGACGCGCTTGAGGAAGCGGTGCGAACCTTCCACGCCGGAGTCGGACCATTCCGCGCTCATGTCCGGTGGCGAGGCAAACATCATGAACAGGCGGCAGGTATCGGCGCCGAACTGGTCAATCATCGACTGTGGGTCAACGCCGTTGTTCTTTGACTTGGCCATCTTTTCAGTGCCGCCGATTTCCACCGGCAGGCCGTCCACGATCAGCTTGGCGCTAATGACCTTGGCCTTGCTGTCACGCTCAAGTTCCACGTCCGCCGGGTTGAACCAGGTGTAGGCGCCATTGGCTTCGCGACGATAGTAAGTCTCGGCGATCACCATGCCTTGGGTCAGCAGGTTCTTGAACGGCTCGTTGGAGCTCACCAGGCCTTCGTCGCGCATCAGCTTGTGGAAGAAGCGCGCGTACAGCAGGTGAAGAATCGCGTGTTCGATGCCGCCGATGTACTGATCCACCGGCAACCAATGGTCGGCCGCTGATTTTTCCACCAGACCGCCTTCATAGTGGGGCGAGGCGTAACGGGCGTAGTACCACGAGGACTCGACGAAGGTGTCCATGGTGTCGGTTTCACGCTTGGCAGGCTGTCCACATTTCGGGCAGCTGCACTCGTAGAACTCGGGCATGCGCGCCAGTGGCGAACCGGCACCGTCGGGTACGACGTCTTCCGGCAGCACAACAGGCAATTGGTCTTCCGGCACCGGCACATCACCGCAGGTAGTGCAGTGGATAATCGGGATCGGGCAACCCCAATAGCGCTGGCGGCTGATGCCCCAGTCGCGCAGACGGAACTGGGTGCGCGAAGCGCCAAGGTTTTTCTTGATCAGCGCGACTTCAATGGCGTCAAACGCGCCGGCGAAATCGAGGCCGTCGAACTCGCCGGAATTGATCAGCGTGCCGTGCTCGCCATAAGCGTCCTGCCACGGAGCCGGGTTGGTATCACCTGTACTGGTGCGCACCACGGACTTGATCGGCAGGTTGTACTTGGTGGCGAATTCGAAATCACGTTCGTCGTGCGCCGGGACAGCCATGACCGCGCCATCGCCGTAGTGCATCAGCACATAGTTGGCGACCCATACCGGCAGTTTTTCGCCGGTCAACGGGTGCTCGACGAACAACGAGGTCGGCAGGCCTTTTTTCTCTTGGGTGGCGACGTCGGCTTCAGCGACGCTGCCGCCCTTGCATTCAGCGATGAATGCTTGCAGCTCAGGATTGTTCTGCGCGGCCAGGGTGGCCAAAGGGTGTTCGGCGGCCACGGCAACGTAGGTGGCGCCCATCAGGGTGTCCGGTCGGGTGGTGAACACTTTGAGCGCGCCGGCTTCGCCGATGGAATCGATGTTGTACGGGAACTGCACTTCCATTCCGCGGGACTTGCCGATCCAGTTGCGCTGCATGGTCTTGACCTGTTCAGGCCAGCCAGTCAGTTCGTCGAGGCTCTCCAGCAGCTCATCCGCGTAAGCGGTGATCTTGAAGTAGTACATCGGAATTTCGCGCTTCTCGATCAGCGCGCCGGAACGCCAGCCGCGACCGTCGATCACTTGTTCGTTCGCCAGAACGGTCTGGTCGACCGGGTCCCAGTTCACGGTGCCGCTTTTTTTGTAGATCACGCCTTTTTCGAACAGGCGAGTGAACAGCCATTGTTCCCAGCGATAGTAATCCGGCTTGCAGGTGGTCACTTCACGTGACCAGTCCACCGCCAGGCCCAGGCTGCGCAGCTGGGATTTCATGTAGGCGATGTTTTCGTAGGTCCACTTGGCGGGCGCTACGTTGTTCTTCATCGCGGCGTTTTCCGCCGGCATGCCGAAGGCATCCCAACCCATGGGTTGTAGAACGTTCTTGCCTTGCATGCGCTGATAGCGGGAAATCACGTCGCCGATGGTGTAGTTACGCACGTGCCCCATGTGTAGCTTGCCGCTGGGGTAAGGGAACATCGACAGGCAGTAGAACGTCTCCTTGCCTGGCTGTTCACTGACTTCAAAGGACTTTTGCTCATCCCAGAATGACTGGGCGGCGGCTTCGATTTCACGGGGCTGATATTGTTCGTGCATGGCTACTTTTGAACTGAATAGGGGTGGCCTAATCCTCTTCAATGCGACGCTGGACGGTGATCAGCCAAATCGGCGTTTCGGTGCCCAGACGAGCTGGAAGTGGAGTTACAGGAAGCGCCGTAGCATACATGACCGCACTCTACCGAGGGAAACCCTGATTACGGCCGCGCGTCTTGTAAAAATGGCTGCGGGGGCCGTTGGTCGCAGTGTTCAGCCGGTTTGTTCATGGAAGCTAAGCTCTAAATGGGGAGCGAGTCATATCTTCAATGAGGTGAGGGATGGTTGAGTCACGGCAAAAAGCTACAAAACCGGAACTGTACGAAAGACTGATTGATCGTCTGGGAATGGCTCTGGACGCTGCAAAAACTGCTGGTCGGCTGCGCGATGAGCGTCCCCTTGAGCTGGAACTGCGTGGTCTTAGTCCCGCAGAGTTTGAATTGGTCAAAGCCTATCTGGATCGCAGTGAACGTGAAACACGTGGATGCCTGTCAGCAGCAGTGCAGCAACTCGATGCACCACGTTCGGCCAAAATCATCTGGCTCAAGGATAAGGTACCTGGCAGGGATGCGGTAAAGGTCCGGTCTCTGCAATTCAAATAAGGGCGCTTGAGCTATTGGCCTCTTCATTTGACCCATTCCATAGCGTAGTCCTTCCGTATTTGTTGTCGCTTTGCGTCAACCCACTTAGGCTTCGGGCATCTCTGGAGATGCTCGATGCCTTTTCGATATTTCGTGAAACAACTTTTTTTGCCCCCCGGCCTGCTGTTGCTGTTGCTGATGCTGGCGTGGTGGTTGCGCCGCTCAAGGCCAAGGCTTGCGGGTGTGTGCTTTGTCTTGGGTTTCGGTGGCTTCTGGCTGATGAGTTTGCCTGTGGTGGTGCAGTGGAGCGCTAAAGCGCTTGAGCGCGAACCGCCGCTGGCACGCGACGAGTGGGCGACGCTAGGGCAGCGCGCGGACGCCATTGTGGTGTTGGGTTCCGGGCGTGAACGCGGCGACCTGGCCTGGGGCGCCGACCAACCGACAGGTGTAGGGTTGGAGCGCGAGCGTTATGCGGCGCGTCTGGCCAAGGCTTCCGGTTTGCCGGTTCTGACCAGCGGTGGTCTGCATTACGGCACACCACCCACCGAAGCGAAGTTGATGGCGGACTCACTGCTCGATGATTTCGGCGTGACGGTACGCTGGCAGGAAGGGCGCAGTCGCACGACGTGGGAGAACGCGCAGTTCAGTGCCGAAGTGTTATTGCCTCAGGGTATCAAGCGGGTCGTGATCGTGACTCAGGCCTGGCACATGCCGCGGTCTGTCTGGAGTTTCCAGAAAGCAGGATTTGAAGTGGTGCCCGCGCCAATAGGGTTTTTAGGCGTGGACAATGCCCGACCGTTGGGCGGCTGGATGCCGGAATTCAAGTCGATCTGGCAGTCCGGGCAATTGCTGAATGAGGCGGTGGGGCAGATCGGGTATTCGCTTTTCTATCGCTGAAGATCAAAAGATTGCAGCCTCGTTTCACTCGACAGCTCCTACAGAGTACGCAATCCCCTGTAGGCGCTGTCGAGTGAAACGAGTCTGCGAATTTTTCAGACGCCGCAATACTTAAACGGTCTTGGCCATCCGGCTGGCAATCAACGCCCAGCCAAGCAACAGCACGCAAACGATGATCAGCGGCCACGAGCGCCATTGCAGGTAAGGCGTCAGGTTGTGCATCGGCACGACTTCGCCGTATAGGATGCCGCGTTCGAATTGCGGGATCTGCGCGGTAATCTGGCCAAACGGATTAATCAGCCCGGAAACGCCGTTGTTGGTGGCGCGGATCATCCAGCGGCCCGCCTCAAGCGCGCGCATCTGCGCCATCTGTAAATGTTGCAGCGGGCCGATGGAGGTGCCGAACCAGGTGTCGTTGCTGATGGTCAGCAGCAAGTCACTGCGGGCCGCGAGGCTGGCGGCGAATTCCGGGTAGACCACTTCGTAGCAGATGAATGGCGCAATCTGATAACCCTTGGCCTGCAGCATCGGCTGATCGGCCGGCCCGCGTGCGAAGTCGGACATTGGCAGGTCGAAGAACGCGATCAGCCCGCGCAGTACATCCTGCAGCGGCACGTATTCGCCAAACGGCACCAGTTTCTGCTTGAGGTAGGTGCCATCGCCTTCACCGACTACCGTAATGCCGTTGAAGAAGCGTTTTTCGTGATGCACTTCCTGACGGATCGGAACGCCGGTAATCAGCGCCGAATTACGCTGGGCGGCGAAGTTGCCCATCATGGTCAGATAGTCCTCTGCGTGCTCCTTGAGCACCGGCACGGCGGTTTCCGGCCAGATCAACAGGTCGACGCGCTTGGAGCGAAAACTCATGTCGCGGTACAGCCCCAATTGCGCATTGAGCTGCGCCGGGTCCCACTTCATGCTTTGCTCGATATTGCCTTGAATCGCTGCGACGCTGAGCGGTGGACCCGCCGGGCTGGTCCAGGCGTGTTCTTTCAGTGCCACGCCAGCCACCCACGGGCCGATCAGCAGCAACGCGCCAGCCGCGATAAACCCTTTGCGCCCGGTGCGCACCAGGCGTAATGCGTTGTAGATCAGCGCGGCGGTCAGGGCGAGGGTGAAGGAAATCAGCCACATCCCGCCCAAGGGCGCGAGTCCGGCCAATGGGCCATCAAGCTGGCTGTAGCCGGAATAGAGCCATGGGAAACCAGTGAGGAACCAGCCGCGAAACGCTTCCTGGCCAACCCACAGCGCCGCAAATGCCAAAGCATCCGCCAACGGCGCTTCATTGCGACGCAACCAGCGCGCCCAAATCCAGGCTGGCAGGGCGAAGAACCAGGCAATCGCGGCTGTGAAGGCCAGCATCAGCAATCCCGCTAGCAGCACTGATGCGCCACCGAAGTTATGAATGCTGTAGTAGATCCAGCTGGTGCCGGCGCCAAACAGGCCAAAACCGAAACACCAGCCACGGCCCAAGGCCTGACGAGGATTCAGTTCGCGTAAACCGGCGTAAAAGAAACCGACTGCCAGCAACGCCAGTGGCCAGATATCGAACGGCGCCAAGGCCAGGGTGGTGAGTGCACCGGCCGCCACGGCCAGCAGGTTACCGGGCCAGCCGGGGCGGGTTACGCGGAGCATGTCAATCCTTAACGGGCAATAGGGGTCAGGCGTAGCAAGTGAATTCGCCGGCTGTCGGCGTTCAGGATGCGGAAGCGATAAGGGCCGATTTCAGTGATTTCGTTGCGTTTTGGCAAGTGCCCGAACGCGCTCATCACCAAGCCACCGACGGTATCAAACTCATCGTCAGAGAACTCGCTGTCGAAGAACTCGTTGAAGTTTTCGATCGGCGTCAGGGCCTTGATCAAGAAGTCACCGCTGGGTAGCGGCTTGATGTAGCTGTCTTCTTCGACGTCGTGCTCGTCTTCGATGTCGCCGACGATTTGTTCCAGCACGTCTTCGATGGTCACCAGCCCAGCCACACCGCCGTACTCGTCAATGACGATGGCCATGTGGTTGTGGTTGGCGCGAAATTCACGCAGCAGCACATTCAGGCGCTTGGACTCGGGCACGAAGGTGGCCGGGCGCAGCAGGTCCTTGATGTTGAAGCGGTCGCCATTCTCCTTGAGGATCAACGGCAGCAAGTCCTTGGCCAGCAACACACCCATCACGTCATCGTGGCTTTCGCCGATGACCGGGTAACGGGAGTGGGCCGAGTCAACCACGGCGGGCAGGAACTCGCGAGGGGTCTGGGTCGCCTTGATGCTGACCATTTGCGAGCGCGGGACCATGATGTCCCGTACTTGCAGGTCCGCAACCTGGATGGCGCCTTCGACGATGGCCAGCGCTTCGCTGTCCAACAGTTTGTTCTGGTGTGCATCGCGCAGGAGCTCCAGCAGCTCCTGACGGTTTTTCGGCTCGTGGGCAAAAGCCTGGGTGAGCTTACCCAGCCAAGACTTCTGCCCGTTGCTCGATCGATCTTCGCTCATAGCGATTACTCTGAATCCTTTGTTGTAACAATAGGGGATGTTTCGGTTTCGTCGTCCGCGTACGGGTCCGGATAGCCCAATTCAGCAAGCAACGTTCGTTCCAGTGCTTCCATTTCTTCGGCTTCGTCGTCATCTATATGGTCGTAACCCAGCAGATGCAAGCAGCCGTGAATGACCAGATGTGCCCAATGGGCCTTCAGTTCCTTGCCTTGTTCGGCGGCTTCGCGCTCAACCACGGCCACGCAGATCACCAGATCGCCCAGCAGCGGGATATCCAGAAACTCATCGGGTACATCGGCGGGGAATGATAGAACGTTAGTGGCGTAATCCTTTTGCCGCCAGGTGTGATTCAGTTCGCGGCCTTCTTCTTCGTCGACCAGGCGAATGGTCATCTCTGAATCGGCAGTGCGCTGGCGCAGGGCCAGTTCGCACCATTGACGGAACTCGGCTTCAGTGGGGGCGGACGCTTGCGTCGCCCGTTGCAGATCAAGCTCAAGCATCGCGGCGGTGGTCCTTGGGGGCTTCTTCGGCCACGCGGTTCTCGAAGCGCTCGTAGGCTTCGACGATGCGCTGCACCAGTGGATGGCGCACAACGTCCTTGGGCATGAAATGGGTGAAGCTGATACCCGGCACGTCTTTGAGTACCTCGATCACATGGTGCAGCCCGGACTTGGTGCCTTTGGGCAGGTCGACCTGGGTGATGTCACCGGTGATGACCGCGGTGGAGCCAAAGCCGATACGGGTCAGGAACATCTTCATTTGTTCGACGGTGGTGTTCTGGCTTTCGTCGAGGATGATGAAGCTGTTGTTCAGAGTGCGGCCGCGCATGTATGCCAGCGGCGCAACTTCGATGACCTGGCGCTCGATCAGCTTGGCTACATGTTCGAAGCCGAGCATTTCGTAGAGAGCGTCGTAGAGCGGGCGCAGGTACGGGTCGATCTTTTGCGACAAGTCGCCGGGCAGGAAGCCGAGCTTCTCGCCGGCTTCAACTGCCGGGCGAACCAGCAGGATGCGGCGAATCTGCTCGCGCTCCAATGCGTCTACCGCGCAGGCAACGGCCAGATAGGTCTTGCCAGTACCGGCAGGGCCGATGCCGAAATTGATGTCGTTGCCGAGAATTTCCTTCACGTAACGCAGCTGATTCAAGCCGCGAGGGCGAATCATGCCTTTTTTGGTGCGCAGCGCTACGGAGGGTTCGGACGGGGACACATTGTCCAGCTCTTCGACGGCCGATTCCTGCAGGAACAGGTGAACCATATCCGGCGACAGCTCGGTACCTTTGGTTTCCCGGTACAGGCGGCGCAGGAGGTTTTCCGCGGAGGTAGTGTGTTTGGGCTCGCCGATCAATTCGAACTGGTTTCCGCGGTTGCGGATCTCGATGGTCAGGCGCTGTTCGATCAAGCGCAGATGCTCGTCGAATTGCCCGCACAGATTGGCGAAGCGGCGAGCCTCAAAGGGCTCGAGGATGAAACGATGTGGTTCTATGGGTGCGTTCAAGGTCGTATTTAGCCGCCCTGGGGCAATTAAGATGAAATCAAGGATAACGCCAGTGGGCTGGGTGGGAAAGCTCTTAAATATCCCAACCACAAACACTATCTCTGTAGGAGCCGAGCTTGCTCGCGATGGCTGCCTGGCATTCAACATGATTGTCGTCTGACCTGGTGTCATCGCGAGCAAGCTCGGCTCCTACGGTGATGTGTGGTGTTATTGAATGAGCGAGCCCCGCAGTGAGTGCGGTTGTGCGGCATCGATGTGCACGTCGGCGAACTGGCCGATCAAGGTCGGATTGTCACAGCGGAAGTTGACGATACGGTTGTTTTCGGTCCGGCCTTGCAGTTCGCCGGGGTCCTTTTTCGAATAATCGGTGACCAGAATCCGCTGGATCGAACCGACCATTTGTCGGCTGATCTCGAAACCTTGCTGGTTCAGGCGATGTTGCAGGGCGTTCAGCCGCTCTTTTTTCAGTTCTTCGGGCGTTTCATCGGCCAGGTCGGCAGCCGGAGTGCCAGGGCGTTGGCTGTAGACGAACGAATAGGAGAAGTCGAAGCCAACGTCCTCGATCAACTTCATGGTCTGCTCGAAGTCTTTTTCGGTTTCGCCCGGGAAGCCGACGATAAAGTCCGAACTGATGCAAATGCCCGGCACGGCAGCCCGCAATTTGCGCAGTTTGGATTTGTATTCCAGCGCGGTGTGGTTGCGCTTCATCGCCGAGAGAATCCGGTCCGAACCCGATTGCACTGGCAGGTGCAGATGTTTCACCAGCTCCGGCACATCGGCGTGGGCCTGGATCAGGCTGTCGGAAAATTCCAGCGGGTGCGACGTGGTGTAGCGAATCCGGTCGATGCCATCGACAGCGGCCACAACGCGGATCAGTTCGGCCAGATCAGCCAAACGCCCGTCGTGCGTAGTGCCGCGATAACCGTTGACGTTCTGCCCCAGTAGCGTCACTTCGCGCACGCCGTTTTCGGCCAGGTGAATGATCTCGGCAATCACGTCGTCGAACGGGCGGCTGACTTCTTCGCCACGGGTATAGGGCACCACGCAGAAGGTGCAGTACTTGCTGCAACCTTCCATGACCGACACATAGGCACTCGGGCCATCGATGCGCGGCTCGGGCAAATGGTCGAATTTTTCGATTTCCGGGAACGAGACATCAACTTGCGGCAATCTGGTGGCGCGGGCGGCGTCGATCATTTCCGGTAGGCGATGCAGGGTTTGCGGGCCGAAGACCACGTCGACATACGGTGCGCGATCACGAATGGCGGCGCCTTCCTGACTGGCCACGCAACCGCCGACGGCGATCACCATATCCGGGTTGGCCAGTTTCAATTCGCGCCAGCGGCCGAGCTGGGAGTACACCCGGTCCTGGGCGCGCTCGCGGATCGAACAGGTATTGAGCAGGATCACGTCGGCGTCTTCAGCGCGAGCGGTGACTTCCAGGGCCTGGTGTTCGCCCAGCAAGTCGACCATGCGCGAGCTGTCGTACTCGTTCATCTGGCAACCGTGGGTTTCGATGTAAAGCTTCTTGGCCATGGACAGAGTCATCACGTGATTCAAAGAACCGCGCATTATAGGGAACATGTCCCAAGGTTCCTACCGTTGTGCGTCCAGTGGCTATGCTATAGTTCGCGCCCTCATTTTTATCCAAATGTGTTGCTCGCCCACCATGACCAAACGTGAAGCTCCAATCTACAAGGTGATTTTCCTCAACCAGGGCCAGGTGTACGAAATGTATGCCAAGCAGATCTATCAAAGTGATCTGTGGGGCTTTCTGGAAGTGGAAGAATTCGTCTTTGGCGAGCGCACGCAAGTGGTCGTCGATCCGAGCGAAGAAAAGCTCAAGGCTCAGTTTGAAGGCGTGGTACGCAGTTTTGTGCCGATGCATTCGATTGTGCGCATCGACGAGGTAGAGCGTTTGGGTACACCGAAAATCAGCGAAGCCCGTGGCGCGGTCGGCAATGTCATGCCGTTTCCGATGCCGATGCCTGAGAAGTAGGCCTCAGCACCGAGTTGCTCCAGTCGCGAGCAGGCTCGCTCCCACAATGAATCTCTAGTGTTAACAAATGTTGTGTTCACAGGAGATCAACTGTGGGAGCGAGCCTGCTCGCGATGGGGTCAGTCAGATCAATACAGAAATCAGGGCAGTGGCGAAAACGGCGTTCGCCCATCCGCGCTCTGTAATTCCATCAGATATTTTCGAAAGATTTGCCCCAGCACTTGAGTAGCCACTTCAAGTTCTTCGCGCGGCATTTTCTCGGCCACTTCATCCGCCGTGTCCAGCGCATCTTCCGCGCCATTGACCGCCGCCATCTTCAGCACGATATACGCCTGAATGTTGTTGGCCGGTACACCTTCGCCGTGGAAGAACATGGTGCCCAGTTTGAATTGCGCCTGGGCGTGGCCTTGCAGTGAGGCTTTTTCGAAATAGCTGAGGGCTTTATCGAGGTCGCGCGGCGTGTTTTTGCCGTTGTAGTAGAACTCACCCAACTCGTATTGCGCTTGCGCATCCCCTTCATCCGACGCTTTCTGGCAGGCGGCGAGGGCTTGCGTCAGGTCTTGCGGCTGAGTATTGAGGGTGCAGCGACCCATCGCTGGGATTAACAACGAGTTGCCGCCTGCTTGTGCGAGCGCGAGCAGCGGCTGAAGGAGCAACAGGCAGCCCAATGAAAGGGCGCGGCCGGTGCGGTTCATGAGAATCGACTTACCTCTGAAGGGCACGCGGACCCATCGAGGGATCCAATAAGCGCGCATTATGAAATAAGCAGGGCCAACCTTACAAAGTCTTTACTCGTTTTTCTGCTGCGCGGGGAATATATCGCCCAATTTGCGGGAGATTATCAGCAGTAGCGTAGGAAGAACGGTACGGATGTAGGTAAAAGCTGACGCTGGCAGTCGCCAACGTCAGCGGCCAAGCATTATTTCAATGCGGCGAATGCACGCTCGGCGGCATCCAGCGTCAGTTTCAACTCAGCTTCGCCATGAGCGATCGAGGTGAAGCCGGCTTCGAAAGCGCTCGGCGCCAGGTACACGCCGCCTTCGAGCATCAGGTGGAAGAAGCGACCGAACAGGGCTGCGTCGCTGGCCATCACGTCATCGAAGGTCACGATGTCGTCCGCGCCACTGAAGTACAGGCCGAACATGCCGCCGGCCTGCGTGGTCACGAACGGAATGCCCGCCGCATCGGCGCGCTGTTGCAGGCCATCGAGCAGGCGGCTGGTGTAGTCGCTCAGCTCGGCATGGAAACCCGGGCGGCTGATCAGGCGCAGGGTGGTCAGGCCGGCGGCCATGGCCAGCGGATTACCCGACAATGTGCCTGCCTGGTAAACCGGGCCCAGTGGCGCGATGTGCGACATGATTTCGCGTTTGCCGCCGAAGCAGCCGACGGGCATGCCGCCGCCGATGATCTTGCCGAACGTGCTCAGGTCCGGCGTCACGCCGAAGTGGGCTTGGGCACCGCCGAGGGCAACGCGGAAACCGGTCATCACTTCGTCGAAAATCAACACCACGCCATGCTTGTCGCACAGGGTCCGCAGGCCTTCGAGGAAGCCCGGCGCCGGCGGTACGCAGTTCATGTTGCCGGCCACCGGCTCGACGATGATGCACGCCACGTCCTGGCCGACTTCGGCGAGCATGGTTTCTACCGCGTCGATGTCGTTGAACGGCAGGGTCAGGGTATGTTTGGCGAAGTCCGCCGGCACACCGGCCGAGCTTGGTACGCCTTGGGTCAATGCGCCGGAACCGGCCTTGACCAGCAGGCTGTCGGAGTGACCGTGGTAGCAGCCTTCGAACTTGATGATGTTGTCGCGGCCAGTGAAACCACGGGCCAGGCGGATCGCGCTCATGGTTGCTTCGGTGCCGGAGCTAACCATGCGCACCATTTCCATCGATGGCACGATTGAGCAGACCAGGTCGGCCATCTCGGTTTCCATCGCGGTCGGGGCGCCGTAAGACAACCCGTGGTCCAGTTGTTTACGCACCGCGTCCAGTACGTCCGGATGGCTGTGACCGAGGATCATCGGGCCCCAGGAACCCACGTAATCGACATAACGCTTGTCGTCTTCGTCGGTGACGTAGGCGCCTTCAGCGTGTTTGAAAAACAGCGGGGTGCCACCCACGCTTTTGAAGGCGCGAACAGGCGAGTTCACGCCCCCGGGAATGTGTTTCTGGGCATGGGCAAACAGGGTTTCGGAACGAGACATGGTCGGGCTCTCAAATCAGATTTTAAGTAATTCGTTAAAAGCGCGGGCGCGGCGTGTCACTTCAGCCGGGCTCTCGGCGCCAAACAGGCCGTGGACGACTGCCAGCAGATCAACCCCGTGGGCCACCAGTGGCGCGGCATTTTCCAGGGTGATGCCACCAATCGCGCAGATCGGCAGATGCAGTGTGCGGCGGGCCTGGTCGAGTAGTTCGAGGCTGCAAGTGGGGGCGCCGGGTTTGGTGTTGGAGTTGAAGAAACGACCGAAGGCGACATAACTGGCGCCTTCCTTCGCGGCTTGTTCGGCGAGTTCGAGTTGCGCGTGGCAGGTGGATCCGATGATGGCTTTGGAGCCGAGCAAGGCGCGGGTCGGCGACAACGGACCATCGGTCTGGCCCAGGTGCACGCCGACGTTCAGGCGTGCGGCCAGTTCGGCATCGTCATTGATGATCAGCTGGGTTTTATAGCGGTCGCACAGATCGCGCAACGCTTGGGCCTCGCGCAGACGTCGGGCCTCGTCGCTGCTCTTGTCGCGGTACTGCAGCAGGGTGACGCCGCCTTCCAGCGCTGCCTCCACATACTCAAGCAGTTTGCCGGCCAGCAACTGGCTGTCGGTAATGGCGTACAGGCCACGTAGTTTCATCGAACAAGCCTCACCGCAGAACTAAATAGGAGTTACGAACAGAAATCCAACGGCAGGCGGCGCGGCACGAATTGGCCTTTGCCCAATTGCTCCGCATCACGCAGGGTTCGCCATGTGTAGTTAAGCGCGGTCTGCACGGCACTGGCGAGGTTTTCACCCTGGGCCAGACGACCGGCCAGGGCGCTGGCCAGTGTGCAACCGGAACCGTGATAACTACCGGGCAAACGCTGGCAGGTGAAGGTCGCGCGTTGGCCGTCGCGACTGTACAGGCGATTGTGGATTTCGTGTTCGTCGCCATGGCCGCCGGTGATCAGCAGGTGTTTGACGAATGGCAGCAGTTTTTCGGCGCACTCGTCGGCGGTGCCTTCGGGCAATTCGGCGAGGATGCGTGCTTCGGGAAGGTTAGGGGTGGCAATGATGGACAGGGGCAGCAGGCGTTCGCGCATGGCATAGCCGACTTCGTCCTTGCCCAGTCGTCCGCCACCGCCGGCGCGCAGCACCGGGTCGCAGACTACCGGCAAATGCGGGTGCGCCGAGAGCAGTTCGACAACGGTGTCGACCATCTCCAGGGAGCCGAGCATGCCCAGTTTGACCGCAGCGACTTCGGAGTCGTTGAGTACGGCATTGGCCTGGGCCAACACCCACTCACGGTCGAGGACGCGAAAGTCAGTGACGTTGACCGTGTCTTGCACGGTCAGGGCGGTAACGGCCGGGGCCGCATGACAACCCTGAGCGAGCAGGGCTTCGATATCTGCCTGCAAGCCGGCGCCACCACTTGGGTCGTGGCCGGAGAGACAGAGGACAACGGGGCGAGAGCTGTAGATATTCATGGTGCGCGAGCTTACCACCAAACATCATTTTTCGGATGCAGAGACGTCCATTCTGGCCGATACAGTGTGGCGAGGGGGCTTGCCCCCGTTGAGGTGCGAAGCGCCTCCATTGCCTTCTGTCTGGATCACCGCGCCGACAGGATCGCGCCTGCTTCGCAGCCCAACGGGGCGGTGCGGCGGTCCGACAAGCTCCCTCGCCACAGGTGTTCGGCGTTATTACCCTCATGACCGGACAAACAGCTCTATATCAACGGTTGCGGCTGGAACGCCCGTTCTAGAGCCTTTGCTGTAAATATTTCAATGGTGTTCAAAGGCCATCAACGGCTATGCTAGAGTGGATCCAAACCAATAACAGGTAAGGCCGGTTTTACGTCTACTCAAAAGGAATGAGGGGCTTCCTGAGATAACCGGACAGGCCACGCTGGGGCTTAAATGCGCTATTTGCTGATGTTGCTGCTTTGCTTGCCCCTCATGGCGAGCGCCGTCGAGTTCGACGAATTCACTCAAAGCCTGCCCTTGGGCAAAAGCCTGCAAGTGTTTGAAGACGCGGGCGGTCAGGCGACCATCGCCGATGTCCGTGCGCAAGCCGCGGCCGGAAACTTCAAGACCCACGACAAAGAGACGCTCAACGCCGGCTATTCGCGTTCGGTGTTCTGGCTGAAAATCGACCTGCATTACCGTCCGACCCACCCTGAAGCGCAACGCACCTGGCTCCTCGAACTGGCCTATCCGCCCCTTGATCACCTTGACCTTTACTTGCCCGATGCTACCGGCCGCTATCAATTGGTGCGGCAGACCGGCGATGCCTTGCCGTTCGCCACGCGCGAGATCCGTCAAAACAATTTCCTGTTCAATCTGAATTTCACACCTGACCAGGCACAAACGGTGTACCTGCGCCTGCAAAGTGAAGGCTCGATCCAGGCGCCGGTCACCTTGTGGTCGAGCACCGCCTTTCTCGAAGAACAGCCGGTCCGGCTTTATGTGTTGGGGCTGATCTATGGCGTGTTGTTGGGGATGCTGGTTTACAACCTGTTCATCTACCTCAGCGTGCGCGACACCAGTTACCTCTATTACATCTTCTATATCGCCTCGTTCGGGTTGTATCAGCTGTCAGTCAACGGCGCGGCCGTGCAGTATTTCTGGCCGAACAACCCGTGGTGGGCCAACGCCGCAACACCGTTCTTCATCGGTTGCGCCGGGCTGTTTGGCAGCCAGTTCGCCCGTAGCTTCCTGCAGACAGGGTCTTACGGGCGCTGGCTCGATCGCTTGTTGCTGGCATTGATAGCATTCGGCGCGGTGGTGATCGGGCTGTCATTGATGGCCAGTTACGCCCTGGCCTTGCGTCTGGCCACCGCCTTGGCCTTGACCTTCACGGTGGTGATTTTCGCCGCCGGTTTGTGTGCCTGGTTGCGTGGCTTGCGCGTGGCGCGGTATTTCATTATTGCCTGGTCGGCGTTTTTGCTCGGCGGCATCGTCAACACGCTGATGGTGCTGGGTTACCTGCCCAACGTGTTCCTTACCATGTATTCGAGTCAGATCGGCTCAGCGATCGAAGTCGCCTTGCTGTCGCTGGCTCTGGCTGACCGCATCAACGCCATGCGCGAGCAGCAAGCGCAAACGCTGTTTGATGCGGGGCAAAAACTCGAAGTGCTGAACCAGCAACTTGCTCACAGTAACAAGCTCAAAGATGAATTCCTCGCCACCCTGACCCACGAATTGCGCACCCCCATGAACGGTGTGATCGGTTCGCTTGAGTTGATGCAGACCGTCGAGATGGACCCCGAACTGGAGCAATACCAGCAAACCGCCTCCGGTTCCGCGCGGGACATGATGCGCATGGTCAACGGCATCCTGACCTTGACCGAATTGCAGGCAGGTAAGCTCAAGGCCTCTGCGGCGGCGTTCAGCTTGCGGGGTGTGATCGATGCCCTGCGCGTGCAGTTCGAGGGCAACGCATCGAGCAAGTCGCTGGACTTCAAAGTCGATGTAACCCCGGGACTGCCTGACCGCTTGCACGGTGACAGCACCAAGCTGACGCAATGCCTGGAATGCCTGTTGGACAACGCGATCAAGTTCACTCGGGTCGGTGGGTTGGCGCTGCGGGTCACGGGCAAGCCGGTGGAAAACGGTCGGTTGTCGTTGTCGTTTGCGGTGATCGACACGGGTATCGGCTTCACCGATCTGGGAGAGGCGACGATGTATCAGCGTTTCTTCCAGCTCGACGGTTCAATGACTCGCGAATACGGCGGTTTGGGTGTGGGGCTCGCGATTTGTCGGCAACTGGTCGAACTGCTCGGTGGGCGTCTGACGCACCGCTCCGAACCGGGCAGTGGCAGCCGCTTCCAGCTTGATGTCGACTTTGAAGTGCCGGTTGTAGAGCGACCGCCCGTACCGTTGATGAGCGGCGATATTGTGCGTTTGCGTTTACCGCAGGATTGCAGCGTGTTGCTGGTGGATGACAACAGCGTCAATCAGTTAGTGATGCGCGGCATGTTGCTCAAACTCGGGTTCCGGGTGCGTTCTGCCGACAACGGTCTGAATGCGCTCGATCAGTTGCAGCGTGAATCTTTTGATGCGGTGCTGGTCGAGGGTCAGTTGCTACCTCAAGATGGCACCTTCCTGTGCTGCCAGATCCGTGCCCTGCCTGGATGTGCCGAATTGCCGGTGTTCGTGGTGGCTTTGAGTGCTGATCGCGAGCGCTGCCCGACCGGCGACTGGATCGATTACCTGAACAAACCGGTGAAGTTCGAAGAGTTGCAGACCGCGCTGTATCGTCGGGTGTTGTGCCAAGCCTAGGGTGAAAGCGCCGACAGTTAGGCGGATATGCCACTTTGTTCGGCCTCGGGGCAGTGCTTAACTGACTCCCTTGGCTGACCCAAAGGAGCCCCCGTCATGAACCTGCATCAGTTCGCCGAAACCCACGAAGTCACCAACCAGCCACCGTCGCTGGACGGCACCAACCTCTATCGCATCGACTTGCCGTTGCAAGAATGGTCGCGGCGGTTCGGGGCCGGTTGGGCCGAGTCGCGAATCGACGGGTATGGCGCGCTGGCGGGTGGGCCGCTGATGGAGGCCGGTTTTTTGGCCAACCAGAACAAACCGGTATTCGTCAGCCATGACCGTTATGGTCACCGCATTGATCTGGTGGAGTTCCACCCGGCCTATCACCAATTGATGCGCACCGCGGTCGAGCACGGGCTGACTTCGTTGCCTTGGGCGCATCCTCAATCTGGTGCGCATGTGGCTCGCGCGTCCATGAGTTATCTGCACAGCCAGGCCGAAGCCGGCAGCGGTTGCCCATTGACCATGACCTTTGCCAGCGTCCCGGCGATGCGCCTGCAACCGGATCTGGCTGAGCAGTGGCTGCCGAAAATCCTTTCTACCGAATACGACCCGCGCAACATCGGTATGGCGCACAAGGCTGGTGTGACCATCGGCATGGCCATGACCGAAAAGCAGGGCGGCACCGACGTCCGTGCCAACACCACGAAAGCGTATCCGGTTGGCTCTGGCGGTCCTGGTCAGGCTTACGAACTGGTCGGTCACAAATGGTTCTGCTCGGCGCCGATGTGTGATGCGTTCCTGACCCTGGCGCAGACTGACAAGGGTTTGACCTGTTTTCTGCTGCCACGCCATCGCCCCGACGACACCCGCAATCAGTTCTACATCCAGCGTCTGAAGAACAAGCTCGGCAATTGCTCCAACGCCTCCAGCGAAGTGGAATTCCGTGGTGCGCTGGCGTGGATGGTCGGTGAGGAAGGGCGGGGCGTGCCAACCATCATCGAAATGGTTGCCATGACCCGCTTCGATTGCATGGTCGGCTCCAGCGCATTGATGCGCCAGGCCCTGACCCAGGCCAGCCATCACTGCGCCCACCGCTCGGTCGGCGGCAAGCTGCTCAGCGAACAGCCGTTGATGCAGAACGTGCTGGCCGATCTGGCGCTGGAAAGTGAAGCGGCCTTGGCGTTGAGCCTGCGCATGGGCAAGGCGCTGGATCATCTGGACGACAGCCATGAAGCAAAATTCGCCCGATTGGTGACGGCGGTGGGCAAATACTGGATCTGCAAGCGCGCACCCGCAATGATCAACGAAGCCGCCGAATGCATGGGCGGCGCAGGGTACGTCGAAGAAAGCATCCTGCCGCGCCTGTACCGTGAGGCACCGGTCAATTCGACGTGGGAAGGCTCCGGCAACGTGCAGTGCCTGGATGTGCTGCGGGCGCTGTCGAAAGAGCCTGGTGTGCTCGACGTGCTATTTGATGAGTTGGGTGATGGTCATGGTGACAAACACCTGGCCGCGCACATCAGCCAGTTGCAGGCGGCGTTCAAGGACACCAGCGATATTCAATACCGAGCGCGGCAACTTACCGAAGACATCGCCTTGGGGCTTCAGGCCAAGCTGTTGTTGGAGGCGGGAAACGCGCCGGTCAGTGATGCGTTTATCGCCAGTCGCCTTGGTTCTTCCGGCCGGGTGTATGGCGCGTTGCCGCGTGGGTTGGAGGTAGAAACAATTGTCGCTCGCTCGACGCCATTTATGTGAGCGACGCAGAACCCCTGTGGGAGCTTAGTGGGCGATCACAGGGAGAGGCGGGGGTAGCCATTTCATTATTGGTTCTGCACTGGACTTGGCATTTGTGTTGCCACCACTGTTCCCGTGAAGCGTCGATGCAGGCAAGATGAAGGTCTGCAAGTCAGAACACAGGATGCTGATCGTGACCGAAGCTTTTATTGTCGTTCAAACCGCCGAGCAAGCCGTGGACCGGCTTGCGCTCTTGCACAATCGTGCAACCACCGCGCTGAACCAGGCGCTCAAGCGTTACCTCAAGGATCGAGTCGAACCGGACGCCGAACAGCGTGCGATGTTTCGTTATCCCGAACTGCGTCTGACCTATCACTGCCAGGGCGAAGTCCCGCAGACCACGCGCGCGTATGCCAAGGTTCAACTGCCGGGGACCTACAGCGTCACCGTCACCCATCCGGCAGCCTTTCGTAAATACCTGCTGGAACAACTCGTGCCGTTGATGCACGACTTCACCGTGACCGTCGAAGTCGGCATCAGCCAACAAAACATTCCTTATCCGTATGTGGTCGAGCAGGGCGATGAACTGGCCGGCTCCGGCGTTACCGCTGCCGTGCTGGCGCGAGTGTTTCCAAGTACCGATTTGTCGGCCGCGACCGATGGCATTGCCGATGGTTTGTACGATTGGGAAAACACTGACCCGCTGCCGCTGGCGCTGTTCGACGCCGCCCGGGTGGACTTCTCACTGCGCCGCCTGGTGCATTACACCGGCAGTGACTGGCGTCATGTGCAGCCATGGATTCTGCTGACCAACTACCACCGCTACGTTGACCAATTCATCGTCCATGGTCTGGAGCAATTGCGCAGCGACCCGCGTTTTGTGCGCATGGTCTTGCCCGGCAACGTCATCATCGAAAAAAGCATGGACCATGGCGAAGCGTCGGCGATTGCGGCGGGCGTGGTCTGGCACCGTTACCAGATGCCGGCCTATCACCTGATCGCCAGCGATGGCCACGGCGTGACCCTGGTGAACATCGGCGTCGGCCCGTCCAACGCCAAGAACATAACCGACCACTTGGCGGTACTGCGTCCGCATTGCTGGTTGATGATCGGTCACTGTGGTGGCTTGCGTCAGTCGCAGACCATTGGCGATTACGTACTGGCGCACGCTTACATGCGCCGCGACGGGATTCTCGACCGGGTCGTGCCACCGAATATTCCGATTCCGGCCCTGGCCGAAGTGCAGATGGCGTTGCAGCAAGCGGCGGCCAACATCACCGGCGAAAAAGGCGATGAGCTGAAAAAACGTCTGCGCACCGGCACCGTGCTGACGTATGACGACCGCAACTGGGAACTGCGCTGGGCGCAGGAACGTCCGCTGATCAACCTGTCTCGCGCTGTCGCGGTGGATATGGAAAGCGGCACCATCGCAGCGCAAGGTTATCGCTTGCGTGTTCCATACGGCACGCTGCTGTGTGTCTCGGACAAACCGTTGCACAGTGAAATCAAGCTGCCGGGTTCGGCCAACGCTTTCTATGAGCGTGCGGTTAGCCAACACTTGAAGATCGGCATCGAAGCGGTAGACCTGTTGCGCACCGAACTCAACTCGCTGCACTCGCGCAAACTGCGCAGCTTCGACGAGCCGCCGTTCCGCTGACAGTCATGGTCATTTGGCGGTCAGGGCAGGGCGTGCTATCGATTATTTCCACTGCGGTGGAAATAATCGATAGCACGCCCTAGCATTAGCAGCCCTGACCGTTAGATGTTCCTTCCCCATGTCTCGTCCACAACGTCCCGCACCTCGCCGTCCTGGCGCGAATAATCCGTCCTCAGCCCCGCGCCGTGTCGCGAAGGCGCCGCCGGCTGAGCCGAAGCTGATCCTGTTCAATAAACCGTTCGACGTGCTGACCCAATTCAGCGACGGCGAAGGGCGGGCGACGCTCAAGGATTACATCGACATCCCGGGAATTTACCCGGCAGGACGGCTGGACCGCGACAGCGAAGGCTTGCTGCTGCTGACCAACGACGGCCAGCTTCAGGCGCGGATTGCCGACCCGAAACACAAACTGGCCAAGACCTATTGGGTGCAGGTCGAAGGCGAGCCGAGTGCCGAGCAATTGCAGCGTTTGCGCGATGGCGTTGAACTGAACGACGGCATGACCTTGCCGGCCGAGGCGCGTCAGCTTGAAGAGCCCGAACTGTGGCCACGTAACCCGCCCGTGCGTTTTCGCAAAAGCGTGCCGACGAGCTGGCTCGAGCTGGTGATTCGCGAGGGGCGAAACCGTCAGGTGCGGCGCATGACGGCGGCGGTCGGCTTGCCGACGTTGCGTCTGGTGCGGGTCAGAATCGGCGACTGGACGATCGAAGGGCTCGATCAGGGTCAGTGGAAAGAAGTGCCGGCGCGTTTATAACGTGCCGGATTCGATCAGGCCGATCACCACGCTTTTGATCACGAACGCGGCCACGCCCAGACCCAGAACAAAGAACAGAATCATCGAGCCAAAGCGCCCGGCCTTGGACTTCTTCGCCAGATCCCAGACGATGAAACCCATGAAAATGATCAGGATGCTGACAAGGCCAGTCATCATCCACTCTTCAAATACTGCAGGATCCATCGTACTTCTCCAGCGCGGGCGCGACTAAAAGGGCGCGGCGAGTATACGCCATGCTGGATTGGGGCAGCATGGACCTGCGTCGGTGTGTCGCAGTCATTCGTCGCCTGTGCTGGCCTCTTCGCGGGCAAGCCCGCTCCCACAGGTTTTGCGGCAGTCACAATATTGCTTCTGACACAAAACCTTGTGGGAGTGAGCCTGCTCGCGATGGCGTCCTTAGCTGCGCAGATGAGTCAGCGGCAACTCAGTGCTATTGAGCACCTGGTTCAACACAAAACTCGACCGCACACTCGTCACCCCTTCAATCCGGGTCAGATGCCCCAGCAGCAGTTTTTGATAGTGATCCATATCTGGCACCACCACCTTCAACTGATAATCCGCATCCATGCCCGTCACCAGGCTGCATTCCAGCACCTGCGGCAAGGTACGAATTGCCGCTTCGAAGTTCTCGAATCGTTCCGGAGTGTGCCGGTCCATACCGATCAACACGTAAGCCGTGAGGCTCAAACCGAGCATTTTGCGGTCCAGCAGGGCGACCTGGCGGGAGATGTAGCCGTCGTCTTCCAGTTGCTTGACCCGGCGCGAGCATGGCGAAGGCGACAGGCCGATGCGTTCGGCCAGTTCCTGGTTGGAGATGCGCGCGTCACGCTGCAATTCCGCCAAAATGCTCAAGTCGTATCGGTCGAGTTTGCTCATCATTCAGTCCTTTGTCGTAACTATTGCGGCAGATTATCTATCCAGGGTTAAAAATTGCGCAAGTGATGTTTAATTGAGCAATCTTCGCAATCCTCTGCCGACGCCTCAGGCCTATTCTTATCACCAGAATCACTGCTCGGACAAACAGTCCACAGCGGCTCGCCCAATCAGGCCAGCCGCGGCCGCCACCCCCACCGGGGATGTGCCGGCCCCCGAGCTGCACACTGTCCAGAAGACGGCGTGAGGTGAGCCGACGTCAAAAGCGTCGAGCACGGACGAAGTTCTCAAAGGGAGGCCGACGGGTCTCCCTTTTCTTTTGCCCGTCATTTCTGTTCTGCCCTCAATAAATAAGTTTCGCGACTGATAACCTGTTGCAGAACCGGCCTGTGCTTTTTCAGTCTTACGTACAGGCCCTAACCCGCAGTGAGGAAAAGCATGAAGTCGCGCATCTGGCGTTTGGCCGGTGTTGGTTTGCTGTGTGTCGGTGTCGCTGCGCAATCGCTGGCTGATGATCAGCAAAACCATGGGCCCGATGGCAGTCAGCATGGGGCGGACGGCCAACAGGGAAACGGTCAGGGACATGGCGGTAACAATCAGCCGCACCCGCAGAATAATGGTCAGCAACAGAACCAGCCGCACCCGCAAAACAACGACGTCATTCGTGGCGACAACAGCCGCCAGTTCGAGCACAACGGCCAGAATCAGAATAATGGCCAGTGGCAGAGACGCCCGCAGCCTGACTTCAATAGTCCGGTTCGATCGCCTCCGCCCCCGCCGCAGCTGCCGGCCACTGACATGCCGATCCAGCCCCGGCCCGACACGGTGCATCAGACCCAGCCGCCGCAGCGTGGTTACTATCAGGACGTGCCGCGACGCAACGACAACAACCAGCACTGGAACGGCTATATCGGCGCTCCATCCAATGATAATCATTGGCAGGGTCACCCGCAGGGGCACGGCAACGGCTGGGGACCTGGGCCGCAATATCGCCCCGGTCAGGTGATCGATCGCTTCCCGGATCACGAATTTCGCGTGCCTTACCGTGGCATGGATTACTTCTATTCCGGCGGTTACTGGTATCGCCCGCTGGGCCCGCGGTATGTGGTGGTGCAACCGCCGCGCGGGATTCGTGTCAGCTATTTGCCTGACTACGCCCAGCAGGTCTGGATAGGCGGGTCGATGCTGTTTCTGGCGGCCGGTTCGTATTACGCCTTTCAGGAAAGCACTCAGGATTACGAGGTGGTCGAGCCGCCGGTTGGCAGCCCGCAATCACAACCCGCCAGCAATGGTTATGACGTAGAGGCGTATCCGGCCAACGGTCAGTCGCCAGAACAGGTCAGTCGGGACGGTTACGAGTGCTATCAATACGCGGTGCAGCAGAGTGGGTTCGACCCGCGAACCGCGACCTATCAACCGGACCCATCGGTGGTTCAAAACTATCGCCAGGCCCAGGGCAACTGCCTGAGCAGCCGCGGTTATCAGGTGAGTTTCTGATCCCTGGCGGCTTTCACCACTTCCTGCGGGTCGGCGTGCACCAGCACTTCGGCTCGCGGGTAGGCGGCGTGAATCGCATCGGCGGCCTGATCGCTGATGCCATGGGCGACTGACAAGGTCAAATCCCCCGGCAACTCCAGGTGCAATTGCACGAACCACTGGCTACCGGAAACCCGCGTGCGCAGATCATGTGCGCCCAAAACCCCCGGCACGCTGCACGCCAGTTCAAGCATGTGCTGGCTGACATCCAGCGGCAGCTCCTCATCCATCAACACCGTAAAACTTTCCCGTGCGATCTGAATCGCGCTCCAGAGAATGTACACGGCAATTCCCAGACCGAACCACGGGTCGACCTGATGCCAGCCAAACCCGGCCAGCACCAGCGCCACCAGAATGCTGCCGTTGAGCAGCATGTCCGAGCGGTAATGCAGCGAGTCCGCGCGCACCGCGTTGGAGCCCGTCGCCTTGACGACGCGATGTTGCAACATCAGCAACGCCAGCGTCAGCACCAGGGACAGCACAATCACCCCGATGCTGATCCACGGCGCACCCACAGGCTCCGGATGTTGCAGTCGTTCAAACGCCTGCAAGGCAATCAACACCGCACTGCCACCAATGAACAACGCCTGGGCCATGCCCGCCAGCGACTCGGCCTTGCCATGCCCGTAACGGTGATCGTCATCGGCCGGGCGCAAGGCGTAATGCACCGCCAGCAGATTGAGCAGCGACGTGACGCCGTCGAGCGCCGAGTCGGTCAGCCCGGCGAGCATGCTCACCGAGCCGCTCAACCACCAGGCGATAGATTTGGCGACGATCAGCGTACACGCCACCGCCACCGAAGCGCGGGTCGCCAGCCGCAGCAGGCGGGCGTGTTCGGAGCTGGAAATCATAAGTGCGGCTGTTCCTTCTGGTGCATGGACTACGCGGCGGGTTGCAGACCGAACATCGCCAGTTGCTGGGCGCTGCCCTTGTGTTGAATCAGGCGTGGGTCATCCAGCGGGAAGCTGCGGCCCAGTTCCGTTTCGAGAATAGTCTGCAGTTTGTGGTTATCGACCTTGCCGTCGGCGCCGATCGCTTCCTTGAGCTTTTCCGGTGCTACATGAGCGGTCTTGCCCGGCTCCAGATAAATCGCGCCGGTGGCGAAGTCGACAGCAAACGCGATCAGGCCGGGGAGGATGTAGAACAGCAGACCCACGGCATCCAGCGCCGCGACGACCGGGTCAATCTTGCCGTCAATCTGCCCGCGGCGGTCGGGAAAGAAAATCGATCCACAAGCGGTAACCTGGGTCAGCAGCGTTGCGACCAATACACCGCCAATCAAGCGAAAGGGAACACGCATAAAAAATCTCCTGGGTCATTTGGAAAACGAAGCGACGTCGTTATGCATTAGGACCGTGATAAACGACAAGCAGTTCGCCGTTATACTCGCGCCTCTGTTTGGGAGCCAGCATGATTTCTTTACCGATCGATGAAGTTTTACCCGCCCTGCGTGAAGCCTTGGCGACACGCCACGAAGCCGTGCTCGAAGCACCGCCCGGCGCCGGTAAGACCACCCGCGTGCCATTGGCTTTGCTCAACGAGGGCTGGCTGGCCGGGCAGACCATTCTGATGCTTGAACCGCGCCGGTTGGCCGCGCGGGCGGCGGCGGAGCGGTTGGCCAGTGAGTTGGGCGAGAAGGTCGGTGAAACCGTCGGCTATCGAATTCGGCTGGACAGCAAGGTCGGCCCCAATACCCGCATTGAAGTGGTCACCGAAGGCATTCTCACGCGGCGTTTGCAGGATGACCCGGCGCTGGAAGGCATTGGCTTGCTGATCTTCGATGAGTTCCACGAACGCAGCCTCGACGCCGATCTGGCGCTGGCCCTGAGCCTGAATGGCCGGGAACTGTTTCGCGACGATCAACCGCTGAAAATCCTGCTGATGTCCGCGACGCTGGAGGGCGAACGCCTGGCCGGCTTGCTCGACGACGCGCCGATCCTGCGCAGTGAAGGACGCATGTACCCGGTAGCGATGCGCTGGGGTCGACCGTTTCAGTCTGGTGAGTTCATCGAGCCGCGCCTGGTGCAAACCATTCTTGAAGCCTTGAATGACGAAGCCGGCAGTATTCTGGTGTTCTTGCCGGGGCAGGCGGAAATCCGTCGTGTGCATCAACAACTGGCCGATGCGTTGGGCGATAGCTCGCAAGTTCTACTTTGCCCGTTGCACGGCGAACTGGACTTGAATGCCCAACGCGCAGCGATTGATCCGGCACCGGTCGGCAAGCGCAAAGTGGTGCTGGCGACCAACATCGCCGAGACCAGCCTGACCATCGATGGTGTGCGAGTGGTGATCGATGCCGGGCTGGCGCGGGTGCCGCGTTTCGATCCCGGCAGCGGCATGACCCGCCTCGACACCCAGCGCATCTCCAAGGCCAGCGCCACTCAGCGCGCGGGCCGGGCAGGGCGGCTGGAACCGGGCGTGTGTTATCGCCTGTGGTCGCAGGATCAGCACGAGCAACTGGCGGCCTACGCCAGTGCGGAAATTCTCTCGGCGGACCTCGCCGGGTTAGCGCTGCAACTGGCTCGTTGGGGCGTGACGCCGGGTCAGTTGGTCTGGCTGGATGTACCTCCGGCCGCCGCTTATGCACAGGCTCAGGACTTGCTGGATCGGCTGGGCGCATTGGAGGGTGAAGTGCTGACTCGCCACGGTCAGGCCATGGCCGAACTGCCGGCGCATCCGCGCATCGCCCATTTGTTGTTACGCGGTCAGGCGCTCGGCTTGGCTGACATGGCCTGCGACGTCGCCGCATTGCTTGGCGAGCGCGATATTTTGCGCGGGGCTGGCGCCGATTTGCACAGTCGTTTGGTGTTGTTGTCCGGCGAAGAGCGCGCTACTCGGGGTGCGCAGGGCGGCGTGCAGCGGGCCCGGCAACTGGCGCGACAGTATCGCGGTTATCTGCGCGGCAAAGCCTCGGAACCGGTCAGCGATCCTGACCACCCGCGCTGGCTCGGCGCGCTGCTGGCGTTGGCCTATCCCGACCGCGTTGCCCAGCAGCGCCGTGCCGGTGGTGCGGAATATCGTCTGGCCAACGGGCGCGCCGCGTTGTTTGCCGAGGCTGACAGCCTGATGAAGGAGGCGTGGCTGGTGATCGCTGATCTAGGCAGCCGACAGGGCCAGCGTGAAGAAAGAATTTATCTGGCGGCGGATTTCGATCCGGCGCTGTTCGATTCGGTGCTCGCCGAGCAAGTACGCGTGGTAGATCAACTGGATTGGGACGAACGTGAAGGCGTGTTGCGCGCCGAGCGTCAGCGCAAGGTGGGCGAGTTGATCCTCAGCCGCGAACCGTTGACCGGCCTCGATGAAACCGCTCGCAGCCAGGCGCTGGTGAACCTGGTGCGGCGCAAGGGGCTGGAACTGTTGCCGTGGAGCCCGGAGCTGCGTCAGTGGCAGGCGCGGGTCGCATTGTTGCGCCAGTTGGACCTCAACAGCAAAAGCGACAGTGAATGGCCGGATGTCAGCGACCCCGCGCTGCTCAAAAGCCTCGAACATTGGCTGATGCCGTATCTGGGCAAAGTCTCGCGGCTCAGTCATTTCGCCAATCTGGACCTGTCGAGCATCGTCCACAATCTGCTGCCGTGGCCGCTGCCACAACGGCTGGATGAACTGGCGCCGCATCATCTGAGCGTGCCGTCGGGTTCGTCGATTCGACTGGATTATAGCGAGCAACCGCCAATTCTCGCGGTTCGCTTGCAGGAGTTGTTTGGCCTGGCCGAGACCCCACGCATTGCCGGTGGCCGGCAAGTGGTGAAGTTACATTTGCTGTCCCCGGCACGGCGGCCGGTGCAGGTGACGCAGGATCTGGCGAATTTCTGGCGCAGCACGTATGCCGAAGTGAAGAAGGATTTGAAGGGGCGGTATCCGAAGCATTATTGGCCGGATGATCCGCTGGTGGCCGAAGCGACCGCGCGGATCAAGCCCCGCAAGTAAGGACGAATATATGGCCTCAGCCGGGCGATGGGGCGTCCGAGATTTGCAATCGTTCAGGGCTCACCGTAGAGGGCCTGCGAAACACTGCGTTTGTGCTTGATGCTATGGCAGATCCACATCAACGCAATCCATATCGGTATCGCATACACCGCCATCTGATAGATGGGATCCAGCAGCATGACGCCCAATATGAACACCACGAATGCCAGGCAAACATAGTTGCCGTAGGGGTACCACAGCGCCTTGAACCGCGATGTCTGTCGGGTGTTGTTCATATGCTGGCGAAATTTGATGTGGGACAGGCTGATCATCGCCCAATTGATCACCAGCGTCGCAACCACCAGAGACAACAGCAATTCCAAGGCATGCTGCGGGATCATGTAGTTCATCAGCACCGCGATCAAGGTCACGGCCGCCGACGCGAGGATGGAGCGCACGGGGACGCCGCGCCTGTCGATCCTGATCAGGCTTTGCGGGGCGTCACCTTGCTCGGCCAGACCCAGCAATATGCGGCTGTTGCAGTAGGTGCCGCTGTTATAGACCGACAGGGCGGCGGTCAGAACTACGAAGTTGAGAATGTGCGCTGCGATGGCACTGTCGAGCATCGCGGCCGCCTGGACGAATGGGCTGCCACTGTAGCTATCTCCAGATGCGTTGAGCGATATCAGCAGACTGTCCCACGGCGTCAGCGACAGCAGCACGAGGAGCACGCCGATGTAGAAAATCAGAATACGGTAGATCACCTGGTTGATGGCTTTGGGGATCACGATGTGAGGTTTTTCCGCCTCGGCAGCGGTGAAGCCGAGCATTTCCAGGCCGCCAAAGGACAGCATGATGATTGCCATGGACATCGCCAGTCCGCCCAGTCCATGGGGGAAAAAACCGCCGTGCTGCCACAGGTTGCTCACCGAGGCTTGTGGTCCTGCGTTGCCGCTGACCAGGAGATAGCTGCCCATGGCAATCATGACGATCACGGCCAGGACCTTGATGATGGCAAACCAGAATTCGGCCTCGCCAAATATTTTGACGTTTGTCAGGTTGATTGCATTGATAAGCACGAAGAAGACTGCGGCCGATACCCAGGTCGGAATCTCTGGCCACCAGTAGTGCACGTATTTGCCGACGGCTGTCAGTTCGGACATGCCAACCAGGATGTACAAGATCCAGCAGTTCCATCCCGACAGGAAACCGGCAAACCCGCCCCAGTACTTGTGGGCGAAGTGGCTGAAAGAGCCGGCGACGGGTTCTTCAACAATCATTTCGCCCAGTTGTCGCATGATCATGAAGGCGATGAAACCGCAAATCGCGTAGCCGAGGATGATTGAGGGGCCGGCAGACTTGAGTGCTCCCGCCGAGCCCAGGAACAGGCCGGTACCCACTGCCCCACCCAGGGCGATCAGTTGAATGTGTCGATTTTTCAGGCTGCGCTTCAGCTCGCCCGGGCGCGCATTGGGTCCACTCATGAGAAGTGGCTCACGTAAGGTTTGATGGGGAGTGTTGCAGGGGGCTTGAGGAGGCAATCACTCAGTACTGATGAAGCGTCTGCGCATGCAGCGGGTGATTGCGGCTTTTCCATGGTCATATGGTCTTCGATTCCTTGAATTATTTTTAATATATATCAAAAAGTTGGGTTGCTACTGCGGCGCGCTCGGCGGCGAGGTCGCGTACGCAACCTTAAAGAATCTACCAGAAGAAAAATATTTCTATCTGTTGAGTTTGTAAGTGGGGAGTGGTATTCAATGCATCGCAGACGGAGATGCCGACGATTCCAGGGAAGTGAGGAGTGATGAAAGTGAAGGGCAGTGATGCAGAAAGGACATTCGATTTCGTGGCCAGCGGATACGCTGATCCGCAACGTTATTTTTTAGACGCCGCGGATGACATCCATGCACGCCTGCTGAATGACGGGGCCGTTGTCATTCGCGGCGCCGGTCAGTGCCGGGACCCTGGCGTGTTTGAAAAGGCCATTGGCGCACTGGGCTTCCAGACCCGGGATTACGTAGGCGGGAGCTCTCCACGCTCGACTATTCAGGGCAAGGTCATGGAAGCGACCCGCACACCTCCCGCGTGGTCAGTCATCCTCCATCAGGAAATGGCCTATGTGAAAAGTCCGCCCGAGATCATCGCTTTCGTATGCGTGGAGCCTGCCGGGAAGGGTGGCGAATCTGTCATCGGGGACATGCGCAAAATGGAGCATCTGGTTGATCAGGTGACATTGAAACAACTGACCGATCGCGGTCTTAAATTGCGCAGGACCTTACCCTGCGAGACGCGAGTCAATCTCAAGCCCGGGGTCAAGAAAAGCTGGCAGGAGACGTTCTCCACCACCCGCGAGGCCGAAGCAGAAGTGCTTTGCCAGGCGCGGGGTTGGGACTTCGAATGGAGCGACAAAGACCTGGTCCTCTGGCAGGACTGTATCGCTCCGATGCGTCAGCATCCTCGTAAAACGGCAAGCATTTGGTGCAATCAAGCGCACTTCTGGGGTGCGGCAGCCATGATCGAATGGGCGCGTATCGATGGTCGAGAGCAGGACGCCAGTGAACTGATAAACGCGCGCCGCAAGAGCCCGGAACTGTTGGAAGCCATGTGTTTTGGTGATGGTGAACCGCTTCCGGAAGATCTCACCCTCGAGCTGTTCCACACCGTCAGAGGGTTGGAGCGAGATGTCGATCTGGGGGAGGGCGATCTTTTACTGCTCGATAATTTTCAGTTTGCTCACGGCCGGCGCGCATTTTCGGGCAATCGAAAAATCAACGTGGTCATCGCCGATTGGTCTGATGGTCAGTCACATGTAGCTCAGGGATGAAAAGATGACGATTCAGGAAAAAAACTTCACGTCGGATAGCACGTTTGTACTGACTCCCGGCGTCGATGTCTGCCTCAAGGACCTGATCAGGTTTGCCGCGCCCGGAAAAAAAGTGGTCGCGTCGCAAGCCACCCGGCAAAGGGTCCAGGCGTCGAGAGAAGCCTTGGAAAACCTCGTCGCGCAAGGGGCGGTCATCTATGGTGTGAATACCGGAATGGGGGGCTTCGTTGACCACCTTGTGCCGATCGAGAAAGCCCACGAACTCCAATCCAACCTGATTCAGGGTGTCTCGACAAACGTTGGCGAACGCTTTCCGGACAGCGTCGCCCGCGCAACGATGTTTGCGCGAATCGTATCCTTGTCGCGCGGAAACTCGGCGATCTCGCTGGAGAATTTTGATCGCTACATTGCTATCTACAACGTCGGTCTCATTCCCGAAATTCCGAGCAAGGGCTCTCTCGGTACCAGCGGCGACCTGGGGCCGCTGGCGGCTGTTGCGCGGATGCTGACCGGGGACGGATATGCCTATCTCGAGGGTACCCGCATCCCTGCAGCGCAGGCGCTTGAACAGTTGGGCCTGGCACCGCTTCACCTGAGTTACAAAGAGGGGCTGGCGCTGATCAACGGCACTTCCTGCATGGTCGCGGTCGCAGCGATGAATGTGGTCGAGGCCAGGGACCTGCTTGAGCAATACACCTCGATTTCCGCCTTCTCTTTCGAAGCGTTGCAGGCCCGCATGCGTCCGTTCCACCCCGACGTTCATCAGTTGAAACCGCATCTGGGCCAGCAAATGATCGCCCAGGCCATCTGGGACGATCTTCAAGGGTCGGAACTGGCGATCGATGATATTGAATTGTCGTCGCAACTGAGCGCGCTGCGCACAGACCAGGTAAGCCAGCAAGACATGCCCATCGAGGATGCATACTCCATTCGCTGCACCCCTCAGATTCTGGGTCCGGTTCTGGAGACCATCGAGTTCGTCGAGCGCGTGGTCACCAACGAACTGAACTCATCGAACGACAATCCATTGATCACGCCTGAGAATGGTCAGGTTTTTCACAATGGCCACTTTCACGGGCAGTACATCGCCTCGGTCATGGACTATCTGACGATCTCTATGATCACGATGTGCAACCTCTCCGATCGCCGAATCGATCGCTTCCTGACGAAAGCAAACAGCAATGGTCTCCCGTCATTCCTGTGTGCGGAAAATGGCGGTCTGCGTTTCGGCCTCATGGGGGGGCAATTCATGTCCGCTTCCCTGACGGCAGAAAACCGTTCCCTGGCCACGCCGGTCTCGATCCAGACCTTGACCACCACGGGGGATTTTCAGGACGTGGTTTCATTTGGCCTTGTGGCCGCGCGGCGTGTGGCCGAGGTGCTTCAGAACACGCGCTATGTCATCGCCTTCGAGTTGATATGTGCTGCCCAGGCCGCGGATATCAGGGGTTGCGCGAAACTGGGACCCCAGGGCCGCTCCTGGCACGAGCGAGTGCGTGAACTTATCCCTTATCTGGATCGGGATGTCGCCTTGACCGGGTATCTGGAAAAGATTGTCGCCCAGGTACTGGGGGGGCAGGGCCGATGAGTTCGTCTGTCAAGGAGTCTGTGCTCGCGGGCAGGGAGCTGTTGGCAGCGGTCACCAGCAATGTCCGACTGCACGCCAACGAAAATCCGCTGGGCCCGTCTGGTCTGGCACTGCATCTGTGCATGTCGATGCCGTCGCTATTGAGCGAATACCCTGAGGTGACTTACAAGTCTCTTCGCTCGGCAATCGGAGAGCGCTGGAATGTTGATCCCGGGCGGGTGGTTGTAGGGGCAGGTTCTGATGAATTGATCGATATTTCATTGCGTGGCTTGTTGAAACCAGGCAGCCGCATCGTGGCGCTGCACCACAGTTTCAAAATGTACAAAATCAGATCAGCGCTACTGGGGGCTGAATACAGTGAGATTTTTCCAGCCGCCGGTCAGGGCTATGAGACCGCGCTGAATATCGCCCTTGAGAAAAAGCCGGATGTGGTTGTGCTGGTAAATCCATCCAACCCTCTGGGTGACTATTTATCACCATCGGAATTGTTGGCGCTTGTGGCCGCCATTCCGAAAAGTACCACGGTCATTATCGATGAAGCGTACGCGGAGTTTGCGCCGGATCGGGAAAACTCTGCAGGCGTTCAGATAGTGAACACTCGGGAAAACTCGATATGCCTACGGACTTTTTCAAAAGCGTACGGCATTGCGGGATTACGTCTTGGTTGGGCTTTTGCCAGCGCTGACCTGATCCCGGTACTTCAAGCGCGGCGCGCGCCCTACAACGTCAGTTCGTTTTCTGCCCTCGCGGGAGAATACGTGCTCCAGGACTCTGATCATCTGGACAAGACCGCGGCGCATTGTCTTGCCTGGGGGCAGGAAATTGTGAGGCTGTTTAACGCCTATGGCATTCAAGCCAGAAGCCAGTACGTCAACTTTGTATTCGTGGAGTGCGTCAGCCAGCACAACTGCCAGGATTTGCATGGCTATTTGGAAGGTGAAGGCTTCCTGACTTCGCAGTTGACCGATTATGGGCTACATACATGCCTCAGGATCTCGTTCGGGAGTGAGGATCAGATGACAAGACTGTGCAATGTCCTGAGGAAAAAACTGGAAACCCATGAGCGCCACTGAGGCCCGCAAGCCATGGAAGCCCTCGATGATTCGCGAGGGCTTCCAGCGCAATCCGGTGAGACTTTACTCGAGGTAAAAATGAGCGAAACGCAGCCTTTATTTCACGAAAAACCGTATCTGAAGCAACTGGAATGTCGAGTCGACTTGCTTGAACGCGACGACGCGGGTCTTCCTTTTGCGCTCCTTCGCGAGACAGTTTTCTACCCGCAAGGAGGCGGACAACTCGGAGATCGAGGCGTGTTGAATATCCCGGGTCCAGGGAAGAATGAGGCACTGCGAGCGTTGGAGATTGTGTCGACCAAGAAAAGGGATGATCAAATCAGGCATTACTTGAGCGTTGACGATGAGGTGTTCACGCTGCTGAGAGAGTGCGCGATTGGCCAGCAGGCTACGGCAACGCTTGATTGGCCATTGCGATATCATCAGATGCGTCTTCATTCAGCCATGCATTTGATGCACTGCATGCTAGAACAGACGCTTGGGCGGTCCATTCCACACCCGGTACGCTCTCCGTTGAGTGACGAGGGTGGGGAGAATCAATACGAGTTTATCGGAGAGTTCGACGAAGACAGTTTGAGGCGGGCGACGTATGCCTTGAACGAGTTTTGCTCTGCAAGTCATGAGATTCGTACGGAAGCGGATACGAGCAAAGGACATGGATTTCGTTGGTGGCAATGCGAAGACTGGTTAATTCCCTGTGGGGGAGTTCATGTGCGTAATACGCAGGAAATAGGCGTGGTAACTTCCAGTATGAAAATCAAGAAAAATACCACCAGAGTGGTTGTCACTCTGTCGGCAGAGGCTGAAGAGCTTGGATAGTAAACGAGCGTTTGGTGCGTTTCTCATGCAGTTGCGGATCGAAACGGGGCATCTGAAGATTTCAACGTTTCTCGATGAGGTCAATATTCCATTTTCGGCCAATTACTATCGTGACGTTGAGGCCGGAAGGAAATACCTGAGTATTGATGCCGCAGTGGAGTTGCATGACCATCTTGGTATCGACGCCTCAAGCAAAGTCAGTTTTGATTATTTCTGGCATTACTTCAGAGACTTGCTGCCCGCTAACGTCCACGAGATGCTGTTTGGCAAAGGTGTCGAAGTCACGGATCTTTCTTCCAGGCTTGAGTTGAGAGAGCATGATTCGAAAATTTTACGTCGGGCGCTGAGTTTAAGTCGGTATGAGCGTGAGTTCATCATCACCCAAGAGGTGATTGCAGCATTCGAAGCGAACTTTGAACTGCTGCCATTGATGACTTATCTCTATATGGTGGACAGTGCCTCCGTTGCTGAAATCCAGTTGGTGTGCCAGCAAATTGGCCTTGCCTACGATCAACATACGGAAGCTTTCTTGAGCCTTGTCTCAAAAGAACGAACAGCACCTGAAGATCCCTTTGTTCGTCATGCACCAACGCTGAGGATGCCCAGAACAGTTGATGCGTTGAGGTTAAAGGATCAGTTCCTGCGCTACGAAGTGGAACGGTCGCTGCTCAAGCCTGAAAAAAGTGAATACTTTGATGTTTCAGGTTCTTTCAAATACAGCTCGATGGTGACACTGAAAGACGCGGAAATAGAACAGATTCAGGACCGTCTTGTGGATCTTTTCTCTCTCATTGAAGTGCATAACAAGTCAGGGAGTCAGCTCGAGGACTCAGGCGCCCAACCTTATTTCTTCGGGTTAATTGTTTCTGGCCGTCCGGAGTACGACGGGCGTGCGGCCCGAAAGACCAAAAGTACCAAGGAATGAACATTCAGGAGGCGGGTTTCATCGCCTTCTGTGTTCGTTGATTCGCGACCGTCGACCGCTCACAGGAGTGCGCGGTGATCTGGCAGATAAACAGAAACCTGGCAGTGATCAGTCAGAACAGGGATGAGACAAATGAATACTCTGGTTGTTGAAAAACTCCGTCAGCTGTTTGGCGAACGTTTAAGGCTTGAACAAGGCATCAGGCAACAATTCTGTCAGGCCCCCCCTGGTATCGATCTGAGCCCTCCCGATGCCGTCGTTACAGTGCGGAGCGAGGAGGAAATCGTTCAGGTTGTTCGGCTCTGTCGTGAATACAGCGTTGCGGTGATCCCAGCGGGTGCCCGCTCATCCCTGGAGGGGCAAATCAACGCGCCATATGGTGGTGTATGTGTTGATTGTTCAGAGATGAACGCGATCCTTGGCGTAAACGTTACCGACATGAGCGCAACGGTTCAGCCGGGTGTCACCCGTGAACAGCTGAATAGTTATTTGCGTGATACGGGGCTGTTCTTTTCAGTCGATCCCGGCGCCAACGCTTCCATGGGGGGAATGGCTGCGACACGTGCGTCGGGTACCAACTCCGTTCGTTACGGGACGATGGCTGCCAATGTCAAAGCCGCACGCTGGATTATGGCGGATGGGACAGTGGCTCAAATTGGCTCCAGAGCGCCCAAATCAGCCATGGGATTAGACCTGCTGGCGATCGCTGTGGGATCGGAGGGAACCCTTGGCGTATTCAGTGAGCTGGAAGTCAGGTTACATCCATTGCCGGAGGCCATCATCGCGGGCGTCTGTTCGTTTGACTCTGTCGACAGCGCCGTACAGACGGTGGCAAGTGCGCTCGGGCAAGGCCTCTCTATTGCACGGATCGAGTTGTTGGATGTCACAGCTGTTCGCGCGTGCAACGCCTATTCCCCCTCTTTGTGCTTGCCGCTGACACCACATCTTTTCCTCGAATTCCACGGGGATAAGTCCACGGTTGCCAGTAGCGTTGAATTGTTCACGAATTGCGCTCGTGAGCACGGGGGGCAGGTCAAGATTTCTGATCGGCTTGAAGAACGCACGGCCTTGTGGAAGGCCCGGCATGACGCCTGGTGGGCATTTCACGCGTTCTACAAGGGGCGCAAGGGGCTGGCCACCGATGTCTGTGTTCCGCTGTCGTGTCTGAGTGCATGTATCAGCGCCACCACGGCAGACATCGCCGCTTCCGGGCTCGACGCACCACTCATCGGCCATGTAGGGGACGGTAATTTCCACTTACTGGTCATGCTTGAGGAAGGTGAGGATGAAAGTGTGGAGATTCAGGCTTTCCTCAGTCGATTGTCGAGTCGGGCGTTGTCATTCGGCGGCACGGTCAGTGGCGAGCACGGCGTAGGGCAAGGAAAAGTGAAATGGATGTCGGCACAACACGGCACGGCGCTCCAGTTCATGCGGGCAATCAAATCGGCATTGGACCCGCAGAACATCCTGAACCCCGGAAAAATGTATCAGCCGTTAATCGTTGAAGCTCAATAATCGTCGTTTTTTCATTTTTATGGATGGATGTGAAAGATGCGTCATATTTTGATAGTTGGTATTAACAAGGTATCCATCAAGTATGTTTGCGATGCTATTCGCAGTGCAGGGTTCGAGCCGATACTTTCCGTTGATCCTTCAGGTTTTCACGGCGCAGCCAAAGCTGTATTCGAGGGGGTAACCTGCATTCCTGCATTTACCGACACAAATGCCCTGGCCGGTTACTTGAAGGCTAATGAAGCGCTGGTTGGCAAGATCCACAGCATTACAACCTTTTTTGACGAGCTGTTCCCTGTTGTCTCAGCGATTGCCGAAACGTTCGGCTTCAACGCGCCTCCAGCGGTATTTGCAAGACTGTCATCAAAGGAGTTCGTGGGTGGCTTGATACCCGAGCACGTTCCGGCCGAGTCCTGTGTTGCGCTGGCTGATGGCGACTTCGTGCTCTCCTGGCTGACGCCAGGTGTGAAAAATGATGCTGTCCTCAAGCCCGCGGTCGGCTCCGGCGCGGTGGCAACGACCATGCTTTCAATCGCGGCGGACGTTGATCCTGCCAGTGTGATCAAATCGGCCATCCTGGAGAGCGGAGTCGACGATCCCGAAGGCATTGCGTGGATTGTCCAGGCGCACTGCGTGGGTGACCTCGTGAGCATGGAGGGCTTCGTTCAGGACGGGCGGGTTGTCTTCCTTGGGCTGTCCAGACGCGATCGTGTCGGGTTCACTGAAGTCGCTAATCAGTTTCCGGCCAACCAACTCATTGCCTCGTCCGTTCGTTCGAAAATCGAGACAGCAGTGCGCGATCTGGTTTCGCGTTCGGCGTTTGATAACGGTTTCTTTCATTGCGAGTTCATCGCAACACCATCCACGGCCTATCTGATTGACGCCAACATGGGGCGCTTGGGTGGGGCGAGCATCGTCGAGCAGATTGCATTGGCCTATGACCTGCCGCCTGCAACCGTTCTACAGCACGTTGCACTGCTGCCGCTGGGACTGCTGGATGCCACGCTGGAATACAAACCGGTTGAAGAGTGCCGGCAGACCTTGAGCTATTGGTATTGCCTGGACCACGAAGCAATCGTGCATGACTGGGAGGTTCCGCAAATGGCTTCCATTCATACGCCGATCGCTAACGTCGGCAGCGTGATCCAACCCATCGGCACTTCCGATTATGCCTGGATCGGCATGCTCACCGGCTATGCAGAAGTCGTGGTGCGCGAGATCGGCCAAGTGCTGATCCACACTGATCGTGGCCCTAGAAGTCCGGTATTCAAATGATATACATCGTCCGGTTTCTATCGTCCGCCGCATGGAGTTGCTTTTATCCATTCATGGCTATCTGGCTCAATGCAGCCGTGGGCCTCAGTACCAGCGCTGCCGGCATCGTTGTCGGCTTTGCAATTGTTTCAAACCGCATAGGTGCACTGGCCTTTCAAGGTGTTCTGGACAAGGTTGATCGCCGCCGGGAAATTGCCCTGGCATTGCTGTGCGTGGCGGTGGCCGCGTTATTGATGCTTGTCATGGCAGCGATGGGAATTACCAACGTATTGATCTGGGTGGTGCTTGTCGTGGTGTTTGGCGTGGCCAATTCGATCGCTACGATTTCGCAGATCTCCTATATCGTTCAGTACTTCGGAGAGGGAGAACACGAGCGCGTACTCTCCTACGAGAATGTTGCAGCGAACGCCGGCGCCGGTGTTGCCCCCTTCATTGCATCGTTGATACTGGCCGGGGCGGGTTACTGGTTTGTTGCCTTGCCATTGCTTTTAGGTGTGCTTGCAACCGCTTCCACCACATTGATTCCTCACCTGGCACGTTCAGCAGGTCTGGAGGTTGGTGATCGTTCTTCCACGGTGGACGGATCCGAGGCTTCCCCTAAAGTTGTCGCATTCTTGGCAATCAATTTTTTGACCATGATTGGCTATGCGCAGTTTTATTACGTGTTTCCAACCTATGCGACCGAGCGCTTTTCCAGTGAGTTGGTGGGGGTACTGTTCCTGGTGGCTAGCGGGATCATCATTTTCAGCCAGGTTTATATAACCTCGCTCTCGCAGCGAGTGTCTCGCTTGTGGCGAGTAATCGTTTCAAACCTGTTGATCGGGACGGGATGCCTGCTGTTGATCATTTCATCGCAAGCTCAGGCGATTCTGTTTGTCGTGGTGGTTTTTATCGTTATTGGCGAGATGATCTGTGGCCCGTTGTATCAAGCCCAGGCCGTCAAGATATGGAGAGGGCGAAGCTCTGTCGCGATGGCCGTCCAGACCTGTGTCTGGGGGGCGGCCGAGGCAACCGCAGCGGTGCTCGGACTGCTGGCTGTCGCGCAAGAGCTCAGCTTCATGTCCTTCCTGTTGGGATTTGCCGCATGTGTGATCGCAGCCGTGGGGGCATGGGTATCGATTGCCTTGAAGCGCCCACTCATTGGCATCGAGATCGAGCACAGGTCACCTCAGGTTTCCTGAATGGGGCCGGGGCATTCAAGTACCGGCCTTGGGAGTCAACTGCTCCCGACAATAATCAGCAAACAACTGCGCCGGTTTGGTCAGCTGCCCACGCTTGAGCCACGCCGCCACCAACCCTGAACCGGTGACGTCTTCGACGATGTCCACGCACACCACTTTCTTTCCGTCGTAGGTGCACTCCGAGTGCGGCCGCGTAACCAGAATCGAAAAGCCGAACCCTTGCCCGACCATGCCCCGCACCATCTCGATCGACGGTGAACTGAAGGCAATGTTCGGCGACAGGTTCAATTCCTCGAACAGGCTGACGAAGTAAGTCCGGCTCGGCTGCACGTCCAGCAGAATCATCGGCTCCAGACACAAATCCCGCAGCGACACCTGCTTGAGCTGGGCAAAGCGATGGTCCGCCGGCAGCAACGCATAAGGTCGCTGCGCCGGCATCAATGGTTCGGTCTGGATGGTGGCGTCGAGGTCGTGTTCATACAGGATCGCCAGGTCAAAGGTGCCCGACGTCAATCCTTGCACCAGCTCTTGCTGCTCGCCGTCGCGAATGCGGATTTTCACCCCCGGATACAGCGCCGAGAAGCCGGCAATCAGTTGCGGCAGGTACAGCGGCGCAACCGTTTCGAAGCAACCGATATCGATCTGCCCGGATACCACGTCATTGTCGGCCAGGGCGTTCTGTTCGAACTCCTTGGCCATGCGCAGCAGTTCCTGGGCTTTGCGATAGAAGCGTGCGCCGCTCGGCGTCAAGGACACGCCTTGGGCGTGATGACGAATCAGCAGTTGCACGCCGAAGCTGTCTTCCAGGCCCTTGATCGCCGTGGAGATCGCCGGCTGGGCGATGTACAGCTTGCGCGAGGCCTCGGCAACGCTGCCGCATTCGACGGTGGTGATGAAGTATTTCAGTTGACGCAAGTTGTAGGCAGCCACGGCAAACCTCGGGGTGGATGATCCAGGCATCCAGGCAAATTTCGCGCCGACTGCGTCCGTTCTGACGACGGTGTTGTTGTGCTTGAACAATAACCACATACCGCGCCACGGGGGAGGTTGGCTGCCCAGTTTTTTCATGGTCTGCGAAAACATTTTTACTATTTTTCCTGGACACGGGCCTGGGCCACCATCCAATTCACAAGAAAAGCCCATGGAGCATCTGAACGTGTTCGAGCTTGCATATTGGCAAAACAAAGCCGCAGCGCTGCAGTTTCCCGACCAGGCCGTGATCGACGGTAAACGCCGTTCCGCGCAGTCCGGCCAGACGTTCGCCGCGATCAACCCGGCCACCGGGCAATGCCTGGCCAACGTTACTGCGTGTGGCGATGAAGAGGTCAACGCTGCCGTCAGCAATGCGCGGCAGGTATTTGAAGCCGGCACCTGGTCGGCGCGCTCGCCCGGTGAGCGCAAACAGGTGCTGCTGCGCCTGGCTGAGCTGATCATGGACCATCGCGAAGAACTGGCACTGCTTGATTCGCTGAACATGGGCAAACCGGTGATGGACGCCTACAACATCGACGTGCCAGGCGCGGCCGGGGTGTTTCGCTGGTACGCTGAAAGCCTCGACAAACTCTACGATCAGATCGCCCCCAGCGCGCAAAACGTACTGGCGACCATCACCCGTGAAGCCCTCGGCGTGGTCGCTGCCGTGGTGCCGTGGAATTTCCCGTTGGACATGGCCGCGTGGAAACTCGCACCGGCATTGGCCGCTGGCAACTCTGTGATTTTGAAACCCGCCGAGCAATCACCGTTTTCCGCCTTGCGTCTGGCCGAGCTGGCGTTGGAAGCTGGCTTGCCAGCAGGCGTATTGAACGTGCTGCCGGGACTCGGCGAGCAAACCGGCAAAGCCCTCGGTTTGCACCCGGATGTGGATTGCCTGGTGTTCACCGGCTCCACTGAAGTGGGCAAATACTTCATGCAATATTCCGCGCAATCAAACCTGAAACAGGTGTGGCTGGAGTGCGGCGGCAAGAGCGCGAATCTGGTGTTCGCCGATTGTCAGGATCTCGATTTGGCCGCCGAAAAAGCCGCGTTCGGGATCTTTTTCAATCAGGGCGAAGTCTGTTCGGCCAACTCGCGATTGCTGGTGCAGCGTTCGATCCATGACGCGTTCGTCGAGCGCCTCAAAGCACAGGCCGAACGCTGGCTGCCGGGCGATCCACTGGACCCGTCGAGCAGCGCCGGCGCGATTGTCGATAGCCGTCAGACCGCGCGCATCATGAAGTTCATCCAGCAAGCCGAACGCCAGGGCGCGACAAAAGTGTGCGGTGGTCGGCAGTCGATTTTCAACGGTTCTGACAACTTCATTCAGCCGACGATTTTCACCGGCGTGAACCCGGACATGCCACTGTTTCGCGATGAGGTATTCGGCCCGGTGCTGGCGGTCACGGCGTTCGACGATGAGGCCCACGCCTTGCAACTGGCCAACGACAGCGTCTACGGTCTGGCGGCTTCGTTGTGGACCGATGATCTCAATCGCGCGCACCGTGTGGCGCGGCAATTGCGAGCGGGAACGGTTTCGGTCAACAGCGTCGATGCACTCGACGTGACCGTGCCGTTCGGCGGCGGCAAGCAGTCCGGTTTCGGCCGCGACCTGTCACTGCACTCATTCGATAAATACACTCAGTTGAAGACCACCTGGTTTCAATTGCGCTGATAACAAAAACGGAGAACTGGCGATGACCACACCACGTGAAACCCGCGACTACCAGGCCGCCGACGCTGCGCACCACATCCATGCGTTCGTCGATCAAAAGGCACTCAATGACGAAGGACCTCGGGTAATGGTTCGTGGCGAACGCCTGCACCTGTGGGACAACGACGGTAGGCGTTACCTCGACGGCATGTCCGGGTTGTGGTGCACCAACCTTGGTTACGGGCGCAAGGACCTGGCGGCGGCAGCGACTCAACAGCTGGAGCAGCTGCCGTACTACAACATGTTTTTCCACACCACTCACCCGCAGGTGATCGAACTGTCGGAGCTGCTGTTCAGCCTGCTGCCAGGGCACTACAGCCACGCGATCTACACCAACTCCGGGTCTGAGGCCAACGAAGTGCTGATCCGCACTGTGCGCCGTTACTGGCAGGTGCTTGGCAAGCCCGAGAAGAAGGTCATGATCGGTCGCTGGAACGGTTATCACGGCTCGACCCTGGCCGCGACGGCGCTCGGCGGCATGAAATTCATGCACGAAATGGGCGGCATGATTCCGGACATCGAGCACATCGACGAGCCCTACTTTTTCGCCCACGAAGGCAACCTGACTCCGGCTGAATTTGGCCTGCGGGCAGCGCAGCAACTGGAAGGGAAGATTCTTGAATTGGGTGCGGACAAGGTCGCAGGCTTCATCGCCGAACCGTTCCAGGGCGCGGGCGGGATGATCTTTCCGCCAGAGAGTTACTGGCCGGAAATCCAGCGCATCTGCCGCAAGTACAATGTGTTGCTGTGTGCCGACGAAGTGATCGGCGGCTTTGGTCGCACCGGTGAATGGTTCGCCCATGAGTACTTCGGTTTCGAGCCTGATACGTTGTCGATTGCCAAGGGATTGACCTCGGGTTACATCCCCATGGGCGGGCTGATTCTGTCGAAGAAAATGGCTCAGGTCTTGGTAGAGCAGGGCGGGGTGTTTGCCCACGGTCTGACTTACTCCGGGCACCCGGTGGCCGCGGCGGTGGCGATAGCCAACCTCAAGGCCTTGCGCGATGAAGGCGTGGTGATACGGGTCAAGGATGACATCGGCCCGTACCTGCAACAGTGCTTGCGCGAGGTGTTCGGCAACCACCCGTTGGTGGGGGATATTCAAGGTGTCGGCATGGTCGCGGCGCTGCAATTGGCCGAGGACAAAACCAGCCGCAAGCGCTTTGCCAACGAGAACGATATCGCCTGGCGTTGCCGCACGATTGGCTTTGAAGAGGGGGTGATTATTCGCTCGACGCTGGGGCGGATGATCATGGCGCCGGCGTTGATTGCCAGTCGTGAGGAGATTGATGAGCTGGTGGGCAAGACCTTGAAAGCGCTGGAACGTACGGCTCAGGAGTACGGCCGACTTTGATCTTGTAGCGCTCTTGCGGGCCTCTTCGCGAGCAGGCTCGCTCCCACATTGGATTTGTGTCGATCACAAGTCCCTTGTGGGAGCGAGCCTGCTCGCGAATGCTATGGCCGATTCACCGCACCTCGCACCTTTTGCACTCCCCTCGGGCACCCCCGCCCACACCGCCCTTTTCCAGTGCGCGCTACATAGCTTTTTCATCATTCGCCTCGACATATTTCCTAATTTTCCTTCTCCCCGCACTGGGCCAACATCGACTTCGCCAGTCAGCCCGATGCTGCCCGCCGCAAGGTCCATCAGAGACCTGAGGTGACAGCCGATTTTCAGGGCCGCTGGCCGTACTGCCCATCAAAACTAAATCAACAGCTTTGGGAGTGCTCCATGATCAAGTCCTTGCTAACCCGCATCGCTCATCCATTGGCGATCACCGCTATTGCCGCCACGGTCGCCACCAGCGCCCAGGCCGGCACCCTATCCATCGGTCACACCACCTGGGTCGGCTACGGCACCCTCTACCTGGCTCAGGACCTGGGCTACTTCAAGGAAAACGGCTTGACCGTCGAATTGCCCGTCGTCGAAGAGGCATCGATGTACATGGCCGCCCAGGCTTCGGGCGAGTTGTCAGGCTCGGCGTCGACCATCGACGAAGTGCTGAAGTACCGTCCGCAATTCTGCTTCAAGGCTGTGGCCGCGCTGGATGACAGCCATGGTGGCGACGGCGTGCTGGTGGGGAAGGACGTCAAGACTCTGCAGGAGCTCAAAGGCAAAGCGGTGGCGGTGAACGAAGGGTCGACCTCGCAGTTCTGGTTGTCGTATTTGCTGAAGAAACACGGCATGACCATGAGCGACATCACCGTGCAGAACATGACGGCTGATGACGCTGCCACTGCGTTCATCGCCGGTCGCGTGCCCGCGGCGGTGACGTGGGAGCCGCATCTGTCGATGGTGCGTGACAAGCAGCAGGGCAAGGTGCTGATCGACAGCAGCAGCACGCCGGGCGTGATTGTCGATGTGGTGGCGCTGAACTGCTCGGTGATCGAGAAACAGCCGCAAGACGTGAAGGCCTTGGTCGCCGGCCTGTACAAAGCCGTGAAATACACCCAGGAACATCCGGAAGAAGCCTACAAAATCATGGCCAAAGGTGTCGGCGGTTACCTCGCCGATCCGAAGGAACTGGCCGCCGCCGCGCGAGGCGTGCGTTTCTACGATCAGGCCATGAGCGAAAAACTCCTCGGCTCGCCGGGCAAGCCGGGCGACAGCGAACCACTGATCAAACTGGCCAATGAAACCGCCAGTGAACTGCAGGGCAAACCCTACAACGTCAGCAATGACGACCTGATCGACAACCGTTTCGTCACCCCGCTGTAGGAGGTTTGCATGTTCAAGCGCAATTCATGGCTGAGCCGCTGCATCACGCCCAAGACCGGCTTGCCGGTTCAGGTGATCTGGAGCGCAAGCGGTCTGGCCTGGGTGTTGTTGATCGGCCTGTGGGCCGGGTTGTCCTACGGCGGCGTGGTGCCGGGCATGTTCCTGCCGACACCGGGCGCGGTGGTCGAGGCCGCTGTGCGCCTGGGGCGCGACGGCACCCTTGGCCTGCATGTGTGGGCCAGTCTTGAAGTGGTGATGGTCGGTTTCATTGTCTCGTCGCTGGTAGCGGTACCGCTGGGGTTGCTGATGGGCAGCTTTCGCATCGTTCAGGCGTTCCTTGAGCCGATGGTCAATTTCATCCGCTACCTGCCGGTGACCTCGTTCGTGCCGCTGTTCATTCTGTGGATCGGTATCGGTCTGGAACAGCGGGTCTCGGTGATCATCTTCGGCGTGTTTTTCCAGCAACTGGTGATGATCGCGGACGTGTCCAAAGGCATCTCCAAAGACTTGATCAACGCCTCTTATACCTTGGGTTCGACCCGTCGCGACGCGGTGCTGCATGTGATCGCCCCGGCGTCGTTGCCGGGCGTGCTCGACACCTTGCGGGTGACCATGGGCTGGGCCTGGACCTACCTGGTGGTGGCCGAACTGGTCGCCGCTTCCAGTGGCCTGGGTTACTTGAGCCTAAAAGCCATGCGTGGCTTTCAAGTGGATGTGATTTTCCTGGCAATCGCGATCATCGGCCTGTTGGGCCTGGTCACCGATCAACTGTTCCGTTTCCTACGTCTGAGGATCGCCGCATGGGCTCAGTAAGCGCCGTCAACCCTCGCTTTGTCACACCCTCGGCCGCCCCGGTGCAGGCCGCCCCAAAGCTGCAAGTGGACAAGGTCAGCCTGCGCTATCAGAAACCTGACGGCGGCATGTTCACAGCGCTGGAGCAGGTGTCGTTCGAAGTGCCGGACCAACAATTCGCCGTGCTGGTCGGGCCTTCGGGTTGCGGCAAGTCGAGTCTGCTGTACCTCACCGCCGGGCTCAACGAACCCACCGAAGGCGAGATCTACGTTGGTGGCCAGCAAGTGCAGGGGCCGGGTGCGGACCGCGGCATGGTGTTCCAGAGCTACACGCTGTTCCCGTGGCTGACCGTGCGCCAGAACGTCGAATTCGGGCTCAAGCGTCGCGGTATGGCTGCTGCCCAGCGCAAGGAAATCGTCGACTACTACGTCAATGAAGTCGGCCTGAGCGGATTTGCCGACAACTACGCCAAGCAGCTGTCCGGCGGCATGATGCAGCGTGTGGCGATTGCTCGTGCACTGGCCAATGATCCGCAAATCCTGCTGATGGACGAACCTTTCGGCGCGCTCGACAGCCAGACGCGCCTGCAAATGCAGCAGCTGTTGTTGCGGGTCTGGGGCAACAGCAAGAAGACCGTGTTGTTCGTGACCCATGATATCGACGAGGCGGTTTTGCTCGGCGATCGAGTCTACGTGATGGGCGCCAGGCCTGGGCGGATCAAGCAGATTCTCGACGTGCCGATTGAGCGGCCACGGACCCTGGACATGGTCATGGAGCGCTCGTTTATCGATATGAAACGCAAAATCTTCGGGCTATTGCATGACGATCTGGAAGAGGTGCATTGAACCGATTTTCTGGTCTAACCCAATCCCTGTGGGAGCGAGCCTGCTCGCGAAGGCGGCTATACCTTCAACATTGATGTTGTCTGATACACCGCTTTCGCGAGCAGGCTCGCTCCCACAGGTTTTGTATTGTCAGTTGGCAGGTAGCAGGAACCGCGCAATCACCGGCAAGTGGTCGGAAATGCGCAACGTATCGTCCTGCCTCACCATCGCCTCGACCCGTTTGATGCGCGGACTGTAAAACAGGTAGTCAACAGTGCGGTCCGGGCCATTCAAGCCAGGATCATTCGGGTAATGCGTCAGCCACTGGGCCCGATCGACGCCGCTGGCTTCGTTGTTGGTCGGGATCATCGGGTATTTGTCCCACAGCACGTGCAGTGCGCTGTCGGCGGAGTAGGGCGTGCGCTGCTCGTCGGGCAATCGGCGAAACTGCCCCAGCGGCAACAGATTGAAATCGCCACCGATCAGCCACGGCGTGCCACGGCCTTCGAATTTATCGAGGACCTTGGCGACGGCGGTCACTTGGGCTTGCAACGTTTCGTCAGGCTGGAGGACGCGGTCCAGATGGGAAGTGAGAACCGCCATCTGCCCGCCGTCGTTCAACGGCAGATAAGTCACCAACAGGGCGTTTTTCGGCTTGAACTGGCGGCTGATCATGTTGGCCGGCGCGACCGGCAATTGTAGGCGTTCGGCGTGTTCGATCTGATAGCGGCTCAGCGTTGCCAGTTGCCGGCCAACGCTGCCGAAAATGTGCGGCTGCGGTACGAAATCGGCCTTCCAGTCGAAAGCGCGAGCGCTGCACGGATACAGGTCGGCGACCCGCTCTTGCAGGAGCTTGAACTGGTTCTGGTAATCGCTGGTCTTGGCGTTGTCATCGAGTTCCTGCAACAACACGATGTCGGGGTTTTCGTCGCGAATCACCCGCGCCACTTCGTCGAGGCTGAAAGCCATGTCTTCCAGTGTCGGCCTCTCGTCCTCACCCTGCGCCAGGTCGTTCCAGAACACGTAGCGTTTGCCCGCCAGGTACTGAACATTCCAGGTCATCACCTTCAACGCTTGGCCGGGCACCAGAGTTGGCGCTTGAACCGTGCAGCTGACGGGCACCACTTCCCTGGCGTCCGGGCGCCAGGTCAGGTTGTAGATCAGGGCGATTACGCCGATCACGATTAACAGACTCTGCAGGGTGTAGCGCAGTAGACGGGGCATGGCTCGGCTTATAGCGTTACAAAAGATGGCCCGGAGCATAACCGAGCGCCGCGCCGAAGCCCACGGTTAGAGCGGTTTATCAATCTTTTCGGGTTCGTCGCTGATCAGCATGAACAAACGGAACAACACCACACTAGTGAACAGTTGCAGGAAGCTGTGAGCACTGTCGATCACCAGGCTGATCACCGGGGCCTGTGGCTCTGGATACACCGCGAAGGTTGCGCCCTTGAGTACCCACAACGGGCCCATTACACACAGGATGCACACCAGAATGCGCATGAAATGGCCACGGGTCAGACGTAGGCTTTCCTTCATCGCCGCCAGCGGAGCCAGTCCTCGCAGCACCAGCAGGTATTCGCCGAAGGCCAGGGTCACCATCAGATAGATACCGGGCAGGAAGTACAGCGACAGGCCGAGCAGGATCAGCAGGGTGTTCAGGGCGGTCAGCAGGGCGAAGCGCGGCCACAGATAAGCGGCTCTCGACAGCAAAGCGCGATTGCCCGGCGATTCGCCACGACTGCGGGCGTCGAGAAACAGAATCAGGGCGGCGGTGTACAGCGGATAAACCAGCAAGCCGACGATCACACTGACGCCGGGAAAACTGTCCGGCTCGGTAGAGTGGTCGACCACTTGTTGCAGGAGCGCCTCAAGGATCACCAGCGGCAGGCACAGTTGCACAATCTGTCCCAGATTGCGCTTGAAGAAGTACAAGGAGTCACGCAGTACATCGAACGGATTCATCAGTCGGTATCGCTGGTTGGAAGCGGTGGCCCACTTTAACCGATGAAACCCTTGGGGGCGCAAACGTAAACGTAAGGTAAAGGTCATTGAAACGCCTTGTTTCAGCCTCCATTAAGGTGGGGCACCTTATCCTCTTCGGAAAAGGACAACGATTTTCCCCGGCAATCTACGAGGTCGCCATGAACAGCGAAGAACAAACCCTGATCGATGGACTGTTTTCCCGGCTGCAACAGGCCGAAACGGATTCAGCCCCGCGCGACGCCCAGGCCGAGGCGCGGATCAAGGAACACCTGACTCGCCAGCCTGCGGCCGGCTATTTCATGACCCAGGCGATTCTGGTTCAAGAAGCCGCCATCAAGAGTCTCGACGAGCAGAACAAACAACTGACCCAGCACGTGCAGCAATTGCAGGCCGAACTGCAGTCGGCCAAGGCTCAGACAGCGGCTCCGGCACCGGCGCCGAGCGGTGGTGGCTTTTTGTCGAGCATCTTCGGTGGCAGCACCCGCGACCCGCAGCCAGTGCCGACCCAAAGTGCCGCGCCGTCCACAGGCGGCTGGCGCGAACCGGCGCGGCCATCGTTCAATACGCAGCCACAGCAAAACTTCGGCTCAGCACCGCCTCAGCAGAATTACGCACCGCAGCAGCAAGCTCCGGCGGCTGGCAGCGGTTTTCTCGGAGGCGCACTGAAAACAGCGGCCGGTGTGGCGGGTGGCGTGATGCTGGCACAAGGCATCAGCAGCCTGTTCCATCACAATCAACAGCCGGAAGTGGTTGAAGTGATCAAGGAAGAGCCGGCTCAGGTCAGCGATCAACGCGATAGCGGCACTGGTTGGGGCGATGATCAGCGCATGGCTGACAACTCCAACGATCAGGGTGGTTTTGCCAACACTGATTACAACGATGACAGCTCATCGTTCTTCGGCGGCGATGACGACGATTCCTTCGTCTGACCCCTGTGGCGAGGGAGTAAGCTCCCTCGCCATATAGCCGATTATTCGCGGAACAATCCTTCGGGCTGGCATACTGGGCGACTTTTCGGGCCCTGTGCCTGATCTCGCCTGCGCGCCTGTGCGCCAAGAGGAAACCCGCGGTGAAAAAAATCGCAGTGTTCGCCGATGTTCAAAACCTCTATTACACCGTGCGTCAGGCCTATGGTTGCCACTTCAACTACGCCGCGTTGTGGGCTGACATCAGCAAACAGGGCGAGATTGTCGAGGCTTATGCCTACGCGATCGATCGCGGTGACAGCAAACAGCAGCAGTTTCAGCAGATCTTGCGCAACCTCGGTTTCACCGTGAAGCTCAAACCCTACATCCAGCGCAGCGATGGTTCGGCCAAGGGCGACTGGGACGTGGGCATCACCCTCGACATCATGGACGCAGCCGATCACGTCGACGAAGTGGTGCTGGCCTCCGGCGACGGTGATTTCGACATGCTGCTGGAGCGCATCATCAGCAAACACGGGGTGCAAGCGGTGGCCTACGGCGTACCGGGCCTCACCGCCAACTCGCTGATCCGCGCCGCCAGCCGTTATGTGCCCATCGAAGGCGCGTTGCTGCTCAAGAATTGATTTTTACGGAGTTGAAACAGGTTTGGAACGCATAGCAGTCATCGACTTTGAAACCACCGGGATCTCCCCGAGCAGCAGCTGCCGGGCCACTGAAATTGCCGTGGTGATTCTTGAACAGGGGCGCATCGTCGAGCGTTACCAAAGCCTGATGAATGCCGGCGTGCGCGTTCCGGCCTTCATCGAGCAACTGACCGGCATCAGCAACGCCATGCTGCGCACCGCGCCGTCGGCGGAGCAGGTGATGAACGAAGTCAACGAGTTCGTCGGCTGCACTCCGTTGCTCGCGCATAATGCGGCGTTCGACCAGAAGTTCTGGGACTTTGAGCTGGGGCGGATCAAACGCACGCGTTTGCAGAACTTTGCCTGCTCGCTGCTATTGGCCCGTCGGCTGATGCCAGCAGCGCCCAATCACAAACTCGGTACCCTCACCACGTTCGCCAACCTGCCCGATACCGGCAAGGCTCACCGGGCCATGGCCGATGCCGAGATGGCGGCCAACCTGACGGCGCATCTGGCTGAAGAATTGCGGCGCAAGCATGGGTTGCGCGAGTTGTCGCATGATTTGCTGTGCAGCTTGCAGAAAGTGCCGGCGGCGAAGATCAATGAACACCTCAAGCGCCATCGCGGATTTTAAGCACGCCACAAATCCCCTGTAGGAGCCGAGCTTGCTCGCGAAAACGGTGTATCAGTCGACATCAATGTTGAATGGTAAATCGCTTCGCGAGCAGGCTCGCTCCCACAGGGTCGGTGTTTGACGTTGTTCTTGTGTTTAACCACGCCTCAAATTCGATGATTACTCCTACCAAATATTAGGAATTTGTCCGTCTTGCCCCGTACCTGCGGCATCGATAACCTCTGGGACGTCGCTGCCAATTCAGCGACCGGGCCTGCAAGCTCGTCGAGGTTTGGTAGATAACTACAGTCGCACCTATAATCGTGTCGCTTTACTTGGCGACCATCGATTTATGGTGGCTGTGTACGGGGTGACCTTCGGGTCTGCCGGGGTTATCTATCGACTCGGTCTTGCAGACTCGTACACAGCTGCCACCCATCACCTGCAAGTGATGCTGGTAACTTCAACTTTTCGATGGATTATTCGCCATGATCAAAGTTACCCCCAATCCCCCAGAAGACTCTGCGCAATCAGCTTCGAGCGCAGCTCACGTCATCCCCAAAACATTCATCCGTCACCACATCCAGCTACGAGCACTTTTGCTGCATGCAGAGCCTTGGTTCTGTGCCCGCGATATCGGCCGATTAATGGGTGTGGACTTAAATGGAAGGCAAGTGCTCAAGCTTGATGCGGATCAGAAACAACTGATGTGTCTGTCCGGAAATGATGACCTCGAAGAGACCTTGATGTTGAGTGAGTCGGGCGTATACGCGATGTTGGTGTATCACTATTGCCCGGAAAACCGCCATTTGCGGCGTTGGCTGACACACGATGTGGTGCCGATGTTGCGGGCGGAAGAGGGGGCCATTTCGAATCAAGCGCCGCGTATGCGGGCAATGGAATGGGCGGGCGGAACGCTGCGGCTGCTGCATTGGCGCAAAGAACCCTGGGTGCGCCTGCGGGATATGCCGGGTTTGTTGCCTGCAAGTTACAGCGGCGTCTGACAGATCGCTTCGCGAGTAAGCCCGCTCCCACAGGAATGAGGTAACACCTGTGGGAACGGGTTGTTGAAGGCCCACCGGGACATGGCCGATGATTGGCTGTGCAGCTTGCAGAAAGTGCCGGCGGCGAAGATCAACGAACACCTCAAGCGCCATCGCGGATTTTAAGCACGCCACAAATCCCCTGTAGGAGCTGAGCTTGCTCGCGATGACGGTTGGACAGTCAACATTGATGGTGACTGACATGCCGCCATCGCCAGCAAGCTCAGCTCCTACAGGAGAACTATTTGCCATTCCCTTCCAGTTGTCCCAACGGCACACGCTTTTCTATCGCACTCGACAACACAATCGACGTCTTGCTGAACCCGAACTTGGCAACCTTGTTGATCAACTCCTCCAGCTCCGGCATCGAACCCACCGCCGCTTGCATGATCACGCACGGATCGCCGGTGACCCTGTGGCACTCGGTCAATTGCGGGATTTTGATCAAGTCGTCGTAGGCCTTTTGATTGCCATGCTGGTTCAGGCGCAGTTCAATAACGCACTGGATCGGCAAACCGAGCTTGGCCATGTCGACTTTAGCCTGGTAGCCGGTAATCACACCGCTGGCTTCCAGTTTGGCCACGCGCTCGGCCACGGCCGGGGCGGACAGGTTGACCTTGCGCGCGAGGTCGGCGTAGGACGCACGACCGTTTTCCAGCAGGGCGCCGAGGAGCATGCGATCGTATTTATCCATCGTCGTACACCTGAAACATGACTGACTTTCGAAAGCACGGTTTATAGCGCCGATCTCCGTGTTTTGAAAAGTGTACCGGCGCTATAAACAGGTTTTGTAACTTATTTTTGGCGCTTGGCCTTTCTAGAATAGCTGTTCACATTGTCCTGTCATCGAGCTGCTCATGCCTGGCTTACGTCGTTTTCCCTTACCGTTGATCGCCGCCTTTTTCGCGCTGTATGTAATTTGGGGATCGACCTATCTGGTGATCCGCATCGGCGTGGGGTACTGGCCGCCGTTGCTTCTCGCGGGGATCCGTTTTGTACTCGCCGGGACATTGATGTATGCCTTCCTGCGCTGGCGCGGGGCGCCGGCTCCGACATGGGCGCAGTGGAAAGCCGCCGGCATTATCGGGATCTTGCTGCTCGCTGGCGGTAACGGTGGAGTCAGTGTGGCCGAACACATGGGGGTGGCATCCGGTGTGGCCGCTTTGGCGATAGCGACGGTGCCGTTGTTTACCTTGTTGTGCGGATATTTCTGGGGCGCGCGTAATACCCGTCTCGAATGGGCCGGGATTGCGCTCGGGCTGATCGGCATTGCCATGTTGAATCTCGGTTCGAACCTGCAGTCGAGCCCGTTGGGAGCTGCATTGCTTGTGTTCGCGGCAGCTTCCTGGGCATTCGGTTCGGTCTGGAGCAAGCACTTGCCGTTGCCCAAGGGGGCGATGGCCAGTGCTGTGGAAATGCTGGTCGGCGGCGTAGCGCTGCTGATCGGCAGTGCACTGAGCGGCGAGCATCTGCAAGCCATGCCACCGATCGAAGGTTGGGCAGCCCTGGCGTATCTGACGTTCTTCGGTTCGATTATCGCGTTCAACGCCTACATGTATCTGTTGAAACATGTGCGTCCGGCGGCGGCCACCAGTTATGCCTACGTCAACCCGGCGGTGGCGGTAATGTTGGGCATCGTGTTTGTCGGCGAGACCATTGGAATCGAAGAAGGGCTGGCCATGCTGGTGATCATCAGCGCCGTGGTGTTGATCGGTTTGCCGCAGTGGCGCCGGGCGCCTGAGCAGCCGGCTGTAGTCGCGCCGACAGAATCCCGTGTGAATTAGGGTAAACTGCGCGCCATTGCATCTTTTTTTGCACACTTGTTTTGAAAAACCCGCGCTGAATTTTCCTACGGTAATCCCATGACTTTCGCCACCCTTGGCCTGATCGAACCCTTGCTGCGCTCTCTCGAGACGCTCGGCTACCAGACCCCGACGCCGGTTCAGGCGCAAGCCATTCCGGCGGTGCTGGCCGGTCGCGACCTGATGGCTGCGGCCCAGACCGGTACTGGCAAGACTGCCGGTTTCGCGCTGCCGCTCCTGCAATTGCTGGCCATGGAAGGGCCGAAAGTCACTGCCAACTCCGTACGCGCACTGATTCTGGTGCCGACCCGCGAACTGGCGGAACAGGTTCACGAAGCCGTGCGTCAGTACGCCGAGAACCTGCCGTTGAGCACTTACGCGGTGTACGGCGGCGTCAGCATCAACCCGCAAATGATGAAACTGCGCAAAGGCGTGGACTTGTTGGTAGCCACACCGGGCCGCTTGCTCGACCTGTTCCGTCAGAACGCACTCAAGTTCAATCAGCTGCAAACCCTGGTGCTGGACGAAGCCGATCGCATGCTCGATCTGGGCTTTTCCGAAGAACTGGGCAACATTTACAAGGCGCTGCCGAAGAAACGTCAGACGCTGTTGTTCTCGGCGACGTTCTCCGATGCGATCCGCACGCTGGCCGGGCAGATGCTCAACGATCCGCTGAGCATCGAAGTCAGCCCGCGTAACGTGGCGGCCAACACGGTCAAACAGTGGGTCGTGACGGTCGACAAGAAACGCAAGCCGGAACTGTTCGTTCACTTGTTGCGCAAAGGCAAGTGGAAGCAAGTGCTGGTGTTCGCCAAGACCCGCAACGGCGTCGACGCTCTTGTGGAAAAACTCCAGGGCCTGGGCATCAATGCCGACGGCATCCACGGCGACAAACCACAGGCTACGCGTCAGCGCGCGCTGGACCGTTTCAAGGCCAGCGAAGTGCAGATCCTGGTCGCCACCGACGTCGCGGCCCGTGGTCTGGACATTGAAGACTTGCCGTTGGTGGTCAACTTTGACCTGCCGATTGTGGCCGAGGATTACATCCACCGCATCGGTCGTACCGGCCGTGCGGGTAACACCGGGCAGGCCATTTCACTGGTGTGCGCCGATGAAGTGAATCTGCTGTCGGCCATCGAGACGTTGACCCGTCAGACCTTGCCTCGGCAGATGGAACATGACTTCGAACCTGAGCACCGCGTACCGGACACCGATGCCAGCGGTCAGGTGGTGAAGAAGCCGAAAAAGCCGAAGAAGCCAAAGACCTCCAGCGGCGGCAAGCGCAACCTGGGCAAGTGGGTTGAGAGCGGGGATGCTTCGGCGCCGGAGCCTTCGATCAAGCCTGTGCGTAAAGTGCCGGTGTTCAATACCGGGCCGCGCAAGCGTAAGCCTTAAATAGCGGCGGCGTCTGTTAAGCCGCCATCGCGAGCAAGCTCGCTCCCACAGGGGATTTTCTGTGAACACACAATATGTGAACACTAGAGATTAATTGTGGGAGCGAGCCTGCTCGCGAAGGGCGCGCCACGGTCTTCAGCCTTGGTGTTTCAACCACTCCACCATCCCCATCCCCGCCGCGCGCCCACTGGCGAAACACGCGGTCAGCAGATAGCCGCCCGTCGGCGCTTCCCAATCCAGCATCTCCCCCGCGCAGAACACGCCAGGCAACTGCTTGAGCATCAAGCGTTCATCCATCGACTCAAACATCACGCCCCCGGCGCTGCTGATGGCTTCGTCCAGCGGGCGGGTTTTCACCAGCGTCAGCGGCAATGCCTTGATCGCTTTGGCCAGCAATGCCGGGTCGGTGAAGCAGTCGGCCGGCGTCAGTTCACGCAGCAACGCAGCTTTGACGCCATCAATGCCTAGCTGACTGTGCAGGTGTTTGGACATCGAACGTGAACCGCGCGGTTTGCTCAGCGCTGCCTGCACTTTATCCACAGGCTTGCCCGGCAACAGGTCAAGGTGAATAGTCGCCGAGCCGTCCAGGTTGATGGCTTCGCGGATTGGTGCCGACAGGGCGTAGATTAGACTGCCTTCAATCCCGGTCGCCGTGATCACACATTCCCCGAGCCGTGGCACATCGTCATTGAGGCCGATGGCGATGTTTTTCAGCGGCGCGCCGGCGAATTTACTGACCATCAATTCGCTCCATGCCTGCACCTCGAAGCCGCAATTGCTCGGTTGCAACGACGCCAGTCCTACGCCGCGTTGTTCCAGCGGCAGCATCCACGCGCCATCTGAACCGAGGCGCGACCAACTGCCGCCGCCGAGGGCCAGCAGGGTGGCGTCAGGTGACAGGCTTTTTTCACCGTCGGGGCTCGACACATTCAAGCTACCGTCGGCATTCCAGCCGAGCCACCGGTGGCGGGTGTGGATAACTACGCCGGCATCTCGCAAGCGTTTGAGCCAGGCGCGCAACAGGGGCGCGGCTTTCATGTCGGTCGGAAACACCCGGCCGGAGCTGCCGACAAAGGTTTCGATGCCCAGGTCATGAATCCATTGGCACAGCGCGTCGGCGCCAAAGGATCGCAGCAGCGGCGCAATCTGCGGGGCGCGCTCGGCGTAGCGCGAGAGAAACGCCGGGTAGGCTTCGGAATGGGTGATGTTCATGCCGCCGACCCCGGCCAGCAGGAATTTGCGTCCCACCGAAGGCATGCCGTCGTACAGGTCAACCTTGACCCCGGCCTGGCTCAAAACTTCAGCCGCCATCAGGCCGGCAGGGCCGCCGCCGATGATGGCGACTTGAGGGGGGAGGGGAGTCAACGGCTGAGTCATGATGAGCGCTGTAGTGTGGCGGAATAGCCGCGCATTCTAGCAGTACCCAATAACTGTGGGAGCGGCGGTGCGACGCTTCGACTTGCCCGCGATAGCGGAGTGTCAGTCAACAAAGATGTTGAATGTGCAGGCTCCATCGCGGGCAAGCCCGCTCCCACAGGGGATTTGTTGTGTGTTCATGATCTGGTTAAAAAACAACCATCATTGTGCAGCCTATACGCCGCATGGGCTGTAGGCCCTTCCACTCAGGTTATCCACAGGCAGTTCCACAGGCATTGTGGGTAAAGACCCACGACTCAGTGACAACCTGATGACTGCCACACCCGTTGCGCGCTGTGATGCAGAATCCCATGCCGCCGCGCCAATGCCTTGCGGTCCTTGCTGTACCCGCCGCCAATCACCCCGACCACCGGAATATCCCGGCCCAGACAATGACGCATCACGCTTTCATCACGCGCGGCCACGCCTTCGTCCGTCAGCTTTAAATAACCCAGTGCGTCGTCCTTGTGCACATCGACCCCAGCGTCATACAGCACCAGATCCGGTTGATAGAGCGGCAGCAAATAGTTGAGCGCATCGTCGACCACTTTCAGGTATTCCACATCGCCCATGCCCTTGGGCAACGGGATGTCCCAGTCACTTTCGGCTTTGCGTGCAGGAAAATTCTTTTCGCAGTGCAGGGAAACGGTCACCGCGTCCGGGGTGTTGTGCAGGATTCGTGCAGTCCCGTCGCCCTGATGCACGTCGCAATCGAAGATCAACACCCGATTCACCCGGCCACTTTCCAGCAGGTAATGGCTGATCACCGCCAGGTCATTGAAGATGCAGAAACCGGCCGGGTAGTCGTAATGCGCGTGATGGGTGCCGCCCGCCAAGTGACAGGCCAAACCGTGCTCCAGCGCCTGTTCCGCCGCCAACAATGAACCGCCGACTGCGCGCACCGTGCGCCGGGCCAGGGCTTCGCTCCAGGGTAGGCCGAGGCGCCGTTGGTCTTCACGGGACAACTCACCACTCATGTAACGTTCGATATAGGCAGCGTCATGGGCGAGGGCGAGAATCTCTGGGGGGCAGAGCTCTGGGCGCAGCAGATCGGCGTCCCGGGTCAGACCGCTGTCCACCAGGTGATCGCGCAACAAGCGAAACTTGTCCATGGGGAAGCGGTGATCCGCCGGGAACTCGGGGCTGTAGTCTTCGTGATAAATCAGCGGCAGCGGCATGATGATTTCATGTGGGAATGAGAGACGGATCCTACCAGCGATGTAGACTTGCGGCATGGAAAGGGGGAACGCAATGGAGCCAATACTGGAACTCGAAAGCGCGCGATTGTTGTTACGGCAGTGGCGCGATGAGGATTTGCCGGAATTTGCGGCGATGTGTGCCGATCCGCAGGTGATGCGATATTTCCCGACCCCGTTGAGTCGTTTGGAAAGTGCTTCGCTGATCGGGCGAATACGCGGGCATTTTGCCGAGCATGGTTTTGGCCTGTGGGCACTGCAACGCAAAGATACCGGCCAGTTCATCGGCTTTACCGGATTAGGTGTGGTTGGCTTCGACGCGCCTTTCACCCCGGCGACTGAAATCGGCTGGCGCCTGGCCCGCGAGCATTGGGGATTGGGCTACGCCAATGAAGCGGCGTGGACGGCTCTGCGTTGCGGGTTTGACCGGTTGGCGCTGAAAGAAATCGTGTCCTTCACCACTCAAACCAACACCCCTTCCGAGAAAGTCATGCAGGCGATTGGAATGCACCATGATTCAGCCGATGACTTTGAGCACCCAAAGCTCGCGGCCGACCATCCCCTGCGTCACCATGTGCTGTACCGCATCACCCGTGAACAATGGCTGCAAACCTTGCATGGATAAGCCGACGCGGACGTTTACAATGGCTTCCATATGATTGGCCCGGGCCAGAAATTGAATCGACCGTCGCAGCCAAGACTGCGCGGCAAAGTTTTGCTTGAGGAGAGTCTGAATGAGCCAAGTATTGGATGATCTGGTCGATTTACTGACCCTGGAACCAATCGAAGAAAACCTGTTCCGTGGGCGCAGCCAGGACCTGGGTTTTCGCCAGTTGTTCGGCGGTCAGGTGATCGGTCAGTCGCTGTCGGCAGCCAGTCAGACGGTTGAAGAAGCGCGGCATGTGCATTCCATGCACGGGTATTTCCTGAGGCCTGGCGATTCCGCGTTGCCGGTGGTTTATCAGGTGGACCGGGTGCGTGACGGCGGCAGTTTCAGCACGCGCCGGGTGACGGCGATCCAGAAGGGCAACCCTATTTTCACCTGCAGCGCCTCGTTCCAGTACGACGAAAAAGGCTTTGAGCACCAGGCCCGGATGCCGGTTGTGGTCGGACCGGAAAACCTGCCCTCGGAACTGGAGCTCACCCAGCAGCATGCGCACCTGATCCCCGAGCACATGCGCGAAAAGCTGCTGTGCCCGAAACCGATCGAATTCCGCCCAGTGACCGAAAAAGATCCTTACAACCCGCAGCCCTCTGACCCGATCAAATACGTCTGGTTTCGTGCCGACGGCACCTTGGCCGACTCGCCGGCGCTGCACAAATACTTGTTGGCCTATGCGTCGGATTTCGGTCTGTTGGTCACCTCGATGCAGCCCCATGGCAAAACGGTCTGGCACAAAGACATGCAGGTCGCCAGCCTCGATCACGCACTGTGGTTCCATCAGGATCTGCGCGCCGATGACTGGTTGCTCTACGCGATGGACAGCCCGTGGGCCGGCAATTCCCGTGGCTTCAACCGTGGCAGCGTGTTCAACCGGGCCGGGCAACTGGTGGCTTCGGTCACGCAGGAAGGCCTGATTCGTCATCGCAAGGATTGGGCATGAGCCTGGCCGAGGTGCGCCATTGGGTGTTCGACATGGACGGCACCCTGACAGTAGCCGTGCATGACTTCGCAGCGATTCGCGTGGCATTGGCGATCCCGGCCGAAGACGACATCCTGACGCACCTCGCGGCCTTGCCGGCCGATGAAGCGGCGGCTAAACATGCGTGGCTGCTGGAGCACGAACGTGATCTGGCGCTGGGTTCGAAACCGGCGCCGGGTGCGGTGGAATTGGTGCGTGAATTGGCCGGACGCGGCTATCGCTTGGGCATTCTGACGCGCAATGCCCGGGAGCTGGCGCACGTCACGCTGGAGGCCATCGGCCTGGCCGACTGCTTTGCGGTGGAGGACGTGTTGGGGCGTGATGAAGCACCGCCTAAACCGCATCCCGGCGGCTTGCTGAAACTGGCCGAGGCCTGGAACGTGCCGGCGAGCGAGATGGTGATGGTCGGTGATTACCGGTTTGATCTGGATTGCGGGCGGGCGGCGGGAGCGCGGACGGTGTTGGTGAATTTGCCGGATAACCCGTGGCCGGAACTGACGGATTGGCATGCAGCGGATTGCGTGGCGTTGCGCGAAATGCTGTTGGCTTGAGGGCCTATTCGCGAGCAGGCTCGCTCCCACAGTGGATCTTCAGTGAACACAATTTTGTATTCCATAGAGAACCCATGTGGGAGCGAGCCTGCTCGCGAAGGCGTCAGATCAGGCACCCCATCACTCACTGCCCAAACAACGCCTTCTGCCCCTCCGGCGACGTAAACATCCCATCCCCGTTATGCCCAACCCCCGGCACGTCGACCAGTTGCTGGTTCACCCCGCGTGGATTGCGACGCAGCAAATAATCAAAATAGTTGTGCCCCCGAGCCAGGCGATTAGCCCCCTGGGCTTCAGCTTCGCACCCCTTGTCCAGCGCGGGATGCTGCGGGTCGATGTCTTGCTGCCCGAGTAGATAAATCACGTCACGCTTGACGTAATTGCCTTCAATCTGCGGCGCGGTTTGCCCACTGGCATAGAGCGGTAAATCTGTCAGACCGTACTTCCAGCGGTTGAAACCGGGGCATTTCGCGTGATCGAACGCCATGGGCCTCCGCTCATCGAAATACGCATACGAGGACGGGTTGGCGACTACATAAAGGACTTTCACACCGGCAGCGGTAAGCGTTGGTTGATCGTGAGCCAACAAGGCATAACGCTGAACCACTTGGGCACCACCGGAATGGCCGGCGATGACGATTTGTTTCACATCCGGAAACTGTTGCCGGTCGCTGACCCTCGCAATGATCTGATCCAGTGCCCCATAGGAACTCAGTGCAAACGGGGCTGTGGATAAACCGCCGGCCATCCAGTCGTTGCCCTGCCAGCGCAGTACGGAGTCCGCCACTGGATGCAGGGCTACATCGGTTTCATTGAGGAATTGTGGGGCGATCACCAGAGTGGTTTGGCTTTGTCCTGCCAGTTCAGCTGCCTGCTCAGCGCTCTCGCGGTAGGTTTCAGCGTTGCGTAAACGGCCGTGGATGATGATCAGCACACGTTCGATTTTCGCCGGCGCCGCGCCGAGGCTCACCGCCATCTCGCCTTCTTTGAGCAACAGCCGACCGGGGCTGACTGCCTTGACCCCCTGCTCGGCGGCTTGGGTACTTGCACAGGTAAACAGTACAGCTAACAGCCACTTATTCATTTACAGGTTTTTCGCCGCAAAGGTATCGCACTGGCCCACCTGGCCTTGTGCAAATCCGGTTTTAAACCAGCGCACCCTTTGCGCTGACGTGCCATGGGTAAACGAGTCCGGCACCACGCGACCCTGACCTTGCTGTTGCAAGCGGTCATCGCCGATGGCATTGGCAGCGTTCAAGGCTTCTTCGATATCGCCGGGTTCCAGCCAGTTCAGACGCTTTTGTGCATTGTTGGCCCAGACCCCGGCCAGGCAGTCGGCCTGCAATTCCTGGCGCACGAGTAAACCGCCATCACCTTCCATCTGTCGGCCTTGCTGGCGTGCGGTTTGAATTTTCGCTGAAACACCGAGCAAGGTCTGAACGTGGTGCCCAACTTCATGAGCGATCACGTAGGCCTGAGCGAAGTCGCCGGCGGCGGAAAAGCGTTGTGACATTTCCTGGAAGAACGCCATATCCAGATAGACCTTCTGGTCGGCCGGGCAATAGAACGGACCGGTTGCCGATGTCGCCAGACCACAGGCGGAATTGACGCGATTGCTGAACAGCACCAGGGTCGGGTCCTTATATTGCCGACCTGCCTGCTGGAAAATCTGACCCCAGGTGTCTTCGGTATCACCGAGAATCGAACGCACGAATTCGGCGCCTTCGTCATTGGCCGGCGGCGCCTTGCGGGTTTGGGGGGTGGCTGGCGCCGATTGCTCGCTCATTTGACCGGTGAGCTGTCCGAGGATTTGCAGCGGGTCTTGGCCTGTAATCCATCCAATCCCGACAATCAGAAGGATCGCGGTCAGGCTCAGTCCTTTGCCGCCACCGAAACGCATCCCACCGCCACCACTGCCGACATCATCACCACGGGCATCGACCACGTTGTCGCTGCGTCGGCCTTTTTTCCATAGCATGTGGGAATCCTCTGATTGTCCGTGGGGATGAGTGTTGCTGGTGTGCGGAAGCGACGCCAGTCCGGTCGTCCGGGTTTCTGCGTGTGCCAGCATGCACTGTAGCTTTGCGGCAGGGGGAACCTTGCAGACTGTAGGAACATGGATAGCCCATCGAATTCCGTCAGGCGATGGGTTTTTCTCGAATGGGTGTATGCCTGTACTTGTCGACTGTTCAGTTCCAGATTTCGCGTTATACGGTTCATCTTCTAGAATCAGGCAAATTGTGTGTGGAATCTCCCATGGCCGGCAGTCAGATCGAACGTGTTTTCAGTGTGCTGGAAAGTCTTACCAGTGACCCCCGCGGCTTGCAGATGCAGACGTTGGCAGAGCAACTGGACATCCCTAAAAGCGCGACCCATCGCTTGCTCGCCGAGCTGATCCGCTTGGGTTACGTGCGGCAGAATCCGGATAACCTGCGCTATCACCTGTCGACCAAACTGGTGGCGATGGGGTTTCGTTATCTGGCGGGCAGCGGCACAGATATCGTGCAGCCGGTGCTGGATCGCCTGGCGCAGGAGACCGGCGAACTGGTGCGCCTGGGCGTCATTGAGGGCGAGCGGCAGATCTGGATCGCCAAGTCTCAAGGAGCCCGGTCCGGCCTGCGATACGACCCGGACATGGGGCGTGATGCGCCGTTGTTCTACACCGCCTCGGGCCACGCGTGGCTGGCGTGCATGAGCGATGCCGAGGCATTGTCGCTGGTAGAACGTCAGGGCGATGAGCGGCCGAAGGACCTGGGGCCGAATGCGCCGCGCTCTAACATTGAACTGCTGGAGCGTCTGCGTCTGGCGCGCGAGCAGGGCTATGCCTGGGTTGAAGAGAGCTCGGCGGTGGGCACCTCGGCGATTGCTGCCGTGGTGAGGCACCCGAGCGAGGGGCGGGTGATCGGGGTGTTGAGCATCGCCGGGCCAAGTGCGCGAATGCCGGGCGCGCGGTTGCATGAGTTGGCACCGCTGTTGTTGACGTTTGCCGAAGAGTTGTCGGCGGCGAGCCTTGCTTCAGAGTTGTTTAGTTAATTGGGCACTCCACCTCCCACATTCTGTTCATCTGAAATCTGTGCGTTGTTCGAACACTTTCGGCCTATGCTTGTATAGGAATCTGGAACCAGGTTCTAAATTATTGGAATTCGCCAGGCACAAGGGAACCCATATGACCGTCAGCACCCCGCTCTCCGGCGTAAACCGCCCCTTCAAAGGGATTTTGCTGATCGTTCTCGCCACCTTCCTCTTTTCCAGCCATGACGCCTTGTCGAAATACCTCTTGGGCTTTTACCCGATGGTCATGGTCGTTTGGGCGCGTTATATGGTTCACACCTTGTTGATGGCCGGGATTTTTCTGCCGCAATCAGGGCTGAGCGTGCTGCGTACCAGGCGGCCTTTGCTGCAGACAATGAGAGCGTTGTGCCTGTTGGGCACCAGTCTGTTTTTCACCACCGGTTTGCAATACATCCCGTTGGCCGAAGCCACGGCGGTCAATTTTCTTGCGCCGGTGCTGGTCACCGCGTTGTCGGTGCCGTTGTTGGGGGAGCACGTCACCCGTGGCCAATGGATCGCGGTTATTTGTGGATTTATCGGCGTATTGATCATCGTCCACCCAGGCGGTGATCTGTTCACGCCTGCGGTGCTGTTGCCGTTCTGCTCGGCGCTGTTTTTCTGCTTCTATCAATTGCTCACCCGCAAGCTCAGCAACATCGACAGCCCGACCACCAGCAACTTCTTCGCCGGCCTGTGCAACACCTTGGTGATGTGTGTGCTGGTGCCGTTCTTCTGGAAAATGCCAACCTTTGGGCATGGCTTGATGATGGTGGCGTTGGGTGCTTGCGGGATGACGGCTCACTTGTTTCTGACTCAGGCGTTCCGCTACGCCGCGCCTGCGCTGCTGGCGCCGTTCGGTTATTGCCAGATTGTGTTTGCCGGGTTGCTGGGCTGGCTGCTGTTTTCCCACACGCCAACCCTGACCACTGTGGTCGGGATCGCGGTGATTTGCTGCAGCGGGTTGGCGGCAGCGTGGCAACAGAGTCGTCGGTAGGAGAAACAAAAAGGCAGGCCTGGAATCAGGCCTGCCTGGGGAAGGGCAATTACTCGGTAACGGTAGGAATCTTGCGCGGTGCCATGAAGTACATCCAGGTCAGGGCGATGAAATACATCGCCGGAATCAGGGTGAACAGCACGGTGTAGTTGTTGTTGGTGACGGTCAGAATGTGCCCGACCAACTGCGTCATGAACATCCCGCCGATGGCAGCGCACATGCCGCCAAAACCAAATACCGTACTCATCATGTGTTTAGGCGTGTAGTCCATTACCAGGCTCCAGATGTTCGCGGTCCAGGCCTGGTGCGCGCCGATGGCCAGGGAAATGGCGGCCACCGCGACCCACAGGCTGCTCGAACCGGCCGCCATGATCACGCCGATGATGCAGCAGGCGAACAGGAACATGGACATCAGCCGCGCCTTGATCGGGTTGACTCCGCGACCGATCAGGAACGAAGACAGAATCCCTCCGCCGACGCTGCCGAAGTCTGCGGTCATGTAAATGATGATTAGCGGGATGCCCATCTGGGTCACGTTGATCCCCAGGTTGTATTGCTGATTGAGGAACGGCGGCAGCCAGTACAGGTAGAACCAGAACACCGGTGCGGTCATCGCGTAAGCCAAGGCGAAGGCCCAGGTGCCACGCATGCGCAGGATTGTCGAAAACGATACGCGGGATTGTTCCGGTTCGACTTCGTTCTGGATGTAGTCCAGCTCTGATTGTTTAACGCTCGGATGTTCTTCCGGGTTGAAGTACTTCAAGCCCCAGAACATCAGCCAGATACCGCCCAGCGCCGACATGCACAGGAACGCAGCCTGCCAGCCCCACACGTGGAGGATCAGTGGCAACAGCATCGGGGTGAACATCGCACCGACGTTGGTCCCGGCATTGAAGATGCCGGTGGCCACGGCGCGTTCTCCGGCCGGGAACCACAGGCGCGTGGTTTTCACGCAGGCCGGGTAGTTGGCGGCTTCGGTCAGGCCGAGGATGAAGCGGCAGACCATGAAGCCGACTGCCGAAGTGGCCAGGCCGTGAGCACCGGTGGCGATGCTCCAGAGCAGCACCGCACAGAAGAACACGCGCTTGACGCCGATCCGGTCGATCAATCGGCCTTGCAGCACGAAACCGATGGCGTAGCCGACCTGGAACCAGAAGTTGATGTTGGCGTAGTCCATCGCCGTCCAGCTCATGTCTTTGGCAAGGATGGGCTGCATGACGCCGAGCGCGGCACGGTCGATGTAGTTCAGGGTCGTCGCAAAAAACACCAGCGCCAGCATGCCCCAACGGGTTTTGCCGACCGCCATGGCGCCGCGGATCTTGTCGCCGATGCCGCCGATGGCAGGAGTCATGGAGGAGCGCTCCACGGGAGAACTTTGAGAAGGAGTCATGTAGTCCACCGATTGTTTTTATGTGGTGTTCTGGGTCTTTGGTAACCGAATCCGATGGTTTATGACCGGGCTCAATGTGGAGTTGATGTTGCGCAGTGGACAAAAAATCGTCAATTCGCCAACGGTCATTTTGTTCGATAATCGAACACAAAACTAACCGGGTAGTACACTTTAAATTGCTGTGTGAGTTCACGCAGCCAATAATTCACTTCACAAAAAGACGCAGTCCTGTAGGAGCACGGCTTGCCGGCGATGGCAGCCGCGAGATCGCCATCGCCGTCAAGCCGTACTCCTACATAAAGCGTGCAGCGCCCTGACAAGACTGTCTCCACCACCGGGAGTCGAAATATGCAGCGTTCCATTGCCACCGTGTCCTTGAGCGGTACCCTGCCGGAAAAACTCGAAGCCATTGCCGCCGCCGGTTTTGACGGGGTAGAGATTTTCGAGAACGACCTTCTCTACTACGACGGTAGCCCACGGGAAATTAAACAAATGTGCGCCGATCTCGGGATCGCGATCACGCTGTTTCAACCGTTCCGAGACTTCGAAGGGTGCCGCCGTGACCGACTGCCGCGCAATCTGGAACGGGCCGAGCGCAAGTTCGACTTGATGCAGGAACTGGGCACGGACCTGGTGCTGGTGTGCAGCAATGCATCTGCCGATTCCATTAGTGATGAACACATCCTCGTCGACGACCTGCGCCTGCTGGCCGAACGCGCCGGCGCGCGTGGCCTGCGAATCGGTTATGAAGCCCTGGCCTGGGGCCGTCACGTAAACACCTATCAACAGGTGTGGAACATTGTCCGTCAGGCCGATCACCCGAACCTCGGCGTGTTGCTCGATAGCTTCCACACGCTGTCGCTGAAGGGCGATCCGAGCGCTATCGCAGAGATCCCCGGAGACAAGATTTTCTTCGTGCAAATGGCCGACGCGCCGATCCTGGCCATGGACGTGTTGGAGTGGAGCCGGCATTTCCGCTGCTTCCCGGGCCAGGGCGAATTCGATTTGCCGGGGTTCCTTGCGCCGATCATCAAGAGTGGCTACACCGGACCGCTGTCGCTGGAAATCTTCAACGATGGTTTCCGCGCTGCGCCTCCTCGGGCCAATGCCGCTGACGGTTTGCGTTCGTTGCTGTACCTCGAAGAGAAAACCCGCCAGCGTCTGGCGCAGGACGCCCAGCCGGCGACCAACCTCGACATCCTGTTCGAGACCCCGACGGCCAGCGAGTACAACGGCATCGAGTTTCTTGAGTTTGCGGTGGACGAAAGCCTCGGCGCCAAGCTCTCCCATTGGCTGGAGCGGCTGGGTTTCGTCAAGGCCGGGCAGCATCGCTCCAAGAGTGTGAGCCTGTTGCGTCAGGGCGATATCAACCTGATCCTCAACTCTGAGCCTTACTCGTTCGCCCACAGCTTTTTCGAAGCGCACGGTCCGTCGCTGTGCGCCACCGCTGTGCGGGTTAAAGACAGTACGAGTGCGCTGGCCCGGGCCGTGGCTTACAAAGGTCAGCCGTATCGCGGACTGGTCGGGCCCAATGAATTGGAGCTGGCCGCGGTGCGCGCACCGGATGGCAGCCTGATTTATCTGGTGGACCAGGAAGCCGATGTCTATGGCACCGACTTCAATCTGTATCCTGGCGTCGTGGCCAGTGGCGGCCTCAAGCGTATCGACCACATGGCCATGGCGTTGCCAGCCGACAGCCTCGACAGTTGGGTGCTGTTCTACAAGAGCCTGCTGGATTTCGAAGCCGACGACGAAGTGGTGCTGCCCGACCCGTATGGCCTGGTAAAAAGCCGTGCGCTGCGCAGCCGCGACAGTTCGATCCGCTTGCCGTTGAACATTTCCGAGAACCGCAACACCGCGATCTCACACGCGCTGTCGAGTTATCGCGGCTCCGGGGTGCACCACATCGCGTTTGATTGTGATGACATCTTTGCGCAAGTCAGTCGCGCGAAAGAGGCGGGCGTGCCGTTGCTGGACATCCCGCTCAACTACTACGACGACCTTGCGGCGCGCTTCGACTTCGATGACGAGTTCCTCAGCGAGCTGGCCTATTACAACGTGCTGTACGACCGCGATGCGCAGGGCGGTGAACTGTTTCATGTGTACACCGAGCCGTTCGAAGGGCGGTTCTTTTTTGAAATCATTCAACGCAAGAACGGCTATGCCGGCTATGGCGCGGCCAACGTCGCGGTTCGACTGGCAGCGATGGCCAAATCCCGCAGCGGTGCCCTCCGTCAGGCCAAGTTGTAGGAAAATCGTAAACACGGGTACAAACCGCTGCCGCACGGCTTCCTTCACTGTGCGGCGCGGCCCATAATCGCCAGCCTGTGCAGTGATGGCCGTGAGCCCGCAATGACAATGACTTCAGAACGCTCCGCAGTGCCCGGCGAACCCATCGTCGAGCCTCGCAAAAGCCGCAAAAACAATCCGGAAAAGACCCGCGAGAATATCCTTCAAGAGGCGATTGTCGAGTTCGTCCAACAAGGACTTTCCGGGGCTCGCGTCGATGCAATCGCCGAGCGCATCCACACCTCAAAACGCATGATCTATTACTACTTCGGCAGTAAAGAGCAGCTCTACGTTGAAGTGCTGGAAAAGCTCTACGGGGACATTCGCAACACCGAAAACCGTTTGCTCCTGACAGAGCTGGCGCCGGTCGAGGCCATTCGTCGCCTGGTGGAATTTACCTTCGACCACCATGATCGCAATGTCGATTTTGTACGCATCGTCAGCATCGAGAACATTCACAACGCTGAATACGTGAAGCGCTCCGATGCGATCAAGGCGATGAACAATACGATCCTCGATTCACTGGGCGAGATTTTGCGTCGCGGTGCCGAGGAGGGGCTATTCCGAAGCGGACTTGATCCGCTGGATGTGCATCTGTTGATCAGTTCGTTCTGCTTCTATCGCGTATCGAACCGTCACACCTTCGGGGAGATTTTTCAGATCGACTTGCCGGACGAAGCCATCAAGCAGCGTCATCGGGCGATGATTTGCGAGTCGGTGTTGCGCTACTTGCAGGCTTGACAGGAGGTGAGGGGATTGCCCCCTCACTGCATCCACTCAGCCATTCATGCTCTGAAAGTGCGCCAGCATTCGCTGCGCATCCGGCACTACGCCGCTGAACAATTCAAACGCCTTCACTGCCTGAAATACCGCCATGTTGCCACCATCCAGGGTCCGGCAACCGAGCGCGCGGGCATTGCGCAGCAGTTCGGTTTCCAGCGGGAAGTAAACAATCTCCGCCACCCACAACTCAGCGCGAAGCAACTCCACCGGCACAGGCATGCCCTGCAGTTTTTTCATGCCCATCGGCGTGGTGTTCACCAGTCCGTCCGTTTGGGCCATTGTGCTTGGCAGATCATGCCCGGCCACCGCCCGGCCAGCACCGAAGTGTTGATTGAGATTGTCCGCCAGGGCCTGCGCGCGGCTGATCTCCACGTCGAAAATACTCAGCATTTGTACGCCTTCGCTCAAAAGCGCGTGGGCCACTGCCGCGCCTGCGCCACCGGCACCCATTTGTACGACGTACTCACGGGCAGCATCCTTCAGGCCACGGCGAAAACCTTCGGCAAAACCCAGGCAATCGGTGTTGTGGCCGATGCGTTTGCCGTCCTTCAACACCACGGTGTTCACCGCGCCGATGCCGCGCGCTTCGGGCGACAGTTCGTCGAGCAACGGGATGATCGCCTGCTTGCACGGGAAGGTGATGTTCAGCCCGGTGAAACTCATGCGCTCGGCCGCCGTTAGCAAATCAGGCAGGGCACTGCTGTCGAGCTGCAACTGATCCAGGTCGATCAAACGATAGAGGTAACGCATGTCCTGCGCGTCGCCTTCGTGCTCGTGCAGCGCGGGTGTGCGGGAGGCTTGAATTCCGGCGCCGATCAGCCCGGCCAATACGGTGTTGTGCTGAGTCATCGCGTTCACCTCTTCAATTGCAGGCTGAAATGTTCCAGTGCCAGGCGATAGCCGTGGCTGCCGAAACCGGCCAGCACGGCAGTGGCGATGGCCGAGACGAACGAGTGATGGCGCAAAGGCTCACGAGCGTGGACATTCGACAGGTGGACTTCGATCACGGGCAGTTCGCTGGCGACGAGGGCATCGCGGATCGCAACCGAGGTGTGGGTCCACGCGGCCGGGTTGATCACAATCCCGGCGCAACGACCGCGAGCGGCGTGAATCCAGTCGAGCAACTCACCTTCGTGGTTGGTCTGGCGAAACTCCACGACCAGGCCGAATTCTTCAGCGGCACGTCCGCACAGCGCAGAGATGTCTGCCAGGGTTTCGTGACCATAAGTCGCCGGTTCACGGGTGCCGAGCAGGTTCAGGTTCGGGCCGTTGAGCACCAGAACGATAGGGGGCATCGAGGGTCTCTCCACTTATTGTTTTTGGAATTGGCTGTTGGTTCAGCCTGTGGGGATAAATTGTACTAGCTAGTTAGTTTGGTCAATTAAAGAGAGGTTTCAGCCGGGATTTGTGGGCGGTGATCGGACAGTTTCGAGGTTTATCGGGGCAGATGCTCAACCAGGAAGTCGATAAAGGCGCGCAACTTCAGGGGCACATGGCGGCTTTGCGGATACAGCAACGTGAACGGTCGCGAGCGTCCGCTGTAAGGCTTCAACACTTCAACCAGCGAGCCATCGGCCAGTTCGTTTTCGACGATAAACCGGTACGTCTGAAACAATCCCGCCCCGTGTTTGGCCAGGGTCACGCCGCCTAGCACATCGTCAGAGCAACTGAGATTGCCCTCGGCGAGAATCTCCAGTGGTGCGCCGTTGTCATTGAACAACCAGGCAATCCGCCGACCGCTGCTGGGCAATTCGTATTGAATGCATTCGTGCTGCGCCAGGTCGTCCAGGGTTTGTGGAACGCCCGCGCGTTTGAGGTATTCGGGGCTGGCAATCAGCACCAGCGCGGCGTCCTCCAGATGTCGGGCGATCAAGCCAGAGTCTGGAATCGCCCGAACGCGAATGGCCATGTCATAGCCTTCGCCAACGAAATCGATGTTGCGATTGCTGATGTGCGACTCGACCTTTACCTCGGGAAAGCGCGCCCGAAACGCCGGCAGCAACGGCAAAATCCGGTGGTGCGCATAAGTCGTGGGAATGCTGATCCGCAACGTGCCGGACGGTTGCTGCTGCTGGCCCATGACCTCGCGTTGGGCTTCGATCAGTTGCGCCAACGCCTGGCGACATTCCTCGTAATACCGGCGACCACTGTCGGTCAACTTCACGCTGCGGGTGGTGCGCGCGAACAGCCGCACGCCGAGGCGTTCTTCCATGCGTGATACCGAACGGCTGACGGCGGCCGGTGTCACGCCCGCTACCAGCGCGGCGGCGGTAAAGCTCCCGGCTTCGGCCGCCAGACAAAACAGTTCGATGCTGCCCAGCTGAAGATCATCGAAGACTCGCTGCATGATTGATTACACCGGGGATCAAATGAGGGACTGAATGGCGTCACTGTAGATGAAATCGCCGTGGCAATGCTTATCTGGAGCAGCGGCGTTTTGGGGGCGTGGTGAAAGGATTGCTTACTATTTTTTCGCGGGAGACGGCGAGTCAAAAAGCGCTCAAGCGCTAGTCTGAAAACCGGATCGCACGAATTATCGGGTTCTTCAAGGAATGGAGAATCTTTGCACTCTATAACCTAACGGATGGGTTAGCATGAACGTATGTCGCTACAAGGGCTATTCATTGGTCGTCATGCTGCGCGATGAGCATTGTCCACCTCATGTCCACGTCGATGCACGGACGTGGAGTGCGCGCTTCAAATTCAGTTTCTGGCACAACGGCGTGGCGCTCTGGGATGTCGTTCCTCATTTGCAGCGCCCGCCTTCAGCGGTGCTGGAGGGATTGCGCCAGGCGCTTGGGCAACCTGCGCATTTACGGCGAGCGCGTGGCATCTGGTGGAGCAAATTGCGCACCGTCTGCCTCGACAATCAGTTGTGGGATTGGGAGGGCAATGAAGTGGTCGTGATGAAACGAATCGCCCGCACGACCTACCTGATTGGCTCGGCCTGCTACGAGCCGGAAACGAACAAGACGTTGTTGTCCCTGATGGGGGCTGCCGAGGGAGTGGAAATCGAACTATGAAAACGATACAGGCGAACATTCAGGCGGATCGCCCCGTCACCGAAGAAACACTGGATCAGGCCATTCAGCGAGGTGAGTTGAGTCGTCGTAGCGGTTTGAATGCGACAGCAGTGACTTGGACAGGACATTGCCTGGTCGTCGGCTTTGAAGACGGCAGTGGCGTGTTGCTACCGGCGAAGAATTACCCGGAGTTTGATGGCTTTGACGATGGGGATTTCGTTGATTTGAAGGTCGGCTTTTCAGGAACCGCTCTCTGCCATGAAGGCCGTGATTTACAGGTTTCCATTGCTGGATTGATTTCAGCGAGCAAGCCACTGATGGACATGGCGTCTTCAGTCATCGCCTCGCGCAATGGTCGTCAGAGCAGTGTTGCCAAGGCCGAGGCAGCGCGGGCCAATGGCAAAAAAGGCGGGCGCCCGCGCAAGGTCGATGCGGGTCTTTAACATCGGCCACAAAAAAGCCGTCGTCATGACGGCTGATTTGTATCGGCAATTGCAATCAACGACGGGTCAACAATACCCCTGATTCCATGTGATGCGTCCACGGGAACTGGTCAAACATCGCGCACTGAGTGATGCGATGCGTGTCGTGCAACTGGGCGATGTTCGCTGCCAGTGTTTCCGGATTGCAGGAAATATAGAGGATGTTGTCGAAGCGCCGGGTCAGCTCGCAGGTGTCCGGGTCCATGCCGGCACGGGGCGGGTCGACGAACACGCTACCGAACTCATAGCTCTTGAGATCAATGCCCTGCAGGCGACGGAACGGGCGGACTTCGTTCAGCGCTTCGGTCAACTCTTCGGCGGACAGGCGCACCAGGGTGACGTTCTCCACCGCGTTTTCACTGAGATTGCTCAGCGCTGCGTTGACCGACGTCTTGCTGATTTCGGTGGCCAGCACTTTGCGTACGCGGGTCGCGAGCGGCAGGGTGAAGTTGCCGTTGCCGCAGTACAACTCGAGCAAGTCGTCCGGGCGATCACCCAAAGCGTCGTAGGCCCAGTTGAGCATCTTCTGGTTCACGGTGCCGTTGGGCTGGGTGAACGCGCCTTCCGGCTGGCGATAGCTGAAGGTGCGACCGCCGACTTCGAGCTTCTCGACCACGTAATCGTGGCCGATCACTTCGCGTTTGCCCTTGGAACGACCGATGATGCTGACGTTCAGGTCGGCGGCCAGTTTCGAGGCCGCTGCATGCCAGTGCTCGTCCAGCGGGCGGTGATAGCACAGGGTGATCATCGCATCACCGGCCAGGGTGGTCAGGAACTCCACCTGGAACAGCTTGTGGCTCAGGGCCGCACTGGCTTTCCATGCCGCCTTGAGCTGCGGCATCAGTTCGTTGATGCGCAGGCTGGCAATCGGAAACTCTTCGATCAGGATCGGCGTGCGTTTGTCTTCCTGGGAAAACATCGCGTAGTGCCGCTCACCACCTTCACGCCACAGGCGGAATTCTGCGCGCAGGCGGAAATTCTTCAGCGGAGAGTCGAACACCGCCGGTTCTGGCGCATCGAACGGGGCCAGCAGGTCACGCAGGCGCGTGACCTTTTCTTCGAGCTGAACGGCGTAGGCCTGGGAATCAAAAGTCATGCGTTGAACCAACCCAACTTGATCACGAACAGAATCGACAGGATCACCAGCGCCGGGTTCAGCTCACGGCCGCGACCGGACATCAACTTGATGGCGGTCCAGGAAATGAAACCGAAGGCGATGCCATTGGCAATGGAATAAGTGAACGGCATGGCCAGTGCGGTGATCACGACCGGTGCAGCAACGGTAATGTCGTCCCAGTCTATTTCGGCCAGGCCGGAGGTCATCAGTACGGCGACGAACAGCAGCGCCGGTGCCGTGGCGAATGCCGGAACGCTGGCCGCCAGTGGCGAGAAGAACAGCGCCAGCAGGAACAGAATCGCCACCACTACCGCGGTCAGGCCGGTGCGGCCGCCCGCACTCACGCCGGCTGCGGATTCGATGTAGCTGGTGGTGGTCGAGGTGCCCAGCAGCGAACCGGCCATGGCCGCGGTGCTGTCGGCGATCAGGGCGCGGCCCATTTTCGGCATGTGGCCGTCCTTGCCCATCAGGCCGGCGCGCTTGGCGACGCCGATCAGGGTGCCGGAGTTGTCGAACAGATCGACAAACAGGAAGGCGAAAATCACGCTGACCAGACCGATGTCCAGTGCACCTTTGATGTCCAGTTGCAGGAAGGTCGGGGCCAGGGAAGGAGGCATCGACATCACGCCGCCGAACGGGGTGAAACCCATCACGATCGAAACGATGGTGACCACCAGAATGCCGATCAGCACTGCACCGCGTACGGCCAGGGCTTCGAGAGCAACGATCAGGGCAAAACCCAAGGTCGCGAGGATCGGGGCCGGTTGTTTCAGGTCACCGAGGCCGACCATGGTCGCCGGGTTGCTGACGACGATGCCGGCGTTGTGCAGGGCGATCAGCGCCAGGAACAGGCCGATACCGGCCGCAATCGCCGAGCGCAGCGGTAGCGGGATGCTGTTGATGATCCATTCGCGGATGCGGAAGATCGACAGCAGGAAGAAGCACACCGCCGAGATGAACACCGCCCCCAGCGCCACTTGCCAGGTGTGCCCCATGTGCAGGACCACGGTGTAGGTGAAGAAGGCGTTCAGACCCATGCCCGGCGCCAGCGCGATCGGGTAGTTGGCGATCAGGCCCATCACCGTGGAGCCAAAGGCCGCAGCCAGACAGGTGGCGACGAATACCGCGCCCTTGTCCATGCCGGTCTCGCCGAGGATGCTCGGGTTGACGAACAGAATGTAGGCCATGGCCAAGAAAGTCGTGACGCCCGCCAGAATCTCGGTCCGCACGTTGGTGTTGTGTGCCTTGAGTTGAAACAGCCTTTCCAGCATGTCTGCTCCCCGTGGCGCGCCGGGCGCCGTGAATGTATCGACCTCAACAGCAAAGCACAGACCGCTGAACGCGCCTGGGAAATTACTGTGGGCCGGAAAAAGCCGCGCATCATACCAGCAGCGTGGGGTTATGGCTGCTTATGGCTGCGATCGTCGTCGATGTTTTGCCGACAAGTGAAGTGAGCCATACTGCGCGCTGGTTTTGGGAGTCGCTATGTATTGCATGAAAAAGCCTGTGATCGCCGTGATTGGCGTCGTGTTTGCCTTGTTGTTGGGGGCGCAAAACGCTTCGGCCGCGATGGCGCCACCGTTGAGCCAATTGAAAGTGCTCAAGGTCGAATCGCCAGGCTGTGGGTTTGAAGACATTGCCGAGGGGCAGGAACAGACGCGCTGCGACCACAGCGGCCCGAGTATCAAGGTCTACGTGCTGGAGGTGGGTTACGGACGCGAGGCGTTTGTCGCGCTGGACGGGTTTGAACTGAACGGCACCCGCACGCCGGTCTGTGCTTTTGATACCGGTAATCTGACCGAGTGCACCGTCGGGAGAAAAACCGTCGGTTATCTGTATGTCCTGGACCTGGCGGGCAAGCAGAACGGCGTCTTCACCTTCAGCGATACCTCGATCAACGCGCCGGGCAACTCGATGTCGACGCAGCTTTACATCAAGTAACGGCTGCGCTCGAACAAGCGTCAGGAAAGCTGACTAAGCTTTAAAGATCATCTTGTGGACTGCCCCCATGACCTTTAGAGCTTTGATTACCCTCGCTGAGGGCATCGATGACCTGCAAACAGTGACCCTGGTCGATGTACTGCGCCGTGCCAACGTTGAAGTGGTGGTGGCCAGCATCGAGGGGCGGCGCATGCTCACCTGCGCCCGTGGCACCCGGCTGACGGCCGATGCCATGCTGGTGGATTTGCTCGCCCAGCCGTTCGACCTGATTGCCTTGCCCGGCGGCGCCGTCGGCGCGCAACACCTGGCGGCCCATCAACCCCTGCAACAACTGATCAAGGATCAGGCCGCCGCCGGACGCTTGTTCGCGGGCATCGCCGAAGCCCCGGCGGTCGCGCTGCAACAGTTCGGTGTGTTGCGTCAGCGGCGCATGACATGCCTGCCCTCGGCCAGTCATCAGCTGTCGGGCTGCAACTTTGTCGACCAACCGGTGGTCGTTGACGGCAACTGCGTGACCGCCCAGGGCTCTGGCGCCGCCTTGGCATTTGCCCTGACATTGGTGGAACAACTCTGCGGCAAAGCTACGCGCACGACGGTGGCGGGGGAATTGTTGGTTTAAAGCGATTCAAACCTTCACTTCTTCCACCGGCACATGCATGCGGTCGCGGTTGGCCAGGCTCGGGAACAGTTTCACCCAGACCCCGGTCACCACCAGGGTGCCGATCCCGCCCATGACCACTGCTGGCACGGTGCCGAACCAGTGGGCAGTCAGCCCGGATTCGAACTCGCCCAACTGGTTCGACGCACCGATGAACAGGCCGTTCACGGCGCTGACCCGGCCACGCATTTCGTCCGGGGTTTCCAGTTGCACGAACGAGGCGCGGATCACCATGCTGATCATGTCTGCCGCGCCCAGCACTACCAGCACGGCAAGAGAGAACCAGAACGAGGTCGAGAGGCCGAAGGCAATGGTGGCCACGCCGAACACACCGACTGCCGTGAACATCACCCGTCCGACGTTGCGCTCAACCGCAAATCGCGCCAGGAACAACGACATCAATAACGCTCCGACTGCCGGCGCGGAACGCAGCAGCCCCAGACCCCACGGGCCGGTGAGCAGGATGTCCTTGGCAAACACCGGCAGCAGCGCCGTCGCGCCACCGAGCAAGACCGCAAACAGGTCCAGAGAGATTGCCCCGAGAATGTCCGGGCGACTGCGAATGAAGCGGATGCCCGCCAGCAGTGAATCCAGGGTCGCCTTGCCCTTGTTCAGCGGCGTTTGCCGGGCCGGCAGGTTGAGCATTAGCACACAGGCAATGATGTAGAGGATCACCGTCGGGCCATACACCCAGACGCTGCCGAAGGCATAGAGCAAACCACCGAGCGCCGGGGCGACGATGGTGGCTGATTGTTGCGCCGATTGTGCTGCGGCCACCGCGCGGGGAAACAACGCACTGGGCACGATACTCGGCAAAAGGGCTTGAGTGGTGGGCATTTCGAAGGAACGCGCGGCGCCGAGCAGGAACGCGAGGATGAAGATCATTTCCCGGGTGACATGATCGGTTGCACTGCCGATGGCCAGTGACAGGGCAATCAGCGCTTGCAGGGACTGGCAGATCGCCGCGACTTTGCGCCGGTCATAGCGGTCCGCAACGTGCCCGGTGTGCAGCATGAACAGCACGCGTGGCACAAACTCCACCAACCCGACCAGACCCAGATCGAGCACGTTGCCGGTCAGTTGGTAGAGGTTCCAGCCAATGGCCACCGTAAGCATCTGGAAACCACTGGCGGTGAAAACTCGGGCCAGCCAGAAAGCGAGGAACGGACGGTGGTGACGTAACAGCAAGGGCTCTTGGCTGGGCATCTGGAGGCAAGTCTTGATCGAGGGAAGGCCTGAGATTATCACCAACCTGTAACTAGAAGTTGCGGCCGCCAGAAATTTAGTTAGCTAGACACCGATCTCGAAATCGTCCAAATCCCCCGTGGGAGCGAGCCTGCTCGCGAAGCGGTGTTTCAGGCAGCATGAGTATTGACTGATACGCCGCCATCGCGAGCAGGCTCGGTCCCACAGGGAAAGTATTGCGGTGCATGTCTGCGGCCATGAGGCAACTTGTCACGCGGCAAAAGACCACGCGGTTCATGGACAGAAATGGGACTACTCTTTCAACGTTGATTGATCCAGATCAAAACCCCAAAAGGAATTGATCCGACGGCCATCCGGCCAGACGCCCTGCGTTGTGATGCTATCAAATAAAGAACGAATTTGAATTCGCCACACTCCATACCCGTGGGGGCCGTTGGGTGCAGGCTTCCAGCCAGCAGCCGTATTACCTGACAGAGGAAGACTTATGTTCGGTTTAGAGGCACTTGATCTCGCCCGAATGCAGTTTGCGTTTACCATCTCTTTTCACATTCTGTTCCCGGCCATCACCATTGGCCTGGCGAGTTACCTGGCGGTGCTCGAAGGCTTGTGGCTGAAAACCCATAACGACACCTACCGCGACCTGTATCACTTCTGGTCGAAGATCTTTGCCGTCAACTTCGGCATGGGCGTGGTCTCCGGGTTGGTGATGGCTTATCAGTTCGGCACCAACTGGAGCCGTTTTTCGGACTTCGCCGGCTCGGTGACCGGGCCATTGCTGACGTACGAAGTACTGACCGCCTTCTTCCTCGAAGCCGGTTTCCTGGGCGTCATGCTGTTTGGCTGGAACAAGGTCGGGCGCAAGCTGCACTTCTTTGCCACAGTCATGGTGGCCATCGGCACGCTGATCTCGACCTTCTGGATCCTGGCGTCCAACAGCTGGATGCAAACGCCGCAGGGTTTCGAAATCGTTAACGGTCAGGTGATCCCCACCGACTGGCTGGCGGTGATCTTCAACCCTTCATTCCCGTACCGCCTGATGCACATGGCGACGGCGGCATTCGTCGCCACCGCGTTCTTCGTCGGCTCTTCGGCGGCCTGGCACTTGCTGCGCGGCAAGGACAACCCGGCGATCCGGACGATGCTGTCGATGGCCATGTGGATGGCCCTGATCGTGGCACCGATTCAAGCGGTCATCGGTGACTTCCACGGCCTCAACACGCTCAAGCATCAGCCGGCGAAAATTGCGGCAATCGAAGGTCACTGGGAAAACATCGGCGATGAACCGACCCCGTTGATCCTGTTCGGCTGGCCGGACATGAAAGCCGAGAAAACCAGATTTGCCGTCGAAATTCCGTACCTCGGCAGCCTGATCCTCACCCACTCGCTGGACAAACAGGTGCCAGCGCTCAAGGAATTCCCGCCTGAAGACCGGCCCAATTCGACCATCGTGTTCTGGTCGTTCCGGATCATGGTTGGCCTGGGTTTCCTGATGATCTTCACCGGGTTGTGGAGCCTTTGGCTGCGCAAGCGCGACAAGCTCTATACCTCGCGTCCATTCCTTTATCTGGCGTTATGGATGGGGCCATCGGGCCTGATCGCGATCCTCGCAGGTTGGTTTACCACCGAAATCGGCCGTCAGCCGTGGGTGGTCTACGGTCTGATGCGTACGGCGGATGCTTCCTCCAACCATAGTTTCATGCAAATGAGCATTACGTTGATTCTGTTCGTGGTGGTGTATTTCGCGCTGTTCGGTGCCGGCCTGGGTTACATGATGCGCTTGGTGCGCAAAGGTCCGAAGATCGACGAAGGCAAGGAAACCAACCACGGTGGCCCTGGCCAGAAACGCACACCGGCCCGTCCGCTGTCCGCCGCTGACGATGATGGCGCCGACAGTGACCACAGCCTGACCAAGGAGATTTGAGTCATGGGTATTGATCTTCCGCTGATCTGGGCCGTGATCATCATCTTCGGCATCATGATGTACGTGGTCATGGACGGCTTCGACCTGGGGATCGGGATTCTCTTCCCGTTCATTCCCGGCAAGACCGACCGTGACGTGATGATGAACACTGTCGCACCGGTGTGGGACGGTAACGAAACCTGGCTGGTACTGGGCGGTGCCGCGTTGTTTGGTGCCTTTCCGCTGGCCTATTCGGTAGTGCTCTCGGCGCTGTACCTGCCGCTGATCCTGATGCTGATCGGGCTGATCTTCCGTGGCGTGGCCTTCGAGTTTCGTTTCAAGGCCAGGGACAACAAGCGTCACCTCTGGGACAAGGCCTTTATCGGTGGCTCCGTCACCGCAACCTTCTTTCAGGGCGTGGCATTAGGGGCCTTCATTGATGGGTTGCCAGTGGTCAATCGCCAGTTTGCCGGTGGTTCATTGGACTGGCTGACACCGTTCACCCTGTTTTGCGGCTTGGCGTTGGTGGTGGCTTATGCGTTGCTCGGTTGCACGTGGTTGATCATGAAGACCGAAGGCAAGCTGCAGGAGCAAATGCACGATCTGGCCCGGCCGCTGGCCTTCGTGGTGCTGGCGGTGATCGGCATCGTCAGCATCTGGACGCCATTGGCCCACGCCGAAATCGCCGCTCGCTGGTTCACGCTGCCCAATCTGTTCTGGTTCATGCCCGTGCCGATTCTCGTGCTGGTGACCATGTACGGTCTGATCCGCGCCGTCGCCCGCAATGCGCACTACACGCCGTTCCTGCTGACGCTGGTGCTGATCTTCCTCGGCTACAGCGGATTGGGCATCAGCCTGTGGCCGAACATCGTGCCACCGTCCATCTCGATCTGGGACGCTGCTGCACCGCCGCAAAGCCAGGGTTTCATGCTGGTCGGCACGTTGTTCATCATCCCGTTCATCCTGGGTTACACCTTTTGGAGCTACTACGTGTTCCGCGGCAAGGTGACCCACGAAGACGGTTATCACTAACACCGTGGGAGCGACGATTCGACCTGCTCGCGATGGCGCCCTCACCGGCGCCATCGATCTATTGAGGATTGATGCAATGACCGGCAAACATTCGCTGCACGACATTGAAGAAGCCGAAAAAAAACCGCTGTGGCAACGGCTAGGATGGCTGGCCTTGATTTGGGTCGGCAGCGTCGGCGCGCTGTTTATCGTGGCCAGTCTGATGCGCATGTTCATGAATGCGGCAGGTCTGACCACGCACTGAAGGCTCCGTCCCGTTGCCTTGGGACACGGATTTACAACCCTCCTGCGCGGAGGGTTTTTTTTCAGTGCTTATTTGCGGGCTTTGAGAATCACGAATTTTGGCGTGGCGGCCACTTGCTCCACACCCCGGAACAGTCGGGCAAGCTTGCTGTGGTACCCCAAGTGACGGTTGCCGACGATATACAGCGCACCGCCCACCACCAGCGCCTCTCGGGCCTGCTGGAACATGCGCCAGGCGAGGAAGTCGCCAACGACTTGTTGCTGATGGAACGGCGGGTTGCACAACACCACATCCAGGGATTGAGGCTCCTGCCCTGCGAGGCCATCGCCGGCCCGCACAATGACTTCTCTGTCACCGAGTGCCGCGCGCCAGTTTTCGGCGGCCGATTGCACGGCCATGTACGACTCGTCCACCAGCGTGTACTGCGCCTGCGGGTTTTGCAGCGCACTGGCGATGGCCAGCACGCCGTTACCGCAACCGAGGTCCGCGACTCGCGCAGTGCCGAGGTTCTTCGGCAGGTGCGGTAGAAAGGCCCGGGTGCCGATGTCCAGTCCTTCGCGGCAGAACACATTGGCGTGGTTCAGCAGTTCAATGGCCGGTTCATCGAGTTGATAGCGCGAAGGGTAGGGGGACACGACAGGGGCTTTTGCTTCAGGTGTGGCGATTAATAGCCGGGCCTTTTTTACCGCCAAAGAGGCTTGCACCGGGCCGATGTAGCGTTCAAGCAGATCACCGGCAGCACGTGGCAGATGCTTGATCATCGCCGCAGCAATCACCTGCGCCCCCGGCGCCAACTGGCCCTGCAAGCGAATAAGTTGTTCTTCCAGCAACGCCAGGGTTTTCGGCACCCGGATCAATACCCGGTCAAACGGGCCGCTGATTGCTTCGCTGGCGGGCACGCTCGGTACCGCGTCAAATGCCTGGTTGTTACGGATCAGATTTTTCTCCAGCCCCTGAAACGCCAGAAACGAGTCGCCACTGCTGACCACCCGGACCTTGCCTGCGAGGCTGGCGGCCAACGCGCCAAAACTGTCGTTCAACACCAATACCCGAGTCTCGGCCGAGGGGTGTTGTTCAGCGAGATGGTTGAGCAGGTATTCGTCGGCCGCATCGAAAGCTTGCAGCGGTTCGTTCTGCTGTTCTGGCTGACGGATCAGATCGAGTTGGGCGAAGGGTGTTTCGAGCAGGGGCATGAGGCGAGGCTCTGGGTAGTCAACGAGTGTGGTGTCCCGCTGCCGGAGGCGTTGTAGCGGGCGGGGCCCTCCGAGTGCACTTCATCGTAAGGTTACAGACGACATCACTCAGGGGGCCGCAAATGGTACGTTTTTTTCTGTTGGATTACTCGCAGGTTTTCCTGGCATGGTGTGGATTCAGATGGCCCCCGTCCTCACAGCCTTTATCACCGCTGCAATCTTGTTATTCACGCCAAATTTCTGGATTGCACTGTGCACGTGGAAATTGATGGTGCGTTCACTGATGCTGAGGATTCTGGAGCATTCATAAGCCGTCTTGCCGTCGGCTGACAATTTCAAAATTTCGATTTCACGTGTCGACAAATGAGGTGTGCATGCGGTCGGCAGGCGATGACGCAGTTTTTTAGCTGCATGCCCATGCAACTGGTGGTTGATGAATATGGCGTAACCCAGATTTTCATACAATTCATAGGCAGTGACAGGGCTGTTGCTTCTGGCGAGGCTAAACATGCTGCGAAGACCATTGCAGTCATGAAACGATTGTGACCAGCCATATTGCAAGCCTAGTTTTTTTTGAGCCTGTCTCAACTGAGATGCCTTTGAGAAGACCTCATCCTCCCAAAGAATCGGCAGCTCTGATTGATTGCAATGAGCCAGTATTGGGTCTATTTCAGAGAAGTGGTTGTGTTCATATGTCGTATTCCAATCGTGTGGGTAGTTGTTAAAACTTACTGTGTCGCGATGATGCATTTGCGCGGGGGATGTAATTGAAAAAGCACAGAAAGTGAAGCCGAGACTCTTAACGAGATTGAGTGAAATTTCATATGCAGATTTAATTTCTTTGGCGTCGGATATTTGTCTTAACTGTGATTCCTTCCACATTTCCATCGCAGTAGCTCCATGCGGATATCTTGGGGGTGCATATTGGATCCGCGATCCAGCACGTGCCGAGTGTAGGGGCAATCCTACACACATGATGCAATTATTTTGTTCTTGAAAATTTTCTGAGCTGCATGTCTGGTTCTTAGGCTTTTTCAAAGCCAATACAGCTTAGTCACATGGTGTACATCATTCTATTTGTCGTTTTTTGTACAAGTTGGTGTATGCCGCTAGCAATATAAAGTCAGGCTATATCACTAACAAAGAATCTCATTTCCAAAGACACTACAAATCACCAGTGTTTACATCGTCTGCTTTGCGAGACACTGGTGAGGTCAGTTCAATGGAGCGACCCATGACCGCCAGTGCCGATAAATTCACTCGCCAAACCTTGCTCGACGTCCAGCCGTTGACCCCGAACCTGTTTACCCTGCGGGCCACCAGGGATCCGGGTTTTCGTTTCAGGTCAGGGCAGTTCGCCCGGTTAGGCGTTACCAAAGCCGATGGCAGTACGGTTTGGCGTGCCTACTCAATGGTGTCGTCGCCCTTTGACGAATTTCTCGAGTTCTTCTCCATTGTCGTGCCAGGTGGGGAGTTCACCAGCGAGTTGAGCCGACTGGAGGTTGGCGATACATTGCTGGTCGACCGCCAGGCATTTGGTTATTTGACCCTTGATCGTTTTGTTGATGGGCGTGATCTGTGGTTGTTATCCACAGGTACCGGCATTGCCCCGTTTCTGTCCATCCTGCAAGACTTTGAGGTCTGGGAGAAATTCGAACGCATCATCCTCGTCTACAGCGTGCGCGAAGCCCGGGAGCTGGCGTATCAGGCGCTGATCGCCGAGTTGGGGCAGCGCGATTATCTGGCCGAAAACGCCCACAAATTGCAATTCATCGCCACCGTTACTCGCGAACAACATCCCGGCGCCCTGAGCGGGCGGATCACTACGCTGATCGAAAATGGCGAATTGGAGCGGGCTGCCGGTGTGGCGCTGACACCCGAACACTCGCGGGTCATGCTTTGCGGTAATCCGCAGATGATCGATGACACGCGCAAGCTGCTCAAACAGCGTGACATGCATCTGAGCCTCAGCCGACGGCCAGGCCAAGTGGCTGTGGAAAACTTTTGGTAAAAAAACGGCGCATTGAAGGCGCCGTTTCTATTTGCAATCAGTCTTCAGGGCCGATTGTTCTGGGCCTTGAGCAAATCACGGATCTCCCTCAACAGCTCCTCCTCCTTGCTCGGAACCGGCGGTAATGTTGGGGCCGAGGCCTCTTCGCGCTTCAGTTGGTTGATCGCTTTGATCCCCATAAAAATCGCGAAAGCGACAATGACAAAGTCAATCATGCTCTGGATGAATTTACCGTAGGCCAACACCACTGCTGGGGCATTGCCCTCGGCTGCCTTGAGCGTAATGGCCAGATCACTGAAGTCCACCCCGCCGATCAGCAATCCAATGGGGGGCATGACGACGTCGCCGACAAACGACGTAACGATCTTGCCGAAGGCCGCGCCGACGATGATACCGACCGCCATGTCGATCACATTACCTTTGACCGCGAAGGCCTTGAACTCACTTATCACGCCCATAGGTTATTTCCTTGTTACAGATGAGGTTGGTAAACGCAGTGTAAATCAGCGGGACCGCTCTTGCTCGAAACACCTCATTACAAAGCTAGTGGTTAACGACCTGTCTGCCGGCATTTAGTTTGACGTGCGTGGAATGGCACCTTCTCGGTGGCCAATGACCTCGGCGACCTGACCACCGTGGAGGTGTTCGCTGACGGCCATAGCCCCCCCGAAACCGTGCGTTTCTGCGCCGCTTTCCAAGGCAACTATTCGCCACAACCCTCGCGCGCGCCGCTCGGTTTCGTCACCCGGTTCTACACCGCCGATGGCAACTGGGCCTTGCGGGGCAATAACTTTCCGACTTTCGTCATTCGCGGAGCGGCTAATTCGATCCGAATCAGTTACAAAAGTCTAAGGTCAAGACATCTGTCAAATGATCGATGGCTGTTTGCACATGTTGAAACAAGGCGATATTCAAAGTTGAAGCTTGTACGACCGGCTTTTGAAAGCTCAAGACTTGTATAGGTTTAATATCGATCCATTGGGTGCAACGAAGATCTCTTTTGTAGTTTCTGAGTCAAAAGTTGGACAAATGGTTTTATGCTAAATCAGTGGATGCCTCCAGCAAACCGAGCAAGTTGCAATGGCATCGCCCTATCTAGTTCTCGGTATAAAGACTGTGGCCGATCGCTTATTTCAAGGCGGAGTGATTTCCTACACCGATACTCAACGCTATCGTCTGGTTACATCTGCAGTTGCCGATCAATGCTCCGAAAGTTTCCGAGTGCAACGGTAATCAGGTCGTGTGATGAACATTGGTGAAATCCGTGCCGCTGCATCGCGCTGATCAGCGTCAGCTGAGCTATCATCGCGTTTTTTGCCGGGAGTTCAGATGGCCAAGGCCAAACGCATGTACGGCTGCACCGAGTGTGGCTCAACCTTCCCCAAGTGGGCTGGCCAGTGCGGCGAGTGCGGGGCCTGGAACACGCTGACCGAGACCATGGTGGAAAGCGGTGGCGCCGCCGCCCCGAGCGGTCGCACCGGCTGGACCGGTCAACAGGCCCAGATCAAGACCCTGGCCGAAGTCAGCGTCGAAGAAATCCCGCGCTTTTCCACGGCATCCAGCGAACTCGATCGGGTGCTGGGCGGTGGCTTGGTTGACGGTTCGGTGGTGCTGATCGGCGGCGACCCGGGCATCGGTAAGTCGACCATCCTGTTGCAAACCTTGTGCAACCTCGCCAAAAGCATGCCGGCGCTTTATGTCACGGGCGAAGAATCGCAGCAGCAAGTGGCCATGCGTGCCCGCCGGCTGGGTTTGCCGCAGGATCAACTGCGGGTGATGACCGAAACCTGCATCGAAACCATCATCGCCACGGCCCGGGTGGAAAAGCCCAAAGTCATGGTGATCGACTCGATCCAGACGATCTTCACCGAGCAACTGCAATCGGCACCGGGTGGCGTCTCTCAGGTTCGCGAAAGTGCGGCGTTGCTGGTGCGTTATGCCAAGCAGAGCGGCACCGCGATTTTCCTGGTGGGGCACGTGACTAAAGAAGGCGCACTGGCCGGTCCGCGCGTGCTGGAGCATATGGTCGACACCGTTTTGTATTTCGAAGGCGAATCCGATGGGCGTTTGCGTTTGCTGCGTGCGGTAAAAAACCGTTTCGGTGCGGTCAACGAATTGGGTGTGTTCGGCATGACGGACAAGGGCCTGAAAGAAGTCTCCAACCCGTCAGCGATCTTCCTCACCCGTGCTCAAGAAGAGGTCCCGGGCAGTGTGGTCATGGCGACGTGGGAAGGGACACGGCCCATGTTGGTGGAAGTCCAGGCATTGGTGGACGACAGTCATTTGGCCAACCCGCGTCGGGTCACGCTGGGGCTGGATCAGAACCGTCTGGCGATGTTGTTGGCGGTCCTGCACCGTCATGGCGGCATTCCGACACACGATCAGGATGTGTTCCTCAACGTGGTCGGCGGTGTGAAGGTTCTGGAAACGGCTTCTGACCTGGCGTTGATGGCGGCGGTGATGTCCAGTTTGCGCAACCGGCCATTGCCGCATGATCTGTTGGTGTTTGGCGAAGTCGGCTTGTCCGGCGAAGTACGCCCGGTGCCCAGCGGTCAGGAGCGCCTGAAAGAAGCCGCCAAGCACGGCTTCAAACGCGCCATTGTGCCCAAGGGCAATGCGCCGAAAGAGGCGCCACCGGGGTTGCAGATTATTGCGGTCACGCGCCTGGAGCAGGCACTCGACGCGTTGTTCGAGTAGTCCACAATCCAGCCCAACCCCTGTGGGAGCGAGCCTGCTCGCGATGACGGTGGGTTAGAAAAGTATGTCGACTGACACTCCGCTATCGCGAGCAGGCTCGCTCCCACAGTGGATTTGTGGTGGGTTCAAACTTCGATCAAGGCGCCCAGCTCACGTTCCAGCTCCTGCGGATCACCCAGATTGAGTTCGATCAACCGCCGCAGGCGTTCAATCGACTCCAGACTGATGTGTTTGCAGACGAAGCCGAGTTGGCCATGATCATCGTGGGTCAGTTGTACATCCATCTTGATGGAAACATCATCGGTGAGATGAACATCGACGAGGAAATGCCATTCTCGATTACCCAACCACGGCTCGGGCTTCTGGATAAGCAACCCCTTGAGCGACAGGTCGATCAATTTTACCGGCCAGATGTACTCCCCCTGACTCAGCTCGGTCCTGGCATCGAACGCGATACGTTTGAAGCGGCGGCGATCGGCTGCGTGTTCGCTCATGGCGCAATCCTCGAAAAGGTACGCTGACTATAGACCCGCATTCTCAAGGCCTGCCAGCGCGGACAGGTGTCTAGACCAATGTTGGGGTATGGCCTTTGCCGACAGGAGAGCTAAACTCGGAGTGGCTGTCTTTCTTGTCCACTCTGGCTGGAATCATAAAATGAAAAATAATAATAGCCCGCTTAGCCACTTACCCTGGCTTCTGCTGGCAATCGTCGGTGCGTGCGCCCTGGGTGTAGTGGCATTGCGCCGTGGTGAGGCGGTCAACGCCTTGTGGATTGTGGTGGCTGCCGTGGCCATTTATCTGGTTGCATATCGCTACTACAGTCTGTTCATCGCTCACAACGTGATGCAGCTCGACCCGCGACGGGCCACCCCCGCCGTACTCAATAATGACGGTCTGGACTACGTTCCGACCAACAAACACATCCTTTTCGGTCACCACTTCGCGGCCATCGCTGGCGCTGGTCCTCTGGTCGGTCCGGTATTGGCGGCGCAGATGGGCTACCTGCCGGGTACGCTGTGGATAATCGCGGGCGTGGTGTTGGCCGGTGGTGTTCAGGACTTCATGGTGTTGTTCATGTCGACCCGCCGTAATGGCCGGTCTCTGGGCGACATGGTCCGAGAAGAAATGGGCCGCATCCCCGGCACCATCGCGCTGTTTGGCTGCTTCCTGATCATGATCATCATCCTCGCGGTGCTGGCGCTGATCGTGGTCAAGGCCCTGGCTGAAAGCCCGTGGGGCATTTTCACGGTGATGGCGACCATCCCGATTGCGATGTTCATGGGCATCTACATGCGCTACATCCGCCCGGGCCGCATTGGTGAGATCTCGGTAGTGGGCGTGCTGTTGTTGCTCGGTTCGATCTGGCTTGGTGGGCAGATTGCTGCTGACCCGGTCTGGGCCAAGGCGTTCAGCTTCACCGGGATTCAGATCACCTGGATGTTGATTGGCTACGGTTTTGTTGCAGCAGTGTTGCCGGTGTGGCTGATTCTGGCCCCGCGTGACTACCTGTCGACCTTCCTGAAAATCGGCACCATCATCGCCTTGGCCATCGGTATTGTGGTCACCATGCCTGTGCTGAAAATGCCGGCGCTGACCCAGTTCATCGACGGCACGGGGCCGGTGTGGAAGGGCGGGCTGTTTCCGTTCCTGTTCATCACCATCGCTTGTGGCGCGGTCTCGGGTTTCCACGCACTGATTTCCTCCGGCACCACGCCGAAGCTGCTGGATAACGAAACCAACGCCCGTTACATCGGTTACGGCGGCATGCTGATGGAATCGTTCGTCGCCATCATGGCCATAGTTGCCGCCTCGGTGATCGAGCCGGGCGTGTACTTTGCGATGAACAGCCCGGCAGCCGTGGTCGGCGGTGATGTGGTGGCGGTGGCGCAAGTGGTCAGCAACTGGGGCTTTGCGATTACCCCGGAAGCCCTGCAAGCCGTGGCCCATGACATCGGTGAAACCACCATCCTGGCCCGTGCCGGCGGTGCGCCGACCTTGGCGGTCGGTATCGCGCAGATCCTGCACAGTGTCCTGCCGGGTGAAAACACCATGGCATTCTGGTACCACTTCGCGATCCTGTTCGAAGCACTGTTCATCCTGACCGCTGTCGACGCCGGCACCCGTGCCGGTCGTTTCATGCTCCAGGATTTGCTCGGTTCCTTCGTCCCGGCACTGAAACGTACCGAATCCTGGACCGCCAACCTGATCGCCACCGCCGGTTGTGTGGCCATGTGGGGCTGGCTGCTTTATCAGGGTGTGATCGATCCATTGGGTGGCATCAACACCTTGTGGCCGCTGTTCGGCATCTCCAACCAGATGCTCGCCGGTATCGCGCTGATGCTCGGCACCGTTGTGCTGATCAAAATGAAACGCCAACGCTACATCTGGGTCACCATGGTGCCAGCGGTCTGGCTGCTGATCTGCACCGTCACCGCGGGCTTCATCAAGCTGTTCGACGCCAACCCGGCGATCGGCTTCCTGTCGTTGGCCAAAAAATACAGCGATGCGCTGGCCAATGGTCAGCTCCTTGCCCCGGCCAAGGACATCACGCAGATGCAGCACGTGATTTTCAACGCCTACACCAACGCCACGCTGACAGTGCTGTTCCTGTTCGTGGTCTTCAGTATCCTGTTCTACGCACTCAAGGTTGGCATTGCCTCCTGGGGCACAAAAGAGCGTACGGATAAAGAATCGCCATTCCAGGCCTTACCGGACGCGTAATCGAGGATTGCAAGCATGTTCAATGACCTGAGTCGCCTCGGTAAATACCTCGGTCAGGCCGCGCGCCTGATGGTCGGCATGCCCGACTACGACACCTACGTCGAGCATATGCAAACCAAACACCCGGACAAACCGGTGATGAGCTACGAAATGTTCTTTCGCGAACGCCAGGAAGCTCGTTACGGTGGCAAGGGTGGGCCGAAGTGCTGTTGATACTCGGCATTTAGGCGACACATCATCTCTGTAGGAGTCCGGCTTGCCGGCGATAGCGATCTTCGGGACGCCATCGCCGGCAAGCCGGGCTCCTACAGTTTTTTGCGCATGAGAGGTTTTCGTTTTGTTCACACCAATCCCGGTAACAATCCTCAGCGGTTTTCTCGGCGCCGGCAAGACCACACTGTTGCGTCACCTGCTCAAAGCCGAGCACGGGCTGAAAATCGCCGTGATCGAAAATGAATTCAGTGACGCCGGCATCGACACCCAACTGCTGGGCGACGAGCCGGTACAAGTCATGACGCTGTCCAACGGCTGCGTCTGCTGCACCATCCACACCGATCTGACCAAAGCGCTTTACCTGTTGCTCGAACGCCTGGACAGCGGCGACATCGCCTTCGATCGTCTGGTGATCGAGTGCACCGGTTTGGCCGACCCGGCACCGGTGGCGCAAACCTTCTTCATTGACGAAGAATTACGTGAGCGCTACATCCTCGACGGCATCATCACCCTCGTCGACGCGGCACACGCCGACACGCACCTGACTCAAACCATCGCCCAGGCACAAATCGGTTTCGCCGACCGCTTGCTGGTGAGCAAACGCGATCTGGTCGACGAGTCGACGTTCACCGCATTGAGTGAGCGCCTGACCCGCATCAATCGGCGTGCACCGATCCGCGTGGTGGATCACGGCAAGATCGATCTGGCTGAATTGCTCGACGTGCGCGGTTTCAATTTAAATGCCGACCTTGGCGGTGGCATGAGTTTGCGTCCGGTGAGCCAGGCGCCGTCCATCGACCGCATCTCCAGCCTGGTGCTGCGCACCGAGAAGCCGCTGGATATCGACAAGCTCAGCGAGTTCATGAACGAACTGCTGGAAGACCATGGCAAGCAACTGCTGCGCTACAAAGGGGTGTTGAGCATCCTCGATGAGCCACGGCGGATGGTGTTTCAAGGCGTGCTGAAGTTGTACGGTTTTGATTGGGACACTGAATGGGCAGACGATGAGGTACGTGAAAGCGTGATCGTGTTCATTGCCGATGATTTGCCGGAAGGGAAGATTCGCGAGGGGTTTGCGCGGGTAACCGCCCACTGATTTGCGGACATAAAAAAACCGGCCATTTCTGGCCGGTTTTTTAGTGCCGCGGTTTAGCGGGCTGATTAAGCGCCGTACACCGGCAGCTTCTTGCAGATAGCCTTGACCTTCTCACGAACGGCGTCGATCACCGTTTCGTTGTTCAGGTCTGCCAGGATGTCGCAGATCCAGCCGGCCAGTTCCTTGCACTCTGCTTCCTTGAAGCCGCGAGTGGTCACAGCCGGTGTGCCGAAGCGCAGGCCGGAGGTGACGAACGGGGAGCGCGGGTCGTTAGGCACGGAGTTCTTGTTCACGGTGATGAACGCTTTGCCCAGAGCGGCGTCGGCGTCTTTACCGGAGATTTCCTGCTTGATCAGCGACAGCAGGAACAGGTGGTTCTCGGTACCGCCGGAGACCACGTCGAAACCGCGTTCGATGAACACGCCGGCCATGGCCTTGGCGTTTTTCACCACTTGTTGCTGGTAGGCCTTGAACTCAGGCTGCAGCGCTTCCTTGAAGCAGATCGCTTTGGCGGCAATCACGTGCTCCAGCGGGCCACCCTGGGCGCCCGGGAATACGGCGGAGTTCAGCTTCTTCTCGATGTCGGCGTTGGCGCGCGCCAGGATCAGGCCGCCACGTGGACCGCGCAGGGTCTTGTGTGTGGTGGTGGTCACGACGTCAGCGAATGGCACCGGGTTCGGGTAGACGCCAGCGGCGACCAGGCCGGCCACGTGGGCCATGTCGACGAACAGGTAAGCGCCCACTTTGTCGGCGATTTCGCGGAAGCGAGGGAAATCCAGGATCTGCGAGTAGGCAGAGAAACCGGCCACGATCATTTTCGGCTTGTGCTCAACCGCCAGACGCTCGACTTCGTCGTAGTCGATCAGGCCGTTGGCGTCGATGCCGTACTGGATGGCGTTGTACAGCTTGCCGGAGGACGAAACGCTGGCACCGTGGGTCAGGTGACCACCGTGGGCCAGGCTCATGCCCAGGATGGTGTCACCAGCCGACAGCAGGGCCAGGTAAACGGCGCTGTTGGCTTGCGAACCGGCGTGTGGCTGAACGTTGGCGTAATCGGCGCCGAAGAGCTCTTTGGCGCGGTCGATGGCCAGCTGCTCAACAACGTCGACGAACTCGCAACCACCGTAGTAGCGCTTGCCCGGGTAGCCTTCGGCGTACTTGTTGGTCAGTACCGAGCCTTGAGCTTCCATCACCGCTGGGCTGGTGTAGTTTTCTGAAGCGATCAGCTCGATGTGTTCTTCCTGGCGCTGAGCTTCTTGCTCCATGGCGGCAAAAAGATCGGCGTCGTACTTGGCAATAGTCAAATCACGGCTGAACATGGCGGTCCTCAAGGATCGGGGCAGAAAAGGGGGGCATTCTAACCCAATGGGTTTTGGATGGCATATGAAACGACGTCAAGTCGCAGACAAGTGGGCTTCATGAAGGGATCAGCGGTGATCATGCTGGCCTCTTCGCGAGCAGGCTCGTTCCCACAGTGGATCTTCAGCGTTCGCAAGTTTTGTTTACACCCGAAAACTCTGTGGGAGCGAGCCTGCTCGCGATAGGGCCATCAGCCCCACCACAAAATCTCAGTCAAACATGAACAGCGCATCATTGCTGAACTGCGCTTCAAACTGGCTGGGCGGCATCGGCCGGCCGAACAGGTAGCCCTGAACCTCATCGCAACCATGCTCACGCAGGAAATCCAGTTGCTCTTGGGTTTCCACGCCTTCGGCGATCACCGCCAGGTTCAGGCTGTGAGCCATGGCGATGATCGCCCGGGCGATTTGCGCATCCTGTTCACCGGACGGCAGGCCATCGACAAACGTACGGTCGATTTTCAGCACGTCGATCGGGAATTGCTTGAGGTAGTTGAGGGATGAATAACCGGTTCCGAAGTCGTCGACCGCGATGCTCAGGCCGAGGTTTTTCAACCCGGCGAGAATCTGCATCGCCTCGCTGACTTCGCGCATCAGAATACTTTCAGTCAATTCCAGCTCCAGGCATGCTGGCGGCAGACCGGTTTCCTTGAGGATGTTGGCGATCCGCGTGCCCAACTGGCCGTCGGAGAACTGCCGCGCCGAGATGTTCACCGAAACCTTCGGCACGCGGACCTTGGTCTGGTGCCAGGTCTTGAGTTGACGGCACGCTTCGCTGATCACCCAGTCGCCGACATCCACCACCAGGCCGAGCTCTTCGAGCACCGGAATGAAGTCTCCCGGCGGCACCAGACCTCGTCGCGGATGACGCCAGCGCAGCAAGGCTTCGGCACCGGTCAATCGTTTGCCATCGCCGCTGAACTGCGGTTGGTAATACAGCACGAATTCGTTCTGTTCGAGGGCATGGCGAAGGTCGCTTTCCAGCTCCAGCCGCTCCAGGGCGCTGGCGTTCATGTCCGCCTGATAAAACTGGAAGTTGTTCTTGCCGCGTTCCTTGGCGTGGTACATCGCGGTGTCGGCGTTCTTCATCAATTGGCTGAGTTCGTTGCCGTCTTGCGGGCTCAGGGCGATCCCGATGCTGGCCGTGACGAAGAACTCGCGGCCTTCCAGCACAAAGGGTTTCACCAGGCTGGCGAGAATCTGTTCGGCCACATGAATCGCCCGGTTCAGAGCGATTTCGCGGTTGACCCGTGGCTGCAGCAGCAAGGTGAATTCGTCGCCGCCCATGCGTGCCACGGTGTCGTCATCATCGACGCAGCCGAGCAGGCGCGTGGCCATTTCCTTGAGCATGCGGTCGCCGGCGGCGTGACCGAGGGAGTCGTTGATCGGCTTGAAACGGTCCAGGTCGAGGAACATCAACACCACCCAGGATTTCTGCCGCTCCGCCGATTGCAGCGCGGTGTGCAGGCGATCCTGGAACAGCGTGCGGTTGGGTAGATGGGTCAGGGCGTCGTAGTAGGCGAGGCGGTGAATCCGCTGTTCACTGGCCTTGCGTTCGCTGATGTCGCTGAAGAAGCACACGTAACTCGCCAGATCACCTTCATCGTCGAGCACCGCCGTGATACCGACCCAGGCCGGGTAGTGTTCGCCGTTGCGTCGCTTGAGCCAGACCTCGCCTTCCCAGGTGTTGTTCTGATGAAGTTGCTTGAGCACGTAGCGCAGATGCGATTCCTGCTGCTCGTCGACAGTCAGCATATTCGGCAACTGATCGAGTACCTGTTCCACGGCATACCCGCTGACACGACTGAACGCTTCATTGGCCTGAACGATGTAACCGGCCGGATCGGTGATCAGAATGGCTGAGGTCGAGTGTTCAAATACCGTGGCCGCCATGCGCAGGTCTTTCTCGGCCCGGCGCTGCTGGCTGATGTCGCGACCGACACCGAGCACTCCTTCGAATGCGCCGTGTTCGTCCCAGACCAGCACCAATCGCAGTTCGATGGGAATCTTGCGGCCGTCGGCTCGCAGGCAATCGAACAGGAACAATTGGGTCTGCACCTGGCTGCGCAACAGCGCCAATTGCTCGGGTTTATCCAGCGCTTTGCTGACCCGGTCCATCAGGCTGAAGATGCCAGTCAGTTGTTGCGGGTTGGCGATGATCGATTGCCAGCCGTTCTGGAAAATCCACTCTGCGTCGTAACCGAGCACTGCCTGCACCGAAGGGCTGACATAGTTGAGCGACAGCTTGCTGTTCGTGGAGAAAATCACGTCGCTGATGCTTTCGGCGAGCATCCGGTAACGCTGCTCGCTGTCGCGCAACGACTCACTGGCTTCGATCTGGTCGGTGATGTCCTTGGCCACACCAATAATGCGCGTGACCTGATTGTGCTTGTCCCGTGCCAAGGCTTGTTCGCGAATTTCGAACCGCCGCCATTGGCCATCACGGTGGCGGAAGCGCAGTTGGCACTGCATCAATTGGCTGTAACCACCCTGGCGCTGGATCTGGCGTGAACGGTGGTAGAAATCGGCGTCTTCGGGGTGCAGCAGGATCTCCCAGAAATACTCACCCATTTGATGCAGTTCGGTGCGGTCGTAACCCAGGGTGTGCCCCAGGTGGTGGTTGCTGAAAATCATCCGCTGGCTGATCACGTCTTGCACGTACAGGTGATCCGGCACGGTGCGCACCACATCGGACCAGAAGCTTTCGCGCTCCAGCAGCGATAGCTCGATCAGTTTGCGGCTGGTGATGTCGGTGATACTCAGGATCACGGCTTTATAGTCGTGCTGATCGACTGGCAGACGCAGGACCAGCCACAAATGCTGATCGCGGTCGTGGGCGTCCTGCAGTTTGATTTCCAGCTCAAGCTGCTTCTGCTGGTTGAAAACCGCTTCTAGCACTTGATTGCCGATGGCGGTGCCGTCCAGCGGGTTGCCGTCGATCAGCAAGTTCCAGGCTTGATCACAGGACTTGACGTTGAGCAATTGCAGGGCAACCTGGTTGACCTCGGTGATGCGCAACTCCTGAAGCAGTTGCCGGCGCTGTTCCGGGGAATCAAGCCGGGTTTGCAATTGTTCGCGGCTGTGCAGCTGAGCCTTGTCGAAAAAGCTCTGGAGCCCGGAGACGTCGAGTACGCAGAGGGCAACGCCGGTGCCTTCGAAAATGTCCTGATAGCGTCGACGACCCTCATTCAGTTGGCGTTGACGCCGGCGCATGTTCAGCAGCGCAATGAATGGCAGTAGAGAAAGCGCCAGGCCCAGCAGGCATTTGCCAATGAACGCCGGCAGCAAGTCTTCGAGCACGCGTTGCCGATCAAACAACCCACGCAGTTGCCAGTCGCTGTTGCTCAAGGGAACGGTCAGCACGCTGCTGGCCAGTTCATCTGGTGTCAGCACGGCAGGCTTGCTTGAGGGCAATGCATCATCGCGGCTGATGATCTGGCGATTGATCCGGTTTTCCACCAGCCACAGTGGTCGGATACCGGTTTCATCTTGTTTGGTCAGTGTTGAGAAAAAAGTCGGCGACAGGCGCAGGGCCCAATAGCCTCGAGTGCTCCCGCTGGCTTGATGCAACAGAAGATGCACCACCGAACCGTCATCGGCATTGCTGAAGTAGTGTGCCTGAGCGTGACTGCGCCGCACCAGTTCACTCAGGTAATCAGCGTCTTGGTTGTCCTCGGCGCTGTCACTGAGGATTTTTCCAGAGGGGCTGAGCAATGCCAGGCTGCGCAGCTCGGGCAATGACCGTTGCAGCTTGCGCAGCAGCGCCTGCTGTTCGTCGGTGCTTTGCGGTTGTTCGATGATGGGTAACAGGTTGAGGGCTATCTGGGCGTTGAGTGCCATGTTCAGGCTGACTTGCGCGGCCAGATCGGCGGTGTAATCAATGGTGTATTGGCGCTGGCTTTTCTGGGTTTCTCGAAACTGGTCCAGCAACTGCCAGAACAGCAGGGCGAGCAGCAACAGGACGAGGGTGGCCAGTGTGCCCTTCAACGTTCCGCGCAGGGGTGAGCCGGTTGCAGGGCTGGGGGCGCTCACGGAAACGGGCGGGGTGACGTTAGGCAAACTGAAATCCTGCGGTTTGACCGGGCTGGTGCGCCGTGCACTATAAGTCGGACGCCCGAAGGGCGGCTAGCATGCCTTGAGTTGTGGCGAAGTGCCAGTCCCGCTCGGCTGGACTGCCATCTGTCAATCAGGTAGCTTTGCCGGTTACGCGGGAGCGTTCCAGCTCCTAAAATCAGACTTTTTCAGCGCGCACGTATTGATAGCTATCATTCGGACGACGCGCACAGTCTGGCCGGGCTTCGCCTGCGCTCCAATCAATCATCTGTCACTGACCCAAGGTTCTCCATGGCTCAATACGTCTTCACCATGCATCGGCTGGGCAAAGTTGTTCCGCCGAAGCGGGAAATCCTGAAAAACATTTCCTTGTCGTTCTTCCCAGGCGCCAAGATCGGTGTACTCGGCCTCAACGGTTCGGGTAAGTCCACGCTGCTGAAAATCATGGCGGGCGTCGACACCGAGTTCGAGGGCGAGGCCCGGCCGATGCCCGAGCTGAACATCGGCTACCTGCCACAGGAACCGATCCTGGATCCGACCAAGACCGTGCGTGAAGTGGTCGAGGAAGCGGTCAGCGTGATCAAGAACGCCCAGGCACGCCTGGACGAGGTTTACGCAGCTTACGCTGAAGAAGATGCCGACTTCGACAAACTGGCGGCAGAACAGGCCAAGCTCGAAGCCATCCTGCAAGCCAGCGATGGTCACAACCTGGATCGCCAACTGGAAGTCGCCGCCGATGCGCTGCGCCTGCCGGCATGGGACGCCAAGGTCGAATTCCTCTCCGGTGGTGAAAAGCGTCGCGTGGCCCTGTGCCGCCTGCTGCTGTCTGCCCCTGACATGTTGCTGCTCGACGAACCGACCAACCACCTGGACGCCGATTCCGTCGCCTGGCTGGAGCACTTCCTGCACGATTTCCCGGGCACCGTGGTTGCGATCACGCACGACCGGTACTTCCTGGACAACGTTGCCGGCTGGATTCTGGAACTCGACCGCGGCGCGGGCATTCCGTACGAAGGCAACTATTCGGGTTGGCTTGAAGCCAAGTCCGATCGTCTGGCGGCCGAATCCAAGCAGCAATCGGCTCACGAAAAGGCCATGAAGGAAGAACTGGAGTGGGTGCGCAAAGGCGCGAAGGCCCGCCAGTCGAAATCCAAGGCCCGTCTGCAACGCTTCGAAGAAATGCAATCGCAGGAATTCCAGAAGCGCAGCGAAACCAACGAAATCTACATTCCGGCCGGTCCGCGCCTGGGCGACAAGGTCATCGAATTCAAGAACGTCACCAAGGGCTACGGCGATCGCGTGTTGATCGACAACCTGTCGTTCTCCATGCCTAAAGGCGCCATCGTTGGCGTGATCGGCGGTAACGGTGCCGGTAAATCGACCCTGTTCCGCATGTTGATGGGCAAGGAACAACCGGATTCGGGCAGCATCGAAGTCGGCGAAACCGTACAGCTGGCGTGCGTCGATCAGAGCCGCGAAGACCTGGACGGCAGCAAGACCGTGTTCCAGCAGATCTCCGAGGGTTCGGACCAGATCCGCATCGGCAACTACGAGATCCCGTCGCGTACCTACGTCGGTCGCTTCAACTTCAAGGGCGGCGATCAGCAGAAGTTCGTCAAGGACCTGTCCGGTGGTGAGCGCGGTCGCTTGCACCTGGCCCTGACCCTGAAAGAGGGCGGCAACGTCCTGCTGCTCGACGAACCGTCCAACGACCTCGACGTTGAAACCCTGCGTTCCCTGGAAGAAGCCCTGCTGGACTTCCCGGGCGCCGCCATTGTGATCTCTCACGATCGGTGGTTCCTTGACCGTGTCGCGACGCACATCCTTGCGTACGAAGACGACTCGCAAGCGGTGTTCTTCGAAGGTAACTACAGCGAATACGAAGCCGACCGTAAAAAGCGTCTCGGCGAAGCGGCTGCCCAGCCGCATCGTGTACGGCACAAGAAACTGGCCTGATTGGGGCTGGTTGCATGAAAAGCGGAGCCTTCGGGCTCCGTTTTTTTATGGGCGCTCAGTGATTCCGTGGTGCGGCCATCGCTAGCAGGCTAGCTCCCACAGTGGATTTGTGTCGATCACATAACCCCTGTGGGAGCTAGCCTGCCAGCGATGGCGGCCAAAAGGTCACCCAATCTCAATATGCAAAACCTCAATCACCAAATCCCCCACCGGCCGCTTCCACACCACCTCATCCCCCACTTGTGCGCCCAGCAGCGCCCGCCCCAACGGCGAGCCCCAATTGATCAACCCGCTGGCGGCATCCGCCTGATCCTCACCCACCAACTGAACCCGTTGTTCGCTGCCCTGTTCATCCGCAAAGGTCACCCATGCGCCGATTTGTACCTTGTTGGTCGAGGAGGCAGGCACGACTAATTGGGCGCTTTGCAGGCGCTGATTGAAATATCGCCAGTCACGCTCAAGATCAGCCTGGCGCTGTTTGTCGGCCAGTTCACCTTTCGCGCTCTGTTCATTGATCAGGTTTTGCACCTCGGCGACTTTCGCCTGCAACTGCGCAAGCCCCGCCGGCGTGACGTAATTGGGCTGCGCGCTGACCTGCCGTTCGACCGGCTGATCGGCTTGTGCGGCGGCGTTATCTTCGTTGACGAATGCCCGGCTCATGCTCTTCTCCCGTCTAGTGTTTAGGTCATGGTGGCAGGTATGTAGGAGCCCAGCTTGCTGGCGATGGCATCACCTCGGTCTATCTGAATAACCGCATTGATGCCTTCGCCAGCAAGCTGGGCTCCTACAGGTAAGCGGGGTGGTCAGTAGTGATACCACTTCACCTCAAGCATCACTTCATTCTCCGGGGTGGCGAGGTGGCTGAATTCGCGCTGGGCGCTCAGGCGCAGGCCCAGGTTGCGTGACAGTTCCCATTGCTGATTCAGGCTGATGTTGCGGCGCACCTCGCCATTGGTGAAGAAATCGCCTTTGCTCTCCAGACTGAAATTGCCCAGCGGGTTATTCCACAGTACACCGGTATTGAAACCCGCCGCCGGGGCGATGAAACCGGCGAAGTCGTTGTTGTGTTCAATACGTGCGGTACCCAAGGCAAAACCTAGCACGTCGTCGCCCAGTTGCCAGGTACCGCCGCCACCGCCGTTGATGTGGCTGACCAGGGTTTCGTCGTCATGTTTGCCCGGCACCCGTTCCAGGCCGCCAGTCACCTGCCATGACAGCGGTTGCAGCAGTTCGTTGCGGGGGGTGAAGGAGCGAATCGTCGCCAGATCAAGCTGCTGAAACTGCCAGTGATTGCCTTCGTACTGGCGCAGTTTCATTTGCAGGATTTCAATTTGTGCGCCGAGCGGGAAGCTCTCGGCGTTGTCGTTGAGATCGTGATAGGCCATGCGCAGGCCGTATTCGCCGAACGCCCTGTCACCCCGGGTGCCGACGCCGGCCTGCCAGGTGCGGGATTCATGGCCATCCTCGGGCAGGCCGGGTTGCGGGATGTCCAGCTCCGGTGGCGGGTTCTGGTTGATCGCCCGCAGCAATTCGAAACTGCGCTGAGCCTGGGCGGGGTCGCGTTCCTGGCCGTTGGCACGGTAGCGTTCCAGACGATAGGCCGCGTCGATGATCAGCGCCTGGCGATCCTTGGGTTGCGCCCTGAAGGCGGGTTCCTGCAACTGTTTCTGGTCAGCGCTGACTTTCAACACCCATTGCAGTTCATCAGGATTCAGCGGTTCGGCACGACTTAACAACTCACGCTCGCGGGACGGGCGATATTGAATCGATTCCACCAAACCGGCTTCTTTCACGGCTTTGACCGTGTCGGTAGGAATCGCGGTCAGCGGGAATTGCTCGGTCAGCCGCAGACTGGGGCGCGCCACTTGCAGCAATTCCAGCAGGCGATAGGAGCAGTTTTCGTCGAAGAAGAAATAGTCGAACCGGACCTGCTTCAGCTCCCAGACGTGCTCGACCATGCGTTCGGTTTCTGGCGGGGTCAGGTTCAGCCGGTATTCCCACAAATCACGGTTCTCAAGGCTGCGGTATTCCGAGAGTTTTTCCTGATAGGGCACTAGCGAAAAAAGCCCCGGATAGCCACCCATCAAGCCTTTCCAGGCGAAGAGGATGCTGTTGTCCGAACCTTCGATGAAGGCGCCGAAGTTGATGGCGTAACTGAGCAGGGCCGTGTGGTCGCTTTGCACATCCGCCTGGTCGATGCGCAGCAACGTGTGGCCGAACATTGATGACGGACTGTTCAAATAAGCCGCCGGAAAAATCATCACCGCACTGTGTGGCGAGACGTCCTTGAACCATTGCTTGAACTCGGTGCAGGCTGGCGTCGGCAAGCCGGTCAGGTTGAGCTGCGACTTCAACCAGCGGGTGCGGGCCGGATAGACACATTGGGCGTGTTGTTCGCCGGCACTGACCGGGGCGTACAACGCTTGTACGGTGGCTGCCAGTTCACGGTCGGGGTGTTCGTTGCCGTCGGGCGCCAGGAAGAACTTCTTGCCGCTGATATAACTGCGCCAGCCGCCGAGCTTGGCGGTTTCGTAGTGTCCCAGGGAGATCCAGAAGGGGTCATTGGCCAATTGCTGCAAACGTTGAGGGTCGAAGTGCGGCGCAGCAGACAGCGGGGCGCAGACACAGAGCGCCAGCCAGGCAAGGCGTTTGAGCATAGTGGGCAACTTAAGTCGAAAAAAACAAAGACCCAAAGAGGGGCGGGCCAAAAAAAAAATCCGCTCCCCGAAAGGAGCGGGCGGCTCGAGCTTAAGCTTGAGTGGCGTACTTGGCCAGACGCGGATCGTTCTTCAGAACGGCCAGGGTGTTGGTATGCACGTCTTCAGCGGTCACATCCGCCTTGCTGAAGATTTGCTGGAAATGCTCGTGAGTCACGGCGGCGAAATGCGCACGGTCTTGCGGCGCAACCCCCAGGACCACGGCGTAAGTGGTCAGCGCTTCGCCCTGACCTTTAGCCATGTCTTCGGACAACTCGTTCATCATGCCATTCATGGCAAACCAGGATTTGCCGCCGTAAGTCAGCGACGAATTTGTTGCGCAGCCGTTAGTGCCGGAGGTCATACCGAAGGTTGCGTTGCCGGATGTGCCGTTGGTGATGGAGGCCATGATGTGAGCCGGGGTGCCACGCTGACCTGTGAACAGCATGTTGCCCCATCCGCAATCCGGGCCGCCTGGGGCTTGCGCCATGGCGTTGAGGGATACAACGGTGAAGAGAGTACCGAGAAGAATCCGTTTCATAGCTATGTTCTCTTTGTGTGCATACCGATGGACAAGGGGGACTGGTGCCAATTCGACGCCAGTTAGGCCGGTTATAAGTCCAGCCGCGCAGTTTGGAGTTTAGGCGCGATCCCCGGGTTCCGTGATTTTTCGCAAAACATCCGCTGAAATCATTGATTTAGCCCCGGCCCGCCTGGGGATGGCAGTTTGTCTATGCTTTGGCTGGAGGCGCGCCTTGCAAGTGAGGTATGGGCAGCGCCAGAATGCCGCTATCTGCCCCGCCTGATGTAAGGAAGCCCGATGCCTGATCCTGTTGCTGCCAGCTTGCGTCTAGCGCCCGAAGCGCTGACCCGTCCGTTTTCCGCTGAACAGTTCAGCTTCTCTACCACCAATGATCTGGAGCCCTTCCGCGGTGTGCTTGGCCAGGAACGTGCGGTCGAAGCCTTGCAGTTCGGTGTGGCCATGCCACGCCCCGGTTATAACGTCTTTGTCATGGGTGAGCCTGGCACCGGCCGGTTCTCGTTCGTCAAACGCTACCTGAAAGCCGAAGGCAAGCGCCTGCAGACCCCGGCGGACTGGGTCTACGTCAACAATTTCGATGAGCCGCGCGAGCCTCGCGCCCTGGAATTACCGTCGGGCACCGCCGGTGCTTTCATCGGTGACATCAATGGCTTGATTGACAACCTGCTGGCAACGTTTCCGGCAGTGTTTGAACACCCGTCCTACCAGCAGAAGAAAAGCGCCATCGACCGCGCCTTCAACCAGCGCTACGACAAGGCATTGGACGTGATCGAGCGCCTGGCCCTGGAAAAGGAAGTCGCGCTCTATCGTGACGCCAGCAACATCGCCTTTACCCCGATGAGCGAAGGCAAAGCGCTGGATGAAGCGGAATTCGCCCAGTTGCCGGAAGCCGATCGCGAACGTTTTCACGAGGACATCTCCGGCCTGGAAGAGCGTCTGAACGAAGAACTCGCCAGCCTGCCGCAATGGAAGCGTGAATCGAGCAATCAACTGCGCCACCTCAACGAAGAAACCATCACGCTGGCGTTGCAGCCGTTGCTGTCGCCTTTGTCGGAGAAGTACGCCGAGAACGCTGCCGTGTGCGGTTACTTGCAGGCGATGCAGGTTTACCTGCTCAAGACGGTGGTCGAGCAACTGGTGGACGACAGCAAGACCGACGCCATTGCCCGCAAGCTGCTGGAAGAGCAATACGCGCCGAGCCTGGTGGTCGGGCATTCGGCCAGCGGCGGTGCGCCGGTGGTGTTCGAGCCGCACCCGACTTATGAAAACCTGTTTGGCCGCATTGAATACAGCACCGACCAAGGCGCGCTGTACACGACCTATCGGCAACTGCGCCCGGGTGCCTTGCACCGGGCCAACGGCGGTTTTCTGATCCTTGAAGCGGAAAAAATGCTCAGCGAGCCGTTCGTCTGGGATGCGCTCAAGCGCGCCCTGCAATCGCGCAAGCTGAAAATGGAATCGCCGTTGGGTGAGCTGGGCCGTCTGGCCACCGTGACCCTGACGCCGCAGCACATTCCGTTGGCGGTCAAAGTCATCATCATCGGCGCCCGTCAGCTGTATTACACGTTGCAAGACCTCGATCCGGACTTCCAGGAGATGTTCCGCGTCCTGGTGGACTTCGACGAAGACATCCCGATGGTTGACGAGAGCCTGGAGCAGTTCGCCCAGTTACTCAAAACCCGCACCTCCGAAGAAGGCATGGCGCCGTTGACGGCGGATGCGGTGGCGCGTCTGGCGACGTACAGCGCGCGTCTGGCCGAGCACCAAGGGCGTTTGTCGGCACGCATCGGCGATCTTTTCCAGTTGGTCAGCGAAGCGGACTTCATTCGCCACCTGGCTGGCGATGAAATGACCGACGCCGGGCACATCGAGCGTGCGCTCAAGGCCAAGGCCACCCGCACCGGGCGCGTCTCGGCGCGGATTCTTGATGACATGCTGGCCGGGATCATCCTGATCGACACCGATGGTGCCGCCGTTGGCAAGTGCAACGGGCTGACGGTGCTGGAAGTCGGCGACTCGGCCTTCGGTGTGCCGGCACGGATTTCCGCCACGGTGTATCCGGGCGGAAGCGGCATTGTCGACATCGAGCGTGAGGTCAACCTCGGGCAGCCGATTCACTCAAAAGGTGTGATGATCCTCACGGGATATCTGGGCAGTCGTTACGCTCAGGAATTCCCGCTTGCGATTTCCGCGAGCATCGCCCTGGAGCAGTCCTACGGTTATGTCGATGGCGACAGTGCTTCGCTGGGCGAGGCCTGCACGCTGATTTCGGCCTTGTCGAAAACACCACTCAAGCAGTGCTTTGCGATCACAGGCTCGATCAACCAGTTCGGCGAAGTGCAGGCGGTAGGCGGGGTCAACGAGAAGATCGAAGGCTTCTTCCGGCTCTGCGAAGCGCGCGGGCTGACCGGCCAGCAAGGGGCGATCATTCCGCAAGCGAACGTTGCCACGTTGATGCTCGACGAGAAGGTATTGGCGGCGGTGCGCGCGGGGCAGTTCCATGTTTACGCGGTGCGTCAGGCGGACGAGGCCTTGAGCCTGTTGGTCGGCGAGCCTGCCGGTGCGCCGGATGAGAATGGCGAGTTTCCGGAAGGCAGCGTGAATGCGCGGGTGGTGGAGCGACTGCGCGTGATCGCGGAAATGATCAGCGAAGAAGACCTCAAGGAAGCCGAGAAAGAGATGGCGCAAGAGGCGTTGGCAGAAACAAAACCGGCCTGATACAAACAATCTCAGGCTTACACCAACCCCCTCCTGTGGGAGTGAGCCTGCTCGCGATGACGGACTGACATTCAACTTTGATGTTGACTGAAAGTCCGTCATCGCGAGCAGGCTCGCTCTCACATTTGTATGGGGTGCAATCTGGAAAAGTGCCATCACTCTGGCGTCAAGCTTCACACAATGACCATTCGGCGCCTTCTGGTCTCACCTGACCTACGGGGCGGACTTTTCTTCTATTCTCTGCTCAGGGATATCGACAGTAATCACTGGAACGAGACAGCTCCTCTGCGGGGGGCTGAATACCGGATCTACCGAGGGTCGCCGCCATGTCGCGCAACCTCTGCCTAACCCGTCAATGCCTGGGTCTTGTAACCCGTATCGAATGTGCCATCCGCCCTTTGGCGGGAGATACGGGCATGTGGACTTTGCTCTTCGCCGCCGGAATGGCCGGCGAGCAGCCTTCAGCCATCAAGGCGCAAGGCCCGTTTCATGGTCCTTTCGTAGCTGAATCAATCCTCGACACCATTGTTGAAAGCCTGACTTTGCACGGCTACGAACTGGCCGACGACCCACAAATCTGGTGCCTGCACCTGCAAGCCCAGCTGCGGGAAATCAACGGCGGCCGTTGCCGTAATCTCGGTGGCTTCGAGTACCGGCCCGATCACTGAGCGGGTTATTGATCAAGTTGGCTTGGATCAGCCTTGGACAGTTGGACCTCGAAACCATATTGCACGGTGGTGAGGTCGGTTCGCTGATAGCTTTCCAGGTGTGTCGGTTGACCATAAAAGTAATGCACCTCGAATAGCGTCGGGCCCTCGGCGCTTGCGTCATGCGTGACTGCAAGAATCTCTTTCAGGTAGTTCCCGCTGTCGTCCTTGGCGAAAAATCGCCAGTCTTGCGCAGGGAACAGCTTCATATCCACTACCAGCGCATTGCCTTTGAGCTCCAGGCCCTTGGGCAATTTTCGGGTGTCGAGGGCCTGCTTCTCGATCGTGGCCAGAAACAACGGCATGGAGCCCACTGCATACGCTGGCGTTTGCGGAAACAGGTTCAGGTCATAGGTGATCGTGCCGCGCAGAGGGTCGACCTGATAAGCCTGAGGTGGCAGTTCGATTGGCTCATCGCGTTTGCCGCTACTGTCCGCGGTAAAAAAACTGAGCGGGCTATCGGCAAGGCTGAAGGAGCTGCCGAGCAACTCGTCATTGAAACTTCTGGGGTGATCGAACTCGATGCGCGCAGCGCTCGGGTCTTCCACCGACTGATTGATGTTGATGCTTTTTTTCAGCTGTTCCTCACTCAATGTCGCGCCCTTGAGCCAGTTCGGCGTCTGATCGTCATACACCACCACTGGCATGGTCAGCGGCGGGATGGTTTTTTCCGTGGTGTGCGGGTCAAAGCGGCGTATCGGCAGGTTAAGGTCTTTGCGGGTGACAGTGGCGGCCGAGAAATCCAGCAGACTGACCTCAAGGGTCTCGATCGGCCCGTTGAAGTACACCTTGGAGTAATGCTTTCCCTGCTGCTGCTCGAACGTGTGCTGTTCTTCATTGAGCTGTTGTTCGAAAGCCTCGCTCCAGGTTTTCTGCTGCTGCATTTTCACCAGTTGTTTTTGATAGAAGGCAATTTGCGTGGCGGTTTCATTGATCGAGCCTGCGCGCGAGAGAAATTGCCCGGTGGTGTCTTTGGCCTGAACAATCAGTGGATTCAACGGAGTTTCACCGACTTCGGGGGCCAGTGGCGCGCTGTTGTTGTATTCAATTTCGGCGTAGTTCTTGTCAAGCTTTAACAGGGTGACACTGAGGTTGTCGTTGGTGCGCGTTTGGCCGACGTCCTTTTTGGTCAGGTCGAAGCTGTAGAGCCGGCGCGGCGCGATCACTTCGACTTTGCCCTGCAGGCTCACCGGTTGCGGCTGGTTTTTTTTGTCGACATCCAGGCCTTCGATGAAGGGGTAGGTCACCGTCAGGTCATCGGGGCTGGTCAGGTTGGAGCTCGACGGGCTGAACTGGATGCCTGGATCGGTTTCCGACCATTCGGGTTGGAAGGGGATGATCCGTTTGTTGTTCAGGGTCACCGATTGCCATTCCAGTCCATGGGGGAAAAGGAACGTCGCCGGAATACTGAAATTGAAGGGGAATACCGGTTGCAGATCGGTCAGGTAATCGGAACTGGAGTCCTTGTGCAGCACGAACAGGCCATTGATGTAGGTATCGACGAGGGCCTGGGGCGTGGGGTAGTGCTTGAGCACGGCGAGGGTGTCTTCGCCGTATTCGGTTTCCACCGGTTTGCTGTCGAGCTTGAGTTGCGCACGTTCGAGCAACAAGAGTGAGCCGCCGAGTTCAGAGACCGCGTCCTTGAGCTTCGGGTCCTGGATCTGATCCAGCGACTGCTCGAACTGTGCGGTTTTTTCCTCGAGGCTGACTTGACGCTTATCCTCGCTGGGCGAGCACCCGCTCATTAGCAGGATCAGGCAAATGCCGGTACTCGTTAAAGGCAATCGCACATCCATTTTCCAGTCTTCCTGTCCGATGTCGCTGAGCGGTCAATAGTCTGGACACTAGCAGAAAAACTTTATGACACATGCGCAGGTAGCGGATTTTTCGACGGTTTCTGGCTGCTTCTGGGTGTAGACAGGTGGCTGGTATACTCGCGGCCATTTTCAACCCACGTGTGAGACTCAATGGAACGCTTTATCGAAAATGCAATGTACGCCTCCCGGTGGCTGCTGGCGCCGATCTACTTCGGGCTATCCCTTGGTCTGCTGGCGCTGGCGCTGAAGTTCTTCCAGGAGGTTTTCCACGTAATTCCCAACGTCTTCTCGATGGCAGAGTCGGATCTGATTCTGGTGTTGTTGTCGCTGATCGACATGGCGCTGGTGGGCGGTTTGCTGGTGATGGTGATGATTTCCGGTTACGAGAACTTCGTCTCTGAACTGGACATCGATGACCACAAGGAAAAACTCAACTGGCTGGGCACCATGGATTCATCTTCGCTGAAGATGAAAGTGGCCGCTTCCATTGTGGCAATTTCCTCAATTCACCTGTTGCGGATCTTCATGGACGCCAAAAACGTCGATCCCGAGCATTTGAAGTGGTACGTGATCATTCACATGACGTTCGTCGTGTCGGCATTCGCCATGGGCTATCTGGACAAGCTGACCAAGCACTGACTTCGCACAACCCCCTGTAGGAGCCTGGCTTGCCAGCGATGGCATCACCGCGGTTTATCGTCAGACCGAGTTGATGCCATCGCTGGCAAGCCAGGCTCCTACAAGGGCATTGGGTCGAACCGGACGGGTGGTGTGATTTCTGGCTTGTACTTTGAGGCGCCGAGGCCTATCCCTGTAAGTAGTCTTGGCTCGCTCTACTGTATGAGGTGCATTCATGAACCTTGTTGAACTACGCGCTTATGCCATCGCAGGGAAAGTCGATGAGTTAAACCTGATCTCCATGGAGGGCGGGATCTACCTGCTGGAGGCGCGCATGCATGGTGCCGCGTATCCGCTGAGTGATGCCCGCGATCAAATGTTTCAACTGCGCTCGGTCGAGCACGCACGGCAAGTGCTTCATGCCTTCCCTTCCTTACCCTTCAACCTTGTTCACGCCTCGGTTCATGATGAAATGTGCGGACTGGGTGGGATCGTGGGGGAAAACCTGAAGGTGCCGATTGCCTTCCGCTCTTCCTGGCATCACTGACGGCTCTGATCAACGCAATGACATCTGTGCTAGTCTGCTGGCCCTTTTGGTTCCGGGCGCTCCGGGATGCGCTGTGCGAGCACGGCGAGTTCCTGAGCCGTCCGCACAGCGGAGCAATGTCATGTCCGAAGTAAATCTGTCCACCGACGAAACCCGCGTCAGCTACGGTATTGGCCGTCAGCTGGGCGACCAACTGCGCGACAACCCGCCTCCGGGCGTTAGCCTGGACGCGATCCTGGCGGGTCTGACTGACGCCTTCACCGGCAAAGAAAGCCGTGTTGGCCAGGAAGAAATGTCCGCGAGCTTCAAGGTGATCCGCGAAATCATGCAAGCTGAAGCCGCTGCCAAAGCTCAAGCCGCTGCTGGCGAAGGCCTGGCTTTCCTGGCTGAAAACGCCAAGCGTGATGGCATCACCACCCTGGCTTCCGGCCTGCAATTCGAAGTGCTGACTGCCGGTGAAGGCGCCAAGCCAACCCGTGAAGATCAAGTACGCACTCACTACCACGGCACCCTGATCGACGGCACTGTGTTCGACAGCTCCTACGAGCGCGGCGAGCCTGCAGAATTCCCGGTTGGCGGCGTGATCGCTGGCTGGACCGAAGCCCTGCAACTGATGAACGCCGGCAGCAAATGGCGTCTGTACGTGCCGAGCGAACTGGCTTACGGCGCTCAAGGCGTTGGCAGCATACCGCCGCACAGCGTACTGGTATTCGACGTCGAACTGCTCGACGTTCTGTAATACCTTGATCTTGTAGGAGCGAAGCTTGCTCGCGAAGGCGGTGTGTCAGTCAACGATGACGTTGAATGTGATGGCCTCTTCGCGGGCAAGCCTCGCTCCTACAGGGTTTTGCGCCATCTTCATATTTCGATCTTGTGGTGCAGTTCACTCGACGGGCGCAACGCCCGGGCGTAGCAGAACAGAAACAGATTACGAACCAGTTCCTTGAGCACCACCGGCTCGCTGGAACTCAAGTCGCTGACGTCCAGATCCCCCTGATCCTGCAACTCGTTCAAGGCTTCTTCTTCAAGCACCGCACAGACTTCCCCGGTTTCCCGATGCAGGATCCTGAGGTAAGGGTGTGGGCGGTCCAGCCAGGCATCGATCAAATAAGTCACGTCTCATCTCCATTGAATGGGTTTCAATGAGAATAATTCTTATTCGTCAAATAGCAAGAGCCTATTGGCGCGTTGTGTTTTTTTCCGGGTAAAGATTGCGACAGGTCAAAACGGCTGGCGTTTGGCTATTGCGCGTGCAGGTGGGATGAAGCGGGAGGAGGGCGAAGCACCATCCCACGCGAGGCGCGGGATGGAATACAGCCGGTTCAGACTTTTCTGACGAACTCGGATTTGAGCTTCATCGGGCCGATTCCGTCAATCTTGCAGTCGATATCGTGATCGCCATCGCACAGGCGGATGTTCTTGACCTTGGTACCGACCTTGACTACCAGCGACGTACCTTTGACCTTGAGGTCCTTGATCACGGTGATGGTATCGCCGTCCTGCAGGACATTGCCGACCGAATCCTTTTTCACGGTGTCATCGGACGCCACGTCGGCTTCGCCGCTGGCCGACCATTCGTGCGCGCACTCGGGGCAGATCAGCTGTGCGCCGTCTTCATAGGTGTATTCGGAATTGCATTTTGGGCAAGGTGGCAACGTGCTCACTAAAGCTCCTTGAATTCAGGATGGCTAAAAAGCGCACATTATATAGGGTTTTAGGCGGGTGGTGGGGCAGCACGTTCCCTGTGGAAGCCGGGCTTGCCCGCGATGCAGGTACTTCGTATCAGAAGCACCGCAGTGATGGCATCGCAGGCAAGCCAGCTCCCACAGGGGCCGGGTTCCAATCAGTGGATATCAGTGCGTGCGGGCTACCGCAAACTCGCTCAATTCGACCAATGCATCGCGATACTCGCTGGCAGGCAGCGCCTCGAGGCACTTAATCGCTCGGGCCACGTAATCACGGGCCAGTTGCGCGGTGTATTCCAGCGAGCCAGACGCTTCTACCGCTTCGCGGATGCTTTCCAGGTCTTCGATGCCGCCTTTCTGGATCGCCTTACGCACCAGTGCAGCCTGTTCCGGCGTGCCTTCGCGCATGGTGTAGATCAGCGGCAGGGTCGGCTTGCCTTCGGCTAGATCGTCACCGACGTTCTTGCCCAGGGTTTCGGCGTCGCCTTTGTAATCCAGCAGGTCGTCGACCAGTTGGAAGGCCACGCCCAAATGGTCGCCAAAGGTGCGCAGGGCTTCAGCCTGTTCCGCTGGGGCTTCGCAAAGAGCGGCCGCACTGTGGGTCGACGCCTCGAAAAGCATCGCGGTTTTGCCGCGGATGACTTCCATGTAGGTTTCTTCAGTGGTGCTGGCGTCACGGACCTTCGACAGCTGCAACACTTCGCCTTCGGCGATGATGCGGGTCGCTTGCGAAAGGATCTTCATCACCGGCATGGAGCCCAGTTCGACCATCATTTCGAAGGAGCGCGAATAGAGGAAGTCGCCGACCAGTACGCTCGGTGCGTTGCCCCACATGGCGTTGGCGGTCGAGCGGCCACGGCGCATGCCGGACATGTCGACCACGTCGTCGTGCAGCAGCGTGGCGGTGTGCAGGAACTCGATGGTCGCAGCCAGCAGACGCAGGTCATCGCCTTCGCGGCCCAGCGCCTTGCCACACAGCAACACCAATAAAGGACGCAGGCGCTTACCGCCAGCCGAGGTAATGTAATCGCCGATTTTCGATACCAGCGGCACTCGGGAAGTCAGCTGTTTCTTGATGATACCGTCGACGGCGCTAAAATCGTCCGCCACCGCGCGGTAGAAAGCTTGGGGTTGCATCAGCGACAGTTGCTCCAGAAGGGTTGCGCGGCATGCTAGGACCCACGTCGGCGAGTGTCAAGGCGCGATGGACGGCCTCTTGCATCGCTCCGGCGGCTTGCGTACAATCGCGCACCCTGAACTTCCTGGGCAGCACCTGCCTTACGCAATTGCAAAAAGGCCTCCAGCCTTATGCAGCCATGCCAGCCAATACCTCTTCTTATAAAGAGCTGGGTGAGCAGGATTATCGGAGAAATACCATGTCGTACGCAGTAATTGTTACTGGTGGCAAGCAATACAAGGTCGCCCCAGGTGAATACCTGAAGATCGAAAAACTGGAAATCGCTACCGGCGAATCCGTTACTTTTGATCGCGTTCTGTTGGTCGCCAATGGCGATGACGTGAACATCGGCGCTCCAGTTGTTGCTGGCGCTACCGTTGTGGCTGAAGTGATCTCCCAAGGTCGTCACGATAAAGTCCGCATCATCAAGTTCCGTCGTCGTAAGCACCACATGAAGCGTATGGGCCACCGCCAGTGGTACACCGAGATCAAAATCACCGGTATTCAGGCTTAATTTCAGCCTAATTCCTCACTAGGAGAATTGACTCATGGCACACAAAAAAGCTGGTGGTAGTACCCGTAACGGTCGCGACTCAGAAGCCAAACGCCTTGGCGTGAAGATGTATGGCGGCCAGGTTATCATTCCGGGCAACATCATCGTGCGTCAGCGCGGCACCCAATTCCACGCCGGTTACGGTGTTGGCATGGGTAAAGATCACACTCTGTTCGCTAAAATCGACGGCGTGATCAAGTTTGAAGTAAAAGGCGCTTTCAATCGCCGTTACGTAAGTATTGTCCCGAAGACTGACGTCGTCGCGGCATAATTACGTGGTTGCTGGAAAAGCCCTGTCTTGCGACGGGGCTTTTTCGTTTGTGGGGTGAGTCTCTTGCAAAGCTGTTTGTGATGGGCTCCAGCGCAGGTTTTGCGGTCGTTGATTGAGGTCGCTGCGCTCATTTTTGCAAGAGTCTTATGTCTAGATTTTTTCGGCTCGTCCGTATGGCGAGAGGCGTTTTGTTATGAAGTTTGTTGATGAAGTATCGATTCGAGTAAAGGCCGGCGACGGCGGCAACGGTTGCATGAGCTTCCGTCGCGAAAAATTCATTGAAAACGGCGGCCCGAACGGCGGTGACGGTGGTGATGGCGGCTCGGTCTACATGATCGCCGACGAAAACCTCAACACCCTGGTCGACTACCGTTACACCCGTCACTTCGATGCCGAGCGCGGTTCCAATGGTGGCAGCACCGACTGCACCGGCAAGAAAGGTGAAGAGCTGGTGCTGCGCGTACCGGTCGGTACCACTGTCATCGATGCGGCCACTCAGGAAGTAATCGGCGACCTGACCAAGGCTGGTCAGAAGCTGCTGGTGGCTCATGGCGGCTGGCACGGTCTGGGTAACACCCGTTTCAAATCCAGTACCAACCGCGCTCCGCGTCAGACCACTCCGGGTAAACCGGGTGAGGCGCGTGACCTCAAGCTGGAAATGAAAGTGCTGGCTGACGTCGGTCTGTTGGGCTTGCCGAATGCCGGTAAAAGTACGTTTATCCGCTCGGTCTCGGCCGCCAAGCCGAAAGTTGCCGATTACCCATTCACCACCTTGGTGCCGAACCTGGGCGTGGTCAGTGTCGATCGCTGGAAGAGCTTCGTAGTCGCGGACATTCCGGGCTTGATCGAGGGTGCTTCCGATGGCGCCGGCCTGGGGATTCGCTTCCTCAAGCACTTGTCGCGTACCCGTTTGCTGCTGCACCTCGTGGACATGGCGCCGCTGGATGACACTAGCGCACCGGATGCGGCTGAAGTGATCGTGAGCGAGCTGACCAAGTTCAGCCCGTCCCTGGCTGAGCGTGATCGTTGGTTGGTGCTGAACAAGTGTGACCAGATTCTTGAAGAAGAGCACGATGCTCGCGTCAAGGAAATCGTTGATCGCCTGGAGTGGACTGGTCCGGTCTACGTGATCTCGGCCATCTCCAAGCTCGGCACCGAGCGTCTGTGTCACGACATCATGCGTTACATGGAAGATCGTGCTGATCGTCTGGCTAACGACCCTGCCTACAAGGAAGAGTTGGCTGAGCTCGATCAGCGCATCGAAGACGAAGCGCGTGCTCAGCTGCAAGCCCTGGATGACCAGCGTGCCCTGCGCCGTAGCGGCGTGAAGTCGGTCCATGACATCGGTGATGATGATTGGGACGAAGAAGATGTGGATGACGAAGACGGTCCGGAAATCATTTACGTGCGTGACTGATTCGTTGCAGTAAACTTAAGCGCCGCTCAATCGAGCGGCGTTTTAGTATCTGGAAATCGATCGTTGGTCAGTAATAGCCACGATTAACGTTACGGGCAGTGCCAGGTCGCGCTGCCCTCAAGCTAAGGTTGAAGATGATGCGGAGCAAGGTGACAGGTGCGCAGCGTTGGGTCGTGAAGATCGGTAGCGCTTTGCTGACAGCGGACGGCAAAGGCCTGGATCGCGCGGCAATGGGTGTCTGGGTCGAGCAGATGGTGGCTTTGCATGAAGCAGGCGTCGAGCTGGTGTTGGTGTCTTCCGGGGCTGTAGCCGCGGGCATGAGCCGTTTGGGTTGGACCGTGCGACCCAGTGCGATGCACGAGTTGCAGGCTGCTGCCGCCATCGGTCAGATGGGCTTGGTGCAGGCCTGGGAGTCGAGCTTTGCCGAGCATGGTCGGCACACCGCGCAGATTCTCCTGACGCACGATGACTTGTCCGACCGCAAACGTTACCTGAACGCCCGCAGCACCTTGCGCGCTCTGGTGGAATTGAAGGTTATCCCGGTGATCAATGAAAACGACACCGTGGTAACCGACGAAATCCGTTTCGGCGACAACGACACGCTGGCGGCGCTGGTCGCCAACCTGGTCGAGGCTGACTTGCTGGTGATCCTTACGGATCGCGATGGCATGTTTGACGCCGATCCGCGCAACAACCCTGATGCCAACCTGATTTACGAAGCGCGTGCCGATGATCCGGCGCTGGACGCGGTGGCGGGTGGTACTGGCGGCGCGTTGGGGCGTGGCGGTATGCAGACCAAATTGCGTGCTGCGCGTCTTGCGGCCCGTTCTGGGGCGCACACCATCATCGTTGGTGGGCGTATTGAACGCGTACTGGATCGCCTGAAGGCGGGTGAGCGCATCGGCACCTTGCTCTCGCCGGAGCGTGGCATGCTGGCAGCGCGCAAACAGTGGCTGGCCGGGCATTTGCAAACCCGTGGCACGCTGGTGCTGGATGGTGGTGCGGTGAAAGCGCTGGCCCAGGATCATAAAAGTTTGCTGCCGGTGGGCGTCAAGCTGGTTCAAGGTAGTTTCCGTCGTGGCGAAATGGTGGTGTGCGTGGCGCCAGATGGTCGCGAGATCGCCCGAGGCCTCGCTAACTACAGTGCGCTTGAGGCGCAAAAAATTATCGGTCAGTCGTCTGAGGCAATTGTCGGTTTGTTGGGTTATATGGCTGAGCCGGAACTGGTTCACCGCGATAACCTGATTCTGGTCTGAGGGAATGCCCGAATGCGCGTAACAAAAGGATTGTTGGGCCTGCTGCTGGCAATGCCGCTGCTGACTTCGGCTGAGGAAATTGGCCAGGTATCAACGGTGTTCAAATTCGTCGGCCCGAACGACCGTATCGTCGTTGAGGCGTTTGATGACCCGAAGGTCGATGGCGTGACGTGCTACCTGTCGCGCGCCAAGACCGGCGGCGTGAAGGGTGGATTGGGGTTGGCGGAAGATCGCGCCGAGGCCTCTATCGCTTGCCGTCAGGTCGGTCCGATCAGTTTCAAGGGTGAGCTGAAAGATGGTGATGAGGTGTTCAAGGAGCGCACATCGCTGGTGTTCAAGACCATGCAGGTGGTGCGTTTTCTCGACAAGAAACGCAATACGCTGGTGTATCTGGTCTACAGCGATCGTTTGATTGAGGGGAGTCCGCAGAATGCGGTGACGGCGATCCCGATCCTGCCGTGGGCTCACGCTCAGCAATAACACGCAAAACCAATTGTAGGGGTGAGCCTGCTCGCGATAGCGGTTAGTCAGATAAGCATTTACTGACTGACACACCGCTATCGCGAGCGGGCTCGCTCCTGCATTTTTTTGCGATGTATTCGATAAATCGCAGGCAATAAAAAACCGACCCTGAGGTCGGTTTTTCAACAAGCTTATCGCTTAAGCGGCAACAGCAAGGTTCAGAGCCTTGACGTGACCGTTCAGGCGGCTCTTATGACGAGCAGCCTTGTTCTTGTGGATGATACCTTTATCGGCCATGCGGTCGATAACTGGTACGGCCAGAACGTAAGCAGCTTGCGCTTTAGCAGCGTCTTTTGCGTCGATGGCTTTAACTACATTCTTGATGTAGGTACGAACCATGGAACGCAGGCTGGCGTTGTGGCTGCGACGCTTCTCAGCCTGTTTTGCACGTTTTTTGGCGGAAGGTGTGTTGGCCACCGTCGAGCTCCTCGAAAGACTTTTTAGGAAATAGCAAACAAAATAGGCCGCGAATCATGCCGATGAGTTGATGTCTTGTCAAGGGCGGTTGAGACGTTCCGCTAAGTGGTAGGTATAAAGAGGCGGGATATTTATTTCCGGCGCTTGACCTGTAAACTCGCGAGCTTTGGCTCTGTGCTGCTGCGGCGCGGAGTATCGCATAAGTAGGCGCTTTGTTCGCCTGCTGTTTATCGACAGGCACAAACTCTTTCAATGAATCTGCTCAAATCGTTGGCCGCCGTCAGCTCTATCACGATGATTTCCCGGGTTTTGGGGTTTGTTCGTGACACGCTTATCGCACGTACATTTGGTGCCGGGATGGCGACGGACGCCTTCTTTATCGCCTTCAAACTGCCCAACCTGCTGCGGCGGATATTTGCCGAGGGGGCGTTCTCCCAGGCTTTCGTGCCGATTCTGGCCGAATACAAGAGCCAGAAGGGTGAAGAGGCGACGCGAACGTTTGTTGCGTACGTCTCGGGCCTGCTGACGCTGGTGCTGGCGCTGGTTACAGTATTGGGGATGATTGCTGCCCCCTGGGTCATCTGGGCGACCGCGCCGGGATTTACAAATACACCAGAAAAATTCGAGCTGACCTCCAGCCTGTTGCGGGTGACCTTTCCGTACATCTTGTTGATCTCCCTGTCGTCCCTGGCCGGTGCGATCCTCAATACCTACAACCGTTTTTCGGTGCCGGCCTTTGTGCCGACCCTGCTCAACGTCAGCATGATCATCTTTTCGCTGTTCCTGACGCCGTATTTCGACCCGCCGGTCATGGCGTTGGGCTGGGCGGTTCTGGCGGGTGGCTTGGCGCAATTGCTCTATCAGCTGCCGCACCTGAAAAAGATCGGCATGCTGGTGTTGCCACGCCTGAACCTGCGTGACAGCGGCGTCTGGCGGGTTATGAAACAGATGCTGCCGGCGATTCTCGGCGTGTCTGTGAGTCAGATTTCGCTGATCATCAACACCATCTTCGCGTCGTTCCTGGTGGCCGGTTCTGTGTCTTGGATGTACTACGCCGACCGCTTGATGGAATTGCCGTCCGGCGTATTGGGTGTGGCGTTGGGCACGATTCTGTTGCCGACGCTGGCCAAAACCTACGCCAGCAAGGACCGTCACGAGTACTCACGCATCCTCGATTGGGGCTTGCGCTTGTGCTTCGTCCTGGTGTTGCCGTGTTCGCTGGCACTGGGGATTCTGGCTGAGCCGCTGACTGTCTCGCTGTTCCAGTATGGTCAGTTCAGTGCCTTCGATGCATCGATGACACAACGGGCGTTGATCGCTTATTCAGTCGGTTTGCTGGGCATTATCGTGATCAAAGTGCTGGCGCCGGGCTTTTATGCGCAACAAAACATCCGCACGCCGGTAAAAATTGCAATTTTCACCCTTGTGGTGACCCAGTTGTTCAACCTGATGCTGATCGGACCGCTGGCCCATGCCGGTTTGGCCCTGGCCATCAGTGCCGGTGCCTGCCTCAACGCCGGGTTATTGTTCTATCAATTGCGCAAGCAGCAGATGTATCAGCCGCAGCCGGGCTGGGCGAAGTTCGGCGCCAAGCTCGTCATCGCCGTATTGGTCATGTCTGCGGTGTTGTGGGTCGGGATGCATTTCATGCCGGCATGGGATCAGGGGCATATGCTGGAGCGGTTCCTGCGCCTTGGCGCCTTGGTCGGGGCCGGCATCGTCTCTTATTTCGGGATGTTGCTGTTGATGGGCTTCCGTTTGCGCGACTTCAATCGCAAGGCATTGAGTTGAGGTTGCGGCCTCGTTAAACACGGGCGAGTCGGTGGTTTTGTCGGCTCGATCACTTTGGTTACGGTGTTGCCTGTCGTCGGCCGCCGGGTGTGGTTATAATCGACCACTTTATGAGCAAGAAGCGCGTTATGCAGCTGGTTCGAGGCCTCCAAAATCTGCGCCCCCAGCATCGGGGCTGTGTCGCCACTATTGGCAACTTTGACGGTGTTCACCGTGGTCACCAGGCTATCCTGGCGAGGCTGCGTGAACGTGCGCTCGAGTTGGGCGTGCCCAGCTGCGTGGTGATTTTTGAGCCGCAGCCCCGAGAATTTTTCGCCCCGGACACGGCTCCTGCCCGTCTGGCCCGGCTGCGGGACAAACTGCAGCTGCTGGCCGACGAAGGTGTCGACCGCGTCCTGTGTCTGGCTTTCAACCAGCGGCTGAGCAAGCTCAGCGCCCGCGAATTCGTTGATACCATTCTGGTGGACGGCCTTGGCGTGCAGCACCTTGAGGTCGGTGACGACTTCCGGTTTGGCTGTGACCGCGTAGGAGATTTCGATTTCCTGCAACAAGCCGGCATCGTTCAAGGCTTTACCGTCGAAGCGGCGCAAACCGTCGAGCTGGATGGTATTCGCGTCAGCAGTACCCAGGTCCGCAATGCCCTGGCCGCTGCTGATTTTGCCTTGGCCGAGCGACTGCTCGGGCGACCGTTCCAGATTACCGGGCGGGTGCTGCACGGCCAAAAGCTGGCGCGCCAGTTGGGTACGCGCACGGCCAACATACAACTCAAGCGCCGTCGCGTGCCGCTGACCGGGGTTTACCTGGTCAATGTCGACATTGACGGCAAGACCTGGCCAGGCGTCGCCAATATCGGCGTGCGGCCAACGGTTCAAGGTGATGGCAAAGCCCACCTTGAAGTGCATCTTTTAGATTTTGCCGGCGATCTGTATGACCGGCGTTTGACGGTGGTCTTCCACCACAAGCTGCGTGAAGAGCAGCGTTTCGCCTCTCTGGAGGCGCTTAAGACGGCGATCAATGCGGATGTCGCCGCCGCCCGTGCCCTGTCGCACCTAGCGCCAATCGCTAATGAAGAGCCTTAAATGACCGACTATAAAGCCACGCTAAACCTTCCGGACACCGCCTTCCCAATGAAGGCCGGCCTGCCTCAGCGCGAACCGCAGATTCTGCAGCGCTGGGACAGCATTGGCCTGTACGGTAAGTTGCGCGAGATTGGCAAGGATCGTCCGAAGTTCGTTCTGCACGACGGTCCTCCGTACGCCAACGGCACGATTCACATCGGTCATGCGCTGAACAAGATTCTCAAGGACATGATCATCCGCTCGAAGACCCTGTCGGGTTTCGACGCGCCTTATGTGCCGGGTTGGGACTGCCACGGTCTGCCGATCGAGCACAAAGTCGAAGTGACTCACGGCAAGAACCTGGGCGCGGACAAGACCCGCGAACTGTGCCGTGCCTACGCCACCGAGCAGATCGAAGGGCAGAAATCCGAATTCATCCGTCTGGGCGTGTTGGGCGACTTCGCCAACCCGTACAAGACCATGGACTACAAGAACGAAGCCGGTGAAATCCGCGCTTTGGCTGAAATCGTCAAAGGCGGTTTCGTGTTCAAGGGCCTCAAGCCTGTGAACTGGTGCTTCGACTGCGGTTCGGCTCTGGCTGAAGCGGAAGTCGAGTACGAGAACAAGAAGTCCTCGACCATCGACGTAGCTTTCCCGATTGCCGACGAAGCCAAACTGGCTGCCGCTTTCGGTCTGCCATCGCTGGCCAAACCGGCTTCGATCGTGATCTGGACCACCACCCCGTGGACCATCCCGGCCAACCAGGCGCTGAACGTCCACCCGGACTTCAACTACGCCCTGGTCGATATCGGCGACAAACTGCTGGTGCTGGCTGAAGAGCTGGTCGAGTCGTGCCTGGCGCGTTACGGCCTGGAAGGTTCAGTCATCGCGACCACCACCGGTAAAGAACTGGATCTGATCAATTTCCGTCACCCGTTCTACGATCGCTTGTCGCCGGTTTACCTGGCCGAGTACGTTGAACTGGGCGCCGGCACGGGCGTGGTTCACTCCGCACCGGCCTACGGCGTGGACGACTTCGTGACCTGCAAGAAGTACGGCATGGTCAACGACGACATCCTCAACCCGGTGCAAAGCAACGGTGTGTACGCGACTTCGCTGGAATTTTTCGGTGGCCAGTTCATCTGGAAGGCCAACCCGGCCATCGTCGACAAGCTGACTGAAGTGGGTGCGCTGCTGCACACCACCATCATCGAACACAGCTACATGCACTGCTGGCGTCACAAGACCCCGCTGATCTATCGCGCCACCGCGCAGTGGTTCATCGGGATGGACAAAGAGCCTGCGACCGGCGACACCCTGCGCAAGCGGGCGATCAAAGCCATCGAAGACACCAAGTTCGTTCCGGCCTGGGGCCAGGCGCGTCTGCACTCGATGATTGCCAACCGTCCTGACTGGTGCATCTCCCGTCAGCGCAACTGGGGCGTGCCGATCCCGTTCTTCCTGAACAAGGAAAGCGGCGAACTGCACCCACGCACCGCCGAGCTGATGGAAGAAGTCGCCAAGCGCGTCGAAGTCGAAGGCATCGAAGCCTGGTTCAAGATGGACGCCGCCGAACTGCTGGGTGATGAAGCGCCGCAGTACGACAAGATCAGCGACACCCTGGACGTCTGGTTCGATTCCGGCACCACGCACTGGCATGTCCTGCGCGGTTCGCACCCGATGGGCCACGAAGCCGGTCCACGTGCCGACCTGTACCTGGAAGGTTCGGACCAGCACCGTGGCTGGTTCCACTCGTCCTTGCTGACCGGTTGCGCCATCGACAACCACGCGCCGTACCGCGAACTGCTGACTCACGGCTTCACCGTTGATGAGTCCGGTCGCAAAATGTCCAAGTCGTTGGGCAACGTGATTGCACCGCAAAAGGTCAACGACACCCTGGGCGCCGACATCATGCGTCTGTGGGTGGCTTCCACCGATTACTCAGGTGAAATGGCAGTTTCCGAGCAGATCCTGCAACGCAGTGCGGACGCCTACCGGCGTATCCGTAACACCGCGCGCTTCCTGCTCTCGAACCTGACCGGCTTCAACCCGGCCACCGATATCCTGCCGGCGGAAGACATGCTGGCGCTGGACCGTTGGGCCGTGGACCGCACCTTGCTGCTGCAGCGTGAGCTGCAAGAGCACTACAGCGAATACCGCTTCTGGAACGTCTACTCCAAGATCCACAACTTCTGCGTGCAGGAGTTGGGCGGTTTCTACCTCGACATCATCAAGGACCGTCAGTACACCACTGGCGCCAACAGCAAGGCCCGCCGTTCGGCGCAAACCGCGCTGTATCACATTTCCGAAGCGCTGGTGCGCTGGATCGCGCCGATCCTTGCGTTCACCGCTGACGAACTGTGGGAATACCTGCCGGGCGAGCGTAACGAATCGGTGATGCTCAACACCTGGTACGAAGGTTTGACCGAGCTGCCGGAAGGCGTCGAGCTGGACCGCGCCTACTGGGAGCGGATCATGGCCGTCAAAGTAGCCGTCAACAAAGAAATGGAAATCCAGCGCGCGGCCAAGGCCGTCGGTGGCAACCTGCAAGCCGAAGTGACGCTGTTCGCCGAAGAAGCGCTGAGCGCCGACCTGGCCAAGCTGAGCAACGAACTGCGTTTCGTGTTGATTACGTCTACCGCCACCGTCGCACCGTTCGTACAGGCACCGGCCGATGCCGTGGTTACCGAAGTCAGTGGTTTGAAGCTGCAAGTGGTCAAGTCGAGTCACGCCAAGTGCGCCCGTTGCTGGCACTGCCGTGAAGACGTCGGCGTGAACCCGGAGCATCCGGAAATCTGCGGTCGTTGCGTCGACAACATCAGCGGCGCTGGCGAGGTTCGTCACTATGCCTAATGCCGTTGGCCGTTTCGGACGGCTGAGCTGGCTCTGGTTGAGTTTGCTGGTCCTGGTCATCGACCAGGCCAGCAAGTTTTACTTCGAAGGCAGACTCCAGATGTACCAGCAAATCGTGGTGATCCCCGATTTGTTCAGTTGGACCCTGGCCTATAACACCGGCGCGGCGTTCAGCTTCCTGGCCGACAGCTCTGGCTGGCAGCGCTGGTTGTTTGCCCTGATCGCGGTGGTGGTCAGTGCGGTGCTGGTGGTGTGGCTCAAGCGTCTGGGGCGCAACGAAACCTGGCTGGCTGTCGCCTTGGCGTTGGTGCTGGGCGGTGCGCTGGGCAACCTGTATGACCGCATTGCCTTGGGCCATGTGATCGATTTCATTCTGGTGCATTGGCAGAACCGCTGGTATTTCCCGGCGTTCAACTTTGCCGACAGCGCAATCACGGTAGGTGCCGTGATGCTCGCACTGGATATGTTCAAAAGTAAGAAAACCGGAGAAACCGTTCATGACTGAACAGGTATTGGCTGAGCAACGCATCCGCCAGAACACGGAAGTCACCTTGCACTTTGCACTGCGCCTGGAGAACGGCGACACCGTCGACAGCACCTTCGACAAAGCCCCGGCGACCTTTCAGGTCGGCGACGGCAACCTGTTGCCAGGTTTCGAAGCGGCACTGTTCGGCTTCAAGGCGGGCGACAAGCGTACGCTGACCATTCAGCCGGAAAACGCTTTCGGCCAGCCGAACCCGCAGAACGTACAGATCATCCCGCGTTCGCAGTTCAAGGACATGGACCTGTCGCCGGGTCTGCTGGTGATCTTCAACGATGCGGCGAATACTGAGCTGCCAGGCGTTGTGAAAGAATTCGATGATGAGCAAGTGACCATCGACTTCAACCACCCGCTGGCCGGCAAGACTTTGACCTTTGACGTCGAAATCATCAGCGTCAAATCGCTGTAAACGCTTTTCTGTAGGAACCGGCTTACCGGCGAAGTGGCCTTGAAGACTAGCGTTGAAGCTGATGGCCTCATCGCTGGCAAGCCAGCTCCTACAGTGAGTTGCAATGTTTCAATTTCCTGCGCGCAAGACACGAGGCACAGCATGCAAATCAAACTCGCCAACCCCCGTGGCTTCTGCGCCGGCGTGGACCGTGCGATCGAAATCGTCAACCGCGCCCTGGAAGTCTTCGGGCCGCCGATCTACGTGCGCCACGAAGTGGTCCACAACAAATTCGTCGTAGAAGACCTGCGTGCTCGCGGGGCGATCTTCGTTGAGGAACTGGATCAGGTGCCGGACGACGTCATCGTGATCTTCAGTGCCCACGGCGTTTCCCAGGCGGTGCGTACCGAAGCCGCCGGCCGTGGCCTCAAGGTGTTCGACGCGACCTGCCCGCTGGTGACCAAGGTGCACATCGAAGTCGCGCGCTACAGCCGCGATGGCCGTGAATGCATCCTCATCGGCCACGCCGGCCATCCGGAAGTCGAAGGCACCATGGGCCAGTACGATGGCAGCAATGGTGGCGCGATTTACCTGGTCGAAGACGAGAAAGACGTCGCCGCGTTGCAGGTACACAACCCGGAAAAACTCGCCTTCGTGACCCAGACCACCCTGTCCATGGACGACACCAGTCGCGTGATCGACGCACTGCGTGCGCGCTTCCCAGCGATTGGTGGCCCGCGCAAGGACGATATCTGCTATGCCACGCAAAACCGTCAGGACGCCGTCAAGCAACTGGCCGACGAATGCGACGTGGTGCTGGTGGTCGGCAGCCCGAACAGCTCCAATTCCAATCGCTTGCGTGAGCTGGCCGAACGCATGGCCACCCCGGCGTACCTGATCGACGGCGCCGAAGACCTGCAAAAGAGCTGGTTTGACGGTGTTGAGCGTATCGGCATTACCGCCGGCGCTTCTGCTCCGGAAGTGTTGGTGCGGGGTGTGATCCAGCAGTTGCAGGCCTGGGGTGCAACCGGTGCCGATGAGCTGGCCGGTCGCGAGGAGAACATCACGTTCTCCATGCCTAAAGAGTTGCGCGTGCGTTCCTTGCTTTAACGCTGACATAAAGCCTGCTCCGCTTTATCGCTGCGCAAGCTGACGCGACCTGTTGGAGCCAGCACCACCTGGAGCTGGCTGACGGGGTCGCGGGCTGCGCAAAAGTGCAGTGTCCCCGCTTGAAAGGCCCGTTCGGGCATCTGTGGTGCACCTATCCCGCTGAAACGAATGTAACGCCTGACCAGCCAATTGCCGACAATCGGCACTCTGGCGCTGCTCACGCGCTCGACCAGCAGCGGATTGCTGCTGTCAGCCGGCCCTTTGCCGCTGATGTCCAGAATGATTCGCCAGCCCTGACCCCAATCCCCGTTGATGGCATGGATCACTACGGTCTGGTTGCGTGTGATTGCGAGGGTTCTGGCATTGCGTATCCCACTGATCAGCGCATTCGCCGCCTGCTCTCGATGGTTCGACTCAGTGAGTGCTGCGAACGCCGGACTGACCAACAGCAGAACAATTGCGGCAATCGCCAGTCCCATAAGCAGTTCGATCAGGCTGAAACCTTGCTGTTGCATGGCATTTCCTTCCCTGGAGAGTTGTGACCCGCGCAATCCCTGCGGGGTGATGGCAAACAACCTGGCTTTGCCGGTCGAGTTTTCTAGCGTGTAGAGGCAGGTATAGCCGACGGCAACTGAGGGCACCGATGGATCATCGTACAAAAGGTTTCACGCTGATCGAGCTGCTGATTGCGCTCGCGGTGTTTCTGATTTTGATAACGCTGGCGGTTCCGGCATTTACCCGTTCAGTGCAAACCACCAGGGCCGATACAGAAATCGGCGACTTGCAGCGTGGACTCAACTTCGCCCGATTGGAGGCCATCAACCGTGGCATCACCACCCGGGTTCGCCCGACAGCCGGTGGCAGCGTTTGGACCGGTGAATTGAAGGTCTATGACGGTACTGGCACACCGGCTAATGTATTGCGGGTTGTTCCAGCGACGAGCAGCGGCGCCACCCTGACACTAACCTCAGGAGTGACCGCACTGGACTTCAACAATCTGGGCGGTTTGTCGGCACCGTCCACCGCCGTGGTTATCAACTATGTGCGGGGGACGCAAAACAGGACGCTGAATGTGTGTTTGAACGGACGAATTCTATTGGGTGGAAGTTGCGGATGAGGGGATGGAGCAAGCGTGCACAGGAGGGCATGACGCTGATCGAAGTCTTGGTGGCGTTGTTGATACTGACGGTGGGGCTCTTGGGGGCGGCGGCGATTCAGCTCAATGCGCTGAAGTACACCGACAGTTCACGGATGACCAGCCAGGCCAGTTTTATCGCCTACGATATGATGGACCGCATCCGCGCCAATTCCGGCGCTGATTACACCGTCACGCCACCGACCTCGGGCAACCAGAGTGTCGCCCGCGATCAGGATCTCTACGATTTCACCACCAACATCATCAATTTCGGCGGCGCGACGGCCACCGGCAGTGTGGCGTTGAACCAGCGGGTCTACACCATCACCATCACTTGGGATGACTCGCGCGCCGCCAATACCGCCAACTCGCGCCGCAGTTTCGTCTTGACCAGTCGCGCCACGGTCGACCCGGTGTCCACGCCATGAGCCGCTCCAGCCGAGGGTTCGGTTTGATCGAGTTGCTGATTGCGCTGGCATTGAGTCTGATCGTGGTACTGGGTGTGGTGCAGATTTTCATCGCGGCCAAAAATACTTACGTCAGCCAGAACCTCTCCGCCGGCATGCAGGAAGACGCACGATTTGTGTTGAGCAAGATGATTCAGGAAATTCGCATGGTCGGCATGTTCGGCTGTCTGGGGACTATTACTGACTCAAGTGATGCGGGGGATTTCAACGCCAGCCAGATAACGCCCATCAGTTGGGACAACGTCAACCACAAGCTGACCCTGGTGACGGCGGATGTCGGCGGCGCGGGCGGGGTGCCAACCTGGACCGTGGTGTCCGACTGTCGCAATGACGCACGGGCCTATACCAAAGCGGCGATGCCGGCGCCCGGACAACTAGCGTTTCCGATTCGACGGCTGATTTACAGCTACCGCGATAATCAGTTGATGATGGGGACGGGTGTCAGAGCGCGGACGCAACAGGTGCTGGTAGATCACGTCAGTGCGTTCAATGTGAGTTTCGGTCTCGCCAGTTCTGCCACAGATGTTGCGGCTTCCAGTTACAGCGACCAGCCGTCGGACCCCGCTCGAATTCGCAGTGTTCGCCTGAGCCTGACACTCACGGACCCGAACCATCGAGTGCGCGACCAAACCTTCAACGTGGTTGCCGCTTTGCGCAACCGCTTGCTGTGAGAGGAGAGCAGATGAGTTGTTCGCCCCTGACTTTCCAGGCCCAACGTGGCATGGCGCTGCTGGTCAGCTTGGTGTTTCTGTTGTTGCTGACGTTGATCGGCCTTTCTTCGATGCAAAACGCCATCCTGCAAGAAAAAATGGCGGGTGGTTTGGGGCTGCGCAATCAGTCGTTTCAAGGTGCAGAAGCTGCGCTGCGTGTGGGGGAAAGTGCCGTGCGGCGGGACGGTTATTCACTGCCGATTTGCGGCAGTGGCCGTCAGTGCTCACCGCCACCCGAGTCAAAGTCCGTGACTGCCGCTGGGGTTAATTCCGCTTCGGGGGTGACCTGGATCGCTTCCGGAGCCGGCTTTTATGGTGTGCAAAACATCGGCTCTTCCCGGGCTGCAGTGAATTTACCGACTCACACCACGGCAACCCTGTACCGGGTGACGGCAGTAGGTCTTGCGGGCCATTCGCGCAGTGTGGTGGAGAGTATTTATGCAAAATACTAAGCGCCACATTGCATGGCGACTGCGGTGGTATGGCGTTGGGTTGCTGCTGTGCCTGTCGATGCCGGCCTATTGTTTTACGTCGCCGGACCCGCCAACCCCGAGTAAACGTCGATGTCTGGCCGCTGGCAATTGGTACGGTTTCTATCGCGACAGACAGGGGTTGACGGCAATCTGCCTGAAGCTGCCCGAAGCGTTCAGCGTTAAGATGCTCGACGGCAATGGCGATGGCGTGGTCGATAATCCCGACGCAATTTCCAGCGGGGTGATCTATATCGGCGATAATCCGCCCTCCGATGGCATCGCCAATGACATCACCGGAAATGATTCCGGAGACGTGATCACCCCAGTGGTGGAAAAAACCGGCGGCGGCAGCCGTCGCATCATGTGGCGACAAATACAGTAAGTGAGAGTTGAGGCATGCGTAGATCCAACCGAGGTTTTACCCTGATCGAAATCATGATCGTGATTGCGATCATCGGGATCGTCCTGACTATTGCCGCCCCGAGCTTCACCGAATACCTGAATAAGGGCCGGCGTAGCGAAATTGCCGGAGTGTTATCGGAGCAGGCGCAGATCCTTGAGCGGTACTACTCCCAGAAAAATGCCTACACCGATGCCACTGGGCTGAGCGCCGGCAATGACTATTACACCATCACCCCGACCCTCACTGACCAAACCTTCTTGCTGACAGCGGTGCGCAAGTCCGGTTCGAGCATGGCCACCGACAAGTGCGGGGATTTCACCCTCTCCAATACTGGTGTCAGAAGCATGGTCAATGCGACAGACGGGTTGACGGCCAAAGATTGCTGGGGTGGCTGAGTTTTTTTGGGGGGGCGCCATTTACGCCCTCTGTCTATTTAACGGTTGGATCTGAACATGATCAGGCAACAGCAAGTGGTGATTGTCGGCGGCGGCGTGATTGGGCTGCTGACGGCGTTCAATCTCGCGTCCGAAGTGCACAGCGTTGTGCTGCTGGATCGTTCGAACGTCGGGCAGGAGTCGTCATGGGCAGGGGGCGGGATTGTTTCGCCGCTGTACCCGTGGCGCTACAGCCCGGCAGTCACAGCGTTGGCGCATTGGTCCCAGGATTTTTATCCGCAACTCGGTGAGCGACTGTTCGCCGCGACCGGGGTTGACCCTGAAGTTCACACTACCGGTCTGTACTGGCTGGATCTGGATGACGAGGCTGAGGCGCTGGCCTGGGCCGAGCGCGAGAACCGTCCGCTACGGGCTGTGGATATCTCGGCGGCACACGATGCGGTGCCGGTGCTGGGCGCGGATTTTTCGCGAGCGGTGTACATGGCCGATGTGGCCAATGTGCGCAATCCACGGCTGGTGAAGTCGCTGAAAGCGGCCTTGCTGGGGTTGCCGAATGTGACAATTCACGAGCAGTGCGAAGTCAGCGGGTTTATTCGTGAAGGCGATCGGGTCGTTGGCGTGCAGACCGCGACGGGTGCCATTGCTGGTGATCAAGTGGTGCTGACCGCCGGCGCCTGGAGCGGTGATTTACTGAAAAGCCTGGGGCTGGAACTGCCGGTCGAACCGGTAAAAGGGCAAATGATTCTGTATAAGTGCGCGGCAGATTTTTTGCCGAGCATGGTGCTGGCCAAGGGGCGATATGCGATTCCTCGGCGCGACGGGCACATTCTGATCGGCAGTACGCTGGAACATGAAGGCTACGACAAGACGCCGACCGATTCGGCGCTGGAAAGCCTGAAGGCATCGGCGGTGGAGTTGATTCCGGCATTGGTGGATGCCGAAGTGGTTGGGCATTGGGCCGGGTTGCGGCCGGGCTCGCCGGAAGGCATTCCTTACATCGGTCAGGTGCCAGGGTTTAAAGGGCTTTGGCTCAATTGCGGGCATTACCGCAATGGGCTGGTGCTGGCGCCGGCGTCGTGTCAGTTGTTTGCGGATGTGATGCTGGGCAGGGTGCCGATAATTGATCCTGCACCGTATGCACCGATCGGGCGAATTTGACCGCTGGTTATGTGTCGTTGGGCAGATAGCTATCGCGAGCAGGCTCGCTCCCACAGTTGATCTGTGAATGACACAAATTCCCTGTAGGAGCGAGCCGGCTCCGGGCGGCGTTCCGACGATGGGGCCCTCAATCCAGACCCAGTTTCTTCAGCCGGTAACGCATCGACCTGAACGAAAGATTCAACCGCTGAGCCGCCGCCGTGCGGTTCCAGCGGGTTTCCTCCAGCGCCTGGAGGAGGAGTTTGCGTTCGACGTTTTCCAGATAATTTTCCAGGTTGTCGATCTGCGTCAGGTCAGGCACGCCGGTCTCTGCGGTGCAATTTCCTTCGGCCAGGCGTAGGTCGCTGGATTCGATCTGCTTGTTCTCGCACAAGGTATGAGCCCGTTCAAGCACGTTCTCCAGTTCCCGAACATTCCCCGGAAAACGGTAATTTTTCAGCGCATTCAGGGCGAGTGGGTGGAGCGTTGCGGCGGGTTGCCCGCTGCCGGCTGCCAAGCGCTTGAGCACATGGCTGGCCAGTGGTTCGATGTCGTCACGGCGTTCGCGCAAGGAGGGAACCCGCAGTTCGATTACGTTGAGCCGGTAGTACAAATCCTGGCGAAATCGTTCGGCAGAGACTTCGGCATCGAGGTCTTTGTGGGTGGCGCAAAGGATGCGTACATCGACCACAGTTTCCTGTTGTTCGCCGACCCAGCGAACCGTTTTTTCCTGAATCGCGCGCAGCAGTTTGACCTGCATGGCCAAAGGCAAATCCGCGACTTCATCGAGGAATAGCGTGCCACCATGGGCGGCCTGGAACAGTCCGGGTTTGTCTTCAATGGCGCCACTGAAACTGCCTTTGCGATGCCCGAAGAACTCGCTTTCCATCAGCTCTGACGGAATCGCCCCACAGTTGACCGGGACGAAGGGTTGATGGGCTCGCGGTCCTTGCTCATGGATCAGTCTGGCGACCAATTCTTTGCCACTACCGGATTCGCCGCTGATGTATACCGGGGCCTGGCTGCGCGCGAGTTTGTCGATGTGTTTGCGCAGGCTGCGCATGGGCAGGGAATTGCCCAGTAGCCTGCGATCAATGGCTGTGTTGGCTTCGCCTGGCGCAGACAAGCGCAGGGCGCTGGTGATCAGTTCTCGCAGCCGAGTGAGGTCGACCGGTTTGGTCAGGAAGTCGAAGGCGCCGGCCTTGAGTGCGTTGATCGCAGTTTCGAGGCTGCCGTAGGCGGTGATCATCGCCACCGGCACCTGCGAGTAACGCTGTTGGATGTGCAGCACCAACTCAAGGCCGGTGCCGTCGGGCAGGCGCATGTCGGTCAGGCACAGATCGAAGGTTTCCCGGGCCAACAAGGCTTGGGCATCGCCCAGGTTGCGGACACTGAAGGTATCGAGTTTCATCCGTCCCAGGGTGATTTCCAGGAGTTCGCGGATATCCGGTTCGTCGTCGACGATCAGGACTTTGGGCCGTGGGCTCATGTTCAACTTTGTTTCCGTCCGTGGGCAAAAGTAATGCGAAAGCAGCCGCCGCCTTGGCGTGGTTGGAAGTCTAGGCGTGCCTGATTGCTTTCGCACAGCTCACGGGACATATAAAGGCCAAGGCCCGTGCCTTGGCTACTGGTGGTAAAAAACGGTTCGAACAAATGCACTTGCTGGTCCGGTGCCACGCCGGGGCCGTTGTCCACGACTTCGAGCATCGGTAACTGGGTCTCGGCATCGACAAACAACTCGAGCCAGACTTGGGCCACGTCGTGATTCAGGGCGCTATGGCGCCACGCATTGCGCAACAAATTGTCCAGAATTTGGTTGAGCTGGTTCGGGTCCATCAAGGTGCTGAAGTCGCCTGAGCCTATGTGCAGGTGAATGCGCTGAGCCTCGGTCGCGCCCTCACGGGTTTCGGCGACGAACTTTTCCAGCCATGGCTTCAGATCGAGCCGTTGCGGTACGGTTTGCTGGCGGCGGGACAGTTGCAGGACGTTTTCGATAACCCGATTCATTCGCTCAGAGTGGTCTTGAATAATCTGGGTCAGACGCCGATCTGCCCCCTTGAGTTCCTCTGATTCGCGCAGCAATTGCGCGGCATGACTGATGGTGCCCAATGGATTGCGGATTTCATGGGCAATACCCGCCGTCAGTTGACCGAGGGCGGCGAGTTTTAGTTGTTGAGCCTGTTGTGCGACCTCAGCGAGGTCTTCGAGAAAAACCAGGGTCTGGTGATTAGGGCTTTGGTCCAGGGCAATGAAACCGGGTTGCAGCTCCAGGCCGCTGCCGGGGATTTTCAGGCTTTGCGGGCGAAGGGTCGGATTGTTGAGCCACAGCTGAAGACGTTCGACCAGCGTTGGCGAAGAATCATCGATCAGCTGTCCGCTGAGGGCTTTGTGCCCCAGGAAAGTCAATGCACTGTGATTGGCCAGTTGCACCCGACGGTGTTCGTCGAGCACCAGAATGCCCGTGCGCATGCGTTGCAGGATCAGCGCGTTGAGTGTTTCGAGCCCCACCACTTCGCTGGCCCGCCGTTCGGCGAGGTGTTCGCTGACTTCCAGGCGTCTTGTCAGGCCTTGCACCAGCAATGCCACGGCAAAATAGAGCGCGCCGAGCGTGCCGACTTGCAGGTAATCGTTGGGGCTGGCCGGGTGGCTGTAGCTCAGTAGCCAATTCAAACCGACGATGCCCAGTGCGCCGACTGCGGCGACTGACAGGCCGATACGTCCACGCAGCAGAGTATTGCTGATGGTCACCGACACGATCAACAGATTGCCGATGCCACTGGCCACTCCGCCAGCGGCGTAAAACAAACCGCAGAGCAGCAAGACGTCGACCAGCGCCAGGCTGAACAGCTGTGCCGGCCGTCGGGTGTTTCCCGGAAACACCACCAGCAGAATATTCAGCACCAGGTACAACCAGCTGCCACTGCGCAGCAGGTCGCCATTGGCGAACGCCAGCAACCCGTTGTCGAGGTTGCTGGTCATCAACACCACCAGAGTGATGCCGACGCTTAAGCGGTAGAGGTGATAAAGGCGCAGCAGTCGCTGCGCCTGTTTGTCGCCGGGACTGGACGTCTCAGCGACCACTAGGGCCCGGGCCTTGCTCCAGGTGAGCCTGGCTGCAATACCACTGTTGTTGAAGGCTTAGCGCGCGGTCGCGGGGCAGGTGCACGCCGCAATGGGCGCAGCGGACCATCGGAGCAGCCTCCAGCTCGGCAGGAGATTTCGGCGCGGCTGCCTGTCTCTTGGATTTCAGCCAGAACCATACCGCCACAACAATCAGGGCGATCCAGAACAATTTACCAACCATGGTGAGCTGCTTTATGACGAGTGATCCAGCAGTTTAGCCAAGGTCATGCCGAGCGCACAGCGTAATCATCACACCCACAAAAAAGGAGCCTCGCAAGGCTCCTTTTTGTACAACCGCAGGTGTCAGTCGAACACCCCAAAGGTCATGTAGCTGAACCACGAGCGGTCACTGTTGTTGCCTTCGGAGTTGTGTTGCTCTTCTTCGATCGCGTCGTCATTTCCATCTTTAGGCTTCAGTTCGCTCGGAATCGCGTCCTTGGCATCCTGGAACTGTCTCTGCACGTCTTGGTTGGCGCGGGTTTCGCCCGGCGGCAGTGGCGGACGGGACTCGATCAGGCCCAGTGTGGCCTTGCTCAACCACGAACGGTTGTCAGCTTCGGCGACCGAAGGCTTGAACTGACCGTCTTCCAGGCTTGGGTGTTTCGGGTAGTTGAGCTTCAGGGTTTCGAGGCTGGTGGCCGCCAGTTCGTCCAGATGCATACGCTGATAGGCTTCAGTCATGATCGCCAGACCGTCACCGACGGACGGGGTATCCTGGAAGTTTTCCACCACGTAACGGCCACGGTTCGCGGCGGCGACATAGGCCTGACGGGTCAGGTAATAGTTGCCAACATGAATCTCGTAGGCTGCCAGCAAGTTGCGCAGGTAAATCATGCGCTGCTTGGCGTCCGGCGAGTAGCGGCTATTCGGGAAGCGGCTGGTCAGTTGGGCGAACTCGTTGAAAGAGTCGCGAGCGGCACCCGGATCGCGCTTGGTCATGTCCAGTGGCAGGAAACGCGCCAACAGGCCAACGTCCTGATCAAAGGACGTCAGACCTTTCATATAGTAGGCGTAATCCACGTTCGGGTGCTGCGGGTGCAGGCGAATGAAACGCTCGGCGGCCGACTTGGCAGCTTCTGGCTCGGTGTTTTTGTAGTTCGCGTAGATGAGCTCCAGTTGAGCCTGATCAGCGTAGCGACCGAACGGATAACGCGATTCCAGAGCCTTCAGCTTGGTAATGGCGCTGGTGTAGCTACTCTTGTCCAAATCTTGTTGAGCCTGCTGGTACAGCTCGACTTCGCTAAGGTTTTCGTCTACGACTTCCTTCGATGAGCAAGCAGCGGTCAATGCGAGGATGGCGATCAGCAGCAGGTGTTTCACTTGCATGGCGGCTTGCGTCCCTATGACGGCCGCTGTCTTGGGCGGGGCCGTCCTGTTATGATGAGCGCCCCGTTGTATAGCCTCGGGGCAAAAGACGCCGTATTTAACCACAAGCGCGCAGCCGAAACCAAAGGCTGTGCCGACGCCTAGTCTGAGCATGTCCGATAAAATTGAACTTCGCGCAGAGGTGCCGTCCGAATTGGGCGGCCAACGCCTCGATCAAGTCGCCGCACAATTATTCGCTGAGCACTCGCGCTCGCGCCTTTCCGCCTGGATCAAAGACGGCCGCCTGACTGTGGATGGGGCGGTTATCCGCCCGCGAGACATCGTTCACGGTGGCGCCATTCTTGAACTGACTGCCGAGCAGGAAGCTCAGGGCGAATGGATCGCTCAAGACATCGAGCTAGACATTGTCTATGAAGATGACGACATCCTGGTGATCAACAAACCTGCGGGCCTGGTGGTGCATCCGGCTGCTGGCCACGCTGATGGCACCTTGCTCAACGCCTTGCTGCACCACGTGCCGGACATTATTAATGTCCCCCGCGCCGGTATCGTGCATCGCCTGGACAAGGACACCACCGGTTTGATGGTGGTGGCCAAGACCATTCAGGCGCAGACACAGCTTGTCACGCAATTGCAGAGCCGCAGCGTAAGCCGGATCTACGAGTGCATCGTGATCGGTGTGGTGACGGCGGGTGGCAAGATCAACGCGCCCATCGGTCGTCACGGCCAGCAACGCCAGCGCATGGCGGTGATGGAAGGTGGCAAGCAAGCCGTCAGCCACTACCGCGTGCTCGAGCGTTTCCGCTCCCACACTCACGTGCGGGTGAAGCTGGAAACCGGTCGTACGCACCAGATTCGTGTGCACATGGCTCACATCAACTATCCGTTGGTCGGAGACCCTGCCTACGGCGGTCGCTTCCGTATCCCTCCGGCAGCCAGTGTGACCATGGTCGAATCGTTGAAGGCGTTCCCGCGTCAGGCCCTGCATGCGCGGTTCCTGGAGCTGGATCACCCGACCACCGGTAAACGCATGAGCTGGGAATCACCGTTGCCGGACGATTTCGTCTGGTTGCTGACCCTGCTCAAGCAAGACCGTGAGGCGTTCATCGGATGAGTGACTGGCTGATTCCCGACTGGCCTGCGCCTGCCGGGGTGAAAGCCTGTGTGACCACCCGTGCGGGCGGCGTCAGTCTGGCGCCGTTCGACAGCCTCAACCTCGGCGATCATGTCGACGACAGCCCCGAAGCTGTGGCCGAAAATCGCCGTCGCCTCACGGATCATTTCTCTATTCAACCGGCCTGGCTGCAACAGGTTCACGGCATCGCCGTGGCCCATGCGAACCCAGGCCTGGTAGCCACTGCTGACGCCAGTTGGACAGACACGCCCGGTATTGCCTGCGCGGCGATGACAGCGGACTGTTTGCCAGCGCTGTTCTGCGACCGTGCTGGCACTCGCGTTGCGGCAGCCCATGCCGGTTGGCGCGGGTTGGCGGCAGGTGTGCTGGAAGCGACGCTCGACAGTCTGGACGTGCCGCCTGCAGACGTGCTGGTCTGGCTCGGCCCGGCCATTGGCCCCAACGCCTTTGAAGTCGGCCCGGAAGTGCGCGAAACCTTCGTTGAGCAATTGCCTGAAGCCGCGAAAGCCTTTGTGCCGAGCGCCAATGCTGGCAAGTTCATGGCCGACATCTATGAGCTGGCGCGTTTGCGTCTGGCGGCTCGCGGTGTCACTGCTGTTTATGGCGGCGGTTTTTGTACCGTGACCGATCCTCGCTTCTTTTCTTACCGCCGCAGTCCACGCACCGGCCGGTTTGCCTCTCTTATCTGGCTGTAGTGCCCTGTCTCACGAATACTGTTCCTTTTTGACGGTGTCTGTTGCCGCCATGCTGCGTTGCCGCTCCTCGCCATAGCGGGCTATGACTCGTCGCGGCGCCTTGCCTGACGACAACAGCCACTCGTCAAAAGAGGAACGTATTCGTGAGACCGGGCACAAACGCTAGACTTCTCTGATCTGCATCAACGTCACGATGCTTGAAACTCCCAGAATCGACCGCATCTATAACGGTATCTGGCAGGTTTCTTCATTCAGGATGTTTTATAGGTCCGGCCTGCTCAAAAGGAAGGTGACCCATGCGTATAGATCGTTTAACCAGCAAATTGCAGTTAGCACTATCCGACGCCCAATCCCTGGCTGTCGGCCTCGACCATCCCGGTATCGAACCGGCGCACTTGATGCAGGCCATGCTCGAACAGCAGGGCGGCTCGGTCAAACCCCTGCTGATGCAGGTCGGTTTCGACGTCAACAGCCTGCGTAAAGAGCTGACCAAAGAGCTCGATCAACTGCCGAAAATCCAGAACCCGACCGGCGACGTGAACATGTCGCAGGACTTGGCGCGTCTGCTGAATCAGGCTGATCGTCTTGCCCAACAGAAGGGCGACCAATTCATCTCCAGCGAGCTGGTGTTGCTCGCCGCCATGGACGAAAACAGCAAGCTCGGCAAGTTGTTGTTGGGGCAGGGCGTGAGCAAGAAAGCCCTGGAAAACGCGATCAATAACCTGCGTGGCGGCGAAGCGGTCAACGACGCCAACCACGAGGAGTCGCGCCAGGCGCTGGATAAATACACCGTCGACCTGACCAAGCGTGCCGAAGAAGGCAAGCTCGATCCGGTAATCGGCCGTGACGATGAAATTCGCCGGACCATTCAGGTCCTGCAACGCCGTACCAAGAACAACCCGGTGCTGATCGGTGAGCCTGGCGTGGGTAAAACCGCCATCGCCGAAGGTCTGGCCCAACGCATCATCAATGGCGAAGTGCCGGATGGCCTGAAAGGCAAGCGCTTGTTGTCCCTCGACATGGGGGCGCTGATTGCCGGTGCGAAGTATCGCGGTGAGTTTGAAGAACGCCTGAAATCGCTGCTCAACGAGCTGTCGAAGCAGGAAGGGCAGATCATTCTGTTCATCGACGAACTGCACACCATGGTCGGCGCCGGTAAAGGCGAAGGCTCGATGGATGCGGGCAATATGCTCAAACCTGCGCTGGCGCGCGGTGAACTGCATTGCGTCGGCGCGACCACGCTTAACGAGTACCGCCAATATATAGAGAAGGACGCAGCCCTCGAACGGCGCTTCCAGAAAGTCCTGGTGGACGAGCCGAGCGAAGAAGACACCATCGCGATTTTGCGTGGCCTCAAAGAGCGTTACGAGGTTCACCACAAGGTGGCGATCACCGACGGCGCCATCATCGCCGCGGCCAAGCTCAGTCATCGCTACATTACCGATCGCCAATTGCCGGACAAAGCCATTGACCTGATCGACGAAGCGGCCAGCCGTATTCGGATGGAGATCGACTCCAAGCCGGAAGTGTTGGACCGTCTGGAGCGTCGCCTGATTCAGTTGAAGGTGGAATCTCAGGCACTGAAGAAAGAAAGCGATGAGGCGGCGATCAAACGCCTGGAAAAACTCCAGGAAGAAATCGTCCGTCTTGAGCGTGAGTACTCGGACCTCGAAGAAATCTGGAATTCGGAAAAAGCCGAAGTCCAGGGTTCTGCGCAGATTCAGCAGAAAATCGAACAGTCCCGTCAGGAACTGGAAGCCGCGCGCCGTAAAGGCGACCTGAACCGTATGGCCGAGCTGCAATACGGGGTGATCCCGGACCTGGAACGCAGCCTGCAAATGGTTGATCAGCACGGTAAAAGCGAGAACCAGTTGCTGCGCAGTAAGGTGACTGAGGAAGAAATCGCTGAAGTCGTGTCGAAGTGGACCGGTATTCCGGTGTCGAAAATGCTCGAAGGCGAGCGCGACAAACTGATGAAGATGGAAAGCCTGTTGCACCAGCGCGTGATCGGCCAAGACGAAGCGGTGATCGCGGTCTCCAACGCGGTGCGGCGTTCCCGGGCGGGGTTGTCCGACCCGAATCGCCCGAGCGGTTCGTTCATGTTCCTCGGCCCAACCGGTGTCGGTAAAACCGAGCTGTGCAAGGCATTGGCCGAGTTCCTCTTTGATACTGAAGAGGCCATGGTGCGGATCGATATGTCCGAGTTCATGGAGAAACATTCCGTGGCCCGGCTGATTGGTGCGCCGCCAGGCTATGTAGGCTATGAAGAGGGCGGTTACCTGACCGAGGCGGTGCGTCGCAAGCCTTACTCGGTGATCCTCCTGGACGAGGTCGAGAAGGCCCACCCGGATGTGTTCAATATCTTGCTGCAAGTGCTGGAAGACGGCCGCTTGACCGACAGTCATGGCCGCACGGTGGATTTCAAGAACACCGTGATCGTCATGACCTCCAACCTGGGCTCGGTGCAGATCCAGGAACTGGTCGGTGATCGTGAGGCACAGCGCGCGGCGGTGATGGATGCAATTTCCACCCACTTCCGGCCGGAGTTCATTAACCGGGTCGACGAAGTGGTGATCTTCGAGCCATTGGCGCGGGATCAGATTGCGGGCATTACGGAGATCCAGTTGGGTCGCCTGCGCAGTCGCCTGACCGAGCGTGAGCTGAAACTGGAGTTGAGCCCTGAGGCCATGGATAAGCTGATCGCGGTGGGTTACGACCCGGTGTACGGCGCACGTCCGCTCAAACGAGCGATTCAGCGCTGGATCGAGAACCCGCTGGCTCAGTTGATTCTGTCGGGGCGTTTCCTGCCCGGCGAGACCGCCAAGGGCGTAGTGGAGAACGACGAAATCGTATTCGTCTGATCCATTCAGGCAGCAAAACTGATGAGGCCTCGCATTGCGAGGCCTTTTTTTCGCCAGGCTGTTGAACTCTAAGGAAAAGGCTTGTAAAGTGCGCCCCGCAGTAAGTCACCCGCCAGGGTTTCCGCTCCCCAAGCAGGAATCCAAAATAAGTTGCAAATCATTAACTTGAAAGCAATTTAGGGGGTTGACAGAGGTTCTGAAGATTGTAGAATAGCGCGCCTCAGACACACGAACGCAGCGATGCGAACGGGTCGAAGAGAACGCAAAAAGCTTCACCGTTGTAAATTGAAATATGTAGTTCCGTGATAGCTCAGTCGGTAGAGCAAATGACTGTTAATCATTGGGTCCCAGGTTCGAGTCCTGGTCACGGAGCCAATTTCAAACCGGGGTATAGCGCAGTCCGGTAGCGCGCCTGCTTTGGGAGCAGGATGTCAGGAGTTCGAATCCCCTTACCCCGACCATTTTTGGGTCGTTAGCTCAGTTGGTAGAGCAGTTGGCTTTTAACCAATTGGTCGTAGGTTCGAATCCCACACGACCCACCATTTTTGAAACCAGTTAACGCTGGAATCGAATCTTAAGATCAGAGGCCAAAAGCGCTGATCGAAGAAGGCGACTTGTAAAGGTCGCCTTTTTTTTACCGGGGTATAGCGCAGTCCGGTAGCGCGCCTGCTTTGGGAGCAGGATGTCAGGAGTTCGAATCCCCTTACCCCGACCATATTAAAAATCCTCGTATCGAAAGATATGGGGATTTTTTTTGTCTGTGAAAATCAAAAAACCCCGCTTCTCGGTGGAGATAGCGGGGCGTGGTACCCAGAGGCTTAAGCGCCGTCTTGATCTTTCAGGTGCTCGAACAAACCTTTTGGCATTTTCTTGCCGTTGGCTTCGTAGTTGGCTTTCACGTTATTGAACGCTTCTTGCTCGTCGATGAAGCCGTCGTGGTTGGTATCGATCTTGTCGAAATTGGATTTCGGTGCAACTTTCAAGAATTCCGCACGGGAGACCTTGCCGTCGCCATCGGTGTCGGTCTTGGCCATCGATGCATCGCCACACTTACCTTCACCGCATTTACCTTCAGAGGTTTTCACCACCTGTTCAGCTGAGGCCAGCAGATAGCCTTGAGTCAGTGGCTGCGATGCGAATACGGTGCCGGTCAACATCATGCCACCGGCCAGAACAGCGCCAAGCAGACCGATAGTGTTTTTGGTGGTACGGGACATTTCAATTCTCCTGGGTTGCACGACACAACCGCTTGATAAAGGGTTGCCACGTAAGTGCGGCGACAACCGAAGCAGGCGTGCTGCCTTGCTCGGGTGTGGTCATTTAGCGGGAGTGGTGTATCGCTACTGTGTCGCGCAAGGGGGGAGTTTGTAAGCGAAGGGGCTAAATCGCGGGGGGAGATACAGTGAGACACAGAAGTTTTCGCAGGTTAGACCGAGGCGCCTGCATCGCGGGCAAGCCACGCTCCCACATTGGATCTGCGTCCTGCACAGATCAACTGTGGGAGCGGGCTTGCCCGCGATGAGGCCCTGACAGGCGCCGAGTATTTAGTGCAGCTTGAGTCGCGGCTCAGTCCCACGCCCGATTTTGCTGCCCAGCATCAGCATCGCCGTACGGAACGCGCCATACAGCGCCATCTGGTGCATGCGGTACAGCGACACGTAAAACATCCGCGCCAGCCAACCTTCCAGCATTACAGTGCCGGTCAGGTTGCCCATCAAGTTACCCACCGCCGAAAAACGCGACAGCGAGATCAACGAGCCGTAATCGGTGTATTTGTACGTAGGCAGCGGTTTGCCTTCGATCCGTAGCTTCAGCGATTTGGCCAGCAACGAAGCTTGCTGATGCGCCGCCTGGGCACGTGGCGGCACATTGCGATCTGTTCCCGGTTGCGGGCAAGCCGCGCAATCGCCGAAAGCGAAGATGTTCTCGTCGCGAGTGGTTTGCAGGGTGGGCAGCACCTGCAGTTGGTTGATGCGGTTGGTCTCCAGGCCGTCGATGTCCTTGAGGAAACCCGGTGCACGAATCCCGGCGGCCCAGACTTTCAGGCTGGCGTTGATCACTTTGCCATCGGCGGTAATCAGACTATCGGCAGTCACTTCACTGACCGCTGCATTGGTCATGACGTTAACTCCGAGTTTCTCCAGGGTTTTATGCACAGGCCCGCCTATACGTTCCGGCAGGGCAGGCAATACTCGTGGACCGGCTTCGATCAGGGTGATGTGCATGTTTTCCGGTTTGATCCGGTCCAGGCCATACGCGGCCAATTCGTGCGCCGCGTTGTGCAACTCGGCGGCCAGTTCAACCCCGGTGGCGCCGGCGCCAACGATGGCCACACTGATCTGTTCGACTTTGTCGGTTTGCCCGGCATGGGCGCGCAGATAGTGGTTGAGCAGTTGCTGGTGGAAACGCTCGGCCTGTTTGCGCGTGTCGAGGAACAGGCAGTGTTGCGCCGCGCCTTGGGTGCCGAAATCGTTGGTGGTGCTGCCGACGGCAATCACCAGTGAGTCGTAACCCACTTCACGGGCAGGCACCAGTTCCAGCCCCGCTTCGTCGTAAGTGGCGGCCAGCTGGATTTTTTTCAGCGTGCGATCGAGTCCGCTCATGCGCCCCAGCTGGAACTCGAAGTGGTTCCATTTGGCTTGGGCAACATAGTTGAGTTCGTCTTCTGAAGAGTTCAGCGACCCGGCTGCCACTTCGTGCAATAGCGGTTTCCAGATGTGGGTCAGGTTCGCGTCGACCAGCATCACATTGGCCGTACCGCGCTTGCCCAGAGTCTTACCCAGACGGGTAGCCAACTCCAGACCGCCGGCGCCGCCGCCAACGATGACAATACGATGAGTCATGGGGATATCTCGCAAGGCTAAAAGAAATCGGTGCAGTTAACCGAGCGAGCGCGAGGCAGCTCATAGCGTCAGGTAACTGATAAGTCGGCTCAACAGGCCCAGACCAATGGTCGCTGCCAGTACCACCACCAGGAGCATCCACGGCCGGAAAGGCCGGCGCTCGACTTGGTGCTGGGACAAGTGCAGGTACTCTTCGACATGCTTTTGGTCGTCGGGGTTCAGGCGGCTGGTCATAAAGGCCTCGTCGGTAGACGTTGCTGAATGTATAGAAGCTACAGGCTGATTTAACGAACATTGAACGGAGCATAGCCGCTGTCCGGGATGGGCTCGACGCTCACCGTGTCGTCCAGGTGAATGATCCCACTTTGTATCACTCGGGCGGTGATTCCGCCATGTCCGCGCACGGCCTGAAAAGTCCCGGGACCAAGGTTGTTTTGAAGGCGCGCACAAGGCTGGCACCAGCCGGTGGTTTCGAAAATCGCCTGACCGATCCGGAAGCGCCTGCCCTTGAGGCTGAACAGGTTGATACCGCTGATAACGAGGTTGCGCCGCAAATCACTAGGTAATACCGGCTGATCGTCCGGGCGGCCCATCAGCGAACTGATCACCGCCAGATGCTCCCACTGAATCAACGTCACCTGCCTAGCGTTACGTACGCCTGGACGGGCATGATCGCCGGTCAAGCCGGCTTCGAGCCGAGCCTCCACGGCCTCCAGTTCGATCATCTCTGTGCGTGATTCCGGGCGCACGCCAATCCAGCGTACGCGGCCGGTTTGCGGGACTTGCGCGATCAATGCCTGCAATGGACTCACAAACTGATACCGACATCGAAGACGATGCTGCGCCCCAGGTTACTGCGCAAGAAGTCTGGTGCATCGGGGTGTGCGAACAGCACCCGGGCGAACGTCGGGCCGACCAGTGACAGTGAGCGCCAGCCCTGGCGCAGGTATTCGGTAGGCGGTGGGAAATGGCTGTTGAGGTCCAGCACTTCGCGTTTGAGGCTGGCGAAAGCGATGATGTCGAGCTCCCCCAGGTCCATGCCGCGTTCTTTGTAGTTGTGCGCTTTTTTGCGCAAAGTCGGCGCCAGTCTCAGCAAAAACTCATTGGCGGGGATGCGTCTAGGTTTGGCTTCGCGTCGTACTAACTGGCTCAGGGAAAACGCACTGCGCCGACGTTGCAGCTCGTCGCGCCATTCGTCGTTCAGTCGCCGGCCCTCATCGAGCACGAAGAACACCTCGAAATTCGCCTCTCGAAACAATACGTCCGGCGGCTCGCCGGCCGGGGCGAATTCATCGGCGCGGTAGGGAATGTTCAAGCCTTGCAGCAGGCGCTGACACACCCAACGCTCACGCTCCCATTTGCGGGCATTGGACAAGAACGCGTTGGCTTGCTCGGCCGCGATGGTCAGCAGGCGTAAATAATCAGAGTCATCCATAGGCCCAAGCTTAGCGTTCAAATGCGACAAGCAGAAAGCTTTGCATCGGGTAGAGCGACTTTTGTGCCGGTGTAGACTGCTGGGCACAGAGCCGTTATCACACAAGGAGTCTGCGGTGGAGTTCAAGGGGTTACCCACATGATTGGCGCGGAGTTGTTGTCACCCGAAACGCTGACGGTCGGTTGGTTGATCTATGTGCCTGTGTTGCTTTGGGCCATCTGGCGTGCGCCCTGGGTTGAGTTGTTCACCGACAGTCGGCGCCAGCATTTGCTGTTCGGCACAGTGTTCGCGTTGTTCATGCTGTGGCTGGTGCGGCGGGATTTCGATACCGGCGTGTCTTATCACTTCATCGGCATGACGGCCGTCACCTTGTTGCTGGACTGGCCGCTGGCAATCGTCGGCGGCTTGATTGCGCAGCTCGGGCTGGTGCTGCTCGGGCGTCAGGACCTGGTCGCCGTGGGTGTAAACGGGGCGCTGCTGATTTTACTGCCCGTGCTGGTCACCGAGTGCATCGCCATCCTGGTGGAGCGGGCGCAACCGCGTAATCCCTTTGTGTATATCTTCTGTTCCGGCTTTTTTTCGGCGGCGCTGTCGGCGTTGTTGTGCCTGCTGCTGGCGCTGTGGGTGCTGTGGTACGACGAACGTTTTGCCATGCCGTACTGGCTGGAAGATTTTGTCGGCTATCTTTGGCTGCTGATTTTTCCGGAAGCGTTCATCAACGGCATGATCGTCAGCGCGCTGGTGGTGTTTTGCCCGGAATGGCTGGAGACGTTCAATCGCACACGCTACCTTTCGGCCCCCTGGAAAGACGACGATCCGAAGTCTTGATCCACATCAAATCGGCCGTTGACCGGCGAACTCATGCTCGACCAAACCTTGAGGAGCATGGGCATGAGTGTGTACGAATGGGCAAGACAGGAGCTGCGTCAGAGTCTGGATGGGGCGCAGGAGGTGGGATTTGATCCGGGGTTGAGCCTGCGCGCCTTGCTCAGCGCAGTGGTACAGCAAAGCAAGACAGTGCGCAGTACCGAAGACCTGGCCGACGAGTTGCGTTTTCTCGCGGAAAACCTCGATGACGACCAGGATTACGGTTTTATGCGGCCCTGAGAAATCAGTGACGCGGGTCGAAATCGCCGCTGAACAACTCGTCCTCGGCATCGGGAGCCACTGGAATCTTGTTTTCTTCGGACGCCCAGGCACCCAGGTCGATCAGTTTGCAGCGGTCGGAGCAGAATGGCCGGAATTTGCTCTCGGCCGTCCATTCCACGGGGGCGCCACAGGTTGGGCATTCGACGGTTGTTGGTTGGCTCATGACTGGCCTCCACGCAAAGTAAGGTAAAAGTGATGCAGGCGTTCGACCTCGCTGTGCAGCCAGGCGAGATCGCGGTCGTTGACCACCACATCGTCGGCATGGCTCACGCGATCCTCGCGGCTTGACTGGGCCTTGAGGATCGCCTGGACCTGTTGTTCAGTGGACTGGTCACGCTGCAAGGTGCGTTCGATTTGTAGCTGTTGTGGGGCATCGATCACTAAGACCCGCTGGGTTATGGCGGTCTGCCCGGATTCGATCAGCAGCGGCGAAACCAGAATTGCATAGGGCGATTGTGCCTTGGCCAGATTGTTCGCGATTTCTTCACCGATCAACGGATGCAACAAGCCTTCGAGCCACCGGCGTTCCTCTGGCACTTCAAAGATCAATGCGCGCAGGGCCGCACGATCCAGTGTTCCGTCGGCTTGCAGCACGCCGGGGCCGAAGTGTTCGGCGATGGCGGCCAGCGCCGGGCGTCCCGGCTCCACCACCCAGCGCGCCGCGTGATCGGCGTCCACGACGTGGATACCCAGGTCGATAAAGTGTTGGGCAGCGGCGCTTTTGCCGCTGCCGATGCCGCCAGTCAGGCCGAGAATCCAGGGTTTTTCCACAGGGGTATTCATTTCAAACCGACAAACTGCCAATAGAAGTCGGTTATTTGACCACCCCAGAGCAAGGCAATCCAGCCGGCAATCGCCAGATAGGGGCCAAAGGGGATTGGCGACGAGGTTTTTGCGTTGCGCAGACGCAACAAAATCACCCCGAGAATGGCGCCCACGAGCGATGACAGCAGGATCGTCAGTGGCAAAATTTGCCAGCCACCCCACGACCCGAGCATGGCCAATAGCTTGAAATCACCATGGCCGATACCGTCTTTGCCGGTGAGCAGCTTGAACAGCCAGAAAACCGACCACAACGCCATGTACCCGGCGACCGCCCCCCACAGCGCTTCATGCAATGACACGAAGACCCCGAAGCTGTTGACGATCAACCCAAGCCATAACAGCGGCAACACCAGCACATCCGGCAGCAGTTGGTGCTCGGCGTCGATCAGGCTCATCGCCAGCAAGCCCCAGGTCAAGATCAACACCATGCCGGCCTGCCAACCGAATCCGAAATGCCAGGCGATAAATGCCGAGAGCAGGCCACAGGCCAGTTCAATCAGCGGATAGCGCTTGCTGATCGGTGCGGCGCAGTTTGAGCATCGCCCCCGTAAAAGCAGGTAACTGAACACTGGAATATTTTCCCAGGCGCGAATTTGATGATCGCACTGCGGGCAATGGGAGTGGGGCAGCATCAAGTTGTAGGTCGGGCCAGGCGCTTCGGGCGGGACACCCAGCACGTCTTGGGCTTGCAGCCGCCATTCGTGGTGGAGCATTTTGGGCAGGCGCCAGACCACCACATTGAGGAAGCTGCCCACGACCAGGCCCACCACTAATGCGAGGACCACGAAGAACGCTGGGTAAACCGTCAGAATTTCATTCAAGGGCATGTCAGATCGCTGAGCCGAGTTGGAAGATGGGCAAGTACATTGCAACCACCAGGCCCCCGACGATAACACCCAGCACGACCATGATGAATGGCTCCATCAGGCTGGTGAGGTTATCGACCATGTTGTCCACTTCGTCTTCGTAGAAACCTGCGACTTTATCGAGCATGTCATCCAGTGCGCCGGATTCTTCGCCAATGGCTGTCATTTGAATCGCCATGTTGGGGAAAACGCCGCAAGTACGCATGGAAAAATTCAGCTGCATGCCGCTCGACACGTCCTGCTTGATGCGCAGTACCGCGCGCTTGAACACAATGTTGCCGGTCGCACCGGCCACGGACTCCAACGCTTCGACCAATGGCACGCCGGCGGCAAAGGTAGTCGACAGCGTTCGGGCGTACCGGGCTACGGCAGATTTGTACATCAGCGTGCCAATGAGGGGTAGTTTCAACAGCCAGGTGTCCAGCCAGTCACGAAAGCCCGGGGATTTTTTGAAAGCGTGGCGCACGCCGAAAATCGCCGCGATTCCCACACCGAGCATCGCCCACCACCAGTGCTGCATGAGCGCCGACAGGCCGATGACCATCACCGTGAAGGCAGGCAGTTCGGCACCAAAACCTTTGAACACCGACTCGAACTGCGGCACCACCTTGACCAGCAAAATCCCCGTGACAATGATCGCGACGAACACCACGGCCAATGGGTAGGTCATGGCTTTCTTGATCTTGGCCTTGAGGCTTTCGCTCTTTTCCTTATAGGTCGCCACCCGCTCCAGCAACGTATCGAGGGCGCCGGCCTGTTCGCCGGCATCCACCAGGTTGCAGTAGAGCTCATCGAAATACTGCGGTTTTTTGCGCAGGGACGCGGCGAAGCTGTTACCCGCCGCGACTTCCTGCTTCAACTCGTCCACCAGTTTGCGCATGGCCGGGTTATCGAAGCCTTCGCCGATAATGTCGAAGGACTGCAACAGCGGCACGCCGGCTTTCATCATGGTCGCCATCTGCCGGGTGAACAGGGCAATTTCCTGAGTCTTGATACGTTTGCCGACGTTGAAAATCGACGCGGATTTCTTGTGCACCTTGCTGGGGCTGATGCCTTGCTTGCGCAGTTGGGCCTTGATCAACGCCGGGTTCTGGCCGCTCAACTCTCCAGTCATTTTGGAGCCTTTCCTGTCTGTGCCTTCCCAGGCGTAGACATTTGTTTTTGCTGCTTTGACCGACATGTTCAGTCCTTGGTGACCCGATTGATTTCTTCATGGCTTATAGCCTAGTCAAGGCGCTGAGCCAAACCAGCGGCCTTGAGGTGACAAAAAGTGTCAGATAGTGCGGTTACTGGGGGGAGGAACGGTCTTTGATTCGACTCGCCGCCCCGCGAACAGGGGGGTGTAGCGCTTGGCATGGGCTGTGCTGATGCTCTTTCAGATCATGAGCTTTCGACTCATGCATGGAGCTTGTCTATGAAAACTCAGAAAGGTTTTACCCTGATCGAACTGCTGATCGTGGTGGCGATCATCGGGATTCTGGCGACGTTTGCGTTGCCGATGTATTCCAAATATCAGGCCAGGGCAAAGTTGACGGCGGGTCTGGCCGAGATTTCCGCAATGAAGGTGCCGTATGAAGATGCTATCAATCAGGGCACGGCGCCAACGATAGGCAACGTGGCGCCGGCGGGTCACGCCGCGACCAGCAATTGCACCGTCGCGGTCACCGGCGCTGTGGATACAGGTAATGGCAGCATCACCTGCACGGTTTTGAATGCCCCGGCGCCAGTGCTGAGCAAGACCATTAAATTGATCCGTGATGCTTCCAATGGCTGGTCGTGTACCAGTACTGCTGAACAAGACTACCTGCCTAAAGGTTGCACCAGTTCCGCCTCGTAAACGCTGTCATCCAGCACGGCCTCGCTGTTTCGGTTGCGGGGCTTTTTTTTGTTTGTCGAATGCCTCGCTACTGAAAAAAAGGCAAAAAATTCAGTGTGTTAGGAACTTTGTGAAAACCCGCAAGTTGCATGCAGAGTTTCGCCAGGTCATGCATTTTGCATGATTTCGAAAATATGCAAAATTTATAACTTGTTGATTTAAAACGATTTAGTTGTTGTTTCAAAGTTGGCACAGCGTTCGCACTCTACCCAGTAACCCTGCTGAGAAGACAACCAGCAGACTTTCTAGAAAAACAGGAGTTACACGTATGAAGAAGTTCGCTATCGCTGCCGCTACTGCTACCGCGCTGACCCTGACTCTGGCCAACGCTGCATTCGCACAGACCACCACCACTCAATCGCCAATGACATTGGCTTCGGGTGAAATGACCAAGGCCGAGGACGCTACTTCCGACACCTGGATCACGACCAAAGTTAAAAGCGACCTGCTGACCGAAAAAGGCATTCCTGGTACCGACATCAAAGTCGAAACCAACAAAGGCGTAGTGTCCCTGTCGTCCTCGGTTGCGGTGACTGCCTCCCAGAAATCCACCGCTGTGGCGATCACCAAGAAAATCAAAGGCGTCAAAGCGGTCTCCGCTGACGGCCTGAAAGCCGAGTAAGGCAAAACTTCTCGCCTGGACCGGGAGAAGGTGTGGCAGACGGGCTGAGTAATACGCCTGCCACTTCTTAGGAGTTCATGCGAACGGCCATAAGGATGTGGCCATTACAGGCCCCGGCATTTGTGTCGGGGCCTGTTCTATGGCTGCACAAAACAATTGCGGCCACTCAAGATTGTGTTGAGTTCAATGGCTACCGAGCAATATTCTCAGCATCACTCGGCATCCAGATGCAACGGCGTAATCACCCGGCCATCACTTTGCGCTTCGCCAAGGTTGGCGTCGATGAAGTACACACGGTCATCGGCCAGCTGACCTTTGTCCACCAGATAGTCCTTGATGCTGCTGGCGCGCTCCTGCCCTAGCTGACGCAGCAGCACGTCGCTGGTGCTCCAGAACTTGATCACGTCGGCGCGCATTTTGGCGGTGCGTTCTTCCTTGCCCAAGTCATTCCATTCGGCGGGCGGCTGAGTCTTCAGACGTGTGCGGTAAATGCCTTCCAGCAGCGCACCTTTCTCGTTTTCCGGGACCACCAGCAATGAAGCCTGGGCCGGGACTTTGTCGCCGCGACGCTGGAGCATTTTGTAGTAGTTGTATTGGTACTCCCGCTCCAGGCGTTGTTCGGCAATCAACGGGCCGTCACTGCTGGCGGCGGCCGTACCCTCGATTTCAAGTCGCAGGGCCGGACGTTCCTTCAAGGCTTGGGACAGTTTTACCAATGCGGCCTCGGCGTCCTTGTTCAAATCGCTTGAGCCCGGTGCGAACGATACGGTACCCAAGTCCTCGGAACCGCCGCCACTGACCAGTCCGCCAATCAGTTTGAACGGCGCAGCGGCGGCTTTGACGATCAGGTTGCGCAGGGTTTGCCAGACTATTGGCATGACGCTGAACTGCGGATTATTGAGGTCGCCAGTGACAGGCAATTCGATGGAAATCTTGCCATCCACATCCTTGAGCAAGGCAATTGCCAGTTTCAGCGGCAGACTCACGGCATCCGGGCTGTCGACTTTTTCCCCCAGCTCCAATTGCTCGACCACCACTTTGTTCTCGGCCTTGAGCTGACCTTTGATGATCAGGTAATGCAGGTCGAGGTTGAGCCGGCCCTTGCGGATGCGATACCCGGCGAATTTGCCAGAGTAAGGGGTGAGCGTGGTCAGCTCCACACGTTTGAAACTGGTCGCAATGTCGAGGCTGGCGATCGGGTCGAACGGATTGACCGCGCCCTTGATGGTCACCGGTGCATAACGGTCGACCTTGCCTTTGATATCCACGCTGGCCGGTTTTGCCTGACGGCTGTCGATGGTGCCGATCTGCCCGTTGAGCTGTTGCACGGCGGTGGCGAAGTTCGGTGTCAGGCTGAAGTCGGCGAAGTTGGCCGAGCCGTCATTGATGGCGATGCCGCCGATGTGTATGCCCAGTGGCTTGCCGTTACTGGCCGGTTTTCCGGCGGTGGTTTTGGCCGCGGTATCGGGGGGTTGCGGGATCAACAGGTCATCGATACTGGTGGTGCGATCTTCGTTGATCATGAAGCGCGCATAAGGCTGGAACAGGTTGACCTTGTCGATCGACAGGCTATCACCGTGCTGATAGTTCAGGCCTTCGAGCACTAGCTGCTGCCACTTGAGGAAGTCGCGGGTTTTAAGGGTGTCGAGGGTGTGCAACTGATCGACTTGAGCCCGGCCAGTGACGCTAAATGCCAGCGGCTCAGTGCTTTTCAGATCGACTGCCAGATCACCGCCGAGCATGCCGCTACGCAGTTCCAGGCGGATGAATGGGGTGATGTAGGACTGGGCGACACGCAGGTCAATGTCTTTGGTCTGAACCTTCAGTTTGGCGCTGATCGGGGCGAGATTGACCACGCCGTCGGCCAACACCTTGCCTTGTTTGCCCACGCCGGTGTCGAGCTTGAGATTAAAAGGCGAACCGTTAAGGCTGTCGAAATTCTGCAGGTCCAGATTCAACGGGCCGACTTCCAGCGCCACAGCAGGTTGCGCCTTGCGGTCGGCAAGGTGCACCTGGTAATCGCGCAACTGCACGTCTTTGAGCAGCACTTGCCACGGTTTGCTCGGTGGCGTCGGTTCAGGTTTGGGCGAGTCGGCTGCCGCTGGCGCACTGGCAGGTTCGGCCTTGGCCTTGGCGGCGGGTTTGGACGGCTGACTGGCGAACAGCTTTTGCCAGTCAAGTTGCCCGTCGGCTTCGAGGGCGGCCCAGGTTTCCAGTTTGTGGCTGCGGACCTTGCCGACCACCACGTGTTGCTTGGCCAGGTCTACGGTAGTTTCGCTGATATCAAGTCGTTCAAGCTTCGCCAAAGGTCGGCCGTCCGGGGCCTTGATCGCGAAAGGCGCGACACTGACGGCGACATTGCTCAGTAGCAGTTCGGTTTCTTTGGACAGATTGAGTTTGTAATCGGTGCTGAGGCTCATGATGCCGCTTTCGAGGTTCAGGGGCACTGCGTCGCGCACATAGGGCCAGAAGGCTTTCATCTTGCCATCGGTGATTTTCAGCTTACCTTCGGAGGCGAGCGGGATCAGGCTGAAGTTGCCGGTCCAGTCGACCTGTCCGCCGTTGGGGCCGATGGCCACCAAGGTCATGTCGGCGCTGTCGTCGGGAAGGGTGCTGAGGTTTTTCAGCTCGAAGTCGAGTTTGTCATAGAGGAATTCGATAGGTTCGCTGGGCCGGGCATCTTCAAAGTGCAGGGCGCCACCCGCCAGTTTGATCCGCTCGATGCGCAGCGGAAACGGCTTGGCATCCGGGTCGGCGGGGGTGGGTTCGCCCGCTGGCAATTTGAACAGCCCGAGCAGGTTGAGCTGGCCGTCCTTGCTGAAGAGGATTTCAGTCTTGAGTTTGTCCAGTTCGATATCGGACAGGTGCACGGCCTTGGTCCAGAGACTGTCGAGTTGCAGATTGGCGTACAGGCGTTCGAAGCCGATCTGTTCCTTGCCTGGCTCGCCGATGACCAGGCCCCAAAGGGTGACTTCCAGGCTGAACGGGTTGAATTCGATCCGCTGAAGGTGGGCGGGCACCGTGGCGTAGTTGGCCAATTGCTGGTTGGCGACCCGCAACGCGATGCCCGGCAAAATCAGAAACCCCAGCAAGCTGTAGAGAGCCAGAGCAGTCAACAAGGCGCCGATAGCGCGAATCAATCCTTTGGTCATGTGTGGCTTCATCTGTCTGAATCGGAGTGCCTTGGAGTATGGCATGCGATTGCAGTTCCGAAGTGACCACGCTTTGCAGGATTTGTCTGAATTTTTGGGTAAATGTCAGAGCTGCAGAATCAGCGTTTTCAGCGGAGGCTGCTGATCCATCGACGGAAAATCAGCGCCCGGTGTCATCACTGTCCACTCGCGCACCGGTCGCCCGGCTTTCTCTGCGCAGCGCAATACCTGTTCACGCCAGTCGTCCATGCTGACCTTTGCCAGGTTGTTGCAGCAGATCAGCACGCCATTGTCGGCGGTGGTCAGTAGTGCGGGTTTGAGCAGGCTCTGGTAGTCGCGTAGCAGGTCGACGGTGCCGAAAGCACTCTTGGCCCAGGCGGGAGGGTCGAGCAGCACCAGATCGTACTGACGCTGTTCCAGGCGTTGGTAGCTCGGCAGTTTCTGCCCGCGTCGGTGACTGATTGGCAGACCCGCCAGTTGGCGGATCGCCGGGAAGTAATCGGACTGGACGAATTGCATGGCTGGCAGCTGCGAATTGAGCAGCCCGTTCTCACGGCCGACCGCCAGGTTGCCCTCGGCGAAATCGAGGTTGCACACCTCTCGGGCGCCACCGGCCGCAGCACTCAACCCGACGCCACAGGTGTAGGCAAACAGGTTGAGCACGCTTTTGTTCTGGCTGTGCGCTTTGACCCAGCCACGGGTATTGCGCAGGTCGAGAAACAGCAGCGGATCCTGGCCGGCATGACGCCCGCGAACCCGGTAATTGAGGCCCCATTCGTGGCCGACCAAATCCTCCAGCGCCGCCGCATCGGCACGGTAGACCGTGTCTTCACGGTCGATGCGCGAATTGCCCCGGGAGCGGTCGTTGTAGACCAGCAGAGTGTCGAGGCCCAAATGCTGGTTGATCGCCTCGTGCAATTGCAGCAGCGCGTCGCGCTCCAGCGACTGGTGAAAGCTTTGCACCAGCAGCTGTGGGCCATAGCGGTCTATGGTCAGGCCGCCGGCGCCTTCCTGGCTGCCGTGGAACAGACGATAGCAATCGGTGCCTTGCTGATGCAATTCGGCAAGCAGGTCCTGGCGATGTTCGAGGGCGGCGCGCAGCGCCTGATTCAAGGAAGACATGCTGGGCGCCTTGCAGGAGGGAATTTGGCGCGGGAGTTTAACAGCTTGGGCCGGAACCGAGGTGATGCCATCGCGAGCAGGCTCACTCCCACAGGGGATTTTGTGTTCGACATCGATCAAATGTGGGAGCGAGCCTGCTCCGGGCGGCGTTCCGACGATGCTTTTGGGGGCAATCAGGTCAACAACCCCATCCGCCGCTTCGCCCGCTGCACCGAGCCATTACGCACCGCCCAGCGCAGCATCGGCGCGCTTCGATTGACGCTGGCGCGGATCAGTTTGCGCTGCAACGGGTTTTGGCTGACGCCGAGCATGTCACTGGCCCAGTCCGGCAACAGATCGATGCCGGCCTGCATCATCAAGCCGCCGAAAGGCTTGGCCAGACGGCTGGGGGAGGGGGCGTTCAGCAACAGTCTCAAGACTTCGCGGCTGCGTTCGTCGCACAGCAACTGTGGGCGAACACGTTCAAGGTAATCAGCTATTTCCTGCCGCGAGCGGGGCACATCACGGGCACCCAGTCGCTCGGCGACCAACGCGATTTCCCCGTAGTAACGGTCCTGATCGGCCAGTGACAGATTCGGATTGCGATAACGCAAATGCGCGGCCAGAAAGTTGCTGACTTCGGCCACATGCACCCAAGTCAGCAGGTCTGGATCGCTGGCCGCATAAGGGCGCCCATCCGGCGCAGTGCCCGTCACTTGCAGGTGGATAGTGCGGACTTTCTCGATCAGCCAGTCGGCATCCTTTCGTGAGCCAAACGTAGTGCCGGAGATGAACTGCCCGGTGCGGCGCAGCCGGCCGAGCATGTCCTCGCGAAAATTCGAATGGTCCCAGACTCCGGCCAGGGCCAATGGATGCAAGGCTTGCAGCATCAGGGCACTGATGCCGCCGATGAGCATGCTGCTGAAATCGCCATGCACTTGCCAACTCACCGAGTCGGGGCCGAACAGGCCGGGATCGCCCTTGGGATTTTCCAGATCGAGCTTGCCGAGGGACAGACCGGTCAGGCTCATGATCTGGGTTTCGATGCGGGTACGGATAAATTCCATGGCGACTCAGTAGCGAACATAAAACGCGGCCATTGCTGGCCGCGCGAGGCTTATTGGTTCAGGCGTTTATCCACCAGATCCTGAACAACGCTCGGGTCGGCCAGGGTCGATGTATCACCCAGTGTGTCCAGTTCGTTGCAGGCAATTTTGCGCAGGATACGTCGCATGATCTTGCCCGAACGGGTTTTCGGCAAGGCCGGGGCCCATTGGATCAAGTCCGGTTTGGCGAAGCTGCCGATTTCCTTGCTGACGTGGGCCAGCAGCACTTTCTTCAGTTCGTCGTCGGGGGTGGTGCCGTTCATGGGGGTGACGAAGGCGTAAATGCCCTGGCCTTTGAGGTCGTGGGGGTAACCGACCACCGCGGCTTCGGCGATGCTGTCGTGCAGCACCAAGGCATTTTCCACTTCGGCGGTACCGATACGGTGGCCGGAGACGTTGATCACGTCGTCGATGCGCCCGGTGATCCAGTAATCGCCGTCCTCATCGCGTCGCGCACCGTCGCCGGTGAAGTAATAACCGGGGTAGGGCTTGAAGTAGGTATCGACCATGCGTTGCGGGTCGCCGTAGACGCTGCGGATCTGCGCCGGCCAGCTGGATTTGATCGCCAGCACGCCGCTGCCGGCGCCTTTGATTTCCTTGCCCGTTTCATCGAGCAGCACCGGTTGCACGCCGAACATCGGTTGTGTGGCGCAGCCGGGTTTGATCCGTTGCGCGCTGACCAGCGGGCTGAGCATGATGCCGCCGGTTTCGGTCTGCCACCAAGTATCGACAATCGGGCATCGCTGTTCACCGACAACATTGAAGTACCAATCCCATGCCTCCGGGTTGATCGGCTCACCGACACTGCCGAGTAATCTGAGGCTGGCGCGCGAGGTTTGCTTCAACGGTTCTGGCCCTTCGCGCATTAGTGAACGCAGCGCAGTCGGCGCCGTGTAGAAAATGTTGACGTGGTGTTTGTCGATGACCTGCCAGAAGCGCGAGCTGCTCGGGTAACTCGGCACGCCTTCAAAGATCAGCGTGGTCGCGCCGTTGGCCAGCGGCCCGTAGACGATGTAGCTGTGGCCAGTGACCCAGCCGACATCGGCAGTGCACCAGAACACTTCGTTATCGCGGTAGTCGAGCACGTATTTGAAGGTCATCGCCGCTTGCAGCAGGTAACCGCCGGTAGTGTGCAACACGCCTTTGGGTTTGCCGGTGCTGCCGGAGGTATAGAGGATGAACAGCGGGTCTTCGGCGTCCATCGGTTCCGGCGGGCAATCGTCACTGACGTCCCGTAGGGCCTGGTGATACCAGAGGTCGCGACCTTCAACCCAATTCACTTTGCCTTGTGTGCGCTCGACCACGATCACGGTGCTGACGTTGGGGCAACTCTCCAGCGCCTTGTCGACTTTCTCCTTCAAGGGCACGACTTTGCCGCCGCGTACGCCCGCGTCGGCGGTGATCACGGTGCGGCAGTCGGCATCGAGAATCCGGTCGCGAACCGAATCCGGGGAGAAACCGCCAAAGACCACCGAATGCACCGCGCCGATTCGCGCGCAGGCGAGCATGGCATAGGCCGCTTCGGGGATCATCGGCATGTAGATGCAGACGCGGTCGCCTTTCTTCACGCCACGGCTTTTCAGTACGTTGGCCAGGCGGCAGACGTAGTGATGGAGTTTGTTGTAAGTGATTTGTGCGGATTTGGCGGGATCGTCGCCTTCCCAGATGATCGCGACCTGATCGCCGCGCTGTTCCAGATGACGGTCAATGCAGTTGTAACTGACGTTCAACTTGGCGCCGGCAAACCAGCTGGCTTCACCGGTGTTCAGGTTGTAGCGCTGGACGGTATTCCACGGCGTACTCCAGTCGAGAAAGCGCGAGGCTTGTTCGGCCCAGAAGGTAGAGGGGTGCTCGATGGATTCACGATACAGGCGGTGATAGTCGTCCTGACTTAAATTCGCAGCCCGGCGGACGGCATCGGCTTTGGGAAACATGCTGATATCGAACATGACGGTTCCTTATTCTTGTTGTGAAACAAGAGGGGAGCTACGCGACCCTCGTAGGAGCTGGCTTGCCAGCTCCTACAAGGTTAGTACCGTCTGTAGGCCTGCGTCAGATCAACCGCGGTGACGGCCGCGGAAGTAGTTGATCAGGCCTTGGGTCGAAGCATCGTCAGCCGGGGTTTCTTCGCTGCCGACCAGGCGGTTGTAGACGCCTTTGCCCAGTTCTTTACCCAGCTCCACGCCCCACTGATCGAAGGCGTTGATGCCCCAGATCACGCTTTGCACGAAGACTTTGTGTTCGTACATCGCCACCAGTGCGCCGAGGCGACGCGGGCTGATGCGCTCGACCACCAACGTGTTGCTCGGGCGGTTGCCCGGGATCACTTTGTGCGACGCCAGTTTCTTCACCTCGTCTTCGCTCATGCCTTTTTCGCGCAGCTCGGCTTCGGCTTCGCTCAGGGTCTTGCCGAGCATCAGCGCCTGGCTCTGCGACAGGCAGTTGGCGTACAGCCACTGGTGGTGGTCGGACACCGGGTTGAAGCTGACGATCGGCACGATGAAGTCGGCCGGGATCAGTTGGGTGCCTTGGTGCAGCAACTGGTGATAGGCATGTTGCCCGTTGCAACCGACGCCGCCCCAGATGACTGGTCCGGTGTCGGTGGACACCGGGGTGCCGTCCTGGCGCACGCTCTTGCCGTTGGATTCCATGTCCAGCTGTTGCAAGTGCTTGGTGATGTTACGCAGGTAGTGGTCGTACGGCAGGATCGCGTGGCTTTGTGCGCCCCAGAAATTTCCGTACCACACGCCGAGCAAGGCCAGCAGCACCGGCATGTTCTGTTCGAAAGGCGCGCTCTGGAAATGCTGGTCCATGGTGTAGGCACCGGACAGCAGTTCCTTGAAGTTCGACATGCCGATGGCCAGCGCGATGGGCAAGCCGATGGCCGACCACAGCGAGTAACGGCCGCCGACCCAGTCCCACATCGGGAAGATGTTTTCTTCGCGAATACCGAAGGCCACCGCCGCGGCATTGTTGCTAGACACAGCGATGAAGTGACGATACAGCTCGGCTTCCGAACCACCCTGAGCCAGGTACCAGGCGCGTGCGGCCTGGGCATTCTTCAGGGTTTCGAGGGTGTTGAAGGATTTCGACGACACGATAAACAGCGTGGTCTCGGCACGCAGCTTCATAGTCAGTTCGTGGAACTCACTGCCATCGATGTTCGCCAGGTAGTGGCAGCGCACGCCTTTCTGGGCGTAGGACAGCAGCGCCTCGGACACCAGCTCCGGGCCGAGGAACGAGCCACCGATACCGATGTTGACCACGTCAGTGATCGGCTTCTCGGTGTAACCGCGCCACAGACCGTCGTGGATGCGGCCCACGAGGTCGGTGATCTGGTTCAGCACTTTGTGCACTTCCGGCATCACGTTGACGCCATTGACTGACAGCTTGTCGCCTACTGGGCGGCGCAGCGCGGTATGCAGGGCTGGACGCCCCTCGGAGGCGTTGACGATTTCGCCGTCGAACAGCGATTTGATCGCGCCCTTGAGGTCGACTTCATTGGCCAGGTCCACCAGCAGATTGCGGGTCTGGGCGTTGATCAGGTTCTTCGAGTAATCGAGAAACAGTCCGCAGCTGCTCAGGGTAAATTGAGTAAAACGCTGCGGGTCGGCATTGAAGGCTTCGCGCATGCTGAAATCCTGCATGGCTTGGCGGTGATCATTCAACGCCTGCCAAGCGGGCAGAGCGGTCACGTCGTGAGGAGTGCGGTAGTACGCCATCGCTGCGGGTTTCCTTTTTACTTGAACGGCTTTTTGAACACTAAAAATCCCGGAGCGCTGCGGGTAGGCGTCCGGTCAACTGCGTCGACACGATTTCATGGCGCAGGGCGAATACAGTAAACCCCGCGCTTTGATCTGTCTTGACTTTGTCTGACCTGTTTCCGGTACTTTTATACATCGAAGCCTGAGACGGTCCGACAAACGGCCTGATCAGGCAACCTGAACCGGGATGGCGTTGGTGGTGTGGCTCAGCTCGTTGCCCGGCGCCATATAGAGCATGCGCGGCTTGAAGTTGAGCAGCTCGGCTTCGCTGTAATGAGCGTAAGCGCAGATGATCACGCGGTCGCCGACCTTGGCTTTGTGGGCGGCGGCACCGTTGACCGAGATCATGCGCGAGCCTTCTTCGCCCCGAATCGCGTAAGTGGTGAAGCGTTCACCGTTGTCGACGTTATAGATCTGGATTTGCTCGTATTCACGGATGCCGGACAAGTCCAGCCATTCGCCGTCGATGGCGCAAGAGCCTTCGTAATCGAGTACTGCGTGGGTGACTTCGGCGCGATGCAGCTTGGCCTTGAGCATGATGGCGTGCATGAGTGTTTTCCAAGGTCGAAATCGAACGGCGGGCAGTTTGCCCGAAGGCTCAAAGGGCAGCAATACAATGCAGGAATTGATGCGGGCCGCCCCTGTAGGAGCTGGCAAGCCAGATCCTACAGGGGGGTGTTTTAGGCGGAGGCGTCGAGGTTCAAGTGCAGGTTGTCGATCAACCGCGTGGTGCCCAGGAACGCAGCCACCAGAATCACCAGATCGCGATCATCTGCTGTGGCCGGGCGCAAGGTCAGTGCATGGCGAATCTCCAGGTAATCGGGACGCAATCCAGCCACATCAAGCTGCTTGATTTGCGCGTCGATCAGCGCCGGGAAATCCCTGTCACCCTGTTTTATCGCGTCGGCAATCGAACTCAGCGTGCGATAGACCACCGGCGCCACGGCTCGCTGCTCTTCACTGAGGAAGCCATTGCGCGACGACAGCGCCAGGCCATCGGCCGCACGGACAGTCGGTTCACCAATGATCTGGACCGGCATGTTCAGGTCATGGACCAGGGATTTGATCACCGCCAGTTGCTGGAAGTCTTTCTGACCGAAGACTGCCAGGTCCGGCTGGACCATGTTGAACAATTTGCTGACCACCGTCGCCACACCTTCAAAATGCCCCGGACGGCTGGCGCCGCACAGGCCTTCAGACAGCAGCGGAACGCTGACGCGCGTCTGGCCGGCCATGCCGTCCGGATACATTTCTTCAGCGCTTGGCGCGAACAGCAAGTGGCAACCGGCCTGGAGCAGTTTCTCCTGGTCGGCGGCGAGGGTGCGCGGGTACTTGTCGAGGTCTTCGCCTGCACCGAACTGCAGCGGGTTGACGAAAATGCTCGCGACCACGAAATCCGCCCGTTGGGAGGCTTTGGTAATCAGCGCGATATGCCCGCTGTGCAAGTTGCCCATGGTCGGCACCAAGCCGATCCGCTTGCCTTCACCGCGGGCACGGGCCACGGCGGCCCGCAGTTCGCGTACGGTTTTTACGGTGTTCATGCTGAGAATCCGTGTTCGATACCTGGGAAAGTCGCCGCTTTGACTTCGGTGACGTAAGCACTCAAGGCTGCTTGAATCGTGTGCTGTCCGGTCATGAAGTTCTTCACGAATTTTGGCACGCGACCGGTAATCGACAAGCCCAGCATGTCGTGCAGGACCAGTACCTGGCCGTCGGTGCCACTGCCGGCGCCGATACCAATGACCGGAATCTTCACGGCCTGGGTGATTTCTTCGGCCAGTTCGCTGGGTACGCACTCGAGTAGCAACATGGCTGCCCCGGCCTGTTCCAGAGAAATGGCATCGGCACGCATTTGCCGAGCCTGGTTTTCGTTACGCCCCTGGACTTTGTAACCGCCCAGGATATTCACCGATTGTGGTGTCAGCCCCAGGTGCGCGCACACCGGGATGCCACGCTCGGCCAGCAGACGGATCGAGTCTGCCAGCCACAGAGCGCCTTCTACTTTGACCATGTGCGCTCCGGCTTGCATCAGCAGGGCACTGTTAGTCATGGTTTGTTCGGTGGTCGCGTAGGCCATGAACGGCAGGTCGGCGAGGATGAGCGCATCGGTGTTACCACGTTTGACGGCTGCCACGTGGTAAGCCATTTCAGCAGTCGTCACGGGCAGGGTGCTGTCGTGACCCTGTAAAACCATGCCGAGGGAGTCGCCCACCAGCAGCACTTCGACGCCCGCCTCATTGCAGGCGTGGGCGAAGGTCGCGTCATAGCAGGTCAGCATGGTGATTTTTTCACCTTTTTGCTTGAGACCTTGCAGAGTGGTCAGGGTGATGGCTGGCATGAAAAGTTCCTCATTCAGGCGCTGTGGAAACTACTGCGAGTAACGCGCGTGATTCTTCGTTAAATACAGGCGCACGGTCTGTTGTCGTGCTTTTAAGGCCTGGATTGCGCCTTCAACGCCGTGTTGGCGGCAGTGGGACGCCTATAGTCGTGAGGAGAACTCGGGAAGTCAATTGCATGTGTTACCGCGTTGTTACGACGGGTGTGTTACCGGCGTAACTGATGCGATTCAGCAGCCGATTTTGGCTTCAACACAAAAACCAATGTGGGAGCGAGCCTGCTCGCGATGGCGTCCTGACAGTCAACATCTTCGGTGAATGTTGAATCGCTTTCGCGAGCAGGCTCGCTCCCACAGGGGATTGCATTAATTCGGAGGGAGGCGTTCCAGGCCGACGAACGGGCAGTCTGCGAGTAAATCCTTCAGATTGCGGCCATCGGCCAGACGCAATTCCGCAGGTGCCAACTCAGCCAGCGGATACAGGACGAAGGCCCGTTCCTGCATGTGGTAATGCGGAACCTTGAGACGAGGTACATCGATCACCCGATCGCCAAACAGCACAATGTCCAGATCCAGCGTGCGAGGACCCCAGCGCTCCAGGCGCTCGCGCCCCTGCTCGTTCTCGATGGATTGCAGCGCATCCAGCAGTTCCAGCGGTGTGAGAGTGCTGTCGAGGGCGGCGACCGCGTTGGTGTAACGCGGTTGGCCAGGCAGCAGCGAGTCGCTCTGATAAAACGCGGACACCCCGACCAGCCCGGTCTGTGGTAGCTGCGCCAGCGCGTCGACGGCGTTGCGTAATTGCTCGGCGGGGTCAGCCAGATTGCTGCCCATGCCGATGTAGATGCGTTCCATGGATTACTCGCCCGAGACGCTCGGTTCGCCGGCTGCGCGTTTACGCTTGGCGCCACCGCTGCGGCGACGTTTGCGTGGTGCGCCGGTGCCGTCTTCCTTGCCGCTGAGGTCGCGGATCATGTCGCGACGTTCGCTGTCATTGGCGTCCTGGTAATCCGTCCACCATTCGCCCAGGCCATCGGTCTGCTCACCGGCGCTTTCGCGCAGCAGCAAGAAGTCGTAACCGGCGCGAAACCGTGGGTTGTCCAGCAACAGGTCGGCACGCTTGCCGCTGCGGCGTGGCAGACGCTCCTGCATGTCCCAGATCTCGCGGATCGGCATGGTGAAGCGTTTCGGGATGGCGATGCGTTGGCACTGTTCGGCGATCAGTTCGTGTGCCGCTTCCTGCATGGCTGGAATCGGCGGCATGCCACGTTCTTGCAGGCGCAATACACGAGCCGGCAGGGCAGGCCACAGCAGGGCGGCAAACAGGAACGCCGGGGTCACCGGTTTGTTCTGCTTGATTCGCAGGTCTGTATTGATCAGTGCGTCGCTGATCAGGGTGTGGGTATACGTCGGGTTGTATTCCAGCGCCTCGGCACTGGCCGGGAACAGCGGATCGAACAGTTGCAGATCGACCAGCATCTCGAAGGTGTCCGCAGCGTGGCCGGAGAGGAACAACTTGAGCACTTCTTCGAACAGACGGGCCGACGGGATCTCGCGCAGCATCGGTGCCAACTCGCGAATCGGCAAGGCGCTGTGTTTTTCTATACCGAAATTCAGCTTGGCGGCAAAACGCACGGCCCGCAGCATCCGTACCGGGTCTTCCTGGTAGCGCTGTTTCGGGTCGCCGATCAGGCGGATCAGGTGATTGCGGATGTCGTGTACGCCATTGGCATAGTCGAGAATGCGCTCGCTGACCGGATCGTAATACAGGGCGTTGATGGTGAAGTCGCGACGTTGCGCGTCTTCTTCCAGCGTGCCATAGACGTTATCGCGCAGGATGCGCCCGCTTTCATTACGGGAAGACTGGTTGCTGTCTTCTTCCTCGTCGTTTTGCGGGTGATTGGCGCGGAAGGTCGCGACCTCGATGATTTCGCGGCCAAAGTGAATGTGCACCAGCTTGAATCGACGACCGATGATCCGTGCATTGCGGAATTCGGCGCGCACCTGTTCAGGTGTGGCGCTGGTAGCGACGTCGAAATCCTTGGGCGTGATGCCGAGCAGCATGTCACGCACACAGCCGCCGACCAGGTAAGCCTGGTAACCGGCGTTCTGCAGGCGTTCGACGATATTCACCGCGTAACGGCTGAACTGGGCCTTTTGCAGCGAGTGTTGGCCGCTGTTGAGCACTTCAGGCGTACTGCGAATGTGTTGCGTATGACGCTTGGGAGAACGGAATGACTGGAACAGCTTCTTCAGCATGGGATGCACTGTTTGAAGGAATGTTCGGCCATAACAGAAGAATGACCGCATGATGGGCGGGGATTCTAGCATTTAGTCGAGGGATGGTGTAGGACACAGCAGATATGAGCTGTAAGCCGCAGGCTTCAAGCGAAAAACAAAGGAGATCTGGGCAGGTTTTTCGAATCGCAGAAACTACAAGGGGAGCCGAAGCTCCCCAAGAAGTAGTTGCATGCTCTATTTTTATTATTGGTTTCGGGCTTTTTGTTTTTGTTAAGTGCCCTCGTCATGAAGATTTTCCTTCATGACCCTCCCAATCGGGAGCCAAGAGCAAACGGATTGCTTTGGTCGCTGTGCTGCAGTGATCTTGCGATCCAACCAGTTCAGGCACTGCCTTAGGACAGTTTTTTATTATTCTCGGCCTGGTCGTGGGGCGATCCCCCAAATACAACGCCTCTCCAAAAGAATCAGTTAGCTGCGCCTCTCGCCGTCTTGTTTTTATTGTGCGTGAGTCGATTCGTCTTATTTTTATTATGTTATGCATTGCTTGTTATTGTTCTTGTACCAAACATACTGCAGGGTGCGTGCCAACTTTTGCGAACCCCAGTAAAACAAGGAGTTAGGTCGGTCGGTGGGGGTTTTTCAGGCCCAAAAAAACCGGGGCTTCGTTACCGTAAGCCCCGGCTTCTGTTACGTGAAAAATCTGAGGTAACAGTTTTTTCAGAAAGTCATGTGTTACCCGCGCATCAGACAGGTGCCATTCAGCTTTCGCTGGCGACCCCGGTTTTGCGCCGCGGGATGCCCAGGCGCTGACGACGCTCCCACAGGCATTTGCGGCTGACCCCGAGTTTGCGAGCCAGTTCGGTTTCGGTCATATGGTCCTGATGCTCGAGGACGAAGTGCTGGAAGTAGTCTTCCAGTGACAGGTCTTCGGTCGGCTCATGGCTGGAGTTACCGCCATTGTTGGCCTGCTGTGGTGCCAGGCCGATGAACTCATCCTCTTCCAGGCCACTCAGTTCGATGTCGATACCCAGCAGCTCGGCAGAAATCTCCGGGCTTTCGCACAGAATGACCGCGCGCTCGACGGCGTTTTCCAGCTCGCGAACGTTACCGGGCCAGGAGTAATGACGAATCGCCTGTTCGGCATCCGGGGCGAATTTCAGATCGGTGCGGTTGACCCGCGCACTCTGCCGCGCCAGGAACGCATTGGCGATTTCGTTAACGTCGGCACCGCGCTCGCGCAAGGCCGGCAGCTTCAGGGCGATCACGTGGAGGCGGTAATACAAGTCTTCACGGAACTGGCCGATTTTTGCCAGGCTCTTGAGGTCCCGGTGAGTCGCGGCGATCAGGCGAACGTCGACTTTCTGCGATTGCACCGAGCCCACCCGGCGAATTTCGCCTTCCTGCAACACGCGCAGCAAGCGGGCTTGGGCTTCCAGTGGCAACTCGCCGATTTCATCGAGGAACAGGGTGCCGCCGTCCGCGGCTTCCACCAGGCCGGCACGCCCCGCGCTGGCGCCCGTGAACGCGCCTTTTTCGTGGCCGAACAACTCGGACTCGATCAGGCTTTCCGGAATGGCCGCGCAGTTCACCGAAATCATCGGTGCCTTGGCACGCTTGGACAGGTTATGCAGGGCGCGCGCCACCAGCTCTTTACCGGTACCGGATTCACCCTGAATCAAGACATTGGAATCGGTTGGCGCGACTTTGCGGATTTTGCTGTACAGGTCTTGCATCGGAGGGCACGAACCGATAATGCCGATTTCGCCGTTGCTGTTGTCGATGCTAGCTTTTGCGATGCCATTGCCAGCTTTGCCGGTGGCAGGTTCGCTGTTGGCCGGCAGTGATTGCCGATCCCGCAGGATACGGGCGACAGCCTGAAGCATTTCATCGTGATCGAAAGGCTTGGCGATGTAATCCACCGCGCCCATCTTCATCGAATCGACCGCCGAACGCAGGCTGGCGTAGCTGGTCATGATCAGCACCGGCGTACCCTGGCCGAGTTTGATCAACTCGGTGCCCGGTGCGCCCGGCAGACGCAGGTCGCTGACGATCAGGTCGAACGTGGGAATTGTGAAGCGTTCTTGTGCTTCCTGCACTGAACCGGCTTCGCTGACCTGGTACTGGTTACGTTCCAGCAGGCGGCGCAAGGCGGAGCGGATAATTGTTTCGTCTTCGACGATCAAAATGTGCGGCATTGATTCGATTCTCTCGACGGTCTCAGTTCACAGCGGACGTCGCTTCGACATGACGCGGCAAAGTCACCCGGATACGGGTGCCGCGTTGGCTTTGAATATCAGCCGGGCTGTCGATGGTGATTTGTCCATAATGCTCTTCAACGATGGAATAGACCAGTGCAAGGCCCAGGCCGGTGCCTTCGCCAGGATCCTTGGTGGTGAAAAAAGGTTCGAACAATCGGTCCATGATGTTCTTCGGAATACCGCTGCCTTCGTCTTCCACGATCAGGTCGACTGTGTGTTCGCCGGCTTCGCTTTTAACCCGCACCGCGCTGCCGGGAGGTGAGGCATCGCGGGCGTTTGAAAGCAGATTGATCAGTACTTGGGCGAGTCGCTGTGGATCGCCTTCGACCCAGTGATCGGGGTCGCACAAATTATAAAACTGCACTTCGAAATTGCGTCGGTTCAGCGCCAGCAAGCCGATGGCATCTTGAGCCACTTCGGCCAGACAGACGGGCTCATCGCTGTGCTGGTGACTGCCGGCATGGGCGAAGCTCATCAGCGATTGAACGATGCGCGACACGCGTTTGGTCTGCTCGAGGATCTGCCCGCTGATTTCCTTCAGCTCGCCATCGTCTTCACGCTCTTCGCGCAGGTTCTGCGCCAGGCAAGCAATGCCGGTGATCGGGTTGCCGATTTCGTGGGCCACACCCGCAGCGAGTCGACCAATACTGGCCAGACGCTCGGAGTGCACCAGTTTGTCTTCGAGCATCTGGGTTTCGGTCAGGTCTTCCACCAACAACACCAAGCCGCTGTTGCCCGGTGCGAGCGGTTCATCGATCGCCGCTTTGTGCAGGTTCAACCAGCGAGTCTGGCCATCAAGGGCCAGATGCTGTTTGTGTAAATGCTCGTCCGGCAAATTAATGAAGCCTTGCAGCAGTTCTTTCCACGGATCGGCAATGGTGCTCAGGCGCGAACCCACCACACGTTGCGCGGCAATGCCGGTGAGTTCCTCCATGGCTTTGTTCCACATGAGGATTTCCTGATCCTTGGCCAATGAGCAGACGCCCATCGGCAGTTCCTGCAGGGTCTGGCGGTGATAGCGGCGCAGGGCATCGAGTTCGGCGGCAAGGCCGGTCAGGCGCGAGTGGTAATCCTCAAGGCGACTTTCGATAAAGTGAATGTCTTCGGTGACATAGTTTTCGCCGCCCGCCTTATAAGGCAGGAACGTTTCGACCATGTCCTGCGCCACGCTTGGACCCATCAGGCCGGACAGGTTGGCTTCGATGCGATCACGCAAGCGGCGCAAGGCGTATGGGCGGCGCTCGTCGAATGGCAGGTAGAGATCGCGCAGCGCCTGTTCGACCTCTTTCTGCGCAGCCTTGGCCCCCAAGGGTTTTGCCAGTTGAGTGGCGAATTCCTGAGGGGACGCGGCGTGCAATTCACGGCGCTGCGGGCGACGCACGTTGTCCACGGCGCAAGCTTCGGCGGCGCTGGCCTCTTCCGGGCTGGCGTTGGTGAACAGCGAGATCAGGGTGAACATCAACACGTTGGCGGCCAGCGACGCAATCGCCGCCATGTGCCAGCTGGTGTCGTCCAGCACGTAGATCATGTTCAGCAGCGGGATGTAAAAGCCCTGCAGATTGCCCACCAGCGGCAATAACATCGTGACCAGCCACACCAGAATCCCTGCCAGCAAACCGGCGATGAAGCCTCGGCGGTTGGCAGTCGGCCAGTACAGAACCGACAGCACGCCCGGCAGGAACTGCAACGTGGCGACAAACGCGACGATGCCGAGGTTCGCCAGATCCTGATCTGTCCCCAGCAGCAGGTAGAAGCCGTAGCCGGCCATGATGATCGCTACGATCAGCGCCCGACGGGTCCACTTCAGCCAGCGGTAGATGTTGCCTTCGGCCGGCGGCTGATAGAGCGGTAACACCAGATGGTTCAGCGCCATCCCGGACAGTGCCAGGGTGGTGACGATGATCAAGCCGCTTGCTGCCGACAAACCGCCGACATACGCCAGTAGCGCCAGGGCTTTGCTGTTGGCGGCGATGCCGATGCCCAGGGTGAAGTATTCCGGATTGGTGGTGGCGCCGAGTTTCAGTCCGGCCCAGAGAATCAGCGGCACCGCCAGGCTCATCAGCAGCAGGAACAGAGGCAAGCCCCAGCTCGCACTGACCAATGAGCGCGGGTTGAGGTTTTCGGTAAAGGTCATGTGATACATGTGCGGCATCACAATGGCCGAGGCAAAGAACACCAGGAGTAACGTACGCCACGGACCTTCTTGCAGCGGCGTGTGCAAGGCGGCGAGGGCGGTTTGGTTTTGCAGCAGCCAGAGTTCAAGCTGTTGCGGGCCGTCGAACACGCCATACAACGCATACAGGCCGACGCCGCCGATGGCGATCAACTTGATCACCGACTCGAAGGCAATGGCAAACACCAGGCCTTCGTGTTTTTCGCGGGTGGCGATGTGGCGTGAGCCAAAGAAGATGGTGAACAGGGTAATCAGTGCACAGAAACTCAGCGCGACCCGATGCTGCACCGGCTCACGGGTGAGAATGCTGATGGAGTCGGCGACCGCTTGAATCTGCAAGGCCAGTAGCGGCAATACTCCGACCAGCATGAAGATCGTGGTCAGCGCGCCAGCCCATGTACTGCGAAAGCGGAACGCGAACAGGTCGGCCAGCGACGACAGCTGATAGGTGCGGGTGATTTTCAGGATCGGATACAGCAGCACCGGCGCCAGCAAAAATGCGCCGGAGACCCCGAGGTAGCTGGATAAAAAACCGTAGCCGTACTGATAGGCCAGGCCTACTGTGCCGTAAAACGCCCACGCGCTGGCGTAAACGCCCAGTGACAGGGTGTAGGTCAGCGGGTGGCGAATGATCGCCCGGGGGATCATGCCCCGTTCACTGACCCAGGCCACGCCGAACAGCACCGCCAGGTACGCGGCGCTGATCAGGATCATCTGGGTCAGGCTAAAGCTCATCGGCATCTTTTTGACTCTGCAGGATGAAGGTCACGACGATCAGAATCAGCCAGAGCAGATAAGGGCGATACCAGGCGCCAGTGGCGTCGATCCACCAATCCATGATGGCCGGGGAGAACAGATAAATCCCCACTACCAGGAGCAGGACCAAGCGATAGATGTACATCCCGGCCTCTCTTTTTTATGCGCGTGCCCGAAAACGTGCGGCGATGGTAACGGATGGGCGCGCCACTGCAAGTGCGATCACTGCAGTTGCGCCTCTGGCAGGTTAAGTGTGCGCGGGATCAGCGCCGCATCCCAGTGGGCAATGCCCCAGTTCAACACCTCCCGAGGGGTGGCGTAAGCCAGTTCAGTAACGGGGTTTTGCCCGAGTGCACGCAATGCACGCAGCAATAAAGGTGTCGCCTGATCTTCGGTCAACGGCGGCGAGCGGTAGGATTTGCCGAGTTTGTTGCCATCGGGCTGGGTAATCAGCGGAATGTGTAAATAACGCGGTTGTCGCAGGCCGAGGAGTTCTTGCAGATAGAGCTGGCGCGGCGTGGAATCCAGCAGGTCGGCGCCACGCACGATGTCGGTAATGCCTTGCCAGGCATCGTCCAGGACGACAGCCAGTTGATAGGCGTAGAGCCCGTCGCGACGGCGAATCACAAAATCGCCCACCTCGCGACCCAGATGCTGGCGGTATTCACCTTGCACGCGGTCGATGAAGTGGTATTCCAGTTCAGGCACGCGCAGGCGAATCGCCGCGTCTTCTGTGCCGTGGCCGGCGTTGCGGCACAGCCCTGGATAAATGCCGTGATACGGTTCCAGCTGCTTGCGCGAGCAGGTGCAGGCATAAGCAAGGCCGTGATTGAACAGGCGATTGATCACTTCAGCGTAAGCCCCGTGCCGGTCGCTTTGGCGGACCATTTCGCCGTCCCACTCAAAACCGTAGCGTTCAAGTGCCTTGAGAATCGCCGCCTGAGCGCCGGGTTCTTCCCGGGGCGGGTCGAGGTCTTCCATACGCATCAGCCAACGGCCACCCACCGCGCGGGCGTCGAGGTACGAGGCCAGTGCGGCGACTAGCGAGCCGAAATGCAAATGGCCACTGGGCGTGGGGGCGAAGCGCCCGATGTAGGGAGTAGAAGTCGTGGCGGTCATGGACGAATGTTACATCTCTGGTCGTGCGCGAGTCCCTGTGGGAGCGAGCCTGCTCGCGAAGGGGCCATCAGCTCCAACATTATTGTTACCTGACACACCGCATTCGCGAGCAGGCTCGCTCCCACAGGCGGGCTCGCCGAGGCGAATTTCAGAAACAAAAACGGAGCGTTCGCACGCTCCGTTCTTCGTTCAAGCCGATGTTACTTGCCGACTTGCTTTTCCTTGATTTCCGCCAGGGTCTTGCAGTCAACGCACATGTCGGCGGTAGGGCGGGCTTCCAGTCGCTTGACGCCAATTTCGACGCCGCAGGACTCGCACCAACCATATTCTTCGTCTTCAATCAGTTGCAGTGTCTTGTCGATCTTCTTGATCAGCTTGCGCTCGCGGTCGCGGGCACGCAGCTCGAGGCTGAATTCTTCTTCCTGGCTGGCACGGTCTGCGGGGTCCGGGAAGTTGGCCGCTTCGTCTTTCATGTGATCAACAGTACGGTCGACTTCCTGCATCAAATCCTGTTTCCACTTGTTCAGGATCTTGGTGAAGTGCGCGCGCATGGGCTTGCCCATGTACTCCTCGCCCTTCACTTCTTTGTAGGGTTCGAAGCCGCTGATCGTCGGGTTTTGCTGTTGCTTTGCTTGGGTGGGCATGAAATGGACCGCCTCTACTCTTGTAATCCATCTGCGCAGGATTGCTCCATCACCGACACCTGCCGGCCCTGCGGCTGCAAGCGGGCGAACTTACCAGATCAAATCGGGGCGCGCTACTCCCGGATGTTGAAGTAGTGGCTCGGGGCCCTTGCAAAACATTGCAAAGCCTTGTCTGGTGGTGTTGGAGACTTGGTCAAATATTGATTTTAGTCAAACTTGGGGTACTCGTTTGAGTCGTTTATGGTCAGGTGTTAAGGCGTCTGACCGCTTTAAGCTCTCGCTCGTTCCTGCGCTTGGGTAGAATTGATTCTTTTCTCTGTTGAAGGAAGGCTAATGGCTCAGTCCTACAGTGCCCGCAGTCGTGCAATCGAACCTTTCCACGTCATGGCGTTGCTGGCGCGGGCCAATGAACTGCAAGCTGCTGGTCACGACGTGATCCACCTGGAAATCGGCGAGCCTGACTTCACCACTGCCGAGCCGATCATCCAGGCCGGCCAGGCCGCATTGACGGCAGGGAAGACCCGTTACACCGCCGCCCGGGGCATTCCCGAGTTGCGAGAGGCCATTTCCAATTTCTATCAGCAGCGTTATGGGTTGAACATTGACCCCCAACGAATCCTCATCACCCCCGGCGGTTCGGGCGCCTTGTTGTTGGCCAGTGCCTTGTTGGTGGATCCGGGCAAGCACTGGCTGTTGGCGGATCCGGGCTACCCCTGCAACCGGCACTTTCTGCGCTTGGTGGAGGGGGCGGCGCAGCTTGTTCCTGTAGGTCCGGAGGTGCGATATCAGCTGACCCCGGATCTGGTCGCGCGTCACTGGGACCACGACAGCGTGGGCGCATTGGTGGCGTCCCCAGCCAATCCGACCGGGACGATCCTGACCCGCGACGAGCTGGCGGGGTTGTCTGCGGCGATCAAGCTGCGACACGGCCATCTGGTGGTGGACGAGATCTATCACGGCCTGACGTACGGTACCGATGCCGCCAGCGTGCTGGAAGTCGATGACAACGCATTTGTGCTGAACAGCTTTTCCAAGTATTTCGGCATGACCGGCTGGCGTCTCGGCTGGCTGGTCGCGCCGGAGGCGGCTGTCGGTGAGCTGGAAAAGCTCGCGCAAAACCTCTACATCAGCGCACCGAGCATGGCCCAGCACGCCGCATTGGCCTGCTTTGAGCCGGCAACCATCAGCATTCTCGAAGAGCGCCGCGCCGAATTTGGTCGTCGTCGCGATTTCCTGCTGCCTGCCTTGCGCGAGCTGGGTTTTGGTATCGCTGTGGAGCCTGAAGGCGCGTTCTATTTGTACGCGGATATCAGCAAGTTCGGCGGAGATGCCTTCGCGTTCTGTCGACATTTCCTCGAAATCGAACATGTAGCAATAACCCCGGGGCTGGATTTCGGGCGTTTTCACGCCGGGCACCACGTGCGGTTTGCCTACACCCAAAGCCTGCCGCGCTTGCAGGAAGCGGTCGAACGGATCGCTCGCGGTTTGAAGAGCTGGCAAGGCTGATGCGTTTTCATCCACCCCTCGAAGAAGGGCGTCTGATCCGTCGTTACAAGCGTTTTCTCGCCGATATCGTAACCGTTAGCGGCGAGTTGCTGACTATTCATTGTCCCAATACGGGCTCGATGCTCAATTGTCAGGTCGAAGGTGGGCAGGTCTGGTTCAGCCGCTCCAATGACCCCAAGCGCAAGTTGCCTGGTACCTGGGAAATCGGCGAAACCCCGCAAGGGCGCTTGTTTTGCGTCAATACCGGGCGAGCCAATGGTTTGATTGAAGAGGCGCTGCGCGCCGGCGTTATCCGTGAGCTGAACGGTTTTACCGAGCTCAGGCGCGAAGTCGCCTACGGGCAGGAAAGCAGCCGGATCGATTTTCGTCTCGATTTCCCCAGCGGCCCGGCTTATATCGAAGTTAAAAGCGTCACCCTGGGCTTCGACGGTTCTTCGGTGGCCGCGTTTCCCGACGCGGTGACCCAGCGCGGAGCCAAGCATTTACGCGAATTGGCGCATTTGGCCCGGGACGGGATTCGTGCGGTTCAGTTGTATTGCGTCAACCTGACCGGCATCGAAGCCGTGCGTCCTGCGCAAGAAATTGATTCGGCCTACGCGGCTGCCTTGCGCGAAGCTGTGGCGTGCGGGGTCGAGGTGCTGGCCTATGGCGTACGTTTGAACCATGAGGAGATGGTGGTTGATCGGCGCCTGGACGTGTTGCTCAACGGCTAAAGGCTGACCCAGATGCCTTGTGCGTCTTCCCGGCAAGGCACAGTGGTCAACGACTGACCGGCGCACGGCCCGGAAACGCATTCGCCGTCTTCGATCAGAAACAGTGCGCCGTGGGTGGCGCACTGGATCAGGCTGTTACTGGGGTCGAGAAACCGGTCGGGTGTCCATTCCAGGCCAACACCACGGTGCGGGCAGCGATTGATGTAGACGTAGACCTGACCGCCCCGGCGTACGGCAAAGAGCTTCTGCCCTTCGATGTCGAAACCGCGACTGCTGGCGTCAGCCAATTCGGCGCCCGTGCAGAGAAACTTCATGTCTATCCTCAAGTCCGTCTCGTGACCAGAAATGTCTGAGCTTGACGTTCAAATGCAAACAATTATCAAATGGCCGCCTTGCCCGTCGGGCGCAGGTGCCAGAGGCCGAGAATACGTGGCCTGCCATCTCGATGCCCGGGAAAACTGTAAAGGAAGCTGTGTATGCGCCTGAGTACCCGCGTTGCTGCGCTCTGTGCCGGACTCTTCGTCAGTCACCATGGCGCAGCGGACGAGTTGCCGCAACGTTGGGTCAGTGCCGGTGGCGCGTTGTCCGAATGGGTGAGCGCACTGGGGGGCGAATCGAAACTGGTCGGTGTCGACACCACCAGTCAGCACCCTGTAAGCCTCAAGGCGCTACCAAGTATTGGCTATCAGCGGCAATTGTCAGCCGAGGGCATCTTGAGCTTACGCCCGCAGCTGCTGATCGGCACCGAAGAAATGGGCCCGCCGCCGGTGCTCTCGCAGATTCGTAACGCGGGGGTGCAGGTCGAGCTGTTCTCGGCTCAGCCGGATTTGCCTGCGTTGCAGGGCAATTTGCAGCATCTGGGCAAGTTGCTCGGGGCTGAAGACCAGGCTGCACAGGCGTACCAGCACTATCAGGCACAACTCGATCAACAAAAAATCCGCGTGACCCAGGCACAGCTGACGCAGCAATCTCCGGGCGTGTTGATGCTGCTCGGGCATGCGGGCGGCAAACCGCTCATCGCTGGCAAGGACACCGCCGCCGACTGGTTGCTGCAACAGGCGGGTGGCCACAACCTGGCCACGCATACCGGCTACAAGCCTTTTTCTGTCGAGTCGCTGGTGAGCCTGGATCCAGAGGTGCTGGTGTTTGCCGACCGCGCACTGACGGGGGATGCGGCGCGTGTAGCGTTGTTCAAGGAAAACCCGATACTGTCCTCGACCCGCGCGGCGAAGGACGGTCGAGTCATAGAGCTGGATCCGACGTTGTTGGTGGGCGGGCTGGGGCCACGGTTGCCGGGCAGCCTCAAAAAGTTGTCTGACGGGTTCTTTCCTGGCGTGGCCGGCCAATGACCGTTCTGGTTAAACCTCGTGCACTGTTCATTGGCTTGAGCCTTCTGTGTTTGCTCGCGATCTGGCTGTCGCTGGCACTGGGGCCGGTCAGTTTGCCGATGCTAGACACTTTGCACGCTGCGCTGCGTCTGGTCGGGTTGCCGATTTCGTCAGAAGGGCTGGAGCAAGCCGAATTGATCGTGGGGCAGATCCGTCTACCGCGAACCTTGCTGGGCCTGGCGGTGGGCGGCGTGCTGGCGCTGACAGGTGTGGCGATGCAGGGCCTGTTTCGTAACCCGCTAGCCGATCCGGGATTGGTGGGGGTGTCCAGCGGCGCAGCATTGGGTGCGGCCATCGCGATTGTGGGCGGGTCAATGTTGGGCGGCCTGCCCGAGTCGTTCGGGCCTTATCTGTTGTCGGTGTGTGCGTTTCTCGGTGGCTTGGGCGTGACGGCGCTGGTGTATCGACTGGGCCGACGCAATGGCCAGACGAACGTCGCGACGATGCTGCTGGCCGGTATCGCATTGACCGCTCTGGCGGGCTCGGCGGTCGGGTTGTTCACCTATCTGGCTGACGACGCGACCCTGCGTACGCTGACGTTCTGGAATCTGGGCAGCCTCAATGGCGCCAGTTACGCGCGACTCTGGCCATTGCTGGTGGTGAGTGCGGGCGTGGCGCTGTGGTTGCCGCGTCGAGCCAAGGCCTTGAATGCGTTGTTGCTGGGGGAGTCGGAGGCCGGTCACCTGGGCGTTAACGTCGAGGGGCTCAAGCGCGAATTGGTGTTCTGCACAGCGCTGGGGGTTGGCGCGGCAGTGGCGGCGGCGGGGATGATCGGATTTGTCGGGCTGGTGGTGCCGCACCTCGTGCGCTTGCTAGCCGGTCCCGATCATCGAGTGTTGTTGCCCGCTTCAGTTCTGGCAGGTGCCAGTCTTCTATTGTTTGCCGATCTGGTGGCGCGACTGGCGCTGGCGCCCGCCGAACTGCCGATCGGCATTGTCACGGCCTTTATCGGTGCGCCGTTTTTCCTGTTCTTGTTGCTCCGGAGGCGCGTCTGATGTTGCGCACGCAGAACCTGCATATCCGTCGGGGCACCAAGACTGTGCTGACGGACATCACGCTTGAGCTCAGACCTGGCGAAGTGCTGGGTGTGCTCGGCCCCAATGGCGCCGGCAAAAGTACCTTGCTCAGTGCTTTGTGCGGCGAATTGCACGCCCATCATGGAAGCGTCTGGCTCGATGATCGCGAGTTGCATCACTGGGTCTCCACGTTGCGCGCGCAGCGGCTGGCGGTGTTGCCGCAGGTGTCGACCCTGGATTTTGCCTTTCGCGTCGAAGAAGTGGTGGGTATGGGGCGTTTGCCCCATCAAAGCGGTCGGGTGCGCGACGATGAGATTGTCGCTGCCGCCTTGCACGCCGCCGATGCCGGGCACCTGAGTGGTCGCAGCTATCTGGCGTTGTCCGGCGGCGAGCGTCAGCGGGTGCATCTGGCTCGGGTGCTGGCGCAGCTCTGGCCGGGCGAGGCGGGGCAGACGCTATTGCTCGATGAGCCGACCTCGATGCTCGACCCGCTGCATCAGCACACCACACTGCAAGCGGTGCGCGAGTTTGCCGATCGCGGCGCGGCCGTATTGGTCATCTTGCATGATCTGAACCTGGCGGCGCGTTATTGTGATCGTCTGTTACTGCTTGAGGGCGGGCGTGCGGTGGCGCTCGATACGCCGGAACAGGTTCTGAAACCCGAGCCGCTCAAAGCCGTGTTCGGGCTGGAAGTATTGGTCCAGCAACATCCGGAGCGTGGGCATCCGCTGATCATCGCCCGCTGATACTGGTCATCGAGGTGAACATGCGTGGAATTATGCTGTTGGTCGTACTGCTATTGAGTGCCTGCCAGCATGTTTCGGAGCCACCGCCGGTCAGCGCTGACATTCGGGACCTGAGTACCGGTGAAACTCTGACGGCGCAGGAACTGATCGAACGGCTTTCCAAATCTTCGCGGCTGATCGTCGGTGAGCAGCATGACAATCGCGATCACCACCAACTGCAACTGTGGTTGCTGCAGTCGCTGGGTGAGCGACGGGCACAAGGCAGTTTGCTCCTGGAAATGCTGACGCCGGATCAACAACAGCGCGTCGATGATGTTCGCCAGGTTTCGATGCCACCGGAAAATTTGCCTGCTGCTTTGGCTTGGCAGGAGGGTTGGGACTGGGACCTGTACGGGCCGATCGTGCGTTTCGCACTGACTCAGCCTTATCCACTGCTCGCCGCTAATCTGGATAACCTCGAGGTTCGTGCGGTCTACGCCAAACCTGCGGCATTGAGCGGTTCTCGGTCTAATGCGGCATCGGTCAAGGAAACTTTGCTGGCACAGATCAGCGACTCCCACTGCGGCCTGCTGCCCACTTCACAAATGCCTGCCATGTTGGCGGTCCAGCAGCAACGAGACCGGCGAATGGCCGAGCGCTTGTTGGCAGCCCCAACACCTTCACTGCTGTTTGCCGGTGCGTATCACGCGCGCAAGGACGTTGGCGTGCCGATCCATGTACTGGATTTGGGGCAGTCGCAAGCGCCGACGGTATTGATGCTGGCAGAGCAGGGAGCCGAAATAACAGCGGCAATGGCCGATTACGTCTGGTACACCCCCGCTTCACCACCTCAGGATTATTGCGCGCAGATGCGTCAACAGTTCGGCAAATAACATCCGGTTTTTTCACGGGCAAAAAAAGACCCGGCAAGAGCCGGGTCAAATAACCGTGATTAGCCTGATGAGGAGATATCTGAGAGTCCGAACCAAGGGCTTTTCAAATATCGACCAGTCTCGCGACCAGTTGTGGTAATCATAGCGATTCTCATTATCAAGTCAACCGCTGTTTTTTGATTTCTTTTAAATGCGTCGTCAACCCGTTTCAAAGCCCAATGATCACTGGGTAATCAGGCTGCGCGCTTGAGCGAAATCAATGCCTTCATACCTTGTTGCGTGACGAAATTGCTTCCAGTTGTTTGTTCAAGGCTTCTTTACGCTCGGCTGGAATGTCATTCCAGTGCACATCCATCAATGCGCCTTCGATCGCATACAACAACACCTTGGACGCCCGAAACCCGCGCGTACGTACGGCCCGATAAGCATCCACCGCCCCAAGGCGACGCAAGTCCGAGGCGCTGTGGATGCCCACAGCATGCAGCCACTGTGCCGACGTCTTGCCCAGATTTTTCAGGTGTTGCAGTTCATCATTCATCAAGCCTCCTTGCGACGGCCGAGCGGTGCGTGGGCGAGCTTCTCAGGAGTGTAGCCATCAGTAGGGAAAGCGTGATTGTTTGGCGGGTATCGATGCAAAAGCTTCTAAGAAGCAAACTTAACTTTGGGTGGATGTCGGCGAGCGCAAAAATAGGACGGGTACTGGAAGTCCAGCCTTCGTAAGCACACACGGAGTCCAGCGCGAAGGGGGGGGCGCTGGACTTGTCAGGTAAAACGGCGTTTTTAGCGAGTGCGATAACGCAGGCGTGTGCCGAAGTTCATCGACATCAGGATCTCGTCCGCGCTCAGTTCTGGCGGGAAGTAGGCGCCGGAGATCTGTGCGTGAGCAAGGCTGGCACCTTCGAGGGATGCGTTGCGAAAGTCGATGCCGCGCAAGTCCGCAGAACGGAAATAGGCATCCGTAAAGTCGACGCCATCAGCGTTCAGCTCACGCAAGTCCAGACCGCGAAAATCGCCACCGACCATGTCGATAGGTCCGTCTTTGGGCCGTTCGTTGTTGAAGCCTGTGATGTCGTCTTTGTGCAGCAAGGCATACAGCGGAGTATCGAGAATTTTGGGCTGGCTCATGTCGCATCACCTGATGGTTTTATGGCGCCAGTGTAGTGCCACTATTTGGCAGCCGTGAAGCCAGGGGAGGCTTCACGGCTGAAATAGTTTTACAGGCCTGGCATGCGTTGACGAATTTGCGCAACGACCGTGTCCAGGGTCCCGCTTTCATTGGTCTGAACGCGCTTGCTGCACAGAATCTCAGCTGGCGTCAGTGCTTCACGACTGGCTTGCTGGGCTGCAATAACGGCCAGGTTGGCATCGGACGGATCCTTGTTGTCTGCCTGGCGCAAGGCCAACCAGCTCTCGATCACGGCTTGCGGCGCATTGCAATCGAGGATCAGGAATGGTGCACCCGTGGCCTCGGCGATTTTTGCCGCGCCGTCGCGCTGGTCGCGCTTGAGGTAAGTAGCATCGATCACCACGGGGAAACCGGCGCGCAGGATAACTCCGGCAATCTGATGCAGACGGCTGTAGGTGGTGGCGCTGGCGTCGGCACTATAAATGCCTGCCTGTGGGTCATTCGGTACGGTTTGTTCGCCGAACAGACGTTTGCGTTCTACATCCGAACGAAGGCGAATGGCGCCCAACGCTTCAACCAGGCGCATGGCGACGTGGCTCTTGCCGACGGCGGACACGCCGTGGGTAATCGCCATGAAACGCGAAGGAATGGTGCTATAGCTTTCCGCGAGGTTGGCGTAGTTGCGGTACTGGCGCAGGGTCGTGGCACGCTGCACCGGGTCGGCTTCGGCGGGCATGCTGAACAGGCTGACTTTGGCGCGAACCAGTGCACGGTAGGCTTTATAGAAATTCAGCAGCTCAAGGCCTTGATAGTCCCCGGTCAGCTCAAGGTATTGGCTGATGAAACGGCGTGCGAGGGACTTCAGGCCACGGTCTTCCAGGTCCATCGCCAGGAAACCGGTGTCGGCGTAGACGTCGGTGAAACGGAACGGTTCGTTGAACTCGATGCAGTCGAAGATCACGACCTTGCCATCGATCACGGTGGCGTTACCCAGGTGGATATCACCGTGGCATTCACGAATAAAACCCCCTGCCTTGCGCTGGGCAAACAGTGGCTTGAGGCGTTCAAAGCTGCTTTCGGCCCAGGCTTGCAGGGCATCGAGTTGCAGCAGATCAGTCTTGTCGCTGAGGAACGGGCGAATCTGCTCGAAGTTCTGGCGCACCGGTGCCATCACGCTGTCCGGAGTGCCGGCTTCGTGTTCAGTCGGGACTTTCGGCGCGTTGAGGTGGAATTGGGCGATCTGCGCGGCCATTTCGTCTATGTGCAAGGGGGTCAGTTCGCCATTGGCCTGCAGGGTGCTGAGCAGCTGGCTTTGTGGGAATTGGCGCATTTTCAGGGCGAAATCGACGACCGGGCCTTCACCGCCCAGTTGTGGTGCTTCGGCGCTGCCGGTGATTGGCAACACTTCGAGGTACAAATCGTTGGTCAGGCGCTGGTTCAAGCGCAGTTCTTCACCGCAGAAGTGCTCGCGGGCGTCGAGGCTGGTGAAGTCGAGGAAGCCGAAATTCACTGGCTTCTTCACTTTATAAGCAAAGGGGCCTGTGAGGATGACCCAGGAAATATGGGTTTCGATGACCTGGAACCCGTCTACCGGATGTGGGTAGAGGGCCGGGTTTTGCAGAGCGGCGATCAGGGACTGGCTCACAGGCGATCCTTCAGAGTCTGGGAAAAATTCAAGGCCGTCATTATGGCCGCAAGTCCGCCTGACGCAAACCTTGGAGGGTGCCTGTTGAGTATGAATAAAGTGCGTATAATCCGCCGCCATGACTCGTACTCGATCCCCCCGCACTCCAAAAAAACCACCTTCCAGGGGCCTGAGCCCGTGGCTGGGCTGGGCCCTTAAACTCAGTCTGGTCGGCCTCGTGGTGCTCGCCGGATTCGCGGTTTACCTCGACGCTATCGTCCAGGAAAAATTCTCCGGCAAGCGCTGGACTATCCCGGCCAAGGTGTATGCGCGCCCGCTCGAGCTGTTCACCGGCCAGAAGCTGAGCAAGGATGACTTCCTCACTGAGCTCGACGCTTTGGGCTACCGACGCGAAAGCGTGAGCAACGGCCCGGGTGCTGCGTCGGTCAACGGCAATACCGTCGATTTGAATACCCGTGGCTTCCAGTTCTATGAAGGCCTGGAGAAACCTCAGCCCGTGCGCGTGCGGTTCTCCGGTGACTATGTAGCAGAGCTCTCGGCGACCGACGGTTCGAAGCTTTCGGTAGTGCGGCTGGAGCCGCTGATGATCGGCGGAATTTACCCCAAAAACCTGGAAGACCGCATCCTGATCAAAATCGATCAGGTGCCGCCTTATCTGCTGGAAACCCTGATTGCCGTGGAAGATCGGGATTTCTATAGCCATTGGGGCGTGTCACCCAAGTCGATTGTTCGAGCCGTCTACGTCAATACCTCTGGCGGCAAGATGACCCAGGGCGGCAGTACGCTGACACAACAGTTGGTCAAGAACTTCTACCTGACCAGTGAACGCAGCCTATCGCGCAAACTCACTGAAGCCATGATGGCGATGTTGCTTGAGCTGCATTACGACAAACGAGACATTCTTGAGGCCTACCTCAATGAGGTGTTCGTTGGTCAGGACGGCCAGCGTGCAGTTCACGGTTTCGGTCTGGCCAGCCAGTTCTTCTTCGGACAGCCGTTGTCGGAACTGAAACTGCATCAAGTTGCCATGTTGGTGGGGATGGTCAAGGGGCCGTCGTATTACAACCCGCGTCGCAATCCTGAGCGGGCGCTGGAACGCCGCAATCTGGTGCTCGATGTCCTTGAACAACAAGGCGTCGCCACCGCTGAGCAGGTCGCTGCCGCGAAGAAAATGCCACTGGGTGTGACGACGCGCGGCAAGCTGGCCGACAGTTCGTTCCCGGGTTTTATCGATCTGGTTAAGCGCCAGTTGCGCGAAGACTACCGCGACGAAGACTTGACCGAAGAGGGGCTGCGGATCTTCACCAGTTTCGACCCGATTCTGCAGATGAAAGCCGAAGCCTCCGTCAACGACACTTTCAAGCGTCTGTCCGGTCGCAAGGGCTCCGATGACGTCGAGGCGGCCATGGTCGTGACCAACCCGGAAACCGGTGAAGTCCAGGCCATGATCGGCAGTCGTCAGGCCAGTTATGCCGGATTCAACCGTGCACTGGATGCGGTGCGCCCCATCGGTTCGTTGATCAAGCCGGCGGTTTATCTGACGGCGCTTGAGAAACCGAGTCAGTACACCTTGACCAGTTGGCTGTCGGACGAATCCTTCTCTATCAAAGGCGCGGACGGTCAGGTGTGGAAACCGCAGAACTACGATCGCCGTTCCCACGGTACGGTGTTCCTGTATCAGGGGCTGGCGCATTCCTACAACCTGTCGACTTCGCGTCTCGGCTTGGCATTGGGTGTACCGAATGTCCTCAAGACCCTGGCTCGCTTGGGCGTGACTCGTGAGTTTCCGGCGTTCCCGTCGATGTTGCTGGGCGCGGGTGGCATGACGCCGATTGAAGTGGCGACCATGTACCAGACCCTCGCCAACGGTGGTTTCAATACGCCGATGCGCGGGATTCGTAGCGTATTGACCGCCGAAGGCGAACCGCTCAAGCGCTATCCGTTCCAGATCGAACAGCGTTTTGACCCAGCGTCCATTTACCTGATCCAAAGCGCCATGCAGCGGGTCATGCGTGAAGGTACCGGCAGTTCGGTTTACAACGTGTTGCCCAAGACCCTGACTCTGGCCGGCAAGACCGGTACCAGTAACGATTCCCGGGACAGCTGGTTCGCCGGTTTCAGTCAAGACTTGCTGGCGGTCGTCTGGCTGGGCCGCGATGACAACGGCAAGACGCCGTTTACGGGTGCCACCGGTGCCTTGCAAGTCTGGACCAGTTTCATGCGTAAGGCTGATCCGCTGCCGCTGGACATGCCGCAGCCGGACAACGTTGTTCAAGCCTGGGTCGATTCGCGTACCGGGCAAGGCTCCGATGCGGGCTGCCCAGGCGCTGTACAGATGCCGTATATTCGCGGCAGCGAACCACCTCCCGGTGCGGCTTGTGGTGGCGAAGGCCCTGCTTCCGGTGAAACGGTGATGGATTGGGTCAAGGGCTGGATGAATTAAGCAAAGAGGGATTCAAGTGAACAAGTGGTTGATACCAGCAGTTGTCACCGTGGCGTTGCTCAGCGGTTGCTCCACCGTACAACGTGGTTCGATTCCGGTTGAGGATGCCGGTACGACTGTGTCCAACAGTGAGCGGATTTCGGCGAATGGTGGCTTTCGCAAGACGACTGTGAAGCGTCCTGTTCAAGGCCAAACCCAACCCCAAACCCAAGCGATTCCGCAAGGCGACACTGGCGTGGTGGTGATGATTCCGGGTGGCGGTGCCGTCACCTCGGCGCCGATCAGTACCTCGCCAATCACGCCAGGCCCGATTACTCCAGGGCCGATCGATACGTCGCCGGCCCAGTCGGCACCGATCAATCAGGGCAGCTACAGCATGCCGTCGACGCCGAGCGGAATTCCTTCGGCGAGCGCTGGCGGCCTGTCGGCCGACGAGCAACTGGATGGTCCGGTGCTGGCGTTGTTGACCACGGCTCAGCAGCAACAGGCCAGTGGCGACCTCAATGGTGCTTCGTCCAGTCTGGAACGTGCTCAGCGCGTCGCGCCGCGTGAGCCGCAAGTGCTCTATCGTCTGGCTCAAGTGCGTATGGCGCAAGGGGATGCCGCGCAGGCTGAACAATTCGCTCGTCGTGGTCTGACGTTCGCCAATGGCCGTCCAGACCTTCAGGCCAGCCTTTGGGATTTGATTGCCCAGGCGCGTGACAAACAAGGTGATTCTGCCGGCGCAGCATTGGCCCGTCAGAAGGCCAAGGTATCGTTGTGATGGACGCACGTTTCCCGAAGATTGCTGAGCAACTGCTGCTAATTGAGCGTGAACTGCGAGTGCAGGGTTGGTGGGATGAGAATTCGCCTTCCGCTGAAGCGCTTTCCAGCGTCGAGCCATTTTCGGTCGATACACTGGATTTTGAGCAGTGGCTGCAATGGATCTTCCTGCCTCGGATGAAAATGATCCTCGAACAGGATCTGCCATTGCCCGCCGTATCCGGGATTCAGGAAATGGCCGAAATGGTCTTCGCCGCCCGTAATGTCCAGGGCAGGGATCGGCAGCTGCAAGTGCTGCTCAAAGAGTTCGACGTGCTGATCACCAACTCCCGCTAACTCCAATCTTTTGTAGGGCGGCTACTGAGGGTGATCAGCAGGCTGACCGTGAAGTAGATCGTTCGCATGTCATTTCCTAGTCATGAGTTGCGCAATCGAAGCTAACACAGTCGCTGTTTGGCGATTTTTTCTTGCTTTCTCATGTGCTTACTTCAATTAAGCACATAGACGACTTGACTTGCAGAGGACGAAACAGAAGAATCCAAAGTCCGCTGTAGAGGGACTGCCAGAAGCAGGCCCACTCAGCAGATCATGAGGCGCACACCCGCGCCGACTTGTTACACCCGCAACGCGTTACCTCGCGCTGGGTGGGAAAGGCCCGCAACACTTGGGACGATCCCAATACTTGCTCAGTCAGTGCTGACGTAGTCGGCGACCACCGTCGCTCATGCTCTGCTGAGAAGTAAACCTATTAAGACCCGTCCCGTTTTTGTGGGCGGTATTCTGGCGTTTTAGAGGTGAACAACGTGGAGCTTTTATCTGGCGGTGAGATGCTCGTCCGCTTCTTGCGTGACGAAGGCGTCAAATATATCTACGGGTACCCGGGTGGTGCTCTTCTTCATGTTTACGATGCCCTGTTCAAAGAACCGGAAGTGACCCACATCCTGGTTCGTCACGAGCAGGCTGCGACCCATATGGCTGACGGTTATGCCCGTGCCACCGGTAAAGCCGGCGTGGTATTGGTAACTTCCGGCCCGGGCGCAACCAACGCCATCACCGGTATTGCCACGGCCTACATGGACTCCATTCCGATGGTGGTCATTTCCGGCCAGGTGCCTAGCAGCATGGTGGGCACTGATGCGTTCCAGGAAACCGACATGATCGGTATTTCCCGGCCGATCGTGAAGCACAGCTTCATGATCAAGCACGCATCGGAAATCCCGGAAGTCATGAAGAAAGCGTTCTACCTGGCGCAATCCGGTCGTCCGGGCCCGGTCGTTGTCGATATTCCGAAAGACATGACCAACCCGGCCGAGAAGTTCGAATATATCTTTCCCAAGAAAGCCAAGCTGCGTTCCTACAGTCCGGCCGTTCGTGGTCACTCCGGGCAAATCCGCAAGGCGGCAGAAATGCTCCTGGCGGCCAAGCGTCCAGTGATGTACGCCGGCGGCGGCGTGATTCTCGGTGGTGGCTCCGCGCCGCTAACCGAATTGGCGAAGATGCTCAACCTGCCAGTGACCAATACCCTGATGGGGCTGGGTGCCTACCCTGGCACTGACCGTCAGTTCATCGGCATGCTCGGTATGCACGGCAGCTACACCGCCAACCTGGCGATGCACCACGCCGACGTGATCCTTGCGGTCGGCGCGCGTTTCGATGACCGCGTGATCAACGGCCCGGCCAAGTTCTGTCCGAATGCCAAGATCATTCACATCGACATCGACCCGGCTTCGATTTCCAAGACCATCAAGGCAGACGTGCCTATCGTCGGCCCGGTCGAGAGCGTCCTGACCGAAATGGTCGCGATTCTCAAGGAAATCGGCGAGACCCCGAACAAAGAGTCCGTTGCCAGTTGGTGGAAGCAGGTCGACGAGTGGCGCGGTGATCGTGGCCTGTTCCCTTACGACAAGGGCGATGGCAGCGTCATCAAGCCGCAGACCGTGATCGAAACCCTGTGCGAAGTGACCAAGGGCGATGCCTTTGTCGCTTCGGACGTAGGCCAGCATCAGATGTTCGCGGCGCAGTACTACAAGTTCAACAAGCCGAACCGCTGGATCAACTCCGGTGGCCTGGGCACCATGGGCTTCGGTTTTCCGGCGGCCATGGGCATCAAGTTGAGCTTCCCGGATGCCGACGTTGTCTGCGTGACGGGCGAGGGCAGCATTCAGATGAACATTCAGGAACTGTCCACCTGTCTGCAATATGGCTTGCCGGTCAAAATCGTCATCCTGAACAACGGTGTTCTGGGTATGGTTCGCCAGTGGCAAGACATGAGTTACGGCAGCCGTCACTCGCACTCGTACATGGAATCCCTGCCTGACTTCGTCAAGCTGGCAGAAGCCTATGGTCACGTTGGCGTGCGCATCACCGATTCGAAAGATTTGAAGTCGAAGATGGAAGAGGCGTTCGCCATGAAAGATCGCTTGGTGGTGCTGGATATTTCAGTCGACACCAGCGAGCACGTCTACCCGATGCAGATCAAAGACGGCTCCATGCGCGATATGTGGCTGAGCAAGACGGAGCGTACTTAATCATGCGACACATTATTTCCTTGCTTCTGGAAAACGAACCGGGCGCTCTGTCTCGTGTAGTTGGCCTGTTCTCGCAGCGCAACTACAACATCGAAAGCCTGACTGTGGCGCCAACCGAAGACCCGACCCTCTCGCGTCTGACGCTGACCACTGTTGGCCATGATGAAGTGATCGAGCAGATCACCAAGAACCTGAACAAGCTGATCGAAGTAGTCAAACTGGTCGACTTGTCGGAGAGTGCTCACATCGAGCGCGAACTGATGTTAGTCAAGGTCAAGGCTACCGGCGCCCAGCGTGCCGAGATCAAGCGCACTACCGATATTTACCGTGGACAGATCGTCGATGTCAGCGCCAGCGTATATACCGTTCAACTGACCGGTACCAGCGACAAGCTCGACAGCTTCATTCAGTCCATTGGCACTGCGTCGATTCTGGAAACCGTCCGTAGCGGCGTAACCGGTATTGCTCGCGGCGACAAAGTACTCAGCATCTAAACCAAATTAGCGAATGGCCTGAACGGCCTGGATATATAGGGGAATTTCATGAAAGTTTATTACGAAAAAGACTGCGACCTGTCCATCATCCAGGGCAAGAAAGTTGCCATCATCGGTTACGGCTCCCAGGGCCACGCTCAAGCGTGCAACCTGAAAGACTCCGGCGTTGACGTTACTGTTGGTCTGCGTAAAGGTTCGGCCACTGTTGCCAAAGCCGAAGCTCATGGCCTGAAAGTGACTGACGTTGCTTCCGCTGTTGCAGCTGCCGACCTGGTCATGATCCTGACCCCGGACGAGTTCCAGTCTGCCCTGTACAAAAACGAAATCGAGCCGAACATCAAGAAAGGCGCCACCCTGGCCTTCTCCCACGGCTTCGCGATTCACTACAACCAGGTTGTTCCGCGCGCTGACCTCGACGTGATCATGATCGCGCCGAAAGCACCGGGCCACACCGTGCGTTCCGAGTTCGTCAAAGGCGGCGGTATTCCTGACCTGATCGCGATCTATCAGGATGCTTCCGGCAACGCCAAAAACGTTGCACTGTCCTACGCAGCTGGCGTTGGTGGCGGTCGTACCGGCATCATCGAAACCACCTTCAAGGACGAGACCGAAACCGACCTGTTCGGCGAACAAGCCGTTCTGTGCGGTGGTACCGTTGAGCTGGTCAAAGCCGGTTTCGAAACTTTGGTTGAAGCTGGCTACGCGCCAGAAATGGCCTACTTCGAGTGCCTGCACGAACTGAAACTGATCGTTGACCTCATGTACGAAGGCGGTATCGCCAACATGAACTACTCGATCTCCAACAACGCTGAATACGGCGAGTACGTGACCGGTCCGGAAGTGATCAACGCCGAATCCCGTCAGGCCATGCGCAACGCCCTGAAACGTATTCAGGACGGCGAATACGCCAAGATGTTCATCAGCGAAGGCGCAACCGGCTATCCTTCGATGACCGCCAAGCGTCGTAACAACGCCGCTCACGGTATCGAAATCATCGGCGAGCAACTGCGCTCCATGATGCCGTGGATCGGTGCCAACAAGATCGTCGACAAAGCCAAAAACTAAGTCACGACCCTGTACGGAAAACGCGGCCTAGGCCGCGTTTTTTCGTTTGGAACGCCGCTTCTGGTATAAAGCTGCATCGTTTGTGGTCGAACCGTCGTCCCAGACACCTGTCGAAAACTTTCCATCCTGTTGCAAGGTAATGTCCATGAGCGAACGCCCCGAAGAGCCAAACCAGGCTTCTGACGCCGAAAGCCTGCTGCCCATCGATGAACATATCGAAGAAGGGCATGACGCTGAAGGCCGTAAAGTCCGGCATCGTGGTATCTATCTTCTGCCGAATCTGTTCACCACTGCGAACCTGTTCGCGGGATTTTATTCCATCATCAACTCGATGAGCGCCCAGGCGGCATTGAGTGCCGGTGATTCGGTCAATGCGAGCAAATACTTTGCTTTTGCCGCGATCGCGATTTTCGTTGCGATGGTGCTCGACGGTCTTGATGGCCGTGTGGCTCGCATGACCAATACTCAGAGTGCTTTTGGTGCTGAGTACGACTCACTGTCCGACATGGTCGCCTTTGGTGTCGCGCCGGCGTTGCTGGCATTTGGCTGGGCCTTGGGTGATATGGGCAAGGTTGGCTGGATGGTCGCCTTCATCTATGTAGCGGGCGCTGCGCTGCGTCTGGCGCGCTTCAACACTCAGGTCGGCACCGCGGACAAACGCTATTTCATCGGTCTGGCCAGCCCGGCGGCGGCGGGTGTGGTTGCCGGGATAGTCTGGGCGTTCAGCGATTACGGCATCCAGGGATCGAAGATGTCCTTCCTGGTTGCGCTGATGGTTGCAGCTGCCGGCATGCTGATGGTCAGCAATATCAAGTACAACAGCTTCAAGGAACTGGACTTGAAAGGGCGCGTGCCTTTCGTGGCGATCCTTGCGGTGGTGCTGGTGTTTGCTGTGGTCTTCAGTGATCCGCCACGCATTCTGCTGCTGGTGTTCCTCGCTTACGCGGCCTCTGGCCCGGTGCAATACCTGTTGCGCCTTCGTCGGCACAAAAACGCCGAGTGATGTAATTTCCCTCATACTCCGCAGTCTATTGGTGCAACTGTTCTCCAATGCTGCGGAGTTGCCATGCTGATCAAAGTCCCCAAAGCGTCTGACTGCCATGAGTCGGACGTCACGCCTGAATCCTTCTATCTATCCCGTCGGAATGTTCTCGGCGCTGCCGTTGCAGGTTTGGCTGTCAGTAGCCTGCCGCGCTGGGCCGGTGCCGAAGAGGCTGCGCGCTATGCGGATGTCGAGCCTGGCAAGACGCCTTCCTGGTTTACCGAAAAGCTTCCTTCTACTAAATGGGGAGCGGTCGCCGTCAAAGACGAAGCGATTACGCCATTCAAGGATGCAACCCACTACAACAACTTCTATGAGTTCGGTACTGATAAAGGCGACCCTGCTGCCAATGCGGGGGCGTTAAAGACTGAGCCGTGGAGCGTAGTGGTGGATGGAGAGGTGGGTAAGCCGGGGCGGTATGCGCTGGAAGACTTCATGAAGCCTTATCAATTGGAGGAGCGGATCTATCGTCTTCGCTGTGTTGAAGCCTGGTCGATGGTCATTCCTTGGATAGGGTTCCCCATCTCGGCCTTGCTCAAGCAAGTCGAGCCGACCTCCAAGGCGAAGTACATCCGTTTCGAAACACTCGAAGATCCCAAGAGTATGTCGGGTCAGCGGTCAGGCTTTGCCCTGATTGACTGGCCGTATGTAGAAGGGTTGCGTCTGGATGAAGCGATGAACCCACTGGCGATTCTCGCGGTAGGCATGTACGGGCGTGAACTGCCAAATCAGAATGGAGCGCCGCTGCGTCTGGTGGTGCCCTGGAAGTACGGTTTCAAGAGTATCAAATCCATTGTGCGTATCAGTCTGGTCAGCGAGCAGCCGAAAACCACCTGGCAGAGCATTGCCGCGGATGAGTATGGTTTTTACGCGAACGTGAATCCCACGGTCGATCACCCGCGTTGGACTCAGGCGCGGGAGCGCCGTTTGCCCAGTGGTCTGTTCAAGCCCAATGTGCGCGACACGCAGATGTTCAACGGCTACGCGGATGAAGTCGCCTCTCTATATACAGGGCTCGATTTGCGGAAGAGCTACTGATGCGTTTTCCGGTTTGGCGTATTGGTGTCTTCATTGCGGCAGCGGTGTGGCCGCTACTCTGGTTGTATCAGGCGTGGGTTGATGTGCTGGGTCCTGATCCGGGCAAGGTGCTGGTCGATCGATTGGGGTTGGGGACGCTTGTTCTGCTACTCATTACGCTCAGCTTGACGCCTCTGCAAAAACTCTCCGGGTGGGCAGGGTGGATTGCGGTGCGAAGGCAGTTGGGTTTGTGGTGCTTCGCGTATGTGGTTTTGCATTTAAGCGGCTATACGGCGTTCATTCTTGGGTTCGACTGGTCGCAACTGGGTGTTGAGTTGCGCAAACGGCCGTACATTATCGTCGGTACTGTGGGATTTCTGTGTTTGTTGGCGTTGGCGGTGACCTCCAATCGCTACAGTCAGCGGCGTTTGGGCGTGCGCTGGAAGAAGCTGCATCGCCTGGTCTATGTGGTTCTCGGGCTTGGGTTGCTGCATATGCTGTGGATTGTTCGTGCCGATCTGAAGGAGTGGGCGGCGTATGCCTCTATAGGGGGGGTGCTATTAGTGCTGCGTATACCGGTAGTTACTCGTCGAATCCCGCGTTTAGTGGCTAAAAAGGCGACGTCTGTACGAAAGGCGTAATTAAAGGTTGACGGCAGATTCTGGATGTCTATAATTCGCCCCACTTCCGGCGCAGTCGAAACGGAAAACTCCTTGGTAAACAAAGAGTTATGCAGTTTTCGGCAGCAAGCGGCTTCAGTTTATCGAAGCCCGAAAGGAGTTGAAAAAGAGGTGTTGACAGCAGCGTGTAACGCTGTAGAATTCGCCTCCCGCTAACGAGAGATCGAAAGCGCAAGTGGTTGAAGTTACAAAGGAAACTTTGAAAACTTCTGAAAATAACCGCTTGACAGCAACAGAGGCTGCTGTAGAATGCGCGCCTCGGTTGAGACGAAAGATCTTAACCAACCGCTCTTTAACAACTGAATCAAGCAATTCGTGTGGGTGCTTGTGGAGTCAGACTGATAGTCAACAAGATTATCAGCATCACAAGTTACTCCGCGAGAAATCAAAGATGTAACCAACGATTGCTGAGCCAAGTTTAGGGTTTCTTAAAAACCCAAAGATGTTTGAACTGAAGAGTTTGATCATGGCTCAGATTGAACGCTGGCGGCAGGCCTAACACATGCAAGTCGAGCGGTAGAGAGAAGCTTGCTTCTCTTGAGAGCGGCGGACGGGTGAGTAATGCCTAGGAATCTGCCTGGTAGTGGGGGATAACGTTCGGAAACGAACGCTAATACCGCATACGTCCTACGGGAGAAAGCAGGGGACCTTCGGGCCTTGCGCTATCAGATGAGCCTAGGTCGGATTAGCTAGTTGGTGAGGTAATGGCTCACCAAGGCGACGATCCGTAACTGGTCTGAGAGGATGATCAGTCACACTGGAACTGAGACACGGTCCAGACTCCTACGGGAGGCAGCAGTGGGGAATATTGGACAATGGGCGAAAGCCTGATCCAGCCATGCCGCGTGTGTGAAGAAGGTCTTCGGATTGTAAAGCACTTTAAGTTGGGAGGAAGGGCAGTAACCTAATACGTTGCTGTCTTGACGTTACCGACAGAATAAGCACCGGCTAACTCTGTGCCAGCAGCCGCGGTAATACAGAGGGTGCAAGCGTTAATCGGAATTACTGGGCGTAAAGCGCGCGTAGGTGGTTCGTTAAGTTGGATGTGAAAGCCCCGGGCTCAACCTGGGAACTGCATTCAAAACTGACGAGCTAGAGTATGGTAGAGGGTGGTGGAATTTCCTGTGTAGCGGTGAAATGCGTAGATATAGGAAGGAACACCAGTGGCGAAGGCGACCACCTGGACTGATACTGACACTGAGGTGCGAAAGCGTGGGGAGCAAACAGGATTAGATACCCTGGTAGTCCACGCCGTAAACGATGTCAACTAGCCGTTGGGAGCCTTGAGCTCTTAGTGGCGCAGCTAACGCATTAAGTTGACCGCCTGGGGAGTACGGCCGCAAGGTTAAAACTCAAATGAATTGACGGGGGCCCGCACAAGCGGTGGAGCATGTGGTTTAATTCGAAGCAACGCGAAGAACCTTACCAGGCCTTGACATCCAATGAACTTTCCAGAGATGGATTGGTGCCTTCGGGAACATTGAGACAGGTGCTGCATGGCTGTCGTCAGCTCGTGTCGTGAGATGTTGGGTTAAGTCCCGTAACGAGCGCAACCCTTGTCCTTAGTTACCAGCACGTAATGGTGGGCACTCTAAGGAGACTGCCGGTGACAAACCGGAGGAAGGTGGGGATGACGTCAAGTCATCATGGCCCTTACGGCCTGGGCTACACACGTGCTACAATGGTCGGTACAGAGGGTTGCCAAGCCGCGAGGTGGAGCTAATCCCAGAAAACCGATCGTAGTCCGGATCGCAGTCTGCAACTCGACTGCGTGAAGTCGGAATCGCTAGTAATCGCGAATCAGAATGTCGCGGTGAATACGTTCCCGGGCCTTGTACACACCGCCCGTCACACCATGGGAGTGGGTTGCACCAGAAGTAGCTAGTCTAACCTTCGGGAGGACGGTTACCACGGTGTGATTCATGACTGGGGTGAAGTCGTAACAAGGTAGCCGTAGGGGAACCTGCGGCTGGATCACCTCCTTAATCGACGACATCAGCTGCTCCATAAGTTCCCACACGAATTGCTTGATTCATTGAAGAAGACGAAAGAAGCAGCCTGTATCGGTTTGTAGCTGAGTTGGTTAGAGCGTACCCCATGCTTTGTGGTCAAGAGCAGGGTGAGATCGGCCTGAGTAGCTCGAAATTGGGTCTGTAGCTCAGTTGGTTAGAGCGCACCCCTGATAAGGGTGAGGTCGGCAGTTCGAATCTGCCCAGACCCACCAATTTTGTGTGGGAAACGCCTGTAGAAATACGGGGCCATAGCTCAGCTGGGAGAGCGCCTGCCTTGCACGCAGGAGGTCAACGGTTCGATCCCGTTTGGCTCCACCACTACTGCTTCTGTCGGTATAAAGCTTAGAAATGAGCATTCCATCGAATGATGGTGAATGTTGATTTCTAGTCTTTGACTAGTTCGTTCTTTAAAAATTTGGGTATGTGATAGAAAGATAGACTGAACGTTACTTTCACTGGTAACGGTTCAGGCTAAGGTAAAATTTGTGAGTTAAATTGCGAATTTTCGGCGAATGTCGTCTTCACAGTATAACCAGATTGCTTGGGGTTATATGGTCAAGTGAAGAAGCGCATACGGTGGATGCCTTGGCAGTCAGAGGCGATGAAAGACGTGGTAGCCTGCGAAAAGCTTCGGGGAGTCGGCAAACAGACTTTGATCCGGAGATGTCTGAATGGGGGAACCCAGCCATCATAAGATGGTTATCTTAAGCTGAATACATAGGCTTAAGAGGCGAACCAGGGGAACTGAAACATCTAAGTACCCTGAGGAAAAGAAATCAACCGAGATTCCCTTAGTAGTGGCGAGCGAACGGGGACCAGCCCTTAAGTGGCTTTGAGATTAGCGGAACGCTCTGGAAAGTGCGGCCATAGTGGGTGATAGCCCTGTACGCGAAAATCTCTTGGTCATGAAATCGAGTAGGACGGAGCACGAGAAACTTTGTCTGAATATGGGGGGACCATCCTCCAAGGCTAAATACTACTGACTGACCGATAGTGAACTAGTACCGTGAGGGAAAGGCGAAAAGAACCCCGGAGAGGGGAGTGAAATAGATCCTGAAACCGTATGCGTACAAGCAGTGGGAGCCCACTTTGTTGGGTGACTGCGTACCTTTTGTATAATGGGTCAGCGACTTATTTTCAGTGGCGAGCTTAACCGAATAGGGGAGGCGTAGCGAAAGCGAGTCTTAATAGGGCGTCTAGTCGCTGGGAATAGACCCGAAACCGGGCGATCTATCCATGGGCAGGTTGAAGGTTGGGTAACACTAACTGGAGGACCGAACCGACTACCGTTGAAAAGTTAGCGGATGACCTGTGGATCGGAGTGAAAGGCTAATCAAGCTCGGAGATAGCTGGTTCTCCTCGAAAGCTATTTAGGTAGCGCCTCATGTATCACTGTAGGGGGTAGAGCACTGTTTCGGCTAGGGGGTCATCCCGACTTACCAAACCGATGCAAACTCCGAATACCTACAAGTGCCGAGCATGGGAGACACACGGCGGGTGCTAACGTCCGTCGTGAAAAGGGAAACAACCCAGACCGTCAGCTAAGGTCCCAAAGTTATGGTTAAGTGGGAAACGATGTGGGAAGGCTTAGACAGCTAGGAGGTTGGCTTAGAAGCAGCCACCCTTTAAAGAAAGCGTAATAGCTCACTAGTCGAGTCGGCCTGCGCGGAAGATGTAACGGGGCTCAAACCATACACCGAAGCTACGGGTATCACTTAGGTGATGCGGTAGAGGAGCGTTCTGTAAGCCTGTGAAGGTGAGTTGAGAAGCTTGCTGGAGGTATCAGAAGTGCGAATGCTGACATGAGTAACGACAATGGGTGTGAAAAACACCCACGCCGAAAGACCAAGGTTTCCTGCGCAACGTTAATCGACGCAGGGTTAGTCGGTCCCTAAGGCGAGGCTGAAAAGCGTAGTCGATGGAAAACAGGTTAATATTCCTGTACTTCTGGTTATTGCGATGGAGGGACGGAGAAGGCTAGGCCAGCTTGGCGTTGGTTGTCCAAGTTTAAGGTGGTAGGCTGGAATCTTAGGTAAATCCGGGATTCTAAGGCCGAGAGCTGATGACGAGTGTGCTTTTAGCACACGAAGTGGTTGATGCCATGCTTCCAAGAAAAGCTTCTAAGCTTCAGGTAACCAGGAACCGTACCCCAAACCGACACAGGTGGTTGGGTAGAGAATACCAAGGCGCTTGAGAGAACTCGGGTGAAGGAACTAGGCAAAATGGCACCGTAACTTCGGGAGAAGGTGCGCCGGTGAGGGTGAAGCATTTACTGCGTAAGCCCATGCCGGTCGAAGATACCAGGCCGCTGCGACTGTTTATTAAAAACACAGCACTCTGCAAACACGAAAGTGGACGTATAGGGTGTGACGCCTGCCCGGTGCCGGAAGGTTAATTGATGGGGTTAGCTAACGCGAAGCTCTTGATCGAAGCCCCGGTAAACGGCGGCCGTAACTATAACGGTCCTAAGGTAGCGAAATTCCTTGTCGGGTAAGTTCCGACCTGCACGAATGGCGTAACGATGGCGGCGCTGTCTCCACCCGAGACTCAGTGAAATTGAAATCGCTGTGAAGATGCAGTGTATCCGCGGCTAGACGGAAAGACCCCGTGAACCTTTACTATAGCTTTGCACTGGACTTTGAATTTGCTTGTGTAGGATAGGTGGGAGGCTTTGAAGCGTGGACGCCAGTTCGCGTGGAGCCAACCTTGAAATACCACCCTGGCAACTTTGAGGTTCTAACTCAGGTCCGTTATCCGGATCGAGGACAGTGTATGGTGGGTAGTTTGACTGGGGCGGTCTCCTCCTAAAGAGTAACGGAGGAGTACGAAGGTGCGCTCAGACCGGTCGGAAATCGGTCGTAGAGTATAAAGGCAAAAGCGCGCTTGACTGCGAGACAGACACGTCGAGCAGGTACGAAAGTAGGTCTTAGTGATCCGGTGGTTCTGTATGGAAGGGCCATCGCTCAACGGATAAAAGGTACTCCGGGGATAACAGGCTGATACCGCCCAAGAGTTCATATCGACGGCGGTGTTTGGCACCTCGATGTCGGCTCATCACATCCTGGGGCTGAAGCCGGTCCCAAGGGTATGGCTGTTCGCCATTTAAAGTGGTACGCGAGCTGGGTTTAGAACGTCGTGAGACAGTTCGGTCCCTATCTGCCGTGGACGTTTGAGATTTGAGAGGGGCTGCTCCTAGTACGAGAGGACCGGAGTGGACGAACCTCTGGTGTTCCGGTTGTCACGCCAGTGGCATTGCCGGGTAGCTATGTTCGGAATAGATAACCGCTGAAAGCATCTAAGCGGGAAACTAGCCTCAAGATGAGATCTCACTGGGACCTTGAGTCCCCTGAAGGGCCGTCGAAGACTACGACGTTGATAGGTTGGGTGTGTAAGCGCTGTGAGGCGTTGAGCTAACCAATACTAATTGCCCGTGAGGCTTGACCATATAACACCCAAGCAATTTGCGTCGAAAGGCCAGATTGCGGTGTGTGAAGACGAAAGAACCGAAAGTTCGAAAGCAACGCACAAATCTATTGCATACCCATTCGCTGGAGCGTGATCTCGCAAGAGAGCACGAGCTGGCTACCGAATTTCTTGACGACCATAGAGCATTGGAACCACCTGATCCCATCCCGAACTCAGCAGTGAAACGATGCATCGCCGATGGTAGTGTGGGGTTTCCCCATGTGAGAGTAGGTCATCGTCAAGATTAAATTCCGAAACCCCTATCTGCGTATGCAGGTAGGGGTTTTGTTTTGTCTGCAGGAAAGTACGCCTCTGTTTAACGCACAAATTGGCGCAGTTATTTTCGACTCATACCTCTAGAATAGGTCCAACTTTCTCGGAGCCAGAGCCTTTATGCCAGATTCGGTTGACGCCCCAAGGCTGTCAGAATTACCGCTGGACGATTTGGTCGCATGTCATGAGTGCGACTTGCTGATGCAAAAGCCCGAACTCGCCCATGGCGAGAAAGCGCTGTGCCCGCGCTGCGGTTATGAGCTCTACGCCCATCGGCACAACGTCGTGCAACGCAGTCTCGCCTTGGTCATCGCCGCGTTATTATTGTATGTGCCGGCGAACTTTTTACCCATCATGGAGCTCAATCTACTCGGGCAATCGTCGAAGGACACCGTCTGGAGCGGCGTTGTCGCCTTGTTCGATACGGGCATGCAAAGCGTTGCGGTGATTGTGTTTCTTTGCAGTATGGGAATCCCATTACTCAAACTGCTCTGCCAATTGGCAGTCTTGTTGAGTATTCGCTTTGATCTCGGACGCAGCTACGGCTTGCTGCTCTATCGCATTTATCACCATTTACGGGACTGGGGAATGCTTGAGGTTTACCTCATGGGCGTTCTGGTCGCGTTCGTAAAGCTGGCAGATATGGCAGCCATTAGCGTAGGTCTTGGTCTGGTGTGCTTTATCAGTTTGCTGTTGGTTCAGGTCGGGTTGGAGGTAGTGATGTCGCCTCATCAGATCTGGCAGGCTTTATCAGGAGAGGATGCCCATGCGGGCGATTGATGCAGGCATTCTGATTTGTGCGGAATGCCATGAGTTGAACAAGCAGGAAGCTGACACCGACGAGCAAGTCTGCACCCGTTGTGGTGCGCTGGTTCATGCCCGTCGCCCGAACAGCCTGGTGCGCACCTGGGCGCTGCTGATTACCGCTGCGATTCTCTACATTCCGGCCAACATGCTGCCGATCATGACCATCAATTCACTCGGCAAGGGCGCCCCAAGCACCATCATGTCCGGCGTGATTGACCTGGTTCATTACGGCATGTTTCCCATCGCGGCAGTTGTGTTCATTGCCAGTATTCTAGTGCCGACGTTCAAACTGGTGGGCATAGGGTTGCTGCTGTTTTCGATACAGCGCCGCCAGCCACTCTCGGCTCGCCAACGTATCTGGATGTACCGCTTTATCGAGTTCATTGGCCGCTGGTCGATGCTGGATATCTTTGTGATCGCCATCCTGGTGGCGGTCGTGAATTTCGGACGGCTTGCCAGCATTGAAGCCAATCTTGGCGCCATCGCCTTCGCCAGTGTGGTGATTTTGACGATGCTTGCCGCAGTTTCTTTCGATCCCCGACTGATTTGGGATAACACGGAGTCGGACGACGACCATGACTGATTTGCCTACAGCGAAAACCCGACCGGCCTCGAACTGGTCAGCCATCTGGATTCTGCCTCTGATCGCCTTGATTATCGGCGGCTGGCTTGGCTGGCGTGCTTATAACGAGACAGGCATCGAGGTTCAGATACGTTTCGAAAGTGGCGAAGGCATCCAGGCCAACAAGACCGAAGTGGTCTACAAAGGTATGTCCGTCGGTAAGGTAAAAGCCCTCAAACTCGATGACGAAGGCGCCTCCAAAGGCGTGATCGCGACTGTCGAGATGAATAAGGATGTCGAGCAATACCTCAAGACCAGCACGCGCTTCTGGCTGGTCAAGCCGAGCGTGACCCTGGCGGGTATCACTGGTCTGGAAACGTTGGTCTCAGGTAATTACGTGGCGATCAGCCCTGGTGAAGGTGAACCCACTCGCAAATTCAAGGCGCTGGCCGAAGAGCCGCCTTTGTCTGACGCCAAGCCGGGTTTGCACCTGACCATCAAGGCTGATCGCCTCGGTTCTCTGAACCGCGGCAGCCCTGTGTTCTACAAGCAGATCAAGGTCGGCGAGATCAAAAGCTACGTGCTTTCGGAAGACCAGAGTACGGTCGAGCTCAAAGTTTTCATTGAACCCACCTACGCCAATCTGGTGCGCAAACACACGCGTTTCTGGAACGCCAGTGGCATCAGCATCGACGCCAATCTGTCCGGTGTGAAAATTCGCAGTGAGTCGCTTGCCAGCATCGTCGCCGGTGGTATCGCGTTCGCCACACCGGATAACCGCAAAGACAGTCCGCCCACCGATCCTAGCTTGCCTTTCCGTCTTTACGAAGACTTTGACGCTGCGGCTGCCGGCATTCGGGTCAAGGTCAAACTCACCGACTTTGAAGGCCTGCAAGCTGGTCGTACGCCGGTGATGTACAAAGGTATTCAGGTCGGCAACCTTAAAGCGCTGAAGATCGATCCGGACCTGTCCGGTGCCACTGCTGAACTGACCCTCGATCCATTGGCTGAAGATTATCTGGTCACCGGCACACAGTTCTGGGTAGTCAAACCGTCGATTTCCCTCGCGGGTATCACCGGTCTGGAAGCGTTGGTCAAAGGTAACTACATCGCAGTGCGTCCTGGCGATAAAGGTTCAGCACCGCAGCGCGAATTCGTGGCGCGGCCCAAGGCGCCGCCACTGGATCTGCGATCGCCGGGCCTGCACCTGGTATTGTTTACTGAAAACCTGGGATCGCTGGAAGTCGGTAGCCCGATTCTCTACAAGCAGGTCAAGGTCGGTTCGGTCCAGAGCTATCAATTCTCCAAGAAAACCAAGCAACTGGTGATCGGTGTTCACATCGAGAAGGAATATGAAGGACTGGTCAACGCCTCCACGCGTTTCTGGAATGCCAGCGGCATCACGCTCACGGGCGGACTGACGGGCGGGATACAGGTCAAAAGTGAATCGTTGCAAAGCCTGATGGCTGGCGGTATCGCTTTCGAAACACCGGAAGCCAAGGCGCCGCTGCAAAAGAAAGTTCCGCGTTTCCGTCTGTTCGCCAACCATGATGAGTCCAATCAGAAAGGCACCGTGGTCACCATCAAGGTTGAGCGCGCCGATGGCTTGCGTAACGGCACACCAGTACGATTCAAAGGGCTGGATGTCGGCAAGATTGAGGACGTTGACCTCACCGATGATCTGCAATCGGTACTGCTCACCGCGCGGATCACCGAAGTGCCGGAGCACATTGCCCGGGTGGGTAGTCAGTTCTGGGTGGTCAAACCTGAACTGGGTCTGATCAAGACCACCAACCTCGAAACTCTGGTGACCGGCCAATATATCGAAGTGCAACCTGCACCGAAGAACCTTGGCCCGCAGAAGAACTTCGTAGCATTGGCTAACCCGCCGGAAAGCAGCAAGCAGGAAGCCGGCTTGAGCTTGGTGCTGAGTGCCGCCCGCCGAGGTTCACTGAAAACCGGTGTGCCGGTGACGTACCGCGAAATCACCGTCGGCAAGGTCACTGGCTATGAACTCGGGCAGACTGCGGATCGTGTGTTGGTACACATTCTGATTGAGCCGAAATACGCGCCGTTGGTGCGTAGCGGCACGCGTTTCTGGAACAGCAGCGGTTTTGGTATCGACTACGGCTTGTTCAAAGGGGCAACGGTGCGCACCGAGTCGCTGGAGACGCTGATTCAGGGGGGCATCGCCTTTGCCACGCCGGACGGTGATCGCATGGGTAGCCCGGCGCGGGCTGAACAAACCTTCCCGCTGTTCGACAAGTTCGAAGATGAGTGGCTGACCTGGGCGCCGAAGATCGCAATCGGCAAGTAGTCTATCGGTGCCGGTGCCTGTGCCGGTGCCTGTGCTATCGCGAGCAGGCTCGCTCCCACATTAAATCCGGTGCATACCGAACCATTGTGGGAGCGAGCCTGCTCGCGATGGGGCCCTCAAATGCGGCGAGACACTCCCATAAAAAAGGCCGCGATCCATTGGATCGCGGCCTTTTCGTATCTGACGGTTTAACTCAGACTACATCCAGCTCCGGCTCATCAGCTTGCACTACAACGTTCGCCTTCACTTCATCATGACGACGAATGTACTTCCAGTCCGCCTCGTCGATGTAGATCCCGTTCGGCCCGCTGCCACCTTCCAGGTCAATCGCAACACTGGCGCAAACCTGCGGTTTCACGCTCGCCAGGATCGGCACGAAGCCCAGTTGCAAACTCGTTTCCAGCAGCGCTGCCTGGTTCTTCTCGTCGATGTCCGCCGCTTCGTCGAGGTAGTACGGTAGGCGCACGCGACCGGCCTGGTCGCGGTCCATCAAGTGCAGCAACAAGTACATGTTGGTCAGCGCCTTGATGGTCATCGTGGTGCCGTTGGAAGCGGCGCCGTCGATGTCGGTGTGGATCACCGGCTGACCATTGACCTTGGTGATCTCGAAGGCCAGTTCGAACAAGTCCTTGAGGCCCAGCTGGTTGTGGTTGGCCGCCACCAGCCGTGCCAGGTATTCCTTGGCTTCTTCGTTCTTGTTGTCCTGCTCGGCGCTTTGGCTCAGGTCGAACACGGAGAGGGTTTCGCCTTCTTCGTACTGGCCGGCGCTGTGGATGATCTGGTCGATGTGCTTGAGCGCTTCCTTGTTCGGCGCGAGCACGATGCGGAAGCTTTGCAGGTTGGAGACCTGACGCTTGTTGATCTCGCGGTTGAACAGCGCCAGTTGATGCTCGAGGCTGTCGTAGTCGCTACGAATGTTGCGCAGGGTCCGGGCGATGTCGGTAACCGCTGCACGACGCGCCTTGCCCAGTGTCAGGGCTTCATCGGTGCGGTGCGCGTAGGCGTTGATCAGCAATTGCAGACGGCGTTCCATATCGTCTTCGCTGTCGAATTTGGCCACGCCTTTGAGGCGGACCTGTGCGTACAGCGCTTCGATCTGACCGTCGCTGCGCAGCAAACCTTGCCAGCTGTCCTGATAGTCATTGAGCAGCGGCAGCAGGTTGTCCATGGAATCGTCGATCGGGTCCATGAACGGCGTGCCAAAAGGCATGTCTGCCGGCAACAGCTGACGTCGGCGCAGGGCGTCGTCGAGGGTGCGCTGCTTGGCTTCCATGTCGCCGATTTGACGGCCGACCAATTGCAGCTTGGCCGACAGTTGCTGAACGCGTTCGGTGAAGGCGTCGCTGGAACGCTTCAATTCGTCCTGCGCCGCTTCCATCTGTGCCAGTTGCTCAAGCTTGTCGCCTTCCTCGGCGCTCAGGGTTTGCGCGCGACGGAAATCTTCCAGGGCTTTTTGCGCATCCAACACTTGCTGGTACAGCGCTTCGGTCTGGGTCTTGCTCGCCGCGCGGTCGGCGGCCACGGCCTGCTGGGTCTTGAGTTGCTTGAGTTCTTTGTCCAGACGCTCTTTCTGATCGCGCAACGCGGCACGGTCAGCCAGGGCTTGCAGCGCTGGCGGTTCGATGTGCGAAATGTCGATGGACAGGCCCGGCACTTCGAAGCGCTCGCCTTTGAAACCGTCGAGGATCAGCTCCATGGATTTGACCCACTGGCCGTCCTCGTCCAGCGTAATGCCGTGCTCACCCAGCGGCAGGCTGAACAAAGCGCTATTGAACAGACGCATCAAACGCTCGACGTCCTGCTGCGAGAACTCTTCACGCAGACGGGCGTAGCTGTTGTTATCAGCGTGATCGAGCTGCTGCTTGACCGACTTGAGGCGTTTTTCCAGATCCCGCAGGCGTTCTTCCAGATCTTCGGCAGAGAACTGCCGCGACTGTGCCAACGCACCAGCCAATTCATCGTGAGCGTCCTTGGCCGCCAGCAGTTGCTGCTCCAGCACTTTGACGTCATCGACCAGCGCGAAGCGATGCTTGAGCACCGACAACTCGCCGAGCCAGCGCTGGATGCCGGTGATTTCCCGTTCCAGGCGCATCAGTTCTTGCGTGCCGCCGCGCTGATCGTTTTGTAGCGCGTCCTGCTCGTTGCGGTAATGCTCGGCCTGAATCGTCAGCTCTTCCTTGCGCGCACTGGCGTAGTCCGACCAGGTGCCGAGCAAGGAATCGAGCAGCGGCGAGATCCGGTGCAGTTTGCCGCGCAGGATATTGCGCTGGGCCACGCCAGCGGCCAGTGCTTCAACCAGCGGGCCGGCAGTGACCAGCGAGTTGTAGTCCTGTTCCATCCGCCGCACATCGCGGAACGCTTCTTCGCACGCGGCGATGTAGTCGACGCTGCCGGAACGCAGGCTGTGCTCAAACGCATCGAGGAACAGCTGCTTGAGCTTGGCCGCGGTGATTTCGCGCATGTGCAGCAGGTTGATGAACAGGGCGCGGAAGGTTTTCAGGCTTTGCTCGCTGGTGGAGCGCAGCGGGATCAGCGTCAGGTCCAGCGGAATCGAGGTGTGACCACCGACCAGCAAGCGACGCAGCTCATCAGGCTTCAACTCGTAGGCTTTCAGGCCTTCGCGCTCAAGGTTGGTGAACAGTTCTTTCTGGCGCAGGCAGGTGTCGTTCTTCTGGTAATGCGCCAGATCCAGTTTGCCGGCATAGGCAAAGAACTGGTGACCGAAACCACCGCCCGGGCCGCGACCGACCACGCCGATCACGTGCGGGCCGTGGGGCAGCGACACTTCAACCAGGATGTAACTGGTGTCCGAGGCGAAGTAGAAACGCCGGGATTGTTCCAGGCTGTACTTACCGAAACTCATGTCCGACATGCGCGCCAGAATCGGGAACTGCAAAGCGTTAATCGAGGCGGATTTGCCGAGGTTGTTCGCGCCGTAGACCGACAGCGGCTCTTCCAGCGGAAACAAGCCGAGGCTGTAACCGGCGGTATTCAAAAGGGCAAAGCGGCGAATGCCGTAGCGTTCCTTGCTCATGCGTCGATCTCCTGTTCTTCGGCAATGGCGCGGGCCATGGCGTCTTCTTCGCTTTCTTCTTCGAAGTCAGTCAAATCCAGCGGATCATCAGTTTTCAGCAGCTTTTCGTCGCTGTCGTCATCGATCAGCACCGGGACCGGCAATGGCAGCACACTGTGCAGGCTGGCCGCCAGATCGCGGTCTTGCTGAACCGACAGGCAGACGTCGAGGAAGCGGTGCATCGGCGGCAGGAAACGGTAGATGCCGTTTTCTTCGCCGGCGAATCCGAGCTGGGTCATGCGGCGCATGATCTTTTCTTCGAGTTCTTCGACCATCTGCACTTCCGCCTGGATGAACAGGTCGCGGTACTTTTCCAGTAAGGAAGGCAATTCATCGCGGCCGAGGCTGCCACCGTCGAGCACGGCAACCGGGTCACGGCCCTGATCGGCCAGGTGCTCGACGAGGATGAAGGTGAACAGCGCCAGTCGTTGCGCGGTCTTGTTCACTGCGGCGGCGGCGAGGTCCGGCACGAAGTAGTAGAAACCCCGGGTGTCGCAGACCAGTTCAAATCCCAACGCCTTGAACAGCGTGCGGTACTGGTCCTGGAAGTTCGACAGTTGCGCGTACAACTCCGGGTCGCGGCGACTGACGTGGTAGCCCTTGAACAGTTCGCGAAAGATCGGCGCCAGCTGGGACAGTTCGTTTAGATCAAGATGCATGTGGGATGCTCGCAGAATCCTCGGCGGCGGTGTCGCCGGCCGAGAGCAGGGCGAAGGAGCGCAGGCTGACCTGGTGCTCATGAGTGTGGTAATCGCGGCGTTCCAGACGCTCGCGTTTGAAGCGCTTCTCCCGCGACAGGCGCGAGAACCAGTACAGCAATTCGTCGGTCGCGCCGTCCGGCTCCTGCTCCAGCAGCCAGGTCATCAGGTCCGGCATCGGCAGGGCGTCTTCGCAGCGTTCGAGCATTTCGCGAACGGTACGTGGCGCGCGCGGGGCTTCGCCTTTCTGGGTCTTGTGGGCCTTGGGGAAGCGCGCCGGTTTCGGTTCGAAACGGGCCAGCGCATACACGTAGGCTTCGACCTGACTCGCACTGCCGAGGAACGTGCTTTGCGGGCGAGTGAACATTGGCATCGCGGCTTGCGGTACGGCGTCGATGCCTTTGCGACGAATAGCCGACAAGGCCAGCGCCGCGCCGCGAGTTACGGCGTTGTGGCGACGGGCTTCTTCACGCAGCGGCAGCAACAGTTCGCGGGCATGACGCAGGGTCAATTGGGCGCTGGTCTGCATTTCGAGGATGCGCGCGTGGGTGCGCAGCAGCATGTCGTCATCGACCAGATGGCCGAGGCGCTGCTGCTCGCTGAGCATCTTCAGTAGGACGGTTTCGACCTTTCGTACGCCTTGTTCGAAGGCGCCGTCGGCGTTCACCAGGTCAATCATAGGCTCGACGTATTCGTCCCAGGTCGCCAGCACTTCAGCATAACGTTGACGCAAAGGAATCTGTCGGTCGCTGGTTTTCGCCCTTTCGGCGACGGCCACCAGCGCCTGTTCATCGTTATCGAGTTTTTTCAGTACATCGCGTACGCGCATATCGAGCAAGCGCAATTGGCGCGCCAGATCGTGGCCATCACGAATGTCGAAGGCGTCCTGGATATAACCGGCCAGGCGCTCGAGATGGCGCAAGTAGGCTTCGATTTCCAGGCACAGGCCCAGTCGGTGCTCACGGCGCAGATAGGCGAGGAAGTCGTGGATCTGCGCATTGAGCTCGAAACGGTTCGGGCTTTTCGCCACGGGAACCAGAATGTCGAGGCGGATCCACACGTCCAGCAGGCTGGTGATGTCCTGCGGCGTACTGTCGAGTTGCTGGGCGGCCAACTGTGAACGCAGTTCGTTGAGGCTCAATGTGCCTTGGTCGAAGTGCTCGCACAGTGGCTCCAGAAGTGCCCAGTGTTCAGCGAGGGCGCGCAAGACGCGCTTGGGTTCGATCATCGGAATGGCCGGCTGGTTGGCGATTAAAAGCCGCGATTGTACTGCATCGCAGGCGATGCGATTCACTCTCGGGACAGACTGTAGGTTTTCTATCGATCAAGCGCGGGCGATCTTGAGCGAAGGGCGGTAGAATCAGCGCACTTTAGTTATCCACAAGTGGCCGACCTTTGCTTATCGAGTCCCGTCGCCGCGCTTATTTGACCGCCATGCAGGTGGTCAACTGGCTGCCGCGCACCGAATTGCCCTTTGCCGCGCCCTCACGGCCCGAGCTACTGGAGAGGCCCGAGCCGTTGGTCGTGTCCCTGGTTGCCCCGGCTCCAGTGGCTGAAGTGCCTATGGAGCCTGTGGTCAAACCGGCCGAGCGGGTAAAAATCGAGGTGCCTCGCCCGTCGTTGGCCAGCACACGCACCAACGCCAAGGTCGAAGAAGAGGCCGCGCCGGTCGTCGCCAAGGCGGTGCAAGTGCCGCCACCACGCTTCGCCCTGCAATTACTACGTGCCGGTCGCTGCCTGCTGCTGGTGGAGTTACCCACAGGCGAAACGTTCCAGACCCGCGATCCTGCCTATCTGCTGCTCAAAGACATGCTGCGCGCCGCCGGTCTGCCGGACAGCCCACAGATCGTCGGCGAACCTGTGCGCTGGCCGCTCTTGGCTCGCGGCACCATGGATCAAGGCCCGGAAGCGGCTCGCGACTTCGTGCAAGGCTTTCTCTCGGCCCGCATCGAAGACGCGCCATGCGTGTGCGTGTGGCTGATCGGCCTGCCGGCGGTGCGATTTGCCGGTGAGGCCAACGCCGAATCGTTCAACCGTGAACTCCAGGTCGAAGGCCTGGGCTCGGTCTGGGCCCTGCCGGGTCTGGAATTATTAATGGAAGAGCCACAGCGTAAGGCTGATGTCTGGCAAGCCATGCGTCGGCTGATGGCGCGCTGGAAAGAATCAAATGAGTGACGCTGTATCGTTCCGCCCGATGACCGAGGCGGACCTGGACGCTGTACTGAAAATCGAATACGCGGCCTACAGCCATCCGTGGACCCGCGGGATTTTTCTCGACGGACTGGGCAAGTACCAAATCTGGCTGATGTTCGAAGGTCAGCAGCAGGTCGGGCATGGCGTGGTGCAAATCATTCTGGATGAGGCGCATTTGCTCAATATCACCGTCAAACCGGAAAACCAGGGCCGTGGCCTGGGTTTGACGCTGCTGGAGCATTTGATGTCGATTGCCTACAAGGCTGAGGCGCGGGAGTGTTTTCTGGAAGTTCGCGACAGTAATCGCTCGGCGTTTCGCTTGTATGAGCGGTACGGGTTTAACGAGATTGGCCGGCGTCGGGATTATTATCCGGCCGTTGGTGGGCGGGAAGATGCCGTAGTCATGGCCTGCACCCTCGTCGACTGACCCCCCTTAAAAGCATCGTCGGAACGCCGCCCGGAGCCGGCTCACTCCTATAGAGGATCTGTGTAGTCCACAAATTCTGTGACCCACATGGATCAACTGTGGGAGTGAGCCTGCTCGCGATGGCGTCAAATCAGGCAATAGAGATCACCGATCCCCATCCATTGGATCCCGCTGCGCCATCTCCGCCTCATCCAGTCCATTCCCCCCACCAATGTCATCTTCATCGACAATGCTCAAATCCCAATCCGCCTGATCGACTTCACCCGCTTCATGAGCATCGCGTGCCCCGTCCTCAAGGATCAACGTTTCCGGGCTCATGTCATCATCGGTAGGTTCGTGATCATCGGTCGAGGCGCCCGTCATGCCCGCTTCACGTACGCGCTCCTTAGGCATCAACCGTTCGCGCTCGGTTTCCGGCAGTTCGTCACCGATTTTGGCGCTGGGTTCTTCTTCGTCGAAGTCCAGCTCATGCATCGAGCCCATGCGGTCTTCGTTGTCGTCGATCGGCTCTGGTTGCGCCGCATCGAACGGTCGTCGTGATTCAGTCATGGCAATTCCTCATACTGTGGGTCTTACTAGGGTGGACCCACTGGGCTCCTGAGAATTCCACCGGTCCTACTTGCATCAAGCGCGTGACCTCGACGGGCGGTTGTCTGTCAAACCAGCGCATCATTCTTGAGGCTTTACAGCATGAACGAATTACAAGATCTGATTGATAACAACGAACGCTGGGCCGAAGCGATCAAGCAGGAAGATCCGGACTTCTTCTCCAAGCTGGCCCGTCAACAAACGCCGGAATACTTGTGGATTGGCTGTTCCGACGCCCGGGTGCCGGCCAACGAGATCGTCGGCATGTTGCCGGGCGACCTGTTCGTGCACCGCAACGTGGCCAACGTGGTGCTGCACACCGACCTCAACTGCCTGTCGGTGATTCAGTACGCCGTGGACGTGCTCAAGGTGAAACACATCCTGGTCACAGGTCACTACGGCTGTGGCGGTGTGCGCGCCTCGATGCAGGATCGCCAGTTGGGCCTGATCGACGGTTGGCTGCGCTCGATTCGCGACCTTTATTATGAGAAACGTGAAGAACTGGCCAAGTTGCCCACCGAAGAAGAGCAGGTCGACCGTCTCTGTGAGCTGAACGTGATTCAGCAAGTGGCGAACGTCGGGCATACCAGCATTGTGCAAAACGCTTGGCATCGAGGGCAGAAACTGTCGATCCATGGCTGCATTTACGGCATCAAGGATGGGCGTTGGAAAAGCCTGAATGCGACCATCAGCGGGTTTGAGCAGCTGCCGCCGCAATACCGTCTGCGTCCGGTCGAAAAGCTTTAAGCCGATCGGGGGAGTGCGCGTCAGTCTTGACTGACGCGCAAAGTGATTACAACGCAAGTGCCGGAATCGCTTTTGCGGGCGCCGGGGCTTGCCGTTGAGGGCGGCAAAGGTGAGTCCTGTGAGTTTCAACAGGCTCAGATCCTTTTCAGCGTGGGGCGCGGGCCGCCGTGCTAAAGCAGATCGGCCGATTGCTCAGCTGAACCTGAGCGCATTGGTTAAATCGCCCATGGGATTCTGCCCCCGGGCGATCATCGCGTCGTCTCGCTGCTTGAGCCCGTCGAGCTTCTCCAGTCCGAACACCCGAGTGATCAAACGCAGAATCGACGCTGTGTCATAGACCGTGTGATCCACCGTGCCTTTGCGCGCGAAGGGCGACACCACCAGCGCCGGGACCCGCGATCCGGGGCCCCAGCGATCACCTTTGGGCGGTGCCACGTGATCCCACCAACCACCGTTTTCATCGACCGTGACCACGACTACCATGTTTTTCCATTGCGGGCATTCGCGCAGTACTTTCAGGGCGCGCACGATGTGCCGATCGCCGGACGCCACATCAGCGTAACCGGCGTGCATGTTGAGGTTGCCTTGGGGTTTGTAGAAGCTCACGGCGGGCAGCGTACCAGCCTCGGCATCGGCGAAGAACTTGTTGGTGCTCGACTCATCGCCCAGGCCGGCGTCGCGCAGACGTTTGTTGCGTTCGGTCGGGTTCTCCGGACCTAGCTGTTTGAAGTAGTTGAACGGCTGGTGGTGATACTGGAAGTTGGGGATTTTCGGGATGCCACCGGAGTCCTTGAACTGATCCAGCGTCGCCTGCCAGGCGCCGGCGTACCAGGCCCAGTCAATGTTCTTCTTGGAAAGCTTGTCGCCGATGTGCTCGTGGGGCTGCGGGACCATCACGTTCGGCAGGTCCGGTTTGGCGTAGGCTGGGCGGTCAGGGTCGCGAATCCAGGTCGGCCAGTACGGTGGCGCGAGCGTGTTGACGCCGTAGCCATCCGGGGTCAATGCGCTAGGCCCGAACTGCGGTGGACCGGTCATGGCGCTGGCCGGGGATTTCTCCAAAGGCTTGAGCCGTGGGTCCGCCGGATCGTCGCTTTGCAACACCGCGACTTGCGCCTTGGCCACCGAGTTGGCGACATCGGGATAAAACGGCGCGGTGGCGCTGATCAGGTACTGGTGGTTGAGAAACGAACCGCCGAAAGCGCCCTGGAAAAAGTTATCGCAGAGCACAAACTCTTGGGCAACGTCCCACAAGCGCAGGGAATAACGGCTCTGCGCGTAATGGCCCATGGTCAGGCCGCCGGAGTCGGCCCAGGCGACAAAACCGTCATTCTTGCCACCGTTGATCTGCATCTGGTTTTGATAAAACACGTGCCACAAATCGCGGGTCACCAGGCCAAACGGCAGGTCTTCAGCGTTCGGGCCTTTGAGGGCAAACGGCGCGTTTGGCAGTTGTTCCTGAAACTGGGTTTCATTGGGGTACGTCACTCCATCCAGGGTTTGTGGACCGATCTGCAAAACGCCGCCCCAGACCGGTGGCAGTGTCTTCAACAGACTGCCATCGCGATCACGCTGTTGATACTCGGTGGGTTGCAGCGACGACAGTGGCTTTTCGACGCCGGGGAAGTCACCAAACAGATTGTTGAAACTGCGGTTCTCGGCGTAAATCACCACCACGGTTTTCACCTGATCGTGCAGGGCTTTGTCGATTTCCGCTGGGGACAACGGATGTTCGAGAGGTTTGCCCGGCTCATCTTCCTGATTGCCGTAAGCACTCAGCGTCGCGCCGACGCCAAGCACTGCAACGCCACCAAGAAAGCGGCGGCGGCTGGTGTCGGTGGGCGCGTCTGAGTCAGGAGAAGAAGCGTCAATGCCGTCTTTATCGTCAGTCATGCCGAATCCCGTTTAGCTGAGTTTGTTGCAATATGTTTCGGCGGACGCTAGCAGCGGGATGTGACAAAAGGGTTACAAGTGACTCAGTGTTTACCTGTCCCAAGCACTGCTAGACTGGCGCAATACTGGACTTGGTAAAGGCCAATCATGAAACCCTCAATCGCACTTGATCTGAAACGCGCCGCCGTGCGCGAGGTTGTAAGCCGTTTTCGCACGTCCAATCCGCGTGTATTCGGCTCCGCATTATTGGGCACCGATAAAGAGGGGAGTGACCTGGACTTACTGGTGGATGCGCTACCAGGTGCCACACTATTCGATCTGGGCGGTCTTCAGGTTGAGCTCGAAGATTTGCTGGGAGTCAGTGTTGATCTGTTGACGCCGGGAGACCTTCCGTTGAAGTTTCGTCAGCAGGTGCTGGAACAGGCACGGCCTGTATGAGCGTCAACCGCCTCGGGGACTACCTTGACCATATGCGCCAAGCTGCTGGTGATGCACTTGTCTTCGTCGAGGGATTAAGCAAAGAAGAGTTTTTCGAAGACAAGCGCACCCAGCAAGCGGTCATTATGAGCCTCATCATTATTGGCGAAGCGGCTACCAAGGTTATGGATAGCTACACGGAGTTTGCAGTCGCTAACTCGCAGGTACCGTGGCGCAGCATGCGCGGTATGCGTAATCGCATTGCTCACGGCTATTTCGATATAAATCTTGAGGTGGTCTGGGATACGGCTCAGTCAGCGTTGCCGGAACTGTTGAAGGTTTTACCCACAGATCATACTTGATTGCACCTGCTCCCCAGCAGGTGCAATCAACTTCATTTAAGGCATCACCGGCGCCGTATACGTCAGCGTCGTCCCCAGCGCCCACAGCAGAAACAGCACCAGCGGCGTATGCACCAGCAACTGCACAAATGAAAACCCGATCAAATCCCGCGCCTTCAAACCGAGCACACCCAGAAGCGGCAGCATGTAGAACGGGTTGATCAGGTTCGGCAGGGCTTCGGCCGCGTTGTAGATCTGTACGGCCCAGCCCAGGTGGTAGTTCAGGTCGGTGGCCACTTGCATGACGTACGGCGCTTCGATGATCCATTTGCCGCCGCCGGACGGGATGAAGAAACCCAGAATTGCCGAGTACACGCCCATCAGCACCGCGTAGGTGTCGTGGGACGCGATGCTGACAAAGAAGGTCGAGATGTGGTGCGCCAGGGTCTGAGCGTCAGCGCCTTTGACGGTGGTCATCAAGGCGGCGATCGAGCCGTACAGCGGGAACTGAATGAGTACGCCGGTGGTGGTCGGTACTGCGCGGGACACCGCGTCGAGGAAGCTGCGCGGGCGCCAGTGCAGCAGCGCGCCGAGCATCAGGAACAGGAAGTTGTAGGTGTTCAACCCGGAGATGGCACTGAGTAACGGTTTGGTCGAAAACTCGTGGTACAGCCAGCCCGCCGCCAGCAGCACCAGCAAAAGGGTCAACAGCGGGCTGTATTCCAGCCATTCTCCGGGGCGAGTGCGTGGTTGCAATGGTGGCAGGTTGAAACTGGGGTCGACGCCGCAGGCTTTGGCGTCACGGGCCGTGTTGGGACCTGGCGCGGTAGCGTAGGCAACGATCAGCGAGACAACGATCAGTGCCAGCAGCATGACACCGGACTGCCACAAAAAGATCGTTTGGGTGAAGGGAATGACCCCGGTGATCGCCAGGATCGACGGCGGCAGGCTGGCCGGGTTGGCCTGCAATTGTGCAGCGGACGACGACAGGCCCAAGGCCCATACCGCGCCAAGGCCCAGATAGACGGCAGCACCGGCGGCACGGTAATCCATTTTCAGATCGGTACGGCGGGCGAGGGCGCGCACCAGCAAACCGCCAAACACCAGCGACAAGCCCCAGTTCAGCAGCGAGGCAGCCAGGGAGATCAACGCCACCCAGGCGACCGCGGAACGGCCGTTTTTCGGAAGACGCGCCAGACGGTCGATCAGTTTCACCGCTGGCGGCGAGCTGGCGACCACATAACCGCCAATCACCACGAACGCCATCTGCATGGTGAACGGGATCAGGCTCCAGAACCCATCACCGAACGCCATGGCGGCGTCAGTTGGTTTGGCGCCCATGAACAGGGTGGCGACGGCGACGATGATCACCGCCAGCGCGGCAAATACCCAGGAGTCGGGGAACCAGCGTTCGGCAAAATTTGAACAGCGCAGGGCAAAGCGGGCAGAGCGGGTATCTTCGATATCAGCAGCCACGGGCGTACCTCGAATTTTTATGTTTATGGTGGTCTTCGGGCCGTAACGGTCGGTCTAGACAGATGCCAACAATAAATCAACCGGCCCTGATGTGTGACTAAGTTTTACCAAAACAGGACTATGGTCTAACGGCTTGTCCATGGACGCGTTTGCGTAGACCATGGGCGCCTTGGTTTTTTTACCGGCTGCAGAGTTCTTTTTCATGACTGCCAACGTCCCTTCGCGCCCGACGCCCTTTACCCGCTCGGACTACAAAACCCTGGGCCTTGCGGCCCTTGGCGGCGCGCTGGAAATCTATGATTTCATCATTTTCGTTTTTTTTGCCCTGACCCTCAGTCAGCTGTTCTTCCCGCCGGAAATGCCTGAGTGGCTGCGCCTGCTGCAAAGTTTCGGAATCTTCGTCACCGGGTATCTGGCGCGCCCATTGGGCGGGATTTTGATGGCGCATTTCGCCGACCGGCTGGGGCGCAAGAAAGTCTTCAGCCTGAGCATCCTGATGATGGCACTTCCGTGCCTGCTGATCGGGATCATGCCGACCTACGCGCAAATCGGTTATTGGGCGCCGCTGCTGCTGTTGGCGCTACGTGTCCTGCAAGGCGCGGCGGTGGGCGGTGAAGTGCCGAGCGCCTGGGTGTTCGTCGCCGAGCACGCGCCGGTCGGGCATCGCGGCTATGCCCTCGGTTTCCTGCAAGCTGGCCTGACCTTCGGTTACTTGATCGGCGCCCTGACTGCGACCTTCCTCGCTCAGGCATTCACCCCGGCGGAAATTCTCGATTTCGCCTGGCGTTATCCGTTCCTGCTGGGCGGTGTGTTCGGGGTGATTGGCGTCTGGCTGCGCCGCTGGCTCAGTGAAACCCCGGTGTTCATGGCGATGCAGGCCCAGCGCGATGCCGCCGTCGAACTGCCGCTGCGCACGGTCTTGCGTGAGCATCGTCTGGCGATGTTGCCGGCCATGATCCTCACCTGCGTGCTGACCTCGGCCGTAGTGGTGTTTGTTGTCATCACCCCGACCATGATGCAGAAAACCTTCGGCATGACCGCCAGCCATACTTTCGCACTCAGCGCGTTGGGCATTGTTTTCCTGAACATCGGCTGCGTGCTCGCCGGGTTGCTGGTCGATCGCATCGGCGCCTGGCGCACGGTCATGCTCTATAGCCTGTTGTTGCCGCTGGGCATTGGCGTGCTTTACGGCTGCCTGATCAGCGCCGGCAATTGGACAGGTCTGACGTACGCGATTGCCGGCCTGAGCTGCGGGGTGGTCGGCGCGGTGCCGTCGGTGATGATCAGCCTGTTCCCGGCGCGGGTTCGCGTCTCGGGGATTTCCTTCACCTACAACATTGCCTACGCCGCGTGGGCGAGCATCACACCGCTGCTGCTGATCGGTCTGATGCCTTGGAGCCCGTGGATCTGTGTGATGTTCTGTGTCGTGATGGGCGCGGTGGGCGTTAGCAGCGCGGCGTATTTTGGTACGCGCATGCCCAAGGTTGGTCATTGCACGGCGGCTGGCGCGATGTAATCGCAGGTTGTGAGGGCAACTATATTTGTAGGACAACCCTGAAACACTCTTCAGAAAGTACCAGTACCGCCGATGGTTAGGCTGCATGCCGCTTTCCCTCCCTGTCCATCGGTGCTTTCCCATGTTCAATAAACGCTTGAAGCAGGAGCTGTCGGCTCTTCGCGAAGAACTCTCCAGCCTTCAGCAAGTGAAGGACAGTCTGGAAAGCGAGATGCTGGTGCTGACTCTTGATCCTGATGGGCGGATTCACTCGGCCAACCAGAACTTCAACGCAGAGATGTTCTACAAAAGCAACGACCTGGTCGGTCGTCACATCGAAGACATTGTTCCCATCCATGTGAAATCAGACGAATTCCACCGCCGCTTCCAAAACGCGCTGACCCGTGGCGAGCATTTCGCCGGTGCTGTGCGTTTGCTGCGGGGCAATGGCCAGGAAGCGTGGTTGCGGTCGATTTTGCAGCCGGTGCGCTCGGCGGATGGACGGGTCAAAAATTTCTCGATTTACTCCAGCGACCTGACGCGCACCATCGAAGCCTCTCGTGAGCACGAGAACCTGATCGGCGCACTGGTGCGCTCGACGGCGGTGATCGAGTTTGACCTCCATGGCAACGTGCTGACGGCCAACGATCGCTTCCTCAGCGGCATGGGTTTCAGCCTCGCGCAGATCAAGGGCAAACATCACCGGACATTCTGTGAGCCGCAGGAGTACAACAGCGCCGAGTATCAAGACTTTTGGCGGCGCCTGAACGCGGGTGAGTTTGTCGCCGGCCGTTTCAAGCGCTTCGACAGCCATGGTCGTATGGTCTGGTTGGAAGCGTCCTACAACCCGGTGACCGATGCCAACAACAAGCTCTACAAAGTGGTGAAGTTCGCCACGGTGATTACCGATCAGATCAATCAGGAAAACGCCGTTGCTGAAGCGGCCAACATTGCCTACAGCACCTCACAGCAAACCGACCAAAGTGCCCAGCGCGGTACGGCCGTGGTGACTCAGGCGGTGACCGTCATGCGCGACCTGGCCAAGCATATGCAAACCGCTGGCGATGGCATCGAAGCCTTGAATGAGCAATCGCTGGTCATTGGCACCATCGTCAAAACCATCAGCGGCATTGCCGAACAGACCAACCTGCTGGCGCTCAACGCGGCCATTGAAGCCGCTCGGGCTGGCGAACAGGGCAGGGGGTTTGCCGTGGTCGCGGATGAGGTCCGGCAATTGGCGTCTCGCACCAGCCAGGCGACCGATGAAATTGTCGGCGTAGTGCGTCAGAACCAGGAGATGGCGCGCAATGCCGTGGCCCTGATGACCGACGGCAAGCTCCAGGCGGAACAAGGTCTGGCGCTGGCGGCGGAAGCCGGCACGGTGATTGTCGAGATTCAGGACGGTGCGCAGAAAGTAGTGAACGCGGTGGGGCAGTTCGCCAATCAGCTGGCGACTTGATACCTGCCATCGCGGTGGAAATCGCTACAATCGGCTCTTTTCCCAGGAGCAGACAACATGAGCGATTCCCACCGCCGGCCGGTTCCTTTGTCCAAGGCGTATCGTCTGCTCAATCACGGGCCGACCGTACTGGTGAGCGCAGCCCATGATGGCCAGCGCAATATCATGGCCGCCGCCTGGGCCATGCCACTGGATTTCGAACCACCGAAAATTGCCGTGGTACTGGACAAGTCCACCTGGACCCGACAACTGCTGGAAGCCTCGGGAACGTTCGTGCTGAATGTTCCCTGTGCTGCGCAGGCCGATATCACCCAGACTGTTGGCTCGACGTCAGGCCTGGAGTTGACCCGGGGCCAAGGTCAGGACAAGTTCCAGGCCTATGGTTTGCAAACCTTCAGTGGCGAGCTGATTGACGCCCCTATGCTTGAAGGTTGCGTGGCATGGCTGGAATGTCGGCTGCTGCCCGAGCCCAGCAATCATCAGCAATACGACCTGTTCCTGGCTGAGGTAATCGCCGCTCAGGCGGATGAGCGCGTCTTCAGCGAGGGCCGTTGGCACTTCGAAGGACAGGATGCATTGCGCACCTTGCACCATGTGGCGGGCGGGCATTTCCTGATGATTGGCGCCCCGGTGGACGGCAAGACCCTGCCGTAGATCAGCCACCAGGCCTGCGTCCTTACAAGCGAATGTGATTTTTCGGATGGCTACGGGTTGGGCGAGTCACCAAAAAGTCATGCAGCAACGATACCGATGCTGAGAACACCAGGGTCATGAGGCAGAGAAGGAGCGTGCTCAGCCAGTGGTTGAGTGAAATCGGTACGTCCTCCATGAAGGGGGCAATCATCAGGAATCCGACGATCGCCCCAAGGCCGGTGCGCAGCAGGGTCAGGAAACCCGTCCCGACTTCCGCCGTGACCTTGTAGATCACCTCGAACCGTTCACGCATGCGGTCACTTTTCAGCCGGTGGATTTTTTTGTGAATGCAGACTGCGATGTAGATCGTCAGCAGGCAAAAGCCATGGCTGATGATGGGCGCGCTGGCCAGCAACGACTGGAGAATGGCTTGCAGTTCGGCCTGACTCGTCGAGTGGATGAGCAGGGGGATGGCGCCAAGAATGAAGCCCACGATCATTTCGATTTTAAAGCGCCTGAGAAACGCACCAGACTCATTGCGCGAATTGCGATTCCAACGGTTGCTCATCAAATGTAAACGCCTTGGTGGTTGTGAAAAGTATCGGACGTGCAGGGTTTTAACGGGGAAACCCGCCGGTCAAATCATGACGCCTGCAATTCGGGACACACTTTAAAACAACCACTGAAACACTTATGTCTGAAGCTTCCGAGGGTATTGGAGGGCGATTCCCACAGCGTTGTGGGCTTTGCGAGAAGATCCTGGATCTGGTGCTTGAGAAGCGCACAACGCGACAGGGGTTAAAGATCACGCGCTATGCTTCACGCGTCAGCGTGGTACTGAAATCCGGGATTGAAGCGTGGGTGTAGGTGAGCGCGAAGTTGCGTCACACCCGGTTATCACGAAAGATGGGTAGATCTGTATACAAAATTTATCATTCAAGGAGACAACACCGTGAAAGTCAGCGCGCGTAACGTATTCAAAGGCACCATCAGCCATCTGCAGCCGGGCGCGGTCAACGCCGAAGTCTCGCTGAAACTGTCCGGCGGCAACGAACTGGTCGCCGTCGTCACCATGGAAAGCGTGAAAAGCCTGGGACTGGCGGTCGGCAAGGAAGCGGTCGCTCTGGTGAAGGCGCCGTGGGTGATGCTGATGACCGAATCCAGCGACATTCGCCTCTCGGCGCGTAATTGCCTGGAAGGTAAAGTCATCAGCGTCACTGATGGCGCGGTGAACGCTGAAGTGGTGATCAAGCTTGATGGCGGTAGTGAAGTTTATTCGATTGTTACCCGTGAAGCGGTAGCGGAGCTAGGGCTGGCGCCGGGTGTGAGTGCAACGGCGGTGATCAAGGCGTCGCACATTATTTTGGGCGTGCCGGCCTGATTTCAAAAGTGGAGTAACGACCGATCAAGCCTGCTTCACTGGCTTGATCAGGCTCTCAGCCGGGATCCCGAACAACTCATGCAGTTTCCAGATCATTGGAAGCGTCAGTGCGCGTTTGCCATTGAGTACTTCATAGACCCGGTTTGTCCTGCCAATAGCGGGCGCAAGGTCTGAGGCAGACAAGCCGGATTGCTCCATACGAAACTTGATGGCGTCGATTGGATTGGGTAGATCGACCGGAAAATTTCTTGACTCATAAACTTCGATAAGCGTGATCATGATGTCGAAATAATCACCCTCAGGGGTGCCAGGCTCTGGTTCGTTGTCAAACAGTGCTGACACGTTTTGCAGAGCCGCACGGTAGTCCTCGTCGGTGTGAATCGGATGAATATTCATGGTTACTCCATCTCGACGGTGTCGGCGTCGATTGCGTCGTACTGCTTGTGAGTGCCGACAAGTTTCAGCTTTGAAACATTAGCCTCTACTCTACCGAGTAAACAGTTTTTGGCATGTAGGAAATGGCATCACGCGGCAGCCGATCAGAATGTGATACCTGTAAAAAAGGGCCTACCTCCCGGTAAGCCCTTTTTCATTCCCGCGTACGAATCAATCCCCCAACGCTTCCCCCTCACGCCGAGGATCGGCTCCACCGGCCAGCGATGCATCCCCTTGCGCATCCTTTACCCGAACAATCGCCTGGGTGCCGCTGGTCATGTCGATTTCGCTGACGCTGTGTCCCTTGTCCTTCAACGCCTGGATCAGCTCGGCGCTGAACTGTCCCTGCTCCAGCTCCGTCGGGCCATTGCGGCTGCCGAAGTTGGGCAGGTTGATGGCGGCTTGTGGGTCGAGGTTCCAGTCGAGCAGGCCGATGGTGGATTTGGCGACGTATTCGATGATTTGCGAGCCGCCGGGAGAGCCGAGGGTGGCCAGGAATTCACCGCTCTGGCGGTCGAAGATCAGCGTCGGCGCCATGGACGAGCGTGGGCGTTTACCGGGCTCGACGCGGTTGGCGACTTTCTGCCCGTTTTCTTCGGGGATGAACGAGAAGTCGGTCAGCTCGTTATTGAGCAGAAACCCCTGGACCATCACGTGCGAGCCGAATCCGGACTCAATGGTGGTGGTCATCGACACGGCGCTGCCTTGGTCATCCACGGCCACCACTTGAGAAGTAGAGATTCGCAGCGGCGATCGATCCGGCGCGTAGGCGACCTTGATGCCTGGCGGGGTGCCGGGTTTGGCCACGCCCATGCTGCGATCACCGATCAGGGCGGCGCGGCTGGCCAGATAGGCCGGGTCTACCAGCCCTTTTACGGGCACGGGCACGAAGTCGGTGTCGGCCACGTATTGTGCGCGGTCGGCGTAGGCCAGTCGTTCGGCTTCGGCGATCAGGTGTACGGCTTCCGGGGCGGGCTCGGTGCCGGCGGGTTTTTGGGTCTTGACCGGTTTCAGCGGCGCGAGGGCGAAGCGTGGATCGCGGGTTTCCAAAGCCTGCAAGGTGCCGAGGATCTGCGCCACGGCGATTCCGCCCGATGACGGCGGCGGCATGCCGCACACCTGCCAGCGTTTGTAGTCGGTGCACAGCGGCGCGCGTTCCTTGGCCTGATAGCCTTGCAGGTCATCCAGCGACAGGCTGCCGGGGTTGGCGTGGCCCTGAACCTTGGTGACGATCTCTTGCGCGATGGCGCCTTTGTACAGCGCGTCTGGCCCTTCGTTGGCGATGCGCTTCAGCACAGCGGCCAGTGCCGGATTCTTCAGCAACGTACCGGCGGCTTTCGGGCTGCCATCCGCATTCAGAAAGTAGGCCACCATGTCCGGCGAACTGCGCATGGACGAATCCGAGGCGATCAACTGGTGAAGGCGCGGCGAGATGGCGAAGCCTTGCTCCGCGAGTTGGATGGCCGGTTCGAACAGCTTCGCCCACGGCAGGCGCCCGTATTTGCGATGGGCCAACTCAAGCGCTCGCAACACGCCTGGCGTTCCCACCGAACGCCCCCCAATCTGCGCCTGGGTGAATGCCATCGGTGTGCCATCGGCCTGTAGGAAAAGTTTCTCGGTAGCGCCGGCTGGTGCGGTTTCGCGACCGTCGAAAGTGTGCACAGCCTTGCCATCCCAAAACACGATCAATGCGCCGCCGCCAATGCCAGAGGATTGTGGCTCGACCAGCGTCAGTACCGCTTGCATCGCAATCGAGGCATCAATCGCCGAGCCACCCTGACGCAGCATCTCCCGGCCGGCTTCGGCCGCCAGGGGATTGGCCGCTGCCGCCATGTGTCTGGACGCGTACCGGGTTTTCAGGTCGGTGCGATAGCCCGAAGCGCTTTCTGGTGCCACAGACAACGTCGATGTCGATGTCGGTGGCGCGTTGCAGGCGGTGAGGGTCAGCGTAGCGACGATCAGCGACAGGGCTGAGCGGCGATAGCGGCTCAAATGGAAGGCTGAGAACACGTTGGGGTACTCCGTCCGTGGGGAAGGTTACCGGGACTTTATCGGCCGACTCGGCATGGCGCAAACCTGGGCCTACAGTAAAGCTGCTTTTGTCCTTCATGAGTCGACGGATTTTCTGTAGGGTCGAGGGCACTAGACGGGCCAGAAAATCAACAAGAGGCAGACATGCAGACCGAGTTTCCCACCCAGCCAAGTTACCGTAATCAAAGAGAGCTGTTCCTCGCGGCAGCCACCGAGGCCGGTGCGACGTTGACCGAATACCCGCATCCGCTCAAAGGGCCTTTCGACGAGCCCTTGAGCACCGACGTGGCGGTGCTGGGCGATCCGGGCGCCAAGCGATTGCTGATCGCGCTGAGCGGCACGCATGGCGTCGAAGGCTTCTACGGTTCGGGGTGTCAGGTCAAATGGATGCAGGAGTTGGGCAAGCGCTCACTGCCGGCGGATGTGGCCGTGGTGTTCATTCACCTGATCAATCCCTGGGGCAGCGCCTGGTTGCGGCGGGTTAACGAAGACAACATCGACCTGAACCGCAATCACCTGAATTTCGAGCGTGCGTTGCCGGACAATCAGGCTTACGCAACGCTGCATGACATCTACGCCTGCACCGAGCTGCAAGGTCCTGAGCGTGAGCGCGCCGATGCCTTGCTCGACGCGCAGATTCGCCAACATGGCTGGCCAGCAGTGATGTCGATTGTCGAGGGCGGCCAGCACAGTCACCCCGACGGTCTGTTTTACGGCGGGCGGGCCCCGAGCTGGTCGAACCGCACGTTGCACGCCATCCTGCAAAAGCACATCGCCCATGCCGACGTGGTCATGTGTTTCGACTTGCACACGGGGGCCGGTGAGTACGGTCATCCGATGCTGCTGACAATCACTGAGGCGGCGTATCCGGCGTTGCCCGATGCGCAGGCCATTTACGGCCCGTGGCTCTACACATTGCTGACCGGCGCCGACACCTTGAGTGAAACCGGTGTGGCGGCAACCGCGACCGGCTACACCTCGCAGGCAATGGTCGATGCGTTGCCGCACGTTCGATTGATGCCGTTTGTTATCGAGTGCGGGACGTACCCGGGGGCGGACGTGCATCGTCATTTGCGCGATGACCACTGGCTGCATCTGCATGGCAATCCGAATGATGCGATGGGGCGGGGGATCAAGCTGAATCTGCTGGAGCAATTCTATCCGGCCGACAGCGACTGGCAGGCCATGGTGTGGTTGCGGACGTGGCAGATTTGGGAGCGGGCGCTGTCGGCGTTGCCGACGATTCGCACCTAAGGCGGATCACCCTGGACCCATGGGGTTCAGGGTGCTTTTCTCGAGGCATAAAAAAACGGCCTACCTTTCGGTAAGCCGTTTTTAGTACTTGGTGGCTACACAGGGACTTGAACCCCGGACCCCAGCATTATGAATGCTATGCTCTAACCAACTGAGCTATGTAGCCAAGTGGCGCGCATTATTGGCTTGGAACGATGATGTGTCAAGCGTAAATCTAAAATATTTCTCTACGCTTTCAACTGCTTATCCTCCTGACCCGAAAAACCGGGCCGGAGGAGGGCATCAACTGAGCTGAAATCTCCCGGTATTCGCGCTCAGGGCCTTGCTGCCCTGGCTCAAGGTGTCCGCTGCCAGGTTCACCGCCCGTGCGCCTTCAAGCAACCTTACTGCCGCCTGATCGACTTGCTGAATGTTGCCGCTGACTTCATCGGCGGTGCTGGCCTGTTCTTCTACCGCGGTCGCGATGTGCGCCAGAGTGTCGGTCACGCCTTGCACCGCGAAGGCAATTTCCCCGAGGCGCTCACCCAGTGCGGTGACGGATTGGGCATCACTTTGTGCCTGACTACAGGCCGCCTCCATCAGGCTGACCGCTTCATTCACGGTGTTGCGCAGGCTGTCGACCGTGCCGGCAATTTGCGCGGTGGAAGACTGGGTGCGTTGTGAAAGGCTGCGCACTTCATCGGCGACCACGGCAAAACCGCGACCTTGTTCGCCCGCACGAGCGGCCTCGATAGCCGCGTTGAGCGCCAACAGGTTGGTTTGCTCGGCGACCCCGCGAATGGTGTCAACCACCAGCTGAATCTGTTGCCCTTGCTCACTGACCCGACCCAGTGCCGCCGCGGTGTCGTTCAAGCGCTGATTGAGCTGCTGAATGCTGGCGGTGGTGCGCTGACTGTCTCGGCTGCTGTCGGCGGCAATGCGCTGGGTGTGCTGAGCGCTGCCTGACGCCTGTTCACAACTCTGGGCAACCCCTTGAGAGGTGGCCGCCAACTGTGTGGCCGCAGCAGCGATCTGGCTGATTTGCAGTTGTTGCGCTTCGACTTCGCCGAGGGCACCGCTGGAGTGATGGTTGAGCGTGCGCACTGCATTGCTCACCTGCAAGGTTTCGTGGTCGACCCCCTGCAAGCTATTGCGTAACTGCACCACGGCGACGTTCAGGGCGGTGCTGATGGCCGCCAGTTCGTCACGGCCCTGCACGGGTGCTTGCAGGCTCAGATTGCCGTCACGCAGGGCTTCGGCCAGCAGGGTGATGCCGCTGGCGCCGCGCCGGATCGAGGCTTGCAGGCAAATGAACAGGTACAGTGCGGCCAGCAGCAGGCAGCCAAAGATCGTCGCCACCAGAATGAATTGGCGAATCGCCGAGTCGTGGTAGTAATCCAGACGTTGATCCAGCGACATCAACGATTGCTGGCGCAGGGCCGCAAGGTCCGTGAGCAGGGCGTCGAGGTTGCGTTCGAATTCTTCCGGCTTGAGGCTGATGCTGCCGCCGAACACGCCGTCATCCAGCACCTTCAGGCTCGCGTCGAGGTGCTTGAGATTGTCATGGTATTGCCCGGCCCAAGTTTGCAATGCGCTCGGCAGGCGTGCTTCCAGGAGCGTGGCGGTTTTCACCAGCTGCTCGCGGGCATCGCCGATGCGGCTACGCAAGTCGCGCAATTGCAGGCGGCTTTGCAAGGTGAACTGACCCGAGACTACTGACGCTTGGCCGACGGCGGCCAGGCGACCGACCCGTTCAATCAGGTCCGGTGCGTGCTGAGTGGAGATCTGCGTCAGCAGGTAAGTTTCCAGCCACGGCGCCAATGTCAGGCGATTGTCCATGGCGATCTGTTCGCGCAGCGCTTGCAGGGCGCTCAAGGCATTGGTGAAACGGTCGTAACCGTCCGGCCACCAGCCGACGCCGCTCAGACTTTTCGAATCCAAGCCATTAAGGGCGGTTTGCAGGGCTTGATAGCGGGTCGGCGTTTCGCCCTCGGCACCTTCGACTTTCAGCGCGTTGCCGAGGTCTGAAGTGGCCTGAGCGACGGCAGGCTGCACCGCATCAAACGCACCCATGGCGGCGAGGGTGGCGGGCGTCGGCTGGCGATTGGTTTCCGTGGCGCGCCAGCGAGCCGCGCGATCACGCTGGGCGGCGAGCAGGTTATCCACAGCATCCAGAGCAATCAGTTGCCTGACCCCGGCACGTTCGCCGGAGATGAGGCTGAGTTTGGCGCGATAATCCTGACCAATCATCAACAGGCTACCGGCCAGCGGCAGGATAAACAGCAGAAACAACAGCTGAAATTTGCGTGCGAAGCCAAAACGCCCCAGCAACCCGATCCCCGGTGATAAAAACGACATGCCCCGTGCTCCTGTGGACACCACGCCCCATCGGCGTGCGTCGAGGTCATTGCGACCGCGACAGGTGCCCTTGTAAAAGGCCTCGAAAGTTCACCCTCGCCAGCTCTGTAGGCCGACTCTGTAGCGAAACTTCCCATTCTCGGAGCCCTTTGTGAGAGGCCCGCATTGAAGGGGTTAAACAAGGCAAGATTTAGACCATGGCGTTGCGCTATCACCTGTCGGGCGTTGAATATTTAGTTCGTTAGCTGGCTAAGGGGATGGCAATGTCGCACCGAAAAATGGCACATTGACGCACCTGCCCGCGTGCACCCATCCGCTGTACGGAAATACTCATGGCTATCAGCAACGCTCAGACCGGCGCGACGTCGGCACCCGCGACTTCACAAAGCAGCCCTTTGGTCATACGCATCATCGGCGCGGTGGCGCTGGCGCACCTTATCAACGACCTGATCCAGTCAGTGTTGCCGTCGATTTATCCGATGCTCAAGGCCAACTATGGCCTGACCTTTACCCAGGTCGGATTGATCACGCTGACGTTTCAATTGACCGCTTCGCTCTTGCAGCCGTGGGTCGGTTACTACACCGACAGACATCCAAAGCCATGGCTGCTTCCCGCCGGGACCGTGTGCACGCTGATTGGCATTGTGATGATGTCGATGGTCGGCACTTTTCCGTTGATTTTGTTGGCGGCGGGGCTGATCGGTATCGGTTCGTCGACCTTTCACCCGGAAGCTTCTCGCGTGGCGCGACTGGCTTCGGGCGGACGATTTGGGTTGGCGCAATCGACCTTTCAAGTCGGTGGTAATGCCGGCTCGGCATTCGGTCCGTTGCTGGCGGCAGCGATCATCATTCCCTACGGTCAGGGGCATGTGGCCTGGTTCGGACTATTTGCCGTATTCGCGTTGTTCGTGCTTTACCGGATCAGCCGCTGGTACGCCAATCACTTGAACCTGTTCAAGCTCAAGCAAGGCCAGGCGGCGACTCACGGTTTGTCGAAGGGCAGGGTGATCAGTGCGCTGGTGGTGCTGGGTTTACTGGTGTTCTCCAAGTACTTCTACATGTCCAGCCTCACCAGTTACTTCACGTTCTACCTGATCGAAAAATTCGACCTGTCGGTGGCCAGTTCGCAATTGCACTTGTTTCTGTTTTTGGGAGCGGTGGCGGCGGGGACTTTCTTCGGTGGGCCGATCGGCGACAAGATCGGGCGTAAGGCTGTGATCTGGTTCTCGATCCTCGGCGTTGCGCCGTTCACGTTGCTACTGCCGCATGTCGACCTGTTCTGGACCAGTGTGCTGAGCGTGATTATCGGCTTCATCCTTGCCTCGGCGTTCTCGGCCATCGTGGTGTATGCCCAGGAACTGGTGCCGGGTAATGTCGGGATGATTGCCGGGGTGTTCTTTGGCTTGATGTTTGGTTTCGGCGGGATTGGCGCAGCGTTGCTGGGGCATCTAGCGGATGTGCACGGCATTGAATACGTGTACTTCCTGTGTTCGTTCCTGCCGTTGTTGGGTGTGTTGGCGATCTTCTTGCCACGAACCAAGAAGGCCTGATCCACACACCGTCCCTGTGGGAGTGAGCCTGCTCGCGATGGCGGAGTTTCAGTCAGCATTAATGTTGAATGTTAGACCCCAATCGCGAGCAGGCTCACTCCTACATCTATGGTTGTATGTTGTGAGTGGAATTATTTCCAGGCACAAAAAAGCCGCGTATCAAACGCGGCTTTTTCTTGGGCGGGTGCTTCGTTCTAAAAAACTTAGACGTTGAAACGGAAGTGCATCACATCGCCGTCTTTAACGATGTAATCCTTGCCTTCCAGACGCCATTTGCCAGCTTCTTTGGTGCCGGCTTCGCCCTTGTACTGGATGAAGTCGTCGTAGGCGATGACTTCGGCGCGGATGAAGCCTTTTTCGAAGTCGGTGTGGATCACGCCAGCGGCTTGTGGTGCGGTGGCACCGACGCGGACGGTCCAGGCGCGGACTTCTTCGACACCGGCGGTGAAGTAGGTCTGCAGGTGCAGCATCTCGTAGCCAGCGCGGATCACGCGGTTCAAGCCAGGTTCTTCGAGGCCCAGGGCTTCGAGGAACATGTCTTTCTCTTCGCCGTCTTCCAGCTCGGCGATTTCAGCTTCGATCTTGTTGCAGACCGGAACCACCATGGCGCCTTCTTCTTCAGCGATGGCTTTGACGATGTCCAGCAGCGGGTTGTTTTCGAAACCGTCTTCAGCGACGTTGGCGATGTACATGACCGGCTTGGTGGTCAGCAGGTGGAAGCCACGAATCACGGCCTTGTCGTCGGCGCCCATGTTCTTCATCAGGGTGCGCGCAGGCTTGCCGAGGGTGAAGTGAGCGATCAGTTGCTCCAGCAGGCCTTTCTGGACCACGGCGTCCTTGTCGCCACCCTTGGCGTTACGGGCGACTTTCTGCAGTTGCTTTTCGCAGCTGTCGAGGTCGGCGAAGATCAGTTCCAGGTCGATGATCTCGATGTCGCGTTTCGGGTCGACGCTGTTGGAGACGTGAATCACGTTCTCGTCTTCAAAGCAGCGGACCACGTGGGCGATGGCATCGGTTTCACGGATGTTGGCGAGGAACTTGTTGCCCAGGCCTTCACCTTTCGAAGCGCCGGCAACGAGGCCTGCGATGTCGACGAATTCCATGGTGGTCGGCAGGATGCGCTTTGGATTGACGATGGCCGCCAAGGCTTCCAGGCGTGGATCCGGCATCGGCACGATACCGGTGTTCGGCTCGATGGTGCAGAAGGGGAAGTTCTCGGCCGCGATCCCGGATTTGGTCAGGGCGTTGAACAGGGTGGACTTGCCGACGTTAGGCAGGCCGACGATGCCGCAATTGAATCCCATGGTGTTTTCCCCTAGGAGTAGAGTCAGGCCTTCTGGCTGTGCAGGTTTTTCATCGCGCGGTTCCATTCACCGGCGAGGATATCCGGCAGCACGCCGAGGGCAAAGTCGATGCTGGCATCGAGTTTTTCCTGTTCGGCGCGTGGCGCACGACCCAGGACGAAATTTGAAACCATACTGGCAACGCCCGGGTGGCCAATGCCAAGCCGCAGGCGGTGAAAGGTATTCTGATTGCCCAGTTGCGCAATGATGTCGCGCAACCCGTTGTGACCGCCATGACCGCCGCCCTGCTTGAGCTTGGCAACGCCCGGAGGCAGATCGAGTTCGTCGTGCGCCACGAGGATTTCTTCAGGCTTGATGCGGAAGAAACCCGCCAGAGCTGCTACGGCCTGGCCGCTACGGTTCATGTACGTGGTGGGAATCAACAGACGAACATCCTGACCCTGATGCGAATAGCGCCCGGTCAGGCCAAAATATTTGCGATCAGCGACAAGGTTAACGCCTTGTGCGTTCGCGATACGCTCAACAAAAAGGGCCCCTGCGTTATGCCGGGTCTGTTCGTATTCGGCACCTGGATTTCCCAGACCAACGATCAGTTTAATGGCAGTCACGATAGGGGCCCTTCCTTGGAGTGGTGGATAACATCGCCGCAATCAGTGTGTGCGGCGAAAGTGGACGAAAATTGCTCATTTACCATTATGTAAACTCCGCGTTCTCGCCCGCTTTCTCGCTACGTTCCAGTCCGCGATGTTTCAATCACTCCGGCGTACAGAGTGAAATTACTCTGCAGCGCCTTCTGCAGCTTCTGGAGCAACACGTGGAGCGTGAACGTTGGCAACAGCCAGGTCGTTACCGTGAGCCAGAGCAACAAATTCAACGCCTTTAGGAGCGCTGATGTCGGACAGGTGAATGATCGAGCCGACTTCGGCGTTAGCCAGGTCAACTTCGATGAATTCAGGCAGGTCTTTTGGCAGGCAGGACACTTCGATTTCAGCAACAACGTGCGAAATCTCGCCGCCTTTTTTCACTGCAGCAGCTTCGTTGATGAAGTGCACAGGAACGTGAGCGGACAGTTTCTGACCAGCAACAACGCGTACGAAGTCAGCATGCAGCACGTGGCCTTTGGCCGGGTGACGTTGCAGAGCCTTGATGATTACGTTTTGCTTGGTGCCGCCAACGTTCAGCTCGATGATGTGGCTGTAAGCCGCTTCGTTTTCGAGCAGTTTGGCAACTTCTTTAGCCAGCATGCTGATGGATTCAGGGGCTTTTTCGCCACCGTAAACTACAGCTGGTACCAGGCTTGCGAGACGACGCAGGCGGCGGCTCGCACCTTTCCCCAGGTCGGAACGCACTTCAGCATTCAGAGTAAAATCGTTCATGTTGTATCTCCAAAATAACCACATTCGCCCCAGCGTTTGCGACCAGCGCTAAAGGCGATATGGGCAAAAAAGCCCCGCCCCGACAGGAATGCCGGGGCGGGGCGCTTTTCGTCAACGTGATGAATGAGAAGGGCAGGGCCCTTAACGAAACATCGCGCTGATCGATTCTTCATTGCTGATGCGGCGGACCGCCTCGGCAACTACCGGCGCGATATCCAGTTGACGGATACGCGAGCAGGCTTGTGCAGCAGCGGACAACGGGATGGTGTTAGTCACCACCAGTTCGTCCAGCATGGAATTTTCGATGTTTTCGATCGCCCGACCGGACAGCACAGGGTGTGTGCAGTAGGCGAAAACCTTGGCAGCGCCATGCTCTTTCAAGGCCTTTGCCGCGTGGCACAGAGTGCCGGCGGTATCGACCATGTCATCGACCAGAATACAGGTACGCCCTTCGACATCACCGATGATATGCATCACTTCAGAGTGATTGGCTTTCTCACGGCGTTTGTCGATGATCCCGAGATCCACGCCCAAGGATTTGGCAACAGCTCGTGCACGCACGACGCCACCAATGTCCGGGGACACGATCATCAGGTTTTCGAAGCGCTGATCTTCAATGTCATCCACCAATACCGGGGAGCCGTAGATGTTATCTACCGGAATATCGAAGAAACCCTGGATTTGGTCAGCATGCAGATCAACCGTGAGAACACGGTCGATGCCGACTACGGTAAGCATGTCAGCAACGACTTTCGCGCTGATAGCTACACGTGCGGAACGCGGACGGCGATCCTGACGGGCATAACCAAAGTAAGGAATAACAGCAGTGATACGAGTAGCCGAGGAACGGCGGAAGGCATCAGCCATCACTACCAGTTCCATCAGGTTATCGTTGGTCGGAGCGCAAGTCGGCTGAATAATGAAGACATCTTTACCGCGGACGTTTTCATTGATCTCGGCTGTAATTTCGCCGTCGGAAAACTTGCCGACAGAGATGTCACCGAGAGGGATATGCAGCTGACGTACGACACGTCGAGCCAGATCGGGGTTAGCGTTCCCCGTAAAGACCATCATCTTGGACACGCGCAGTACCTGAAGGCTGAGGGTAACCTGGATGAGTATAGGAAAATGGCAGGGGCGGCTGGATTCGAACCAACGCATGGCAGGATCAAAACCTGCTGCCTTACCGCTTGGCGACGCCCCTGTATCTGTTGCAACGATTACCCAGTAATCGATTCCTTTAGAGCAGACTTTGCAGCTTGCGATGCAACATCGAAACGTTGCTTCCCTTTGCTACAAACCCTGTAAGGGTCTCTGTAAGAAGGGCCGAGACTTTATCAGCTTCAGCTTTGCTTGGGAAGCCCCCAAACACACAACTTCCAGTTCCGGTGAGTTTTGCTTCGGTAAATTTACCTAGCAAATTCAAAGCGTTACGTACCTCTGGATAACGCCTTGTTACCACCGGTAAGCAGTCATTACGACTGTTTCCCTTGGGAACGGGGCGCACTTTAATGGGCGGAGAGTTACGTGTCAACAGCGGATCGGAAAAAATTTCTGCTGTACTTACAGATACTTGCGGTACCAGCACGACATACCACGGTTCTTCGGGGTCTACAGGGGTCAGTTTCTCCCCTACGCCTTCGGCAAAAGCCGCATGTCCACGCACGAAAACCGGGACGTCAGCGCCCAGTTCAAGGCCCAGCGCAGCCAGTCGATCCTCGTCCCAGCCCAATTGCCAGAGATGATTCAGACCCAGCAATGTCGTCGCGGCATTGGAACTGCCACCGCCAATTCCGCCCCCCATGGGCAGAACTTTCTCGATCCAGATATCCATGCCGAGCGCGCAATCGGATTGCTCTTGAAGTAGCTTCGCGGCCTTGATGATCAAATTGCTGTCGTGGGGAACGCCATCGAAATCGGTGTGCAAACGGATCACGCTGTCGTCGCGAACGGCAAAGGTGATCTCATCGCCGTAATCGAGGAACTGAAAAATCGTTTGCAGCTCGTGATAACCGTCTTCACGGCGACCGAGGATGTGCAGCATCAGATTGAGTTTGGCCGGGGAGGGCAGCGTCAAGCGTGGAGTCTTCATGTTCACGACCCCAGCTTGCGTGGTTGCCATTCCTTGATCACCAGCGTGACATCAAGGTCGGTGCCGTGCAGTTTGATTTTTTCGGGCAGCCAGAAACCGTTTTGTTGTGTGTAAGAGGAGTATTCGACCTGCCAGCCATCCTGTTCGAGGCTCGCCAAGCGGCTGTCGGTATCCAGCGTCAATTTGCTTTTGCTGTCGGGCGCCGGGAGCCCGCGGACCCACCAGGCCAGATTCGATACCGGTAATTTCCAGCCCAGCTGTTCTTCCAACAGAACTTCCGGGTTCGGTGCGTCATAGCGCCCCTGATTGGCGACTTCCAGCGAGACCTTGCCAGGTCGGCCGGTCAGGCGCGCGGCGCCGCGACCCAGTGGGCCGGAAAGGCGGATGTCGTAGTAATCCTGGCGCTGCAGCCAAAACAGGGTGCCGCTGCCTGAGTCTTTGGGGGCGCGGATGCCTATCTTGCCGTTGATTTGCCAACCGTCGAGGCTGGTCAGTTGCTGTTTGTGTTCGCGCCATTGGGCCGGGTTGCCGTGGCCTTCGACCGACTCGCGGGCACCGAAACCTGCGCAACCGGCAAGCAGGGCGATAAAACTGAAAACGATGAGGTGGCGCAAAAACATAATCTTAAAGAGTCTCTGATCCGGTCAGGCGCTTGATGGTGCTGCGCAGGGTAGGGCTGTCGGGTTGTTCTTTGAGGAACTTGCCCCAGATTTGTTTGGCTTCCCGCTGTTTGCCATTGGCCCACAGGACTTCACCCAGGTGGGCCGCTACTTCCTGATCGGGGAAGCGATCCAGCGCCTGGCGCAAATAGCGCTCGGCGTCATCGAGATTGCCCAGGCGGTAATTGACCCAGCCGAGGCTGTCGAGCACCGCCGGGTCTTCCGGACTGATCTGATGCGCTTGTTCGATCAGGGCCTTGGCTTCGGCGTAGCGTGTGGTGCGATCAGACAGGGTGTAGCCGAGGGCGTTCAATGCCATGGCATTGTCCGGGTCGCGCTTGATGATCAGGCGCAGGTCTTTTTCCATCTGCGCCAGGTCATTGCGTTTTTCAGCCTGCATGGCGCGGGTGTACAGCAGATTCAAATCGTCAGGGTGCTGCTGCAAAGCTTTCTGCAAGACGGCCCAGCCCATGTCCCCCTGGTTATTGGCGGACAGGGTTTCGACCTCGATCAAATACAACTGAATTGCGTAATCCGGCTGCTCGTCGCGCTCGGTCGCCAGGCGGCGTTGCGCTTCGGCGGTCCTGCCGTTATTCATCAGAATATCGGTCTGACGCAATTGTGCGGGCAGGTAGTCGTTACCCGGTCCGACTTTGCCGTATTCGATCAGTGCGCCTTGAGGGTCGTTGCGTTCTTCGGCGATACGGCCAAGGTTCAGGTGGGCGGAGTCGACATGGCTATCGCGGGCGATCAGCTCTTCAAGCAAGCCCTTCGCCTGGTCCCAGTCCTTGGCTTCCAGACAGACCAGTGCCAGGGAGTAACGCAACTCGTCGTCTTCCGGGTATTGCTGGGACAGGCTGGCAAACTCGGCTTTGGCGTCATCCATGCGGTTCTGTTCAACCAGCATGCGCGCATAAGTCAGGCGCAGGCGCTTGTCGTCCGGGTATTTCTTGATGCTTTTTTGCAGCAATGGCAAGGCTTCTTCGCCACGGTTGAGCACTTGCAACAGGCGCGCGCGCAACAGAATCGGGGCGATTTCGCCTTCGTCCGGCGGATTGTTTTCCAGCAGGACCAGTGCGCCCTTGGCATCACCATCCTGTTGCATCAGCAAGGCCTTGCCGAAAATCAACTGGCTGTTGTTCGGGTGGCGCTGCAACAAGCTGTCGAAACTTTTCATCAAGCCGTTGCGCGTTTCCTGGTCAGTATCGGCGGCGGCAAGCGCAAGAAAGTCGAAATGCGTGTCACCTTTGCCTTGCAGGACTTTCTCCATATAGACCATGGAGTCGTCGTAACGACCGGCGCGGGCCAGTTGCACGGCGGCCGCACGCTGCGCTTCAAGGTCGTTTGGGGCGTTTTTTGCCCAGATCAGCGCGGTGTCCAGGGCGGCCTGATCGGCACCCAGGTACTCGGCAATGCGAAACGCTCGCTCGGAGATGCCCGGATCCTGTGTTTTGATGGCCTGGGTCACGTAGTTGTCCAAGGCAAGGTCGTAACGATTGCGTTGGCCAGCCAGTTCGGCACTCAACAGGCTGAAGACGGTTTCTTCACTGAATGAGCTGTAAACCTTGGGCTTTTCAGGGGCCGGACTGCTGTCTTCAACCGGCGACGTGCCGTCCGGCGACGCGGGTGCCAAGGCCTGGCAGCCGCTGAGGAAGACAAAAGCGAGGAGCAACGCGGAAGATCTATTCATATAGGAAAAGGACGACTAACCTGCGGTCGGATCATCATGACACAAGCCTTCGGCCAAACATAACCGAGTCTCAATCGAAGCCTTTATAGAGGCGGGACATTGGGACAATAGTCAGCGGTAGTTGTTCTGTCTGTGGCGAAGTAGGACAATTGCCGGCTTCACGTCACCATCAGCGACCTTGAATGGCCTTCCTTGCACTCGGTATCAACCACAAGACTGCGTCAGTAGACGTCCGCGAGCGCGTGGCCTTTACCCCTGAGCAGCTGGTGGAGGCCTTGCAGCAGCTCTGCCGCCTCACCGACAGCCGCGAAGCTGCGATCCTCTCCACCTGCAATCGCAGTGAACTCTATATAGAACAGGATCACCTTTCGGCTGACATTGTGCTGCGCTGGCTGGCCGACTATCACCATTTGAGCCTCGAAGAGCTGCGTGCGAGCAGTTATGTGCATGAAGATGATGCGGCAGTTCGTCACATGATGCGCGTCGCCTCCGGGCTCGACTCGCTGGTATTGGGTGAGCCCCAGATTCTCGGTCAGATGAAGTCGGCCTACGCCGTCGCCCGCGAGGCCGGCACCATCGGTCCATTGCTGGGGAGGTTGTTTCAGGCCACATTCAACGCGGCCAAGCAAGTACGCACCGACACCGCCATTGGGGAAAACCCGGTGTCTGTGGCGTTTGCCGCCGTCAGCCTGGCCAAACAGATTTTCAGTGACTTGCAACGCAGCCAGGCCTTGCTGATAGGCGCTGGCGAAACCATCACCCTGGTCGCCCGCCATCTGCACGAATTGGGCGTAAAACGCATCGTCGTTGCCAATCGCACCCTGGAACGCGCGAGTATTCTGGCCGAGCAGTTTGGCGCCCACGCCGTGCTGCTCTCGGACATCCCGGCTGAGCTTGTGCGCAGCGACATCGTCATCAGCTCCACCGCCAGCCAGTTGCCGATTCTTGGCAAAGGTGCGGTGGAAAGCGCCCTGAAGCTGCGCAAGCACAAGCCGATCTTCATGGTGGACATCGCCGTTCCGCGCGATATCGAGCCGGAAGTCGGTGAACTGGACGACGTTTACCTGTATAGCGTCGACGATCTCCACGAAGTGGTCGCCGAGAACCTCAAGAGCCGTCAGGGTGCAGCCCAGGCGGCGGAAGAGATGGTCTCGGTCGGCGCCGAAGATTTCATGGTCCGCCTGCGCGAACTGGCGGCGGTGGATGTGCTCAAGGCTTACCGTCAACAAAGCGAGCGCATGCGTGACGAAGAATTACAGAAGGCCCAACGCCTGCTGGCCAATGGCAGCAGCGCCGAAGAGGTGCTGGTGCAATTGGCCCGCGGCTTGACCAACAAACTGTTGCATGCCCCCAGTGTGCAATTGAAGAAGCTCTCTGCCGAAGGCCGCCTCGATGCGCTGGCCATGGCCCAGGAACTCTTTGCCCTGAATGAGGGCTCATCGGATAGCTTTTCGGATAAAAAACCGCAATGAAAGCGTCACTGCTCAATAAGCTGGACATCCTCCAGGACCGTTTCGAGGAATTGACCGCCTTGCTTGGCGATGGCGAAGTCATTTCCGATCAGAACAAATTCCGCACCTATTCCAAGGAATACGCGGAAGTCGAGCCGATTGTCGGCACCTATAAACAGTTGCTCAAAGTGCAAGGCGACCTTGAAGGTGCCCAGGCACTGCTCAAGGACAGCGATCCGGACATGCGCGAAATGGCCGTGGAAGAAGTCCGCGAAGCCAAGGAGCAACTGATCGAACTCGAAGCCAGCCTGCAACGCATGCTGCTTCCCAAAGACCCGAACGACGGACGCAACGTATTCCTTGAAATCCGTGCTGGCACCGGCGGCGACGAGGCGGCGATTTTCTCCGGCGACCTGTTCCGCATGTATTCGCGTTACGCCGAGCGTCGCGGCTGGCGGGTAGAGATTCTCTCGGAAAACGAAGGCGAACACGGCGGCTATAAAGAAGTCATTGCCCGAGTCGAAGGCGAGAATGTTTACGGCAAGTTGAAGTTCGAATCCGGCGCGCACCGTGTGCAACGGGTTCCGGCCACGGAGTCTCAAGGGCGCATCCACACTTCGGCTTGCACCGTGGCGGTGTTGCCCGAGCCGGACGAACAGGAAGCGATCGAGATCAACCCGGCGGATCTGCGGGTCGATACCTATCGCTCCTCCGGCGCCGGTGGTCAGCACGTCAACAAGACCGACTCGGCGATCCGCATTACGCACTTGCCGTCCGGTATTGTCGTGGAGTGCCAGGAAGAACGCTCGCAGCACAAGAACCGCGCCCGGGCGATGTCCTGGCTGTCGGCCAAACTCAATGATCAGCAAACCAGCGCCGCGGCCAATGCCATCGCCAGCGAGCGTAAGTTGCTGGTCGGGTCCGGTGATCGCTCGGAGCGGATCCGTACCTACAACTTTGCCCAGGGTCGGGTCACCGACCATCGGGTTAACCTGACGCTGTATTCGCTCGACGAAATCCTCGCCGGCGGTGTAGATGCGGTGATCGAGCCGTTGTTGGCCGAGTACCAGGCCGATCAATTGGCGGCGATAGGTGAGTAAATGACGATCATTGCCAGTTTGTTGCGCGCCGCCGATTTGCCCGACTCGCCCACCGCGCGTCTGGATGCCGAGTTGCTGCTGGCTGCCGCATTGGGCAAGCCCCGCAGCTTTCTGCACACCTGGCCGGAGCGCATCGTTCCCAGTGAGGCGGCGCTGACGTTTGCCAGTTACTTGCAGCGTCGTCGTGGCGGGGAGCCGGTGGCTTACATACTGGGGCTGCAAGGCTTCTGGAAGCTGGATCTGGAAGTGGCGCCGCACACGCTGATCCCGCGCCCGGACACAGAATTGCTGGTGGAGGCCGCGCTTGAGCTGCTGCCGGCCACACCCGCCAAGGTCCTCGACCTCGGCACCGGCAGCGGCGCCATCGCCCTGGCCCTGGCCAGCGAGCGTCCGGCCTGGAAGGTCACGGCGGTGGATCGCGTGCTTGAAGCCGTGGCCCTGGCCGAGCGTAACCGCCAGCGCCTGCACCTCAATAACGCCACGGTGTTGAGCAGCCATTGGTTCAGCGCCCTGGCAACTCAGCGTTTCCAACTGATCATCAGCAATCCGCCTTACATCCCTTCGTCCGACCCGCATCTGGTGGAAGGCGACGTGCGATTCGAGCCGGCCAGTGCCCTGGTGGCCGGTGTCGACGGGCTCGACGATCTGCGCTTGATCGTCGCCCAGGCACCGGATCACCTCGAAGCCGGTGGCTGGCTGATGCTCGAACACGGCTACGATCAAGCCCGTGCGGTGCGCGATTTGCTGTTGACTCACGGCTTTGAAGACGTCCATAGCCGTACCGATCTGGGTGGTCACGAACGTATCAGCCTGGGGCGCCTGCCGTGCTGAATGATCAGGAGTTATTGCGCTACAGTCGGCAGATTCTGTTGCAGCACGTCGACATCGACGGCCAGTTGCGCCTGAAAGAAAGCCGCGTATTGATCGTCGGTCTCGGTGGTCTTGGTTCACCGGTTGCGCTTTATCTGGCTGCTGCTGGCGTGGGAGAGCTGCACCTTGCCGACTTCGACACGGTCGACCTGACCAACCTGCAGCGTCAGATCGTTCACGACACCGATAGCGTCGGCTTGAGCAAGGTTGATTCGGCGATCAAACGCCTGAGCGCGATCAATCCCGAGATAAAACTGATCGCCCATCGCACCGCCCTGGACGAGGATTCCCTGGCTGCTGCCGTGGCTGCGGTGGATCTGGTGCTCGATTGTTCCGATAACTTCTCCACCCGCGAAGCGGTCAATGCTGCCTGTGTCGCCGCCCGCAAACCACTGGTCAGTGGGGCGGCGATTCGCCTCGAAGGGCAACTGTCGGTGTTCGATCCGCGCCGGCCGGAAAGCCCTTGCTACCACTGTTTATATGGGCACGGCAGCGAAGCTGAATTAACGTGCAGCGAAGCCGGTGTTGTCGGGCCGTTGGTGGGGTTGGTGGGGAGTCTTCAGGCACTGGAAGCTATGAAACTGTTGGTCGGTTTCGGCGAGCCACTGGTGGGACGCCTGTTGTTGATCGATGCGCTGGGATCGCGCTTTCGCGAATTGCGGGTCAAGCGTGATCCGGGCTGTAGTGTCTGTGGCTCCACACATGCGTGAAGCGCCGATTGGCGTGTTCGACTCCGGTGTCGGTGGGCTCTCGGTGCTGGCCGAGATCCAGCGTTTGCTGCCCAACGAGTCACTGCTGTATGTCGCCGACTGTGGGAATATTCCCTACGGCGAAAAAACCCCGGAATTCATCCGCCAGCGCTGCAGCATCATGGCCGAATTTTTCCAGCAGCAGGGTGCGAAGGCCTTGGTGTTGGCGTGCAATACCGCGACCGTCGCGGGCGTTGCCGACTTGCGGCGCGATTATCCCCAGTGGCCCATCGTCGGCATGGAGCCTGCGGTCAAGCCCGCCGCCGCCGCGACCCGCAGTGGTGTGGTCGGCGTGCTCGCCACCACGGGCACCTTGCAGAGTGCCAAGTTCGCCGCCTTGCTCGACCGTTTCGCCACCGATGTGCGTGTCATCACTCAGCCCTGTCCCGGCCTGGTAGAACTGATTGAAAACGGCGATTTGCACAGCGAGGCATTGCGCCAGTTGCTGGCAAGGTACGTCGAACCGCTGCTGGGCGCCGGGTGCGACACCCTGATTCTGGGTTGTACGCATTATCCCTTCCTCAAGCCTTTGCTTAAGCAGATGATCCCCGATGACATCAGCCTGATTGACACGGGGGCTGCTGTTGCGCGGCAACTTCAGCGCCTGTTGGCCGAGCGTGAATTGCTCGCCGATGGACCTGTTCGTGCCGCTCAGTTCTGGACGAGTGCCGATCCCGTTCATTTCAGAAATATCTTGCCGATACTGTGGAATACCTCGGGTGTTGTGAGAAGCTTCGACGGGTAGGTAGCGAGTTGGGGGGCGAAAGAGCAATTGGGATGAACTTTTGATCAAACGTCGACTTCTATAGCGTCAAGCAACAAAAAACCATACGAAATCGTTTGGAAAAGGAAGTTTCTAGTGAAGCGACTATTCTGCTTGGCTGCGATTGCGGCCGCTTTAATGGGGCAAAGTTTCACCGCACAGGCAACAGGCGTGGAGTTCGGGATCGGCCAGACCACCGATTCAACCATGACTTATCGACTGGGCATGCAATTCGATTGGGACAAGAGCTGGTGGCAAAGTGACGTGGGGCGTGTGACGGGCTACTGGAGCGGTGCCTATACCTATTGGGATGGCGACAAGACTTCCGGCAACAACAGCGTGTCGTTCTCACCTGTGTTTGTTTATGAATTTGCTGGTCAGTCCGTCAAACCTTATGTCGAGGCGGGGATTGGTGTGGCGTTTTTCTCCCATACCGAACTTGAAAACAACGACATTGGCCAGTCCTTCCAGTTCGAAGACCGTATCGGTTTTGGTGTGCGTTTTGCCGGCGGACATGAAGTCGGGATTCGCGCGACGCACTATTCCAATGCCTGTATGAGTAGTAACAACGACGGCGTAGAAAGTTATTCGCTGCACTACACCATCCCGTTGTAAACATGCCCAATGTGGGAGCGAGCCTGCTCGCGATAGCGGTGTATCAGTCGCATGTGTATTGACTGACAGGCCGCTATCGCGAGCAGGCTCGCTCCCACATTAGTTCTTCACCAGGCCGTCTTTCAGCGATACGCGGTGCTGATCCCTTGGCGCTCTTCAATGCACTCCGGTGCGCCCATCTCAAATTCCCGGCAGATCAGCGGACGCTTTTCGTAGATCGTGCACATCATGCTATTGCGATCCAGCGCGGCGCACCAGCCGTCGTCCAGACGCAGCATGACTTCCCCGCCCCAATCGTCGGTATCGATAAAACGTTCGGGTACGCCCGTATCGGTGATCAGCATCACTTCGAGCTGACAGCAGCAAGCCGCGCAGGTTGAGCACGTGACGGCCGGCTCGGCGATTTGCGTGTGGGGAATGGTTTTCATGGCGCGCAGTGTAAGGCAGTGGACCGGTGCTGTGTGAAAGGCCTGACGGACGCTCGGTATTGGGTATCTGAGGCGCGTCGCTGGGCCATGAAGTGAAGTGCGGAAAACAGCTGCCAATGAGGGCGATGTTTACAGCAGATCCTGAATCGGCGGGTTGCTGCGCATCATGCGTTTACCAATGGCCAGTTGCACCGCGTTGGGTAATTTCGACAGCGGCCAAAGCGCCGCCATGAAAAGGCCCGGAAAGGCGATCTCCAATGGCCGGTTCTCGAGTTTGGCGAAGAGGTGCCGGGCCGATTTACCTACCGGACAATCGAGCGGTACCGGGAAGTCACTCTTTGCCGTCAGCGGTGTCTGGCCAAAGCCTGGGCTGACCATGGTGACGTCGATGCCTTCCGGCGCAAGGTCCATGCGCAGTGATTCGAAAAGGTAACGCAGCCCGACTTTCGACGCGCCATAGGCTTCCGCTCGCGGCAGCGGCAAGTACGTCACGGGGCTGGCGACGCCCACCATGTGTGGCGCGGTGCCTTTGCGCAGCAGGGGTATCGCGGCTTCGATGCAATAAGCGCTGGCGAGCAAGTTGGTACGCACCACGTGCTCGACAATCGACGAATCAAACTGCTGAACGTCGACATATTCGCAGGTGCCGGCATTGAGAATTACCGTGTCCAGCGAGCCCCAGTCTTGCGCAATTTGCTCGCCGATTTCACGCACCCGCTGGCTGTTGGTCAGGTCTCCAGGCAGGACCAGCACTTGTCCGGGATAGCGCTGGGACAAGACTTTCAGCACCGCTGCCGAGCGTGAACTGACGGCCACATGAGCGCCGGTTTTCAGTATTTCTTCGGCCAGCGAGGCGCCGATGCCGCTGCTGGCACCGGTCAACCAGTAGCGCCGTGGGGGGGGACGACTCATCCCATTCTCCTTTTCAGCCAGGCAATCGCCCGGCCCAATATCGGTACATGTTCGTAATTCAGCACCCCGGCATTGAAGTAATCCCGGTGGCGATAAATCTTGTCGTGCCGGCAGGTTTTTGAACGCGGCCAGCGCCCGTTGTCGAGATGTGCTCAGATTGACGATCGGCGACGGATAGTCCGCCACGCCGAACAAGCCGCCGAGGTTGGCCGGGTTGTGCACGTCCTTTTTGTTGAGCCCGGCCAGTTCTGGCAGCCAGTGCTTGATGAACACGCCTTCGGCGTCGAATTTCTCCGACTGGCTCAACGGGTTGAAAATCCGGAACCAGGGCGCCGAGTCGGTTCCGGTGGACGAGCTCCACTGCCATCCACCGTTGTTCGCTGCCAGATCGCCGTCGATCAAATGCCGCATGAAAAAGCGCTCGCCTTCACGCCAGTCGATCAGCAGATTCTTGGTCAGGAACATTGCCACGACCATGCGCAGCCGGTTGTGCATCCAGCCGGTTTCAAGCAGTTGGCGCATGGCCGCGTCGATGATCGGCAGGCCGGTGCGAGCTTGTTGCCACGCCAGCAGTTCTTCCGGTGCATCACGCCAAGCCAGGGCCTCGGTTTCCGGGCGGAAGGCGCGATGGCGGGAGACCCGTGGGTAACCCACCAGAATATGTTTGTAGAACTCGCGCCACAGTAGTTCGTTGATCCAGGTGACTGCGCCTACCTTGCCGCTTTCGAACTCGCCCTGATTGCTTTGCAGGGCTGCATGCAAACACTGGCGGGGTGAAATCACTCCGGCGGCGAGATAGGCCGAGAGCTGGCTGGTGCCGGGTTTGGCCGGGAAGTCTCGTTCGTCTTTGTAGTAATCGATCTGGGCGTCGGCGAAGGTGTCGAGACGGCGTCGGGCTTCGGTCTCACCGGCAGGCCAGAGTTCGCGCAAGCTGTCGCTGGGCGTGGCGAAACCTTCAACGCTTGATGGAGGCGTGTCGCTGCTGATCGCCAATGGCGCCTGGACGGCGGGGGCACAGACCCGCTCTGGCGGTGATCTGTGCAGGCGGTCGTAACAGACCTTGCGAAACTGGCTGAAGACCTGAAAGTAAGTACCGGTCTTGGTCAGCACGGTACCCGGTTTGAATAGCAGTTGATCGAGGTAGCTATAGAAGTCGATGCCATTGGCTTTCAGCGCTTGGGCCACCGCCGTATCACGACGGCTTTCGTGAATGCCGTATTCCTCGTTGACGTGGACGGCGTCGATCTTCAACTGCTGACACAGGTCGAGCAGCACTGTCGGCGCTTCGTCCCAGCGTGATGCCTTGCGGATCAATAAGGGGATGTTCCGTTCGCCCAACGCGCGACTCAACTCGCTCAGGTTGCGCAGCCAGAAATCCACTTTGCACGGTGCATCATCGTGTTCCAGCCACTGCTCCGGACTCAGCAGATACACCGCCACCGACTGCCCGCTCGCTGCGCCAGCCGCGAGGGCGGTGTTGTCGTGTAGGCGTAAATCGCTGCGTAGCCAGATCAATTGCATGGTGCTTTCCGAACGACTCATTAAATTAACCCGCGCTGAACAAGTTCCTTATGCGCCGATAACGGGTCTTCGGCGAAGGACAAATCAGCGATTTCGGTCGTTCTTGCGGACAGCTCGGCGTGGTGGATGCGTACCGTAGGTCCGGCAATTATTTTTGGGCAACTGACACCATTCAAAAGTTTTGGCAGCTGCGAAAGGTTTATGGCATTGCTGGAATACAGCAGTACGCCGCGGGCTTGCAGGTGATCGACCGCCATTGCGAGCTCGCCGGCGGGCAAGGGCCAGTCGAACACCTCCACCGGGCAATCGGCGCTGCTGACCAGCCAGGCGGTGAGCCACAGGTGAGGTTCCAGTGGCACATCCGAGTGATTGATCAACAGCAGTGGCGCGGCGCGTAACTGACGGTTGTTATGGTAGATGCGTGCGCCGAATTTGCTGCGTAACCAGGAATAAAAGAACGCCCGCTCCATCTGCGCGCCAAACTGGCCCTGCCAACGCTGATCCAGTTCCGCCAACAACGGCAGTAACAGGCGTTCGCACAAGGTTCGCGGTGGATACAGCGCCATGGCTTGATTGACGGCGTCATCGAGGGCGCGTTCGTTGAGGTGAGACACCGCTTGCAGCAGCGTCTGGCGCGGCGCTTGCCAGTCGTTCTCGACGGATTCGGTAAGCGCTTGCGGCGTGTCCAGCAGTTGCTTGACCTGACCGACGGCCACGCCGCGGTTAAGCCAGGTAAGGATCGTCAGGATGCGTTGAACGTGTTCGGCAGAGAACAGCCGATGGCCCTTGGGTGTGCGTTGCGGAACGATCAGGCCATAGCGCCGTTCCCAGGCACGCAACGTCACGGCGTTGACGCCGGTTTGGCGCGCCACTTCACGGATGGGCAGCCAGCCTTCGTCCAGGGCTTTTTTAAAATCATCGCCAAGGTCTTCGCTGGCGCTGGGGTCGATTAAGGGTTTCATCAGATCGCGTTTCGCAGACTGAGATTTTCTGGATGCGGTTGCAGGTAAACCTGCTGCGTGATGTAAGTATCCGGGTGCTGGCGGAAATGGTGCTTGAGCAGGGTCAATGGAACCACCAATGGCACGATGCCTTGGCGGTACTGGCCGATGACGTGCTGCACTTCCTGTTTGTCTTCAGCACTGATGACCTGCTTGAGGTAGCCGCTGATGTGTTGCAGGACATTGGTGTGGGTGCGACGTGTGGGGCACTTCTTTAATGCTGCCATCAATTCACTGATGTAACGCGGGCCGAGATCGTCAGGGGTAGTCTGGTTCATGTTGCCCAGTAAATTCCCCAGGATTTTGTATTGCACCGGGTTATGCGCCATTAGCAGGTATTTGTAGCGCGAGTGGAAATCGGTGAGGCCGCGGCGGGTCAGGCCTTTTTGCAGCAATTGCTGCCAGTCGCTGTAAGCGAACACTCGGGTGAGGAAGTTTTCCCGCAGCACCGGGTCGTTGAGCTGGTCGTCTACTTCTTCCCCCATCAAGCAGGCGCTGATAGTGATTTTCGGTTTCACGGGGGCGTGGGTCATCAGAGCACCTCGAATCTAAACCTGTACAGAGTGGTGGTTCTGTAAAGCATGGCTTCATCATAGATTCAAAGGTGTACAAGTCAAACTTTATGTATAAGTTTTTTGGTTGGCAATGAAGACCCTGTGGGAGCGGTTGGACAGATGGGCTGCTGTCGACTTAGACAGCAGCAATTGACGCGGGTTGATGCGGATTACTGCATGTGTTCATGCAAGCGACGAGCAGCTTCCTGACCGCTGAGCCATGCGCCTTCGACACGTCCAGACAGGCACCAGTCGCCGCACACATACAGGCCCAGGTCGGCATCAGCGAGCGCGCCCCATTCATGGCTGTTGGCGGGGCGGGCATAGAGCCAGCGATGGGCGAGGCTGAAGGTCGGGGCGGGCATGGAGTCATGCAAAAGTTCGGCGAATGCGCCGTGCAGCTGCTCGATCACGGCCTCCTTGGACAGATCGATATGTTGCCGGCTCCAGGCGCTGGTCGCGTGCAGCACCCAGGTGTCCAGGGTGTTATCGCGTCCCGGTTTGCTGCGGTTGCGGGCCAGCCAGTCAAGAGGGCTGTCCTGCACGAAACAGCCTTCCATCGGCGTCTCCAACGGAGTGTCGAAGGCCAGGGCTACGGCCCAGGTCGGGTCCATTTTTACCCCGGCAGCGACCCCGGCCAACTTCGATGCAGCCGCCAGTAGTGCGGTGGCTTGAGGGGCGGGTGTGGCGATCACCACATGACTGAACGGACCGTGAGTGAAGCCTTCGGCGTCCTGCAAATGCCAGTGTTCTTCGCCGCGATAAACCTCGGTGACCCGGCAAGCGAACTGTACTTCCAGATCGCCGAGCAGACCCCGGGTGATGGCGCTCATGCGAGGCGTACCGACCCAGCGCGTCTGTTCGTCCGGCGACAGGCTGAGTTGGCCGCCGTGGTAGGTGTAGAGTTGCGGCGTCCACTCGGCGACCCAGCCGTTGGCTTGCCAACGCTGGACTTCGGTGACGAAGCGGCGGTCGCGGGCAGTGAAATATTGCGCACCCAAGTCCAGAGCACCCGCATCGCTGCGCTTGCTCGACATGCGTCCGCCACTGCCGCGGCTTTTATCAAAAAGCTGGACGACATGCCCTGTGTCAGTCAGGGCTTGAGCGGCTGAGAGCCCGGCGATGCCGGTGCCGATGATTGCGATAGGTACAGTCATAGGGGCCTCGTTTACCTTTCTGTACAGACTACGCCGTGGGTCAAACCTGTACAATATTGTTTTTTGGTATAACTTTTAGCGTTCTCGATCTGACAGCTTGGCCTATTGTTAAACACAGACCCAGCCCGATACCAAAGATCCCTGCTTATAAAAATAGACTAGTGATCAGGGTTAAACGCCACGCGAGGAAGAAGTCATGCACATATTGCTGACAGGCGGTACTGGTTTGATAGGACGTCAACTCTGCCGGCACTGGTTGAGTCAGGGGCATCACCTGGCGGTCTGGAGTCGCAAGCCTGAAAAAGTCGCGAAAATGTGCGGTACGCAAGTGCGTGGGATTGCCCGGCTGGAGGACCTTGATCAGGCACCGCTGGACGCGATTATCAATCTGGCGGGCGCACCGATTGCTGACCGGCCCTGGACTCACAAGCGCAAAGCGTTGCTCTGGAGTAGCCGCATCACCCTGACAGAAACGCTGCTGGCCTGGCTCGAAAAACGCGAGCAAAAACCTTCGCTGTTGATTTCTGGTTCGGCAGTGGGCTGGTATGGCGATGGGGGGGAGCGTGAGTTGAGCGAGGCTTCCTCTCCCGTCATCGATGATTTCGCCAGCCAGTTGTGCATCGCCTGGGAAGAAACCGCCCAGCGTGCCGAGGCCTTGGGGATTCGGGTTGTTCTGATTCGTACCGGGTTGGTTCTGTCGGCCGAGGGCGGCTTTTTGTCGCGGCTGTTGCTGCCGTTCAAACTGGGGCTGGGCGGGCCGATCGGCAATGGCCGGCAGTGGATGCCGTGGATCCATATCAACGATCAAATCGCCTTGATCGATTTTCTTCTGCATCAGAAAGTCGCCAGCGGTCCTTATAATGCGTGTGCCCCCAAACCGGTGCGCAATCGCGAGTTTGCCAAGACACTGGGCAGCGTGCTGCACCGCCCGGCGTTCATGCCGATGCCGGCCCTGGCACTGAAAGTGGGGCTGGGCGAGTTGTCATTGTTGTTACTGGGTGGCCAGAAGGCCCTGCCAGTTCGCTTGCTGGAAGCGGATTTCACTTTCCAGTTCACTGATTTGCGCGCGGCCCTGGACGATCTGTCCAGCCGCCTCTGAAATAGGACGTTGCATGACCGATCACGCGTTGCTTCTGGTTAACCTGGGTTCACCCGCCTCCACGTCAGTGGCGGATGTACGCAGTTACCTCAATCAATTTCTGATGGACCCGTATGTGATCGATCTGCCATGGCCGGTGCGCCGCTTGCTGGTGTCGCTGATCCTGATCAAACGCCCGGAACAGTCAGCCCACGCCTACGCCTCAATCTGGTGGGAGGAGGGCTCGCCCCTGGTGGTGCTCAGCCGTCGTCTGCAACAGGCCATGACGGCGCAGTGGACCCACGGTCCGGTGGAGCTGGCGATGCGCTACGGTGAGCCTTCAATTGAATCGAAACTGGTGCAACTGGCCGCCCAGGGCCACAAAAGAATCACCCTTGCGCCGCTTTATCCACAGTTCGCCGACAGCACCACCACGACGGTGATCGAAGAGGCCAAGCGCGTACTGCGCGAAAAAGGACTCGACCTGCAGCTGTCGATTCTCCAGCCGTTTTACGATCAGCCGGAATACCTCGACGCCTTGGTCGCCAGTGCGAAGCCTTATTTACAGCAGGATTACGATCACTTGTTGCTGAGCTTCCACGGTTTGCCGGAACGGCACCTGAAGAAGCTCAATCCCGGCCACAGTTTCGAAGGCGGCGGTGACTGTTGCGCCGGTGCTCCGCCGGAAGTGGTCGCGACCTGCTATCGCGGCCAGTGCCTGCGTACGGCGGCAGCGTTTGCCAAACGCATGGGGTTGCCGGACGGCAAGTGGTCGGTGTCGTTTCAGTCGCGTCTGGGTCGCGCCAAGTGGATCGAACCCTACACCGAAGCGCGGCTCGATGAGTTGGCCAAAAGTGGCGTGAGGAAGATTCTGGTGATGTGCCCGGCGTTCGTTGCCGATTGCATCGAGACGCTGGAAGAAATAGGTGATCGCGGACTGGAACAATTCCGCGAAGCGGGGGGGGAGGAGTTGGTGCTGGTGCCGTGCCTCAACGATGACCCGCAGTGGGCGCGAGCGTTGAGTGCACTGTGCGAAAGAGCGCCATTGGCCCTTTAAAAAGCATCGTCGGAACGCCGCCCGGAGCCGGCTCACTCCCACATTTGATCGGTGTCGAACACAAAGCGTGTGTACACCGAAAATCTAAATGTGGGAGTGGCCTGCTCGCGATAGCTAATTAACTGACAGCAAACATCTCAAGCAGTTACAGAAGTGGCTCATCCGCCTTCTTGTGCTTCCAGCTGTCATTGCCCGGCAGCAGCAGGTTCAGCGCAATCGCCACCACCGCGCACAGCGCGATGCCTTTGAGACCGAAGTCATCCTGGCCAGTCCCGGTGCCGACCAGCATACCGCCAATCCCGAACACCAGGGTCACCGACACAATCACCAGGTTGCGCGCTTCGCCCAAATCGATCTTGTGGCGAATCAGCGTGTTCATGCCCACCGCCGCAATCGAACCGAACAGCAGGCAGAGAATCCCGCCCATCACCGGCACCGGAATGCTTTGCAGCAGCGCGCCGAACTTGCCGATGAACGCCAGGCTGATGGCGAAGATCGCCGCCCAGGTCATGATTTTCGGGTTGTAGTTCTTGGTCAGCATCACCGCGCCGGTCACTTCGGCGTAGGTGGTGTTGGGGGGGCCACCAAACAGGCCTGCTGCGGTGGTGGCAATGCCATCGCCAAGCAGGGTACGGTGCAGGCCGGGTTTTTTCAGGTAATCGCGACCGGTCACGCTGCCGACGGCAATCACGCCGCCGATGTGTTCGATGGCCGGGGCCAACGCTACCGGAACGATAAACAAAATTGCCTGCCAGTTGAATTCGGGCGCGGTGAAGTGCGGAATCGCAAACCACGGCGCGGCCGCAATCTTCGCGGTATCGACGACGCCGAAGTAGAAGGCCATGGCAAACCCGACCAGTACGCCGGAGATGATCGGCACCAGACGGAAAATGCCTTTGCCAAACACCGCGACGATCAGGGTAGTCAGCAGCGCGGGCATCGAGATGAGCATTGCCGTCTGGTAATGAATCAGCTCAGTGCCGTCGCCGGCCTTGCCCATTGCCATGTTGGCGGCAATCGGCGCCATGGCCAGGCCAATGGAGATGATCACCGGACCAATTACCACCGGTGGCAGCAGGCGGTCGATGAAGCCGGTGCCTTTGATCTTCACGGCCAGGCCGAGGAAGGTGTAGACGAAACCTGCCGCCATCACGCCGCCCATGGTCGCCGCAAGGCCGAACTGGCCTTTGGCAAGGATGATCGGGGTGATGAAGGCAAAGCTCGACGCCAGGAACACCGGCACCTGACGTCCGGTGACGATCTGAAACAGAATCGTCCCCAAGCCTGCGGTGAACAGCGCCACGTTGGGGTCGAGGCCGGTAATCAAAGGCATCAACACCAACGCGCCGAAGGCCACGAACAGCATCTGTGCACCCGACAGCACCGTGCGCCAGAGCGGATCGTTGAACTCTTGCTGCATGCTCAAGCGTCCTTCTGCTTGGTGCCGAAGATCTTGTCGCCGGCATCGCCCAGGCCCGGGATGATGTAACCGTGTTCGTTCAGTTTTTCGTCAATGGACGCGGTGTAGATGATCACGTCCGGGTGAGCCTTCTCCACAGCGGCGATGCCTTCGGGCGCGGCCACCAGCACCATGGCGCGGATCTCGCGGCAACCGGCCTTTTTCAGCAAGTCGATGGTGGCGACCATGGAATTGCCGGTGGCGAGCATCGGGTCGATGATCATCGCCAGGCGCTCGTCGATTTCCGGAACCAGTTTCTCCAGGTAGGTATGGGCTTGCAGGGTTTCTTCGTTGCGGGCCACGCCTACGGCGCTGACTTTTGCGCCCGGGATCAGGCTCAGCACGCCTTCGAGCATGCCGATACCGGCGCGCAGAATCGGTACTACAGTAATCTTCTTGCCGGCAATTTTCTCGACCGACACCGTGCCGCACCAGCCTTCGATGTCGTAGGTCTCCAGCGGCAGGTCTTTAGTGGCTTCATAGGTCAACAGGGCGCCGACTTCCTGAGCAAGCTCACGGAAATTCTTGGTGCTGATGTCTGCACGGCGCATAAGGCCAAGTTTATGGCGGATCAGCGGGTGGCGGATCTCGAGGATGGGCATGGGAAAGGCTCCGGCGGCGGGCAAAAAAACCGGCCTAGATTAATCTATCCGAGGGTGTTGTCCTATAGACATACAGTACGTTAGTCCACAAACGCTTGATCTGACCTCGCTTGATGCGTACCTTTGCCCGCTTTTCCTGAATCCGTCCCTCCCCTTACCCCCCCTTGGAGAGCGCCATGTCCGCTGATCTCGAGCATATCCGTCAAATCATGCGAGAGGCTGACTGCCTGTACACCGAAGCTGAAGTCGAGGCGGCCATCGCCCGCGTCGGTGCGCAAATCAACGATCAACTGGCGGATTCCAACCCGGTGGTGTTCTGTGTGATGAACGGCGGCCTGATTTTCTCGGGCAAGCTGCTGACGCACCTGCACTTCCCGCTGGAAGCGTCTTACCTGCACGCCACCCGTTACCGCAACGAAACCAGCGGCGGCGACCTGTTCTGGAAAGCCAAGCCGGAAGTGTCGTTCATCGACCGCGATGTGCTGATCATCGACGATATCCTCGATGAAGGTCACACCCTGGGCGCGATCATCGATTTCTGCAAACACGCTGGCGCGCGCAAAGTGCACACCGCCGTGTTGATCGACAAAGACCACGACCGCAAGGCTCGCCCGGACCTGAAAGCCGATTTCGTCGGCCTGCCGTGCATCGACCGTTACATCTTCGGTTACGGCATGGACTACAAAGGCTACTGGCGTAACGCTAACGGGATCTACGCAGTTAAAGGAATGTAAGGCATGACCACGCCGCGCTTTTTTGATCAATCCTTGTTCACTGAGTTGGCCGGGAAAGCTGCGGTAAATCCTCGTGGGCGACAGCATCACAACTTCCACCAGATGGAAGAGGCGTGCCACCGCATGGTGGTGGGTTTGCAACCGGGCACCTACATCCCGCCTCACCGGCATTTGGGTGATAACAAGGCCGAAACCTTGCTGGTCCTGAAAGGGCGCCTTGGCGTGTTGATCTTCGACGAGGCCGGCGGGGTGGTTAAAAAGCAAATCCTGCAAGCCGCTGGCGATTGTGTCGGCGTGGACCTGCCCACTGGTGTTTTCCACGGATTGGTGGTGCTGGAAGCCGACAGCCTGATGTTCGAGTGCAAGGCCGGTCCGTATCGTCCGGTCGGTGAAGGCGAACTGGCGGATTGGGCGCCTCGTGAAGGCGAGCCAGGTGTCGCCGAGTATCAGGCATGGATGTGCGCGCAGTTCGATTGATTTTCACCCTGTGGGAGTGAGCCTGCTCGCGATTGCGGTCTGACTGACACATTTATCCTGGATGTGCCGACGTAATCGCGAGCAGGCTCACTCCCACAGGGGATCGCGTCCACAGAAGTATTTTCATATGCCCATGATAAAGTGCCCGGCTTCGCCTTCGGAGCCTGTCATGAGCCTTTTGATCCGCAGCTTTGCCGTCTTGTTGCTAACCGTCAGCCTGCCTCTGGCGGCCGCCCCGGCGCCGATGCACGCGCAGTTTCTGCCGCCTGATGACCTTGCCCTGCGCGACGCAGCGCCCGAGCAGCAGCAACTTCTGCAGGTCACCGAGTACTCGGTGGTGGTGGGCAGCCAACGCCAATCCAGTCAACAGCCGATTCCCGTCACGTCACCCTTGCTGATCCGCCTCAAGGGAAAATCCTTGAACAAGGGCGCGACCATCAATCAGGTGCTGGTCAACTTCGATGGCGAAAGCAAAAGCCTGAAAAAGCCGATCTACGATGACAAAAGCAAAACCCTGACGCTGTTTTACCCGCTGGCGCAGTACCGGGTGGTGATCGACTTGCTGCGCAATGACACGGTGTATTGCCAGTTCCTCAGCTATGCCAACGGCCATGTCTGGGCTGATTTGCACACCGGGGCCACTCGCACGCGTTGAGCCCGGCGCCAAGGGAGGGGTAAACTGCCCGCCCCGTGAAATGTCTGCGAGCTGGAGTCGGCAATGCGTAAAGATAAGAAGCAAGTGATTGGTGACGAGATCGGCGACGAGCAGATCAAGTTGTTCCTCGATTTCGAGCCAGTCGACGCCACTTCGCCGTCGCTGCACAAGTTAATCAAGGCCTACCGTGGTCTGCGCATCGATGACTTCGAGCGTTTTCTGACGTTCTTCGTCGAGGCAGGTCTGGACCTCAATGGTCAAGATGAGCACGGCAATGACTTCGTCGCCCTGATCAAGGATCAGCGCAATGCGGCTGAGTACATCGAGTTGATTGCCAAGGCCCGCGGTTAAGATCAAAAGCTCGCAGCCTCGCTACGCTCGACAGCTCCTACAAATGGTTCGCTCAAACCTGTAGGAACTGTCGAGCGTAGCGAGGCTGCGATTTTTTAAGCAGCATAAAAAAACGCCCCGCTCTCACTGAGAGCGGGGCGTTTTTTATGGGACCGAATCAAGCGTAGCTTTCGGTCTCGTTACTGGCTTCAACCAGTTCCAGCGCGATGTTGTTGTGCGCATTGATCTTGCGATACAGCGCAGCATCGGTTTCGAGCACTTTTTCGCGAGCCGGGAAGATTTCTGCCAGTTTGGCAGCCCACTCACCGGAAGCCTTGCCCGGGAAGCATTTTTCGATCAGTTCGAGCATGATCGAAACGGTTACCGAAGCGCCAGGAGAGGCGCCGAGCAGGGCAGCAAGGGAACCGTCCTTGGCCGCGACCAGTTCGGTACCGAACTGCAGAACGCCGCCCTTTTTCGGGTCCTTCTTGATGATCTGAACCCGTTGGCCGGCCACTTCCAGGCGCCAGTCTTCGGCTTTCGCTTCAGGGTAGAAACGTCGCAGGGATTCCAGACGCTGTTCCATCGATTGCATCACTTCGCTGACCAGGTATTTGGTCAGGTCCATGTTGTTTTTCGCCACGGCCAGCATCGGGCCGATGTTGCCGGCACGAACCGACATCGGCAGGTCCATGAAGGAGCCGTGCTTGAGGAACTTGGTGGTGAAACCGGCGTAAGGTCCGAACAGCAGGGACTTCTTGCCATCGACGACACGGGTGTCCAGGTGCGGCACGGACATCGGTGGCGAACCCACAGCGGCCTGGCTGTACACCTTGGCCTGGTGGTGTTTGACCACTTCCGGGTTGTCGCAACGCAGCCATTGGCCACTGATCGGGAAACCGCCGAAGCCTTTGCTTTCTTCGATGCCCGAAGCCTGCAGCAGCGGCAATGCCGCGCCGCCAGCGCCGAGAAAGACGAACTTCGCGTCGACGTCACGGGTGTTGCCGCTGTTGACGTCCTTGATGCTGACGGTCCAGCCGCCGTTGTTACGCTTCAGGCCGGTCACACGTTTGCAGTACTTGACCTGTGCGTCGGGCGCGCTGGTCAGGTGCTTGAGCAATTGATTGGTCAGGGCGCCGAAGTTGACGTCTGTGCCGTTCATCACGCGGGTAGCCGCGACGATTTCGTCGGCCGGACGGCCCGGCATCATCAGCGGCATCCAGTCGGCCATTTTAGCCTTGTCTTCGGTGTACTCCATGTCCGCGAAGGCATGGTGCTTGCTCAGCAACTTGAAGCGTTCCTTGAGGAAGGAAACGCCACTGTCACCTTGCACGAAGCTCAGGTGTGGCACCGGACTGATGAACGTCTTGCACGAGCCGAACGTGCCTTTTTTGGTCAGGTAGGACCAAAACTGTTTCGACACCTCGAATTGGGTGTTGATGTGCACAGCTTTCTTGATGTCGACGGTGCCATTGGCAGCCTGAGGCGTGTAGTTGAGCTCACACAGCCCGGCGTGACCGGTGCCGGCGTTGTTCCACGGGTTGGAACTCTCCGCGGCACCGGAATCCATCAGCTCGACGACTTCCAGCTTGATCGCGGGGTCGAGCTCTTTGAGCAATACCGCAAGGGTGGCACTCATGATGCCGGCCCCAACCAGTACTACGTCGACTGCTTCGTTATGCGCCATTTAACGCGTCTCCAAAATCTGCAGCACCAAATTGTCGGCATGGCTGCCAGGCGTTCCGGGGCGTGTCAGTGATGCCCCAGGTACCCATGGCCAGTATTGCCATGTCCGAATCTTCGCAATTTTTTGCAACTTCGACGGACGCTACCGGCCGGGTCAATGAGGGTTATGAACTCATTTCAACGCGCGACTGGCAATTCGACTTATGGTCGATACATCCGTTTGTGCAACCAAATCCGTAGCGGACAGGCTTCAGGCTCCGGTATACGAGGAGTGCTCGGTCCTGTGTCGTTGGGCTGTTTCAGACGCTAATGGTGCATGTTCAGACGCAAAACTATTCATTTGCTCGCCACACTCTTGTGAAGTTGTGAAAACCCGTTTTTTTCACGCTCTTTTGAAGACGTGAACCTCAAAAAAGGGCTGTCCCTGCCTGGCACCGTGCCCGCAAGCATTACCGTCATGGGATACATGACCGGCAAAACGGGCAGACAGCTCAGTGACCGAGCGTAATGACAGCTCTGCAGATTCGCGAAAAGCGGGTTTTTGCTCAAGGAACAGCAAGCGCGCCAGCTTCACTCGATCTGTGTGGGCGGCTCTCTGTGGGCGGTGCGGGGTGTCAATGCCGAGGCGTTAACGATGCTGCGAGGCCCGATCAGGAGACGTCCTTATAATCGGGGGGAGATTGTATCTAAGAAACGCAGGGAAATGGACGTGTTTAATGACTTTTATTAGGCATCTGGTCAGGTGGTCAACAGATGTTGCACCCGTGCACGTGGCTGGCGCGTGCTAACGCGTGCGCTAGGCGGCAGGGGATGATGCAGCCAGTTCAGGCGGATTTCTTCGATTTCGACCCAGTTATCACCCATCGGCTGGAGGCTGCACTGCTTGAACGCTTGGCAATGGCCATTGCTGTCGAGCAGGGCAAAGCAGCGGTGCAGGCGTTGTGGCGCGAACAGCGAAATGAAATAGCGCATGGCGAAGTACCTTGTGGGCGACTGTTGTGAAGATTGCCCGTGGGGCGTTACGTGCAAGTGTATGGGCGATGACAGAGGCGTGACACGAATCGCTTTCTGAGGTGGGTGTACGAAATTTCTTCAAGGCTTGTAGGGTGCTAGTTACCCGTCGTGACGCACCGCTATACTGCGGGCCTGTTTGTGCCTGATTCTGGAGAGAAACGCATGTTGCAACGTCTGTTGTTCGGTTTGATCACTGTGACCAGTTTAACCCTCGTTGGCTGCGCCCACAGCCCGCAACAACTGAACCCTGAGCCCAAGCTGACAACGCAGTTGGCACCAGTCGGCCATGGTCAGCCGGTGGTGGTGCGTGTGGTGGACGGTCGTCCGTCGCCAACATTGGGCACCCGCGGCGGTTTGTATCCGGAAACCAGCGCGATCACCGTGCAGGGTGCGCAGATTCTGCCTAAGTTGCAGGCCCAGGCCGAGGCTGCCGTGCGCTTGCTGGGCTTTACCCCGACGCCCAATGCACTGAATGCACCGCAACTCACCGTGACCTTGGCCGAACTGAAGTACCAGTCGCCTAAAGAAGGCATGTATGTGACTGAAGCGACCATCAGCGCGACGTTCCGCTCCGATGTGCAGAACGCCAATCGTCGTTACAGCGGCCGTTACGGTGCATCGCTGGACCAGCGTTTCGGCATGGCACCGAACCAGGAAACCAACACTAAACTGGTCAGTGATGTGTTGAGTGATGCGCTGACGCGTCTGTTCAAGGACCCGACGGTGGGGCAGGTTCTCGGCGAATAAGTATTCTTCGGATTCCAAAAAAGCCCGGTGCCAGCAATGGCTCCGGGCTTTTTCATTCAGGTGTACACAGAACACTGTAGGAGTGAGCCTGCTCGCGAAAACGGAGTGTCAGTCAAAGTAATTGTCGACTGACACTCCGTTTTCGCGAGCAGGCTCACTTCCACAGGGAATGTGTCGTGTCAGGCGGCTTCTGAGTAAAAATCCAGCACACTCACCCCAGTCAGCAAATCCGTCTCCGGCAAATCCGCATGTTGGTGCCCACCCAGCGCGCAATACACCAGCCAGTGGCGGTCCTGAACATTGAAGGCAAGGCTGCCAACCAGCGTTTGTTGTTCTTCACTTTGGGCGATGAGGTAAAGACGATCCTGGTTTTCAGCGTGCAGCATGACGGTCTCTCCGTGTCCGTTTTCGTGGGGTGTGAGACTGACGGATTTAGATGACGAATCTATGACGCAGGTCTGGAATCTGCCAAACAGTGAGCTATCTGTCGTAAAACGGGTGCGTGAAGAGAGGCTTTCGGTAGAATCCGCGCCGCATTCGTCGGTTCGGCGTCTGCTACACCTGTTTTGTTTGAGGTCCGTGATGTCGCTGCATTTGATGACGCTGTTTACCGCCCATCCAGCCAAACTGGTCAATCTGCTGGCCTTGCTGCTTGCCTTTCCGGGCTGTTGGCTGCTGCACGCCACTCGTCGTCGCGAACAACGCGCCATGGCCAGTATGGTGGCCCAGCGCCAGAGCCAACCCAACGTAGAGCCGACCCTCGATGGGGCGACGTTGCGCATGAACCGCTTTTTCTATCGCTTCGGATTCGCCTGCCTCGGGCTGGCGTTGCTGGTGTCGTGGATCAGCACGCGGGTCTGAAGCTCCTGCACAGAACCTGTGGTGAGGGGGCTTGCCCCTCGCCACACTACAGCGGCAAGCCGGCCTTCACCCGGTACTGATTGCGCACCGGCGTCGCATATTGCAGTACCAGGAACGGACGATGTTCTTCGGGGCAGGCCTCCAGGCGCTTGTTCCATTCTTCCTGCGCCTTGGCCAGTTCATCGGCCGCAAATACTTCAGCAGCTTTGGGTACCTGCAATTGCGGGTCGGCGTCTTTCCATTGGGCATAGGCCAGATAGTGCGCCGGGAACAAGCGGTAGCCACCGAGGATTTGCTTGTCCATCTCGACCGCCAATTGCTTGGTGTCTTCAAACAGCTCGGTGATCGGCGCGGCGAAGTTCACGTGGACCCGGCCCTTGTAGCCAGTAATGCCCTTGGCGATGCTCACATCGTCTTCGCCCGGCACTTTGCTGTAGCTGCCGGTGGTGGCGCGGATGAACAACTCGCGCGCCTTGGCCTGGTCGCACGGGTCGTATTCATAACTGATCGACACCGGGGTGAGGTTCAGCGACTGAATGACTTCGCCGAACGGCTCGTCCTTGCGGCTCATGTGGAACATCTTGAGGATCGCCGACTCGGTGCGGTCGTCGCCGTCTTTCGCCCGGCCTTCAGCCTGGGCGATCCAGATCGAGGCGCAATCGTTGCGTATCGAGTGGTTTATGTAGGCCGACAGCAGTTGATACGCCGCCATCTTCTCGCGGCGACCGGTGATCGAACGGTGCACGATGAAGCTCTTGTTCAGGCGCATCAAGTCGCTGACAAAGGGTTTTTGCAGCAGGTTGTCGCCGATCGCGATGCGTGGTGTCGGCAGGCCCGCGTGGTACACGGCGTAGTTGACGAAGGCCGGGTCCATCACGATGTCGCGGTGGTTGGCGATAAACAGGTAGGCGCTGCCGGACTTGAATTGCTCGACGCCGGTATAGGTGACGCCGTCTGTTGCGCGTTCGATGGTGTGGTCGACGTACATCTCGACCTTATCCTGCAATGTGGCCACCGAATGAACACCGGCGAACTCGCGGCGCAGTCGATGAGCTATAAGAGGTTTAAGCATCCAGCCGAAAGCACCGGCAAAACGCGGGAAGCGGAAGTGGGTGAGGATATCTAGAAACGCCTTGTCGCCAAGCAACCTGTCCAGTACTGCTGGGACTTCGCTGTCGTCGTAAGGTCGGATGGCATCGAATTCGCCCATCATGCTCTCTTGTTAGAAACGGCTAGGGTAAGTAAAGGTTTTGATCAAAACCGACAGGGCACGGTCTGAAAAAATAGCCAGACAAAAATAGCCCTGCAAATAGACCGGCGATTATACGCACAAGTCACCTGGGAGACCGCGATGCTGGAAACCGAGCGCTACGAATGTCCGTATTGTGGTGAACCGGCAGAGGCCGTGCTGGATTTGTCCGGCGGCGATCAGACCTATATCGAAGATTGTCCGGTGTGTTGTCGGCCAATAACGTTTGTCCTGCAGACCGACGGTCAGGAATGGTTGCTCGAAGTACTTAGCGAAAACGAATGAAAGGGGCACACCCATGCAGCGAATTTACGAGCCGGAAAACCTGATGGAAGGCGAGTTACTGCAAAGCATGCTGGCCAGCGAGGGCGTTGAGGCGCATCTGGTGGGGCGCGATTTGCTCGGCGGCACGGGTGAACTGCCGATCTTCGGCCTGTTGGGATTGTCGGTGGATAACGACCAGGCCGAATACGCCCGCGAGCTGATCACCGCGTACAATGCCGCGCTGCCGCTGTCCGGTGATGAACCGGAAAGCTTTCCCGGCACGCTGGTCTGTTAGGCTGACATTCGTTTTATTCAGAGTCGTGTTGCCCCATGTGTGGACGTTATGCCCTGTTTCGCTGGAACCCCGCCTTCGCGGCCCTGCCTGGCTTTCCCGCCGATCAGCAGGCCCAGTGGAATATTTCCCCCAACGATTCGGTGTTGATGCTACGTGCCAACGCAGACGGCCAGCATGAACTGGCCCGCGCCCGCTGGGGCCTGACGCCGCCGTGGCTGACTGACCTGTCCCGCACCCCGGCCCATGCCCGGGCGGAAACCGTTGCCGAGCAACCAATGTTTCGCCAGGCCTTTCGCGAGCGTCGTTGCCTGCTACCGGCCAACGGTTTCTATGAGTGGCGCGGCACGACGCGCAAACGCCCTTACTGGCTGACACCGGCTGAGGGTTCGTCGCTGTTTTTTGCCGCGATCTGGGAAGCTTACCCGGTGCAGGAACAGGTATGGCTGAGCACGGCAGTGATCACGCAGCCGGCGGCAAGTCAGCGGCGACCGTTGATTCTCGATGCGGCGGGGCAGGCCGCGTGGCTTGATCCCGAGACGCCGCTGCATACCTTGCAGGCCTTGCTCGCCAGTGAACCTGCGGTGTTGCGCGAGCGGGTGCTGGCGAATCTGGTAAATGATCCGAAGCTGAATGCGCCGGAGTGTCTTACCCCGGGTTGATGGGGTATCTGGGCTGGCCCCATCGCGAGCAGGCTCACTCCCACATTTGTTCTGTGTCGTTCACAAGTCCCCTGTGGGAGCGAGCTTGCTCGCGATAAGGTCCGCAGAGACTTGAGGGTTTTTTCCTGCGGTGCTGAGAGTTTTGCCTGAATTTTGCGTCTCATGTGTATGTATCTGGCGTCGATACACTTCCACGCCTAGGATACGCGGCATGATTTCAGGGAGTTTTTTTGATGAACAAGCTATTGGTTTTTGGGACGCTGAGCGCCAGTTTGCTGCTCGCCGGGTGCCAGTCGGTCAACACCACCAACGCGGGTGCCGTGGGAGTTGAGCGCAAGCAGTACATGTTCAGCATGTTGCCCTCGCAAGAGGTCGACCAGATGTATGCGCAGTCCTATCAGAAGACAATCGGTGAAGCTTCCAGCAAAGGTGTGCTGGACAAAACCAGTGAGAATGCCATGCGCGTCCAGGCCATTGCCGACCGGCTGATTGCCCAGGCGCCTAATTTCCGTCCGGATGCGGCTCAGTGGAAGTGGGAAGTCAACCTGATCAAGAGCGATGAGCTCAATGCCAACTGCGGGCCTGGGGGCAAGATCATCTTTTACTCCGGGCTGATCGACAAGCTGCAACTGACCGACGATGAAATCGCCGCAATCATGGGGCATGAAATCGCCCACGCCCTGCGTGAGCATGGACGTGAAGCGATGTCCAAAGCCTATGGTATCGAAATCGCCAAGCAGGGCGCCGGTGCCTTGTTAGGGTTGGGCCAGGACAGCATGGCGCTGGCGGACACCGTTGCGAACTACGGCATGACGCTGCCCAACAGCCGCGCCAATGAAAACGAGGCGGACCTGATTGGTCTCGAGCTGGCCGCTCGCGCCGGTTACAACCCGAACGCAGCGATTACCCTATGGAACAAGATGAGCAAGGTCTCGGAGGGCTCGCCGCCGGAGTTCATGAGTACTCACCCGGCGTCGAGCAGTCGTATTGCCGCGTTGCAGGCGGCGATTCCCAAAGTGATGCCGTTGTACGAGAACGCGCGTAAATCCTGAATCATGTATCAAGGCTGCTGACGCCTTCGCGGGCAAGCCCGCTCCTGCAGTTGAAATGCATTCCCCTGTAAGAGCGAGCCTGCTCGCGATGAACGACAACTCGATCTCCCGACTTACCGCGTCAAACCCACCCGCTGCTTTGCATCGCCTTGTACACCGCAACAATCGCCAAAATGAAGAACGCCGACGCCGCCAGTCGACGGATCAGGGTCAGTGGCAATTTTTCTGCCGCAAAGTTACCGGCCAGTACCACAGGTACGTTGGCAATCAGCATGCCGGCGGTAGTGCCGAGAATGACCAGCCACAAATCCGGGTATTGCGCCGCCAGCATCACGGTAGCGACCTGAGTCTTGTCACCCATTTCCGCCAGGAAGAACGCAATCAGTGTGGTCAGGAATGGCCCGAACTTGCGGGCGGTACTGACGTCGTCGTCCATCTTGTCCGGCACCAGGGTCCACAAGGCGGTCGCGGTGAAGCTGGCGGCCAGGATCCAGTGCAATGTCGCATTCGAGAAGAAACTGCCGAACCAGGCACCGACCGCACCAGCAGCTGCGTGGTTGGCCAGGGTCGCGGCGACGATGCCGGCGATGATTGGCCAAGGCTTGCGAAAACGGGCAGCAAGAATAAGGGCGAGCAGTTGCGTCTTGTCGCCGATTTCGGCCAAGGCAACGATTGCGGTAGGAACGAGAAGTGAATCCAGCATCATCAGGGTTTTCCTAAGGGGCGGGTCGACACGGCTATGACACGTACAGCCTCCCCGCCCCGGGTAAGGTGTTCGTGTCATAGGTCTTGTCAAACCCTGCGAACCGTCTGATGCGGACGCTTGGGTCGCATACGCCATGGTCTGAGGACCAAGTATGTTGACGTATGCCGGACGAGCATGGCGCTCGTGGGAGACTACTCCCCTAGGACGGAGCGGATTCTGCCTAGGCAAAATCCGTTAGGCAAGCACTTATTTGTCAGCCGCGTTTGGCCCGGTAGATTCTGAAACCCTGTCCCTCGGCCTTGATGGCGCACACGCCCAGGTGCTCTTCGATCAGCGGTTGGTACTTCAGGAAGCTGTTGGCTACCAGCCGCAGTTCGCCGCCGTTTTTCAGATGTTTGGCTGCTTTTCGCAGCAAGTTCTCTGTGGCGAAGTAATCGGTATGGACGCCGACGTGGAACGGCGGGTTGCTCAAAATCGCGCTCAAACCCATCGGTGCGGCGTCGATTCCGTCGCCGGTAATCACATCGGCTTCCAGACCGTTGGCGGCCAGGGTCAGGCGACTGCTGGCCGCAGCAAACGCATCGACGTCGAGCAAGGTGACCTGGTTGTGCGGATAACGACGCTTCACCGCAGCGCCCAACACGCCCGCGCCACAACCAAAGTCCAGCAAGTGACCGCTCGGCAACTTGTCCAGATGCTCCAGCAGCAGCGCGCTGCCGCGATCCAGCCGACCGTGGCTGAATACGCCCGGCAGGCTGATGACTTTCAATGGCCCTTCGGCCAGTGGCAATTCATAGGTCTGCGCCAGGCTTTCCAGTGATTTGGCTTCTGGCGCGTTGGCCACCGTGACCAGCCAGAGCTGGCAATGACGCGCGCTGTCGAGCTTGCGCGGCTTGCCGAACGGGTTCAGCTGTTTGGCTGCACCTTCGATGCCACTGCGTTTCTCGCCTACCAGATACAGTTCGCGACCGGCCAGGCGCGAGGCGAGAGCGTTGAGGATGTAATCGGTCAGGTCCTTGGACTTGGGCAGAAAAACCACGGCTGTTTCAAATTCACGCTGCGGCGCATTCACACCGAAATGGCTGCGCTCGGCAAAACGCGCATCCAGCGCCGCTTGATCGCCGGCGTGCCAGCACCAACCGTGGGCATCGGGCAATCGGCCCAGCAGATCGTCGGCGGGCAAACCGGCCAACAACACCGAACCCTGGAACAACTCGGGCTGACGAAGCAGTACTTCACTGCGCGGATCCATACTCTGCTCCTTGAAAAAAAGTGCGGCAGTTTATCAACTGACGACTCGCAGCGCTGTACCGCTGAAAAAAGCCTGCGCGTTTTCGGTCAACTGCCCCACGATTCGCTGCCGCGCCTCGCGACTGCCCCAGGCGTTGTGTGGAGTGACGATCAATCGTGGAATGTCAGCAGCCAGCAAGGGGTTGCCAGTCGTCGGTGGCTCTACGCTCAGCACATCGGTGGCCGCACCGCCCAGATGACCGTTGCGCAAAGCATCGGCCAGCGCCTGCTCATCGATCAAGCCACCGCGAGCGGTGTTGACCACGAAGGTGCCGGGTTTCATCGACGCCAGTTCGCGGGCGCCGATGAAGTGGCGGGTGTGTTCATTCAGCGGGCAGTGCAGGGTGAGGGCGTCGATCTGCGGCAGCAGTTCATCCAGCGGCAAGCGATCCGGCCGGGCAGGGCGCCCCGGGATTTGCCCCAGCAGCACGCGCATGCCGAATGCTTCGGCCAGTCGTGCAACGGCGCCACCCAGTTCACCGTGGCCGAGCAGGCCAAGGGTTTTGCCTTGCAGTTCGACGATCGGGTAGTCCAACAGGCAGAACTGTTGCGCTTGCTGCCAGCGACCTTCGCCCACGGCTTTTTGATAGTCGGCCAGGCGCGTCGCCAGGTTGAGCAGCAACATGATCGTGTGCTGCGCCACCGACGGTGTGCCATAGCCCTGGCAGTTGCAAACGGTAACGCCATGGGCGCGGGCAGCGGATAGATCGACGTTGTTGGTGCCGGTGGCGGTGATCAGGATCAGCTTCAGGTCAGGGCTGGCGGCGATGGCGTCGGCGTTGATCGGGATCTTGTTGCTGATGGCCACCGTGGCGCCCTTGAGGCGCTCGATCACTTGATCCGGCGTGGTCTGCGCGAACAGCTGCAAGTCGTCAAAGCAATCACGCAGCGGGCTGAGGTCGAGGTCGCCGAGGTCCAGGGACGGGTGGTCGAGGAAAACGGCGCGGCGAGAGTTCGTCATCAACTGTACCTTTTGTGCATTGAACTGAAGGCGTAATCTGCCGAGCCTACCAGATGACACAAATGGTTACGCAGTGCCAGGCTGAACGCTGGCCCTGTAGGAGTGAGCCTGCTCGCGATGACGGAGTGTCAGTCGACATTGTGTCGCCTGATTGACCGCTAACGCGAGCAGGCTCACTCCCACAGGGGATGGCGTTAACCTTGTGAGTTTCATTTCGACCGACCTGCCCCAAAGGAGCCCCAATGTATTGGACAGAGTTTTTGACCGTTGCCCTGATTCACTTGCTCGCCGTGGCCAGCCCCGGCCCGGACTTTGCCGTGGTGGTGCGTGAAAGCGTGACCCATGGTCGACGCGCCGGCACCTGGACGGCACTGGGTGTTGGTACGGCGATTTTCCTGCACGTCGGCTATTCGCTGCTCGGGATCGGCCTGATCGTGTCCCAGTCAATCGTGCTGTTCAACGCGCTGAAATGGGCCGCCGCCGCGTACCTGTTGTACATCGGCTACAAGGCCTTGCGCGCGCAACCGGCCAAAGCGGTCGCCGACAATCTGCACAAGGAAGCCGGTGAGCGCACCGCTCGTGGCGCTTTCACCTCCGGTTTCGTGACCAACGGTCTGAACCCGAAAGCGACGCTGTTCTTTTTGTCGCTGTTCACCGTGGTGATCAACCCGCACACACCGCTGGCGGTACAAGCCGGTTATGGGGTCTACCTCGCTGCGGCGACGGCGGCGTGGTTTTGCCTGGTGGCGCGGCTGTTCAGCCAGCAGCGTGTGCGTGCCGGATTCGCCCGCATGGGCCACTGGTTCGACCGCACCATGGGTGTGGTGCTGATCGCCATCGGCGTGAAGCTCGCCTTCACCGAGATGCATTGATAGCGGGCTGATCCTCTAAATCCTGCAAATGCTGGCGCAAAGCTAGCATTTGTCCAGCGCTGCAAATCATTCCTTTGGCTGATTTGGCTGTCATAGAAGAGCACTAGAGTGCTTACTTTCAGCCAACACCGTGCAGTCAGAAAAGGGATTGATATGTTGCAGACTCGCGTTATCCCCCCAGCCGAAGGCGCTTACCAGTATCCGCTGCTGATTAAACGACTGCTGATGTCCGGCGCTCGTTACGAGAAAACCCGCGAGATCATTTACCGCGACCAGGTGCGCTACAGCTATCCGACCCTGATAGAACGGGTCGCGCGGCTGGCCAATGTGTTGACGGCGGCCGGGGTCAAGGCCGGGGATACCGTGGCGGTGATGGACTGGGACAGCCATCGATACCTGGAGTGCATGTTCGCCATCCCGATGATCGGCGCGGTGATCCACACAATCAACGTGCGCCTGTCGCCAGAACAGATCCTCTACACCATGAACCACGCCGAGGACCGCTTTGTGTTGGTCAACAGCGAGTTCGTGGGGCTTTACCAGGCGCTTGCCGGGAACCTGACCACGGTCGAGAAAACCCTGCTACTGACCGACCTGCCGGAAAAAACCGCCGACCTGCCGAACCTGATTGGCGAGTACGAACAACTGCTGGCGGCTGCCAGCACGCAATACGACTTCCAGGATTTCGACGAACACTCGGTCGCGACAACGTTCTACACCACCGGCACCACCGGCAATCCCAAAGGTGTGTATTTCACCCACCGGCAGCTGGTGCTGCACACCATGGGTGTGTCGACCATCATGGGCTCCATCGACAGTGTGCGCCTGCTGGGCACCAGCGACGTGTACATGCCGATCACCCCGATGTTCCATGTGCATGCCTGGGGCTTGCCCTATGTGGCGACCATGCTCGGGCTCAAGCAGGTTTATCCCGGCCGTTACGACCCGGAATACCTGGTGGAGCTGTGGCGCAAGGAGAAGGTCACCTTTTCCCACTGCGTGCCGACCATTTTGCAGATGATCCTCAATGCCAAAGCGGCGCAAGGCACGGACTTCGGCGGCTGGAAAATCGTCATCGGCGGCAGCGCGCTCAACCGTACGCTGTACGAAACGGCCAAAGACAAGGGTATTCAGTTGACGGCCGCGTATGGCATGTCGGAAACCGGGCCGCTGGTGTCGTGTGCGCACCTCAACGATGAATTGATGGCCGGCAGCGAAGATGAACGCACCGCCTATCGCATCAAGGCCGGCGTGCCGGGGCCATTGGTGGAAGCGGCGATCGTCGACCCCGACGGCAACTTCCTGCCCGCCGATGGCGAAACCCAGGGCGAGCTCGTGCTGCGTGCGCCATGGCTCACCGAGGGCTACTTCAACGAACCGCAGAAGGGTGCCGAGCTCTGGGCCGGGGGCTGGCTGCACACCGGCGACGTGGCGACGCTGGACGCCATGGGTGTGATCGACATCCGTGACCGCATCAAAGACGTGATCAAGACCGGTGGCGAGTGGATCTCGTCTCTGGACCTTGAAGACTTGATCAGTCGCCACGTGGCGGTACGCGAAGTAGCAGTGGTGGGCATCGCCGATCCGCAATGGGGGGAACGACCGTTTGCGCTGCTGGTGATCCACGAAGGGCATGAGATCGGGGCCCGGGAACTCAAGGAACACCTCAAGCCATTCGTGGAGTTGGGGCACTTGAGCAAGTGGGCGATCCCGAACCAGATTGCCCTTGTTACTGAAATTCCCAAGACCAGTGTCGGCAAGCTCGACAAGAAGCGCATCCGCCTCGACATCACCGAATGGCAGGCCAACAACAGCACCTTCCTCTCGACGCTTTAAGCGTCTCCTGGCGTGCCCGAAAAGGCACGCCAGGCCCACCAAGCAAGCGCTTGGCTTGTGTAGTCCAAATTTTCAGTCATCCTTGCCGGCCGACAAGTGTCGGACTGGCGAAAGGACTGTTCCAGAGGTCGGCAGCTGCAAATCACACTTTAGAGGGATCAAGCTCTACTACCTGCTGGCTATAGTCCGTCCACGGATTTTTAAGAACGGAGCAAGCGCACCAAAGGGGGCGATGCAATTTTGGAGTGACTTCGGGACGCCTTGGCTCCCCGTCACCCACAACGTTTTTAGAAGTGCTCAAAGCCATAACAATAATGCACATGGAGTAGCGTCGATGACATCAGTAAACAAGTTCTGGCGCCGGGCGAAATTGCCCTTGGCGGTCAGTCTCGCCTCTTCGCTCGCCGGGCCTGCATTCGGCGTCAGTTTCAACGTTGGTGAAATCGAAGGTCAGTTCGATTCGTCGCTGTCCCTGGGTATGAGTGTCTCGACCCAACAGCCGAACAAGAACCTGATCGGCGTCAACAATGGTGGCAAGGGCCTGTCCCAGACGTCCGATGACGGTCACTTGAACTTCAAGAGCGGCCAAGCTTTTTCGAAGATCTTCAAGGGCATCCATGACCTTGAGTTGAAATACGGCGACACCGGTGTGTTTGTCCGGGGCAAATACTGGTACGACTTCGCGCTACAAAACGAAGACCTGGAATTCAAGAACGTCAGCAATGACCACCGCGATGAAGGTGCCAAGTCGTCAGGTGGGGAAATCCTCGACGCCTTCATTTACCACAACTATTCGATTGCCGATGAGCCGGGTACCGTGCGCTTGGGCAAGCAGGTCGTGAGCTGGGGTGAAAGTACGTTCATTGGCGGCGGTATCAATTCGATCAACCCGATCGATGTGTCGGCGTTCCGCCGTCCGGGGGCAGAGATCAAGGAAGGCCTGATTCCGGTCAACATGTTCTATATGTCCCAGAGCCTTACCGAGAACCTGTCGGCCGAGGGTTTCTATCAGATTGACTGGCAGAAGACGGTCACCGATAACTGCGGCACGTTTTTCTCTCAGGCGGACATCGTGACCACCGGTTGCGACGATAACCTGCGGGTGCTGAACAAGCGTTCGACCATTCCAGCCATCGCGCTCGGGCCATTGGCCGCGAACGGTGTCGACGTCAACGAAGAAGGCGTTCTGGTGCGTCGCGCACCTAACCGCAATGCCAGTGACAGCGGACAGTGGGGTGTGTCCACCAAGTACATGTTCGAACCTCTGGACACCGAGTTCGGCGCGTACTTCATGAACTACCACAGCCGTGCGCCGATCTTCAGCGCCACAGGTGCGCCACAGTCGGTCTATAACACTGCCAAGGCGCTACCAGGCCCGTTCGCTGCGCTCGCGCCGCTGCTGGTAGCGGGTAACTCGCAATACTTCATCGAATACCCGGAAGACATTCGCCTCTACGGTCTGAGTTTCTCCACCACCTTGCCTACCGGTACGGCGTGGCAAGGTGAAGTCAGCTACCGCCCGAACGCACCGGTGCAACTGAACTCCACCGACATCCTGTTCGCCGGCGTGCGTCCATTGGGCGGCGCGCTGACCAACGCTTCGCTGCTTTCCGCCGCACCGGGCACCGATCTTCATGGTTATAACCGCAAGGAAATCACCCAGCTCCAGACCACCTTTACGCACTTCTTCGATCAGGTCATGGGCGCCAGCCGTCTGACCCTGGTGGGTGAAGTCGGCATGACCTATGTCGGCGGCCTGGAAAGCAAATCCCAGGCCCGTTACGGTCGCGATCCGGTCTTCGGCCCTGGCGAACTGCCAGCGACCGGCGGCCTTAACACCTGCTCGCAAATCCTCAACGCTTCCACCATCGCTGGTGCGGGGCCAGGTGCCTCGACGAGCAATCTCAGCAGCAATTGCAACAATGACGGTTTCACCACGGCTTCTTCCTGGGGTTATCGCGGTCGGGCTATCTGGGAATACAACGACGTGTTTGCCGGTGTGAACCTCAAGCCGAACGTGGCCTGGTCCCACGACGTCAATGGTTACTCCCCAGGCCCAGGCGGCAACTTCGAGGAAGGTCGCAAGGCTGTCAGCCTCGGGGTCGATGCCGAATACCAGAACACTTACACCGCTAGCCTGGCGTACACCGATTTCTTTGGTGGCGACTTCAGCACCGTAGATGACCGCGACTTCGTTGCGCTCAGCGTCGGCGTGAACTTCTAAACACTGTTTTTTAGGACGAACACACATATGAAAATAACAAAGAGTCTGTTCAAAGCTGGTGTTCTGGGGCTTTCGCTGCTGGCGACCAGTGTGATGGCGGCGGTCCCTGCGGCCGAAGCCGACAAACTGGGCAAGAGCCTGACCCCGATGGGCGCCGAAATGGCGGGCAACGCGGACGGTTCGATTCCGGCCTGGAAGCCAATGGCGAAAAACATCGGAACCGTCGACAGCAAAGGTTTCCTGTCCAATCCGTACGCCAGTGAAAAACCACTGTTCACCATCACGGCGCAAAATGTCGACCAGTACAAAGACAAACTCGCCCCGGGTCAGTACGCGATGTTCAAGCGCTACCCGGAAACCTACAAGATGCCGGTTTACCCGTCCCATCGCGGTGCCACCGTGCCGGCTGACGTGTTCGCCGCCATCAAGAAAAACGCTACAACGACGACCCTCGTGTCCGGCGGCAACGGCCTGGAAAACTTCGAAACCGCCGTACCGTTCCCGATTCCCAAGAGTGGCGTTGAAGTCATCTGGAACCACATCACCCGCTATCGCGGTGGCAGCGTGACCCGTCTGGTGACCCAGGCCACGCCACAGCCGAACGGCTCGTACAGCCTGGTGTACTTCCAGGATCAGTTCGTGTTCCGCGACAAAATGAAGGACTACGACCCGAAAAACCCAGGCAACATCCTGTTCTACTTCAAGCAGAAAGTGACTGCGCCAGCACGTCTGGCCGGTGGTGTGCTGCTGGTGCATGAAACCCTGGACCAAGTGAAAGAACCGCGTTCGGCCTGGGTTTACAACGCCGGTCAGCGTCGTGTGCGTCGTGCACCACAAGTGTCCTATGACGGGCCGGGTACCGCGGCGGACGGCCTGCGTACCTCCGACAACCTGGACATGTTCAACGGTGCACCGGATCGCTACGACTGGAAGCTCGAAGGCAAGAAAGAGATGTACATTGCCTCGGACAGCTACAAGCTCGATTCGCCTACCCTCAAGTACGACGACATCATCAAGGCCGGTCATATCAACCAGGACCTGGCACGTTACGAGTTGCGCCGGGTCTGGCATGTGGTGGCGACTTTGAAAGAAGGCCAGCGTCATATTTACGCCAAACGTGACTTCTACATCGATGAAGACACCTGGCAAGCGGCAGTGATCGATCACTACGATGGTCGTAATCAGCTGTGGCGTGTGGCAGAAGCTCACTCCATGGATTACTACAACGTTCAAGTGCCGTGGTACTCCCTGGAAGCCCTGTACGACTTGCAATCGGGTCGCTACCTGGCGCTGGGTATGAAGAACGAAGAGAAGTCTGCCTATGACTTCGGCTTCACCGCTACCACCAGCGACTTCACACCGGCTGCACTGCGTCAGGACGGGGTTCGCTAACCTGCACTGAACAGAGGTCGCCTCCTCAAAAAAACGCCCCGACTGGTTCGGGGCGTTTTTTTTTTGATTTTGACCTGAACATTTTCGGTGTCTGTGAGGGCCTCATCGCGAGCAGGCAACTCGGTCTAAAAGGAAAGCACCATTTCAGTCCCGCAATGTCTGCTTATAGACTTTTTGTAGCCATTTGTAGCAATTACCTTCATTCCCTATCCGTTTACCGCTAGTCTGCGGACATCTGCAACGCCGCCATCCGCAATTCAAACAAGAGCCGGCCATGACTGAATTGTCCCCACTCCCGGGCCCTGCAAGCGTTTCCATCGCGGCATTGGACGGGCGCTTTTTTCGGCCCCCGCTGCCCGACGGCCATGTGCTGCGGCCTCGTCTGTGCGAGCGCCTGAGTGCCGGCCTCGGTGGCAGGCTGTTGCTGGTCAGTGCACCCGCCGGGTTCGGCAAGAGCTCATTGGCGGTAGAGTTCTGTCAGGGGCTACCGGCCCATTGGCGAAGTCTGTGGTTGGGGTTGAGTTCTCGAGACAGTGATCCGGGACGTTTCCTTGAACGGTTGCTCGAAGGGCTTCAGGATTATTTTCCGACACTGGGCAGTCAGGCGCTGGGACTGCTGAAAATGCGTCAGCGCCATCAACCGTTCGCCTTTGAAGAATGGCTGGACGGGTTGCTGGACGAGTTGGCCGTCTACCTGTCGCCGAGTACGCCTTTGCTATTGGTCCTCGACGACTATCATCTTGCCCAAGGCCCGGTACTCGATCGTTGCCTGCAATTTTTCCTCAATCATTTGCCTGATGGCCTGTTGGTCATGGTCACCAGTCGACAGCGTCCGGACTGGCATCTGGCCCGTCTGCGGTTGTCGCGCCAACTGCTCGAACTCCATGAGCAGGACCTTCGACTGACCCATGATGAAGCGCTCATGTTGCTTGATCGCCACAGCAGTTCCTTGCATGGCGAGGCGCTGGAAAGTCTGATTCAGCGCAGTGAAGGCTGGGTCGCGGGTTTGCGATTCTGGTTGCTGGCGGCCTCCGAGGCAGGCAATGACGGTGCGTTGCCGCAGTCGCTGCACGGCGGGGAAGGGCTGATCCGCGATTACCTGCTGGAAGAAGTCATCGATTGCCTGCCGGTCGAAGTGCAGCAATTTCTTTACGACACTGCACCTCAGGACCGTTTTTGCAGCGAGCTCTGCGACGCGGTTCGCGAAGCCCACGACAGTGCCGAAATTCTGCGTTTCCTTCAGGCGCACCAGGTATTCCTGGTGCCGCTGGACGAGCACGGCCACTGGTATCGTTATCACCATCTGTTTTCCGACCTGCTGCGCACTCGGCCTACCGCTCAGACGATGGTGCCGGCCGCCAGCCTGCATTTGCGTGCCTGTCGCTGGTTCAATGCACAAGGGCTGCTCGACGAAGCGGTGGAGCAGGCGTTGCGTGCCGGGCATCTGGACGTTGCGGCGAACCTGGTGCAAAACCTTTCGGAAGAACAACTACTGGCCGAGCAGAACGCTGGCATGTTGCTGCGCTGGAAAATGGACTTGCCCGACAGCTTGCTGATTAGCACACCCAGGCTGATCGTACTCTACAGCTGGGCGCTGGGGATGGCCTGTCAACTGGATGCGGCGGAGGAATTGGCAGCCCACTTGAGCCGCTTCCTGCCGGCCCCTTCGGCCACCGCGCAGAAGTCGATGCTGGCGCAGTGGCTGGCCCTGATGGGGATCATCGCCCGAGGGCGTGGCAACCGCGAGCTGACGCTTCTCTATTGCACTGAAGCGCTACATACCCTGCCTGCCAAACGCTACGGGCAACGTCTGATCTGCCTCTCGACCCTGTCCAACCTGGCCATAGCCGACGGCGACTTGTGGCGTGCGCGCAGTTTGAACCGTGAGTCGCTGGAATTGGCGCAGCGGGTCGGTAATCCGTTATTTGAAGCACTGGCCCATTACGACCGCGCCCGAGTATTGCAGGCACGCGGGGAAATCCTGCGCGCGTTGCAAGAGGTTCGTCAGGGGCTGCAACGCCTGCAAGGGTTATCCGCGCAACGACTTTACGCCATACGCGCTCGTCTGACTTTGTATGAGGGCCTCTTGTTGGCCTTGCGCCTGCAACCGCAAGCCGCGCGAGTACGTTTGCAAAGCGGTCTGAGTGAGGCTCGCGCCTGTCGCGATATCAGCGTGTTGATCGGCTATTGTGTGATCGCCCGGCTGGAGGGTAACAGCGGCGAGTTCGCTAACGCCTTCGCCGAACTGGCCGAAGCCGAGCGCCTGATGCACATCTGGGACGTGCCCCCGATTTACTATCTGGCGATGATAACCATGGTCAAATGCGAGCTCTGGCTGGCCCAGGGACGCACCGATCTGGCCGAAGCCTGGCTTTCCCGATTGGGGCAGACCTATAACGGCGAACACCCGGCAGCACCGCCCGAATTCCATCCACAGTTGCCGTTGCATATCGAATTGCAACAAGCATTGCTGAATGTGATTCAGGGGCAGCCAATGTTGGCCGAAGGCCGATTGAATGCGCTGCTGGAGCATGGGCAACAAACGGGGCGGCAGATGCTCAGTGCAATGGCGCTGACTCAGAAAGTTGCGTTGTTGCTCGTCGGTGGGCGTGAACCCGAAGCCCGCAAGGCGCTGGGACAGGCACTGGAAGCGTCGATCGGTGGCGCCTTGCAACCGTTCGAAGGGTTGCTGGCGGAACATCCGGACTGGCTACGTGGGCAACTGCAACTGCTTGCTCCGACAACTGTTTCGCAGAGTCTCGTAGAACAAATACCGGTACTGATCGCTCGTCCGGTATTGGAGTTGTGTTCGGGGGCAGAGCAGCTAAGTGCGCGTGAACTGGCGGTTCTGCAACTGATTGCCCAAGGCTGTTCAAACCAGCAAATCAGCGATCAACTGTTCATTTCGTTGCACACGGTCAAGACCCATGCCAGCCACATCAACAGCAAGCTCGGGGTTGAGCGGCGCACGCAGGCGGTGGCACGGGCGAAAGAATTGGGACTGCTGAGATAGTATTTTCAAGATTGGCCCTGCGTTCAAAAGACTGCTGCAGTTTTGTGCCAGAATTGCCCATCTCTGATTTTCGAGCTTGTCCCGATGACCCAGCAACCCCGCCTCATTCGCGAAACCTTCCCCGTCGGCCCTTTGCAGTGCAACTGCACGATCATCGGCGACCCGATCAGCAAAAAAGCGATTGTGGTCGACCCGGGCGGCAATCATGAATTGATCCTGGCACGCCTCGACGCCTTGGGCTTGAAGGTGGTCAGCATCATCCACACCCATGCGCATCTGGATCACTTCCTGGCCTCCGGTCAGCTGAAGGAGAAAACCGGCGCCACCCTGCACCTGCACAAAGAAGATCAGTTCCTCTGGGATAACCTGGAGATGCAATGCCAGATGTTTGGTGTGCCATATACGCCCGTGCCGCCGCCGGATCGCTGGTTGGCCGATGACGAAGAACTGGCCTGCGGTTGCGGTGTAGCCTTGCACACACCGGGGCATACACCAGGCTCCATGAGCTTCTGGTTTTCAGAGGCCAAGTTGCTGATTGCCGGTGACACGTTGTTTCGTCGCGGGGTTGGGCGCACGGATTTGTGGGGCGGCGACCAGGCAACCATCGTGCGGTCGATCAAGCAGCGGCTGTATACGCTCGACGAAGAAGCGACCGTGGTCACCGGGCATGGTCCGGACACGCGTTTGGGCGATGAAATGCGCGAGAACCCGTTTGTGCGGGCTTGATTTGTAACACGTTTGTCACGCGGGGAATTTTTGACCTGTGCGATGATCCAACACCCGCGAAGGTCCAATGGTGAAGTCCGTTGCACCACAGAATGCAAAAAAGTAGGAGCTCTTAATGTTCACCACGCCTCGTTTGATTATTGTCGCAACCGCAGTCGCCCTGCTGTCTGGCTGCGCCTCGCCTAACCCTTACAATGGCCAGCCTCAGGGGCAGGCTGATAGCGGCTCCCAGGGCATGAGCAAAACCGCTAAATACGGTGGTCTCGGGGCCTTGGCCGGTGCGTTGGCGGGTGCCGCGATTAACCACGATAACCGTGGCAAGGGCGCGTTGATTGGCGCGGCAGTGGTGGGTGCTTCCGCCGCCGGTTACGGCTACTACGCCGACCAGCAAGAGAAAAAGCTGCGTGCCAGCATGGCCAACACCGGCGTTGAAGTGCAGCGCCAGGGCGATCAAATCAAATTGATCATGCCTGGCAACATCACGTTCGCGACCGATTCGGCGAACATCGCTCCAAGCTTCTATCAGCCGTTGAACAACCTGGCAGGCTCGCTCAAGGAGTTCAACCAGAACCAGATCGAGATCGTCGGTTACACCGACAGCACCGGCGCCCGCCAGCACAACATGGACCTGTCCCAGCGTCGTGCGCAGAGCGTGGCGACGTACTTGACTTCGCAAGGTGTGAGTGGTGCCAACCTCTCGGCTCGCGGTGCCGGCCCGGATAACCCGATTGCCAGCAATGCTGATACCAATGGTCGGTCACAGAACCGTCGGGTCGAAGTCAACTTGAAAGCGATTCCGGGTCAACAGTATTCTCAGCAATAACAGTTTTACCTTTACCAACCTGACTGAACCCCAGGCGTAAAAAAGAGCCCGCCCGATCCTCAACCGATCGGGCGGGCTTTTTTGTGTTGTCAGTTCCGGCCTCATCGCGAGCAGGCTCGCTCCCACAGAAGGAACGCGATCGATTGTGGGAGCGAGCCGGCTCGCGATGGGGCCAGCGCAGACAACTAAATCATCTGCAATAAAAAAGCCCCCGAACGATGACTCGTCCGAGGGCTTTTTGTCCTGCGCGAGACCTGATTACTTCTTCAGGCCGTAATGCTCGTCCAGCATTCCCGGCGCGTTCGGGGTCTTGGGTGCGTAGTCGCGAGGAGGTTCCTGATTGCGCGGTGGCGTCAGGCGTTCGCGTGGGGCCACTGTCGCATCGGCGTGCAGAGAGGCCAGCAAGCGTTGGCGAGTCTGCTCGTCCAGGGCCAGTCGGTTTGCGCCGTCGGCGAGGTGATCCTGCACTTCCTGATAGCTCTGAGTCAGTTTCTTGACCAGGTTTGCAGTGCTGTTGAAGTGGGTGACCACCTCGTTCTGATAACTGTCGAAACGTTCCTGAATGTCATCCAGTTGACGCTGCGTGCTGCTGGGCACGGCACTCGGCACCAGGCGCGCGATCAGGAATCCAATGGCGACACCCACAACCAGGGCAAGAGTCGGTAACAACCAAACTAAGAGCGAGTGTTCCACGAGTCCTTCCTCTATAAACGGCTTTGCTTTACGTTAACGGCTCGAACCTGCGCTGTATACCGCGATTCACTCGCAATAGATTGGCACAGACAATTTGCTAGACGAGTCGACCCGATTCGAGGTCACGGAGTTCCTTCCTTGCTTATGCGCGAAACCCCTGTAGTGATTGATGGCCCTGTCGGTCAACTGGAAGCTTTGTATCTGGATAATGAGCAGCCGCGTGGCGTTGCGCTCATCTGCCATCCGAACCCGGTGCAGGGCGGCACCATGCTCAACAAAGTCGTCTCGACCCTGCAGCGCACTGCGCGCGACGCTGGTTTGATTACCCTGCGGTTCAACTACCGTGGCGTCGGTGCCAGTGAAGGCGCGCACGACATGGGCACCGGTGAAGTCGATGATGCTCAAGCCGTCGCCGAATGGCTGCGATTCAAGCATCCGGACTTGCCACTGACGCTGTTGGGTTTCTCCTTCGGCGGTTTTGTTGCAGCAAGTCTCGGCGGACGCCTGGAAGCCAAGGGCGAACAACTGAAACATTTGTTTATGGTCGCACCTGCGGTTATGCGCCTGGGCGATCAGGAGCAACTGTCGCAGCAAGGCGAGTTGACCCTGATCCAGCCGGAAACCGACGAAGTGATCGATCCGCAACTGGTTTACGACTGGTCCGAAAAACTCGAGCGCCCCCATGAGCTGCTGAAAGTGGCAGAATGCGGACACTTTTTTCATGGCAAGCTGACCGATCTCAAAGATCTGATCCTGCCGCGTCTTTCGAATTGATTGCAGTCTGACAAGCGATTACCCATGACGACTCGTACCCGTATCCTCACCGGCATCACCACCACCGGCACGCCACACCTGGGCAACTACGCCGGCGCCATCCGCCCGGCGATCATCGCCAGCCGTGACAGCAATGCCGATTCGTTCTACTTCCTGGCCGACTACCACGCCCTGATCAAATGCGATGACCCGCTGCGCATTCAGCGCTCGCGTCTGGAAATCGCCGCGACCTGGCTGGCCGGTGGCCTGGATGTGGACCGCGTGACGTTCTACCGCCAGTCCGACATTCCCGAAATCCCCGAGCTGACCTGGCTGCTTACCTGCGTCGCCGCCAAGGGTTTGCTCAATCGTGCACATGCCTACAAGGCCTCGGTGGACAAGAACGTCGAGACCGGCGAAGACCCGGACGCTGGCATCACCATGGGCTTGTACAGCTACCCGGTACTGATGGCCGCAGACATTCTGATGTTCAACGCGCACAAGGTGCCGGTCGGTCGCGACCAGATCCAGCACGTGGAAATGGCTCGCGACATCGGTCAGCGCTTCAACCACTTGTTCGGTCAGGGCAAAGAATTCTTCACCATGCCCGAGGCACTGATTGAAGAAAGCGTCGCCACGCTGCCAGGCCTCGACGGGCGCAAGATGTCGAAAAGCTACGACAACACCATCCCGTTGTTCAGCAGCGCCAAAGAGATGAAGGACGCGATTTCTCGGATCGTCACCGATTCGCGCGCGCCGGGCGAAGCCAAGGATCCGGACAATTCGCACCTGTTCACCTTGTTCCAGGCGTTTGCTACGCCGTCGCAGTCCGACGAGTTCCGCAGCGAATTGTTGCAGGGCTTGGGTTGGGGCGAGGCTAAGAACCGCCTGTTCCAATTGCTGGACAGCGAGCTGGGCGAGTCCCGCGAACGTTATTACCAGCTGATCGAACGTCCGGCCGACCTGGAAGACATCCTGCAAATCGGTGCCAAAAAGGCCCGTGCCGTCGCCACGCCGTTCTTGAACGAACTGCGTGAAGCGGTCGGTCTGCGTTCTTTCGTGGCGCAGACTCAAGTCGCCGCCAGCACCAAGAAAAAAGCCGCGAAAGCCGCACGTTTCGTCAGCTTCCGTGAAGACGATGGCAGCTTCCGCTTCCGTCTGCTGGCGGCCGATGGTGAGCAATTGCTGCTGTCGCGCAACTTCGCCGACGGTAAAACTGCCGGGCAAGTGACCAAACAACTGCAAACGGACCAGCCTTTGGACGTGCGCAGCGAAGACCTGAGCTTCAGTGTCTGGCTCGAAGGCGAGTGCGTGGCAGACAGCCCGGCATTCGCCGACAGCGCGGCTCGCGACGTCGCCATCGACGCCCTGCGCGTTGCGCTGACGCCAGTTCAGGAATAAATCAGCGGCTCGGCCCGACCAAGGGCTGATTGCCATTCCCCGGGGCCGTCGCTACAGTGACGGCCCGTTTTTGTTGCCTTGCTAACGAATTATGACGCCCCTAGAACGATATCAAGCTGATCTGAAGCGCCCGGAATTCTTCCATGATGCTGCGCAGGAAACTGCTGTGCGCCATTTGCAGCGCCTGTACGACGATCTGGTCGCGGCCTCGCAGAGCAAGCCGGGCCTGCTCGGCAAACTGTTTGGCAAGAAAGAGCAGGCGCCGGTCAAGGGCCTGTACTTCTGGGGCGGCGTGGGTCGCGGCAAGACTTACCTGGTCGACACCTTCTTCGAGGCGCTGCCGTTCAAGGAAAAGACCCGTACTCACTTCCACCGCTTCATGAAGCGTGTGCATGAAGAGATGAAGACCCTCGGCGGCGAGAAAAACCCGCTGACCATCATCGCCAAGCGTTTCTCCGACGAGTCGCGAGTGATTTGCTTCGATGAATTCTTCGTCTCCGACATCACTGATGCCATGATCCTGGGCACGCTGATGGAAGAGCTGTTCAAGAACGGCGTGACCCTGGTCGCGACTTCGAACATCGTGCCGGACGGTCTGTACAAGGACGGCCTGCAACGCGCGCGCTTCCTGCCGGCCATCGCGCTGATCAAGCAGAACACCGATATCGTCAACGTCGACAGTGGCGTCGATTACCGCCTGCGTCATCTTGAGCAAGCGGAGCTGTTCCACTTTCCGCTGGACGCCGCCGCTCAGGACAGCCTGCGCAAGAGCTTCCGTGCGCTGACGCCGGAATGCACGGCAGCGATCGAGAACGACGTGTTGATGATCGAGAATCGAGCAATCCGCGCGGTTCGCACGTGCGATGACGTCGCTTGGTTCGACTTCCGCGAACTGTGCGATGGCCCGCGTAGCCAGAACGACTACATCGAACTGGGCAAGATCTTCCACGCCGTGTTGCTCAGTGATGTCGAGCAGATGAGCGTCACTACTGATGACATCGCTCGTCGCTTTATCAACATGGTCGACGAATTTTACGACCGTAACGTCAAGCTGATCATTTCTGCCGAAGTTGAGCTCAAAGACCTCTACACCGGTGGTCGCCTGAACTTCGAGTTCCAGCGCACGCTCAGCCGACTGCTGGAAATGCAATCTCACGAATTCCTGTCCCGCGCTCACAAGCCGTAGGACTTATCGGAATACAAAAAAAAGGGCCTGCAGATGCAGGCCCTTTTTTGTGCTCTGTAGAAACTCTCAGGTTCACCATTACCTACTGTGGGAGCGGGCAAGCCCGCTCCCACAAAGTTATCTATATGATTTGAGAGTTATGCAGCCTGCTGAAACTGCTGCCGATACTGGTTCGGCGACAGTTCTGTGTGCTGACGGAACAACCGCGCAAAGAAGCTCGCATCGTCGTAACCAACCTCATAACTGATGGTCTTGATGCTCTTGCGGCTGCCGGACAACAGGCCCTTGGCGGTTTCGATGCGCAGTCGTTGCAGGTAGTGCAGCGGCTTGTCACCGGTCGCCGTCTGGAAGCGGCGCATGAAGTTGCGGATGCTCATGCCGTGCTCGCGGGCCACGTCTTCGAAGCGGAACTTGTCGGCGAAATGCTCTTCGAGCCAGTGCTGGATCTGCAGGATGATCACATCCTGATGCAGCTTCTGCCCGCCAAAACCGATACGGCCCGGGGAATAGCTGCGCTGCACTTCGTAGAGGATATCCCGCGCCACGGCTTGCGATACGTTGGAGCCGCAGAAGCGCTCGATCAGGTAGACGTAAAGGTCGCAGGCCGACGTCGTGCCGCCGGCGCAATACAGGTTGTCGGCGTCGGTCAGGTGTTTGTCCTGTTTGAGGTAAACCTGTGGGAAGCGCTCGGCGAAGGCGTTGAAGAAACGCCAGTATGTGGTCGCTTCCTTGCCATCGAGCAGGCCCGCCTCAGCGAGCCAGAACACCCCGGTCGCTTCGCCGCACAACACCGCGCCGCGGGAATGTTGTTCACGCAACCATGGCAGCACCTGTGGATAACGTTTGCAGAGCGTGTCGAAGTCATCCCAAAAGGCGGGGAGGATGATGATGTCAGCGTTTTCCAGGCCGCCGTCTACCGGAATGATCACATCGCTAAAGCTGTTCACCGGTTTGCCGTCGGGACTGACGAGTCGGATTTCGAACGATGGTGTCAGGCCTTGGCCTAGTTGTTTGCCATGGCGCAGGCTGGCCATGTGGAAAAAGTCTTTGGCTTGCAGGAGGGTGGAAGCGAAAACCCGATCAATCGCCAGGATGCTGACGCGCCGCAGGGGCGTGGAGACTTGCTTAGACATAATTCAACTTTATTTTTATAGGAGAAAGTGGTCATCAAACGGCTGGATCGTCTTATTTTTTGTCTGATGTGTCCAGTGTCCTGTGTTGAATGCGGGGCTTAGTCTCTGGAGATCAACTCCTCTAACAATAACGACAGGTGCCGCATGATCCCCAGAACCTTGTTCAGTCCCGAGCACGAACTTTTCCGCGACAGCGTGCGAACGTTCCTCGAAAAAGAGGCTGTTCCGTTCCATGGGCAATGGGAAAAACAAGGCTATATCGACCGTAAACTCTGGAACAAGGCAGGGGAGGCGGGGATGCTGTGTTCGCATCTGCCGGAGGAGTACGGCGGGCTGGGGGCGGACTTTTTGTATAGCGCGGTGGTCATCGAAGAGGTCGGGCGTCTTGGGCTGACCGGGATCGGTTTTTCCCTGCATTCTGACATCGTGGCGCCATATATCCTGCATTACGGCAGTGAAATGCTGAAGCACAAGTACCTGCCGAAACTGGTGTCTGGCGAGATGGTCACGGCGATTGCCATGACCGAGCCGGGGGCGGGCTCCGATCTGCAAGGGGTGAAAACCACGGCGGTACTGGATGGCGACGAGTACGTCATCAACGGCTCGAAAACCTTTATCACCAACGGCTTTCTGGCTGATCTGGTGATTGTCGTGGCCAAGACAGATCCAAAGGCCGGCGCCAAGGGCACCAGCCTGTTTCTGGTGGAGGCCGGCACGCCGGGTTTCGACAAGGGCCAGCGTCTGGAAAAGGTCGGGATGAAGGCGCAGGACACGTCGGAGTTGTTCTTCCAGGATGTTCGGGTGCCCAAGGAAAATCTGCTGGGGCAGGCCGGGATGGGTTTCGCTTACCTGATGCAGGAATTGCCGCAAGAGCGGCTCACCGTGGCCATTGGCGGGCTTGCGTCGGCTGAAGCGGCGTTGCAATGGACGCTGGACTACACCCGCGAGCGCAAGGCATTCGGCAAGGCGATTGCCGACTTTCAGAACACCCGCTTCAAACTGGCGGAGATGGCGACCGAGATCCAGATCGGCCGGGTTTTCGTCGATCGCTGTCTGGAACTGCACCTGCAAGGCAAGCTGGATGTGCCGACGGCGGCGATGGCCAAGTATTGGGGCACGGACTTGCAATGCAAGGTGCTCGACGAATGCGTGCAGTTGCATGGCGGCTACGGCTTTATGTGGGAATACCCGATTGCCCGGGCATGGGCGGATGCGCGGGTGCAGCGTATCTATGCCGGCACTAACGAGATCATGAAGGAGATTATTGCGCGGTCGCTTTGACCTTGCGGTGACTGTTAGACCGCTATCGCGAGCAGGCTCGCTCCCACATTAGCTCTCCAGTGAGCACAAATTTTGTGACCTCCGGAGATTAACTGTGGGAGCGAGCCTGCTTGCGAATAGGGTTTATGAATCCATCAAGGCGCCGGGTTAGGGTGATCCTTGTGAATCGCCTCGATCCCCTCCAGCACTTCGTCCGAAAGTTTCAGCTCGTAGCTGGCAATGTTGCTGTCCAGTTGCTCAAGCGTCGTTGCACCGATGATGTTGCTGGTGACGAACGGCTGTTGATTCACGAATGCCAGCGCCATCTGCGCCGGGTCCAGGCCGTGTTCTCGGGCCAGTGCCACGTAACGGCTGCACGCAGCTTCCGATTGTGGGTTGAAGTAGCGGCTGAAGCGGTTGTAGAGGCTCAGGCGGCCTTTGGGCGGGCGCGCGCCACCTTCGTACTTGCCTGACAGGAAACCGAACGCCAGCGGCGAGTAAGCGAGCAAGCCGCATTGTTCACGAATGGCAATCTCTGCCAGACCCACTTCGAAGCTGCGGTTGAGCAGGTTGTAGGGGTTCTGGATCGACACGGCGCGCGGCCAGCCCCGAGCTTCGGCCAGGGCGAGGAAGCGCATGGTGCCCCATGGCGTTTCATTGGATAGGCCAATGTGGCGGATTTTGCCGGCCTTGACCTGCTCATCCAGTGCTTCGAGGGTATCCTCCAGCGGTGTTAGGTTGGCTTCGCTCTTGTGTTTGTAGCCCAGTTGGCCGAAGAAGTTGGTGCTGCGCTCCGGCCAATGCAGCTGGTAAAGGTCGATGTAATCGGTTTGCAGGCGCTTGAGGCTGGCGTCCACGGCTTGCGTGATGTGCTGGCGGTTGTGGCGCAGGTTTTTATCGCGGATGTAGTCGATGGTGTTGCCGGGGCCGGCGATCTTGCTGGCGAGGATCCAGTCGGCGCGATCGCCACGACTTTTGAAATAGTTGCCGATGTAGCGCTCTGTGGTGGCGTAGGTGTCGGCCTTGGGCGGCACTGGGTACATCTCGGCCGTGTCGATGAAATTGATCCCGGCACCTTTGGCCCGTTCAATCTGGGCGAAGGCTTCAGCTTCGCTGTTTTGCTCGCCCCACGTCATGGTTCCGAGGCAGATAGCGCTCACGTTCAGATCGGTTCGGCCTAGCTGTCGATAGTCCATCAGGTGCTCCTTGGGCAAAACAATCATAAAAGCAGGTTGAAATATTTTTCGCAATCTGCATAATTGCGCACCTCTTTCTGCAGTGGAAGTGATGCGCCGCCGCCGAAGAATCTTGCCGTTGAACGGACGCGCCGACCCGAGCCCCCGAAAGCGTCTGTATCCGGCTGCCTTTGACTTGTCAAAGTACGCACTATTCAGTAAGATCCGCCGTCTAATTTACAGGGCGGCCCCTGAGGCTATAAAGAATGAAAACTTTTACTGCTAAACCGGAAACAGTACAGCGCGACTGGTTTGTCGTCGACGCTGCAGGTCAGACCCTGGGTCGTCTGGCCACCGAAATCGCGAGCCGTCTGCGTGGCAAGCATAAAGCTGAGTACACTCCTCACGTTGACACCGGCGATTACATCGTCGTTATCAATGCCGAGCAGATTCGTGTAACCGGTGCTAAAACCACCGACAAAATCTACTACTCCCACTCCGGTTTCCCGGGCGGCATCAAGTCGATCAACTTTGAAAAGCTGATCGCCAAAGCCCCTGAGCGCGTGATCGAGACCGCGGTCAAAGGCATGCTGCCTAAGAACCCGCTGGGTCGCGACATGTATCGTAAGCTGAAAGTCTATGCGGGCGCTGTACACCCTCATACTGCTCAGCAGCCCCAAGAACTGAAGTTTTAACGGAATAGTTCATTATGTCGGCGACTCAAAATTACGGCACTGGCCGTCGCAAGACCGCAACCGCACGCGTTTTCCTGCGTCCGGGTACTGGTAACATCTCCATCAACAACCGTTCGCTGGATAATTTCTTCGGTCGCGAAACTGCCCGCATGGTAGTTCGTCAGCCGCTGGAATTGACTGAGACTGTCGAGAAGTTCGACATCTACGTCACCGTGATCGGTGGTGGTGTAAGTGGTCAAGCTGGCGCAATCCGCCACGGTATCACTCGCGCACTGATGCAGTACGACGAAACCCTGCGTGGCGCTCTGCGCAAAGCTGGCTTCGTTACTCGCGATGCTCGTGAAGTTGAACGTAAGAAAGTCGGTCTGCGTAAAGCGCGTAAGCGTCCGCAGTACTCGAAGCGTTAATTCGCTTTCACGTTCGAAAAAGAACGCCCAGTTTCCTCACGGAGCTGGGCGTTTTTTTATGCGTGCGATTTATTAAAGAATTGCGCTGTGACAACTTGCCACATCCGCAGAGCCCCTATACTACAAGGCTTGGCAGTGGAGCCCTTCGGTAATTACCTTGTCAGAATTGGGGCTTTTCATTACCATTCGGCAAAATTTTTATAAGCACATAGATTTACTTAGTAGATGCCTGATTTAACAGGCCACAAAGCTGATGGGAGAGGACTGAATGAGCAATGACGGCGTGAATACAGGCCGGCGTCGCTTCTTGGTAGCAGCCACATCCGTGGTGGGTGCTGCAGGAGCGGTGGGGGCTGCGGTCCCGTTCGTGGGGTCATGGTTTCCCAGTGCCAAGGCGAAAGCCGCAGGTGCACCGGTGAAAGTGAATGTCAGCAAAATCGAGCCAGGCCAGCAGATGATTGCTGAGTGGCGCGGTCAGCCGGTATTCATTGTCCGCCGTACTCCGGAAATCCTGGGGAATCTGAAAAAGATCGAAGACCAGCTCTCCGATCCTGATTCCAAACAATCGACGCAACCGGCCTATGTCAACCCGGAAACACGTTCGATCAAGCCAGAGATTCTGCTGCTGATCGGCATTTGCACGCACTTGGGTTGTTCGCCTACTTTCCGTCCGGAAGTGGCACCTGCGGATCTTGGTCCGAAATGGGTAGGTGGATATTTCTGCCCGTGCCACGGCTCCCATTACGATCTGGCTGGCCGCGTCTACAAGTCGCAACCTGCGCCTTTGAACCTGCCAGTTCCCCCGCATTCCTATGAGACCGATGAGATCATTGTCATCGGCGTCGATACGGAGAAAGCGTGATGAGCAAGTTCATGGATTGGGTAGATGCGCGCTTTCCCGCGACCAAAATGTGGGAAGACCATCTCAGCAAGTACTACGCCCCGAAGAACTTCAACTTCTTCTATTTCTTTGGCTCCCTGGCGCTGCTCGTTCTGGTTAACCAGATCGTCACCGGTGTCTGGCTGACCATGAGCTACACGCCGTCGGCGGAAGAGGCGTTTGCTTCCGTTGAATACATCATGCGCGACGTCGAGTACGGCTCGATCCTGCGTCTGCTGCACTCCACCGGCGCTTCGGCGTTTTTCATCGTGGTTTATCTGCACATGTTCCGTGGCTTGCTATACGGTTCGTACCAGAAGCCGCGTGAGTTGGTGTGGGTCTTCGGCATGCTGATCTACCTGGCGCTGATGGCTGAAGCCTTCATGGGTTACCTGCTGCCATGGGGCCAGATGTCCTACTGGGGCGCCCAGGTGATCATCTCGCTGTTCGGTGCGATCCCGGTCATCGGTAACGACCTGACCCAGTGGATCCGTGGTGACTACCTGATTTCCGGTATTACGCTGAACCGCTTCTTCGCCCTGCACGTTGTTGCCTTGCCGATCGTGATCCTTGGTCTGGTGGTGCTGCACGTCCTGGCGTTGCACGAAGTGGGTTCGAACAACCCGGACGGCGTCGACATCAAGAAACACAAGGACGAAAACGGCGTACCGCTGGACGGCATTGCCTTCCACCCGTACTACACCGTGAAAGATATCGTCGGTGTGGTGGTGTTCCTGTTTATCTTCTGTTCGATCGTGTTCTTCTTCCCGGAAATGGGCGGTTACTTCCTCGAGAAGCCGAACTTCGAAGTGGCGAACGCCTTCAAGACCCCAGAACACATCGCTCCGGTCTGGTACTTCACGCCGTTCTACGCAATTCTGCGGGCAATCCCGGACAAGCTCATGGGTGTTATCGCCATGGGTGCGTCGATTGCCATGCTGTTCGTCCTGCCGTGGCTGGATCGCAGCCCCGTCAAGTCGATGCGCTACAAAGGCTGGCTGAGCAAGATCTGGCTGTGGGTGTTCTGCATCTCGTTCGTGATCCTCGGTGTGCTGGGCGTATTGGCTCCAACGCCAGAGCGGACGCTGTTGTCGCAGGTGTGTACGTTCCTGTACTTCGCCTACTTCATTCTGATGCCGTTCTATACCAGGCTTGAGAAGACCAAACCGGTTCCGGAAAGGGTGACTGGCTGATGAAAAAGTTATTTTTTGCACTGATTCTTGCTGCTTTGCCTGTCCTGTCCTTCGCGGCTGAACACGGTGGTCCTGAGCTCGAAAAGGTCGACATCGACGTTTCTGACAAGGCTGCCATGCAAGATGGCGCGCGTACTTTCGCCAACTATTGCATGGGCTGCCACAGCGCCAAATTCCAGCGCTATGAGCGCGTAGCCGATGACTTGGGCATTCCCCATGATCTGATGCTCTCGAAGCTGGTGTTCACCGGCGCCAAAATTGGCGACCACATGAGCATCGGCATGCAGCCGGCAGACGCCAAGGCCTGGTTCGGCGCGGCTCCGCCCGATCTGACCCTGGTGGCACGTGTTCGTGGTACTGACTGGCTCTACGGCTACCTGAAGTCTTTCTACGAAGATCCGTCGCGTCCGTGGGGCGTGAACAACAAGGTCTTCCCGAACGTCGGTATGCCTAACGTACTGGCTGGTCTGCAAGGTCGTCAGATTATCGGTTGCAAGCAGGTCCAGATCGTCGAAGACGGCAAGAAGCAATTTGACCCGTTGACCGGTACGCCTTTGACGCATGAAGCCTGCGATCAGATGACTATCGTGCCGAAAAGCGGTGCTCTGACCGAAGAGCAGTTCGATGAGAAGGTCAAGAATCTGGTAACCTTCCTGGCTTACTCGGCTAACCCGGTTAAGCTGCAACATCAGCGCATCGGTACATACGTCTTGTTGTACCTGGCATTCTTCTTCGTATTCGCTTATCTGCTTAAGCGCGAATACTGGAAAGATGTGCACTGATAAAGCTTCAAGCAATTGCTGTTAATCGCGCGCGCCCAAGGGCGCCTCTGAAGGTGTAACGAGCCTGGTGATCCAGGCGTTACGGGAGGCGCCCTCTGGGCGCGCTCGTTTTTCCGCTTCCGATAATTTCAACAAGCGAGGAGGACCGCCATGGGCGTGACCAATCGGTTGGCCTGTTACTCCGACCCCGCCGACCACTATTCCCACCGAGTGCGTATCGTACTTGCAGAGAAGGGTGTCAGCGCCGAGATCATTTACGTGGAAGCTGGTCGTCAGCCGCCTAAACTGATTGAGGTAAACCCTTACGGAAGCCTGCCCACCCTGGTCGATCGTGACCTGGCGTTGTGGGAGTCGACCGTGGTGATGGAGTATCTGGATGAGCGTTACCCGCACCCGCCATTGTTGCCGGTTTATCCAGTGGCGCGTGCCAACAGCCGCCTGCTGATTCATCGTATTCAGCGTGACTGGTGTGGCCTGGTGGATCTGATCCTGGATTCACGGACCAAGGAAGCTGCCCGCGTCGTCGCTCGTAAAGAGCTGCGCGAAAGCCTGACTGGCGTGTCGCCGTTATTCGCCGACAAGCCGTTTTTCCTCAGTGAGGAACAAAGTCTGGTGGACTGCTGCCTATTACCAATACTCTGGCGCTTGCCGATTTTGGGTATTGAACTGCCGCGGCCGGCCAAGCCGCTGCTTGATTATATGGAGCGCTCGTTTGCGCGTGAGGCTTTCCAGGCAAGTCTGTCTGGTGTCGAACGCGATATGCGCTAAGGCTTAAGGAGCCGCTATGAACTCCAGTCGACCTTATCTGGTCCGCGCGCTCTACGAGTGGATTGTGGACAACGATTGCACCCCGCACATGCTGGTCAATTCCGAGTATCCGTCGGTGCAGGTGCCTCAGGGTTTTGCCAGTGACGGACAAATAGTCTTGAACGTGTCGCCCCAAGCCGTGCGTCATCTGCACATGGATAACGAGGCGGTCAGTTTCGAAGGGCGTTTCGGTGGCGTACCGCACACCTTGTACGTGCCTATCGCCTCGATCCTGGGGATTTACGCCAGGGAGAATGGCCAGGGCATGGTGTTCGATCTGGAATCGCCTATGGAAGACGAGGAAGAGATCGAGCCGGATGATGATATTCCGCCACCCGACAGCGAGCCGCCGCGTCCCAGCGGTCGACCCAGTTTGAAAGTGGTGAAGTAATAAAAAAGGCGATCCGGTTGGATCGCCTTTTTTATTGCTTCTGTAGGAGCTGGCTTGCCGGCGATGGCGATCATCAAAACGCTATCGCCAGCAAGCTGTGCTCCTACAAGATGGCGATTTCAAGGACGCCATCGCCGACAAGTCGTGCTCCTGCAGGTGTCAGTCGATGTACTCAAACAGCTTCACAACCTTCTGCACACCGGAAACGCCCTGTACCAGGTTGGTAGCCTGAGCGGCTTCCTGTTTGGTCAGCAGGCCCAGCAAATAGACGATGCCATTTTCGGTCACAACCTTGATGCGCGAGCCAGGAATGTAGGAGTCGGTGAGCATCTGGGTCTTGATTTTGGTGGTCAGCCAGGCGTCGTTCTGGCGCGCCAGCAAAGAGGAGGGTGCCATGACCTGCAATTCGTTGTGGACCGTTTTTACTCGTTGAACAGCGGCAGCAGCTTGTTCTGCTTTAGCCTTGAGGTCTGCGCGCGGCGTCTGTCCGGCGAGCAGCACCACGCCGTTGAAGCTGGTGACGACAATGTGCGATTCGTTGTCCAGGGCAGGGTCGGCCTTGGCCACGTTTACGCCGACTTTGGTATCGATCAGGGAATCGTCGATCTTGCTGCCAAAGGTGCGCGTGCCACGGTCATCTTCAATCGGCGCTTCCCGGCTGGCGTTAACCACCGAAGTGCAGCCACTGATGCCGAGGCACAGGGTCAAGGCCATCAGGCCTAGGCGATTAGGGGTCATTCTTCACTCCCGAACAGTTGGCTGTCGATCAAGTCGCAAAGGCAATGGATCGCCAGCAGGTGGACTTCCTGAATACGTGCGGTGACATTGGCCGGTACGCGAATCTCGACGTCCTCGGGCAAAAGCAGTGACGCCATGCCGCCGCCATCGCGACCGGTCATTGCTACGACAACCATTTCGCGATCATGTGCGGCCTGGATCGCCTGAATTATGTTTGCCGAGTTACCACTGGTGGAAATCGCCAGCAATACGTCGCCCGGTTGACCAAGGGCGCGGATTTGTTTGGAGAATATTTCGTTGTAGCTGTAGTCGTTGGCAATCGAGGTGATGGTCGAACTGTCAGTAGTCAGCGCGATGGCAGGCAGGCTCGGGCGTTCACGTTCGAAGCGGTTGAGCAGCTCCGACGAAAAGTGCTGGGCGTCGCCGGCGGAACCGCCGTTGCCGCAGGAAAGCATTTTGCCCTCATTGAGCAGGGCGTTGACCATCACTTGGCTGGCTTGCTCGATGTGCGGTGCAAGTACGTCCATCGCCATTTGCTTGGTGTCGATACTGGCCTGAAAAAGCTGGCGAATTCGGGATTGCATGTCCATCTGTGTGACCTTAATTAGCGCGGCTACTCGGCACATGAATGTGCAGCCCGCAATGCAAAGAGCAAAAGTGTTGGGTGAAGGTGTCCGTTTCGGGGCGCAAGCGATCAACTGTCGAAGGCATTCTGCAACCAGTTCAACTGATCCAGGTTGCTGTCGATGGCAACCACGTCGAAGCGGCAAGGGGAATTGGCCCAACGCGACTCGCGCTGAAGAAAATACTGTGCAGCGAAAATCAGTTTCTGCCGTTTGCGCTCATCGATGCTATCGAGTGCGCCACCCCATTGGGTGTTTTTTCTGTAGCGGACTTCAACGAATACTACTGTATCGCCATCGAGCATGACCAGATCAAGCTCGCCGCGTTTACACAACCAGTTCTGCGCCAACAGGCGCAGACCTTGTTGTTGAAGATGCTCGAGCGCATGGCGCTCGGCATCTTTTCCACTTTGTTGGCGTGACCTGTCAGGCATCAGTTCGGGGTGCTCGGCAGGCGTTGAACCTGGCCATTGACGAACTGAGCCCACGGAAGCTGACGCACGACGCGTTGGTTCTGAGTCAGGCTCAGGCTACCCGACTGGCCTTCGAGGCGGCTGTTCGGCAGGGCCTTGAGTTGCCCCAAGCGTGGCGCCAGGCCGTAAGCATCGACGCCCATGGCATACAGGCGACCGAGGCTGCCGGCGGCTTGTGGCCATTGAGCCGTAACCTGTCTGCGCAGTGGATCGTTGGCGTCCAGCAACCACGGGGTTTCGCAGAAGCGAATGCCGTTCATGTCGTTGTACTGATTCACGTCGCCGCTAGCGCTGTATACGTGGGAAGTGGCGTAAACCGGCACATCACCTGCGTATTGGAAGTTCAGGGTCGGTTTGATTTGTTGAGCCTGTTGCGGAGTGGCGGCCAGGAAGATGAATTCAATGTCCTGGCTGCGCGAGGGTTGGGCGGCAACCTGCGAGCCGACGGTGCTTTGCAGGCTTTTCGCGCGGCCTTCGCTCTGGCGCAGCTGGAACATGTCAGCAATCTGCTGGGCCAGTTGAACCGGCTGGTCTACGCGTTCGGTGGCAACGATGCTGCCGCCGTTGGCTTGCCAGTCCTGGCTGAATGCGCGGAGCACGCGATCACCCCATTCGCCTTTCGGCACCATGATCGCAGCGCGATGCAGGCCATCGGCGCGCGCACGGCGAGACACTTCGCGAGCTTCGTCTTCAGCGGCCAGGCCAAACTGGAACAGTTGGGGTGGGCCTTGTTCGCCTTCGCTGTAGTTCAGCGCCAGGGTGGTGATCGGCAATTGCGGGCGGCTGCTGAGCTGCTTGACCAGTGGTTTTTCCAGCGGGCCGACTACCAGTTGCACGCCGTCGGCCTGGGCCTTGCGGTAGAACTCGTCCATCGACGTCAGCTTCGAGCTGTCATAAAACTCGATGGCGGGTGGCTTCTGCCCGGCTTGCTGGGCTTGGTAGTAAGCGGCCATGAAGCCTTCGCGCAAAGCTTTGCCCACCGATGCCAGCTGGCCGTCTTGTGGCAGCAGCAGGGCAATCTTGCTCAGGGGTTGGCTGGCCAAGTCCTTGAGGTTGGTCAATGCTAGCGGCAGTTGAATGGCGGCCGGGTGTTTAGGGTGTTGGGCGCGCCAGTTATCGATTGCGGCTTGCTGTTGCTCCAGCGTCCCGGCCGTTTTCACCGCCAGCGCCAGACTCATCCAGCCGCCGAGGTCATCGGAGGTGGTTGGCTGCAGTTGGTCAGTGGGCAGCGAGGCGATCAGGGTCCAGATCGCTTCATGGTTTTTGCTGGCCGCTTCACCGCTCAGCATGGGTGCGATGAAAATACGTTCCCTTGCGGCAGCCAGCGTCTGGCCATCGGCTTCGAGGGCACGGGCGTGAACAGTACCGGTGCGCACCTGTTGCTCAGCCGGCAGTTCACCCAGGCGTTGCATACTCGGATGGCTCAAGGCAGTCAGTGCCGCTTTGGGCTGATTGCGCACCATCGCCAGTTCCGCCGCCAGCGTACTGGCGAAGACTTGTGGGCCTGGCTTGAGTTGCTCGACCGGAACTTGTTGCAGGATTTGCGCGGACTGGCCGGCATTTCCTTGGCGGTAGGCCACGTCTGCGGCGCTCAGGCGCAACAGGGCAGTTTGTTCCGGGTCTTTGCTATGACTGGCCTGATCGAGCAGTTGCTCGACGCTGGCATTCGGAGTCCGTGGAACTTCGCCAAGGCTGGAGGAGGGCGAGCTGGCGCAAGCCGCCAGCAGGGCAGCAAGGCAGAGGGCAGTAAACAGCCGCAGGCAAGCGATCATGTAGTGTTCCTGTTACTCGATCAAATTAGCGTGGAATTGTACCCAAGCACTGGCCGGGGCGCGATGTTACTGGCGTGAATCGATCAATTTAGCTCGTGTAAATGTTGCTGTACTGCACAAAAGGCTGAAAAACCCAGTAAGGGCCAGGCCTATCGCCAGCGCCGCTACGCGCTACAATGTCACTTTTTACCGATCATGAGGTGTGCGCTTTGACTGCTCCAGGTGCTTTGAATTCCGCTGCTGGCTCGCTTTATGTGGTGGCGACGCCCATCGGCAACCTGGACGACATCAGTGCGCGTGCGCTGAAAATCCTTCGTGAGGTGGCGCTGATTGCCGCCGAAGACACTCGTCACTCCCAGCGATTGATGCAGCATTTTGGTATCCCCACGCCGCTGGCGGCGTGTCACGAACACAACGAGCGGGATGAAGGTAGCCGCTTTATCACGCGTCTGCTGGCAGGCGACGACGTGGCCCTGATATCCGATGCCGGTACGCCGTTGATTTCTGATCCCGGTTATCACTTGGTGCGTCAGGCTCGTGCCGCGGGGATCAATGTGGTGCCGGTTCCGGGAGCCTGCGCATTGATCGCAGCGCTGTCGGCGGCGGGTTTGCCGTCCGACCGGTTTATCTTTGAGGGTTTCCTGCCGGCCAAGGCGGTCGGTCGCCGGGCTCGTCTTGAGTTGGTAAAGGAAGAGCCGCGCACGCTGATTTTCTACGAGGCACCGCACCGTATCCTTGAATGCTTGCAAGACATGGAACTGGTGTTCGGTGGCGAGCGTCAGGCGTTGCTGGCTCGTGAAATCACTAAAACCTTTGAAACCCTTAAAGGCCTGCCGTTGGCCGAGTTGCGCGAGTTCGTGGAGTCGGACAGCAATCAGCAGCGCGGTGAATGCGTGGTGCTGGTGGCCGGCTGGGCGGCGCCCGAGACCGAAGACGCGGTCAGCAGCGAAGCGATGCGCATCCTCAACCTGTTGCTCGAAGAGATGCCGCTCAAGCGTGCGGCCGCTTTGGCTGCGCAAATCACCGGCGAGCGCAAGAATGTGCTGTATCAGGTCGCGCTGGATCAGCAGAAGGGCGAGTGAAACCCGACGTGCAGGAGGGGTAAAAGGCGTTTAGCGCTTGTTCTTCGGCCGCTCTGCCGTTAACCTTCGCGGCGGAGAGTCGATCGGACAGTCGCTGCCCTCTATGAAAATTAGGGGGGGGAGGAAAGTCCGGGCTCCATAGGGCGAAGTGCCAGGTAATGCCTGGGAGGCGTGAGCCTACGGAAAGTGCCACAGAAAATAACCGCCTAAGCGCTTCGGCGCCGGTAAGGGTGAAAAGGTGCGGTAAGAGCGCACCGCACGTCTGGCAACAGTTCGTGGCTAGGTAAACCCCACTTGGAGCAAGACCAAATAGGGTCCCAAGGCGTGGCCCGCGCTGGGACCGGGTAGGTTGCTAAAGATGTCCAGTGATGGCCATCGTAGACGAATGACTGTTCAAGACAGAACCCGGCTTACAGATCGACTCTCCACCTTTTTTCTCCCTGTTTGAATCGTTGAGCAGGGGCGCTGGTGATAGCATTTTCCCTCCTTTCAGAATCATCGGCAGAAGCACTTTCGTAATACCAAAAAAATCTTACTCTTAACAAACTACTTTAACTTTCGAGCGCAGCCATCTGAGTTGTCTCAAGTTATTGGGTGCAATGACACGTCGTATTTCCGTATCCCCTCCTCCTACGCTCCTAAATCTCAGTTCTGTAAGGGTTTTCCTTTAATCCGTGCCTTGACGGTGCGGTGGCCGCATTCCTATAGTGTGCGCAAGTGGCGGAAAGTGGCATGAAGTGGGTTTTTTGAACGTAAAACGCTAAAATTTGGAGAAACGCTGACGTGTTTCGCGGAGCTAACGCTATCAGTCTCGATGCAAAGGGCCGACTCGCCATGCCGAGCCGGTATCGTGATGAGCTCGTTTCGCGTAGTTCAGGTCAGTTAATCGTCACAATCGACGCCGTTGATCCATGTTTGTGTGTTTACCCCCTCGATGAGTGGGAAGTTATCGAAACCAAACTGCGCGCACTGCCTTCGCTACGTGAAGAGAACCGCCGCCTGCAACGTTTACTGATTGGTAATGCCGTCGACCTCGAGCTCGATGGCAGTGGTCGTTTTCTGGTTCCGCCGCGTCTTCGTGAATATGCCAAGTTGGATAAGCGCGCGATGTTGGTAGGCCAACTGAACAAGTTCCAATTGTGGGACGAGGATGCCTGGGATGCGGTTTCTGCCGCTGACCTGGCTGCTATTCAACAACCGGGCGCCATGCCTGATGAACTGCGTGATTTGATCCTGTGACTATTGATAGCGGCTTTAACCACATCACCGTACTGCTTGACGAAGCCGTCGAGGCTCTAGCCGTACGTCCTGATGGCTGCTATCTGGACGGCACGTTCGGGCGCGGCGGGCACAGCCGGCTGATCCTTAGCCAGCTGGGGCCTGATGGTCGGTTGCTCGGGTTTGATAAAGATCCTCAAGCAATTGCCACCGGGCAGACGCTAGCGGCCGAAGACGGCCGCTTTGTCGTTGTGCAGCGTAGCTTTGCCGAGCTGGGTTCGGAAGTCGCCGAACGCGGTCTGGCCGGCAAGGTCAGTGGGGTTTTGCTCGACCTCGGCGTGTCTTCACCACAGCTTGACGATCCTGAACGCGGCTTCAGTTTCCTGAATGACGGCCCACTGGACATGCGCATGGACCCTTCCCGTGGGATCAGTGCTGCCGAGTTCGTCAATACCGCACCGGTGGAAGAAATCGCTCGCGTGTTCAAGGAATACGGCGAAGAACGTTTTTCCGGCCGTATGGCCCGAGCCGTGGCCGAACGCCGTGACATCAAACCGTTCGAGCGTACCGCCGACCTGGCCGAAGTCCTGAAAGTCGCCAACCCTGCGTGGGAAAAGGGCAAGAACCCGGCGACCCGTGCGTTCCAGGGCCTTCGCATTCACGTCAACAACGAACTGGGCGATCTGGAAGCCGGCCTCGAAGCTGCACTCGAATGCCTGGAAGTCGGCGGCCGTCTGGTCGTTATCAGCTTCCACTCGCTGGAAGACCGCATCGTCAAACTGTTCATGCGCAAACTGGTTAAAGGTGAAGCCGACAACTTGCCGCGCAACCTGCCGGTACGTCACGTCGCTTTCGAACCGATCATCAAAATCCATGGCAAAGCCCAGTCCGCCTCCGAGGCCGAAATCAAAGCCAACCCACGTTCCCGTAGCGCCGTCATGCGCGTAGCGGAGAAGCTGCGGTGAGCAAGCTTTACGCCAAGCCACTGCCCGGCGGAAGCTTTTTCATGCTGCTGTTGTTTGTGGGCGTGCTCGTTTCAGCGATCGGTGTGTCGTACAGCGCTCACTGGAACCGTCAGCTGTTGAACTCGCTGTACAACGAGTTGAGCGTGCGCGACAAGGCGCAGGCCGAGTGGGGCCGTTTGATCCTTGAGCAGAGCACTTGGACCGCCCATAGCCGTATCGAAGTGTTGGCCTCCGAACAACTGAAGATGCGCATACCTGGCGCAGCTGAAGTGAAGATGGTGGCGCCATGATGAAACTCGAAGGCGCAATGTTCCCATGGCGTTTCCGCGTGGTGGTGGGATTGCTCGGCATCATGGTCGCGGCGATTTCCTGGCGCATCATCGACCTGCAAGTCGTCGACCGTGCCTTCCTTAAAGGTCAGGGCGATGCGCGCAGCGTTCGTCATATTCCAATTCCGGCTCACCGTGGTCTGATCACCGACCGTAACGGCGAGCCTTTGGCCGTGAGTACTCCGGTCACCACGCTGTGGGCCAACGCCAAGGAAATGCAAACGGCCAAAGAGAAGTGGCCGGCACTGGCGGCTGCCCTGGGTCAGGACCCTAAAGCCCTGGCTGAACGTCTCGAGGCCCAGGCCAACAAAGAATTCATTTACCTGGTGCGCGGGCTGACCCCCGAGCAGGGCCAGTCCGTGCTTGACCTGAAAGTACCTGGCGTTTACGGCATTGAAGAGTTCCGGCGTTTCTATCCGGCCGGTGAAGTCACCGCGCACATGGTTGGATTTACCGATATCGATGACCACGGGCGAGAAGGGGTTGAGCTGGCCTATGACGAATGGCTCGCCGGGGTCCCCGGCAAGCGTCAAGTCATCAAGGATCGGCGCGGAAGGCTGATCAAGGATGTCCAGGTCACCAAAAACGCCAAGGCCGGCAAGCCCTTGGCGTTGTCCATTGACCTGCGCCTGCAATACCTGGCCAACCGCGAACTGCGTAACGCGATCATCGAGAACGGCGCCAAGGCGGGCAGCCTGGTGATCATGGACGTGAAGACCGGCGAGATCCTGGCCATGGTCAACCAGCCAACCTACAACCCGAACAACCGCCGCAACCTGCAACCGGCGATGATGCGTAACCGCGCGATGATCGACGTGTTCGAGCCGGGTTCGACCATGAAAGCCGTCTCCATGAGCGCCGCGATTGAAACCGGGCGCTGGAAGCCGAGCGATACCGTCGAGGTGTATCCAGGCTCCTTGCAGATTGGTAAGTACACCATCAAGGACGTATCGAAGACCGAAGGCCCGGTGCTCGACCTGACCGGCATTCTGATCAACTCCAGTAACGTCGGCATGAGTAAGGTCGCATTCGATATCGGTGGCGAGACGATTTTCCGTCTGGCGCAAAAACTCGGTCTCGGCCAGGACACCGGTCTCGGCTTCCCGGGCGAACGCGTCGGCAACTTGCCGAACTACCGCGAATGGCGCAAGGCTGAAACCGCCACGCTGTCCTACGGTTACGGTGTTTCGGTGACCGCGATTCAGCTGGTCCACGCCTTCTCGGCGCTGGCCAACAACGGTCGCATCGCCCCCTTGACCCTGATCAAAACCGACAAGGCGCCGCAGACCACGCAAGTGCTGCCGGAAGCCGTCTCGAAAACCATGCAAACCATGCTGACCCAAGTGATCGAAGCGCCGCGCGGTGTATTCCGTGCGCAAGTGCCGGCCTATCACGTGGCCGGCAAGTCGGGTACTGCGCGTAAAACGTCGGTGGGCACCAAAGGCTACGCCGAGAACTCTTACCGCTCGCTGTTCGCAGGTTTCGGGCCGATGAGCGATCCGCGTTACGCGATCGTAGTGGTGATCGATGAACCGACCAAGGCCGGTTACTTCGGTGGTCTGGTCTCGGCGCCAGTGTTCAGCAAAGTGATGTCCGGAACGCTGCGCCTGATGAACATTACCCCCGATAACCTGCCGCCGACTGAAACCGCGAATGCAACCCCCGTCGTACCGCTGAAAGCCAATGGAGGGCGCGGTTAATGTCTCTGAGTCTGAACAAGATTTTCGCTCACGCCGGTCGCGATCTGTTGATCCGTGAATTGGCGCTCGACAGCCGTAACGTGCGCGCTGGCGATCTGTTTCTCGCTGTCCCGGGCGGGCGTTTCGACGGTCGCGCGCACATCGCCGACGCCCTGCAGCGCGGCGCTGCCGCTGTGGCTTATGAAGTCGAAGGCGCAACCGTATTGCCGATCACTGACGTTCCGCTGATTCCGGTCAAAGGCCTGGCGGCGCAACTGTCGGACATCGCCGGGCGCTTTTATGGCGAGCCGAGCCGTCACTTGAATCTGATTGGCGTGACCGGCACCAATGGCAAAACCAGCGTGACTCAACTGGTGGCCCAGGCGCTCGATCTGCTGGGCCAGCATTGCGGCATCGTCGGTACGCTGGGCTCCGGTTTCTACGGCGCGCTGGAAAGCGGCCTGCACACCACGCCGAATCCGATCGCCGTGCAAGCGACCCTGGCCGACCTGAAAAAGGCCGGCGCCAAAGCCGTTGCCATGGAAGTCTCTTCCCACGGTCTGGATCAGGGGCGCGTAACCGCACTGGCGTTTGATGTGGCGGTGATGACCAACCTGTCCCGCGATCACCTCGACTACCACGGCACCATGCAGGCCTACGGCGAAGCCAAGGCCAAGCTGTTTGCCTGGAACGATTTGAAGTGCCGGGTGGTTAACCTCGACGACGAATTCGGCCGCCAGCTGGCCGCCGAAAAGCGTGAGTCGCGTTTGATTACCTACAGCCTGGAAGACACCAGCGCCTACCTGTATTGCCGTGAAGCGCAATTCGACGACGAAGGCGTGCGCGCCACGTTGGTGACGCCTCAGGGCGAGCACCATTTGCGCAGCGCCTTACTCGGTCGTTTCAACCTGAGCAACGTACTGGCCGCGGTCGGCGCCTTGCTCGGTCTGGACTACGCGCTGGACGAAATCCTCCACGTCCTGCCGAAGCTCGAAGGCCCGGCCGGTCGCATGCAGCGCCTGGGTGGCGGTACTCGACCGCTGGTGGTGGTCGATTACGCGCACACCCCGGACGCGCTGGAAAAAGTCTTGATGGCCCTGCGTCCACACGCGAAGGGTCGTTTGCTGTGCCTGTTCGGCTGCGGCGGTGATCGTGATCGCGGCAAGCGTCCGCTGATGGCTGAAGTAGTCGAACGTCTGGCCGACGGCGTGCTGGTGACCGATGACAATCCTCGCACTGAAGACCCGGCAGTGATCTTCGATGACATCCGCGCCGGCCTCAAGGCTGTGGATAAAGTGACTTTCGTCGCTGGCCGTGGCCAGGCGATTGCCCAGCTGATCGCGAGCGCGTCGGTGGATGACGTGATTGTCCTGGCCGGTAAAGGTCACGAGGACTATCAGGAAATCAATGGCGAACGTCACGCCTTCTCCGATCTGGTCGAGGCCGATCATGCCCTGACTGCGTGGGAGGTGGCGCATGCTTAAAGCCTTGAAACTGAGCGAACTGACGGGCGCGCTGAATGCTCGCCTGATCGCTGCCGACGCCACGTTCGATGGCGTCAGCATCGACAGTCGTGCGATCAAACCGGGTCAGCTCTTTATCGCCCTGACCGGCCCGCGTTTCGACGGTCACGACTATTTGAACGACGTCGCGGCCAAAGGCGCCGTTGCAGCGTTGGTCGAGCGCGAAGTCGCCGACAGCGCATTGCCGCAACTGCTGGTCAAAGACACCCGTCAGGCGCTCGGGCAGCTGGGTGCACTGAACCGGACGGCGTTCACCAACCCGGTCGCGGCCGTCACCGGTTCCAGCGGCAAGACCACGGTCAAGGAAATGCTCGCGAGCATCTTGCGCACGCGCGGTCCGGTGCTGGCCACCCGTGGCAACCTGAACAATGACCTCGGCGCGCCACTGACCTTGCTCGAACTCGCGCCGGAACACACCGCCGCCGTGATCGAACTCGGCGCCTCGCGCCTTGGGGAAATTGCCTACACCGTGGGCATGACCAAACCTCACGTGGCCATCCTCAATAACGCCGGGACCGCCCACGTTGGCGAGTTTGGCGGGCCAGAAAAAATCGTTGAAGCCAAGGGCGAAATTATTGAAGGGCTTGAGGCCGATGGCATCGCCGTTCTTAATCTCGACGACAAGGCATTTGAAATCTGGAAGGCCCGCGCGGCCGGTCGCAAAGTGCTGACGTTCGCCCTGAGCAATCTCAGTGCCGATTTCTACGCCAGCGACCTGGACCGCGACGTTCGCGGTTGCCCGGCGTTTAACCTGCACACGCCTGAAGGTGTGGAGCGCGTTCAATTGAACCTGCTCGGCACGCATAACGTCGCCAACGCCATGGCCGCCGCCGCTGCCGCTCATGCCTTGGGCGTGTCGCTGTTCGGCATCGCCACGGGGCTGGCCGCGGTACAACCGGTCAAGGGGCGCACCGTCGCGCAACTGGCCACCAATGGCATGCGCGTAATAGATGACACGTACAACGCAAACCCGACCTCCATGTGCGCCGCCGTTGATATACTCGCCGGCTTTTCCGGTCGCACCGTCCTGGTGCTCGGGGATATCGGCGAGTTGGGCGATTGGGCGGAGCAGGGGCACCGCGATGTGGGTGAATACGCCCGTGGCAAGGTATCCGCGCTGTATGCCGTCGGACCCAACATGGTTCACGCCGTAAACGCTTTCGGTCCACAGGCCTTCCACTTCAGTACTCAGGCTGAACTGATCAAGGCCCTGGGCGTCGAGCAAGACACCAACACCACTATTTTGATCAAGGGCTCGCGCAGCGCTGCGATGGAAAACATCGTCGCCGCTTTGTGCGGGGCCAGTCTGGAGAAACATTAATGCTGCTGCTGCTAGCGGAGTATCTGCAACAGTTCTACAAAGGCTTCGCGGTCTTTCAGTACCTGACCCTGCGCGGGATTCTCGGTGTACTGACCGCGCTGGTTTTGTCGCTGTGCTATGGCCCGTGGATGATCCGCACTTTGCAGAACCGTCAGATCGGTCAATCCGTTCGCAACGACGGCCCACAATCGCACTTGTCCAAGTCGGGTACTCCGACCATGGGCGGCGCACTGATTCTGTCGTCCATCGGCGTCAGCACCTTGCTCTGGGCTGACCTGAGCAACCGTTATGTCTGGACTGTGCTGCTGGTGACCTTGCTGTTCGGTGCCATCGGCTGGGTCGACGATTACCGCAAAGTGATCGAGAAGAACTCCCGTGGCTTGCCAAGCCGCTGGAAGTACTTCTGGCAGTCGGTGTTTGGTCTGGGCGCAGCGATCTTCCTTTATATGACCGCTGCTACCCCGGTGGAAACCACCCTGATCCTGCCGATGCTCAAGGATTACAGCATTCCATTGGGTGCTGGCTTCATCGTGCTGACCTACTTCGTGATCGTCGGCTCGAGCAACGCGGTCAACCTGACCGACGGCCTCGATGGTCTGGCCATCATGCCTACCGTGATGGTCGGCGGTGGTCTGGGGATCTTCTGCTACCTGTCGGGTAACGTGAAATTCGCTGAATACCTGCTGATTCCCTATGTTCCGGGCGCGGGTGAACTGATCGTGTTCTGCGGCGCGTTGATCGGTGCGGGCCTGGGGTTCCTGTGGTTCAACACCTACCCGGCACAGGTTTTCATGGGCGACGTCGGTGCACTGGCGCTGGGCGCGGCCCTGGGTACCATCGCAGTGATCGTCCGTCAGGAAATCGTCCTGTTCATCATGGGCGGCGTGTTTGTGATGGAGACCCTGTCGGTCGTCATCCAGGTTGCTTCATTCAAGATGACCGGTCGCCGTGTGTTCCGCATGGCACCGATTCACCACCACTTTGAACTCAAGGGCTGGCCTGAGCCACGCGTGATCGTCCGTTTCTGGATCATCACCGTGATTCTCGTCCTGGTCGGCCTTGCCACCCTGAAGCTGAGGTAGAAACTCGTGTCTCTGATCGCTTCTGACCACTTCCGCATCGTTGTCGGCCTCGGCAAGAGCGGCATGTCCCTGGTTCGCTTCCTGGCGAACCGGGGCACGTCGTTTGCTGTCGCCGATACGCGGGAAAATCCACCGGAACTGGCCACGCTCAAGCGTGACTATCCGCACGTGGAAGTGCGTTGTGGCGAGCTGGACGTCGAGTTCCTGTGCCGTGCCGACGAGCTCTACGTGAGCCCCGGCCTGGCACTGGCGACCCCGGCCCTGCAGGCAGCTGCTGCCCGTGGCGTGAAATTGTCCGGCGACATCGAGCTGTTCGCGCGTAACGCGAAGGCACCGATTGTCGCCATCAGCGGTTCCAACGCGAAAAGCACCGTCACTACCCTGGTCGGCGAGATGGCGGCCGCGGCGGGCAAGCGAGTGGCCGTCGGCGGCAACCTCGGTACGCCGGCACTGGATCTGCTTGGCGATGACATCGAGCTGTACGTGATGGAGTTGTCGAGTTTCCAGCTGGAAACCACTGATCAACTTAACGCCGAAGTGGCGACTGTGCTTAACGTCAGCGAAGACCACATGGACCGTTACAGCGGTCTGCCGGCCTATCACCTGGCCAAGCACCGGATCTTCCGTGGCGCCAAACAGTTTGTGGTCAACCGTCAGGACGCCCTGAGCCGTCCGTTGATGGGCGAGGGCCAGCCGTGCTGGACCTTCGGTCTGAGCAAGCCGGATTTCAAGGCCTTTGGTATCCGCGAAGAAGACGGCGAGAAATACCTGGCCTTTGAATTCCAGAACCTGATGCCGGTGCGCGAGTTGAAAATCCGTGGCGCCCATAATCAGTCCAATGCCTTGGCGGCCTTGGCGCTGGGCCACGCTGTCGGTCTGCCATTCGATGCCATGCTTACCGCCCTGCGTTCCTTCGCCGGGCTTGAACATCGTTGCCAGTGGGTTCGTGATCTGGATGGCGTCGGTTATTACAACGATTCCAAAGCCACTAACGTCGGTGCCGCATTGGCTGCCATCGAAGGCTTGGGCGCGGACATTGGCGGCAAGGTCGTGCTGATTGCCGGCGGCGACGGCAAGGGTGCCGAGTTCAATGATCTGCGTGATCCGGTGGCGACCAACTGCCGCGCCGTGATCCTGATGGGCCGTGATTCCGACAAGATCGGTCAGGCCATCGGCGATGCCGTGCCGCTGATTCGCGTCGGTTCGCTGGTTGAAGCCGTAGAACAATGCCGCGCGGCTGCCCAGTCCGGTGACGTGGTACTGCTGTCGCCCGCCTGCGCCAGTTTCGACATGTTCAAGAACTACGAAGACCGTGGTCACCAGTTCGTCCAAGCTGTGGAGGAATTGGCATGAGTCTGAAAAATATCATCAAACCTTATCCGTCGCCCATCATCACCGGGCGCGGTATCGACCTTGATTTCCCGATGCTCGCCGGTTGCCTGGCATTGATCGGCCTGGGGTTGGTCATGATTGCTTCGGCATCGACTGAGGTGGGGGCAGTACAGTCGGGCAGCGCCCTGTACTACATGATTCGCCACCTTATCTACATCGTCCTGGGCCTTGGGGCCTGCGTCATCACCATGATGATCCCGATCGCCACCTGGCAACGCCTGGGCTGGTTGATGCTGCTGGGTGCATTCGGTTTGCTGGTGATGGTGATCATTCCGGGGATCGGCCGTGAAGTGAACGGTTCGATGCGCTGGATCGGCTTCAGTTTCTTCAACGTTCAGCCTTCCGAGATCGCCAAGGTGTTTGTGGTGATCTACCTCGCCGGCTATCTGGTGCGTCGCCAGAAAGAAGTGCGCGAAAGCTGGATGGGCTTCTTCAAGCCGTTCATCGTGCTGCTGCCAATGGCCGGCCTGTTGCTGATGGAGCCGGACTTCGGTGCCACCGTCGTGATGATGGGGGCGGCGGCGGCCATGCTGTTCCTTGGCGGGGTCGGGCTGTTCCGGTTTTCCTTGATGGTGGTCCTGGCCGTCGCGGCGGTGGTGTTGTTGATTCAAGTGCAGCCGTATCGAATGGCGCGTCTGACCAACTTTGCCGACCCGTGGGCCGACCAGTTTGGTGCTGGCTATCAGTTGTCTCAGGCATTGATCGCGTTTGGTCGCGGCGAGTGGCTGGGCGTGGGCCTGGGCAACAGCGTGCAGAAACAGTTCTATCTGCCGGAAGCCCACACCGACTTCGTGTTCTCGGTGCTGGCCGAAGAACTGGGGGCCGTGGGTTCGTTGTGCACCGTAGCGCTGTTCGTCTTTGTCTGTATTCGTGGCATGTACATCGGTTATTGGGCCGAGAAGGCCAAGCAGTTCTTCGCCGCCTACATCGCGTACGGCCTGTCGTTCCTGTGGATTGGTCAGTTCCTGATCAACATCGGTGTGAACGTCGGCCTGCTGCCGACCAAAGGCCTGACGCTGCCGTTCCTCAGTTATGGCGGCAGTTCGTTGGTGATTTGCGGTGCCTGTCTCGGCTTGTTGCTGCGCATCGAGTGGGAGAGTCGAACCCACCTGGGCAGTGAAGAGATGGAGTTCCAAGAGAGTGACTTCGCCGAGGAGCCACCCCATGGGCGCTAACGTATTGATCATGGCCGGCGGTACCGGGGGGCACGTATTCCCTGCGCTGGCCTGTGCTCGCGAATTCCAGGCCCGCGGTTACACCGTGCATTGGCTTGGAACGCCGCGTGGCATCGAAAACGATCTGGTGCCGATGGCCGGTATCGAGCTGCATCTGATCAACGCCAGCGGTCTGCGCGGCAAGGGCAAGCTGTCCTTGCTCAAGGCGCCGTTCATGTTGCTCAAGTCCGTCTGGCAGGCGCGGGCGATCATTCGTCAGCTGCGGCCGGTGTGCGTGGTCGGCTTCGGTGGTTATGTGACCGGCCCTGGTGGTGTTGCCGCCAAACTGGCCGGTGTGCCGGTGATCGTTCATGAACAAAACGCCGTGGCCGGTACCGCCAATCGGTTGCTGGTGCCGTTGGCCGCCCGGGTCTGTGAAGCGTTCCCCGACACCTTTACCCTGTCGGACAGCCGTCGGACCACCGGTAACCCGGTGCGCACCGAGCTGTTCCTCGAAACAGCGCGACCAGCCCTGGCCGGTCGCAAGGCGCGTTTGCTGATCCTGGGCGGAAGCCTGGGCGCAGAACCGTTGAACAAATTGCTGCCTGAAGCCCTGTCGCAAGTCGCCCCCGACCTGCGTCCGGAAGTGTTTCATCAGGCCGGAAAAAACCACGATGAAGTGACTGCAGAGCGCTATCGCGCGGCTGGCGTCGAGGCGCAAGTGCAGCCTTTCATCAAAGACATGGCCCAAGCCTATGGCTGGGCCGACCTGGTGGTGTGCCGCGCAGGCGCGCTGACCATCAGTGAACTGGCCGCCGCCGGTCTGCCCTCGATGCTGGTGCCTTTGCCCCATGCGATCGACGATCACCAGACCCGCAACGCCGATTATTTGGCTCGTGAAGGTGCTGCCTTCCTGATGCCGCAAAGAACGACTGGCGCAGCGGATCTTGCCGCTCGCCTGACAGAGGTCCTGATGCAACCACAACGACTCAACGATATGGCCACCGCGGCACGCCGCCTGGCCAAACCCGATGCCACCCGTAACGTGGTCGATACCTGTCTGGAGGTGGCCCATGGTTGAGAATCAGAAAGCCATGCCGCAACCGGAAATGCGCCGCATCCGTAAAATCCACTTCGTCGGTATCGGCGGCGTGGGCATGTGCGGCATTGCTGAAGTGTTGTTGAACCTGGGCTATGAGGTGTCCGGTTCCGACCTGAAGGCTTCGCCAGTGACCGAGCGCCTGGAATCTTTCGGCGCGCAGATCTTTATCGGCCACCGTGCCGAGAACGCTGCCTCCGCTGATGTGCTGGTGGTGTCGAGCGCCGTCAACACCTCCAACCCGGAAGTCGCGACTGCGCTGGAACGCCGTATTCCGGTGGTACCGCGCGCCGAGATGTTGGCCGAACTGATGCGCTACCGCCACGGTATCGCCGTCGCCGGTACCCACGGTAAAACCACCACCACCAGCCTGATCGCTTCGGTGTTCGCGGCCGGTGGCCTGGACCCGACGTTCGTCATCGGTGGCCGTCTGAACGCCGCGGGCACCAATGCCCAGCTCGGCACCAGCCGCTATCTGATCGCCGAAGCCGATGAAAGCGACGCCAGTTTCCTGCACTTGCAGCCGCTGGTGGCCGTGGTCACCAACATCGACGCCGATCACATGGCGACCTACGACGGTGACTTCAACAAACTGAAAAAAACCTTCGTCGAGTTCCTTCACAACCTGCCGTTCTACGGTTTGGCCGTGGTGTGCCTGGACGATCCGGTGGTGCGTGAAATCCTCCCGCTGGTCAAACGCCCGACGGTCACTTACGGCTTCGGCGATGACTGCGACGTACGCGCCATCAATGTGCGTCAGCAGGGCATGCAGACCTTCTTCACCGTGCTGCGCCCTGAGCGCGAGCCGCTGGATGTCTCGGTGAACATGCCGGGCAACCACAACGTATTGAACGCGCTGGCCACCATCTGCATCGCCTCTGACGAGGGTGTCAGCGATGAAGCCATCGTCCAGGGCCTGTCCGGGTTCCAGGGGGTCGGCCGTCGCTTCCAGGTCTACGGCGAATTGCCGGTCGAAGGCGGCAACGTGATGCTGGTCGACGACTACGGTCACCACCCGACCGAAGTCGCCGCCGTGATCAAAGCCGTGCGCGGTGGCTGGCCGGAGCGCCGTCTGGTGATGGTTTACCAGCCGCACCGTTACAGCCGCACCCGCGACCTGTACGACGATTTCGTCAATGTACTGGCTGACGCCAATGTCCTGCTGTTGATGGAAGTCTATCCAGCGGGCGAAGAACCGATCCCTGGCGCCGACAGCCGCAAGTTGTGCAACAGCATCCGTCAACGCGGGCAGTTGGACCCGATCTACATCGAGCGCGGCGTCGACCTCGCGCCGCTGGTCAAGCCACTGCTGCGTGCTGGCGACATCCTGCTGTGCCAGGGCGCCGGTGATATCGGTGGCCTTGCTCCAAAACTATTGAACAGTCCGTTGTTCGCTGGCGCCGTTGCCGCGCCAAGCGTGGGGAAGTTGAAATGACTGCTGCTTACGCCAACCTCGTCTCCACTGTCGCGCCGAAAGACTTCGGCCGCGTTGCCGTGCTGTTCGGTGGCAAGAGTGCCGAGCGGGAAGTTTCCCTGAAGTCGGGTAATGCGGTCCTCGCAGCACTGCAAAGTGCCGGTGTGGACGCGTTCGGTCTCGACGTCGGCGATGACCTGTTGCAGCGTTTGCTCAACGAAAAGATCGACCGCGCCTTCATCATCCTCCACGGTCGTGGTGGCGAGGACGGCAGCATGCAAGGCCTGCTCGAATGCCTGGGCATTCCGTACACCGGCAGCGGCATTCTGGCTTCGGCACTGGCCATGGACAAACTGCGCACCAAGCAGGTCTGGCACAGCCTGGGCATTCCGACGCCGCGTCATGCCGTATTGAGCAGCGAAGCCGATTGTATTTCGGCAGCGACGGAACTGGGCTTCCCTTTGATCGTCAAACCGGCGCATGAAGGTTCAAGTATCGGTATGGCCAAAGTGAGTTCCGCGTCTGAATTGATCGACGCCTGGAAAGCGGCCAGTACCTACGATTCGCAAGTATTGGTCGAGCAATGGATTCACGGTCCGGAGTTCACCATCGCCACCCTGCGTGACCAGGTGTTGCCTCCGATTGCCCTGGGCACGACGCACAGCTTCTACGACTACGACGCCAAGTACATCGCCAACGATACCCAGTACCGCATTCCATGCGGGCTGGACAGCACCAAGGAAAAGGAACTCATGGACCTCACGGCGAAAGCCTGCGAGGCGCTGGGTATCGCCGGTTGGGGCAGGGCAGACGTGATGCAGGACGCCGACGGGCAGTTCTGGTTCCTGGAAGTGAATACCGCACCGGGTATGACCGATCACAGCCTGGTGCCGATGGCGGCCCGTGCTGCCGGTCTGGATTTCCAGCAACTGGTTCTGGCCATTCTGGCAGCCAGTTATGCCGGCAATGAAGAGCCAAGAGGTTAAGACCATGCAAGGCGCGCAGCTAAGACATCAGCCTCCTCCAGCACCCGGCCGCAAGCCGGTGCCACGAGGTGCCAGCCGAATGGTGGCGAAAGAGCCGATGTCTGTGCGCCTGCCGAAAGCCAATTTTGGTTTTCTCAAAGCGTTGTTCTGGCCCGTGCTGTTGATTGCGCTGGGGTTTGGCACTTACGAAGGCGCGCAGCGTTTGCTGCCGTACGCTGACCGGCCAATCACCAAGATCAACGTTCAGGGCGATTTGAGTTACATCAGCCAGCAAGCCGTGCAGCAGCGGATCGCCCCGTACGTGGCGTCGAGCTTCTTCACCATCGACCTGGAAAGCATGCGTACCGAGCTTGAAACGATGCCATGGATCGCCCACGCCGAAGTGCGCCGGGTGTGGCCGGATCAAGTGGTGATCCGCCTGGAAGAACAACTGCCGGTGGCCCGTTGGGGCGATGAGTCGCTGTTGAACAACCAGGGCCAGGCGTTCACCCCGCGTGAGCTGGCGAACTACGAACACTTGCCTCAGCTGTTCGGCCCACAGCGGGCTCAACAGCAGGTGATGCAGCAGTACCAGGTGCTCAGCCAGATGCTCAGGCCGCTGGGCTTCTCGATCGCACGCCTGGAATTGCGTGAACGCGGCAGCTGGTTCCTGACCACCGGCGCCGGCAGTGCCGGTCCCGGGATCGAACTGCTGCTGGGCCGCGGCAAGCTGGTGGAGAAGATGCGCCGTTTCATCGCCATCTATGACAAGACGCTTAAAGAACAGATTACGAACATTGCGCGCATCGATCTGCGCTACGCCAACGGCCTCGCTGTTGGCTGGCGGGAACCTGTAGCGCCCACGACAGCCCAACCCGCTGTCGCGAAGAATTAAGAAGAGGCAGGACCCATGGCAAACGTGCAAAGCGGCAAAATGATTGTCGGTCTCGATATCGGCACCTCCAAGGTGGTGGCGCTGGTCGGCGAGGTTGCGGACGACGGCACGCTCGAAATCGTCGGGATCGGTACCCATCCGTCCCGTGGCCTGAAGAAAGGCGTGGTGGTGAATATCGAATCCACCGTGCAGTCGATCCAGCGCGCCATCGAAGAAGCGCAATTGATGGCCGGTTGCCGCATTCACTCGGCGTTTGTCGGCGTGGCCGGCAATCACATCCGCAGCCTGAACTCCCACGGCATCGTCGCCATTCGTGATCGCGAAGTCAGCCCGGCCGACCTTGAGCGCGTCCTCGACGCTGCCCAGGCTGTGGCGATCCCGGCAGACCAGCGCGTGCTGCACACCTTGCCGCAGGATTACGTGATCGATAACCAGGAAGGCGTCCGTGAGCCACTGGGCATGTCCGGCGTGCGTCTGGAAGCCAAGGTTCACGTGGTCACTTGCGCCGTCAACGCCGCACAGAACATTGAAAAATGCGTGCGTCGTTGTGGCCTGGAAATCGACGACATCATTCTCGAACAACTGGCTTCTGCGTATTCGGTCCTGACCGACGACGAGAAAGAGCTGGGCGTGTGCCTGGTGGACATCGGCGGCGGTACCACCGACATCGCCATCTTCACCGAAGGTGCGATCCGTCACACCGCCGTGATCCCGATCGCGGGCGATCAGGTGACCAACGACATCGCCATGGCGTTGCGCACCCCGACCCAGTACGCCGAAGAAATCAAGATTCGTTATGCCTGCGCCCTGGCCAAACTGGCCGGTGCCGGCGAAACCATCAAGGTCCCAAGCGTTGGCGACCGTCCACCGCGCGAGCTGTCCCGTCAGGCCCTGGCCGAGGTGGTCGAGCCGCGTTACGACGAGCTGTTCACGCTGATCCAGGCCGAACTGCGTCGCAGCGGTTACGAAGACCTGATCCCGGCCGGCATCGTGCTGACCGGAGGTACGGCGAAGATGGAAGGCGCCACCGAACTGGCCGAAGAGATTTTCCACATGCCGGTGCGCCTGGGCGTGCCCCATGGCGTCAAGGGCCTGGACGACGTGGTTCGCAACCCGATTTATTCCACCGGCGTTGGTCTGTTGATGTACGGCCTGCAAAAGCAGTCCGACGGGATTTCGTTCTCGGGCATCAGCAGCCGTGACAGCTACAGCAATGACGAACCGAAAGCCGCCTTGCTCGATCGCATCAAGAGCTGGGTACAAGGCAACTTCTAAAGATTTACCGCAGCACCGTTGTAGAAACAGGCAGTAGGCGAAAAAAACTAGAGAACGTAAAGGAGAGGGAAAATGTTCGAACTCGTAGACAACATCCCCGCAAGCCCGGTCATTAAAGTTATCGGTGTTGGCGGTGGCGGCGGAAACGCTGTGAATCACATGGTCAAGAGCAACATTGAAGGCGTTGAATTCATCTGCGCCAACACTGATGCCCAGGCGCTGAAATCCATCGGCGCGCGGACCATCCTGCAACTGGGTACCGGTGTGACCAAAGGTCTGGGCGCCGGCGCCAACCCTGAAGTAGGTCGTCAGGCCGCTCTCGAAGACCGTGAGCGCATTGCCGAAGTCCTGCAGGGCACCAACATGGTGTTCATCACCACTGGAATGGGCGGCGGTACCGGTACCGGAGCGGCGCCAATCATTGCCGAAGTGGCCAAGGAAATGGGGATTCTCACCGTAGCGGTGGTGACTCGTCCGTTCCCGTTCGAAGGTCGCAAGCGCATGCAGATCGCCGACGAAGGCATCCGTCTGCTGTCTGAAAGCGTCGACTCGTTGATCACCATTCCCAACGAGAAACTGCTGACCATCCTTGGCAAGGACGCAAGCCTGCTGTCCGCATTCGCCAAGGCTGACGATGTGCTGGCCGGTGCCGTTCGCGGTATCTCCGACATCATCAAGCGTCCAGGCATGATCAACGTCGATTTCGCCGACGTACGTACCGTGATGAGCGAAATGGGCATGGCGATGATGGGCACTGGCTGCGCCAGCGGTCCGAACCGCGCGCGCGAGGCCACCGAAGCGGCCATTCGCAACCCGTTGCTCGAAGACGTGAACTTGCAAGGTGCACGCGGCATCCTGGTGAACATCACCGCCGGTCCTGACCTGTCTCTGGGTGAGTACTCCGACGTGGGTAGCATCATTGAAGCCTTCGCCTCCGAGCACGCGATGGTCAAGGTCGGTACCGTTATCGATCCGGACATGCGCGATGAGCTGCACGTGACTGTGGTTGCTACCGGTCTGGGCGCTAAAATCGAGAAGCCTGTGAAGGTCATCGACAACACCGTTCACACCTCGATGGCTTCCCAGCCGCAACAATCGGCTCCCGCTCGTCAGGAACAACCGGCGGTGAACTACCGTGACCTGGACCGTCCGACCGTCATGCGCAACCAGGCTCAGGCCGGTGCTGCGACTGCCGCGAAGATGAATCCGCAAGATGATCTGGACTACCTGGACATCCCGGCATTCCTGCGTCGTCAGGCTGATTGATGGAATGTATCAGGGCTATGAAGTTGATTGGTGTTCAGCAAAGGTCTGGTCTGCTATCATCGCCAGCCTTTGTTGATACCAGTTCGCAATTTGCGCTGAAGCGGCCCAAGCCATGATTAAACAACGCACACTGAAAAATATTATCCGTGCCACAGGTGTAGGCCTGCACTCCGGGGAGAAGGTATACCTGACCCTCAAGCCCGCGCCTATCGACACCGGCATTGTGTTTTGTCGTGCTGACCTCGATCCTGTGGTGCAGATACCTGCCCGCGCAGAAAACGTTGGCGAAACCACTATGTCGACCACACTGGTCAACGGTGACGTCAAAGTGGACACGGTGGAGCACTTGCTCTCGGCCATGGCTGGCCTGGGCATCGATAACGCCTACGTCGAGCTCTCCGCGTCCGAAGTACCAATCATGGATGGTAGCGCTGGACCTTTCGTATTCCTGATTCAATCGGCGGGCCTGGAAGAACAGGACGCCGCCAAGAAGTTCATCCGGATCCTGCGGGAAGTGACAGTGGAAGATGGCGACAAGCGCGCCACTTTCGTCCCTTTCGAAGGTTTCAAGGTGAGCTTCGAGATCGATTTCGATCACCCGGTTTTCCGTGACCGCACACAAAGTGCAAGCGTGGATTTTTCCAGTACTTCGTTCGTAAAAGAAGTCAGCCGCGCCCGTACCTTTGGTTTCATGAGTGACATCGAGTACCTGCGCAAGCACAACCTCGCACTCGGCGGCAGTGTTGAAAACGCTATTGTGGTCGACGCGGATGGTGTACTGAACGAAGACGGCCTTCGCTATGAAGACGAATTCGTGAAGCACAAGATCCTCGATGCAATTGGTGACCTCTACCTGCTGGGCAATAGCCTGATTGGTGAGTTCAAGGGCTTCAAGTCCGGACATGCATTGAACAACCAGCTGCTGCGCAAGTTGATTGAGCAGACAGATGCTTGGGAAGTCGTGACTTTCGAAGACGCCAGCACTGCACCGATCTCTTACATGCGTCCAGTTGCGGCCGTGTAAGCAAAAACCTCTCTAGTTTTTAAAGGCTGCCTTCGGGTGGCCTTTTTTTATGCCTCAAACTTTTTGGTGCTCAGATGGGCCCTATCGCGAGCAGGCTCGCTCCCACAGTTGATCGCATTTCAATGTGGGAGCGAGCCTGCTCGCGAAGGGCCGCCCGCCACATCATCGATTCACTGCGCAGCCACCACCCGATTCCTCCCACCTTCCTTGGCCTGATACAACGCCTTGTCTGCCGCGTACAGCAACTGCTCCAGACTGATTTCTTTCTCTGTCGTCCAGGTACTGATCCCGATACTGACAGTAATGGGCGTTTCAGCGCCCGCCACTAAGGGCATCTGCTCCACGGCTGCCCGGATTTTTTCAGCAATCAGCCAAGCCCCCGCGCTGTCCGTTTCCGCCAGAATCACCGAAAACTCCTCACCTCCATACCGCGCCACCAGGTCTCCAGGCCGCCGGACGTTGGCGCAGATCACCTTGGCCACTGCCCGAAGCGCATCATCGCCGCCTTGATGGCCATGGCGATCGTTGAACGCCTTGAAATGGTCGGCGTCGATCATTAGCACCGACAGCGGCTTGCCCGACCGTTGGGCACGAAACCACTCATGGCGCAGGGTTTGATCCAGGGTTCGGCGGTTGGCGACGTCGGTCAGGGCATCGATGGCGGCCAGTTGCGCCAGCTCCTGCTCGGCATGGCGGCGTAGACGCAGTTCGCGGTACAGCAACCAGGTCAGCCAGAGCAGACCGATGCACAACACGCCGGTGGCACCGCTGATCACCACCGCCGTGCGTTTCCAGGTGGCGAATACTTCGTTGCCCGAGAGGGCGACAATAACCGTCAACGGCAGGTTGCCGACCCTCGAAAATGTGTACAGGCGTTGTTGATGATCGACGCTCGACACGCTGTTGAAACTGCCAGTGCCCTCTCGCAGGATGCGCTCGACATTGGGCCGACTGGCGAAGTTCTTGCCGATGGGGTCGTTGATCAGGTGAGGTTTTTGCGCCAGCAGAATGCCGTCGTCATTGATGATGCTCAGGGTGCTGTCGTTGCCGATGTCCAGGCTGTTGAATAACTGTTCAAAGTACGCGAGGCGCATCGATGCCACCGCTACGCCTAGAAACTCACCGCTGGAGGAGGAGATGCGTCGGCTAAAACTGATACGCCACTCCTCGCTGTCGTCGCAGTCGCAACGCGGCTTGAACGGGCGGCTGATGAACATGCCGGTGTCACGGTTGAAAACATGAGCGAGGAAATAGTCGCGGTCGGCAAAGTTACCGGGCTTGGGCTCGATCAGCGATGAATCGGCAATCACTTCGCCATCCTTGTCCAACAGCAAAATGTCGCCCTTGAAGCGCGCCGTGGTGGAACGGTCGAACAGCACCAGATGGCGTATCTGCGCTGAAACTTGCTTTAGCTCGTCCCGTTGCGAGGCCGCAATCAGGCCTTGCAGGGTCAAGTCGTAGAGCTCGACGGTACGCAGCACGTCAGCGTCAATCAACTGCGCAATGGTCGTCGCACTGCGGGTGGCGGCCTGCTGGGCGTTGGCGTGCTCGCGGATCAGCAGGAAGGCAACGATGCTGAGAATCGCGATCACCGTCAGCGAACTGCCAAGCATCACCATCAGCTCAGGTCGGCCGGTCTTGCCTGAAGGGGGGCGGCTCACTGGCATGGGCTGACGTCTGATTGAGGCGCAGAAAAAGGTCAGTAAAACGCGGTGACCTTTACTTGTTCAAGCTTAGAAGACATTGAGCGGGTAGTCGAAGATCCCTGCGCTATTCATCGGCGGATTGGGTGTGGAAGATCATCGTTGCAGCGATTGCAATGGTCAGCGAGCAGCACGAAAAAAAGCCGCTGATAGCAGCGGCTTTGAAGACAACTTTTCAAAGGGAAGAGCCGATGAAAAGTGTCGAGGGAAACAGAGTCGCTCGATGAGTCAGCTGTCTTTCTCAATCACTGGCTGGCTTGCAGACGTCGATGTTTGAGGGGGTTGCGCAGCGTCTGGAGCCTTGGCTGTCATTTCGCTCTGATACTGATCGTACGCTGTGGTGCGTGCGGCATTTTGCGTGGCGAACGTCTGCGATTCTTCCGCCATGGCGAACGGAGACAGGAACAAAGAGGACAAAACGAAAGCGCTGGCAATACCCATACTGTTGGACATCTTTAAAACCTTCTTGCTTGGCAAGTGCTGTTTGGTGCGGGCAAAGATAAGGATCTTGGCCGACGGGAAACAGAGCCAATTGAAGAAAGGACTGTTGCGCCAAAGGCAATAGTGGTTCGTAGATGGCGATCGATTTTATGTGGCGCGGGGAATGAATCGGGTCAGACGGGGAGGTGAATGCCGAACGTATTCATCCCGTGATCACTGCGCACAAACACATCCCCGCCATGCATCAGCGCAATTGCCTTGACGATCGCCAGTCCCAACCCGTGATTGTTGCCGCTGTTGCTGCGCGACGCATCCACTCGATAAAACCGTTCAAACAGCCGGGGTAAATGCTCGCTGGGAATCGGCGAGCCAGGGTTGGCAACGCCAATGCTCACCTGATGTTCCTCGACCTCGATCCGCACCTGAATCACTTGCCCAGGCTCGGTGTGTTGCACCGCGTTGCTCAGCAAATTGATCAATGCCCGGCGCAAATGCGCGATCTCGATCCGCACCTGAGCATCACCGCTAACCTGCACCTGAACCTGCGCATCCTCAAGAATGAAATCCAGGTATTCAAGCGTTGTCGCCACTTCATCGGCGAGCGAGGTGGACGTCAGTTTGGTGGCCTTGCTGCCTTGATCGGCGCTGGCGAGGAACAGCATGTCGTTGATGATCGAGCGCAGCCGTTCCAGCTCTTCGAGGTTCGATTGCAGCACTTCGAAATAGTGTTCGGCGGAGCGCCCACGCGTCAGCGCGACCTGGGTTTGCCCGATCAGGTTGGTCAAAGGCGAGCGCAACTCATGAGCGACGTCGGCGTTGAACGATTCCAGCCGTGAATACGCCTGTTCAACCCGTTCCAGCGTGGAGTTGAACGAATTGACGAACTGATTCAGTTCCGGCGGCAGCGACGATAATCGCAGTCGCCCGGAACGCAACGGCGGCGCCAGGCGCTGGGCTTCCTGAGACAGTTTGATCAAAGGCTTGAGGCCAATCCGCGCCACCCAATACCCCAGCGCAGACGCCAGCAACACGCCGATGATCGCCAGGCTGATCAGCGCGATCAGCAAGTGATGCTGAGTCTCGAAAAATGTCTCGGTGTCGATGCCGATCATGAAGCGCAGCGGCGGGCGTTGATCCTTGGCCGGGAACTGGCTCACCAGTACTTTCAGCGGGTAGGGATGGTCTGGCAGCTGCAAGTCACGCATCCCCAGGGACCCTTCGGCAAAGGCACGGATCTGCGGTGTGAGGTCACCGTATTCGTAGTTCGGATCACCGCTGACGATCCAGAAACGGATGCGCTTGTCTTCTTCGCCGAGCAGCTTGAGCTTGTTGTAGATCTTCACCCAATGCTCGGGCGTACCGTAACGGCCAACGGTGGATTCGAGCACGCTGTAGCGTGCATCCAGTTCGGCCTCGGGAAGCAAACCCAGGCCCTTGTCGACCTGTTGATACAACGCCCAGCCGATCAACAAAAACACTAAAAGCGCCACCAGCGTAAACATCCCGCTCAGGCGAAGCGCGATGGAGTTACTGGACACCACGGCTCTCCAGCACATAACCCATGCCACGAATCGTGTGCAGCAGTTTCTCGTCAAACGGCCCGTCGAGCTTGGCTCGCAAACGCTTGATCGCGACTTCGACGACGTTGGCGTCGCTGTCGAAATTGATATCCCAGACCATCTCGGCAATCGCCGTTTTCGAGAGGATTTCACCTTGCCGGCGGGCCAGCACACTGAGTAGCGAAAACTCCTTGGCGGTCAGGTCCAGCCGTGTGCCGCCACGTGTAGCCTTACGGCTGATCAAATCTATCCACAGGTCAGCGATGCTCACTTGCACCGGTTCATGGCCGCCGCTGCGGCGGGTCAGCGCTTGCAACCGCGCCACCAGTTCAAGGAAGGAAAACGGTTTGCCGAGGTAATCGTCAGCGCCGTCACGCAAGCCTTTGATGCGGTCTTCGACGCGCTCGCGGGCGGTGAGCATGATCACCGGGGTTTGCTTGCGCGCACGCAATGCGCGCAGGACGCCGAAGCCGTCGAGGCCTGGCAGCATGACGTCGAGGACGATCACCGCGTAGTCACTTTCCAGCGCCAGGTGCAGGCCTTCAACGCCTTCGCGCGCCACGTCCACGGTGTAACCCTGTTCCGTCAGGCCGCGGTGCAAATAGTCCGCGGTTTTTTCTTCGTCTTCGATAATCAGAACGCGCATGACCCCGCCTCAGTCTGTGGTTGCCAACGCCGGTACGGGCGAAGGTTTGGGTCTGTGAAATAGCCGCTCAAGCCACAAGTATATGACCGGAGTGGTGAACAGCGTCAGCGCCTGGCTGACCAGCAAACCGCCGACCACCGCGATCCCCAGCGGCTGGCGCAGTTCAGCGCCGGTGCCGTAACCGAGCATCAGCGGCAGGGCGCCGAGCAGGGCGGCGAGGGTGGTCATGATGATCGGCCGGAACCGCGTGATACAGGCCTGGAAGATCGCTTCTTCCGGCGGCAAGCCACGGTTGCGCTGGGCATCCAGCGCAAAGTCGATCATCAGAATGCCGTTCTTCTTCACGATACCAATCAGCAGCACCAGCCCGATCAGCGCCATGATCGAAAAGTCCTGGCCGCAAATCCACAACATGATCACCGCCCCGAGACCCGCCGACGGCAGCGTCGAGATGATGGTCAGCGGATGCACGAAGCTCTCGTAGAGCACGCCGAGAATGATGTACACCGCCACCAGCGCCGCCAGAATCAGCCACGGTTGGCTGGCCAGAGAGCTTTGGAATGCCTGCGCCGCACCCTGGAAATTGCCGCTCATGGCCGCCGGCATGCCGATGTCGACCTTGGCCTGGTTGAGCATGATCACCGCATCACCCAACGCCACGCCGGGCGCGAGGTTGAACGACAAGTTGGCGGCCGGGAACATGCCGTCATGGGCGATGGACAGCGGTCCGACTGTAGGCGCGTCAAATTTGGCCAGCGCCGACAGCGGCACCATTTCCCCGCTCAGCGGCGAGCGCAGGTAGAAGTAGTTGAGGCTTTCGGCTTTGCCGCGTTGCTTGGTGTCCAGTTCCAGAATCACGTTGTACTGATTGATCTGAGTCTGGAATTCATTGACCTGGCGCTGACCAAACGCATCGTACAGCGCTTCGTCGACATCACTGGCGGTCAGGCCGAAACGCGCGGCGGCGCTGCGGTCGATGCTGATGTGGGTGATGCTGCCGCCCAGTTGCAAGTCGTTGGAAATGTCGCGGAACGCCGGGTTGCTGCGCAGTTTTTCCGTCAGCCGCTGGGTCCAGGTGCTGAGGGTCGCGCCGTCGTTGCTCTTGAGCACGTATTGGTACTGGGCGCGGCTCGGGCCGGAGCTGAGGTTAATGTCCTGGCCGGCACGCAGGTACAACACGATGCCGGGGACTTTCATCAGTTGCGGACGAATCCGGTCGATGAACTGGCTGGCCGAGACATCGCGGTCGCCGCGTTTTTTCAGGGAAATCCAGAAGCGACCGTTGGCGATGGTCTGGTTACTGCCCGACACACCGACCGAGTGCGAAAACGCTTCGACCGCGGGATCCGCCGCAACGATTTCGGCCATCGCCAAGTGTTTTTTCACCATGTCGCCGTAGGAAATGTCGGCGGCGGCTTCGGTTGTACCGAGGACAAAACCGGTGTCCTGCACCGGGAAGAAACCTTTCGGGATGAAGATGTAACCGGCGATGGCCAGGCACAGGGAAAGTCCAAACACACCGATCATCAGTTTCTGATGAGCGAGGGCGCGGCGTAGCAATTTTTCATAGCCGGCCAGCAAGCGTTCGCCGAACGTTGGTTTGCTGTGGGCGTGATGCACCGGCGCACGCATGAATAGCGCGGCCAGGGTGGGTGCCAGCGTCAGCGACACCACGACCGAAATCATGATGGTTGAAGTGGCGGTCAAGGCGAACTCCTTGAACAGCCGCCCCACCACGCCGCCCATGAACAGCAGCGGAATGAACGCCGCCACCAGCGAGAAACTGATCGAGACCACAGTAAAACCAATCTCGCCAGCACCTTTGATCGCGGCTTCGCGCATGCCGTCGCCGGCTTCAAGGTGTCGGTGAATGTTCTCCACCACCACAATCGCATCGTCGACCACAAACCCCACGGCCACCACAATCGCCACCAGGGTCAGGTTGTTCAGGCTGAAGCCCATGATGTACATCAGGGCGAAACTCGCCGTCAGAGAAACGCCCAGCACCGCAGACACAATCATCGTCGCAGACCATTGGCGCAGGAACAGCGCCATCACCGCCACCACCAGCAGGATCGCGATCAGCAGGGTGACTTCCACTTCATGCAAGGACGCGCGGATGGTCTGAGTGCGGTCGACCAGTACCTTGACCTGCACCGAGGCGGGAAGCATGGCCTCAAGCGCAGGCAACGCGGCTTGAATGCGATCCACGGTCTCGACGATGTTCGCCCCCGGTTGCCGGGAGATCACCAGGTTCACCCCGGGCTTGTCGCCGGCCCAGGCCTGCACGTAGGCATCTTCCGAACCGTTGACGACTTTGGCGACATCCCTCAGATGAACCGGGGCGCCGTCCTTGTAGGAAACGATGAGTTGGCTGTATTCCTCAGGGTGAAATAACTGGTCGTTGGTCGACAACGTCGAAATGCTCGACTCGCCGTACAACGCACCTTTTGCCAGATTGAGGCTGGTGTTCTGGATGGCCAGACGAATGTCTGCGAGGGTCAGACCGATGGCGGCCAGTTTGTCCGCCGAGGCTTGAACGCGAATCGCCGGACGCTGCTGACCGGTAATGTTGATCTGGCCTACGCCTTCGATCTGGCTGATCTGGCGGGACAGCAGGGTTTCCACCAGGTCGCTGAGTTCAGTGCCGGGCATTTGCGTGGAATTGACGCTGAGGATCAGCACCGGGCTGTCGGCCGGGTTGACCTTGCGCCAGGTCGGCAGCGTCGGCATGTCCTTGGGCAGTTTGCCGGCGGCGGTGTTGATCGCGGCCTGGACTTCCTGGGCGGCGGTGTCGATGCTTTTTTCGAGGGTGAATTGCAGGGTCAGGTTGGTCGAGCCCAAGGCGCTGCTCGATGTCATCTGCGTCACGCCGGGGATGGCGCTGAATTGCACTTCAAGCGGCGTGGCCACCGACGACGCCATGGTTTCCGGGCTGGCGCCAGGCAATTGCGCAGCCACCTGAATGGTCGGGAATTCGGCTTCCGGCAGCGGCGCAATCGGCAGACGCGGGAAGGCGATGGCGCCGAGTAGCACCAGGGCAAAAGTCAGCAGGATGGTGGCGACCGGGTGATCGATGCACCAGGCAGAGACCGAGCCGTGGCCCTTCATTGTTTCGACTCCGATTGCACCACTTGCGGCGGGTCGGTCAGCACCTGCACGGTCGATCCCGGCTTGAGCCGCGACTGGCCATCAGTGACCAGCACATCGCCCGGTTTCACACCTTTGATGATGTCCTGGCCGCTGCTTTGCGAAACCACTTGCACGGTGACGGCTTCGACTTTGTCACCGTTGACCCGGTACACAAAGTGTTGATCGAGACCCCGTTGTACGACGGTGGGCGGCACCACCAGGGCATCTTTCTCCAGGGCTGTCTGAATTTTTACTGTCACCAGCAAGCCCGGCCAGAGTTTCTGCCCGGGGTTGTTGAATTCGGCCTTGGCGCGGATGGTCCCGGTGTTGGCGTTGATCTGGTTGTCGATCAGGGTCAAATGACCTTCGCCCAGCAAATTGCCGGTTTCACCGTCGGTGTCGGCACCAATGTAGGCCTTTACCTGTGCGCGTTGCGGGTCGCCGATCAGCCCTTGGAGGATCGGCAGCATGTGCTGCGCCAGGGAGAACTCGACGGCAATCGGGTCGATCTGCGTCACGGTAAACAGGCCTTGGGCATCGGTCATGCGCAGGAAATTGCCTTCATCCACTGTACGAATACCGACGCGACCACTGACCGGGGAGTGAATTTGCGTGTAGGAGAGTTGTACCTGAGCGGCGTCGATTGACGCCTGATTGCCTTGGGCGGTGGCCTTGAGTTGATTGACCAGCGCTTGTTGCTGGTCGTAAGTCTGTTTGGAAACCCCGTCGTCAACGCTGAGTAATTTGTAACGCTTGAGGTTGACCAGCGCCACTTGCAACTGCGCCTGGCTTTCCCCCAATTGGGCGCGGGCCTGATCGAGGCTGGCGCGGATCGAGCGGTCGTCGATGGTGGCCAGCAGGTCGCCTTTGTTCACCAGTTGGCCTTCCTTGACCAGGATTTTGGTGAGAATACCGTCGATCTGCGGGCGCACCACCACGCTGTGCAGGGACAGCACCGAACCGATACCGCTGACATAACGCGGCACGTCTTTTTCAACGACATTGACCACGCGCACCGGAATCGCGGTAGGGGCGGCAAGTTTGGCTGTGGCGGGCTTGGTGACATACCACGTGCCCAGCGCTGCCAAGGCAATTAGCAGACCTGCGATCAAGGCGGGTTTTTTCTGAATTCGCATGCGAGTGGGGCGCCGGGCTAAAGGGTTAGGGTATTTTCAGCTTTATACCCTCCTTTATAACCCTGTCAGCCGGTCAGGAGGGTGACTGCTAACTGACGGGGTTGTCAGTTTGGGAGTGAGCCTGCTCCGGGCGGTGCTCCGACGATGGCGGTGGGTCAGCCAGCACAAAACCCGACGGACTCGCTTGAGGCTTGCAGCTTGTATTGCCCCATCCAGTTATACTGCCGCCTTTCGCGGCTCGCTGATCGGGCCCGACTCTATGTGCATCACCCGGAGCTTTCATGACTTCCCCGACACAACCGCCGGTTGCCGACGCTTTGAGCGACGACCAGGCAGACCTGCCAGACAGCGTCGACTCCAGCGCAGACAGCGAAACCAAAGCCGCGATCCCGGCGTTCAAGTTCCCGTTCAAACCGGGTGAGTTGGCCGCAGCGAAGAACGCCAGCCAGCCTTGGTACAAGAATGGCGCGAAGAATGGGCACACCAAGACGCCTGGTGCGGCGCCTCCTGGTACGCGTCGTTCGATGGGTAAGCGGTGAGTTTCAGTTTCTACGGTGCCTGATCTCCCGTCATCGCGAGCAGGCTCACTCCCACAGTTGAACGTCACAGGTCACAGATTTTGTGTACGACGAAGATGTAGGAGCGAGCCTGCTCGCGATCGGGTCATACTTGACGACAACTATCCTGGATCAAGCCGCCCGCAACGAAATAAACGCATAGTTCACCGGCGCATCAGTCGCCACTTGCGCCCCCGCCGCCTGAACTTGGCCGGCAATGTCATCCCCCGACACATGAAATAACCAGTCACTCTTCGACGATGCCAGCGGCTGCGCTGACACCTGATCGATGACCGTGGTAAACGCTGTCATGTCAGGCAGATAAGCGGTAAACCCATCTCCTTTCAGCGCTGTCGTGCGAATCCCCAGCAACCCGCAAATCGCATCCTTGGTCTGAATATCATCGCGATCCGCCTGACGTGAACGCTGGATCAATCCTGCCAGTTCCCGATCCACTATCTCGCCGCCGATGATCAAGTCCGGGCCTTGTTCCCATGACTCGGGTGGGCAGTCCTTGAGCGCGGTGTTCAGCGTAATGTGCGGGTTGATTTCCGCCGGGTAGATGCGGCACACCAACGGTCGGCGTTCGTAGATACGGCACAGGTTGTCTTCGTCAAGATTCCGGCAGGGGCCGACGTTATAGGCGGCAAAGGTGATCGCCACATACGCCTCGGACGTGCCGCTTCGAACCACTACCGAACGGCGTTCGGCGTGTTCGCGTTGCTGCACGGGCAGGCCCAGGCCGTTACCCAAAAAGCCCTCGACCAGCACGATCACTTGACCGCCATCGACCGCCCACATCCGGGTTTCCGCCAGGGTCAGGGGGACGTGGTGGTCATTGCAGCACTTGCCGCAACCTACGCAGGAAAACGTTGTATTCATTGATCGCCGGGTCACATGTGAAGGCATGAAACGGCGACAGAAAGTCACCGCACTGCTGCGCCCTGAAGCAAGTTGTGCGCCACTCACTGGGCCTTGGCGGGTGAGCGAATGGAATCCCATTCGGTGACGTAGGCGGTTTTGGTCTGCTTGTTGTAGAGGCACAGTTCAGTACCTTGCTGGCCTTTCATGTGTTGTTGCGGGTATTGGCCTTGCAGCAGGAGGGCGGTGTAGCCGACCCGGTCATCGAACTGCGCCGCGTTGCCGACTGGTTTCGTATTTTTCAAGCTGCTGGCTTTGGTGCAACTGGCGAGGACTGCTTTGTCGTAGGCGGCCCAGGCGTCGGGGCTGGAGGCCAGGGCCTGGGAGGCGAGTGCGGTGAGGCAGAGGAAGGTCAGGGTTACGGCTTTCATGGTTCAGGGATCCGTTGGGCTTTTATGGGCCGAGTATGCCTGAGGGTTTGATGCTGGTAATGCGGGCCTCATCGCGAGCAGGCTCGCTCCCACACTTCATCTGCGTACAACATAGATCCACTGTGGGAGTGAGCCTGCTCGCGATCTAGGTTGTATCAGGCTGGAACCGGTTCCCGGCGGACGATATACATCCCGGCGCTTTGATACAGCCGCTGCGCCCGAAGGTTGTCTTCCAATACCTTCAAATCGACAAACCCTTCCCGGCGTTGCTTAAAGACGTTGAACGCTTGCAACAGCAAGGCGCGGCCAAGCCCGAGGCGTTGCGCCCGTGGATGCACCACCAGGTTTTTGATGTAGGCGCTGGTCCAGCACTGGCACACACCGACGATACCTTCGGCATCCAGCGCAATGAAACACAGGGAGGGATCGTATTCGGGGTCGGTTTCAAACCGCTGTTGCCACACAGCCAGCGCCGGCACGCGGCCGCCACCGTCCTGAACCCCCTGTTCCATCAAACGATGAATGGCTTCTGCCGATTCAGGGCGGTACTGGGTCAGGACAATCCCCTGAGGCCAGGCGATTGCTGGCATAGCCTCAGCGAGGTTGCGCCGCATCAAAAAACAAAAGCCCTCGGCCATCTCTCAATGACCTTGTTCAGCGACGGCCTTGGCCGCATCGATCAGGCATTTGGTCAGTTCTGGCGACGAGAATTTGGTCAGCACCGCGTTAGCCCCGGCCAAACGCGCTTTCTCGCTGTTCATTGTGCTGTCCAGCGACGTGTGCAGCAGCACATACAGGTGCGAGAAGTCTGGCGTTTCGCGCAGCGTGCGGGTGAAGGCGTAGCCATCCATCTCAGACATTTCGATGTCCGAGACGATCAGATTGATCTGTTGGGCCGTGCCTTGCAGCTCGAGCAGGCAGTCGATCGCTTCCTTGGCGCTGCGGGCGGTATGGCATTGCAGGCCGAGATTGCGCAGCGTGTGCACGGATTGTTGCAATGCGACCTGGCTGTCATCGACCACCAATATGCGCGCGCTGCCCAGGATTTCGGCGTCTTCCATACTCAGTTCGGTCGGGGCGGTTTCAATCTTTGCCGGCGCGATGCCGTGGATGACTTTTTCGATGTCCAGTACCTGTACCAGCGTGCCGTCTACCGAGGTCACGCCGGTAATGTACGAGCGCACGCCGCCGGAACCGAAGGGTGGCGGGCGAATGTCGGAGGTCAGGCAGTGAACGATCTTGCTCACGGCTTGGACATGAAGGCCCTGTTTGGAGCGACTGACGTCGGTGACGATCAGGCAACCACCGTTCGGGTCTTCCAGCGGGCGCTCGCCGATGGCACGGCTCAGGTCGATCACCGACAACGACGCGCCACGCAGGGTGGCGATGCCTTTGACGTGGGGATGCGACTCCGGCAGCCTGGTTAGCGGCGGGCAGGGGATGATTTCGCTGACTTTCAGCAGGTTGATCGCCATCAGCTTGCCGCTGCGCAAGGTAAACAGCAGAAGCGAAAGTGAATCTGCGCGGGCTTTGGTGGAGGACATATATACCTTCTGTAGAAAAAGGTGATGGGCGATCGCGGGATTGCCAAAAACTATCGATATCGGGTTATCGACTTGTAGTGGGCAGGCTTTAGAAATTCGGGCGGCGTTCCGACGATGGGGCCGTCACTTCATCCCCAGCCTTTTGGCCATGCGCCCCAGATTCGCCCGATCCAGCCCCAGCTCACGCGCAGCACTCGCCCAGTTGTTGTGGTGCCGCTCCAGGCAAGCACTGATCAATTGCCGCTGATAGTTCTCGGTGGCTTCACGCAAATCGCCAGACACCAGCACCAGAGGGCTGATCGCCGGCTGCTCACTGACGACTTCAACACTGCCCGTGGGCAAATCCAGGTCCGCAGCGCTCAAGCTGAGAATCTTCGGTCGGTCCTTGCAGTTGCCCAGCGCTTTAAGCGCGCTGCGACCAATCAAATGCTCCAGCTCCCGCACGTTCCCCGGCCAGTTGTAGGCCATTAATGCGGCCTGCGCATCGCTGTTCAAACGCAGGCTGTTGAGGCCCATGCGCGAGCGGTTTTGCTCCAGGAAGAAGCCGCTGAGCAGCAGTACATCCCGACCACGGTCGCGCAGTGCCGGTACCAGCAAGGGGTAAACACTCAAGCGGTGGTAGAAGTCGGCACGGTAGCGACCGTTGCGCACTTCCTCGGCCAGGTCGCGATTAGTCGCCGCGATCAGGCGCACGTCCACCTGGTGTTCCTTATCCGAACCCAGGCGCTGCAATTGCCCGCTCTGCAAGACGCGCAGCAGCTTGGCTTGCACCGTCAGCGACAGTTCGCCGACTTCATCGAGAAACAGCGTGCCGCCATTGGCCAGTTCGAACTTGCCGCGACGATCATTCGTCGCGCCGGTGAACGCGCCACGCACATGGCCAAATAACTCGCTCTCGACCAGAGTGTCTGGCAGGGCCGCGCAGTTAAGGCTGATGATCGGTTTGTCGGCCCGCGCAGAGGCAGCATGGATCGCCTGTGCGACCAATTCTTTGCCAACCCCGGTTTCACCGGTGATCAGTACCGTCAGGTCACTGCCGCCCACCAGATTGATCTCTTCCTCCAGGCGTTTGTGCGCCTTGCTCTGGCCGATCATTTCGCGGTTCTGCTGACCGCTGGCTTGACGGTAAACCTCGGCGCGCTGGTGTTCGTCTTCGGCGCGATTGGCCAGGCGCTCGATACGTTCGGCGGCATTGACCGTGGCTGCAGCGAGGCTGGCAAAGGCTTGCAGGGCATCCAGTTCGATGGGCTGAAATTGTTCCGGGTCGAGGGCGTCGAGGGTCAGCAAACCCCATGGACGCTCGTCGATAAACAGCGGGCAACCCATGCAGTCGTGGACTTCCAGATGATCGTCGAGGCCATCGACCAGTCCGTCGTAAGGGTCAGGCAGGTCGCTGTCGGCGGCGAAGCGGGTCGGGCCGTGACTGCTGAGCAAGGCCTCGAAACGCGGGTGCTCGCTAACTTTGAAACGCCGGCCCAAAGTGTCGGTGCTCAACCCGTCGACGGCCAGGGGCTCCAGCCATTCGCCATCAAGACGCAGCAGGGCAGCGGCATCGCAGGGAAGCAGGGCGCGCATGGCTTCGAGCAGGCGTCGATAACGCTCGCCTTCGGGCAGTTCGCGGGACAGGTCGGAGACCAGGGGTAGCAGGGCGGTGAGCAAAGATTTTGCAGTCATAGTGACTCCATGTAGTCGATAGGACTATAAGACAACTTGTGTCGATATGACTACTTTGTTTTTAACCTGTTGATTTATAACGATTATAGTTTTGGCATGGAAACTGATACGTCTAAGGAAATACACATCAAGCTCCGGAGCTGTCCTTATGCTTAGCGTTCAAGACCGTGCAATCGTCAAATCCACCGTACCACTGCTGGAAAGCGGCGGCGAAGCGCTGATTACGCACTTCTACCGCATGATGCTCTCCGAATACCCGGAAGTCCGTCCGCTGTTCAACCAGGCTCACCAGGCCAGCGGTGATCAGCCTCGCGCACTGGCCAACGGTGTTTTGATGTACGCACGTCATATCGACCAGCTCGACCAATTGGGCGACCTGGTGGCCAAAATCATCAACAAGCACGTGGCCCTGCAAATCCTGCCGGAACACTACCCGATTGTCGGCACCTGCCTGCTGCGTGCCATCGCCGAGGTGCTGGGCGAAGAAATCGCCACCCCAGAAGTCATTGCGGCCTGGGGGGCTGCGTATGGTCAACTTGCCGAGATATTGATCGGCGCTGAAAGCAGCATCTATGACCAGAAAGAACAGGCCCCTGGTGGCTGGCGGGGGGCGCGGGAATTCATCGTCGCGGCCAAAGTCGAGGAAAGCGCAGAAATCACTTCGTTCTACTTCGAACCTGCCGACAAAGGTCCGATCCTTGCGGCGGAACCTGGCCAGTACATCGGCATGAAACTGATCCTTGATGGCGAAGAGATTCGTCGCAACTACTCGCTGTCGGCGTTGGCGAACAAGGGGCACTACCGCATCAGCGTCAAACGGGAAACCGGTGGGCTTGCGTCTAATCACTTGCACGATCACCTGCAGGTCGGTTCGAGCATTCAGTTGTTCCCGCCATCGGGCGAATTCACCCTGACGGCCAGTGATAAACCGCTGGTGCTGATCAGCGGCGGTGTCGGCATCACGCCGACGCTGGCAATGCTTGAGGCTGCGTTGGCCACGGAGCGCCCGGTGCATTTTATCCACTGCTCGCGTAACGGCAGCGTGCATGCCTTCCGCGACTGGATCGATGGGTTGGCCGAACGTCATCCACAACTCAAGCGTTTCTATTGCTACGACGAAGACGACGGTGTCAGCGCTGCTGCGCACATGGTCGGGTTGTTGAGTCAGGAACAATTGGGCGAGTGGTTGCCCGAGCAGCGTGACCTGGATGCTTACTTTCTGGGGCCTAAAGGGTTCATGGCGGCGATAAAGCGTCACCTGAAGGCGTTGGGGGTTCCGGAGAAGCAAAGCCGTTATGAGTTCTTTGGGCCGGCTTCGGCGTTGGAATAACTGTATGCGGCGACTCGGGAGACCGAGTCGCCTTCATCGCGAGCAAGCTCGCGATGGCCGCACCAAGGTCTCAATTCTTGATTACAGTTCGAAAAGTTAATCCCTTCTTAACCGGCTTATCGTTTATTCCCCCAAACCCAACAGCACGCGCCAGGCTCTCAAACGTCGGAGCCTGCGTGTAGACTGGCGGCAACTGCTATCTAAAAGGGAAGCGCGATGAGCGAGGAAACAATGCGGTTGGGGCGTGAACGGCGCTATCTGGTGTTACTGGGCATCATTTGCCTGGCGTTGATTGGTGGTGCGTTGTACCTGCAAGTGTTCAAGGGCGAGGCTCCGTGCCCGCTGTGCATCCTCCAGCGTTATGCGTTGCTGCTGATCGCGGTGTTTGCCTTTATCGGCGCGGCAACGCGCACCCGTCGCAGCATTACTGTGTTCGAGACGCTGGTGGTCATTTGTGCCATTGCAGGCACGGCGGTCGCCGGGCATCACGTCTACACCCAGTTCTATCCAGCGGTCAGCTGCGGCATTGATGTGCTGCAACCGATAGTCGATGGTTTGCCGCTGGCGAAGATCTTTCCGCTGGGCTTCCAGGTGGATGGTTTCTGTTCCACGCCGTACCCGCCGATCCTCGGTCTTTCGCTGGCGCAATGGGCGCTGGTGTCGTTCGTGCTGATCGTGATTCTGGTGCCGTTGCTGACTTCACGTAACCGTAAAGCGCTGTACTGAGGCGGTTCGCCCCACCACTGCGTCATCCAAAAAAACGCCCCGGCCCTCGTTGAGAGGGTTGGGGCGTTTTGCATTTCAGAGGGCAGGTAAAAAGACCGTGATGCGAGGTAAGCAGGGGTGTGACACGTCTGCGACACGTTGTCACAGCGAGAGTATCGCAAGGCGTTTCGAGAGGATTAATTGACGCAGGGCATGGCAGCAAAATTGGACTGTTGCGGCGGTTCATCGCATCACCCCGGAAATGTTGAAGCAGGCAATTTTAACAAGGGTTGGCAAATCGCCAGAGCCCTTGTCGTATAGGGGGTTGGGCAATGAGGGGGGCGACGGCGGGGGGCTCGAAGCTGTCTGAACTGCGCAAGGTAGTCCTACTAATTTTGGTGTTTTTGTTGAGAATGAATTTCGATAACATGCCGCGCTTTTGCGAAATGCGTTAATGATTGTTGCTGGAATGGATAGAAATTATTTCGAGATGAGACATGGTTTATGAATCGTTACATATCTACAATCGCCCGCACTGAAATCCCGGCACTGCTCACCCCACTCAGGTGCATGAGCAGAAAGTAGGGCGTCGAGGGGCTTGAGTGCTTCATGCGACTCCCGGGTGTCGGAGCCTTTCCAACTATCCGCACCAAATGGAATTGGTCTGTAACAAGGCCTTTGACCACGAAATCGAATAAGAACGTACCGCTGGCCCAGGATTTGTCGAGCAGCGTCTGACGCGCGACGGGCGGCCCCTTATTCAATCCAAGAAAAATGCCAACCCTTGGCAGGGTGAAGTGTTGGCGATCAAAACCCAACTGCATTGCGCAAGCTGCTTTAGAGGTCGTGAGATGAGTAAAAACAGGTACCCCAGACTACTAGGCTTATTGCCGCTGATTGGCACGTTGTTGCTGTCAGGCTGCAACATGACCTTGCTCGATCCCAAGGGCCAGGTTGGCCTGGACGAGCGAAACCTGATCATCACCGCAACGCTGCTGATGCTTCTTGTCGTGGTACCGGTCATCGTCATGACCTTCCTGTTCGCCTGGAAATATCGCGCCTCCAACACCAACGCCGTCTACACGCCGAAGTGGTCGCACTCCACCAAGATTGAAATCGCGGTGTGGTTGATTCCAGTGCTGATCATCATTGCCCTGGGTTATGTCACCTACAAGTCGACCCACGCGCTGGACCCGTACAAGCCCCTGGAATCCGACGTCAAGCCGGTCACCATTCAAGTGGTATCGATGGACTGGAAGTGGCTGTTCATCTACCCGGAACAAGGCATTGCCACGGTCAACAAGATCGTCTTCCCGGCCAACACGCCGATTAACTTCCAGATCACCTCCGACACCGTGATGAACTCGTTCTTCATTCCGGGTCTGGGCGGCCAGATCTATGCGATGGCGGGCATGCAGACCAAGCTGCACCTGATCGCCAACCAGAACGCTGAATTCGACGGGATCTCCGCCAACTACAGCGGCGCGGGTTTCACCGGCATGAAGTTCAAAGCAATCGCCACCTCTCAGGCGGACTTCGATGCCTGGGTCAGTGATGTCAAGAAGGCACCTAAACAGCTTGAAAAAGCTGAATACGAAGCCCTTTCCAAGCCAAGCCAGAACAATCCAGTAGAGCTCTACTCCTCGTTCACGCCGAACCTGTTCCAGACCATCGTCGACAAGTACGAAGGCATGAAACCGGGTCCGAAAGTGGACCACGAGAAGAAAGAGAAAGAAGTGGCCCAGATGGAAGGGATGGACATGAGTTCGCATTCAGCTGCCGGGGCAGAGGAGTAAACGATGTTTGGTAAATTAAGTTGGGAAGCGGTCCCGTTCCACGAGCCGATCGTGATGGTGACCATCGCCATGATCGCGCTCGGCGGTCTGGGCGTATTCGCTGCAATCACCTATTTCAAGAAGTGGACCTACCTGTGGTCCGAGTGGCTGACTTCGGTCGACCACAAGAAAATCGGCGTGATGTACATCATCGTCGCCATGGTCATGCTGCTGCGCGGTTTTGCCGACGCCATCATGATGCGTACCCAGTTGGCCATGTCCACTGAGGGTTCGCCTGGCTACCTGCCGCCTGAACACTATGACCAGATCTTCACCGCTCACGGTGTGATCATGATCATCTTCATGGCGATGCCATTCTTCACCGGCCTGATGAACCTTGCAGTGCCGCTGCAGATCGGCGCGCGTGACGTGGCCTATCCGTTCCTGAACTCCCTGAGCTTCTGGCTGCTGATGTCTGGCGTCGTGCTGGTCAACGTGTCCCTGGGTGTCGGCGAGTTCGCCCGTACTGGTTGGGTTGCGTATCCACCGCTGTCGGAACTTGGCTACAGCCCTGGCGTGGGTGTGGACTACTACATCTGGGCGCTACAGCTATCGGGTCTGGGTACGACGCTGACGGGGGTCAACTTCCTGGCCACCGTGCTGAAAATGCGTACACCGGGCATGAAACTGATGGACATGCCGATCTTCACCTGGACCTGTACCTGGGCCAACGTTCTGATCGTCGCTTCCTTCCCGATCCTGACTGCTACCCTGGCTCTGCTGACGCTTGACCGTTACATGGATTTCCACATTTTCACCAATGAACTTGGTGGCAATCCGATGATGTACGTCAACCTGTTCTGGGCCTGGGGTCACCCCGAGGTTTACATCCTGATTCTTCCGGCGTTCGGGATCTTCTCCGAAGTCATCTCGGCGTTCTCCGGCAAGAAGCTGTTCGGTCACCACTCGATGATCTACGCCTCGGGCGCGATCTCGATCCTGGGCTTCATGGTCTGGCTGCACCACTTCTTCACCATGGGTTCGGGTGCCAACGTCAACGCCTTCTTCGGTCTGGCGACGATGCTGATCTCGATCCCGACGGGGGTGAAGCTATTCAACTGGCTGTTCACCATCTACCAGGGCCGTCTGCGCATGACCAGCCAGGTTCTGTGGACCCTGGGCTTCATGGTGACCTTCGCCATCGGCGGCATGACCGGCGTACTGCTGGCCATTCCGGGTGCTGACTTTGTCCTGCACAACAGCCTGTTCGTCATTGCTCACTTCCACAACGTGATCATCGGCGGCGCCGTGTTCGGCTACATCGCCGGCTTCGGCTTCTACTTCCCTAAAGCGTTCGGCTTCAAGCTGCACGAAGGTTGGGGCAAGGCAGCGTTCTGGTTCTGGATCTCGGGCTTCTTCGTCGCGTTCATGCCGCTCTATGCACTGGGCTTCATGGGCATGACCCGTCGTCTGAACGCTACCACCAACCCTGAGTGGGTTCCGTACCTGTACGTTGCAATGTTCGGCGCGGTCATGATCGCGGTCGGTATTGCCTGCCAGTTGATCCAGCTCTACGTCAGTGTCCGTGACCGTAAGAAGCCGGAAAACATGTGCGAGCACGGCGACCCGTGGAATGCCCACACGCTGGAATGGTCGACCTCGTCGCCACCACCGTTCTACAACTTTGCCGTACTGCCAAAAGCCGACTGCATCGACCCGTTCACTGAAGCCAAGGAAGACGGTACTGCGTACCAGACTCCGGTCAAGTACGAGCCGATCCACATGCCAAACAACACCGCGACCGGCCTGGTCATGGGTGCTCTGTTGACCGTGTTCGGTTTCGCGATGATCTGGCACATCTGGTGGATGGCCATCTTCGGCCTCGCCGGCGCCGTGATCTACTTCGTGATCCACGCTGCCCGTGATGACCAGGGCTACATGGTGCCGGTCGACGTGATCGAGCGCACCGAAGCCGAGCAGCGCAAACGTCTGGTAGCCGCAGGGAAAATCCCGGCCACTGCCACCCGTGTTGAAACCTCGTTGGAACAGGCTTAAACCATGTCGAACTTAGTGACCAATGCTGGACACACCCATGTCGATGGACATGGGCACGATGACCATCACCACGACTCGGGCGAGATGACCGTATTCGGTTTCTGGCTCTACCTGATGACCGACTGCATTTTGTTTGCGTCGATCTTCGCGGTGTACGCGGTACTGGTTAACAACGTAGCGGGTGGCCCGTCGGGCCACGACATTTTCGAACTGCCATACGTGCTGGGCGAAACCGCCTGCCTGTTGTTCAGTTCGATCACCTACGGCTTCGCCATGCTGGCGTTGTTCAAAGGCAACAAGAAGGCGGTATTGGGCTGGTTGGCCATCACCTTCCTGTTCGGCCTGGGCTTCATCGGCATGGAGATCAACGAGTTCCACATGCTGATCTCCGAAGGCTACGGTCCTAACCGCAGCGGCTTCCTGTCCGGGTTCTTCACCCTGGTTGGTACCCACGGTCTGCACGTGACCAGCGGTCTGATCTGGATGGCGATCATGATGTATCAGGTGCAGAAAAACGGCCTGACGGCGACCAACAAGACCCGTCTGAGCTGCCTGAGCCTGTTCTGGCACTTCCTGGACGTGGTGTGGATCTGCGTATTCACCGTTGTTTACCTGATGGGGACCCTGTAATGGCTAATGCACACTCCCACGATGGCCACGGCCACGACGATAGCCACGGCAGCGTCAAGTCCTACGCCATCGGTTTCATCCTGTCGGTGATCCTGACGATCATTCCTTTTGGCCTGGTGATGTACCCGTCGCTGCCAAAAGCCATGACCCTGTGGATCGTACTGGCCTTCGCAGTGATCCAGGTGCTCGTGCACCTGGTGTACTTCCTCCACCTGGACCGCTCCGCTGCCCAGCGTAACAACGTGATTGCGTTTGTCTTCGCTGCATTGGTGATCGTTCTGTTGGTTGGCTTGTCGCTGTGGATCATGTTCAGCATCCACACCGTCATGATGGCGCACTGAGGAAAGTCCGGATGTCCTTTAAGCACTTTATCCAAATCACCAAACCGGGGATCATTTTCGGTAACGTGCTTTCTGTGGCGGGCGGATTTTTCCTGGCCTCGAAAGGGCATGTCGATCTGGCCATATTCCTGGCCGCGATGATCGGCACGTCTCTGGTGGTGGCTTCCGGTTGCGTGTTCAACAACTGCATCGACCGCGACATTGACCTGAAGATGGAACGCACCAAGAACCGGGTGCTGGTCCAGGGCTTGATCTCCCTGAAACTGGCCCTGGCCTTTGCGACCGTCCTGGGTGTTGCCGGCGTTGCGTTGTTGTACAAGGTGGCAAACCCGCTGGCCGCGCTGTTCGCGGTGATCGGTTTCGTCATCTACGTCGGCTTCTACAGCCTGTACCTCAAGCGCAAGTCGGTTCACGGCACGCTGGTGGGCAGTCTGTCAGGCGCCATGCCGCCGGTGATTGGCTACGTTGCTGTGACCAACAGCTTCGACATGGCCGCACTGACCTTGCTGGTGATGTTCAGCCTGTGGCAGATGCCGCATTCCTACGCCATCGCGATTTTCCGCTTCAACGATTATCTGGCTGCATCAATTCCGGTGCTGCCAGTGAAGCGCGGCATCGAAGTGGCCAAGAAGCACATCCTGCTCTACATTCTGGCGTTCCTCGTGGCGACCTTGATGCTGACCTTCAGCGGTTACGTCGGCATGAGCTACCTCGCCGTCGCTGCGGCCATGGGCATGTACTGGTTGTACATGGCCTGGACCGGTTACAAGGCAGTGGATGACACGGTCTGGGCACGCAAGCTGTTCGTGTTCTCGATCTTCACCATTACCGCGTTGAGCGTGATGATGTCCCTGGACTTCAAAGTGCCGACCGAGCTGCTGCTGACGTACGCGCCTTAAGCGTCGGATGCTGTAAACAAAAGCCCCGCCTTCGAGAGAAGTGCGGGGCTTTTTGTTGGGGGCTTTCTGGTGGACCGTGTGCCCCCTTCGCGAGCAGGCTCGCTCCCACATTGGACCGCATTTCTCCAGTTGGAATGCGGTCGAGTGTGGGAGCGAGCCTGCTCGCGAAGGCCGCACCTCGGTCTGTCAGGAGCCTCATCTATCAAGCAACCGGAAAAACCGCTCCCGCACCTGCGGATCATCGCTATGCGCGACATTGAAGCGCAGAAAGTTATTGGCGTCGGCAGCTTTACTCAACATGGTACCTGGCGTGAGCACTAGGTCATTTTTGAGGCCTTTGTCGGCGAGGGCTTCGGCGTGAAAACCGTTGGGCAAACGGGTCCAGATGAACAGACCTTCGCCCGGTACCGACGACACCGAGCACCCCGCCTCCACCAGCCAGCGCGCCACACGACTGTTCGATTCATACAAGCGATCCACCGTGCGCCGGATGTGTTTGGTGTAGCTGCCGTTGCTGAGCATCGTGCAGATGATCTGCTCCGCCAATTCCGAGGTCACGCCGCCGATGCTCATCTTCAGGCTGATCATTCGGGCGGCCAGTTGCGGTGACAGCACGGCGTAGCTGACCCGGCTGTTAGCCGTCAGGGTCTTGGAGAAACCGGACACGTAGCTGACCGTATCCAGCCCGCTCGCGGCCAAGCGTGGGGTGCGTCGTTGCTGGAGATCTCCGTACAGATCGTCTTCAACAATGTGGAAGCCGTATCGGTGACTCAACTCCAGCAGGCGATAAACTTGCGCTGCGGAAAACGAGTGCCCGGTCGGGTTATGCAGGGTGCTGTTGGTCATGTAGAGCACGGGGCGATGGGCGATCAGCAATTGCTCGAAAGCCTCCAGGTCCAGACCATTGCAATCGCGGGGTAGGGTGATAATCCTGGCACCGTGCAACGCCAGGTTGGTGTGCAGGTTGAAGTAGCACGGATCGTCGAGCAGCACCGTATCGCCGGGCTTTATCAACAGGCGCATCAGCTGGTCGATGGCCTGCATGGTGTTAGCGGTGGTGATGATTTGCTCCACCGGCACTTCGATACCGAAGCCCGACAACTTCACCCGCAACGCCTCACGCAGCGGCCGGTAACCACCGACCTCGCCGTATTCGCCCATGCGCAAAGACGTCGCACGAAGAGTACCGCGTACCGCTTTGAGCAGTTCTTCGGCGGGTAACCACGAGCCAGGCAAAAATCCGCAGCCGGGCCGCAGCGCGCCGTTGTCCAGCAGCACTGCACGGCGGACCCGGCTGAGGGTGTCTTGCGGTTGCAGATCCGGGCCAGCAGCGGCTGGGTTTTGCAGGCTCGCCCGGTGGACGTAATGCCCCGAGCCTTGGCGCGAGACCACCAATCCCTTGGCACGCAATCGGTCGAGAGCGTCGACCACGGTGGACTTACCGACGTTCATCAATTCAGAGAGTTCGCGAATCGGCGGCAACTTGGCCCCGTGCGGCAGGCCCCCCTGGCTGATCGCCACGGACAGCTGATCGACAATCTGCTGCACCAACGGTGCTCCCGGCTGGAACTCGATGGCGGCGATCACGGCGCGCTGAGCCTGCATTTTACTGGTCTCCCTGGCAGTAAACTTCGCTGGATTCTATACGAACTTGCCCTGATCAGGAGAAGCGTCTGTCTCTACCATCAAGGACGCAGTTCGCATGATGGATCAGGAGAGCTCAGTAGATGATTACGCAAATAACCCGCGACGAACGTTTTCTCGCGATGGCCAAAGAACTCGGCTTCGATATCTACGATGAAAACCCGGCTGGTGGGCATTACGCGCCGCTGCTTCGGCATGACGATGAGGTGTATCTCAGTGGCTTGGTGCCAAGAATGAACGGCAAAATCCAGTACCCCGGCCGAGTGGGGCTGGAACTCAATTTGGCGGACGCTCAAGAAGCCGCGAGCATCAGCGCCATACGCGGTCTGGCGCTGATCCGCGAGGCCATCGGTTCACTGGATAACGTCAAGGCACTGCTTCGCGTCACCGTGTACGTGAAATCCACCTTCGACTTCGTCGACCTCAGTGAGGTGGCCAACGGTGCGTCGGATGTCTTTACCCATGTGTTGGGCGACGCCGGTAAACATACGCGAACGACGGTTGGTGTTTATCAGTTGCCGAAAAACGCGCCGGTAGAAGTGGACATGATCGTGGCTCTGAATCCCTCGACGGTCTGATTCGTGCAGGCAATAAAAAGCCCCGCTGCAAGGGCGGGGCGTTCGGTGGTGCGTGTTACTGCGCGGCGATGCTGTAGCCGTCGAACGCGGTTTGTTGCTGCAGTGCGGTGATGATGTTCTTGCGGTTGACCGCTTGTTCGACGCCTGCGTTATCGAGGAACGTCTCGCTTTCAATCACTGCGTCATCGCCTTCGCCGACGAAGGCAAAGCCGAGGAACTCCAGCGCTTGGCGGTCAACGTTCAGGCTAGAACGCGGAGTGCGCAGCGGCAGGGTGACACTCATGCCGTCCTTGCTGATGGTGAACACTTCGAGATCTTTCTTGGCGCGAGCCACTTTGCTTTTGCCACTGCTCGGGTTGCTGATGGCTTGATGCGTCTGGTTCAGCACTTTCAGCGCCAGGCCGTAGACGATTTCCTGAAACGCCGGGTCATCCTTGAAGCTGGAGAGAATCCGGCCAATCGAGAATTTGCTGCTCAGGTCTTCCAGAGCCGCAATGTCGGCCGCTTCCGCGTCCTTGAGTTGCTTGAGTTCGCCCATCAGTTCATAGGCTTTATCGTCGTCGAAGCTGTCATGAGCCTGGCGAATCGCGGCGCGTAGCTCGCGGATCTGGTCGCTTTCCCGGGTGGATTGAAAAGCGTCCAGGACCATCTCGCTGATGATCTTGGCCTGAGGCACATGCTGTGAAAGATTGATGGAGTTTTCGTATTCCGCTTTGGACGACAAGGTGATTACGGATTCAGCGGTGTTGGAATCGGACATTGAAATTTCACTACTTCTTTTAACTTGAATTGAGGCGAGAAAGCACGGGGCCTTTTCAGGTCGCCTAATCTATTGGACCACGGCAGTGTTGTCACGGATGAACAGGCAGTTGGTCATGTTTTTTGCGAGTGGGTATTTGTGGGCATTGCCGGAACGTGTGCTGCGGGCTAATTCCCCATCGAATTCAGGTTCATCGAGTGAACCGCCCATTGTTCCGCCGTTTGCTGATCCACCGGCAAGGAGAAGCGAAAGGTCGCGCCCCGCCCCGGAAGATCGATCAGCTGGATCTCGCGACCATGCAATTGCAGGATCCGATGCACGATACGCAGTCCCAGTCCGCCATCGCGCCGTGCACCGCCAATGTTGAAGGGGCGCAGGAACAGACCTTCGCGCAACGGCGCAGCAATGCCTGGGCCGGTATCGCTGACAGTGACTTCGATAAACGGTCCTTGGGGGCGCAGGCTCAGTTCGATCTCTCCACCTTGAGGGGTATCACGCAGGGCATTGTCGAACAGGTTGGTCAACACCCGCTCGATCAGCCCCAGGTCGGCGCAGGCCGCAGAAACATTGGGGGCGAAGGTGGCTTTCAGCTCAATCTGGCGCGCTTCGGCGGTCAATTCGAATTTCTGAAAAATATCCTGCACCAGATCAGTCAGGGAGAAGCGTTCCAGCACCGGCTGGACGAAACCATGTTCCAGCCTGACCAGCTCCAGCAGCGATTGCGCCAACCCACCCACCTTGCGGCTTTGATCCAGGGCGATGCCCAGATAGCGACGCCGGTCGGCGGGGGATAGCGTGGCGTCCTTGAGCGACAGGGTTTCCAGGTACCCGTGCAGCGAGGCCAAGGGCGTTCGCAGGTCGTGGGAAATGTTCGCCACGAGTTCGCGACGCTCCTGGTCCTGACGCGTCAGCGAGCGCCACTGCTCATTGAGGCGGGTTTGCATCTGCCGGAAGGCGGCGTCCAGCACTGCAATTTCATCGTGACTGGCGGCTTTTTCTACCGGTTCCGAGGCCGGCGGTGTGGAGGGCATGCCATCGATGTCGAACTGACTGACCCTTTCGGTCAAGCGCCGCAACGGCCGGGTAATCAGGGCAAAGGCCGTGAGACCGGCGATCAGGCACAACAAGGCCACCAGACCGATGGATAACAGCGCGGTATTGAGCGCGGCGCTGGTGGCCCCGCGTTCGGCGAAGCGGTCGTGTTCTTCGCTGAGCAGTACTACGTAGAGATAACCGGCCGGCTGACCGTTGACCCGCAATGGCGCGGCGCTGAACACCTTGCGGCCATCGACGCTGCGCGGGTCATCGCCGAGAATCGGCAGGGCATCGCCTTTGAGCAAACGCTGGATGGGGGCCAGATCGATCCGCTCCCGGTGTATCCGGCCTTCCGGTGCGGCACTGCCGACAATCTTGCCCTCGGTGTCCAGCAGATAGACCTCAACGCTGGGATTGACCTGCATGAGTTTGCTGAACAATTCACGGATGGCATCGGGCATCAGGCCGCTGCTGTCCATCAGCACTGTGTCATGGGCGATGTGTTGCGCCAGATCGCGCGACAGCCCCTGAACCACTTCCAGTTCATGCATTTTGTTGGAGCGCACTTGCATCCATGCCGATGTGCCACAGCACACCAGCAATAGAATGGCGAACACCAGGGACAGGCGTTGTGTCAGGGTCAGCCTCATGGCTGCTCCTCCTTGACGGCGAATTTGTAACCCCGCCCCCACACCGTGAGGATGCGCACGGGTAGCGCCGGATCGGCTTCGATCTTGGCCCGCAGACGGTTGATGTGGGTGTTCACCGTGTGTTCGTAACCTTCATGGCTGTAACCCCAGACCGCGTTGAGCAAATCCATGCGCGAGAAAACTTTGCCGGGTTGGCGGACGAAGAAATACAGCAGGTCGAATTCCCGTGGCGTCAGGTCCAGGCGCCGACCGTCGAGCGAGACATCGCGGGTGATCGGGTCGATCGACAGGCCGTCCGTCATCAGGCTGCCCGAGTCCATCTTCAGATTGCGGGCCATGGCGTCGACCCGGCGCAGCAGGGCTTTGACCCGCGCGACCAGTTCCAGCATCGAAAAGGGTTTGGCGAGGTAATCGTCTGCGCCGAGTTCCAACCCAAGGATCCGGTGCATTTCGCTGGAGCGCGCACTGGTGATGATGATCGGGGTGTAGCGGGTCATCGCCCGCGCACGGCGGCAGATTTCCAGGCCGTCGACACCCGGCAGCATCAGGTCGAGGATCAAGGCGTCCCAGCTTCCTTGCTGCAACAGGCGCATGCCTTCATCACCGTCGGCGCAGTGCACCACCTCGAACTGCTCATCGCGAAGATGAAGGCAGATAAGGTCGGCGATGTGCAGGTCGTCCTCGACTACCAGGACGCGTTTGGTCTGTTCCATAAAGCTCAATCCTTTGTAGCGCAATGGGCACATTGTGCGGGTTTTCCTCAGTCCGAGTTATCACGAATTGTTTAACTGCTCGTGAGGATTTGGCGATCAACCCAAGCCTAGGCTGTGTTCCATATCAGGCACCTGGAATTTTGGAGAAGGCCATGTTTTCACGGCGACAGTTTCTTGTAGCGGGCGGCGGGCTGGGCGTTGCAGCCTTGGTGATTGGTGTGTTGCCAAAATTTGCCGCCAGTAGCGCACTGGTCAGTGACGCCGGCGCGGCGGAGGTGTTCGAGGTGACCCACAGCGACAGCGAATGGCACGCCATGCTCAGCGACGAACAGTACGAAATCCTGCGTGAAGAGGGCACGGAGCGGGCCTACAGTAGCCCGTTGAACAATGAACATCGCGCAGGTGTTTTCGCTTGTGCAGGGTGTGATTTGCCGCTGTTTTCATCCGACACCAAGTTTGACAGCCGCACCGGCTGGCCCAGCTTCTGGGCACCCCTGGACAAAGCGGTGGCCACTCGTCAGGACCGCTCCTATGGTGTGTTGCGTGAAGAAGTCCACTGCCGGCGATGTGGCGGTCATCTGGGCCATGTCTTCGACGATGGGCCCAAACCCACCGGTCTGCGTTACTGCATGAACGGTCTGGCGCTGAAGTTCGAGCCGCAGGCGGCTTGATCCATGGGGCATATCCTTTCACTCATTTGATGCAGGTCGACGCTATGTGGCTTTTGGTTCTCGCTTATCTCGGTGGTGTGCTGACGATTGTCAGCCCCTGCATTCTGCCGGTGCTGCCCTTTGTCTTCGCGCGAACCGGGCAGCCGTTTATGAAAAGTGGCTTGCCGCTGTTGGCGGGGATGGCGTTGACCTTCGCCCTGGTCGCCACGTTGGCGGCGGTGGGCGGCGGTTGGGTGGTGCAAGTCAATCAGTACGGTCGCTGGCTCGCGTTGCTGTTCGTTGCACTGTTCGGGCTGACGCTGTTGCTGCCTCGATTGGCCGAGCGACTGACGCGGCCATTAGTGGCGGCCGGCAGCCGATTGTCGGAAGCCGCTGGCGCCGATGCCCGGCCGCGTCCTGGCGCTTCGTTCCTGATCGGCGTTGCTACGGGCCTGCTCTGGGCACCGTGCGCCGGTCCGATTCTGGGCCTGTTGCTGACAGGGGCCGCGCTGCAAGGGGCAAGCATCGAAACCACGTTATTGCTGCTGGCTTACGCGGCAGGTGCCGCCACTTCGCTTGCCGTGGCGCTGCTGCTCGGCGGTAAAGTTTTCGCGGCGATGAAGCGTTCGATTGGCGCTGGCGAATGGGTCCGACGCGGTCTGGGGGCGGCGATGCTGGCGGGTGTCGCGGCGATTGCCCTGGGGCTGGATACGGGGATTCTGGCGCGGGTTTCGACCGCATCCACCGGCGGGATCGAGCAAGCCTTGGTGGGCCGGTTGGCCGGCAAGTCGCCGAACAACAGCGGGGCGATGATGACCGCGGGTGGCGCGATGAAAGCGAGTGACAAGGCATCGGGCGCGTTGCCGATTGAAGGCAATCTCCCACCGCTGGATGGCGCGGTGCAATGGCTCAATTCCCCACCTCTGACCGTGCAGGCCTTGAAGGGTAAAGTCGTGTTGGTGGATTTCTGGACTTACTCCTGCATCAACTGCCTGCGCACCTTGCCGTATGTGAAAGCCTGGGCTGAAAAGTATCGCGATCAGGGATTGGTGGTGATTGGCGTCCATGCACCCGAATTCGCCTTCGAACGGGATGTCGGCAATGTCACCAAAGCCATGAAAGACCTGGGCATCAACTACCCGGTGGCCATCGATAACGACTACAAAATCTGGCGTGCCTTCAACAATGAATACTGGCCGGCCCATTATTTTGCGGACGCACAGGGGCGCATTCGTTATCACCACTTTGGTGAGGGCGAGTACGCCGAATCGGAAAGGGTCATTCAGCAACTGCTGCATGAAGCAGGAGCGGTGAAGGTCGCGGATGGTCTGATCAGCGCTGATGCGACAGGGGTTCAACTTGCGCCGGACATGAACGAAGTGCAATCACCGGAAACCTATGTCGGCTTCCAGCGTGCCGAGCATTTCGTCCCCGAAACCGGCCTTGTGCCTGACAAAGTGGCCGCGTACAGCCCTCCCGCCGAACTGGCCCTCAACGATTGGAGCCTGGAGGGAAATTGGAATGTCGGTTCAGAGCGTGCGATTTCCAGCGCGCCCGCCAGTCGCATCCTCTATCGCTTCCATGCACGCGATTTGCACTTGGTGCTGGGTCCCGGTGCCGACGGTAAACCGGTGCGATTCAAAGTGCTCATTGACGGCAAAGCCCCTGGCGATGCCCATGGCACCGATGTGGCACCCGATGGCAGTGGCAGTGTGAACTCACAGCGTTTGTATCAATTGATACGACAGAGCGGCAGCGTGACGGACCGGACGTTCAGCATCGAGTTTCTCGATCCGGGTGTGTCTGCGTATGCGTTTACGTTTGGTTGAAATCATTCAATTGGTTGAGGAGTCTTACCTGATGAAAACCCTGTTCTCCTGGCGCCGTACCCTATTGGGAATGGCCGCTGCCGGCCTCATTGGTCAGTGCTGGGCATTCTCGTTCGGTACCGAAGACGCAGTCGTTATCCCGCCGCCGGCTCTGGATGAAACGACCCAGGCCCATAGCGAAAAAGTGGTGTTTGCCGGCGGATGTTTTTGGGGCGTCCAAGGTGTTTTTCAGCACGTTAAAGGCGTGAAAAAAGCGGTCTCCGGTTACGCCGGCGGTGCGGCCAACACTGCCCACTATGAACGGGTGAGCGAGGGCGATACCGGCCATGCGGAATCCGTCGAGGTCACTTACGATCCGGCTCAGGTCAGTTACGGGACGTTGCTGCAGATCTATTTTTCGGTGGCCCATAACCCCACTGAACTGAACCGACAGGGCCCCGACAGCGGCACTCAATACCGGTCGGCGATTTTCACTGAAAATACCGAGCAGCAACGTATAGCCCAGGCTTACATTGCCCAGCTTGACGCTGCTCATTCGTTCAATAAGCCGATTGTGACCAAGCTGGAAACCTATAACGGTTTCTACCCAGCGGAGGAGGAACACCAGGATTTTCTGACCGAGCATCCAAACTATCCGTACATCGTTATTAACGATCTACCGAAAGTGGCGCAGTTGAAGCGGTTGTATCCCGATCGGTATCAGGAGAAACCGGTGTTGGTGAAGGCTGGGATGTGAATGGCAGTTGATGGGGTGGTTTGTTCACCCTGAAATCAAATTCTTGCCGGCCACCTTCGATCGATACAGCGCCTGGTCGGCCCGGGCCAGCAATCCGGTCTGTTGTTCTTCTTCGAAGCGCTGGACCACGCCGAAACTCATGGTCACTTGAAACGCACCCACTGGTGGCAAGCTCAACAGACCATCGCGGATTTTTTTGGCGAGGAGCCTGGCATCAGCCAACGAGGTATCTGGGAGGATCATGATGAATTCGTCACCCCCCCATCGCGCGAGCAGATCACCTTCGCGCACAAACTGCTTCACGCCCTCGACCACCTGGACCAATGCCGCATCACCCAGGGCATGGCCATAGTGATCGTTGATGATCTTGAAGTCGTCGATGTCCATGGCGATCAGGGACAGGGGGCGTCGAAAGCGTTGGGCTCGTTCGCACTCCTGAGGCAGGTTTTTTTCCATCAGGTAGCGATTGGCGATGGAGGTGAGCGTATCGGTTTCCGCCAGTTTGCGGTTCTCTTCGAGTTGAGCCTGAAGCTGCTGGTTGACCCGGGACAACTCCCGAGTGCGCTCTTCAACGGTCGTTTCAAGGGAGTGAGTGCGCCGCTCCAACTCTTCGAGCAGACGTCGTTTATCGTCAATGCTGCGGTGCGCACCGACCATCCGCGCTACCGTTCCGTCGGCGTTGCGGGACAGCACATAGCCGCGGTCTTCGATCCAGGTGTAGCTGCCGTCCAGCATGCGGCAGCGATACTCGGCTTGATAGGTGGGTGCGCGCTGTTTCAGGTAGTCATCAAACACGGCCATGACGCCGGGGTAATCGTCAGGGTGGATAAGGTTTTCCCAAGTCAACGCGGTGTTGTCCAGGGAGTGAGGCTCGTAGCCGAGCATCTTGTACCAACCGGGGTTGCGGTAAACAAAACCTGTGTTGGCGTTCCAGTCCCAAATGCCATCGCTGACCAGTTCCAGAATGGTATGGAGCAGGTCTTCGCTAAAATCTGACACATTGAATTTCAACGGCGTGATATTTGACGCTTCCCCCATCACCACTCTCCCTGACGCACAGATATCAATTGATTCGCCTGGCGTCGAGATTAGTGCATGGCGCATTGCCACGGCTAGTGTTTGCCCCACAACTGCATGGCAAAGTCGACGAAGTGGCGTAATTTCGGCAGCCGGTAGCGGTCTTGGGCGTACACCAGGTGCATTGGCCGGCTCGGCAATTGATAGTTCTGCATTAACGCCACCAGTTTTCCGTTGAGCAGGTCCTGTTCGACAAGTGCATCGGGCAACATCACGATGCCCATTCCGGTTCGAGCAGCCTGATGCAATCCTGCCGAGCTATTGATCAGCATCGGACCACTGACAGCCACCATCACCTCGCCTTCCGGCCCGCTCAAACGCCATTGTTTTGCGACCGACTGCCAGTCATCCCCGACCGGGTAGGCAAAGGACAAGCAATCGTGATGTTGCAAGTCTTCGGGGTTTTCCGGCGTTGTGCGGCGTGCCAGGTACTCCGGTGATGCGCACATGGTCAGGGTGTAGTCGATCAGCGGGCGGGCGATCAGGTTGGACGGTTCAATGGTGCCCAATCGAAATGCCACATCGAGGCCGTTTTCGAGCAGATCGGGACGCCCGTTAGTGAGCACCACGTCCAATTTGACCTGCGGACATTGCAGGGAAAACTCGCTGAGTGCTGGCGCAAGCTTTTCGGTGCCGAAGGTCAGCGGTGCCGTGATGCGTAAGATTCCACTCGGCGCATCCTGACTCTGTTCCGCCAGTCGTTCAGAATCGGCCACCAACCCCAGCACTTCAAGGCAGCTCTGGTAATAGGCAGAACCAAATTCCGTCAGGCGCTGGCGCCGTGTCGTGCGGTTGAGCAAGCGCACACCCAGGCGTTGCTCCAGTGCGCGCAAGTGATTGCCGACCATGGTCGTGGACATTTCACACTGCTGCGCGGCGGCCGTCATGCTGCCGGCTTCCACCACACGTACGTAAACGGTCATTGCGTGGAATAAATCCATTATCAAGCTCTGCTTTAAGATGATTGAAGTATTACAGTGTTTATCCAGCCTGGGTGGCTAACCATACTGCAAAAACACCGACCATTGATGGAGCTTTATGCCATGACCGCCGCCTGCCTGATGAGCACTTACCAACCGTTGGCCCTGAGTTTCAGCAAAGGGTTGGGTACGCGCCTTTGGGACGAGGCGGGTCGTGAATACCTGGACGCGGTGGCGGGCGTGGCGGTGACCAACGTCGGCCACTCCCACCCTCGAATCGTCTCGGCGATCAGCGAACAGGCCGGTTTGCTGTTGCACACGTCCAACCTCTACAACATCGATTGGCAACAGCGGTTGGCGCAGAAGCTGACGCAATTGGCGGGTATGGAACGGGCGTTCTTCAACAACTCCGGTGCCGAAGCCAATGAAACCGCGCTGAAACTCGCACGGCTTTATGGTTGGCATAAAGGCGTCGAGCAACCGCTGGTGGTGGTCATGGAGAACGCTTTTCATGGGCGGACGCTGGGCACGTTATCTGCCAGCGATGGTCCGGCCGTGCGCCTGGGGTTCAATGAACTACCGGGGGATTTTGTCAAAGTACCGTTCGGTGACCTCAGTGCACTGGATACCGTGCAGCACGCCTACGGCCAACGAATCGTGGCGATCCTGATGGAACCGATCCAGGGCGAAAGCGGCGTCCAGCTGGCGCCTCCCGGCTATCTCAAAGCGGTGCGCGAACTGTGCAACAAGCGTTCGTGGTTGATGATGCTCGACGAAATCCAGACCGGCATCGGCCGTACCGGCCAATGGTTCGCTTTTCAGCACGAGGGCATTGTCCCGGACGTCATGACCCTGGCCAAAGGTCTGGGCAACGGCATCCCCATCGGCGCTAGTCTGGCCCGAGGCAAAGCCGCCGATCTGTTCACACCGGGCAGTCATGGCAGCACGTTCGGCGGTAATCCATTGGCCTGCCGTGTCGGTTGCACCGTGCTGGATATCATTGAAGAACAGGGCTTGCTGGAGAACGCCAGGCTTCAGGGCGAACGTCTGTTAGCCAGATTACGTAGTGAACTGGCGGACAATCCGAACGTCCTGGCAATCCGTGGCCAAGGCTTGATGATCGGCATCGAACTCAAGCAACCGATCCGCGACCTGACCCTGATCGCCGCGCGGGATCACGGTCTGTTGATCAACGTGACACGGGGCAAGACTATTCGCCTGCTGCCACCGCTGACGATTGATGAGGGGGAAGTGGAGATGATTGTCAGAGGGGTTGGTCGAATAGTGAGAGCGACCTGAAGGGAGGCTCAGTAGTGATACCTGCACATCACGACGCATATCGCACCTTCTTCGACCGCGTAGACCAATCGATGCTCAGCAGTAATTCGGCGTGACCAAAAACCGCTCAAATTGTGTTTGAGCGGTTCAGGTTTTCCGAGTCCGTCAAAGGGTTCACGTTGGATCGCCTCAATCACCAGGTTGATTCGTTTGAGCCCGGCCTTGTCGTTTTGTTGGAACCAAAGATAGTCGTCCCAACCTTCAGGGGTGAACTCGATATTCATTCTTCGAAGAGTTTCCTGGCTTTGGTTTTCCCTGCTCGCAGGCTGCCGATTGATTTGATCAGGCGCTCGGCGTTGGCAGGTGAACGCAGCAGATAGGCGGTCTCTTCGAGTGCGTTGTACTCCGCGAGAGACATCATCACAACGGGTTCGCCTTTTTGGCGGGTCACCAATAATGGAGCACGGTCTTCGTTGACCCTATCCATGGTTTCCGCCAGATGTGCCCGCGCGGTGGTGTAGTTAATGGTTTGCATGGCGTAGTCCTCGCTTGATGCAAAGAACGTACAGAAATGAGTACAGGATGGCAAGGTAATACCTCTGAGTGGTCGTTGCATAGACGCGGTCTCTGCGCTTGCACTCAGTATCGCCGAAGCTACTTCAAGACGTTTCGGTGAGCGATGTAGGCCCTGTCCGAATTACGTGTCATCCCTGCCTACTATCGCTCACCTAAACTTTCCACGAACCGAACCAGATATCCATCCGGATCCTGTACCAGAAATTCTCGTTGCCCGACTTCCACCGCATCAGCGCGATACCAGGCATCGGCGCACGGTCGAAACAGCGGCCATTCAACTTCCGACAATCGCTCAAGTATCGGATCGACGAGATCGACAGTGATCTGAAAGTTAATGCCTCGGCCAAACGGTGCTTCCAATGCGCCAGTCACCCACTGTCCGTCACCCGGAGCGTATTGCTCCAGCATGATCTGCACGCCGTTTTTGTCGAGGTAGGTGAAACCCGCTTCCGGGCGTTCGTAGGCAATCTTGAAACCGATTAATGTGGTCCAGAAATGAAGGCTGTTCTTGATGTCGGTGACGATCAGTTCGGGGACCAACTTGCTCCGTGCAAACATACATATCCTTGTTAAACAATGTGAGAGGAATCGGCGAAAGCGCTGATTTCACTTCGATCCATGAGTTTGATTTTTGAGCCGTTGAACGCTTCGAACAATTGCCGGTGTGCGGCAAATCCACTGGCGTCCTCGCGCATCCGATAACTGGCGGCCCATTCCAGCAACGCCATCAGCCACTCGTCATTGTCCGGTCTTTGTTCTCGCTGACGGATATTGGCAACACAGCTGTCGTCATCAACACACAACCAGATCAGCGCCGTTGCCCTGTGGATAAGTTCACTGACGATCCAGCCATAAACGCCTTCGATCACCCACTGTTCTTCATCGGCCGCAACCCGCGCTATGTCCAGTACTGCGGCATATGGGCGGGCGATGCTGTGTTCGTCCGAGATCCAGTGAATCTTGTCGAGATCGATCCATGGCACCTTGAGTTGTGCTGCCAATCGTTTAGCCAGCCAGCTTTTGCCTGAACCAGAGTTGCCGATGATCAGCGTGCGGGTGAGGTTCATGGTCATTCGCCGTTTCAGTCGTCATGTTCAGGCGCAACCATTCGGGTCTTGGGCGAGCCGTTTGAGTTGTGCTGATAAATGTCCTGGGGTTGTCCTTTCTCATTGAAGAATACCTGGCCGATGCCCGCCGAGTTCCATAGCCGCTCGCCGGCCTCGGCATGTTCGGGGATGTGCGGGACGATGCGCATGCGTCGGCGTTTGGTCAGCCAGTTCAGCGGCGAACGCGGTGAATAGAGCCAGCGATTGAGGCGGTCGAACCATTCGAGCAGCCTGGGCGGGAATTCGTTTTTGATGCCGCTGCTGGTGATCTGCCAGATTCTCGGGCCGCCTTTGCGGTGTCGGATAAACACTTCGTAGACGAAGGAATAATGCACATCACCGGACAGCACCACGTAGTTACCCGGTGTGCGCGAGTGTCGGAAAATGTTCAGGATCACTTGGGCTGCGCCGCGATGCGCCATCCAGTTTTCGGCGTCCACCAGCAGTGGATAACCGAACCAGCTGAAGACTTTCTGCACGGTTTCGATCAGTTTGACGCCGAAGATCGGTGCGGGGGAAACGATGATCGCCGACGGATGATCGAGCAGTTCCTGTTGCAGTTCGCTTAGGGCTTCCCAGTCCAGCAGTCCCGACGGTTGCTTGAGGTTCATCTCGCTGCGCCAGCGGCGGGTGCGGGTATCGATCACCACCAGTGCGGGCGTGGTGGGCAGCACGTAATGCCACTGTTGAAAGCTCAACAGCGCATCAATCAAATCATCCTGCACCGGACTGTCGAGGTAACGGTCGCCTCCGGTGGCGCTGAGCAAGCGGGTTTTTTCCAATACGTCGCCAAACGCATCCGGGTTGTTGCCCCAGCCCTGGCACAGCATGTAGGCGATCAAGGCGTTGCCGATGATGCGCTTGGAGAATGGATGGCCGTAGGCCGTTTCCTCCCACTGTGCCGACAGATTCCAGTCGTCAGTAATGTCGTGGTCGTCGAAGATCATCAGGCAGGGCAGATGCGCCATTGCCCGCGCGGCACCGCCCAGGCCTGAGATGAAGTCATCGATATGAGTTTGTTCAACGGCATACAGTTTGTGTCTGGCGAGCGTCAGCGCCGGCGGTTGCGGATTGATCAGTGTCCAGGGCGTCGGCGACCAGACCAGCAGGTACATGGCCATCACCTCGGCAAGGGTCATCAGGTGATTATCGGCATTGCTGCTGGTGAAAATCGGCTTGCTCGCGCCGCCGAAAAATCGATCACGCAGGGTTTCGTTGCTCTTGAGCGCCGGTAACAAATCCGCGCGGTGGTAGTAACTGGCCGGGTGTTCGTAGAGTTTGGCGCTGTCGCTGACCACGGCGCCTTCCAGGTGTTCTTCAAACAGACCCAGCCGTTCGATCAAGGCATGGATCGCCCGCAACATCGGGCCCGCGACATCGTCGGCGTAAATCTGATCACCGCTCATCATCAACAACGCTGGCCGCTGCGAGGCGTCCTGTTCCTCGGCCAACACGCGGTCGACACAGAGCAACCCATCGGTGGCCGGGTGATGTGGTTTACGGCAAGAGCCATGCAGTAATTGATCAATGCGCGAGCGCAGGACAAAGTTCGGGCAGCGCGTTTCACCGTAGAGCAAATGCGGGGCCCACTCGGCGATGCCCGTCATCGCGTCGTCGATCAACAGGTCGTATTCAATCACGGTGTCGCAGGGCAGGGCAGCCGCCAGCGGCACATCGATCAAGTGGATAAACGCGTGCGTGCCGATCGGGATGACGGTGCACTGTCCGGCATCCAGTCGGATGTCGTCGCAGTTTTGCAGGCGCAACGTCAGCGACAGCGCCCGGGATCCGACGAGCCATATGACCAGTCGTGCAGGTTCCAGCCGCCGCAACAGCGGGCCGACCAGCACCGGCGGCAGTGAGTTGCAATCGTCAGGCAATGGCAGAGATACGGACATCCGGGTTCAAGGCTCTTGGCACACAGGTCGGCGATGATAGCTCAAGTGGTCGCCTTTTCCTGTTAAGTGGGAGCCGCGATTCCTCACGACTCCACGCCCAAGGGTTCCTGTGACCCTACGCCTCCCAGCCCGCCCCACTAACGGCTGCCTGCGCCAGTGGGTGCAAGTCGGCCCCCTGATGCTCCGTCTGCCAGGCCAGCAACTCCTTGCGCATGCCGGGCGTCCAGTACATTTTCAGGTGATTACGCACGCCGAGCACGGCCTGTTGTTGGTCCGGTTCGCTGGCGAAGTACTGGGCGATCTGGTTGGCCATTTTGATCAGGTTTTCAGTGCTCATCGGCGCACCTCGGCGGTGGTTCCGGCGGTGCGCGCCTGACGGCGTTCGTCGAGCAGACGGTGTTGTTCGTCACTGAATGCCTGATAGCGTTTTTGCCACTCCGAAGGGTGGTAGACGCGGCTGACTTCCACGGCGGTGACCTTGTACTCCGGACAGTTGGTGGCCCAGTCGGAGTTGTCGGTGGTGATGACGTTGGCCCCCGATTCAGGGAAGTGGAAGGTGGTGTACACCACGCCAGGGGCGACCCGTTCGGTGACCCGTGCGCGCAGGACGGTCTGCCCGGCGCGGCTGCCGATGCCGACCCAGTCACCCTCGTTGATACCACGGCTCTCGGCGTCGGTCGGATGGATTTCCAGGCGGTCTTCATCGTGCCAGGCGACGTTTTCGGTACGTCGGGTCTGGGCGCCGACGTTGTACTGGCTGAGGATGCGCCCGGTGGTCAGCAGCAGGGGATAGCGATTGTTGACCTTTTCCTCGGTGGGCACGTAGCCGGTGAGCATGAAACGCCCCTTGCCGCGCACGAACTCCTCGATGTGCATGGTCGGCGTGCCGTCCGGTGCCTCGGCGTTGCATGGCCATTGCAGGCTGCCGTGGCGATCCAGTTCGGTGTAGCTGACGTTGGTGAAGGTCGGCGTCAGGCTGGCGATTTCATCCATGATTTCAGACGGGTGCTGGTAATTCATCGGGTAGCCCAGCGCGTTGGCCAAGGCCACGGTGCCTTCCCAGTCAGCCTTGCCGCCCAGCGGATCCATGACCTTGCGTACCCGCGAAATGCGGCGCTCGGCGTTGGTGAAAGTGCCGTCCTTCTCCAGGAACGAAGCGCCCGGCAGGAACACATGGGCGAACTTGGCCGTTTCGTTGAGGAAAATGTCCTGCACCACCACGCATTCCATGGCCGACAGGGCCGCGGTGACGTGCTGGGTATTCGGGTCGCTTTGAGCGATGTCCTCGCCTTGGCAATACAAGCCCTTGAAACTACCGGCCAGTGCAGATTCGAACATGTTCGGAATACGCAGGCCCGGATCGGGTTGCAGGGTGACGTTCCACGCCTGTTCGAATTGCGCTCGCACCACCTCGTTGGAGATGTGCCGGTAACCGGGCAGCTCGTGGGGGAAAGAGCCCATGTCGCAGGAGCCCTGAACGTTATTTTGCCCACGCAGCGGGTTCACGCCCACGCCTTCGCGGCCAATGTTGCCAGTGGCCATGGCCAGGTTGGCGATGCCCATGACTGCGGTGCTGCCCTGACTGTGTTCGGTGACGCCGAGGCCGTAGTAGATCGCCGCATTGCCGCCGGTGGCATACAGGCGGGCGGCGGCACGAATGTCGGCAGGGTCTACGCCGCAGATGGTGCCAAGCACTTCTGGCGAGTTTTCCGCGCGGCTGACGAACTCGCTCCAACGAGCGAAATCGCTGCCCTCGCAACGGGCGTCGATAAAGGCTTGATCGAGCAGCCCTTCGGTGACGATGACGTGGGCCAGGGCGTTAAGCATGGCGACGTTGGTGCCGGGGCGCAGGGCCAAATGAAATTCAGCACGGGCATGCACCGAGTCCACCAGATCAATGCGTCGTGGGTCGATGACAATCAGCCGCGCGCCTTCACGCAGGCGGCGTTTGAGCTGGGAGGCGAACACCGGGTGGGCATCGCTGGGGTTGGCGCCCATCACCAGGATTACGTCGGCCTGCATCACCGAGTCGAAACTCTGGGTGCCGGCGGACTCGCCCAGGGTTTGTTTCAGGCCATAGCCGGTCGGCGAGTGGCAGACCCGCGCACAGGTGTCGACGTTATTGTTGCCAAACGCGGCGCGCACCAGTTTTTGCACCAGGTAGGTTTCTTCGTTGGTGCAGCGGCTGGAGGTGATGCCACCAATAGAGTCGCGGCCATATTTTTGCTGCAAGCGGCGGAATTCGCTGGCGGCGTAGGTCACCGCCTCATCCCAGCTGACTTCCTGCCAAGGGTCGTTGATATGTTTGCGGATCATCGGTTTGGTGATGCGATCCGGGTGTGTCGCGTAGCCCCAGGCAAAGCGCCCTTTGACGCAGGAGTGGCCGTGGTTGGCCTGACCGTTCTTGTCCGGAACCATGCGCACCAGCTGGTCACCTTTCATCTCGGCGCGGAACGAGCAGCCCACGCCGCAATAGGCACAGGTGGTGATCACACTGCGTTCAGGCTGACCCAGTTCGACCACGCTTTTTTCCATCAGGGTCGCGGTCGGGCAGGCCTGCACACAGGCGCCGCAGGACACACATTCCGAGTCGAGGAAGTTATCGCCACCGGCAGCGGACACTCGGGATTCGAAGCCGCGCCCTGTAATGGTCAGGGCAAAGGTGCCCTGGGTTTCTTCGCAGGCGCGCACGCAGCGGTTGCAGACGATGCACTTGCTCGGGTCGTAGTCGAAGTAGGGGTTGGACGTGTCCTTCACATCGGCCAGATGGTTGTCGCCTTCGTAGCCGTAACGCACTTCCCGCAGACCGACCTGACCGGCGACGGTTTGCAGCTCGCAGTTGCCGTTGGCCGAGCATGTAAGACAGTCCAGCGGGTGATCGGAGATGTACAACTCCATGACGTTGCGCCGCAGTGTCGCGAGTTTCGGCGTCTGGGTATGCACGCTCATGCCTTCGCTGACCGGCGTGGTGCAGGACGCGGGGTAGCCGCGCATGCCGTCGATTTCCACCAGGCACATACGGCAAGAGCCGAAGGCTTCGAGGCTGTCGGTGGCGCACAGTTTCGGAATCGTGGTGCCCATCAGCGCGGCGGCGCGCATCACCGAAGTGCCTTCGGGCACGCTGATGCTGCGGCCGTCGATGTTCAAGGTGACTTGCACCTGACTGTTGCGGGCCGGGGTGCCTAAGTCGATATCGGTGTTCGGGTCGAAGAGAGTGATCATTGGTCGGCCTCCGAAGATTGCAGACCGAAGTCGGCGGGGAAGTGCTTGAGGGCGCTGGCGACCGGAAAGGAAACCATGCCGCCCAAGGCGCACAGCGAACCGTATTGCAGGGTGTCGCACAGGTCCTTGAGGATGATCACCTGCGCATCACGACCGTTCTGGTCCGGTGCGGCCAGCAAGCGGTCGATCACCTCCACGCCCCGGGTCGAGCCGATACGGCATGGCGTGCATTTGCCACAGGATTCTTCGGCGCAGAACTGCATGGCGAAGCGCGCCATGTGGGCCATGTCCAGCGTGTCATCAGCCACCACCACACCGCCGTGACCGAGCATCGCGCCGATGCCGGCGAAGGCTTCGTAATCCAGCGGCGTGTCGAATTGCGACGGCGGCACCCAGGCGCCGAGCGGGCCACCAACCTGGGCGGCTTTCAGCGGCCGGCCACTGGCGGTGCCGCCGCCGTAGTCCTCCACCAGTTCCCGTAGGGTCAGGCCGAAGGCCCGTTCCACCAGACCGCCATGACGAATATTGCCCGCCAACTGGAAAGGCATTGTGCCCAGGGAGCGGCCCATGCCGTAGTCGCGATAAAACTGCGCACCCTTGGCCAGAATCAACGGCACCGAAGCCAGGGTCAGCACGTTGTGCACCAGCGTCGGCAGGCCGAAAAGCCCCTTCAAGGCAGGAATTGGTGGCTTGGCGCGCACGATCCCGCGCTTGCCTTCGAGCGAGTCCAGCAGCGCGGTTTCTTCACCGCAGATGTAAGCGCCGGCCCCGACACGCACTTCCATATCGAAGGCCTGACCGCTGCCGCCGACATTGGCGCCGAGGTAACCGTTCGACCGGGCAATCTCCAGCGCCTCGTTTAACGTGGCGACGGCCTGTGGATATTCCGAGCGCACGTAGATGTAGCCGTAGCTGGCGCCGACGGTGATGCCGGCAATGGCCATGCCTTCGATCAGCAGGAAGGGGTCGCCTTCCATCAACATGCGATCGGCGAAGGTGCCGGAGTCGCCTTCGTCGGCGTTGCACACAATGTATTTCTGCGCCGCTTGAGTGGCGCGCACCGTGCGCCATTTGATCCCGGCCGGGAAAGCTGCGCCGCCACGGCCACGCAAGCCTGAATCGAACACCTCGGTAGCGGTCTGCTCGCCGCCAATGGCGACGGCCCTGTTTAAACCCTCGAAACCGCCATGGGCCCGGTAATCGTCCAGCGACAGCGGCCGGGTGATGCCGGCGCGGGCGAACAGCAAGCGTTGTTGAGACTTCAGATACGACAATTCTTCCACCAGGCCCAAGGCCAGTGGGTGCGAGGACGGGTCGCCTTGCAGCGCATCGAGCACCGACGGCACATCGGCAGCGGTCAGCGGGCCGAAGCCGATACGGCCTTGCGGGGTGTCCGCTTCCAGCAACGGTTCCAGCCAATACAGGCCGCGCGAGCTGGTGCGTTGCAGGTCCTGGCTGGCAAGGGCGGACGCCACCGCATCGGCACCCACGGCACGGGCCAGGGAATCACAGGACAGATAGAGGTTCATACGTCCTCCCGGCAAGCGTCGAGCAGAGCATCCAGACGCTCGGCACTGAGCCGCGCATGCACCTGACCATCCAGCTCAAGCGCCGGCGAACAAGCGCACGCGCCGAGGCAATACACCGGGCGCAAACTGATGCTGCCGTCGGCGCTGCTGCCGTGGTCATCCAATTGCAGGCGTTCGCGCAACTGCGCAGCAAGCTGCTCGGCGCCACGACTCTTGCAGGACTCCGCCCGACACAGCCGCAGGATATGCCGCGCCGGCGGCGCAGTGCGGAAGTCATGGTAGAAGCTGATCACGCCGCGAATCTCGGCCTGACTCTGATTGAGGGCGTGGGCAATCTCGGGGATGGCGGCATCGGGGATGTAACCGATGCCGGCCTGAATCTCATGAAGGATGGGCAACAGTGCGCCGGGGGTGCCCTTATGGCGCTCCAGCAGGCTGTTGACCATTGGCAGGTGCAACATCTCATCAGGCATACAGCATTCCTCACGGTCACGGACAAACCTGGCGGTCGTCGGTCGTCCGAAAGTGTCGGCTGCGGCATTCACACCACGTCACGGTATCGTGGCATTGTCAGGCCGTTGGCCAGGGCACCCTGAGCGGGCATCTTGTTGTGCCCGGCGCGGTCTTTGCCGCAGCTCTTAAAGGGCATTAAGGCAGCTTGCCACGCTGGTATTGATTCGCCTGCACCAAAGCGACGTGTTTGGTTCTTTCCACGACTACCCGTTAAGTCTAGACGAGGCCCAGCCCAAGGCGTCGTACGCAACTCGTACTCGGGACATACATTCAAAAAACAGGGAATAGCAGATGATTGATTTCAACAACAAAGGCTTCTTCAAACTCAAGCAAAATGAAGAATACGCCGAACGCGTCAGCGCGCTGCTGCTGGAAGGGGAACAGGTCATCGACGCCTACAAATCCATGCGCGACGGCGTGGTGTTCACCAACAAACGCATCATCGCCGTCAACGTGCAGGGCATCACCGGCAGCAAAAAAGACTTCACCTCGTTGCCGTACAAAAACATCGTGGCGTACTCGGTGGAAACGTCCGGCACCTTCGACCTGGACTCGGAGCTGGAGATCTACTTTTCGTCGCTGGGGAAAGTGAAGTTCGAATTCACCGGCAAGACATCGATGGTGGAAATCTCAAAACTGATCTCCCAACACGTCCTCTGACCCCAACACGAAAAAGCCCCGAAAAACTCGGGGCTCCAACTGACTAAATACACATCCAATTGTGGGAGCGAGCCTGCTCGCGATAGCGCCAGCCCAGCCAACATCAATGCTTAAAGCTAGCGCCTACCTCCCAGCCTTCGCCTCCACCCGCTTAGGTATCGGCACAAACCAGTTTTTATGTGGCGTCGACGTTGACATGGTGATCAGGCTTCGACAGCATCAGTCCCAATCGCGCCCGATCCTCTGGTGCTGGCTCAGTCCGGCATTACGTTCGGGCCTTCTTGTTTCTGGAACATGGATGTTGCCTATGCCAACTCTTCCAACGCTGTTCCAACCACCCTCTGCAGGGAACGAGCCTGTTCGCGAAAAACTCAAGGTAACCACCACTGCCGCTGAATGCCCAATCAGGCACTACAGGACAGTTGAAAGATGTAATCCGGACTGCTGAAGGCTTTTCCAGTCATGCTTTCAAGGCGCCTTATCTGATCTGGCGTTAAGTCGTATTCATAAATGGCGTCATCCGGCTCACTCCACGCCATAAGCTCTGCCAATTGATCGAACTGGTCGGCAGGGATTTCAATGCTGAACGCCAGCTCCTCAGTTCCCTTGTCGAATGCAAGAATCTCATGCAGCATTTTTCTGACTCCTATCAAAGTTACTTTGGCGTAGTGCGGCCTGGCTCGGCGTCCTTTGCTCGTTCGCCCGTGTCAGGGTTGAACTCTCCCAAATGCTTGCCTTGTTTGTCGTAGAGCTCAACCCTGCCATTCTCGTAATCCCATTCATAAATTCGTCCCTTGCGGTCTTTCCAGCGTTTTCGCTTATGTCCACCACCTTTGACAGAGCTCTTTGATGGACTGAGTACGGCATCTGGAAAGGCCGTCAATCCTTTGGGGGCGGGGTGATAGCTGTGGTCGCCGCCGATAGGTCGCGAAAACACCAAGTACAACGAACTCAGGCCGGAATCTGCCGGAAAGACCAGAATGCAGTCATCGGCCTCTATGCCGTCCTTTGTCGGATAGCCCTCGATCTGGGAATCTGTTCCTTCCGGGATCGGGTGTACGAGGATTGTGCCTTGGCTGTTGCTGGCGTCAGGGTGGACCATTGGCGGAATGCCTGATCGTCCTCTAGGTGTCCACAGGATAGTGGCGCCGTTTAGCTCGGCTTCTATCGCGGTTTTAGTGGCGTTCCACTTCGCCTGCACCGCGCGTACGGTGTCATCACCTGACGTGCTGGTATGGATGCCGTAAACCTGCAACGCGCCCTCAACATTGCGGCGAAACTGAAAGCGCACGCGGGTCGGAGCGCGGGTCATGGTGCGTAGCTGATCGTCGGTATAGAGCGTGCCGTCGCCCATTTTGGTCGGAAGCATGCCCAGCACAAACACGCCGGCAGGGCTTCCGCGCAATGCCCAAGTGAATCCCCTTTGCATAATACCGCCACCCGCCATGCGCCCCAGTACCGCGTTGAAGCCTAGAGCGAGTGCGGCAGCCTGTGCCGCCGACGGGACAAGCATCGACCCGGCCAGCATGACCTTGCCAAAGTCCGAGGCGGGCATGGTGTCGCTACCGGCGTGAGTGCTCCCCCAGTGTTCAGGTGTGCAGCACTTGGCAAAAACTAGGTCTGTACGCTCCTTGGGAATTGGCCATTCATCTTTGGGGATATATTCCGGCTCTGGCTTGGGGGGCGGATTCCAGCCGGCCCACGAGGCGCCACCGTTCGGACGTTTCCGGCTCCAAATGTCGTCGAAAGGATGTTTTTTCCGTGTGTCCATGGTCATGACAATCCCTGTGTGACTTCGTCTCGAGACAGGAGATTGTCGGTCAGCTCGCTTCCCAGTCAATTTGACTCGGTAACCTGAAGTTTCAGACTCTGCGAAGTACGCAAGATCCGCTGCGTGCTTCGTACGTATCAAGTTGTAAGCCAATAATCATGGACGCCATCACACGGTCCTTCTGCGGGAGCGAGCCTGCTCGCGAAAGCGCCAGCTCAGTCAATGCTGAACCGACTGCCGTCATCACAAGCAGTCCGCTCCCTATTTTTCAGCCGCTACTCTTCAGTCGTCGCCGTCCGCTCAGGTGTCGCCGCAGAACTGCGACCCCGCCCAAGCACCTTCACCGCATCATCAACCACCGCCTTACTCATCGCCGTCAAATAATGCGCAGCCCAGGCATGGCGGTCGGTGTCTGTGGCGTAGGCCGCATCTTCGTTCAGCTTCTTGGCGAGAAACAGAAAGTCAGAAGCCATGGCTAATGCATCGCCGAGAGGGACGCCGCGAGTGACGTGGAAGAGTGGTTGATCTGCGCAGTAAATTGCAGGTGTTAGGCCGATGGTTTTCAGCTCGGATTGATCGGTCATTGGCCACCTCCGATGACTGAGAGGCGGTGGGAGAGGGTGGACAGTGGGGCGTTACGCAACTGAGAGTCGCGTTGAGGGAAAAGCCAAGTTTTGTACGGATTGATGCTGCGCATTATCAGACTCCTTGATATATGGAGCTGCCATATCCGTTTCCACACGAATGGGTGACAGCTGTGCGCAGGGTGGAAAACCGGGAATCAAGGAAACCGGCACGCCCGAAGGCGTCCCACGCACAGCCGCCATAACTCTCGCTGCAGGCATAAAAAAAACGCCTGATGACGTGTCTGGGGCGCTGTTGCGCCTTGAATTACACGGGTTTCCACACCCGGTCGCTGAATTGGCAGCGACGGTGGGAGGGTAGCGCGCAGGCTCTGTCTGTGCAACCTTAGAAACAAGTTATTCTGCCTGAAACAATTAGAAGTTATATTGTTTGTGAAGTGGATGATGGATTTATAACCTGGTTTCTGTAGTTATAATCAGCGTGGTGTATCGCTGGGTTTTTTTAATCTAAATTAAACTGACAGTACCGGATACATACTCTATATCAAGTTTGCAATTGTCGTGACCGATGTAGCTCGAGTGAGCCAGTAGGGAGTCTGGCGTGAGTTCTTCTAAGAAATGAATTACTACCTGGCCAACTACCCTGGAGTTTTTTGATGTATAAAAGTCACAAACTCCATCGCCATCCATGGAATCATATTCAATCTTGGATTTTTGAATAATCGGAAGATGCACCCAGTCGAGATACGATCCCGCGAAGCTTAGGGTTGCAGTAGAACTAAACTCGATAGGTAAAATGTAGTGCTTGGGGCCGATACAAGTTATAGATCCATATGAAATGTTAGTTATCGTGCTAGGGTCCAAGCCTTCTATACGAAGCCCCCAGTGTGAGGGAATTGCTAGTAATTCAGAGTTTTCAATGTCTCCGTCATCCCAGTATGCGTATTCTAGATCGGAACCCTGTGCGCTTATGTATTGCATTATCGCTTGATGAAAATTATCGCTATCCATAACTGCTTTGAGGTTTTCAATGTTCGCATCAAGCGAATCTAGTTTAGATAGGATGCTTTGTACCTCTGAGGATGCAATAAATGCAGCTAGGTCATCATGTAGAACAAAGTCTTTAACATTCTGTAGGTGTCCTTTGAGTTGACTATCTTTGCAGATGATTGTTACTTTCTCATTTTTGAAGGCTTCAGTTATGCATAAGCCGATAACTGCATCAGGTATATCTTCTCTGTTTTTGGGTTTTCTAAAGGCGCCACATCCTAGGAAATAATCATCCCAAAGTTTTGAGGTTAGGTCAGATGATAGGTTGAGTTTGGATGTGCATAGGTTTTTATTCCAAATGTTTGTTGAATTCAGGATATCGGTTTCTACAGTTTTTTCAAAGTCAGATAGGTTTTTCTCAATTTCTTCAAGTTTGGTTATAGGTATCCCTGATTTTAGGTATTGTTTTTTTATGTCTTTAATGTTTTGTTGGATGCTTTGTGTTTTTGATGTTATTTCATGAACTCGTTTCGAGTCATGTTCACGCGCTACCAAATCGGCAATGTACACTTGTACTATGCCCGATTTTGCTAGGCGAGATAGCACTTGCATGCTTTGTGAATTAAAGCCTTCTTGATGAAGTATGTTGGTATCAAGTGAGATTTTCATATTGGCCTGTGACAAGGTTGTGTGTTTTGGTTTAAAGATGTGGTCTGTACTTTTTAAACAATTTTTACTTATTTAAATTTAAACTGACCCATATTACCTATTTCCCCTTAGAGTTTTTTATATATTAACGGTGCTGTTTGATTCCGTCCGATCTGGATAGGTATGATGCTAGACTTAAAATTACTAGGCTCAATGTTGTAAAAACTTGGATAAAAACCATGTTGATTTCGAAACCCATACCAGCTATCCCAAATGCTTGGCCTACGTTTGTTAATGTGCCAACGTTCATCGAAAGGCTTATCGCTGTCCATGCATCGTTGCACTTCGTAAAAATAAGGTAGGCAGGTGCAGCGTAGAGATATATCTCTACATAGCTCTTCATTGCTAAAATGATGCGTTCTTTGCTGGTGAGGCCAGTAGTCGACTCTGAGTCTTGAAATGCATCTGTGACAAAGGCGTAGGTGATTTCAAGACTACGAGATACAAAGCGTATGACCGCGAGCGATACCAAGAGGTGTGTGGTATATAAAGTGGGAAAGTGACTTGCAAAAATTAGTGTTGCTGCTCCAAATGTTAGGCTAAACCAAAAATTGTAGGTGTTACTGAGCGTGACGAATCTCTTAAGCTTTTCTTTCGAATGCTCCGCGCATAAGGCTTTTATGCGTGATTTAAAACGAATAGCCCACCAAAAATCGGGGCTTAAAATGAGGGCCCATTCACGTCCAGGTTCCCAGTCGAAAGATTGGCGTCGTTCAATTTTCAGATAGTTGTAAATTCTACGTTTGACGATGTACGCAAGCGATCCATATATAAAAATGGCGAAAAGAAAAACTCCAACACTCAGCATCGAAAATTTGTCCTTAATTGTTATTGGGGAAAGTGGGGTAATTGGACGCCCCCGAAAATAAATAAATCCGTTCCCATTTTTTCTAACAACCAAATGGAAAGAAAATGGGAGGGATATTCTTTTAACGGTTAAAAACTATACCTGCTCTCTGAGTTACGATACGAGCCATGATTCATCCTTTATTAAGGTAAGTCTCGATTCACCCCTTTGTGGTTGCAGTTCGGCAACCATTCAGGAAAGTTTGTTTACCAATAATTCTCGCGTGTGATATTCGCCTATTAGCTAGCTGCCGAGTTTGGAAACTCTAATCTCGTGAAGAAACATTTTCTGTTTTTTTCCTTGGAATTTAGGTTCCCAATCAATATCTCGACTATCTCCGCTGTAATGGTATTCAGTGCCGGAAATTATTATTTGAATACCCGTCGCGCTAGCAAACACTTTCAATGCATCTATGAATCGTCCTAAATCGACTCCATGCATATCCTGTTGTTTGGGAGTATCAAAAATGATGAAAGATATTTTTTGCTTGTTCATCATATGAAAACTTTCTAAAAGGGCCGCATGATAAGCAAGAATTACCCGTATGCGCGTGCTGCCGCCCAGTTGAGAAATTCTTTCCCCACCAAAAATTGGAGTGAAATCGTTTTGAAATGTAATATCACTTGAAACATTATTTGTGTCGAGAATGGACATCCATTTCAACATATTTATGTTTAGAGTAGTCCGGAATTTGATAATTGAAGGGTTGGTTTGTCCGCCGATCTCCAATTCCTCTTTGTTTGAAATCGCTTTTTCCTGATGGCTTAAAGCTTCTAAGTATTTTATAGATAGTGCTTCTAAATTTACTAACGACTGCTTCTCATGCTCTAGGCTAAAAATTTTTGAGCTGGTTTGTGCTACCGCTTCGACCAATGCTCTTATTTCTGATGTACCTGATAAAGCATTCCTTTTTTCAATCAAAGTAGAAACCTGAGCCTTGAGCTCTATCCTCCGCTTCAAAAGTTGTTCGGAACGTAATTTTCCAATGTTGACGTTTCGTTCTAAATCTTTGAGTTGGTCTTTTAGGTATAAGAGATTTTTTCCATAAGACTCTGAGCTGAAAGAAAATAATTGGCAGCCCGCTGAGCTGCAAATTTCTTCAAATGAAGTGAATACTCTTTTCGCCTCCTCATTAAGGCTGAGTGTGTTTACTTCAGTTTCTATTTCAGCATGGATTTGTTGAAAACTGCGATCTCTTTTTGCGATATCAGTCAACTCCCGATCTAGTGTTCTAATCGAGTCGTTGTTCATTCCAATAATTTCGTCTAATGCCTCTGTAGAGGAGTTTTTGTTTGCTGAGCTAGACTGCAATTCTTCGAGCCGCTGGTACAAAGCTTTCAATTCTTGATCAATTGTTTCTTTATTTCCTGCGCCGTGAATTTTATGAGCGGCTTCGTATTCTTTTTTTAAAGAGTAAACTTGCCTGTCATAAACTTCTAATTCGCGTCTTGCGTCAATAAGCTTCTTTTTTTTGTCGAAAGCATTCTTGGGGGGTAGTCCTAGCAATATACGTAGAACTTCTGAGGATTGATCTTTAAGAAACGCATGTGCGGGACTATAGAATTTTCGATATCCATCTTCTTGGTCAAGATAGAATATTGGGAGTAAAGAGGAGAAGTATGGATTTGCTGCCTTCTTTTCGTCAACAGATACCAGTGCTTGTATATCTAAGTTTAGTGCATTGAATAAGTATCTGGTGTAATCAAGTTCGTTATAGAAGCTTTGTGGTGGGGATCCAGGAGTGGATATTTCTATATCTACATTTTTCGTAAAGGCACGGCGCGCTGTAAATACTCTATCGTTGATGAGTATATCCAGTTCGGCTCTAAGGCAATGCTCATAGATATCGTCTCGAAAACTGCTTGGATAGCCGAGGCAGAACACTATTGATTTTATGATGGGCGATTTTCCGCAACCGTTTGGTCCAAAAAGTTGTGTAACATCAGCTCCAAATTCTAAGTTTTCTGAGGCCCAGCCAGTGCCTCCACGAGGCAGAACTCTTGTATCCGCTCCATGAACTCCACATTCCAAGCTGATAGTTGACGGCTGATGCTGTGCTCCCGATTTCCATCAGGAGCCCATCACCATGATGCGTCCAAATGCCAGCGTCGAAAAAGTGTACCTCTACCCGAAGCCTGTAGATTTTCGAAAGTCCATCGACGGCTTGGCTGCGTTGGTCGAACTGGACATCAAAGTTGCGGTGTTCGACCCCGTGCTTTTCGTCTTTCTAAATCGCCACCGCAACCGCGTCAAAGTGTTGTACTGGGAGCGCAACGGCTTCTGCCTTTGGCTCAAGCGCCTGGAGTCGGAACGTTTCAAAACATCGCCCGATGCCACCGACGAGGCCATCGTGTTAAGCGTCCAGGAGTTGAACTGGTTACTCGACGGTTTTGATCTGTGGCGTAACCGCCCCCATCAGGTTTTGACTCCAAGATTTGTCGCCTAAAGGTTATAATCCGCGGCATGATTTCCATGCCTGACAACCTTCCTGATGACCCCGTGCGTCTCAAACAGATGCTGCTTGAGACGTACGAAGCGCGTGCACGTGATCAGGAAGTCAAAGAGGCTTACCAGACCCATATCGTTGATCTGAAAGAGCAGATCAAGTTGCTGCGTGACCGTATATTTGGCTGTAAGTCCGAACAAACGGTCGAATCCAACACGCCGCAACTGGCGCTGTTCAATGAGCCCGAAAGTGAACCGATGCCCGCCGTCGAGGATGCCGATGAAGAAGTCGTTGCTCCAGCTCCACGCCGTGGTAAACGCAAGCCACTATCTGCTGATCTGCCGCGTATCGAAGTCATCCACGAATTGCCTGAGCACGAACTGACCTGTGCCTGCGGTTGCCGCAAGCATGTGATCAGCGAAGAAACCAGTGAGCAGCTGGATATCGTGCCGATGCAGATTCGGGTGATCAAACACATCCGTAAAGTCTACGGTTGCCGTGGTTGTGAAACCGCTCCGGTCACTGCTGACAAACCCGCCCAGTTGATCGAAAAGAGCATGGCCAGTCCGAGCGTCTTGGCGATGCTGCTAACCACCAAGTATGTCGACGGATTACCGCTGCATCGTTTTGAAACGGTGCTGAGCCGACACGGTATCGATATCCCGCGTCAAACCTTGGCGCGCTGGATCATCCAATGCGGCGAGCACTTGCAACCGTTGCTGAATCTGATGCGTGATCGATTGCTGGAAAGTCCGGTCATCCACTGCGATGAAACCCGCGTCCAGGTACTCAAAGAGCCAGGTCGAGACCCGACCAGTCAATCCTGGATGTGGGTGCAAGCCAGTGGGCCGCCAGATCGAAAAGTCGTGCTGTTCGACTACACCTCCAGCCGTGCGCAGGAAGTACCGTTGCGCCTGCTGGAAAGTTATCGCGGCTACGTGATGACCGACGACTACGCGGGTTACAACGCATTGGCGTTGCAGCCCGGTGTCGAGCGGTTGGCGTGCATGGCCCATGCGCGACGCAAGTTCGTGGACGCGCAAAAAGTGCAGCCCAAGGGCAAGACGGGACGTGCCGATATCGCGCTGACGATGATCAACAAGCTGTATGGCATCGAGCGTGAACTCAAGGACGTCAGCGATGAACAGCGCTTTATGAATCGTCAGGAAAAGAGCCTGCCGATCCTGGCGCAGTTGAAAAGCTGGCTGGATAAAACGCAGTCGCAGGTGACACCGCAAAGTGTTTTGGGCAAGGCCGTTAATTATCTTGCCAGTAACTGGAGCCGACTGGAGCGCTACGTGGAGGCTGGGTTTTTACCCATCGACAACAACCCGGCAGAGCGTGCAATAAAACCATTTGTAATCGGTCGCAAGGCTTGGCTGTTCAGCGACACGCCCAAAGGCGCGACTGCCAGCGCGCAGATCTACAGTCTGGTCGAGACCGCCAAGGTCAACGGCCAAGAGCCCTATACGTGGCTGCGCCACGTACTGGAACGACTGCCGCATGCGCAGTCGGTGGCCGACTACGAAGCACTATTGCCATGGAACTGCTCGCCAGAGATGCCACGGTAAACGAGGCGGTAGTCTGGCGGTAGGTGTAGTTCATGGATCGGATACGAACTCTTAGTCGTAACAGTCTCATAATAACTCCATGTCTAATTGCCGATTCACACAGACGTTTCTATAAGCACGCCTTATCATAGATAGGTTGTAAGAAAGGTCGTCGTCGTTTGAAAGAGCTCGCTCTATAACTTTCTGTCCTAAAGCGGTAGCTATCATCCGGTTATCATTTTTTCGGATTGAAACTAGTCCAGAACGCTCAAGAAAGCTAATTGCCTTTACCGTACGAATTCGCAGTATCGCAGACCAGCCTATGTGTTGCGAAGATCCCTTGAAGCCGACCATCGCACTTTCGATCGACTCTCCTACTAACTGTCCAATCTCTGTAATCGCAGGTTTTCGTTTTTCTTTCGATAATAATAATACAACTATTGCTATCAGTGGGAGTTGGAATAAGGCTTCGTTGTTAAGATGATATTTTTTCTGGACTTCTTCGTTCGTGAACGATATTTCTATGTTTCGTCTGCTAACACTTTCGAAAAATTGGTCATAATTCATGATTTGCACCTCACTAAAGCGGAAAAGAAACCTCCGAGTAGCAGATTTGGATTGAGGTCGAAGATTATTCCTTGCTCCGTAAGACGACTTTCTAGCTGATGTATTTTGGGGTTTGCATCTGATAGCTTTAAACTTTTTCCGGCTTTGAATATACTATTGAATGCTTCATCTATATAGGAGGTTATTGAAATTATATCGAAATCAGACAGGCGGTTACGATTCTCTCTCAGCCATATATCCCAGCTAGTCTTGCATCTTGATGCGTATTCAATTTCTTCATTACTAGCGCCGGCAGAAGAAAGCGCTCTTTGAATTACAGATGCTGACTTTACGGCTCTTGGATCGTCACCTTGTAATAATGCCTTGTAGGCTTCTCTAGAAATACTCAAAAGGTCTAATAGATCGTTTATTTCTATTGAGGCGTTTTCGTTAATAGTTGCTTCGCTCAGATTAGCGATTTTTCCTGAGGATTTTTTTGATGTTAGATCTAACAAGCCTATTATGATTTGCTTGGACTCGTTATGGTCGAGATCAATTTCACTAAAATTATATATCGAGCTTCGCGCGAGTGCTTCGAAGTTATGGTTTTTTTCTTTTATGTACTGAACGTCAGTTTCAAATCTCAGTTTTGCCATTTTTACCAAGGCGTCACTCTCACAAATCTTGGTGGGACTGTCTTGGTTAAAACACTCGTTGAATTTTTCAGACAGAAATTTGACGTATTCGTTTGTTGAGTCTTTTGCGGTTATGCACTCAGCGATCGATTCTACTAAGTCATCTAGGTGTGAGTTAGTCATGAAAACTATTTCGGCGCAGGTTTCTGGAAACAATACTGTATGCTGCAATAGTTTTCCGCCAAAACTTTCCTTCACGGTCTTAGGGTCTTGCGTGGCCTTCTTGGTTTTAGTTGATTTTTTTAATCCGAATATTTCACTTATCGTCCAATTTTTGTTTGCTTTGCCTCTTGTTTTAACTTGTACGAATAAATAGTTTGCCCTGCCTGATTTCATTTTTCTAATTACAAAGTCATCATGATAGTCGCAATATATTCTGTCGGTTTCTCCACCTTCTAATATAGCCAGCGCTGCTAAACTGGCGGCTCGCACTTGCGCTTCGTAGCGTGCAAACGTGTCGCGGCCCACTTGTTCTCTTGGCTTGGCGGAATAAAATTCGTCATCAACATCCATGATTGGTCCATAAATTATGATTGCATCGAATCCAGGTGGGCGTACTGGCGGATTGCCCTGCCAGCTAGAATTGACCAAGCGGGCCACTCTCGCAAGCCTATTTGAACATCTTATTCGGCTCTGCCCTTTCTTCTCGACAAGATTGCATGGCATCAATCGAGTATTCCCTTTTTTTCGGCTTTTTTGTACTGGGTATGCCTCCAGTGGGTGGAGATTTCTATATTTGTCGAGACGAGCATCGATCTCGTGCAGAAGTGTAAATAAAGACGGACATCTCTGTGAAAAACTTAGCCGAAGAAAAAACTGCGAATTCGATGGCCCGTGTAGGGAGCCTCCCTCTAGGAGGATCCGTAAAATTCTGCCGGGTCGGGTGTCCCGTGTGAGCCGATTGAGACGGCACTTCGAATGCTCCAGAGCTATATGCGGCGTTGGTTTCCGCTGAGGGTTCACTCCGTGAAAAGGGGCGAGGGGAATGCTAATACGCTGGTGTGAAAAATTGAGGTGTTCCATGTGTTCCAGGTTCGCTGGAGACCACGTGCTAAAAGGCTTTTAGAAGTGGAACACTAAGTATGAAAAACCGGAACACAGTTGCGCGGAACACGTTTGGTTTTCCGCGAATGCTATTCCGGTTAGAGGGGAGGGCATCACTGCGTTTGGCAGTGATGCAGGCAGGTTATGCAGAAAGCAGTTACTCGATGGAGAAAGCGTCTGCCTTTCACGAATTTCGCTTTGACTAATGTGTCTTCGGCCCATGGGGGCCTGCAGTGGCAGGTAAAGATCCTGCAGCTAGCTGCAACGGCCCAACGCTTTGTCTGCGGCGGACAACTGCGCTGCAGCTTCTGTAAAGTTCTGAGCCGTTTTGTCCAGGCGTCGGCCCAGAGGTAGCGAGCTGCTCGTAGCTGATCTTGGAGCAGATCGGTCAATTACTGTTTGGTGGCCGCGATTGTTTCGTCGAGCTTTACGACTTCCGCCGTTAAGGCATTCACGATGGTGGCCACTCCTCGCTTAGCTAGTGTCAACGCCCCCGACACGTGCTTGAGAAGCTTCTCTGCTCGTTGTTCGTCCGTATTGTCTCCGTCACTCAATGCCAATGCATAACCGGCTGCTGCCTGTTGTCACGCAGATAGAGTCTGCTCAACTTCGGTGCGTTTTTTCGTTCTCCAGTTTCTGGAGTTTGGTTGAATCTTCGTACTCTCATCCGGCAGTTTTCTTAGATCCGTCTGCTGCATGAACAGTGGCAAATTTATTTTCGCCAAGACTAATCGGCTAGTGCGGTCCATGAATCACATGCTCCCCTCTTCGGGCAGCCTCATTATTCACTGAATATCTTTCAGGTAATCCCTAAGCGCGATGAGCGGCTCTGCAAGCTGCTCCATCGTCCGCACATCGCTGAAATCAGCAGACAACCGATGCAGCTCACGCCCTAGCGGCGTATCAACACCACCTATAGCCTCCAGCGCCAAACCCACACAGTGCGACACTCTAAACTGGATCGAGTCAACATCGCCCCTGCGCACGAGCAAGCCGAACACCTCCCGCTCATAATCACTCATGATCGGATCATCCCGCAGAATCGGACTTTCACCCTCCGACTCATAAGCCAGCTTGAGGGCGAAAAGGGCAACGGTTTCCAGTGGCAATTCCATTGTGTGAATCCTTGACTCGTTAGCCCGGCGGTTCGGGTTGTGGTGCCTCAAAAGCAGCGTTCAAAGCTCTTAGCCTTCGGCAGCAGCTTCACGACAGCCATGAGCAAGCTCACTTTCCTACAGACGAAAAAAAAGGCCTTGCTAAGCAAGACCTTTCTTAATTTTGGTGCCCCGAGGGAGACTCGAACTCCCACTCCTTTCGAAAACGGATTTTGAATCCGCCGCGTCTACCAATTCCGCCATCAGGGCAATGGCCGCGGAGTATAGAGATGAGATAACCGTTGGTCAATCAGGTACATGGAGAATTTTTGATATTTCCGCTAGACTTCCCGGCCCTGCTAGACGAACCCCATCATGCGCGTTGCTGACTTTACCTTCGAGCTCCCAGATTCGCTGATCGCCCGCCACCCTTTGGCCGAGCGTCGCAACAGTCGCCTGTTGACCCTTGATGGGGTCAGCGGCGCCCTGGCACACCGTCAATTCACCGATTTGCTCGAGCATTTGCGCCCGGGCGATTTGATGGTGTTCAACAATACCCGGGTGATTCCGGCGCGGCTGTTTGGCCAGAAGGCTTCCGGCGGCAAGCTGGAAATTCTGGTCGAGCGGGTGCTCGACAGTCATCGCGTGCTGGCCCATGTGCGTTCCAGCAAGTCGCCGAAGCCTGGGTCGAAGATCCTGATCGATGGCGGTGGCGAAGCCGAGATGTTGGCGCGTCACGATGCGTTGTTTGAGCTGGGGTTCGCCGAAGAGGTGTTGCCGCTGCTCGACCGCGTCGGGCATATGCCGTTGCCGCCTTATATAGACCGCCCGGATGAAGGCTCGGACCGTGAGCGTTATCAGACGGTCTACGCCGAGCGTCTGGGCGCTGTGGCGGCACCGACGGCGGGGCTGCATTTCGATCAGCCGCTGATGGAAGCGATTGCCGCCAAGGGCGTCGAGACGGCGTTCGTGACCTTGCACGTCGGCGCCGGTACGTTCCAGCCGGTGCGCGTCGAGAAGATCGAAGACCACCACATGCACAGCGAATGGCTGGAAGTCGGCCAGGACGTGGTGGATGCGGTGGCGGCTTGTCGCGCTCGCGGTGGTCGCGTGGTGGCCGTGGGGACCACCAGCGTGCGTTCGCTGGAAAGTGCCGCGCGCGATGGCGTGCTGAAGCCGTTCAGTGGCGACACCGATATCTTTATCTACCCGGGCCGACCGTTTCATGTGGTCGATGCCCTGGTCACCAACTTCCATTTGCCTGAATCCACGCTGTTGATGCTGGTTTCGGCGTTCGCCGGTTATCCCGAAGCCATGGCTGCTTATAAAGCCGCCGTCGAGCATGGATACCGCTTTTTCAGCTACGGTGATGCGATGTTTATCACCCGTAACCCCGCACCACGTGGCCCTGAGGACAAAGAATGAGTCGCCAAAGTCGTATGTCGTTTGAGTTGCTTGCTACTGACGGCAAGGCTCGTCGCGGTCGTTTGACCTTTCCACGCGGCACCGTAGAAACCCCGGCGTTCATGCCGGTGGGCACCTACGGCACCGTCAAGGGCATGCTGCCGCGGGATATCACCGCCACCGGCGCAGAAATCATTCTGGGTAACACCTTCCACTTGTGGCTGCGTCCTGGCACTGAAGTGATCAAGAAGCACGGCGACCTGCACGATTTCATGCAGTGGAAAGGCCCGATTCTGACCGACTCCGGTGGTTTTCAGGTGTTCAGCCTGGGCGCCATGCGCAAGATCAAGGAAGAGGGCGTGACCTTCGCTTCTCCGGTCGACGGCGCCAAAGTGTTCATGGGCCCGGAAGAGTCGATGCAGGTTCAGCGTGACCTGGGCTCGGACATCGTGATGATCTTCGACGAATGCACGCCGTACCCGGCTGACGAAGACGTCGCTCGCGTGTCGATGGAGCTGTCGTTGCGTTGGGCCAGGCGCTCGAAAGAAGCCCATGGCGACAACACGGCGGCGCTGTTTGGCATCGTCCAGGGCGGCATGCACCAGGACTTGCGCATGCGCTCCCTGGAAGGCCTCGACCAGATCGGCTTTGATGGCCTGGCCATTGGCGGTCTGTCGGTGGGCGAGCCCAAGCACGAAATGATCAAGGTGCTGGATTACCTGCCGGGTCAGATGCCGGCTGACAAACCTCGTTACCTTATGGGCGTTGGCAAACCGGAAGATCTGGTTGAGGGTGTGCGCCGCGGTGTGGACATGTTCGATTGCGTGATGCCAACCCGTAATGCCCGCAACGGGCATCTGTTCATTGACACCGGCGTGCTGAAGATCCGTAACGCGTTCCATCGCCATGATGATTCGCCGCTCGATCCGACCTGCGATTGCTATACCTGCCAGAACTTCTCCCGTGCTTATCTGCATCACCTGGACAAGTGCGGCGAAATGCTGGGGAGCATGCTCAATACCATCCATAACTTGCGTCATTATCAAGTGCTTATGGCTGGTTTGCGCGAGGCTATTCAACAGGGTACATTGGCCGCCTTTGTCGATGCCTTCTACGCCAAACGCGGGTTACCTGTTCCGCCTTTGGACTGAGTTTTCTGACCCCAAGATTCAACATTTGCAACTGGAGTGCTAAATGAGCTTTTTTATCTCTAATGCCATGGCTGACGCTGCTGCACCTGCGGCAGGCCCAATGGGTGGCGGCTTTGAGTGGATTTTCCTGGTCGGTTTCCTGGTCATCTTCTACCTGATGATCTGGCGTCCACAGGCCAAGCGCGCCAAAGAGCAGAAAAACCTGCTGAGCAGCCTGCAAAAAGGCGATGAAGTTGTGACCACCGGTGGTATCGCCGGCAAGATCACTAAAGTGGCAGACGATTTCGTTGTTCTGGAAGTTTCCGACACTGTCGAAATGAAGTTCCAGAAAGGCGCTATTGCCGCCACGCTGCCAAAAGGCACGCTGAAAGCGATCTAAGTTTCAACTTCATATTCAATCGACGGGGCGCGCAAGGCGCCCCGCGTCATAAACGGGCGGCGTGATGCTGAACAAATACCCTCTGTGGAAATACATTCTGATCCTGGCGGTGCTGGCGGTCGGTCTGATTTATTCCGCTCCCAATCTATATCCTGATGACCCGGCCATTCAGGTCAGCGGTGCTAGTACTGCGCTGCTCGTCAATCAGGCTGATCTGGATCGCGTGAGCGCTGCGCTCAAGGAATCCGGGATCAACGTCAAGGCTGCAACGCTGTCGGCGAACGGCAAGGGCGGTCTGATTCGTTTGACCAAGGCTGAAGATCAGCTGCCTGCCAAAGACGTCGTGCGCAAGGCGTTGGGTGATGACTACGTCGTTGCACTGAACCTGGCACAAACCACGCCGCAATGGCTGCGCAGCCTTGGCGCGCACCCGATGAAGCTGGGTCTGGACTTGTCTGGTGGTGTGCACTTCCTGCTGGAAGTGGACATGGACAAGGCAATCGACGCACGCTTGAAAGTGTACGAAGGCGATGTGAAGAGCCTGTTGCGTAAAGATAAAGTGCGCTATCGCAGCCTGCCGCAATTCAACGGTGCCATTCAGTTGGGCTTCACTGATGAAGCAGCCCGCGAAGAAGCCCGTGCGCTGATCCGCAAGAACTTCAACGATTTCGACATTGTTCCGGCTGACCTCAATGGTCAACCGGTGCTGCGTCTGGCGATGACCCCGGCCAAGCTGGCGGAAATCCGCGAATACTCCATCAAGCAAAACTTGACCACGGTACGTAACCGCGTCAACGAGCTGGGTGTTGCCGAACCGATCGTTCAGCGTCAAGGCGCCAACCGCATCGTGGTTGAGCTGCCAGGCGTTCAGGACACCGCGGAAGCCAAGCGTATCCTTGGCAAGACGGCCAACCTTGAGTTCCGTCTGGCCGCTGAGCCGGGTGCGTCGAAAGCCACCTCCGAAACTTTCGAGTTCCGTGAAGGCAAGCGTCCGCCGGCACAGATCGAGCGTGGCCTGATCATCACTGGTGACCAGGTGACTGACGCCAAGGCTGGCTTCGGCGAGCACGGCACGCCAGAAGTGAACATCCGTCTGGATGGCCACGGTGGCGAGCTGATGAGTCGTGCGACTCGCAGCAATGTCGGTCGCAGCATGGCGGTGATCTTCATCGAACAGCGTCCAGTGACCACTTACGTCAAGCAAATGGTCAACGGCGTCGAGAAAGACGTCGCGGTTCAAACGTTTAAAGAAGAGAAGAAGATCATCAGCCTGGCGACCATTCAGTCGCCGCTGGGTGCTCAGTTCCGCATCACTGGTCTGAACGGTCAGGGCGAGTCGTCCGAACTGGCGCTGCTGCTGCGTGCCGGTGGTCTGGCTGCACCGATGTACTTCGCTGAAGAGCGCACCATTGGTCCAAGCCTGGGTGCCGACAACATCACCAAAGGTATCGATGCATCGCTGTGGGGCATGCTGTTTGTCTCGCTGTTTATCATCGCCATCTACCGCTTCTTCGGCATCATCGCCACCGTCGCATTGGCGGTGAACATGGTGCTGTTGCTGGCCTTGATGTCTTTGCTGGGTGCAACGCTGACCCTGCCAGGTATCGCCGGTATCGTGTTGACCATGGGTATGGCGGTCGACGCCAACGTACTGATCTTCTCGCGGATACGTGAAGAGATCGCGGCGGGCATGACCGTACAACGGGCAATCAACGAAGGCTTCGGCCGGGCATTCACCGCGATTCTCGACGCCAACCTGACAACATTGCTGGTCGGCGGGATTCTCTTTGCGATGGGCACAGGTCCCGTCAAAGGCTTCGCAGTGACCATGTCCCTCGGGATCTTTACCTCGATGTTCACGGCCATCATGGTGACCCGCGCGATGGTCAACCTGATCTTCGGCGGTCGTGACTTCAAGAAGTTGTGGATTTAAGGGGCTGCCATGTTACGTACAATCAACTTCATGGGCGTTCGCAACTTTGCGTTCGGCGTCACATTGTTCCTTACGGCGCTGGCCATTTTCAGCGTCTTCCACAAGGGCATGAACTGGGGTCTGGACTTCACCGGCGGTACGCTCATTGAGCTGACCTACGAACGTCCGGCCGACGTCACCAAGGTGCGTGAGCAGTTGGTGACAGCGGGTTATCACGAGGCCATCGTGCAAAGCTTTGGTGCAACTACCGACTTGCTGGTGCGTATGCCGGGTGAAGATCCGCAACTGGGTCACCAGGTGGCTGATGCCTTGCAAAAGGTCGGTGGCGATAACCCGGCACAGGTCAAGCGCGTCGAGTTCGTCGGCCCGCAGGTCGGTGAAGAGCTGCGCGACCAGGGCGGCCTCGGCATGCTGATGGCGCTGGGCGGCATCCTGATCTACCTGGCGTTCCGCTTTCAGTGGAAGTTTGCGGTCGGTGCGATTGTTTCGTTGATCCACGACGTGATCGTGACCATCGGTATCCTGTCGTTCTTCCAGATCACCTTCGATCTGACGGTATTGGCGGCGGTGCTGGCGATCATTGGTTACTCGCTCAACGACACCATCGTGGTATTCGACCGGGTTCGTGAGAACTTCCGTGTGCTGCGCAAGGCATCGCTGATCGAGAACATCAACATCTCGACCACGCAAACCCTGCTGCGGACCATGGCGACGTCGATCTCGACGTTGCTGGCGATTTCGGCCTTGCTGTTCTTCGGTGGCGACAACCTGTTCGGCTTCTCCATTGCCCTGTTCATCGGTGTTCTGGCGGGTACTTACTCGTCGATCTACATCGCGAACGTGGTACTGATCTGGCTGAACCTCAACAGCGAGGATTTGATTCCTCCTGCGGCGACCGAGAAGGAAGTCGACGACCGTCCATAACGGTTATCGCTTTCCAGCTGTCTGCCAAAAAAGGCGCGAGTTGAACTCGCGCCTTTTTTTGTGCTCCAAGGCTGGGAGAAGCGCGGGTTTTCCCGCATGTGATGGTCAGGAGGTTCATGTGAACAAGTCGATGCTGGTTGGTGCGGTTTTGGGTGCTGTCGGTGTAACTGCCGGGGGTGCTGTTGCCACCTACAGCTTGGTTAAAAGCGGCCCTCAGTATGCGCAAGTACTAGCCGTTGAACCGGTCAAGACACAGATCAAGACGCCACGTGAAGTTTGCAAGGACGTTACCGTGACTCGGCAGGCGCCGGTCAAAGATCAGCATCAGATCGCCGGTACGGTGGTCGGTGCATTAGCGGGTGGCTTGCTGGGTAATCAGATCGGCGGCGGCACCGGCAAGAAAATTGCTACGGTCGCGGGCGCGGTTGGTGGTGGTTACGCGGGTAACAAGGTTCAAGAAGGCATGCAAGAGCGTGACACCTACACCACGACTCAAACTCGTTGCAATACCGTGAATGACATCAGCGACAAGGTTGTTGGTTACGATGTTCGGTATTCGCTGGATGGCAAGGAAGGCAAAGTGCGGATGGATCGCGATCCGGGTAACCAGATTCCGGTCGATAAGGAAGGCAAGCTGATCCTGTCGCAGAATGACGAGAACCGCTAAATACTCCGGTTTGAGAGTCAAAAAAAAGCACCTTTCGAGGTGCTTTTTTTGTGCCTGGAATACAGCTGCGGGAACACCTGAAACCCTGTGGGAGCCGGGCTTGCCCGCGATGGCGGTTTCACCTGCACTATTCATGGTGGTTGACACAACGCTATCGCGGGCAAGCCCGGCTCCCACAGGGGGTGGGGGTGATAAACAAATCATGGGCATAAAAAAAGCACCCCGAAGGGTGCTTTCTCTGTCGCTGGGCGCTTAGCGCTTCAGCGAAGGCGGCAGGTGCGGCTGGATCGCCGTCAACACTGCTTTGAAGCACTTGGTGTTACCGGCAACGACGTGGCCTTTTTCAAGGAAGTCGTGACCGCCGGTGAAGTCGCTGATCAAACCACCGGCTTCCTGGATCAGCAGGGCGCCTGCGGCCATGTCCCACTCGGACAGGCCCGACTCCCAGAACGCGTCGAAACGACCGGCAGCCACATAGGCCAGGTCCAGGCTCGCCGAGCCGGCGCGGCGGATGCCGGCGGTCTGGCCAACCAGGGCGCGGAACATGCCCAGGTAATTTTCAAGGTTGTCCATCTGATCGTCACGGAACGGGAAGCCGGTACCCAGCAGGGCGCCGTCCAGGCTGGTGCGACCGCTGACGCGCAGGCGACGACCGTTCAGTTGGGCGCCGCGACCACGGCTGGCGGTGAATTCTTCCTGACGAACCGGGTCCAGAACAACAGCGTGTTCCAGGCGACCACGGTATTTGCAGGCGATGCTGACAGCGAAGTGAGGAATGCCACGCAGGAAGTTGGTGGTGCCGTCCAGCGGATCAATGATCCACAGGTACTCTTCGCCTTCGATGCCGTTGCCGGCGTGCATGCCGGTTTCTTCACCCAGGATCGAGTGATTCGGGTAAGCCTTGCGCAGTGCATCGATGATTTTCTGTTCGGCGGCGCGATCCACCTCGGATACGTAATCCTTGGCGTCTTTTTCGTCGACCTTGATGGTATCCAGGCGCTCGATGGAGCGGAAAATCAATTCACTGGCGCTGCGGGCGGCGCGCAGCGCGATATTCAGCATGGGCTGCATGGATGTGTCACCTAAGGTTGTTAAAGAAAGCCGGGCATTCTATCAGAACTTTTCTACAGGTGAAGGTCGGTGTTCGCTTTCATAGCTTAACGGTAGTAGTAACTGTAAGATTCGGCTCCCTAATTCTGTGTTTGAGAGCGCCTCCGTGCTGCATAACATTCGTGTCGTCCTGGTCAATACCAGCCATCCCGGCAACATCGGCGGGGCTGCGCGTGCCATGAAGAACATGGGCCTGTCGCGGCTGGTGCTGGTCGAACCGCGGTTGTTCCCGCATCACGAAGCCGATGCCCGTGCTTCCGGTGCCGGGGATATTCTTGAAAACGCGCAAGTCGTCGCCACTTTGGAAGATGCCTTGGTCGGCTGCAATCTGGTGCTCGGCACCAGTGCGCGTGACCGTCGCATTCCCTGGCCGTTGCTCGATCCCCGCGAATGCGGTGTGAAAGTGGTAGAAGAGGCTGGGCAGGGCGCCGAGATTGCCTTGGTATTTGGTCGTGAAGATTCCGGCCTGACCAATGAAGAGCTGCAGCGATGTCATTATCACGTGCACATTCCATCAGACCCTGAGTTCAGTTCACTGAACCTTGGGGCGGCGGTGCAGGTGCTGGGCTATGAAGTGCGCATGTCCTGGCTCGCGGCCCAAGGGCAGCCGAGCAAGGTCGAGAAGGATGAAGTGGCGTCCACCAAAAGTGGTGAGCTGGCGACCATGGATGAGCTGGAGCGATTCTATGAGCACCTGGAGCAAACCCTGGTGGCCATCGAATTCCTCGATCCGGAAAAACCCCGGCACTTGATGGCGCGCCTACGCCGGTTGTACGGACGTAGCTCGGTCAGTCGGGCGGAAATGAATATATTGCGTGGCATCCTCACGGAAACCCAAAAAGCGGCCCGTGGCGAGCTTCTAAAGCGGAAGGATTAAAAATGTTCGAGCGTTTGCGTGAAGATATCCAGAGTGTTTTCCATCGTGACCCGGCAGCGCGCAACGCCTTTGAAGTTCTGACGTGCTACCCGGGTATGCATGCCATCTGGATTCACCGTCTGTCGGCGGCCTTGTGGCGCGCAGAGCTGAAATGGCTGGCGCGGCTGGTGTCGAACTTCGGTCGCTGGTTGACCGGGATCGAGATCCATCCAGGTGCCAAGGTGGGTCGTCGCTTCTTTATTGACCATGGTATGGGCATCGTCATTGGTGAAACCGCCGAGATCGGCAACGACGTCACCCTTTATCAAGGTGTGACGCTGGGCGGGACCAGCTGGAACAAGGGCAAGCGTCACCCGACCCTTGAAGATGGCGTGGTTGTCGGTGCGGGCGCCAAAGTACTTGGCCCGTTTACCGTCGGCGCGGGTGCCAAAGTCGGTTCCAATGCTGTAGTGACCAAAGCGGTTCCTCCGGGGGCTACGGTGGTGGGAATTCCGGGGCGGATCATCGTCAAGTCCGATGACGAGCAGGATGCCAAGCGTAAAGCCATGGCCGAGAAGATCGGCTTCGATGCCTACGGTGTCGGCGAAGACATGCCGGACCCGGTAGCGCGTGCCATTGGTCAGTTGCTGGACCACTTGCAGGCGGTCGATGGGCGTCTGGAGGGGATGTGTGGCGCACTGAAGGATCTGGGTAGTAATTACTGTGCGAAAGAACTGCCTGAACTGCGCGAAGAAGACTTCGCCTGTGTGAAGGACAAGGATCAGAGTCAGGCCAGCTAAACCACGCTGACCCCATCGCGAGCAGGCTCGCTCCCACAATTGAAATGCGATTCCCTGTGGGAGCGAGCCTGCTCGCGATGAACGATAACGCGCAATTGCTGGCTGTAACCGCCCAGCCTTTGCTATGATGCGGCCGCTCTTTTGTGGGTAAACCTGACTAAAGTACTAGGTCTTATAGTTGACTTAAATACTCGGGAATTGCATACTCGGCCCATTCTGAACTCCGTGGTAATTGTCCATGCGACTGACTACAAAAGGCCGATACGCCGTGACCGCCATGCTCGATCTGGCGTTGCACGCGCAGCACGGGCCGGTGTCCCTGGCCGATATCTCCGAGCGCCAAGGCATCTCTCTGTCCTACCTCGAACAGCTTTTCGCCAAGTTGCGCCGCAGCAATCTGGTGTCCAGCGTCCGTGGTCCGGGCGGCGGCTACCAGTTGTCCCGCGACATGCAGGGCATTCAGGTGGCTCAGGTGATCGATGCAGTGAACGAATCGGTCGATGCAACCAAATGCCAGGGTCAAGGCGATTGCCATTCAGGCGATACCTGTCTGACACATCACTTGTGGTGCGACCTGAGCCTGCAGATTCACGAATTTCTGAGCGGTATCAGCTTGGCTGACCTTGTGACTCGCCGTGAGGTACAAGATATAGCCCAGCGTCAGGACCAGCGCCGTTGCAACAGCAAGGCGCCACGCCTGGACAAGATTGAAGCGTCCGCCGTCGAATGACAGCCAAAGAGCTAACGGCACGCCAGCCAGCCTGATTTAGGAGATAGTCCATGAAATTGCCGATTTACCTTGATTACTCTGCGACCACCCCGGTTGATCCGCGTGTTGCGCAAAAAATGAGCGAATGCCTGCTGGTCGACGGAAACTTCGGTAACCCGGCGTCCCGTTCCCATGTGTTCGGTTGGAAAGCTGAAGAGTCCGTCGAAAACGCCCGCCGTCAGGTCGCCGACCTGGTCAACGCCGATCCGCGTGAAATCGTCTGGACCTCCGGTGCCACCGAATCCGACAACCTGGCAATCAAGGGTGCGGCGCATTTCTATGCGACCAAAGGCAAACACTTGATCACCACCAAGATTGAGCACAAGGCTGTCCTCGACACCATGCGCCAATTGGAGCGTGAAGGCTTCGAAGTGACCTACCTCGAGCCTCAGACTGATGGTCTGGTAACGCCGGCCATGATCGAAGCGGCACTGCGTGACGACACGATCCTGGTCTCGGTCATGCACGTAAACAACGAAATCGGCACCATCAACGACATCGCCGCCATCGGCGAATTGACCCGTTCCAAGGGCATCCTGTTCCACGTCGATGCCGCTCAGTCCACCGGCAAGGTCGATATCGACCTGTCGAAGCTGAAAGTCGACCTGATGTCGTTCTCTGCCCACAAAACCTATGGTCCTAAAGGCATCGGCGCGCTGTACGTCAGCCGCAAGCCGCGTGTTCGCATCGAAGCGACCATGCACGGCGGCGGTCACGAGCGTGGCATGCGTTCCGGTACCCTGGCGACCCACCAGATCGTCGGTATGGGTGAAGCTTTCCGTGTGGCCAAAGAAGACATGGCTGCCGAAAACGTCCGTATCAAAGCCCTGAGTGACCGCTTCTTCAAACAGGTCGAAGGCCTGGAAGAGCTGTACATCAACGGCAGCATGACCGCTCGCGTACCGCACAACCTGAACCTGAGCTTCAACTACGTTGAAGGCGAGTCGCTGATCATGGCGCTCAAGGATCTGGCAGTGTCGTCCGGTTCGGCTTGCACCTCCGCATCACTGGAGCCTTCGTACGTACTGCGCGCCCTGGGCCGCAACGACGAACTGGCACACAGCTCGATTCGCTTCACCTTCGGCCGTTTCACTACCGAAGAAGAAATCGACTACGCCGCGCAGAAAGTCTGCGAGGCCGTTACCAAGCTGCGCACTCTGTCGCCGCTGTGGGACATGTACAAAGACGGTGTCGACATTTCGAAAATCGAGTGGGCGGCACACTGATTTCAAGTCGCCGCGAACCGGCCCTGTCAAACCAAATTTTGCAGGGCTTAAAGAGCGACTCTCTGATGAGTGAGGAATAAGCATCATGGCTTACAGCGAAAAGGTCATCGACCACTACGAAAACCCGCGCAACGTCGGCAAGATGGACGCGGAAGATCCTGATGTCGGCACCGGCATGGTCGGCGCTCCGGCATGCGGCGACGTTATGCGCCTGCAAATCAAGGTCAACGAGCAAGGCATCATCGAAGACGCCAAGTTCAAGACTTATGGTTGCGGTTCGGCTATCGCCTCCAGCTCCCTGGCGACCGAGTGGATGAAAGGCAAGACTCTGGATGAAGCAGAGACCATCAAGAACACTCAGCTGGCTGAAGAACTGGCCCTGCCGCCAGTGAAAATTCACTGCTCCGTACTCGCTGAAGACGCTATCAAAGCGGCCGTTCGCGACTACAAGCAGAAGAAAGGCTTGATCTGACTTTCAGGTTTTGGCGACGAGTAAGGAGTCACCGATGGCTATCAGCATGACAGAAGCGGCTGCTCGACACGTGCGGCGCTCCCTCGACGGGCGCGGCAAAGGTGAAGGGATTCGTCTGGGTGTTCGCACCACAGGCTGTTCCGGCCTTGCCTACGTGCTGGAGTTTGTCGACGAGGTGGTTGAAGAGGATCAGGTGTTCGAAAGTCACGGTGAAAAAGTGATTATCGACCCGAAAAGCCTGGCCTACCTGGACGGCACCGAGCTCGATTTCGTCAAGGAAGGGTTGAACGAAGGCTTCAAGTTCAACAACCCCAACGTACGCGGTGAATGTGGCTGCGGCGAAAGCTTCAACATCTGAGGCTTGTCGTGGGTACTCCTTGTCATTTCGCTTTATTTGAGCTGCAACCGAGTTTCAATCTGGACCTCGATCAGCTGGCTACGCGCTACCGTGAGTTGGCGCGCAGTGTTCATCCGGACCGCTTTGCTGATGCTTCCGAGCGTGAGCAGCGGTTGGCGCTAGAGCAATCCGCGAGCCTCAACGAGGCCTACCAGACGCTCAAAAGTCCCCCAAAGCGTGCGCGTTACTTGCTTGCTTTGAATTGTGGCGAGCTGCCGCTGGAGGTCACGGTGCATGATCCGGAGTTTCTTCTGCAGCAGATGGCGCTGCGTGAAGAGCTTGAAGACCTGCAAGACAGTGCCGATATGGCGGGTGTTGCAGCGTTCAAGCGTCGGCTGAAAACCGCTCAGGATGTACTGAACCAAAGCTTCGCGGCTTGTTGGAATGACGCGGCGCACCGTGAACAGGCCGAACGCCTGATGCGGCGCATGCAGTTCCTCGACAAGCTCACCTACGAAGTGCGCCAGTTAGAAGAGCGCCTCGACGATTAACCCAGTGCCGCTCCGGTCGCACGCCTGATATACAGATAAGTCCTGATACCAATGGCCCTACTGCAGATCGCCGAACCCGGCCAAAGTCCTCAACCGCACCAGCGTCGTCTGGCTGTGGGGATCGACTTGGGCACTACCAATTCGCTGGTCGCTGCGTTGCGCAGTGGTCTTTCCGAGCCTCTTGCCGATGCTGATGGGCGGGTCATTCTGCCGTCTGCCGTGCGTTATCACGCCGATCGCGTCGAAGTCGGCGAGTCAGCCAAGCTGGCTGCCGCTACCGATCCGTTGAACACGGTGCTGTCGGTCAAGCGCTTGATGGGTCGTGGTTTGTCCGACGTCAAGCAATTGGGCGATCAACTGCCGTACCGCTTTGTCGGTGGCGAATCGCACATGCCGTTCATAGACACCATCCAGGGGCCGAAAAGCCCGGTCGAAGTCTCCGCCGACATCCTCAAAGTGCTGCGTCAGCGCGCCGAAGCGACGTTGGGTGGTGAGCTGGTCGGAGCCGTGATCACCGTTCCGGCCTATTTCGATGATGCGCAGCGTCAAGCCACCAAGGATGCGGCCAAACTGGCTGGTCTGAACGTGCTGCGCTTGCTCAATGAGCCAACTGCTGCGGCGGTCGCTTACGGGCTGGATCAACACGCTGAAGGCCTGGTCGCCATTTATGACTTGGGCGGCGGCACCTTCGATATTTCGATTCTGCGCCTGACCGGCGGTGTGTTTGAAGTGTTGGCTACCGGCGGCGACAGCGCGCTGGGCGGCGATGACTTCGATCACGCGATTGCTGGCTGGATCATCGAGAGCGCCGGTTTGTCCGCCGACCTCGATCCGGGCGCGCAGCGTCAACTGCTACAAACGGCCTGTGCGGCCAAAGAAGCGCTGACCAATGCCTCGTCGGTTGAAGTGGCTCACGGCGACTGGAAAGCCGAGCTGACCCGCGAAGCCTTTGATGCGCTGATCGAACCGATGGTCGCTCGCAGCCTGAAAGCCTGCCGCCGTGCGGTGCGTGATTCCGGTGTCGAGTTGGACGAAGTTCATGCGGTGGTCATGGTTGGCGGCTCGACTCGCGTGCCGCGCGTTCGCGAGGCGGTCGCTGAAGCCTTTGGTCGTCAGCCGCTGACTGAAATCGATCCGGATCAAGTGGTGGCCATCGGTGCTGCGATCCAGGCTGATACGCTGGCTGGTAACAAGCGCGATGGCGATGAACTGCTGTTGCTTGACGTGATTCCGTTGTCCCTGGGGTTGGAAACCATGGGCGGACTGATGGAGAAGGTGATTCCGCGCAACACCACCATCCCCGTCGCTCGTGCTCAGGACTTCACCACCTACAAAGACGGCCAGTCGGCCATGGCGATTCATGTGTTGCAAGGCGAGCGCGAGCTGATCAGCGACTGCCGCTCCCTGGCGCGCTTTGAATTGCGCGGCATTCCGGCGATGGTGGCCGGTGCGGCGAAGATTCGCGTGACCTTCCAGGTCGATGCCGACGGTCTGCTCAGCGTCTCGGCTCGTGAATTGGGTTCGGGCGTTGAAGCGAGCATTCAGGTCAAGCCGTCCTACGGTCTGACCGACGGCGAAATCGCCAAGATGCTCAAGGATTCGTTCCAGCACGCCAATGACGACAAGGTCGCCCGTGTGCTGCGTGAGCAGCAGGTCGACGCACAACGCCTGATTGAAGCGGTGCAGGCGGCTCTGGAGGCTGATGGCGAGCGTTTGCTCGACGCCGAAGAGCGTCTGGTCATCGACATGCAGGTGCAGGAACTGACCGAACTGATGAAAGGTACTGATGGTTACGCCATCGAGCAGCAGACCAAGCGTCTGTCGCAAGTGACCGACGCCTTTGCTGCCCGCCGCCTGGATTCGACGGTGAAAGCCGCGCTGGCGGGGCGCAACCTGAATGAGATTGAGGAATAACGATGCCGCAGGTCATTTTTCTGCCACACGAGAAGTTTTGCCCGGATGGCATGGTTGTTGAAGCTGAGACCGGTACGTCCATCCTCGAACTGGCGCATGAGCACCATATCGAGATGGAAAGTGCCTGTGGCGGCGTCTGTGCCTGCACCACCTGTCACTGCCTGATTCGTGAAGGCTTTGACTCGCTGGAAGAGGCTGACGAGCTGGAAGAAGACTATCTTGATAAGGCTTGGGGGCTGGAAGCTCAGTCCCGCCTGGCCTGTCAGGCCAAAGTCGGGACTGAAGACCTGACCGTTGAAATTCCGAAATATTCGCTCAACCATGCGGCTGAAGCGCCGCACTGATTCAAGGAAGCGACATGAGTCTGAAATGGGTTGATGTGCTGGAAATCGCGATCCAGTTGGCTGAGTCCAGGCCGGAAGTGGATCCGCGTTATGTGAACTTCGTCGATCTGCACCAATGGGTGCTGGCATTGCCGGAATTCAGTGATGATCCGACCCGCGGTGGCGAGAAGGTGCTTGAAGCCATTCAGGCCGCCTGGATCGAAGAAGCAGACTGAGTCTGCGCCGTACGCAGTTAGGCAATACCCAATAACCCGCGTATAATTCGCGGGTTTAATTTTTCACAAATTACCGTTTCTGGAGTTACACCATGGCTGTTCAACGTACTTTCTCCATCATCAAGCCCGACGCTGTTGCAAAAAACGTCATCGGCGAGATCACCACTCGTTTCGAAAAAGCAGGCCTGCGCGTTGTAGCTTCGAAACTGAAGCAACTGTCCAAAGCTGAAGCTGAAGGCTTCTACGCTGAGCACAGCGCTCGTGGTTTCTTCGGCGACCTGGTTGCTTTCATGATCTCCGGCCCGGTTGTTGTTCAGGTACTGGAAGGCGAAAACGCTATCGCTCTGAACCGTGAGCTGATGGGCGCTACCAACCCTAAAGAAGCTGCTGCCGGCACCATCCGCGCTGACTTCGCTGATTCCATCGATGCCAACGCTGTACACGGTTCGGACTCCGAAGCCGCTGCTGCTCGCGAAATCTCGTACTTCTTCGCAGCTACTGAAGTAACCACTCGCTAAGCATTGCTTAAGAGTGAAGGTGAATCCATGACTACATCGACTGTAAAAACCAACCTGCTGGGTCTGACTCAACAGGAAATGGAAAAATTCTTCGACTCAATCGGGGAGAAGCGTTTCCGTGCCGGTCAGGTAATGAAATGGATTCACCACCTTGGCGTCGATGATTTCGACGCCATGACGAACGTCAGCAAGGCCTTGCGCGACAAGCTCAAGGTTATTGCCGAAGTTCGCGGTCCTGAAGTGGTCAGCGAGGACATTTCCACCGACGGCACCCGTAAGTGGGTGGTGCGCGTGGCGTCCGGCAGCTGCGTCGAGACTGTGTACATTCCCCAAGGCAAGCGCGGCACTCTGTGCGTTTCGTCCCAGGCAGGCTGTGCCCTGGATTGCAGTTTCTGCTCCACCGGCAAGCAAGGTTTCAACAGCAACCTCACCGCCGCCGAAGTCATCGGTCAGGTGTGGATTGCCAATAAATCGTTCGGCAGCATCCCGGCGACCGCCGACCGTGCCATCACCAACGTGGTGATGATGGGCATGGGCGAGCCGCTGCTGAACTTCGACAACGTCGTTGCGGCCATGCATCTGATGATGGACGACCTGGGTTACGGCATTTCCAAGCGCCGTGTGACCCTGTCGACCTCCGGCGTGGTGCCGATGATTGATGAGCTGTCCAAGCACATCGACGTCTCCCTGGCGTTGTCGCTGCACGCACCGAATGACGCATTGCGTAACCAATTGGTGCCGATCAACAAGAAGTATCCGCTTAAGATGCTGCTCGAGTCGTGCCAGCGCTATATGTCGTCCCTGGGCGAAAAGCGCGTGCTGACCATCGAGTACACCTTGCTCAAGGACATCAACGACAAGGTTGAACATGCCGTTGAAATGATCGAGTTGCTCAAGAACATCCCGTGCAAGATCAACCTGATTCCGTTCAACCCGTTCCCGCATTCCGGTTACGAGCGCCCGAGCAACAACGCGATTCGCCGGTTTCAGGATCAGCTTCACCATGCAGGCTTCAATGTCACCGTACGCACCACCCGCGGTGAAGACATCGATGCCGCGTGTGGCCAATTGGTAGGGCAGGTGCTGGATCGCACCCGTCGCAGCGAACGTTATATCGCCGTGCGCGAGTTGAGCGCCGAAAACGATATGGCCAAAAACGCCGCGAAATAATTCAAGAGAGGATCTCTATGTCCCTGCGCTTCGCGCTGCTTTTGCTGTGGGCCAGCCTGTGTGCTGGTTGTGTCCTGTCGGGCGATTTCAACCCGATGAAGACCAGCAAGGGCCGTGATGAGGCGCGAGTTGCTTACGTGCAACTGGGCTTGGGCTACTTGCAACAAGGCATGACCGAACGCGCTAAAATCCCGCTGAAAAAGGCATTGGAGCTGGATGACTCGGACCCGGATGCCAATGCGGCACTCGGGTTGGTGTTTCAGGCTGAAATGGAGCCTGAATTGGCAGACCAGCATTTTCGCAAGGCGCTGTCTTCCCGCCCCGACGATGCGCGAATCTTGAACAACTACGGCAGCTTTCTGTTCGAGGAAAGACGTTACAAAGAGGCGTACGAGCGCTTTGAACAGGCCGCCGCCGATACGCTGTATCCTGAGCGTTCGCGAGTATTCGAGAACCTGGGCATGACCGCATCAAAGCTGGGTGAGCGCGATCTCGCGCAGCAGCAATTGGAAAAAGCCCTGCGTTTGAATCGCCAACAGCCACGTGCATTACTCGAAATGGCTGAGTTGTCCTTCGAAGACAGGCATTATGTGCCCGCGCGTGACTATTACGATCGTTTTAGTCTGCTGGCCGAGCAAAATGCACGTAGTCTATTGCTCGGCGTTCGGCTGGCAACAGTGTTCGATGATCGCGACAAGGCCGCCAGTGCGAGCCTGCAACTAAAACGACTCTATCCCGGTACCCCGGAATATCAGCAATACCTGTCGGAGCAATGATGAAAGCGGCGCATCCCGAAGTTGTAGCAGCGAATCGCGTTAACCCCGGTGAGACTTTGCGCCAGGCCCGCGAAAGCAATGGCTGGTCGCTGGCCGAAGTGGCCCTCAAGCTCAACCTCACTGTCACCTCCTTGAGCAATCTGGAAGCCGGCGCATTCGACAAGCTGCCTGGGCATACCTTTGCTCGCGGTTATATCCGTGCTTACGCCAAATTGCTGGGCATGGACCAGGCCGTTCTTGTCCAGCAGTTCGACCAATCGACGGGCACCGATTCCCACGGCAGCAGCGTGCACAGCCTGGGTCGTATCGAAGAGCCGGTGCGGGTTTCCCATACTATTTTGCGAATTGTCAGCCTGTTGTTGCTGATCGCCGTGATTGGTGGCGGTTTTGTCTGGTGGCAGGATCAAACCTCGCTGCGTACCAAGGACTTGATCGGCCTCACTCCGGAGCACGTTGAAGTGGAAGGCGCCGACGGCACCACCCAGATTCATCCGCTGGACGAGCCGGAAGACCAGGCCGTCGCGCAAGGTCAGGCTGAAAGCGCTACTCCGCTGGCGTTACCGCAAGCTGAAACCTCCTCCGAAGCGCCGGCTGAAGCCGAAGGCGCCGCACCTGCTGTTGTTCCGACAGCGCCGACGCCGGTTACCCCGACACACAACGTCGCTCCAGTTGTTGCAGCACCGGCCGCTCCGGCTCCGGCTGTTCCAGCCGTCCCAGCACCGGTGGTGACCGCTCCGAGCGCTCCCGCTCCAGCCACGACAGCTCCAGTGGCCGGCCAAGGCCAGGTTCAGCTGAAGTTCACCGCAGACTGCTGGGCGCAAGTGACCGATGGCGCTGGCAAGGTATTGTTGAGTGGTCTCAAGCGTAAAGGCGACAGCGTTTCCGTCAGCGGCAAGCCGCCGTTTTCTGTGCGTCTGGGCTTCGCCCGTGGCGCGCAGGTCAGCTACAACGGTCAGGCGGTTGATGTCGCTCCGTTCACCAGTGGCGAGACTGCTCGCCTGAAGTTGGGTCAATAAGTCATGCACGGCGAATCTCCAATCAAACGTCGCGAATCCCGCAAGATCTGGGTCGGTAACGTGCCTGTTGGCGGCGATGCGCCTATCGCTGTGCAGAGCATGACCAACAGCGACACCAATGACGTTGCCGCCACCGTAGCCCAGATCAATCGTCTGGAAGCTGCTGGCGTCGATATCGTGCGCATTTCCGTGCCGGACATGGATGCCGCTGAAGCCTTCGGCAAGATCAAGCAACTGGTCAAAGTGCCCTTGGTCGCTGACATCCACTTCGACTACCGGATTGCATTGCGCGTGGCCGAGTTGGGTGTTGACTGCCTGCGGATCAACCCGGGCAATATCGGTCGTGAAGACCGTGTACGTGCGGTGGTCGATGCGGCCCGTGATCGCGGGATTCCGATCCGCATCGGTGTCAATGCCGGCTCCCTGGAAAAAGACCTGCAAAAGAAGTACGGCGAGCCCACCCCGGCTGCGCTGGTCGAGTCAGCCCTGCGTCACGTCGAGCACCTCGAGCGCCTGAATTTCCAGGACTTCAAGGTCAGCGTGAAGGCCTCCGACGTGTTCATGGCCGTCGAAGCCTACCGCCTGTTGGCCAAGGAAATCGTCCAGCCGCTGCACCTGGGTATCACTGAAGCGGGTGGTTTGCGTTCAGGCACAGTGAAATCCGCCGTGGGCCTCGGTATGCTGCTCGCCGAAGGGATTGGCGATACTATTCGCATCTCGTTGGCGGCTGACCCGGTCGAGGAAGTGAAAGTCGGCTACGACATTCTCAAATCCCTGCATCTGCGTTCCCGTGGCATCAACTTCATCGCCTGCCCGAGCTGCTCGCGGCAGAACTTCGATGTTGTCAAAACCATGAACGAGCTGGAAGGGCGTCTCGAAGACCTGCTGGTGCCGCTGGATGTCGCGGTCATCGGATGCGTGGTCAACGGGCCCGGTGAAGCCAAAGAAGCCCATATCGGCTTGACCGGCGGCACACCAAACCTGATTTACATCGACGGCAAGCCGTCGCAGAAACTGACGAATGACAATCTGGTGGATGAGCTTGAACGCTTGATCCGCCAGAAAGCGGCCGAAAAGGTCGAAGCTGACGCTGCCGTTATTGCGCGTGGCTGAGCCTGACTAACGAGCCGAACGAATTTAAGGATTTATTGTGAGCAAGTCTCTGCAAGCCATTCGCGGCATGAACGATATCCTGCCCGAACAGACTCCCCTGTGGCGTCATTTCGAGGGCACTGTTTCGCGTCTGCTGGATAACTACGGTTACAAGCAGATCCGCATGCCGATCGTCGAGTTCACTGAGCTGTTCAAACGCTCCATCGGTGAAGTGACTGACATCGTCGAAAAAGAGATGTACACCTTCGACGACCGTAACGGTGACTCCCTGACCCTGCGTCCTGAAGGCACGGCCGCCTGCGTGCGTGCAGTGCTTGAGCACGGCATCACTGGCGGTGGCCAGGTGCAGAAACTGTGGTACATCGGCCCGATGTTCCGTCACGAGCGTCCACAGAAAGGCCGTTATCGCCAGTTCCATCAGATCGGTGTCGAGGTGTTCAATCTCGACGGTCCGGACATCGATGCTGAGCTGATCGTGCTGACCTGGCGCCTGTGGGGCGAGCTGGGCATCCGTGATGCGGTCAAGCTCGAACTCAACAGCCTGGGCACTGCCGAGTCGCGCGGTCGTTATCGTGAAGCGCTGGTCGAGTTTCTCTCCGCGCATCTGGACAAGCTGGACGAAGACAGCCAGCGCCGTCTGAAGACCAACCCGTTGCGGGTTCTGGATACCAAGAACGCCGAAACGCAAGCCATCCTGGTAGACGCGCCGAAAATGGCCGACTACCTCGATGATGAGTCCCGCGTGCACTTCGAGGGCCTCAAGGCTCGTCTGGACGCCGCCGGCATTCCTTATGTGATCAACCCGAAGCTGGTTCGCGGGCTGGATTACTACAGCAAGACCGTTTTCGAATGGGTCACCGACAAGTTGGGCGCCCAGGGCACCGTGTGTGCCGGTGGTCGTTACGACGGTCTGGTCGAGCAGATGGGCGGCAAGCCGACCGCAGGCGTTGGTTTCGCCATGGGTATCGAGCGCTTGGTGCTGTTGCTTGAAACCCTGGAGCAGATCCCGGAAGAAATCTCCCGTCAGGTCGACGTCTATCTCTGCGCCTTCGGTGAAGCGGCGGAGCTAGCGGGCCTGGCCCTGAGCGAACGTGTTCGTGATCAATTGCCCAACCTGCGCCTGCAAGTCAATGCCGGCGCCGGCAGCTTCAAAAGCCAATTCAAGAAGGCCGACAAGAGCGGTGCGCTGTATGCGCTGATCCTCGGTGACGATGAGATGGCCCAGCAAGTGGTAGGTTTCAAACCCCTGCGTGGCCAGGGCGAACAACAAAGTATTGCCTGGGATGCGCTTGCTGCACACCTGGCCACCTGCGTCGTGCAGGGTTGAAGCTGTCAAACAGCCGATTTAGCGATTAAGGAGTATTGGGGTGTCGAGTACCGAAGAGGAACATCTGGCGGATTTGAAGGACTGGTGGTCACGCAACGGCAAGCCCTTGGTCACTGGCGGCCTGTTGGCGCTGGTCATCGTGTTCGGCTGGCAAGCCTTTCACAAGTATCAGAGCAATCAGTCGCAAGGCGCCTCGATGCTCTATCAGCAATTGCTCGAAACCACGCTGACGCCTGACGGCAAGCCTGACGCGGCCCGTGTTGCCGACCTGGCCGGCAAGCTCAACAGCGAGTTTGGCGGTAGCGCCTACGCGCAGTACGGCAGCCTGTTCGTGGCGAAAGTCGCGGTCGACAGCGCCAAGCTGGACGACGCAGCCACCGAGCTGAAAGCCATTGTCGCCAAACCGGCCAACCCGGCGCTGGGTGAAATTGCCCGTCAGCGCCTGGCGCAGGTACTGGCCGCGCAGAACAAGGCCGATGAAGCCCTGAAACTGCTCGAAGGCGATACCGACAAAGCATTCCTGGCCACTCGCGAAGAACTCAAAGGCGACCTGCTGGTGCAGTTGGGTCGTACCGACGAAGCGAACAAGGCGTATCAAAAAGCCAAGGCCGCCCTGTCGGATGAAGCAGCGGTCGGTGGCCTGCAAATCAAGCTGGACGATCTGGCCAAAGGGGATGCGTGACGTGATTCGTTGGAAACATGCAGCATTGCTGGCCCTGGCCATTTTGGCCGCGGGTTGCAGCAGCAACAGCAAAAAGGAATTGCCACCTGCCGAGCTGGTCGACTTCAAAGAAGAAGTAGTTCTGCAAAAGCAGTGGAGTCGTTCGATCGGTGACGGTCAGGGCGAATCCTACAACATGCTGGTACCGGCGATTGATGGCGATACCATCTATGCTGGCGACGTCACTGGCGTGGTGATGGCGATGGATCGCAGCAATGGCGACGTCAAGTGGAAGAAAGATCTCGACCTGCCTGTTTCCGGTGCTGTTGGCGTGGGTTACGGCCTGGTCATGATCGGTACGCTCCAAGGCGTAGTCGTTGCCATGGACGCGATCAACGGTGAAGAGAAATGGCGCGCTCGCGTGAACAGTGAAGTTCTCGCACCGCCGGCCACCAACGGTGACGTGGTAGTGGTTCAGACTCAGGACGACCGTCTGATCGGCCTGGATGCCGCGACCGGCAACCAGCGCTGGTTGTATGACAGCACCCCTGCGGTCCTGACGCTGCGCGGCACCAGTGCGCCAATCGTGACCAACCGTTTTGCGGTAGCAGGTCTGTCGACCGGTAAGGTGGTCGCTCTCAATATCTCCAACGGCGTGCCGGTGTGGGAACAACGTGTAGCGATCCCACAGGGTCGTTCGGAGCTGGAACGTGTGGTCGACATCGACGGCGGCTTGCTGCTGTCCGGCGGTACGCTGTACGTCGCCAGCTATCAGGGCCGCGTTGCGGCACTGGACCTGGAAAGCGGTCGTCAGCTCTGGCAGCGTGATGCTTCCAGCTATGCTGGCGTCGCCCAGGGGTTTGGCAACGTTTACGTGAGCCTGGCTTCGGGCACCGTTGAAGGCGTCGACGAACGTTCCACCACCGCGTTGTGGAGCAACGATTCGCTGGCCCGCCGCCAACTGTCGGCTCCGGAAGTGTTCTCCAGCTACGTTGCAGTCGGCGATATGGAAGGCTACCTGCACCTGCTGAGTCAGGTGGACGGTCGTTTCGTCGGCCGCGAAAAGATCGACAGCGACGGCCTGCGTGCCCGTCCGCTGGTGGTGGGTGACACGATTTATGTATATGGCAACAGCGGCAAACTGGAAGCCCTGACCATTAAGTAACAACTATGCTTGGGGTTAACGCCCCAGGCTGCTTCACTTATGGGTATGAATGTGGAACGAGCCTGCTCGCGATGGACGTCAACGATTACGTTTGCGGCCTGAATGAATGCGGTGCCTTTGCGTTTATCGCGAGCAGGCTCGCTCCCACAAAAACAGCCATGGTGATGCCCCGAGCACCAGCCGCTGCCTCGCAGCGGCTTTTGTATTTTCTGAAATAACGAAGTGGAGAGCCGCATGGTTCCCGTAATCGCCCTGGTGGGCCGACCGAACGTCGGCAAGTCCACCTTGTTCAACCGCCTGACCAGGACTCGCGACGCCATCGTCGGCGACTTGTCCGGTCTGACCCGTGATCGCCAATACGGTGAGGCCAAGTGGCAAGGGCGTTCCTACATTCTGGTCGACACCGGCGGTATCTCCGGTGACGAGCATGGTATGGACGAAAAAATGGCCGAGCAGTCGCTGCTGGCCATTGAAGAAGCCGATGTCGTTCTGTTCCTGGTAGATGCCAAGGCTGGCTTCACTGCCGCCGACCAGATGATCGCCGAGCATTTGCGCAAACGTAACAAGCGTTCTTACGTGGTTGCCAACAAGGTCGACAACATCGACCCTGAAATGGCCCGCGCGGAATTCGCCCCGTTGGGCATGGGCCACGCGATCCCTATCGCTGGTGCTCATGGTCGTGGCATCACCCAGATGCTGGAAATCGCCCTGAGCGATTTCCCGAAAGATGACGAAGAGCCGGAAGACGGCGAAGAAGAGATCGTTGCCGAAGGTGAGGAAGCCAAGCGCATTCCTGGCCCAAGCGAAAAAGACGGTATCAAGATCGCCATCATCGGTCGCCCGAACGTCGGCAAGTCGACCCTGGTCAACCGCATGCTCGGTGAAGACCGGGTCATCGTGTATGACCAACCGGGTACGACCCGCGACAGTATCTACATTCCGTTCGAGCGTAACGACGAGAAGTACACGCTGATCGACACCGCTGGTGTGCGCAAGCGCGGCAAGATCCACGAAGAAGTTGAAAAATTCTCCGTGGTCAAAACCCTGCAAGCGATCAAAGACGCCAACGTGGTGATCTTTGTGATGGACGCCCGCGAAGGCGTGGTGGACCACGACCTCAACCTGCTGGGCTTCGCCATTGAGTCGGGTCGCGCGCTGGTTATCGCGATCAACAAGTGGGACGGCATGACGCCGAGCGAGCGTGACTTCGTGAAGGTCGAACTGCAACGTCGACTGTTCTTCGTTGACTACGCCGACATCCACTTCATCTCGGCGCTGCACGGTACCGGCGTGGGCAACCTCTACGCCTCGGTACAGAACTCGTTCAAGTCCGCCGTGACCCGTTGGCCAACCAACCGCCTGACCCAGATTCTGGAAGACGCGGTCGGTGAGCACGCGCCACCAATGGTCAACAACCGTCGTATCAAACTGCGTTACGCCCACTTGGGTGGCGCGAACCCGCCAATTATCGTGATTCACGGTAACCAGATCGAGAAGGTGCCGAAGTCTTACGTTCGTTACCTGGAAAATACTTACCGTCGTGTCTTGAAGCTGGTCGGTACGCCGATCCGCATCGAATTCAAGGGCGGCGAGAACCCGTACGAAGGCAACAAGAACTCGCTCACAGACCGTCAGGTCAACAAGAAGCGTCGCATGATGTCGCACCACAAAAAGGCCGACAAGAAGCGCCGCGATAAGAGATAGACGCAGCTTTAAGTTTCAAGCGGCAAGCTTCAAGTAAAAGCGAAAAGGGTCCTTTGCAGGGCCCTTTTTTGCGTCTGGAGGTTTGACGCTTGACCACTTGCAGCTTGCAGCTAGAAACTTGTAGCTCACCTGCAAGGGGCTACCGATGATCACCAGTAAGCTGCCGAATGTCGGCATCACTATCTTCACTCAGATGTCTCAACTCGCGACGCAGACCGGGGCGATCAACCTGTCCCAGGGTTTTCCCGATTTCGATGCCCCGCAGGCCCTCTGTGATGCGGTTGGCCGGCACATCGCCAATGGCCATAACCAGTATTCGCCGATGACCGGCCTGCCTGCTTTACGCCAGCAAGTGGCGGCGAAAGTCGCTCGCAGTTATGGCGTCAACGTCGATGCCGACCACGAAGTGACCATCACGCCTGGCGCCACCCTGGCGATCTTTTGCGCGATTCAGGCCGTTATCCACAGCGGCGATGAAGTCATCGTGTTCGACCCTTGCTACGACAGTTATGAGCCGTCGGTGGAATTGGCCGGGGGACGTTGCGTGCATGTGCAACTCGGGCTGAATGATTTCTCCATCGACTTTCAGATGCTGGCCGAAGCCATAACGCCGCGCACGCGGATGATTGTTCTCAACTCGCCACACAACCCGAGCGGCGCGTTGATCAGCCGTGCAGAGCTGGATCAGTTGGCGGATTTGATTCGCGGTCGCGACATCTATCTGGTCAGCGATGAAGTCTACGAACACCTGGTGTTCGACGCGGTGCCTCACGTCAGTGTGTTGAATCACGAAGAGTTGTATCAGCGCGCTTTCGTGGTCAGTTCCTTTGGCAAGACTTACCACGTTACAGGTTGGAAAACCGGCTACGTGGTCGCACCGCCGGCACTCACCGCCGAGTTGCGCAAGGTTCATCAATACGTCAGTTTCTGCGGCGTGACACCGCTGCAATTTGCCTTGGCAGACTTCATGGCCGAGCACCCGGAACACGTTGAAGAGTTGCCAGATTTCTATCAAGCCAAGCGGGATCTGTTCTGCGATCTGCTGACGCCGTCGCGATTCAGTTTCACTCGCGTGACCGGCACTTATTTCCAGTTGGTCGATTACTCGCAGATCCGTCCGGACCTCAATGACGTCGAGATGGCGCTGTGGATCACCCGCGAACATGGTGTAGCGAGTATTCCTATCTCGGTGTTCTACCAGACCCCACCCGCAGGCCAGCGCCTGGTGCGCTTGTGTTTTGCCAAACGTGAGGAGACCCTGCGTGAAGCAGCGGTAAAACTATGCGTGATCTGAGTGCACTGCCCAACCTGAATGTAGCGCTGATCCAGACCTCGCTGGCCTGGCACGACCGCAAAGCCAACCTGGAGCATTTCGAGCAGTTGCTGGAGCAGGCTCGCGGAGCGGACCTGATCATCCTGCCGGAGATGTTCACCACCGGTTTCTCCATGGAGTCGCAAACCCTGGCGGAGGCGGAAAACGGTCCGACCAGCAAGTGGTTGCGCGTTCAGGCGGCGAAGCTCGACGCGGTGATCACCGGCAGCATCATTGTCCAGGCCGCTGACGGAAGTCATCGCAATCGCCTGCTGTGGGCGCGTCCGGAAGGGGAGGTTTGGCACTACGACAAACGTCATCTGTTCCGCATGGCTGGCGAGCATAACCACTTCACGCCGGGCGAGCGTCAGGTGCAGTTCGAGCTCAAAGGCTGGCGGGTACGGCCACTGATTTGCTACGACTTGCGCTTCCCGGTCTGGAGCCGCGATGCCCAGGACACCGACTTGCTGCTGTACACCGCCAACTGGCCGGGTGCACGTCGCCAGCACTGGAACCGTTTGCTGCCGGCTCGGGCCATCGAGAACCTCTGCTATGTGGCGGCGGTAAATCGCATTGGCACGGACGGAAAAGGTTTTGCCTACACCGGCGACAGTCAGGTACTGGATTTCCAGGGGGAGACCTTGCTCAGTGCAGGCGAGGCCGATGGGGTGTTTCAGGTGGTATTGAACGCTGCGGATCTACAGGCTTATCGTACGCGGTTTCCGGCGAATCTTGATGCCGATACGTTTGAGTTCACCTGACACTTTTGGTGTTTGATCTATAGCCATCGCGAGCCTGCTCGCGATGGCGGCACATCAGGCAATACAGAAACAGCAGGCAAACAAAAAGGCCCCAAGGTTCGCACCTCGGGGCCTTTTGCGTTGTAGCGAACGGCTTACGCCGCTTTCGCTTCCGGCTGGCTCAGCGAGCGGTTCAGCGCGCTGAACAGGGCCTTGAAGCTAGCGGTGGTGATGTTTTCATCAATACCGACACCATGTACCGCACGTTCACCGTTCACACGCAGTTCAATGTAGGCCGCAGCCTTGGCATTGGTGCCCGCGCCGATGGCGTGTTCGTTGTAGTCCATGATCTCCACCGGGATCGGCAGACCGGCCACCAGGGCTTCCAGCGCACCGTTGCCCTTGCCGCGCCAGTGCAGGTTGGTTTCACCCTGACCTTTGCTGGAGACTTCCACTTCCACGGCGCTGTGACCGTTTTCTTCCTGCAGGCGATGGCTGACCAACGCGTACGGGGTGTTGGCCTGCAAGTACTCGCTGTGCAGCAGTGCGTGGATCTGCTGGGCGGTCATTTCCAGGCCCAGGCGATCGGTTTCACGCTGCACAACCTGGCTGAACTCGATCTGCATGCGGCGTGGCAAGTTGATGCCGTATTCCTGTTCCAGCAGGTAAGCGATACCGCCTTTGCCCGACTGGCTGTTGACGCGAATGACCGCCTCGTAGCTGCGACCGATATCGGCCGGGTCGATTGGCAAGTACGGCACTTCCCACAGCGCATCCGGTTTCTGCTGGGCGAAGCCCTTGCGGATCGCATCCTGGTGAGAGCCGGAGAACGCGGTATGCACCAGGTCGCCGACGTACGGGTGACGTGGGTGCACTTGGATCTGGTTGCACTCTTCGACGACCTTGCGCACGCCGTCGATGTCGGAGAAGTCCAGCTCAGGGTGAACGCCCTGGGTGTAGAGGTTCAGTGCCACGGTCACGAGGTCAACGTTACCGGTACGCTCGCCATTGCCGAACAGGCAGCCTTCGACACGGTCCGCACCGGCCATCAGGCCCAGTTCGGTAGCGGCTACACCGGTGCCACGGTCGTTGTGGGTGTGCAGGCTGATAATCACGCTGTCACGACGGTTGATGTGACGGCCGAACCATTCGATCTGGTCGGCGTATATGTTCGGGGTGGCGCATTCGACGGTCGCAGGCAAGTTGAGGATCATCTTGTGCTCAGGCGTCGGGTTCCAGACCTCGATCACTGCGTCGCAGACTTCTTTGGCGAACTCCAGCTCAGTGGCGCTGAAAGTCTCTGGCGAGTATTCAAAGGTCCACTGGGTTTCAGGCTGCTGAGCGGCGTATTTAACGAACAGCTTGGCCGCGCTGACGGCGATTTCCTTGATCCCGTCCTTGTCCTGATTGAAGACAATCTTGCGGAAAGAAGGGGAGGTCGCGTTGTACAGGTGAACGATGGCTTTTTTCGCCCCGCGCAGGGACTCAAAGGTGCGTTCGATCAAGTCTTCACGACCCTGGGTCAGCACCTGAATGGTGGTGTCGTCCGGGATGTGGTTGCCTTCGATCAGAGTACGCACGAAGTCGAAGTCGGTTTGCGAAGCAGCCGGGAACGAGGCTTCGATTTCTTTTACGCCGACAGACACCAGGGTTTTCCAGAAACGCAATTTCTTGACCGCGTCCATTGGCTCGATCAGCGACTGGTTGCCATCACGAAGGTCGGAGCTGCACCAGATCGGCGCGGCAGTGATGGTCTTCGACGGCCAGGTGCGATCCGGGATGTCGATGGTCGGGAACGCGCGGTATTTCGAAGACGGATCTTTGAGCATGCTCATCGGGGGAATCCTTATTGTGTGGGCCGAAAAAAGGCGGCCTGCCGGTGGATCAAATGTTCTTGGGGAAAAGCGTGGAGCGAGGCATCGCGATTCAGCCCGGCAGTCGTGCGCTGACGAGGCACAGGCTGCGGTGCTGGCGAAGCTGAATGAGGGTGTGAGAGGTTTTCATGCCTTCAACCCTAACCGCGGGGGGGAAGGATGGCAAGCAGTCGAAAAAAATTGAGAGGAATACCCTGAAAGTCGATTTTATCGAGATTTTATTGTTGTAAGTGGATCAGATTGTTTTGATGATTGCGCAAGGTTTGAGCGCTGCGCAATTTGAGGTTTGCGACGATGCGCCGCTGAGCACGGCTATGCTTAAAGCCTGAACAAGGCAGGAGTCGGACATGAACGAGTCGGACTGGAAGCGGTATAGCGCGTTGCGGCCGTTGGCGCATGAGCGGATGTGTATCCGGATCATGGAGGAGGTCGAGCGCGCGGTGCTGGATAAAAGCCTGGCGCCTTATGATCGGATTGAAGCCACGGAAGAGCTGCTTCAGTCCAGGCAAAAGGAGCTGTATTGGGCGTTTGGTGTGTTCAGGTTTTCACGGCATGAGGCTCGGTCGCACTTGCTCGGGTTGTGCGCGCGGGAGTTGATCACGTCGGAAGAGTTGACGGGTTTCTCGGCAGAGACTCAGGAGTGGATAAAACATTGTCTGGCGGACCGGGAGGCCCATGGGATCGAGGATTTGGAGGCTGAGTAGGTGGTGTCTGTTATGCCGCCTTCGCGGGCAAGCCCGCTCCCACAGTGGATTTGTGTACGCCACAGATCAACTGTGGGAGCGGGCTTGCCCGCGAAGAGGCCATCAGCCTTACCGAAAAATTCAGGGTTGAAAAGCCCCGATAAAAATCGCCGGATCCACCCGCGCATCATTCAGGCTGACATTCCAGTGCATATGCGGCCCGGTCGCGCGGCCAGTTGCCCCGACTTTCCCGACCACCCCACCCCGCGCTAGTTGCTGCCCAACCTTCACGTCGATTTTCGACATATGGCAGAACATGCTGATAAAGCCCTGCCCGTGATCGACAAACACCGTGTTGCCGTTGAAGAAGTAGTTGCCGATCAGAATCACCTTACCCGCCGCCGGCGTCTTGATCGGCGTACCGGCAGGCACGGCGAAGTCCAGTCCGGCGTGCGGATTGCGCTCTTCTCCGTTAAAGAAACGGCGAACGCCAAACTTGCTCGACAGCGGCCCGTTGACCGGTTTGTCCAGCAGCAGGTTGCTCGGTGTGTTGGGGCTGAAGCTGCGGTAGGCCTGGATCTGCTCGGCCAGTTCGCCTTCGATGCGCTTGAGGTTGTCGGGATTCGGATTGACCTGCTGCGTATTTTTCAGGGTGATGTGCTGTTCCGGGTACTTTTTGTTGCCGACGGTGAAACTCAGGTTACGACCGCCGCTGCTGAGCTGCTGCGTGCCCGGTTTGACCGTCAACGGCACGCCGACAATCGCCAGCCAGTTGTTCTGTTCCTTGACCACCAACACCGGTTTGCCTTGGTAGCTGGCCTTCGGCGCCTGGGCTGAGGCGCCCAGGTCCACCACGGCCACGCCGCCGGGCACCGGTTTGTTCAACAGGCGAGTGATGTAGCTGTCGGCGTGGGCGTTGAAGGTCAGGCACAGCAACAGCAGCGGAGCTAAAAAACGCGGCATGGATCAATCCAGTAAAGAAAGGGTGACAGGCGTCAGGTGATTGTCTTCGACCCGCACTTGCAGTTCGCCGTTGCCGAGTTTGGCCTTGAGGCGCTGACCGTTGTGGGTTTGTTCGGCGCTGCGGATCGCGTTGCCACGCTCGTCCAGCAAAATGCTGTAGCCACGGGCCAGTGTCGCCAGCGGGCTGACCACTTGTAGCGTCTGCACCTGACTTTGCAGTTGCAGGCGCCGCGACTTGAGGCCTTCGCGGATCGCACGGGGCAGGCGTTCGGCGAGGCTGTCGAGGCGCTGGCGGAGCATCGCCAATTGCCGGCCGGGATGTTGCCCGGCGAGGCGGGTTTCCAGACGAATCAAGCGCTCGCGACGGGTATTGAGGCTGCGTTCAAACGCGCGACGCATGCGCATGTCCAGGTCATCCAGGCGCTGCGCTTGCTGGCGCAGGCGTTCGCCGGGATGACGCAGGCGGCGGGAGATGCCCTCCAGGCGCAGGCGGTCGCGCATCAAACGGTCGCGCATGCGCATCACCAGCCGGCGATGCAGGCTTTCGACCCGACGCACCAGATCGCTGGAATCCGGGGCGAGCAGTTCGGCGGCAGCGGACGGCGTCGGGGCGCGAACGTCGGCCACGAAGTCACTGATCGACACGTCGGTTTCGTGGCCGACGGCGCTGACAATCGGCGTGACGCAGGCATCGACCGCTCGGGCCACCGCTTCTTCGTTGAAGCACCAGAGGTCTTCCAGCGAACCGCCGCCACGGGCCAGGATCAGTGCGTCGAAACCACGGGCGTCCGCCAGTTTCAGCGCGCGGACAATCTGCGCGGTGGCTTCGCGACCTTGCACGGCGGTGGGGATCAGCGTCAGCTGGATCTGCGGAGCACGGCGGCGGAATACGCTGATAATGTCGCGAATCACCGCGCCGGTCGGTGAGCTGATGATGCCGATGCGTTGCGGATGCGCAGGTAACGGTACTTTGCGCTCGGCACTGAACAGGCCTTCGGCGCTGAGCTTTTCCTTCAAGGCATCGAAGGCCAGGCGCAGCGCGCCATCACCGGCCGGTTCCACGGTGTCGAGGATCAGTTGGTAGTCGCCGCGTCCCTCGAATAAAGAAACCTTGCCGCGGACTTTGACCGCCAGGCCATCCTTCAACGCTTGGCGAACCCGCGCCGCATTCTGCCGAAACAGCGCGCAACGCACCTGGGCGCCGCTGTCCTTGAGGGTGAAATACACGTGGCCGGACGCCGGGCGAGCGAGGTTGGAGATTTCGCCTTCGACCCAGATATTGCTGAACACGTCTTCGAGCAACACCCGCGCGCGGCCGTTGAGCTGGCTGACAGTCAGGACTTCACGGTCCAGGCCGAGTCTTGCAAAGGGATCTTTAATCATGGGGCGCAGTTTAAAGGCATTCGGCGACCAATCTCCATGACCCAACGAAAATCCCCTGTAGGTGTGAGCCGGCTCCGGGCGGCGTTCCGACGATAGCGGTTTAGCATTCAATACTGTTGTCGACTGATACACCGCTATCGCGAGCAGGCTCACTCCCACAGGTTTTAGTGAAAGTCTGAAGGAAGTGGTGAATCAGCGGTGTTGGATTCTGGCGATAGGCAAGGGCGACGATGCTCTGGCAGTCGGGATCGGCCAGCGGAAGAAATCGCACCCCGGTGGGGGCAATTTCTTGCATCGACTCAGGCAGCAGGGCGATGCCGAATCCAGCCTGGATCAGTTGCAACTGCGTGGTCTTGCGCGACATCACCCGCGCCGCTTTAGGAAAGAAGCCCTGACGCATGCACAGGTCCGCACATAGATAGCTCAGACCGCCGCGCTGTGGGTGCGGGATAGAGATAAACGCTTCGTCCTTTAATTGCGCGAGATCTACAGGCGCAGACTCATTTTGCGTCAGGCGATGGTCGGCCGGCACCGCCAGCAGCAATCGCTCGGTGAGCAGCGGCACAATTTGAATGCCTTCCCGCTGGCGCAACACCGGCAGACGTAGCAATCCAAGGTCGAGACGACCCTCGGCCAGTTCATCCAGTTGCACTTGCGAGGATAATTTCCCGATATCCAGCGACACGCCCGGATGTTGCTCAAGATAGGCGCTGACATCAACCAGCAAGCGACCACTGATCGGTACTGTGCTGGAGTGGCTCAGGCGCAGAGTGCCGAGCTGGCCATTGCCGACTTCGGTGGCCATGGTGCAGGCCTTGCTCAGTTCATTGAGCAGATTTCTCGCTCGCGGCAAGAATGCTTCGCCCGCTGCGGTAAGTCGGGGCTGGCGTGCGGTGCGTTCGAACAGCGGTGTTTGCAGTCGAGTTTCCATGTCCTTGATCTGCCGGCTCAACGCCGATTGAGCAATGAACAAACGCTCGGCCGCAGCGCTGAAACTGCCGCACTCGGCGATTTCCACGAAGTAACGCAATTGGCGGGTTGAAAGCACAAGGCATGCCTTTTAGAGATGGGTTGGTGGCTTTGAAGATATTAGTCGCAACGCTTGGCTGTGGCTAAAGTCATCACTGGTATTTAAGGAAAACACCGCAAATGAGCGTGCTGGAGTTATTGCATCAATGGCCATTCGACACAACGGATTGGCTGGTTATCGGGCTGGGCATCGCCCTGGCCTATATCGTGTTCGGTATCGCCGGCTTCGGCACGGCGCTGGTGGCGGGACCGATTCTGATTCTGTTCATGCCGTTATCGAAGATCGTGCCATTGCTGGTGCTGCTGGATTTTGTCGCGGCGTTCGGCAATTTGCTGCCCTCGCGGCGCGATGTGGCGAAACCCGAGTTGCTGCGATTGCTGCCTTGCATGGCGGTGGGTTGTACGTTGGGGGTGATCTTTCTGCTGAACCTGAAATCCGATGTGTTGCTGCTGTTGATGGGGCTGTTTATCAGCGCCTATGCGGTTTACAGCCTGTGGGTCAAAGCCCGTCCGACGCAGTTATCCGCCAGTTGGGCGGTGCCGATGGGTACCGTGGGCGGGATGTTCGGGGCGTTGTTTGGCAGCGGCGGCTTTTTATACGCGATCTATTTGAACAGTCGCCTGCCCAAAGAGGCGGCCCGCGCGACGCAGAGTGCGCTGATCAGTTGCAGCACAGTGGTGCGCTTGAGCCTGTTTGCCGTCGCAGGTGTGTATGCCGAGCTACCCTTGTTGGTGTTGGCGCTGTGTTTGCTGCCGGCCATGGCCTTGGGGTTGTGGATCGGGCGGCGGTTGACCATGAGATTATCGCGCGAGGCGTTTGTGCGGCTGGTGACCTGGTTGGTGCTGGCCAGCGGGATTGCCTTGATCGGGCGGTACTTGAGTACTTGACCTGAGAGTGTCAGGGATTAAGCTGCCGCCCGAAAATCCGGTGGGAGCGAGCCTGCTCGCGATAGCGGTGGGGCAGGCAACATCAATGTTGGCTGCAATGGCCTCATCGCGAGCAGGCTCGCTCCCACAGGTTGGGTTATTTAGTATTGATAGGCCTGTGCCATGAATTCACAAAGCATCATCGTCCCGAAAATCTCCACGTTGCCAGTCCACGAACCCCGGGCTCGTGCGGTGGTGCGGTGGCTGGTGCGCAAGAACATCGTCCAGGAAGAACTGACCACCTGTGGCCGCACCGGCAATCGCATGGCCCACGCCATCGCCGACGGTGCCCGCGCGGTGGTGCTGCATCCGCAAGCGCTGCCGTTTGGCGAGCCGATCAATGGCCTGGAGATCGTTACCAAGCGCTGCATCTATACGCCGGCCAAAGGTTTCCTTGAAGAGGCGGGATGCGCCGAGTGCCGCAAGGAAGTCGGCGAAGCACTGTTCGAAAGCCTGGAAGACTGGATGCCGGGACGCACCGACAATTTCACCTGCCCTGAATGCGGGCATGAAGATGACATCAACGGCTTTCTTTTCTTGCAGGAATGCGGTTTTTCCAACTTGGGATTTATCTTCAACAACTGGGCAGAAGCCGGGTTCAAACAGAGCTTTATTGATGAATTCGCCGATTGGCTGGATCAGCCGGTCAGTTGGGTGAAAGTCGAGTTGTAGGCCGCGACAATCCCCGTATATCAGCGATGCTAATAATAGACAGAGTTTTACATTGAACCCGAGGGGGTGTCTGACTATAATGGCGCGCTTCCATTTTCCCGCTCGGGAGCCCCCGCGATGCTGCGTATCAGCCAAGAAGCTCTGACATTCGACGACATTCTCCTAGTGCCTGGTTATTCCGAGGTGCTTCCTAACGAAGTCAGTCTCAAGACCCGCCTAACCCGTGGCATCGAGCTGAATATTCCTCTGGTTTCTGCCGCCATGGACACCGTCACTGAAGCCCGTCTGGCAATCGCCATGGCTCAGGAAGGTGGCATCGGTATTATCCACAAGAACATGACCATCGAGCAGCAAGCTGCCGAAGTGCGCAAGGTCAAGCGTTACGAAGCCGGCGTGGTCAAGGACCCGATCACGATCGAGGCTGATGCCACGGTTCGTGAACTGTTCGAACTGACCCGCATGCACAACATCTCCGGCGTTCCGGTGCTGCACGATGGCGACCTGGTCGGCATCGTCACTTCCCGTGACGTGCGTTTCGAGAACCGTATGGACGCCTCCGTCCGTGAAGTGATGACGCCTAAAGAGCGTCTGGTCACGGTCAAGGAAGGCGCCGACAAAAACGACGTTCGCGAGCTGTTGCACAAACACCGCATCGAACGCGTACTGATCGTTGACGATAAATTTGCCCTCAAAGGCATGATGACCGTCAACGACATTGAAAAAGCCAAGGCTTACCCGCTGGCCAGCAAGGACGATCAAGGTCGTCTGCGTGTGGGCGCTGCGGTCGGTACCGGTAAAGACACCGGAGATCGCGTCGCAGCCCTGGTCAACGCCGGCGTTGACGTGGTGGTGGTCGACACCGCTCACGGTCACTCCAAAGGCGTGATCGACCGCGTTCGCTGGGTCAAACAGAATTACCCTGACGTGCAGGTCATCGGCGGCAACATCGCCACCGGCGCTGCCGCCTTGGCCTTGGCCGAAGCAGGCGCTGATGCGGTCAAGGTCGGTATCGGCCCTGGCTCGATCTGCACCACCCGTATCGTTGCCGGTGTCGGCGTCCCGCAAATCAGTGCCATCGCCAACGTCGCCGCTGCCCTTGAAGGCACTGGCGTTCCGTTGATCGCCGACGGCGGCATCCGTTTCTCCGGTGACCTGTCCAAGGCCATCGTAGCCGGTGCTTCCTGCGTAATGATGGGCTCGATGTTCGCCGGTACTGAAGAAGCACCGGGTGAGATCGAGCTGTACCAGGGTCGTTCGTACAAGGCTTACCGTGGCATGGGCTCGCTGGGCGCCATGTCCCAGGCTCAAGGTTCTTCCGACCGTTACTTCCAGGATTCCTCGGCAGGCGCCGAGAAACTGGTTCCGGAAGGTATCGAAGGGCGTGTTCCTTACAAGGGCACCCTGAGCGCCATCATCCATCAATTGATGGGCGGCCTGCGTTCCTCGATGGGTTACACCGGCAGTGCCGACATCGAAGAAATGCGCACCAAGCCTGAGTTCGTGCGGATCACCGGCGCAGGTATGGCCGAGTCCCACGTTCACGACGTGCAGATCACCAAGGAAGCGCCGAACTACCGCGTAGGTTAAGGCTTCCAGCAAAAAGTTAAGCAACCGGGGCTGTTCGATTCAGCCCCGAGTTGTTTCTGAATCACGACTGTTTCTGAATGACTTAGACGAGACTGAATCATGGCCCTCGATATTCACGCTCACCGCATCCTGATCCTCGACTTCGGTTCCCAGTACACCCAACTGATTGCTCGCCGCGTGCGTGAAATCGGCGTGTACTGCGAACTGCACCCGTTCGACATGGACGAAGATGCGATCCGCGAATTCGCTCCTAAAGGCGTTATCCTCGCCGGCGGCCCAGAGTCGGTGCATGAAGCCAACAGCCCACGCTGCCCGCAAGCCGTGTTCGACCTGGGCGTGCCGGTCTTCGGTATCTGCTACGGCATGCAGACCATGGCTGAACAGCTGGGTGGCAAGGTTGAAGGTTCCGAGCTTCGTGAGTTCGGTTACGCCCGTGTCGACGTGGTCGGCAAGAGCCGCCTGCTCGACGGCATCGAAGACCACATCGACGCCGATGGCCTGTTCGGTCTCGACGTGTGGATGAGCCACGGTGACAAAGTCACCAAGATGCCTCAGGAATTCCACATCCTCGCCAGCACCCCGAGCTGCCCGATTGCCGGCATGTTCGACGACGCTCGCGGTTACTACGGCGTGCAGTTTCACCCGGAAGTGACCCACACCAAGCAGGGCGGTCGCATCCTGTCGCGCTTCATCCTCGACATCTGCGGCTGCGAAGCCCTGTGGACGCCTTCGAAAATTGCTGAAGACGCCATCGCCAACATTCGCGCCCAGGTCGGCACCGACAACGTCCTGCTTGGCCTGTCCGGCGGCGTTGACTCCTCGGTGGTTGCCGCACTGCTGCACAAAGCCATTGGCGACCAACTGACCTGCGTCTTCGTTGACAACGGCCTGTTGCGTCTGCACGAAGGCGAGCAAGTGATGGCCATGTTCGCCGAGAACATGGGCGTCAAGGTGATCCGCGCCAACGCTGAAGATCAGTTCCTGAACAACCTGGCCGGCGAGTCCGACCCGGAAAAGAAACGCAAGATCATCGGCCGTACCTTCATCGACGTCTTCGATGCCCAGTCGAACAAACTGGACAACATCAAGTACCTCGCTCAAGGCACCATCTATCCGGACGTGATCGAGTCGGCTGGCGCCAAAAGCGGCAAAGCTCATGTGATCAAGTCGCACCACAACGTGGGCGGCCTGCCGGAAGAAATGAACCTCAAACTGGTTGAACCCCTGCGCGAGCTGTTCAAGGACGAAGTCCGTCGTCTGGGCCTGGAACTGGGCCTGCCGTACGACATGGTCTACCGTCACCCGTTCCCGGGCCCGGGCCTGGGCGTGCGTATCCTCGGTGAAGTGAAGAAGGAATACGCCGACCTGCTGCGTCGTGCCGACCACATCTTCATCGAAGAACTGCGCAAGGCCGACTGGTACCACAAGGTCAGCCAGGCCTTCGTGGTGTTCCAGCCAGTGAAATCGGTTGGCGTGGTAGGCGATGGCCGTCGTTACGCCTGGGTGGTTGCCCTGCGTGCCGTGGAAACCATCGACTTCATGACCGCGCGTTGGGCTCACCTGCCTTACGAACTGCTGGAAACCGTCAGCGGCCGCATCATCAATGAAATCGAAGGCATTTCCCGCGTCACCTACGACGTGTCGAGCAAGCCGCCAGCGACGATCGAGTGGGAGTGATTGGACGTCCGGCACTGACCGGCACCCATTAGCAATGAACACCCTGAAGCCCGCGTAATTGCGGGCTTTCGGCTTTTTGGGCCTGGCAATTTCTGGCGATGTCGGCGGTCAGCCGACTAGCGCAATCCTGCAGCGTGCCGAACCCAGGATGCCCCACCGATTCTCCAGAGTACGGAGTGGGCAAAAACCAGAAAGTGTTCCGGCGCATCGTGCGACGCATGTATGAGGATATTACTGGACGGCGGGCGCGACACTCCCTGAGTTTTGGGCGATTGATAGGTCGCCGTGAGTCACTCGCGTGGATTTTAAAATATAGTCGGTTGACGCCTGGTAGCTGGTCACTGTCCGCGTTAAGTGCTAACGCAAGGCGCCCTGCACGTGGAGCTTCCCCACCCGTTTGCGGGCTACTTCACCCCCATTTTCGGAAAGTCCCCCACCACTGACTCTCTGCGACGCCTCTTCAGCAGGCTGATTTGAAGAACTGATGGCACGTAGTTCATGGCCTCAAGCCATTATTTTTGCCGTCGTTTCGCAGGTTTCTCCTTCTGGCAAGCGAATTGCTCTAGCGCTCTCATCTGCTAGCAACACAGCCTTGCCGTCCGGGTGTAAGCAGCAACGCGATGCATTCGCCCCAAGAGCGGAATGGATCGTAATGAGTCTATGTATACGAGTCCAAGGTATCTGCCATGAAACAGCCTGCTCGGTTGAAACGGAATCCACGGCACGGAAAAATGCTTCTGCAGGGCGCCTCTGCAGTACTGGTCACACTGGGGTTGGGCCTGTCGTCCGTCGGTGCGGCACCCATCGACAACGAAGATCAGCCACCTCCCACCGACCCTTCTGCCTATACCGATCCACCGACCAATTCGGGCGCTGCACTGAACAATCTGTTGACGCTGCCCGAGGCCAACGAGGGTGCGCTCGACATGCCCAACGGTGTGCCCGGAAGCAGGGCCACCAACCGGGTGGAGAACGTTTTGCCACCGGCGGCCCAAACCAGTTTCAACTTCCCCACCAATGGCAAACCCAGCCCGATGTTCGGCGCTCAGCCGTTCACCCAGCCGGTGTTGCTGTTCGAGGAGTTCGGCCCGACCAAGCTTGATCCAACGCAGCCGCCATCGACTGTTCCATTTCCGCCTCCAACCTTGGGGCCGGGGCCTGCGCAAGACCCCACCAATGTTGCGCGCAGTGGCCCTTCACCCGAGGCGCTGGATGCCTTTATGCGCCAGCCCGGGTTGACGCCGTACCCGACGCAGTTCGCGAACTCTCTGGACCGCAACCCTTGGCAGCGGCAGATTGAGGAATTCCTCAACCGCAGGGTCAGCTCCTCGGCCGAGGGGCGGCCACCAGGAAAAGGCTGGTCCCACCAGCGCTGGAACGAGTTCTACCCGCAAATCGCCTACAAGACGGTGCAGACCGGCGCGCAGACCAACAGTGGTTATCGCGACAGCCTGCAGTTGCATGACTGGCAACACGGCGAGTGGGGCCCTGGCGGGCTGTATCACGACCCCAATGGCGACCAGGCGAATCCCGGTACCAATAAAGGGATAGGGGTGCGCATTCACCCGAACATGCCGATTCAGGAACATAACTCGGTATGGACCTTCGACGGCACCCTGCCGCCCAAACTGTTGATGGTTCGCTATGGTCAGCCGGTGTTGATGCGTCACTACAACGGCTTGCCCATTGACCCGTCGGCGAACAAGGGCTTCGGCCTGCACACCATCAGCACCCACGAGCACAACGGGCACAACCCGGCTGAAAGTGACGGCTTTGCCAACGCCTTCTTCTTCCCGGGGCAGTACTACGACTACCGTTGGCCGATGCAACTGGCCGGTTACGACACCATCAACACCGATGCGAAGGATCCCAAGGCCGCATTCCCTTGCGCGCCGGGTGAAACGCTCTGGGTCAACGACAGCTCCCCTGGCCTCAAGACCTGTGATCACGGCACCATCAAGATTCGTGGCGACTGGCGCGAAACCATGAGCACGCACTGGTTCCACGACCACATGCTCGATTTCACTGCCCAGAACGTCTACAAGGGCAACGCGGCAATGATGAACTACTACAGCGCCCTGGACCGCGGTAACGAGGAAATCGACGACGGCGTCAACCTGCGTTTCCCCAGTGGTACGGAACAGGCTTGGGGCAACCGTGCCTATGATGTCAACCTGCTGGTGGCCGACAAGGCCTGGGACGATAAGGGGCAGCTGTGGTTTAACCCCTTCAACACCGACGGTTTCCTGGGCGACCAGATGGTCGTCAACTGGGCGTATAAACCGTACATGGATGTGCGCGCCCGCAGCTATCGCTTCCGCATTCTGAACGGTTCGGTCTCGCGCTACATCAAGCTGGCGCTGGTGCGCGAAATCAAAGGCAATGGTGGCGAGTTCCCCGGCCCGAAAAGCTCGGGTGTGTCCTACGCCCGTGTTCCTTTCCACATGATCGCCAACGACGGCAACATCATGGAACACGCCGTGCCGTTCGACGGCACCATGGATCTGGATGCTGACGGCGACCTGAATAACCACAACGCCATCCTGCCGACCCAGGGGATTGCCGAACGGTTCGACATCATCGTCAACTTCGCAAAAAACGGGATCAAGCCGGGTGACAAGATCTTCTTCGTCAACCTTAAGGAGCACGAAAGCGGCAAAGGACCCAAGGGCGATATTCCGCTGGCCGATGTCCTGTCCGAGAAGTACCTGGCAGTCCTCAAGCAAACCAGCAAAGGCCCGCAATGGGACAAGGGTGACCCGGTTGTCGGCAAATTCATGCAGTTTAACGTCAAGCCGTACAGTGGCGTGGACAAGAGCATGGACCCGACCGCCTATGAACCTGCCAAGCCCGGCAAGCCCGAAGGCAAAATCATGATCCCGCTGAAGCTGCACCGTGAAAACGCTGCCGACATGGCAGTGATCAACAAGGCGCGCCACCGCACTTTTATCTTTGGCCGCTCCGATGGTACCGATACTACGCCGTGGACCATCAAAAGCGACGGTGGGCTGGGCTTCAACATGGATCCGCGCAGGCTTTCGGCGGCACCTCAGTTGGCCAATGGGCCTACTGATGCCGGCTATAAAGGCATCGGTACCCTTGAAGTCTGGAAAATCCAGAATGGCGGCAATGGCTGGAGCCATCCTGTGCATGTGCACTTCGAGGAGGGAATCATTCTCAGCCGGGGCGGCAAGGCGCCGCCGGAATGGGAAAAAGGGGCGCGGAAGGACGTCTACCGGATCGGCAGTGATGCCGACGCCACAGACACGGTCGAGATGGCCATTAACTTCCGTGAGTTTGCCGGTAGCTACATGGAGCACTGTCACAACACCCAGCACGAAGACAACTCCATGCTGTTGCGCTGGGATATCGAGCACCCCGGGCAGTTCCAGCTAATGCCTACGCCATTGCCGACATGGGACGGTGTGGGGTACGTGAGCTCGGCGGCGCTGCCTACCTATCACAGCGGTGACGGTATCGGGACACAGAGTGGTGGTAGCAGCGGTGGCAGTGGGAGTAGCGGTGGTAGCACTGCCAGCCCTGCCAGCCCTGGCAACACAGTCACCAGCGGCAGCGGCAGCGGCAGTGGTAGTGGTGAAAGTGAAAGTGGTGGCAGCAGTGGTAAAGGTGGCAGCAGCGGTGGTAGCACTACCAGCCCTGACAACACAGTCACCAGTGGCAGTGGCAGTGGCAGTGGCAGTGGCAAAGGTGGCAGTAGCGGTGGCAGCAGCAGTGGTAAAGGCAAAAGCTAGCGCTATCCAATCCGAAACGATGCACGGGAGCTAAGGAGTCGATGTCATGGATATTTGCCGGACGGCGTATGCACTGTTGCTACTGATGCTGGCCGCCTGTGGAGGGGTGGCCACCGCTGCAGATTCGGCGACTCCCTGGGGCGGCGACTTCTTTCCCAACACCGAACTGGTGGCCCAGGACGGGCACAAGGTGCGGTTTTTCGACGACATGATCAAGGGCAAGGTGGTGGTGATCAATTTTATCTTCACCTCCTGTACCGACTCCTGTCCGCTGGAAACGGCACGCCTGCGCCAGGTCCAGCAACAGCTGGGTGATCGGGTCGGACGCGATGTGTTCTTCTACTCGATCAGCATCGACCCGCAAACCGATACGCCAGAGGTCCTGAAGAAGTACGCCGAAAAATTCAAGGTCGCGCCTGGCTGGTTGTTCCTGACCGGCCAGAAGGCCGATATCACTGAGTTGCGTCAGAAGCTCGGGATGTTTATCGAAGGAGTCGATAACGGCAGGACCAAAGACCATAACCTGAGTCTGATTATCGGCAATCAGAGCACGGGGCGCTGGATGAAGGCTTCGCCCTTTGAAAACCCCTACATCCTGGCGGATCAGTTGGGCAACAGTCTGCAGAACTGGAAACTGGCCAGCTCCCATACCAATGATTATGCCGATGCACCAGAGATCCGTACGCCGAGCCTTGGCGAGCAGATCTATCGGACCCGCTGTTCTTCCTGTCATACGCTGGGAATGGAGGAGGGCGGCGTTGTGCCAATGCACAGCATCGGTCCGGATCTGCTCGGGGTGACCCGTGCACGCGATCCCCTGTGGCTGGGTCGCTGGCTGCGCGAGCCGGATAAAATGCTGGAAGAAAAGGACCCCTTGGCCACGCAATTGTTTGGCCAGTACAACCAGGTGGCAATGCCGAACCTGCGGTTGGCTGAAAACGATGTCGCCGCGGTGCTGGCCTTCCTGGAGTCGGAAAGCGACCGGCAGCAGCCCAAGACAGCCGATCAAACCGCTTCAGAGCATGCGGAGCACGTCCATCACGTGGAATAACCTGCATCTATCACCACACCCTGCATCGCAGAGGGTCCAATGCCAGGTTTCACTGTCATTCATCACTTCGGTGCGAATAATGAATATGCGACCGGGGAATAGCACCTCATTGGCACCGGTGAGTGCGTGCAGTTCCTCTATCGCTTGGATGGCCTGCTCGATGATGCCCTTTTGCTCCATGCCGCAGAAAAACGCCATCCACTCCATGGGAATGATCCCGGTCTGACTGAGCGTCCGTAACACCTCAAAGGCCCCGTGAACGCGAGTTCACGGGGCTTTTTTTTTGTGGTGCGCCAAGCATGGCGCGTAGCCATCAATGTCCAGGGCGCAGACACGCAGCTCGTCCTGGGTCGGTGCTTGCGACTGCAGCATGCCCAGGCTGATGGGCCACCTGACATTGCTCGCGACCGGACCTTGTACGAAAAAGGGCTCAAGGATCACGGTAATCTGCAGCCATCCGCCGCGCCACCCTTACTGTTTCTCAACCGCAGGTGTATCGTATTCGCCTTTTGCCGGCCCTGTGCCTGCCGCTTATACGTGAGGTAGTTGAGTTCATGTCCTTTACCCGTCGCCAAATCCTCGGTGGCCTGGTCGGTCTTGTTGTCGTTGGTGTCGGAGCGGGGGGCGCGTCGCGTTACTGGCTGGGCAAGATGGCCGACGCAGATGCCGGCCACGACTATGAGCTGATTGCCGCACCGCTGGACGTCGAACTGGTGGCCGGGCACAAGACCGAGGCCTGGGCATTCGGCCCCTCAGCGCCGGGCACCGAGCTGCGCGCCCGTCAGGGCAACTGGCTGCGGGTGCGCTTCGTCAATCACCTGCCGGTCGCGACCACCATTCACTGGCACGGTATCCGTCTGCCATTGGAAATGGACGGCGTACCCTACGTTTCGCAATTGCCGGTATTGCCGGGTGAATACTTCGACTACAAATTCCGCGTGCCTGATGCTGGCAGCTACTGGTATCACCCGCACGTGAACAGCAGCGAAGAACTCGGTCGCGGGCTGGTGGGTCCGCTGATCATCGAAGAGCGTGAGCCGACCGGTTTCAAGTACGAGAAAACACTGAGCCTCAAGAGCTGGCACGTCGATGAAGAAGGCGCTTTCGTCGCCTTCAGCATTCCTCGTGAAGCCGCGCGCGGCGGTACGGCGGGACGTTTGTCGACCATCAATGGCGTCTCGCAAGCGGTGATCGACTTGCCCGCCGGGCAGATCACTCGAGTGCGCGTGCTTAACCTCGATAACACCCTGACCTATCGACTCAACATCCCTGGTGTCGAAGCGCAGATTTATGCGATCGATGGCAACCCGATCGAACCGCGCCCGCTGGGCAAGGAATACTGGCTCGGCCCTGGCATGCGTATTTGCCTGGCAATCAAGGCGCCGCCGGCCGGCGAGGAGTTGTCCCTGCGCAACGGCCCGGTTCGCCTTGGTACTTTGCGTTCAGTGGCAAACACCGATGCACCGACCGAGTGGCCGCCCGCGCTACCCGCTAACCCGATCGCCGAGCCGGACCTGGCCAATGCCGAGAAACTCAACTTCAATTTCGAGTGGGTCGGCTCGGTGTCGGTGAACGTCGACAACGGCAAACCCCCAAGCCTGTGGCAAATCAACGGCAAGGCGTGGGACATCACGGACAAGACCTGCGCCGACCGCCCGATTGCCAAGCTTGAGAAGGGCAAGAGCTACATTTTTGAATTGAAGAACATGACCCAGTATCAGCACCCGGTTCACCTGCATGGCATGAGCTTCAAGGTCATTGCCTCGAACCGGCACAAGATCATTCCGTACTTCACCGACACTTACCTGTTGGGCAAGAACGAGCGGGCGCAGGTGGCATTGGTGGCGGATAACCCGGGCATCTGGATGTTCCATTGCCATGTGATCGATCACATGGAAACCGGCCTCATGGCCGCCATCGAGGTGGCGTGATGCGCCAGATTCGTCCCGCCGCCATCATCGACCGCAGCCGTGATCGCGACTTCATGCGCGAAGCCCTGGCCCTGGCGGCTCAAGGAACCGCGCTCGGCGAAGTGCCCGTGGGCGCGGTGCTGGTGCAGGACGGCGAAATCATTGGTCGCGGCTTCAATTGTCCGATCAGCGGCAACGACCCGAGTGCTCATGCCGAGATGGTCGCGATCCGCGCCGCGGCGTTGGCGGCCAGCAATTATCGCCTGCCGGGCAGCACGCTCTACGTGACGCTGGAGCCGTGCAGCATGTGCGCAGGTTTGATCGTGCATTCGCGGATTGCGCGGGTGGTGTATGGAGCGCTGGAGCCCAAGGCCGGGATTGTGCAGAGTCAGGGGCAGTTCTTCACCCAGGGCTTTTTGAATCACCGGGTGTTGTTTGAAGGCGGGGTGTTGGCGGAAGAATGCGGGGCAGTGCTCAGCGAGTTCTTCAAGGCCCGAAGAGCCAAGCCAACAGACTGAGCCGCACCGAATTCTTAATTTGTGAACCCGATCAATGTGGGAGCTGGCTTGCCTGCGATGACGGGCTGACAGTCGACATCTTTGCTGTCTGACACTCCGCTATCGCAGGCAAGCCAGCTCCCACATTTGATCTTTGGTGCTGCTGCAATCTTCGGTTTATTTGCGAGCCACGATCACCGCGCGCATCGGCGCCGGCAGCCCTTCAATCGTCTTGCTGTGATCGTCCGGATCAAGGAAGTCGCTCAACGACTGATACTTCATCCACTCCGTCCCGCGCTGTTCTTCGACCGTAGTCACGCTCACGTCTACGCAACGCACGTCTGTAAACCCGGCACGGCGCAACCACAGTTCCAGCGCCGGCACCGACGGCAGGAACCACACATTGCGCATCTGTGCGTAACGGTCTTCCGGCACCAGCACCTGTTGCTGATCGCCTTCGATCACCAACGTCTCGAGCACCAGTTCACCGCCCTTGACCAGGCAATCTTTCAGCGCCAGCAAATGTTCGATCGGCGAGCGGCGATGGTAGAACACGCCCATGGAAAACACCGTATCAAAGCCTTCCAGCTCCGGCGGCAGGTCTTCGAACGGGAATGGCAGGTGCCAGGCGTTGGGTTCGGACAGGTAACGCTGCACTGCCTGGAACTGGCAGAAGAACAGCCAGTTCGGGTCAACGCCGATCACGCTGTCGGCACCGGCGCCGAGCATGCGCCACATGTAATAGCCATTGCCGCAACCGACGTCGAGGATGCGTTTGCCCTTCAGATCCAGATGCGGGGCGACGCGCGACCATTTCCAGTCCGAACGCCATTCGGTGTCGACATGCACACCAAACAGGTCAAACGGCCCTTTGCGCCATGGCGATAAACCCATCAGGGCGGTACGCATCTGCGCGCGGGTTTCGTCGTCGCAATCGGTGTCCAGCATCAAGCCATTGAGCAAGTCGACGTCACTCGGCTGGATCTTTGGCAGTGCATCCAGCGCACTCTGCCAGCGCTCAAGGTCGCCATGACCCTTTTCCATTTTCTTGTCGAGTTGCGCTTGCAGGGTGTTGGCCCAATCGGCCAGCGGTGTGCCGGCCAGACGGCGGGCGAGGGGGGACAGATCAATCATGGCAAGGCAATCAACGAGGCAAAGTTAAGACACTGGAACCACGGCACGACTTTCGAGAACCCGGCGGCCAACAGGCGTTCGCGGTGTTCTTCGAGGCTGTCGGGCTTCATGACGTTTTCGATGGCGCTGCGCTTCTGGGCAATTTCCAGTTCGCTGTAGCCGTTGGCGCGTTTGAAGGCGACATGCAGGTCGGTGAGCAGCGCGTGTTCTTCGAGGTCGTTGAAGCGCAGCTTCTCTGACAGGATCAGCGCGCCACCGGGCAACAACGACTGGCGGATGCGTGAGAGCAACGCCGTGCGCTGGTCCGGGGCGATGAATTGCAGGGTGAAGTTCAACGCCACCACCGAGGCCGGCTGAAACTCAAGGGCGAGGATGTCGCCTTCGATCACTTCCACCGGCAGCAACTCCTGGAACATCGAGTCCTGACCATTGAGGTATTCGCGGCAGCGTTCGACCATCGCCGCCGAGTTATCCACAGCGATGACGCGGCAACCGTCGGTGCGCACGTGCCGGCGCAAAGCCTGAGTCACAGCGCCCAAGGACGAACCGAGGTCGTAGAGCACGCTGTTGGGCTGGGCGAATTGCGCGGCGAGCACGCCGAGGTTTTCCACGATGGTCGGATAACCTGGCACCGAGCGCTTGATCATGTCCGGGAACACCCGCACTACGTCCTCGTTAAAGGCGAAGTCAGGCACCTGGGCCAAAGGCTGGGCGAAAAGGCGATCGGGTTCTTTGCTCACGGCGGTTCCAGCGGCGTTGGTGGAAAAGGCCGGCATTTTAGCCAAATTGACGGGGGGATGCGCGGGTTGTCTGATAAACCGTGAGGGATGCCTGGCGGGGGTTCTTACCAGCGAGGTCTGAGAGCTGTAGTTGGAGAGGGAGCACGGAATGAAAAACGAATGGCCAAGTCCCGAATCAGGGGCTTGGCCATTCGGAATTTTAAGTGTTAAGGCTGTTGTTCCATCAACACAATAAAGGTGGATTCGCCGACGATCTTGAGCTCTTTATTCCTCTCGTTTACGCCTTTAAAGTCAAACTTTATTTTGTAATGGAGCTCTTTCGTAGAGTTCTCGATTACCTCTACGGTGAACGAGCCGCGGATAGCTTTATATTGGTAGGAGGTAGTAAAGCCCGGGATAACTCCGAATTCAAAATAGTATGCGCTTTCAAACGGAAAGTCTTGATCGGTGACTGAGTATGTTCCGGATTTAATGTTTTTGTCGAAGATCAGTACCAGACCCTTTTTGCATGCATGTGAGATGTCTTCGGTGTTCGCACGAGTGATAAGTGCAATCAGGTCACTGTTAGTGTCGGCTTCGAATTCTACGATTTGGCTCTCAAGATTTACTCGACGGGAAACAGTGGCTCGTGTTTCAGCACTGACGGTGATGATCGGATCAGCAGGGCCCCGTTTGTTGCCTTTGAAAAAACTCATAATGTCCTTCCTTGCGTGAGTGGTGTAGTTGCGTAGAACCACGTGAACAATAAGTTCGCAAGGTGGAACAGATCTACTGTCAAACCTGACAGGTCGTTAGACTCTTGGGCTATTACTTCGTATTTTCTTATGCGGGTGCTGAACCCGCATTTGTTCAGGATCTGATATTCATCAATGATTGTTTTTCGAAAATGCCGAAGCCGTGATCCCCCATTGCCCCAGCCAGTAACTAAGAATGATTACATAGGGCGCTGCATCGAATGGCGCGACAAAACGGCTGATGCCAATCACGCTGTCGGAAAACACAAACGCCACCGCACCTGCTGCCGCGAGCAGCGCCGAGCGATTGGGGACTTCAGTGCCCAATCGAGCCAATGCCCGCCAGAGCATTGCAGTGATGGCCAAGCCGTAAACAATCACCGGGATCAGCAATGGGCCGAGGCCATGGGAAATCAAAATCCCCAGCAACACAGCGCCGACCCCCAACGCAATCACCAATGGCAACACCGCCAACCGCCGGCAATCGCTCAAATAGGCTTTGAGATAGGCCAGGTGCGCGACCAGAAATGCGCCAAGGCCAAACACAAACAGATCCCCCGGCCACGCCAGTAAAACATCGCCGAGCAGCGAGAAAATCAGGCCCAGGCTAATCCAGCGTCGATAGTCGCTGGGCGGCGCATCATGCAGCCAACCGAGCAAGGCCAGCACTGGCATCGGTTTTACCAGCAGGCAGAGCAACGTTGCATGCAGGCTCACGCCATATAGAAAGGTCACGGCGCCCATTAGCGCCAGAATGAGCCAGCCCACGATCAGTTAACCGAGATCGCGCAATCGAAAGTTTCCACCGGCAACACCTCCGGGGCCCAAGGTTGTTGTGAGGTTAGACGCAAGCGCCCGGTGCCGGCGGTGAACGCCTGAAAGCGCCAGGTCGAGAGGCCGGCGCTGCCGACGATTCCGGCGTCTTCCGGGTTGCTATATACCTCTGGGCTGAGCGCATGCAACACACCACCGGCCGAATCCTGAATCGCCCAGCGGTAACCCGTACTCGGGTTGCTGGGCAGGGTCAGGATCAGGTTTTGCCCGCTGTTCAGTTTCACCGGGCATTGGCTTTGTTTTACCACGGTCACGTTCTGTTTCGGTTGCGTGGCGCAGGCGGCCAGCAAGGACAGGGCGAGGAGAACAAACAGGCGGAAGGGGGACATAAGGTCAGAGGCTCCGGCATTCACGACGAACGGCGAGCATAACTGAAGATGAGACAAAGTGTGACGATGACGCAGAGTCGTTGTCAGTGCCGACGCCTTCGTCGGAACGCCGCCCGGAGCAAGCCTGCTCCCACAAGGATTGCGGCGCTCAACGCCTTAACTGATCGGCATTAGGGCTTGCCCGCGAAGGCTATGGTGCAGGCGCTACATGGCTGTTAGGGCGCCCGTGAACGTGCAGCCAGGTCTAATTCGCAGTGGTGTAAGTCAAGTAACTTCGGAAGTTTCCGGAGAGCTGGATTTTTTCACCAGTTGTCAAGGGCTCCAAGGTTAGTTTGAAGTCTGTAACAAGGTAGCCAATTTGATCAGGCTGAGTGCCTACAAGGTATAAATTTACTGAGCCTTCGACGGCTTTGTAATGTTGAAGAGTTTGAATATCCAATTCATTGTTGAGCGCTTCATGGAAATTTGCTGCGAGGAAAGGGCTACCTGGTTTGAGCGAGTGAGTGCCATTGGTAATGTCTTCGCGGAACGTAAAAGATAGGTGCTTTTCGCTAGGACGTTTTTCGTTTTGATAAAAGCCAATCGTCCTTTCGTCAGCGATTAAAAGACGATGCTTCACATCAGCTGAGTTGAAGTTAATCCGGCCGCCGGTGCACGTAATCATGCCGTCTTCGGTGAAGAGGGTGTTGGTGTTTTTATCGGTTGTCATGAGGTAAATCCCTCTCGATGGTTGATGATTTTCGAGAGGGAAGTGTGTTGCTCGATTCAATGTGTAGGTAACTGTCAGGTATGACAGCTATCTAGAATTATTTGCAATAAGAAAGTTGTTCGCCAGCACTCTACAGCGCATGTGTGCTGGCGACTCCCGTCAAAACAATATCTTCGCCACATCTGCAAAACGCTTGGCGAAATGCACGGTAATCCCTTCCTTCAGATAGTCCGGCAGTTCCTCAAAACTGCCACGGTTAGGTTCAGGCAAGATCAATTCAAAGATTTTCTGCCGCCGCGCCGCAATCACCTTCTCACGCACCCCGCCAATCGGCAGGACATGCCCGGTCAGCGTCAGTTCGCCGGTCATGGCCACGCCTTTTTTCGGCGGTTGGTTGCGTGCAAGCGAGAGCAGGGCGCTGGCCATGGTCACGCCGGCGCTCGGGCCGTCTTTGGGGGTGGCGCCTTCTGGGACGTGCAGGTGGACGAAGGCTTCGTCGAAGAACTTCGGATCACCGCCAAACGACTTCAGGTTGGAGCTGACGTAGCTGTAGGCGATTTCTGCCGACTCTTTCATCACATCGCCCAACTGCCCGGTGAGTTTGAAGCCTCGGTTCAGCGTGTGGATTCGCGTCGCTTCAATCGGCAAGGTCGCGCCGCCCATGCTGGTCCAGGCTAGACCGGTGATAACCCCCGTGCCGGACAGCACTTGCTCGTTGCGGAATACCGGATGACCGAGTGAGGCTTCGAGGTCTTTGGGCCCGAGTTTGATCACCGCTTTCGGTTCGTCGATCAACTTCACCACGGCTTTGCGCACCAGTTTGCCCAGTTGTTTTTCCAACTGACGTACGCCGGCTTCACGGGCATAACCGTCGATCAAGGCTTTGAGCGCGCTGTCGCTGATGCTCAGGCTGCCTTTGGACACGCCGGCCTTTTCCAGTTGCTTGGGCCACAGGTGGCGCTTGGCGATGGCGATTTTTTCTTCGGTGATGTAACCCGACAGGCGAATCACTTCCATCCGGTCGAGCAACGGGCCGGGGATCGAGTCCAGGGTGTTGGCGGTGCACACGAACAGCACTTTCGACAGGTCCAGACGCAGGTCCAGGTAGTGGTCGAGGAATTCGACGTTCTGTTCCGGGTCGAGGGTTTCAAGGAGCGCCGAGGCTGGATCGCCCTGGTAGCTTTGGCCCATCTTGTCGATCTCGTCGAGCATGATCACCGGGTTCATCACTTCGACGTCTTTCAACGCCTGTACGAGTTTGCCCGGTTGCGCGCCGATGTAAGTGCGGCGATGGCCCTTGATCTCGGCTTCGTCGCGCATGCCACCGAGGCTGAAGCGATAGAAAGGCCGGCCTAGGGATTCGGCGATAGATTTGCCGACGCTGGTTTTACCCACGCCCGGCGGGCCGACCAGCAAAACGATGGAGCCGCTGATCTCGCCTTTGTAAGCGCCGACTGCAAGGAATTCGAGGATGCGGTCCTTGATGTCGTCGAGGCCGGCGTGGTGTTTGTCCAGTACCTTGCGCGCGTGCTTGAGGTCGAGTTTGTCCTCGCCGTAAACGCCCCACGGCACCGACGTCGCCCAGTCGAGGTAGTTGCGGGTGACCGCGTACTCCGGCGAACCAGTTTCGAGGATCGACAGTTTGTTCATTTCCTCTTCGATGCGTTTCTGCGCCTGCGCCGAGAGCACTTTGCCGGTCAGGCGCTGCTCGAACTGCTCAATGTCGGCGCTGCGGTCGTCCTTGGTCAGGCCCAGCTCCTGCTGAATGACCTTGAGTTGTTCCTTGAGGAAAAACTCGCGCTGATGCTCGCCGATTTTGCGATTAACTTCGGCGGAAATCTCTTTTTGCAGGCGCGCAACTTCTACTTCCTTGCGCAGCATCGGCAGGACTTTTTCCATGCGCTTGAGCATGGGCACGCAGTCGAGGACTTCTTGCAGTTCGCTGCCGGTGGCCGAGGTCAGGGCGGCGGCGAAGTCGGTCAGCGGCGACGGATCGTTGGGGCTGAAGCGGTTGAGATAGTTTTTCAGCTCTTCGCTGTACAGCGGGTTGAGCGGCAGCAGTTCCTTGATCGCGTTGATCAACGCCATGCCGTAGGCCTTGACCTCGTCGGTCGGCTCGGTCGGCTGGTGTGGGTATTCGACTTCCACCAGGTACGGCGGGCGATGGTGCTTGAGCCAGGTTTTGATACGCACCCGGGTCAGGCCTTGGGCAACGAATTGCAATTTGCCGTTTTCACGACTGGCGTGGTGGACCTTGACCAGTGTGCCGTACTCGGGGAGTGCGCCGGTGTTGAAGTGGCGCGGGTCTTCCTGGGGCGCGTCCATGTAGAACAGGGCCAGGGCGTGGTGATCGGCTTTGCTGACCAGGTCCAGTGTTTCGGCCCACGGTTCTTCGTTGACGATGACCGGCAGCACTTGGGCCGGGAAGAACGGGCGGTTGTGGATCGGGATGATGTAGACCTTGTCCGGCAGGTTCTGGCCGGGCAGGGCGAGGCCTTTGCCGGTGGAGTGGTGGTCGGTGTTGTCGGCTTCGTCGTATTCGCTCTGGGCTTCGGGAAGCTCTTGCTGGTCGCTCATGGGGCACCTGCGCAATTGGGTATGGGTGTTAGATGGGGCAGGTGGGGGCTGGTTTCAATGGTTCGGGATGTTTCCGGGTGTGTGTTCAGGGTTTGGACAGGTGAGCGTGTAGGCCTGTCCAGTGTAGATGCACCGAGCTGGCTTGGCGGCCTGATAGTCGACCAATCACTACCAGATACACCCAATCCAACTGTGGGAGCGAGCCTGCTCGCGTATGCTATTTATCATTCAACATCAAAGTTGTCTGACATACCGCTTTCGCGAGCAGGCTCACTCCCACAGGGGACTGGTTTCTGCCGGGGGATTAGCGGTGTGGAGCGGGTTTGGGCTGTTCGAGGTTGTCCATCATCCGGTTCGCCGCCAGTTCGGCGAGCATGACGATTTGCTGGATTGCCATCGCGGTGTTGCGATGCGGGCCTTCAAGGTAGGCGGCAAAATCGCCGGCCATTACGCTGGCCTGGGCCAGGGATTCACAGGTGTGGGCCAGCAGGTCTTCGTCTTTGAGGTCCGGTGCGAGGAGGAACATGGTGCTGGGTTTTCGGGTGGGCGGTGATTTCAGGACTGCGGGGTTGAGGTAGTGATTCAACGCGCGTTCGGCGGCATCGTTGAGCTTTTTCGAATCGATGGATTCGTAGGGGGAAACGTCGTCGGTTTCCGGGGGATTTGGTGTTTCTTTGATCATGGTGAAGCTCCAAGTAAGTAAGGGAGCTGCCACTAATCGCCGCGAAGCGATGGAAGGTGGCAGCTGTGCACGGGTTCGCGGACCGAGCTACTTGGAAACCCGGCATACCCGAAGGTATCCCGCGCACAGCCACCATGAAATCAATCGACAAACTACGAAGGAGAGTCGGTTGAGGGCGGTGATTATGCACCAAGTAAGCTAATTCGGGCCGCGAAGTCCGGTCGCTGAATTTGCAGCGACGGGGACAGCCTATCTCCCGGCCTTCTGACACGACAACCGTCAGCGCTTGTCAGAAACCGCCGCCAGAACGGCTGCAGTTGTAGGACGCGCTCCAGATTTCTCAGGCCAATCTGGGCCAAATGTGGGAGCGAGCCTGCTCGCGAAGGCTGTTTAACATTCAACATGAATGGTGGCTGGCACACCGCTTTCGCGAGCAGGCTCGCTCCCACAGGGGATAAGTGGTGTGGTGGAGAATCCAGCAGTCACAAAAAAAAAGGCGACCCCCTCACAGGAGTCGCCTTTGCTTTAACTGCCGCTAAACCTTACTCGGACAGTTTGTACGCCATCACATAGTCGCCTTGCTTGGTGCCCAGCGACCCGTGACCGCCCGCAACAACCAGCACGTATTGCTTGCCGTCCTTGCCGGTGTAGGTCATCGGTGTGGTTTGCGCGCCGGCCGGCAGGCGGCCTTCCCACAGTTGCTTGCCGTTTTTCACGTCGTAGGCGCGCAGGTATTGGTCGAGGGTGCCGCTGAGGAACGCGACGCCGCCAGCGGTGGTGAAGGTGCCGCCCAGACTTGGTACGCCCATGCTCAACGGGATCGGAACCGGTGAGCTGTCGCGCACGGTGCCGTTCTTGTGCATCCAGATTTTTTCATGGGTGGTCAGGTCGACCGCGGCCACGTAGCCCCACGCCGGTGCCTGGCATGGCAGGCCCATTGGCGACAGCAGGGGTTCGAGGACTACGCCGTACGGCGCGCCTTTGTTTGGCTGGACGCCTTCGGTTTCGCTTTTGCGCGGGCCTTGGGCGGCGATTTCAGAGGCCGGGATCAGCCTCGATTTAAAGGCCATCCAGTCCGGGTTCACGAAAAGGATCTGACGCACCGGATCCACCGAGACACCGCCCCAGTCGAACACGCCGAAGTTACCTGGATAAACGATCGAACCTTGCAGTGATGGCGGGGTGAACGGGCCGTCGTAACGCAGGGATTTGAAGGTGATCCGGCAGACCAGTTGGTCGAACGGTGTCACACCCCACATGTCGCGTTCTTTCAACGGCGGTGGCATGAAGTTGAGGTCGGACTTGGGTTGAGTCGGCGAGGTGTGATCACCGGCAACAGCGCCCTGTGGCACCGGCACTTCGTTGATTGGCACGATGGCTTTGCCGGTGCTGCGGTCCAGCACGTAGATGCTGCCTTGCTTGGTGGACGCAAGCACTGCCGGCTTCACGCCGTCAGCAGTTTTCAGGTCCATCAGGGTTGGCTGGCCGCCGACGTCCATGTCCCACAGGTCATGGTGGGTGAACTGGAAGTGCCAGCGCACTTTACCGGTGGCGATGTCCAGCGCGGTCAGGCCGGCGGCGTGCAGTTCCGATTCAGGGGTGCGAGCACCACCGAACTGGTCCGGGGTCTGGTTGCCCATCGGCAGGTAGAGCATGCCGAGCTTTTCATCGACGGCGAACATGGACCACATGTTCGGCGAGTTGCGGGTGTAGGTCTGGCCTTCGGCAATCGGCGTGGTGTCGTCCGGCTTGCCGCTGTCCCAATTCCACACCAGTTTGCCGGTGTGCACGTCGAACGCGCGGATTACGCCGCTGGGTTCGTCGGTGGAGACGTTGTCGGTGACGTGGCCGCCAATCACCACCAGGTCCTTGGTGACCGCTGGAGGCGAGGTGGAGTAGTAACCGCCGGCGGTGAAGCTGCCGATGTTGGCGCGCAGGTCAACCTGGCCCTTGTCGCCGAAGTCTTCGCACATTTTGCCGGTGTCGGCGTTGAGGGCGATCAGACGGGTGTCGGCGGTCGGCAGGAAGATCCGGCGTGGGCAGGCATTGGTCGTGGCGGCGCTAGCGCTTCCGGTCGGGCTCTGCTCGGAGGCGTAGACGGCATCATCGTGATACGACACGCCACGGCAGGTCATGTGCGCCCAACCCTTGAAGTTCGCCGCGTTTTGCGTGGAGAGCTTAGGGTCGAAACGCCAGATTTCCTTGCCTGTGTCCGGATCGAGCGCGATCACCTGGCTGTGCGGCGTGCACACGTAGAGCATGCCGTTGACTTTCAGCGGGGTGTTTTCAGCGGTGGTCTCGCCCGGATCGTTCGGGCCCGGCAGGTCGCCGGTGCGGAAAGTCCACGCCGGGACCAGTTTGTGAGCGTTTTGCGGAGTGATCTGTGCCAGGGGGGAGTAACGATCGCCGTGGGCGCTGCGGCCGTAGGAGTTCCAGTCACCGTCGGACATGGCCGGGGCGGTGTTGGTCATGCCCGGCACGCTGTCGCGGTCCAGTTGGCCTTTGATTTCACCGGGGTTGGTGAATTGGCTGGCCAAAGCCGCCACGCCGGCCAGTACCACGGCCACGCTCAGGGCGCCGGTGCCCAGCGGTGCAGCGCCTTCGCGCAGTAGCGGACGGCGGAACCACGGCAACAGCATGACCAGGCCCAGCGCAAACAACATCGCCAGGCGCGGCACCAGTTGCCACCAATCGAGGCCGACTTCCCACAGTGCCCAAACAGTGCTGGCGAACAGCACCAGTGCGTACAGGCCCAGCGCAGCACGGCGGGCCAGTATCAGCAGCACGCCGGTCAGCGTCAGGCCGATACCGGCCAGCAAGTAATACAGCGAGCCGCCGAGCATGCTCAGCTTGATCCCGCCTGCCAGCATGGCCAGGCCCATTAGCAGAAGCAGGATGCCGAGCAGGGTCGGCAACAGACGGCTTCGACTCAAAGCACCATCAGTGCTCATAGTGTGGTTCTCCGTGACGTTTCAAGTAGTCCCGCGCAAGTTCACTGTAGATGACGATCTGGCGTGGGCATGGTTCAGTTGAAATCTGTTCGGTTGATGCATTCCCTTGTGGGAGCGAGCCTGCTCGCGAAAGCGGAGGTTCAGTCAACATTGATGTCAAGGCTGACAGCCTCTTCGCGAGCAGGCTTGCTCCCACAGGGGGGGTTAGAAGGATGAAGTGATCTTGATCCCGCCAATCAGCGCGTCATCGACCTGGTCCACGCCACCAGGGTGGCGGATGTATTGCAGGTTCGGGCGCACGGTCAGCCAGTTCGTCACGCGCACGCCGTAATAGAGTTCGGCGCTGTATTCGGTGTCTTGCGGCGGCAAAAAGGCCGGGTTGTCGTAGTCGAAGACGGCATGGGCCTGATTGGTCGCCTCGGCGTTTTTGCGATACGCCGGGTTGACGTGAACCCGGGCGAGGGCGAAACCGATGTCGTCTTTGGCGCGCGCATCGAACCAGCCTTTGTAGACCACGCCGGCCTGGACGTAGTTATCGATGGCGTTGGTCTTTTTGTCGTGCATCGTGGCGTTGGCAAACACGTTTAAACCACGGGAGTGATCGCTGGCGATGCTGGTCACTTGCTGCTGAATAACCAGCCACTCGCCATGCTTGCTCGATGCACTGCGATACGCCTCGCCACTCAGGGCGGCGGGCTGGCCATTGCTGTCCTTGTACACATCGCTGGCATTGGCGCTGCTGTAGTAATAGCCGACGCGGTATTCGCCTGGCAGGTCATGAACCTTGGGCGACCACACCAGTTCCACCGGCAAAATCGCGCCCTGGGTGCCGCTGCCGCTCAGCTTGAAGCCGTTGCCGCGATCCAGGTTCGATGGGTTTTGCTCATAGGCACCGACCTGCGCATACAACTCCGGTGTCAGGTGATATTTGACGCGCATAGCCCACTGGCTGACGGGCCAGTTGTACCAGATGCCGCCGACCCAGTTACCGACCTGAGAGCCACAGAACGCCAGATTCTGAAAGTCGCATGGGAAGCTGTTGAAGTCTTCGCCTTCACCGAAGCGACCGACCTTGATGTCGAGTTGCTGATCGAAGAATTTCTGCTGATACCACATCTGCGTCAGGCGCCAGGTCTGCCCGCGCCCCCAGACTTCCTGAGCCGAGGTAAAGCCGCCAACACGCGGATCGTTGATCCGGTCGTTGCTGATGTTGTTGCCGTTGCGCTCGGTAATGGTCAGCTGAAATTCGGCGTCGTCCCAATCGAGGATTTTCTGCAAGTCCAGGTGCGTGCCTAAGGCGAACTGATCGCTGTAACGCGCGGTACGGTCATGGTCGTAGCCGCCGTGCAGATTGCTGCCCGTTTCGCCGGTGTAATCGACGTTGAAGTCGTAGCCTTTTTCCGCGAGGTCGGTACGCGTACCGTTCCAGTCGCCGAGCATCCAAGGTGAACTGCTATCGAAGGCGGGGGCCGCATGGGTGCAGGTGGCGAGGCCCAGAGTGGTGAACCCACCGATCAGGTTCAGGGCTTTTCGGCTGGCATTAGCTGTGAAGACAGCGCTGTCTCGCGAAGTTGGAAAGTAAGGCATAGAGAAGAAATTCGGGGTCTTTTTCTAGGAAATAAACGGATTTCAGCAGGCGTGAAGCAATGTGCGGAAGCGTTTCAGCTTGGCGGGCGCAAGGATAATGTTCTGTTACAAATAGAGAAAGGGCTTTTACTGACATGGATCATTTCAGATTCGGTAACAGTACCGGGCGGCAGTCTCATCAAGGTCACCTACAGTAAGAGTTAGCGCACAGAGCGCTTCCACCCGATCACACCCTCGGCTAAGGTGCGCGGCTTCCCACTCCTTACATCGCTCGAAGGCCCTGCATGACCGAACAGAACAACAACCCGCTGCACGGCGTGACGCTGGAACAGATCCTCAACGCCCTGGTTGAACATTACGAATGGTCGGGGCTGGCCGAGCGCATTGATATCCGCTGCTTCAAGAGCGACCCGAGCATCAAGTCGAGCCTGACGTTCCTGCGTAAAACCCCATGGGCCCGGGAGAAGGTCGAGCGCTTGTACGTCAAATTGATGCGCACCAAGCGACCGGTCTGAACATGCCGGGCTCGGCTGCGAGGCGTCGTTTTGTTGCCGTTGCGGCGCTACTGGGCTGGATGGGACTGGCTATTCAGCTGTACCTGATTCTCTATTCACGCTGGAGTCTGGAAGCCAGTCTGATTGGTGGGCTGGTGAGCTTTTTCAGCTATTTCACAGTGCTGAGCAACACGCTGGTGGCGACGGTACTGACCTGTGATTGGACATCCCGCGAGTCAGCGGCGCGACGCTGGTTTTTACGGCCGTGGGTCAGCAGCGCGATAGCCGTGAGCATCACCGTGGTGGGGTTGGCGTACAGCGTGTTGCTGCGACATTTATGGCATCCCGAAGGCTGGCAATTTCTGGCTGATGAATTGATGCACGACATCGTGCCGCTGCTGTTTCTGGCCTATTGGTGGGTGTGTGTGCCCAAAGGCACGTTACGGCTGCGGCACATTGGCCTGTGGGTCATTTATCCGCTGGTGTACTTCGCGTATGTGTTGTGGCGCGGGCATGTGCTGGCGGTTTATCCCTATCCGTTCATTGATGTCGACAAGTTGGGTTATCCACAGGTGTTTGTGAATGCGGGGGGATTGTTGGCGGGGTTTATTCTCATTGCTCTTGTGTTTATCGGGCTGGATCAGTGGCTTGGACGTCGTGTAAATACTTCAGGTTTGTAGCGGCTGAACTATCGCCATTGCGAGCAGGCTCGCTCCCACATTAGACCGCGATCAACCGTTGGAGCGAGCCTGCTCGCGAAGGAGCCTTGGAGCCTGTCACTCCTCCTCGCTGTCATCCAGCCGCCAATAGCCAACGGCTTTGACGAACTGCTCATTCAGGCCATGCTCATCGAGCAATACCCGACGGATCTGCCGTGACACCTTGCTCTCGGTCGCCACCCACGCATACAGATTGCCGCTGGGCACTTGCAGTTGCTTGACGGTGGTCAGCAGATTGTCCTTGCCGCCTTCGCGCAGTACCCAGATCACATCGACCTGTGCGGCGCTTTCCAGGCGCTGCTGTTCGGCGCCGTTCTCCACTTCCACAATCACCCGCGCACGACGATTTGCCGCCAGTCCTTCAAGTCGACGGGCGATGGCGGGCAGGGCAGTTTCGTCGCCGATCAGTAGGTAGCTGTCGAACATGTCCGGCACGATCATCGAGCCACGTGGCCCGCCGATGTGCAGGAACTGACCGGGCTTGGCCTGCTCGGCCCAGGTCGAGGCCGGGCCGTCACCGTGCAGCACGAAATCGATGTCCAGTTCCAAGGTGTCGAGGTCATAACGACGTGGCGTGTAATCGCGCATCGCCGGCATCGGCCCGTTGTCTTTGCCGGCACCCAATACCAAGGTTTCCAGCGCCGCGTGTTCCGCCGCATTCTGCGGGAACAGCAGTTTGACGTGGTCGTCCGTGCCAAGGCTGACAAAGCCGGCCAGTTCCGGCCCGCCCAGGGTAATCCGGCGCATACGTGGCGTCAGCTCGACCACGCGCAGCACTTCCAGACGACGGCGTTTGATCTCATGCATGACACGGTGGATGGATTGCACGATCACTTCAGTCATTCGGCTTTCTCCTGAACGGGTGGAACGGCAGGGCCGTCGACAATGGCTTTGGCAGTGTTGTTGAGCAGGTCGCGCACCCGCAGGATTTCTTCCGGGCTCCAGCGGCCGTGGTGCATCTGCAAGGCGTGACGCAAGTTGTGCACGGCTTCGTGGATCTCGGCCGGGCGGTCATGGCCGCGCAGCGAGCGCTTGCTGACTTCGATGCGCATCCGCACGCCGTCCAGCGCAATGGCTTGTTCGGTCAGTGATAAGCGTCCAGCGTCCGTAACGCTGTAGCGTTTTTTGCCGGCCTCGGCGTCACCCAGAATCATTTCGCTTTCTTCCAGAAAGGTGAGAGTCGGGTAAATCACACCGGGGCTGGGGCTGTAGGCGCTGTCGAACATGCTTTCGATCTGGCGTATCAGGTCATAGCCGTGGCAGGGCTGCTCGGCGATCAGCGCCAACAGCAGCAATTTCAGGTCGCCGGGGGCGAACACCCGTGGGCCGCGGCCGCCGCGTTCTCGGCCGGGGGCTGGGCGTTTTTCGAAGCCGTCGCGGTTGTCGCCGTGTTCTCGATGGGAATGATGGTCTCTCATTTTGTGTCTTCTCTCGTCATGTTTAGATACAACTTAAGATGTATCTTAAGGCGAAAGCAAGGTGGCTTGACGAACGGTCGAGGGTCGAGGAGGGCCTGAAGGTCATCAGCCCGCGAGGATTGGACGGATAAGAACGTCACTCTTTTAGAGTAATAAAACTAATTCTATAAGTTCCTCTACTTATCACGGGGCTTTGAGTGTGTTAGTAGTATTGATCTTACGGAAAGTTGATGGCTTATCGTCTGTGTGTCTTTTCGGCTAGAACTGTGTGTAGTATTTATCTGAGGGCTATACAGCGCAATTAGTGTTTTTCTGTCTTTTTTCCTGTTGTTCGAAGGCTATTGTTACTACATGTTCTTCGGAAGTTACGTACTTACTTTCTTGGGCGATTGGCCGATCATTCTCTGGCGTCGAAAGTTGAGCCAGAACGTGATGAAACGTACTGGCTTGTTCAGACTTTTTCGGCCCAATCCTTTGAAAAAACAGGTACTCAACAATGTTCAATAAGTTTGCTATCGCCGTCCCGATGACCCTCTTGGTACTCAGCACTTCCATGGCATTCGCTGCGGAAGAAGCACGCACATCCATCAATATCATCGCCTCTATCCCAACCAAGGTTTTCCACGCTCAACCGGTGGATCCCGATTTTGGTAAAAATGAAAAAATGAACTACGACATTCTCGCTGGAACCTTGAGTTCGGTGCGTGCGACCTACGATATTCGCCACACTAATGGTTCGGTCGGTGCCTATGTCGAAGGTGGTCCGCAACCTCTGTTCAACGGCAACAACAACATCCCGCTGACCTACGCCTTCAACGGCGTAACCTTGTCTGGCGCCTCTCAAGAAGTGGTCGGCGATAGCGAGTCCAACGGGGGCATGCGGGCTGATCTGGTGATTGTCGCTGCCAAGCCGACCGGCTCCCAGACCGGTCTTTACACGGCCAATCCGGTCGTGGTCTTCGATGCCATGCCGCGCATCCCGTAATACGGTTATGAATTAAGGCTGGTCCTTATTTGATAACTCTTACCGGTTGGCGGGTAACTTCTGCCCGTCGATCGGGTTTTAACGCACTTTTTTTCAGAGTATCCCGTTCATGTTCCCGATGACTCCCATCGCGACGGCGCTTGCCCTTTTTTTCTGCGCAACCGCAATCGCCGCGCCAGCGGATAACGGCACTACACCTCGAAGTCTGCTGGCGCAGGCCAAGGGGTTGCCGACCGAGTTCGAAGAGCACTTCTTTGACGTGCCATTGGCCGTGCGTGTGGAACTTGACCAACAATTTCTCGGTGAGGCGATGGTGGTGTTATCCCGCGACGATCGCATCACCTTAGTTGATTTCACTGATGTCAGTGACAGCACGATCAAGCCCAGCGAACGCGACACCTGGTCAACCTGGCTGAAACAAGGTGTGGCGCTGGGCAGTTGCGAGGCCAAGTGCCCAGAGCAGCTTCTGGCGGTGCATTACAGTCTGGAAAACTCGCTGCTGTCGATCGTCACGCAAAACGCCGAGCGTGACGAGCAAGCGCAGCGTTATTACTCGTTGCCCGAAGGTGGCAGTACCGGTTTGATCGTGCGCAACCAGTTGAACCTCAATGGCGGCCAGGGCCAGGACCTCGGTGGCCGTTACGGCCTGGAAGCCAGCAGCAGCCTGGGTAATTGGACCCAAGCGGTCAATGTTCAGTGGTCCCGACTGGGTGGCCTGGATAACACGCTCTACCACGCTGTGAATGAGCTATTTACCCAGCGCGAACTGGAAGGCAACTTTTTGCGATTGGGTCTTTTCACGCCCTCGTCCGAAGGCCTGACTCGCCAGCCAAATACCTTTGGCACCAGCCCCGACACGGCGCTGGGCGTGATGTATGGAAGCTCGGACAGTCTGGCCTTGAATAACCCGAAGCCGGCGGTTTATCCGATTTATGTCACCGCCAATCGCCAGGGTTCGGTGGAGATCTACCGCGACGGATTGATGATCAATACCCAAGCGGTCCCCGCCGGTTTGCAAACCCTCGACACGCGTCCGCTGCCGGGTGGCATCTATGAAGTGGAAGTGCGTCTGATCGAAGACGGCCAAATCACCTCCAGCACCCAGGAACTGATCTACAAGCCGAACAACTGGCGTAACCATGACGAACGCTGGCGCTACAACCTCTTCGCCGGCCGTGAATCGAAAGTGCTCAGCAACTGGGACCAACAGGACGATGGCGACATGACCACTGGCGCCGCGTTCAACTACCTGCTGCATCCTCGGGTGATCCTCGGCCTGAGCGCTCGTCAGGTGCGCGACAACTTGCAATACGGCACGTCGGTCGATTGGTCGATCGTCAATAACGCCAGCCTGTACGCCAACGTCTACCAGACCGAAGACTACGGCACCGGCCTCGATGTACAAGGGCTCTACTCCTATGGCAGCGGCAGCCTCGTCGCCAGCTATAACCGCAGCTGGCTCGACACCACAAAGCTGTATGACACCCTGCCCGATGGCACGAGGGTGCGCCAGCCCAACGTGTTTATCGGGCAGACCAGCAACTCTTCGCTGTCGATCAACCATCGACTGACCAGCAAAAGCTCGGTCAATGCGCGCGTATCCCACAGTGAGGGCAACACCAATGGCACGGGTGTGGATCTGGGGTGGACCCAGCGCACCCTGCTGTTCGGCAGCGATGCCAACTGGCGACTGTCCCTGTTCGATCGGCCGGGCAGTATCAGCTCGGATGACGAGCGCAACCGTGGTGTCGATCTGAGCGTCAACATTGCCTTGGGCGGCCCCGGTGAACAGCTCTCCGGCAGCATCGGCTCACGCACCGCGCGCGAGGGCGGTCGGGATAACAATGCCTCGATTTCCTACCGCAAGGACCTGCAGGATCACTTGCTGCAAAGTGTCTCGGCCACGGTTCTCACCGACACCTACGGCGTGGGGTTGAACGCGATGGGAACGATGCAGACGGACCTGGTCAACGGCGACGGATTTGTCCAGCGCTCGTCCTTCAACAACGACTTCACCGGTGGCCTGAACCTCGACAGCACCGTGGCCGTTGGCGGCCAGAAAATGGTCGTCACCAGCCAGTACCACCGCAACGGTGCGGGCATGATTATCGATGTTGAATCGGACATCACAGACATCGCCTTGCGCGCCGACGATTTGAGCGGCAGCAGCACGGTACTCAAACCCGGTCGCAATTTTGTGCCGATCACCGCCTACAAAAGCAGTTCGGTCAGCTTCGATTTCGAGGGCAACCATGTGCCCGCCGCGACCATTCAGCCGGCCCGCTCCAGCTATCACCTGAACAAGGGCGGCGTGGGTTATCGCCAGATCAAGGTCATGCGCACGCTCACCGTTCTCGGTCGCCTGATCGACCCCCAAGGCAACCCGCTCAAGGGCCACCACATCATCAACCACGCCAGTCGCGGCGTGAGTGAAGTGGACGGTTTCTTCTCGATGGAAATGAACGCCGGCTCACCCACCCTGGAAGTGCGCCACGGTGATCAATTGCTGTGTCAATTCCGCCTCGATCCGAGCAGTGGACGCACTGAAAACAACGTGTTGATGATCGGTGATTTGCGCTGCACGCCGGACACCTTGGCGGATGCAACTTTTATGGCTCGAACGGCGGGTTGATGGCCCGGCAGAACGTGATTAATCAACGAGGTAAGGGACGATGAAACGTCTGTTGGCAGTATTTGGATTGTGTCTGTTTACCCAGGCAACGCAGGCAACACCGAGCATCAATATCGGCACCGTGTACGACTATCTGGATGGCGACAAAAGTACTTTTTTAAAACGGGTTTTCAATGGCGGCGACAGCACGGCATTTGTGAAGGTCAACATTCTCGAGATCCTTTATGACGCCGACGGAAAATCGCAGGAAGTGCCGCTCAAGACCAGCACGGATGGCAGCGCCCGTGATGGCTTGATGGCCAGCCCGGCTCGACTGATCGTCCCGGCCAATGGCATGCAGGGCACGCGATTGTTGTTCATGGGGGAGCGCGACAAAGAGCGCTATTTCCGCGTGCGTTTTGTACCGGTGGTGCCCGAGAAAGAAGATGAGTTCGCCGTCTCCAGCGAAGAGCGCGAGGACTACAAGAAAACCCTCTCCGCCGGGGTCAATGTCCTGGCGGGTTACGGCGCGGTTTTTTTCGTACGGCCCAAGCAGACACGCTTTGACAGCGCGATCGAAAACGGCGCTGGCACTTACCGGATCCGCAACAACGGCAACTCGGTCGTGGTGATCGATGAGTTCAAGGATTGCTCGGTGAAAAACGAGCAGGACTGCCAGCCGACCACCAAACACCACATTCTCGCCGGCCGTACGTTTACCTTCGAAAAGCAGGCCGGCCGCCACTACCAGTTCACGCTGATGGAAGGCGAAAGCAGCAAAAAACTCGACGTGAAGGGTTGATGCCATGACCAGGAAACTGATCTTCGGATTGTTGGCGGTGGTTGTTTCGTGTGCGAGTCATCCGGTCTTTGCCGCACGGGAAGTGCATCAGTTCGAAGTGTTCGTCACGATTCCGACCCAGGCGTTCTACGTGATTCCCTCGGACCCGACCTGGATTCATCGCGAGCAGCAACTGCCCTGGAACTTGAGCGCGTCGACGCTGGGCGGTTTGCGCAAGGATTTCGACGTGAAGAACGAAGCCGGTTCGATCGAGGCAAGGCTTGAAGGCCGGCCTTATCTGTCCAACGGTACCCCGGCCGATGACATTGGTTTGCGTGTGCTGTTCAACGGCACGTTGTTGAACGAACTGGAGAGCCTCGAAGTGGTGTCCCTGAGCGACGCCGCCCCCGGCAAACGCGTGTTGCTGGAAATCGTCCCGATGCCGCCGGCCGATGGGGTTTATAAGCCCGGCAATTATTTTGGCAACGTCAACATGATCTTCAACGCGGTCATGCCAGGTGCTTGATAGCGACTCTACGAGGCTAAAGGGATGAAGCGTTTTCAAGTGTTCCGGCAATGTGCAGGAACGTTTTTTCTATTTTCGATGTGGCTGTCATCGGCCTGGGCGGTGGAGGTGTCGATTCAGGCCTCGTTCAAACCGGATTCGGCGAACCCGCAGCGCAATAAATTCACCAACGACACACCGCCCGGTGGTTACTGCGCCAACTACCCTCAAGAATGCATAGCCAACGAAATGTTCAGCCTGCGGGTGCCGATTCAATTTGAATCCAGTGGACCGATCGTTGCCAATCATGGAGATCCACGCAAGGGGGCGATGATAAAGGTACCGGCCCAGTCGCGGGATCTGACGGTGACCCATGAAACAACGGGAAAAACGGAAACCGTCAAGGTTCGTATTGCCGGCATTGGCTCCCACTACGTGACTGACGACGTGATCAGCCTGGTGGGTGGCGGGACCGACTATCGGCTGGCGCACAATCAGTTATGGGGCAACAGTTGGGTGTATGCACCGTCCCCATGTCTTTACAGCGGTGTGGGTCTATTCACTTCGACGACCTATGCTTTTTTCTGGAAAACGCCGATTCAGGGCGCGTGTGAAAAACAGGCGAAGTTCAATGTTCCATGGCTGCGCTACAGCTATCTCGACTTTGCCTACGAACTCGTGACCCCAAACCCGTTGGGCATGTCTTCGGGCAAGTACCGTGGCAATCTGGTCTATCACATCGGTCCTCATATGGACTTCGACATGGGCGACATCATGCTGCCCACCAGTTCGACCCTGACGTTGAACTTCGCTCTGGAGGTTCAGCACACCCTCAAAGTGGATGTACCCCCGGGGGGGAACCGCGTTGAACTGGTACCCCAAGACGGTTGGCAGTCGTGGTTGACGCAAGGGCGCAAACCGACTCGCCTGCTGCGCGACCAGCCGTTCAACCTGTCCGCCAGTTCGCGCTTCAAAATGCAGCTCGAATGCGAACACACGCAGGATGGACAGCGTTGTTCTGTGCGAGAACCTGTCAGCGGTCACACCGTTCCCTTGAATGTCAGCGTCAGCCTTCCCCATGGCTTGAGCGATGCCAATGGGCAAGCGGTCAGTCGTCGGCCGCTACGGCTTGACGGCAGTGGCACAGAGTTGTTTCAGCCGGGCATTTACGTGGATCGCAAGCCGGGAACGCTGCACTTCGAGATTCCTGCCACTGAGGTGGGCGAGATGATTCGCCCAGGCGTATCTCGCCAATACTCGGGCAACGTGACGGTTGTCTGGGATTCGGATGTTTAGCGGCTCACTGAACGCTGCCCGCTGCTTGATATCGATTTTAGGAGGCTAAAGGGATGAAGCGTTTTCAAGTGTTCCGGCAATGTGCAGGAACGTTTTTTCTATTTTCGATGTGGCTGTCATCGGCCTGGGCGGAGGAGGTGTCGATTCAGGCCTCGTTCAAACCGGATTCGGCGAACCCGCAGCGCAATAAATTCCAAAACGATACGCCCCTCAGCGGTTATTGCGAGTACTACCCGCAAGTCTGCAAGAACTCTGACACGTTCAGTCTGCGGGTACCGATTGGTTTCGACTCCAATGGTCCGATCACGGCCAACCATGACGATCCACGCAAGGGCGCAATGATCAGAGTTCCCGCGCAATGGCGAGAGTTGACAGTCATCCATGAAACGACTGGTGAACCGGAGACCGTGAAGGTTCGAATTGCCGGTATGGGCTCCAACTATGAAACCGAAGACGTGATTGAACTGGTGGGCGGTGCCGTGGATTATCGTACAGCTCACAATAAACTGTGGGGCTTGGGTTGGCTCTATGCGCCGCTGCCGTGCACCGGTAGTGGGATGGGGTTTTTGGGGGCTCGTAGCTATGCCTTTTTTTGGCTGACCCCAACTGAGGGCTCGTGTGAAAAACAGGCAAAGTTCGATGTGCCCTGGCTGCGCTACAACTACCTGGATTTTGCCTATGAATTGAGCACCCCCAATCCGTTGGGCATGTCGTCGGGAAAGTATGTTGGAAATGTGACCTATTCCGTCGGGCCAGGGATGGACTTCGACATGGGCGACATCATGCTGCCCACCAGTTCGACCCTGACGTTGAACTTCGCCCTGGAGGTTCAGCACACCCTCAAAGTGGAAATACCGCCGGGGGGCAACCGCGTGGAACTGGTGCCCCAAGGCGGTTGGCAGTCGTGGTTGACGCAAGGGCGCAAACCGACACGTCTGCTGCGCGACCAGACGTTCAACCTGTCCGCCAGTTCGCGCTTCAAAATGCAGCTCGAATGCCAACACACGCAGGATGGGCAGAATTGTTCTGTGCGAGAACCTGTCAGCGGTCACACCGTTCCCTTGAATGTCAGCGTCAGCCTTCCCCATGGCTTGAGCGATGCCAATGGGCAAGCGGTCAGTCGTCGGCCGCTACGGCTTGACGGCAGTGGCACAGAGTTGTTTCAGCCAGGCATTTACGTGGATCGCAAGCCGGGAACGCTGCACTTCGAGATTCCTGCCACTGAGGTGGGCGAGATGATTCGCCCAGGCGTATCTCGCCAATACTCGGGCAACGTGACGGTTATCTGGGATTCGGATGTTTAGAAACCTGCGTTTTACGCCGTAACAGGGAGTTATGAAGGATGAATAGGGCAAGGACGGCGAGTTGCTTGAGTGCGCTGGCATTGGCGAGCGCATTTGCTGCATCGGCAAACGCGGTAACCGTGGAAATGACGGCGGTATTCCGGCCAGATCCGGCACACCCCATGCGCAATGCATTCGAAAATAAGACACCTCAAGGTGGGTATTGCGGGGATCACCCGGAATATTGCGAGCACGGCGTGTTCAGCATCGCCTTGCCCATTCGCTTCAGGTCGGTCGCGCCTGTTCAGGCGATGCATGACGAACGTCAGGGCCCGATGTTTCGGGTGCCTTCGTACTGGAAGGACATCACTGTGCTCCATGAAGAGACCGGCGAAGCCGAGACGGTCAGGATGCGGGTCAACGGTATCGGTGCGGCGTACACAATCACCAGCCCGCTGCCCGAAGGTGTCTGGCAAAGTACGTGGGTTTACGCGCCTGCACCTTGTCAATTTGGTGGCGTGGGCTATGGGAGTGCCCTGTACTACGCGTTCTTCTGGAGAGTGCCGGCGGATGCTGGCGTGTGCTCGAAACAGGCACAAAAGACGATTTCCGACGCCCACGCGTTTGCGTATGAGAACACCGGGTTTTCCTATGAACTGATCACGCCCAACCCACTCAAGATGTCCGCGGGTACCTACAGGGGCGTATCGAGTTACACCGTTGGGCCAAACCGGGACTTCGACATGGGCGATGTCATGTTGCCTGACGACGATTTGATCACCCTGAACTTCACGCTGTTTGTCGAACACACATTGCGAGTCGAGATTGCGCCGGGAGGCAATCTCGTCGAACTGGTTCCGCAAGGTGGCTGGCAGGCCTGGTTGACGCAAGGGCGCAAACCGACGCGGTTGTTCCGTGATCAGACGTTCAACCTTTCAGCCTCGAGTCGTTTCAAGATGAACCTTGAGTGCCAGTACGTCCTTGGCAATACCTGCGGGGTGCGGGAGCCTGCAACGGGACATTCAGTGCCGCTCAACGTCAGTGTCACGCTGCCCAATGGTTTGACCGATGCCGCGAACCAGCCAGTCAGTCGCCGCCCGTTGTTGCTCGATGGCAGTGGCACGCACTGGTTTCAGCCTGGCTTTTATGTGGACAGAAAGCCCGGGACGCTGCATTTCGAAGTGGCCCGGGATCAGGTCGAGGAAATGCTCAAACCCGGCGTTGCCCGAAGTTACTCGGGCGCTGTCACGGTCATCTGGGATTCGGAGGTGGGCTGATGCCAATCCCTCAATGCAGGCGACGAGACTGGCATCGGCACGAACCTATCTCGACGGATCGGCCTTTTGCAGGGCCTCACGGGTCAAGCGTCGGCTTAACGCCTTTTCGTCATAGCCAATCTCGTTGAGCAATCGCTCGTACACGGCGTCGGTCATCTCGGCGTCGGTGAACACCACGCTGTGGTCCACGGGAAGTTGATCGGCAAGATCCTGCAATTGCCGCCGCAACGGAGCCCGATGCAGTTCAGACCATCGGGCGGACTGTACCCAGGCGCGTTGCGCATCGCGCAACTGATCCAGCAATTCGGGTTTGCCCCGGTAGCTTCGAGCGTTACGGCTGTAGGCGTCGGGGTGGGTTTCGCGCAGGTATTTTTCCCAGAAGGGCTGCTCGATCATTTCATTGACCAGCCCATCGCCGGCCTCCATCGAGATCACGGTGTCGAACGCCGTATCGAGGTGTTTGGCGCTCACACCGGCCGTGCGTTCATAGAGCATCGTACTGGATTGCCAAGGCAAACCCAGGCGGTGGGCCAGGCCGGTTTCGTAGGCCAGGTACACCTCGACTTCATCGGGACTGCCCGCTCGGATGCGCACATCGGCAGCGGCGATGTCATCCACCCGCCCCAGGCGCGCGGCACCTTTTGCCAGGGTCACCAGCCTGCCTTCCAGAATCTCGTTCGATGTCGAGAGGGCATAGGCTTCGGTGGTAAGGACCTTGATCCCCATGTTGTTGAACAACTGGGCTCCGGCATCGGCGCAGGTGGTGGGTGCGGAGGTCATCTGGAACAGCTCGGTGCGCAACTCGGCGTCCAGATCCATGGCCTCGATCATGCGCCAGACACGTTCGCTGAGGTGGTCGCGCAGTGCGCCACCCGCGCGGTAGTCGGCCGTCTGCTTGAGTTTCTCGATCAAGGCGAAGAAGTCATTGGAGCCTGGCTCGCCCATCAGGTCGTGCCAGGCCTCTTTCCTGAACGTACCCAGCCCGGCGACGACTTGACTCCACCAGCGTGAATCATCCGACATCGGCCAGGCGTCGATCGCATTCTCGGCAGCACGGCGGTAGAAAATCTCGGGGCTCAGGCCCACCGACTTTCGATAATCCTCATAAGCAATACGGTTTGCATCGGAGAGCCGGTTGGCGAACAAACGCGTGCGGGCCACGATGCGTGCCTCTTCGGAGCCCGGAACGACTACCGGCAGCTCCGTGAGCGGGTTCTCCATCAGGTCGAGGAAAAAACCTCGTGGGCGGCGTTTCTTGAATAGCCCCTCAGGCCAGCGTGTCGCCCCGGTGTTGCTCAGGCTGAGGATTATCAGTTTGGGCATGCGCTCGACGTTGGGCAGCAGGCCCAGTGTCGGGTTTTCATCGAGCCTGAGTACTTCCAGGCGGGTCAGGTTTCTCAGGCTTTCGACGGCATCAGGTGTCAGGGTGATGTAGTTGTCCGTCAGGCGCAGGGTGCGCAGAAAATGCATCTTGTCGATGCCAGCCGGCAGGTGAGCCAGCCGGCAGTCTCTGGCACTGAGCTGCTCAAGCTGAGGGAAGTCTTCCAGCAGGCTGCCTGCTCTGGGGTTGAAGGTTGCACGGTCCATGTTCAACGTGGTGACCTGATCCAGCAGGTGCTGGATATCGGGCAGTTTGTCCCACCACAGATCAAGGTTGATCACATTGAACTCTGCCGACAGGTCTAGCGCATATCCACCTTCGAGGCTGGCGCTGCGATCACCGAAGACCACCGACCTTCGTTCAAAACACTGCAACAGGCGTTCGGCAATAAAGCTCCCGCCGTTGTGCTGGTAGCTCAACCATTCGCGGTCAACCCCACCATCACCTGTGTCGTCATAGGGCGCAGGTTTCCAGCTTTCCAGGGTCTGGCGCAGCTTTTCAAGCTCATCCTCCAGCGCTTTCATGACCTGGACCGGCTCCTCTTTGGCATGCAAGGATCGAGCGAAGGTTTCCACTTGGCGTTCGTTCAGGTTGGGGTAGAGATTGCGAACCCTGTCCTCCAGTGTCGACGCGGGTTTGGAAAACAGCGGCCCCCGCAACAGGGTGATGGTTTCCGGGGGCAGGACGGGCAAATTCGGTGGCTCGGCGAGCAGCTCCCGACGCACGCTGGGCATTTCGGTCTTGGCCATGATCCACTGCTTGAAGAAAAGGCCTTGGCCGGGCCGGTAACCCAGTGCCTGACGCTTGTTCGCGGGCACGACGTGGAGAACCGATTCCATAAAATCGTCGGCCTCATGCAGTTTATGGTTGGCCCCATCACGCACTTCGTATTGGCCGGATTCCTCGCGGATCAGCAGACGCACGGTCGGCGCGTCCTCGGCGCCGACGCTGCATCGCAGGGGGCCGTCGAAGCTACCTTCGCGCACTTCAATGCGCAGCTCGGCGAAAGTATCGCTGTGCAATCGCAAGGTATTGAGCACCAGCCTTTCGGTATCTGGCCCCCACTGTGCGTCAGCATAAAAACCCTCATAGGCGTGGCTGAGCCGTGCTTCGAAGGCGGCTTCGCGGGCCAGGCTTTTCAAGCGCAGCGGCAGTTGTTTTTTTGACAGACGTTCCAGTTCGGCGCCACGGGCCTCGCCCAGGAGCGTTTCGTCCATAGAAACCGGCAGTTCCGGTACTGTTTGACGCAGCACATCGATACGCGGGTTATCCGAGGTTTGCCCGGCCTGGTAAAGCTGATTGAAGATGTCGGTCCTGAGCTCGCCGGCTTCATCACCCAGTCGATTGCGCAGGGCCTGCACGCGATCACCCTTGGCGACCCGAGGACCGAGCAACGCGTCAAGCTCGGCGTCGCTGAAAAAATCGACGACGCTTTGCGCCAATTGGCCGCTCATGACGTGGGAGAGACTGGTGGCGAGGGTCTGTTCGTCGCTGGCCTGGTCATTGCCATACTGGCGAAAGCGCCCGGTCAGCTCAGTGTTTTCGTAAACCTTCAGTGCCTTCTCTGCGGGCCAGCCGTCCAGATAAGTCACCAGTGGCTCGAACCAGTAAGGGGTCGGTTCGAGGGGCTGCCCGGCACGGATTTGCCCGATTGATATGTCGATCTGCCGGTCAATCTTCAATCGCTGCAGGCTGTCGGCAAACAGCGGCGGCGGTGGCGCGTTGTCGATGTACATCCGGCGCAACGCATCGTCGTCGGTACCGCTGGCGATGCGCGCTTGCTCAAGTTCAGCATCGCTGAAACCGTCCACGTCATGGCCAAGACGGCGCAACAGAGTCGGGCCTTCCCAGTCCTGCGGTCGTTCGCCTTCGTGGGTCCAGGCACCCAGGCCATTGGTCTTCAATTCGGGTAAATAGGCATCGGCGCGGTGAGGATGCTTGATACGGTAGCGCCCCTGCTTTACCGGGTGTTGAACGGCGTAATGTTTACCCTCCAACGGCAATACACTTTGCCCCTTGTGCGAATGCAGACCTCGCTCATCAGGTTGCGAGCCGTTCGGCAACGAGAGATCTGGCTGTTCATAGGGTTTGAGGTCGGGATGCCACAGCCGGGACTGACCGTTGGGCAGCCTCACCGGTTTCATGCCTTCGACCAGCGGCGAAAGCCTCAGGTGCGCGAATTTGCCAAGCTCTACACCTGCCGCAAGAGCCGCCAGTTGAATGATGTTGGTCACCACGTCGACGATATGCCCGGCGGCTTCGGTCCATAACCCTTCGGCCATGTCGACGATGGATTCGACCACGTCACAGGTGATCTGGTAGGCGGTGTACACCATCATCAACTCACCCAGGTAGGGCACGAACGGCGTGATGACCATCAGTGCGACGTTGAAGATGTCCGAGACAATTTTCTTGAAGTTATCCCACCAGGCCCAGCGGGCATTGCTGTCGGCATCGGCAGTGGACACAGCGATGTGTCTGGCGTCGTTGAGAATCTTGTTCAGTTTTTGCTGATAGAGATGCGTCCACAGATTGTCGTTGATCAGCTCGGTACGAAAATGCAGGCGAGGGTGAGCCACCGGCTCTTCGCGCCAGGGTGGACGCTGATCCAGTGGCTCTTTTTTGTGCCAGCGTACTTCGGTAAGGTTCTGCTGGAGTTCGGCGAAAAACAGCCCGCGTTGCTGATGAGGGACGAATTGACTGAAGTATTGGCGGTAGGTCATACCGCTGGATCCGATCAGTTTGTTTTCCCGCAACTGGCGTATGAGTTCGTTCAAAAAGTCGGGGAGCGAGGGGTACGACTTCAGCGGATGCTCGGGGTCTTGCGGGACATAGGCAATCACTGGCTCGGTCTGCCATGTCCGATCCAGATCCGGGGCGATCAGGACGATGCCGGTCAACGCCGTGTCCAGCATCGACAGTTGGTGAAAGCGCAGGTGCTTGCCTTTTAGTTTGAGGTTGCGTCCACCCTCAAGCATCGCCACCACGACGTCACGGGTATAGGGCCCGATGTCGCCGGTCATCACCGCCAGCTGGGCTGCCGCTTTGAAAGCGGCTTTCTGACTGTTGACGACTTTTTTGTTTAAGAGTGTTTTGGCCACGGCATCTTCGGACAACAACACACTTTCAAGGTACTGGGTGTAACGGGCGCCGATATCCAGGTTGCGACACAGCGCCTGGAACTGAGCGATGGACATCTTGCGTTTGATTGGTTTGATGTCGAACAGCCCACGTTCATCGGGTTGGCTGATGAAATCCGAATCGGCTTCGCAGCTTTCAGAGTGTGCGAAGTTGTGCAGTGCTGCGTCCAGCAGAGAAACAGTTCGAGTGACAACACCTTTTGAAATGTCTATGGCATACCAGGGCTGTTGCTTGGGTAAATAAAGATGCAGGAATGTTGTTTTGACGTCGTCCTCGACGCCATAGTGTTGCTTGAGTGCGGCACTCAATAAGGGTTCGGCAAATTCATAAACATTCTGCAACTTATCGAGCTGCCGGTCGATGCTGTTATGTTCGGTCCACAGTTTCAGGTTGGCATCTTGTAACTGGCTGTGATCGTGTTGTGAGGCGGTTGTTATCCAGGTCGCGGGGCCTATTGGCGCGGCGCTTAGTTCCCTGGCTCTTTTGAGTGATGAACTTTTGAACACGAGTGGGATGCGGCTCTTGATAAACGCGTAGTGGTGGCCACTGTCGCCAAGTGTGTCCGGCTCTTGAACTGCGGTTATACGTCCATGTATGTCAGACATTGTTCTAATAAACCTTGAGCGTTAATAGGAGCCTCCAGCCTACCTTTCATCGCTCAAAGTTAAAGTTTGAATAACTGCTGTTAAGTCAGAGTTGCTCCTTGGAAAAATATTGAAATTATCAATCTCGAAAACAATTATGTACCACCTGCGCACACGACCAGTTGTGTTAACGCCGGACCACTTCAATCGGCAGGCAACCGGTGTTGCTGGCGGGTTGCAGGTACGGCGTCAGAATCGGCGCCATGCCCTTGAGCACTTGCACCGGCAGTGCTGAAGTGAACGTAAACGTTTCGGCCGAGCGCCCCGGCACGAAGGCGGTGAGGGTGCCGAAATGGTGATCGCCGATGTAGAACACGAAAGTCGCCGTGCGATTGAGGGATTTCGAGCTGATGACCCGCCCGCCGGAACCAATGGATGCAATGCGGTTGTCACCGGTGCCGGTCTTGCCGCCCATGGCTAACGGCTTGCCATTGGGGAGGGTAAAACTGCCGGAAACACGTTTCGCTGTACCGGCATCCACCACTTGCGAAAGGGCTTCGCGCATCGCCGCGGCGACTTCTGAGGGCATCACTCGTTTACCGACGTCCGGATCATTGATCAATTTGGTTTCATACGGTGTGTTCGCCGCGAAATGCAGTGTGTCGATGCGCAGAGTCGGCATGCGTACGCCATCGTTGAGAATGGTGCCGATCAACTCACCCAACGCCGCCGGGCGGTCACCGGAGCTGCCAATGGCGGTGGCCAGCGACGGTACCAGATGGTCAAACGGATAGCCGACTTGCTGCCAGCGCTGGTGAATGTCGAGGAACGCTTCGATTTCGAGCATGGTGCGGATGCGGCTGTCACGGGCGCCCTTGTGCTTGCTTTTGAACAGCCAGCTATAGACTTCCTGACGTTCGAACTGGCTGGCTTTTACGATCTGGCCCCACTTGGCATCAGGGTTGTTCAACAGGTAGCCCATCAGCCACAGGTCCAGTGGGTGGACCTTGGCGATGAAGCCCTGATCCGGCAGGTCGTAGGCACCGGGGCTGTAGCTTTCATAGAGCCGCTGGAGGTGTTCGTCGGTGACTTTTTCAGTGACCTTGGCGCCTTTGAGGTGCGAGCGCACGAACGTATTGAAGCTTTCCTGACTGGCCTGCGGCAGCAGATAACGGTGAATCGCCGCCAAGCGAATCGGGGTCGGGTGCAGGCTGTCGAGGAAGGTGTCGAGCCGCTCTTGGGTATCCTTGTTTTTGTACTTCTTCCAGAACTTCAACAGGAACGAGGTGCCTTCGCGGTCGGCAAAACCGGCCAGGTATTCCTGGCGCCGAGGGTCGCGGTCGTCCTTGAGCAGTTCGGCGCTGCTGTTGGGGCCGGAGTACGTGGCGTAACGCACCAGGTCGCGCATCAGCCGAATGAACGGCAGGTTGATGGATTCGCGCAGGGCATCGCGCAAGCTCGGTATACGGCCGTTGTCTTCTTTGCGAAAGTTATGGAACACGTGCAACCCGCCGCCGGTGAAAAACGCTTCGCCGGGGTTGGCCGAGTATTTGCGATCCAGTGCGGCGCCGAGCATGGCCGGCAGGTTGCGGTCGGTGTTCGCGATCAGGTAATCGACGGCCCAGCGGCTCACGTGATCTTGGTCAGGGACGTCGATTTTTTTCAGTTCAGGGACCGTCATCCCGGCATATTTATCGTGCAACTCGGCGATGATTTGCAGGTAGGTGGTCAGCACGCGCATTTTTGCAGTGGAGCCCAATTCCAGTTTGCTGCCTTCGTTGATGTCGAACGGCTGGTCGGTGCTGTCGGTCTGAACCCGCACGCGCGCGCCGTCCGGTGTCAGTTCAAACAGGGTGAAGCTGTAGCGCACCTGGGTGGTACTGGTGGGGGTGAGCAGGCGTTCGCCCATCAAGCCGATCTTTGCGGCAAACGCCGGATCGGCCAGATGCTTGAGGTATTCGGTGGCCTGGGCTTGCAGATCCCCTTGCAGGGTGCTGGTGGCAGACAGGTCGAGGCGATCAAGGTCGTACAGCGGACGATTGAGCAATCCGCCCAGGCGGCTGCGCGCTACGCTGATGCCTTTATTGGTTTCGATCGGCTGAATGGTCGGCTGGGTCTGCCAGTCGCGATAAGTGACCTTGCTGGCCAGTGCCGCCGCCGCGAGGGGCGCATCAATCACGTTGTTCTGGGCCAGCAGGCGAATGTGGCTGTCGGTGAGATCGACCAGTTCGTCACGGCCCTTGGTCAGGTAATGAGAAGGGCGGCGCTGGGCAATCATCAACGAGAGCACTTCACGCAGGGCCAAACCTTTCGCGGCCAGGGTCTTTGGGTCCGTGTTGGTGCTGGTGAGCGTCTCGTTGGCCTTGTTGAAGTCGGCGCCGTACCAGACGCGCAACCCTTCGGCCATGCCATGCACTTCACCGTGGCCTGGCACGGCAGAAAGCGGCACGCTGTTGAGGTAGTCGCGAACCACATCCTGCCGGACCTTTAGGGTTTCCGGGCCGGCCTGATAGGCGCGTACGGTGGCGGAAATCATCTGCCGGATCTTTTCCGCGCCTGACACCGTCAGGCCATCGGGTGAATGCCGATACTTTTCAAGCTGGGTCGCCAGGGTACTACCACCTGCTGACTGGCCCGGCAGGTGGATCAGTTTGGCCACCTGCGACCACGCGGCCATGCCAAAGCGTGGCCAGTCCACGGCAGGGTTGGCCAAGGGTTGTTTGGGGTCGAGCAGAAAGCGGTTCTCGATGAACAACAGGCTGTTGACTACCAGTGGCGGAATCGATTCAAAGCTTGAATAAAGTTGTTGTGGATACTTGAACTGGTAAAGCGGTAACGCACGGCAATCGGTAATCGACAGGCCGGCCTGGATTTTTTCCGAGTAGGGAACGAAAAGGCCTTTGGCGCTGTAGTCCATCAGCTTTGGAGAGAAGCGGGTCTGGGCTGAAATCACGTAGTCGCGCTTGAGTAACCGGGGCAGGAACTCATTCAGTGAACTGTAGCCCAGACGCAAATCGAAAGGCCCGGCGCCAGGGTAACGAATGGCATCGCTGGGGCCCGGTTCCAGGGCGTAGCTCAGGGACGCGGCGAATTTGCTGACTTCCCGCGCCTGAAACTTCGACGTGCGCATTTCTTTGGCAGCAGCCAGTCCCACGACGATCAGGATGATGAGCAGCAGCAACCAAAACGCCTTCCAGCCATGTTTGACACGGCTGCTACGGGGTTTTTCAGGTGACGGCGCTTCTTCCACAGGTTCAGTCGGGACCACAGTTTTACTCGTATCGGTTTGCCACAAAGCGCCCATGTTCGATTGATCCATTTACGTAGATTGATCGGACTTGTCTCAAGCTTAGACGGTGGTTGGCGATGGTGAAAAAATTGTGAGTGCATAAATATCGAATATTTCCCGTGACCTGCGATGAATGGGCTTGCTGTGGTGAGTGGGCGTTCCGACAAGCCCCCTCGCCACAACAGCCCCTTGCCTTGGGAGCGAGGTTGGCTCTGAAATGCCTGGATTAGACACGTCGCCGCGTAAATGCTGCGAAGGTCTGGGCATGACGATGCACCAATGCTGTGCAATACTCGGCGCCGTTTTAAATAGCGAGTGAAAGCCGTTTTAGCCAGTTAAAGCCCCTCCTTAATTCGCGCTTTTGCCGAGAGTTGTGGCTGTAACTTATGGTTTATAGAGTGAAAACGCCTGCTAAAAGCTTTTTATACTGCGCGTCCCGCTGATCCTGAAGGTTTTGTCCTACGGGACGGTTTTGCTCATGAAGCAGGCCGGTTTCAGGCAAGCAATGACTTATCGGTCAACGCTTCGACACTCGGTGGGTATATCCAATAACAAGACGAGGATGTCCCCTATGCCAGCTGGCAATCACCTGCCCCACGGCGAGACCGCTCAAGGCGGCCCGCTTAAACGCGAACTCGGCGAACGGCATATTCGCTTGATGGCGCTCGGTGCCTGTATCGGCGTCGGTCTGTTCCTGGGTTCGGCCAAGGCCATCGAAATGGCCGGCCCCGCAATCATGCTGTCCTACATCATTGGCGGTCTGGCGATCCTGGTGATCATGCGTGCCCTCGGCGAAATGGCCGTGCACAACCCGGTCGCCGGCTCGTTCAGCCGTTACGCCCAAGACTACCTCGGCCCCTTGGCGGGTTTTCTGACGGGCTGGAACTATTGGTTCCTGTGGCTGGTGACATGCGTGGCGGAAATTACGGCGGTGGCGGTGTACATGGGTGTCTGGTTCCCCGATGTGCCGCGCTGGATCTGGGCGCTATCGGCGTTGATCAGCATGGGCACCATCAACCTGATCGCGGTCAAAGCCTTCGGTGAGTTCGAATTCTGGTTCGCCCTGATCAAGATCGTCACTATCGTTGCGATGGTGATCGGTGGCATTGGTGTGATCGCGTTCGGCTTTGGCAACGATGGCGTGGCACTGGGAATTTCCAATCTTTGGGCCCACGGCGGCTTCATGCCCAATGGCATACAAGGCGTGTTGATGTCCCTGCAAATGGTCATGTTCGCCTACCTCGGTGTCGAAATGATCGGCCTGACCGCCGGAGAAGCAAAGAACCCGCAAAAAACCATTCCGGATGCCATTGGCTCGGTGTTCTGGCGGATTCTGCTGTTCTATGTCGGCGCGCTGTTTGTGATCCTGTCGATCTACCCGTGGAATGAAATTGGCACCCAGGGCAGTCCGTTTGTGATGACCTTTGAGCGACTGGGCATCAAGACTGCCGCCGGCATCATCAACTTTGTGGTGATCACTGCCGCGCTGTCGTCCTGCAACGGCGGCATCTTCAGCACCGGGCGCATGCTCTACAGCCTGGCGCAGAATGGCCAGGCCCCAGCCGGTTTCGCCAAGACGTCGAGCAACGGTGTGCCGCGTCGCGCCTTGCTGCTGTCGATGGGCGCGTTGCTGCTGGGCGTGTTGCTCAACTATCTGGTGCCTGAAAAAGTCTTCGTCTGGGTCACCGCAATCGCCACCTTCGGCGCGATCTGGACCTGGGTGATGATCTTGTTGGCCCAGCTCAAATTCCGCAAAGGCCTGAGCGCCAGCGAGCGTGCCGGCTTGAAATACAAGATGTGGCTGTATCCGGTCAGTTCGTACCTGGCGCTGGCGTTTCTTGTGTTGGTGGTCGGCTTGATGGCGTACTTTCCGGACACCCGCGTGGCACTGTATGTGGGACCGGCGTTCCTGGTGCTGCTGACGCTGTTGTTCTACGTATTCAAGTTGCACCCGACCCATGTGTCGCAAGGTGCGATGCGTTCGGCTTCGTAAGATGTAAGGCTGAAATGCAAAAAGCCCCGGTCGAGATGGCCGGGGCTTTTGGGTTTCAGGCGACAGCGATCTGCGGCGAGCGATTCAGGCGTTTGTTGAGCTGTAGCCATGCGCCCAACAACCCCATCAACCCGGCCCCCACCAGCGCGGTGAAGATTTGCATGGCAAACGCATCGTCGGTCAGAGCGTTGAGCATATCCGCCAACGGCGCCAGCAATACGCCCAAGCAGAACACTTCCAGTGAAAAACGGCCCATGCGCGAGCATTGCCGGGCCATCCAGTTTTGCGTCCAGCCGGTGTCCGGCAACAGTTTCGCCGTGACGTACGCCAGGGCCAGAAAGTGCAGCAGGCGCACCGGCGACAGGTCGGTCTTGCTGATCGGGTAGAGCAGGTTGTTCAGCAGGGTAGGCATCAGCGCGTCATGAATGTCCGGCCAGCGCCAAGAGACGGTAATCACCCCGGCAGCCACCACGTACATCGCCGCACAGACAAACAACGGCTGGCGCAGCAGCGGACGAGCTGCTGCCCGCCGTGGCTTTTGCCCGTGAATCGCAGCGGCGCCGCCGAGGACAAACAGCAGTTGCCAAGTGATAGGGTTGAAGTACCACACGCCGTCTTTGATCGCTGCCAGGTTCCAGCCAAACGACGGCGCCAGCAAGTAAACGGTCAACGACACCGCTACCACCGCCCAGGCCCTGCGCACCAACATTGGCAGTACCAGCGGCAATCCTGCCAGCAGCACGATATACAGCGGCAACGGATCCATCAGGTTCGGTTTGAAGCGCAACAATAGTTCATCAGTCAGCGCTTGCTGCGGGTTGGTGATGAAGTGGTGCATGCCCATTTCCTCGACCAGATCCCGGGTTTCAACATGGCTGTTGGCAAAGAACACGATGCCCATCAGCATCGCCAGCAGGAAAATATGCACCACATACAGCACCCAGGCGCGGCGCAGGATTTTCACGCAGGTAAAGAAATAGCCGTCCCGCGCAAGGACCTTGCCGTAGGCCAGGACCGCCGCGTAGCCCGCCAGAAATACAAAGACTTCTGCTGCATCGCTGAAGCCGAAATTACGTAGGGTAATTTGGCCCAAGGGGTTGTGGGGCACGTGATCCCAGAAAATGAAGATCAGTGCCAGGCCGCGGAAAAAGTCGATTCTGTGGTCGCGCTCAGTCGTCATGGTTGCGGGCTCTTGAACGGGTTTTGAAGGAGGCGCGGGCGGCACCACAAAAGGTTGCGCGGCGCACACGGCGGCGCGCAGGGTGCAGGGATTCGCCGGCAATTGCAAAAGGGGGCGATTGCGGGATATTTCTACGCATTGCCCAGGGACAACCACCTTTGACAACCCGCCCGGATCGCCACGCTTGAGTGGTAAACGAGCGGGTCAAAATGACCGTTGATCTGGAGTGCCGTGCTGCCTGTCAGTTCTGACAGTAGACGCACACCTGCTCTGACTTTAGGTTTAAAGACAGCTGAAGCGGAAACAGGCCAAGGATCGGACATGAAAGCCCTATGGAAAGAGTTTTCCACCTACGCGGTGGTTGGCGTGGCCAATACGCTGATTCATTGGCAAATATTTTATGTACTCACCACCTCCGCCGAATTGAGTCAGGCCGCCAGTAATGTTTCGGCGTTTTGTGTGGCAGCGGCGTTCTCTTTGTATGTGCATGCGCTGTACACATTCGACGCCAAATACTCGATGCTTCGTTATCTGGTGTATCTCTGTTTCATGGGGCTGATGAGTTTCGTTGTTGGCCATTTTGCGGATGTCTGGAAACTTCACGGGTTGCTGACCGTCGCGTCGTTCTCGCTTTTGAGCCTGATCTGCGGGTTGTTGTTTTCGAGATTTATTCTGTTCAGCGACCGTGAGGCATGAGGGTTTCTCAGCGCGTTGCGCCCCCACTGAAACCACTCAAGGCGCCGTCCCGACCGTTTGTTGTCGATCTGGATGGAACACTTCTAAGATCCGATCTTCTGTTCGAATGCGCCATGGCTTTTGTCCGTCGCCAGCCGTGGCGCTGGATAAAGCCTTTGGTTTGGCTATGTCGCGGCAAAGCGTTTTTGAAGCAACAGTTGGCCGAGTCGACGGATATCGACGTCACCCTGTTGCCCTACAATCCTGATGTGCTGGCCATGATCGAGGAGCAACGCAAGGAAGGGCGGAAAATAGTGTTGGCTACGGCCAGTCATCATTCCTTGGCGCTGCGTATTGCCGAGCACTTGAGCGTGTTTGATGACGTCTTGGCCACAAGCCTTGAATGCAATCTATCGGGTACACACAAGCGTGACTTGCTGCTGACGTTGTACGGCGAGCGAGGCTTTGATTACGTCGGCAATGCTCTTGAAGATCTGTCGATATGGCGCTCGGCCGAACGCGCCTATGTCGTCAACCCACTGCCAGGCGTCGAGCACGCCACTAAAAGCCTGGTAAACGTAGAGCAAGTGGTTCGTTCCGGTAGGACGAATTTCAGGGATTGGTACAAGGCGTTTCGCATCCATCAATGGGCGAAAAATGCCCTGATTTTTGTACCCTTGCTGGCCGCGCACCAGATCGGCAATCCGCTCTTGCTCTGGCACGGTGTGTTGGCTTTTGTGTTTTTCGGGTTGTGCGCATCCGGTGTCTATGTCCTCAACGACCTGCTGGATCTGGAGGATGACCGAAGACATCCGCGCAAACGCAATCGACCGTTTGCCAGTGGCCGATTGTCGATCAAATCCGGCCTGATGACATTCCCTTGTCTGTTGCTAGGGGCCTTTCTCGGCGCCTGGTGGTGCTTGCCGTGGCCATTCGTCACCGTGTTGGCCTCCTACTACGTGTTGACGTTGGTCTATTCGTTAGCGTTGAAGCGGGTCATGGCCCTGGACGTGATTGCCCTGGCTTTGCTTTACACCTTGCGCATCATCGCCGGTGGTGCAGCGTTCGAACTGGAACTGACCGTGTGGATACTGGCGTTTTCGATGTTCATGTTTTTGAGCCTGGCCCTGGTCAAACGCTATACCGAACTTCAGGCCGCATTGTGCAACGGCATTACCGGGAAAACCGGTGGTCGTGATTACTATCCGTCCGATCTGGCGATGCTCTCATCATTGGGGGCCGCTTCGGGTTATCTGGCCGTGATGGTGCTGGCGCTGTACATCCATGACAGCACGACGGTCGTTCTTTATCGCCACCCACAGCTGATCTGGCTGGCTTGCCCGTTGTTGCTGTTCTGGATCACCCGCGTCTGGATGCTGACCCATCGCGGCAGGATGAATGATGATCCGGTGGTCTTTGCCCTGCGTGATCGCTTGAGCCTGGTAATGGGCGCGATGTTTGGCCTGATTTTCTGGGTGGCGGCATGAAGCGCTGCGGCCATCAAGATCGGCTCCTGCGATGAGTCGGCCATTAACGTCATGGGGGCATTTCCCCTCGGTGCCACAAACAGGTCACCCGTGCCATTGGCGAAACGATTTGGACCAGCGGTTACGGGATTTGATCAACGCTCACGGCACAACCCTGCCGTTCGGCAATGGCCGCAGTTACGGCGACAGCTGCCTGGCCAGCAGTGATCATGTGCTGCAGTTACTCCCCTTGAACCGATTTATTGACGCGAATTGGGAAACAGGAGAAATCTGCGCCGAAGCGGGGGCCACGCTTGGGGAAATTCTGCAACTGTCGATCCCGCGCGGCTGGTTTCTGGAGGTCACACCGGGCACACGTCACATAACACTTGGCGGCGCATTGGCCAATGACGTGCATGGCAAGAATCACCATCGGCGCGGCACGTTTGCCCACTCGGTATTGAGCTTTGGCCTGCATCGCTCCACGCATCCTCCGATGACCTGTTCACCTACACAAAACCCACAATGGTTTGCCGCCACCATCGGCGGGTTGGGCCTGACCGGGGTCATCAGTTGGGTGAGCCTGCGTCTGCGCAAAATCGAATCCAGCCTGGTCGATACGATTCGAGTGCGGTTCGACTGTCTGAGTGAGTTCTTCGCCCTGTCCGCAGAACTGGACCCTTTGCATGAATACAGTGTGGCCTGGATCGATTGCCTGGCCACGGGGCGTGCACTGGGGCGTGGCGTCTTTACCGTAGGAACGCATCGCGCAAGCGGCCCACTTCAAGTCGCATCGTCGCGCTCGTTGCGCATGCCTGTCCGGCCTCCAGTGTCGTTGATCAATCGGCACTCGCTGAACATCTTCAACCACAGCTACTGGACATTGCAGCCGAGGGGCAGGGAACACAGAACCATCGCCTACAGCCCGTTTTTCTATCCACTGGATCACATCGAAGACTGGAATCGGATCTATGGGCGCAAGGGCTTTCAACAGTTCCAGTGTGTATTGCCCGAAGCGGTGGCCAAGGACGCGTTGGCGCAGCTACTCAAGTTCACTGCCAGCAGTGGCACCGGATCATTTCTGGCGGTGCTCAAGCGCTGTGGCGATATTTCCTCCCCAGGCCTGATTTCATTTCCGATGCCAGGGACGTCTCTGGCGCTGGATTTTCCACAGAGCAATGCGCTGACAAATAAGTTGTTGCCTCTTCTTGATGCCATCGTGCGCGAGGCAGGTGGGCGGCTCTATCCGGCCAAGGACGCCCACATGAGCGGCAGCGATTTCCGCAAGGCGTATCCGGCATGGGAACAGATGGAGGCGCTGCGCGATCCTGCGCTCATTTCACGTTTTTGGCAGCGAGTCATTCGATGAAAAAAATACTGATTGTGGGCGCTACTTCCGCCATTGCCAGTGCGTGCGCGCGACTGTGGGCGGTCGATCAAGGTGAGTTCTTTTTGGTCGCCCGTGATGCGCAAAAACTGCAGCAGTCTAGTGCTGATCTATTGGTACGCGGCGCGAGCGAGGTGACAACGCATGTGATGGACGCCACCGATATCGCTGCGCACGCCGTCATGCTGGAATATTGCCTGAACACTTTGCAATCGATTGACATCTGCCTGATCGCCCACGGCACCTTGCCTGACCAATCCGCTTGCGAGCAAAACGCCGATCTGACCCTGACGGAGTTGGCCAACAACGGTACATCGGTAATTGCGTTGTTGACGTTGTTGGCCAATCAAATGGCCGTTCAGCGCAGCGGCACCCTCGCGGTCATCTCCTCGGTCGCCGGTGACCGAGGGCGCCCGTCCAACTACGTCTATGGTTGCGCCAAAGCCGCGGTATCGACCTTTTGCGAAGGATTGCGCGCGCGGTTGTTCAAGTCGGGCGTACAGGTGATGACCATCAAGCCTGGTTTCGTCGATACGCCGATGACCCAAGGTCTGGCATTGCCGGCGTTGCTGGTTGCCCAACCGGAAGCGGTCGCACTGCGCATTGTCGTCGGCATCGAACGCAAGGTGTCGGTGTTGTATGTGCCGGGGTTCTGGGCCTGGATCATGTGGGTGATTTGCGGGCTCCCGCAGCCGCTGTTCAAGAGGTTGAACCTATGAGCCAGGCGCAGTTTCTTTCGGGCTGGCGCTATCAGGTATTGATCGGTTCGGTGGCGATTTCAGCGCTCGGTTACCTCGGTATTTCACTATGGGGTGGGTGGCCGGCGGTGAGCGATGCGATGAGCCGGGTCGGGTTGTTCGGCGGGGCGCAGATTGTTGCACTTATCCTGGTCAGTTATGGCCTGCGCTTCTTGCGTTGGCAGCTGTACCTGAATGCGCTGGGACATCCATTGCGGTGGTGGCCGAGCCTGAACATCTATCTGGCGGGGTTTGCCCTGACCACCACACCGGGCAAGGCCGGCGAAGCACTGCGCGGGGTGTTGCTCAAACGCTGGGGCGTTCCTTACGCGAGCAGCTTCGCCGCGTTGGTCAGCGAGCGTCTGTCCGACCTGTTGGCGATGGTGTTACTGGCCTTGCTGGGTCTGAGCCGTTATCCCGAGTCGCTTTGGATGATCATCGCCTGCCTGGTGCTGGTGGCCGGCGGTATGCGACTGGTTTCCCGACACGCACTGATTGAAGCCATTGAACAGCGCATCTCCTTGGGGCGTGGCTGGATGCATCGGCTGCTGCGCTACGTTATTCGCGTATTGCACCAATCGCGCCGCTGCCACAGCCCGCCGCGACTGCTGGGAACCACGGTGCTGAGCCTGGCGGCCTGGAGCCTCGAAGCGCTGGCTTTTTACTGGATATTGAATGCCATGAACATCGATGTCCCGCTGATGTTTGCGATGTTTGTTTATGCGGTGTCGATGTTGGCCGGTGCCTTGAGCTTTATGCCTGGTGGGCTTGGCAGTGCTGAAGCGGTGATGGTGGGGTTGTTGGTGACCCGTGGTGTTGCAGTGGCTGATGCGATAGCGGCGACGGTTTTGTTGCGGTTAGCGACGTTGTGGTTTGCGGTGGGGTTAGGGAGTGTGGTGTTAATAAGCTCCAGGGAGGGCAAAGATGAATGTAAAGAATAATGGGAGATATGGGCATGTTTATGCATCACTTGGTGCAGCCATGCTTTTGGGATGTTACTTGAGGCTTCATAATCTCACGATTGATGGTCTCTGGCTTGATGAAGCATTTAGTGTGGCTACGAGCGATCCGGATAATGATTTTTTGAAGGTGTATAAACAAACATTGATGGATGTGCATCCTGCATTTTATCAATTGTCATTGTGGTTGTTTTACAAGGTTTTTGGTTTTGCAGAAACGACGGGTAGGTATTTGTCGGTGGCGTTTGGTGTGCTGTTGATACCCAGTATTTTTTACTTGGGTAAGCAGTTCTTCAATGATCGAGTAGCGCTAATTGCCGCGTGGCTGGCGGCTGTTAATTTTTACTTGATAACGTATTCTCAAGAGACGCGCTCATATGCGTTATTAGTTTTGTTGACGACGCTTTCATTTGCTGTATTTATAGTCGCCATCCGCAAGCCGAGTTTCCTGAACGTTTTTGTTTATGCGTTGGTTACAGCAATGCTGGTAAATACCCATTACTTCGGATTTCTTCCGGTGGCGGCTCAAGTGCTGTTATGGCTTTCTTTTTTGGTGAAGGTACCATTCGACAGGGGGTTGTTGTTCAAGTTTGTTGCCGCTGGGCTATTTGTTCTGCTGACAGTAATGCCAGGAGTCACGTATGTCTGGGCAAATCTCAATCGGCAGGGGTTCTGGGTTCCGCAGCCCAATGACCGATTTTTTATCGAATTGTTCGTTTTGTACTTCGGAAATCTTTTTCTTTCCATGATGTTTGCAGTCTTCCTGATTATCGGGCTTGGTTGTCTCGTGAAGGATGGAAACAAGAAAGAGGTACTTCAAGTACTCGTTGTATGGGGCGTCGTGTGCGTTGTTGTTCCTTATGCTCGATCTCTTTATGTTGAGCCTGTACTGACTATGCGCAATTTGATTGTTTTGCTGCCGGTTCTGTTAGTCATCTTGGCTTTTTCTATTAGTCTTTTAACGGATCGATTCACGTTGTGGAGTATTGCTGTTGTAGTTGCGTGCTTCTCTATGACACCTCTGTTTACTAGTCAGAAACCTGTGTTTACATATGAAAATCAACTGCGGCCGGTCAGTCAAATGCGTGAGCTTGTTAAGAGTGTGCTTGATACGTGCTCTAAATGTTTGATTTATTCTCCGGTTTCTATCGAGATGCAGGGGTATTTTAAAGTTTTGGGTTCGTCGGTTAGAGTTGAGGGTGTTGGGGTGATGGAGAGTGACTTGACGTCTGCAAAGCGACCTTCCGTTTTTTTTATTGTTGTAACGCGTGGAGTCTGGATGCCTGACGCTGATTACAGGACGAAGTACAAATTTCGTTTGGTTAAGGAAAACGTTATAGGAGACTCGTTGATTAGTGAGTACCAGACCATCCCCTAATTGATATGACATCCCGCAGCACCGTAGGAAATGGTACTGCGGTTGGGGGGTATTCAGGCCGCCACCACCTCATTCGGCTCAAAACTATCCGCCCGCGCCATCTGCCACATCCGCGAGTAGAACTCGCCGTTCACTTCTCCGGTAAGTAACTCCCCCGGTTTCAAAAACACATGCAACTGCGAGAACAGCTTGATCTCGGTCGCCGACATGCGTCGCACCAGATGCTTGGCCGACAGTTGCGAAGGGTGTTCCAGGCCAGCGGCAGCCAGCATTTCAGCCAATGCCTTGAGCGTATTGCGGTGAAAGTTGAACACTCGCTGGGCCTTGTCCGGAACCACCAGCGCACGTTGGCGCAAGGTGTCCTGAGTCGCCACACCGGTCGGGCATTTGTTGGTGTGGCAGCTTTGCGACTGGATGCAGCCGATAGCGAACATGAAGCCGCGCGCCGAGTTGGCCCAGTCGGCGCCGATGGCCAATACACTGGCGATGTCGAAGGCGCTGACGATCTTGCCACTGGCGCCGAGTTTGATTTTGTCCCGCAGGTTCAAGCCGACCAGCGTGTTGTGCACAAATAGCAGGCCTTCGCGCATCGGTACGCCGATGTGGTCGGTGAACTCCACCGGCGCGGCTCCGGTGCCGCCTTCCTTGCCGTCGACGACGATGAAGTCCGGGAGAATGCCGGTTTCCAGCATGGCCTTGGCGATGCCCATGAATTCCCACGGATGGCCGAGGCAGAACTTGAAGCCCACCGGTTTGCCGCCGGACAGTTCACGCAGCTGCTGGATGAAGTGCATCAGTTCGATCGGTGTGGAAAAGGCGCTGTGCCGCGACGGCGAGATGCAGTCTTCGCCCATTTTGATGCCGCGGGTTTCGGCGATTTCCCGGGTGACTTTGTGCTTGGGCAGAATCCCACCGTGACCGGGCTTGGCGCCCTGGCTCATCTTGATTTCGATCATTCGCACTTGCGGCGTTTGTGCCTGGGCCGCGAAACGTTCCGGGTCGAAACGGCCGTCAGCGGTGCGGCAGCCGAAGTAACCGCTGCCGAGCTCCCAGGTCAGGTCGCCGCCGTTTTCCCGATGGTACGCGCTGATGCTGCCTTCACCGGTGTCATGGGCAAAGTTGCCGAGCTTGGCGCCCTGATTCAAGGCGCGAATCGCGTTGGCGCTGAGCGAGCCGAAACTCATGGCCGAGATATTGAACACCGACGCAGAGTACGGCTGGGTACATTGCGGGCCGCCGACCATCACGCGGAATGCGCTCGGGTCACTCAACGGCGCCGGTCGCATCGAGTGGCCGATGAACTCGAAGCCCGACTGATACACATCGATCAGCGTGCCGAAGGGTTTGTCGGCGCTTTCGTTCTTGGCACGCGAATAGACCAGCGAACGCTGAGCCCGGGAGAAGGGCAGGGCATCACTGTCGGATTCGAGCAGGTATTGGCGGATTTCCGGGCGTATGCCTTCCACCAGATAACGAATATTGCCCAGGATCGGATAATTGCGACGCACCGCGTGCGGGCTTTGCATCAGATCGAACAGGCCGATCAGGCTCAGCACGCCGGTGACGGCGGTGATAGGCCAGAGCCAGTCGTATTGAAGAAAGGGCAGGCTGGCGAAGGTGAATATGACGCAAGCGGCAAAGAAGGCGTAGCGGCTCAAAAGTGACAGGCTCATACGGTTTCCTTGGGTTCGGACTCGGTTGTAGTCAGCACAGTGCCCCTTGTGGGAGCGAGCTTGCTGAGCAGTGAGGCGTTCTGCGCCTGGAGACAAATCGAAATAGCTCGGACCGGGATTTGATCCTCAGTTTGCTGTACATGTGTTTCTTATAGAGGTTCACGGTATCGACAGAGAGTTCCAGCTTACGGGGGATTTCTTGACAGGAGCAACCTCTGAGTATCAATCGCCCGACTTCCGGTCCCGGGCGGTCAATTGTGCGCCTTTGAGTGGCGGCACCGAGGCCTCCAGTTGCACTCACCAGGCAGTAAACGTCATAACACTGCGAGTGAGTAAGCGGGCCAGGTTGAGGTTCTCGGCTGTTTGATCAAGCTGCGGTAGGTTACCTGAATGAAAAAAACCCGGATCTTGCGATCCGGGCCGGCCTTACTTAACCCCTGAGAAGTCAGGCCGTTATCACCATGGAGTGGGCTCCAGCGGGCCGGCGCTCGGACCTTCGCCATTGCGTAGAAACGGCAGGTGCCAGAAGTCGTTGGGGATGATGCGGTCGCCAGGCATGATGTTTTCCGGAAAGATGAACTCAAACACTGGCGCGGTGTACATGCCTGCAACCAGACCGTTGGCCCACAAATTCCTGTTACTAAGGGCAGGGTTTGAGGCGTTTGCAATGCATTCGTCCACTTTCGCCTGGGTGGCGGGGATCGCGTCGGTGGCGGTGAGGGCTGTGCTCAATGCGGGGACCACTGGAACACAGAGTGAACGCACGATAACACGCAAGGTACGGCCCGGCTGGGTGAGAAGCCCGAGGGGCGCCTTGGCTGCCCGCAGCCTTGCACGGTTCGGCTGCGCGCCAGTGGACTGTGTCGCGATGCCACCGCTGACGCCCCGACAGGTTGCCGGCAGGGTTGTCGTTGTTACTGAGGCGTCGCACTCACCTGTCATTTCAAACGGTGTCACCCAGCGGTTGTGTTCTACGCCCGAAGCATCAACGTCCACCAGGTAGATGTCGATTGGTGTCTGCACATCGGTCGTGGACGCCTCTAGGAACATCCGATCCTGACTTTCCTGCAGCGCGCCATTGACGGCCGTCGCCGCAGGGTCGGCGGTACCGATGCCGAATTCACCGATAGACACGTAGCTTGGTTGCGTACCAGGCTGAGTGTAGATCCCGACTGCAGCTTCTATTGTGTGCGCCGAAATGAAGTCCGGAACGCCGCCACTGGTTGATTTGAAGAGAGTGCCGGAATACGTGATGAAGTCGCCGACTTCGAACGGCGCTTGCTCTCTCGCATCGGGTCCAGCAGTCAACGTACCGCGGGCGGGAGGGGTCGGCATTACGAATTGAGAGCAATACATCTGGTTTGCGCCCGGAGGAGTAAGCTCCCCGGCTTTTGGGATGGGTATACCAGCCTGGGCGAAGTTTCGGCAGTTGTTGGTGGAGGTCGGGCTCTTGACCAGTGGCCGGTTCGCCTGCGGGCAGAGTGGGTCACCATCGGGCGTTGACGTGCGAGGCACGCACATCGGGTAGCCGGTAGCGGCGTGAATCGTCGGGTTGACGTTATCGACTGAAAAACGAGGATCCGGGCTATGCGGCCGGCCAAAGCGCCCAGTGCTCCCATCCGGCAAGAGTGGGTCGTTGATCTGGATGATCGTCGGCGGCTGCGTCGAGTCACCGCTAACACCGCCAACCTCAATGTTGCCTGTGTCGTAGTCGATCCGGGTGATGTAGCCGCTACCGGTGTTGGCCGCTTGCTGTGAGATAAAGATCAGCCCGGCGATATTGTTGCTGGGACCGGGAGGATCGATCGAAACGCTCGGATCGGTCGGATTGATCAGGACGGAGTTGCCAACCACGTGGATCTCGAACGATGGATACGCTTTATTGAGGGCAAGCGATCCGGCCTTGACGAACTCGTTCCAGGGCAGGGTATTGGCTGGCATCTGGATAATGGTGTTGCAAGGAACAATGATCTTCATCCCATTGACTTTGACCATGCCGCCATAATTACCGCTGCTGACTGTGGTGGTAAGGCACTTCGAATTGTCGCTGTCCGCGGTCATGTCCTGGATAAAACCAGTGACGTCGAAGCCGTGAATACCATTCGGGTTCTTGAACGCCGGATCAGCCAGCGAGGGCACTACGAGCGGCACTGTTGCGCCCTTTACGGGCGGTTTGGCGGTCCCGGCGGCACCGCCGACATTCCCGCCCCCGCCCCCGCCACCCCCGCCACCCCCACCGCCCCCACCACCACCCCCTGGCGCACCTTTGGCGGCATAGGCAGCGCCTCCTCCAAGTAGCATTGCCAGGGCGACCGCACTGGCAATCAGTGCGGGACGACTAATGGCGCCGTTCAATCGCTTCTGGATTGGAGGCGCGGTTAGCGATTTTGTTTTTGCAAATAAGCTCATGGTGCTCTCCGAAATTTTGCGGGGCCAGTTGCCGGTCATTGACTCGCCTTGGTGGTGATGCACTTAGTCCTGCGCAAAAAAACAGAGCAGAGCGAGCGTTGCATGGGCTCGATCCAGTGAGTTGAATGACGTGGCTTCGTACCGTCGGCGCACAATCGCCATTCAGCCTCCAGACATATTCAAACGGCGTTGTGCTGGCCGGTTTCGGACACAATCGCGAGAGATAATCCCTGAGCCTGAAACGTATAAAGCGGGTTTCGTGCCACCTTTCGAAGATCTGACACAAATTGAAATAAAATGCCTGCTGCAGAGCTGTTTGTTGATGAGTCGGGTAGACCTTTGTGATTGCATCGCCCAACTGTGGTGGGGGAGATCCCCGCACGCGGGGAATGGGACGGGCTCAAAAGATTGCGGGGCCGGTGAGGCCCGTTTCTGCGGTATCGGAGCACTGATTGGGAGTGCGATTCATTCAAGCCAATTAGCGAGTACCTGCCTGGTGACGCCCCCTGGCGCGCATGGGATCCTTACATTTTTTCGCCCCCAGGCCATTTCTGACCCATGACACATTTATCCGAAGCTTTGCCTCGAATTATCCGCATCGCCGCTGCCCTGTTGATCGGCCCCGATGGTCGTACCTTGCTGGTGCGCAAGCACGGCACCGAAGCGTTCATGCAGCCGGGAGGCAAGATCGAAGCCCATGAGCAACCGGTTCATGCCTTGGCCCGTGAGCTGGAAGAAGAGCTGGGTTTGATCATCGACCCTGCGCATGCCACCTATCTGGGGGATTTCTCTGCACCGGCCGCCAACGAACCGGGATTTGTCGTACACGCTGAACTGTTTTTGCTGACTCTCGAGGCCGATGTCACCCCGGCGGCGGAGATCGAAGAAGTGATCTGGATCGACCCGACTACCGATGGCAATGTCACGCTGGCGCCATTGACACGGGACCTGATACTGCCGTTTTATCGAGCATCGCTGAGCGCGATCGCCTGATCATTTACGCAAAGGATTCGCCATGATCCCGCTTCAAGACCTGCTGATTTTCGCTGCCGCCGCGTTGCTGATGGTGCTGACGCCGGGGCCGAACATGATCTACCTGATCTCCCGTTCAATCTGTCAGGGGCGCAAGGCTGGCGTGACGTCATTGCTGGGCGTGGTCGCGGGGTTCTTCGTGCACTTGTTCGCTGCTGCGGCCGGTTTGACCGCGGTGTTCCTGGCGGTGCCGATGGCCTATGAAGTGTTGAAATGGGCGGGGGCGTTGTACTTGCTGTGGCTGGCCTGGCAGGCGGTCAAGCCCGGTGCGCGTTCACCGTTTGAGCCGCAGCAATTGCCGCCGGATTCATCGCGCAGGCTGATCACCATGGGCTTTCTCACCAGCGCGTTGAACCCGAAGATCGCGGTGTTTTATTTGTCGGTGTTCCCGCAGTTCATCAACCCTGAACATGGCTCGGTGTTCAGCCAAAGTATCATCCTTGGCTTGACTCAGATCAGCGTCAGCTTCTGCGTCAACCTGCTGATCGCGTTGTTTGCGGCGGGCATCGCCTCGTGGTTCGTCAGGAACCCCACCTGGCTGGCGGTGCAGCGTTATGTCATGGGTTTTGTGTTGGCGGCGCTGGCGGTGCGGCTGATGCTTGAGCAACGCAGGACGACGTGAACATGTGGATTGAACGGCTAGATGCCAGTCATGCGCTGGCTTACCGGGAACTGATGCTCGAAGCCTATGACTTGCATCCGCAGGCGTTTACGTCGAGTGTGCGCGAGCGTGCCGCCATGCCGTTGGGCTGGTGGGAAGGGCGCCTGACCAGCAAGCTGGATGTGGTGTTCGGTGCATTTGAGGAGGGCAAGTTGGCCGGCATCGTCGGTCTCGCCTTCGAACCCCGAGAAAAGGCCCGGCACAAGGCGACACTGTTTGGCATGTACGTGTCCGGCACGGTTCGCCAACGCGGGTTGGGGTATCAACTGGTGCAGGCGACATTGACCGAGGCGCGCAATCATCCGGCGCTGAAAGTCATTCAATTGACCGTCACCGCCGGCAATGAGGCAGCGTTCAACCTGTACCAGCGCTGCGGCTTCATTCAGTTCGGCCTGGAACCGCTGGCGGTGCGGGTGGGCGAGGACTACTTCGACAAAATCCACATGTGGCGGGAAATCTAAACCCACCCCAGCCCCCCCTGTGGGAGCCGGGCTTGCCCGCGATGGCGTCGCCAGATCCAACATTTATCTAACAGACATACCGCTATCGCGGGCAAGCCCGCTCCCACAGGGATCGTGTTGTGTTATCTGACTGCGCTCACGCCATCCAGCGTCGAGAACGACGTGTCTTTCGCGGTCAGCAAGAAATCGCGCATATACGGCGCATCCAGCATGTCCGCGCGAATTCCCGCGTACAACGTCGCAAACAAACCTTTCTCGCCCAGCCGCTTGGCCTTCACGTAACCCCGCGAGCTGTATTCATGCAGCGCCCAATGCGGCATGCCGCACACACCGCGTCCGCTGGCCACCAGTTGCATCATCATCACCGTCAGTTCCGAAGTGCGGACCTGAGCCGGTTCGATGTCGGCCGGTTCCAGGAAGCGGGTGAAGATGTCCAGCCGATCACGTTCCACCGGGTAGGTGATCAAGGTTTCCGTGAGCAAATCTTCCGGCATTATGTATGCCTTGCTCGCCAACCGGTGCTGGTTGGCCACCGCCAGCATGGCTTCATAGGTGAACAGCGGCACATAGGTGATCCCGGCGATGTCCAGCGGATCAGAAGTCACTACCAAGTCCAGATCGCCACGGGCCAGCGCCGGCAGCGGCGCAAAGGAGAAGCCTGAGGCCAGGTCCAATTCGACTTCCGGCCAGGCATCGCGGAACTGGTCGATGGTCGGCATCAGCCACTGGAAGCAACTGTGGCACTCGATTGCCATGTGCAGGCGCCCGGCCGTGCCGCCCGCCAAACGTGCGATATCACGCTCGGCGCCGCGCAGCAGCGGCAGGGTGGCGTCGGCCAGTTGCAGCAGGCGCAAACCGGCGCTGGTGAAGCGCACCGGTTTGGTTTTGCGCACGAACAGCGGCATGCCCATGCGCTCTTCCAGTTCCTTGAACTGGTGGGACAGGGCCGATTGCGTCAGGTGCAGGCGGTCGGCGGCGTCGACCAGGCTGTCGGCTTCGCGCAAGGCGTGCAGGGTCTTGAGGTGACGGATTTCAAGCACCGGATGGCTCCATGAGTAAAACTTGTGATCAACACGAAAAGGTTGAGTTTGTCTCATGATGGGTTGGCTGTCGACAATGGCGCCATGTTTTACAGCATCTTTTATAGAGAGAACTCATCATGGCGCTGGCCCACACACTTGGTTTCCCACGCATCGGCTCGGACCGCGAACTGAAAAAAGCCCTCGAAGCCTACTGGAAGGGCGACCTCGATCAGGACGCGCTGAACCGGGTCGGCCGCCAATTGCGCGCCACCCATTGGCAGCTGCAGAAAGACGCCGGCATCGACCTGCTGCCGGTCGGCGATTTTGCGTGGTACGACCAGGTGCTGACCCACTCCCTGACGTTCGGCGTGATCCCCGAGCGTTTCGACGGCGCCAAGGATGCCAACGGCCTGCCGACCCTCGACACCCTGTTCGCCATGGCCCGAGGTGCCACGGCGACCTGCTGCGGTGGCGAACACGGCACAGCGCAATATGCCCAGGAACTGACCAAGTGGTTCGACACCAACTACCACTACCTGGTCCCGGAATTCAGCGCTGACCAGCCGTTTAAACTGAGCTGGGAGCAGCTATTCGACGAAGTCGATGAAGCCAAGGCCCTCGGTCATAACGTCAAACCAGTGATCATCGGCCCGCTGACTTACCTGTGGCTGGGCAAGGCCAAAGGCCACGACTTCGACAAACTCGACCTGCTGGAACGCCTGCTGCCGGTGTACAACGAAATCCTCACGCGCCTTGCCGCTCAAGGTGTGGAATGGGTGCAGATCGACGAACCGATCCTGACCCTTGACCTGCCGCAAGCCTGGAAAAATGCGTTCGAACGTGCCTATCACATCCTGCAATATTCGCCGCTGAAAAAACTGCTGGCGACCTACTTCAGCGGTCTGGAGGACAACCTCGGCCTGGCCGTCGGTCTGCCGGTACAAGGCCTGCACATCGACGCCGTACGTGCGCCGGATCAACTCGGCCAGGTGCTGGATCGCCTGCCGACCTACAAGATTCTCTCGGTCGGTCTGGTCAATGGTCGCAACGTTTGGCGCTGTGAACTGGAGCAAGTGTTGGCGCAACTGCAACCGGCCCAGGAACGTTTTGGCGACAACCTGTGGGTCAGCAGTTCTTGCTCTCTGCTGCACAGCCCGGTTGACCTGGAACGTGAAGACAAACTCGACCCGGAACTGAAAAGCTGGCTGGCGTTTGCCGTGCAAAAGTGTGGCGAAATCGCCGTGCTGCGCGATGCCCTCAACGATCCGCAATCGCCCAAAGTACAAGCTGCACTGGCCGAGAGCCGGGCGATTCAGGCCAATCGCGCCGAGTCGCCGCGTATCCATAAAGCCGCCGTGCAGGCGCGCATCAACGCCATCGGCGCACCGGACAGCCAACGCCAGTCGCCGTTTGCCCAACGCATCGAACAACAACGTACTCGCCTGAAACTACCAGCATTCCCGACCACCACCATCGGCTCATTCCCGCAGACCGGTTCGATCCGGCTGGCACGTCAGGCGTTCAAACAGGGCAAGCTGTCGGCCAACGATTACACCGACGCCATGCACAGCGAAATCCGCCACGCTGTGCAAATACAGGAACGCCTTGGACTGGACGTTTTGGTGCACGGCGAAGCCGAACGCAATGACATGGTCGAATACTTCGCCGAGCAACTGGACGGCTACCTGTTCACCCGTTTCGGCTGGGTGCAGAGCTACGGCTCGCGCTGCGTGAAACCGGCGATCATTTACGGCGACCTCAGCCGTCCGAAGGCGATGACGGTCGACTGGATCACCTATGCACAGGGCCTGACCGACAAGGTCATGAAAGGCATGCTCACCGGTCCGGTGACCATGCTGATGTGGTCGTTCCCGCGTGAAGACGTGTCGCGCAAGATCCAGGCGCAGCAGTTGGCGCTGGCGCTGCGTGATGAAGTGGTGGACCTGGAAAACGCCGGCATCAAGATCGTGCAGATCGACGAAGCCGCCTTCCGCGAAGGCTTGCCGCTACGCCGGGCACACTGGCAGGAATACCTGGACTGGGCAGTCGAAGCCTTCCGCTTGAGCGCCAGCGGTGTGCGTGATGAAACCCAGATCCACACCCACATGTGCTACAGCGAATTCAACGACGTGATCAAGGCCATCGCCGACATGGACGCCGACGTGATCACCATCGAAACCTCGCGCTCGGACATGGAGTTACTGGAGGCCTTTGAAGCCTTCGATTACCCGAACGATATCGGCCCGGGCGTCTACGACATACACTCGCCACGGGTGCCGGACACCGCCGAGATGGTCAAGTTGATGAGCAAAGCCGTGCAGCGGATTCCGGCCGAGCGGCTGTGGGTGAACCCCGATTGCGGGTTGAAGACCCGGGCATGGCCGGAGACCGAAGCGGCATTAATCAACATGGTCGCGGCGGCACGGCAGTTGCGCAGTCAGTTGGCGTAAGAGGCCCAAAACGGGAGCGGAATAACCGCTCCCGTTTTTGCGTTCTAAGCCTGGTCGAAATGTTTGAGTGCTGCTGATTTCTTGCCGATGTCGGCGTACGGAAGACCGGCGTTATCCGCGTGAGTCACAAACCGGTGCTCCGGCAGTTTCAGATGGGCCTTTTCAAATTCACCGAATGCAGGGGCTGCCTTGCTGTAGTGAAAATGGGCATACCACATCACCTTGGGTGGTGTGTGCGTCAGGTCCAGGACCTCGTATTCCTGCAGGTAATCGGTTCGCCCGTCCGCACGTTTACCTAACGTTTCCATCGGTTTCTGTTTATGGATATCGACGATTTTCTTCCGCGTGGAATTTTGTTGCATGAGGTAATCCAGCATTCCATCGGTCGGGTTTCGACTTTTCATCGAGTACTCGATACGCAGCGTCCGTGCGGTATGGGTCAGCTCCGTGGCCTTGTCACGCAACTGCTGGATGAGCACGTGGCCGGTTTGAAGATCTTCTATCGCCAGAGCACGCTGGCCGAGTTCGGCTGCTTCGCTGAGCATCATGTGTTCCAGGTCAACCGGTCGCATGTCCTGTCGGGCATAGGCCTCGACACGGGTCTTGTACGCCGCTTGAGCAGCGAGTCGGTTCCGGGCATCGGCCGTTAACGCTTCAAGGTTCCGGGGTGCGGGGTGAGCAGCCTGCTCCTGAGGATTGAGCAGGCGAAACTTGCCGTTTGTTCCTTGCTCCCAAACCTCCTCGAACCCGCCCTGACTTGTCAGGGTGTATTGGCGCTTTTGCGTCGTCGGTTCCCAGCGCTCCTCCCCGATCAGCAATTGATCGTCTTCGGTGGTGAACACTTTTTTACTGCGTTGCCCGGCAGGGGCGGCGGGTGCGGGTTGATCGATGGCCTTGCGTGCCCGTTCGGCCATCTTCTCGATACCCAGCAGCAGTGGTTCCACGGCGTCCAGATGGAAGTGCTGGGGATAGCTGACGGTCCAGGCATTCATGTTGCGGCGAAACTCCCCGTAAAGATCAAGGCACTCCTGCAATATCTGATTGCGCTGGGCCCGAGTGGCGCTCACTTCCGCCAGGCTAAATTGAGTGAACAGGGCGCGATCGACTTTGGTTCGCAGCGTCTGTGCCCGTGCTTGCAAGTAGAACCAGGAAACATCGCCGGTGCTGTCGTAGCGTTTGACGATCTCCAGCAAGTGACTGGTTTTCAAGTACAGCTGATTGGCCTCGTTGAGCCTCGCGTTCAAGTCCACGAAGGCGCGGCTCAAGACTGTCTTTGTCGGTTTGTCGGTAATGCGCGGGTACCACAGGTTAAGGTCGCGCATGTGGGCATCGATCGCATCGAACTCGCGCATATTCTCCAGTCGCAGCTTCCTGACGTCCTCCAGAATACGCAGGCGCTCGCCCAGTGCCTCGACCGGCAGCAAGTCCAGTTGGTCCAGAAAATCGTCGATCCTGTCCGTCAGGGTCAATGCCCGTTGGCTGGCCAGGACCACCCGTTGTTTGGCCCGATCGGCCAGTAACAAGGCGTCGTTACTTTGTATTTCCTTGAGCACGCGCATTTTGTTGCCGCGCGTCATGGGGAGCAGATCAGTCAGCGTCTGGTAATGCGTGCTGCCCAGTTCCATGTCCTTGATGCACGCCGCTTCAAGTGCCTGTATCAGCGCTGGGCGAAGGTGTTCGGGGTTGGCGTTGTACGCTTCCATCAGGGCGGTGGTCCGCGTGACCTGGGCATCGATGAGCGGGCCCATGGCATCGGCGGCTTCGGTCAGCGCTTGCTGGCGGCGCAAGGCCTGGTCGGTCCACCAGCGCGGCAGACGCTCGCGAATGGCGGCCGGCCAGAGCGGGTCAAGGCCGTCCGCCAAGTGCCCGAGCACGCCACCGCCGCCCAGCCCACCGCCCTCGAACGTCACCCCATAGACACCGAACCAAGTGTCCCAATTGCCGGCTTCATCGAGGCCGACAGGTTGCTTGTAGGTTTTTTGTGAAGTGCCGCAGAGGCGCCAGTTGCGCGAGTCGCTGCTGCGTTCAATTTGGTAGATGCGTCCCTGGCGAACGATAAAGTCACCGTCGGCATGCCGGTAGACATTGCGGTAAACCCCTTGGGTTGCCGGTTCCAGGCCGGTCAGGGAAATCGGTTTTTCGTACTCGTACCCGGCGAAACGCTGGACAGCATGCCGGGCCCGGCGTTTCGACGGCACGTGCAGCGCCCCGGCGTTTTTCCCCAATACGCCGAGTTGACGAACACGCGTTAGCGAGTGAGCGCCCTTGGCGGTCCTGGCACTGACGGAAGCGCCCGGAAGGATGTCCATGGCGGCATCGATCAGTGACAGCAACACCGATTCAATCTCCGTCAGGCCATCGCCGACGTCACCGCGCAACAGGGCCGCGACGGCGTGGTTGGCGCTGTTCCAGGCGTCGTAGAGGGCGACGCCCGCGCCGACAAAGGGCACCATGCCCAGGGCCATTTTCATGTAGTTGAACGCCCTCGGCCCGCTGAGCGCATAGCGTTCCTGATACAAGGCATCGTTGGAGCGGGAAGTGCCGCGATGCGCTTCGATCAGGCGTCCCATGTGCGCATCGAGCAGGTGGGCCGACAACGACGTTGTTTTCGGCCAAGGCAAGCCGACCCCGATCATCGCGTCGAAATGTTTGAGCACGGACTGGTTGATGCGGCTTGCATGGGCTCGCACGTCGCCGATCAAGGCCCGTCCGGCCAGATAACTGAGCATCTCGCTGCGCAGGCACAGATTGAACAACGCGCGGCGGGCGGTCTCCAGGTTGTCGTAGCGGCGCAGGAACTGGCCGTCAGGGCTGTCAGGCAGATAAAGCAGGGTCATCCCGCTGACTTGCTCTTCAACGAAGGTCACCCCGGACAACGTCGTGGGTCCTTCGTTGGGTGTGTCCTTGCCACCGGCGCTGAGGTACGCCGGCCGGATCACGACGCGTTTGCCCGCAACGTTCCAGGCTGACGGCGTATCGGCTGAAATGGCGATGTTCAACACTTGCCAATCGTTTTGGTTGATCTGCTTTTGCAGGCGCGCACAGGTCCCCTGCAACTGGAGCATCAGGCGCCAGGGCTCGATCAGGCATTCACGCCGGTGTTCCTTGATGAACGTGGTTTCGCTGGCCGAGCCCATGAAGGCCTCGCGAATCAGGTTTTCGTAGGCTTGGGGCAGGTCCAGTTCAGGCAGCATCTTGCGCAGCCAGGGCAGGGTGATGCCAATGGCCAACGCCCGGCGTTCGGTTTCATCCGCCGCCGTGACCTCAAGCCGCATAAAGCCCAGTCGCAGGGAAAGAGGTTCCAGCTGCATCGAGGGCGTGTTGTCGATGTTGAGCTGAGCGAGTGCTTCAAGTGACATCTTGCTGCGAGCCGCGCTGGGCACCGCGACGAGTTTCTGCGGGGTGCCCGGGGCGGCGCCATCGGACAGTTGTTTTTGCAGCGATACCGAGTTGGGCAGATCAACTTGCACGGCAAAATGCCCGTTGAGCGAGAAGTCTTTGCGCAGTCGGGCCTGTAAATGCTGACGAGTGAAATCGTCACGCGGTGGCAGGGCGATTTCCAACTGTGCATGACTGCGGCGCATGGTCAGGAGATAAGCCTCCACCAGACCCTTGAGTTCAGCACGCTCGGACGCCGATAAGGTCGCCAGCCAATCGGGCAACAGAGAGAAGAGTTTCGCACTGCGGCTTTGTTCCAACAGGTGTGCAAAGGCCAGGTTTCTGGCGGCGGGCATCGGGACTTGCAGGGTCGCCAGCGTTTGTTTGCGCAGCGTTTCCAGTGGCTCTGCATGCTGGCGCAGATGCGCGGCGTGTTCTTCGAAGTGGGTGACCTGTTTATCGAGGCTGTAGTGCAGCGGGTCGGTGACGATTTTGTTCAGCTGCAAGGCCAACATCGGGTCTTGGTCCTGGATCTTGAACAGCTGTCGCTCCAGTTCTGTGCGGTTGGCAAACCGTTGCAAGCCGCCGCCGACACCTGGCCAGTACAGCAAAAGGCTGTGCGTCGATGGCGTATTCCGGGTGATGACGAAGGGGCCATTGAGCGCCTGGGTGGTGACGCCGCCATTGGCGCCGGTCATCGACAACGTCAGGCTGGCGGCGGTGATGGTCGCGTCACGATCGGCCGCCAGCGGCGTATCCAGCACAGCGTTGAGCAGGCTGAACTCATCGCTGTCGAGCTGCTTGAGCGCCAACTGAAGCTGGGCCTCGGCGCGCAGGCCCGCCTTGTGCGCCTGATAGAGCGCGCTGAACTCGCGGTTGATGGTCGTAAAGTCGAGGGCGCGCGACCGGTAAAGCAGGGCGGCGGCGGCCGTGTCGGCGGCTTGCTCAGCCGTCTCCAGCGTCTTCAATGCCTCTTTGAATGATCGGTGGCGGTCGCCTTCGAGCTCATCGCCCAGCAGCGCTTCGAGCGCATCGCGCTGCCGGTTCAGCGAGGCCTGGCGCTGGGGCCAGGGAATGTCGGCGAACAGGTTGTCGAACAGCGGTTGTTCATCGTCAGCCGGGTTGTCTGGCAGCGGAATTTCAAGGTCTGGAGGCGACGCGAAAACCACGGCGTTCGGGTACTGCGGGTGTAAAAGCAGCTCGGTGATACCGACCGTGAGCGGCTGAGCCTTCGCCGTGTACTCAAAGCGCACGCCATCGTCGGGCAGGCCTTGCGGAACGAGCGATTGGCCGGACAACCAGTCTTCCATGTCACTGCGCCGAGTGAAGCGCTGAATGGGAACAGCCCGGCCCGGCAGGTACAACCACTGCGCGGCGGGTTGCCGATCGCCCACGCTGATGACCCACGCAGCGGGGAGTTTCAGGGTGCCGCTGTCGCTCAATACCAGGGTCAACTGCTCGGTCTGGATGGGTTGATCGTCCAGGCGCAGGCCAGCGGCGGGAGAGGCCAGGATCAACCACAGCGGCTGCAACTGCTCAGCCGTCAGTGTTCGGCGAGCGAAGGCCACCTGCGCGCAGGCCTCGAAATGACTGCGGTACAACTGACCCGCCCGCTCGCGCCGCGACACTGGCGTACCGGGTGCCCGTGCATCCCAATAGGCGTTCCAGCGATCGTTGAGCGAGGGTTCAGGGCGGTGACTTCTCAAGGGCGCGGCGTCGAACAACGCCTGCAAACCCTGGCTGCACTCGCGCCAACGCGCGCAAGCGCTCAGCAACAGGCTTTCATCCGGGTTGTTTTTCAGGAGCGGAGTGGAGACGGGCAGGGTGCTGAACACACTTTCATTCATGGCAACGTGGCTCTGTGCAAGGGAGCGGCGTATCCGCTCTTGAAGAGCGCCATTAAAGGAAAATCGCCTCGGTGTGTGGCACTACATAGTTATCGCATTGACCATTGGGCGGCGTTCACGAAATTGTCATGGAACTGTGGCAGCGCGCTTGAACAAACATCATCAGACTCGCGCTCTACTGGGGTTCTGCGTTTTGGTGTTTTTCATGGGTGCTTCATTTTTTTCAAGAGTCGTATTGTTGGCCGCGCTGCTGTTCGGCCTGCCGTCTTTTGCGGCGTCTCGTTGTGATGTCAACGTTCCAACCGAACACGCCGATCTGGCGCAGGTGAGCCTGGCGTACCAGAGCATCGGCCGTGCGTCGGACCCTGCATTGCTGCTGGTGATGGGCCTGGGCGGACAATTGATTCACTGGCCGGACGAAGTGGTGGTTGCGCTGTGTCAGCAGGGCTTTCGGGTGATTCGTTACGACAACCGTGACGTCGGCCTGTCCACGTGGCGGCAAGCGCCGGCCGAGGCCAACCTGACCTTCGAAGCCTTGCGCTACAAACTCGGCTTGCCGGTGTCGGCGCCGTACACCTTGACCGACATGGCCGATGACGCTTTTGGCCTGATGGATGCGTTGCACGTCGAGCAGTTTCACGTATTGGGCGCGAGCATGGGCGGGATGATTGCCCAGCACATGGCAGCGATGGCGCCGCAACGTGTGGAAAGCCTGACGTTGATCATGACCAGCTCCGGGGCTGAAGGCTTGCCGGCGCCAAGTGAGGCACTGGTGCAATTGTTGTCCCGTCGTGGCGCGCCGAATCGCGAGGTGGCGCTGGAACAACAGGCGGATTTGCTCGCGGCGCTGGGCAGTCCATCGGTAACGGATGATCGCCAGGCGTTGCTGCAGCAAGCGGCGCAGTCCTACGACCGGGCGTTCAACCCGGAAGGCGTGAAGCGCCAGATCATGGCGATCCTCGCCGAGCGCAGTCGCGTGGATCTGCTCAATCAGTTGCGCGTACCGACGCTGGTGGTGCACGGCACGGCCGATCCGCTGTTGCCGGTGATGCACGGTGTGCATCTGGCGGCGCATATCCGGGGCAGTCAGTTGAAGCTGATCCCGGGGTTGGCGCATCGGTTCCAGGAGGCATTCAAGGAACCGTTGCTGGCGGCGGTGTTGCCGTACTTGCGGGCCCATCGCGAAGACACTTCGCATTGGGCGCAAATCGACCCGGTTCCGTCCCCAAATCTCTTGTAATCCCCAATCAAAATGTGGGTGCGAGCTTGCTCGCGATGGCAGTGTGTCAGACATGGGTGAGTTGACTGACAAGCCGCCATCGCGAGCAAGCTCGCTCCCACAGTTGATTTTCTGCCGCTTGGGGTTTAGGTGGGGACGACGTTATCCAGCATCCGGTTCACCGCCAGTTCACCGAGCATGACCGAGTGCTGAATGCCGAGCACGGTGTTGCGCTGGGTGCCGTCGACCGTCGCTGCGAAATTGCTCAACATCACACTCGCCGACGCCAGGGATTCACAGGCGTTGACCAGCAGGGTTTCGTGGTCGGTGTCGGCGGCGACGAGGTAGATGGTGCTGGGTTTGCGTGGGGTGTCTTTGGGGATGACCGGTTTCAGGTAGTAATCGAGGGCGCGGTCGGCGGCTTTGTTGAGCTTTTTGGACTCAGGGGTTTCGTAGGGGGAAACGTAGTCGGTTTCCGGTGGGTTCGGAGTAATTTTGAACATTGGGTATTCTTCCTAAAAGTAGAGCCGCAACCTGTCTCGCTACTAAACGGAAAGGGTGGCAGCTGTGCGCAAGTTAGTAGACCGGTAAAGATTACCCAAAAACCCGGCGCGCCCGAGGGCGCCATGCGCACAGCTACCATCAAGCGCAGGTCGAAACCTGACTGGATGACACTTGTGCAACCGAGGATAACCTAGCCGGGCTACTAAACCCGATCACTGGGAATCAGTGACAGGACCAAGTTACCGACGGGACTCCAGGCGCACAAGCCGGCGGATTCTGACGTGGTTGTAGGCGACGGCGCAAGGCGCTGTAGCTTTCAGGAAGTAACCCTAAACAGAATTAAACATACCCCCCAAAACACCGCACAAACCTGTAGGAGCCTGGCTTGCCAGCGATGGCGTCGTGTCAGTCGCTACCTGCTGTGGCTGACACACCGCCATCGCGGGCAAGCCCGGCTCCCACAGGGATTGGGGATGACTGCCAACGCGGGTCAGTCAGGTGTATCGTGCGAACTTTCCAGCGCGATTCAAGCCAGCGAGGTGTGTGATGAGTACCCCTTTGAAAATCGATTTCGTCAGCGACGTGTCCTGCCCCTGGTGCGTTATCGGCTTGTACGGCCTGACCCGGGCGCTGGATATTCTGGGTGATGAGGTCCAGGCCGAGATCCGCTTCCAGCCGTTCGAGCTGAACCCGAAGATGGGCCCCGAAGGGCAGAACATCACCGAACACATCACCGAAAAATACGGCTCGACGCCCGAGCAATCCCAGAAGAACCGCGAAATGATCCGCGCCCGTGGCGCCGAGGTCGGGTTTGCGTTTCGCACCAACGGCAACAGCCGCATCTACAACACGTTCAATGCTCATCGGTTGCTGTACTGGGCAGGGCTGGAAGGCTTGCAGTTCAACCTGAAAGAAGCGCTGTTCAAGGCGTATTTCACCGACGGCGGCAACCCGTCCGATCACGGGCAGTTGGCGCAGATTGCCGAAAGCGTCGGGCTCAATCGGCAGCGGGCCGAGATGATTCTGGCGTCGGATGAATACGCCAAAGAGGTGGTTGAGGAAGAACAGCTGTGGCTGACCCGTGGCGTGAGCTCGGTGCCGACGGTGGTGTTCAACGGTCAGTACGCCGTCACTGGCGGGCAGCCGGTGGAAACGTTTGTCGGGGCGATCCGGCAGATCATGAGCGAGGCGAAGGGCGGAACCGTAAGCTGATACCTGTGGGAGCGAGCTTGCTCGCTCCCACAGGGGGGGGCCGGGAATTAGCGGACGATTTTGTCGACGTGGATTCCCAGTTTTTTCAGCCGATACCAAAAGCTGCGCTCGGAAATCCCGATCAGTTGTGCGGCGGCCGCCTGCACGCCATTGCTCTGCGCCAATGCCGCCAGAATGTAGGATTTCTCCACGTGTGCCAGCGCCGCTTCCAGGTCCGCCGGCACGCTGCCCTCCGCGACCAGAACACCATTGTCAGCGGATCGTGAAGCAAACAAATACGCCGGCAGATCATCCTCTTCAATCACCGCCGCCGACGCGACGATGGTCGCGCGCTCCACGCAGTTTTGCAGCTCTCGAATATTCCCCGGCCACGAATAATTGGCCATTGCCTGCAACGCCTCGGCGCTGAAACCAGTGATGCGTTTACCCGACGTGGCCCCCAGCGTATGGGCGAAATGCCGGGCGAGCGGGGCGATGTCTTCGACCCGCTCACGCAGCGCCGGCAACGGAATCGGGAACACATTGAGGCGGTAGTAAAGGTCTTCGCGAAACTCCTTGTTGGCCACCGCATCCAGCAAATTCTTGTTGGTGGCGGCGATCACCCGCACATCCACCTTGCGCTCGCGCGGATCGCCCACCGGTTCGATCACCCGTTCTTGCAACGCCCGCAGGATCTTCGCCTGCAAGGCCAGCGGCATCTCGCCGATTTCATCCAGAAATAACGTGCCCTTGTCAGCCTGCATGAAGCGCCCGACCCGATCCGTCACGGCGCCGGTAAACGCGCCTTTGCGGTGGCCGAACATTTCGCTTTCCAGCAACCCTTCCGGGATCGCCGCGCAGTTCACCGCGACAAACGGTTTGTCCGCGCGATTGCCGTGTTTGTGGATGGCGCGGGCGACCATTTCCTTGCCGGTGCCGCTCTCGCCGGTCAGCAGGATGGTCGCGTTGCTGTCGCGCACCGAGTCGATGGCGTGCAGCACCCGGCGAAAGCTCGGGCTGTCGCCGATCAGGCTGTCGATCTGCTGGTGTTCGTCGAGCTCGGCGCGCATGCGCTGGTTGTCTTTGAGGATGTCGCGAAACTGCAGGGCTTTGTTGACGGTGATGTCCAGCTCGTCGATGTCGAACGGTTTGGCGATGTAGTCGAAGGCGCCGTTGCGCATCGACTGCACGGCATTTTTCACGGTGCTGTAGGCGGTCATGACGATCACCGGCAAGTGCGGATAGCGGGTTTTGATTTCCGCGAGCAATTGCGGGCCGTCCATGCCGGGCATGCGCCAGTCGCTGATCACCAGGTCGATGTCTTCGACTTCCAGTACTTTGAGTGCATGCAGTCCATTGCCGGCGGTGAATACCTGAATGCCGTTTTGACTCAAGGCCGATGCCAGCAGGTCGCACAGCTTGGGTTCGTCGTCGACCACCAGAACGTTATGTGTCATCACTGCCCCTGTCGAAGTGTTCGCCGTTTGCCGGGATGGACAAGGTGAAGGTCGCCCCGGACTCTTTTTCACTGACGCATTCGATGCGCCCGTCGTGACTTTCCATGATCGAGAAGACCTTGGCCAGACCCAGCCCGGTGCCGGAAGCCTTGGTGGTGACGAACGGCGTGAAGATCCGTTCGAGCATGTCCGCTGCGATGCCCTGGCCGGTGTCGCTGATGCGGATGACGGTGTAGTGCTGCTCGCTGCTGATCCCGACCGTCAGGCGCCCCCCCTCGGGCATGGCGTCGATGGCATTGACGATCAGGTTCAGCCCGGCCTGTTTGAGTTGCCGCGCGTCGGCATACAGGGTCGCGGCAGGCACTTGGTCGTCGATGCGCACCTCGATGTTGTGGCTGGTCAGTTCCGGGGCGCAGAAGCCGATCAGTTCATCCACCAGCGGGCGTGCCAGTTGCGTCGAGCGCATCGGTGCGCTGGGTTTGGCGAAGTCGAGGAAGTCGGTGATCAGGTCGTTGATGCGGCTGACTTCGCTGACCACGTATTCCAGGTGACGTTTGTCGGTGTCGGGCAAGTCGGCGCGCCGGTGCAGCAATTGCGTGGCGGTTTTGATGATGCCCAGCGGGTTGCGGATTTCATGGGCCAGGCCCATCGCCACTTCGCCCAACGCATGCAGACGATCCCGCCGGCGCAGTTGCGACTCCAGATGCTGCAGCTCGCCGAGGCGTTCGCTCATGTGGTTGAAAGTACTGCTCAGTTCCGCCAGCTCGTCGCCGCCGGTGACCTCCAGACGCTGGCGGTAATCGCCGGCAATCACCGCTTGAACACCTTCAGAGAGACTGCGCAAGGGTTTGGTCAGTCGCTGCGACACCAACCAGCCGACCGCCAGGGACGCCCCCGAGCTGAGCAGGAAAATCAGGATGAACAGGCTGCTCTGGTTCACCAGCCCGACAAGACTGGAGTGGCGCAGCAAGCCGCTGAAGATCACGCCTTGCAGCTCGCCGCTTTCATTGAAAATCGGCTTATAGATGCCGCTGTAGCGGCTGGTGAATTGTTCGATCGGTTGCTTGGTGGTGCGCAGAAATTGTTCGATGTCTTCTGGCACGGTCGCTGGATGGTCTTCGAAGCGCTGGCTCGCAAAGATCTCCGAAAAGTCGTCGGCCTTGGCCAGGTACAGGCGCAAATCGAGGGAATGCACATCGGCCACGCTGGTGAGGAAGCTGCTGTCGAGGTACGTCGCGATCACCAGTTTGTAGTCAACGCCGTCCTGGTCGGTCTCGAAGGTCGAGACCACCGTCCCGGTCGCGACGCCGCCGATTTGCAGGGTTTGCAGCACCGCTTTGGGTTCGGTGCTGATTTGCCGGACGATGTCGTCGGCGACGGTGCTGAACACCACTTTGTGATCGCTGTTGCGCACCAGCGTCACCACGTCGATGCCCATGGAATCGGCGATTTCGGTGGTGAGTTTGTTGTGCCTGGCCGACAGTCGATCCGTGGGCGGGCGGGTGTAACGCAGGAACAACTGCGCGGCTCGGGCGTTGTCACGGAGGATTTCGCTGATTTCGTCTTCGACGATCTTGGTCGATTCCTGCAGCCAGATCCGCACATTGCTGTCGAAAATCTGCGACAGCGTGGTGGCCGCCAGTTCGGCGGCGATCATGGTCGGGATCACGCTGACCAGCCAGAACGCCAGCACCAGTTTGCGTTGCAGGCTCCAGCCGGAAAGGGCGAATGGTCGGGTGGTGACGGGTGATTCTTTGGTCATTGAGTTTCGCTTATCACAGCGGGTCCGATCGGATAAACAGTTTCAATACAGTAGCCGACTTCGCCCTGTAGCAGCAGGCTTCGCCAGCTGCTACATGAACCGGATACGGGTTTTGGGTCAGGCCAGTTGGCGGTAATCCTGGCGCATGGTTTGCGGGGCGTAGCCTTGTTGCATGAAACGGTGCTGGATGAAATCCGCGCTCAGCTCTACCACGCGGCGGTATTGCAAGTCGACGGTGATCATGTGGTAGCAATCATCGAGCAAGATCTTCACCACAGGCCCACCGAGTTTTCGCTCCACGTAATCGGCGTTCCAGGGGCTGGTGATGTCGTCTTCGCGTGAGTGCAGCACCAGCGCCGGAGTGGTGATCCGCGGCATGCGTTTTTTCACCGCTGCCACCAGCCGATGCAATTCGCGAACACTGACCCCGGACATGGTCAGCAGCCCGGCGTTGCTGCTTTCGCCGGCCTTCATCTGTCGTTCGACAATCGCGCGCAAGCGTTCGTCCTTGATGCCGAACGGTGATTTTTCGTTGAAGCGGCACAGGTGCACGCCAAACGGAATCGACATCACCAGGCTGCTGAATTTCGCCACCCATGGGATGTTCCAGCCGTCATAACGCAGGGTCGTCGAATACAGCAACAAGCCTTCGATCTGGCCCGGATGCTCAGCGGCCAGGTACATCGACAATACCGCGCCCATCGATAAGCCGCCGACGAACACATGCTGGTGTTTGCGCCGAACGCCGACGAAGGTACTGCGAGCGCTCTCGTACCAGTCGCGCCAACCGGTGGCTTGCAGGTCGGCATTGTCGCTGCAATGGCCAGCCAGGGTCGGCACATACACCGTGCACCCAGCCTTGGCCAGACCCATGGCGACCCGACGCAACTCGGTCGGGGTGCCGGTGAGGCCGTGGATCAACAACACCGCGACCTCCCCTGAGCCGAGAACGAAACCGGCGCTGCCTCCGCCCATATCGATCTCTGCAGCATTCATCGTTTCATGGCCCGATCAAGCAAGCGGTCGAGCAGGGCGATGCCGAGGTCGATTTCCTGGTAGCTGATTTCCAGCGAAGGCGCGAGGGTGATCACGTTTTTGTAATAACCCCCCACGTCGAGGATCAAGCCGAGCCGTTTGCCGTCGATTTCGATGTCGCCCTTCATGCCTTCATCGACCATGAAATCCAGGGTCGCCTTGTCGGGCGTGAAGCCGTCCGGCCCGCAGATTTCACAGCGCAGGGCCAGGCCCAGACCGTCGACGTCGCCGATGATCGGGTAGCGTTTCTGCAAGTCTTTCAGGCCTTCGAGGAAGTATCTGCCCTTGTTCATCACCATGGCGCCATAGTCGAATTCGCTGGTCATCTTGAACATTTCCAGGCCCACCGCCGTGCCCAACGGGTTGGAAGCGAAGGTCGAGTGGGTCGAACCTGGCGGGAAGATTTTCGGGTTGATCAACTCTTCCTTGGCCCAGATGCCGCCCAACGGATTGAGGCCGTTGGTCAGTGCCTTGCCGAAAACGATGACGTCCGGTTTGACGTCGAAGTGCTCGATCGACCACAGCTTGCCGGTGCGGTAGAAGCCCATCTGGATTTCATCGACCACCATCAGGATGCCGTGCTGATCGAGCACATGCTTGAGTTCGCTGTAGAAGTTCATCGGCGGAATCACGTAGCCGCCGGTGCCCTGGATCGGCTCGACGTAGAACGCTGCGTATTCACTCTGGCCGACTTTCGGGTCCCAGACGCCGTTGTATTCGGTCTCGAACAGGCGGGCGAATTGCTGCACGCAATGGCTGCCGTATTCTTCCTTGGTCATGCCTTTCGGGCCGCGGAAGTGGTACGGGAACGGAATGAAATTGGCACGCTCGCCGAAGTGGCCGTAGCGGCGGCGATAACGGTAGCTGGAGGTGATCGACGAGGCGCCGAGAGTCCGGCCGTGGTAACCGCCCTCGAAGGCGAACATCAGGCTTTTGCCGTTGGTGGCGTTACGCACCACTTTCAATGAGTCCTCGATGGACTGCGAACCGCCGACGTTGAAGTGCACGCGACCATCGAGGCCGAACTTCTTCTTGGCATCGACCGCGATCATTTCCGAGAGCTCGATCTTGCCTTTGTGCAGGTATTGGCTGGCGATCTGCGGCAGGGTGTCGATCTGTTGTTTCAGCGCATTGTTCAGGCGCGGGTTGGCGTAACCGAAGTTGACCGCCGAGTACCACATTTGCAGGTCAAGGTAGGCCTGGTCTTCAGTGTCCCAGACGTAGGAACCTTTGCAACGGCTGAAAATGCGCGGTGGGTCGATGTAGTGGACAGTGTCGCCGTACGAGCAATATTTGGCTTCTTTATCCAGGAGGATCTGGTCTTCAGGGGTGGCGATTCGAATATCAGACATGGTGGAAGAGTTCCTGTGTTTCGGCGTTGAAAGTGGTGGCGTTGGCAGCGCTGGTCCCGTCGTTGGTGTGGCGCAGCAGTGCAAGTAACGCAGGGAGTTCGGCGAAGCTGTCAAAGCGTGCATGGGCGATGCCGTTGCGCTCGCAGTGCTCGGCCAGGCGATCCTTGGCGAACACGAAATCGGCAGTGGCGGCCACGCACATGTCGGACTGGCCATCACCGATCACCAGCACCCGTTTGGCGCTGGGGGTGGATTTGCATTTGCAGTTGCCGGAAGCGGCGCGGCAGGCGTCGCTGGCATGCGGGAAGTCGATGCGCCAGCTGTCGTGGCCTTGCTGACGCAAGCGGTTGGCGAGGATCGGCAACAAGCTGACGTAGTGGCGCGCCAGGATCCGGGCGATGCCTTGTTCGATACCATCGCTGACCACTTCAAACGAAGCGCCGAGGCCGATGGCGTGGTCGACGAAGTCGGGGAAGTCCGGGTCGATCTCGATGCTGTCGAAGAACCCGAGCAGTTCACTGGGTGTGGCCTTGACCAGCGCGAGCTGGCGGCTGAGGCATTCACGGGAACCGATGCTACCGGCCAGCCACTCGTTTTCGATCGCTTCCCAACTCGGGTCGGCGAAGCGTTGGAGGATGCTGTCGATCACGTCGGTGCGGGTGATGGTCCCGTCGAAATCACACACGATATGCCAGTCAATCATCTGCTGTACCTATTGGGCGTTGCGCGCTGTCTGCGCTTGCCAAAGGGATAGAGCAGGGACTGTGCCAATCGCGGCTGGCCCCGCGGGGCTGGGGTTTTGGCAGGTTTTGAGTGCTGCGAAGCTACAATTTTTGTAGGTCGCTACAAACAACATGAGTGCTTGCGCAGGGCATGTGGTTCGGGGATTGATGCGCGCATATCCCCGTACAAGGAACTGCCTCATGTCCCGGATCACTGTTGCTCTATTCGCAGCGCTGACGTGCCTTTCAGCCAATGTTTCAGCCAGTGGCATCACCGGAGAGGCCGGGGCGGGCCTCAGCTATCATCCGAGCGATCCGACCGGCAGCCGCTATGAAACCGGGCCAGTGCCGTACTTCGATCTGGACTGGGGCGATGTCAGCCTCGGCACCGACGACGGTCTGACCTGGCATGCGTTGAAGAGCAACGGCTTCAGCGCCGGGCCGTTCTTGAATTACCTGCCGGGCCGGACATCCAACGGCGATCTGCGTGGCTTGCGCGATGTGCCGGACATGGGCGAGGTGGGCGGATTTGTGCAATACGCGCCAGCCGATTTCTGGCGCGTGTTTGCCTCGGTTGGCCAAGCGGTAGGCGGGAACGGCGGACAGGGCGGGGTGCTGGGAAGGGTCGGTGGCGAGGTGGGGTATCCCGTGGGCGGCGGGGTGATCGGCAGTAGCAACCTGACCGCGCATTTCGCCGATGCGCGGCAGAATCAGACGTTCTTCGGGGTCAGCGGTGAGGAATCCCGGGCTTCAGGGTTTCGGCCGTATAACGCGGGGGGCGGATTGCAGAATGTGGTGTTGACCCAAAGCTTTGAGTTTGCGCTGGCAGCGCATTGGTCATTGCTGACCAGTGCCAGCTGGACTCACCTGACGGGTTCGGCGGCGGACAGCAGCATTGTCAAAGCCGTTGGGGATAGCAATCAGGGGGCCGTGCAGGCGGCCATTGCCTACAAATTCAATTGACCGGGACACCGTAATCCCTGTGGGAGCGAGCTTGCTCGCTCCCACAGGGGATTTGTGTCAACTGACAGAAGTGAGGTCTCAGGTTTCTTCGCCCTCGGCCAGCAACGCAATCCCGCCAATAATCACCGCCACCCCCACCCAGTGCAGCCCACTGATCTGCTCTCCCAGCCCCAGCCACGACCCGAGCAAAACCCCTACAAACACTAATGAACTCAGGGGAAACGCCAACGACAAACTGCTGCGCCGCAAGATCAGCATCCACACAAAAAACGCGCCGATGCCACAGCTCACGGCACACAGTACGCCGGGGTCGACCACCACGGCTTGCAGCCAGTGCAGGGTGAACGTCATCTGTCCCAACTGATCGCCGCCCACCTTGGTCGCGATCTGTCCCGCACTTTCCAGGAAAATCAGCAGCGCCCACAGCACCACGGTACCGATCCGCCCGTGTAGCCAATCTATCGGTGTGGAATCAGGCATGGCCGGCACACACGAGCATCACGCCCACCGTAATCACCAGTGTTGCGAGCCAGCGCCGCCGACTGACAGTTTCGCCCAGCACCACTTTGCCCGCCAGCACCACGCCGCAGTAGGCCAGGGCTCCGGCCGGAAACAACAGACTCAAAGGCGCTCGGGACAACGCTTCAAGCCAGACGAAAAATTCCAGTGCATAGGCGCCGATTCCGCCCCACAGCAGCGGCGCGTTGAACACCTGGCCCCAGAAGGCGTTCAGCCGGAAACCGCCTTCGAGTTCCGGCAAACGGTCCAGGCCGAGCTTGAAACAGAGCTGGCCGATGACGTCCAGCACGATGGACAAGGCGACCAGCAGGATGACGGTGAAGGTCAGGTCGGGATCTAAGATGTGCACGGTCAGGATTCACCCTTGGCGGACGCTCCCAGATACCGGGTTCACCAAACATGAAGACCGGCCGGGAGGGCTTTGGGGGTAAATGCAAGGGGCGGGCCAGACATCACGGCAGTGAGCCTGATGGAGATCCCTTGTAGGAGCCGGGATTGCCCGCGATGGCGGTGAGTGTCAGACACGTTCAATGTCGACTTACACACCGCCATCGCGGGCAAGCCCGGCTCCTACAGGGGATTGGGGGTTTCAGGAGTGGAGGCGAACCCAAACGGTGACGAGGATTGTCGCCGCGATCAACCAACCCACCGCCGCCACGGCCAACGAAGCCTCCAACCGCATCCGGTCCACCATCACATACAAGGTCGCCAGGTAAACGAAGTACGGAATGATCGACCACATGCCAAATACGATGGTGGTCTTCAAGTCCTCCACTGTGCGCCCTTTACCGACGATGAAATGCGCAATCAGCGCAAAGGTCGGAAACAACGGCACCAGCCCGGCGATGTAATAGTTTTTGGTCTTGGCCAGCGCCGCCAGAATAAGCACCACCGCCGCGCCCAACGCGGCTTTCAGAATCAGATCCATCAGTGGCTCAGCCCGTACTTTTTGACTTTGTCGAACAACGTGGTCTTGGCCATGCCCAGTTCCAGGCTGGCCTGGGTCAGGTTGCCGCCGCTGCGCTGCAAGGCGTCGCTGAGCAAGTTGCGTTCAAAAGCTTCCACCGCTTCAGCAAAGGCCAGGCCTTGATTGCTACCGCTGGCGCCAGACTTTTTGAAGGCCGGCAGGCCGAGGGCGAAGCGTTCGGCGACGTTGCGCAATTCGCGCACATTGCCCGGCCAGTCGTGGCTCATCAGGTTCGACAGGGTCTGGTTATCCAACTCCGGCACGGCGCGGTCGAAGCGCAGGGACGACTGCTGCAAGAAGTGTTCGAACAGTTGCAGGATGTCCTCGCGACGTTCGCGCAGCGGCGGCAGTTCAAGGGTCACCACGTTCAAGCGGTAATACAGGTCGCTGCGGAATTCACCGGCTCGGCTGGTTTCGGCCAGATCGGACTTGGTGGCCGCGATCACCCGGCAATCCACCGCCACGCTCTGGTTCGAACCGAGGCGTTCGAGGGTGCGTTCCTGCAACACTCGCAGCAGTTTGATTTGCAGCGGCAGGGGCATGCTTTCCACTTCGTCGAGGAACAGCGTGCCGCCGTCGGCGTGTTCGATCTTGCCGATCCGTCGCTTGCCGGCACCGGTGAATGCGTTGGCTTCGTGGCCGAAAATTTCGCTTTCGAACAGGTTTTCCGGCAGACCGCCGCAGTTCAGCGCGACGAATTGTTTGGTGTGGCGGCGACTGAAATCATGCAGGCAGCGCGCGACCAGTTCTTTACCGGTGCCGGTCTCGCCTTCGATCAACACGTTGGCCGAGGTGTCGGCGACGTTGGCGATCAGTTCCCGTAGGTTTTGCATGGCCGGCGAACGACCGATGATGCGACCTTCGAGGGAATCGCGCTCGGCCAGTTGCCGGCGCAATGACGAGACTTCGCGGGCCAGGCTACGTTGTTCCAGCGCACGGCGCGCAACGTCCACCAGGCGTTCCGGGGAGAAGGGTTTCTCCATGAAATCATAGGCGCCTTTTTGCATCGCGCCGACCGCCATGGAGATGTCGCCGTGACCGGTAATGAGCACAACCGGCAAGCTGCGGTCGCGAGCCTTGAGCTGCGTCAGCAGTTCCAGGCCATCGATGCCGGGCAGGCGAATGTCGCTGATGACGATGCCGGCAAAGTTGTCGCCGACCCGTTCCAGTGCTTCTTCGGCGCTGCCCACACCGACGCTGGGAATGTCTTCCAGGGTCAGCGCCTGTTGGCAGCCGAGCAGCACATGAGGATCGTCCTCGACGATCAGCACACTAAGGTCGTTGTTCATATGGGCTCGGCGGAAGTAGGGCTTACCAACGGTAAACTGAGGACGAAAGTGGTACCACCGCTGGCCGGGTGTTCGACACCCAAGTGCCCGCCGGTGGCGGCCGCCAGACTGGCAGACAGGGTCAGGCCGAGGCCCAGTCCTTGTTCACCGGGCTTGGTGGTGAAGAACGGTTCGAACAAATGCTTGCGCGTTTCGGCGTCGATGCCGTGGCCGTTGTCACGTACGCGAAGGCGATATTTGCCGTCGAATACGTCGCCTTCCAGCCAAAGTTCCGGCAACGGTTGGGCCTGCATGGCGTCGAGGGCGTTGCCGATCAGGTTGACCAGGATCTGTTCGAGGCGGGTCTGATCGATCTGCACTTGCACATCTTTGTAATCGCGATGCAGTTGCAGGTGCGCGCTGTCCACCCGACTGCCAAGCAGTTGCAAGGCGGCGTCTACGCCTTTGCCGAGGCTGGCCTGACCTTTGTCATCACCGCGACGAGCGAAAGAGCGCAGGCTGGCAGTGATCCGGCCCATGCGGTCGATCAGTTCGTTGATGGTGTTGAGGTTGGTGCTGGCCACGTCCAGCTGACCCCGCTCAAGAAAGCGCACGGTGTTGCCGGACAAGGTGCGCAGCGCGGCCAGCGGCTGGTTCAATTCGTGGGCGATGCTGGTGGACATTTGGCCGATGGCCGCGAGTTTGCCGGCCTGCACCAGTTCATCCTGGGCGCGGCGCAGCGTCTCTTCCGCGTGCCGGCGCTCGCGGATTTGGCCCTTGAGCCGTTCGTTGCTGGCGCGCAGGTCGGTGGTGCGTTCGGTAATCCGACGCTCCAGTTGATTGTTGGCTTCCTGCAAGGCTTCCCGGGCTGCAAGTCGGGTGGCGATGACCTTGCGCCGCTCGTTCCAGGCGATCAGCAGAAACGCCACCAGGGCGAATGCGATAGCCACCAGAATCCCCTGATTGATCGCTTCACGGCGCAAATCCTGAAGTGGCGTGAGCAGGGTGAAGTTCCACGGCGTGTCGCTCAAGGGCCGGGTCTGGGCCAGGTAGCTGATGTCTTCTTCGCCAGCCTTCACTTCGCTGTTGGCGGGGAAGGTCAGCTTCTCGACACCCTCGGCCAGGGTTTCACGGGCCAGCGGTTGCAGTTCATTCAGCGGAAACCAGTAGTACTGGAGGCTGCGGGCGAGTTTTTCTTTGGTCTCATCGCTCAACGGCACGACTGACTTGAGGCGCCGCGCCGGATCACTGGAGAGAATGATGATGCCGTTTTCGTCGCTGACGAAGGCTTCGAGGCGCGCCCGCTGCCAACGCTCCTCCAGGGCTTCGAGGCGGACTTTGACCACCGCGACGCCGATGATCTTGCCGTGTTCTTCCAGGCCGTGGGCCAGGTAGTAGCCGGGTTCACCGTTGGTGCTGCCGATGCCGTAGAAACGTCCCGACTGGCCGCGAATGGCGTTCTGGAAATAGGCGCGGAAGGACAGGTCTTCACCCAGATAACTGTCGACATCGCGCCAGTTACTGGTGGCCAGGACACGACCGGTGGTGTCCATTACGTAGATAGCCCGACTGCGGCTGCGCCGGTTCAGGCCTTCAAGGTAATCGTTGACCGTTTGCCGGTGTTCCGGCGACGGGTCGGCCAGCAGTGTGGACACACTGGTTTCGAGTTCCAACAGGCTGGGCAGGTAGGTGTATTTGCTGATCTCGCTCTCGACGGCGCGGGCGTGCAGTTCGAGCTGACGCTGGCCGTTCTCGCTGAGGCTGCGAATCCCATAGTGTTCACTGAGCCAGAAGCCAGCGTAACCCAGTCCGATCATCAGGGTGATGATCAGCGGCGGCAGTAACACGTGGCGAATCAGACGGGGTTTCACGGCAAGTGATGGCGTTGCTGCGCGATAGAGAGTGGGGTCGCATTTCATCACAGATGCCTTGGGTCAACCACAACACAAATCCGAACCTTGCACCGACCCCCTGTAGGAGCCGGCTTGCCGGCGAAGGCGATTGCCCGGACACCCGTGTTCGTCTGGACCACCGCCTTTGCTGGCAAGCCAGCTCCTACAAAGGAGCGGCGTTTGGGGCTTAGTGCTGCAGAATCTTGTTGAGGAAGTGCTGTGTCCGCTCGGCGCGGGCGTTGATGTCGCCGAAGAACTCCTCCTTAGGGCAGTCCTCGATGATTTTTCCCGCGTCCATGAAAATCACCCGGTCAGCCACTTTGCGGGCGAAGCCCATTTCGTGGGTCACGCACATCATGGTCATGCCTTCGTGGGCCAGTTGCACCATTACGTCGAGCACTTCGTTGACCATTTCCGGGTCCAGTGCCGAGGTCGGTTCGTCGAACAGCATGACGATCGGGTCCATCGCCAGCGCACGGGCAATCGCCACACGCTGTTGCTGACCACCGGAAAGCTGGCCAGGGTGCTTGTGCGCATGGGCAGACAGTCCGACGCGCTCAAGCAGTTGCAGGCCTTTCTTGGTGGCTTCTTCCTTGCTGCGGCCCAACACCTTGATCTGCGCGATAGTCAGGTTTTCGGTGATGGTCAGGTGCGGGAACAGTTCGAAATGCTGGAACACCATGCCAACGCGTGAACGCAGTTTCGGCAGGTTGGTCTTCGGGTCGGCAATCGAAGTGCCATCGACCACGATGTCGCCTTTCTGGAACGGTTCGAGGGCGTTGACGCATTTGATCAGGGTGGATTTGCCGGAACCGGACGGCCCGCACACCACGATCACTTCACCTTTTTTGACCTCGGTGCTGCAATCAGTCAGTACCTGGAAGTCGCCATACCACTTGTTGATGTTCTTGATAGAGATCATACGGCAAACCTTTTTTGCAGACGCTTGACCAGCAGCGAGGCGGCAAAGCTGATTGTGAAGTACACGAGACCTGCGAAGATCAGGAACTCATTGGAGCGGCCAATGATGTCGCCGCTGGCACGCGAGGCGTTGAGGAAGTCAACCAGGCCGACCGCGTAAACCAGCGAGGTATCCTGAAACAGGATGATGCTCTGTTGCAGCAACAACGGGGTCATCTTGCGGAACGCTTGCGGCAGGATGATCAGACGCATCATCTGGCCATACGTCATGCCCAGGGCCTGGGCGGCGCCCATCTGACCCTTGGGAATCGACTGCACACCAGCCCGGACGATTTCGCAGAAGTACGCCGCTTCAAACATCATGAAGGCCACGATGCACGAGGCGAATGCGCCGATCGGGGTGTCTTCGCCGGTGATCCAGCGCAGCACGAACGGCACTGCCAGGTAGAACCAGGTGATCACCAGCAGCAGCGGGATCGAGCGGAAATAGTTGACGTAGGCGCCGGCCAGGTTCGACAGCAGTTTGTTGTGGGACAGACGGCACAGCGCCAGGATGGTGCCGAGGATGATCCCGCCGACCACGCCCATGATCATCAGCTTGAGGGTCATGACCATGCCGTTCCACAAACCCGGCAGGGAAGGGATGATGCCCGAAAAGTCGAATTCCATTATTTACCCCCCACGGAGATCAGGCCCGGTACGGCCACTTTCTTCTCGACCAGACGCATCAGCAGCATGAGGCTCATGTTCAGGGTGAAGTAGATCAGGGTTGCCAGGGTGAAAGCTTCGAACAGGTTGGCGGAGAACTCGGCGGTCTGCTTGGTTTGCGCCAGCAGCTCCATCAAACCGATCAGCGAGGCCACGGACGTGTTCTTGAACACGTTGAGGAATTCCGAAGTGAGCGGCGGAATGATGATCCGGTAGGCCTGGGGCAGCAGCACATTCCAGTAGATCTGTGGCAGCTTGAAGCCCATGGCGCGAGCAGCGGACTCCTGGCCTTTGGGCAGGGCCTGGATGCCGGTGCGCACTTGTTCGCAAACGCGAGCGGTGGTGAACAGGCCCAGGCAGACGACGACGCTCAGGAAAGCCGAGGTGACCGGGCTCAGGTCCTGTTTGTACCAGTCTTGCAGGTCTTGCGGCAGCAGGTCGGGCACCAGGAAGTACCAGATGAACAGCTGAACCAGCAGCGGCACGTTACGGAAGAGTTCGACGTAGCAGGTCGCGATGCCCGATACGATGCGATTCGGTACGGTGCGCATGACGCCCAGAATCGAGCCCAGTGTGAGGGCGATGATCCAGGCCACGATGGCAATGGCAATGGTCCAGCCCAATCCGGTGATGTACCAGTCGAGATAGGTCTCGCTGCCAACGCCAGTGGACTTGAAGAACACGCCCCAGTCCCAGTTGTAATTCATTAGGGTCTCCCCTCAGATCGTTCGATGTACAAGTGCCCGCCTGGGGAAGCTCCGTTCCCGCCCTGACCTTGATGGTCAGGCACACACTATCGGCTCGACAGCCACCGGTTCGAGTGTTTCCAAAAATGCCAGCAGGGAGTGACAACCCCCTGAAAGGGCAGAGCCCTGTCAGGGGATAAGGTTAGTCAGAATTCAGGACTTTTTTTCTACAGGCTTGTCGTCAGCCGCTTTATCGGTCGGATTGGCGATCAGGGCCTTGAGCTCGTCGCTCATCGGGAAGTTCAGGTTCAGGCCTTTAGGCGGGATTGGCTGCATGAACCATTTGTCGTAGATCTTGTTGATCTCGCCCGACTTGTAGGTGGCGATGATGGCTTCATCCACTGCTTTCTTGAACGGTTCGTCGCCCTTGCGGACCATGCAGCCGTAAATTTCGTAGGACTGTGGAGTACCGGTCACGGCCCAGTCATCGGCTTTCTTGGCTTTGGCGGCTTCGCCGGCCAGCAAGGCGTCGTCCATCATGAAAGCAACCGCGCGGCCCGATTCCAGCATCTGGAAGGATTCGCCGTGGTCTTTGGCAGAGATGACGTTCATGCCCATTTGCTTGTCGGCGTTCATCGACTTGAGGATGCGTTCGGACGTGGTGCCAGCGGTGGTCACGACGTTCTTGCCTTTGAGGTCGTTGAAGTCTTTGTAAACCGAATCTTTCTTGGACAGCAGACGGGTGCCGATTTCGAAGATGCCAACGGAGAAGTCAACTTGCTGCTGACGCTCGACGTTGTTGGTGGTGGAGCCGCACTCGACGTCCACGGTGCCGTTCTGCACCAGTGGGATACGGGTTTGCGACGTCACCAGGTTGTAATTGACCTTGAGGTTCGGCATGTCGAGGTCTTTCTTAATGGCTTCGACGATTTTCAGTTGGATATCGTGGGAGTAGCCCATCGGCTTGCCGGAGGCGTCCGCGATATAGGAAAACGGAATGGACGCGTCACGATGCCCGAGGGTGATGACACCGGACTCTTTGATCTTTTTCAGGGTGCCGGTGAGTTCGGCGGCGAAAACCGGAGTGCTGATCAGAGCGGCAGCAATGGCTGCGCCCAGGATGTGGGGAACGATGCGCATCAAATTTTCCTCGACATTGTTTTTTTTATGGAGCCAGTTTATCGGCCCTTTTGTGCTTCGAAAGCCCGGCGGTCCCTGAAAGGATGCCGCGAAGGGTGTTCGTCAAAGAGTGTAGAGCATGACTCGTGCCAGGCCAGGTCATATGGCTCAACATATTGATTTGTAAGGGTATTAAATATTTATGGCGGTGTTTCTCGCGAGGAATAGTCCGGTTAACCGAATCGACTGGTGGGTCGCGTTCGGAAAACCGAATGCGGATGCCATACACATAACCCTGTCGGAGCCGGGCTTGCCCGCGATGACGGAGTGTCAGCCACCACAGTCGTCGGCTGGAAGACCGTCATCGCGGGCAAGCCCGGCTCCCACAGGGGATTTGTGGTGTCTGGCGGAATGTAAAAAGCCCCTGAATCTCTCGATTCAGGGGCTTTGCTTTTAACGGAAGCCCGATCAGGCTGCTTCGATCTTGCTGCGGTTCTGTTCAACCTTGCTCAGGTAATCCGCCAGTTTCTGTTGTTCGGCCGCAGTGGTGAACAGCCCCAGCTTGCTACGACGCCACATAATGTCGTGCGCGGTGGTTGCCCACTCATCGCTGCACAGGTAATCGACTTCGCGGGTGTAGAGCCCGCCACCGATGTGTTCACCCATATCACTGAGGTTCTGCACGCCTTCAAGCATGCGCCAGGTGCGACTGCCGTAAGCGGTGGCCCAGCGGCGGGCGATTTCGGTTGGCACCCAGTCGAACCTGTCGCGGATCAAGGCGCACAAGGCTTGTGGGGTGGTCATGTCTTCGCCACCCGGCAGCGTGGCGCTGGCGGTCCAGCTTGGCTTCATGTCGGTGAAGTACGGCGCCAGTTGCGCCAGCGCCGACTCGGCCAGTTTGCGGTAAGTGGTCAGTTTGCCGCCGAACACCGAGAGCAGCGGTGCTTTTTCACCGGTGCCCGACAGCGCCAGGGTGTAGTCGCGAGTGACGGCCGATGGGTTATCGGACTCGTCGTTGCACAGCGGGCGAACGCCGGAATAGCTGTGCAGGATGTCGTCGCGGCTGACCTGCTTTTTGAAGTGGGCGTTGACCACGTTCAACAGGTAGTCGGTTTCGCTTTCGGTGATCGCCACTTTTGCCGGATCGCCGGTGTACTCACGGTCGGTGGTGCCGATCAGGGTGAAGTGGTTGAGGTACGGAATGGTGAAGACAATGCGCTGATCTTCGTTTTGCAGAATGTGTGCGTGTTCGCCGTCATACAGTTTCGGCACGATCAGGTGGCTGCCCTGAATCAGGCGGATGCCGTACGGCGATTCCATCTTCAGGTCGTCACGAATGAACTTGGCGACCCACGGACCGGCCGCATTGACCAATGCCTTGGCGCGGATCGAAAACAGGCTGCCATCGGCGCGTTCCAGGTGCAGGTGCCACATATCCTTGGTACGACGCGCGCTGACGCAACGGGTCTGGGTGTGTACGTGTGCGCCTTTTTCGCGAGCAGCCATTGCATTCAAGACGACAAGGCGCGCGTCATCGACCCAGCAATCGGAGTATTCAAAGCCTTTGGTGATTTCGCTTTTCAGCGCGCTGTCCGGGCCGAACTTGAGGCTTTTCGAACCTGCCAGTTTTTCTCGTTTGCCAAGGTTGTCATATAGGAACAGGCCGGCGCGGATCATCCACGCGGGCCGCAGGTGCGGCCGATGTGGCAGCACGAAGCGCATTTGCTTGACGATGTGCGGTGCCTTGGCCAGCAGCACTTCGCGCTCGGCGAGGGCTTCGCGCACCAGGCGGAACTCGTAATGTTCGAGGTAGCGCAGGCCACCGTGGATCAGCTTGCTGCTGGCCGAGGACGTGTGGCTGGCCAGGTCATCCTTTTCACAAAGGAACACCGTAAGACCGCGGCCGGCTGCATCCGCTGCGATCCCTACGCCATTGATCCCGCCGCCGATGACGGCGATATCGTAGATCTCAGCGAGCGGGGGCGTACGCAAGGTGGAAGTGGGCATCGGTTGGCCTCGGTGCTTATTTTATGTATTTGAATTCGAACATTAATGTTCATTTACGAAAATGGTAGCCCATAAAGAAGCGCGCAGCCAGTTAACTTCGATTAAAAAACTCATCGAAGGGCGGTTAAAGGAAAATATTCGAACATTTAAAGGTGCGATTGGGGCGCAAGAGATGTGTTGCTTGATGATCGTCATCGCGGGCTTGCCCGCGATGGCGTCGGTACAGACGATAAAAGATGAGGCGGTTAAACGACTTCCAGTCGAATCTTGTGCTGACTCAACAACTGCGCCAACGCTGGCGAAGGTTGCTGATCGGTGACCAGGCAATCAATCAGGCTGATCGGCCCCAAGCGAATCATGGCGTTGCGCCCGAATTTGCTGGAGTCCGCCGCCAGAATCACTTGCCGGGCATTGGCAATGATCGCCTGCGATACGCGTACTTCCTGATAATCGAAGTCCAGCAGGCTGCCGTCTTCATCGATACCGCTGATGCCCACCAGCGCGAAGTCGACTTTAAACTGGTTGATGAAGTCGACGCTCGCCTGACCGACCACACCACCGTCACGCCGCACATTGCCGCCGGTCAGCAGAACGTCGAAGTCGTCCTTGGTGCTGAGCATCGAAGCCACGTGCAGGTTGTTGGTGATGATCTTCAGATGATTGTGGCTGAGCAGCGCCCGGGCAATCGATTCGGTGGTGGTGCCGATATTGATGAACAGCGAGGCGTGATCAGGGATCTGTGCGGCAATGGCTTCGCCGATACGCTGTTTTTCATCGCGCATCTGGTCGGCGCGCATGGCGTAGGCAGTGTTTTCGACACTGGAGTCGTAAGCGGCGCCGCCGTGGTAGCGACGCAATAAATTAGCTTCCGCGAGCTGATTGATATCGCGGCGGATGGTCTGCGGTGTAACAACGAACAGCGTGGCCATTTCTTCGATACTGACGTAGCCGCGTTCGCGGACCAGTTCGAGGATTTGCTGCTGACGGGGAGGCAGATTCATGGGGCTTCCTTTGGGCTGCCGTGCAAAATTTTCCCATGATGCCGCAGGAATCTGCTCCCGACCAGTTACAACCCTATTCGTAACCTGTTGTTGGCTTATTCAGCGCCTTCATGCGGTTCCCAGTCGCGAGTGCGGCTGACGGCTTTCTTCCAGCCGGCGTAGAGTTTTTCCTTCGCGGTTTCCTCCAGGGTTGGTTCGAATTCGCGCTCGATCACCGCTTTGCCGCGCAGTTCTTCCAGGCTGCCCCAGAAGCCGCACGCCAGGCCAGCCAGGTACGCGGCGCCGAGTGCAGTGGTTTCACGCATTTGCGGACGCTCGACCTGAGTGCCAAGAATGTCTGCCTGGAACTGCATCAAGAAATTGTTCGCCACCGCACCGCCGTCCACACGCAGGGCTTTCAAGCGTTCGCCGGAATCCTGTTGCATGGCATCGAGCACGTCGCGGGTCTGGTAGGCAATCGACTCCAGCGCGGCACGAATGATGTGATCCACGCGAACGCCGCGAGTCAGGCCAAACAGCGCGCCACGGGCATACGGGTCCCAGTACGGTGCACCCAGCCCGGTGAAGGCGGGCACCAGATATACGCCGTTGCTGTCCTTCACTTTGTTGGCGAAGTATTCCGTGTCGTGGGCGTCGTTGATGATTTTCAGTTCATCACGCAACCATTGAACCGTGGAGCCGCCATTGAACACCGCACCTTCCAGCGCATAGGCCACTTCGCCGCGTGGGCCGCAGGCAATAGTGGTCAGCATGCCGTGCTTGGACTTCACCGCTTTGTCGCCGGTGTTCATCAGCAGGAAGCAGCCGGTGCCATAGGTGTTTTTCGCTTGACCGGGTTCTACGCACATCTGGCCGAACAGGGCGGCTTGCTGGTCACCAGCGATACCGCCAATCGCGATGCCGCTTTTAGTGTGGCCGTAGATTTCGGAGGAGGACTTCACTTGCGGCAGCATCTCGCGCGGGATATCCAGCACCTCCAGCATCTTCGCGTCCCACTCCAGGGAGTGGATGTTGAAGAGCATGGTGCGCGAAGCGTTGGTGTAGTCGGTGACGTGGACTTTGCCACCGGTAAATTTCCAGATCAGCCAGCTGTCGACGGTGCCGAACAGAATTTCGCCGTTACGCGCACGCTCGCGGCTGCCTTCGACATTATCGAGGATCCACTTGAGCTTGGTGCCGGAGAAGTACGGGTCGGTGACCAGGCCGGTGGTGTCGCTGATGTATTGCTCGTGGCCGTCGCGCTTGAGCTGCTCACAGATCTCGGTGCTGCGACGGCACTGCCAGACGATCGCGTTGTAGATCGGGCGGCCGGTGGTCTTGTCCCAGACCACGGTGGTTTCGCGCTGGTTGGTGATGCCGATGGCCGCGACCTGGTCGTGATGCAGGCCGGCTTGCGCCAGGGCCTCTACCATCACGGCGCTTTGGGTGGCGAAAATTTCCATGGGGTCATGCTCAACCCAGCCGGCTTGCGGGTAATGCTGTGCGAATTCGCGTTGGGCGGTGCCGACCACATTCGCGTCGCGGTCGAAAATGATTGCGCGCGAGCTGGTCGTACCCTGATCGAGGGCAATGATGTAGTTCTTATTCTGAATGTCGGTCATGTCGATTGCCTTGGACGAAATTAGGGAGTGAGGTCAGGCGCGCAAACCCATTCGCAGGATCACGCGCCTACGATATCAAGAAGTTCTTGGTTTGCCGTCAATGGCCGGTGTTGCTTCCTTTGTGGCAGGTGTGGCGCTGGGCAGATGACGGGCAATCAGCCCGCGATAAGCGGCAGCGCCGAGGCAGGCACCGACAATCGGTGCAAAAACAGGAATCAGGAAGTACGGGATATCACGCCCACCGGTGAAGGAAATTTCACCCCAGCCCGCGAAGAAAGTCATCAGCTTCGGTCCGAAATCTCGCGCCGGGTTCATCGCGAAACCGGTCAGCGGGCCCATCGAACTGCCGATCACCGCAATCAACAGACCGATCAGCAGCGGCGCCATCGGCCCATTTGGCAGACCGTTGTTATCGTCGGTCAGGGACATGATCACGCCCATCAGGATCGCGGTGATGATCACTTCCACCAGGAACGCTTGGGCCGTGGTCAGGGCCGGGTTGGGGAAGGTCGAGAACACCGATGCCAATTCCAGACTTGCCTCGGTGCCGCGAACCATATGGTGGGTTTGTTCGAAATCGAAGAACAGATTGCTGTACAGCGTGTAGACCAACAGTGCGCCACAGAAGGCGCCCGCCACTTGGGCGAGGATGTAAAATGGCAATTTACGTTTTTCGAAGTCAGCAAAAATACTCAGGGCGATGCTGACAGCGGGGTTGAGATGCGCACCAGAAACCCCGGCGGTCAGGTAGATCGCCATGCTGACGCCGACGCCCCAGATGATGCTGATTTCCCATAAGCCAAAGCTGGAACCCGCGACCTTGAGCGCGGCAACGCAGCCAGTGCCAAAAAAGATAAGCAGCGCAGTCCCCAGAAACTCAGCCATGCATTGGCTCGAAAGCGACGGTTGTCGTAAAGCAGTTGTCATTGAAAACCTCAATTGTTTTTGTTGTCTGGCGCTTTTTTCATCATTGTCGAAGCGCGATTTTCACCAAGGCAGGATCCCCATCCTGGTCTTGGCTTACTGCGGTGTGCTGCTGAATAGCTTTCGTACTTGTTCAGATACGAAAAAATATAGACAAGAAACGCGGCTGTCAAAGGCCGAAAGTGAACCATCAGTCATAATCAAACTATTGGTCATGTGAATGATCGCGTTGTTCACGCGACGCTTCCTGCGTTGACGGACGGTAAAATGCATCAATGCCCCTTGAAAACAGGGGCGCAATAGAGCCTTTTGCGAGTCGATGACCTAGAATCCAGCGCAGGATTTTTCTACTGCCACCCAGTCTGGAGCTGTCATGACCCCCGCATTGGATTTGTTGAAAAAAGTTCGAGCCGAACATCGTGTGCACAGTTACGAACATGACCCCAAGGCCGCGTCCTATGGATTGGAGGCTGCAGAGAAGCTGGGGCTTGACTCCGCGCAGGTGTTCAAGACCTTGCTGGCGGCCAGCGAAAAAGGTGAGTTGCTGGTGGCGGTGGTACCGGTTGCGGGGAGTCTGGATTTGAAGCATCTGGCTCATGCAGCGGGCGTGAAAAAAGTCGAAATGGCCGATCCGGCCGCTGCGCAACGATCCACCGGTTATTTGTTGGGCGGCATTAGCCCGTTGGGGCAGAAAAAGCGTTTGCGCACCTTTATCGATAGTTCGGCTCAGCCGTTCGCCAGCATTTTTGTCAGTGCCGGTCGGCGTGGTCTGGAAGTCGAGTTGGCACCGGCAGTACTGGCCGAGCACACTCAGGCCAAGTTCGCCGATATCGGCCGCGCTTGAGTCAGAGGTGGGGAAAGATTGACGGGAGTGCGTCGCTCGTTGCGAGCGGAACGCTGATGCTGGATTGACGCTGATCTTTGTAGGAGCAAAGCTTGCTCGCGATGAACGATGACGCGGTGCGTCAGTTAAACCGCGGCGATGCTATCGCGAGCAAGCTTTGCTCCTACAGAAGCGGGGAGTCAGTTGGCGGTGCTGTAGCGACGCACGCCTGACTCTATTGCCGGAATCTGCGCTGCCGTACTGCCCGATGCCTGGAACAATACCAAGTGCTCAGCCGCGACACGAATACCGACCTCAGCGCCGACCTGTCGATCCACATGACTCGGGAAAATCGATTCCAGTTGCGCCCCGGTCGGCATCTGCAACCGGTACAACGTCGATGCGCCCTGGAACGACTTGCCGACAATCCGTGCCTTCAATGTGCTATTGGGCGCATAAACGATATCGTCCGGACGCAGCAACACATCCACCGCACCACCGACCGGCCAGGTGTAGGCACGATTGCCGCGCAACTCACCCAGTTCAGTTTGTACCGACTCCGGACTGCTCAACTGGCCACGGATGAAATAACCCTGGCCGATGAAGCTGGCTACAAACGGTGTCAGCGGTTCGTGGTAGAGGTTGTAGGGCGTGTCCCATTGTTCCAGGCGACCTTCCTTGAACACGCCGACGTGATCGCTGACGGCGAAGGCTTCTTCCTGGTCGTGGGTCACCAGAATCGCACTGGTGCCACGGGCCTTGAGAATGTCGCGCACTTCATGGCTAAGCTTGCGTCGCAGCTCGCCATCGAGGTTGGAGAACGGTTCGTCGAGCAGCAACAGTTGCGGTTCCGGTGCCAGGGCCCGGGCCAAGGCAACACGCTGCTGCTGACCGCCGGACAGTTCATGCGGGAAGCGATTGCCGAGGTTTTTCAGGTTGACCAACTCCAGAAGCTCTTCGGTCACGCGATCCTTTTGCGGGTGCTTGCGGATCCCGAAGGCAATGTTGTCGGCCACGCTCAAATGCGGAAACAATGCGTAGTCCTGGAAAACCATGCCGATCCGGCGTTTCTCCGGAGCCAAAGTGAAACCGGCGCGGGAGAGGGTCTCGCCCGCCAAGGTGATTTCACCTTCGTGCACCGGCTCAAAACCGGCAATCGCGCGCAACGTGGTGGTTTTGCCGCACCCCGAGGAGCCGAGCAGGCAACCGATGTCACCGGCATTCAAATGCAGGTTGAGGTTTTGCACGACCCGCTGGTCTTGATAGCCGCAGGCGAGGTTACGCAGGTTAAGCAGTAATGGCTGGCTCATGCGTGGTGATACGCCGGTTCAACGAGAAATTCGAGCAGGGCCTTTTGAGCGTGGAGGCGGTTTTCGGCTTGGTCCCAGGCCACGGAGCGTTTGTCGTCGAGCAGGTCGACGCTGATCTCTTCGCCGCGATGAGCCGGCAGGCAATGCATGAACAGCACATCGTCTGCGGCCAGGTCCAGCAAGGCGCGATTGACCTGGTAGGGCGCGAACAGTTTCAAGCGTTTGGCGGTTTCTTCTTCCTGGCCCATGGAGGTCCAGACGTCGGTGCTCACCAGGTGGGCGCCGCGCACAGCGTCCTTCGGGTCACGGACGATGGTCACCCGATCGCCGGCCCTGGCCACGAACTCAGGGTTGGGTTCATAGCCTTCAGGGCAGGCAACGCGCAGCTGGAAGTCGAACTGGATCGCCGCTTCTATATAGCTGTTGCACATGTTGTTGCCGTCGCCGATCCAGGCCACGGTCTTGCCATGAATCGAACCGCGATGTTCGAGGAAGGTTTGCATGTCGGCCAGCAACTGGCACGGGTGCAGGTCGTCGGACAGGCCGTTGATCACTGGCACGCGGGAGTTGGCGGCGAATTCGGTCAGGGTGCTGTGGGCAAAGGTTCGGATCATCACCGCATCGAGCATGCTCGACATGACGATCGCGCAGTCACCGATCGGCTCGCCACGGCCCAGTTGCGTATCGCGCGGCGAAAGGAAGATCGCCTGGCCGCCAAGCTGGATCATGCCGGCTTCGAAGGAGATCCGGGTGCGGGTCGAGGACTTCTCGAAAATCATCCCCAGGACGCGGTTTTTCAGAGGCTCGAACAGTACGCCGCGGTTACGCAGGTCCTTGAGCTCAACGCCTCGACGGATCACGCTGACCAGCTCTTCGGGCGTGCAATCCATCAGGGAGAGAAAGTGCCTTGCGCTCATCATTGACTACCTTTTTGCTACAAACCGCAGATGCTCAAAGCCTTGTTTAACGGAACAACGGGCGAGACCTGCGGCGTAAGCCGCACGGGGCGACGAAATAGGGGAAGGCGCGATCTTATAATTAAATGTCGCGTCTTACCAATAGGGGGCTTATTTTTACCGCATCCTATGGTTGCAGCGTTGCAACCATAGGATGCGGGCGAAGGGGTTGATCCACGTCGCTAAAGTCCAGACCAGCATTTGTACACGGTGCAGAAGCGGGTATGCAATAACCGCTGTGTTCAGGCACGCGCATTCAGCGCGTGTGTTTGTTCAGGGGCTGCGAGCCGCAAAGGCCTGCTTTTTAAGGGTTGGCGTTGTTTGCTGTTACGGTTTTACAAGCCGGTATCTGGCCATGCTCAGGTATCCTCTGCCTCATTGCGTGATGTCGACTTGAATCAAGCCAAACACCCCAAGGAGGGAACCCTGTATGTCGGTCGAAAAAAACGGATACGCAGGCCTGACGCGTCTTTGCCGTGTTTCTCCGGCTTTTGATATGGCTGTGCTTTCCACGGTCATGGGCTTCGCGATTATCGCCAGCACGATTTACCCCGGGCTCCCGAGCGCAGTGGTGGGAGCCATCGTTGGTGCTTTTATCGGGGTGAAGAATTTCAAGGACGACACGAGTGCAGATTGATTCGACCCAGTGTTTGGTGGTGGGTGGATTGATCGCAACTGGAATCTATCTGGGGGCTTCACTGCTCTACCGATCAACGCCTGACCTGAAGCATGGAACAGCATTAGTGGTCGCGTGGTTTACCGTAGTGAGCGTCGTCGACATTGCGTTGCAGGTCTATCAAGCTGAACCTCATCAACTAGGCATCCTGGCAAACCAGAAAGCGATCATCCTGATCGGGTCTGGGGTCATGCTTTGGTTGGCTGTCGGGGGCATATGGACGGCATTGATCTCACCTCTAAAGAAGAAGGCGTTGAAAGCTTCTCAAGCCCGGTGAGGTGTGTCTTCATGGTGAGCTGCCGATGTGTCTTCTACTGCCAGGTGCGGGGTTTTAACTAGCTGATGAGTGACGCAATTGCGAACGGCCATCGGCTGGCCTGATGGTCGCCGATTCACAAGACGAACGTCGCTGGCGCAGTAGCGGGTCTGGCGCCATAGTTTTGTTCCCGCGGCCGTTATGGCTCGCCCAGAACAAGACAGAGACTGGCCATGACCAAGACTCTCCATCACCGTGCCTGCCACTTGTGTGAAGCCATTTGCGGCCTGACCATCGAAACCTCCGAGGTCGATGGCGCTGTGCAAATCACCTCGATCAAGGGCGATTCGCTGGATACGTTCAGTCGTGGGCACATCTGCCCCAAAGCGGTGGCCCTGCAAGATATTCAGAACGATCCGGATCGTCTGCGCCAGCCGATGCTGCGAGTGGGCGGCGAATGGCAGCCTATCGCGTGGGAAGATGCCTTCAACCTTGTCGCCGAGCGCCTGGCGTCGATTCAGGAGCGACACGGGCAGAACGCGGTGGCGGTGTATCAGGGCAATCCCAGCGTGCATAACTACGGGTTGATGACCCACAGCAATTACTTCCTCGGTCTGCTGAAAACCCGCAACCGCTTTTCTGCGACGTCGGTCGACCAGTTACCGCACCATCTGACCAGTCATTTGATGTACGGCCATGGGTTGTTGTTGCCGATCCCGGACATCGATCACACCGATTTTATGCTGATCCTGGGCGGTAACCCCCTGGCTTCCAACGGCAGCATCATGACCGTGCCGGATGTGGAAAAACGTTTGAAGGCGATTCAGGCCCGGGGCGGCAAAGTGGTGGTGGTCGATCCACGCCGCAGCGAAACGGCGGCGATGGCTGATCAGCACCTGTTCGTGCGTCCCGGTGGCGATGCGGCGTTATTGTTCGGGCTGCTCAATGCCTTGTTCGCTGAAAACCTGACGCGTGAGAGTCATTTGCCGGTGGACGGTCTGGAAGATGTACGTCAGGCCATCGCCACCTTCACCGCCGAAGCCATGAGCCCGTTGTGCGCGGTGCCGGCAGAACAGATCCGCCAACTGGCGCGGGATTTTGCGGCGGCGCCGACGGCGGTATGTTACGGCCGCATGGGTGTTTCGACCCAGGCATTCGGTACGCTGTGCCATTGGCTGGTGCAACTGATCAATCTGGTCACTGGCAACCTTGATCGGGTCGGTGGCGCGCTGTGCACCGAACCGGCGGTGGACCTCGTGGCGTCCACCTCGGGCGGGCATTTCAATCGCTGGCAAAGCCGCGTGTCCGGTCGTCCGGAGTACGCCGGTGAGTTGCCGGTGTCAGCCTTGGCCGAAGAAATGCTCACCGAAGGAGTAGGGCAGGTCCGTGCTTTGATCACCGTCGCCGGTAATCCGGTGTTATCCACACCCAATGGCCGGAAGCTGGAGCAGGCACTGGATGGTCTGGAGTTCATGGTCAGCGTCGATCTGTATATCAATGAAACCACGCGCTATGCCAACCTGATTCTGCCGTCGACTTCAGCACTGGAAAACGATCACTACGACACAACGTTCAACATGTTTGCCGTGCGTAACGTGACTCGCTTCAACCGCGCGATTCTGGCCAAGCCTGAAGGTGCCCTGCATGACTGGGAGATCTTCGTCGGCCTGGCCAAGGCATTTGCCGCCAAAACCGGCAAGGAATTGAAGCCGACCATCGCTCCGGCGCAAATGATCGACCTTGGTTTGCGGATGGGGCTATATGGCGACGCCTCGGAGCATAAACTCTCGCTGACAACCTTGTTCGATCATCCTCATGGTGTCGACCTGGGCGCGCTGAAATCCAACCTCGCGCCACGTTTGAAAACAACCAATCAGCGCGTTCAGGCTGCGCCGCTGCAGATCCTTGCCGACCTTGCGCGCTTCGCCGCTCTGGAGGCTCCGGCCGCTGATCAGTTGCTGATGATTGGCCGCCGTCATGTGCGCAGCAATAACTCGTGGATGCACAACTATCACCGACTGGTGAAGGGCAAGCCGCGCCATCAATTGTTGATGCACCCGGATGACCTGGCCAGTCGCGGACTCAACGACGGCCAGCGTGTGCGGGTGAGTTCGCGGGTTGGCAAGATCGAAGTGGAAGTGGTCGCCAGCCTGGACATGATGAAAGGTGTGGTCAGTCTGCCGCATGGCTGGGGTCATGCGCGGCCGGGTGTGCAGATGACGATTGCCAGTGGCCAGCCGGGTTCCAGCGCTAACGACCTGACTGACGAGTGTCACCTGGACGAATTGTCGGGGAATGCGGCGTTGAACGGCGTGCCGGTAACGGTCGCGGCGGCGTGATTGTGTCTGTCGGGCAGACCGAGCATGGCGCTCGGGTTTCCGTTACAATGCGCCACCGAGCCGACCCCTGAGTCGGAAAGTTCAGCCGAGGTGCTCCATGGATATCATCGAAACGATTAAAGAGCAGATTGCTAACAACACCATTCTGCTTTACATGAAAGGTTCGCCGAATGCCCCGCAGTGTGGCTTCTCCGCGAAAGCCGCGCAGGCCGTGATGGCATGTGGTGAAAAGTTTGCATACGTGGACATCCTGCAGAACCCGGAAATCCGCGCCAACCTGCCAAAATACGCCAACTGGCCAACCTTCCCGCAACTGTGGGTCGGTGGTGAGCTGGTCGGCGGTAGCGACATCATGACCGAGATGGCTGCTGACGGTTCGTTGCAGACCACGATCAAAGCCGCTGTTGAAGCAGCTGCTGCCAACAAGACCGAAGCTTGATTCGATCTCTGTAGGCAATAAAAAAGCCCCGCCTCTTTAAAAGAGTGCGGGGCTTTTTAGTGTTTCGAGTTTAGCGAGCGCTGACTTACTCGTCTTCGCCCATCTGCGATTGCAGATAGTTCTCAAGACCGACTTTATCGATCAAGCCCAGTTGGGTTTCCAGCCAGTCGATATGTTCTTCTTCAGACTCAAGAATATCTTCGAGCAGTTCACGGCTACCGAAGTCGCCGACCGTTTCGCAATGAGCGATAGCGACTTTCAGATCGGCATGACCGATGCGTTCGATACGCAGGTCGCACTCAAGCATTTCCTTGGTGTGTTCGCCGATGTGCAGCTTGCCCAGGTCCTGGACGTTCGGCAGGCCTTCAAGGAACAGGATTCGCTTGATCAGCTTGTCCGCGTGCTTCATCTCATCGATGGATTCGTGGTATTCGTGCTTGCCGAGCTTGTTCAGGCCCCAATCTTCATACATGCGGGCATGCAGAAAGTATTGATTGATCGCGACCAGCTCATTGGCAAGGATCTTGTTGAGATGCTGGATGACTGTAACGTCGCCTTTCATGATGGGGTCCTGCCCTAAGTAGCTGTCTATAAGGCTGAGTTTGAGCCGCGTATGTAAGAGTGTCAAACCTAAGTTATTGAAACTTATATGAAAAATTAATCGGAATAAGAATGTTTGTGTTCCGCGTCTAGGGCGTAAGCAGTTGATTTTCGGACATAAAAAAACCGGACATCGAGTCCGGTTCTTTGAAACAGGGTAATTAAGCGGCAGTAAATTCTACAGGGAAAGGAATGGCTGCCTGGGACGATTGCAATTTGGTCAGGGTTTCGCGAACCACTTCCTTTGCAAGGCAGGCGCATTTTCCGCATTGGCTGGCTACGCCGGTGGCCTGACGGACTTCCTTATAGCTGCAGCAACCTTCATAGATTGCATCGCGGATTTGACCGTCGGTGACGCCAGTGCAGAGGCAGACATACATAAGTGAAAACCGTCGCTGGTTGTGACTCAATTGCGATGGATCTTAATGTTAACGAGAATGATTGTCAAAGTGCTTTCTGAAAGCTTTGCGCTATAAGTGGACGTGACCGACGAACGGTTTTCACTCGCTCATCTGCCAGTCACTGTAACAACGGTAAATTTACGCTCCTGCAAAAAACCGTTGAGGACAGCTCAAAAACGCCGTGTATGATGGTCGGTCCTTCGAAGGGGGATCGTGTCACAGGGCTGTCGCTTGAGGGTGGCAGGCTGATGCGTATCCAGTTCTTCACGTTAATAGACCAGGAGATATCCAATGAGCGTACTCGTAGGCAAACAAGCCCCGGACTTCACCGTTCCAGCTGTACTGGGCAATGGCGAAATCGTAGACAGCTTCACCCTGTCGTCGGCCATCAAAGGCAAATACGGCCTGGTGTTCTTCTACCCACTGGACTTCACCTTCGTTTGCCCGTCCGAGCTGATTGCTCTGGACAACCGCATGTCTGACTTCAAGTCCCGCAACGTTGAAGTGATTGCCGTGTCGATCGACTCGCACTTCACCCACAACGCCTGGCGTAACACCCCGGTAAACAATGGTGGCATCGGCGAAGTCCGTTACACCATGGCTGCCGACATGAAGCACGACATCGCCAAGGCCTACGACGTTGAGTCCGAAGGCGGCGTGGCTTTCCGTGGCGCGTTCCTGATCGACGACAAAGGCGTTGTCCGTTCGCAGATCATCAACGACCTGCCACTGGGCCGTAACATCGAAGAGCTGATCCGTCTGGTCGACGCTCTGCAATTCCACGAAGAGCACGGCGAAGTTTGCCCTGCCAACTGGAAAAAAGGCGACAAAGGCATGACCGCTTCGACCGAAGGCGTTGCGGCTTACCTGACCGAGAACGCTGCGGCACTGTAAGCCCAAGCGTCAGGCAATAAAAAACCGGCCTCTGATGAGGCCGGTTTTTTTATGCGCGGGATAAATCAACAAGATCAGTCGTTGAAGTCTTCCCAGCCGCCCATTTGTTTCCAGCGATTGACGATGCCGCAGAACAGCTCTGCGGTCTTCTCGGTGTCATAGCGGGCCGAGTGCGCCTCGCGACCGTCGAAATCGATATCGGCTGCCTGACAGGCCTTGGCCAGTACGGTTTGGCCGTAAGCCAGACCGGCAAGGGTCGCGGTGTCGAAGCTGGAGAACGGATGAAACGGGTTACGTTTCATGTCCAGGCGTGCGACTGCTGCGTTGAGGAAGCCCAAGTCGAAGCTGCTGTTGTGGCCGACCAGAATCGCTCGTTTACAACTGTTGGCTTTCAAAGCCTTGCGGATGCCACGGAAGATATCGGTCAGGGCCGCTTCTTCACTCACCGCCATGCGCAGCGGGTGATCGAGTTTGATTCCGGTGAACTCCAGCGCTGCTGCTTCAATGTTCGCGCCTTCAAAAGGCTCTACACGGAAGAAGTAGGTGTGATCGGGGTACACAAACCCTTTCTCGTCCATCGCGATGGTGGTTGCGGCAATTTCCAGCAGGGCGTCGGTGGCCGAGTTGAAACCACCGGTTTCTACGTCGACGACAACCGGCAGGTAACCACGGAATCTGGCAGCCATTGGATGGCGAGGACCGCCTCCACCGCCTTGACCGTCCTGTTCGTCGTCGAAATGGTCTTCACTCACGCGTGTTCCTCCAGCAGGCGCCAGCGCAGTTTTTCACCGGCGCGCAGCGGGATAACGGTCAGCTCGCCAAATGGCAGGCTGGTGGGGGCGGTCCACTCATCGCGGACCAGGGTAATGCGGTCAGTGTTCGCTGGCAGACCATAGAAGCGCGGGCCGTTGAGGCTGGCGAAGGCTTCGAGCTTGTCCAGCGCGTTGCGTTGTTCGAACGCTTCGGCGTACATCTCGATGGCCGCATAAGCGGTGTAGCAACCGGCGCAGCCACACGCGGCTTCTTTGGCGTGCTGGGCGTGGGGTGCCGAGTCGGTGCCCAGGAAGAATTTTTCGCTGCCGCTGGTAGCGGCGTCGAGCAAGGCTTCCTGGTGGGTATTGCGCTTGAGAATCGGCAGGCAATAGAAGTGCGGCCGAATTCCGCCCACCAGCATGTGATTGCGGTTGTACAGCAGGTGATGCGCGGTGATGGTCGCGCCGACGTTGGCCGAAGCCTCGTTGACGAACTGCACGGCATCGGCGGTGGTGATGTGTTCAAACACCACTTTGAGCGTCGGGAAGCGCTCGACTACGCGACGCATGTGCTCATCGATGAAGATTTTTTCGCGGTCGAACACGTCGACATCGCCACGGGTGACTTCACCGTGAATCAGCAAAGGCATCCCGACGTCGGCCATGGCCTCAAGCGCAGGGAAGATTTTGTCGATGCTGGTGACGCCAGAATCCGAGTTGGTGGTCGCGCCGGCCGGGTACAGCTTGGCGGCGTACACGAAACCGCTGGCCTTGGCCTCGCGAATTTCTTCAGGCTGGGTACGGTCGGTCAGGTACAGCACCATCAACGGTTCGAAGCGACTGCCGGCCGGGCGTGCAGCGAGAATCCGCTGGCGATAGCCGTCGGCTTCCGCGGCGTTACGCACCGGAGGTACCAGGTTGGGCATGATGATGGCGCGACCAAAGGTGCGCGCGACATCCGCAACGGTATTGGTCAACACGGCACCATCGCGAAGATGAATGTGCCAGTCGTCGGGACGCAGCAGGGTCAGGCGGTCGGACATGAGGGAATTCCAGGCGGGTCAAACTGAGGGGAATGCTACCGGAAAAGACACTTGCAGGCACTCGCTATCAAGTTTTGCAGGAACTTACCGATATGAACCAGGTATGCCGTAAACATGCGTGTGTCGGTCTTTTTGTCGTAGAAGCCAGTGGAGCCTCCCGTGCGCCAGCGTTATTTAGCCTTGCTCAGTGTGTTTGCCAGCCTTCCTGCAATGGCGCTGACTTTCCAGACACCTCTGGAGAACATTGAGTGGACGGTCGAAGGTGACAAGTTCGAATGCCGCCTGACTCAGCCGGTCACCGATTTCGGCTCGGGTGAGTTTGTGCGTCGTGCCGGCGAGCAAGCGACGTTTCGTCTGAATGCCTACAACGCGATGATCGGTGGTGGTTGGGCGACTTTGCTGGCGGCCGCCGCGCCGTGGCAGCCGGGACGGGGCGATATCAACCTGGGTTCCGTCAGAGTCGGCAGCGGCAATGTGCTGTTCAACAGCTCGCAAGCTCAGGCTGGGCGTTTGATCAGCGGATTGATCGATGGCCGCAGCCCGGTGATCCGGCATACTTCCGGCGATGGCCGGGTGTCGGAAGTGCGTTTGTTGCCGGTCAAATTCAACAAGGCGTTCAGCGACTATCAGAGTTGCGTGGCGAAACTGCTGCCGAAGAATTTCGAACAAGTTAAAAGGTCCGAAATCGGCTTCCCGGGTGAAAGTATTGATCTTGACCCGCAAGCCAAGGCTCAGTTGCAGGTGATGCTGGAGTTCATGAAGGCCGATCCTTCGGTGAATCATATCGAGCTTGACGGGCACTCTGACAACAGTGGCAATCGCCTGACCAACCGAGAGTTGTCACGCCGCCGCGCCTTGGCGGTGATGGACTATTTCAAGGGCAACGGTATTCAGGAGTCGCAGATCACGATGCGCTTCCATGGTGAGCGCTACCCTGTGGCGCCGAACACCAACGCTGGCAATCGCGCGAAAAATCGTCGGGTTGCGGTGCGACTGGAACGTGTGGCACCGACCGGACAAGTCGCGCCTCAAATTGCTACGAGCAGTACCCCAGCAAATTCCTGACTCGCCGGTCATCGTCGCGCGCTCGACAGATTCTGTCGCTTCGTCGTCATAAGCTGTCGCGCCTCTGTAAATTACCGCGGTTGAGCGGTAGACTTCCCGGCTTTCCGTAGAACCCCGTGGAGTGATGGCATGGCGGACGTAAACAAGGTCGTTCTGGCGTATTCCGGCGGCCTGGACACTTCGGTGATCCTCAAGTGGCTGCAGGATACTTATAACTGTGAAGTGGTAACGTTCACCGCTGACCTGGGTCAGGGCGAAGAGGTTGAACCTGCGCGCGCCAAGGCGCAGGCCATGGGCGTCAAAGAGATCTACATCGACGACTTGCGCGAAGAATTCGTGCGTGATTTCGTTTACCCGATGTTCCGCGCCAACACCGTTTACGAAGGCGAGTACCTGCTGGGTACTTCCATCGCTCGTCCGTTGATCGCCAAACGCCTGATCGAAATTGCCAACGAAACCGGCGCTGACGCCATTTCCCACGGCGCCACCGGCAAGGGCAACGACCAGGTTCGTTTCGAACTGGGCGCCTACGCGTTGAAGCCAGGTGTGAAAGTGATCGCTCCGTGGCGCGAATGGGACTTGCTCTCCCGTGAAAAGCTGATGGATTACGCTGAAAAGCACAACATCCCGATCGAGCGTCACGGCAAGAAAAAATCCCCGTACTCGATGGATGCCAACCTGCTGCACATCTCCTATGAAGGCGGCGTGCTGGAAGATACCTGGACCGAGCACGAAGAAGACATGTGGAAATGGACCGTCTCCCCGGAGAAGGCTCCTGACAAAGCGCAGTACCTGGAACTGACCTACCGTAACGGCGACATCGTTGCACTGGACGGCGTCGAAATGACCCCTGCCACCGTGCTGGCGACCCTGAACCGTATCGGTGGCGAACACGGTATCGGTCGTCTCGACATCGTCGAGAACCGTTACGTGGGCATGAAGTCCCGTGGTTGCTACGAAACCCCAGGCGGCACCATCATGCTGCGCGCTCACCGTGCGATCGAATCGATCACCCTGGACCGCGAAGTGGCTCACCTCAAAGACGAGCTGATGCCGAAATACGCCAGCCTGATCTACACCGGCTACTGGTGGAGCCCTGAGCGTCTGATGCTGCAACAAATGATCGATGCGTCACAGGCCCACGTGAACGGCGTTGTTCGCCTGAAGCTGTACAAGGGCAATGTGATCGTTACCGGTCGCAAATCTGACGAATCGTTGTTCGATGCCAACATCGCAACCTTCGAAGAAGACGGCGGCGCTTACAACCAGGCCGACGCGGCGGGCTTCATCAAGCTCAACGCCTTGCGCATGCGCATTGCCGCGAACAAAGGCCGGAAGTTGTTCTGAGCCCATTGAAGTAATAGAGCTGTGGCCTTGTCAGTGACAAGGCCACAATTCTGAAAAGGGAAGTTTTTCCTGTCGCGCATTGTGTTTTTCGACGTTCTTCTTGTTACTCGTACAATTCCTTCTGCGTTTTCTCTCTCTGAGTTTTAGAGAGTTGTCCTGTTCGGCTATCGGGCACTCAAGCCATAGTCGTCATACCCTGTGAGCTCACGTTGTAAGCGACACAGAACGCTGTGTTGCTGCGTTTCTTTGTTTGCTTTGAATGCTTGAGCGCGCTTTCTTTCAGTAACGCCTCTGAATCGCTACACGTGAGAAATACGATCAATTGTGCAGAGGGAGCCTGGACCTTCTCGATCAACGTGTTGAATTCCATTTTTTTGCTCATCCTTCGTACATCGACGATGTGTAGATCCTTCAGCAAGCCCGGTAACCGCACCTGATGCTCAATCCAGTTCTCGGTCGAGACTGCTCGTGCGTAACTACTATCCGATTGATCGGCGTTCTCCATCACCTTTATGAAATGTTTTCCCTTCTCAAAATCAGAGGGGGCGTACAGCGATCGGTAGTTAAAGTTGAGTGTTGCGAAGAATAGAAAAAGCAAATAAAAAGGGAAGCTGATAAGAAACCAGATGTAAATCTCGCGTTCATCATTATCGAGAAAGGGCAGAGAAATAGCCGCTGAAGTTTCAGACAGTGTTGCAAATACTGCGATGATCGTCATGGGGTTGGTGAGTCTTGATTTGGGTTTTATCATTTTTTCTGCTCATGAAAGAATATGTTTTCTCGATCTGTTAGTTTGGGTTGTTCATGTGTTTTGCGTTTTATTATGTCGGGTCGATTTTTTAGATCCGTTTAGTTTGGTTTATCGGGGGGGGTGGTGATTTTATACTAGCTGGATTTTTTGTGTGTCGGGTATGGTGGGTGTTCATGTTTTAAGTGAATTAAATTGATCTTTAAAGTTGGAGTGTTGCTCGATGTTGATTTTTTAAGCGTAGCTCAATCGCAGGTGTTTGTCGGGCGACACGTTCACTGTTCTGTCTCCTTTGTTTTTGGATGTAAATAGATACACAAAAATTTCAAAAAACGGGGTGCTGATAGGCAGGTAAAATTTAAGACACACAGTATTTGAGCATTTCTTGTAAGAATTATCCTTCTTGTTTGTAGGGAATGTCTCTCGGTGTGGGTCGCGGAGTGAGGCAGCATGCTATGGGTGAAGTGACTAGGCTATTGTGCGGGCTCTAAAAATTCGAACAGCGAAAATTGGAATTGCCCATGAATAAAGTGCTGATCGTGGATGATCACCCCGTCATTCGTCTTGCGGTACGTATGCTAATGGAGCGCCATGGCTACGAAGTCATTGCAGAAACAGATAACGGCGTGGATGCATTACAACTGGCCCGCGAACTTATGCCGGATATTGTCATTCTTGATATTGGAATACCGAAGCTGGATGGGCTGGAAGTTATTGCGCGACTGACAACGACGGCGATGCCACTTAAAGTGTTGATATTGACTTCACAAGCCCCTGGGCATTTTTCCATGCGTTGCATGCAGTCAGGGGCTGCAGGCTATGTTTGCAAACAGCAGGACCTCACTGAATTACTTAGTGCGATAAAAGCCGTTCTTTCAGGCTACAGTTACTTTCCGAATCAAGCGTTGCATACCGTACGGTCCAGTCTTGGCAATGCCAGTGAAGCCGATATGGTGGATCGTCTGTCCGGGCGCGAAATGATGGTGTTGCAACAGTTGGCCAGAGGCAAGACCAATAAGGAGATTGCCGATGGAATGTTCCTCAGCAATAAAACCGTCAGCACTTACAAAACTCGCCTGTTGTTGAAGCTCAATGCGCGCTCCTTGGTCGATCTGATCGAACTGGCTCAACGCAATGGTCTGGTTTAAGTGCCACTAACGGCTGATGAGGCGGCGCTCATCAGGAAACGGCACTTAGTAAAAAGCCTCCATTTCAGGAGGCTTTTAGGTGTTAAAGGTCAAAATCGTAATCGGCCAATTGCTTTTGAAGTCGGCGCTCCTCCAGCAAATTGTCGATGGTGCGGCGTTTGCTCAGGTTGGTCTTTGCCACTTCAACCACCGGTTCAGCGTCATCGGCCTCAACGGGTGTGAAGTCGTCTTCTACGTCCAATTGCTCTTTGCCAGTGCTCATCAGGTCAACTCCAGGCTAAGGCTGCCTTTGGGGCTCCTTATATCGACAATCGACCGGCGGGTAAAAAAGATTTTTTCAATCGATGGATCAATAAATCCAATAGTGCCTCAATCGTCCGAGGTCTTTTGCTTGTATTCGCACAAGTCCTCGATCCGGCAACTGCCGCAGCGGGGCTTGCGGGCCAGGCATACGTAGCGCCCATGAAGGATTAGCCAGTGGTGGGAGTCGAGCAAGTATTGCTTGGGTACAAACTTCATCAGTTTCTGCTCCACCTCGACCACATTTTTGCCGGGAGCAATGCCGGTGCGGTTGCTGACCCGGAAAATGTGGGTGTCCACCGCCATGGTCAATTGGCGAAAGGCAGTATTGAGCACCACGTTTGCCGTCTTGCGGCCGACGCCGGGTAGCGCTTCCAGTTCCTCGCGAGTTTGCGGCACTTCGCCGCCATGACGCTCCACCAACAGGCGACAGGTTTCGATCACGTTTTTCGCTTTGCTGTTAAACAAACCGATCGTCTTGATGTATTCCGACAGTCCCTCGACGCCCAGCGCATAGATCGCCGCCGGTGTATTGGCCACGGGATAGAGTTTGGCGGTGGCCTTGTTGACGCCGACATCGGTCGACTGGGCGGAAAGAATCACGGCAATCAGCAATTCGAATGGCGATGAATAGGCCAGTTCAGTCTTCGGTTCCGGGTTGTCTTCGTGAAACCTGCGGAAAATTTCCAAGCGTTTTGCGGCGTTCATGGGCGATGCGTTTCCTGAAAAACAGTCAATCAATGTGAGGACGTCGAGCGGGTCCAGGCCTGACGAGCGGCGATCAACACTCCCAACAGAATGAACCCGCCGGGGGCCAGCGTGGCGAGGTGCAGGCCACCGTTGCCAAGCAGTTCGCGCAGCAGGCCCAGGCCGACCATCAGCGCGCCAAACAGGGCGCACAGGCGCAAGCGATCAAGACGTGGGCTCTGGAAGAAACCGTTGTACTCCAGCACAACGCATTGCAGGGCAATCAGCCCAGCATAAAGCGCTACTGGTTGGTGCCATTGGAGTGACCAGACTTGTGCGGCCATTTGCGCGCAGCTGGTGAGCATGGCGGCCAGCAGGAGGCAGGCAGGCAAGCGGGCTGACGGAACCAGCCGGGATCTCAAGGCCCACATGCCAGCGCCATAAGCGCTGATCACTACGATGAACATCAGCCACAGTCCCAGCGCCGCCGCCCAGGAAGTCGTGGTGCCGATCAGGGGCGCAAGCATCAACGAGTTTTGCAGGGTCGAGGACTTAGTCATGGATGCTACTCCCGCTCAATTGTTGGCGGTGTTCATCGAAGTAGCGTAATGCGTCGTGAATGGCACTGATCACCGCCCTGGAAGTGCTGGTTGCCCCCGCCACCTGATCGAATTGCCCCTGATCCTTTTTCAGGGCCCAGCCAGCGTCGTCGGGGTCGCTTCGAGACTTGTCGGCAAATGCCTGGAGCCAGGTGTTGGGCCAGTCGGCGATCTTGCCACCCAGCCCCGGAGTTTCCGATTGCTTGAGGGTTTTGACTCCCAATAACTTGCCGTTGGGATCGATGGCAATCAGCAATTCGATTGAGCCTTCGTAGCCCATGGTCTGACTGCGCAGCAATACCGCGCTCGGCTGACCTGCCTTGGTCGCCAGGTAGCCGCCCAGCAGTGTGCTGTTGGGCAACGTGATGTTGGCGAGGACGAGCGGCTGTTCCAGCGGTTGATTGTCGTAGCTTTGCGGTGGTAGCAGGTCGAGCAGGTGGCGGCTATCGATCAGCCGTTGTTCAGCGGCAATGCGGGGGGCGCTGATGCGTTGCACGAGGTAGCTCGCGCTGATTCCCAGCCCGGCTACCAGCACCAGAATGACAACGCTGGACGCTCGGCTCATGGGGTCACTTCCTGTCTGGACGCGACAAAGCGCTCCAGCGCTGGCACACAAAGGTTCATCAGCAGCACGGCAAATGCCACGCCGTCCGGGTAGCCACCCCAGGTCCGTATCAAGTAAGTCAACAAGCCTGCGCCGATACCAAAAAGCAACCGGGCACCAGCGCTTTTGGCGCCGGACACCGGTTCCGTGACAATGAAAAATGCTCCCAGCATGGTGGCGCCGGTCAGCAGATGAAACAGGGGGGAGCCATGGGAGTCGGAGCCCGAGCCGTTCCAGCACAGCAGGCTGATGACGAACAGGCTGGCGAGCATGCCGACCGGCGCATGCCAGCTGAACACCCGCCGTTGCAGGAGAAAGGCGCCACCGCCCAGAAAGGCCAGGTTGACCCATTCCACGCCGCGTCCGCCGAAATGGCCGAATGCCGGGTTGCCGGCGAAGAGTTCGTCCATGGTCAGGCTTTTATTGATGCGCAGGCTGTCCAGTGCGGTGGCCTGGGCCCAGGCATCTGGTGCAGCGCTGAAGCTGAATCCGAAAATCTGTTGCAGGCCGCTGAGCAAGTCCATGCCGTGGGAGGACGGCCAGTGCGTCATTTGCTGGGGAAAGGCCACCAGCACCAGGGCGAAACCGAGCATTGCCGGGTTGAACGGGTTCTTGCCAACGCCGCCATACAGTTGTTTGCCGAACAGCGCGAACGCCGTCGCAGAGACCGTCAGCCACCACGGGCAGTACGGCGGTAACGCCAGTGCCAGTAACGTCGCGCTGACCAGCGCACTGCCGTCGCTCAAGGTTGGCTTAAGCGGGCGCTGGCGCAGCCGCAACACGGCGCCCTCAACCGCCAGCGCGGTAGCGGCCGCCAGTATCAGGTTGATCAATACGCCCCAGCCATACAGCCAGAACAACGTCAGCATTCCCGGCACGGTGGCCAGCAACACCAGTTTCATGGCCTGCTGGAGGCGTTCGTCCACCGATTCAAGGGGCGACATAGGCATCCACCTGGCGCTGGGCTTCCAGCAAGCGTGCGCGGGCCTTGTCGATCAATTCGCTTGGGGTGTCCGCACCTCGTTCAAGTTTGCTGACGTCGGCTCGGGCGTAGGCCAATTCGGTTTTCAGTTGTCGAAGTTGGCTGTCGATGGGGCGCTTTTCGACTCGCGTCAGGTCTGGCAGCGGTTGTTCACTCGCCGCTTCAGCGACGTGCAAGGCCTGTTCTGCCTCATTGAGTGCGCGTTGCAGGGTGTCGATCTGTTCGGCCGGTGCTTCGTTAGTCTGGGCTTTCTTGAACTCGGCGCGGCGCATGGCCAACTGGATCTTCGCCCGTTTCAACTCGGCGTCCTTCGCCGGGGCAACCGGTGTCGGGGCTGGCGGTGAACTGCTTTCCAGTCGTGCCAAAGCCTGTTCGGCGGCCTCGAACTGTTGTTGCAGCACGATCAGTTGCGACTGCTGCTCGAAGGTCGGTGGGTGCCCGAAGGCCTTGAGCGACTTGTTCAGTTGCGCCCGACTCATCGCCAGATCGATCTTGGCCTTTTTCAACGCTGCATCGGCGTTGGCCGCTTTTTGCGCGCGCACGCGTTCAAGCGCTGCCTGTACCGGGTCGAGCGTCGTCACTTCACTTTGCACAACGGTGCGTTGGGCGCGGGCCTGACGTTCCGCGAGTTTCTGTTGTTCCTCGCGCTGCAAGCGGGCATTGCGCTGTTGGAATCGACGCCGTGCATGGTTGCGCTTGGCGGCGCGAGCCTGTTGCTCTTCAAGGCTGAAGGCCAGGCCCCCGACAATCGGCAGCACTGTGACCAGCGGCAACGGTCGCATCTCGATGCAGTCTACCGGGCAGGGCGCCACGCAAAGGTCGCACCCGGTGCATTCGTCGACGATCACCGTGTGCATCAACTTGGCCGCGCCAACAATGGCGTCAACCGGGCAGGCCTGGATGCATTTGGTGCAGCCGATGCATTCGGCTTCGCGAATATAGGCAATTTGCGCTGGGGCTGAACCGCGACTGGTGTCCAGTTCCAGCACCGGTACTTTCAGCAGTTCGGCCAGGGCTGCAATGGTTTCGCTGCCGCCGGGCGGGCACTTGTTGATCGGCTCGCCGCTGGCGATGCCTTCGGCGTAGGGCTTGCATCCGGGGTGGCCACACTTGCCGCATTGAGTTTGCGGCAGGAGGGCGTCGATGCGTCGAATCAGACTCATGTTTTGATCAGTCCGCTAAATCCGAGAAATGCCACTGCGATCAGTCCGGCACCGATCAACTCGATTGGCAGGCCGCGAAAGGGCAGGGGGATATCGTTATCGAGTGTGCGCTGGCGCAAATCGCTGAACAGGCTCAGCACCAGCCAAAACCCCAGTCCGGTGCCAAGGCTCAGGAAGGTGGCATGAAAGAATCCCCTGTCGTCCTGAGCGTTGAGCAACGTCAACCCGAGCACGCCAGCGTTGCCCAAAAGCAGCAGCCAGAGCCCGTCGAACGCCAAATTGGGCAACAGCCGCGACAGCGCTTTCAACAACGGTCCGATCAACAACACGCTTAAGGGCAAGAATGCGAACAGGCGTAGCGACGTCAGCTCCAGCGGCACCAGCAGCCAACGGTCGGCGGTATAGCCCAACGTGCCAACCAACAGCATCAAACAGGTGGTCGCGATGCCCAGCGCATGGACTTGCCGGTGCTCGTTACCCAGCAGTGGATCAGCGCCCAGCGGCCAGTGCAACACGACATTGTTGATCAGGGCTGCGCTGATAAGCGTAAGAAGTATCTCGGTCATGATCGTGCCGGCAAGAACGGGGGCTTTTTAACGAGTGGTCTAAAAAGCTTAGGCATTATCCGGCAAGGACGGAGGGTGGGCCAGATATGAAAATCCCACAGTCGCGTCAGGCACGACTGTGGGATTGATTTACTGCAAGACCTTACTTGATGCGTTGACCCGGCTTGGCGCCGCTATCAGGGCTGAGCAGGTAGATTTCTTCGCCACCAGGGCCCGCCGCCATCACCATGCCTTCGGAGATGCCGAACTTCATTTTCCGTGGCTTGAGGTTGGCGATCATCATGGTCAGGCGACCATTGAGCTTGGATGGATCCGGATAAGCACTCTTGATCCCGGAGAATACGTTGCGTTGCTCGTCACCGATGTCCAGGGTCAGGCGCAGCAACTTGTCAGCACCTTCCACGTGTTCAGCTTTGAGAATCAACGCGACACGCAAGTCGACTGCAGCGAACGCGTCGAACTCGATCTCCGGCGACAGCGGGTCCTTGGCCAGTTCGCCGTTGCCGGCCGGTGCGGCTTCGCCGGTGTCGGTTGCGCTGGCGGTCAGGTCTTCTTTCGAAGCGTCGCTCATGGCCTGCACTTTTACCGGGTCGATGCGGGTCATCAACGGTTTGAACTCGTTCAGCTGATGATTGCTGAGCAAGGTCGCGTGGTCATTCCAGGTCAGCGGCGCGACGTTGAGGAACGCCTCGGCGTCGGCGGCCAGCAATGGCAGGACCGGCTTGAGGAAGATCACCAACTGGCGGAACAGGTTGACGCCCAAAGCGCAAATGGCCTGGACTTCGTCCTGCTTGCCTTCCTGTTTGTTCAGCGACCACGGTGCCTTGTCGGCGATCCAGGCGTTGGCACGGTCGGCCAGGCCCATGATTTCACGCATGGCACGGGCGAAGTCGCGAGCCTCGTAAGCCTCGGCGATGCTCGGCGCAGCCGCCAGGAACGCGTCGGTCAGTTCCGGCGCGGCATTACCCGCAACCAGCACACCGGCGTTGCCTTTGTGAATGAAGCCGGCGCAACGGCTGGCGATGTTGACGACTTTGCCGACCAGGTCCGAGTTGACCTTCTGCACGAAGTCTTCAAGGTTCAGATCGAGGTCGTCGACGCCACGGCTCAGCTTGGCTGCGTAGTAGTAGCGCAGGTATTCCGGCGACAGGTGATCCAGATACGTCCGGGCTTTGATGAAGGTGCCACGGGACTTGGACATTTTCTGACCGTTGACGGTCAGGTAGCCGTGCACGTTGATGCCGGTCGGTTTACGGAAACCGGCGCCTTCGAGCATGGCTGGCCAGAACAGGGCGTGGAAGTTGACGATGTCCTTGCCGATGAAATGGTACAGCTCGGCCGTGGAGTCCTTGCCCCAGAACGCGTCGAAGTCCAGCTCCGGCGTGCGGTCGCACAGGTTCTTGAAGCTGGCCATGTAGCCGATCGGTGCATCCAGCCACACATAGAAGTATTTACCCGGCTCGTCAGGAATCTCGAAACCGAAGTACGGCGCATCGCGGGAGATGTCCCACTGTTGCAGGCCGGCGTCCAGCCATTCGGCGATCTTGTTGGCCACGGCGTCTTGCAGGGTGCCGCTGCGGGTCCAGGTTTGCAGCATCTCCTGGAAGTCCGGCAGCTTGAAGAAGAAGTGTTGGGAATCTTTGAGCACCGGCGTGGCGCCAGAGATAGCCGACTTTGGGTCCTTCAGATCAGTCGGCGCGTAGGTCGCACCGCATTTTTCGCAGTTGTCGCCGTACTGGTCTTCGGTGCCACATTTCGGGCAGGTGCCCTTGATGAAACGGTCGGCCAGGAACATTTTCTTTTCCGGGTCGAAGTACTGCGTGATCGAGCGCTGGGCGATGTGCCCGGCGTCGCGCAGCTTCAGGTAGATCTGGCTCGACAGCTCACGGTTTTCTTCGGCGTGAGTGGAGTGGAAGTTGTCGAAGTCCACCAGGAACTCGGCAAAGTCGGCGCTGTGTTCAGCCTGGACGTTGGCGATCAGTTGTTCCGGGGTGATGCCTTCCTTTTCCGCGCGCAACATGATCGCCGAACCGTGGGCGTCGTCGGCGCAGACATAAATGCATTGATTGCCGCGGTGCTTCTGGAAACGCACCCACATATCGGTCTGGATGTATTCCAGCATGTGGCCAAGATGGATCGAACCATTGGCATAGGGCAGGGCGCTGGTGACGAGGATCTTGCGTGGCTCGGACATGGGGCTCGGCTACTTGATGAAACGGAGGTCGGCCACTATAAAGCGCTGGCGCATATTTTTCACCTTGTGAGCCTGTTTCATTGGATGAGTGACGAGGATTCACGCAACGGATCACGCCTCTGTAGGAGCCCGGCTTGCCAGCGATGGCGTATTGACGCCTCGGCGTGGGCGAGTCCATCCAATTACAGATCTGTTCGGCATCCCGCCAAGCGATCAGAACAGGTACGATACCCACCTGATTTTCCAGTCTTGCTATCGGAGTTGCCCATGAGCGCCGTCAATCGCGCAGCGGTGGAAGCCGTCCTTCGCCAATACACCGACCCTTATCTGAACCAGGATCCGGTCAGCGCCGGATGCGTGCGCGATATCCAGATCCAGGGCGATCGCGTCAGTGTCCAGCTGGAGTTGGGTTACGCCGCCGGGCTGTTCAAAAGTGGCTGGTCACAGCTGCTGCAAATGGCCATTGAAGGCCTGGACGGCGTGATGACCGCTCGCGTTGAGATCACCAGCGTGATTGCCGCGCACAAGGCTCAGGCGCAGATTCCGGGGCTGGCGAACGTGAAAAACGTGGTGGCGGTGGCGTCCGGCAAGGGCGGAGTAGGCAAGTCCACCACCGCCGCGAACCTGGCGCTGGCGCTGGCCCGTGAAGGCGCCAAGGTCGGGATTCTCGACGCGGACATCTATGGTCCGAGCCAGGGCATCATGTTTGGTATTCCGGAAGGTACCCGACCAAAGGTGAAGGATCAGAAGTGGTTTGTGCCGATCGAGTCGCATGGCGTTGAAGTGATGTCGATGGCATTCCTGACCGACGACAACACACCCATGGTCTGGCGTGGGCCGATGGTGTCCGGTGCGCTGCTGCAACTGGTGACCCAGACCGCCTGGGGCGACCTGGATTACCTGGTCATCGACATGCCGCCAGGCACCGGTGACATTCAGCTGACCCTGGCACAGAAAGTCCCCGTGGCGGGTGCCGTGATCGTCACCACCCCGCAAGATCTGGCCCTGTTAGACGCGCGCAAAGGCGTGGAGATGTTCCGCAAGGTCAACATCCCGGTGCTGGGCGTGGTGGAAAACATGGCCGTGCACATCTGCTCCAACTGCGGGCATGCCGAGCATCTGTTCGGTGAAGGAGGCGGGGTGAAGCTGGCCAACCAGTATGGCGTCGAACTGTTGGCCTCGTTGCCACTGTCGATGGTCATTCGCGAGCAGGCCGATGGCGGCAAACCAACGGTGATCGCCGAGCCGGACAGCCAGATTGCGATGGTGTACCAGGAACTGGCCCGCCACGTCGGCGCGCGGATCGTGTTGCAGGAAGCGGTGTCGCCGGCGATGCCGAACATCTCCATCAGCGACGATTGATATCTATCAATCAACACTGAAACCTGTGGGAGCGAGCTTGCTCGCGATAGCGGATTAACATTCAACAGATTTGTTGACTGAACCGCCGCTATCGCGAGCAAGCTCGCTCCTACAGTTGATTTTGCGGTGGATTTAGATCCGCAACCCGCCATCCATCTCGAGAATCCGGCCGGTGTAGTAGTCGTTCTCGAAAATGTACGCCGCCGAATGGGCGATCTCTTCCGATTTACCCATGCGCTTGAGCGGAATACCGGCGGTCATCTTGTCCAGCGCTTCAGGCTTCATCCCCAGCGTCATCTCGGTTTCGATAAAACCCGGTGCAATGCCCGCCACGCGGATGCCGTAGCGCGCCAGTTCCTTGGCCCAGGTCACGGTCGCCGCAGCGACACCGGCCTTGGCGGCCGAGTAGTTGGTCTGACCGACGTTGCCGGCGCGGGAGATCGAGGAGATATTGATGATCGCGCCGCTGTTGTTCAGCTCGACCATTTTGGCCGCAACTTCACGGGTGCACAGGAACACGCCGGTCAGGTTGACGTCGATGACGGCCTGCCATTGGGCCAGGCTCATCTTGGTCATTTCGCCGTCCTTGACCTTCAGCAGCAGACCGTCGCGCAGAATCCCGGCGTTGTTGATCAGGCCGTGGATAGCGCCAAAATCTTCGGCGACCTGGGCGACCATGTGGGTCACTTGCTCTTCATTGGCTACGTTGCACAGGTAGCTGCGCGCCTCGGCACCTTTGGCCTTACAAGCTGCGACGGTGTCGTCGAGCTTTTCCTGGTTCAGGTCCACCAGCGCCAGTTTCGCGCCTTTGGCGGCGAAATACTCGGCCATGGAACGACCTAAGCCCTGGCAACCGCCAGTGATAATGATTACTTTGTCAGTGAGTTGCATTCGCATGCCCCAATTGCAGGTCAGAGTGGGTTTCCTTGGAGAGGGCCTCTCGATCTGCGCCGGATGAGGCCTGGCTGCACATGAGAACTGCCCGAATGGCGCGCTGAATACTTATCCCCAGCCGCCTGTCCGTTTTTTCGACGGATTCTATTTAAGGAGTCATAAATTGAGCGTAGAAGCGGCCAAGAATGCCCGAAAATTGCTTCTCAAGGAATACCGGGGGGTGCTGTCGACCCATTCCAAGTCAATGCCGGGTTACCCGTTTGGCTCTGTGGTTCCTTACTGTCTGGATGAACAGGGCCGGCCGCTGATCCTTATCAGCCGCATCGCTCAGCACACGCATAACCTTCAGAAAGATCCAAAATGCTCTCTGTTTGTGGGCGAACGCGAGGCCGACGATGTACAAGCCGTTGGTCGGCTGACCTACCTCGCCGAAGCAGAACAGCTTGTGGACGAGGCCGCCATTGAAGCGGCGGCCCAGCGTTACTACCGCTATTTCCCTGATTCGCAGAGCTACCACAAGGCGCACGATTTCGATTTCTGGGTGCTCAAACCCGTACGTCACCGCTACATCGGCGGCTTCGGCGCGATTCATTGGGTCGATCAACTGACATTGGCCAACCCGTTTGCCGGCAAGGCTGAAGTGAGCATGGTCGAGCACATGAATGCCGATCATGCCAAAGCCATTGCGCACTACGTCGAACTGGCGGGCCTGCCGAAAACCGAACCGGCGCAACTGGCCGGCATCGACACCGAAGGCATGCATTTGCGTATTGGTCAGGCGCTATACTGGTTGCCGTTTCAAGCGCCTTGTAATACGCCGACACAAGTCCGGGAAGCCTTGGTTTCTCTGGCTCACGCCGAGCATTGGCCCAGTAATGACGTCGCCGGCGCTTGAATTCACGAAACGGCGACGTCATCTAGGGAAGACTGGCAAGGCATTCTTGCGTTGAGGAACCATTTGATGCGCCCTTTTTTGTTGCTCTTTGTACTGTTCCCGGTGTTGGAACTGTTCGTATTCGTCAAAGTCAGTGGGGCAATCGGGTTTTTCCCGGCCCTGCTACTGATCATTCTTGGCTCGATGCTCGGCGTGTTCGTGCTGCGTATCGCCGGTCTGGCCACTGCACTGCGTGCCCGTGAAAGCCTGAGTCGTGGCGAGCTGCCGGCCCAGACCATGCTGGAAGGCCTGATGCTGGCCCTGGCAGGCGGTCTATTGATCCTGCCGGGCTTCGTCAGTGATGTGCTGGGCCTGATCATGCTGCTGCCGTTCTCTCGTCGACTGCTGGCCAACAAAATGCGCCAGCGCGCCGAGGAAGCCGCGATCCGTCAGCGTGCATTCGCTGACGACCTTCGGCCGCGCGGCGGCCCTGTACCGCGCGAGCCGCTGGGCCGTGAGCCCAATGTGATCGAAGGCGAGTTCGAGCACCGCGACGCCAAGTAAATCGTTTCACCTGCACGGCACCTTCGGGTGCCGTGTTCGTTTTCGGGTCATCGATGTAAAAAATTTCGATCCCCGCCCTTGTAATGAGCTTATGTGCCCTTATGTAACGGTCACCGCAAGGTTTCTGGCAATCATGCCAGACAGACTTCCGCGTCTCGCTTGTCGAGCCGCACCCGGCACCGCCGGATTTTGTTAAACCCGCCGGGAGTACACCGGCCGATGAAAACCACAATTAGGAGAGATCGACAATGAAGCTTCGTCCTCTGCATGACCGCGTCGTCATCCGTCGCAGCGAAGAAGAAAAGAAAACCGCTGGCGGTATCGTCCTGCCAGGTTCGGCTGCTGAAAAAGCCAACAGCGGTGAAATTCTGGCAGTCGGCACTGGCCGCGTGCTGGACAACGGTGAAGTGCGTGCACTGGCCGTTAAAGTGGGCGACAAGGTTGTGTTCGGTCCTTACTCCGGCAGCAACACCGTGAAAGTTGATGGCGAAGACCTGCTGGTAATGGCTGAGAACGAGATTCTCGCTGTTATCGAAGGCTGATTCCCCGCTCATTTTCCCGCTACTACAAAGTATTTAAGGAATATCGATCATGGCTGCTAAAGAAGTTAAATTCGGCGATTCCGCCCGCAAAAAAATGCTCGCCGGTGTCAACGTCCTGGCTGACGCAGTAAAAGCGACCCTGGGCCCTAAAGGCCGTAACGTGATCATCGAGAAGAGCTTCGGCGCTCCGACCATCACCAAGGACGGCGTTTCCGTTGCCAAAGAAATCGAGCTGAAAGATCGCTTCGAAAACATGGGCGCGCAACTGGTCAAAGACGTTGCCTCCCGTGCCAACGATGACGCAGGCGACGGTACTACCACCGCTACCGTTCTGGCTCAATCGATCGTCAACGAAGGCCTGAAAGCCGTCGCTGCCGGCATGAACCCGATGGACCTGAAGCGCGGTATCGACAAAGCGACCATCGCTATCGTCAAAGAGCTCAAAGCCCTGTCCAAGCCTTGCGCTGACACCAAGGCCATCGCTCAGGTCGGCACCATCTCGGCCAACTCCGACAACTCCATCGGCGACATCATTGCCGAAGCCATGGAAAAAGTCGGTAAAGAAGGCGTGATCACCGTTGAAGAAGGCTCGGGCCTGGAAAACGAACTGTCGGTTGTTGAAGGCATGCAGTTCGACCGTGGCTACCTGTCCCCGTACTTCGTCAACAAGCCAGAGACCATGACTGCCGAGCTGGACGGTCCGCTGATCCTGCTGGTCGACAAAAAGATCTCGAACATCCGCGAAATGCTGCCAGTGCTGGAAGCCGTTGCCAAAGCCGGCCGTCCATTGCTGATCGTGGCCGAAGACGTTGAAGGCGAAGCCCTGGCGACTCTGGTTGTAAACAACATGCGTGGCATCGTTAAAGTCGCAGCCGTCAAGGCTCCAGGCTTCGGCGACCGTCGCAAGGCCATGCTGCAGGACATCGCTGTCCTGACTGGCGGTACCGTAATCTCCGAAGAGATCGGTCTGAGCCTGGAAAGCACTACCCTGGAGCACCTGGGTAATGCCAAGCGCGTCATCCTGTCCAAAGAAAACACCACCGTGATCGACGGCGCCGGCGTTGAGGCTGATATCCAGGCTCGCGTTCTGCAAATCCGTCAGCAAGTGGCCGACACTTCGTCCGACTACGACCGTGAAAAACTGCAAGAGCGTCTGGCCAAACTGTCCGGCGGCGTTGCAGTGATCAAGGTTGGCGCTGGTTCCGAAGTTGAAATGAAAGAGAAGAAAGCCCGCGTTGAAGACGCCCTGCACGCAACCCGTGCAGCCGTTGAAGAAGGCGTGGTACCTGGCGGCGGCGTGGCACTGGTTCGCGCTCTGCAGGCTATCTCCGAACTGAAAGGCGACAATGCTGATCAAGACGTTGGTATCCAGTTGCTGCGTCGCGCTGTTGAAGCGCCACTGCGCCAGATCGTTGCCAACTCCGGCGACGAGCCAAGCGTGGTGGTCGACAAGGTCAAGCAGGGTTCGGGTAACTACGGTTACAACGCTGCTACCGGCGAATACGGCGACATGATCGAAATGGGCATCCTCGACCCGGCTAAAGTGACTCGTTCGGCTCTGCAGGCAGCGGCTTCCATCGCCAGCCTGATGATCACCACCGAAGCCATGATCGCCGAGATCAAGGACGACGCTCCAGCTGGCGGCATGCCAGACATGGGCGGTATGGGCGGCATGGGCGGCATGATGTAAGCCAGCCTTACCCCAGTAATGAAAAACCCCGCCTGCGAAAGCAGGCGGGGTTTTTTTTGGTGCGCCCAGCATGGGCGCAATCTTGTGGGTGAAAGTCCCGCCGTAAGCTGACCACAGCGAACGAAGTGAAGCGCAACTGCATGAGGGTGACCGAGTGTGGGGAGGAAGCGTGAATCGAAGCCGTGAGCCGATGGACAAGAACCGGATACAAGGCGAAGCCGATCAGGGCGAGCGAGCCAAAAATCGCGAAGCTCTTGTGGTCAAAGATCAGGCTGCGTAAATCCGGCGGTTGTGCGGGGAAGGATTGCGTTCTTACCTGGGGAGATCTCGCCTCGTGCCTGAAAGGGCGACGGCGCCAGCCGGAGCGAGAAGTCAGCAGAGGCCGTAGTAGTCTTTTTTTTTTGACGAAGGGCCGAACGAGAGAAAGCGTTATAGGCCATGTTGATGCGAACGACCGGAAGTCAGATGCCTGCCAAACGCGGGGCGGATCGAGACTGCGAGCGGTGAAGCCGTGAGAAGCTCCGTCAGTGACGAGGTCAATCGCCCGCAAGATGAAACCGACAACGCAGGGCAAGGGCTACTGGAACGGGCCTTTGCGAGAGAAAACCTGAAGCGGGCATGGAAGCGGGTCAAGGCCAACAAAGGGGCAGCGGGAGTCGATGGTCTGGATATTGAACGGACTGCCGAACACTTGTTAACCCAGTGGGCAGCGATTCGTGAACAGCTTCTCTCAGGTGTCTACCGGCCCAGTCCGGTACGACGTGTGGTCATTCCCAAACCTGACGGCGGTCAACGCGAGTTGGGTATCCCGACGGTCACCGACCGTTTGATCCAACAAGCGCTGCTACAAGTCCTGCAGCCATTACTCGATCCGACTTTCAGTGAACACAGCTACGGCTTTCGCCCGGGACGCTGCGCGCAAGACGCCGTGTTGGCAGCTCAGCGCCACGTGTCTTCGGGCCGAAAAGTGGTGGTGGATGTGGATCTGGAGAAGTTCTTTGACCGGGTCGACCACGACATTTTGATGGATCGTTTACGCAAGCGGATTGCGGATCGGGCGGTTATCCGGCTGATTCGGGCGTATCTGGATGCAGGAACGCTGATCAATGGCGTGGTCGAGAAAAGCCGCTGCGGGGCGCCGCAAGGCGGCCCGCTGTCGCCGTTGTTGGCGAATGTGCTGTTGGACGAAGTGGATCGGGAGCTTGAGCGTCGAGGTCATTGTTTCGTGCGCTATGCCGACGATGCGAATGTGTATGTCCGTAGTCGCAAGGCAGGGCAGCGGGTGATGGCCTTGCTGAAGCGTGTGTATGACAAGCTGCACTTGAGCGTCAACGAGAGCAAGAGTGCGGTGGCGAGTGCGTATGGTCGCAAGTTTCTGGGCTACGCCTTCTGGGCATCTCCACAAGGCGTCAAAAGAGCGGTAGCGATCAAGGCGCGCAAGCAGTTCAAGCAACGGATACGCGAGCTCACCCGTCGCTCAGGCGGTCGCAGTATGCGACAAGTTGTGGAGAATCTACGCCCTTATCTCTTGGGCTGGAAAACTTACTTTGGGTTGTCGCAAACACCGAAAATCTGGCGAGAGCTGGATGAATGGATACGACACCGACTGCGAGCGATCCAGCTTAAGCAATGGAGGCGTGGACCGACGATCTACCGCGAACTGCGGACGTTGGGAGCCAGCAGCCAATCGGCCCGGAAAGTGGCGGCCAACTCGCATAGCTGGTGGCGTAACAGCCGATTTGAGCTGAATCGAGTGTTGGATTTGGCGTGGTTCGACAGGCTGGGACTGGTGCGACTCTCATAACCTCAATCTCTCGAACCGCCCGGTGCGGACCCGCATGCCGGGTGGTGTGGCAGGGGAGCGGCCTATGAAGGCTGCCCCCTATGCCGATTCCTGATTCGGGTAAGTCAGGAGACCGAGTCGCCGCCATCGCGGGCAAGCCACGCTCCCACAGGGGACTGCGTTAACCTGTGAGGTCAGCTCAGGCGCTGACAGCTTTTGCCTTGGCCACCGACTCAACCTTGGAAGCCGGTCGGTACAGAAGGTAGTAATACGACCCCAGGCAAATCAGCCAGCAGAAAATCGCGGTCCAGACGTTGTGCGAAAAGAAGTGCGCCCCCTGCATCATCCGGCCAATGGAGAACACCGAGCCCAGGGCAAAAGCGAAGACAAGCGCCGCTCGAGCCATGCGCGGGCGGCGGTCACGCAACACGAAGAACAAGGCAAACAGCGTGAAACCGGTGGCAGCATGACCACCCGGCCAGCAACGGCCAGGTTTGTCCGTGTGCGGTCGAGGGCTCAGCAATTCGCTGTATGTCTCGTGGCCGCCGAATTGCTCAAGGCTCCATGGACATTGCACCGCCGTCACCGCTTTCATGGGGGTGACAAAGGAAGTCGCCAGCCCCAGAGATAGCACGAGGCAGCCCAGCTCCCGTTTGAACGGCTTGAGCCTGCTCATGAAAAACGAGCCGATGAAGCCGAAGACGGCTAAAACCGAGAACGCGATGACCACTTGCTTGGCGCGGTCATGCAGGATGTCTTCCAGGAAGTAACTGTGGCGTCCGATAAAATCCCCTGCCACCGGATCGTAGAACAGTTTGGCAAGGTCCATGTCCAGGGATGTCAGTTCGAGCAGCACCAGAATGATCGCCGCGACGGCGGGGATGCCCAGGCACACCCAGAAATTGAGGGGGCGAGAGGCAGGACGGACAACGGTTGATGACATGGTGGATCCTGAACAGGGAAACAAGCCCCAGGGCATCAGCCTGGGGCGATTCGGTTAACGGTCGCTGACTTGGCCGGCACCCTCCTTGGGCGCCTTCCAGCCAAGCAGCTGTTGCTTGAAGCCATAACTGGCCGTTTGGTAATAGGTAATCGCACGGGTGATCAATGGATCGTTGGCGGTGGCACGGGACTCGCGACTGTCGGTCAGCGCGTCATCATGTCGACGCAACCCTTGGCGCGGGCTAAGGATCGCCAGATCCTTACCGTCAAACAACCCCAGGTGTTGATAATTGCCAACCACCACTCGCGGTGGCAGCGGATTGTCCTGCAACAGGTTGCGACCAAAGAACGTCGATTCATAATCCAGATTCAGCAAACCCAGCAAGGTGGGCGCGAGGTCGATTTGGCTGGCCAGTTGTGCGGTCTCACGGGCTTCGATCAACTTCGGTGCATAAATGAACAGCGGAATCTGATAGTTACTGATCGGCAAGTCTTCTTTACCGGCGCTGCCAGCGGTGTGATCGGCGACGAAGATGAAGATTGTATTGTCAAACCAGGGCTTTTTGCGCGCCTGATCAAGGAACTGACCAATGGCATAGTCTGTGTATTTCACTGCACCGTTACGGCCATCACCGGATTTGATGTCGATCCGATTCTCCGGATAGGTGTAAGGGCGGTGGTTGGACGTGGTCATCAGTTGCAGTAGAAACGGCTGTTGCTTCGCATAGTCGGCGTCAGCCAGTTTAAGCGTCTGCTTATACAAATCTTCGTCGGCCATACCCCAGGCATTCTTGAAGTGAATCTCTGCCTCATCGACGCTGCTCTGGTCGACTACACGGTAACCATTGCCGCTGAAAAACGCGTTCATGTTGTCGAAATAGCCGCGCCCACCATAAACAAACACGCTGTCGTAACCGACGGCGTTGAGTTGCTGGCCGAGACTGGCAAAACCGCTTTCACGCCCTACGCGCTTGACGATTGAGCGCCCCGGTGTCGGTGGGATGGCCAGAGTGATTGCTTCCAGGCCCCGGTCAGTACGGGTGCCAGTGGCGTAAAAGTTGTTGAAATACAGGCTCTGTTTGCGCAAGGCATCGAGGTTGGGCGTCAGGTTGAACTGGTTGCCATTGCTGCCCATGTATTTGGCGCTGAAGCTTTCGATGGTCACCAATATGATATTGGGTTTGCGCAGGGTGCCAGGATTATCGATATCCCGACGGATGTCTTGCGGGTCGGTGCCGATGAAGCGCGCATTTGGTTCGCTTAGCTCGGCCCGAATCTGCTGTGCGACAACGTCACTCGGCAAGGTGCTGTAAAACTGCGTGTAATCCAGTTCGTTGTTACGGAACGCTGCAAAAAATTGGTACGGACCGTTACTCGCCAGCTCGTTTTGGTAGGCGTTACCGCCTTGTGCGCGAGGCGAGTCCTGGCTGAGCAATTGCAGGCTCAACCCAGCAACGATCAATAACCCCAGGGCATTCAGCAGGCGCCCGCGCAAGGGTGGAAGCGGGGCATTCATCGCGGCATTGAAGGGCTTGCGTAATACGAAGCTCAGGCCCACGGCCAGGACCGCGAGCAGGCTCAGTAGCTTACCGATCGGATAGGATTCGAGCAGGTTGTTCAGTACTTCGTCGGAATACACCAGGTAGTCGACGGCGATGAAATTGAAGCGCACACCAAATTCATCCCAGAACAGCCACTCGGCCACCGCGGTAAAGAGCATGGCGAACAGGCTGACCGTCAGAAGCCCCTGAAGAAACCAGCGATGAGCGCGCAAACGCCACAGGCCCGGTGGACACAGCAGCAAGTAGAGGCCCATTGGCAGTGCCGCATAGGCAATAAAGCCCAGGTCATAAATCAAGCCGATGCCGAACACTGACAGGAAGCCGCTACCGGCCTCGTCCAGATGAGTGAGCAGCAGAACCGTTCGGGTCAGAAAGAAAATGGCCAGCCAGGCACCGGCGACCAGCAGGAGAAAGCGCATGGGAGCCGTCTTGAAGAAGTCCATGTTGTGTACATTCCTTATTATCAGTTACGCGGGATCTTCACCCGACCGCTGTAGTCAGGGTGTGAATCCATAGTGAAAAACGTGTTAACTCTATCATTTGGTTGTGCGAATTGATTCCTCCTGTCCGCAACCCTAGCCCTGAGCCACACTTGGCCTTAAGCTGCGCGGGCCAAGACGGCCGTTACTGTGTACGGAGGAGTGCCCATGCGAATTCTATTGGTTGAAGACAACCGCGATATCCTGGCCAACCTGGCTGATTATCTGGGCCTCAAAGGCTACACCGTGGATTGTGCACAAGACGGTCTGTCTGGCCTGCACCTGGCGGCCACAGAGCATTACGACTTGATCGTGCTTGATATCATGCTGCCAGGCATCGACGGTTACACCCTGTGCAAACGCCTGCGCGAAGACGCCCGTCGCGATACACCGGTGATCATGCTCACCGCTCGCGATCAACTGGATGACCGGCTGCAAGGCTTCAAATCCGGCGCTGATGATTACCTGATCAAACCTTTTGCCCTGTCTGAACTGGCCGCGCGGATCGAGGCGGTGATGCGCCGCACTCAAGGTGGCGGTCGTCGTACGTTGCAGGTTGGCGATCTGGCCTACGACCTCGATACCCTGGAAGTGACCCGCGAAGGCCGACTGCTCAAGCTCAACCCGGTGGGCTTGAAATTGCTGGCCGTGCTGATGCAGAAAAGCCCGCACGTACTGCGCCGCGAAATACTCGAAGAGGCGCTGTGGGGCGACGACTGCCCGGACAGTGACAGCCTGCGTAGCCACGTCCATCAACTGCGTCAGGTCATCGACAAGCCATTCGCCAAGCCATTGCTGCAAACCGTTCACGGTGTAGGTTATCGCCTGGCCGAGGGCCGTGATGGAGTTTAAGCAGAGCCTTGCTCAACGAATCATCATCGCCTTTGCGCTGATGAGCGCATTGGTGGCTGGCGCTTTTGCCATGGGCATTGTGGCGACCGTACACGTGGTGGAAGAAAAACTGATTTCGTCCGGTCTGGGCGGTGACTTGAACCGTCTGTTGCTGATGGACAGCATGTCAGACTGGAACCACCGTCCCGAGCCGGACCAGTTGTTCTACTTCAGTGGTGGGGCAGGCGATTTCGAACTGCCAAAGGATTTGCGCAACCTGGACTCGGGTTTTCACGAGGTTTTTCGCGATCATTTGTCTTATCACGCCATGGTCGAAATCGTCGACGGCCGGCGTTATGTTTTGCTTCAGGACCAAAGCGATTTCGAAGAGCGTGAGCGGGTGCTGTTTGCCGTGGTGTTAGTGGGCTTCGTGCTGAGCCTGGCGCTGGCAGTTTTTCTCGGTTGGGTCCTGGCGCGCAAAGTCATGGCGCCGGTGGTCCGTCTGGCTCGGCAGGTGCGTCATCGTGATCAGTTGTTAGGGCTGGCGCCGCCCCTGGCGCCCGACTATGCGGCCGACGAAGTAGGCGAGCTGGCTGTTGCCTTCGACGCCACCCTCGGGCGCTTGCGCCAGGCGTTGAACCGCGAGCGGTTGTTTACCAGTGACGTCAGCCACGAACTGCGTACGCCATTGATGGTGCTGGCCAGTTCCTGTGAGCTGCTGTTGGAAAACCCCGGTATCGATCAGCGCGGCCACGCCCAGGTCGAGCGCATTGCCCGGGCCTGTGAAGAGATGCGAGAGCTGGTACAAACCTTTCTGATGCTGGCCCGCGCACAGCGTGAAGACGCGAGCATGTCGCCCCAGCAGAACGTGAAGCAGGTCGCTGACGGGCTGCTCAATCTGTGGCGAGAGCCCATTGAAATGAAGGGGCTGACGCTGATTTTCGAGCCAGGCCCCCCTCCAGCCACCAGTTACAACGCAACCCTCTTGCACGCGGTAATGGGCAACTTGTTGCGCAACGCTCTGCATTACACCGAACGCGGGTTCATTCGCCTGACCCTCACGGCCACGGGTTTTTTGGTCGAGGACAGTGGTGTGGGCATTCCAGAGGACAAGCGCGAAGCGATGTTCGAGCCTTTCGTGCGGGGGTCCGAAAAGCGCGGCGAAGGCCTGGGGCTGGGGTTGTCGCTGGTGCAGCGGATTTGTGAGAACCAGGGCTGGACTGTCAGCCTGACGACAATGGAGCCCAATGGCTGTCGTTTTCAGGTCGAATTAGAGGTCGAGTTACCGGCGTCGAATGCCAGTTGATTGAATGGTCACGGTGAGATGCCATGAGCTATTGTTATCATCCTGTAAAATCTTGAAATAGTTCGAAGTTTTACTCAACGAAATTTTCACAAACACACGACCTTGCACTGACACTAAACTACCTAAGGTTGATGACATCAGCATTTCAGGAGACCTTGATGATGGACGACCCGATCAAACTTGATTTTTCCGAAAAATACGACGATCAACACGCTCAACACTACCTGCGCAAGCATCAGGATGGGCTCGGTCGCAAGTTGTCCCACTGGCGTGACGTTCAGCTGGCGCGCAAGGCGCTGAAGCTGGTCGGTGATCCTGGACTTGTACTCGATTTGCCATGCGGTGCCGGGCGTTTCTGGCCAATGCTGGCGGAAAAAGCCAACCGTGCGATCATCGGTGCCGACAACTCTGAGTCGATGGTGAAGATTGCCATGCAGTCGCAACCCGCCGACGTGGTCAAACGTGTACAACCCTTGCACACCTCTGCCTTCGACATCGCCTTGCCTGATAACGCTGTCGACAGCATTTTCTGCATGCGTTTGCTGCACCACATCGGTGAATCCGAACATCGAATGGCCATTTTTCGCGAATTCCAGCGTGTCTCCCGTGACAGCGTGATCCTTTCGTTGTGGGTGGACGGTAACTTCAAGGCCTGGAAACGCAAGCGTTCAGAAGCGCGGCGTGGGCAGGAAGGTTACCAAAACCGCTTTGTGCTACAGGCCGCAACGGTGGAAAAGGAGTTTGAGCAGGCGGGTTTCCGTATCCAGGAAAAACTGGACTTCATACCGCTCTACGCGATGTGGCGCGTTTACGTATTACGCAAGAGGTAACAGGATGGCAGTGCAATCGGCAGCAGAAAAGGAAGTCGCTCCCCAGGATCGCTTCGACTATTTCTGGAACCAGCGCGGTGAATGGGTAGAAGAACCCAACATTCGCCGCGGTGGAGAGAGTGGCGTGCAGCGCGTTACGGACAGCAGTGGACAGTTGCTTTACGCCAAGCGTCAGACCGGCCATATCTATCGCAGCTGGTTGCACCCGTTCGGCCGACCGACCGTATTGCGTGAGCAAGATGCCCTCATCGGCCTGCGCAAGCTCGACGTGCGGGTTCCTGAAATCGTTTTCTGCGGCGCACAGCGCGACCCTGTGCACAAATGGCGCGCATTGCTGGTGACCAAGTCGCTGGATGGCTTCGAGGAAATCGAACACTGGTACGCCGGTGGTGGCCGTGAGCGTCATGGCGAAGCGGTGCATGAGCGCGTCTTGAAAGACCTGGCCGAGAACCTCGCCCGTATGCACAAGGGCCGTTGGCAGCACAGTTGCATCTACATCAAGCACGTATTTTTGCGTGTCACCGGTGAAGGCGAGTCGGCCAAGCCGGAAATCGCCTTGATCGATCTGGAGAAGTGCCGGCAGCGTATGACCGCTTCTCAAGCGGCCGCTCATGACATGAAGCAACTGCGTCGCCACTCGTCGTTCAGCGCTGCGGATTGGAAAAAACTCGTCTACTTTTACGAGACGGCGTTTGGCAGCGCTATCAAAGGTTTATAGCGATGAAACTGGAAATTGCGCGAGGTTTGTTTTTGGTTGGAGCCTTGGCAGTTGCTACATTGGCGATGGCTGCATGGGAGCAGCCTCGCACGCAGGTCCTCAGTTCAGTGGGCGGCGATGCCCACTGTCCAATACCGCGGGCAATCAAAGCCTCCGCGGCTGCGCAACCCGACCACGATTTGTTGTTGCTGATGTTCGGGCTTGCTCAGGGAGTGAGGCCGCAAAGTTGAACAGATTGAAGCCAAAATAAAAGGCCTCGCAAGTGCGAGGCCTTTTATTTGTCCAACACCAATCCCCCTGTAGGAGCGAGCAAGCTCACTCCTACAGAGGGTTATGCGTGTTCTTTGGTGTCGGGTTTGGCCAGCAAGGTGTAAATGCAAGGCAACACAAACAAGGTAAACAGCGTCCCGATAGACATCCCCGTAGCGATCACCGTCCCGATATCAAACCGGCTTACCGCACCTGCGCCCGTAGCAATGATCAACGGCACCATGCCGAACACCATCGCTGCCGTGGTCATCAAGACGGGACGAAGCCGAATGGCCGCCGCTTCCTCCACCGCTTCGCGAGCCGTCAAGCCCTTTTCCTTGCGGAGCAGGTTGGCAAACTCGACGATCAGAATGCCGTGCTTGCTGATCAGCCCGATCAGGGTCACCAGCCCGACCTGGGTGTAGATATTCATGCTCGACCAGCCGAGGAAAAGCGGGATCAACGCACCGCAAATCGACAGCGGTACGGTCACCAGAATCACCAGCGGGTCGCGAAAGCTTTCAAACTGAGCGGCCAGTACCAGAAAAATGATCGCCAGTGCCAAGGCGAAGGTCACCCACAGGGCGCTGCCTTCCTGAACGTATTGCCGCGATGCGCCGGCATAGTCGATGGCGAAGCCCGCGGGGGCTTCTTCCCGGGCGATCTGCCGCACGGCATCGATGGCTTCGCCCATGCTGACCAGCGGCACCCCTGACAGGATGGCCGAGTTGAGTTGCTGGAACTGGTTCAACTGCCGCGGTCGGGCACGGTCGGTCACGGTGATCAGGGTCGACAGGGCCAGCAGTTCGCCTTTGGTGTTCTTCACGTAATAGTTATTGAGCCAGTCCGGGTTATCCCGGAACGGGCGTTCAACCTGCGCAATGACCTTGTAACTGCGACCCTCGATAGTGAAACGGTTGATTTCCGCCTCACCCAGCAACGTCGCCAGCGTTCCGCCCAGATCTTGCATCGACACGCCCATCTGCGCGGCTTTGGCCCGGTCGATATCGACCACCACTTCCGGTTTGTCGAAGGCCAGGTCAACGTCGACGAAGGCGAATTTGCCGGACTCCATTGCGCGCTTTTTCACCCGGTCCATCACTTGCAGCAGCAACTCGTAATCGTTGGCTGTATTGATGACGAACTGAAACGGCAGCCCCTCGCCAGTACCGGGCAGGGACGGCAGGTTGAAACCGAAAACCTGCAACCCCGGAATGCTTTCCAGTTTCGCCTGGACGGTGGGGAGGATCTGCATTTGAGTGCGGTCGCGCTGGTTCCACGGCTTGAGCAAGAAGCCGCCGATCCCCGATTGCACGCCGTTGAAACCATTGATCTGGAACGAAGAGTAATACTCGGGAAATGCTTTGAAGATCGAGATGAACTCGTCGGTGTAAGTGTTCAGGTAATTGAGGTTGGTCGGTTGCGGGGCGTTGGCCAACATGAAAATGATGCCCTGATCCTCGTCCGGAGCCAGTTCCGATTTGGTGAACTTGAGCAGCACCGGAATCAGGCACAGCACAATGACCGCGAACACCAGCACCACGGGCCGGGTGTTGAGGGTGCCGTGAAGCATCTGTTGATAACGTCGCTTCAGGCCTTCAAAAATCAGGTCCAGGCGATGAGCCAGCCCGCTGGGGTTTTCATCGTGACGCAACAGCAGCGCGCACATCATCGGTGACAAGGTCAGTGCAATGACCCCGGAGATCACCACCGCCCCGGCCAGCGTCAGGGCAAACTCCTTGAATAACGCCCCCGTCAGCCCCGTCAGGAAGCCAATTGGCGCGTAGACCGCCGCCAGGGTGATGGTCATGGACACCACCGGCATGGCGATTTCCCGGGCGCCTTCGATGGCGGCATCAAAAGGCGTCTTGCCTTCTTCGATGTGCCGGTGAATGTTCTCGACCACCACGATAGCGTCGTCCACCACCAGGCCGATGGCCAACACCATGGCCAGTAGTGTCAGCAGGTTGATCGAGTACCCCATCATTTGCATGAAGAACATCACGCCGATCATCGACAACGGGATCGTGACCACCGGGATCACCACCGAGCGAAAGGCGCCGAGGAACAGGAACACCACCACAATTACGATCAGCACCGCCTCGAACAGGGTTTTCACTACTTCGTCGATCGAGGCCTGGATGAACAGCGTGGCGTCGTAGGCAATCTCACCTTTGAGGTTGGGCGGCAACTGGGCATCCAGGTCCGGCATGATCTTGCGCACTTCCTTGATCACGTCCAGCGGGTTGGCGCCGGGCGTGGCCTTGATGCCGATGTACACCGAAGGCGTGCCGCCGAAGGAGCTGATGGTGTCGTAGTTTTCCGCGCCCATTTCCACCCGCGCCACATCACGCAACAGCACCCGACTGTCGCCATCGATCTTCAGTGGAATCGCCGAAAAGGCCTCGGCGGATTTGAGCTCGGTGTTGGCGTTGATGCTGGTCACCACGTACTCGCCTTTCACCTCGCCGGCGGCGGAAAGGAAGTTGTACTGGCGCACCGCGTTGGTCACGTCGCTGGCACTCAAGCCGAAACCGGCGAGCTTCACCGGGTCCAGCCACAGGCGCATGGCAAACACCTGATTGCCGAGAATCTCGGCTTCGGCCATGCCCGGTAGCGTCGCCAATTTCGGCTGTATGACCCGCGACAGGTAATCGGTGATCTGCGGGTTGCTCAGTTCCTTGCTGAAGTAACTGATGTACATCAGCGCCGAGGCGTCGGCCGATTCCTTGCTCAATACAGGGTCTTCGGCGTCTTGAGGTAGCTTGTTCTTCACCTCGTTGGCTTTGGCCAGCAGTTCGGTAAACAAACGGTCGGTGTTGGCGCCGACGCGCGCGTAGATCGAGATCACAGAGAAGTTCTGGCGACTGACCGAGGTCATATAGTCGATCCCCTCGGCGCTGGCCAGACTCTGCTGCATCGGTTGGGTGATGTAGCCCTGAATGGTTTCGGCGTTGGCTCCGGGGTACGCGGTCGTCACCGTGATCAGGGCGTTTTCCATGATCGGGTACTGGCGCAGCGGCAGTTTGCTCCAGGCCTGAAAGCCCAGCAGCACTATCAACAGGCTGACCACGGTCGCGAGGACCGGGCGGCGGATGAACGGGTCGGTAAAAGCCATGGGGATTCCTTGATCAGTCCGCGCGCGGCTGACTGTTCTTCTCGGCTAGGGTCTTGTCGTCGCTGATCGCGATGGGCGCACCGTTGTCCAGTTTGATCTGGCCGGCTGTGACCACTTTTTCGCCGTCCTGCACGCCTTTGGTAATGATCACCAGACCCTCGCGACGCTCACCGGTTTCAATGAAACGCCGTTCGGCGACCAGGATCGGCTCACCCTTGTCGTTCTTCTCGACGCTGCCGTCTTCGGCTTTTTTTTGCGCGACCACGTAAATCGAATTGCCGTAGAGGGTGTAGGTGATCGCGCTTTCCGGCACGACGACGCGCGGCTGCGGGTTGGGCAGAAGCACTTGCAGGCTGGCGAACATGCCAGGCAACAGTTTGCCGTCGGGGTTGGCCAGGGTGGCGCGCACTTGCACATTGCGCGTGCTGTTCTCGACTTTCGGGTTGATCGCAGTAATGGTGCCGGGAAATTCCTGTGTCGGATAAGCCGAGACAATGATCTGCACCGGTTGCCCAATTGCGATCTTCGGTACTGACTGCTCAGGCATGAAAAAGTCGACGTAGAGACTGCTGAGGTCTTGCAGGGTGGCAATCATGGTGCCGCTGGCCACGTAGTCACCCACGTCGACCTGACGAATGCCGATGGTTCCGCTGAAGGGTGCGAAGATGCGTTTTTTTTCAAGCGAGGCCTTGAGTTGATTGACTGTGGCCTTGCTCTTTTTCAGGACGGCCGAGAGGCGATCGAACTCGCCTTTGGAAATGGCCTGACTGCCCACCAGTTGGCTGCCACGGGTGTAATCCACCTGGGCCAGCCCGAGGTCGGCCTGAGCAGTCTCCAAAAGAGCGGTTTCCACGGCGCTGTCGAGTTGCACGATCGGCTGGCCGGCCTTGACCTTCTGGCCTGACTGAAACTGCACATCTGTGACAGTGCCGGCGATTTCCAGGCTCAGGTCTACGCCTTGCAGTGCCTTGAGGGTGCCAACGGTTGGCAGGCGAGCTTGCCACGGACGTTCGGTAGCCGTGGCCACAGCGACACTGATCGGCGGTTTTGGCGCAGAGAAGCCTTGAATCATCGTGTAAATGGAGAAGGCTTTATAACCGGCCAGGACCAGTACGATCAGCAGAACAACACCCAACATGATCAGCATGCGGCGACGCAGCATAGTTCCAGTTCCTTGGAGAAAATCAAGTGAGACAGAGAGGCACATTACCCCGTGTGCGCGGGTGATTCCAGCTGACACATTTCATAGGCCGATCCCTCTAGCAGCTGGCGCAGCCTGCGTCCGGCGGCGCAGCCGTCGTAAAACCATGCACCTCGGTGTGTCAGGCGCAACCGGATGTCCGGGATGACGACGGCTGCGCCCGAGCGCGGACCGGCCGACGCAGGCTGCGCCAGCTGCTACAGAGGACCGTGTCTAGATGAGGTGCAGGTGGTTGTCCCAGAGCCCTGCCGGCAGCTCCAGCGGTTGTGCAACCAGATTGGTCTGGCGGCAATCGTAGTAGCGACAGCGGCCCTGGCCCGAAGTCACGACAAAACCATCGGCTACGGCACCGACTCCGGCGCAATCGGGAAGTGGTGCATCCAGGCGCACTTCACCGCTGTCCAGGTCCCAGATGAAAAAGCGGTTGCCTCGGGGAGCGGTCAACGCCACCAGGCGCAGTTCGCTGTGCACCGCAACACTGGCGGTGTAATGCCCCATCGCCTGCAACTGATGCTCGGGCACGGGAAACGCCACGAACGGCTGGCCGGGGCGCTTGATTGCCAGCAACTCCGACGATTCGTGTGACGGCCCCATGAATTGCTGTCCGGCAACGATGGTGCCGTCGCTGGCGATTCCCAGATGGCGCACGCTGTTCATCTGCTGGGCCAGGGTTTCCTTGCTCAACAAGGTGCCGTCGCGCTGCATCAGCACCAGGCTTGGCTCCATGGCGTTGAGGTTCATGTCGACCCGGCTTTCAGCCTCGGTGCGAATGCCGCCGTTGGCCACGACCAGGGTTTCACCATCGGGCATCCATGACACCTGATGCGGGCCGAGGCCATGGGTGGAAATCTCGCCGCTGTGCACCAGCCGCTCATCCTCGAACTTATACACACCCAGCAAGCCGCGACCCGGATCGGTGGTGTCGTTCTCGGTGGCGTACAGCCAATCGCCGCTTTTGTGAATCACCGCGTGCCCGTAAAAGTGCCGGTTCGGCTGCGCGGTTACGGTTTGCAACAACGTGCCGTCACGCAGGTCGATCAGGTAACTCTCGGTGCCCGGACGACGGGCGACGAACAACGCAATCGACAGCGTCGGGTGGTTGATGATGTCGTGGCAGCGCTGGCCGACCTGGGTGGCGAACACCCGAGTGCCGTCCAGCCGATAGCCGACGGCGTAATGCTTGCCGTCGGTATCATCGCGCGCCGACAACAGCAGCGGGCTTTTGTCCTTTTGCTTGAACAGCGTCCAGCCGCCCAGTGTCACTGCTCCCAGCAGCAAGCTACCTAAAGTCAGAGCCTGACGTCGCAGCATGGCACTCGTCCTCATCAGTCACCGTCGTTGGCGTTGAAGCCCAGTTGAATGCCCAGCGCCTTGGCCAGTTCGCCTTCGTGCAGGCGATGGACCACGTTGAGGCTGTCGTACAGATCGTTGAGTTGCTGGCGACCGGCATCGTCGTTGAGCATTTCAGTCAACGAGCGCTGGTTGCTGGCGAAAAGCTTCAGCGAGGCAGCGTAGGCGGCATCGATCTTGTCGGCCAAGGGTTTTTGCTCAGCCGGCAACAGGCTGCGCAGGCCTTTGTTGTCGACGCCTTCCCACACGGTTTTGGCCGCGGCGAGGCTGGTTTCGATACCGGTCAGAGACGACTGGCTGCGCCATGCATCGGCCTGGAACGGCTGCGGCACGCCCTTGCTCTGGCGGCCCATTGGCGTGCCGAGTTTTTTCTTCAGGGTGTCGATGGCGGTGACTTGCACGCGCAGCAAGTCGGCGATGGCTTCGTGAGAGTCGGCGTAGCGCTGGTTCGGGAACTTGCTCATTTGCGCGAGCATGCCGTCGGTGTTGTTCCAGCTTTGCAGAATCTCTTCGGCCAGTTGTTTCTGACGCTCGCCAATGGCCTTCAGCAGTGGGCAGTATTTGGCTTTTTGCGCGTCATTGGCCACGTCTGGCTTGCTGTCGAACAGGATGTATTCATAGGCCGAGAGGCCCTGAACCACAACGCTGGACTTGGCCAGGGCGGCGGCATCGATCTGCGGTTGCGCGGTGACCAATTGCTCGACCTGACGGCCGACCAGGTTCTTCTTGTCCGGCCAGAACTGCACCTGCCACGAACGGTTGCCCTCGGCCAGCGGACCGATCAGCAGCGGTTGCAACTCGGCCCAGGCTTTCTGCGCGTGCAGGAAGTCGGCGCGGGCGGTGTCGAGGCTTTCCTTGCCTTCGCAATAGGAGAGGGCGCTGACGGCCAATTGGCGGTCGGCTTCAACCCAGCGGGTGTAGGTCGGCAGGATCACCGATTTGGCAATGGCGGCCGATGTCACGGCTTGCGGGTCCTGCGGTGAACAGGCGGCCAGTGCGAGTGCTGCAAGGCTGGTGAACAACAATTTGGGACGGAACATGTCGGGCTCCCGATTCTTTATAAGTGTTTAAAGAGAATTCAAAAACGCCAGCAACGCAGCGCGCTGCTCGGCATTGAAAGACAAAACCTGTTCACGCGCAGCCTGAGCTTCGCCGCCATGCCAGAGCACGGCTTCGAGCAGATTGCGCGCGCGGCCATCATGCAAAAACTGGGTGTGGCCACTGACCGCTTGCGTCAGGCCGATGCCCCACAACGGCGGGGTGCGCCAGTCGCGGCCACTGGCCTGGAATTCAGTGCGGTTGTCGGCCAGACCGTCGCCCATGTCATGCAGCAGCAGATCGCTGTACGGGCGAATCACTTGATTGGCCAGTTCAGGTTCTGCGGCGTTGGCGGCGGTGGTGTATTTCGGCGTGTGGCAGGACTGGCATCCGGCCTGGAAGAACAGATTTTTGCCGGCCAGCACTTGCGGGGCACTGACATCGCGGCGGGCCGGTACTGCAAGGTTACGGCTGTAGAACAGCACCAGACGCAAGATGTTGTCGCTGACTTCCGGCTCGCCATCGGGGCCGTTGCCGTTCGGCGCCTGTTTGCAGGCGGTTTGAGCGTCGGTGCAGTCATCGAACGGCCTGAGGCTGGTCGTCAGGCCCATATCACCTGAAAACGCGTGAACATTTTGCTGATTGAGGTTCGGTTGTCCGGCTTTCCAGCCAAATCGGCCGAGGACGGTCTTCTGTTGCACGTCATCCCAGACCCGGTTTGGGCGTCCATTGATGCCGTTTTTATCCTTGGCCTGCGCTTCGGCATTGGCCAGGATCGTCTCGTCGGGGATCGCTTCGAGCAAACCCAGGCCAATCATTGGCGGGGCGACGCGCGCCGAGAAACGGGTATCGGGATGCATCGGGCCATAGCCCAATTGAGTGATGTTCAGGCTCGGCTTGCGCAACTCGACTTCAGTGCCGTCCTTGAACCGCACTGGAACGGGTGCGTAATCGACGCGTACTTTGCCTTCCGGGGCAACGCCGGGGACGGCCATGTCCTGGAATTGGCCACCGTAGACCGGTTCAGGCACCACGCCGAGCTGTTCGATGACGCTGGCATAAGCCGGCGTGTTGGGGATCGACAGGCGTACGAGCATCGACACGGCATTTGCTGCATCCGGCGTCGGCGGATGGCCGCGACCGTCCTTGATGTGGCAGCCCTGACAAGCGTTGGTGTTGAACAGCGGACCCAGGCCATCGCGGGCGGTGGTGGTCGACGGGGCGATCACCCACGGGCTGCGGAAGAAACTGTTGCCGACGCTGAAGTCAACACGCCGTGACGGTGGCAGGTTGGCGGACGGCTGGGAAAACGAGTTCTGATCGGTCTTGCGCACGGTCGCGCTGCCACCGGACCGGGCTTCACCGGGTTCGGCCTTGGTAAAACGCGGGGCGTCATCGCAGGCACTCAGGCACAGGGCCAGCAACAGTGCGGACAAGCGAAGGAACAGCGGGGGCATCAGACATCCTGCAAGACGAGCAAAACAAGGGCGCAAAGTCTAACAGGGCAGCAGAGTTTGAATAAGAGGAATTATCGTTTACTTGATGTGGGGCAGGATTTGACTTTAGACCGCGTCGTGGCCATCGCGGGCAAGCCACGCTCCCACAGGGGGATTGCATTCAGGCAGGTATGAAAAAGGCGACCCTAAGGTCGCCTTCTTGTGCAGCCAGCGTTGATCAGAATTCGTGATCAGCGTTGTCCGGGTTCAGGTCGCTGATGCCCAGTTTGCCAGCGGCGGCTTCGATCGAACCGGTCTGCTTGACCAGGGAAGCGATCGCGTCGCGGACGATCTGGTTGCCAGCGGTGTTGCCGGCAGCAATCAGTTGGTCGTAGTGCTCACCCTTGTTGGCGTGATCGACCATGACCTGGATCTTGGCTTCGGTAGCAGCCAGGTCGGCTTTCAGCGCGTTGTCGGCAGCCGGGTCGGCCTTGGCCACCAGGGACGACAGGCTGGCGCCGGTCATTTTGGTACCGTCGACACGGGTGTATTCGCCCAGGTACACGTTACGAATGCCTTTGGCATCGTAGAAGTGCGAGTTGTGGGTGTTGTCGCTGAAGCAATCCTGTTCGTCTTCCGGGGAGTTGGCTTCCAGGGAAACCTTCATGCGCTCGCCCGCCAGTTCGCCCAAGGACAGACTGCCCATGCCGAACAGCATTTTGCGCAGACCCGAATCAACCGGTTCGGCTTCCAGGGTGGCGCGGTAGTTGTCGGCCACGTTCGGCTTCCAGTTACCGACCATTTCTTCCAGGTCGCTGACCAGCAGTTGGGTCACGGACTTCAGGTAAGCGCGGCGACGATCGTTGTGACCGCCGGTTGCGCCTTTGCCTTCCAGATAGTCGGAAGCAGGACGGTTGCCGGCGCCAGGGCCGGTACCGTTCAGGTCCTGGCCCCACAGCAGGAATTCAATGGCATGGTAGCCGGTCGCAACGTTAGCCTCGGAACCACCCAGCTCGTTCAGGCTGGCGAGTTTTGCCGGGGTGATGTCTTTCACGTCGACCTTGTCTTCGCCGATCTGAACTTCAGTGTTGGCGATGATGTTGGCTGTTGCGCCCGGGTTACCCAGTGCGTGTTCGTAGGATTTGTCGACGTAGTCGATCAGGCCTTCGTCCAGCGGCCAGGAGTTAACCTGACCTTCCCAGTCGTCGATGATCGTGTTGCCGAAGCGGAACACTTCGCTCTGCAGGTAAGGAACGCGGGCAGCAATCCAGGCAGCCTTGGCGGCTTTCAGGGTGTCGTCATTCGGTTTGGCGAGGAAGGCGTCGACGGCGGTTTGCAGGGTCTTCGCGGTGGATTCGGCATCGCTGTAAACGGCGAAGACGATGTCGGCGTAATTCGCGATAACGGCTTTGGCGGCGGCTTCATCGACTTTGCTGGCAGCGGCAGGCGCGACAGCAGGTGCTGATGCTGCAGCGGCAGTGCTAACGACCGCAGCAGGCGCTGGCGCGGCGGCGGCCTTGTCTTTGCCTTCGCCGCAACCGGCGAGGGAAATAGCGATGGCCAACAGACTGGCGGTAGCCAGAGGCATACGAATCATGGCGAACATCCTGCTTCAAGAGGGGTGGACTGGCGCTTCACGCGCGCAAAACTGCGACATAATGCAAATCTTTCGCATTCTGTGTAAAGGGTGCAGGTGGAAATATTTCCTATTTGCGCAAGAGGTGTGTCGTGGATCAAAGATCGCAGCCTCGTTTCACTCGACAGCTCCTACAGAGTGAAACGAGGCTGCGATGTTCGCAGACCTACAAAATAGCCGCGTTATTGCGCTGGGCCTGTTTCAGAAAGGCACTCAATTCCCGTGCCGGCAACGGTTTGCTGTAGAAATAGCCCTGACCTTCGTGGCAGCCTTCGGAGATGATGTAGGCCTCTTGCTCGGCGGTCTCCACGCCTTCGGCAATCACTTGCATGCCCAGGCTCTTGCCCAGCTGGATGATCGCCCGAACGATGGTTGCATCGTCGTCGTCATCGAGCAGGTCTTGTACGAAGCTCTTGTCGATCTTGATCTTGTCCAGCGGCAGGCTTTTCAGGTAGCTCAGTGACGAATAGCCGGTGCCGAAGTCATCGATGGCGATCAATGCGCCGGAGCGACGCAGGCTCAGCAGGTGCTGGGCGGCCGTGCTGATGTCTTCCATCAGGCCGGTTTCGGTCACTTCCAGTTCCAGGCTGCGCGGTGGCAAGCGGTACATTTGCAGCAGGTTGTTCACCACGCGCGGCAACTCGGCGTGGTGCAATTGCACGGTGGACAGGTTCACCGCCATGCGCAGGTCGGGGAAGCCCTGATCGTGCCAGTCGCGCAATTGCTTGCAGGCCTGATCCAGCACCCATTCACCGATGGCAATGATGGTGCCGTTCTGCTCGGCCAACGGGATAAACAGGTCGGGCGGCACCAGGCCATGCTCGGGATGCTGCCAGCGAATCAACGCCTCGACACCCACCACCCGGTGATCGCGGTAGCTGATTTGGGGTTGGTAGACGAGGTAGAACTGATCGCGGGCCAGTGCGTCACGCAGATCCTTCTCCAGTTCGCGACGACGGCGCATCTCGGTGTCGACGCTGGCGATGTAGAACTGATAGCGGTTGCGCGAGCGGGTTTTGGCCAACGTCATGGTCTGCTCAGCTTTTTGCAGCAGCTTCTCAGTGCTGTCACCGTCCTCGGGGAACAAGGTGATGCCAATAGTCGCGCGCAGGCGAATTTCCTGGTGATCGAGGGCAAACGCCGCTTCCAGATCATCGAGGATGCTTTGCGCCAGTTCGGCGGCTTCGTAGGGTTGTTCGATATCGGCCTGGACCAGGGCGAACTGATCGCCGCCCAGACGAGCGAGGGCGCCGAGTCGGCCGCTGTGGGCCCGCAGCCTGTCAGCCAGCGCCAGCAGCAATTGGTCACCGGTCTGGTAACTGAACTGTTCATTGATGCCTTTGAAGTCGTCCAGACCCACCACCAACACCGCGACCCGGCGTTGTAGTTTGCCGGCGTCGACCAGGATTTTGTCCAGTTGTTGTTGCAATTGCTGGCGGTTCGGCAGTCCGGTGAGGAAGTCGTACTGGGCCATGCGCAACAGGCTGTTTTCGGCTTCGTGGCGCAAGTGGGTGTTGCGTTCTATGGATTCGAGCAACTGGTTGGCGGTATTGATCCAGATCCCCAGTTCGTTCTTTTCGTGACCCTTGAGCTGCGGAATTTTGTGTTCGCTGGGGCGATCGGGATTGATTTCGGTCAGGTGCTGGATAATTCGCGATAACGGTTTGGTCAGCAGCCAGTGGTACACCAGGTACAGCACCAGGCCCATGGCCAGGGCGCGCAACACGCCGGAGATAAAGATGATGACCGAGCTGACGATGAACCCTTGCCCATAGGTGGCGGTGTCGAGGGTGATGCTCAGGTCGCCGTAATATTCACTGTATGGGCCTCGACCGACCAGCTGGGTGGTAAAGGTGCGTTCCTGGCCAAGGATCAGGTCGGTTAGCCAGCGGCTGTCTGAATGCTGCAACTCGCGGGATTTTTGCGCGAGCATGGCTTCGTTGGGATGGCCGATGGAGGCTTGGCGCACGGCGTCATCCTGGAACAGGCCTTCGATCACTTGCATGCCCATTTCCCGGTCAAGGCTGTAAACGGCCTGGGTCGAGGGGTCGCGGAACATGTCGAGGATACGTTCGGCATCGTTGGCTACGGCCTGGCGCGTCTTATAAGCATCGAAAACGATCTGCGCGCAGCTCAAGACCACGCCGACAATCAATGCCGAGAGGAGGACGACCCGGAGCAACTTCACCGACAAGCTGTTCTTGAGTTCCAGCTTCAAAGGGTTATTCCTTGTTTCGTGCGGGTAGCATCAAGTTGCCATGAGTATTGGCAATCCCGTGATGGCAGTCAAAGGGACAATCCATCACAGGGGGTTTTGCCTGTGGGCTTGGCCGATATGCTGTTGCCTGGGGTATTTGTCCTATTAGTACTGTGTCGGTAGTTGGAGCCTTCAACTTGAGGGGATTGGGATAATTTTTCCTTCTTGGTTGATGGTAGTCGGCTATGGCGGTGCGGCAAGGGGGCTAAGGCTGGACTCATCGTCGGTTTGGCCTGTTTTGTGGAGGTACGCGTTCTAACTGTAGGAGCTGGCTTGCCAGTGAAGGCGGCCTTCGGGCCGACCATGTTCTTGTTGGTTGTGTACATATCCATTCCTGCGGTAACGGCCGCTAATGGTTTCGCTCTTACAGCGAGTCCCTTTTGGCAAACGCCCCAAAAGGAACCAAAAGGTCTCGCCCCGAGCGTCCGGCCCCTCGCTAAGGCTCGGCGTTCCTTCGTTCCGGTATCCATCCGGGGACACTGCCCTCCGGTCTGCTTCGCTACGACCTACATGCAGCGTGTTCGACTGCGTCGAACGGCGCTACGCGCCACTCCCCGGATGCACACCTCCACTCAGCCTCCCGAGGGGGCGGGTGAATCAAGATCAAGAGCTGCAGGCGAGCTAACGCTCGGCCTGATGAGTGGTGAAAAGCGGCGGGTGTACACCGATTTACTGTAGGAGCTGGCTTGCCAGCGAAGGCGGCCTGACAGCCTACCAATCTCATTCTGCTGCCACCCGACTGATCGTTCCCACGCTCCCGCGCGGGTATGCCGCCATGGACGCTCCGCGTTTCAATTTTGTGTGTTGAAAGATGTGTAAAAAACACAGCGCTTTTCCACGCATTTTTCAGGTTGCCGGGTAGGAAGCAGTCTCTCTAACCTCTGACGGTCGCTGAAAACTCAGCGACCGGGTGTGAGAGCCCGGCAACTTATGGTCATCCAGTGTCTGTACACGCATAATCGCCGCCAGCTTACTTGCTGCCGGTAAATGCGTTATGGCGGCTGTGTGCGGGCGGACTTCGGTCCGGCCGGGTGTCCATAACCGGTCTTCTCACCTCGCACATAGCTGCCACCTCTTCGCCGTGTGAGAAGCGGCAAGTGGAGCCTCCAACGCTGGAGAAATTTTCAATGGACAAATTGATTCCCGATCCACCCTTCAACACCATCCCTCCAGACACCGAAGACACCCAATCCGAAGCGCTCCTGCGAGACCGCGAAGCCATCAAACGCGCCCTCGACTACTACCTCGACCCACCATCGCAATACACCGAAAAACCCCGCCGCCCGAGCACGATGTACATGATCGCCTCGAACATGGACACCGAAAGCCTCCTGGCCCAAGCCTGCGAGTCACTGGCCTCCGCCAGCGTCATGACCAGCGATTTCGCCGCTAACCTGATAGGTCCGCAGCGTAATACGGTGTTGGCGATTCAGCAGATCATCATGCTGGCGGAATTGGCGGTGAATCGCGCCTTGGATAACGTCGATCCGCAGGTCTAATCAAGCACCGCGTTATCGTTTATCGCAGGCAAGCCAGCTCCCACAAGAGATTGAGTGTGTTCTCAGGTTTTGAACACGACATAGATCACCTGTGGGAGCGGGCTTGCCCGCGATGGCGCCCGAATAGTCGACACATTTCTCCAGGCAATAAAAAACCCGGCAAAAGCCGGGTTTTTTGACTGGCATCGAGTTTAAGCGGTGAAGGTTTTGCCTTCGAACTGCTCAGCCACGAATTTCCAGTTGACCAGGTTCCAGAACGCTTCGACGTATTTCGGACGAACGTTGCGGTAGTCGATGTAGTAGGCGTGTTCCCAGACGTCGCAGGTCAGCAGCGGGGTGTCGCCGTTGGTCAGCGGGTTGCCGGCGCCGATGGTGCTGGCCAGGGCCAGGGAACCGTCAGCCTTTTTCACCAGCCAGCCCCAACCGGAACCGAAGGTGCCGATGGAAGTCTTGCTGAATTCTTCCTTGAACTTGTCGAACGAACCGAACGCAGCGTTGATGGCTTCAGCCAGCGCGCCGGTTGGTTGACCGCCGGCGTTTGGCGCCAGGCAGTTCCAATAGAAGGTGTGGTTCCAGACCTGAGCGGCGTTGTTGAAGATACCGCCCGAGGAAGATTTAACGATTTCTTCCAGAGTCTTGCCTTCGAACTCGGTGCCTGGCACCAGGTTGTTCAGGTTCACGACGTAGGTGTTGTGGTGCTTGTCGTGGTGGTATTCCAGAGTTTCCTTGGAAATGTGCGGCTGCAGGGCATCGTGTGCGTAAGGCAGCGGCGGCAATTCGAAAGCCATGATGATTCTCCTAATCAGGTCAGTTGCGGTGAGCGCAAGGCCGATCACGGGCGGCCAGACAAGCGCCGGGGAGTTTGTACTCTTTGCGGCGCAGGGAATCGGATCATAGCACTGGGGGTGCTGCATAACCACGCAACAACTGTGTGGAATAGAGGTTCCAGAGCCATTTGGAATAATTAAGGGGTGACAATTAATTGAAAGGCCACGGCAAACATCATCACCGCGACCAACAGGTCAAGAATTCTCCAGGTGCTCGGTCGCGCGAGCCAAGGTGCCAGCCACGCCGCGCCCAATGCCAAAGTGAAAAACCAAAGCAACGACGCACTCGCCGCGCCCACGACATAAGCACCAGGTTCGGTTTGTTGCGCACCAAGGGAGCCGATCAGCAAAACCGTGTCCAGATAAACGTGCGGGTTAAGCAGTGTCACTGCCAACGCACTGAGCATGACGGCGCGCAGTGAGCGCACGGCCTGGTTTTCTCCCTGTTGCAGGCTCTGTTTCGAGCAAGCGCGGCGCAGCGCCTGGCTGCCATACCAAATCAGAAACACCGCGCCGCCCCAACGGGCAACCGCCAGCAATGTCGGGTTTTGTGCGAGCACGGTCGCCAGACCGAACACGCCTGCGGCGACCAACAGTGCATCGCACGCCACGCACAGCGCCGCCACCGGCAGGTGATGTTCACGCCGAAGACTTTGCGCCAGTACAAACGCATTCTGCGTGCCAATCGCCATGATCAGTCCGGCGGCCACTAACAGGCCGTTCACATAGCTTTGCCACATAAAGGTTACTCCGCGTTGGTTGCAAGGTCGCGCAGCACGTGCAGTGCGCGTTCGGCGTCGGCCTGACCGACAAACAGGTGATCGTGGTAGTAACCGGCGATCACGTTGCAGCTGATGCCAGCCTTGCCTAACGCGGTGGCGAAGGCGGCGGTCAGACCGACGGCTTCCAGAGCGGAATGCACATTCAAGGTGATCCAGGCTGCAACGTAGTCAAAGCTGAAACCGGCCTTTTCGGCGTGGGAACGCTCCAGGACCACGGTCAGACCCTCCTGTTCGCGAAAGCTGCCGACAATCTCAAGGCCCGCCGGCAGCTTGCCGTCGCGCAGGGTGCAGAACACGTATTCGCCGGCGTTGAGTTGCGGGCTCATGCTGCGCAGCAGGGTTGCCAATGATGTTTCGCCAGCCATGTCGGTGTTCCTTGTTAAAGAGATCTTGATGGGCATTCTCCGCTGCTAACCTGTATAAGAAAAACCAATCATGCTGATCGCTCATTAGGAAAACTGATGTTCGACTATAAATTACTCTCTGCCCTGGCTGCCGTGGTCGAGCAAGCCGGTTTCGAACGGGCCGCGCAGGTGCTGGGCTTGTCGCAATCGGCGATCTCCCAGCGGATCAAACTGCTGGAAGCGCGGGTCGGCCAACCGGTGCTGGTGCGGGTGACGCCGCCGGCGCCGACGGAAATTGGTCGGCGCCTGCTCAACCATGTGCAGCAGGTGCGTTTGCTGGAGCGCGATTTGCAGTCCCTGGTGCCGGCGCTGGATGAAGAGGGCCTGCCGGAGCGCCTGCGCATCGCGTTGAATGCCGATAGCCTGGCCACGTGGTGGGCGCAAGCGGTGGGCGACTTTTGCGCCGAACAACACTTGCTGCTGGATCTGGTGGTTGAAGACCAGACCGTCGGCCTCAAACGTATGCGCGCCGGCGACGTGGCGGCGTGTGTCTGCGCCAGCGAGCGCCCGGTGGCTGGTGCCCGCAGCGTTCTGCTGGGGGCCATGCGTTATCGGGCGTTGGCCAGTCCGGCGTTCATCGAGCGCCATTTCCCGGAAGGCGTTCGCGCTGACCGACTGGCGAAAACCCCGGCGCTGGTCTTTGGCCCGGACGATTTCCTGCAGCATCGCTACCTTGCTTCGCTGGGGGTGGATGGCGGTTTCGAACACCATTTATGCCCCTCGTCTGAAGGCTTCATTCGCTTGACCGAGGCCGGTCTCGGCTGGGGGCTGGTCCCGGAATTACAGGTGCGCGAGCAACTGGAACGCGGTGTTTTGCTGGAGCTTTTGCCAGATAAGCCCATCGACGTGCCGCTGTACTGGCATCATTGGCGCAATGGCGGTCAACTTCTGGGGTTGTTGACCGATCAATTGGTGCGTTCGTCGAAGCAATGGCTGGTGCCGTTGGACTGACGGACAGCGTCAAGACCTCTCGAAATACGCAAAACGAAAGACATCGGAGCACTACATGAAAATTCTGGTCACCGGCGCAAGCGGCTTCATTGGCGGACGCTTTGCGCGTTTCGCGTTGGAGCAGGGCCTGGACGTGCGGGTCAACGGTCGCCGGGCCGAAAGCGTCGAACACCTGGTGCGCCGTGGCGCGGAGTTTATTCAGGGCGATTTGAGCGACCCGGAACTGGCGCGCGACCTGTGTTCAGACGTCGAAGCCGTGGTCCATTGCGCGGGGGCAGTGGGGCTGTGGGGGCGCTATCAGGACTTTCATCTAGGAAACGTCCAGGTCACCGAAAACGTGGTCGAAGCTTGTCTGAAGCAGCGCGTTCGACGGTTGGTGCACTTGTCCTCGCCGTCGATCTACTTCGATGGCCGTGATCACTTGGGGTTGACCGAAGAACAGGTACCCAAGCGGTTCAAGCACCCTTACGCCGCAACCAAATTTCTGGCCGAGCAAAAGGTCTTCGGTGCCCAGGAATTCGGCCTCGAAGTCCTGGCGCTGCGCCCGCGTTTCGTCACGGGCGCCGGTGACATGAGCATTTTTCCGCGATTGCTGAAAATGCAGCGCAAAGGACGCTTGGCGATCATCGGTAATGGCCTGAACAAGGTCGATTTCACCAGTGTGCAAAACCTCAACGAAGCGTTGCTCAGCAGTTTGCTCGCCAGCGGCTCGGCCTTGGGCAAGGCCTACAACATCAGTAATGGAACCCCGGTTCCAGTGTGGGATGTGGTCAATTACGTCATGCGCAACATGGAAGTCCCACAAGTGACGCGCTACCGTTCCTACGGTTTGGGTTATACCGTCGCGGCGCTCAACGAAGGGGTGTGCAAGTTGTGGCCCGGGCGCCCCGAGCCGACCTTGTCGCGACTAGGCATGCAGGTCATGAACAAAAACTTCACCCTGGACATCAGCCGCGCCCGGCATTATCTGGACTACGATCCGAAAGTCAGCCTCTGGGCCGCCCTCGATGAATTTTGCAGTTGGTGGAAGGCTCAGGACATCCGCTGACCGTCCAATCCCGCCTGCCAGCACTGAACCGAGTTGGGTGTAGAGAGTCAATCGGTGCGGCAGTGGGGGTTATACTCGCCGCATAAAGCCATCACCTCGTTCTACAAAGGTTGATTCAATGTCCATGCGTAACGATGCCAACGACGATTTCGAGAATGTACCGAGTCTGCGTGCCGACAGCCTCGACGATGATGACTATCCGCCCACTGTTCGTACCCGCGTGCATTCGCGGCCGGCGCCGGTAGTCAACGTCAAAGGCGCTAGCACCGGCCCGCTCTGGGCATTGGTCGGCGCGTTGTTTATTGCATTTGCTGGTCTTGCCTGGTGGAGTTTTCAGCAGATCTCGCTGATGGAACAACAACTGGTCGCGACCCAGGAAAGTTTCGCGCGTATCAGTGAAGAAGCAGCGGGGCGCTTGCAGGACATTTCCGGCAAGGTCGTCGCCAGCCAGACTAACGTCACCAGCGACAGCGAGGCGTTGAAACTGCAAATCAAGGACCTGGAAACCAAACTGCTGGATCAGGGCAAACAGCAACAAGGTGTTGTCGGCCAGGCCTCTGATCTGGACAAACGTCTGGCGCAGATGACTGCGCAAACCAGTGAATTGGATAAGCGACTGGCGCAACTCACCGCTCAGGATACCGAGCACCAAGCGGCCAATACGCAATTGCAGGCGCAGGTCAAAGCCTTGAGCGCTGAGTTGACTGCGCTGAAAAGCACGCCGGACGACAGCAGCAAATTCGACGCTCAGCTCAAAAGCCTGGGCGCCGACATTGCCTCGCTGAAAAAACAGGGCAACCCGAGCGCCGCTATCGAGCGTCTGGAGCAGGAGATGATTGTGCTCAAAAGCGTGCAGGACAACCGCCCGGCCGCTGCGCAAGGCGCCACCAATACCGCCGAGTTCGACGCGTTCCGCGGCCAGGTCACCCGCAACATCAACACCCTTCAGGCGCAGATCCAGAATCTGCAGCAACAACTTCGCACCCGGCAGTAAACCCAGGCCCCGCCGGGTATATCCCCCATTGCCGTCTACGCTCTTGAGACACCGACAAGAACGAGGAATGCACTATGGGGGTTCTGCGCAAACTGGCCTTACTGGGTGGGACGCTCTTGCTGTGCCTCGGGCAGGCTCATGCCGCCGGTACAGAAAAAGAAGACAGTCAGGCCGCCAAAGCCTTGCTGGAGAAGGCCCTGGCCTACTACCACGACAATGGTGACAAGGCCCTCGCGGCATTCAGTCGTCAAGGCGAGTTTGTCGACAAGGACCGCTACGTCTTTGTGGTCGATACCAAGGGCATGATGCTCGCGAGCGGCGGGCCATCTGCCGCGTTGATCGGGCGTGATGTCACCGAAACTCTCGGGCCGGACTTGCAGAAAGCCTTCAAGGACGCCGTGAAAGTGCCGGAGAGCAATGGCATTCAAGAGGCGGAATACCGCTGGCAGAACTGGGCTGACGGCAAAGTCGAACGCAAACATGTTTACTATCAGCGCGTCGGTAATCGGATTCTGGCGGTCGGTTACTACCTGCCGCGGGCGTCGGCGGAACAGGCAATGGCGCTGCTGAACAAAGCCGCGACCGATCTGGCCAAGGACGAGAAGGGCACACTGACCGCGATCAATTCCCTCAAGGGCGGTTACTTGCAGGATGACCTGTATGTGTTCGTCGTCGACCTGAACACCCAGCGTTACGTGGCCCACGGCACCAACCTGCGGTTGGTCAATACCGACTTCGGCGCGATCAAGGACCCGGAAGGTAAACCGGTGGGCGAGCCGATCCTGGCGTTGATGGCCAAGAAGGATTATGGCGATTACGAATACCGCTGGAAAAACCCGGTCACCAACAAGATTGAGAACAAGCATGCCTACCTGAAAAAGGTCGGGCACTTTCTGGTGGCTGTCGGGTATTACAGCCCGTGAGTTCTTTGGTGCCTGTAATGGCCCCTTCGCGGGCAAGTCGAATCGTCGCACCGCCGCTCCTACAGGATCTCCGTCGTACACATATTTTGTGATCACTGGGCATCCACTGTGGGAGCGAGCCTGCTCGCGAAGGCCGCGACTCGGTCCAACTACCGAACCTTGTCTTCCCGCCCCCGCAACAACATATTCGGCATCGCAACCGCCGCCGCCAACCCCAACAGCGACACCGCTGCACTGACCATCAGCAAATGCCTGAACGTCAGCAACAACTCGGCGCGCAAGGCGTTTTGTGCATCCCCCGGTGCGGCGTTCAAGCCATCGAGCAAGACATTGCCCGAACTGCCCTCGGCAATCAGCGACGAACCGGCGATGTGGGCAAAGCTGGAGTCCTGCAACAACGCCAGCAGTAGTGCCGACATCAACGCCACCCCCACCGCGCCGCCCAGCGAGCGAAACAGGTTGGTAGTGCTGGTGGCGACGCCAATATCGCGCTGGTCCACCGAGTTCTGCGTGCCGACCAATGACGTCGGGAATTGCATGCCGCCAGCGATCCCGCACAACAACATAAACAGGCTGCTCAGTACAAAGGCCTGAGGCGGGCTGAACGCCATGCCCAGAATCGAGATTGGCATCAGCGCCGCCCCGGTCAGGATCATCGGTTTGTAGCGCCCGGTCACCGAGGTACGGCGTCCGGCAAAGTACGCGCCGATCGGCAAGCCCATCGCCAACGGCAACAGGTGCAGCGCGGCGCTGTCGGCCCCGGCGCCGGTGACGCTCTGGAAGCGCAGCGGCATCAGCACGATCAGCGAGATTGCCTGGAAGCTAGTGAAGAAAATCGTGCACCAACACAGGATCGCGTTGCGGTTGGCGAACAAATGCATCGGCAACAAAGGTTCTCGCGCTCGGCGTTCATGCCAGACGAACACCCCAAGCACCAGCACCGCACAGGCAAACAATCCCAGCACTTCGGCGCTGCGCCACGAATGACCTTGGCCGACTTGAGTGATGCCTAGCAACAATGCGGTCAAACCGATGATCATCAGCAACGTGCCGAGGTAGTCGATGATCGGCTTGCGCTGCGGCACCGGCAGCCCGACCAGCGTGCGATTGGCCACCAGCCAGGCCCCAAGGCCCAGTGGCAGATTGATCAAAAACACCCAGCGCCAGGACAAGTACTCGGTCATGTAGCCGCCCAGCACCGGGCCGGCCACGCTGGCCACGGCGTACATGCTGCTGAAATATCCCTGATAGCGCCCGCGTTCCCTGGGCGGGACGATGTCACCGATGATTGCCTGGCTGACCGAAACCATCCCGCCCGCGCCGATGCCTTGAATGATCCGCGCCAGCACCAGTTGCTCCATGCTCTGGGCCATGCCGCAGAACAACGAAGCGAGGGTGAACAGCCCCATGCCAAACAGCATCAGCTTGCGACGGCCATACAAATCGCCGAGCTTGCCGTAGATCGGCACCGCCACCGTCATCGCCACCATGTACCCGGAGATCACCCAGGCCAGCAGGTTGACATCCTTGAACTGGGCGGAAATCGCTGGCATCGAGACGGCAACGATGGTCTGGTCCAGTGCGCTGAGAAAGATCGCCAGCATCAGGGCGATCAGCACGCTGCGAATGGCCGGTTTAGGCCTGTCAGGCTGGTTGAGATTGGTCACGGTAAAACCTGCAGGCAGTGGGGGGCCCGCGAGGAACAAGGCGAGCGGGAATGCTCGCCAGTGTAAGTCGATAGCAGGCTATTCGATAGCCTCGTACGGAAGCCCGACGTAATTTTCTGCAATGGTTTTTCGGCCGGCTTCAGAACCGACGAAGTAGTCCAGCTCCGATTCGCTGATGCGTTGACTGAAGGCGTCATGGTCGTCGAAGCGATGCAGCATCGAGGTCATCCACCAGGAAAAACGCTCGGCTTTCCAGACGCGGCGTAGACAGATTTCGGAGTACTTCTCCAGCAAATCCACGCGTCCCTCGCGGTAAACCTTCAGCAAAATATTGAACAACGTACTGACGTCGCTGGCCGCGAGGTTCAGGCCTTTGGCACCGGTGGGTGGAACAATGTGTGCCGCGTCTCCGACCAGGAACATACGCCCGTATTGCATCGGTTCCACAACAAAACTCCGTAACGGCGCGATGCTTTTTTCGATGGAAGGTCCAGTGACCAATGACTCTGCCAACGCGCAAGGCAAACGGGATTTAAGTTCATCCCAAAAGCGTTGATCAGACCAGTTTTCAACCTTCTCGTCAGCCGGTACCTGGAGGTAATAACGGGTACGGGTTGCCGAGCGCATGCTGCACAGGGCAAAGCCGCGCTCGTGGCGGGCATACACCAGCTCTTCGTGCACCGGCGGTGTGTCGGCGAGGATGCCGAGCCAACCAAACGGGTAGACGCGCTCGAAGACCTTGAGGCAATCGTCCGGGATCGATTGGCGCGCCACACCGTGGAAGCCATCGCACCCGGCGATGTAGTCGCAATCGAGGCGGTACGTCTCGCCATCCTTCTCAAATGTCACAAAGGGTTCTGCGGTTTTCATCCCGTGCGGTACGACGTTGCAGGCGTCGTAAATCGTCTGCGCGCCAGCCTCCCGACGAGCGGACATCAGGTCGCGGGTGACCTCGGTCTGGCCATACACCATCACGGTTTTTCCGCCGGTCAATGCGTGCAGATCGATGTGCACCTGGCGACCATCGAGTGCCAGTTCGAAGCCGGTGTGCACCAGCCCTTCGGCATCCATGCGCTGACCCACCCCGGCCTGACGCAACAGCTCTACCATGCCTTGTTCAAGGACGCCGGCACGGATTCGGCCAAGCACATAATCCGGGTTTTGGCGTTCAAGAATGAGGGTGTCGATACCGGCGTTGTGCAGCAGCTGACCGAGCAGTAAACCGGAGGGGCCGGCGCCAATGATGGCGATTTGGGTCTTCAGTGTTTTCATTGTTTTTAAGACTCGCAAGCTCCACGCGACCATGGCCGGTGAATTATTTTTATGTTTCGAGTGCTTGCATTTTTCACTTGCGAGTCTGTCAATTGAAGGTGAAAACTGAGCCGATACCTGTACATTCTGCCAATCAGTGCGATTATCGCCCGTAACCTCGAGGCCTTGATGAACAAGCCTGACCTGCCTTCGATTCCAGTGTTCAAGCTGTACGGTGAAAGCCTGGACTGGCCGACCCCGGACTTACTGCACTGCGAGACCATTTCCAAACGCAGCCGCGAACATCAGTGGGAAATCAAACCCCACCGCCACGCCGATTTGTGCCAGTTACTCTTCGTTTTCAAAGGTCAGGCAGAGCTTGAAATCGAAGGTAAACGCACGCAACTGACTGAACCGGCGATCCTGATCCTGCCGCCGTTGTCGGTGCATGGTTATCGGTTTTCCGAGGACGTCGAAGGGTTTGTATTGACCCTGGCCGCGCCGCTGGTTGCCCATTTGCAGGCGCAACTGGGCAACTCGGTGAATGCGCTGGCCCAGCCCGAAAGCTACCCGGCGGGCAAGGACGGCGACTACCTCAACAGCCTGTTTTCAGCACTGCAAGACGAATACACCGGTCACCAGCCGGCGCGTGAAATGCTCATGCATTCGTTGGTCAGCGTGATCATGGTCTGGGTCAGCCGACAGGTGATCACGCGCCGCAACGCCAGCCAGCGTCCGCAGCGCGCCCGGGAATACCTCAACGGGTTTATTCAACTGGTGGAAGAGACTTACCGCCAGCACGTCAAAGTTGAAGACCTGGCGCATCGGCTGGGGATTTCCGTGTCCCACCTCAACGGCACGTGCCGTGAATTGGCGGGACAACCGGCGTTGCAGATCATGCACGAACGGCAGTTGCTGGAGGCCAAGCGCTTGCTGACCTACACCAGCATGACTATTTACGAAATGTCCGACGTGTTGGGGTTTTCCGATCCGACCAACTTCACGCGCCTGTTCCGGCGTCGAGTGGGGATTTCGCCCAAGGCGTTTCGCGATCGCTTGAAGGCCGATCAGGACAACGAGGCCTGATCCCCTTCGTCACCGCAGGGCGTTGAGGGTCGCATTGTGGGGAATGCAGCGCTCGAAGTTGCAGCTCGCAAATTCACGGGGCAGTTGCCGCGCCTGCTCGACCCGCCAGGCCGCAGTGCCATACAGCGCCAGCGTCACCGCGCAGGTGATAAAAATGGTGAGGTATCTTCTTGTTTTGATGTTCATGGCGTGGACCTCTGAACGAATACCCTTGGGTATTACTTTGAGCATAGGTCAGCGCCGGTGAGTTGCCACTAAAGTGGCATTGCCCGTACCCCTTGTAGGAGCTGGCTTGCCAGCTCCTACGGGGGTGTTTACAGGCCGAGATCCCATTCTGGTTCATCGGGGAACCTCAAAACGAGAAAATCCAGCAGGCTGCGCAACGCCGCGGGCATATGTTTGCGTGAGGCGTACACCGCGTAGATGTTCATTTGTCGTGGCTCGGCCTGGGGCAGCAGGCGGATCAGCTCCCCGCTATGGATATGCACACCCGCTTGATAACTTGGCAGCATCGCCACCCCCGCGCCGGCCATTGCCGCGCGCAGCAAGGTGCTGGCTTCATTGGCGCTGATGTTGCCTTGGACCGCCACAGAGACCGGTTCGCCGTCCTCCTCGAAATGCCAAAGGCTTTTGCCGAAGTAGGAATGGGTCAGGCAGTTATGCCGGCTCAGATCTTCCACCCGCTGCGGCGTCGGATGTTCGCGCAGGTAGGAGGGGGAGGCGCAGATCACCGAGCGACAGACCGTCAGCCGCCGGGCAATCAGGTTCGGGTCCAGGTCGTTGCTGGTGCGAATCGCCAGATCAATGCGTTCATCCACCAGGTTCACCGTGCGGTCGAGCATTTGCATATCAATGCTGACGCTGGGGTAACGTTTGACGAATGCCGCCATGGCGTCCGCCAGTTGCGCCTGACCAAACGAGGTGCTGACACTGATCCGCAGCAATCCGCGCGGCGTATCGTCCGGCTCGCTGACAGCGGCTCGCATGTCTGTGGACAAGTCGAGCATCTGCCGACAGCGGGGCAGCATCTCGGTGCCGGCGGCGGTCAGGCTCAGCTTGCGGGTCGTGCGGTGCATCAACCGGGCGCCGAGCCAATCCTCCAACTCCGCCAGATAGCGCGAAACCACTGGCCGCGACAGGTCCAGTTGGTCGGCGGCGGCCGACTGGCTGCCGAGGTCGACCACCGTGACGAACACCCGCATTGCTTGTAGACGATCCATGATTTGCACGCTTTCAGAAACAAACTATGTTCCAGCATCGCATTTTTTGTACTGAGTCATGCAACTAAGCTCCCTCCCATCGCCAAGCATGGCATTCGGACAACGGAGCAACACATGATCGGTTTCACCACCCTCAAGCGCATTTTGCTGGCCACCGCCACGCTCGGCTTCGCGGCCCATGCAGCAGCCGCATCGACCCTGACGCTGGAGGTCTACAACCCCGCCGACAAGGCGATCTTCCCGGTGACGTCGGTACTGGTCAGTGGCGAGAAGGAGGCGATTCTGGTGGATGCGCAATTCGGCAAATCCCAGGCTGAACAGGTTGTCGAGAAAATCCGCGCCAGCGGCAAGCAACTGACCACCATCTACATCAGCCACGGCGACCCGGATTACTACTTCGGTCTCGACACTCTGACTGCCGCGTTTCCGAATGCAAAAGTGCTCGCCTCGCAGCCGACCGTGGACCACATCAAGCACACCGTCGACGGCAAATTGGCGTTCTGGGGGCCAAAAATGGGCGCCGACGTACCGGCGACAACCATCGTGCCCCAAGTACTCAAGGGCGACAGCCTGATACTGGAAGGGCAGAAGTTGCAGGTGGTGGGGCTGGAGGGGAAACAGCCTGATCGCACCTTCGTCTGGATTCCGTCGATCAAAGCGGTCGTCGGTGGAGTGGTCGTGGCAGAGAACATCCATGTCTGGATGGCCGATACACAAACCCCGCAATCACACGCCGATTGGTTGGCTACGCTGCACTCCATCGAAACCTTGAAACCGAACACCATCGTGCCGGGGCATTACCTCGGGGACAGCGCTCGATCCTTGGCCGCCGTGCAGTTCACGGCGGAATACATCAAGGCCTTCGACGAGGAAACCGCCAAGGCCAAAGATTCCGCCGCACTGATCGCCGCGATGAAAAAACGCTTCCCGACGCTGGGCGAAGAAAGCTCGCTGGAACTGAGCGCCAAAGTCGCCAAGGGCGAGATGAAGTGGGGGGAATGATCGTTCCGCATACACTAGTTCACCTGAGCCAACTGGAGAATGTCATGAGCAAAATCGCAATCATCGGGGCCACCGGCCGTGCCGGCAGCCAACTGTTGGAAGAGGCGCTGCGTCGTGGTCACAGCGTCACCGCCATTGCCCGCGACACGTCGAAAATCGGCCAGCGTGCCGGTGTGGTCAGCAAGAACGTCGATGCCCTTGATGCCGCAGCGTTGCAGGCCGCAGTTGCCGGTCATGACGTGGTCATCAGCGCCGCGCATTTCTCGACGCTTGCCGCCGCTGCCGTGATCGGGCCAGTGAAAAAGGCCGGGGTGAAACGTCTGCTGGTGGTGGGGGGCGCCGGTTCGCTGTTGTTGCCGGATAGCACACGCGTGATCGACAGCAAGGGCTTTCCCGAGGCGTATAAGGCCGAGGCGGGTGCCGGTGCTTTGTTTCTTGAGAGCTTGCGTCAGGAACACGAACTGGACTGGACCTTCCTGTCACCGTCGGCGGAGTTTGTCGAAGGTGAGCGTACAGGCATGTTCCGGATCGGCAAGGATGATTTGCTGGTGAGCAGTGCAGGGCGCAGCTGGATCACGTTTGCTGATTATGCGATTGCGATGATCGACGAAGTGGAAGTGCCGAAGCATTCCCGTCAGCGGTTCGCCGTCGGCTACTGAGTTCACCGATCCCTTGTAGGAGTGAGCCTGCTCGCGATGGCGTTGGGTCAGTCGACATCACCGTTGAATGATCAACCGCAATCGCGAGCAGGCTCACTCCCACAGGGAACCGCATCAAGACTTTCGGGTTTCACCGCGCTTGAGCCTGCTCGACCAACCACCCCAATAATTCCTGCAACTTCGGCGAAGGTGCGGACTTTTGCGGCAATACCAGGTAATACCCCAGCCCCGTCTTTACCTTCAATTCAAACGGCATGACCAGCCGCCCGGCGCTTAAGTCATCGCCAATCAACGACCAGTCTCCGATCGCCACACCCGTCCCCTGGGACGCCATCGACATCGCCAGGTCCAGGGTTTCGAAGTGCTGACCCTTGCTGACATTGCTCAGGCGAACATTGGCCGTGGCCAGCCAGGCCTTCCAGTCCCGCTCATCACGGGTGGGATGCAGCAGCATGTGCTGCTCAAGATCTTCCGGTGTCAGCAATGGCACCGGACCTTCGAGCAACGGTTTGGAGCAGACCGGGGTCAGCTGTTCATCGAACAGGCGTTGCGACACCAATGAAGTGTCCGGCGGCGCGCCGTACATCACCGCCGCATCGAACTGTTCGCGATGAAAATCCACGCCGTGCTTGACCGTCGTGGTCAGTTCCACCGGCACATCCGGACGCTCTCTCTGCCATTGCATAAGACGCGGCAGCAGCCAGCGCATGACGCACGTCGGGGCCTTGAGTTGCAGGGTTTCGCGTTTCTGGCCGATCTGTTCGACCGCCTCGTCGATCAGCCCGAAAATCTGCTGAACCCGTGGCAGCCATTCGCGTCCTTCTGCCGTCAGATCGAGGCCGCGAGCCTGACGGATAAACAGCTCATAACCCAGATGATCTTCCAGCCCGGCGATTTGTCGGCTTACCGCGCCTTGGGTGATGTGCAGCTGTTCGGCGGCCCGGGTGAAATTGCAGCATTGCGCGGTAATCAGAAAGCTGTGGAGCGCCGACAGGGGAGGCAGTCGTTTCATTGGAATCCAAGGTATGACGTGAGGACATGGCTAGTATGACTTTTTATCCATTGTTGCGGCTACGTGTCGCCCGTTCCAATGAGGCCATCCCTGGACCTGCCCACCCATCATAAACATTGCGCAGGCCCGGCGTCTCAAACGAACAAGAAGGGCAAAACACAATGGCGACGTGCGGCGAAGTATTGGTCAAGTTACTCGAAGATTACGGGGTCGAGCAGGTGTTCGGTATTCCCGGGGTTCACACCGTGGAGCTGTATCGCGGGCTGGCCCGTTCGAGCATCAACCACGTCACTCCGCGTCACGAACAGGGCGCCGGTTTCATGGCCGACGGTTATGCACGCACCAGCGGCAAACCGGGTGTGTGCTTCATCATCACCGGCCCTGGCATGACCAACATCACCACCGCCATGGGCCAGGCCTACGCCGACTCGATCCCGATGCTGGTGATCTCCAGCGTGCAATCGCGCAGCCAGTTGGGCGGCGGTCGCGGCAAGCTGCATGAACTGCCGAACCAAGGCGCATTGGTTGCCGGCGTGGCGGCTTTCTCCCACACCTTGATGTCGGCGTCCGAGTTGCCGGGCGTTCTGGCCCGCGCATTCGCGTTGTTTCAGGCGGGCCGTCCGCGTCCGGTGCACATCGAAATTCCATTGGACGTGCTGGTTGAAGAAGCCGATGACCTGCTCAGCAGCGTACCGGTGAACATCGACCGCGCCGGCGCATCGCCGACCGCCGTTTCGCGCATGACCGAGTTGCTGGCCGGCGCCAAGCGTCCGCTGATTCTCGCCGGTGGCGGTGCCATCGATGCCGCCGCTGAACTGACGGAACTGGCCGAACTGCTGGACGCACCGGTGGCACTGACCATCAATGCCAAAGGCATGCTCGAATCCAGCCACCCGTTGCTGATCGGTTCCACCCAAAGCCTGGTTGCGACCCGTGCACTGGTGGCCGAGGCCGACGTGGTATTGGCGATCGGCACCGAGCTGGCCGAGACCGACTATGACGTCACCTTCGCCGGTGGTTTCGAAATCCCGGGCAAGCTGCTGCGAGTGGACATCGACCCGGACCAGACCGTGCGCAACTATCCGCCGCACGTGGCGCTGGTGTCCGACTCGCGTAACGCCGCCCAGGCTTTGCTGAGTGCGCTGTCCCAGCAGTCGCTGGCCGAGCGTCGCAACGATTGGGGTCAGGCCCGTGCCGCCCGTTTGCGTGAAGAACTGGCCAAGACTTGGGATGCCCCGACCCTGGCCCAGACCCGCTTCCTTGAAACGGTATTGAACGTGTTGCCGGACGCGGTGTTCGTCGGCGATTCGACCCAGCCTGTCTACACCGGCAACCTGACATTCAATCCCGAGCGACCACGGCGCTGGTTCAACTCGTCCACCGGTTACGGCACCCTCGGTTACGCCTTGCCGGCCGCCATCGGCGCCTGGCTTGGCGGTAGCGTTGAAGGCGGCTCGCGTGCGCCGGTGGTGTGCCTGATCGGTGACGGCGGCCTGCAATTCACCTTGCCGGAACTGGCCAGTGCTGTAGAAGCGCAGACCCCGGTGATTGTGCTGTTGTGGAATAACCAAGGCTACGAAGAGATCAAGAAATACATGGTCAACCGCGCCATCGAGCCGGTTGGCGTGGACATCTACACCCCGGACTTCATCGGTGTGGCCAAGGCATTGGGTTGCGCAGCGGAAGCGATCAGCAGTATCGAGCAACTGCGCACAGCGCTGCGTTCCGCGGCCGATCGTCAAGGCCCGACCTTGATTGAAATCGATCAGACCCAGTGGATGAAGGCGGTGTCGAAATGACGTTCCCTACGACACTGGACGGTCTATTCATCGACGGTCAATGGTCGGCGGGCAACGAACACCTGCGCGTCATCAACCCGGCGACCGAAGCCCTGTTGACCACGGTCAATGGCGGCGATGCCCAGGCCGTCGATCACGCCGTGAGTGCGGCGACCAAGGCCTTCGCCGACTGGTCGAAAACCACCGGTGCCGAGCGTGGCGCGATCCTGCGCAAAATCGCAGCGGGCGTGCAGGCGGGTCGTGAGCAATTGATGCATTTGCAGTCGAGCAACAACGGCAAGCCGCTGTTCGAAGCCGCTATCGATGTCGATGACGTGATCGCCACTTTCGAGTTTTACGCCGGTCTGGCAGAAGGCCTCGACGCTAAACAAGACAGCGCCGTTGAATTGCCGAGCGACGATTTCAGTGCGCGTCTGCGCCGTGAGCCTGCCGGTGTGGTCGGCCTGATCGTGCCGTGGAATTTCCCGATGGTCACCACCGCCTGGAAACTCGCCCCGGCGCTCGCTGCCGGTTGCTGCGTGGTGCTCAAGCCTTCGGAAGTGACACCGCTGCCGGAACTGGAGCTGGCGTCGATCATCGCTAAGGCCGGTTTGCCAGCCGGAGTCTTCAACCTGGTGTGCGGCACCGGCCTGGCGGTCGGCGCGCCACTGTCGGCGGATCCGCGCATCGCCAAAATTTCCTTCACAGGCAGCAACGCGGTGGGCGTGCAAGTCATGCAACGCGCGGCGGAAACCGTTAAAGGCGTGAGCCTGGAACTGGGCGGTAAATCCTCGCTGCTGGTGCTGGCTGATGCCGACCTCGACCTGGCGGTGGAAGTGGCCTGTGGCGGCGGTTTCTTCAACGCCGGGCAAATGTGTTCCGCCACCAGTCGCGTGCTGGTCGCCGATGAACTGGCTGATGAATTCCTGTTGCGTCTGAAGGCGCGCACCGAAGCCATTCGCGTGGCCGACCCGTTCGACCCGGCCGTGGAAATGGGCGCACTGGTCAATCAGGCGCAATACCAGCGCGTGTTGGGCCACATTGATCGTGGTTTGACTGCGGGTGCCAAGTTGATTTGTGGCGGTAATCGTCCGGCAGACTTGCCGCGCGGCTATTTTTTGCAGCCGACGATCTTCACCGAAGTGCCCCTCGACAGTGCGCTGTGGTGTGAAGAGATTTTCGGCCCGGTGATCTGCGTGCGCCGTTTCGCCTCTGAAGCCGAGGCGATTGCCCTGGCCAACGACAGCCAGTTCGGCTTGGTAGCCAGTGTGGTCACGCGCAATGCCGAGGCGGCTGATCGAGTCGCCAACGCCTTGCAGGCGGGGCTGGTGTGGATCAACGCGCCGCAGGTGATCTTCCCCCAGACCGCCTGGGGTGGCTACAAACAGAGCAGCATCGGCCGCGAGTTGGGGCCATGGGGTTTGCAGGCGTTCCAGGAAATCAAACACGTGATTCGGGCTGTCTGACAGCACGAAAAGGGTGAGCGCATGCCTCTTGTTGAGGCATGCGCTGGCGTCATGGCTTCAATGAGTTTTTATCGATAGTCAGGTGTTTTACACAACCTCAGGATGAACCCGTCGGCGCAGCTTGAACCCCGTAAATACGGGGGTTTTAAGCTGGTCAGGCCGCGCGGATGCAACGGTTGCGACCAGCCTCATACCTACAAAAACAAAGGGAGTCCGTAATGGGCGAGCATGATCTGAACAGACGTCAATTCATCAAGACCGTGGGCGTAGCCTCGGTGGCAGCAGCGGCCATGAGCATGCCGTTCATCAAGGCTAATGCCAGCGACACACGCTTTGCGGGCAAAACCCTGCGTTTGCTGACCTGGTCCGATGACACCGGCCTGGCAGCCCTGCGCAATATCGCTGCGACCTTCGAAGACAAGTACGGCTGCAAGGTCATCGCTGACCGCACCGGCAGTACCTCGGAAATGGTCGCCAAACTCAAGGCCGGCGGTGATCGTCCGCAGTACGACATCATCACCCTGGCAGGCGTTGGTGCCGAAGGTCTGGCCGCTGCCAACCTGCTGGAAAAACCTGACCTCAACCGCATTCCCAACCTGGTCGACGTACCGGAAAAATACCGCACCGGCGCCAATGGCCACGGTATCGGTTACCTCCTGTGGTGCAACAGCCTGGTCTATAGCACTCGCACCCAGAAAGAAGCCCCGACCAGTTACGCCGCCCTGTGGGACCCGGAACTGGCGCCGAACATCTTCCTGCCGCCACCAAACTGGACCGAGGCCATGGACCTGATCATCATCGCCGCCAAACTGGCCGGTGGTGACGAACACAACATTGAGCCAGGCTTCAAGAAGCTTGCCGAGCTGAAAGATCGCGTGGTCACCCTGGGTGAAAACCCTAACCAGATCGCCGAGCTGTTCCGCACAGGTTCCCTGGACATGGGCGGCCTGTACGCGCCAGCCTTCTTCCCGAAACAGATTCGCGATCCGGCCTACGGCCTGAGTGCAACCTTTGGCATGAAGGAAGGTTTCTACACCGACTTGATGCAATCGGTCATGCCGAAGAACCGTCCGGGCGACACCGACATGGCGTACGCCTTCATCAACCACTCTCTGGACCCACTGGTGCAGGGCAAGATGGCTGAAGACATCTACAACGGCCCGGTCAACGCCAAGGCGATAATCTCCGCCGAAGCGCGCAAGAGCCCGTACATCCTCACGCCAGAGCAGATTGCCGAGAAGGCGATCATGCACGACAACGCCTTCCTGGCCACCGTGCATGACCAATGGATTCGTCGCTACACGGAAATCTTTTCTTCCTGATCGAGTGACGACCACACGTCTTTAGAACACTGAAATCCCCTGTGGGAGCGAGCCTGCTCGCGAATGCGTCGGCACATCCAACATCGATGTGACTGACGCACCGCTTTCGCGAGCAGGCTCGCTCCCACAAGGGGAACAGGGTGGTTTCAAGGACCTGTGTTTGTCAGCTGCTTTCCATTGACGAGACCCTTGCTATGGAACACCAACCTCTGACTCATCCGGTAAGCGTCGCCCCCGTGCGTGCTCGTCGGGGTGTTTCGCCGACGACCCGCGCCTGGTTTTTCCTGACGCCGTCGATGCTGTTTCTGGGTGTACTGATCGCCGCCAGCCTGCTGGTCCTGCGCATGAGCGTGGGCACCAAAGGCGCGGAATGGACCGGGTTCAGCCTGGCCAGTTACGCCCAATTGCTCGAACCGTATTACCTCAAATCCTTGCTGCTGACCCTGCGTCTGGCGCTGATCAGCGCAGTGATCGCCGTAGTCCTGGCGATCCCGGTGGCCTACACCATGTCGCGCCTGACCTCACCGTTTGTGCGCCGGGTATTCCTTGCCGCGGTGCTGTTGCCGTTGCTGGTCAACCTGCTGCTGCAAAGCTACGGCTGGCTGGTGATCCTCGGCCCGGGCGGCATGCTCAATCAAGCGCTGATGGGCCTCGGTCTGATCAAGCGCCCGATCATGCTGCTCTACAACCAGAACGGCGTGCTGATGGGCCTGGTGCAAACTGCGTTCCCGTTGGCCGTGTTGCCGATTGCCAGCGCCATGCGCGGCGTCGCCCGTACTTACGAAGAAGCCGCCGCGACCCTGGGCGCGAGTCGCTTTCAGGTGTTCCGTCAAGTGGTGCTGCCGATGAGCATGCCGGGGATCATTACCGGCGCGACGTTGGTATTTGCCTACAACGCGAGCAGTTTCGTGGTGCCTTTGCTGCTCGGGGGTCGACGCGTGCCGATGCTGGCGGTGATGGTCCATGACCAGATCGCGCCGCTGATGAACTGGCCTGCCGCGTCCGCTGCCGGTGTGGTGCTGATTGTGACCACGCTGGCGATCATGACCTTGTCCGAATACATCACTGGCCGCCGTCGGCGCATGCTGGAGGCTTCGCAATGAGCACCCTGATCAAAAAGCGTTATGGCCTGCTGCCGGGCGAAACCGGCAAGTTTGCCGGCATCCTCTCGGGCTTCATCCTGCTGCTGGCGGTGTTGCCGATCCTGACCATGATCGTGATGTCGTTCAGCGGTTCGTCGAACCTCGACTTCCCGCCGAGCAGCTACAGCCTGCAATGGTACAAGGCCGCCTGGCACACCTTCGTCTCGCCGGACGCCAGCGACGTGCTGAGCCTCGGCAAAGCGATGACCACCAGCCTGATGGTCGCGTGCCTGACCATGGTTTTCGCCACGATCATCGCGGTGCCTGCGTCGTATGCGCTGACCCGTTGCGAGTTCCGTGGCAAAGCCGTGGCGCTGCAACTGATGTCGCTGCCTCTAGTGTTCCCGATGGTGGTGTTGGGGCTGGCGTTGCTGCTGGTGTTCGACAGCCTGCCGTTCCAGATGACCACCTCGCGGCTGGTGATTGCCCACGTGATCCTGGCGTTGCCATTCGTGGTGAAGAACTGCACCGCGGCGATGCTCTCGATCGGCAGTGAAGTCGAAGAAGCCGCGCAAATGCTCGGTGCTTCACCGACCCGGGCGATTGTCGATGTGGTAGTGCCGTTGATGAAGTCGGGGATTCTGGCGGGCATGCTGCTGGCGTTCATCGTCTCGTTCAACGAATTCACCGTGACCTATTTCCTCTACACCATCGACGTCATGACCGTGCCGATCTGGATGTACAGCCGCACCGTGTCATCGCTCGACCCTACCGTTTTCTCGTTTGCCGTGCTGATCGTGCTGATCGACTTCGTCCTGATCTGGGCGCTGGAGAAGCTGGTCGGTGAAGGTGGCGTTTCGTTCTGATTTCTTGAGGTGATTCACATGTCTGGTCTGATTCTGGAAAACGTCGAGAAACATTACGGCTCGGCCTGCGCGGTAAAGGATGTAAACCTGCATTTGCCGGAAGGCAAACTGGTGTGTTTCCTCGGCCCGTCGGGCTGTGGCAAAACCACGTTGCTGCGCATGATTGCCGGCCTCGAAACCCTGACCGGTGGCGAGATTCGCCTGGACGGTGAAGACATCGGCCACACCCCGGCGCATCAGCGCAATTTCGGCATGGTGTTTCAATCGCTGGCGCTGTTCCCGCACATGACGGTGGGGGAGAACATCGCCTATCCGCTGAAACTGCGTGGCGTCAGCAAGGCTGATCAGCAGGCGCGTGTGGTGGAATTGCTGGAGCTGATTCAGTTGCAGGAAATGATTGATCGCCCGGTGGCAAAACTCTCCGGCGGTCAACGTCAGCGCGTGGCGATTGCCCGGGCAATTGCTTCGCGACCAAAAATCCTCCTGCTGGATGAGCCGCTGTCGGCGCTGGACGCCAAGCTGCGCGAGTCGATGCAAGTGGAAATCCGTCAGCTGCAACAACGCCTGAACATCACCACGATCATGGTGACCCACGATCAGCGTGAGGCGATGACCATGGCCGATATCGTCGTGGTACTGGGTGAGCACCGCGTGCAACAAGTCGGTACGCCAATTGAAATCTACCGGCACCCGGCCAACGAATTTGTCGCGGACTTTATTGGTTCCGGCAACATCTTCCCGGCCACGGCGTTGGGCAATGGCAAAGTCGGTTTGCCGGGTGGCGATGCACTGGAAGTGCCGATTTGCAGCAGCATCGTGGCTGGCGAAAAAGTGAAAATGCTGATTCGCCCGGAAGACTTGCAACTGTCGCACCCGCAGGCGACGGCGGGGAATCGCTTGCTGGGCAAGGTGACGTTCGTGCGTGATATCGGCGCGACGATTGAAACCACCGTGGAGTGTTCGGGTGTGTCGTTTACTGCATTGAGCACGCCGTGTCAGGGGTTTGGGTTGAACATTGGTAACCCGGTGTCGGTGACGTTGCCGGCTGAGGCTTGCCGAGTACTCGGCGCCTGACTGACTGGCCTCATCGTCGGAACGCCGCCTGGAGGCGGCTCGCACACAGGGGATAGATGAAGGGCTCAAGGTCTGGTTAAAAAACAACCATCGTTGTGTAGCCCATACGCTGTATGGGCTGTAGGCCCTTTCACTCAGGTTATCCACAGGCAGTTCCACAGGCATTGTGGGTAAGGACTCACACCTCAGTGACAACTGGATGACTGCCAGACCCGTTGCGCGCTGTGATGCGGGATGCCGTGCCGACATGCCAGGGCCTTACGGTCCTTGCTGTCTCCGCCGCCAATCACCGGGGCCACCGGAATATCCCGGCCCAGTCAATACCCTGCGGAGATGCTCGGCTGCTGCATTCGGTTTTTACGGCCGCACCCCAGTGTTCCCCTTTACAGTCGGCTTGGAGACAAACAGTGTGATCTCGGCCGATGATAAACGTCGCTGTCAGGGTGAAAGTATCGTACGCGTTTAACTGAGTCTTCATATTCAGCCAAGTAGTGTTGCCGGCCTCGTCGAGTGGAAAATCCGTTTTGTAAAAAATGTCGACTCGGATATGGCCGGAAGGCAGCCTATAAATATGTATATCCCTGTTATCTTTGTTTGCCGCGCTTACAACACTTGGATCATGTTTATTTGAAATTCCAATCAAATCAAGTATGCCCATCTGGCTAGCCAGCATGCCTAGCCAGCGTTGCTGGTAGAGAGTGCATTCATCAGCAAATTTTTTTACCGACTCTTTTTTCAGCTTACTATCCACTCCGTCCTCTGGGCTATAGCGGTAGGTCTCGCCGTTGTTGTGGAAGCAGAGGCTTAAACGATCGGCGTCGGTCTCTAGTTGGGCGAGGCATTCGTCAGCATCCTGATCAGCACGCACTGTCTTGATAGAGTCCACTATTTCAGCTGTTGGTGTGTCCGTGGGTAGTTGAAATGTTTGTGAAATACCTATTTTACCTATAGCGATTTCCACCGAGCTCTCATTCCGAACTTCGTAATCAAATTCGCATCGGAAGGTAGCCGCAACTAACGTGTAGAGTGTATTGAAGCCGGCGAGCTGCACGTCGTCGCTTGTCCCGCAGTACAGGTCGTACAGGGCAACCTTTGCTTTTTCTATATGCGTATCACAGAACCAGTCTTTGATCTTGTCCCAAGCGATAGTCTTCGCGAGAGTCTTTACGTTTTTAATGTCTTCAACATTTGTATTGTCAATGGATCTGCTGAACCTGCTTCCTTCAAACACGACTGCCGGCATATTTTTCTCTGTTGTAAATAAGGGGGCAGGTATCTGGAGATACAGCAATATCTCCATGCCTTGCGATCCATAGTAAACGGATTGATTTTTTCGGCGGGATTATGGCCGTTCGGAAAAAACCGGCCTCTATAAAACGCTCAATTGGGCTCCAGTGACGGGTTCGGCAAATGACCAGTTCCGGATCAGACTGACAACCGCAACCGCGCCAAATCCCGCAACGGCGGCGCCCCGAACAACCGGCTGTACTCGCGGCTGAACTGCGAAGGGCTTTCATACCCCACCCGATACCCCGCCGCCGAAGCCTCCAATCCTTCGGCCAGCATCAACCGCCGCGCTTCCTGCAACCGCAACTGCTTCTGATACTGCAACGGACTCATCGCCGTCATCGCCTTGAAACGGTGATGCAACGTCGACACGCTCAGGTTCACTTCCTTCGCCAGATCATCGATACGCAGCGGTTGCTCATAGTTGCCGTTGAGCCACTTGATCGCCTGGCTGATGCGATGGCTCTGGCTGTTGGCGATCGCAATTTCATACAGCCGATGCCCCTGCGGACTGCGTAGCAACCGGTACAGAATTTCCCGGCGAATCAGCGGCGCGAGCATGGCGATGTCTTTCGGGGTGTCCAGCAAGCGCGCCAGACGCAGCACCGCGTCGAGCATCGCTGTGTCGATCCGCTCGACGTACAAGCCACGACCGGTGGGGCGGGTTGGTACGCCCAAGGGGCCGGCATCGGCAATCAGCGCGCTGATTTCCGCCGGGTCGATGTCCAGCCGCACCGCAAGGATCGGTGCTTCGGGCGAGACGTTCACCACCCGCCCGCTCAGCGGCATCGAGACCGACACCACCAGGTAATTCAGCGGGTCGTAGTTAAAGTGCTCATCGGCCAGCCTGACCTCTTTGCGCCCCTGGGCCATGATGCACAGCGCCGGTTGGGCGAGCCCCGGGGTAAATTCATGAGACTGGCTATGGCGTGACATGAAGAGCGAACCGACGGCCGTCGCATAATTGCCATCCTCCTGCGTATTGCGGCGGATGATCGCGGCCAGTTCTGCGCGCTGTTTCTCCATGTCGGCGTCCAGCGGGGCTTGAAAATGATCGAGCGACGACATGCAAGGCATCCTCGGTGAGGCGTGGGTTATGAGCCGAGCTTAAGTTTGTGCAAGCCAATGCGGTAGACACATCCTGCCTCAACCTTGCCTGATTCTGCACGGAGTGGATTAACGGTGCCTCTACGGCGGGGCCGCACAAGGAAAACTTGCTTGAAAGCCCTGTTTCATTGGCTTGAAAGCGATTTTCCGTGGTTACAGTTTTTTCAGAGGTCGCGCAGGATTGTGCAACACACCGGCAGGAATCGACTAACCGCGCTGGAACCTGTGCGCTTAACCTCGGATCCTGTCGCAGCCCGTCCCACGGCTGCCACTCGAGTACCTGGGAGGGTTGAACATGTCTACGCAGATCCCCGTCAGCCATATGGCTTTTGTCCGTGCCCACGCCGGGCGTTCGGTGGAACTCGGTGTGCGCCTGAGCGCCCTGATCGAGCCGTCGCGCAATGCACCGGGTTGCTTGAACTTTGCCCTGCAACAGTCGCAATGCGATCCCGAGTTGTGGCTGGTGTCCGGTTTCTGGGTGAACCAGCAGGCCATGACCGCGTACTTCAGCACCCCGGCGATGGAAGTGTTTGCCGAATTGCTGCAGGACCTGGTGGTCAACAGCCTGGATTTTCATACCTTCAAGGAGGTATCGGCCGCCGAAGCGTTGGGTCAGACCCAGTCGTGGGTACACAAAATGGCGGGTTGAGGGTTTAATGAGGCCATTCTCAATCAGCCAGGATCCGCGACATGGCACGTAAAGCCTTTGATCACTTCGAAGCCGTTTCCGCTGTAGTACCGGGTGAGGGCGGTTACCACGCCGCCATCGCCGTCAAAGCCTTGGGTGGTGCAGGCGCACCGCGATTCCACAAAGTCCTTGAAGACCGTACTTTCAAGACCGCGCATGAAGCCGATGAAGCAGCAGCCAAAGAACTGACCCGCCTCAAAGACGTCAAGGAAAACACCGATCTGCTTTGGTGATTTACCTGCTCGCCCCAGGGCGATACATCTTGAACAACGCCTCCGGCCCCAGCTGAAAATAATCCGCTGGCCCACCGCCGCGCAGAATCGGTTCTGCCGCGGCGGTGTCGTAGACCCCATCCTTCAATAGCCATTTGGCGATATGCACGGCGACCACTTCGCCGAGAATCAGCCAGCTCGGCACCACATTCCCGTCCGCGCGCTGCAACTGAATGATCTGCGTGACTTTGCATTCGAAGGACACCGGGCTTTCAGCTACCCGTGGCACCTGAATGATTTTCGAGGCAACAGGCGTCAGTCCGGACAGTTCGAACTCGTTGACCTGCGGCCCGACCATCGCGCAGCTCTGGTTCATCTGCTCGGCCAATGGGCGAGTGGCGAGGTTCCAGGCGAACTCGCCGGTTTGCTCGATGTTGTTCAGGCTGTCTTTGCGCCCGACGCTTGCAAAACCAATGATCGGCGGAATGTAATTGAACGCGTTGAAGAAGCTGTACGGCGCCAGGTTCAAGTGGCCGTTGGCATCCTGCGAGGAAATCCAGCCAATGGGGCGTGGTCCGACGATGGCATTGAACGGGTCGTGGGGCAGGCCGTGGCCGTTGGCGGGTTCGTAGAAATGGATGTCGTCAGGCATGAGGTGCAATCCAGGAGCGCTCGTGAGACGGCCATGGTGCAAGGACCTGCCGATAATTTCCAGCGAAGCGGTCCAAATGATGAGGGGGTATCAGTCGATATCGATGTTGAATGTCCGTTCGCAATCGCGAGCAGGCTCGCTCCCACAAGGGGCCGGTGTACACCAATCCAATGTGGGAGCGAGCCTGCTCGCGATGGGGCCAGTACAGCCTACCTTGAACTAAAGGTCAGTCCGTCTCGATCCGCGAATGCTTGCGGGTATCTTTCATGGTCACGTACACCAACAACGACACAGCAATACACGCCGTGACATACCAGTAGTACCCGGTTTCCATGCCAATGCTCTTGAACCACAGTGCAATGTATTCAGCGGTACCGCCGAAGATCGACACGGTCAGCGCATACGGCAGGCCAACGCCCAGAGCACGGATTTCAGTCGGGAACAGTTCGGCTTTCACCACTGCGTTGATCGACGTATAGCCGCTGACGATGATCAACGCCGCCATGATCAGGAAGAACGCGCCCCACCAAGTGGTGATGGTGTGGAGCGTGGTGAGGATTGGTACGGTGAACAGCGTTCCGAGGACACCGAAGGCAATCAGGATCGGCCGACGACCGATTTTATCCGATAGCCCGCCGATAATCGGTTGCAGGCACATGAACAGGAACAGCGTGGCGGCGGAAATCGTGGTGGAGTCGGAGATGCTCATGCCGACGGTGTTCACCAGATATTTCTGCATGTAGGTGGTGTAGGTGTAGAACGCCAGCGTGCCGCCCATGGTCAGGCCGACCACGGTCATCAGTTCCTTGGGATGGCGCATCAAGGTGCGCATCGCGCTTTCCTTGGCCTTTTCTTTCTTGGTGAACGACTCGGTTTCTTCCATGCCGCGACGCAGGTACAGCGCAACTACGGCACACAGTGCGCCGATGGCGAACGGGATGCGCCAGCCCCAGGCGTACAGTTCTTCAGTGGTCAGTACTTGTTGCAATACGATCAGTACCGCCAGGGCTATGAGTTGACCGGAGATCAGCGTCACGTACTGGAAGCTGGAGTAGAAACCGCGACGTTCCTTGGTTGCCATCTCGCTGAGATAGGTCGCTGAAGTGCCGTACTCACCCCCGACCGACAAACCTTGCAGCAGGCGAGCGAACACCAGCAGGATCGGTGCGCCGATGCCGATGGTTTCATAGCCCGGGCTCAGGGCGATCAGCAGCGAGCCGAAGCACATCAGGTAGACCGAGGCCATCAGGGCCTTTTTGCGCCCGACCTTGTCGGCGTACAGGCCCATCAGCCAGCCACCGATCGGGCGCATCAGGAAGCCCACGGCGAAGATCGCGGCGGTGTTCAGCAGTTGGGCGGTGGTGTCGCCTTTGGGGAAAAAGGCCTTGGCGAAGTACAGGGAAAAGGCGGCATAAACGTACCAGTCATACCACTCGACCATGTTGCCGACCGAGCCGCTGAAGATCGACTTGATGCGGCTGGAGGTGGTTCTTTCTTTGGCGGGCACGGCAGCCGACCCAAGGGGCAGGGCGTTGGAGTTATCCATTGAAGGATCCTTCATCTGATTGTTTTTATGGAGCGCGGTTAAACGCAGCCTGTGAGGGCTATAGCAGGAGGTGTGCCAAGAGGCAGAGGGGCGGTTTAGAGGGGGTTGGAAGGTTTGGTGAGCGGAAATCCGCTTATGCTGAATTGGGGGTGAGCGGAAAATTGCTTACAGAGTCGTTTTTTGCGTTGCCTGTGCCGGCCTCTTCGCTGGCAAGCCAACTCCTGCAGGGTAATGTGTATACCGTGCAAATGTAGGAGCTGGCTTGCCAGCGAAGAGGCCATATCAGGCACCAATAAATCAGCTGTCTTGCAAGAACATCTCCCGACTCAACCCATGCCGCTGCATTTTTTCATTGAAGGTGCGGCGTGGCAGTTGCAGCTCTTCAAGTACCCCTTTCACATCGCCCTTGTGCCGGGTCAACGCCGCACGCAAACAATGTGCTTCAAACGCTTCCTGTTGCGCCGCCAGCGACTGCCCGGGATCAATTCCCGCCGGTTCTGGTTCACTCAACCCCAGCACTTGCCGCTCGGCGACGTTCGCCAGTTCGCGCACATTGCCGGGCCAGTCGTGGCTCAGCAGATGGCTAAGTTGCGGGCCGGTCAACGGTGGAAAGGTCCGACCCAAACGCTCGGCGGCATGCTGGGCAAACGACTCGAACAACAACGGAATGTCCTCGCGCCGATCACGCAACGGCGGCAGACGCAACTCGGCCACGTTCAACCGGTAAGCCAAATCCTCACGAAAACGCCCGGCCCGTGCTTCATCCAGCAAATCAGGTTTGGTCGCGGCGATGATCCGCAAGTCCACGCGAATGCTCTGGTTCGAACCGAGTCGCTCAAGCTTCTGCTCCTGCAACACCCGCAGCAATTTCACTTGCTGAGCCAGCGGCATGCTTTCAATCTCATCGAGAAACAGCGTGCCGCCGTCGGCATATTCAAGCTTGCCGATGCGTTTGCCCTGGGCGCCGGTGAACGCGCCGCTCTCGTGGCCGAACAACTCGGCCTCGAACAACTGCTCGGGAATCGCCGCGCAGTTGAGCGCCACAAACGGCTTTTCGGCACGCGGCCCGAAGTCATGCAGGCAACGCGCAACCAGCTCCTTGCCGCTACCTGTTTCGCCACGGATCAACACGTTGACCGGCAACGTCGCCAGGTCCAGCACCTGTCGGCGCAGCGTCTGTAAACCACGGGACACGCCGAGCAAAGTGGCATCGAGTTTGGCGCGGTTGTCGGCCTGTTCGTGCAGGGCACGGTTTTCCAATACCAGCCGACGCTTGTCCAACGCCCTGCGCAGACTGTTTAGCAGGGTTTGCGGGCTGAAGGGTTTCTCCAGAAAGTCATACGCGCCATCGCGCATCGCTTCGACTGCCATCGGCACATCGCCGTGTCCGGTCAGCAAAATCACCGGCAAGTCAGCATCGCGGCGCTGAACTTCAGCCAGCAACTCCAGCCCGGTCCTGCCAGGCATGCGCACGTCGCTGAGGATCACGCCGGGAAAGTGCGCGGGCAATTGCGCCAGGCACTCATCGGCGCGGCTGAATAACTGCACCTCAAATCCCGACAGGCTCAACCATTGTTCGACGGCGCTACGGATGCTGCTTTCGTCGTCGACCACCATTACTGAATTCAGCATGCGACAGGCGCCTCCAGATCGATGGGCAAGGTCAGGGTAAACACGGCGCCGGTTTCACCATTGTCGGCACTCAGGCGTCCGCCCGATTCGTGAACGATGGCAAACGATACCGCCAGTCCCAGACCCAGGCCATCACCCACCGGTTTGGTGGTGAAAAACGGGTCGAACACATTCGGCAGATGTTCTTCGGCAATGCCACCACCGTTGTCGCTGACCGTCAGGCGCCACAATTGTTCGTCGGCTTCGAGGCGGATTTCCAGACGTTTGCAGGGCTTGTCGTGCATGGCATCGAGGGCATTGCGCAGCAGATTGATCAGCACCTGTTCCAGACGAATCGCATCGCCGCGCACCCATGCCGGGCGGGTCAGGTGCAGCACGGTGCTGACCTGTTCATCACGCAGACGCGCGTCGAGCAAGTGCAGCGATTGGTCCACCACTGCCGCCAGATCCAGCCGTTCGCGCAGACCGCTGGGGCTCTTGCGGGCGAAGGTTTTCAGGTGGCCTGTGAGGGCCGCCATGCGCGTCAGCATCTCATCCACCGGCCTGAGCGCCTTGTAGGCGTCGTCGACCCGACCGTGATCGAGCAGCAGCCTCAGAGTAGCAAGCTGCATGCGCTGGGCGGTCAGTGGCTGGTTGATTTCATGAGCGAGGGCGGCCGACATCTGCCCGAGGGCCGCGAGTTTGGCCGATTGCACCAGACCGTCTTGAGCGGTGCGCAAATCGCGGGTGCGCTCCTCTACCAGTCGTTCAAGTTCTTCGCGGCTGCGCTGACGCATTTTGGCCAGGCGCCAGCGTTGATTGAGGAACAGCAACAGAAACACTAGCGCCAGCCACAGCCCGGCAGCGGCGAGCGCGGCATTGCGGCTGTCTTCGAAGGCGACTTGCGGGCGGCGCAGCAAATGCAGGGTCCAGCCTTCACTGGCCAGCGGCAGCGACTCCCACAGGTAATCAGCCGTCCCGTCGGGGCCCGCAACGCGCCTCAGATCACTGTTGTCGTCGAAGTGCTGCAGTGTTTGATAATCCAGCGGTGTCAGCGGTTGTTTGTCGTATTGGCGGGTGGCCTTGAGCGCGGCGTGATCGCTGTCGCTCAACGGTTGCAACAGTCGATAGCGCCAGCCCGGCTGGTTGGCGATGAAGATGATCCCGCGTGCATCGCTGACCAGCAGTGTGTCGCTGCCCTGGCGCCATTCGCGCTCCAGTTCCGGAAACTCGAGCTTGACCACCATCGCGCCGAGAAACTCGCCGTTGTCGCCGGTGACCGCGTTGGACAAAAAATACCCCGGAATGCCGCTGGTCACGCCCACCGCATAAAAACGCCCGGTGCCTTGGGTGCGTGTCTCACTGAAGTACGGACGAAAGCCGTAGTTGTGACCGACATAGCTGCTGGGCAACCGCCAGTTGCTGGCAGCCACGGCGAGGCCGGTGCGGTCGAGCAGTTCGAGGGTCGAGGATTGCGCCGCGCCGTTGATTATTTCCAGTTTGCGATTCAGTGCGTCCTGTTGCTCAGGCGACACTGTGCCGTTGAGGGCGGCGCGCAACTCCGGGTCCAGCGCAAGCACGGCGGGCAGGGCGCGGTAGCGATCGATCAGGGTGTGCAGGGAGTTGGCGTACAGCGCCAGTTGCTGATTGGCGCGCGCGGCATCTTCGACCAGGGCCTGGCGTTCGGTGTGACGCATGGCGAAACCCGCCGCCAGCGCGGCGCCGGCGATGATCAACAAGGTGTACAGCGTCAGGCGTAACGCGCGCGAACGAGCAAGCATGGTGTCCGAAACAATCAGCAGTAGGGGCGCGCACCATAACATGGAGTCGCGCCGAAAATTCAGGGCCCGACGCCGTGGCGCAGGCCCTCAGGCGGCTCTTTTTTCCATAAGGTGCTGAGAGACTCTTCCGACCAGGTTTCTGGCTTGCTTGATCCCGCTTCGTGCCACTTTAAAGGCTTGCTCAAGGCTCGACCTGTCGAGAGCACCCGAGTGCATCGGCATGTTGAGGGCGCCGATCAGCCTGTCATCGCTGACGGCCGCGCCTGCCTGCGTTTCAAGGGCGTCGTTGACCTGTGCTTCTACGCCATTGAGATAAGTGTCCAGCGCGTCGAGATTGGACGTGATTCTGTCGAGATCGCCTTGGCCAAGGGAATCATTGAGCGCTTCGGTCAGCTGGGACGCCTGACGGGCGATGGCCAGGGTTTGTTTGAGGTAAGGCACTTTGAGGTGTTTGCCAATGACTCGGGCGGTGGTTTCGATGGCTGTTTTTGTCAAGCCTGCGGAGTTCTCCGGGCTGAAGCTTTGTGCCACCGCTTTAACGCTGAAAGGCTCGGCGCGGGATTTGCTTTTCAGGTTTTTTACCGAAAGCGCTGACGGATCCGGGGTGATGGTGTAACCCAGCCCAGTTTCCTCGCCGACTTTGTCCATGAATTTGGCGGCCGCTTCGGCGGCAAAAATCCCTCCAACAGCCGCTGCAATCGGCACCGCAACCGGTGCCGCCGGGCCCGTCAGGCTGCCGATGCCTGTGCCGACTGTCGCTCCAGCCGCCCCCGCATGAAACGTGACGGCAAACGAAGCCACGCTATAGAGTAGTTTTTTGCCCGCCGTTTTGTAGATGTCACGGGTTCGAGTGAGATTGTAGAGTTGATAATTGAGTTTCTTCATTTCGCTGTTGACGGCCGACAGTGTGTTTGACGCGTCGATGATCTGTTGTTTTGCAGCGTCTTCCTTTTTCGTACCGCTGCTATCGACATAGCGCATCGGGTTGTTCGTCACAAACGCATAGAGATTCAACCCGTCCACATCCCATTCCGGATCGACACTCACCCACCGCTGCAACCACGGCGCGTAGTAACGAGCACCGTAGTAATAAAGCCCGCATTCGTCCATTTCCTTGCCCGAATAGCGGACGGTTTTGTAGCTGACCTCCACTGCTGAAACCGCCGCCAGCCAGGCGGTGCCGCCAAACGGGTAATAGCCTTCGTGGGTGATCAGTCGGGCGTTTTGATCGAGTTCCATGAGGCTGGAACCCAAGTGATCGTCGAGGCTGTAGCGCAGTTGATCCTGGTCGATACCGTCGGGTTTTCTGCTGACCCAATGCAGGCAACGCACGCTGCCACGACCTCCCGGCAGGGTGATGACGTGCAGTGTTTCGCCGTTGTCGCGGGTGCGGATTTCCAGCCCCGGCAGGTAAATCACCTGGTGAAAATGGGTCGTTGTGGACGTTTGGGTTTCGTGGCGTTTGTAGACGCGCGTGCCTTGGCTGTAGCGAAAGGTTTCTTCATCGTTGAGCGCGCCGGCACGCGCAACCAGTGTCGCTGCGGCCAGTTGATCGCGGCTGTTCCAATGCAGGGGCCCTCCCGGGGTCGAGGCGATCAGGTTGCCATGGCGGTCGAACAAGCTGTCGAAATCAGGGACGGGATCTCCTTCTTTCCAGCGCACGCCACGGTTGCTGTTGGGATCGATGAACATCCGCTGGGTGTAACCGCCCAGCGCACGCTCATGGACCAACATGATCAGGTTACCGCCAGAATCGTACGTGTAGTTCTGTGTGTAGTTGAGGTGATTGTTGGGATCGCTCGGCGAAGGGCGCCCCGGCAGGTCTGAGGGCGAGGTGGCGTCATGGCCCGTGGCGCTGGTCAGTTGATACAGCGAGTCATAAGTAAAAGCACGATGACCATCGATGAGCTGGTTTTTGAAGTAGACCGGTTTAAACGCGAGATCGTCGATGCGTAACAGGTTACCGACCCGGTCATAACCGTACTGAAAGTGCTGGAGCAGGTTCTGGCCTGGCACACCTGCGGTCAGGGTATCGAGACGACCATCGGCCTTATCGTAAGTCCAGGTGCTGACCACGTTGTTGCCGGCCTGTTGCTCGATGATCTTGCTGGCGGCGTTATACCGGGTGTTTGCCAGAACGGGCTGCCAGGTCCCTGTGGATTTGAGTTTCAGGTGAACCTGTTTCAATTGGCCGGCGATGTCGTAATGCATCTGTTGTTGATGCTCACCCGCATCGGTCTGGGTCAGCACCGCACCGAGCGGGCTATAGGTCTGATGACGGGAAAAGGTGCCGACTTCTCTGAGCGTGCGGCTGTCGCGCAATGGTTGGCCGTGCAGGCTGAAACTGCTGAATTCGAGCACGGCGCAGGGATCGACTTGCCTGATCAGTTGGCCGCGCAGGTTGTGCTCGGGGTTGGCCCAGGCATCGGCATAGGTGAAGGTTTCGACAGTGCCGTGAACGCTCTCTTCTGCGGCGACAATGCGCAACTGGTTGTCGTAGGAGGTGCGCCAGTGGCTGCCTCGCTCATCCCAGCGCTGAAGAATCTGCCCGGCCACCCCAGCCAGGCTCAGGCGCCAGCCGGCATCGACGCTGACGACTTTGACCGGTTCACCGGAGAGTCGGTAAACCGTGGTCAGGTTCGGCACCTTTTCGAACAGACGCGGGTCCCACTGCGCCACCAAATGCGCGAACCCGTCAAAGTGATGGCGGGTTATCAGCGCTTCCAGCAGGCCGTTCTGGCGCAGGTAGGCCACTTGGCGAACGGGCAACCCGCGCGGCTCATGGGCAATGACTACGGGGGTACGATAGTCCGGGTTCGTGTTCATTTTTCAGGCTCGCCGTTGCGCCGGTTCATGCGGCTGACTCAGAGACAGTTTTATGCAACCGCTGTATTAGTTTTCTGGGTTTTGGGATGGGTCTCTCCATCGTATTTGCGACCTGGCTCAGTTCCGCCAACCGCTGATTGGCACCGTCAGCTTCACTGGATTGCTCAACGACGGCCTTCGCCATTTCCAGCGTTTGACTGATTGCCTCAAACGGTTCCATGCCGGTATTGAGCAGTTTCATGGCCTGGCGTTGTGCTTCGCAGCCAAGCTCTCCCAGTTGTTTGTAGAACATGTCTTGAATTGGCAGCGGGTAGCTCGTGATGCTGTCCGCGAACTGTTTGATTTTGTCGATGGCCTCTCGGCCACCGCTGACAATACTTTGTGCTCTCTCAATGACTTTGTTCGTGGTGTCGACAGCCGTGCCCAAGCCATTTTTGATTTCTTGGGTATGTAGCGTCTGCGCCAGCTTCAAACCTTTCTTGAAAAAGTAATACCGCAGCAACGGCATCGCGATGGCGCCGACCACCATGCCGACTGCCGCGCCAATGCCGGTGCCGATACCGGGTACGACGCTCCCGAGTGCCGAGGCCACGGTGGTACCGGCAATCGCGCCTTTCAATATTGATTTGACGCCATGTTTGGACCGAAGGAATTTACCCAGCGTCATGCTCTGGCGAACCTCGGCAATGTCGGCGCTTTCGGGAATAAGGCCGTCGAATTCAGTGGCGAGGCTGTGTATCTGATCGGCAGCATTCTTGGCTTTACCGAGTACGCCTACGAAATCTCGGCCCAGTTCAAATACGGCTTTGAATGTGCCTGATTTGTCGACGTACAGAAGCGGGTTGTTGCCGACCATCGCATACAGATTCAACCCATCCACATCCCCTGCCGGGTCAGCACTGATCCAGCGCTGCAACCACGGTGCGCAGTAACGCGCGCCGTAGTAATACAGGCCGCTGTCATCCATTTCCTTGCCCGAATAACGGATGGTTTTGTAGTCGGCATCGACTTGATTGCCCGCCGCCAGCCAGGCCGTGGCGCCGAAGGGGTAATAACCTTCGTGGCTGATCACTTGCGCTTGCCGGTCGAGTTCCATGACACAGGAGCCCAAATGGTCTTCCAGGCTGTAGCGCAATTGATCGGCCTCGATGCCGCCAGGTTTGCCGCTGACCCAGTGCAGGCAACGCACGCTGCCGTGCCCGACGGGCAGGGTGATCACGTGCAGTTCTTCGCCGTTGTCGCGGCTGCGGATTTCCAGTCCCGGCAGGTAGACCACCTGGTGAAAATGGCTGAGCGAGGAGGTGTGGGTTTCATGCCGCTTGACCACGCGCACGCCCTGGCTGTAGCGGTAGAGTTCCTGGTCGTCGGGGCCATTGTCGCGTTTGACCCGCGTGACGGATGCCAGCTCATCGAGGCTGTTCCACTGCAAGGCGTTGCCCGGTTGCAATTGCTGAAGGTTGCCGTGGCAGTCGAACAGCTCGGAAAAAACCGGTGCAGGATCTCCCTCTCTCCAGCGCACGCCACGGTTGCTGCCAGGGTCGATGAACATCTCGCGGGTATGCGCGGCGCCATTACGGACATGACGCAACGTGATCAGGTTGCCGCCATGATCGTACTCATAGTCTTGCTGGTAGTTGAGCCGATTGCTTGAGTCGCCGGGCAGCGGCCGGCCCGGAATATCCGACGGTGGGGCATCGTCGTAACCGCTGGCACGGGTCAGCCGGTACAGCGAGTCATAGGTGAAATCGCGGTGACCGTCGATTCTCTGGTTGGCGAAGTGGATCGGCGGGAACAGGCGGTCTTCGATACGGGTGATGTTGCCGACACGGTCGTAGAAATAGTCGAGGTGTTGCAGCGCCGCCCCGGCGTTTTTCTGGCTGCGTTGGCGGGTCAGGCGCCCATCGGCCGGGTCGTAGGTCCAGGTGCTGAGCACATCGTTGCCGGCGCGTTGTTCAATGATCAGGCCGGCGGCGTCGAACTGCGCCGCTTTCAATACCGGCTGCCAGGTCGGGCTGCCTTTTAGCCGCAGCTCAACCTGCTGGAGTTGGCCGCCGACGTCGTAGCGCAACTGTTGCTGGTGTTCCCCGGCATCGGTCTGGCCCAGCACCACACCGAGCGGACTGAACGTGCGGCTGCTGCGATAGGGCGTGCCTTCGACCAGGGTTCGCGTTTCACGCAGCGGCTGCCCCAGCAGGCCATAGCTGTCGACACTCAAGGTGCCGGCGCGGTCGAGTTGTTCGGTCAGGTGGCAACGCAGGTTGAAATCAGGGTCGGCCGAGGCATCGGCATAAGCAAAGGTTTCGACGTTCGGCTGGGCGTTCTCTTCAATCGCGACCGGACGCAGCAAGTGGTCGTATCGGGTGCGCCAGTGACTGCCGCGCTGGTCCCAGCGTTGCAGCGCCTCCCCGGCCGGTCCGGCCAGGCTTAACCGCCAGCCGGCATCCACGGAATCGACCTTCAACGGTTCGCCGGAAAGGGTGTAGACCGTGTTCAGGTTAGGGGGGAGCCCGAACAGCCGCGGGTCTGTTTGTTTGAGCAGGCGCCCGGCCGCGTCATACCGTTGTCGGGTGATCAGGGTTTCCCGCGTGCCGCCGACGACTTTGCGCAAGTACGCGATCTGGCGGATCGGCAAACCCCGACTATCCATGGTCGTCAGGTTCGGGGTGCGCGCATACAGGCCCGGGTTCATGGGAATGTACTCTCGAAGGCCGCGCCCTGCAGGCTGGGGCGCCGCACGACTGGCTCCTCAATTTTTCGCATGTTGTCGATTAGCTGGGCGGGTTTGCTTCAACAAGAACTGGTTATCTGTTGTGCCCATTTCCTTGTAGTGCGCCATGCCAGTTTTGGCTCGCATTATCAGATCCTGAGTCCTGCTGTGCTGCTGTTTCAACGCGCTGCGGTGAATCGGCTCAAGCAGACTCCTGTCGGTCATGGCATTGACATTGGGCAACAGAGCCGCCGGATAAATGGTGTCAGCGCCAGCGGCGTCAAAGGCTAATTCAGCTTGGGCGTAGCGTTCATTCTCGATGATTTCCCACTCGTTCAACATTCGCTCGATTTTGATGATCTTGACCGGATCCAGTCTGTTCTGGATGTCTTCGGCCTCCTGGACCCTGCTTCCCATGTTCAGGAAAGCGCCGACTCCCGGTACGACCGAACCCACCACGTTATTCAGGAAAATATTGATCCCTTTACCAAGCCAGTCAGTGGAATTATCCGCAGAGAGGCCAAGCTGGCGATCAATGGCTTCGATGTTCATGGTGGACGTCTGCGGTAACAGAGGCCGGATCAGGCTTGCCATCGGCAGGCTCGCTCCACCCCCTGCGCCAGCGAGTTCGCCACCCAGATTGCCACCGGTCAAGCCTTCAGAAAAAGCCGGTTTGCCTTGTGTTGTCAGATTGACGACGTGGGGCGCATCGGGCAACAGGACGCCGCCTGCCTGAGCCCCGTAGTACCCGCCCGCGAAGCCGATGGCTGCGTTGATTGATTCACCGGCAAGGTTCTTCAGCAGGTCCACGGCAATGTTGGTTTCATTGAAGACGTTGTCGAGTTGCTCAAGTGTCTGGGCGGCGTGACCTTCCAGGACAGCAATAAAATTCGAGTAGTTGTAGATGACCTCGTCCGCTTTTGCCTCGCCGTTTGTATCCACATATCGCATCGGATTAGCGCCCACAAACCCATACAGATTCAACCCATCCACATCCCCCGCCGGGTCGGCACTGATCCAGCGTTGCAACCATGGGGCGTAATAGCGCGCGCCGTAGTAGTACAACCCGCTGTCATCCATCTCCTTGCCTGAATAACGGATGGTTTTGTAGTCAACGTCCACTTCATTGCCTCGCGCATACCAAGCCGTGGCGCCGAACGGGTAATAACCTTCCTGGCTGATGACTTGGGCCTGTTGATCGAGTTCCAGTGCGCAGGAACCCAAGTGATCGTCGAGGCTGTAGCGCAATTGATCGGCGGCGATGTTTGCCGGTTTGCCGCTGACCCAGTGCAGGCAACGCACGGCGCCATGTCCGCCGGGCAGGGTGATTACGTGCAACTCTTCGCCGTTGTCGCGGGTGCGGATTTCCAGCCCCGGCAGGTAGGCCACATCCTGGAAATGGACGCGCGAGGACGTGTGGGTTTCATGGCGTTTGTACAGGCGCACGCCCTGGCTGTAGCGGTAGAACTCTTGGTCATCGGGGCCGTCGTTGCGTTTGACCAGCGTGACCGATTCCAGTTGGTCCAGGTTGTTCCACCGTAAGGTTTTGCCTGGCTGCAAGCCCTGGAGATTGCCGTGGCGATCAAACAGTGCGTCGAAGTCCGGTTCGTCACCGGGTGTCCCGCGCACACCGCGATTACTGGTCGGGGCGATGCACAGCTCGCGGGTATAGGAGGCCCCCGCACGTACATGAGTCAATTTGATCAGGTTGCCGCCGGAGTCGTATTCATAGCGTTGCCTATAGTTGAGCCGATTGCCGGGATCGCCGGGCAGGGGCCGTCCCGGAATATCCGACGGTGGCGCATCGTCGTAACCGGTGGCGCTGGTCAGTCGGTACAGCGAGTCGTAGGTGAAGTCGCGGTGGCCGTCGATGAGCTGGTTGGCGTAGTAAACCGGCTGGAAGGCGTGGTCTTCGAGGCGGATGATGTTGCCCACGGGGTCGTAGAAATACTCGACGTCTTGCCGCGCCGGTTCGGTGGTTTTTTGCGCTTTCTGCGTGGACAGGCGTCCATCCGCCGGGTCGTAGGTCCAGGTGCTGAACACGTCATTGCCGGCGTGTTGCTTGATGATCTGACCGTTGGCGTCGTATTGCGCATCTTTGAGCACTGGCTGCCAGTCGGGGTTGCCTTTTATCCGCAGTTCAACCTGCTTGAGTTGCCCGCCGATGTCGTAACGCAACTGTTGCTGGTGGTCACCGGCATCGGTCTGGCCCAACAGCGTGCCGAGCGGGCTGTACGTTTGGCTGCTGTGGTAGCGCTGGCCCTCGACCAGGGTTCGGGTTTCGCGCAGCGGCGGCCCCGGCAGGCTGTAGCTGTCGACACTCAAGGTGGCAGCGCGATCGACCTGCTTGCTCAACCGACCGCGCAGGTTGTGGGCGGGGTCGGCGCCGACATCGGCGTAGGTAAAGGTTTCGACGTTCGGCTGGCCGTTTTCCTCGATGGCGAGGGGGCGCAACTTAGGGTCGTAGGTGGTGCGCCAATGACTTCCACGTTGATCCCAGCGCTGTCGCATCTCACCTGCCATTCCGACCAGGCTCAAGCGCCAACCGGCATCGACGCTATCGACTTTGAGCGGTTCGCCGCAAAGGCGGTAGACGGTGACCAGGTTGGGGACGACACCGAACAACCGCGGGTCCCATTGCGCGACTCGTCGCCCGGCGGCGTCATACCGCTGTCGGGTAATCAGGGTGTCCAGTGGCCCGCCGACGACGTTGCGCAAGTAAGCGACCTGACGGATCGGTAAACCCCTGCTATCAATGACCGTCAGGTTCGGGGTGTGCCAATGAACCGCGGTGGTCATTGCTTGCCTGCCTTCAGACCACTGACAGGTGGTGCAACGTAGGTGTCGTTGAAATCCAGACTGGTTTTGTACCAGGGGTGGATGATTTCAAGTGCGACATCCCCTTTGGCGTTGATGACTTTGTTCAGGCGACCCAGCACGTCGTAAAAGTTCTGATCGTGATGGCCGAACTCACGCAAGGAGTGGTCATTGATGTAGCGGTGTACATTGGCGAAGTACGGGCGAAACACGCGAACGGGCAATCCCTTGTTGTTGTATTCCACCCGTTCGCTGACGCGCCAGCGAGGGTTGGCGGGGGCGACCTTGGGTTTGCCGTCTTCAATCACCAGCTCACCGTTTTCCACCACGAAAGCCGGGCCGGGCTCCACCAATTGTTTGATCTGCAGTGGTCGGCCGAAACCATTCACGGAGGCTTTGACGATCTGGATTTGCTGTAACTCATCATCAAAGTAGCGGTCGGCGGTGAGGACGACACTGTGCACCGGTTCGCGGGAAACCGTGTGGATCAGGGCAAACAGTGCTTGTTCAGGCACGGTCAGGGATTTGAGCCGAGACAGGCGGCGCCGGGCACTGGCGCGAATATGCAGGCTGGGTAAGACATCACCTTGCTCGATCCAGGTGGTCAGCCAGTCAGGTGTCTGTCTGACCGAGTCGGGGAGTTCGCCCATCCAGCTGAACAGGTCCTTGCGCAATACGCTGGCCGCGTTTTGCAGGGCGCCTTTCGGATCTTCGATGGCAGGGCCCGGACGAGGGTCGAGGGGGCGCACGTGCTCATCGATAGGCCGAAAACCTGCGGCCTTGCCATCTTCAGTGCCATAGAAACTGATGGCGAGCGGTTGGCCGGACGGTTCGTAAAGGGCTTCCTCGATATTTTCATTGGCATCGATACTGCGCATGAGTTGCAGCGCGTGATAGTCATATTCAAAACGCGCTTCGCAACCGTCTGGCTGCCTGACGCTTTCCGGAAACAGACGGTAGGCGTCGTAACGGGTTGTCGTGATGCCGTGACTCGGCGTTTCGTTGTACTCAAGCACCTTATAAAAGTTGTCGGGGGCGTCGTACCTGGCAAAGCCGTATCGGGATGACCATAAATTGCGTTGCTTGTCTTCCTCTTCGTCGGCGGCAGGGTCCACGCCCAGAATCAGGGGCATGTGCGAATAACCGATCTTTTCCAGTTCGTCCCGGATAACCAATGACGGCACGATGTCGTAGGCGTCCAGCGCAGTCTTGTCCAGTAGCGCAATTTCCAGCGGCGCCCGCAGTGCCTCGAATTCAGCGTCGCCATCGGCCAGTGGGGTCTGATCCTCTGTCTTGAGGTAGCGATAGACGGATTGGGTGGTCAATAGCCGCTGAGCGACCCATTGGGGTGACGCGTACAGTTTAATCAGCCCCTCAAAGGATATTTCTTCGGGGGCCAGTCCTTGTGGCACCGACCCCTTGGGCAATATCAACGCATTGCCGCGCTGCTGCCAGGGCAGGCCCAGTCGCCAGCCTTGCAAGTCCTGCTTCAAGTGAATGAACCGGGCGCGGGTTTCGTTCAGGTAATAAGACTGTTGCGCCAGGTCATGGGCATCAAGCCACCATTTCTTTTCATCGACGTCGTCAAAGGGCGGTTCATCGCCTTCGGTTCGGCGCCTTGCATAGCTGACCGTGATGGCATGCACAGGCATGCCGAACTCGTCATGGCCCAAGGTGATTTCATGGCGGCACAGCGGGTCGTTGACGAAGCGCTCGTACTGGTAGCTGATCTTTTCCAGTGGCAAGGGCAGCATGATCGGGTAGGCGTCATGGTCTCCCTTTTGGCGCAGCTCGCGGACCTTGTAACGACTTTCCTCCACCGCGAAAGGCACCGCCGTAGCCGGATCGTCATCGGCGGCGTAGGTCTCCACGCGCAGCACCGAACCGGCGAGGGCGTGAGCGATGGCGTGGGCGGTGGCTTCGTCGGCGGGCGGGACGGGATCATCAAAATCATCGTTGGGGTGATACTGGCAAAACAACGCGGGTTTCAAGGCGAGGGCCTCGGGATCACGGTTGAAGTAACCATCGCGTGGCAGATCGATCAGCCGTCCGGTATGAAACCAGGTGCGGGTCAACGAGGGGGCGGTAAAGCCGCTGTCTTCATCCCTTTGAGCGGTTTCGCTGTCGGTCTGACACAGCAGGCCGAAGCCGCGGAACTCCCGGTTCCGGCCATCGTAATAACCCTGCGAATACTCGAAGCGTTGGTTCAGGCAATTGCCAGTGATTTCGTCGAGCTGGGTTTGTTGCTTGACCACTGGCACCGGGAACGGCAGGTAGCACACTGGCTTGATCGGCGGTTTTTCATCCAGCCATTCCTGTGCGGAACTTCGATAAACCACTTCTGTGCTGCAACCCATGTTGTTGTTACTGGCGATCAGCATGTAAGGCTTGGCGCTGACGAAATCGTAGCGCCAGTGCCGTGGCGACATGTGCGGCACCGTCAGGATCAGACTCGCGCAACCCAGGCCTTGCAAGTCGGCGAGGGTGACCTGGCACAGATTGTCGTAACGGATGTCGTCGGGCCAGGGGACGGAAACGGGGATTTGCTCCAGGCCATTACCACCGTGATTCAAATAGATGTCGAAACAATCTGACTTCAGGTAAATCAGTGCCGGTGCACCGGAGCCATCCAGATCGGCGATCCGCACGCGCGCCGCGTCGAATGTCGCGTAGTCGAAAGGCAGGGCACTCATGACAAAGCCCTTGCCGAACCGACCCTGCCCCAGGTTCGGCCAGCATCTTATTTCGTCGTGGCGGATGCGACACAGCTCGGTCATGTCGCTGCCCAACAAGTTACCCAGCATCACCAGCTCGCTACGCGAATTGCTGAGTAGCGGCAGGCTATCGCTGTCCGGTTTATGCGGGACGTCCAGGCCTTGGCCGAAACCGTCCTCACGTCGGTTGGCGTACAGTCGCACGCTCCGTGGGCCGATCAGCGCCATCGAGCTGAGACCGTCGCCCATCAAGTCGCCAGACTGTGAAAGCGTGTGGAAGAACTCCACCGGGAACGCTGTAAAGGGAATGAACCCCGACCAACTGCGATCGGGATTGAGAGTGTGGAAGCCGCTTGTGCCGGGTGAGGCGAGGATCCAGTCCAGGCGGCCGTCACCGGTCAGATCGGTCAGCGCCTGATAGGCGGGTTGGTTGCGATCAGCCATCGGGATCTGCTGCAGCTCCGTCCATGGGCCGTAATGGATGTCATCGCCCCCCGTCGTTGCGCGCAAGGGCTCGCGGTAGTACCAGCTCTGGTCGTAACGACAGAGAAAACCGGGCACGCCTTCACCGAACAGATCGACACATTGATGGTGCGCTCTGTCCTCGATGCCAGGCATGTTTTCGAATGGCAGGAACGGGCTTGACTGGGCATTGAGTTCGAAACCTGAATAGTCGAACTCCACCGGCGGCATGTTTTCCACAGCACCGCTGGCGTCGTACGCCTGATAGTGCGCCGCCACCAGTTGGGTGTATGCCAGTGCAGTCGTTTGGTATTGCAGCAGCAAACGTCGAACGAGTACCGGTTTTGCGCCCAGCGCCTGCGGGAAATGATGGAACATCAGAACTTGATGGCACAGCCGTCGTGTGCTCAGTTCGAAACCGTAGGTGTAGCTGTGGAAGGGGTCGCTGCGCAGCTGCCACTCGCCGAAACCTTCGCCGGGGGTATCAAACGGCGGGCCGTAGAGCGGTTTCTTTTGCAGATCGAGCGTGCGCTCGCCGTAGTCGAACACCAAGTGGAAATGCCAGTCCAGGCTCGTCGGGTTTTCTACCGTCCAGGCATACAAATCTTGGCTGGCCACGGCATTGCCGTAACAAACCCGGTGCAGGTAGCGCTGGGCACGATAGTCGTGCGAGTCATCGGGGCTATGAGCCTGATCTTCGGGCTTGTAGTCGAAACAGATGTGTTCGCCATGGGGGCTCATGCTTTCGAGCAGTAACCACACACCGATACGCGGCGCAGCGTCAGGGTTGGCCGGGTCAACAGGTTCGGCACGGCGCGAAGTGTCGGTCTTGCCATAGACATGCAGGCTGCCATCTGCCCCGTGTAGCAACCAGAAGGGCGGTTTTCCCTGCGGTTGCCAAAGCTCGATCAGATCAAATGAACGCTCGACCCGCGGCCAGTAGCGCACTACGCGGTGCTCACCAATATCAAGCTGGCGATAGCGCGTTTCGATTCTGCATTTTGGTCTGCCCTCGCCATCCAGTTCGGGCATTAACTCCTCGCCACCAGGTCCGACCATGATGTCAACGTCGAGGTAATCGGGTACCCCCTTGCTGGTCCGGCGAGTGATTGCATTGATGCCCAGACGCCAGCCAATGCCAAACGGCCCGTTACCGCCCTGACTGTCATAGCTGAGCGCCATGGCGGGATCGAACCCGCGCCCAGCTGAAAGGGGCAGCTGCAATTCGAATGAGGCTCTACCCGTCACGCCGACTGATCCCCAGCTTTTGCCGATTGTGGCGATCGATGCACTTTTGGCGATGGAGGGTTCAGTGATACTCAGAGACGCTTGGTCTTCCATGGGCTGATCCTGTTGTTGGCCTGGCGCTCGCCCGTGACTACGGTGTCGCTGGATGGATCAGACGCTAACAAGATGAGAGCCATTCGTAACCTGTCAGATCTGACAGGTCACGCGGGGTGTGTTAGACCGAATAGTTGTAAACACTTCGTTTTTAATGCCGCGGCATTATTTTTGAGCAAAAAAAACGGCCGGGTCGTCTATTCAGACACCCCGGCCGCTGTTTAGCCCGCTAAAGCGCTTACTGCACTTCTACTGCCAGGCTCTCACTGATCTTCTTCTGCCAGATGGCAGGACCCGTGATGTGGACCGACTCACCCTTGCTGTCAACCGCAACAGTCACAGGCATGTCTTTGACGTCGAACTCGTAGATCGCTTCCATGCCCAGTTCAGCGAAAGCCACTACGCGGGACTTCTTGATGGCTTGCGCCACCAGATAAGCCGCGCCGCCGACAGCCATCAGGTAAACGGCTTTGTGGTCCTTGATCGCTTCGATTGCGGTCGGACCGCGCTCGGATTTGCCGATCATGCCCAGCAGGCCTGTTTGCTCAAGGATCTGACGGGTGAACTTGTCCATCCGCGTCGCGGTGGTCGGACCGGCAGGGCCCACCACTTCTTCGCGCACCGGATCAACCGGGCCGACGTAGTAGATGAAGCGACCTTTGAGGTCCACTGGCAGGGTTTCACCCTTGTTCAGCATCTCGACCATGCGCTTGTGCGCCGCGTCGCGACCGGTGAGCATCTTGCCGTTGAGCAGGACGGTCTCGCCCGGCTTCCAGCTCTGCACTTCTTCCGGGGTCAGGGTGTCAAGGTTGACTCGACGAGCCGACGGGCCGGCTTCCCAGACGATTTCCGGGTAGGCGTCCAGCGGTGGCGCTTCCAGCGAAGCAGGGCCGGAACCGTCGAGCACGAAGTGCGCGTGACGGGTGGCGGCGCAGTTCGGGATCATGCACACCGGCAACGAAGCGGCGTGGGTCGGGTAATCCATGATCTTCACGTCGAGCACGGTGGTCAGACCACCCAGGCCCTGGGCGCCGATGCCCAGTTGGTTGACCTTCTCGAACAGCTCCAGGCGCATTTCTTCAATGCGGTTCTGTGGGCCACGCGCTTTCAGCTCGTGAATGTCGATGGACTCCATCAACACTTCCTTGGCCATGACCGCGGCTTTCTCGGCGGTGCCGCCGATGCCGATGCCGAGCATGCCCGGTGGGCACCAGCCCGCGCCCATGGTCGGAACGGTCTTCAGCACCCAGTCGACGATCGAGTCGGACGGGTTGAGCATGGCCATTTTTGACTTGTTTTCGGAACCACCGCCCTTGGCTGCCACGTCCACTTCCACGGTGTTACCCGGAACGATGGAGTAGTGGATAACGGCCGGGGTGTTGTCCTTGGTATTTTTACGAGCGCCCGCCGGGTCGGCGAGGATCGAGGCACGCAGAACGTTTTCCGGCAGGTTGTAAGCCCGGCGCACGCCTTCGTTGATCATGTCGTCCAGGCCCATGGTGGCGCCATCCCAACGTACGTCCATGCCCACACGAACGAACACGGTGACGATGCCGGTGTCCTGGCAGATCGGGCGGTGGCCGGTGGCACACATGCGCGAGTTGATCAGGATTTGCGCGATGGAGTCGCGGGCGGCTGGCGATTCTTCACGCAGGTAGGCTTCGTGCATCGCCTGGATGAAGTCAACGGGGTGGTAGTAAGAAATGAATTGCAGGGCGTCGGCAACGCTCTGAATCAGGTCGTCTTGCTTGATCACGGTCATGAGTCGCGCTCCTCTAAAAGACGGGAACATTCAATAAGGTGCTTGCAGCTTGGGTGCATCGGTCGGTTGCAAGCACCTTTCAAGGCACGCCGGGGCTGCTGGCGCGACGCTAAAAAGGCGCGGCAGTATAGCGCGCCTCGGTTCAGGACACACCCGCCGACGGTCAATCGTTGGTCGCATACCGCCCACATATTGGAAATTTGGAAAATGGCCTTTGTGGCGAGGGGGCTTGCCCTAATGCCGATCAGTTAAGGCGTTGAGCGCCGCAATCCTTGTGGGAGCGTCTTAACTGACTGGCATTAGGGCAAGCCCCCTCACCACAGGTTTTTCGCCGTACTGAGGCATGTTTTTGACGCCAGTTTAATGTCCCTAAAATTGGATGGTCATTTATCCGGCTCGCCACTAAAGTGGCAACCGGCCTGTAGAGTAGGACACTCAAACAGCTTTCCTTCGCATGGTGAGTCAACGATTGACCCATAACGCCCTTCAACAGCTTTTACTCAAACGCTTTGCCCTTGCAGCCGGCACTTACGCCCTGGCGCTGATGCTACTGTGGCTGGCGTTTTTCTCCGGACACTACGACCAACCCGTGGCCAGCCTGGCCGTCGGCACTGCATTGGTGGTCATCAGCCAAGCGGCCTTGTTCGCGGTGTTTTACAGCGGCTGCAACCAGCGTTTTTCCGATCCCAGCCTGACCGAAGCGCAAGTGTTGATGGGGCTGGGGTGGCAAACCTGGCTGATCGCCAATCTGGATGAGGCACGCGGTGCGTTTCTGGTGTTTTACGTGCTGATCCTGCTTTTCGGACTGTTCCATCTCTCGCGCCGAGCACTGGTGCGGTGTGCGCTATTGGTGTTTTTCAGTTTCAGTGCGATCACGCTGTGGGAGGGCTACCACTTTCAGCTCCGCGACCCGGCGCTGGCCGGGCTGCAAGTGTGCGTGTTGCTTATTGTGTTGATCTGGCTGGTGCTCTACGCCCGTTATGTTCAGGCTACGCGTCAGCGCATGCGCCAGCGGCGCTTCGCTTTGCAAGCGCACCAGGACACCCTGCGCGGGATGATGCGCCAGCTCGAAGACCTGGTCGCCACCGACGAACTCACCGGGCTGTTCAACCGTCGCCATTTCCTGCGCCTGGCCTCCCGCGAACTGAACGCCATGGACGCCGATGTGACGCATGGCCTGGCGCTGATCGACCTTGATCACTTCAAACGCATCAACGATGTGCACGGCCATGCGGCGGGCGACCAGGTTCTGCAAGCCTTTGCCGGTGTCGCGACTGCGTGTCTGCGCAATGGCGATGTGTTGGCACGTTATGGCGGTGAAGAATTCGTGGTACTGGTGCCCGATTGCGATGCCGAAAGCCTGACCGCGTGCTGTGAGCGGTTACGCATCGCCTTTACCGATGTCGAGCTGATCGGCCTCGACGTCGCCCATCTCAGTTTGTCGGCGGGTATGACCTTGCTGGAGCTGGGCGATGATCTTGACGACGCCTTGCAGCGCGCCGATCAGGCGCTATACCGCGCCAAACGTGACGGTCGCAATCGGTGTGCGGCTGCCTGGGAGAACGTCGATGCCTGAGTTGCGGGTCGGCGAGCGTCAGTGGACGGTGGCGCCGGGCAGCAACCTGCTCGATGCCTTGAATCAAAACGGCGTGGCCGTCCCCTACAGTTGCCGCGCCGGCAGTTGCCATGCCTGTCTGGTCCAATGCGTGCAGGGGTTACCGAGCGACAGCCGCCCGGATGCCTTGAGCGCAGACCAGCGTCAGCAGGGCTGGCGCCTGGCGTGCCAGTGTCATGTGGTTGAGGATTTGCAGGTGCATACCTTCGATCCCCAGGTCGATGGTCTCCCGGCTGAAGTCGCCGCCGTCGATTGGTTGAGCGCCAATGTGTTGCGGCTGCGCCTGACGCCGCAGCGTCCTTTGCGCTACAACGCCGGGCAACATCTGGTGTTGTGGGCAGGCAATGTGGCGCGTCCTTATTCGTTGGCCAGCCTGCCGCAAGAAGACCGCTTCCTGGAGTTTCACCTCGATTGTCGTCAGCCGGGGCAATTTAGCGACGCGGCCCGTCAGTTGAAGATCGGCGATTCGATCCGCCTTGGCGAACTGCGCGGCGGCGCCCTGCATTACGACCCGGACTGGCACACCCGGCCGCTGTGGCTGTTGGCCGCCGGCACCGGTTTAGGCCCGCTGTTTGGCGTATTGCGCGAAGCGCTGCGTCAGGATCACCAAGGCGCCATTCGCGTTATTCACCTGGCCCATGACGCCGACGAGCATTACCTGGCCAAACCCCTGCGCGCCATGGCCGAGGGCCGCGATAACCTGAGTGTCGAGTGCTGGACCCCGGCCGAGTTGCCGCAGGCATTGGCGCAACTGCGGCTTGTCTCCCGGCAAACCCTGGCCTTAGTCTGCGGAGCCCCCGACAGTGTCGACGCCTTTTCCCGGCGCCTGTACCTCGCGGGATTGCCGCGCAATCAACTGCTGGCCGATGTGTTCCTGCCTCGTGGTTGAGCGCTGATTTTTTCAGACGCGAGACCCCCATGACCGAAGCCATCCAGATCGAGCGCGAACGCGGTTTGCTGACGCTGCGCCTGAATCGCCCCGAAAAGAAAAACGCCCTGACCCGCGCCATGTACAGCCATTTGGCCGAGGCACTGAAACAGGCCGACACCGACTCCGAAATCAACGCCGTGCTGATCAGCGGCAGCGCCGAGTGCTTCACCGCCGGCAACGACATCGCCGATTTCATCCAGCAACCACCGGGCAACCTCGACAGCCCGGTGTTTCATTTCATGCTCAATTTGCTCGAATGCCGCAAGCCGGTAATCGCCGCTGTGGCCGGTGCAGCGGTGGGGATTGGCACGACGATGTTGCTGCATTGTGATCTGGTTTACGTCAGTCGTGATGCTCGCCTGCGCATGCCTTTCGTCAATCTCGGGTTGTGTCCGGAGTTCGGCTCCAGCCTGATGCTGCCGCGCTTGCTTGGGCATGCCAAAGCAGCGGAGTTGTTGCTGCTGGGTGAAAGTTTCAGCGGTGAACAGGCGGCAGAGTGGGGCATTGCCACTGAAGCGTTGGGCAGTGGCGAAGCGGCGTTGGCCAAGGCGCGGGAGATGGCGTTGCGCTTTGAGTCGTTGCCGCCGGAAGCGGTGCGCATCAGCAAGCAATTGATGAAAGCGCCGGACCAGGAACTGCTGCGCAAAGTGATAGAAGAAGAGGGTGCGTTGTTCACTCAGCGGTTGCGCTCGCCGGAGGCGTTGGCGGCGTTGACCGGGTTTATCAAGCGGCATTGATTTTTCGGTGACTGGGCCGGCCTCATCGCGAGCAGGCTCGCTCCCACATTAGATCTTCAGTGTTCACAAATCCCCTGTGGGAGCGAGCCTGCTCGCGATGGGGCCAGCCCAGACAACACAGATGTTGGATCAGAAACCAAAAAGCCCCGCCATTCACATGGCGGGGCTTTTGTTTTTCAGCGGTCGGTCACTCAGACCATCGGATCGCCAACGTGCAGGATTTTCATGCCGTTGGTGCCGCCGATGGTGTGGTAGCTGTCGCCCTTGGTCAGGATGACCCAGTCGCCTTTCGCCACAACGCCCAGTTTGAGCAACTCGTCGATCGCAGCCTGACTGACTTGCTCAGGCGGCAAGGATGCCGGGTCGAACGGGACGGTGTAGACGCCACGGAACATGGCCGCTCGGGCCTGGGTTTCACGGTGCGGGGAGAATGCGTAGATCGGCACCGAAGAACGGATGCGCGACATGATCAACGGCGTGTAGCCACTTTCGGTCAGGGCGATGATCGCTTTCACACCGGGGAAGTGGTTGGCGGTGTACATGGCCGCCAAGGCGATGGACTGGTCGCAGCTTTCGAAGACCTTGCCGATGCGGTGGCTGGAGGTCTTGCTGGTCGGGTGCTTTTCAGCGCCGACACAGATGCGCGCCATCGCCTGCACCGCTTCCAGCGGGTACAAACCAGCAGCACTTTCCGCCGACAGCATCACGGCGTCGGTGTAGTCGAGCACGGCGTTGGCTACGTCGGACACTTCGGCGCGGGTCGGCATCGGGTTCTGGATCATCGACTCCATCATCTGGGTCGCGACGATCACAGCCTTGTTGTGGCGGCGTGCGTGCAGAATGATTTTCTTCTGAATGCCCACCAGCTCGGCGTCGCCGATTTCCACACCCAGGTCACCACGGGCAACCATCACCGCGTCGGACGCCATGATCAGTGCATCGAGGGTGTCGTCGTCAGCCACAGCTTCGGCGCGTTCGATCTTCGCCACCAGCCAGGCAGTACCGCCGGCCTCGTCGCGCAGTTGACGGGCGTATTCCATGTCGGCGGCGTCACGCGGGAAGGACACGGCGAGGTAGTCGACTTCCATCTCGGCGGCGAGCTTGATGTCGGCCTTGTCTTTCTCGGTCAGGGCCGGAGCCGTCAGGCCACCACCGCGACGGTTGATGCCTTTGTGGTCGGACAGCGGGCCGCCGATCAGCACGGTGCAGTTCAGTTCGGTGGCGGTGGCGGTGTCCACGCGCATCACCACGCGGCCGTCGTCGAGCAGCAGCTCGTCGCCTACGCCGCAGTCCTTGACCAGATCCGGGTAGTCGATACCGACCACCTGCTGGGTGCCTTCGGTCAGAGGATGGCTGGTGGAGAAGGTGAATTGATCACCGATCTTCAGCTCGATCTTCTTGTTGGCGAATTTGGCGATACGGATTTTCGGGCCTTGCAGGTCACCCAGCAAGGCGACGAAGCGACCGTGCTTGGCAGCGAGGTCACGCACCAGCTTCGCGCGAGCCTTGTGCTCGTCGGGGGTGCCGTGGGAGAAGTTCAGGCGGGCGACGTCCAGGCCAGCCAGAATCAGCTGTTCGAGAACTTCCGGCGAGTTACTGGCCGGGCCAAGGGTAGCGACGATTTTGGTACGACGGACGGACATGCAAAGACTCCTGAGTTCAAGCGCTGAGTGAGGCTACTATCATCTTTGGGTGTAGTCATTGTTCGAATGCACTACTTATTGGCTTTTATCTTTAAATGATCGTGACAAGCAGCCTGAAGATTTTGCACAACGGGTCGATACAGAACTCAAGACAGGAGAACCCCCCATGCGATTCGCGCTCATTGCCGTCCTTGCCCTCAGTGTGACGGGCTGCGCCCGTTGGTCGATGAACCATCATTTGAATCTCGCCTACAGCGCCTACGACCGTGGCAATTGCGAGCAGGTCATACTCGAACTGTCGAAAGTCGAGCGCTCCAGCCGTGCGCGGCCTTATGTGTGGCCGGAAGTGTCGATGATGCGCGGCCAGTGCCTCGAAAAGCAGATGCTGTTTATCGATGCGGCGCAAACTTACCAGTACATCATCGAGACCTACCCGCACAGCGAATACGCCTACCGCGCCCGTGCTCGCCTGGAAACCCTGGAGAGCCAGGGCCATTACCCACTGCGAAGCGCCGCAGCCGCACGCCCGACGCCGTACTGATTGCAGTCGTCGCGCAACGGCTCGCTCACTGGCGGTGGTGAGCTATAGTCCAAGGGATCGGATTTAGAGCCTTGCCTCTGAATCCGAGGTCATTCCTGTGATCGGCAGGAGTAAGCGTCAGCGGATACATGGACTGTCGCACCGGGATCGGGGAGAGCGCGCCTTCACTTCTATCAATAAAGAAGAAGACCCGTTCCGAAGCAGTAGTGCGGCCCTGCTTAAGGGTCTTGCTGGGCCATTTGCGCATGTTTACCAACCGCCGGATCACGCGGCATCAGCTGCCGTATTTCCTGAAAGTGTTCAACAGCGTCACCGACAAACCCATCGGCTTTCTCGGCAACGTGTCCGAAGAAGGGCTGATGCTGATCAGCCAGTTGCCCATGATGGTGGGCGTCGACTTCGACCTGCGTCTGAAAATCCCCGCCACCGAAGGTTGCCAGCAGGTCATCGACCTGAAGGCGCGTTGCCTGTGGTGCCATGAAGACGAAACGCCGCAGCACTACGACGCCGGGTTCAGCCTGCAACGGGCACCGCCGGAGTATGGGCAATTGGTGAAGGCGTTGAGGCAGTACTTCAGTTTTCAGCCGTTGCCGGCGTCTGCTTGAGCTTCGCGGCGCTCTCACGATTGCCATCGCGGGCGAGCCCGCTCCCACAGTGGTTGGCGTTGTTCACAAAACTTGTGTTCGCCGAAAATCCCTGTGGGAGCGAGCCTGCTCGCGATGGCGTCAGCACAGGCGCCTGATATCTAAAGCTCAGGTCACCTTGATCGCCCGCTCGTTATCCAGCGACCGCTCCACCAGCATCAACCCCAACTCACTCATACGATAAATCGCCATCGCCAGATGCCGCGGCGTGTTGTCCAGGCTTTCCGCCAGGTCGAGCAGCAGAATGCTGACCGTCGAAAACGTTTCGTAGGTCTCGATGGTCAGGGCTTCAACGTTGGCATCCGGGACAACGGTGAACATTTTCATGGCGCGGTCCTGGGAAGTGCGAAGGGATTCGACGTCGGGTTTGAGGTAATGGTCGAGCGCTTTGTCGGCGGCAGCGTGGAGCTTTCTAGAATCGAGGGTGGCGTAGGGGGAAACCGGGTCGGTTTCAGGGGGATTAGGTGTGGCTTTGAACATTATCGATCTCCGTTATAGGGCTGCCACCGTCTCGCGACTAAACGAGGGGGTGGCGGCTGTAAGCAGGTTAGTCGACCGGCGGAGATACGAATTCCGGCGCGCCCGAGGGCGCCCTGCGAACAGCCACCATCAAGTGCGGGGATAGGGAGTACCCGACTGGATGACGCTTATGCACATGTATCGAACCGCCAGGCGACTAAACCCGATCGCTGATGGGCAGCGACGTGATCAAGTTACGGGGCAGGGCCAAGGTGCACAAGCCGGCGGATTCTGGCGGATGTGTAGTCCGTTGCGCAAGGAGGTGTAGTCACTCGAATGACGTCTGTAGGATCCAGCACGAAAGGGACGGCAGCGGCTTACACCACTCGTCGGGACTGTCAGATCTTACAGGTGTGAGGTAACAGGCCCGGATGGTAGAACCCACATCACCAAAAGCACTTTGCGGAATTGAACATCATGGCTGATGAACAGAATGATCCCCTGTTTCCTAACCCCCAAGTCGTCATCACGCAGCCGTCTGGGGGGCAGGTCATGACGTCCGGCTTTTTTTCCATCAAGGGCTATGACGGCATGATCTGGGTCAACGCATACAAGGTGCTCTCCGACAACTCATTAGAGTTATTAGGTGGCTCGGTAACGCCGGGTGGTTATTGGGAAGTGCCCGTATTTTTTACTGATGGTTCGTACACCATTTGTGTTGGTCTTGAATCCAATATGTCTGAACGTGTCACGTTTTCAGTTCGGGTGGCTTTTATCGTGCCACGGATCACCCTACCCAGAGATGAGGAGGTTGATATTAGCCAGCCGTTCACCGTTGGAGGAACGGCGACCCCTGGTTTTCGAGTTCGGATTATGACGCAAGGTGGTTGGCATGATTTTGGACTGTCTGAACCTGCTGCACGCGATGGATCCTGGAGCAAGTCGCTGGATATCCGAAACCTGCCAGGCACTATTACGATCCAGGCTGCGCACGATGCGCATGGTCAATGGTCAGAGGCACGAACCTTTCGGTTACGGGCAGGCACGCCGATTATTCAACTCCCGGATAACGGCGATATTACCGATGTGAAGGGGGGGATATCTGGTGTTGGCGGGGTATTGGGGGCCGTTGTCGAGGTACTCAAAGACCTTGATCACTCGTTCAAGATCGGGGAGGGAACTGCAGGGGCGAACGGGGAGTGGAGCGTATCAAGGTTCGTCACGGATATGCCCCCCGGTCCGCTTTCGATTGTGGCGCGACAAATTGTCGGAGGTGTGTCTTCTGATGTGAGTGCCGTCCGGTCATTCAAAGTCCGTCCCCCAGCACTGACCGCCGTCACCCTTTCACACCCAACCGAAACCTCGCTCAAATTCTCGGGCTCCGGCCACACCGGCGCAACGGTCGAGATCACTATCGTCAGCGGGCCACCGAATGCAACAACGCCGCCAACAGTTCAGGTAGAGGCTGACAGGTGGGAAACGACCGTGACCAACTGGCCGTTTGGCACGTACAGCCTGAGGGCTATTCAGAAAGTCTCGGACAATGCCAATGGCTGGATTGAGTCACAGCCTTACGCCTTTACCGTCAACCGGATACTGCCGGATCCGAGCGACATAGCGTTCACGAAGGAATACCGGCCGACCTTTTCCGGCAATGGCACCAACAACGCTACGGTGAAGATCGCTGATCCCGGTGGCAGGACCTTCCCCGCCCCTAACGCGCTCGTGTCCGGAGGCAAGTGGTCGAGCCAGGCATCCCAGGTGTGGGGTCCGACATTCAAGCGGGATGTTCATGTCAGGCAATTTCTGGATAGTCAGCAGTCGCCGACCTGGGTCCCCCTCATCGTCACCATCCCACCATTGGCACCTGTCATTGGCCCGGTGGTAGAGGACGGCTTCTCTCCAAAATTCTCCGGCACCTGCTGGGCGGGTGCTGTGGTGGAGCTCATGTTCAGCGACGCCCCCACCATAAAGCGTACTGCTACCGTTACCGACACAATCTGGACCTTTCAGCGTGAGACTGGGTTTGAGCCGGATGTTGTCGCTCACACCGTCACCGTCACCCAGACGGCTGCCTCGCAAACATCACCCGCTATGTCTGAAACCTTCAAGGTCTACACGCCTATTCTTCAACCGGTGATCACTAAACCCGCGCCCGGCTCGGAGGTCGGTCGTGACATGACGGTTGAGGGGCGGCATGGCATGGCCGGGGCCACGATGCAGCTGCGCAATGCTCAATCCGGGAGGGATCTGGGTGAGCCAAAATTGCTGACCGCCGACGGTGACTGGTCGATCGACCTCACCGGTATTGAGTTTCGCGAGTACACCATTGATGCCCAACAAAAGCGCTATGAGCGGCCATCCGAGCGAAGCGCCGAGCTCAAGTTCAAGGTGGTGCTGCTACCACCGGTCATTACGCAGCCCGTGGAAAACGGCGATCTGCCACGAACCGCGACGCTTGAGGGGGAGGGCATGCCCGGCGGATTTGTCGAAGTCTGGCTGGAGGGCAATTCTGAACCTTTGCGGAGCGGTGTTCCCGTGGACGAGTACGGCCGCTGGAAGGCTGAGGTGACCTTGCCGGTGGGGACCAAAATCATCCGGGCCAGGCAAAGCTTCGAAGGACAGACATCCAAAGACAGCCCACTGTTGAGCTACAACGTGGTGCCGGCTGCGCCGTTTATCGAAACGCCGGCGCTGGACGAACTCATTGGTCGGCGGGTGGTGATATCCGGTTTCGGCGTGCCGGGGGACACCGTGACGGTGAAGTTGGTGGGCGCTGCGTCAACGGCGCTGGGACGCAGTCCGGTGCTGGAGGATCGCACCTGGTCGGTCACGCTGATGCTCGATCAGCCTGGTGGCCGCTGCGACTTGGTAGCTGTGGCGTCATGCGACGGCTTCGAATCGGCCGACTCCCCTGAACGGTCGGTCGTGCTGGGTACGTTTCTGCCTTCCATCGATGTACCGGCGGCGGGACGTTGGGTCAGTGATCCGGTTCACTTTGAAGGTCAGGGTAAACCGGGAGTCGGGCAGGTCACGAGCTGGTTCAACCCTGATCAAAAATGGACGTTCGATGTTCCCGTCAGCACCAGTGGCTGGATTGGCAGTGCGGCGCAGCCATTGCCCGATGGTGGCAATTGGTGCCGGTTCAGGCAAACCCTCACTGACGGTGAAGAGGGCGCGACGGTTTCCGACTGGGTGGACAGCGAACGCTTCGAAGTCGGGCCTGCGCTACCCACGAACGCCAGATAGCGCTCCTCTGATGAACGGTCACCGATACTGTCATTTGTGACAGTAGACGGTGATCGGCTTCAAGCGCCAAATCTCTTCTGTCAATTGCACGGCCTGACAGGCTTGTCAGGGCCATTATCGACCCCAGGAACCCGACCATGGCTGACTCCCGCCCCGCCTCGCAATTGCTGACCCAGGTCTTCAGTGAAGAACAACGCACACAGTACGCTGCTCTCAACACTTACATCGACGACGGTGGTTCGATTTTTCCTCTGGTGGAAAAGGGTGTGCAGGGGCTGGTGAGGGACTTCAACGTGAACCCCGATGACGCCCGCCGGTTTTTGCGGCGGGCCAACAGCATGGCCATTTATGTGCGCCGCCAATTCATCGAACACAGCTTGCGCAGACATGAAACAGGTGAGGCCGGGGCGACCAGTGGTTTGTTGTCGATGGTTTCGGGACCCAGTTTTGAGATCCTGTTCAGACCCGAATACGACAGTTTTTGCCCACCACAGGCTCTGGAGTCTCTCGCTTCGCCAGTGGCGTATCTGATCGAGCTGTTGAGGTGGATCGAGCAGCGTATCGAGTCCGTTTCGAGCAGCAACGAAAAGCTGCCGCTGCATGAGCGACGCAAGGACCTGAAACCGCTGTCGGTCGATTTCAATGCGGTGTATCGATCGGTGTCTGCGGTCGACATCATCGTCCCGGTGCTGGAAACCCTCATCGCCAAGCACGACGCCAGACTGGATGTTGAAGACGCGATGATCGAGGCGCGTTATCCCAATGGGCTGCCTTACTACCAGCACTGGGTAACCCTGGATGCGGTCGCCCATCACCATGGGCTTTCGGTCGGCAATTTTGCGCACCTGGTGGACATCTCCGGTCCTTATTTTTTGCAACGCCAGGCTTGGGATGCCGACGCGGGGCGTGCCCTGGCCCACGCATCACGACTGGGGCCTTATCAACGGCGGTTGCTGACCGAGGAGCCCGCAGACTTCGAAAGTCGCGACGCTTTTTATTCGCAGAACTTCGGTGCCGAGGGCGTGGCGTGGCAGAACCTTAACCAGGTGCCATTCTTTGGTGAGCGAACCAAACTCGACACTCCGGGGCTGGAGGCATTGCTGTCGGTACGAGGTTTCGCACCGGTTCGTTCTGCCAACGTGACGTACCCGCAAAACAAGCCTGTTGAGCCGGAAAGCTGGCACTCCGGTTCGGTTTACCTCAATGCCAATAGCGACCCTGCGGTCAGCATTACGGGTAGCGGAGCCGGCCCTTCATTCCTGCATAAATTATCAGCGGATCCCACAAGCGCAAATGGTCTTGACCAATACGACCGAATGAACCGCAAGTTGCGTCTGGATCAGTGGCTGGGGCTGCCCAGCGATCAGGTGGATGCGTTGCTGGTGGCGGCCATCAGGGCGGAATCGCGCACTAGCAAGTCGGTCAATTCCTGGTGGATCACGGAAAAAGTTGTGCACGCACTGGGTCTGTTTCAGTCATTACGTGAGCGCTACGGGTGTACGGCACCAGACTTTGCCGCGTTTATCGACGAGTTGTCGATTTACGGTCGCGGTGAAGCGCTCTCGCAGTTTGATCAAGTCTTCAATGGCCAGGGCGACTACCGCCAACCCATGTTGCTCGACGACGGTGAGTTCTCGGTGTTGCCGGTCCAGGGCGATTCTGAATTGACCGTCACCCAGTTGTGCAGTGCGTTGGGGATCGACCTGCAGACCTACCGATACCTGGCCATGGCAATTGCCGGTGCGCATGGCGTCACCGACAACAAACTCAAGCGCACCCCCGCAGTCATCTCCAGTTTTTACCGCCTGGTGAAGCTGCCCCGTCTGTTGGGCATGACACCGGTCGAAGGCGTCCTGATGCTGACGTTATTGGGTGGGGAAGACTGGCTCTACGGTCTGGCAGGGGCTCCCCTGATCTATTCGACCCGAGTCGACACGCCCGATGTGCTGAACCTGATTTACGCCCTGCATTCCTGTGTGGGGTGGTGCGCAGACCGCAAGATTGCGGTGCTCTGGATGTTGCAGCACATCTCGCAGCCCCAGGCGTTGACCTCCGACTCCGATGATGAGCGCCAGTTGTTTGAAAAAGTGCGCAGCCTGTTGCCTGGCGCGCAGTTCACCCTCTCGGCGTTGTTGATGGCGGGTGTGCCGCCGCTGGCGGGCGCCAGTTGGCTGGATTTGCTGACGATGCTGGTCGACGCTGACGGGCTGGTCCTGGCGTATGCGGGTACGCAAGCCGAGTATCAGGCCTTTGCCCGGAGGGCGCTCGACGGGGCGGTGAAGGATGGTCTCGGTGATAGCGATGAAGTCGCGCGCGTTGCCATTGTCGAGAAAATGCTCGCTGTGCTTTTGCAGGCCCAGGAGGCTCAGGCGTCGGTGGTCAAGGAGTCGCTGGCGGTTTATGCGGGCGTCAACGCCGAGCAAGCGTTTCAAGTGCTGGCCTGGGCCAATGCAACGGTGCACCAATTGTTGCGTCAGGTGTTCGAACGCACCCTGTCGGATCGGGAAGACTCTTTGCGGGGACGCAACGAGCAGCCTGACCCGCTGCTTGTACTGTTGGCCGATGTACGCCGTCGCAGTGCGGTGGTGGCGAAACTCGATCTCGGCGCCCAGCTGTTGCAGGACTACCTGGCTTACGGCCACAAGGCCTGGCTGGATCAGGAGGACAAACATGCGTTCACGGTGAGGACGCTGTACTACCTGACGGTGCTCACCCGGGCGTTTGAGTTGAGCGAGAAGCCTGCGCAGAAACTGCTCGATTATCTGCGTGAGGTCAATGGCTTGCCTGACAACCTGAGCGTTGATGCTGAGCGACTGGCCCAGCAAGCGGCTGCGATTCGCCTGGCGGAGTTTTTCGACTGGAGTGTTCAAGAAGTGCGCGAGTGTGTCAGTCGCTTCGACTCGACAAACCACATCCTGAAAAACCTGGCCCAGCTGGATCTGTTGATGCGCATTCGGGTCATGGCGGCGAACACCGGCATGGACGCCTTGACGATTTTTTTGATCGGCACCTTGCCCGAGGCGGTGGACAAGTTGAAGTACAAGGATGCTGCCGAGCATGCATTGCTGAGCCTGTCCGGATCCCCTGTGTCTCAGATGGCGTTCACGGAGGATTTGCAGCAGCTCGTTACCTTGACCTGTGTGCCGGACAAGACCGAGGTGGTGGCCAACAAGACCGGCGAGAAAATAACCTTCACCGTGACCCTCAAGGATATCGATGCAAAGCCATTGAGCGGCGTCAGGGTGTACTGGCGTGCCAACCTGGGCAGCATCGCCACTCTGGAAACAGATACCCAAGGCGTGGTCAAGGCAGAATATTTGCCCGGCAAGGTCATGGGCACGGACACCCCGCAGTTCTGGCTGGATCTGTTCAAGCCGCAGTACGCCGCCACCATCAATATTGTCGCTGAAGCGAATTCCCTGCAGTTTCCGCCGTCGCTCATGTCGCCGGTGCCGTTGGGCTCCGTGCCCCACGGTCAGGAGATCGAACTCTACGCCACGCTGATGGACCAGCATCTAAACCTCGGGAAAAACAGCCTCGTGCGATGGAGCTACGAGGTTGTGGGCGACACCAAACTGCCTTTGCTGGTTATCCGGCCGGAGCAGACCTACACCAACCAGGAGGGCGTGACGCGAGTGTTTGTCTCCAGCCCTACCGGCGGAAAGTTTGAGATCAGTGTGCTGTCCGAAGCAGGAGAAACCACGGCTCATTTCGATCCCATCACGTTCGACGGCATGGAGGCAGGCCAATGATCGCTATCGCTGATTGGTCGTGCGTTCCCGGCTCAAACCCTCAGGAGTTAGGACTATGGCACTGAACAATATGGCTGGCCTGCTCGAAAAGCGCCGTAATGCGCTGGTCGAGTTCTGCATCGGGAAGCTCGGGAGCGGAGAATCGCCACAGTACAGCTTCCTGAAAACCCCGGCAGACCTGTTCGAACTGCTGCGCATGGATCCCCTGGACAACTACCCGGTTCAAAGTTCCTGGGTGGCCGAAGCGACGAGCTGCGCCCAGCAGTTTATCCATGCCGCGTACCGCAAGCTGGAGCCGGGCTATGCGACGATCGAGTTTGATAAAAGAGATTTGGCGACTTGGGAGCTTTACAGCAATTATCCGGATTGGGCCGCGCGGCAACTGATCGCGATCTACCCGGAAAATTTCATGACCCCCTTTGTGCGACAGCGCAAGACCAGCCTGTTCAAAACCCTTGAAAACAATCTCAATCAGACCCGCCTCAACAGCGATTCGGTACAGGCAGCCCTGCAGGACTACCTGAAAACGTTCGAGCAGACCTGCAACCTGGACGTGATCAGCAGCTACATGGACGGTGCCTTGCCGGAACGCGCCGATTATTACTTTGTCGGTCGTCAGCGGGTGCCGCCTTACCAGTACTTCTGGCGCAAGGCTGAGGTGGAGCTCTCGCCGGCCGACGTCGCCCTCAATCCCGCAGTGTGGAATGAATGGCAGCCAGTGGATATTCCGGCAGGAGCCAAGGTGTTAGACATTCGCCCGGTGTTCTGGAGCGGACGGTTGTGCCTGGTGTGGGCCGAGTGGCGGGACAAGGTCGAGGGAGCGGATGGCAAAAGCATACCGCCGTGGCTGGACATCAATCTGGCGTTCATGAGTCAAAACGGCCAGTGGTCGGCACCGTTGAGCATGCACAGCTCCGCGCAGACGGCAGATCACTCCCAGGACAAAAACGTTCGACTGATTGCGACCGTGTGGGCCGATCATCACAACCCCAAGGGCAAGTTGGGGGTGTTGTTGACGAACCGCAAAGGGGACGGGAGTGAGCCCGGTCTGAATGTGACAGCGGTACGCGATGTGCTTTTCCGTCCCTTGCCCGAAGACGATGGCGGCTGGCTGGAGCACGCCGCGGACAAACGCTTTGTCACCGCCGAAACGGTGCAGCATCCGTTGCTGAACCAACCGACCCTTGTCGCCACTGTGCCCACATCGGGGACCCTGACGCCTTACCTGGATGTGCAGGCCGTGGCGTTTCGCGTCGGTGAAGAGGACATGTTGATTGTCCAGGGACTTTTGAGGCCCACGGGTAATACCAGTACCAGTAACGTTGAATTGGAATTGGCGTTGAAAAACATAACCCCCGACGACCCTGCACCCATTAAAACCTCCAAGCCACTTGCCGGTGGCTGGGGCACTGTATGGCAAGTCTTCAAACGGAGGAAAGGTGGATGGGGGATGCCTACCTTTACTTTTGGCACTGTCACGGGTGGATATGGAGTTAAAGAATTTGCATTGACGATTGTCAACGTAACGGACTTCAACCCGGCGGCATTGCTCAAAAACACTTCCAATGCGGCGCAGTTTATTGCTTTCAACCAGCCAGACTGGAAGCTTGAATTCACCCGTCTGAATTCGCTGTTCGGCCCCGAGCTGGTGCAACGCTCCAATATTTCCGTGGATGCTGTACTGGATTGGGACACCCAGTTTCTGTCGGAACCGCCCCCCGGTTCTGCAACGATCATCGAGCCGAACGGTGCATTCAACGGCGCCAATGGCTTGTTTTTCTGGGAGCTGTTTTTTCATTTGCCTCATCTGGTATCAACGCGTCTGCGCACGGAGGATCGTTTTCTGGAGGCGCAAAAATGGCTGCATTACCTGTTTGATCCGCAAGCGCCTGCCGATCCGGGACAACCACCGCGCCCGAATCCTAAACCCCTGTATTGGCGCTGCCGGCCATTGAACGTCGTCAAAGGCAATGTGGGCTTCGAAACCCGCGCACCGACCGATCCAGACGCCATCGGCTATTCCGCGCCCTACCATTTCCAGGTCCTGGTGTTTACTGAATACGTCAAGAATCTGGTCGCCTGGGGCGATTGGTATTACCGCCAGCTCACCCGTGACAGCCTGGTGGCAGCCAAGTTGTGTTACGTCCAGGCCGAGTTCTTCATGGGTAAGGCCCCCACGGTGCGCACAGTAAACCGTTGGGAAACCGACACGGTGGAGGGCCTTTTGACCAAGAGCCTGTCGCGGCCGGCGCTTGAGCAATTTGAACAAGCCCTAGTGTTCAGCCTGGCGGACTGTCCTGCCGGCGCCGACGAACCGCCCGAGCTCGGGTTGCTGGCGAACAATCCTTTCAAACTCCCGATCAATGACCAGTTGCTTGCGCTGTACGACTTGCCCGGCCAACGTCTGCATAACCTGCGCAATAACCTCACCCTTGATGGCAAGTCGATGGAGATCCCGCTGTTCAGCCCTCCCACCGATCCTAATCAATTGTTGCAAGACCTGGCAGCGGGGGGCATTGGTGCGCCAAGACCCATGGGAGGGCGGCTGGTGGTCGGTGCTTTCCGTTGGCGCGTGATTTTCGAGGCGGCGTTGCGTGCGGTGCAAACCCTGCAGGAATACGGCAACCAGGTACTGCGCTTGCTTGAGCAGCGAGATCGGATCGAGCAGGAAGAAATGCAGCAAGACCATCTGGTGAAATTGGGCGCCTATGCCCAGACCGTACAGGAATATGCCATTGATCAGTTGAAGGCGAATGTGGTCGCGCTGGAGCAAAGCCGGGCCGTGGCGGCGGAACGGGCCGATGCCTATGCGGCACTCTATGACGAAAATGTGTCGGCAGTTGAATACGAGGTCATGGAAAGTCTGCAGGAGTCAAAAAAACTGTCACTGGTGTCCTCAAGCATCAAGCCCGCAGCCGGGGCGCTGGCTGCTCTGCCCAATGTGTTCGGTTTGGCCAATGGTGGATTTCGCCCTGACGAACTCATCAATGCGGTGTGCTTCGGATTGGACATCGCTTCGGCGGTCAAGCAGCTGGACGCGGACAAGCAAGCCACCACCGAAGCTTACCGCCGGCGCCGTAACGAATGGGCGCTGCAGCGCAGTCAAGCGACAGCGGAGATTCGCGCGATCGATGAGCAGATCGGCGCTCAACAGCATGCCGTCGAGGCGGCCAAAGCCAGCCTGCAGCAAACCCTCACGGCCAACAGTCAGGCGCTGACGGTTTACAACTTCCTCAAGAAGCGTGCGACCAATGCCGAATTGTTTGGCTGGTTGCTGGGCCAGTTCAAGGCGCTGCATTATCAGGCGCACGATGCGGTCGTCAGTTTATGCCTCAACGCCCAGGCTTCGTTGAACGCGGAAACTGGCGATTACGACGCGAATCTCCCCCTGCCCCAGGTCTGGCTGGATAACCGTCACGGCTTGACCGCAGGCGAACACCTGCGCGGGCATTTGTTGCGCATGGAGCGTGAATACCTGCAACGCCATGAACGTCGGCTCGAACTGGTCAAAACCGTATCCTTGCGGCAACTGTTTGACGACAAGGTCGAACCGCAAGTGGGGATCGACAATTGGACGTCGGCGCTGCAGCAGTTGCAGGACCGGGGGACACTGGAATTCAAGCTTACCCAGTTGCTGTTCGATCGCGATCATCCGGGGCATTACTGCCGACAAATCACCTCGGTCGAGGTCGATCTGCCGGTGCTGACCGGACCTTACGAAAATGTACGAGCAAGCTTGTTGCAGATCAGCAGCATGATCGCGACCCAGGCATCGAGTCAGTCAGTGAGGTATTTGCACAACCCGGACGGTGCCACTGGCCCCTCCGACGTGCAAGTCAACCTGCGCAGTGGTCAACAAATCGTCTTGTCGATGGGGATTACCGACAACGGCATGACGGCAATGAAACCTGATGAAGGGCTGCTCAACCCCTTCGAAAACACCGGGGCAGTGTCGCGCTGGACGTTGAATTTTCCGCGGCCGACAAAAGCGTCGCAGCACGCCATGCTGCTCTCGTTGACGGACATCATTCTGCGGATCCGGTTCACAGCCAAAGCCGGCAAGCCGACCTTCGCGCGAACCGTCGAAGACCTGGTGACCCAAGCCGAAAACCCGGAGCAAAACCCAACCGTCGAAGGAGCCGTCCGTCATGAATGAACCGATCATTCAGGCCAATGAAAGTCTAATCCGCAATGGCGGTTTCGAGCAGGGGTTTACCGATTGGAAGAAAGGTCCGATAAATCCAAGCTGGTTGAGTAAAGCAAGTGAAGTCCATGAAGGCGTATTGACTCCTTTTCTGAAGGCTGGAAACAGGTCTTCGGTCAGTCAGTCGTTGAGGGTCCCCAAGAATCCGGGTGCGCAAGCGCGCTATGTCCTCGGTTTCTGGTGCGAGACCCGGCACATCGACGCGGGCACGCTGAAGATCAGTATTGATGGGCAGCAAGAGACTTTGGTAATCCCGTTGCCGCCGGGTGCATCACGGGATATAGGGGAAGATCAGGCGCGGCTGAGGAACGGTCAGCCGCTGGAGTTCAAGCCGATCAAGTACGAAGTCGAACTGGCGCTGCCATTCAGTGCCGGGGACACGCTCACCGTCGACGTGTCCAGTCCGGCCAATACCCCCAATGACCCCATCTCGGGCATCTGCATCACCCAAATCAATCTCCAATTGCATCTGGAGCCAGCGGTGATGCAAGGGCTAATGCTGGATGAAGAGCCTGTGTCACCTGCTGCGACGCTGTACATGTGCCTGGGGGCCGCCGCGAGTCTTGCTCACCGGTTGAAATTCCTCCCCGCACCAGATAATGCCTGGCAGGACACCCACGCAGCGTTGACCAGCGACGATAATCCGCTTGATGCGATTGTCGCGTCGCCGGACTGGGGTATGAATCATCCGCTAGAGGATCAATGGCAACTTGATTGCCCGTTGATTGGCGAGGAGGGGCCTTACCTTTTCTCGATGAACCTGCTTAACCAATACACCGCCGAGCCTTATCCGGTGAATGTGTCGCTAGGGCATCATCGGGTGGTGTTCCGCGACGTGTTCGAGGCAGCGTATTACCCGGTGCTCGAATACGGGCAGGGTGTACGTCTGGGCGTTCAAGTGGCGTCGTACTACACCGGCCATCCCCTCAGCGGGCGAACGGTGACCTGGACACTTGAAGGCCAAGGGGTGAAAGGCGCTGGCGTCACGAATGACCAAGGCTGGGCTTACTTCGATTTTGAACCACAGGCACACGGCAACGTTGTCATTCAGGCCTCTGTCGACAGCCCCTATTACGCCGCTGGTGTGGTCACTCAGTCGTTGGACGTCCGGGTATTGGCGACGGATCCGTGGAAGGACGTATTGGCGGTCGTCGAGGGCGTTGAGAAGCGCTGGGAGGAAAAAACCGGCTACCCCAATCGGGGCTCGGATTATCCGGTGACGGTAAAACTGCCCGCAGACAGCCCGTTGTTGGGCACGGAATTGTCATTGCGCTGGAGCGGCGATTCCCATGTGCAACTGGGGGTTGTTGTCAGCCCGGCGCTTGAGCATTGGGTGCCGGTCATTGGTGTCGAAATGGCCTGGACCCTGACGAGCGAGGATCGTCTTGACGGTCGGTTTTATCTGGAGCTGGCCTGCTCGAAGCTGTTGTCCCCCTCACCGAAAAAAACCATGTCGCTGGCGCGCAATCTGGTCAAGGTCGGTGAGGTACGCGAGGCCAACAAGTTTCCGGTGGTGGATGAAAACGAAAGCGTGCTGTTGCGGGTGCAAGTGGTGCACGTCGTGGTCAGTGGCGACGGTGATCCGGTGAACAACACGCAGGTCGACTGGATTACGCCTGATGGCACTATTTCGACTCGTTCGGGTGCCGGTGGCTGGGCCAGTGTGCTGTATGCGCCAACACGTTCAGGGGATCAAGTTGTCACGGCCAGCATCAAGGCCCATGCGGAGGCCGTTGCGGTTGAACAGCTTTTTAATGTGAAGGCCTTTGCTACCAGTCCCTGGAAAAGTGAAGTCAAGTTCCTGCTGGATAATGTGGAAGTCGAGCGCAATACACTCGGCCTACTCTGCCGGCGTGGGGAGACACATATCTTGAAAGTCGTACCGGTCCCGGGCAGTACATGGGTCGGCAAAAACATCAGTTTGCACTGGCGAGGTGCAGCGCCGGATATCGGGCTGGTGCCCGGCGATCTTGATACGCCCAAGTCACTCGCGGCAGCCGGTGTGGAGTGGGAACTGGTCTCACAAGCGAATGACAGCATCAGCCGTCTGTTTGAGCTGGAGCTACGGCTTGAAGGCGTTTCAACCGTTCGGGAGCTGCCTGGGCGCTTGGTATCCATGGATCTGGCGGAAGAAGTGAGCCTGATGCTGGATCAGATTTCGGCAGCGTTGGTCGGTCGGTCGTTCTATCCGTGCCTGGGGGCTCTTCACCGCTTCAACGTTTTGCCCAATGCACTGAGCCCGCTGGTGGGGCTGGAGGCATTGCTGACATGGTCGGGGACGCCGGCCGATCAGTTGGGCGCAACCGTTCAACCTGCCCTGAACCTCTCGCAAAACCTGAGCGATGGGGGCGCGACCTGGATGCTGGACTTCACCGCCAGTCAGACACCCGGCGACTTTGCCCTGGCGTTGGCACTGCCTCAGTTGAACTTCGTTGCCACCGCCAAGCCGATGATGCTGGCGCATAACAAAATCAGAATCGAGGCGTGGCGTGAATCGCCGGTGGACCCGGTGGTGGGTCAGGAACCTGCGTGGCAGTGGGTTCAAGTGTTCTCTCATTTCACCCGGCGCGCTGTGAATCAGGTGCCCGTGACATGGACGACGCCGCAGGGGCCGAGCGTGATGCATTCCGATAACGATGGTTGGTCCGGTGTTGATTTTTCGCCGTTAATCGATGGAGCACATGAAGTTCAGGCGTTGGTGGTCAGTCCTTTTGACGGCTTTGAAGATAAACGCACGATGGGGGTTACGACACTGGCGAACGATCCGTGGGAGGGGCTGTTGGTCAAGTTTGACGGCGGACCGGCTCACACCTGGGGCGAAAAGACCTACTTCCCGCGTCGCAAGGGAGAGCACACGTTTGAGTTGTTGGCTCCAGAGAACAGCCCATTGTTTGATCGTGACTTGGCGCTAGGTATGACGGGGACCGGGCCTGTCGAACTGGGTATCCAGTTTTTGCCGGCGGCGCTGGGGGTGCCACGCAAGTTCTACGACGTGGTGGGCTTGCAATACACGTTCAAAGCCGGCGATTTGAAGGACGCTAGTTTTGCGTTGCGATTGTCGTCGCAGCGACTGGCGAGTCTGTCGCCGGCGAACGCGATGTCCTTGGGGGAAGGCGCGCAGGTGGTGAAAATCATCGGGAACAGCCGCGTTGATCAGACTCTGGATTGGGGGCAGGAATTTTTTGGGCAGATTACTGTGGTGTCGGCCATCAGTGGCAGGGCGATGGTGGGGTGGTCGGTGACATGGCGTAGCCTGGATATTGGGGTTGTGACCTCAGTGACTGATTTCTATGGGGTGGCGAAAGTGAGGTTTGTTCCAACTACGCCAGGCGCGGCTGTGCTAACTGCGACGGTGGGGGATGAGGATTATGCCGATTCGGTGTCGTTTCCGTTTTTCTTGAATGATCCCCAGGAAATACAGACGCTACTCAGCACAGAGCCAACCGGGTATCCGGGTCAGGAGGTTTCGGCACAGGCTATGGTGGTTTCAACTATTACCGGAAAACCTTTGGCGGACGTCGAGGTAATGTGGGATTTTCCAGAAGTTACGATTGCGCCGACGAAGACGGACGTTGAAGGTAAAGCAAGTGTGGTGTTCAGGCTTTCTGCGGACAAGCCGAGTGTTCTGGGAGCCACCGTGCGAGGGGGATATGGCGGGTGGAATACCGAGCTGATGTTGTTTACGGTGTTGTACGGTGATCTCGTCATAGAGAGTGTCACCTCAGAAAGTACGCAGACTTATGTAGGAGTTAAAACAACAGCCTATGCAAAATTGGGTTCTCGTCAGACCGGTCATTCCGTAAGGAATGTTGAAGTTCTTTGGCGTTACCCTGGGCTCGAACTTCCATCGTCCCACTCTAATATTAATGGATTTACTGACATCCATTTTGTGCCTGATAAAGCTGGGGTTTACGACCTCGTCGCAATGACAGTAGAGGGCGTTTCAGCCGCGAAAACGTTTACGGTTCTGGATCGCACCCGAAATCTTGTTGAGTTCAAGGGCAGTGGAGATTACACGGTAGGGGACACAGCAGAAATCTCTTTCCGACTGGTTGATACTTCTACAGGGGAGGGGGTGATGGGGGAAGAGGTTTTCTTTTTTAACTACGGTGCACCGGATGGCTCGGTTAAGTCAGTTGCGGGAGGATGGGTGACTAAAACTTACCATTCGAGTCAACCTCGTTATTTCGACATACTTGTTCGAATTAATAACCCTGACGGGTCCGTCTCAATCGAAGTGGGTGCAGGTGTCCAATTTGTGAGGGAGGTATATTGATTTAAAGCGCGAGCCCAATGATCCTTTTGTACAGAGAACGATCGTTAAATTACGCCAGCCCTTTTCCAGCATAGATACCGCGTCACCAACTCGGCCCCCAGTTCTGAGGGCCGAGCATCCACCACTGGCACTCCATGAGCAATCAACCGCTCATGGAGTTCTGCCCGTGCATTTAGATAATCCACCGTCCCGCAGTACGCCAGCGCCTCCGGCAAGGTTTGCACCGGCACGTGCCGCAAATGGTCGAGCAAGTTTTCGCGCAAACTCGCCACCAGCACCCGATGCTGTTTGCTTAGGCGTTTGATGGCGGTCAGCAGTTCTTCATCGTCTTCATCGCGCAGGTTGGTGACCAGCACCACCAGCGCCCGGCGTTTCTGTCGGGCCAGCAACTGAGTGGCGGCCGCCTGGTAATCGGCGGGACGTTGGCTGCTGTCGAGGTCGTAGACACTGTTTAGCAATACATTGAGTTGGCCAGTGCCTTTGACCGGGGCGAGGTAATGCGCACGGTCGCTGGCGAACGTACTCAGGCCCACGGCATCACCCTGGCGCAGGGCGATGTAGCTGAGTAGCAGACAGGCATTGAGTGCGTGATCGAAATGCGCGAGTTCGCCATCCTGACTGCGCATGCGCCGGCCGCAATCGAGCATGAAAATGATCTGCTGGTCGCGCTCGTCCTGATACTCACGGGCAATCGGCGTGCGTTGCCGGGCGGTGGCTTTCCAGTCGATCTGGCGCAGGCTGTCGCCTTCGCGAAATTCGCGCAGTTGATGAAACTCCAGACCCAACCCGCGACGTTGCCGCTGACGCACGCCGAGTTGGCTGAGCCAGTTGTCCACTGCCAACAGTTCGCCGCCATAGAGGCGAGCGAAGTCGGGGTAGACGCGGGTGCTGTCGACCACGTTTAGCAGGCGTTTGTCGGACCATAAGCCGAGAGGGCTTGGCAGGTTGATTTCGCAGTGTTCGAAACTGAAATGGCCGCGTTTGAGCGGACGCAGCCGATAGCCAATCACACTCTGTTGGCCGGGTTGCAGTTCAACCGAGAGCGGGAGGTTTTCGAAGCTCAGGCCATCCGGAACATGATCGAAAATGTCGGCATTGAGTGATTGAGCAAAGTCATGCTCGACCTCCAGCCGCACTTCGCTCCATCGGCCGAGCGCCAGACTGCCGGGCATCTGCCGTTGCACACGAGGCGAGGGCAGGCGCTTGAGGCGAATGACGTCGAGGATCGCCAAGGCCAGCAACGCCAACAGCAACCCCCAATTGATCGATAACAGCGTCGATGGGACGGCGATGTCCAGCGCCCGCAACGCGCCCAACACAATGCCGATGGCCAGCAGGATCGCGAGCCAGCTCAACAGCAGGCGGGACGGTTTCACAATCGTGGCGCCGGCACTTGATCGAGCAGTTGCTTGAGCACCTGATCGGCGTCCAGCCCTTCGATGTCCAGCTCCGGCGCGATGCGCACGCGGTGGCGCAGCACCGCCAATGCACAGCCTTTGATGTCATCCGGAATCACAAACTCGCCGCCGCGCAGCAAGGCACGGGCTCGGGCACAACGCACTAAAGCGATGGACGCACGCGGCCCGGCGCCGAGGGTCAAGCCCGGCCAGGTGCGCGTGCTGCGGGCCAGGCGCACGGCGTAATCGAGGACCTGATCATCCAGTGGCAAATCACTGGCAATACGCTGCAAAGCCAGCACGTCTTTGGCTTGCAGTACGGTGCGCAGCGGTTGCACGTCGAGCATGTCGGCGCGGGTCGAACGGCTGACCTGACGGACCATGTTCAACTCCTGCTCGGCATCGGGGTAGTCCATGCGCACCTTGAGCATGAAGCGGTCGAGCTCGGCTTCGGGCAGTGGATACGTGCCTTCCTGTTCGATCGGGTTTTGCGTGGCGAGCACCATGAACGGTTGCACGATGGGCAGGGCGCGGCCTTCGAGGGTGACCTGGCGTTCCTGCATCGCTTCGAGCAGCGCGGATTGGGTTTTCGCCGGGGCGCGGTTGATCTCGTCGGCCAGTAGCAGGTTGGTGAACACCGGGCCTTTGCGCAGTTTGAACTGCTCGGTGTTCAGGTCGTAGACCGCGTGCCCGGTGACGTCGCTGGGCATCAGGTCCGGGGTGAACTGGATACGCGCGAATTCGCCGCCGAAGCAGCGAGCGAGGGCGCGCACCAGCAAGGTCTTGCCCAACCCTGGCACGCCTTCCAGCAGCACATGGCCGCCGGCGATCAGCGCGGTGAGGACGTCGTCGATCACCGTGTTCTGGCCGATCACCGCTTTCTGCAATTCGCCGCGCACGGCCTGGGCCAATTGACTGGCGCGCTGGCGTTGCTGGGTGGCGTGAGTCGGCGAGCCGGGCTCGATCTGTTCACTCATAAAACGTTCCTCAAGGTTTGCAGGTGGGCGACCAGACGGCTGAAGTGAGCGCTGGACAGCCGCTGCTTCGATCGCGGGCTCATGGCCTGGCTGATAGCGCGTGTGGGTTGGCCGGTCAGGCGTGAGAGCACCCGCCATTGCTCGGCAACGCCGAGTTGTTCAAAACCGGGTTGACGGCGCCGCACACGGCGCAGGATGTCTTGTTGCAAGGCTTGCAGCAGGTGCTGCTGGCCGTTGCGGCGCAACATGAAATCGGCACTGGCGCGCAGGTGTTCCTGGAGTTGGCGGCGGCCTTTCGATGCGGGTTCCAGCAGCGGACCCTGGCGCACGCCGACATGCCAGAATCCCAGGATGATCAGCGCAATCAAGGCCACCAATGACTGTGGGAAATAACGCCACAGCAAGGTCAGCAAGTTGTCGTGATCGGTGTTGAACAGCAACGTCACGCTCGTGTCCGCCGTCAGATACCAGAGCAGCCAGGCATTGTCGTACTGGTCGATGGCCGGGGTTTTCCACAGGTCGGCATCGGTGACCACGGTGATCGAACCGAGCCCTTGATTGAGCTGCATCATGTGCGTGGCCTTGCCGCTGTTGGCCCAGGCTTGCGCGAGGTTTTTCGGATCATCGAGATGGAAGGCCGTGTCGAAATTCGCGTAGGCCGGTGCTTCTTCATCCTCCAGATACAGCTTGGTCAGTTTGGGATATTGATCGTCGAGGATGTCGGGTGGCGGGTCCTTGAGGTCTTTGCTCAGCGACTGGTGCAATTGCACCCGGTCGAGCAGCAGGTCGTTGCTCTGGCCGGTCTTTTCATCCCAAAGGGATTGGGCCACAAATAAAATACGCCCACCGGCTCGAGTCCAGTTCAAGACTTGATCAATCTGACGCGGGGTCATGTTGTGGCGATCCCCGAGCAGCAACAGACTGTGCTGATGGGGATCGAGGGTGGGCAGCACGTCAAGGCCATTGGCATGGCTGACGGTCAGGCCCTGCTTGCGCAAAAAATGTTCAGCGGCGAGGTAGGGGTTGGCCTGCGCTTCAGGCGATGGGCCGTGATCGATTTCAACCTGATAGGGCGTGGCTTTCAGGTACAGATAAATGCTCAGCGCACCGACCAACAGGACGATGAATACGCTGGTCACCTGCCACAATCGCCGGCTCACTGGGCTGCTCCCGGGCCGAACAAAGCCCGCCACCCGTCACACAGTTCCTGTTGCAGATACGCGGGTGGCAGGCGATGACCATAGGCCATGTTTTGCCAGTGACCGGTCAGGGTTTTGCTAAAAGCCAGCAACGCGGGTTGCTGCAATTGTTCGACGCGCCGCAGAACCTCGCCTTCGGTGTCGGCGGGTTTCAGCGCCATGTGGTGGTCGTGCAGCAAGTGGCTGAGCAGGGCGCGATAGAGCAAACCGAGGGCCGCGCGCGGATTGGTTTGCCAGAGACTTTCAGCACTGGCGGCAATGTCGGCGGGCAGGGTTTCGCGGCTAAGGTCCAGGCCGAAAGCCTGTTGCGGTAACGGCCGAGCGACTTTGCTTTTCAACGCGGGGCGACGGCTGACGAACGCCTGCAACCACTCACGGTAACGCCAGATCAATATGCCGATACCGCCGATAATCGCGCTCCACAGCAGCAGTTCAATTGCGGTGGCGAGGAAGCCGAAACGCTGGCTGTCCAGCAGCGCCAACAACACCTTCAGCCATTCGGGTGTTTTGCCGTCATTCGGGGTTTTTGCCTCGGGTTTATCATCGCCAAACTGATAGCGGGTGACCGTTTCCCTGTTCTTGAACGGTGGCTTGTCGAGGAGGGCTTTGATGCTGTCTTTTGAAGCCTGGCTGGTCAACGGTTGATTGAGCAGACGAGGACTGTCCGGAGTGATGACAGGCTCGGCGGCCCAAACGTGTTGCGCGCCAGGCAGCAACAGGATTGCCGCCAGCATCAGGGAGAGGGTGGTTGTATTGAGGCGTTGGCGTAAGCGGCGAAACACCAGTTCAATATCCCAGGCCTCCAGCACCGTGCGCCGATTCAGGTAAAGACTGAAACCGCAGGCGACATAGACCGGCTCCCAGACAATCAGCACCAGCACGTAAAAAGCATTGGTCAGGTGTTCCAGCCAGCGCCAGTCCTGCACGACGGCGGTGATTAGGGTCTGCCAGCTCCAGTCGAGTTCGACCTGCTGTGGCAGGAAGAGGTAGAACAACACCATCAAACCAACCCACAACGCGCTTTCCAGATGCACGCCGATGATCGTCAGCCATTGCGCCGCGCCGGCGTTGCGCTGCAGCAGTACCTGCAACCGCTGTTGTCGCGCTTCGCCACTCAAGCCTTCAAGTTGCACCACCGGCATCACAAAACTGCGGCTCAGACTCAGGCGGCGCCAAGTCAGGCTGGCCAGCAGTTGCGGCTTGAGCAGGCGCGGCCATTCGCGCAGCGCCTGTTCCAACGTCGGTGTTTCGCCGAACAGGCTTTTGGACAGGATGAACAACGGCAGACGCTCGAACGCCGGTTTGAGCCACCAGAAGATAAACACAGCGAGGGACGGCGAATCCCAGAACATCGCGCTGAGCAAGGCGAAGATCGGCAAGGTCACGATGGCCCAACTGGTCATCAACAGACGACGATGGCGCTGGCTCAACAGCACGCCCAGGTCCATGGCTTCCCAGGTTTTGCGCGGGCGGATCACGACCGTGGCGTCACTCAGGCGCATGGCGAGCCCGTCCGGCAAACAGCAGATAGGTTACGACCAACGCCCAGAGCGTGGCGCCGACCAGGTATTTGGTCATCGGTGCCGGAGCGGTCATCGACGACCAGTAAGCTTCGATAAACGCCGCAATCAACAGGAACAACATGACGCCGCAGATCAGCAACACGCTCTTGCCCGCCGCCCGTCGCAATGCTTCGGCGCGCGGCAGGCGTCCCGGTGCGATCAGCGCCCAACCCAGTTGTAGGCCGGCGGCACCGGACAGGGCGATGGCCGTCAGTTCAAAAGCACCGTGCCCAATCACGAACGACCAGAACGTTTGCCCGTAGCCGACGTGCGTCAGGTGCCCGGCCACTGCACCGATCATCAAGCCGTTGAACAGCAGGAAAAACGCGCTGCCCAGCCCCAGTAGCAAACCGCTGGCGAAGGTCTGAAAGGCGATACCGATGTTGTGCATGATGTAGTAACCGAACATCACCCAGTCTTCACTGGAGGCGCGTTCCGTTGTGCGTCCCAAATGGCCGGCGACCGGGTCGTACATGCTCTGCAATTCGCTGACCTGCTCGGCCGGAATCAGGTTGTAGACGAGGTCCGGGAACAGGTACACCAACAGCGAGAAGCCGATCAGGCTGCCAAAAAACATCAGGCCGGCGGCGAGTACAAAGCGCCATTGTTCGCGCACCAATCGCGGAAAACCGGCCAGGATGAAGCCCGCCACGTTGGCGCCCAGCCCGCTGCGATGCCGATACAGCTGTTGATGCCCGCGCAGCACGAGCTGCTGCAATGAGTCGATCAGAAAACTGCTGTAGCCCCGTTCCTGAGCCAATGCCAAATGTTGGCAGAGACGACGGTAGTCCTTGGGGAAGTTGCCGATCCGGGACGAGGCCTTACCGCGCTCCAGTTGGCCCAGCATCAGGGAAAACTGTTCCCACTCGGCCTTGTGGCGCTGTTCGAAAAGACTTTGCTTCATGCCGGACCCAACAAGCCGCGGGCGATGCCGTTGAGTTCTGCCACGGCGCGCGGCGGGTCGACCTGCAACGGTTGCGCGAGAATCGAGGCGAGCTCACGGGTGCGCGCCTGGGAGAGTTCACCCTGGCGCTCGGCAAAACCGAGGATGGCGCGTTGTTCGGACAGCGTCAGGGCAAAAGCCGGGCGCACTGGCGGGGCTTCGGGCAGTTGCGGTCGAGTGAGCGGTTGTTCGCGGTAGATCACAAGCGTGCCGGCCGCGAGGTCACCGAGGCGTTTGAAGGTGGAATGTTGCAGGCAGCTGATAGCACCGAGGAAGTAGCCGAAGGGCAGCATGTCGACAAATCTAAGCAGGTTGCGCAGCAGCGAAGCGGACCAGCCGATCGGTGTGCCGTCGTCCTGCACCACGCGCAAGCCCATCCACTGTTTGCCCGGTGATCGCCCCTGATTGAGCACTTCGAACAGCACCATGTACCACCAGCTCACGCCGAACAGCAGGAGCGAGCCCAGCCCGGCGCCAAGCTTTCCGAGAAACGCCAGCACCATAAACAGCAGGCCGAGGATCAGCCCGCGTAACCCGAGGTCGATGGCGAAGGCCAGCGCTCGCACCATCAATCCGGCGGGACGCAGTGGCAAGTCGATGCCTTCGGGCGTTTCGACTTGATACCGTGTGTCCAGTGGCGGGTACAGCGTCGCTTTCCTTGGCAGTGCTGTGGTCTCGAGCATGGGCAACCTGTGTGGCCTGTTCGGGATTCGATGTCTGTTCGATGCTAGCAGCCTCTCGGGGGAAAACGACATAACTATGTATTGCACGGGGAGTAACGAGAGGTGATTGAATGACAAGTTACTGGCCGGGGCGGGATGTGAGCGCCTAGACTTCGTCGATCTTCAGTTCAGGAACAACCCGTGACCTCGATCTTCTGGTACGACTATGAAACCACTGGCATCAGCCCCCGATGCGACCGTCCGCTGCAAGTCGCGGGGATTCGCACCGACTTCGATCTCAATGAAATAGACGAACCGGTCAATCTTTACTGCCAGCCCAGTGATGACATCCTGCCGCACCCGGCGGCGTGCGCCATCACCGGAATAACGCCAGGTCGACTGGCGGAGCAAGGCTTGAGCGAAGCAGATTTCATGACACGTGTGCATGCCCAGTTGGCGGCGCCTGGCACGTGCGGTGCGGGTTACAACACGCTGCGTTTTGACGACGAGATGACCCGTTACAGTCTGTATCGAAACTTTTTCGATCCATATGCACGCGAGTGGCAGGGGGGGAACAGTCGCTGGGACCTGATCGATGTGGTGCGTGCAGCGTATGCCTTGCGTCCTGATGGGCTCGTCTGGCCCACGGACGACGAGGGCCGAGTGACGCTCAAACTTGAACGTCTGAGCGCCGCTAACGGCATTGATCACGGAAACGCCCACGAAGCGCTATCCGACGTGCGCGCCACCATCGCGCTGGCGCGTCTGATTCGTGAAAAACAGCCGAAGTTGTATGACTGGCTATTCAAGTTGCGCAGTAAGCAAAAGGTGATGGACCAGATTCGCCTGTTGCAACCGATGGTGCATATTTCCGGGCGGTTTTCGGCGGCCCGCAGCTATGTCGGTGTGGTGCTGCCACTGGCCTGGCACCCGCGTAACAAGAATGCATTGATTGTCTGCGACCTGCACCTGGATCCCCAGGGTTTGCTGGATCTGGATGCCGAGACCTTGCGACAGCGGCTGTACACCCGTCGCGATGATCTGGCCGAAGGCGAACTGCCCGTGCCGCTTAAACTCATTCACATCAACAAGTGCCCGGTGGTCGCACCCTTGTCGGTACTTCGTCCCGACGACCAGAAACGCCTGGGGCTGGACATGGCGCTTTATCAGGAGCGATCGCTGCGGCTAATCGACGCACAACAAGTTTGGCGAGATAAAGTGCAGGCGATTTATAGCAGCGAAGATTTCACGCCAAGCCAGGATCCCGAACAACAGTTATACGATGGTTTTATCGGTGACCGGGATCGTCGTCTATGCGAGCAAGTCAGAGCCGCGGACCCTGTGCAACTAGCACAAGAACAATGGCCTTTCGATGACGAACGTTTACCTGAATTATTGTTTCGATATCGCGCACGTAACTTCCCCGATACGTTGAATTCCGAGGAGCAAGAGCGCTGGCGATTATTCTGTCAGAAACGTTTGTCAGCACCCGAGTGGGGGGCACCCCATACCCTGGATTCGTTTGCAGAAGCCGCGGCCCAATTGAACGAAACTGCTACACCGTTGCAGCGTACAGTGCTGAATGAATGGCAAAATTATGTCGATGCATTACGAACACGTTTGAATCTTTGAAAACGAAAACAGTCATGCTTCCAGCACGAGCATAAAAAAACGCCAGCATTCGCTGGCGTTCTTTTTTGTCATGGATTCGTCTGCGACAAGCTCTGCGGCTTAGCCCAGCAGAGTAGCCCAGCCTTCAACCACGTCGCCGCCCCACTTGGCTTTCCACTCTTTCAGCGTTTTGTGGTTGCCACCTTTGGTTTCGATGACTTCGCCGTTGTGCGGGTTTTTGTATTGTTTAACTTTACGAGCGCGCTTGGTGCCAGTAGTTTTTACTGCGCCGCCGCGTGGTGCTTTGGATTTGGACTCTGGATCCAGCAGCGCGATGATGTCACGCAGGGACTTGGAGTATTCGCCCATCAGGGTGCGCAGTTTGCCTTCGAATTCCAGCTCAGTTTGCAGTTTGTCGTCTTGGGACAGGTTTTTCAAACGGGCTTGCAGCTCTTTGATAGCTTCTTCGGTGGCACGGTATTCGTTGATCAAGGACATGAGGACTACCTTATGTTGGAGGCTGGATGGCAGGTGACAGTGGGGCAATAATAGTCAGGGTGTTTCATCAAGTAAACATTTAACCGACGTTTTAATTAAATTACTTGTGATGAACAGGGTGGAAATTGAATAGGTCGTTAAATAGTGTCAGCAAACATCACAGCTATTCACAATTTGACTCTTGATATCGACCAAAAGATCACCACCGCGCGGGGAACGCCTGCTTTCAGAGTCGGGTCCACGACCGCTGTGCAGGGCAATCAGTCATCAATACTGTAGTTTTGCTGCGCAATCGCTAGAATGGCGGCCTTTGCGAAGTTCTGGAGTTTTCCCTCATGCGCACTTTTCGGCTGGTGATTGCTTGTCCGGACCGCGTCGGTATTGTTGCTAAAGTCAGTAACTTTCTGGCGTCACATAACGGCTGGATCACCGAAGCGAGCCATCACTCGGACAATCTCAGTGGCTGGTTCTTCATGCGTCACGAAATTCGTGCCGACTCGCTGCCTTTCGGTATCGAAGCCTTTCGCGAAGCCTTTGCGCCGATTGCCAAAGAGTTCTCGATGGACTGGCGCATCACCGATACCGCGCAGAAGAAACGCGTGGTGTTAATGGCCAGCCGCGAGTCTCACTGTCTGGCCGACTTGCTGCACCGCTGGCATAGCGATGAACTGGATTGCGAAATCTCCTGCGTGATTTCCAACCATGACGACTTGCGCAGCATGGTCGAGTGGCACGGCATTCCTTACTACCATGTGCCGGTCAATCCACAGGACAAAGAGCCGGCGTTTGCCGAAGTTTCGCGTCTGGTCAAACAGCACGATGCTGAAGTGGTCGTGCTTGCCCGCTACATGCAAATCCTGCCGCCGGCGTTGTGCAGCGAATATGCGCATAAGGTCATCAACATTCACCACAGCTTCCTGCCGTCGTTCGTCGGTGCCAAGCCGTATCACCAGGCTTCCATGCGGGGTGTGAAGTTGATCGGTGCAACCTGCCACTACGTGACTGAAGAACTGGACGCCGGCCCGATCATCGAGCAGGACGTGGTGCGTGTCAGCCACAGTGACAGCATTGAAGACATGGTGCGTTTCGGCCGTGATGTCGAGAAGATGGTGTTGGCACGCGGCCTACGTTATCACCTGGAAGACCGGGTGTTGGTCCACGGCAACAAGACGGTCGTGTTCTGATAACACCGCAATGCAGTTGAAATCCGAAGGGCCTGGGCGTTCAATCGCTTCAGGCCCTTCGCCGTTTCTGCACTGAGGATATTGAACATGGCCGATCCACTCGACAAAGCCACTTCTAAAGCACCGGCAACAGTGGGCGAGGGCTGTTTGAGTCGCTATGACCCGGATGACATGAGTCCCGACGACGGCACGGAGTTTCCCGGTGCTGCCGAGTTGTGGGAGCAGTTACAGCAAGACCGTGAAGACATGATCAAGCCCGCTTGAATTTCATCTCCGCCGCCCGGCACAGCCCGGTGTTTGATAGACCGCTATCGCGAGCAGGCTCGCTCCCACAGGGTTAGTACAAAAACCTGTAGAAGCGGGCTTGCCCGCGAAGGGGCCAGAACAGACGCTAGATACGGAAACTGCCTACCAACTGCTTAAGACGCGAAGCCTGCTGCTCCAGATCGGAGCACGCGCGCAAGGTCGATTGCAGGTTTTCAACGCCTTCCTGGTTCAGCGTATTGATCTCGGTGATGTCGACGTTGATCGATTCCACTACGGCGGTCTGCTCTTCGGTCGCCGTCGCCACCGACTGGTTCATCCCGTCGATTTCTCCGATGCGTAACGTCACGCTGTTCAACCGCTCCCCCGCCAGGTTGGCGATTTCCACGCTGTCCTGACTGTGGCGCTGGCTGTCGCTCATGGTGCTGACAGATTCGCGGGCGCCGACTTGCAGCTCCTCTATCATGGTCTGCACCTGTTGCGCCGATTCCTGCGTGCGGTGCGCCAGGTTGCGCACTTCGTCCGCCACCACCGCGAAGCCGCGACCGGCTTCACCGGCGCGGGCCGCTTCGATGGCTGCGTTGAGTGCCAGCAGGTTGGTTTGTTGGGAAATGCTGGTGATCACTTCCAGAATCTGCCCGATGTTCACGGTTTTGCTGTTCAACGATTCGATGTTGGTGCTCGATGCGCTGAGCATGCTCGACAGCTGATTCATCGCGACAATGCTGCGATCCACCACTTGCTGACCCTCTTCGGCCAGGCTGCGGGCATCACTGGCCTGGCTCGACGCTTGCGCGGCATTACGGGCGATTTCCTGAGTGGCGGCCCCGAGTTGATTGATCGCAGCGGCAACGCTGCTGGTGCGCGTGGCCTGCTGGTCGGAGTTGAACATCGAGGAGTTCGAGGCGGCCACGACACGCAGCGCCACTTCGTTGACTTGCCCGGTGGCCGAGGACACTTCGCGAATCGAGGTGTGAATACGTTCCACAAAGCGGTTGAACGCCGTACCGAGAATACCGAACTCATCGTTGCTCAGGATGGTCAGTCGCTTGGTCAAATCGCCTTCACCGTCGGCAATGTCGGCCATGGCGCGGGTCATGACGTGCAGCGGCTGGATCAGGATGCGGATCAACATGCCCAACAGCGCGATGATGATCGCCACGGCAATAATCGTCGCGACGACCGCCGAAGCGCGGAAATCGCTGAGCATCGAGAAGGCTTTGTCCTTGTCCACCGACAAACCGATGTACCAGTTGACCGACGGCAGTCCTTTGATCGCGGTGAAGGTGACGATGCGGGTCTTGCCGTCGACCTCCACTTCACTGTAGGCGCTGCTGATGCGCGGGGTATTTTTCGGGTACGCCTCGTTCAGGGACTTCATCACCAGGGCTTTGTCCGGGTGAACCAGGATTTTGCCGTCAGCACTGACCAGAAAGGCATACCCCATGCCGTTGAAGTCACGACCGCTGAGGGTGTCGATCAGGGTTTGCAGGCTCAAGTCACCGCCCACCACGCCGACGCTTTGTCCGGCACTCCTTGAGGCGGTGGCAATGGAAATGATGGTCTGGCCGGTGGCCGCGTCGATGTACGGTTCGGTCAGGGTCGCGGTGCTGCTGCTTTGCGCACCTTTGTACCAAGGACGAACCCGTGGGTCGAAGCCGGCGGGCATCTTGGCGTCCGGGCGAATAGTAAAGCTACCGGTGGCATCACCCAGGTAGGACGCCATGAAGGTCGACGTCAGGGCTTTCTGCTCAAGCAGGCTGGCGACCGTAGACGGTTCAGGGTTGATGGCGATGTTTTGGGCGAGGTTGTCGATCAGCAGGATTCGGCCGTTCAACCAGGTCTGGATGTTATTGGCGGTGACGTCACCCATCTCACTGAGGTAATTGTCGAGGTCTTTGCGGATGGCATTGCGCTGTAAATAGTCGTTGTACAGCGTGAAGGAGGCGAATGCGGCAATAACAATGAGCGCGGCGGCAAGCAAAATCTTATGGCTGAAGCGCAGGTTTTTGTTCATGGCTTGGGGTTCCGCTAAGGTCTTAATGTCCTGGGCGTGCTTTTATAAAGGCACGCAAAGTGGGCAATGTTGTAAGTAAGCTGATATTTCCGTTCTTTCCTTAGGGAATTACCGACGCTGATTTCTGTGCAGTCTCGGTTTTTGTATCGGCCGCGCCGGATCAAAGATTAACCATGGGTGACAAAATGCCTGACTCATTGCAACTCGTTCTCGGCGCCGACCTTGCCGGCCAGCCCATCGCCCAGGCCATGCGTCTGGCCAACCGTCACGGTCTGGTCGCAGGCGCTACCGGGACGGGTAAAACCGTCACGTTGCAGCGCATGGCCGAAGCCTTCAGCGACGCGGGCGTGGCGGTGTTTGCCGCCGACATCAAGGGCGACCTGTGTGGTCTCGGTGCCGCCGGCAACCCGCAAGGCAAGATCGCCGAGCGCATCGCCGGGATGCCGTGGCTAAACCACAAGCCGCAGGCGTATCCGGTGACTCTGTGGGACATTCATGGCCAGTCTGGTCATCCATTGCGCACTACCTTGAGTGAAATGGGCCCGCTACTGCTGGGTAGTCTGTTGGAACTGACCGACAGCCAGCAGTCGGCGCTGTATGCGGCGTTCAAGGTGGCGGATCGCGAAGGACTGTTGCTGCTGGATCTCAAGGATCTGAAGGCGTTGCTCAATCACCTGCGTGACAACCCGCAATTGCTCGGGGATGACGCCGCGTTGATGACTACCGGCTCAAGTCAGGCGCTGTTGCGGCGTCTGGCAACGCTGGAGCAACAAGGCGCCGAAGCGCTGTTCGGTGAACCGGCGCTGCAACTGGAAGACATCCTGCAGCCAACCGCTGACGGTCGCGGGCGCATTCACTTGCTCGATGCCAGTCGTCTGGTTCACGAAGCACCGAAGGTCTACGCGACGTTCCTGCTCTGGCTGCTCGCTGAGCTGTTCGAGCAGTTGCCGGAGCGCGGTGATGCGGACAAACCGCTGCTGGCGTTGTTTTTCGACGAAGCGCATTTGTTGTTCGCCGGTACACCCAAGGCGTTGCAGGAGCGATTGGAGCAGGTGGTGCGGCTGATTCGTTCTAAAGGCGTGGGCGTGTATTTCGTCACCCAATCGCCGGGTGACTTGCCGGATGACGTGCTGGCTCAGTTGGGTTTACGCATCCAGCACGGTTTGCGCGCGTTCACCGCCAAGGAACAGAAGTCCTTGCGCGCCGTGGCCGAGGGTTTCCGACCGAACCCGGCGTTCGATGCCTTGTCGGTATTGACCGAATTGGGGATTGGCGAGGCATTGGTCGGTACGTTGGCCGATAAAGGCACGCCGGAGATGGTCCAGCGCGTGTTGATCGCGCCGCCGCAATCGCGGATCGGACCGCTGAGCGAGGCCGAACGTGCGGCACTGATCGCCAGTTCGCCATTGCAGGGGCGATATGACAAACCGATTGATCGAGAATCGGCTTATGAAGTGCTGATGGGGCGCAAGGGGCTGGCCCCCGATCCCGATGCAGCGCCAGTCAAGCCTGCACCCGAAGAGCCAAGTTTTACCGACCAGGCCGGGGAGTTCCTCGGGACGGCAGCCGGTCAGGCATTAAAGTCGGCCATGCGACAGGCGGCCAATCAATTGGGCCGACAGTTGGTACGCGGGTTGATGGGCTCGTTGCTCGGTGGCAAAAAAAGCCGATAACCAGCGAACACTGTAGACCCTGTGGGAGCGAGCCTGCTCCTACATGAGGATCTGTGTCAGGTTTTGGGTTTGGCGTGGGCCGCCAGGCGCTCCAGCGCGGCCCGCAGATTCGGATCGCTGATCCCGTCTGCTGTCGCCTGTATGGTCGCGCCCGCATCCGTCGACAAACTGATGGTATGTCCCGCGGCCCCTTGCTGCACGGTCGGCGGCTGAACCTTGAACAAAATCCGCGTCAAACTGGCGAACTCGTCAAACATCTGTAGCTGGCGCTGTAGACGTTTTTGCTGATAACGCAGGCGGGTCGCCCAATGTCCGTCGGTGACGATCAGCAACAAACTGCCTTCGCGCCACGACGCCACATGGCAATGTTCGCGAGCGGCGGGCTGCAACTGGCTTTCGAGCAGACGTTGTAAATGACCCAGGCGTTGAGCGTGGCCAAATATAGCTTTCAGCGGCTTGGCTTCGCGAAGCAGAACGGCGGGTGCTCTGGCCGTAAGGGGGCGAAATGCCATGATCAGACACCTGAAGTAACAGAGCCGCCATGGTAGCAGAAAGCACCACGTGCACCTGACCCATTGCTTTGCGCGCGCTTTACCCATTAAATCAACAAGTAACTTCTGCCGCGAATGGCTTGAAGTTCAGCAAAAAGCCCTTATTTTAAGTGAGCCCCGTTACAGCGCAGTGCATGCATCGTGGAATAACGCCACTTTCCTCACCATCGTTTCCGGGTAGAATGCTCGTTCGCATGCGGCCATGAGGGCTGCACGGGCGACTCACGGGGCCGCCCTCCATCCCTTTAGTGTGGAAGATCCTGCCGATATGTTTGCGCCTTTGTTAAAGAAACTTTTTGGAAGCAAGAACGAGCGTGAAGTCAAACGCATGCTCAAGACGGTGCAATTCGTCAATGCCTTCGAAGAGCAAATGGTGGCCCTTTCGGACGATCAATTGCGTGCCAAGACTGACGAGTTCAAGGCCCGCATCGCCAAAGGGGAATCCCTCGACAAGCTGCTGCCAGAAGCCTTTGCGGTCGCCCGCGAAGCCGGCAAGCGCGTCATGGGTATGCGCCACTTCGATGTCCAGTTGATCGGCGGCATGACCTTGCATGAAGGCATGATCGCGGAAATGCGTACCGGTGAAGGCAAGACCCTGGTGGCAACACTGGGCGTTTACCTAAACGCACTGTCCGGCAAGGGCGTGCACGTTGTGACAGTGAACGACTACCTGGCCCGCCGTGACGCCAACTGGATGCGTCCGCTCTACGAATTCCTCGGCCTGACGGTCGGCGTCGTCACGCCTTTCCAGCCGCCGGAAGAGAAACGTCTGGCTTACGCCGCCGACATTACTTACGGCACCAACAACGAATTCGGTTTCGATTACCTGCGCGACAACATGGCGTTCAGCATGGAAGAAAAATTCCAGCGTGAACTCAATTTTGCCGTGATCGACGAAGTCGACTCCATCCTCATCGACGAAGCCCGTACTCCGCTGATCATTTCCGGTCAGGCCGAGGACAGCTCCAAGCTGTACATCGAGATCAACAAACTGATCCCGCAGCTGGAGTTGCACATCGAAGAAGTGGAAGGCGAAGTCACCAAGGCCGGCCACTACACCGTTGATGAGAAGACCCGTCAGGTCGAACTCAACGAAGCCGGTCACCAGTACGTCGAAGAAACGCTCACCCGCATCGGCCTGCTGGCTGAGGGTGAAAGCCTGTATTCGGCACACAACCTGGGCCTGCTGACTCACGTTTATTCCGGTCTGCGCGCGCACAAACTGTTCCACCGCAACGTCGAGTACATCGTGCAGGACGGCCAGGTTGTCCTGGTCGACGAACACACCGGTCGTACCATGCCGGGGCGTCGTTTGTCCGAAGGCCTGCACCAGGCCATCGAAGCCAAGGAAAACCTGAACATTCAGGCCGAAAGCCAGACCCTGGCATCGACCACGTTCCAGAACTACTTCCGGCTGTACAACAAACTGTCCGGCATGACCGGTACGGCTGACACCGAGGCGTTCGAGTTCCATCAGATCTATGGCCTGCAGGTCATGGTCATTCCGCCGAACAAGCCGCTGGCACGTAAAGACTACAATGACCTGGTGTTCCTGACGGCCGACGAGAAGTACACGGCTATCGTGGCTGACATCAAGGAAAGCATGGCGGCGGGTCGTCCGGTGCTGGTGGGTACCGCGACCATCGAAACCTCCGAGCACATGTCCCGACTGCTCGTGGAAGAAGGCATCGAACACAAGGTTCTGAACGCCAAGTTCCACGAAAAAGAAGCCGAGATCATTGCCCAGGCCGGTCGCCCAGGCGCACTGACCATCGCTACCAACATGGCCGGTCGTGGTACCGACATCCTGTTGGGCGGTAACTGGGAAGTGGAAGTGGCATCCCTGGAAGATCCAACGCCAGAGCAGATTGCCCAGATCAAGGCTGACTGGCAGAAGCGTCACCAGCAGGTGCTCGAATCGGGCGGCTTGCAGGTGATTGCTTCCGAGCGTCATGAATCGCGCCGTATCGACAACCAACTGCGTGGTCGTGCCGGTCGCCAGGGCGACGCCGGTTCCAGCCGCTTCTACCTGTCGCTGGAAGACAGCCTGATGCGCATCTTCGCCTCTGATCGGGTGAAGAACTTCATGAAGGCCCTGGGCATGCAGCCAGGCGAGGCGATTGAGCACCGCATGGTGACCAATGCCATTGAAAAGGCTCAGCGCAAGGTTGAAGGTCGTAACTTCGACATTCGTAAGCAACTGCTTGAGTTCGACGACGTCAACAACGAACAGCGTAAAGTGATTTATCACATGCGTAACACGTTGCTGGCCGCTGACAACATTGGTGAAACCATCGCCGATTTCCGTCAGGACGTGCTCAACGCCACCGTCAGTGCACACATTCCTCCACAGTCGCTGCCTGAGCAGTGGGACGTGGCGGGTCTGGAAGCTGCATTGCAGAGCGATTTCGGTGTGGCGCTGCCGATCCAGCAATGGCTCGACGAAGACGATCACCTGTACGAAGAAACCCTGCGCGAGAAGCTGATGCAAGAGCTGATTGCGGCGTACAACGAGAAAGAAGACCAAGCGGGCGCCGAGGCGCTGCGCAGCTTCGAGAAGCAAATCGTACTGCGTGTTCTGGACGACCTGTGGAAAGACCACCTGTCGACCATGGATCACCTGCGTCACGGCATCCACTTGCGTGGCTATGCGCAGAAGAACCCAAAGCAAGAGTACAAGCGCGAGTCGTTCACGCTGTTCTCCGAGTTGCTGGATTCGATCAAGCGCGACTCGATCCGCGTGCTGTCCCACGTTCAGGTTCGCCGCGAAGATCCGGAAGCCGAAGAGCAACGCCTGCGTCAGGAAGCCGAAGCGCTGGCTGCACGCATGCAGTTCCATCACGAAGAAGCACCGGGCCTTGAGCAAGTGGAACCGTTGGGCGAAGAGATTGATGTCGCCCTCGCCGTAGCACCGGTTCGCAACGAGCAGAAGCTGGGCCGTAACGAACTGTGCTACTGCGGTTCGGGCAAGAAATTCAAGCATTGCCACGGGCAGATCCAGTAAACCCCGTTTCAAACGCTGAAATACCCGCGCCGCGACCGGCATCAGCCGTCGCGGCGTTTTGCCATTTAACACCACCGCTAATTGCATGACGGTGATGACTACATTTTTAAGGAGCGCATTCATGGCTGTTGGTCTTGGTCCTTTGCCAACGTTGCACCCGGTTGCCGGTTTTGAACTCGGTATCGCCTCGGCTGGCATCAAGCGCCCGGGGCGCAAGGATGTTGTGGTCATGCGCTGCGCCGAAGGCTCCACGGTCGCAGGCGTCTTCACGCTCAACGCCTTTTGCGCCGCGCCCGTGATCCTCGCCAAGCAACGCGTGCAGGGCCCGGTGCGTTACCTGCTGACCAACACCGGCAATGCCAACGCCGGCACCGGCGAACCCGGCCTGGCCGCCGCTGAGCGCACGTGCGCCAAACTGGCTGAGCTGACGGGCGTTGATGCCAGCCTGGTGCTGCCGTACTCCACCGGTGTGATCGGCGAACCGCTGCCGGTCGAGAAAATCGAAGGCGCGCTGCAAGCGGCCCTCGACGACCTGTCGATCCACAACTGGGAAGCTGCCGCTACCGGCATCATGACCACCGATACCCTGCCCAAGGGCGCGAGCCGTCAGTTCCAGCATGACGGTGTGACCATCACTGTCACCGGCATCAGCAAAGGCGCAGGCATGATCCGTCCGAACATGGCGACCATGCTCGGATACATCGCTACCGACGCCAAAGTCTCCCGTGACGTGCTGCAAAACCTGCTGCTGGACGGTGCCAACAAGTCGTTCAATCGCATCACCATCGACGGCGATACCTCGACCAACGATTGCTGCATGCTGATCGCCACGGGCCAGGCTGCCTTGCCGGAAATCACCCGCGCCGAAGGCGAATTGTTCGCCAAATTGAAACAGGCAGTGTTCGAAGTGTGCATGGACGTTGCTCAAGCCATCGTTCGCGACGGCGAAGGCGCAACCAAGTTCGTCACTGTTGAAGTTAACGGCGGCGGGAATCACCAGGAATGCCTGGATGTTGGTTATACCGTGGCACACTCGCCGTTGATCAAGACGGCCTTGTTCGCCTCCGATCCGAACTGGGGCCGCATCCTCGCTGCCGTCGGTCGTGCCGGCGTACCGAACCTGGACGTGAGCAAGATAGACGTGTTCCTCGGCGAGGTGTGCATTGCCAGCCAAGGCGCGCGTGCCGCGACTTACACTGAGGCCCAGGGCGCTGCGGTGATGCAGCAGGAAGAGATCACCATCCGTATCGAGTTGGGTCGCGGCGCTTGCAGCGAAACCATCTGGACCACCGACTTGTCCCACGAATACGTGAAGATCAACGCCGAGTACCGTACGTAAGACCGAGTCGACCCGATCGCGGGCAAGCCCGCTCCCACAGGTTCAGTGGCGTGTGTTCAACGCGTTCACTGTGGGAGCGGGCTTGCCCGCGATGACGGATGACCAGACGCTAGATATTCTGGCTTGTTCCCCTGACAAGAAGGCACCCGAACATGAGCCTCCACCTGATTATCGGCGACAAACTGCTTTCCTCCTGGTCCCTGCGCGGTGCACTGGCCCTCGACCTGACCGGGGCTGCCTACACCGAAGAATTGATCAAGCTGGGTCAACCCGACACCCGCGAACGTCTGCTCAAGCATTCGCCAACCGGCAAAGTCCCGCTGCTCAAAACCGAACACGGCACCATCGCCGATTCCCTGGCGATTGCCGAGTACCTGGCCGAGCAATTCCCCAATGTCGGTCTCTGGCCAAAAGACACCGCCGCCCGTGCCCAGGCGCGTTCGGCCTGTGCGCAGATGCACGCCGGGTTCTTTGCCATGCGCGGCAACATGCCGTTCGACCTGAGTCGTGATGCGCCGCTATCGTCAATACCTGATGATGTTCAGGCCGACATCCAGCGCATGCTGGTGTTGTGGGCTGAATGCCGCGCGGCGGCGACCGACACCGGTCCTTTCCTGTTCGGCGGCGCGACGCTGGCCGATGCTTTCTTCGCGCCGATTGCCGTACGCCTGCGCACCTATCGGGTGAAATTGCCGGCAGCAGACGAGGCCTATGTCGAAACGATTTACCAATGGCCGGCTTTCAAGGCCTGGCAGAAAGCAGGTCTGGAGGAGGTGGGGCAGTGAAACGAGTCCATGTAGCCGCCGCCGTCATTCGTGATCACAGCGGCAAGATCCTCATCGCACGCCGTGCCGATACTCAGCACCAGGGTGGCTTGTGGGAGTTTCCCGGTGGCAAGGTCGAGGGCGACGAGTCCGTCGAAACCGCGCTGACCCGTGAGCTTCAGGAAGAACTGGGCATTGTGGTCAGCACTGCGCGTCCGTTGATCAAGGTTCATCACGATTACCCGGACAAGCACGTGTTGCTAGATGTCTGGGAAGTCTCGGCCTTTACCGGCGAGCCCCACGGGGCTGAAGGCCAGCCGTTGGAATGGGTGTCACCGCGCGATCTGTTGAACTACGAGTTCCCGGCGGCCAACCAGCCAATCGTCGCTGCCGCACGCTTGCCGGCCGAATACTTGATTACTCCCGAAGACCTGGAAACCCCGGCGCTGCTACGCGGTATCCAGAAAGCTATCGCCGGTGGGATTAAACTGATCCAGCTACGTGCGCCCAACGGCTACGATCCGAAGTACCGCGATCTGGCAGTGGACGCGGCGGGGCTGTGTGCCGGCAAGGCGCAGCTGATGATCAAGGGACCGTTCGAATGGTTAGGAGATTTCCCGTCCGCTGGTTGGCACATCACCTCGGCGCAGTTGCGTAAATACGCGGCGGCGGGTCGACCACTGCCCGCGTCGCGCTGGTTGGCAGCTTCCTGCCATAACGCTGAAGAACTGGCGTTGGCCGAGCAGATGGGCGTGGACTTTGTGACCCTCTCGCCGGTGCAAAAGACCCAGACTCACCCCGAGGCTCAGCCGTTGGGTTGGGAGCAGGCTGCAGCGTTGATCGAAGGCTTCAGCAAGCCGGTGTTTCTGTTGGGCGGTGTTGGTCCGGCGGAGCGGCAACTAGCCTGGGAAGCAGGGGCTCAAGGTGTGGCGGGGATTCGGGCGTTCTGGCCTGATTCTTTGGTGTAGCTGCCGGCCTCATCGCGAGCAAGCTCGCTCCCACAGGGGATCGGATTTCTTCAGGAAGAACTCGGTCAACTGTGGGAGCGGGCTTGCCCGCGAAGGCGTCCTGACAGGCGCCGATTAAACCTGAGGTTTAGCGGCTGGCTCCCACAAAATCTCGGCAACCCCCTGTCGCTTGGCAATCAACCGCGCCACCACAAACAACAGATCCGACAACCGATTGATATACGCCAAACCAACCCCGGCCAACGGCTCGATCGCATTCAACTGCTGGCACCGTCGCTCGGCACTGCGCGCCAGGCTTCTGCATACATGGGCCTGAGCGATCAGCGTTGAACCACCCGGCAGAATGAAATTCTCCAGTGGCCCCAACTCTTCATTCCACTGATCAATCGCCGCTTCCAGGCGTTCGATTTCCGTCACGCCCAACGCCTGATACACCGGCATCGCCAGCTCGCCACCCAAGTCGAACAAGCGGTGCTGGCAAGGCGCCAAAACTTCGATTACCTCGTCCAGCCCCGGATACGTGACGCTTTCTGCGGCCAGCCCGGCCAGCAGTACGCCGACCTGACTGTTCAGCGAATCGACTTCGCCAATGGCTTCTATTCGCGGGTGGTCCTTGGGTACTCGGCGGCCATCTCCCAGCCCGGTTTCGCCTTTGTCGCCAGTGCGGGTGTAAATCTTCGACAAGCGAAAGCCCATGGGTTACCTCGATAGCTGATTGAGTTCTTGAGAGGCCACCGGTGTGCCCGACAAGGGCAGGCGCAAGGTGAAACAGGTGCCTTGGCCCAGCGTCGACTGCACTTCCATCTGCCCCTTGTGATTGTTGGTGATGATGAAATAGGAGACTGACAGGCCCAGACCGGTGCCCTGGCCAATTTCCTTGGTGGTGAAAAACGGCTCGAACGTGCGTTTGCGCACGCTTTCGCTCATGCCGATGCCATTGTCCTCGACCTGGATCTCTGCCCATGGCGGATTCAGTCGAGTCCGCAGAATAATCCGCCCCGGTTCGCTGTCGTCCTCACGCTGGTGAATGGCCTGGGCCGCGTTTTTCAACAAGTTGAGCAGCACTTGTTCCAGTTCGTTGGCCGTGCCGGGCACCGGGCCCAGGGCCGGATCAAACTGACGAATGATCGCCTGGCCCTTGAAGTCAAAACCGATCGCCAGGTCGAAGTCGTTACCGGCGATTTCCACCGCTTGATCGATCAATGCGGGCAGATCGCAAGGCGCCATTTGCCGGGTGCTTCGGCGGCTGAAGCTGAGCATGTGCGTGACAATCTTCGCCGCGCGAGCGCCAGCCTGCTGAATGCCATCGAGCAATTGCGGCACTTCGCGCACTTGCAGGTAGTGGTTGACCGTGTCCAGTTCGACTCCGATCTGCTCGGCTTGCTCCATGTTCTTCGGCAGATCAGGTGACAGGCGTCGGCGAATGTTCTGGACGTTATGCAGGATCGCGCCCAACGGGTTATTGATTTCGTGGGCCATGCCGGCGGCGAGCCCGCCGACCGAGAGCATTTTTTCCGACTGCACCATCATTTCTTCCAGGGACAGACGCTGGGTAATGTCGTCGATCCGGATCACCACGCCACGTCCGGCGCCGCCCATCAGCGGGTAAAAGGTCAGGGCGTAATGTTTGGGCTCATCATCCTTGAACCACGTTACCCGTTCGATCTTGGCCACGGTGTGCTGCTCGACGGTTTGCTTGAGTTGCGGCAGAAACGGCTTCAGTGGTTCGAAGGCGAGGAAAATCGGCTGATTCAAGGCTTCATCCAGACGGGTGCCGGACAAGGCGCTGGCCTCTTGATTCCACTGGGTCACGTAAAGCTGTTCGTCGAGGGCGATCAGCGCCGACGGCATGGAGTCGATAATGCTGTTGAGGTAGTTCTGGAAGCCGGTGAGCTTTTTCTCGATCTTGCTGCGCACCTGGACTTCGAGTTCGAGCTTGCGGTTGGTATGTCGCGTTTCTTCGGCCAGGCCTTGGGCCTGGTCATAAGCGGCCTGGGAGTCGTCCCGTGCACGCTTGAGTTGCTGTTCCCGGGCCTCGATCCGCGAGAGCATGGTGTTGAACGCCTCGGCGAGGCTGCCGATTTCGTCGTGGTTGCCACGGGAGGCTCGCAGCGCATAGTTCTCTTCGCGGGTCACTTGCCGGGACAGCTCTTCGAGCTCATGGATAGGTCGGGTAATCAGGCGTTTGATTTGCTGGGCGATCACCAGCCACAACAGCACACTAAAGATCAGAATGCCCAAGCTGGCGGTCAGCGTGCCGGTGTAGAACGCCATTGGCAATTCGCTGCTGGCCACCAACAGTAAATGGCCGGGCTCTGTGCCGGGACGGGGCAGGGTGATCAGTTGATTGCTGCGAAACTCGGTCGCTTGCCAGGCTTCGATGTGCTGATAGTGCCCCGGCAGGCTCAGTTTATCGCCATGCTGCAACTGCGCCAGCCGTTCGCCCTTGCCGTCATAAAGGGCAGCCGCACGCAGGGGAGAGTAACTGTCGAGTTCGTTGAGCAGGCGTTCGGCATTTTGTGGCGTCTTTAAGGCATCGGCCACCAGGCTGGGGTTGGACACCAGTCGGCCAATGGTCTGCAAGGCCTGTGGCGCCATGCTTTCCTGGGAAATGTAATAGGCCGCGCTGATGAACGTCAGATTGGCGACCAGCAGGATGGTGATCAACAGCACCAGCAGGGCGGCCAGCAACTTCTGGCCGACTGGGAGGTTTTCGAGGCGCTGGCGCAATGGCATCAGGTTCGTCGCTGAAAAGGAACAAGTGGCCAGCGTAGCCGCTGCTCAGTCGCTGGGCAATCCAAGGCTGTGCAGATGGCCGATCAGCCGTTGCTGTAGTTGATGGAGGTGGGGCAGGTTCAGTTGATGACGCTCGGCCACTTTGCAGACATGGCCCAGCAAGTAGGTGATTTCGGTGCGGCGCTGATTCGCGACGTCCTGATACATCGAGGAGTAATTGGCCGCCGTGGCATGGATCACGCGCTCGACTTCATGCTGCAGGTTTTCTGCCGCCGCGGGCTGACCACAACGTTCCAGCAACTCGGTCAATTCACCGCAGAGGGTAGCGACTTCGCACTGGTGCTCCTGCAATCCGCCATTGCGGCAATTGTGAAGGACGGTCAACGGATTGATTGCACAGTTGAGCGCCAGCTTGCGCCACAGCCGTGTGAGGATGTCAGTACTCCATTCATGGGGAATCCCGGCGGCCGTCAGATCATCCAGCCAGATCGGCGCAACTGGATGGCCGGCATCCCCCAGCCAGGTGTAACCGTGACCCGCGAATACCGCACGCCAATCGCCATCGCGAAACGCACCTTCAGTACTCGATGCACTCACGCAACGTGCTTGCGGCACCTGCGCAGCGACGGCGTCCTGACTGCCGAGGCCGTTCTGCAACAGGATTAGTTCGGCATCGGGCGTCAGACGTGGCGCTAGTTGCGCGACGGCTTTCTCGGCGTCGTAGGCCTTGCAGGCGACCAGCAGTCGGCTGATCGGTTCATGGCTGTGCGGTGTCTGGCCGGGAATCTCATAAGTAGTGGCTTCGCCCTGTTCCACCAACGTCAGCCCACCTGCCTTCTGATAGGCCTGCAAGCGCTGCTCATTGCGAACGATCAGCCTGACCGGCAATCCGGCCCGCGCCAGGCGCGTGGCCCACAACGTGCCCAGGCTGCCGGCACCCAATACATGCCAAGGGGTCGACATCAGCTTTTTACTCGGTTTGAGGCAGGCATGTAAGGCTCGCAGTATGGGTTGGAAAAGACCCGTTATAATGAGCCCGATTTTAACCGCAAGCCAAGCGCGCGCCATCGCAATCGAGTGCGCCTTTTTATTGGAGAGATTACATGCCGTCGTTCGACGTGGTATCCGAACTGGACAAACACGAAGTCACCAACGCGGTCGAAAACGCCGTCAAGGAACTCGATCGTCGTTATGACCTGAAGGGCAAGGGCACTTTCGAGTTCAAGGAAAAGGACCTGACCGTCAACCTGACCGCTGAAGCCGACTTCCAGCTCGAAGCGATGATCGAGATCCTCAAGCTGGCGCTGGTCAAGCGCAAAATCGACGTGCAGTGCCTTGAAGTCAAGGAGGCCTACGCGTCGGGCAAGCTGATGAAGCAGGAAGCGGTCCTCAAGGAAGGCATCGACAAAGAGCTGGCGAAGAAAATCGTCGCTCACGTCAAAGACGCCAAGCTCAAGGTTCAGGCCGCCATTCAGGGTGAACAGGTGCGTATTACTGGCAAGAAACGTGACGATTTGCAGGAAGCCATCGCGGCCCTGCGCGCCAAGACGTTCGATATGCCGCTTCAGTTCAACAACTTCCGCGACTGACCTTTAACGCGGGAACCTCTCGGCGCTTTTGGCGTCCGAGGCCCAAGCAGCGGCAGAAATGATTGAGCCGGAGACGGCTCGGTTTTTCTGCCGCTTTATTTTTCGTGTGCCGGATCCCCGGAAAATCAAGGAGAGCGTAGATGGACTTAAATGCCGAAGTAAACAACCTGGTCAAGATGTCCCAGTCCTGGATCCCGATGATCATGGAGTACGGCAGTCGTGTACTGCTGGCGGTGATCACCCTGGCCGTCGGCTGGTGGCTGATCAACAAAGTGACGCAAAAGCTCGGCGGCCTGCTGGCGCTGCGAAATGCCGACCTTGCACTGCAAGGGTTCATCAGCAGCCTGGCTAACATCATTCTCAAGGTTTTGCTGATCGTCAGCGTAGCGTCGATGATCGGTGTGGAAACCACGTCGTTCGTCGCGGCCATCGGTGCGGCGGGTCTGGCCATCGGTCTGGCATTGCAGGGTAGCCTGGCAAACTTCGCCGGCGGCGTGTTGATTCTGCTGTTCCGTCCGTTCCGCATCGGTGACTGGATCGAAGCTCAAGGTATTGCCGGTACCGTCGACAGCATTCAAATCTTCCACACTGTACTGCGTACTGGCGACAACAAAACCATCATTGTGCCTAACGGCATCTTGTCGAACGGCATCATCACCAATACCAATCGTCAACCAACGCGCAAAGTGGTGTTTGACGTGGGTGTGGACTACGAAGCGGACTTGCAGAAGGCCCGTGAAGTTTTGCTGGAACTGGCCAAAGATCCACGTGTATTGGCAGATCCGGCACCACAGGCAGTGGTGTCTACTCTCGGTGACAGTTCGATCACTCTTTCGCTTCGGGTTTGGGTAAAGACGGCCGACTACTGGGATGTGATGTTCATGTTCAACGAACAGTCCCGTTATCGTTTGAAAACTGCCGGTGTTGATGTTCCGTTGCCACAGCGGATGATTCGGGTGGTTCAGGAATCTGTGTCGCAGTGATTGTTTTTTGATCATGTCTGACTGCTAAGTCAGGCATGTTCTGAACGGATCTGATTGTTTAAGCGCAATGTTCCAGCCAACAAAAAAGGCCCATCCGAAGATGGGCCTTTTTTTGATTACCGGGTGCTGACTTTCTGCAATTACAGAATGTTGAGCGGGTAGTCGGTGATCAGGCGGAACTCTTTAACGTCGCCTTCGCCTTCGTCAGCATTGGCGTAGTGCCATGCTTGACGGATACGGAAGGACAGATCTTTGGCCGGGCCGGATTGAACGACGTACTTGGCTTCAAAGTTGATTTCGTGGTGTTTGCCGTCTTCGCCGTACAGACCAGCGTAAGCGCTGCCCGCTGGAGTCTTGGTACCGTCGATGTTCCAACCATCCACGTAACGGGTCATGAAGCTCAGGCCAGGTACGCCGTATTCAGCCATTTTCAGGTCGTAACGGGCTTGTACCGATTTCTCGCCAGGACCGTTGAAGTCGGAGTACTGGATGGAGTTGGCGAGGAAAATCGAGTCGCCACCGCGGTTGTTCTTGCCCACGCCGACGTAGTCGAACGGAGTATCACCGTTAACCTTCTGGAAGCCCAGGGTCAGGGTGTGCGCATTCAGGAACGAGTAAGCCGCAGCCAGCGAGAAGGCGGTGTTGCTGATTTCGCCTGCGTCAGCGTTACCGGTATCCTGAGTGTTGTAGATGTTACCGTCGAAGTTCAGGGACTGAGTGCCACCCAATGCGAGGGTGTAGTTCGCGTTGGCGTAGTACTGGTTCCAGATGTCTTCGAGCTTGGCACCGTAGAGAGACAGGCTCAGTGCATCGGTAACGCCCCATTTGCCGCCAGCGTAGTCGATGGAGTTCGCTTCTACGCCTGCGTAGGTTGCAAACAGACCGCCGTCACGGGCGTTTTTGTCCTGGCTGGTCGCCGAGTAGAAGTGGCCGCCTTCCAGGTCAAGGTTCTTGATTTCGCTGCTCTGCAGTTGGAAACCGCTAGCAGTTTGAGGAAGGATGCGGGAACCGCCAACAGCGAACACTGGAGCAGTGCTAGGCTGCATGTCACCGGCTTTCAGCTCGGTTTTGGAGATGCGGAATTTAACGGCGCCGCCGGCTTTGCCTTGGCTGTCATTGACATCGCGACCACCATTAGGGTTCGTGGTATCGCTACGGCTCATGTTGCCGGTGCCGCTGGTACCGTCGCCACCATCCAGTTTGATTGCCAGGTAGCCGAATGCATCAACGCCAACGCCGATCAGGCCCTGGGTGTAACCGGAGCTGTAGTTGCCCCAGATACCTTGGGTCCAGTCTTTCTGGTCGTTGGAGCCATTTTTGTTGTCACGGTTGAAGTAGTAGTTGCGAACCAGCAAGTTCATCGAGCTGTCTTCAACAAAACCTTTGGCTTCAGCCTGGTCACTTACAAACGGTGCGGCCGTAGCCAACTGAGTACTGGCTGCTGCTGCAACTGCCAGTGCGATCATGCTCCACTTCATCACGCGCATCGTGATTTGCTCCTTTGGTTTTAGAAGAGTACTGCCGTCCCACCTGATTTATTATCTGGGCGGCTCTTTCTTTTTGTGTCGGCGCAAACTTATATCACGCCGACTCTATTGGCGATACTTGCGTATCTATCCTTTCGGCTTCTTTACGAGCCTGTCGCAAACAGCTCGGTAGATGTCGCAAATTTACAGCTTGAATGCAAGCGCGCCGGCAACTTTAGCGTTGTTTTCCAGGGCTTGAACTTCGGTAAAAAGAGTCCTTGGTGAAACGTTTGAATCTCCTTCGGGCAACCCTGCCGCTGTTTTTATTTGCCTTGAGCCTTCCACGTCCCGCAGAGGTTTTCTAGGCGATGTGGGTGTGAATGCAACAAACGTGCACAAATTGGCAGTTTGATGACTTTTTTTCTTCTTACCTACCTTTAGCTGTAAAAACCTCATAAAACCGGGCATTTCAAGCATGTTCTATTCGGCTTGACGCAAAGGTTTGCGTCGTGTTTCAGCATGCGGGTCGGCGGCGTGACAATGTAAAACGTTACCGGTCCACCCCGCAAGTGAGTAGATAACGGATGCTGAGGCGCTCAGCGTAGACGATCTGTGCGATTTTGGTGCGGAAAATTTTACCGGCTGTACCGAATTCATACAGTGTTGCCTTTTGTCCGGATCGAACACCTGGTGGTTAATCAGTCATTTCGGTGTTTTTACCTTGGTCGTTGGTTCTGTAATGGTGCGAATAGGTAAAAATGCCTCATGCCGGGGCGTGAGTCTGTTCGTGAAGCCAGCGCTGTTCGCAGGTATGCTGCCGTCCTGTCGCTTGGTGCACCGTCCCCGGGAAGGGGCGCTAAGCTGAAAAATGAGAACCAGGCGGGAGTGCGCACAGTGTTCGCTTTAGATCCACGGCTTCAACAAGACACGCTACCGATCGGGGATTTCCCACTCTGCCGGTTGCTGTTGTCCAACGATTCGAATTACCCCTGGTTCATCCTGGTGCCTCGTCGTGACAATATCAGCGAGATATTTCAGTTGAGTGTCGCCGAGCAGCAACAGCTGTGGCAGGAGACGACTGCGTTGGCAGAAACGCTGAAGGATTCGTTCGACGCCGACAAGTTGAATGTCGCGACATTGGGTAATGTCGTCAGCCAGTTGCACATGCATGTGATTGTGCGCAAACGTGATGACGCGGCCTGGCCTGCTCCTGTCTGGGGCAAGCTACCGGCCACGCCATACACTGCGGAGCAGATCGCAGCGATTCGCGAACGCCTGCGTTTGGTATTGGCCGAAGACTTTACGTTTCTGGAGGGTTGAATCATGAGCCTGGAAGAACGCGTTACCGATCTGGAGAGCCAGTTGGCGTTTCAGGATGACGCCCTTCAGTCATTGAGTGATGTGCTGGCGACGCAGCAGCGTGCAGTTGAACGCCTGCAGCTGCAAATGGCCGCATTGCTCAAGCGGCAGGAGGAAATGGCCGGCCAATTCGAAACCTTCGAAGAAGAAGCGCCACCGCCGCATTACTGACTTTTTATGATAAAGAAGCAGGCAATAAAAAACCGCGAACAGCCAAGCTGTTCGCGGTTTTTTTTAGCCTTGAATCAGCGGCGCGGCAGGGCGGCGATCACGTCTTCGGCTTGCAGGCCTTTGTCGCGGTTCATGACGGAGAACTCGACACGCTGCCCTTCAACCAGAACGCGGTGACCTTCTCCACGAATAGCCCGGAAATGCACGAAAATATCATCGCCGGAATCGCGGGAGATAAAGCCGAAGCCTTTGGAGGTATTGAACCACTTGACGGTGCCAGTATCGCGGTTGCTCATGTCATAGCTTGGCGAGGCGGCGGCCGGTGAAGATTTGTAGAAGCTGACGCCCAGGTGCAGTAAAACGGCGGTCAGGGCGGCTAACAGGCTAAACAAAACGGCGGGTTGACCGGCGATGACAGGCATCGGCGCGAGCAACGTCAGAACTTGCAGGAAGACGGCCAGAACCAGCAGCACGCTGACCAGGTTTTGCAATTGGTGGCGTGGGCCTTTGTTCCAGTAAGGGATAACAGGAGCAAGGGTGAGGTTCAGCAGTCCGAAAAACGCCAGGTACAGCGCATCGGGTTGTTGCAGGTAAGGGACCGCTTCAGCTCGCAGGCTAGGGATGAAGGACAGCATCAGGGCAGCTGCGCCCGTTAGCAGGTGGACGATTTTCAACATTTTGATTAACTCGCGTTAAGACGGATCACAAGGAAGAGCTGATGGAGCACGGTTCGCCTCAGGACAATAAGAGGCGTTGGGCACGTACCCGGTATCAGCCTATGCGCTGCCCCCGGAAAAATAGGCGGTAGCGGCACACTGCCTATTTAACAGCAAAGCCTGCGGCTACTCAAATCAGGCGGTCCGGCGGTGCTCTGGTGCTTGATTTGTCGCGGGGGTAAGGAAGAAGTTGGCGTGCCCGGCACCAAAGAGATAATCAAATAGCTTGCCGATAGGGTGGGAGGCAGTCAGGTCGTTGAGTTTTGTTCTCTTTCTGGCTTTTTACTTCATCTGGTCTCTTTTTCGCTGGGTAAAACGCGCCTGAGCGCGTAGGAATATGGCCGGCCTAGGAAGAGCTCCATGATCCCCCTTTAATTGTTGGCTTATCCTACGTGGATGGTCATAAAGTCATCTGGAAATACCTTTGCGCCTGCGCTTTTATAAGGCAACAGATGCAGCTTTATAGAAGGCAAGGATGGCAAAGGAGTGTCAGTGATATGGTTTACGAAGGCAGGCTGGGCGAAGGATCTCTCGGCCCGACCGGGGATATAAGGGTTGATCCGTTCGTCAGTGAGTTTGATATGGGGCTGGCCCGGCCTTTATCCCGCTCGGTGCGTTTGAATGGATTTGCGACCTGCTTGCGGCTTGAGCAGGTCTATTGGGATATTTTGGGTGATATGGCCAAGGTCAATTGCTGTTCTGTCAGTGCGTTGCTGTCCCATGTGGACCGTGAAGTGCATTTGCGTCACGGCGGGGTCAAGAACTTCACCGGGCTGGTGCGGGTTGTGTGCGTCGTGCGCAGCTTGAAGGAAGGGGGCTGCATTGTGATGCCCTAGTCACAGCGGCGTAGGGGATTGAGTGTCAGTCTGTGCAGTCTTACGGCTGCACAGGCTGCATTTAATGGATATAATCCCGCACTTTGCCGCAAAACCCAGCGTGCGCGGTAGCAATCTGATCGCCGAGACAACCCCCATGCCGATGTACGACTATCAATGTGCTTCCTGTGGTCATCAGTTGGAAGCCATTCAAAAGATCAGCGCAGCACCGCTGGTCGACTGCCCTGCCTGCCAGGCACCAGAGCTTAAAAAGATGCTTTCCATGCCAGGCTTCCGCCTCAGCGGCACTGGTTGGTACGAGACCGATTTCAAGACCGGCTCGAAGAAGAACCTGGCCGGCGGCGACAAAGCTGACTAGGGTTCAGGGCCTGAATTGAACCACACGCGTGAGCGCTTGCATCATCGGGCACCTTTATTAAGGGCCGGATGTGCGGGGCTCCAACCGAATTTCGAATTACGAGAAGTGAAACCACTACCATGATGCGCAGCCATTATTGCGGCCAACTGAACGAAAGCCTGGAAGGCCAGGAAATTACTCTTTGCGGTTGGGTTCACCGTCGCCGTGACCACGGTGGGGTGATTTTCCTCGATATCCGTGATCGTGACGGTCTGGCCCAAGTGGTGTTCGACCCGGACCGCGCAGAATCCTTCGCGGCCGCCGATCGCGTGCGCAGCGAATACGTCGTGAAGATCACCGGCAAGGTTCGCCTGCGTCCGGCCGGTGCTACCAACGCCAACATGGCGTCGGGCATGATCGAGGTCCTCGGCTACGAGCTGGAAGTGCTGAACGAATCGGAAACCCCGCCGTTCCCACTGAACGAGTTCTCCGATGTCGGCGAAGAAACCCGCCTGCGCTATCGCTTCCTTGACCTGCGTCGCCCGGAGATGGCCGAGAAGCTGCGTCTGCGTTCGCGCATGACCACCAGCATCCGTCGCTATCTGGACGAGAACGGCTTCCTCGATGTCGAGACGCCGATCCTGACCCGCGCCACCCCTGAGGGTGCTCGCGACTACTTGGTGCCGAGCCGTACCCACGCCGGTTCGTTCTTCGCCTTGCCGCAATCGCCGCAGCTGTTCAAGCAACTGTTGATGGTGGCCGGCTTCGACCGTTACTACCAGATCGCCAAGTGCTTCCGTGACGAAGACCTGCGTGCCGACCGTCAGCCTGAGTTCACCCAGATCGACATCGAGACCAGCTTCCTCGATGAAAAAGACATCATGGGCCTGACTGAAGGCATGATCCGCAACCTGTTCAAGGAAGTGCTGGGTCTGGAGTTCGGTGAGTTCCCGCACATGACCTTCGAAGAGGCTATGCGTCGTTACGGTTCCGACAAGCCGGACCTGCGTAACCCGCTGGAGCTGGTTGACGTTGCCGATCAACTCAAAGAAGTTGATTTCAAAGTGTTCAGCGGCCCGGCCAACGACCCGAAATGCCGTATTGCCGCTTTGCGCGTTCCGGGCGCGGCGAGCATGCCGCGCAAGCAGATTGATGACTACACCAAGTTCGTCGGCATCTACGGTGCCAAGGGCCTGGCGTACATCAAGGTCAATGAGCGCGCCAAAGGCGTTGAAGGCCTGCAGTCGCCAATCGTGAAGAACATCCCTGAAGCCAACCTCAACGTGATCCTTGATCGCGTTGGCGCGGTTGATGGCGACATCGTGTTCTTCGGTGCCGACAAAGCCAAAATCGTCAGCGAAGCCCTGGGCGCGTTGCGAATCAAGGTCGGTAACGACCTGGAACTGCTGACCTGCAAGTGGGCGCCAATGTGGGTCGTCGACTTCCCGATGTTCGAAGAGAACGATGACGGCAGCTTCAGCGCCTTGCACCACCCGTTCACCGCGCCGAAGTGCACTCCGGAAGAACTGGAAGCCAATCCGGCGACCGCTCTGTCCCGTGCCTACGACATGGTGCTGAACGGCACTGAGCTGGGTGGCGGTTCGATCCGTATTCACCGCAAGGAAATGCAGCAGACAGTATTCCGCCTGCTGGGTATCAACGAAGCGGAACAGGAAGAGAAATTCGGCTTCCTGCTCGACGCCCTGAAGTACGGCGCGCCGCCGCACGGTGGCCTCGCCTTCGGTCTGGACCGTCTGGTGATGCTGATGACCGGCGCCCAGTCGATCCGTGAAGTGATCGCCTTCCCGAAAACCCAGAGCGCGGCGGACGTCATGACGCAGGCACCGGGTCAAGTGGATGCCAAGGCATTGCGCGAACTGCACATTCGTCTGCGCGAAACACCAAAGGCTGAGTAAGGCTGACCGCAAAGGCGCATCCTTTTGGGTGCGCCTTTTCTTTAGGTCGTGATTTTTTGTTGCTGGCCGACACTGTGTGGGGCGGGCAATGTTTCAAAGATAATTCGGAGCGAGTTATGGCGGGTCATTCCAAGTGGGCGAACATCAAGCACCGCAAAGAACGTCAGGATGCCAAGAAGGGCAAGATTTTCACCAAGTGGATTCGTGAACTGACTGTTGCTGCCCGTCAGGGTGGTGGTGATCCGGGCTCCAACCCACGCCTGCGTCTGGCGCTGGACAAGGCCCTTGGCGCGAACATGAGTCGTGACATCATTGATCGCGCGGTCGCACGCGGCGCGGGTGCTGCCGACACCGACGACATGGTCGAGTTGAGCTATGAAGGCTACGGCCCGGGCGGTGTAGCGGTGATGGTCGAGTGCATGACCGATAACCGTAATCGCACTGCCGCTGCTGTTCGCCACGCGTTCAGCAAATGCGGCGGCAACCTCGGCACCGACGGTTCCGTGGCGTATTTGTTCGAGCGCAAAGGGCAGATTTCCTTTGCGCCAGGCGTTGATGAAGACGCGCTGATAGAAGCGGCCATGGAAGCCGACGCCGATGACGTGGTCACTCACGAAGATGGCTCTATTGACGTGTTCACATCGTTCTCTGGCTTCTATGCCGTGCGCAATGCGCTGGAAGCAGCCGGTTTCAAGGGTGTAGATGCTGAAATCGTCATGCTGCCGACCACCAGCGCCGAGCTGGACCTGGAAGGCGCCGAGAAGGTGCTCAAGCTGATCGACATGCTTGAAGACCTGGATGATGTGCAGAACGTCTACTCCAACGCGGACATCCCTGAATCGGTGGCCGCACAGCTCGGTTAAGGGCTACTAAGATTCAATGTGGGAGCGAGCCTGCTCGCGAATGCGGATTTTCAGGCAACATCGTTGCTGAATATGAAACCGCTTTCGCGAGCAGGCTCGCTCCCACATTTGTTATTCGCTGAATTGAATATCGTGCTTTTACTGAACCCGCAGGCGTTATGACTTTAATTCTTGGTATCGACCCCGGTTCGCGTATTACCGGTTATGGCGTGGTGCGCGATACCGGGCGTGGCTGTGTGTACGTCGCGTCGGGCTGCATTCGCACGGGTTCGGGAGAATTGCATGAGCGTCTGCAAATCGTTTATCGCGGCGTGCGTGAAATCATCCAGACATACGGCCCGGTCACCATGGGCATCGAAAAGGTGTTCATGGCGCGCAATGCCGATTCTGCGTTGAAATTGGGGCAAGCGCGCGGTGCGGCCATCGTTGCCGGGGCCGAAGAAAGCCTGGAAATCGCCGAGTACACCGCAACCCAGGTCAAGCAGGCAGTGACCGGCACCGGCGCGGCGAATAAAGAACAGGTGCAGATGATGGTCATGCACATGCTGAAATTGACCAGCAAACCGCAAATCGACGCCTCGGACGCCCTGGCCATTGCCATTTGCCATGCACATACCCGTTCCAGCCTATTGCCCCATGGCCTTGGCACGGCACGCAGTCGTGGCGGGCGCTTGCGTCTCTGATAGCATCAACAGTCTTTTTTATGGAATGAGGGTTGTCGGGTCTGTGTCGTCGACGCGACCCCTTGTTCTGTTCGTCGCCAGGCATTGATCTGGCCAACGCTCAAGGATCTGAAACGTGATTGGACGCTTGCGCGGCACATTGGCTGAAAAACAGCCGCCGCACCTGATTCTGGATGTAAACGGTCTGGGGTATGAGCTGGAAGTGCCCATGACCACGCTGTATCGCTTGCCGTCGGTCGGTGAACCGCTGACCTTGCATACCCACTTGGTCGTACGCGAGGACGCGCAGTTACTCTATGGTTTCTTCGGCAAGCGTGAGCGAGACTTTTTCCGCGAGTTGATCCGTCTCAACGGCGTAGGGCCAAAATTGGCGCTGGCGTTGATGTCGAGTCTGGAAGTCGATGAACTGGTTCGTTGTGTGCAGTCCCAGGACACCTCGGCGCTGACCAAGGTGCCAGGCGTGGGCAAAAAAACCGCCGAACGTTTACTGGTGGAGCTCAAGGATCGCTTCAAAGCCTGGGAAACCGTGCCGGCGATGTTCGCCCTGGTGCCAAACCAGCCGGTCGGGCCTGACGCGCCGGCTCCGGTCGCCACCGCCGAAAATGACGCGGTCAGCGCGCTGATCTCCCTGGGCTACAAGCCTCAGGAGGCCAGCAAGGCGATTTCTGCGATCAAGGAGAAAGGTTTGAGCAGTGAAGACATGATTCGTCGTGCCCTGAAGGGAATGATTTAAGTGATTGAAGCTGATCGTCTGATTACCGCTACGCCCGCTCCTCGTGATCGCGAGGAAGTCCAGGACCGGGCAATTCGTCCTGTCAGCCTGGCCGAATACATCGGCCAGCCGACCGTTCGCGAGCAAATGGAGCTGTTCATCCAGGCCGCCCGTGGGCGTAACGAGTCTCTGGATCACACGCTGATCTTCGGTCCGCCGGGCCTGGGGAAAACCACCTTGGCGAACATCATCGCCCAGGAAATGGGAGTGTCGATCAAAAGCACGTCGGGGCCCGTGCTTGAGCGTCCGGGTGATCTGGCGGCACTGTTGACTAACCTTGAACCCCATGACGTGCTGTTCATCGACGAAATCCATCGCCTGTCACCGATCGTCGAAGAAGTGCTGTACCCAGCCATGGAAGACTTCCAGCTCGACATCATGATTGGTGAAGGGCCCGCCGCGCGCTCGATCAAGCTTGATCTGCCGCCATTCACCCTCGTCGGTGCAACCACGCGTGCCGGTATGTTGACCAATCCTTTGCGCGATCGCTTCGGGATTGTCCAGCGCCTGGAGTTCTACAGCACTGCGGACCTCGCCACGATTGTCAGTCGTTCGGCGAGCATTCTTGGTCTGCCGCTGGACCCGGAAGGCGCCTTTGAAATCGCCCGGCGTGCTCGCGGTACGCCTCGGATCGCCAACCGGCTGTTGCGTAGGGTGCGCGATTTCGCCGAAGTGCGCGCCAAGGGGCACATTACCAAGCCGATTGCCGACCTCGCGTTGAATCTGCTGGACGTCGACGAACGTGGTTTCGACCATCAGGACCGGCGTTTGCTGTTGACCATGATTGAGAAATTCGATGGTGGTCCGGTCGGTGTGGACAGCCTGGCCGCCGCGATCAGTGAAGAGCGCCACACCATTGAAGACGTGCTGGAGCCGTATCTGATCCAGCAGGGCTATATCATGCGAACCCCGCGGGGGCGGGTGGTGACCCGGCATGCGTATTTGCACTTCGGTTTAAACATTCCGTCACGAATGGGCGAAATGCCTGTCGTAGACGAGTTCCTTGATGCCGTGGACGATTAATAATTTTTGCGCACTGATATATTCGGCGTTTGTGCGGTCCCAGGACTGTACTTTTGCTGGAAAGCCGCAGATCAATGAAAAACAGTTGCCTGGCCGGATTGGCAACCTGAGGAGTAAGCACTAGAGTATGCGCGCGCAAAACGGGCTTGAGCCGTTCACACATCGTTGTCGCGTTTATTACGAGGACACCGATGCAGGCGGCATCGTGTATTACGTCAATTACCTCAAGTTTATGGAACGGGCTCGAACCGAACGGCTCCGAGATCTGGGCTTTGCCCAATCGGCGCTGGCAGGGGAGGACCTGTTGTTTGTCGTGCATTCCAGCGAAGCGCGTTACCACGCGCCGGCGCGACTGGACGACGAACTTCTGGTAAGCGCTGAAGTAATCGAATTGAACCGTGTCAGCCTGCGCTTCAAACAGCAGGTCAGGCGGGCTACGGATAATGTGCTGCTCTGTGAAGGGCAGTTTTTGGTGGCCTGTGTGCGCACTAACAGTTTAAAACCCCGGGCCATTCCCGAAGCTCTACGTGCGGCCTTTGCCGACGTGAGCGGCGCGGGTACACACTCAAAGCAGGAGATAAAGCGTGGAAGCTAACGTCGTCGACCATTCCTCCATGTGGAGCCTGGTCAGCAATGCCAGTATCGTGGTGCAACTGGTAATGCTGATCCTGGTAGCCGCATCGGTCACCTCATGGATCATGATTTTTCAGCGCAGCAATTTGATTCGCGCCGGTCGACGTGCCCTGGAGAGCTTTGAAGAGCGCTTCTGGTCCGGTATCGACCTGTCCAAACTCTACCGTCAGGCCGGCAGCAACCCTGATCCGGATTCGGGCGTCGAGCAGATCTTCCGGGCCGGTTTCAAGGAGTTCTCCCGTCTGCGCCAGCAGCCAGGCGTTGATCCGGAAGCGGTCATGGAAGGTGTGGCCCGCGCCATGCGCGTTGCCATTTCCCGCGAAGAAGAAAAGCTTGAACAGAGCCTGCCATTTCTCGCGACCGTCGGCTCCGTCAGTCCGTACATCGGTCTGTTCGGTACGGTCTGGGGCATCATGAACTCCTTCCGTGGTCTGGCCACTGCCCAGCAAGCGACCCTGGCCACTGTGGCCCCTGGTATCGCCGAAGCACTGATCGCCACCGCGATCGGTCTGTTCGCCGCCATCCCGGCCGTTATTGCTTACAACCGCTTCTCTGCTCGCAGCGAAACCCTGCTGAGCCGTTACTACACCTTCGCCGATGAATTCCAGGCGATCCTGCACCGCAAAGTGCACACCAGCGAAGAATAAGCAGGTAATTTCCAATGGCTTTAATCGCTCGAGCTCGCAAAAAGCGCAAGCCGGTTGCCGAGATGAACGTAGTGCCTTACATCGACGTGATGCTGGTGCTGCTGGTCATCTTCATGGTGACCGCGCCAATGCTCAATCAGGGCGTGAAAGTTGATCTGCCCAAGGTTTCCAGCGAAGCCTTGCCGCAGGACAACAACACCCAGGTTCTGACCATTTCGATCAAGGCTGACAAGACCTACTACTGGAACCTTGGCAGCGAAGTCGACACCGATAAGCAGCAGGACAAGGCCATGACCTTGCCGCAGATGACCAGCGCAGTGACCAAAATCATCAGCGCCGGCAATGAAAACGGCAAGCACACCCAAGTCTTCATTCGTGGCGACAAGACCGTCGACTACGGTTCGGTCATGGGCGCCATGGGCGGGTTGCAGAAGGCCGGAGTCGGTAATGTTGGCTTGATTACCGAGGCGCCCTGATGCAGCAACAACGAGAGCCAACAGCCTCGGAAAGCTACTTCTGGCCTAGTGTCTGGGCGATTGGCCTGCACGTGCTGGTGTTTGGCATGCTGTTTGTCAGTTTTGCCATGACGCCTGAGTTGCCGCCGGCCAAGCCGATTGTCCAGGCGACGCTGTACCAGCTGAAATCGAAAAGTCGGGCGACCACCCAGACCAATCAGAAGATTGCGGGTGAGGCGCAGAAATCTGCTGCGCGTCAGACCGAAGTCGAACAGATGGAACAGAAGAAGGTCGAGCAGGAAGCGGTGAAGGCTGCGGAACAAAAGAAAGAGGAAGCGGCTCAAAAGGCCGAGGAAGCCAAGAAGGCCGACGAGTCGAAGAAAGCGGATGAGGCGAAAAAGGCTGATGAAGCCAAGAAAGCCGATGAAGCGAAGAAGACCGCCGAAGCCAAAAAGGCCGAAGAGAAACAATTGGCTGATATAGCCAAGAAGAAAGCCGAAGAAGAAGCCAAGAAAGCTGCTGAAGAAGAGGCCAAGAAAGAGGCCGCTGAAGAAGCGAAGAAGAAAATCGTCGAAGACGCGAAGAAGAAAGCCGCCGAAGACGCCAAGAAGAAAGCTGAAGCTGAAGAGGCGAAGAAGAAAGTCGCCGAAGACGCGAAGAAGAAAGCTGCTGCCGATGCTGCGAAGAAAAAATCGCAGGATGCTGCACGTAAATCGACCGAAGACAAAAAGGCTCAGGCCTTGGCCGATTTGCTTTCCGACACGCCGCAGCGCCAGCAGGCCTTGGCGGATGAACAGGGTGACGAAGTCGCCGGCAGTTTCGATGATTTGATTCGGGCTCGTGCGGCAGAAGGCTGGGCTCGTCCACCTTCGGCCCGCAAAGGTATGACAGTCGTGCTGCAAATCGGCATGTTGCCGGATGGTACGGTGACTTCGGTCAACGTGGCCAAGTCCAGCGGTGACGGTCCGTTTGATGCGTCTGCTGTAGCGGCGGTCAAGAATATTGGGCGTTTGACAGAAATGCAGGGAATGAAGCCGAGCGATTTCGCTCCGTATCGTTCATTCAAGATGACATTCACACCTGAGGATTTAGCCTTGTGAGAAACCTTCTTCGAGGAATGCTTGTCGTTATCTGCTGCTTGGCAGGGATAGCGACAGCGGATGAAAAAAACATTCTGGTGACCAGCGGCAGTGATCGGGCTACCCCGATTGCAGTCGTGCCGTTCGCTTTCCAGGGCGGTACTGTCCTGCCGGACGATATGGCCGAAATCATCGGAAACGACCTGCGCAACTCGGGTTACTACTCGCCGATTCCAAAGCAGAACATGATCAGCCTGCCGAGTCAGGCCAGTGAGATCATTTTCCGTGACTGGAAGGCGGTTGGCGCCCAGTACATTATGGTCGGCAGCATTGTTCCGGCAGGCGGTCGCCTGCAGGTTCAGTACGCTCTGTTCAACGTCGCCACCGAGCAGCAAGTGCTGACCGGCAGCGTGTCGGGCAGCACTGATCAACTGCGCGACATGGCGCACTACATCTCCGACCAGTCGTTTGAAAAGCTGACCGGTATCAAAGGTGCTTTCTCGACGCGTCTGTTGTACGTGACGGCCGAGCGTTTCTCCGAGAAGAACACGCGCTACACGCTGCAACGTTCTGACTATGACGGTGCCCGTGCCGTGACCCTGCTGCAATCGCGCGAGCCGATCCTGTCGCCGCGTTTTGCACCGGATGGCAAGCGCATCGCGTATGTGTCGTTCGAGCAGAAGCGTCCACGCATTTTCATGCAGAACATCGACACCGGTCGCCGCGAGCAGATTACCAACTTCGAAGGACTGAACGGCGCGCCAGCCTGGTCACCGGATGGCAATCGCCTGGCCTTCGTATTGTCCAAGGATGGCAACCCGGACATCTACGTGATGAACCTGGGTTCGCGTCAGATCTCGCGCGTCACCAACGGTCCCGGCATCAACACCGAACCGTTCTGGGGTAAGGATGGTTCGACCATCTACTTCACTTCCGACCGTGGTGGCAAGCCACAGATCTACAAAACCAGCGTCGGTGGTGGCGGTGCGGAGCGGGTGACCTTTGTGGGTAACTACAACGCTAACCCTAAACTTTCGGCTGATGAAAAGACCCTGGTCATGATTCACCGTCAGGATGGCTTCACCAATTTCAAGGTGGCGGCCCAGGATTTGCAACGAGGTAGTGTAAAGATCCTCACTGATAGCACTCTGGACGAGTCGCCTACTGTCGCGCCCAACGGCACCATGGTAATCTACGCCACCCGCCAGCAGGGCCGGGGAGTCTTGATGCTCGTGTCCATTAATGGGCGCGTAAGGCTCCCGCTTCCTACCGCACAAGGCGAAGTCAGAGAACCTTCCTGGTCCCCTTACCTGAACTGACGCGGCGCTACACGTTGTACTTAACACATTGGGGTTCATTAGGAGTTTCACGATGGAAATGCTGAAGTTTGGTAAATTTGCTGCGCTGGCTCTCGCCATGGCTGTAGCTGTAGGTTGCTCGTCCAAAGGCGGCGACAATGCCGGTGAAGGCGCAGTAGATCCAAACGCTGGTTACGGCGCAAACACTGGTGCCGTTGATGGTTCCCTGAGCGAAGAAGCTGCTCTGCGCGCAATCACCATCTTCTACTTCGAATACGACAGTTCGGACCTGAAGCCAGAAGCCATGCGCGCTCTGGACGTTCACGCCAAAGACCTGAAAGCAAACGGCGCTCGCGTTGTTCTGGAAGGCAACACCGACGAACGTGGTACTCGTGAGTACAACATGGCACTGGGCGAGCGTCGTGCGAAAGCCGTTCAACGCTACCTGGTACTGCAAGGTGTTTCCCCAGCTCAGCTGGAACTGGTTTCCTACGGCGAAGAGCGTCCAGTTGCTACCGGCAACGACGAGCAGTCCTGGGCTCAAAACCGTCGCGTCGAACTGCGTAAGTAATTCGTCATGCGAACGTGCCGTCGTGCTGTAACTGTCTTGGCTCTCAGTCTCGCGCCGCTTGCGGTGTGGGCTGCGGTTCCTGTGGTCGATAACAACTCCGGTTATAACAATAGCGGGAGCAGTTATCCGCCTGCGGGTTACGGTACGAACGGCGCCTATGCCGGGGGAGGGGTTTCGACCCCTGTCTCGGCACAGGGCGAGCTGTTCAACCAACTGCAATCCATGCAGGAGCAGATCTCTCGCCAACAGGGTGTGATCGAAGTTCTGCAAAATGAAGTAGCGCGCATGAAGCAAGAGAACCTGGAGCGATATCAGGATCTTGATCGGCGCATAGGAACCGGCGTTGCACCTGCCGCGACTCCTGAAAATTCTTCCACCGGTGGTGATTTGAACGCCCCTGGTGCAGCCGCTGGCGCAAGTGCAGGAGCAGCTACCGCTGCCGCTCATGCACCTGCCGCGGGTAGTGAACCGGCTGATCCGGCGAAGGAAAAGCTGTATTACGACGCAGCCTTTGACCTGATCAAAGCCAAGGATTTCGACAAGGCCAGCCAGGCTTTCACCGCCTTCCTGCGCAAGTACCCGAACAGCCAATACGCGGGCAATGCCCAGTACTGGTTGGGCGAAGTGAACCTGGCCAAAGGCGATCTGCAAGGTGCAGGTCAGGCGTTTGCCAAGGTTTCGCAGCTATACCCCAAGCACCCCAAAGTGCCTGACTCGCTGTACAAACTGGCTGATGTAGAGCGCCGCCTCGGTCACCTCGACAAGGTCAAAGGCATTCTGCAGCAGGTTGTGTCGCAATACCCGGGCACTTCCGCCGCTCAGTTGGCCCAGCGAGACTTGCAGCGCATGTAAGCCTGCTTGGCCTGCTTTGAAGAAACCCGCGCTTGTCGCGGGTTTTTTCGTTAGAATTCACCCCCTTTTTATGAAACACGCTTTTTGGGATCTGCGCGGTGGCGGGGTTCCTTGAAGTGCCTGACGGAGGCGGACAGCCTGTTTAGCTGTTATGCCCGTGGCGACTATGCAAGACACATTGAGAATTACCGAAGTTTTTTACTCGTTGCAGGGTGAAACGCGGACTGCCGGGCTGCCCACAGTATTTGTGCGCCTCACCGGTTGCCCATTGCGTTGCCAATACTGCGACAGCGCCTATGCGTTCACTGGCGGCACCATTCGCCCGCTCGATGACATCCTCGAGCAAGTGGCTGGTTTTCGTCCGCGTTATGTGTGTGTCACCGGTGGCGAACCGTTGGCCCAACCTAACGCCATCCCATTGCTCAAGCAGTTGTGCGACGCCGGTTACGAAGTGTCACTGGAAACCAGTGGTGCGCTCGACATCTCGGCAGTAGATTCGCGGGTCAGTCGCGTTGTCGACCTGAAAACCCCGGGTTCGAAGGAAGTACACCGCAACCGCTACGAGAATATCGAATTGCTCACGCCTAACGATCAGGTGAAATTTGTCATCTGCTCGCGGGAAGACTACGACTGGGCTGTGTCCAAGCTGATCCAGTACGGTCTCGATCGGCGCGCCGGCGAAGTCCTGTTCTCGCCAAGCCACCATGACCTGAATGCTCGGGACCTGGCGGATTGGGTGGTGGCGGACAACCTGCCAGTACGTCTGCAATTGCAACTGCATAAATATCTTTGGAATGACGAGCCGGGGCGCTGAAATGACGGAACAACTGAACACAGCTGAAAAACGTGCGGTCATCCTGCTGTCCGGCGGCCTGGACTCGGCGACAGTCGTGGCAATGGCTCGCGCCGAAGGTTACAGCTGCTACACCATGAGCTTCGACTACGGTCAGCGCTCTCATGCCGAGTTGTACGCCGCCGAACGCGTCGCCCGAGATCTCGGTGTGGTCGAGCACAAAGTGATCGGCCTCAACCTGAACGGTATGGGTGGCTCGGCACTGACCGACAGAAGTATCGACATTCCGGAGGAGCTGGGGGAGGGCATTCCAGTCACTTACGTGCCGGCGCGCAACACGGTATTCCTGTCGCTGGCGTTGGGTTGGGCCGAGGTGCTCGGCGCGCGTGACATCTTTATTGGTGTCAACGCGGTGGATTACTCCGGTTACCCGGACTGCCGACCCGAGTTCATCGAGTCCTTCGAACGCATGGCCAATCTGGCCACCAAGGCTGGGGTAGAAGGCAACGGCTTCCGCATTCAGGCGCCTCTGCAGAACCTGAGCAAGGCGCAGATCGTCGAGGCGGGCGTGAAGCTGGGCGTCAATTACGGGCTGACGGTTTCCTGCTATCAGGCCGACGATAACGGCCGTGCATGCGGCAAGTGCGATAGCTGCCGACTGCGTGCAGAAGGCTTCGCGGCGGCCGGAATCAGCGACCCAACACCTTATTTTTGATTTATTTCAAATTAGGTGTTGAATAGTCCTTAAAAATCAGTATTATACGCGCCACCACACAGCGGGTCGTTAGCTCAGTTGGTAGAGCAGTTGGCTTTTAACCAATTGGTCGTAGGTTCGAATCCCACACGACCCACCATTTTTGTAGCAGTTTTAAAAGTCTGGAAGGCCCACGCAAGTGAGGATTTCCGGATTTTTTTTTGCCTGCGATTTAAGGTCGCCCAAGTGTTGGGCTGCACTGCGACACGCAGGTCAGAATCATCTTTTGCATCTGCAGGATATTCTGTAGCCTTGCCCAGCTTCAACGCTGTCCGTGCCTGATGAATACTCACTCTCCCGGCGGTACCCTGAAGGGTCCGGAGCCGGGTGTATACTCGACTTTCGCGCAAATGCGCCTGCAGGTCTTGCGAACATGACGCAGATTTCCGAACGCCTTCTGGTTCAGGCTCACCTCGATGCCAAGCAGCCCAAGCCGCTGACCGCCGAGGAAGAAGCCTATTACCGTACCGCCATCGCCGCTGAGCTCAAGGCTCAGGACGCGGTGCTGGTTGCCCACTTCTATTGCGATCCGATCATCCAGGCCTTGGCCGAAGAAACCGGTGGTTGCGTCTCCGACTCGTTGGAGATGGCCCGCTTCGGCAACGCCCATCCGGCCAAGACCGTGGTGGTCGCCGGTGTGAAGTTCATGGGTGAAACCGCGAAAATTCTCAACCCTGAAAAGCGCGTGTTGATGCCAACCCTCGAGGCGACCTGCTCGCTGGACCTGGGTTGCCCGGTGGACGAGTTTTCGGCGTTTTGTGATCAGCACCCTGAACGCACGGTGGTGGTGTATGCCAATACCTCGGCGGCGGTCAAAGCGCGGGCGGATTGGGTGGTGACGTCCAGCTGTGCGCTGGAGATCGTCGAAAGCCTGATGGATAACGGCGAGACCATCATCTGGGGCCCGGACAAACACCTGGGCACCTACATTCAGCGCCAGACCGGTGCGGACATGCTGCTGTGGGACGGTGCCTGCATCGTTCACGAAGAGTTCAAGTCCAAGCAGCTTGAAGACATGAAAGCGCTGTACCCGGATGCTGCGATTCTGGTGCACCCAGAGTCGCCAACCGCAGTGATCGAATTGGCGGATGCCGTCGGTTCCACCAGTCAGCTGATCGCTGCGGCCCAGAGACTTCCGAACAAAACGCTGATCGTCGCCACTGATCGCGGCATTTTCTACAAAATGCAGCAGCTGTGCCCGGACAAGGTCTTCATTGAGGCGCCAACGGCCGGTAACGGTGCCGCGTGCCGTAGTTGCGCGCACTGCCCGTGGATGGCGATGAACACCCTTGAGCGCACGCTGAAGAGCTTGAAAGAGGGGGCGAACGAGATCTTTGTTGATCCGGCGTTGATCCCTCAAGCCATTCGGCCGTTGAAGCGCATGCTCGACTTCACTCAGGCGGCGCGGATGAAACTGGCCGGCAACGCTTGAGATCTATCGGTTAAGCCAAAAAAACTGTGGGAGCGAGCCTGCTCGCTCCCACAATGGTTTCGTACGGCTGAATTATTTGGTTTTCTTCGGAATCCGAACCAGCTGCGTGTTCGAATACATGTCATGCCAGCTGCGCTTTTGCTTGTCGAACAGCGACCAGAAGAATCCCAGTCCGAGGCATAGCCAGGACGCAATCGACACCACAAACCGCAACAACGCCTGCCACAGGCTAATGGACGAGCCATCGGCGTTCTGTACGCGGATGCACCACACCTGCATGCCAAGGGTCTGGCCCGACCAGGTCCAGAATTTGGCGAAGAAGCCGAACAGCACAAACAGCAGCACCGTCGAGAGCAATGGATCACCATCCAGAGCGCCTGCTTCAGTCAGGGTGCGCATTTTGTCTTCGCCGAGGATCGCCATCTGGATCATCTTGTAGATGCCGCTGGTGACGATCAGCAGGGCGGTACACAACAGGAAGTCATAGAACATCGCTGCCAGACGACGACCCAGGGTGGCGGCGGGAAACTCGCCCTTGGGGTTGAGCAGGTGTTTCGACATGGCAGCCTCTGGATAGAAAAAGAAGCCATTTTACGGATTTACGCGCACAAAAAAGCCCCTGATGTCAGCATCAGGGGCTTTTTCGTAACAGAAGATTAGCCTTCTGCTTGAACCTCGTCAGCCTGCATGCCTTTCTGGCCTTGCACAGCAACGAAAGTCACTTTCTGGCCTTCTTTCAGGCTCTTGAAGCCGTTGCCCTGGATGGCGCGGAAATGCACGAACAGATCCGGACCGCTTTCAGGAGTGATAAAACCAAAACCTTTCTCGTCGTTAAACCACTTGACGGTACCGCTCTGACGTTGGGACATTTCTTATTTCCTTTGACGCAAAAATTAATGACAGTCTCCTTCTCATGAAAGAGTACTGGGGCTGGTTGCAGGAGAGTAAGAAGACGTCGAACGGGATGTAGCTAACTTGTAGGCTACTGCCCAGGTCACGATTCCAAGCGACCCATGCAAACACAGTGAACAAACTCTACGCCAACTACGGGAGAAAAAACAAGCCCCGTCAGAGGCCCGGTTTTGCTCAGCTTGAGCACACTAGTACGGTCTTATTCTTTGTTGCGGTTCACTTGTTTTCGAACGTTATAAGCAGTGTTCAAAAACGAAGCTTACAGGGAATGATATGCACTATTTTATGGCGGTTGCGTTACACATTAGTGCGCTGTTAACGCAACCGCGTTACTTATAGAAACAGTCAATCAGCCGCGATAGTAGCGTTGTGCAACAAATGGCATTTTGCTTACAAGCAAAGGCACCTTTTTTCCACGGACAATCGCCCATACGGGTGTGTCGATGGCGATACAAGCGCTGTCGACGTAACCCATGGCCAAAGGACCGCCGAGGGTCGGACCGAAGCCGCCACTGCAAACAGTGCCGATGATGTCGCCAGCTTCATTGACGATTTCCGCGCCTTCACGCACCGGCGTACGTTCCTGAGGCAGCAGACCGACGCGCTTGCGGCTGACGCCGCCTTGTTGTTGTGCGAACACGGTTTCAGCGCCTGGGAAGCCGCCAGCCCGTGCGCCATCGGCACGACGAGGCTTGGAGATGGCCCACAGCAGGCTCGCTTCGATAGGCGTGGTGTCGGTGTTCATGTCATGGCCATAGAGGCATAGGCCGGCTTCCAGACGCAGCGAGTCGCGAGCGCCGAGGCCGATGGCCGCCACTTCAGTTTCAGCCAGCAGGGAGCGGGCAAGGGCTTCGGCGTTGGCGGCCGGTACCGAAATCTCGAAACCGTCTTCACCGGTGTACCCCGAACGGCTGACAAAGCAGTCAACGCCCAGCAGTTTCACGCGAGCGAACTGCATGAAGGTCATCTTCGTCACTTCGGGTGCCAGACGCGCGAGCACGGTGACCGCCGCCGGACCTTGCAGCGCCAGCAGCGCGCGTTCTTCGAACAAAGGCTCGATGGTGCACTGGTCGCCAATGTGCTTGCGCAGGTGCGCCAGGTCCTGATCCTTGCAGGCGGCGTTGACCACCAGGAACAGTTCGTCGTTACCGAGGTTGGCGACCATCAGGTCGTCGAGGATGCCACCGGTTTCGTTGGTGAACATCGCGTAGCGCTGCATGCCCACCGGCAGGTCAATGATGTCCACCGGCACCAGGGTTTCCAGGGCCTTGGCGGCATTGGCGCCGGTCAGGCGAATCTGGCCCATGTGCGAGACATCGAACAGCCCGGCCTGGTCACGGGTGTGTTGATGTTCTTTCATCACGCCCAGCGGATATTGCACCGGCATGTCATAGCCGGCGAACGGCACCATGCGCGCACCGAGTTCGATGTGCAAAGCGTGTAGCGGGGTTTTCAGCAATTGTTCGGTGGACATATCCAGCTCCTGAAAAAGTGTGCAAATGCGCGTGAGCATCAGCACTCGATAATGTTGACCGCCAAACCGCCACGGGCGGTTTCCTTGTATTTGCTTTTCATGTCGGCGCCGGTCTGGCGCATGGTGCGGATGACCTTGTCGAGGGAGACGAAGTGCTGACCGTCGCCGCGCAGTGCCATGCGTACCGCGTTGATCGCCTTCACCGAGCCCATGGCGTTGCGCTCGATGCAAGGCACTTGCACCAGCCCGCCAATCGGGTCGCAGGTCAGGCCCAGGTTGTGTTCCATGCCGATTTCGGCGGCGTTTTCGACTTGCTGCACGGTCCCGCCAAGGACTTCGCACAAGGCGCCGGCCGCCATGGAACAGGCCACGCCGACCTCGCCCTGGCAACCCACTTCGGCGCCAGAAATCGAGGCGTTTTCTTTATAGAGAATGCCGATGGCGGCAGCGGTCAGCAGGAAGCGTACGACGCCGTCTTCAGTAGCCCCGGGAATAAAGCGCATGTAGTAATGCAAAACCGCCGGAACGATCCCGGCCGCACCGTTTGTGGGTGCGGTCACGACGCGTCCGCCATTGGCGTTTTCTTCATTGACCGCCAAGGCGTACAGGTTGACCCAATCCAGCACGGACAGTGGATCGCGCAACGACGATTCCGGGTTTTTGCACAATTGCCGATGGAGTGCCGCCGCGCGGCGTTTGACCTTCAATCCACCCGGCAAGATGCCTTCGTTGCGGCAACCGGCATCGACGCAGTCTTGCATCACTTGCCAGATTTTCAGCAGGCCGGCGCGGGTTTCCGCTTCCGGGCGCCAGGCGCTTTCGTTGGTCAGCATCACTTGGCTGATGGATAGGCCGTAAGTGGCGCAATGACCGAGTAAGTCCTTGGCACTTTTGAACGGGAAGGTCAGAGGTGTCGCGTCTTCGACGATGCGGTCGGCGCCGGCGGCGTCTTCATCGACCACAAAACCGCCGCCGACCGAGTAGTATTCGCGGCTGCGAATCTGCAGACCGGCGGCGTCGAATGCGCGAAAAATCATGCCGTTGGGGTGATAGGCCAACGGTTTGCGAATCATCGCCAGGTGTTCTTTCTCGTTGAACGCAATGCTGTGTTCGCCGAGCAAGATCAAGCGACCGTTGCTACGGATGTCTTGCAGGCGGGCGGCGACGGTTTCGGTATTTACGGTGTCCGGGTGTTCACCTTCCAGGCCGAGCAGCACAGCCTTGTCGCTGCCGTGCCCCTTGCCAGTGGCGCCGAGCGAGCCGTAGAGCTCGACTTTGACGCAGGTTGTGGCGGCCAGCAGCCCTTCACGGCGCAAACCTTCGGCGAAACGCGCGGCAGCGCGCATCGGGCCGACGGTGTGGGAGCTGGAGGGGCCGATGCCAATCTTGAACAGGTCGAACACGCTTAACGACATGGTTGTTCTCCGGTTTCTTGTTATAGGAATAGGCGGAAAATGGTCCTGTAGGAGCTGGCTTGCCAGCGAAGGCGTTGTGTCAGGCAACTTTTGGGTCGGCTGATCCTCCGTCTTCGCTGGCAAGCCAGCTCCTACAGGGGGTTTGTGGTGTTCTTGAATGAGGGGGCGAGTAAACCCGCCCCCTCATTGGTTTAAGCGTAGCTTTCGATCGATGGGCAGGCGCAGATCAGGTTGCGATCGCCAAACACGTTGTCGACGCGACCGACCGGTGGCCAGTATTTGCCTTCGATCAGCGATGCAACCGGGTAAACCGCTTGCTCACGGCTGTACGGATGCGTCCACTCGCCAACGATTTCCGCAGCGGTGTGCGGAGCGTTCTTCAACGGGTTGTCGTCCTTGTCCAGCGTGCCGTTTTCCACCGCGCGGATTTCTTCGCGGATGCGGATCATGGCGTCACAGAAGCGGTCCAGTTCTTCCTTGGATTCGCTTTCGGTCGGCTCGATCATCAGCGTGCCGGCGACCGGGAATGACATGGTCGGGGCGTGGAAGCCGAAGTCGATCAGGCGCTTGGCAACGTCATCGACGCTGATACCGCTGCTGTCTTTCAGTGGGCGCAGGTCAAGGATGCATTCGTGCGCGACCAAGCCGTTGCTGCCGGTGTACAGCACTGGATAGTGCTCTTCGAGGCGACGGGAGATGTAGTTGGCATTCAGGATCGCGAGCTGCGAAGCGCGCTTGAGGCCTGCGCCGCCCATCATTCGAATGTACATCCAAGTGATCGGCAAAATGCTCGCGCTGCCAAACGGCGCTGCGCAGACCGCGCCTTCCTTGCGTTCCATCTGGGCATGACCCGGCAGGAACGGGGTCAGGTGCGATTTCACGCCAATCGGGCCGACGCCCGGGCCGCCACCGCCGTGCGGGATGCAGAAGGTTTTGTGCAGGTTCAGGTGCGACACGTCGCCGCCGAACTTGCCCGGTGCGCAGAGGCCGACCATCGCGTTCATGTTGGCGCCGTCGATGTATACCTGGCCGCCGTTGTCATGAATGATGCCGCAGATTTCGCGGATGCCTTCTTCGAACACGCCGTGGGTCGACGGGTAGGTGATCATCAGCGCGGCGAGATGTTCACGGTGCTCGATGGCCTTGGCGCGCAGGTCTTCGATGTCGACGTTGCCGCGGGCATCGCAAGCGGTCACGACCACACGCATGCCAGCCATGTTGGCGGTGGCCGGATTGGTGCCGTGGGCGGACGACGGGATCAGGCAGATGTCGCGGCGGTCTTCGCCACGGCTCTGGTGATAGGCGCGAATCGCCAGCAGGCCTGCGTATTCACCTTGCGAGCCGGCGTTCGGTTGCAGCGAGATCGAGTCGTAACCGGTCGCGGCGCAGAGCATCGCTTCCAGTTCGTCGGTCAGTTGCTGATAGCCGGCGCTTTGCTCGGCCGGGGCGAACGGGTGCAGGGCACCGAATTCAGCCCAGGTCACCGGGATCATTTCGCTGGCGGCGTTGAGTTTCATGGTGCACGAACCCAGCGGGATCATGGTGCGGTCCAGCGCCAGGTCCTTGTCGGCCAGCTTGCGCAGGTAGCGCATCAGCTCGGTTTCCGAGTGGTAACGGTTGAACACCGGGTGGCTGAGGATCGGCGATTGGCGCTCCAGTGCGGCCGGAATGGCGCTGACCACGCAAGCGGCGAGGGCGGTGAAGTCTGGCAGGGCTTTGCCGTCAGCCAGCACGCTCCACAGGGTTTCAACGTCGGCCTGGGTGGTGGTTTCGTCGAGGGACAGGCCCAGACGTTCAGCGTCGACCACACGCAGGTTGATGCGCTGGGCGCGCGCCTGCTCGTGCAGCTTGGCGGTGTTGGCACCAGTGTTCAGGGTCAGGGTGTCGAAGAAGCTGGCTTGTTCGACGGTCAGGCCCAGTGCGTTCAAGCCTTTGGCCAGAATGGCGGTCAGGTGATGCACGCGGTTGGCGATCTGGGTCAGGCCTTTCGGACCGTGGTACACGGCGTACATGCTGGCGATGTTGGCCAGCAAGACTTGTGCGGTGCAGATGTTGCTGGTCGCCTTCTCGCGACGGATGTGTTGCTCGCGGGTCTGCATGGCCAGGCGCAGGGCCGGCTTGCCGAAACGGTCCACCGAGACACCGACCAGTCGGCCCGGCATGTCGCGCTTGAACGCATCTTTAGTGGAGAAGTACGCCGCGTGCGGGCCACCGAAGCCCAGCGGAACGCCGAAACGCTGGGCACTGCCGATGGCCACGTCAGCGCCGAATTCGCCTGGCGGGGTCAGCACGGTCAGGGCCAACAGGTCAGCGGCCACAGCCACCAATGCGTTGGCAGCGTGGAAGCGTTCGGTCAGTTCGCGGTAATCGAACACGTCGCCGTTGCTGGCCGGGTATTGCAGCAGGGCGCCGAAGAACGGCGTCACGTCAGTCAGTTCGGACTCGTCGCCGACCACCACGTCGATGCCCAGCGGCTCGGCACGGGTGCGCAGCACGTCGAGGGTTTGCGGGTGGCAATGCACGGAGGCGAAGAAGGCGTGGCTGCCCTTGTTCTTGCTCAGGCGTTTGCAGAAGGTCATGGCCTCGGCAGCGGCGGTGGCTTCGTCGAGCAAGGAAGCGTTGGCAATCGGCAGGCCGGTCAGGTCGCTGATCAGGGTCTGGAAGTTCAGCAGCGCCTCGAGACGGCCTTGGGAAATTTCTGGCTGGTACGGGGTGTAGGCGGTGTACCAGGCCGGGTTTTCCAGCAGGTTGCGCAGGATCGGCGACGGCGTGTGGGTGCCGTAGTAGCCCTGGCCAATGAAGGTCTTGAACAGCTGGTTTTTACCGGCGATGGCTTTGATCGAGGCCAGGGCCTCGGCTTCGCTCAGACCGTCTTCCAGGCCCAGCACGCTGGTGCCTTTGATGCTGTCGGGAATGACGCTGGCGCTCAGGGCTTCCAGGGAGTCGAAACCGAGGCTGTTGAGCATGGCTTGCTCGTCGCCGGCACGCGGGCCGATGTGACGGGCGATGAATTCGTTGGCGGTGGTCAGATGTACAGTCATGTCAGTGCTCCTCAGGCTTCGGCTTGGGCTTTGATCAGACGGTCGTAGGCGTCCTGGTCCAGCAGTTTGGCGACCGCCGCGGCGTCGCTTGGCTGGAAGCGGAAGAACCAGCCTTCGCCCAGCGGATCTTCGTTCACCAGTTCAGGGCTGCTGTCGAGTGCCGGGTTGACTTCCAGCACCTCCCCGTCGAGTGGCATGTAGACGCCGCTGGCGGCTTTTACCGATTCCACGGTGGCGGCTTCAGCGCCTTTATCGTAGGACTGCAGCTCAGGCAGTTGTACGAAAACCACGTCGCCCAAGGCGTTCTGTGCGAAAGCGGTGATGCCGACAGTGACGGTGCCGTCAGCTTCGGTGCGCAGCCATTCGTGATCTTCAGTAAAACGCAAATCGCTCATGAGAACTCCTAAGGGGCCAGACTCGTCTGGTGGACGCTGTTGAATGCTCGGGCAAAAAGCCCTGTTATGACGGACTACATAGCAAGAACGCGGCCAATGTTGGTTTTGTCTTTATTAATCAGTGGTTTGGGAGGTTTTTCGGGCGTGTGGGTTTTGCTGGTTGTAGCGAAATCGATACGGGCAAAGTCAGAGAAGAAAGCCGAGGTGGATCAAAGCCTTGCACAGCCGTGATCGGGGAGGGGTGTAGCGATATCGTTCCGCTGTAGCGCTTTCAGTACAGGTGGAGGTCGTTTTCAGCATAGAGCCCTGTAGGAGCCGAGCTTGCTCGCGATGGCGGTATTTCAGTCGAAATCAATGGTGACTGACATACCGTCATCGCGAGCAAGCTCGGTTCCTACAGGGTTCTGTGGTGTCTGGGGATTTCAGGGTTTGTTGGGAATGCCGTACTTGCGCAACCGATGGGCAATCGCGGTGTGGGAGGTTTGCAGGCGGCTGGCCAGTTGGCGGGTCGAGGGGTAGCTGACGTAGAGTTTTTCCAGCAGGGTTTTCTCAAACTCTTCCATCGCCTGTTCCAGGCTGTCGACGTCACTGTCGCTCTGGCGCGCCACCGAGGTGCCGGCGATGTCGAGGTCGCCGATGTCGACCAAGGTACTTTCGCAAATCGCCGCCGCGCGGAAAATCACGTTCTGCAATTGCCGCACGTTGCCCGGCCAGCGATTGCCCAGCAGCGCCGGGTAGGTGCCCGGTGCCAGGCGACAGACCGGGCGCTGGATTTGCGCGCAGGCCTGCTGCATGAAGTAGCGGGCGAGCAACAGAATGTCCTGGCCACGTTCGCGCAACGGCGGGACTTCAACGTTGAGCACATTGAGGCGATAAAACAGGTCCTCGCGAAAGCTGCCTTCGCTGACCATTTTTTCCAGATCGCGGTGGGTGGCGCTGAGGATCCGCACATTCACCTTTACCTCACGATCGCCACCGACCCGGCGGAAGCTGCCGTCATTGAGAAACCGCAGCAGTTTTGCCTGTAAATACGGCGACATCTCGCCGATCTCATCCAGAAACACCGTGCCCTGGTTGGCCAGTTCCATGAGCCCTGGTTTGCCGCCCCGTTGCGCGCCGGTGAAGGCGCCGGGGGCGTAGCCGAACAATTCACTTTCGGCGAGGTTCTCTGGCAATGCCGCGCAGTTCAAGGCGAGAAATGGCGAACTGTGCCGAGCGCTGCTGGCATGGCAGGCCCGCGCTACCAATTCCTTGCCGGTGCCGGTTTCGCCCTGAATCAGCAGCGGCGCATCAAGGGCGGCGACCCTTTGGGCGCGAGCCTTGAGGGTGCGGATGACGGGGGACTCGCCGAGCAGCGCATCGAAACCTTCGGCGTGATCATGGTGTAGAGCCGAGAGGCGTTCGCCGATGCGGTTGGGTAGGTACAAGGTCAGCAGGGCACCTGCATCGGTGATCGGCGTGGCGTCCAGCAGCAACGTCTGACCGTTTACCGTGATTTCCCGCAGAGGCAAGCGAAAGCCCTGTTCAAGCAACGCGTCGAGCAGTGCCGGGTCGGCGAACAGCTCGGCGATGCTTTCACCGGCCGGTTCACGGCCATACAACGCAATCAGTGCCGGGTTGGCCAGCAGCACTTTGCCGGCACTGTCCAGCGCCAGGACCGGGTCGGTCATGGCCGCGAGCAATGCGTCGAGTTGCAGGTGCCGGCGCTGGCCGGGAAGGATGTCGACCACCGTTACCGCTTGCACGCCTCGCACGCTGAACAGCGCATCGCGCAGCTCCTCTAGGACTTGCGGGCTCAGGGTCGGGGCGTCGATGTAAACGTTGGGCGGAACCATTTCCACCGCATCCAGATTGAGATTGCGCCCACCGAGCAGGGCCAGTACTTCCTGGGTAATGCCGACGCGGTCGATGAAACTGACGTGGATACGCATGGGGCGGTTTTTGGTTCTGGAATGCGGAGGGGCGCAAGTATGCCTTGGGGCGGGCGAATGGTGAAATCCTGCGCAGGATTTCGGGCCAACACCAAACCCCTGTAGGAGCTGGCTTGATCGGCGAAGGCGGCGTGTCAGTCGCTATCGATGTCGACTGTCAGACCGCTTTCGCGAGCAAGCTCGCTCCTACAGGGGCCGGTGGGTTATTCGAAGTGTTTGATGTCCACCGGGTCGCCGGATTTCATGTCCAGCTGCACCCGGATGTCTTCAAACATTTTATCGTAATGCTCGTGGTTCGAGCCAATCCGGCTGTGTGTCTCCGGAATGCCATACTTCATGGCGATACTCGTCACGTTCCTGGCAAAGTTGTAGGCCTCCTCCTTGGGCAGGAAGAAGGTCTCTTTCATCTCCTTGTCCTGAATGCTGCCATGCATCGTGAACTGGATGCCTTTTACCCCTTTGGGATTCTTGCTGACTTCATAGTCGAGGTGAATGTTGTAGCTGACATCATCCTTGGTCAGCGCGTGACGCTCGATGTGCAAGTGCCCTGGCTCAAACTGCGCCATAGACGTCTCTCCTTATAAGTAAGTAATGCCAGGTGCTGCCGTGCTGATGCGCGTACCTGCCGTGCCCTGGACGATCGCTTCAATGTCCGAGAGTGAACCGATTACCGCGACTTTTCCAGTATGGCGAGCGAACTCGCACGCGGCCTGAACCTTCGGTCCCATGGAGCCCGCGGCGAAGCCGAGTTTTTCCATTTCGTCGGGATGAGCCTGGCCGATGGCTTTCTGGGTCGGCTTGCCATAGTCGATGAAGGCGGCGCTGACGTCGGTGGCGATCACCAGAATATCGGCTTCAAGTTGTTCGGCCAGCAGCGCCGAGCACAGGTCTTTGTCGATGACCGCTTCGACACCTTCCAGTACGCCGGGGGAGGTGTACATGGTCGGGATACCACCGCCGCCGGCGCAGATCACGATGCTGCCTTTTTCCAGCAGCCATTTGATCGGGCGGATCTCGAAGATGCGTTTCGGTTTCGGGCTGGCCACCACACGACGGAATTTGTCGCCGTCCGGGGCAATCGCCCAGCCTTTTTCGGCGGCTAGTTTTTCCGCATCGGCTTTGTCGTACACCGGGCCGATCGGCTTGGTGGGGTTTTGGAACGCCGGGTCGTTGGCGTCGACTTCGACCTGGGTGAGCAGGGTGGCGAAGGGCACTTCGAAGTCCAGCAGGTTGCCCAGTTCCTGTTCGATGATGTAGCCGATCATGCCTTCGGTTTCGGCACCGAGCACGTCCAGCGGATAGGGGGTCACCGAGGTGTAGGCCGCGGCTTGCAGCGACAACAGGCCGACCTGCGGACCATTACCGTGGGCGATCACCAGTTGGTTGCCGGCATGGACTTTGGCAATTTGTTCGGTGGCGATCCGGATGTTGGCGCGTTGATTGTCCGCAGTCATGGGTTCACCACGGCGGAGCAGGGCGTTACCGCCCAGAGCTACGACGATACGCATAATGGCAGTCCTTTCAGAAATCAGTGAGGTCTCGTAAGACGAATGCGGTCATTGTGGGAACCGGCTTGCCAGCGATGCAGACGCCTCGGTGAATCAGTTGCAACGAGGTGATGCCATCGTCGGAACGCCGCTCGGGGCAAGCCCGGCTCCCACAAAAGGCAGCTCCCACATTGACTGTGTCCAGTCAGTGGGAGCCGGGTGAGCCGTTAAAGGTCAGCCAGGGTCGACACCAGGATCGCCTTGATGGTGTGCATGCGGTTTTCCGCTTGCTCAAAGGCGATGCAGGCCGGCGACTCGAACACGTCATCGGTCACTTCGATGCCGTTCTTCAGGTTCGGGTACTGCTCGGCAATCTGCTTGCCAATCTTGGTGTCACTGTTGTGGAAGGCCGGCAGGCAGTGCATGAACTTGGTGCGTGGGTTGCCGGTGGCTTTCATCAGTTCGGCGTTGACCTGATACGGCAGCAATTGCTGGATACGCTCGGCCCAGGCTTCCACCGGTTCGCCCATCGAGACCCAAACGTCGGTGTGGATGAAGTCCACGCCTTTGACCGCGGCTTTCGGGTCTTCGGTCAGGGTGATACGGGCACCGCTTTCTTCCGCGTATTTCTTGCAACGCGCGACCAGATCGTCAAGCGGCCACAGGGCTTTCGGGGCGCAGATGCGCACGTCCATGCCCAGCTTGGCGCCGATCAGCAGCAGCGAGTTGCCCATGTTGTTACGGGCATCGCCCAGGTAGACGTAGCTGATTTCGTGGATTGGTTTGTCGGCGTTTTCACGCATGGTCAGTACGTCGGCGATCATTTGGGTCGGGTGATATTCATCGGTCAGGCCGTTGAACACCGGCACGCCGGCAAACTTGGCCAGTTCCTCGACAATTTCCTGCTTGAAGCCACGGTACTCGATGGCGTCGTACATGCGCCCCAGTACACGTGCGGTGTCCTTCATGCTTTCCTTGTGACCGATCTGCGATGAGTTCGGGTCGATGTAGGTGACGTTGGCGCCTTGGTCATAGGCGGCGACTTCGAAGGCGCAACGGGTACGGGTCGAAGTTTTTTCGAAGATCAGCGCGATGTTGTTGCCTTTGAGGTGCTGTTGCTCGGTGCCGGTGTACTTGGCGCGCTTGAGGTCGCGGGACAGGTCGAGCAGGTAACGCAATTCGCGAGGGGTGTGGTGTTCCAGGCTCAGCAAATTACGGTTGTGAATGTTAAAAGCCATGATGGATCTCCTTAGGTGTCGGTTATCCCCCTGACCGTGCTCGGTAAGCACGGCCAAGGCTCAAAGGTTAGTAGTCGATAGGGTCGCGAATGATCGGGCAGGTCATGCAGTGACCGCCGCCACGCCCACGGCCCAGCTCGCCGGCGCTGATGGTGATGACTTCGATGCCGGCCTTGCGCAGCAGGGTGTTGGTGTAGGTGTTGCGGTCATAACCGATCACCACGCCTGGCTCCACGGCCACCACGTTGTTGCCGTCGTCCCATTGTTCGCGTTCCGCGGCGAAGCTGTTGCCGCCGGTTTCCACCACTCGCAACGTTTTCAGGTTGAGGGCCTTGGCCACGGTATCGAGGAAGGTGCCTTCTTCGCGTCGGATGTCGATGCCGCCCGGTTTCTTCTCGTCCGGACGCAGGGTGAAGGCGACGATCTGGTTGACGACTTCAGGGAAAACGGTAACCAGGTCGCGGTCGCAGAAGCTGAAGACGGTATCAAGGTGCATCGCGGCGCGGGATTTCGGCAGACCGGCGACGATGACTTTTTCGACCGCTTTGTTTTTGAACAGGTTTTGCGCTAGCAAGCCTATGGCCTGGCGGGACGAGCGTTCGCCCATGCCGATCAGCACTACGCCGTTACCGATGGGCATCACGTCGCCACCTTCAAGGGTGGAGCTGCCGTGTTCCAGGTCCGGATCGCCGTACCAGATCTCGAATTCGGCGTTGGTGAATTCCGGATGGAATTTGTAAATGGCAGTGGTCAGCAGGGTTTCCTGACGGCGTGCCGGCCAGTACATCGGGTTCAGGGTCACGCCACCGTAGATCCAGCAGGTGGTGTCGCGGGTGAACTGGGTGTTGGGCAGTGGCGGCAGAATGAAGCTGGAGTGGCCGAGGAAGTCGCGGAACATCTCGATGGTTTTGCCACCGAAGCTGTCCGGCAGGTCATCGGCGGAGACACCACCGATCAGGAACTCGGCAATTTTGCGCGGCTCCAGGCTACGCAGCCACGAACCGGTTTCATTAATCAGGCCCAGGCCCACAGAGTTGGGGGTGATCTTGCGCTCCAGAATCCAGTCGAGCGCTGCCGGGATTGCGACGATGTCGGTCAGCAGGTTGTGCATTTCCAGCACGTCGATGTTGCGTTCGCGCATCTTGGTGACGAAGTCGAAATGGTCACGTTTGGCTTGAGCGACCCATAACACATCATCAAAAAGCAGTTCGTCACAATTGTTCGGGGTCAGCCGCTGGTGGGCCAGGCCCGGGGAACAAACCATGACTTTGCGCAGTTTGCCGGCTTCGGAATGTACGCCGAGCTTGACTTTTTCCGTGGTCATTACAGTGATCCTCCAGATGACAAATTATTCAGGTGTTACAGGGTCAGGAAGCCGTCATACAGTCCATAGGCCGCCACCACGGCGCCCACGATTACGGCTGCAAAAATCAGCTTCTCGACGTTGGTGAAAACAGGTTTGTTAAGTTCTCGCTTGGCCTTGGCGAACAGGATCACCCCGGGCGCATAGAGCAGGGCGGACAGCAGCAGGTATTTGGTGCCCCCCGCGTAGACCAGCCACACCGCATAGATCACCGAGATGGCGCCGATGAGCAGGTCTTTGGTGCGTTCTCCGCCATCGTTTTCGTAAGTCTCACCCCGTACAGCCAACAGCAGCGCGTAAGCCGCCGACCACAGATAAGGCACCAGAATCATCGAGGTGGCGAGGTAGATCAGCGACAGGTAAGTACTGGCCGAAAACAACGTGATGATCAGGAACACCTGCACCATCGCGTTAGTCAGCCACAGCGCATTGACCGGCACATGGTTGGCGTTTTCCTTGCGCAGGAACTCCGGCATGGTGTGGTCCTTGGCGGCGGCGAACATGATCTCCGCACACAGCAGCACCCATGACAGCAAGGCCCCCAGCAGCGAGATGATCAAGCCGACGCTGATCAGCACCGCGCCCCAATCACCGACCACATGTTTCAGCACCGCCGCCATCGACGGGTTTTGCAACTTGGCCAGTTCCGGTTGGGTCATGATCCCCAGGGACAGCACGTTCACCAGCACCAGGAACAGCAGCACGGTGATGAAACCGATGACGGTCGCTTTACCCACGTCACTGCGTTTTTCGGCGCGGGCCGAGAAAATGCTCGCACCCTCGATGCCGATGAACACCCAGACGGTGACCAGCATCATTTTGCGCACCTGGTTCATTACGCTGCCCAGATCCGGGTTTTTCAAACCCCAGATGTCGGCGGTGAAGATGTCCAGTTTGAAGGCGAAAATCGCGATCAACACAAACAGCACCAGCGGCACGATCTTGGCGACCGTGGTCACCATGTTGATGAACGCCGCTTCCTTGATCCCCTGCAATACAAGGAAATGCACACCCCAGAGCAGTACCGATGCACCGATGATGGCTGCGACCGTATTTCCCTCGCCAAAAATGGGGAAGAAGTAGCCGAGGGTACTGAACAAGAGAACGAAGTAGCCGACGTTGCCCAGCCAGGCACTGATCCAGTACCCCCAGGCTGAAGAGAAACCCATGTAGTCGCCGAATCCGGCCTTGGCGTAGGCGTAAACCCCGCCATCCAGATCAGGTTTGCGGTTGGCGAGGGTCTGGAAGACGAACGCCAGGGTCAGCATGCCGACGGCAGTGATGGCCCAGCCAATCAGTACCGCGCCAACGTCGGCACTGGCGGCCATGTTTTGCGGCAACGAGAAGATCCCGCCGCCAATCATTGATCCGACTACCAGCGCAACCAATGCGCCAAGTTTCAGTTTTCCGGGGGATTCAGACATCGCATGACTCCAGTGCAGGAGAAGAGAGACAACAGAGTAGTTCTGCTAGCTGTTCGAACATCTGACTTAGATCATTGGATGGGCACATTCCATTGTGAATTAAAGAGTTACGAATCTTTTCCGTCCATGGCAGTACTGCCGGGAAAGCCCTATCCAGAGGCCTCGGTCAGAACAAACAGGAATAACGAACCCCCTGCTTCGATTTTTAAATTAGTTGGTTTTTGCGTTTCCGCAACTATTTGGCGCCAGTTTCATGAATAGACAGAATTTGTCAGGATTCCCCCGCAAAACTGCTCTTTGCCATGACGCTCATAGAATGATCGGTTATAAATAAAAGGGCTTGGCATGGCGTCATCTAATAAACGTTATTACGCTGTATCTATTTAGTTAAAACCAACCTTGTGACGGTTTTATAACAAGGGTCACCCCGGCTGCATCAGGAAACAGTGGAGACGCAGGAATGTCACAACCGACGCAAAAGCTACGCCTGAGTGCGCTTATCGCCCTGGTGGTGGGATCGATGATTGGTGGCGGGATCTTCTCGTTGCCACAAAACATGGCAGCACGGGCCGATGCAGGGGCGGTGCTGATTGGCTGGGCTATTACCGCCGTGGGGATGCTGACCCTGGCGTTTGTCTTCCAGACCCTGGCCAATCGCAAACCCGAACTCGATTCCGGGGTCTACGCCTATGCCAAGGCCGGCTTCGGTGACTACATGGGATTCTCCTCCGCCTGGGGGTACTGGATCAGCGCCTGGCTGGGCAACGTTGGCTATTTCGTGTTGCTGTTCAGCACCCTCGGTTACTTCTTTCCGGTCTTTGGCCAGGGCAACACGCCCATTGCTATCGGCTGTGCCTCGGTGTTGCTGTGGGCCGTGCATTTCCTCGTGTTGCGGGGGATCAAGGAGGCGGCCTTCATTAACCAAGTGACCACCGTGGCCAAGATTGTGCCGCTGATCATGTTCATCGTCATCGCCGCCGTCGCCTTCAAGGCCGACATTTTTACTCGGGATATCTGGGGGCACAGCAACCCGGAGTTCGGCGGGGTTATGGACCAAGTGCGCAACATGATGCTGGTGACGGTGTTCGTGTTTATCGGCATTGAGGGCGCCAGTGTGTATTCGGCGCGAGCGGAGAAACGTTCGGACGTGGGTCGGGCGACGGTCATCGGTTTCATCGGGGTGCTGGCGCTGTTGGTGCTGGTGAACGTGCTGTCGCTGGGGATTATGAGTCAGCCGGAGCTGGCGAACTTGCAAAACCCGTCGCTGGCGGCGGTGCTCGAACATATCGTCGGGCCCTGGGGCGCATTGCTGATCAGCGTTGGTCTGGCGATTTCGCTGTTGGGGGCGTTGCTGTCCTGGGCGCTGCTGTGTGCCGAAATTCTGTTCGCGACGGCCAAAGACAAGACCATGCCTGCCTTCCTTAAAAAGGAAAACGCCAACCACGTGCCGGTAAACGCCTTGTGGTTGACCAACGTGATGATCCAGATCTTTCTGCTGATCACGCTGTTTTCGGCCGGCACTTACACCAGTCTGATCTACCTCGCCTCGTCGATGATTCTGGTGCCCTACCTGTGGTCGGCGGCGTATGCAGTGTTGTTGAGCGGGCGCGGCGAAACCTACGAACACGCCAGCGCCGAGCGCACCAAAGACCTGATGATCGGCGGTATCGCACTAGGGTATGCGGTGTGGTTGCTGTATGCCGGCGGGGTCAAATATCTACTGTTGTCGGCGTTGCTGTATGCGCCAGGGGTGATTCTGTTTGCCAAGGCCAAGCATGAGCAAGGCGAGCCATTGTTCACGCCTATCGAGAAGGGCATTTTTACCGGAGTCCTGATTGGTGCCGGGCTGGCCGCGTATGGGCTGTACAGCGGCTTGTTGTCGTTGTGAGATTGTTGCTGGCGTATCAACCGCCGTATGACTGGTCGGCGATGTTGCAGTTTTTATCGGCGCGGGCGGTGGCCGGTATGGAAGCCGTGGCCGATGGGGTGTATTCGCGCAGCATCGGGCTGAACGGTGTTCACGGTAGGTTTTCGGTAGGGCCGGCGGACGGTCATGCGCTTGAGCTGACGCTGGATTTTCCAGATGAGTCGGCGGTGCCTGAGATCGTGGCGCGACTGCGACGGATGTTTGATCTGGAGGCGGATTTGCCGTCGATTCATCGACAGTTGGCGTTGGACCCCTTGATGAAATGCTTGATTGCCCAGCGCCCGGGCCTGCGGGTGCCGGGGGCGTGGGATGGGCTGGAGTTGGCGATTCGTGCCGTGCTAGGGCAGCAAATTAGCGTGGGCGCGGCGATTCGTTTGGCGGGCAAACTGGTGGCGCAGTATGGCGTGCCGTTGCAGTCACCGGTGGCGGGGTTGACCCATGTGTTTCCTGAGCCGGCGGTGTTGGCGCAGGCGGATCTGGCAACGTTGGGCATGCCCAAAAGCCGGGGGCGAACCTTGTCTGGCGTGGCGCAGGCGTTGCTGGATGATCCGCTGTTGTTGGAGCCCGGCCGGGAGGGCGGTGTGGCTCGATTGCTCGCCTTGCACGGGATTGGTGACTGGACGGCGCAGTACATTGCCTTGCGGCAATTACGCGAGCCCGATGCGTTTCCGTCAGGGGATGTGGGGTTGATCAACGCGCTGGCCGCGCTTGAAGGCGAGCCGGTGACGGCGCTGGAGTTGCTGCAGCGAGCCGAGGCGTGGCGACCTTGTCGAGGGTATGCGGCGCAGCTGCTTTGGACATCACTCAGCCGGTCGGACTGAGTTGTCTGTTCGGGCCTCATCGCCAGCCTGCTGGCGATGAGGCAGACCTGTCACCACCACTGCGCGCGATGGGAACCCAATTCAGTTGCCGGTAGCACCCACTGCAACGGTGTCCCGGTAATTTTCAGTGGCACATGCAGCCGATGCGCTGGCCCCCACGGTGTTTGCTCAACCACTAGCCCTTGATCGCTTTCATCTTCCGCCCGCAACGGCTCGTTTGTTCCCGCGCCATTTTCAACCAACAACTTCGCCGTACGCGCCAACGACAACCGCGCCGAACCTCCACGCCCCAACAACCTGATCACAGCAGCCGCCATCAAATAGCCGGTGGCGTGATCGAGTGCCTGCACCGGCAAAGGCGTCGGTTTGTCCGCGTTCTTCCACTGCATCCCTGCGTCTGCAATCCCGCTGCTCATCTGCACCAGGCTGTCGAAACCACGGCGGTTCTGCCACGGGCCACTCCAGCCGTAAGCGTTGAGGCTGACATCGATCAGGCCCGGAGCCAGTTTCCGGCGTTCGGCAACGCCGTAGCCCAAGCGCTCCAGCGCATCGGCGCGGTAACCGTGCAGCAGGATGTCGGCCTCTTTGAGTAAGGTTTCGAACACCGCGCGATCCTCGTTGTTCTGCAGGTCGAGGCGTGCGCAGCGTTTGCCCAGGGTGACTTCCGGTACCACGCCGGGTTCGTTCCAGGTCGGTGGGTCAATGCGCAACACATCCGCACCGAGGCCTGCGAGAAAACGGCTGGCGACCGGACCTGCCAGCACGCGGGTCAGATCCAGCACCTTTATCCCGGTCAGCGGCCGGGCCACATTGCCTTGCCACAGTTTCGCGGGTTGGCCACTGTCGCCACTGAACTGAATCAACGGCTCGGCGTTCACGGCAACCCCCTGGGGGTGGCGTTGCCATTGCGCCCACGTGCGCATCTGGGCGGCGCACCCTCCGGCGTCGACCACGGCCTGTTCCAGATCGCTTGTGGCCCATTGCGCCACCTTGCTCAACATCGCCGTACGGTCGGCACCGCTGCCGAGTACGCTTTCAGCCGCTGCGCGGTGATGGGGCGCGTTGGTGTGCAGACGGATCCAGCCGTCCTTGGTCGCGTAGTCACCGGCAATCGGGTCCCACAGGGGAGGGACGCTCCAGCCAACGGGACGGATTGAGGTGGCGAACCAGAAGGAGGCGAGGCGGCGGTCGACTTCAACGCCGGGCAAGCGATCGGTGTGCTGCAGCAGCAACTCGCTGACAGCTTGACCGGCCGCGGCAATGCTGGCGCAGGCTAGATCAGTGACGGCAAACGCCGAGGGCAGGGCGCCGCTCGACGTGAAGGGGGTTTGGGTGTGAGGCAAACCGAGCGCGGCTTGAATGGGCGTGAGTAAATCAGTCATCGAAAGCCCTCCGGAACGAGTGCCCGATCATAGTTCAAATCAAGTGACACACCAGATGAAACCTGTGGGAGCGAGCCTGCTCGCGATGACGGACTGACATTCACCATAGAAGTTGAATGAGAGACCGCTATCGCGAGCAGGCTCGTTCCACAGGGGATCTGCGGAGATTTCTAAACCCGGAACTGATCCATCAATTTCATCTGGCGGGTAGTCAGTGAGTTGAGCTGGCTGCTGATCTGCGCTGATTCGGTGGCCTGGCCGGTGAGGGTCTCGGTCACGGTGCGGATCGCCGAGACGTTGCGGTTGACCTCTTCGGCCACGGCACTTTGCTGCTCGGCGGCGCTGGCGATTTGCAGGTTCATGTCGCTGATCACCGTGACCGCATCACTGATTTTGCTCAGGGCCTGGACCGCTTGCTGGATTTGCCCGGCGTTGCTGTGGGCCTGGGTCTGGCTTGAATGCATGGTGGCGACCACGCCACGCGTGCCGCTCTGGATGCGTTCGATCACCTGGCGAATTTCTTCCACTGAATCCTGGGTGCGTTTAGCCAGATTGCGCACTTCATCGGCCACCACCGCAAAACCGCGACCGCTCTCGCCGGCACGGGCCGCTTCAATCGCGGCGTTGAGCGCCAGCAAGTTGGTTTGCTCGGCAATGCTGCGGATCACTTCCAGTACCGAACCGATTTGCTCGCTATTGACCGCCAGCGCTTCGACTTCGGTCACGGCTTTGCTGACTTCGTCGGCCAGTTGATTGATGTCGCGGGTGCTGCGCTCGATGATCTGCATGCCGTCACGGGCCGATTGGTCGGCACCCTTGGCGGCGTTGGCTGCGTTCGAGGCGCTGTTAGCAACATCGTGGGCAGTGGCGCTCATTTCATTGGACGCGGTGGCGACCTGATCGATTTCGCGGAACTGCAACTGCATGCCTTCGCTGGTCTGACGGGCGATCTCCGAAGACTGGTCGGCGGTGCCGCGGGCGTCGGTGATGCTTTGTTTGATCTGCGCGATGGTCGGTTGCAGTTTGTCGAGGAAGCGGTTGAACCAGCTGACTAGCTCGCCCAGTTCGTCTTTCTTGCTGTAGTGCAAACGCTGTGTCAGGTCGCCGTCGCCACTGGCAATTGCCTTGAGCATCTGGGCCACGCTGTTGATCGGCCGGGTCACGCCCGATGCGGTGAGCCAGATCAGCAGCAAGCCGACCAGGCCGGCGATGACCGCGACCAGCACGGCTTTGATCGTGCCGCTTTGCTGGGCATCATCGAGCAGCGCTTGGAGTTTCACCGAATCGGCCAGCAACGCTTGCTTGGGCAAGTCGATCACCACGCCCCAGGCTTTGGAATCGCCAATCGGGCTGACCGGGTACACCGCGCGGATCAATTCGCCTTGTTCGAGAATCTTCGGTGCACCGCCGCTGAGCAGTTGCAGGATGTCCTTGCCGTCTGTGCCCAGGGTTTCGCCAATGCTTTTGCCGACCTTGCTGGCATCAACGCTGTAGCCGGCCAGCACGCCAGTTCCGGAGACGATCAGCATGTGCCCGGCGTTGTTGAACAGTTCCCGCTGGGAGTCGACCGTCGCCGCTTGCAGCGCATCGAGGGCAATGTCGACACCGACCACGCCGATGGATTTCCCATCCACCAGCAGCGGCACGGAAATGGTGGTCATCAACACTTCCTTGTTGCCCACGGTATCGGCGTACGGGTCAAGCAGGCAGGTACGCTTGCTGTCTCGCGGGCAGGTGTACCAGACGTTGTAAGGCGTGCCGCTGAGGTTCAAGGTGGTTTTGGTCATGTCTTCTTCGACCATGATTGTATTGAGCGCTTGCCCCCCGGCTCGGCTCCAATACGTGGCGAAACGACCGGCTTCGTTGGATTGGCGGGCGGCGTCGTTGACGAACTCACTGTCCTTGCCATCCAGGCCATCAGGTTCGAACGCCAACCAGACGCCTAAGACCTTGCCGTTGCGCTCGAACGCGGTTTTGAGGCTCTGGTTCAACTCTTCACGCAGGGCTCCGGGCTCAATGGAACGTTTGGCGGCCATGTTGCGCATGTCGTTGATCTGATCCGCCAGGGCGGTCACTACTGTCAGGGTTTCGCCAAAGGTCTTCTGCACCCGCACCGCTTGTTCGGCCGCCTTGGCTTGCAGCAGGTTCTGCACGCTGTTGGTGAGCATTTTGCTGCTGGAGGTGCTGACCAGTTCATTGTTCTGATTGGTCTGGTACATGTTCATGCCGACGATCAGGGCGACCACGCCGAGCAGGCAAAGACCGGACAGCAAAACGATTTTCAGACGGATAGAGAGAGAGTCGAACATGGGGCGAACTCACAAATGGATGAAGTATTGGCAAGGAGTCGATAGCGACTCGGTGCGCCAAATCCATTCAGCGCCATTCAATGCACATCGGCGCCGTGAGACGGTTGCATGAACCCTATGCCGACGAACGGTAGCAAGTAAACGTTTGCGCAGGAAAATGCCCTGAAAAGATTGGGAATTCAGGAGATTCTCGGTAGGGATTCCGGTCGCGACCAGATCCACAGATTGCCCAGGCTCATGCCGGCAATCGTCAGATAAACCGGCCAGCCGCGATCGAGCATTACCAGCATCAGCGTGGCGCAGAGCAACATGCTGACGGTGGCACTGACCTTGGCACGGCGGGTGATGATTTTGCCGGTGCGCCAGTTGCGCAGGATCGATCCGAACAGCCTATGGTTCTCCAGCCAGGCACCCAGGCGAGGCGAACTTTTGGTCGCGGCCCAGGCTGCGAGCAGGATGAATTCGGTGGTGGGCAGGCCTGGGACAACGATGGCGATCAGGCCGATGCCGAGACTGAGGTAGGCCAGTAGGCCAAACAGCAGACGGGAGAGTTTTGAAGAAGAAAGGTGAGGCATTGGGCTCAAGTTGCGCGACTAAGGCTTGATCGGGATCGTGCAGGCACACACGGTCCCTTGTAGGAGTGAGCCTGCTCGCGATGACAGAGTGTCAGTCGACATCATTGCCACCTGACCCACCGCTATCGCGAGCAGGCTCACTCCTACAAGGGGGATATGTTTCTTCAGGCGAGTTCCAGGGTGGTGGCGTAAGCCTGCTCCAGCAGTACGGTGAAGCGGTTGAACGCATCGACCGCAGCTTTCTCCACTTCAGCTTCCTCTTGTGCAGAAAACTCCAGGCCATCCAGCGTCTTCACAAAGTTTTTCCAGCCCTCAGCACGGCCGCCAGCAGGTTCAGCCAGGTGGCGGGCGCCAAAGGTTTCGCTCAGGCCAAGACCGACAGCGCGTTTGATCAAAAACGCCGCGCCCAGCTTCGACCCCTCGGAGACGAACAGCCAACCCAGTGCCTCGGCTTTGGTTGGATGTTTCACGGCACCGGCGACGGGGGCTGGAACTTCAGTGTCCAGATCGGCCAGATCCGCCTTGGCGGCTTCAGCACGGCAACGGTCCGGCAGGAACGGGACGATCGCGGTCAATTCGGCATCGTTGTACAGCGACACCAATTCCGACTGAAACAGGTACTGAGCCACCATGAAACGCGCGAAGTTGGCCTGGGTTTCAAACGGCGCGTGGGCTTTGACCAGCGCATCGAGTTGGGTGTGCGGTTCGTGGGTGATCTGGTTCAAGCGTTGCGAACGCAGAGCGGGGCGTTGAGCAGTGTCCTGAGAGGTCATGAGAAATCCTTGAGAAATGGAGGCGCCTGGTAACGAGACGAATAAGCAGGCGCCTGACAGTAAAAAGTCTCACCGCGCCGCTTCTATAGAGCGGCGCGATGAGGAGATCGGGTCAGATATCCCAGACCAGATTGATCGCGAAGTTGCGACCCGGCTGAGTCAGGCGATCGAGGTTGGCCGGTTGTGTGACCGAGGCTTCGCCGACGCTGTCGTAGCCGCGCACGTCATCCCACTGCCAGTACTTTTTGTTGGTCAGGTTGTAGAGACCGGCGTTGACGGTCACGTCGTCGGTCACCTTGTAGAAGCCGGCCAGGTCGAGCACGCCATAACCCGGGGTTTTGAACTGGGTGCTGGTGCCGTCCGGGGTCTTGAAACTGGTGCTGTCGACGCGGGTCTTGCGCTTGACCAAGGTCCAGTTCAACAGCGCGCCGTATTTTTCCTGGTCATAACCCAGGCCGAACACGCCAGTCAGCGGGTTGATGCTGTTCAGCGGCTGGCCAGTGTCATCGTTGCGGCCATACAGGTAGGCCGCTGAGCCTTGAGTGTAGAGACCGGTCGGGGCGCCGAAGCTGTCCAGGTTCAGGTGACCCTTGAGTTCAACGCCTTTGATGGTGGCGTGAGCGATGTTGTTGCTCTGGAACGTGGTCTCGGTATAACCGGGCGTGATGGCGTTCTCGTCGATGAAGTCGCGGTATTTGTTGTAGAACACCGCCATATCGAACGTACCGGCCTCGAATTGGCCGCGCAGGCCAGTTTCATAGCTCTTGCTCTTTTCCGGTTCCAGATCCGGATTGGGCGCGACCTGATAGCCGCCGGCCAGGTTCTCAAAGCGACCGTATAAGGCCTTGGCGGTCGGCGTGCGGAAGCCCTCGGCATATTGGCCGTACCAAGTGTAGTTGTCGTTGAAGCTGTAAGTGGTGCCGAGTTTTGGCGACAGACGATGCCAGGTTTTGGTGTCTTCGCTCACGTCGCCGTTGCCACTCTGGTCGGCGGTGACGAGAAACTCGTCGGTAACGTGCGGCTTGAGCTCGGTGTAGTCGTAACGCGCGCCAGGCAGGAAGGTCCAGTTGCCCCAGCTGATCTGATCCTGGGCGAACAGGCTGTAGCTGGTGGTGGTCGGGTCGGGGAAATCGCTGGCCGGTTTCAGTGTGTCGGCGGCGCTAGGGGCACCGATCACCCGGCAGGCGCCCGCCACGGTCAGGCAAGTGCCGGTGCCGGTGCGCAGACCGGTGACTTTATCCTGTTTGATGGTGGTGCCGTAGGTGACGAGGTGATCGGTGTCGGTGAAGGCGAACGACTTGTCCACCTGGGCATCGAACACCCATTGGCGATCCTTGTAAGTGGTTTCGCGGTTGCGCAGCACGGTACGCGACGGGGCGTAGATTTCGTCGGTGGTCTGATCGGCCTTGGCGATCTGGTAATTGAGCGACCACTTGATGTTGTCGGCCAGAACGGTGTCCAGGCCAAAGGTGTGCTCCAGGCCGAAACGTTCGCGAGTGATCGTGTCATTACCTGTGCGCGCTTGATAGAAGCCGAAACCGCGTCCTGCGTTGAACGGGCCGCCCACCGCGCTCAACTGGTTAGTGTCGGTGTCGTTCTTGTAGTGCTCGTAGGTCAGGCCCAGGCGCGCGTCGTCGGCGTAATCCCAGCCCAGCTTGGCCAGTACGCTGTAGGTGCGTACATCCGCGGGGTTGGCCTCGGTGCGGTTCAGGCCGGTGCCACCGGTTTCGCCATAGGATTGTGTTTCATGGCCATTGCGCTGATTCAGGTGCAACAGACCATCGAACTCGCCGGTACGGCCAGCCACGGTGCCGGCGGTCAGCCAACTGTCATCGGCCGAGCTGTAACCGGTTTTCAGGCGTGCGCCCACGTCCTTGCCAGGCTTGATGATGTCGTCCGCGTCCAGCGTGTAGTAGCTGACCGCGCCGCCGATGGCGTTACTGCCGTACAGCACCGATGCCGGGCCTCGGAGGATTTCCACGCGCTGGACGATTTCCGGGTCGACGTAGTTGCGGTTGGTCTGGGCATACGGGCCGTTGAAAAAACTGTCAGGCACTTGCACGCCATCCACCTGGGTCAGGACGCGGTCGCCGTCGATGCCACGGATGTTGTAGCCGGTGAGGCCGGCGCGTTGGCCGGTGCCGCCGACCGAAACACCCGGTTCGTAGCGCACCAGCTCCTTGATGGTGTTGACGTTGTTGCGGTCCAGGTCTTCACGGGTATAAACGCTGACTGTGCTCGGGACGCTGTTCACGTCCTGTTCATTACGGGTGGCGCTGATGGTGACCTGGTCCAGATTGAGCGCACCGCTGTTGCTGCGCCTCTCCAGCACGATGTTGTTGGCGCTCAGTTTGCGATAGCTCAGGTTGGTCCCCACCAACAGGCGGTCGAGGGCTTTTTCCGGCGGTAACGAACCGCGCACGCCCGGCGAAGCCACGCCTTGAGCCAGTTCTGCCGGCAAGCCGACCTGCCAGCCGGTCACGACGGTAAAGGCGTTGAGTGCCGACACCAGCGACTGTTGAGGGATGGCGAACGAGTAATCACCCAGAGTGCGGGTCGACTGCTCGGCCGCAGTGGCAGCCAGGAGCGGCGCGGCACCGGCCATGAGGATGGCAGCGGTCAGCAGCGACAGTGCACGCGAAGGTGAAGAGGACTGGCGGGTAAGGCGAGAGGACATCAATAACGCTCCGTGTCGCACGAATCTTTATAGGTGCTGATTGGCATGTGGAGATGCGAATCAATTGCATTGGCTATAACGAGACGAACGAACTTCGGCTATCGAGTAAAAATAATTCTCATTTAGTTCAAGATCACCAGAGCGGGGAATTCCTTAAGTTGTGCAGAGGTGATGTGAGCGAGGGAGCGGACAACCTCCAGCGGCTGGTCGAGACGGTAATTTCCGGTCACGGCGACGTTGGCCAATTGTTCATTGTTGTTGATGATCCAGCCCGGGTAGTAGCGACTCAGCTCCGCCAGCACTTGGCTCAAGGGGCAGTTCTCGAACACCAGTCGGCCCTGGACCCACGCCAGATCGGTGGCGGCATCGAGTTTGGCCGGGCGGTCGAAACCGTTGGGTCCGATACGGATGCTTTCACCGGCGGAGAGGCGTACGTGCGCATTGTCCTGAGTCGCCCGTAAGTCGACATCCCCGCGCTGCACCTGAACCTGCGCCACGCCGTTCAGGTAGCGCACGGCAAACGCGGTATCACGCACGCTGGCGGTGACTGGCCCTGCGTTGATTTCCAGCGGCAGGTCACGGTTGGACGGCACTTCGAAAAACGCCTCGCCCTGATACAACCGGGCCACGCGTTGCTGATCGTTGATGGTGCTGGAAAACGCCGAGTCGGTATTGAGCAGCACTTTCGAGCCGTCCTCCAATTGCAGGCGCTGGCGTTCGCCGACCACCGTCAAATGATCCGCCTGAAGGCGATCGGCAGATTGCTGAAACTGAACAAGCCGAGGATCAACACTGCAGCAGTGGCCAGCGATCTCCAATGCGGACGCAGACGTGAGAATACGGTGACTTTCGGTGGCCGGGCGGCCAGTTGTTGTGCGCATTGCACAATTTGCGGGCCATCCCAGAGCGCCTGCGCCTTGGCGAACGTCTCGGCATTCATGGGGGCGGCGGCCAGCCAGTCTTGAAACGCCTGGGTTTGTTCCTCGCTCGGACTGCCCAGCACAATCAGCCAGTCCAGGGCCTGGTCCATCGCGCTTGCGGCGTCCCGCGCCGGGGAGGGCGCAGAGGAGCGGTGAGTGTCCGTCACGGTGTTTCCTCGGAAGGGAGAGGAGCAGTTTCGAGTTTCGAATTTCAAGCTGCAAGCTCAAGCTGAATGGGGTTTAGCTTGAGCTTGCAGCTTAACGCTTGCCGCTGCCGTCGTGTCGTTGCGCGACACCGATGCAGATCGTCATGATCAACTTCAGTTCCTTCTGCACCGTACTCAACGATACGTTGAGCTTCTCGGCAATTTCCAGGTAGCTGTGCCCGTGCAGACGGCTGAGGATGAATATCTGCTGCTGACGATGGCTCAGTTCGCCGAGGCTCACGTTCAAACGCTCCAGCAACTGCTCGGCATGGGCGGCATCCTCGGCACTGCTGGTGGGTGCAGCGACGCTTTCCATCACGTCCTGCGGGACGTCGTCGAGCATCGTGCGGGACTGAATGCGGCGCGCGCGCAAATGGTCCAGCGCCAGGTTGCGGGCGGTCTGGAAAACGAAGGGTTCAAGGTGATCGATGGCCCGTTCGCTGAGCGCCCGGGTCACTCGCAGGTAGGTCTCCTGCAAGAGATCTTCGGCGGTACTGTGATTGTTGACCATCCGCTCCAATGTGCGCAGCAGCGAAACCCGCTGGGCGATGAAGACGTGATTGAAGCGAGATTGACTCACGGGGGAACCTGATCCATGTCTAGCAAATGATAATGCTTATCATCCACTCGGGTGGTCAAGTATTGATTTCAGAACGCCACAAATCCTGTGGGAGCGACCTGTGGCGAGGGGGGTTGTCGGAACGCCGCATCGCCCCGTTGGGCTGCGAAGCGGCCCCAAAATCTCTGACAGGGGCTCGGTTTACTCGGCGTTGCACAACGCCAGGCAGTTATCGAGCATGCGGTTGGAGAAACCCCATTCGTTGTCGTACCAGGCCAACACCTTGAGCAGCTTGCCGCTGGATTTGGTGTGGTTTGCATCGAAAATCGACGACAGCGGATTGTGATTGAAGTCGCTGGAAACAAGCGGCAGTGTGTTGTAACCAAGAATTTTCGAGTGCTGGCTGGCTTCTTTAAGCAGCGCATTCACTTCATCGGCTGACGCTTCGCGCTTGAGCTGCACGGTCAGGTCCACCAGCGACACATTGATCACGGGTACGCGCACCGCCATGCCGGTCAATTTGCCCGCCAGTTCTGGCAGCACCAGGCCGACGGCTTCAGCCGCACCGGTCTTGCTCGGGATCATGTTCTGGGTGGCGGAGCGGGCGCGGTACGGGTCGGTGTGGTAGACGTCGGTGAGGTTTTGATCGTTGGTGTAAGCGTGGATCGTGGTCATCAGACCGCTCTCGATGCCCAGTTCGCGGTGCAGCACCTGGGCGACCGGGGCCAAACAGTTGGTGGTGCACGACGCGTTGGAAATGATTTGGTGGTGCTGGCGCAAAATGTCGTGGTTAACCCCATAAACCACAGTGGCGTCGGCGCCCTGGGCTGGGGCCGAAATGATCACTTTGCGTGCGCCGGCCGTAATATGTGCGGCGGCTTTGGCGCGGTCGGTGAACAGACCGGTGCATTCGAATACCACATCAATTTTTTCCGCAGCCCAGGGCAGGTCGGCCGGGTTGCGAATGGCGCTGACGGCAATGCGGTCTCCGTTGACCGTCAGACTCTCGCTGTCGTGCTGAACATCGGCGTCGAACGTGCCATGAACAGTGTCAAACTTGAGCAGATGAGCGTTGATCGCGCTGTCACCCAAATCGTTGATGGCGACGATCTGCAGATCCTGACGATAGCCTTGGGTATACAGTGCGCGAAGGACGTTGCGGCCAATTCGGCCAAAACCATTGATTGCGATTCGAAGAGTCATTTACAGCGCCGCCGTCGTTTTGTTGTTGGAATTACAAGATTATTCGCATAAAAATAGAAAACAAGCGTTTTTAATGGCAATATTTTGTTCAATCTACAACGAGTGACCTGATCAACTGGTCCGACCGATCAAGAAAGCCGTCTGTCATCCCAATCACAACGGTCCTTGTTCAGCATAGACAATCAGGTCGCCACATCCGTTAGCCTGGAGTTCTACACATGCATCCCCGCGTCCTTGAGGTCACCGAACGGCTTATCGCCCGTAGCCGCGCCACGCGTGAGGCCTACCTTGCACTGATTCGCGGTGCGGCCAGCGACGGTCCGATGCGCGGCAAGCTGCAATGCGCCAACTTCGCCCACGGCGTGGCCGGTTGCGGCACCGAAGACAAGAACAGCCTGCGGATGATGAACTCCGCCAACATCGCAATAGTTTCGTCATATAACGACATGCTCTCGGCGCATCAGCCGTACGAAGTCTTCCCGGAACAGATCAAGCGAGCGCTGCGCGAGATCGGTTCGGTCGGACAGTTCGCCGGTGGCACCCCGGCCATGTGCGATGGCGTGACCCAGGGCGAGCCGGGTATGGAACTGAGCCTGCCGAGCCGCGAAGTGATCGCGATGTCGACCGCCGTGGCGTTGTCCCACAACATGTTCGACGGGGCGCTGATGCTCGGCATCTGCGACAAGATCGTGCCGGGCCTGATGATGGGCGCGTTGCGTTTCGGTCATCTGCCGACGATCTTCGTGCCGGGCGGGCCAATGGTGTCGGGCATTTCCAACAAGCAAAAAGCCGATGTGCGCCAGCGCTACGCCGAAGGCAAGGCCAGCCGCGAAGAGCTGCTGGAGTCGGAAATGAAGTCCTACCACAGCCCTGGCACCTGCACGTTCTATGGCACTGCCAACACCAACCAGTTGCTGATGGAAGTCATGGGCCTGCACTTGCCAGGCGCTTCTTTCGTCAATCCGAATACGCCGTTGCGCGATGCCCTGACCCGCGAAGCGGCGCACCAGGTGACGCGTCTGACCAAGCAAAGCGGCGACTTCATGCCGATCGGCGAAATCGTCGACGAGCGCTCGCTGGTCAACTCCATCGTGGCGCTGCATGCCACCGGCGGCTCGACCAACCACACCTTGCACATGCCGGCCATCGCCATGGCGGCGGGCATCCAGTTGACCTGGCAGGACATGGCCGACCTCTCCGAAGTCGTGCCGACCCTGAGCCACGTCTACCCGAACGGCAAAGCCGACATCAACCACTTCCAGGCGGCGGGCGGCATGTCGTTCCTGATCCGCGAACTGCTGGACGCCGGGCTGCTCCACGAAAACGTCAACACCGTGCTCGGCCACGGCCTGCGCCGTTACACCATGGAGCCGTTCCTCGATAACGGCGAACTGGTCTGGCGCGAAGGCCCAACCGACAGCCTTGACGAAAACATCCTGCGCCCGGTCGCCCGTGCGTTCTCGCCAGAGGGTGGCTTGCGGGTGATGGAAGGCAACCTCGGTCGTGGCGTGATGAAAGTCTCGGCCGTGGCGCTGGAAAACCAGGTGGTCGAAGCACCGGCCATGGTGTTCCAGGATCAGCAGGACCTGGCCGATGCGTTCAAGGCCGGTTTGCTGGAGAAGGATTTTGTTGCGGTGATGCGCTTCCAGGGCCCGCGCTCCAACGGCATGCCGGAATTGCACAAGATGACGCCGTTCCTCGGTGTGTTGCAGGATCGCGGCTTCAAAGTGGCGCTGGTGACGGACGGACGCATGTCCGGTGCCTCGGGAAAAATCCCGGCAGCAATTCACGTCAGCCCCGAAGCGTATGTCGGTGGCGCTTTGGCGCGGGTGCAAGAGGGCGATATCATCCGCGTCGATGGCGTCAAAGGCACCCTGGAGCTTAAGGTGGACGCCGACGAATTTGCGGCGCGCGAACCTGCCAAGGGCCTGTTGGGCAATAACATTGGCAGCGGACGCGAGCTGTTTGGTTTCATGCGCATGGCCTTCAGCTCCGCAGAGCAGGGCGCCAGCGCCTTTACTTCTGCCCTGGAGACGCTTAATTGAAACTGGCTTTGGTCGGTGACATCGGTGGGACCAACGCTCGTTTCGCGTTGTGGAAAAACCAGCAACTGGAGTCGGTCCAGGTGCTGGCGACGGCCGACCACGCCAGCCCGGAAGAGGCGATTGCCCTCTACCTGAGGGGCCTCGGTCTGGCGTTGGGCTCTATCGGTTCGGTGTGCCTGTCGGTGGCAGGTCCCGTGAGTGGCGATGAATTCAAGTTCACCAACAATCACTGGCGACTGAGCCGCAAGGGATTCTGCAAGACCTTGCAGGTCGAGCAATTGTTGCTGGTCAACGATTTCTCGGCGATGGCGCTGGGCATGACGCGTTTGCAGCCGGGCGAGTTTCGGGTGGTTTGCGAAGGCACCCCGGAAGCGTTGCGGCCGGCAGTGGTGATCGGACCGGGCACCGGCCTTGGCGTCGGTACCCTGCTGGATCTCGGCGAAGGGCGTTTTGCCGCGTTGCCGGGGGAGGGCGGCCACGTCGATTTGCCACTGAGCAGCCCGCGGGAAACACAGCTGTGGCAACACATCTTCAATGAGATCGGCCATGTCAGCGCTGAAACCGCGTTGAGCGGCGGCGGGTTGCCACGGGTTTACCGGGCGATTTGTGCGGTGGACGGCCACACGCCAGTGCTCGAAACACCGGAAGCGATTACCGCTGCCGGGCTCGCGGGCGACCCGATTGCCCTGGAAGTGCTGGAGCAGTTCTGCTGCTGGCTCGGTCGCGTGGCCGGCAACAATGTACTGACCACCGGTGGGCGCGGTGGCGTGTACATCGTTGGCGGGGTGATTCCGCGGTTTGCCGATTTCTTTGTTGAAAGCGGATTTGCCCGGTGCTTCGCCGACAAGGGTTGCATGAGCGATTATTTCAAGGGCATACCGGTGTGGCTGGTGACAGCACCGTATTCCGGCCTGATGGGCGCGGGTGTGGCGCTCGATCAGGCATAAGACCGAGTCGTTCCCTTCGCGGGCAAGCCTCGCTCCTACAGGTTGTCGGTTTTCTGTGGACCGACGCCAATCCTGTAGGAGCGAGGCTTGCCCGCGAGGAGGCCGGAACTGACACATAGATTTATGATCGATCAGGCATAATCCGCCCAATTCAAACAACAAGGACGCCGCCCCGTGAGCTCAGTCAACAAGTCGATTTTGTTGGTCGATGACGATCAAGAGATACGCGAGTTGCTGGATACCTACCTGACTCGCGCCGGTTTCCAGGTCCGCACCACACCCGATGGTGCCGGTTTTCGCCAGGCCTTGAACGAGGCGCCGAGCGATCTGGTGATCCTCGACGTGATGCTCCCGGACGAAGACGGCTTCAGCCTCTGCCGCTGGGTTCGTCAGCACCCGCGTCAGGCTCAGGTGCCGATCATCATGCTCACGGCCAGTTCCGACGAGGCCGACCGCGTCATTGGCCTGGAACTGGGCGCCGACGATTACCTTGGCAAACCGTTCAGCCCGCGTGAATTGCAGGCGCGCATCAAAGCCCTGTTGCGCCGCGCGCAGTTCGGTCAGGAACGCAACGGCGGTGAAGTGCTGGCCTTCGACGAATGGCGGCTAGACATGGTCAGCCACCGGCTGTTCCACACCGACGGCGAAGAAGTGATTCTTTCCGGTGCCGACTTCGCGCTGCTGAAACTGTTCCTCGATCATCCGCAGGAAATTCTCGACCGCGATACCATCGGCAACGCCACCCGTGGCCGCGATCTGATGCCGCTGGACCGCATCGTCGACATGGCCGTCAGCCGCTTGCGTCAACGCCTGCGTGACACGGAAAAGCCGCCACGACTGATCCGCACCGTACGCGGCAGCGGCTACCAACTGGCAGCCAATGTGGTTGCCAGCAATGGCCACTGAGTTTCTCAACACACTCGCCGCCCGCGTACCGGTACCGCGTTCGCTGCTCGGGCGGATGTTGCTGCTGACATTGCTGGCGGTGCTGTTTGCGCAGACATTGTCGAGCGTGATCTGGGTGTCGCAACTGCGTGCTACGCAGCTTCAAGGCTTGGTCACCAGTGCACGCAGCCTGGCGCATTCGATGACGGCCAGCGTCAGTTACTTCCGCTCGCTGCCGGTGGCCTTCAGGCCGTTGGTTCTGGACCAGTTGCGCAGCATGGGCGGCACCCGATTTGTGGTGACGCTCAACGACAAACCCTTGGGCATGGAAGTGCTGCCGATCACCCCGCGCAAGGAAGCGGTGCTCAAAGCGGTGGACGAAGTGCTGCGCGAATCCCTGGGACATGACACAGATATCTCGGTGACCTTTGTCAGCCCTGAAGACCTGCGGATCTTCAACAGCGGGCTGAAACTCGATGAATTGCCACGCTCTTGGGCGCATTACGCGTTGACCCTGGAGCCGGTCAACCCGCCTGTGCTGGTCACGCAAATTCAGATGGCGCCGGGGGAATGGCTGTACATCGCTTCATTGCTGCCAGAGCCCTACACCAGTCTTGAAGAACAAGGCCTGCCGGCGCAACAGGTCTGGTTCATCGTCCTCACCAGTAGTTTTTTGCTGTTGTTCATCGGCTTGCTGGTGCACTGGCAGAGCCGGCCACTCAAGCGCCTGGCGCGGGCCGCGCGCGACATGTCGCTGGGGGCTGATGTGCAACCGGTGGCCGAGGGCGGTGGCAGTGAAGTGGTTGAGGTAGGGCGTGCATTTAACGCCATGCGCGAACGGATCAGCCGTTACCTGACGGAGCGTAGCCAGTTGTTTAGCGCGATCTCCCACGACCTGCGCACGCCCATCACCCGTTTGCGCCTGCGCGTGGAATTGCTGGAAGACGAGAAGCTGCAAGCCAAGTTCGGGCGTGATCTGGATGAGTTGGAGTTACTGGTCAAAGGCGCGCTGCAATGCGTGAAAGACACCGACATTCACGAAAACATCGAACCGGTGGACCTCAACCACGTGCTCGACTGCCTGGTGGAACCGTATCTGGCACCTAACGGCAATGGACGCGTGACCCAGCAGGGCCGGGCACTGGCGGCGTATCCGGGTAAACCGCTGGCGCTTAAACGCTGCATTGGCAACCTGATCGACAACGCCCTGAAATATGGGCAGAACGCGCATCTGCACATCGATGATGATGACAGTGCGTTTGTCCTGCACGTCGATGACGAAGGGCCGGGTGTGCCGGAGCAACGGTTGGAGCAAGTGTTCGAACCGCACTTCCGCCTGGCCGGGCAGCAGCAGGGGTATGGGTTGGGGTTGGGGATTGCGCGCAATATTGCGCATAGCCATGGCGGGGAGGTTAGCCTGCAAAACCTGCGTGAGGGCGGGTTAAGAGTGACGCTTCAATTGCCGCGCAGTGTTGAATAGACAAGCCGCGTCGCATTCATCGCTGGCAAGCCAGCTCTCACAGGTACGGCGCAATCCCTGGAGGAGCTGCGGTGCGACGATTCGACTTGCCAGCGAAGGTGTCAGAAGATTCAACACATTCTTAAAAGCAAATGTCACAACCTGGTGACATAACTCGCCCCCTTCGTTACAAGCCTGCCACCGCCTGTTGTTTAGACTGCCCAAAGTCAAAACAACAAAAAAGGCACCCCATGACCACCTTCCAACCGGACTTCAGCAGTTGGCTGAACGCGCCTGCTCATCAGCAATGGCTCGCCGCTGAAGGCCTGCGCCTGCTGGCGTTTGCCAAGGCATCAAAGCTTGCCGAAGGCTTCGGCAATCTGGATGAAAAAGGCCGGCTCCCGGTCAACGCCCACGCCGAAACCATGAACACCGCACGCATGACCCACAGTTTCGCCATGGCTCATATTCAGGGCTTGCCGGGGTTTGCCGAGCTGGTGGATCACGGCGTCAATGCGCTCAGTGGCCCGTTGCGCGATGCCGAGTCCGGTGGCTGGTTTGCAGTGCCCCATGCGCTGGATGGCAACTCCGGCAAGGCGGCGTATCTGCATGCCTTCGTCGCCCTGGCCGCCAGTTCTGCCGTGGTCGCCCAACGTCCCGGCGCACAAGCCTTGCTCGATGATGCGATCAACATCATCGACACGCATTTCTGGAGCGAAGAGGAGGGCGCAATGCGCGAATCCTTCAATCGCGACTGGAGCGAAGAGGAAGCATACCGTGGCGCCAATAGCAACATGCACGCCACCGAAGCCTTCCTCGCACTGGCCGATGTCACCGAAGACAACCGCTGGCTATGCCGCGCCCAGCGCATCGTCGAGCGGGTGATCCACAGCCACGCTGCCACTAATGATTACCTGGTGATCGAGCATTTTGACCGCACCTGGCAACCGCTGCGCGACTACAACCGCAACAACCCGGCCGACGGTTTTCGCCCCTACGGCACCACGCCCGGTCACGGTTTTGAGTGGGCGCGGCTGTTGCTGCACCTCGAAGCGGCGCGGGTTCAGGCCGGGATGCTCACGCCGGGCTGGCTAGCCATCGACGCGCAAAATCTCTTCGACCATAACTGCCGTCACGGCTGGAATGTCGACGGCGCACCGGGGATTGCCTACACCCTGGATTGGGACAACCGCGCGGTGGTTCGTCATCGCCTGCACTGGACTCATTGCGAAGCCAGCGCCGCCGCCAGTGCACTGCTCAAGCGCACAGGGAATGAACGATACGAAACCTGGTACCGGCTATTCTGGGAATTTTGTGACCGTCATTTCATCGACCGTTGCGACGGCAGCTGGCACCACGAACTCGATCCGTTAAACCGTCCAAGCGCTGATATCTGGGCCGGCAAACCCGACCTGTATCACGCCTGGCAAGCTGTGCTGATTCCGCGATTGCCATTGGCACCGAGCATGGCCACGGCTCTGGCGCAGTTGTCCCAAGGCGCACCTGTGTAACCATGCAGTGACATTCAAGCGTCCCTTCGTTACCTGCGAGGGGATAACTCCTGTTTAAAATCCTATGCAGCGCAAGCACCAGACTTGCATGCATAACAACAAGAAAGGTACTTCTAGATGAATGCGATTTCTCGCCTCGCTACTGTCATTTCTCTCGCCTCCCTGTCTTCGCTCCCTCTCAGTGTGCTTGCCGCCGAATCCAAAGGTTCCGTGGAAGTGGTTCACTGGTGGACGTCGGGTGGTGAAAAAGCAGCGGTCGATGTGCTCAAGGCCCAAGTCGAAAAAGACGGCTTCACCTGGAAGGACGGCGCTGTTGCCGGTGGTGGCGGTGCTACAGCCATGACCGTGCTCAAGAGCCGTGCCGTTGCCGGTAACCCGCCAGGTGTGGCGCAGATCAAAGGTCCGGACATCCAGGAGTGGGCGTCTACCGGCCTGCTCGACACAGACGTCTTGAAGGATGTTTCCAAATCGGAGAAGTGGGACAGCCTGCTCGACAAGAAAGTCTCCGATACCGTGAAGTACGACGGTGATTACGTGGCCGTGCCGGTGAATATTCACCGCGTCAACTGGCTGTGGATCAACCCGGAAGTCTTCAAGAAAGCCGGCATCACCAAAAACCCGACCACTCTTGAAGAATTCTACGCCGCCGGCGACAAGCTCAAGGCTGCGGGCTTCATTCCACTCGCCCACGGCGGTCAGCCTTGGCAGGACAGCACCGTGTTCGAAGCCGTAGTGCTTTCGGTCATGGGTGTCGATGGCTACAAGAAAGCCTTGGTCGATCTGGACAACGCTGCGCTGACCGGTCCGGAAATGGTCAAGGCGCTGACCGAGCTGAAGAAAGTCGCGACCTACATGGACGTCGACGGCAAAGGCCAGGACTGGAACCTGGAAGCGGCCAAGGTCATCAATGGCAAGGCCGGCATGCAGATCATGGGTGACTGGGCCAAGTCCGAATGGACCGCCGCCAAGAAAGTCGCCGGCAAGGACTACGAGTGCGTAGCGTTCCCGGGCACCGACAAGGCCTTCACCTACAACATCGACTCCCTGGCCGTGTTCAAGCAAAAAGACGCGGGCACTGCGGCCGGTCAGCAGGACATTGCCAAGATCGTCCTGGGTGAGAACTTCCAGAAAGTCTTCAGCATCAACAAGGGCTCGATCCCGGTTCGCAACGACATGCTGAGCGACATGGACAAGTACGGTTTCGACTCCTGCGCGCAGAGCGCAGCCAAGGACTTCCTGGCGGACGCCAAGTCCGGCGGCCTGCAGCCGAGCATGGCGCACAACATGGCGACCACGCTGGCCGTACAGGGTGCGTTCTTTGATGTGGTGACCAACTACATCAACGACCCGAAAGCCGACCCTGCCGATGCCGCCAAAAAGCTTGGCGCAGCGGTCAAGTCTGCCAAGTAGGCATCAGCGGCAAGCTGCGAGCTACAAGCTGCAAGTGATGTCTGCTTGTCTTGCAGCTTGCAGCTTATAACTGCCTTCAACTTTTCTTCCCGTACTGGATTTCCCCATGAGTTCTGTTGCTGTGTTCAGCAAGGCCTCGCCGTTCGATGCATTGCAACGCTGGCTCCCTAAGCTGGTGCTGGCGCCGAGCATGTTCATCGTTCTGGTGGGCTTCTATGGCTACATCCTGTGGACGTTCGTTCTGTCGTTCACCAGTTCGACCTTTCTGCCGACTTACAAATGGGCAGGCCTGGCTCAATACCAGCGGCTGTTCGACAACGACCGTTGGTGGGTGGCGAGCAAGAACCTGGCCGTTTTCGGCGGCATGTTCATTGGGATCACGCTGGTGATCGGTGTGCTGCTGGCCGTGTTTCTTGATCAGCGCATTCGTCGCGAAGGTTTCATTCGCACCATTTACCTGTACCCGATGGCGCTCTCGATGATCGTCACCGGTACCGCCTGGAAATGGCTGCTCAACCCTGGCATGGGCCTGGACAAACTGCTGCGTGACTGGGGCTGGGAAGGCTTTCGCCTGGACTGGCTGATCGACCCGGATCGCGTAGTGTATTGCCTGGTGATCGCTGCGGTCTGGCAAGCCTCGGGCTTCATCATGGCGATGTTCCTCGCCGGCCTGCGTGGCGTTGATCAATCGATCATCCGTGCCGCCCAAATCGACGGCGCGAGCATGCCGCGCATTTACCTGAAAGTGGTGTTGCCCAGCCTGCGACCGGTGTTTTTCAGTGCCGTGATGATCCTGGCCCACATCGCGATCAAGAGTTTCGACCTGGTGGCGGCAATGACTGCCGGTGGCCCGGGTTACTCCTCCGATTTGCCTGCGATGTTCATGTATTCCTTCACCTTCAGTCGCGGCCAGATGGGCATGGGCTCGGCCAGTGCGATTCTGATGCTCGGTGCGATTCTCGCAATCATCGTGCCTTACCTGTACTCCGAGCTGAGGACCAAGCGTCATGACTAGTTTCGCTGCCAAACCTTCCATCAGCCTGAGTCGCATCGCGATTTACGGCGTGCTGATCCTGGCCGTATTTCTTTACCTGATACCGCTGGTGGTCATGTTGTTGACCAGCTTCAAGACGCCGGAAGACATCAACACCGGCAATCTGCTGAGCTGGCCGACCGTGGTCAGTGGCGTTGGCTGGGTCAAGGCCTGGGGCACTGTCGACGGGTATTTCTGGAACTCGATCAAGATCACCGTCCCGGCGGTTTTGATCTCCACCGCCATCGGTGCATTGAACGGCTATGTGCTGTCGATGTGGCGCTTTCGCGGCTCGCAGTTGTTCTTCGGCTTGCTGTTATTCGGTTGCTTCCTGCCGTTCCAGACGGTCCTGCTGCCAGCCTCGTTTACCCTCGGCAAGATGGGCCTGGCCAGCACCACCACGGGCCTGGTGTTCGTCCACGTGGTCTACGGCCTGGCGTTCACCACGCTGTTTTTCCGTAACTATTACGTCAGCGTTCCCGATGCACTGGTGAAGGCTGCACGGCTCGATGGCGCGGGATTCTTCACGATCTTCCGCCTGATCATCCTGCCGATGTCCACCCCGATCATCATGGTCTGCCTGATATGGCAGTTCACCCAGATCTGGAACGACTTCCTGTTCGGCGTGGTGTTCTCCAGCGGTGACTCGCAACCCATCACGGTCGCGCTGAACAACCTGGTCAACACCAGTACCGGGGCCAAGGAATATAACGTTGATATGGCGGCGGCGATGATCGCCGGGCTGCCGACCCTGCTGGTCTATGTGGTCGCAGGCAAGTATTTCGTGCGCGGGCTGACGGCCGGCGCAGTCAAGGGGTAATCATGGCTACGCTCGAACTTCGCAATGTAAACAAGACCTATGGCCCCGGCCTGCCGGACACCCTCAAGGACATCCAACTGTCGATCAAAGACGGTGAGTTCCTGATCCTCGTCGGACCTTCGGGTTGCGGCAAGTCGACCCTGATGAATTGTATCGCCGGCCTGGAAACCATCACCGGCGGCGCGATCATGATCGATGACCAGGACGTCAGCGGCATGAGCCCGAAAGACCGCGACATCGCCATGGTGTTCCAGTCCTACGCGCTGTATCCGACCATGAGCGTGCGCGAGAACATAGCCTTCGGCTTGAAGATTCGCAAAATGCCCGCCGCCGACATCGAAACGGAAGTGGCGCGGGTGTCCAAGCTGTTGCAGATCGAACACCTGCTCAACCGCAAGCCCGGTCAGCTCTCCGGTGGTCAGCAACAGCGCGTGGCCATGGGCCGTGCCCTGGCGCGTCGGCCGAAGATTTATCTGTTCGACGAACCGCTGTCCAACCTCGACGCCAAGTTGCGGGTCGAGATGCGCACCGAAATGAAACTGATGCACCAGCGTCTGAAAACTACCACGGTCTATGTGACCCACGACCAGATCGAAGCAATGACGCTGGGCGACAAAGTGGCGGTGATGAAGGACGGGATCATTCAGCAGTTCGGCACACCGAAAGACATCTACAACAACCCGGCCAACCTGTTCGTGGCGAGCTTCATCGGTTCGCCGCCGATGAACTTCATCCCGCTGCGGTTGCAGCGCAAGGACGGTCGTCTGGTCGCACTGCTCGACAGCGGTCAGGCCCGTTGTGAGTTGCCGCTGGGCATGCAGGACGCCGGGCTCGAAGACCGCGAAGTGATTCTCGGCATGCGCCCAGAACAAATCGTGTTGGCGAACGGCGAGCCGAACGGATTGCCGACTATTCGCGCTGAAGTTCAGGTCACCGAGCCGACCGGTCCCGACACCCTGGTGTTCGTCAATCTCAACGAAACCAAAGTCTGCTGCCGTCTGGCACCGGACGTCGCACCGGCCCCGGGCGAAACCCTGACCCTGCAATTCGATCCGTCGAAAGTGCTGCTGTTCGATGCCAAGACCGGGGAGCGATTGGGTGTGGCCGGTCAGCCTGTAGCCGAGACACACAGCGCCAACGTGGCCCAATTCAAAGGCCGCTGAAGATCAAAACTGTAGGAGCCAGCAAGCCGGCTCCTGCAGGGGGGGAATTCGCGGCGGATGGCCTGCTGTCCGTCGCATCTGATGTCACCGAGTTAGATAAAAACAGTTAATAACAATAAAACGAGGAAGTAGGGATGAAGAAGAACAACAACGCTCAGCTTATCTGCCAGTTGTCAGCAGTTGCAGCAATGATGCTGGCCGGTAGTGTGCATGCAGCTGACGCGTTCAGCGCCGATTCCGAATGGATGACCGGCGATTGGGGTGGCGAGCGGACCAAGCTGATCGAGCAAGGCATCGACATCAAAATGGACTACGTCGGTGAAGTTGGCAGCAACCTTCACGGTGGCTTCAACGACGACACAACGGCTCGTTACGCCGACCAGTTTGGCCTGGGGGCCGCGCTGGACCTGCAAAAACTGTTTGGTTGGGATAACACCCAAGCCAAGGTCCAGTTCACCAACCGTAATGGCGAGAACATCTCCAATGACCGTGTCGGCGACCCGCGGACCGGTACGTTGAGTTCCTCCCAGGAAGTCTACGGTCGTGGTCATATGGTCCGTCTGACCCAACTGTGGATCAAGCACCAGTTCCTCGACAATAAACTGGACATCAAAGCCGGTTACTTCGGCGAAGGCGAAGACTTCAACACCTTCCCGTGTGAGTTCCAGAACCTGGCGTTCTGCGGTTCCCAAGTCGGTAACTGGGCCACCAACATCTGGTTCAACTGGCCGGTCATGCAGGCTGCGGTCCGCTTGAAGTACAACATCTCGCCTGAGTTCTATGCGCAGATCGGTGCGTACAACCAGAACCCGTCGCAACTGGAACACGGTAATGGCTTCAAGCTGAGCGGCAGTGGCACCGCAGGTACCGTGTTGCCCGTCGAAATGGTCTGGTTGCCTAACCCAAACAACCTGCCGGGTGAATACCGTGTCGGTTATTACAAGAGCACGGCCGAGGCCAATGACGTCCTTAAAGACGCCAACGGTACCGATGCGGCAACGACCGGCCAACCCTATCGCGAACACAGCAGCAAGCACGGCTACTGGTTCGTTGCACAACAACAACTCACCAGCCACAACGGTGACAAGTCTCGCGGTCTGAACATTGCTGCCAACGCCACTTTCCACGACAAGGACACCAACGTCGTCGACAATTACCAGTCGCTGATGTTCGTGTACAAGGGGCCGTTCGATGCGCGTCCAAAAGATGACATGGGCATCGGATTCGCCCGTATCCATGTCAACGATGACGTGAAGAAAAACGAAGAAGCGATCAACGCTGCCAACGGCGTCACAGAATACGAAAATCCACTGTTCACACCGCTGCAGACCACCGAATACAACTACGAAATCAACTATGGTTTCCACGTTACCAACTGGCTGACCGTGCGTCCCAACCTGCAATACATCACTCATCCAGGCGGTGTGGATGAGGTCGATAACGCGCTGGTGGCCGGCCTGAAAATTCAGTCGGTGTTCTAACGTTGTTGCGATAAGCTCCCCTCTATGTGCGCATATTTGCGGACAGCCCAGGCTGTCCGCTTTTTTTTTTGGGGTGGCGCACCCCTGGTGACAGATGATTTTCAGGATCGTGGCACATGCATGAGCATCCGCTACAACGCTTCTTCAAATCCCTGCGCGAACGTCCGGTGTTTGCATGGGAGCGCTATCAGAAGCGCGACGTGTTGGTGATCGACCATCCGCTGTGTCAGGCGGTGTTCAGTCGCCAGGGCGCGCAGTTGCTGCACTTCCAGCCATCGGGTCAAAAACCCTGGCTCTGGTGCGCGGCGAAGTGGCCGCAGGTCGGTGCGATTCGTGGCGGGGTGCCGGTGTGCTGGCCGTGGTACGGCCGTCATCCGAGCGAAAATGCCTGGCCTTCCCATGGTTGGGCGCGGCTGATCGACTGGAAGCTGCTCGACAGCAGTCATGACGACGATGGTGTGCGATTGCATTGGCAGCTTCAGCTATGCGACTGGCAAGTGGACCTGCATGCCCACCTTGGCGAGCGCATGGATTTGCGACTGAGCACTGAGCATCAGGACAGCCTGCCGTGCCAACTGAGTCAGGCGTTGCACGCTTATTGGCGTATCGGTGATGTGGGTGAGGTAGCGCTGTCTGGGTTGGAAGGCGCACAGGGCTACGACCACTTGAACCGTCAGAGGTGTCAGCAAGAAGGTGAGTTGCGGGTCGATGGCGGGTGCCAGCGTGTGTTCCAGCATGACGGCGAATTGCAGCTCAAGGACCACGCCTGGCAACGGGAATTGTGCATCGATACCGGTGATCAGGCGGATACGGTGGTCTGGCATCCTGGCTCGCGGCCATTGTTGGGGGTGAGCTGGAATGAGATTTCAGAGTTTGTGTGTGTGGAGGCGGCCAGTGGCGGTACCGATAGCCTGAGTCTTGCGCCGGGGGAGAGGGCGCATTTGAGTTTGCAGGCGCGGGTGGGGGGGTAGCTCAAGACTTGCGTGTTGCGGCTGGCCCCATCGCGAGCAGGCTCGCTCCCACAGGGTACTTGTGTACGCCGCAGATCCACTGTGGGAGTGAGCCTGTTCGCGATGAGGCCGGGCCAGGCGGCAAAGATGTTGGACTAGTTGAACTCATCCCCAACCGGATACCGGCTCGCATTCAGGCTCTCTTTGATCTTGCGCAAATGCGGCTGGAAATCCACACCGCGTCGCAAGGTCATGCCGGTAGCCAGCACGTCCAGCACGGTCAGTTGGATGATGCGCGAGGTCATCGGCATGTAGATGTCGGTGTCTTCCGGCAGCGGAATGTTCAGGCTCAGCGTACTGGCCTTGGCCAATGGCGATCCCTCAGCTGTCAGGCCCAGTACCGATGCACCGTTTTCACGGGCGATGCGCGCCACTTCCACCAGTTCACGCGTGCGGCCGGTGTAGGAAATGATCACGAACAGCTCGCCGGTATGCGCCACCGACGCGATCATGCGTTGCATCAGTACGTCGGCATGCGCGGTGACGGCCAGGTTGAAACGGAAGAATTTGTGCTGCGCATCCAGCGCCACCGGGGCCGAGGCGCCGAGGCCGAAGAAGTGGATCTGCCGGGCCTGAATCAACAGATCGACAGCGCGGCTGATCAGGTTCGGGTCCAGCGCCTGCAAAGCACTGTCCAGAGAAGCGATGGCGCTGCCGAAAATCTTTTTTGTATAGGCTTCAGGATTGTCATCGGCCTCGACCGCACGGCTGACATACGCCGCGCCACTGGCCAGGCTTTGGGCCAACTGCAGTTTGAGTTCCGGGTAACCGCTGACGCCGAACGAACGGCAGAAGCGGTTGACCGTCGGCTCGCTGACCTTGGAGGCCTGGGCGAGCGCAGCGATGCTGAACCGGGTGGCCTGCTGTGGGTTGAGCAGGATTACTTCGGCGACTTTACGTTCAGCCTTGTTCAGGTCTTCAAGGCGATTCTGGATCTGTTCCAGTAAATTTCGCACGCGGTCCATATATGTTCCTTGGGTCAGCTGCGCAAATTAGAGTTCGGCTATGCCAAAAGGGCCTTGGATGCGGCCCCAAACGGTGGCCTATCCTACTGATGGCTCCGACCGCCTACCACTCGGAATCTGTATTTTGCGAAAATGTTGTGGTTATTACTACATTTTCTCTTGAGCGATGCCTTGAAAAAAGGTATTTGTAGCTTAACTTGATAAAAGAACAAACATCATGCCTTCGATTACGGTTGAACCGTGCACCTTTGCCTTGTTCGGCGCCCTCGGCGATCTGGCCTTGCGCAAGCTGTTTCCTGCCCTCTATCAACTCGATGGCGCAGGCCTTCTGCACGAGGATACGCGCATTATCGCGCTGGCCCGCGAGCCCGGCACCGAGCAGCAGCACCTGGCATTCATCGCCTCGGAGTTGCGTCGTTATGTGGGCGCCAAAGAGCTGGACGAAGCGGTGGTCGAGCGCTTTCTGGCGCGACTGACCTACCTGCACGTGGACTTCCTCAAGGCTGACGATTACATCGCCTTGGCCGAAATGGCCGGCAGCGCCCAGCGAGTGATTGCTTACTTTGCGACACCAGCCGCCGTTTACGGAGCGATTTGCGAGAACCTGGCGAAGGTCGGTCTGACTGAAAACACCCGCGTGGTTCTGGAAAAACCCATCGGCTCGGACCTGGAATCCTCGCGCAAGGTCAACGACGCGGTGGCGCAGTTTTTCCCGGAAAACCGCACCTATCGCATCGACCATTACCTGGGCAAAGAGACGGTTCAAAACCTCATCGCCCTGCGTTTCGCCAACAGCCTGTTTGAAACCCAGTGGAACCAGAACTACATCTCCCACGTGGAAATCACCGTGGCTGAAAAGGTCGGGATCGAAGGCCGCTGGGGGTACTTCGACAAGGCCGGACAGCTGCGGGACATGATTCAGAATCACCTGCTGCAACTGCTTTGCCTGATCGCCATGGACCCGCCGGCCGACCTGTCAGCCGACAGCATTCGCGACGAGAAAGTCAAAGTCCTCAAAGCGCTGGCGCCGATCAGCCCGGAAGGCCTGACCACTCAGGTGGTGCGCGGTCAATACATCGCCGGCTACAGCGAAGGCAAGCCGGTGCCGGGTTACCTGGAAGAGCCGAATTCGAACACCCAGAGCGACACCGAAACCTTCGTCGCCTTGCGTGCTGATATCCGCAACTGGCGTTGGGCCGGCGTACCGTTTTACCTGCGCACAGGCAAGCGCATGCCGCAGAAACTGTCGCAGATCGTCATTCACTTCAAGGAGCCATCGCACTACATCTTCGCCCCTGAGCAGCGCCTGCAAATCAGCAACAAGCTGATTATCCGCCTGCAACCGGACGAAGGTATTTCCTTGCGTGTGATGACCAAAGAGCAAGGCCTGGACAAGGGCATGCAGCTGCGCAGCGGTCCGTTGCAGCTGAATTTTTCCGACACCTATCGCAGCGCGCGGATTCCCGATGCCTACGAGCGGTTGTTGCTGGAAGTGATGCGCGGCAATCAGAACCTGTTTGTCCGTAAAGATGAAATCGAAGCCGCGTGGAAGTGGTGTGACCAGTTGATCGCCGGGTGGAAAAAATCCGGTGATGCGCCCAAGCCGTACGCGGCCGGGTCCTGGGGACCAATGAGCTCCATTGCTCTGATCACGCGGGATGGGAGGTCGTGGTATGGCGATATCTGAATTGAAACTGCCTCAGGGCGTCAGCGCCCATGAGTTCAAGAGTCCGGTGTTGTTGGCTGAAGCGCTGGCACTGTCGGTGGCCAAGCAACTGAGCGAAGCGATCGAGGCCCAAGGCACCGCCACGCTGGTGGTGTCCGGTGGTCGCAGTCCGGTGGCGTTTTTCCAGCACCTGGCCAAACAGGCGCTGGACTGGTCGAACGTGGTGGTCAGCCTGGCCGACGAGCGTTGGGTGCCGGTTGAACACGCCGACAGCAATGCCGGTCTGCTCAAACGTTATCTATTGCAAGGCCCGGCGGCCAAGGCGCAGTTTCTGAGCTTGTACAGCGCCAGCGTCAACCTTGAACAGGCTGCCGAGCAGGCTGACCGTTTGCTGTCCGAACTGCCGGTGATCGACGTGCTGGTGTTGGGCATGGGCGATGACGGCCACACCGCGTCGTTGTTCCCGAACAGCCCGAACCTGGCCGACGCCTTGAAAGTCGATGGTACACGTCGTTGCTGGCCGATGCTGGCGCCCACCGTACCGCATCAGCGTTTGACCATGAGCCGTGCGCTGTTGGCGTCGGCCAAACACAAAGTTCTATCGATTTCCGGTCAGTCCAAACTGACCACCCTGAGTGCCGCACTGGCCGCTGACGATGTCGCCGCCATGCCGATTCGCGCGTTTTTGCAACCTAAGCTAGAGATTTACTGGTGCCCATAAGCCAAGGAACAACCGCTATGACAACCCCATCCCCGACCGTTTCCATGGCGGACAAAGTTGCCCTGATCGACAGCCTCTGCGCCAAGGCGCGGATTCTGCCGGTGATCACCATCGCCCGCGAACAGGACGTGCTGCCACTGGCCGACGCCCTGGCCGCCGGTGGTCTGACCGCTCTGGAAGTGACCCTGCGTTCGCAGTTCGGCCTCAAGGCCATCCAGATCCTGCGCGAACAGCGCCCGGAACTGATGACCGGTGCCGGCACCGTGCTGGATCGCCACATGCTCGCCGCTGCCGAAGCGGCCGGCTCGCAGTTCATCGTCACGCCGGGCATCACCCGTGATTTGCTCGAAGCCAGCGTCAACAGCCCGATCCCGCTGTTGCCGGGGATCAGCAATGCCTCCGGCATCATGGAAGGCTATGGCCTGGGCTATCGCCGCTTCAAGCTGTTCCCGGCGGAAGTGAGCGGCGGCGTCGCCGCTATCAAGGCCCTGGGTGGTCCGTTCGGCGAAGTGAAATTCTGCCCGACGGGCGGTGTCGGCCCGGCCAATATCAAGAGCTACATGGCGTTGAAAAACGTCATGTGCGTGGGCGGTAGCTGGATGCTTGATCCCGAGTGGATAAAGAACGGCGACTGGGCCCGCATTCAGGAGTGCACCGCCGAGGCATTGGCGCTGCTGGACTGATCAGCTTTACCTGACACCTCGTTGTGTGTTTTACGGCTTTACGGTGCACTTGGTCGGTGCACCGTTTTTTTTGCCCGCAAAAAAACGGTGTAGGAGCGAGCCTGCTCGCTCCTACCAGGAATCATGCGATAAATAATTACCGCACATCCGCTTTCGTCTCGCCCTAACCTGCGTTCATCTTATGGAAGAGAGCACATCATGGACGACAACACCTCAGTTGCACCCTCACAACCGGTTTGCCTGCTGTCTCCCGAACAGATCGCCGGCCCGTATTTCCGTAACCCGAAATTGGTCAGGCGCAACATCAGCGAAGGCGCCGATGGCGTTCCCTTGGTGTTGCGCCTGGCAATTGTCGATGCCATGACTGGGCAGCCTGTCACGGGCGCGCTGGTCGATATCTGGCATTGCAATGCGCGTGGCGCCTATTCGGGTTGGAGCAAGAACGATCCGGACAAGGAAGTCGATGTCGATGAAATCGGCTCGATCCCACGCACCGACGACGATACTTACCTGCGCGGCGGGCAATTCACGGACAAGAAAGGTGTCGTGCGCTTTACCACGATCTACCCGGGGTTCTATGCCGGTCGCGCGCTGCACATTCATGTGGCTGTGCGCATCACGTCCGGCAACAATTACCTGGAGGAACGGCATGTTGCCTGGGTCGGTCAGCTTTATTTTCCGCAGGTGGTTTCGCGATCAGTGCTGAACAGCCGTGAATACAGCGGTCGAAAGGCTTTGGCGCTGGCCAACGATGAAGATGTTTACTACAAACAGCATGGCGGCGAAGCCTCGACCTTAAGCGTTCATACCCTGGGGCGAGATTCGAATGAGGATGGTTTTTTCGGTTTCACGACCATCGGCATCGACACTTTCGCGATGTCATCTCACCTCAAGCCCGAGGACTTCGACAAGTACACCGTGTGACCTCAGCGCAGTTCGGACAGCGCCCGGGCCAGCAGTTCCATGTGTGCGGCGGTGGTGGTCAGGCCCGGTGTGATACGAATGCAGGGGCCACTCGCCGCGCCGCTGCGCATCACGGTAAACAGGTTGTAGTCGCTGAGCAGCCGTTCGACCATGGGCTGTTGATCGGCCTGTCGCGTGAAGCGCATCGAAGTGATGCCGCAATACAGGCGAGGATCGTCCGGCGTCATGATTTCGATCCCCGGGAGATCGCGCACCGCGCGCACCCACAGATTGCGCAGGTAGTTGAGCCGGGCACCCTTGGCAGCGGATCCGCCCATGACGCGATGTTCCTCCAATACCAGGGGCAAGGTCAGCAGCGCCGGGATATTGGGTGTGCTGTGCGGCGTACGTGCACGAATGTCGGTGACCGGGAAACTCGTCTCTCCCATGTCCGGGTCGATATCGGCCAGGCGCTCGGGCGCGATGTAGATGAACCCCAGTGTCAGCGGTGCACCGATCCATTTGTGCAGGTTGTAGCCGGCGAAGGAGATACCCAATTCATCGAGCTTGAAGTCGATCTGTCCCAACGCATGGGCGCCGTCGAGGATCACATCGATCCCGTGTTCTTTGGCCGCGGCTGCAATCGCCCGCACCGGCATGACCAGGCCAGTGCGGTGGGTGACGTGAGTCAGGGCCATTAGTTTGAGCCTGGGGTAACGCACAAACGCTTCGCGATAGCTGCCCAGCAAACTGTCGAAAGTGGCGGGGTGCGCGTGGTCGATTTCGATCACCTCGACGCCGCGATTGCGCGCCAGCCAACGCATCGCCCCTTTGACGGTGTCGTATTCCAGATCGCAGATCAGCACCTGATCGCCCGGCTTGAGTCGGTTGTAGTTGCGGATCAACGATTGCAAGGCGTCTGAGGCGTTGCGGGTCAGGGCTACAGAGTCGGCAGGCACACCCACCAGTTCGGCCAACAGCGCGTTGATCTTCAGTGATTCACCCTGTTCGAATCGCTGGCGCACATACACCGAGTTACTGCGGTTGATGAGCTCGATGTTGCATTGGTATTCCTCGACCACCGTTCGCGACATGCGCCCGAAGTAACCGTTTTCCAGATTGATCGGACCGGGTTCGACAGCATAGCGATCGGCAAAGGTCTGCCAGAACGTTTCATCACGGGCGCGGCGGGTGTTATCGGGCATGGGCTACTCGGTCAGGATCAATGGCGGGGGGCAGGTTTGCCATGTTTGGCGCGCAGGGGCTCAAGCAATTCCGACAAGCCGTTGTGATCGATTTCCTGCATCAGGGCCAACAAGCCACCCAGTTCGCCATGAGGAAATCCTTCCCGGGCGAACCAGTTCAGGTACTGGCCAGGCAGGTCGGCAATGATCCGGCCTTTGTATTTGCCAAAGGGCATTTCGCGGGTGATCAACAACTCGAGTTTTTCAGGGTTCATCAGTCGGTCATCTAGGTTCTATCAGTCTGGAAAATACAGGCATTCTGCATGCAGGCCAATTGACAGATCATGCAAAAAAAACGGATACAGATTTTTCTGTTTTATCTAACCATATGAAATATAACGAATAAATTATCGATTCGAAGCTGGCATGCAGGGTGCAATAGTCATTACATCTTTCATCAACCCGCGAGGAATTGAAAAATGACCGACATGAATAAAGAAGCCATCTCTGTACTCAACGACCTGATTGAAACCAGCAAAGACGGTCAGGAAGGGTTCAAGACTTGCGCTGAAGACATCAAACACCCGGAACTCAAAACGCTGTTCGTGCAGCGTGCTGCCGACTGCGCCACGGCCGCTTCCGAACTGCAAGCCGCCGTGCGTTCGATAGGCGGTGATCCGGAAACGTCCACCAGTGTCAGCGGCGACTTGCACCGTCGCTGGGTCGACGTGAAGTCGATGTTTACAGGTAAGGACGAAGAAGCGGTGCTGAACGAAGCCGAACGCGGTGAAGACCATGCGCTCAAGGCTTACCGAGAAGCCATGGAGAAAATCAACAAGCACAACCTGGTGGGCATTCGTGATCTGGTTGAACGCCAATACCACGGCGTGCAACGCAATCATGATCAGGTAAAAGCACTGCGCAACCAGGCTCGCGCACGTTCGTAATTGTTCGTTGCTTGCCAAAAAACGCCAGCCAGTCTGGCGTTTTTTATGCCGGGTTGATTAACCGATGCTAATCGCCGGCAATGTCGGCAACGTCACGGTCAGCTGCTTGCGTGGCGCCAGAATCTCCGCCTCGCCATCCACCACCAACTCATCACGCTGGTTAAATACGCGCGTGGCAATGCGCACACGAAACTTCGGCATTTTCTCGAGGATTTCCAGGCGCACGGTCAAGGTGTCGCCAATTTTCACCGGCTTCTGAAAGCTCATCTGCTGGCCAATATAAATAGTCCCCGGCCCAGGCAGCTCACAGGCAACGGCGGCACTGATCAGTGCGCCACTGAACATGCCATGAGCGATGCGCTCCTTGAACATGGTGCCTGCGGCGAATTCGGCGTCCAGGTGTACTGGGTTGTGGTCGCCGGACATGGCCGCGAACAATTGAATATCGCGCTCTTCGACCGTTTTGCTATAGCTGGCGGTCTGGCCTACTTCGAGGGCATCGTAAGGGGTGTTGGTAACCTGGGTCATCTGTCTCAATTCCTGTCACGAATAAATAAATTCACAAAATAACTATTCCGACCGGGGGGGGCGGCGGTGGCTGAGCGCTTCGGCGATCCACTGCAACACGTCGTTGACCACTTCAGCGCGGTTGCTCTCGTTGAAGAGTTCATGCCGCGCCTGTGGGTAAATCGTCAGGTGCAGGTTCTGGCTACCGGCCGCGCGTAAGGCGTTGGCCAGATCTTTCAGACGTTTGCCTTCGCTCACCGGATCACATTCGCCACCCATCACCAGCAGCGGCAGGCCCGGATCGATCTGGGCGAGATTGGACGCTTTGCTGATTTGCTGCAACCCACCCAGCAAATCGATCCACATCTGGTTGGTGCAGCGAAAGCCGCAGAGCGGGTCGTTGGCGTACAAATCCACTTCCACCGGGTCACGGCTGAGCCAGTCGAATTGGGTGCGTGCCGGTTTGAACTGTTTGTTGAATGAACCGAAGGACAGCCATTCGATCAGCGCACTACGCCCCTTGGGGCCCTGACGCCATTTTTCGAATCGGGCGATCTGCCGCGCCGCGCGATAAAGCGCCACTGGCTGGAAATTGGAGCCACTGAGCACCGCGCCGTGCAGGCTGGCACTGTGATGCAGCAAATAAGCCTGGGCGATGTAGCTGCCCATGCTGTGACCGAGCAACACGATCGGCACGCCAGGATGCTGTTGGCCGATGTGTTGATTGAGACAGGCCAGGTCGCCGACAACTTTGCACCAGCCATCATCATCGGCGAAATGTCCGAGAGTACCGTTTTCGGCAGTTTTGCCATGTCCTCGCAAATCCGGTGCGTACACGCCGTAACCCTGCTCGCAGAATTTTTCCGCCAGACGGGCGTAGCGAGCGCTGTGCTCGGCCATGCCATGGGCCAGCAGGATCACGGCTTTTAAAGGCGGGGCGGGCAGCCACTGATTGACGAAAAGGCGGCTGTGGTCCATCGCGGTCAGCCAGAATGAGGTGTGGATCATGGCGATTCCTTTGCATGGGGGTGCATGTGGCATGGGCGTGATTGCATTGTATAGCGCATCCCGTGCTCGCCGTCTGATCAGGCCACGCCCCGCCACGGCAGGAAGATTCACACGGTCAATGACGGCGTTGGCTGTATTTGCCTGAATCGCCATAACTGCTAGTGTCCGTGCAGCCCGCTTTTTTCAGAAGTGACAGAAAAGCGGCCCGGATAGGCTCAGGTAAAGAGGACAAGAATAATGCAACCTGAATTCTGGAATGACAAACGCCCGGCCGGCGTGCCCCTGAACATAGACCTTGGGGCCTATAAGTCGGTGATTGAGGTGTTCGAGCGGTCCTGCAAAAAATTTGCTGACCGTCCGGCCTTCAGCAACATGGGCGTGACCCTGACCTACGCCGAACTGGAGCGCCAGAGTCTGGCCTTTGCCGCGTACCTGCAAGCCCACACCGATTTGGTGCCGGGGGATCGCATCGCGGTGCAGATGCCCAACGTCCTGCATTATCCGATTGCCGTCTTTGGTGCCTTGCGCGCCGGGCTGATCGTGGTCAACACCAACCCGTTGTACACCGCGCGGGAGATGCGTCATCAGTTCAAGGATTCCGGTGTCCGGGCGCTGGTGTACCTGAACATGTTCGGGCAGAAGGTCCAGGAAGTGCTTCCCGACACCGACATCCAGTACCTGATTGAAGCGCGAATGGGCGACCTGATGCCCGCCGCCAAGGGCTGGCTGGTCAATACCATGGTCAGCAAGGTCAAGAAGATGGTCCCGGCGTATTCGTTGCCGCAGGCGATTTCGTTCAAAAGCGCGCTGGGCATGGGGCGTGGCCTGGGGATCAAGCCACTGAAAGTCGGCCTCGACGACATCGCCGTGCTGCAATACACCGGCGGCACCACCGGGTTGGCCAAGGGCGCGATGCTGACCCACGGCAACCTGGTGGCGAACATGCAACAGGCGCGGGCGTGCCTGGGGCAGTTCGGCGCAGACGGTCAGTCACTGCTGCGTGAGGGGCAGGAGGTGATGATCGCGCCGCTGCCGCTGTACCACATCTATGCCTTCACCGCGAACTGCATGTGCATGATGGTGACCGGCAACCACAACGTGCTGATCACCAATCCACGAGACATCGGCGGCTTCATCAAGGAGCTGAAGAACTGGCGTTTCTCGGCGTTGCTGGGGCTCAACACACTGTTTGTTGCGTTGATGGATCACCCGGATTTCAAGACCCTGGATTTCTCCAGTCTCAAGCTCACCAACTCCGGCGGCACTGCGTTGGTCAAGGCCACCGCCGAGCGCTGGCAGCAGATGACCGGTTGTCGCATCACCGAAGGTTACGGCCTGACCGAAACGTCACCGGTTGCGTGCACCAACCCTTACGGCGACCAATCGCGCATTGGCACGGTCGGACTGCCGGTGCCGGGCACCACGCTGAAAGTGATCAACGATGAAGGCGTCGAGCAGCCATTGGGCGAGCGTGGCGAACTGTGCATCAAGGGTCCGCAGATCATGAAGGGCTACTGGCAAAAACCGGAAGCCACTGCTGAAGTGCTGGATGCCGAGGGTTGGTTCAAGTCCGGCGATATTGCGGTGATCGACCCGGACGGTTTTGTGCGCATCGTCGATCGCAAGAAAGACATGATCATCGTGTCGGGTTTCAACGTGTACCCGAACGAGATCGAAGACGTGGTCATGGCTCACCCAAACGTCGCCAACTGCGCGGTCATCGGTGTGCCGGACGAGCGTTCGGGCGAGGCGGTGAAGTTGTTTGTGGTAGCTCGTGAAGCCGGGGTCAGCCTTGAAGAGCTGAAGGCTTACTGCAAGGAAAACTTCACGGCGTACAAAGTGCCCAAGCACATCGTATTGCGTGAGTCGTTGCCGATGACGCCGGTCGGGAAGATTCTGCGGCGGGAGTTGCGTGATATCGCGTAATTGGTGAATGGCCGCGCTTCGCGCGGATCGCGGGCAAGCCTCGCTTCCACAAGGTTATCGCTGATCCCTGTGGGAGCGGGCTTGCCCGCGATGCTTTTAAGGGTATTGAAAGTCCCTGTTTTCGGGGCTTTCAAGGCTTTATAGGTTTTTTGCTCTAAAATGACCGTAAGAAGTTCTTGAGTCACATTTGTGACCGTAGAGGCCGCTTTTGGCTCTGGTCGACCCTTGGCAAAGCTGCTACTCTCGGCGCGCTTTGTGACTTCTCGGCCTAAGTAAAAGCCAGACTCACCGAAAAAACACACCAATAATAATCGCATCAAATGCGGTGCTGAATTCGCGTTGCTGAGGAGTGGGCTTCCATGATTGAAGACTTTTGGAAGGATAAGTACCCAGCTGGGATTGCTGCCGAGATCAATCCAGACGAGTACCCGAATATTCAGGCAGTGTTGAAGCAATCCTGCCAACGCTTTGCCGACAAGCCGGCATTCAGCAACCTGGGCAAGACAATCACCTACGGTGAACTGTACGAATTGTCCGGTGCGTTTGCCGCTTACCTGCAACAGCATACCGACTTGCAGCCAGGCGATCGAATCGCCGTGCAATTGCCGAATGTGCTGCAGTATCCGGTTGCCGTCTTCGGCGCCATCCGCGCCGGGCTGATCGTGGTCAACACCAACCCGCTGTACACCGCGCGGGAAATGGAACACCAGTTCAACGATTCCGGTGCCAAAGCTCTGGTCTGCCTGGCCAACATGGCCCATCTGGCCGAGATCGTCGTGCCGAAAACCGGCGTCAAGCACGTAATCGTCACTGAAGTGGCCGACCTGTTGCCGCCGCTCAAGCGCCTGTTGGTCAACAGCGTCATCAAGTACGTGAAGAAGATGGTCCCGGCGTATCACTTGCCCAAGGCCATCAAGTTCAACAACGTGTTGAGCAAAGGCCATGGCCAGCCAGTGTCTGAAGCCAATCCGGCCAGCAGCGATGTCGCTGTGCTGCAATACACTGGCGGCACCACCGGCGTGGCAAAAGGGGCGATGCTGACCCACCGCAACCTCGTGGCAAACATGCTGCAATGCAAGGCGCTGATGGGCTCCAACCTTAATGAAGGTTGCGAGATCCTGATCACGCCGCTGCCGCTGTACCACATCTATGCGTTCACCTTTCATTGCATGGCGATGATGCTGATCGGCAACCACAACATCCTGATCAGCAACCCGCGCGACCTGCCGGCGATGGTCAAGGAACTGTCGAAGTGGAAATTCAGCGGTTTCGTCGGCCTCAACACCTTGTTTGTGGCCCTGTGCAATAACGAAGGTTTCCGCAAGCTGGACTTCTCGGCGCTGAAAATCACCCTGTCCGGTGGCATGGCCCTGCAACTGGCCGCCGCCGAACGCTGGAAAGCGGTCACCGGTTGCGCCATCTGCGAAGGTTACGGCATGACCGAAACCAGTCCGGTGGCCACCGTCAACCCGATTCAGAACATCCAGATCGGCACCATCGGTATCCCGGTTCCATCGACTCGCTGCAAAGTCATTGACGATGCCGGCGTGGAGCAGCCGCTGGGCGAAATTGGCGAATTGTGCGTGAAAGGCCCGCAGGTCATGAAGGGCTACTGGCAGCGCCAGGAAGCCACCGATGAAATGCTCGACAGCGAAGGCTGGTTGAAGACCGGTGACATCGCGTTGATCCAGGCGGATGGCTACCTGCGCATTGTCGATCGCAAGAAAGACATGATCCTGGTCTCCGGTTTCAACGTTTACCCGAACGAACTGGAAGACGTGCTCGCGACCCTGCCAGGCGTGCTGCAATGCGCGGCCATTGGCGTGCCGGATGAAAAATCAGGCGAAGCGATCAAAATCTTCATCGTTGCCAAACCCGGCGTGACGCTGACCAAAGAGCAAGTGATGGAGCACATGCGTGCGAACGTCACCGGCTACAAGGTTCCGCGTGCCGTCGAGTTCCGCGATGCGCTGCCGACCACCAACGTCGGCAAGATTTTGCGTCGAGAGCTGCGCGACGAAGAACTGAAGAAAATCGCCGCGAAAAAGGTCGGCGCGTAACAACAAAAAGCCCCGCGGATGCGGGGCTTTTTTTGCTCGTCTGACAGGTCTTCATTGCCTTTCAGACCGCTATCGCGTGCAGGCTCACTCCTACAGTTGATCGCATTCCTTCTGGAAGAACTCGGTCAAAATTGTAGGAGTGAGCCTGCTCGCGATGCTCTTGATTTTGCTGTTACAGGCGGAACGGTGCGAAGTTGACGTTGGTGCCTGCCGGGCGCATGTCCTGCAAGTACGAGTCTTTATCGGCACTCAACTCCAGGCTCAAGGCGGCTTTACGCTTGCCTTCATTACGCACCACCAGACCTTCAAGCTTCTCGCGCAGGAACACGGTCGGCACTTTCAGGTGCAGCAGTTCGTCGGTGTCCGGCGTGTGCATCAGCAAGTGAACCCATTCGTACTGACCAACGGCCAGGCGCGCGACCGGAATATCGAACCACCAGATGTTGCGGTTGCGGTTCAATTCGGTGAAATGGCAGTTGTTGACGCCAAGCACGGCACCGCCAAGTTCCTGGTTTCTGCGGGCAATGGCCTGCTTTTTATCGAGTTTCATAACATTCCTACGGGATTGGATCTTCAGCGCCATGGCCTGAATACGTTGCGCATTCTCGGGGGTTGGTCGCTAAACATAAAGCCCAACCTGCTGAGATCGACGAAATGTGCGGTACAAAATAAATGAAACTCCGCGCAAACGCCTTCGGTCAATCCTTGTGTAACGACTTTTCTCATTGAGTGGTCCACAGGAGAAACACCATGAGCAGCACTGGCGATAAAGTAAAAGGCATGGCGAACGAAGCGGTCGGCAACGTCAAGCAAGGTGTCGGCAAAGCGACTGACAACACCAAGCTGCAAGCCGAAGGAAAAATACAGGAAAGGAAAGGCGAAGCTCAGCAAGCCGTGGGCAAAGCCAAAGACGCCATCAAGAAAGGCATCGACAACGCTTGATTCGGCCATTGAAGATGATCAGGAGCGGCCATCCACGGATGGCCGTTTTTGTGTCAGCCTGAACTAGAACACGGAAATTGTTTCAAAGTCGCCAAGTAGGCTACTTTGATGTAGAAAACGGCCCCTGAGTCGCCACGACTGACTCCCGATCTTGCGGCGAATGGAGACGCTAATGATTTTCCCGGACATGAAAGGTCTGCCCCTGCACCGTGTGATGATGCGCACGGTCACCGAGTTCATCGACGATGAAATGTCGACCTATGCCTCGGCGCTGGCCTATCAAATGTTGTTCTCGTTGTTCCCCTTCATCCTGTTTTTGATTGCGCTGATCGGTTTCCTGCACCTGCCGGATTTTTTCTCCTGGCTGCGCCTGCAATCGGAACTGGTCTTGCCGCCCCAGGCGCTGGAACAGGTTAACCCGGTGATTGACCAGCTCCAGCAATCCAAGGGGGGCTTGCTCTCGGTGGGTATCGTGATTGCGCTGTATACCGCCTCCGCCGGTGTGCGGCTGATGATGAGCGCCATGAACGCGGCCTACGATGTGGTCGAAGGCCGGCCGGCGTGGAAGCGTTTTCCGTTGTCGATTATCTACACTGTCGGCATCGCCGGGATGCTGTTGATCGCCGCTGCGCTCATGGTACTGGGCCCGCAGGTGATGGGCTGGATCGCCTCGCAAGTCGGTCTCGAAGACTTCATTGTGACCCTCTGGACCATCATGCGCTGGCCGGTGGTCGTGATTCTGTTGATCGTCGCGGTGGCGCTGATTTATTACGTCATGCCCGACGTCAAACAGGAATTTCGCTTTATCACGCCGGGGTCGGTGCTGGCGGTGGTGGTGTGGATCTGTGCCTCCGTGGGCTTCGGTCTGTATGTCAAGGAGTTCGCTAACTACAACGCCATGTATGGCAGTATCGGCGCGATCATCGTGCTGTTGCTGTACTTCTATATTTCCGCCGCGGTGCTGTTGCTCGGCGCGGAGATGAATGCGGTGATCGAACACATGTCGAGGGAGGGCAAGGACCCCGGCGAAAAGTACCCTGGCGAGCCCGGCCATGATCATCAAAAACACCATGTTTCGGGATTGGGGCGCGATCACTCGCTCAATCCCTCCACTGACGAAGTCATCAAATGATCCGTGAAATTTTGAAAATGGGCGATGAGCGCCTGCTGCGCATTGCCCCTCCGGTTCCGGCCGAGATGTTCGACAGCCCCGAGTTGTGGCAACTGATCGACGACATGTTCCAGACCATGGAAAGCGTCGGCGGCGTTGGCCTGGCTGCGCCGCAGATTGGCGTCGACCTGCAACTGGTGATCTTCGGTTTCGAGCACAGCGAGCGGTATCCGGATGCCGAAGCGGTGCCGCAAACCATTCTGATCAATCCGCTGATCACGCCATTGAGCCCGAAACTGGAAGAGGGGTTTGAAGGTTGCCTGTCCGTGCCTGGCCTGCGCGGCGCCGTGGAGCGTTACCAGCAGATTCGCTACGAAGGTGTCGACCCCAAGGGCCAACCCATCGTGCGCATTGCTTCAGGGTTCCATGCGCGTGTGGTGCAGCATGAATGCGATCACCTGATCGGCCGTTTGTACCCGTCGCGTATTACCGACTTCAGCAAGTTCGGGTTTACCGAGGTCATGTTTCCGGATCTTGATCCGACAGCAGACGATTGATCCTGTAGACACCGCCGCTCCCACAGGGATCTCTGTGTATTCAGGTTGTGTGGGGCTCCAGCCCCATCGCAATCATCGGCTTGCTGCGCGCATAGCGGCTCAAGCGTTCGACCATGGCATAGGGCATCTGCGGGTCGAAGGCAAAACCGCGACGTTCATAAAAGCCACGCAAATCCGGATGGCAAAACAACCACACCGGAAGGTCGAGGTCCTTGACCGCCGCGGCGATCAATGCGCCGGCAACCCCTTGTTCGCGGCAGCCCGGATCGACAAACAGCCCCGTCAGCCAATGCCCGCCCGCCACCGGTCGCAAGCATAGCGCAGCCACAATCTCATCGCGTCGCGCGACCCATAACCGAGCATCGCGCACGGCCTTCATCGGCGATTGGTGAGCGCGATAAAATTTGTTCATCAATGGCCATAACGGTTCGTCTAGCAAGGTGTACTGGGTGTCGGGCATGGTCTGGACTGTCAGTGTGCAAAGCCGGCAATTATAAAAGAACGCGCGTGCAGGGATAGGTGTATACCTGATCTCACATCCCGTATGAGTGGAGTACGCATCATGTCCAAAGGTATGGATTCGAAGAAAGCTGCGAAGAAAAAGCCGGCGAAAACCGCCATCGAAAAGCGCGCGGACAAGAAGGCCAAGAAGGTGGATGTGTTCGGTCATTGATCCCGCGTCAAGGGAGCCCGGCAATCGGGCTCCTGCTGCACGTCTAACGATATAAGCAAATCATCTGCAAGATTTCCCAGGGCTGTTGCACAGAAGGGGATTGTTTCTCGATTTGAGCAACGCCATGCCCCACTACTCTGATAGTGCCCCCCCCTTCAAATCTAGACATATAAGCGAGCCTGCTCGCGATGGTATTCCGTCTTACATCGATCCCATACCCGCTGAATCGATTTTCCATGATGATGGCTCAGTAATGGCTTGGCGTCCTCAAAGCCACTGACTATGCTCACCCTGACAGATGATGACGGTCGAGCTTGAAGGCTGCCGTCAACGCTGTGAGAGTGCGCAACCCAAGGCACCCACACATAACGAAACGGATCTTTTGCGAGCCAATGGAATCACTTTTGAATACATCAGGTTTGGCCCGAGCCCGGGCTATCAAGAAAAGGATGCCTTAATAAGAGCGTCGCGGTAAGGACCCTCCGATTGAACATCATTTATCACCTGAGGACTCCTCCAGTGGAGGAATGCGTGTGTCTGCTCCATGGAACGTAGTGGTGGATACGTTGAAAGACCGAAGTACTTTCATCAACCAGAAGTCCGCTCCCAAGGTGATAAGAACATGTTTAACCTACATCACAAGTCTGACCTGCTGGAAATCGAGCGATACAGCTGTGCATTGAGCGAGGCCAATGCCAAGTTGGCGGCGGTCAGTCGTTCGATGGCAATGATCGAGTTCACCCCTGAAGGTATTGTGCTTGAGGCCAACGAGAACTTTTGCGCCGTCATGGGTTACGGCGCCGAAGAGGTTCGCGGCAAACACCACCGGGTCTTTTGTGAAGAGTCGTATTACCGCAGTGAGGATTATGCAAAGTTGTGGCGTAACCTGGCCCGTGGCGAGTCGGTCAGCGGGGCCTTCCTGCGGTTGACCAAGGGCGGTAAAGAGGTTTGGCTCGAAGCCAGTTACATGCCGGTGTACGGGGCTGATCGCCAGGTTAAAAGCGTGATCAAAGTGGCTTCGGACATCACCGCACGCGTCAACAAAGAGCACGAAAGCGATAGCCAGCTCGCCGCGATCAGCCGCTCGATGGCAGTGATCGAGTTTACCCCCGAAGGTAAAGTCATCACGGCCAACGAAAACTTCCTCAAGACCATGCACTACTCGCTCAATGAAGTAGTGGGCCAGCACCACAGCCTGTTTTGTCACCGCAGTGAGTCTGATTCTCAGAACTACAAAGCGTTCTGGGCTTCACTGAATCGTGGCGAATTTCACTCGCACCGTTTTGAGCGTAAAAATAAATACGGGCATACCGTGTTCCTGGAAGCGTCCTACAACCCGTTGTTCGACGCCAAGGGGCGTCTGTTCAAAGTGGTCAAGTTTGCCAGTGACATCACCCATCAGGTTTCCACTCTGCAAACCGCTGCCGAATCAGCCCACAGCACTTCTGTTCAGAACGACGCCTGCGCGCAGAAAGGTTCGCAGGTGGTGCAGCAAACGGTGCAGATCATTCAGGACATTTCCCGCGACCTGAAGGAAGCAGCGCTCAGTATCGATGCAGTTAGCAAGCAGTCCGACATCATCGGCACCATTGTCCAAACCATTCGCGGCATTGCAGACCAGACCAACTTGCTGGCGCTCAATGCGGCCATCGAAGCGGCTCGGGCCGGCGAGCACGGACGCGGGTTTGCAGTGGTGGCCGATGAAGTTAGAAGCCTTGCGGCACGCACCAGCCAGGCGACGCTGGAGATTGTCGAAGTGGTGCGCAAGAACCACGATTTATCGTTGAGTGCGGTATCGAGTATGCAATCAAGTTTGAGTCGAACCGGTCTTGGAGTGGAACTGGCGAATGAGGCGGGGGAGGTGATTCTGGAAATTCAGCAGGGCTCGCGGCACGTCGTCGATGCGATCAGCCAGTTCAACTCGACGTTGCAACTGAACTGATCATGGCAAATCAAAAAGGGTCCGGTTTCCGGGCCCTTTTTATATGCACAGATTGCAGCCTTTTTGCGATTTCTGGCGCCAAGGTTCTACCGCCGCGCAATCAAGGCAAGCCGTTACAACCGTATTTGAGAAAGCCCGGGCGTTGCGCCAGTCGTTGGAAATATTCGTCGATGGCAGGGAAGTCCGGGCGCTCCATCGGTGTCATCAGCCAGCGGTTGACGGACAGCCCGACGACAATGTCGGCCAGCGTAAAATGAGGCCCGGCGACATAGGCTTTGGTGATCGCGAGTTGATGTTCGAGGATGGCCATTTTCTGGTTCCAGCCGCGTATGCCGACAGCAATCCGATGCTCGTCCTGAAACTCCGGATCCTTGCGCACCAACGCGGTAAATACGTAGCTCCAGGCGGGATTGAGCTCGGTGGCTTGCCAATCCATCCACTGTTCCACCCGTGCACGCGCTGCCGGTTCGTGCGGCAGCAGGTCAGTGTTTTGGTGTTTACCCGCCAGGTAGCGGCAGATGGTATTGGACTCCCACAACACGCCGGCGTCGTCAATGATCACCGGCACCTGCGCATTGGGGTTGAGCCTGAGAAACTCCGGCGCGTGAGTCGACGCATAACCGCTGCCCCAGTCCTCGCGTTCGTAAGGCACGTCCAGTTCCTCACAGGTCCACAGGACCTTTCTGACGTTGATGGACGACGCTTTACCGAGAATTTTCAGTGCATGTGTCATTGAGCTATATCCATCCACCAAGCGATCAACAGGATGAGGAACACTATCAAGGTTAGTTGAAAACCCAAGGCATGGGCGATGCGCCGCTTGACGGAAGGTGGTCTGACAGCCAGATCACTCGTTTAATGACACACCGCTTTCGTCGGAACGCCGCCCGGAGCCGGCTCACTCCCACAGTGAGGTCAGGTGCTTTCTCTGATTTTCAATTCAAACCCCATGTCCTGCACCGGTTTAGCCACCACATTCCCCGCCAGCAACGTCAACATCAACTCCGCAGAACGCCGGCCAATCGCCTCGCGTGGGGTGTTGATGCTGCTCAGGCGCGGCACCATGTGCGCCGAGGCCGGCAGGTCGTTGAAGCCGAGGATCGCCACCTGTTCCGGGATCTTGATCCCGCAGCGCATGGCTTCGAGCAGTGCGCCCTGGGCCAGGTCGTCGTTGCCGAAAAAGATCGCGTCGACATCGGGGTGACTGGCGAGCAGTTGCACAAATAATTCACCGCCCAATCCAACGGAGGAGGCGCGCGGGGTCAGCACTTCAAGGTCCGGGTCATACAAACCGGCCTTTTTCAGGGCTTTGCGAAATCCTTCGCCGCGCAACAGGGTGCGCTGGTCCAGTTGCGCTCCGATGTAGGCCAGGCGCTTGCGACCGCGAGACAGTAAATGTTCGGCCGCTGTTTCCCCGGCGGCCAATTGCGAGAAACCCACGCAATTCACGCCCGCTGCGCTGTCCAGTTCCATCATGTACACACACGGAATGTTGCTGGCATCAATCATCCGCCGCGAGCTTTCCGTGCGGTCGAAACCGGTCAACAGCAAACCGCGAGGCTGATACGCCATGTAATTGCGCAGCAGGTTTTCTTCTTCATCGCGTGAGTAATGGAAGTTGCCAATCAGCACTTCAAAACCTTTGGGGCGAAGCACCTGATGAATGGCTTCCAGCGTGTCGATGAACAACAGGTTGGACAGCGACGGCACCAATACCACCACCGAATGGCTCTGCGCCGAGGCCAATGCGCGGGCGGCGGGGTTGACCACATAGTTGAGTTCAAGCGCGGCTTTTTGGACTTTTTCCACCAGTTCCGTGGCCACAGTACTTACACCGCGCAGGGCGCGAGAGGCGGTGATCGGGCTGACACCGGCCAGGCGTGCAACTTCGTTCAAGGTAGGGCGGCCAGTGGTGCGTGTATTTTTATCGTTTTTAGGAGAGGTCATCGGGCGGCTTGCCAAACAAAATTCAAGGCACTAAGGTAGCGCTGTCCCGAAGCAGCTGCAAATGCGTAAGCGAGTTTTGCCTGAACCTCGCTTTTTGGCGTTGGGAACGAACGTGCTGCAACCCACAAAAATGACAAGAAGGCGTCGGCAACTTCTACTTTTGGTCTAGTGTCATAACTGGCAAAGGTAGCGCTGTCTGCGCGCTGAGGTGTTACATGAATCATCCCATCACCGCCCTGGTCATCATGGGCGTTGCCGGTTGCGGCAAGACATGCGTCAGCGAGGCCTTGTGCCAACTCAGCGGCGCCACTGCCATTGAAGGCGATACTTTCCACCCTGCCGCCAATATCGAAAAGATGAGCGCGGGTACTCCCCTGAACGACCAAGACCGTGCCGGTTGGCTCGACAGCCTGTGCGACGAACTGCGCCGCGTCGACGCCAAAGGCGAACGCCCGGTGCTGACCTGCTCGGCCCTCAAGCACAGTTACCGCGAAGTGTTGCGCAGCGCGTTGCCGGGCCTGGGCTTTGTATTCCTTGAGTTGACCCCTGAAGTCGCTGCCGAGCGTGTGTCGCATCGGCCGGGCCACTTCATGCCATCGACCCTGATCGACAGCCAGTTCGCCACACTCGAATCCCCCGTTGGCGAGCCGTTGACCTTGGCGCTGGATGCATCGACCTTCAGTGTCGAGCAACTGGCATCGCAGGCGCATATCTGGTGGCAGGCTCACGGCCTGAAACACGCCATATGAGTTTTGCCGAAAAAGGTAGCGCTGTCCTGATGACTTTCGAATTACCCGCTTTAATAACAACAACAACCAGGAGACACCCCTAATGTTTGGCATGTCCCACGAGACGTTCCTGCTGCTCGATGCAGTGGTCACGGTGATCGGGCTTATCTTCCTGATCACCAAGTTCAAGTTCCACCCGTTTATTGCCCTGATCATCGCCGCAGCCTTTCTCGGGCTGACCTCCGGCATGCCGATCGGCACCGTCATCAAGGCGTTCCAGGACGGCTTTGGTGGGGTGCTTGGTTTTGTCGGGATCATCCTGGCGCTGGGCACCATGCTTGGCAAAATGATGGCCGAGTCGGGTGGGGCGGATCAGATTGCCCAGACCCTGATTCGCGCGTTCGGCAAGGATAAAGTGCAGTGGGCGATGATGTTCGCGGCCTTCCTGGTCGGCATTCCGCTGTTCTTCGAAATCGGCTTCGTACTGCTGATTCCGCTGGTTTTCATCGTAGCGCGCCGCACTGGCGTGTCGATTATCAAGATCGGTATCCCGTTGCTGGCCGGTCTGTCCGCCGTGCACGGTCTGGTTCCGCCGCACCCGGGTCCGTTGCTGGCCATCGGGGTGTTCGGTGCCGACATTGGTAAAACCATTCTCTACGGCCTGATCGTCGCGCTGCCAACGGCCATCATTGCCGGCCCGATCTACGGTACGTTCATTGCCAAGTACATCCCAGGTCATCCAAATCAGGAACTGGTGGATCAGCTGGCGCACGAGCCTGAGACGGCCGACCTGCCAAGCTTCAGCATCACGCTGATCACAGTGCTGCTGCCGGTGTTCCTGATGTTGCTCAAGACCTTTGCCGACGTGGTGCTGCCAGACGGCAATTTCGTACGCTCCTTCATGGACCTGATCGGTCACCCGATTTCGGCGTTGCTGTTGGCGCTGCTGCTGTCGCTGTACACCTTCGGTCACCGTCAGGGCATCGATTCGAAACGCATTCTGAAATGGCTCGATGCGAGCCTCGCGCCGACTGCCGCGATCATTCTGATCATCGGTGCCGGTGGTGGCTTCAAGCAGATGCTGGTAACCAGCGGTGTGGGTGACGTGATCGGCCACATGGCGGTGAACGCTCAGATCTCGCCGATTCTGTTGGCGTGGCTGGTGGCGGCGGTGATTCGCGTGGCAACCGGTTCGGCCACTGTGGCGACTATTACCGGCGCGGGCATTGTGGTGCCGGTGGTGGGGATGATTCCGGGTGTTAACCGTGAGCTGCTGGTGTTGGCCACCGGTGCCGGTTCGTTGGTCCTGTCTCACGTCAACGACGCGGGCTTCTGGCTGGTGAAGCAGTACTTCAACATGACCGTGGCGGAAACATTCAAGACCTGGACCGCGATGGAAACCATCCTGTCCGTGGTTGCGCTGGGCTTTATCCTGCTGCTGTCGATGTTCGTTTAAGCGACACTGCAAAACAAATGTGGGAGCTGGCTTTTGTGGGAGCTGGCTTGCCTGCGATGGCATCGACTCGGTCTGACGTTAAACCGAGTTGTCTGCATCGCGGGCAAGCCCGGCTCCCACAAAGGCTCGCTCCCACAGTGTTATGTGTCAGCTATCAGGATTTGGTGGCTAACCCATCCGCCCTGAACATCCCGCGAATCCCGCGCACGGCCTGACGAATCCGGTCCTGGTTTTCGATCAGCGCGAAGCGCACATGATCATCCCCATACTCACCAAAGCCCACGCCCGGCGAGACGCAGACCTTGGCCTCGGCCAGCAGTTTCTTGGCGAATTCAAGTGAGCCCAGGTGTGCATAAGCCTCGGGAATCTTGGCCCAGACGTACATCGACGCCTTCGGATTCTCGACCATCCAGCCCAGTTCATGCAGGCCTTTGACCAGCACGTTGCGCCGCTGCCGATACTGCTCGGCGATGTCTTTGACGCATTGCTGATCGCCTTCCAGCGCCGCAATCGCAGCGACTTGCAACGGGGTGAAAGTACCGTAGTCGTGGTAACTCTTGATCCGCGCCAGGGCGTTGACCAGTTCCGGGTTGCCGACCATGAAACCGATCCGCCAACCCGCCATGTTGTAGCTCTTGGACAGAGTGAAAAACTCCACCGCAATGTCCTTGGCGCCCGGCACTTGCATGATCGACGGGGCTTTCCAGCCGTCGTAGACGATGTCGGCGTAAGCCAGGTCGTGCACCACCAGTACGTCGTACTGTTTGGCGAGGGCGATCACGCGTTCGAAGAAATCCAGCTCCACGCATTGCGCGGTGGGGTTGGACGGGAAGCCGAGGATCATCATTTTCGGTTTCGGGATCGAGCCGCGAATCGCCCGTTCCAGTTCGGCGAAGAAATCCACCCCCGGAATCAGCGGCACCGAACGCACCTGGGCGCCGGCAATCACGGCACCGTAGATGTGAATCGGATAACTCGGATTCGGTACCAGCACGGTGTCGCCCTGATCCAGGGTCGCCAGCATCAAGTGCGCCAGGCCTTCCTTGGAACCGATGGTGACAATGGCCTCGGTTTCCGGGTCGATGTCGACCTCGTAGCGATCCTTGTACCAATTGGAAATCGCCCGGCGCAGACGCGGAATGCCTTTGGAGGTCGAGTAGCCGTGGGTGTCTTCGCGCTGGGCGACCTGCACGAGTTTTTCGACAATGTGCGGCGGGGTCGGGCCGTCAGGGTTGCCCATGCTCAAGTCGATGATGTCTTCGCCACGACGACGGGCGGCCATCTTCAGCTCGGCAGTGATATTGAAAACGTAAGGGGGGAGTCGATCTATGCGCGCAAAGCGGCGCGGCGAACCTTGTTCGGCCATTGTTGCCTCGATAACGTAAGCGCCCGGAACCGTCCGAGCGACGCTGGCCACTGCGGTGGCCTGTTGCGGAAGATAAGGGCAGTCGTGGCACACTGTCCAGTCAGTGTGTAAACAAATTTTTCCGAAGGAAATCGGTTGATGGAATTTAGCAGCGGCTTCTTGCTGAGCCTTTCGTTGTGCCTGGATATCGGCGTGGCCAATATCGCGATGATCACCCTGGCCATGCAACGCGGCTATTTCCAAGGCTTTGCGCTGGGGTTGGGGACCTGTGTCGGTGACCTGATCTACGCGGTGCTGGCGCTGGCGGGCATGACCGTTTTGCTGCAATACGAAACCGTGCGCTGGGTGCTGTGGATTGGCGGTTCGGCGTTGCTCATCTATTTCGCGGCGAAGATGATCTATTCGGCGATTCACCACGAAGCGGCATTGGCGCAAGCCGAAGAGGAAGAGCAGAACTCCCATCGCAAAGAGTTTTTCCGCGGGATCTTCCTCGCCATGTCCTCGCCCAGCGCCATCCTGTGGTTCGCGGCGGTGGGCGGTACGCTGATCGCCCGTTCCGGCGGCGGGGGTGCCCTCAGTTCGGCGCTGTTTCTCGGCGGATTCCTCTGCGCAGGTCTGCTCTGGAGCGCAGGTTTGTGCTTTGCCGCGAGCCACGGCGGCAAGTTGCTGGGCGACAAACTGCTCCGTTATTCCTACATGGCATCGGCGGCGATCTTCTGCTATTTCGCGGTCTACGTGATCCTATCGGGTTACAACGAGTTTGTTGGCGCGGCGGCCGTCGAACAGTTGCACGCCCTGTAAGTGGGCGAATCTGGTTTGGCTTCTATACTCCCAGCCGAACCCATTTTTAAGCTCAGGAGTTGAGTCATGGATGAGCAAACAGGCGCCGAAGTAATGGAACCACGCTTCGAACACGGACACTTCCTGCTGATCGCAGGGCTTGGTGGACAATTTACCCAACAAACCACCGCAGGCATTCCCGCGCTCTGGGAAAAATTCAATCCGCACATCGGCAATATTCCCGGACAAAAAGGCGAAGTGACCTACGGCGTCTGCTGCAATTTCGATGGCAAGGGTGGCTTCGATTACATTGCCGGCGTCGAGATCAGCAAGCTCGACGATTTGCCCGACGAGTACCGCTGGGTAGAGGTTCAGCCTCAGTATTACGCGGTGTTCGAGCACAAGGGGCCGCTGGAGTCCTTGCCGCAGACCTTTCGCTACATCTGCGATACTTGGCTACCCAAGTCCGGACATCAGGCGGCAGACGCTCCGGAGTTCGAACGCTACAGCGAAGACTTCAACCCGAAGCTCAACACCGGCAAGCTGGAAATCTGGCTGCCAATCAAAGGCTGAACACCTGCATCGAGAGGCGGATTGGTGATTCGTCTCTCGATGTCGTGTGGAGGCTGATTTATGATCCCCGACCTTTCCATCTGATTGCGACCTGCCATGAACACAGTCATCCGCCACGTCACGCCTGCTGATCTGGACCGTTGCTATGCCATCGAGACCGTTGCCTACGAAGGCGACGAAGCCGCCACCCGGGAAAAAATCGCCACCCGCATCGCCACCTGGCCCGAAGGTTTCATCGTGGCTGAAGTCGACGGTGTGGTAGCCGGTTTCATTAACTCCGGTGCGGCGTTTGAAGTGGAGATGTCGGACGAAGCGTTCAAGGAACTGATCGGCCACGACCCGGCCGGCCCGCATGTGGTGATCATGTCGGTGGTGGTGCACCCGGATTATCAAGGGCAGGGACTGGCGAAACGGTTGATGGGCGAGTTCATTGAGCGCATGCGCGCATTGGGCAAGGTCAGCATTCACCTGATGTGCAAGGAGCGGCATATCCCGCTGTACGCCGGGTTTGGCTTTGCCTACATCAAACCGTCGGCCTCGGACCATGGCGGGATGGCGTGGCATGAGATGGTGTTGGATTTATAAGTCCGCCGAAGATCCCCTGTAGGAGTGAGCCTGCTCGCGATAGCAGTGTGTCAGTCACCAACGAAGTTGAATGTGATGACCTCATCGCGAGCAGGCTCACTCCTACATCTATGGTTACCCCTTTTCAGAAAACCAGCCCCATTCGCCGCTCATAACCAATCCGCCCCTTGTAGGCTTCTCCACTGTCGACCCAGCCGAACTTTGCGTAAAGCGCGATAGCCGGCTCATTGTCCGCATCCACCGACAATTCCAGTCCCTTTATCTCCGGAAACGCCTGGCGCGCCACCTCGGGCAGCGCTTGCAGGCAGGCTTTGCCATAACCTTTTCCCTGAGCACGTTGATCGACTTGCAGCGCATGCAAAGTGGCACTGTGTTCATCTGCCCAAGCCGGCAGCACCGGTGGGCGCTTGAGCAGCAAAAAAGCCACGGGAGCGTCCTCGACCAGCAGCGCAAATCCTTTGACGCCGGGGCTGGGTTTGGACAACAGGGAGTGCAATGCTCCGTGAATGTCGCCGCTGAATTTAATTTGTTCTTTGTGCACTTCGATGGCCTCGACCTGCTGGCGCTGGTGCGCGTTCAGGCTTTCGTAAGGCACGAGTCGGGCTGTCACTGGAGTGTCCTTTTTCCAACACGAATGAGCCTCGGATTCTAGCGAGTTTGCGCCGATGGATTATTTTTATTTGGGCTGTCGATTTGGTTTTTTGCCGAACGACTAAGGGTGTATTCACAACAAAAACCACGGAGAAGCCCCATGAGCGCTACACACGAAATCCAGACCCTGATCGACACCTATCGCCAGGCCGTCATCTCCAAGGATGTCGACAGAATCATGGCCCTGTATGCCGAGGACATCGTCTCCTATGACGCGGTCAAGGCCTTGCAATTCCGGGGCAAGGCCGCCTACCGCGCGCATTGGCTGGAGTGCATGGAAATGTGCCAGGGCCCGCACAAGTTCGACTTCGACCACATGAACATCGTGGCGGACGAGCACATCGCCTTCGCCCATTGGCTGGCTCATTGCGGTGGCACCAACGATAAGGGCGAAACCCAGGCCTGCTGGATGCGCGTGACCGCTTGCTATCGTCGCGACGCCGGCCAATGGCGGATTGTCCACGAACACTGGTCGGCCCCGTTCGACATGGTCAGTGGCACTGCGCTGTTCAATCTGGAGCCCTGATCGTCGGGAATTTCGCCAGCGCGTCAATCTGCAGCCATAGTTGATTCGTTCGATTCAGGAGAGCCACATGAAATACCTATGCCTGGTCTACAGCAACGAGCACACCTTGCACTCGCTGCCCGAGAGCCCGAACGACGCCGAGTGCATGGCTTACGCCGAGTCGGTTCAAGGCAGTGGCCGGATGCTCGCGGCCGAGGCGCTGGAGTCGGTGCAGACCGCCACCACCGTGCGCATGCGAAACGGCAAGATGTCGATCACCGACGGCCCGTTCGCCGAAACCAAGGAACAATTGGCCGGCTTCTACCTGATCGATGCCAGGGACCTCAATGAAGCGCTCCAGGTCGCCGGCAACATCCCTGCGGCCCGCGTCGGCTGTGTCGAGGTGCGTCCCGTTCGCCAGTTGAATGCTTGAATAACAAGAACCAAAAAGGAGACCTGCATGAGTCCGCCATCGGCTGAAAGAACGACTGCCCAATTCCAGTTATCCGTCAGTCGCTTGACCGAGGAAACGCTGGTCACCAAAGGCATACCGGACTGATGCCTGGCGCCTCGGTGCAGGCCCGGGTCGAGCAGGTTTACCGCGAAGACTCGCGGCGGATCCTCGCGACGCTGATTCGTTTGCTGGGGGATTTCGACCTCGCGGAAGAGGCGCTGCACGAGGCCTTTTTCGTTGCGCTGGAGCGTTGGCAGCGTGATGGCGTGCCGGATAATCCGCGCACTTGGCTGGTGTCCACCGGGCGATTCAAGGCGATTGATGTGTTGCGCCGGCGCGCGCGATTCGCAGCGTCCCGGCCGCTGCTGATTGCGCAGGCCGAGGCGCTGGAGCAGGCCGTCTGGAGTGAAGAAGACGTGGAAGACGATCGACTGCGCCTGATCTTCACCTGCTGCCACCCGGCACTCGCAGCGGACGCTCAAGTGCCACTGACCTTGCGCGAAGTCTGCGACCTGACCACTGAAGAAATCGCCCGTGCGTTTCTCTCGTCGCCCGCCACCATCGCTCAGCGCATCGTGCGAGCGAAAGCGAAAATTCGTGATGCGAAAATCCCTTATCAAGTGCCGACACTGGCGCAATTGCCCGAGCGTCTCGACAGCGTTTTGCGGGTGATTTACCTGGTGTTCAACGAAGGTTACTCAGCGTCCATCGGTGCTGAAGTGACACGTGCAGATCTGACGCGCGAGGCGATTCGACTGGGGCGGTTATTGATGGACTTGTTGCCGGAATCGGAGGTGATAGGGCTGCTGGCGTTGATGTTGCTGCACGAGTCGCGACGCCCGGCCCGGACGTCGCCCGATGGTGAATTGATTGTGCTGGATGAGCAGGACCGTTCGTTGTGGGACGCCGAGATGATTACTGAAGGGTGTGCGCTGGTGGAAGCGGCGCTGACCACCGGGCAGTTCGGGCCGTATGGCCTGCAAGCGGCGATTGCGGCCGTGCATGCTGAAGCGCCTTCGGCGGCTGAAACGGACTGGGAGCAGATCGTCGGACTGTATGACGTGCTGCTGGCGGCCGTGCCTTCGCCGGTGATCGAGTTGAATCGCGCGGCGGCGATCTCTCGAAGGGATGGGCCGTTGGCGGGGCTGATGTTGGTTGAAGCAATTTTGAATCGGGGCGAATTGCTGGATTACCACTTGGCGCACTCGGCTCGGGCGGAGTTTTGTCGGCAGTTGGGGCGGATGGAGGAGGCGCGGGTGGCGTATGAACGGGCGCTGGAGCTGACGCAGCAAGTGCCGGAGCGGCGGTTTCTTGAAGCGCGGATCAAGGCGTTGGAGTGATGTGAGTTTGAGGCCCTTATCGCGAGCGGGCTCGCTCCCACAGGGTTAGCGCCAATCCTGTGGGAGTGAGCCTGCTCGCGATAAGGGCCGAAGGACCTTCATTCCAGCATCTTGCCCAGCAGCCAACTCCCCGCCGGCCCCGGTGGATGCTGGCGCGACCACAGTGCATCGACAAACACCGGTTTCGGCCAACCGCGTACCTCAAGTTCCTGCAACGAGCCCGGACCAAACCGTTCCACCAGCCACCGTGGCAACGGCGCCCAGCCAAATCCGCCCTGGGCCATCTCCAGCAGCATCAAATAACTCGGCGCCGACCAGACGCGTCCCTTCGCCCGACTTTCATACGGATTGACGATGGTTGCCAGACGCAGTTCACGGTGCTGTTGCAGCACGTCCTGATCGATATGATCGAGTGCCGCCAATGGATGCGCAGGGGAGACGAACAACGCGATTTCCGTGCGTTCCTCGACAGTCGAACTGACCAGATCCGGCGGATAGCTGTCCTGCATTTCAGCGAACGCCACCTGTGCTCGACCGCGCTGCACCAGTGCAATCAAGTCATCGCACTCGGCAATCAGGCATTCGAGTTCAAGGTCCGGGTAGCGTTGCTCGAACGCACCGAGCGCGGCTTCGAAACGATCGGATTGATAGGTGTCGGAAATCGCCACGGTCAGTTTTGGCTCGACGCCTTGTGACAGCTGGCTGGCGGTGATTTCCAGTCGACTGGTGGCAGCCAGAATCTCCTCGGCCCGTTGCAGCATCACATGCCCGGCCGGGGTCAAGCTGGGTTTGCGGCTGCTGCGGTCGAACAGCACAAGGTTCAAATCGATTTCCAGACTGGCCACCGCCGCGCTGATGGTCGACTGGCTGCGCCCCAGTTTGCGCGCCGCTGCGGAAAACGAACCTTGGGTCGCCGCCTCAACAAAGGCCAGCAACACTTCGTGAGAGGCCATGAACTATCGCCTTGATCGATGGTTATTGGTTATGAAGTATCGGTGTGGCAAGGGATCATGGCAACCACAGTCACTCAGAGGAGTCTGGCCATGAGCGTCAACAAATCCATCACTGAACGTATTTTCCAGGCCGTCGGTTTCGAACTGCTGGCCATCCTGATCTGTACCCCGTTGCTGGCCTGGATCATGGACAAACCGATGCTCGACATGGGCGTCGTCACCATGGCCATCGCGGCCCTGGCCCTGGCCTGGAACGTGGTTTTCAACGGTCTGTTCGACCGCGTGCTCAAGCGCTACGAGATGGCTCACACCGCGTGGGTCCGGGTTATCCATGCGTTGCTGTTTGAGGGGGGGCTGGTGGCGGCCGGTGTGCCGCTGATTGCCTGGTGGCTGAAGATCGGCCTGTGGGAAGCGTTCCTGCTCGACATCGGTGTGCTGCTGTTTTTCCTGCCGTACACCTACCTCTATCACTGGGTATACGACGTGGTGCGGGAGCGGATGGTGACGCGCACTGCTTGCGAAGGATGAACGTGTTGAGCGGGCTGATGATCAGCCCGCATTTTCAATTTTCGGTGATCAGAACAGTTGGGTGAATAACCAGTACAAGCTGCCCGACAACAGGATCGCCGCTGGCAAGGTCAGCACCCAGGCCATCAGCAAGTTACGGATGGTCGTCATCTGTAAACCGCCACCGTTGGCGACCATGGTCCCGGCCACCCCCGACGACAACACGTGGGTGGTCGACACCGGCAGGCCGAACATATCCGCCGCGCCAATCGTCAACATGGCCACGGTTTCCGCCGAGGCGCCTTGGGCGTAGGTCAGATGGGTCTTGCCGATCTTCTCGCCGACGGTCACCACGATGCGCTTCCAGCCCACCATGGTGCCCAATCCGAGCGCAATCGCCACGGCGATCTTGACCCACAACGGAATAAACCGCGTGGAGTTGTCGATCTGTTGCTTGAACAATTGCAGCTTGGCGCTGGTGTCGGCGTCGAAGTTACCGACCTTGTTCTTGTCCATCAGGCGAATGGTTTCGCTGGTCAGGTACATGTCGTTCCGCACGTTGCCCACGGCCTCGGCCGGCACTTGGGACAGCGAGCCGTAACCCTTGACCTGAGCGCCAATGCTGCCGGTGAGGGCGGCAAGCGCTGGTACCAGTTGCGGCGTGGCTTCCTTGGTACGCACGAAGTCAGACAGCACCGGGCGCGGGTCGGGCGGGGCCAGCTGCGGCGCAGCCTTGACCAACGCTTGCTGGGTCACTTGCGCCACCGCGGCAAACTGCAACGCCTGGTCGGCCGGCATGGCGCGGTTCAGCGCGTAGGCCATGGGCAGCGTGCCGACCAGAATCAACATGATCAGGCCCATGCCTTTCTGGCCATCGTTGGAGCCGTGGGCAAATGACACACCGGTGCAGGTCACAATCAACATGCCGCGAATCCACCACGGTGGCGGGGTGTTGCCTTCGGGGGCCTTGTACAGCGAGCGGTTCTTGACGAAGGCGCGCAGGGCCAGCAACAGCAAAGCGGCGAAACCAAAACCGACCAGCGGCGAGAGCAGCAACGCATAACCGATCTTGGTCGCCTGCGCCCAGTCCACACCGCTGGTGCCGTCACGGCCGTGCATCAGGGCATTGGCCACGCCGACGCCGATGATCGAACCGATCAGCGTGTGCGAAGACGAGGCCGGCAAGCCCAGCCACCAAGTGCCGAGGTTCCACAGGATCGCGGCGATCAACAGGGCGAAGATCATGGCAAAACCGGCGGAGGAGCCGACTTGCAGAATCAGTTCCACCGGCAACAGGGCAATGATGCCGAACGCCACCGCGCCGCTGGACAGCAGCACGCCGAGGAAGTTGAAGAACCCGGACCAGGCCACCGCGAAATTCGGCGGCATCGAGTTGGTGTAGATCACCGTCGCCACGGCGTTGGCGGTGTCATGGAAACCGTTGACGAACTCAAAGCCGAGGGCGATCAGCAGCGCCACGCCCAGCAGCAAATACGGGGTCCAGGTGGTGACCACCGTGCCGATTTCTTTCACATCGCGCATCAGGCTATAAGCGGTGAACAGCAAGCCGATGGCCAACACGCCGAAAAAAATCACCAGCGTGAACGCGCTGGGTTTTTTGTCGAGTTGCGGTCTGGCGCTGCTGGCGGGTGCCTGAGCTTTGGCGGAGAAGGAAGGAGTAGCCATCACGGACAATCCTGAGGAGGGGGGAATGTCAGTGATGGTCGTTCCTATTTGTTACAGGGTGACTGCTCCAAATCAGGGTTTTGGGTTTTTGTTATTCCGTTGATCCGAATCCACTGCTACAGGGCACGGTGCGGTTCAGTAATCCTGGCGCTTACGAAACGCCCAACGTCCCGCAATCACGGTAAACGTTGCGACCAGCGCCACCAGAATCCAGAACCCTTCCGGGTCGCCCGAAAGCGGCACCCCGCCGACATTCATGCCAAAGAAACCGGCAATGATGTTGATCGGCAACGCCAGCACCGTCACCACCGTCAGGGTGAACAGGGTGCGGTTGCTTTGTTCATTGAGGTTGGCGGCGATTTCTTCCTGCAACAGCTTGATCCGCTCACCCAGCGCCGTGAGGTCGTTGATGATCAACGCAAACTCCTCGGTGGACTTGCGCAGTTCCTTGACGTCCTCCTTCTGCAGCCATTGCGGCGGACGATTGAGCAGGCGCAGCAACGAACCTGGCTCCAGCGCCAGCAGGCGTTGCAGACGCACCAGCACCCGACGGTTGGCGCCGAGTTCGGCACGGTTGGTCGACAGCCGCGACGACAACAACTCATCTTCGATCTGATCGACGCTCTGGCTGGTCTTGCGCACGATCTGCGTCAGCACTTCGCCCTGATCGCGCAGCAGATGTACGAGCAACTCCAGTGGCGAGCGAAAACATTCACCGGCCTTCACCGAAGAGCGCAGCTTGTCCACTGAGTGCAGCGGTTGCAGGCGCGCGCTGATGATCAGCCGACTGCGGGCGCACACCCACAGCGTCGAGACATCCGATGAAATCATGCTGCTGAGGTTGAACACCACATCGTTGACCACCGCCAGCAGGGCCGAATCCACATGCTCGATGCGCGTAGACCGGGAGCCCTCGTGCAAGGCTTCGAAAAACTCCTCCGGCAACTCCAGGTGACTCTTCATCCAACGCTCGCACGCGGCGTGGGCCAGATTCAAATGCAGCCAGAGGAATTCGTCGTTGTCGTCGGGTTGTTGCAGATATTGCAATGCCCTGGCGGAATCGATCTCCCGACCGCGTTCACCGGGGCGAAAAACGAAACCGTAAAGCAGGCCGAACAGATCCGTGTCGCGATGGCTTTGGTCGATGCTGTGGTTCATGAGTGCTCGCAAGGGAGGCGCCTGTCGCGGGTTTTACAGGTTCACTTGAGCGGCATCATTGCAAGGAATTTTGACGGTTTTGTGACAGGTTGATGGCTGCGATTCAGCGGCACTACTGACGGCTGCGTGATCCGCTTTCCCGGGGTTGCCTTAATGCCAGTCAGTTAAGACGCAATACCTGTGGGAGCGAGCCTGCTCGCGATGGCGGATTGTCAGGCAACGCAAGTGTTGACTGTGCCGCCGTCATCGCGAGCAGGCTCGCTCCCACAAGGATTGCGGCGCTCAACGCCTTAACTGATCGGCATTAGGGCTTGCCTGTTATGCCCAGAGAGATGCAAAAAAGCCGCACGATTGGCAAATCGTGCGGCTTTTTGCGGTGTGTATCAGTCGTCTTGTTTGTTTTTCAGGACTTCGCCGGTGGCGGCATTCAAATCCACGTCCCATTCAACACCTTTGGCGTCGCGCAATTCGACTTCGTATTCGTAGCTGTTGAAGTGGTTGTCCAGATCGCTGTCGGTAATCGTTGCACCCGGGTGCAACTTCATAACGATCTGGTTCAGTTCTTCCAGCGGCTTGATCTTGCCGTCTTTGACCAACTGAGGGATCTGATCGACAGGAACGTCTTTAGCCTGCGCCAAGCCCGCGGTGAGTGTCAGGGCAGCAGCAGTGAACAGGGCAGTCAGGGTTTTCATGAGGTTCTTTCCTTGGATTGATCTGTTTAAGTGGGGTCAGATTAGCGGTGGCAACTTAATTCATCCTTAATTCCAGAAAGCCATAGCGGGCAAGCCCGCTCCCACAGGTTTGCCGCAGACCCTTTGTGGGAGCGTGGCTTGCCCGCGATGGCCGCGCCAAGGTCCCGAATCAATACCCGTTGTTCTGCAGCAACTGCGCAACCGTCCCCGCCGCCGGCCGCTTATAAAACTTCAACAACTCACTGGCCCGATTGGTAAAAATCCCATCCACCCCGGCATCCATCACCTTCTGGTAATCCACCGCGTCATCAATGGTGTACACATGCACCAACAAACCCTGATCGTGGGTGAATTGGTTCATCCACGGTTTAACCAGGTCTGAGTAGCTCTGATCGCCACCCTCGGTAAGCGCGGCGGAAGGGCCGGTGCCGATGGCGCCCTGGGCCTTGGCATATTCGACCCATTGCTGGAATTCGGCTTTGTCTTTCGGCTCTTGTTTGGCGTAGTAAGTGGCTTTGTCCTTGTCGCCGGACTCGGCAAACGTCACCTTGGATTGCGGTTCAATGCTGCCTTCGCCGACCCACAACAGCAAGATTTTCGGCACTGTCGGCATTTCTTGTTGCAGCAGTTCGAGGCTGCTCTTCTCGAAGGTTTGCAGCACCACTTTGCCTTTGCCCTGACCGACCGCCAAGTCACTCTTCGCCAGTTTCGAACCGGCCGGGCTCAACCAGCCACGGTCCTGCAACTTGTCCTTGAGGTCGCGCTCGATGCCGGGGAATTGCTTCGGCTCTTTGGTCTCGATGTACAAGCCCGGCTTGTGCAGGGGATTGCCCTGGGCGATGTCGATGATTTCGTCCAGGGTCAGGATTTTCAGACCCGCATAGGAAGGACGCGCGCGATCCGGGTAAGCGGTGTTGAACCAACTGCCGGCGTCGAGGGTTTTAAGCTCGGCCATTGTGAATGCGTTGGCCGGGCTGTCCTTGCGATCGGGGAACCTTGTAGCGACGTCGGTGGTGCGTTGCAGGTTATTGTCGTGCAGGGCAAACAGCACGCCGTCCTTGCTGCGTTGCAGGTCCATCTCAAGGTAATCGGCGCCCAAGTCGCGGGCCAGTGTGTAGGCGGGGGCGGTGGATTCCGGCGCATCGAAAGACGCGCCACGATGGGCGATCACTGCTGGGTGCGGAATGCCCAATCGGCTTGCCAGAGTGTTCGGGTCGGGCTCGCTGGCAGCCTGTGCCTGGCCGAGACCGAGCATTAGGCTCAGCAGCAGGGCGCTTTTTGTGAAGGTAACCGGCATGTCGAGATCCTTTCGCAGAGAGTTTTTCAAAGACGTCTCTTTTAACAACTGAGTGTTACCAGCGCTATCGCGAGACCGACATAAACGTGTTTAAAGCAGTTTTTTCAGCGCCGGTGTGCGCTGCTTTGCAGTACTCTTGGCCACGGCAGTTTCCCCGGAAGAGGGAAACCCGCGTCATTTCCCTTGCGTGTAAACCATCGATCACCGGTCGTTAACGACCTTTTGTGAGGTTTATATGCGCATCACTTCCGAGCTCATCTGCCAGGCCGCCGACCAACTCAACGGTTTTGTCGGTCTCAACCGCAAGACGGGTCATTACATTGTGCGATTCAGCGAAGACTCGTTCGGCATGGACGTGGCCGATGACGGCATTATTCCGCTCAGCGAGTTTGTCTGGGTGCCCGGGCCGGAGCAGACCATGACGCTCAAGCGTGAGCTGATTCAGTTATTGCTGGATCAGAACATTGATGACCGGATCAACATTACCGAGCCGTTGCGGGTGTACATGAAGCGGCGGGAAGTACCGGAGATTTCTGCGGTCAGGAGTCTTGTGCAGGGCTGATGGTTTGGGGGTGACTGTTGGGCCGCCTTCGCTGGCAAGCCAGCTCCTACATGGGTTCTGCGTCGTACACAAAAACGATGCAGGAGCTGGCTTTCCAGCGAAGGCGTCCGAAAGGACAGCGCAATTTTCACAGCTGAAACCGATAATCCCGCTCAACCCTGCACACCCGCGTATGACACGCCGAATACCAGGTCGAGCGCCCTCGTTCACGAATCGCACTGTGCTCGGGATGATGTTTCCACGCCAGAATCGCCGCTTCACTGGACCAATACGAAACCGTAATCCCGAGCCCGTCCTCGCCCCGGGCCGACTCCACGCCCAAAAAGCCAGGCTGTTCACGGGCCAGTTCCACCATGCGTGCAGCGGCCTCGGCGTAACCCTGATCACCTTCAGTGCGCAAAGACGTAAAAATCACCGCGTAGTACGGCGTCGTCGCGATCATGATTTTTGCCTCATGCAAGCCTTGATGAAGGCGCGGACCAGCGGCGGCAGAATGCCTTTGAGCGCTGCACGTTCCGGTTGAAACAGCGTGGCGACGAAAAATGGATGACCTTTGAGCTCAACCGCCCGCAAATCCCCCTGCGAATCACGGCCAACGGCTTGTAGCTGTTGGGTCAATAACTCCTGTTCGAACGCCGGATTCACACCGAAGCGGCAGCGATATCCTTCGAGTATTTCAGTCGTTTCGTACGCGTTGGCAATCAACGAACCTTCGACCAAGTGAATGCTGTCGACAGCCTCCACCAACGAACAGGTCAACGGTGTCAGGAGCGCACGCGCGGCATCAGGATGCGTTTCACCGTGCTCGGCATCTTTCCAACCCAAAACCTGGCGTGCGTGTTCCAAAACGGCATGTTGAAACCCGCCACAGGTGCCGAGGAACGGTCGCTGCTGCTCCCGGGCAAACCGAATTCCCCGTAACGCCCCGTCCATGTCGCGGTAAGGGCTGGCGGGCACGCACCAGAAACCGTCGAAATCTTGCAGCGGCGTGTTGGCGTTGATTTCGTCAGTAGCCAACCATCGGAGTTGCACGTCCATGTTGAGCTGCTTGGCGGCCATGCCGAGGGCGAGGGGAATGGCTTGATGGGCAGTGACTTGAGGGTCGTAGTCACCGATCAGGGCGATGCGGATTGCTGTGGTTTCCATGAGTGCTCTCGACGCTTGTTGATTCCTGGTACCCACTATAGATTGGCGTTCACGCAATCAATATTGGCGTTATCCCAAGTGATCAATGCAGTGACGCACTATCGGCTGGACTATCCCGACCTGGCCCTGATCCTCGCCCTGGTGCGCGGTGGCTCTCTGGCCCGGGCATCGAACTTGCTGAAAGTCGACGTTTCCACGGTGTTTCGCGCCGTCCGCCGACTGGAAGCGGCATTGGGTCAGCAACTGTTTGAAAAGAGCCGCGCCGGCTACTTGCCGACCACGCTCGCGCAAACCCTGGCCGAACAGGCTGAGCGCGCGGAACAAGCGCTGGACGCCGCAAGAATTGGTGTGGAGCAGGGCGGGGAAGTGATCAGCGGCACTGTGCGCCTGACCTGCACGGACTCGGTCCTGCAAGGTTTGCTGCTACCGGCGCTGGCGCAATTCATGCCGTCCTACCCAGCGCTGACGATCGAACTCAGCACCTCCAACGACTTCGCCAACCTCAGCCGTCGCGATGCTGACATCGCCTTGCGTCTGACGCGTACACCGCCAGAGCATTTGGTCGGTCGACGTCTGGCGGATATTTCCTATCGGGTGTGTGCCAGCGCCAGATATCTGAAGTCTGTCGATCCTGAAGACCTGGCTTCGCTGACCTGGATCGCGCCGGACGATTTTCTGCCTGACCATCCCACCGTTGCCTGGCGGCGTCAGCACTTGCCGGGCGTAACACCGGCCTATCGTTGCAATAGCATGTTGTCAGTGACCGAACTGGTGCGCGCCGGGTTAGGTGTCGCAGCATTGCCGGATTTTTTGATCGGCGACACGTTGCAACCGCTGACCGGGCCTTTGCACGGTTACGATACCGCGCTCTGGTTGCTGACGCGTCCGGACTGCCGCGCGTTGCGCTCGGTGGTGACGTTGTTTGACGAGTTGGGGCGGGCGCTGCGATTACCCTGAGTGAGCGTTAAGCCTTTGGTGGCTCTTTGCGCACAAAGTGCTGATGCATTTCCGAGGTCAGGTTTTCAATGCGTTCGGTGAGGGTCTTGGTCATCTCGGTGAGTCGAGTGTTTTGTTCGAGCAATTCCAACAATTGCGCGGTGTTCTTCGCGGCTTGGGCCTGGCGTTCGCTATTGGCCACAGCGATGGCTTCACGGTGTTGCGCATCGGCATCGGATTGCGCTTTGTCCCGCGCCGCCTGACGAGTCTGGGCCAGCAGAATCAGCGGGGCGGCGTAAGCCGATTGCAGGCTGAACGCCAGGTTGAGCAGGATGAACGGGTAGACGTCGAAATGGGTCACGCCAAAGATATTGAGACACACCCAGAGCACTACGATCAGCGTCTGCGCACCGAGAAAGGTCGGCGTGCCAAAGAACCGAGCGAAGGCTTCGGCGCGAAGGGCAAATTTGTCGTTACCGAAGGTGGTCGCCAGGTGGGCGTGAGGGCGGTGAAAGCGCAGGTGGTCGACGGGAGTGGTGGACGTGGTTTCGGTGGTCGGGGTGGTCATGATGATCTCTGCATGGCGCTGGGACTGAGGCTCACTATAGCCCCAGCGCCAGTTTCATTCTGAAACACCTTGCGCTGTTTTATTCAAAGCTGAGCGATGAGGGGTAAGTAGCGAAAATTGTCACTTTTCGCAGACCTGATAACACGCCAGGAACATGTCCAGCGCCGACTCCACTACGGTGGTCTGCATCTGCGGCGACAGGCCCGGCAGCCCCATGGAAATCTGCGGCCAGAACGCAAAGGACTTGAGCATGCCCTGGATCTGTTGGGCGGCAAAGGCAGGGTCGACTGGTTTCAATCGACCGTCCAACTGGGCTGCGCGGATCCATACAGTCAGGTCTTCTTCACGCTCGCCCATTCTGGCGACCATGTTCTGCGCGCGCTCGGGAGAATGGATGGTGGCGGCAATGGCCACCCGCGCCAGGTCGAGAAAATTGTCATCGCCCAGCATCTGTAATTTCGCCTGAAACATCAGACGCATCTGATCGCGCAGAGGCAGGTCAGGTCGGTAGGGCATTTCTTGTACTGCCGTCAGCCGTGTCCAAAGTTGATTGAGGATTTCGGCAAACAACTCTTCCTTGCTCGGGAAGTGGTTGTACACCGTGCGCTTCGACACGCCGGCGGTGGCGGCAATCTTGTCCATGCTGGTGATGTCGAAACCGTTGGCACGGAACTCGGCAATCGCCGCTTGAATAATGGCTTCGCGTTTTCGGTCGGTGAGGCGCTGTGGAGCTGTCATAAGTACGCTTCGGCAGGAGGCAGAGGAAAATTACACTCGGTAGTTTACTTGTGAACGGCTTTGATGCAACCTAGAAACTACACTGCTCAGTGTAATGTTTTGTTAATCCTGTGCAGCGAACAATAGATCGTCCGGCTGATGCGTGCGTGCTTTGGCCATTTATCGTCCCACCGTGAAAAAACGCAATTTTGCGGTTTTTCTGGAGTCACTCAGTCATGGCCACTTCAACTTCCCCTGCGGATAACGCCCCTTTGCCTGAAGCTTCCCGTCAGGCCGAAGGGCACTTTCGAAACCATGCCCCCGTGCAACGCGAAGGCGGTCGCAAAATGTTGCGCATCATGTGGAACATGATCTTCCACAAACCACGCAACACTCGTCCGACCGCCCCGGTGCCGGTACAAACCCTGACCCAGGCGGCGTTGATCGCGGCTCCCAACCACAGCGTCTATCGCCTCGGCCATTCCACCGTACTGCTGAAACTGCGGGACAAATTCTGGATCACCGACCCGGTCTTCGCCGAGCGCGCTTCACCGGTGCAATGGGCCGGGCCCAAACGTTTCCACCAGCCACCGATCAGCCTGGAAGAATTGCCGCCGATTGAAGCAGTGATCCTGTCCCACGATCACTACGACCACCTCGATTATCACGCGGTGCTCAAACTGGCAGACAAGGCCAAGTACTTCCTCACCCCGCTGGGTGTCGGCGACACACTGATCAAGTGGGGCGTCGATGCGAGTAAAGTGCGCCAACTTGATTGGTGGCAGGGCACTGAAGTTGATGGCGTCCAGTTCATCGCCACCCCGTCGCAACACTTTTCCGGCCGTGGCCTGTTCGATGGCAACAGCACGCTTTGGGCGTCCTGGGTGATGATCGACGGCGACACGCGGATTTTCTTCAGCGGCGACAGCGGTTATTTCGATGGCTTCAAACGCATCGGCGAACAGTACGGCCCGTTCGACCTGACGCTGATGGAAACTGGCGCCTACAACGTCGAGTGGCCCCACGTTCACATGCAGCCGGAGCAAACCCTGCAAGCGCACATCGACCTCAAGGGGCGTTGGTTATTGCCGATTCACAATGGCACCTTCGATTTATCGATGCACGCCTGGTTCGAGCCCTTCGACCGGATCCTGGCGTTGGCCTGGGAGCGCAATGTGTCGATCACCACGCCGCAAATGGGCGAAGCGTTCAACGTGATGTATCCGCAACGAGGTAGCGCATGGTGGCTCGGGATGGAAAGTGAAAGCGATCAGGTCACTGCGCAGAACGCTTGATGTCTGACCACCGGGCCGAAGGAAGCGGCCCGAGTTCCACATCCAGACTAGCTCCGCGTATCGAGCAGCAGACTCAGATATTCCGAGATCTTCGCTACGGTCAAATCGCGAAATTTTCCACGGAGCAATTCATTCAGCTCCTCCTCAGACAAACCGAGCTTTTGCGCCGCCTCAGTCTTATCCAATCGACCGGCTTCGAGGAGTATCCCGATCTTCATCACGTACTCAGACTTGGCCCGCATTTCACCTGCATCGGGATAGCCGAGCGCCTCATAAACGCAGTTGTCACTTCCATCGACATCAATCATCCGCTGACCCCTCACTCCACCATCGCATAATCCGCCCGCCCAACCGGGTTCGGCGTAGACCCTTTCACATTCATCCCTCGACCCGGCGCAAACCCCGGGAAAAACACCAACCCCTGCGCCTCAAAGCAATACGCCAACGCCAGCCGGGTAACGTCCAGCACATCGCGCTTTGCCTCGAATCGCTCGATGGCCTCTACCGAAACCCCGGACTCCCGAGCCAGCTCATCAACACTCCAACCCAGCATCGCTCGGGCCTGGGCGCAGTGGGCCGGGGTGAATTGGAAGAGGGCGATACGTTCCAGGGTGATTTTCATCGCATGAGAGGCCATGGTGTTCTCCGGGCTCGAGAGTGCTGATTCAAAATATACTGTGTTTTTGTACAGTTGTTTTGTGCCCGGATCAAACTCATTTTTTGATGTGTGCTATTTCGAGGCTTGCATCCAGACGGACGGTGGCTGCCCCAGTACACGACGAAACATGGTCGAGAACGCCGCTGGGCTGTCATAACCGAAATCCAGCGCGATGCGCGTTACCGCGGTCCCCGATGCCAACCGCGCCAGGGCCAGCACCACGCAGGCTCGCTGCCGCCATTGGCTGAAACTCAGGCTGGTCTGTTGTCGGAACAACCGATTAAACGTTCGCAAGCTGATGTGCAATTGATCGGCCCAGTCCAGCGGCGATTGGTGAGCATTCGGGTGTTGCAGAAACGCCTGACACAACCCCAGCAACCGCGCATCGACGGGCAGCGGAATGTGCAACGGCAGGTGAGTGCTGCGCGCCAGTTCGTGCAGCAGCAAGTTGATTAGAGCACCGTCACGCCCGGCCTCGTCATACGCCAGCGGGATCTCCACCGCCTCCATCAACAAATGCCGCATCAACGGCGACACACTGATCACTTGGCAGCGATTCCCCAGATCAACCGCCACCGGTTCGATATACACACTGCGCGTACTCACCCCGAGCATCAGCACCTCATGCGCCATGCCCGGCGGAATCCACACCGCCCGCTGTGGCGGCACCACCCAATTGCCGTCATGCGTGCTGACCTGCATCACCCCGGTGGCGCCATACAACAACTGCGCCCGCCGGTGTGTATGACGAGGCAACAAGTGGCCGTGGGAATAATCCGTCCCAATCGCCACCACCGGGCGCGGTGTGTCATCCAGCAAATCAATCGAAACATTGCGCATCGAGCGGCTTCCAGCAGTTGGCGTAAACGCGAACATTATTGGCTGACTTGCTGAGGCAGGCCAAGGCGCATCGCTCTATCGTCGACCGCTCCCAACCAATGGACGACGCACAATGTTCTATCTCCTGCTGACACTCTTTGGCTGCATGACCGGCATCACGGCGGTGCTGTTCGGCTTCGGCGGCGGCTTCGTCGTCGTGCCATTGCTCTACCGCATGCTTACCGCCAGCCATGGCGCCGATGACCCCGTCGGCCAAGCGGCGATGCACATTGCTGTGGCGACTTCGACCTGCGTGATGATCGTCAATGCACTGATCGCCACTGGCAAACACCGGCGAGCCGGGAACCTCATTCGCCATTACCTGTGGCCATTGGGCGGGTTTATCGGGCTGGGCGCTATCGTCGGTGCCATGGCGGCGATGTGGGTGAGCGGCGAGGTGATTCGTTATGCGTTCATCGCGTACCTGGGCGTGACCATTGTGGATTGCCTGGTTAGACGCGGATTTCTTACACGCGCCGATAACGCAATCCCAAGGCGATTGGGGAGTGCGGAAGTGTCAGGCGGTGGCGTAGGCATTGGCGCTATCGCGACGTTTCTCGGCGTGGGCGGCAGCGTCATGACCGTGCCGTTATTGCGACGCTGTGGGTTGAGCATGAGTCAGGCGACGTCCATGGCCAATCCTTTGAGCCTGCCGGTCGCGGTGGCCGGGACGGTGACCTACATGGCCATGGCGGGATTCAGCGAGTTTGACTTGGGGTCGTGGTTTATTGGTTATGTGGATTTGCTGGCGTTTGCGGTTTTGACGATGGGATCGTTGCTGGGGATTCGATTGGCCACACCCTGGATCGGGCGGATTCCGGACCGAATACATGCGCGGGTATATGTGGGTTTGCTGGTGTTGGTGATGATCAGCATGTCTCTGACCTGAGCGCTGTTACTTATCCGCCAACCTCGGCACTTCCCGAATGATGAAGTGATCCAGGTTCTCAATATCCGCACTGAACACCCCGAAGGTCTGCTCGGGGTTTTTCTTGCTCGGCACCTGCTTCAACTCTGGTGTCACGCCATAAAAGAAGCAATACAAGTCCTTGCCGCTCTCAATGGCGTGCTTGATCTCTTCCAGAAACGCTTTGCGCTTGCGGTAGTTGTCGATCAGCTTCTTGCTCAAGTAAACGTTGACCGAATAAGGCTTTTTCTTCGCTTCGTCCGCTTGCTTGAACCAGACCTTCTGTTCGAAATCGATGCGAAAACTCTGGGTGTAATCCTTGATCTCCTTGATCTTGCCCCAGTAAATCAGCCCCTTGTTGTCCTGCAAATACTCGATCTTCTTGAAGAACGACCCGTACGGCGCCGTGTGCTCGCCAATCTTCAGCGGCATGCGCTTGAGCAACTCCTTGTCCTCGAAGTTCGAGACAAAACACTCCACTGGGTGGGCGAAGACGCTGGTTTTGTCCGGTGCCGATTCGCGGCTTGGGTACTCTGTGTGACTGTCCGGCGAAACGGTTTTCGGGACGTCTCGAACTTCATCCGCCGCCCCCGCCGGGTTCGACGGCTGACGAACATACTGACGCCGAGTCAGTAACAACTCCGACGGGAAATGCTCCTCGCGACTGTCATCCGTTTCCGCACTGTCTGCGTCCACACCGGACGCCGAGGCTTTGAGGCTGATATAAGGACAATCCGCCACGTGGCGGGTGCTGGGCGTGTTCTTGAAGTGCGGGGTGCGGACGTAATTCACGTTTTTTGCGTTGAATGTCGTCAGTACGTTGGCCGAGTCGAATGCCAAGCGACAGGCATCGTTGGGGCACTGGAAGTGCTCTTTGGCGGAGTCGAACACCATGGTTTCGTCGAAATTCAAATCGCGTACGTCATAGATCGACAGCTTGTCGTCGAGGCTGAAGCAGTAGGCGAGGTCGAATTTCATGGTGGGCTCGGGTCCTTGAGTGGGGAAGGGTATTAATAGCGGGAGCCGGGGCGGGTTGCACTGACTGTTTTCAACACTCCACAAAATCTGCGGCAACACACCAAACCTTGTGAGTGAGCCTGCTCGCGATTCCCAGCACCAACTCGGTCTAAATTCCTCCTGCTGACCCAGTGGCAACACAACTCACCGTGGCGAGGGAGCTTGCTCCCGCTGGGCTGCGCAGCAGCCCCAAAACCGGCAAGCACGGTGCATAAGCCAGATCAAGTTACTCGCCTGGTGACGGCTTCGCAGTCGAACGGGAGCAAGCTCCCTCGCCACGGTTAGTGTTTAGCTCAGCTACTCATCCTCTAGCCGATCCACCCGCTTATAAAGCGAAGCAGTGAACTCATCCCTATCGCTGGAATAGTGACAGCGACGATGGCAGTTCGGGCACAGAGCGACAGCGTTGGTCACCAAATCCGCGCCCTCGTTGACCAGATGTTTAACGTGGTGGACTTCGAGAAAATGCAATCCATTTGGCAGCTTGAATGGTGCGTTCTGACCGCAACCTTCGCAAACCCCGTTGGCATTCTTAAGTACCCAGGCCTTGACCAATGGATCTCGTAAAAATGAAGAGGTCGTTCCGCTGACCCGTTGCGGTCTCTCGATACCGCGAGGGATGCCTACCAACTCGCGCTGCTCAAGCTTCAGAACCTTGGTGTTTAACGCTTGATCATCCGCAGTAGGTGCATAGTCGTCAGGGTCGAAAGCACCTTTTGCAATCATTGCTGCGCGTACGCGCTGGGTTACGCCTGCGCCAAGATGTTTCGCAGGCAGGTATCCGACAATGTAAGGGAGGCACAGATCATGGAGTACGGTGGAAATATTACGCATCCGATACTCGATGGAGACTCTGCTGCGATTCATCAGTACCCCTTCACGCAAAAGGCGATTCTCATGTGCCTTATTGAGCTTCTGGTCACTTTTCTCAATCGCCAACATCTTCAAGTAGCCTTCGACTGCCGCCTCAAGCTCCTCGTCGCTCCAGTCACTCTTCTCTTTTTCGATATCCATACAATCGCCGAGGGTTGGAAACCCTCGGACGATACTGAGTGGCCATTACGACTGTCTACGAAAATTCCTACAGAAGATACCGACGCATCGCTCAAGCGGTCCTACAAAGACATCTTCGCTCTAACCCACCGAATGCTTCGACGACTGAAACACCTCCGCGACTTTCCGCCACCAAGGCTTAACCACCGTCGCCCGTTGCTGGGGTTGATCGTGCAGCAGGTAAGGCATGTCCCGCAGCCTAATCCAACCTTCATCCTGCCAATGCAGCAGGCTCAACGACATCTCCGGCCAATCCAACAAACTCAACATCGGCCGATCCGAATTTTCCGATTGCATAGCGTCGCGTAACGCCGGCACTACTTGATGGGTCAACCACTCGCGCAACAAACGATTTCCCGGTACGTAGTGATACACCAGCAGCGCATACACACCGGACTCACTGAGCATCAACTGCCTTTCGGGTTGGCGGAAATATTCAATCCACAAAACGCGGCGCTGATCTTTATCCAGTTTATTGACCATACGATCACTCAGATGGATACCCATCAAGCGGCCGATATCGCGAGCGCAGAACCAAGGTTGGTTTTCAAGCAGGAGGGCGTGCAGAGAGAGGTTGTGACGCGCGAATACAGTGGGATTGTGTGGGTCAGACATGGTGGGCCTCCAGAGTTGGAAGCTTGCAGATGGTGCGACGGCTGAAGCCGATTACCTTCGTGCAGAAGGAGACATTCTGTATCCGCTCCATGAACTCCACATTCCAAGCTGATAGTTGACGGCTGATGCTGTGCTCCCGATTTCCATCAGGAGCCCATCACCATGATGCGTCCAAATGCCAGCGTCGAAAAAGTGTACCTCTACCCGAAGCCTGTAGATTTTCGAAAGTCCATCGACGGCTTGGCTGCGTTGGTCGAACTGGACATCAAAGTTGCGGTGTTCGACCCCGTGCTTTTCGTCTTTCTAAATCGCCACCGCAACCGCGTCAAAGTGTTGTACTGGGAGCGCAACGGCTTCTGCCTTTGGCTCAAGCGCCTGGAGTCGGAACGTTTCAAAACATCGCCCGATGCCACCGACGAGGCCATCGTGTTAAGCGTCCAGGAGTTGAACTGGTTACTCGACGGTTTTGATCTGTGGCGTAACCGCCCCCATCAGGTTTTGACTCCAAGATTTGTCGCCTAAAGGTTATAATCCGCGGCATGATTTCCATGCCTGACAACCTTCCTGATGACCCCGTGCGTCTCAAACAGATGCTGCTTGAGACGTACGAAGCGCGTGCACGTGATCAGGAAGTCAAAGAGGCTTACCAGACCCATATCGTTGATCTGAAAGAGCAGATCAAGTTGCTGCGTGACCGTATATTTGGCTGTAAGTCCGAACAAACGGTCGAATCCAACACGCCGCAACTGGCGCTGTTCAATGAGCCCGAAAGTGAACCGATGCCCGCCGTCGAGGATGCCGATGAAGAAGTCGTTGCTCCAGCTCCACGCCGTGGTAAACGCAAGCCACTATCTGCTGATCTGCCGCGTATCGAAGTCATCCACGAATTGCCTGAGCACGAACTGACCTGTGCCTGCGGTTGCCGCAAGCATGTGATCAGCGAAGAAACCAGTGAGCAGCTGGATATCGTGCCGATGCAGATTCGGGTGATCAAACACATCCGTAAAGTCTACGGTTGCCGTGGTTGTGAAACCGCTCCGGTCACTGCTGACAAACCCGCCCAGTTGATCGAAAAGAGCATGGCCAGTCCGAGCGTCTTGGCGATGCTGCTAACCACCAAGTATGTCGACGGATTACCGCTGCATCGTTTTGAAACGGTGCTGAGCCGACACGGTATCGATATCCCGCGTCAAACCTTGGCGCGCTGGATCATCCAATGCGGCGAGCACTTGCAACCGTTGCTGAATCTGATGCGTGATCGATTGCTGGAAAGTCCGGTCATCCACTGCGATGAAACCCGCGTCCAGGTACTCAAAGAGCCAGGTCGAGACCCGACCAGTCAATCCTGGATGTGGGTGCAAGCCAGTGGGCCGCCAGATCGAAAAGTCGTGCTGTTCGACTACACCTCCAGCCGTGCGCAGGAAGTACCGTTGCGCCTGCTGGAAAGTTATCGCGGCTACGTGATGACCGACGACTACGCGGGTTACAACGCATTGGCGTTGCAGCCCGGTGTCGAGCGGTTGGCGTGCATGGCCCATGCGCGACGCAAGTTCGTGGACGCGCAAAAAGTGCAGCCCAAGGGCAAGACGGGACGTGCCGATATCGCGCTGACGATGATCAACAAGCTGTATGGCATCGAGCGTGAACTCAAGGACGTCAGCGATGAACAGCGCTTTATGAATCGTCAGGAAAAGAGCCTGCCGATCCTGGCGCAGTTGAAAAGCTGGCTGGATAAAACGCAGTCGCAGGTGACACCGCAAAGTGTTTTGGGCAAGGCCGTTAATTATCTTGCCAGTAACTGGAGCCGACTGGAGCGCTACGTGGAGGCTGGGTTTTTACCCATCGACAACAACCCGGCAGAGCGTGCAATAAAACCATTTGTAATCGGTCGCAAGGCTTGGCTGTTCAGCGACACGCCCAAAGGCGCGACTGCCAGCGCGCAGATCTACAGTCTGGTCGAGACCGCCAAGGTCAACGGCCAAGAGCCCTATACGTGGCTGCGCCACGTACTGGAACGACTGCCGCATGCGCAGTCGGTGGCCGACTACGAAGCACTATTGCCATGGAACTGCTCGCCAGAGATGCCACGGTAAACGAGGCGGTAGTCTGGCGGTAGGTGTAGTTCATGGATCGGATACGACATTCTTAGGCATATCCTTTACCTCTGTGTGATGTCAGCTTTCTTAGGGCTGGGTGCCGGGAGCTAAGAAACCCCACACAGAGGGCCGGACTTATTCCCCTTTCGGGTCTTGTATTCGCCCACTCCCGGCATAACAGAGTTTTTGATGCGCACGGGGAAACCGTAGGCACAAAAAAGCCGCTACTGTCGGGGGCGGTCAGTCCGCTGTGTGAGGTGTTTCTTAGGCACCTGTTTGAGAGGGTATTGCCTTCATCATCCATGGTCAAGGATGCGATTGTTGCCGGATAGCACCTACCTATAATGGTAGGGCCATCCTATTTATCTATTAGATTTCTTGACAGCTAAAAACATTTTTTACGTGACTGTGAAAATATCCGCCGGGAGAGCCCGCATTTATTAAATCTTGGTAAACGCTTTCAGGTACACCATGATATTCATAAATTTTCCCACTATTAAATTCAATGTGGAGTAGTGAGTTAGCTTCGTCGTATCCGACACTTGCTAAATTGCTTGAGCTTACAGGTCTTCTTTCCATTTACTTTGCTTCCTTTGTTATTTTCTGGTTTCGCCAGGCCGATACTAACGCCTCATAATTTTCAGCTTTTCTATCCTGTGCCCAACTGGTGGTTACTGCAGGGTCTCTGCTGTTGGGGTATTTGTCTGCTGGGAGTAAGCTTATACGGCATCTAGTTGGAAGTTTTGCTGACTCTCCAACTATAATGGCTTCTCCGGTTCTCAGAACTGGCAGAGAGTCGATTATTCCAGCCAGTCCCTCTGACATCGCAGCCTTTACGATGCCTCTATCTGTGGCGTTATTTATTCTGAGTGCTATAATCGTGCCGCATTGCGATAGTATTGTTTCATCAATTTCTGATGGGCGCTGACTTACAACCATCGCCCCTACGCCAAATTTCCGACCTTCTTTTGCAATCCGTTGCACCATTTGTTTAGCAAGGCCATCTTCTTTTTTAGATAAATATCGATGAGCTTCTTCAAGAACGACAAGCAATGGCCTATCTCTCATTCCTGAGTTTAGGTTTTTTCCCCAGATTGCAGATTCAAATAATATGTCTAGGATTGAGCCAAGTAAAAGACTCAGCCTAGAAGATGGCATTCCAGAAAGATCTAAGATAGTGATAGGTTGGTCGTGGCCAAGCCAGTCAGAAAGAAGTTGGTCTAAATCTTTTTCTATTTTTCCATCTTTATCCGGCGTCCAAGGGCCAGGTTTCAAAAGAAATGAGTATTGTGAGTCTAGAAGTCGGGACTTCATCTGTTCAAGCTGCCGTTTCACTAAACTATTTCCACCTTTGAACGGCGGGTTGCTAGACGTTGCTGGGGGGAGAAACTTTGGTGGGATCAAATTCTCTGCGTCGCCTTTCCCGTCTTTAGCGTAAGCAGGGTTAGTGTGCTCTTTTTCTTGCCATGTGACTGTGTCGTCATAATATAGTTCGTGCCATATGTTCTTTATTCTATATGGCAGTGGTGTGGAAGTCGTGACTGATTCAGTGGGTATGTTTTGTATGTTATTGGTAACGATTGATTTCTTTTTTTCTTCGATGGTCTTGTCTAGGTATAGTGTTTTGTGCGTTTCCGATATATTTCCGCAGAGGAAGTCTATTAAGCTTTCCGGTGATATGCACCAATATGGGATGTATAAAGGATTTTTACTGTCTGGAAGAACTGAAAATACTTTGGCAATGTCACCCAGCGCTGATTCGTACTCGCCATGAATGTCTATTAGAAGTATTCTTGCAGATGGAAGTCGAACTCGGTCATTGTTAGTAACTATGGATCTAATTATTGATGCGGTACTAGTGGATTTGCCTGAGCCCGTTGAGCCCAAGATGGCGGAGTGGCGTGTCACTAGCCGGTCTAAATCTAGGCTGACATCAATCCCGTCAGAGCTTGAAAGTTTTCCGATAGTGAATTGGCCTGCAGTAGGTTGTCCAAATATTTGCTTAAGGTCTCGATCCACGACTATGTGAACATCATCCCCTATACTAGGGTACTCACTGATCCCTCTATCAAATTCACCTCCAATCATTTCACCTATCAATTCAACTTTAATCCAGCGTCTACTTCTGGTCTGTATGTTTTCGGTTTCTTGTGTCGAAGATTCGTTGGACTCAGATGTAACGCCGTACAGTTGATTGTATCCTATAGGTATTTTTATAAAGCTGCCAACTTGTCCGATTCGATAGTTTTTGCCCTCTATAATTATTATTCCGGACTCCATTGACTCTGCAAGCTCCACAATAATTGAAGAGCTAGAGACTGAACTGACGCTACCCATATATGTGGCGTTATGCATCGTTCTGAGCCTGTTCAGTAATTGGAAGCGGTTGTACTGGTTCGGCAACAGTCTCAATTTCAATCATTGGGCGTGGTTCCAGGTCGAAGTCGCCTCCAGCAGTTGCTAAAAAACGTGTCAATGCATTGAAGTCACCTAGCTGGAACTCTTTGTTGCTGAAATATTCATCCCTGATAAGTTGCCAGTTTTTTGCTGGTAGAAGCCCAATTCTCCAAGGTGCTTCGACACCATTTATAATGGCTCCGTCTCGACAAAATAGACTAAAATTTGGACAGTTGAACGCTATTTCTCGGGCGAATGGTTCGTCTTCTAATTTGTTGTACTGAAAAGCAAATAGTGCGGTAGACTGATTTGCAATTAAGCTCTCAGTTATTTTGGAAGAAATGTGGGCGTCAGCAAAAGAAAAGCCAGATGCTATCGTTAAAGTATCGGGTTCGTTTAGAAAATTCTTAAAGCGCTCAAATAATGAGGAGAATGGTGCCGCTTGGGTTTGATCATATTTTATGTGGGATGGGTATACCATGTTTGTATTGGTTGATGTAGGCAATCTAATTACCTCTGAGTTTTCACCCAGTTCCCACCCAATTGACCCGTGAAGCTTCCATAGTCTTACCCAGCGGGGAGGGAGGTCGTTTCTTGAAATGCTAGAAGGGTCAAAGAAGGCGTTTCTAGAGCCGCTAAACCCATCGAAATAAGGTGTTTTTACTCTTTCTAATGCTTGCTCCAACAATAGATCATAGTTGGTTGTAAATATTTCTACGCCATGGCGCCGTTTGATCCCATTTATCCAGGATATTAACTCGGAATAAGGGTTTTTGCCTTTTGGTAGATCCTGGTTTACAGCGTCTTTTATTGCGCTGCATATGTTGTTTGTTAGAGTTGTAAAATCTGTGCTGTCGTAGTTGTGAATTTTTGATTCGCCAATTACTTCGGCTAGAGTTCTAATCTTAGATAAGACTTTTTCGAAATTTTTATCAGGGATCGATTTTTCGATTTCGTTAAAAACCCTGAGGTCTTCTTCTTGTAGGTTTTCTTTGATTAACTTGGTCAGCCCTATGACGTTGGGGATTAGTGGTTTTCTAGGGCCGTCGCCACCAATATTTATGCTAAATGGAGCTCCCGCTCCGAGAAGTAATCCAATTTTTTTCTTTCCGTTAGTGATGACCTGACGGAAGCCAAACATGTATTGATCGGGGTTATGTACTGATTCGCTCATAGCATGTCCTTATAAAAAATAAACCCCGCATTTGCGGGGTTTATTTTTCGCTACCCCAACAATCATGCTCAGGCAAAGCGGAAAGGCATCAGTTTTAGAGCAATATCAATCCCAGCTAAGCGCGCCACCAGTCTGATACTCAATAACCCGAGTCTCAAAGAAATTCTTCTCTTTCTTCAAGTCCATAATCTCGCTCATCCAAGGGAACGGGTTAGTCGTCCCTGGATACTCTTCCTTCAACCCAATCTGCGACAGACGACGGTTAGCAATAAACTTCAGGTAATCCTCCATCATCGCCGCATTCATGCCCAATACCCCACGAGGCATGGTATCGCGAGCGTATTCGATCTCCAGCTGAGTCCCCTGCAGAATCATCTGCGAAGCCTCTTCCTTCATTTCAGCATCCCACAAGTGCGGGTTTTCGATTTTGATCTGGTTGATCACGTCGATGCCGAAGTTCAGGTGCATGGATTCGTCGCGCAGGATGTACTGGAACTGCTCGGCGACGCCGGTCATTTTGTTGCGGCGGCCCATGGAGAGGATCTGGGTGAAGCCGCAGTAGAAGAAGATGCCTTCCAGAACGCAGTAGTAGGCGATCAGGTTGCGCAGCAGCTCTTTGTCGGTTTCGACGGTGCCGGTTTCGAACTTCGGATCGGAGATCGAACGAGTGTATTTGAGGCCCCAGGTGGCTTTTTTCGCGACCGATGGGATCTCGTGGTACATGTTGAAGATCTCGCCTTCATCCATGGCCAGCGATTCGATGCAGTACTGGTAGGCGTGGGTGTGGATCGCCTCTTCGAAGGCCTGGCGCAGGATGTACTGGCGGCATTCCGGGTTGGTGATCAGGCGGTACACGGCCAGGACCAGGTTGTTGGCAACCAGGGAGTCGGCGGTGGAGAAGAAGCCGAGGTTGCGCATGACGATGCGGCGCTCGTCGTCGGTCAGGCCTTCCGGGTCTTTCCAGAGGGCGATGTCGGCGGTCATGTTGACTTCTTGCGGCATCCAGTGGTTTGCGCAACCGTCCAGATATTTCTGCCAGGCCCAGTCGTACTTGAACGGTACGAGTTGGTTGAGGTCGGCGCGGCAGTTGATCATGCGCTTTTCGTCGACAGCGACGCGGGCGGAGGCGCCTTCGAGTTCGGCGAGGCCTTCGGCGACGTCGAGGGTGTCCAGGGCAGCTTTGGCACGGGCGATTGCGGCAGAGTCGTTCGCGGTAACGGCGCGAGCTTCTTGAGCGGCGACACCACCAGCGGTGTCGAGTCGGTCCATGTTGGCTTCGCTCGCGTGGCCGGCATTAGCGCCTTTTACCACGGCTTCGCCGCTGTCTTCTTTGTCGAATTCGTCCCAGCTCAGCATGACGTGTCGTCTCCTGCGTGAGGGCCAGATGCCCGTGTGATGGTTATTCACACGGTCGGTCTGACCGCGTTGGATCTTAAGGAATCGTTTTTTGCAGCCAAGGCAGGCAATAAAACAGAATTTTGTACGGGGTTCCGAGAGCCACTGATGGGCGCAAACAGCGTTAAACACTGCTGCGGGGCTTCAGACTGGCGTTCCATCCCTGTAAGGGGATATTGCAGGCCCGTTAAGGCGGCATTATAGGGAAATTTTCACCGGCGTGGGGCGGCGAATCGGCTCATGGAACGGCCGGAGGGGCGGGTTTTTCGGTCGGAGTGAGGGTTTACAGGGCTTTGACGGGTTTGGGGCCGCAAAGATTTTTTTCATAATTTTTAGCGCAGGAATGTTTTCGCTCAAAAAACAACCAAAAAGACGCTTTTTCACTACATCTAGTGTTTTGCAGCGGTTTTCGTCGCTTGCAAACACAACTGAGCCCGACCGAAGCCGGGCTGGAATCGACCCTCAGCGATCAGCTGAAATGACCCGATTCGGTGCAGTTTTGATCAGCCATTGGAGCAGCCGTTACCCATCATGCTGTAGCTCAAAATATGGCGTTGGCCCTTGGAATCTTCGTATTCCATTTTCATCGGGACAACTTCACACACGTTCGGTACTTCGCTCATGGAAACAACTTTGGCGATGTCCAGATGGGTGGAGTAAGTGTATTCCTCAACTACCGGTTGTTGCTGTGCGACATCAGTCGGGACCTCGTCTGCCATGGCGGTTGCGCACAGGCTGCTGAGGGCCAGAACTAATAAAGCTTTCATTTCGGATTTACCTTTTAGAGGTCGAATGGGGTCACGCAACCTTTGTGGGGTTGCGTGTGGAGCTTGGGTATCGGAGTGTTTGATTAACTGCCTTCGTGGGGGCTGCAACTTGGTTAATCAGGTTGCCTTGTTGGCGGGGCTGATTTTAGGCGTGGGGATTTCATTCATATAGGCGTGGTTTTGATAAACACCTTTGACGGAATTCGTAACAATCCTCGAATAACGCTGTAAGAGGTGGGTTGCTGGCGATCCTGGCGAGGGAGTTTTTTCAGATTAGATGGGCGAGTAAAAAAGTGATCCCTCGATATCGCTGCACGAGGTACGTCGTGCCGAGGGATCACAAAAAGCGAGGTGCCACCCCCGCTGTGGAACAAATACGTCGCCTTACCCGGTCGCAAGTGACGTAGATAGGTGGACAGAGACGGCGCGGTTCATGACCAGAATCCGGCATGCGGTCCAGCGGCCTCGGCTTCCAGCATGGGGCCTAGTACGACGATTTGGCGCTGGCCTCGGGCGAATACTTCCCGGCAAGGCAGGGAGAATGTCGGATTCTCCGGATGATCGCCGGTGAGGTTGAGCAGAGCGTGCTCTGATAACGCATAAACGACTCTGCCAATTCCCGTCCAATAGACGGCGCCGGCACACATGCAGCAAGGTTCGGCACTTGTATAGAGGGTGCACTTGCTCAGCTCTTCGGCGCTCAGTAATTTGGCAGCCTGGGCGACGGCGACCAATTCGGCATGTTGCGTGGGGTCCCCTTCGGGGGGCATGGAGTTGTTGCCAGCCTGCGATATCAGTTTGCCGTTTTGGTCCGCCACTAAAGCGGCAAACGGGTGGCGGCCACGCTCCTTCGCCGCTGAAGAGAGCTGGATGGTTTGGCGCAGCAGTTCCACGTCAAGGGCAGCAATGCCCAGAGGGGTCGTGTTGGTCAGGGCAGTCATTCAAAATCCTTGGGCATTTGGGATTGGAAGCAAAATGATGGGATGGCAATGCTGCGCAAAACAGGCATGTGCGCTCGGTCCGATCATTTTTCGTCAGTTGGCAGTCGTGTCTTGGCCTTAGCGCTTCGTGCTTCGGATTGCGCAGATCGCCTGCAGGATTCGCTCGCTCGTCGCAGGGCCGTTCAATGGCGGATTCAGTTTGTACTGCGCCACACTGGCGATCGCGTCGCGAAGCGCAAAGAACACCGAAAAAGCCAGTAGCATGGGCGGCTCGCCTACCGCCTTGGAACGGAAGATGGTGTCCTCGGCGTTGCGGTTGTCGAACAGTTTGACGCGAAGGTCGTCAGGGCAATCATTGACCGCCGGGATCTTGTAGGTCGAAGGCGCATGAGTCATCAGTTTTCCGTCCTTGTTCCACCACAACTCTTCCATCGTCAGCCAGCCCATGGCCTGGATGAAGGCACCTTCGACCTGGCCAACATCGAGCGCCGGGTTGATGGACTTGCCAGCGTCATGCAGCAGGTCCGCGCGCAGTAACTTCCATTCACCGGTCAGGCTGTCGATCTGCACCTCGGATACCGCAGCGCCATAGCTGAAGTAGAAGAACGGTCTGCCTTTTAGTGTCTCTCGGTCCCAGTTCAATTTAGGGGTGGCGTAGAAACCATCGGACCAGAGCTGCACGCGACTCTCATACGCCGCTCTCACCAACGCAGGCCAACTGAGTTGATGCTCATGCAAGCGCGCTTGATTGTTGGCAAAACCCACGTCATCGAGCGAGCCGCCGTATCGGTCCACCAGCATCTGTGACAAGCGGACTTTAATTTGGCGCGCCGCATCCTGGGCGGCTTTGCCGTTCAGGTCAGTCCCGCTTGAGGCCGCGGTGGCTGAGGTGTTGGGTACCTTGCTGGTGTCCGTTGCGGTGGAGCGCACCCAACTCAGATCGATACCCAGCTCATTGGCGACTATCTGGGCGATCTTGGTATTGAGGCCTTGCCCCATCTCGGTTCCGCCGTGGTTCACAAGCACCGAACCGTCGGTATAGATATGAACCAGGGCGCCGGCCTGGTTGAAGTGGACGACGTTGAAAGAGATGCCGAATTTGAGTGGGGTCAGGGCAAGGCCTTTCTTGAGCACTTCATTGTCTCGATTGAAGGCCAGAACTGCCTCGCGTCGAGCCCGGTAGTCGCTGCTCTGCTCCAGCTCAGCCACTAACTCGTGGATGACGTTGTCTTCCACCGTCATGCCGTAGGGGGTAACGTTGCGCTCGAGCTTGCCATAGAAGTTGCGCTTGCGAACGTCCAGCGGGTCCAGACCCAGTTCGCGAGCAATGTCATCGATGATGTACTCGATGGCGATCGCGCCCTGTGGGCCGCCAAACCCGCGAAAGGCGGTGTTGGACTGGGTATTGGTTTTACCGGCCATGGAGCGGATGTCCACGTCACTGAGGAAGTAGGCATTGTCGACGTGACACAAGGCGCGGGTCGCCACCGGGCCGGACAGGTCCGTCGAAAAGCCTCCCCGCGAACACATTTCCACGGTCACGCCTCGAATCAAGCCGTCGGGCTCGAAACCTGCCTGGTATTGGTAGTTGAAACAGTGACGCTTGCCGGTGATCATCATGTCGTCGTCCCGGTCCAGGCGTACCTTGACCGGGCGCTTCAGCCGCGCGGCGGCCAAGGCGGCCATGCAGGCAAAAAGACCGGATTGCGACTCCTTGCCGCCGAATGCCCCTCCCATGCGCCGAATCTCCACCTTGACCTGGTGGTTGGGCAGATTCAGGCAATGGGAAATCAGGTTTTGCATTTCAGTCGGGTGCTGCGTGGAACACAGGACATGCATGCCGTTGTCTTCTTTGGGCATGGCATAGGATATGTGTCCTTCCAGGTAAAAGTGCTCCTGGCCGCCGATGGAAAACTCGCCCTTGAGTCTGTGCTCTGCCCCTCCAATCGCTTGCTCGGCTTCACCACGGCGCAGGTGCAGCGGCGGGAACAGGAAGGCGCCCTGTTCCTTCGCTTGCTCGGGGGTGAGTATTGCGGGCAACGTCTCGTACTCTATTTTTCCCAGTCGAGCCGCACGGCGTGCGGCGTGGTAGGTATCGGCGATAACGATAAAGATCGGCTGGCCGACGTACTGCACCAACCCATCGGCAAGTATCGGATCGTCGTGGACGATGGGGCCGCAATCGTTGGCTCCCGGTATATCCGTTGCAGTCAGGACCGCGACCACACCCGGCGCTGCGAGCACATCACCCAAGTCCATCGACAGGATTCGCGCGTGGGCCTGTTGGCTCAAGCCCAGTGCTGCGTAAAGGGTGCCCTGCAGTTCGGGGATGTCGTCGATGTAAGTCGCTTCGCCGCTGACATGCAGATGAGCAGACTCATGGGTAAAGGCGCGCCCGGCGGCGCCCTGGCTTAGTGGCTCGTTGGGGAGGCTGACAGGCTTGTTCATGGTTGCTCCTGAGCCACGGCAAAGACCCGGATACGTTCCTCGGGCAATGGCTGATGCTGGCGGGTTTCAAGATAGAAGCGATAGAGCAGGTTCTTCGCACACTGCTGCCGGTATTGCGCGCTGGCACGCATGTCGGAGAGTGGCTGGTAATCCTCATCAAGCGTGACCATGGCTTGTTCCAGCGTACCCTCGGTCCATGACTTGCCGATCAGCAGCTTCTCGCAATGGCTGGCTCGTTTGACCGTTGCTGCCATGCCGCCGTATGCCACGCGGCAATCAACGACGCATCCAGCGTTAAGGCGAATGGAAAATGCCGCACAGACGGCCGAGATGTCCGAGTCAAAACGCTTGGACAGTTTGTAGGTACGCATCTGCCAGTCCGCTACGGGTAGCGGAATCAGGAGTGCTTCAACAAGTTCGTCGGCGTGCATGTCTTTCTGCATGTAGCCGGTGTACAAATCCTCAAGTGCAAGGGTCCGACTTCCGGCAGGGCTATGCATAACCACCCTGGCGCCCAACGCAACCAGCGCCGGCATCGAATCGCCGATGGGCGAGCCATTGGCGACGTTGCCACCCAAGGTGCCCGCGTTGCGGATAGGTTTGGAGGCGAAGCGTTCCCAGAGCTCCTTGAGTTGCGGATAGAGCGCGACGATAGCGGCGAAGCTGTCAGTCAGCGATACACCGCAACCTATGCGTAAAAACTGCTGGTCGCGCTCGATTCGCTTAAGTTCCGGCACCTTGCCGATGGAAATGATGTCGCCAATCTCGCGAAACTGCTTGGTCGTCCACAAGCCAATATCGGTACACCCCGCAAGCAGGAGCGCGTCAGGGTATTGGGCACGCAGCCTGACCAGTTCTTGCAAACTGAGCGGTGCAAAAAAGTGTCGACCCTCATGTTCGTAAACGAGCGTCTGGTTACGCTTGAGCGCCTCCAGCTTCACTTTCAATGCCTCGCGTTCGAACCTTACGGGTGCCAGTTTGAACATTTGCTCACCGGCATCCAGGATCGGTCGGTAACCGGTGCAGCGGCACAGGTTGCCGGTCAACGTCGAACGTATAGCGTCTCGCCCCGGCGGTATGTCGCATTGCTCATGATCCAGGTAAAAACTCCACAGGGACATGACGAACCCGGGCGTGCAAAAGCCGCACTGCGATCCATGGCAATCGACCAGCGCTTGCTGCACCGGGTGCAACGCCCCGGCTTCCTGGCGCAGGTGCTCAACGGTAAATACAGCCTTGCCGTCCAGTGAGGGCATGAACTGGATGCATGCGTTTACTGTGCGCATCTGCAGTTCACCGTCCAACAATTCACCCACTACGACCGTGCAGGCGCCACAGTCTCCTTCGGCACAGCCTTCTTTGGTGCCGGTGAGGCAGCGATCTTCACGCAAGTGATTGAGCAGGCTGCGGGTGGTGTCGACACGCTCAAGCGATATCACTTCGCCGTTGAGCACGTACTGAATAACCCCCTGCCTGGAGGCGTTGTCATACTGAATGTTTTGCATGAAGGTTTCCTCGAGGTCAAACGCCATCCACTCGATCAAGCTCGTTGACGGAGACCCCGGCCTGGTCCAGCCAGGTTTTGCGACGTGCAAACAGGTCAGGAGCCGTTTCGTTGACTTGAGTGATCAGCGCGTCCAGGTCAGCGTTCTTGAGTTGCCCGTTTTCGACCACCACGCGGCCGGCGACCATTGTCATGTCCACGTCACCGCCTTGTACGGCGTGCACCAGGTTGTGGTGAAGGTTGGCCAGCGGGCCACGGGTGATCAGCGGCGTCATCCTCGGTGTGTCAACGCGTACTGCGATGATGTCGGCGGCTTTACCCACTTCTAGCGAGCCGATCTGCTTGTCCATGCCCAAGGCGCGCGCGCCATCGATCGTGGCCATGCGACACACGGACCAGGCATCCAGTGCTGATGCATTGAGGTTGGCGAATTTAGCCAGCAGCGAGGACACTTTCATCTCCTCGAACATGTCCAGGTTGTTGTTCTCTTTTTCGCCATCGGTGCCCAGGCCAACCGCAACGCCTGCTGCTAACAGCTTCTCAATCGGCGCGGCACCGGATGCCAGTTTCATGTTGCTGATCGGGTTGTGCGCCACACCGATATTGCGTTGCGCCATCAGTGCGATTTCCTGGTCGTCGACCCAGACACAATGGGCAAGCAGAACCTTGCTGGCATCAAGCAGGCCGAACTTCTCCAAGGCCTGGACTGGGCGCATTCCGTAGCGCCGGATGGTTTCCTCCACGTCGAAGCGGCTTTCGTTACTGTGGGTGTGGAAACCCACCTGATTGGCCTTGCAGATATCCGCGATGCGCTTCCAGGCCTGGGGAACGGCGTAGAACATGTGCTCCAGACCTACCCAAACGCTGATGCGGCCATTCGCCCCGCCGTGCCAGCGTTCGATCAAGGCCTCGTTGCCGTCGAGGGTCTCGAAGTAATCATGGTCCGGGTGTTCGGCAACATAGGGCACCAGCACTGCGCGAATACCCAACTCACTGGCTGCCTCTGCGCTGCCGTGCATGTAACGCCACATATCGACCATCGTGGTGGTGCCGGACATCAAAGCTTCGCTGTAGCAAAGCATGGAAGACAAACGCGCCTCACTGGGCAGCAGCACCCGGTGCATGGGGTCGATGTATTGCTGCAACCAATCCCACACCGGCAGGCCTTCGGCAGTACCTCGGAGCATGCCGGAGTGGCAATGGGTATTGACCAGCCCTGGCATCAACAGTCGATCGGTCAGGCGGCGTATCGGGGCCAAGGGGTGGCGAGCGAGCAGATCTTGCGCAGGACCGACATCGGCGATCAGGCCGTCCTTGACCAATACTGCGCCGTCTTCGATCACGGTGTTGAGGGCGTCCATAGTGAGGACGAGGTCGGCCCTGATGAGTTCACAAGTCATCGTACTTAACCTTTCTAAAGTTTATTTTGGTTGTGCTGTTGTTCAGCTATCGCTGAGGGCGGCGGTGCGGGTCGCCGCTGCTTCGGCGTCGTCGGACTTGCCGATTCCGTTGAACAGAATGTTGAGGGTCAATGCGCTGCAAACAGTCAGGACGATCCCGCTTTCGGTGAAAACCCGGCTCCAGTCGGGCAAATGGTGAAAGTAGTGAGGCGAGACCATCGGAATCATGCCGATGCCCACACTCGTGGCCACGACCAGGAGGTTGTGGCGCGACCGTTCGAAGTCGACGGTGGAAAGAATGCGCACGCCCATTAGCGTGACCATGCCGAACATCACCATGCCGGCGGCACCGAGTACGTATTGGGGCGTGGAGGCGACGATGTAGGCTAGCTTTGGAAAAAGTCCCAGTCCGATCAGAATCATCGCACCGGCTATGCACACGAAGCGGCTCTTGACCCCGGTCATGGTCACCAGGCCAATGTTTTGCGAGAAAGAGGTATAGGGGAATGCGTTGAACACCCCGCCGAGAACGGCACCCAGACCATCGGAACGAAGGCCGCGCACTAACCTTTCGCGAGTGGTCGGGCGGTCTACCATCTTGCCCAGCGCAAGAAACATCCCCGTCGACTCGACCATGGTGACCAGCATGACCAGGCACATCGAAATGATTGCGACCAGATCAAATTTGGGCATGCCAAACGCAAAGGGTGAAATCGTCGAGAACCACGGCGTTTCATTGATGCCATCAAGCACGATATCGCCGCGAAAGAACGCAATGAAAAAGCCGACCAAGACCCCCAGGAGCACTGCGATATTGGCAATGAAGCCTTTTGCGAAGCGGTTGATACCCAGGATCAGGATCAACTGTAAAAGTGAAATGCCCAGGTAAACCGGATTGCCGTAATCCGGATTGGCGCTGCCATCGGCAAGTACCGGGTGCCCCCCGGCTGACCAGTCGATCCCGACACGCATCAGACTGATGCCGATAACCAACAGGACCGTGCCAGTCACCACCGGTGGAAAAAAACGTAGCAATCGTCCCATGACCGGGGCAAAGAGAATGCCGAAGATACCGGATACGATGATTGCACCGTAGACGCCTGGCAGCCCCAGGGAGGGGTTCAGGGCAATAGCGATCATCGGCGTTACCGATGCGAAGGTCACGCCCATCATGATCGGGAGTTGAATGCCGAAAAACCTGTTTCCTGCGCATTGCACGAGTGTCGCCAGGCCAGCGGCAAACAAGTCAGCGTTGATGATAAGGGTCAATTGGTCTTTGGGGAGTTGCAGTGCAGCGCCGAGAATCAGCGGCACGATGATGCATGCCGAATACATCACCAGTACATGCTGAAAGCCAAATATCACGGTTTGAGCCAGCGGTAGCCGCTGATCCACAGGGTGCACAGCATTAGTCATTGTCCTCTCCTGGTTGTTAGTGTCGAGGCAGCGATGGGATAGGTTATTGTTGTGGTTATCCGGTAACGCAGGGCCAAAATGCGCCCCGTTATTGCCGTTGTAAAAATGGGATCTATTGATTTTTTTTATGGTGCATCTATGAGGTTGTCTCTGGAGCAACTGGCCGCATTTTCTGAGGTCGCCAGTGAGCGCTCTTTCTCGGCCGCAGCGCGCAAACTGGGAAAATCGCAGTCAGCCGTGAGCATTTCCGTTGCGAACCTTGAGATCGACCTGGGCGTCACGCTGTTCGATCGCAGCCACCGCTATCCCCAGTTGACGACGGAGGGGCGTGCGTTGTTGCGCGACGCCGAGGCCATTCTTGGTCAGTGTTTCAACATGGAGAACCGCGCAAGTAGCTTGGCCGAGGAGCTGGAAACCGAGTTGGTGATCAGCATTGACGATGCCATCCCCTATCAGGCGCTCGCACCCGTCATGCAGGAGTTTTCCAGACACTTCACCCATGTCGACCTGACCGTGCTGCATCCATCGAGGCAGGATGCACTTGGCATGATCGAGGAGAAAAAAGTGTTGTTGGGCCTGATGTGTACTCGCTCGCATTATCCAAAGAACCTGCAGTTCAAACGGCTTGGCAGCATCACGTTCGGCAACTTCGTGTGCCGGGATCACCCGTTGACCCAAATGCAACCTGTCAGCTTCAACCAGTTGAGCAACTTCCGGCAGTTGGTCTACCTGCCTTTTCAGGACAGGCTACCCACCAGCGAGTACCTCAATTCGCCCAACCATTGGCGGGTCGATAGCTATCTCACACTGATGAACATGCTGCGCGAGGGGATGGGTTGGGCCATCGTACCCAAGCAACTCATGCAGGACCTTAATCCCGATGGGCAGCTGGTCGAGCTGGAACTGGATGCCTATCCGTTTACAGACTGGACGGTGGGAGTCGATTTGGTGTGGTCGTCGCTTTTGCGTTCGGGAAAAGCGGGCACATGGCTGCGTGAAACTCTCGGTCGGACATCGATCACGACTGGCAAGACGTGAGCGGTGGACACTACTGGGTGGTGTCAAACCCACAGCAGGAGCGTGATGTCCGGGACGTGTGTTCCAGGTTTGTTTTAGGCTTTTCAGGGCATTTTGTAGGGGCTTGTTACTACCATCGTCGAATGGTTCTATAGGGCCGGCCCGGCTAAAACGGTGTCATACAAAAACAACTATTCCACCGAGGTAAGAAAGATGAGTGCGGCTTCTCTGTATCCCGTTCGTCCCGAGGTCCTGGCTAACACGCTGACTGACGAGGCGACCTACAAGGCCATGTACCAGCAGTCGGTCGTCAACCCGGACGGCTTCTGGCGCGAGCAAGCCAAGCGCCTCGACTGGATCAAACCTTTCACCACGGTGAAGCAGACGTCCTTCGACGATCACCATGTCGACATCAAATGGTTCGCCGACGGCACCCTGAACGTTTCCTACAACTGCCTCGACCGTCATCTGGCCGAGCGCGGCGATCAAGTCGCGATCATTTGGGAAGGGGATGACCCTTGCGAAAGCCGCAACATCACCTACCGCGAACTGCACGAACAAGTCTGCAAGTTCGCCAACGCCTTGCGCGGCCAGGATGTGCACCGCGGTGACGTGGTGACTATCTATATGCCGATGATCCCCGAAGCCGTGGTCGCCATGCTGGCCTGCACCCGGATCGGCGCGATTCACTCGGTGGTATTCGGTGGTTTCTCGCCGGAAGCCTTGGCCGGTCGCATCATCGACTGCAAATCAAAAGTGGTGATCACCGCAGACGAAGGCATTCGTGCCGGCAAGAAGATCCCGCTCAAGGCCAACGTCGACGACGCGCTGACCAACCCGGAAACCAGCAGCATTCAGAAAGTCATCGTGTGCCAGCGCACCGGCGGCGACATCAAGTGGAACCAGCATCGCGACATCTGGTACGAAGACCTGATGAAAGTGGCCGGCACTGTCTGCGCGCCGAAAGAGATGGGCGCCGAAGAAGCGCTGTTCATCCTTTACACCTCCGGTTCGACCGGCAAGCCGAAGGGCGTGCAGCACACCACTGGCGGTTACCTGCTGTATGCGGCGATGACCCACGAGCGCGTGTTCGACTACCGTCCGGGTGAAGTCTACTGGTGCACCGCCGACGTCGGTTGGGTCACCGGTCACACTTACATCGTCTACGGCCCGTTGGCCAATGGCGCGACCACGCTGCTGTTCGAAGGCGTGCCGAACTACCCGGACATCACCCGGGTGGCGAAGATCGTCGACAAGCACAAGGTCAACATCCTCTACACCGCGCCGACCGCGATCCGCGCGATGATGGCGTCGGGCACCGCTGCCGTTGAAGGCGCGGATGGCAGCAGCCTGCGTCTGTTGGGTTCGGTTGGTGAGCCGATCAATCCGGAAGCGTGGGATTGGTACTACAAGAACGTCGGACAATCCCGTTGCCCGATTGTCGATACCTGGTGGCAGACCGAAACCGGCGCAACCTTGATGAGCCCGTTGCCGGGTGCCCACGGCCTCAAGCCGGGTTCGGCGGCGCGTCCGTTCTTTGGCGTGGTGCCGGCCTTGGTCGATAACCTGGGCAACATTATCGAAGGCGTTGCCGAGGGCAACCTGGTGATTCTCGATTCGTGGCCGGGTCAGGCGCGCACGCTGTACGGTGACCATGACCGTTTCGTTGATACCTACTTCAAGACGTTCCGCGGCATGTATTTCACCGGTGACGGTGCGCGTCGTGATGCGGATGGTTACTACTGGATCACCGGTCGCGTGGATGACGTGCTCAACGTCTCCGGCCACCGCATGGGCACTGCCGAAATTGAAAGTGCGATGGTCGCTCACCCGAAAGTCGCCGAAGCGGCGGTGGTCGGTGTGCCGCACGACATCAAGGGGCAGGGCATTTATGTCTACGTCACCCTGAACGGCGGCGAAGAGCCGAGCGAGCAGCTGCGCCTGGAACTGAAAAATTGGGTGCGTAAGGAGATCGGTCCGATTGCTTCGCCGGATGTGATCCAGTGGGCGCCGGGGCTGCCGAAAACCCGTTCGGGCAAGATCATGCGCCGGATTCTGCGCAAGATTGCGACGGCTGAATACGATGGGTTGGGGGATATTTCCACCCTGGCCGATCCGGGTGTGGTGCAGCATTTGATTGATACGCACAAGACCATGAATGTTGCTTAAGTAGCGGGTCTTGGGTCATTGAAACCCTGCCGGGTGGTGAGCCTGGTGGGGTTTTTTATTGTCTGGGTTTTTGTGTTGGCAGTTCTGGCCCCTTCGCGAGCAAGCTCGCTCCCACAGGGGATTTGCGGTGCGTGCGGAATCGGCGTGGCAACCCGATCAAATGTGGGAGCGGGCTTGCCCGCGAAGGCGGCCTGTCAGGCATCCCATAAACAACAGCCAATAATTATCGGCTTCAGTTGTAGGCCCTTTCCCACTGTTACCCATCCCCCTTCAAGTAACTGAATGTGTAACCGCTCGCGCCAATCCGGGGCATTGGGAAACGCCAAACCCCATTCCCGCGCCTCCTCAGCACCCTATGAAAAATAAGACATAACGCCAAGCTTGCCGGATTTGCTGGCTTTGCCAATAATAGGCCCGCAATTTGCAACATGGATCGGTTCACTGTCTTTTGCTCTTGCATGATTTTGCAGGAGTGTCAACGCGCTCAAGCGGCTTTCTCGGTGCTTCTGTAATTAGTTGTCGCATTGAAGAAATATCGACTTCGGGCCTGTCGTTAGAATGCCGATCACTCGCTCGTTGTGGCTCGCGTTGAAAAAAGCGCGCGATTCCTACAGCGCTGCATCGCTTTGTGGTTGTACTCACTCGCATATTGGGCTGTCGCTCACTCTGCCGTTTTTGCCCTTTACCGATGGAGTCCCAAAGATGAAGAAACTCGTGCTGCTTGGCGCCCTGGCACTGTCCGTGCTGTCCCTGCCAACCTTCGCCGATGAAAAGCCTCTGAAAATTGGCATCGAAGCGGCTTACCCTCCGTTTGCATCCAAAGCGCCGGACGGCAGCATCGTGGGTTTCGACTACGACATCGGCAACGCCCTGTGCGAGCAGATGCAGGTCAAGTGTGTGTGGGTCGAGCAAGAGTTCGACGGTTTGATCCCGGCACTCAAAGTGCGCAAGATCGACGCGATCCTGTCGTCCATGTCGATCACTGAAGACCGCAAGAAGTCTGTCGACTTCACCAACAAGTACTACAACACCCCGGCTCGCCTGGTCATGAAGGCCGGCACTCAAGTCAGCGAAGGCCTGACTGAATTGAAGGGCAAGAACATCGGCGTGCAACGTGGTTCGATCCACGAGCGTTTCGCCCGTGAAGTCCTGGCCCCGCTGGGTGCCGAGGTCAAGCCTTACGGTTCGCAGAACGAAATTTACCTCGACGTGGCCGCTGGCCGCCTCGATGGCACCGTGGCAGACGCTACGCTGTTGAACGACGGCTTCTTGAAAACCGACTCCGGCAAAGGTTTCGCGTTCGTAGGTCCAGCGTTCACCGACGTCAAATACTTCGGCGACGGCGTGGGTATCGCAGTTCGCAAGGACGACAAGGCCGATCTGGACAAACTCAACGCTGCCATCGCCGCCATTCGTGAGAACGGCAAGTACAAGCAAATCCAGGACAAGTACTTCGACTTCGACATTTACGGCAAGTAAATACGTCGTAACGAAAAGTCCGAAATGGCGCAAGCAACAGGATCTCTGAGGTTTGCGCCATTTTTTCATCCCAACTTTCGAGGACCTGAATCATGTTGAAAGGCTACGGGGCTGTCATCCTCGATGGCGCATGGCTGACGCTTCAGCTCGCCTTGTCGTCCATGGTCCTGGCCATCGTTCTGGGGCTGATCGGCGTTGCGCTGCGTCTGTCGCCGATTCGCTGGCTGGCCTGGCTGGGCGATCTGTATTCCACGGTGATCCGCGGTATTCCCGATCTGGTGCTGATCCTGCTGATTTTCTACGGCGGCCAGGACCTGCTCAACCGCGTCGCACCGCTGCTGGGCTTTAACGATTACATCGACCTGAACCCGCTGGCCGCCGGTATCGGCACCCTGGGTTTCATCTTCGGTGCGTACCTGTCGGAAACCTTCCGCGGCGCCTTCATGGCGATCCCGAAGGGGCAGGCAGAAGCGGGCATGGCGTACGGCATGAGCAGTTTTCAGGTGTTCTTCCGGGTATTGGTGCCGCAGATGATTCGCCTGGCGATTCCGGGCTTTACCAATAACTGGCTGGTATTGACCAAAGCTACTGCGCTGATTTCCGTGGTGGGGCTGCAAGACATGATGTTCAAGGCCAAGCAGGCGGCAGATGCCACCCGCGAGCCTTTCACCTTCTTCCTCGCAGTGGCAGCGATGTACCTGGTAATCACCAGTGTCTCGTTGCTGGCATTGCGTCACCTTGAGAAGCGCTACTCGGTAGGCGTAAGGGCGGCTGATCTATGATCTTCGACTACAACGTCATTTGGGAGGCTTTGCCGCTGTACCTCGGCGGCTTGGTGACTACCCTCAAATTGCTCGCGCTGTCGCTGTTTTTCGGCCTGCTGTGCGCATTGCCATTGGGCCTGATGCGCGTCTCGAAGAACGCGGCCGTCAACATGACGGCGTGGCTCTACACCTACGTGATCCGCGGCACGCCGATGCTGGTGCAGCTGTTTTTGATCTACTACGGGTTGGCGCAATTCGAAGCGGTACGTGAAAGTTTCCTCTGGCCGTGGCTGTCCAGCGCAACGTTCTGTGCGTGCCTGGCCTTTGCGATCAACACCAGCGCCTACACCGCTGAAATCATCGCCGGCAGCCTGCGTGCCACGCCGAACGGCGAGATCGAAGCGGCCAAGGCCATGGGCATGTCGCGCTACAAAATGTACAAGCGCATCCTGTTGCCATCGGCCCTGCGCCGGGCGCTGCCGCAGTACAGCAACGAAGTGATCATGATGCTGCAGACTACCAGTCTGGCGTCAATCGTGACCCTGATCGACATCACCGGTGCCGCGCGCACGGTCAACGCCCAGTTCTACCTGCCGTTCGAGGCGTACATCACGGCTGGCGTGTTCTACCTGTGCCTGACCTTCATTCTGGTGAAACTGTTCAAAATGGCCGAGCGCCGCTGGCTGGGCTACCTGGCCCCGCGGAAGCACTGATATGGAACGCATCGATCATGCATTGCCGTGGAGCCACCTGGGCAGCGAACGCCAGATTTCGGTATTCCGTTTCGGCACTGGCGAACGCAAGGCCTATATCCAGGCCAGCCTGCACGCCGACGAACTGCCGGGGATGCGCACGGCCTGGGAGCTGAAAAAGCGCCTGGCCGAGCTCGAAGCCCAAGGCTTGCTCAACGGTGTGATCGAATTGGTGCCGGTGGCCAATCCACTGGGCCTAGGGCAACTGTTGCAGGGTAATCATCAAGGACGTTTCGAGGCGGGTAGCGGCAAGAATTTCAACCGCGATTTCGTCGAGTTGAGCGCGCCGGTTGCGTCTGCGCTGGCAGGGCGTCTCGGTGATGATCCGCACGCCAACATCCGTTTGATCCGCCAGGCCATGAGCGATGCGTTCGCTGCATTGCCGCCGGCCGCGAGTCAGTTGCAAGGCATGCAGCGCATCTTGCTCAGCCACGCTTGCACCGCCGATGTTGTGCTGGATTTGCACTGCGATGCCGAAGCGGCGCTGCACATGTACGCCTTACCGCAGCACTGGCCGCAGTGGCGTTCGCTGGCCGCGCATTTGAATGTGAGGGTCGGTCTGCTGGCGGAAGATTCCGGCGGCAGTTCCTTCGACGAAGCCTGCTCGCTGCCGTGGTTGCGTCTGTCGCGTCTTTTCCCTGATGCACAGATTCCGTTGGCCTGCCTGGCGACTACCATTGAATTAGGTGGTCAGGCCGATACCGGTCGACTTGAGTCTGAGGCTCACGCCGAAGGCATTCTGGCGTACCTCGCCGAGCAAGGCTTGATCAGCGGCGAATGGCCAAAACCTGCGCAAGAAGCGTGCGAAGGCTTGCCGTTTGAAGGCACAGAATTGCTGTTTGCACCGCACCCTGGTGTGGTGAGTTTTCTGCGTAAACCCGGTGAGTGGATCGAAGCCGGTGACGAGATTTTTGAAGTGATCGATCCGTTGTCGGATCGGGTCAGCACGGTGTGTGCTGGTACGTCCGGGGTGCTGTTTGCCATTGAACGGCTGCGTTATGCCCAACCCGGTTTCTGGCTGGCCAAGGTGGCGGGGCGCGAAGCGCTGCGTCACGGGCGCTTGCTCAACGACTGACTGACTGTTTTTGTGAGAACCGACCGCATGTACAAACTTGAAGTCCAAGACCTGCATAAACGCTATGGCAGTCACGAAGTGCTCAAGGGCGTGTCCCTGAAAGCGGCGGCTGGCGATGTGATCAGCATCATCGGCTCCAGTGGCTCCGGCAAAAGTACCTTCCTGCGCTGCATCAACCTGCTGGAGCAGCCGCACGCGGGCAAGATTCTGCTCAACAATGAAGAGCTGAAACTGGTCGCCAACAAGGACGGCGCGCTGAAGGCGGCCGACCCGAAACAGCTGCAGCGTATGCGTTCGCGCCTGTCGATGGTGTTCCAGCATTTCAACCTGTGGTCGCACATGACTGCGTTGGAAAACATCATGGAAGCGCCGGTTCACGTGCTGGGCATGTCCAAGGCCGAAGCCCGAGACAAGGCCGAGCACTATCTGAACAAAGTAGGCGTGGGTCACCGCAAAGACGCCTACCCGGGCCACATGTCCGGCGGCGAGCAGCAGCGCGTGGCGATTGCCCGTGCGCTGGCGATGGAACCTGAGGTGATGCTGTTCGACGAACCGACCTCGGCACTCGACCCGGAACTGGTCGGCGACGTGCTGAAAGTCATGCAGGCTCTGGCTCAGGAAGGCCGGACCATGGTGGTGGTGACGCACGAAATGGGCTTTGCCCGTGAAGTGTCGAACCAGTTGGTGTTCCTGCACAAAGGTGTCGTTGAAGAAAGTGGCAACCCGCGTGAGGTGCTGGTCAATCCCCAGTCCGAACGTCTGCAACAATTCCTCTCGGGCAGCCTGAAGTAATCGCTCCCGTTACGCACCAAATTAGGTCATGCTGCGCACCGTGCGCCAGATGGTCTAATTTGGTTGCAGCCGCTTTCGGCTTCTAACACTGTTCTTGTTTCGGATTGCCCGCCATGACTGCCCATCGAATTGGTTTCCTGATTTGGCCCAGCACTAAAGCACTGACGCTTGCGCTGGCTGAGGAGGCCTTGCGTGTTGCCCAGCGTGTGCACCCGGACGTGGTTTACGAACTGTCGTTTTTGCAGGCCGAACCGCCGACCGAAGGCGCCTGGCAATTGCCCGGTGAGCCGTGGGCTGGCAAGCTCGAAAACTTTCAGAAGCTGTTTCTGCTCGCCGATGAGCCTCCGACCACACTCGCGCCGGCGCTCAGCAGTGCGTTGAAACAACTGGTGCGGGCCGGTTGTGTGATTGGCGGTTTGTCGGCCGGTGTCTACCCGCTGGCGCAATTGGGTTTGCTCGACGGCTATCGCGCTGCCGTGCATTGGCGCTGGCAGGACGATTTCGCCGAACGCTTTCCGAAAGTCATCGCCACCAGTCATTTGTTCGATTGGGATCGCGATCGCCTGACCGCGTGTGGCGGCCTGTCGGTACTCGACTTGCTGTTGGCTGTATTGGCCCGTGATCACGGCGCCGAACTCGCTGGCGCCGTGTCCGAAGAACTGGTGGTTGAACGCATCCGCGAAGGCGGCGAGCGTCAACGCATTCCGCTGCAAAATCGCCTCGGTTCCAGCCATCCGAAGCTCACCCAGGCGGTGTTGCTGATGGAAGCCAACATCGAAGAACCGCTGACCACCGACGAAATCGCCCAGCATGTGTGCGTGTCCCGTCGGCAGTTGGAGCGGATCTTCAAGCAATACCTCAATCGTGTGCCGAGCCAGTACTACCTGGAGTTACGCCTGAACAAGGCCCGGCAAATGTTGATGCAAACCAGCAAGTCGATCATCCAGATCGGCCTGTCGTGTGGCTTCTCATCGGGGCCGCACTTCTCCAGCGCCTACCGTAATTTCTTCGGCGCCACGCCGCGGGAAGATCGCAACCAGCGGCGCAGCAGCAGCCCGTTCGAATTATCGTCAGTGCCGCCCGAGCGCGGCTGAGTTACTCGTCGATCTCGGAACCCTCAGAGGTGGAAATTTCCATTTCACCTCGATTGATGACTTCGTCCACGCCGAAATCTGCTCCTGTACGTTCGTAGTAACTGATCAGCCGTAACAGGCTTTCCTCCGATAACGGGTTGCCTCGCAACGTAATGTTTTCTGCCGTTTCCACTGGCAGTTCCATCAAGTCGCTGGGCATTTCGGTGATCGCATTGGTGCTCAGGTCTACCCAGTCCAGATCAGTCAGTTGCAGCAGGCCGTTTGGTATTTCGGTGATGCCGGTGTTATCAAGCAGGAGGGTCGCCAGGTCCTTCATCTGGCTGAGATCAACGTTTTGTCCCAACGGGTTGGAGCCCAGGTCGAGGTAGTCGAGCTGTTCCATTCCGGCCAATGCGTTTGCCGATTCTGCTGACAGTCTGATGCGGCAAGCAGGAAGTGAAAGGGATCGTAATTGGCCCATGTTGAACACGGCATCTGGAACGTTGCCCAGCGTGCAATCGCGCAGCCTCAGGCTTTTGAGGTTAGGGAAGGACTCCAGGAAGCGACCGATAGAGGTCGCGCCATCGGCACTTCGAATATCCAGCGCTGAAACATGACCGAAGTCTGCATTCAGTGTGGGTAATTGTCCGTTGATGACCGAGCGGGTAGTCAGTTCGTAGGTGGGCGTTATACCGTCGTTGAAATCATCCTGTTCGGATTCGTGCTGCCAGCATTGCTCCAGCGTTTGCTTGAACTCTTCGCGGTTGACTTGTTCGGCAAAGAGTTCGGCGGCGCTGAAAGGCTGGCCCGTCAGCGGGTGTCGGGCCGGGAGGTCGGCGGTCCATGCGGACAAATCGGTTCTCAAGCGTGTCAGCTCCTCTTCCAGGCGCGCCAGTTCTGCCCGGCCATCCTCCAGAGTGCCCGGCAACTCGTAGACAAATTCACTCGCTTGCTCGACTTCCATGCCTGGGTACAGCGTCCTGACGCGATCAATATCCGCCTCGGGTGCGTAGACGCCCATGTCATAAGCGCTTTCGAAGTGATGTTGTTTGACAAGTTCCCGTGAGCGGTTGGAAATCGGGTTGTGCGTAAGGTGCACACCGCGTTTTTCGTACAGCGGACTCTCGAACAACTCGACGGGCAACTCACCGATCTTGTTGTTCATCAGCAAGAGGGTATCGAGTTTTGGATGCTGCAGGGTTCCGGTCGGGATGGTGGTCAGATGGGTATCGCTTAGATCAAGGTGAACCAGCTCGTTCATCGAGTCGATGCGAGGTACGATTTCGAACGGGTTTTTGTACAGGTCCAGCATGACCAGTTTGTTCAAAGCAGTCAGTTTCGACCACGTGGCAGTGTTCATCCTGATCCCGCAATTACTTAACACCAGCGCATCGAGGTTCGGCATTCGGGTGATGGCCTCGGGGAGGGTGGTCAAGGCGAAACGGCGTAGTTCCAGGCGGCGAAGCCCACTAAATCGGTTCAGGAACTCCGATACACCCTGCGCAGCATGATTGCCTTCCAGAGAAAGCAGCGACACATGATTGAAGTCGGCGGTCAGTGTCGGCAAGTCGCCCAGGATCGGCTCTGCAAACCTCAGTACATACTGCTCGCTGCCATCGGGCGCATCGAAATCGTGCTCGGACTGGCGGCGCCAACTGCGCTGGATTTCCTGGGCAAGCTGAGTGCGATTACGGCGCGCGACCTCGCGGTCCAGATCGCTCAGTGCTAGTCGGGTTTGCGGGTGGACGGTCGGTGCGTCGTTTATCCAGCGCCCCAGATCCTGGTGCAGACGGGCCAACTCGTTTGTCAGTCTTGAAAGTTCTACGCGGGCGCCACTGGGGTGACGCTGCAGCATGAGGACCATGGACTGGATTTCGTCCACGGAGAGGCTTGGGTAAACCTCGCGCACCCTATCGTTGAGCGTTGGAGCTGCGGGACCAATGCGCGGGTAACCTTCCACACCTCCGGGCAGGCGCATGGTCGTTGGATCATAGAAGGGTTTTCGATGAGGGTTTTTCGCAAAGAGTGCACGAAGCTGTGGGCGGTCCAGAGCCTGTGCGGCAATGCGCCGTTTGAGCATTTGTCCTTCCCCGACGGAAAAGCCCAGTGTGGTGCGCTCTTTATCCGGCAGCGTCTGAAGGAGGGCCTGATAAAAGTCGCCAGAGAACAGCGGCGTTTGGCTGTCATCCAGCACCTGGTAAATGCCCTCTTCGTTGCGCACCAGCGTTTTTCGAATCGATGCGTCGACGGGGCCAATGCTGTCGCGCATGATCCCGTTATGGACAAAGTCCCGCACCTCGATGCGCACGTTGGCAGGCCATTCGGGTAGCAAATCCAGACTGTGCAAAGCCAGGGTGTGGGTGTCTGCAGTCGCCAGGGCATCAGAGAAAAGCCCTTCATACGCTCGGGATGCGCGCACAGCCTCCAGAGCTTTTCTTGCGACGTCTTTCAGGCGCTGAGGTGTGGTTCCGTTGTGCAATTGCCTCAGTTCGTTGCCCGACGCATTGCTCGCCAGCTCCAGAGCGATATCGGTGGGTAATCCCTCAAAGTCGGCAAGCAGCTGTTGGGTCGGCAGATCTGCAGTCTTTTCCTGTTCGCGATAGCGAAGCTCGAACAGCGACTTGCGGTAGTTTCGGGCGATGTCCGCGGTCTGCTTTCGAAAAGCTTGTGTCTGGGCTCCCGGTTCCGACAGGGCGGTATCGACAGGCCATGAGTCGAACCGGGTCAGCAACTGATGTTGCATGAGCGGATCAGCCTTGCGGTATTGCTCAGGTTGGTCGCTGCCAATCTGTTCGATAAACGTCTGAATATCCCGGTCGATCCTGAAACGCTTGATCGTGTCGGTCAGCAGCGATGGCGGGCGATGGTTTTCGACATGGGTTTCTCGCAGCACGTTGTCGTGAAAACCGCTGATTCGCAGAATCTGCTCTCGCTCGACACTGGAGAACCGTTCGACACTGCGCCCAAGACGCCGCATGACGGTTTCCCGGTCCCAATGAAGGGGTTGTTCCAGTTCTGTTTGCCAGGCGCCATGACCGTTGTGCTGCAATGATGGCTTATAACTGTCGACGCGGCTTGGGTGTTCAATCTGAAACTGACCGGTATCGCGAGTTGGCCGTACGGCATACAGCTTTCCTTCAAGAGGCAGAAGCGTTTTGCCCTCGTGGCGGTACAGGCCCAGGAGATCGGGGTTTTTCTCTGCCGGCAGTTCGATGGTTTGTTCGTACGGCGCCAGATCCGGCCTCCAGTATTTGGTTTTGCCCGCTGGTGTGGGTACGGGTTTTAGTGGCGCAATAAGTGCCGTCGTTTCGCGGGATAGGAGGCGACTGAAGGTGCCGGCGGCGATCGCGCCGCCCACCGCGAAGGTTCCCACTTGCACCGCCGTTTCGACGATGCCGATCAGGTGCTCGAACGCTTCTTTTTTCAGCCCTTGCGCCCAGTCAGTGATCCCTTCAAAGGTCTCGTCGAGTAGCTGGTAGGCCATATAGGCCAGCATCAACTCACCCAGAAACGGCACAAAGGGCAGGGCAACGAACGTCGCCACTTCAAGGATCGTGGAGGCGATTTTGCTGAACGCGTCCCACAGTGCCCATCGCGCAGTTTGATCGGCACGAGCGGTGGAAACGGCGAGTGTGCTCGCGTCGTTGATGATTTTGTTCAGTTGTCGCTGGTACAGGTGATTCCACAGGCTCGCTCTGAACGGTGCCATCGAAAATTGCAGATTGGGCTTGTCGATGGGCGTTTCGCGCCAGCTCGGCAACGGGTCGCCGTGAGCGTGTTGATGCCAGGTAACGGTTTGCAGGCGGCTGTTGAGATCGGCGAAAAAGTGCCCCCGTGCGGCGTGATCGACGAAGCGGCTAAAGAATGTTTGATACGTCGGCGAGCGAAGCTTGCGGGTCAGTTCGGTCATGAACGCCACGGTATCGGGGTACTGCTTGAGCGGATGCTCCGGATCATCCGGAATGTAGGCAATGATGCGGGTTGCCTTCGTTGCCCGGCCAGAATTGACGCCAAAGATGACGATGCCGGTCAGCGATGAAGACATCATCGTCAGGTCGTGACACTGGAGGGGATAACCATCCAGTGGTATCGCTGCCTGGCCCGTCAGCATACGAGCGATCGCGTTGTAGGCGTCGTCTTGAATATCCTGGCGCGCGTGGGCCAGTTGCAATGCCGACCGCAGAGCGGCTTTATTCGTACTGAAGACTTGCGGTTTCAAAGTGGCGCCGGCCACCGGGTTGGTCAACCCCAGATTGTCTTTGAGATAGACGTGGTACTTGCCACCGATGTCCAGCTCCCGGCACAACCGGGTAAAACCCTGAACCGTGATTTTCCGTGAGACGTCCGCAAGGGTCTCGAATTGGCCTGTGGGTGACGGTGCGGTGATGAAGGTTGAGGCGGGCTCGTAAGCCTCTGCCTCGGTCTCTGACTCTTGAAAGTTGTGTAGCGCGGCATCGAGCAGCGATACCGTCCAGGTGCGGGCGGCGCCTGTCTTGATTGAAAACCACGGCGTGGTCTGAGGGATATACAGCCGCAGAAAGGTGGTTTTGACGTCCACTTCCAGCTCGAATCGGGTTTTCAGGGCCGGGGCCAGAATCGACTCGGCAAAATCCCGAGCGTTTTGCAGCCTTGCCAGCTTCGAGCCCAAACGATTTCGATGGGTCCAGTGTGTCTGGGTTGAGGTTTTCAACGCTTGATGTTGCAGGTGTGTAGCGGTGTCGTGCCATTGAGGCTTTTCAAGGTTGGCGTTCTTCAGCGCGTTACGTGTCTCGGCCGATGACTCCAGTACCCACGCAGGCAGGTTTTGGTAAATGTGATGGAAGTGGGTGTCCGGTTGCGTACCGAGCTCAAAATCGTCTTGATTCATGCGCTAGTCCCTTAGCGTTTGGTTTGAGCTCAAGCAAAACAGACGACGATGCACCGCGTGCGGTACATATTTACCGCACTGTTCATCAAGCCTGCCTATAACCTGTGCCGGCGGTTTAAACTGCGCCTTTGCGACGCTATATGTCGCATTGCCGTAAACCCGGCTGAAACCGGGGTTTGCGCTATAAGAAGTTGTCGCTTGGCGGCAAGGCCGGGCTGAAAACTGTCCTTACAATCCTCACCAAGCTCGCCAGTTTCAGGCGAGTGTTCCTCTTCAGGAGACTCCGATGTCCGTTGAGCACGCTGCGGTACAACGCGCCGATTTCGACCAGGTAATGGTTCCCAACTACGCGCCTGCCGCTTTCATCCCTGTGCGTGGTGCCGGTTCCCGCGTCTGGGACCAGTCTGGCCGCGAGCTGATCGACTTCGCCGGCGGGATTGCCGTTAACGTATTGGGCCACGCACACCCTGCGCTGGTCGGTGCCTTGACCGAACAAGCGAACAAGCTGTGGCACGTGTCCAACGTGTTCACCAATGAGCCGGCGCTGCGCCTGGCACATAAGCTGATCGACGCCACTTTTGCCGAGCGCGTGTTCTTCTGTAACTCCGGTGCCGAAGCCAACGAGGCCGCATTCAAGCTGGCCCGTCGCGTCGCCTTCGACCGTTACGGCAGCGAGAAGTACGAAATCATCGCCGCGCTGAACAGCTTCCACGGCCGTACCCTGTTCACCGTGAACGTCGGTGGCCAGTCGAAGTACTCCGACGGTTTCGGTCCGAAAATCACCGGCATCACCCACGTGCCGTACAACGATCTGGCGGCTTTGAAAGCGGCCATTTCCGACAAGACCTGCGCGGTGGTGCTGGAACCGATCCAGGGCGAAGGCGGCGTATTGCCGGCCGAACTGGCTTACCTGCAAGGCGCCCGCGAACTGTGCAGCGAGCACAACGCGCTGTTGGTGTTCGACGAAGTGCAAACCGGCATGGGCCGCAGCGGCAAGCTGTTCGCCTATCAGCATTACGGCGTGACTCCGGACATCCTGACCAGTGCCAAGAGCCTGGGCGGTGGTTTCCCGATCGCAGCCATGCTGACCACCGAAGACCTGGCCAAACACCTGGTTGTCGGTACTCACGGCACTACCTATGGCGGTAACCCGCTGGCGTGCGCTGTCGCTGAAGCTGTGATCGACGTGATCAACACCCCTGAAGTGCTGGCCGGCGTCAACGCCAAGCACGACAAGTTCAAGGCGCGCCTGGAGCAGATCGGCGAGAAGTACGGCCTGTTCACTCAGGTCCGTGGCCTTGGTCTGCTAATCGGTTGCGTGCTGAGCGAGGCGTGGAAGGGCAAGGCAAAAGACATCTTCAACGCCGCCGAACGTGAAGGCCTGATGATTCTGCAAGCCGGCCCGGACGTGATTCGCTTCGCGCCAAGCCTGGTGGTTGAAGACGCCGATATCGATGCCGGTCTGGACCGCTTCGAACGTGCAGCTGCAAAACTGACGCAAGCCTGATAGGCCCTTCGACGCCTGATCATTCAGGCGTCGAACCAATTTTTATGCCAGACCCGCTCTCCTGTAGGAGCGAGGCTTGCCCGCGAAGTGGGCGTGTCAGCCACCGCCATCATCGGCTGACACAACGCCTTCGCGGGCAAGCCTCGCTCCTACAAGGGGCCGGTTTATTTTCCTCAAAGAGTTTTTCGAGAAAGGAGTGACACCATGCTGGTGATGCGCCCCGCGCAAATGGCTGATCTGGGCGAGGTACAGCGTCTGGCTGCGGATAGCCCGATTGGTGTCACTTCCTTGCCGGATGACGTGGAACGCCTGAGCGACAAGATCGCCGCAAGCGAAGCGTCGTTTGCCGCCGAAGTCAGCTTCAATGGTGAAGAAAGCTATTTCTTCGTCCTCGAAGACACGGCCACCGGCAAACTGGCCGGTTGCTCGGCAATCGTGGCCTCGGCGGGTTATTCCGAGCCGTTCTACAGCTTCCGTAATGAAACCTTTGTGCACGCTTCACGCGAGCTGAAGATTCATAACAAGATTCACGTGCTCTCCCAGTGCCACGACCTGACCGGCAACAGCCTGCTGACCAGTTTCTACGTGCAGCGCGAGCTGGTGGGGTCACCTTGGGCCGAGCTCAACTCCCGTGGTCGCTTGCTGTTTGTGGCCAGCCATCCGGAGCGCTTTGCCGATTCCGTGGTGACCGAGATCGTGGGCTACAGCGATGAAAACGGTGACTCGCCATTCTGGGATGCCATCGGCCGCAACTTTTTCGACCTCAACTACGCTGAAGCCGAACGTCTGTGCGGTCTGAAGAGCCGCACGTTCCTGGCCGAACTGATGCCGCATTACCCGATCTATGTGCCGCTGCTGCCGGACTCCGCTCAAGAGGCGATGGGCCAGGTGCATCCACGGGCGCAGATCACCTTCGACATCCTGATGCGCGAAGGTTTTGAAACCGATCACTACATCGACATTTTCGACGGCGGCCCGACCTTGCACGCACGTGTGACGGGGATCCGTTCGATCGCCCAGAGCCGCGTCGTGCCGGTGAAAATCGGTGAACCGGTCAAAGGTGCCGGTCGCCAGTACTTGGTGGCCAATGCCCAGTTGCAGGATTACCGCGCCGTGTTGCTTGAGCTCGATTACGCACCAGGCAAGCCAGTGACCCTGGATCTGGAAGCGGCCGAAGCCTTGGGCGTCGGTGAAGGCGCCAGCGTGCGCCTGGTGGCGGTTTAACGCCGGCTTTGATTTCCAGAAAGAAACACCTGGAAAGCAGCGAAATTTCACGGGTGGCGCAAGCGGCCCGTTTGAGGAGATAGCATGATCGTTCGTCCCGTACGTAGCAGCGATTTACCCGCTCTGATCGACCTGGCCCGCAGCACCGGCACCGGCCTGACCACTTTGCCGGCCAACGAAGAGCGTCTGGCCCATCGGGTCGGCTGGGCCGAGAAGACCTTTCGCGGCGAAGCCGGGCGCGCTGATGCGGATTACCTGTTCGTACTCGAAGACGACACTGGCCGTGTGGTGGGCATTTCCGCAATCGCTGGTGCGGTCGGCCTGCGTGAGCCTTGGTACAACTTCCGGGTCGGCCTGACGGTCAGCGCTTCGCAAGAGCTGAACATCTACCGCGAGATCCCGACGCTGTTCCTGGCCAATGACCTGACGGGTAACTCTGAGTTGTGCTCATTGTTCCTGCACGCCGATTACCGCACCGGTCTCAATGGCCGCATGCTGGCCAAGGCGCGGATGCTGTTTATCGCCGAGTTCCCGCAACTGTTTGGCAACAAGATCATCGCCGAAATGCGGGGTGTGTCCGACGAAGCCGGGCGCTCGCCGTTTTGGGAAAGCCTGGGCCGTCACTTTTTCAAGATGGAGTTCAGCCAGGCCGATTACCTGACCGGCGTGGGCAACAAGGCGTTCATCGCCGAACTGATGCCGAAGTTTCCGCTGTACACCTGCTTCCTGTCGCCCGACGCGCGCAACGTCATCGGCCAGGTTCACCCGGATACCGAGCCGGCGCTGGCCATGCTCAAGAGCGAAGGTTTCAGCTATCAGGGCTACGTCGACATCTTCGACGCCGGCCCGGCCGTTGAGTGCGAAACCGGCAAGATCCGCGCGGTACGTGACAGCGAGGCGCTGGTGTTGGCCATCGGCACGCCAGGTGACGACGCTACGCCTTTCCTGATTCACAACCGCAAGCGCGAAGACTGCCGAATCACTGCCGCGCCAGCACGCCTCGCTGCCGGCACGCTGGTGGTTGATCCGTTGACCGCCAAACGTCTTCAACTCAACGCTGGCGATCAGGTGCGCGCCGTTTCGTTGTCTGCTGCTCGGGAGTCGAAATAATGAATTCGCTATACATCGCAGGTGAATGGCTGGCCGGCCAGGGCGAAGCCTTCCAGTCGCTGAATCCGGTGACCCAGCAAGTGCTGTGGTCCGGCGAAGGCGCTACGGCGGCTCAGGTTGAATCCGCCGTGCAAGCCGCACGTCAGGCATTCCCGGGCTGGGCCCGACGTACGCTGGACGAGCGCATTGCCGTGCTTGAAGCTTTTGCCGCGGCACTGAAAAGCAAGGCTGACGAGCTGGCGCACTGCATCGGAGAGGAAACCGGCAAACCTTTGTGGGAATCGGCGACTGAAGTGACCAGCATGGTCAACAAGATTGCGATTTCGGTGCAGAGCTACCGCGAACGTACCGGCGAGAAGAGTGGCCCTCTGGGCGACGCCACTGCGGTACTGCGTCACAAGCCACATGGCGTGGTGGCGGTGTTCGGTCCTTACAATTTCCCTGGCCACTTGCCGAACGGTCACATCGTGCCAGCGCTACTGGCCGGTAACAGCGTGTTGTTCAAGCCGAGCGAACTGACCCCGAAAGTCGCTGAGCTGACGGTTAAATGCTGGATCGAAGCCGGTCTGCCAGCGGGCGTGTTGAACCTGCTGCAAGGCGCTCGCGAAACCGGAATCGCCCTGGCGGCGAACCCGGGCATCGACGGCCTGTTCTTCACCGGCTCCAGCCGCACCGGCAATCACTTGCATCAGCAATTCGCTGGTCGTCCAGACAAGATCCTTGCGCTGGAAATGGGCGGCAACAACCCGCTGGTGGTCGACGAAGTGGCGGACCTCGATGCCGCCGTTTACACCATTATCCAGTCGGCTTTCATTTCTGCCGGTCAGCGTTGCACCTGTGCTCGCCGTCTGCTGGTGCCGCAGGGTACCTGGGGCGACACGCTGCTGGCGCGTCTGGTGGCGGTCTGCGCGACGATTGAAGTCGGTGCGTTTGATCAGCAACCGGCGCCGTTCATGGGTTCGGTCATCTCCCTGGGCGCTGCGAAAGCGCTGATGGATGCGCAAGAACACTTGCTGGCCAATGGCGCCGTGGCCTTGCTGGAGATGACCCAGCCTCAGGTGCAAGCCGCGTTGCTGACCCCCGGTATTCTGGACGTGTCAGCCGTAGCTGATCGCCCTGACGAAGAGCTGTTCGGCCCGTTGCTGCAAGTGATCCGCTACGCTGATTTTGAAGCGGCGATCGTCGAAGCCAACGACACCGACTATGGCCTGGCGGCTGGTTTGCTATCGGATTCCGAAGCGCGTTATCAGCAGTTCTGGCTGGAAAGCCGCGCCGGTATCGTCAACTGGAACAAGCAACTGACCGGTGCGGCGAGCAGCGCGCCCTTCGGCGGCGTCGGCGCCTCGGGCAACCATCGCGCAAGTGCCTACTACGCAGCGGATTACTGCGCGTACCCGGTGGCCTCGCTGGAAACCCCGAGCCTGGTGTTGCCTGCAGCTCTCACGCCTGGCGTGAAGATGGCGTAACGCCCAATCGCGGGCAAGCCCGCTCCCACAGTGATTGAGTGAATCACAATATTTGTGAACACCTCCGAACCTGTGGGAGCCGGGCTTGCCCGCGAAGGCCGCGCCTCTGTCTTACTGAATTGTTACTTGAAGCCTATAACAACAGATTCTCGTGGAGCCTCGCTGATGAAATCCTATGAAGTCAATTTTGACGGTCTAGTGGGGCCGACCCATAACTACGGCGGTTTGTCCTACGGCAACGTCGCATCCCAGAGCAACAGCCAGCAGTCCTCCAACCCGAAGGAGGCTGCGCTGCAAGGCCTGGCGAAAATGAAATCGCTGATGGAAATGGGCTTTCAGCAAGGTGTGCTGGCGCCGCAAGAGCGTCCGGACGTGGCCGCGCTGCGCCGTTTGGGTTTCAGCGGTACCGATGCTCAAGTGATCGAGCAAGCGGCTAAAGACGCCATGCCGTTGCTGGTCGCCAGTTGCTCGGCATCGAGCATGTGGGTGGCTAACGCCGCCACGGTCAGCCCAAGTGCCGACACGGCGGATGGCCGCGTGCATTTCACCGCTGCCAACCTCAACTGCAAATATCACCGCAGCATTGAACACCCGACCACCAGCCGCGTGCTCGGCGCCATGTTCGCCGATCAGAAGCATTTTGCTCACCACGCCGCCTTGCCGGCCGTGGCGCAGTTCGGTGACGAAGGTGCCGCCAACCACACCCGTTTCTGCCGTGAATACGGTGAAGCGGGCGTAGAGTTCTTCGTGTTTGGTCGCAGTGCCTTCGATACTCGCTACCCAGCACCGCAGAAATACCCGGCGCGGCAGACGCTGGAAGCGTCCCAGGCCGTTGCCCGCTTGCACGGTTTGAGCGAAGACGGCGTGGTCTATGCGCAACAGAATCCGTCGGTGATTGATCAGGGCGTGTTTCACAACGACGTGATCGCCGTGGGTAACGGCGAGGTATTGTTCTATCACGAGGATGCGTTCCTCGATACCGAGCAGATGCTGGCGGAGTTGCAAAGCAAACTCGCTAAAGTCGGCGGGAAATTCCAGTCGGTCTGTGTGCCGCGTTCCGCAGTCACCGTGGAAGACGCCGTTCGTTCCTACCTGTTCAATAGCCAACTTCTGTCGCGTCCGGACGGTTCGATGCTGTTGATCGTGCCGGAAGAATGCCGTGGTAACGAGCGTGTCTGGCAGTACCTGCAAGGTCTGACCAGCTCCGGCGGCCTGATCCGCGAAGTGAAAGTCTTCGATCTGAAGCAAAGCATGCAGAACGGGGGTGGCCCGGCTTGCCTGCGACTGCGCGTCGCACTGAATGAAACCGAGCTGGCGGCGGTGAACCCAGGGGTTATCATGACGGCACCGTTGTACGGCACGCTGACCGAATGGGTCGACAAGCACTACCGCGATCGCATGACCGAAAACGATCTTGCGGACCCGCAATTACTGCTTGAGTGCCGGACGGCACTGGATGAACTGACGCAAATCCTTAAACTGGGCGCGGTTTATCCATTCCAGATCAATTGAAAGTCTCAAACGAGAGCGTAAAAACATGAGCGATACCCTGCAGCTGATCCTTGAAGACACCGACGGCACGCAACTGGAAACCTCCTGCACCCGCGTTGCGGTCATGTGGCAAGGCAAAGAGCTGTGGATCCAGCACGATGGCCGCGGCCAACTGCTGATCGGTGTGGACGTTGAAGAAGGCGATGCTGAATACGCTAACCTGCTGCTGCGTCCATTGGCGACTAATCTGGTAAGTCTGCAACTGGAAATGGAACCGGCTGAAGTCGGTGACGAAGACCACGAGCACGGCCCGGATTGCGCACACGACCACTAAGGAAACCGCTCTATGCTCGCCCTCGGCAAACTGCTTGAACTGACCCTCGCCGGCCGCGAACCGGCGGAGAAGACTCAACTGACTGTCGAAGGCGTGCGGATGCGCTGGTTGAGCGAAGGTGCGCTGGAAGTCCGGCCACCTGAAGCGCGCGACAATGGTCTGGACCTGCTGCTATCGGCCGGTATCCACGGTAACGAAACAGCGCCGATCGAGTTGCTTGATCGTCTGTTGCATGACATCGCTCGTGGCGACTTGAAGCCACGCGCACGAATTCTTTTTCTGTTCGGTAACCCCGAAGCGATCCGTAAAGGCGAGCGCTTCATCGAACAGGACGTCAATCGGCTGTTCAATGGCCGTCACGAACAAAGCAGCGGGTCTGAAGCCTTGCGTGCTTGTGAGCTGGAGCGGCTGGCGGCGATTTTCTTCAGCTTGCCTGATCGCCAGCGACTGCACTATGACCTGCACACCGCCATTCGCGGCTCGAAAATCGAGCAGTTCGCCTTGTACCCCTGGAAGGAGGGTCGCCAGCATTCACGTCAGGAACTGGCGCGCCTGCGTGCGGCCGGCATGGAGGCGGTGCTGTTGCAGAACAAGCCATCCATCGTCTTCAGTTCCTACACCTACGACAAGCTGGGCGCCGAGTCCTTCACCCTCGAACTGGGCAAGGCGCGGCCGTTCGGGCAAAACGCCGGGGTTAATGTTTCCTTGCTGGAAGCCCGCCTGAAACAGATCATCGAAGGCACCGAACCGGAGCTGATCGAATCGGCGCTGGACGGTTTGCAGCTGTACAGCGTGGCGCGTGAAATCATCAAGCACAGCGATAGCTTCCGCTTGAACCTTCCGGCGGACATCGAGAACTTTTCTGAACTGGACGTGGGTTACCTGTTGGCGGAAGACATCGCCAATACCCGCTGGATCATTGAAGAAGAGGGCGCCCGGATCATCTTCCCGAACCCCAAGGTGAAGAACGGCTTGCGTGCCGGCATCCTGGTCGTGCCGGCTACCGACGAACACCTGGCCTGACACTACGCCCCCAGTAGGAGCCGGCTTGCCGGCGAAAGCGGTGTAGCAGGCACATCAATGTTGGATGTGCCATCGTCTTCGCCGGCAAGCCAGCTCCTACAGGTCTGCGTCAGACAGCCACTGCACGCGGCTCGTTACGGCGCAACGCACGCATCTTGTGCAGAGTATCCGCGCACGTTTTCGCCGCTTCCTGGCCTTTATGCACAAAATGTTCGAAGAAGAATTTTTGATGCTCTTCGCCGGCATGGAAGTGGTGCGGGGTCAAAACCACCGAGAACACCGGCACTTCGGTTTCCAGCTGAACCTGCATCAGGCCGCTGATCACTGACTGCGCCACGAATTCGTGACGGTAGATACCGCCGTCGACCACCAGGCCTGCGGCGACGATGCCGGCATAACGACCGGACTTGGCCAGCAGCTTGGCATGCAGCGGGATTTCAAAGGCGCCGCCAACTTCGAAGAAATCGATTTCCGATTCCGGATAACCCTGAGCAATCATTTCGGCCACGAAGCCTTTGCGGCTCTGATCGACGATTTCCTTGTGCCAGCAGGCCTGGATGAACGCAACGCGTTCGCCCTGATGGTTTTTGCTTTTGCTATCGATTGCGGTGGGTTGCATGTTCTGACTCTTGTTTATGTATAAAACAGGGCATATGAATCGAATGGGATTTCAGGGTACGCACGCTTGCACGAATGCTTGCGGACGGCCCTTTGGCGTCAATCCCGTTCTCTCTTCATCCGGATTATGACCGTCGGCCCCGGGATCACACCGGGTCGGCTGACCTTGTCGTCATACACAGCCATTTGCCGTGCCTGTCGCCAAGCGCTCGCGGGCTATGCGCGTTGTGCGCAATTACCGCCGGTGGGGAGTTGCACCCCGCCCTGAGAACGTTTTGCCGTCAGAATGTCTGACAGCGCAGCGTTTTTAACACATATTTCCTGCCTGAACATGACGGCAATCTGATGATTGCTATCCACTTTTTCGCTGGCTTGAGCGGCCTTTTCCCACTCAAGGGTTGATTATTCGGTGTCATGCCCGCAGTAATTCCTGCCTGGAAGGGATTTCCCCTGCTTACCGAGGCCAGATTCATGAGCGTTATCGATCTTCGCAGCGACACCGTCACCCAACCCTCCGCCGGGATGCTCGACGCGATGGCCAAAGCGGCCACCGGTGACGACGTTTATGGTGAGGACCCTACGGTCAACGGTCTGGAATCCGAATTGGCAAAACGCCTTGGTTTCGCCGCTGCGCTGTTTGTGCCGACGGGCACCATGAGCAACTTGCTGGGGTTGATGGCGCATTGCGAACGCGGTGATGAATATATTGTTGGCCAGCAGGCTCACACCTATAAGTACGAAGGTGGTGGCGCGGCGGTGCTTGGTTCGATCCAGCCGCAGCCGCTGGAGGTTCAGACCGACGGCTCGTTGGACTTGGCTCATGTTGCCGCAGCGATTAAACCGGACGATTTCCACTTCGCCCGCACCCGTTTGCTGGCACTGGAGAACACCATGCAAGGCAAAGTGCTGCCGCTGGAGTATCTGGCGCGGGCCCGAAGCTTTACCCGTGAACATGGGTTGCAGTTGCACCTGGACGGCGCGCGGCTCTACAACGCAGCCGTCAAACTGGGGGTTGATGCCAGGGAAATCACCCAGCACTTCGATTCCGTTTCGGTCTGCCTGTCCAAAGGCCTGGGGGCGCCAGTGGGTTCTGTACTGTGCGGCTCGGTCGAGTTGATTGGCAAGGCGCGCCGTTTGCGCAAGATGGTCGGGGGCGGCATGCGTCAGGCCGGGCTTCTGGCCGCGGCGGGTCTGTATGCCCTGAACAACAATGTCCAGCGTCTGGCCGATGACCATGCCAATGCACAGTTCCTCGCCGAAGGCTTGCGTGCGGCGGGTTACGACGTCGAGCCGGTACAGACCAACATGGTTTACGCGCAGATGGGCGAAAAGGCCGAAGCGATCAAGACGTTCGCGGCCGAGCGCGGGATCAAGTTGAGCGCGGCGGGGCGTCTGCGTATGGTCACGCACATGGACGTCAGTCGTGAGCAAATCGAGCAGGTCGTCGCGGCATTCGTCGACTTTTCACGCAAGTGATAGCGTTAGCCGTCCAATTGACGGCTTGTAACGTACAAACACACTGTACCTAGTCACTAACGCCGATATAATGCGGCCCTTTGCCGTCGCTTCGTCTGTTGACGTTTCGAACAGGCCTTTGGCCGCAGCCTCCGTGGAAGAACCTAATGAAAAGCGCAGAAATCCGTGAAGCCTTCCTTCGCTTCTTCGAAGAGCAAGGCCACACCCGTGTAGCCTCCAGCTCTTTGATTCCGGGCAACGACCCAACCCTGCTGTTCACTAACGCGGGGATGAACCAGTTCAAGGACTGCTTCCTGGGCCAGGAAAAACGCGCGTACACCCGCGCGGTCAGCAGTCAGAAATGCGTGCGCGCTGGCGGCAAGCACAACGATCTGGAAAACGTCGGTTATACCGCCCGTCACCACACTTTCTTCGAAATGCTGGGCAACTTCAGTTTCGGTGATTATTTCAAGCGTGACGCCATCACCTACGCCTGGAACTTCTTGACGTCCGACCAGTGGCTGAACCTGCCAAAGGAAAAGCTCTGGGTCACTGTCTACGCCAGCGATGACGAGGCGTACGACATCTGGACCAAGGAAATCGGTGTCCCGGCCGAGCGCATGGTTCGTATCGGCGACAACAAAGGTGCGCCGTACGCGTCCGACAACTTCTGGACCATGGGCGATACCGGCCCGTGCGGTCCTTGCACCGAGATTTTCTACGATCACGGCGCCGACATCTGGGGTGGCCCACCGGGTTCACCGGAAGAAGACGGTGACCGTTACATCGAAATCTGGAACAACGTGTTCATGCAGTTCAACCGCACCGCCGATGGCGTGTTGCACCCGCTGCCTGCACCGTCGGTCGACACCGGCATGGGCCTGGAGCGGATCAGTGCCGTGCTGCAGCACGTTCACTCGAACTATGAAATCGACCTGTTCCAGAGCCTGCTGAGCGCTTCGGCCAAGGCCATCGGTTGCACTAACGACGCTCAGGCTTCCCTGAAAGTCGTGGCTGACCACATTCGTTCTTGCGGCTTCCTGATTGCCGACGGTGTGCTGCCGTCCAACGAGGGTCGCGGCTATGTACTGCGCCGGATCATTCGTCGCGCTTGCCGTCACGGCAACAAGCTGGGGGCCAAGGGCAGTTTCTTCTATCAGATCGTTGCGGCCCTCGTCGCCGAGATGGGCGAAGCCTTCCCGGAGCTGAAATCCCAGCAGGCGCATATCGAACGCGTTCTGAAAGCCGAAGAAGAGCAGTTCGCCAAAACCCTGGAGCAGGGCTTGAAGATCCTCGAGCAGGATCTGGCCGACCTCAAAGGCGACGTGGTGCCGGGCGACGTAGTGTTCAAACTCTACGATACCTACGGCTTCCCGATGGACCTGACCGGTGACATCGCTCGCGAGCGTAGCTTGACCATCGACGAAGAAGGTTTTGAGCGCGAAATGGAAGCCCAGCGCGTCCGTGCCCGTTCCGCCAGCTCCTTCGGCATGGACTACAACAGCCTGGTCAAGGTTGATGTGGCCACCGAATTTACCGGTTACAAGGCGACCAGCGGTTCAGCGAAAGTGGTTGGTCTGTATAAAGATGGCCAAGCGGTCGATGTATTGAGTGAAGGTGAAGAGGGCGTGATCGTCCTGAACCAGACGCCTTTCTACGCGGAGTCGGGCGGTCAGGTGGGTGACTGCGGTTACTTGCAGGCCGGCGCTTCGCGTTTCGACGTGCGCGACACGACCAAGACTGGTGGCGCGTTCCTGCACCACGGTGTGTTGGCGTCGGGCAGTCTGATCGTTGGTGCGCCAGTTGAGGCCCACGTCGAAGCCGACGTGCGCCATGCGACTTCGCTGAACCACTCGGCGACTCACTTGCTGCACGCTGCATTGCGTCAGGTGCTGGGCGATCACGTTCAGCAGAAAGGCTCGTTGGTCGACAGTCAGCGTCTGCGTTTTGACTTCAGCCACTTCGAAGCCATCAAGCCTGAGCAGTTGAAGGCGCTGGAAGATATCGTCAATGCCGAGATTCGCAAGAACTCTGCCGTTGAGACCGAAGAAACCGACATCGAAACCGCCAAGCAAAAAGGCGCCATGGCGCTGTTCGGCGAGAAGTACGGCGATAACGTACGCGTGCTGAGCATGGGTGGTGATTTCTCGGTTGAGCTGTGCGGCGGTATCCACGCCAACCGTACCGGCGACATCGGCCTGCTGAAAATCATCAGCGAAGGTGGTGTGGCGTCTGGCGTACGTCGTATCGAAGCGGTCACTGGTGCTGCGGCGCTGGCCTACTTGAACGCTGCTGAAGAACAACTCAAGGAAGCGGCCAACCTGGTTAAAGGTAGCCGCGACAACCTGATCGACAAGCTGTCGGCTGTGCTGGAGCGCAACCGTCTGCTGGAGAAGCAACTCGAGCAGTTGCAAGCCAAGGCAGCCAGTGCGGTGGGCGACGATCTGTCGGCCTCTGCCCTGGACGTCAAAGGCGTGAAGGTGCTGGCCGTGCGTCTGGACGGTCAGGATGGCAAGGCGCTGCTGGCGCTGGTCGATCAACTGAAAAACAAACTCGGTCGCGCAGTGATCCTGCTCGGCAGTGTCCATGAGGAAAAGGTCGTGCTGGTTGCAGGCGTGACCAAAGACCTGACTGGCCAACTCAAAGCCGGTGATTTAATGAAGCAAGCCGCTGCGGCGGTGGGCGGGAAGGGTGGTGGTCGTCCAGACATGGCGCAGGGCGGCGGCACAGACGCTGGCGCTCTGGATGCAGCATTGGCCCTGACCGTTCCATTTGTAGAGCAGGGTTTATAAGGCAGTGCTTCGGGCTCGCGGTCTAGTCGCGGGCCAGAACGCTGTTTGAGTGATAATTTGGGCGCCCTTCATGGGCAGAGGCGGCTTTGAAATGGCTTTGATCGTACAGAAATTTGGAGGCACCTCGGTCGGCACTGTCGAGAGAATCGAGCAGGTCGCCGACAAGGTTAAGAAATTCCGCGATGCCGGCGATGACCTGGTGGTTGTGCTGTCTGCAATGAGCGGCGAAACCAACCGTCTGATCGATCTGGCCAAGCAAATCAGTGGCGGCGACCAACCGGTTCCTCGCGAGCTGGATGTGATCGTCTCCACCGGTGAGCAGGTGACGATTGCGCTGTTGGCCATGGCGTTGATCAAGCGCGGCGTGCCAGCAGTGTCCTACACCGGTAATCAGGTACGGATTCTGACCGACAGCGCGCACAATAAAGCGCGTATCTTGCAGATTGACGACCAGAAGATTCGTGGAGATCTGAAGGCCGGTCGTGTGGTGGTTGTCGCCGGTTTCCAGGGCGTCGACGAGCACGGCAACATCACCACCCTCGGTCGTGGCGGTTCCGACACCACCGGCGTGGCGCTGGCCGCAGCTCTGAAGGCTGATGAGTGCCAGATCTACACCGACGTCGATGGTGTCTACACCACCGACCCGCGTGTGGTGTCCGTGGCCCAGCGCCTGGAAAAGATTACCTTCGAAGAGATGCTGGAAATGGCCAGTCTCGGTTCCAAGGTATTGCAGATCCGTGCGGTCGAGTTCGCCGGCAAGTACAACGTTCCGCTGCGCGTACTGCACAGCTTCAAGGAGGGTCCGGGCACCCTCATTACTATTGATGAAGAGGAAACCATGGAACAGCCGATCATTTCCGGTATCGCTTTCAACCGCGATGAAGCCAAGCTGACCATCCGTGGCGTGCCAGACATCCCGGGCGTTGCATTCAAGATTCTCGGCCCGATCAGTGCCGCGAACATCGAAGTCGACATGATCGTGCAGAACGTCGCGCACGATAACACCACCGACTTTACCTTCACTGTGCACCGCAACGACTACCAGGCGGCGCAAGCCGTGCTGGAAACAACCGCTGGCGAGCTGGGTGCCCGTGAAGTCGTAGGCGACACCAAGATCGCCAAGGTATCGATCGTCGGCGTTGGCATGCGTTCGCACGCAGGTGTGGCCAGCCGCATGTTCGAATCCCTGGCGAAAGAAAGCATCAACATCCAGATGATCTCGACATCGGAAATCAAAGTCTCCGTCGTGATAGAAGAGAAGTACCTGGAACTGGCTGTGCGCGCGCTGCACACGGCTTTCGAACTGGACGCGCCGGCCCGACAGGGCGAGTGATGCGTTTGCCGAAGGGCGCGGGCTGACCGCGCCTTTTGTTTTTTTGAATAGCGCGACCCAAGGCTGTTCTTTTGCTCGCGCTGGTCAATACTCAGGCATGTAGGGCTGCGATCAATCTGGTTGTGGGTCGAATGCCTTTTTTTTGCAGATTGTTGTCCCTGAAATGAAATGCGTTAGGAGAAAGGTATGCTGATTCTGACCCGGCGGTGCGCTGAAAGCCTGATTATTGGTGATGGCGAAATCACCGTGACCGTGCTCGGCGTCAAAGGAAATCAAGTGCGTATCGGTGTCAACGCCCCGAAAGAGGTTGCTGTGCACCGTGAAGAAATTTACCTGCGTATAAAGAAAGAGAAGGACGAAGAACCAAGCCATTAATTTTTATCGTTTTTTATGTTTGCAAACGGGGAAAAGGTTGGTTAAGATACGCCCCGTGTTGCGGAGAGCTGGCCGAGTGGCCGAAGGCGCTCCCCTGCTAAGGGAGTACACCTCAAAAGGGTGTCGGGGGTTCGAATCCCCCGTTCTCCGCCATTATTTGCGTAGTACGTTGTAATCTGGCTTCTTCGGTAAGTTGTTGAAATTACTAGAAAAAGTGTTTGACATAGAGATTAGACGGCCTATAATGCGCGGCAACAAATGCACTCGTAGCTCAGCTGGATAGAGTACTCGGCTACGAACCGAGCGGTCACAGGTTCGAATCCTGTCGAGTGCACCATTTAAGAGTCATCTGCAGTAATGTGAATGACTTTGCTTCAGCCAGTTGTGGTCTGGTTTAAAAACACAAATGCACTCGTAGCTCAGCTGGATAGAGTACTCGGCTACGAACCGAGCGGTCACAGGTTCGAATCCTGTCGAGTGCACCAAACAACAAAAAGCCCGCGTTTAACGCGGGCTTTTTGCCGTCTGGAGTTTGGCTTTTCCGTTCGTGCATCCTTTCTCATCGAACTCGACGTGTGCGCTACGACCTCGCTTGGTGTCGTAACGATAAGTCGTTGATGAATTCCTGATACTGATCTTGTCTGGTTTGCCGAGAGCGCTCTCAACGTCCTGCTGGCTCATGCCAGCGACGATGCGTTGATTGATAATTGCTGTGCGCCGTTCCTTGGCGTTGATCAGATTTCCGCATTTATCCTCAGCCTGACCCACGATGATCGGCGCTCTCCTTTTGTTTTTCATGCCCGATGTTTCGCCTGTGTCGGCGCTTGGCATGAGTGCCGTCGTGCTGCCGGGCGTGAATGTGCGCACATCCTGCAAAGACAGTCTCTCTCCGGTCGTGCAGCTCAAGGTGGTGAAGGTAAGTTGCCCGTTGGGGGCTTCACATCGGTGAACAGTCTCTGCTTGCAGTCGAGGCGGCAAGCAGAGCAGGGTGGTCAGCAAAAAATAGTACGCAATCGGTGGCATTTGACGTCCTCCATGACGGTCGATATCAAGGGTAGCTGCTACATTTTTCAAGGACGGTGTGTTTTCTTTTCAGAATGAGTCGTCGCAATTGAATAGATAAGGCGGCGCTCAGGTTTAGCTTGCAAGCGCTTGTTTCAGCCACGATTTTTTAACGTTTAAAACCGTTGGGCGGTGTATCATTGCCCCCGTCAGCCCCGCCGGGGCTTGTGGAATACCTCCATGGACTTACCCAGTAGTTACTCAGTACCCCGTTTTACCAATCATGAATTGACTGATTGATCCTTCCGGCGTGCCCCGCTGCTGGGAGTGGAGTTCGCCTATGTCCGAAGTTGAAGTAAAGAAAACGCAAGAAAGCCTGCAGGACCGCCTCGCTCAAGTTGTTGAGCTGTTGCAGCGTCAGCGGGTCATCGAAGACCTGACTCATCGCCAGGAAGGTCCACATCACGACCGGGTCGAGAATCTGGTTCACCGGCAAAATCTCGTCGAGCTGCAACGCAAGCTCGATGATCTGCACTCCGCCGACGTCGCCTACATACTTGAAGCGCTGCCGCTGAACGATCGTCTGACGCTTTGGCAATTGGTCAAGGCGGATCGCGACGGCGACATCCTGCTCGAAGTATCCGATTCGGTCCGTGAAACCCTGATCGCCGACATGGACGATCACGAGCTCCTGGCTGCGGCCAAGGACATGGACGCTGACGAACTGGCTGACCTGGCTTCCGAGCTGCCGCGAGACGTCGTTCACGAGCTGATGGAAACCCTCGATGGACAACAGCGTGAGCGCGTTCGCTCCGCGTTGTCCTATGACGAGGAGCAGGTCGGCGCGCTCATGGACTTCGAGATGGTGACTATCCGTGAAGATGTCAGTCTCGAAGTGGTTCTGCGTTACCTGCGTCGTCTCAAGGAGCTGCCAGGCCATACCGACAAATTGTTTGTGGTTGACTATGATGGCGTGCTCAAGGGCGTGCTGCCGATCAAACGTTTGCTGGTCAACGATCCGGAAAAACAGGTGTCGGAAGTCATGGCCAGCGATCCGGTGAGTTTTCATCCGGACGAGGATGCCTACGACGCTGCTCAGGCATTCGAACGTTACGACTTGATCTCGGCCCCCGTGGTCGACAAGAACGGCAAGCTGATTGGTCGTCTGACCATCGATGAAATGGTCGACCTGATTCGTGAAGAGAGCGAAAACGAAGTTCTCAACATGGCGGGCCTGCGCGAAGAAGAAGATATTTTTGCGTCCGTCTGGAAATCCCTGCGTAACCGTTGGGCCTGGCTGGCGGTCAATCTGATTACTGCGTTTATTGCATCGCGGGTGATTGGCCTGTTTGAAGGCTCTATCGAAAAACTGGTCGCACTGGCGGCATTGATGCCGATCGTGGCGGGTATTGGTGGCAACTCCGGTAACCAGACCATCACGATGATCGTTCGGGCCATGGCGCTGGATCAGGTGAGTACCGGTAATACCTCGCGACTGATGCGCAAAGAGTTGGCAGTCGCTTTGATCAATGGTCTGGTCTGGGGCGGGGTGATAGGGGTGGTGGCCTACATGCTTTACGGCAGTTGGTCCTTGGGCGTGGTCATGACTGCCGCCATGACGCTCAATCTGTTGCTGGCGGCATTGATGGGCGTGTTGATTCCGATGACCCTGGCGCGGCTTGGGCGCGACCCGGCAATGGGCGCGAGTGTCATGATCACCGCCATGACCGACAGCGGCGGCTTCTTCATCTTCCTCGGGCTGGCGACGATTTTCTTGCTCTGACTTGCCCACTTCTAGAAACCTGCCAAATCGGCGGGTTTTTTTAGGGCCAAATTTCAGGCAAAAAAAAGCCAGCGATTATGCTGGCTTGAGCTTTCGGGGTGAATCAGGAGGCGTCTGCGGCCAATTCAGCGTCATGTGCGATCAGCGAAACAAGTGCGTTTTGCTGGCGGTGGGAAAGTTGACGGAAACGTTGCAACAATTCGCGTTCGTGCAATGACAGCTCTGGACTGTCCAGGCGCATGCTCAACTCTTCACCCAGAGCGCCTTCTTGAATAAGGCTCTGCTCAAGGCGCGCAATGATTTCGGAGTTCATGCTGCGATGATGATTGCGAGCCACCTCGGCAATGCGTTCACGCATTCCGTCTGGCAGACGTACGACGAACTTGTCAGCCGTACGGCTGGAATAAATTGCCTGTTTCAATGGGCGCATATATTTAACCGGTTAGTTCAGGGGAGCGGTTCTCGGGATTGGCCGCAGGATGTCTGATAGGACAAGCTCTCTGACCAAATGTTCAACCTGAATTGATAGAGGCGCGCATCATGCCTCAAAGCAGCCAGATCATTGGCGTCAATTCTGTGACAAATATTGAACCGGGTAACGGCGCATTGCCAGTACCTGTTTACAGAAATGCGGACTGGTTGGAAAAGTTTGTCCATTGCCGTATCGCCGACCGCCTCGTCTGCCCAACAGGTGATGTCTCAAGTCGCTTGAAGGTGCATGCTATGCAGATTCGATCCTTGGTCCTTGTCTGATACAGGATAGTGGCAAATGGCCGATTTACTAGGGGCGGACGCGCAGTGGGGGATGATTCATGATGGATGGCAGGTTGATTTATTTGATGGGGCCTTCCGGATCCGGCAAAGACAGCCTTATCGATGCCGCTCGAAAACCTCTGCAGTCGATGAACGGCGAAGTGGTGCGGCGAGTCATCACGCGTTCTGCCGAGAGTGTGGGTGAGGACGCCATCGGTGTATCTCGCGAAGAATTCGAGCGTCGCAAAGACGAGGGTGAATTCGCACTGTCATGGCAGGCCAATGGCCTGGATTATGGTATTCCGATTCAGATTGATCAGTGGCTAAATGAGGGCCGGCATGTATTGGTCAACGGATCTCGCGGTCATCTTGCCGAGGCGCTACAGCGGTACCCCACGCTTGTGCCGGTACTGTTGACTGTCAAGGATGAAGTGTTGCGCGAGCGCCTGGTGCGGCGGGGCCGTGAGAGTCTTGCAGAGATTGATTCGCGACTGAGCCGCAATGAGCAATTCATGGCGGGCGATTTCCCCGGTGATACGCAGATCCAGCGACTCGATAACTCCGGCGAGCTCGCCGATGCCGTTGCTCATCTACTCAATCTGCTGAAAACTAACGCAGAACCGGATCAAACTTGATTTTTCGCCCTGCAATCAGCGCCAATACAAACAAACCACCGAAAACGCCGCAGGCAATCAGGGGCAGGGTGATAACCGCCTCCTGAACCAATGCCAAGTGAAGAATGCCGCTCAGTAAGGCAAGGATCAAAAATCCTGCGGCCGATTTGGACATGCTGTGCTCCTGATAGGGGGGGAATTCAAAATACCAAGCGTTGTGAAGACTGCGACACCGGACTGGCTTCCGGGCTCACATCCTGACGAATCAAGCCGAGCTGGTCGTTTGTGACCGCCATTTGCGGGGCTTTTTGCAGTTGAAGGTAATGCGGTATGCGCTGAGCGACCTGCACCGCGCTGCTCTCGGGGGCAAAATGAAACCCCGCCAGAACTGCAAGGGCGATTGCATTTGAGAGTAACAGGGCACGGTTCATGAGGCTCACCTCAGCTGTTCTTGAATACAGTTGAAGCAGCCGGCGTGCCAAGAGTTTAGCGGCTATTAATTTCTTTAAAAACAATGAATTAACATATATTTGGTAAAGGTCTGTCTTGCAAATTGCAATGCTGGCTTTTTGAGACGATGCAATTTGCACGGTAAACAAAGCCACGGTCATGCGGGGCGTCTGCCTACACTTAAAAAGCCTACGGACGACATGACAAACTCAGGCTTGCCCGTTAACATGCACGCCGTCTATCGCACCGCTTTGCGTGCAGGCGATTTGTGTCTCAGTAGCTCAATTGGATAGAGCATCCCCCTCCTAAGGGGAAGGTTGGCAGTTCGAACCTGCCCTGGGACACCATATTTTCATGGCGTCTTGCGCAACGCGGGCGTTTTGAACCTGAAAGGGTTAGCGCTCAAGCAGCTATGCACCGCTAACGTCCAAAGCATCAGAATGCCTTTCTGTTAATACCCCATCGCACACTATCTGCTTACTCGTTTCCAGAGGCGTTGCCACCCATAGGTGAAGAAGCGCTGTCGAGGCCGCAGCGGTCGGTTTGCGTGAGGCATTCCGGTTTTGGTTGAAGCTCGGCTTCATCAGTTTTGGTGGGCCGGCGGGACAGATTTCGATCCATGCATCAAGAGTTGGTGGCGCGTTTCAGCGGCAACATCGATTGGCCCTCTGCGCTGATCTCGATTGCAGCGGCCATTGCTTTCTTCCGCTTCAAGCGGGGCGTGATTCAGGTGCTGATCGCCTGCGCAGTCGTCGGCCTGGCCGTGCATTTGCTGCGCTAAATGAAGTGTGAGTCAGATAACCGTCTGTGGCGGGCATCGGGCCCGCCAGATCACCCGGTAGATGAGCCCCTCTCAGTCTAAAGGTAACGGTACTGTTGGCCGATAACCCGTACGGTCATGCTCTTCTTCTTAAAATTGCCTGGAAATCTTCGATGCTGTCGTATCACCAAAAGAGTTTTCTGATCGTCGATGATTTCTCGGATTTCCGCAGCTCCGTCAGGTCCATGCTGCGTGAGCTGGGCGTCAAGGACGTGGATACCGCGGACACGGGCGAGCAGGCACTGCGTATGTGTTCGCAGAAGTCCTACGATTTCATCCTGCAGGATTTCCACCTCGGTGACGGTAAAAAAAACGGTCAACAGGTCCTCGAAGACTTGATGATCGAGAAGCTGATCAGCCATGAAAGTGTCTTCGTCATGGTCACTGCTGAAACCAGCCAGGCCATGGTGCTCAGTGCGCTGGAGCACGAGCCTGATGCCTACTTGACCAAGCCGTTCAACCGTTCTGGCCTGGCTCAGCGTCTGGAGCGTCTGGAGCAGCGCAAGAACTTGCTCAAGCCGATCCTGCAAGCACTCGACCGTGGCAAGCCGCTTGAAGTGCTCAATGCCTGTATCGAACTGTGCAAGAAGGACATCCGTTATTCGCCGCTGTGTCTGCGCTATCGCGCGGATGCGTTGCGCGACTTGAATCAGAACGAAGCGCTGGAGCGCCTTTACGACAGCATCATTGCTGATCGGCCGTTGCCGTGGGCGTTTGCCGGGTTGGGCCAGTTGCTGTTCAAGCGCGGTCAGATCAGCCAGGCCAAGGGTATCTATGAAAAAGCCCTGAAAGTGTTTCCGATGATGCCCGCGCTGTATGACGGCATGGCCGATGTGCTGGTGGTCGAAGGCGACAGCAGGGGCGCCCAGAGAGTATTGGAGGAGGCCATTCGCCTGTCGCCGCTGGCGGTGCGTCGGCAAGCGTTGCTGGGCAAACTGGCGATGGCCAACGAAGATTTCGACACGGCCTCCCGGGCTTATCGACAGGCAGTGTCCCAAGGCGCTCAATCGCGCTTCAAGGATGCGGAAAGCAATCTGGGGCTGGCCCACGCCTTGATCTGCAAAGGCAGCGAGAAAGGGCTGGACACCCGCACCCGCCTGGAAATCAACACGACCCTCAGCCAGGTGGCCAAGGACAACCCGAGCGATCCGGGGCTGCAGATTCGTGCGCGCCTGATGAAAGCCACCAGCCTATTGCTCAACGATGCCGAAACTGCCGAAAAACTCACCGAGCAAGCGATGATGCGCCTCGATGGCATGGAGCAATTCATGAGCGCCGAGGCGGCGCTGTTGGTGGCCAAGCAGTTGCAAATGCTCGGTCAGGCGAGCGCCGGTGCATCAATGTTGAAAAACTGCGCGGAAATCTACGGCGACGATCCGGTGGTGATGAAGGGCATCGCCAAACTGACCGACGACCCGACGATCCTCAGTTCGAGCAGTGCGGCCGCCGACCTTAACCGTCAGGGCGTGCGGGTATACAAGACCGGCAACCTGGTGGAGGCCCGTGCGGTGTTCCGCAAAGCGCTGGCGATGCAGCCGAAAAATATCAGTATCGCCCTGAACATGGCGCAATCGCTGCTGCACGGTACTGATACCAGTGTGCCGTCGGCCGAAATCGAAGAATGTCGGGTCTGCCTGAAAATGGTCGGATTAATGCCCGATACCGACGCGCGTTATCCGCGCTATCAGAAACTGAAAATCAAGGCGTTCGGCGGATGAGCCAAGACAACCCGGCATTGGATTTTTCGACGGTGATTGCTTCCACCGTGCATGACATGAAGAACTCGTTGGCCACGCTGATTCAGGCTCACAGCCAGTGGCTGTCCCGCTTGCCCGATCCGGCGCAGCACAGCCCGGAGCAGGGCACCATCGAGTATGAGTTCGCGCACCTCAATGGCATGCTGGTGCAGTTGTTGGGGCTGTACAAGCTGGGCGTCAATCAGCTGCCGGTGCAACCGGCCTACCATGATCTGGATGACTTTCTCGAAGCGCAGCTGGCCAGCCATCAAGAAGTGTTTGCCAGTCGCGGCATTCTTGCGACCTATGACGTCGACCCGTTGTGCCCGCTGGGTTTCTTCGACCGAGAGCTGGTCGCCTCGGTGCTGGCCAACATCATCAACAACGCCATTCGCTACGCGCGCGAGTCGTTGCTGATCAGCGTCAGTGATGAGGGCGGCCAGTTGGTGCTGACCATCAACGACGATGGCGACGGCTATCCAGCCGAGATGATCGAGTTTCAGGCTGACTATGTGCAGGGCATCAATTACAGCAGCAGTAGCACCGGCCTGGGGCTGTATTTTGCCGGTCGGATTGCCGCGCTGCACCAGCGTAATGGTGTCGGCGGAAGCACCCGGCTCAGCAACGGCGGCCCGCTGGGCGGCGGTGTGTTCAGCCTTTATCTGCCCTGACAGTTCTTTATTGTGTGGCGCTGCTTGATATTCTGAACAGGCGAAGCCTATTTTGTACAGGGCGCCGTTCGCGGCTCGCACGACAAACGAATACGTCATGACAACTGATGCCCCCCCAGGGCGAGATTGAACTGCCGAATAATCTTTCGTTGCCGTGTACCCCGCATGCGGCGCTTGAACGTCTGAAATGTAGACAATTGGCGAAGGAACTGTTTGGCGAAGAGTTCATCGAAGGCTACGACGCTTCGAAGTCCATGGAGCTGACCAGCTTGTTTGATGAAATTATCCCCTGGGAACGGCGTGTTTTAGCAACCCAGGCCTGACGCTTCGTCGTCTTCAGTCTATTGTTTCGGTAGTCTGATCTTCACTGCAAGGAGCCGCTCGGAACGCCGATGCGCCAAATCTGGAAATCCTTTCGAGCGCTGTATTTCGCCTCGCTGATGATGTTGATCGGCTCGGGCCTGTTAAGCACTTACCTGGCCTTGCGCCTGGCAGCCGATCACGTTGACAGCTTGTGGGTCGGTGCGTTGATGGCCGCCAACTATTTCGGCTTGGTACTGGGCGGCAAGATCGGTCATCGACTGATCGCCAGGGTCGGGCATATTCGTGCATATGCCGCGTGTGCCGGGATCGTCGGCGCGGCGGTATTGGGCCATGGATTGACCAACTGGCTGCCGGCCTGGTTGTTCCTGCGGGTGATCGTCGGCCTGGGCATGATGTGCCAATACATGGTTATCGAGAGCTGGCTAAACGAACAAGCCGATGCCCACAAGCGCGGCAAGGTATTTAGCGGTTACATGATCGCGTCCTATCTGGGGTTGGTACTGGGTCAGTTGATACTGGTCATGCACCCTGGCCTGGGTCTGGAACTGTTGATGCTGGTCGCCTTGTGCTTCGCCCTGTGTCTGGTGCCGGTGGCACTCACTCGACGAATTCACCCGGCGGCGTTGCACCCGGCCCCCATGGAGCCGCGCTTCTTCATCAAGCGCGTGCCGCAGTCGTTGAGTACGGTGTTGGGGGCGGGGTTGATTGTGGGTTCGTTCTACGGTCTGGCGCCGTTGTATGCGTCCCAGCAGGGGTTGTCCAACGAACAGGTCGGTCTGTTCATGGGTAGCTGTATTTTTGCCGGCCTTTTGGTGCAGTGGCCGTTGGGGTGGCTGTCTGACCGCTATGACCGGGCGCTGTTGATCCGCTGTTTTGCCTTCAGCCTGGCTTTGGCCGCGTTGCCGCTGGCGATCCTGCAGACCGTGCCGATTGAGGTGTTGTTCATCTCCGGGTTCTTGTGTTCGCTGGTGCAGTTCTGCCTGTATCCGTTGGCAGTAGCGTTCTCCAATGACCACGTAGAAGGAGATCGTCGGGTCTCGCTCACGGCGATGCTGCTGGTGACATACGGTGTCGGCGCCAGCATCGGGCCGCTGGTCGCGGGCGTGCTGATGAAGCTGTTCGGCAGCCACATGCTCTATGCATTTTTCAGTTTTTTTGCGCTGGTGCTCGTGTGGCGGATCCGCCCAAAAGCGGTCACCAATCTGCATCAGGTCGACGACGCGCCGCTGCATCACGTGGCCATGCCGGACAGCATGTCGAGTTCGCCGCTGGTGGCGTGCCTTGACCCGCGTGTCGATGAGCAGGTCGTGCAGGAGCAGATGCACAGCCCGCCCCATCCGGAGTCGGATTCAGAGCTGGAACCGGAAGCAGAACCGACGCCACCGGAGGATCCTGACTCAGGACGCGAACAAAGTTTTACTGAAGCCAGACCCTGACGTTTGATGCATAAAAAAAACGGGCAGTCACCGCAAGGGACTGCCCGTTTTTTGTTGAAGCGTTGAATCAGAAGTCGTCTTTGTCGAAGCGCCGTGCTTCACGCTGAAGCTGGTACACGAAGCGCTCGACCTGACGCTGCACCATCCCGCTCATGTTGTGAAAGCGGATACCGGCGAAGGTGGTGGAGATCCTTTCTTCGAAGTGCAGGTAACGCAATTCCACTGGTGTGCTCATGCTGCCGAAGGGTAGGGCGGCAACGAAGCGGTCGTAGACCTGACCCAATTGCAGTTGGCCAGTGATGTCACCGTCAAAGCGCAGCTTGCAGCCGGTGGCGGAAATATCCAGCAGCTTGCCGCTGACCGGGGATTTGAGCTTTTCACCACCCAGTTCGACATCGACCAGCTGCGCCAGCTTCAATGCCGCCCGGAAGGCGTTTCGGCGCTGGTGGTAAACCACCTCATCGGGGAGTTTGCCGCGATAGCAGCGCGTGTTGCTGAATTCGTCAATGCTCAGTGGGCCGTTGCTTTCCCAAGCGATGCGCACGCCCTCATGGAAGCCTTCGACCCGAAACGATTCGCCCGCCAGCAGATAGCGTTCGCCATCGCGGGGCACCATTTCGTCCAGGGCGATCATGTCTGCGTCACGATCGACGTCAACCAGATAGCTCTGGAAACGCTGGTTGCGCTCATGGAACGTAATGATCAGAGGGTCATGACTCTCTTGTAGCTGCCGAAGGTTGCCAGCGATCTCCATTGGCGTGGAAAGCACCTTGGGTGGCTGTGGAGCATCTTCCGCGTTTAAGGCATTGGACACGGTTCATCATTCTCCGGACAAAATATGTTTGCGCATTGCCAGTATATTGCCAGCATGTGACGCGCCTAGATAGAGCGAACTCATCGACAGGTTCAAGCCTGACTGAGCGGGCGTGGCTTCGCTAGCATGGAGGTTGATCCGCGGGCATCGTAAAGCGCGGGTGGTTCGCCGCCGGTGAGAATTTTCAGCTGATGGGCCGTGGCGGCCTGCTGGATCAGGATCGACTGACCATTATTGACATTGATGGCCTGGCACTGAGCCAGAAGGTCGGTCAGGGCATCACTTTGCGCAAGTAACTGATCACCGACGCTTGATTGGCTGGCGAGTTGCTCCAGGCCGTGGCGATTGGTGGGCAGGTTGAGGCTGGCGAGGATTTCGCTGCGTTTGCGGCCATGCTGTTCGAGCAGAATGATCATTGCCTGTTTGCGCGCCAGAATGTCTTCGAGCAGCGGCATGTCGCGACCATGCAAGGCGAGGGACTCGGTTTGCAGTAATTCCAGCAAGTGTTGCGCTGGAGCAAAGTCGTCGATGATCAGTTGCAGTAAATTAGTGTCGTGCATGGCTGGCCTTGGGTTTTAAGCGTCCAAAAGCCTGGCGCAGGCCGTGGCCTAGCGCTGGGCTTCGAAGTTGAGCAGTTTGCTGGCTACACGGTTGCTGTCGACTTTATAGCTGCCATCGGCAATCGCTGCTTTCAACTCAGCCACGCGGGCGTTGTCGACGGCAGGCTGATCGCGCAGCTTGTCAGTGACCTTCTGCAACTGCTGAGCCTCATTGCTGAGGTGTACCGATTCCCCGCTTTTGGCGGTACTGGCCTGTTCGGCCGGGGTATTCAGCGGCACGGATTTGCCGGCTTCGGCAGTGTCCTTGTTGGCGCTGGTACGCGTACTGCCGGTGAGTGACGAGGAACTGTTCAAACGGCTGAAATCGATGACCATGATAAAAAACCTCTGGGAATTTGGACGCTTGCCATGTTTTCGGCTCTCCTTGCAAAAACTTTAGGCCCATTTATCAATGAGCGTGCATGCGCCAGCGCATTTCCTGCGCGCGGCACAGTTTAGGGAACCGCCACGATCAGCGCCATGCTTTCACCAACAAGGCTCCCTACATGGCCACTTCCACCTGGCCCGGCGCCATGACCTGCGCCTTGATGACCCGTTGGGAGTTGAGGTTTTTCACTCGAATCTGTTCACGCAAGCCGCCATTTGACAGCGCTTCGCCCGGCATGCGCACGCTGAGCGTACCACTGCGGGCGGTAATCACTACCTGGTCGCCCTTGCTGATGACTTCGGCCTGTTCGAGATGGACCTGCGTCAGGACCTGATCGGTGACCGTTGGTCGGGTCAGCTTCTGTCCGATCGCCTGATCCACAGAGGTGAAGTAACCCTGGCTGATCAGGCTGATGTCTCGTTCGCGCAGCATGACGTCACCCGACTCGATAAAGCCGGCTCGCTTGAGCGGTCGAGTGGTGGTGACGACATCGCGAAACAGGCGGACTTGAGCGGGTACAAAGACAGTCCAGGGGGCGGTGCTGTCGCAACGTACCTTGACCGTGACCCGGCCAATCGGGATCGCAGGGCTCTCTAAAGTGGCTGTCAATTCCTTGTCGCACAGGGGCATGCGCAGTCGCGGATCGAGCTGATTGACCTGAATCTCATAGCGACCTTCGGTTTGGCTGGTCGCCAAATAGTCTTCGACAGTGAATTCAAGAAAGCCCTGAGTGACGCCGATAAGCATGTCAGGCAAGGTAACTGCGTCAGCAAGGGCAGGGCTGCCAGTATTGAACAGGCAGACGGCCGATATCGCGCAAAGCCATTGGCGAGCGATTGATGTGAGGCGTCGAAAAAATGTCGGTTCTGTGTTCATACGCGTTAAAAAGCAAGCGCCGTGCCGTTTTGTGATGACAGCGCGTCGCAACACATTCAAGCGTTGTGTAGGAGTCGGTGCATGGCTGGTGTAATGGATGCGGTAAACCAGCGCACGCAGCTGGTAGGGCAGAATCGCCTTGAGCTGTTGTTGTTCCGTCTCGACGGCCAGCAGCTTTATGGGATCAACGTGTTCAAGGTTCGGGAAGTGCTGCAATGCCCCAAACTCACGCTGATGCCAAAATCCAGTCCTGTCGTGTGCGGTGTGGCAAGTATTCGGGGGGCGACTATTCCGATTCTTGATCTGGCGATGGCGACCGGCTCCGGCGCGTTGAAAGATCAAAGTAATCCATTCGTGATCATCACGGAGTACAACACCAAGACTCAGGGTTTCCTGGTGCGCTCGGTGGAGCGCATCGTCAACATGAACTGGGAGGAGATTCATCCGCCACCCAAGGGCACGGGGCGCGACCATTACCTGACAGCTGTGACGCGGGTCGACAATCAGCTGGTCGAAATCATCGACGTCGAAAAAGTGCTGGCGGAAGTCGCGCCGACACCAGACGCGATTTCGGTCGGTGTGGTCGATCTCGAAACCCAGCACAAGGCCTTGTCCTTGAAGGTCTTGACGGTCGATGACTCGTCGGTGGCGCGCAAACAGGTGAGCCGTTGCCTGCAAACCGTCGGCGTTGAAGTGGTGGCGTTGAACGACGGCAGGCAAGCGCTGGATTACTTGCGCAAGCTGGTCGACGAAGGGAAAAAGCCGGAAGAAGAGTTCCTGATGATGATTTCCGACATCGAGATGCCGGAGATGGATGGGTACACACTGACGGCTGAGGTCCGCAACGACCCACGCATGCAAAAGCTACATATCATCCTGCATACTTCGTTGTCGGGGGTTTTCAATCAGGCGATGGTCAAGAAAGTCGGTGCCGATGACTTCCTGGCCAAGTTCCGCCCTGATGACCTGGCATCCCGGGTAGTCGACCGGATCAAAGCAGCAGACATCAGCTAGGGGCCTTCTGCCCCTGGTGGTTCACACGATTTAAGAGGCGGCATCTTTGTCTACGGGTAATTTGGATTTTGAACAGTTCCGGGTCTTCCTGGAAAAAGCCTGTGGCATTTTGCTCGGTGAAAACAAGCAGTATCTGGTCTCGAGCCGTCTCAACAAACTGATGGAACAGCAGGGCATTAAGTCGTTGGGTGAGTTGGTCCAACGCATTCAGACCCAGCCACGCAGCGGTTTGCGCGAAATGGTGGTGGATGCCATGACTACCAACGAAACTTTGTGGTTTCGTGACACCTATCCCTTTGAAGTGTTGAAGAACAAGGTATTGCCGGAAGCGATCAAGGCCTCACCCGGTCAGCGTTTGCGGATATGGTCGGCGGCCTGTTCGTCGGGGCAGGAGCCGTACTCGCTGTCGATGTCCATCGATGAGTTCGAACGCGTCAACCTGGGCCAATTGAAGATGGGCGCGCAGATTGTGGCCACCGATCTGTCCGGCACCATGTTGGCCAACTGCAAGACTGGCGAGTACGACAGCCTGGCGATTGGCCGTGGTCTGTCGCCCGAGCGCCTTCAGCGTTACTTCGACCCGAAAGGGCCGGGGCGCTGGGCGATCAAGGCGCCGATCAAGAGCCGGGTGGAGTTTCGCTCGTTCAACCTGCTGGACAGCTACGCAGCCTTGGGCAAGTTCGACATCGTGTTCTGCCGCAACGTGCTGATCTACTTCTCCGCCGAGGTGAAGAAAGACATCCTGTTGCGCATACACAGCACGCTCAAGCCAGGTGGCTATTTGTTCCTCGGTGCGTCCGAAGCGCTGAACGGTTTGCCGGATCATTACCAGATGGTCCAGTGCAGCCCGGGGATTATTTACCAGGCGAAGTGATTCGTCGGCGGCACAAAAACGGGAGCCCTCAGGGGCTCCCTTTTTTTTTTGCCTGGTGATTTCTCGCCACCACCTCTAGACCCTGTGGGAGCCGGGCTTGCCCGCGATGGCGGTATCACTGGCGAAGTTGATGTGACTGATAGACCGCCATCGCGGGCAAGCCCGGCTCCCACAAGGTACGTTGTGTTCTTTGGAGGGTGATAAGCGGCAGAAAAGCGGCAGATAACGGAACCCGGTTGCCGCTTTTCTGGCATTGCCGCCTTGCCACTCCCCGCAAAGCCCCGGTTTCCGGGCTTTTTTTATTTGGCACGCCGCTTGCTATGTCTCTGTTACGAAAAATCAGGTCACCCAAAGGTTTCCCGACATGAGCATCAGCTTCGATAAAGCGCTCGGTATCCACGAACAAGCCCTGGGCTTTCGCGCTCAGCGTGCCGAAGTCCTGGCCAACAACATCGCCAACGCCGACACCCCGAACTACAAGGCTCGGGATCTGGACTTCTCGAAAGTGCTCGCCGCACAGAACGAGAAAACCAAGAACGGTACTTTTGCCTTGAACATGACCAATAGCCGTCATATCGAAGCTCAAGGCCTGGGCAATGGCGACGAGTCGCTGCTGTATCGCACGCCGATGCAACCATCGATCGACCAGAACACCGTGGACGCCCAGCTGGAACAGTCGAACTACGCGGAAAACGCCGTCGGCTTCCAGGCCAGCTTCACCCTGCTCAACAGCAAATTCAAAGGGCTCATGTCAGCCCTGCGCGGAGAGTAAGTCATGTCCTTATCCAGTGTTTTCAACATTGCCGGTAGCGGCATGAGTGCCCAAACCACTCGCTTGAACACCGTGGCCTCGAACATCGCCAACGCCGAAACGGTCTCGTCGAGCATCGATCAGACCTATCGTGCCCGTCACCCGGTGTTCGCCACCATGTTCCAGGGCGGCCAGAGCGGCGGCAGTAATTCGCTGTTCCAGAGCCAGGACGCTGCCGGTCAAGGCGTGCAAGTGCTCGGCGTAGTCGAAGACCAGAGCAACCTTGAAGCGCGCTACGAGCCGAACCACCCGGCTGCCGATGCCAAGGGTTACGTCTACTACCCCAACGTCAACGTCGTCGAAGAAATGGCCGATATGATTTCCGCGAGCCGTTCGTTCCAGACCAACGCCGAAATGATGAACACCGCCAAAACCATGATGCAGAAGGTCCTGACCCTCGGTCAGTGATAAGGGGCGACTCTGATGAGTGTTATCGATACCACCAGCGGCTTGAGTCTCAAGGATGTTTTGGCCAACTCCTCGGTCAAGACCAGTAGCACCGGCACCGACGGCCTGGCAGCCGCCACAGGCAGCGCCACCGGTAAAAAAGCGTTGGGCAAAGACGCGTTCCTGCAATTGCTGGTGACCCAGCTGAAAAACCAGAACCCGCTTGAGCCACAAGACAACGGCGCGTTCGTCGCTCAGTTGGCGCAGTTCAGCAGCCTGGAAGGCATCACCACGCTGAACGATACGGTCAGCGGCATTGCCGGCAATTACAACTCGTCGCAAGCGTTGCAAGCTTCTTCGCTGGTCGGCCGCTCGGTGGTCGCCCAGACCGACACCGCAGTGGTTGATACCTCCAAGAGTTTCAACGGTACGGCAATCGTGCCGGCATCGACGGACCCGGTGACGATCAAGATCGCCAATGCCGAGGGTAAAGTCGTTCGCACCATCGACCTGGGCAGCCAGCCAGCGGGCAATGCCAGTTTCATCTGGGACGGTAAAAACGATGCGGGCGAAGTGGCCGCGGCCGGAACGTACAAGTTCGCCGCCACCGCAACCTATGACAGCCAGGCGACCTCGCTGGTGACTTACCTGCCCGCAACCGTCAACAGCGTGACCATCAGCCAGACCGGCGGCGAGATGATGCTGAACCTGGCAGGTTTGGGCAGTGTTGCCCTGTCCAAAGTACAAACCATTGGTATATAGAGCCGGCTAACGCGGCACAAAGGAGTGGATTATGTCTTTCAATATCGGCCTTAGCGGTCTCTATGCCGCCAACAAACAACTGGACGTAACCGGCAACAACATCGCCAACGTCGCGACCACCGGTTTCAAATCCTCCCGCGCAGAATTCGAAGACGTGTACTCGGCCACCCGCCTGGGCACCGGCAGCAAGACCATCGGCAACGGCGTACGCCTGGCCAACGTTTCCCAGCAGTTCGGCCAGGGCGACGTGAGCAACACCGGTAACGTGTTGGACATGGGCATCCAGGGCAACGGTTTCTTCATCATGAGCGACAACGGTTCGCTCAGCTACACTCGTGCCGGTGCGTTCAAGACTGACGCCCAAAACTATGTGGTCGACAACAACGGCAACCGCTTGCAGGGTTATGGCGTAGACGCCAACGGCAAGATCATCAACGGCGTGCTGACTGACTTGAAAATCGATACGTCGAGTCTGACGCCGCATGCGACCACGCTTGTCAATCAGACGATGAATCTGAACTCCTCGGACGCACTGCCAACGGTGACTCCGTTCAACGTCAAAGACACCAACAGCTACAACAAAACCATTTCCACCCCTGTGTACGACACGCAGGGTAACCAGCACTCGATGGACCAGTACTACGTTAAAAATCCGGGGGCCAACTCCTGGACTGTTTACACCTACATGGACGGCCGTAGCCCTGGCGACCCGACGCAAAACCCACCGGTGCCGTTGGTAGCTGACATCACCTTCAATCCCGATGGCAGCATCAAGACGATGGCGACCACAACTCCAGCTCCCCCGCCTCCGGCCGCTTCTTGGAATCTAAGCGGCACCACCCTGACCATGAAAGGCTGGAATCCGGGCGTACTGGTTGACGCCAACGCCAACCCGCCAACCTGGGCCTTGAACGGCTCGGATGCCGCTGCTGGCGGTGTTGCGTTCGATTTGACCAAAACCACCTCGTACGCCTCGCCAACCGCGCGTACTGCGCAGTACCAGGACGGCTACGCCACTGGCCAGATCGCCAGCCTGACCATCGACGAAAGCGGTGTCATGACCGCCAACTTCACCAACCAGCAGACCAAGGCCATCGGCCAGGTAGCCATTGCCAGCTTCGCCAACGAACAAGGCTTGCAGCCAATCGGTGGTACTTCCTGGAAGGAAACCTACGCCTCAGGCGTAGCCGGCGTCGATGCACCGAAAACCGGTACGCTGGGTTCAGTCGTGTCCAACTCGCTGGAAGAGTCCAACGTCAACCTGACCAACGAACTGGTTGATTTGATCAAGGCGCAGAGCAACTACCAGGCGAACGCCAAGACCATCTCCACCCAAAGCACCATCATGCAGACCATCATTCAGATGACTTGATGCCGGATAACGCTACTTAAAGACCCCCTCGAAAGAGGGGTTTTTTATGGGCGGGATTTGTCTCGGGCCCTGACATCCTGGCTGTCTGTTTTGGCTTCGTCGCCAGCAGCCCGGCACATTTGTTTTGTGTTGCGCCTGATAACCCCATCCAGGCAAAAATCCCTGGATGCGATCACCCCAGGTTATCGCCGGATACGCATAAGTGATTATCCGCCCCCCCGAGTGCTGGCTAAAGTCGCTTCATCGAATTGCCCGGACCCGCCCCAGAGCGGTTCTGCGCAGCGACCTGACAACTACAAGAAGCCGGCAGCGCAAGGAACTGTATTCATGAAAATCAAAGCAATCCGTACCCGTGTTTTTGAGTGGAAAGGCAAAGTCGTTCCCCCTCAAGCACACTTCTGCACCAACGCCAGCGACATCCTGTTCGAACGCGGCGACGCCATGGGCTCGTTCCGTTTTCACGGTTGGCTGGTGGTGGAAGTCGAGACCGATACCGGTCTGGTGGGCATCGGTAACTGCGCTCTGGCGCCACGGGTGGCCAAGGAAATCATCGACACTTACCTGGCTCCGATTGCAATCGGCGAAGACCCGTTCGACAACGAGTACATCTGGCAGAAAATGTACCGCCAGAGCCACGCCTGGGGTCGTAAAGGCATCGGCATGGCGGCGATCTCGGCGATCGACATCGCGATCTGGGACATCATGGGCAAAGCGGTGAACAAACCGGTGTTCAAACTGCTCGGCGGACGGACCAAGGAAAAGATCTGGACCTACGCCTCCAAACTCTACGCCAACGACAACCTCGACCTGTTCCTCGAAGAAGCCCAGGGTTATCTGAACCAGGGTTTCACCGCGCTGAAAATGCGTTTCGGCTACGGCCCGAAAGACGGCCCGGCGGGTATGCGCAAGAACATCGAACAAGTGCGCGCGCTGCGTAATCTGGCCGGCCCCGACATCGACATCATGCTCGAATGCTACATGGGCTGGACCCTGGAATATGCGCGGCGCATGTTGCCAAAACTCGCTGAGTTTGAGCCGCGCTGGCTGGAAGAACCGGTGATCGCCGATGACATCGAGGGTTACATCGAACTGAAAAAAATGGGGATCATGCCGATCTCCGGAGGTGAGCATGAATTCACCTCTTACGGCTTCAAGGACCTGCTGGAACGCCGCGCTGTCGACGTGATCCAGTACGACACCAATCGCGTGGGCGGCATAACCGCCGCGCGCAAGATCAACGCCATGGCCGAAGCCTGGTCGGTGCCGGTGATTCCGCACGCCGGACAGATGCACAACTATCACCTGACCATGTCCACCACCGCCTCGCCGATGGCCGAATTCTTCCCGGTGTTCGACGTCGAGGTCGGCAACGAGCTCTTCTACTACGTGTTCAAGGGCGAGCCGCAACCGGTCAACGGCTACATCCAGCTCGACGACAACAAGCCGGGCCTGGGCCTGGAAATCTCCGATGAGTATTTGAGCGACTTCAACATCATCGAGTGACCTTGAGGCGCCGCTTTCGGGCGGTGCCATCCCCGACTTTCTGGAGGCCGTCATGCGCCTGATTCAATTTGAAAACACTGCCGGCGAGCGCCAGGTCGGCCTCGTCGACGGGGCACAGGTGCAGGTGCTCAAAGGCATCCGCAGCACCCGTGAACTGGCACTCGCGGCGATTCGCGCCCAACGTAGCCTGCAAGAAGAAGTCGCTCAACGCGGCACCGAGGCAGGCCCGGATTACGCGCAACTGTTGCAACAAGGCAAGGTTCTCCCGCCGTTGGATCACGAAGACCCGGCCCATTGCCTGATCAGCGGCACCGGCCTGACCCATCTGGGCAGCGCAGCGGCGCGGGACAAAATGCACCAGCATGACGGCGCAGTCGAAGCCGGCATGACCGACACCATGCGCATCTTCAAGTGGGGCCTGGAGGGCGGAAAACCCGCAGCCGGGCAGGTCGGCGCGCAGCCGGAGTGGTTCTACAAAGGCGACGGCAGCATCGTCGTGCGCCCCGGCGCGGATTTTCCAGTGCCACCGTTTGCCGAAGACGCCGGTGAAGAACCGGAGTTGACTGGTCTGTATGTCATTGGCGACGACGGCCTGCCGTATCGCGTCGGTTATGCCTTGGGCAACGAGTTTTCCGACCATGTGATGGAGCGGCGCAATTATTTGTACCTGGCGCATTCGAAATTGCGCTATTGCTCGTACGGTCCTGAGTTGCGCGTCGGTGAATTGCCCAGGCACCTGGTCGGCACCAGCCGGATCAAACGCAACGGCGAAACGATTTGGGAAAAGGAATTTCTCAGCGGTGAAGACAACATGTGCCACAGCCTTGCCAACCTCGAATTCCACCACTTCAAATACACGCAGTTTTTGCGCCCCGGCGATGTCCATGTGCACTACTTCGGCACCGCCACGCTGTCGTTTGCCGACGGGGTGAAAACCCAGCCGGGCGACCGCTTCCAGATCAGCCTCGATGAGTTTGGTGCGCCACTGGTGAACGGTATCGGCGAAAGCGCCCAGCCGTTGGCCATCGGTCAGGTGCGTGCGCTTTAAGCCTTTCAAAAGGAACCCTTCATGACATTGCCACTGGGACACAACTACATCGGCGGTCGCCGTAGCGCCAACGGCACGTTGCAACTGCAAAGCCTCGATGCAACGACCGGCGAACCGCTGCCGGGCACGTTCTTTCAGGCGTCTGAAGTCGAAGTGGATGCCGCCGCCAAAGCCGCGGCTGCCGCTTACCCGGTCTACCGCAACCTGAGCGCGGAAAAACGCGCACGGTTCCTCGACGCCATCGCCGATGAAATCGATGCCCTCGGCGATGATTTCGTCGCCACGGTGTGCCGTGAAACCGCGCTGCCGGCCGGGCGAATTCAGGGCGAGCGCGCACGCACCAGCGGGCAGATGCGCTTGTTCGCCAAAGTCCTGCGTCGCGGGGATTTTTATGGTGCGCGGATTGATCAGGCGCTTCCGGATCGCCAGCCATTGCCACGTCCGGATCTGCGTCAGTACCGCATCGCTTTAGGGCCGGTTGCGGTGTTCGGCGCGAGTAACTTTCCGCTGGCGTTCTCCACCGCCGGTGGCGATACCGCGTCGGCATTGGCCGCCGGTTGCCCGGTGGTGTTCAAGGCTCATAGCGGTCACATGGCGACGGCCGAGTGGGTGGCAGACGCGATCATTCGTGCCGCCGAGTGCACCGAGATGCCGGCGGGAGTGTTCAACATGATCTACGGCGGGGGCGTCGGTGAGTGGCTGGTCAAACACCCGGCGATTCAAGCGGTGGGCTTCACCGGTTCGCTCAAGGGGGGTAATGCCCTGAGCCATATGGCCGCCTCCCGGCCGCAACCGATCCCGGTGTTTGCCGAGATGTCGAGCATCAACCCGGTCTTCCTGCTGCCCGAAGCGTTAGCGCTACGCGGTGAGCAAATCGCCGCGCAGCTTGCCGCATCAGTGAGCCAGGGTTGTGGTCAATTCTGTACCAATCCCGGTCTGATCATTGGCCTGCGTTCGCCGCAGTTCAGTATCTTCCTGGAAACCTTTTGCGCCAGCATGAACCAGCAACCGGCGCAAACCATGCTCAACGCCGGTACGCTGGTCAGCTATGGCCATGGCCTTGGCGAGCTGCACGAGCATCCGGGGCTGACGCACTTGGCGGGTAGACCGCAGCAGGGTTATCAAGCTCAGCCGCAGGTGTTTCAGGCCGATGTCAGCCTGTTACTTGAGGGGGATGAGCTGCTCCAGGAAGAAGTCTTCGGGCCGACCACCCTCGTTGTCGAAATCGAGAGCCAGGCTCAGTTGGTGGCCGCGTTGCAGGGGTTGCGCGGGCAATTGACAGCGACCTTGATTGGCGAGGCCGAGGAGTTGCTGGAATACCGCTGGCTGGCAGAAATGCTTCAGGAAAAGGTCGGGCGGATTTTGCTCAATGGCTATCCGACTGGGGTCGAGGTGTGCGAGGCGATGGTACACGGCGGACCGTACCCGGCCACGACCGATTCACGAGGGACGTCGGTGGGGACGCTGGCGATCGATCGGTTCCTGCGACCGGTGTGCTTCCAGAATTATCCGGATGCATTACTGCCCGAGGCGTTGCAGAACGCTAATCCGCTGGGGATTCAACGGTTGGTGGATGGGGAGGTGAGTCAGTCGGCCTTGTAGTGTCTGGGCGATCGCCATCGCGAGCAGGCTCGCTCCCACAGTTAATTTCAGTGTTCACAAATAGTGTGTTCACAGCAAATCCACTGTGGGAGCGAGCCTGCTCGCGATGGCGTCATCTGCAACACCGCCAAACTATTTGGCAGTCACCTCAGCCACCTTCGCCACCGCTGGCTTCAACACCAACCACAACGCCGCCGCAATCAATACCCCGCCATAGACATGCGCCATGGACAACGGCTCATCCAGTAATAACGCCCCCCACAACACTCCGAACGGTGGGATCAGGAAGGTCGTGGTCATCGACCTCACCGGCCCGATCGAGCTGAGCAAACGGAAGTAAATGATGTATGCAAGCGCGGTACACACCAGCCCCAACCCCAGCAACGACAACCAGACATTCCAGCCACCCCAGCTCGTCGGCGGTTGGCTGATCACGCTGTAACCGAACAATGGCAACAGAAACAAGGTCGCCCCCAGCATGCTGCCCAGCGCAGACAAACGGCTGTCGAGGCCGCCAGCCTGATCCAGCCAACGGCGGGCGAGGAAACCGGCGAAGCCATAGCATGTCGTGGCCAGCAGGCAGGCGAGGGCGCCCATCAGCAATTGCATGTCAAACGCCACCGGGCCCGCGCGGGTCAGGACGCCAACACCCAACAATCCGAGGAAGACCCCGCCGAGCTTGGCGGCGGTGAGTCGTTCATGAAAGAACAACCCGCCGATGAGCACGCCCATCAGTGGGAAGAGGTCGGCAGTGTGTTTATGGGTTAGCACCGCTGAAAGCCCTTCACAGTATGAAGTCTGCCAGTGCAGCAGGGTCGTACCCTTCCACATTTCACACACGGCGATGCGATCATGATGACGCAAACCTGCGTTATCCCCGCCCGTAAAATAAATCAAAATAAGCTTGCAATATCGCCTGAAGTGTGAGTTTTTACTTGACAAGGATGAATGTATGTGGTAATATTAGCCCCTCTGTTAAAGAACTAACCAGCAACTCCCTCCCCAAGTTTCCCACCTGCTCCGGCATAGTTACTTCTGATCCTGCGTAACTGTGTTGGCCTACCACTTGTCTGCTGATCCAAGTGCAGAAGATCGGCACCTAACATTCCTTAGAGTGGATTGTTGCCATAGTGACTCTGGAGTACAGGCATTCTCTGTAGTCGCAATGCCAGTCCTTGACCGTCAGGATGCAACGTAGACGGTCACTAATTCCACATGTACTCACTTCTGAGTGCATGTTCTACGCACTACTCAGTGCAAACAACCTGATAGCCATTTTCCCCCGGGACTCTATGCAGAGTGCGGGGTTATATTTGGCCTATAGAAACATTCCATACATACAAGAGATAACAACTATGGCACAACGCCCGCTTCGCAAACACAGCTGTGAGTCTTGCCAACGAGCTTTTTTCAGTCGTTCTCCTCACAGCAGGTTTTGCTGTATCGCTCACCAAGTTAAGGTTTGGAGAGCTAACAACAGAGACACCCAAGAGCAACTTGAGCATCAATATCAGGCTCAGGAAGCAGAACAGAACACTAGTCAACGAACACAAGAAGGGACGCCATAATGGCTGACACACTATATCTGGAAGTAGACAAGAGTAACGGAGCGATCCTCTCGTACTCTGATACTAAGTTAGAGAGTAAGACTTCTGACTACATTGAAGCAACAGAGGCAGAACTAAACTACTTGAATGCCGTGGAGGCCAAGCTTCCAGCGGGCATGGTCACTACATTGGCAGACTTGCAAGGGTATCGGGCGAACGTAAAGAAGCTCGACGTTCTCAAGTTCCAGATTGCCCAGGACAACGGAAAGATTGCCCAAATCAAAGCCAAGATGGGCGCCATCCAAGCCGAGAGGAGCGCTCTCCTGAAGGCAGGAGCTGCTAGGCACGGTGTAACCGTTGCTGAGTATGAGGCAGAGATGATCGCCCAGTACAAAGCCTTACAGGCAGGCACAGACACCCCTCAAGTGGAGTCCGGTCTAACTCGTGAAGAGAGAGCCGCATCAATTAGAAAAATGATGAGCCAGCGCCGGGGCTTTGTACCCACCAAACTAAATATTATCGACCAACCATAACCCATAAGGAATAACAGAGCATGACAACTACATACGAATACGGGCAAGCAGTTGCCGAAATTATCAAACACTCTGATGAAGAGTTGCAAGTGCTGATCGCCAAGAAAGAGGCTCAGTATCAATCCCGCTCAGAGGGATTACATTGGAAGGATCTGGCCGCTAATGTTGACTTCTGCCGGGATCAGTTACTTACAGCAACCCTTCTGGACTTGCAGGGGTTCATCCAGCAGGGTTACACCGTAGTGAATGCTTGGGCTAATGGGTTTTACTTTCATGCCACCTTGCGTAAGCCAGATGCAATCATTGCAACAGAGCTTCCTAAGTTGACTGAACTTGCGAAAGCTGAGTATGCGGAACTGAGGTACGCAAGTAACGTTGCCGAGACTCAACGCCAGATGCAGATTACTATTGAGAAGCGTGCAAGAGACACAGCAGCCGCTAAAGCTAAGGCCGAGGCAGAACACAAGGCAGCCGAAGAAGCATTTGCTCTAGCAGACTTGCTGAGTGCTTACTCGCCAAAGACTAAAGCCAAAGTTAAGCAGGAAGTAGCAGCGTGAGGAACACACAAGTCGGAACAAGGACTCTCAACTTCTCAATCCCCGCTGAACACTTCAGCGCCATGAATTTACATGCACGTCGCCAAGGAATGTCACTCCGTGACTTTATGGCTTACATGATTGAGTCGTACCTTGATGCAATGAAAGCAGCGCCAGCTCAGTAACTTTCCTGTATAGTCCCCGCCTTCCCCTGACACCACTCAGCCGATAATCAAACGATTAGCGTCGGTTTTCTGCTGTCTGGCGAAAGGCGGTGAAGGTCCGCAGGTAGTATGGAATGTGTCCCGCTAATCTGAGCAAACCCGCAGGCTAGAGCCTTCGCAGGCGTAAACATCTGCACAATTATCCCTTTTAAGGAGTACCAATCATGAGATTGAACGTTAACGAGCAAGCCCAAAAAGAGCTGGTGGAGCTGATGGAGGCACGAGGGAAATACAACCCTTCCTACTTCATCAATGTCCTGATCAGCGAAGCGTACAAACACCATTTTGAAATCCCAAATCCAGAGGGAAGCTATGAACAACCGGAACCAACCCGCGCAGCGTAATTACATCTGCTGCCATAAAGCGTGCAGCACCGAGTACCTTGCAAAACGCTTCACCGATCCAGCCAAGCGATACTGCACCGAAGCCTGCAAAAAGAAGGCACAGCGAGCCAAGAAGCCCAGTGCAAAGGTAGAGAAGCGATCCGCCAAGCTTCCTAAGAACACTTTTTGGCAGTGGGTAGCTGGAGACTGCCGAAAGGCTAGCACCATTCAAGTAATGGCCGGACACACATCCGCCACACTGCTAGCTCTGCACTCTCTCAGTAACGCCATGTACAAGTGCTACGGCGGGAGTGAAGACCGCAAGACCTACCTGTTCAACATCTGCCATATCCAGCCACGGCATGGCCGTCTCGGGCACATCGGCCTGCTTCACCCAGCGAACCTGTTCATTGGTTGCAGTAAGTTGAACAAGCACCAGAGCAACAAGCCAGTGCCAGCCGATGCAGGTCTACGAATCCCCGCCAGTGCTTTGCAGCAGAAGTGGGCAGTAGAGAAGGGCGACACAGATGCAGCCATCATTGAAAAGATCCGTGCCTTCCTTGGGAAAGAGTTTGACGACTACCTCGACCAAGTGAAGTCGATCAACCTCAGTAAGCTCCACGAACTCGCGCAGCGGATCTACAACCGCCAGCAGAAAGGGAATGCCATCCGCAGCCTTGACCAGCACTGGACGTTAGGTGGTCTAGGGGCACTTGATGTCGAAACACTGGAGCAGATGGATGCGTATCAACGCGGCGCGACGACAACCAACAAGTTCAAGCAAGAGCGATATGCAAGGGCGATCCTGTGCATCTACGCGGATGAGCTGGAGCGTATCGCCGACACAGCCACAGGGCGCCACCGGGACAACTGCCAAGTAATGCTGCGACTAGTGCGCGTGTTGGGAATGTACCTGGCCCAGACTGAAGACATGGCTCAGGCAGAGGACTCCCCTCGGCAGCAGTACAACAGCTTCCTCAATCTGTTCAATGCTTCATGGACACCACTACAGTACTGCCACACTCGGAACCCGTGGAGGCCGTCAAAACAGATGCTGGATACAGACCGTCAGGCACTGGTCAAACTGATCACAGAGGCGGCATTCAAAGCACTACAGGGGCTCTCAATCCCCGTAGAAATGCTGGAGCGGAAGTTGGTGAAACGCATGCACCTTCAAACGTTGGTGCCAGTGGTAGACATCCCAACCCTGTACCCGTGGCAAGCCTGTGGTTCGAACTGGGAAGGCTACATTGCCAACCTGTACCGCTCGTTTGAACCTACATGGCAAGCGTTGCTGGACATTGGCATCTGCACTGCTGAGGAGATTGCAGCAGCCCGTATAGGCGTACTGGAGAGCTTGAACACTGCCATTGTGCTAGGGCGTAAGCAGTACAAGAATCAACCGTGCTTCAAGCGTACAGTCCTAGGCAAGTACCACGACAGCTGGGGCTTCAAGGGGTTTCCGGCCTATCTGGAATTCCCACCAGTAGCGCCAGAGGAGCAGTATCAGCTAGCAGCATGAGGGGTATGTACATTCGGCATACCCTCTCAAATAACTATCCAACATCTAATCCCACATCCAATCCTCCGCATCACCATATCCCACCTTCCTGACATCCCCTCACACCCTCACACCCGGCCAAGTGCCCTATCTGCGGGCCGATACCCTTACAGTGGCTCAAGCCGCATTCCCTTTCGTGCGATAAACCCAACGCGGCTCAGAGTTGAGCCACATCACGCGCAGTAAATGTGAGGAAAACGCTCAGACATGAACCAGCTTTGGTTCATATGATTCACTTTTGAGTCATCACCTCTGCTGGGTATCTTGGAAAGTGAAGACACCCCAGAGCCTGTGTCATTCAGGGTGTGGCTCAGGCACTACAGAAAACCTGTACAAAAAGTAGCCAAAACACCCCTTAAAACAGGGCTTTCAAGGTTGTTGACACACCCAGAATGACACGGTACGATGTGACACACCCAGAATGACACAGAGGCTTTACCATGTTCATCCGTGCCTACCTCCGAGCTTCAACTTCTCAGCAAGATGCATCCCGCGCCAAGCAAGCACTTGTAACGTTCGCTGCTGACAATGGTCATAAGATCGCAGCCTTCTACACAGAGAACGAGAGTGGCACGAAGCTGGACCGTCCTGAGCTGTTCCGTCTACTAGAAGACAGCCATGCAGGTGACATCCTGCTAATTGAAGGCGTGGACCGTCTCTCCCGGTTGTCTCAAGACGACTGGGCATCGCTGAAGACGATCATTGCAGCCAAGAAGGTGACGGTTGTTTCGGTTGACTTGTCCACCAGTCACGCAGCATTGAAGCCAGCAGCGGGCATGGACGACTTCACCAAGGGCATGATTGCAGCGGTCAATGGCATGTTGCTCGACATGCTGGCAGTGGTCGCCCGTAAGGACTATGAAGACCGTCGCCGCCGTCAGGCTGAAGGGATTGCTAAGGCCAAGCTCGATGGCACGTACAAGGGGCGCCAAGCAGATACAGATAAGCATGAACGCATCACAGAACTACTGAAGGACGGCAAGAGCATTCGCAAGGTAGCCGCCTTATTGAAGTGCAGCACGACCACTGTTCAAAAGGTCAAAGCATCCCTTAATCCAGAGCTGTAAGCCTCTGTGGTGCGATCTAGGCCACTCTAATGCAGTGGCCTTGTACTACACTGGATATTCGGCATAGGGCTTTTATGGGCTCCGTAGCTCATCTGAGCGGGGTCAAACCACGAGCCAGCTAGTGCGCAATTTCCCCATTCTCCAGAGTGCATCTGGATATTCCCGGGCTCAGCGTGAGGCAGATATTCAGATAGGCGATCCCAGCGGATAGGAAATTCAGGAATTCCAGCCTTCTGGAAAATTGGGCACTATCCATGGCCGGTCCCTTGTGTCGAATTCCACTTCCTCCCAGCCAGTCTTCTCAGACTCTTCTATATCTCTTGCACGAATCTTTTCGTAACCAGCAGTGCCAACCCCTTGCAGGTGCATGGGATGACCATTTTCTGTCAGTTCGTACATGGCAGTCTTTCGGTTGAGTCTGCTGTAGTGGAACTTCTGCACGGGCAGGTCATTAAGGTTGCTCGCAGCTTCGTTTACAACAATGTCCCCACCGTCACAAACAATCTTGTATCCGGCGCCACGGATCAGTGCACCGAGCTTTACAGGATCATTCTCGCGTAGATCGTTCTGGGCATTAAGTGCGGCAATGAACGGCGGTGGCGGTGCAGTTCTCAGTAGTGCGCGTTCCTCCTCCAGTGCCTGAATGTTGGCCGTCACCTTGTCCAGTACGTCAGTGATTGCCTTCAGCATGCCGTACTTCACCAACGCTTCAGCAGCGTTCTCACTCTGCTTGCGCAGTTCGACCAGTTCACCTTCGATTTCAACTTCACGCTTCTCGCTAGCGGTGAGATGTTGCCCAGCCAGAGCCCGTTCGAGTGCTTCGAAGTAGGTGGCAAACAGGATGTACTCCAGCACTGAGTACGGGATGGATTTGCTGTTGGTGCACCCAGCTTCACCGAGTCGGTGACGGGACATGCACAACATTGCAGCGGGGCTTACCTTCGTATCCACCACGCCAAAGTTCTTGCCGCAACGGCCACAGGTCACCAACCCCGAGAGCAGATAGGCCTTCGATGCACCCTTGATCTTGGCGCCAGACGCCAACTGCTTCTGCACCCTGTACCAAAGCTCTTTGGATACGACAGCCGGATACACATCATCTATAGGCGCTTGCTCCACTCCATCAACAGGCCAAGGCTGCCAGCGACCGATAGCCGTTGGGTTCCTCAGCCACTTCTTGATAGTGGTGGGGTTCAATGTCTCAAGCAGCGGATGTTGTCCGCGCACCCGGGCAAGGATTCGACGTTCTCCAATCCCTGCTGCGTAGTCTTGGAAAATCTGGACAATGAACGGTTGAAGGTCTTTAACCAGCTCAACTTTATCGCCGGTATTCTCTAGCCAGAGCGGCGTACGGCGTTCTGTAAACTCGCCCTTGGCTGCGTTTGCCCTTTTGCGTTTGTAGGCGTCTTTGACGCGACGGCTCAGGTTGTCGCTATATGTGTACGCCTGCTGGACTTTCGCCACCAATAGGAACAGGTGATTGCTGTTCACCGACTCCCGGTTGTACGTGATCCCGTCATCCAGTGAGACGATGTTGACACCCGCATTCACGATCTGAGACAGCAGCGGCAACATCTCCATGGGCTCCAGACGTCCAGCCCGGTCGATAGCCTCAATCAGTACAACATCGCCTGCTTTTATTACACCGTCTTCGACAGCCGCCAGTAGACGACCAAATGCATTCTTGAGGTGTGTCCCATCGCGACCAGATTTCCCAAGGTCTTGAAAGCTCAGTTCACTACGTGTGTAGGTGGGGTTCGCCACGAGCCACTTGCCGACCATCTCCTGTTGCCGCTCAAGGGATGTACCGTGTTGCTGTTGGGCAGAAGAGAAGCGGATATAGCTGTAGGCGACTGGCATTACAGAGCCCCTATAAAGGAAGGAAGGCGCTCATCATAACATTGCCGATTTATTAGGAGTCGTCGCGTTGAAGATGGCCGAGTACCCGGCCGGCAGCACTTGGGCCGCCACGGAATAGAGCGTCGCCGGAATCCCGGAGTTGATCACCCCGAGCAGCATCACGGTTTTGAGTTTGCCTTTGAAATCCCAGCTGATGCGCATCAGCCCGAGAATCACCAGCAGGCCGGTAGCGGCAATCGACACGCGGAAAAAAGCAGTGGGGATTGTGCCAATCACTGGGGCAATGATGCGCATGAACAGAAAGCTCGCACCCCAAATGGCCGCCAGTGACAGTAAACGGACGATATCGACGGGGTTCACGGTGCTCTCCTTCCTTGCTGGGGACGAGAGTGTTGCTGAGCGCCAGATCGATGGCAACCGAAAAACGGGCAAATAACCTGAGCTAAAAATTACGCTTCTCCTGCACCCGGTTCACTGGCTAAGCTCAGGGCTCACGAATTCCCGCAGAGGTCTCACCATGCCGCAGCAATGGCCAGCCGCCGATATCGCCCGAATGATCCTCGACGGCTTTGACGATTACCGCGAGCATTTTCGTCAGATCACCGACGGCGCACGGGCGCGTTTCGAGCAGGCCCAGTGGCAGGAGACGCAAGTTGCGTCGGCTGCACGGATCAATCTCTATGAAGAGAAAGTCAGCGAAACGGTGGAACGGCTGCGCATCGCGTTCGACGCCGACACGCTGGATGTCAGTTGCTGGCCGCTGGTCAAAAGCGCGTACATCACGCTGATCGACCTGCGTTTCGACGATGAACTCTCCGAGACCTGGTACAACTCGATTTTCTGCGGTTTGTTCAGTCATGACCTGATCAGCGACGGCTGCATGTTCATCCACACCACCCGCCCGAGCCTGCGCCGGGCTCGCGCCGCACAAACCCGCACCTACAAACCTCATGGTCAGTTGTCCGGCATGCTCGCGAGCATTTTTGCCGACTACCGCTTCAGCGAGGATTACGCCGATCTGGCCGGTGACTTGAGTCGCCTCGAAGCGCAACTGCGCGAGAACCTGCCGGACTGGGTGTGCAAAGACCCGGAGTTAAGCGTCGAACTGTTTTCCTCGGTGCTTTATCGCAATAAAGGAGCGTACCTGGTTGGGCGCATCTACACCCACGACGAACAGTGGCCGCTGGTGATTCCGCTGCTGCACCGCGAAGGTCGCGGGATTCAGATCGATGCGCTGATTACTGATGAGGCGGACGTGTCGATCATCTTCTCGTTCACCCGTTCGTACTTCATGGTCGACGTGCCGGTGCCGGCGGAGTTCATTGGTTTCCTCAAGCGTATTCTGCCGGGCAAGCACATCGCCGAGCTGTACACCTCGATCGGTTTCTACAAACACGGCAAGTCCGAGTTCTATCGGGCGCTGATCAATCACCTGGCCAACACCGACGATCAGTTCATCATGGCCCCTGGCGTGCGCGGCATGGTCATGAGCGTGTTTACCCTGCCGGGTTTCAACACCGTGTTCAAAATCATCAAGGACCGTTTCTCGCCGTCGAAAAACGTCGACCGCGCCACGGTGATCGAGAAATACCGCTTGGTAAAAAGCGTCGACCGCGTCGGGCGGATGGCCGATACCCAGGAGTTCGCCGACTTCCGTTTCCCGTTGAGCAAATTCGATCCGGCGTGCCTGGAAGAATTGCTCGAAGTGGCGGCGTCCACGGTGTCGGTGGAAGGCGACACCGTGCTGATCCGTCACTGCTGGACCGAACGGCGGATGACGCCGTTGAACCTGTACCTGGAAAACGCCAATGAGGCGCAGGTGCATGAGGCACTGGAGGATTACGGCCTGGCGATCAAGCAACTGGCGGCGGCGAATATCTTTCCCGGCGATATGCTGCTAAAAAACTTCGGCGTCACCCGGCACGGTCGCGTGGTGTTTTATGACTATGACGAGATTTGCTTTTTAACCGAGGCCAACTTCCGCCATATCCCGCAACCGCGTACGCCGGAAGACGAGATGGCGTCGGAGCCTTGGTATTCGATCGGGCCGCTGGATGTGTTTCCCGAGGAGTTTCCACCGTTTTTGTTTGCGGATTCCGGGCAGCGCAAGTTGTTTGATCAACTGCATGGCGAGTTGTACAACGCCGATTACTGGAAAAGCCTGCAGGAAGCGATTCGGGCGGGCAAAGTGATCGACGTGTTCCCGTATCGGCGCAAGGGCCTCGATAACGAATAACCTCGTTTGGGCGACCACAAACCTGTAGGAGCCCGGCTTGCCGGCGATGGCGTCCGTAAGATCGCTATCGCCGGCAAGCCGGGCTCCTGCAGGGAGCAGTGGCCGTTCGAAAAATCGCGGCACTCATTTGTACCGCCAAATCTGCGACAATCGCCCCCCTGCGCCACTAGACGACTGAATTGCGTACCCGATGACCGACGAATCGCCCTCCATCGACAAACTGTTGAAAAACCTCGATCACGCCATGCTCGCCGACCGCCACCGGCTGCGGCGGCAGTTGCTTGAGCTGCGCAAGAAACCTGACGAGGCCAAGCTGGCCCTGTGGGTGACGCGGATGCAGGCGTCCTGTGATCAGGTGTTGGCGCGGCGGGCCAGCCTGCCGGTGATTCGGTACGACGACAGTTTGCCGATTGCCGCCAAGCGCGACGAAATCAAAGAGGCGCTGCTCAAGCATCAGGTGCTGATCATCGCCGGTGAAACCGGTTCGGGTAAAACCACCCAGTTACCGAAGATCTGCCTGGAAATCGGTCGCGGCCAGCATGGCCTGATCGGCCACACCCAGCCCCGTCGAATCGCTGCGCGCAGCGTGGCCAGCCGGGTGGCCGAAGAACTGGCGACACCGTTGGGCGCGCTGGTCGGTTATCAGGTGCGGTTCGAGGATCAGAGCGATTCCAACACCCTGATCAAACTGATGACCGACGGTATCCTGCTGGCGGAAACCCAGAACGACCGCTACCTCGAACGCTACGACACGATCATCGTCGACGAAGCCCACGAACGCAGCCTGAACATCGACTTCCTGCTCGGTTACCTGAAAACCCTGCTGCCGCGTCGCCCGGACCTGAAAGTCATCATCACCTCGGCAACCATCGACCTGGAGCGTTTCTCCAAACATTTCGATAACGCGCCGATTGTCGAAGTCTCCGGCCGCACCTTCCCGGTGGAAACCTGGTATCGCCCGCTGACGCTGGAGCAGGACGAAGAGGGCAACCGCGTCGAGGATGACTTGACCGTGGATCAGGCGATCCTCGCCACCCTCGACGAAATCGCCGCATTCGAACGCAGCGAACGCAAGAGCCCTGGCGATGTGCTGGTGTTCCTGCCCGGTGAGCGTGAGATTCGTGACGCGGCCGACATGCTGCGCAAGGCCCAGCTCAAGCACACCGAAATCCTGCCGTTGTACGCGCGCCTTTCGCCAGCCGAACAGCAGCGGATTTTCCAGTCGCATCCGGGGCGTCGCGTGGTCCTGGCAACCAACGTCGCGGAAACCTCGCTGACGGTGCCGGGTATTCGTTACGTGATCGACAGCGGCACCGCGCGCATTAGCCGTTACAGCTATCGCGCCAAGGTCCAGCGCCTGCCCATCGAAGCGATCTCCCAGGCCAGCGCCAACCAGCGTAAAGGTCGTTGCGGACGGGTCGAGCCCGGTATCTGCATCCGCCTCTACGGTGAAGATGATTTCATTGGCCGCCCGGAATTTACCGATCCGGAGATACTGCGCACCAACCTCGCCGCCGTGATCCTGCAGATGCTGCACCTGCGCCTCGGCGAGATCACTGATTTCCCGTTTATCGAACCGCCGGACGGCAAGGCGATCAGCGACGGTTTCAACCTGCTGCAGGAACTCTCGGCGGTGGACCGCAACAGTCAGCTGACCCCGTTGGGGCGCAATCTGGCGCGCTTGCCGGTGGACCCGCGCATGGGCCGCATGTTGCTGGAAGCGGCGAAACTCGGCAGCTTGCAGGAAGTGCTGATCGTCGCCAGCGCCATGTCGATTCAAGACCCGCGCGAACGTCCGCCAGAGCGTCAGCAAGCGGCGGATCAGGCCCACGCGCAGTGGAAAGACGTGGACTCGGACTTCGCCGGGCTGGTCAATCTGTGGCGCGGTTTTGAAGAGCAGCGTCAGGCGCTGACGGCCAGCCCGTTGCGCAATTGGTGTCGCAAGAACTTCCTGAATTACCTGCGACTGCGCGAATGGCGCGACTCGCACCGCCAGTTGAGCCTGATCTGCCGCGACATGCAGTTGAGCATCAACAAAGAACCGGCGGATTACCCGAAGCTGCATAAAGCCGTGCTCTCGGGGCTGCTCAGTCAGATCGGTCAGAAAACTGATGAAGGCGATTACTTGGGCGCCCGTCAGCGGCGTTTCTGGATTCACCCGTCATCCGGGTTGGGTAAAAAACGCCCGCAGTGGCTGATGACTGCTGAATTGGTGGAAACCACCAAACTCTATGCGCGCATGGTCGCCAAAATCGACGCTGACTGGATCGAGCCGCTGGCCGGGCACTTGATCAAGAAAAACCATTTCGAACCGCACTGGGAGAAGAAGCGCGGTCAGGTCGTGGCCTTCGAACAGATCACCTTGTTCGGACTGATCGTGGTCGGCCGCCGGCCGGTGCATTACGGGCCGATTGATCCGGTGGTGTCCCGTGAGTTTTTCATTCGTGAAGGTCTGGTGCGCGGGGAGATTCAATCCAAGGCCAAATGCCTGACGGCCAACGCGCAACTGCTGGAACAACTCGACGAACTGGAAGCCAAGGCCCGTCGCCGCGACATTCTGGCCGACGAAGAAACCCTGTTCGCTTTCTACGATGCGCGACTGCCAGCGGAGATTCACCAGACCGCGACGTTCGACAGTTGGTACAAGGTCAACAGCCAGAAAGACCCGCAGCTGTTGATCATGCGCGAAGAAGACGTGCTGGCGCGCGAGGCCAGCGAAGTCACCGCCTTGCATTACCCGGACACCTTGCACATCGGCGATCTGGAACTGGCGCTGAGTTACCACTTCGAGCCCAATCATCCGCGCGATGGCGTGACCCTGCGCGTGCCGGCGCCGTTGCTGCCGATGCTGCCGCCGGAACGTCTGGAATGGCTGGTGCCCGGTGTGATCGAAGCCAAGTGCATTGCGTTGGTGCGCAATCTGCCCAAAGCGCTACGCAAGAATTTTGTGCCGGTGCCGGACTTCGTCAAAGCGGCGTTGCAACGCATGACGTTCGCCGAGGGTTCGTTGCCTCAGGCGTTGGGCCGAGAATTGCTGCGCATGACCGGGGCGCGGGTCAGCGATGAAGCGTGGGCCGAGGCGTCGCAGCAGGTCGACAGCCATTTGCGCATGAACCTGGAAATCGTCGACGGCCAGGGCAAGTTCCTTGGCGAAGGGCGTGACCTGGCTGAACTCACCGCACGTTTTGCCGAAGCCAGCCAAGCCGCATTGGCGGTACCGCAAACCGCGAAAAGCCAGCAGCCTGTGGAGGCCAAAGTCTTTGCCGCAGTTGCCGAGAAAACCCAGCAGAAGATCGCCGGACTGTCGATGACGGTCTACCCGGCGCTGGTGGAAGAGGGCGGCACGGTCAAGGAAGGGCGTTTCTCGACGCCGGCTGAAGCGGAGTTCCAGCATCGCCGCGCCTTGCAGCGTTTGTTGATGCAACAACTGGCCGAACCGGCGAAGTTCCTGCGCAGCAAGTTGCCGGGGCTTACCGAGCTGGGCCTGATGTACCGCGACATGGGGCGTATCGACAGTCTGGTGGAAGACATTCTGCTGGCCAGTCTCGACAGCTGCATTCTTGAGGGTGAAGACCCGTTGCCGCGTGATGGCGCCGGGTTGGCGGCGTTGGCCGAGCGCAAACGGGGTGGCTGGACTGATCACGCCGAGCGTCTGGCGAAGTTGACGCTGGAAATCCTCAAGTTGTGGCATGGCCTGCAAAAACGCTTCAAGGGCAAGATCGACCTGGCGCAAGCCGTGGCCTTGAATGACATCAAGCAGCAGCTCAGTCACCTGGTGTATCCCGGTTTTGTCCGTGAAACGCCGATGGTGTGGCTCAAGGAATTGCCGCGTTACTTGAAAGCGGTCGAGCAGCGTTTTGAAAAAATCGGCGCTCAGGTGCAGAGGGATCGGGTGTGGAGCGGTGAATTGTCTGGCCTCTGGACCCAATACCAGACTCGCGCCAGCAAACACGCTCAGGAAGGCAAGCGTGATCCGCAGCTGGAGCTCTATCGCTGGTGGCTGGAGGAATACCGGGTTTCGCTGTTCGCCCAGCAATTGGGGACCAAGGTGCCGATCTCCGACAAGCGTCTGAACAAGCAGTGGACCCAGGTCGAACCGTAATACGGCCCCTTGTAGGAGCTGGCTTGCCAGCGAAGGCGGTGTATCAGTCAGCATTGATGCTGAAGCTGACGGCCTCTTCGCGGGCAAGCCCGCTCCTACAGGTAGGGTGTTGTGTCAGGTAGGTGTTTAAACCAGCAAGTAGGGCCAAACCCCAATGTTTATGGCAAACTTCGCGCCTATAAACGCCGGTTCTGCGGTTTTGAGCCCTTCAAGGTTCGGGTGAATCGGAATAAAGCGATGCCTGGTTGGCTTCCCATGACGGGAACAGACCCCTTGTGTGTTGGTACGTCGGTGCCAATACTTTCTGCCTGAACAGATTAGAGAAACAACCATGCATAACGTCGTCATCAGCGGCACTGGCCTGTACACCCCGGCCAACAGCATCTCCAACGAAGAGCTGGTGCAGTCTTTCAACGCCTACGTTGCTCAATTCAACGTCGACAACGCCGAGGCCATCGCCCGTGGCGAAGTCGAAGCGTTGACCGAGTCCAACGCGGCGTTTATAGAGAAAGCCTCCGGCATCAAAAGCCGCTTTGTCATGGACAAGGAGGGCATTCTCGATCCGCAACGCATGGCGCCGCGCCTGCCGGAGCGTTCGAACGACGAATGGTCGGTACTCTGCCAAATGGCTATCGGCGCCGCCGAACAAGCCTTGCAGCGCGCCGGCAAGACGGCCGCGGACATCGACGGCGTGATCGTCGCCTGTTCCAACCTGCAGCGCGCTTACCCGGCCATCGCCATCGAAGTCCAGGAAGCGTTGGGCATTCAGGGGTTCGGTTTCGACATGAACGTTGCCTGCTCCTCGGCAACCTTCGGCATTCAAGCAGCCACCAACAGTGTGCAACTGGGCCAGGCCCGGGCCATCCTGATGGTTAATCCGGAAGTCTGCACCGGTCACTTGAACTTCCGCGACCGCGACAGCCACTTCATCTTCGGTGACGCTGCCACGGCCGTGATCATCGAACGTGCGGACCTGGCGACGTCCAAGTACCAGTTCGACATCGTCAGCACCAAGCTACTGACCAAGTTCTCCAACAACATCCGCAACAACTTCGGCTTCCTCAACCGCACGGCGGAAGAGGGCATCGGTGCCAGGGACAAACTGTTCGTGCAGGAAGGCCGCAAGGTGTTCCGCGACGTGTGCCCGATGGTTGCCGAGCTGATCGCGACACACCTGGAAGAAAACTCGTTGAATATCAGCGATGTGAAGCGCTTCTGGTTGCACCAGGCCAACCTCAGCATGAACCACCTGATCGTCAAGAAGCTGCTGGGTCGCGAGGCCACCGAAGAAGAAGCCCCGGTGATTCTCGACACCTACGCCAACACCAGCTCTGCCGGTTCGGTGATTGCGTTTCACAAGAACCAGGACGATCTCACCGCCGGCTCGCTGGCCGTGCTTAGTTCTTTTGGTGCCGGTTATTCGATTGGTAGCGTGATTTTGCGCAAGCGTTGAGTCAAACCTTGTAGCCCTTTTCCATTGGTTGTCAGGAAACTTCCTACATTCGAAATCGGCAGGACGCTGTAGTTTTCGGAAATGATGGCAGGACTGCGCACTGTGCAGTCTTGCCATCGTCATTTTCGAAGTCTGAAGAAGGAGATTGATTGATGGCGGCTGACGACTCGCAACTGCTTGAGCGATTACTGGTCGGTGAGCAAAAGGCTTTTAAAGAATTAGTCAGCACCTACCAGAGCGCCATGCGAGCAGTGGCGTATGCGATTGTGGGTAACCGGCATGCCGACGAAATCGTCCAGGATGCCTGGTTATCGGTTGTGCGCAATCTGAGCCAATTCGAGGCGCGTTCGAGCCTCAAGACCTGGTTGTTGACCATCACCGCCAATGCGGCAAAAGGTCGATACAAACAAAACCGTCGCGAAGTACTCCTCGATGACCTTCCATCGCCCCATGGCACAATCGACGACGACCGTTTTTCTCCAAGTGACGGTCACTGGCTGGTCGCGCCCTTCGCCTGGCATCAGGACACGCCGGAGGCACTGTTGACCGAAGGCGAGTTGCGCAAATGTCTCGATCACACGTTGTTGAACCTGTCAGAGCTGCAAAGAAGTGTGTTGTTACTTCGCGAGCGCCAGGGGCTGGAGCTGGAAGAAATCTGTAATCTTCTGGACATCTCGCTCTCCAATGTTCGCGTGCTGTTGCACAGGGCGCGGTTGAAGGTCTTTGCGGCCGTAGAACATTTTGAGGACACCGGCGAATGCTGACCTGTAAGGAACAAGTAGCACGCTCCAGCGATTATCTTGACGGACAGTTGAGTTTTCGTGAGCGGCTGATGGTGCGTCATCACCTGATGTTCTGCCCTAATTGCCGACGCTTCATTCGTCAGATGCGGCTGATGCAGGCGACATTGCGCGCCATGCCCGAAGAAACGATGCCGGACGCCGATGCGCTGGCCGAACGTCTCGCAGCTGTACGTCGCAAGGACATTCCGTAGCAGGGTGTTGATGTCCGAATCTTTCTTGTTGGGGCTGTCGTTGACTTGGTCAGAGTTAGCCAAGAAGTACGTGGCGCCGAGGGTGAAGTTCTTGTCCAGCTCGTAGCTCACTTTCAACTTGCTGCCGCGCGGTAGTTGCAGTCCACTGCAACGCCGTAGAACTTGGTTTTGACGCCGGCCAACCAGGCAGTGTCCTGGTCATTGCTGGCTTCGGTGTTATTGACGTACTGACCGTATAGCGACAACGGCATTGGCAGACCGCCAATGTCCAGCTGACCGAAACCTTCGTACAGGTTGAATTCTTCGCCCGGGCTGTTGCCATTGACGGCCAGTGCACACGGTGCAGTGGTGGTGCCGGAGGTAGGGTATGCGCTGTCTTCATCGTTATCGTAGGCGTAGAGTCTTCCGCCCAGGGTCATTTTCAGATTGTAAGTGATAGCGAAGCGCCCACCCAATTGGCCTGCGTACAGACGCAGATCGTTTTTGAATTGCACGCCTTCGCTGACGATTCTTGTCTTTGTTGTTAGGCGCGTCATTGTTCTGGATAGTTTCCTGACGTAAACGCATGTCACCCTTGAATTGGGTCTTGGCAGCCCATGCCAGTTTCTGGTCGAAGGTACTCAGTTCAGTGGTTTTCTTCGCCGTTACTGCGATTTGCTCGTTGGTCTCTTGCTGAGCCTGTCGAGCGATTTGCTGGTCTTGTTCCTTGGTCAGTTCGGCTTGCAGTTCGCTGTACTGGGCGTTAGTAATCCAAGATGACGATAAAAAGTCTGTTTGGACACGCTCTTCAGAGGACTGATGGCGAAATGCGGGTATGGAATGGGCGTGGGATCGGCGTGGAATGGGGTGTGGAATAGGTTTCGTTAAGCGATACTCGCGAGGCTTTTACGTAAGAAAGTGGAGAGGAAGTTGATGCCGCTGCAACGTTTGGAAAAGCTTTCGGCAATTGCACCGCATACCTGGGACGCGCTCGTGCCTGAGCGTCAGCCATTTCTGCGCCATGCCTTTCTCAGTGCCCTGGAAGACAGCGGCAGTGTCGGTCCGCATTCCGGCTGGCAACCCGAGCATCTGTTGCACGTCGAGGGTGATCGACTGATCGCCGCACTGCCCAGTTACCGCAAGTGGCATTCCTATGGCGAGTACGTGTTCGATCATGCCTGGGCGGATGCCTGTGAGCGGGCCGGCATCGACTATTACCCCAAATTATTGACCGCCGTGCCCTTCAGTCCCGTCAGCGGCCCGCGCTTGCTGGCGGCCAGCGTCGAGGACGGTTTCGAGCTACTTAAAAGCCTGCCGGGCTACCTTGAGATCGAAGCGCTTTCCAGCGCTCACATCAACTTCACCGACCCGTTCACTGACGCGGCACTGGTCGAACAGCCCGGCTGGTTGCAGCGAATTGGCTGTCAGTATCACTGGCAGAATCGCGGCTATCGGGACTTTCAGGATTTTCTCGATGTCTTGAGTTCACGCAAACGCAAGCAGATGCGCAAAGAGCGTGAGCAAGTCGCGGGACAGGGCATTGATTTCGAATGGCTTGAAGGTCGACAGCTGGATCAGGCTCAGTGGGATTTCGTCTATGCCTGCTACGCCAATACCTACGCGGTGCGTCGACAAAGGCCTTATTTGACGCGCGAGTTTTTCAGCCTGTTGGCCGAGCGCATGCCGGAATCGATTCGTGTGGTGCTGGCCAAACAAGGCTCACGGCCGGTGGCCATGGCCTTCAGCCTGGTGGGCGGCGACAGTTTTTACGGTCGTTACTGGGGCTGTCTGGCGGAGTTTGATCGGCTGCACTTCGAGACTTGTTTCTATCAAGGTATGGATTATGCGATTGCCAATGGCTTTAAACGTTTCGACGCTGGAGCCCAAGGCGAGCACAAATTGATTCGCGGGTTTGAACCGGTGATCACCCATTCCTGGCATTACTTGCGTCACGCGGGTCTGAAGGCGGCGGTCAAAGACTTCCTGCAACAAGAGCGCGTTGGGGTGTTGGCGTATGCAGAGGAGGCGAGGACCGCCTTGCCTTACCGGCAAGACTGATCCTCGTCTGGGGCTTTAAGTGTCTTCTTTGCCCAGCCAGCGATAAGTTATGCCGCCAATCACTGCGCCCAACAGCGGTGCAACCCAGAACATCCACAACTGTTGAATCGCCCAGCCACCGACGATCAGTGCCGGCCCGGTGCTGCGCGCCGGGTTGACCGAGGTATTGGTGACCGGGATCGAGATCAGGTGGATCAGGGTCAGACCCAGGCCGATGGCGATGGGCGCAAGTCCTGCCGGAGCGCGCTTGTCGGTGGCACCGAGGATGATCAAGATGAACATCGCCGTCATCACCAGTTCACAAACAAACCCTGCCGCCATGGAATAGCCGCCGGGGGAGTGTTCGCCATAGCCGTTGGAAGCCAGGCCGCCGGCCAGGTCGAAACCGGGTTTGCCGCTGGCAATGAAGTACAGCAACGCTGCGGCAATCACCCCGCCAATCACCTGGGCAATGATGTAAGCCGGCAGCTCCTTGGCCGGAAACCGCCCGCCGACCACCAGTCCCAGCGACACTGCCGGGTTGAGGTGACACCCGGAGATATGGCCAATGGCGAACGCCATGGTCAGCACGGTCAAACCAAACGCCAGGGACACCCCCAGCAAACCGATCCCCACATTCGGGAAGGCGGCGGCCAGCACTGCACTGCCACACCCCCCCAACACCAGCCAGAACGTGCCTACCAACTCTGTCGCTGAACGTTTGAATAGAGACATGAGAGCGTGTCCTTTCGAATTTTTACTGCCTATCGCATCCAGTAGATGGACTGCAGAACCATCTCCAGAACCTTGGCTGAGTACAGCAGGGTTTTTAGAGAATTCCAGTGCCCATAGAAAACCGCCAGAGCCCGTGGTTGAGAGGCTGCGGCGGTTTTTTGGAATGTTGAAGATCTCCCTGTGGGAGATGAACTCCTGTGGGAGCGAGCTTGCTCGCGATAGCGGTAGGTCAGATACATCTATTTCGCCTGACCCACCGCCATCGCGAGCAAGCTCGCTCCCACAGGGGTTATGGCGATTACAAGACTCAATCGATTCCTACGAAGCCGCCAGTCTGGTGCTTCCACAACCGTGCATACAACCCGCCATGGGCCAGCAGTTCGGCGTGGGTGCCGGCTTCGGCGATCTTGCCGTTTTCCAGCACCACCAGGCGGTCCATCCGGGCAATGGTCGAGAGGCGGTGGGCGATGGCGATCACGGTTTTGCCCTGCATCAGGGTTTCCAGGCTTTCCTGGATCGCCGCTTCAACTTCCGAATCGAGGGCCGACGTGGCCTCGTCCATGATCAGGATCGGCGCATCCTTGAGCAGTACGCGGGCAATCGCAATCCGCTGACGCTGACCGCCTGACAGTTTCACTCCGCGCTCACCGACATGCGCATCGAAACCGCTGCGGCCTTCGGCATCCGACAATAATGGGATGAACTCGTCGGCGCGGGCCTTGTGCACCGCTTCCCAGAGTTCGGCGTCGGTCGCGTCGGGTTTGCCATATAGCAAATTGTCGCGGATCGAGCGGTGCAGCAGCGACGTGTCCTGAGTGATCATGCCGATACGTTCTCGCAGGCTCTCCTGGCCAACTTCAGCGATATTCTGGCCATCGATGAGGATTCGTCCTCCCTCCACGTCATACAGGCGCAGCAGCAGATTGACCAAGGTTGATTTGCCGGCGCCGGACGGGCCAATCAAGCCGATCTTTTCACCCGCTTTGATGTTGAGATTGAGGTCGCCGATGATCCCGCTCTTCTTGCCGTAGTGGAAATCCACGTGCTCGAAACGCACTTCACCCCGGGCGACGGCCAGCGGCTTGGCTTCATTGCGATCCGTCACGCTGACCGGCTGAGAGATGGTCTGCAAGCCGTCCTGAACCATGCCGATGTTTTCGAAGATGCCGGTGACCACCCACATGATCCAGCCGGACATGTTGACGATGCGGATCACCAGGCCCGTGGCCAGGGCAATGGCGCCGACGGTGATCAGCGACTGCGTCCACAGCCACAGGGCCAGGCCGGTGGTGGTGACGATCAGCAAGCCGTTCATGCTGGTGATGACCACGTCCATACTGGTGACCACACGGCCGGCCAGTTGCGCCTTGACCGTCTGTTCTTCGATGGCTTCCTTGGCGTATTGCTGTTCGAAGTTGGTGTGGGCGAACAGCTTCAGCGTGGTGATGTTGGTGTAGCCGTCGACGATCCGCCCCATGAGTTTGGAACGCGCATCGGAAGACACCACCGAACGCTCCTTGACCCGTGGCACGAAGTAATAAAGCGCCCCCATGTACGCAGCGATCCAGCTCAACAGCGGGATCATCAGGCGCCAGTCGGCTTCGGCAAACAACACCAGCGAACTGATCGCGTAGATCAGCACGTGCCACAGCGCGTCCACCGCTTGCACCGCCGAATCGCGCAACGAGTTGCCGGTCTGCATGATGCGCTGGGCGATGCGCCCGGCGAAGTCGTTCTGGAAGAAATTGAGGCTCTGTTTGAGCACGTAACTGTGGTTCTGCCAGCGGATCATGCTGGTCATGCTGGGGCTCAGGGTCTGGTGCACCAGCAGGTCATGCAGGCCGACGAATACCGGGCGCAGGATCAGCGCTACCACTGCCATCCAAGCCAGTTCGATGCCGTGTTCATTGAAGAAATTGACGTTGGGTGTGCCCTGGGCGAGGTCGATGATGCGGCTCAGGTAACTGAACAGCGCCACTTCGATCAGCGCGCCAAACAGGCCGACGATCAGCAAGGCGGCGAAACTCGGCCAGACCTGCTTCAGATAATAGGTATAGAAAGGGAGAACCCGATCCGGCGGAGCCGCCGTCGGTGCATCACGAAAGACGTCGATCAGTTTTTCAAAACGGCGATAAAGCATCAGTTCTCCGCCCGCGCACGGGCTCTCCTTTGAACAGTGTGAGCGGCGCCGCGGGCCGGCAACCGCTCAAGGCTTCCTGTGTAGCTTAGTCGATGACCTTGGCCGACTTGATGAATACAGGATCGGCGGGCACGTCTTTCATGCCCATTTTGGTGGTGGTCGGGGAGTTGACGATGACGTCCACCACGTCCATGCCTTTCACGACTTTACCGAACACGGCATAACCGTCACCGCTGTCGAGGAAATCGTTGTCCTTGACGTTGATGAAGAACTGGCTGGTGGCCGAATCCGGATCGGAGGTGCGGGCCATGGACAGCGTGCCACGGACGTTATGCAGACCGTTTTTGGATTCGTTCTTGATCGGAGCTTCGGTAGGCTTTTGCTGCATTTGCTGAGTGAAACCGCCGCCCTGGATCATGAAACCCGGTATGACTCGGTGGAAAATGGTGTTGTCGTAGAAGCCTTTGTTGACGTAATCAAGAAAGTTCTTGGTACTGATCGGCGCCTTGACCGGGTCCAGTTCGATTTCGATTTGGCCGTTGGTAGTTTCCAGCAGAACGTGCGGCGCTTTGGCAGGCGTCGCAGCCATCAGGTTGGCAGCAAACAGTACGGAGCCGGCGACGAGGGCGATTTTCTTTAGCATGGGTCAGTGATCCTGAGTGGGGTGGTGTCGACTGCGGTGAGAAACTCGAGCAGTGTTTGGTTGAAGCGTTCGGGTTGGTCCAGCGGGGTGGCGTGACGCGAATCGGCAATCACCACCAGCCGTGCATCGGGCAGCAGTTTTACGTAGGTTTCCTTCAGCGCGACCGGCGTGTAATCACGGTCGGCGCTGACGATGAGGGTTGGACAGGCGACCTTCGAAAGTCGTTCCTGAACCCCCCAGCCAACGATGGCATCGAAGCTGGCGAGATAAGCATGTTTGTCGTTTTTTGCCCAGCGCTCGGCCATCTTTTGTCGCAGATCCGCCTGTTCCGGTTTCGGGAACAACTTACCGCCGAGCGCCTTGCCGATGGTGCCCAGGCTGAGGGCGCGCATCAGGCTCCAGCGTTTGAACCACTGCCAGTAATCGTCGCGACTGCGCAGTTTGACCTCTGGTGCGCTGTTGACGATGGTCAGGCTTTTCAGCAGTTCCGGCTGGTCCACGGCCAGTTGAAAGCCGATCATCCCGCCCATTGAAAGCCCTACGTAGTGGACCGGACCGAGGTTCAAATGCTCGATCAGCGCAACCACGTCGGCGCTAAAGCCGGCGATGCTGTAGCGCTCACGGGGTTTATCGGAACGACCGTGGCCCCGCACATCCGGGACGATCACCCGGTAACGTGCGGACAGGGCCGGGATCTGCATTTCCCAGTCCAGTGTGCTGGACCCTAAGCCGTGGACCAGTAGTAACGGCGTGCCATGGCCGTACTCCTCGTAGTGCAGGTTGCAACCTTCGTGTTCGAAATAGGCCATGCATTCACTCCTTGTCAGGCTTGTTCAGGCGCAGCAAAAGGCGCGTCCAGCGGTGCGGTGTCAAAGGTGCGCAGCAGTTCGATGAGAATCTGCGTCGCAGGTCCCAGGGGTTTTTCCTTGTTCGAATACAGGTAAAAACTCGGGTTACGGCTACCGCCCTGATCCAACGGTAGCAGTTTGAGCGTACCTTCTTTGAGTTCCCGTTCAATCATGTGCCTGGGCAACCAGGCGAACCCCAGGCCGCTGCTGACAAACGTCGCGGCGGTGGCCAGGCTGCCGACGGTCCAGCGCTGTTCGGCACCGAGCCAGCCGACGTCGCGCGGTTGCTGCCGACCGGAGTCGCGGATCACCACTTGCATCTGGCTTTCCAGGTCCTGGAAATTCAGCTCACGGTTGAGGCGGTGTAGCGCATGTTCGGGATGGGCGACCGCAACGAATTCGACATCACTCAATTCCGCCCCCAGATAACCTGGAATGCTCAGGCCGGTGATCGCCAGGTCAGCCACGCCTTCGAGCAGGACTTCCTCGACACCCGACAGCACCTCTTCGCGCAGTCGAACCCGGCAGCCACGGCTTTGCGGCATGAACGCGGTCAAGGCGCGGACGAGGCGGGCGCTCGGGTAGGCCGCGTCGACCACCAGCCGCACTTCGGCTTCCCATCCTTGCTCCATGTGATGAGCCAGGTCTTCCAGCTGACTGGCCTGTTTCACCAATTGCCGCGAGCGGCGCAGCAACACGCCACCGGCTTCGGTCAACACCGCTTTGCGCCCGTCGATGCGCAACAGCGGCACGCCGAGTTGGTCCTGCATGCGTGCCACTGTGTAGCTCACCGACGATTGCGAGCGGTGCAGCGCTTCGGCGGCCTGGGCGAAACCACCGTGGTCGACCACGGCTTGCAACGTTCGCCATTGATCAAGGGTCACGCGGGGCGCTTTCATGAATGGCTCCTCTTGTCCTAAGCTGGCAGCCTTTTATGGAGACTGCTGAGTGAAAAAAATCTTTTGTTTGTTGCTGGCGATGTTGCCGCTGACGGCGTTTGCGTATCCGATTGATGTGCAGAAAAACCTCAATGGCTTGAAAATCGACTACGAGACCTTCGACACGGATAACGACATCGGCTCTATCCGGGTGGCTAACTACGGTGACGTTGATGCGAGCTGCAAAGCGGTTTTCAGCAATGGCCCGGAAGCGCCGCGTACTCGCAAGATCGATGTGCCCGCCGGTAAGAATAAAAATGCCACCGCGAAGTTCTCCCGCAGCATTATCAAGCTGCGCATCGAGCTGACCTGCACGCCGAAATGACTTCAATCCCCTGTAGGCGTGAGCCTGCTCGCGATAGCAGTGTGTCAGCGAAAATCAAATGGAATGACACACCGCTATCGTCGGAACGCCGCCGGGAGCCGGCTCACTCCTACAGGGGTATGCTCTGCTTATAAACGAATTAATTGATGGGTTATAGCAGTTATTTGCGCTTTTTCATCGATATGACTCTGTTTAACCTTCACTCCATCGCCTTACAGCATTCTCAGATGGAGCCTACATCCCATGTCACGCGTTCTGATCATCGAAAGCAGCGCCCGTCAGCAAGACTCGGTTTCCCGTCAACTGACCCAGACCTTCATCAACCAGTGGAAAGCCGCTCATCCAGCCGACCAGATCACCGTGCGTGACCTGGCCGTCAAACCGGTGCCGCACCTTGATATCAATCTGCTGGGCGGCTGGATGAAACCTGCCGAGCAACGCAGTGACCTCGAACAGGTTTCGCTGGAGCGCTCCAACCAGCTGACCGATGAACTGCTGGCTGCCGACGTGCTGGTCATGGCTGCACCGATGTACAACTTCGCTATCCCCAGCACGCTTAAAGCCTGGCTCGACCATGTGCTGCGTGCGGGCGTGACTTTCAAATACACCGACACCGGCCCGCAAGGCCTGCTCAGTGGCAAGCGTGCCTACGTGTTGACCGCTCGCGGCGGGATCTACGCCGGCAGCACAGCGGATCACCAGGAACCGTACCTGCGGCAGGTCATGGCTTTCATCGGCATCCATGACGTGACCTTCATTCACGCCGAAGGCATGAACCTGGGCGGCGACTTCCACGAGAAGGGCCTGAGCCAGGCCAACGCCAAGCTTTCCAAGGTGGCATGAGGCATTAATCGCCAGATAATCCCTTGATGTTCAAGTGACCTGGCGCAACCCCTTCAAGGCTTTACGCGCATCGAACCTCCCTTTGCACTTATTGCTCCTGAGTGCTGTTGCCCGATTGAACGCTTTAGCGAGATCGGGCTTTTTTTCGCCCACGATTTGATGGGCGCGCACATAACCCTGTAGGAGCTGAGCTTGCTCGCGATGGCGGTGTACCAGCCGACATCCATGTTGAATGTGACACCCTCATCGCGAGCAAGCTCAGCTCCTACAGGGTTGTGTGTCGCCTGACGATTCGCAGTGATCGGCAAAACCCGCTATCGTCGCCGCCATTCAAAACGAGGCGAGCATGGGCTATCTACTTTTTGTCACGCTGATCCAGGCGTTTTCCTTCAGTTTGATCGGCGAATACCTGGCCGGTCACGTCGACAGTTATTTCGCGGTCCTGGTGCGCGTGGTGCTGGCGGGGCTGGTGTTTATTCCGCTGACGCGTTGGCGTTCGGTGGAGCCGGCATTCATGCGCGGCATGCTGTTGATCGGCGCGTTGCAGTTCGGCGTGACGTACGTGTGCCTGTACCTGAGCTTCCGCGTGCTGACGGTGCCGGAAGTGTTGCTGTTCACGATCCTCACGCCATTGCATGTGACCTTGATCGAAGACGCACTGAATCGGCGTTTCAATGCATGGGCATTGATTGCAGCGGTGGTGGCGGTGATGGGGGCAGCGGTGATTCGTTACGACCGGATCAACCCGGATTTCTTCATGGGTTTCCTGCTGCTGCAACTGGCCAACTTCACCTACGCCGCCGGGCAAGTGCTTTATAAACATCTGGTGGCGCGCCATCCGAGCGATCTGCCGCACTACCGCCGATTCGGTTACTTCTATCTGGGTGCATTGGCGGTGGCCTTGCCGGCGTTTCTGCTGTTCGGCAAACAGAACTTCCTGCCCGAAGCACCACTGCAATGGGGCGTGCTGGTATTCCTCGGCCTGGTCTCGACTGCGTTGGGGTTGTACTGGTGGAACAAAGGCGCCTGCATGGTCAACGGCGGAACGCTGGCGGTGATGAACAATTTGCATGTGCCTGTGGGGTTGCTGATCAATCTGCTGATCTGGAATCAGCATGAAGAGTTGGGGCGGTTGTTCCTCGGTGGGTCGGTAATTCTGATGGCGGTGTGGATCAGTCGTTTGGGTGTCAAACGAGAAGTTCAGCCGGTGCAGGAGCGACTATGACGGACCTTCCACACGAACTGGTCGCCGCCATCGGGCAGGTGTACAAACCAGCAGGGCTGACATTGACGCAGCAGGCTCAACGCGAGCCGGAGAGTGCCGAGTACGAAGCCTGCCGTCTTGGCCTCGATGACCAGGTGGTGGTCTTCCGTGTGGCGAAAACCACGCCGACCAAGATTGGCCAGTTCGTTACGCTATGGAAGCGGCCGACGTCGGTCAGCGAGATTGCCCCGTTCGACACCGGCGATGGCGTCGCCTTTGTGGTAGTGAGTGTTGCTGATGACACGCACCACGGACAGTTTGTGTTCGATCAGAAGATACTGGCCGCCAAAGGGGTCATGTCGGTTGACGGTGACGGTGGCAAGCGCGCAATTCGCGTCTACCCGCCTTGGGTCAAGCCTGTCGCAAAACAGGCGATCAGGACGCAGCAATGGCAGCTGAAGTATTTTCTCGCGATTGAGCAGGACGGCGGGGCAGACGTGGATCAGGTGCGTCGACTTTTCGGCAAATAGGCACCTGACCTTGTGGGAGTGAGCCTGCTCGCGATAGCGATATCACTTTCAATATTGATGTCGGCTGACACACCGCTATCGCGAGCAGGCTCACTCCTACAAGGGATCTGCGTTATTTCTCTGCCAACTGCGCTACCAAAAACTCAATAAACGTCCGGGTCTTTTGCGGGAGCCGGCGTGCCGAAGGGTACACCGCATTAATCGTGATCGCGGGCGCCTGCCATTCGCACATCAATGGCACCAGGCGGCCAGCTGCCAGCGCATCCTCGACAATGAAGTCAGGCAGCAGGGCGATGCCCATTCCTGCTTCGGCGGCCTGAGCGAGCAAGTCGCCGTTGTTGGCGTGCAAGGGGCCGGTCACGGTGACCCGTTGGGTTTCCTGGCCGTTGCACAGTTGCAGGCTGACGCCACTTTGCAGATACCCGTAGTTGAGGCATTGATGGGCGCGCAAGTCTTGCGGGGTCTGCGGTATTCCGGCGCGTGCCAGATACGCCGGGGACGCCACCATGATGCGTGGGGCCGGCGCCAGTTGCCGGGCAATCATCGTCGAGTCCGGCAGGCTGGCAATGCGTATGGTCACATCGAAACCACCACGCACCGGGTCAACCTGCTGGTCGCTGAGCACCAGTTGCAATTCGATGTTCGGATGCTGCTCATGAAACAGCGGGATCAACGGCCCCAATCGGCGCAAGCCGAAGGACATCGGCGCATTGACCCGCAACACCCCGCGCAATTCGCCGATGCCGTTACGCGCTCGCTGTTCGGCCTCATCCAGCGACGCGAGTACTTCGCGCGCGGCGTCGAAGTATTCGGCGCCTGCCTCGGTCAGGTGCAGGCTGCGGGTGGTGCGCTGCAGCAATTGCACGCCGATCGCGTCCTCCAGCGCCTGAATCTGTTTGCTGACTTTTGATCGTGGCACATCCATTGCCCGTGCAGCGGCGGCGAAGCCGTTCTCGCCAACCGTGACGACAAACGCACGCATGCATTCGATGCGGTCCATGATTGTCCCTGTTTTAGAATCAATGATTCTCGATTTTATGGAATTGTCCCTTTATATGCCAACCCCTAAAGTGACATCCAAGCCGACGACTATGCTGCTGAAGGCAACGTCGACTCACCCATCATTCACTTTGAAAATCGACATCAAAAGGAACGCGCCATGTCTATCCGTGAACTGCTCAACCCAACCAATTCCGCCCTGATCCTGATCGACCACCAGCCACAAATGGCGTTTGGTGTGCAGTCGATTGACCGTCAAACGCTGAAAAACAACACGGTAGGCCTGGCCAAGGCCGCGAAGATCTTCAATGTGCCGACCATCTACACCTCGGTTGAAACCGAAAGCTTCAGCGGTTACATCTGGCCCGAGCTGCTGGCGGTTCACCCTGAGCAAAAGCCGATCGAACGCACCTCGATGAACTCGTGGGAAGACAAGGCGCTGGTTGACGCGGTGAAAGCCACCGGGCGCAAAAAACTGATCATTGCCGCGCTGTGGACCGAGGTCTGCCTGACCTTCCCGGCACTGGAGGCGTTGGCTGAAGGTTACGAGGTGTATATCGTCACGGACGCTTCCGGTGGCACCACCAAAGAAGCGCACGACATGTCGGTGCAGCGGATGATTCAGGCCGGTGCGGTGCCGGTGACCTGGCAACAGGTGCTGCTTGAGTACCAACGTGACTGGGCACACAAGGACACCTACGAAGCCGTGATGGAATTGGTGCTGGAACACAGCGGCGCGTATGGCATGGGCGTGGATTACGCTTACACCATGGTGCACAAGGCGCCGCAGCGTCAGGTCAAGTAACCCGCAAATCTAAAAAACGATACAAACCCATGTAGGAGCGGGCCCCGGGTGGCGTTCCGACGAAGGCATCGTGTCAGTCAATAGATTCGTTAACTGACACTCTGCTTTCGCGGGCAAGCCCACTCCTTGTATGTTGACCCTGATTCCAACGAGAGAGGTTACGCTCAAGGATTCATACAACAGCAAGTGCGTTTCTGGGGGAGGCCGATCACTCCTGAAGGCAGGATTTGCTCCTGACCTTGTCTGTAGAGAGGCCCCCCCGCCTCATTGCCCACCACGAAGAGTATCGAGAAGCCGACAAGTCGGACTTCGCATTACAAGGTTGCGGTGGCATGAAGTTCGAGGTCGGGGGAACCGGAAGCAATCTTACCGAAAGTCAGGGAAGTGAAAAGCATGAATACTCATGTCGGCATAGACATTGGTGCCCGTACGTCTGCGATGGGATGGCGACAGAACGGTAAGACATCAGGCCAGTGGGAGATTCAGCACACGTCGAAGGGGCGTAAGGCTGCCGTGACCAAGATGTTGGGCCTCAAACCGCTGAGCGTGATCATGGAGGCCACCGGCATTTACTACCTGGACCTTGCGCTGGAGCTACACGCCGCCGGTTTGCCGGTCTCGGTGATTAATCCCAAAAGCTTCCACAACTTTGCCAAGCTGATGCTGCAAAACAGCAAGACTGATCAGATTGATGCCCAATTGCTGGCCGAATACGGTGAGCGCATGGCGCCTAGACTGTGGGTCCCGCCGACTGCAGATCAACTGATGCTGCGTGCGCTTGGTCGCCATATCAACCGGCTGATTGGTCATCGGACCAGAGCCAAGAATGAGCTGCACGCGCTACAAGCGACACAAACGAGTGTCGAGCTACTGATCGAGGATGAGAAAGATGCGATTGCAGCGCTGGACACACGGATTGATCGTTTGAAGAAGGCGGCACGCGAGGCCATCGCCAAATGCCCGGATCTGAGTTTGCAGTTTCGCTGCATGATGGCTGCTCCCGGCGTGGGAGAAGCCTCGGCTATCGCCGCACTGGCTGAGCTGACGACCTTGCCTGTGACGCTCAAGTCGGCACAGGTCAGCCGTTATGCAGGGCTCGACGTCAGGCTGACCCAGTCAGGCACCAGTGTGAACCGACCAAGTCGAATGTCCAAATGCGGTAACGCGTATTTGCGTGCAGCGATGTTCATGCCGGCGATGACGGCAATTCGCTGTGATGAGAATGTGAAGGCCTTTTACGAGGCGCTGCTAGCTCGCGGCAAGAAGAAAATGCAGGCCATTGGAGCGGTGATGCGCAAATACCTGACCGGGTTATGGGCATGCATGCGTTCTGGAGAAGAATTTAATACGGCCAAGCTTTTTAGCGAAAAACATCTCGCGAAAGCTTGACCGTGAACAGAGTATCTACAGGTTTTTTGTGGTGCTACATGATGTGTTTTTCGGTTTCGGGGATATGGCTTGCACCCAGCATCGCCGGCAACAACCCGGCCCGCAAATCACCACCACTCGGCTGCTGGTAAAGACTCAACCCAAACTCCGGCAGCACGGCCAGCAAGTAATCGAAAATATCCCCCTGAATCCGCTCGTAATCCGCCCACGCCGTGGTGCTGGTGAAGCAGTAGATTTCCAATGGTATGCCCTGTGCGGTGGTCTGCATCTGGCGAACCATACAGGTCATGCCGGGTTGAATCTCGGGGCGGCTTTTCAGATACGCCAACGCATAAGCGCGGAAGGTCCCGATGTTGGTCATCCGCCGACGGTTGGCCGACATGGCGGCCACATTGCCCTGGGCTTCGTTCCAGGCTTTGAGTTCGGCCTGTTTGCGACCGATGTAATCGGTCAGCAGATGCACCTGCGACAACTTCTGCTCTTCGTCATCACGGATGAAACGCACCCCGCTGGCGTCGATGAACAGGCTGCGCTTGATCCGTCGACCGCCGGATTGCTGCATGCCACGCCAGTTTTTGAACGACTCGGACATCAAGCGCCAGGTCGGGATCGAGACAATGGTTTTATCGAAGTTCTGCACTTTCACCGTATGCAACGTGATGTCGACCACATCACCGTCAGCGCCGACTTGTGGCACTTCGATCCAGTCGCCCACCCGCAGCATGTCGTTACTGGTCAATTGCACGCTGGCCACGAACGACAGCAGAGTGTCTTTGTAGACCAATATGATCACCGCCGACATGGCGCCCAGACCCGAGAGCAGCAACAGCGGCGAGCGGTCGATCAAGGTGGCGACAATGATGATCGCCCCCAGCACGTACAAGACCATTTTCGTCAGCTGCACGTAGCCTTTGATCGAGCGGGTACGGGCGTATTCGGTGCGCGCATAGATGTCCAGCAATGCATTGAGCAGGGAGGAGACCGCCAGCAGCAGGAACAGAAAGGTGAACGCCAGCGACACATTGCTGAGGAAGTTCAGGGCGGTCTTGCTCAGTTCGGGTACCAGGCGCAGGCAGAACTGAATCACCAGCAATGGCGTCACCTGGGCCAGGCGATGAAAAACCTTGTTGTAGTAAAAGTCGTTGATCCAGTGCAGTGCTGGTTGGCGACCGAGTATTTTGGTCGCGTGAAGAATGAGGTAGCGCGCCACTCGTCCGAGGGCCAGCGCAATGACCAACAACAGCATCAGCGCCAGGCTTGAATGCAGGAGTGGGTGCTGATCCAGGGTCCCCCAAAGGTCTTGGACGTTGAGCCAGAGCTGTTTGATATCCATGGGTTAAAACGATTCTTCTGTAGGACGCGATCGGTCGATTAGAGCATTTAAGTGGGGTTGGATGACGTTTGAAGACAAATCCGGCAACAAAAAGCCACTGTTTATCGTCGTTTTCACAAAGAAACTCGGCCTGAGCGCTCGAAACCGTTACCCTATGCAGCTGTTTTTTTGTATTTCTTCGAGGTAGCACCCGTGTTTTCCCAATTCGCCCTGCACGAACGCCTGCTCAAAGCCGTGGCCGAGCTTAAATTTGTCGAGCCAACGCCAGTGCAAGCAGCGGCTATCCCGCTGGCGCTCCAAGGGCGTGACCTGCGGGTGACAGCGCAAACCGGTAGCGGCAAAACCGCTGCTTTCGTTTTGCCGATCCTCCACCGTCTGATCGGCCCGGCGAAAGTCCGCGTCAGCATCAAGACCCTGATCCTGCTGCCAACCCGCGAGCTGGCTCAGCAGACCATCAAGGAAGTCGAGCGCTTCGCGCAGTTCACCTTTATCAAATCCGGCCTGATCACCGGCGGTGAAGACTTCAAGGTTCAGGCCGCCATGCTGCGCAAGGTGCCGGACATCCTGATCGGTACGCCGGGACGGATGATCGAGCAACTGAACGCCGGCAACCTTGACTTGAAAGAAGTTGAAGTGCTGGTGCTCGACGAAGCCGACCGCATGCTCGACATGGGCTTTGCCGAAGACGTGCAGCGTCTGGTGGCTGAATGCACCAACCGTCAGCAAACCATGCTGTTCTCCGCTACCACCGGTGGTTCGGGTCTGCGCGACATGGTGGCCAAGGTGTTGAACAACCCTGAGCACCTGCAGGTCAACAACGTCAGTGACCTCAACGCGACCACCCGTCAGCAGATCATCACCGCTGACCACAACGTGCATAAAGAGCAGATCCTCAACTGGTTGCTGGCCAACGAGACCTATCAGAAGGCCATCGTGTTCACCAACACCCGGGCCATGGCCGACCGCATCTACGGTCGCTTGGTGGCACAGGAATACAAAGCGTTCGTGCTGCACGGTGACAAAGACCAGAAAGACCGCAAGCTGGCCATCGACCGCCTGAAGCAGGGCGGCGTGAAAATCCTCGTCGCCACCGACGTCGCCGCACGCGGCCTGGACGTGGATGGCCTGGACCTGGTGATCAACTTCGACATGCCACGCAGCGGCGATGAATACGTTCACCGTATCGGTCGCACCGGCCGCGCCGGCAACGAAGGCCTGGCGATCTCGCTGATCTGCCATGGCGACTGGAACTTGATGTCGAGCATCGAGCGCTACCTCAAGCAGAGCTTCGAGCGCCGTACCATCAAGGAAGTCAAAGGCACCTACGGCGGACCGAAAAAGGTCAAGGCCTCGGGCAAAGCCGTTGGCGTGAAGAAGAAAAAGGTCGACGCCAAAGGCGACAAGAAGAAAACCGGCGCCAAGGCGCCGACCAAACGCAAAATTGCCAACCGCCCAAAGACCGACGCTCTGTCGCTGGTCAGCAAGGACGGCATGGCGCCGCTCAAGCGCCGCAAGCCGGAAGCGCCGGCGGCTGAATAAGCCGTTGTCGTGACCCAAAAAAACCGGACTGATGTCCGGTTTTTTTATGCGCGGGATTTGGGATCAGCTCTCGGCTTTCTTATCCGCTGTTTCCAACTCTTTCAACCGCTGATCGATCAACTGGCACTTGTCCGGCAAATCCTTGCTGGCGGTGCCCAGGTCCATCTTTTGCAACTCGGCGTTGATCTCTTTGGCTTTGGCCGGATTTTGCTCGGTGAGCTTGGCCACCTCCTGAGCCAGTTGCTCGCGCTTGGCGGTGGCTTCCTCGGGGGTGCAGGCCCACACGGGGAGGGCGCAGGCAAGGGTGGTGGCGAGGGTGAGTTTCAGCAGGGTTTTCATGGGAGGCCTCGGATTCCATGTTCGGCGGTTAAACGGTTGAGGCTTCAAGGTTCGGAAAGTTCATACGACTGCCTATGAGGCAAATACGCTCTCGGAAATTTCCGCAACATCAATCGGAAACGTCTGATGTTTTTACTACCGTTCGTCGCGTACTCTTTGGAATGGATCCAATATTTGGCGCCAAGAAGATGGCTCTACCTATCGAGCCACTAGTTTGCCGTCATCACCGTTTCGAGGGATCGAACATGTACTCACCCGCCCTGGTGGCGAGGTTGTGCCTGGCTTTGCTGTGCTTTTCTTCGCTAAATCCTGCCAATGCCACCACCCCAGGTGACACCGATCTCATCCGCGAACGTCAGGATCGCCTGCTCGAAGAGCAGCGTCGTCGTCTTGAGGAACTCAAGGAATTGCCCGGCAAGGAATTGAAACCGGTTGTTCCAGCGCCACCCGCTGACACTCGCTGCTTCCCGATAAAGGACATAGCACTCGAAGGCGCCGACAGTCTTTCCGACAACGATAAACGTCGTCTGCTCAAGCCCTACATTGACCAATGCCTGGGCGTCACTCAGCTCAACGAACTGCTGAAAGTCATCACTGGTCTCTACATCGAAAAAGGCCTGGTCACCAGTCGGGCGTACTTGCCGCAGCAGGATTTATCCGGAGGGCGCCTGAAAGTGCTGGTGGTCGAGGGCAAGCTCGAAGGCTTGAAAGGCGCCGACGGCAGCAAGCTGTCGGACCGCGAGTTGGGCATGGCTTTCCCCGGCAAAACCGGGGAGTTGGTTAACCTGCGCGAAATCGAGCAACTGGTTGATCAGCTCAACCGCTTGCCATCCAATCAGGCGCAGATGGAATTGGCGCCGGGCAAGCGCGTCGGCGGCAGTGAGGTGCTGGTCAAGAACTCGCCGCAAAAGCCCTGGCGTGCCGGGTTGTCGCGTAGCAATGACGGCCAGCGCAGCACCGGCGAGCAACAGTGGGGCACGACGTTTGATTGGGACAGCCCGCTGGGCCTGGCCGATCAGTTGAATCTGCACGGCAGTCACGATGGGGTGAGCGATCATCAGCACACCTCCAGCAACGCGATGCTCAATTACAGCTTGCCGTGGGGCTGGTGGAACTTCAGTTACACCTACAGCCAGAGTGACTATCGCTCGTTGGCTCAAGCCAACGGCTTCAATTTCAAGCAGACCGGCGACAGTGAAAACCATCAACTGCGCGCCGAGTGGGTGATCCATCGCGATGCCGTAAGCAAGACCTCACTCAGCTCCGGTCTGTCGCACTTGCGCACCAATAATTTCATCGAAGACAGCAAGCTCAAATTGAGCAGCAACCGCATCAGCGAAGCCCAGTTGGGCATCAACCACGGTCGTCGAATCGGTGGCGCATTCGTCAATTTCGACCTCGGGATGCAACAGGGGATCGGTGCGTTCGATGCTCAGAGCAATAACCATCCAGGCCCCGGCGAACCGAACGCGCGTTACCGCAAATACACCGCCACCGTGAGCTACTTGCAGCCGTTCAAGGTGTGGGACGAGTCATTCAGTTTCATCAGCTTGATGACCGGCCAGCTTAGTGAAGACCTGCTGTTCAGCTCGCAACGCACCAGCCTCGGCGGGCAGCCGTCGATCCGTGGATACAAGGACCAATCTTTGTCCGGCGATAGCGGGGGGTACTGGCGCAACGACCTGCGTTGGAGTCGTCCGGTCACCCTGGAGTGGTTGCACCCGGTGTTCGCCGAATATGGCACCAGCCTCGGTTACGACCAAGGCGTAATTCGCGGTACTCGCTACAACGGCGATCAACACGGGCGCATGTCCAGCAACTCGGTTGAGCTGTTTGCTCGCGGTCAGCACCTGGCTGCCAGCGTGACCTTTGCTCATTCCCTGGAACGTCCAGATGCCCTGATCGAGCGCGAAGCGCCGATCTATTTCCGCATGGATTTCTTTCTTTAATTTCGCAGTATCGAGACTTTGACATGGACGCCATTCAATTCGCCTTCCTGAGCCGCCAGCCTTCTGCGGCAGTGAAAGCCCGCGACCATTTCTGGGGCATGCCCAAGCGCGGATTGGCGTTCGTGTTGGCGAACGTCATGTTCTGGCAACCGATGTGGGCGCAGGCCACCGGTATCGTGGTGGCCACGCCGGGCACCAGCCTCGGTCAGGCAGGCAACGGCGTGCCGATTGTCAATATTGCCACGCCCAATGGAACAGGGCTGTCGCATAACCAGTTCCACGATTACAACGTCGGCAAACAAGGCGTCATCCTCAACAACGTCGCCGCACGAACCGGTACGACGCAGTTGGGCGGCATCATCGTCGGCAACCCCAACCTGACCAACCGGATTGCAGCGCAAACCATCCTCAACGAAGTGGTCGGTGGCAGCCCCAGCCAGTTGCGCGGTTATACCGAAGTGGCAGGGCAGTCGGCCCGCGTGATCGTCGCCAACCCGTACGGCATCACTTGCAATGGTTGCGGGTTCATCAACACGCCTCGAGTGACGCTGACCACCGGCAAACCGATGCTGGATAACGGGCGCCTGGATCGCTTTCAGGTGGACCAGGGCAGCGTCTCCATCAACGGCGCGGGGTTGAACGCCAACAACATCGACAGCTTCGAAATAATCACCCGCAGCGCGCAGATCAATGCCGAGATACAGGCGAAAAAGCTGACGGTTGTGGCCGGTCGTAATGACGTCAATGCTCAGACCTTAAATGCTACCGCTCGCGCCGATGACGGCAGCGTCAAACCGCAATTGGCCATCGACAGTTCGGCGCTGGGTGGCATGTATGCCGGGGCGATCAAACTGGTCGGCACGGAAGCCGGGGTCGGGGTGAAACTGGCCGGTAACCTGGCGTCCAGCGGCGGCGACATCCAGATCGATGGCAATGGTCATTTGAGCTTGGCGCAGACCACCGCCGCCGGTGCGGTGAGCGTCAAAGTCGTCAGCCTCGACGCCCAGGGACCGGTCTATGCCGGCAGCGCCGTCAATGTGCAAACCCAGGGCAACCTGACGAACCAGCAAACTCTCGCGGCCCGGGACGGTATTGCCTTGAGTGCCGGTGGTCAGTTGACCAACAACGGTGTGATCGAGGCCGGGGTCAATACCGATCTCAGTCGTAACACCTCCGGCGATGTCTCGATCACTGCGCAGTACCTCACCAACACCGGCAAGAGCGTCGTTGCCAGTCGCAGTCTGCTGGTAAATACCGCGCAAACGTTGAGCAACCAAAGCGGAACAGTCAAAGGGCAAAACGTCAGCATCAGCGCCGGCACCCTGGACAACAGCGGCGGTCTGCTTAGCGCCGTGGGGCCTGTCACGCTGAATGCCGCTGAAGTGCAAAACGCCGCCGGGCGGATCTCCAGCCAAACCGATCTCACGGCTGTAATCGGCTTGTTGCAACAACAGGGTGGCGCACTGGTCGCCCAAGGCAATCTGAGCCTGACCGGCGCTACCCTCGATAACCGCAATGGCGGTCTGGTCGGCACCACTAAAGCGCTGACGCTGAAGGTCGGTGATGTCGACAACCGTGCGGGTAAAATTTCCAGCAGTCTGCTGTTGAACATCAATAGCCAACGTCTGGATAACAGTGAGGGTGGCAAGGTGTTGGCGGCCACCGATCTGGCATTGACCGTTGCCAGACTGATCAACCAGAACAAGGGAGTGATCGTCGGCCAAGGCGTCACGACGCTGACCGGCAACTCACTGGACAACCGTGGCGGCACTCTCAATAGCCTCAATGGTCTGGTGATCACCCTTGATGACGCCTTGCTCAACGTTCAGGGCTTGATCAGCACCGACAGCACGTTGAACCTCAACAGTGACCGCTTCGATAACAGTCAAAAAGGTGTGGTCTTCAGCAAGGGCGCTTCGCACGTCATCACGGGTGATTTTGATAACAGCCAGGGTGGCCGCCTCACGGGTGAGGCGACCCTGGACCTGACGAGCAAACAGGTCAACAACAAGGCTGGCCGGATTGCCAGTCAGCAGGCGCTGCGTGCTTCGGTCACTGGTCTTGATCAACAGGGTGGCGAACTGTTCAGCAAAACCAGCCTGAGCCTGGACCTGAACCAGGGTCAGTTGAACAACCAGAACGGTCTGATCAACGCACCGGGCGTATTGCTGCTCAAGCACCTCAATGGCGTGAATAACCAGAGCGGTGAAGTTTCCAGCGCCGAAGCCTTCACGTTAACCGCACAAAATCTGGACAACAGTGGCGGCAAACTGCTGAGTAATCAGGGTTTGACCCTGCGCATCGCCCAGGTGTTGAACAACCTCAAAGGCACTCTTTCCGCCGCGTCCATCCACAGCCACAGCGCCAGTCTCGACAACACGCAAGGCATGATCAGTAGCCGGGGTCGGCTGGCGCTGGAAGCCGACGACTTCTTGAACAACCAGTACGGTACGGTGGTTGCCGACGGTGAATTGTTATTGACGGCCAATGCCCTGGATAACCGTGGCGGCAAAGTCACCGGTAAAAGTGAAGCGGCACTCAAGGTCGGGCACCTGGATAACCAGCAAGGGACGCTGATTGCCACCGGATCGTTGCAGGTCACCGCTGACACCCTCGACAACCGCCAGAGCGGGTTGTTGGGGGCCACCAAAGACCTGACCCTTAGGGTCGGCGAACTCGACAATCGCGGGGGCGAACTGACCACCAACGCCAACCTGCAGAGTACCGGCAAAAAACTCGACAACAGCGATGGGGGCACCGTCATTGCTGGCAAGGCGTTGGCCCTGACGGTCGAGCAGTTGCTCAACCGCAACAAAGGCAAGATCGACGCCACGGGCGCATTGAATCTGCAAGGGCGTTTACTCGATAACAGCGCTGGCAACCTTGTCAGCCTGCAGAGCATGAGCCTGAACCTGAGCGGTGCCTTCAACAACACTCAAGGGCAAGTCAACAGCGCCAGCACGCTGAACCTCTCCGCCGCTCAAGTCACCAACCAGGACGGTGGCCGTATCGGCAGCCAAGGCGCGTTGACCGCAACGGTCACCGGGTTGGAACAACAGGGCGGCAAACTGTTCAGCGACAGCAACCTGAGTCTTGACCTGAACAATGGCCAATTGAATAACCAGAATGGCTTGATCAACGCCCCCGGCACCTTGTTGCTCAAACAACTCAACGGCGTGAACAACCAGGGCGGGGAAATCTCCAGTGCCGAAGCGTTCACACTGATCGCGCAAAGTCTCGACAACAGCAATGGCAAATTGCTCAGCAGCCAAGGGGTGACCCTGCGCATTGCCAACGCGCTGGACAACGTCAAAGGTCTGATCGGCGGCGCAACGCTGGACGTCCAAGCGGGCACATTGAATAACAGCGGTGGTACGTTCAGCAGCCGGGGTAATCTGGATCTGACGGTCACCGGTCTGCTGCGCAACGATGACAAAGGCCTGATAAACGCCGTACAAACGCTGAATCTGAACAGCGCCGACCTGAATAATCAGGGCGGTAGCCTGCTCGGCGGCGCGGCGGTCATTCTCAATGCCAAAGCCGTGAACAACCGCGATGGCGGCTTGATCAACAGCAAGGGCCATCTGACCCTGGCCGCCACGACACTGGATTCGAGCAATGGTGGTGAAGTCTCGGCCAACGGCGATATCGGCCTGACCCTGACCGCTCTGACCCAGAACGGCGGGCGCTTGCTGGGTAGTAAAGCGGTGACCTTGGACCTGACCAATGGTGACCTCGACAACCGTCATGGTTTGATCACCGCCAAGGGACCGCTGAGCCTTAATCACCTGGGCGACCTCAACAATCACAGCGGCGAGATCTCCAGCGACCTCGGCTTCAGCGTCACCGCCCGCGCGCTGGACAACAGCGCCGGTCGGCTGTTCAGCAGCCAGCATCTGATTGTCGGCGGCACCTCGCTGGTCAACCCAAAAGGACTGATCTCCGGCTGGCAGGGTTTGACCGTCAACGGCGACAGCCTCGACAACCGTGACAACGGCACCTTATCGAGCCGCAACGGCGATGTTTCAGTGTCAGTCAACGATGCGTTGCTCAACAACGATGCCGGCGCACTGGTGAGCCAAGGCAGGCTGAGCGTCAAAGCGGGCAGCCTGGATAACAGTGACAAAGGCATTTTGAGTAGCGCGGCGGGGCAGATCCTTACCGTCAAGGATTCACTGAACAACAACCATGGCGGCTTGATCGACAGTGGCGCCGGTCTCGATATCACCACCGCCGCGTTCACCAACGTTGGCGGCACGATCAATGTGCAACAAGCGTTTAACGCCTCTGCCACCACCTTCGATAACAGTCGTGGCCAGGTTGGCGGCAACGCGGCTCTCACGCTAAGCCTGCTCGGCCGTTTGAACAACGACGGCGGCAAACTGGTCGGTGCCGGACCGGTGCTGATTAAGGGCGTAACCGACCTCACCAACAAAAATGGCCAGCTCGCCAGCCAAAGCACGCTGACCCTGTTGACCGGTTCTTTGGACAACAGCAACAACGGCACCCTCGCCGCCAATGATGCCCTGTTGATCAGTGCCAGCGGCGCGGTGCAGAACAACACCAATGGTCTGATCTTCAGCAAGAACGCCGGTCTGAAACTGCAAGCCGCCAGCCTGGCAAATGGCAACGGCGCACTCCAGAGCCAAAATGGCCTGATCCTCGACGTCAGTGGCGATCTCGATAACCAGAGCGGAAAAATCATCGCAGAAAACGGCAACGTCAGCGTTAATGCGACCAACATCGATAACCGTGGTGGCGTGTTGTCGAGCATCAAAGGTGCCCTCGAAGCACGGACTGTCGGCGTGTTGCGCAACGGTTTTGACCTCAACAACAACCGTCAGGGCGGGATCATTCAGGGGCAGCGTTTGACGCTGTCAGCCTTGACGGGTCTGGACAACAACGGCGGACGAGTCTCGGCGCAAGCCACTGACGCGAACATCACCACCACAGGTTTTGATAATCGCCACGGCGTGCTTTATGCCAAGGGCCTGGTCGGCGTAACCGGCACTCATCTGGACAACAGTGCCGGCCAGATCGCCGGTAGCAGTATCGACCTGAGCCTCAGCGGCGCCCTGAACAACCGCGCCGGTATCGTCGAAAGCGACACCACGCTGAGGGTCACAGCTGCCAGCGTCGACAACTACAACGGTCGGCTTCGCTCCCTCGGCAACAGCGGTAAAACCAGCTTCCAGATTGGCGGTTTACTGGACAACCGCACCGGCATGCTAGAGACGGCCAACACCGATCTGAACTTGGCCGTTGGCAGCTTTCTGAACGCCGATGGTCAACTCAATCACGTCGGTCGCGGCCGGTTTGATATCGCCACTGCCAACGTCATCAATGCTGGCGGTGGCATCACCAGCGGCGGCACCCTCGATCTGAATGTCGATACCTGGACCAACTCCAGCGTCATCCAGGCCGGACGCCTGAACGTCAACGTCAACAACTTCAGCCAGACCGCCAACGGCAACCTGCTCGCTTCGGAGTACCTGCAAGCGCGCGGTCGCAACTGGACTAACGAAGGCCTGATCGCCAGCGATGGTGTTCTGGATATGCAGTTGGGCGGCACGTACAGCGGCAATGGCCGTCTATCGAGCCTTGGTGACATTAACCTCAACGCGGCGCAATTGAACCTTGGCGCGGCTGGCAGCATTGGTAGTGGCGCAAATGTCGTGATGACAGTGGGCGGGCTGCTGAGCAATGCCGGCCGCTTGACCTCAAATGCGGATTTGACCCTCACCGCCGGTGCCCTGAACAACACCGGTACGCTGGGCAGTGCGCAATCGTTGGTGATCAATACCCCAGGCTTGGTAAATGACCGGGGGCTGATTTTCAGTGGCGGCGATATGACACTGAACGTTGGCAACTTCACCAACCAGAACGGCGACCTTTATGGCATGGGTGATGTTGTCATCAAAGGCAATGGCACGGCGCAGGCCAGCCAGGTGTCAAACATCTCCGGCTCGATGGAAAGCGGCGGGGCGTTTTCGATCAGTGCCGGGACCTTTACCAACCGGACGGCGGGCTCCGACGGTACGCAGAATTTCGGTCTGGGACGTACGCTGATTTCCGGTTCCATTACCGTGCAATGTCTCGATTGCCGTGGCGATCACTACGACGTCAACTTCATCGCCCGAGAACGCTTCGACGCCGGGCAGGACAGCGATACCACGGCGTCCGCGGTGTTAAATGCCGGCAGTAACTTCGTGTTCAACGGCGGCGACTTTCTCAATAGCAAAAGCATTGTCAGTGCGTCAGGCAACATCACCATCAATGCCAACAACCTGAAGAACCTCGGTGCCGTCAGCGGAGTGATCGAGCGCACGAGTACCTATCGCAGCGGTTCCGTTACAGATGGCACGATCAATCGTTTCATGCCTCAAGTGGTGGCCTATAACCAGCGCAACAATCCGGATTTTCCGAACATCTACTACATCGACGGTTCTGGAGGTTTCAGTACCGGAATCGTTTCGTCTGACACCGGCCGTGAGCCCGGTCATGATGGCGGCCTGATTGAAATGGTCGTGGTCAAGGATTCAATAACGGATCAGGCGGTGACCAACACCCTCTCGGGTTACGCCTACGGCAATACCAGCCCTCAATCCCAATATGACCGAAACAACCTGGTAGTGTTGCCGGGCGGGCTGCAAAGTTTTACCCCGATGACGCCTACCGAAACAGTGACCAGTGGCGGCAGCGGTGGACGTAACGCCGTTATCCAGGCCGGTGGCAATGTGTCGATTGCCGCCACCCAAGAACTGCAAAACAGCGTCATTCACGAAGACTATGGCGTTGCCGGTGGCACCAACAAAGTCGCCGATACCAGCGTCGGCGGAACTGGTACTACGGTTATCAGGCTTAACTCCCAACTACCGCCTGATCTGGCCCAGCAGCAAGTCAATCCCCTCAGCCTGCCCGGCTTCTCATTGCCCGCCGGCGACAATGGCCTGTTCCGGCTCAGCAAGGACGGGGCGAGTGATGTTGCGGTTGCCGATACACAGCAACCGTCGGATTGGAGTGTCAGCAGTGAACGCGTCAACACCCAAGATCACCTGACCCAAGGCACCAGCGCGGGGCCACGCAGTTTGCTGGTCGATAGCCCTGAGAGGGTCTCCAGTACTGATCGTGCCCTTGACCCGGTCATACGACTTCCAACCATCGCCCAAGCAGACGCCGTCAATTCGGTCGGCCCTGACACCGGCGCACGCCAAGACGAGATCAAAAGCTCCGTCGACATTCGCCCTGTGACCCGCGTCACCGGTCTGCCAGAGGTCAAAGCACCGGCCAACGCCCATAAATACCTGATCGAAACCAACCCGGTACTCACCGACCTCAAGCAATTCATGAGCTCGGATTACCTGCTGGCCAACCTCGGCTACAACCCCGACCACAGCGCCAAGCGCCTGGGCGACGGTTTGTATGAACAACGCCTGATTCAACAAGCGGTGGTCGCCCGCACCGGCCAGGCCTTCATCAATGGCCAGACGTCCAATCAGGATCAGTTCAAGTACCTGATGAACAACGCCATCGCCAGCAAGGACGCGCTGAACCTGGCGGTGGGCGTGACCCTCTCGGCCCAGCAAGTCGCGGCCCTGACCCATGACATCGTCTGGCTCGAAGAGCACGAAGTGAATGGCGAAAAAGTCCTGGTGCCGGTGCTGTACCTGGCACAGGCCGAAGGCCGTCTCGGCCCGACCGGGGCGCTGATCGCCGGCAACGACGTGACACTGATCGCCGGTCAGAACCTCGATAACGTCGGCACGCTGCGCGCAACCCACAACCTGAAGGCTACGGCGGGCAACGACCTGATCAACAGCGGCCTGCTCCAAGCGGGTAACCGTCTGGATGTGCTGGCCGGTCACGACGTCATCAACAAGGCGGGCGGTATCCTCGCCGGCCGTGACGTCAGCGTGACGGCGATCCGCGGGGACGTCCTCAACGAGCGGACCATCACCTCCTCCGACAGCGATACCCGTTTTGGCACCCAGCACCATGACTACGCCGACACCGCCGCCCGCATCGAGGCAATCAATGACCTCACGCTGAGCGCGGGTCAAGACATCCACATGGCTGGTGGTGTGCTGCACAGCGGCCGGGACTTGAGCCTGAAGGCCGGGCGAGACGTCAACCTGTCCTCGGTGCACGTCAGCAACAGCGTGTACGCCAACAGCCAACACAACCGCAGCGACATCACGCAACTGGGCGCCACCGTCACCGCCGGGCGTGACCTGTCCGCCCAGGCCGGTCGCGACCTCAACGTCATCGCCAGCCAGATCGACGCCCAGCGCGACATTGCCATGGCCGCAACGGAAAACCTGACCATCCGCTCGGCGGCGGACGAAGAACACGCCCTGTCCAAGAGCAAAAAACTCACGGTGCAGGAAGACCACGTCAGCCAGGTCATGTCGGGAATCACGGCGGGCGGCAACGTCCAACTGCAGGCAGGCAGGGACCTCACCGTGATCTCCAGCCGCATCACCGCCGGCGATGAAGCGTATTTGGTGGCAGGGGATAACCTCGACATTTTGGCGGCGCAGGACAGTGATTATTCGCTGTATGACAAGCAGAAAAAGGGCTCCTTCGGCGCGAAGAAAACCCGGCGTGATGAAGTGACCGATGTGAAAAACATCGGCAGTGAAATCACCAGCGGCGGCGACCTGACGCTGGTCAGTGGCGGGGATCAGCGTTATCAGGTGGCGAAGCTGGACAGTGGCAACGACCTCACGCTGGCGAGTGGTGGGGCGATTACGTTTGAGGGGGTGAAAGACCTGCACCAGGAGAGTCACGAGAAAAGTGATAGTGACCTCGCCTGGACCAGCGCCAAGGGGAAGGGGGCTACGGATGAGACGTTGCGTCAGAGCCAGCTGATGGCGCAGGGCGATGTGGTCATCAAGGCCGTCGATGGCCTGAAGATCGATATCAAACACATCGATCAGAAGACGGTCGGCGAAGCCATTGATGCCATGGTCAAGGCCGATCCGAATCTGGCTTGGCTGAAAGAGGCTGAACAGCGCGGGGATGTGGATTGGCGCAAGGTGCAAGAGCTGCATGATTCGTTCAAGTACAGCCACTCGGGTCTGGGCCAGGGGGCGATGCTGGCGATCATTATTATTGTGACTGTACTCACGGCAGGCGCCGCGAGTGCGGCAATAGGAACAGCAGCCAATGCAGCAGCCGCGTCCGGGACAGTCATGGCGGCGGCCGGTACTTCGGCTGCTGGGGCGGCCGTTACGGCGGGGTGGGGCAATGTGGCGCTCACGGCCGTGGCTACCTCGGCGGCCAGCGGGGCAACTGTCAGTACGATCAATAACCGAGGCAATCTGGGGGCCGTTGCCAAGGATGTAACCTCTAGCGAAAGCCTGAAAAACTACGTGGCTGCAGGGGTTAGTGGCGGTATTGGTGGCGCGAACATTGGCGTTCGCCTGGCAGTTAATTCGGCCCTGCAAACAGTCACAAACGGTGGCAAGTTCAAGGACAACCTGAGTCAAGCCGCGGTTGGGTTGGTCGCGGATTTGATGGCTGGCGCGATCTACGATCAGGTAGGTACAAGTCTGCTAGGGAGTGGTTTGCCAACGAAGGTAGCGGTGCATGCCATCGTGGGGGGCTTGATCGGTGAAGCGGCCGGCGGCGATTTTGCCACTTCGGCGCTGGCGGCAGGTGCGAACAAAACCTTGATCGAGATGGTCGGGAGCAAAATCTTCCCGGGTGTCGCCCATGAGCAAGTGCTGGCAATGACGTCCCAGCTCTTGGGCATGACCGTAGCCGCTGCCGCAGGCGGCAGTGACAAGGATCAGCAGGTCGCGGGTTGGGTGGCGCAGCAGGCAACGGTCAATAACTACCTGCGGCACAACGAGGTTGATGGCTTAATTGATGAAGCAAAAACCTGTGTCGCAAACAACTGTGCCGAGGTCAGGAATAAATACGCGGATCTGAATGACGCTAACGAAAAGCGGTTTGCGGAGTTTTGCGGGAACAACCCTACTGGCTGTAAAGCGGCTGAATTCCAGGGATTTGTCGATAGCTACGACAAGACCCACGAGCAGATTTCTCAAGCACGAACATCTGACATTCCGTTAGAAATGAAAAATGTGCTGGCAACTGTGCAAATGATGAACGCAGTGGCCAAGTACCGATTGATTGAAATGGGCGTCGCCCTCGGACTGTCACAAACCGGTAGCGATCTCGCGGGGCAGGCTGGACTGAGTGTCGAACCCGAGACCGTAGGGAGTGTTGCTAATTGGTCGGCTATACTTTTGGGGGCTGGGAAGGCTGCAGGCACGAAAGGCACGCCTCCTCAGAATATGAGCCCTCCTGGTGCTGGGAGAAGCGGTGCATTTGATGAAGCTAAGCGTCAATCAGGTATTCCTGTAAGTCAGCAACCTAGTAGGGTCCTAGCTAATGTCGATAAGCGTGGCACCCCTCAGCCAGGAAGAATCTATGAGTTTGAGGTTCCTGCATCAGGTGGAGGTACTCAAACGATAAGGATTCGTGAAGATGCGGGGGGACATGATTTTGGTGTGGGGAATTTACAGAACAGAGGTCCGCACTTTAACGACGAAGCTGGTAATCACTATGACTATTGAAATTCGGATTATAAGTACACCTGATATTTTGGTTGCTAACGATGTTTTTAACCTCCGCCAGGTGCAAGGTCATAACTGTCGGGGACTATCGGCGTCGAGTTTTTTGCTCGCAGGTGAATCACGCTCCTCATTGAACGGTGTATTAGATTTTGTTTGCAATCTTGTTTGTAAAAAAATGCCTGAAAATGAAATTTGGTTTTTTGTCGGTAATTCAGCATGGCAACCAAACACACGAATCGTTAATTACCGGGGGTTGTGGGGGGCATTGAAATTCCGAGGTCTGGAGGTGTTAGGTGGTAGTGATGCACAGGAAAGTATTCTTGAGGCCGATGGAAAAATAAAGTTCTTTGGTGCTATGCGTCTATCAGCGCAATCTGCTGAAAGCGTTGTGGGTGCACTTTTTAGTGAGCAATGCTCCTATATCCTAGTGTTACCAAAAAACTTCGAGGTTCGTCATGCTCTTGATATGGGGTGGTGTGGAGACGTAGCAGAAGATCTAAATTTCTTTAATTATATTTGCGAAAATAGAGGGCTTGTCTTAAAGAAAGTCGGTGAGTTTGACGACTGTGAATGGGGTGTTTTGGCGATTGGATCGTTAGAGATGATGAAGGTGTTGTTAAGATAAATAGAAAATCGGAAAAAGGGGGGGGCGAATTTGATGGGTGATAAGAGGGTGGGTTTGTTTTTTAATTTATTTGTTATTTATATGGTGGGTCAGATGGATAATTTTTGTCTCCCATAGGCACGCCATTTGATCAGCGGGCATTAGCTTCCAGCTCAAAAGCTGGGGGATATTACGTATACTAAGTACTTAAACCCTTGTCCGTAATTCAAGAATTTATTTAAGGGGGAGGATTTATTTAATTTTTTTATCGCTCTTTAAAAACATGGGGCTTATTAAGCGGACGTCGTCTGGTGGCTTCGCTGTAATCTGATCGAAACCAACCCGGTACTCACCGACCTCAAGCAATTCATGAGCTCGGATTACCTGCTGGCCAACCTCGGCTACAACCCCGACCACAGCGCCAAGCGCCTGGGCGACGGTTTGTATGAACAACGCCTGATTCAACAAGCGGTGGTCGCCCGCACCGGCCAGGCCTTCATCAATGGCCAGACCTCCAATCAGGATCAGTTCAAGTACCTGATGAACAACGCCATCGCCAGCAAGGACGCGCTGAACCTGGCGGTGGGCGTGACCCTCTCGGCCCAGCAAGTCGCGGCCCTGACCCATGACATCGTCTGGCTCGAAGAGCACGAAGTGAATGGCGAAAAAGTCCTGGGTAAAGGGGACGGATTTATTTTACTTGTGACGGCGTAAAATTCATCCCGCGGAAATTAAGTCTGTCCCCTTGCACGCCAGTATTCATGTTGAATGTTAGTCCGCCATCGCAAGCAGTCTCGCTCTACAGCGATTTGGGCGTTACTGGTCTTTCACAGCAATGCACATGTCCATTTCCATCACACCGGTGCTCTCGTCGTAGGAAGCCTCCACCGGGTAGCATTCGAACCCTGGCCGCTGATCGTAGGCCAATCCGCTCTCCGGCATCCACTGTCCGCACAACTCACCCCATGCCGCCGGGATTTCACTGGCCGGGCCCTTGAAATGGGCGACGGCGTAGCGGCCGCCTGGCAGATTGGTGACGGCGAGTGGGTATTTCGGTTCGAAGTCGGCGGGCACTTCTACGCAGGCGTCGTAGCGGCAGTATTGCGCTGGTGTGGTACTCGGGTCGTCGTGGCCGATGCCGTAGCGCACGCGGTTGAGCAGGTTGTTTTCGATCATCCACGGCGCGACGGTTTCGCGCCAGAACGTGCCGATTTCCGGGCCGTAGGGGCCGGTGTAGCGCAGGTAGGCGACGCGGGCTGGGGGTAGGGTTTTCAGGGTGACGTTCAATGTCTGGGGCCTTATGGTCTGGTTCGCTGGAGTTGGTGAGTGGCTGGACTGGCCTCATCGCGAGCAGGCTCGCTCCCACATTGGATTTGTGTTCGCTACCGATCCTCTGTGGGAGTGAGCCCGCTCGCGATGGCTGCAATTCGGTGTTGTGTTCTACTCCCCATGGCAGCAACTGACCGCAGCTTTCTCTTCATAGCGGTCGTGATGCCGCACCCATTCCATGATTTCCTCTTCATTTCGGCCCTTGGGGGTGAGGTCGAGGTAGTTGTAGGCGCCGACCAGCATGTCGAGACCTCGCGCATAAGTGGAATAGGTGTGGAAGATGTCGCCGGCGTCATTGCGATAAAACACGCTGAGGCCGGGGAGTTCTTCTTCGGCGCCGTCGGATTTTTCGTAGTTATAGGTGGCTTTGCCGGCGGCGACGTCTTCGGCTCGGGCAGTGACGCCGAAGTCGTAGTTGAAGTCGCAGCCTTCTGACGACAACCAATCGAATTTCCAGCCCATGCGCCGTTTGAAGGCCTGGAATTCGGCGAAGGGTGCGTGGGAAACCGCCACGACGGCAATGTCATGGTGCGCCAGGTGTTGGTTGGCGCCGTCGATGTGGTCGGACAGGAATGAGCAGCCGGGGCAACCTTCGTCCCACCCGGCGGCGAACATGAAGTGGTAGATGACCAATTGGCTGCGGCCGCCAAACAGGTCGGCTAGCTTCAACTCGCCGTGGGGTCCCTGAAAGTGGTAGTCCTTGTCTATTTTCACCCAGGGCAGGGCGCGGCGTTCGGCGCTCAGTTTATCTCGTTCTTTGGTGAAGGCTTTTTCGTGGGCCAGATGTTGTTTGCGCGCGGCGAGCCATTCTTCGCGGGACACCACGGGGTGATTCTGGATGTTCATTGGCAGTACTCCTGCGGGAGGCTGGGAGGTGACTTACACAGCCTAGTCGTTTGGCCTACGCTAGATTCGACATGCCGCCGGTCGGTACTGTCCAAAACCTCGGCTGAACGGCTACGCCCTGTTTCGGTCACAAACCAAGAGGGCCCTCTCCAATAACGCGGTCTGGAGGTTGAAACAGGATGACAACTTATAACTGGGATTTGATTGAACGCTTGCTTCACGAGGTGCAAAACGGTGCCAGCAGCTTCACGCCGCGGCCCTATGCCGAGCAGTACGTGGCGGAGAAAACGGCGGAAGGTGAGCAGACGGAAAACCTGGATCACCTCAAAGCAGTGGCCGGCGAGTACGAAAAGTTACTGCTGGGACGTGGCTACATAGAGCCTCGGCCAGAGGAGCAAGGCGGTACCGGCTCGAATTACATTTTGACGATGCGCGGCTCCAGTTTATTGAGCCTGATCGACAGCAGCATTCCGGGCAACGACCATCCGCGGCAGGTGCTGGATGAGCAGGAGGATGCACTGGATGAAGTGACGTTTGATGACGTGGCATCGAGAGCGCAGATTGCCTGAACATCGCGCATAACATTGTGGGAGCGAGCCTGGTCGCGAAGGCGGCGTGTCAGTTCACGATTATGTCGACTGATACACCGTCTTCGCGAGCAGGCTCGCTCCCACAGGGGAGTTGTATTGAGGGTTAGTTTTGTTTGGCTGCCTTCAGGCACTTTAGATCGTTGAAGTCTTTGCGCACCCCTTCGATTTTCTTCAACAACCGCTGACGCTGGGCCGGTGTGCTTTCGGCCATCAAATCCACGATCAGCCCCCGGGCCTGGGCTTCTGTGTTGGCGTAGGCCTGGCGATAGGCCGGCGTCCACAAACTCTCGCGATTGACCAGAAGCGTCTCGATTTTCTGTGAGAAATCCGGACTATGGCGCTGGGCAACGGCCGCGCTGAATTGTGACTGCCAGTGCGCGCGGTTGGCGATCCATTGCGTATTCTGATCACCCAAGGCCTTCGACCAAGTGACCACCCGTTGTTGCTGGGTGGGGCTCAGCGGGCCAAGCCAGTCATCCAGACGTTTCTCCATGCGTTCGGCACGCTGTGTGATCTGCTGATCGAGGGACGGTTTGAGGTATTCCGCCTGCCGTTTGCGCAGGTCCTTGGCGAAGGCCTCATTCATTTCCGCAACTTGCTTGTCATCCAGCCCCTTTAACAATTCGACGGCCGACGGGGTGATTTCCCGGGCGGTCTGGGCGATGGCTGCTTTGGCTTCCTGCGTGCGAGTTTGCAGCGCGGCATCGGTGACCTGATTGGTTTCGACCATGGTTTGCAAGCGGTCCAGCCAATTCAGGTAACCCGGCAGTTGCGTGGTGCAATGCCAGCTAAGGTGCTCCTTGAGACGTTCGTTGAACCAGTCTTTCTGCTCGCCGCTCATGTCCAGATAGTCGCTGAGCGTCCATGGAATGATCACGTCGAGATTGCGGTAGGCCAGGCCCACTCGGCTGCACGCGCTGAACACGAGGCTCAGGGTGATCAGAACGGCGAAACGAATTAGCCAGCGCGACATGGGCAGATCCTTGCTTGGCGTAGGTTCTCATGTGAACGCAGGAGGGACCCGGCAGTTCAGCGGTTTAATAAAACGCGTGTTCAGCCTTGAGGGTGACCAGCCCGTCGCATTGGCTGTTGTGCCCGGAATAGGCCGAGCAGTTGCTGCCACTGAGACTTGAATCACTGTAGATCAGGTCCAGATCGATGCCCATGAACGGCCGGGAAAGTTGCACCGACCAATCAGTAAAACTGCCGATATACCCACTGTCGACCGAAACCGGTGTGTAGAGCTGGTGGGTGGTGTACTTCATGCTGATCCCGATGCCAAACGGTTGATTGCCACTGAGGTCGGCAAACAGTGTCCGGTTCAGTTTGTCCGGGTCGTTGCTGAAGGCGGCGCCAAAACGGCTGCCGAGCAGAGTCAGGCCGCCGAAGAGTTCCTGGCTGTCGAGGGTGTCCACTTGCGGATAGCTGTAGTGGATCATTCCCACTTCGTACCCGAGGGTTTGATCGAAGGGGTGTTTAAACCCTACGTAGGAATCCACTTCAAGGTTCTTGCCTGGACTCAACCCCATGCTCGGGGCCCATTGGCCGACATAGAAGCCGCTGTCGTGGGTCAGGTCGAGGCCACCATGGAATGAACCAGTACTGGAAGGCTTGACCAATCCCTGGGCCATGCTGCGGCTGGGCGTAGTGCCGAGCTTGAGGTCGAAGTCGCCCAGTTCACGCTGGAAGATTTGTGCGTTGGCGAGCGGACATGCCAGCAACATACAGAGCACGATGAGAGAGGACTTGAGCATGCGTCACTCCATTGACAGCGAGGAGCAGGAATCGAAAACCTGCTGAAACGCTTGTTCTAGACGTGCGCAAGCATACCGGCGAATGCTCGGCATCGAGAGCCGTTCGTCGATTTTTGAAATATTTGAATTTGTCGGGGTGTTGCAGGAGGGTTCCAGTCCAAGCGCTTCGAAGCTCAAAGCGCTTATGGACCAGTTGACGCGGCGGATCTTTGGGGGAAGTTACTTCTTGCCCAAAGTGATCTGCTTGGACGGGCCGAACGTCTGGCCGCTGACGCCTTTGGCAATTTGCTGGATTTCACCACCGGACTTGAGGAACGCAGCGATCTGGTTGTTGATCGATTCGCTGGTTTCAACGGCTGGAGCTGGCTTTGCTTTGCTGTTGGATGCTTTTACACGCATGGCGGCCATTAACCTGTAGAAAATTAACTTGGCCAGGCATCGTACAGGAAATACTTGACAATTGCTTGGCTAATATCCCCTCAAAATACGAATTGCAGGGTTGTAGTTTATCTCGGGCCATTCGCTGAAATAGGTCTCTAACCCGCTGTTTTATATAAGATCGTTGATAAAAATAGTCCTCGCCTGAATGGACTGGCAGGTGGCAAATTCACCTTGTCGGGCTGACGAGTGGCGAGGTCCTCGGAGCCAACGCCCAGGAAAATCAAGGTTTGCAGAGTATTTTCTTTCACCATCGGGCTGGCCAGCGAACGTCACCCGCAAAACCGGGTAGAATGCCGCCCACGTAATGAGGGTATTTGAAATGGCTTTAGTCGGGCGTTACAACAGTTTGCAAGTGGTTAAACACACTAACTTCGGTTTATATCTGGACGGTGGGGCGGATGGCGAAATCCTGTTGCCTAATCGTTATATCCCTAAAGATATTCCCAGCGAAGATGAAGACTGGCTCAACGTTTTTATTTATCTGGACAGCGATGACAAACTCATCGCAACTACCGAAAAGCCGAAAGTTCAGGTCGGTGAGTTCGCCAGTTTGAAAGTCGTTGAAGTCAACAGCATCGGCGTTTTCCTGGATTGGGGTCTGCCGAAGGACCTGCTGCTGCCGTACTCCGAAGAAAAACGCCAGATGACCGCCGGTGAGTATGTGGTGGTGCATGTCTACCTCGACAAGCATACCCGTCGTATCACCGCGACCGCGCGTCTGGATCGCTACCTGGACAAGACTCCGGCCAGCTACACCCCTGGCCAGGAAGTGGATTTGCTGGTGGCCGAAGCGACCGACATGGGCTTCAAGGCAATCATCAACAACAAGCACTGGGGCCTGATCCACAAGAACGAAATCTTCAAGTTCATGCGTGCCGGCAAAGAAGAGAAGGGCTTTATCAAAGAAGTCCGTGCCGACGGCAAGATCAGCCTGAGCCTGCAACCCGTAGGCGAAGAAGCCGCCACCAGCCTCAACTCGAAGATTCTGGCCAAGTTGCGTGAAAACAATGGCAGCTTGCCGGTCAGCGACAAGAGCGACCCAACAGTGATCAGCAGCATGTTTGGCGTCAGCAAGGGCAACTTCAAGAAAGCCATCGGTGCGCTGTACAAGAATGGCCAGATCGTCATTCACGCGGATCGCATTGAACTAAGCTGACCTCGCACCGGCCTCGTGTAACGCGGTTACATCGGGCTGGACTGTGATAAAAAGACCCGGCCCCTGTGCCGGGCTTTGTTTTTATTCTGCCGAGTTTCTGCCATGGATTGTGTTGTCGAGGTGTCACGGTGAGCCCCAGCCGGCGTAGCGCCGACGGATTTGCCCTGCAAGTGATGATCGGGTTGTGCCTGATCTGGGGCGTACAGCAGGTGATCATCAAGTGGGCGGCGCCCGACATCGCACCGGTCATGCAGGCGGTGGGGCGGTCGGGCATTTCCGCATTGCTCGTAGGATTGCTGATCTGCTGGAAAGGCGGCTGGGATCAGGTCGGCGCCACGTGGCGCGGCGGCTTGCTGGCCGGTGCGCTGTTTGGTCTGGAGTTCTTCTTCATCTCCGAAGGCTTGCAACTGACCACGGCGGCGCACATGTCGGTGTTCCTCTACACCGCGCCGATTTTTACCGCGTTGGGCGTGCATTGGTTGCTGCCGAGTGAGCGTTTAAGGCCTTTGCAGTGGCTGGGTATTTTCCTCGCATTCGTCGGGATCGCCATCGCGTTTGCCGGTGGCGTGTCCTGGGACAACCTCGATCACCGCATGTTGCTGGGCGATGCGCTGGGCGTACTGGCCGGCGCAGCGTGGGGCGCAACCACGGTAGTGGTGCGCGCTTCGCGCCTGTCGGAAGCACCGGTGACGCTCACGTTGTTCTATCAACTGATCGTCGGTTTCGTGGGCCTGGTGCTGATCGCGATCCTCAGCGGCCAGATCACTCACGTCAGCCTGACGGCGGTGGCGGTGACCAGCGTACTGTTTCAAGGGTTGGTGGTGTCGTTCTTCAGTTACCTGACCTGGTTCTGGCTGTTGCGTCGTTATCTGGCGGCGAACCTCGCGGTGTTCTCGTTCATGACGCCGCTGTTCGGCGTCACGTTCGGGGTGGTGTTACTGGGGGAAGAACTGAGCCTCAATTTTGTCATCGGCGCCGTACTGGTGCTGCTTGGCATCACGTTCGTCAGCGCTGAACAGTGGGTTCGCCGTCGTTTGCGCAAAGCGCTCGGGCAGCATTGACCGGGCGCAACAACAGGCTGCCGGCGATGAGCAATCCGCTGCCGGCAATGACCAAGGCGGCCTGCAGACTGCCACTGAAATGGCTGCTCAGGGCGGCCAGTAACGGCCCGGCGAGCTGACCCACGGCGAAGCATGCGGTCAGCAGCCCAGCGTTGCGTTGGGTGGCGTGGGGCGCCAGTTCGCGGGAACGTTGCATCACCAATTGCATGCAGGCCAGAAACGGCGTGCCGCACAGCAACACCCCCAGCGCCAGGCCCGTATCGCTGCCCAACAGGCAAGCGAAGACTCCGGCGGCTTGCAGCCATAAGGTGATCATCAGCCAATGGCGTGTGCCATTCAGGGACTGTCGACGCAGGCTCACCAGCACCACGCCGACAGCCGATGCCAGGCCGAAGCACGGCCAGAACAGGTCGGCCTGCCACTGTCCGTGAAACTGCGTGTTGGCCATTTGTGACAGGAACGTGGCGGGGATGATGTAGCCCAGACCGTACAAGCCATAGATCACACCCAGTCGAGCGATGCCCTGATTGTTCGACGTGACGGCAATGGGGGCGGTCGACGCTGTTGCCGCAGGTTGGGGCAGGAACGGCAAAATCCCCAGCAGCATCACCAGCGCTACGCCGGCATACACCAGCCACAACGTTGCGGAGGTTTGCCCCAGCAGGTTCGAACCCAGAGCCAATAAACCAGTGAGAAAAATCCCCAGACCCGGCCCGGCAAATACCAGCGCTCCCAACCTTGGACGACCGGCCGCTGCCGCCAATGGCTGGCTCAACGCAGTGATCATCACCAACACCCAGGCACTGGCCACGCCGGTGCCAAACCGCAACAGCAGATGCGCCCAGAACCCGTTGGCCCAGAACGACGCCAGGGTCAGCAGTACACAAAGCCACAATCCACCCAGCAGACGCTGACGGACTTGCGCCGGTCTGCGCGAGAACATCGCATCCAGTGCACCGACGAAGTAGCCAAGGTAATTGGCAGCGGCAATCAGGCCCGCCGCGGTCAGGTCGATCTGCCCTTCACTGAGCAAGTGCGGCATTTGCGGAGTCAGCGCGAAGCGCCCGATGCCCATGGCCATCATCAGGGCGATAAAACTGGCGAGCAAGCGAATCAGCGGGGACATAGTCTGAGTTCCGGTAAAGGATCAATGACCGTCAGGCTAGGACTGTTTGACTTTCTTTTAAAATGAATAATAGTGAGTAACTTGTTCTTTTTTGGAGATGGTCGTGGAATTCAGCCAATTACGCATCTTCCAGGCGGTGGCGCAGGAGGGTTCGATCACCCGTGCTGCCGAACGTTTGCATCGTGTGCCGTCCAACCTGTCGACGCGACTGAAACAACTTGAGGAGCAACTCGGTGTAGAACTATTCGTCCGCGAGCGTCAGCGTTTGCAGTTGTCGCCTGCGGGAAAAGTCTTGCTGGACTACACCGCCAAGCTGTTTGCCCTACATGACGAAGCCAGTGCAGCAGTGCAAGGCGGGCAACCGGCCGGGGACTTCGTGCTCGGCACCATGTACAGCACGGCGGCGATTCATCTGCCGCCCTTGCTGGCGGGGTATCACCGCCGTTACCCGGCGGTAAACCTGCAAGTGCAGTCGGGACCCAGCGGTGAACTGCTTGAAGGTCTGCTCAGTGGTCGGCTGGATGCGGCGCTGGTGGACGGCCCGCTGGAGTTCGCGGGGCTGGACGGCGTGCCGTTGTGCGACGAACGGCTGGTGCTGATCACTGAAATCGATCACCCTCCGGTACGCAGTGCATTGGATGTAGAAGGGCGCTCGGTGTTTACCTTTCGTCAGGGTTGTGCCTACCGGATGCGCCTGGAGGCCTGGTTCGCCCATGACCATGCGGCGATGGGCCGGGCAATGGAAATTGAATCCTATCCGGGAATGCTTGCGTGTGTGATTGCAGGCTCCGGTGTGGCGTTGATGTCGCAGTCGATGCTCGCCAGTCTGCCGGGCCGCGAAAGCGTGGCGGTGCACCCTTTGGCTGAACCATTTGCCAGCGCGACGACGTGGCTGATGTGGCGCAAGGGCATGGTCGGGGCCAATTTGAACGCGTGGATCGAGCAGCAGCAGGAGGTCTTTGCGCCGGCACCGATTCAGTCCCTGGCGATTGCTTGAACTAGCGGTCAGGTATTTTGTTCAATTCAGTAACAGATCATTGCGTCTTTTGATGAGCATTGCGTAGGACTTCGGACTATTATCAGTGCGAAGCGGCCTCAGAATTCCGGTCGCTCGGCACTACCCTGAAGGGGGCACCATGAAAGAGAAAATCCAAAACTGGCTGCACGATCTGGGTGTTGCACTCGGTTTGATCGAACCGCCTCTGCAGCCTGTGCCTATTCGTACGGACGACGAACAGCGCCGACGCCAGCAACGCCGCCGGTAACAGCGCGTAAGTGTGGCAGTTCACCTGTGATGAGGAGCTTGTTGTGGCGAGGGGGCTTGCCTCCGTTCGAGTGCGCAGCACTCGTAATTAGCCTAATGGGGTCTTCCTGATACAACTCAGGTGAATGGATTGGGGCCGCTTCGCGGCCCAACGGGGGCGAGCCCCCTCGCCACAAATGCACCTGCCACAAAAGGAGTGTTTGAAAACCCGTCTCAATGCCGCCCGATCTCAATCAAAAACCGACTCAAATCATTCGCCGTCCTGGCACTCTTGAGCAGCCGGTCTTCCTCCGCCGTAAACGCCGTCAACCCCAGCTCATCTTCCAGATGGAAGATCAGCTCTTCAATGTCCTCTTTATCCAATCCCAACTCCGCCAGGCTGGCATCGTCGCTGAAGTCATCCCGGCCCTCCAGCGCGCGGCTGACAAACTGGTGGACAGCGAGGCGAACGGCGGCTCTGTTCATGGTCGTTCTTCGAGGGCGATAGTGTTGTTGGCCCTGAGCTTGATTACAGCAGGCTTCAGCCGTGTGAACGCTGCCACTCGTCAATCATCGTGCGCAAATGCTCCCCGGAGAAACTCCCGAAATGCCCGCCATGCACCGTGCGCACAGGCAACTCACGCAGGCGTTGCAGGCTGCGGGCGTAGTCGTTGAGGTTGGAGTGGTAGGCGTCTTCGACCAGCGGGCCGTCGTAGATGATGTCGCCGCTGAACAGGGTCCCGGTCGCCGCTTCATACAGGCTGATACCGCCCGGTGAATGCCCCGGTGTGTGCAGCACCTGCAGCACGCGGTCGCCCAGGTCCAGCACATCGCCTTCTTCTATCAAACCCGTGGCCGGTGCGGCTTTGACCCGGTATTCGGCGTAGCACAACGGGCAATCGGGGTGAGCTTCGAACATGTCGTCGCCGACATAGGCTTTGCTCAAATCGTTGTCGCCGTCGGGTGCGGCGAGGATGTCCGCCTCGGCCGGGTGCACCAGCCGTTCAGGAAATTCATGATGCCCGGCAATGTGGTCGAAATGGCAATGGCTCGCCACTGCCACCAGCGGCCTTTCGGTGATCCAGGGCAGTTGTTCGCGCAGGCTGACCAGCCCGGAACCGCTGTCCAAGAGTAAATCCTTGTCGCGACCCTGTATGTGCCAGAGGTTGCAGCGATAGAAAGGCCGGATGTAGGGCTCGTGAATCAGGCGAATGCCGTCGCTGAGTTGTTTCACCTCGAACCACAAATCGCGGTCGACGATTTTCATAAACACTTTTCTCCAGACGAAAAAAACGGGTGTGGCAACCGACGCCACACCCGCCGAAGAAAGCATCAAGTTGTTATGTTCAGCTTAGGCGGCACTGGCCTGAGTTGCCGGGCTACGGGACATCAGGCTGACCAGTACGAAGCTCACCAGACCAACGCCGAGGCTGTAGTAGATCGGGGTGTTGGCATCCAGGCCGTCCTTGAACATGAACACCAGCGCAGTGGCGAAGCCCATGCCCATGCTGGTGATCGCGCCGGCGGTGGTTGCGCGTTTCCAGAAAATCGCACCCATCAGCGGGATCAGCATGCCGCCCACCAGCAGGTTGTACGCCAGGGTCAGGGCGCTGATCACGTCATTCACGACCAGAGCGATGCCGAGTACGACGATGCCGGTCAACAGGGTGAACAGGCGGTTGATGCGCAGGCTTGACGGTTTACCGCCACGCAGTTTCGGCAGCATATCTTCCGTCAGGGTCGTGGCCGCGGCGAGCAGGCCGGCGCTGGCGGTGGACATCATGGCGGCCAGGGCAGCGGCGATTACCAAGCCACGGATACCGTCCGGCAGGGACAGTTTGACGATGGCGGCGAAGGCGTTGTTGACGTTGTCCAGGTCCGGGATCAGCACGTGAGCAGCCATGCCGATCAGCGCGCAGGCCAGTCCGTAGAGGATGCAGTAGAAGCCGGCGAACGTACCGGCGACCTGGGCCACTTTGGCGGTCTTGACGGTGAACACACGCTGCCAGATGTCTTGACCGATCAGGATCCCGAAGAAGTAGATCATGAAGTAGGTGATGATGGTGTCCCAGCCAATCGTGGTGAAACTGAAGGCGGTGGCCGGCAATTTCAACACCAACTCATCCCAACCGCCAACGCGATACAGACAGATTGGCAACAGGATGAACATCAGGCCCACGGTCTTGATCACGAACTGGACAATGTCGGTCAGGGTCAGGGACCACATGCCGCCGATCGCGGAGTAGATCACCACCACACCGCCGCCGAGCAATACCGAGACCCAGAACGGCAGGCCGAACAGCACTTGCAGCACGGTGCCGATGGCCAGGATCGAGGTCACGCCGATCATCAGCGCATACGCCAGCATGATTATTGCGCTCGCGGAGCGGGCCATCGGGTTGTAGCGTTTTTCCAGCACTTGGGTAACGGTGTAGATCTTCAGTTTCAGCAGCGGTTTGGCGAGGAACAGGTTCAGCGCCACGATCCCGCAACCGAGGGCCGCGCAGAGCCAGAAACCGGAAATGCCATGGACGTAGCCCAGACGTACGGTGCCGACGGTGGACGCGCCGCCCAGAACGGTGGCGGCCATGGTGCCCATGTACAGGCTTGGGCCGAGGTTACGACCGGCGACCAAAAAGTCTTCGTTGGTCTTGGCCTTGCGCATGCCGTAGTAGCCGAGTATCAGCATCGCGGCGGCGTAGATGAGTACGACGAATAAATCCAAAGCCATTATGGCGTGTCTCCGATTGTCTTTTTTATAGTGAAACAAAGGTGTTTCTGTTCTCTGTGGGCGCAAGCCTGCCCGCGAATACGGTCTTTCGGTCACATCGCAGTTGGATGTGCCGCCGTTATCGCGAGCAGGCTCGCTCCCACAAGGGAAAGGTTGTCAGGTTGACTGACGCAGTTCAGGTTTTGCCGTGGTGCTGGTGATCACGCACGTTCGTGAGCCATCCTTAGCGGTGGACCACACCCGGCAGTACGCAGAGCATTTCGTATAGCAGGTTGGCAGCCAGCAGCGAGGTGTTGCCGGTGGTGTCATAAGCGGGCGAGACTTCTACCAGATCGCAACCGACCAGGTCGAGGCCTTGGCAGCCGCGAACGATTTCAATCGCTTGAATGGTCGTCAGACCGCCGATTTCCGGGGTGCCGGTGCCAGGCGCCCAGGCCGGGTCGATGCCATCGATGTCGAAACTCAGGTACACCGGACCGCCACCGACTTTCTCGCGAACTTCGGCCATCAATGGCGCCAGGGATTTGTGCCAGCACTCTTCGGCCTGAACCACGCGGAAGCCCTGATTGCGGCTCCAGTTGAAATCGTCAGCGGTGTAACCCTGAGCGCGCAGGCCGATTTGCACTACGCGATCGCAATCCAGCAGGCCTTCCTCGACAGCGCGGCGGAAGGTGGTGCCGTGGGCGATTTTCTCGCCGAACATGTGATCGTTCACATCGGCGTGCGCATCGATGTGCACCAGGCCGATCTTGCCGTGCTTTTTATGAATGGCACGCAGGATTGGCAGGGTGATGGTGTGGTCGCCGCCCAGGGTCAGGGGGATCACATCGTGCTCGAGGATTTTGTGGTAGGACTCTTCGATGATCCGTACCGCGTCCAGCAGGTTGAACGTGTTGATCGCGATGTCACCGATATCGGCAACGGACAGCGAATCGAACGGAGCCGCGCCGGTCGCCATGTTGTACGGGCGGATCATGACCGATTCAGCGCGGATTTCGCGAGGTCCGAAACGGGTGCCTGGGCGCAGCGAGGTGCCGATGTCCAGTGGCACGCCAACGAAGGCAGCGTCCAGACCGGCAGCGGTATCTAAATGGGGGAGTCGCATCATGGTGGCGATGCCGCCGAAGCGCGGCATTTCATTGCCGCCCAGTGGTTGGTGAAGAATCTTGTCCACGGGTAGGGCCTCATCGTCGTTGTTTTATTTATGTCGGTTGCACAGTTCATGAAAGACACAGGCACCGTTGTGGGGCGATTCTGCGAAATGTAGTGGCCGGGAAGAATCGCTACGGGCAAATACTTAGTTCAGATTTTTCTAAACTAATGGCGGAAGCGGAGATAGACTTGATGCCGCGTGTAGAACCCGCATCCCCTGTAGGAGCGGGCTTGCCCGCGAAGGCGGCGTGTCAGGCGACATTTTTATCAACTGATACACCGCCTTCGCGGGCAAGCCCGCTCCTACATGGATTGTGTTTCCTTGTGACTGGAGTGCCTCATGGCCAACGCTTTACCCGACCTGAAACTATTGCGAATCTTCGTCAGCGTGGTCCGTCATCAAGGGTTCGCCAACGCCCAGCAAGAACTCAACCTCTCGACATCGGCCATCAGCACCTACATGAGCCAGCTTGAAGCGGCCCTCGGTCTGGTGCTCTGCCATCGCGGTCGTGGCGGGTTCAGCCTGACCAGCAAGGGCGAACTGTTTCATCAGGAAACCCTGCGTCTATTGGGCGAGCTCGAAGGCTTCGAGCAATACGCCGCAGCGCTCAAGGGCGAACTGCGTGGCACGCTGAACCTCGGCGTGATTGACTCAACCGTCAGCGACAAGGCCTTGCCCTTCGCCGAAGCCATCGGCGCCTACAGCCAGGAACACCCGGCGGTGCATTTGCATTTGTCGGTCATGAGCCCGTACGAACTGCAACTCGGCGTGCAGGACAATCGCCTGGACCTGGCCATCGGTGCGTTCTCCACGCGCATGAGCGGCCTGGTCTATATGCCGCTTTACCGCGAGCAGCACTGGCTGTATTGCAGCAGCCGGCATCCGCTGTTCACCGAGCGGCGTATCCCCGAGCAAGTCATCACCCAGCAACGGATGGTTGGCCGGGGTTACTGGAGCCAGGCGGAATTGGCGCGGCACGGTTTCAAACACAGCGCGGCGACGGTGGAGAGTATGGAGGCACAACTGATCCTGGTGCTGTCCGGCGCCTACATCGGTTACCTGCCGGAGCACTATGCTCAGGCATGGGCGGACAAGGGCGATTTGCGTGTGCTGCTGCCGGCGACCTTTGGTTATCAGGCGCCGTTTTCGATGATCGTGCGCCGTGGCCGCAGTCGCGAACCACTGATCCAGACCTTTCGCGATTTGCTCAAAGCACAACTGAATCAGGCTTGATCCATGTCCAGAATCCAGTGTCCCCGTTGCCTGCGCCCGCAAACTCATTGTTTGTGCCCGCTGATCCCGAGCCTCGACAGCCACACGCGGGTGTTGCTGTTGCAGCATCCCAGCGAAGTGAATCACGCACTGAACACCGCGCGGTTGGCAGCGTTGGGCTTGAACAATGCCGAGCTGATCGTCGGTGAAGTTTTCGAGGATTTGCCGGTACTGTTGAATCAACCGGGGTATCAGGCGCGGTTGTTGTTTCCGGGCGAGAATGCGCAGCTGATGCCAACGTATACGGCGAGTGACGAGCCACTGTTGCTGGTCGTCCCGGACGGCACCTGGCGCAAGGCGCGCAAGTTGCTGCACCTCAATCCACTGTTGGCAGAATTGCCAAGAGTGACTTTGGCGAACGGCGGGGTGTCTCGCTATCGATTGCGCAAGGCACCGGGGCCGGGGGCGTTGTCGACGGTGGAGGCGATTGTGCAGGCGCTGCAAACGCTGGAAGCACCGAGTACGTTTGAGCCGTTGTTGAAACCGTTCGAGGCGTTGATCGAGGGGCAGATTGCGGCGATGGGGGAGGAGACCTTCCAGCGTAATCATGGGCCGAAATGATCGGCGTTTGTCAGGGCCTCTTCGCGGGCAAGCCCGCTCCCACAGGTTCAGTGGCATTCGCAGATTTTGTGCACGCCACGGGCACTGCGGGAGCGGGCTTGCCCGCGAAGACGGCGTTTCGATCACCGCAATCTTAGTAGAGTGACTACCTTTCCCGCATCGCCTCGGTCCGGGCTTTAAGCACCGGTTTGAGCAGGTAATCCAGCACGCTCTTCTCACCCGTAATGATGTCCACCGTGGCAACCATCCCCGGAATGATCAGCAACGGTTTCACATCCCCGCCCAAGTGGTTTTTATCCGTGCGAACCTGAATCAGATAAAAGCTGTTGCCCTTGTCGTCGGTGATGGTGTCGGCGCCGATCAATTCGAGTTTGGCGCTCAACCCGCCATAAATCGTGTAATCGTACGCACTGAACTTGACCATCGCTTTCTGCCCCGGATGCAGGAACGCCACGTCCTGTGGCCGCACTTTGGCTTCGATCAGCAAGTTGTCTTCCAGCGGCACGATTTCCACCATGTCGCTGCCGGGTTGAACCACGCCGCCGATGGTATTGACCTTCAACACTTTGATAATGCCGTGAACCGGCGACACCACCGTCGTGCGCGTCACGCGGTCATCGATGGCAATACTCGATGCGGTTATTTTAGACAGGTCGGTGCGTTTCTCATTCAGTTCCTTCGCCGCGTCGGAGCGGAAGGATTGTTCCGACTCGTCAATCTTGCTTTTGATCTCGTTGATCGCCGATTCCGCCCTGGGAATCGCCAGCGTCGTTGCATTCAGCGAGCCGCGAATCTCCACCGCGCTGCGTTTGAGGCGCAGGATTTCCACCGGTGAAACCGCGCCGGTGCCGACCAATGGCGTGGACATGTTCATCTCTTGTTGCAGCAGCGCCAGACTGGAGCTGAACTGACCCTGTTTAGAACGGAACTCCGCCAGTTCCTGGGTCTTTTGCCGAAGTTGTTCGCTCAACGTGCGTTGCTCACTGGCGAGTCGACGCTGACGTTGTTCGTACAGCGAGCGCTCGTCCTCGGCCACTTGCGGTGCCTTGGCGATCACTTCATCTGACAGCTTGAAGGGGCGTCCTTCCGCTTCTGCCGACAGCCGCTCAACCTGCGCCGTCAGGGCATAACGGTCCGCTTCGCTCTCGCCCTTGTTCGACAGAAACCGCGTGTCATCCAGGCGCAGCAACGTGTCGCCCTTGTTTACCATTTGCCCTTCGCGAACGAAGATCTCGGTGACGATGCCGCCCTCCAGGTTCTGGATCACCTGGACTTTGCTCGACGGAATCGCCTTGCCTTCGCCCATGGTGACTTCTTGAAGCACCGCGAACTTGGCCCACACCACCGCACTGATAATCAGCCCCGCCGCCAGCCACACGGTAATCCGTGACCAGCGGGGGGAATCCTGCAGCGAGGCGCTGGCCGTTTCCGGCATGAACTCACTCTCGGCGGTTTTGCCGAAGCTGCCGAAGTAGCCGCGGTCCTTGGGTTTGTCGGATGATGAACGGGCCATGGGGCGCTCCTAGACAGCAGCAGAGCCGACACGGCCCTTGCGCAATGCATCGATAACCGCTTCCTTCGGACCGTCGGCGACGATCCGCCCGTTATCCAGCACGACCAATCGATCCACCAGGCTGAGCATCGACGTGCGGTGAGTGACCAGCAGCAGGGTTTTGCCCTGGACCCAAGTGTGGAGTTTTTGTCGCAGAACGTCTTCGCTACTGTTGTCCATGGCGCTGGTCGGTTCGTCGAGCAGCAGAATCGGCGGATCGAGCAACAAGGCCCGCGCCAGCAATACCGCCTGACGCTGCCCTCCGGACAGCAACTGCCCGCGCTCGCCCACCGGCCGGTCGAAACCCTGAGGGTGCTGGCGCGCCAATTCGGTGACGCCGGTCAGTTCGGCGACTTCGAGCATCCGTGAATCACTGATGTAGCGGGCGCCCAGGGTCAGGTTATCGCGCAGGCTGCCGGCCAGCAGCGGCAGGTCATGGGCGACATAACCGATCTGTTGGCGCAGGTCCGCGACATCCAGTTGCCGCAGGTCCAGACCGTCGAGCAGTAACTGGCCTTCTTCCGGCACGTAGAACCCCATCACCAGTCGCGCCAGGGTGCTTTTGCCCGAACCACTGCGACCGATGATGCCGATGCGTTCGCCCGGCTTCATGCTGAAGCTGACGTTGGCCAGTGCTGGTGCGTTCTGGCCGTTGTAGTGAAAGGTCACGCCGCTGACGTCGAGCGCGCCTTGCAGTTGTGTGCGCTCCAGCGGCCGCTGTTTCGCGTCGCGTTCCTGTGGCAACCCCATCAGCGCATCGGTGCTTTTCATGGTCAGTTGCGCTTGCTGGTAGCGAGTGATCAAACCGGCAATCTGCCCCAGTGGCGCGAGCACGCGGCTACCGAGCATATAAGTCGCCACCAGCGCCCCCACACTGAGGTTGCCGGCGATGATGCTGTAGACCCCGGCGACGATGGTCGCCATGCCGGAGAATTGCTGGATGAACAAGGTGCCGTTGGTGGCTACCGCCGAGAGATTGCGCGCGTGGCTGTCGAGGCGGGTCAGGGCGCCGTGGGTGCTTTCCCATTTATGCTGGCGCTCGCTCTCGGCGCTACAGGCCTTGAGGGTTTCCAGGCCGCCGAGGGTTTCGATCAGCAACGCCTGGCGTTCGGCGCCCAGGCTCAGGCTTTTTTGCACGGTGTCGCGCAGGCGCACCTGGATTACCATCGCGAAGATGATCGTGATCGGAAACGCCAGCAACGGAATCACCACCAGCCAGCCACCGAGCAAGCCGATCACCACCAGCATCAATACGGCGAAGGGCAGATCGATCAGGCTGGTCAAGGTGACGGCGGTAAGAAATTCCCGCAGGCCCTGGAAGTCATGAATGCTCTGGGCAAAGCCGCCGATGGTTGCCGGGCGGGCTTTCATCGACATGCCGGTGATGCGCTCGAACAAGGTCGCCGACAGGATTACGTCGGTTTTCTTCCCGGCGGTGTCTAGCAAATGGGCGCGCACGACTCGCAGCACCAATTCGAATCCGGTACCGATCAGCAAACCGATCGATAGCACCCACAAGGTCGAGGTGGCCTGATTCGGCACCACCCGGTCGTAGGTCTGCATCACGAACAGCGGCACCATCAACCCGAGCAGGTTGATCAGAAAGCTCGCCAGAATCGCATCGCTGTACAGCCATTTCGACAGTTTCAGCGTGTCGCGAAACCACGCTTCGACGCGCGGTACCAGGGGCGAGCGCAAGTCTTCGAGTTCGTGGCGTGGCCGGGCAAACAAGGCCTGGCCACTGTAATTTTCGGCCAGCTCATCCGTACGGACCCATTGTTCACCGCCGTCGGCTTCGCTGGGCAGGATCAACGCCTGACCGTCATCGCCGAAGCGGCGCAGGATGGCCGTGCGGCCGTTAGTGAGGATCAACATCACGGGCAGGTTGAGGGCGCTAATATCGCCCAGTTCACGGCGCAGCAAACGCGCCTGCAAACTGGCCCGGGCCGCTGCGCGTGGCAGCAGGTCCAGGCTCAAGCGTTGTTTGTTCAAGGGGAGCCCAGCACTCAGGCTGGCGCGACTGACAGTCGCGCCGTGGAGTTTGCAGAGAATCAACAGACCGTCCAGAAGCGGGTCATCGAAGCTCAGGCGCGGATCGACACCGGTGTTGCCGGATTCCATGCTGGTCACATTGATCGCTCCCAGTGAGCTACTTCATTTCAGGCAAATGAGCTTCGTTCTTCACTTCAGAGGAGGCGATTGTATCGGCAGGCAACACGACCCGTTGCTTGCTTAGCAACTCACCCATACCGGCCAGCACGCGGTACATCGAGAACTCCTCGGTGTAGCGCACTTCGGTGTAGCGGCGGTTAGCGTTATAGAGCTCGTTTTCACTGTCGAGCAAGTCGAGCAGTGACCGCTGACCCAGACCGAACTGGTCCTGATACGCAATGCGCACGCGTTTACTGGTTTCGGCGTATTCGCGCGCGGTAGGGGTTTGTTTCTTCGCATTGACCATGGCGTTCCAGGCCAGGTTAATGTTCTCGTTGAGCTGGCGCAGGGCGTTGTTGCGGATGTCCATCGCCTGGTTGATCTGGTGCGCATCGGAGGCCAGGCGCGCCTTGTCACTGCCGCCGCGGAACAGGTTGTAGTTCATCACCACGCCCACGCGCCACTCATTGTCGTGACCTTCATCGCCCTGCACGTTGTTGTTTGCGCCCACCGCGGCTTCAGCGTCGAGGCGTGGGTAGAACGGCGATTTGGCGACTTCGTACTGGCTTTCGGCCGATTGCACGTCAGCCTGGGCGGATTTCAAGAACGGGTTGTTGGTCACCATGCTCTGCTGGGCTTCCGGCAGGGTGGCGGGCACTTCGCCGCGGGTCGATGGTGGCGTTTCGAGTTCATCCGGCAGGCGCCCTACGACGCTGAAGAAGTTCGACTCGGCATCCGCCAGGTCGACTTCAGCGGTATCGAGGTTGTTTTGCGCCAGTGCCCGGCGCGCGCCGGATTGATCGGAGTCGGCGTTACTGCCGACGCCGCGCGCGGTGCGCAGGCCAATCTGGTCGTTGACGCGCAAGTGGGCTTGCAGGTTGTTCTTGGCCAGGGTCACCAGTTCGCGGCGCTTGAGCACTTCGAGGTAAACCTCGATGGTGCGCAGGGCCAAGTCCTGGGCGGTGCCTTGTGCGTAATAGGCCCGGGAGTTGACCACGCCTTCGGTGCGTTTAACTTCGTTCGAGGTGCTGAAACCGTCGAACAGCATCTGCCGCAAGCGTAATTCCGACTGGGTGTAATTAAGGGTTTCGGTGTTGTGTTTGCCTAATGCCCGGGTGTTGGTGTTATCGCTGTACCCGCGTCCGTAGGCACCCGTCAGATCAACCGTTGGGTAAAAACCCCCTTTGGCAACATTCACCTGCTCATCCGCGGACAGGCGCGAGTCCACCCGCGAGGCCAGTTCCGGATGGGTAGCGATGGTGCTTTGGATTGCCTCGGTCAACGTCATGGCTTGAGCGCTGGAAGAGCAGGCAATCGCCAGCAGAACCGCGCTGCAAAGGGGGGTTAAAACGCGCATGGGTGTATCTCCCTGAATTCCTGATGGTGCTTATTAGTCGTCAATTAATTGACGGCATTTATAGTTAAAATCGTTTCACCCTTGTAACAACAGAGCTAAGAACATTCTAGAGGATAGCTAAGAAATATTTCTCATTACTTTTATGCCAAAAAAAACTTATGCCGTCAGCAAAATCCAGCACATTGTTCAATACGAAAGCCTTTGAATTATCGGTGATAGGGAGCTTTCAAAGGTTTTTTTAAAAGTTCAATCCACTTATCGAAATAGGACTAGGAAGTGCTGGGAGGGGAGGGCGGTGTAACGGTTTTTTGGTGACGGTTTTTTGTCACTTAATTTATTCAGAACTGTTACGCATCGTTCACCAGGCTAGTTGCGACGCGAGTGGGCCCCGAAGCCATTGATTGCAAAGGGTTTACCTACTATCGCCGACGCTGCGGTTGAGCGACACGCTGGGCGAGCACATCGCCAGGGCAGCGGCTTACTCAGGTAAACGCGCCTTGCAGGCGATCCGCGCAAGTACCTTTTGAACCATGAGCACTTTCTTCGAAAAACACAGGATGCCGACAGCTGTTGGCAGCGGAGGAAGTGCACATGGCTACGCTCATCGGGATCGTCAGTAAGGTCATTGGTCAGGTATTCGCTGTGACGAGCGACGGTACCCGGCGCGCGTTGGTCGAGGGCGATCGATTGTTCGCCGGTGATCAACTCGTCACCGGAGCCGAAGGCGCGGTGGCGGTCCATCTGCAAAATGGCCAGGAACTGACACTCGGCCGTGGCAGCAGCCTGCAAATGAGTCCCCATCTCCTCGCCAATGAGTCGCCGCACGTTGGCACTTTAGAGGCGGTAACACCGAGCGAAGCGCAGCTGACCGATGTTGATCAACTGCAAAAAGCTATCGCGGCCGGCGCCGACCCGACGCAGACCGGTGAAGCCACTGCGGCCGGGCCAAGCTTCACCGGGCCTGCCACAGGGGTGCAGGGCGGTGGCCACAGCTTTGTCATGCTCGAAGAAGTGGGCGGACGGGTCGATCCGACGATTGGCTTCCCGACGGCAGGGTTTGGCAACATCCCGCAATTTCCCGAAGAACGGCACAACGCCGATATCCAGCAGAATGCCGACGGTACTCCAGTGGTCGTGGTTCCACCGATTAACAACCCGGTCACACTCAGTGGACTTTCGGTGGTGGGGGGCGAACTGACTCTCAATGAAGCTAACCTGGCCGACGGTTCAGCCAGCAATCCAGGGGCGCTGACCCAGAGCGGCACGTTCAGTGTGTCTGCACCGGATGGGCTGAGCAGCCTGAGTATCGGTGGGATCAACGTGATCACCGGCGGCGTGGCCGCAGGCTTTCCACAGTCGATCACCACGCAACTGGGCAACACCCTGACCATCTCCGGTTACAACCCGGCCACCGGCGTCGTGAGTTACAGCTACACTCTCAACGGCAACGATACCCATTCGGCGGGCGACGGTGCCAACAACCTCAGTGAACACTTCTCCGTGGTGGCGGGTGATTCCAATGGTGATTCCACCACTGGCTCTCTGGACGTCAACATCACTGACGACGTGCCCAAGGCCGTCGATGACAGCAATGCCAATACCGCGTCGGAAACCCTGCTGACCCTCAACGGCAACGTCCTGACCAACGACGTACAAGGCGCCGACCGCGTGACCATTGGGGAAAATACGGGCCCGATCACTCCGGGCACCTTCGCCGGGACTTACGGCACCCTGGTGTTGAACGCCAACGGCACCTACACCTACACGCTGCACACCAGTGATGCGGATTTCAAAGCCTTGCACGGCAATGGCAACGGCACGGAAACCTTCGCCTACACCATCACCGATTCGGACGGCGACACCAGCACCGCCAACCTGGTGCTGCAAATCCACAACAACGATGCCCCGGTGATCATCAACGGCCTCAACGTCGAAGGTGGCGAACTCACCGTCTTCGAGAAAAACCTCAGCACCGGCAGCGCACCTGACTCCACGGCACTGACCCAGAACGGGACCTTCACCATCACCGCGTTGGACGGCGTGACCACGCTGACGGTCGGCGGTATCGCGGTGGTCACCAACGGTGTGGCCGCTGGGTTCCCGCAAACTGTCACGACGCCATTGGGCAGCACGCTGACCATCACCGGGTTTAACGCCACGACTGGCGTCGTCAGTTACAGCTACACCTTGAACCACAACGACGCGCACCCCACCGCCAACGGCGCGAACAACCTCCCTGAGCAATTCGCCGTGACCGTGGTCGACGACAACGGCACCACCGCCAACGGCACGCTCGACGTCAACATCATCGATGACCTGCCTAAAGGCGTGAACGACAGCAACGCCGGCACCGCCTCGGAAACCCTGCTGACGCTGAACGGCAACGTGCTGACCAACGACGTGCAAGGCGCCGACCGCGTGACCATTGGGGAAAATGCTGGCCCGATCACTCCGGGCACCTTCGCCGGGACTTACGGCACCCTGGTGTTGAACGCCAACGGCACCTACACCTACACGCTGCACACCAGTGATGCGGATTTCAAAGCCTTGCACGGCAATGGCAACGGCACGGAAACCTTCGCCTACACCATCACCGATTCGGACGGCGACACCAGCACCGCCAACCTGGTGCTGCAAATCCACAACAACGATGCCCCGGTGATCATCAACGGCCTCAACGTCGAAGGTGGCGAACTCACCGTCTTCGAGAAAAACCTCAGCACCGGCAGCGCACCTGACTCCACGGCACTGACCCAGAACGGGACCTTCACCATCACCGCGTTGGACGGCGTGACCACGCTGACGGTCGGCGGTATCGCGGTGGTCACCAACGGTGTGGCCGCTGGGTTCCCGCAAACTGTCACGACGCCATTGGGCAGCACGCTGACCATCACCGGGTTTAACGCCACGACTGGCGTCGTCAGTTACAGCTACACCTTGAACCACAACGACGCGCACCCCACCGCCAACGGCGCGAACAACCTCCCTGAGCAATTCGCCGTCACTGTGGTCGACGACAACGGCACCACCGCCAACGGCACGCTCGACGTCAACATCATCGATGACCTGCCTAAAGGCGTGAACGACAGCAACGCCGGCACCGCGTCGGAAACCCTGCTGACGCTGAACGGCAACGTCCTGACCAACGACGTGCAAGGCGCCGACCGCGTGACCATTGGGGAAAATACGGGGCCGATCACTCCGGGGACCTTCGCCGGGACTTACGGCACCCTGGTGTTGAACGCCAACGGCACCTACACCTACACGCTGCACACCAGTGATGCGGATTTCAAAGCCTTGCACGGCAATGGCAACGGCACGGAAACCTTCGCCTACACCATCACCGATTCGGACGGCGACACCAGCACCGCCAACCTGGTGCTGCAAATCCACAACAACGATGCCCCGGTGATCATCAACGGCCTCAACGTCGAAGGTGGCGAACTCACCGTCTTCGAGAAAAACCTCAGCACCGGCAGCGCACCTGACTCCACGGCACTAACCCAGAACGGGACCTTCACCATCACCGCGTTGGACGGCGTGACCACGCTGACGGTCGGCGGTATCGCGGTGGTCACCAACGGTGTGGCCGCTGGGTTCCCGCAAACTGTCACGACGCCATTGGGCAGCACGCTGACCATCACCGGGTTTAACGCCACGACTGGCGTCGTCAGTTACAGCTACACCTTGAACCACAACGACGCGCACCCCACCGCCAACGGCGCGAACAACCTCCCTGAGCAATTCGCCGTGACCGTGGTCGACGACAACGGCACCACCGCCAACGGCACGCTCGACGTCAACATCATCGATGACCTGCCTAAAGGCGTGAACGACAGCAACGCCGGCACTGCGTCGGAAACCCTGCTGACCCTCAACGGCAACGTCCTGAGCAACGACGTGCAAGGCGCCGACCGCGTGACCATTGGGGAAAATGCTGGCCCGATCACTCCGGGCACCTTCGCCGGGACTTACGGCACCCTAGTGTTGAACGCCAACGGCACCTACACCTACACGCTGCACACCAGTGATGCGGATTTCAAAGCCTTGCACGGCAATGGCAACGGCACGGAAACCTTCGCCTACACCATCACCGATTCGGACGGCGACACCAGCACCGCCAACCTGGTGCTGCAAATCCACAACAACGATGACCCGGTGATCATCAACGGCCTCGACGTCAACGGCGGTGAACTGACTGTCTATGAGAAGAACCTCAGCACCGGCAGCGCACCTGACTCCACGGCACTGACCCAGAACGGGACCTTCACCATCACCGCGTTGGACGGCGTGACCACGTTGACGGTCGGCGGTATCGCGGTGGTCACCAACGGTGTGGCCGCTGGGTTCCCGCAAACTGTCACGACGCCATTGGGCAGCACGCTGACCATCACCGGGTTTAACGCCACGACTGGCGTCGTCAGTTACAGCTACACCTTGAACCACAACGACGCGCACCCCACCGCCAACGGCGCGAACAACCTCCCTGAGCAATTCGCCGTGACCGTGGTCGACGACAACGGCACCACCGCCAACGGCACGCTCGACGTCAACATCATCGATGACCTGCCTAAAGGCGTGAACGACAGCAACGCCGGCACTGCGTCGGAAACCCTGCTGACCCTCAACGGCAACGTCCTGAGCAACGACGTGCAAGGCGCCGACCGCGTGACCATTGGGGAAAATACCGGCCCGATCACTCCGGGCACCTTCGCCGGGACTTACGGCACCCTAGTGTTGAACGCCAACGGCACCTACACCTACACGCTGCACACCAGTGATGCGGATTTCAAAGCCTTGCACGGCAATGGCAACGGCACGGAAACCTTCGCCTACACCATCACCGATTCGGACGGCGACACCAGCACCGCCAACCTGGTGCTGCAAATCCACAACAACGATGACCCGGTGATCATCAACGGCCTCGACGTCAACGGCGGTGAACTGACTGTCTATGAGAAGAACCTCAGCGATGGCAGCAGCCCGAACACCCCGGCGTTGACCCAGAACGGCACCTTCACCGTGACCGCGCTTGATGGTCTGCAAACCCTCGATGTCGGTGGCCTGCATGTGGTAGTCGGTGGCGTGCCCGCGGGCTTCCCGCAATCGATCGTCACTCCGCTGGGCAGCACGCTGACCATCACAGGCTTCAATCCGACCACTGGTGTGGTGAGTTACAGCTACACCCTGGTCGACAACGAAACTCATCCAACTGGTAATGGTGCCAACAGCATTACCGAGAACTTCAACGTGGTGGCTACGGACACCGACGGCAGTACGGCAACGAATCAAATCAACGTCAACATCGTTGACGACTTGCCGGCAGCAGTGGCTTCGGAGCGCTCGGTAACATCAGTGGAAGTCGACTCCAACTTACTGATTGTGCTAGACATTTCCGGCAGTATGATCGACCCCTCTGGCGTGCCCGGCCTGTCGCGGCTGGATTTGGCCAAACAGGCGATCAGCGCCTTACTCGACAAGTATGACGACCTCGGCGATGTAAAAGTGCAGCTCGTCACCTTCGGCACCAATGCCACTGACCGGACTTCAGTGTGGGTCGATGTGGCAACTGCGAAGTCGCTCCTCGCCGGCCTGACAGCGGGTGGAAACACCAACTACGATGCGGCAGTGGCTACGATGCAAACCGCGTTCAATACCTCGGGCAAACTGACCGGCGCGCAGAACGTCGGTTACTTCTTCTCTGACGGAAAACCGACCGCCGGCCAGGACATTGGCACGTCGGACGAGACGGCATTGAAAGCCTTCCTCGACGCTAATGGCATCAAGAACTACGCCATTGGCCTGGGCAGCGGCGTGAGCAACGCTAACCTCAACCCTTTGGCCTATGACGGCAGCACCCATACCGATACCAACGCAGTAGTGGTGACCGATCTCAACCAACTCAACTCGGTGCTCTCGGGCACGGTAGTTGGGGCGCCAGTCACCGGCACATTGCTGGAGGGCGGCACGTTTGGTGCTGATGGCGGCTTCATCAAAACCATCGTGGTCGACGGCACCACGTACACCTACGACCCTAAAGGCAACAGCAATCAGGGTTCACTGAGCTTCAATGGCGGCACCAACCACGGCACGTTCAACACGGTGGACAACAGCATCAGCATCGCCACCAACAATGGCGGCACCCTGGTGGTGAACCTCGACACCGGCGAGTACAACTACGCCTCGCAAAAAACCACCTCCGTGGTGATCACCGAAAACATCGGCTTTACCGTCAGCGACAACGACGGTGACCTGGCTAGCTCCACGCTAACGGTCAAAGTCAATCCGAACACGGCGCCGGTGGCGGTCGATGACCACGTCATCACCAACGTGCTATCGAGCAATATCGTGGTGCCGGGCGAGCTGCTGCTGGCCAACGACACCGATGCCGACAAGGATCCGCTGACCGCCTCGCCAACCTCCTTCAACACGGGTTGGGCGGCCAAGGGCGCGGACTTCATCGGTGCCGTACTGCCCAAATTCGTCGGCACCAACGATACGGCGGCCAACCAGTCCCTGGCGGACGTGCGCAGTGCCTTTGTGGCCAACACCACCACGATGACGGCGCTATTGGTGGTCAGCGGGTATCTGGGGCAGGTGACACCTAACGACGCCAATGATGAAGACCTCATCACCGTGAAGCTCAAAGCGGGTGAAACCCTCAATCTGGATCACAACCTGGCGGCCGGGCACATCACCATGGAGTATTCCCTCAATGGCGGCGCCTTCGCCAGCATTGCGGACGGCGGAACGATCACCGCGTCGGCGGACGGGACCTACCAGATCCACATCACCAACATCGAAAACACCAGTGGCGGCCACGCCAAAGGAGAAGAGAGCTACCAGCTGACCATGACCGTCAACTACGCCGGTGCCCATGACATCACACCGGACTTCCACGGCACCTACGCCGCCAACGACAACCACGGTGGCAGTGACAGCGCGGCCGTGACCATCAGCTATCAGGATGGCCACACCCTCACCGGTACGGCGGGCGATGACGTGCTGGTGGCGGGCACCGGCGATAACATCATCAATGCCGGCGACGGCAACGACGTGCTCACCGCTGGCAGCGGCAACAACGAGTTGCACGGTGGCGCTGGCAACGACTTGCTGTTCAGCGGCATCGGCAACGACCTGCTCGACGGCGGCACCGGCATCGACACCGCGAGCTACGCCCACGCAACTGCCGGGGTCACGGTCAACCTCGGCCTCGCCGGAGCGCAAAACACTATAGGCGCCGGTACTGACACCCTCACCGGGATCGAAAACCTGGTCGGCTCCAACTTCAACGACACTCTCACGGGCGACAGCAACAGCAACGTCATCAATGGCGGTTTGGGCAACGACATCCTTAACGGTGGCGGCGGTGACGACATCCTGATCGGCGGTATGGGCAACAACACCCTGACCGGCGGGGCGGGGGCTGACACTTTCCAGTGGCTCAAAGGCAACAGCGGCCACGACGTCGTCACCGACTTCACCCCAGGCACCGACAAACTCGATTTGTCGCAACTGCTGCAAGGTGAAAACAGCACCACGGCCTCGCTGGATGACTACCTGCACTTCAAAGTCGTGGGCAGCGGCGCCTCGGTACTGACCAGCATCGACGTCAGCGCCATGGCCGGCGCCACGCCGAACCAGACCATCGACCTGGCCGGCGTCAACCTGGCCAGCCATTATGGCGTCACGCCGGGGGCGGGTGGTGTGGTTGCAGGTGGGCACGATACGGCGACCATCATCAATGGCATGTTGAACGACCATTCGTTGAAGGTGGATACCGTTTGATCTGAAAACCTGAAAGGGCAAAACCCGCCATTCTTGGGTAAGGAATGGCGGGTTTTTCGTTGCCTGTGGCACCGCCATCGCGAGCAGGCTCACTCCCACAGTTGTTTCGCGGTCAGCACAAAAATCGGCTACACCAAATATCCCTGTGAGAGCGAGCCTGCTCGCGATGAGGCCCGACCAACCACCACAAAACTCTACGGTCAGCCATCACCACAAAGGTCACCCTGACCTCAGCGGGTTAGCCCTGCGGATCGACGTTATCCAGCATCCGATTCACCGCCAACTCACCCAGCATCACGGAGTGTTGAATCCCCAGCAGCGTGTGGCGCTGCGGACCATTCAGTTGCCCCGCGAAATCGCTCAACATCACACTCGCTGAGGCCAACGTCTCACAGGCGTTGACCAGCAGGGTTTCGTTATCGGTGTCGGGCCCGACGAAGTAGATCGTGCTGGGTTTGCGTGGCGTGTCTTTTGGGATGACCAGTTTGAGGTAGTCATCGAGGGCGCGGTCGGCAGCGTTGTTGAGCTTTTTGGAATCGTTGGATTCGTATGGGGAGACGTCGTCGGTTTCTGGCGGGTTTGGCGTGATTTTGAACATGGTGAAACTCCTTGATTAATGGAGCTACCACGGCTCGCTGCGAAACGAGGGAAGGTGGCAGCTGTACGCGGGTTCGCAGACCGGGAATCAAGGAACCCGGCAGACCCGAAGATCTCCCGCGCACAGCCGCCATAACGCAATGCAGTAGACGAAAAAAAGCGCTAACTGAAAGGAAACGGTGGCGCAATGCGCCTTGATTGACCTGGGCTGCGAAACCCGATCGCTGATTTGTCAGCGACCCGGAAACGATAGAGTCCCGGCCCAAGGCGTACAAGCCGGCGGATTCTGGCGCAGTCGTAGGCAGCGGCGCAAGGATGTGTAGCCTGAGTGAGTATCTGGAGGTGTCTTATAAACACCAATGTTTAATACTCAATAATCGTGTTCGGCTACATCGGCTCCGGCGGCCCAATCAACCGCCCCATCACCCCAAACAACCCCAACTCCCGAATCACCTCCAACTCCCCTTGCGTCTCCACCATCTCCGCAATCAACGGCAAATCAATGCTGTTGGTCGCCCGGAAAATCGCATCAATAAATAGCCGCTTGTCAGGCTGCAGATCAATGCTGCGGATGTACGCGCCATCGATTTTCAAATACGCCAGCCCCAGTTGCGTCAAATTGCCGATCTGGTTGAAGCTGCCGCCGAAATGCTGCAAACCCATGTGGTAACCGGTGTTGAGCAGGCTGTGGCTTAGGCGGTGTAGTTCCTCGGGGGGCGGCAATTGGCGTTCGTCGATTTCCAAGGTCAGCAGCGACGCCAGATCGGGCAGTGAGTCGAGCAAGTCGATGATTTCTCGCAGTTGCGCCGGGTCGCGCAGGGTGCTGCCGGATAGGCTCAACGCCAGGGGCCAGCGGTTGACGACCAGATAGTCGAGGGTCGCTTCGAGCATCGCCAGGTCGAACCGCGCCGACCAGCCAAGACGTTCGATCCAGGGCAGGAAATGCCCGGCGGCAATCGCTTCGCCGCTCGGGTCGAGCAGGCGCGCAAGGACTTTGTGGTGCAGCACCTGGCTGGTGTCGGCACATTGCACGACGGGTTGGAAATACAGCTGCAGTTTGCCGTGGGTCAGGGCGTCGTCGATCCAGCTGCGCCAGTCATGCTGGGAGTGGTTGGTTGCGGTGTCGGTATCGGCCAGATGTACCCACGGCCGCTCGGGGTGTTGCTGGGCTTGTGTCAGCGCCTGATCGAGGCGCAGCAGTACGTCACTGGCCGGTTCGCCGGGGTGGTAGGCGACGATGCCCAAGTGCGCCACCGGCGTGCAATCGCTGGCATCGGTCAGGCGCAGGTTTTCCAGGGTGGCGCTGATTTCCGAGGCCAGACGTGCGGCATCGGCGCTGTCCAGTCTCGGCGTCAGCAGGCTGAATTCGCCGCCACGATTACGCGCCGCGAGCCAGGTGCGCCGTTCCGGCGGTTGCGTCAGACGCTTGAGCAGTTCGCCAACAGCACTGATCAGCTCATCGGTACGCTGGCCACCCAGACGCTGGTTGAGGCCGATCAAGTCGTTGATCCGCAGCATCAGCAAATGGCCGGCGCTGCTTTGTTCGCTGATCAGCAGATGATCAGCCAGTTGCTCATCCAGCAAGCGCCGGTTGGCCAGGCCGGTGAGGCTGTCCTGATAGGATTCGGCCCGCAGTTTTTCACTGCGCGTGGCTTCTTCGGCGAACAGCGTTTTGAGTTTTTCGACCATCTGGTTCATCGCCAGCACCACACGCCTCAATTCCGGTGTGCGCGGCACTTTCGGCAGACTCAAGAACTCGCGTTTGCTGATGGCTTCAGCCTGTTTGACCATTTTGTCGAGCGGACGCAATTGCCGGCGTAACAGCCAACCGCCGAATACGGCGCTGAGCAAGCCGCAGACCAGCAGCCAAAGCAGGCTGCCGAGGGTGCTGTCCCAGAGTTTGGCCAAGGCAAATTGCGGATTGCTCAACACTTCGACCCGCGCCACCTGGTCCCAGCCGCGCATGATCAGCGCGTCACCACCCTCCGGGCGCAGATTGACGAGCCTGACGAACCAGCGCGGAACGCCTTCGATTTTCGAGGGAGCACTGCGTTCCACCAACACCTGGTCATCGACAATGCTGACGACGCGGATGCTGCTGAAATAGCCGCTGTCGTAAATTGAACTGACCATCAGCTCGACCATGGCCGGGTCATCGATCTGTGCGGTCAGCGACAAACCGAGTGCGGTGGCGGCGTCCTGGGCATGGGAGCGCAACTGGCCGAGCATTTGTTCGCGAGAGCTTTCCAGGCTGACAAAAAAACTGCCGCTGAAAGCCACCAGCAGGAACAGGCAAATGGCGAGAAACAATTGTTTGCGCAGTGACATAAAACGCTCCTTGCGGTGGGGGCTAGCCTTCGCCCACGGCGAACCCTTCGGCTTGCATCTTTTTCAACACGTCTTGCCAGCGCGACAGCTTTTTACTGTCGCTGCTGCGTTTGCCGCCATTGGCCCCAGGCAAGTACAGGCCTTCGGCGTTGAAGGCGTAAACCGGCAGCAGGTCTTTGCGCTGGGACGCGGGGCGGATCTCGCTGATCAGGTTATCCAGCACCAACGGTTCGGCTGTGGGGCTGCTGTAGAAGGTCAACACCATGTGCGCCTGATTTTGCGCCAGGGCCTTGACGTAGGTGATGCGCAGTTTCTCACTGGGAATCCCGAGATAGCGCAGGCTGAAATACTTCGCCAGCGCGTAGTCCTCGCAGTCGCCGGCACCCTTGATCAGCGATTCTTCTGGCGTGGCCCAGTAATCGGTCTGACGCCAGATGCGCATGTCGTCCTGAAAATTCAGCTGCTGATTGAAGAAGCGGTTGACCGCATTCAGTTGCTCGCGCTCGGGCTGATTGAGTTCGCTTTTGAGCATTTGACTCCAGGCCTCGATTCTTCCCTTGGCGGGGCCGAGAGGGCCGTAACGCTGTTCGGCAGTTTGCAGGATCTGCGCAAAGTCCCAGTCGGCCAGGACGCTGCCCAGCCCCGTCAGCAGGAAACCGGCCAGCAGCAGCCATCCGCCGAGTCGAAGTCGGAGCGTTGACCATCCTGGACTACGCGGACGACGGGACATATGGCAACTCGCGTGAAGATGTCTGAAGTCTAGGCGGTGTTTTCAGCGCGGGCGGACAAATTGCCGGGTCAGGGTTTTTGCAGGGTTTTTTGCTTGAGGATATAGATAGTTACCAGCACTGCACTGGTCAGCATGAACCCGCGCGCCCACGGCAGGGGCACCAGGTAGCAGGAGAACAGGATGCTTGCCCACATCAATCCGATGGCGTAGACCTTGCCCTTGAGCGGGATGCCATTGCCGTCGAGGTAGTCGCGAATCCAGGGGCCAAGCCGTGGATGCTCCACCAGCCACTGATAGAAACGCGGCGAACTACGGGCAAAGCACGCAGCGGCCAGCAACAGAAAAGGCGTGGTGGGCAATACCGGGAGAAAAATCCCGATCACCCCAAGCGCTACGCTCAGCCAGCCGATGGCCAGCAGCACGTAACGCAACATCAGGGGGCGGTTGCCTATGGGGTTGGCCATAGGCAAAACCTTAGTGGTGACGTGGCTTGAGGATCGCCGGTTTTTCGTCTGGCGCGTTGCACAGCAGGTACAGCGCGGTCAGGGCTTCCGGGATCTGAACGATCATGTCGTCCATCAGGTTGGCATCCTTGGCGATGTCTTCGAACTCTGGCTGTTCGTCGAACAGGCCCGAGCCGACCATGATCGGCAGCAGCATTTCGCTGACTTCGTCTTCGGCGCTTTCGAACCAGGCCGCTTCGCGCAGGAATACGCCTTCCATGAAACCGATGCACCAGCCGCGCAGGTCGGAGTCGTCCGGCTCGTCGCCCAGGTCCAGGTCGCATGGCAGCTCGAATTCTTCGTCGGACGCCAATTGGCGGGCGATGTGAGCCTTGAGGGCCAGCAGGGTGGATTCGATGGCTTCACGCTCGGTGTCGTCGGCGTAGTGCGGCTCTTCGGCGAAGAGGGCGTCGATCCATTCACGATCAGGAACGGTTTCGGAACAGATCGACAGCGCGGTGAGGTAGCCGTGGGCGGCCACGTAGTCCAGCGCCTCGTCATGCAGTTCGTCGGCGTCGAGGAAGACTTGCAAACGGGTTAGTTGCTCAGCGAAGGACATTAACGGGCTACCTTGGGGAATGTTCGATGCGGGAATTCTAGGCCTTCTTGAGCGCTCAGGCCAGCCGCACGGCATATTTGCACCTTCGCAGGAATACAGAGCACCGCATACCCTGTGGGAGCGAGCCTGCTCGCGATAGCGGTGGGCCAGTCAGTATTGATTTTGAATGTAACGCCGCCATCGCCGGCAAGCCGGTCTCACTCCCACAGGGTTCTTCATTGCATTGGTTTTCATGTGTCTTATCAGCGGTGCCCTGTGCAAGGGAGGCCTCGGGTATACTCGCGCGTTTTGTGATGCCCTGCTGGCGTCGCGGCTGGTATGTGAAGCGTCATGCAACGTGCACTTACGATTTGTCGGTGCAGCGTGCGTGGTTCTGAACCAGCCTTGCAGGGATGTTTTTGTGATTTTTGGAGTTTTTATGCTCGAACAGGCTCAACGCGTCCTCAAGGACATCTTCGGCTACGACAGTTTTCGTGGCCGTCAGGGTGCAATCATTGAGCGCGTGGCCAGTGGCGGCGACGCCCTGGTGCTGATGCCTACCGGTGGTGGCAAATCCTTGTGCTTCCAGGTGCCGGCGCTATTGCGTGAAGGCCTGGCGGTGGTGGTGTCGCCGTTGATCGCGCTGATGGACGACCAGGTCGCCACCCTCGAAGAGCTGGGCGTCGCCGCTGCTGCATTGAACTCCACGCTGAGCGCCGAACAACAGCGCGACCTGGCGGCCCGCATCAAACGCGGCGAAGTGAAAATGCTCTACCTGGCGCCCGAACGTCTGGTCCAGCCGCGCATGCTGGCCTTCCTGCAAAGCCTTGAAATTGCCCTGTTCGCCATCGACGAAGCGCACTGCGTGTCCCAATGGGGTCATGACTTCCGTCGCGAATACTTGCAACTGGGGCAGTTGGCGGAGTTATTCCCTAACGTCCCGCGCATTGCGCTGACCGCCACCGCCGACAAGCGCACCCGCGAAGAAATCGTCGACCGCCTGCATCTTCGGGACGCCGAACGCTTTCTGTCGAGCTTCGACCGGCCGAACATTTTCTACCGCATCGTGCCCAAGGAGCAGCCGCGCAAACAGTTGCTGGCGTTCCTCGCCGAGCGGCGCAGCGATGCCGGCATCGTTTACTGCCTGTCGCGCAAAAAAGTCGACGAAGTCGCCGTATTTCTCAGCGAGCAAGGCTTCCCGGCGCTGCCGTATCACGCCGGTTTGCCCAACGAAACCCGAGCCCACCACCAGAAGCGCTTCCTCAACGAGGAGGGGCTGATCATGGTCGCTACCGTGGCGTTCGGCATGGGCATCGACAAGCCCAACGTGCGGTTTGTCGCTCACCTCGATTTGCCTAAATCCCTTGAGGCTTATTATCAGGAAACCGGTCGCGGCGGTCGTGACGGTCTGCCGGCAGATGCCTGGATGGCCTACGGCCTGCAAGATGTGGTGATGCTCAAGCAAATGTTGCAGAACTCCGAAGGCGACGAGCGGCACAAGCGCCTGGAGCAGCACAAACTCGATGCCATGCTCTCGCTTTGTGAAGAAACCCGCTGCCGTCGCCAGACGTTGCTGGCCTACTTCGACGAAGACATGCCTGAGCCGTGCGGCCATTGCGACAACTGTGTCGACGGCGTGCAGACCTGGGACGCCACCGAGCCGGCCCGTCAGGCGCTCTCGGCGATTTACCGCACCGGCCAGCGTTATGGCGTAGGGCATCTGGTGGACGTGCTGCTGGGCAAGGACAACGAAAAGGTCCGCAGCTTTGGTCATCAACATTTGTCAGTGTTTGGTGTCGGCAAAGCGATGGGCGAGAGTGAATGGCGCTCCCTGTTCCGCCAGCTGGTTGCCCGTGGTCTGGCCGACATCGACCTCGAAGGCTACGGCGGTTTGCGCCTGAGCGACACCTGTCGGCCGCTACTCAAGGGCGAAGTGACTCTGGAGCTGCGCCGCGACCTCAAGCCGCAAACCACCGCCAAAAGCAGCAAGAGCCAGGCGAGCCAACTGGTGCGTGGCGAAGAGCGCGAGCAGTGGGAGGCGCTTCGTGCCTTGCGGCGCAAACTGGCCGAAGAACATGGCGTGCCGCCGTATGTCATCTTCCCCGACTCGACACTGCTGGAGATGCTCCGCAGCCAGCCGACTTCGTTGTCGGAAATGGCCACCGTCAGCGGCGTTGGCGCGCGCAAGCTCGAACGTTATGGCGAGGCCTTCCTCGAAGTGCTGGGTGGTCAGGTCGAGGCACCGAAAGTGGTGGCCGACGTGCGCCACGAACTGATCACCCTGGCCCGCGCCGGCATGACGCCACTGCAAATCGCCGGTCAACTGCAATGCTCTGAAAAGAACGTCTACACCATGCTTGCCGAAGCGATTGGCAAGCAGCAGCTGTCACTGGAGCAAGCGCTGGACCTGCCTGAAGAGTTGATGGGCGAAGTCCAGGATGCGTTCCTCGACGGCGAAGGCGAGTTGCCGTCGGTTTCGGAAATTGCGGCGCTGTTTGCCGGGAGAGTGCCGGAAGGCGTTTTGTACTGCGTGCGTGCCGCCCTGCAATCGGAGTTTGAGGTTTAGGCCATCTTGTAGGTTGATGTAACGATTCACTAAAGACCGAGCCTTGCCTCAAGCCACCGGCCATGCTTAGCTGACTAATAATTAGGTTTTACTTATTTCAGTCTAATCATGAGTGTTTTATGCCGTTAACCGATCAACACCGCTTTGGCATGCAACTGGCCCAGATGTCGCGTGGCTGGCGTGCTGAGCTGGACCGTCGTCTCGCTGGTCTGGGATTGTCCCAGGCGCGCTGGCTGGTGCTGCTGCACCTTGCACGTTTCGACGAAGCCCCCACACAACGTGAACTGGCGCAAAGTGTTGGCGTCGAAGGGCCGACCCTGGCCCGTCTGCTCGATAGCCTGGAAACTCAGGGCCTGGTCCAGCGCCAAGCTGTGCTGGAAGACCGCCGGGCAAAAAAAATTGTCCTCTGCACGCCGGCCCGTCCCCTGATCGAACAAATTGAAACCATTGCCACGCAACTGCGCCGCGAGCTCTTCGAAGGCGTCGATGAAGCGGAAATACAGGTCTGTATGCGGGTTCACGGGCACATTCTGGCCAACCTTGAAAAATCTTGAGGCATAACCACTCGCCGGACTTTCGAGATACCCCGTTGGGCAGACTATAAAGAACTACCTGGCAATAACGTGTTCGTAACGGATGTGCGAACACGCACAGGTTGGTTCTGTCGTTAAGGGATGCTCATGTTCGAGAGTTGGCGATTGGTTTTGCAGTGTGGTGTCAGGTTGCTTTTGTTCGGTGGCGCTATCACCTACTCGGCATTGGCGCCCGCATTGGGCTTTGGGGACATCACACTCCACTCCGGGCTGAATCAGCCGTTGAGTGCTGACATCGCCCTGGTGGATGTCGCTGGCCTGGAGGAGGGCGAGTTGTCCGTCAGTCTGGCGACAGCGGATGAATTCAGCCGCGCCGGTGTCGAGCAGGTGCTGTTCCTCAACAATCTGAAGTTCACGCCCATCCTGCGCGGTAACCGAAGTGTGATTCGAGTGACCTCCAGCAAGCCGGTCAAGGAGCCTTTTCTGGATTTCGTGGTGCAGCTCAATCAGCCCAACGGGCGTTTGCTGCGCGAATACACGGTACTGATTGATCCACCGGACGCGGAGGCGATCGATCCCGCGTCTGATGAGCCAGTCGTCGAGCCTCAGTCTTCTGCATTTCCAGCCGTCCAGCCGGTCAATGCGTCATCAAACCCCATCAAGGAGCCCGTCTCAACGCCAGTCGCGGTTCAACCTGCCGCCGCTGTGAACGATTCCGTTGTTGCCGAGCAATTGGCCGCCAGCGTGCTGCAAAACCAGCAACTGCAAAAAACCGTCGAAGAGTTGGATTCGAAGCTTACGGCTCAAGACGAGCAGATCGCCGTTCAGAAAAAGCAGATGACCGAACTGCAAACCCGATTGGCTGAACTCAAGCCAGAAGCCACCGAGCCCGCAGCACCCGTCGCTGTCGTTGCCGAGGAGCCACAAGCCAACAACGGCTTGTTGATCGTCGGGCTGCTGGCACTGATGGCTTTGGCATTGCTGGGGTTTTTCCTTCGTCGTCATCGACGCCAGCAGGTTCTTGCAGTGTCCCAGGCTTCCCCCGATTTGCCTTCACCGCCGGAGCCGCTGCTTGATCCAGCCTGCGCAGTACAAAAAAACAGCTGGCCAGACGCCGGCTTCGACCCACTAAAACTTCAGGATTTGCGCGCCAGCCACCCGAAACTGGACAATGTGGCACCTTTGGCTGTCATGCCTGTGAGCGCGATGTCCAGCGACGAGTTCCAGTTGAACCTGGATGATGTGTCGATGGATTCAGGTTGGGATCTGGTCAGCCCTTTCGACAGTTCGCCGTCACTGGATGACGGCTTCCTCGACGAACTCGGCAATGCCGGCCAATCACTGGAACTTGAACCGCTTGACCTGAAACTGAAGGAGCCAACATGACCGCGCACAAACCGCAAATCGTCATCACTTACTGCACACAATGCCAATGGCTGTTGCGTGCCGCCTGGTTGGCCCAGGAACTGCTCAGTACCTTTGGCGATGACTTGGGCAAAGTGTCGCTGGTTCCCGGCACGGGAGGGGTGTTCCATATTTTTTGTGACGACGTGCAGCTCTGGGAACGCAAGGCGGATGGCGGTTTCCCTGAAGCCAAGGTGCTCAAGCAGCGGGTCCGCGATCAGATCGATCCGGACCGCGACCTAGGGCACAACGACCGCACTCAGTGAGAGGCCACTTCAGCCGCCACGGTCTTTTTACTGGAACCGCCGGATAGCCTGCTGGAGACGATGATCGCGACGATGATCAGCGCACCGCCGATCAGCATCCGCAGCGTCGGGTTTTCATCGAACAACAGCCAGGCCACTGTGATCCCGTAAACCGGTTCAAGGGCGAACACCACCGCAGCGGTGCGTGCCTTGATCACCGCCAGACTGGCGACGAAAAGACTGTGTGCGACGCCGGTGCAGAACACGCCGAGCAGACCGATCCACAGCCAGTCGAGACCACGTACTTCGCTCAATTGGGGAGCTGCCACCGGTAGCAGGCACAACGCGACCACCACGTTTTGACACAACGCAGCCTGCACCGGCGGGATTCGTCCGGAGCTGGCCCGGTTGGTCAGCGACAGCAGGGCAAATAACAACCCGGAGCCGACGGCCCAGAGCAGGCCCGTGGTGGCGCCGCTCGCCAGATCGAAGTCAGGCGTGACCAGCACCAGCCCGACGCTCACCAACACGACCAGCAGGATTTCATTGGCGCGAATCCGCTCGCGGAAGATCAGCCCTTCGAGGATCACGGTAAACGCCGGGAAGCTGGCAAAGCCCAGGGTCGCAATTGCCACTCCCGCCACCTTCACCGCAATAAAGAAACTCACCCAATGCCCGGCCAGCAACAAACCGCCGAGCAGCAGACGGCGCCAGTCCACGGCTTCAAGGGTGCGCCAACGGGTGTTGCTGGCGAAGCGCGCAAAAACCGCCAATGCCAGGACCGCAAACGCGGCACGGCCAAAGACGATGACAGCAGGGGAGGCGGCGGTGAGTTTGCCGAACACACCGGTCAGGCCAAACATCAATGCGCCGATATGCAGGGCGCCAAGGGCGGTACGGGGAGTCATTGCAATCCTTGATCAATACAACCAACAGAGGTGCAGTCTAGAGGGCTGGCGGCACGCCTGTCTGTCGTCAGACTCGCATCATTTGTCGCCAGCCTCGCGCCGCAGTTTGCCGGGGGAGGCGCCAAACTCGCGCAACACCGCTGCGGCGAAGGCACTCTGGGAGCTGTAACCGACCCGACTGGCAATCTCGCCGATGGGCAATGGCGAATCACGCAGCAGTCCCACCGCGATATGCAGTCGCCGACTGCGGATGTAATCCATGGGTGTCTGCCCGCATTCGGCGACAAACCGTGCATGCAACCGGGCGCTGGACAGCCCGGCGACACCGGCCAGGTCCGCCACCTGCAGCGGATAGGCCGCGTGCTGATCGATGTGTGCATTCATAGCCGCATAGGGCAGACGCCGTCCCCCGACGCTGGTCGGCGTGACGTTATTTAGGCTGGCCAATAACAGCACCGCACCTTGTTGCGCGATCAGCGGATCGTTGACCTGGCTGCTCGCCAGCCAATTGACCAATTGGCTTTGCCCGGCATCCAGCGGCAAGCGTCCGGCGTTGTCGAGAAGACGGCGACTGGCCTCGGCATGCTCGCCTAGCGACTGTGACACCCATTGATCGCTCGGCACATCCAGCACCAGGCAACGGCTGCCATTACTGCTGCCGCAGGCGTGATGGAAACCGGACGGCACCACCACAAAACTTTGCTGCACCACCTGACTGCCATGCCCGTCGACTTCAAAATCCAGCGCCCCCGACAAGCCGAACACCAGTTGGGCGTGGTCGTGGCTGTGGACGATCAGGTCGTGGGTGTACTGGCGTAGTGTGAGGATCGGTCTCATCACCGTTCTCCTGGGCAAGATGGGGCCAGTCTACACCGGCCCATGGTTGTCACAGGAATGACTCAACACTGTCATGGTCAATTCACCCGACCGGCGCACGCTTGGAAAAACCATCGCAGAGGGTTGCCCATGACCAGCGCCGAGCTCGCCAAACCCAGTCGTAAGCAACGTGTGCGGACGTTGTGGATTTCCGATGTGCATTTGGGCACTCGAGATTGCCAGGCCGAGCACCTGTCGCAGTTTCTCAAGGGCTACCAGGCGGACAGGATTTACCTGGTCGGCGACATCATCGATGGCTGGAAGCTGCGCGGGGGCATGTACTGGCCTCAGGCGCACACCAACGTGATCCGTCGTTTGCTGACCATGAGCAAGCGCGGCACTGAAGTCATCTACGTGACCGGCAATCACGACGAATTCCTGCGCCGCTACTCCAGGTTGATTCTGGGCAATATTCAATTGGTGGATGAAGCCGTGCACGTGACCGCCGATGGTCGTCATCTGTTGGTAATCCACGGCGATCAGTTCGATGTCATCACCCGGTATCACCGCTGGCTGGCCTTTCTGGGTGACTCGGCCTATGAATTCACCCTGACCCTCAACCGCTGGCTCAACCACTGGCGCGCACGTTATGGCTACGGTTACTGGTCGTTGTCGGCGTACCTCAAGCACAAGGTGAAAACCGCGGTGAGTTTTATCAGTGATTTCGAGGAAGCCATCGCTCACGAATGCGTGAAGCGAGAGTTGCATGGCGTGGTGTGCGGGCACATTCATCATGCCGAGATTCGCAAGGTGGGCGAGGTGGATTACCTCAATTGCGGGGATTGGGTGGAATCGTGTACGGCGCTGATCGAGCATTGGGATGGGACGATCGAGTTGTATCGATTGGCGGACGCGCAGGCGCGGGAGGCGGAGTTGAGGGCCATCAAAATCGCCGAACCAGCTTGAAATTTGCGGTGGCTGGACTGGCCTCATCGCGAGCAGGCTCACTCCTACATGTGACCGCGTTCTCAAGAGATACTCGGTTCACTGTGGGAGCGGGCTTGCCCGCGATGGACCGCGCAGCGGTCCCGCTGGATCCATCAGGTGGGTGAGTGTTCTTGCATCGCCGCCTTGTAGATCGAGTTCTTCGGCTGCGCAAACAACCGTTCCATCATCGGTTCAAAGAAGCTAAGCGGCAGGTTTTCGTACGCTGGGTCAAACGCCGCCGCATCGTATTTGGCACAAAACTCGATGGTCGCCTGATACTGCGGATGCTCGCTGAACTGCTCGCGCAGATGCCGATCCATGCCCAAATGATGGAAGAAGTAATAGCCCTGGAAAATCCCGTGTTTCTCCACCATCCAAAGATTCTCGGCGCTGACAAATGGCTTGAGTATCGCCGCCGCAATGTCTGGATGGTTGTAGGAGCCCAGCGTGTCGCCGATGTCATGCAGCAGCGCGCAGACTACATATTCTTCATCACGGCCATCGCGCCAGGCACGACTGGCGGTTTGCAGGGAGTGGGTGAGACGGTCCACCGGGAAGCCACCAAAATCGCCCTCCAGCAACTTCAGGTGCGACACAATCCGTACCGGCAATTGTTTCGCGTAAGCACTGAAATCTGCGGCGATGATCGCCCAGTCTTCCTGTGTCCCATCCTTCATGTGGGTGAAACGGGCGTTGGCATTCATCGGCTGTTCTCTCTTCTTGTTCACGACGCTTAAAACGGCACTCGGCCCAGAATCATGTCGCGGTACATGACAAAGTCGCCGAGAAGGCTATAAAGAGGATGTTGGAAGGTGGCAGGTCGATTCTTTTCAAAGAAGAAATGCCCGACCCAGGCGAAGCTGTAACCCGCCAGCGGAAGGGCCCATAGCATCAGCCATGCGCCTTTGCCGATGCTCAGGGCCAGAATGAAAATGACCAGCGTCGTGCCGATAAAATGCAGTCGTCGACAAGTACTGTCGCTGTGTTCGCTGAGGTAATACGGGTAGAACTCAGCAAAACTGTTGAAACGTTTGATGTTTTCCACGACTGCGATCTCTATGGTTATTGTTCTGATTGCAAGTTGTGCTGCGGGTAGCTTATTTGAGTCTAGAGTGATCATTGGCATCAGCCAGTGACAATGGGCGCCACTTTAGTATCCTTCGAAAACTAGCCGTGTTCAGACGGCTCACTGAACAGTAAGCAAACGCCATGAGCGAAAGAACGACTTCTGCAAGCTGGGCGATGGGGATTGTCAAAGCTCTGGAGATGGATGGCCTGGATTGCCGGACTCTGTTCCAGCAGCTAGGGCTCGACTACGCATCACTGGATGATCCGGATGCGCGTTTCCCGCAAGACTCCATGACGCGCCTGTGGCAGCGCGCGGTTGAGTTGTCTGGCAACCCGGCGATCGGCCTGAACATGGGCAAGGCGGTGCGACCGGCCTCCTTCCATGTGGCGGGTTACGCGTTGATGTCCAGTCAGACGCTGGTCGAAGGCTTTCAGCGACTGGTGCGCTTTCAGCGGATCATTGCTGAAAGTGCCGACCTGAGTTTCCGCCTGCTGGACGAGGGCTATGCGCTGATTCTGACGGTCCACGGCGATCATCTGCCGCCGACCCGGCAAAGCGCTGAAGCTTCAATGGCCTGTGCGCTGGCGTTGTGCAGCTGGTTGACCGGGCGTACCTTGCAACCGCGCAAGGTGTTGGTGCAGGGCGATGAGCCCATGGACCTTGAACCCTATAAGCAAGCCTTTCATGCGCCGTTGGTGTTCAACGCGCCTTACGACGCATTGATCTTCGAACGTGCCGACATGGAAGCGCCATTGCCCACTGCCAACGAGGCGATGGCGCTGTTGCATGACCGGTTTGCCGGTGAGTACTTGGCGCGCTTCTCCGAAACCCGCGTGACGCACAAGGCGCGTCAGGTGTTGTGCCGTCTGCTGCCACAGGGCGAACCCAAACGCGATACCGTGGCGCAGACGCTGCACCTGTCGCAACGCACATTGCAGCGACGCTTGCAGGAGGAGGGAACCAGTTTTCAGACGTTGCTCGATGACACGCGTCGCGAATTGGCCGAGCAATACCTGGCCCAGCCCACCATGACCCTGCTGGAAATTGCCTACCTGCTGGGATTTGCCGACCCGAGCAATTTCTTCCGCGCGTTCCGCCGCTGGTTCGACGCCACTCCCGGCGAGTACCGGGCGCACCTTTCAGCCGCGACGGCGCAAGTCAGTGTCGCCAGAAAGCAGGAATGCACAGAACAAACACCGTAATGATCTCCAGTCGGCCCAGCAGCATGCCGACCGATAGAATCCACTTGGCGGCGTCGGGTAACGTCGAGAAGTTACCCGACGGCCCGATGGTCGGACCCAACCCCGGCCCGACACCGGACACGGTACTGGCCGCACCGGTCAGGGCAGTCATCCAGTCCACGCCGAGCAGCGACAGCGCCAGTGCGATGACGCAGATGGTGATGGCGAAGAAGAACGAAAAGGTCAGGATCGAACGTACGATTTCTTCGTCGAGACGGTGACCGTTGTATTTCTGCTTGATCACCGCACGCGGGTGAATCAATTGGTTAAGGTTGGCCTTGAGCAGGATATAGGCGACCTGGAAGCGGAATATCTTGATCCCGCCGGCCGTCGAGCCAGAGCAGCCGCCGACAAAGCCCAGGTAAAAGAACAGCATCAGCGAGAAATTGCCCCACAGGCTGTAATCCCCCAGCGCAAAACCGGTGGTCGTGACCACCGATGTCACGTTGAACGCCACATGCCGCAAGGCTTCGAGCCAATGCAGTTGGGTGGTCCACCAGTACCAGGTGCCGAGCACCAGCCAGGTCACCAGCAACATGCCGAGCAACCCCTGAACCTGCTGATCCCTGAATAGCGCCCAGCGGTTGCCGCGCAAGGTTGCTACGTACAGGGTGAAGGGCAGGCTGCCGAGAATCATGATGACGATCGCCACCCAGTGCACCGCCGGTTGCGTCCATTTGGCCAGCGACTGGTCCGAGGTGGAAAAACCGCCGGTGGAAATCGCTGACATCGCGTGGTTGATCGCATCAAACAGGCTCATCCCGGCCCACCAGAACGCCAGGCTGCCAACAATGGTGATGCCGACGTAGGCCGCCACGATCAGACGCGCCACCATGTGCGAGCGAGGCATGACCTTTTCCGAACGGTCTGAGGACTCGGTCTGAAACAGGCGCATGCCACCGATGCGCAGCAGCGGCAGAATCGCGACTGCCATGCCGATAAAACCGATGCCGCCGAGCCAGTGCAGCAGCGATCGCCAGATCAGGATGCCGGGGGACATGGTGTCCAGGCCGCTGAGTACCGTGGAGCCGGTGGCGGTGATGCCGGACATGCTTTCAAAGATCGAGTCGGTGAAACTGACGTGCTGAGCCAGCAAAAACGGCAGCGCGGCGAAGAGGCAGACCACCAGCCAGCTGCTGACGGTCAACAGGTACATGTCCCGTGGACGCAGGTGGATATGTTCGGGACGACCAGGGATAACCATCACCAGCCCAGCGACAAAGGTAATCATGCTCGACCACAGGAACGAGGGTAGCTCGTGGGTGCGGTCGAAAATCACCAGGGTTGCCATGGGCACGACCATGGCGATCGCCAGCGTGATCAGGAAGATGCCGATGATAAAACCGATAATCCGTAAGGTCGGCAACGCCATGAAATCCGCTCGGGCTGTTGTGGGAGGGGCGCCATTCTACCTGCGGGGCAGGGCATGTAAACCGACGCTGATTGCGCACTTGCAGATAGAATAGCCAAACATTTTTTCAGGAGGTGGCCGATGCAGGCTCTCGACGCTTTGCTCAACCGTGTTTCCGTTCCACGACTGCTTGACCCGGCACCGTCTGCGGCGCAACGCGAAGTCCTGTTTGGCGCCGCCATGCGTGCCCCGGACCATGGCCATTTGCAGCCTTGGCGCTTCCTGACCGTCGAGGGCGAGGCGCGCGAGCAAATGGGCGAGCTGCTGGCTGAAGCGGCGAAGTTGCAAGACAGCGAGGTATCGGAAGCGGCACTGGACAAGGCGCGCAACGGCCCACTGCGTGCGCCATTGGTGGTGGTGGTGATTGCGCGAGTACAGGAACACGTCAAATACCCGAAATCCGAACAGCTGCTGGCCGCAGGCTGTGCGGCACATGGGATTTTACTGGCGGCGTACGCACAAGGGATTGGCGCGGTATGGCGCACCGGTGACCTGGCGTATTCGGCGCATGTGGCCAAAGGGCTGGGGTTGGCGGAAGGGGAGGAGGTGATTGCGTTCCTTTACCTCGGCACACCGCAGAAAGAACCGCGCGTGGCCGAGAAAGTCGACCTCGCCGAATTCGTCAGCGCCTGGTCCGGTAACAACTGAGTCCACAGTTCCATTGTGGGAGCGGGCTTGCCCGCGATAGCGGAGTGTCAGGCACTGAGATGTTAAAGTTGCCGTCGCCATCGCGGGCAAGCCCGCTCCCACAGAGGGGATTACGGTTGGACGACGGCCCCCGGCACCAGCGGCAATTCCAGACTGGCAATAAACCCGCCCTGCGGATGATTGGCCAGCACCAGACTCCCACCATGTCGTTCCGCCGCGCGGCGCGCAATCGCCAGGCCCAAGCCGTGCCCGGCCGCCGTTTGCCCAGGTGCTCGATAAAAGGGCTCACCCAACTGCTTTAGATGCTCGGCATTTACACCGGGCCCATGGTCACGCACGCTGACCACAATGCGCTCACCCTGACGCACGGCCTGCATTTGGATCGACTGCCCGACCGGGTTAAAGCGCTGAGCGTTGCGCAGCAGATTGTCGACGGCGCGCTCGATCATCGTCGGCCAGCCCTTGAGGTTTAAGTGCGGCTCTGCCTCAAGGCGCACATGCTGCTCTGGCGAACCCAATTGCGCATCCTTTTGCAGTGTATTGAGCAACGCGTTGAGGTCGACCTCTTCGGCGCTGGCGTTGTCGGCATCGACCCGCGCCAATACCAGGATTTCACTGATCAACGCTTCCAGCCGGTCGCATTCGCGGGTCAGGCGCGGCCAGAGTTTTTCACGTTCTTCAGGGTTGGCCCGTTCCGCCAATGCCAATGCAATGCGCAGTCGGGCGAGCGGAGAGCGCAGTTCATGCGACACATCGCGAAGCAATTGCCGCTGACTGCCGATCAGACTTTGCAGGCGTGAACCCATGCGATTGAAGTCGTTGGCCAGCACGCCGAACTCGTCGCGACGATTGGCCAGTTTTACCAGACTGTTCTGCTGGTAAGTGGTTTGTCCCAGGTCATGCACTGCGCCACGCAAACGGCTGAGCGGTCGGGTGATCGACAGTGTGACGAACAAGCTGAACAAGGTCAGCACCACCAGTGCAATGCCCAGTGCACTCAATGGCCAGAGCAGGCTTTCGCGGTGCCATGAATCCAGTTCCGGGTGAGGGATGCGGTAGATCAGCAGGTAGGTGTCGCCGGTTTTTTCGCTGGTGTACTCCGCCGTCAAACGACGCCAGGGCAGGCGCCGGTCATCGTTGTTCTGCCGAGCTTCAAACGCCGCCGCGCGACGAGGGAAAGTGCCTCGCACCACCGGGTCGCCGCTCTCGTTCAACACCTGAACGTCAATGTGATATTGACGTTTGCGCTGTTCCAGAATGTCCTGAGCGGCTTCTTCACCTTGGGATTCGTAGGTTTGCGTCCACTGTTCGGCCAGGGTATTGAGGCCCGGATGGCGGCTGAGAATCCACGCGTCCTGGTTGAGCATGTGCCCAAGCAGAATGGACAGCCCAGCCACCAGAGCGATGGCCAGCCAGAAGCTGGCCAGAATACGCCAGAACAATGAACGCACAGAAACTCCTCACACAAACACAAATCCCTGTGGGAGCGAGGCTTGCCCGCGAAGGCGATTTAACATTCAACATCTCTGTTGATTATGAAATCGCCTTCGCGGGCAAGCCTCGCTCCTACAATGGCAAAAGACCCCAACGGGTTGGCCGGCGGGCCCGGGGTTAGCGCATTATTGCGCTTTTTGCGGTTGTTGCGCTTTCCAGGCCTTGAATTCGGCCCATTCTGCGCGACGCTCAGCCTGTTTTTTCTGGATCTCGTCGAATTTCTTCTGTTGATCCGGTTTCAGCAAGGCACGCACGTCGGCCTCGGCTTTTTTGTGGTTGGCTGCCATTTCGTCTTTCAGGGCTTTCTGGTCGGCTGGGGAGAGTTTCTCCAGGTACTTGTCGACCAGTTGCTTACGCTCGTGCATCTGCTCGCCCATGATCTTGCGGATCTGCTCGCGTTGTTCGCGGCTCAGGTCCAGCTGGCTGTACGGGCCTTTACCGTGCATGCCGTGCATCTGACCGCCGTGGTGCGAGCCGTCCATAGGGCCATCCATCGAGCCGCTACCTTCTGGCATGGCCATGGCAATGGTCGGCAGGGTGGCGGCGAACATCAGAGCGATAAGAGTCTTGCGCATGGTGAATCTCCTTGTCTCGTTCCCGGTACGTTCCGGATGAGTACAGATTACGCAGGTCAAGGTCAGCGGCGGTCAGCGGAGTGTAAAGCTTGGGTAAAGAAGATTTTGTCAGAGGCTGACAAACCATCCCGCTGTAGGAGCCGGCTGCCGGCGAAGAGGTCCGTGAGCCATGCGTCGACAATGAAGACGCCTTCGCTGGCAAGCCAGCTCCTATAGGGTGTTGTTACAGGCTGTAGTAGTAACCACGACTACGCAGGGCAACGATGCGCGGACGGCCGTCGGGGTGCGGGCCGATCTTTTTGCGCAGGTTGCTGACATGCATGTCCAGGCTGCGGTCGTACAGGGTCAGCTTGCGGCCGAGGGCGATCTGCGCCAGTTCCTGTTTGTCCAGCGGTTCACCGGGTTGCTTGAGCAGGGCTTCAAGCAAGCGGCTTTCGGAGACGGTGAGGGTGAACTCCTGTTCATCGATGCTGACCACGCCGCGCACCGGGCTGAAACACAAGTCGCCCAGTTCCATCTGACTGGACACCGCCGCCGGATGGCTGCGGCGCAACACTGCGCGCAGACGGGCTGTCAGTTCCCGTGGGTCACAGGGTTTGGCCAGGTAATCGTCGGCGCCAAGTTCCAGGCCGAGGATGCGGTCCAGTGGCTCGCCGCGCGCCGACAGCATCAACACTGGCAAGTCCGGGTGATCGTTGCGCAATTGCTTGAGCAGTTCCAGGCCGCTGCCGTCTGGCAGCATCACATCCAGCACCACGGCGGCAGGGGAGGTTTCGGCCAGCGCGCGGCGGGCACTCTGGCCATCGTGACATGCACGGACCTGAAAGCCTTCCTGGCTCAACCAACTGCTCAGGAGCTCGCACAGCTCTTGGTCATCATCAATTAGTAACAGCTCGCTCATGAATCACTCAATTCAGCCATTGCCGACGTTTTCTGGTGGCACCACTGGCGAAGATACCGCACAGCAGGGCCGATAGCGCAACTCCTGCTCCAATGACAAACCACTGCTGCTGATCGGTCAGCAGGCGTGGCAGCGGGTTACTGGCCTGCGTTTCCTTGAGTTGCAGCTTGAGGCGCTGGTTCTCTTGGCGCAACCGGCTTAGTTGAGCGCTATCGCGTTCGCCATCGGTATTTTGCAATTGTTTGTTCAGTTCTTCTCGTTGCTGTTCGCTTACCTTCAAACGTTGCTGCAATTCGGCAATCTGGCTGCCGGCGCTCAAAGACAGAGGCGTCGAATTACCGCCCTCGGCGCTTTCCTCGCCGTGAGCCGGGGCCACCATCGACAACGTCACCAACAACAGACACAACGGACCCTTGCGCATCGCGACTCCTGATTCCAATCGAGTGATTGGGCAGGTTGTCGGCAGGCAAACGAGAATAATGAGCGATTGAGAGCGCGATGAACCGACAAGGTTCAACGCGCGGGGGCATTTGTAGGGGGAAGTTACGGCAGGACTTGCTTGAACGGCTTGACCAAAACGTTGGCATAGACGCCTGCGGCGATGTACGGATCAGCGTCGGCCCAGGCTTGTGCGGCGCTCAGGGAATCGAATTCGGCGACGATCAGGCTGCCGGTGAAACCCGCAGCGCCCGGATCATTGCTGTCGACTGCCGGGTTTGGACCGGCCAATACGATGCGACCTTCGCCCTTGAGCACTTGCAGGCGCTCAAGGTGGGCAGGACGCGCGGCCAGTCGGGCTTCCAGGGAGTTGGCGACGTCTGTGGCAATGATTGCGTAAAGCATGTCAGTCCTCGGTTTTTGGCGTAGTGGTATCGGCGTCGTGCAGGTGGCGGGACAGGTAAATGCCCTGGCCGACCAGGAACAGCAGCGTCATGCCCAGGCTACCGAAGACTTTGAAGTCGACCCAGTAGTCCTGATAGGTGAACGCGACGAACAGGTTGGCGGCACCGCAAAACAGGAAAAACGCGATCCAGGCGATGTTCAGGCGCGTCCAGACCGGCTCCGGCAGGGTCAGCGCGTGGCCCATGATGCGCTTGATCAACAGGCTATCACCGACGAAATGGCTGCCAATGAACGCCAGGGCAAACAACCAGTTCACCACCGGCGCCTTCCACTTCAGGAAGGTTTCGCTGTGGAACGCCAGGGTCAGGCTACCGAAGACCAGGCAGGCGATGAGGGTCAGCCACTGGCTTTTCTCAAGCTTGCGCTGCTTGATGAACAGCGTGCCGTAAACCACCAGGGAGCTGATGATCAGCATTGCGGTGGCGCTGTAGATTCCGCCTACAGTCAACTCATGGCCGGCGACGTCAACGACCCGTGGATCGAGTTTGAAGACGATGAAAAACAGCAGAAGCGGGATGAAATCGATGAATTGTTTCACAGTGGCAGCCAGAAGCAGGATGTGGCGGCATAATAACAAACATATGGGCGCGCGATAGCGCCAGCTGATTTGAGGTAACAAAGTCCTGTGAATGTTGATTTGCACTGCCATAGCACGGCCTCCGATGGCGCCCTGGCGCCTGCAGTACTGGTTGCGCGTGCGTTCGAGAAAGGCGTGCGAGTCCTGGCCTTGACCGATCACGACACCCTTGAGGGCCTTGATGAGGCCCGCACAGCCGCGACCGCGCTGGGGATGCAATTGGTCAATGGCGTCGAATTGTCCTGCACTTGGGGCGGCGCGACCATTCATGTATTGGGTTACGGGTTTGATGTCTCTGCACCGCCGTTGGTCGAGGCGATTGCCAAACTGCACGATGGCCGTTGGCTACGATCCGAAGAAATAAGCCGCAAGCTGGCATTGAAGGGTATGCCGGGAGCGCTGGACGGTGCCCGGGCCATGCAACAGGAACTGGGCGACAGCGGCAACGCGCCGGCCCGCCCGCACTTTGCCGACTGGATGGTGCGTGAAGGGTATGTAAAGGACCGCGCCGAAGCGTTCCGCAAATGGCTGGGCGCCGGCAAGCTGGGCGACGTCAAGCAACACTGGCCGACCCTGGAGGAGACCGTCGAAACCCTGCGTGCCGCCAAGGCTTGGGTCAGCCTGGCGCATCCCTGGCACTACGATTTCACTCGCAGCAAGCGTCGCCGGCTGATTTCTGACTATATTCAAGCCGGGGGCCACGCGATTGAAGTGGTCAATGGCCATCAGCCCGCCGAACAAGTGGGCAGTCTGGCGATTCTTGCTCGTGAATTCGGTCTGCTGGTCAGTGCCGGCAGTGATTTTCATGGTCCTGGAGGCTGGTCCGAGATCGGTGAATATCGCCCGCTCCCGGAGGATCTGCCACCACTGTGGTGTCGATTCAAACATGACCCAATTATTGCCGCCGTCTGAACAGGTAGAAAATGTGAGTCAATTTTTCCAGATTCATCCGGAAAACCCACAAGCACGCTTGATCAAACAGGCCGTCGAGATCATTCGCAGCGGTGGGGTGGTGGTTTATCCCACAGACTCGTCCTATGCCATTGGTTGCCAGATCGGCGACAAGAATGCCGTGGATCGCGTGCGCCGTTTGCGCGGGCTGGATGACAAACACAACTTCACGCTGATTTGCAGCGACCTGTCGCAACTAGGGCTGTTCGCCAAGATCGATACCGGCACGTTCCGCTTGCTCAAGGCGCACCTGCCGGGGCCGTATACGTTCATTCTCAACGCCACCCGCGAAGTCCCGCGCCTTTTGCTGCACCCGAAAAAGCGCACCATCGGCCTGCGGGTGCCGAGCCATCCGATTGCCCTGGCGCTGCTGGAAGAGCTGGGTGAGCCGTTGATGAGCGTGACCCTGATCATGCCCGGCGACACCGACCCGCTGACGGACCCGTACGAAATGCGTCAGTTGCTTGAGCATCAGGTCGACCTGATCATTGACGGTGGTTACGGCGGGATCAAGGCGTCCACCGTGATCAATCTCGCCGACGGCGAGCCGGAAGTGATCCGCGTCGGTTGCGGCGACCCTGTGCCGTTCATGGCCGAGGCGTAGATGTCTGCAGTAGAACCCGTTGTTGACAAGCAGGCCGGAGCCCAGCAAGAGCTGCCCTTCGCGATGGTGTATGGCCAGGCGGTATTGGAAATGCCGCTGGACCTGTACATCCCGCCGGATGCACTGGAGGTATTTCTCGAAGCCTTCGAAGGCCCGCTTGACTTGTTGCTGTACCTGATCCGCAAACAGAACATCAACATCCTCGATATCCCGGTGGCGGAAATTACCCGCCAGTACATGGGGTATGTCGAGTTGATGCAGTCGGTGCGCCTGGAACTGGCCGCCGAGTACCTGGTGATGGCCGCGATGCTGGCCGAGATCAAGTCGCGGATGCTGTTGCCGCGAGCCGAAACAATTGAAGATGAAGAAGACGACCCGCGCGCCGAGCTGATCCGCCGCTTGCAGGAGTACGAGCGCTTCAAGGCGGCCGCCGAAGGCATCGATGGCCTGAGCCGCGTCGGACGTGACGTGGTGGTGCCCAAGCTCGATGCCCCGGAAGCCCGGGCGCGCAAACTGTTGCCGGACGTGCGCCTATCTGAATTGCTGTTGTCCATGGCCGAGGTCCTGCGCCGTGGCGACATGTTTGAAAGCCACCAGGTCAGCCGCGAGGCGCTGTCCACCCGTGAACGCATGAGCGATGTGCTGGAACGGCTCAAGGGCGGCGGTTTCGTGCCCTTTGTCGAGCTGTTCACGGCTGAAGAAGGACGACTCGGGGTGGTGGTGACCTTTATGGCGATCCTTGAACTGGTCAAGGAGTCCTTGGTCGAGCTGGTGCAGAATGAGCCGTTTGCAGCGATCCACGTGCGAGCCCGAGCCGAATAACGAGTTGAATCATGAACCTGACTGAACCCCGCGAGCTGGCGCCACTGCTTGAAGCCTTTCTGTTGGCCTCGGGAAAACCGCAATCGCTTGAGCGCCTGTTCGAACTGTTCGAAGAAGGCGAGCGGCCGGAGCCGCCGGTCTTCAAGAAAGCGCTGACGATATTAGCCAAGTCCTGCGATGGTCGCGCCTTCGAGCTGAAGGAAGTAGCTTCGGGCTACCGATTGCAAATCCGCGAAAAGTTTTCGCCGTGGGTCGGGCGTTTGTGGGAAGAACGGCCGCAGCGTTATTCCCGCGCCATGCTCGAAACCATTGCGCTGATCGCCTATCGCCAGCCGATCACACGGGGCGAGATCGAAGACGTGCGGGGCGTGGCGGTCAACAGTCAGATCGTCAAGACGCTGATGGAACGGGAGTGGATCCGCATCGTTGGCCACCGCGATGTGCCCGGCAAACCGGCGATGTTCGCGACCACCAAGGCATTTCTCGATCACTTCAACCTGAAAAACCTCGACGATCTGCCGCCGCTGGCCGAACTGCGTGAGCTGGAGCCGGACCCGGTGCTCGATTTTGACGATGCCCCCGTGCCTGCCAGCCTTCAGGCATTGGCAGACGCCAGCGCCGAGCCCGAGGAACCGAAGGAAGAAACCAGTTTCCACACGTTGCTGCTGGAGCTGGACACTATGGAGGAGGGGCTCAAGACTGACTTCGACGATTTGTTGCGCGATGGCGAGTTACCTGCGGTTGAGCCTGAGATCGACAGTGAACTTCAGGTCGAGTCCGAAGCCACAGTCGAAGAAGAGCCGGAGCCAGAGCTTGAAGACGACGTGCTAGGCGTCGCCGAAGCTCGCGAAAAACTCCTGGCTGCCGTCGCAGCCCTCGAACAGCCGAAACCCGAGCCCGAATTGAGCGACGAAGAAGCCGAAGCCCGGGCCCTCGCCGAAGCCATCGAAGCCGAACGCCGCGAGTTCGACGACTGACCCCAACTCTGTAGGAGCCGAGCTTGCTCGCGATGACGCCAGTACATTCAACATCAAGGTGAATGGAAGTCCGCTATCGCGAGCAAGCTCGGCTCCTACAAGCTCGATAGGCATACGGCGCCACCGGTCGGCGGAAAAGCAGGTAACTCTGCGTTCATCAGCTAGTCTCTGATGCGAAATCGCCCGCATGAGCGTATGATTCGCGACCCTTTGGCGATCCCTTCGCCCTTGCGCACAGTTTTACATCGCTTCAGGACGCTCAATTCAGGGCAGCCTGAACAGACCACACCGGGAGGTGCCCAGATGAGTATCAACGACCAGAAAGACGACCAGGAAATCGGCCCAGCAGGCGAAAAACTGCAGAAAGTCCTCGCCCGTATCGGCGTCGGCTCGCGCCGTGACGTAGAAGCCTGGATCAGCCACGGCCGCATCAAGGTCAATGGCAAAGACGCCACGCTCGGTCAGCGTGTCGACATGCATGACGCCATCACCATTGATGGCAAGGTGATCAAGCGCGAAGAAGCCGCCGAGTCGGTACGCCGCGTGATCATGTACAACAAGCCCGACGGTGAAATCTGCACCCGTGTCGACCCGGAAGGTCGTCCGACCGTGTTCGACAAGATGCCGCGCCCGAAAGAAGGTCGCTGGATCAACATCGGCCGTCTGGACATCAACACCACCGGTCTGCTGATGTTCACCACCGACGGTGAGCTGGCCAACCGCCTGATGCACCCTTCCTATGAAATGGACCGTGAATACGCGGTACGTGTGCGTGGCGAAGTCGATGACGAAATGATCGAGCGTCTGAAAGCAGGTGTCGTCCTTGAAGACGGCCCGGCCAAGTTCACCGACATCAAGCAGGCTCCCGGTGGTGAAGGTTTCAACCACTGGTATCACTGCGTGGTGATGGAAGGTCGTAACCGCGAAGTTCGTCGTCTGTGGGAATCCCAGGGCCTGGTGGTCAGCCGTCTGAAGCGCGTGCGTTTCGGCCCGGTGTTCCTCAACTCCGACCTGCCGATGGGTCGCTGGCGCGAAATGAGTCAGTACGAAGTCGACATTCTGAGTGCCGAGGTCGGCCTGACGCCGGTCGCGATGCCGCAGATGAACGCCAAGAGCAAAGACAAACTCGATCGCATGCAGCGCAAATCGTCGCGTCCGATGGGCAAGACCGAGCGCGTGCGTACCTTGCGTCCAGCGGCCGGTGCACAGCCGACTGTTGCTCCGCGTGATTCCCGTGAGCCACATATTGAAGGCGAGCGTCCAGCCCGCAAGCCAGCAGCGCCTCGTGCTGATGGAGAGCGCGGTCCGCGCACGCCACGTCCGGCCAACGGTCGCACCGAACGCGGCGAAGGCCGTGGTGCGCCAAGCGGCGGTCGTAGCGATCGCGGTGCTCCAGCAGGTCGTGGTGAGTCGGGTCGCGGTACGCCAGTGGCAGACCGTCCTTCCGACACCAAGCGCCCGGCCAAGCCAGCGCCGAAGAAACGCCCAGGGATCGTCCTGGTCGACAAGGACGCGCCATCGGGCAAGCGCCGCGGTGCGCCAGCCGGTTCGGGCCAGCGTCCGGGCTTTGGGCGTCGCAAGCCTGAGTAATCGGTAATCGCCACATAAAAAACGCCATCCCTCGGGGTGGCGTTTTTTTTGGTCTGATTTTAATAGTTGTGGTGAATGGTCGGGCGTCATCGCGAGCAGGCTCGCTCCCACAGTGGACCGAGTTCTCACGGGGAAACGCGATCAAATGTGGGAGCGAGCCTGCTCGCGATGACGGCAGTAGCGGCGCCGCAAGCTTTCTGTCGTCAACGTGCAGCCGTCTCGCGGACGAATCCGCCCAGGAAAATATTCGTTACGGCATGTAAAGAAATCTTGACGAAATATCGCCTAAAACCCGTTGGGGTGAAGCTTACTGATCGGGTGTAAGGAAAACCTGCCGAAATCAATCTGCTGAACGATCGTCCAAGGCTCTGGCCCGCTTGTTTCAGCGGCGCCGTAAGGGTCAGATGCGCCCCATGCCTGTCGTGCAGGTGCATAACAAGAAGGAGGCGCAATGTACGCCGTGACTCATCTCCATCTCCTATCGAGGGGCGATTTTTCGATTGCTCCCGTCAATGACCTGCAAAGGTCTGACTCAATTTTTGCAGCCGCCCGAGACGCTCGGGGTGGACACAGGCAATCCCGGCAAACGACACGCTGATCAGGCGGGTCTGGTAGCAGGGGGTTACAGGTGTACAATGCGCCGCGTTTTAACTGTGACCTCCTGCGCATCAGCGCAAACCTCAAGGCTATCCGCCTTGTTCACTCCGCCACGCCACGAGTGTGTCGGGTTCGATTTCGTCACAGATAAAAACAAACAGGTGACGCATGACCGTTGTAAATACGCAGAACGTGAGACCCTTTTCATGAGTGGACAAACCTCGCAGTCAGGCGAGCTCAAACGCGGCCTGAAAAATCGTCATATTCAATTGATTGCCCTTGGTGGCGCGATCGGTACCGGCTTGTTCCTCGGCTCGGCTGGGGTACTGAAATCCGCCGGCCCGTCAATGATCCTCGGCTACGCCATCTGCGGCTTCATTGCGTTCATGATCATGCGCCAGCTCGGCGAAATGATCGTTGAAGAGCCCGTTGCCGGTTCCTTCAGCCATTTCGCGCACAAATACTGGGGCGGTTTCGCCGGCTTCCTGTCGGGCTGGAACTGCTGGATCCTGTACATCCTGGTGGGCATGTCGGAGCTGACCGCGGTCGGCAAATACATCCACTACTGGGCGCCGGACATCCCGACCTGGGTCTCGGCAGCCGGGTTCTTCGTGCTGATCAATCTGATCAACCTGGCCAACGTCAAAGTCTTTGGCGAGGCCGAGTTCTGGTTCGCGATCATCAAGGTCGTCGCCATCGTCGGCATGATTGCCCTGGGTAGCTACCTGCTGGTCAGCGGCAATGGCGGCCCGCAAGCGGCGGTCAGCAACCTGTGGTCCCACGGTGGGTTCTTCCCGAATGGTGTCAGCGGTCTGGTGATGGCCATGGCGATCATCATGTTCTCCTTCGGCGGCCTGGAAATGCTCGGTTTCACCGCTGCTGAAGCCGACAAGCCGAAAACCGTGATCCCGAAAGCCATCAACCAGGTGATCTACCGGATCCTGATTTTCTATATCGGCGCCTTGGTCATTCTGTTGTCGCTGACGCCATGGGACAGCCTGCTGGCGACCCTGAACGCGTCCGGTGACTCCTACAGCGGCAGCCCGTTCGTGCAAGTGTTCTCGATGCTCGGCAGCAACACTGCCGCGCACATCCTCAACTTCGTGGTGTTGACCGCGGCGTTGTCGGTGTACAACAGCGGCACTTACTGCAATAGCCGTATGCTGCTGGGCATGGCCGAACAGGGCGATGCGCCGAAGGCCTTGTCGAAGATCGACAAGCGCGGCGTGCCAGTACGTTCGATTCTCGCCTCGGCGGCGGTAACGCTGATCGCGGTGCTGTTGAACTACCTGATCCCGCAAAACGCGCTGGAGCTGTTGATGTCGCTGGTGGTTGCGACCCTGGTGATCAACTGGGCGATGATCAGCTTCTCGCACTTCAAGTTCCGCCAGCACATGAACAAGACCAAACAAACGCCGCTGTTCAAGGCGCTGTGGTACCCGTACGGGAACTACGTCTGCCTGGCGTTCGTGGTGTTCATCCTGGGCGTGATGCTGCTGATTCCGGGGATCCAGATCTCGGTGTACGCGATTCCGGTGTGGGTCGTGTTCATGTGGGTCTGCTACGGCATCAAAAACAAACGCAGCGCCCAGCATGCACTGCACGCAGCAGGCTCCAGCGCGAAGTAAGCGCAGAGTGCAGAAACAACAAACCCGGCCAATGTGCCGGGTTTTTTGTTCTTGTTGCGTTAACTTTAGATTGCGCTGTAATCCCGCTCCCACATAAGCATTCCTTGTTTACTACAGTGATTTCTGAAATTTTTAAAAAGTTGGCTGATGCTCGTTGATTCAGAAGCAGCCTACACCCAGCCCAATGCTTTTTTTGCCATAGTCTCGCGCTCTGAATACATCAAGGATTAGCGCTTATGGCCAGTCACAGCTACATGAGTATTACCGGTAAGCGACAAGGGCTTATTTCTGCCGGCTGTTCAGGCCAAAGCTCACTTGGTAACAAGTGCCAGTTCGCGCATCAGGACGAAATCATGGTGCTGGCTTACTCGCACGATATGGTCACCGGTAATGATGGCAGCATTGCAGGTGGCCGCGGCCAGCACAGGCCGATCATGATTACCAAGGCTATCGATAAGTCATCGCCTCTATTGGCAAGTGCGCTGCATGAGCGTGAAGAGGTCGAGTGCATTATTAATCTCTTCCGTACCGCCTCGACTGGGGGGCAGGAGCGTTATTATTCTATACATCTTACGGGTGCGCGTATTGCGCATATCAGTCAGCAAGTTCCCCACGCTATTCGTATGAATGATGCAGAACCGCAAGAACTGGTGTCCATTCGTTATAGAGAGATTGCCTGGGCGCATGTTCCTGGTGCGACAAGTGCTTATAGTACTTGGGGGAATGAGGATGAATGAGACTTCCTGCGATATTCACGATGTGACTAAAGCGGCTTCTGATTTGGTGGCGGTTGGATGCAGCATTGGCATGGCGCATTTTTCTGATGGAGTTATGCGGCTTCGCTTCGGTTCAATGATTTCATCTTATGCCGATGAGGTGCTTCAGGCGGTTGATGAGGGGCTCATCAGTGCATGGCAAGGGGTTCAGGAAATCAGAGCGGAGTACGAGGAGTTGTCGTCAAAGGCTCGTTTTTACCTTCAGAACGGCATTGGGGTTGTGGCGGGTGTTATGCAGGTCAGGACAGGTGTTTCGGTCATTGGTAGCTCAGGGGGGCTAGCTGTAGTTCCGGGGGGGCTGATGGTCGGACATGGTGCAAATAATATTTATGAAGGCTTGGCTAATATCTATCATGGGCCGGGAACTCCAGGCTCGGTCGGGCCTGTTCGGCGTCTCTACAGAACTTTATTTGATGATGGTCGGGGGGATGTCGCTTATTACTCTGTGGATTTGTTTGTTTCGGGGTACGGAGTTTCTAGGAAGGTACTAAAACCTGGAGCGGTGGAGCTTTTCAGGCGTGATCCAATTAACTACGAGAGAGCTTATCGGCAAGCTGGAAAATTGGCGTTGGCTTTCGAGGCGCTAGTCGATTTTCTAACCATAAATATAATGTTTTCGGAGGAGGAAACTTCCCGTTGATGTGGTGGCATTGTGTGAGGTGAACTATTTATGTCTTTTCTCGCATTCTTTGGATGTAAAAAGCCAATCCAAAAAAAACAACAATAGCATATGTTGTCAAGTAGGTTGCATCTAAATATTTTTCATCTATGTCAATTACTTCTCTTATGCAAAATACAATTAGCCCGCTCGGCAGCCCAGAACAGCCCAAAACCATGAGGGTGACTGCAATATGGTATCGAATATTTTCAAGATTCATTAGCTAATGTAGCTCGTCGATGTGAGGTCTTAGATTAATATTGCCATTCGAAACAAGGCAACACCAACTTTGTAAATCCGAGAATGCTGTAAGAGATGTCTGGCATGACTTCATTAACTTCGCCTGCTCCAGTAATTGCCTGCTAAACAGAACCTCATTCGCGGTATCCTGACCACCCTGAACCCGGACGCTTTTCCATGCTGGTGATTTCCAACAACGTGCATCTGCCGGATGCCGAGATCGAGTTGACGGCCATCCGCGCCCAAGGCGCCGGCGGGCAGAACGTCAACAAGGTTTCCAGCGCGGTGCACCTGCGCTTCGACATTCCGGCCTCGTCCTTGCCCGATTTTTATAAGGAACGGCTGCTGGCGCTGCGCGACAGTCGCATCACCAGCGAAGGCGTGTTGATCATTAAGGCTCAGCAATACCGCACGCAGGAGGCCAATCGCGCTGATGCGCTGGAGCGGCTGACCGAGTTGATACTCAGCGCGACCAAGGTCGAAAAGAAGCGCCGCCCGACCAAACCGACGCTGGGTTCAAAAAAACGTCGACTCGAATCGAAGACCAAGCGCGGGAGCATCAAGGCCGGGCGCGGCAAGGTCGATTTTTAACGCGACTCGCGCGCTTCGCGTTGCTTTGGCGCTTGCCGATACAAGTAAACGCTCAAGGCCAAACCGCTCAGCGCGGCAATCGCAGCAAACAGAAAGATCGAAGCAAAACCAAATCCAGCCGCAATCGCTCCCGCCAGTGGCCCGGTAATTCCCAGCGACAAATCAATGAACAGCGAATATGCCCCGACGGCCGCGCCACGGCTGGAGGCGGGCACCAGGTTGACGGCCTCCACGCCCAGCGCCGGAAAAACCAGCGAAAAACCGAAGCCGCTCAGCGCTGCACCGGCCAGAGCCCAATGTGCATCCGGCGCCAGCCACAGTAGCAACAACCCCAGGGTTTCCACGGAGAGGCAGACAATCGCCACGCGGAACCCGCCGAGGCGGTTGATCAGGTTGCCAAACAGCAGGCGCGCGCCGATGAAGCTGGCGCCGAACAAGCTCAGGCACAACACCGCGTTGTCCCAGTGCTGCGTGGCGTAATACAAAGTGATGAAGGTGGCGATGGTGCCAAAACCAATGGAGCCCAGCGCCAGGCCGCAACCGTGGGGCAGTACGCGTCCCAGCACATGCATGAACGGCAAACGCTCACCCACCACAATTGGCGCAGCGGTTTTTGGCCAGGCCAGTGCCAGGCCCAGCACGGCCAGCAGCACGATGCTCACGCCCATGCTCCACAAGCCCAACTGATGAACCAGCAGCACCCCCAGCGGCGCGCCAACGGCCAGTGCACCGTAGCTGGCGATGCCGTTCCAGGAGATCACCTTGGCGGTGTTAGCCGCGCCGACCCGGCCAATGCCCCAGCCAATCGATCCCGAGCCGACCAGGCTTTCAGCGCTACCGAGCACCAGGCGGCCAATCAGCAGGCTGATCAAGCTGAGCATCGGCAGACTTTGGGTCCAGGCTGAAATCAGCATGAACACACCGCTCAAGCCGCAACCGGCCAGACCGTACATCACCGCCAGTTTGCTGCCCTTGTTGTCGATGATTTTGCCGGCATATGGTCGGCTGAGCAGGGTGGCCAGGTATTGCACGCTGATCACCAGCCCGGCGATGACGGCGCCGAAACCGAGGTCGCTGTGGACGTAGCCGGGCAATACGGCCAGGGGAATGCCGATATTCAGGTAGCCGATGAAGGTAAACAGAACGATGGAAACGACTTGCAGCGTGACCGCCAGGGGGCGCTGGTTTTCAGACATGGGTAAAGGTCCACGGGAAAGCAGGATAGATAGGCTGCTTATGATAACGGCGCGAGCGGCTGCGGGTCGTGGAAAAAGTAAAACTATTTGCCGGGCGGCGTGGATCAGGGTTTGGCGGGGGCAACCAATTGCGTCGTGACCAGGGCGGCCAGGGCGTTTTCTTGAGTGCCGAAACGGGCGAGCAGTGCAGCTTGCTTTTCGGGGGGCAGGCGATTCCAGATCTCGATCATCTTCTCGGCTGTACCGATCAGGACGCTGGCTTGGGTTTCTGAGAAGTCATCGGTCATGGTGCGGGGCTCAAGGTTCAGGCGGTGTGGAAAGCGCATGTTAGCGCTTTCCACACGGTCTGGCATTGCAGGTGTTTCAGTCTTCGCTGTTGGCCTGGCGGCTTTCAGTGGCTTCTTTTGGCTCGGGCTGTTGGGCGCCGGCTTGTTGCGTGGTTGTCTGCTCAGTTTCGTGCAGGCTTGGGAAGGGGAGATTAGGAATCTCGTGCATATTTCGCGCTCCTCGCTAAGTCTGTTGATAGATCTGGTAGATCCGCGCTTATACAAAGCTTGGGCAGGATACAGCAGTAAAAATGACAATCAGACTTTTATATCCATTTGTTTCGACGGATGGGATTGTCTAGACAGGTCTGTAGGTGGGAGCGCTGCAAAACAAATGTGGGAGCGAGCCTGCTCGCGAAAGCGGTGGATCAGTCAATGTTGATGTCGACTGATACTTCGCATTCGCGAGCAGGCTCGCTCCCACAGGGGGGATGTGTTGTACCTGATGGTTATTTGCAGACTTCGGCAATCGCCTCAGCCAGCAAGTCCAACCGCGTCGCATCAATCCCGGCCACGTTGGCCCGGCCGGAGTTGACCATGTACACGCTGTGATGATCGCGCAGCTGTTTAACCTGATCAGCCGTCAAACCGGTGTAGGAAAACATCCCGCGCTGCACGCCGATGTGCGCAAAGCGCTCACGCAGGCCATACGGTTCCAGCGCTTCGACCAGGCCGTTGCGCAACTGGGCGATACGCAAACGCATGGCTTCCACTTCGTCGGCCCAGAGGCTTTTCAGCTCCGGGTCGCCAAGAATCGTCGCGACCACGGCGGCACCGTGATCCGGCGGTGTTGACCACAGATTGCGGGCGATGTTGGCCAGTTGACTGCGGATGTCCACGAGCTTGTCAGCGGTTTTTGCGCAGACAATCAGCGCGCCGGTGCGGTCGCGGTACAACCCGAAGTTCTTCGAGCACGAACTGGTGATCAGCACTTCCGGCAACGCGCCAGCGAACAGCCGGGTCGACCACGCATCCTGCTCCAGGCCATCGCCGAAGCCTTGGTAGGCGAAGTCGATCAACGGCAACAGATCGCGACTGCGCACCACGTCCAGTACTCGGTGCCAGTCGTCATGGGACAGATCGAAACCGGTCGGGTTGTGGCAGCAGGCGTGCAGCAGCACCACGTCGCCCTTTGGTGCGTCATTGAGCACCGCGAGCATGGCGTCGACGTCGAGCCGATTGTCGCTGCCCACGTACGGGTAGTGACTGACTTTGACCCCGGCCGCCGCGAAAATCGTTTCGTGGATCGGCCAGGTCGGGTTGCTCAGCCAAACGCCACGGCCCGGCAGGCACTGCGCGATGAAGTCGGCACTCAAGCGCAATGCGCCGGTGCCGCCCGGCGTCTGGGTCGCCCCGGCGCGTTGACCGGCGATCAGTGCGCAGTCCGCACCGAGCACTAGCTCGCTGATGGCTTTGCCGAACGCCGGGTCACCGTGACCACCGATGTAGGTTTTGGTGGTTTGACGATCAACCAGACGCTGCTCGGCAAGCTTCACCGACTGCGGAATTGGCGTCAGGCCTTGGGCGTCTTTGTAGACGCCCACGCCGAGGTCGAATTTGCGCGGGTTTGGATCCTGCGCATAGGCTTCCATCAAACCGAGAATCGGATCACCGGGGACTCGGCCTATGGCGTCGAAATGCATTATTTGCGGCCCTCGGCGTCCTTGGCCACTTCGTCAGTGCGCGCGGCCATGATGAAGTCGTTGCGGTGCAGGCCCTTGATGGAGTGGCTCCACCAGGTGACGGTGACTTTGCCCCATTCGGTCAGCAGGCCTGGGTGGTGACCTTCAGCCTCGGAGATTTCACCAACGGCGTTGGTGAACGCCAGTGCGTGCTTGAAGTTTTTGAACAGGAACAGCTTTTCCAGCTGCATCACGCCGTCGCGGACTTCGATGTTCCAGTCCGGAATCTGCTTGATCAGGATCGGCAACTCTTCGTCGCTGACTTGAGGGGCGCCGGCTTGGCAGGCTTCGCAGTGGGCTTGGTTCAATGTGGACATGATGAATTCCTGAAATCGAATTATTGGACATCGGCCGTCAGCGGAACCGCGTGGTGACACCACGCTAAACCAAAGCGTCGGTTCCTGACAGGCTCACTTGATTCTAAAAGCAGCGGATCACGCAGCCTTTGGTGGAAATTTCGGGGTGTGCAAGCCCAGCTGCATACCTTGTTTGACCATGCTCATGATGTCTTCATGAGCCACATCAAACAGACGCTTGAGGTTCGGCAAGACAAAGTACAGCGGTTGCAGGATGTCGATGCGATACGGCGTACGCATGCATTCCAACGGATCGAACGTCTGATGTTCAGGCTCGTTCGACAGGCAGTAAACGGTTTCTTTTGGAGAAGAAAGAATGCCACCGCCGTAAATGCGCAGGCCTTCGGCTGTATCGACCAGACCGAACTCGATGGTCATCCAGTACAGACGCGCCAGGTACACGCGTTCCTCCTTGGTCGCTTGCAGGCCAAGTTTGCCGTAGGTATGGGTGAATTCAGCAAACCAAGGGTTGGTCAGTAGCGGACAGTGGCCAAAGATCTCGTGGAAAATGTCCGGCTCTTGCAGGTAATCAAGCTGTTCGCGGGTACGAATAAAGGTCGCCACCGGAAACTGCTTGTTGGCCAGCAATTCGAAAAAAGTCTGGAAGGGGATCAACGCCGGGACTCGGGCCACTTGCCAGCCGGTGGTTTCACCGAGGACTTTGTTGATTTCACCGAGTTGCGGAATACGGTCGTGGGGCAGACCGAGTTTTTCGATACCGTCCAGGTACTCCTGGCACGCACGACCCTCGATCACTTTCAGTTGACGAGTGATCAGCGTGTTCCACACCGCGTGTTCTTCAGCGGGGTAGTCGATAAAACCTTGCGCATCGGGCTCGCGAGCCACGTATTGCGTCTGCTTCATGCTGCTCTCCTGCAAGGGGATTCGTTCTTGTTATGTACTGCTATGGACCTAGAAATACCCCAAGGAGTGCGGCGTTGCAGCAGGTGTTCGGCGTTCTGTGTAGGAAAATTATCCATTTTTCGTAAAGTATTCGTTACGGTTTGCGGAGAAAGTCGTGTTTGCAGCGATTGCCGGGTTTGAAAAGGTCGATGCCTGTCACATAATCTTGACGACTATCTTCACGCTCGACAGAAAATTTCTTGCGGGCACGTTCAATCGAGCGCTGCGATTCCCTGTGGGAGTGCGCACAGGCATTGACCTCATTTATCGTTTTTCAGGCCATTTATATGCGTATCAAAGTCCACTGCCAGAACCGCATCGGTATCCTGCGCGACATTCTCAACTTGTTGGTGGAATACGGGATCAACGTCGCGCGTGGCGAGGTCGGCGGTGAGCATGGCAATGCGATTTACCTGCATTGCCCAAACCTGATCAACATTCAGTTCCAGGCCCTGCGTCCGAAATTCGAATCGATTGCCGGTGTGTTCGGCGTCAAGCGTGTAGGGCTGATGCCCAGCGAGCGTCGGCACATGGAACTCAATGCCTTGCTCGGTGCCTTGGAGTTTCCGGTGCTGTCGATCGACATGGGCGGTTCCATCGTTGCCGCCAACCGGGCGGCGGCGCAGTTGCTCGGGGTGCGGGTGGATGAGGTGCCGGGGATTCCACTGTCGCGTTACGCCGAGGATTTTGATTTGCCGGAGCTGGTGCGGGCCAACAAGTCGCGCATCAACGGGCTGCGGGTCAAGGTCAAGGGCGACGTGTTTCTGGCCGACATCGCCCCGCTGCAATCGGAGCATGACGACAGCGAAGCCATGGCCGGTGCGGTCCTGACGCTGCATCGCGCTGACCGGGTGGGCGAACGCATCTATAACGTGCGCAAGCAGGAACTGCGCGGGTTCGACAGCATCTTCCAAAGCTCGAAAGTCATGGCGGCCGTGGTGCGCGAAGCCCGGCGCATGGCACCGCTGGATGCGCCGTTATTGATCGAAGGCGAAACCGGCACAGGCAAAGAGTTGTTGGCGCGCGCCTGTCACCTGGCCAGCCCACGCGGGCAATCTCCATTAATGGCGCTCAATTGCGCCGGTTTGCCGGAGTCGATGGCCGAGACCGAATTGTTTGGCTACGGCCCCGGCGCCTTCGAAGGCGCGCGTGCCGAAGGCAAGCTTGGGCTGCTGGAGCTGACGGCGGGCGGTACGCTGTTTCTCGATGGCGTGGGCGAAATGAGCCCGCGCTTGCAAGTGAAATTGCTGCGCTTCCTGCAGGACGGTTGCTTCCGGCGTGTGGGTAGCGATGAAGAGGTTTATCTGGATGTGCGGGTAATCTGCGCAACCCAGGTGGATTTGTCGGAGCTGTGCGCGCGGGGCGAGTTTCGACAGGATCTGTATCACCGATTAAACGTGCTTTCGCTGCACATTCCGCCGCTGCGTGAGTGCCTCGATGGTTTGACGCCGTTGGTGGAGCACTTCCTCGATCAGGCCAGTCGGCAAATCGGTTGCCCACTGCCGAAATTGGCGCCGGCCGCGATGGAGCGGCTCAGTCATTACCATTGGCCGGGCAATGTCCGGCAATTGGAAAACGTGTTGTTCCAGGCGGTTTCATTGTGTGAAGGCGGGACAGTCAAGGCTGAACACATTCGTCTGCCGGATTACGGTGTGCGTCAGCCGCTTGGCGATTTTTCGCTTGAGGGCGGGCTTGACGAGATTGTCGGTCGTTTCGAGAAAGCGGTGTTGGAGCGGTTGTACTCCGAGCATTCCAGCAGTCGGCTGCTGGGTAAGCGCCTAGGGGTCTCTCACACCACTATTGCCAATAAGTTACGTGACTATGAAATTGGCAAAATTGAGCGTTGACGTCATCCAGTGCTGAAAAACAAGAATGGTTAGTTGTTGTTAGCCATTCTCTAGCGCTTCGAAATGTTAATTGAAGCGCTACCACCACGCCGTTGATCTGAATCATGGTTTTTGCCAAGCGCGCCATCTAGGCTCAACTCAAAGTTTGGCAGGAGCGATAACCATGCCATCAACGGATGACTCTACCCAGCAAGCGCGCAAAGAAACGCGTCTGTTCTTTTTTCTGATTGTCGTTCTTTTTCCATTGCTATCGGTGGCGATAGTGGGTGGTTACGGATTCTTTGTCTGGTTTCTGCAAATGTTGCTCGGCCCTCCTGGTTCACTTCACTGATCGTTGTCCATCTTTAGCAAAAAGACGGGGAGTACGGGTCATGGAAAAGACGCTGCATATTGCCAGTCTGGTGGTGCTTGCCCGTCCCGAGTTGTTCGAGGCGGTGAAAGCCAACTTGCGCTTGCTCAAGGGCGTTGAGCTGCATCAGGAAAGTCCCATCGGCAAACTGGTGGTTGTGCTGGAGATGGAAAAAGAAACCGAAATTTCCCAGCGCATCAGTGAGATCAACGGCTTGCCGGGCGTGCTCAATGCCGCCCTCGTTTATCACGAGATTCTCGATGTGACGGGAGAAAGCACATGCCAATGACTCGACGCGAGTTTGTCAAAGCCCAGGCTGCCGGGATCGCTGCGGCTGCAGCGGGGCTCCCGGTGTTTACATCTGCCAGCAACCTGATCACCGAAGAAGACAGGGTAGCTCTGGATTGGAATAAGGCGCCTTGCCGTTTTTGCGGGACCGGGTGCAGCGTCATGGTCGCGACCAAGGACAATCGGGTAGTCGCCACTTCCGGTGATGTGAAATCCGAGGTCAATCGCGGGTTGAACTGCGTCAAAGGCTATTTTTTATCGAAAATCATGTACGGCGTTGATCGCCTGACTCAGCCGCTGTTGCGCATGACCAACGGGCAGTATGACAAGCAAGGCGAGTTTCAACCGGTGTCCTGGGATCAAGCGTTTGATGTGATGGAGTTGAAGTTTAAGGAGGCGATAAAAAACAAGGGGGCCGAGTCAATCGCCATGTTCGGATCAGGTCAGTGGACCGTCTGGGAAGGGTATGCGGCCAACAAGTTGATGAAGGCGGGTTTTCGCTCCAATAACATTGACCCCAATGCGCGTCATTGCATGGCCTCTGCGGTCATGGGCTTTATGCGGACGTTTGGTATGGATGAGCCGATGGGGTGTTATGACGATATTGAAGTTACCGATGCGTTCGTACTGTGGGGGTCAAATATGGCGGAGATGCACCCGATTCTTTGGAGTCGGGTGGCGGATCGCCGATTAAGTCAGCCCAACGTCAAAGTTGCAGTACTGTCGACGTTCGAACATCGCAGTTTTGAGTTGGCCGACATTCCCATGGTGTTCAAGCCCCAGACGGACCTGTTTATCCTCAATTACATTGCCAACCACATCATTGAAAGCGGTTCGGTTAACAAAGATTTTGTCAGCAAGCACACCAGGTTTGCCAAAGGTACGGATGACATCGGCTATGGCCTGCGCTCCGATAATCCGCTGGAGATGAAGGCCCGTAATGCGGCCAAGGCGAACACCTGGAGTGACATCGACTTTGAGCAATTCGCGGCTTTCGTAAAACCTTACTCCCTTGAGCGTACCGCCAAGGAAACCGGCGTGCCGGCCGAGCAACTCAAGGCCTTGGCTGAGCTGTATGCCGACCCGAAGCGCAAGGTGGTCTCGTTCTGGACCATGGGCTTTAACCAGCACACGCGGGGCGTCTGGGCGAATAACCTGATCTACAACATCCACCTGCTGACCGGGAAAATCAGCGAGCCGGGCAATAGCCCTTTCTCCCTGACGGGCCAGCCTTCGGCCTGTGGGACTGCGCGGGAAGTGGGAACGTTCTCCCATCGCTTGCCTGCCGACCTGGTGGTTACCAACCCGGCGCATCGTGCCACGGCAGAGAAAATCTGGAAATTGCCGCCAGGCACCATCAATGAAAAAGTCGGGTTTCACGCCGTGCAGCAGAGCCGGATGCTCAAGGACGGCGTGCTCAATGTGTATTGGACGATGGCCAGCAACAACATGCAGGCCGGCCCCAACATCATGCAGGAAGTGTTGCCGGGGTGGCGCAACCCCGAGAACTTTGTGGTGGTCTCGGATGTGTATCCCACCGTCTCGGCCCAGGCGGCCGATCTGATTCTGCCCACCGCGATGTGGGTCGAGAAAGAGGGGGCTTACGGCAACGCGGAGCGACGCACTCAGTTCTGGCATCAATTGGTCTCGGCACCGGGTGATGCCAAGTCTGATCTCTGGCAACTGGTCGAGTTTTCCAAGCGCTTTAAAACCGATGAGGTGTGGTCCGAGGCGTTGTTGTCTGCCTCACCGCAATACAAGGGCAAAACCTTGTACGAGGTGTTGTTCAAGAATGGTCAGGTCGATCAATTTCCGCTTGATCAGATGGCGGCGGGCTATCAAAACGACGAGGCCCGGGATTTTGGTTTTTACCTGCAAAAAGGCTTGTTCGAAGAATATGCCCAATTTGGCCGTGGCCATGGTCATGACCTCGCCCCGTTTGATCTTTACCACACCGAACGTGGGTTGCGATGGCCCGTCGTCGAGGGCAAGGAAACACGCTGGCGTTTCCGGGAAGGGTATGACCCCTACGTTGAGAAGGGCAGCGGTGTGCAGTTCTACGGCTATCCCGACAAGAAGGCGATCATCTTCGCGCTGCCCTACGAGCCCCCTGCGGAATCCCCCGACGCGGACTTTCCATTCTGGTTGAGTACCGGCCGGGTGCTTGAGCACTGGCACACCGGGTCCATGACTCAGCGAGTCGAAGAGCTTTATAAGGCGGTGCCCGACGCATTGGTCTACATGCACCCGGCCGATGCCAAAGCCTTGAATGCCCGTCGAGGCAGCGAAGTGAAGCTGATCAGTCGACGCGGTGAAATGCGAGCGCGCATCGAAACCCGAGGGCGCAATAAGCCACCACAGGGCTTGGTCTTTGTACCGTTCTTCGATGCCAACAAGCTGATCAACAAGGTCACACTCGATGCGACGGACCCCATCTCCAAGCAGACTGATTATAAAAAATGTGCGATCAGGGTTGAGTTGATCAAGACGGCATAAGGAGCGCTCAGATGAAGAGTCATTCGCTGTCTTTGCTTGCCGCTCTGTTGCTGTGGATGCCAGCGGCATTCGCGGCGCAGCCCGGTTATCCGCTGGATGCTCCTGCGCCGGATGGTCGGCGACCCGGAGGAACCTTGACCCAGGAGTTTGTGGCACCGCCGATGGTTGATGACGAGAACAAGGACATCAAACGCGAGCGCAATTATCCCGAACAGCCGCCCACCATCCCGCACAGTATTCGGGGCTATCAGATCGACAAGAACAGTAATAAGTGCCTGTCTTGTCACAGCCGTGCCAATAGCGCACGCACTCAGGCGCCGATGATCAGTATCACCCACTACATGGACCGTGATGGTCAGGCGTTGGCTGCTGTATCGCCGCGTCGCTATTTCTGCACTCAGTGTCACGTGCCACAGAAAGACGTTAAGCCTCTGGTGGGCAACAACTTCAAGAACATTGACCAGGTGCTGCAAGACGAAATCAACGGCCAGCAGAAACCTTAAGGAGAGGCCATGAAATTCTTGCGAGCGCTGCTCAAAGACTATTGGGGAATTCTGCGTCGCCCCAGCGTGCATTACAGCCTGGGCTTTCTGACGCTCGGCGGGTTCATCGCCGGGGTGATTTTCTGGGGTGGGTTCAACACCGCGCTGGAAGCGACCAATACCGAGAAGTTCTGCATTTCCTGCCATGAAATGCGCGACAACGTTTTTGTCGAGTTGCAAGACACCATTCACTACACCAATCGCTCTGGCGTACGAGCCACCTGCCCGGACTGTCACGTTCCGCATGAGTGGACGCACAAGATTGCCCGCAAGATGCAGGCTTCCAAAGAAGTGTGGGGAAAGGTGTTTGGAACGATCGACACCCGCGAAAAGTTTCTCGATATGCGGCGTGAACTGGCCGAACACGAGTGGGGACGGCTCAAGGCAAACGACTCCAGAGAGTGTCGCAATTGCCATAACTTCGAATTCATGGACTTTACCCGTCAGAGTAAACGCGCCGCCAATATGCACTCCACGTCACTGGCCAGCGGTCAGGCAACCTGTATCGACTGTCATAAGGGCATTGCCCACAAACTGCCTGACATGAGCGGGGTCAAAGGCTGGTAGCCGATCCGGCCAGGTCTCCACCGTGTTGCCGTCAACCGGCATAACCGCGCCGGTTTTTCGACTTTGACACACTCCTTCATTCCTCTGCGACAACTCTCAAACCCAGTGTTTCAAGGGCTTTAAGCCTCTGTGTGCAAGTTGGTCTGCAAATTGCTTGACGCTCAGCAGTACAGCGGTGGGCGGCAAACGTCCGGCATGCAGAGGAAAGAGTGTGGACAAGTACCTTTATGTGGCAATGACCGGCGCCAGCCAGAATGCACTGGCGCAGAAGGCTCATGCCAACAACCTGGCAAACATCTCCACCAACGGTTTTCAGAAGGACCTGGAACAGGCCCGTTCGATGCCGGTGTTTGGTGACAGCTTTCCGGCGCGTGCGTTTGCCATGACCGAGCGACCGGCCACCGACTTCTCCCCTGGCTCGCTGGTTGAAACCGGCCGCGATCTCGACGTCGCGGTGCAAGGCAACGGCTGGATCGCCGTGCAGAACCCCGATGGCGCTGAAAGCTACGTGCGCACCGGCAGCCTCAACGTGGACGCCTTGGGCGTGCTGCGTGCCGGCAACGGTATGCCGGTGATGGGCAATGGCGGGCCGATTGCCGTGCCGCCCGAGCAGCAAATCGAAGTGGGTGAGGACGGCACCATCAGCATCCGTGCGATGGGCGAAGGCCCGCGCGTGATGGCGCAAGTCGACCGCATCAAGCTGGTCAACCCTGACCTGAAGAACATGACCAAAGGCCTGGATGGTTCGATCCACACCAAGGACGGCAAGCCGGCGCAAGCCGATTCCGGCGTCAAACTGGTGTCCGGGTTCCTGGAGTCGAGCAACGTCAACGCCGTGGAAGAAATGACCTCGGTGCTGGCTTTGTCGAAGCAATTCGAGCTGCACATCAAGATGATGAACACCGCCAAAGACGATGACCAGGCCATGGCTCGGGTCTTGCAGATCAGCTAATTATCAGAACGTCGCGCCGTAAAACAGGCGCACGAGGAGAATCGAATGCTTCCGGCTCTATGGGTTGCCAAAACAGGTTTGTCCGCCCAGGACACTAACCTGACCACCATTTCCAACAACCTGGCCAACGTGTCGACCACGGGTTTCAAGCGTGATCGTGCCGAGTTCCAGGACTTGCTCTATCAGATCAAACGCCAGCCAGGTGCCCAGTCGACCCAGGACAGTGAGCTGCCGTCGGGTCTGCAAGTGGGTACAGGTGTGCGCATCGTCGGCACCCAGAAAAACTTCACCGCTGGCAGCCTGCAAACCACTGAACAGCCGCTTGACCTGGCTGTCGACGGGCGTGGTTTCTTCCAGATTCTGCAGCCGGACGGCACCACGTCGTATACCCGTGACGGTACGTTTCACCTCGATTCCAACGGTCAGATCGTGAATGCCAGTGGCTTCGCCCTGGAGCCGGCCATCGTGATTCCGAACAACGCACAGACCTTCACGGTCGGTCGCGACGGCACGGTGTCTATCACTGTTCCGGGTAACCCGGCCAGCCAGGTGATCGGCAACTTGCAAACCGCTGACTTCATCAACCCGGCCGGCCTGCAAGCCGTGGGTAACAACCTGTTCCTGGAAACCGCTGCCAGCGGCGCACCGCAAGTCGGTACACCGGGCCTGAACGGTTTGGGCACCACGCTACAGAACACCCTGGAAACTTCCAACGTCAGCACCGTTGAGGAGATGGTCAACATGATCACCACTCAGCGCGCATACGAAATGAACTCCAAGGTGATCTCCACCGCCGACCAGATGCTCTCGTTCGTAACGCAGAATCTGTAATCAAGTCTATGAGGCGGCCATGAGGTCGCCTGCAACACCGTGAGGTAGGGTCATGAATCGCTTTGTATCTGTTCTGGCACTGAGTGGGGCTGTTGTGCTCGCGGGCTGCGTCCCTGTGACGCCCAAGCCAAATGACCCTTATTACGCGCCGGTGTTGCCGCGTACGCCGTTGCCGGCTGCCGCGAACAATGGCTCGATTTACCAGGCCGGTTTTGAACAGAACCTGTACTCCGATCGCAAGGCGTTCCGGGTGGGTGACATCATCACCATTACCCTGAACGAGAAGACCCAGGCCAGCAAAAACGCCAACTCGCAAATTGACAAGACCAGCAAGACCAACATCGGTCTGACCTCGCTGTTCGGCTCCACGCCCAATACCAATAACCCGTTCGGCAGTGGTGACCTGAGTCTGAACGCCGCCTATGAAGGCGACCGGGCGACCAAGGGCGACAGCAAGGCGGCGCAGGGCAACACCCTTGTGGGCTCGATCACCGTTACCGTTGCTGATGTATTGCCCAACGGCATCATCGCAGTACGGGGCGAGAAGTGGATGACCCTCAACACCGGCGATGAGCTGGTGCGGATTGCCGGACTGGTGCGCGCCGATGACATCTCGACCGACAACACGGTTTCGTCGACCCGTGTCGCCGATGCACGCATCACCTACTCGGGCACCGGTTCGTTTGCCGATGCGAGTCAGCCAGGCTGGTTCGACCGTTTCTTCCTCAGCCCGCTGTTCCCTTTCTAGGTGGCTACGTTGAATTTCAAAAGCCTTATGGTGGCTGCGTTTTTGTTGTCGGCAGCGTTCAACGCGCAAGCCGAGCGGCTGAAGGATATCGCCAGTATTTCTGGCGTGCGCTCCAACCAATTGATCGGCTACGGCCTGGTGGTCGGGCTTAACGGCACCGGTGACCAGACGACGCAGACGCCCTTTACCCTGCAGACCTTCAACAACATGCTCTCGCAGTTCGGCATCAAGGTGCCGCCGAATTCGGGTAACGTGCAATTGAAGAACGTTGCTGCGGTATCGATCAGTGCGGAACTGCCGGCGTTTGCCAAGCCGGGTCAGCAGGTCGACATCACCGTTTCCTCCATCGGGAACTCCAAGAGCCTGCGCGGCGGCACCTTGTTGCTGACGCCGCTCAAAGGTATCGACGGTAACGTCTACGCCATCGCTCAGGGCAACCTGGTGGTGGGCGGTTTTGATGCTGAAGGGCGTGACGGTTCGAAGATCACCGTCAACGTTCCATCGGCGGGTCGTATCCCCGGTGGTGCGTCGGTCGAACGTTCAGTGCCCAGTGGTTTCAATCAAGGCAATAGCCTGACGCTGAACCTCAACCGTTCGGACTTCACCACCGCCAAGCGCATCGTCGACAAGATCAACAACTTGCTCGGCCCTGGCGTTGCCCAGGCCATTGATGGCGGTTCGATTCGCGTCAGCGCACCGCTTGATCCAAGCCAGCGCGTCGACTATCTGTCGATCCTGGAAAACCTTGAAGTCGATCCGGGTCAGGCGGTGGCGAAAGTCATCATCAACTCGCGCACCGGCACCATCGTGATCGGCCAGAACGTCAAGGTTTCGCCCGCCGCAGTGACTCACGGCAGCCTGACCGTGACCATCACCGAAGACCCGATTGTCAGCCAGCCTGGCGCTTTTTCCAACGGTCAGACGGCCGTTGTGCCGCGCTCGCGGGTTAACGCGGAGCAAGAAGCCAAACCTATGTTCAAGTTCGGCCCGGGCACCACCCTCGACGAAATCGTCCGTGCGGTGAACCAGGTTGGCGCCGCGCCGGGAGACTTGATGGCGATCCTCGAAGCACTGAAACAGGCTGGCGCATTGCAAGCCGACCTGATCGTGATCTAAGGGCGGTCGACATGGATATGCGCAAGAGCGGTCTGGTCAGCAGCAGCGACTCCGGTTCCTATTCAGACTTGAATCGCTTGAACCAGCTCAAGGTGGGCGACAAGAACAGCGACGGCAACATGCGCAAGGTGGCGCAGGAGTTCGAATCGCTATTCCTCGGTGAGATGCTCAAGTCCATGCGTTCGGCCACCGAAGCGCTGGGCAAGGACAACCCGCTCAATACTCCGGCGGCCAAGCAATACCAGGAAATGTACGACCAGCAGTTGGCCATTTCCATGTCCCGCGAAGGCGGTGGTATTGGTCTGGCAGACGTGCTGATGCGTCAAATGTCGAAGAACAAACCGCTGGCGCCGGGTGAGGCGGCGGCCATGTCTGCTGCCAAGCAAGAAGCTGCAAAAGCAGCCGCGCCGACACCGATCGCGGCAGGCACTGTGGCCACCGATGGTCCGCTGTCGCGGCTCAATGGTCAGCGTCCGTTGTGGGCTTCGCGTTCGGTGAAAGCGCCGGCAGGCGAGGGCACGCATCGCAATGATATGGAGCTGATCAATCAGCGCCGTCTGGCCTTGCCGCCGAAACTGGCGGATCGCTTGTTGGCAGGTCTGGTGCCGTCGGCCGCGACTGCTTCAACCGCCAGCAAACCCTTGTTACCTGAACGCACCACGACGACTGCCGCGACCGGTGCCGGTCCGCTGTTCAATGGCGATTGGCTGGCCTCGCAAACGGACAGCAAGTCGAGCGGGCGCCTGCAGATTTACGGTCGTGCGATGGCGCAGATCCCGTTGGCTCCACCGAAGAAAGCCTTCAGCTCCGCCGACGAATTCGTCAACACCATGCTGCCGATGGCCAAGGAAGCCGCCGAGCGTATCGGCGTCGATCCGCGTTACCTGGTGGCCCAGGCCGCCCTGGAAACCGGCTGGGGTAAATCGGTCATGCGTGCCCAGGATGGCAGCAGTAGCCACAACCTGTTCGGCATCAAGGCCGGCAGCAGTTGGACGGGCGATTCGGCGCGGGCCATCACCAGCGAATTCAGGAATGGCGAGATGGTCAAGGAGACGGCCGAGTTCCGTTCCTACGACTCGTACAAAGACAGCTTCCATGACCTGGTGACTTTGCTGCAAACCAATAATCGCTATCAAGATGTCGTGAAGTCTGCCGATAACCCAGAACAGTTTGTACGCGAGTTGCAGAAGACCGGGTATGCAACCGACCCGGATTACGCAAGCAAGATCTCGCAGATCGCCAAGCAGATGACGAGTTACCAAAACTACGCTGCGGCGGGCGCTTCCACCACGCCTTTATAGGCACAAGGCATAAGGTCTGAACCATGAGTTTGCTCAATATCGGGATGTCGGGTCTGGCCGCTAGCCACGCTTCGTTGGTGACTACCGGTAATAACATTTCCAACGTCGACACCGTCGGGTACTCGCGCCAACAAACTGTGCAGAGCGCTAAAGGCTCTATTCAGTATGGCAATGTGTTCATTGGTACCGGCACGACCCTGGCCGATGTGCGTCGGGTGTACAACAGCTACCTCGATTCGCAGTTGCAGACCACCACTTCGCTCAACGGTGATGCGCAGGCGTATCTGGGGCAGGCCACTCAATTGGACAAGTTGCTGTCTGACAGTGGCACCGGTATTACCAAAACGCTGCAATCGTTCTTCTCATCGTTGCAGACGCTGTCCGCCAACTCGAACGACAACGCTTCACGTCAGGCCCTATTGACCAATGCCCAAGGCTTGAGCAGCCGCTTCAATACCCTGTCCCAGCAGCTAACTCAGCAGACCTCCTATATCAACGATCAGTTGGGCTCGATGGCCGAACAGGTCAACAAGCTGGCGTCGACCGTCGCGGCCTACAACAAGAAAATCAGTGAAGTCAGTGGTTCGGGTGGCGCGCCCAACGAGTTGCTGGACCAGCGTAACGAAACCATTCGTCAAATCAACGAACTGGTCGGCACACAGGTCACACAGAACCAAGGCCAACTGGATATTTACCTGGGCAGCGGCCAGCCGCTGGTCGTCGGCGATACCGTCAACAAGTTGCGTGTGGGCGTCGACCCGTCCGACCCGAGCCGTTCCTCGATCATCATGGACCGCAACGGTTCATCGATCGACATCACCAACGTGATGAGCGGTGGCGAGATCGGTGGGCTGGTGCGTTATCGCAATGAAGTGCTGACGCCAGCGGTCAATGACCTGGGTCGCATCGCCATGGTCGTGGCCGATCAGGTCAACAAGCAGCTGGGGCAAGGCCTGGATCAGAACGGCAACTTCGGCGCGGCGTTGTTCAACAACATCAACAGCGCAGCGGCCATCAGTCAGCGCAGCATTGCCAATGCGGACAACGATCCGGCTTCTGGCAACCTGAACGTCACCATCAAGGACACGAGCAAGCTGCAAGCCAGCGACTATCAGGTGAGCATCACTGCCACGGGCTACAACGTGCGTCGCCTGTCCGATAACACCAACATGGGCAGCTTCGCCTTCGCCACACCGCCTGCTGCTGATCCGGTCATTGATGGCTTCAGCCTGAGCCTGAACGCGGGTTCGGTCACTGTCGGCGACAGCTTCAAGATTACCCCGTCACGCGGTGCCGCCGCAGACATGACCACGGTCATGACCGACGCCAAAACCCTGGCCACGGCCGCTCCGCTGACGTCCACCAAGGCCTCGGGCAATGACGGCACCGGTGCTGTCAGCCAGCCGAAACTGAACACGACCCTGGACATCTACGATCCGGTCCAGCGTCTCGAAGTACAGACCGCGGTCAAGGCCTCGATGCCGGTTCGCATGCTCATGACCAGCGCCACAGCCTATGAAGTGTTCGACGCCAAAGGCACCAGCATCGGCACCGGCAACATCGTGCCTGGCCAGAACAATGACTTGAATATTGCGGTGCCTTACACCGATGCCGGCGGCAATGCCAAAACCTTCAGTGTGGGGATGACCGTCAGCGGCAGCCCTGCTTCAGGTGACAGTTTCAATATTTCCATGACGTCGGCCGACAGCACCGACAACCGCAACGCTCAGGCGTTGCTCGGTCTGCAAACCAAGGCGACTGTTGGCGCCACGGCCACCAACCCGGGTGTGAGTTTTACCGACGCGTATGGTGGTCTGGTGTCGAGCGTCGGCTCCCAGGCCAAGCAAGCGCAAATGGATGGCACAGCCACTGACACCATCTTGACTGGTGCCCGAAACGCCCGTGACTCGATGTCGGGTGTCGACCTCGATGAAGAGGCCGGTAATCTGACCAAGTATCAGCAGTACTACACGGCCTCTTCGCAGATCATCAAGGCTGCGCAGGAAACTTTCAGCACTTTGATCAATGCCCTTTAAGGAGCCGTAGAACATGCGAATTTCTACTGCACAGTATTACGCGACGACGGCTGCCAATTACTCTCGTAACCTCAATAACGTGATGAAGACCGCCGAGCAAGCCAGCAGCGGCGTCAAGCTTGAAACCGCATCGGATGATCCGGTGGGTGCGGCCCGATTGCTGCAGCTCGAACAGCAAAAAGCCATGTTGGGTCAGTACACCACCAACATCAACGCGTTGAACACGGCTCAAGCGCAAGAAGAGAGCGTGCTGGACAGCATCAACAATGTGCTGCAAAAAGTCAGCGAGTTGGCGGTACGTGCCGGTGGCGGTTCATTGAACGACGATGACCGTAAATCCATTGCTGCAGAACTCAAGCAGTCCGAAGAACAATTGCTGGGTTTGATGAACAGCAAGGACGCCAACGGCAAGTACATCTTCTCCGGCGCCAGCAACAACACTCAACCGTTTGCGCGCAATAGCGACGGCACCTACAGCTATCAGGGTGACCAGACTCAGCTGGAGCTGAAGATTGGCGATTCGATGTCGCTGGGCCTGAACGATACCGGTTGGGATGTTTTCCAGCAGGCGATCAATGCTGCCCGCAGTTCGACCACCATGCTCACGCCGCCAGTGGATGACGGGCGCGTGAAACTGTCGCCAGGTCTGGTGAGCTCCGGTCCGGCTTTTGATGCGAACTTCCGCAGCGGCGAGCCTTACAAGTTGCAGTTCACCAGCAGCACCCAGTACGTCATCACGGACGCCGCGGGCAACGACAGGACCGCCGAATCGACTCAGGGTGGTGTGTTCGACCCAAATGCCAAGGGCGGTTCCGACATTAGCTTCCGTGGGGTGACGTTCAAGTTGGACATCACCCCCCAGGCTGGCGATAACGCCACCAACATCGATGGTTTCATCGCCACTCACAGTTTCGAGTTGTCGGCCAAGCCGGACAGTTTCGTCAGCAACCGCGCCCCGAGCAACGTCTCGACGGTTGTCATGAGCAACGCAACAGTAAGCAACACCGCTGATTACAACAGTTTCTTCCCTGAAGGCGGGGCGGTCATGAAGTTCACCGGTCCCGGAACCTTCGATCTATACGCCCGCCCATTGACCAGCGGCAGTACGCCCGTCACTTCCGGGACCGTGGTGGCCGGCGTGGCAACAGCGGCCGGTGTTGACTTCACCCTCACTGGCGGCACTCCGCCGGGTGTGCTCAATGCGGGTGATCAGTTCGATATCGCGGTCAATACACACCAGACCCAGAACGTACTTGACACCATCAGCCAGTTGCGTTCGGCGCTCGACTCGCCAACCCAAGGTAACCCGACGGCACAGCGTTTTCTGGAAGACACGATAGCGTCGTCCATTGCCAACCTGAACAACGGCAAGAATCAGGTCGACCTGGCTCGTGGCGCGATCGGTGCCCGGGGCAATATGATGGACATGCAGACGGACCAGAACACCAGCACCAGCCTGATCAACGACTCGACGAGCAACGCGATCAAGAACACCGATCCGGCGGAAGTGCTGACCCGTCTGACCTTGCAGCAAACCATGCTGCAGGCCGCGCAGTTGGCGTTCGCCAGGGTTTCCCAGTTGAGCCTGTTCAGCAAGCTCTGAATCGGTCTTGATCGCTAGTGGCCAGTCCCGGTCAAAGGGGGCTGGCTTTTTTTTTTACTTTTTTTGAGGGGAGGCGAGGCAGGTTAGGGCGGAATCTGAACGACAAAATCAAAGAAAGCAGCGATCTCTGAGTGACCCGTCAGTCAAAACGCGCATCTTCACTGTATCCTGTCTGCGGGCGGTGAAGGTGGCGGGTTGTTCAAGGTGTTCGCTTGAGCCCCGGCGATGCCTCTTCTGGGGCCAGCCCTGACTGTAGACGCCCTCGATTTCAGCGAGCGGCGATGTTCAGCTGTTTATTATTGGGAAGCCATAATGATTGGCATAAAAAATATAGCGAGTTATGTGCCGGCAGCCGGGATTGATAATTACGCCCAGGGTGCAAAGTTCGACAAGGACGAAACCTTTATTCTAGGAAAAATCGGTTCTGCGTTTTTACCGCGCATGGGTGCCGATCAGGAAACGTCCGACCTGTGTGTCGAAGCCGCCAATGCGCTGTTCGCCGCCAGTCCCGAATTAAAACGTGAGGCCATCGACTGCTTGATCGTCGTCACCCAGAACGGCGATGAAGAAGGTTTGCCGCACACCGCTGCAATCGTTCAGGACAAGCTGGGCTTGCCGACGCATGTCGCTGCATTCGATATTTCCCTGGGCTGTTCCGGCTTCGTTTACGGCATCTATGCAATCAAAGGCTTCATGGAAGCGGCAGGGCTGAAAAACGGCCTGCTGATCACTGCCGATCCTTATTCGAAGATCGTCGACCCGGAAGATCGCAACACCACGATGCTGTTCGGCGATGCCGCTACCGCCACCTGGATGGGCGAAAACGCGGTCTGGCAACTCGGCAAGTCGAAGTTCGGCACTGACGGTTCCGGCGCACCACACTTGAAGGTCAGTGATGGTGTGTTCTTCATGAATGGCCGCCAGGTGTTCAACTTTGCTTTGTTGAAAGTCCCGGCGCATTTGCATGAGTTGCTGGAAGAATCCAATTTGCAGGCGGCTGATATTGATGCCTTCTGCATTCACCAAGGCAGTGCGGCCATCGTCGATGCCGTGGCACGCCGCTTCGAAGAAGGTGAGCCAGAGAAGTTCGTCAAGGACATGCTCGAAACCGGTAACACGGTGTCGTCGAGCATTCCGCTGCTGTTGCAGAATCATGTGTTCGATTCCAAGTGGACGCGCGTGGCCATCAGTGGCTTCGGTGTCGGTTTGTCGTGGGGCTCGGCGATTCTCTATCGCGGCTGACCCGCTCAACTATCGACGTAAAAAAACGCCCGGCAACCTGAGTTGCCGGGCGTTTTGCGTTTTTCTGGCGCCGATTTTCTGGCTTCAAGGCCTTGTAAATAAAGGGCTGGCACCCTGCCACTAAAAAATTGCAAAAAACTGCTCAAGCAAAGCCGCATCACGACGATAACTATTACGTAGGTTCTCTAGGCCACACCCGGCGGTTGCCAGGGCCGGAAGCCGCAGTATCCATCCAACGAGGATTTCGTCATGGCTTTAACCGTAAACACCAACCTTGCTTCCTTGACCGTTCAGAACAACCTGAACAAAGCTTCCGGTAACCTGCAGACTTCCATGCAGCGCCTGTCCTCCGGCCTGCGTATTAACAGCGCTAAAGATGACGCGGCTGGCCTGCAAATTTCCAACCGTCTGACCAGCCAAATCAACGGCCTGGGCACTGCCATCAAGAACGCCGGTGACGGTATCTCCATCGCGCAAACAGCTGAAGGCGCGATGCAAGAATCCACCAACATCCTGCAGAAAATGCGTACCCTGGCTCTGGCTTCCGCGAACGGCTCGCCAAGCGCTGAAGACCGTAAGTCGAACAACGCTGAATACTCGGCTCTGACTTCCGAACTGACCCGTATCGCTACCACCACTACTTTCGGTGGTCGTAACCTGCTGGACGGTTCTTTCGGTACTACTGCTTTCCAGGTTGGTGCTAACTCTAACCAGACCATCAACATGACTCTGGGTGATGTATCTGCTAACAACATCGGCTCCCAGCAAATGAAAAGTGCTTCCATCAAGCCAGGCGCTGGTGTGACCACTGGTTCTGTCACTATCGTTGGTAGTGGTCAGACAGCAACTTTGACTATCGCCACTGCTGACTCTGCTAAGACCACTGCAGCTCAGTTTAACGGCGCTATCGGTGGTCTGACTGCCACTGCCAGCACTGAAGCTCAGTTCACCTTTAACCCTGCTGTTGTCAACGCAGCTACTCCTGCTAACTTCACCATGAAGGTGGGTACTGCTTCGGTTTCCTTTGTTGGCGTAACTAGTGCTGCCGATATGGCTGAACAGTTGAAGTCCAACGCTGCAAAACTGGGTATCAGTGTTAATAACGATGCTAAAACTGGCTTGTCGATTAAGTCCGACACGGGTGAGAACATCAGTTTCACTGCTGGTGACGCCGGCGCTCTTGGTATCTCGATTGCAACCAAAAACGGCGCTGGTACTCTCGGTGCCACCACGGCGATTGCCCCAGGTGTAATTGCCACGGGTGCTATGAAGCTGAACTCCACCAACGGTTATTCTGTTAGTGGTACCGCAGCGACTGTGGCTGATTTGTTCGGTGCCACTACCGCCTCTGCCAAATTGACTGTTTCCAACACTGACGTGACCACTGCTGCCAACGCGCAAGACGCAGTTGATGTGATCACCCAGGCAATCGCCAACATCGACTCCCAGCGTGCTGATCTCGGTGCGGTACAAAACCGTTTCGATAGCACCGTGTCGAACCTGCGCAGCATCTCGGACAACTCCACCGCTGCACGTGGCGTGATCCAAGACGTTGACTTCGCGGCCGAAACTGCTCAGCTGACCAAGCAGCAAACCCTGCAACAGGCGTCCACCGCGATCCTGTCCCAGGCTAACCAGCTGCCATCGGCTGTGCTGAAACTGCTGGGTTAATTCCAGTAGTTGGTGAATGACGGAAGGGCGCGTTTACGTGCCCTTTTGTCTTTTAAGCGATGAGGAGATTTAACATGGACATGAGCGTCAAGTTGAACCTGACTTATCCCGCGGTTACCCAGCAGGGCGCAACGCCGTCTGTTAACGTCAAACAGGATGAGCCCAAGGCTGAGGCTGTCAAATCGTCGGGCTCCGAGCCCAAGCGTGACGAACTGGAAAAGGCTGTGACTGATATTCAGGAGTTCGTCCAGGCTGCCCAGCGCAATCTGGATTTTTCCATTGATGATTCCACCGGTCGGGTCGTGGTCAAGGTCATTGCCACGGAAACGGGACTTGTGATTCGTCAGATCCCGTCGGAAGCAGCACTCAAACTGGCACAAAGCCTGTCGGACGCCAGTAATTTGTTGTTTAACGACAAAGTCTGAACTGGTATAAATTTTGTTGTTGTTACCGTTTAAGACGTTCCCGGTCAAGAAAACGGCAGCCACTGGATAAGGAGAGAGATGATGGCGGGTACATCGGTTAGTGGTATTGGTTCAAACATCGATACCCAGGCGATTGTGAAGTCTTTGGTGGATTCCGAAAGGGCACCCAAGCAGACTCAGATCAATAACCAAACGCTGAAGGCAACCACCTCGCTATCGTCCATCGGCAAAATCCAGGCGGCGCTGGATGCCTTCCGTGGTGCGATGGACAACATGAAAACCACCGCCAGCTTCAGCGGGTTGAGCGGCTCGTCCTCGGATGAAAAAGTTGCCACTGTGACCACCGGTGACGGCGCGGCGCCGGGCAGCTTTTCGCTGCTGGTCACTCAGTTGGCAACGGCCTCGAAAATTTCCACGAAGGTCTTTACTGGGGGGGCTTCTTCGGTTGTTAACGCCGGTACGGATCCGTCCACACTGACCATCAATCAAGGCAGCAACACTTTCGACGTCAGCATTCCTGCTGGCGCGACGTTGCAACAGGTTCGCGACTCCATCAACTCCCAGTACGCGAACCAGGGCTTGAGCGCCAACATTCTGACCGACGCCACAGGTTCTCGCATGGTGTTGACGTCCAGTACCACCGGTTTCGATTCGGACCTGACCCTATCAGGCAACTCCGGTCTGCAAACCGGCACGTCGGTTCTCGCTACCCCCCAGAACGCCAAGTACACACTTGATGGTGTGGCGATGGTATCCACGACCAATACCATTGCCGACGCAGTAAGCGGGATTACCGTGAAGCTGACGGGGGTTTCTCCGGTTCCGTCCGGCGGCGGTGCGGCGACACCGTCCACTATCAGCGTGTCAACCGACACCACGACGTTGAAGTCGGCGGTCAAGGGTTTTGTCGACACCTACAACGCGCTTATTAGTGCTGTCAATACCGAGACGCAGGTCACTACCAATGCCGATGGTTCTTTGACGTCGGGGGCGCTCACGGGCGACTCGTCTCTGCGTTCGTTGGTATCCTCGGTGCGTAACGAGTTGAACGCCATGGGGGGGACCGGTCAAATGAAATCCCTGGCTCAGTTCGGTGTTGAAACCGACCAGAAGACAGGATTACTGTCGATCGACGATAAAGTGTTTGGTGCCGCGGCACTTACCAATGCCGCCGATATCAACGGGATTTTCTCAGGCGATACCGGTTTGCTTGCGCGCATGAAGTCCGCGACCGACAGTTTCGCGCAGACAATCACCGGGGTTTTTGCCGCGCGTTCGGCGAGCTTGAGCGACAGCCTGAGCGACCTGAAGAAGCAGCAAGACACCCTTGATGCACGCATGACCAGCCTGCAAACGAGTCTGAGCGCCAAGTACTCGGCGATGGACACCCTGGTGGCTCAGCTGCGCGCCCAAAGCGACAGCATCATGACCACGCTGAATGCGCTGAACAATCCCAAGTCGGACTGATCCGGATCAGGCATAAAAAAACCCAGGCCGTCTGAAATGACAGTGCCTGGGTTTTTTCTTTGGTGGCGGGTCTGCGTTAAAGTTATGGGTCGATCAGTCGACATAAAGATCAGAGCAATCCCTTTCAAGTTGTTGTCCGTCACGAGGTAGAAACATGAATCCCATGAGAGCCCTTCGCCAATATCAGAAGGTCAATTCCCATGCTCAGATCTCTGAAGCCAACCCCCACCGACTGGTGCAGTTGCTGATGGAGGGTGGACTGGACCGCATGGCTCAGGCCAAGGGCGCCATGGAGCGTGGCGACATCGCACTCAAGGGGTTGATGATGGGCAAGGCGGTGGACATCATCATCGGCCTGCGCGATGGCTTGAACCCGGAAAAGACCGAAGATCCGGCTTCGCTGCAGCAGCTCGACAATTTGTACGCCTACATGATGACGCGCTTGATGGAGGCCAATCGCAATAGCGATGCGGCGATCATCGACGAAGTATCCGGTTTGCTTGAAACCCTGAAAAGCGGTTGGGATGCAATTGCCAATCAATAGGCCTGCGGGTCTGAGGATGACGTCATGAGTCAAGCACTGCGGCGAATAGAGGAAACCCGTGAGGCCCTTGTCGACGCCCTGGCGGCGCGCAACTGGGATGCTATCGGCCAACTCGATACAGCCTGTCGAGAATGCGTTGACGAGGTGCTGAGCGAGGCGCCTATCGACGAAGAAGCATTGCGCAGCAATCTGGAAGGGTTGTTGGCGGTCTACAAAGATTTATTGACGGCGACGATGGGTGAGCGTCAGGCGATAGTCGATGAAATGTCTCAGATCAATCATGCGAAGAGCGCGGCAAAGGTTTACCATCTGTTCGGTTAATTAATCCTCAGTTAATCCAATGATAGTGCGCCATAAATTTGACTGTGCACGGTTTTTTGACTTAACTAGTGGCTGGTTCCAGATTTCAGTCGTCTTCAGGCATATCAGGCCTGCAAGCGTTTAGCTTGCCCCAGCATTTTTTGGGCATTGAGTTGACTAGGGAAGTTGCTATTGCATGTGGCGTGAAACCAAAATTCTGCTGATTGATGACGATAGCGTTCGCCGCCGCGATTTGGCGGTGATTTTAAATTTTCTTGGTGAGGAAAATTTACCCTGTGGTAGCCATGACTGGCAGCAGGCTGTCGGCTCTTTGTCATCAAGTCGTGAAGTGATCTGTGTCCTTATCGGGACGGTCAATGCTCCTGGCGCACTTACGGGTTTGCTAAAGACACTCGCAACCTGGGATGAGTTCCTTCCGGTTTTGTTAATGGGCGATAATTCTTCCGTTGACTTGCCAGAAGACCAGCGACGTCGAGTGCTGTCGACCCTGGAAATGCCACCCAGCTACAGCAAATTGCTCGATTCCCTGCACCGCGCCCAGGTCTATCGCGAGATGTACGACCAGGCCCGCGAGCGCGGTCGTCACCGTGAGCCTAATCTGTTTCGCAGCCTTGTCGGCACCAGCCGGGCGATTCAACACGTCCGTCAGATGATGCAGCAAGTGGCGGACACCGACGCCAGCGTACTGATCCTTGGCGAGTCAGGCACCGGCAAGGAAGTGGTTGCGCGCAACTTGCACTATCACTCCAAGCGTCGTGACGCGCCGTTCGTTCCGGTCAACTGCGGAGCGATACCGGCCGAGTTGCTGGAAAGCGAATTGTTCGGCCACGAAAAGGGCGCCTTCACCGGGGCGATCACCAGCCGTGCCGGGCGTTTCGAACTGGCCAATGGCGGCACCCTGTTTCTTGATGAAATCGGCGACATGCCGCTGCCGATGCAGGTCAAGTTGCTGCGTGTCCTGCAGGAGCGCACCTTCGAGCGCGTGGGCAGCAACAAGACCCAAAGCGTCGACGTGCGAATCATTGCCGCGACCCACAAGAATCTCGAAAGCATGATCGAGATCGGCACGTTCCGTGAAGACTTGTATTACCGCCTGAACGTGTTCCCGATCGAGATGGCGCCCTTGCGCGAACGTGTCGAAGACATCCCGTTGCTGATGAACGAGTTGATATCGCGCATGGAGCACGAGAAGCGCGGTTCGATCCGTTTCAACTCCGCTGCGATCATGTCGCTGTGCCGTCACGGTTGGCCGGGCAACGTTCGCGAACTTGCCAATCTGGTAGAGCGCATGGCGATCATGCACCCGTACGGGGTCATCGGTGTGGTCGAGTTGCCGAAGAAATTCCGCTACGTCGATGACGAAGACGAGCAGTTGGTCGACAGCCTGCGCAGCGAACTTGAAGAGCGGGTGGCCATCAATGGTCATACCCAGGACTTCACGCTCAATGCCTTATTGCCGCCGGAAGGCTTGGACCTGAAGGATTACCTCGGTGGTCTGGAGCAGGGTCTGATTCAGCAAGCGCTGGATGATGCCAATGGTATCGTGGCACGCGCTGCTGAACGCCTGCGTATTCGTCGCACCACGCTGGTGGAAAAGATGCGCAAGTACGGCATGAGCCGTCGGGACGGTGATGAACAGGCAGATGATTGACGCCTGTTTTTCAAGCCCTTCATATTTGGGCGGTTTTTTTTAGGCACGGGTATTGCTAAGTCCCTCGCAACGTTCCGTTTAACTGACGGTCAGCCAAGCGAGAGAGCACAATGCCCCAAGCCGCCCAGTTGTCTCCTGTCCCTGACGCTTCGGGACAGTCGTCGTCCGTAGAGCAGGCAAGCCGGCTTGGCCTTGAGCAGGCGTTTGCGCTGTTCAGTCAGATGTCGAATCAGCTGACCGACTCCTACAGTTTGCTTGAGGCGCGGGTCACCGAGCTCAAGGGCGAGTTGGCGGTGGTCAGCGCGCAACGCATGCAAGAGCTGGCGGAAAAAGAACGCCTGGCTAATCGTCTGCAAAATCTCCTCGACCTATTGCCTGGCGGCGTCATCGTTATCGATGCGCAGGGCATTGTGCGCGAAGCCAACCCGGCGGCGTGCGAATTGCTCGGTCTGCCGCTCGAAGGTGAACTCTGGCGCCAGGTCATCGCCCGTTGTTTCGCGCCTCGCAAGGACGACGGTCATGAAATTTCTCTCAAAGATGGTCGGCGTCTGTCGATTGCCACTCGCTCGCTGGACGCTGAGCCGGGTCAGTTGGTGCTGCTGAACGATCTGACTGAAACCCGCCACCTGCAAGATCAACTGGCCCGTCACGAACGCTTGTCTTCCCTTGGCCGAATGGTCGCCTCGCTGGCTCATCAAATTCGTACACCTTTGTCAGCTGCTTTGCTGTACGCCAGTCACTTGGCTGAGCAAGAGCTGCCAGTCTCCACGCAGCAGCGTTTTGCCAGTCGCCTGAAAGAGCGTTTGCATGAACTGGAACATCAGGTTCGCGACATGCTGGTGTTTGCGCGCGGCGAGCTGCCGCTGACCGACCGCATTACGCCGAAACAGTTGATGCAATCGCTGCAAGCGGCGGCACTGACGCATGTTCAAGGCCTGCCAATCCGTTGGCAGTGCGACGCTCACGCTGGCGAGTTGTTGTGTAACCGCGACACGCTGATCGGGGCGATTCTCAATCTGGTCGAGAATGCGATTCAGGCGAGTGCCGGCGATGTCCGCTTGAAAGTTCACTTTTATACCCGTGAAAACACCCTGCGGGTGTGCGTCAGCGACAGCGGCAGTGGCATCGACAGCCAGGTGTTGGCGCGTCTGGGTGAGCCGTTTTTCTCCACCAAAACCACTGGAACCGGCTTGGGTCTGACCGTGGTCAAGGCGGTAGCGCGTGCACATCAGGGAGAATTGCAGCTGCGTTCTCGGCCGGGTCGCGGCACGTGTGCGCAAGTGGTTCTGCCGCTTTTTTCGGGTGAAAAGCCCAGTGCCCAGGGAGTGAATTGAAAGGCATGGCAATCAAGGTTTTACTGGTCGAGGATGACCGCGCGCTACGCGAAGCATTGGCCGATACGCTGATGCTGGCGGGGCACGATTTCAAGGCAGTGGGTTCGGCAGAGGATGCGTTGGCGGCGGTGGCAGTCGAGGCGTTCAGTCTGGTGATCAGTGACGTCAATATGCCGGGCATGGACGGGCACCAGCTTCTCGGTTTGCTGCGGGCGCGTCATCCGCAATTACCAGTGTTGCTGATGACGGCCCATGGTGCCGTCGAACGGGCAGTTGATGCGATGCGCCAAGGGGCGGCGGATTATCTGGTCAAGCCGTTCGAGCCCAAGGCATTGCTTGATTTGGTGGCGCGTCACGCGCTAGGCAATCTCGGGACGATTGAGGGCGAAGGACCGATTGCGTTCGAACCGGCCAGCGCGCAGTTGCTGGAGTTGGCCGCCAGAGTGGCACGCAGTGATTCCACGGTACTGATCTCGGGCGAGTCCGGCACCGGCAAAGAGGTGTTGGCGCGTTACATCCACCAGCATTCCCATCGCGCCAGTCAGCCTTTTATTGCGATCAACTGCGCAGCGATCCCCGACAATATGCTTGAAGCCACGTTGTTCGGTCACGAAAAGGGCTCGTTCACGGGTGCCATTTCAGCGCAGGCCGGCAAGTTCGAACAAGCTGACGGCGGCACGATTCTGCTCGACGAAATTTCTGAAATGCCCCTCGGCCTTCAGGCCAAGTTGCTGCGCGTTTTGCAGGAGCGTGAAGTCGAACGGGTGGGTGCACGCAAAACGATCACGCTGGACATTCGGGTCGTGGCCACCACCAATCGCGACCTGGCCGGCGAAGTGGCGGCGGGGCGTTTCCGTGAAGACCTTTACTATCGCCTGTCGGTGTTTCCGCTGGCCTGGCGTCCGCTGCGCGAGCGCACTGCGGACATCCTGCCGCTGGCCGAGCGACTGTTGGCCAAACACGTCAATAAAATGAAGCATGCAGCGGCGCGACTGTCGCCCGAGGCGCGGGCGTGCCTGATCGGTTATCCATGGCCGGGCAATGTGCGTGAGTTGGACAATGCGATTCAGCGGGCCTTGATTCTGCAGCAGGGTGGATTGATCCAGCCGCAGGATTTTTGTTTGTCAGGGCCGGTTGCGTGTGCGCCGTTGCCGACATTGGTATCCGCACCGGTACGCGTCGTCGAAGTTGACGCTGAATCGGCTGGCGCGCTGGGCGATGACCTGCGACGTCGTGAGTTCCAGATGATCATCGATACCCTGCGTACCGAGCGCGGCCGTCGTAAGGAAGCTGCCGAGCGATTGGGCATCAGTCCGCGCACCTTGCGCTACAAGCTGGCGCAGATGCGTGACGCGGGAATGGATGTGGAGGCGTATCTGTTCGCCACCTGAGGGGTTGGCGAACAACTCTTCAGGCTGCAACACAATCATGTAGGCGCTGGCTTGCCAGCGAATCAGTGGTGGCCGTGATGCCGTCTTCGCTGGCAAGCCAGCTCCTGCATAAAGTGTGCGTGAAGTCCGTAGAGGGCTTTTGTTTGGAGTGGCCGCGGAGCTGGCACCCTTGTTGCTAACACCTCACTGCCCGCCGAGTGAGTGTCAAAAAATTGCGGGTCGCCAACGAGAATAGATCATGAGCCAAGGTATTGAATTCAATCGGTTGATGCTGGATATGCGTTCCATGCAAATGGATGCCATGTCTGCGCCTAAATCGACTGCCGCAGTCCCTGAACTGGGAGGCAGCAGCTTTTCCGACATGCTCGGTCAAGCCGTCAATAAAGTGAACGACACTCAGCAGGCGTCTACTCAATTGGCCAGTGCTTTTGAGATCGGCAAGAGCGGGGTCGACCTGACGGACGTCATGATTTCCTCGCAGAAGGCTAGTGTCTCTTTCCAGGCGTTGACGCAAGTGCGTAACAAGCTGGTTCAGGCTTACCAAGACATCATGCAGATGCCGGTTTAAGGACAAATTGAGTCATGGCAGAAGCAGTCGCCGATAACGTTCCGGCCAAGATCACTCCCATAGACGGCAAGCCGCCGTTGTTCGGGTTGTCCTTCCTGGAAAACCTCTCCGAGATGACCATGTTGCGTCAGGTGGGCCTGTTGGTCGGCTTGGCTGCGAGCGTGGCGATTGGTTTTGCCGTGGTGCTGTGGTCCCAGCAACCGGACTACCGGCCTCTGTATGGCAGCCTTGCCGGTATGGACGCCAAGCAGGTCATGGAGACCCTGGCCTCCGCCGACATTCCTTACACCGTTGAGCCAAACTCTGGCGCATTGCTGGTCAAGGCCGATGATTTGTCCCGTGCACGGTTGAAACTCGCGGCGGCTGGTGTCACTCCCAGCGACGGCAATATCGGCTTTGAAATCCTCGACAAGGACCAAGGCCTCGGGACCAGCCAATTCATGGAGGCGACCCGTTATCGTCGCGGCCTCGAAGGCGAACTGGCGCGCACCATTTCCAGCCTGAACAACGTCAAGGGCGCCCGCGTGCACCTGGCGATTCCGAAAAGTTCGGTGTTCGTGCGTGATGAACGCAAGCCGAGCGCTTCGGTTCTGGTTGAACTGTATTCCGGTCGCTCGCTGGAGCCGGGCCAAGTAATCGCGATCATCAACCTGGTCGCGACCAGTGTTCCTGAACTGAGCAAATCGCAGATCACCGTCGTCGACCAGAAGGGCACCCTGCTGTCGGATCAGGCGGAAAACTCCGAACTGACTATGGCCGGCAAGCAATTCGATTACAGCCGCCGCATGGAAAGCATGCTGACCCAGCGCGTGCACAACATCCTGCAACCGGTGCTGGGCAATGATCGCTATAAAGCTGAAGTGTCAGCCGATATCGATTTCAGCGCCGTCGAGTCAACCTCCGAGCAGTTCAACCCGGATCAACCGGCGTTGCGCAGCGAGCAGTCGGTCAACGAACAACGCACCGCCAGCAATGGCCCGCAAGGTGTGCCGGGTGCCTTGAGCAACCAGCCGCCATCACCAGCCTCGGCGCCGCAAACCACCGGTGGCGCTACCGCTTCGGCCGGCATGGTGCAGCCAGGTCAGCCGTTGATTGACGCCAACGGTCAGCAAATCATGGACCCTGCCACCGGTCAGCCGATGCTGGCGCCGTACCCTGCAGACAAGCGTCAACAATCCACCAAGAACTTCGAACTCGACCGCTCCATCAGCCACACCAAGCAACAGCAGGGCCGGTTGAATCGCCTGTCGGTGTCGGTGGTGGTGGACGATCAGGTCAAGGTTAACGCCACCAACGGCGAAACCACCCGCGCGCCGTGGACTGCCGACGAATTGGCGCGCTTCACCCGTCTGGTGCAGGACGCGGTCGGTTTCGATGCCAGTCGTGGCGACAGCGTCAGCGTGATCAACATGCCGTTCTCCGCAGAACGCGGTGAAGTGATTGCCGATATTCCGTTCTACTCGCAGCCGTGGTTCTGGGACATCGTCAAGCAATTGCTGGGTGTCCTGTTCATCCTGGTGTTGGTGTTCGGCGTGCTGCGTCCGGTGCTCAACAACATCACCGGTGGCGGCAAAGATAAACAGCTGGTCGGCAGCGACGCCGAGTTGGGTGGCATGGGCGGCCTGGACGGCGAACTGGCCAACGATCGCGTCAGCCTCGGTGGCCCGCAAAGCATCCTGCTGCCAAGCCCGAGCGAAGGCTATGACGCACAGTTGAATGCAATCAAGAGTCTGGTGGCAGAAGACCCGGGTCGCGTGGCCCAGGTCGTGAAAGAGTGGATTAACGCAGATGAGTGATAACCGAGCCGTTGCCGCCAAACTGTCCAAGGTCGACAAAGCCGCGATTCTGCTGCTGTCCCTCGGTTCGACCGATGCTGCCCAGGTATTGCGTCACATGGGGCCTAAAGAGGTTCAGCGCGTAGGTGTGGCGATGGCCCAGATGGGCAACGTGCACCGCGAGCAAGTCGAGCAGGTGATGAGCGAGTTCGTCGACATCGTCGGCGACCAGACCAGCCTGGGCGTCGGCTCCGACGACTACGTGCGCAAAATGCTCACTCAGGCCTTGGGCGAAGACAAGGCCAACGGCCTGATCGACCGCATCCTGCTGGGTGGCAACACCAGTGGCCTCGACAGCCTGAAGTGGATGGAACCGCGCGCCGTCGCCGACGTGATCCGTTACGAGCACCCTCAGATCCAGGCGATCGTGGTGGCGTACCTCGACCCGGATCAGGCCGGTGAAGTACTCGGTAACTTCGACCACAAGGTGCGCCTGGACATCATTCTGCGGGTCTCCTCGCTGAACACCGTACAGCCGGCGGCCCTGAAAGAACTCAACCAGATTCTCGAGAAGCAGTTCTCCGGTAACTCGAATGCCTCGCGCACCAACCTGGGTGGCATCAAGCGCGCGGCCGACATCATGAACTTCCTCGACAGCTCGATCGAAGGTCAGCTTATGGACTCGATCCGCGAAGTCGACGAAGACTTGTCCGGTCAGATCGAAGACCTCATGTTCGTGTTCAACAACCTGTCTGATGTCGACGATCGCGGGATTCAGGCGTTGCTGCGTGAAGTGTCCTCCGACGTGCTGGTGCTCGCCCTCAAGGGTTCGGACGAAGGCGTCAAGGAAAAGATCTTCAAGAACATGTCCAAGCGGGCGGCCGAACTGTTGCGCGACGACCTCGAGGCCAAAGGCCCGGTGCGTGTCAGCGATGTGGAAACCGCGCAGAAGGAAATCCTCACCATTGCCCGCCGTATGGCCGAAGCCGGAGAAATCGTTCTCGGCGGGAAGGGCGGCGAAGAGATGATCTAAGGTCACTATGTCGTCTAAACATGATGAGTCCCAGACCGACCTGATTCGTGGCAAGCACGTTACCGCTTTCGACGTCTGGGCGCTGCCCAGTTTCGACCCTTTCGTGCCAGAGCCCGAGCCTGAACCTGAACCCGAGCCACCGGAGATGGAAGAGGTGCCGCTGGACGAAGTCCAGCCACTGACCCTCGAAGAACTCGAAGCAATTCGCCAAGAGGCCTACAACGAAGGCTTCGCCGTGGGCGAGAAAGAAGGTTTTCACAGCACCACGCTCAAGGTTCGCCAGGAAGCCGAAGCGGCGCTGGCGCCGAAGATTGCCGGTCTTGAGCAATTGATGGTCAACCTGTTTGAGCCTATCGCCGAGCAGGACACCTTCATTGAGCGGTCCATGGTCGACCTCGTGCAGCACATCACCAAACAAGTGATTCAGCGCGAACTGGCCATTGACTCGACGCAGATCGAACACGTCATGCGTGAAGCGCTCAAGCTCCTGCCGTTGGGCGCGGGCAATGTGCGCCTGTACATCAATCCGCAGGACTTCGAACAAGTCAAAGCCCTGCGCGAACGCCATGAAGAAACCTGGCGCATCGTCGAAGACGAGTCATTGTTGCCCGGCGGTTGTCGGGTTGAAACGGAACACAGTCGCATCGACGCCACCGTCGAAACCCGCGTCGCCCAAGTCATGGCCAAGCTGCTTGATCAGTTGCATGATCAGGCGTTACACCCGTCTGCGCCGGATTTGAGCCTGGAAGTGCCTGTCGACGAAAAACCTGCTGTCGAGCCGGATCTGGACAACCCCGATGCGCCTTGATCGCACCAGCTTCGCCAAGCGCCTGGGTGGATACGTGGAGGCCACGAAGCTTGCTGGCGCGCCGGTTCTGGAAGGCCGCTTGCTGCGCATGGTCGGCCTGACCCTCGAAGCTGAAGGCTTGCGTGCTGCCATGGGCAGCCGCTGCATCGTTATCAACGACGACAGCTACCACCCGGTGCAGGTCGAAGCCGAGGTCATGGGTTTCTCCGGCAGCAAAGTCTTCCTGATGCCCGTCGGCAGTGTTGCCGGCATTGCCCCCGGTGCCCGTGTGGTTCCGCTGGCCGATACCGGCCGCTTGCCAATGGGCATGAGCATGCTGGGGCGGGTGCTTGATGGCGCCGGTCGTGCGCTGGACGGCAAAGGCGGGATGAAAGCCGAAGACTGGGTGTCGATGGACGGTCCCACCATCAACCCGCTCAAGCGTGAACCGATCAGCGAACCACTGGACGTGGGGATTCGCACCATCAACGGATTGTTGACGGTCGGTCGCGGCCAGCGGCTCGGGTTGTTCGCCGGTACCGGTGTCGGTAAATCGGTACTGCTGGGCATGATGACTCGCTTCACCGAGGCCGACATTATCGTGGTCGGGCTGATCGGTGAGCGGGGTCGAGAGGTCAAGGAATTCATCGAGCACAGCCTCGGGGCAGAAGGCCTCAAGCGTTCCGTGGTCGTGGCCTCGCCGGCGGACGATGCGCCGCTGATGCGTCTGCGCGCGGCGATGTACTGCACACGCATCGCCGAGTATTTCCGCGACAAGGGCAAGAACGTCCTGTTGCTCATGGATTCCTTGACCCGTTTCGCCCAGGCCCAGCGGGAAATCGCTCTGGCCATTGGCGAACCCCCGGCCACCAAGGGGTATCCGCCGTCGGTATTCGCCAAGTTGCCAAAATTGGTAGAGCGCGCCGGTAACGCCGAGAAAGGCGGTGGTTCGATCACGGCGTTCTACACCGTGTTGTCCGAAGGCGATGATCAGCAGGACCCGATTGCCGATGCCGCGCGCGGCGTGCTCGACGGGCACATCGTGTTGTCGCGCCGACTGGCTGAAGAGGGTCATTACCCGGCCATCGACATCGAAGCGTCCATCAGCCGGGTTATGCCGTCGGTGGTCAGCCCTGAGCACATGACCCGCGCGCAGATGTTCAAGCAGTACTGGTCTCGCTATCAGCAGAGTCGCGATTTGATCAGTGTCGGTGCTTATGTGCCGGGCGGTGATCGTGAAACCGATACGGCGATTTCCCTCCAGCCGGCCATGGTCACTTATCTGCGTCAGGGTTTGAACGACAACATCGGCATGGGCGCCAGCGTCAACCATCTCGCTTCCATCTTCGCTCCGGCAGCGGGCGGCTAACCGACCATGGCCGTGAGTCGAGCCGCGCGCCTGGCGCCGGTGGTGGACATGGCCGAAAAGGCCGAAAAAACCGCCGTCCTGCGCCTCGGGCATTTTCAGGGGCAGGTGCGTGTGGCAGAAAGCAAGCTCGCCGACCTTGAAGCCTTTCGCCTCGAATACCAGGAACAATGGATCGTGCGCGGCAGCAGCGGTGTTTCCGGTCAGTGGTTGCTGGGGTATCAAGGTTTTCTGGCGCAACTGGGCACAGCCATCGATCAGCAGCGACAGAGCCTGAACTGGCACCAGAACAACTTGAACAAGGCACGCGACACCTGGCAGCAGGCGTTCGCCCGTGTCGAAGGCTTGCGAAAACTGGTACAGCGTTACAAGGATGAGGCGCAGCAGTTGGAAGACAAACGCGAGCAAAAATTGCTGGATGAGTTGTCACAGCGCTTGCCCAGGCATGATCCGTATTGAGCAATCCTTGCGCCTTGCTCCCCTCTCTCTCAAGTGCTAAACCTTGTGCAGCACGTTACCCGATGACAAGGAAGCCGTTAAATGACAGTCGAAGCAGAAATATCTCAGGACGGGAAACAACTTACGATCTCGGTCAGAGGACGATTCGATTTCACCAAGCATCTGGCATTTCGTGAGTCTTACGAGCGCGAAGACGGCAAGATACCGAAGTCGGTGGTGGTCGACTTGAAAGACGCCACTTACCTCGATAGCTCGGCACTGGGCATGTTGCTCCTGCTGCGCGATCACGCAGGCGGAGACAGGTCCGATATTCGCGTGGTCAACACCAGTTCGGATGTGAGGAAGATCCTCGCCATTTCCAATTTCGACAAGCTGTTCCACATCAGTTGACTGCCATTCAGTCACTTGAGCCCCTGACGATCCTCATCGCCGAAGACAGCGCGGCCGATCGCATGCTGCTGTCTCGTATCGTCAGTCGCCAGGGACATGAAGTGTTGACGGCTGCCCATGGTGCCGAGGCGGTCGATACGTTTCGCCAGCAACGACCGCACCTGGTGTTGATGGACGCCATGATGCCGGTGATGGACGGTTTCGAGGCCGCGCGGCAGATCAAGTTGCTGGCCGGGGAAACCTTGGTCCCCATCATTTTCCTGACCTCGCTCAGCGAAAGCGAAGCCTTGGCCCGGTGCCTGGAGGCTGGCGGCGATGACTTTCTGGCAAAGCCCTACAACCCGGTCATTCTCGCGGCGAAGATCAAGGCGATGGATCGCTTGCGCCGCTTGCAATCCACCGTGCTGCAGCAGCGTGACCTGATCGCCAAACATCACGAGTATTTGCTCAATGAGCAGCGGGTGGCCAAGGCGGTATTCGACAAGGTCGCGCATTCCGGCTGTCTGAGTGCGCCGAACATCCGCTACCTGCAATCGCCTTATGCGCTGTTCAACGGCGATCTGCTGTTGGCCGCTTTCACCCCGGCTGGCGATATGCATGTGCTGTTGGGCGACTTCACCGGCCATGGTTTACCAGCGGCCGTGGGCGCCATGCCACTGGCCGAAGTCTTCTACGGCATGACGGCCAAGGGCTACGGTTTGCCTGAAACCCTGCGTGAGATGAACGCCAAGCTCAAACGCATCCTGCCGGTGGACATGTTCTGCTGCGCCACTTTGCTGTGTCTGAGTTTTCAACGACGCTCGGTGGAAGTCTGGAATGGCGGAATGCCGGATGGTTATCTGCACACCATCGCCACGGGTGAGCGCCAGCCGCTGACAGCGCGCCATCTGCCGCTGGGCGTGTTGAGCCCGCACACCTTCGATGACCGCACCGAAGTGTTCCCGATGGCCGTCGGGGATCGAGTGTTCCTGCTGTCCGACGGGGTCATCGACACGTGTGATAGTGACGAGCAATTGTTTGGCGTGGAGCGGTTGCGGCAGGTGTTTGCGGCCAATCGTCAGCCTGACGCACTCTTTGAAGAAGTCGAGCAGGCCCTGCGGGATTTTGGCGGCGAAGCCCGCGATGACGTGAGCATGGTAGAGGTCAGTCTGCTGGAGGCGGCGCAATTGCCCCGGCCTGCGCTGGTGTACTCTGACAGCGGGCAGTCTTGTCCGCTGGACTGGTCGGCCAGTTTTGAATTCCGCGCCGCGACCCTCAAACGTTTCAATCCGTTGCCCTACCTGTTGCAGTTACTGCTTGAGGTTCACGGGTTGCGGGCTCAAAGCGGCGCACTCTACAGTGTGCTTGCGGAGCTTTATTCCAATGCGCTGGAGCATGGCGTGTTGGGTCTGGATTCAAGCCTGAAGCGCGATGCTTTGGGCTTTGCGCGCTATTATCTTCAGCGCAACGACCGGCTGGAGGCGTTGCAGGACGGTTATGTGCGGGTGCATTTGCAGGTCACGCCAAAAGGCAAGGGCGGTTGCCTGACAGTCCGGGTTGAAGACAGTGGCAAGGGATTTGACGTGGCCCGGGTGCTGGCGCGACCGCTTGATGGTGTTCGTTTGTCGGGCCGTGGCATCAGCCTTGTTCGCCAGTTGGGCCGTAATGCGAGTTGGTACGATAATGGGCGCAGTGCACGCGTGGAGTTTTTCTGGGAGGCTCTGGCATAATCCACGCATTCTTGATCAGGGAGCGAGCAAGTGACTGACACACATCTGGACTGTGACATGCTGAGCGCGTTGCAGGAAATTATGGGAGACGGGTATCCAGAATTGCTCGATACCTTTCTCGCCGATTCCGAAGAGCGCTTGAGTCTACTGCGGCAGGCTGACGATGCCGAACAGTTAGGCGCCACTGCGCACAGTTTCAAGGGCAGCAGCAGCAATATGGGCGCCGTTCGCCTGGCTGCGCTGTGCCATGAGCTGGAGCAGCATGCCAAGCAAAAAAATTTGGCAGAGATTGAAAAACTGGTTCAAAACATCGACGGCGAGTTCGCCATCATCCGACCGCTTTATGAGGCTGAAAGGCAGCGGTCTCTGTCCGGGTAATCCGACCATTCGGTGCTTTTAACGCCACTTTGGTCATGCTGGCCCGACCCTTGCAGTCAACTCACTCAACTGTACCTACGATCCCAGTGCAGCGGAGACCGTTTTATGCCCGTTACCCCCAATACACTTCTTCAGGCCAGCCCAGCGGCCAAGACGCTTGCCGCCTCTGCCAATACCCCGGCGGTGGCTGCTGAGTCAGGGGACAAGGCGCCCAGCTTCGCTAAGGTTTATGCCAATCAGGCTCAGGGCAAGCCTGCTGCGGGCGTGAATAAATCCGCCACGTCGGCAACTGACACCGCTGCACAAGACACTGAAAAATCCGAAGTCAGCAGCGATAACGCTGCCACCCCGGAACCTGCGGTTGCCGATAGCGGCAATTCCTTGCCCGCCGAAAAACCGGCGCCGGCCGAGGATGACAGCGATCTCGCGCCGGATACCATTGAGGCGCCGGTGGTCGACACCACCCCAATGGATCCGTCCCTTGCGCCGGCCTTGATGGCGGCAGTGCAACCGCAGGTCGCGGTGCCTGTAGCTCCTGTAGCTGCCGTTTCTGCGCAAGCCACTGCAACCACCGACAGCGACTTCGATCCTGAAGCCGACCCGCTCGATGCGCTGCCAGCAGTGCGTTTGGCGATGGAGCAAAGTGGTCACGTTTCCGCTTCCAGTCAGGCCCAGCCCAAAGCCTCTGCGACCCAGGCCCAGGCTGACAGCGAACCGACCCTGACGCAGAGCTTTGCTGCCGGTATGGCGAGCATGATTGATCTGCAAACCGACAAGGACAGCACCAGCCATGGCGGCGAGAAAGCGTTCAGCGGTCTGATCGATGACGGCCTGAAAGACCTGAAGTCCGCCAGTAGTGATACCCGTGTTGATGACTTCGCCAACCGTCTGGCGGCATTGACTCAAGCGGCCACGCCTAAAACGGCCAACGCGTTACCTGTGAATCAGCCAATCGCCATGCATCAGAGTGGCTGGACCGAAGAAGTGGTCAACCGCGTCATGTACCTCTCCAGCGCCAACCTCAAGGCGGCTGATATTCAGTTGCAACCGGCCGAGCTGGGTCGGCTCGACATTCGGGTGAACATGGTTCCGGACCAGCAGACCCAAGTCATCTTCATGAGCGCCCATCCAGGCGTTCGCGAAGCGCTGGACAGCCAGATGCATCGCCTGCGGGACATGTTCGCGCAGCAGGGCATGGGGCAGGTGGATGTCAACGTGTCTGATCAGTCGCGGGGCTGGCAAGGTCAGGGCCAGGATCAGGCGCAACAGGGGCAGGCTGGTCGCACCAGCGCCAGCGGTGGTCGCGTCGACTCGATGGATGAAGAGCTTGCACCGACTGTGGCTGAAGTGGCGCAAGCCGCTACCAGCGTGATTGGCTCCAGCGCGGTCGATTACTACGCCTGATAAAAACGCTATCCCCCTGTGGGAGTGAGCCGGCTCGCGAAAGCGGTGTATCAGCCAACAACTCTGTTGGATGTGACGCTGCCTTCGCGAGCAGGCTCGCTCCCACATTTGTTTTTGTGATGTCCCTTAAATCCCCGCCCAACACCCTCCCGACACTTCTGGCATAACACTTGCTCTTGCCTTGCCGTGCGACTGTGAAAACCCGAATAGTGACGGATTATTGGCATGGCGAAGAGCGACGCTGCAGTAAAAGACCCCGCAACCAAAGGCAAAATCAAGCTGATCATTTTGATCGTGGTGGCCTTATTGCTGGCGATCGGCATGTCCGTGGGGGCGACCTGGTTCTTCATGCATAACGCCCAGAGCAAGCCTGCTGCGGTGGAAGCCGCAGTGGTCGGCAAGCAGCCCGCGATTTTTGAGCCCATGGCTCCGGCCTTCGTGGCTAACTTCAACCAGAATGGCCGCCAGCGCTACATGCAGGTGAGCATCACCCTGCAGGGTCGCAATCAGGCCGATCTGGAAGCGCTCAAAGTGCACATGCCGGTGATTCGCAACAACCTGGTCATGCTGTTCTCCGGTCAGGATTTCACCGCCCTGGCCACGCCGGTTGGCCAGGAGATGTTGCGTCAGAAGGCCACGGCCAGCGTGCAGGAAGTGGCGCAGAAAGAGCTCGGCAAAGTGGTGATCGAACAGTTGCTTTTCACTAATTTCGTACTGCAGTAGGAACACGACATGGCCGTGCAGGACCTGCTGTCCCAGGATGAGATCGATGCGCTGTTGCATGGCGTCGACGATGGTCTGGTACAGACCGATGACGTTGCTGAACCCGGCAGCGTCAAAAGCTACGACCTGACCAGCCAGGATCGCATCGTTCGCGGACGCATGCCGACCCTGGAGATGATCAACGAGCGCTTCGCCCGTTACACCCGCATCAGCATGTTCAACATGCTTCGCCGCTCGGCGGACGTTGCCGTCGGTGGTGTGCAGGTGATGAAGTTTGGCGAATACGTGCACTCACTGTACGTACCGACCAGCCTTAACCTGGTCAAGATCAAGCCGTTGCGCGGTACCGCACTGTTCATCCTCGACGCCAAGTTGGTGTTCAAACTGGTGGACAACTTCTTCGGCGGCGATGGCCGTCACGCCAAGATCGAGGGGCGTGAGTTCACCCCGACCGAGCTGCGCGTAGTGCGCATGGTGCTGGAGCAGGCCTTCGTTGATTTGAAGGAGGCCTGGCAGGCGATCATGGAAGTGAACTTCGAGTACATCAACTCGGAAGTGAACCCGGCCATGGCCAACATCGTCGGTCCGAGCGAAGCCGTTGTAGTGTCCACGTTCCACATCGAACTCGATGGCGGTGGCGGCGATCTGCACGTGACCATGCCGTACTCGATGATCGAGCCTGTGCGCGAAATGCTCGACGCCGGTTTTCAGTCGGACCTCGACGATCAGGACGAGCGCTGGGTCAATGCCCTGCGTCAGGACGTGCTGGATGTCGACGTGCCAATCGGTGCCACGGTTGCCCGTCGCCAGTTGCGCTTGCGCGACATCCTGCACATGCAGCCGGGGGACATTATCCCGGTCGAGATGCCGGAAGAGATGATCATGCGCGCCAACGGCGTGCCTGCTTTCAAGGTCAAGATGGGCTCGCACAAAGGCAACCTCGCGTTGCAAGTGATCGAGCCGATCGAGCGCTGATGACCGGCGCTCAACCCCTTTGTTTCAACAGACTGCCACTTCCTGAATTTTTGCCCGCCGAGGACAAATGATGAACGACGATATGAACGCCATGGACGACCAGGCACTGGCTGATGAATGGGCCGCAGCCCTGGAAGAAACCGGTGACGCCGGTCAGGCCGATATCGACGCCTTGCTGGCTGCCGATCGCGCTGGCTCGTCGTCCAACCGTCTGCCGATGGAAGAGTTCGGTAGCGTGGCGAAAAGCAAAGATCCGGTGAGCCTGGAAGGTCCGAACCTGGACGTAATCCTCGATATCCCGGTTTCGATTTCCATGGAAGTGGGCAGCACTGACATCAACATCCGTAACCTGCTGCAACTCAATCAAGGGTCGGTGATCGAGCTCGATCGCCTGGCCGGCGAGCCGCTGGATGTACTGGTCAACGGCACGCTGATCGCTCACGGCGAAGTGGTTGTGGTCAACGAAAAGTTCGGCATTCGCCTGACCGACGTGATCAGCCCAAGCGAACGCATCAAGAAGTTGCGCTAAGTGAAAAAGGTTCTGGGTTTTGTGCTGTCGATGCCGTTCAGTGTGCTGGCTGCCGAGCCGGTAGCGACCGCTACTGCGGCGGCCGCGCCGGCGGTCAGCACTGGCGTGGCCGGGCAATTGACGCAATTGGTATTCGGCTTGCTGTTGGTGTTGGGATTGATCTTCTTCCTCGCCTGGCTGTTACGCCGGGTCCAGCAGGCCGGGCCGGCCGGCAAAGGGCAGGTGATCGAACTGATCGGTTCTCGCGCGCTGGGTCCTCGCGACCGTTTGATGCTGGTCCAAGTCGGCAACGAGCAGATCCTGCTCGGCCTCAGCCCCGGCACCATCACCGCGTTGCACGTGCTCAAGGAGCCGGTGCAAGTGCCGGGCGGAACTGAAAAAGCCACTCCGGAGTTTGCTCAGCGTCTATTGGAGATGCTCGGCAAGGATCAGAAGGATAAGAAGTAATGGGTGCGTTACGCATCGTCTTGACGCTGGTCCTGATGCTGGCCGCGCCGCTGGCGTTCGCCGCCGATCCGTTGTCGATCCCGGCGATCACCTTGGGCACCAACGCCAATGGCGCTCAGGAATATTCGGTCAGCCTGCAAATCCTGCTGATCATGACCGCGCTGAGTTTCATTCCGGCGTTCGTCATGCTGATGACCAGCTTCACCCGGATCATCATCGTCTTCTCGATCTTGCGTCAGGCCCTGGGCCTGCAGCAGACGCCGTCGAACCAGATCCTCACGGGTATGGCGCTGTTTCTGACGCTGTTCATCATGGCGCCGGTGTTTGACCGGGTGAATCAGGATGCCTTGCAACCGTATCTGGCGGAAAAACTCACCGCACAGGATGCTGTGGCCAAGGCTCAGGTGCCGATCAAGGACTTCATGCTGGCGCAAACGCGCAGCAGCGATCTTGAGTTGTTCATGCGCCTGTCCAAGCGTACCGACATCGCCTCGCCGGATCAGGCGCCACTGACCATTCTGGTGCCGGCGTTTGTCACCTCCGAGCTGAAAACCGCGTTCCAGATCGGCTTTATGATCTTCATTCCGTTCCTGATCATCGACCTGGTCGTGGCCAGTGTGCTAATGGCGATGGGCATGATGATGCTCTCGCCACTGATCATTTCCCTGCCATTCAAGATCATGCTGTTCGTGCTGGTGGATGGCTGGGCGTTGATCATCGGCACCCTGGCGAGCAGCTTCGGCGGTGTGTCGCCATGACGCCGGAAGTCGCGGTAGACATCTTTCGCGAAGCGCTGTGGCTGACCACCATGATGGTCGCCGTGCTGGTGATTCCCAGTCTGTTGGTCGGCCTGCTGGTGGCGATGTTCCAGGCCGCCACGCAGATCAACGAACAGACCCTGAGCTTCCTGCCGCGCCTGCTGGTCATGCTGGTGACGCTGATCGTTGCCGGCCCATGGCTGGTGCAGACGTTCATGGAATACATCCTGCAGCTGTACGGCAGTATTCCTCAGGTCATCGGCTAAATCATGCCGTCGCTGTTGCAGCTGACCGACACTCAGATCAGTACCTGGGTGGCGACGTTCATGTTGCCGCTGTTTCGCATCGGCGCGTTGCTGATGGTCATGCCGGTGTTCGGTACGTCTCTTGTGCCCAAGCGCGTTCGTTTGTACTTCGCGCTGGCGATCACCGTGGTGATTGCGCCGGGCCTGCCGCCGATGCCGCCGGTGAATGCGCTGGACTTGAGCGGGCTGCTGCTGATTGCCGAGCAGATCCTGATTGGTGCGGTGCTGGGTTTTTCCTTGCAGTTGTTCTTTCAGGCCTTCGTGGTCGCCGGGCAGATCGTTTCCATTCAGATGGGCATGGGCTTCGCGTCGATGGTCGACCCCACCAACGGCGTTTCGGTGGCGGTGATCGGGCAGTTCTTCACCATGTTGGTGACGCTGTTGTTCCTGTCCATGAACGGGCATCTGGTGGTCTTCGAAGTCCTCACTGAAAGCTTCACCACCCTGCCGGTTGGCAGCGGGTTGTTGGTCAATCATTTCTGGGAGCTGGCCGGCAAGCTTGGCTGGGTCCTGGGGGCTGCGTTGTTGCTGGTACTACCGGCGATCACGGCGCTGTTGGTGGTCAACATCGCGTTTGGAGTGATGACCCGAGCCGCGCCGCAGTTGAATATTTTCTCTATCGGTTTCCCGCTGACCCTGGTGCTCGGGCTGTTCATTGTCTGGGTCGGGCTGGCGGACATCATTAATCAGTATCAACCGCTGGCCACCGAGGCCCTGCAGTTTTTACGCGAACTGGCACGGGCGCGCTGAGTCATGGCTGAGAGCGAAAGCGGTCAGGACAAAACAGAAGACCCCACGGATAAACGCAAAAAGGACTCCCGGGACAAGGGTGATGTTGCCCGCTCCAAGGAGCTCAACACTCTGGCGATCATGCTCGCCGGAGCCGGCGCGCTGCTGATTTTTGGTGGTGCCCTGGCGCAGGAAATGATGGAGCTGATGCGCATGAACTTCACGCTCTCGCGGGAAGTGATTCTGGATCAGCGCAACATGGGCAGTTTCCTGCTGCATTCGGGGCAGATTGCGCTGGTCGCGATTCAGCCAGTGATGATTACCTTGCTACTGGCCGCGTTGATCGGCCCGATTTCCCTCGGTGGCTGGTTGTTCGCGGCGGGCTCGATGTCGCCGAAATTCAGTCGCATGAACCCCGGCGCGGGGCTGAAACGGATGTTCTCGGCCAAGGCCATCGTCGAGCTGCTCAAGGCGCTGGCGAAGTTTCTGATCGTGCTGTTCGTGGCGCTCGCCGTGCTGTCTTCCGACATCGACGACTTGATGCGCATCGCGCACGAGCCGTTGGAGATGGCGGTCATTCACAGTCTGCAAGTGGTCGGCTGGAGCACCTTGTGGATGGCCTGCGGGCTGATCATCATCGCCGCCGTCGATGTGCCGGTGCAGCTATGGGAGAGCCACAAGAAACTGCTGATGACCAAGCAGGAAGTACGCGACGAGCACAAGGATCAGGAAGGGCGGCCCGAGGTCAAACAGCGCATTCGCCAGTTGCAGCGCGAGATGTCACAACGGCGGATGATGGCGGCGATTCCCGAGGCCGACGTGGTTATCACCAACCCGACGCACTATGCCGTGGCCCTCAAATACGACCCCGACAAAGGCAGCGCGCCGGTGCTGCTGGCCAAAGGTAGCGACTTCCTGGCCTTGAAAATCCGTGAAATCGCCGTGGCCAACGACGTGCTGCTGCTCGAATCGCCAGCGCTGGCGCGTTCGATCTACTACTCCACTGAGCTGGAACAGGAAATTCCTGGCGGGCTGTACCTGGCGGTTGCTCAGGTGTTGGCCTACGTCTACCAGATCCGCCAGCACCGCGCGGGCAAAGGCAAACCGCCTGAGCCGCTCAAGGGTGATTTGCCGATTCCGCCGGATTTGCGTCGCGATTCTTGATTATCGTTATTTCACTGAGTCGGGGCTTTCGGGGAGTGATGGTCTGTTAAGGCGTGAACAAAAAATGGTCCAGTCCAATCCAGTCGGATGCACTGGTTTGAATTTCAATTCGAGTAATTCCCGTCGCTGCAAACTCGAGCATATGAGCGTCGTGCCAAGATTGGCTAAACTGACTCTGCCCCAACAACTGATTGGCTGCGTTGTAATAAAACGCTGTTATGGGTGAGCTATTTACCCATGTGTGCCAAAAGCTGACCTTGGAGTAGGCTGATTTAAGATCAAGTCTGCAGCGTTGCACTCCTTGATCTTGGTAGCAGATGTTCAGTAGGTGTCCGGCACGTTTTCCAGGTAGAACCGGGTAATACACTGGTGTCGCGGAAAGTGCCACGATTCCCATTTTTCCGATACCTGAGAGAAATGTGATTGCCATGCTGGGAAATTCGATTCGCTGACCTTGTGTAATAAGTTGTGTTGGCTTGTCATCAAAGTTTTCAGACAAGATCGGTGCGCTTTCGCCCATTCTCAGCCTCAGTACTTTCGAAAACATCAAGTTCTGCCCGCTGCCCGATTTATAAACGCTGTAATTGATCCAGATATCGATGCCCTTATTCTCGGCAATCCAATATGCGGGGAGTGTGAAAGTCGGAGTAACGCCAGTCTGCACATCGCGCTCGTCACTGTCCCATGTGGTTTTGCCGGTGGCGCGTATGCGAACGGTGTATCCGGTTACCATGCCCGCATAGCTGACACTGAGGGTTTTTTGATCGCTCGACAGGGTCGGCGCAACTAGATCGAACGCTTGGGGATCGATACGCAACAGCAGATAGTCAGAATAAATCAGTGGAGTGTCTGGTGCGGTGCGCACGGTGTAGTAAACCTTGACCGTATGGCCGATGGCATCAATGACTTCAATGCGTGGAATACGGATATCGATAACCCCCGGCGTACCGACGGTCACCACCTCTGAATGATAGAGATGTCGAGGGTTTTCCCAAGTCATGCGAACTGTGTGACCCCGAGCCATGCCGGTGTAATGGGGGACTTGAGCGGTAATGTACTCGGCGTGGTAAACGCTATCAAAATCGAGTCGATCGCCGACGGCACCATAGGCTTCGAGTACTTTCGGATTTGCTGGATCTAGAGGGGTAGAAGTTGAGTGCATGAGGATTCTCCAGTTTGGCATAGTGCCCGGTTTAAAGAGCTGCTTTATCTGGCCTTTAACGTGCTGCGCCGACTACTGTCAGATGTGACAGTTGCGATCAGCGGTCTCGCACTTTTATCGAGCCGTCCGGCAAAGCCTCTGCACCACCTGTCAGTTCTGACAGTAGACAATCGGTGCTATCAAGTGCTGTCCTTGCCTTGGTAATTCTCCCGGCAATGTCCCTTCAGTTGCAGCTCTGTTCATTCGGCGCGAACGTCAGGGATCTATGCCTGTGTCAGGTCTTGGAGGCTGCAATCATGGAAGCGCAACCGTTTAAAAAGCTGCAAGGCATGGAGATGGAGTTTGTCTCGGGAGCGTTGGACGCGTATCCACGTGATCGGGCAATCGGTTACTCCGTCACGTTTAAATTGATGCTGGATTTCACGCATTTTGTGCAGATGGCAAATGTCTTCATTCCGGGCTATCTGGCAGAGCCGACTAACGCGATTCGTCCTGAATTGGGAGGGCTGGCTTATCACAATACCTACAGTCCGTTTAACGGTGCTGCCGGGAAAATCATCAACAACGCAAAGCTCTTCGAACTCTTCACGAATCCGGATTCATACATGGAAGGCTGGATCAGCGCGGCGATGGAAAGGCGCTATCACAGGCCGCAATTCAAAATAGAGGGAGACCTGATGTTTGTAACCGCCAGGCAGGATTTTCGGTGGGAAGATCCTGAGCGGCAAATCGCGATCAAAGATCTTGGGATCATCCCCTTTCATTGGGCGCTGACCCTGATAGAACAAATCAAGAAGGAACCTGAAATAGTAACCCCCGTTTCTATCGTGACGCTCATGTATACGCAGGAAGAGTCTGTGGTCGTCGACGGTGTCGCAGTGCTCAAGGGGGCACGCTACATCAATGGCAAGACGTTGAGTTTTGGTCCGATCACTGACAAACAGGTTCTGACCGCGGGATAATCAATCGAATCGTCCCTCGGCAGCTGCAACAAACCCCAACCGATCTCTCTATTTAACGCCTTGGCAAAAGTTGGAAGGCTTCTTGCAGTAGCCGCCCTGCGCCTGCTTCAGGCGTCAAAAGTTTGCTTTAAAGGAACGGGGAAAACCGGTGGATCGCTCTCAGTTATTCAACACTGCCCGCACAAACGTTGCCGACTTGAGTCGGGGCAATCTGGGTGTGCCGTTGTTGTTGCTGGTCATGCTGGCCATGATGATGCTGCCGGTGCCGCCGTTCCTGCTCGACGTGTTCTTCACCTTCAACATTGCGCTGTCGATCGTCGTTTTGCTGGTCTGCGTCTACGCCTTGCGACCGCTGGATTTTGCGGTGTTTCCGACCATTCTGCTGGTGGCGACACTGTTGCGACTGGCGCTGAACGTGGCCTCCACGCGAGTGGTGATGCTCCACGGTCAGGACGGTCATGCCGCCGCCGGTAAGGTGATCCAGGCCTTCGGTGAAGTGGTGATTGGCGGTAACTACGTGGTCGGTATCGTGGTCTTCGCCATTTTGATGATCATCAACTTCGTCGTGGTGACCAAGGGTGCGGGGCGGATTTCCGAGGTGAGCGCGCGTTTCACCCTCGATGCGATGCCCGGCAAGCAGATGGCAATCGACGCCGATTTGAACGCCGGCCTGATCGATCAGAACCAGGCCAAACTGCGCCGGATGGAAGTGGCCCAGGAAGCCGAGTTCTACGGTTCCATGGACGGTGCCAGTAAATTCGTGCGCGGTGACGCCATCGCCGGCCTGCTGATTCTGTTTATCAACCTGATCGGCGGCATGGCGGTCGGTATCTTCCAGCACAACATGAACTTCGCCGATGCCGGCAAGGTTTACGCGCTGCTGACCATCGGCGACGGTTTGGTGGCGCAATTACCATCACTGCTGTTGTCCACCGCGGCGGCGATCATGGTGACCCGTGCTTCCGGTTCGGAAGACATGGGCAAGCAAATCAACCGCCAGATGTTCGCTTCGCCAAAAGCACTGGCCGTCGCAGCGGGTTTGATGGCGGTGATGGGCCTTGTGCCGGGCATGCCGCACTTCTCCTTCTTGAGCATGGCGGCTGTCGCCGCCGGTGGCGCGTACCTGTTCTGGAAGAAGCAGAATGTGATCAAGGTCCAGGCCCAGCAAGAGATCAAGCGTCAGCAGGAACTGCTGCCTTCTCCAGCCCGCGCCATGGAGACCAAGGAGCTTGGCTGGGATGACGTCACGCCAATCGACATGATTGGTCTGGAAGTCGGCTATCGCCTGATTCCACTGGTGGACCGCAACCAGGGCGGTCAATTGCTGGCGCGGATCAAGGGCGTACGCAAGAAGTTGTCCCAGGACCTGGGTTTCCTGATGCCGACTGTGCATATCCGTGACAACCTCGACCTGGCACCGAGTGCCTATCGCCTCACGTTGATGGGGGTGATCCTGGCAGAGGCAGAGATTTACCCGGACCGCGAGCTGGCAATCAACCCGGGGCAGGTCTACGGCACGCTAAATGGCATAACCGCCAAAGATCCGGCTTTTGGGTTGGAGGCGGTCTGGATCGAGATCAGCCAGCGCGCGCAGGCGCAATCCCTTGGTTACACCGTGGTCGATGCCAGTACGGTCGTGGCCACTCACTTGAACCAGATTCTGTACAAGCACTCCAGCGAACTGATCGGTCACGAAGAAGTCCAGCAACTCATGCAATTGCTGGCCAAAAGCTCGCCTAAATTGGCTGAGGAGTTGGTGCCGGGCGTGGTTTCGCTCTCGCAGTTGCTCAAGGTGTTGCAGGCGCTGTTGGCCGAGCAGGTGCCTGTGCGAGACATTCGCAGCATCGCCGAGGCGATCGCCAACAATGCCGCCAAGAGTCAAGATACTGCCGCTCTGGTGGCCGCTGTGCGCGTCGGCGTATCTCGCGCAATCGTCCAAAGCATTGTAGGCACTGACTCCGAGCTTCCAGTGATCACTCTGGAACCAAGGTTGGAACAGATATTGCTCAATAGTCTGCAGAAGGCAGGACAAGGCTCGGAAGAGGGCGTTCTGCTGGAGCCAAGCATGGCTGAGAAATTGCAGCGTTCGTTGATCGATGCCGCGCAGCGTCAGGAAATGCAAGGTCAACCGGTGATTCTGCTGGTGGCCGGCCCGGTTCGCGCCATGTTGTCGCGATTCGGCCGACTGGCAGTCCCGGGTTTGCATGTGTTGGCTTACCAGGAAATTCCTGACAACAAGCAAGTGACCATCGTTGCGACAGTAGGGCCCAACGGCTGAGGTAGTGGTTTATGCAAGTTAAGCGTTTTTTCGCCGCCGATATGCGTCAGGCCATGAAACTGGTTCGTGATGAGCTGGGCGCTGATGCCGCCATTATCGGCAATCGCCGGATCGCTGGTGGTGTCGAGTTGACGGCTGCGCTGGATTACAAATTGTCGGCGCTGGCCCCGCGTGTTCCGAACATGGAACTCGAGGATGAGCTGCGCAAGACCCAGTCGCGCATCGTGACTGCACAGGCCGAATTGAGCCTGCGTGGCGATGGCGAAACCGAAGGCGACAAGACCACCAATCGCCAGTTGTTCGCCGGCCTGCCACTCACGGCTGCCGAGCCGCTGATCGAACCGACCTACGCCGAACCGCGTCGCGCGCAACCCGCCCCGGCACCTGCCGCCGGTGGCGTTGACCCACGTGCGTTCGACTCGATGCGTTTCGAGCTCAATAGCCTGCGCGAACTGATGGAAGTTCAACTTGGCTCGCTGGCCTGGAATCAGCTGCAAGGCAGCCGCCCGGACCAGGCCAACCTTTGGCGTCGCCTGCAACGTATTGGGCTGTCCGGTCCGTTGTCCCGCGATTTGTTGGCTAAGATTCCCGACATTGATGAGCCTCGTCAGGCTTGGCGCATGTTGCTGGCGCATTTGGCGCGGATGATTGCCACACCGGAAATCGAGCCACTGGAAGAGGGGGGCGTGATTGCCATGGTCGGTCCTGCCGGCATGGGCAAGACCACCACCCTGGCCAAGCTCGCCGCCCGCTACGTGCTGAAATACGGCGCGCAGAATATCGCACTGGTGAGCATGGACAGCTTTCGCATTGGCGCCCAGGAGCAGCTCAAGACGCTCGGGCGGATTCTCAATGTGTCGGTGACGCACGTCGATCCGGGGCAGTCTTTGGTACAGGCGCTGGAGCCACTGTTGCGCAAACGCGTGGTGTTGATTGATACGGCGGGCCTTCAGGCCAGCGATCCGGCACTGCGTATGCAACTCGAAAGCCTGGCCGGACGGGGCATCAAATCAAAGAATTATCTGGTGTTGGCGACCACCAGCCAGAAACAGGTTCTAACCGCCGCTTATCATAGTTACAAGCGTTGCGGGCTCGCGGGCTGCATCCTGACTAAACTGGATGAAACGGCAAGTCTGGGCGAGGTGTTAAGCCTGGCGATCAGTCATGAATTACCGGTGGCTTACCTGACTGATGGCCCGCGGATCCCGGATGATTTGCATCTGCCGCGTCGTCATCAGTTGGTCAGCCGCGCCGTCAGCGTGCAAATGCAGGAAGAACCCAGCGAAGAAGCCATGGCTGATATGTTCGCTGACATTTACCACAGTCCGACCAAACAGGTCGGCTAAGGTAGTAATGAACAGTTTTTGTACCTACATCGATGGCCTGCCATGCATTGTTCCTTTAGCGAACGCGCAGCCAGTAATGTGGCCTCCGTCTATGCAAGACAAGGTAAAGAAATAACATGGGCAGCATGCATCCCGTACAGGTGATCGCGGTGACCGGCGGCAAAGGTGGCGTCGGCAAGACTAACGTGTCAGTGAATTTGTCACTGGCCCTGGCCGAGCTCGGCCGTCGCGTCATGTTGTTGGACGCTGACCTGGGCCTGGCGAATGTCGACGTCCTGCTGGGACTGACACCCAAACGTACCCTGGCTGACGTGATCGAAGGCCGCTGCGAGCTGCGCGACGTTCTGTTGCAGGGCCCAGGCGGTATTCGAATCGTTCCGGCGGCCTCCGGCACACAGAGCATGGTTCACCTGAGCCCGGCTCAGCACGCCGGCTTGATTCAGGCCTTCAGCGACATCGGCGACAACCTCGACGTCCTGGTGATCGATACTGCTGCGGGTATAGGTGACTCGGTCGTCAGTTTTGTTCGCGCCGCGCAGGAAGTCTTGCTGGTGGTCTGCGACGAGCCGACCTCGATCACTGACGCCTACGCGCTGATCAAACTGCTTAACCGCGATTACGGCATGAACCGCTTCCGCGTCCTGGCCAACATGGCCCAGAGCCCGCAAGAAGGTCGCAACCTGTTCGCCAAGTTGACCAAGGTCACCGATCGCTTCCTTGACGTCGCCCTGCAGTACGTCGGCGCAGTGCCTTACGACGAAAGCGTGCGTAAGGCCGTGCAGAAGCAGCGCGCCGTTTATGAAGCCTTCCCGCGTTCCAAGTGCGCCCTGGCGTTCAAGGCCATTGCGCAGAAAGTCGATACCTGGCCATTGCCTGCCAACCCGCGTGGGCACCTGGAGTTTTTTGTCGAGCGCCTCGTGCAGCAGACCGCGGGACCCGTCCTATGACAGCCAGTGGCTACAACCTCTACAAGATGTCGGCACGTGACGCGCAGTACGAGCTGATCGAGCGTTACGCGCCACTGGTCAAACGCATTGCTTACCACTTGCTGGCCCGTCTGCCAGCCAGTGTTCAGGTTGAAGACCTGATCCAGGCCGGGATGATCGGCCTGCTTGAGGTATCAACCAAATACGACGCCAGCAAAGGCGCGAGTTTCGAGACGTACGCGGGCATACGAATCCGCGGCGCCATGCTCGATGAAGTGCGCAAGGGGGATTGGGCACCGCGTTCGGTTCACCGAAATACCCGCATGGTCAGTGACGCAATTCGCTCTATTGAAGCTAAAACCGGCCGTGACGCTAAAGATCACGAGGTTGCGGCCGAACTCCAATTGAGTCTCGACGATTATTACGGGATTTTGAACGACACCCTGGGCAGCCGCTTATTCAGTTTCGACGATCTGTTGCAGGACGGCGAACACGAAGGGCTGCACGAGGATGGCGCGAGTGCTCATCTCGAGCCGTCACGCGATCTGGAAGATGAACGCTTCCAGGCAGCGCTGGCGGACGCGATTGCCAATTTGCCGGAGCGTGAGCGACTGGTGTTGGCGCTGTACTACGACGAAGAGTTGAATCTCAAGGAAATCGGTGAGGTCCTGGGGGTCAGCGAATCGCGGGTCAGCCAGTTACACAGCCAGTGCGCGGCCCGTTTGCGGGGGCGTTTGGCAGAGTGGCGAGCGCGCTGAAGGCAGTGTGGGGACACTGCGAACGAGGCTGGTGCGGGTTTGAACGGCACCGGTCGCGATCTGTTGTGCTCCAGACAGTCATCGAATGCATCGCCGGATTGATTGAAATGGCGCGTCCAGGTGCTGGGCGCGTTTAAGACTGCTTGGAGGTCGAATTGGACAAGAACATGAAAATCCTCATCGTTGATGACTTCTCAACGATGCGGCGGATCATAAAAAACCTGTTGCGTGACCTTGGGTTCACCAACACGGTCGAGGCCGACGATGGCACTTCTGCCATTCCGGTTCTCAACAGCGGAAGCATCGACTTTCTGGTGACCGACTGGAACATGCCTGGCATGACCGGTATCGACTTGCTGCGCCACGTGCGCGCCGATGAAAAGCTCAAGCACCTGCCGGTGCTGATGGTGACGGCTGAAGCCAAGCGCGAGCAGATCATCGAAGCGGCCCAGGCCGGTGTAAACGGCTATGTCGTCAAACCCTTCACGGCCCAGGCGTTGAAAGAAAAAATCGAGAAGATTTTCGAACGCATCGGTTGATCCACTGCGCCACGGGGGAGCTATGGAGCATAAAGAGTCTTCTATGGGCGATTTTGAATCGACCCTGAAAAAACACGCAGTCGAACTGGTCGAGAGTCTTGAAAAAGGCAGGTTCGGCGAAGCTGTGCAATTGATCCATGAGCTCAATCAGACCCGTGACCGCGGCCTGTACCAGGAAGTGGGCAAGCTCACTCGCGAGCTGCACAGCGCGATCGTCAATTTCCAGATTGACCCGAACATGCCGCAAGCCGAGGAGGTGTCACAGATCACGGACGCCACCGAGCGCCTGGGGTATGTGGTCAAGCTGACCGAGGCCGCGGCCAACCGCACCATGGACCTGGTGGAAAACGCCACGCCGTTGGTCAATAGTCTGGCTGACGAAGCCCAGGCGTTGAGCACGGATTGGGGGCGGTTCATGCGCCGCGAAGTCGGCGCTGAAGAGTTCCGCGAACTGGCCCGCCGGATCGACGGTTTCCTGGCACGCAGCACCGAAGACAACCGCAGGGTGTCGAGCAACCTCAACGACATCCTGCTGGCTCAGGATTACCAGGACCTCACCGGTCAGGTCATCAAGCGCGTGACCCAATTGGTCACCGAAGTTGAAAGCAACCTGCTCAAGCTCGTACTCATGGCCAGCCAGGTAGACCGCTTTGCGGGTATCGAACATGACCGTGAATCGATGCTGGCCGAAAAAGATCCACAAAAACATCTCTCTCAGGGTGAAGGTCCGCAGATTCATGCCGATAAAAGAGAAGACGTTGTGTCCGGTCAGGACGATGTGGACGATTTGCTATCCAGTCTTGGATTTTAGGTTCAGGTTTTTAGACCTTTAGGAGCACCCCCTTAATGAGCTTCGGCGCCGATGAAGAGATCCTTCAGGATTTCCTGGTTGAGGCCGGCGAGATTCTAGAGCAACTGTCCGAACAGCTGGTCGAGCTTGAAAGCCGACCGGATGATGCGGACCTGCTCAATGCAATTTTTCGCGGTTTTCACACTGTAAAAGGGGGCGCCGGCTTCCTCCAGCTCAATGAGCTGGTGGAGTGCTGCCACATCGCCGAGAACGTGTTCGACATCCTGCGCAAGGGTGAGCGTCGCGTTGATTCGGAACTGATGGACGTGGTCCTTGAAGCGCTGGACGCGGTGAACAGTATGTTCAGCGAAGTCCGCGAGCGCAGTCCGGTTACGGCTGCGACACCTGAACTGCTGGCGGCTCTGGCCCGTCTGGCCGAGCCGCAAACGGCTGATGAACAAGCATCGGTTGCCGACGTGGCGCTTGCACCTGGCGCTGACAGTGAATCGGACGACATCACCGATAACGAATTCGAACAACTGCTGGACTCGCTGAACGCCGTCAAGGCTGAGGCCGAAGCTCCGGCTACTGCGCCAACGCCGGTCAACAGTGCCGCTGCCAGCGACGAAATCACCGATCATGAGTTCGAGTCGTTGCTCGACCAGCTGCACGGTAAAGGCCAATTCGCTGTCGATGCGTTGATTGCTGCGCCAGCCACACCTGCTGCCCCGAAAACAGCAGGCGACAGTTGCGACATTACCGACGACGAATTTGAAGCACTGCTCGACCAGTTGCACGGCAAAGGCAACTTTGCGGTGGATGCGCTGGAGTCGGCCATTGCTTCGGTGTCGGTGCCGGCTGCGCCAACCGCCGCCGCGGCGGGCAGCGATTTGATCTCCGATCACGAGTTCGAAGCGCTGCTCGACGAGTTGCACGGCAAAGGCAAGTTCAGCGAAGTCGGCACGGGTTCTGCCACCGCTTCCGTCGCGGCCCCAGCCGCCAAGGCGGTCGCCCCGGCACCGGTTGCCAAGGCGCCCGAGCCCAAAGCTGAAACGCCGAAACCGGTTGCCGCCGCCGCGCCGGCCCCGGCCCGTGCTCCGGCAGCACCGCCACCGGAAAAAACAGCCAGCGAAGCCGAGACCACCGTGCGAGTCGATACCGCGCGCCTCGACGAAATCATGAACATGGTCGGCGAATTGGTACTGGTGCGTAACCGCCTGGTTCGCCTGGGTGCCAACAGTGCTGATGAGGCCATGTCCAAGGCAGTATCGAACCTTGACGTAGTCACGGCCGACCTGCAAACCGCGGTCATGAAGACCCGGATGCAACCGATCAAGAAGGTCTTTGGGCGCTTCCCGCGTCTGGTTCGCGACTTGGCTCGCCAGCTCAAGAAAGAAATCAACCTGGAACTGGTCGGCGAAGAAACCGACCTCGACAAGAACCTCGTCGAGGCTCTGGCTGACCCGCTGGTCCACTTGGTGCGGAACGCGGTCGACCACGGCATCGAGTCGCCGGAAGAACGCGAAGCTTCGGGCAAGTCCCGTGGCGGCAAGGTAGTCCTCGCGGCGGAACAGGAAGGCGACCACATCCTGCTGTCGATTTCCGATGACGGCAAAGGCATGGACCCGAATGTCCTGCGCTCCATCGCGGTAAAACGCGGTGTGATGGACAAGGATGCAGCGGATCGCTTGAGCGACACCGAGTGCTACAACCTGATTTTCGCGCCAGGCTTCTCGACCAAAACCGAGATATCCGACGTGTCGGGTCGTGGCGTGGGCATGGACGTGGTGAAAACCAAGATCTCCCAGCTCAACGGATCGATCAACATTTACTCAGCCAAGGGCCAGGGTTCGAAGATCGTCATCAAGGTCCCGTTGACCCTGGCGATCATGCCGACGCTGATGGTCATGCTCGGCAACCAGGCGTTTGCATTCCCGCTGGTGAACGTCAACGAGATCTTCCACCTCGACCTGTCGACCACCAACGTGGTGGACGGCCAGGAAGTGGTCATTGTGCGCGACAAGGCGCTGCCACTGTTTTACCTCAAGCGCTGGCTGGTCAGCTCCGCCGCTCACGAAGAGCAGCGCGAAGGCCATGTGGTGATCCTTTCGGTGGGCACACAACGGATCGGCTTTGTCGTCGACCAGTTGGTGGGCCAGGAAGAAGTGGTCATCAAGCCATTGGGCAAAATGCTCCAGGGAACCCCGGGCATGTCGGGCGCCACCATCACCGGTGACGGTCGTATTGCGCTGATTCTCGATGTTCCGAGCATGCTCAAGCGTTACGCCACGCGGCGTATTTGATTCTGGTGGAGCGGGGCGACTGAGGCCCCGCTGCGTCTAATGGAGTGTTTATGGCAGTCAAAGTCCTGGTGGTGGACGATTCGGGGTTTTTCCGCCGCCGCGTCTCGGAAATTCTTTCAGCGGATTCGAATATCCAGGTCGTCGGTACGGCGACCAACGGAAAAGAGGCGATCGATCAAGCCCTGGCCCTCAAGCCGGACGTGATTACCATGGACTACGAGATGCCCCTGATGGACGGCATCACGGCTGTTCGACACATCATGCAGCGCTGCCCGACGCCGGTATTGATGTTCTCGTCACTGACCCACGAAGGCGCCCGGGTCACCCTCGATGCGCTGGACGCCGGCGCCGTCGATTTTCTGCCGAAGAATTTCGAAGACATCTCCCGTAACCCGGAGAAGGTCAAGCAACTGCTGTGCGAGAAGATTCTGAGCATTTCGCGCAGTAACCGTCGTGCCAATACCTACAGCGCACCGGCCCCTGTCGCCGTACCAGTCCCGACGCCAGCGCCTGTGCCTGCAAGCGTCAGCAGTTACGGCAGCAGCGCACCGTCGCGCCCAGCGCCGGCACCGATACCGGCCCGCACGCACGCCCCTGCGCCGTCCGCCCACTCGTCGCCCGCACCGAAACGCAAAGCCTACAAATTGGTTGCCATCGGCACGTCCACCGGCGGTCCGGTTGCGCTGCAACGGGTCCTGACCCAGTTGCCGGCCAACTTCCCGGCGCCGCTCGTGTTGATCCAGCACATGCCTGCGGCATTCACCAAAGCCTTCGCCGAACGCCTGGACAAGCTCTGCCGTATCCGCGTCAAGGAGGCCGAGGATGGCGACATCCTGCGTCCTGGCCTGGCGTTGCTGGCCCCGGGTGGCAAGCAAATGATGATCGACGGCCGTGGCGCGGTGAAAATCCTGCCCGGCGACGAGCGTCTCAATTACAAACCGAGTGTGGACATCACTTTCGGTTCGGCCGCCAAGTCCTACGGCGACAAAGTTCTGGCGGTGGTGCTGACCGGCATGGGCGCCGACGGTCGCGAAGGTGCTCGCCTGCTCAAGCAGAGCGGCAGTGCGATCTGGGCTCAGGATGAAGCCAGTTGCGTGATCTACGGCATGCCGATGGCCATCGTCAAAGCCGACCTCGCGGACGCGATCTACGGGTTGGAAGATATTGGCAAGCACCTGGTCGAGGCCTGTATCTGATGGATGTTTTAAGCCTTATCGGCATCATCATGGCGTTCGTCGCCATCATTGGCGGCAACTACCTTGAAGGCGGCCACCTCGGCGCGCTGGCCAACGGCCCGGCGGCGTTGATCGTCCTCGGTGGGACTGTCGGCGCAGCGTTGCTGCAATCGCCGATGAGCGCCTTCAAGCGTGCCATGCAAATCCTTGGCTGGATTCTGTTTCCGCCTCGCGTTGACCTGGCTGGTGGCATTGATCGCGTGGTGAACTGGAGCCTGACCGCCCGCAAGGAAGGTTTGCTCGGCCTGGAAGGGGTGGCCGATGCCGAACCCGACAACTACTCGCGCAAAGGCTTGCAACTGTTGGTTGACGGAGCCGAACCGGAATCGATTCGCAGCATTCTGGAAGTGGATTTCTACACCCAGGAAAGCCGTGATATCGAAGCCGCCAAAGTCTTCGAAAGCATGGGTGGCTACGCGCCAACCATCGGCATCATCGGTGCGGTGATGGGCCTGATCCACGTCATGGGCAACCTGGCCGATCCCTCCCAGCTGGGCAGCGGCATTGCCGTGGCCTTCGTCGCCACCATCTATGGCGTGGCCAGTGCCAACCTGGTGTTGCTGCCGATTGCCGCCAAGCTCAAGTCCGTTGCCTTGCGCCAGTCGCGTTATCGGGAAATGTTGCTGGAAGGGATCCTGTCGATCGCGGAAGGTGAAAACCCTCGCTCTATCGAGTTGAAGCTTCAGGGCTTCATGGATTGATGAGGGGGTAATGGATTATGGCTCGTCGTCGCCAACCTGAGGAACACGTCAATCACGAACGCTGGCTGGTGTCCTACGCGGATTTCATAACCTTGCTGTTCGCGTTCTTCGTCGTCATGTACTCGATCTCGTCGATCAACGAAGGCAAGTACAAAGTCATCTCGCAAGCGTTGATCGGGGTCTTCACCGACGCTGATCGCTCCCTCAAGCCGATCCCGATCGGCGAAGAGCGGCCGATGAGCGTGACGCCGGCCAAGCCATTGGTGAAGGACAGCGAGCAGGTCGATGCCGGCGTCGCTGGTTCCAGCGATCCGCTGAAAAGCATCGCCGATGACATCAGTGCGGCATTCGGTGACCTGATTAGCTCCAACCAGATGACCGTGCGTGGCAACGAGTTGTGGGTTGAGATCGAGCTCAATTCCAGCCTGTTGTTCGGCAGCGGCGATGCCATGCCCAGTGACATCGCGTTCAACATCATCGACAAGGTGGCCCGGATCCTGAAGCCGTTCGACAACCCGATTCATGTCGAAGGCTTTACCGACGATCAGCCGATCCGCACCGCGCAGTACCCGACCAACTGGGAGCTGTCCTCAGCCCGTTCCGCGAGCGTCGTGCGCATGCTCGCGATGCAGGGCGTAAACCCCGGGCGTCTGGCGTCCGTGGGCTACGGCGAATTCCAGCCGGTGGCCAATAACGCCACGGCTGAAGGTCGAGCGCGCAACCGTCGTGTGGTGCTGGTGGTTTCGCGCAATCTCGATGTACGCCGCAGCCTGACCGGCACCGGTACCGCACATGCGCAACCGGATGCCGCGTTGAAGCGGGCTGGCACACAAACTGCACCGACCCCGGTCAAGTCGCCGGGACGAGAGAGCGCCGTCAATTCTCCGTCACCCGCATTAACACGTTGAGCTATTTCCCGGTCGACCCTGTCAACCGGGCGGAACCTTTCGAATGAGAGTTTGGGCAGTTGCCAATCAAAAGGGTGGTGTTGGTAAAACCACTTCCTCTATCGCTTTAGCCGGTTTGCTGGCCGAGGCGGGCAAGCGCGTGGTCGTGGTCGATCTCGACCCGCACGGCTCAATGACCAGCTACTTCGGCTACGACCCCGACACCCTGGAACACAGCAGCTACGACTTGTTCTTGCACAAGGGCAGCGTGCCGCAAGGTTTGCCCGGGCAGTTGTTGATGCCCACCAGCCACGAAAGCATTTCGCTGTTGCCCTCCAGCACCGCGCTGGCGACGCTTGAGCGTCAGTCGCCGGGGCAAAGTGGTTTGGGCCTCGTCATCGCCAAGAGCCTGGCGCAGTTGTGGCAAGACTTCGATTACGCCGTGATCGACAGCCCGCCATTGCTCGGCGTACTGATGGTCAATGCCTTGGCGGCGAGCCAGCAGTTGGTGATCCCGGTGCAGACCGAGCACCTGGCCGTCAAAGGTCTGGAACGCATGGTCAACACCTTGGCGATGATCAACCGCTCACGCAAGCAGGCGCTGCCGTTCACCGTCATTCCGACCTTGTTCGACCGACGTACCCAGGCTTCCCTCGGAACCCTGCGGGTGCTGCGCGACAAGTACCCGGAAGAAATCTGGCAAGGCTACATCCCGGTCGACACCCGTCTACGTGACGCAAGCCGGGCCGGACTCACGCCTTCGCAGTTCGACGGCAAGAGCCGGGGCGTTCTCGCTTACCGCGCGCTGCTCAAGCATTTGCTGGTGCAGCAATCTGTCGCGCAGGTGGCTTGAGATGAACCTTCCTTGCGGGGTGCATGAATGAATCGGCCGGTGAAAATCACCACTCGCCCGCAACTGGCACTCCAGACTTACCTGGACGGCTTGCTGCAGGATGCGACAGAAGAGCTGGCACCGCTCATCGAAGCGCTAGTCGAGGTGGGCGAGCCTGCAAGTATTTTGGACGAGTTTCAGTTGGCGGTGCTCGAAGAACAGGCTCGCGATGCGCGTCCTGTGGCGGTGTTTGCAGCCCCGGTGATTGCACCCGTGGTTGCACCTCCGGTGAAAGCACCTGCACCTGTCATGGAGGCACCGGCACCGATCCTCGTGCCGGTATCGACCATCGCACCGCTGCCGCAAACTCTGGTGCCGCCAGTCGTCGAAGTTCATATCCCACCGAGCAACACGCCGCCTCCGGTCGAAACTGACGGGCGTCCATCGTGGGCCGCCGAGCCCTTCGAATGCCTGTTGTTCGACGTCGCTGGCCTGACACTGGCGGTGCCATTGGTGTGCCTGGGTTCGATTTATTCCCTGGCCGGTCACGAGCTGACGCCATTGTTCGGTCAGCCGGAATGGTTCCTCGGGATTCTCCCAAGCCAGGCCGGCAACCTCAAAGTGTTGGATTCCGCCCGTTGGGTCATGCCCGACCGCTACCGCGACGACTTCCGTCAGGGCCTGCAATACGTTATTTCGGTTCAGGGCTATGAGTGGGGGTTGGCGGTGCATCAGGTCAGCCGCTCGTTGCGCCTGGACCCCAACGAAATCAAATGGCGCAGTCACCGTGGTCAGCGGCCATGGCTGGCGGGCACGGTGATTGAACACATGTGTGCATTACTCGACGTTTGCGCGCTGGCCGAGCTGATCGCCAGTGGCGGCGCAAAGCACCTGAGCAGTATTAAAAAGCCGGCTCACAAACCAACATAAAAACACGCGACGGCAGTGGCTGCCGACGTACAGAACACATACCGCCAGGGCGGTTTTTTGAGGGGTCAGGGTATGAATGATAAGGCGACGGCAGCAAAGGGTTCCGAAGATCCGATCCTGCAATGGGTAACCTTCAAGCTGGATAACGAAACCTACGGCATCAATGTGATGCGCGTTCAGGAAGTCCTGCGCTATACCGAAATCGCCCCGGTTCCGGGGGCTCCGAGCTACGTCCTGGGCATCATCAACCTGCGCGGTAATGTGGTCACCGTGATCGACACCCGTCAGCGCTTCGGCCTGATGAACGCCGAGATCAGCGACAACACCCGCATCGTCATCATCGAAGCCGACAAACAGGTGGTCGGGATCATGGTCGACAGCGTGGCCGAAGTGGTTTACCTGCGTCAGTCGGAAATCGAAACCGCGCCAAACGTCGGTAACGAAGAGTCCGCCAAGTTCATTCAAGGCGTGTGCAACAAGAACAACGAATTGCTGATCCTGGTCGAGCTGGACAAGATGATGAGCGAAGAAGAATGGTCGGACCTGGAGAACATCTGATTGATTCTTGAGGTTGCGGTCATTGTCCTGTTCCTCTTCTGGGCGGGCACGCTGGCGATGTTTCTGGCGTACATACGCGGTCAACGATTGATCGCCGCACAACAGGCTCAGGGCGATGCGCTACGGGATCAGCGCATCAAAGACCTGGCCAAACGCGTGGACGACTACCAGAACGGCAACGTGCGCATGGGTGAAGACCTGCACGAGCTGCGCGCGGTGGTCCGCCCATTGCCGGACAAACTGGCTCAACTGGAGCAGCGCGACCCGACGAGCCTGTCGTTCGCCCAAGCGGCGCGGCTGGTGGGGATGGGCGCTACGGTTGATGAACTGACTCAGTCCTGCGGGTTGACCCAGGCTGAGGCGGAGTTGATGCGTAAGTTGCACAAGAACTGATTTTTGCGATGTAACTGAGTCCGCTTTCGCGAGCAAGCTCGCTCCCACAGGGGGGCGGGGGCGAACACCCAATGTGTGAGCGCCGCCGAACCCTGTAGGAGCGGGCTTGCCCGCGAAGGCGTCCTCGAAACCTCAGTAATCATCCCCGCGTTCGGTGACTTCCTTCCCATTTTTGGTTTTGTCGCGGTTTGGCCCGGCTTGCGATTACCAACCACCCTCGGTAACGTGAACGCCGCTGATAAACGACGCCTGTTTCAGACATTGCACTGCCAGGGAGGCCTATGCTCGACATTCTGCGTGGTACACCGCTATGGGTTTATGCAGTCTTTTTTATCCTGACTTACTACGGCGTAAGTGCGTGTTTCAAGAGTCATGAGTCGAAGAGGTCGTTGCAGATCACGCCGGCCATATTTGTTGCCATATCCCTGGCCTCGCTGAAGTTCTCCCAAGGAACTGCGATCCCGCTCTCGATGTATGCGCTGGGATTACTGGCAGGCTGGATTCTGGCGTTGCGCTTTTACTCCTGCCAAAGCGTAGAACGCGATGGGGACCGCCTACTTTTGGGCGGCACACTCAAAGTATTGATGGTGTATTGGTGTTTCTTTGCCTGGCGTTATTACAACGGATACCAGGCGGCCATGCATCCGGAATTGGCTGAGGCAGTGTCGGCGGTGGCATGGTCAGCATTGGGGGCTGGCCTTATCAATGGCTTGATTGTCGGTCGCAGCCTCAGGCTATTGCGTTTTTTCAAAACTGAGAGCGAGACGACCGTGGCGCTGGCGGACAAATTGCCTAAGAACTGATTTTTGCGATTCAGCTGAGATTGTTATCGCGAGCAGGCTCGCTCCCATAGGTATTGGTGGCGAACACATGATGTACGAACGCCGCCGAACCCTGTAGGAGCGGGCTTGCCCGCGAAGGCGTCCTCGAAACCTCAGTAATCATCCCCGCGTTCGGTAATATCCTTTTCAACCATTGCCCCCTCCGAACCATGCCCCACCGGAAACTTGCCCTTCAAATTCCACGCAAACGCAATAATCTCGGCAATCGTGCGGTACAACTCTTCCGGAATACTGTCCCCCAATTCCATTTTCGCCAGCAGCCTCACCAGCTCGGGGTTTTCGTAGATCGGCACGTCGAAGTCGCGGGCGATGCGCAAAATTTCTTCAGCGAGCTCTTCGTCACCCTTGCCCGTGAGAGTAGGGGCGTGGCTGCCGTCGTACTTGAGGGCGATGGCCTGACGCGGTGTGGTGGATTCGTTCATGCGGTTTCGTCGACCCAGCGTTGTTCAAGGCGGGTTTGCGGCCCTTGTGGCGGTTTGCCGAGGTGGCAATCCAGATCGCCGACGTTCAGGCCCGACGCCAGCAGGCGTTCGCGCAGTCCGGCCAGGTTGTTTTCGATCAGGCTCGCGGTGTAAGGGCGTTCGGCCCAGAGTTGGCTGGACAGGCTGCCCTTGATCAGTTGGGCTTGAATCTGCAAGGGGCCTAGCGGCTCCATGTCGAATGCCAGGTCGACGCGCCACAATGGCTGCTTCGGCTCACGGTCGTCGCGACGTTCGTGCGGTTGTTCTTTGTCGGGGGCTTCTTCGCGTTGGAATTTGACCTGCAACGGCACAATGTCCTGCAAGTTGCGCATCGGGATTTCCAGCTGCCAGGTGCTGAGCAGGCGACCGTCGTCCGTCACACCGGTTTGCTCCAGGCTCGACAGTTGATGGCTTTGCAGGCGCGAAACGGCCGCCGCTGCCAAACGCAGCAAGTGCTCCAGATCACCTTCGCCGTCCTGGCTTTGCAGCAGGCGCTCGGGCAGCGGGAAACGGGTCGGCAGCGGTTTGGCGCTGACCTGGCCGAGCATGCCGAGGGCGCTGCGCACGAAACTCGGCATTGCCTGCACCAATGTATTGGCGGTGATGATTGCGTTGAGGTTGGTGTTGGCTGGCAGACCCGGCGTCAGTTGGGCGATCAGCTTGAGCAGGTCGCCTTTCATGTCTGGCGCCAACGTCGGGTTTTGTCCGGTCAGCCATTTGGCTTCAAGGAACAGGCCGCTATTGGCTAACGCCTGGGCCAGGCCTTTGGGCGAACTCATTTGCTGAATGTCTGGCAGGCCAGCGAGCAATTTGTCCACGGCGGTGCGCAGGTCGCTGGAGGTTGGATCCGACAGCGGCAAGTTTTGCAGGACTTTGATCAAGCCATCCAGAGAGCCTTGACGACTTTGCTGGCTGACCAGTTGCTGTGTCACGGCCAATTGTTCCTGGCGGCTGCTCAGTGGGACGAATTTCAGCGTTTGGGTGTCTTGCACCATTGCACTTAACAACGTGCCGATACGCAGTGGCGTCGGGCTGTCGATGCTCAGTGTGCTGCCGCTCAGTACTGTGTTCAGCAAACTCACCATCGAGCGATAGACCGTCGGTTGCCCCGGCACCTGCGGCATCACCTGGGAGGTCAGCACTTTGCCTTGCAGCAAGGTGCCGGCCGGCAGTTGGGCGGTGTCGATGCGGGTGAGGGCAGCGACGCTTGAGGCAATGGCCTGTTGCACGGTGATGGCCAGGTTGCTCGCCGACGGTTGGGTGATCGCCAGGCTCGTACCCAGGGGCAGCGGTTGAGTGCTAATGGCCTGGACCGTGGTCTGGCGACCGCTGTCGAGGGTGACTTTGAGCAACAGTTGAAAGACCTGATCCGCCTGTTTGAGCGACAGCACTTCGGCCTTGGCGGTCTGGCCGGCACTGATCAGGCCCTCCATCGGCGTCAGCAACTTCAGCGGGTCGCCACTGACCACCAACGGCCGCGAAGTCGCGGGCGAGGTCTGCGGCAGTGGGAGGATGTTCATTTCGCCTGTCATACGCGGTCACAACCTGAGGAAATTGCACTCTTTAGAGTAAGGCATGGCATGTATAATGCCGCCCGTTTCCAGGGAGTAGCGAAAACATTGCAATTGTTTGACGCAGCTCTCCAGAACAAGCCGCCAATGCATCTATGCTGCATCTCTTTAGCGGCCGCTTCGTCGCCGACTTGAACCGCAAAAGGCCCGTGATCCCTTGACCAGCCCTGTCCTGCAAACCGTTGCCCTCGCTTGTGAGCGAGACCTTCGGCTGCTCTTCGAAAATCTCGATTTGAGACTGGCCAGTGGCGAAATGGTACAAATCAGCGGCCCCAACGGCAGTGGCAAGACCAGCCTGTTGCGTCTGCTGTGCGGCCTTATGCAGCCGACCGCCGGTCAGGTGCTGCTTAACGGCAAACCGCTCCAGGAGCAACGTTTCGAGCTGGCGCGCAACCTGCTGTGGATCGGTCATGCTGCCGGTATCAAGGAGTTGCTGACCCCCGAGGAAAACCTCAGCTGGCTCTGTGCCCTGCATCAACCGGCGTCCCATGAGGCGATCTGGCAGGCATTGGCGGCGGTGGGACTGCGCGGTTTTGAGGATGTTCCTTGCCACACGCTGTCTGCCGGCCAGCATCGCCGTGTGGCGCTGGCGCGGTTGTACCTGGACAGCCCGCCACTGTGGATTCTCGATGAGCCATTCACCGCACTCGACAAGCAAGGCGTGGCGCAGCTCGAAGAACACCTGGCCGCACACTGCGAGCAGGGCGGCATGGTTGTGTTGACCACGCACCACACGCTGACCCGGATGCCGGCCGGCTATCGCGACATTGATCTGGGAAATTGGGCTGTATGAGTGTTTTCGGCCTGTTGGTCGCCCGTGAGGCCCGATTGTTATTCCGCCGTCCTGCGGAACTGGCCAATCCGCTGGTATTCTTCGCCATCGTGGTGGCGCTGTTCCCGTTGGCGGTCGGTCCCGAGGCTCAATTGTTGCAAACCTTGTCTCCGGGACTGGTCTGGGTGGCAGCGCTTTTATCGGTTTTACTCTCGTTGGACGGGCTTTTCCGCAGTGATTTCGAAGACGGATCGCTTGAGCAGTGGGTCCTTTCGTCGCACCCTCTGCCTCTTCTGGTTTTGGCCAAGGTACTGGCACACTGGGCCTTCTCTGGCCTGGCACTGGTTTTGCTCGCTCCACTGCTGGCGTTGATGCTCGGTCTGCCTGCCGCTTGTCTGCCGGTGTTGCTGCTTTCTTTATTGCTGGGTACACCGGTGCTGAGCCTGCTCGGTGCAGTGGGCGCAGCCCTGACGGTGGGATTGAAGCGAGGTGGCCTGTTACTGGCACTGCTGATTCTGCCGCTGTACATCCCGGTGTTGATCCTTGGCAGTGGCGCCTTGCAGGCGGCCTTGCAAGGCATGCCAGCGACCGGTTATCTCTTGTGGCTTGGTAGCCTGACCGCCCTGGCGATAACCCTGACACCGTTTGCAATAGCTGCTGGCCTGAAGATCAGCGTCGGCGAATAATGAGGTCTGGTTAAAATTTAACCAGTAAAGACCCAGCCCTTCACAGCGAAGGGCAACCGTGATGGAAACAGTATGAACTGGACGTGGTTTCACAAGCTCGGCTCGCCCAAATGGTTTTACGGCATCAGCGGCAAACTGTTGCCCTGGCTGAGCGTCGCGGCGTTGCTGCTGATTGGCGTGGGTGTCGTTTGGGGCCTGGCCTTCGCGCCGCCTGATTACCAGCAAGGCAACAGCTTTCGCATCATCTATATCCACGTCCCTGCCGCGATGCTGGCGCAGTCCTGCTATGTGATGCTGGCGGTGTGCGGCATCGTCGGGCTGGTCTGGAAGATGAAACTGGCCGACGTCGCCCTGCAATGTGCGGCGCCCATCGGGGCCTGGATGACCGCTGTGGCGTTGGTCACCGGCGCGATCTGGGGCAAACCGACCTGGGGTTCGTGGTGGGTCTGGGATGCGCGACTGACGTCCATGCTGATTCTGCTGTTTCTGTACTTCGGTCTGATTGCGCTGGGCAACGCTATCAGTAATCGTGACAGCGCCGCCAAGGCGTGTGCGGTATTGGCGATTGTCGGCGTGATCAACATTCCGATCATCAAGTACTCGGTGGAGTGGTGGAACACCCTGCACCAGGGCGCGACCTTCACCCTCACCGAAAAACCGGCGATGCCAGCCGAGATGTGGCTGCCTTTGCTGCTGACGGTGCTCGGTTTCTACTGTTTCTTTGGCGCGGTCTTGTTGCTGCGCATGCGCCTTGAAGTGCTCAAGCGCGAAGCGCGTGCCAGCTGGGTCAAGGCCGAAGTACAGAACAGTCTGGAGGCCGCTCGATGAGTTTTGCTTCATTCGGCGACTTCCTCGCCATGGGCCATCACGCCCTGTATGTCTGGTCAGCCTATGGCATCTGCCTGACGGTGCTGGCCCTCAACGTGGCGGCGCCGATCCTGGCCCGCAAGCGGTATCTGCAACAAGAGGCGCGTCGTCTGCGCCGGGAGAACGGCAAGTGAATCCGCTGCGTAAAAAGCGTCTTATCATCATTCTCGCGATCCTGGTGGGTGTCGGCGCTGCCGTCGGCCTGGCCCTGAGCGCCCTGCAGCAGAACATCAATCTGTTTTACACCCCGACCCAGATCGCCAACGGCGAAGCGCCGCAAGACACGCGTATTCGGGCGGGCGGTATGGTCGAGAAAGGTTCGCTGCAACGTTCCGGCGATTCGCTGGACGTCAAATTCATCGTCACCGACTTCAATAAATCCGTGACCATCACCTATCGCGGCATTCTTCCGGACCTGTTCCGTGAAGGGCAGGGCATTGTTGCCCTAGGCAAAATCAACGCCGACGGCGTGGTGGTGGCCGACGAAGTGCTGGCCAAGCACGACGAGAAATACATGCCGCCGGAAGTGACCAAGGCCCTGAAAGACAGCGGCCAGTCGGCGCCCACACAAGCCAAAGAGGGTTAATTGATGACGTCTGCTCTCTATAATTCAGGGCTGTTTATCCCCGAACTGGGCCACCTGGCCATGATCCTGGCGCTGTGTTTCGCGCTGGCTCAGGCCGTGGTGCCGTTACTCGGTGCCTGGCGCGGTGACCGCTTGTGGATGAGCCTCGCGCAGCCGGCTGCCTGGGGCCAGTTCACTTTTCTGGTATTCGCCTTCGGTTGCCTGACGTACGCGTTCATGACTGACGACTTCTCGGTCGCTTACGTTGCCAGCAACTCCAACAGTGCCTTGCCGTGGTACTACAAATTCAGCGCGGTATGGGGCGCGCACGAAGGCTCGTTGCTGCTGTGGGCATTGATTCTCGGTGGCTGGACCTTCGCGGTGTCGGTGTTCTCCCGGCAGTTGCCACAAGTCATGCTGGCGCGGGTTCTGGCGGTTATGGGCATGATCAGCACCGGTTTCCTGCTGTTCCTGATCCTCACGTCCAACCCGTTCAAACGCATCCTGCCGCAAGTGCCCAGCGATGGCGCCGACCTCAATCCACTGCTGCAAGACATCGGCCTGATTGTTCACCCGCCGATGCTGTACATGGGTTATGTCGGTTTCTCCGTGGCCTTCGCCTTCGCCATCGCGGCGCTGATGGGCGGTCGCCTTGATGCGGCGTGGGCACGCTGGTCGCGCCCGTGGACCATCGTCGCCTGGGCCTTCCTGGGTATCGGCATCACCCTCGGTTCGTGGTGGGCTTATTACGAACTCGGCTGGGGCGGCTGGTGGTTTTGGGACCCGGTGGAAAACGCCTCCTTCATGCCTTGGCTGGTCGGTACGGCACTGATTCACTCGTTGGCAGTCACGGAAAAACGTGGCGTGTTCAAGAGCTGGACCGTGTTGCTGGCCATTGCCGCGTTCTCGTTGAGCTTGCTCGGCACGTTCCTCGTGCGTTCCGGGGTGCTGACTTCGGTTCACGCGTTTGCGTCTGACCCTGAGCGCGGTGTGTTCATCCTGATTTTCCTGCTGTTTGTGGTCGGCGGTTCGCTGACGCTGTTCGCCCTGCGCGCACCGGTGGTCAAGAGCCAGGTCGGCTTCAACCTCTGGTCTCGGGAAACCCTGCTGCTGGGTAACAACCTGGTGCTGGTAGTGGCAGCGTCGATGATCCTGCTCGGCACCTTATACCCGCTGATTCTCGATGCGATGACCGGCGCCAAACTGTCCGTTGGCCCGCCGTACTTCAACGCGCTGTTCATTCCGTTGATGGCGTTGTTGATGGTGGTGATGGCGGTCGGGATGCTGGTGCGCTGGAAAGACACACCGGTCAAATGGCTGGTGGGCATGCTGACCCCGGTGTTGCTCGGCAGCGCCGCGTTGGCCGTGATTGCCGGCGTTGCCTACGGCGATTTCAACTGGGCAGTGATTGCAACCTTCATGCTGGCTGCGTGGGTATTGCTGGCCGGTGTCAGGGATATCCTCGACAAGACTCGCCACAAAGGCCTGATCAAAGGCCTGCCGACCCTGACCCGCAGTTACTGGGGCATGCACATTGCTCACATCGGTATTGCGGTGTGCGCACTGGGCGTCGTGTTGTCGAGCCAGAACAGTGCCGAGCGTGACTTGCGCCTGGCGCCGGGCGAGTCCATGGATCTGGGCGGTTACCACTTCGTGTTCGAAGGCGCCAAGCACTTCGAAGGCCCGAACTTCACCTCCGACAAGGGCACCATTCGAGTGATCCGCGACGGCAAGGAAGTCAGCGTGCTGCACCCGGAAAAGCGCCTGTACACCGTGCAAAACTCGGTGATGACCGAAGCCGGGATCGACGCCGGTTTCACCCGTGACCTCTACGTCGCCCTCGGCGAACCGCTGGGCGATGGCGCCTGGGCCGTGCGCGTTCACGTCAAACCGTTCGTGCGCTGGATCTGGTTCGGCGGCTTGCTGACCGGTTTCGGTGGATTGCTGGCGGCGCTGGATCGCCGTTATCGGGTCAAGGTAAAAAGCCGCGTGCGTGACGCACTGGGCATGTCGGGAGCCACTGCATGAGACGTTGGTTGATGCTGTTACCACTGGTGATTTTTCTGGTGGTGGCTGTTTTCCTTTACCGCGGGCTATACCTGGACCCGGCGGAGTTGCCTTCGGCGATGATCGACAAACCGTTTCCGGAGTTTTCCCTGCCGAGCGTGGAGGGCGACAAGACACTGACCAAGGCTGACATTTTGGGTAAACCGGCGCTGGTCAATGTCTGGGGCACCTGGTGCATTTCCTGCCGGGTCGAGCACCCGGTGCTGAACAAACTGGCCCAGCAGGGCGTGGTGATTTACGGCATCAACTACAAGGACGTCAACGCAGATGCCTTGAAGTGGCTGGTGGAATTTCACAACCCGTACCAGCTGGACATCCGTGACGACGCCGGCTCCCTCGGCCTGAATCTCGGCGTGTACGGCGCGCCGGAAACCTTCTTCATTGACGCTAAAGGCATCATCCGCGACAAATTCGTCGGCGTGATCGACGAGCAGGTCTGGCGCGAAAAACTGGCCGCCAAGTATCAGGCGCTGGTCGATGAGGCCAAGCCATGAAGCGCTGGATAGCCGCCGTGATATTGGGCTTGAGCATGGCCGGCGTGGCGCAGGCCGCCATCGATACCTACGAGTTCGCCAAAGAAGGTGATCGCGAGCGTTTTCGCGAGCTGACCAAAGAACTGCGTTGCCCCAAGTGCCAGAATCAGGACATCGCCGATTCCAATGCGCCAATCGCCGCCGACCTGCGCAAAGAGATTTTCCGCATGCTCGGCGAGGGCAAGGACAATCAGCAGATCATCGACTTCATGGTCGACCGCTACGGTGACTTCGTCCGCTACAAACCGGCTCTCAACGCCAAGACTGCACTGCTCTGGTTCGGCCCGGCCGGGCTGTTGTTGGGCGGTTTCGTGATCATCGCCGTGATCGTCCGCCGTCGTCGCGTGCAACGCGCCGAAACCCCGGACGCGCTTTCTGCCGAGGAGCGTGAGCGCCTCGACCACCTGTTGGATAAAACCAAGAATGATTGATTTCTGGCTCGCTGCAGGTCTGCTACTTCTGGTTGCCCTGAGTTTTCTGTTGATCCCGGTTCTGCGTGGTCGTCGCGCGCAACTTGAAGAGGATCGAACTGCCCTGAACGTCGCGTTGTATCAGGAGCGCGTGGCTGAGTTGCAGACTCAGCAGGAAGAGGGCGTGCTCGATGCCGCGCAAATGGACACCGGCCGCGCCGAAGCGGCCCGTGAGCTGCTCGCTGATACCGAAGGCGTTGCAGCGCCGCGAGTGAGTCGCCTGGGCAAACCGTTACCGTTGCTGGCGGCGGTATTAGTTCCGGTGCTGGGCCTTGGACTGTACCTGCATTTCGGTGCCAGCGACAAAGTCGAGCTGACCCGCGAATTCTCCCATGCGCCGCAGTCGATGGAAGAGATGACCCGTCGTCTGGAACGCGCCGTCGCCGCCCAGCCGGACTCGGCTGAAGGTCTGTATTTCCTCGCGCGTACTTACATGGCGCAAGACCGTCCCGCTGATGCGGCGAAGATCTTCGAACGCACGGTGAACCTGGCCGGTCGTCAACCGGAGCTGCTCGGCCAATGGGCTCAGGCCCAATACTTCGCCGATGGCAAAAAGTGGTCGGACAAGATTCAGGCCCTGACCGATGAAGCGTTGAAAGCCGATCCGAAAGAAGTCACCAGCCTGGGCCTGCTGGGTATCGCCGCGTTTGAAAGCCAGCGTTATCAGGACGCCATCGACTACTGGAATCGTCTGTTGGCGCAACTGCCGCCCGACGACAACTCTCGTGCTGCACTGCAAGGCGGTATCGCCCGGGCCACCGAGAAGCTAGAAGCCAGCGGTGGTAAGGCTGCCCAGGCACCCGCGGCCAAAGCGTCGGCGTTGCTGAAAGTCACCGTAGACCTGGCGCCAGCGCTCAAAGCCAAGGTCCAGCCGGGCGACAGCGTATTCATCTTCGCCCGCGCCACCGCCGGCCCACCCGCACCGTTGGCAGCAAAACGCCTGACCGTGGCCGACTTGCCGGTCACTGTCGAACTGGGTGATGCCGACGCAATGATGCCGCAGTTGAAACTGTCGAACTTTCCTGAAGTCCAACTGGTTGCGCGCGTCTCCCGTGCCGGCCAACCGACTGCCGGTGAATGGGTCGGTCGCAGCCAGCCTCTGGCCAGTAGCACCACCGCGCCGCAGACATTGACCATCGACAGCCCGGATAAATAACAGGAAAACGCCACATGACCGCTATTGCTCGTATTGCCCTGCTCAGTCTGGTTTTGGGGTTAAGCGCATGTGCGGTCCAGCCGCCGGAGCGCGAGTCGCCGCAGCCGATTCCGCCGTCGCAGCCAAGACCTACACCGTCGACTACACCCACGCCGGGCAAGCCCGGCATCCCGGCCAAGCCCGCCAAACCGATGCCTCGCACCTCCGCCAGCTTCGCGCCGCCACCGGGTGGCAACAGCCATTGGGATGCCAAGCTCGGCGTCTATGTGCTGGATGATCAGACCAACACCTTCTACCGCCAGCGCACCTACTACCGCTGGAACAACGGCTGGAGCCGCTCGATCAGCCCGAACGGGCCGTGGGAAGACACGGATATTCATGGTGTGCCGGGTGGGTTGGGGCGGCAGTTCGGGCAGTAAATGGAAACGGCGATCTGAGGATCGCCGTTTTGTTGTCTGAGCGTTTCTCAGGCTTCTTTCACCAACACCCCCTGCACATATTCCACAAATGCCCGAGCCTTCGCGCTGGCCATTCTTCCGGTAGGAAACACCGCCCACAAATCCTGGTTCGGCAGTGTCCAGCCCTTCATCACTTCCCTGACTGCACCACTGGCCAGTTCCGGGGCAAACATCCATTCGGAGGCCATGGTCAGCCCCAGGTGGGCGAGGACTGCTTCACGCAAACCTTCGGCGGCGCTGACGCGAATTCGGCCGCTGATGATCACGGACTGCTCTTCGCTCGCGTTGCGAAATTGCCAATTGGCGCCGCCGCCCAGGGCGTAGACCACTGCCTGGTGTTTGCACAGGTCCGCGGGGCAGATGGGGTCGCCGTGTTTTTCGAAGTAGGCCGGCGTACCCAGCACCACGCGCCGGCATTCGGCGATCTTGCGGGCGGTTAGGCTGGAGTCGCTCAGGGAGCCCATGCGCAGGGCGATGTCGATGCCTTCTTCGACCAGATTGATGTTGCGGTCGTCGAGCATCAGGTCGATGTTCAGGTCTGGATTCTGATCGAGGAACGGCCCCAGGTGCGGGACGATGTGCATGCGGCCGAAAGTTACGGCTGCGCAGACCCGCAGGTTGCCGGTCAGCCCGCTGGCGGCACCGCGCGCGGCGTTGTCGGCTTCATCGGCTTCTTCGAGGGCACGCTTGGAGCGTTCGAAAAAGGCCAGGCCGGCCTCGGTTGGCGTCAGGCCTCGGGTCGAGCGCAACAGCAGTCGCACGGCCAGGCGTGATTCGAGTTGCGCAATGGCTTTCGACACGGCGGGCTGGCCGATATTCAGGCGCCGGGCGGCGGAAAACGAGCCGGTTTCCACGACGAAGACGAAGGTTTCCATTGCGGCCAGACGGTCCATCTGAAGTCCTTGCGGCGATCAAACTGTGGGAGCGAGCCTGCTCGCGATGACACTGGCACATCCAACATAGATGTGAGGGATATTCCGCCATCGCGAGCAGGCTCGCTCCCACAGGGTGGATTGGTGTTGTTGGTTAGAACGCGGCTTTGCCGATGGACGCGCCGCCGTCGACAAACAGCGTTTGCCCGGTAATAAACCCGCTCTGCTCGGACATCAAAAACGCAATCGCTGCCGCAATCTCCTGCGGCTGTCCCAGACGCCCCATCGGCACTCCCGCCAGATACCGCGCTTCACTTTCACTGCCCGGAGGGTTGTTGGCGCGAAACAGTTCGGTTTCTGTCGGCCCCGGCGCCACGGCGTTCACCGTTACGCCGGTTTGCGCAAGTTCCAGCGCCCAGGATCGCGTGAAGCTGATCAGTGCCGCTTTGGCCGCCGCATACGCGGTGCGTTGGGTGATCCCCAACACGGTCAAACTGGAAATATTCACCACCCGGCCCCAGCCTTTGGCACGCATGTTTGGCAGCAGTGCCTGGGTGGCCTGCAACGCCGAATGGAGGTTGACCCGCATCACATCGTCGAAGGTATCCAGATCGATCTCACCCAGCACTTGCGGGCGTACCAGACCGACGTTGTTCACCAGCCCATCAAACTCGTACGTCCTCGCCAGATCCGCCAAAACTTCCTGAGTCAGCGCCCGGTCGTTCAAATCCAGCGGAAACAGAATGCCGGGGAACGTCAGGTCAGGCGTGCGGGCAATCCCGACAACCCGGTGCCCAGCGCGATCCAGATGCTCGGCCACCGCGCGGCCAATGCCTTTGCTGGCGCCAGTGATGAGAAAAGTACGACGGGTCATTTCACACTCCTTGAAAAAACATGCCGCGGGTCAGGTGGCATTTGATCGGTTAGCCGCGAATCGCATTCAGCATCGCTTCAGGCTCAGGACGCTGAGTGTAATCCGGGTTGACCTCGGCGTTCGAATCACGCTGAGCGAAAGTATTCATTCTTGTGGGGAATGTCGTGGCCCGCAATCACACCCTGTAAAACAACCGAGCGTCGCGATCCGGAGTTTTGTGCTTGAGTAAAGATAACTCTAGGGTTACTTTTGTTTGGGCCTGAGCAAGGAGGCTATTGGTGCAGAGCAGGCTAATGATTAAAGAGTTGGAAGAGGCTGGATGGATACTGGATCGGATTACCGGAAGTCATCACATCTTCAAACACCCCTACAACCCGTACACCATTCCCGTCCCTCATCCGAAAAAGGATTTACCGATCGGGACGGTCAAAAGCATCAGGAGGCGAGCCGGGCTGTACTGCCCGGAAGCCAGTTATGCAGGAGATCCATAATGCAATATCCAATCTGTATCGAGTGGGGCGACGAGAACACCGCCATCGGTATTCAGATCCCCGATATTCCAGGCGCCGTAACGGCCGGGGATACGTTTGAAGATGCCTACAATGCGGCAGTCGAGATTGCGCACATCCTGCTTCAGGAGATTGCGGCCGACGGGGAGTCGATACCCATGCCTACCTCTGCGGCTGCTCACCGTGGGAATCCGGACTTCGCCGATATGGGCTGGGGAATGCTGGAGTTGGACGTCGCGCCCTATATGGGCAAAACCGAGAAGGTCAACGTGACACTTCCTGGTTATGTGATTCAACGCATTGACCGGTATGTTCGCGAGCACAATGTGAAAAGCCGCTCTTCCTTTCTGGCAGATGCGGCAATGGAAAAGTTGGTTCGACATTGATTGATATGAGGTACATCCCTTGCGGGCAAGCTCGAAGCTAGCGCTTGTCCACAAGGCTTTAGACCTATTAAGCCGTTGCCAACGAAGCCTTCTGCGACGCACTCAAAAACCGCAGCAACGCCAGCAGTGGAAACGCACTACCCACAATCACGATCCACAACCAGCCGCCGTGTTCATACACCGCACTGGCCACCGAAGAGCCAAACGCGCCGCCGATGAAGATGCTGGTCATGTACAGCGCGTTCAGGCGACTGCGGCTTTTGGCGTCGAGGGCGTAGACCGCGCGTTGGCCGAGGACCATGTTCATCTGTACGCAGAAGTCGAGCACCACACCGGTCACGGCAAGGCCGATGACGCTGTAGAGCGGATGGATGAACGCTGGCAGAAAGCTCAGACTGGCGAACATCAGGGCCAGCAAAGACGCGATACGAGTGTGGCCGGCATCAGCCAGTCGCCCGGCAATGGGCGCGGCGATGGCGCCGATGGCACCGACCAGGGCGAAGATCGCAATCTGGGATTGCGACAGGCCATGGTTGCGTGCGAGCTCCAGCGGCACGGCGGTCCAAAACAGGCTGAACGTGGCGAACATGCAACCCTGATAAAACGCTCGCTGACGCAATACCGGTTGTTGGCGCAACAACGTCCACAGCGACCCAAGCAACTGCCCATAAGAAGCACTGTGATCAGGCTGGCGCTTGGGGATGGTCAGCGCGAGCACGACGCTGATCGCCGCCATCAATGCGGCCGCAATCATAAACATCGCGCGCCAGCCGAAGTGGTCAGCGACCACGCTGGAGACCGGCCGAGCCAACAGAATGCCCAGCAGCAAACCGCCCATGATCCCGCCGACCACGCGGCCACGAGATTCTTCCGGTGCCAGGTGCGCGGCCAGTGGAATCAGGATCTGTACCGACACCGAACTGAAACCCACCAGCAACGAGATCAGCAAAAATACGTTGGGCTGATCGGTGAACGCAGCGCCCAGTAAGCTCGCAATCGCCACCACGGTGGTGATGATCATCAGGCGGCGGTTCTCCAGCAAATCGCCCAGCGGTACCAGGAAAAACAGCCCGAGCGCATAGCCAATCTGGGTCAGCGAAACGATCAGGCTGGCCATGGTGCTGGTCAGGCCGATGTCCGGCGCGATTAGGCCGATGATCGGCTGGGCGTAGTAAATATTGGCCACAATGGCGCCGCAGCAGAAGGCGAAGAGCAACACCATGCCTTTGGTCATTGTCGCGGCGCCGTGGGGCACCTGGGTCGCTGGGTTCATAACGGGTCTCGCTGAACTAAAGGGAATGCGCGAAGGCTAAGCGGCAAGCCCAAACGGCGGAAGAGGGATTGACGTGATAGTAATCATTCCATTGCGGAATGAGTGGCGCGGGGCGGGACGTGCGCCTTGCGTCGGGACATTGAGCATGGATGATACATTCACTTACATCCTGTTCGATAGCGTGCTTATGTTCTCTCTTCACGTTTCATTACCGGAAGGCCCTGCCATGAATGCGATGTTCCGTCACCTGTTTCGCGGCGCTTCAACCCTGACATTGATTACCTTGTTTACCGCAGGCCTGGCCCAGGCCGCCGACGCGCCGGGCTTGCGCATCGGTGTTCGCGGCGAGATCACCGGGGTCAGCCCCGACGCGTTGAAAGTCCACGCCAACAGCGGCGAAAACGTGGTTATCAACCTGACCAATGACACCAAAATCCGAGCCGTCACCCTGGCCAATATCGAAGACATCAAACCCGGCAGCTACATTGGCTCAGCAGCCATTCCTCAGGACGATGGCACCCTCAAGGCACTGGAAGTCCACGTCTTTCCACCGGAGCTGGCCGGCAGCGGCGACGGGCATCGGCCGTTTGATCTGGTCAAGGGCAGCAGCATGACCAATGGTAGTGTTGGCGATCTGGTGGTCAGTAATGGCCGGGTGATGACGGTTAATTACAAGGGCGGCCAGCAGAAGATTCTGGTGCCTGAGGATGTGCCGATTGTGAACCTGATGCCGGGAGATCGCAGCTTGCTGAAGGTGGGCGTGAAAATCGTGACGTTTGTGACGCAGAGTGCCGACGGGACGCTGACCGCGCAATCGATCTCGGCCGGTAAGGATGGCGTGACACCGCCGATGTAGCGGTATGGCGCCGATCCTGTGGGAGCGAGCCTGCTCGCGAAAGCGGCAGCACATTCAATATTGATGTGACTGACACATAGCTTTCGCGAGCAGGCTCGCTCCCACAGGGGATCTTCAGCGAACATGAGTTTTGTATTCGGCCACAAAAAGGCGACCTGTTCAGGTCGCCTTTTTCATTGCGCTCAGAAATTACTGACCGCTGTAAATCTGATCAAAGATCCCGCCATCATTGAAGTGGGTCTTCTGCACCGTGCGCCAGTCACCAAAGGTCTTCTCGACCGACAGAAAATCCACTTTCGGGAAACGATCGGTGTACTTGGCCAATACCGCCGGGTCACGCGGGCGCAGGTAGTTTGCTGCCGCAATCTCCTGACCTTCCGGTGACCACAGGTATTTCAAGTATTCCTCGGCCGCAGCACGAGTGCCTTTCTTGTCGACCACTTTGTCGACCACCGATACTGGCGGCTCGGCTTCAGCGGAAACACTTGGGTAGATCACTTCAAACTGGTCACGACCAAACTCGCGGGCAATCATTTCCGCTTCGTTTTCGAAGGTTACCAGCACGTCGCCGATCTGGTTGGTCATGAACGTGGTAGTGGCTGCACGGCCGCCGGTGTCAAGCACCGGAGCTTGCTTGAACAGCTTGCCGACGAAGTCTTTGGCCTTGTTTTCATCGCCGCCATTCTTCAGCACATAACCCCAGGCCGACAGGTAAGTGTAGCGACCGTTGCCCGAGGTTTTCGGGTTCGGCACGATCACCTGAACGCCGTCCTTGAGCAGGTCAGGCCAGTCTTTCAGGGCTTTCGGGTTGCCTTTACGGACGATGAATACAGTGGCGGACGTGAATGGCGCGCTGTTGTCCGGCAGGCGCGTTACCCAGTTCTCCGGGACCAGTTTGCCGTTGTCCGCCAGTGCGTTGATGTCGGTGGCCATGTTCATGGTGATGACGTCAGCCGGCAGGCCGTCGATCACCGAGCGCGCCTGTTTGCTGGAACCACCGAAGGACATCTGCAGGGTGATGTTTTCGTTGTGTTCGGCTTGCCAATGTTTCTGGAAGGCAGCGTTGTAGTCCTTGTAGAAATCACGCATCACGTCATAGGAAACGTTGAGCAGGGTAGGTGCGGCCTGGGCCATGCTGGTCAATGCCAGACCCGCAGCCAGAAGAGAGGCGCCAAAGAGTTTTTTCACTGCGCTGTCCTTGTTCTTAATTAAAAGTGAGGCAATTTGCCAGCGACTATAGCCGGGCACGCATAGATCTTTAAAGATTAAAAAGATCTTTGTTTATTCCATTTTCTTAAATAGTGCATTGCCGCAACGCGAGCAGAATGCCGCACCGTGTTCGTGGCTGTTTTTCTTGCACACCGGGCAGTCATGCTGCAGCTGTTCGCCGCGCATGGCGTTGGCCAATTCAGCGGTGAAAATCCCGGTGGGCACGGCAATGATCGAGTAACCGGTGATCATCACCAGCGACGAAATCACCTGACCCAACGGCGTCTTCGGCACGATGTCGCCGAAGCCCACGGTGGTCAGCGTGACGATTGCCCAGTAGATGCCTTTGGGAATGCTGGTGAAGCCATGTTCCGGACCCTCGATCACGTACATCAGTGTGCCGAACACCGTGACCAGGGTGCAGACGGTGACCAGAAACACCACGATTTTCTGTTTACTGCCGCGCAACGCCGACATCAAGTAGTTGGCTTGCTTGAGGTACGGGCTGAGCTTGAGTACGCGGAAAATCCGCAACATCCGAATGATCCGGATAATCAGCAGGTACTGCGCATCGGCGTAATACAGCGCGAGGATGCCGGGCACGATGGCCAGCAAATCCACCAGCCCATAAAAGCTGAACGCGTAGCGCCACGGCTTGGGTGAGCAATACAACCGCAGGATGTATTCGACAGCGAAGACGAAGGTGAACCCCCACTCGATATACGCCAGCATATCGGCGTAGTTCTGGTGAATGGAATCGATGCTGTCGAGCATCACGATGATGATGCTGGCGAGAATGATCAACAGCAGGGTGCCGTCGAAACGCCGCCCCGCCTTGGTGTCGCTCTGGAAAATCATGACGTAAAGGACTTCACGCCAACTTTTGCTGCTGTCCATGGATACCGCCTGAACCGGGAATCAGCGCAGCCTAGGTTGATTCTCCCCTGGAGCGCAAGGCGCACTGGCGGCCCTCGATTTGCCGAACACTTGAGCAGCCGTACGGATCAGCCAGCAGGCGAGGATGAATGGCGCGGTCAGCGTGGGCAGACCGATAGCGGCAAACATCGGCGTCAGCAGCAGCGCTGATGCAATGCCGGCCAGCGGCAGCCACGGCTGCTCGCGCTGCGAGCTGAAGGCGAGGGCGGCAAGCACGGCGTTATAGCCACCGAGGCCGAGCAGGCCGGTGTAGAAGTCGTGGTGCAGCAGGCTCCAACTCATGCCCGCGACAGATGCGAGCATTGCCCAGCAGAATGCACGACGATCAGCGATCAACAAACCGGCGGCAATCAACGCACCGGCCAGCGGATGACCGAGGAACATCACCTGGCCGAGACCTTTGAGTGGTGCGGCGAGCATGTTCAGCGTGTTGATCTCGATCAAATGCGCCTTGGTCGAGGGCGTGACGAAACACAGTAGCAACCAGCTCAGCCCCACGAAGGGCGCGGTGTAGGTGGGCAGGTATTGGCTAAGCCGGGCGCGCTTGAGCCACTGTTGAGTGAGCATCGCGCTCAGGCCGCCGCAGGCAATAATCACCAGCGGCAGTACGGCGGACCACGGGAAATAAAGACTCAGCAACAAGCCGAGCAATACCCCGTTGTAACTGAACAGCCCGGCCTGGCGATCAGCCTTGGCGTAGCCGCGCCGTTGCGCGGTAAGCAACCCGGCGACGCCACCCAGCAGCGCCCCACCGAGCAGGGTGGGCGCGGTAGACAGAATGGCCAACAGGCACAGCAGGCCGCACAGCGGATTTCGCTGGAGGAAGATCTGACTGAAACCGTTGAGCAGGGCAGTCGCCCAATCGGGGCAGTGGGTGTTGAAGTGATTGGCAGGCATGGTAGGTCTGGAAGTCAGTGAAACCGGGTCGCCTGCATCGCCAGCAGGCTGGCTCCCACACTGAATCTCTGTTCAGTCTTGATTTCGTGATCGACACAAAACCAATGTGGGAGCCAGCCTGCTGGCGATGAGGCCGGTATGGGCGCTCTAGATCAATGTCTCAATGCGCAATGAGTTAGTCGACCCCGGCTGCCCAAACGGCACACCCGCGGTGATCAATAAGGTGTCGCCACGCTTGGCCATGCCCTGGGCCTGGGCAATTTCCAGCGCCGTCGAGCACACTTCATCCACCTGCCGCAGCCGATCATTGACCACCGAGTGCACGCCCCACGCCACGGTCAGGCGACGAGCCGTTTGACGGTTCGGTGTCAGGTTGAGAATTGGCACCGTCGGCCGTTCCCGCGCCGCGCGCAAACTCGACGTTCCGGATTCGCTGTAGTTCACCAGCACTGCCACCGGCAGCACATTGCTGATGCGACGAATTGCGCAGCTGATCGCATCGGAAACCGTTGCCTCGGCTTTCGGCCGGCTCACGTCCAGTTGTGTCTGATAGTCCGGGCCGTTTTCCACCTGGCGAATGATCTTGCTCATCATCTGCACGGCTTCCAGCGGGTATTCGCCGGAGGCGGTTTCCGCCGACAGCATCACCGCATCCGCCCCTTCGGCCACGGCATTGGCCACGTCGGTGACCTCGGCGCGGGTCGGGGCCGGAGCGAAGCGCATCGACTCCAGCATCTGCGTCGCCACCACCACCGGTTTGCCGAGTTGGCGGCAGATGCTGATGATGTTTTTCTGAATCTGCGGCACGCTTTCGGCGGGCACTTCGACGCCCAGATCCCCCCGAGCGACCATGATCGCGTCGCTCAATTCAGCAATTTCACGAAGCTGAGTCACTGCCGATGGCTTCTCGATTTTCGCCATCAAAAACGCTTTGTCACCGATCAGTTCGCGGGCTTCGCGAATGTCTGCCGGACGCTGCACAAACGACAGCGCGACCCAATCCACACCCAGCTCCAGACCGAAGCTCAAGTCGCGGCGATCCTTGGCAGTCAGCGGGCTCAGTTCCAGTACCGCTTGCGGCACGTTCACGCCTTTGCGGTCCGACAATTCGCCGCCATTGAGCACGGTGGTGTCGATGGCGTCGGCGTACTTGGTCACCACGCGAAGACGCAGCTTGCCGTCGTCCAGCAGCAGGTCCATGCCAGGCTCCAGCGCCGCAATGATTTCCGGGTGAGGCAGGTTAACGCGGCGTTCATCGCCGGGCGTCGGGTCCAGGTCCAGACGCAGGGCCTGACCGCGATGCAGTTGCACCTTGCCTTCGGCGAATTTGCCGACCCGCAGTTTCGGGCCTTGCAGGTCCATCAGAATGCCCAGCGGGTAATTCAGCTGGCGCTCGACCTCACGAATCCACTGGTAGCGCTGAGCATGGTCGGCGTGATCGCCGTGGCTGAAGTTCAGGCGGAAAATGTTGACCCCGGACTTCACCAGCTCGCGGATGTCGTCGATTCCTGCGGTGGCGGGGCCGAGGGTGGCGAGGATTTTAACCTTCTTGTCAGGCGTCATGTTTAGGGCTCTCGAGAATCAGAATGGCGCGGAAGTCGTTGACGTTAGTGCGGGTCGGCTCGGTAACGATCAGGGCATCGAGCGCCTCGAAATAGCCGTAGCCATTGTTGTTATCGAGTTCGTCGCTGGCGCTCAAACCGAGGGCGGCGGCACGGGCGTAGCTGTCTGGGGTCATGATCGCGCCGGCGTTGTCTTCGGAGCCGTCGATGCCATCGGTGTCACCGGCCAGGGCGTAGACGCCTGGCAAGCCTTTGAGGTTGTCGGTCAGGCTCAGCAGGAATTCGGCGTTGCGCCCGCCACGGCCATTGCCGCGCACGGTCACGGTGGTTTCGCCGCCCGACAAAATCACGCAAGGAGCCGCCAGTGGTTGACCGTGCAGGACTACTTGCCGCGCGATGCCAGCGTGAACTTTGGCCACTTCACGGGATTCGCCTTCCAGATCGCCGAGGATCAGCGGGCTGAAACCGGCCTGCCGCGCTTTCACTGCGGCCGCTTCCAGCGACTGTTGTGGACGGGCGATCAACTGGAAATGACTGCGCGCCAGGCTAGGATCGCCGGGTTTGACCGTCTCCGATTCCGGGCTTTGCAGCCAGTTACGCACGGAAGCCGGGACTTCGATGCCATAGCGCTTGAGGATCGCGAGCGCTTCGGCGGAGGTACTCGGGTCGGCCACGGTCGGGCCGGAGGCGATGACTGTGGCGAGGTCGCCCGGCACATCGGAAATCGCATAGGTATAAACAGTGGCAGGCCAGCAGGCTTTGCCGAGGCGCCCACCCTTGATCGCCGAGAGGTGCTTGCGCACGCAGTTCATCTCGCCGATGGTCGCTCCGGATTTGAGCAGCGCTTTGTTGATCGATTGCTTGTCGGCGAGGGTGATACCGGCCGCCGGCAATGCGAGCAGGGCAGAGCCGCCACCCGAGAGCAGGAAGATCACGCGGTCGTCTTCGGTCAGGTTGCTGACCAGTTCAAAGACCCGCTTGGCAACGGCCTGACCGGCCGCGTCCGGCACGGGATGGGCCGCTTCGACCACTTCGATTTTTTCGCATGGGGCGCCGTGACCGTAACGGGTCACCACCAGCCCGCTCACTTCACCCTGCCAGCAACGCTCGACCACCTGGGCCATGGCGGCCGCGGCTTTGCCGGCACCGATGACGATCACCCGACCGCTGCGATCTTTGGGCAAATGGGCTTCGAGAACTTGCTGCGGATGGGCGGCGTCGATGGCTGTGGCAAACAGCTCGCGCAGGAATTGTTGCGGATCGACCGACATGGCGGGCTCCCGGAGTTCTTGTTATTGGGATAAGACGGCTGCAGGTGTTGCGACGCGGTCCTGTGGGAGCTGGCTTGCCTGCGATTCAGGCGACGCGGTCTTTCAGGCAGACCGCATCGATGCCATCGCAGGCAAGCCAGCTCCCACAGGGACCGAGCCAGCTTCAGATTATTTTTACTTATCGCGAATCGAGAAATTCGCCATGTGTTCCAGGCCCTTGATCAGCGCCGAGTGGTCCCAGTTGCTGCCGCCGATGGCCGCGCAGGTGCTGAACACTTGCTGGGTGTTGGCGGTGTTCGGCAAGTTGATGTTCAGTTCCTTGGCACCTTGCAGGGCCAGGTTCAGGTCCTTCTGGTGCAGGCTAATGCGGAAGCCAGGATCGAAGGTGCCTTTGATCATGCGCTCGCCGTGCACTTCAAGAATCTTCGAAGAAGCGAAACCGCCCATCAGCGCTTCACGCACCTTCGCCGGATCAGCGCCGTTTTTCGAGGCGAACAGCAGGGCTTCTGCGACCGCCTGGATGTTCAGCGCCACGATGATCTGGTTTGCCACTTTCGCGGTTTGACCGTCGCCGTTACCACCGACCAGAGTGATGTTCTTGCCCATCGCCTGGAACAGCGGCAGGGCGCGTTCAAAGGCATCGGCATCGCCGCCGACCATGATGCTCAGGCTCGCAGCCTTGGCACCGACTTCGCCGCCAGACACCGGCGCGTCGAGGTACTGCGCGCCTTTTTCGTTGATCTTGGTCGCGAACGCTTTGGTGGCGGTGGGCGAGATCGAGCTCATGTCGATGACGATTTTGCCTTTGCTGACGCCAGCTGCAACGCCGTCGGCGCGGAACAGTACGTCATCGACCTGCGGGGTATCCGGCACCATGACGATGATGAATTCGGCTTCCTGGGCGACTTCTTTCGGGTTGGCCAGGGCAACGGCACCAGCGGCGACCAGGTCGGCAGGCGCGGCGTCGTGATGCGCAGACAGAAACAGGCTGTGACCGGCTTTCTGCAGGTTCGCTGCCATTGGGTGGCCCATGATGCCGGTGCCGATAAATCCGATTTTAGCCATGAGAAAATCCTCTTGTTTTTATTGCTGCTTCAAGCGAATAGGAGAGCACTGCTTTTGTAGGAGCCGGCTTGCCGGCGAAGAGGCCATCACCTCCAGCCTCTTAAATTGGCAGTGACATTGCCTTCGCTGGCAAGCCAGCTCCTACGGGGATCTGCGTTAGATCGCGTTGTGGGTTTTCAGCCAACCCAGGCCTGCTTCAGTGGTGGTCAGCGGCTTGTATTCGCAACCGACCCACCCCTGATAACCGATGCGGTCCAGGTGTTCGAACAGGAAGCGGTAGTTGATTTCACCGGTGCCCGGTTCGTTGCGCCCTGGGTTGTCGGCCAACTGGATGTGGTTGATCTCGTCCAGGTGCGCGGCCATGGTGCGGGCCAGGTCGCCCTCCATGATTTGCATGTGGTAGATGTCGTATTGCAGGAACAGGTTGGTGCTGCCGACCTGTTCGCGAATCGACAGGGCTTGCGCGGTGTTGTTCAGGTAGAAGCCCGGAATGTCGCGGGTGTTGATCGCTTCCATCACCAGTTTGATGCCTGCCGCTTGCAGCTTGTCCGCCGCGTATTTGAGGTTGGCGACGAAGGTTTTTTCCACAGTGGCATCGTCGACGCCTTGTGGACGAATCCCCGCCAGGCAATTGATCTGGGTGTTGCCCAGTACTTGTGCGTAGGCGATTGCCAAATCGACACCGGCGCGAAACTCTTCAACCCGATCCGGCAGGCAGGCGATGCCGCGTTCGCCCTTGGCCCAGTCACCGGCCGGCAGGTTGAACAGCACCTGGGTCAGATCGTTGGCATCGAGCTTGGCCTTGATCTCGGCGGAGCTGAAGTCGTAAGGGAACAGGTACTCGACACCACTGAAGCCGGCCTTGGCGGCCGCTTCGAAACGGGCAAGAAAATCCTGCTCAGTGAACAGCATGGACAGGTTGGCTGCGAAACGCGGCATGGTGGTCTCCTGTAAATATGTGCAGGCCCCCCCTGCAGGAGCCGGCTTGCCGGCTCCTGCAGGGGGACGCGATCAGTTGTTAGTCAAGCAACGAAATCGCCGTTGGTGCGTCGTTGCCGACCAGCGCCAGGTCTTCGAATTCGTTGATGGCGTTGATCTCGGTACCCATGGAAATGTTGGTCACGCGCTCCAGAATAATCTCGACGATCACCGGCACCTTGAACTCTTCGATCAGTTCCTGAGCCTTGCGCAGGGCAGGCTGGATCTGATCCGGTTCAAACACACGCAGTGCCTTGCAGCCGAGGCCTTCGGCCACCGCGACGTGATCAACACCGTAACCGTTGAGTTCCGGAGCGTTCAGGTTGTCGAAGGACAGCTGCACGCAGTAGTCCATGTCGAAACCGCGCTGAGCCTGACGAATCAATCCAAGGTACGAATTGTTTACCACCACGTGGATGTACGGCAGTTTGAACTGCGCGCCAACCGCCAATTCTTCGATCATGAACTGGAAATCATAGTCGCCCGACAGCGCCACGACCTTGCGGTTCGGATCAGCCTTGACCACGCCCAGTGCCGCCGGAATGGTCCAGCCCAAGGGACCTGCCTGGCCGCAGTTGATCCAGTGACGCGGCTTGTAGACGTGCAGGAACTGCGCGCCGGCAATCTGTGACAGACCGATGGTGCTGACGTAACAGGTGTCTTTACCGAACACCTGGTTCATCTCTTCATAGACGCGCTGCGGCTTGACCGGCACGTTGTCGAAGTGAGTCTTGCGATGCAGGCTGGCTTTACGCTGCTGGCAATCTTGCAACCAGGCACTACGGTTTTTCAGCTTGCCGGCGGCTTGCCATTCACGAGCGACTTCGATGAACACGGTCAGCGCGGCAGCAGCGTCGGAGACGATGCCCAGGTCCGGGTTGAACACGCGGCCGATCTGGGTCGGTTCGATGTCGACGTGAATGAATTTGCGGCCTTCGGTGTAAACATCGATCGAGCCGGTGTGGCGGTTGGCCCAACGGTTACCCACGCCCAGCACCACGTCGGACTTGAGCATTGTCGCGTTGCCGTAACGGTGCGAGGTTTGCAGGCCGACCATGCCCACCATCAAAGGGTGATCGTCCGGGATCGTGCCCCAGCCCATCAGGGTTGGAATCACCGGAATGCCGGTCAGTTCGGCGAACTCGACGAGCAAGTCGCTGGCGTCGGCATTGATGATGCCGCCACCGGCCACCAGCAGTGGACGCTCAGCCTGATCGAGCATGGCCAGGGCCTTCTCGATTTGCACGCGGTTAGCGGTGGGCTTGGCCAGCGGCAGCGGTTGGTAAGCGTCGATGTCGAATTCGATTTCCGCCATCTGCACGTCGAACGGCAGGTCGATCAGCACTGGGCCTGGACGGCCGGAGCGCATTTCGTAGAAGGCTTTCTGGAACGCGTAAGGCACCTGGCCCGGTTCCATGACCGTGGTTGCCCACTTGGTCACTGGCTTGACGATGGTGGTGATGTCGACGGCCTGGAAATCTTCCTTGTGCATACGGGCGCGGGGAGCCTGGCCAGTAATGCAGAGGATCGGGATCGAGTCGGCCGAGGCGCTGTAGAGCCCGGTGACCATGTCCGTACCGGCAGGGCCGGAAGTGCCGATGCACACACCGATGTTGCCAGCCTTGGTGCGGGTGTAACCCTCGGCCATGTGCGAGGCGCCTTCAACGTGGCGCGCGAGGACGTGATCGATGCCACCGACCTTCTGCAAGGCGGAGTACAGCGGGTTGATCGCGGCGCCCGGGATGCCAAAAGCGGTATCAACCCCTTCACGGCGCATCACCAGAACGGCGGCTTCGATTGCTCTCATTTTGCTCATGGTTTTGTGCCTCTTACGTTTTGTAATTGTATACAAGTGGCTTTGCGCAGAGTGTATTCACGGCGGACGGCGCAGGTCAATCCATTTTCTCAAGCGCTTGTTTCATTCGTCTGAAGCCCTGTCTTGTGTGGCTTTTCGTCGCATGTGGCGCTTTTCGAGAATTATTGTATACAAAAAAATAACTCATTGTGTTCTATTTGTTGCATCGGATTGCGGCACAACGGGCGCAGTCCAACGGCTTTCCGAAAAACAAAATGAGGACGGCACCATGAGCGCTTTAACCTTGAAAGTCGCAGTCAACCTGATCAATCAGGCCATCTCCGCAGGGCGTGCAATCTCGGCGGCTCCATTGACCATTGCGGTCCTGGATGCCGGTGGGCACCTGATCACCCTGCAACGCGAAGACGGCGCCAGCCTGCTTCGCCCGCAGGTCGCCATCGGCAAAGCCTGGGGCGCAATCGCGCTGGGCAAAGGCTCACGTTTACTGGCGCTGGATGCGCAGCAACGGCCGGCATTTATTGCTGCCTTGAACAGCCTGGGGCAGGGCAGCGTGGTGCCGGCACCGGGTGGTGTGCTAATTCGGGATCAGGACGGCAACGTGCTGGGGGCGGTGGGGATCAGCGGGGATCTTTCGGATGTGGATGAGCAGTGTGCGATCAACGCGATCGAGGCACTGGGGTTGACGGCGGATGCTGGGGTTACTGCTTGATTAATGGGTAATTGATAAATCGCTTTCGCGAGCAAGCCCGCTCCCACACTGGATTTGTGTACGACGCAGATCAAATGTGGGAGCGAGCCTGCTCGCGAAGGCAATCTATCAGACACATTCAGCTAAACGTCTGCCACTCCCTCCGGCATTTAAAGGTCTAGCCTTCTGATGCCATCAGCTTGAGAGAGGCAAAGGAATGCCCGATCTATCCGCTTCACATCGCTTACGCCTTGGTCGTTTTGACGAGCCCAACCGAATTTATCTGCTGACCACCAACACACTTGGAAGAAAACCTGTCTTCAACGATGTCGCCTTGGGCAGATTGGTCGTAGCGCAGTTTCGCGCCGCTCAAGATCAAGGTTGTGCCAACTCATTGGCCTGGGTCGTCATGCCAGACCATTTTCATTGGTTGATCGAGTTGCAGCGCGGGTCGCTGAGTGGGCTGATGCAGCGGACTAAATCATTAAGTACTAAATCGGTAAACCTTTGCACTGGTCGTAAGGTCAGCCTTTGGCAGCAAGGCTTTCATGATCGAGCGCTGCGTCGTGAGGAGGATTTGGTGAAGTTAGCTCGGTACATCGTGGCCAACCCATTGCGGGCCGGGTTGGTAGAGCGGCTTGGCGACTATCCGCTGTGGGATGCGATCTGGGTTTGATCTGAAATCAGGTTGCCCCTTTCGCGAGCAGGCTCGCTCCCACAGGGGTTCGCGTTAAACGCAGATTTAGTGATCGCTGAAGATCCACTGTGGGAGCGAGCCTGCTCGCGAAGGGCGCACCACGGTCTACCGATCCGGCTCACACCCCTTGAGCACCAACCGGATAATCGTCTGCGCCGCCGCCTCATAATCCACCTCATCCAGCTTGGCTTTGCCGGTAATAGCCGTGATCTGCCAGTCAAAGTCGGCATAGGTCTGGGTCGCGGCCCAGATGCTGAACATCAGATGGTTGGGGTCGATGCCAGCGATCTGGCCGCGGTCGATCCAGGTCTGGATGCAGTCGATGTTGTGTTTGGCCTGGCTGTTGAGCTGTTCGACCAGGTCGGGACTCAGGTGCGGGGCGCCGTGCATGATTTCGCTGGCGAACACTTTCGAGGCGAACGGCAAGTCGCGAGAAATGCGGATTTTCGAACGGATGTAGCCGCTCAGCACTTCGCTGGGTTCACCTTCAGGATTGAACGGTGTCGAGGCCTGCAGAATCGGCTCGATGATACTTTCCAGGACCTCGCGGTAGAGGTTTTCCTTGGATTTGAAGTAGTAGTAGACGTTGGGCTTGGGCAAACCCGCCTTGGCAGCGATGTCACTGGTTTTAGTCGCAGCGAAGCCCTTGTCGGCAAATTCCTCACTGGCGGCACGCAGGATCAGTTCTTTGTTGCGCTCGCGGATAGTGCTCATAAACCAGGGGGTTCCTTGCCTGTTCTGGCGGTTGCGCATGGTATCACCGGCCTCGCGCGGCGCTCAAGAATGCCCCGAGTGGCGTGCCGCCGCGCTATGCTGCTTGGCATCCATTCAAGAAGGAAACCTGATTCATGGCAGGGAGCAGTTTGCTGGTGCTCATCGATGACATCGCTGCGGTACTCGACGATGTGGCGTTGATGACCAAATTGGCCGCCAAGAAGACCGCGGGCGTGCTCGGCGACGATCTGGCGCTCAACGCCCAGCAGGTCAGCGGTGTGCGTGCCGAGCGAGAGATCCCGGTGGTCTGGGCGGTCGCCAAGGGCTCGTTTCGCAACAAACTGATCCTGGTGCCGTCGGCATTGGCCATCAGCGCGTTCATTCCATGGCTGGTCACGCCATTGTTGATGGTCGGCGGCGCGTACTTGTGCTTTGAAGGTTTTGAAAAACTCGCGCACAAATTCCTGCACAGCAAGACTGAAGATCAGGCCGAACATGCGGAGTTGGTTGAGGCGTTGGCCGATCCAGCGGTCGATCTGGTGGCCTTTGAGCAAGACAAGATCAAGGGCGCGGTGCGCACTGACTTCATCCTGTCGGCAGAAATCATCGCCATCACCCTCGGCATCGTGGCGGATGCGTCGCTGACCCAGCAGGTGATCGTGATCTCGGGTATTGCCATCGTCATGACCATCGGCGTGTATGGACTGGTGGCGGGCATCGTCAAACTCGATGACCTCGGTTTGTGGTTGAGCCAAAAGTCGCGCCCGTTGGCCAAAAGCATCGGCGGCATGATTTTGCGAGCGGCACCGTATTTGATGAAAAGTCTGTCGGTGATTGGTACGGCGGCAATGTTCCTGGTGGGTGGCGGGATCCTGACTCACGGTGTGCCGGTGGCTCATCACTGGATCGAAAGCGTCAGCGCCGGGGCGGGCAGTGCCGGGTTTATCGTGCCGACGTTAATGAATGCGGTGGCTGGGATAATAGCGGGTGCGGTGGTGTTGGCGGGTGTGATGGTTGCCAGCAAAATCTGGAAAACGCTGAAAAGTTAAAGTCGGGCATCGTCCTAATGTAGGAGTGAGCCGGCTCCGGGCGGCGTTCCGACAATAGCGGAGGGTCAGTAACGATTTCGACTGTGCTGACCTCATCGCGAGCAGGCTCGCTCCCACAGGGGATTTGTGGTGCGGCGGAATGTAAAAAGGCCATTCGATTCCCATCGAATGGCCTTTTTTGTTGCCGCCGGATTTACTCGGCGATCTGCAACTTGCGCGCTTCGGTGTACACGAACCGCACTTTTTCGTACTCGAACGGCGAGTTCAGCTGGCCATAACGGAAGTTCGTCTGGTTGCGTTTGTCGATGCCACGCAGGATCCAGACTTCAGGATGGTTGGAGCTGACTTCAGATACGTTCAGGAAGTTGATCGCCGACTCTACGCTGAAATCGACCGCCAGTCCGCCGGTGTCGCGAATGTTGGACGGACCGAGGATCGGCAGGACGAAGTAGGCGCCGCCCGGTACGCCGTAGAACCCAAGCGTCTGACCGAAGTCTTCGTTCCGGCGCGGCAGGCCCATGGCAGTGGCTGGGTCCCACAGGCCGGCGATGCCGATGGTGGTGTTGAGCAGCAGGCGCGCAGTGGTTTCCATCGAGCGCTTGCCTTTGAACTGCAACAGGCTGTTCACAAGGTTCGGCACATCGCCGAGGTTGTTGAAGAAGTTACTGACGCCAGTGCGCAGGAAGCTTGGGGTGATATAGCGATAACCATCGACCACGGGCAGGAACACCCATTGATCGAAGCGGTAGTTGAAGTGATAAACCCGACGGTTCCACTCTTCCAGCGGGTCGTAGACGGCCAGAGCGTTGAGTGTCGAGCGTTCGAACTCACGCTGGTCCAGCCCTGGGTTGAATTTGAGTTTGCTCAGCGGTTCCTTGAAACCATCACTGTCGACCACAACAGGCGCGCTGGCTTTGCTGTTGTCGGCATTGGCGACGCCTGCACAGAGTAACGCAGCGATTAGCAGGAGGTATTTAGCCACGGAAGAACTCCAGCATGGCGTCGCTGTTGACGCGGTAGTTAAGGTTGCCGCAATGGCCGCCGTATGGATAAACGGTCAAGCGATCGCCGAACGTCTTGCGCAGGAAACCGAGGTCGCCAGGGCCCAGGATCACGTCGTCGGCGTTGTGCATCACCGCGATTTTCGGGCTGTTGTGCAGGTAATCCGCGAGGGCGTAGAGGCTCACCTGGTCGATCAGTTGCAGCAGGCTGCCGCCGTCGGTGCGGGCACGCCACATCGGGATGACCTGTTCAGTGATGTAGCAGTCGAAGTCGCATTGCAGTGCACGCTTGAGGAACGGCGTGAGGCTGGTGCCTTCGGTGATCGGGAACTTCGGTGGCGTGATCAGACCGCGACGGTTGATCAGGTCCGAGGTGAAGGCAATGTCGGCCGCCGAGAAGCGAAACGACGTGCCGATCGCCATGGCCATCTGTTCGTTGGTCAGTTTCTCCTTGGACTGCATGAAGTCATAGAGCAGGGCATCGTTGAGGTCGATGTAGCCTTTCTCTTGGAAGTAGCGGGTCAGTTTGTTCAGCACCAGCTCATAGAACGTGGTGCTGCTGTTGATGCCCTTGACCTCGGTCTGCACCAGCTTGTCCAGGTTGTTGATCGAGGTGTACAGGTTGACCGGCGGGTTGAGCAACAAGACTTTTTTGAAGTTGAAACTGCGGCGTGTCTCGTCCAGGTGCGCGACAAACGCTGCGTCCAGCGCACCCAGGCTGTAACCGGTCAGGTAGTAATCGGTGACGGGCACTTTTGGGTTTTGTGCCCGCACGGCCTGCATCACCCGGTACAAGTCTTCAGCGTCTTCCTTGGTGACGCCCGGAGTGGCAAAGCGTGAAGCGGCGCTGATGAAGTCGAAACTGGTCGGCGATGACAGTTGCACCACATGGTAGCCGGCCTTGTAGTAGAGCTTTTTCAGGTATTCGTTGAGGCTGCTGTCGAAACGTGCGCCGGTGCCGGCAATCAGGAAGATCAGCGGTGCGGCTTTATCTTGCGTAGCGATGCGGTAGGTGAGCTTCTTCACCGCCCAGAAGTTGTCTGGCAATTCGAACTCACGTTCCGGGCGCACCGTGAGGCTGCGATCCTCCTGATTGATGTCGGCGTTCTCCGGCAATTCCGGACGCAGATCAGGAGGTGTCGTGGCGATGGTCGCCGCGAACGGGTTGGTCAAGGGGTAGCCATAACTGGCGGCGTCGACATCGACCGCCAGTGCGGACGCACTCAATATAAGGCCGCCAAAGAGGGCGGCGAAGCGCAAGGAACGGAGCATGACTAGATCCCTTAGAAGAAGGTGCCGAATGAAGTTCGCAGGCTATGACCATCGGTGTTGCGCCAAAGTGCCACGCATCGGCACCAAAGAGGCTTATTTCCAGTAATAGTAGCTGGACGATACACTTTGCAGCGATTTCGTGACCAGTTTTATGTTGCTCACGTTTGCATACCGTTGTCGGGGGATTAAGCTGGCCGCCGTTTTTGCCTATTGGAGTGTTTCATGTCCCGCCGACTGCCCATGGTTTTGCTGCTCGTTTTGCTGCCTTTATGGCTGGCCGCCAGTTACGGCGCGCGTTATGGCTTTATGGAGGATGCACAGTGGGTGGGCCTCTGCGTCGACGAGGCGAGCCGCTGGGAATGTGCGGTTCGTTCGAACCTGGGCTTGATGATTCACTTCAGTGTGTTGGGATGGGCGGCGATCGCGGCAGCTGCGCTCGGCTTCGTGCTGCCAGGCCGGGCAGGGTGGTGGCTGGCGGTGCTGGCGCTGGTATTCGGGTTTCCGGCGTTGGCGTTGTACAACACGACGCTGGCTGTTTTTGCGGTGGTGATTGCGGGTTTGCGGTTGGTCAGGGAAAGCCGCGGCGCCTGATAGTCAGCCTTCGCGAGCAGGCTCGCTCCCACATTGACCGGGTTCTTCAGTAGAAACGCGGTTAATTGTAGGGGCGAGCCTGCTCGCGATGAGGTCGGCAGCAGCGCTGAAAATTTAAGCTTTGCGAACCCGCAAACTGCGCCACAACGCGGCGACCATCAGCATGCTCACCAACGCCCATCCCCAGGCCTGCTGGTTCTGCAAACCTTCACGGAACAGTTGTGGCGCAATGCCTGCACCAATAATGAAGGTCAGCAACGCAATCTCCCGACGTGGCACGCGCACCGGGCGGCACAGGTAAACCAGTGCCGGCAGGATGAATGCCACACTCGGGAAGGTGCGATAGCGCGGATCGAACACCAGTTCCAGCATCATCACCGCCGCGGCAAACCCAGCCGTCGCGAGCAGCCAGCCAGCGCGGCGCTCCAGCGCATTGAATGCCCGTTCACGCCAACCGGTGCGTGCGCTCAACGTCAGCGCTGCATGAGCCAGCACCAACAGATTCAAAGCAGTCAACAGCGCCACCCACAGCCATTCGCTCGCAAACCGCGTGGTAACCCGGGCCAGATCACCCCACGCACCAATCGAGCAAGCCGCCAGAGCGCCGAGCAGTGGCAGCACCAGCGCCGCGCGAGTGCTGCGAACGCGACCGCCGAGGATCAGTGTGCCGAGGAAAATCAAGCCACCCACCGCGAGCCATTGCGACCAGTACGGCACGTTAGTCACCGGACCTGCCAGCACACCTTTGTCCTGACGATCCGCGTCGTACAGTCCCCAGTAACCGCCGACCGCACCTTCATTGGCACGTTTCCACGGCTGGTCGAACGCTTCGATCAGGTTGTAGTGCCAACCTTGTTGCTCGGCCATGATGACAAAAGAGCGAATAAATTTGGCTTCATTGACCCGGCTCGGCAGGGCGGTTTCACGTTGGCGGCCTTCGCTCGGCCAGCCCGTTTCGCCAATCATCACGTCTTTGGGCGCGAACTTGTTGCCGAACACCTGGCGTACTTCGGCCACATGTTGCAGGGCCGCGTCGATGTTTGAGGGATCATCTTCCCAATACGGCAGCAAGTGAATGGTCAGGAAGTCCACCGCCGGGGCGATTTCCGGGTGCTTGAGCCAGAACTCCCAAACGTCGGCGTAAGTGACGGGCTGCTTGACCTGGCTTTTGACCTTGTTTATCAGCCGGGCCAGTTGCGCGCCGGTGACCTCTTTGCGCAGCAGGGTTTCATTGCCGACGATGACCGCAGACACCACGTCGGCGTTGGCATTCGCCGAGGCGATCAGCAGGTCGACCTCTTTCTCGGTGTCGACCGGGTTGCTGTTGACCCAGGCGCCGATCATCAGCTTCAGGCCATGTTTGCGCGCAAGGTCGGGCAGGGCTTCAAGACCGGTCATGGAATAGGTGCGGATGCATTCGAAACTTTTGGCCAGCAGCGCGAGGTCGGCGTCCATGCGCTCCGGGCGCAATTTGAACGGCTGATCGAACGGTGATTGATCCTTGTCGAACGGCGTGTAGGAGGCGCATTGCAGCTTGTGTGTTGCGCTGGCCACGTCCGGCAGAAGCACCGGTTTGCCAAGACCGTACCAAAAGCCGACAAAGGCAAATAGCCCCAGCAGGCAGGCGAATAAATAAGCCAAAAAAGGAAAGCGTGATGTCGCGGGCATGGTCAGGCCGTCTGGGAGCAAAGCCGCGCATGTTACCTGCATTTGTCCTGGCTCAGGTGGCCTGCATAACTTTGACATGCAAAGTTCAGGCGGATTGGCCGGAGTGTTTGCGCTACTCAAGAACTATGGCGTTCTGATGTCGTTTCTCGGTGCCTTAAGGTCGCTGGCAGAGCAGGTCGCGATTGTCGTGAGGTTGATGATCGACGCATCAGTGCTCTCATGGTAAATCACGCTGATGTTCGAACGAGTTTGCGGTGGGCGTGATGGGGGCGCTGTGCACCATAACTATATGTTGACGCGACTCGGCAAGCCGTCGAGCGCAGCACTTTCGGGGAAGTAACGATGAAGATGCGACGACTTTTAGGCGCAGGTGCCGCTCTGGTGCTTGCGATCGGTTCCACCATGGCCAGTGCCGAGAGCAAGACCCTGAGCATCGGTTACGTTGACGGTTGGTCCGACAGCGTCGCGACGACTCACGTAGCGGCTGAAGTGATCAAGCAGAAGCTGGGTTATGACGTGAAGCTGCAAGCCGTCGCTACCGGGATCATGTGGCAGGGTGTGGCCACCGGAAAACTCGACGCCATGTTGTCAGCCTGGCTGCCGGTGACACACGGTGATTACTGGGCCAAGAACAAGGATCAAGTCGTTGATTACGGTCCGAACTTCAAAGATGCAAAAATCGGCTTGATCGTGCCTGAGTACGTCAAAGCCAAAACCATCGACGATCTGAAAACCGACGACAGCTTCAAAAAACGCATTGTCGGCATCGACGCCGGTTCAGGCGTGATGCTCAAGACCGAACAGGCCATCAAGGACTACGACTTGACCGGGTATCAACTCAAGGCCAGTTCCGGCGCCGGCATGATTGCCGAGCTGACCCGTGCCGAGAAGAAAAACGAATCCATCGCGGTGACTGGTTGGGTGCCGCACTGGATGTTTGCGAAGTGGAAACTGCGCTTCCTGGACGATCCGAAAGGCGTTTATGGCGCTGCTGAAACTGTAAATAGCATCGGCAGTAAAGAGCTCGCCACCAAAGCGCCGGAAGTGGCCAAGTTCCTGAAAAACTTCCAGTGGGCCTCGAAAGACGAAATCGGCGAAGTCATGTTGGCGATCCAGGATGGCGCCAAGCCGGAAGCCGCTGCGAAAGATTGGGTGGCCAAACACCCGGAGCGTGTTGCTGACTGGACCAAGTAACCACCAACAGCTCGCTTGAGTAAAGCGGGCATGGTTTCACACTGTGGGAGCGAGCCTGCTCGCGAAGCGTTCTGTCAGTTGACCGAGATGTCGACTGACCTGGCGCCTTCGCGAGCAGGCTCGCTCCCACATTTGTTTTCTGCATGCTGGAGTTTGGCGATTCTGTCATGTCGTTCTAATACTAAGGTCGTCTGGAACCTGTTCCGCAGCCGCATAGAGTGGATAACGTTCCAACTTTAATCTGTGCTGCGAGGATAAAAACAATGAACGACAGCATTTACCTCTCGATTCAAAACAGCCCGCGCTTCAAGGAGCTGGTTAACAAACGAGAAAAGTTCGCCTGGATTCTTTCGGCGATCATGCTTGGGCTTTACTCCGGATTCATCCTTTTGATTGCTTACGGGCCGCATGTACTGGGGGCGAAAATCAGCCCTGAGTCTTCGATTACCTGGGGAATACCAATTGGTGTCGGGTTGATTGTCTCGGCCTTTGTCCTGACCGCAATCTATGTGCGGCGCGCCAATGGCGAATTCGACGACCTGAACAATGCGATTCTCAAGGAGGCCCAGCAATGATCCGGCGTCTAATGGCTCTATTGAGCATCGCGGCCTTTGCACCGGGTGCCTGGGCGGCTGAAGCCCTGACGGGCGAAGTGCATAAACAACCGCTCAACGTTTCCGCGATTCTGATGTTCGTGGCGTTTGTCGGATTTACCCTGTGCATCACTTACTGGGCTTCCAAGCGCAACAACTCGGCAGCTGACTACTATGCGGCGGGCGGCAAGATCACCGGTTTCCAGAACGGTCTGGCGATTGCCGGTGACTACATGTCCGCGGCGTCCTTCCTGGGGATTTCCGCTCTGGTGTTCACCTCTGGCTACGACGGCCTGATCTACTCGATCGGCTTCCTGGTGGGCTGGCCGATCATTCTGTTCCTGATCGCCGAGCGTCTGCGTAACCTGGGTAAATACACCTTTGCCGACGTGGCGTCCTATCGCCTGGGGCAAACCCAGATCCGCACGCTGTCCGCTTGCGGCTCGCTGGTGGTAGTGGCGTTCTACCTGATCGCGCAAATGGTCGGTGCCGGCAAGCTGATCCAGTTGCTGTTCGGTCTCGACTACTACGTCGCGGTGATCCTGGTCGGTATTCTGATGTGCATGTATGTATTGTTCGGCGGCATGCTGGCGACCACGTGGGTGCAGATCATCAAGGCAGTGCTGTTGCTGTCCGGTGCCTCGTTCATGGCGCTGATGGTCATGAAGCACGTCAACTTCGACTTCAACATGCTGTTTTCCGAGGCGATCAAGGTTCACCCTAAAGGTGAAGCGATCATGAGCCCGGGCGGCCTGGTGAAAGACCCGATCTCGGCGTTCTCCCTGGGTCTGGCATTGATGTTCGGTACCGCTGGCCTGCCGCACATTCTGATGCGCTTCTTCACTGTGAGTGACGCAAAAGAAGCCCGCAAGAGCGTGCTGTATGCAACTGGCTTCATTGGTTACTTCTACATCCTGACGTTCATCATTGGCTTCGGCGCGATCCTGCTAGTCAGCACCAACCCGGACTTCAAAGATGCGGCGGGCGCGCTGTTGGGCGGCAACAACATGGCGGCTGTGCACCTGGCCAACGCGGTGGGCGGCAGTATTTTCCTGGGCTTCATCTCGGCGGTAGCGTTTGCAACCATTCTGGCCGTAGTGGCCGGTTTGACCCTGGCCGGTGCTTCGGCGGTGTCTCACGACCTGTACGCCAGTGTGATCAAGAAGGGCAAGACCAACGACAAGGATGAAATCCGTGTCTCGAAAATCACCACTATCTGTCTGGGTGTGCTGGCGATCGGTTTGGGCATTCTGTTCGAAAGCCAGAACATCGCGTTCATGGTGGGCCTGGCGTTCTCCATCGCGGCGAGCTGTAACTTCCCGGTGCTGCTGCTTTCCATGTACTGGAAGAAGCTGACCACCCGCGGTGCAATGATCGGTGGCTGGTTGGGGCTGATCAGTGCCGTTGGCTTGATGGTGCTTGGGCCAACCATTTGGGTGCAGATCCTGCATCACGAGAAGGCGATCTTCCCGTATGAGTACCCAGCACTGTTCTCCATGGCGATTGCCTTCGTTGGTATCTGGTTCTTTTCGATCACTGACAAGTCGACCGCGGCTGATAACGAGCGCGCGCTGTTCTTCCCTCAGTTTGTTCGTTCGCAGACTGGTTTGGGGGCGAGTGGGGCGGTTTCGCACTAAGGCTTCAGATTTGGTTATGTAAGTTGCATTAAGCAGAAATGCCCCGGTCGAGAGATTGGGGCATTTTTGTTGGGCGGTAATCGACCTGAGTTTTGTTGATTGGGTACATATCCGTTTCTGCGGTAACGGCCACTTAGGGGTTCGCCCTTACGGCGACTCACTTTTTTTCAAACGCCAAAAAAAAGTAAGCAAAAAAAGGCTCGCCCCGAGCGTCCGGCCCCTCGCTGGGGCTCGGCGTTCCTTCGCTCCGGTATCCATCCGGGGACACTGCCCTCCGGTCGGCTTCGCTTCGACCTACATGCAGCGTGTTCGACTGCGTCTTACGGCGCTGCGCGCCACTCCCCGGATGCACACCTCCACTCAGCCTCCCGAAGGGGCGGGTAGATCAAGATCAAGATCAAAAGCAAAGCCAGATCAAAAGCTTCGCGGGCAAGCCCGCTCCCACAGGGAGATGCGTACGCCTGAGTCCAGGCCGGCCGGCAGGCCGCCTTGCTTTTGATGTTGACGCACCGCCCCCTCGAGAGGCCGAGCGAAAGGGGCAAAAGCGCTTTGGTTACTTTCGCGCTTTTCGAAAGTGACCCGCCGTAAGGGCGGAACCCATAGCAGCCGTTAACGCAGAAACGGATATGTACTCAATCAAAGCCAGTAAACCTCAAAGCACCCAAACAAAAACGGCCTCTATAGATAGAGGCCGTTTCCGGTGCAATTTAAGACGTTATCGCAAGACAGGTCTTATTTGCGGTCTTCCAGCTTGGTGATGTCACGCGACTCGTAGCCGGTGTACAGCTGGCGCGGGCGGCCAATCTTGTACGGGCTGGAGAGCATTTCTTTCCAGTGGGAGATCCAGCCGACAGTCCGCGCCAAGGCGAAGATCACGGTGAACATGCTGGTTGGAATGCCGATCGCCTTGAGGATGATCCCCGAGTAGAAGTCGACGTTCGGGTACAGCGAGCGTTCGATGAAGTACGGGTCGGTCAGGGCGATCTCTTCCAGGCGCATGGCCAGTTCGAGTTGCGGATCGTTGTTGATGCCCAGTTCTTTCAGTACTTCGTCGCAGGTCTGCTTCATGACGGTAGCGCGTGGGTCACGGTTTTTGTAAACCCGGTGACCGAAGCCCATCAGCTTGAACGGATCGTTCTTGTCCTTGGCCTTGGCGATGTACTTGTCGATGTTCGAGACATCGCCAATTTCATCGAGCATGGTCAGAACGGCTTCGTTCGCGCCGCCGTGGGCAGGGCCCCACAGTGCAGCGATGCCGGCGGCGATACAGGCGAACGGGTTGGCACCCGAAGAGCCGGCCAGACGAACGGTAGAAGTCGATGCGTTCTGCTCGTGGTCGGCATGGAGGATGAAAATCCGGTCCATGGCCTTGGCGAGCACCGGGCTGATCGGTTTGATCTCGCACGGGGTGTTGAACATCATGTGCAGGAAGTTTTCCGCGTACGTCAGATCGTTGCGCGGGTACATCATGGGTTGGCCCATGGAGTACTTGTAAACCATCGCTGCCAGCGTCGGCATCTTGGCAACCAGGCGGATCGCGGAAATTTCGCGATGCTGCGGGTTATTGATGTCGAGGGAGTCGTGGTAGAACGCCGAGAGGGCGCCGACTACGCCGCACATGACGGCCATCGGGTGGGCATCGCGACGGAAGCCGTTGAAGAAGGTCTTCAGCTGCTCGTGAACCATGGTGTGGTTCTTGACGGTGCTGACGAACTGGGCCTTCTGTTCTGCGGTCGGCAATTCACCGTTGAGCAGCAGATAGCAGGTTTCCAGGTAGTCCGACTTTTCAGCCAGCTGTTCGATCGGGTAGCCGCGGTGCAACAGAATGCCGTTGTCGCCATCAATATAGGTGATCTTCGACTCGCAGGAAGCGGTCGACATGAAACCAGGGTCAAAGGTGAAACGGCCCGTGGCCGTCAGGCCCCGAACATCGATAACATCGGGACCAACGGTGCCGGTTAAAATGGGCAGCTCGACGGGGGCTGCGCCCTCGATGATCAACTGCGCTTTTTTGTCAGCCATGTGGCCTCCTATTTATGCTTGAAATCATCAGACAGACCCCCCACGCAGGGCCCGCACCACTATAGTGAGATAAATTCGAATGTCAATTTGCCTAAAGTCTTGCTCCTGAAGGCTTTAACTGGACTTTTTCCTCGAAATTGACTGCCGTTTACGCCTTTTATCCAACTTGTGCAATCAGCTATTAGGGGAAGGTGAACGCGTTGTCATTAGTAGCCTAACTGTCTATACTCGCCCTCCGACCGCCAGGGGCTTTTGGGCCTGCTTTATTGGGGGTCGCACTCCCTGGGTGGTGGGTACCTGACCAGTGCACTCCCCAACAACTTTGCCCTGATTGTTAGGGGCTCTTCAGTGTGAAAAAAAGCCGTGAATAGCCAACGACCTGTAAACCTAGACCTAAGGACCATCAAACTCCCAGTCACTGCTTACACGTCCATTCTTCACCGGATCTCTGGAATCATCCTCTTTGTCAGCCTGGCCATCATGCTTTATGCATTGGACAAGTCGCTGAGCTCGGAAGAAGGTTTTGGCCAGGTGAAAGCGTGTTTGACCAGTCCGCTAGCCAAGCTAGTGATTTGGGGCATCCTGTCCGCCTTGCTGTATCACCTGGTAGCCGGTGTGCGCCATTTGATCATGGACATGGGCATCGGCGAGTCGCTTGAAGGCGGCAAACTGGGCTCGAAAATCGTTATCGCCGTTTCCGTGGTGGTAATCGTTCTGGCAGGAGTTTGGATATGGTAACTAACGTCACGAACCTGTCGCGTTCGGGCCTCTATGACTGGATGGCACAACGTGTGTCTGCGGTCGTTCTCGCGGCTTACTTCATTTTCCTGATCGGATACGTCGTTGCCCATCCTGGCCTCGGCTACGCCCAATGGCATGAACTGTTCGCAAGCAACTGGATGCGTATTTTCAGTCTCCTGGCCCTCGTTGCCCTCGGCGCTCACGCCTGGGTCGGCATGTGGACCATCGCGACCGACTACCTGACGCCAATGGCGTTCGGCAAGTCCGCGACTGCAATACGTTTCCTCTTCCAGGCAGTATGCGGCGTCGCGATGTTCGCCTACTTCGTCTGGGGTGTGCAGATTCTTTGGGGTATCTGATTCATGTCTACTACAGTTAATACGCTTTCGTTCGACGCCATCATCATTGGCGGCGGCGGTGCTGGCATGCGCGCTGCTCTGCAGTTGGCGCAAGGTGGTCACAAGACTGCCGTGGTTACCAAGGTTTTCCCGACTCGTTCGCACACTGTATCCGCCCAGGGTGGCATCACCTGCGCCATCGCCTCGGCAGATCCGAACGATGACTGGCGCTGGCACATGTACGATACCGTCAAGGGTTCCGACTACATCGGTGACCAGGACGCTATCGAATACATGTGTTCCGTAGGCCCGGAAGCCGTTTTCGAACTCGAGCACATGGGCTTGCCGTTCTCCCGTACTGAACAGGGTCGCATCTACCAGCGTCCGTTCGGCGGTCAGTCGAAAGACTTCGGTAAAGGCGGCCAGGCTGCCCGTACGTGCGCAGCTGCCGACCGTACCGGTCACGCTCTGCTGCACACGCTGTACCAGGCCAACCTCAAGGCCGGCACCGTATTCCTCAACGAATACTACGGCGTCGACCTGGTGAAGAACGAAGATGGTGCCTTTGTCGGCATGATCGTCATCTGCATCGAGACTGGCGAAACTTCCTACGTCCGCGCGAACGCCACCGTTTTGGCGACCGGCGGTGCAGGTCGTATCTACTCGTCCACCACCAACGCCCTGATCAACACCGGTGACGGCGTCGGCATGGCTCTGCGTGCTGGCGTGCCGGTACAAGACATCGAAATGTGGCAGTTCCACCCGACCGGCATCGCCGGCGCTGGTGTACTGGTTACTGAAGGCTGCCGCGGTGAAGGCGGTTACCTGATCAACAAGCACGGCGAGCGTTTCATGGAGCGTTATGCTCCGAACGCCAAAGACCTTGCTGGTCGTGACGTTGTTGCCCGTTCGATGGTTAAAGAAATCATCGCCGGCAACGGTTGCGGTCCGGATGGCGACCACGTAATGCTGAAACTCGATCACCTTGGTGAAGAAGTTCTGCACAGTCGTCTGCCAGGCATCATGGAACTGTCCAAGACCTTCGCTCACGTCGATCCAGCCGTGGCGCCGATTCCGGTCGTTCCAACCTGCCACTATATGATGGGCGGCGTTGCCACCAACATTCATGGCCAGGCAATCACTCAGGACGCTGATGGCAAGGACCAGATCATTCCTGGTCTGTTCGCTGTAGGCGAAGTGGCGTGCGTATCGGTTCACGGTGCCAACCGTCTGGGCGGCAACTCGCTGCTCGACCTGGTGGTATTCGGTCGCGCCGCCGGTCTGTTCCTGGAGCAGACCCTGAAAGAAGGCGTTGATTACGCTCGTCCTCGCCAGTCCGACATCGACGCTGCCCTGGCACGTCTCGATGGCCTGAACTCGCGTACCGAGGGTGAAGACGTCGCTACCCTGCGTAAAGAACTGCAAAGTTGCATGCAGAACTACTTCGGTGTGTTCCGTACCGGCGAATACATGCAGAAGGGTATTGCCCAGCTGGCTGATCTGCGTGGCCGTATCGCCAACGTCAAGATCAACGATAAGAGCCAGGCGTTCAACACTGCTCGTATCGAAGCGCTGGAACTGCAAAACCTGCTGGAAGTGGCCGAAGCCACCGCCATCGCTGCAGAAATCCGCAAAGAGTCCCGCGGTGCTCACGCCCGTGAAGATTACGAAGACCGCGACGACGAAAACTGGCTGTGCCACACCCTGTACTTCCCGGGTGACAAGCGCGTAACCAAGCGTGCTGTGAACTTCTCGCCGAAGACTGTTCCGACTTTTGAACCTAAGATTCGGACTTATTAAGGGTGGCCGCCATGTTGCAAGTCAGTGTTTATCGCTACAACCCTGATCAGGACGCCGCGCCGTTCATGCAGGAATTCCAGGTCGATACCGGTGGTAAAGACCTGATGGTGCTGGACGTGCTGGCCCTGATCAAAGAGCAGGACGAAGGTTTCTCCTATCGTCGCTCTTGCCGTGAAGGTGTTTGCGGTTCCGACGGCATGAACATCAACGGCAAAAACGGCCTGGCATGCGTCACGCCGCTGTCTTCTGTCGTAAAAGGTAACAAGTTGATTGTTCGTCCACTGCCAGGTTTGCCGGTTATCCGTGACCTGGTCGTTGATATGAGCATCTTCTACAAGCAATACGAGAAGGTTAAGCCATTCCTGCAGAACGACACGCCGGCTCCGGCCATCGAGCGTCTGCAGTCCCCGGAAGAGCGTGAAAAGCTTGATGGTCTGTACGAGTGCATCCTGTGCGCTTGCTGCTCGACTTCCTGCCCGTCCTTCTGGTGGAACCCGGACAAGTTCCTGGGTCCAGCTGCTCTGCTGCAAGCGTACCGCTTCCTGGCAGACAGCCGCGACACCAAGACTGCCGAGCGTCTGGCTTCGCTGGATGACCCGTTCAGCGTATTCCGCTGCCGCGGGATCATGAACTGCGTCAACGTCTGTCCGAAAGGCCTGAACCCGACTAAGGCCATCGGTCACGTACGTAACATGCTGCTGCAAAGCGGCGTGTGATTCAGCTGTTTTAAATGTAGTACCGCTGTACCCGTAGATGCTACGGCGCAGGCTTCAACCGGCGCCGTAGTTTTAACCTGAGCAGCAGCTTACAAGGCTGCGGCTCTTATTTTGAAGAAATGAGACAAGCAGGGGCATCCGGGCTGGTACCCGGACTATCAGCGTGATCCTAAGTGGCTTGTTTTGGTCGCTGCATTCGGACTTCTGCAAGCGTGCTCGGTGTCGACGCCGGTGGTGTTCCCCTAACCGAGGGTGACCAAGCATGCAAGAAAGCGTGATGCAGCGCATGTGGAACAGCGCCTACCTGTCCGGTAGTAACGCTGCCTATGTGGAAGAGCTCTACGAGCTCTACCTGCACGACCCTAACGCTGTGCCAGAAGAGTGGCGCACCTACTTTCAGAAGTTGCCGGCTGATGGCAACACTGCTACCGATGTTTCGCACTCCACAATTCGCGATCATTTCGTCTTGCTGGCAAAGAACCAGCGCCGCGCCCAACCGGTTTCCGCCGGCAGCGTGAGCAGTGAGCACGAGAAGAAGCAAGTTGAAGTGCTGCGATTGATCCAGGCCTACCGTATGCGTGGCCACCAGGCAGCCCAGCTTGACCCGCTGGGGCTGTGGCAGCGTCCTGCACCTGCAGACCTGTCGATCAATCATTACGGCTTGACCAATGCCGATCTTGATACGACCTTCCGTGCCGGCGACCTGTTCATCGGCAAAGAGGAAGCGAGCCTACGCGAAATTCACGAAGCGTTGCAGCAGACATATTGCCGCACCATCGGCGCTGAATTTACGCACATCACCGATTCCGAGCAGCGCCAGTGGTTCCAGCAGCGTCTGGAAAGCGTGCGCGGTCGTCCGACGTACTCCGCCGACATCAAGAGCCACTTGCTCGAGCGCGTGACCGCCGGCGAAGGCCTGGAAAAATACCTGGGCACCAAATACCCGGGTACCAAGCGTTTCGGTCTGGAAGGCGGCGAAAGCCTGATTCCAATGCTCGACGAGCTGATCCAGCGTTCCGGCTCCTACGGCACCAAGGAAATCGTCATCGGCATGGCCCACCGTGGTCGTCTGAACGTATTGGTCAACACCTTCGGCAAGAACCCGCGCGAGTTGTTCGACGAGTTCGAAGGTAAGAAGAAGGTCGAGCTGGGTTCCGGTGACGTTAAGTATCACCAGGGCTTCTCATCCAACGTGATGACCACTGGCGGTGAAGTTCACCTCGCCATGGCGTTCAACCCGTCCCACCTGGAAATCGTTTCTCCAGTGGTCGAGGGTTCGGTTCGCGCCCGTCAGGATCGTCGTAACGACCCGACCGGTGAGAAGGTTCTGCCGATCTCCATCCACGGTGACGCTGCAATTGCAGGTCAGGGCGTGGTGATGGAAACCTTCCAGATGTCGCAGACCCGCGGTTTCAAGACCGGCGGTACCGTGCACATCGTGATCAACAATCAGGTCGGTTTCACCATCAGCAACCCGCTGGACGCGCGCTCCACCGAGTACGCGACCGACGTTGCGAAAATGATCCAGGCGCCGATCCTCCATGTGAATGGTGACGATCCGGAAGCTGTATTGTTCGTGACCCAGCTGGCCATTGACTACCGCATGCAGTTCAAGCGCGATGTGGTCATCGACATGTTCTGCTACCGTCGTCGCGGCCACAACGAGGCCGACGAGCCAAGCGGTACACAGCCTCTGATGTATCAGCAGATCACCAAGCAGCGCACCACCCGTGAGCTGTATGCCGATCGCCTGACCCAGGGTGGTGTGCTCGACGCTGAGCGTGTTCAGGCGAAAATCGATGAATACCGCAACGCGCTGGACAACGGTCTGCATGTTGTAAAAAGCCTGGTCAAAGAGCCGAACAAAGAGTTGTTCGTGGACTGGCGTCCGTATCTGGGCCACGCCTGGACTGCACGTCACGACACGCGTTTCGATCTGAAAACCTTGCAGGAACTGTCCGCCAAGCTGTTGGAAATTCCAGAAGGTTTTGTGGTTCAGCGCCAAGTCGCGAAAATCTACGAAGACCGTCAAAAAATGCAAGCCGGCGGCCTGCCGATCAACTGGGGTTACGCCGAAACCATGGCGTACGCGACCCTGGCGTTCGAAGGTCACCCGATTCGCATGACGGGACAGGACATCGGTCGCGGTACGTTCTCGCACCGTCACGCTGTCTTGCACAACCAGAAAGATGCGGGCACCTACATCCCGTTGCAAAACCTGTACAACGGCCAGCCACGTTTCGACATGTACGATTCGTTCCTGTCCGAAGAAGCGGTTCTGGCGTTCGAATATGGTTACTCGACCACCACGCCTGATGCGCTGGTGATCTGGGAAGCCCAGTTCGGCGACTTCGCCAACGGTGCCCAGGTGGTTATCGATCAGTTCATTACCAGTGGCGAGCACAAGTGGGGTCGTCTCTGCGGTCTGACCATGCTGTTGCCGCACGGTTATGAAGGTCAGGGTCCTGAGCACTCGTCGGCTCGTCTGGAGCGTTACCTGCAACTGTGCGCCGAGCACAACATTCAGGTAGCTGTACCGACTACGCCGGCTCAGATCTATCACTTGCTGCGTCGTCAGGTTATTCGCCCGCTGCGCAAGCCATTGATCGTTCTGACTCCGAAGTCGCTGTTGCGTCACAAGCTGGCCATCTCGACTCTGGAAGATCTGGCCGAAGGTTCGTTCCAGACCGTGATCCCGGAAATCGATGCTCAAGACCCGAAAAAGGTCGAGCGCATTGTTCTGTGTAGCGGCAAGGTCTACTACGACCTGCTGGAAAAACGCCGTGCCGAAGGTCGTGACGACATCGCCGTCGTGCGTATCGAGCAGCTGTACCCATTCCCTGAGGACGACTTGAAAGAAGTCCTGGCTCCTTACACCAACGCCAAGCATGCCGTTTGGTGTCAGGAAGAGCCGATGAACCAGGGTGCCTGGTACTGCAGCCAACACCACTTGCGTCGTAGCATCAGTACCCTCAACAAGTCTCTCGTACTTGAGTACGCGGGCCGTGAGGCTTCTGCTGCACCTGCATGTGGTTATGCATCGATGCACGCTGAGCAGCAGGAAAAACTGCTGCAAGACGCCTTTACTGTTTAACGCCTTCGCGCACTTGAAACCGAATTTAAGGACACACAGATAATGGCTATCGAAATCAAAGCCCCCACTTTCCCGGAATCGGTTGCCGATGGCACCGTTGCCACCTGGCACAAACAACCGGGCGACGCGGTAAAACGTGACGACCTGATCGTCGACATCGAAACCGACAAGGTTGTGCTGGAAGTGTTGGCGACTGCTGACGGCGTGCTGGGCGCTATCGTCAAGAACGAAGGCGACACCGTTCTGTCCGACGAAGTCCTGGGCTCCATCGTTGCAGGTGGCGCTGCTGCTGCCGCTCCAGCTGCCGCTCCGGCCGCGGCACAAGCGGCTGCCCCGGCTGCTGAAGGCGAAGACGATCCTGTTGCTGCACCGGCTGCTCGCAAGCTGGCTGAAGAAAACGGCATCAACATCGCGTCCGTTGCCGGCACTGGCAAAGGCGGTCGTGTGACCAAGGAAGACGTGGTAGCGGCTGTTGCTGCCAAAAAAGCCGCTCCAGCTGCCGCGCCTGCCAAGGCTGCAGCGCCTGCTGCCGCTGCTCCTGTGTTCGCTGCTGGCGACCGCATCGAGAAGCGCGTTCCGATGACCCGCGTTCGCGCTACCGTGGCCAAGCGTCTGGTAGAAGCTCAGTCGAACATGGCGATGCTGACCACCTTCAACGAAGTCGACATGACCGAAGTCATGGCCCTGCGTTCGAAGTACAAGGACCTGTTCGAGAAGTCCCACAACGGCGTACGCCTGGGCTTCATGTCGTTCTTCGTGAAAGCGGCCACCGAAGCGCTGAAACGCTTCCCGGCTGTTAACGCCTCGATCGACGGCGGCGACATCGTTTACCACGGCTACGCCGACGTCGGCGTTGCTGTTTCCAGCGACCGTGGTCTGGTTGTGCCGGTTCTGCGTAACGCCGAACTGATGAGCCTGGCTGAAATCGAAGGCGGCATCGCTACCTTCGGCAAGAAAGCCCGTGACGGCAAACTGTCGATGGACGAAATGACCGGCGGCACGTTCACCATCACCAACGGTGGTACTTTCGGTTCGATGATGTCGACACCGATCGTCAACCCGCCGCAAGCAGCTATTCTGGGCATGCACAACATTCTGCAGCGCCCTATGGCGATCAACGGTCAGGTCGTCATCCGTCCGATGATGTACCTGGCTCTGTCCTACGATCACCGTCTGATCGATGGCAAAGAAGCTGTGACCTTCCTGGTGACCATCAAGAACCTGCTGGAAGACCCGGCTCGTTTGTTGCTGGATATCTGATAGAAGCGGCTGCAGGTTTCAGGTTCCAGGCTGCACGAAAGGGCAGCCTGGCTTGAGGCTTGTGGCTTCAAGCTTGCCGCAAAAAAGAGGATTTTTTGAATGTCGCAGAAATTTGACGTAGTAGTGATCGGCGCGGGCCCTGGCGGCTATGTAGCTGCCATCAAAGCAGCGCAGCTTGGTCTGACGACGGCCTGCATCGAGAAGTACACAGACAAGGAAGGCAAACTGGCTCTGGGCGGTACTTGCCTGAACGTCGGCTGCATTCCATCCAAGGCGCTGCTGGACAGCTCCTGGAAGTTCCACGAAGCCCAAGATGGTTTCGCGATCCACGGTATCAACCACGCTGGCGTGACCATGGACGTACCAGCAATGGTCGGCCGTAAAGCCAACATCGTCAAAGGCCTGACTTCGGGTGTTGCCACCCTGTTCAAAGCCAACGGTGTGACTTCCATTCAGGGGCACGGCAAGCTGCTGGCCGGCAAGAAAGTTGAAGTCACCAAGCCTGACGGCTCGGTAGAAATCATCGAAGCCGAAAACGTGATTCTGGCTCCAGGCTCGCGTCCGATCGACATTCCACCGGCTCCGGTCGACCAGAATGTGATCGTCGATTCGACTGGCGCACTGGAATTCCAATCCGTACCTAAGCGTCTGGGCGTGATCGGCGCTGGCGTTATCGGTCTGGAACTGGGTTCGGTCTGGTCCCGTCTGGGTGCCGAAGTGACCGTTCTCGAAGCGCTGGACACCTTCCTGATGGCCGCTGACGCTGCCGTTTCCAAGGAAGCGCTGAAAACCCTGACCAAACAGGGTCTGGACATCAAGCTCGGCGCACGCGTTACCGGTTCCAAAGTGAACGGCGACGAAGTCGTGGTGAACTACACCGATGCCAAGGGCGAACAGAACATCACTTTCGACAAGCTGATCGTAGCCGTTGGTCGCCGTCCAGTGACCACTGATCTGCTGTCCGCTGATTGCGGCGTGACCCTGGACGAGCGCGGTTTCGTGCACGTTGACGATCATTGCGCCACCACCGTGCCGGGCGTATACGCCATCGGCGACGTGGTGCGCGGCATGATGCTGGCGCACAAGGCCTCGGAAGAGGGCATCATGGTCGTTGAACGCATCAAGGGCCACAAAGCCCAGATGAACTATGACTTGATCCCTTCGGTTATTTATACTCACCCGGAAATCGCATGGGTCGGTAAAACCGAGCAGGCCTTGAAGGCTGAAGGCGTTGAAGTTAACGTTGGCACCTTCCCGTTCGCAGCCAGTGGCCGTGCCATGGCAGCCAACGATACCGGCGGTTTCGTTAAAGTCATCGCCGATGCCAAGACTGACCGCGTATTGGGCGTCCACGTGATAGGCCCGAGCGCTGCAGAACTGGTTCAGCAGGGCGCGATCGGCATGGAATTCGGCACCAGCGCTGAAGACCTGGGCATGATGGTTTTCTCCCATCCGACCCTGTCTGAAGCCTTGCACGAAGCCGCTCTGGCTGTGAATGGCGGCGCCATCCACATCGCCAACCGCAAGAAGCGTTAAGACAATAAGAAACCACGGCGGAATGGCCCGTCGTGAGCCTTGCATGCAAGACTCACCGCGGAATATCCGCTGGACGCAGTCTTGCGTAGCTGCACCGGTTGTCCGGAAAGCTACGCAAGCAGCAGTCACAGGTGGTGCGGCACTTGAACAAGTGCAGCACCGAATGCGCAGTACCTAACGAAGACGGTAATAAGCATGAATCTTCACGAGTATCAGGGTAAGCAGCTGTTCGCTGAATACGGCCTGCCAGTTTCTACCGGTTACGCAGTAGACACCCCGGAAGCAGCAGCAGAAGCTTGCGACAAAATCGGTGGCACCGAGTGGGTTGTCAAAGCCCAGGTCCACGCTGGTGGTCGCGGTAAAGCGGGCGGCGTTAAGCTGGTTCGCAGCAAAGAAGACGCTAAGGCATTCGCACAGCAGTGGCTGGGCAAGCGTCTGGTGACTTACCAGACTGACGCCAATGGTCAGCCAGTCACCAAGATCCTGGTTGAATCGTGCACTGATATCGCTAAAGAGCTGTACCTGGGCGCTGTCGTTGACCGTTCGAGCCGTCGCATCGTGTTCATGGCTTCCACCGAAGGTGGCGTGGACATCGAGAAAATCGCTCACGACACTCCAGAAAAAATTCTGAAAGCCACTATCGATCCACTGGTTGGCGCTCAGCCATTCCAGGGTCGCGAGCTGGCATTCCAACTGGGTCTGGAAGGCAAGCAAGTTGCTCAGTTCGCCAAGATCTTCGTAGGTCTGGCCAAGCTGTTCAAGGATCACGACCTGGCTCTGCTGGAAGTGAACCCGCTGGTGATCAAGGCTGACGGCGATCTGCATTGCCTCGATGCCAAGATCAACATCGACGCCAACGCCATGTACCGTCAGCCTAAGCTGAAGACTTTCCACGATCCGTCGCAAGACGATCCGCGCGAAGCGCACGCTGCCAAGTTCGAACTGAACTACGTAGCACTGGAAGGCAACATCGGTTGCATGGTCAACGGTGCTGGCCTGGCCATGGGTACCATGGACATCGTCAACCTGCATGGCGGCAAACCAGCCAACTTCCTCGACGTAGGCGGCGGTGCTACCAAAGAACGCGTTACCGAAGCGTTCAAGATCATCCTGTCCGACACTAACGTCGCTGCAGTATTGGTCAACATCTTCGGCGGCATCGTTCGTTGCGACATGATTGCCGAAGGCATCATCGGCGCTGTGAAAGAAGTCGGCGTGAAAATCCCGGTTGTTGTTCGCCTTGAAGGCAACAACGCTGAGCTGGGCGCTAAAGTACTGGCAGAAAGCGGTTTGAACATCATCGCTGCTACCAGCCTGACCGACGCTGCTCAACAAGTCGTTAAAGCTGCGGAGGGCAAATAATGAGCGTCCTGATCAATAAAGACACCAAAGTTATCTGCCAGGGTATTACCGGTTCGCAAGGTAGCTTCCACACCCAGCAAGCCCTCGAATACGGCACCAAGATGGTTGGCGGCGTAACTCCGGGCAAAGGCGGCACCGAACACCTGGGTCTGCCAGTGTTCAACACCGTGAAAGATGCTGTAGCTGCCACTGGCGCCACCGCCAGCGTGATCTACGTTCCAGCTCCTTTCTGCAAAGACTCGATCCTGGAAGCTGCTTTCGGCGGCATCAAGCTGATCGTCTGCATCACCGAAGGCATTCCTACCCTGGACATGCTGGACGCTAAAGTTAAATGCGACGAGCTGGGTGTCATCCTGATCGGTCCTAACTGCCCAGGCGTGATCACTCCAGGCGAATGCAAGATCGGCATCATGCCAGGTCACATTCACTTGCCAGGCAAGGTCGGTATCGTTTCCCGTTCCGGCACCCTGACCTACGAAGCTGTCAAGCAGACTACTGACGCCGGTTTCGGTCAGTCGACTTGCGTCGGCATCGGCGGTGACCCGATCCCGGGTTCGAACTTCATCGACATCCTGAAGCTGTTCCAGGAAGACCCGAAGACCGAAGCGATCGTCATGATCGGCGAGATCGGCGGTTCGGCTGAAGAAGAAGCGGCTGCCTACATCAAGGCAAACGTGACCAAGCCGGTTGTTTCCTACATCGCTGGTGTGACTGCCCCTGCGGGCAAGCGCATGGGCCATGCTGGCGCAATCATCTCTGGCGGCAAAGGCACTGCAGACGAGAAGTTTGCTGCCCTGGAAGACGCAGGCGTTAAAACCGTGCGTTCGCTGGCAGACATCGGCAAGGCTTTGTCCGAGCTGACCGGTTGGGCGATGAAGTAAGCCTCGCGCTTAACTCACGCTTCACCAAACAAAGGCCACCTTCGGGTGGCCTTTGTCGTTTCTGGCGTTCCGACGATGACGGACTTACAGGCGACAACCATTAACATGCAAAAACGCGACACAGAAACGTCGCGTATCGGATAGTTCGCCCTCTAACAGTGCGTTTTTCGGGCGAATTCGTTAGGCTAGCCGCCATTTTTGCGAACGCCGCCCACAAGGCAGCGACGCGCTAAAGGGTCAGTCCTATACGGATCGACAGCATTTCCCTCACCCCCAAGGGAAATCCCTCTCTAAATTCCGATTCAGTAGTGTGGTATTTCCTTAATGAAAGTGTTGAAAGGCCAGGACATCCTGGCACTTGGTTTTATGACGTTTGCCCTGTTTGTCGGGGCTGGCAACATCATTTTCCCGCCTATCGTCGGTTTGCAGTCCGGGCCTAATGTCTGGATGGCAGCGCTGGGCTTCTTGATCACCGCAGTCGGTTTGCCGGTGATCACGGTGGTAGCACTGGCGAAAGTGGGTGGTGCGATGGATGCCCTTAGCAGCCCGATCGGCAAAGTCGCCGGTGGCCTGCTGGCTGCTGCGTGCTACCTCGCCGTTGGCCCATTGTTCGCGACGCCACGTACCGCCACGGTATCGTTCGAAGTCGGCCTGGCGCCGTTGACCGGCGAGAGCCCGCTGGCGCTGTTCCTCTACAGTTCGGTGTACTTCCTGATCGTGTTCTTCATCTCGCTCTACCCGGGCCGATTGCTGGATACCGTAGGACGTTTCCTCGCACCGCTGAAGATCATCGCCCTGGCCGCACTCGGCATCGCCGCGTTCGCGTTGCCTGCCGGTGATATCGGCGTGGCCACACCGGAGTACGTCGCGGCACCGTTCTCCCAAGGCTTCATCAATGGTTACCTGACCATGGATACCCTGGGCGCTTTGGTATTCGGCATCGTCATCGTTAACGCGATCCGCTCACGTGGCGTTGAATCGCCGGTGCTGATTACCCGTTACGCAATCATTGCCGGGCTGATTGCCGGCGTGGGCCTGGCGCTGGTTTACGTCAGCCTGTTCCGCCTTGGTTCGGGCAGCCATGAAGTGGCCGCCGGTGCGACCAATGGCGCGGCGGTATTGCACGCCTACGTTCAACATACCTTCGGTTCGTTGGGCAGCGGTTTCCTGGCCGTGCTGATCTCGCTGGCCTGCTTGGTGACAGCGGTCGGCTTGACCTGTGCTTGCGCCGAGTACTTCAGTCGCGTGCTGCCACTCTCCTACAAGACGCTGGTCATCATCCTGGCGGTGTTCTCCTTGCTGGTGTCCAACCTGGGCCTCACCAAGCTGATTGCCTTCTCGATCCCGGTACTGACAGCGATTTACCCGCCATGCATCGCCCTGGTGGCGCTGAGCTTCTGCAAGGACTTCTGGCATGAGCAGGGCCGCATTGTCGGTCCGGTGATGCTGGTGTCGTTCCTCTTCGGCATGATCGACGCGCTCAAGGGCGCGGGTCTGGCGGACTGGATGCCGACTCAGCTGTCTCACTTGCCGCTGAGCGAGCAGGGCCTGGCGTGGCTGGTGCCAGCGGTCATGACCTTGGTGGTCGCAGTGGTTTGCGATCGCCTGCTGGGCAAACGCGAAGAAGCGCTGGCGTAACTCGCTGAATGGCCTGCCACAAGCGGGCCATCTGACTGAAACAGAAATGCCCCGTATCAATCGATATGGGGCATTTTTTATGGGTGAGGTGCAGTGCCTTTTTCCTTGAGCTAACGTCGAAGCACTGCAAAACCCATTGTAGGAGCGAGCTTGCTCGCGAAGGCGGCTTATCATTCAACACAAATGTTGACTGACCCACCGCGTTGGCGAGCAAGCTCGCTCCCACCGGGGGGGGCGAGTATTTCGCATTTACATCACAAGGACCTGCATGTCGTTCATCCACACTAATTTGATCCACATCCTCGCCGCGCTGTGGTTTGTCATCTGCTGGGGCGGTTACACCCGTTATGCCACGTGGAAGGGGCGCGACACCGCGTGTCTGGCCAGCGTGTTGCACCTGTACCGCGAAGACTGGATGCGTCGCATGCTGCTGCGCGATAACCGCATCGCCGATGCCAGCGTGGTCGGTAACCTGGAGCGTAACGCCTCATTTTTCGCTTCCAGCACATTGATTATTCTGGCCGGTATTCTCACCGTGCTCGGTGCTTCCGAAAGGGCGGTGTCGTTGTTGGCGGATATTCCGATGGTGCAGCAGGCGTCACAAGGCATGTCCGAGATCAAATTGCTGTGCCTGGCGCTGGTGTTTGTCTATGCCTTCTTCACCTTCAGCTGGTGCATGCGCCAGTACAACTTTGCGGCGATTCTGATTGGCTCGGCACCCATGGTCGGAGAGCGCCACGTTTCCGAACAAGAACGCAAAGCCTTCGCTGCCCGAGCGGCACGGGTCATCTCCATGGCGGCCAACCAGTTCAACTTCGGCCTGCGTTCCTACTACTTCGGCATGACCATGCTGGCCTGGTTCGTCAGTCCGTGGCTGTTCATGCTGATGAGTGCCGGCGTAGTGCTGGTGTTGTATCGCCGGGAGTTTCATTCCGACGTTCTGGATGTGATGGTCTATACCCCAACAGAGGCACCCTTGCCCGAGGCAATCAAAGAGGCCGCTTAATGAATATTCCGTTTTGGTGCGTGTTCATCAGTGCATTACTGATCTATGTCGCTCGCATGCCGGTGGCCAAGGCGATGAAAGAGCAGGGCAGTTACAACAACCACCAGCCGCGTCAGCAACAGGCGCAACTTACCGGCTTCGGCGCCCGTGCGGTGGCCGCACATCAAAACTGTTTTGAAGCCTTTATATTGTTTGCGGTGGGGGTGTTGATGGCCCACACCACACAAACCGAAGGGTGGCTGATCGACTCGCTGGCGATCATCTTTGTGATTTCACGCGTTATCTATTTGCTGTGTTATTGGGGCGATTTGGCTTGGCAGCGCAGTCTGGTCTGGTTTGTCGGTTTCGTCTGTTCGTTGTTACTAATGATTAGTCCGACTTTTAGAAGCGTTTTGCTCTAACGGAGCAAATGGCAGGCAAAAGAAAACCCGCACTTGGCGGGTTTTCTTTACACGCTAAAAACTGTTTTAGTTTTTAGGTGCTTCTTTTGCAGCGGCAGCGTTCGATTCAGCCTGAGCTTTGGCAGCTTCGGCGTTTTCTTTCGCAGCGTCGTTCACTTTATCCTGAGCTTTGTTCATGTCCTGCTGAGCTTGTTCAGCATGTTTGGCTGCATCTTGAGCTTTGTCCTCGGATTTTTTATCGCAGGCAGCGAGACCGAGGGAAGCGGTCAACATCAAGGCAATAGCTAAAGTCTTACGCATGGGGTGTTTCTCCTTATGGAAATAACTACTGGCCTTTCGAGCACCGCCTGCAATGATAAGTTCCTCATTTCACTCAAATAAATGAAGGTCATTCGATAAGGAACTTTTTGCTTCTCCCAAGACTTCAGATCCCCACTAACTAGAGTTTTTTATCACATGGCCGAAAACCCTGTTTTTGAGCGTGCAACGCGATTCTTGTCAGCGCTCAGGCATTGTCAGGTCCTCGGGTTGCGAGTACACAGTGCCAGTAATGACGGACTAACGGTCATCTTGCCGTATAGCCCGAAAATCGTTGGCAACCCAGAAACCGGCGTGATTCACGGCGGCGCACTGACATCGTTGATGGATACGGCGTGCGGTATGTCGACCCTGTGCGTGCTACCTGAATTTGAAGTCTGCCCGACCCTCGATCTACGCATCGACTACATGCATGCCGCCGAACCGCATAAAGATGTCTACGGTTTCGCCCAATGCTACCGAGTAACCAGTGATGTGATCTTCGCTCGCGGTTTCGCCTATCAGGACGATCCCGAACAACCCATCGCCCATGTCGTCGGCACATTCATGCGCATGGGCAAGGCCATCAAAGGCACCAAAGGCTTTGGCGGCGTCCTCGCCGGAGGTGCGCAATGACCGATTCCTTCAAGGAACAACTGCAAGAGGCCCACGAGAAGGGCGACTACGCTTCACTCTTGCATCTGATTCCTTACGCCAAACTGATTGGCGTCGAATGTTCGCGGGTGGGGGATGACCTGCTGTTTCGACTGCCGGCCAACAAGGACAACATTGGTAACCCTTTATTGCCGGCGATTCATGGCGGCGTGATTGCCGGGTTCATGGAACTCTCGGCCGCGCTGCATCTGCTGATTTTCGCTGGCTCACCCGGGGTGCCGAAGATCATCGACTTCTCCCTCGATTACCTGCGCGCGGGGCAGTTTCGCGATACCTGGGCCAAATGTCAGGTGTGCCGACAGGGACGCCGGGTCGCCAACGTGGCCGTTGCCGCCTGGCAAAGCACCGAATCCGAGCCCATTGCGACGGCTCGCGCCCATTTCAAAATTGAAGAGCCCTTGAAATCCTGAACGCAGCCCCCAACTTGGATGACAACCCGCCGACGACCCTGAAGGTCGCGGCCACTGCCATCTGATTGGAGTTTGATGACCATGAGTGTGGAAACTCAAAAGGAAACCCTGGGCTTCCAGACCGAGGTGAAGCAACTGCTGCACCTCATGATCCATTCGCTGTATTCCAACAAGGAAATCTTCCTTCGCGAATTGATCTCGAACGCCTCTGACGCTGTCGATAAATTACGTTTCGAAGCCCTGTCCAAGCCTGAATTGCTGGAAGGTGGCGCCGAACTGAAAATCCGTGTGAGCTTCGACAAGGACGCTAAAACCGTCACCCTCGAAGACAACGGCGTTGGCATGAACCGTGAAGAAGCGATCACCCATCTGGGGACTATCGCCAAATCCGGCACTGCCGATTTCATGAAACACCTGTCTGGCGATCAGAAGAAAGATTCGCACCTGATCGGTCAGTTCGGTGTGGGTTTCTACTCTGCATTCATCGTCGCCGACAAAGTCGACGTGTTCAGCCGTCGTGCCGGTGATGCGGCCAGCGAAGGCGTGCACTGGTCGTCCAAGGGCGAAGGCGATTTTGAAGTTGCCACGATTGAAAAAGCCGAGCGCGGCACTCGCATCGTCCTGCACCTGAAGTCCGGTGAAGACGAATTCGCCGATGGCTGGCGTCTGCGCAACATTATCAAGAAGTACTCCGACCATATCGCTCTGCCGATCGAGTTGCCAAAAGAAGTGGCCGCTGCTGAAGGTGAAGAGCAGCCGGCTGCGGAATGGGAAACCGTTAACCGCGCCAGCGCCTTGTGGACCCGTCCTCGCACCGAAGTGAAGGACGAGGAATACCAGGAGTTCTACAAGCACGTTGCTCACGATTTCGAGAACCCGCTGAGCTGGAGCCACAACAAGGTCGAAGGCAAGCTCGAATACAGCTCGCTGCTCTACGTGCCGGCCCGTGCTCCGTTCGACCTGTACCAGCGTGAAGCGCCGAAAGGCCTGAAGCTGTACGTGCAACGCGTGTTCGTGATGGATCAGGCCGAATCGTTCCTGCCGCTGTACCTGCGTTTCATCAAGGGCGTGGTCGATTCCAATGACCTGTCGCTGAACGTGTCGCGGGAAATCCTGCAGAAAGACCCGATCATCGATTCGATGAAATCGGCGTTGACCAAGCGCGTTCTGGACATGCTGGAAAAACTGGCGAAGAACGAGCCTGAGCAATACAAGAGCTTCTGGAAGAACTTCGGTCAGGTCATGAAAGAAGGCCCGGCAGAAGACTTCGCCAACAAAGAGAAAATCGCTGGCCTGCTGCGTTTCGCGTCGACCAACGGTGAAGAAGGCGAGCAAGTGGTGGGTCTGGCCGAGTACCTGGCTCGCGCCAAGGAAGGTCAGGACAAGATCTACTACCTGACTGGCGAAACCTACGCGCAAGTCAAAAACAGTCCGCACCTGGAAGTCTTCCGCAAGAAAGGCATCGAAGTGCTGCTGCTGACCGATCGTATCGACGAGTGGCTGATGAGCTACCTCAACGACTTCGACGGCAAGAGCTTCGTCGACGTGGCGCGCGGTGACCTGGACTTGGGCAATCTGGACTCGGAAGAGGACAAGAAAGCTGCGCAAGAAGTTGCCAAGTCCAAAGAAGGTCTGGTTGAGCGTCTGAAAACCGCACTGGGTGATTCGGTTGCTGAAGTACGGGTTTCCCACCGTCTGACCGATTCCCCGGCGATTCTGGCGATCGGCGAGCAGGACCTGGGCATGCAGATGCGTCAGATACTCGAAGCCAGCGGTCAGAAGGTTCCGGATTCGAAACCGATCTTCGAGTTCAACCCGGCTCACCCGCTGATCGAGAAGCTCGACAACGAGCAGAGCGAAGAGCGCTTCGGCGACCTGTCGCACATTCTCTTCGATCAGGCGGCACTGGCTGCCGGTGACAGCTTGAAGGACCCGGCCGCGTATGTGCGCCGTCTGAACAAGCTGTTGGTTGAACTGTCGGTCTAACTGCGTTGTAAAAAAACCCGCTTCGGCGGGTTTTTTTCATTCTGGTGTCTTTTACTGGGAGTGTGTCATGAGCCAAATCACTGTACGTTCTGTCGTTTATCAAATTGATGGCCAGCCCTATGAAGGCCGTCTGGCGTTCGATGCTGACCACAAAGGCCCGCGTCCGGGCTTGCTGATGGCGCCGAACTGGATGGGTGTCAGTGCCGGGGCCGAAGTGATAGCCAAGTCCGTGGCGTCCAAAGGTTATGTGGTGCTGATTGCGGACGTGTATGGTCAATCTGTTCGTCCGCAGAATGGTGACGAGGCGGGCGCCGCAATGATGCCGTTGAAACATGACCGTGCGTTGTTGCGCAAGCGACTGCAAGCGGCGTTTGAACAGCTGCAAAGCCAAGGCGAAGCAGCGGTCGATATCTCGAAACTGGCGGCATTCGGTTTTTGCTTCGGTGGTTGCTGTGCCCTGGACCTGGCCCGCACAGGTGCGCCGTTAAAAGCGACGGTATCGTTCCATGGAACACTGGATTCGCCTGCCCCGGCGGATGCCAAAAACATCAAGGGCTCGGTGCTGGTGCTGCACGGTGCAGCCGATCCATTGGTACCCAAAGAGCAACTGCCAGAGTTCGAAGCGGAAATGAATGCGGCGGGTGTGGACTGGCAATTGCTGAGCTATGGCGGGGCGGTACATTCCTTTACCGATCCGCATGCGAACGTGCCGGGCATGATGATGTATGACGCGAAGATAGCGGCGCGGGCGTTTACGTCAATGCACAATTTGCTGGATGAAGTGTTTAAAGGCTGATAGCAGTTTTTGCCCTGACACTCTGGTGTCATGACTGGCCTCATCACGAACAGGCTCACCCCCACATTTTTGGAATGCATTTCCCCTTGTAGGACTGAGCCTGCTCGCGATGACGGTGTAACGGTCATCGAAAAAGCTAAGGCAGTTCGATTCGCTCATTTTCCCCCGGCACAGTTGGCCAATCCCCGGCCGCCCAGCGCCGCCGCGCTTCATCGATAACCGCCGGATCACTCGCGACAAAATTCCAGTTGATCCGCCGTGGCCCGTCCAGCGGTGCACCACCAAACAGCACGGCATGACAGTCGCTCTCGGCAAACAGAGTCATCTCTTCCCCAGCCGGCAACACCACCAGCGAATTCAATTCCAGCGTCTCGCCATCCAGCTGCGCTTCGCCACTCAGGACATACAGCGCGCGCTCCTCATGCTCGGCGGGAATCAGCAGTGTGGTCGCTGTTTGCAGGTTCAATTCCGCATACAACGTAGGAGAAAGCACCGGGACTGGCGATTTCAGACAAAAGCCTGACCCGGCAATCATCCGGATCTTCACACCAAGGTTATCGCTGACCGGCAAGGTGCTCGCCGGATGATGGCTGTAGTACCCCGGACCTTGTTCATGCTCCTTCGGCGATGCCAGCCAGATCTGCAAGCCGTGCATCGTAAAGCCACTGTCTTTCAACGCCTCGGGTGTTCGCTCGACATGGGCAATCGCGCTGCCGGCGGTCATCCAGCTGACATCGCCGGCGCTCACCACTTGATCGGAGCCGAGGCTGTCCTTGTGCTGGATCTGCCCTTCAAACAAGTAGGTGAGGGTCGACAGACCGATGTGCGGATGCTGTCGGATATTCATGCCTTTGCCTGCCGGATAATGGGTCTGGAGCATGTGGTCGAAAAACACGAAAGGCCCGACGCTGCGGCATTTGGCTGACGGCAATGGGCGAAGAATCGGCTGGCCTTCGACATCTTCGGCGCGAGGGCGGATCACGAGCGGAGTGTTCATGCTGCATTCCAGGCTGAGCGGGTGATGCATGGAGCATAACCCGCTTGCGCTGCCGTTGCCGCTATTGGCTGAACGCACCTTCGGACAGGTGGGTTTCGATGCTGACCTCGGTGCTGGTCATCAGCTTGTGGACCGGGCAGCGGTCGGCGACGCGGTGCAGTTCTTCGCGCTGCGCATCGGTGAGCACGCCCTTGAGTGTCAGTTTGACGTGCAGGGCGTATTTGCCTTTCTGCTCTTCGCTGTTGTCGCGTTTGACCTCGACAGTGACACCGGTCAGCGGGATGTCCTTCTTCTTGGCATACATCTTCAGAGTCAAGGCTTTGCACGCCCCCAAGGCTGCATCGAAGTAATCGTGGGGTTCTGGCGCCGAGCCTTCACCGCCAGCCGAGGTCGGCACGTCGGCAAACAGTTCGTGGTCGTCGATTTGAACGCTATGGCGAAAACCTTCGGCGGAAACGGTATTGACGGTAACGGTCATGGAAAGCCTCCCAGGCTGGAAAAGTCGTACGGTCAAAAATAACCTTGAAGTTATAGAGCATTCCTGCGTCGGCGCGTTCCACTTTCTTCCGGGCGCATGCCCGTTCGTTGAACGGATACCGGGCGACCGGCCGGCCGCGCGCGGTTGCGAATGACGCCATCGCGGCCTATGGTCCAAGCGAGGTATTACCTGCGACCGTCACACAATGACGCGCAGCAGGTTGGTGTCCATCCAGTGCGAATAACCTAGCAAGGTGAAGACATGCCGAATGAATCCCGCCCCGCCGTCCTTGAACTGATTGGTAACACGCCGCTGGTGCGTGTCAGTCGTTTCGATACCGGCCCGTGTACGCTATTTCTCAAACTCGAATCACAAAACCCCGGTGGATCGATCAAGGATCGCATCGGTCTGGCGATGATCGACGCTGCCGAGCGCGATGGTCGCCTGCAACCTGGTGGCACCATCGTCGAGGCCACTGCCGGCAATACCGGTCTGGGGCTGGCCCTTGTCGGCCGTGCCAAAGGATATCGCGTGGTGTTGGTGGTGCCCGACAAGATGTCTACCGAGAAAGTCCTGCACCTCAAGGCAATGGGCGCCGAGGTGCATATCACCCGCTCGGATGTCGGTAAGGGCCATCCCGAGTACTACCAGGATGTAGCCGCGCGGCTGGCACAGGAAATTCCCGACGCGTTCTTTGCCGATCAATTCAACAATCCGGCCAACCCGCTGGCTCACGAATGCAGCACCGCGCCAGAGATCTGGGCGCAAACCCAGCATGATGTCGATGCCATCGTCGTTGGCGTCGGTTCGGCGGGCACGTTGACCGGCTTGACCCGCTTCTTTAACCGCGTTCAACCGAATCTGGTCATGGTGTTGGCCGACCCTGTCGGCTCGGTAATGGCCGAATACAGCCGCAGCGGCACCCTTGGAACCCCCGGTTCCTGGGCGGTGGAGGGTATTGGCGAAGATTTCATTCCCTCGATTGCCGACCTGTCGAGCGTGCGCCACGCGTATTCGATCAGCGACGAAGAAAGCTTCGATCATGCCCGCCAACTGTTGCGCGCCGAAGGCATTCTCGGTGGCTCGTCGACCGGGACACTGCTGGCGGCGGCACTGCGTTATTGCCGCGAGCAAACCGAGCCGAAACGGGTCGTGAGTTTTGTCTGCGACACCGGCACCCGCTACCTGTCGAAGGTCTACAACGATCAGTGGATGAACGATCAGGGCCTGTTGCAATACAAGCACTACGGCGATCTTCGTGACCTGATCTCGCGCCGTTTCGAGGATGGTCGAGTGATCAGCGTGGGCCCTGACGACACGCTGCTGACCGCTTTCCAGCGCATGCGCCTGGCGGACGTGTCACAACTGCCGGTGCTGGTGGACGGCCAGCGGCTGGTCGGTGTGATTGACGAGTCCGACATTCTGCTGAGGGTGCATCAGGACGCCTCGCACTTCCGCTCGACGGTGGCCAGCGCGATGACTGACAAGCTGCAAACGCTGCCTGCCGCTGCCAGTCTGGCGCAGTTGCAGGCGGAACTCGACCGTGGGCTGGTGGCGATCATTGCCGATGCCTCGGGCTTCCACGGACTGATTACCCGCTTTGACCTACTCAATCATCTACGGAGATCCCTGGCATGAGTCACGATAAAGATGCTGCGTCTTATGGGTTTGCCACACGTGTGATTCATGCCGGGCAGGCGCCGGACCCCTCCACTGGGGCGTTAATGCCGCCGATCTACGCCAACTCCACCTATTTGCAGCAAAGTCCTGGCGTACACAAAGGTCTCGATTACGGGCGTTCGCATAACCCGACGCGCTGGGCGCTGGAGCGCTGCGTGGCGGATCTCGAAGGGGGCACCCAGGCCTTTGCGTTCGCGTCCGGGCTGGCGGCGATTTCCACGGTGCTCGAATTGCTCGATGCCGATTCGCATATCGTCTCGGGCAATGATTTATATGGCGGCACGTTTCGCCTTTTCGACAAGGTGCGTCGGCGCAGCGCCGGGCATCGTTTCAGTTTCGTCGATCTGACGGACCTGGCGGCTTTCGAAGCGGCGCTGCAGGACGACACGCGAATGGTCTGCGTCGAGACTCCGAGCAACCCATTGCTGCGTCTCACTGACCTCGCCGCCATCGCGCGCATCTGTCGTCAGCGCGGCATCATTTGCGTGGCCGACAACACCTTCGCGAGCCCGTGGATCCAGCGCCCGCTGGAACTGGGCTTCGATGTCGTGGTGCACTCAACCACCAAGTATTTGAATGGCCACTCCGACGTGATCGGCGGAATCGCGGTGGTTGGGCAGAACGCGGAGCTGGGGGAGCGACTGGGCTTTCTGCAAAACGCGGTGGGCGCCATCGCCGGGCCATTTGACGCCTTTCTCACCCTGCGCGGCGTGAAAACCCTGGCATTGCGCATGGAGCGTCATTGCAGTAATGCACTGGCGCTGGCGCAATGGCTGGAACAACAGCCGCAGGTAGCGCGCGTCTACTACCCGGGCCTGCCATCCCATCCGCAGCACGAATTGGCGCGGCAACAGATGCGCGGTTTTGGCGGGATGATTTCACTCGATTTGAACAGCGATCTGGCGGGCGCCAAGCGCTTTCTGGAGAGCGTGCAGATCTTTGCGCTTGCCGAGAGCCTGGGCGGGGTGGAAAGCCTGATTGAGCACCCGGCGATCATGACCCACGCGACCATCCCCGCCGACACCCGTGCGCAACTGGGCATCGGCGATGCGCTGGTGCGATTGTCCGTGGGGGTCGAGGACGTCGAAGACCTGCGCGCTGATCTGGCGCAAGCGTTGGCGCGGATTTAAGTTCCAGCAGGCAAAAAAAATCCGGAATCCTTATCGGACTCCGGATTTTCGTGTCGAGCCCGGTTTAGCTGCCTTTGACTGCTTTACCGTTGACCTTGCCGTCGAGGAGCATGATGTTGTACTCCTTGCCGTCGGTTTCAACTTGTTGCAGGCGAACCAGCAGGTAATCCCACTCCTTGGCGAACCACAAGACGGTGGTGCGTTTATTCTGTGTCGGGTCGCGCACACGCTCGACCTTGATCCCATCGATCTTGCCGGCCTTGGTGTCGACTTTTTCCGAGCCCAGTACGCGGAAGTCATAGGTATCGACTTCGCTACCGTCGATGACCTGATAGCTCATGCTCTTTTTGCCGGCGGCGACGTCGCGCTGAAGGGCCAATTGATACGTGGACTTGTCGAGCATCCCGCGGTTGAGCGGAACCTTGACCGGGTCGCCACGATCCATGCCGGTGACCAAATTGGTGGTCCAGTCGAAATCCAGATCAGACTTCTTGGCTTTGCCCAGGCCCCCACGCTCAAAGTGGTAGGACTGAGGCAGCAGGGTGTCCTTGTCCAGAGTCAGGGTGCTTTCTTCAGACAGGCTGGCGATCATCATCGATGCCTTGAAGCTGAGTTTCCAGACGCCGTTGGCTTCCTTGGTCAGGCTGCGTTCAGCCGTGCCACTCATGGGCAGCTGTTTCCAGTCGGCGGTGTAGCTGGCGGAGAAAGGTTGAAGTTCCGCAGCCTGTGCCAGGGGCAAGGCAAACAGAGCGCAAGCGAAGAGCAGGGCGCGACGCATAATATCTCCTAGGTTCGAATCAAGTGGCCGCTGGCCGCGAGTAACTTGCCATCCAGTAAAGCACCTTGTTCGCCGAGTGATAAACGACCTTCGGCAAACCAGCGTACAGCCAACGGGTAGATCAGGTGTTCCTGAGCATGGACTCGCTGCGCCAGACTCTGCGGCGAATCGTGCAACTCTACCGGTATTACTGCCTGTACGACCAGTGGTCCGCCATCGAGTTCCTCGGTGACGAAGTGGACGGAGCAGCCGTGCTCCGTGTCGCCGGCCTCCAGCGCGCGCTGATGAGTGTGTAACCCTTTGTATTTGGGTAGCAGCGACGGATGGATATTGAGCAGGCGACCCGCGTAGTGGCGCACGAAATCAGCGCTGAGAATGCGCATGAAACCGGCCAGTACCACGAGTTTGGGGTTGAAGGCGTCGATCAGTTCGATCATCGCGGCATCAAAGGCCTCGCGACCTTCGAAAGCCTTGTGATCCAGGGCGCGGGTGTCGATACCCGCATCCCTGGCACGTTGCAGGCCGTAGGCGTCGGCGCGGTTGGAAATCACCGCAGCGATGCGGACCGGGCTGTCGCCGGTCCGCGTGCTGTCGATCAAGGCCTGCAAGTTACTGCCGGTGCCGGACAACAGCACCACAACATCACAGGTCTTAGGCATCAGTGAGCCTTGAGGTTCTTCAGTTCAACCTGGGCCGCGCCTTCGGCAGCCGTGGCGATCTGGCCGATGACCCATGGCTGTTCGCCTGCATCACGCAGTACATTCAGCGCGGTTTCAACGTGCTCTTGTGCCACGCAGATGACCATGCCGACGCCGCAGTTCAGCACACGGTGCATTTCGTTTTCGTCGACGTTGCCTTTCTCTTGCAGCCAGTCGAACACGGCAGGACGGGTCCAGCTCGCCACGTCGACCACCGCTTGTGCGCCTTTTGGCAAAACACGCGGGATGTTGTCCAGCAGGCCACCACCGGTGATGTGGGCCATGGCTTTGACAGCGCCGGTTTCCTTGATCAGCTTGAGCAGCGGCTTCACGTAGATACGGGTTGGGGCCATCAGCAGGTCGGTCAGCGGTTTGCCGTCGAGCTGGATGTTTTCGATATCTGCGCCCGACACTTCGATGATCTTGCGGATCAGCGAGTAGCCGTTGGAGTGCGGGCCGGAAGACGGCAGGGCGAGCAAGGCGTCGCCGGCAGCGACTTTCGAGCCATCGATGATTTCGGATTTTTCCACGACGCCGACGCAGAAACCGGCCAGGTCGTAGTCTTCGCCTTCGTACATGCCAGGCATTTCAGCTGTTTCGCCGCCGACCAGGGAGCAGCCGGACAGTTCACAGCCTGCGCCGATGCCGGTCACGACCTGAGTCGCGGTTTCGACATTGAGCTTGCCGGTGGCGTAGTAGTCGAGAAAGAACAGTGGCTCGGCGCCGCAGACCACCAGGTCGTTTACGCACATGGCCACCAGGTCGATGCCGATGCTGTCGTGTTTGTTCAGGTTCAGTGCCAGGCGCAGCTTGGTGCCCACGCCGTCGGTGCCGGAGACCAGCACGGGCTGCTTGTAGCCGGCCGGAATTTCGCAGAGGGCGCCGAAACCGCCCAGGCCGCCCATGACTTCCGGGCGCGCGGTGCGCTTGGCGACGCTCTTGATGCGTTCGACCAATGCTTCACCGGCGTCGATGTCTACACCGGCGTCCTTGTAGCTCAGGGAGGGTTGCTTGCTCATGATCCAGGCCTTTAGGGGGGATTCAGGGGTAACGACCGAGTCCAGCGGGGACACCGAATTCGACGGGGGGCGATTGCCTCACACAAAATTCGGATTACCCGGCTGTTGCCGGTCTGCGAAGGCGCGCGATTTTATCAGGCTTGAGGGGCAGCGGCCATCCTCACGCCGACAGCAGGGGCATATCCCATTAAAAAAAATGATATTGAACGCCCCTAGTGGCGTGTTGCTTGGCTGTATAAGGTATCGCGATTAACCGTCTATCGTTATGGCAGCGTCAAAAACTTATCGGGGTCGGGTGAATGTTTTGCGCGAGGCAATGGTCACAGCCTTGCTCAATGCCTTCATGCGGTCAGTTCCAGCCGCTCTTGCCGTCAGGAATCTTCCATGCGTTTGCTTTCTAGATTTTTATGTTTGAGCTGTTTTTCCCTTTTCAGTCTCGCCAGTCATGCCGAAACCGTGAAAGGTCTCTATCAGGTGCGTGAGCCTGTCACCAGTCAGGCGCCCGAGGAGCGTGATCAAGCGACTCAGCGAGCTCTGGATACGCTGGTGTTGCGTCTGACCGGCGATCCGAGGGCGGTGCAAAGTCCAGGGTTGGCGGCCCTGCGCAAAGATCCTCAGCAGATCATCAGTCAATACGGCTTTGATGCGGGCCCGCCGCAAGTGCTGAAAATCGATTTCGACCCCAATACCACCGAGCTGGCGTTGCGTCGTGCGGGGCTGTCGTTGTGGGGCGCGAATCGTCCATCGATCCTCGGCTGGTGGTTGAACGACTCCACCGAAGGTTCGAGCCTGGTGGGCGATGGCCAGGCCAGTGCCGCGCCTCTGCGTCGAGCAGCACAACACCGCGGTTTGCCATTGCGTTTGCCGCTGGCGGATCTGAGTGAGCAGTTGGTGGCTACGGCGCCAACGCTGGAAGGCACGGATGCGACGCCTCTGCACCATGCATCGGAGCGTTACAACGCTGACGCCCTGCTCGCGGTGCATGCCCGGGAAGAGGGCGGTCAGTGGCAAGCCAAATGGAATTTGTGGTTAGGGGACAAAAAGGAAGCGGGCAGCGTTCAAGGCGCGGATCAGGCCGCGGTGGCCGATGCGGTGATGCTGGCAATCAGCGAGCGGCTGGCGCCACGTTTTGTCGTCAGACCGGGCGCTTCGGGCGAACAATTGCTGGAAGTGCAGGGCATGAACCTGGAGCGTTACGCGACACTGGGGCGATTGCTCGACCCTTTTGGTGCGCGCCTGCAAAGTGTTAGCGGTGATCGCATCCTTTATCGGGTTAATGGCAGCGTTGAGCAGCTGCGCTCACAGTTGTCGCTGGCGAAGTTGCAGGAAGTACCGGCCGGTGAGACAGCCACGCCCGTAGCACCGGTTCAGCCCGTGACGCAGGGTTCGACGCCTGCTACAGCGCCAGCCCCGGCGCCGACGCCGCAATTGCGCTTCCGCTGGTAAGGTTTTCTTTCTTTATATAGATGCATATGGAGTGGTACATGGCCGATACGCGCCGTTGGTTCTGGTTGGGTGGAGTCGCTCTGCTGTGTGCGTTTGTCTGGCTGTTGCATCCGATCCTGACCCCCTTTCTGGTGGCGCTGTTGCTGGCCTATATGTTCGATCCGGTGGTGGATCGACTGGAGAAGGCCGGGTTTTCAAGGACGTGGGGCGTGGTGGCGGTGTTCGCGTTGTTTACCCTGATTTTCACCACGCTGCTGCTGGTGTTGGTGCCACTGCTGGCCAAGCAATTGTTTCGTTTGTATGAGTTGGCACCGCAAATGCTCGACTGGCTGCAGCACACTGCACTGCCGTGGGCGCAATCGAAGTTCGGGTTGTCGGAAGGCTTCTGGAAATTTGACCGGCTCAAGGCCGCGATCAGCGAGCATGTGACGCAGACCAGTGACATCGTCGGTGTGGTGTTAAGTCAGGCCACGGCGTCCGGTCTCGCGTTGATTGGCTGGTTGGCCAATCTGGTGTTGATCCCGGTGGTGAGTTTTTACCTGCTGCGGGATTGGGACCTGATGATGGTGAAGGTGCGTAGCCTGTTGCCCCGGGATCGCGAAGAGCGCGCTGTCTTGTTGGCTGGCGAATGTCACGAAGTGCTGGGGGCGTTCGTGCGCGGGCAATTACTGGTGATGGTGGCACTGGGGGTGATCTACTCCGCGGGCTTGATGCTGGTGGGGTTGGAGTTGGGGCTGTTGATCGGTGTAATCGCTGGTTTTGCCGCAATCGTGCCGTACATGGGCTTTGTCATCGGGATCGGCTCGGCGCTGATTGCCGGACTGTTTCAGTTCGGTGGCGACCTTTATCCAATGTTGGGCATCGTCGCGGTGTTCATGGTCGGGCAAGCGCTGGAAGGCATGGTGCTGACGCCATTATTGGTAGGTGACCGGATCGGTCTGCACCCGGTGGCGGTGATTTTTGCGATTCTGGCGGGGGGGGAGCTGTTCGGTTTCACTGGCGTGTTACTGGCCTTGCCAGTGGCGGCAGTGATCATGGTGTTGGTGCGCCATGTGAATGATTTATATAAGGACTCTGAAATGTACAGCGGACCGGATGAGCCAAGGCGGTAAGGTTCGTTGAAAGGCCGTTGCGGCCGACCAGGATCATTGCCGGGTTGGCCTGCACTCCTCGCGTGGCTGTCACATGCAGCGCCAACAAAACTGTCATGAAACCAGCACGTTAACGCAAACCTTTGATTTTGCTTGTGGTCTGTCGCATTGTGCGACCAGCGTCACGGGTATAAACTTCGCAAACTTTACACAGAGGCCACTAACGGTTCTTTAGGAACTGTTCAGTCAGCATGAAACCGATTCAGCTGCCCCTAGGTGTGCGTCTGCGTGATGACGCTACCTTTATCAATTACTACCCAGGCGCCAATGCCGCAGCACTCGGCTATGTCGAGCGGCTATGCGAAGCCGACGCCGGGTGGACCGAAAGCCTGATTTATCTCTGGGGCAAGGACGGGGTAGGGCGTACTCACTTGTTGCAGGCGGCCTGCCTGCGCTTCGAGCAGTTGGGCGAGCCGGCGGTGTACTTGCCTTTGGCCGAGCTGCTTGATCGTGGTATCTCCATTCTCGATAACCTCGAACAATACGAACTGGTCTGCCTGGATGATTTGCAGGCGGTTGCCGGCCGGGCGGATTGGGAAGAGGCGCTGTTCCATCTGTTCAATCGCCTGCGCGACAGTGGTCGTCGCCTGCTCATCGCCGCGTCGACATCACCGCGTGAATTGCCGGTGAAACTGGCGGATTTGAAGTCGCGTTTGACCCTGGCGCTGATCTTTCAGATGCGCCCGCTTTCCGATGAAGACAAATTGCGCGCTTTGCAATTGCGTGCATCGCGACGCGGTTTGCACCTGACCGATGAAGTCGGGCATTTTATTTTGACCCGCGGTACTCGCAGCATGAGTGCGCTGTTCGAGCTGCTTGAACGTCTCGATCAGGCCTCTCTTCAAGCTCAGCGCAAGCTGACCATTCCCTTCCTGAAAGAAACCCTTGGCTGGTAACAAGAGCTTGGTGAAACCTAAGCCTGGCAGGGGGTTCGACCTATTTCAGGCGCCAAGAGATCCGCTTTCCTACAGGGCTGCAGGCTGCGCGAGTGTCTAAAATGGGCTTAAGCGCTTAGATGTTAGCGAGAAACTGATAAGTCACATAAAGTTCGATTGAATTTGCAAATGAGGATGATAGCGGGCATAGTCTCGGCTTCTTTACAACTATCAGCCACGGTCGTGCCCATGCTAAAGCGCTTCGCACCCCTCGTGCCTCTCGCACTCGTCACCCTGTTGTTCGGTTGCGCTGCTCACTCTCCAGTGTCCCAGCAAGAGCAACAACAGCAGGTTAAAAATTCAGTTACTGCACAATCTTCTTCCGTTCTTTTCCAGGACGCTCTTTACCAGGAAGAGGCGGCCACCAATAAAGAGCTGGCCAGCTTTGCCGACGGCAAGGGCTATCAGCTACCGGTTCTGGCTGACAGCATCCTCGAGCGTGGCAAGTCCCTGATCGGTACCCGTTATCGTTTCGGCGGTACCTCTGAAGACGGTTTCGATTGCAGCGGTTTCATCGGTTATCTGTTCCGTGAAGAAGCGGGCATGAACCTGCCACGCTCCACGCGCGAAATGATCAACGTGAATGCGCCACTGGTATCTCGCAGTGCGCTGAAGCCGGGCGATTTGCTGTTCTTCGCTACCAATGGTCGTCGCGGCCGCGTCAGTCACGCCGGGATCTACCTGGGTGACAACCAGTTTATCCATTCCAGCAGCCGCAAAAGCGGTGGTGTTCGGGTCGACAGCCTGGGCGACAGCTACTGGAACAAGACCTTCATCGAGGCCAAGCGCGCCCTCGCGATGGCCCCGACCGTGGTCACCGCTCGCAAGTAAACGTACAGGTTGTAAGGCGAAGTTAAAGTCTTACTTGAACTTTGCCGCGTAGCCGCTAGAATTCTGATCTATTAATGATGGCAAACCGCCTGCGCCCCGCGCAGGCGGTTTTCTTTTCTGCACCCCCGGCAGAAAAAGCCGCAGCCAGATCAGGATGTTCTGCTTATGACGATGTCGGCCCGCCTCGCACTCCTGTTCTTCTTCGCAGCGCTGCTCAGCGCCTGTGCCAGCCGCACCCCACCTGCGCCGGTGGTTCGCGCGCCCATTATTTTCGGTAACCCGCAGTCCTTTTCCCCTGAAGCAGAAGACGTGCTATTCCGCGCGCTCGGTCTGGTGGGGACGCCGTATCGCTGGGGTGGCAACACGCCGGATTCGGGCTTTGATTGCAGTGGGTTGATCGGTTACGTCTACCGTGATGTTGCCGGCATTTCCTTGCCGCGAACCACTCGCGAGTTGATCAGCATGCAAGCCGCCAATGTGGGAAAGGAGGGCCTGCAAACTGGTGACCTGATTTTCTTCGCGACTAATGGCGGCTCTCAGGTCAGCCATGCCGGGATTTATGTCGGCGAAGGCCGCTTCGTCCATGCGCCCGCGACTGGCGGCACGGTGAAGCTCGACAGCCTGTCTAAAGCCTATTGGCAGAGGGCATACCTGAGCGCCAAACGCGTTCTGCAGCCCCAGCATTTGGCGCGCAATCCCTGATAAAGCGCTGACCCCTGGAGCGAGCTTGCTCGCGAATAGGCCGGCACATCCAGCATCAATATGGCTGGTCCACCGCTATCGCGAGCAGGTTCACTTCTACAGGTGTTGCAGTTATTTGGCTGCGGTCACGCGCCACACCTTGTTCCCCACATCGTCCGCCACCAGCAAGCCACCCTGCTGATCGATCACCACGCCCACCGGCCGGCCCCTGGCCTCTTCGTCGTTATTGAGGAAGCCTGTCAGCACATCAACCGGTTGCCCGGTCGGTTTGCCGCCCGCAAACGGCACGAAAATCACTTTGTAGCCACTGCGCGGATTACGGTTCCATGAGCCGTGCTGGCCGATGAACGCCCCTTCCTTGAATTGCGCGGGCAGGGTGTTGCCTTCAGCGAACGTCAGGCCCAGCGATGCAGTGTGCGGACCCACCGCGTAGTCCGGCATGATGGCCTTGGCCACCAGGTCCGGGTTTTGCGGCTCGACGCGAATGTCGACATGTTGGCCGTAGTAGCTGAATGGCCAGCCATAGAACCCGCCATCCTTGACCGAGGTGATGTAGTCCGGCACCAGGTCGCTGCCGATTTCGTCCCGCTCGTTGACCGCCGTCCACAGCGCGCCGCTGCGGGGCTCCCAGGCCAAGCCGTTGGGATTGCGAATCCCCGAAGCGAATATCCGGTGACTGCCGGTGGCGCGGTCCACTTCCCAGATCGCCGCGCGGCCTTCTTCCTTGTCCAGGCCGTTTTCACCAACATTGCTGTTTGAGCCCACGGTGACGTACAGCTTGCTACCGTCCTTGCTGGCGATGACGTTTTTGGTCCAGTGATGATTCAGCGTGCCCCCCGGCAGATCAATCACTTTGATCGGCGGCGACTTGATCGCCGTGTCACCGCTTTCATAGTGGAAACGCAATAAGCGGTCAGTGTCGGCCACGTACAGGTCATTGCCGACCAGTGTCATGCCGAAGGGCGAATTGAGGTTTTCCAGGAACACCGTGCGCGTTTCGGCGATGCCGTCGTGGTCCTTGTCACGCAGCAGCGTGATGCGGTTCGGGCTGGGAACGGTAGCGCCGGCGCGGCCCATGGCTTTGCCCATGACCCAGCCACGAATGCCTTTGCCGTCATCGGGTTTGGGTGGCGCGTTGGTTTCGGCCACCAGCACGTCACCGTTGGGCAGCACGTAGAGCCAGCGCGGGTGATCGAGGCCTTCAGCAAAGGCCGCCACTTGGGTCCCGGCGCCAGCGGTGGGTTTCGCGTCGGCCGGCCAGCCGATCGCCTGAGCGACGTTCACCGTCGGAATCAGGGTTTTATTCGGTTCGGGCAGCTTGGGTGACGGACCGGTGCCGTCGGAAACTTGCAGGGTGGAGGTTTCACCGCAGGCGGCAAGCCCTCCGGCGAGCACGATGACGAGAACGAGCGGGGACTTGCGCATGCTGGTCTTCCCTATGAATGCAGTGTCTTATTCATAGAGAAGATAAACAGCGCGATGGTTCAACCGGTCAGCCGCGAGCTTCCTTGAACAGGACGGCGATGCCCGGGTGATAGTTGCCGGCTTCGTTACGCAACTTGCGGTAGGCGTAGGGGAAATACCAGGCCACCGCGCAGCAGTGTTCCTTTTGCAGGTCGTCAACCATGTCCTGAAGTTCTTCAGGGGTGGCGCTCTGCTGGGCTTTTTGCGGAGCCACGAACAGGCAGCCGAGTTTAAGGTCGCTGGTGTAGCTGAGGCGTTTGGCGTCACTGGTGATGTCCAGCAGTGCCTGCGTCAGGTTCAGGCTGTTGACCTTGGGCCAGCGTTGAGTGGTCTGAAGATAGGCACGCTCTTCGGCGGTCGCGATAAACAGATCGGCGTGGGCATTGCGCTCGCCTTCTTCGATTTGTTTGCGGGTCGGCGCGCTTTGCAGGGTGACCATTTCCGCCATCCAGGCGGCGGTGGAGAGCAGGCCAAGGTTGGCCTTTTCGTCATGCCAGTAAGGCGCTTCGTTATCGCCGCGAATCGTGTTGTAGCGGTCGATACAGTCAAACCAGCGTTCCAGCACCGGTCGCAGGAATTCCAGCTTCGGATTGCTGATAATCATGCCTTGCATCTTGCTCACCCTTGTAATTGTGTTGTTGTTGGGTTGTGGCTCTTTGATATCATTGCTGGCCGTGTGCCGCAAGATTGGCGTCAATAAAATGATCGGCGGCAGTATATCGCTCGCCGCGGCTTTGTCTTCATTTGACGCTCCACCCCCAACCCTCTAACCTTCGCGGCTTGTTTCAGGTGCTCTGTGGCCGTGGCCGACAGAGTGAAACAGGGAAGCCGGTGAGTGACTTTCGTCATACGACGAATCTTCACGATCCCGGCGCTGCCCCCGCAACGGTAAATGAGTCAAGACTGCGCCTTGAGCCACTGTGTCTATCTTCGACATGGGAAGGCGCGCAGCCCGGCATATCGCCGCTCATGAGCCCGGAGACCGGCCTGATTCATCCAGCGGCATCACGGTGGGCGATGCCAGGCTTCTTGCCGTCTATTCTTGTGCCTGCCCGCCGTTATCCAGCCTCAACGGAGAGCTCCCCCATGACCGATACCCCTGATCGTGACGAACGCCATTTGGCGCGCATGCAGCGCAAAAAAGCCGTGATCGATGAACGCATCGCCAATTCCCCAAACGAGTGCGGTTTACTGCTGGTGCTGACTGGCAACGGCAAGGGCAAAAGCAGTTCGGCATTCGGCATGCTCGCCCGGTCCATGGGCCACGGTATGCAGTGCGGTGTGGTGCAGTTCATCAAGGGCCGCAACAGCACCGGTGAAGAACTGTTCTTTCGCCGCTTCCCGGAGCAAGTGCGTTTCCATGTCATGGGCGAGGGCTTTACCTGGGAAACCCAGGACCGCCAGCGTGATATTGCCGCCGCTGAAGCGGCCTGGGCAGTGTCCCGTGAATTGCTCAGCGATCCGTCCATCGGCCTGGTGGTGCTGGATGAGTTGAACATCGCCCTCAAGCACGGCTACCTCGACCTGGACCAGGTGTTCAGCGATTTGCAGGCGCGCCCGCCCATGCAGCACGTGGTGGTGACCGGTCGCGGCGCCAAGCCGCAAATGATCGAACTCGCCGACACTGTCACCGAAATGGGCGTGATCAAGCACGCGTTCCAGGCCGGAATCAAAGCGCAAAAAGGCGTCGAGCTGTGAATCAACCACGTCATTGCCCGGCGGTACTGATTGCCGCGCCGGCTTCCGGTCAGGGCAAGACCACCGTCACCGCCGCTCTGGCCCGATTGCATCGCAATCAGGGGCGCAAGGTGCGCGTGTTCAAATGCGGCCCGGACTTTCTCGACCCGATGATTCTCGAACGCGCCAGCGGTGCGCCGGTGTATCAACTGGACATGTGGATGGTCGGCGAGCAGGAAAGTCGTCGACTGTTGTGGGAAGCCGCCGCTGAAGCCGATTTGATCCTGATCGAGGGTGTCATGGGCTTGTTCGACGGCACGCCGTCCAGTGCTGACCTGGCGCGGCACTTCGGTGTGCCGGTGCTCGCGGTGATCGACGGCACCGCCATGGCGCAGACCTTTGGTGCATTGGCGTTGGGCTTGGCGAAGTATCAGTCGGACTTGCCGTTTGCTGGCGTGTTGGCCAACCGCGTTGGCACGCTGCGTCATGCGCAATTGCTCGAAGGCAGCCTGACCGAAGGATTGCGTTGGTACGGCGCTTTGTCGCGGGAAACCGGGATCGAATTGCCGAGTCGACATTTAGGGCTGGTTCAGGCCAGTGAGCTGAATGATCTCGATGTGCGCCTCGATGCGGCGGCCGATGCGTTGGCCAGCAGCTGTGAAGTGGCATTGCCGCCGGCGGTGGAATTTGCAGCCCCGGATGTAATCGCGGTCGAACCGTTGCTCGCGGGTGTGCGAATTGCTGTGGCCCGTGATGAAGCGTTCGCGTTCACCTACGGCGCGAGTCTGGATTTGCTGCGAGTCATGGGCGCCGAGCTGTCGTTCTTCTCGCCGATCCGCGACAGCGAATTACCGGGGGCTGACAGCCTTTATCTACCCGGCGGTTATCCGGAATTGCACCATGTGGCGCTGTCACAAAATACCTCGATGCTGAATGCGATTCACGCACACCATGCAGCGGGTAAACCGCTGTTGGCCGAGTGTGGTGGCATGCTGTATCTGCTCGACTCGCTGACTGATGTCGATGGCACCCGCGCCGAACTGGTGGGGTTGCTGAAGGGCGATGCAGTGATGCAAAAGCGTCTGGCCGCGCTGGCCTTGCAAGCGGTCGAACTGCCGGAAGGATCGTTGCGCGGGCACACCTATCACCATTCGCTGACCAGTACCGAAATTGAGCCGATTACGCGTGGCCTGAGCCCGAATGGCGGGCGCGGGGCGGAGGCGGTTTATCGTGAGGGGCGGATGACGGCTTCTTATGTGCACTTTTATTTTCCGTCCAATCCATCGGCGGTTGCCGCGCTTTTTGCGCCTGACCCTGAGGCCGCCATCGCGAGCAGGCTCGCTCCCACATTGGATCACCTAAACCCTGTAGGAGCGAGCTTGCTCGCGAAGAGGCCATGACTGACAACGCATTCAGTCAGGCCGAACGCGCAGCGGTCTACCGCACCATCGCCGAACGCCGCGACATGCGTCACTTCAGCGGCGGTACCGTCGAGCCTGAACTATTGCGACGCCTGCTCGAAGCCGCACACCAGGCACCCAGCGTCGGCCTGATGCAGCCTTGGCGCTTCATCCGCATCAGCGACCGAGCCCTGCGCGGCAAGATCCAGTTGCTGGTGGAAGAAGAACGCATTCGCACCGCCGAAGCCCTCGGCGAGCGCACCGACGAATTCATGAAGCTCAAGGTCGAAGGCATCAACGACTGCGCCGAGGTGCTGGTCGCGGCGCTGATGGATGATCGCGAGCGCCACATTTTCGGCAGGCGCACCTTGCCAGAAATGGACATGGCCTCGTTGTCCTGTGCGATTCAAAACCTCTGGCTGGCCTCTCGCGCCGAAGGCCTGGGCATGGGCTGGGTGTCGCTGTTCGAGCCGCAAGCGCTGGCGGACCTGCTGGGTTTGCCGGTCGGGGCCAAGCCGTTGGCGGTGCTTTGTCTGGGTCCGGTCAAGGCATTCTATCCAGCGCCGATGCTGGTGCTCGAAGGGTGGGCGCAAGCGCGTCCACTCAGTGAGTTGCTGTATGAAAATTATTGGGGAGAAAGTCAATGAGTGTGGCGTTATTGAGTGTCGCCGCAGTTGCGCTGGACGCGCTGCTGGGTGAGCCCAAACGCTGGCATCCGCTGGTAGCGTTCGGCAATTATGCCGAGCGCATCGAGCAACGTTTCAACGGCGGTGGTCGTGGCTGGCGCAGCCATGGCGTTACCGCGTGGGTGCTGGCGGTGCTGCCGCTGACCTTGCTCGCCACGGCATTGTCCTGGGCGCCTTATGTGGGTTGGGTCGTCGAGATTCTCGCGCTGTATTGTGCCCTTGGGATGCGCAGCCTCGGTGAGCATGTCGAGCCGGTGGCGAAAGCCCTGCGCAGTGATGACCTGGAAGAAGCGCGCACATGTGTGGGGTATCTGGTCAGTCGCCAGACCAGTGAACTGGATAAAACCGAAGTTGCCCGTGCGGCCACCGAATCAGTGCTGGAGAACGGCAGCGATGCGGTGTTCGCTGCGCTGTTCTGGTTTGCTGTGGCCGGTGCGCCCGGTGTGGTGCTCTACCGTTTGAGCAACACGCTGGATGCGATGTGGGGTTATCGCAATGAACGCTTCGAACGATTTGGCTGGGCGGCGGCGAAGATCGACGACGTCCTCAACTACATTCCCGCACGCTTGGTGGCGTTGACCTATGCGCTGTTGGGAAAAACCCGACTGGCGTTGAAATGCTGGCGTACGCAAGGCCCCACCTGGGACAGCCCGAATGCCGGCCCGGTGATGGCGGCGGGCGCCGGCGCATTGGGCGTCGAGTTGGGCGGGGCGGCGATTTATCACGGTGAGTTGCATCAGCGTCCGCAACTGGGCGAAGGCGTGCCGGCGGATCCCGATTCCATTGACCGTGGCTGGCAATTGGTTCAGCGCGGGGTATGGTTATGGTTGCTGATTCTCTGCGTGGGGGCTGAATTCTATGCTTGAGCACGGTGGCCGATTGCGCAAGGCGGCGCGCGAATATGGCATCGCAGAAGCCGATTGGCTCGACTTGTCCAGCGGCCTGGCGCCTTGGCCGTTTCCGATCCCGGACATCCCGCTGCGCGCCTGGGCACGTTTGCCGGAAACCGGAGACGGCCTGGAGCAGGCGGCCTGCGACTATTACAGCGCGGCGCAAGTGCTGCCGGTGGCCGGTTCGCAAATGGCCATCCAGTTACTCCCGCGTTTGCGGCGTGCCGGCAAGGTCGGCGTGTTGTCGCCATGCTACGCCGAACACGCCGAAGCCTGGCGACGCTGCGGCTACATCGTGCGTGAGGTGCTGGAGCAGGAGGTCGACTTCTTTATCGACAGCCTCGATGTGCTGGTGGTGGTCAACCCGAACAACCCGACCGGCCTGAGTCTGACCCCGAGTCGTCTGCTCGACTGGCACACTCGACTGGCCTCGCGTGGTGGTTGGCTGGTGGTGGACGAGGCGTTCATGGACAACACGCCGCAGTTGAGTGTGGCGCCGTTTACCCACCAGGTCGGCTTGATTGTATTGCGTTCGTTCGGCAAGTTTTTTGGTCTGGCCGGTGTCCGGTTGGGGTTCGTGCTGGCGGAACGCAAACTGCTCAACTTGCTCGCCGAGCAAGTCGGACCGTGGGCGGTCAGCGGGCCGACCCGTGTGATTGGCCAGGCCTGTCTGCTGGACACCGAAGGTCATGCCCGCCAACGTCTGCGCAGCGAGGAAGCCAGCGAGCGTCTGGCGCGGCTGCTTGAGCCGTTCGGCTTCAAGCCGCAGGGTGGATGCGCCTTGTTCCAGTGGCTGATCACCGACCAGGCCGAGCAATTGCATGAGTTCATGGCTCGGCAGGGCATTTTGCTGCGCTTGTTCCCACACAACAGCAGCCTTCGTTTTGGCTTACCCGCCGACGAAGCGGATTGGACACGCCTGGCGCAAGCCTTTGAAGCCTACGTCAAGGACGCTCAATGACTACATTAATGGTGCAGGGCACCACGTCCGACGCCGGTAAAAGCACACTGGTGACGGCGCTGTGTCGCTGGGTGGTGCGCCAGGGCGTAAGCGTCGTGCCGTTCAAGCCGCAGAACATGGCGCTCAACAGTGCGGTGACGGCGGACGGTGGTGAAATTGGTCGTGCGCAAGCCGTGCAAGCCCAAGCTGCCAAGCTTGAACCGCACACCGACATGAACCCGGTGCTGCTAAAACCCAACAGCGATACCGGTGCTCAAGTGATCATTCATGGTCGCGCGGTCACGACAATGAACGCGGTCGCCTATCACGACTACAAAGCCATCGCCATGCAAGCGGTGCTGGCCTCCCATGAACGGTTGAGTGCGGCGTATCCGGTGGTGATAGTTGAAGGCGCGGGCTCGCCGGCCGAGATCAATCTGCGTGCCGGCGATATCGCCAACATGGGCTTTGCCGAAGCGGTGGATTGCCCGGTGGTGTTGATTGCCGACATCAATCGCGGTGGGGTTTTTGCGCATCTGGTGGGCACGCTGGAGTTGCTCTCGCCGACCGAACAGGCGCGTATCAAAGGCTTCATCATCAATCGTTTTCGCGGCGACATCGCCTTGCTGCAACCCGGCCTCGACTGGCTCGAAGAGCGCACTGGAAAACCAGTGATCGGTGTTCTGCCGTACGTGATGGACCTGCATCTGGAGGCCGAGGACGGCATCGATCAGCGCCAGACCGACAAGGCCGACCAGGTGCTGAAAGTCGTGGTGCCAGTGCTGCCGCGCATCAGCAACCACACCGATTTCGATCCACTGCGCCTGCATCCGCAAGTGGACCTGCAATTCATCGGCCCCGGTCAGGCGATTCCGCCGGCCGACCTGATCATCCTGCCCGGCTCGAAAAGCGTACGCAGCGACCTCGCGTATTTGCGGGCCAATGGCTGGGATTCGGCGATCAGTCGCCATCTGCGCTATGGCGGCAAAGTGCTGGGGATTTGTGGCGGTTTGCAAATGCTCGGTGAGCACGTGCATGACCCGTTGGGTCTGGAAGGCACGCCGGGTTCAAGTGCCGGTCTGGGGTTGCTGGCGTTCGAAACACAGCTCGAAGAAGAGAAGCAATTGCGCAACGTGCGCGGGCGCTTGGCCCTGGAAGATGCCGCCGTCAGCGGCTATGAAATCCATGCCGGCGTGACCACCGGGCCGGCGTTGGAAAACGCCGCCGTGCAGCTGGATGATGGTCGCTGCGATGGCGCGCAAAGTGTAGATGGACAGATTTTCGGCACCTATCTGCATGGCTTGTTTGAATCGCCGGCGGCGTGCAGTGCGTTGCTGCGTTGGGCGGGTTTGCAGGCGGTGCAGGAGGTCGATTACCACGCATTGCGCGAGCGCGATATCGAGCGGCTGGCGGATCTGGTGGAGCAGCATTTGGATACGCGGCTGCTGCGTCAACTCTGCGGGATTTGAGGTGAATTCATCGCGAGCCTGCTCGCGATGAGGCCAGTCGCAACGCCGCCATTTAAAGGTAAATGACCATGCTCCAACTAATCCTCGGCGGCGCCCGCTCCGGCAAGAGTCGCCTGGCGGAAAAACTCGCCACCGACAGCCAACTGGCCGTGACCTACATCGCCACCAGCCAACCGCTGGACGGTGAAATGAACGACCGCGTCGCCCATCACCGCGCCCGGCGTCCCGCCGAATGGGCATTGATCGAAGAGCCGGTCGAACTCGCCCGCGTCCTGCGCGAAACCGCCAGCACCAACCATTGCCTGCTGGTGGATTGCCTGACGCTGTGGATGACCAATCTGCTGATGCTGGACGACGTCGAACGCCTCAATGCTGAACGCAAAGCCCTGTTGGACTGCCTGGCCTCGTTGCCGGGTGAAATCATTTTTGTCAGCAACGAGACCGGAATGGGGGTCGTGCCGCTGGGCGAATTGACTCGCCGTTACGTCGATGAAGCCGGTTGGCTGCATCAAGCGTTGGCCGAGCGCTGCCAGCGTGTCGTCCTGACCGTCGCCGGCCTACCCCTGACTTTGAAAGGAACTACGTTATGACTCAATCCTGGTGGCTGAACCCGTGCAAAGCGATCGATGCTCAAGCCGTCGAACAGGCGCAGGCGCGTCAACAGCAACTGACCAAACCGGCCGGCTCGCTCGGGCAGTTGGAATCGGTGGCGGTGCAATTGGCCGGGTTGCAGGGGCAGGTCAAGCCGAGCCTGGAGCACCTGTGGATCGCGATTTTTGCCGGTGACCACGGTGTCGTGGCTGAAGGCGTGTCGGCGTTTCCTCAGGAAGTCACCGGGCAGATGCTGCACAACTTCGTCACGGGCGGCGCGGCGATCAGCGTGTTGGCGCGACAGTTGGGCGCGTCCCTTGAAGTGGTGGATCTGGGCACGGTCACGCCGACCTTGAATCTGCCCGGCGTGCGCCACTTGAACGTGGGCCCCGGCACGGCGAATTTCGTCAAAGGCCCGGCCATGACGATTGACCAGGGCGAACTCGCCTTGCAGGCCGGTCGTGACAGTGTGCAGCGCGCCATCGCAGCCGGGGCTCAATTGTTTATCGGCGGCGAAATGGGCATCGGCAATACCACCGCTGCCAGTGCATTGGCCTGTGCCTTGCTCGATTGCCCGGTGGTGGATCTGGCCGGTCCGGGTACTGGCCTGGACGCGGCGGGCGTCAGCCACAAAGCTCAGGTCATCGAGCGTGCGCTGGCGCTGCACAGTGCTCAGCGCGGGGACACTTTACAGACGCTGTTCAACCTCGGCGGCTTTGAAATTGCCGCGCTGGTTGGCGCGTATCTGGCGTGTGCGCAGGATGGGGTTGCTGTGCTGGTCGACGGGTTCATTTGCAGTGTCGCGGCATTGGTTGCGGTGCGTTTGAATCCTGGGTGTCGTGAGTGGCTGCTGTTCGGCCATCGCGGTGCCGAGCCTGGCCATCGTCATGTGCTGGAAACCATGAACGCCGAACCGTTGCTGGATCTTGGCCTGCGCCTGGGCGAGGGCAGCGGTGCGGCGTTGGCCGTGCCGTTGTTGCGTCTGGCCTGCGATCTTCACGGGCAGATGGCGACCTTCGCCGAAGCCGCTGTTGCGGATCGTCCGGCATGACGTTGCGCCTGGACCTGCTGCGACATGGCGAGACCGAACTCGGTGGCGGGTTGCGCGGCAGCCTCGATGACGCACTGACCGCAAAAGGCTGGGAGCAGATGCGCGCGGCGGTGATTGAGCAGGGGCCCTGGGATCGTTTGGTCAGCTCGCCTTTACAGCGCTGTGCGCGGTTTTCTGAAGAGCTCGGCGAGCGACTGGGATTGCCGGTGCACTTGGATAAAGACCTGCAAGAACTGCACTTCGGTGCCTGGGAAGGGCAGAGCGCGGCGGCGTTGATGGAAACCGATGCTGAGGCATTGGGCCTGTTCTGGGCGGATCCTTATTCGTTTACGCCGCCGGATGGTGAGCGGGTGGCGGACTTTTCCAAGCGGGTGTTGGCGGCCATCGAACGATTGATCGTTGCGTACGCTGGTGAGCGGGTCCTGTTGATCAGTCATGGCGGGGTTATGCGGTTATTGCTGGCGCAAGCGCGGGGGTTGCCTCGCGAGCAGTTGCTGAATGTTGAAGTAGGTCACGGGTCGTTGTTTTCGTTGCGCGTCGAACCCGGCGTCATTCTCAAGGAAACGATTTGACCATGCTGCCATTCTGGATCGCCCTGCAATTTCTTAGCAGTCTGCCGATTCGTCTGCCCGGCATGCCGACTCCTCAGGAGCTGGGCCGGTCGCTGCTGTTTTATCCGCTGGTGGGGCTGCTGTTCGGCGTGATTCTGTGGGCGCTGAACTGGTTGTTGCTGGGCACACCGTTATTGCTGCATGCCGCGCTGTTGCTGACGGTTTGGGTCTTGCTCAGCGGCGCGTTGCATCTGGACGGGCTGGCCGATAGCGCCGACGCGTGGCTTGGTGGATTTGGTGACCGGGAACGTACGCTGACGATCATGAAAGATCCGCGCAGTGGACCGATTGCGGTGGTGACGCTGGTGTTGGTGTTGTTGCTGAAGTTCGCGGCGTTGTTGGCGTTGATCGAGCAGCAGCATAGCCTGTCCCTGATCATCGTTCCGCTGATCGGCCGTAGCGCGATGCTGGGTTTGTTCCTGACCACGCCGTATGTGCGGGCGGGCGGGTTGGGGCAGGCGCTGGCGGATCATCTGCCGCGATTGGCGGGTCAACAAGTGCTGGTGGTCAGTGCGTTGGGCTGTGTTTTGATCTCAGGTTTTAGCGGTGTTGTGGCTGTTGTTGTGACATCGGTTATTTTTCTATGGCTGCGGCAGCTCATGCTACGGCGATTGGGCGGGACGACGGGCGATACAGCAGGCGCGATGCTGGAGTTGCTGGAGATGGCGGTGCTGGTAGGATTGGCGCTGGTCTGACAGCTCCTGAGGTAAAAGTGCTGGCCCCATCGCGAGCAGGCTCGCTCCCACAGTTGATCGCATTCCCCCTGTGGGAGCGAGCCTGCTCGCGAATGCAGTCCATCAGACACATCGATATCTTGATTTAACACAACCGCGGGTATATACACGCACCATGCTCGACTCCCAATGTTTATGTATCAACCTGCGTCGCGCCGCCCGTGGCGTCAGCAGGCATTACGACGGCGCTCTGGACGGCTTCGGGATCAACGTTGCCCAGTATTCTTTGCTGTGCAATTTGCAGCGCCTGGATCAACCGAGTATTTCCACTCTCGCCGAAGCCATCGGCCTGGACCGTAGCACCCTCGGGCGCAATTTGCGGGTGCTGGAAGGCGAAGGGTTGGTGATGCTGGTCGAGGGCGAAGATATGCGTAATCGCATCGTCCGACTGACCGAGGCCGGTGCCGAACGTCTGAAGGCCGCCTTGCCGGCCTGGGAGGCAGCACAGCAGCGGTTGATTGACCGACTGGGTGCCGAGAAACGTGAAACCTTGCTGCGATTGCTGGACGAACTGGCCTGAAGCCGGTTTTTCCGATCTTAAGCGGGTATATACCCGCTACCGGAGAATAAGAAATGACATCGATGTGGCGTACTTGCGGTTGGGTGTTGTTGGGGAGTGCGCTGATCCTTGCGTTGTCTTTGGGCGTGCGTCACGGCTTCGGGCTGTTTCTGGCGCCGATGAGTGCCGAATTCGGCTGGGGGCGGCAGACTTTTGCGTTTGCCATCGCCTTGCAGAATCTGATCTGGGGCCTGGCGCAGCCCTTCACCGGTGCGCTGGCCGACCGCTTCGGTGCGGCCAAAGTAGTGCTGATCGGTGGCGTGCTGTATGCCCTGGGCCTGGTATGCATGGGGCTGTCTGATTCCGCCGTGACCCTGTCCCTGAGCGCAGGCCTGTTGATCGGCATCGGCCTGTCCGGCACCTCGTTCTCGGTGATCCTCGGCGTGGTCGGCCGTGCGGTGCCGCCCGAGAAGCGCAGCATGGGTATGGGCATCGCCAGTGCGGCCGGTTCATTCGGTCAGTTCGCGATGTTACCGGGCACGTTGGGCTTGATCGGTTGGCTCGGCTGGTCCGCCGCGTTGCTGGTGCTGGGCCTGTTGGTGGCGTTGATCGTGCCGCTGGTGAGCATGCTCAAGGACAAACCATTGCCTGTCATGGGCCATGAACAAACCCTCTCCGAAGCGCTACATGAAGCCTGCTCCCACTCCGGGTTTTGGTTGTTGGCGTTCGGCTTCTTCGTATGCGGTTTCCAGGTGGTGTTCATCGGCGTGCATTTGCCGGCTTATCTGGTCGATCAACATCTTCCGGCCACCGTCGGCACCACGGTGTTGGCGCTGATCGGGTTGTTCAACATCTTTGGTACCTACACCGCCGGCTGGCTCGGCGGGCGTATGTCGAAACCGCGCTTGCTGACCGGCTTGTACTTGCTGAGGGCGGTGGTGATTGCACTGTTCCTGTGGGCGCCCGTGACAACGACCACGGCGTACCTGTTCGGCATGGCCATGGGGTTTCTGTGGCTGTCGACGGTGCCATTGACCAACGGCACCGTGGCGACCTTGTTCGGTGTGCGAAACCTGTCCATGCTCGGTGGGATTGTTTTCCTGTTTCATCAGCTCGGCTCGTTTCTCGGCGGCTGGTTGGGCGGAGTGGTGTATGACCGAACCGGGAGCTATGACTTGATCTGGCAAGTGGCAATTCTCTTGAGCCTGTTGGCAGCTGCCCTGAACTGGCCGGTGCGTGAGCGGCCGGTAGCGCGTCTGCAATCACAGATGAGTGCGATATGAACAGTCTTTGGCCGCGAATCGCTGTAGCGGCCGTCTGCGCCTTGCTGCTGGCGTTGTCGTGGTGGGGCTGGCATCAGGGCGGGCTGGCGCTGATGCAGTTGGGCATGGGTGCTTGCTAGCGAGCAGTGAGGGCGAGTAACTTCGATTTTGACGACTTATCAAGGATGCACCGACATGCTGATGCGCTGGATTGCAGTCCCCGCGTTGCTGGTGGCGTTGACCGGGCTGGCTCACGCGGACGAGTGCCCGGAGCTGTTGCAAGGCTCATTGCAGAAGCTGCGCGCCAAGGAATCCATCGACCTGTGCCAGCGATTTGAGGGTAAACCACTGGTGGTGGTCAATACCGCGAGCCACTGCGGTTTCGCCCCGCAGTTCAAGGGCCTTGAGGCGCTCAATCAGCGTTTCAAGGGGCAGGGGCTGGAGGTGATTGGCGTTCCGTCGAATGACTTCAAGCAAGAGTCCAAGGACACCGCCGAGACCGCCAAGGTCTGTTACGTGAACTACGGCGTGACCTTTACCATGACCGAGCCGCAGGCAGTGCGAGGTGAGGACGCGACGCACCTGTTCAAGGTCCTGGCCAAACAGAGCAGTGCGCCGAAGTGGAACTTCTACAAATACGTGGTCGATCGCAAGGGCAACGTCATCGCCAATTTTTCCAGCCTGACCAAGCCCGATGATCCCGAGTTCATTGCAGCGGTGGAGCAAGCCCTGGCTTCCCAACCCTGATCAGCGCCCACTAAAAAGCCCCGCCTCTGTAGCAGAGTGCGGGGCTTTTTTGATTTAGTCGGCGAGTGGTTAAGGCTCGCCGTGAAACATCAGAAGCGGTAAGTCGCGCCGAGACCGAAACCGTTTGCCGAGTTTTCATACTTGGCGTTGTAGGTCTGGCCACGGTCGTTGCTGTTGTTGACCTTGACCGACTCTTCGCGCAGGTACGAATACGCCAGATCGATGGTCAGGTCGTCGGTCGGGCTCCAGCCAGCGCCCAGGCTGAGCGCTGTGCGATCGCCGGTCGGGATGCGTGGGGAACGATCGACGTTGTTGGTCGGTGCCTGGTCAACGGACAGACCGGTACGCAGTACCCATTGCTTGTTCAGCTGGTAGGCCGCGCCGATGGCGTGAGCCCAGGTGTCGTGCCAGTTCTGCTCTTCGGTGATGGTACCGAATTGGCCGTTCAGGACGGTTGGAACACCGCTGTTTTCGACGGTGATATCTTTCAGGCGGCTCCAGCGAGTCCAGGTGCTGCCTGCGTAAAGAGTCCACTGGTCGTTGAGCTGGTGAGTGACCGAGAAGTCCACCGATTCAGGCGTGGTCACGTCCAGCGAAGCGTCGTATTTCTGGTTCGGGTTCTGGCCAATCAGGCCCAGTACGTTGTAGCTGACCTTGGTGTCACCTTCGAGCTCGTACTTCACTTTCGAGTGGTAAGTCAGGCCGACGCGAGTGCTGTCGGTCGCTTGAACCAGTACGCCGATGTTGTAGCCCAGCGCGGTGTCGTCACCGTCGATCTTGACCTTGCCATCTGGCGCGGCCTGGGTGATCGACAGGTTCGATTCCAGGGTGCCGTTGATGTGGTTGATGGTCGGACCGAAACCGATGGAAACCTTGTCGTTGAAGGCGTAGCTGACAGTCGGTTGCAGGGTGACGACTTTTACTTCGCTCTTGCTACCGAAGTAACGACCGGCAAAGCCGTTTTCGTAGTCGGTTACCAGACCGAACGGTGCGTACACACCGATACCGAATGCCCAGTGGTCGTCGATTGGCTTGACGTAGTAGCCCATCGGCACGCCCATGAAAGGGACCATGTCACCTTTGTTGGTACCGCCATTCGGACTGGAGCTGGCGTCACTGATGTCAGTGTGCGCGTCGATGAATGAAACACCGCCAGTCACTTGTTCGCGCTTGATGCGGGACATGCCGGCCGGGTTGCCAGCAATGGTGGATGCGTCGTCGGCAGAAGAAGATCGCCCGGCAAAACCTGTACCCATCCCGCTGATGCTTTGTTCGTTGAGGGCAAAGCCACTTGCAAAGAGCTGGGTGGATGCCAGGGTAACGGCGAGGCTAAGGGTGGTTTTGAGCATTACTTTTTTCATTATTAGAACTCCTGGTGATCACCGGGGCGAAAATTACCAACATTTTCGTCCCAGCGCCATAGGCTGTAGGCCTTGAGTTAGAGCGGTTTTGTAGGACAATCCGACCAGGTTGGCGACCAATTGCACGATCTTGTGAAATTGGTGGGTCAGCAAGCGACCTGATTCAGGGGTGAAACACAGGTTTGCCAAGCGCTGGTGAAATCGCGCAGACGCCCTTGAGGCTGAAAGGTCTGACGCCAGATGCGGGCCATGCCTAACAAGTCGTCGGCGGCGGGGAGGGGGGTGTTCTGTTCTTCTACCAGCAGCCAAGCGATGGCAGTGGCGTAACGCAGGTTAACGGTCAATTCCAGGTGCGGCCCGCTAAGAAATGCATGTTGGCTGGCCAGGCCGCGGACAAGGCTCGCCCGTTCGGGGTCCAGTGCCAGGTAGTGATCCCAAAGTGCCTGGTGGCGGGGTTCGGCGATTCGGTACAGGCCGTGTCCGCGGCGGTCGTGCAGGGCGGAGCCAAGGGCCGACTGACTGGCGGCGATGCCCAGCAGCAAGGATTCGGCAGTTGCGCTATGGCGTCCGAGGTAAATCAATGTCGGACGAATCACATAACGGCACAGTTCGCTGGCAGCGATACCCATAAAGGCCTCGATGAATTAGGCGGCGATACCTGACAGGGGAGCGTTGGCAGCGGTGGATCGAATCAGGCTCGCCGGAAGCGGAACAAGCCGCTTGAGTTGAAGTGTAGTGTCATATTCGCGCCGTAAAGGTCTGTTTTTAAAATATTTCCAGCTTCGAGTTATAACCGTTATATCGGTTAGTGCTTAGCGGCTGTTTGCGAAAAGAGAACTAACGGGCAATAAAAAGCCCTGCTTTTTGAGCAGGGCTTTTGAGGTTTTCAGTCTTTCTGGCGTCTCAGGCAATCAATGCCTGGCGGGTACGCTCGATCACGGCCTGCAGCGGTTCTGCGCTGGAGTATTGATCGGGGTACAGGCGTTCGCTGTGTCGAGCGATGCCGTGTTCGTTAACCAGAGTGAAGCTGAAGCAGCCTTTACGAGCGGCCATGATCAGGCAGTTCATTGGTGCAAAAGCGTTGGTTAGGGTGCGGATTGCATCCTGGGTATGGATTTGAGTAGTCATTATTGGGTGTTCCTACAAGCGACACGGATAAGAACCGTGCAAAGTTAAAACGTTCCAGTGACGACGACCACCATTGGTCGAACGAAGAACCCGACTGGAACAAAGCAGCCAGTTTGAAGCGCTGATAATTGGCGCGCTTGGGCTGGCAGGTAGGTACTTAGGAGGGCAGGCAACACATCAAGGGCAAAGGTTCTGGGCCCGGGGTGAAGATCCTGATCAATTTGCAGGCTGGTTCGGTCAGAGTAAGTGAACTTCGCAACACCCTTCGCATTTGTTCGAAGGCTGTGTTGGCGCAAGGTTTACCTGGAAACCATCGAGGTGGTCGATCCTGTTTTGTCGGTGGAGGCTTCACTTGAGGGAAGGCTGACCGCGAGGATTTGTTCGACCAGAATTGACTTTCAGCTTGGTACTAACGCCGCGGATAGTAACGGATTGAATTTGAGAATGGAAGTGTGTTAGCCAAAAAGATAAATCGGCGCTGGCAGTGCGCACTGCGATTGCTCACATTCCGACCGCTGGTTATGGTTGCTCATCGGACCGCGATCTGCCTGGATCAAGGGTTTTCCCGGTTAATCCCCAGAATCCATACAAATATGCGCCGCAAAAGTGCGCACATATAACCGCCTCGAAGGCAGTTGTGCACATAAGTTGCGCAGACTGTAACCCCACTGTCATTCAGCCCTCGGTCCTAGTGGGTGCCTGTATTGAAAATTTAAGTCAATGAAAAACATCGCTTTTTTTTACTGGTGAAAAAATCGTCAGTTTGACTGCGAGCCCCGTCCCACAGGGCTTTGCGCGAGTTCAAGGGCGGTTGTCCACTGAGTTATCCACAGCTTCTGTGGATTGTCCCGAGCGCTTGCTCTAGGACGGGCGTGCCCGGATTTTTTGGGCTTTACCTGTAAGAAAAAAAGAGTAGAGTTGCGCGCCTTCCGATCTGTCCCACAGTGCTTTATGAAGTTTCGCTCAGTATCAATCGCTGCTACCTCCACTCCCTCAAATGTTACCCCGCCCAAGCGCTTTTCGATGCGCGTGGCCGAGTGGCTGCTGGACAGTCCGCGTCTTGGGGATAACCCCAACATCAAGCACTTCGCCGGACGCTTGCTCAAACAGCCTGCCCGTGAAGGTGTCGTGGCCGCGCAAAGCCGCCTCGGGCAATTGATGTGTCGCGAATGCGGCAACGCCCGTGATCGGCGCATTGGTCAGGATCTGTTGCGCCAGGCCGCGCGAGCAGGGGACGCGCGCGCCCAACAGGAACTGGGGTTGATCGAAGACTGAGCTGTCCAAGTCGGCTTGCCTTGGTTAACCTTCAAGCTTTATCTCATCGGCAGGAATCCCTATGGCAATGGACTTGACCAGCCTATTACTCGGTCTGGCGGGCGCTGGTCTGCCGTTACTGGTACTGGCCTGGCAAATTCAGCGCCGTGCGAGCGTCTCGCAAGCCGGGCTAGCATTGCTGGAAGAGCGTCTGGCCATGGCGCAGTTAGCGCAGGACGGTTTGAATGCCCAGCTCGACGCCAGCCGCGATGAAATCGGTGATCTGAGCCAGGTTAACGCCGCCAGGCAGGCAGACCTCGCCGCTGCGCGCCGTGAAGTCGAACTGCTGCAAATTGAACGCGACGACGCCCGCGATGCAGCTCACGCCTGGAATATTGAGCGCGCCGGTAAAGAGACTGAGTTGCGTCGCCTGGACACGCTGGCGGCCTCACTCAGCGCCGAGCTGCGTGAGCAGCAGGACAGCCATCAGCAGCGCCTCAGTGACCTGCAAGGGTCGCGAGACGAGCTGCGAGCGCAGTTCGCTGAACTGGCGGGCAAGATTTTCGATGAGCGTGAGCAGCGCTTTGCCGAAACCAGTCAGCAGCGGCTGGGCCAGTTGCTCGATCCTTTGAAAGAACGCATCCAGTCTTTCGAAAAACGCGTCGAGGAAAGTTATCAGGCCGAAGCCCGCGAGCGTTTCTCGCTGGCCAAGGAGCTGGAGCGCCTGCAACAGCTGAACCTGCGCTTGAGCGACGAAGCCACCAACCTGACGCGTGCCCTCAAAGGGCAAAAAACACAGGGCAACTGGGGCGAGTTGATTCTTGAGCGAGTGCTTGAACACGCGGGGCTGGAAAAGGGCCGTGAGTACCAGACCCAAGTCAATCTCAAAGGCCCGGACGGCGAGCGCTTCCAGCCGGATGTGATTATTTACCTGCCGGGCGACAAGCAGGTGGTGGTCGACTCCAAGGTCAGCCTGACGGCCTATCAGCAATACGTGGCAGCCGAAGACGACGCCATTGGCCAAATCGCTATCAAGCAGCACGTACTGTCGCTGCGCAATCACGTCAAAGGCCTGGCCGGCAAGGATTACAAACGGCTCGACGGCTTGCATAGCCTGGATTTCGTGTTGCTCTTCGTGCCGATCGAAGCGGCGTTTTCTGCAGCGTTGCAGGCCGAACCGACGCTGTTCCAGGAGGCGTTCGACCGCAACATCGTGATCGTCAGCCCTACCACGTTGTTGGCGACTTTGCGGGTCATCGACAGCCTCTGGAAGCAGGAGCGCCAGAGCCAGAACGCCCGGGAAATCGCCGAGCGTGCCGGGTGGCTGTACGACAAGTTCGTGTTGTTCATTCAGGACCTGGACGAAGTCGGCAATCGCTTGCAGCAACTGGACAAAGCCTACAGCTCTGCGCGCAACAAGCTGACAGAAGGCCGCGGTAATCTGGTCAGTCGTAGCGAGCAGCTGAAATTGCTCGGCGCGCGCGCTAGCAAGAGCTTGCCGGCAGATTTGCTGGAGAGGGCGATGACCGATGTGGATGGCTTGGTCGAGTTGCCGGAGTAATCCGAAAAGCATCGCGAGCTGGCTCGCTCCCACATGAACTGCGCAAAACTCTGTGGGAGCGAGCCTGCTCGCGATGACGAATATTGCTTCCCTGCAAGGCTAAAGTCTGCCGCGCTACAACGGCAAATGCCGACTCAACAACGCCCTTAACGCCGCAGGCTTCACCGGTTTGGTTAAATAATCCAGCCCTGCGGCATGCACTTGCGCCACGGTCTCCGGCCGGCCATCGGCGCTGATCACCACCCCCGGCACCGGTTCCCCCAATTGAGTGCGCAACCACGCCATCAGCTCGGTCCCGGTCTCGCCATGGTCGAGGTGGTAATCCACCAGCGCCAATTGCGGGCGCATACCGTCGTTGAGCAGCGCTGCACATTCCTCCCGGTTACGTGCCGTCCAGACCTGACAACCCCAGCGCGTCAGCAGGCTGTTCATGCCGATCAGAATGCTGTCTTCATTATCGATGCACAGCACCTGCGCGCCGGTCACCACATGACCGTTAACTTCGGTAGTCTGTGTCAGTGCCACGGTTTGTGCCTTGGCCAGTGGCACACTGACGCTGAACACGCTACCGCGCCCAGGCCAGGAGCGTACGCGCAGCGTGTGACCCAGCACGCGACATAAACCATCGGCAATCGCCAGGCCCAATCCCAGACCTTTCTCGGCGCGAGTCTGGTGGCTATCGAGGCGTTTGAATTCTTCGAAAATCACCTGCAGTTTGTCTTCTGCAATGCCCGGTCCCCGGTCCCAGACCTCCAGGCACAGCTCACCCCTGCGCCGCCGAACGCCGAGCAACACCGGCCCTTTGGCATAGCGGAACGCATTGGTCAGGAAGTTTTGCAGAATACGTCGCAGCAGTTTGATATCGCTGTCGACCCGTAACGTGCTGCCCCGAACACGGAAGGTCAGCTCCTGTTCCTGAGCCAGCGCCTTGAACTCTGCACCGAGGGTGTCAAGCAGTTCGTTCAGCACGAATGGCTTGATGTCGGGGTTGATCTTGCCGTTTTCCAGGCGAGAAATGTCCAGCAGGTCGCTGATCAAGTCCTCTGCCGAGCGCAACGAGCTGTCCAGGTGATGGACCAGTTTCTGCGCTTCGCCAGACAAGCCGTCGTCCTGATGGGACAGCGCTGCGGAGAACAGGCGCGCGGCGTTCAGTGGTTGCATCAAGTCATGGCTGACAGCCGCCAGAAAGCGGGTTTTCGACTGGTTGGCGGACTCGGCGGTTCCTTTGGCTTCGGTCAGAGCGACGTTAAGTTGCGACAGTTCGTGGGTGCGCTCGGCCACCCGCCGCTCCAGGCCCTCGTTGGCTTCGGTCAGCGCTTGTTCGGCTTCGCGGAACGCGGTGATGTCGGTGAAACTCATGACGAAACCACCACCGGGCATTGGATTGCCGATCAGCTCGATCACCCGCCCGTTGGGGAATAGTCGTTCAGAGGTATGGGCGCGGCCCTGACGCATCCAGTGCAAACGTCGGGCAACGTGGACTTCCGCCTCGCCAGGGCCACACAGACCGCGTTCGGCGTTGTAGCGAATAATGTCGGCAATCGGCCGCCCGACACTGATCAATCCGTCCGGGTAGTTGAACAGCTCCAGATAACGCCGGTTCCATGCCACCAGTTTCAACGACTGGTCGACCACGCTGATGCCCTGGGTGATGTTTTCGATGGCGCCTTGCAGCAGGGCACGGTTGAACTGCAGCACTTCCGACGCTTCGTCGGCGATCCGCACGACATCTTCCAGCTGCATTTCCCGGCCTTCGATGGCGGCTTTTACCACCGCACGCGTCGAAGACGCACCGAGTACACCCGCCAGCAAGCGTTCGGTGTGGGCGATCCATTCGCCATCGGCGTTTTGATTCGGGTTGAAGCCTTTGCCTTGGCGGTAGGCGAAACGGATGAAGCTTTGACGCGCCCGTTCTTCGCCGACGAAGCGTGCGGCCAGTTGCAGCAAATCGTCGATTTGCACCGCCAGCATCGAACGGGCACTGGGGCGGGCGCTGATTTCCTGACCGATGAAACGGCCCGCCTGCCAGTGCTCCGACACCCGTGTGCGCGACAATACCGACACCCAGGCAAACAGCGTGAAGTTGCCAGCCAGCGACAGCACCACGCCTTGGGTCAGCGGGGTGATCGGCAGGTGCAGCGGGTTGCTGTGTAACCAGGCCAGGCCCGGGAAACTCTCTAGGGACAAGCCGAGGCTACGGGCAGCAATCGGCAAGATCAGCGTGTAAAACCACAGGAACGTCCCGGCGGCGAGGCCAGCGAATACGCCGCGACGGTTGGCCTGCTTCCAATACAGCGCGCCGAGCATGGCCGGGGCCAGTTGCGTCACGGCGGCGAAGGCGATCTGGCCGATGGTTGCCAGGCTGGCGGTCGAGCCCAGCAGGCGATAACTGACGTAGGCCAGCAGCAAAATCACCACGATGCTGACGCGGCGCACCGAGAGCATCCACTGACGAAACACTTCGAACGGCCGCTCGGCGTTGTTGCGTCGCAGCAACCACGGCAACAGCATGTCGTTGGAGACCATGGTCGACAACGCCACACTGGCAACAATCACCATGCCGGTCGCCGCCGAGGCACCGCCGATAAACGCCAGCAAGGCGAGGGCAGGGTGAGACTGGGCCAGCGGCAAACTGATGACGAACGAGTCTGGCAACACCGAACTGGGCAGCATCATCTGACCGGCGAGGGCGATCGGTACAACAAACAACGCCGCCAACGCCAGGTAGGCCGGGAACACCCATTTGGCCAGGCGCAAATCTTGAGGATCAATGTTTTCAACCACCGTCACGTGGAACTGTCGGGGCAGGCAAATGATCGCCATCATCGCTACGCCCGTCTGCACCACCATCGAGGGCCAGTTGACGGTTTCCTTCCAGTATTCTTCGAGGCGGGGGGCGAGCATGGCTTGGTCGAACAGGTCGTCGAAACCATCGTACAGGCCGAACGTGACGAACGCGCCGACGGCGAGAAATGCGAACAGTTTGACCAGTGACTCAAACGCAATCGCCAGCACCATGCCACGGTGATGTTCCGTAGCATCGAGGTTGCGCGTACCGAAGACAATGGTGAATAACGCCAGCACCAGCGACACAACCAATGCCGTGTCCTGGGCGCGGACCCCCATGGCGTCGGCGCCCGCGCCAATCAGCAAGTTCACCCCGAGTACGATGCCCTTGAGCTGCAAGGCGATGTAAGGCAACACGCCGACCAGACAAATCAGCGCCACCACCACCGCCAGCGACTGGGATTTGCCATAACGGGCAGCGATAAAGTCGGCGATGGAGGTGATGTTTTCCTGCTTGCTGATCATCACCATTTTTTGCAGGACCCACGGCGCGCCTAGCAGCAGCAGGATCGGCCCGAGGTAGATCGGCAGGAACGACCAGAGCTGTTCCGCCGCCTGGCCCACGGCGCCAAAGAACGTCCAGCTGGTGCAATAGACTGCCAGCGACAGGCTGTACACCCACGCGCGCATTCGCGGCGGCAACGGCGTGCTGCGACGGTCACCGTAAAAGGCGATGGCGAACATGATGGCCATATAGGCCAGGGCGACGGCGGCGATCAGCCCGCTGGACAGCGACATGGGAACTCCAGACAAAAGACCCCGGGACTCCCACCCGGTCAGACAGTCTCGCACGATGGCCCAGGTTAGTCAGTGTCGACCAAGGTCGTGGCGTGGCGGGGTGTCGCAGGCTGTGTGTCAGTCAAAATTTGGTTGTCTGTGCCTGCCTCATCGCGAACAAGCTCGCTCCCACAGGGGATAGCGTTCCAACTGTGGGAGCGAGCCTTACTGATTCAACGCAATCTCGATCAATCGATGCAACTCTCCAGCCTCCAACGGCGCGTCGGAAAACAGGATTCGAAATACGATAGGCGCCGCCACCATGTTGATCAGCCGATCGACACTCGGTTTGGGCTCATTCGGATAACGATCCAGAATCATCTGTAACTGCCCGCCAATGATCGTCGCGCAATAGCTCGGCTTGAGGCTCGCTTGCACGTCGCGCAGCATGTTGCGGCCGGGTTCGGAGCTCATTTCGTCCAGGTACTGTTCCGCCCAGGCCTGCACGTCACCGCACAGGCTGCCGGTTTTGGGTGACTCGGTTTCCGGTTGCAGGCGTGCGAGGGCGACGTCTGCCAGCAGCGCCGATAAATCACCCCAGCGCCGATAGATAGTCGACGGCGTAACCCCCGCGCGCGCAGCGATTTGCGGCACGGTCACGGTGGTGCGGTCCTGCTCTTCCAGCAATTCGCGCACAGCCTTGTGAATTGATTCCTGCACCCGGGCGCTGCGGCCGCCGGGACGTAAAGTGGAGCTTGTCATTACCTGTGTCCTGTTCTCGCCGAGACTTGCCGTAAAGGCAAAAGCCCCAGCTCTAAAAGCCATGCATCGGACCTTAACACAAAGAATTTGCTTTAAGAGCCAGTCGGTAGCACACTCCATAAAAGCAAAAAGTTAGCTTTTGTGGGGTGTGCCGATGTCCAGTTCCCGTTCAAATCGTGCAAGCCTGTGGTTTCTGTCGATCACTTTACTCAGTTTTCTGGCGGCCTCCACGGCGCCGACACCACTGTATCGCTTGTATCAGGAGCAACTGCACTTCTCGGCCGCCACCCTGACCCTGATTTTCGGCGTCTACGCCTTCAGCCTGCTGGCTGCGCTGCTGACAGTCGGTTCACTGTCGGATCACCTTGGACGCAAACCGGTGATTTTCATCGCCGTGGTGCTGAATGGTCTGGCGATGTTGCTGTTTATCCACGCGGACAGCGTTGCTTGGCTGATTAGTGCCCGGGTGTTGCAAGGGTTTGCCACCGGCATGGCGACTGCCGTGCTCAGTGCAACGCTATTGGACACAGACCGCCAACAAGGGCCGCTGATCAACAGTGTTGCGCCGTTGCTCGGCATGGCCCTGGGTGGTTTGGGCTGTGGTTTGCTCGCTGAATTTGCACCGGCACCGTTGCATTTAACCTATTGGCTGCTGCTCATCGTGTTTGCGTTGCAGGCGATGTACATCTGGCGTTTGCCGGAAAGTGTCTCGCGACAGCCTGGGGCATTGGCGTCGTTGCGACCGACCCTACATGTACCGGTTCAGGCGCGTACCACCTTATGGCGGGTATTGCCGCTCAATACCGCCACGTGGGCGCTCGGCGGTTTTTATGCGTCCCTCGCGCCGTCATTGGTGCGCGCGGCCACCGGTTCCACTTCGAACCTGATTGCCGGGTCGACCGTTGCTGCGCTGACGGTGACGGGGGCGCTGATGATTTTCACCCTGCGCAATCGCCCTGCCGCGTTGGCGCTGCAGTGGGGGGCGAGTCTGCTACCGACGGGGATCGTCCTGGTCTTACTGGGCGTGCACGGCGCGAGCCTGCCGTTGTTTTTCCTCGGCACGCTCGTCGCCGGTTGTGGTTTTGGCGCCGGTTTTCTCGGGGCCGTGCGCAGTCTGGTGCCGTTGGCTCTACCCCATGAACGCGCGGGTCTGATGTCGGCGTTTTATGTGCTCAGCTACCTGGCGTTCTGTTTGCCATCGTTATTGGCGGGGAACCTGACGCGTACGTTCGGCCTGGTCGCGACCACCGACGGTTATGGCGCGGTGCTGATCGTGCTCTCCGTCGGCGCTTTGCTGACCTTGATGCGGCAACGCTCGTTGAAAGCTTGTAGCGCTGATGCGCGTTGATCGCTAGCCTTGGCCTCGCCATTCATTTCGACGGACCGCCCCATGAAGATCATCCGCAGCAAATCCTTCACCGCTGATCGTGCCTGGGGTGCGCTGGACATTGCCAACATGAACGGCATCACCACCCGGTTGCACTGGACGGATCAGCCTTACAAGTGGCACGTCAACGATGGCCAGGAAGTATTCGTGGTGCTGGATGGGCAGGTGCAGATGCGTTATCGCGAAGAGGGCATCGAGAAGGAGGCACTGCTGGACGTCGGCGACATCTTTTATGCGTCCGTTGGCACCGAGCATGTGGCGCATCCGCAAGGTGTGGCGCGGATACTGGTGATCGAATCAGAAGGCAGCATTTAACGCTATATCTGCAAAACAGATAAGTTATAGAGATATTACCCGTTATATAGATATTCGATTCGGTTCTACCATGGGCTCTACCTCACCTGAGGACAGGAGTTCGCCATGACATGCACCAACAGCATCAAAACCGGTATCAAACCGTTCAGCCAATTGCAGCACCCGCGTGAAGTCATCCGTCAATTCACGCCCAACTGGTTCGCCGCAACCATGGGCACCGGGGTACTCGCGTTAGCGCTGGCGCAATTGCCTGTCGCCATGCCCGGCTTGCGTGTGTTCGCCGAAGGGTTGTGGCTGTTCAATATTTTTCTGTTCGTGTTGTTCACCGCTGTTTACGCGGCGCGCTGGGTACTGTTCTTTGACGAAGCCCGGCGGATTTTCGGCCATTCCACAGTCTCGATGTTCTTCGGCACCATTCCCATGGGCCTCGCGACCATCATCAACGGCTTTCTGGTGTTCGGCCTGCCGCGCTGGGGCGACGGCGTGATCCATATTGCCGAAATGCTCTGGTGGCTGGATGTGGCGATGTCGCTGGCGTGCGGCGTGCTCATTCCCTACATGATGTTCACCCGTCAGGAACACAGCATTGACCAGATGACCGCCGTTTGGCTGTTGCCGGTGGTGGCTGCAGAAGTCGCCGCTGCCAGCGGTGGCCTGCTGGCGCCACACTTGGCGGATGCCCATTCGCAATTGGTGATGCTGGTGACGAGTTACGTGCTGTGGGCCTTTTCCCTGCCGGTAGCCTTCAGCATTTTGACGATCTTGTTGCTGCGCATGGCGCTGCATAAACTGCCCCACGAAAACATGGCGGCCTCCAGTTGGCTGGCATTGGGCCCGATTGGCACTGGGGCGCTGGGTATGTTGCTGCTGGGGGCGGACGCGCCAGCCATCTTCGCCGCCAACGGCCTGCCAGGTATCGGTGAAATCGCTGCGGGCTTGGGGCTGGTGGCCGGGATCACGCTGTGGGGTTTTGGGTTGTGGTGGATGCTGATCGCGGTGCTGATTACCTTGCGTTACCTGCGCGGCGGCATCCCATTCAATCTCGGCTGGTGGGGGTTTACCTTCCCGTTGGGGGTCTACTCACTGGCAACATTGAAACTGGCCAGCACCTTGAACCTGACCTTTTTCAGTGTCTTCGGCTGCGTGCTGGTGGCGCTGCTGTCGGTGATGTGGCTGATCGTTGCCCGGCGGACGTTGCAAGGCGCGTGGCGGGGCGAACTGTTTGTATCGCCGTGCATTGCAGGATTAAAGAAATAACCTGCGAAAGATTAGATAGTGTGTGGCCTGGATCGTCGTTCGATATTCCAATAACGGTATCCACGCCACTCGCAACCTAACATCAGGGACACATGGAAGATGAGTCACCCCTCACAGTTCAACTTGCTGCGCACCCGGCGCTTCCTGCCGTTTTTCGTGACCCAGTCCCTCGGGGCCTTCAACGACAACCTCTTCAAGCAGTCATTGATCCTCGCCATTCTCTACAAACTGACCCTCGACGGTGACCGCTCGATCTGGGTCAACCTCTGCGCGTTGCTGTTTATCCTGCCGTTCTTTTTGTTCTCGGCACTGGCCGGGCAGTTCGGGGAGAAGTTCGCCAAGGACCGCCTGATCCGTCTGATCAAACTCGGCGAAATCGTCATCATGGCGGTCGGCGCGGTCGGTTTCACCTTTAACCATCTGTCGTTGATGCTGGTGGCGCTGTTTGCCATGGGCACCCACTCGGCGCTGTTCGGGCCGGTGAAGTACTCGATCCTGCCCCAGGCCCTGCGCGAAGAAGAGCTGGTCGGCGGTAACGGGCTGGTGGAAATGGGCACCTTCCTGGCGATTCTCGCCGGGACCATCGGCGCCGGGATCATGATGTCGTCCAGTCACTACGCGCCTATCGTCTCCGGCGCGATCATCGGGGTTGCGGTGCTCGGCTATCTGGCCAGTTGCAGCATTCCACGGGCGGCGGCGTCTTCACCGCAAATGCGCCTGAACTGGAACATTTTCAGCCAGTCCTGGGTCACCTTGAAATTGGGCCTTGGGCAGACCCCGGCCGTGTCGCGTTCGATTGTCGGCAACTCGTGGTTCTGGTTTGTCGGGGCGATTTATCTGACGCAGATCCCGGCCTATGCCAAGGAATGGATGCACGGCGACGAAACCGTGGTGACATTGATTCTGACGGTGTTCTCGGTGGGGATCGCGCTCGGCTCGATGCTCTGCGAAAAGCTTTCCGGGCGCAAAGTCGAGATTGGCCTGGTGCCGTTTGGCTCGTTCGGTCTGACCGTGTTTGGCTTGCTGCTGTGGTGGCATTCCGGCGGGATTCCAGACAGCGTGACGGGCCATGGCTGGGTCGAAGTCCTTGGGTTTGGTCACACCTGGCTGGTATTGATCGACATCCTTGGCCTGGGAATCTTCGGTGGTTTCTATATCGTACCGCTGTATGCGTTGATTCAGTCGCGCACCGCCGAGAACGAGCGGGCGCGGGTGATTGCCGCCAATAACATTCTCAACGCGCTGTTCATGGTGGTGTCGGCGATTGTCTCGATCATCTTGTTGAGCCTGGTCAAACTGTCGATTCCGCAGCTATTCCTGGTGGTGTCGCTGCTGAACATCGGCGTCAACGCCTACATCTTCAAGATCGTCCCCGAATTCAGCATGCGCTTCATGATCTGGCTGCTCAGCCATTCCATGTACCGCGTGGAGCATCGCAATCTTGAGCTGATTCCCGACGTAGGCGCGGCGCTGCTGGTGTGCAATCACGTGTCTTTTGTCGACGCGCTGCTGATTGGCGGTGCAGTGCGTCGGCCGATTCGCTTTGTGATGTACTACAAAATCTACAACCTGCCGGTGCTGAACTTTATCTTTCGCACGGCCGGGACAATTCCGATCGCAGGGCGTCAGGAAGACATTCAAATCTACGAAAGAGCCTTCAAGCGGATTGCCCAGTATCTGAAGGATGGTGAGCTGGTGTGCATCTTTCCTGAGGGCAAGTTGACCGCCAATGGTGAGATCAACGAGTTCAAGGGAGGGTTGACGCGGATTCTTGAAGAGACACCGGTGCCGGTGATTCCGCTGGCGTTGCAGGGGTTGTGGGGGAGTTTCTTCAGCCGCGATCCGGGCAAGGGGCTGTTTCGTCGATTGTGGTCACGGGTGACGTTGGTGGCGGGGCCGGCGGTGGCGGTTGAAGCGGCGGAGCCGGCGGCATTGCAAGCGATGGTTGGCGAGTTGCGCGGCACCGTTAAATAGTCGGTGAATGTAGCGACCTCATCGCGGGCAAGCCCGCGATGGCGTCAATGGCCTAGGCACTAACCTTGAGGCCGATCAGCCCGGCAATAATCAATGCCACACTGGCCAGTCGAAACAGCGCCATCGATTCACCAAACAGGATAATCCCGGCGATCACCGTGCCGACCGCACCCACGCCCGTCCAGATCGCATAAGCCGTGCCCAGCGGCAATTCCTTCATCGCAAGACCCAGCAAGCCAAGGCTGATGGCCATGGCCGCAACAGTCAACGCAGTGGGCAGAGGGCGGCTGAAACCGTCGGTGTACTTCAGGCCAACGGCCCAGCCGACTTCGAACAGGCCGGCGAAAAACAGAATGATCCAGGACATGAAAGACCTCCATCGATTGACGGGGTCGTCCCCAGATTAATGACTCGATCGAGCCGCGAGGTCGTCCTCGCGTTGCGCCATAGAGTGCCCATCATTAACCTGGGGATCAAGTTTTCGGCTTATTCGGTTGCCTGCCGCGCAGCGATTTCCCGGTCTTGTTTCTCGCTCATTCGACGGAAATACGTCGAGAGGAGCGCCCCGGAAATGTTGTGCCACACACTGAACAAAGCACTTGGCACCGCCGCCAGCGGCGAAAAGTGTGCACTGGCCAGCGCAGCACCCAGCCCGGAGTTTTGCATGCCGACTTCCAGCGCAAGCGATTTGCGTTGGGCCAATGGCAGCTTGAACAGACGCCCGGTGAAGTAGCCCAGTAGATAACCGAAGCTGTTGTGCAGCATCACTACTGCCATGATCAGAAGGCCGGACTCGGCAATCTTCGCCTGGCTGGCGGCCACCACGGCAGTAACGATGATCACGATGCTCACCACCGAGATCAGCGGCAATACTTCCACCGCGTGACGAACCTTGGCACCCAGTAAGCGTTGAGCTACCACGCCGAGGATGATCGGCAGCAGTACCACTTGCAGAATCGACCAGAACAGCTCCATGAAAGACACCGGCAACCAGGCCGACGCCAGCAGCCAGATCAGCGCAGGGGTCAGCAATGGGGCGAGGAGGGTGGTAACTGCGGCAATGGCCACCGACAGGGCCAGATCACCGCGCGCTAGCCAGGTCATCACGTTCGAGGAAGTGCCGCTTGGGCAGCAACCAACCAGTATCACGCCGACGGCAATTTCCGGTGGCAAGTGAAACGCCTGGCAGAGCAACCACGCCACACCGGGCATGATCACGAAATGCGCAACCACGCCCAGGGCCACGCGCCATGGATGGCGAGCGACTTCGGCGAAGTCTTCAAGTTTGAGGGTCAGGCCCATGCCAAACATCACCAGCCCCAGCAGTGGCACAATTGCGCCCTTGAGGCCGATGAACCACGCCGGTTGCAGGAAGGCCAGAACCGCGAAAATCAGTACCCAGTAAGCGAAGGTGTTGCCGACAAAACGACTCAATGCAGCCAATGCGCGCATGGCCTTATCCTTATCATGAGTAACACCACAAAAACCAATGTGGGAGCGAGCCAGCTCCCACAATTGAGATCACAAGCTTTTAGATCCCCTGCGGAGTCTCTTCGCCACCCAATGCTTCAATCAGCGCCGGCAGGAAGTCGCCGAAGGTCAGCATCATCAGGGTGAAGCTGGCGTCCAGTTGGCCCAGGGCCTCTTCGCCGCCGTCCTGTTCCGCCTGGTCTTGCAGCAGGTCTTCGAACTTCAGGCGCTTGACCACCATCTTGTCGTCGAGGACGAAAGACAGTTTGTCTTGCCAGGCCAGCGACAGTTGAGTGACCACTTTGCCGGTGCTCAGGTGCAGCTGGATCTCTTCGCTGGTCAGGTCCTGACGTTTGCAGCGCACAATCCCGCCGTCTTCGTGAGTATCACGCAGCTCGCATTCGTCCAGCACAAAGAAGTCGTCCGCGGCTTTCTGGGTGGTGACCCATTCGGTCATGGTGGCGGTCGGCGACATTTTTACCGTCAGTGGACGTACCGGCAGGGTGCCGATCACTTCACGCAGGGTCGACAGCAAGTCTTCGGCACGTTTCGGGCTGGCCGAGTTAACCAGGATCAGGCCCTGTTTCGGCGCAATAGCGGCGAAAGTCGAGGAGCGACGGATAAAGGCGCGCGGCAGGAACGCCTGGATGATTTCATCCTTGATCTGGTCACGCTCCTTCTTATAGACCTTGCGCATTTGTTCGGCTTCGATCTCGTCGACCTTTTCCTTCACGGCGTCGCGCACGACGCTACCTGGAAGAATGCGTTCTTCTTTACGTGCAGAGACCAGCAGGAAGTCGCCGCTGACGTGGACCAGCGGTGCATCTTCGCCCTTGCCGAATGGCGCGACGAAACCGTAGGTGGTCAACTCCTGGCTTGCACATGGACGCGCCAGTTTGGTGGCCAGTGCAGTTTCCAACGCCTCGGCATCAACAGGCAGATCTTGGGTCAGGCGATAGATAAGCAGGTTTTTGAACCACATGGGGTAAGTCTCTCCTTATATACAAAGGGGGGCATTATTCTCTTAGCGGCGCCATAGGCCAACCCTTCGCTAAGCCTTTGGAAGGCCTGAGAAAATTATTTAAAAAAGTGCTTGCCAGAGGTGAGGTCGCTCCGTAGAATGCGCGCCACACCGAACGTGAAGGGTGATTAGCTCAGCTGGGAGAGCGTCTGCCTTACAAGCAGAATGTCGGCGGTTCGATCCCGTCATCACCCACCATTCGCATTCAGTGTTACGCGCAGCGGTAGTTCAGTCGGTTAGAATACCGGCCTGTCACGCCGGGGGTCGCGGGTTCGAGTCCCGTCCGCTGCGCCATATTCGGTAACCTGGAACGCTGAACGCCAGGTCACCACGGAAAAGCCCGCTAACGCGGGTTTTTTTCTGTCTGTAGATTGTCCGTTGTTCCTGCAGGTTGCATCGTTTCACCGGTTTTCGGATTTATTTGAAAAATAATTCAATTAAATCAACACTTTACGAAAACATGTGGCATAATGTGCCCCGCAACGAAGGTAAAGGGTGATTAGCTCAGCTGGGAGAGCGTCTGCCTTACAAGCAGAATGTCGGCGGTTCGATCCCGTCATCACCCACCACTTTCAACGCTACGCGCAGCGGTAGTTCAGTCGGTTAGAATACCGGCCTGTCACGCCGGGGGTCGCGGGTTCGAGTCCCGTCCGCTGCGCCATATTCGGTAATCTGGAACGCTGAACGCCAGGTCACCACACAGAAAGCCCGCTTAATGCGGGCTTTTTGCTGTCTGGCATTTGGCAAATCCCCTATTTTCACTGAGAGAGCGACCTTCGGGCCGCTTTTTTCGTTTTTGCTGGCTTATTGCTCAGCGTTGCGACTGTGGCGGTAATCACTCACGGATTCATACACCGCTTTGCGCAGTCGGTTGATGCCGCCAATCGGCCGATGAGCCTCAAGACCAAACCATGGGTTGAACGACTGGTTGTCACAATGCAGGTTCAGCGCCGGGGTATCGAAGTCCTGAGCGGGCAGTTTGATCCGCGCGACCGTCTCGAACGGCGCATCGTTTTCGCTCCATTCGATGCTGGCGTCTTCAATGGGCATGTAGTGGCTTGGGTCCTGACGTTGAACTTGCAGGACGAAGCAGGCTGGCACCCGGTCGGTCGACAATTGCTGGTTCAGCGCATTACGCAGGAAGTTTGGCAACTTCTGGTTCTGCGAGGGAAGGGTGTAGGTCGGGCAGCTATCAGGGTCCGGCATCACTCGAAATTTGGCATTGGCCTCACCAAACTTGTAGGGCGAAACCGAAAAATAAGTCGTCTGTGTCGGGCTTTGCGGTGCAGTGGATAGTGTCGCCAGGGCGATAAACAGATGGCGAACCTGCCAGGTGCGCGGGTCCCAGCCAGGAAAAAACGCCGTCAGCTTCTTGCCGTCAGCCTGCGCCGCCACATTCTGACGATATTCGGCGACATCGCTGACGAAGAAATTCGGGTGGCTGAACATCACAAAGTCCTGTTCACCGCGGTGCTGTTGATCGGCGAGCAGCTGCTTGCCGCGCACATCGTGCAATTTGATCGCCATGCCCCGGGCGTCGCGGATGCTGTCGAACTGCGGATACGCGTTGCCATTGGACAGGCGCATTGTCGCTTGCCAGGTTTTGCCGGGTTCACCGAACACGCCTTGGCGCAGTACTTCTGAAAGGTCCGGCAGCACCTGAACCTCGGCTTTCACGCAGCCATGGGCCTTGGCGTGGGCGTCGCGCAGGTAGCGGGTGTTTTCACGGTGTTGATCGACGATGCGCACCGCTGTTTGAATGACGTCCTGGGTCATAGCGGCTTCGCCGTCCGGTATCAGTTCTTGCACCGAAACCGGTCCGCTGTGCTGCCAGGCAAACCACGCCGTGAACAACACCCAGCCAAGGACTCCAAGGCCAAGTAACCACAGAAGGAACTTGCCGAGAAACGCGCCAAAGCGCATCCAGAGTGTACTCATGGCAATTGTGACTCCAAGGGGCCACCCAATACTTTCAGGTATTCAAGCAGCGCCCAGCGCTCCTGCGGTTGCAACAAGCGGCCAATCACGCCATTGCCGCGCTTTCCGGCACGGAACTCGTGGCCACTGTTGTGATTACCGGTGATACGCGTGTCGAACACGAAGCCATTGGTGAAGGCCTCGGTGCGATAGCCAAGATGTTGGGGATCGTACTCGAACGTACCTTTATAGAAGGTCGTTGCGCGTTCATCTTGAGGTGAGAGCAACTGATAAATGCTCGGTACCGAACCGTTGTGCAGAAACGGCGCCGTGGCCCAGACGCCTGCCAATGGTCTTGCCTTATAGGCGCGCAGCTCACGTACGCCAATCGGCAGGCCGAAGCCATTCATGGCGGGTTGTTCGGCGGCAGGAATGTTTGCGTCGCGGTAAGCGCGTTTCCGACGAAAGCAGTGATGTAGGCCAGCCCCTTGGCCGATGACAGCTGGCTCAGATCCAGCGGTTCAGTGGGCGTCGGCTGCAAGTGCACATCCAGCTGCTTGAGTTCCGCCAAGTCCCATTGCAAGGCGGAGAGGTCGAAACGATGATCGGCAATGTTGTTGGCAGCCCCCGGGTCTGTGCCAATGAAATCCACGGGCAGCATTTTGAGATGTTGCACCCAGCGCCCGTCACTTTCGACTACGCGCGGGGAATGGCAGCCGGCGCAGTTTTCGCTGAACAACTCGCGACCTTTGACCGCCAACGGCTTGTCGACAGTGCCGAGTAACTCTTCAGGCCAGGCGGGTGGTTTGAGCTTTTGCAGGCTTTCTTCGATCTGGTGCAGGTCGCGTATCCGGACACTCGACGGATAGCGCTTATCACCTTTGAGCGGTTGGCCGCTGTCGTCGAAGAAACTCAGCGTGGCACCCACACCCAAGGATTCGCCGATGTTGCGGGCCATGGGTTGTTGCGCCGATCCGTTCCACTGCACCCAGTCGAACGTCCACATGTCCCACAGTTGCGGATAATCCACCGGGGCATTGGCCACGCGGTAGTTGTCGGCTGAAATCGCATCGCCGAACGTGGCGTTGGCGATGCGCCCGAAGGCATCGGTACGGCCCGGTCCTTCCTCGGTGGGGTAGAGTCCGCGGTGGGTATCGTTCCAGGCTACTTTCAAGAAGGTATCAAGAGACGCTTTCAGGTCTTTGCGCAATTGTGGGTGCCGGGTGTCGTAGTCCTCGGCCAGCACGTTGCGAGCGAAGCGTTCAAATTTCCAGGGGTTCAGGTAAGTCGAGGTCAGACTGGCGACCAGCGCTTGTCCGAAACTGCCTCCTTTCAACGTAGGAACACTGGAAGGCAAAACATGTTGCGCCGAGCCGCCGTCAATGCGGATCGCCTGGCCATTGAAGCGCAACTCACCGGTGTGGCAAGCGGCGCAGGTGATGTCCAGAAACACGTCCTGACTGCCTGGGTTTTGGTGACGGGCAAAGCCTACGGGCAAATTGCCTGGATTGTTTGGCGTGGCTTTCTGGCCGGGGTCGATCAGGAAGCCAAAGCGAGCGAGGTAGTCGGGCGAAGCGAATCGTTGCTGGGAGAAGGGCAGTTCCAGGGCCGTGAACCAGTCGTAGCGCAAGCCTTTGACCTGAGTGCCTTGGGGGGTGAAGTAGTAAGTCTGGCGGTCTTCAGCGCTCCACTGCTCCAGGTAATGCACCTGCTGCGCGGGCGACCAGGTTGGTAATTTCGGGTTGGCAACGTAGTACAGAGCCACGGCCAGGCCCAGTCCAAAGAGTAAAGCGACCAGCATCAGCAGGCGGAATAAGAGGCGCACGATAAACTTCCTTGTTAATTTTTAGCTCTTTTATGCCTTGGCGTATGGGGTGCGGCAAGAGGCCATTACGCCAGATGCTGTGGGATCCGGGATCAGCTGTTGCAGGTGCAAGATGACAGAAGCTTCATGCGGCCAAGGCTGAAATGCGCTAAAACACCTGAACTTATCAGAAAAATCCTGCTCTCATGCCGGTAGCCATTGGTCGTGGCCGCCTGATAAGCTCGCGGCTTTACTCGATTGCCCTTTAGGCGCATGAACAAGGAAATAGCATGAAACAGCATCGGTTGGCGGCGGCGGTGGCCCTGGTTAGCTTGGTACTCGCGGGTTGTGATTCGCAGACCAGCGTAGAGCTGAAAACTCCGGCGCAAAAAGCTTCCTACGGTATTGGCCTGAACATGGGCAAAAGCCTGGCTCAGGAAGGCATGGATGACCTGGATTCCAAAGCCGTAGCCCAGGGCATCGAAGATGCCGTCGGCAAGAAAGAGCAGAAGCTCAAAGACGAGGAGCTGGTCGAAGCCTTCGCCGCCCTGCAAAAGCGTGCTGAAGAGCGTATGGCCAAGATGAGCGAAGAGTCGGCAGCTGCCGGCAAGAAGTTCCTCGAAGACAACGCCAAGAAAGCCGGCGTAGTGACCACCGCTTCGGGCTTGCAATACGAAGTGGAAAAGAAAGCCGATGGCCCACAGCCTAAGCCGACTGACGTAGTGACTGTTCACTACACCGGCAAGCTGACCAATGGTACCGTTTTCGACAGCTCCGTCGAGCGCGGCAGCCCGATCGATCTGCCTGTCAGCGGTGTGATTCCGGGTTGGGTCGAAGGCCTGCAACTGATGCACGTGGGTGAGAAGTACAAACTGTACATCCCTAGCGAGCTGGCTTACGGCGCCCAAAGCCCTAGCCCGGCGATTCCAGCCAACTCGGTGCTGGTATTCGACCTGGAACTGCTGGCGATCAAAGATCCAGCCAAAGAAGACGCCGCCAAGTAATCTGCGTCCGCTTTGACAACAACGCCTCGCTTATGCGGGGCGTTGTTGCATCTGGCATTCAGTGACGGTAAACAAAGCGAACGGTTGCTGTACGCTGGAGTCATAGCCATTGAGGACGCCCGTGCTAGCCGCGCGGGCGTCCCAAGTCAATGAAATCTTGGGTTTTTTTATGTGAGTAAAAAACGCCCGATCTGAGCTGGCCCCTTATGAAACGGGGCTTTCAGCCGTGAAAAACAGCTCTGTTCACAAGGTTATCCACAATTTGTGTGGATAACATTTCAGTGGGAGGAATGATGAAAGCACCCTGGAATTTCGCTCGATTCTTGCCACTCGCCGGGCGCCTGCTAGCGCGCGGGCGCTTGCCAACACTTCTATTCGCGGTCGCCAGTAAAGGTGCGAGTCAGGGGAGTCGTTTGGGCAAGGTTAAAGATGATCTGCGCTTGTTGCAGGCACTATGTCTGGCTTATTGGCGTGGGGAGTACCGTGCCATCAGCCCGAAGGCGCTGATTTCGGTAGTTGCAGGCCTGATGTACTTCCTCAGCCCGGTGGATGCCATTCCGGATTTCATCCCCGTGTTTGGCATGCTCGACGACATCGCTGTGTTGGCCTGGCTGATGAAAGTGCTCGACGACGAACTCAATGCTTTCCGTGCCTGGCGTAAACGTCAGGTGCCGGAGAAGCTGGCGGTGGTCGAGCGCCTGCCCGATACACCGGAACAACTTCGGCTTCAGGGCCCGAAAAAGAACCGGGCCGAGTGAGAATTCCGTTTATTCATACCCCCCGCGCGACCTTGGCCGCTGTTAGGATTACACTTCTAGGGAAAAGCGCCGACTCGCAAAGTGTCGTTGTCCTACGGGGAAGTCATGGATATTCAGATAATCACACGCGAAGGCGAGCCCGAGTATGCAGTTTTACCGTGGGCTCAGTATCAAGCTCTATTGAAAGCAGCAGGCATTAACGAGCAACCGGCGCCCGACGCGCCAGTGCGTCACGCGCCACCACCAGACCAGATTCTTCCGGGTCTGGATCAACTACGCAGTTTGCGCGAAGGGAAGGGCATCGCCATTGAGGCGCTGGCCCGCACGGTAGGCATCAGCCCGTCTTATCTGGCCTTGATTGAAAGTGGCGAGCGTCAACCCGACGCTGCGATTCGCCGCAGCCTGGCCTGGGAATTGACGGTGCCAGGGTGGAGGGATGAATCGTGAGCGTACGCATCAGTCGTCAACATTGGGACGGGTTGTTGGGCGAACTGGACCAGGCGCGCCGCCAGCGCCATCTTTTGACGTATCGCGCGTTGCTGGAGCGATTGCAATTACCCACGCCCGCCATGCAAACATTAACGGCCGCTCTTGAGCATCTGGCCGCCTTGGATGCCAAGGCCGAACAGCCACTGCGCAGCTCGCTGGTAATCAGCCAGGGCGCCAGCCGCCTGCCGCGCACTGGCTTCTTCGAGTGTGTCGAGCGTCTGGGCCGTTTCTCCGGGCCATCCGACGGTGTCGCCGCCGCATCCTGGCACGCTTCGGAAGTGGTGCGAGTGTTTGAATATGAATATCCCGAATCGGCAGAGGCCTGAGTGTTTTTAAAGCTCAAGGCCCGCGCCGGTTACTGGCTGGCCCGCCGGTTGTTTCATTGGTCATGGTTTGTGCGCCAACCGCGGGGCTGGAGTTGGCTTGAAGGCCAGTTCGCCCGCATGGCGAACCTGGGTGACGTTGGCGCTCAAAGCTTCTATGGCCACATCCTGACCTTTCGCGGTGTCGGCCTTGGGGCTCGCGAAGAGGGCGTGCGATTACTGCGCCTGGCGGCGCTGGCGGGCGATGGCAAAGCGGCGTATCAGGTGGGGGTGATTAGCCTGGCGGGTACGCCGAGCAAGGCGCCGGATCCGGTCGAGGCGGCGCGCTGGTGGGGCATGGCCGCCAAGGCCGGGCATCCATTGGCTGAGCTCAAGCTGAAAGAGTTGGCGTCTCGCGGCCCTACGCAGTAACCCCAAAATTTGTCTGATAGAGGAACGTGGTGTGAGGGAAACCTCACGCCACGTTTGCGTTTTGGCCTGTCTGTTGTTTGTTGAGGCGTTTTTAAGGACTTTCCCTACAGTCATCGCCTACTTCTCTGACTTCTTTCCTGACTGATCCCCTGCAAAGTCTCGCGCGCCCCATTTTCTGCGCGAGGGATTGCTCATGTTCGACCCGATGTTCCACTCCGCTTCCTGCCGTTCGGTGCGTTGATGACCCACATCGCCCGCATCGAGCAGGAACTCGACAGCATTCCGCACACCCTTTCTCTCTACCGCGAACAGCTAAAACACTGGTTTAGCCGGGCGACAGACCAGGCCAGTCGTGCGGCTGATGTGCCGTCGCTGATGGGCATGGAGCGGCTGATAAAACTCGGTAACACGACGACTGCGGTGAGCAGTGGCGACGATGATTTTTTATCCAGTGTTGCGCAGTGTCCGGACGGCGGGATGCTGGAGATCGAGAGCAAGTTTGAATCGGTCTATGACATTCCGTTGGGGAATATTTCGGTTGATGTGATTGCCATGGATGGCGGCGAGAGCAAGTCGGTCACGCTCGATGAAAACGGTAAAGGGCAGTTCGTAGGGATACCCGGCAAGTTCTATCGAGTTCATGTTCAGAGCGAAGTAACCCCGAAGCAAATTGAGGCGCTTTTTTCCTCCTATGACGGCCTGACCAAGGAACTGGACGGCTGGCTGCGCGGTGAGTGGGCAGGGTTTAAACCGCAGTGGTCGCAGTCGACCTTTACGGCCGCCGGTAACGGAATGCTCGCGGGAAGTTGGAAGGCGATTGTAGGGGTGTGGGACAGCATCAGCCTGTTCTCGGACATCCTTCAGGATCCCCGCAAGTTCGCTGAACGGTTGGGCAGTGGTGCTGGCGAGCTGGAAAAGCTGGCAGAAAAATTTCCGGCCACGATGGCAAAAGTCCAGCTGCTGGTCAGTGACGAAGCGGCGCTGTGTTTACTGCTACGCACCGCCAGCCTCTGGCTGGACATGCTGCCACCGAGCGAGATCGCCGGTAAAACGGCCGAAGCGGTTTCAACGGCAGTAGTGCAGCTGCTCATCGACATTCTGATCGGGATTGTCCTGACCTTCGCCGGTGCGGGGGCGGGCATTGCCTACCTGGGGATGCGTCTTGCGAACTACGGTGCCCGGATCGTCGACGCGGTTCTGGGTTTCGTCAAAGCGAGCTTCACGATCATCAACGGCTTCATTTCTTACGTCGACCGCTACAAAACGGTCGCTGCCCGCGGCGTCGCGGCCGGCCTGAAAAAAGGCCGCTTGCAACTGCGCTGGGATGCCAAACGCAACACCACGCTCAAGCAAAACGAACATCACGACAACGTCCCGGATCAAGCGAAAAACCCCAACGGCGACAGCGCCGATTCCGCCAACAAAACCGCCACCAATAAATGCCCGGTGTCGATGGTCACCGGCGAAGAACTGCTGACCCTCACCGACGGTTCGCTGGACGGCGTCCTGCCGTTCGACTTCACCCGGCTCTATCGCACCAGCGCCGCCGAGATCGACTGCGGCCTCGGTTTTGGCTGGAGCCATTCGCTCTCCCATCGACTGGAAGTCGACGGCGACCGCGTCATCTGGATCGACCACGAAAACCGCCGCACCACCTTCCCGTTGCCGTCCGCTGAACGCCCGGCGATCCATAACAGCCTGTCGCGCGCCGCGATTTATCTCGGGGCTGAACCCGAAGAACTGATCCTCGCCCAGGCCGGCGACGACACGCGGTTTTATCACTTTCACCACGGTCGACTGACGGCGATCAGCGACGCCTACGACAACCGCCTGCGCATCACCCGCGACCGCCAAGAGCGCATCCAGCGCCTCGACAACGGCGCCGGCCGCGCCTTGCGCTTGCGCTATGAACGCAGCCATGTGGTCGCCATCGACTATCAGCTGTTTATCCCGGCGCCGACCCTCGATGCGTGCTGGAAAACTGAGCAAACCCTGGTCAGTTACGCCTACGACGAACGTGCGCAACTGATCGAAGCGAGCAACGCCGCCGGCGAAAGCGAACGCTACGACTACGACGACCAACACGTCATCCTCCAGCGGCAACTGGCCGGTGGGGCGAGTTTTTTCTGGGCGTGGGAAAGGTCCGGCAAAGCGGCGCGCTGCATCCGCCACTGGGCGTCATTCGCGCAGATGGATGCGCGCTATGTGTGGGATGACGCCGGCAGCGTCACCGTGCACAACCTCGACGGCAGCGAAGAGGTTTACGTCCACGACGAGCGCGCGCGGCTGGTGCGCAAGGTCGAACTGGACGGTGGCGAACAGCTCAAGGCCTACGACGAAGACGGCCGGCTGGTGGCCGAGCAGGACCCGCTCGGCGCCGTCACCGAATACCGCTATGACGAAGTCGGACGCCTGGTGGCGCTGATTCCGCCGGCAGACGAGCCGACGGCCTACGAGTACCGCAACGGTTTCCTGCACGCCCGTTATCGCGGCAAAGCGGTGTGGACCTGGCAGCGCAATGCCCAGGGGGATGTCACGGAAGCGACCGATCCCGATGGCCAGATCACCCATTACCACTACGACGCCAAAGGTCAGCTGCTGTCGATCCGTTATCCGGACACCAGCCGGCATGTGTTCGTCTGGAACGGTTTGGGGCAACTGGTCGAGGAAACGCTGCCGGACGGCGGGCAGCGGCGCTTTTCCTACGACACCTTGGGGCGGCAGCTTACCCGTCAGGACGAACATGGCGCGGTCACCCAGTCGCAATGGGACGCCGTTGGCCGACTGATCCAGACGATTCTTCCTACCGGCGCCAGTCGTGCCTACAGCTACAACGCCTACGGCAAAATCACCGCCGAACGCGACGAACTCGGCCGCGTCACGCGCTACGACTACCTCGACGACCTGCACCTGGTCAGCCGCCGCCTCAATGCCGACGGCACCCAGTTGAAGTACCGCTACGACAACGCGGCGCTGTTGCTGACGGAAATCGAAAACGAATCCGGCGAGCAATATCAGCTGGACTACACGCCGGGCGGCTTGATCCGACAGGAAACCGGCTTCGACGGCCAACGCACGGCGTACGCCTACGACCTCAAGGGTCAACTGCTGGAGAAAACCGAATTCGGCGCTGACGGCTCGCAGCTGATCACCGCTTACGAGCGTGATGCGGCAGGGCGTTTGCTGGTCAAGACGCTGCCCGACGGCCTCCAGGTTAAATACCGCTACGACAGCCTCGGTCGGCTGATCGGCGTCGACGACGGCCACGACCATCCGCTGGAATTCGAGTACGACCCACAAGACCGCCTGATCACCGAACATCAGGGCTGGGGCACGCTGCGTTATGGCTACGACGCCTGCGGCCAACTCAAGCGCCTGCGCCTGCCGGACGGCAGCAAACTCGATTACCACCACGCCAAGGGCGGCGCGCTCACCGCCATCGACCTCAACGGCGCGCGGCTCACCGGCCACCAATTTACCTTCGGTCGTGAACAGCAACGCCAACAAGGCCAGTTGCTCAGCGACTATGCCTACGACGTTCAGGGCCGCCTGCAGGCTCAAGCCGTCAGCCAACCGCAACAACCGCTGTACCGCCGCGACTATGCCTACAGCGCCAACGGCAATCTCGACCGCATCGCCGACACCCGTCACGGCCAGCGCAACTACACCTACGACCCGCTCAACCGCCTGACCCGCGTCCGCCACAGCCGCGACGACCCACCGGAAAGCTTCGCCCACGACCCGGCCGGTAACCTGCTGATGCAGGACCGCCCCGGTGCCGCAACAGTCAAAGGTAACCGCCTGCTCCTACAAGGCGACCGCCACTACGACTACGACGCCTTCGGCAACCTGATCCGCGAACGTCGTGGCACCGCACAAAAACTCGTCACCGACTACCGCTACGACTGCCAACACCGCTTGATCGGCGTCACCACCCCGGACGGTCGCAGCGCCAGCTACCGCTACGACGCCTTCGGCCGCCGCATCGCCAAAACCGTCGACGGCCACACCACCGATTTTTTTTGGCAAGGCGACAACCTCGTCGCCGAAAGCGGCCGCGAACACTACCGCAGCTACGTCTACGAACCCGGCAGCTTCCGCCCGCTGGCCATGCTCGACGGCAAAGGCCCGCGCAAGGCCTGCCCGTTTTACTACCAACTCGACCACCTCGGCACGCCGCAGGAACTGACCGATTTTGGGGGCGAGGTTGTCTGGTCGGCGCAGTACAACGCTTACGGCAAGGTCACGCACCTGACGCTGGGCGGGGGCGAGCAGCTTGAGCAGCCGTTGCGGTTTCAAGGGCAGTATTTCGATGCCGAGAGCGGTCTGCACTACAACCGGCATCGGTACTATGATCCGCAGGTTGGTCGGTATCTGACGCCGGACCCGATCAAGTTGGCGGGTGGGCTGAACCAGTACCAGTACACGCCGAATCCGACGGGGTGGGTTGATCCGTTGGGGTTGAGCGGGAACTGTCCGCAGTCGGGTAAGCCTGGGTGTGGGGCGCCGGATGATACGACTGGCACTAGGGTTGATGAGGGAACGCCAACACTTCCAGAGCCCAGGGATAACTCAGCTCATAATGTGGCTCTTTTTGAGAGACAACGCGCGGGCTATGCAGCACAAGAAATAAATGCTGCTCAACCAGTAGGAAGCGCTCTGAAAGAAGATCCAATGCACAGAGCCCCTAGCTACGTTGTTGATCAGATACCTGCTCAGGGGAGGGTCTTTTCACTAAAGGGCGGTGATGGATCAAATAATACGCTCACACAGTTGGTAGGGGTGGTGAATAATAAAAGTGGTATTTATGAATGGATTGTAAATTTAAAGCTAGAGTTAACTCATCAGAGATTTATTCCGGATGGAAAAGTAACTGGAACACCAAATCAGACTCCATCCAGACTACCTAAGTAGATGCTAATGAAAAAACTATTACTCGACGGCCAATACATACACAACAAAACCCCGTGGCTAAACTGGGCTGAACTTCTCTATGGGTTCGAGCACGGATTTATAGATGAAAAAGGAGTTTCGGAATACGCATGCGAAGCCTTAACTACTGAATCCTCACAAGAAGCTATTGAGCTGGCCTCATTGCTACTTGAAGAAAAATATTTGGTAAGCATCCTACTTGAATCACTGGTAAACAAAGAGCCGTCACCCAAAACGGAAGAACCTCCAAAGCCTTGGATTTTTTTATTGCTCTCGTTTCTATTTGAGCATCAAGATGAGTATGAAGATCCACTTGAAATAGTGGGGGAGCTGTACGCAGACTTCGATTATCCAGCAGAGATCTCCTCTATGATTAGGTATATGCCTCCTTCTGAAGGGCTAGAAGGATCTGAAGAGCAACTATTTGAAAATTGGAAAGAAGTTATTCTCACTTACAAAGCTTTTTTTGAACAACAAAATAGATTCACCTAGCAATGATAAATATAGAAAATGTAAATAAATCTGCCCCGTTATTTTGAAGGTCCAAACGAGCTTACGGAAGTATTAGGAGTCCAGCCCAAAATTTCACAGACTCAACATGGAAGTCAAAGAATGGCGTGGCTACCTAACGCGGATACTATTATTAGATTTGAAAGTCATCCGGGAGATGCTGGGCCATTTAATGCGAGGCATCATGGTGAGCACTATCATTTGGAGCTCAAACCTAATTATTTAAGTTGGAGTCAGGCGGATAAAAAGAAGGCTGTTGTCAAAGTCAAGCCTGACGGCTATCAACTCGGTCACGGAACTGGCTTTGTTGCCGGTGAGAAACATCCAGGTATTTCAAAATGACAGAATTTCCAGTTTCAGACGGCACTATTGAAAAAATAACGTGTGAGCACGAGCTCGTTTTTGTAGAGTTTCTAGATTGGCAGGAAAAACGATGGATCATTACCTTTGAAAATGTTTTAGGTATGAAATCTGTTGGGGCAATCGGCGCGGAGATTTCAGAGATGTTTGTGATGGATGTGACGTCGTTGTCGCAGGAGTTGCTTTTGATTGACTCTTCGGAAGTCGGGCTAAACTACTGCTTCACTTGTGCTCGCGAGTGCAACATTGTTTTGACAATAGTGGCTAGCGGATACACTGTTGAAAAGTGTGATTGAAAAATAAATAAATCTGTTTCGCTTTTGATAAGGGGTAATGTTCGCGATAAAGTAGTGAGGCCAGCGAATGACTAAAAGATATGAAGCTGTAGTGCTGGCAGTAGGCCCAGTGGTTGAAGACGAGGTCTTGTTGCTCGTTAAAGGCTTGGAAGTTAAATGCTTTGCAAGCTACTGCCCATCGAAAATTGAAGTGGGAGAAGCCTATGAAGTGGAGTTCGATTTGGTGCTTGCCGATAATGATGTAGTTGCTGCGGCAGAGGAACCAATCACTACACTGATAGAAATGAAAGATGACGGATTTTCATGCGCGCTTTATGGGTATTTAGATGGGGGCGTGTTCCGATCTTTTGTTGATTTTCCGGATCAGGAAATTCACTACGACTATCCTCGTCTGAACGGGCGATTCGTAAAAATTCAGGTAGATCGGATAGACGTATCTTTCTGACGGAAATTGCGAAATTTCCGGGCGGCCTCATCGGAAATTTCCTTCAACTCCTGGCGGTTTCCATGAACTGGTGCAGGTCCGATCTCATCGATAGTCTTTCACCTGTCGCTGCAAACTCAGTGACAGGGCGTGGAAGCCCTTCTATCGTTAGGCGCATCAAGCGCCACCAGTTCGGCGTTTTTTATCGTCTGTGTTTTATGGTGGCTGTGCGCGGGGCGCTTTCGAGTGCGCCGGGTGCCTAACGTCCCGGTCTTCCACACCTGCGTACAGCCGCCACCTATTTGCGTGGAAGTGATTTCTGGCGGCTTCAATCCATACGTTAGGATTCAAATCGATGAAAACCCTTCACCCCGATCCACCCTACGAAAAACCAATCCCCCACCCCGACAACCGCTTCATGGCCCTCACCAGCAACTGCACTGACATGCCCACGCTGTTCGTCGATACCCACGCGCCGCTCGATGTTTTGTATGACGCTGCCAGCTACCGAATTCGTGCCGTGACACAGGTGCTGGAGAACATGTCGATACGCGGTTCAGTCGAGTGCGAATCCTTTATCCTCAGCGACTTTGCCTTGCTCTGTGCCATTCCATTGCGCGATGGCTGTGACGTGCTGGATGTGGTGGGGCGGCGGTTGCGGGCTCGATCTTCTGAGGTTTAGAAATTGAGGATCAGGCTCAACATTTGGGCTGCCTGATCGGGCCTCTTCGCGGGCAAGCCCGCTCCTACATTTAGCCGAGTATTTCCAGAAGTAAGTGGTCAATGTAATTGGATGGACTCGCCCACGAAGGCGTCAGACCATTCAGCGATGCCCTTCAAGCAATAAATCTTCTCTTTCAGGTACCACCAAACTATCAATCACATGCACGCTATACCCCGACACATTCTTGGCGTGATGTTTGGCCTGCGATGCCATCTCTGCCAACTGGCTGGCATCGAGTTGCCCACAGGCCTGTGGATGCAAATGCACCACGCCGATGGACAATGACAACAACGCAAACTCCTGCCGCACACCTTGCCGGTTCGGGGCGATGAAGCAGCCGGCTTCCAGGTGTTCGCTGCGGTAGAAGCGTCGGCATTGGCTGTGGAAGTCGTCCAGCAACTGGTTCAAGCGTTTGCGCCAGTCTTCCGGGCCGAGCACCAGCAGGAAGTCGTCACCGCCAATATGGCCGACGAAATCGCGGGAAGGGTCGACCCGATCATTCAGGCATTGCGCCAGGCACAACAGGACTTCGTCTCCACGACCGTAGCCGTAGAGATCGTTGAAAGGTTTGAAGCTGTCGATGTCGACGTAGCAGATTACCGACTCCCGTTCCTGTTTCAGCAACCGCGTCAGGCATTGCTGGATCGGTACGTTGCCAGGCAAGAGGGTCAGTGGGTTGGCGTAGCGGGCTTGCTGGATTTTCAGTTCGGTAATCAGCTTGAGAACATCAATGACCCGACCCAATCCCAAATAGCTTCCATTGAGGGTGATGATGAAGTCTTCTTCAATGCGTTGGCGCGCGCGGCTGGTGATCAGGCGGCTGACCTGTTGCAGCGACTGGCTGATTTCCACGGCGAGAAAGTCGTCGTTCATCAAACGGCTGATCGGCTTGCGGGCGAACAGGTCGGTAGCAAACGGCTTGAGCAGGGCGTCTGAGAGCGAATGTCGGTGAACGATGCCGCAGGGCTGGCTTTGTTCGTCGAGCACAGCCATAGAGTTCAGGTTGGCCTGACGGCGGAATGCTTCCAGCACAGTGGCAGTGGGTGTGTCGCGTTTCACGGCCGGTTGATCGTTGAGCAGGGGACTGAGGTCGCAGCCTTCGTCATTCAGTGCCACGGCGCTGTTGTCGTGTTTGGGCAACAGGTGGCGAGCATCCCGGGGCGGATGTTCCTGAGGGCGGCACAGCAGATAGCCCTGGACTAGATCAACGCCCATCTCGGTCAGTACCGCGAGCTCTTCCTGCAATTCGATGCCTTCGGCAATCACTTGAGCCCGCGAGGCGTTGGCGATTTGCAGGATCGAACCGACAAACTCGCGTTTGAGCGCGTCTTGGTGAATGCCGTCGATGAAGTGTCGATCGATCTTCACGTAATCCGGGCGCAGCTCGGACCACAATCTCAAGCTTGAATACCCTGCACCCAAGTCATCCAGCGCAATGGAAAACCCCATTGCCCGATAGTGATGCAGCGCGTTTTGCAGCAACTGGAAATCGTCGGTCGGGGTCTGTTCGGTGAGTTCGATTACCACCTGGCTCGGCGGAATGCCGAAATCCTGCAGCAGTTGCAGGGTGCGGCCCGGCTGATGAGCCGCTTCGAGAAGCGATTCCGGGGAGACGTTGAGGAAGAGTTTGCCCGGCAATTGCTGTTCGTTGAAACATCGGCAAGCGCTTTCGCGGCAAGCAATTTCCAGCTCGCTCAAGCGACCGGCCTGGCGGGCAACGGAGAACAATGCGATAGGGGAGTGCAGCGGACTGTTTGACGGGCCGCGGGTGAGGGCTTCATAGCCGACAATGCGTCGCTCGGAGAGGGAAATGATCGGTTGGAACAGGCTGTGTAAACCGCTTTGAGCCAGTATGGAACTCAAGGCACTCAGCTGTTCTGTCGTGGTCATGGCAATCTCTGGGCGATAAAAAAGGACTGGGAGCAGACTCTTGTTAAAGAGGTGCTCCCAGTCCCTTATTTCACGACAGAACGATGACTGTTTGATGACGCTCCGGAGAGCGTCAGCATTAAATTGCCATCATCTTGCCTGTAACAACTTAGTGCTTGGCGACTGCGCTGTTGAGTTTCAGGTAGTCCAGCAGAATCCGACCGGCCTCGCTCAGGTAGGCGTCGTCTTCTGGCTTGGTCTTGTCCGGCTCGGCCGCAATGGCGTCTTCGTCTTCTTTCTTCAGCTCTTTGAGCGGCTCTTCGCCCTTGGCCTTGCGACGGATATTCTCCATGACCAGCTGCTTGGCTTCGATGTCGGTGTGCTGCGCCCGACGTTCGACTTCGTTGAGGCTGACGGTTTTTTCTTCCATCAGCTTCTGCGCCAGCGCCAGCTTGTCGCGGATAAACACGAACTCCGCGTCCTTGGCCGAGCGTGCGTCATGCTCGGACTTGAGCTGCGCGATGTACGGTTTGAACGGATCAACCGAAGGCTTGATGGCCGGCTTGATGGTGTCCCACGGCATGGCTTCCGGCAGGGCGCTTTCGCCGATTTCCTTGGTGTCGATGATCGACGGGTAATCGATGTCTGGCAGTACGCCCTGATGCTGGGTGCTCTGGCCGGAAACCCGGTAGAACTTGGCCAGGGTCAGTTTCAATTCGCCATGATTCAGCGGTTGAATGGTCTGCACGGTGCCTTTACCAAAGGTCTGGCCGCCGATGATCAACGCGCGGTGGTAATCCTGCATCGCGCCGGCAAAAATCTCCGAAGCCGAAGCGGACAAGCGGTTGACCAGCAACGCCATCGGGCCTTTGTAGAAGGCGCCCGGGTTTTCATCTTCCAGTACATCGACCCGGCCATCGGCGTTACGCACCAGGACCGTAGGACCTTTATCGATGAACAGACTGGTCAGCTCGGTGGCTTCCTGCAAGGAACCGCCGCCGTTGTTGCGCAGGTCGATGACCACGCCGTCGACCTTGTCTTTCTGCAATTCGGTCAGCAGTTTCTTGACGTCGCGGGTGGTGCTCTTGTAGTCCGGATCGCCGGCACGGAAAGCCTTGAAGTCGAGGTAGAAGGCCGGAATCTCGATGACGCCGAGCTTGTAGTCCTTGCCATCCTGTTTCAGGTTTAGGACTGACTTCTTCACCGCCTGATCTTCAAGCTTCACCGCTTCGCGGGTGATCGGCACGATTTTGCTGGTCTGGTCGTTCGGAGCATTGCTGGCCGGAATGACTTCCAGGCGCACGATGGTGCCTTTCGGACCGCGGATCAGTTTGACCACTTCGTCCAGGCGCCAGCCGACCACGTCGACCATCTCTTTGTTGCCTTGGGCGACGCCAATGATCTTGTCGGCAGGGGCAACCATTTTGGTTTTGTCGGCCGGGCCGGCAGGCACTAGACGCACGACTTTTACCTGGTCGTTGTCGCTCTGCAACACGGCGCCGATGCCCTCCAGGGACAGGCTCATGTTGATGTCGAAGTTTTCCGCGTTATCCGGCGACAGATAGTTGGTGTGCGGGTCGTAAGACATGGCGAAGGTATTGATGTAAGCCTGGAAGATGTCTTCCGCACGGGTCTGGTCCAGGCGCGCCAGCTGGTTCTTGTAGCGCTTGATCAGGGTTTCCTGAATCTGCTTGGAATCCTTGCCCGCGATCTTCTGCCGCAGCACCTCGTCCTTGACGCGTTTGCGCCACAGGTCATCGAGTTCAGCGGTGGACTTGAGCCAAGGCGCGTCCTTGCGGTCGATCAGCAAGGTTTCCTTGGTGGTGAAGTCGATCTTGTCGACGCCTTTGTTCAACTCGGCAAGGGCGAAGTCCAGACGCGCCTTGACGCGGTCCAGGTAGCGCTTGTAGATGGTGAACCCGGCGTTCAAGTCACCGCTTTTGAGGAAGTCGTCAAACTGGGTTTTCCATTTGTCGAATTCCGCAATGTCGCTGGCCAGGAAGTAGCTGCGCGACGGGTCCAACAGCTTGAGGTAGCTGTCGTAGATGATCACGGAGCGCGCGTCATCGAGCGGCGGCTTGCTGTAGTGATGGCGCTTGAGCAATTCGACGACGTTCAGACTGGCGATTACTTCGTCACGATCAGGCTGAAGCTTGTCCCAGCTATTGGCTGCAAACGTATTGGTCGATAGCGGCAACAGGCCGATACCGATGAAGAGGGCAAGGGCAGTGCCAGGGAAAAAATGCTTCATGCTGATTCGACGCGGGGACAATTGATCACGCATATTAGGCCGTCTTTGAAGTCGCCGGATCCACAAGAACCGGTCGCATAATGCAAGAAAGCCCGACGCTAAAGCTACGGGCTCAGTCCAGACTCACTATGGAGGCACTGTGAAAGCATTGCAAGGCGTTGAAGGTCAAGTGGAGTGGCTTGAAGAGCCCAGTCCTACATGTGATGTAGGACAAGTTCGTATCCGAGTGGCGGCTGCGGGACTCAATCGTGCCGATTTGTTACAGAAAGCGGGCCTCTATCCACCCCCGCCGGGAGCCAGTCAAGTACTGGGTCTTGAGTGTTCAGGGGTGATCAGCGAGGTAGGCGCGGGGTCTTCCTGGCAGGTCGGTGATCGAGTTTGCGCCTTGCTGGCCGGGGGTGGGATGGCCGAAGAGGTAGTTGTCGACGGACGGCATGTGTTGCCGGTTCCCGACGGTCTGTCTTTGGTCGAAGCGGCCGCGTTGCCCGAAGTGTATGCGACCGTCTGGCTGAATCTGTTTCAGCTCGCGGCGCTCAAGCCGGGTGAGAAGGTTCTTCTGCACGCTGGAGCAAGTGGAATTGGTTCAGCTGCCATTCAGCTCTGCAAGGCGTTTGGTAACCCGTGCTGGGTCAGCGTCGGGTCCGTCGAGCGTTTGGCTTACTGTGAGGCACTGGGGGCGCAGGGTGGGGTGGTACGCAAGGGGGACCTGGACAGTTTGAATGATCTGGGGCCGTTTGATGTGATCCTTGACCCGGTAGGCGGTAACTATGCCGCGCTGAATCTGAAGCTGCTGGCTCGTGATGGCCGTTGGGTGCTGATCGGCCTGATGGGTGGCCGTGATGCGCAGATGGACCTGGCGCAAGTGCTGGCCAAGCGCGTGCAACTGCTGGGCTCGACCTTGCGCAGCCGCGACGAGCAGTTCAAGGCGGATTTGTTCAGTGATCTAAGCCAGCATGTCTGGCCGTTGTTTGCCGAAGGACGCTTGAGTCCGCAACTGGCCAAGACGTTCCCGATCAAGGATGCCGAAGCGGCGTTTGCGGAGTTGGCGAGCAATACCGTGGCGGGGAAATTGGTATTGGTGATCGACGAAAGCCTGAGCTAATTCCTGTGGGAGAGCGGCTTGCCCGCGATTCAGGCGACGCGGTGTCTCTGTCAGACCGCGTTATCGTTCATCGCGGGCAAGCCACGCTCCCACAGGTTCTCCATTACTTCCAGAGGTGGATCGGCCAGCCGGCTTTTTCGGCGTGCTCAAGCAGCACCGGATCCGGATTCACCACATGTGGGAAATCAACCTTCAGAAGCAGCGGTAAATCGTTGCGTGAGTCGGAATAAAAGCTCGCGCCTTCGAGGTTTTCCTCTTCCGCATCCAGCCACTCCAACAGACGGGTGATCTTGCCTTCGCGGTAGGTCAGGGTGCCAACGGTGTGGCCGCTGTATACCCCGTGCGCGACTTCAAGTTCTATGCCCAAAATCTCGTCGATGCCCAGGCGTTCGGCAATCGGTCGCACCAGGTGCGTGCCAGACGCCGAGATCACCAGAATCCGGTCGCCCGCCTTGCGGTGGGCGGCGATGGCTTTGGTGGCGTCGCTGAAGATGATCGGCTCGATGAAGTCTTCAACCCATGGTCCGACCAGGTGATCGACCTCTTCAGGCGTCCTGCCGATCATCGGCTCGAGGCTGAACTCCATGTACTCTTCCATGCGCAACTTGCCGTGGCTGTAAGCGTCCATCAGCTCATTGTTCTGCCGCATGAATGACTCAGGATCGACCCAGCCCAGGCGGCCCATTTGCTCGCTCCAGAGGGTGGCGCAGTCGCCGTGGATCAGCGTTTCATCCAGATCAAAAATTGCCAGGGCCATCAGTGTGGTTCTCTCTTCAACATCAGCAAAGGCATCAGGCTACCTCACAGAGGGCCGTTGGATCGATGGAAAGCGCCAGACGCTGACCATCGGGATGCAGGTCGGCCGCCGAGCGGTTCAGCACATCCACCACCAGTTCCACGCCGCGGGCTTCGACCCGATAACGAATCACGTTGCCGAGTAAGCTGTGACTGCGCACCTGGGCGTCCAGTTGGCCGTTCAGGCTCAGCTCGATGGCTTCCGGGCGAATCGCAATGCGGTGGCTGATCGGTCGCTGCAGCAGCTTGGAAGCGCTGTCGGCGTCCAGCAGGTTGTAGTTGCCGATGAACCCGGCAGCGAACACATCCACCGGCGCGGTGTACAGGGTTTCGGCGTCACCGCTTTGTACGATCTTTCCTTGATTCATCAGGAAGATCCGGTCAGACATGGTCAGCGCTTCTTCCTGATCGTGTGTGACGAAAATCGTGGTCAAGCCCAGTTCGCGCTGGATCTGACGGATTTGTTCGCGCAAGTGCTTGCGAATCCGTGCGTCGAGGGCCGACAACGGTTCATCCAGCAGCAACAGCCGTGGTCGCGTGACCAGCGAGCGGGCGAGGGCAACGCGCTGGCACTGGCCGCCGGACAATTGATGGGGAAAACGCGCGGCGAAGTCGTTCAGCTCCACCAGTTTGAGCACTTCGTCAACGCGTCTTTGGCTGTCGTCGGCGTTGACCTTTTGCATCCGCAGGCCGAAAGCGATGTTTTGTTCCACGCTCATGTTCGGGAACAATGCATAACTCTGAAAGACCATGCCGATCCCGCGTTTCTGCGGGCTCAATGGCACGAGGTCCTGACCCTCCAGCAGAATCTTGCCGCCGTCGACCGACGTCAGGCCGGCGATGCAGCGCAACAGCGTGGATTTGCCGCAACCTGACGGACCGAGCAGGGTGACGAATTCACCTTTCTGGATTTCGCAGTTGATGTCGCTGAATACCGTCGTACCTGCGTAATTTTTCTGCAGATGTTGGACGCTGACATAGCTCATTCGCTTTTGTCCTTGTTCAATATATTGGCCACCCAGGTCAGAACCAGCACGAAGAAGAAATAGGAAATCACCAGCGCACTGGTGAAGTGGCCGCTGCTGTTACGCATGTTATTAAGGTAGACCTGCAGGGTTTCGTAGCGGGTGCCGACGAGGATGTTGGCGAACACGAACTCACCGAACAGGAACGAGAACGACAGCAGCAACGCCACCATCAAACCCTTGCGCAGGTTCGGCAGCACCACCAGAAATGCCGCTTGCCAAGTGCTGGCGCCCAGCAGCTGTGCGGCGTCCATCAGGTCGCGCAGGTTGATCGCTTGCAGGTTGTTGGTGATCGCCCGGTACATGAACGGCAGCGCAATGGTGAAATAGCAGCCAATCAGAATCCACGGCGTGCCGACCATCGCGAACGGTCCGGAACCGTAGAGCTGCAACAACCCCACCGACGACACCACCGGCGGCACCGCGAAGGGCAGCAGGATCAGAATGTTCATCAGCGCATCGAGTTTCGGGAAGTGGTAATGCACCACAAACAGCAACGGCAGAATCAGCACCACCGACAAAATCAACGAGCCGACGCAGACCAGCAGCGACTGACCGAACGCACTGAGAAAGCGTGGGTCACTCCACAGCTGGATGTACCACTTGAAGGTAAAACCGCTGGGCAGTACGGTCGCTGACCAGCTGCTGGCGATCGAGTAGATCAGCGTCCCGAACAGTGGCAACAACAGAATGGCAAACAGCAGATACACCACCACGCGGTGGTAGACACCGACAGGGCCCAGTTCAGCGCGAGACATGGTAGCTCCTCTTCAACAGCAGCTGATGCACGAGGGTCACCAGGGTCATCAATGCCACCAACACCACTGCCAGGGCACTGGCGAGGTTCGGGTCCAGAGAAATATCGCCGGACACCATCGCCGCAATGCGGATTGTCATCACGTTGAAGTTGCCGGTGGTCAACGCATACACCGTCGCGTAAGCGCCGAGGGCGTTGGCCAGCAGGATCACGAACGTACCGAGCAACGCCGGCGTCAGCACTGGCAAACCGATATGCCGCCAGAACTGCCAGCCGTTGGCGCCGAGCAATTCGGCAGACTCGCGCCAGTCTTCTCGCAAAGCATCGAAAGCCGGGTAGAGCAGCAACACGCCGAGCGGAATCTGGAAGTAGGTGTAGAGAATGATCAGTCCGGTTTTCGAGTACAGGTTGAAGTCCTGAATGATCCCGGCCTGCTTGAGCATGATGGTGAAGCTGCCGTTGAAGCCCAGCAGGATAATGAACGCGAAGGCCAGGGGCACACCGGCGAAGTTGCTGGTCATGTTGGCGAAGGCGTTGACGAAATTGCGCAGTTTCGAGTCGACCCGGCGCAGGGAATAGGCGCCAAGCACCGCGATAATGATCCCGAATACGCTGGACCAGAAACTGATCTCAAGGCTGTACTGGATCGCCTGCAAGTAGAACTTTGAATTGAAGATCTTGGTGAAGTTGGCCAGTCCCCAGCCGAATTCTTCCGATTGCAGGCTATTGATCATCACCCAGACCAGCGGGGCAATTTCAAACACGATAAAAAACAGGGCGAAGGGCACAAGGCACAAGGCTGCCAACCACTTGCCACGGGTATTGGCATTCACTTGAGCAGCTCCCTGCACACCGGTTTGTCGTGGGCCACGCCCAGCAGTTCGCAGACCGTGCCGCAGATTTCAGTTTGTTTCGGTGCGGCGCCGGGGTTGAAACTGAACGCGTCACCGAGAACAAACAACGGCACTTCGCGTTCTTCCGGCAACAGGCCGTTGTGGGAACGGTCGTTGTTCATGCCGTGGTCGGCGGTCACCAGCACTTGATAGCCGGCTTCGAGCCACGTGCGCAGGTAGTCGGCCAGGATAATGTCGGCCGTGCGGGCGCTGTTGCGGTATTGCGGGGTGTCGAGGCCGTGTTTGTGCCCGGCATCGTCGATGTTCATTGGGTGGATCAATAGAAAATTCGGCGCATGCCGCAGGCGCAGACTTTCGGCGTCGGCGAACAGGTGTGAATCCGGGTAGTGATCGTTCCAGTAGAAGTGACCGTGCTGGATCGGCAGGGCTTCGTCGTGGGTGTGGCGATCCCGAGCGGCAACAAACGGCGAACGGTTATACAGCTCGCTGACCCAGTGATACGCGGCTGCGGCGGTTTTCAGGCCGGCGTCCGTAGCGTAGTGATAGATGCTGCGCTGGTTGGACAGACGCGAGACGTTGTTATGAACGATGCCGCTTTCAATGGGCGGGACGCCGGTGAGAATGCACTCGTAGAGTGGGCGGGACAGTGACGGCAATTCGCACTCCAGTTTGTAGAGCGCGGCGCGCCCTGCGCCAACATAGGCCTGCAAGTGCCCCATGGTGTGGCGCGCGACTTCGTAATTGAGGCCGTCGAGCACGACAAGGATGACGTTGTGCTTCATTGGGGCAAACTCCGCGAGACAGGATGTCGAAAATCTTGAAGTCAACTCAATCCCATGTGGGAGCGAGCTTGCTCGCGATGGCGGAAGATCAGTCGACATCAATGTCGACAGTCAGTCCGCTATCGCGAGCAAGTTCGCTCCCACAGGGATCTCCATTAGATCTCCAGATGGGGATCTACCGGGTTACTGCATATTGACGATGACTTCTTCGTTCCACTTCTGAGGAAGGGCCTTGGAGGTCTTTTCCCAGGCATCGGCGTCTTTGATCGGCGTGACATTTTTGTACTGCTCATTAGGCAGCAGCTTGGCCTTGACCTCGGCGGGCAGGGTCAGGTGTTCGGCACGGATCGGACGCGCGTTGCCTTTTGCCAGGTTGATCTGGCCGGCGTCGCTGAAGATGTATTCGCGGGTCAGCTTGGCGGCGTTCGGGTTTTTCGCGTATTTGTTGATGATGGTGGTGTAACCGGAAATCACCGAGCCATCGGATGGAATCAGCACGACGTAGTCATCCGGATTGGCCATCTTGGCCTTGTAGCTCAGACCGTTGAAGTCCCAGACCACGCCGACTTCGATTTCACCTTTTTCCATGGTGGCAATCGTCGGGTTGGCCATCGACAGGCGACCCTGTTTGGCGATTTCTGCGAACAGTTTCAGAGCTGGATCAAGGTTTGCCTCGTTACCGCCATTGGCCAAAGCCGCCGCCAGTACGCCGTTGGCTGCTTGGGCCGCGGTGCTCACGTCGCCGATGGAAACCTTGTATTTGCCACCCTTGAGGTCAGCCCATTTGGTGGGTGCTTCGGAACCGTGCAGCAGTTTTTTGTTGATGATAAACGCGATGGAGCCGGTGTAGGCCAGTGCCCAGTTGCCGTCCTTGTCCTTGGCCCAGGCCGGAACCTGATCCCAGGTGGTGGGCTTGTAAGGCTGCACCACACCTTGCTTGACCGCGATCGGGCCGAAGGCGGCGCCCACGTCACCGATATCAGCGCTGGCGTTGTCTTTTTCAGCGGCGAACTTGGCGATTTCCTGGGCCGAACTCATGTCGGTATCGATGTGCTTGAGGCCATAGGTTTTGGCCAGGTCTTCCCAGGTGCCTTTCCAGTTAGCCCAGTCATCGGGCATGCCGACGCTGTTGACTGCGCCTTCCGCTTTCGCAGCGGCTTCGAGGGTTTTCAAATCATCAGCCGCCATGGCGGCGGTGCACATGGCAATGGTCGTGCCTAACAGTGATGCCAGGAAAAGCTTTTTCATCCGAAGCTCCTTTGGGCGTTTTCAACGCTGCGATTGCGGTTGTGTTGGTCTAGGTCAGCAATACCTGAGCCAATTTAGGCGGGCTCGATGACACTTTCATGTCGGTTTCACCCGGCAGCACAGTTATTTGCCCGGTATTTGGCAGGTGCCCGGTAAGCGTAGACCATGGGTAAAGCCCCCGTGTGCAAGGGACTTTGCGGATGTATTGCAGGGTTTGCGGCGACCGTTGAATGACCGTTGGGTGGCTTTGTCATCGATCAGTCATCTGCATTGCCTACGCTTGCAGGATGTCGATGAACCGGTTTTGCAGCGCGGTTCTGCTCCGAAACAGCGCTGGTCTAGTCCAGATAGGTAACGTTGATGCGCGATGAGGCAACGAAAGCGGTTACCGCCATTGGTCAGGTTCTGCAGGAACAGCTCGACCACGGTCTGTTGGCCCCCGGCAGCAAACTGCCGTCCGAGCGCAAGCTCAGTGAGTTATTCGGGACCACACGGATTACCGTGCGTGAGGCGTTGTTGCAGCTGGAGGCGCAGGGGCAGATTTATCGCGAAGAGCGCCGTGGCTGGTTCGTTTCGCCACCGCGCCTGGCCTACAACCTGATGCAGCGCAGTCACTTTCACGCGATGGTCAGCGCGCAAGGGCGTGTGCCGTCCACCGAAGTGATTTCGGCGCGGTTGCAACCCGCCTCGGCAGCGGTGTGCGCCTGGTTGCAGTTGCCGGCGCTGTCGAGCGTGATCCAGATCTGTCGCGCGCGGCGCATTGATGAGCGGCTGGTGTTGTATGTGGAGCACTATTTGAATCCGCAGTATTTTCCGGGGATTCTTGAGTTTGATTTGAATCAGTCGATCACCGAGTTGTACGCACGGCATTACGATTTGCACTACGGGCGGGTGCGTTTCGAAATAGTGCCGACGTCGCTCTCGGCGGATGCGGCCGCCGCGTTACGGGTGTCGGTGGGCAGCCCGGGGCTGCGCATTGCCCGGGTCAATTACGATCAGCATGAGCGGCTGATCGATTGTGACCTGGAGTTCTGGCGCCATGATGCGATTCATGTCGGGGTGGATGTGGTTTAGCCGCAGAAACCGCAGCCTGACAGCCAACGCTATTCTTTCTGCGGCCCACCCGCTGCCGTCGCCACCTGAACACTCATGCGCGGCATCGCCAGATCCAGCCCCGCCTCATCCATATGCCGCTTGAGCGACAGGTTGAACGCTCGCGAAACTTCCCACTGTTTGATCGGCGCGGTTTTGAACCGGGCGCGCAGGATTGCGTTGCCGGACTCGAAACTTTCGACACCCTGGATCTCCAGCGGTGACCAAATATTGCGACGTTGCAGGGGGTCGGTGCGCATTTTCTGACCGACTTCGCGCATCAGTTTGATCGCGCTATCAATGTCCATCTCGGACGGCACCGCCACCCGGAAAATCGCGTAGCCGAACTCCCGGGAGTAGTTCTTGATGCTTTTGATTTCGCTGAACGGACTGGTGTGGACGATGCCGTCGATGTCCCGCAGGCGCACGGTGCGAATAGTCAGCCCTTCGACGGTGCCCAGGTGGCCGCCGACGTCCACGTAGTCATCGATGGCCAGGGAGTCTTCGATGATGATGAACAGCCCGGTGATCAAATCCGCCACCAGCGACTGCGCACCGAAACCGATGGCCAGGCCGATTACGCCGGCACCGGCCAGCAAGGGCGTGACGTTCATGCCCATGTTCGCCAGCGCAACGATCAGCGCGATAATGAAAATCGTCACGAACAACACGTTGCGGATCAACGGCATCATCGTCTGCGCGCGGGTGTTGGCCAGGCCTTTGCGTGAGCGGGTGAGCGCGTGGTGTACGGCGGTGTCGCTGAGGATCCAGATCAGCCAGGCGAAAATCAGTGTGCCGGCGAGGCTGAACAGTTTGACGCTGACCTCATGGCCTTCCCCTTCGGTGAACGTGATCAGCGACATGCCCCAGACCCGCAGGCCGAGTTCGATGAACGCCAACCACACCAACAGGTGGACGAGGGTGTAGAAAAAATTCTTCAGGCGTTCCGAATACAGTGCGTGGCGCTTCACACCGCGTTGCGGTTTCAGTGCGTGGCGCCGTACCAGTCCGTTGATGACCATGCTCATCACCAGTAATACGGTGCAGATCAGCGACTGGCGCAGTGCAGTGCTGGTGTCGCCCGCCGAGATGAACGTGGCGAACAGCGATACGCCCACCAGCACCAGTGCCGGGACGTACCAGAAGGTGCCGAGAATCTCGATGGTATCGCTCAGGGCGCGACGGGTCAGGCGCCGGGACAGCGGCTGATTGCGGATCAAGTGCGCGATCGGTCGACGGAACCGCAAGATGAACATTCCGGTCGAAATCGCTGCCAACACATTGGCGGCCGTCGCTGCCGTGTGCGCCAGATGACTGCCGAGACCGGCGACCAGTCTCGGGTCGTTCAGCGCCTCACCAAACGCGGCGAAACTGCCGATCAACCACAACGGCCGAAAGGCTTGGTGCCGCAGGATATACAAGGCGCGGTGGCGGTGCGGGCCATCGAGCAGGGAGAAGGCGATCACACAGATCGCCGAGAAACACGTGCCGACCACCAACGCGTAAGCCAGCACCATGGCCAGGCTTTTACCCAGGGACGAGGGCAGCGCATAGCTCATGTAGACGGTGATCACCAAGGCAACCATCCATGGCCCAAGCTTGCGCAGGGCGAAGCGCAACATGTCCAGCGCCTTGGGGTGTTGTGGCAGTTCTTCGGTCAGGCCGAAGCGCGTGCGTACTCGGTGACTGATCCAGATCAGGGCCGCCGCCAGCAGGCTCCAGACCATCAGGATCATGGCGAACGCGAAGATTATCGGCAGCCACTCACTGGCCGGCATCATCAGTGCTGTCAGTTCGTCCCTGGCCTGATCGAGTTCTTCGGACCAGCGCGTGAGCGGGCTGTCGGCCCCGGAGAATTGCTTTTCGAGTGTGGCCAGCGTACCGCCGATCAGTCCCAGCACGCCTTCTTCGGCGGCGGGTTGCGCCTTTTTGGTGGCGTCGCGCAGTTTCTTCAGGTCGGCCAGGAGTTTGCTGCGCTGTTGATCGTTCTCCAGCGACTTGATGACTTCATCCAACGATTGGCCTAACGGTTCCTGTGCTTCGGGCTGGGCTTTCGTCGAGCTGCCGAGCAGGCTCGGTAAACCGGCCGCCTGGGCAGGCGCCATCGGCAGCAACGTCATGAGGCAGACAAGGAAGAAATACGGCAGGGCGAAAAGACGGGTGAGCACTAGGCGGTCAACCTCGGGATGAGCGGATCGACCGAGTGTACGAGCCCGTCTAAATCAATGCGAGTCAGGGGGAGGATTTATTCGTTGAGTTTGGCGAGGATCTTGAAAATCACGGTGCCGAAAATGGTCAGCATGCCAATCCACATGGCCAATACACCGGCGTTTTTGTCGCGAAAGTTGAAGCCGATTGCCAGCATGAGCATTCCGGCGAGGATCGGGACCAGCATGGCGTGAAACGAAGACAACGAGATCATGGAGACGGCCTTGTCAGCAGGTTAATTTAAGTCTAGGTGGCTTTTGGGTGACTGATGCGGATGAGTTTCTGGATAAGAAAGTTTGTCGTCGGCGCTACCGCATCGCGAGCAGTCTCGCTCCCACATTGGAATGCATTCCAAATGTAGGAGCCAGCTTGCTCGCGAAGCTTTTCAGGGGCTAAGGCAATTCCTGGCAGGCGTAGAACGCGCTCAGCACTTTGACCAGGTGCGCCAGGTCGTGGCTGCCGCACAGTTCGCGTATCGAGTGCATGGCGAACGTCGGCAGGCCGATGTCCACGGTGCGCACACCCAGGTGGCTGGCGGTGATCGGGCCGATGGTTGAACCACAGCCCATATCGCTGCGCACCACAAAGCTTTGCACCGGTACTTCCTCGGCCATGCACAGGTGACGGAAGAAGCCGGCGGTTTCGCTGTTGGTGGCGTAACGCTGGTTGCTGTTGACCTTTATTACCGGGCCAGCGTTGAGTTTCGGGCCGTGGTTGGCGTCGTGTTTGTCGGCGTAGTTGGGGTGTACGCCGTGGGCGTTGTCGGCCGACACCAGCAGGGACTTCTGAATGGTGCGCACGAACTCGTCACCTTCAGGCAGCAGGCGACGCAACGTCTGCTCAAGCATCGGGCCATCAGCGCCGCAGGCCGAACAGGAGCCGACTTCTTCGTGATCGTTGCAGACCAGCACACAGGTTTCGTCGGTTTCGGCGGTCAGCAGTGCTTGCAGGCCGGCGTAGCACGACAGCAAGTTATCCAGGCGCGCGCCGGCGATGAAGTCACCATGCAGACCGATGATCGCGGCGCTTTGGGTGTCGTAGAAACTCAACTCGTAATCCAGCACGACATCGGCGTTCAAGCCATGTTCCAGTGCCAGCTGGTTGGTGAGTACGGCGCGGAAGTCCACGCGTTCGTCACCGGCGAATTGCGCGAGGATCGGCGGCAATTCGGTCTGCGCGTTGATTGCCCAGCCCATGTTGGCTTCACGGTTAAGGTGAATCGCCAGGTTCGGAATGGTCGCGATGGGCGCCTTGAAGTCGATCAACTGGCTCTCGACCTTGCCGTCGCGACGGAAAGTTACGCGGCCGGCGAGGGACAAATCACGGTCGAACCACGGCGCCAGCAACGCACCGCCATAGACTTCGACGCCCAATTGCCAGAAACCCTGACGTTGCAGCTCAGGTTGGGGTTTGACCCGCAGGCAAGGGCTGTCGGTGTGCGCGCCCACCAGGCGAATACCGCCATGCAGCGGTGAGTGACGCCCCATCTTGATCGCGACGATGGAGGAGTCATTTCGGGTGACGTAGTAACGACCGTTGGCTTCGGTGGTCCAGGGTTCGCGCTCGTCAAGGCGCATGAAGCCCGCCGCTTCCAGGCGTTGAACAAGACTGGCAGTGGCATGGAATGGGGTAGGGGAGGCCTTGAGAAAGTCGATCAGGCCTTGGTTCAACTCTTCGCGCATAAGAAGCTCCAGACAGCAGTGGCGCCAGTTTAACGTATTAGCTATGGAATTGGCGGTGGGCTGATGTTGGGGCCAGGCTCCGATAATTGAATCTGCCGGAGAACCCTGTAGGCGCGGGCTTGCCCGCGAAGGCGTCGTGTCAGTCGACACCAGTGCTGGCTGATCGACCGTAATCGCGGGCAAGCCCGCTCCCACAGGGTTTTGTGCTCATACGCTTAGAACGGTGCCGGGCACTCGAAGCGCAAACGTTCACCGGTTTGAGGGTGGGTGAAGCTGAGCATGCTGGCGTGCAGGCACAGGCGCGGCCAGGCGGCCAGGGCTTGCTCGTGGGCATAGAGCCCGTCACCCAGTAGCGGGTGGCCAATGGAAAGCATATGCACGCGCAATTGGTGCGAGCGGCCGGTGATCGGCGTGAGTTCAACGCGGCACCAGTCACCACAGCGTTCCAGTACACGCCAGAAGGTCAGGGCATTCTTGCCGAATTCGTGGTCGACCACATGGCGTGGCTTGGTCGGCGGGTCATAGCGCAAGGGCAAGTCGATGCTGCCACTGTCCAGTTCCGGCTGGCCCCAGCACAACGCCGTGTAGGCTTTTTCGGTTTCGCGGTCATGAAATTGCCGAGACAGCTCGCGATGAGTGTCCGGGTCACGGGCCAGAAGAATGATGCCGGAGGTTTCCCAGTCCAGACGATGGACGATTCGCGCTTCCGGGTAACCGTTTTCTTGCAGGCGGGTAATCAGGCAATCCTTGTTGTCGTCAGCCCGGCCAGGGACGGAGAGCAACAGGGTCGGTTTGTTCACCACCAGTACGGCGGCGTCCTGATGGATGATGTGGACGTTGGACAACGGCATTAAAACAGCCTCGTAACAAACGCCAACGGCGGCTCAGAACCTCGCACCCTGTAGGAGCCGAGCTTGCTCGCGATGGCGGTCGGTCATTCAACATCGTCGTTGAATGTAATACCGTCATCGCGAGCAAGCTCGGCTCCTACAAAGGCAGGTTCCGGGCCGCCGTGGCTCCCGCTGGATCGATTAACGATCTGGCAGGGTGATATTGAGTTCCAGAATCGAGCAGCTGCCCTGGTTTTCCAGAGCGACGTGCACGTCATCGGACCCGATATTGACGTACTTGCGGATCACTTCCACCAGTTCCTTCTGCAAGGCTGGCAGGTAGTCCGGTGTACTGCGTTGGCCGCGTTCATGCGCCACGATGATCTGTAGACGCTCTTTCGCTACCGATGCGGTACTTGGCTTCTTGTTGGCACGAAAGAAGTCAAAAATGTTCATTACCGGCCTCCAAACAGACGCTCAAAGAATCCTTTCTTCTCTACATCGAGGAACCGATGCTCCAAGTTCTTGCCCAGCAGGCGGTCCACGGTATCGCTGTAGGCCTGGCCGGCATCGCTCTGGTCGTCAAGAATCACCGGAATGCCCTGGTTGGATGCTTTGAGCACCGCCTGGGATTCAGGGATCACGCCGAGCAGGGTCACCGAGAGGATGTCCTTGACGTCTTCTACGCCGAGCATTTCGCCTTTGCTCACACGTTCAGGGTGATAACGGGTAATCAGCAAGTGTTCCTTGATCGGATCTTCGCCACGTTCGGCACGACGCGACTTGCTGGCCAGCAGGCCCAGCATACGGTCCGAGTCACGTACCGAGGACACTTCCGGGTTGGTCACGACGATCGCTTCATCCGCGAAGTACATGGCCAAGTGGGCGCCTTTCTCGATGCCAGCCGGGGAGTCGCAGACCACGAATTCGAAGTCTTCTTTCAACGCCATCAGCACTTTTTCCACGCCTTCCACCGTCAGCGCGTCTTTGTCGCGGGTCTGACTGGCGGCCAGGACGTAGAGGTTTTCCAGGCGCTTGTCTTTGATCAGGGCCTGTTGCAGGTTGGCTTCGCCGTTGACCACGTTGACGAAGTCATACACCACTCGACGCTCACAACCCATGATCAGGTCGAGGTTACGCAGGCCGACGTCGAAGTCGACGATGACTGTTTTGTGACCACGCAGAGCGAGGCCGGTACCGATAGCGGCGCTGGTGGTGGTCTTACCCACACCACCCTTGCCGGATGTAACCACGAGAATCTTGGCCAAGGTGTTTCACCCCTAAGGAAAAAGGACTTTTAGCCCCTGAAAAACATCTCTTGAAAACTACTGCAGTCGGACAGCCTTGGCTGGAATCCGGTTTTGGGCGGGGCTTACCTCCGGTAAACACTGCTTGTGGCCGTTTTCCTACTTCGCTTGAGCCGTTTTCGCTAGGTTTTAGAGATGTTTGGAAAATGCGGCAGTATCCGTTAAAGCCGAATGATGTTCAACACATCGCCCGACAGGCTGACTTGTACGCCCGAGCCCCACAACGGGTCGCGACGCAGATCCTCGGAGACCTTGTAGTGGCCTGCGATGGACACCAGTTCAGCGCTCATTTGCTGACAAAAAATCCTGGCTTTCGTGTCGCCTTTGACGCCGGCCAATACACGACCGCGCATAGGGCCGTATACATGGATATTGCCATCGGCGAGAAGTTCCGCCCCCGGGCTGACCGAGGAAATCACCACCAAATCACAACCCTGGGCATAAATCTGCTGGCCACCACGTACTGGCGACGTAATGATTTTTGTCGGTTTGATAGTCGGTTCCGGCGGTTTTTCCGGTTTTTTCTTCACCTGACCTTCGAGGGGGTCGAGCGGACGCTCACGGGCGCCGGACGGCGGCAGCACCGGCAAGTCGACCGCAATGGCGGCAGCGATGTCTTCGATGCGGCTCGCGCGGATGGCCAGCGTGCGCAAGCCATGCTGGCGGCAGACGCGCATCAGGCCGGGCAAATCCACTGCGCCTTCGCCGGCCGGGAGCTTGTCCAGGGCCAGCACCAGCGGCGCATTGCTGAAAAAATTAGGCGCCTGAGCGACCTTGGCGGCCAGTTGCCGATCAAGGTTATCGAGGTCGTTGCGGGCCAGTTCCAGCACGGTAATGGCGAGCATGCTGCCCTTCAACTGGAACACGGGATCCTGGTCTTGCGGTTCGGTTTGGCTCATGGTCGGCATACAACGGCTTGTCACTAAAAGTGCCGAGACTTATAACGAGAACGCCCGCAAGCCGCAAGCCGGGTCGAACGATGTAGAATGCGCGGCCATTGTCTTTCCGGAACCTTTAATGGATCGCCCGCGTTTTCGAAAAACATTTCTTATGCCGCGTTTCTGGCCGCTGTGGTGTGGCTTGGGGCTGCTGTGGCTGATTGTTCAGCTGCCGTATCCGGCGTTGCTGTTTATAGGTCGCCTACTGGGTGCCGTGATGTATCGGCTGGCCGGCGACCGACGGCGCATCGCCAAACGCAATCTTGAACTGTGTTTCCCCGAAAAGTCCGCCGCCGAGCGCAAGCGCCTGCTCAAGGAAAACTTTGCCTCCACCGGCATCGCCTTTTTCGAAATGGCCATGAGTTGGTGGTGGTCGCGGCAGCGTCTGGCGAAACTGGCCCATGTCGAAGGCCTGGAACATCTGAAAAAAGCCCAGCAAGACGGCAAGGGCGTGATCCTGATGGCGGTGCATTTCACCACACTGGAAATCGGCGCGGCGTTACTTGGCCAACAGCACACCATCGACGGCATGTACCGCGAGCACAAGAATCCGCTGTTCGATTACGTCCAGCGCCGTGGTCGCGAGCGGCACAACCTCGATTCGCTGGCGGTGGAGCGCGACGATGTGCGCGGCATGCTTAAACTGCTGCGCGCCGGCCGAGCGATCTGGTACGCACCGGATCAGGACTACGGCGCCAAACAAAGCATTTTCGTGCCGCTGTTCGGCATTCAGGCCGCGACCGTGACCGCCACCAGCAAGTTTGCGCGGCTGGGCAAGGCGTTGGTGGTGCCGTTCACCCAGGAGCGGCTGGCCGATGGCAGCGGATATCGACTGATGATTCATGCGCCGCTCGAAGGTTTCCCCGGCGAAACCGAAGAAGCCGATTGCATCCGCATCAACCAGTGGGTCGAAAGCGCCTTGCGTGAATGCCCGGAGCAGTACCTCTGGGCCCATCGCCGTTTCAAGAGCCGGCCACCGGGTGAGCCCAAGTTGTATAAAAAACGTCGTTGAGTCACCGATTCCTATAAGCGCCATGGAGTGTTGCGATGAGTCCTGCTGAACCGGTTACAGGGTTGATTCTTTCCGGCGGCGGGGCTCGGGCGGCGTATCAGGTAGGGGTGCTGGCGGCGATTGCCGAACTGTTGCCGAAGGGGGCAAGCAATCCGTTTCCGGTGATCGTCGGCACGTCGGCCGGTGCGATCAACGCGGTTAGCCTCGCCAGTGGCGCGCTGGATTTTCGCGGCGCCATCGAGCGTTTGACCGCCTTCTGGCAGGGCTTTCGCAGCCATCTGGTGTTGCGCAGTGACTGGCCCGGCGTCATCAGCCAGGCCAGCCGGTTTGTCAGTCACAGTTTGCTGGGGCTTGGTGCCCACGTGCCGGTAGCCTTGCTCAACAGTTCGCCACTGCGCGGTTTGCTCCACGACAAACTGAATATGGCCGGGATCGCCGAAGCCATTGCCCAGAAGCAGTTGCAGGCAGTAGCGGTGACGGCGTTTGGCTACGAGTCCGGTCAGGCTGTCACGTTCTATCAGGGGGGTGGCACTATCGAATCGTGGTTACGCCACCGGCGCATTGGCGTCCCAACCCAATTGAGTGTCGAGCATTTGCTGGCCAGTTCCGCCATTCCGCTGCTGTTCGCCCCGGTGAAAATCGGCGAGGAATACTTCGGTGACGGTGCTGTGCGCCAATCCGCCCCGATCAGCCCGGCCCTGCACCTGGGCGCCAGTCGGGTGCTGGTGGTGGGCGTCAGCGGCAACCCGCGCGGCGTCGACCCGCAGCAGCCGTTGCAACGCGCCTATACCGGGCAACAGCCGACGCTGGCGCAGATTGGCGGACACATGCTCAACAGCACGTTCATTGACAGCCTGGAAAGCGACATTGAGTTGTTGCAGCGTCTGAATCAGTTCAGCCACTTGATGCCCGACGGGACGCCGACCCGTGCGCTGGGTGTGGCGCCGGTGGAGGTGCTGGTGATTTCGCCGAGTCAACCGATCGATGAGATAGCGGCGCGGCATCGTCAGGAATTGCCGGCGGCACTGCGCCTGTTTCTGCGCGGGCCGGGGGCGACCAAGACCAGTGGGGCGGGGGTGTTGAGTTATCTGTTGTTCGAAGCGGGGTATTGCAGCGAGTTGATCGATCTGGGGCGGCGCGATGCGTTGGCCAAGCGTGAGGAGCTTTGCCGGTTTCTTGGGTTGCAGGAGCCGGTAGTTCTCGCTTAAGACTTGTGGCGCAGCCATCGCGGGCAAGCCCGCTCCCACAGGGTTTTGTGTCATTTACGTAATGTGCGAACGACACAAAACCTGTGGGAGCGGGCTTGCCCGCGATGGCGTCCTTGCAGACGCCACTTACAACCGGATCAGAAGTGGAACTTCACCAGCAGGCTCGCTGTGTTCTGATCGGTGGTGAAGGCATGGGAGTCTTCGATCCCGTACTTGTCTTTCCAGTAGTCGTACTCGACACCCACGTACAACTGCTTCGCGCCGAAATTCAACGCTTTACCCAAGTCGTATTTAACCTGTGGGTTGAAGTGCAGGTTGGCGTGGTATTCGCCGTTGCGGTTGACATCGTTGTCGACTACCCAGTCCATGTAGCCGTCGATCAGGATGCTCGAATCGCCGACCGGAATGGTGTAGGACCAGACCGGAGTGATCTGCCAGACATTGTCTCCCGGGCGGTCGCCTTCGGTGTGACGGTTGTAGAAGTTCAACTGGAAGTAATCGAAGCCCGGGATGGCCAGGTCGAAACCCGGACCGATCAGGTAGGACTCGGTATCGTCCTCACCAAACTCGTACGTCATGGCCAGCAACACGTCCTTGATCGGGCCAAATGCTAGCTTCTGGTCAAAGATCTTGCCGAATGACAAGCGCGGGCTGAATTCGCCATAGTGGGTGTTCTCCCCGGCGAAGGCGTCTTCCTTGCCGTTGTAGAAGATCTTGTCAATGAAGAAGAAGTTATCCCCATATTTCCAGCCATCGGCATGCTCGAAAGTCACAGTCTGCTGAATCGCCGGGTTGACCTTGAACTCTTTACCGTAGAGATAAGTCAGGCTGTTGGTCTGCCATTGCAGCAAGTCACCGGCCATGGCCTGGCCCCCAGCCAGCATTGATCCTGCCAGCATCAGGCTAGTGCACGTACGTTTCATTCGGTTGCTCCCAAAAAAGTAGGTGATTCCACGTTATTTTTTAAGTTCGGCGCTCTGGTGTGGCGCCTCTATCTGTAGCGGTAAAAAATCATCCAGTTGGTCAGCTTTAATGCTCATAGCAAGAGCTGCGCCAAGGTGTTCAAAAAACAAATAAACGCCCGTTCGGCTGCTCAAAAACAGTCGATTGAGAGGGGGTATGGAGTGCCTTGGTACTGTCCAGAGCCGAGAAAAGCTGGCTTTTTGGTCAGAAATTAAATCCGGGCTTTTTTTTAACGCGGATTCAGGCGGCCGCGGAGAATACTGACTACTCGGCCAGGTCTCAAGTGCCCCGCAACAGCGCACCGACGACAGGTGTGGAGCACGGTTGTCGGCGCGTGGCTTATCGTCGTTAAACGACGGCTTTGAGTCGGTGAAAACCATCTGTTGCTTCCTCTTGTTTTTATTGTTGAGGCGCAGGCAGCCATGGGCCGCCAGAAGGCAGCCCTGTTCAAAGGTTTTGTTCAATGCGTGTGAGCGGTGCAGTCGTTGATGGCCGCGCGTTCGGCGCCACCCAGAATGTTGAACAGCAGGTTCAGCGTCAGGGCGCTGATCGTGGCCATGGCGATGCCGCTGTGGGTAATCGGGCTCATCCATAGCGGCAGGTGGGCGAAGAACTCCGGGCGCACCACTGGAATCAGGCCCATGCCGATACTCACCGCCACCAGCAGTTGGTTGCGACGGTCGCCGATGTCGGCTTCCTGAAGAATCTTGATCCCGGTGGCGGCGACCATGCCGAACATCGCAATCGCTGCTCCGCCCAATACCGCGGGCGGAATCGACGCCACCAGAAAGGCGGCTTTCGGCAGCAGGCTCAATACAATGAGCAACCCGCCTGCGACGATGGTTACCGAGCGGCACCGTACGCCGGTCATCTGCACTAAACCGATGTTTTGCGCAAAAGAGGAGTGGGTGAAGGTGTTGAAGAACCCGGCGAAAAACGAGGCGCCGGCATCACACAGCAAGCCGCGCCGCAGCATCCGTGGGCAGACTTCCTGGCCGGTGATTTTGCCCAGGGCGAGGAACATCCCGGTGGACTCGACGAAGATGATCACCACCACCAGACACATGGAAAGTACCGGCGCGAGTTCAAACTTCGGCATGCCGAAATGCAACGGGGTGACGAATTGCAGCCACGGCGCTTGCGCCATGCCGCTGAGGTCGACCATGCCGATCAGGCCGCAGAGCACGTAGCCCAGGCACATGCCGATCAGCACTGAAATATTGACCCAGAAACCGCGCATGAAACGGTGCACCAGCAAAATGGTGCCCAGCACCAGCGCGGCAATGGTCAGGTAAATAGGCGAACCGAATTGGGTGGCACTGGCACCACCGCCGGCCCAGTTGACGGCCACGGGGAACAGCGACAAACCGATCGAGGTGATGACCGTGCCGGTCACCAAAGGCGGGAAAAAGCGAACAACTTTGGACATGAACGGGGCGATGAGCATGCCGAAGAACCCGGCGGCGATGGTCGCGCCGAAGATCCCTTGCAGACCGATACCGGGCATGCCGGCCATGGCAACCATGCTGCCGACCGCGGCGAAACTGGCGCCCATCATCACTGGCATGCGGATGCCCATGGGGCCGATGCCTAGCGACTGGACGATGGTGGCTATGCCGGCCACAAGCAGATCGGCGTTTATCAGAAAGGCGATTTCTTCACGACTCAGGCCAGCGGCCTGTCCGATGATCAGCGGGACCGCGATGGCACCGCCGTACATCAGCAAAACATGTTGCAGACCGACCAGGATCAGCTGCAAAAGGGGCAAACGCTGAATGGCGGGTGCGTCGGGGATGCGCGCTTCGGATAGCTCGGACATGCAACACCTCGGATCTTTTTTATTCTTGTGATGTACAACGGCCGTGCTGCTGGCCGCTGTTTTCGAATCAGGTAGGCCGCAGTGCGGCCAATCGCAGGCAAGCCAGCTCCCACACAGGCCATGCAGAACCTGTGGGAGCGAGCCTGCTCGCGATGCTTTTGCTACTTAATTGGTCTGGGCTCCCTGCACTATCCAGGCACCGATCAGGTCACGTTCCTGCTGGGTCATCTGCGTGATGTTGCCCAGTGGCATGATCTGGCTGGTAACGGCCTGGGCCTGGATACGCGGGGCGTTCTGGCGGATCTGCTCGGGGGTGTCGAACATCACACCGGCAGGGGCCGCGCTGAACAGAGGGCTGGTCGGTTTGGCCGAGTGGCAAACCGCGCAACGCTCCTGAATCACGCTGTGTACCTTGTCGAACCCAGGGCCTGCGTTGGACGCCTGAGCCGGTGCGGCTGCGGGCGCTGCCGCCGGTGCTGCTTCAGCCGGTTTCAAGCCACCACCCACTGCGGTTTCCGGCAGCGGTTGGTACTCGATCTTCGCAGGGGCCTTGGCCACTTCCGGGCTAGTCATTGGCGCAGGGCCGGTGACGTAAGCCAGGCTGATCATGCCCACGGCTGCCACTGGCAGGGTCCAGGCAAACTTGTGGCTGTCATGACGGGTGTTGAAGTAGTGACGCACCAACACTGCCAGCACCGCGATTCCGGCCAGGATCAGCCAGTTGTATTGGCTGCCGTAAGTGCTCGGGAAGTGGTTGCTGATCATGATGAACAGCACCGGTAAGGTGAAGTAGTTGTTGTGACGCGAACGCAACAAGCCTTTGGCCGGCAGTGCCGGATCGGGCGTGCGGTTCTCGGCAATCGCCGCCACCAGTGCGCGCTGTGCCGGCATGATGATGCGGAACACGTTACCGACCATGATGGTGCCGATGATCGCGCCGACGTGCAGGTACGCACCCCGACCGCTGAACACTTTGCTGAAGCCGTAAGCGGCGCCAATGATCAGCACGAACAGAATTCCGCCTAGCAGGGCAGGGCGTTTGCCCAGCGCCGAGTCGCACAGGAAGGAGTAGACGAACCAGCCGACGAACAGCGAGCCGATGCCCAGCATGACACCTTCAGGGCCGCTCAGGCTGCTGCCCGGTGCCAGCAGGTACAGCGTCGGGTTGGAGTAGAACACCACGCACAGCAGCGCGATCCCCGACATCCAGGTGAAGTAGGCTTCCCATTTGAACCAGTGCAGGTTGTCCGGCATGGTCGGTGGAGCCAGTTTGTATTTTTCCAGGTGGTAGATACCGCCACCGTGGATCGCCCACAAATCGCCCGCCAGACCACTTTTCGGGTTGACCCGATTGAGGTTGTTTTCCAGCCAGACGAAATAGAACGACGCGCCGATCCAGGCCACGCCAGTAATCATGTGAACCCAGCGCACGCTCAGGTTCAGCCATTCAATCAGATGTGCTTCCACAGTCTTTACCTCTCGCCTGTCACTCTGTTGTCGAGTGATCAGACCTTCTCTTATTGGTGGGGGGCGAGGACCAAACGCTCATCCTCTTTGAAAAAATGCTCATCGCAGTTATTGCCTGTGCCACTGCGATCAACCACCAGGAAGTCATCCCGCTTTTCGATCGTCAGCACCGGGTGGTGCCAGACGCCGCGATGGTAATTAATGCCCTGCCTGCCGTTGGTGACGAAGGCGCGGACCAAGCCTGATACAGGTTCATCGCCAAGTGGCGCGACCACGATCAGAAAAGGGTTGCCGAGCAGCGGAATAAACGCCTGGCTGCCCAGCGGGTGACGCTCCAGCATACTGACGGTCAGCGGCATGTCCTGCGCGTCGGCGCGGAAGATGCTGATGATCGCGTTGTCCTCTGGCGTGGCGGTTTGCACCGTCGCCAGTTTATGGAAGCGCATGGTCGAACCGTTGTTGATCATGAAGTGATCGCTGCCATCGGTTTCGATCACGTCACCGAAAGGGGCGAAGGCTTCTTTGGTCAGCGGTTCAATCGTCAATGTGCGCATGCTGGTCTTCTTTCCCGAGTTCTGTGTTGTTGGTTCTATTGCTATCGCTGGCAGGCCAGCTCCCACATTTGGAATGCATTCCCCTGTGAGAGCCAGCCTGCTGGCGATTGGGTTCGGCGCTTATTTAGCGACCTTGCCCAGTACGCGCAGGCGGCTCACACCACCATCCGGGAACACGTTCAGGCGGATGTGGGTGATCGGGCCCAGCGCCTTGATCTGCTCGGCGAAGGTGTGTTCGGCGTGCATTTCCAGTTTCTGCGCCGGCAGCAGTTCACGCCAGAACAACGATTGGGTTTCGATCTGGCTGTCGGTGCCGCCCTTCACGAATGCGCCTTGGATCGAGCACGTGTCCGGGTAGTTGCCCTTGAAGTGCAGGGTGTCGACGATGACTTTCTCGACTTCACCGGCATGACCCAGCGCGACGATCACCCAGTCATTGCCTGGGGTGCGACGACGTGCGGTTTCCCAGCCGTCGCCCATGTTGATGCCACGGCCCGGGTTGAGGATGTTGCTCATGCGGCCGAAGTGTTCGTCGGAGCAGGCGAGGGCGCGGCCACCGTTGAGGGCAGCGGCCAGGTCGATTTGCTCGTTGTCGCCCACGGCTGACCAGTCGCGGTGTGGAATGCCGTACACACGCAGACGGGCCACGCCGCCATCCGGGTAGATGTTGAAGCGCAGGTGGCTGAACGCCTGATCGTTATTGATTTCGTGGAAGTGATGGCTGTTGCCTTGCAGCTCTACAGCGGACAGCACTTCAACCCACTGGGTGTTTTCAGTCGGCTCGCCTTCAGCCAGGAAACAGGCTTCCAGGGAGGCCGACGGCGGGAAGTTGCCGGTGAAGAATGAAGTATCGATGTCGACGCCTTTGATCGAGCCCGCTACACCGAGGCGGATCACCGCGCTGTCATAGCCTTCGAAGCGCTTGCGGCGCGACTCCCAGCCGTCCATCCACTTGCCGTTGTCATCGAACACGCCTTCTTTCCACACCGCCGGGGTCGGCTGGAACAGGCGGTTGGCATCAGCGAACCAGTCATCGGTGACCGAGATGATTTTGGTGCCCAGGCGGGCGTCGGCCAGGTTGACGAACTTCTCGAAAGGTACGGCGTAAGCTTTCATTCTTCTTGTCTGCCTTTAATAAGTTGGCTTGGGATGCTTGCAGTGCCCTGGGCGATGTCTGCGTTCAATGGCGCTAGGGCAATGCTCGCTATAGGGTCAGTAAACGGAACAGGGCGATCTTGTTGATCTCTGCCAGCGCGCATTTGAATTCGGTGTCGACCGAGTTGTGAATGCGCGTTTCGAACGCCGCGAGGATCTGATGCCGGTTGCTGCCTTTTACCGCCATGATGAAGGGAAACTTGAACTTGGCTTTGTAGGCGTCGTTCAGCTCGGTGAAGCGCTGGAACTCTTCGGCCGTGCATTGGTGAATACCGGCGCCAGCCTGTTCATTGGTGCTGGCTTCGGTCAGTTGGCCCTGGACGGCGGCACGGCCTGCCAGGTCCGGGTGAGCGTTGATCAGTGCAAGCTGGCTTGCGTGATCGGCGCTCAACAGGATGTCGCTCATGCGTTGGTGCAGGGTTTCGATCTGGTCGATCGAGGCGTCCTGGCCCAGGTCGAAGGCCTTTTCGGCCACCCATGGCGAATGTTCGTAGATGTCGGCGAAAGCGGCGACGAACGCATCGCGACTCAGGGTTGACGGTTTGACGGACTGAAAGGTGCTCATTTCGCGGTCCCTTGGAATGGGTGGGTTTCGTGCCAGTGGCGCGCAATGTCGACGCGGCGGCTGAACCACACCTGTTCATGACTTTTAGCGTATTCGATAAAGCGTTTGAGCGAAGCCAGACGCGCCGGCCGGCCGATCAGTCGGCAGTGCAGGCCGATCGAAAGCATCTTCGGTGCTTCGGCGCCTTCGGCGTAAAGCACGTCGAAGGCGTCTTTGAGGTATTCAAAGAAGTCATCGCCCTTGTTGAATCCCTGGACCTGGGTGAAGCGCATGTCATTGGTGTCCAGGGTGTACGGGATCACCAGGTGCGGCTTGCCGGTCGGGTTGTTCGGTTCCCAGTAGGGCAGGTCGTCGTCGTAGGTATCGCAGTCGTAGAGGAAACCGCCTTCTTCCATCACCAGCCGACGGGTGTTCGGACCGGTGCGGCCGGTGTACCAGCCCAGTGGGCGCTCACCGGTGATTTCGGTGAGGATGCGGATCGCTTCGAGCATGTGCTCGCGTTCCTGCGTTTCGTCCATGTATTGGTAGTCGATCCAGCGATAGCCGTGGCTGCAGATCTCATGACCGGCATCGACCATCGCGCGGATCACATCCGGGTGGCGCTGGGCAGCCATGGCGACGGCGAAGATGGTCAACGGAATATCGAATTCCTTGAACAGTTTCAGAATCCGCCAGACGCCGGCACGGCTGCCATACTCGTAAAGAGACTCCATGCTCATGTTGCGCTCGCCTTGCAGCGGCTGCGCCGAGACCATTTCGGAGAGGAAGGCTTCGGATTCTTTATCGCCGTGCAGGATATTACGCTCGCCGCCTTCTTCGTAATTGAGTACGAAAGACAGCGCGATGCGGGCGTTGCCCGGCCAGTGTGGGTGAGGAGGGTTACTGCCGTAACCGATCAGGTCGCGTGGGTAGTCAGCGCTCACTGCAGTCTTCCTTCTTATTCGTGTCGACGTGTTCAAGGTTGTGTGGCGGCCTTGCGATGAGATATCAGGCTGGCGTCACTGCGATGAGGTGATTGTATACAACTTTATATTCAATTTGTAAGCCTGATTTTTTGCATTTTTCTCGAACTGTCATGAGTTGATGATACTGCAAGAAACCTGCCCGAGTGGTCAGCTAAATGATAGAAGGTCCGCTGATCTTATGGTGCGGGGTTAAATTCGCTGTAAACCCCCGACTGGCGGGCATTGAGGTAAATAGGTCGTTTTTATTGTGTACAATTTTTTTGAAAAGTGTCTTAATCAATCGCTCGCCGCAGTGATTCGTGCTCCGAATCGGTGCGGTCTCCTTTTTAACTGACTTCGGGAGGCGCGAGGCCTGACTGCTCTACGCAGGCAGGCGCGCAGAATCAATGGGACGTTTGACTACACACGTTTTGGACGCTGCACACGGTTGCCCGGGCAGCTCGATCAAGGTCGAGTTGTACCGCGTTGAAGGTTCGCACCTGGAATTGGTCGCCAGCGCGACAACCAATAGCGATGGCCGTGTCGATGCGCCGCTGCTGCAAGGCGATGGCTACCGTACCGGGGTCTATCAGGTTCAGTTCCATGCGGGCGACTACTACCGCGCCCGTGGCGTTCAGTTGCCGGAGCCTGCGTTTCTCGATGTAGTGGTGCTGCGTTTCGGCATCTCTGCGGAACAGGATCACTACCATGTGCCGTTGCTGATTTCGCCGTATAGCTATTCCACGTATCGCGGCAGCTGATCCCCCAAGCAGCTGCCTCAGCCTTGAAGCGACTGCGCATATAGCTTCTTTGGTTTTCGCCCGCTCATACTGCGGGCTTTTTTTCGCCTTCAGAAATGTGGTGTTGCTGCTGACGCCTTCGCGAGCAGGCTCGCTCCCACAGGAGATCTTCGAACACCTTAGATCAATGTGGGAGCGAGCCTGCTCGCGAAGCTTTTGCTTTTACCGGCTTAGAAGGGATGCAGCCCCAGCCCCACCAAACAACCCCGCACTCACCCGATTGAACCAACTCTGCCCCTTGCCACTGCGCAGATAACGCGCCGCACCATGGGCACCCAGCCCATAAGCCAATTTGCACAGTAGATCCAGCACGGTCCAGGTCGCAATCATCACCAGCAGCTGCGGCAGGAACGGTTGTTCGGCACTCAAAAACTGCGGCAGGAAAGCAGCAAAGAACAGAATGTCCTTCGGGTTGCTCGCACCCAGTACAAACGCGCGACCGAACAGCGCACGGAAACGCGGTACTGGCGCCGCCTGAGGCACTTGGGCCCCCACCGAAGGCTGACGCGATTGTTGCCAGCTCTGCCACGAGAGGTAGAACAGGTAGAGCGCCCCAACGATTTTCAGCGCGCTGAACAGCTGCTCCGACGCGAGCAGCAAGGCGCCCAAACCCAGCGCCGAGGCACTGAGCAAGCAGATCGAAGCGATCACGCCACCGAGAAACGCAGGGTAAGAACGGCGCAAACCGTAATTCAAACTGTTGCTGATCATCAGCAACGACAGGGGCCCCGGGATCAGGATCACCACCAGCGCAGCGCCGCTGAACAGCAGCCAGGTTTCCAGACTCATCACTTTCCTCCATTTGTGCAAAAGCCCCACCCGGCGGGGTGAGGCTGTTTTGAAACACTGTTTTTGAATCGTAGGCGGCTTACAAGAAAATGAACTTGGCGATGAAGATCGCGCAGAGCACCCACAAGCTGACGGAGATTTCCTTGTACTTACCGGTGCCCGCCTTGAGCGCCACGTAGGTGATGAAGCCCAGCGCAATACCGTCGGCGACCGAGAAGGTCAAGGGCATCATGATCGCGGTAACGATTGCCGGAATGCTGTCGGTCGCTTCGTCCCATTCGATGTGCTTCATACCGCCCATCATCAGCATCGCCACATAAATCAGCGCGCCGGCGGTGGCATAGGCTGGGATCATGCCGGCCAATGGTGCGAAGAACATCGCGGCAATAAATAGCACGCCGACAGTCACGGCGGTAAGACCCGTCCGACCGCCTGCCGCAACACCTGCGGCACTTTCCACGTAGCTGGTAACCGGCGGAACACCGACAATTGCGCCGAAAACGCTGGACGCGCTGTCGGCTTTCATCGCGCGGGAGAGGTTTTCGATCCGTCCGTCTGCTCCAACCAGGTTGGCTCGCTGGGCCACGCCCATCAGGGTGCCGGCGGTGTCGAACATGTGCACAAAGAGGAAGGCCAGGACCACGCTGATCATGCTGACGTTGAACACGCCGGCCAGATTCATCGCCATCCAGGTCGGGGCCAGACTCGGCGGGGCCGACATGATGCCCTCGTAGTGCACCAGGCCCAGGCCCCAACCGGCCAGGGTCACGGTGATGATGCTGATGAGGATTGCGCCGAACACTTTGTGATAGCTGAGGATGGCGATCATCAGGAAGCAGATGGCGGCGAGCAGCGGGCCGGGTTCGCGCAGGGAGCCGAGCTTGATCAGGGTCGCCGGGCTATCGACGACAATGCCCGCGGTTTTCAGGCCGATCAGCCCCAGGAACAAACCGACGCCGGCGCCCATGGCGAAGCGCAGGCTCACGGGAATGCTGTTGAGCAGCCATTCGCGAATCCGCGAGAAGGTCAGGATCATGAACAACACACCGGAAACAAACACCGCGCCAAGGGCGGTTTCCCAGTTGTAGCCCATGGTGCCAACCACGGTGTAGGTGAAGAACGCGTTCAGGCCCATGCCCGGCGCCAGGCCGACCGGCCAGTTGGCGTAGAGGCCCATCAACAGGCAACCCAGCGCAGCCGCGATGCAGGTCGCCACAAACGCGGCGCCATGATCGATCCCGGCGTCGGCCATGATGTTGGGGTTAACGAAGATGATGTAAGCCATGGTGATGAAGGTTGTCAGACCGGCAATCAGCTCGGTCTTCACCGTGGTGCCATGCAAGCTGAGTTTGAAGATGCGCTCAAGCAAGCCATTGCGTAATGGCGGCGAAAGATCCAGCGTCGATGCTTCGGATTTGCGGCTTTCCACAGCGAGTACTCCTCAAGAGTTTTATTGTTATTTCCAGGGCCGGACCCATGAGGGTGGCAGCGGCCCTTTGAGGCAAGGCGCTTGCGAATTTGTTGACCGCTTGGTCAGGAACTCGCACGAAGTGGATTATGCTTTTGTATACAAATAAAGCAAATAATGTTTTCTATTTTGTTTGTAAAAAGTTTGGCGATTGAGATATATCGCCTGTGCCGACGCCATCGTGAGCAGGCTCGCTCCCACAGGGGCAAGCGTTCACCTTTGGGAGTTAGCCTGAGGGGGGGGGCGGGCAAAAACAAATAAACCGGCCATTGGGCCGGTTTATTTTTGACTGAGATTTGTGGTGCCTCATCGCGAGCAGGCTCACTCCCACAGTGGATTTGTGGCGTTCACAAACCTGTGGGAGCCAGCCTGCTGGCGATAGCGTCAGTCAGAGCAGCACAAAAACCATCAGGCCGCCGCAAACCGCTTATCCAGATAATCAATGATCACCTTGGATTCATACATCCAGGTCGTCTGGCCGTTCTCTTCGATGCGCAGGCACGGCACCTTTATCTTGCCACCTTGTTCCAGCAGGGTCTGGCGATCCTGTTCGTTGTTCTTCGCATCGCGCAACGCCACCGGCACATTCAGGCGGCGCAGGCTGCGGCGGGTCTTCACACAGAAGGGGCAGGCGTGGAATTGATACAGCGTCAGGTCTTTGGCAGCTGAGTTGACTTTGGCCTGAGCCTCGGCGGGGCGCTGCTTCTTGCCGGGACGAGTCAGGAAGTCGATGAAGATGATCAGTTGGCCAAGGCCGACACGAAGCGCTTTTACGAACACGTTGAAAGCCTCACGGTGCGAATTGAGAAGGGCGCGCAGCTTACCTGATTTTTTGCAGACGAAAAAAACCGGCGATGAATGCCGGTTTTCTTCGTGCTGCAGATTACTTGATCAGGCTGAGAAACTCGCTGCGGGTGGCCGAGTTTTCGCGGAACTCACCGAGCATCACCGAGGTGATCATCGACGAATTCTGTTTCTCCACGCCGCGCATCATCATGCACATGTGTTTGGCCTCGATCACCACCGCAACGCCCAAGGCGCCAGTGACTTGCTGAACCGCATCCGCGATCTGGCGGCTGAGGTTTTCCTGGATCTGCAAACGGCGTGCGTACATGTCGACGATTCGCGCCACTTTCGACAGACCCAGCACTTTGCCGCTCGGGATGTAGGCGACATGCGCCTTGCCGATGAACGGCAGCAGGTGGTGTTCGCACAACGAGTACAACTCGATGTCCTTGACCAGCACCATTTCGCTGTTGTCGGAGCTGAACAAGGCACCATTGGTGACCTCTTCCAGCGTCTGTTCATAACCGCGGCAGAGGTACTGCATGGCTTTGGCGGCACGCTTTGGCGTGTCGAGCAGGCCCTCGCGGGAGACGTCCTCGCCCAGTTGGCCGAGAATCGCGGTGTAATTCTGTTCCAGGGACATGAAACTACCTGTGGGGATTTTCGCAAAGGCCAAGGGTACGGTGGCAAACACGGCGCTGCAAGCGTGACGCGACAGCTTTACTCGTCACGACCTTCCATCATGGTGCGTTTGAGCATCACATACACCGCTCCGGCACCGCCATGTTTGGCCTGGCACGAGGTGAAGCCGAGTACCTGTGAATGCTGGCGCAGCCAGGTGTTGACGTGACTTTTGATCATCGGCCGCTTGCCGTCCAGACGCACGGCTTTGCCGTGGGTGACGCGCACGCAGCGAATTTCGAATTTGGTCGCTTCGGCCAGAAAGGCCCAGAGGGTTTCTCGGGCTTTTTCCACGCTCATGCCGTGCAGGTCGAGGCTGCCCTCGAACGGAATCTGACCGATCTTGAGCTTGCGCATCTGGCTTTCCTGGACACCGTCACGGGCCCACATCAGCTCGTCTTCCGGGCCGACATCAATGACGAACTGATCGGACAGACCGTCAACGGTGGTGGCATCGGTGCGAATGGTCGCGGCTTGACGCAGTTTAGCGATTTGCGCGCGGTCGGCCTTGGGTTTGCCGGTTTCGGCGCGATCATGCTTGATCGGCTTGACGCCTTGAATCGCACTTTTGAACAGGGAAAAATCGTCGTCTTGCATGTCAGCCTCCGCGAAGGGCGGCCAGTTTACCCAAGTCGAGGCGCGATCCATAACAATTGAGGCCCGGCAAATACCGGGCCTTGCGTTCAGTCGTGTTTTTTCATCAGGTGCGGAGACATGTTCAGCCCGCGCGACTGGCGCGAACGGCGCCGGCAGCGACGCCATAGCCACACGCCGAGGTACAGCATGAACAGGCCAACCCCCAGAACCACTGCCGCACCGGTCCGGCTAGTGTTCAGTTCGCCCAGCGCGGGTACATGGCCAAAGAGACTGGCGGCAGCCGCCATGGCAAGTAAGACACCGCACGTGGCCAGCAACGCGGCAAACGCGGCGCCAATTCGAAAACGCCAGTTGCGCTGGCCTTTGGACCGCAAGCGGCGAGCGTCAAAACCATCGGATAACTTCATTCCGACCTTCCTCAGTGGGTATCGGCCCTTCGACCGGGAGTTGACCGGGTTGTTCCTGAGGCTAAGTCAATTGCGGCAAATGCGAGACTTTTGCGGATGAGCGGCAGTATTGGGCACTCATCCAGGACCGATCAAATCAGATCGTGAGTGAGCGCGAGCGTCGCGAAGTTGTCCGCCATGATCGCCATTTCGGTCTGTTGAACGTGCTCGGCGCTCAACACGCCGCCTTTGTAAGGCAAATCGCGCGTAGCGCACGCGTCTTCCACCAGCGTGCAACGGAAACCCAGGTTCTTCGCGGCGCGCACTGTGGTGCTTACGCTGGAGTGACTCATGAAGCCGCAGACGATCAGGTCAAGGGCGCCGAGGTCTTCCAGACGTTTTGCCAGTTCGGTGCCGTGGAACGCACTCGGCAGCATTTTGCCGATGATGGTTTCGTTGGCCAGTGGCTCAAGGCCGGGGATGAACTCACCACGCTCGCCTTGTGGGTCGAACAGCCCGCCGACCGTTCCGAGGTGGCGTACATGCACGATGGTGCGTCCGGCCGCGCGGGCAGCCGCCAGCAATTGCTTGATGTTTGCGACGGCAGCGTCCATGCCGCTCAGGGCCAGCGGGCCGCTGAGATACTCTTTCTGTGCATCGATGATGACAAGGGTCGCATGGCTCAGATTGGCTGCTGCATAACCGCGGCCACTGAGTTGAAACATCGTTTTTGGAACGGACATTCTGGGGCTCCTTGGAGTGGGGCTTTTGCGCCATTGTCCTCTGGCTGAGCGGTTCTGTGAATCGCTACTATTGTAGACGTCGTCTTTTCTGGCTTGCAGCCTTGTCAGTTTGCTCGTTTTGTTCAATAGCCAGCGGTAAAAAGGGATGGGTCCTACATCTGCTCTGGTGTTTTTCCTGCGTCGTCGTGGCGCGTTTTGGCTGTTAGACTCGCCAGTCGTTTTTTCTGGAGTTTGCCGCCGTGATCACTTCCCGACTTCGTACCCTGCGTGACCATATCCGTTGGGCCGTCAGCCGCTTCCATGGGGAGGATCTGTTTTTCGGCCATGGGACTGACAACGCCTGGGATGAAGCCCGTCAATTGGTGTTGGGTGCCTTGCATTTGCCGTGGGAAATTGCCGACAGCTACCTTGACTGCGCGCTGGAAGAAGATGAACTGGTCCACTTGCAGCTGTTGCTAAAACGCCGTATCGAAGAGCGCGTACCGACCGCCTACCTGTTGGGCGAAGCCTGGTTCTGCGGCATGTCATTCATCGTCGATGAGCGTGTGTTGATCCCGCGTTCACCGATTGGCGAACTGATCGAAAACCGCTTCACACCATGGCTGGGCACCGAACCGGCGCGCATTCTTGACCTGTGTACCGGCTCAGGCTGCATCGGCATCGCCTGTGCCTATGAGTTCCAGAACGCTGAAGTGGTGCTGGCCGACCTGTCGTTTGAAGCGCTGGAAGTGGCCAATCAGAACATCGAGCGTCACGGTGTCGATGAGCGGGTGTACACCGTTCAGGGCGATGGGTTTGATGGCTTGCCGGGACAACGTTTCGACCTGATCGTGTCGAACCCGCCCTACGTCGACGCGGAAGATTTCGCCGATATGCCGGACGAATATCAGCATGAACCGGAGCTGGGACTGGCCTGTGGCGATGATGGTTTGAACCTGGTGCGTCGCATGCTCGCTGAAGCCGCAGATCACCTGACCGAGAAGGGCTTGCTGATGGTCGAAGTTGGCAACAGCCAGGTTCACGTCGAGGCGCTCTACCCGGAAGTCGATTTCGCCTGGCTCGATTTCGAGCGCGGCGGGCATGGGGTGTTCATGTTGACGGCTGAGCAGTGCCGCGATCATCAGGCCCTGTTCGCTTCCCGCGTCTGACCTGAGGACGCCATCGCGGGCTTGCCCGCGATTGGCGTGCCTCGGTTCTGAATCCTTACCGATGCGTAGCAATCCAGATCAACAACCCCGCCTGAAACACCGCAAACGCCACCAGACACGTAATGGTAAAGCGCAGTCCGGCGTCTTCTCGCCTGTACTTGCTGACTTTTTCTTCGTGCGTCTGCAGCTTCACTTCCTGCTCGGCCAGGTTTTGTTCGGCCTGCTGAAGCATCTGCGCGGCTTCGAGGATTTCCACCCGCTGCAGCTTTTCAGTGCTCCAGTCGCCCGAGAGGTCGCCGATCCGTACGGCTTCGACGCGCCCCTTCAAATGCTGCGCATCGGCATACACCACCTCAAAACCATGGGCTCCGAGAAAGTGATCGCGACGTAGTCGGGTGTCTTCGTTCAGCGCATCCTTGTTGTTCAGGTCTATGCCATCGACGGTGTAACCGGACCAGCGCTTCTTCGCCCAGGTGATCCCTTGAGCGGCCATGAAGCGGCCGATGCCACGGTTCATCGGTTCAATCTGCAGGCCACTGTCGGGCCCGAAATGCACGCTCTTGGTGGTGTGATTGACCCACACGTCCAGGTGATTCTGTTCTTTGCGCACACGCTGACTGGGCAGGGTGATGCTCATGCGCATCAGGCTTTGATCCGTGCTGTGGCGTTCGGCATAGCCGAATTCGACAAAGCGCAGCGGCCGTGCGCCGGTGTTGCGATCGGTCTTCAGCGGCGCCAGACGAAGCAGTTTGTGGTGTTCGACGTGGACGTCCGCCCACGGCAGCTCAACCGCGGGCGGTGCGTCTTGTTCAGCGGTGGTGTCGGGTGAAGTCTGGGTATCAGTCATAACGGAGCGATCCTGTCCAAGCCCTGCCGCCAGCCAGTGCGCTGGCGACAAAGGCTTATCGGCCGGTTTTGACAGGACTGGAGGGCCAACAGCGCTTAACGGGGGCGAAGTCCTTCAATAAATCCGAGGATTCGTGTGCCAAGTTCGGCGGCCAGCGGTAATTGTGGGTCTTTATAAGAGGCCAATTGCCGTTTTACATCGTTGGGCACGATGCGCATGACGTGGTTCATGCCTTCGATAAGCGCCAGTTCGGCGTCGGGCTTGGCGGCCTTCAGCAGCCTGGCGTCACCAACGCCAACCTGGATGTCGTTGCTGCCCTGAATAATCAGCGCCGGCATCTTCAATCGGGAAAACGCTGCCGCCGGATCCTGACGGAACAGCGAAATCAGGTACGGCTGCACACTTGGGCGGAATATTGCCTGCAATGGCGGTGGCACGTTGTCGTCGGTGTGACCGGCCTTGAGCGTGTCGAGCAACTCATTACTGCGCTGCATCAGCGCCGGCGGCAGTTGATTGCTCAGTTGCTGACGCAACACCTGATCCACCGGTCGCGCGCTGCCGGACAGGGAAATGACCCCCGCGGCATCCACGCTCGGTGCCGCCAGGGTGGCAATCAAGGCACCTTCGCTGTGGCCGAGCAAAATCAGTTGGCTAAAACGCGAATCGTTTTTTAGTTTCTTGCCCCAGGCTTCGGCGTCGGCCACATAGGCCTCAACTGACAGATTGCGTTCGTCCGGGGTGGCAGCAAGGCTCGCCGCCACGCCGCGTTTGTCATAACGCACGCTGGCGATGTTGTGTTTGGCCAGCACCCAGGCCAGCCGTTTCAGGCTGTCGTTGCGTCCGCCATCGGTGTTATTGCCGTCACGATCCGTAGGGCCAGAGCCGGAAATTATCAGGACAACTGGCACAGGCGAGTCGGACTTGGGCAGTAACAACGAGCCGAAAAGCTCACCGCTGCCGGTATCCAGGGTGACGGGGCGTTGCAGGACGGTGGCCTGCACAAAACCGGTAAACAGGGTCAGGCTCAAGGCTATAACTCGCAGCATCATCACGCCATCATTCACAAAGATGCCGTTTGGACTCACCGGCACCCATAAGGTTCGAGGATGAACTACTCGGGTAGCCTGCGTATACTGGCGCGCATTACGTATTCAGGTTCTATTTCACGGAGCGTCCTGCATGTCCGGCAATACCTACGGCAAGCTGTTCACTGTCACCACCGCGGGCGAAAGCCATGGTCCGGCGTTGGTCGCCATTGTCGACGGCTGCCCGCCGGGGCTGGAGATTTCCCTGGAGGATCTGCAGCGTGATCTGGACCGCCGCAAGCCCGGTACCAGCCGCCACACCACGCAGCGCCAGGAAGCCGACGAAGTCGAAATCCTCTCTGGCGTGTTTGAAGGTCGGACCACCGGTTGCTCGATTGGCCTGCTGATTCGCAACACCGACCAGAAGTCCAAGGACTACTCGGCGATCAAGGATCTGTTTCGTCCGGCCCACGCCGACTACACCTACCACCATAAATACGGCGAACGCGATTACCGTGGCGGTGGTCGCAGCTCGGCCCGGGAAACCGCCATGCGCGTAGCGGCTGGCGCGATTGCCAAGAAATACCTGGCAACCCAGGGCATCATCATTCGCGGCTACATGAGCCAGCTCGGCCCGATTGAAATCCCGTTTAAAACTTGGGATTCGGTGGAAGAAAACGCCTTCTTCAGCCCTGACCCAGACAAAGTCCCGGAGCTGGAAGCCTATATGGACCAGCTGCGTCGCGATCAGGATTCGGTCGGTGCGAAGATCACCGTGGTGGCTGAAGGTGTGATGCCAGGCCTGGGCGAGCCGATTTTCGACCGCCTCGACGCCGAACTGGCCCATGCGCTGATGAGTATCAACGCAGTGAAAGGCGTGGAAATCGGCGCCGGTTTTGCGAGTGTTGCCCAGCGCGGCACCGAGCATCGCGACGAAATGACCCCGGAAGGTTTCCTCAGCAACAATTCCGGCGGCATTTTGGGCGGCATCTCGTCCGGTCAGCCGATCGTCGCGCACTTGGCGTTGAAACCGACGTCGAGCATCACCACGCCGGGCAGGTCTATCGACATCCATGGCAACCCGGTGGAAGTCATCACCAAAGGCCGTCACGATCCGTGCGTCGGCATTCGTGCCACGCCAATCGCTGAAGCGATGATGGCCATCGTGCTGATGGATCACTTGCTGCGTCACCGTGGGCAGAACGCCGATGTGCGCGTGAGCACCCCGGTGCTGGGTCAGCTTTAATGGCTGACCTGACAGCCGCTGCAGTCTGATGACGGCAGCGGCGCTCCCGTACTGGCGGCTCTCCAGTTTCTACCTGTTCTATTTCGCCTTGCTCGGATCGACGGCGCCGTTTCTGGCGCTGTACTTCGATCACCTGGGCTTTTCCAGCGCGCGGATCGGCGAACTGGTGGCGATCCCGATGCTGATGCGCTGCGTCGCGCCGAACATCTGGGGCTGGTTGGGTGACTACACCGGCCGACGGCTGGCCATCGTGCGCTTCGGTGCGGTGTGTACGTTATTGACGTTTTCGCTGATTTTCGTCAGCAAGACCTACGCCTGGCTGGCGATGGTCATGGCGCTGCACGCGTTCTTCTGGCACGCGGTATTGCCGCAGTTCGAAGTGATCACCCTGGCACACCTGAAAGGGCAGACCTCGCGCTACAGCCAGATTCGCTTGTGGGGCTCCATCGGTTTCATCATCACCGTGGTATTGCTTGGCCGATTGTTCGAATGGCTGAGCCTCGACATCTATCCGGTGGCATTAGTGTTGATCATGGGCGGTATCGTCGTCAGCAGCTTGTGGGTGCCCAATGCCCAACCGGCTCAGGGTGAGCGGCTGGCGGGGGACGGTTTTCTCAAGCAATTGCGCAGCCCCGGCGTCCTGGCGTTTTATGCTTGTGTGGCGCTGATGCAGATGAGCCATGGGCCTTATTACACTTTTTTAACCTTGCACCTGGAACGTCTCGGCTACAGCCGAGGCGTGATCGGCCTGCTCTGGGCGGTCGGCGTGGTCGCTGAAGTGTTGATGTTTCTGGCCATGACCCGAATCCTCACACGGTACTCGGTGCGCCGGGTGCTGTTGGCGAGCTTCCTGCTGGCCGCCCTGCGCTGGGTGCTGCTCGGTTCGTTTGCCAAATTTCTTTGGGTGTTGCTGTTCGCTCAAGTGCTGCATGCGGCGACCTTCGGCAGTTTTCATGCAGCTGCGATCCAGTTCGTGCAGCGTAGTTTCGGTGCGCGTCAGCAAGGGCAGGGCCAGGCGCTTTACGCCGCACTGGCCGGTACCGGCGGCGCTTTGGGTGCGTTGTATTCCGGCTATAGCTGGACTGCCCTCGGCGCCCCATTGACCTTTAGTATTGCAAGCCTCGCAGCCCTGGCGGCAGCCGTTATCATTGCCACACGACTGCAAGAGGACAGGCCATGAGCCTTACCCATGGACACTTCGTCCAGGGCAGATCCAGGCCGTTGAATTTTTTGTTCGAGTGCGAGTTGAAGACGCGCGCGCTCTTTAACCGTAAAGCATGAACCGTTAAGGAGTTGCCCTGATGAGCAGCCTGTCCGTTTACCACATCTCAAGCCCTGATCTGCCGAACAAGGTACTGACCCATTTCGAAGACATCGCCTCGACCCTGGCCGAGCAGGGCGTGCGCTTCGACCGCTGGCAAGCGGCGGCGAAAATCCAGCCCGGCGCCAGTCAGGAAGAAGTGATCGCCGCGTATCAGGAGCCAATCGACAAGCTGATGACCGAGCGCGGGTACCTCTCCATCGATGTCATCAGCCTGAGCAGTGATCATCCGCAAAAAGCCGAACTGCGCGCCAGGTTCCTCGACGAACACTGTTATGGCGAGGATGAAGTCCGGTTTTTCGTTGCCGGTCGTGGCTTGTTTACCCTGCGCATAGACGATTACGTCTACGCGGTGCTCTGCGAAAAGAACGACCTGATCTTGGTGCCGGCCGGTACCCCGCACTGGTTCGACATGGGCGAACATCCACATTTCGTCACGATCCGTCTGTCCAATAACCCTGAAGGCTGGGTGGCCAACTTCACCGGCGACGACATCGCCAGCCGCTTCCCGGGTCTTGAGGACTGACGGTTTCGCGCGGATCAATCCTTCAACTTTTTAAGAACAATGCACATAACTTGTGGGAGCGAGCCTGCTCGCGAAAGCGGTGTATCAGTCAACTTTAATCTTGACTGATACGCCCTCTTCGCGAGCAGGCTCGCTCCCACAATATTTGTACTGTCCAGGGATTTACGCCGTGTGATAAGTCGGCAAAGCAAACCGTTGTTGGCTTTGCAACATGGAGATCTGCGGCAGTTCACTGGCCTGTTCGGCGAGGTCACGGCGAATAGCACTGATCACCCACGATAACTGATCGCCAGCATGCAATTGCTGGTAGGAAATCGAACGCTTGAACACCCGGCCTTCAGTGCCACGCAGGGTTAGTAGAATCCCGCCGTCAGGTCGCGGTTGTGTGGTCACTTCGAAGTTGGAGAACAAGGAAGAAAATTTTTCTTGGATCAGGTTCATGTCTATCAGCTCCGTGTGCACATGATTGGCAAGCATGGAGAGGCAGTTGCAGCGATTGTGCCAGTATTCAAAATTTATAAAATCGTTATAAATCAATTATTTAACTTTATAGCTGAATTTTTACATCGTGCAATCTGCATGAATGGCCATCGTGCATCCTGCATTTTGAAAGATTGTTGCTGTTTCGATGGAACCAATTGGCAGGTCGGGGTTCATCGTTCGCTTGTCCGTGGTGCGGATACAAAACATTGCAAAAACCGCGTGTACAGCTCAAGAACCGCTGACGTATTTTCGAGCTCAATGAACGCCGCCCGACAATAAAAAAATAAGCGGAAACACGCATGAAACGCACGCCGAACGACACGATTACCTGGGGCATGATGCTCCGCAAACTGCCGACGATCGCCAAAACCATTCCCCGCGTGGTGAAGGGTCTGAAAGTCGCCAACGTCAAGGATCCGACCCAACCGTGTGGCCTGGGCTGGTGTTTCGAGCAGGCGACGTTGCGCAATCCCGATGGTTCCGCATTACTACAGGGCGACGTGACGCTGACCTATAGGCAGGTCAATCAATGGGCCAACCGCATTGCTCATCATCTGATTGCCCAAGGCATCGGGAAGGGGGACGTGGTTGCGGTCTTCATCGAGAACCGCCCTGAGCTACTGGTGACGATTCTGGCGGTGGCCAAGGTCGGCGCGATCAGCGCGTTGCTCAATACCTCGCAGACCCGCGATACCCTCGTGCACAGCCTGAACCTGGTGGCGTCCGTGGCGATCATCGTCGGTGGCGAATTGGTCCCGGCGTTTTTGCAGGTCCGCGAACGGGTGTCCATCGCTTCCGCGCGAACCTGGTTCGTTGCCGATCAAGCCACCTATAACCATCCGGGCATTGCCCCCGACGGGTTCGTCAACCTGATGGCGGCCAGTGCCGATGCGGCCGACGACAATCCGGCCAGCAGCCAGCGGGTTTTTTTCGACGATCCTTGTTTCTACATCTACACCTCCGGCACCACTGGACTGCCCAAGGCCGGTATCTTCAAGCACGGGCGCTGGATGCGCAGTTCTGCCAGCTTCGGCCTGATCGCCCTGGACATGCAGCCGCACGACATCGTCTATTGCACCTTGCCGCTGTATCACGGCACCGGGCTCTGCGTGTGCTGGGGTTCGGCCATCAGCGGCGCCTCGGGGTTTGCCATCCGTCGCAAGTTCAGCGCCAGCCAGTTCTGGAGCGAAGTACGCAACTACCACGCGACCACCCTCGGCTATGTGGGCGAACTGTGCCGTTATCTGATAGATCAGCCGCCCAGCGCCGAGGACCGCCAACACAACGTGACCAAGATGATCGGCAACGGTTTGCGTCCCGGCGCGTGGAACGCCTTCAAGAACCGTTTCGGCGTTAACCACATTTGCGAGTTATATGCGGCCAGCGACGGCAACATCGGGTTCAGCAACATTCTCAATTTTGACCACACCATCGGTTTCTCGCTGATGGCCTGGGAATTGGTGACCTACGACCATGACAGTGGTCAGCCGATTCGTAATGACAAGGGTTTCATGAACAAAGTCGCCAAAGGCGCGCAGGGGCTGTTGTTGGCAAGAATCGACGACAAGGCACCGCTGGACGGCTACACCGACCCGCAAAAAACCGAAAAAGTCGTGCTGCATGACGTGTTCAAGAAGGGCGATCGTTACTTCAACACCGGTGACCTGCTGCGCAACATTGGTTTCGGCCATGCACAATTCGTCGATCGATTGGGTGACACCTACCGCTGGAAAGGCGAAAACGTCTCGACCACGGAAGTTGAAAACATCTTGCTGCAATATCCGCAGATCGCGGAAGCCGTGGCGTATGGCGTAGAGGTCCGAAACACTAACGGGCGCGCCGGCATGGCTGCGATTACCCCGGCCGAATCCTTGGCCACCCTGGATTTCAGTGAATTGCTGGATTTCGCTCGCCAGCAAATGCCGGCCTATGCGGTGCCGCTGTTCCTGCGGGTAAAAGTGAAAATGGAGACCACCGGGACGTTCAAATACAAGAAGACCCGGCTCAAGGACGAAGCCTTCGACCCCGGCAAAACCGGCGATGACCCGATCTATGCCTGGTTACCCGGTACCCACACCTATGTGCAGGTGACCGAGCAAGTGCTGGCGGATATTCTCGGCGGTAAGTACCGCTATTGAATGTGGCTATGGCAGCCCTTGAGAAAAAACAAGTGACAGCGTGGGGGCTGCTCGGGAAACTGTCGCCTTTGCGAACAACCCAACGTGGAGCCCCCGATGTCAGACCAAAGTCGCCAGATGACCCCCGAAGAAGCCGCTGAATTTGCCGAACAGGTCTTCAACAAAGCGCGCGAGGGCGATGCGGCCATGATGGCTGCGCTGCTGACCAAAGGCCTGCCGCCTAATCTGCGCAACCACAAAGGCGACACCTTGCTGATGCTGGCCGCCTACCATGGCCATGTGGATACCGTAAAAGTCTTGCTCGAACACAAGGCCGACCCGGAAATTCGCAATGACAACGGCCAAAGCCCGATTGCCGGTGCCGCGTTCAAGGGCGACCTGGCTGTGGTCAAAGCGCTGGTAGACGGCGGGGCGCAAGTGGAAGGTTCATCGTTTGATGGCCGAACCGCGCTGATGATGGCGGCGATGTTCAACCGCGTCGAAATCGTCGACTACCTGATCAGCAAAGGTGCCGATCCGAAAGCCAAGGACGCCAACGGCGTATCTGCACTTGATGCCGCGAAAACCCTGGGCGCCACCGATACCATCGCGCAGCTGGAAAAACTGCTCGGCTGATCAGTTGTGGTGACGGGCTAGCTCCCTCACCACAGGTCCCACCCTGCTCGGTAACTTCCTCCAAATGCGCTATCCTTCGCGCCCTCAAAATTCATTCGCTACAGGATCCACCTCATGAAAGCCGCACTCGTCGAACTCATCAGCAAAATCAGCTCCGGGTGCATGAGCGATGACGAAATCCTGAAGGTCGCTGACGAAGCGGCTCAGGCTTACGCCGATCCTGAAGCTTTTCTGACGGCCAATCCGGATATCAACTACGACGACTCGTTCCCGATCCCTTTGGGCGAGTGGGTGGTTGTTGGCAGTCTGCCGGAGACGGTGCTGTTCCAGGCCGACACGTACATGGACCTGTTCGCCCGGATCGTCGCTTCGTTCGGCCCCGGTGTTGATTTCAATATCAAACCCAAGCAACTGGCCAAAACCGAAGCCCTGACCGCGCTCAACCGCATTCAGGTGCAAATGGGCAGCATGAACAAGGAAAACGGCGGGTACACGCTGATGAACTTCAGCCAGTTGCTCGACGACGAGATGCAAGTGGTGCTGGTCTACGGCAACGACGTGCCACGAGTTCTTGAACTGTGCGCCGAGGTCGGCATCGCCGCTGCGCCATCCCTGGAAGCCTTGAAAGTGGCGATCCATATCTGACGTAAACCCTGAAAAAATCTGAACCCTCGCATTAGGCGGCTATCCTAAGAGTGCAAATTACTCTTAGGGAGCGTCACCATGGGTTCTACGTTCAACAGCCTGATTGCCTTGATCATTTTCGTTCTGGATATCTGGGCCATCATCAACGTGTTTAAAAGCGGCGCCACCACCGGGATGAAAGTCCTCTGGGTGCTGTTGATCGCGTGCTTGCCGGTGCTGGGGCTGATCATCTGGGCCATCACCGGGCCGCGGGCTGACGTACGGATCTGACTCAGAATTCCCTGTGGAAGCGAGTCGTGTTTTTCACGCTCGCACGCCGTAATCCGTTGAACGAACAGTCCGCGCAAAAGTCCAGATGCTTGTAAGCCCATCCATGGGTTTTATCGAGGAGGCTCTGATGCAAAAGTGGAAAATCACTTTCGTAGATGATCACGGTGAAACAGTCGATGAAGTCTTTGAGTGCGACGAGTGCCCGGACAATGAGCACGCGGCCAAACTCATCAAGGCCCGACTTCTTCCAGTCGCCGCCGAACTGGATCTGAATGATCTGGAAGGGCGAACCGCTGATGCGAGCGTCAAAAGTCTTAAATCACAGAACAGCATACAAATCCTCGGTATCACGCCAGCCTGAACACTTCCTGTCACATTCTCATGCAGGCCTTGGCATCGGCGCTCTCTTGAGGCTACTCTGCAATCGAGATCAGCGAATGGATCGCTAAGGTCTGGTCTTGTCAGCTACATGCTTGCTTCCCACCGGCAACGAGGTTGCCGCATCGCTCGCACCACTCGGTTGCGTGTGCCGGGAATACGGAAAGTCTATCCATCACTATGAGGGGGACGTTTCATGAGCACAGCCTATCAAGAAGACATCAGCAGCTCGGTGCTGCGCCGCATGAAAGAAGGCGGTTTCGACTTTTCAAGATTCCATCCCATCGAGTTCTACGCCATTTTTCCCGACGAGGAGCGGGCCCGCAGAGCAGCAGGTCATTACCGTGGTGAGTCCTTGAATGCGCAAATCAGTGTGCGCGAAGACGGCGCATGGGCGCTCGAACTGAGCAAAGTCATGTACGCCACCTACGATGACATCGGCGATTTCGAGCAATGTTTTGAGGCCGTGGTCGAGCCTCTGGGCGGCATCATTGAAGGATGGGGCGTCAAGCAGGAGGTACGAGGGCTACTCGCATAAGCTTATGAACAGTGACACGCACTAACGGCTGGCCTTCGGGTTGGCCGTTTTAGTTTATGGGGCGGCAAAAACTTCCGGCAAAATCCTGAAACAAGAAACCGGCGCAAAAAAAAACCGCCCGAGCAGGCGGCTAAAGGGAAGTTCGGGCTGTTTTCCAGCGAATGCGCGGATTATCCGCACCGACGACCGGGCAGCGAAATCAACTCTGACTATGCTGGTGATAGGCGACAACGTCGCCTTGCAATGAAGCGGGGGCAATCAAGTTGGGGCGTTTGCTGCACAGGATTGGTGCGGTATTAACGGTGTTTATTTCCAACTGATTGATATCAAAGCGTTTATGCCGATGGCACGGGCCTTGCGAAGCCTAGATGTCCGGGTGACAAGGAGTACGGCATGATCCGCACCTATTTTGATGAAATGTACGATGCAGGCGGCCAGGTCCGCCCGCATTATCGGGAGTTTGCCCGTTGGCTGGCCGAAACGCCTGACGAGCTTTTGGCACAACGGCGACGCGAGGCCGATCTGTTGTTTCATCGCGCCGGGATTACTTTCACCCTCTATGGGGATGAGCAGGGGACAGAGCGCCTGATTCCCTTCGATACCATCCCTCGTAGCATCCCGGCCAGTGAATGGCGGGTCGTCGAGCGCGGCTGCATTCAGCGGGTCAAGGCATTGAATATGTTCCTTGCCGACCTCTATCACGAGCAGCGCATCATCAAGGCGGGCATCATTCCTGCCGAGCAAGTGCTGGCCAACGAGCAATATCAGTTGGCGATGCAAGGGCTGGATCTGCATCGGGATATCTATTCGCACATCTCTGGCGTCGATCTGGTGCGCGACGGCGACGGCACGTATTACGTGCTTGAAGACAACCTGCGCACACCTAGCGGCGTGAGCTACATGCTCGAAGACCGCAAGATGATGATGCGGCTGTTCCCCGAACTGTTCGCGGCGCAACGCATTGCTCCTATCGATCACTACCCGAATTTGCTTTTGGATACCCTGAAAAGCTCCAGCCCGATTGATAACCCGAGCGTGGTGGTGCTGACACCGGGTCGCTTCAACAGCGCATTTTTCGAGCATGCCTTTTTGGCTCGGGAGATGGGGGTTGAATTGGTGGAGGGCGCGGACCTGTTCGTGCGCGATGACAAGGTGTTCATGCGCACGACGGACGGGCCTAAGGCCGTCGACGTCATCTACCGTCGCCTCGACGACGCGTTCCTCGATCCGCTGGCGTTCAATCCGGACTCGATGCTGGGCGTTCCCGGGCTGCTGTCGTCCTACCGCTCCGGCAACGTGGTGCTTGCGAATGCCATCGGTACCGGCGTCGCGGACGACAAGTCGGTGTATCCGTTTGTCACCGACATGATCCGTTTTTACCTCGACGAAGAACCGATTCTGAAAAACGTGCCGACGTTCCAGTGTCGCAACCCCTCTGAACTGTCCCACGTGTTGGCCAATCTTCCCGATCTGGTGGTCAAGGAAACCCAGGGCTCCGGCGGTTACGGAATGCTGGTGGGGCCGGCGGCGACGGCGGCGGAAATCGAGTCGTTTCGCGCACGGATCAAAGCCAAACCACACGCGTACATCGCCCAACCGACGTTATCCCTGTCGACCTGTCCGACCTTTGTCGAAAACGGCATCGCCCCACGCCACATCGACCTGCGTCCGTTTGTACTGTCTGGCCGCGAAACCCGGGTCGTGCCCGGCGGTTTGACCCGTGTCGCCCTGCGTGAAGGCTCTCTGGTGGTGAATTCATCCCAGGGTGGCGGAACCAAGGACACCTGGGTGGTCGAGGATTGAAGGAAGCCTGCCATGCTAAGTAGAACTGCCTCGGATTTGTATTGGATGTCGCGTTACCTGGAGCGGGCGGAAAACCTCGCTCGTATGCTCGACATCAGTTATTCGCTGTCGCTGATGCCACAGGATGGCCGCGGTGACGGGCTGCACGAACTCGCCATGCCGTTGCTGATCACCGGCACCCTGGACGACTACCTGGAGCGCCACGGCGAGTTACATGCCGAACGGCTGCTGCACTTTTTCGCCCTGGACGCGGACAACCCGGCGAGCATCTACAGTTGCCTCGGCGCCGCTCGGGCCAGCGCCCATGCGGTGCGTGGGCGAATCACCGCCGACATGTGGGAAAACATCAACGCCACCTGGCTGGAGATTCGCGGGATCGCCGTACAGGGCTTGAGCCGTTACGGCATGAGCCGTTTTTGCGAGTGGATAAAGGAACGTTCCCACCTGTTTCGGGGCGCGTCCTACGGCACCATCATGCGTAACGATGCGTTCCGCTTCATTCGTCTGGGAACCTTTATCGAAAGGGCCGACAACACGCTGCGCCTGCTTGACGCTCGCTACGAAATGGCCGGCGATCAAGCGGAAGCCGTCAGTGACAGTACGGCGCACGCCTATTACCAGTGGAGCGCATTGCTCCGTGCGCTGTCGTCGTTCGAGGCGTACACCGAGATCTACCGCGACGCCCCCGGTGCCCGGCATGTGGCTGAGTTGCTGTTGCTGCGCGCGGATGTGCCGCGCTCCTTGCGCGCCTGCACCGAAGAAATCGACCAGATCCTCGCCAGCCTGCCGGGGGCCAACGGCCGCCCGGCACAACGCCTGGCCGCTGAGATAGACGCGCGTCTGCGCTACACCGGCATCAACGAAATTCTCGACGAAGGCTTGCACGCCTGGCTGACCGAGTTCATCCCGCTGGTGCGCCGGTTGGGTAACGCCATTCACAGTTCTTACCTGGAGGCTGCATGAGACTTTCCATTAGCCACGAAACCACCTATCACTATGAAGATCAGGTGCGGGCGAGCATCCAGTACCTGCGACTGACACCCCACGACAGTGAGCGCCAGCACGTTCTCAGCTGGCAGCTCGACCTGCCGCGCCCGGTACGCGCGCAACTCGATCCGTTTGGCAACATATTGCACGTGCTGACCATGGACGAGCCGCACGAGGCAATCATCATCGGCGCCCGTGGTCAGGTCGACATCGACGAATTGCGCGAAGCCGAGCATGAAAGCCAGTCGGCGCTGCCGTTCCTGCGCTTCACGCGCCTGACGGAGCCAGACGAAGCGTTGCGAACGTTCGCGCAAAAGGAATGTAAAACACGTCGTGATCGCACTGCGCTGATCGATTTGATGCATGGTCTTAACCAGCGCATGACCTATACGCCGGGCTCAACCGAAGTCGACACCAGCGCGGCTCAGGCCTTTGCCGGGCGTTCAGGTGTCTGTCAGGACCACACCCATGCCTTTCTCGCCTGCGCACGTAGCCTGGGCATTCCGTCGCGTTATGTGTCGGGCTATTTGTACAGCGAGAACAGCGAACACCTGGCCAGTCACGCCTGGGCGGAAGCTTGGCTGGATGACGCCTGGTACAGCTTCGACGTGACCAACGAACTGGCCCGACCGGAGCGCCATTTGAAACTGGCGGTGGGCCTGGATTACCTGGATGCCTGCCCGGTACGCGGGATGCGCCGGGGCGGCGGGTGCGAACAGATGCATGCGAAGGTGTTTGTGTCGCCAACACCGATGCCGGTTATCTCTGTCCAGCAACAGTAAATCCGGAACAGCCCCCCTCTGTGGGAGCGGGCTTGCCCGCGATAGCGGTTTTCCAGTCACTGCATGAGTGTCTGAACTGACGCTTTCGCGGGCAAGTCGAATCGTCGCACCGCCGCTCTCACAGGGGATTAGGGTCAAGGCTTTATCTTGCGTCCGGCCATATGCTTCAAATACCCCACCAGCATTTCCAGATCCCGCTCCGGCAACACCTGAGTGGTAAACCCCGGCATCTTCGCCTGGGGCCACTGGCGCAAGCTCTGCGGATCACGGATGTACCGCTTCAGGAAGTCCGCTCCAAAATACTCGGTCGGGTTATACGGAATATTCAGGTCTGGCCCGAACTGCGCATCCCCGGCACCGTTCAGTCGATGGCACGCCAGGCAGTTCTTTTGAAACAGCGCAAAACCTTGATTGATCGGATCATCTGCTTTTAAGGCCGGATCCGGCAGCAGGGCAGGGAAACGTTCGGCCACCGGCGCCATGCGCTTGATGCTGGCGACCTGGTATGGCCACTGCTCCGGGCTGATATTGCCCGCTTGAGGATTCGTCCAGACCAGATAAAACGGCCCGGCACTCGGTTTACCCTCAGACAACGCTGGCCACGGTTTTGCCGGGTCTTCAACCGCCAACCAAGCCTGCGCACCTTGGGTGTTGAGCAATGGTGCAGCGGCCAGTTCGGCGGCAAATCCGTCCAGCGCCACGGCCTGTAGATGGTCAGCGGGCTTGATGCCGGTCAACAACGCCGCCAGCGGCACCGCTTGATAGCTCATCTCCCGTTTGTAGGAAACGTCGTCGGCAATGCGCAGGGTCCGGAGTTGCGGGTGCTTAAGCAGCTCCTCGGTCTGCCAGGTGCGACTGCTCGCGCCCAGCTCAAGGTTCAGCTGTGCGGCAAACAGAGGCGTGCTGAACAGCAAGGCCCCGATCAGAGTGAGCGTTTTCAATAGATCGCCATCCATGTCGTGAAAGTGCCACAAAGGTTGGCACACCCACGCTGACTCGGGTAGCGAGCCAGTCACATTTTTAAATGACGATATAAATACCCGACGCCGTATTTTTTTACCGACTAACCAATCACCTTGGTCAGATTCGGCAAAATCAACAACAGCGTGGTAGCGAAAAGAATGAGCCCGGCTTGACGTACTTTCGAATGTTTGAACATGGCTTGACCGCCTTTTTTGTTATTTCCTGATGCCTGCCTGCATATCTCCATGACGGCAGAGCGTTGCACTTCCTGTCAGACGAGCGCCTCGGCAAAACCCGACGACAACTTCGTACACTTCACCTTAGAGCCCGCGTCACCTGTGGCTTAGATCCATTTCGTATGGATATTCCATAAAAAACTATAAAAAAGGCATGAGGCCTATTGCCAGCTTCTTGGACGCCCTTTTGCTAGACAGCTCCGTGTCCTGAAACGGTTAATCCCATTGCTCACTACCGTCCGTCTGAGCGTGTCCGTCAACGCCGGTGAGCGTTGCGGTCATTGAATCCGCGGTGGCTCGGCATAAGAGTGAGCGCTCAGTATTTACTCACCGCCCAGGTTCGAGGACGTCATGACCCAAGCTTTGATTTTCGATGCGTTACGTACGCCCCGTGGCAAAGGCAAGGCCGATGGCGCCCTGCACAGCATCAAACCGGTCAATCTGGTGGCCGGGTTGCTGACGGCATTGCAGCAGCGCACCTCGCTTGATACCAGTCAGGTCGATGATGTCGTGCTCGGCTGCGTGACGCCTATTGGTGATCAGGGCTCTGATATCGCCAAGACCGCGACCCAGGTGGCGAATTGGGACGTCAGCGTCTCGGGTGTGCAGATCAACCGTTTTTGCGCGTCGGGTCTTGAGGCGGTGAACCTCGGCGCGATGAAGGTGCTTTCCGGTTTCGAAGAGCTGGTGGTGGTCGGCGGTGTCGAGTCGATGTCCCGCGTGCCGATGGGCAGTGACGGCGGGGCCTGGGCGCTGGACCCGGAGACCAACCTGCACAGCCATTTCACCCCGCAGGGCGTGGGTGCTGACCTGATCGCCACCCTCGAAGGATTCAGCCGCCAGGACGTCGATGCCTACGCGTTGCACTCCCAACAGAAAGCGGCACGGGCGCGGGTGAACGGTTCGTTCAACAAGTCGCTGGTGCCGGTGCAGGATCAGAACGGCATCATCCTGCTCGATCACGATGAGTTCATTCGGGCCGACTCCACCCTGGAAGGCTTGGGCAAGCTCAAGCCGAGCTTCGAGATGATGGGGCAGATGGGCTTCGACGCCACGGCATTGCGCGTCTACAGCCATGTCGAACGGATCAATCACGTGCACACGCCGGGCAACAGTTCCGGGATTGTCGATGGTGCCGCGCTGATGCTGATCGGTTCCGAAGCCAAGGGCCGGGCGCTGGGTTTGCAGCCACGGGCGCGGATCGTTGCCACGGCGGTCACCAGCACCGACCCGACCATCATGCTCACCGGCCCCGCGCCGGCCACCCGTAAAGCTCTGGCCAAGGCCGGCCTGCGAGTGGAGGACATCGACCTGTTCGAAGTCAACGAAGCGTTCGCCTCGGTGGTGCTCAAATTCATCAAGGACATGGCCATCGATGCGGACAAGGTCAACGTCAACGGCGGCTCCATCGCCATGGGCCATCCGCTGGGCGCCACGGGCTGCGCGATTCTCGGCACGCTGCTCGATGAGCTGGAAACCCGACGCCTGCGCTATGGCCTCGCGACGTTGTGTGTCGGTGGCGGCATGGGCATTGCCACCATCATCGAACGCCTCTGAGCCCCGACTTTCAAGGAAACATGTTCATGACTGAAGCCATTCGTTACGAAAAGGGTCAGGACCAGATCGTCGTCCTGACCATCGACATGCCGGGCCAGAGCGCCAACACCATGAACGCGGGCTACCGCGAAGCCATGGCCGCCTGCGTCGCCCGGTTGGTCGCAGAAAAAGACAGCATTGCCGGGGTCATCATCACCTCGGCGAAGAAGACGTTTTTCGCCGGCGGCGACCTCAATGAGCTGATCAAGGTCGGCAAACCCGAAGCCAAAGCGTTCTACGACATGGTGCTGACCCTCAAAGGTCAATTGCGCACCCTGGAAACCCTCGGCAAACCGGTGGTGGCCGCGATCAACGGCGCCGCATTGGGCGGCGGTTGGGAAATCTGCCTGGCGTGCCATCACCGCGTGGCGCTGGACAATCCGTCCGTGCAACTCGGCCTGCCGGAAGTCACGCTCGGCTTGCTGCCGGGCGGCGGCGGGGTGGTGCGCATGGTGCGGATGCTAGGCATCGAGAAAGCCTTGCCGTATTTGCTGGAAGGCAAAAAAGTCCGGCCACAACAGGCGCTGCAGGCTGGGTTGGTTGACGAGTTGGCGAAGGATCCTGGCGAACTGCTGAGCAAGGCACGGGCCTGGATTCTGGCCAATCCGACGGCGATACAGCGTTGGGACGTGAAGGGTTATCAGATTCCCGGCGGCACCCCGTCCAGCCCGAAAGTCGCGCAAATGCTCGCCATCGCGCCGTCGATCCTGCGCAGCAAAACCCAGGGCTGCATGCCCGCGCCGGAGAAAATCCTTTGTGCGGCGGTTGAAGGCGCTCAAGTGGATTTCGACACCGCGCACCTGATCGAAACCCGCTACTTCACCGAGTTGACCACCGGCCAAATCTCGAAAAACCTGATTGGCACGTTCTGGTTCCAGCTCAACGAGATCAATGCCGGTGGGTCACGGCCGCAAGGTTTTGCGCCTTACGTGACGCAAAAAGTCGGGGTGCTCGGCGCCGGGATGATGGGCGCGGGCATCGCGTTTGTCAGCGCTTCGGCGGGTATAGAGGTGGTGCTCAAGGACATCACCCTGGCGGCAGCAGAGAAGGGCAAGGCCCATTCGGCGGCGCTGCTGGACAAGAGAGTCGCGCGCGGCCAGATGATTGCGCAGCAGCGTGAGGCGATCCTGGCGCGGATCCGCACCACCGAAAGTGATGCGGACCTGGCCGGTTGCGACTTGATTATCGAGGCAGTATTCGAAGACCGTGAACTCAAAGCCAAGGTCTCCTCGGCTGCGCAAAAAGTCGTCGGCGCGGATGCCGTAATCGCCTCCAACACTTCGACCTTGCCGATCAGCGGACTGGCCACTGCGGTGCCGGATCAGACCAAGTTCATCGGCCTGCATTTCTTCAGTCCTGTGGAAAAAATGCCGTTGGTGGAAATCATCAAAGGCGCCCACACCAGCGACGAAACCCTGGCTCGCGGTTTCGATTTCGTCCTGCAAATCAAGAAAACCCCGATTGTGGTCAACGACAGTCGCGGTTTCTTTACTTCACGGGTGTTCGGCACCTTTACCAACGAAGGCATCGCCATGCTCGGCGAAGGTGTCAGCGCGCCGATGATCGAAACCGAAGCACGAAAGGCCGGTATGCCCATCGGGCCTCTGGCTATCTCTGACGAAGTTTCCCTCAGCCTCATGAGCCATATCCGCCAGCAAACGGCCAAAGACCTGCAAGCAGAAGGGAAACCGCTGATTGAACACCCGGCGTTTGCCGTGATTGACTTGCTGCTCAACGAATACAAACGGCCCGGTAAAGCGGCAGGAGGCGGTTTCTATGAATACCCGGCCGCCGGCCAGAAACATTTATGGCCGGAGCTGAAAAGCCGCTTTGAGAAGCCTGACAGGCAAATTTCGCCAAAGGATGTGCGTGATCGCCTGCTGTTCGTGCAAGCCATCGAGACCGTGCGCTGTGTGGAGGAGGGCGTGCTGACGTCGACGGCGGACGCCAACGTCGGTTCGATCTTCGGCATCGGTTTCGCGGCCTGGACCGGCGGCGCGCTGCAATTTATCAATCAATACGGCGTGCAAGACTTCGTCGCCCGTGCCCAATACCTGGCCGCGCAGTATGGCGAGCGCTTCAATCCGCCGGCCTTGTTGCTGGAAAAAGCCGCTAAAGGGGAGGCGTTTTAAGGGACCGGTGACGCCTCGCAGGGCTTGCCTTGGAACGGTGTTTCGAGGCAGGCTCTGGGGTGTGCATTATTCCCATCACGTGTCAGGTATTTTTTATGTCGTTACGCATCTGCATTCTGGAAACCGACATCCTGCGTCCAGAATTGGTCGACCAATATCAGGGCTACGGGCAGATGTTCAAACACCTGTTTTCGCAGCAACCCATCGCGGCCGAGTTCACGGTTTACAACGTGATGCAGGGCGAATACCCAAGCGATGAGCTGACCTTCGACGCTTATCTGGTCACCGGCAGCAAGGCCGACTCTTTCGGCACCGACCCGTGGATCGAAACCCTCAAAACTTACCTGATGTCCCGCTACGAACGCGGCGACAAGTTGCTAGGCGTGTGTTTCGGCCATCAGTTACTGGCGCTGTTGCTGGGCGGCAAAAGTGAACGCGCAACCCAAGGCTGGGGTGTCGGCACCCATCGCTACAAACTTGCGGCCAAGGCGCCGTGGATGAGTCCGGTCAGGGAAGAGTTGACCTTGTTGATCAGCCACCAGGATCAAGTGACCTCGCTACCGGAAAACGCCACGGTCATCGCTTCCAGCGATTTCTGCCCGTTCGCCGCTTACCACATCAACGATCAGGTGCTGTGCTTCCAGGGGCATCCGGAGTTCATTCACGATTATTCGCGTGCGCTGCTGGAAATCCGCCAGCAAGCACTGGGCGAGCAAATCTACTCCAAAGGCGTGGCCAGCCTTGAGCATGAGCATCATGGCGCTACCGTTGCAGAGTGGATGATGCGGTTTGTGGCGCACAAGCCAGAAACGGCTTAAAACCCAATAAATGCTCGCACCCACAATGGAGATCCCCTGTGGGAGCGAGCCTGCTCGCGATTTTCACAGACACCTCGGTAGCGGCTACAGCCACCCCGACTTCTTGAAACTCGCCCACAACCCTGTACACCCCACCGCAATAAACCCCAGCACCCCGAAGTACCCGTAATGCCACGTCAGCTCCGGCATGTCTTGGAAGTTCATCCCGTAAATCCCGGCCACCGCCGTCGGAAATGCCAAAATCGCTGCCCACGCCGCAAACTTGCGCTGCACCACGCTCTGGCGCGCTGCTTCCAGCAGCACTCCAATCTCAATCGTCTGGCTGGCAATGTCCGCCAGGGTTGTCAGGTCTTCCATCTGCCGGGTCACGTGTATCTGCACATCACGGAAGTACGGGCGCATGTTCTTGTCAATGAACGGGAAGCTCAGCTTCTGCAGCTCCTCACCGATCTCCACCATCGGCGCCGCATAACGACGCAGACGCAATACGTCCCGGCGCAAGCCGTGAAGTTTCTGGATGTCATGTTCATTCAACGCACCGCACAACACGTTGCGTTCCAGCTCATCGATCTCGGCATGGATCGCTTCGCCCATCGGCTGGTAGTTTTCAATCACGAAATCGAGGATGGCATAGAGGACGAAATCTTCCCCGTGCTCAAGTAACAGCGGACGCGCCTCACAACGCTGTCGGACATAGGCGTAGGACGCCGAGTGGCCATTGCGTGCGGTAATGATGTAACCGTTGCCGGCAAAGATATGAGTTTCGATGAACTCCAGTTTGCCTTCGTTACGAATCGGCGAATAGGTGACGATAAACAGTGCATCACCGAACGTTTCGAGCTTCGGTCGGCTGTGCTTTTCCAGGGCATCCTCGATGGCCAGTTCATGCAGATTGAACTGGCGTTGCAGGTTGGCCAGTTCCTGGGCGTTCGGCTCTTCGAGGCCGATCCAGACAAAGTGGCCAGGCTTTGCAGCCCAGGCAGCGCCTTCGTCGAGGGTGATATTGGTGACTTTTTTACCGGCGCTGTAAACGGCAGCAGCAACAACTCTACCCATGTCTGGTTCACTTCTTATTAGCAGGTGGCAGTGGCAGGCAATCTTCAGCTTAGCCTTGTCTACTGCTTGAGAGTGAGCGAACTCTGCTTAGTTCTAAGGTGAAAGCTCGATGGTAAAAGTTCGCAGGCAAAAGAAACCCGCACAAAGCGGGTTTCTTTTTACGCGGCTTGCAGTTGCCGATCCATCGAAGCGATGCACTCGCGCATCTGCTCGCGGCACTGATCCATCAGCATGGGCATGTCGTCCAGGCTCAATCCCGCTGTCGGAATCGCCGGCAACGAACGAATCAGGATTGTCCCGCTGCGCCAGCGGTTCAATCGCATGTGTTTGACGTAACTGCTGACACACACCGGCACGATTGGCACACCGGCAGCGATCGCCATTTGGAACGCGCCTTTCTTGAACGGCAGCAACTCTTCGCCGAGGTTGCGCGTGCCTTCCGGGAAGACCCATATGGAAGTGTCTTCATGCTGCAAGGTGTGGGTGGTGGTCAACATCGACTGACGCGCCTTATGGGCATTGCTGCGGTCGATCAACACGTTACCGGCCAGCCAGAACAGTTGCCCGAACAGCGGCACCCACTTAAGGCTTTTCTTGCCGATGCACACGGTGCGGCGGGGCACCACGTTGCCGAACACAAACAAGTCGTAGTTGGACTGGTGATTAGCGACGATCACGCAGCTGTCAGGCTTGTTCATCAATGGCCCGACATCGGTCTTCACCCGTAAACGCAAAATACACATCGCTGGCCACGCATATAGACGTGCGCACAAACGGCTGTTGTCCGGGTTGAACGGGCGGCAAAGGCCCAGAATCACCCCAAGCACACCGGCCAGAATAAAGTGCAGGCCCATCAGGAACATACGAAACACAAACAGCATTTGCAGGCCCCACCGGGACAAAAGGTGGCGCAGTGTACGGATGTGCACTGTTTTCGGCAATTGCCACTAAAGAGGGGGAGATAGGCGATGTTTGTGAGCATGTTTCTGACTTGTTGGTCAGATGCGACTTAGAGCGGTCGCAGACTTTTCAACGCGATGTGTAAGAAAAAGCCCGACACGACGGTCGGGCTTTTCCGTGCAGCAAGTTTGAGCTTAACCCATATGCTCCTGGTCCAGGATGATCGCGTTGTCCAGTGTCTCCAGCAACGCCTTGCGTACTTTCAGCTTGGTGTTCTTGTGTGCGGTCATGTTGATCTTCTTCAACTGACGAGCCGCCGCCAGCGCTGCGCCTTGCAACTCTTCGGCCGACACCACTACGTCGAGGAAACCGGCGTCCACGGCGCTCTGCGGGTTAAACATCTCACCATTGATCACGGAGCGGTGGAACGCCGATTTGCGCAGGCGATCACGCGCGATCTCGATACCGGCGTGGTGCATGGTCATGCCGATCTGCACTTCGTTCAGACCAATGCTGAACGGGCCATCGACACCAATGCGGTAATCCGCCGACAACAGCAGGAACGCACCCTTGGCCACGGCATGCCCAGGGCACGCGACGATCACCGGGAACGGGTGCGACAGCAGGCGACGGGCCAGAGTCGAACCGGCAGTGACCAACGCCACGGCTTCTTTAGGGCCGGACGTCATCACCTTCAAGTCATAACCACCCGACAAAATTCCTGGCGTACCGGTAATGATCACCACCGCGCGATCAGTCACCGCCTGATCCAGCGCAGCGTTAAACGCAGCAATCACGTCGGGCGAGATGGCATTGACCTTGCCATTGCTCAAGGTCAGGGTCGCGATGCCGTCTTCGAGATGGTAGGAGATCAACTCACTCATGACGCTATTCCTTGTATGAAAGTTGAGGCAGACGTTACCCACCGCGGCACGTCAGGTAAAGCGCTGTGACTGACCCGCCAGTCACCCTTTCCCTTCCGGGCAAGCGTGTCCCGCCACACCCGCCGCGCATTCCCCTCTATATAGAAGAGGGCGCGAAGCCGGAGATTGGCAGGTTTGCCATGGCCAGCAACCCGCCGGAATGACTAAAACGCTAAGCGCATGAAAATTCTGCAAAAAAAGTTTGCCATCGGAAAAGGTTTCGACTACATTAGCGCGCCTCGACAGACAGAACTTGTTTGACGAGATACGGTGAAGTGTCCGAGTGGCTTAAGGAGCACGCCTGGAAAGTGTGTATACAAGAAATTGTATCGAGAGTTCGAATCTCTCCTTCACCGCCAAATTCGATGTAACCAGAACCCCTGATTTCGAGAGAAATCAGGGGTTTTGTGGTTTCTGGGGTCTGGGTTTCGGCAGGAAACTGGGTGCGACAGGGCATAAGTGTTGAAGCAGGCGTAATGGCAGCCCCAAGGTTCGCTATCCAGCGAACCAAGTTTATGCGTGAGATTCCTCGCTCTCAGGTATCAGTCGAACCTCTACTCGCTGGCCTAGTGCACGGGCAGCGCTGGCCAAAGTCATACCAGAGTCATTTTGATCCAGTGCCCGATCCACCGCGGTGCGACTTGTGTGCATCCGTTAAGCAAGCTTTTTTTTGCTGATTCGCTGCTGCTTCATAGCTTCAAGCTGCCAGGAAATGACACGCTTGAGTGCTGCGGCGGAGACCTCCTCTGCAAGACCTTGCTCGACGAGAAATTCATCAAAGTCAGATCCAATATGCTTGTTCATCGATTGCCTCATAATTTTGCTCTGCGCTGTTTGGCGGTTGCCAGGTCTGGCGCTGGTGTTTTTTGACTCTTTTTGATGAATCCATGCAGCAACACCCTGTCAGATCCAACGACAGTAAAAATAATGCGTGTGATGGTCTCGTCAAGGTCGACTCTTACCTCCCAAAGCCCGGTTTCAAGCTTTCGAACGAAAGCTGAACGGTTTTAATCTCTGTCCCTACCAATCGCCTATTGTCGCGGGGAAGATCTGCAAGCCATTCACGCACCGGTTCATTTCCAGCATCCGTGCGGAGGAAGCGGACATTAAGTACTGGTACGAAGTAAGTCATGAGAACGGTGCACCTAAATAGGTGCATACCGCAAATTTCCGCTAACCGAAGCGATCGCCGGTATAGAGGTTGCGACCAGCGAGGTGATTTTTCAAAAGAAGGAGGTGGGTCTATTTCTTGGCAACAAAAAGTCAGAATGGGTGCGACTTCTGGCATTTGATTTTCAATCACGAGCGTCCAATTGTCCTTGGCGAATCAGTGGAGCGCTTCCGAAAATGATGTAGGACGAGTCGCAGGCTAGTGGGAAGTCGTGCTGGAGTGCCAGGCGATTGGGGCGTCTACAAGGTTTAGCGTTTCAAATGAGCCATCTCGAGAAGGGGTTTTCGATTTGTGCCTTCGGGTTCAAGATGAATGGGCAGCAAATATGACGGCTCCCCTCAATTTGGAATGGACTTACCCGTGTTATGCAGGAAATGACCATGAAACAGGCCGAACTCGAAAAGGCCCACGTAGAAATCATCAAATTGCTCGCTGAGCAGCGCAAGTTGAATGCCGAAGCCGGCAAGCTGAGTGCTAATGCGGGCAAGATGACCCGTGAAACCTTTTGGTATCCGGTGGCGATAGCCATTGGGATGATTGGTACGGTAGCGACCGTCACTGCGGTGTTGATCAAGCTCCTTTAACGCCTGATTTTCCCCCATCCGGTACGACCCTTCAGTTCCTTGAAAAGCCCGGTCTTCAGCCTCGCCACGCACCTGTTAGACTGCCGGCCCCCTCGAACGGAATCGACACCATGTACCACCCTCGCGCTGTTCATTGTCGCAGTCTCATTTACATCACTGCGGTGTTGGCGTGTGCGCTGTCATCACTCGCTACCGCAACAACATTCCCCAACGCCGAAGCCAGCGACCCCGCAAAGCTGGGTTGGATGGTCGGCTCGCCGCCTCCTGCAGATCGAACCGTGCGTTTCGAAGACGGCAGCTATTTTCAGTTTCCGGCGATGCGTTGGAGTGTCTCGAACTTCCGGCAGCTCATGCCAACGATCAACGTGTCACGAGGCCTTGGCGCGCCGGTGCCGTTGGTTTCCGCGCTGCGCAACGATATCGATGCCCTCAGTTTCACGCCGCTCGGCGCAACGCAGTCGATGACCTGGAATCAATCCCTCGCGGCGACTTACACCGACGGAATTGTGGTGATGCACAAGGGCAAGGTTGTTTATGAGCGTTACTTCGGCGTACTGAAACCAGAAGGCCAACACGCGGCGATGTCGGTGACCAAATCCGTGGTTGGCACGCTCGGTGCGATGTTGGTGGCTGAAGGGCGGATCGATGCGAACAAGTCTGTTGCCGATTACGTTCCCGAATTAGCGGCTTCTGCGTTCGGCAGCGCTACGGTGCGTCAGGTCTTCGATATGACAACTGCGCTCAAATACAGCGAAGACTATGCCGACCCCAACGCCGAAGTCTGGGCTCACGCCAAGGCGGGTAGCCCATTGCCCAAGCCAAAGGACTACACCGGGCCGCGAAGTTACTACGAGTTTTTGCAGACCGTTCAACTGCAGGGCGAACACGGCAGCGCGTTTGGCTATAAGACCGTCAACACCGACGTCCTGGGCTGGGTCATCGCCCGAGCGACCGGCCGTAACGTTGCGCAGTTATTGTCAGAGCGCATCTGGAGCCGCTTGGGCGCCGAGCAGGATGCCTATTTCACAGTGGACTCCATCGGTACGCCGTTTGCTGGCGGTGGCTTGAACACTGGCTTGCGTGACCTCGCCCGGTTTGGCGAGATGCTGCGCAATGATGGCCTTGCCAACGGCCAGCAGATCGTGCCCAAAGCCGTCGTGGATGACATCCGCCGTGGCGGCGACAAGCAGGTTTTTGCCAAGGCTGGTTATGACTTGTTGAAAGGCTGGAGCTATCGCTCGATGTGGTGGGTGACGGACAAAAAGGGCGGGGCATTCATGGCGCGCGGTGTTCATGGCCAGCGCATCTATGTCGATCCGAAAGCCGAGATGGTGATTGTTCGTTACGCCTCGCACCCGGTTGCGAGTAATTCGGCGAATGATCCGGTGACGTTGCCGGCGTTTGATGCGTTGGCTGCATACCTGTCCAAGTTGCCTTGATCCACCGTTTATGAAGAAGGAACCCCCATGATCACCACCACAACCCATGCCATCGAAGGCCGCCAAATCACCGCTTACCTGGACATTGTCAGTGCCGAGTCAGTGCAGGGTATTAATGTTGTCCGTGACGTATTCGCCGGGATGCGGGATTTTTTCGGAGGGCGCTCTCAGACGTTGGAGCGGGCGTTGAAAGAGGCGCGGATTCAAGCGACGGACGAGATCAAGGAACGGGCGCGGGCTCTTGGGGCAGACGCTGTGGTGGGGCTCGATTTTGAGATCAGCATGCCGGCTGGCAAGGGTGGGATGGTGGTGGTTTTTGTGACAGGGACAGCGGTCAAACTGAGGTGATCCATTCTGAGCGCGCGCGTTGAGTGCGGGCCACTCGTCGGGCGTGCTGAACTATGAATTACAAGTCCGGGTGTGACCGGCTAGTCTAAAGAACCTTGGCGGTCGATATTTTTCAGGCAAAGGGCTTTGCCGGTGTCGACCCTTTTGAGAGGGGAAGAGGTATGGCTGATCCGTATATCGAAGACGACGGGGCTGAATTTCCGATCAACAATTGTGTCAATTGTGGCCAGACCGAGTATGTGGCGGGCTTTGGGGAAGACCCGATCCAGATCAGCAAAGTGAAGTCGACGACGCCCAGAGGCCCAAAAGCGAAATTTCTGCCAAAAGTGGCGGCACCTTCCAGGAAGTAACGGTTAACCGGACAGGCCCCGCCTTCGAGCGGGGTTTTCATTTTCGCAGTATCGATTCAAAACTGGGGCTCAGACGCTCGGTCATGACGCGCTCCGTTTATATTTCACACACTTTTCACAAGTTCGTCCGTAGGCTCAAACTATCCGTTAGAAAGCAGTACCCTAGCCCGTTCCCCAGCGGGTTTTTTTTTGCCTGTCGTAAAACCTTTTCTATAAAAGCTGTCCAACCGACGCTAATTGCAAGGTATGGAGGTTTTTGTCTGGACGTTTACTGCGTTACAGCATTCAATCCCCGGCTTTCTTTTTTCCCCTATTTTTGAGGTTTTCGTCATGCGTTTAACACTGCCTGCTCTGGTTCTTGGGCTTTTGGTTGCTCAAGGTGCGATGGCTGCCAGCAATGGCACCGCGGCGGTCGGCGGCGGTCTGGGTGGCGCGCTGGGTAATGTGGTCGGCCAGAGCATGGGTGGCAGCACCGGCGCAGCGATTGGTGCTGGCGTAGCGGGCGCAGCCGGCAGTGCTGTTGCTGCACCTAAAGGCCACCGTACTGAAGCTGCCATTGGTGGCGGTGTGGGTGCAGCTGGTGGTTCGATGATCGGCCATAGCCTGGGCGGCAAAAACGGCGCCACCATTGGCGCAGGTCTGGGGGGCGCGTTGGGCGGCGGCGTAGGCAGCAACATGGCCAAAGGTCACAAAGGTCACTGATCCTTATGGATCAAATTGAAGAGCCCGGCTAAATGCCGGGTTTTTCGTTTATGAACGATTTTTTAAACATAGTCTCCAAGCCCATATACCCCAGAAAACACGAGGCGTCCTATGACACCGGTTAACAACGGCAAAAAGACTAGAAGCGAAAGTGCGCGACGTTTGGCGCTGTCCGCGTTTGTGGTTGGATTGTTGATGGCACAAGGAGCAATGGCAGCCAACGATGGCACCGCTGCAGTGGGCGGCGGCCTGGGTGGTGCGTTGGGTAACGTCGTCGGTGGACAATTGGGCGGCAGCACAGGCGCGGCCATTGGCGCCGGTGTCGGCGGCGCGGCAGGGAGCGCGGTCGGGGCGAATAAGGGCAGTCGCAATGAAGCGGCCATTGGCGGTGGCTTGGGCGCGGCAGGTGGGTCGGTGATTGGCAACAGTCTCGGCGGCTCTACCGGTTCGACCATCGGTGCCGGTCTGGGTGGTGCAGCGGGTGGTGGCGTCGGCAACAACCTGGGCAACGACGACAATGATCATGGCAGTTCCCATTCCCATGGCGATCATAAGCACAAGCATAAAAACAAACATCACTAACTCGCTATCGAGTAGAAAAACCGGGCCCCGCGCCGGGTTTTTCGTATCTGGACTACGCAACTCGGAACGATTGGCTACAGGCAGTCTCGAACTTCATACACACCCAAACTTTACGAGGCATGCCATGACGCCTGAAACCGAAGGCAACGAAGAAAAAGGCCCGAGCGGGCTTCCGTTCATCAACGATCCCGGCAACGAAGATCCAGGCTCATTGATGGACGACGCCACCGTGCCGCTCAACGATTCAGATGATGCGGGCGATGTGGGGAATCTCGAGTACGAAGAGGAGGGCGAAGACGAAGATTGATCTTTTTGTGTTCTGTTTGACCGATCGTCTCCCTGATCGAACATAGCCCTGCATCACCCCTCGAAATATCAGGGCCTGCTTTTCAGGCCCTTCAAGAGGTGCTTATGAACGCAGATCCGAAAGACAGTGATACCGACGACACCCCTGAATATCCGCTGCCTTCACCGACTGACTCGTTGAGTCGCGATCAACGTCCGCCGGATGACGATACGGCGGTGGAGCAACTGCCAGTTGATGATGTGAAGCGCAGTGATGTCGAGGCCGATCCTGAGGATCCGGACATTGCCGGTGATGATTACTCGGGCGAACCTAGCTGAAAAGCCGCTGGTCGATTGTGCAGTAACTTTAAAAGGGAGCGCTGCCAGATCAGGTATGCACCTTTTAAAGGAGATGCATCATGATCAGTTCAAAGGTAACAGCCCTGATCATTGCAGGGCTGTTGTCTGTGGGATCATTGACCGCTGTTGCTCAATCCAACGGGAATGATTCACCTGTGGATAAAGGCGGATTGCCTCCGTCTACTGAAATGAATGCGAATTCTGCGGATGGTACGGAGTTGCCGCCTGGATCTATTCAAAGTGGGAATGGTGGTGATGGTAATGGGAGTAGCACTAGGTTGGGGACGGGAAGTGGGGTGGTGAGTGGTGATAGGAATGGATCTGAAAGATCTGATAGTGCCGCGAGTGCTGGAAGTACCAGTGGTTTTGGTGGCCCAGACTGAGCGCTTACTAGATGAGCCCAGTATTCGAACTGGGCTTTTTATTAAAAGTAATGGGCTATGCATCGCATTTTTCAGACCAAAACCATCGCAAGAAAAACTCTTTTTGAACATCAGGGTCATTGGTTAAGTTGTTTTCCTCGTGATCAAAAATATTCACGATGTCATCCCGAAACGCTCGTTTTCCTAGCGTGAGCTCGTATGCTTTTACTCCAAGTGACATCTGTGAGGACATGGAGGAAGGGTGTACATTGATTTTTGCACCTTTGCACAAAAAAAATTATGTCGGAATGATCTTTTCTTACATTGCCTAGGCATTTGTAAAAATTGTCACCGGTGTAGGAATTTCGGTATCCATCCTCCATGCAGAAAGTGATGGCCAGATTTTTTATGTTGCAAAGAAGCTTAGCGGTTTGACGCTTGCTATCTTTGACTATCGATATTTTTACAGTCTCCATGGTTTAATCACTTTTGCTTTCGTGGCTGCTGTTTTTTAGAGATTTTAACCAGCGATGGAAAAAATCTGTTTGCATCTTTGGATCATTAATAATGTCTTGGTCGTCATACTGAAAGATGTTAACAAGGTCCTTTCTTGAAGCTCGGATTCCTAATTTGTGCTCGTAAGCCATGACCCCACAGCTCATTTGTGAGGACATGCTGGATGGCCGCACATTTATTTTTGCGCCTTTACATAGAAACTTAACATCCGGAAGCGATTTGATTATTTTTCCGAGGCATTCATAGATATCTAACCCTGAGAATTTTTTAGTCCAGCCGCTCTCCAGTGTGATTTGGATGGTTGGCGTATCTGTATTGTAATCAAACATCGCGGTCTCTAATTTCTCATTGATCAATATAGAAACTCTTTCAATTGTCATTGTCGTTTCCTTTGAGGGTTCGGTATTGAATGCCCAACATAACTACCGTCTGTTTTTAGTGGGGTAGCACCTAGGATGTCTTCGGTTTTTACTCTGCTGGGAATAGCTATCTCGTCTTCATAGTGATAAGGGATATCGTTGGGGTTTAGCTCTTTGTTGATGTCATGGCCAAAAACCCTTCTGAGTGTGTACATGTAACCTTTCTTGGTCCTGTAATCGGTGCCAAAGTCTATAGCTATTTCCGGGTCAGTAGATGTACTGATGAAATTGCTCGGGGGGTTTTTGTTGTCCCAAACGTGAAGTATTAAATCGTTACTATCTCCTCTACTCAAAAATCCAGTTTCAAAAATTCCGTCAGGCTGACGCAAATCACCACGATATAGATACTCGCTTTCCTCTGTCGAGGAAGGAAGTGATGGCTCGCCTTTATCAACCTTAGCATTCCCCGCAGGATCCTCATCCCCAAACGCCGGCCTCTTACACCCATCCGCCCCAGGACACTCACTCAACCCCAACGGATCAACCCATCGAGTCGGATTCCGCGTGTACTGATACCCGTTTATCCCGCCCGCCAACCCACTCGGATCAGGCGTCAAATACCGCCCGAGATCCGGGTTGTAGTAACGATGTCGGTTGTAATGCAGCCCCGTCTCCGCATCGAAGTACTGCCCTTGAAACCTGAGCGGTTGATCCAGCACCTGATGCGTATCGCGGTTCAGTCGGGTCAGGCGGCCGTAGGCGGTGTATTGCGCGGCCCAGATGATGTCGCCGCTGTAGTCGGTGAGTTCTTGCGGGGTGCCGAGGTGGTCGAGTTGGTAGTAGAACGGGCAGGCTTTGCGCGGGCCTTTGCCGTCGAGCATGGCCAGCGGGCGGAAAGTGCCCGGTTCGTAGACGTAGCTGCAGTAGTGTTCGCGGCTGCTTTCTGCGACGAGGTTATCGCCTTGCCAGAAAAACTCGGTGGTTTTGCCGTCGACGGTTTTGCTGATACGGCGGCCGAAGGCGTCGTAGCGGTAGGTCGCGCAGGTGCCGTTAGGCAGGGTGGCGCCGATGAGTCGGTGCTGGCAGTCGTAGCGGTATTCCGTGATGAGTTTTTGCGCGGTACCTCGGCGTTCGCGGATCAGGTTGCCGAAGGCGTCGTAGTCGAAGTGGCGGTCGCCTTGCATCAACAGGCGATTGCCTTTGACGGCGGACGGGCCGGGGCGATCCTGCATCAGCAAGTTGCCGGCCGGATCGTGGGCGAAGCTTTCGGGTTGTTGATCGCGGGAATGGCGGACGCGGATCAGGCGGTTGAGGGGATCGTACTGGTAGTTGCGTTGGCCGTGGCGGGTGTCAGCGATGGTGTCGAGATTGCCGTTGGCGCTGTAGGCGAAGTCGCGTCGGTATATCGATTGCTGATGTTGGCTAACCGCGTGGGCCTTCAGGCGACCTTGTTCGTCATGGTCATATTGGCTGTGTAACAAGCCTTGCTGACGCTGCAACTCACGGCCGAATTGATAGGTGTGGCTCGTAAGTCGTGTGCCGTTTAGGTCGATGGCTATCAGCGCGCCACCCTTGGCGCGGTGGTAAGCGAGTTTGCTGTTGTCTGGCAGACGCAGGTGGCTGAGTCGGCCGCAAGCGTCGTAGCCGTAACGCAACGTGGCCCAACTCTGGTGTTCAGTAATCAGCCGGTTCTGGGTGTCGTATTCGAACTCCAGTGGGTGATCGTGGCTGTCATTAACGCTGACCAAGCGCCCGAGGCTGTCGTAGTGGTATTCGACCTTGATGCCGTCGGGCAGGGTTTTGATCAGCAGGCGACCGGCCGAGTCCCGCTGATAACGCGTAACCAGCTGCGAGCCGTCATCGCCGAACTCTGTTTTCTCCAGCAGATGGCCATTGAGGTCGTAGGCGTACTCGGTGCGTTGACCGTCAAATCCGCATTCCTGTCGGATCAATCCACTGGGCGTGTAGTCCAGCTGATAGCGTTCGCCGGATTCGCTCTCGATTTCCGTCAGCAGCAGCCGTGCGTTGTCATAGCGATAACGCAGTTGCGTGCCGTCGGGGTTGATCCGGCGACTGACCAGGTGCAGGTCATCGTTGTACTCAAATCGCGTGATGCGACCCAGTTCGTCGCATTCGGCGGTGATCTTGCCGTAGGCGTTGTAGCTGAAGGCTCGGCTGGCGCCAGTAGAAAAAGTTGTCTGAATCAGGCGGCCAACGGCGTCCCATTGACAGTGAGTGACAGCACCGTGTTCGTCCTGACGGGTAATTTGCCGTCCCAGAGCATCGTAGGAAAACCGCCGCTGACCGCCGTTCGGCAGGGTTTCCTCGATCAGTTGCCCGATCGCATCCCGAACGAAAACATGACGACTGCTGTCCGGATACCGGATCGACAGCAGTCGCCCTTGAACGTCGTAGTGGTAGTGGGTGATCTGACCGTCGGGATCGATGGCCTCAGTGACGTCGCCCTGAGCATTGCGTTGATATTTCCATACCGCTTTGCCGCGATAGCACGCATGCAGGAAACCGTTGCGGTACTCGTAGGACGTTGGCTCATCTTCAGGGGGAATCAGCGCAATCAGCCGCCCGATGTCGTCGTAGCGGTATTGAGTAATTGCCCCCAGCGGCCCCTGTTCGGCAATCAGTTGACCCTTGTGGTCGTAAGTCTTGAGGTGCTCGGCGCCATCCGGCTCAACCCGGCGCACCAATCGCGCCGTATCGTCATGGACATAGATTTCCTCGCTGCCATCGACGTTTTTAACCCGCACTGCGCGGTTGTCGTCCCAGACATAGCGCGTATCCATTTGCGAGAACGTCGCCCAGTGCCGAATGCAACGGGCGGCTTTGCCGGATCGTTCCCATTCCCAAAAGAAACTTGCCCCACCGGCCAGTTGCCGCTGGAGAATCACGTGTTGGTCGTCGTAGTCGTACCGTTCGCTTTCACCCGCGGCATTGGTCGCTTCGATCAGTCGATGTCGGGCGTCGTAGCGGTAGGCAATCAGCGTTTGTTCTGTACGCCAGGCGTCATCCGCGGTGTCGGCAGGGTGAAACGACTGATACTCGACGGCGATGATGTGCCGTCGCTCGTAGCGCAACAGCAGCGAGCGACCGGCACCGTTGTCGAGGCGCTGAATGCGATCCTGACGATCGTGGGTGATGCGCAATCGGTTGTTGTAGGCGTCACTGATCGCGGTCAGCCGCTCATCGCGAAAGTGATAAAAGCGCACCGTCTCGCCAGCCAGGGCGAGGATTAATTCTTCAGGCTGATCCCCGAGATAAATCGCGGCCCGGGACAGGCTGTTGTGAATGGCCGGGCGTTCCTGGCTGGGCAGGGGAAATGTCGTGCGGCGGTTTTCATGGTCGATCCAGACGACGTGTTCTGCGTCCAGTTCCAACCGGTGCGCCAGCGAATGACTCCACCCCCAGCCCAGCCCGCAATCGATTTCCACGGCACTGGTTCGGTACAACCGGGTGAACGCAAACGGCAGTAAACCGTTGAGCGATCCATCGTCCAGCGTCAGCAGCTCCTCGCCGGTGACCATCGACACCGGGCAGCCGTTGGTGCAGGTGAGAAGTGCGCAATCGGCGCTGTCACCGTTGGGATTTTTCGCCTGCTCGGGGGCATCGTCACGGTGCTCCTGGCGGCTCAGGCGGGTCTTGGCAGCGGATTTTTTGCGAGCAATGGCGACCGGATTGTTCACCAGTACCTTCGGTGCCGCGCCTGGACTGATCTGCAACGGCACCGCGGGCGCGGGGTTCAGTGGAGCAGTCCGGACGTTGATTGCGAGAGGTTTGAGCACACCCGCGTGATTCGTGAGTCCAGGCAGGGCGGCCAACCGCAAACTCGCGCCGGCCAACCATTTGCGCGCACGCTCCGATTTGATTTTGCTCAGCACCTTGGCGCCGATACCGAACGTCAGTCCTGCACTACTGGTGAAGCGAGCCAACAGGAATCCAATCAATATCCCTGTACGAATTTCTGCCACGACCTCGGCGATGTACTGCGGTGGCAGCATTCGCAGCCAACTGGTGAGCGCCGCCAGATGTATGAACATCAACGGTTCGTCACTCAACACCAACAACAGATTGGCAATCGATTCAGCCGAGGCCTTCAACAGCGTTTCAAGTTCAGTCTCGGTCAGGTATTCAAGGAGCTTTTCGCTGTTGGCTTGCAGGTCCGTGATCAGCTCGTAAATCTGCTTCACGTCGTCCCACAAACCATTCAGCGAGTTCTCGAAACCGAGCCAGTCAGCCTGTTGCAGCAGGCCGTAGCGCTGGATGAATCCGGCCTCGGAATACGCGGCCCATGACGGTTCGAACTCACTCGACCACTCATTGCGCAGCCAGCCTTCCAGGTCGTCGATGAAGCCTTGATACGAGGCGTACAACGCTTTGACATGGTCAGTGGAAACATTCGGAAAGAAGGTGATGCGGTAACGCTGGCCGCGCTCGCACTTGGGAATTTCGAGGATGCCGCTGGGGCCGATCTCGTGGTTGATCGGCTCGCCATAGGTGCCGTCGGCGTTCAACGGCTCCAGCATCACTGGCGTATTGCCAATCGGTACGAACCGCGCCGCGTCGAACATGTGCACCAGCGTCAATGGGCCGCTGGCCGGACACGCCCCGACGGTTGAGCTGACAGGTGTCGTGGAATGTTTTGGCGCGACCAGCCGGACTTCGTTGCCGACCTTGAATACCTGCTCGATATCCAGCGTCCTGCCGGTCCAGAAACTCTCCGCCCAGGCGTCGTAGTCGTTGAGGCACAGCCGAAAGTCTGCGAGCAACGCTTCGACGTCCGGCTGCTCGGGGTCCATGGCCGTGACCACCAGCAACCCTATGGCGTTATTCAAGGCCAGTACCTTGTCAGGTACGAACATTCGCAGTCCCTCGCGCAGATCAAATGTGAGCGCGAGACTTTGCTTGGGATCAGCGGGTAAAGAAGTCGGGAAAGGAGGCGTTTTATGTAGGGAAAATCGCTAAATGACGGCCAGCACTTTTTGTAACGGTCGGATATTGCCCGTTGCCGAACGTCAGCCGCGCTCGCTATGCTGCTGAATCCTTTAATCGATCACGGACCCGGCCGTATTTGAGCCGCCTCTGGGATGTCATTAGCAAACGGATCCGATGCGATGAATGCACCGCTCAACCAGTTCGGCCCGATCAAGGCCGTGATTTTCGACATGGACGGTTTGTTGCTGGACACCGAGGGCATTTATACCGAGGTCACGTCCCTGATCGCCGCGCGTTACGGTCGGGTTTTTGACTGGAGCATCAAGCAAAACATCATCGGCCGTGGTGCCGAAGATCTGGCGCGTTACGTGGTCGAGGCGCTCGATCTGCCGATCACCGCTGAAGAATTCCTGGTGATCCGCGAGCCGCTGATGCGTGAGCGTTTTCCTACCGCTTTGGCGATGCCGGGTGCAGAGGAATTGGTACGGCACTTGAAAGCCAACCAAATTCCGATTGCAGTGGGCACCAGTTCTTCGCGCCAGTCGTTCGGTCAGAAAACCACGTTGCACCGTGACTGGTTTGCGCTGTTCGACTTCATCGTGACGGCCGATGACCCGGAAGTAGGCGCTGCGAAGCCCGCACCGGATATCTTCCTCACGGCAGCGCGGCGACTTGGCGTAGCACCGGAGGACTGCCTGGTGTTTGAAGATTCACCGTTTGGTGTCACCGCGGCGAAAGCAGCGGGGATGACTGCGATAGCGATTCCGGATGCAGCCATGGCAGACGAAAAATACGCACATGCCGATGGGATTCTTCGCACGTTAAAGGCGTTCAAACCCAGCGCTTGCGGCTTGCCTGCCCTGGAGTGGACTTAACGCAACAGCTGACAAATGTGGGAGCGAGCCTGCTCGCGAAAGCGATCGGTCAGACAATAACAATGTTGCCTGACGCACCGTCTTCGCGAGCAGGCTCGCTCCCACCTTTAGCGCATCAGGCGCCGAAACCACCGTCGATGGTCAGGCTGGCCCCAGTGATGTAACCGGCTTCCGGACCCACGAGGTAGGCAACGAAGCTGGCGATTTCTTCGGCTTTGCCGTATCGACCCACCGCCATCAATGGGATCAGGCTTTCAGCGAAGTCACCGTGGGCCGGGTTCATGTCGGTGTCGACCGGGCCGGGCTGCACGTTGTTGATAGTGATGCCGCGCGGGCCGAGGTCGCGGGCCAGGCCTTTGGTCAGGCCGACCAGCGCCGCTTTGCTCATGGCGTACGGGCCACCACCGGCGAAGGGCATGCGATCGGCGTTGGTGCTGCCGATGTTGATGATGCGACCGCCCTCGGTCATGTGTGTGGCGGCGGCCTGGGTGGCGATGAACACGCTACGCACGTTGATGGCGAGGGTCTGGTCGAAGTCTTCGAGTTTGAAATCTTCCAGGGGAGCAACGGCCAGCACGCCGGCGTTGTTGACCAGGATGTCCAGGCGACCAAACGCTTTGACGGTAGCGCTCACTGCGCTGCGAATGGCCTCGGCGTCGGCGCTGTCCGCCTTGATGGCCAGGGCTTTGCCGCCGCTGGCGGTGATGCTGTTTTGCAATTCTTCGGCTTTGGTTGTGGAACTGACGTAGGTGAAGGCAACGGTCGCGCCTTCAGCGGCCAGGCGTTTGACGATGGCTGCGCCGATACCGCGGGATCCGCCTTGGATCAACGCCACTTTGCCGCTGAGGTTCTGAGTAGTCATATCGATCTCCAAAGTCCCGAGGCGGATGCCTCGGTTGATGGAGCCTAGTATCGATTGAGGACTAGACGCTGAGTAGACGGTAATTGCGATAGTCTGTGTAAACCCAAAGTTTATAGTGGCGCCTATGGAAACCTTCAGCAGTATCGAATGCTTTGTGCGCAGCGCCGAGGTCGGCAGCTTTGCCGAAGCCGCCCGGCGCTTGAGCCTGACCCCGGCCGCTGTGGGCAAGAGTGTTGCAAAACTTGAGGCTCGGCTCGGTGTGCGGCTGTTTCAACGCAGCACCCGCAGCCTGACGTTGACGGAGGCCGGTCAACTGTTTCTCGGCGAGGTCAGTTCCAGCCTGCACACGATCCAGAATGCCGTCGCCAATCTGGCCAGCGCCGAAGGGCGACCGGCGGGGACGTTGAAGGTCAGCATGGGTACGGTGTTTGGGCGTTTGTATGTCGTGCCGTTGCTGGGAGAGTTTTTGCGGCGGTTTCCGGCGATCAATCCGGACTGGCATTTCGAAAACCGCCAGGTTGATTTGATCGCGCAGGGGTTCGACGCCGCGATCGGCGGTGGTTTTGAGCTGCCTCAAGGTGTGGTGGCGCGCAAGCTGACGCCGGCGCATCGGGTGTTGGTGGCGTCATCCGATTACTTGAGCACACATGAAGCGATCATCGAGCCTGACGACCTGAAGCATCACGATGGCATCTTGATTCGTTCCCCGCAGACCGGCCGGGTGCGTTCCTGGCAGTTGACCAGTCGCTCGCAGCAACACAGCCCGCTGACGCTGAAGGCGCGAATGACCATGAGCGATTCGGAAGCGGCGTGCGCGACGGCAGTTCAGGGGTTAGGGATTGCACTGGTGAGCATGCCGTTTGCTTGCGGTTATCTGGAGAGCGGGAAGCTGCAACGAGTGCTGCCGGACTGGTATGTTGACGATGGCAATATTTCGATCTATTACGCGGAACACAAATTGTTGCCGGGAAAGACCCGGGCGTTTGTGGATTTCATCATTGAACAGTTTGCGGAGCAGGGGTTGAGGCAACGATTTAGTGCGGTTTGACTTCGGCTTGGGACCGAGGTGCTGCTATCGCGGGCAGCCCGGCTCCCACAGCGATGTGTGAGCGCCGAAAATCCATTGTGGGAGCGTGGCTTGCCCGCGATGAACGATAACGCGGTCTAGCGCTCCCACAGGGGAATATCACAAGGCGGGGATCAGGCCTTGGACTTGCTGATGATGTTGCCCGCATGCAGCCCGCATTCTTTCTGCGTCGCCTCTTCCCACCACCAGCGACCTTCGCGTTCATGCTGGTTCGGCAGCACTGGCCGGGTGCACGGTTCGCAGCCAATGCTGATGAACCCGCGCTCATGCAGGCTGTTGTACGGCAGCTCCAGCATGCGGATGTAGCCCCAGATTTCTTCGCTGGTCATTTGCGCCAACGGGTTGAATTTGTACAGGGTGCGCTCGGGGGTGGAGAACGCGGTGTCGATTTCCAGCACGGCGACGGCGCTGCGGGTGCCGGGGCTCTGGTCGCGGCGCTGGCCGGTGGCCCAGGCGGTTACGCCGGACAATTTGCGGCGCAGCGGCTCGATCTTGCGGATACCGCAGCATTCGCCATGGCCGTCCTTATAGAAACTGAACAGGCCTTTTTCCTTCACGAACGGTTCAAGTTTCGTGTAGTCCGGCGACACCAGTTCGATGTCGATCTTGTAGTGCTCACGCACTTGATCGATGAAGCGGTAGGTTTCCGGGTGCAAGCGGCCGGTGTCGAGGCTGAACACTTTGACGTTCTTGTTCAGCTTCCAGGCCATGTCTACCAGCACCACGTCTTCGGCGCCGCTGAAAGATATCCACAGGTCATCGCCAAACTCGGCGAACGCCAGTTTCAGGATGTCCTGCGCGGATTTATTGGCATAGGTCGTGGCGAGTTCCACGATGTCGAACGTTGGGCTCATCAGGGCGGCTTCCTACAGGTCAGTGGCGCTGGGCGCTCTATATGGTCCGGATGGTAACAAAATCCTGCAGCCGCTGGCGCGCCCTCTGCGTTGCGCCGGTCAGCCTGAATCGCTAGAGTTCGGCTGTCTTTTTACTCGCTCGACTCAATAATCAATACAAATGGGAGTGTCTTGTGGAAATTGCCTGTCTGGATCTTGAAGGTGTACTGGTCCCGGAAATCTGGATCGCTTTCGCCGAAAAAACCGGGATCGAATCGCTCCGGGCCACCACTCGGGACATTCCCGATTACGACGTGTTAATGAAGCAACGTCTGCGAATCCTCGACGAACATGGCTTGAAACTCACTGACATTCAGGAAGTGATTGCCACGCTTAAGCCGCTCGATGGCGCCATTGAGTTCGTCAATTGGCTACGTGAGCGTTTTCAGGTGGTGATTCTGTCGGACACGTTCTACGAGTTTTCCCAGCCGCTAATGCGCCAGCTGGGCTTCCCGACGTTGCTCTGCCATCGTCTGATTACCGACGATTCGGGTCGGGTGACCAGCTATCAGCTTCGTCAGAAAGATCCCAAGCGTCAGTCGGTTTTAGCCTTCAAGAGCCTTTACTATCGGGTGATCGCGGCGGGGGATTCTTACAACGACACCACGATGCTGGGTGAGGCGGATGCCGGGATTCTGTTCCATGCGCCGGATAATGTGATTCGTGAGTTCCCGCAGTTTCCGGCGGTGCACACATTTGAAGAACTGAAGCAGGAGTTCATCAAGGCTTCGAATCGGGCTTTGAGTTTGTAGTTGTCCTTGAGGACGCCATCGCGGGCAAGCCCGGCTCCCACATTGGAATGCATTCCAACTGTGGGAGCCGGGTTTGGTCCGGGCGGCGTTCCGACGATGCTTTTAAAGGTTTTGCAGGGTATCGAGCAGGACCTTTACCTTGGTAATTGATTCCTGATACTCGGCCTGCCATTCGGAATCGGCGACAATCCCGCCGCCGCCCCAGCAGCACACCTGTCCATCCTTGACCAGCAGGCTGCGAATCGCGATGGAGCTGTCCATCTCGCCGCGCACATCCAGATACAGCAGTGACCCGCAGTACAATCCGCGCCGGGTTGGTTCCAGCTCGTCAATAATCTGCATCGCACGAATCTTCGGCGCGCCGGTGATCGAGCCGCCGGGGAAACTGCCGGCGATCAGGTCTAGCGCATCCCGATCATGCGCCAGTTCACCGGTCACGCTGCTCACCAGGTGATGCACGTTCGGATAACTTTCCAGGCTGAACAACTCCGGCACCCGTACCGAACCTATACGGCAGGTTCGGCCGAGGTCGTTGCGTAGCAGGTCGACAATCATCAGGTTTTCCGCGCGATCCTTGGGGCTGGCCAGCAGTTCGGCGGCGTTCGCTGCATCTTCGGCTGCGGTCAGGCCGCGCGGGCGAGTGCCTTTGATTGGACGGGTTTCCACATGACGTTCGCTGACTTTGACGAATCGCTCCGGGGACAGGCTCAGCACCGCGCCGCCATCGGGCAGGCTCTGGAAGCCGGAAAAGGGTGTCGGGCACGCGGCTCGCAGCGCCACATACGCCGCCCATGGATCGCCTTGGCACTCAGCGCGGAAGCGCTGGGCGAAGTTGACCTGGTAGCAATCGCCGGCCTGGATGTAGTTTTGAATACGTTCCAGCGCCCGGCGATACTCGTCAGCGCTCAGATCGGCACTCATCGGCGCTTTTAGTTTGAAGGGTTCAACGGTTTCAGCCGTCGGCTGGCCGAACAGCGTGATCAGGCGCTGGCGTTCGCTATCGATCAGCGTCGGGTGAAACACCAGTTGAGTGGTCTTTACGTGGTGATCGCTGATCAAGGCCCAGTCGTATAACCCGAAACGTGCGTCGGGCAAGTGCAGGTCATCTTGCGCCTGACTCGGTAGATGCTCCAGGTGCCGACCGAAGTCGTAGCTCAGATAACCGATCAGGCCGCCGGCGAAGGGCAGTTCGTGAGGAACCGTCGCTTCACCGAGTCGTGTCAGATGGTCGCGCAGGCGTTGCAGGAAATCGCTGCCGCTTTCGTCGGGCAGCACCGCCAATTGCACTAGCGGCCAGGCGCTGAGCAGATCAAAACGGCCACGCTCGGCACTCGGCCGGCCACTGTCGAGCAGCACGGCGCCGGGGGCATGACGAATCGCCGCGAAGTACTCAGCGGGGTTGGCGCGATAAGGGAGCGGGTGTACGGAACAGGTCAGCATGGGCGGGGCAGATCAGCCATCGAGGCGGGGTGGCGATTGTAGTCCTCTGCAGGATTTGCTCCTAGAGGGGATGTCGGGGATTGGCAGATTGGCGGCAGGGTTGACAGAGCTGGTGACTGTTCGACCGCTATCGCGAGCAAGCTCGGCTCCTACAGGGTTTGGCGCGTTCTTGTAGGAGCCGAGCTTGCTCGCGATGGCAGCGGCTCGGTCTTGGATCAGCCCTCAACCGCCGGAATATGCCCAAACATCTCCTGAACAAACTCCACTCGCTCCTTCACCGTTTCAGTCATCCCGCGAGCTTTCAACTCTTCCAGTCGCGCTTCAACCGCATGGGTGCGCAACGTCAAACCGCAATCGTTGGCGATCTGAATGTTCAATCCCGGCCGGGCATTGAGCTCAAGGATCAGCGGGCCTTTTTCCTGGTCCAGGACCATATCAACGCCGATATAACCCAGCCCGCACAGCTCATAACAGCCGGCAGCGAGTTTCATGAAACCGTCCCAGTAGGGCAGTTGCACGCCATCGACGGCGTTGGTGGTGTCCGGGTGTTTGGTGATGATGTTGTTCAGCCACGTACCACGCAGTGTCTCGCCGGTCGCGAGGTCGACGCCGACACCGATGGCGCCCTGGTGCAGGTTGGCCTTGCCGCCGGATTGTCGGGTCGGCAGGCGCAGCATGGCCATCACCGGGTAGCCCATCAGCACGATGATGCGAATGTCCGGAACGCCTTCATAGCTGATGCTTTTGAAAATCTGGTCCGGGATCACCCTGTATTCGATCAGCGCGCGGTCGCGGTGACCGCCCAGGGAATACAGGCCGGTGAGGATGCTGGAGACATGGTGCTCGATTTCCTCATGATCGATGATCTTGCCGGACACCGTGCGATAGCGGCCCTCGAAACGGTCGACAATCACAATGATGCCGTCGCCGCCTGCGCCCTGGGCCGGTTTGATCACGAAGTCGGTGCGCCCGCCGACGATGGAATCGAGGTTGTCGATTTCCTTTTCGGTGGAGATCACGCCGTACAGTTCCGGCACGTGAATGCCGGCGGCAATGGCGCGCTCCTTGGTGATGATCTTGTCATCGACAATCGGGTACAGGCTGCGCTTGTTGTACTTGAGCACGTAGTCGGCGTTACGCCGGTTGATGCCCATGATGCCCCGGGCTTCCAGGGCCTTCCAGGTCTTCCAGAAACCGAACATCAGGCGTCAGCCTTCTTCAGGAACGCCTTGAAACGCACCAGTTCGGTCAAGCGGTAGCCGCGATAGCGACCCATCGCCAGCATGAAGCCCACCAAGATCAGCAGGATCGCCGGGAAGGTGAACACGAAGTACACCAGCTCCGGCACGGTCATGATCAAGTGCGCCAGGGACGCGGCGAACAGGGTGCCAATGGCCACTTTCATGGCATGGCCCGAGCCGCGTTCTTCCCAGGTAATCGACAGGCGTTCGATGGTCATGGTCAGGATCACCATCGGGAACAACGCCACCGACAGCCCGCGTTCCAGGCCGAGTTTATGGCTGAACAGGCTGATGGCCGCGATCAGCACCACTACGAAGGTCAGCACCACCGACAGCCTCGGCAGCATTTGCAGCTTCAGGTGTTCCAGGTAGGAACGTAGCGAGAGCCCCAGCGCGGTGATGATCGTAAACAGCACGATGCCGAAGCCGAGCTGGGTCTCGCGGAAGGCGAGGGCGATCAGCACCGGAGTAAAGGTGCCGAGTGTCTGAATGCCGATCAGGTTGCGCAGGATCAGAATCACCAGCACGCCAATCGGGATCATCACCATGATCATGAACGTCTGCTGGGTTTGCAGCGGCAGGCCGTACAACGAGTACTCGAGGAAGTTGGCGTCAGTGTTTTCATCGGTCAGCTTGGCCAGGCGAATGGCGTTCATTTCGCTGTTGTTCAGGCTGAACGTCACGTTGGCTTTTTTGCCGCCATCGACCGTGATCAGGTTTTCGTCGCCGGTCCACCACAGCAAACGGTCAGTCGGCAGGCCTTGTTCACCGGTTTCCGGGTTGAAGTACAGCCAGTCCGTGCCGTTGAAGCTACGCAACCACAGCTCAGGCAATTGCGGTTGGTCGGCCACCAGACGGATGGTGTGGACCTTTTCCACCGGCACGTGGGCGATGGACAGGACCAATTCGACGATCCTGGCTTTGTTTGCAGTGGACGGATCGCCGCCCAGCAGCAGTTTCACATTGTCGTCGCTGAGGTTGTTGACTCGCTTGATCGCTTCGCCGACGAAGGTTTCGACGTCGGCCGAGTGCTGGCGGATCGGCGCGAGCAGGGCTTCGGCGGCGACTTTTTCCGCGCCTTCGACGGCGATGCTGTCGCGGAAGGTCGGGCCCTTGATCTTGGATTTTTCGCCGGAGTAACGCTTGGTCAGCACCAGGCGGTAATAAAGGGTCTGATTGCCCTTGGCCCGGCGCGCCGACCAGGTGACCTTGCGGTTGCCGTCGACCCGGTTCACCGCCACGCCATAATTATTGGAGATGAAGCTCTCGTTGAGGCTGACGAAGTCGCGGCTCAGTGGCGGCACGAACATCTGGATCTTGACCGGGTCCTTGGCACTGGCGACGAACTCGACCTTGGCGTCGATGTTCCACAAGTCGTCGGTGGCGTCTTCGGTCACGGGAATGCCGAGCACGAAGATCTGATAGGCCGTAACTGAAATGCCCAGCACCACCAGGATGGCGATCAGCAATTTCAGATGGAGGGTAAGAGAGCGCATTGGAATTACTCTGCGGTATGAGCGTCGGTGGCGCAGGCGGGTTTGCCCGCAGCGTATTTAAGACTGGGGTCGACCAGCGCGTCGAAACGTTTGAGCGCTTCGGAGCCGATCAACAACGGATATTGGAAGGCGCTGCGGTCGGTCAGGTTCACTTCGATGCTGCGTAAAGCCGAACCCATGCAAATATCCAGTTCGATCACCGGGCGGGCCGTGTACTTCTTACCTTCTTCCGGGTCGTAGTCACCGGCCCGGCGCTTGATCTTGCTGACTCGGGCCAGTGGGCGTTCGATCGGGTGCGAATGGGCGGCGTCGATGGCCAGGTAAAAGCGCACCCAGGACTCGCCATTGCGTTTGAAGCGTTTGATGTCGCGGGCACTCAGCGAAGCGGTCTTCGCCCCGGTGTCGAGTTTGGCCGCGACTTCAAGGTTGATGCCATCCAGGGACGCGTACTCGTTGAGGCCGTACACCGTCTTTTCCCCTGCTGCGGCAAAACCGGGCAAGCAAAGTAGATAAAGGAATGTCGGGAAGGGCTTGAGTCTCATAAATCCTGGCGCGCAGCGGTCCGTACTTCGATTCAAGGCCCTGGCATTGCTGCACAAGCCCCCTCGTATGCCTGTCAGCTATTTATGACAAGCCGTGCAGATGCCACAAACAAATGCGGGCGGCATTCTAGCACGGTGGTTTGACGGCGCCAGCGCTGGCAGGCGGCTATAAACCACTGTGCTGCTTAGTTATGGTGCGGCTGGTTATTAGACGATTGTCGACAATATCTAATTAACCTTTGACTACACGGCCTGTTTTCGCTAGTTTTTGCGCCATCAGCTTTCAAGGTGTCGACAATATGCTGGATCAACTGGATCCCCCGCTCACTACCCAAGACGATTCGGAGACGCTTTCCGAAAACGTCTTTCGCCGTATTCAGGCGGCCATCGTCAAGGGCGAGATCGCCCCAGGCAGCAAGATCTCCGAGCCGGAGCTGGCGCGCACCTACGGCATCAGCCGCGGGCCATTGCGTGAGGCGATCCACCGCCTGGAAGGCCAGCGTCTGCTGGTACGTGTGCCGCATGTTGGGGCGCGGGTGGTTTCGCTGAATCATGCCGAGTTGCTGGAACTCTACGAAATCCGTGAGTCCCTTGAAGGCATGGCCTGCCGCTTGGCCGCCGAGCGGATGACCCTCGAAGAAATCGACGAACTGCGCCGTGTCCTCGAAACCCACGAGCGCGATGAGGCGTTTCGAGCCGGACGAGGCTACTACCAGCAGGAAGGCGATTTCGACTTCCATTACCGGATTATCCAGGGCAGCGGCAACCGCACGCTGACCCAAATGCTCTGCGGCGAGCTGTATCAATTGGTGCGCATGTACCGCATCCAGTTTTCCACCGTACCCAATCGCCCGCATCAGGCGTTTGCCGAGCACCACCGAATTCTCGATGCCATCGCCGACCGTGACGGTGAACTGGCCGAGTTGTTGATGCGCCGTCACATCGGCGCCTCCAAACGCAATATCGCCCGTCATTACCAGGACGGCGCTAACCCGACAGCCAAACGAGGTGAGTCATGAGTTTGAACAAGAGCACTCCAGGCCAGCGTTTCCGCGATGCGGTCGCCAGTGAACATCCATTGCAAGTGGTCGGCGCAATCAACGCCAATCACGCGTTGCTGGCCAAGCGCGCCGGTTTCAAGGCGATTTACCTGTCGGGTGGCGGCGTCGCCGCCGGCTCTCTCGGCCTGCCGGACCTGGGCATCACCGGCCTGGATGACGTGCTGACCGACGTGCGTCGCATCACTGACGTCTGCGACCTGCCGCTGCTGGTGGACGTGGACACCGGTTTCGGTTCCTCGGCCTTCAACGTCGCCCGTACCGTGAAGTCGATGATCAAGTTCGGCGCTGCGGCGATTCACATCGAAGACCAGGTCGGTGCCAAGCGTTGCGGCCACCGCCCTAACAAAGAAATCGTTACCCAGCAGGAAATGGTCGACCGCATCAAAGCCGCTGTGGATGCGCGTACCGATGACAGCTTCGTGATCATGGCGCGTACCGACGCCTTGGCGGTCGAAGGTCTGGAATCTGCCCTGGATCGCGCTGCCGCGTGCATCGAGGCGGGCGCCGACATGATTTTCCCGGAAGCCATCACCGAACTGGACATGTACAAGCTGTTCGCCAGCCGTGTGAAAGCGCCGATCCTGGCCAACATCACCGAATTCGGCGCGACGCCGCTGTACACCACCGAGCAACTGGCCGGTGCCGATGTATCGCTGGTGCTGTACCCGCTGTCGGCCTTCCGCGCCATGAACAAGGCGGCGGAAAACGTCTACAACGCTCTGCGCCGCGACGGCACGCAGGCGAATGTCATCGACACCATGCAGACGCGCATGGAGCTTTACGATCGCATCGACTACCACACCTTCGAGCAGAAGCTCGATGCGTTGTTCGCTGCGAAGAAGTAAGTCGATTAACTCCCTAACAAATTCAAGAAATTCTGGAGACAGCAATGGCCGAAGCAAAAGTACTCAGTGGCGCCGGGCTCCGTGGCCAGGTTGCCGGGCAAACCGCACTGTCCACCGTAGGCCAATCGGGCGCGGGCCTGACCTATCGTGGCTACGACGTTCGTGAACTGGCGGCTGACGCTCAGTTCGAAGAAGTCGCCTACCTGCTGCTGTACGGCGAGCTGCCGAACAAAGCGCAACTGGATGCCTACGTCAGCAAGCTGAGCAAGCTGCGTGACTTGCCGCAAGCATTGAAAGAAGTGCTGGAACGCATCCCTGCCGACGCCCATCCGATGGACGTGATGCGTACCGGCTGCTCGTTCCTGGGCAACCTGGAGCCGGAGAACAATTTCTCCGAGCAACACGACAAAACCGACCGTCTGCTCGCTGCATTCCCGGCGATCATGACCTACTGGTACCGCTTCAGCCACGACGGCAAGCGCATCAGCTGCGTGACTGACGAGCAGTCTATCGGTGGCCATTTCCTGCACCTGCTGCACGGTGAAAAGCCGAGCGAGTTGCACGTCAAAGTGATGAACGTTTCGTTGATCCTTTACGCAGAGCACGAGTTCAACGCGTCGACGTTCACCGCACGTGTTTGCGCGTCCACCCTGTCGGATCTGTTCTCCTGCATCACCGCCGCTATTGGCTCGCTGCGTGGTCCACTGCACGGTGGCGCCAACGAAGCTGCGATGGAAATGATCGAGCGCTTCAGCTCGCCGGAAGCGGCGATCGAAGGCACCCTCGGCATGCTCGAGCGCAAAGACAAGATCATGGGCTTCGGTCACGCGATCTATAAGGACAACGATCCGCGCAACGAAGTGATCAAGGGCTGGTCGAAAAAACTCGCTGACGAAGTGGGCGACAAGGTGTTGTTCCCGGTTTCCGAAGCCATCGACAAGACCATGTGGGAGCAAAAGAAACTGTTCCCGAATGCCGACTTCTACCATGCCTCGGCGTACCACTTCATGGGCATTCCGACCAAGTTGTTCACACCGATTTTCGTCTGCTCGCGCCTGACCGGTTGGGCTGCTCACGTGTTCGAACAACGTGCCAACAACCGCATCATCCGTCCGAGCGCCGAGTACACCGGCGTTGAACAGCGCAAGTTCGTGCCAATCGAACAACGCTGAATGGTGGGGGCTGGTTAATCGGGAACCTGTAGGAGCCGAGCTTGTTCGCGATGACGGTCTGACATTCAACATTGATGTCGACTGATACACCGCCATCGCGAGCAAGCTCGGCTCCTACAGGGGATCGGTTTCAATGCAATGCCAGGCCCCACCCTTTGTAATTACCGTGACCGAGTCCCTGACGATGAACACAGAATTTCGTAAACAGCTGCCCGGCAGCCATCTGGATTACTTCGACGTCCGCGCGGCAGTCGAAGCCATTGCCCCTGGCGCCTACGACACCCTGCCGTACACCTCGCGCGTGTTGGCGGAAAACCTTGTGCGTCGCTGCGACCCGGCCACGCTCACCGAATCCCTGAAGCAATTCATCGAACGCAAGCGCGACCTCGATTTCCCTTGGTTCCCGGCCCGCGTGGTGTGCCACGACATTCTCGGCCAGACCGCACTGGTCGACCTCGCCGGCCTGCGTGACGCCATCGCCCTGCAAGGCGGTGACCCGGCGCAAGTGAACCCGGTCGTGCCGACCCAATTGATCGTCGACCACTCCCTGGCCGTCGAGCGCGGTGGTTTTGATCCGGAGGCGTTCGAGAAGAACCGCGCCATCGAAGACCGTCGCAACGAAGACCGTTTCCACTTCATCAACTGGACCAAGAAGGCGTTCAAGAACGTCGACGTGATCCCGCCAGGCAACGGCATCATGCACCAGATCAACCTGGAGAAAATGTCTCCGGTGATCCAGGTGCGTGACGGCGTGGCGTTCCCCGATACCTGCGTCGGCACCGACAGTCACACCCCGCACGTTGATGCGCTGGGCGTAATCGCCATCGGTGTGGGTGGTCTGGAAGCCGAGAGCGTGATGCTCGGCCGTGCTTCCTGGATGCGTCTGCCGGAAAGCGTCGGCGTCGAACTGACCGGCAAGCTGCAACCGGGCATCACCGCCACCGACATGGTGCTGGCGTTGACCGAGTTCCTGCGCAAGCAAAAAGTCGTGGGCGCATGGCTGGAGTTCTTCGGTGAAGGCGCCGCCGCGCTGACCCTCGGCGACCGCGCAACCATTTCCAACATGGCCCCGGAATACGGCGCCACGGCTGCGATGTTTTACATCGATCAGCAGACCATCGACTACCTCAAACTCACTGGTCGTGAAGATGATCAGGTGCAGTTGGTCGAGAATTACGCCAAGGTCACTGGCCTGTGGGCCGACAGCCTGAAGGGCGCGCAATACGAGCGCGGCTTGACCTTCGACCTGTCCACCGTGGTGCGCAACATGGCCGGCCCGAGCAATCCGCACGCCCGTGTAGCGGTTTCGGATCTGGCCGCCAAAGGCATCTCCGGCCAGTGGGATGACGTGCCGGGTCAAATGCCGGACGGCGCGGTGATCATCGCCGCCATCACCAGCTGCACCAACACCAGTAACCCGCGCAACGTGATCGCTGCCGGCCTGCTGGCGCGCAACGCCAACAAGCTCGGTCTGACCCGCAAACCATGGGTCAAGTCGTCCTTGGCACCGGGTTCGAAAACCGTCGCGCTTTACCTCGATGAAGCCGGCCTGACCGATGAGTTGGACAAGCTCGGTTTCGGTGTTGTCGCCTTCGCGTGCACCACCTGCAACGGCATGTCCGGCGCATTGGACCCGGTGATTCAGCAAGAGATCATCGACCGCGACCTGTACGCCACTGCCGTGCTGTCCGGTAACCGCAACTTCGACGGCCGGATTCACCCGTACGCCAAGCAAGCATTCCTCGCATCGCCGCCACTGGTGGTCGCTTACGCCATCGCCGGGACCATCCGTTTCGACATCGAAAAAGATGTACTGGCCGTGGTCGATGGCAAGGAAATTCGCCTGAAAGATATCTGGCCAAGCGACGAAGAAATCGACGCTGTGGTCAAGGCATCGGTGAAGCCGGAGCAGTTCCGTCAGGTCTACATCCCGATGTTCGCCATCCACGAAGACACCGGTCCGAAAGTGGCGCCGCTGTACGACTGGCGCGAGATGAGCACCTATATCCGCCGTCCGCCGTACTGGGAAGGCGCGTTGGCCGGGGCACGTCCGCTCAAGGGCATGCGCCCATTGGCAGTGCTGCCGGACAACATCACCACCGATCACCTGTCGCCGTCGAACGCGATCATGCTGGACAGCGCCGCCGGTGAATACCTGGCGAAAATGGGCCTGCCGGAAGAGGACTTCAACTCTTACGCGACTCACCGTGGTGACCACCTGACTGCGCAGCGTGCCACCTTCGCCAACCCGAAACTGTTCAACGAAATGGTTCTGGAAAACGGCAAGGTCAAGCAAGGTTCGCTGGCACGCGTCGAGCCGGAAGGCAAAGTGATGCGCATGTGGGAAGCCATCGAAACCTACATGGATCGCAAGCAGCCGCTGATCATCATTGCCGGTGCCGACTACGGTCAGGGTTCGTCCCGCGACTGGGCAGCCAAAGGCGTGCGTCTGGCGGGTGTGGAAGCGATTGCGGCTGAAGGTTTCGAGCGCATTCACCGCACCAACCTGGTGGGCATGGGCGTGTTGCCGCTGGAGTTCAAAGCCGGCACCAACCGTCACACCCTGGCTATCGACGGCAGTGAAACCTACGACGTGATCGGCGAGCGCACACCGCGCGCCGAGCTGACGTTGGTGATCCATCGCAAGAATGGCGAACGCGTCGATGTGCCCGTGACCTGCCGCCTCGACACCGCTGAAGAAGTGTCGATCTACGAAGCCGGCGGCGTGTTGCAACGCTTTGCGCAGGACTTCCTCGAAGAGTCGGCAGTCGTCGTTTAACACACGCTGTACAAACACGGGACTTCAAGTCCCGTGTCTGTTTTCAAGGTAAGGAGTAACGAGCAAATGGCTCACGCAGCTCAGATCAAAATCCCTGCCACCTACATGCGTGGCGGCACCAGCAAAGGCGTGTTTTTCAGCCTGAACGACCTGCCCGAAGTGGCACAAATTCCCGGCCCGGCCCGCGATGCCTTGTTGCTGCGCGTGATCGGCAGCCCCGACCCGTACGACAAGCAAATCGACGGCATGGGCGGCGCAACTTCCAGCACCAGCAAAACCGTGATCCTGTCGAAAAGCCTCAAGGCTGATCACGACGTGGATTACCTGTTTGGTCAGGTGTCCATCGACAAGCCTTTCGTTGACTGGAGTGGCAACTGCGGCAACCTGACGGCGGCAGTCGGTTCGTTTGCCATCAGCAATGGTCTGGTCGACGCCAGCCGCATCCCGCACAACGGCGTGGCCGTGGTTCGTGTGTGGCAAGCCAACATCGGCAAAACCATCATTGCCCATGTACCGATCACCAACGGTGAAGTGCAGGAAACCGGTGATTTCGAGCTCGATGGCGTGACCTTTCCCGCCGCCGAAGTACAAGTCGAATTCCTGGACCCTGCCGCGGAAGAAGAGGGCGGCGGTGGTTCGATGTTCCCTACCGGCAATCTGGTGGACGACCTCGAAGTACCCGGCGTCGGGACCTTCAAGGCGACCATGATCAATGCCGGCATCCCGACGATTTTCGTCAATGCCGAAGACATCGGTTACACCGGCACCGAGCTGCAGGGCGCGATCAACAGCGACCCGAAAGCGTTGCTGATGTTCGAAACCATCCGCGCTTACGGCGCATTGCGCATGGGCCTGATCTCGAACATCGACGAAGCGGCCAAGCGTCAGCACACTCCTAAGGTGGCCTTCGTGGCCAAGCCGGCGGACTACGTGTCGTCCAGCGGCAAGGCGATTGCAGCGGGGGATGTCGACCTGCTGGTACGTGCGTTGTCGATGGGGAAATTGCACCACGCGATGATGGGCACGGCGGCTGTGGCGATTGGCACGGCAGCGGCAATTACCGGCACGTTAGTGAACCTCGCGGCGGGCGGTGTCGAACGCAATGCAGTACGTTTCGGCCATCCGTCCGGCACGTTGCGCGTCGGTGCCGAAGCCAGCCTGGTGAACGGTGAGTGGACCGTGAACAAAGCCATCATGAGCCGCAGTGCGCGGGTATTGATGGAAGGGTTTGTCCGGGTGCCGGGCGACTCTTTCTAACCAGGACACCAAACCTGGGGGCATTGGCTGAGACCGTGTGATCGTTCATCGCGGGCAAGCCACGCTCCCACATTTGGAGTCAGTTTCCTTGTGGGAGCGTGGCTTGCCCGCGATGGCGATATAACAGGCGACGCAGAACTACTTGAACCGCCGCTCCACACCTTTCTCCACCAGAATTTTCGCGGAAATCTCTTCCACCGAAAAGTGCGTGGAGTTGATGTGCGGGATGTTCTCGCGGCGGAACAGGTTTTCCACCTCGCGCACTTCAAACTCGCACTGGGCATAGCTTGAATAACGGCTGTTGGGTTTGCGCTCGTTGCGGATCGCAGTAAGGCGGTCCGGGTCGATGGTCAGGCCAAACAGTTTGTGCTGATGGGCGCGCAGGGCGCTTGGCAGGGTCAGGCGCTCCATGTCGTCTTCGGTCAGCGGGTAGTTGGCCGCGCGGATGCCGAATTGCATGGCCATGTACAGACACGTCGGGGTCTTGCCGCAACGCGACACGCCGACCAGGATCAAATCGGCCTTGTCGTAGTAGTGCGTGCGGGCGCCATCGTCGTTGTCGAGGGCGAAGTTCACCGCCTCGATACGTTCCATGTAATTGGTGTTGGCGCCGATGGAGTGGGATTTGCCCACGGTGTAAGAAGAATGCTCGGTCAATTCCTGCTCAAGCGGTGCCAGGAACGTCGAGAAAATGTCGATCATGAAACCATTGGAGGTCGCGAGGATCTCACGGATGTCCTGATTGACGATGGTGTCAAAAATAATCGGCCGGAAACCGTCGGTTTCAGCGGCTTTGTTGATTTGTTGTACCATGGCCCGCGCTTTATCCACGTTGTCGATGTACGGTCGCGTGAATTTGCTAAAGGTAATGTTTTCGAACTGCGCCAGGAGGCTTTGACCCAGGGTTTCGGCCGTAATGCCGGTACCGTCGGAAATAAAGAAAGCAGATCGTTTCATTTGCACCTTGGGCCTTAAGCTAATGACGAATCTTGGATATGATAGGCGCGGTTTGTCGGCCGCCAGTGGCCCGCATTCTCACTTATTTTCCAGGTCCAGGCCATACAGCTGGCAAATGCTCCCCCGAGCAGCCGGCTTCTGAGCGTTTCCAACACAGTTAGTGGAGAGATCACCTTGGTAGAGTACGTAGTTTCCCTCGATAAGCTCGGCGTCCATGATGTGGAGCACGTAGGGGGCAAGAACGCATCCCTGGGCGAGATGATCAGTAACCTTGCAGGTGCCGGTGTATCGGTGCCCGGTGGCTTCGCCACGACAGCTCAGGCTTATCGTGATTTTCTGGAGCTGAGCGGCCTCAACGATCAGATCCACGCCGCCCTCGACGCCCTGGATGTCGACGATGTCAACGCCCTGGCCCGTACCGGCGCCCAGATCCGTCAATGGATCATGGAAGCCGAGTTCCCCGAGAAGCTCAACGCCGAGATCCGCACCGCGTTCGCCACGCTGTCGGCCGGCAACCCTGACATGGCCGTGGCCGTGCGTTCCTCCGCTACCGCCGAAGACTTGCCGGACGCTTCTTTCGCCGGTCAGCAGGAAACCTTCCTGAACATCCGTGGTGTCGAAAACGTCATTCGCGCCGCCAAAGAGGTGTTCGCTTCGCTGTTCAACGACCGTGCGATTTCCTATCGCGTGCACCAGGGCTTTGACCACAAGCTGGTGGCTCTGTCGGCTGGCGTTCAGCGCATGGTCCGCTCCGAAACCGGCACCGCCGGCGTGATGTTCACCCTTGATACCGAATCGGGATTCCGTGACGTCGTGTTCATCACCGGCGCCTACGGCCTGGGTGAAACCGTCGTACAAGGCGCGGTGAACCCGGATGAGTTCTACGTCCACAAAGGCACGCTGGCCGCTGGTCGCCCAGCCATCCTGCGCCGCAACCTGGGCAGCAAAGCCATCAAGATGATCTACGGCGAAGTCGCCACGGCCGGGAAATCGGTCAAGACCATCGACGTCGACAAGGCGGATCGCGCTCGTTTCTGCCTGAGCGATGCCGAAGTCAGCGAACTGGCCAAGCAAGCGATGATCATCGAGAAGCACTACAAGTGCCCGATGGACATCGAATGGGCCAAAGACGGCGACGACGGCAAGCTCTACATCGTTCAGGCCCGCCCTGAAACCGTGAAGAGCCGTACCCAGGCCAACGTCATGGAGCGTTACCTGTTGAAAGAAACCGGCACCGTGCTGGTTGAAGGTCGCGCCATCGGCCAGCGCATCGGCGCCGGCAAGGTCCGCATCATCAAGGACGTGTCCGAGATGGACAAAGTCCAGCCGGGCGACGTTCTGGTTTCTGACATGACCGACCCGGACTGGGAACCGGTCATGAAGCGTGCCAGCGCCATCGTCACCAACCGTGGCGGTCGTACTTGCCACGCGGCGATCATTGCACGCGAGCTGGGCATCCCGGCCGTAGTCGGTTGCGGCAACGCCACCCAGCTGTTGAAAGACGGCCAGGGCGTGACTGTTTCCTGTGCTGAAGGCGACACTGGTTATATCTTCGAAGGCGAACTGGGCTTCGACATCAAGAAAAACTCGGTCGATGCCATGCCGGACCTGCCGTTCAAGATCATGATGAACGTCGGTAACCCGGACCGCGCCTTCGACTTCGCGCAACTACCGAACGCCGGTGTGGGCCTGGCCCGTCTGGAATTCATCATCAACCGCATGATCGGCGTTCACCCCAAAGCGCTGTTGAACTACGACGGTCTGCCGCAGGACATCAAGGACAGCGTCGACAAGCGCATCGCCGGTTACAACGATCCGGTCGACTTCTATGTCGACAAACTGGTGGAAGGCATCAGCACCCTGGCTGCAGCGTTCACGCCGAAAAAGGTCATCGTGCGTCTGTCGGACTTCAAGTCCAACGAATACGCGAACCTGATCGGCGGCAAGCTCTACGAACCGGAAGAAGAAAACCCGATGCTGGGCTTCCGTGGCGCTTCGCGTTACATCAGTGAATCGTTCCGTGACTGCTTCGAGCTCGAGTGCCGTGCCCTCAAGCGTGTGCGCAACGAGATGGGCCTGACCAACGTCGAAATCATGGTGCCGTTCGTCCGTACCCTGGGCGAAGCCAGCCAAGTGATCGATCTGCTGGCCGAAAACGGTCTGGCTCGCGGCGAAAACGGTCTGCGCATCATCATGATGTGCGAACTGCCGTCCAACGCGATCCTCGCTGAAGAGTTCCTCGAATTCTTCGACGGTTTCTCGATCGGTTCCAACGACCTGACTCAGCTGACGCTGGGCCTGGACCGTGACTCCGGGATCATCGCGCACCTGTTCGATGAGCGTAATCCGGCGGTCAAGAAGCTGCTGGCCAACGCCATTGCCGCGTGCAACAAGGCTGGCAAGTACATCGGCATTTGCGGTCAGGGTCCTTCGGACCACCCTGATCTTGCCAAGTGGCTGATGGAGCAGGGCATCGAAAGCGTTTCGTTGAACCCCGATTCCGTACTGGAAACCTGGTTCTTCCTGGCTGAAGGTCAGGCGCAGGCGTGATGTGAATGAAGCCCCGGTCAGGCGGCCGGGGCTTTAATTTGAGTAGGGCGGGCTTGGATGCCGCCCTTTTTTGTGCAAGAGCATTATGCAAAGCAGCAGCAACCTATTTCCTGTCGCCCTGATCAGCGCCGAGCGGCGCGGCGATCTGAGCGAAGATGTTTATCGATTGAAACCGGCCAATAGCCCGGACCCTAGTGTCGAGCTGGCCGTTACCCGATTGGGCATGGCCGATGGAGCGGTGGGGCGCGGTGTGCCGCTGATTCTGTTGCACGGCAGTTTTTCCAATCGGCGCTTCTGGTTTTCCCCGAAAGGGCTGGGGTTGGGCGCTTACCTTACGCGTCTGGGATTCGACGTATGGATCCCGGAAATGCGCGGCCATGGCCTGTCCCAGCGTAACCAGAACTACCGCAAGAACCGTGTCGCCGACTACGCGCGTTACGATCTGCCAGCCATTGGCGCGTTCGTACGTGAACAGAGTGGCCAGATTCCGCACTGGATCGGTCACTCACTGGGCGGTATCACGCTGGCAGCGGCATTGGGCGGTGAGTACATCGGCGAGCCTGTGGTGGCGTCTGCGGCGTTCTTTGGTGCGCAGGTCAGCCGGACTTACTGGCCATTGAAAATTCCACCGGTGGAATGGAGCGGGCGTTTTATTCTCAAACGCTTTGCACAGCTGTCGGGATCCCGGCTCAAGCGCGGCCCGGAGGACGAGCCGATTGGCCTGGCCCTGGAAAGCATGCGCTGGTACGGCTTGTTCGGGCGTTTTGGTGATGCCGACAAGGACTGGTGGGCCGGCTTGGCCAATGTTGCGATGCCGGTGTTGGCCGTAAGCGCGGTGGGTGATCATCAGGACCCGACGTGGGCGTGCCGCAAACTGTTCGACCAGATAGGTTCTGAGCACAAACAGTTCGTAGAACTTGGTCGCGAGCAGGGTTTTGGCGACAATTTTGGTCACGTTGAAATGCTCGTCAGCAAAGCCGCTCAAGCCGAAGTCTGGCCATTGGTGGCGCGTTGGTTGGCTGAACAACAGACGCCCTTGATGGGCGACAAGCCGGATCGGGCGACCGCAGTTTGATGCAGGTGCTCTAACAAGGGCATTCCGCTCTGTTCGGCTAGCGGCTAAGATATGACGCATTGAGCTATTTTGGTCACGTTCGACACCCTCGATTGTCTTCCTCTTTACAGGAGTTTCTCGATGAACCATTACCTCACGCCTGACCTGTGCGACGCCTATCCGGAGCTGGTGCAGGTGTTGGAACCGATGTTCAGCAATTTTGGTGGCCGTGATTCTTTCGGCGGCGAAATCGTGACCATCAAGTGCTTCGAAGACAACTCGCTGGTCAAGGAACAAGCCGAGCTCAAGGGCAATGGCAAGGTGTTGGTGGTCGATGGTGGCGGTTCGCTGCGTCGTGCGCTATTGGGCGACATGATCGCCGAGAAAGCCGCGAAAAACGGTTGGGAGGGGCTGGTGATCTACGGTTGCATCCGTGACGTCGACGTCATTGCGCAAACCGACCTGGGCGTTCAGGCCCTGGCCAGCCATCCGATGAAGACCGACAAGCGCGGGATCGGCGATCTCAACGTAGCGGTGACATTTGCGGGCGTGACGTTCCATCCAGGCCATTACATCTATGCGGACAACAACGGTGTCATCATCTCGCCAAGCCCGTTGAAAATGCCTGAATAAACAGAAACCAACAAAGGGATGCGGATGTTCGAGGAAGAAAACGCGCAGTGGGGCCTGGTGCATGCCCTGGTGCTGGACGGAAAAGGCGGTGCGCGTTCGATAGCCCGGACTGAGCTCGATGACTTGCAGCTGCAGGCCCATGAAAGCCTGTGGCTGCACTGGGATCGCAGTCATCCGCAAACTCAGACCTGGCTGCGTAAATCCAGCGGTCTGAGTGAATTCAGCTGTGATCTTTTACTCGAAGAAAACACCCGGCCACGTCTGTTGCCCTTGCCGGACGCTGAACTGTTGCTGTTTCTGCGCGGGGTCAACCTGAATCCCGGCGCAGAGCCGGAAGACATGGTCTCGGTGCGCATCTTCGCCTCAGCCCAGCGAGTTATCTCCTTGCGTCTGCGGCCCTTGCGCGCAACCGATGAATTGCTGGTGCAGCTCACCGATGGCAAAGGGCCGAAAACCGCCTCCGAACTCGTCCTGTATATGGCGCAGTACCTCACCAACAAAGTGCAGGATCTGGTCAGTTGCCTCTCGGAAGTGGTCGATGAGGAAGAAGAAAAACTGGATACCGACGAGCGGTATACTCCCGAACACGGCGCCATTTTGCAGATCCGTCGCAGGGCGGCGGCGCTGAAACGTTTCCTTGCACCTCAACGGGATATTTTTGGGCAACTGACGCGTATAAAACTGCCCTGGTTTGTCGACGACGATGGCGATTACTGGAACGAATTGAACAACAGCCTGACCCGCTATCTTGAGGAGCTGGAATTGACCCGGGAGCGGGTGGGGCTGGTCCTTGAGGCTGAAGACAGACGCTTGAGCGTGCGCATGAACCGCACGATGTACCGTTTCGGGATCATCACCGGGATCTTTTTGCCGATGAGTTTTCTGACCGGTCTTTTGGGGATCAACGTGGGTGGCATTCCGTTCTCTGCCAACCCTTATGGCTTCCTGATTGCGTGCCTGATGATGGTCTCGGTGGCACTCGGGCAGTGGTGGTTATTTCGACGTTTGCGCTGGGTCTGAGGATAAGTCATGTGACCCGAGCAAATTTGACCGCGTCTTTCACAGACATCACGAGAGGTGCGTATGCACGATCCGTTTGAACAGTCTTTGCGTGACATGCTCAATGCATCACCCTCCACCCGGGACGATGATGCGTGCCTTGGGCGTGTACTGAAAACCGCCAACCGCCAGGTCGGCGCCGGTGATCTGTTCAGCCTGCTGGGGCGCTGGTTGCCTGCGCTGATGATTGCCCTCAATAATGGCTCGGCCCACGTCTCGCCGGTATCCCGTCACCGTAAACCTACCGTTCGCACTGCTGATAAGGCTGATTAATATGGAACTTGATCTCTGGACTCAGAGTCTCGTCACTGCAATGACTGCGTTATGGACCAAGGTTGCGAACTTCATTCCGAACCTGTTCGGCGCACTGGTCGTGCTGCTGTTGGGTTTCGTCGTGGCGAAACTTTTGGACACTTTATTGTCCAAGCTGCTCGCCAAGCTGGGGCTCGATCGCCTGATGGGCGGTACCGGGCTGACTAAGTTGCTATCCCGCGCCGGGCTTCAAGTTCCGATCTCGACCCTGATCGGAAAAATTGTCTATTGGTTCGTTCTGCTAATTTTTTTGGTTTCTGCCGCAGAATCCCTTGGACTTGAGCGAGTTTCAGCTACGCTGGATATGTTAGCTCTGTATTTGCCGAAGGTATTCGGCGCGGCGCTGGTGTTGCTGGTGGGTGTTTTGCTGGCGCAGCTGGCCAATGGATTGGTGCGTGGCGCAGCAGAAGGTGTAGGACTGGACTACGCTTCAGGATTGGGACGAATTGCGCAGGGGCTGGTGATTATCATCAGCATTTCGGTTGCGATCAGCCAGTTGGAGGTCAAGACTGACCTGCTCAACCATGTGATCGTCATCGTATTGATTACCGTTGGTCTGGCGGTTGCGCTGGCCATGGGGTTGGGAAGCCGGGAAATCGCCGGTCAGATTCTTGCGGGAATCTATGTGCGTGAGCTATATCAGGTTGGGCAACAAGTGCGTGTTGGTGAGGTTGAGGGGCAGATCGAAGAGATCGGCACGGTTAAAACTACATTGCTGACCGATGAGGGTGAGCTAGTCTCTCTCTCGAATCGGATTCTCCTGGAGCAGCATGTGAGTAGCCGCTAACCCGGCAAACCCTGCTAACGTATGCCGCCGCAAAATGCCCTGAAAGGGCTGCGGCGGACATTGACCTGACTGTCGGCCCGACTTGTTTTGAATAAAGCTCAATCGCTCTCCACGCGCTACGACCCCCGCGAGCTCTCTGATGAGGAGTTGGTCGCGCGCTCGCATACCGAGCTGTTTCACGTAACGCGCGCCTATGAAGAACTGATGCGGCGTTACCAGCGAACATTATTTAACGTCTGTGCTCGATACCTTGGGAACGATCGCGACGCAGACGATGTCTGTCAGGAAGTGATGCTGAAGGTGTTGTATGGCTTGAAGAACTTTGAAGGGAAATCGAAGTTCAAGACATGGCTGTACAGCATCACCTACAACGAATGCATCACACAGTATCGAAAGGAGCGGCGAAAGCGTCGTTTGATGGACGCCTTGAGTCTTGACCCTCTCGAGGAAGCATCTGAAGAGAAGATGCCGAAACCTGAGGATAAGGGTGGACTTGATCGCTGGCTTGTGTATGTAAACCCGATTGACCGTGAAATTTTGGTGCTACGATTTGTCGCAGAGCTGGAATTTCAGGAGATCGCGGATATTATGCACATGGGATTGAGCGCAACAAAAATGCGGTACAAACGCGCTCTCGATAAATTGCGTGAGAAATTTGCAGGCAGTGCTGAAACTTAGTTCAGCGCAAATATCTCTTACGTGTAGGCTAGTTCTGATAGACTAGCCGCCGAGTTGTCCCCCGGTTTGAGGGACTGCTTTACAATCACCAGATGGGGATTTAACGGATGAAACTGAAAAACACCTTGGGCTTGGCCATTGGTACTCTTATTGCCGCTACTTCTTTCGGCGCTCTGGCACAAGGCCAAGGCGCTTTTGAAGGCGAGCTTAACTACGGGAAGAAGTACAACGACAGCGTTGACAACGTTCAAGATGGTTACACTCCTGGCGCCTCCATCGGTTACTTCTTGACCGACGATGTATCGATCAACTTCACGTACAACGCTGAAGACTACACCCGTTCGGAAAACAACACTGGCAATCAGAAAATCGAAGGCGACAGTTTCGGTCTGAACGGTCAGTACCACTTCAACAACGCTGGCGACGCTCTGCGTCCTTACGTTCAAGGTGGTGTTAAGCACGGCAGCATGACCAACGTACGTGATGATGGCCACTCCGGCCGTGACCAGTCGACTTTCCTGACTGCTGGCGCTGGTGTTAAGTGGTACTTCGTAGAAAACGTCTTCGCCCGTGCTGGCGTAGAAGCTGACTACAAGCTGGACAACGGCCGTTGGGACTACATTCCTTCCATCGGTCTGGGTGTGAACTTCGGTGGCGGCAACAAGCCTGCTCCAGTTGCTGCTGCTCCAGAAGTTTGCTCCGACAGCGACAACGATGGCGTGTGCGACAACGTTGACAAGTGCCCAGACACTCCAGCCAACGTAACTGTTGACGCTGATGGCTGCCCGGCAGTTGCTGAAGTTGTTCGTGTTGAGCTGGACGTGAAATTCGACTTCGACAAGTCGGTAGTCAAGCCAAACAGCTACGCTGACATCAAGAACCTGGCTGATTTCATGAAGCAGTACCCAGCCACCAGCACCACTGTTGAAGGTCACACTGACAACGTCGGTCCTGATGCTTACAACCAGAAACTGTCTGAGCGTCGTGCAAACGCCGTTAAGCAAGTTCTGACCAGCCAGTACGGTGTTGAATCGTCGCGCGTTCAGTCTGTTGGCTACGGCGAATCCCGCCCAGTTGCTGACAACAAAACCGCTGAAGGTCGCGCTGTAAACCGTCGCGTAGAAGCGCAGGTTGAAGCTCACGCTAAGTAATTAGCCTGTAGCTCCGAGAAAAGCCCGGCTTAGGCCGGGCTTTTCTTTGTCTGCGATTTGGTGAGGAGGGACGTATCAGGCGCGTTGGCATCCGACATTGATGTTGACGGACAGGGCCTCTTCGCGAGCAGACTCGCTCCCACAGGAGGACGTGGAGTTGTCTGCGACCGCGCCAATCACCAGGATGGCCGGGCTTTTCAAATCGAAGGCACAGGCATCTTCTTCCATTGCCATCAGGCTGCTCCGACATTCCCGTTGATGCGGCAACGATGCATTTTCAATCATCGCTACCGGCGTATCGGCTGCCATTGCGCCAGCCAGCAGTTGCTCACGGATCTCGCTGAGCTTCGCCACACCCATGTAGATCACCAGTGTCGTACCACCTTGGGCCAGCGCCTGCCAGTTAAGGTTGCTGCCATCCTGAGTGTGGGCGGTGACCAGCGTTACCCCTCGTGCCACGCCGCGCAAGGTCAGCGGAATATCGCATTGTGTCGCGCCAGCCAGCCCGGCAGTGATGCCATTGACCAGCTCAACTTCGACTCCACGTTCGCGCAGCCACTGTGCTTCTTCACCACCACGCCCGAAAATGCAAGGGTCTCCCCCCTTGAGACGAACGACGCATTTGCCCTGACGGGCATAACGCAACATCAAACGATGAATGAATGCTTGCGGAGTAGAGCGACAACCACCGCGCTTGCCAACAGGAATAATCCGCGCGCCGCAGCAATGCTCCAGCACCGCGTCGTTGACCAGATCATCGATCAGCACCACATCCGCTTCTCTCAACGCCCGGACAGCTTTGAGCGTCAGCAATTCAGGGTCACCGGGACCCGCACCCACCAGCCAGACTTTTGCGCTCATAGTGTTTTCCTCACGAGATGGCGACTTGCGGCTGCGCGGTGGCGGCCAGCAAACGCTTGATTTCCGGGACGCAGGAGCCGCATTGCGTGCCGCAACCGAACTCTTGCTTCAAGCCTTGCAAGTCCAGGCCACGACGAATGCCGGCGCAGATCGTGCTTTGGCTGACGTTTTTACAGTTGCACAGGGTTTTGTTGCCGACCGCTTCGGCGTCGACCTGGCCCGGCGGAGCGCTTAGTGGCGCGAGCAGCCAACGCCGTAGCTGTTCATCGGCGCGACCTTCGAGCCAGAGGTTTTGCAGCCAGTGTCGGGCAAGGGTTTCACCCGCCAGGCGGATCGCGGTGATCCGGCCGTTTTCGATGCGTACCCGCTTGCCGATGGAGCGTCGTGGATCGTCGTAGGCCAGGACTGGTCCGTCATTTAGGCCCAGACATTGATCGATTTCCCGCAGCAGTTGAGGGTCCGGCGCGGTGGCGCTGGCAGCGCGTATCAGCAACGCAGGGCGCTCACGGCCAACGAGGCTAAGGCTGACGTAGGAAAACGTCTCGCAAAGGGGCCGTAGCGTCTCAAAGTGCTGTTGGACATCGCCCTCAATCAGCGCGAAAAGGTGCCAAGGCAGTTGGACCGGTTCAAGGCGTACGCCGCTGTGTTTGAGCTCCGGTTGTTTCGACAAAGGGTCGAAGGCGGGGAGCGTGAGTGTGTTTATGCCGCCCTTAAGAAAGCGGTCACCAAAATGCATCGGCAAAAAGGCTTGGCCCGGTCGCACGCTGTCATCGCTGGCCACCGGAACGATCACTGCGCCTCGACGGCTTTTCAGGCTGATCAGATCACCGGATTGCAGGCGATGCCGGCGCAACTCATCCGGGTGCAGGCTCAGCACGGCTTCGCTGACATGGCCGAACAGCTGTGCGGCGGTGCCGGTGCGGCTCATACCGTGCCATTGATCCCGCAGGCGACCGGTGATCAGCGTCAGCGGGAAGCGTGCATCCCGTTGTTCCTTGGCGGCGCGATACGGATCGGCGACGAACTGAGCGCGGCCACTGGCAGTCGGGAAAATACCATCCAGATACAACCGGGCGGTGCCGGTGCTGGAGCCCGTAGGAAAAGGCCATTGTTGCGGACCGATTTTGTCGATCAGCGCGTGGCTGATTCCAGACAAATCCAGATCGCGGCCGCGCGTCAGCTGTTTGTATTCGTCGAAGACCTGCGCCGGGGTTTCAAAGGCAAACAGGCTGGCCGCGTCCGGGCGCAGACGTTTCTCCAGGCACTGTGCGAAATCAACCGTGATCGCCCAGTCCGGACGCGCTTCGCCGGGTGCGATGATCGCCCGGCGGACGTGGGAAATGCGTCGCTCGGAGTTGGTGACCGTGCCGTCTTTTTCACCCCAACTGGCGGCGGGCAGCAGCAGATCTGCGAACGCAGCGGTTTCGGTGGTGCGGAATGCCTCTTGCAACACCACGAACGGGCAAGTCTCCAAAGCCGCGCGCACGGCGGTCTGATTGGGAAGGGACTGCGCGGGATTTGTACACGCGATCCACAAGGCTTTGATCTTTCCGCTGCTTACCTGCTCAAACAACTCGATGGCGCTCAGCCCCGGGTTTTCAGGCAAGTGATCAACGCGCCAGTAAGCCGCCACCTCTGCACGGTGCTGCGCATTGGCGGCGTCGCGATGCCCCGGCAGCAAGTTGGATAAACTGCCAGTTTCGCGCCCGCCCATGGCATTCGGCTGACCGGTCAATGAAAAAGGTCCTGCACCCGGACGGCCAATTTGCCCGGTCGCCAGGTGTAAATTGATCAGTGCGCTGTTTTTTGCGCTACCGGCGGTGGACTGGTTCAGCCCCATGCACCACAACGACAGAAAACTCGGTGAAGTACCGACCCACTCAGCGCATTGCTGCAATTGTTCAATACTGATTCCGCACAACTGCGACACCATCTGCGGTGTGTAGTCGCGCACCAGTCTCTTCAGCTCGGCCAGGCCTTCGGTATGGGCCTTGATGTAGTCGCGGTCGACCCAGTCTTCCCACAGCAGCAGGTACAAAATCCCATGGAACAAGGCGACATCGGTCCCCGGAAGAATCGCCAGATGCAGGTCAGCTAAATCGCATGTGTCGGTACGACGCGGGTCGATGACGATGACTTTCATCTGCGGTCGGCGGGATTTGGCTTCTTCGAGGCGGCGAAACAGTACGGGGTGGGCGTAGGCCATGTTGCTGCCGACGATCATCACGCAGTCGCTCAATTCCAGGTCTTCATAGCTGCACGGCGGCGCATCGGCGCCCAGGCTGCGTTTGTAACCGACCACCGCCGACGACATGCACAGCCGCGAATTGCTGTCGATGTTATTGGTGCCCACCAGCGCTCGCGCCAGTTTGTTGAAGGCGTAGTAGTCCTCGGTCAGCAACTGCCCGGAAATGTAAAACGCCACGCTGTCCGGGCCATGCTCGGCAATGGTTTGGGCAAAAACGCTGGCGGCGTGGTCGAGGGCGCTGTCCCAGTCGGTGCGGCCACGCGCCAGGCCTTTGCCGAGGCGCAGTTCGGGGTACAAGGCCCGCGCCGTCAAGTCGCCGGTCAAATGCAGGGTTGATCCCTTGCTGCACAACTTGCCGAAGTTGGCCGGGTGTGCCGGATCGCCGCTGACGCCGAGGATGCGCTCGCCGTCATGCTCGATCAGCACGCCGCAGCCGACCCCGCAGTAGCAGCAGGTAGACGCGGTGATCTGGCGGTCCATCAGCCTGCGTCCCGCAGGGCCAGCATCACTCGGCCATTTTCGACCCGCGCCGGGTGGTGATGGGCGCAGCCGATGTCCGGAGCCAAGGCTTCGCCGCGTTCCAGGTCGATTTGCCAGTTGTGTAGCGGGCAGGCCACACGTTTGCCGTAGATCAAGCCTTGGGACAGCGGCCCGCCCTTGTGCGGGCAGCGGTCGTCGAGGGCGAAAACCTCATCGTCGCTGGTACGGAAAATCGCAATGTCACCTTTGGGGCCGGCGATGATCCGTGAACCCAGGGCGTTGATTTCTTCCAGTGCGCAGATATCCAGCCAGTTCATGCCAGCACCTCCAGGTTTTTCACGGGGATGACGTCGAATTCTTTTTTCAACAGTGGCTGTGTCAGGCGCTCCTTCCACGGATCCTGCTCGAACGACAGAGAGAATTGCAGGCGATCATTGAGCGCCTTGCGCCGCTCCGGGTCTTCCAGCACGGCTTTCTTGATGTGGTCCATGCCGACCCGTTGCAGGTAATGCACGGTGCGTTCGAGGTAGAAGGCTTCTTCGCGATAGAGCTGCAGGAACGCGCCGTTGTATTCGCGCACTTCTTCAGCGGTTTTCAATTTGACGAAAAACTCGGCGACTTCGGTTTTAATCCCTCCGTTGCCACCGATGTACATCTCCCAACCGGAGTCGACACCGATAATGCCTACGTCCTTGATGCCCGCTTCCGAGCAGTTGCGTGGGCAACCGGAGACCGCCAGTTTCACTTTGTGCGGCGACCACATGTTGAACAGGTCATGCTCCAGTTCGATGCCCAACTGCGTGGAATTCTGTGTGCCGAAACGGCAGAACTCACTGCCGACGCAGGTCTTCACGGTGCGGATGGATTTGCCGTAGGCGTGGCCGGACGGCATGTCGAGGTCTTTCCAGACGCCTGGCAAGTCCTGCTTTTTGATCCCCAGCAAGTCGATGCGCTGACCGCCGGTGACCTTGACCATCGGCACGTTGTACTTGTCGGCGACGTCGGCGATGCGGCGCAATTCCGAAGGGTTGGTCACACCGCCCCACATCCGCGGGACAACCGAGTAGGTGCCGTCTTTCTGAATGTTGGCGTGGGCGCGTTCGTTGATCAGGCGCGATTGCGGGTCATCCTTGGCTTCGCCCGGCCAGGTGGAAATCAGGTAGTAGTTGAGCGCCGGGCGGCAGGTGGCGCAGCCGTTCGGGGTGCGCCAGTTCAAGTAGCTGATGGCCCCGGCGATCGTCAGTAAATGCTGATCGCGGATGGCTTGGCGGATTTGCCCGTGGTTGAGGTCGCTGCAACCGCAGATGGCTTTTTCGCTTTTCGGCTTCACGTCTGCTGCGCCGCCCACGGTGTTGATCAGGATCTGTTCGACGAGGCCGGCGCAGGAACCGCAAGAGCTCGCGGCCTTGGTGTGTTTTTTCACCTCGTCGACACTGAACAGTCCGTGCTCCTGAATTGCCTTGACGATGGTGCCTTTGCACACGCCGTTGCAGCCGCAGACTTCGGCGGTGTCGGCCATGCTCATGGCTTTGTCCTGGCCTTGATGTCCTACGTCGCCCAGGGCGTTTTCACCAAACATCAGGTGATCGCGGATCTCGCCAATGGCGTGGTTCTCACGAATCTGCCGGAAATACCAACCGCCATCTGCCGTATCGCCATACAGACAGGCACCGACCAGCACGTCATCCTTGATCACCAGTTTTTTGTAGACCCCGCCGATCGGGTCGGAGAGGGTGATGGTTTCCGTGCCTTCGCCGCCCATGAAGTCGCCAGCGGAGAACAGGTCAATGCCGGTGACTTTCAATTTGGTCGACGTCACTGAGCCTTGATAACGGGCGAAGCCCAATTGTGCGAGGTGATTGGCGCAGACCTTGGCTTGTTCGAACAGCGGCGCGACCAGGCCGTAGGCGATGCCGCGATGGCTGGCGCATTCACCGATGGCGTAGACCCGCGGGTCGTAGGTTTGCATCGTGTCGTTGACCAGAATCCCGCGATTGCAGGGAATGCCGGATTTTTCCGCGAGTTCGGTGTTGGGGCGAATGCCGGCGGCCATCACCACCAGGTCGGCGGGAATGATGTCGCCGTTCTTGAACTCAACCGAGCCGACCCGGCCATTGCCGGCGTCGTGCAGCGCTTGGGTCTGTTCGCACAGACGAAAGTGCAGGCCACGCGCTTCCAGGGCGGTTTGCAGCAACTGGCCGCTGGTCTTGTCGAGTTGCCGCTCCAGCAGCCACTCACCGATGTGCACCACGGTCACGTGCATGCCGCGCAACATCAGGCCATTGGCGGCTTCCAGTCCGAGCAGGCCACCGCCGATGACGACGGCGTGCTTGTGGGTCTTGGCGGTGTTGATCATGGCCTGGGTGTCGGCGATGTCGCGGTAGCCGATCACACCCTGCAAGGTGTTGCCGGGGATCGGCAGAATGAACGGGGTCGAGCCGGTGGCGATCAGCAGGCGATCGTATTCGGCCTCGGTGCCGTCTTCAGCGATGACGCGGCGTTTGACCCGGTCGATCTCCACCACTTTGCGGTTGAGCAGCAGCTTGATGTTGTTGTCCAGGTACCAGTCGAGGTCGTTGAGCACGATCTCTTCGAAGGTCTGTTCGCCGGCCAGCACGGGCGAGAGCAGGATGCGGTTGTAGTTGGTATGGGGTTCGGCGCCGAAGACCGTGATGTCGTAGAGCTCGTTGCTCAGCTTGAGCAGTTCTTCCAGGGTGCGAACCCCGGCCATGCCGTTGCCGATCATCACCAGTTTTAGTTTTTTCATCAGGTTCTCCGGGGAGCTGCGACCCGCCTAATCAGGGCTTCTGGTCTGGCTCGACAAATTTTGCGCAAACAAAAAAGGCGTCCCGCTAGTTGCCTAGCGAGGACGCCTTTGTCCTGGTCCCGTTCTCTCGGGAAGCGCAACCTTCGTCGTTGAAGGTCGGGCTTTATGTATGGTGAAAAGGGTAATGCAGTGGTTGTGCCAAGTCGTACAGACCTCGGATTTGTTGGGTGGGAGAGGGTTTTTGCAGGTCGTTATCGATTTTTTTTGCACCGCATCGAAGCGCGTTGCCCGGTAATGGAGCGCTTTGCCGATGTATTTGATGAGGCTGTTAGGCCGCCTTCGCGATGGGCGCGACTCGGTATCAACCATGAAATACAAGAACCAGCAGCACCAGATTCAACAGCAACGACACCAATGCCATTGTCCGCCAGACCTTCAACGGTTCGCGTTCCAGTAGCGGTCTGGGACGGACGCTCAAACTGCGGCGCTCGCCTTGTTCCAGAAGCAGCAGCCATTCCTCCGCCGTTTCAAACCGCTGGCCTGGATCCGCCGCGACGGCGCGTTCCAAACATTGCGCAATCCACTCCGGCAAGTCCGGCCGATAACGACTGGCATTGACCGGTACACCGAACCGCGGTCGCTGGAATGCTTCGATTTCACCGTAGGGATAATGCCCGGTCAGCAGGAAGTACAGCGTCACGCCAACCGCGTACAGATCTTGTTGTGGGGTCGGTGCATCTCCGCGAAAGGCTTCCGGCGCGATGTAGCTGGGCGTTCCAGGCAGGGCAGAAGGTTGATCCTCTGACAGGCCCGCGCAATACGCGAGGCCGAAATCCAGCAGGCGCAACTCGCCGTCGTCACCCAGCAGCAGGTTTTCCGGTTTGATATCGCGGTGCAGAATCTGCCGTCGATGCAGCATGCCGACCGCCCGTAACACGCGTTCGGCCACATCCAGCCATTGAACAAGGGATAGTGGACCTACAGCCGTATGCAGTTCTGCCAGCGTAGATCCGGAGTATTCGCGCATCACGTAGTACAAATGCTGACGCTGACTGGCGGCATGGACTTCAGGAAAGTGCCGTCCGGCCACGCGTTTGAGAAACCACTCTTCCGACAGCAACGCTTGGCCTGCCAGGTGATCGTCTTGCAGCGCAGCGGGTAAGGTTTTTAACAGCCAGGGTTGTTGTTGCCCGTCGCGAACCCGGTAAAGCAGTGACTGCTGGCTGTGGCCGAGTACGCCTTCGACGTGCCAGCCTTCGAAGGATTGACCGGGTTTCAGCGCGGGTGGCAATGGCCATTGTTGTAAATGCATCAGCGCATCGCCAATGCTCGTTTCACCCAGGGCATCGACCCGCACCAGCAGGGCGCTGGCATTGTCCTGACTGCCGGCCAGATGCGCGGCATTCACCAGGGTCTGCGCCGCGCTGTCCAGATCGGGCTGATCTCGCAGAATAGCGGCAATGGCGGTGTCGCCCAACACCGCCCAAACGCCGTCGCTGAGCAGCACGAAACACTCATTCAAGCGCAATTCGCCATCGAGAAAATCCAGCACCAGATGTTGATCCAGCCCCAGCGCACGTTTGAGCACATGCTGCATGCCCGGTTGGTCCCAGACATGATCCTCACTCACGCGTTGCAACTGGTCCGCGTGCCAGCGATACACCCGACAATCTCCTACATGGGCCAGGGTAAAACGCCTGCCGCGCAGGACCAAAGCACTGACAGTGGTCAGCAACGGTTGCCCGCCGCCATTGGCCTGCAACCAGCGGTTTTGCGCTAGCAGCAAGCGGTCCAATGCTTGAGCGATGCTCCAGGTTTGCGGGGTGGCGTAATAGTCCAGCGCCAGGGCCTGCAAGGTCGAACGGGCCGCGAGACCGCCGTCGGCGCATTGGCTGACCCCATCGGCAATCGCGAACAGGTAACCCTTGCTGACCGCCAGCGCCGGGGCCGGTGTCACCAGGCGCAGGGCATCCTGATTTTCCTCCCGCGGGCCGGTGGCGCTGGCTTGGGCAAAGCTCAGTTGCAGGCTCATCGAGGTCTCAGACCCGAGCCGCCGTCACGGCAGCCGAACCCCAGGTGGTTCTCCAGCGACGTTTCACCCCGTGCAGACCGAACCAGGCCAGAACGCCAAGGCTGGCGAACAACCACAAAGCCAGTTGATAGCTGCCGGTGCTTTGCTTGATCGCGCCCATGCCTGCCGCCAATGCAAAGCCACCGATACCGCCAGCCATGCCGATCAAACCGGTCATCACACCGATCTCGCGACGAAAGCGTTGCGGCACCAATTGGAAAACCGCACCGTTACCAGCGCCCAATCCGAGCATGGTGCAGACGAAAAGCGCCAGTGCCGCGTAGGAACTCGGCAGATTGAAACCCACCACAGCGATACAGATTGCCGCCACCGTGTACATCGCCAGCAACGTGCGAATACCACCGAAACGGTCTGCCAGCGCACCACCCAACGGGCGCATCAGGCTGCCGCCAAACACGCAGGCCGCCGTGTAGTAACCGGCCGTGACGGGGCTCAGGCCGTATTGGTCGTTGAAGTAGCCGGGCAGGGCACTGGCCAGGCCGATGAAGCCGCCGAAGGTCACGCTGTAGAAAAACATGAACCACCAGCTGTCGCGGTCGCCCAGGGCTTTGAAGTAGTCGGCCATCGACTTGGTTTTCGGCCGTTCAGGTGCGTTTTTCGCCAACCAGGCGAAGACGATGAAGGTCAGGATCAGCGGGATCAAGGCGAAGCCGAACACGTTGCTCCAGCCGAACGCGGCGGCCAATACCGGGGCGATCAGCGCGGCGAGCACCGTGCCCGAATTGCCTGCGCCGGCAATGCCCATGGCTTTGCCCTGATGCTGCGGCGGATACCATTGCGAGGCCAGCGGCAGGGCGACGGCGAAGGACGCACCGGCCATGCCGAGGAACAGGCCCAGCATCAGCGCTTGTTCGTAGCTGTGAATCCCGAGTTTCCAGGCGCCGAACAGCGCGCAGATGACGATCACCTGGCCAATCAGCCCGGCGGTTTTTGGCGACAGACGATCCGCCAGCATGCCCATGATAAAGCGCAGAACGGCCCCGGCCAGAATCGGCGTCGCCACCACCAGCCCGCGTTGTTGGGTGGTCAGGTGCAGGTCGGCGGCGATCTGTACGGCCAACGGGCCAAGCAGGTACCAGACCATGAAGCTCAGGTCGAAATAGAGGAAGGCCGCAAACAGTGTCGGCGTATGGCCGGATTTCCAGAAGCTTGAATTCATCGCGCACCTCAGCTGTGAAGAGTCTCGAGAAGGAGTCATGAGCTATCAGGTGGGGCGCCTAAGGGCCGCACCACCGGCCCCGGGCTGTGGGGCCAAAACGAAAAAACGCCGCTACCTGATTCGCCAAGGGCAAAAGAGGTGAGCGACGTCTTTGTCGTAGGTGGGGCAACCGCCGTTGGTTACCTGTGGTGATTGCTAAGCCAGATCTGTGCCAACAATCTGCTTTTGTGGCGAGGGGGCCCGCCCCCGTCCGGCGACGAAGCCGTCGCAAGACCTGTGTGCAGGGTATGCCTGAGGGAATGCATAGGGCGGCTTCGCCACCCAGCGGGGGCAAGCCCCCTCGCCACAATGATCGAGTTATCCAAGCAACTCACTCATGGCAATAATCTGCTCCGCCACCTGGATCAGCTTCTGCTGCCGGCTCATGGCCTGGCGGCGCATCAGGGTGTAGGCCTCTTCTTCATTGCAGTTCTTCATCTTCATCAGCAACCCCTTGGCCAGCTCAATGCGCTTGCGTTCGGCCAATTGCTGGTCGCGGGCATGAAGCTGGGCGCGTAACGCCTGGTCACTTTCAAACCGCGCCATGGCCACGTCGAGAATCGGCTGCAAGCGTTGTGCGTGAATGCCTTCGACGATGTAGGCGCTGACCCCGGACTGGATTGCCTGGCGCATCACACCCGGGTCATGTTCATCGGTAAACATGACGATTGGCCGTGGCTGGTCGCGAGTCACCAGCACCACTTGCTCCAGCACATCGCGGCTCGGTGACTCGGTATCGATCAGAATCACGTCCGGACGCACCGTTTCGACGCGTTCGGGCAAATCGATGGTCAGGCCTGACTCGTCGATCACCTCGAACCCGGCTTCAGTCAGGGCGACTTTGAGGCGGCCGACTTTCTTCGCGGTATCGTTGATCAGCAGGATACGCAGCATGTTTGCAGTCTCCTGTCAGCGCTGAGCGAATCGTTGCGAGCTGTCGCTCAGAGCGTGCAACTTGAAGCTGCGGGCATAACCGGATGGATCGGAGCCGTTCCAGATTTTGCCGTCGATCAACTGGCTGCTGCGCATGTCCTGGCCACTGGCGTTGACACCGACCGCGCTGGCGGCCTCACGGTATAAGTCCAGTTGTTGAATCTGACGGGCCACGCCGAGGTAATCCGGATCGTCGCGCAACAAACCCCAGCGCCGGAACTGGGTCATGAACCACATGCCGTCGGACAGGTACGGCACATTGACCTCGCCGCTGGCATGGAAGCGCAGCGCGTGCGGGTCCTGCCAGCGATTGCCCAACCCATCGGCATAATCGCCCAGCAGACGCGGTTCAATACAGTCGAGGGCGGCGTCGAGGTAGTCGGGCGCACTCAAGAGTTGTGCGGTGCTGCGACGGTTTTCCGTGCTTTGCTCGATGAACCGGCTGGCTTCCAGGATCGCCATCACCAACGCCCGCGCGGTGTTTGGGTATTGCTCGACAAACGCGCGGGTGCAGCCGAGGACTTTTTCCGGGTGATCGGGCCAAATGGTCTGCGACGTTGCCAGGGTAAAGCCGAGATTCTGCTGCACGGCACTGGCGGACCAGGGTTCGCCGACGCAGAAACCGTCGATACGCTGCGCTTGCAGGTGCGCGACCATTTGCGGTGGCGGCACCACTACGCTATCGACATCTTGCAACGGGTGGATGCCTTGACTCGCCAGCCAGTAATACAGCCACATGGCGTGGGTGCCGGTGGGAAATGTCTGGGCGAAGGTGAGTTTCGAGCGAGTTTGGTGCACGTGGCGGTCGAGTGCTTCAGGGCTGGTCACGCCCAACGCTTGCAAGCCGTGGGAGAGATTGATGCTCTGGCCGTTCTGGTTCAGGCCCATCAGCACGGCCATGTCGGTCGAGGCCACGCCGCCGATGCCCAGGTGAACCGCATAGACCAGGCCGTACAGACTGTGGGCTGCGTCGAGTTCGCCGCTGACCAGTTTGTCCCGCAGGTTGGCCCAGGACGACTGACGCTTGAGGTTCAGGGTAAGGCCGTAGGGCTGGGCGAACCCCTGCGTGGCGGCGACCACGACCGAGGCGCAGTCGCTCAGGGCCATGAAGCCGAGATTGATGTCGGTCTTTTCCGGGGCATCGCTGCCATTGACCCAGGCCAGAGGGTTGGCTGGAACTTCAATCATCAATAAGTACCTTGCATAAAAAAAACGCCGTACAGGCTGCTTGCCAGAGCAAGGTCCAGTGACGACGCCGTTGTCTTTCGACTCATCCCGCCGTGAGATAAGTGCTGGTACCGGTGACGGTGCAAGGCATATGCCATCGCTCGCTGATTTCATCGCGCGCCTCGCCTGCAACCTCGATGCGCGGCTATAATTGCCGCCACTTTTCAGCCCAGAGTCAAACCCGCCCATGTACACCCTGGCCCGTCAGATGTTGTTCAAGCTTTCCCCGGAAACCTCCCACGATTTGTCCCTGGACCTGATCGGCGCGGGCGGGCGTTTGGGCCTCAACGGCTTGCTGTGCAAGGCCCCGGCGAAAGTGCCAGTGTCGGTCATGGGCCTGGATTTTCCCAACCCGGTGGGTTTGGCGGCCGGTCTGGACAAAAACGGCGCGGCCATCGACGGTTTCGCTCAATTGGGTTTTGGCTTTGTCGAAATCGGCACCATCACCCCGCGCCCGCAACCGGGCAACCCGAAACCACGGATCTTCCGTCTGCCGGAAGCCGAGGCGATCATCAACCGCATGGGGTTCAACAACCTTGGCGTCGATTATCTGCTGGCCCGTGTGGCGGCAGCCAAGTACAAAGGCGTGCTGGGCATCAACATCGGCAAGAACTTCGACACCCCGGTTGAGCGCGCGGTCGACGATTACCTGATCTGCCTGGACAAGGTCTACGCCCACGCCAGCTACGTGACGGTCAATGTCAGCTCGCCCAACACCCCGGGCCTGCGCAGCCTGCAGTTCGGCGATTCGCTCAAGCAGTTGCTCGCTGATCTGGCCACGCGCCGCGCGGAACTGGCGTTGCGCCACGGCAAACATGTCCCGCTGGCGATCAAGATCGCGCCGGACATGACCGACGAAGAAACCGCACAAGTCGCACAAGCGCTGATTGAAACCGGGATGGACGCGGTGATTGCCACCAACACCACTCTGAGCCGCGTTGGCGTCGAAGGCATGGAATACGGCGACGAGGCGGGTGGTCTGTCCGGCGCACCGGTTCGCGACAAGAGCACTAACACCGTGAAAGTGCTGGCGGCGGAACTGGCAGGTCGCTTGCCGATCATCGCCGTGGGCGGCATCACCGAAGGTAAACACGCAGCCGAGAAAATCGCGGCGGGTGCGAGCCTGGTGCAGATCTACTCCGGCTTTATCTACAAAGGCCCGGCGTTGATCCGTGAGTCGGTAGACGCCATCGCAGCACTGCGCTAACCCCCTGCAGGAGCCCGGCTTGCCGGCGATGGCGATCTCAAGGACGCCATCGCCCACAAGCCGGGCTCCTACACGTTTCGCCAGAGAGCAGGCATAAAAAAGGGCTCCTAGAAGGAGCCCCTGGGCCGAAGCCCGCCGTCCGGATGGGACGTGCGTGGTTAATTCAGTCAGTCATCAGATTGTCGTGTCGGAGTGTTAGGCCCTGTAATTAATTGCCGACGGCGTGAAGTTCGTTGAGTCTGTGGATTCCCGCAGTGCCGGTCATACCGTCCCAGTTGTCGCCGCGTCCCTCGCGCCAGCCGTTAATCCAGGCTTGGCGTACTGACGGTAGAGTAAATGGGCAAAGCTCACGGGATTTGCCACCAACGCCATATTGATATCCGCGCAAAAATGCTCTTTCCAACGGATCACGCTTAAGTCTTCTCATAGGGTGTTGCCCTCACTTGTTGACTGTATTCATCGCGTAGACCTCAATCGAGGTCTGGCAGAAAAAAACTTCTGCCGTTGGGGCCCGCTGCCGGCGTCGCGAGCCAAGGTGTTGACGTCGTTGCGGCGTCAACCTGTGTTGAGTTCTAACCAAAGCGTCACATCGAGGGAATGATCGTTTTGTCATAAGAACGTAACGATAAAGATGCTAAGGCAATAAGTAACACGATGTTTGGCCCGTGTTCGTTGATAAAGCCCTGTATGATCGGCCCCCCGCAGGATGATGAGGCTAATCCTTTAGTGAGAATGACTTCTGTTGCATGGAAGCATTATTCGACGAAGGGTCGACTTGTGACATTTTGTTGCATCAACTTTTTTATCTGCCTGTGCATCTAAGCTCTTCTAATCTGAGCAGCACAGGTGGGACGGCACACCTTCGTGCCACGCGGGCGCTCTTTTAGAAAAGCGCCTGATTGAAATCCGGGCCGGCAATGCGTTGCCGGTTCACTGCTAAAGGCTCTGAAAATCCAATGTCCGATCAATTCGAAATCTTCCTCACTTGCCCCAAAGGCCTTGAAGGCCTGCTGATCGAGGAAGCCGTCGGGCTTGGCCTTGAAGAAGCACGCGAGCACACCTCTGCCGTGCGCGGCATGGCGACCATGGAAACCGCTTATCGCCTGTGCCTGTGGTCGCGTCTGGCGAACCGGGTGCTGCTGGTGCTCAAGCGGTTCCCGATGAAGGACGCCGAAGACCTGTACCACGGCGTGCTGGATATCGAGTGGCAAGACCACATGCTCAACGCCGGTACCCTGGCCGTCGAGTTCAGCGGCCATGGCTCGGGTATCGACAACACCCACTTCGGCGCTTTGAAAGTCAAAGACGCCATCGTCGACAAACTGCGCACTCCGCAAGGCGACCGTCCGTCGATCGATAAACTCAACCCGGACCTGCGCATTCACCTGCGCCTGGACCGTGGCGAAGCGATTCTTTCCCTCGACCTGTCGGGTCACAGTCTGCACCAGCGAGGTTATCGCTTGCAGCAAGGCGCGGCACCGCTGAAGGAAAACCTCGCGGCCGCGATCCTGATCCGTTCCGGCTGGCCACGCATTGCGGCCGAAGGCGGCGCGCTGGCTGACCCGATGTGCGGTGTCGGTACGTTCCTGGTCGAAGCCGCGATGATCGCCGCCGACATGGCGCCGAACCTGCGTCGCGAGCAGTGGGGCTTTACCCATTGGCTGGGCCACGTTCCGGCACTGTGGAAAAAGCTTCACGAAGAAGCCACTGAGCGTTGCGCGGCCGGCCTGGCCAAGCCACCGCTGTGGATTCGCGGTTACGAAGCCGACCCGCGCCTGATTCAACCGGGCCGCAACAACGTTGAGCGTGCCGGCCTGAGTGAGTGGATCAAGATCTACCAGGGCGAAGTCGGTACGTTCGAGCCACGTCCGGACCAGAACCAGAAAGGCCTGGTGATTTGCAACCCTCCGTACGGCGAGCGTCTGGGTGACGAGGCGAGCTTGCTCTACCTCTATCAGAACCTCGGCGAGCGTCTGCGTCAGGCCTGCCTGAACTGGGAGGCCGCGGTGTTCACCGGCGCGCCGGACCTGGGCAAGCGCATGGGCATTCGTAGCCACAAGCAGTATTCGTTCTGGAACGGCGCGCTGCCGTGCAAGCTGCTGCTGATCAAGGTCACGCCGGACCAGTTCGTCACGGGCGAGCGTCGTACCCCGGAACAGCGTCAGGTGGAGCGTGAGCAGGCGGCCTATGATCAGGCGCCAAGCGAGCCGGAAGAACGCAAGTACAACAAAAACGGCAACCCGATCAAACCGACGCCAGCACCCGCACCGGTGATCGAGCAACCGCGCTTGAGCGAAGGCGGGCAGATGTTTGCCAATCGCCTGCAAAAAAACCTGAAAGCGATGGGCAAATGGGTCAAGCGCGAAGGCATCGATTGCTATCGCGTCTACGATGCCGACATGCCGGAATATTCCATGGCCATCGACCTGTATCAGGATTGGGTCCACGTCCAGGAATACGCGGCGCCGAAATCCATCGATCCGGAAAAAGCCTCGGCACGCATGTTCGATGCCCTGGCTGCGATTCCGCAGGCTCTGAACATCGACAAGAGCCGCGTGGTGGTCAAGCGTCGCGAGCGTCAGAGCGGCACCAAGCAGTACGAGCGTCAGGCCGCGCAGGGCAAGTTCGTCGAGGTCAACGAAGGTGGCGTGAAGCTGCTGGTCAACCTCACCGACTACCTCGACACCGGGCTGTTCCTCGATCACCGTCCGATGCGCATGCGCATTCAGAAAGAGGCGGCCGGCAAGCGCTTTCTCAATCTGTATTGCTACACCGCTACCGCCAGTGTTCACGCGGCCAAGGGCGGCGCACGCACCACCACCAGCGTCGACCTGTCGAAAACCTATCTGGACTGGGCGCGACGTAATTTGTCGCTGAACGGGTTCTCGGACAAGAACCGCCTGGAGCAGGGCGATGTGATGGCCTGGCTCGACGCCTGCCGTGACGAATACGACCTGATCTTCATCGACCCGCCGACGTTCTCCAACTCCAAGCGCATGGAAGGGATCTTCGACGTGCAACGCGATCAGGTGCAGTTGATCGACCTGGCCATGGCGCGTCTGGCGCCCGCTGGCGTGTTGTATTTCTCCAACAACTTCCGCAAGTTCACCCTTGAGGAAAACCTCACCGAGCGTTACGCCGTTGAAGAAATTACCGCCCAGACCATCGATCCGGATTTCGCCCGTAACGGCAAGATCCACCGTGCCTGGAAAATCACTGCACGCTGATAGCTGAACGGTGGATCCACAGAGCCTTGATTTTTAAAGGCTCTGTGGATTCGTTCAGTGCTGGTCAAATTAGTGGCTAATAGCTATAACTCTTCTCATGGCCAATGGGTTTTCCCGCACCTGGCGTTTTGAGTTGTGTCTATGTCGTTGCACGCCGTGCGCCCCAGGATCCTGGGTATTATCAGCGAAGATGCGTCGGCCTGGCTGGTGGCGCTTCTGGTGTTGCTTATGGGGGGCGTTCTTACGGGGATACTGGCCTGGTCGACGCTCAATGTATTCCAGCATCAACTCAAGCAACGCTTCCAACTGCTGGCCAGTGAGCGTTATAGCCGCATAGAAGAACGTTTCGTAGACCAGGAGCAACGCCTCGACGGCCTGCGCCGGTTCTTCGCCAATTCGGACTCGGTCTCCCGCGAGGAGTTCGACGGTTACACCCACCCTTTATTGCACCGGACTCAAGCCTTTGAGTTCGCGACCCGAGTGACGCGTGCCGAGCGCGCAGAATTCGAGCACAAGGTGCGGAACGAGGGGGTGAACGACTTCAGCATTCGTGAGCAAGACGGCAACGGTCATCTGCAATTGGCCGGTGAACGCGATGAATACGTGGCGGTGCTCTACAGCCAGACGCAAAGTCGATTTGGCTCGCCGCTGGGTTACGACTTGCTGGCCGAGCCGATGCGTCGATCAACCCTTGAGCGGGCGGACAGACTGGGCACTATGGCGGTGTCGCAGCCGATGCATCTGGTCAGTATCGATCCGGCCTATGCGCGTGGCGTGCTGCTGGTGGCGCCGGTGATTTTGCGCAACTCGCCAAGCATTGTGGGGGCAAAACCCTACGGGTATGTCATGGCAGTGATCAGCATGCGCCAGTTACTGGCAGATGGATTGCCGGATGCCAGTTACGACTTTCTTTCGGTGCGCATTCTCGACTTGTCAATCGAGGGGCAACACGAAGTGCTTTACGAATCCTTCAACGGGCCGGCGGTCAGTAAATTGTCCACGAGCCGGCTATTGCGATTGGCCGATCATGATTACCAAGTCGACATCATGCCGAGCGAAGCCTTTATAAAAGCCAACCACTCCTCGGTGAAGACCCTGATGGTGCTGGGTGGTTTGCTTAGTCTGCTTCTCAGTGCATTGCTGTATGTGTTGGTCAGCCAGCGTCAGCGCGCGCTGAAAATGGTGGAGCAGCGGACTAAGGAATTACGTGCCCGCGAACAGGAGTTACGTGGCACTCACGGCCAGTTGCGTGGTGTGTTGAATGCGGCAACTCAGGTGGCGATCATCGCCACCGACCTGCGCGGGGTCATCAATACGTTCAATGCCGGTGCCGAGCAGATGCTGGGTTACGCCAGCGTCGAGGTCGTGGGGCACATGACCCTGGAAAACCTGCACTTGCGCCGGGAGTTGGTGGTGCGTGCGGCGGAGTTGAGTACGCGGTACGGCAAACCGATTTCGACCAGTCAGTCGATGTTGGTCAAGGGGGGCGAAGAGGGCGGGGATGAGGCGCGTGAGTGGACGCTGGTGCGCCGCGATGGAAGCCATTTGGCGGTGAACATGCTCGCGACCCCGGTGCTCGACGAGCACGGCCTGTGGGTCGGTCATCTGGCGATCTGCATCGACATTACCGAACGCAAGCGCGTCCACGAGGCGCTGGCGGCACGGGACCTGTTGTTGAAAAAACTCAGTGCCCATGTGCCCGGTGGCATCTATCAATTCAAGATGGAATTCGACGGTCGCTTCAGTGTGATCTATGCCAGCGACGGTATTCGTGAGATCTACGAACTCGAACCGGATGTGCTGCTGCTCGATGCCGAGTCGATCTTCACGCGCATTCATCCACAGGACACGACCCGGGTCCGTGCCTCGATCCGGGAGTCAGCGGACACCCTTAGCCCGTGGCGCGAGGAATACCGCGTGCAGTTGCCCATACGCGGCCTGCGCTGGGTTCGCGGTGAGGCGACCCCTGAAGAGCTGCCCGGTGGCGGCGTGCTCTGGCATGGCTACATTTCCGACATCTCCGACCTGAAACGGGTGGAGGAAGAGTTGCGCGCACTGTCGATCACCGACTCGCTGACCGGGATCCATAACCGCCGCTATTTCCAGGAACGTCTGACCACCGAAATGATTCGAGTCCAGCGGGGAGCGGGCGAGTTGTCGGTGATCATGCTCGACATTGACCACTTCAAACGCATCAACGACCAGCATGGCCACGCCGTGGGGGATCGGGTGTTGCAGGCCGTGTGTGAGCGTATCGCTCATCGGCTGCGACGTACGGATGTGTTCTGTCGCCTCGGGGGGGAAGAGTTCATGGTGCTCTGCCCGGACACCGACAGCGAGCAAGCTCAAGTGCTGGCCTTGCAGTTGTGGCAAGGGCTGCGCAGTTCACCGATCGACGACGTCGGGTTCGTCACCGCGAGTTTCGGTATCGCCAGTTGGCGCGTCGGGGAGGGCGCGGATGCGCTGTTGCTGCGGGCGGACTCAGGGGTTTATGCGGCGAAGCTGGCTGGGCGGGATCGGGTTGAAGCGCAGGTAAGCTGAAGCCGGATGCGGCCCTTTGTAGGAGCGGGCTTGCCCGCGAAAGCAGTGTGTCATTCAGCATTTTAGTTGACTGATACACCGTATTCGCGAGCAAGCCCGCCGCTCCTACATTTGATCTTCAGTGTCTGGAAGATCGGGTTAGAGCACCGAAGCCGTATCTGGCAGTTTCGGTTGGCGATACAGATCCAGCAGCACCTGATCCAGTACCGAAGACGCGCCAAACGGTGCCTTGTCGTTAAGGATCGCCACCACTGCCCAGGTGTTGCCATTGACGTCGCGGCTGAAGCCGGAGATGGCGCGTACGGTGTTCAGGGTGCCCGTCTTGACGTGGGCTTCGCCGCGCATCGCGGTGGTTTTCAGGCGTTTGCGCATGGTGCCGTCGGTGCCGGCAATCGGCATCGAGCTGATGAACTCCGCGGCATACGGGCTGTGCCAGGCTGCTTGTAGCATGGCCGCCATTTCACGGGCGCTGACACGTTCGGAGCGGGACAGGCCGGAACCGTTTTCCATCACCAGATGCGGCGCCGTGATGCCTTTTTTCGCCAGCCACTGACGCACCACACGCTGCGCGGCTTTGGCATCATCACCATCGGCATCGGTGCGGTACTTCTGGCCCAGGCTCAGGAAAAGCTGCTGCGCCATGGTGTTGTTACTGTATTTATTGATGTCGCGGATGATTTCCGCCAGGTCCGGCGAGTAAGCCCGGGCCAGCAATTTTGCACCGCTTGGGGTGGGTGCCAGCACATCCTTGCCTTGAATGCTGCCACCCAGTTCTTTCCAGATGGCCCGCACAGCACCAGCGGTGTAAGTCGCGTGGTCAAGCAACGACAGGTAGGTCTGGGAGCTGCAGCCATCGCCCAATTGGCCGCCGACCGTCACGGTTACGCTGCCATCGGCCTGGGTCACCGGGTTGTACCGTACGCCACCGGTGCATTGCTTGGAGTTGATGGCCTTGACCTGATTTTCGATGCGGATGCTGGCAATCGGCGGTTCCACCGACACCAGCACTCGGCCGTTGTCATTGCGCGCCACAAAACGCAGGGCCTTGAGGTTGACCATCAACGAGTCGGGCTTGACCAGGAACGGCTTGTTTTCGTCATTGCCGTCATCATTGAACTCGGGCAACAGCGGCTGGGCGAAGAAATTGCGGTCCAGCACCAGATCGCCGGTAATTTGCGTCACGCCGTTGGCGCGCAGATCACGCATCAGCAGCCAGAGTTTTTCCATGTTCAGTTTCGGATCGCCGCCACCTTTGAGGTAGAGGTTGCCGTTGAGGATGCCGCCGCTGAGGGTGCCGTCAGTGTAGAACTCGGTTTTCCACTGGTGGTTCGGGCCGAGCATTTCCAGGGCGGCATAGGTGGTGACGAGTTTCATGGTCGAGGCCGGGTTGACCGAAACGTCAGCGTTGAAAACGGTCGGGGTGCCAGGACCGGTAAGCGGGATCATCACCAGCGACAGGGCGCTGTCCTGCAATTTGCTGGCCTTGAGGGCCTTTTCGACGTTGGGCGAGAGCGCAGTATTGATCGGAGCGGCGGAAACGGAGAGGGCCAGCGGAAGAAAGAAACTGGCCAGCAGCAATGGACGCAAAGACTTGATCATGTGCAATAAAACCCTACAGCCGAGGGGGAAAAAAACGAGGGCATGGCGATAAAATCCCTCAGTGGTCATGAAAGTGTCGGCATTATGCCCCAAGGCTTGACGGCGTGTGCCGTACCATAAGCCTCTAATCCGCTATTTTTTTACCGGCGGTCAGCCATGCACCCCAGAGAGTCGGGCAATTAGTGGCTTAAACTGCTAAAGTGCCGCCCGTTATTACTTTTGAGGATTGTTCCAATGGCGACTAACCGTTCCCAGCGTCTGCGCAAAAAACTGTGCGTCGATGAATTTCAAGAGCTGGGTTTCGAACTGAACCTGGATTTCAAAGAAGATTTGGCTGATGAAGCCATTGATGCTTTCCTCGACGCGTTCCTGAAAGAAGCCATGGAAGCTAACGGTCTGGGCTATGTTGGCGGCGACGACTTCGGTCTGGTTTGTCTGCAGAAGCGTGGCTCGGTATCCGAAGAGCAGCGTGCCGCTGTTGAAGCCTGGCTCAAAGGCCGTAGCGAACTGACTGAAGCAACCGTCAGCCCGCTGATCGACGTCTGGTACCCGGAAAAGCCGATCAATCCGGTAGCTTGATGTCATAGCTTTTTGTCTTAAAAAAAGCGGCGACCCAAGGGTCGCCGTTTTTTATGCGCAGATTTTAGTTTTTACGCCAATTCAAAATCACCAGCGTCAACACCCCCGCGACAATCCCCCAAAACGCCGAGCCGATGGAAAACAGCGTCAACCCCGACGCCGTGACCATAAAGGTGATCAACGCCGCTTCACGTTCCTTCACTTCCGTCATGGCGATGCTCAAGCCATTAATGATCGAGCCGAACAACGCCAGCGCCGCAATCGACAGCACCAACTCCTTTGGCAATGCCGCAAACAGCGCCGCCAGCGTCGCGCCGAATACCCCGGCGATCCCGTAGAAAATCCCGCACCAGACGGCGGCCGTGTAACGCTTGTTACGATCCTCATGGGCATGTGGGCCAGTGCAGATCGCTGCGCTGATAGCGGCAAGGTTGATCCCGTGGGAGCCAAATGGGGCCAGTAGCAATGAGGCAATGCCAGTGGTGGTGATCAGCGGTGACGCTGGCACGGTGTAACCGTCGGCGCGCAGGACGGCGATGCCCGGCATGTTCTGTGAGGTCATGGCCACCACGAACAACGGAATGCCGATGCTGATGGTCGCCGCTAGGGAAAAGTGCGGCGTGGTCCAGACTGGCGTTGCCACTTCCAGATGGAAGCCACTGAAATCCAGCAGCCCCATAAAGCCTGACAACGCCGTGCCGATCAACAGCGCGGCCAGCACGGCATAACGCGGCGACAGGCGCTTGACCAGCAGATAGGTGAAGAACATCCCCAACACCAGCCCGGTGCGATGCTGGGCGGCGACGAAAATCTCGCTGCCGATCTTGAACAGTATCCCTGCCAGCAGGGCCGCAGCCAGGGACGCCGGAATCTTCTTCACCAGCCGTTCGAAGCTGCCGGTCAAGCCGCAGAGGGTTACCAGCACCGCACACGTGATGTAGGCGCCGATGGCTTCGCCGTAACTCACACCGCCCAGGCTGGTGATCAGCAACGCTGCACCGGGAGTCGACCAGGCAATCGTGATAGGGGTGCAATAACGCAACGACAGACCAATCGAGCACACGGCCATGCCAATCGAAATCGCCCAGATCCACGACGAAATTTGCCCGCTGGTCAGGCCTGCCGCTTGTCCGGCCTGGAACATCAGCACCAGCGAGCTGGTGTAACCGGTCATCATCGCGATAAACCCGGCGACGATGGCCGATGGCGAGGTGTCGGCCAAGGGGCTGAGCTGCGTGTGCGTGGCGTCGTTCATGACAGCGATATTCCTTCTGATAAAGATGTCCGAAAGGCCACTGAACCCTGTAGGAGCGTGGCTTGCCCGCGAAGGCGTCGTGTCAGTCGCCTCAATGTTTAATGACAGGACGCCTTCGCGGGCAAGCCACGCTCCCACAGGGGGCTGTGTTTGAGCGGCAGATTCCGGGTTCAAGCCTAAACTCAAACGTAGCGGATCGTTGCAATACAGCGGACGCGACAAACAGCCGTACAGTCGTGTTGCCACCATCCGTTGTGTACAATCGCGGTGTGTTTAACGCGATACTTGCCAGCGACCCACTGTGCCGTATTACAGTCACCGTCAATTCGCCGCAGTTTTCCCGACTCGAGTGCCCATGAACGAACAGTTGCAACCCCTAAAGAAACAACCGCGAGCAGGCAAGGCCGGTCGCAGCGGTACCCAGGACGATATTGTCTACGCGCATATCTTCGAGGCCATTCTCGAGCAGCGTCTGGCACCCGGCACCAAGTTGAGCGAAGAAGCGTTGGGGGAAATTTTCGGGGTCAGTCGCACCATCATTCGCCGCGCACTGTCGCGCCTGGCCCATGAGGGCGTCGTGCTACTGCGTCCGAACCGTGGCGCGGTCGTCGCCAGCCCGAGCGTCGAGGAGGCCCGTCAGGTGTTCTTCGCGCGCCGTCTGGTGGAGCGGGCGATCACTGAGCTGGCGGTGCAACACGCGACCGCTGAGGAACTCGCCGAGTTGCGGCAGATGGTCAACGATGAGCGCGACAGCTTCTCCAGGGGCGATCGCGGTGCTGGCATCCGTCTGTCGGGTGAATTCCACCTGAAACTCGCTGAAGCGGCGAAGAATGCGCCCCTGATCAGCTTCCAGCGCAGCCTGGTGTCGCAGACTTCATTGATCATTGCCCAGTATGAAAGTGGCAACCGTTCGCACTGTTCCTACGACGAGCACACCCAGTTGATTGACGCCATCGAAGCGCGCAACGGAGAGCTGGCGGTGAGTTTGATGATGCATCATATGGATCACATCGACAGCAAACTCAACCTTAACGAAGAAAGCGCGTCGGATGATTTGCACGCGGTGTTCTCGCATTTGTTGCAGACCAAGAAGCCAGGGCGGCCGAGCGCGAAACTCTGATAGACCGAGTTGCCCCATTCGCGAGCAGGCTCGCTCCCACAGGGTTTTGTGTTGAATGCAAAATTTGTGATCACTGAAGATCCACTGTGGGAGCGAGCCTGCTCGCGATGGCGGTCTGACGGATAATAAAAATCCCCCAGGCTGTTAAGCAATGGGGGATTTTTTGTACCCGAAAAACCTCAGCGCTGATGCACCAGATTCCCCGCTGCATACGTCTGCAACACCGTCCGGTCATCCCCCAGCGTCATCAGCACAAACAATGTCTCGGCAATGTTGTTGGCCTGCTTCAAGCGATAGCTCAGCAGTGGAGTGGCGTTGTAGTCCAGCACCAGGAAGTCCGCATCGGTACCCGGTTTCAGCGTGCCGATCTTGTCTTCCAGTCGCAGCGCTCGCGCTCCGCCGAGTGTGGCCAGGTACAGCGACTTGAACGGGCTCAGGCGCGCACCTTGCAACTGCATGACTTTGTACGCTTCGTTCAAGGTTTGCAGCAGTGAAAAACTGGTGCCGCCGCCCACATCTGTACCCACGCCGACATTCAGTTTGTGTTTCTCGGCCATCGGCAGATTGAACAGGCCGCTGCCGAGGAAGAAGTTCGAGGTCGGGCAAAAGGCGATAGCCGAGCCGGTTTGCGCCAGACGTGCACACTCGTCGTCGCACAGGTGCACACCATGGGCAAACACCGAACGCTCGCCCAGCAATTGGTAGTGATCGTAGACGTCCAGGTAGCCTTTGCGTTCCGGGAACAGCTCTTTGACCCACTCGATTTCTTTCAGGTTTTCACTGATGTGAGTTTGCATGTACAGGTCTGGGTATTCACTCAGCAACTGGCCGGCAAGGGTCAGTTGCTCCGGAGTGCTGGTCGGGGCGAAACGCGGGGTGACGGCGTAGTGCAAGCGGCCCTTGCCGTGCCAGCGCTCGATCAGCGCCTTGCTTTCGACATAGCTGGACTCGGCGGTGTCGGTCAGGTAATCCGGCGCATTGCGGTCCATCATCACCTTGCCGGCGATCATGCGCAGGTCGAGCTGTTCGGCGGCCTCGAAGAACGAGTTCACTGATTGCGGGTGCACACTGCCGAACACCAGCGCGGTGGTGGTGCCGTTGCGCAGCAGTTCCTTGATGAAAATGTCGGCCACTTCATCGGCATGAGTCTTGTCGGCGAACTGGCTTTCGCATGGGAAGGTGTAGGTGTTGAGCCAGTCCAGCAGCTGTTCGCCGTAGGCGCCGACCATGCCTGTTTGCGGCAAATGGATGTGGGTGTCGATGAGGCCCGGTGTGATCAGCGCATCCTGATAATGGGTGATCTCGATATCGGTTGTCAGCGTCGGCAGCAAGTCGCTGGCGTGGCCGAGCGCACTAATCCGGCCGTTATCGACCACCAGCACGCCGTCTTCGAAATACTCGTACGAGGCTTCAATCCCGACTTCGGCGGGGTCAGCGATGCTGTGCAGGATGGCGGCACGGTAGGCTTTGCGAGTCAGAGGCATTGTCGTTCTCTATTAGTGGCTCTTTAATTCGAAGCGTGACTGCGGCGAGAAGCAGGCAGCAGTTTGGCGATCGATGATCCGGCGCTGGCGGTCTGCTGGCCGAAATTCGCGTTATAGGTGGCGATGATTTCGCCGGCGATGGAGATGGCGATTTCCACAGGCAACTTGCCTTTGACTTCGCCGATGCCCATCGGGCAGCGCATGCGTTGCAGCACGGCGCTGTCGAATCCACGATCACGCAGACGGTGTTCGAACTTCACCCGTTTGGTTTTCGAACCGATCAGGCCGAAGTAGGCGAAATCGTTGCGCTTGAGAATCGCGGCAGTGAGTTCGAGGTCGAGCTGGTGATTGTGGGTCATAACGATGCAGTAACTGCCGACGGGAAGTTCGTCGATTTCATCCACCGGTTCTTCGCTGACAATCTTGCGCACGCCGTGGGGGATCTGTTCAGGGAATTCGTCCTCCCGCGAATCGATCCAGCGCACCCGGCAAGGCAGGCTGGCGAGCAGCGGTACCAATGCGCGGCCAACGTGGCCGGCGCCGAACACGGCAATCTGCGCCTGGACCTGGCCCATCGGTTCGAACAGCAATACGGTCACGCCGCCGCAGCACTGGCCCAGGCTGGCGCCGAGGCTGAAGCGCTCCAGGTGCGTGTCCTGTTTGCCGCTGGCAAGCATGTCGCGGGCGATCTGCATGGCCTTGTATTCCAGGTGCCCGCCACCGATGGTGTCGAAGGTCTGGGTGGCGCTGATGACCATCTTCGAACCGGCATTGCGCGGCGTCGAGCCAAGCTCTTCGATGATGGTCACCAACACGCAGGGATCACCCTGGGATTGCAGGTCGGCGAGGGCGTCGATCCAGTTGTACATGTTTCACCTCAACATCTCTGTTGTCTGTTCGGGCCTCATCGCGAGCAGGCTCGCTCCCACATTTGGAATGCATTCCCCTGTGGGAGCGAGCCTGTTCGCGAAGGCCGCGCCTCGGTCTAGAGCGAAGCCAGCTCGGTTTCAGCTTCCACGGCTTTCGCCGCCTTCAACTGCCGCATCTGCTCACAGCCCCACAACACCCGCTCCGGGGTCGCCGGTGCGTCGATTTTCGGTTGATGCGTGTAGTCACCGAGGCTCGCTACGGCGTCCTTGATCGCACACCACGATGCAATGCCCAGCATGAACGGCGGCTCACCCACAGCCTTGGAATGAAACACTGTGTCTTCGGGGTTTTTGCGGTTTTCCACCAGCTTCACCCGCAGATCCAGCGGCATGTCCGCCACGGCCGGGATCTTGTAGCTGGCCGGGCCGTTGGTCATCAGTTTGCCCTTCGCATTCCAGACAAGCTCTTCCATGGTCAGCCAGCCCATGCCCTGGATGAATCCGCCCTCGACCTGGCCGATGTCGATGGCCGGGTTCAGTGAGGCGCCGACGTCATGGAGGATGTCGGTGCGCAGCATTTTGTATTCGCCGGTCAGGGTGTCGACGATCACCTCGCAACAGGCCGCGCCAAAGGCGTAGTAGTAGAACGGCCGACCTCGTGCCTGACTGCGGTCGTAGAAGATTTTCGGGGTCTTGTAGAACCCGGTGCTCGACAGCGACACCTGGGCGAAATACGCCTGCTGGATCAGCGCTTCAAACGTCAGAATGTGATCGCGAACCCGCACGTGACCGTTATGGAATTCCACATCCTCTTCGCTGACCTTGTAGTGCCGTGCGGCAAATTCGATCAGGCGTTTCTTGATGATTTCAGCCGCGTTCTGTGCCGCTTTACCGTTCAGGTCGGCGCCGCTGGATGCGGCTGTCGGCGAGGTGTTCGGCACTTTGTCGGTGTTGGTCGCGGTGATCTGCACGCGCTCCATTTCGACCTGGAACACTTCGGCCACGACTTGCGCCACTTTGGTGTTCAAACCCTGGCCCATTTCGGTGCCGCCGTGGTTCAGGTGGATGCTGCCATCGGTGTAGACGTGGATCAGCGCACCGGCCTGGTTGAGGAAGCTGGCGGTGAAGGAAATACCGAATTTCACCGGGGTCAGCGCCAGGCCTTTTTTCAGGATCGGGCTATTGGCGTTGTAGCGACGAATCGCTTCGCGGCGCTCAAAGTACTGGCTGCTTTCTTCCAGTTCGGCGGTCATTTCTTCGAGCATGTTGTGCTCGACGGTCTGGTAGTAATGCGTGACGTTGCGCTCGGTCTTGCCGTAGTAGTTGGCCTTGCGCACCGCCAGTGGATCGAGGGCCAGATGACGGGCAATCGCGTCCATTACTTCTTCGATCGCGACCATGCCCTGCGGGCCGCCGAAGCCACGATAAGCGGTGTTCGACGCGGTATTGGTCTTGCAACGATGACCGTTGATGGTCGCATCGCCCAGGTAGTACGAGTTGTCGGCGTGGAACATCGCGCGGTCGACAATCGACGCCGAAAGGTCCGGCGAGCAACCGCAATTGCCTGCCAGTTCCAGGGCGATGCCGTGCAGGCGGCCGGTGCTGTCAAAGCCGACGTCGTACTCGACGTAGAACGGATGACGCTTGCCGGTCATCAGCATGTCTTCGACGCGCGGCAGGCGCATTTTGGTCGGTTGGCCGGTGAGGTGAGCGATCACGGCGCACAGGCAGGCAGGACTTGCTGCCTGAGTTTCCTTGCCTCCGAAACCGCCGCCCATGCGGCGCATGTCGACGACGATTTTGTTCATCGACACATCAAGCACTTCGGCGACAAGTTTTTGCACTTCGGTGGGATTTTGCGTCGAGCAATAGACGATCATCCCGCCGTCTTCAGTCGGCATCACCGACGAGATCTGGGTTTCGAGGTAGAAGTGTTCCTGGCCGCCGATGTGCAAAGTGCCTTGAATGCGATGTTCTGCCGTGGCCAACGCACCGGCCGAATCGCCGCGCTGATGGGTGTGGCTGTCGAGCACGAAGTGGCGTTTGCGCAGGGCTTCAACCACGTCCAGCACCGGCTCCAGATCTTCGTATTCGATGATCGCGGCCATGGCGGCTTTTCGCGCGGTTTCGAGGTCTTTCGCCGCCACCGCGAGCACCGGCTGACCGACAAACTGCACATCATCAATGGCTAGCAATGGATCACCCGGCAGCAGCGGGCCGATGTCTTTCAGGCCCGGCACGTCTTCGTGGGTGATGGCAATGCGCACGCCTTCGAAGGCGTAGCAGGGCTTGGTGTCGATGCTGATGATTTTCGCGTGGGCGCGGTCCGACAAGCGTGCGTAAACGTGCAGTTGGTTCGGAAACTCCAGGCGGTCGTCGATGTACTGCGCTTCACCGGACACGTGCTTGGCGGCGCTGTCGTGCTTGACGCTGCGGCCGACACCGGTAGTCAGGTCCTTGGCGAACAGTTCAGCCAGTTCGGCTTGGGTCTTCTCTACAGCGTGATGATTAGACATAAGCGGTCACCCGAGTCTCGATGTGCGGTGTTTGCAGTTCGATGAGGTATTTACGCAGCAGGTTTTGCGCGCTGAGCAGGCGGTATTCCTTGCTGGCGCGGAAGTCCGAGAGCGGCGTGAAGTCTTCGGCCAGTGCGGCGCAGGCACGTTCAACGGTGGCGTGATTGAACGGTGCGCCGAGCAACACTGTTTCGCAGGCACTGGCGCGTTTTGGAATGGCTGCCATGCCGCCAAAGGCGACGCGAGCATCGGCGATCACGCCGTTTTCCAGACGGATATTGAAGGCAGCGCAAACGGCGGAGATGTCATCGTCCAGACGCTTGGAAACCTTGTAGGCGCGGAACAGTTGCTCGGCGCTGGCACGCGGCACGATGATCTTCTCGATGAACTCGCTTTCCTGGCGCGCGGTGACCCGGTAATCGATGAAGTAATCTTCAAGGGCCAGGGTACGCCGGGTTTCGCCTTTGCACAGGATGATCTGCGCGCCCAAGGCGATCAGCAGGGGGGGCGAGTCACCGATGGGCGAGGCGTTGCCGATGTTGCCGCCGAGGGTGCCCTGGTTGCGGATCTGCAGTGACGCAAAACGTTGCAGCAATTCACCGAAGTCCGGGTACTCGGCCTTCAACGCTTCGTAGCAATCGGATAGGGCGGTGGCGGCGCCGATTTCCAGGCGATCATCGAAGCGCTCGATACGCTTCATCTCGGCCACGTTGCCGACGTAAATCATCACTGGCAAGGCGCGGTGGAACTGCGTGACTTCCAGCGCCAGGTCTGTACCACCGGCCAGCAGTCGCGCCTGTGGATAAGCGTCATAGAGGTCGGCCAGGTCTGCGACGGTCAGCGGCACCAGGCAGCGCTTGTCGCCACTATTAAGTTCACCGATGGACGTGGGGGCGATGGCTTTCAGGCGCGCGATGGTGTCGGCTTCGCGCGCATCGAACTGGTCTGGTTGCTTGCCGCAGCAGGACTGCTCGGCGGCTTGCAGGATCGGCCGATAGCCGGTGCAACGGCACAGGTTGCCGGCCAGCGCTTCGTGAGCCTTGTGGTGATCCGGTGCATCGCTATTCTTTTGCAGGGCGAACAGCGACATGACGAAGCCCGGGGTGCAGAAGCCGCATTGCGAACCGTGGCACTCGACCATGGCTTTCTGCACGCTGTGCAGTTCGCCCTGGTGTTTGAGGTCTTCGACGCTGATCAGTTGTTTGCCGTGCAGTGACGACACAAACGTCAGGCACGAGTTGAGGCTGCGATAGCGAATGTGTTCGCGGCCATCGTCATCCGTTTGCAACTCGCCGACCACCACAGTGCAGGCGCCGCAGTCACCGCTGGCGCAGCCTTCTTTGGTGCCGGGTTTGCCCACATGGTCGCGCAGATAATTGAGCACGGTCAGGTTTGGGTCCAGGGCGTGCTCGCTACGGAGTTCCTGGTTAAGTAAAAACTGGATCACGGAAGGCCTCGCAGAATCATTATTATTGTTAACCGACTAGGACCGAATTTAGCAGGTCTGACTTTTCGGTCAATGATTTTCTGACTTTAAGGTCAGGAAATCGCTTTTTGTCGATCAACCTTTCATTTCTTCATTATTGACCCCTGTGCACTTGTCTGCTTTTTTTGCTTGAATCGTGCCAAAACCGCCGAGCGGACCCTCCGCCATAACCTATCAAGTGGGTTACACTGCGCCGCTTGTGCAGATCGAAGAAATTGAAGGACAACCATGACGTTCAAGGCGCCGGACAGCCTCGCCGAGCAAATAGCTCACCACCTCGCCGAACGCATCATTCGCGGCGAAATGAAGCCCGGGGAGCGCATTCAGGAACAGAAGGTCACGTTGGCACTCAATGTCAGCCGCGGCTCGGTCCGTGAGGCCTTGCTGATCCTTGAGCGTCGCCACCTGATCGCGATCCTGCCGCGACGGGGCGCCCATGTCACCGAACTCACGGTACACAAGGTGCAGAGCCTGTGCGCGCTGATGAGCGAGCTGTACATTCTGCTCGGTAACGCCGTGGCCAGCGGCTGGAAAACCCAGGTCGACATGGCGCCGTTCGTGCAGATCCAGCAGCGCCTGGCCGCCAGTTATGAGCGTCAGGACATCCGCACCTTCGTCGACGACAGCTTCAATGTGATGCGCGCCGCGTACCCGTTCGCCAATAACCCGTACTTGCAGGAAACCGTCGAGAATCTGCAGCCTGCCATGAGCCGCGCGTATTTCCTCGCCCTGGACCAGCGCAAGGCCTCGATGAGGGAGTTCCTGGAGCTGTTCGAACGCCTGCTCGGCGCGGTCCTGAACCGTGACTTTGCGCAGATCCGCGAAGTGCTGACGGCCTACACCCAGCGCAGTTGCGATCTGGTGGTTTCTGCCCTGACGGACGCTTAAGCGTGCGGCTCAAGTGCATCAAGCTGGCGGGGTTCAAATCCTTCGTCGACCCGACCACGGTGAACTTCCCCAGCAACATGGCGGCAGTGGTCGGGCCCAATGGTTGCGGCAAGTCGAACATTATCGATGCCGTGCGCTGGGTGATGGGCGAAAGCTCGGCCAAGAACTTGCGCGGCGAGTCGATGACCGACGTCATCTTCAACGGCTCGACCAGCCGTAAACCGGTGAGCCAGGCCAGTATCGAGCTGGTGTTCGACAACTCCGATGGCACCCTGCTTGGCGAATACGCGGCCTACGCGGAAATTTCCATTCGCCGCAAAGTGACCCGCGACAGCCAGACCACCTATTACCTCAACGGCACTAAATGCCGCCGTCGCGATATCACCGACATTTTCCTGGGGACCGGCCTGGGCCCGCGCAGTTATTCGATCATTGAGCAGGGAATGATCTCCAAGCTGATCGAGTCCAAGCCCGAAGACCTGCGCAACTTCATTGAAGAAGCGGCGGGCATCTCCAAGTACAAGGAGCGTCGGCGCGAAACTGAAAACCGCATCCGCCGCACCCACGAAAACCTTGCGCGCCTGACCGACTTGCGTGAAGAGCTGGAGCGTCAGCTTGAGCGCCTGCATCGCCAGGCAGAGGCGGCGAAGAAGTATCAGGAATACAAAGGCGAAGAGCGTCAGCTCAAGGCCCAGTTGTCGGCCTTGCGCTGGCAGGCGTTGAACGAACAGGTCGGTCAGCGTGAAGCGGTGATCGGCAACCAGGAAGTCACCTTCGAAGCGTTGGTTGCCGAGCAACGTAATGCCGATGCGAGCATCGAACGCTTCCGGGACGGGCACCATGACCTGTCCGAACGCTTCAATCTGGTGCAAGGTCGCTTCTATTCGGTCGGCGGCGACATCGCCCGGGTCGAGCAGAGCATCCAGCACGGCCAGCAGCGTTTGCGCCAGCTGCAGGACGATTTGAAAGAAGCCGAGCGCGCACGTCTGGAAACCGAGTCACACCTGGGCCACGACCGCACGTTGCTGCTGACCCTCGGCGAAGAGCTCGACATGCTCACCCCGGAGCAGGAAGTCACCAGCGCCGCCGCCGAAGAGGCCGCCGCTGCGCTGGAAGAATCCGAAACCACCATGCACGGCTGGCAGGAGCAGTGGGACACGTTCAACCTCACGGCTGCCGAGCCACGTCGCCAATCCGAAGTGCAGCAATCGCGCATCCAGCAGCTGGAAACCAGCATGGAGCGTTTGGCCGACCGTCAGAAGCGCCTCGGCGAAGAGCGCGCGTTGCTCTCGGCTGACCCGGAAGACGCGGCGATCATGGAGCTCAGCGAGCAGCTGGCGGCCAGTGAAGCCACACTTGAAGATTTGCAGGCCAGTGAAGAAGCGCAGGTCGAGCGCCTTGAGCAACTGCGCCAGGAATTGCAATCAGCCCTGCACAATCAACAACAGGCGCAAGGCGATTTGCAGCGCCTCAATGGTCGGCTCGCCTCCCTTGAAGCCTTGCAGCAAGCCGCGCTTGATCCGGGCACCGGCACCGCCGAATGGTTGCGTGAGCAACATCTGGCAGATCGCCCGCGCCTGGCTGAAGGCCTGAAGGTTGAAGCGGGTTGGGAGCTGGCGGTGGAAACCGTGCTTGGCGCCGACCTGCAAGCGGTGCTGGTGGACGACTTCGGCGACTTCGACCTGGCCGGTTTTGCCCAGGGCGATTTACGTTTGCTCAGCCCCGCCAGTGATGGCGTACGCGTGCCGGGCAGTTTGCTGGACAAGGTTGAGGCGCAGATCGATTTGTCGCCGTGGCTGGGGCACGTCAAACCGGTCGACAACCTCGAACAGGCGTTGGCGCTGCGCGGTCAATTGACGGTCGGGCAGAGCTTGATCAGTCGCGATGGTTACTGGGTCGGTCGGCACTTTTTACGCGTGCGTCGGGCCAGCGAAGCCGAAAGCGGTGTGCTGGCGCGCGGTCAGGAAATCCAGCGTTTGACCGAGGATCGCGAACAGCGCGAAGCCACGGTCGAAACCCTGGAAACCCAACTGCAAAACCTCAGGGCGCAACAGCGTCAGCAGGAAAACGGTCGCGAACATCTGCGCCGTCTGCTGCAAGACGAAGCGCGCCAGCAAGGCGAGCTGAAGGCACAGCTTTCTGCCGGAAAAGCCAAGGCTGAGCAGTTGACGTTACGTCGCACACGCCTTGACGAAGAGCTGGCCGAGCTAAGCGAGCAGCGTACGCTGGAACACGAAAACATCGGGGAGGCGCGTCTGCAATTGCAGGAAGCTCTCGACGCGATGGCGCTGGACACCGAGCAGCGTGAGTTGCTGCTGGCCCAGCGCGACAGCTTGCGCGAGCGGCTGGATCGGGTGCGTCAGGAAGCCCGGCAGCATAAGGATCACGCGCATCAATTGGCTGTTCGTCTCGGTTCGCTGAAGGCGCAACACGACTCGACGCGGCAGGCGCTGGAACGACTGGAAATGCAGTCCGAGCGTCTGACCGAAAAACGCGAACAGCTCAGCCTCAATCTGGAAGAGGGCGAGGCGCCACTGGAAGAGTTGCGGCTGAAACTTGAAGAGCTGCTCGACAAACGCATGACCGTCGACGAAGAACTAAAGACCGCGCAGATCGCCCTGGAAGACGCCGACCGTGAACTGCGCGATGCCGAGAAGCGGCGTAACCAGGCCGAGCAGCAGTCGCAGTTGATTCGCGGACAGATGGAAACCCAGCGCATGGAATGGCAAGCCCTGACCGTGCGCCGCAAAACGCTCGAAGATCAATTGCACGAAGACGGCTACGACCTGCACGGCGTGCTCGCCACGCTGACGGCCGAGGCCAACGAGAAGGACGCCGAAGAAGAACTTGAACGCATCGCTGCGCGCATTCAGCGCCTCGGTGCGATCAACCTGGCGGCCATTGACGAGTACCAGCAACAATCCGAACGCAAACGTTATCTGGATGCGCAGAACGATGATCTGGTGGAAGCGCTGGACACGCTCGAGAACGTGATTCGCAAGATCGACAAGGAAACCCGTAACCGCTTCAAAGATACCTTTGATCAGATCAATGGCGGTTTACAGGCACTTTTCCCAAAAGTTTTCGGTGGCGGGCGCGCGTATTTGGAACTGACGGGCGAAGATCTACTCGATACAGGGGTAACGATCATGGCGCAGCCGCCAGGGAAGAAGAACAGCACCATCCATTTGCTCTCCGGCGGCGAAAAAGCCCTGACGGCTTTGGCTCTGGTTTTTGCAATCTTCAAGTTGAACCCGGCGCCATTCTGCATGCTCGATGAAGTTGACGCGCCACTCGATGACGCTAACGTTGGACGCTACGCACGGCTGGTCAAAGAGATGTCGCAGACAGTGCAGTTCATCTATATCACCCACAACAAGATCGCCATGGAAATGGCCGAGCAACTGATGGGTGTAACGATGCACGAACCCGGTTGCTCGCGTCTGGTGGCGGTGGACGTCGAGGAGGCGATGGCGATGGTGGATGCTTGAGATGGCATGTGTAGGGCAAGTATTACAATGTTGTAGGAATGTTTTACTTGTCTTTACTTGCTGGCCAATCGACATATTCGCTAAAGCCATGGTGACAGACGGTGTAAAGTTGCCTTTGGTCGTGCTAGTTTAATGTCAATTTTTCGTATACGTGGGCAAAACGCCTGTCAGAACATAGAGTTGGCGCCACGTTTTAAAGCGGTTTACAGGTTGTAAACCCCTTATTTTTCAGCATTTTTTATAGAGGCACGGGATTACATGGAAATCGGTCTGCGCGAGTGGCTGATCGTCATCGGCATTATTGTCATTGCCGGTATTCTTTTTGATGGCTGGCGACGTATGCGCGGCGGCAAGGGAAAACTGAAATTCCGTCTTGACCGAAGTTTGTCCAATTTACCGGAAGAGGACACCGGCGCCGAGCTGTTGGGTCCGCCCCGTGTACTGGACACGCAGAAAGAACCGCAACTGGACGAGCACGATCTGCCGTCGGTGAGCATGCCTGCCCGTGAACCACGCGAATCGGGTTCCAAGCGCGGCAAGCGTGGCCATGGCGAACCTTCCCAGGGCGACATGAACCTCAGCCTGGACCTGGACGGCGGCCCGAGCTTCAGCAGTCGTGACGACGATTTCCCGGATGACACCAAAGCCTCGCCAGCTGTCAGCGAAAAAGATCAGCCACAAGCTGAAGAAGTGTTGGTGATCAGCGTGATCTGCCGTGACGCCGCCGGTTTCAAAGGTCCGGCGCTGTTGCAGAACATTCTGGAAAGCGGTTTGCGTTTCGGTGAAATGGACATCTTCCACCGTCACGAAAGCATGGCCGGTAATGGCGAAGTCCTGTTCTCCATGGCCAATGCGGTCAAGCCGGGTATCTTTGATCTGGATGACATCGACCACTTCAGCACCCCGGCCGTGAGCTTCTTCCTCGGTCTGCCAGGCCCGCGTCATCCCAAGCAAGCCTTCGACGTGATGGTGGCTGCGGCGCGAAAACTGTCCCAGGAGCTGAACGGTGAACTGAAAGACGACCAGCGCAGCGTGTTGACCGCCCAGACGATTGAGCACTACCGTCAGCGCATCGTTGAATTCGAACGCCGCGCCCTGACCCAGAAGCGTTGAAATTGGCAACGTATGGGGGGCTGCGACGCGTCTCCCGTACCCTGTAGGAGCCGAGCATGCTCGCGATGGCGATCCCAAAGACGCCATCGCCGGCAAGCCGTGCTCCTACAATGATTTAACAGATAGAGCAGCCTCGGCTGCTCTTTTGCTTTATGAGAGAACACCCATGACCGCCGCCAAAAACCGCATTTTAGAGCTGCGCGCTGAGCTGGATCAGCACAACTATCGCTACCACGTGCTGGACGAGCCGAGTATTCCAGACGCCGAATACGACCGTTTGTTCCACGAGCTCAAGGCCCTTGAAGCGGCTAACCCCGAACTGATCACCAGCGATTCGCCGACCCAGCGGGTGGGCAGTGCTGCGTTGTCGGCATTCACGCAGGTGCGTCACGAAGTGCCGATGCTCAGTCTCGGTAACGCCTTCGAAGAAACCGACATGCGTGAGTTCGATCGCCGGGTGACGGAAGGCCTGGACTTGCCGGTCGGTGATCTGTTCGGTGGCGGTGCAGCGGTGGAATATAGCTGCGAGCCGAAGCTCGATGGCCTGGCGGTCAGCTTGCTGTATCAGGACGGCGTGCTGGTGCGCGGCGCGACACGCGGCGACGGCACCACCGGCGAAGACATCAGCATCAACGTGCGCACTGTACGCAACATCCCGCTCAAGCTGCACGGCACTGGCTGGCCCGCGACCCTGGAAGTGCGCGGCGAAGTGTTCATGTCCAAGGCCGGTTTCGAGCGGCTCAACGCCACGCAACTGGAAGTCGGCGGCAAGACCTTCGCCAACCCGCGTAACGCGGCAGCCGGTAGCTTGAGACAGTTGGATTCGAAGATCACTGCCAACCGCCCGCTGGAATTCTGCTGCTACGGCATCGGCCAGATTTCGGCGGACATTGCCGACACACACATTGGCAATCTCAAGCAGCTCCAGGCATGGGGCATGCCGATCAGTCATGAGCTGAAACTGGCGCACGGCATCGATGAGTGCCTGGATTACTACCGTGACATCGGCGAGCGTCGTAACGGGCTGGCGTACGAAATCGACGGCGTGGTGTTCAAGGTCAACAGCATCGCCTCTCAGCGCGAGTTGGGTTTCCGCGCTCGGGAGCCGCGCTGGGCGATCGCGCACAAATTCCCGGCAATGGAAGAACTCACCGAGTTGCTCGATGTCGAGTTCCAGGTCGGTCGTACCGGTGCCGTCACGCCGGTGGCGCGCTTGAAACCGGTCAAGGTGGCCGGTGTCACCGTGGCCAACGCGACGTTGCACAACATGGATGAGGTCGCACGTCTGGGCTTGATGATCGGCGATACGGTGATCATTCGCCGTGCGGGGGACGTGATTCCTCAAGTGGTGCAAGTAGTGCTTGAGCGCCGCCCGGAAGATGCTCGCCCGGTGCAGATTCCCGAGCAGTGTCCGGTGTGCGGCTCGCAGGTCGAGCGCACGCAACTGGTCAAACGCAGTAAAGGTCGCGAGACCGTCAGCGAGGGCGCGGTGTACCGCTGCGTCGGGCGTCTGGCGTGTGGTGCGCAGCTCAAGCAGGCAATCATTCACTTCGTTTCCCGTCGTGCGATGGACATCGAGGGCCTCGGGGACAAGAGTGTCGAGCAGCTGGTCGACGAAGGCCTGGTGAGTTCGCCGGCCGATTTGTATGCCCTGAAGTTCGACGACATTGTCGATCTGGAAGGGTTTGCCGAGGTGTCGAGCAACAAGCTGCTGAGTGCCATCGAGGACAGCAAAAAACCGAGCCTGGCGCGGTTTATCTACGCCCTCGGGATTCCCGATGTTGGCGAAGAAACGGCCAAGGTGCTGGCGCGCTCGCTGGGCTCGCTGGAGCGGGTTCAGCAGGCATTGCCGCATGTGCTCACGTACTTGCCGGACGTTGGTCTGGAAGTGGCTCACGAGATCCACAGCTTCTTCGAAGATGCGCATAACCAGCAAGTGATCGAGGAGCTGCTCAAGCACGGCTTGCAGATTCAGGATCAAGGCGAGCTTGGTGCCGAGTTTGCTGCGAGCACCACGCTGGGCGGGCTCCTCGATAAGCTGCACATCCCTTCGGTCGGGCCGGGTGGGGCGCAGAAGCTGGCGGACAAGTTTGGTTCGCTTGAAGCGGTGATGAGTGCCGATTGGCTGGACATGCGTCAGGCGTTGCCGGAGAAACAGGCCAATGCGGTTCGCGAGTTTTTTGCGCTCGAGGATAATCGCCAGCTCGCAGTGGCTGCCGAGAAGCAGCTGCGCGATTTTGGCATGCACTGGCTGAGCGAGAAAAAAGTCGTCGAAGGCTTGCCGCTGGCGGGGCAGACCTGGGTGCTGACCGGTTCGCTGGAGTTGATGAGCCGCGACATCGCCAAGGACAAACTCGAAAGCCTGGGTGCCAAGGTGGCAGGTTCGGTGTCGGCCAAGACCCATTGTGTGGTGGCGGGGCCGGGGGCGGGTTCCAAGTTGGCCAAGGCTAATGAGTTGGGGTTGAAGGTTCTTGATGAAGAAGCGTTTGTCGAATTTCTGCGTAAGCACGATATTTCGGTGTGATGTCCTTCGCTGGCAAGCCAGCCCCTACAGGGGGTACGCGATCCTTGTAGGAGCTGGCTTGCCAGCGAAGGCGATCTCAGTCCTCTCACAAGAGCTGGGAACGATCTTCACCGGAGAATGATCTAGTCTTGGCAAGCCCCAGGGAGAGATCGCCATGTACCGCTTTTTCGAACAGCTCAGCTCGCGCATCGCCGCGCCCTTCATCGCTGAAAGCTCCCGCAACAGCAAGGTATGGCCGTGCCGTTGCGGTCAGTCGCTATTCTTTCGTAATAGCCAATGCCTGGCCTGCCTGGCAGTGTTGGGTTATCAGCCCGAACAGAGTCGCTTGTCGTCGCTGCAACCGGGTGTGCAGGCTGATACCTGGCTGCTCGATGCCGACCCGCCAGCCGGTGTGTTCCGCCGCTGCGCCAATCTTGATTCCCCGGCTGCGTGCAACTGGCTGCTACCGGCCAATGACCATGATGCGCTGTGCATCGCCTGTAGCCTGAATCACACCATCCCCGACCTGTCGATTGCGCAAAACCACGACCGCTGGTGCAAGGTGGAAACGGCCAAGCGGCGTCTGGTCGCGCAGCTGATCAGCTTGGGCTTGCAGGTGATTCCCAAAACCCTCGACGAAGAAACCGGTCTGGCGTTTGATTTCATCGGTATCGATCTGGAAGGCAAGTCGCCGACCACCGGACACGCCAACGGCCTGATCACCCTCGACATCAAAGAAGCCGATGACGCCCACCGCGAGCAGGTGCGGGTGCAGATGCACGAGCCCTATCGCACGTTGCTCGGGCATTTTCGGCATGAGGTCGGGCACTACTACTGGGACCGGCTGATCGCCAACAGCCAATGGCTGGAACCGTTTCGCGGATTGTTCGGTGATGAGCGCGCGAGCTACGCAGAGGCGCTGGAGCGGCATTACCAGCAAGGCGCACCGCTCGACTGGCAACAGCAGTGCGTCAGCGCCTACGCGACCATGCACCCGTGGGAAGACTGGGCGGAAACCTGGGCACATTACCTGCACATGATGGATGCGGTTGACACCGCTCTCGGGTTTGGCATGAGTGCACGGGAAATGGATTTCGATTACCAGCCATTTCCGTCGAGCACGCTCTACGATCCACAGCATCCGGGCGGCGCGGCGTTTCTGGCGTTCGTCAAGGCGTGGATCGAACTGGCCGGGATGCTCAATGAGCTGTCACGCAGCATGGGGCAGCCGGATTTCTATCCGTTCGTCCTGCCGCCAGCCGTGATTGCCAAGTTGCACTTCATTCACCTGGTGATCCAGCGAGAGGGCGGCAGGGCGGATGAGGTGTTGCAAGACCTGTAGGCCGGGTTGTTCCGAAGACTTTGCATGTCCTTGAAGCCGCTCATTTTTTTTAATCCGCGCCAACGGTTGTAACTTCGTCTCAGATAGGTACAATGGCGCGGCTCGCCGTCAGGTGAGCGTCGTTATGGTGACCCCATCGGTCCCCCCGCAACGATTACCCGTGAACCTGGTCAGATCCGGAAGGAAGCAGCCACAGCGGGAACATTGTGTGCCGGGGTGTGGCTGGTGGGGTTGCCTCCATAACGCACCGCGAATCCTCTTTCGCGTGATCTTTCTGAAAATATTTTTTATCGTTCTGCCATGGATTATCTCCAGGGCGGCGTTTCGTCGTTTCCGCTTTTCAGAACGAACGTTACTAAGGCTTACTCACCGCCACGCTGGATGACTCATTGCCGATATACAGGCGAATAATGTCATCAATCTCCCCCGACATTTTCATCCGCAACAACGTGCGCAGAATGCGCTGCACCGGCACCTTGGGGTCGTTGCGCACATAACAGCCAACATTCTGCTCTTGCAGCACGGCCACCGGTTTCAATTGCCGGTCAGGTAGCAGGCGCTGATTGAACCAGTCCAGTGTCCATTGATTGCTTACGGCAAAGCGATAGCGGCCGGCGTGGAGTTTTTCCAGCACTTGTTCCTGATTGCGTGCATCTTCGCGGTGCAGACGGTCGGTATCGAACAAGGGTTGCAGCGTCGGGTAGCTATAGCCGAGTACCGTGCCGACCGGTTGCCGAGGCAAATTGGCGGGTGTTACCGCGTCTGGCGATTCTGGCGGGCCGATCAGCACGTCGTGCTGGTGCCACAGCGGAATGCTCCAGATGTAGTCGCCAGACTGATTGGGTAGCCAGGACTGTGCGGCATAGCAACGCACATCGACCTCGCCGTGTTCCATAGCGTTTTGTACTCGCGCCCGGGGTATTACATGAAATTCGGCTGGCACACCGACCTGGGTGGCGAGGCTCAGCATCACGTCATACAGGATGCCCTGGGTCAGACGGCCGTGATCCAATTGCACCATTGGCATTGCCCAGCTGTCGGGCACCACAAAACGCAACGGCGCTTCAGCAGCGTCGACGTTCAGGCTTATCCACAGCAATGCCCCCAAGGCACAACGCATAAACGCTCCGGTACCTCTGAAACCCGAGCCGATTAAAGCCCCCAAAGTGCAGCTTAGCCAGATTAGACGAGCACACCGGATGCAATTTTGGCCTTGCTCCGCTAGCATTAGCCGCTTCTGTTCCTTCGTTGCGACGGTTTTCGATGAGTTATCAGGTTCTTGCACGTAAATGGCGTCCGCGCTCGTTCCGCGAAATGGTCGGCCAGACCCATGTGCTCAAGGCTCTGATCAATGCCTTGGACAGCCAGCGGTTGCACCACGCCTACCTGTTTACCGGTACGCGCGGGGTCGGAAAGACTACCATCGCGCGCATCATCGCCAAATGCCTGAACTGCGAAACAGGTATCACGTCGACGCCCTGCGGCGAGTGCTCGGTGTGCCGCGAAATCGATGAGGGGCGCTTTGTCGACCTGATCGAGATCGACGCCGCGAGCCGGACCAAGGTCGAGGACACCCGCGAGCTGCTCGACAACGTGCAGTACGCCCCGAGCCGCGGGCGCTTCAAGGTCTACCTGATCGACGAAGTGCACATGCTCTCCAGTCATTCCTTTAATGCGCTGTTGAAAACCCTCGAAGAGCCGCCACCTTACGTCAAGTTCATCCTGGCGACGACCGACCCGCAGAAACTTCCTGCAACCATTCTGTCGCGGTGCCTGCAATTCTCCCTGAAGAACATGACGCCGGAACGTGTGGTCGAGCATTTGACCCACGTGCTGGGGGTCGAGAACGTTCCGTTCGAAGACGACGCTTTGTGGCTGCTGGGCCGTGCCGCCGATGGCTCGATGCGCGACGCCATGAGCCTCACCGACCAGGCCATCGCCTTCGGTGAAGGCAAGGTCATGGCCGCCGACGTGCGGGCGATGCTCGGTACGCTGGATCACGGTCAGGTCTACGACGTTCTGCATGCATTGATCGAAGGTGACGCCAAGGCGTTGCTCGAAGGTGTCCGTCATCTGGCCGAGCAAGGCCCGGACTGGAACGGCGTGCTCTCGGAAATTCTCAACGTGCTGCACCGTGTGGCCATCGCCCAGGCCTTGCCTGAAGGCGTCGACAACGGTCAGGGCGACCGTGACCGGGTGCTGGCGCTGGCCCACGCGTTGCCGGCCGAAGATGTGCAGTTTTATTACCAGATGGGCCTGATCGGCCGTCGTGATTTACCGCTGGCACCGGACCCGCGTGGTGGTTTTGAAATGGTGCTGCTGCGGATGCTCGCCTTCCGCCCGGCAGACACCGCGGACGCCCCGAGGCAACCGCTAAAGCCAGTGGGGATCAGCCAGGCCACAGTTGATTCCGCAAACTCAGTGGCTGCCGCGCCGGTTGTTGCGCCGGCGGTCGCTACGGCAGTTGCGCCTGTTCCAGTTGCTCCAGTTCCAGTTCCAGTTCCAGTTCAGGTTCCGGTTCCCGCGCCGGAACCTGAACCGGTTGCACCCGTTGTCGTGCCTGAACCTGTGGTTGAGCCCGTGGCGGTCGAGGAAGTCGTCGACCTGCCGTGGAACGACCCGGTCATTCCCGAAGTCGTGCAGCAACCCGCCGTCGAGCCGGTACTGGAAACCACTGGCGAGCAGCCCGAGTTGCCGCCAATGCCGTTGCCAACGCCGGACAGTGCGGTCCCGGACGCGCCGGAATGGGCCGCAGCGCCGATCCCGGAACCGTCCGTTGCCGAAGTCGATGCCGCCACGCCGGGCATGGACCAGGACGACGAACCGCCGCTGGATGAGGACTACATCGAGCCGGACATGGATTCGGCCTACAGTTACCTCGATGAACTGGCCAGCGAACATGCCGCCGACCCCGCGCCGGAACCCGAGCCGGAACCGGCTGCGATGCCGGCCACCGGTCTGGCGTTGCAATGGCTGGAGTTGTTCCCGAAACTGCCGATCTCCGGCATGACGGGCAGCATCGCCGCCAACTGCACGCTGATTGCCGTCGAGGGCGATCACTGGCTGATGCATCTGGACCCGGCCCACAGCGCCTTGTTCAACGCGACCCAGCAACGGCGTCTCAACGATGCGCTGAACCAGTTTCACGGGCGCACGCTGACCCTGAGCATGGAGCTGATCAAGCCTGAACAGGAAACCCCGGCTCAGGCCGCGTCCCGGCGCCGTGCCAACCGTCAGCGCGAGGCCGAGGAGTCGATCCACGGCGATCCGTTCATCCAGCAAATGATGCAACAGTTCGGTGCGGTGATCCGTAACGATACTATTGAACCTGTCGACGCTCTGGTCAGTCAGGGCTAATAACTGAAGGCGTTCGGTCAAAAGGGCCGGACGCTGTTTAATCCAAGTACTTTTGAGGTGATTCCCATGATGAAAGGTGGCATGGCCGGCCTGATGAAGCAGGCACAGCAGATGCAGGAAAAAATGGCCAAGATGCAGGAAGAGCTGGCCAACGCCGAAGTCATCGGTAAAGCGGGTGGCGATATGGTCACCGTGGTGATGACCGGTCGTCACGACGTCAAGAGCGTGACCATTGACCCGAGCCTGGTTGAAGGCCTGAGCGAAGACGACAAAGAGATGCTGGAAGCCGTCGTCGCCGCCGCCGTCAACGATGCCGTGCGCAAGATCGAAGCCAACAGCCAGGACAAAATGTCCGGCATGACCGCTGGCATGCAACTGCCGCCGGGCATGAAACTGCCATTCTGATTCGCTAAAGCGCGTCGGATGAGCTACAAAAAAATGCCAGGCATTGCGCCTGGCATTTTTGTGTTTGCCTGTTACAAGTGTATGCCTTGAGGTCGCCATCGCTGGCAAGCCAGGCTCCTACAGGGATCACCTCTATCCCGTAGGAGCCTGGCTTGCCAGCGATGAGGTCCCCTCGGCACAACTGACGAAACATCGAACCCGACACCGCCACAACGGTCTGCTCCCCTATACCGCCCGATTCTCGATAAAAAGGAGACGCTCACATGCCACAAGCATTGACCCTCAACCAATGTATCGTCCTGGCGTCCCGCCCGATAGGCGCGCCGACGCCGGAGAATTTCCGCCTGGAAAGGGAAGCACTGCCTGACCTCGCTGACGGCCAGATACTGCTCAAGACCCTCTACCTGTCACTGGACCCATACATGCGCGGTCGCATGAGTGATGCGCCGTCCTACGCCGCCCCCGTCGAAATCGGCGAGGTCATGACCGGTGGGGCTGTCAGCCGGGTCGAGCGTTCATCTAATCCAAAATTCCAGGAAGGTGATGTGGTGGTGGGTGTTACCGGCTGGCAAACCCACAGCATCAGCGACGGTCGCAACATCATCCCGGTGCCGTCCGGGCTGCCGAGCCCGTCGATGGCCTTGGGTGTGCTGGGCATGCCGGGCATGACGGCCTATATGGGCTTGATGGACATCGGCCAGCCGAAGGCCGGCGAAACCCTGGTGGTCGCGGCGGCGTCCGGCGCGGTGGGTTCTGTGGTCGGCCAGGTGGCGAAGATCAAGGGACTGCGCGTGGTCGGAGTGGCCGGTGGTGCGGAAAAATGCCGTTATGTCGTCGACGAATTAGGCTTTGATGCCTGCGTCGACCACAAGAGCCCGAACTTTGCCGATGAGTTGGCGCAGGCCTGCCCCAACGGGATCGACATTTACTATGAGAACGTCGGCGGCAACGTGTTCGACGCGGTAGTGCCGCTGCTCAATGCCAAGGCGCGAATTCCGCTGTGCGGTCTGATCGCTTCCTACAACGCCCACGAAGCACCGACGGGCCCGGATCGCCTGCCGCAATTGCAACGGACAATCTTGACCAAGCGTGTGCGGATTCAGGGCTTCATCGTGTTCGACGACTACGGCGATCGTCAGCCGGAATTCATCAGTGCCATGGCGCCGTGGGTCCGTGATGGCAAGGTGAAATTCCGCGAAGACGTGGTCGATGGCCTGGAGCAGGCGCCCGAAGCGTTCATCGGCCTGCTGGAAGGGCGCAATTTCGGCAAACTGGTGGTGCGGGTCGCGCAAGACTGAGTATTTGACGCTAAAGAGAGGCGCGGGTATAAACCGCGTCTCGTTGTTTTGTCGGACGTTTCCCCATGAGCTTCAGCCCTTTGATTCGCCAACTGATCGATGCCCTGCGAATTTTGCCGGGTGTGGGTCAGAAAACCGCCCAGCGCATGGCGCTGCAACTGCTTGAACGTGATCGCAGCGGTGGTTTGCGACTGGCGTCGGCCTTGAGCCAGGCCATGGAAGGGGTCGGCCACTGCCGGTTGTGCCGCACGTTGACCGAAGACGACCTTTGCCCGCAGTGCGGGGATACCCGTCGCGACGACACCTTGTTGTGTGTGGTGGAAGGACCGATGGATGTCTATGCGGTGGAGCAGACCGGGTTTCGTGGTCGCTACTTTGTGCTCAAGGGGCATTTGTCCCCGCTCGACGGCCTCGGGCCTGAGGCGATTGGTATCCCGCAGTTGATGGCGCGGATCGAAGAGGCCGGGAGCTTTACGGAAGTCATCCTGGCGACCAACCCGACGGTCGAAGGTGAAGCGACGGCGCACTACATCGCACAATTGCTCAGCAATAAAGGCCTGATAGCCTCGCGTATCGCCCATGGCGTGCCGTTGGGTGGCGAGTTGGAGTTGGTGGATGGCGGGACGTTGGCGCATTCGTTTGCCGGGCGTAAGCCGATCGCTTTGTAGTGGCTGAACTGACGCCATCGCGAGCAGGCTCGCTCCCATATTGAATTTGTGGCGTTCACAAGTCCCCTGTGGGAGCGAGCCTGCTCGCGATGCGGACACCTCGGTTCCCCTGATTTACACATTCCTGTTGAAAACCAAGCAAGCGCTCGGTTAACGTCGCTGAACCTTCAGTGGAGTTCGCCGATGCCTGCCTTTCAGGAATACTTCGATCCCAGCCACCAATTGGTCCGTGACAGCGTCAGACGTTTCGTCGAACGGGAGATTCTTCCGGACATTGATCAGTGGGAGGAAGCTGAACGCTTTCCCCGTGAGCTCTACCTCAAGGCCGGTGCTGCCGGGATTCTGGGCATTGGGTACCCCGAGGCGCTGGGTGGCAGTCACGAAGGTGATCTGTTCGCCAAGGTCGCCGCCAGCGAAGAGCTGATGCGCTGTGGGTCTGGTGGACTGGTGGCCGGTCTCGGTTCGCTGGACATCGGCTTGCCACCGATCCTCAAGTGGGCCAGGCCTGAAGTCCGTGATCGCGTCGTGCCTCAAGTGCTGGCCGGCGAGAAGATCAGCGCCCTGGCCGTCACCGAACCCAGTGGCGGGTCCGACGTCGCCAACCTGCACACCCGTGCCGTGCGTGATGGCGACTTTTACCGGGTCAGTGGTAGCAAAACTTTTATCACCAGCGGCGTTCGTGCCGATTTCTACACCGTCGCGGTGCGCACCGGCGAGCCGGGTTTTGGCGGCATCAGCCTGTTGTTGATCGAGAAGGGCACGCCCGGTTTCACCGTTGGCCGTCAGTTGAAGAAAATGGGCTGGTGGGCGTCGGACACAGCCGAATTGTTTTTTGACGATTGCCGGGTGCCAGTCGGCAATCTGATCGGCGCAGAAAACATGGGCTTCGCCTGCATCATGGGTAACTTTCAGAGTGAGCGTCTGGCGCTGGCGCTGATGGCCAACATGACCGCGCAGCTTGCGCTGGAGGAGAGCCTGAAATGGGCGCGTCAGCGTGAAGCCTTCGGTAAACCCATTGGCAAGTTCCAGGTGCTCAAACACCGCCTTGCCGAGATGGCGACTGCACTGGAAGTGTCCCGAGAGTTTACCTATCGCCAGGCGGCGAAGATGGCGGCGGGGCAGAGTGTGATCAAGGAAATTTCGATGGCCAAGAACTTTGCCACCGACACGGCGGACCGGATCGTTAATGATGCGGTGCAGATCTTGGGGGGCTTGGGCTATATGCGCGATAGCCTGGTGGAGCGGCTGTACCGGGATAACCGGATTCTGTCGATTGGTGGCGGGACGCGGGAAGTAATGAACGAGATCATCAGTAAGCAGATGGGGCTTTGAGATTTGCTGTGTTGCTGATTACGCCATCGCGAGCAGGCTCGCTCCCACAGGGGTTATGTGAACGACACAAATCCAGTGTGAGAGCGAGCCTGCTCGCGATGGAGTCAGTACAGGCGCAGCCTTACTTATCGGACAACGCAAACTGTGTCAGGCAGAACGTCGGGATGCCCATGTCTTCCAGACGCTGCGACCCACCCAGCTCCGGCAGGTCAATAATCGCCGCCGCTTCATGAACCCGCGCACCCATGCGTCGAATCAGGTTCGCCGCCGCAATGAGCGTGCCGCCAGTGGCGATCAGGTCATCGAACATCACCACCGAATCGCCCTCGCACAGGCTATCGGCATGCACTTCGAGGAACGCTTCGCCGTACTCGGTCGCGTAACCCTCGGCCAGCACGTCGGCGGGCAGTTTGCCTTGTTTGCGGAACAGCACCAGCGGCTTGTTCAGTTGATACGCCAGCACTGAGCCGATCAGGAAGCCACGCGCATCCATCGCCCCGATGTGGGTGAAATCGGCTTCGACATAGCGATGGGCAAAGCTGTCCATCACCAGGCGAAGAGCCTTGGGCGATTGAAATAAAGGGGTGATGTCACGAAAGATCACGCCTGGCTTGGGGAAGTCGATCACGGGGCGGATCAGGGATTTGATGTCGAAGGAGTCGAAGGCCATAGTCGAAAAATCCTGGCAGGCTGCAAACGTCGCAGTATAACGGCGGCTGAACCGTTTCGCTCAGCCGCAAGGGTTGTAATCAGCCTTCGACAGAGCCGCCGGCCAACGCGCAGAGTTGGATCGGGTCAAGGATATGGATTTCCTTGCCTTCGGCAGCGATCAGCTCGTTTTGCTGGAAACGGGTGAAGACCCGGGACACGGTTTCGACCGCCAGCCCCAGGTAGTTACCGATTTCATTGCGCGACATGCTCAGGCGGAACTGGTTGGCCGAGAAGCCGCGGGCGCGAAAACGTGCCGACAGGTTGACCAGGAACGTGGCGATGCGCTCGTCGGCGGTTTTTTTCGACAGCAGCAACATCATTTGTTGATCTTCACGAATCTCGCGGCTCATGACGCGCATCAACTGGCGGCGCAGTTGCGGCAGTTGCAGGGCCAGCTCGTCGAGGTGGTCGAAAGGGATTTCGCACACCGAGGTCGTTTCCAGCGCTTGCGCCGACACGGGATGCTTTTCGGTGTCCATGCCCGACAGGCCGACCAGTTCACTTGGCAGGTGGAAGCCGGTGAGTTGCTCTTCACCGCTGTCGCTCAGACTAAACGTCTTGAGGGCGCCGGAACGTACGGCGTAGACGCAATCGAAGGTGTCGCCCTGACGATACAGGAACTCGCCTTTTTTCAGCGGGCGGCCACGCTTGACGATGTCGTCCAGCGCATCCATGTCTTCCAGGTTCAGAGACAGCGGTAAACACAGGGGGGCGAGGCTGCAATCCTTGCAGTGGGCCTGGTTATGAGCACGCAGTTTGACTGGCTCGGACATTTCTTCAATCCTTGTGGGAAAACACACATAAGACGTAAGGGTAACCCACAGGAGGGCGTTCCGGCCAGTTTGTGCAGATATTGTCACGACACGATATAGGGTGATCTTTGGCGGTGCTGGGCAAAGCTAGATCACCCGGGAAAACCGTTGGTGGTTGAGCGGTTGCAGATAGGCATCAAACACCATGCACACCGACCGCACCAGCAAACGACCGGCCGGCAGGACGGTGATTCGTTCGTTGTCGAGCGTGATCAAACCGTCATCGGCCATGGTCTGAAGCTGCGGCCATAGTTGGCCGAAGTAGCCGCGAAAGTCGATGTTGAAGACCTCTTCGAACTCGACGAATTCCAGGCTGCAATTGCAGATTAGCTGCTGTATCACTGCCCGCCGCAACCGGTCATCGGCGTTACATACCAAGCCACGGCTGGTAGCCAGTTGAGCGGCGGCCAGGGTGTTCTGGTATTGAGCCAGGTCGCTAGTGTTCTGGCAGTACAGATCACCGATCTGGCTGATGGCTGACACCCCCAAACCGATCAGATCGCAATGCCCGTGGGTGGTGTAGCCCTGAAAGTTGCGTTGCAGGGTCGATTCTTCCTGAGCAATCGCCAGTTCGTCGTCGGGCAGGGCAAAGTGGTCCATGCCGATGTAGCGGTAACCGGCTGCGGTCAATTGTTTGATGGTGTTTTGGAGTATTTCCAGCTTCTGCGCCGGCGTAGGCAACTCATCGCTGTTGATGCGCCGCTGCGGCATGAAGCGTTCCGGCAAGTGCGCGTAATTGAATACTGAGAGCCGATCCGGTTGCAGGTTAATGACTTCATCGACTGTGCGGGCGAAGTTTTCGGGCGTCTGCCTGGGCAAGCCATAGATCAGATCGATGTTGATCGAACGAAATTGCAGGGTCCGGGCAGCGTCGATCACTGCGCGGGTTTCTTCCAGGCTTTGCAGGCGATTGACCGCCCGTTGCACGGCCGGGTCGAGGTCTTGCAGGCCAATGCTGACGCGGTTGAAGCCCAATTCGCGCAGTAAACCCATGGTCGACCAGTCGGCTTCACGAGGGTCGATTTCGATGCCGTAGTCGCCGGAATCGTCATCCAGCAAATTGAAGCTTTTGCGTAACCGGGCCATCAACTGGCGCAGTTCATCGTGGTTGAGAAAAGTCGGGGTGCCGCCGCCAAAGTGCAGTTGCTCAACCTTTTGCGCCGGGTCGAGGTGACTGGCGATCAACTGGATTTCCTGCTCAAGGCGCTGCAAGTAGGGCAGGGCCCGGCCACGGTCTTTGGTGATGACTTTGTTGCAGGCGCAGTAGTAGCAAATATTCGCGCAAAACGGCACGTGCACGTACAGCGACAACGGGCGTATGGCCTTGCGGCTGTCGCGCAGCGCTTGGAGCAGGTCGAACGAGCCGACCTGACTGTTGAATTGCATTGCAGTCGGGTATGAGGTGTAACGCGGTCCCGCCAGGTCATAACGGCGGATCAGATCGGTGTCCCAACGAATGGCGTCGAGCATCATGCGGGCATTCCCCCGGATAGGCTGGCAGTGACTGCGAGTCTAGGGGGCGAGGCGGTGGGGCATGTTGATTTGTGTCAAGGCCAAGATCTGCGTGTTGCTGAAAGCCTCAGCGCCGATCTAATGCCCCATCAGCCAATGCTGATGCGGCCCCGGCAAGGTCCAGAGGCCGAACAGCATCACCAGCATCCCGCCCGCCATGCGCACACTGCGTTTGCGCAACAGCACCGTCACGCGCTCAGCGGCAAGACCCGTGGCGAGTAGCACCGGCCAAGTGCCCAGTCCGAAGGCAAGCATCAACAACGCACTGTCCAGCGCATTGCCCTGGCTGGCCGACCACAACAACGTGCTGTAAACCAAGCCGCACGGTAGCCAGCCCCAAAGCGCACCCAGCAGCAAGGCGCGGGGCAGGCTCGACACAGGCAGCAAGGTGTTGGCAACCGGCTGGATATGCCGCCACAGGCCGCGGCCCAGGCTTTCGATGCGAGTCAGGCCGCTCCACCAGCCGGCGAGGTACAAGCCCATGGCGATCAGCAGTAAACCGGCGATGACCCGCATAAACATGGCCGCCGGGCTGTTGGCCACGGCCCAGCCCGCCAGGCCGATCAGCAGGCCGGCCGTGGCATAGCTGAGGATTCGTCCCAGGTTGTAGGCGAGCAGCAGCCGAAAGCGCCGGCTGCGTTGTTCCTTGGGAATTGCCAGGGTCAGCGCGCCCATCAAGCCGCCGCACATGCCCAGGCAATGGCCGCCCCCGAGCAAGCCGAGAATCACCGCAGACACCAGCAGTGGCGCCAATTCAAGCATGAGGTGGTGCCTTGTCGTCTGGCTTGGCCGGGTGGCCGCTGGCTTCGTCGACCGCTGCTTTGTGGGCCGGGTCCTGGTCGTCAAACAGTATGCTGTGGGCCGGGCCGTCGAGGTCGTCGTACTGACCGCTGTCGACCGCCCAGAAGAAGATGTAGACAGCGATGGCCACGAGCAGCAATGCGGCTGGGATCATCACGTATAGAGCTGGCATGGGTGGACTCCATGCCCGCGCAGGCTCAGGCCGGCAGCGGGCGGGTTTCTGGCGTGGCGCTGATGGCTGGCGTGCTCGGCAAGCGAGTCAGGCGCAGGGCATTGAGCACTACGGTCAACGAACTGATCGACATGCCGACGGCAGCCCACACCGGGGTAATCCAGCCGAGGGCAGCGAACGGCAACATGAGGCCATTGTACAATCCGGCCCACAGCAGGTTCTCGATGATAATTCGGCGGGTTCGCCGCGCCAAACTGAAGGCTTGCACCAGCGCGTCGAGGCGGTTGGACAGTAACACGGCATCGGCGCTGGTTTTCGCCAGATCGGTGGCCGAGCCCATTGCCACGCTGATGTCGGCCGCGGCCAGCACCGGCACGTCGTTGACCCCGTCACCGAGCATCAACACCTTGCGGCCTTCCTTGTGCAGTTGTTGCAGGACCTGCAATTTATCGTCCGGACGTAAACCGCCATGGGCTTCGTCGATGCCCAACTCGGCAGCGACACTGGCGACCATCGGCGAGCTGTCGCCGGACAGCAGCAAGGTTCGCCAGCCCCGCGCCTTGCAGGCTTGCAGCAACGCTGGGGCATCGGCGCGCAAACGGTCGTCGAGGACAAACCACGCCAGAGGCCCCTGACTGTCGCCGAGCAGCAACCATTGGCCGGCTTCATCGGGCATCAAGGGCACGGCAGCGCAGCTGAGTTCGCAGACAAAACCTGGCTGGCCAATGCGCAATCGCTGGGCGCCCACCAGGCCTTCAAGACCCAACCCCGGCGTGCTGTGGACTTCTTCGGCGGCCAGTGGCGCGCGACCAAAGGCCCGAGCTATCGGGTGTTCGGAGCGGTTTTCCAGTGCGGCAGCGAGGCTCACGCAGTGGTCACTGTCGAGTGCGGCAAGGGGGCGGATTGAACGCAACGCCAGACGACCTTCAGTGAGGGTGCCGGTTTTGTCGAAGATTACCGTGTCGATCTGGTTCAAGCCTTCCAGCACATGACCGCGCGTCAGCAACAGACCGAGTTTGTGCAGCGTGCCGGTGGCGGCGGTCAGCGCGGTTGGCGTCGCGAGGGACAAGGCGCACGGGCAGGTGGCGACGAGCATGGCCAGCACAATCCAGAAGGCTCGCGATGAATCGAGTTCCCACCACAACAGGCCAATGGCAGCCGCGGCAATCAGCGACAACAGCAAAAACCACTGCGCGGCGCGGTCGGCGATTTCCGCCAGGCGCGGCTTTTCGGCTTGCGCACGATCCAGCAAGCGGACAATGGCGGACAGTCGAGTGTCCTGGCCCAGCGCCAACACTTGCACCGTCAACGCGCCTTCAACGTTCAGCGTGCCGGCTGTCACTGCATCGCCTGGCGTTCGCGGTTGCGGCAGGTATTCACCCGTCAGCAGCGACTCGTCGATGCTCGACTGGCCATCGAGAATCTTGCCGTCGGCAGGAAGAATCGCACCAGGGTGAACCAGTACCTGATCGCCCACACGTAACTCGCTGAGCAGGATCCGCTCGCTCTGGCCATCAGTACTGAGGCGCAGGCATGAAGCGGGCAGCAGGTTGACCAGTTGTGCGGTGGCGGCGGCGGTGCGCTCCCGGGCTCGGCGTTCCAGATAGCGGCCGGCGAGCAGGAACAGCGCAAACATTCCGACCGCATCGAAATACAGCTCACCGACGCCGCTGATCGAGGTCCAGATGCCGGCGAGGTAGGCGCTGCCAATCGCCAGTGAGACCGAAACGTCCATGGTCAGGTGGCGGGTGCGCAGGTCGCGCATTGCGCCTTTGAAAAACGGTGCGCAACTGTAGAACACAATCGGTGTGGTCAGAAACAGTGCGACCCAGCGCAGAATGGTGTGCATTTCGGGGCTGAGGTCGATGTTGAATTCCGGCCAGGTGGCCATGGTCGCCATCATCGCCTGGAACCACAGCAACCCGGCGACACCCAGTTGACGCAAGGCCAGACGGTTTTCACTGGCCAGTTGTTCGCTGGCTCGATCGGCCTGGTATGGGTGGGCGGCGTAACCGATATGGCGCAATTCACTGAGGACCTGACTCAAAGGCAATTGTGCGTCGGCCCAGCGTACGTGCAAGCGATGATTGGACAGGTTGAGGCGTGCTTCGGCCACCGCCGGCAAGCCGCGCAGGTGTTTCTCGATCAACCAGCCGCACGCAGCGCAACTGATGCCTTCCATCAACAGGGTGGCTTCGGCGAGGTCACCGTCGTGACGCACGAATGGTGCTTGCACGTCGGCGCGGTCGTACAGCGCCAGTTCGTCCACCAACTGCACTGGCAAGGCTTCGGGGTTGGCTGATGACTCGCTGCGATGCTGGTAATAGCTTTCCAACCCGCCCGCCACGATAGCTTCGGCCACTGCCTGGCAACCCGGGCAGCAGAACTCGCGGGTTTCACCCAGGACCGCAGCGGTGAAGCGGCTGCCGGTCGGGACGGGCAGGGCGCAGTGGTAGCAGGGGGTTGGAGTGGTCATGGGGTGGAGTCTACATCGTCTGGACGGGCCTCTTCGCGGGCAAGCCCGCTCCCACAGGAGATCGCAATCCACTGTGGGAGCGGGCTTGCCCGCGATGCGCGAAGCGCTGGGTTTTACTTTTTCAGGTCTTCGGCACCTTGCAGCGGCTCATCGCCCAGCAGCAGGTCTTTGTCATGGCTGACCGGTTCTTCTTCGAACAGGCGCCAGGTCTTGTCACCCTCGACCCCCAGCAGTTCGACAAAGCGCCGGCCTTCGACCTTGTCGCTCAGTTGACCAATGTAGCGGCCCTGTTCTGTGTCGCTGTGTATGAGGGTGATTTTGCGATCCTTCTCCGGCTGCGTCGGCGAAATCAGGTTCAGCTCGAGGGTTTTCGGTTGGCTGTTGCCGCTCAGGTGCAGGTCGACTTCGCCGGTTACGCCATCCAGATGAACACTGGCGCGCAGTTGCAGGGTCTGGGCCAGCAATTCACGGTCGAGTGAACGGTTAATGCCTTTGCCAGCCTCGTAGTAGTTGTCGTTCACCAGGTTGTCCGGGTGGTTCACCGCGATGGTCACCATGGACAAGGTCAGGGTCACCGAACAGGCCAGAATCCCGATGATGATCCACGGCCAAAGGTGCTTGTACCAGGGGCTTGCGGCAGTTGCTGCGGGCATGATGACTTCTCTCAACGATTTTGTGGGCCGATGAATCGGCTCTTGGCTTCAACGTGAACGCTATTGTCATCGGCATCCTTGAGGATGAATTTCACCTCGTTGGTGCTCGATGGCAATTTTTCCGGTGCGCTGGACAGCTCCACCGGTTGGCTGAAAATTTCACCGGCGGCAACTTTGATCTCGCGCTTGCCTTGCAGCTTGAGGTCCGGCAAACCGGTGGCCTCCAGCACGTAAGTGTGGTCGCGCTGGTCCTTGTTCATGACTTTCAGGCTGTACACGTTTTCGATTCGGCCTTCGGCATTCTCGCGGTACAGCACGCGGTCTTTACTGACGTCGAAACCGACCAGCGAACGCATGAAGAACGCGGTAATCAACAACGAAATCATCGCCAGCAGCACCACGGCATAGCCGATCAGGCGCGGGCGCAGTTTATGGGTTTTTTGCCCGGACAGGTTGTGCTCGGTGGTGTAGCTGATCAGGCCGCGCGGGTAGTCCATCTTGTCCATGATGGCATCGCAGGCGTCGATACAGGCGGCACAGCCGATGCACTCGATTTGCAGGCCATCGCGGATGTCGATGCCGGTCGGGCAGACCTGGACGCACATGGTGCAATCAATGCAATCGCCCAGGCCTTGGGCTTTGTAGTCGATGCCTTTCTTGCGCGGGCCACGGGATTCGCCACGACGTGGATCGTAGGAGACGATCAATGTGTCCTTGTCGAACATCACGCTCTGGAAGCGAGCGTACGGGCACATGTAAATGCACACCTGCTCGCGTAGCCAGCCGGCGTTGCCGTAGGTGGCGAGGGTGAAGAAACCCACCCAGAAATACGACCAGCCATCCGCTTCGCCCGTAAAAAAGTCGAACACCAGTTCGCGGATCGGCGAGAAGTAACCGACGAAGGTCAGGCCAGTGACGAAGCCGATCAGCAGCCACATCGAATGCTTGCTGAATTTGCGCAAGAATTTGTTGGCGCTCATCGGCGTTTTGTCGAGCTTGATACGCTGGTTACGGTCGCCTTCGGTGACTTTTTCGCACCACATGAAAATCCACGTCCAGACGCTCTGCGGGCAGGTATAACCGCACCAGACGCGACCGGCGTAGACGGTGATGAAGAACAGTCCGAAGGCACTGATAATCAAAAGCCCCGACAGCAGGATGAAGTCCTGAGGCCAGAACGTTGCACCAAAAATAAAGAATTTACGCTCCGGCAGGTTCCACCAGACGGCTTGATGACCACCCCAGTTCAGCCATACCGTGCCGAAATACAACAGAAACAAAAAGGCGCCGCCCATCATCCGCAGATTGCGGAACAGGCCAGTGAAAGCGCGGGTGTAGATCTTTTCCCGAGAGGCGTAGAGGTCGACGCTTTTGTTCGCGTCTTTGTTGGGCGGAGTGATGTCGTGTACCGGAATCTGGTTGCTCATCGTTGCATCCCACGGCAGTGGAAAAATGCCCCGGTCAGTACATGCCAACCGCGGTCAAAAAGGGGTGTTGCAGTGGCGCAATGATACGCCTGAAGCTCTAGCACAAGGGTGCGACCTTTGGTCACGTTGGTGGAAATCAACTGAAGGTGTAGTGATTTGTATCAATTGACTTGTGAATTATGGACGGTTTTGCCGGGGGCGCAGGATGATCAGCCTTTGGGCCGATCAATTGAATACTGCTACGCACAGGATTCAGCCCCCCGGAATTCAGACCAGGCGGGACAAGCCCTGGGCCTTGTCCCATACCTCATCATCGCCCACGCGTGATCGGTATGACAGACCAAAGCCTGGCACGTCTTTCATCACTTTATTTCCCGGAGCGCCGGTATTGTATGCCTGCACCTCACTGTTGCCGCCGTGAAGCAGTGTTTGTTGCAGCAGTCGCTGGTGGCCCTTTGTCAGCTGACTGCCGGGAGCAATCGGCTCCCAGTTTTGATGCAAAGCCACCGCTTCGCGCTTCAACTCGACATCCAGCATACCGGTTCTGTCCTTGCCGCTCTTGCAGTTCCAGCAAGGCACTGCGCCAATTTCGAACGCCAGCATCGCTGCGCGCTGCGCTGCTTTGTAAGGTTCTTTGCCGTCGTGTTTATGCGCCTTGGTCGCCAGGATTTCCTTCAGTTGGCCGCTCAGCAATTCCACCCGATTGGCATTTGCGGGTATCGGGTGTCGATTCAGATACTCTCCCACCCAGCCCCCCGGAGCAGCGGATGGCCGGAGATCCTCCCCCAGTAGTTGGCGCAATGCGGTGGCGTTGTAACGATCAGCCTGGGTGTGGCCAAAATGGAATTTCAGCGCAAATTCGTTGACCCCGAAATTAAATGCAGCGACCTCCAGGTTGACGCGGACAGTGTGTTGCTTGCCGTCACCACCCATCAGGGACAAGACCAGCGGCTGCGTCTGACAAAGCGCCTGCCATGCCCCTATTTGATCCTTCAGCATGTCGCCTTCCCCCCCAAGCCCGCCCGTCAACAGCGACGTTGACACGAGATGGAGCGGGACCACTTCCCCCGCCAGGGCTAACCGCAGTAATTCAGGGCGCGCAAATAGCGCTGCTGTTACTACCTCGCGCGCCCGGTTTTGTGCGCCTGCGTGCCGTTGCTCGCTTCCCTTCTCCAACCCATAAGGCGATAGCGTGCCGTGACGGACCCCCTTGAACAGTAACTGTTCCCGACCATCATGCCCCAGCGCCCGGATTTCCGATGTCCACAAATTGGTGGCGTGCGCGATCTCGCGGGTGGATGACGAACCGACGCCGTGGCCGCGGTAGGAAACTGGAAAAATATCATTGTCCTCCAGCTTCATCTGCGCAGCAGGTGTCATCGTGCAGGCGTAACGCTGATTGTCATGTTTGAAACTGGTTTCCACCTTGTTCCACAGGTTACCGTTAAGCAACGCCTGCCGGGCGCTGAGAAATGCCGTTTCAGCCTCCCGCATCACCGCTTTGGAGCTTATCCCCGGCCGCTGCAATTGGTTTGCGACAAATTGGATCATGTCCTTGTCCAGTCGCTCAGCGGCCTTCAGCTCAGCCTTGGTTGCCGCTCTGTCGTCTTTGAAGCACGAGGCTCGCAGTTGGTCAGACATTTGTTTTAGTGCCGTCGTGTCTTTGCCCAGTTGCCCGAGTGCGAGTGCCGCGGCATCCACACGGGTTTGTTGAAGCGCGAATAAGGTCTGAATGGAACGTGGGGACGTCATAGAGGGCTTTGCAAGCGTGGATAGCAAAAGCATTTCATTGTCACGCAAGCAATCGACCTTGGCCTGCGCCTGCGCCAAGGCCTGCGCCACGTTTGGTCGCTCACCCCGGAAAGCCCCCACTCGCTGGAACGGACTGCGGCCTTCGTCTGTATTCAGAAGAGGTGACAGTTGCGTCGAAACGTTGCCGCAATGTTTGACAGCAGCGGCAACGCGGCTATCTGGCTGGCTGGCGCCAGCTACCTCGGCCGTGCGTGCAGTGGCTACGCGCTGCGATGGCGTGAGCTGGATTGGCATACTTGCCTCTTGATCGATATGAGTTCATTTCGAGCAAGGTATGAACTATTTTCTTGGATCGCTTGTAGAAACCAATCATCGCGATGACCAATGGCTCATTTTTAGTAATACAACAGTGGACGGCGCGTGTTGAATCACGCGCCGTGCCTTGATTGTCGGCGAATTAGGTGATGCGGCGCATCGGTGGATTGAGAATGTCTTCAGCCAGTGGGGTCAAGGCCTTGAAGGAAGACTCTTGTTTGTTCAATTGCGCCAATGCGTATAAGGCCCGTGCGGTTCGACCATTGCCATCGCCGTAGGGGTGGTAACGGACGATGGCGGCAAAGAGTGCTTCACCCGCGTCCACTTGACCGGCCTGAACCTTGATCCTGATCTCGCTCAGGGCGTTCTCAAAACCGACTCGGGCGATATCCGACCCCATGAACATGGGGTCGCTGCTTGAGCGGAAAACCCGCTCTACTTGCCCTGCTGCTGGCTGGTATACCGCAGTGTGCAGGCGATCGATTGTATTGATATCCAATAGATCAGCTTGGCGATTCTGTGAAAGTGCACTCCTGATACGCCCTTGTAATTCGCTGATCGACGCTGCGTCGGCGGCGGAGCGGCTATTGCTTGTAATCCAGTCCGCGGCAGCTTGCATGGGTTCCCCAGGCAAAGTTTGCCGCGGTAATGTGGGGGGCGAATCCAGAAGTCCACGGATGTGAGTATTGACCTCGCTCAAACGTGCCAGGTCTGACTGTAGCCGTCGCTGAACCTGAGCTTGTTCGAGTGCAAGGTCACCCCAGGCGAAGCGGGTTTTTGCGCTCCCCAGAGAATCCAATACCAGATTCTGGCGTATCGACTGTGCAACGACCTCAGAATTGGTCAGGCGTGCCAGGTCGCGCGCGGGCAGGCTGTCCTTCATGGTGTCGACCAGCAGATTGACTTTGATGCTATCGGACAGTTTTTGCCAGGTCACTCTGCGTAATGCCGCTGGGATGAGCGTGTGTGCCGCTGACTTGGTCTGCCGATAGAGGGCAAGGGCTTCAGTAACTCCGCGCCGGGTCAAGGGGGCTGCGCCTGCAATAGCACCAAGTCCGCTCAATACGCCGGCAAAGATAGCGTCGTTGCGAAAAGACGCGGCATCTTCCGGCCTATCGGCCATATGCGCCTGGGTCGCGCTGGCCGCTACGTAAGCACCATCTACGGCGAGGCTGGCCATGAACAGTCCGCCACGACTCAACAAAGTACCCGTTCCGGGTAGGGCGGTATTCAACGCAATGACGCCAACCATCAGAATGGTCTTGGCCACCTCAAGCAAATGTTCAGTGGCTTGCTCCCAGGAACTGAAAACCAGGTAATCGATGTCCGAATCCAGGCGGTTCATCAGGCCATCAAACAATTTATTGGCCAGATCGCCTTGGTCTTGGGTTGCGGTGAATGTGACCGGTCGCTCCAGGCGCCTGGTGATTGGAAAATTCGGCTGTGAATTTGCATAGATGACGCTATCAAATATTGAAACCGGATCGTTCTTATAGGTCTGGGCAATATGGCTGGGCATTTTGCTGAGAAACCATTGCTTGAATTCAGTGGTGCGGGGAAAAACGGATACTGTTGCGGTTTCCTGCCTGGCCATAGTCCTTGTATAGGTAAGCGACTGGTTGCCTACATGGAAAAAGGTCGATTCATCCACGCTGAAGAGCACTCCACCGGCCTCGCCGGAGGGGATCAAAAATACGCCGTTCAGTTTGGTCCCCCCGAAGGATACTTCCTTGGCCTGGATATTTCCTTTTAGGAAATCCTCCACTGCTTGCACATAGGCAGGGTCTTTATTTGGACTATCCAGATACGCCAGGCCGCGCAGTTTTATCATGTTCTGATAGAGCGCTTTCAATCCGGTCTGGTTGGACACGTTGTCGCGGTATGTCGACAACGCGCTGTTCATCGCGGTTTGCAGATTTTCCTGAGTCAGTGCATTGATTAGCCCACTCGGCTCGAAAGTGGTTCGGGGATATGAGTAACGATGGCCCAGTGAATCCCTCGCTTGCTTGAAATCATACAAATAGTGTCCCGTCACCACGTCGCGCAGCGGGACGCTTACCGTCGTACTGCTCGGTGCTCGTAGGTCAGGGGGCACCATCGTGGGGTCGTAGGGACCAGGATGGTAAGTTACATCTACATGGCTGTTTGGCGACAAATAAGTGGTCGTGCCGGTTTGTTGTTCAAAGCGTTGTATTCCGGTCTTGATGTAATCATCAATAAACGCCGAAGGATCAAGAATGGGGTTGTACAGGGCTTCGAGCTGTTGCAGAGTTTGCGCCGAAGAGAGCTCTGCGCTACTCGCTGGCTCAGTTGCCTCGGGCTCCAGCGGAGATGGCGGCGTGCTTGTAATCAACAAGGTCTGCTTGTATTGGCTCACCCGGGATTGGCCGAAAGCATCGGGCAAACTGTCTGCCATTTGCCACAACCCATCCAGCAGCGGACGGTAGAGCTGGCGAGAGGCGAAGTTTAGCCCTTCAATGAATGCAGATACCTGTTCAATAGATTGGAGGAGGCGTATGACATCTCTTTCTGCCTGAGGCCTTCCCCTTGCATTTCTAACAGCGGTTGACTCATCAATACTCGTAAAAACAGCATTTATTATCGAATTATTAGGGTTTGTTTCTTGGCGAAGGCTTTCAATGCGTTGCGGGATGGATCTAGCGCTGTCTTGAATGCTTCTCTTTGTTCTGTTGGTTTTTTGTTCGGTGGGGGGCGCATCTGCGGAGAGCGCTATTCCCGACCCCAGTAACGATGTTTCGGCGTCGCCCTGTTCACCGAATAACAGGTCATGAAAATGCTCCGGATCACGCTCCACTTCGGCGGCGACCTTGTGAAAAAACACCCGCAAATACTCCGGCGCGTGTCGGGCGTTGCTGCGCCAAACGAACTTTTCCAGACCGGCCAGGAAGCGGTCGTTATCCAGGTGGACAGACAACTCCTCTTGGCTGGCATGCAGTTCCTGAGCTACCAATTTGACCAAAGCGGTGGTGTTGTGATCCCAAGGAGATAAGTATTTCAGGTTTTCGACTTGTTGCTGGAGTACCGGGTAATTAGCCAGCGACGAATGATGAGAGGACGGCGCGGGGGTAGAGGTGTCGAGGGTGCGTGAGAGCATTACAGCAGTATTTAACGTAACTACGTTGCCAGACATCTGTTCTTCCAAATTAGATCAAGTAATAGCTTTGTGACTGTGCAGTCAAAAAAAATACGGATCTATAAGTTAGCGCTCATTTTAATGTTTTGATTAAAGCGACTTAGTTACTTCGCCCGATCTGATCGCGCCCCAGAACGAAAACGGCCCCGTCAAATGACGGGGCCGTTTTATGTTGCGACAGGCGTGTGCCTTACTGGGCGTCTGTCGCCGGTGCTTTCTCACCATGAGACAGGCTGTAGACGTAAGCGGCCAGCAGGTGAACCTTGTCGTTCCCTTGCAGCTGTTCTTGCGCAGGCATCTGGCCCTGACGGCCGTAGCGGATGGTCTGCTGCAATTGAGCGAAGCTCGAACCGTAGATGAACGCGGCCGGATGGGTCAGGTTAGGTGCGCCCATCGCTGGCGTACCTTTGCCTTCCGGACCGTGGCAGGCCACGCAGTTGGCGGCGAACAGCTTCTGGCCGGCAACCGGGTCCGCCTTGGTGCCTTCCGGCAACTTGCGGCCATCGAGGTTGGTCAGTACAAACGCGGCAACGTCTGCAACGCCTTGCTCGCCAATCACGTCAGCCCACGCTGGCATGACCGCGTGACGGCCACCCATGATGGTGGTCTTGATGGTTTGTGCTTCGCCGCCCCAACGCCAGTCAGCATCAGTCAGGTTAGGGAAGCCGTAAGCGCCCTTGGCGTCGGAACCGTGGCAGACCGAGCAGTTGGAGGCGAACAGACGGCCACCCATCTTCAAGGCCTGCGGGTCTTTGGCAACTTCTTCGATCGGCATGGCGGCGAACTTGGCGAAGATCGGGCCGAACTTGGCGTCCGACTTGGCCATTTCCTTTTCCCACTCGTGAACGCCGGTCCAGCCAGTCTGGCCGTTGGCGAACGCGGTCTGCTTCTCGGTATCGAGGTAGTTGTAACCCGGCAGCAGGCCTTTCCAGTTGCCCAGGCCCGGGTATAACACCAGATAGCCCAATGCGAAGATGATGGTGCCCACGAACAGCATGAACCACCATTTTGGCAGTGGGTTGTCGTACTCCTCGATCCCGTCGAAGGAGTGTCCAACCGTATCTTCCGTCTGCTCGGCGCGCTGACCTTTGCGGGTGTTCAGCAGCAGCCAGGTCAGGGCGAAAATGGTGCCGAGAGTGAGGACTGTGACGTACAGACTCCAGAATGTAGTCATTCTTTGTTACTCCTAGAAGCTTGCTCGACGTGCTTGATGGCCTCGGGATCATCCGCGAAAGGCAGCAAGGTCGCGTCTTCAAACTCCGACTTGCGCTTGGGGCTGAACACCCACAACGCCAGACCAATGAAGGCCACCATCACAACAACGGTGCCCAGGCCACGAATCATCCCGATATCCATCTAAATCACCGTTTGCTTTTGATGATGGTGCCCAGGCCTTGCAGATAGGCCACCAGCGCGTCCATTTCGGTTTTGCCCTTCACAGCATCCTTGGCACCGGCGATGTCTTCGTCGGTGTAAGGGACGCCGAGCGCGCGCAAAACTTCCATTTTCTTGGCGGTGTCTTTGCCGTCGAGCTTGTTTTCCACGAGGAACGGGTAAGCCGGCATGACCGACTCAGGCACAACGTTGCGCGGGTTGTACAAGTGCGCACGCTGCCAGTCATCGGAGTAACGACCGCCGACACGGGCCAGGTCCGGACCGGTACGCTTGGAGCCCCACAGGAACGGGTGATCCCAGACGCTTTCACCGGCGACCGAGTAGTGGCCGTAACGTTCGGTTTCAGCACGGAACGGGCGGATCATCTGCGAGTGGCAGCCGACACAGCCGTTGGCGATGTAAATATCGCGGCCTTCCAGTTCAAGGGCGGGGCGCGGCTTCATGCCTTCGACCGGCTTGTTGGTGACGTCCTGGAAAAACAGCGGAACGATCTGGGTCAGGCCGCCGATGCTGACGGCGATAACCATGAAGAAGGCCAGCAGGCCAATATTCTTCTCGACTGCTTCATGCTTCATCAGTGAGCTCCAACTACAGCGATCTGTTCGGCGGCTTTGGCTTCTGCCGGGTTCGAGGCGCGTACGGTACGCCATACGTTGTAGGCCATGAACAGCATGCCGCTGGCAAAGAACGCACCGCCCATGGCGCGAACGATGAAGCCAGGGTGGCTGGCCTGCAGCGCTTCGACGAACGAGTAGGTGAGGGTGCCGTCATCGTTGATTGCACGCCACATCAGACCCTGGGTGATGCCGTTGACCCACATCGAAGCGATGTACAGGACGGTACCGATGGTCGCGAGCCAGAAGTGCGTGTTGATCAGGCCGACGCTGTACATCTGCGGGCGACCGAACAGTTTCGGGATCATGTGGTAGATCGCGCCGATCGAGATCATCGCTACCCAGCCCAAAGCACCGGCGTGTACGTGGCCGATGGTCCAGTCGGTGTAGTGAGACAGCGAGTTGACGGTCTTGATGGCCATCATCGGGCCTTCGAAGGTCGACATGCCGTAGAACGCCAGCGACACGACCAGGAAGCGCAGGATCGGGTCGGTGCGCAGCTTATGCCAGGCGCCCGAGAGGGTCATCATGCCGTTGATCATGCCGCCCCAGCTTGGTGCCAGAAGAATGATCGACATTGCCATGCCCAGCGACTGAGCCCAGTCCGGCAGAGCGGTGTAGTGCAGGTGGTGCGGACCGGCCCAGATGTACAGGGTGATCAGCGCCCAGAAGTGCACGATGGACAGGCGATAGGAGTAGATCGGACGCTCGGCCTGCTTCGGAACGAAGTAGTACATCATTCCCAGGAAGCCGGTGGTCAGGAAGAAGCCTACGGCGTTGTGGCCGTACCACCACTGGATCATTGCGTCAGTCGCACCGGCGTAAGCCGAATAGGACTTGAACAGGCTGACCGGCAGCGACATGTGGTTGACGATGTGCAGCATCGCAGTCACGACGATGAACGCGCCGTAGAACCAGTTACCGACATAGATGTGCTTGGTCTTGCGCTTGACGATAGTGCCGAAGAACACCAGAGCGTAAACGATCCAGACAACGGCCAGCAAAATAGCCAGAGGCCATTCCAGCTCCGCGTATTCCTTGCTGGTGGTGTAGCCCAGCGGCAAAGTAATGCCGGCACCGACGATCACCGCTTGCCATCCCCAGAAGTGGAAGGCCGCAAGGCTGTCGGAAATCAGTCGCGTTTGGCAGGTTCGCTGCACGACGTAATAAGAAGTGGCAAACAGTGCACAACCACCGAAGGCGAAAATCACCAGGTTGGTGTGCAACGGGCGTAAGCGTCCAAAAGTCGTCCACGGCAGACCGAAATTCAACTCCGGCCATACAAGCTGTGAGGCGATGAAGACACCGAGCCCCATGCCAAGGATCCCCCAGACCACCGTCATGATGGCGAACTGGCGGACTACCTTATAGTTATAAGCAGTCGGACTGATTGCTGTGCTCATTCTAAGGTTCCACGGTTTGGGTGTTTTATTAGGAGTAAAAATCGGCCGCAAGTATGGAGAAAGCAGGGGGTCATTGCAACGCGCCATGACCCCGGTCAAGGCTTTCTAAAGCTGATTCTGCGGCCTTTCCATGCGCCGCGTAAGGACAAAATCGCCCGAGGGCAAAATGTCGCAGCGGATGAAAATGGTGAGGGGGTCCGGTCAGTTGTAACTGGACGTGTTCAAACGCAACGATCAAGTGACCGACGGCAATTGGCGCGACAGCCGGTAATTACCAGCCTTTGCAGCTTGTCATCGAACAGAGTCGTCGAACACATCGGCTAAAAACGACCTGGAACCGGCTCATGTCAGTCCGCACCGAGCAAGCTTAGACCCGAATCTGGTGAACCGAAAGAAAGAGCAAGAGGAGGGTGCGACAATGGGTCGCAAAGAAGCAGGGAACTGCCGCATCCGGGAGAATGCGGCAGCAGAGCGGTCGAGAATTATTCGGTTTTGCCTTCAGCCTGCAAGCGCTCGGTACCGGCACCGTGGGACAGGCTGTACACGTAAGCCGCCAGTAGTTGCACTTTGTCATTGCCGAGCATTTCGTTCTGCGCCGGCATATGGCCCTGACGGCCATGACGAATGGTCTGCTGCAGTTGTGCCAGGCTTGTACCGTAAATAAATCCGTTCGGATGCGTCAGATTCGGCGCGCCCATGGCTTCAGTGCCTTTGCCCGTTGCCCCATGACAGGCTGTGCATGTGGTGTTGAACACTTGCTGTCCGGCTTGCAGATCGGCACCGCTGTCGGCAGGCAACGGCAGGCCGGCCAAGTCATGGCGAACGTACGCCGCGACATTTTTCACGCCGGCCTCTCCGAGGATTTCACCCCAGGCCGGCATGGCTGCCATGCGACCGCCCATGATCGTGGTTTTGATCATTTGGGCGTCGCCACCCCAGCGCCAATCGCTGTCCGTCAGGTTCGGGAAGCCAAAGGCGCCCTTGGCATCCGAGCCATGGCAGACCGAGCAGTTGGAGGCAAACAGGCGGCCGCCCATTTTCAGCGCTTGCGGGTCCTTGGCCACTTCTTCCAGCGGCATCGCGGCGAATTTGGCGAAGATCGGCCCGAACTTGGCGTCGGCCTTGTCCATCTCCTTTTCCCATTCATGTGCGCCGGTCCAGCCGTTTTCATAGCCCGGCAAGAGGCCTTTCCAGTTGCCAAGGCCCGGATAAAGGATCAGATAACCCACGGCAAACACCAGCGTGCCGGCAAACAGCATGAACCACCACCGCGGTAACGGGTTGTCGTACTCCTCGATGCCGTCGAAGCTGTGCCCCATGGTCTGGTCGACGCTGCCCTTGGTTTCACCTTTGCGGGTGGCGATCAGCAGCCAGGTCAGGCCGATCAGGCTGCCGATGGTCAGTACGCAGATCCACGTACTCCAGAAGGTGGTCATGGCCGTGTACTCCTTGTTGCAGATTCTGGGGGGGTGTCGGGTTGTGGCTCATCGGCGAACGGCAGCAGGCGCGCTTCGGCGAATTCCGGCGTGCGCTTGCTGTTGAACACCCACAGCGTCAGGCCGACGAAGGCCACAAACACCACGACCGTGCCCAGGCCTCGGATCATTCCAGTGCTCAATTCAATGACCATGCTTCACCTCTTGCTCTTGATGGCAGTACCGAGCACTTGCAGGTAAGCAACCAAGGCGTCCATTTCAGTCTTGCCCTTGAGCGAGGCGACTGCGCCAGCGATGTCATCATCGGTGTACGGCACGCCGAGGGTGCGCATGGCGCGGATCTTGGTTTCGGTGTGGCTGCTGTCGAGTTGATTGGCCACGAGCCATGGGTAGGCGGGCATTTTCGATTCCGGCACCACGTTGCGCGGGTTGTACAAGTGTGCGCGATGCCAGTCTTCCGAGTAGCGACCGCCGACCCGTGCCAAGTCCGGCCCGGTGCGTTTCGAGCCCCAGAGGAACGGGTGATCCCAGACGCTTTCCCCGGCGACCGAATAGTGGCCGTAGCGTTCGGTCTCGGCACGGAATGGGCGGATCATTTGCGAGTGGCATCCGACGCAACCTTCGCGGATGTAAATGTCGCGACCTTCCAGTTGCAGCGCGGTGTAGGGCTTCATGCCCTCCACCGGTTTGTTGGTCACGTCCTGAAAGAACAGCGGGACGATCTGGGTCAGACCGCCGATGCTCACGGCCAGCACCATCAACAAAAGCAAAAGGCCGACGTTTTTCTCGATTGTTTCGTGTTTCATCGCGGACTCCTCAAGCCATCTGCGCGGCAGCGGCGACGTCGGCAGGCTGCGAGGCCCGTACGGTGCGCCAGGTGTTGTAAGCCATCAGGAACATGCCGCTGAGGAAGATCGCCCCGCCCACCAGCCGCACGATGAAGCCAGGGTGACTGGCCACCAGGGTTTCGACGAAGGAGTAGGTCAGCGTGCCGTCTTCGTTGACCGCGCGCCACATCAGGCCCTGGGCGATGCCGTTGACCCACATGGACGCGATGTACAGCACAGTGCCGATGGTCGCGAGCCAGAAGTGCGAGTTGATCAGGCCGACGCTGTACATCTGCTCGCGTCCAAAGACTTTAGGAATCATGTGGTACAACGCGCCGATGGAAATCATCGCCACCCAGCCGAGTGCGCCGGCATGAACGTGGCCGATGGTCCAGTCGGTGTAGTGGGAGAGGGCGTTGACCGTTTTGATCGCCATCATCGGTCCTTCGAAGGTCGACATGCCGTAGAACGCCAGCGACACCACGAGGAAGCGCAGGATCGGGTCACTGCGCAACTTATGCCAGGCGCCCGAGAGCGTCATCATCCCGTTGATCATCCCGCCCCAGCTCGGTGCCAGCAGGATCAAGGACATCACCATGCCCAGCGACTGCGCCCAGTCCGGCAGCGCGGTGTAGTGCAAATGGTGCGGGCCGGCCCAGATGTACAGGGTGATCAGCGCCCAGAAGTGCACGATGGACAGGCGATAGGAATATACCGGCCGCTCGGCCTGTTTCGGCACGAAGTAGTACATCATCCCGAGGAAACCGGCAGTGAGGAAAAAGCCCACGGCGTTGTGGCCGTACCACCACTGCACCATGGCATCGGTTGCACCGGCATACACCGAGTAGGACTTGGTGAAACTCACCGGCAGCTCAATGTTGTTGACGATGTGCAGAATCGCCACGGTGATGATGAACGCACCGAAGAACCAGTTACCGACATAGATGTGCTTGGTCTTGCGCTTGACCAGTGTGCCGAAGAACACGATGGCGTAGGCGACCCAGACGATGGTGATCAGAATGTCTATCGGCCATTCCAGCTCGGCGTATTCCTTGGAACTGGTGTAACCCAGGGGCAAGGTGATGGCCGCCAACAGGATCACCAACTGCCAGCCCCAGAAGCAGAACGCGGCGATTTTTGGCGCAAACAATTGCGTCTGGCAGGTGCGTTGCACCGAATAGAACGAACTGGCGAACAGGGCGCAACCGCCGAACGCGAAGATCACAGCGTTGGTGTGCAACGGGCGCAACCGGCCGAAACTGGTCCACGGCAAGTTGAAGTTGAGTTCGGGCCAGACCAATTGGGCCGCGAGAAAAACCCCGAGCCCCATACCGACGATGCCCCACACCACCGTCATAATGGCGAATTGGCGGACCACCTTGTAGTTATAGGCGGTACTGATAGAAGTGTTCATGGTTCCCCATCCACGGTTCAGCCGAAGTGAAGGCCCGTCTTTGCGAATAAGCCGCAAGGCAGACGCTTCCTTCGCCTGGAGTTATAGGCAGACTAAAAGCGAGGCAAGCATGGACAAACAGCACATGGCCAGTATTGACGGGGATCAATGGGCGCAGTGCGTGCGGGATCACGGATGGTTGTGGAAGGCAGCTGTCGCGCCAGCATCGGCGACCCTGATCCTCGCCCACGGTGCCGGCGCGCCGATGGACAGCGGCTGGATGAACGACATGGCTGCACGCCTTGCCGATCAAGGCGTCAACGTGGTGCGCTTCGAGTTTCCGTACATGGCGCAACGGCGTGTTGATGGAGGTAAACGCCCACCCAATCCAGCCCCGAAACTGCTGGAGTGCTGGCGTGAGGTGTATGCCCTGGTGCGACGCCATGTCACTGGGCGCCTGGCCATCGGCGGCAAGTCGATGGGCGGGCGGATGGCGAGTTTGCTCGCGGATGAGTTGGGCGCTGATGCGCTGGTGTGTCTGGGGTATCCGTTTTATGCCGTCGGCAAACCGGAAAAGCCTCGGGTTGAGCATTTGGCCGGGTTGAAGACGCGGACGTTGATTGTGCAGGGCGAGCGGGATGCGCTGGGTAATCGGGAGGCGGTGGAGAGGTATGTGTTATCGCCGAGCATCGAGATGATGTGGCTGGTGGCGGGGGATCATGATTTGAAACCGCTGAAGGCTTCGGGGTTTACGCATGAGCAGCATTTGGCGGCTGCGGCGCAGAAGGTTGCCTCGTTTCTTCAGTAAGATTTTCGCTGGCAGTTCGGGCCTCTTCGCGGGCAAGCCCGCTCCTACATTAGATCTCTGGTGCCCACAAATTTGTGTTCACAGCGAAGAGGCCCTGGCAGGCGCCATACCTTTTAGATCGGCAATAAAAAACCCGGAAGCTTCCACTGTCCGGGTTTTTTCGTTCCAGCAACAATCAGCGGTTAAACCGCTCCACCAACGAATACTGGGTATTCGCGGTTTTGGTCAGCTCTTCACTCAACAACGCCGAGTGTTGAGCCTGTTCTGACGTTTGATCCGCCAAGTGCGAAATGTTGCTGATATTGCGGCTGATCTCCTCGGCCACCGCACTTTGCTCTTCGGTCGCCGCAGCGATCTGGGTGGTCATGTCGGTGATGTTGGCCACCGCTTCGCTGATCCCCACCAATGCCTGGTCCGCTTCCAGTACCCGCGCCACGCCTTCTTCGGCCTGACGATGCCCGGCTTCCATGGTTTGCACCGCCGTACTCGCCGTTTGCTGCAGCTTGGCGATCAGGGCGTGAATCTGCCCGGTGGATTCGCTGGTGCGCTGCGCCAGTTGGCGAACTTCGTCCGCGACCACCGCAAAACCACGGCCCATCTCGCCGGCGCGGGCCGCTTCGATGGCAGCGTTCAAGGCCAGCAGGTTGGTCTGGTCGGCGATGCCTTTGATCACATCGACCACGCCGCCGATTTCGTCGCTGTCCTTGGCCAGTTGGGTCACGGTCAGGCCGGTTTCACCCACCACTACCGACAGGCGCTGAATGGCTTCGCGGGTTTCCCCGGCGATGTCGCGGCCGCGACCGGTCAGGCGATTGGCTTCCTGGGTGGCGTCGGCGGTGCGCTGTACGTGGCTGGCGACTTCCTGCGTGGTGGCGGCCATCTGGTTGACGGCGGTGGCGACCTGTTCGGTTTCGACGCGCTGACGTTCCAGGCCGCTGGAGCTGTTGTGCGCCAGGGTATCAGACTGCTTCGCTTGCAAGGACAAATGCTCGGCGGTGTCCTGCAGACGGGTCAGGCAGGTTTTCAGACGGGCTTCCTGGCTGAGGATCGACATTTCCAGTTGCGCTTGAGCGCCACGGCTGTCGGTGTACATCTGCGCGATCAGCGGGTCGGACGTGGTCTGATCGGCCAGGCGCAGCAGGCGCTTGAGCCCGCGTTGCTGCCAGCTCAAGCCTATCAGGCCCAAGGGCACCGACAGACCGGCGGCCAGGGCAAAGCCCCATTGGGACGACAGCGAGGCACCGATCATGAAGCTGACTTGGCTAACCAGAATGAACGGCAGCCAATCTTGAAGTACCGGTAGCCATTTATCAGTCGATGGAATGGCCGACTTGCCTTGGTTGATGCGTTGGTAGAGTGCTTCGGCACGCTGGATCTGTTCGGCGGTGGGTTTGATCCGCACCGACTCGTAACCAATCACTTGGTTGCCATCGAAAACCGGTGTTACGTAGGCGTTCACCCAATAGTGATCACCGTTCTTACAGCGATTCTTGACGATGCCCATCCATGGCAAGCCTTGTTTCAGCATGCCCCACATGTGCGCGAACACCGCCGCAGGAACGTCGGGGTGGCGGACCAGGTTGTGCGGGGCACGGATCAGCTCCTCACGAGAAAAACCGCTGATCTCGACGAACGCGTCGTTGCAATAGGTGATCACGCCCTTGGCATCGGTGGTGGAAATCAACCGTTGCTGAGCCGGGAAGGTCCGCTCGCGTTGGGTAATGGGTTGGTTGTTTCGCATGGCTATTTCAATCCGCAAGGCTTTCAAGCGTTGTCGGCCGCGTCGCGAATTTGATGAGTATTTTTTTCAGAACCTGACATTTGTCGCAATTTCGCAACGTGGGTGAAAGTTGATCCGTCCGGAAATTGAGCTTTCAGGTTTCCCTTGGGGGGATGGATGCGTATGATTCGTCGCGCTTTTGTGTAGGAAATTTCCTACGTTTTCGGTTGGGTCAGAACATAGCACTCAAGGTATAGCCGGATTCCCAACATTTACATTAATAGAATTTGATTGTTGTTCAGCTTGGAAAAGGGCTGGGGATTAAAGGATTAGCTGCAATGCGTAAGAAAGTTGCAATCATAGGGACGTCTCTCCGGTTTCCAGGCTCTACTTCTGCAACTTTTTGGCCGCACCTGCTAGATAGGCAGAGCTTTATCACCCAGGTGGATTCTTCTCGCTGGTCTAGAGACGAATTCCTGCACCCGGACAAAGCAAACCCTGCAACGTCCTACACCTTTGCTTCCGGATCCCTAGGCGATATTTCGACCTTCGACGCCGGATTCTTCAATATCTCTCCTCGTGAAGCGGCGGTCATGGACCCCCAGCAGCGTTTGTTGCTGGAGCTTGGCTGGGAAGTGTTTGAGAACGCTGGCGTCAAGCCGTCGAGCCTGCGTGGTAGCAATTGCGGTGTTTACCTGGGCATTGCCAGTGTCGACTACGGCTACCGTCTGGCCCATGACCTGTCGATGATCGACGCCGCCACCGCCACCGGCAATACCAACAGCATCGCGGCCAACCGGTTGTCTTTTTTCTATGACCTGCAAGGTCCGAGCATGGCCATCGACACGGCGTGCTCTTCTTCCCTGATCGCTTTTCACCAGGCTTGCCAGGCCATTCAGAACGGCGATATCGAACAGGCGATTACAGGTGGGGTCAGCCTGCACCTGCATCCTTTCGGCTTCCTGATCTTTTCCAAGGCTTCAATGCTATCGCGCACCGGGCAATGCCATGTGTTCGATGAGTCGGCGGACGGCTATGTCCGTTCCGAGGGCGCCGGGCTGTTTTATCTGAAGGATTACGACAAAGCGATCGCTGATGGCAACCAGATCCTCGCGGTCGTTGCCGGCAGTGCGGCCAATACCGACGGGCGCAAATCGACGCTGACCCTGCCCAGTGCAGATGCGCAGATTGCCCTGATGAAACAGGCCTACGACACAGCGGGCATTGATGCGGCAGATATCGATTACCTGGAGGCTCACGGCACCGGTACGCCAGTCGGCGACCCCATCGAGAGCCGGGCCATCGGTGAGGCACTGGGTCAGCAACGCCCGGCGGATCAGCCACTTCTGATCGGCTCGATCAAAAGCAATATCGGCCACCTTGAGGCTGCCTCCGGCGTCGCCGGCCTGATGAAAGCGCTGCACTGTGTGATCGAACGCAAGGTGCCGGCCACCATTGGCATCAAGAAGCTCAATCCGAATATTCCTTTTGCGGATCTCAACCTGAGTGTGGTCACCGAGACGCTGGCCCTCAAATCCAGTGGAAAACTGGTGGTCGGAGTTAACTCCTTCGGTTTCGGCGGGGCCAACGCCCACGTGATTCTGGAAAGTCCGCCGCAGGCAACGCAAGCCCCGAGCCCACCGCAACAATCCGTGCCGCTGATGGTTTCTGCCAAGGACAGCACCGCCCTGGCGGCCCAGTGTGAACAGCTCGCGCAATTCATGTCCGTGCCGAACGCGGCAAGCCTTTACGATGTTGCCTACCAGTCACTGGTGCGCCGCGAACTGCACCCGCAAAGGGTTGTGGTGTTCGGTGCGCAGGCTCAGGACAGCGCTCAGGCACTCCTGGATTTCGCCACGGAACCCGGTGTTCCGGCGTTGTCGACAGTGCTGGAAAGTGGTCGTGCCCTGGATCAGGCCAAAGGACCCGTGTTCGTTTTCTCCGGTAATGGGTCGCAGTGGCAGGGCATGGGCAAGTCATTGCTGGCCGACCCGCTGTTCCATCAGGCAGTTACTGAGCTGGACTCGATTTTCCAACCGCTGGCCGGTTATTCGTTGATCGCTGAACTGGCGGGTGAGTTGGGCGAAGACCGTTATCAGCTGACTGAATTTGCACAGCCGGCGCTGTTTGCATTGCAGGTGGGGGTTACCCGCATGCTCGCCGAAAAAGGCGTCGTGCCGGTGGCCGTCATTGGCCACAGCGTGGGTGAAGTCGCTGCCGCCTGGGCGTGCGGGGCGCTGACGCTGAGCGACGCCACCGCCGTGATCTACCATCGCAGTCGCTTGCAAGGCTTGACCAAGGGCTGCGGCAATATGTCGGCGGTCGGCTTGTCAGGTGCAGAGACCGCGAGCCTGTTGCAGGCGCTTGGCCTGGACAACGAGCTGGTGGTCGCCGGCGACAACAGTTTCAAAGGGGCGACTGTCGCCGGTCTGCCGGTTGCATTGGAACGCCTGGAAAATGCACTGACCGAGCGCCAGGTTTTTGCTCGTCGCCTGGGACTCGATTACGCGTTCCACTCGCCGGCGATGAATGTGATTGCCGATCAGGTGGTCGAAGCCTTGAGCAGCATCGTCCCGGGGCCTGCCCGTATTCCAATGTATTCGACCGTGACCGGCGACCTGTTGGCTGGCGAATATCTGGACGCCGAATACTGGTGGAAAAACATTCGTTATCCGGTGCTGTTCAAGTCTGCCAGTGAGGCCCTCGTCGAGCAGGGCTACAACGTCTTCGTGGAGGTCGGGCCCCATCCGATCTTGCGCGCCTATGTGGCCGACGCACTGACCCGTCAGGAACTGGACGGTGTCGTGATCCCGACGGTGCTGCGCGGTGAACAAACTTCACAGTTGATCGATCGCACGCTGGCCAAAGTGCTGATTGCCGGTGTCGACATCGATCTGCAATGCGTGTTTCCCGAGGTCGGGCGTTTCGTGCTACTGCCCAATTACGTTTGGCAGCGCGAACGTTACTGGCTCGCCGACTCGCCCGAGTCAAGCGGCAGCCTGCGCCGCGAACGCGTCCACCCGCTGTTGGGTTACCCGCTGCCCGAGCACGAGTTCACCTGGGACAACCGTCTGGATACGCAACTGTTCCCCACGCTCGGTGACCACCGGGTGGGCGACTCGGTGCTGTTCCCGGGGGCGGGTTTCACCGAACTCGCACTGGCAGCGGCATTGCAGTATCAACCCGGCGAGTTTGTTGAAATCGAAGAGCTGGAAATTCACAGCCCACTCTTGCTGCATCCGGATTTCAGCAAAAAAGTCCGCGTAACTATCGATAGCAGTGACGGAACGGTTTCCATCGTGTCGCGCACCACCGCCCAGGCTGAGCCGTGGGCGCAGCATGTGGTTGCCAGGCTTCCGGGTGAAGCACGCGGCGGCATGCTGGCCTGCGCCGCCCCGACGCTGCCGACGCGTGCGCCGGATTTCAATTCGTCCGGGCACCTCGCGCTGACCCGGGCCGTCGGCCTTAATTATGGTCCGGCTTATCAAGCGGTCGAGGCCGGCTGGATCGAGGGCAACCAGGTAGTGGCACGCTTGACGGTCCCGGCGCTGATCGAGGCCGAACTGAGCACTCTGAATCTGCACCCGGCGCTGCTGGACGGTGCTTTCCAATTGATCACCCAACTGTTGAGCCAGGATGCCGGGTGCCGCAAAGACCTGGCCTTTATCCCGGTGAAACTGGGGCGAATCTGTTTTGCTGCCGGCAGTCTTGCGCCTTGCCTGGCCCAGGTCACCCTGGTGAAACGCTCGGAGCATTCGTTGCTGGCGGATTTCACGCTGTTCGATGCCCAAGGCAATGCGGTCATCTGCATCAAGGACGCGCGTTTTCGTGGAGTACGACTGCACAAGGATCGCAGCGGTGACATCAAGCTGGCGGACTTTGTCGGGGTTGCCAAACCCTATCCTGCCAATGCGCGCGCCTTGCCAATGGTCAGTTCTGGGCTGCAGGTGAAGCTGCAGCAGCACCTTGGCACTCTCGCGGACGATGACGGGTTGGCCCGGTATGCCAATGAAATCGACCCGTTGCTTGATGGCCTGTGCGGCAGCTTCCTGCTCGAAGCGGTCGAGAAACTCGGCGGTCAACTGACGCGGCAGCAGTACGCCACTTGGGAATCTGGCAGTTACCTTGACCATTTGCTGAATCAAGCCATAGAGGATGGCAGCCTGGTCACGGTCGGCAACGACGTCTGGCAGTTGGCCGACCAGGGCGAACGCTCGCGTGCACAGGACATCTGGCAGGAACTGTTCCGCAGTTATCCCGAGCACTTCCAGATCATTCATTCGGTTGGCCGCATCGGCATGCACCTGCTGGAGTTGATCAGTGGGCGGATGAGTCTTGCGCAGCTTTTGCCGAGGGAAACCACGCCCGCCGTATTGACCCGCCTGGTGCTCGGCGCGTCCGGCCACTACGCATTGCTGGGCGGTCTGCGAGAGCACATTGCGCAACGCTTGAGTGCTCTGCCTGACGGGCAGCGCTTGCGTATTCTCGAGCTTGGCTTCGAGGGTGCGCCTTTGGCGGCTGATCTGTGTGTCGGGCTGGATTTTGATCGGGTCGATTATCAGTACGTGGCACAGAACATTGAAGCGGCATCGATGCTCCAGACTGACTTCCCGGATCTACAGATGCTGAACCTGGAAGAGGCGGAAAAAGTCGCCCGGGTGCCGGCGAACGGTTTCGATCTGGTCCTCGTCGCCACTGATCTGGCGCCGCTGGAAGCCCTCAGTCAAGGTCTGCAACAGGGGGCCGCAAGGTTGTGTGCCAATGGCGAAGTGCTGCTGCTCGCGCAACATCCTGCACGCTGGGCCGACTTTACTTTCGGCGCCGAACCTTCCTGGTGGCTGGCCCGCCAAGGGCAGCAGGCGCTATCGGTGCAGCAGACGCCAGGCTTCTGGCAGCAGGAATTGCGGCGCCATGGCCTGACGGTATCCGAGCCGCTGGAATTTATTCCGGAGTCGGCATCCGGCAGTTATCTGTTGGTGGCCGCCAAAGATGGGGTGCAGACCCTCGCGGTTGCTCCCGAGTATCCGCGTCAACGCTGGTTGCTGGTTGCTGACGAGCTAGGGCCTGAAGGCTCATTTGCCCAGGCACTGGCGTCGGTCTTGCGCGTGCAAGGTCAGGACGCCGCACTGCTCGCACCGGGCTCGGCAGTGGTTCTGGCGCAACAGTTGATTGAGGAGGCAGCGGCGCCTCAGCACATTGTGCTGCTCGCGGGTTTGTTCGCCTCCCAAGGGCTGGATGCGCAGGCGGATCGGTGCATGCTCGCCGCAGCCATTACGCAGGCCTGTGAGTCGGCCGGCATCGCCGCCGATTGCTGGTTGCTGACCTCCGGCGCAGCGGTTCATCTATTGCCGCAAGGTGCCCGGCCGGAAGCGACCGTGGTGGACATCGCCGACGCGGCCTTGTGGGGCTTCGGTCGGACCCTGAGCAACGAAGCTGTCGGCTGTCGTGTCCGCCTGCTCGATCTGGCGCTGGGGGCCGGTGTCGAGCCTCTGGTTCAGGCACTGCTCAACGCTGATGAAGAAACTGAACTGGCGATCAGTGCGGCGGGCGATCGTTATGTCGCGCGGCTGCGCATCCAGCCCGATGGGGTGTCGAGTAACGCTGCGCTGGAGGCTTCGGCCCAGGTCAAGCTCGGATTCGATTTGCCGGGACAGCTGCGCCATTTGCGCTGGGAAGCGCGGGCGCCACGGTTGCCGGCTGACGACGAACTGGATATTGAGGTTCAGGCCACGGGTCTGAACTTCCGCGACGTCATGTATGCGTTGGGCCTGCTGTCCGATGAAGCGATCGAAAATGGCTTCTCGGGACCGACGCTTGGCTTCGAGTTTGCTGGCGTGGTGCGGGACAAAGGGGTGCGGGTCGAAGGCGATTTCCAGCCGGGCGACCGAGTCGTCGGCTTCGGTCCGTCAAGCTTCGCCAATCGTCTGGTCACCAACGCCAATGCGGTGGCACGCATTCCTGACGGTATGTCTTTCGAGGCAGCGGCGACCATCCCGAGTACCTTCTTCACTGTGTACTACGCGGTGCATCACCTGGCGCGCCTTGAGCCGGGAGAGAAGATCCTCATTCACGGCGCAGCGGGCGGCGTGGGTATTGCCGCGATCCAGATTGCCAAATGGTGCGGTGCCGAAATCTATGCCACCGCGGGCAGCGACGAAAAACGCGATTTCCTGCGGCTGATGGGCGTCAAGCATATCTTTGACTCGCGTTCGTTGGCGTATGCCGATGACATCCTGGCCATCACCGATGGCCGCGGCGTGGATGTGGTACTCAACTCGCTGGCGGGGGAGGCGATCAATCGCAATCTGCGAGTACTTAAGCCGTTTGGCCGGTTCCTCGAACTGGGCAAGCGCGACTTCTACCAGAACACCAAAATCGGTCTGCGACCTTTCCGCAATAACATCAGCTACTTCGGCATCGACGCCGACCAACTGATGAGCGAGCGCCCGCAGCTGACCCGTCGCCTATTCGGCGAAATGATGGAGCTGTTCCGCGAGGGCGTTCTGAGCCCGTTGCCGTACCGCGCCTTCGATGCCAATGAAGTGGTCGAGGCGTTCCGCTACATGCAGCAGGCACGTCAGATCGGCAAGATTGTCGTGACGTATCGCACGCCGATCCAGGGCGTCGTCGCGACGTCGGTCGCGCCAGCACCGGAGTTGACATTGGCCGCTAACGCCAGCTACCTGGTCACCGGTGGCCTCAGCGGTTTTGGCCTGCGCAGCGCCCAATGGCTGGTGGAAAAAGGCGCTCGTCATCTGGTCCTGCTAGGTCGTCGCGGAGCCGCGACGGAGGAGGCGCAACCCTTGTTGGCGCTGTGGCGCGAGCAGGGTATCGAGGTCCAGGCGCTGGCCTGTGACATCACCGATCGTGCGCAACTGGCATCCGTTATGGCGCGCATTGACGCCAGCGGTCAGCCCTTGCGTGGCGTGGTGCATGCGGCAACGGTGTTCGATGACGGTTTGATCCGCAATTTGACCCGCGAACAATTGCAACGAGTCCTCGAGCCCAAGGCCAAGGGCGCGCAGTACCTCCATGAGTTAACGGCCCATTTGCCACTGGACTTCTTCGTGCTGTTCTCCTCGGCAACCACCCTGTTCGGTAATCCGGGGCAGGCCAACTACGTTGCCGCCAACCATTGGCTCGAAGCACTGGCGCGCCATCGCCTGGCGCTGGGGTTGCCGGCCACCAGCGTGCTCTGGGGGGCCATCGATGACGCGGGTTTCCTGGCTCGCAATCAGGACATCAAGGACGCACTGCAAAGTCGTATGGGCGGTGCAGCCTTGCAATCGCAAGCGGCGCTGCAGACCCTGGAACGCTTGCTGTTGCAGCGTCGTTCGGGGCTGGGCGTGCTGGAACTGGACTGGAAGGCGCTGTCGCGTTTCCTGCCGGCAGCCGGCTCGCCCAAGTTCAATGAACTGGCGAGGTTGTACAGTGGTGAGCAGGACGACGAAAGCGATGCCGACGATATTCAGCGACTGTTGGCCGAAATGGATGACCCTGAGCTGATCGAACTGTTCAGTGAAATGCTCAAGCAGGAAATCAGCGAAATCCTTCGTTTGCCTACCAGTAAACTGGACGCCACCCGACCGCTTCAAGAGTTGGGTCTGGACTCGTTGATGAGTGTCGAACTGGTGGTGGCGGTCGAGGAGCGATTTGGTGTGCGTCTGCCGGTCATGGAGCTGAGCGAAGCGTCGAGCATCGGCAAGATCACCGTTCGAATCCTTGAACTCCTGCGCGGTCATCAGCAAGGCGATGTGCAGCCGGATGCCGAAAATAGACTGCAGCCGCTGGCGAGCGAAACGTATTCGCGTCATGGTGTCGATATTTCCCGTGGCGATATCGCGCAGTTAAGCGCGGGCCTCGATGCTCAGGATTCCAAACTTTCACGCTTGATTAATTGATCCGGACCATGACCCATACAACCTCGCCCAAGCTTGCCACTTCGATGAAAGACAAGCTGATCCAACAGGCACTGCAACGGCGTCTGCGCAAAGCCGGCAATAGCGTATCCAGCCCATCGCTGGAGGGGCTCAAAAGTGCCCCGCGCGAGGGGTTCGGGCAATTCTGCCGATTTGACCAGTTCCCCGGCTATCAGCAGTTACGCATCATGCTCGACGGCGCCGCGCACTTTGGCCTGACCAATCCGTTCTTCAAGTTGCACGACGGGTTGGCGGGAGCCGAAACCGTCATGGACGGTAGCCGTTACGTGAACTTCGCGAGCTATAACTACCTGGGCTACTCAGGACACCCGGTGGTCGCCGAGGCCGCCAAGGCCGCCATTGATCAATATGGAACGTCGGTATCGGCCAGTCGCCCGGTGTCGGGCGATCGTCCGATTCATCGTGAACTGGAGCAGGAACTGGCTCGCCTCTATGAAGTGGACGACGCCATTACCTTCGTCAGTGGCCATGCGACGAACGTCACTACCATTGGCTATTTGTTCGGTCCGCGGGATCTGATTCTGCACGATGAACTGATTCATAACAGCGTGCTGCAGGGCATTCAGTTGTCTGGTGCTCGGCGCCTGAGTTTTGCTCATAACGATTGGGAAGCGGTCGATCGTGTGCTGAGCGATCAGCGTCAGCATTTCGAGCGGGTGTTGGTGGTGCTTGAAGGCATTTACAGCATGGATGGTGACTTCCCGGATTTGCCTCGATTCGTCGAACTCAGGAGCAAGCACCAGGTCTTGCTGATGGTCGATGAAGCCCATTCGCTGGGCGTCATGGGGCAGACCGGGAAAGGCATCCGTGAGCATTTCGGTCTGGCCGGCAGTGACGTGGATATCTGGATGGGCACCTTGAGTAAAAGCCTGGCCAGTTGCGGTGGTTACATCGCCGGTGAGTTGGCGTTGGTGGAACATCTCAAATTCCTGGCCCCGGGATTTCTCTACAGTGTCGGCATGCCGCCATCGGTGGCGGCAGCAGCATTAGCGGCGCTGCGTTGCCTGCCAGAAGATGGCGAGCGCGTCGCCACTTTGCAGGCGCGTGGCAGGCAATTCCTCGAACTGGCCAGGGAAGCAGGCCTGGACACCGGCACCAGCACCGGTCTGGCGGTAGTTCCGGTCATCACCGGCAGTTCGCTCAAGGCGACCCAATTGTCCAGTGCGTTGTCCCGTCGTGGAATCAACGCCCAACCCATCTTGCATCCGGCGGTGCCCGAGAAGTCGGCGCGAGTGCGCTTCTTCGTGTCATGCCTGCACACCTCGGAGCAAATTGCCGAAACCGTCGCCATCGTTGCGCAGGAACTGCGAAAGCTCTAAGGCGAGCGGCCAGAAGATCGATGCGGCGTGCCTTCGCCGGCAAGTCCACCTTCACAGCCATTTGGCATCCCACAGCGGATAATCATGAGCACGCCTGACCAGGTCGGCGCGCAATGGGTTGGCGATGATGTAACGGGCCACCGTCAACAGGTTTTCTTCGCGGCGGATGGCGCGATCATGGAAGCCTTTTTGCCAAAATCGGCCTGAGCGACCCAGGTAGGTATTGATCTCTCTCGCGCTACGAGATTTGGTGGCAAGCATCAACTCCGCCAGCGTGCTGTTCTGGCGTTCGACCAGCCAGTGAAAATGGTCGGGCATTGCCACCCAGGCCAGGGAATCTGCCCGTCCTTCTGTCATGGCCAGACGAAACTGATCCACCACCAAACGTCCTGCTCGCCAATCGCTGAACACCGGTTCACGCCGATGGGTCACCGCAGTGAGTAGGTAGATTTGTCCGGCTTGGGAATGGCGACCGATGCGCAGATGGTTGGCGTCGGAACGAGTAGGCAATCCTTTGCCCTCCTGTATAGGTTGAAAAGGGTAAGGCTAGGGCGTTGACGATTGAACGTCGTAAAAGTTTGGAACCGGATGTGTACGGGCCGGCTACTCCGGGGTTGGTTTCGTGCGAAAAATCATGGCGTGTACGGTGGTTTTGTAGGAGCTGGCTTGCCAGCGAAGGCGGTCTTGCGACGTGCGGCGGCTGCGGGGGCGCCTTCGCCGGCAAGCCGGCTGCTACAGGGGTTATAGCGGGAACATGCCTTTGAGGTAGCGGCGAACCTGTCGATAGCGCGGGCAGTTTTCGAGTAGGCCAGGTGTGTTTTGTGCGCGGTGTTCCAGCGCCTGCTGTTGGCTACACGGCATGCCACGGACTTGCGCCAGTTGTTGTACATCGCCGTCGCAACGCTGGAGGTTCACGCGGGCTGTTGCGTTGTCTTGGCTGATTCGCCAAAGCGGTACGCCCTGTGCTGCGGCACGTGATGACAGATCGCGGGGTTCATGGGCGCTCCATACCAACACCTTGCCGTTTTCGCGCGCCACGGTCGTCATCAGGTCGGCGCTATTGTGGGAGAATTTCACTCGGCCCCAACGGCTGTCGAGCAAGCGGCGGATTGCCGGTTGCTGGCGCCGAGGTACGCCAAGCACGGTCAATGCGCCGGCGAACTGGCTGTCCTGTTGTTTTTGCCGGGCCAGTTGCCGAGCCACGGTCATCACGTCGCAGCGCTGATCGGTCAATGGGTCCACATAGCGGCAATAGCGAATGTAGGCGGCGGCCACCAGTTGCTCCAGCGTGGGCCGGGCCTGGCGTCGCGGGATCGGCAAGCGATCATCGGTCAGCCCCCAGCCGGCGTAGAACGGTAGCCCGAAACACGTCACCGGTACATCCTGAATCAACGCTTCCAGCCCGGCCTGGCTGGTGCCGACATATACGCGTCGGGCCCGGCTCGCCAGCGAGGCCCAGGATACGTGGCGGTTCTCCAGCGCGACGCCCCGTGCAAGGGCTGCGTCGAGCAGGCAGCTTTTCTTGTGACCGTTGATGCAGTCAGGGTGAATCCGCACCCGCACGTCCGCATCGGGGTTTTCCGCCAGCGCCGCATCGAGCATGCGGATAAAGTCCGCTTCGCAAAGCCCGCCGCCAGGTATGGAAAAGTCGCCGTAGGTCTGGTCCACCACCAGGATCAGCGGTTTGTCGCGGCCAAGGGCGTCGTCATCGGTCAAATCCGGAGCGTTGTTGTATTTGCCGATCCCGCTGCTGCGCATCAGGGCAATCAACGCCTGGGCGGTTGCCAATTCCTCAGCCGTCAAGGTGTGCGGGGTTTGCAGAATGTTTTCCAGCAACGACGGACGATCGGCCAGGTAGTGAATGCCGATGGGATCGACCACCATCGACATCGGCGTATCGCCTTCCACCCCCAGCGAAGAGGAGCGCAGAAAGCCGTCCTCCAACGCCACATAAGGAATGCCCCAGCGTTTGCACAGTACCCGGGCATGGTTGGACGAACTTTTGTAGCCGATCCCCGAAATCGCCTTCAAACCTTCGGGCCGTTGTTGGCCGCGTCTCCACAACCAGTAGGGTTGCCCTTCAGGGTCGAGAAACTCACGCAGGTGGTGCACTTTCCACATCACCCACTGCGACATGATGCCCACCCAGCCGGGGCCTTCCACCAGTGACTCAAGGGGAACCGATCGACTCATTTCTTCACCGCTCATGGCTGGGATGTCATCGAGCGACGCATGTTGATCACCGCCGGGAAGGGCAGCAGGCGCCCAAGCCAATTCACCGCAGTGGTCCGGATCCGGGTGAATCCCATATGCGCATAGAGCCGCTGGGCCCTCACATTTTTCACCTGAACCTCCAGCTCTACCCGGTCATAGCCGGCTTGCCGGGCCTGATCAAAGGTCGCGGCCAGCAGCGAACTGGCAATGCCCTGATGCCGTGCATGTTTGATCACATGCAGGCCATAGAGATAAAAGCCGTAGTACCACTCACGACCTTCGGTGATCGCAAACAGCAGGTAGCGCAATACACCCTGCCACCAGCCGAATTCGCGCAAAAAAGGCCTGATGCCAGGTGAAAATGGCCCGCGTCGATGATGTTTGAAGGCGGCATAGCCAAGGGTGGTGCAATTGCGGCGGGCGATCAGAATCCGGTCCCAGTTGATCGACTCGGCCAGCAGCCGATAGCGGCAGGCTTCATCGCCGAGAAAGAAGGCCAGCGAATTGCGGCCCGAAGTGATCATCCGCGCGATTGACTCATCAGGTTCCAGCAAGCTGGAACCGAGGGCAATCCGCAAGGGGGCGATGTCGATGTCAGCCATGGGTTGCGGTCCGGGCTTGCTTTGCGATGGATTGCTGGCTGCTGTTCAAGTGGTCGACGAAGGACTTGGCCAGCTGTTCCACGCCTATTGGCCGGGGCGCGTTGGAGGACGGAGCCTGATTGGACCAGATGAAGTAATCCGTATCGCCATCGGGTGCGCCCAAGGCGGTATACACATCCGGGAGAATGGGCACGTGGTCGCCAAAGAAACACAGCCCGGTAGACGTCGGGCTGGCCAGCAGGTACTCGCGCAACTTGCCGAGCATCCGATCAGCATTGCTCAGGTGACGCAAATAAGGCGCCAGGTCTCGCAGGCCGTCCGGCAGCGGACGATCGAACCAGCTTGGCAACTCGGCCGCGTCAACCTGCTCCAGTTGCAGCGGTCCATGGTTCTCCATTGTTACGGCGTGGATATACAAGGGCTGGGTGCGCGCGCTGTCGTCGAGCAGTTCGATGATCTTGTCTGCCACGGCACAGTCGCCAATAAAAGGTCCGGCCTTTTGCCCGTCATTGAAGCTGCGCACATCGATGAACTCATCGAATCCCAGTGCCGGCAGCACGCGGTCACGGCCATAAAAGCTACCCGCGTAAGGGTGAATGCACACAGTGCGATAACCCCGGCGCTTCATCTCGGCGGCGACGCTTGGCAACCCCTGGCGGGCCAGGTGGCGATAAGGATTGAAGCGATGAACGCCCAGCCTGTCGCCGGCAATCCCGGTCAGGAAGGCGAACTCGGTGCGCACGGTATTGGCGCCCCAGGCCGCGACTTTCAGGCGCCCATGGGCCCTGGCTTCGGTGCGCAGCACATCGTATTGGCTCAGCACCTGCTCGCGGATACCGGGCCACAATCGGCGAATATCGAAAAACGATTCGCTCTGCACCGAGACCAGGTCAGGCAGCGCCTCGTCAGAAGGGGTACGAATCGATTGCGCACTGATCGCAAAAGGCGAGCCCAGTGTGTCGATGGGCACCTTGCGCCGGGCTGCGCAAAAGTAGGTCCACAAACTGGCGGCCAATCCCCAACGGCGTAAATCCAGGCTGGCGTCGTAGCTCGGTTGGAGCGGTTTCAACGCGCCGATGACCAGCACCACCACGGCACAGGCCAGTGCCATAGCCGCAGTTGCCAACGCATCACTGGCAGCGGCCTCGAAATACAATCCGCAGGCCAGGTAGGCGACAAAGGCCAACGCCAGCCCAATGGTTTTGCCGATGCCGAAGAAGGGCAGGTACAGACGCGGGAAACGCACCGCGTCGCTGAAATACTCAAAGTCCGCGCACACAAAGGGTTCGCGCAACGAGTGATACTTCGAATTGCTCACCAGTACGATCAGCAGCCAGAGGGCCAGCACATTCACCGCACTGAAATACGGGCGTCCGGTCAGGCCATAAAGCACGGCAACCGAGAATAACCATACCCCGGCGTGCAAAAACCAGCTGCGCAGCGGTCGGCGCAACGTGGGCCTGGGAGCCAGCAGCGCTTCGATGGCGCAGGAGAGCAAAAAACCACCCAGGATGACCCAGGTGAAAGCACTGTTAAAAAAGTCAGGCACCGTAGTCCAGCCATCGCAAAATTACAGAAGACATCCGTGGGGGAATCACGCCCAGGGCCCAGCATCCAAGGTTCAAAGGGAAGGGAAAACTGATTCGCGCCTGGTTGGCTGCCAGGCCCCGGCGAATCCGCTGCGCGGCTTTGTCCGGGTTCCACAGCAACGGCTTCGGTCCCGGCATTTCAAAGCACATTTTCGATTCAACATAACCGGGCATGATCACGTTGATGCGCACGCCGTCGGCGGCCACCAAGTCGCGCATGGATTCGCCGTACGCCTTGATTGCCGCTTTACTGGCGCTGTAGCTCGGCGTGGCCGGCAGCCCGCGCCAGCCGGCGAGGGAACTGAACAGCGCAATCTGCCCGTGCTTACGTGCACGCATCGCCGGCAACGCCGCTTGTACCGTGGCAATGGCGGCCATGACATTGACCTCGATCACCGCCTGAGACAACGCCCACTCTTCATCCTCGGCATTCGGGCCGCTCGCCGTGTTGAGCCCGGCGCCGACAATGATCAGGTCTGGCTGCTCGGTTTCGCTGATCCGGGTAATCCATTCACGCACCGCCTCCAGGTCCTGCACGTCCAGTGCATGGAGGACGACCCGGGCGCCGGCAGCGCGACACTGTTCGGCCATTTCCTCCAGGCGTTCGGTGCGCCGACCTTGCAAAATCAGGGTCATGCCGGGTGCCGCATAGGCGGGTGCCAGTGCGCCGCCGATGCCACCTGTGGCACCGGTGATCAGGATGCAGCGCGGTTTTTTCAACAGCGTCATAAGTAGCGTTCAATCCGAGAGGTTTTGGCCAGCAGTACTTCCAACGAGTTGTTCACAGCCATGTCGATCCCGCAGCGCGTATAGAAGCCGCCATTGACCTGGGTGGTGTGAATCACCGTGCTGCGAAAGCGCTGGAACAGCGTGGTGTCAGGCGGTTCCGGCGTGTGCCAGAAATCGTCGAGGCTGCCCTGGTGGGTGAGCCCCTTGAGGTTGTAGATCGGGTCGCTGAGGGCGATGGTTGGCACACTGTGCATCAGCGACGAACCGCCCACGGTGCTGTTGACCGTGACCACGCCCGCGACATGCGACAGCAAGGTCGGCATGTGACCGCTTTCGAGGAAGTCCACCCGATCGGCAATGCCGTATTTGTGGGCAATGCGCCGGGTGATCCGGTGGTAATTGATGATGCCCGGGGTCAGCGGGTGGTTTTTGACCACCAGGCGCGTGTCACTGCCGGCATGGCGGGCGAACGAACCCAATACGTGCTTCAGCACATCCTTCATGTGTTTGAACGGCGAGTGGTCGCGGATCTGCGCGTCGCTGTCCAGCTGCAGTGGCAGCAGGAACGTGCGATAGCGATTGTGCGCCACTTGACTGATCACCTCGGAATCGCGGCCCTTGGCACTGACCAGGCGAAGGCCCTGGCGAATGTAGCCCGCATATTCCACCGCCGCGTTGTACGGCGCGTGGGTGTTGTAGTGGGGGAAGATCACTTTGTTCAGTGCGCCACCGACGTGGTACATCACATCGTGCAGGGCCCTGGAGGCAAAGGACAAGCGGAACGAATTACCGTTGTGATAGCGGGGAATGTACTTGCCCACCTCCCGATACCAGTCCGGATCACGCGGCAGCAGCGAGTGATTGTTCACGCCATTGCGCTCAAGGGTGATCCAGTAGGGCCGGAAGTAACCTTCTTCAAACACATGCACGCGAATGCCCAGCGACCTGGCCAGCTCCACCGCCGGCTGATGCACCGGACGGCAGTCGCCGAACAGCACCACGTCGGTAGTGTGGTCCGCCCTGAAACATTGGCTGTAGAAATCCATCAGCTGCTCGGGGCGAGCGGAATAAAATACCCGCGCGCCGCTGCCGTACAGGATGTCGCCCATGTTGAAGTTGACCGACTTGACCAACTGTCCCTCGGACCGCAGAGCCTTTACCAGACGCGCAAAAAACGGCGAACTGACGCCCTGCAAGAACAGGAACGAGTTGCGCGGTTTCACCGATACCGGGCGCGGGGAGCGCGCGACAGGCACTACGAGTTTTTTGGGCGTGGTCTTAACGCGGTGAGGAGCAAACGCTGGATCATCTCTCGCCATGTTGGACGTCTTCCATGTGTAGGTACTTCATCCCAATGTTGAATCTCGACTAACGTACGTTCGGGAGTCGTGAATTTTTTAGTAATGCGACTGACATAGGTCGGGTAGCGGATCAGGGTCGCGGCCACCAGTTCGTCCAGGCTCAGGCGCCGGGTGCGGCGCGCCTGGACGTCGGGGCTAAGGTCTTTGTCCCGGGTCAAACCCCAACCGGCATAAAACGGCTGGCCGTAGGTGGTCACGGGCACACCGCGCAACAAGGCTTCGAAACCCGATTGCGAGGTCAGCACATGCACTTCATCCACTTCAGTCAACAGCTCATGAAACGGCACATCGCCGACCACCTGATTGCACCAGTCGCTGGTGCGCTCTTCGTCAATGCCTGCTTCGCGAGTGCCGGCCAGCACTTCCGGATGCGGCTTGTACAACAGCCATGCCATCGGATGGTGCTGGCGCACCGCTTTGAGCAAATCGATGTTGCGTCGGATACGGTGCGCGCCGTAGCGAATCGAGGCGTCGGACTCGACCTGACCCGGTACTAGAATCACTTGCCCGGCGCCGGCGGGACGTTTCCACGTGGTGCCGGGCAGGTTGTATTTGGTCACGCCGGCAGCGCAGATCGCTTCGCGCAAGGCTGCTGCCCGTTGCAATAAACCCGGACTGCACGGTTCGTGTTGCAAGAGATGTTCGAGGCGCGAAGGACGGGTGGCGTCGTAGTAAATGCCCAGGTCGTCGAAGACCCAGGACAATGGCCGGGTTTTCTTCGCACCCAGGCCGACGGAGCGCAGGAAGCCGTCTTCGACGCGGCCGAGGTGGCTACCGACTTTTTTGCTCAACGGCGCATCGTGCTGGCAACCCCACGTGATGACCGGCTCGATGCGACGACGGGAAAAGCGACCGAGGAAGCGAATCGATGAACCATTGAAAAAGTCCAACACCAACGGTTGCTTCCATTTGCTGAAACCGACCATCTGCAAATCTTGCGGCAACCGACTGCGCATCCGCCGTTGCAGACCGAGCCAGGCCAACACGGTCTCGGGCTGGCAAGGCGCGCCCGTTTCCGGGTCGACGTAGCGCGGGTATTCCACCAGCGCGGCATGCAGCAACTGTTCAAGGCTGACAGGTTGACGTCGCTCGGGAGCGGGCAGGGCATCATTGGTCAGACCCCAGCCGGCATAGAACGGCATGCCAAAGGTGCACACCGGCACGTCCCACAGCAAGGCATCGAAGCCCAGTTGCGAAGTCATCACGTACGCAGCCTGCACGGCGGGCAGCAATTCAGCGGGGTGAACGTTATGGCTGATCAGATGAACCCGTGGGTGCTTGCGCAGCGCCGCCAGATCGAAGTGACCTTGCTTGCGCCCGGCCACCACGTCCGGGTGAACCTTGACCACCACCGTGCTTTGCGGGTGCCGGGCCAGCGCGGCTTCGAGCATTCGCTCGAAATCGGCGACGGTGGCGCCTTGCAGTGAGGCATCACCGCGGGTCTGATCGGCGACCAGCACGCACGGCTGCGGCAATGTGCAGGCTTCGATGCGAGCGCCGTTGTATTTGGACACGCGCTCTTCACACCAACTTGCTTGCAAGGCACGGGCGCGCAGGATCTGTGCTTCTGTGAGCGGCACAGGAATCAGTTGTTCCAGGCGAGAAGGAGCGGTGGCGTCGTAGTAGATGCCCAGCGGGTCGACGATCAACGACAGCGGCGGGTCTTCGGCACCCAGGCCCACCGAACGCAAAAAGCCGTCTTCGACGGTGAGTAGCGGCAATCCGGCAGTTTCAGCGGCCTCTTGGGCGCGCATCGCACTGGGTTTGCGTCCCCACGCGAGCACCTCATCGGCCTGGGCAATGTCGCGCACCGTGCCACACAGCAGCAGATACTCAGGCAGCAGGGCAGGGAGCGTGGGGATCTGTTGCGCACCTTTAGACAGAATCAGCAAAGCGCGGCGGTTTGAAGCGACATTGTCCATAAAAAAACAGCGGATATCCCTAAGTGGTGCACACATCTATCAGGCTCGAATACGTGCGAACCTGTAAAAAATGTCGAATAAAATTTGCCGCAAATAGTAATACATATGGCACGTCGCCATTCACAAAAAATTGACCAAACGCACGGTTTTTTCACATCTTGTGTGAAATTTTATTTTGATAGCTGTAACGGCGTAAACAGTCCGATGGGCGGCTTGCTTCTTGGGTATCGGCGAGATTGACAACGGCTTTGCTTTCTTCGTTGCAACTGGCTCGCCGCGACAGCGAATTCACGTCATGCGTCGCCGGCAAGCGCCCCTTTTTCCAGCAGGTACTCATATTTTTCGTGCAGCAAATCCAGTTTGCCCCGTTGCTGATAATCGGCAATCGTCTTGGGGCGCAGGAAATGCCAGAGGGAGTTTTGCAGGAAAAAATAGTCAACGTTACGCAATGCACTTTGCACGTCGAAGCGTCCATCCAGCGCATCGGCATAGGCACTCAGGAACTCCGCACGGACCTTGGTAAAACGTGCCATGTCCCCTTGGCGGAAAATCCCACTGAGGTACGCGCCGCCATCAAAACCGATCCGGCCGACCTTCACCTCACTCCAGTCGATCATCTGCAAGCCTTCGGGCGAGACAAAAAAGTTCTTGGCCAGGTAATCCATATGGCAAAAACAGCGCTGGGTATGGCTGGCGCGAGACTGGGCGCGACGCAGTCCCGGCTGCAAACCGCGCAGACGCTCGGCCAGGCCGCGAAAACGTGCGTCATCAGCGGGCAGTTCGATGAGGGAGGGCAGGTAGCGTACAAAGTTGAAGCGCCAGCGCAGCAGGTACCAAGGGCGGAAATAATCCATTTCCCAGAACCGATACCGTTGACGCCAATTGGCAGGTTGCAGGAATTGATGGGACAGCATCTCGATTTCGGCGATGCCCAGGGCAATTTGCGGCGCAACTCTGACCATCCGTGGCGCCGGGCCTTCAACGAAACGTGTGAAGACCAGGCTTTCCCGCGGCGTTTCAATGACCCCCAGACAACCGGGATGCCGGAAATGCACGCTGCCTGCCAGCACATCGCGTTCGCGGTAAAAGCGCGACTCCAGACTTGAGATGAACAACAGTTTGCGGATCGACTTTTCCACCACATCCAGTGTGGTGCCGCTAGGCAGGTGGGTCAGGCGGTGATGGCGTACGTAGTTGACGAACGAGGCATTGGACTCAAGATCACGGGTGTTGATGCTGTACTCAACCAGCGGGTGACCGAGCACGTGGCTCAAGCGTTTTTCCAGAGTGGAATGCCCCCACCAGAAGGCATTCTTGCGGGCAAACATTCCATGTCGCTTTGATTCGATATCCATGGGTTCCAACTGTTAACAACTACTCAAATGCCGATCTGAACGTGTATGTCTCCGGATCAGACGCGGCGCGATAGTACGGATTCCATCGCCTCATTGCCACGATCGCGGTGCTGGAGACAAAAGAACTTACGAAATTTCCTACACGTCGATCAGATTAAACCTGCGTCACGTTTCCTGCCGTCGCCTCAACCGGTAACATACGCGTCACTTAAATCAAGGAACGATAGCGTCCCCATGAATCACCTTCCAATCGCCAAAGAAGCCCTTAGCGCCCAGGCGCAAGCCATTAGTCAGCTTGCCGAACGCCTCGACGGCGAGTTTCAGCGCGCTGTTGAACTCATCCTCGGCTGCAAAGGCCGCGCCGTCGTGTGTGGCATGGGCAAGTCCGGACTGATCGGGAAAAAGATGGTAGCGACCTTCGCCTCCACCGGCACCCCGAGTTTCTTCCTGCATCCGGCTGAAGCCTTCCACGGCGACCTGGGCATGCTTAAGCCGAGCGACGTGTTAGTCCTGATCAGCTACAGCGGCGAGACAGAGGAAGTGGTCAAGCTGATTCCGAGTATCAAATCTTTCGGTAACAAGATCATCGCCATGACCGGCAATGGAAAGTCGTCCCTGGCCAAACACGCCGACATCTGGCTGGATATCTCGGTAGAGCGCGAAGTCTGCCCGAATAACCTGGCACCGACCACCTCGACCTTGGCGACCATGGCCATGGGCGATGCCCTGGCTGTGGCCTTGATCGAAGCCATTCAATTCAAGCCGATGGACTTCGCCCGTTACCACCCCGGCGGCAGCCTCGGCCGCAAACTGCTGACTCGTGTCAGCGATGTCATGCACTCGCCAGCACCAATGGTGACCCCGGGCACCAGCTTCCACGATTGTCTGATGATGATGACCAAAAGCCGGTTGGGGCTCACCATGGTTATTGATGAAGGCGTTTTGGTTGGTATCGTCACCGACGGCGACCTGCGTCGCGCATTACTGGAAAACCAAGGTGTGATCCACACCACTGTCGCCCACTTCATGACTGCTAACCCGCATACGATCAAGGATGATGCGCAATTGTCGGAAGCTGAAGCCTACATGCTCGATAAGAAAATTCGTGCCTTGGCGGTTACCAATAGCGAAAACGCTGTAGTAGGCGTCGTCGAGATCTTCGACTGATACCGCCAACCTCCGGACTCCAACAGTTCCTGCAATCCCTCGCGATCCCACACGACCTCTGTAGGAGCTTGCCAGCGAAAGCGCCTGCAAGGGCGCCTTCGTTATAAGGATGTTCTCACCCACCAGGCGTGGGCGCGATGTATCCCGCCAAAGCCCACATGTCGGCCTGCATAAACGATAACGGGGCCCAACTTCGGCCCGGTTATTCTCTACTATGAATGACTCGTAGTCTTACTGCGCCATCTTCGCCATCACCTGCGCATAACCCGCAGCAGCGCCCAGTACCGCATCCTTACCCTGAGCAAAAGAATACAGTCCGCCACTTCACGAAACCCATCGGTACCGCCCGCTGTATTCAATGCATGGGTGGGGGCCGCTTTCACGTAAACCGGTACATCTGCCACGGCAAAAGACAATGTGCAGGCCACGAAAGCCAGCAGATCGATGCAGTCGTCACCGATGCGCGCCGTTTGCGCAGCGCTGACACCTGCTTCGGCCATCAACTGGTTGCAGGCAGCCTGCTTGTCCTTCACCGCCGCCCGCACACCATTCTCCTTCAGTAACCGCTGCTCATGCCATCACGCACATTGGTGATCACCGTGCGAATGTCGTTGAGGGTCTACTCAATGGTATTGTCCTCCGTAGCTTGCTTGGATAATCGATTAGCTATGATGATGTTTCCGAATCTTTTTTCGTGTCATTCATGGTTATACCGAAGGTCAAGTTAGCAGCCTTGGCGTCTGTATTCTGGCGCGAGGATCTAACTAATAAAAGTCTGGGTGTAATGGTTTCTGCTGGTGCGACTTCCAAAATTCGCTGTGGTACTCAGCTACTCGCTATATCGAAGATAAAGATTTTGTCTTATCTAAGAAGCGCTGTTCGTCGCTGAGTTTCTAGGGCGTGGGTGGTTACATCTTGCGGGATGGTAAAGTGTAGATTAAGTATGGTATTTGATTCTAGAGTTACCCGCATTCAGTGTGGCGATCTTTTGCTAAAATTAGTATGGCGTGCCGTTGTTTAATTGTTTTTCGCGCGGGCACGCGTTGAAATTATAGAAAGGTTTCGGTTGAATTGGATCTTATTTTGTTGATGAGCTCAAACCATTCTTCGTTGGATCCTTCCCAGCGAGCTTTTTCGCCCCGCCCTACGTGCATAAAGCTAATTCTGCTATCGAGTTCATGAGTTTCGATTTCGAAATTCATGCACTGAGAGTCTCGAATAAATACAATTCTGAATTTTAGATTTGGTACTGCATTTTGAATGGATAATGGTAATTGATTTAATTGGGCTGTAGTAATTTTTTCTTTATCTTTGGCGTATGGCCAAGCAACAGCTGGCAGTGCGTGTCCGCCAAATCTAATAAAAACTACTTCATCTTCTGTTTTTTTAAGTTCTTCTACCAATTTTTTGTGTTTGTATAAGAGTTTATTTTTGGTTTCCTCGGTTTTCTCGGGCTCAATTATCGCGACTTTGTCTTGCCCTCTTCGGTACTCATGATGATACAAAACTCCGTATGTTTTGCATTCCACAGAGTTTGAGGGTTCGCCGATAAATATATCTTGCGAAAAGTGTTCGCCTGCGCTGTTAAATATTTTTGATACTGAGTGTAGTGGAGTTACTAGCCAGTCGAACGCCCCGCTGATGAATTCCTCACCACAATGCGCTTTTAATTGGTAGCTAACTTGGCACCATGCTCCAAGGCTTACGAACAACATTATGCCTCCATTTTCATTTTATTTTAGTATCGCCTTGCGATATTTTTCGCTAGACAATATTTGTGATTGTAGCAAATCTACGAATTCTATCAATCTGGAATGTAAGCGCTCCATAAACCCCGCTATTAAAATCATCATCTGATCCTCGATGCTGTGCTCCCGATTTTTTTCCGGAGCCTGCACCTCATGATGCGCCCCGACGCAAATTTCGAAAAAGTCTAACTCTACCCCAAGTCCGTCGCCTTCCGAAAATCACTCGACCGTCCCACCGCTCAAGTCGAATTGGACATTAAGGTCGCGGTGTTTGGGTACCCTATACACGCGAGCTAACGATGCATCCTTATCCCACAACCCGCTTCTGCGTCAAAATCCAAGGCGGGAGCCGTATGCGGTGTAACTGATCCATAAACCCCACCTATCCAAACAGGCGGCGCCTGAGGTGGGGAGGAATCAAATCATGCTGGTGCGGAGGCCATTCGCGGCGCAGCTACTTCATTTTTTGTGGTTTGATATCCACTACCGTCCGCGCTTGTACGTTTTTGATCGGTGACAGCAAGTGCGGCGAAATATTCCAGCGTTGACTGGTGTCGGTTACTACTGTGACGGTCTTGCGGTTGAACTTCATGACGGTACCGGACAGGCGCTCACCACTGGGTGAGTCGAAGCTTACCCGTGCTCCTGGATGGAACTGCATCATCGATTTATGAGCCTCCAGCGATTCCAACATCTTCAGCCGTTCGATAATGTGTAAGGGATCCATGAACCCCACATTCAAAGCCGCCTATTGAAGCCTGATGCTGTGCTCTCGATTTCTTTCCGGAGCCAGCCCGTCATGATGCGACCCGACACCAAAGTCGAAAAAGTGTACCTCTACCCCAAGCCTGTCGACTTCCGTAAATCCATCGACGGTCTGGCCGCGCTGGTCGAGCTGGATATTAAAGTCGCCGTATTCGACCCGGTGCTTTTCGTATTTCTGAATCGCCACCGTAACCGAGTGAAGATCCTCTATTGGGGTGTGTCACGAACGCTGGCGTAATCCAGCGAAGCTGTATCAAAGATGGGAGTAGGCCTCCCGGAGTCTGCTTGCAGGAGCTGGCTTCAAACCGCCCGGTGCTGCTGCGTTCAAAAGGCGTGGTGGTGAGCGACCGTTGGAAAAGGCGCCGATAACGGCGTCAGGTACGTATTGAGAAGATGAGCGAAAGCAAACCGTCCGAAGACGCATCGTTAAGGATTCAAGCGCTGTCAAAACCGAGGTCGCCCGTTAGCCTCGGGATTAGTCTGGAAGATACCTGTCTACTGTCCAGATGGCAGCCGGTGTATAGGCGGCATGAGCTCAATACAGGCTTTGATATGGAACGTGAGAACCTCGCCTTTGATGCCAAGGGAAATGACAAGCGGCTACCACCGCAAGGAAGAATACCGATGCAAAGGCCGAGGGGCGGAGTCATTCGTAGTAGTGATGAAGTTCTTGTAATGAGAATGGAGCGAAGGGATGGCGTTGCCCAGCTCGCTTATGTCGTCAACCGGCTTCGGCGGGGAAGAGCGGCATGAGCGCAGCAAAGTCGTACAGCATTTCCAAACTGACAGTTTGGGAGGCCTTCCAGCGAGTGAAAGCCAATCGAGGAGCCGCTGGGATAGATGAACAATCTATTGCCCAGTTCGAGCAGAAGCTGCAACGGAACCTGTACAAGGTTTGGAATCGCATGTCGTCGGGTTCCTATTTTCCGCCACCGGTTCGGCAGATGGAAATTCCGAAGCAATCAGGAGGCAAACGCAAGCTGGGTATTCCAACAGTAGCCGATCGGGTGGCTCAGACTGCTATCAAGTTGCTTATAGAGCCGAGTCTGGACTGTCTGTTCCATCCGGACTCCTATGGATACCGGCCGGGAAAGTCAGCCAAACAGGCAGTGGAGATCACTCGCAGGCGTTGCTGGAATATTAATTGGGTGGTGGAGTTTGATATCAAGGGAGCCTTTGATCACATTGATCATGAGCTGCTGCTCAAAGCGGTCAGGCATCACATAAAGGATGACTGGATTCTGTTGTATATCGAACGGTGGCTTAAAGCGCCGTTTGAGACTGCTGATGGCGTTCAGATTCCGCGTGAAAGCGGTACACCCCAAGGTGGGGTTGTCAGTCCCTTATTGATGAATCTGTTTATGCACTATGCGTTCGATGCCTGGATGCAACGGACTTTTCCAGGTTGTCCATTTGCACGCTACGCCGACGATGCGGTGGTTCACTGCCGTAGCGAAAAGCAGGCGTGTGAAGTCATGGCGGCAATCAAGGCACGGTTGGAAGTATGTCTGCTGACCATGCACCCGGAGAAGTCGAAGATTGTTTATTGCAAAGACAGTAACCGCAAAGCAGCGTACCCAACGACGCAATTCACGTTTCTGGGGTTCACCTTCCGGCCGCGGGCGGCATGGGGTAATAATGGACGCCGGTTTACCAGCTTCCTGCCCGGTGCTAGCAACGTGGCTCTGAAACGGATGCGTCAACAAACTCGCAGCTGGAATATCCAGCGGCAAACACCAGCCAGCCTTCTTGAACTGTCAAAACAGTACAACGCTATCCTTCAAGGGTGGTGGAACTACTATGGAGCCTTTTACAAAACGGTGATGCGCAAGGTCTTCAATCACTTTGACTTGAAGCTGCAACGCTGGGCCCGTCAGAAGTACAAACCACTGTCGGGGCACAAGCGCCGCAGTGTTGATTGGCTCAACCGGATGAAGAAGGCATGTCCATCGTTGTTCGTGCACTGGCATGTCTATGGAAATGAGGCTCGACCGGGCAACGGGAGCCGTATGAGTTGAGAGACTCACGTACGGTTCTGCGAGAGGCTGAAGGTGAAACCCCTATGGCCTACTTACCAGCGCAACGGCTTCTGTCTTTGGCTCAAGCGCCTGGAGTCCGAGCGGTTCAAAACGTCGCCTGATGCCACCGACGAAGCCATCGTATTGAGCGTCCAGGAGCTGAACTGGCTGCTCGACGGTTTTGATCTCTGGCGCAACCGTCCGCATCAGGTTCTGACTCCACGTTTCGTGGCTTAACCCGGTATAATCCGGGCATGACTTTCATGCCCGACGACCTTCCAGACGATCCTGTTTTGCTCAAGCAAATGTTGCTTGAGGCGTTCAGTCGTCAAGAGGAAGTGGCTCAGTCCTACCAGACCTACATCGTCGATTTGAAAGAACAGATCAAATTGCTACGCGACCGTCTATTCGGACGTAAATCCGAACAGACAGTTGAGCCCAACACGCCGCAACTGGCTCTTTTCAACGAGCCAGAAAGCGAACCGATATCTCTCATCGTTGATATCGAAGAAGAAGTCGTTACACCGACCCCGCGCCGTGGTAAACGCAAACCATTGTCGGCTGACCTACCGCGTATCGAAGTCATCCACGAACTGCCTGAACACGAACTGACCTGTGCCTGCGGCTGCCGCAAACACGCCATCGGTGAAGAAACCAGCGAGCAACTGGACATCGTGCCAATGCAGATCCGGGTGATCAAACACATCCGCAAGGTTTACGGCTGCCGCGGTTGTGAAACGTCGCCGGTTACCGCCGACAAACCCGCCCAGCTCATCGAAAAGAGCATGGCCAGCCCGAGTGTGCTGGCCATGCTGTTGACCACCAAGTATGTCGATGGCTTGCCGCTGCATCGTTTCGAGACGGTCTTGAGCCGACACGGTATCGATATCCCACGTCAGACCCTGGCACGTTGGGTTATCCAGTGCGGTGAGCACTTACAGCCGCTGCTGAATTTGATGCGCGACCGCTTACTGGAAAGTCCAGTCATCCACTGCGATGAGACTCGCGTCCAGGTACTCAAAGAACCGGATCGAGATCCGACCAGCCAGTCCTGGATGTGGGTGCAGGCCAGCGGCCCGCCGGATCGAAAAGTCGTGCTGTTCGACTACACCTCCAGCCGTGCGCAGGAAGTGCCGCTACGGCTGCTGGAAAGTTATCACGGCTACGTGATGACCGACGATTACGCAGGTTATAACGCGCTGGCGTTGCAACCGGGCGTGGAACGCCTGGCGTGCATGGCCCATGCGCGGCGCAAGTTTGTTGAGGCGCAAAAAGTGCAGCCCAAGGGCAAGACGGGCCGCGCCGATATCGCGCTGACCATGATTAATAAGTTGTATGGCGTCGAGCGCGAACTCAAGGACGCCTGCGATGAACAGCGTTTTATTGGCCGTCAGGAAAAGAGCTTGCCGATCCTGGGTCAGTTGAAAAGTTGGCTGGAGAAAACGCAGCCACAGGTGACGCCACAAAGTGTGCTGGGCAAGGCCGTGAATTATCTGGCCAGCAACTGGTGCCGGCTGGAACGCTACGTGGAGGCTGGGTTTTTACCGATCGACAACAACCCGGCAGAGCGTGCAATAAAACCGTTTGTGATCGGGCGCAAGGCATGGCTGTTCAGCGATACGCCTAAAGGCGCTACCGCCAGTGCCCAGATCTACAGCTTGGTCGAGACCGCCAAGGTCAACGGCCAGGAACCTTATACGTGGCTGCGCCACGTACTGGAGCGACTGCCACATGCGCAGTCGGTGGCAGACTATGAAGCACTGCTGCCGTGGAATTGCTCGCCAGAGATACCACGTTAAATCTGCCCCCTATTGAGGGAGGATCGAATCGTACGCTCGGGAGACCTCTGGATGTCCTTGGTGTACCGCCAAAACCAACCAACACGTAATAGATTCGTGACGTTTTTAGAGCGTCCGGCCGCCATGAAAACTAGAGCGTCCGCCCCCCGGTACAAAAAACGTCCTACCCCTGGTACAGGATCAAAGTGGCTCAAATGAGCACAGAGAGGGCGAAACTCCGCATTTATGTGGCTTTGTTGGGGCTTTGTTGTGCCACAGAAATAGCCGGACTTTGCATTTTTCTGCCATCTAAACCGGACGTGACTATTTATGTGGCACAACAAAGCCGCAACAAAGCCACAACAAAGCCACAACAATGTCACATGTGCCAAGCCAAGAATCCTATGCGTGGCTGCGCCACGCACTTGAACGCCTGCCACAGGTAATCTCGGTTGAAGATTGCGAAGCCTTGATCCTTGGAGCTGCTCGCTTGCATCGCCTCGCTAAGCGCGACGCCTATTTTGAATGGGTGGGGTTCATGGAGCGCTTACACTTGAACGCCTGCCACAGGTAATCTCGGTTGAAGATTGCGAAGCCTTGATCCTTGGAGCTGCTCGCTTGCATCGCCTCGCTAAGCGCGACGCCTATTTTGAATGGGTGGGGTTCATGGAGCGCTTACGATGACTTGGCCGGACGGATACACATGTGCCAAGCCAAGAATCCTATGCGTGGCTGCGCCACGCACTTGAACGCCTGCCACAGGTAATCTCGGTTGAAGATTGCGAAGCCTTGATCCTTGGAGCTGCTCGCTTGCATCGCCTCGCTAAGCGCGACGCCTATTTTGAATGGGTGGGGTTCATGGAGCGCTTACGATGACTTGGCCGGACGGATACACATGTGCCAAGCCAAGAATCCTATGCGTGGCTGCGCCACGCACTTGAACGCCTGCCACAGGTAATCTCGGTTGAAGATTGCGAAGCCTTGATCCTTGGAGCTGCTCGCTTGCATCGCCTCGCTAAGCGCGACGCCTATTTTGAATGGGTGGGGTTCATGGAGCGCTTACGATGACTTGGCCGGACGGATACACATGTGCCAAGCCAAGAATCCTATGCGTGGCTGCGCCACGCACTTGAACGCCTGCCACAGGTAATCTCGGTTGAAGATTGCGAAGCCTTGATCCTTGGAGCTGCTCGCTTGCATCGCCTCGCTAAGCGCGACGCCTATTTTGAATGGGTGGGGTTCATGGAGCGCTTACGATAATGTGATGATTCAATGTCACTAACTCATCGACACTCAGATGATCAATATTGATACTCATGATGCCCTCCAATTCCAAGGTAGTAGCGCCTCAAAGTCTTCTACCGACTCGGCCAGCACTCAACTTTACAGTTTGGTCGAGACGGCTAACGCCAACGGCCAAGAGCCCTATGCGTGGCTGCTCTACGCACCTGAGTACTTCCCACAAGTCTCGAGCGTAGAAAACCTCGAGGCCTTGCTGCCTTGGAACTGCTCGCCCACATCGCCTCGCTAAGCGCGCCGCCTATTTTTGAATAGGTGGGGTTTATGGAGCGCTTACAATACACTCATCGTTGGTACGCACTGTTTGTACCTTGAGGTGATTTTGATTCATTGGCGTCAATTAAATTTCTTGGCCATGTCAAGCTTTGCAGTTGGGTTTGCTTTTGCGAATTCGAATGCGCTATTGATTTTCGAAAATATGTCTGCGAATACATAGGTTTCTTTAAGTTGCTTGTGCGCCTCGAATAATGCAACTTGGTCTATCCACCATTGATTGGGGTTTGATAGGTTGAAGTTATTCTCAAACCAGATTTTGATGTGAGTAAGAAGTTCTATCGCTGGCTGTTTTTTATAAAAAGCAGTGCCGCTAGCTTGGAGCGTGTGCCAAGGAAAGTGGTGATAATAGGGGGCGACTTTTATACCAATATCTGAATTGTTGTCGCTGATGATTTCCATTAATGAGCTTTCGTCTGTTAATGCTGAGTCGATGTCGATAATGAGCAAGGGGAAAGAAATTCGTTCTATATTGTTGTGGCAGTAAATAAACCTCGCCATAGTGTAGTAAGCGCGCGGCAGAGGGGTCGAGTGGAATTCGAATGAAAAGGTTATCTCCGGATTTTCAGAGACAAGTTTTTCACTGAGGCTTTTTTCGCAAGCTTGATCTATTATCACGTGAAGGTGCCAAGTGATATGAGGTACAGAAGCTGCGTTATATTTTATATTGTTTAGGTAAAGTTTAAGGTAGTTGATGTCGCAGGACATTAGGATTGTGGGGCGGTCCTCTTGCGCGCGATGGCTATGTTGAATGTACTGGACGTTATTGAAGTTTGAGCGTCCAGTGGCGCCATAAGAATTCGCCCCCCATGAGTGATTTAAAGCGAAAGAGTTGCTGGTGGCTGCGCTTTCCCAATGTAAACTATAGTCAGATTGACCTTTTAAGTGTGCAATTAAGCCGGAGTAAAGCAGATTCCAACTTTTATTGCCGTTTATTTTTTTGTCTGAATCTACGATTTGTTCAAGTTCTTCGTTCAGCCCAAGTTGTAAGAGTGCTTCGGCTAGACATTCAAAAGCTAATGAGTAAAAAAGATCGAAGTCCTCGCTTGGGCATGGGATGTGAGATTTTAAAGTGTCTTTTATTTTAGAGTAATTACCCGCCCAACGATCACCATAGGATTTTAGTGATGTCCACTCAATTTTATTGCTGGGGCGTGATTGGGTAAGAATGCTGAGTTCATGTTTAAGGTCTAGCTTTATAAGTGTGTATCCATATGCTGCTTGAAAATTAAAGCTGTTTTCAATGTCTAGCAATAGTTTTTTTACGGAGTATAGTAGTGCGATATAGCACTGCACATATCTCCCTTCCTGCATGAGATTTTTTATACTTTTCACGGATAATGAATCAGTTTTTTTATCCCAAATTTCAGCAGTCGTACCATGGTGGGCGGCTGTGGTTTTTTTTATTAAATTTGATATTTCGGTGCGTAAGTTCTCATCTGAAATATTTTCCAGCAGGGATGCGGCATTTTTTAGTTTTAAGTTGTATATGTATATCAGCGCTTTTGTGCGGATGAACTCAATGTTTTCTGGTTGTTTTTCTATGCAAGAGTTAATGGATGTGGTTGCTAGCTGAAAGTCGGGAAGGAAGAATCCAGCTATTACAGAGATGTAATAATTTACAGAGGTGGTGCTGATTTTTGTTAGCCTAAATAATTTTAGTGCCGCGTAAAATTTTCGTTTGTGAAATAGTAAGGATATCGACTTTTCAATAAAACTGGTTTCGTAATCTGGTAGCTCAAAAAGGCAAGCTGAAATTATGAGTGATTCTCTGTCTAGCTCGCCGCTAAGGGTCATGCTGCGAATGTCTGTAAGTCTAGTGTTGTGAATTTTGTCTAGATTCATAATGCAAGTCTTTCGTGGTGAGCTATGAGATGGTTGATGCTAATCTAATTGATAATAAATACAGTCGGAAATATTTTCGACTGCATTTATTATGTAGTGACGCTTTTTACGCTTGTTGGCCGGCAAGATAGTTAACGAGTTCGCGATAGGTTTTTTTGTTGGCAAATAGTTGCTTCGCCTTATTTTGATTTGCTATTCGAATGCCGTAATCTTTTTTGATGTTAAATTCATATTTGGATATGAAGTTGACAATGTCATCGGGCGTATTGGCTATGGCTGAGGGGAAATCACTGCCAAGACACTCTTGTCCTAACTCGTTGGTGATAAGATGCTTTCCTGCGAATACAGCTTCAACACTTTTAAAGTTAAGGCCGCCCTGTACTAGTACTGGATTCAGAGAGACATCAATATGATTATAGAAGTCAGCGATGCTGTTCACGAACCCAAGTGGTACGACATTAGGGTCGAGAAAAATCTTCGGCAAAATATCTGTTGATTTGCAAATTGACCCGGCAATCAAAAGCTTACTGTCTGGTGAGTACTTTTTGATTGCTGGCCACCACTCATCCAGAATATGGATGAGTGATTTTACATTGGCTGACATTTGGCCGCCGATAAAACCAAAATATAGAGGTTTGCCATGTGGTCGGGATTTCACTTGCGACAGGGCATAATCGAACCCAGATGATGCTCGAATCACATTAGTGGATTTTTTCAGCGATTTTTTAAGAATGTCTTCATCTGAAACCGATATCGCAAGCACGGAATCGCATTTTTTCAGTTGCTTAAGTTCGCACTTTTTTTCAATAACGCTATTGAAGAAAATCCTTTCTTTGCGGTTGAGGATTTCTTCATTTCTTGTAAATTGAACGTCGTGTGTGTCACAGATGACTTTGAAGTTCTCATTGTCGTGTATTATGTGGTCGAGGGCGCCCATCATCCATGCATAAGAGACAATCACCGACTCATATTTGTTTGCGAGATAGAGAGAGTTTACCCAGCGTTTGCATGACTCTGTAGGTCGAGTATTAAGTCGCTCAGAAAATAGTTCTGGAAGCTCTTTGGATTTTCCAAGTATAGTTCGTGCTTTTGATTCGAGATAACGCTTTGCGATTATGCATGCGTTGTGTTTTTTCTTGTTGTTTTTATAGATATAAACATTGTTGCAAATCGTGCCAAGCGCTGTTTGGAATTCGCTTTGCTTAACGTTTTTTGGCGTGGTAAGCAGAACGTCAACCAAAATTCCATTTTTTCCAAGATTGAACAGCAGGTTGAATGCACGCTGGTGCGATCCTAATGTCAAGGGCAGGATGGAACCAGGGAATACCAACAAAGTGGAGGCTTTTTTCTTCGGGTTGAGCCGATATCTAGCAAGTTTTCCATCGCTATGAATATGCCAAACGTTCCCGAGGCTATTGGAGAAAAAGCTGTTTAGCATTTTTTCATCGGCAGCATAGTTGTCCGCTGCAACTAATATTAAGTCATGGGCGTTACAGCAAAAATCTAAAAAAGCTTGAGTGTCTTTTGCTTCTTTTAAGTTAGGGTGTGAGGTGCATTTCTTTAGATTTAATCCAACGTAACTATTGCCTGTGTTTTTTGTCAATAGTTCGCTAATGCTGGTCTGCTGAGCAGCGTTAATGGTTTCAATGAAGATTGCAACGTTTTTCATGATATGGTCCCTATTTATCTTACTTCGTTGCCGTAGATGTCGATAGTTTTATTGAATTTGTAGTCGGGCTTTGCTGATTTACATTCGTCGACTATTTTAATAGAATATCGGTCTTTACTTGGCTTTCTGGAAGTTGAGAACTCATATTGTTTCGCATTTATGTGTTTCTTCGTTATTTCAGTTAGCCATTCTTTAGTTATGGGTGTTTTGTTTTTTCTGTATGTCAAATCAAGTGTTGAGTTGAGCGGGAATGCGAGGTGCACTTCTACGGCATCAACTTGCAGTTTAGCGGGATTAGGGGGGGGTTCGACTTCAAGTGTTGCGGTGCTTTTCGAATTGATCGAAAGCTGTGCATTTACCACTGAACTATTGTATGGGCCATTAGGTAAAAGCAGGTTCGATTTCAGCAGCAATCCCAAATATTTGATTAGTCGCTGATAATTAATGCCTGTGGAGATATTTTTTTCATTCAGTTCACTCGTTAATCCGGCGGACGAATAGATAGACTGGCCCAAGGATATGACTGGCTTTCCTTTTATCAGGGCTTCCAAGCCCACCGTGCTATTGATAGTTACAACAATATCTGACCAGTCCAGCCAGTGCTCCAGGCTTTTTTCGCTTGATATTTTAACGTTATCAAATCGTGGGATATTGATAAGCGTATCAGTAGTTTCTTCCGGGTGTGGGCGAATCAAGAAGGAGCTTTCTTTAGTGTTTAGAGTGGAGTGGATGTCTAAAAACGTTTCGCGCATAGTTCGGTATTTGCAGTACAGAATAATGTTTGTATCGAGTTGAACCTGCAATGGAAAGAATACGTTTAAGTTTCTTTTTTGTTCGGTGTTTTTTTCGATCTGAGGGCCGATATTAAAGAGTTGTTTGGTGAATGAAGTTTCCTCGTCGGATAGAAAAAATTTATCCACGATTTCGGGCGTCAGCTCATTCAATGAAGAAGCGCCATTTACGCCTATGCGGTCGATAAATAAAGAACCCTTGAGAAGGCCGCGCTCAAGGAAGGCGCACTCTATTTTTCGTTGTTGGCAGATAAGTCTCAGGGTGTTGGCAACATAACCTGTAAAGCCGTTCCAGATAACTATTTTTTCGAAGTTGTAAGTCTCTATGATGTTTGAAAGGGTTTTGTGGATTTTATGGATGTCTCTAATGGTTTTTGCTCGCTGCCCAGGCCATCCAACTACCGGTCGACGTCTTGCCTCTGCGCTCATAACGTCATTGTACTTGATGCCGTCTTCAAGTAGGGAGTCTATGGTTGCGTCTGTGTCAGCGGCGTCTTTCGATGCGTGATCGTCGATTGATATGGTTTTTATTCCATTATTCTCGAAATATCGTCCTTTGGTACTGGAATATAGAAGTATTATAGGGGAGTGCCCGGCCTCTTTTATCCCCAGAGCCAAGGTCAAAATTCTGTATTGATTCTCTAGGTGATCGCCGCATTGAATCAGTATGTTCATATATGCACTTTAACTTACCATGCTCACTCTGTCTGTTAGATAAAGTGAGCAGGCTGAATAACTTTTTTGCACAAACTTATGTTTGTACGCGGTTAATAGGTGATTATGCAGGTTCCCGCACGGATTCAACGCTGCGTCCGTAGCGGTCTTCGAAACGAACTATGTCGTCCTCACCTAGATATCCACCTGATTGAACTTCAATCATTTCCAGAGGGATTTTCCCTGGGTTCTCAAGCGCATGTACAACGCCTACTGGGATATAGGTAGATTGGTTTTCGGTAAGCAGTATCTGCTTGTCGCCAATCGATACTTTCGCCGTGCCAGTAACGACAATCCAGTGTTCTGCGCGGTGATGATGCATCTGTACCGAGAGCTTTTGCCCTGGTGCAACAGTAATGCGCTTCACCTGATAACGCGGACCATGGTCAATGGCGTCGTAAGCCCCCCATGGACGGTAGACTTTGCGGTGATTGGTTGCCTCGGTACGAGCGCTCTGCTTGATACGGTCAACCAACAATTTGACGTCTTGAGCATGGTCCTTATTGGCGACCATTACGGCATCAGCCGTTTCGACCACGATTACATTGTCCAGGCCCAGTACCGACACTAAGCGGTGCTCTGCGTGTACATAGGCATTGCGGGTGGATTCAAGTATGACATCGCCGCGAGAAGCGTTGCCTTGCGGGTCCTTATTGGCGATCTCCCATACCGCTGTCCAAGAGCCTACATCATTCCAGCCAGCGTCCAGCGGAACGACGGACACTTGATTGGAGCGTTCCATAACGGCGTAATCGATGGAGATGTTTTCGACGGTGGCGAAGGTCTTAAGGTCCAAGCGGGTGAAATCCAGGTCTTCCTTGGCGTTGGCCAACGCGATTTCCACAGAAGCGAGCACCTGCGGCGCATGTTCTCGCAATTGGGCGAGCATGCTTGAAGCTTTGAATAGAAACATGCCACTGTTCCAATAGAAACGACCGTCAGCCAGATACTGTTCGGCGGTGGCGAGGTCCGGCTTTTCCACAAACGCTTGTACCGCTTGGATCTGGTCGGATTTTTCCGCAGTGCGAATGTAACCGTAACCGGTTTCGGCTTTGGTGGGCACGATTCCGAAGGTCACGATTCGGCCTTCCAGCGCGGCGGGTTTGCCTTTTTCAAAGGCTGCGCGTAGCGCGTCCAGATCATCAATCACGTGATCGGCAGGTAGTACCAGCAGCAATTCATCCTTGCCATCTGCCAGTGTTTTAACCACTGCCGCTGCAATGGCCGGAGCGGTATTGCGCCCAATGGGCTCAAGCAAAATGGCTTGTGGGTTGATACCGAGCGCACGGCATTGCTCGGCCACCAGAAAGCGATGGTCCTCATTGCTGACAACAATGGGGGTCGGCGGTCCATCCAGGATCCCTGCCAGACGCGTCAAAGTGTTCTGGAACAGCGATTGGTCGCCGTTGAGGGTCAGAAACTGTTTTGGGTGCATGGCTCTAGACAAGGGCCAAAGCCGGGAACCGGAACCGCCTGATAAAATTACTGGGATCATCATGTGCCCTATATTCGTCCGTGAAATGTCTTGAATGATTAAGAGTTAATTAGCTTCATAGGCTTCTATAGATCTGCCCAACACCATTGTCTGAACAATCGGGCCTATGATTTTTTGCCATTCATACACCGCAGCATTGGTGACATAAATGGTGTCATCGGGCTTTAACATGACTTTACGTGCGAAGAAAATCGCTGCTGGATCACGCATATCAATGCGCATGACTGTAGGTTTGGGTGTTTCGCCTTCGCCCATTCGAAATACGAAAACACCTTGTGGATTCGCATTGGCTTCTCTCAGGCCTCCAACCGAGCCCAGTGCATCTAGCAGGCTGGCATTTTGGGAGGGGAGGTCGTGTAAGCCCGGTTGACCCACTGCGCCCATTGCAACAAAGCGTTGACGTGCCCGATCGAGGACTACTTCTGTATTGGGTTTCAGTACAAAGTTATTACCGGCCAGAATGTCCTCGTAGTTGAACGTGCTGACCTGACTACCATTGCGCACAGTGACATTGACCAGATGCGGTTCCATTACCGGTCCACCAGCCTGGTTAACAGCATCAAGCAAAGTCAGTGGGCCTTGCAGGGTGGAAAAACGCCCCGGGGCTTTTACTGCACCAGCTACCAGCACCGAGCCAGACAGATCGCCAACCAAATCAACGTGTGCTTGCACGTCGGTGGTCACGCCCTTCAGCTTCTGGCGAATCATGTCTTCGACCTGAATCAAAGTCATACCAGCAACAAATTGATGACCAACGTACGGTAAGGAGATCATCCCCTTGTCGTCGATGCGCACTTTGAGTTGGGTGCCGCCCGTAGAGAGCGGGGCGAACAGGCGGCTGCCTTCCGGAGCATTGTCGGTGATCAGCACGTTGATCACGTCACCGCCCATCAGGCGCACACTTTGCGCCAGAGAAGTGGTGATTTGAGTTTTGGCCGGTTTGGCGGCTGGGCGCATGAACGGTGCGATGGTGTTGGCGTTGATGTCCACCAGGTCATACGCAGTGCTTTGGCTTTTGCTTTCGATATCACCTTTGTACGGACCTGCGCCGGACAGGGTGCCACCGCACCCTGCCAGCGCCAAAGTCACCAGCATCAAACCCGCAACAGCACTGTTTCGCATGCTCACATTCAGGGGGCGAAAGGGCAGGCCAGAAATGGATTTAATCACGATGATCCTCGATCGATGCAATAAGGAAGCGGGCAATACCGTAGAGCAACAGCAGGGCCAGGAAGATGGTTGCCAGGTTGTAGATGCGCTCTGGGTACAGGGCCATCTGCGGCGTGTTCGGGGTGACTACGGTGACCAGGGTGCGGATCTTCTTGCTGGCTTCGATGCGGGCGTTGTCGAGTGCGGCAACGGCGGTCTTGTAGGTTTCTTCGGCGATGCCAGCGTCCAGGGTCAATTGCTGGAAGCGCGAGGCGACGACGTTGAGCTGGTCGCCGTCAGGCGCGGACACCAGCAGGCGTTTTTCGGCACTCAGCTGTTCGCGAATGGCGGCCACGCGTTGCTGTTGTTGCTTGACCTGCGGTGAGTCCGGGTGAAGTTTGTAGAGCATTTGCGTGAGTACGGCGCGCTCTTTGGAGTGCTCGCCTTCGAGGGTGTCGATGATGCTGGCGCGGCCGAGAGCCGAGCTTTTACCGTCCAGTACCTTGTTGCGGTTCTGGAAGGTCAACAGCTCTTCTTTGCGTTGGGTGTAGTTCTTTTTGGCGCCTTCCAGTTCGCCTTGGGCAAAGCGCATCTGCTCGCGGGCGATGCTGTGGGAGACTTCGTTCACGAAGTGCTCGCTGGCTTCCAGAATGGTCTTGACCATTTGCTCGGCCAGTTCCGGGCTGAAGGCTTGTACTTCAACTTTCAGCAGGCCGGTGGTTTCGTCGTAGTGGGCCGACACCATGCGCTGGTAGTACTTGAGCAAATCCTCACGCTCGGTGTCTTTGTCCAGCCAGAAGAAAGGGTCGTTGCGTTGCTTGCTGTATTGCTCGACCCAGTGCAGGCGATCTTCCAGCAGCTGCATCATGTCCATCGACACGATGTACTCGCGCAGGTACAGAGTCTCTTCCCGGGACGCCGGATTGGTGCCGCTGAGCAGCATTGCCAGGCCTGGGAGTTGAGCGCCAGGATTGTTGCCTTCTTGGCGCACCACGACTTGCGCGGAGCTGACATAGCGGTCCACGGCAAAAAAGCTGTAGTAGACGATGGCCAGTACCATCGGTACTAGGATTAGCCCCAGCGTCAGGCGCCAGCCCTTGAATTTACCCGTACTGCTCATATGCACTTGCATCCTTGAAATAAAACAATCACGCCACGGTCAGGTGATCAGGTGTTGTAGGCCTTGATGCCTTCATCGACATCGTCATAGATCTGTACCCCGCCATCGCGTACCAGCAGTACGACGTCACAGAGCTTTTTGATTTCGGGCATGCTGTGGGAAACCAGCACCACCTTGGATTTCTGCAGGCGTGCTTCAAACACGTCAGCGCATTTGCGCTTGAAGTGCGCGTCGCCAACCGACATCACTTCATCGATCAGGTAGTAGTCGAAGTCGAAGGCCATGCTCAGGCCAAAAGCCAGGCGCGAGCGCATGCCGGAGGAGTAGGTCTTGACCGGTTCGTCGATCCAGCTGCCGATTTCGGCAAAGTCTTCGACATAGCTGACCTTCTGACGCATGGCATCGCCTACTGCGCCGTAGACCCGGCTGACAAACTTGATGTTTTCCCGGCCGGTCATGCTGCCCTGAAAACCGCCGGACAAGCCCACAGGCCAGGAAACGCTTTTATCGGTGACGATGGTGCCGGAGTCCGGCACGTCGGCTCCCCCCAGCAGGCGCATCAAGGTCGACTTGCCTGCGCCATTGCGGCCGATCAGGCCGATGTTCTTGCCGGCGGGAATCTTCAGTGACAGGTCACGAAACACGTGGCGACGCCCCTTGGGGGTCAGGTACGACTTGGTGAGATTTCTGAGCTCGAACACGGGAAGCCTGCGGTTAGCCGTTCTTGGTGGAGATCAAATGCAGTCGACGAACCCGATAAGTGCCCAGGGAGACGAACAGCAAGACCAGGGTGAAGACAATCACGTATTGCACCGAAACGCCGTCGACTGGAACGTAGTGCGGAAAGATTTCGGCGCGAATCAGTTCCAGTAGGTGCAGGAAGGGATTGAGCAGCAGCAGTGGCAGCATGGCGTGCGGCAGGTAGGCGGCGGGGATGAGTACGCCGGATATAAAATACAGCGGGAAAAACATCATACGGATGAATAACGTACTGCTGGGCATGGCATGGGCGATCAGCGACAACAACATGCCCAGGCCGAAAGAAAACAATACGCCCAACAGAATGGTCAGCATCCATTCAATAGGTGATTTGATCGACACATCGAAACCAAACCAAGCGAAACCGAACACCAGAATGGCGTACACAGTCGCTGAAATGCTGAACTCCACCAGCACTCGGGCGATAAAGGTGTCGAGAGGCTTGATTTGTTTATAAGCAAATAGCGAGCGGTTTTCCTTGGGGCTGTTCATCAGGCGCAAGGCGGTGTTGCGGAACAGCAGGAAGGGTGCGAGACCGACCAGTACAAAAACGGGATAGTCGATGCCGGACACAGTGCGGCCACGTATCAGGGCAAAGAACACGCTAAGAATCAGCAGGTGACAAATCGGTTCGATCAGCGTCCAGATTGCGCCCATACGCCGTTCGCCAAAACGCGATCGCGCTTCACGCAACACCAACGCAAAAATAACGGATTTTTTGATTTGCAGCGAGGAACGAGGCTTGAGCATTATTTACCGCACAGCACAACGGCGCGGTAAACGCGTTGCTTGAATTCATTTTCAGAGGACTATCTGTCGCTGTAGGACAAATCGCTTCCATTCGTGGGGCGGGAGGGTAAACGGTGTGGCCGACAGGAGTCAAGTCACTTAGTTCCCTACCTATAGTCGGAAAATTTTGCCAATGATCAGGGCATTTTGAAGGTTTTTACCGCCCAGTTAGCCGCTGGGGGAGGGGCGCTCCCGCGGTGAGTCAGCCGGCCAGCATCGGGTAGGTAAACAGTCCAAAGTGCAACAAATTAATACCAAAGTGGGTGGCGATGGCCGCCGCCAATCCGCCGTACCGATAAGCCAACCCATAACCGGCACCGGCCAGGCTTGCCAGCAATACCCATTCCCAGCCCGCACCCCAATGGGCCAGCCCGAACAGGATCGAAGCGATCAGCAGGGCAAGGTGTTCGCCATAGGCCAGGTGTTGGAAGCGCCGGCTCAGGCCTCCTTGCAGGTAGCCGCGAAACAGGGCCTCTTCTACTAATGTCACCAGCAGCAGGTTGTTGTTTATCCACAGCCATGCCTGCTCCGGCCATTTCGGTGCCCACTCGACGATCCCCAGCAGCCAGGCTCCCCCAAGTGTGGTGAGCGCCGTCAGGCTGATGGCCAGCGCGCAGGTCTTTAATGTCTGTGTCAATGAATAGGGGGCGACGATCCACGGGCAGACGAGTAGCAGCCAGAAGCCTATCAGCGGTTTGTCGAGGTTGAGGTTCATCGAGAACGGTACGGCGTTCTCGGTAAAGCGCTCGTTGTCGATCATCCTGGCGTTGTAAAACCCCGGCCACCAGTGGAGTGCCAAGGCGAGTGCCAGGAAGATGAACAGGATATGACCGACATAGCGGCCGTAGCGGTAGTGGTGTTGCCGGGCGGCAAAACCGGCGAGTAGCAGCAGGATGATCGCAATGCTCGCCAGTGCCGTCAGTTGTCCGTAGGTGAGTGCCAGGACATAGCCGGCAGAGAGGAGGGTCAGGTACGGCCAGGGCAGTACGAGCATGGGGTCATCCTGATTGACTGGCGGGGCCACGTTATGCGGGGCATTTAGGCAGAAAAGACGGTGAATCAGCAATGACGGAGCTGATTTTTTGCACGTCGCAAGGCCGCCTTCGCTGGCAAGCCGGCTCCTACAAAAACGTGTACACCCTCATTTCGTGGACAGCACAAAACCGGTAGGAGCCGGCTTGCCGGCGAAGGCGTCTGCATTGTCGCCGCACGTCTCAAGGCCGCCTTCGCAACAAGCCAGCTCCTACAAGTTTGCGGTGCTTCAGGACGCAATCAGCTGCCGCAACACGTAATGCAGGATTCCGCCTGATTTGAAGTACTCCACTTCATTGAGTGTATCGATCCGGCACAACACTTCGATTTTCTCGCGGCTGCCATCTTCACGGGTGATGACCAGGGTCAGGTTCATTCGCGGCGTCAGTTCGACGCCGGTCAAGCCGAGGATCTCCAGCGTTTCCTTGCCGGTCAGGTTCAGGCTTTTGCGGTTCTGATCCAGTTTGAACTGCAACGGCAACACGCCCATGCCAACCAGGTTGGAGCGGTGGATGCGTTCGAAGCTTTCGGCGATGACCGCTTTCACGCCCAGTAGATTGGTGCCTTTGGCGGCCCAGTCGCGGCTCGAACCGGTGCCGTATTCTTGACCTGCAATTACCACCAACGGGGTGCCCGATGCTTGATAACGCATGGCGGCGTCGTAGATCGGCATTTTCTCCATAGTGGGAATATAGAAAGTGTTGCCGCCTTCTTCGCCGCCGAGCATTTCGTTGCGGATACGGATGTTGGCAAAGGTACCGCGCATCATCACTTCATGGTTGCCGCGACGCGAACCATAGGAATTGAAGTCGCGCGGCTCCACGCCTTTGTCGCGCAAGTACTGACCGGCGGGGCTGTCGGCCTTGATGTTGCCGGCGGGGGAGATGTGGTCGGTGGTGACCGAGTCACCCAGCAGCGCAAGCACTCTGGCCCCGTCGATGTCCTTGATCACGGGCGGTGGGCCGCCGATGTCGTCGAAGAAGGGCGGGTGCTGGATGTAGGTCGAATCGTCCTGCCACACATAGGTCGCCGCTTGCGGCACCTGGATGGCTTGCCATTGCTCGTCGCCGGCAAACACTTCGGCGTATTCCTTGTGGAACATGGCGGTGTTGACCTGACTCACCGAGTCGGCAATTTCCTTGCTGCTTGGCCAGATGTCGCGCAAGTACACCGGGTTGCCCTCCTTGTCGTTGCCCAGCGGTTCAATGCTGATATCGATGCGCACCGTGCCGGCCAGGGCATAGGCGACGACCAAGGGCGGGGAGGCCAGCCAGTTGGTTTTCACCAGCGGGTGCACGCGGCCTTCAAAGTTGCGGTTGCCCGACAAGACCGAGGCGACAGTCAGGTCGGCGGCCTGGATGGCTTTTTCGATGGGTTCCGACAAGGGCCCGGAGTTGCCGATGCAGGTGGTGCAGCCGTAGCCGACCAATGCAAAACCCAGCTCATCAAGGTATTGGGTCAGGCCCGCCGCCTTGTAGTAGTCGGTGACTACTTTGGAGCCCGGTGCCAGCGAACTCTTGACCCAGGGTTTACGCGTAAGGCCTTTTTCCACGGCTTTTTTCGCCACCAGGCCCGCCGCCATCATCACGCTCGGGTTGGAGGTGTTGGTGCAGGACGTGATCGCGGCAATCACTACGGCGCCGTTTTTCAGGCGATGGGTTTGGCCGCCATGTTCGTAGTCTGCTTCACCGGCCAGATCGGCATTGCCCACCGCGACACCGCCGCCGCCCTCACTTTCGAGGCGCCCTTCTTCTTTGCTGGTGGGTTTGGATTGCAAGTCGATGAAGTCAGAGAACGCCTGCGCGACATTGGGCAGGGAAACGCGATCCTGTGGGCGTTTAGGGCCGGCGAGGCTGGCTTCGACGTTGGTCATGTCCAGTGCGAGGCTGTCGGTGAACACCGGTTCTTTGCCCGGCAAGCGCCACAAACCCTGGGCTTTGGTATAGGCCTCGACCAGTTTGACCACTTCGGCCGGGCGGCCGGACAGGCGCAAATACTCCAGGGTCACGTCGTCTACCGGGAAGAAGCCGCAGGTGGCGCCGTATTCCGGGGCCATGTTGGCAATGGTCGCGCGGTCGGCCAGCGGCAAGTCGGCGAGGCCGTCGCCATAGAACTCGACGAATTTGCCGACCACGCCTTTCTTGCGCAGCATCTGTGTGACGGTCAGCACCAGGTCGGTGGCGGTGATGCCTTCCTTGAGCTTGCCGGTGAGTTTGAAACCGATCACTTCGGGGATCAGCATCGACACCGGCTGACCGAGCATCGCTGCTTCCGCTTCGATCCCGCCGACACCCCAGCCGAGGACGCCAAGGCCGTTGATCATGGTGGTGTGAGAATCAGTGCCGACCAGGGTGTCGGGGAAGGCATAGGTGCGGCCATCCTCGTCCTTGGTCCAGACCGTGCGGCCCAGGTATTCGAGGTTGACCTGATGGCAAATCCCGGTGCCCGGCGGCACTACGCTGAAGTTGTGGAAGGCGCTCTGGCCCCAGCGCAAGAACGCGTAACGCTCACCATTGCGCTGCATCTCAATGTCGACGTTCTGCTCGAAGGCGCTGGCGCTGGCGAATTTATCGACCATCACCGAGTGGTCGATCACCAGGTCCACCGGCGACAACGGGTTGATGCGTTGCGGGTCGCCACCGGCCTTGGCCATGGCAGCGCGCATGGCGGCCAGGTCGACCACGGCGGGAACGCCGGTAAAGTCCTGCATCAACACGCGGGCTGGGCGGTACTGGATTTCCCGGTCGGAGCGACGCTCCTTGAGCCACGCGGCAATTGCCTTGAGGTCGGCGCCGGTGACGGTTTTTTCGTCCTCCCAGCGCAATAGATTTTCCAGCAGCACTTTCAACGACATGGGCAATAGGTCGAGATCACCGAGGCTCTTGGCAGCGTCGGGCAGACTGAAATAGTGGTACGTCTTGTCGTCGACTTGCAGTGTTTTAAGGGTTTTCAGGCTATCGAGGGACGGCATTGAAATGACTCCTTTTGGTCCGCACGGCTACGGACTGACGGGACGAATAGAGCTCTAAACCTAGTCCTGTTTGGACGTTAAGGCTAATAACTGGACTCTATGGTTAAGTCCAAAGTTGCGAACTCGGCTATCATGCGCCCGTTTTCGTGACAGGCTTTGCTTCAACGCAAGTCTGGGCATCGCGCAGTGGTTGAATGTCTCGCCATCTGCTCAGGAGTAAAAATGAACACCCTCTTTATGCATTGCCGGCCGGGCTTCGAAGGCGAAGTCTGTTCCGAGATTGCCGAACACGCTGCCCGCCTGAACGTGGCCGGTTATGCCAAGGCCAAAACCGCCAGCGCCTGCGCCGAGTTCATTTGCACCGAAGAAGACGGCGCCGAGCGGCTGATGCGTGGCCAGCGTTTCGCCGATCTGATCTTCCCGCGCCAATGGGCGCGCGGGATCTTCATCGATCTGCCGGAAACCGACCGCATCAGCGTGATCCTCGCGCACATGGCGGACTTTCCGCTGTGCGGCAGCCTCTGGCTGGAAATGGTCGACACCAATGATGGCAAAGAGCTGTCGAACTTCTGCAAGAAGTTTGAAGGTCACCTGCGCAAGGCGCTGATGGCCGCCGGCAAACTGGTGGAAGATGCACACAAGCCGCGTCTGCTGCTGACGTTCAAGAGTGGTCGTGAAGTTTTCATGGGCCTGGCCGAGTCGAATAACTCGGCGATGTGGCCGATGGGCATTCCACGCCTCAAGTTCCCGCGTGAGGCGCCAAGCCGTTCGACGCTGAAACTGGAAGAAGCCTGGCATCACTTCATCCCGCGTGACCAGTGGGATGAGCGTCTGCACAGTGACATGACCGGCGTTGACTTGGGGGCGGCACCCGGCGGCTGGACTTGGCAATTGGTCAATCGCGGCATGCTGGTGACGGCCATCGACAACGGCCCGATGGCTGAGAGCCTGATGGACACCGGTTTGGTACAACACTTGATGGCGGACGGTTTCACCTTCAAGCCCCGGCAGCCGGTGGACTGGATGGTCTGCGACATCGTCGAAAAACCGGCACGTAACGCCGCGATGCTGGAAGAGTGGATTGGTGAGGGGCATTGCCGGGAAGCGGTGGTCAACCTCAAACTGCCGATGAAACAGCGTTATGCCGAAGTGAAACGTTTGCTGGAACGCATCGCCGACGGCTTCAAGGAGCGCGGCATTCGGGTCGAAATCGGCTGCAAGCAGCTGTATCACGACCGTGAAGAAGTGACGTGCCACCTGCGTCGGCTGGACGTAAAGAAACCCAAGTCTCGCTGAAACACTGATATCCCTTGTAGGAGCTGGCTTGCCAGCGAACGCATCAACACGGTTCTACGTCAAACCGAGTCGCCTGCATCGCGGGCAAGCCCGGCTCCCACAAAAAGCCTGCAACCACAGGTACGGTGTCCGCCACAGATGACGTTTAACCCGGCAATGCGCGACAATGCCGGCCAGTTTCAGGAGTTAATCATGAGTGAAATGCTTGATACGCCGGTAGACGGCACCCTCGACGCCACCGGCCTCAACTGCCCGGAACCGGTGATGATGTTGCACCAGCACATCCGTGACCTGGTGCCCGGCGGCCTGCTCAAGGTGATTGCGACCGACCCGTCGACCCGTCGCGACATTCCCAAGTTCTGCGTGTTTCTGGACCACGAACTGGTGGCGCAGCACGAGGAGGCAGGCACCTACCTGTACTGGATCCGCAAGAAACTCGTTTAACCCGCCGAATGACTGATGCGAATCCGCTTGCGTGCACTGCGCGCCAAGCGGATCGACAGCATCAGCGCCGCGCAGCTCAAGCCCACGATCAAGCCTTGCCACAGCCCGCTCGGGCCGCTTGGCGCGCCGAGCCAATCGGTCAGGCCCAGCGCGTAACCCACCGGCAAACCAATGCCCCAGTAAGCGAACAGGGTCAGGATCATCGTTACCCGCGTGTCCTGATAGCCGCGCAATGCACCACCCGCCGTCACCTGGATGGCATCGGAAAACTGGAACAGTGCCGAGTACACGATGAGCATCGCGGCCACTCGAATCACCGTCGGGTCAGCCGTGTAGATCGCTGCAATCGGCTCACGCAACATCAGCATCAAGCTCGCGGACAGGCAGGCATAAGCCAACGCCGTGCCCATGCCGACACCGGCAGCAAAACGTGCCTCGCGTGGCTCCTGACGGCCGAGGGCCTGGCCGACCCGCACGGTCACGGCCATGCCGAGGGAGTAAGGGATCATGAACACCAGCGAACTGAAGTTCAGGGCGATCTGATGCCCGGCCACCACCGTGGCGCCGAGGCTGCCGATGAGCAGCGCAATCACCGCAAAGATGCTCGACTCGGCGAACACCGCGATGCCGATCGGCAGGCCGATGCCCAGCAAGCGTTTGATCACCGACCATTGCGGCCAGTCAAAACGGCTGAACAACTGACTCGACTGATAAGCCGGTGCCCAGCGTTCCCAGCCGGCCATGCCCAATGCCATTACCCACATCACAATCGCCGTGGCCCAGCCGCAGCCGACACCGCCCATGGCCGGTACACCGAAGTGGCCATAGATGAAGATGTAATTCAGTGGAATGTTCAACGCCAGCCCGCACAGGCCCAGCACCATCGCCGGACGCGTACGGCCCAGGCCATCACTGAAACAACGCAATACATGGTAGAAGGCGACGGCGGGCAAGCCGCTGGCGATGCCGTGGAGGTACTGCATGCACGGGCCGATCAATTCGGGATCGACCTTCATGAAGTGCAGGATTGGCTCGGCGCTAAACAACATGCCAGTCGCCATCAAACCCACTACCAGGGCCAGCCACAGTGCCTGGCGCACAATCGGGCCGATTTCACTGTGGGTGCCGGCGCCAAAACGCTGGGCGACTTTTGGCGTGGTGGCCAGCAAGGTGCCGGTCATCAGCAGAAACACCGGCACCCAGATTGAGTTGCCCAGCGCGACCGCCGCCAGATCGCGAGGCCCGACCCGGCCCGCCATCACCGCATCGACGAACCCCATGGCGGTGGTGGCCAGTTGCGCGATCATGATCGGCAGCGCCAGGGTGAGCAGGTTTTTCAGCTCAAGGCGAACCCGGGCCGGGCGGGTGAGGGCGGTAGCGGCAGTGCGGTGAGTCACGGAATTCAAAGGCGAAACGTCCAAAGGTGTTAATGCGCAAGGCAGCGCATTCTACGCGCTGACGCAGCGGTCAGGAAAAGTCCTGTGTTAGGGATTTGTAATCGTGTTTCGCACGTTACGACATTCTTTGTGGCGAGGGGGCAGTGTTCCAGGCTAAGGGCTCTGCAATGCTCGCTGGCTCACAAAGGTCATCTGCGCCTACACTGCCGATCCGCCAAAGGAGCCTGCCATGCTGATTGTTGCTGACGAAAATATCCCGCTACTCGATGCCTTCTTCTCAGGTTTCGGCGAAATCCGCCGGGTGCCGGGGCGTTCCATCGACCGCGCCACCGTCGAACATGCCGATGTGCTGCTGGTCCGTTCAGTGACCAACGTCAATCGTGCCTTGCTCGAAGGTAGCAACGTGCGTTTTGTCGGCACTTGCACCATCGGCACTGATCACCTGGACCTGGATTACTTTCAACAACATGCAATCACCTGGTCCAGCGCACCCGGCTGCAATGCCCGGGGCGTTGTCGATTATGTGCTCGGCAGCCTGCTGACCCTGGCTGAAATCGAAGGCGCTGACCTGACTCAACGCACGTATGGCGTGGTCGGTGCCGGCCAAGTCGGTGGTCGTCTCGTCAAAGCCCTACAAGGCCTTGGCTGGAAAGTGCTGGTGTGTGATCCGCCCCGGCAGGCGGCGCAAGGCGGTGATTTTGTCAGCCTCGAACAGATCATTGAGCAGTGCGACGTTATCAGTCTGCACACCCCTTTAAAGAAGCACGGCGCGCAGTCCACCTGGCATCTGTTCGATAAAAAACGTTTGAGCCAGCTCAAGCCTGGCGCGTGGCTGATCAATGCCAGTCGTGGCCCGGTGGTCGATAACGCCGCCCTGCGCCAGGTACTGCTTGAGCGCGAAGACCTGCAAGCGGTACTCGACGTTTGGGAGGGCGAGCCTGAGGTCGACGTGGCGCTGGCTGAGTTGTGTGTGCTGGCGACGCCGCACATTGCCGGTTACAGCCTTGAAGGGAGGCAGCGCGGGACGGCGCAAATTTATCAGGCGTACTGCGATTTTCTCGGGCGACCGGCCGAGGTGAGCCTCAGTGATTTGCTGCCGGCACCGTGGTTGTCGCACGTGACTCTGCATGCGCAGACTGATCCGGCGTGGGCGTTGGCCATGCTGTGCCGTGGGGTGTACGACCCGCGCCGTGACGATGCGGATTTTCGGCGCAGTCTGGTAGGTAGCGTGAGCGAGCAGCGTGCGGCGTTTGATGCGCTGCGCAAGCATTATCCGAAGCGACGGGAGATTGATGGGTTGCAGGTGCGGATTGAGGGGGAGTCGGCTGAGTTGCAGAGGATTGTGGCGGCGCTGGGGGCGTCGGCCGTATAGAGACCGAGTCGGCCCCAATCGCTGGCAAGCCAGGCTCCCACAGGTTTGAGTCGTCCGCTAGTTTGGATGGACGACCCAAATTCTGTGGGAGCGCGGCTTGCCCGCGATAGGGTGCGCAGCACCCTCAAAAATCGCCCATAAAAAACCCGGCCCACCAAGGCCGGGTCAAGAAGACGGTGGCTATATCACTTTTGTTCGGCAGGCTGGACCAATCGCTGTTCCAGTTCGCGGCAAGCACACTGGATCATTTCTTCAGTGATCGGTACTTCACGCCCATCGGCATCGATAATCGAGCAACCCAGAGACTGGTTTGGCTGAGTGCGGATCACTTGAATCTTGTCTTCGCTGCTGTTTTGCAAGGACATGGCCTGTCTCCTCATCAGGTTGTTGTGCCTACTTTAAATCCGCCAGGTGACCGGGCTATGACAACTCCCTGCGATCTTTCCCAAGCGGTAATGTCAGTCCAACAGAAATTTAAAAACCTTGCCACCCGGACTTTAGACCAATAGCGTCTAGAGACTAGTCGTCGAGGTGATAATTAACCTGACTCGTTGTGATTTACAGGGTTCCGTGTCTGACGGTGTAGGCTGGCCCTTTCATTGGCGTACCTGGATAACTGCGATGCTCTCTGCCCGTCACCGCCGCGCGATCCGCCTGACCCTGCGTTTTCTTGCGCCCTATCGCTGGCAAGCCTTTAGCGCCTTGCTCGCGTTGGTTGTCACCGCTGGCATCACCTTGTCGATGGGACAGGGCATTCGCCTGCTGGTAGATCAGGGGTTCATGACCCAGTCGCCGCACTTGCTCAATCAATCCATCGGCTTGTTCATGGTGCTGGTGGTGGGACTGGCGATCGGCACCTTCGCGCGTTTTTATCTGGTGTCGTGGATCGGCGAACGCGTGGTCGCGGACATCCGCCGACAAGTGTTCAACCACCTTGTCTACCTGCACCCGGGCTTCTACGAAAACAATCGCAGCTCCGAGATCCAGTCGCGGCTGACCGCCGACACCACCCTGCTGCAATCGGTGATCGGCTCTTCGTTGTCGTTGTTTTTGCGCAATTTGCTGATGGTCATCGGAGGGATTGTGCTGCTGTTTATCACCAATCCCAAACTCACCAGCATCGTGGTCGTCGCCTTGCCGTTGGTCATCGCCCCGATCCTTATTTTCGGCCGCCGGGTACGCAACCTGTCGCGCCTCAGTCAGGACCGGATCGCTGATATCGGCAGCTACGTCTCCGAAACCCTCAGCCAGATCAAGACCGTGCAGGCCTACAACCATCAGGTTCAGGATGAGCAGCGTTTTGCCGTGACGGTGGAAGAAGCGTTCAACACCGCGCGTAAACGCATCTTCCAACGCGCCTGGCTGATCACGCTGGTGATCGTGCTGGTGCTGGGCGCGGTGGGCGTCATGCTGTGGGTCGGTGGCATGGATGTGATTGCCGGGCGGATCTCGGCCGGTGAACTGGCGGCGTTTGTCTTCTACAGCCTGATCGTCGGCAGCGCCTTCGGCACCTTGAGCGAAGTGATCGGCGAGCTGCAGCGAGCAGCGGGCGCAGCCGAGCGTATTGCCGAATTACTGCGTTCGGAAAACATCATCCAAGCGCCGACCACCGGTCTGGTGACCTTGCCGGAGCGGGTGAAGGGCGGTCTGGTTTTGCAAGACGTGCGTTTTTCCTACCCCTCTCGGCCGGAAAGCTACGCCGTCGATGGCTTGAGTCTGACCATTAATGCGGGTGAAACTCTCGCGCTGGTGGGGCCCTCCGGAGCCGGAAAATCCACGGTGTATGACCTGCTCCTGCGCTTTTATGATCCGTCCGCCGGACAGATTCTGCTCGATGGTGTGCCGTTGACTCATCTTGATCCGCTCGATCTGCGCCGCTGCTTCGCATTGGTCTCGCAGAACCCGGCGCTGTTCTTCGGCAGCATCGAAGAGAACATCCGCTACGGTAACCCGAGCGCCACCCTGGGCCAGGTTCAGGAAGCGGCAAAAATCGCCTACGCACACGACTTCATCGAGCAAATGCCCAACGGTTACCAGACGCATCTGGGCGACGGTGGACTCGGTCTGTCCGGCGGTCAGCGCCAACGCCTGGCCATCGCCCGGGCGTTGTTGGTGGATGCGCCGATCCTGTTGCTCGACGAAGCCACCAGCGCCCTCGATGCCCAGAGCGAACACCTGATCCAGCAGGCCCTGCCAAGCCTGATGAAAAACCGCACCACACTGGTCATCGCCCACCGTTTGGCCACCGTGAAAAACGCTGACCGGATAGCGGTGATGGATCAGGGGAAACTGGTGGCGGTGGGGACGCATCAGGCGTTGATTGCGAGCAATGCATTGTATGCAAGGCTGGCGGCGTTGCAGTTTAGTGGCGGCAAGGCTGAACTCGGTCTCCATTTGTAAACGCTATGTAGGAGCTGTCGAGTGAAACGAGGCCGCGATATTTTGAATGCGACCTCGTTCGACATCTCCTGCACAGCATTACCGCTCACTGATCGTCAAAATACCGCTCATGCCAATCCACCAGCGGCTGTGGCGAGTTGAGCTTCTGGCCGTAAATTACCGAATACGACAGCACGTTCTGCACATACTGACGGGTTTCATCGAACGGGATGCTTTCCACCCAGACGTCGAAGCTCAGGTGGTTTGCGCCGCGCAGCCATTGGCGCACGCGGCCCGGGCCGGCGTTGTAGGCGGCGGAGGCGAGGACGCGGTTGCCGTTGAACTGGGCGTGGACCTGGCTCAGGTACGCGGCACCCAGTTGGATGTTTTTGTCCGGGTCCAGCACTTGCTGCGGCGAAGCCAGCGGGATGCTGAACTTGCGCGCGGTTTCCTTGGCGGTGGCGGGCATCAATTGCATCAGGCCGCTGGCGCCGACGCCGGAGCGGGCGTCGTCCATGAAGGCGCTTTCCTGGCGAGTGATGGCGAACACCCAGCTTGGATGCAGGCCACGGATCTTGGCCTCACGGACCAGCGTTTCGCGGTGGGCCATTGGGAAGCGGATGTCCAGATCGTCCCAGTACTGTGCCTGGCTGATGGTGCGGATCGCCGGGAAATACCATTTCAGGTCATAGGCCAGTTTTGCCTGGGCGACCATTTCGTCACGGCTGAAGTGTCGGCTGACGTGATACCACTCGCGGCGACCATCGACGATCTGCCCGCGTGCGTGGAATTCCAGGGCGCGACGAACGCCCGGTGTATTGCGCACTTTGTTGATCAGCGCCTGGCTCAACACCAGCGGTTTATTGACCAGCGAATACGGGGACTGCGAACGATCAGCCGCGAGGAAACCATAGAAGTCACGCTCGTGAGCGAGGTTTTTATAAAGTGTTTGTACTTCCGTGCTCTGTGGCTGGGCCAGTTCAAGGCTGCGGGCCTGCCAGTAGCGCCAGCGATTGGTGGTCGCCAGGTCCTGCGGCAAGCGTCGGGTCAACTGATAGGCATCGTCCCAACGGGCCAGGCGCAACAACAACCGCAGGCGCCATTCGGAGACGGTGTTGTCGCGCAGTTCCGGGTCGTACTGGGTCATCACATCCAGTGCGCGGCTGTCGTAACGTCGTGCGAGGGTCAGTCCGATTTCACGGGCGATCGCCACTTTTTCATCGCGAGAGAAGTGCATGCTGCTGGCATAACCGTCGAGCAGGGCCATCGCCCTGTCCGGATCTTGTTTGGCCAGGCGGCGCAGGCCGAGGCTGACCACGTCGGACATCGGCTCGTCAGCCGGGGTGAAGCGCGAAGGCTGGTTGAGCAGTTCGGGCTTTTGCGCCACGTCGATCAGCAGCCGACCGCGCGGGGCGAGGGTGGTCAGGCCGTTCACGAGGCTGTTGGCCAGCGGGTAATTGCGCGCCTGGGCAGCGAGCTTGAGGCGCTCCCAGCGTTTTTGCTCGGTCAGTTGACCTTCGCCAGCCCATAGCACGAACAGCGCGTCGCACGCTTCCGGCTGGGATTTGCCGGTCAGCCACAGTTTGTTGGCGTTGGCATTTCCCTCGGTCTTTTGGTTGTGGGTGAGTTGGTACTGCGCATTCAGGCAGTCCAGTTCGGTGAAGTTGAGCTTGGGGTCGTAATATTTGACGAAGGTCGCCCAGTCGCCACGCTCGGCCAGCCAGCGCAGCCAACGCAATTTCATCCAGTTGGCTTGCGGCAGGTCACCGTGTTCGGCGAGGAACTTCTCGATTTCGGCATTGCTTGCGGTTTTCAGGCGAGCGGTCAACTCGTCATAGGCGAGGTACGGTTCCAGCGGATAATCACTGAGGGCCTGGCTGTAACGAAAATAAGGACCGGAATCGCCCTTGGCCAACGCACGCTTGGCTTCATCGTAATACTGACGTTGGGTGGACAAGTCCACTGCCTGGGCTGACTGAAAGGCAGTGGCAGAAAGAAGCAGGCAAGACAAAAGACTGAAAAGGCGACTGCGCATGAGACATCCGGGCAGAGAAATCATGACAAGTGCGGGCATTGCCCGCACTGAATTATCTGTAGCTTAGCCTTTTGCCAGCAACGGGCGAAAGCTTTGCAGGCCTGTCGGTATAAGTTCGCAACTTTTGTTATGCAGAGTGCTTCGAGAGTGAAATTGCCGGCCTTCTGAAGCCTCAAGTCAGGTAGAATGCGCGCCCGGTTTTTGGAGAAGCTCATGACCCTGCTCAAATTCAGCGATGTGTCCCTTGCTTTCGGCGCTATGCCGTTGTTGGACAAGGTGTCCTGGCAGATCGCCCGTGGTGAGCGGGTGTGCATCATCGGCCGCAATGGCACTGGCAAGTCCAGCATGATGAAGCTCGTCAAGGGCGACCAGAAGCCCGATGACGGCTCCGTTTGGCGCGCACCCGGCCTCAAGATTGGCGAATTGCCGCAAGAATTGCCGGTAGCCGACGAGCGGACCGTGTTCGACGTGGTTGCCGAAGGCCTGGACGGTGTGGGCGAGTTGCTCGCGCAGTATCACCACCTGAGCCAGAACATCGTCACCGACGCCGATCTGGACAAGCTGATGCACGTCCAGCACGACCTCGAAGCCCGCGATGGCTGGCGTTTGCAGCAACTGGTCGACAGCACGTTGAGCCGTCTGCAGTTGCCGGCCGACAAGACCCTCGCCGAATTGTCCGGCGGCTGGCGTCGTCGCGTCCTGCTGGCTCAGGCGCTGGTTTCCGAGCCGGACTTGCTGCTGCTCGACGAACCGACCAACCACCTGGACATCGGTGCAATCGCCTGGCTCGAAGAAGCGCTGAAGGATTTCCAGGGCGCCGTGCTGTTCATCACGCACGACCGTTCATTCCTGCAAAACCTCGCGACCCGCATCCTCGAACTGGATCGTGGCGGCCTGATCGACTGGAACGGCGACTACGCCAGTTTCCTCGTGCACAAAGAAGCGTCGCTGGCCGCTGAAGAAACCGCCAACGCGCTGTTCGACAAAAAGCTGGCCCAGGAAGAAGTCTGGATCCGCCAGGGCATCAAGGCCCGTCGCACCCGTAACGAAGGCCGCGTCCGCGCATTGAAAGCCTTGCGCGTAGAGCGCAGCGAACGACGCGAGCGCACCGGCAAGGCCAACATTCAACTGGACACGGCTGACAAATCCGGCAAGCAGGTGATGGTCCTCGAGAACGTGAGCTTCGCTCACCCGGGTGGCCCGTTCCTGATCAAGGATTTCTCGATGGTCCTGACGCGCGGCGACCGTATCGGTCTGCTCGGCGCCAACGGTACCGGCAAGACCACGCTGCTGAAGCTGATGCTCAGCGGTCTGCAGCCTACCAGCGGCAAAGTGGAAGAGGGAACGCGCATCGACGTGGCCTACTTCGACCAGTTGCGCCATCAGTTGGACCTGGAGAAGACCGTCATCGACAACGTCGCCGAAGGTCGCGACTTCATCGATATCGATGGTCAGAGCCGTCACGTGCTGAGCTACCTCGGCGACTTCCTGTTCAGCCCACAGCGTGCCCGCACGCCGGTCAAGGCGCTGTCCGGTGGTGAGCGTGCCCGTCTGTTGCTGGCCAAACTGTTCAGCAAGCCGGCGAACCTGCTGGTCCTCGACGAACCGACCAACGACCTCGACGTTGAAACCCTCGAACTGCTGGAAGAGGTGCTGCTGACCTTCAACGGCACCGTGCTGATGGTCAGCCACGACCGGGCATTCCTCGACAACGTGGTCACCAGCACCCTGGTCTTCGAGGGTGAAGGCAAGGTTCGTGAATACGTCGGTGGTTATCAGGACTGGCTGCGTCAGGGCGGTTCTCCACGCCTGCTGGGCGTGACCGAGAGCAAATCCGGCAAAGCCGACCTGACCTCCGCCGTTGTCACCGCTGAAGCTGCGCCGGTTGTAGCTGCTGTTGAAGCGCCAGTGGCGAAGAAGAAGCTCAGCTACAAGTTGCAGCGTGAGTTGGAAATGTTGCCGGGTCAGATTGAAGCCATGGAACAGCAGATTGCTGCAGTTGAAGCGCAAATGGCTGATGCCTGTTTCTATCAGCGACCTGCTGCCGAAACCGCTGCTGTGATTGCTCAGTTGGAGCAGTTGCAGGCTGAACTCGACGTGATGGTCGAGCGTTGGGCCGAGCTGGATGCCTGATTGATCCAGTAACAAAAAAGCCCGGCGTTCAGAGATGAACGCCGGGCTTTTCGTATGGAGTACGATCTACTGAACGCTGTAGATCTCCTGTAGGAGCCGAGCTTGCTCGCGAAGAGGCCCTGTCAGTCAATATCTATGGGACTGACAGGCCGCCATCGCGAGCAAGCTCGGCTCCTACAGGTTATGTGTTATCAGCTTTTGATCAGGCGTACCGCGAGCACGTCGCAAGGAGCGCCGTGCAACACGTCGTTGGCGGTCGACCCCAGTAGCAATGCCAAGCCGTGTCGACCATGGCTGCCCACTACGATCAGGTCGCATTCCTTCTCTTTGGCAAAGAGGTGGATCTCCTGGCGTGGCTGGCCATAGGTCAGGTGGCAGTTGGCGCTTTCGAGTTCCGTGTATTTGCGTTTCAAGTGCTCGAGACGCTCCTTGGCCTGATCGAACTGCTGTTGTTGCAGTTGTGACAGGTCCATGGGGACGTCGCCACCAAAGGCCATGGCCATTGGCTCGACAATGTGCACCAGGGATAACTTTGCCCCGTTGCTCACCGACAGCTCGCGAGCGCGGTGGATTACAGGGTCGCACTCTTCGGTTAGATCTACAGCGACCAGGATATGGTTGTAGGGCATGAGGTGCTCCTCCTGAGGATTGCAATATTGGTAAGTATGGCTGGTTTCAAGCGCAATGGTTTCAAAGTGACCCAAAGCGCTCATCAAGAATCGGGAGTACAGATATGACGGTCTGGATAGTGGTGTCAATCCTGCTGGTGGTGCTGAGTCCACTGGCATGGTTGCGACCGTCTCGTGGTCAGAGCGGGCGAATGGCCCTGCGCATGGAGGCGCGACGTATCGGCCTGGCCATGCAATTGGCGCCTCAAGAGTGGCCGCATTGGTTGAGTCAGGAGCCGCCGAGCCCTTGCGCGCAGTACCATCGGCCGCGCCGTGGCAATCAGCCGGCGTGCTGGAGTTACTGGCAAAAATCGCCCGGTGTGTGGGTGAATCAATGGCAGGAGGTTTGCGAGGACCGGGCGCTGCTCAATCATTTCGAAAAGTTGCCAGCCAACGTCTACAAGGTCGAGGCGGACAAGCAGATGATCACCCTGTATTGGGGGGAGAAGGGCGATGCTACGGTTTTGCAAGACATTGATGCAGTGCTGAAAGCGCTGGCGTAAGCCGAAAATATTTCGTGCTGCAATGGCACGAAATGACGCAGACAGACAATAAAAAGCCCGACATCATCATCGGGCTGGGGTTGGCCAGGCAGGCCGGTAATTCGTTGTAGGGCTGTTCTTACGCGGGGCGTTCGCCCAAAACGTTCATATTTTTTCTTCGGGTTCGTGCCAGCGTAGCTTGTTAAACGCGGGCTGCAGCGAATTAGGGCGAATTTTCTAACTATTGATTCTATGAATGACTTCACATGCATCTGCGTGTTGAAGATCTTCGCAGTACGGAAGTGACCGCAAAGTCGCGTTTCAACCCGTATTTTGGGCGATTGACAATTGTCGGAAATTCCGTGAAGGTGGCGTACCCAAATCAAACGGGCGTATGAATTGAGCGTTTGTATTTCAGACCGCTCCTACAGAATCCCGACTATCGCGTTGGAGGGTGTGCCGGGTGGATTGGCGTAGCATTGACGTTTAACGTCCTGTCCAGCCATTCGCCTGCGTCCGACGTGTACTGTTCAGCTTCCATATCGTGGAGATCAGTTGATGATTTACGAAGGTAAAGCCATCACGGTTAAGGCTCTTGAAAGTGGCATCGTCGAATTGAAATTCGACCTCAAGGGTGAGTCCGTCAACAAGTTCAACCGTCTAACCCTGAACGAACTGCGTCAGGCCGTAGACACCATCAAGGCAGATGCTTCGATCAAGGGCGTGATCGTCAGCAGTGGCAAGGACGTGTTCATCGTCGGCGCGGACATCACCGAATTTGTCGAAAACTTCAAGCTGCCTGATGCCGAGCTCGTTGCTGGCAATCTGGAAGCCAACAAGATTTTCAGCGATTTCGAAGACCTCAACGTCCCGACTGTCGCGGCAATCAACGGCATCGCCCTGGGTGGCGGTCTGGAAATGTGCCTGGCGGCGGACTACCGCGTCATGTCCACCAATGCAAAAATTGGTCTGCCGGAAGTCAAACTGGGCATCTACCCAGGCTTCGGCGGTACTGTGCGTCTGCCGCGCCTCATTGGTGCCGACAACGCCATCGAGTGGATTGCCGCCGGCAAGGAAAACCGTCCTGAAGACGCGTTGAAAGTTGGCGCAGTGGACGCAGTGGTTGCTCCTGATAAGTTGCAAGAAGCGGCCCTGGAACTGATCAAACGTGCCATCTCCGGCGAATTTGACTACAAGGCCAAGCGTCAACCGAAGCTGGAAAAGCTGAAGCTGAACGCCATCGAACAAATGATGGCTTTCGAAACCGCCAAAGGTTTCGTAGCTGGTCAGGCTGGCCCGAACTACCCGGCGCCGGTTGAAGCGATCAAAACCATCCAGAAAGCTGCGAACTTCGGTCGTGACAAGGCTCTGGAGGTCGAAGCAGCAGGTTTCGTCAAACTGGCCAAGACCTCTGCTGCGCAGAGCTTGATCGGTTTGTTCCTGAACGATCAGGAACTGAAGAAAAAGGCCAAGGCCTACGACGAAATCGCTAAAGACGTGAAGCAGGCTGCCGTATTGGGCGCCGGTATCATGGGTGGCGGTATCGCTTATCAGTCGGCCTCCAAAGGTACGCCGATCCTGATGAAGGACATCAACGAGCACGGCATCGAGCAAGGTCTGGCTGAAGCCGCCAAGCTGCTGGTCGGTCGCGTTGATAAAGGTCGCATGACCGCCGCGAAAATGGCTGAAGTGCTCAACGGCATTCGTCCGACCCTGTCCTACGGTGATTTCGGTCACGTGGATCTGGTGGTTGAAGCGGTCGTCGAGAACCCTAAGGTCAAGCAAGCCGTTCTGGCAGAAGTAGAAGACAAGGTCAAAGAGGACACCATCCTCGCGTCCAACACCTCGACCATTTCCATCACCTTGCTGGCCAAAGCCCTCAAACGCCCGGAAAACTTCGTCGGCATGCACTTCTTCAACCCGGTGCACATGATGCCGCTGGTTGAAGTGATTCGTGGCGAGAAGTCCAGCGAAGTGGCTGTTGCTACCACCGTTGCCTACGCCAAGAAAATGGGCAAGAACCCGATCGTCGTCAACGACTGCCCGGGCTTCCTGGTCAACCGCGTACTGTTCCCGTACTTCGGCGGTTTCGCCAAGCTGGTCAGCGCCGGTGTGGACTTCGTCCGCATCGACAAGATCATGGAAAAATTCGGCTGGCCGATGGGCCCGGCGTACCTGATGGACGTGGTCGGCATCGACACCGGTCACCACGGTCGTGACGTCATGGCTGAAGGCTTCCCGGATCGCATGAAAGACGACCGCCGTTCGGCTGTCGACGTGCTCTACGAAGCCAAGCGCCTGGGCCAGAAGAATGGCAAGGGCTTCTACGCCTACGAGACCGACAAGCGCGGCAAGCAGAAGAAAGTCGCCGATCCTTCGGTCCTGGAAGTGCTCAAGCCGATCGTTTACGAGCAGCGCGAAGTTACCGACGAAGACATCATCAACTGGATGATGATCCCGCTGTGCCTGGAAACCGTGCGTTGCCTGGAAGACGGCATTGTTGAAACCGCTGCCGAAGCCGACATGGGTCTGGTCTACGGTATTGGTTTCCCTCCATTCCGTGGCGGTGCACTGCGCTACATCGATTCGATCGGTGTTGCCGAGTTCGTTGCCCTGGCTGACCAGTACGCTGATTTGGGCGCGCTGTACCACCCGACCGAGAAGCTGCGCGAAATGGCCAAAAACGGCCAGAGCTTCTTCGGTTAAGTGCCCCCAACTAGAGTGAGAGTGAACTTATGAGCTTGAATCCTAGAGACGTCGTGATTGTCGACTTCGGTCGTACTCCGATGGGCCGCTCCAAGGGCGGCATGCATCGCAACACCCGCGCCGAAGACATGTCGGCGCACCTGATCAGCAAATTGCTGGAACGCAACGACAAGGTCGACCCGAGCGAAGTCGAAGACGTGATCTGGGGCTGTGTAAACCAGACCTTGGAGCAGGGCTGGAACATCGCCCGCATGGCGTCCCTGATGACTCAGATCCCGCACACCGCTGCCGGTCAGACCGTCAGCCGTCTGTGTGGCTCGTCGATGAGCGCACTGCACACTGCCGCGCAAGCGATCATGACCGGCAACGGTGACGTGTTCGTCGTCGGCGGCGTCGAGCACATGGGCCACGTGAGCATGATGCACGGTGTCGATCCGAACCCGCACATGTCCCTTTACGCGGCGAAAGCCTCGGGCATGATGGGCCTGACCGCTGAAATGCTGGGCAAAATGCACGGCATCACTCGCGAACAACAGGACGCTTTCGGCGTGCGCTCCCACCAGCTCGCTCATAAAGCGACGCTGGAGGGCAAGTTCAAAGACGAAATCATCCCGATGCAGGGCTATGATGAGAACGGTTTCCTGAAACTGTTCGACTACGACGAGACCATTCGTCCGGAAACCACCCTGGAAAGCCTGGCGGCTCTTAAGCCAGCGTTTAACCCGAAGGGCGGCACCGTGACAGCCGGTACCTCGTCGCAGATCACCGACGGTGCTTCGTGCATGATCGTGATGTCGGCGCAGCGTGCACAGGACTTGGGCATCCAGCCTATGGCGGTGATTCGTTCGATGGCAGTGGCAGGTGTGGATCCGGCAATCATGGGCTATGGTCCAGTACCGGCTACACAAAAAGCACTGAAGCGCGCGGGCCTTGGTATTAACGATATCGACTTCTTCGAGCTCAACGAAGCTTTCGCCGCACAGGCTCTGCCAGTGCTGAAAGATTTGAAAGTACTCGACAAGATGAACGAGAAGGTTAACCTGCACGGCGGCGCGATCGCCCTGGGTCACCCGTTCGGTTGCTCCGGTGCACGTATCTCCGGCACGCTGTTGAACGTGATGAAGCAAAATGGCGGCACCTTCGGGGTGGCTACCATGTGCATTGGTCTCGGCCAAGGCATCTCCACCGTCTTCGAACGCGTTTAAGCGTTCCGTTGACGGAAGCCGGGGCCAAGTGCCCCGGTTTTTGTTTTTCTAAATTTATTTTGTTTTTATTTTGAAAAGATTTGAGTGAGGGCCAAAGCATGCCGATACAACCTGGGCTCTACGAACATTACAAAGGTCCGCAGTACCGCGTATTCGCTGTTGCGCGGCATTCGGAAACCGAAGAAGAAGTGGTCTTCTACCAAGCCCTGTATGGCGATTACGGCTTTTGGGTGCGTCCCTTGAGCATGTTCCTGGAGTCGGTCGAAGTTGACGGCGAACAGGTGCCGCGCTTTGCTTTGGTGCAAGTCGAACCGAGCGTTTTTCCGTAGCCATAAGGGGAGTGCGCGCAGAACCCTGCGCTTGACCTCACCTTGTAGCCACTATATATAGCGGTGCCGCGTCAGGCGCCAACCGCCTTTCACTTCTAGAATTCAGGAATTTTCTGATCCATGGGCAAATCGCTGGTCATTGTGGAATCCCCGGCTAAGGCCAAGACCATCAACAAGTATCTGGGTAACCAATACGTGGTGAAGTCGAGTATCGGCCATATCCGAGACCTGCCCACCAGCGGTTCGGCTAGCGCCAGCAAAGAGCCAGCCGCCAAGCGCGGCAAGGCCGCCGCGGGTGAAGGTCCGGTGCTCACGCCGAAAGAGAAAGCGCGCAAGCAGCTGGTCTCGCGCATGGGTGTCGATCCCGATCATGGCTGGAAAGCCAAGTACGAGATCCTCCCAGGCAAGGAAAAAGTCATCGAAGAGCTGCGCCGGCTCGCCAAAGATGCTGACACCATCTATCTCGCAACCGACTTGGATCGCGAGGGGGAAGCCATTGCCTGGCACCTGCGCGAAGCCATCGGTGGTGACGACAGCCGGTACAAACGCGTGGTGTTCAACGAAATCACCAAGAAGGCGATTCAAGAAGCCTTCTCCAAGCCGGGCGAGCTGGACATCGACCGTGTAAACGCCCAGCAGGCGCGTCGTTTCCTCGACCGCGTTGTGGGCTACATGGTTTCGCCGCTGTTGTGGGCCAAGATCGCCCGTGGTCTGTCCGCCGGTCGTGTGCAGTCGGTGGCGGTAAAGCTGGTCGTTGAGCGCGAACGTGAAATTCGTGCGTTCAACCCGGAAGAATACTGGGAAGTTCACGCTGACCTCGGCACTGCCAAGGGTGCGACTGTGCGCTTTGATGTGGCTCGCGAGAAAGGCGAAGCCTTCAAGCCGCTCAACGAAACCCAGGCCATGGCCGCGCTGGAAAAGCTCAAGGCTTCCAGCTACAGCATCGTCAAGCGTGAAGACAAGCCGACTAGCAGCAAGCCGTCGGCCCCGTTCATCACCTCCACGTTGCAACAGGCTGCGAGCAACCGCTTGGGCTTTGGCGTGAAGAAAACCATGATGATGGCCCAGCGTCTGTATGAAGCCGGCTACATCACTTACATGCGTACCGACTCCACCAACCTCTCGGCCGATGCCGTGACAATGGCGCGCACTTATATTGAAGGCGAGTTCGGCAAGAAGTACCTGCCGGAAACCCCGAACGTCTACAGCAGCAAGGAAGGCGCACAAGAGGCTCACGAAGCGATTCGTCCTTCTGATGCCAACACCGAGCCAAGCAAGCTGTCGGGCATGGAACGTGATGCTGAGCGCCTCTACGAGCTGATCTGGCGCCAGTTCCTCGCTTGCCAGATGCTGCCGGCGCAATACCTGTCGACCACGGTCACCGTCGGTGCTGGCGATTTTGAGCTGCGCGCCAAGGGCCGCATCCTGAAGTTCGACGGTTACACCCGCGTCATGCCGCAAATTACCAAGCCGGGCGATGATGATGTGCTGCCGGACATGGCCCAGGGCGACGCGATGAAGCTGATCAAGCTTGATCCGACCCAGCACTTCACCAAGCCACCTGCGCGCTACTCGGAAGCGAGCCTGGTTAAAGAAATGGAAAAACGCGGTATCGGTCGTCCTTCGACCTACGCAGCGATCATTTCGACCATCCAGGACCGCGGCTATGTCGCGCTGCACAACCGTCGTTTCTATTCGGAAAAGATGGGCGACATCGTTACCGAGCGTCTGTCCGAGAGTTTCTCCAATCTCATGGACTACGGTTTCACCGCCGGCATGGAAGAGAACCTCGATGACGTGGCCCAGGGCGAGCGCGACTGGAAAAACGTGCTGGACGAGTTCTACGGTGACTTCAAGAAAAAGCTCGAAGTAGCCGAAAGCGCGGAAAACGGCATGCGCGCCAACCAGCCAGTCATGACCGACATTCCGTGTCTGACCTGTGGCCGTCCGATGCAGATTCGTACGGCCTCGACGGGCGTGTTCCTCGGTTGCTCGGGCTACAGCCTGCCGCCGAAAGAGCGTTGCAAGGCCACCGTCAATCTGGTGCCGGGTGATGAAATCGCCGCGGACGACGAAGGTGAATCGGAGTCGCTGGTTCTGCGTGGCAAGCACCGCTGCCCGATCTGCAGCACGGCGATGGACGCGTACCTGCTCGACGAGAAGCGCAAGCTGCACATCTGCGGTAATAACCCGGATTGCTCTGGCTACGAAATCGAAGAGGGCACCTATCGCATCAAAGGCTATGAAGGTCCGAGCCTGGAGTGTGACAAGTGCGGCAGCGAGATGCAGCTCAAGACCGGTCGTTTCGGCAAGTTCTTCGGTTGCACCAACGCGACGTGCAAGAACACTCGCAAGCTGCTGAAGAGTGGTGACGCGGCGCCGCCGAAAATGGACCCGGTGAAGATGCCTGAGCTGAAATGCGAAAAGGTCAACGACACCTACATCCTGCGCGACGGTGCCTCCGGCTTGTTCCTGGCAGCGAGCCAATTCCCGAAAAATCGCGAGACCCGTGCTCCGCTGGTCATGGAAATTGTGCCGCACAAGGACGAGATCGATCCGAAGTACCACTTCCTCTGCGAAGCGCCGAAGAAAGATCCGGACGGTCTCCCTGCGGTAATCCGTTATAGCCGCAAGACCAAAGAGCAGTATGTACAGACAGAAGTCGACGGTAAGCCGACTGGCTGGAAAGCGTACTACGACGGCGGCAAGTGGAAGGTTGAAGACAAGCGTCCGGCTGCAAAGGCTTAAAAGGATAGTGGGCCGACTCCGTCGGCCAGCGGGAGCAAGCTCCCTCGCCGCAGGCAAAAGGCCGCGTGACAACCTTCGGGTTTTCATGCGGCCTTTTTGTTTTGTGCTTGCGGGAGGTCTAGGTGATCCACGACACTGTCTGACCTGCGTGAAGCAATTATTTCGTTGTGGAGGCTGCCGTCATGGCCCACGAACTCTATACCCGTACCAATCAGAAGATTTATTTCGCCGGCCTGTCGCTGGAAGCGCTCGCCAGAGCCGAAGAGGGGCGGGCAATGAACTCTCTGGCGCTGATCCAGGCGGGTCGCGAATCGGCGTTGTTTCACCTGTACGGTGCCCTGCTAGGGCTGTGTCATGAAATCGCCGGGTTCTATCGCTTGCCTCAGGCCAATGCTCCTCGGGCTGAGTTGTTGCTGACCCGCGAAGTCCTCGAAGCCATCGCCATTCCTGAAATGGCTGAGATGGTCGAGCTCGCACACAACCCTGAAACCTGGCTGGCCAAGTTGTTGGCAGCCCATTCGGCGCTGTTTCAACCTCCCCGCATCCCGCATAAACCTAAAGGCGACGTGACTCAGCCGCTGATCCTGGCCGTTAATCTGGATGAAGAAGAGGCGTCTGCAGAGTTAAGCCGGGAAGAGTTGGAAAGCTGGCGTCAGAACCTCAAGGGATTGGCGATCCGGTTTCGCGAAGGGTTGAACGAGTGCTGAAGGATTAAGCGGTAAGTCGGATGCCCCGGTGGGGTATCCGCTCATGGATGAGTGCAAAAAGATATTTCCTTATGATGACATCTGGTCAAGTTGCCGAGCGAAGCCTGACCGATGCCTATATAATCCCCGCCTTTCGTGGAGAACAAACCTTTATGCCAACGTCCTTTCTAGAAATTGTCGAGTTACCAGACGGCCGTATCGAGCTGCGCAGGGCCGAGGACGAGGGTTCTCTGGTTACTTTGGATTTCTCCGAAGATGCTAAAGCATTCCTGCAAGGTCAGTACGTGGAAGTCGCCAAGGCGATGTTGAGCGTCGGCGTTCAGATGGCAGGACGCCTGGTTGAAGGCGAGTTTGATAAGGATCAGGGATCTCGCGTCCTTCATTGATCCCGCCCGTCGGCTTTTTACGAGTATCGCTTCATGTCGGCTTCTCTATCCTCGGAGAAGCCTCGCGTAGATCAAAGCGCGCATTGTTTCTCAGCTAACCCAATCGAATATTCAAGCTCTGTGCGTCCCCAATTCGGGCGGCGCTGATCAACTGTTGCCGTGAAGTCGTGTTCAAGGGGTTGAGCCAGCTGACCACCGTGTGGCTGCGGCCCAGGCGTAAGGCTTCGCAAGTCAATTGTTGGGCGCTCTGGGTGCCGCGAGGTTGAAGCAGCAGAATGCGTTCGCGGTTAAGACCGGCGTCCCGTAGCCAGGCCTGGGTCAGGCTTGCTGGTGGGGCAATCAATGTCAGCCAGCGTGCATCCTGGTCCTGACTCAGCTCCCTGAGAATCGGTGCCAGAAGGTTCAGGCAGCTCCCGGCTGCACCACGTAGCGACAGCTCACTGAAGACTTCGGGTTCGGCGCTCCATGGCGACTCTACTACGTCTTTCAGAATCGGCGTCAGGGGGTGCGCCATGAACGCCTCGAACAGCGGCAGTTGGGCTTGCAGTGATGGGTGTGGGAACTGCATAAAGCCTCCTTTAGCGGCGAATCACGCCGACGCTCAAGCCTTCAATCACCAGTTCCTGATCTTTCAGGTTCACTTCGATAGGGGCAAATTCAGGGTTTTCGGCAATCAACCAGACCTTGCTGCCATCTCGCTTGAAGCGCTTTACCGTCACTTCGTCGCCGATTCGCGCGACTACGATCTGGCCGTTACGGGCTTCACGCGTGGTGTGCACGGCCAGCAGGTCTCCATCGAAAATACCGACATCTTTCATGCTCATGCCATGCACGCGCAGTAAGTAGTCGGCACGTGGATGGAAGAAAGCAGGGTTGATGTTGCAGGACTCTTCGATGTGCTGTTGGGCCAGAATGGGAGCGCCGGCAGCCACTCGACCAATGATTGGGAGGGTGGACTCGTCGGCCTTGGCTTCAAAGCCTGGAATGCGAATGCCTCGGGAAGCGCCCGGGGTCATCTCGATGGCGCCTTTGCGGGCCAGCGCCTTCAGGTGTTCTTCTGCCGCGTTGGGCGACTTGAAACCCAGTTCCTGGGCGATTTCCGCACGGGTCGGCGGGTAGCCGTTGTCTTCGAGGCAGCGTTTGATGAAGGCCAGAATCTCTGCTTGGCGTGGCGTCAGCTTTAGCATTTTGATCGCTCTGTCTTTTTATACAGTGACTGGGATTATATACAGTGAAAGCATCTTGGCAATGCCCCTTTTTTTGCAGGCCGCCGGACGGTCTATCTGTCCACCGCTTGAAGCTTTGCCGTTGTGTGGTTAAATAGCTGACTGACCATTCCCAAAGCGAACGGCCAAGCTTGACAATACACAGGCTGAAACGTATGTTTCAAACAAGTGTTTGTCAGGCGGAGTAGCCATGGCCCAGTCGGAAACCGTTGAACGCATTCTCGATGCTGCCGAGCAGTTGTTCGCGGAAAAAGGTTTCGCTGAAACCTCATTGCGTCTGATCACCAGCAAGGCCGGTGTGAACTTGGCGGCGGTGAACTATCACTTCGGCTCCAAGAAGGCGTTGATTCAAGCCGTCTTTTCGCGATTCCTCGGGCCGTTCTGCATTAGCCTCGATAAAGAGCTGGAGCGGCGTCAGGCCAAGCCTGAAAACAAGCCGACTCTTGAAGAGCTGCTGGAGATCCTCGTCGAGCAAGCCCTTGTCGTGCAGCCGCGTAGCGGTAACGACCTGTCCATCTTTATGCGTCTGCTGGGTCTGGCGTTCAGTCAGAGTCAGGGCCACTTGCGTCGTTATCTGGAAGACATGTACGGCAAAGTGTTCCGCCGGTACATGATGCTGGTCAACGAAGCCGCGCCACGTATCCCTCCGATCGAGTTGTTCTGGCGCGTGCACTTCATGCTGGGTGCTGCGGCGTTCAGCATGTCGGGTATCAAGGCCCTGCGCGCGATTGCCGAGACCGATTTCGGCGTCAACACCTCCATTGAGCAGGTGATGCGCTTGATGGTGCCGTTCCTGGCGGCAGGCATGCGTGCTGAGACGGGCGTGACCGACACGACCATGGCCACCGCACAGCTGCGTCCACGTAGCAAGTCCGCCTCGGCTGCCGCCAAGGTTTAACCGCGCACGGGTGGGCGCGGCAGCTGACATCCGCTAAGCTAGCCGCCCATGCCGACTCTCGTTCTGAACCCGTCCCCCATTTGTATCGCTGACCCGCCGGGCATTGCCCAAGGCGGTGAATGCGCGTGGGCCGGGTTTCTCGTTCTCAAGGAATCTCTATGACTGCTGGCCTGCAAGGCTCGTTGATGGTGGACGTCGCCGGTACCTGGCTGACGGCCGAAGATCGCCAATTGTTGCGCCAGCCCGAAGTGGGCGGCTTGATCATCTTTGCCCGCAACATCGAAAATCCGCGCCAGGTGCGCGAGTTGAGCGCCGCGATTCGCGCTATTCGTCCCGATCTGTTACTGGCGGTGGACCAGGAAGGCGGCCGCGTTCAGCGTTTGCGCCAAGGCTTCGTCCGACTGCCAGCCATGCGCGCGATCGCTGACAATCCGAATGCCGAATACCTGGCTGAACAGTGTGGCTGGATCATGGCCACCGAAGTGCTGGCCGTCGGTCTCGACCTCAGTTTCGCCCCGGTGCTGGATCTGGATCATCAGCGCAGCGCTGTTGTCGGGACCCGTTCGTTCGAGGGTGATCCGGAGCGCGCAGCGCTGCTGGCCGGTGCATTCATCCGTGGCATGAACAGTGCCGGCATGGCCGCCACCGGCAAACATTTCCCCGGTCATGGCTGGGCTGAGGCGGATTCCCACGTCGCCATCCCGAATGACGAGCGCAGCCTCGACGAGATCCGCGCCAGTGACCTGGTGCCGTTCGCCAAACTGAGCAAACAACTGGCCGCCGTCATGCCGGCCCACGTTATTTACCCGCAAGTCGACGCCCAGCCTGCCGGCTTCTCCCGTCGCTGGTTGCAGGACATCCTGCGCGGCGAGCTGCAATTCGATGGCGTGATTTTCAGCGATGACCTGTCGATGGCCGGTGCCCACGTGGTCGGCGATGCCGCCAGCCGTATCGAAGCCGCGCTGACCGCCGGCTGTGACATGGGCCTGGTGTGCAACGACCGCGCCGCTGCAGAATTGGCGCTGAGCGCAGCCCAGCGCCTGAAGGTCAAGCCGTCCGAGCGAATCGCGCGAATGCGCGGCCAGTCATACGCGAATATCGAATACCGTCAAAACCCACGCTGGCTGTCCGCTGTCGGCGCGCTCAAAGACGCTCAACTGATCGAATAAGGACATTGCGTCATGACGGTTTACGCGATTATCGGAGGCACCGGCCTGACTCAACTGGCAGGCTTGAGAATCCGTCAATCGCTGGCCGTGGACACGCCTTACGGCGCACCCTCGGCTGAAGTGCAGATTGGTGAATACGCCGGCAAGGAAGTGCTGTTCCTCGCGCGTCACGGTCACCCGCACCGTTTTCCGCCGCATCAGGTGAACTACCGCGCGAACCTCTGGGCGTTGAAGCAGGCCGGCGCGGAAGCGATCCTCGCGGTCAACGCCGTGGGTGGAATTCATATGGCGATGGGCACCGGGCATTTCTGCGTGCCACATCAACTGATCGATTACACCAGCGGTCGCGAACACACCTATTTCGCCGATGACCTGGAACAGGTCACCCACATCGACTTCAGCTATCCCTACACTGAGTCGCTGCGTGAGCAGCTGATCGCGGCACTGGTGGCAGAGGGCGTGAGTTTTAGCGGCCATGGCGTTTATGCCTGTACCCAAGGCCCTCGGCTGGAAACCGTCGCTGAAATCGCGCGCCTTGAGCGTGACGGCTGCGACATCGTCGGCATGACCGGCATGCCGGAAGCGGCACTGGCGCGTGAACTGGAACTGGATTATGCGTGCCTGGCGCTGGTGGTGAACCCGGCGGCAGGCAAGTCGACGGCGGTGATTACCATGGCCGAGATTGAACAGGCGTTGCATGACGGGATGGGGAAGGTGAAGTCGACGTTGGCGCGGGTGCTAAAAGACTAAGTTTTACACAACCATCATTGATTCATTTTAATAAGCATCGAGTGTATGTCGGCAATCATCGAGAAACTTCAACAGCTGCTATGGGCGGATGAGTTCAGTCATCGTGCCCTCGACAAGGCGCGTAGATACGCCCATGAGCATCGGGTGAAAATCCTCGAGCTTGATGATGTGTTGGTTCGGGCGACCTGCAGGGGCTCTGAAGGTAACGTCTACGAACAGCACATCGAACTGATTGAAGATGCCAATGGCGATTTTGAGTTGGACTGCTCTTGCTCATGCCCCGTAGTGATTGATTGCAAACATTGCGCAACCGTTATTTATCACTTGCAGGACCTTCCGGTCGCGGCGCCTGACAGTTCTGACCCTGTTCACCTGAACCGTGAACTGGAGCGCTGGCTTGACGGAATTCCTTCTACAAGCAATGCCGCCGATGAGCCGGCGCAGGTAACGAGTACGCGTCTGTTTTACAAGCTCCGGGCAACGCCCACTGCCGGGAAATGGACGCTGGAAATTTTCAAGGCCCGTCAGCTCAAGGACAGCCGCCTGCAAGACATCAAATCGGTGTACTCGCTGTCGGATATGCTTATTCGGCAACCCGGTTACTTGACTGAACTGGATCTGCGCATCGCCAGGCTGGTGGTCGCTGTTCACTCCCATCATGCCTATTACGCCGGCTATCCCTTGGAAGGCAGCAGTGGCGCTGAACTCATTGAAATGCTGTTGCGAACTTCGCGCCTTTTCCTCGATCTCGAACAGCCACAACCTTTAACGCCAGGAATGAGAAGAACCGGCCAATTTATCTGGGCCGAACAGGCCAACGGCAGTTTTCGCCCGCAATGGGGTAGCGACGAAGCCTCGGTGGAAACGATCCTGGCCCTGGAACCCTTGTACTATCTGGATCGCGAGCGTCTGCAAATTGGATCACTGTTCAGTGAACTCGACGAAAAGCTGGCTTGCCACTTGTCCTTGGCTCCCGATATTCCGGCGCGGCAGGCGATGCAGTTCAGCCATCGGATGAGCGCCGCAACGCGGGTAGCTCCGGCACCCCATGCGCTGACGGAGCGGATCATCGACGGCATTTTTCCTGAGGCTCACCTGATCCTCGCCAGCGGCAAGCGCTACATCCGCTGGCAGCACGAGCCCGAGCACCGTGCGGCATTGGTGTTTACCTACAACGGCCAACCGACGTCGGACCGGAACCCGGAAGTGTTGATCCTTTCCGGGACGGAAACCCAGCGTATCCAGCGCAACCCCGTCGCCGAAAAAGCCTTGCGCCAGGCCCTGCAAAAACACGGTTTTAAAAAGGCTACGCGTAAAAGCAGCCTGGACCGTCCAGGCGAAATGTTCACCCTGCCGGATGATACCGCCTGGCTTGCCTTTGCGCAGGACGGGGTCCCGGCACTGCGGGCGAAAAACTGGCTGATCGATATCAGCGATAACTTTCACTTCAACTTGCAGCCAGTGGAAGAGTGGTATGCCGAGGTCGAGGAAGAGTCGGGCCACCACTGGTTTGATCTACAACTAGGGATCGTCGTCAGCGGTGAGCGCCACAGCCTGTTGCCGATCTTGCTGCATTTGCTGCGCACCCAGCCACAGCTGATGGCCCCCGAAAGCCTGGCTCAACGTAACGATGATGAACAACTGCTGATCGAACTTGGCGCCGGGAATTCAGGTGGCAAGCCCCGAAGCAAAGTGGCGCTGTCCTACGGCCGGATTAAACCGTTGATGGCCACCCTTGGCGAGTTGTATCTGGGATCGCATCAGGGCGATTCGTTGCGCTTGAGTACTCCGGATGCTGTGCGCCTGAGTTTGCTGGAAGGCGTTCCGCTGGTCTGGCAGGGCGGAGAGCGGCTGCGCAGTTTTGCGCAACGAATGCGAGAGTCGACCCATGCTCAAGTCTCGGCACCTGTGGGTCTCATGGCGACATTGCGACCGTATCAGCTTGAAGGCCTGAACTGGATGCAAACCCTTCGCGAGTTAGAGGTCGGCGGCATCCTGGGCGACGACATGGGGCTGGGGAAAACCCTGCAAACCCTGGCGCATTTGCTGACGGAAAAGCAGGCCGGGCGACTTGATCTTCCGGCGCTGGCCGTAATGCCCACCAGCCTGATTCCGAACTGGCTCGACGAAGTGGCGCGCTTTACCCCGCAATTGAAGGTCCTGGCGCTGCATGGCTCCGCCCGGCAAAAAGATTTTGCCAGTCTTGCTGAATACGATTTGGTGTTGACCACCTACGCGCTGCTGCCTCGGGATCTGGAAGTTTTGCAGCCGCAAATCTGGAGCGTGCTGATTCTCGATGAGGCGCAGAACATCAAGAATCCTGCCAGTAAAGCTGCTCAAGCAGCCCGCGACCTACAAGCCTGCCAGCGATTATGTCTGTCCGGCACACCGATGGAAAACCACCTCGGCGAACTGTGGTCCCAGTTTCACTTTTTACTGCCGGGTTGGCTTGGCGACAGCAAATCCTTCAATCGTGACTACCGCACACCGATCGAGAAGCACGCAAATAGTGAGCGGATGCAACATCTCACGGCTCGGATAAAACCCTTTCTGCTACGCCGCAAGAAAGACCAGGTAGCAACCGAACTACCGCCAAAAACCGAGATTGTGCATTGGGTTGATCTCAGCGATGGGCAGCGGGATGTGTATGAAACCGTTCGCGTCGCGATGGACAAGAAGGTACGTGACGAAATCGCCCTCAATGGCGTTGGACGCAGTCAAATCATCATCCTTGACGCGTTACTCAAGCTGCGCCAGGTGTGCTGCGATCTGCGCCTTATCAAAACGCCGCTCACGACAAAGGTCCTTCGTTCTGGCAGTGGGAAACTGGTCAGCTTGATGGAGATGCTGGAAGAGTTGCTCAGTGAGGGTCGCAAGATTTTACTGTTTTCGCAGTTTACGTCGATGCTCGCCTTGATTGAGGAGGAGTTGCAGCAGCGTGGTCTCGATTACTCGTTGTTGACCGGTGATACGACGGATCGGCGCACGCCGGTCAAAGACTTCCAGAGTGGTAAAGTGCCGCTGTTTCTGATCAGTCTGAAGGCCGGCGGTACAGGTCTGAACCTGACAGCGGCGGACACGGTGATCCATTTCGATCCTTGGTGGAATCCGGCGGTGGAGAATCAGGCGACCGACCGTGCCTACAGGATTGGGCAAAACAAGCCGGTGTTTGTTTACAAGCTGATTGCTCGGGGCACAGTGGAGGAGAAAATTCAGGCTTTGCAGCAGGAAAAGGCCGCTTTGGCGGGTGCTGTGCTTGAAGGCGGGATGACCGGAGGATGGAAGCTTGAGCAGACTGAGATTGAGGCGCTGTTTGCGCCGCTGCCCAACTCCAAGTCCTGACAGTGGGGTTCTTCAGTGATGGCCCCTTCGCGAGCAGGCTCGATCCCACAGTAGATCTATAGCGTTCCCATCATGGTGGGCAATCGCAGATCCAAATGTGAGAGCGAGCCTGCTCGCGATGGCAATGTATTTGGCAGCAAAAGTCTCAGCGTTTTTCCAACTTATCCGGCAACGGCGCAAACAGCGCTTCAATATCATCACTCTGCAACTTCCAGTCCCCCGTCTTGCGTCCATCCAGAACACCGGCGGCCAGGTCGGATTTTTCTTTTTGAAGATGCTGAATCTTTTCTTCGACCGTGCCTCGGGCAATCAGCTTGTAGACGAACACCGGCTTCTCTTGACCGATACGATATGCCCGGTCAGTCGCTTGATTCTCCGTTGCGGGGTTCCACCACGGATCGTAGTGAATCACCGTATCCGCTTCGGTCAGGTTCAAACCAACACCGCCAGCCTTCAAACTGATGAGAAAAATCTGACGCTTGCCGCTCTGAAAGTCCTTCACCGGTGCGCGTCGGTCGCGAGTCTGGCCGGTCAGCAGCGCATACTCAACGCCACGCTTCGTTAGCTCGACCTCGATGAGTGCCAGCATTGACGTGAATTGCGAGAACAACAGAATCCGTCGGCCTTCCTCGAATAACTCCTCAAGCATTTCCATCAAACTGTCGAGTTTGCCCGATGTGCTGCCTCGAGTTGGCAGGACGGCATCGTTGACCAGGCGCAAATCGCAACACACCTGACGCAGCTTTAGCAACGCCTCAAGAATAATGATCTGGCTGCGCGCCACGCCTTTGCGGGTGATCTCGTCGCGGACTTTCTTGTCCATCGCCAGACGCATGGTTTCGTACACGTCGCGCTGCGCTTCGTTGAGTTCGACCCAGTGAATGATCTCGGTCTTCGGCGGCAATTCCGTCGCGACCTGTTCCTTGGTCCTGCGCAGCAGAAACGGTTTGATCCGACCGTTGAGGTGTTGAAGTCTGACTTCACTGGCGCGCTTTTCAATTGGCACGCGGTAATCGCGGTTGAAGCTTTTCACATCGCCGAGCCAGCCGGGCAGCAGGAAGTGGAACAGCGACCACAACTCACCCAAGTGGTTTTCCAGCGGTGTACCACTGAGGCACAAACGCTGACGCGCATTCAGCTCGCGCGCCGCCTGCGCCGCCTTGCTGTTGGGGTTTTTGATGTACTGCGCTTCATCCAGTACCAGCACGTGCAGAGGCTGCGCGGCGAGGCGTTCGACGTCCTTGGGCAGCAGCGCGTACGTGGTCAGGATCAGGTCGTAGTCGGCCAACTGGTCGAAATGCTTTTTGCGACTGGCGCCGTACAGCGCCAACACTTTGAGTTGCGGCGTGAAGTGCGCTGCTTCGTCGAGCCAGTTCGGGATCAGGCTGGTGGGCATCACCACCATGCACGGCCGATCGAGGCGTCCGGCATTTTTCTCAGTAAGAACATGCGCCAAGGTTTGTAGGGTTTTGCCCAAGCCCATGTCGTCCGCGAGAATCCCGCCGACTTCCAGTTGCCGCAGCGACTGCATCCAGCTCAAGCCTTCAAGCTGATAGGGGCGCAGGGTTGCGTTCAAACCCTCAGGTGCGGTTGCGGTGTAGTCTTTGATATCGCGTAAACGCTGGGCAAAGGTGCGGATCTGCTCGCCACCCTCCCAGAGCAGCGGCATGTCTTCCAGCGGATTCAGGCGCGTGGCATCGGCATTGCTCAGGCGCAGCGTGGTTTCGCCGGGTTCTTGCAGATAGAACTCGCCGAGCGTCGCCAGTACTGGCTTCAAGCGGCCGAAGGGCAGGGCGACTTGCAGCGGGCCGTACTCGGAATTCGGGCGATTGGGGATGTTCACCAGAATCAGTTCGTCGTCGCGACGTCGGGCGAGGCGTTCCGGGTTGAGAATTTCGGTGTGAGAGCGCATCAGGTTCAACAGGATCGGCAGCAAGCTCAGGCGCTCGCCGTTGACGATGATCCCCAGTTCCAGATCAAACCAGTCACGCTCCGGCACCTGCTCGACAGTGGCGTACCAGTCGTCTACGGCGGTCAGGTCGAAACCGAAGTCTTCGTCGATCTGCAGCTCCCAACCTTGGGTGCGCAACTTCGGCAGCTCATTAAGGGTGAACGTCAGCCAGGCGCTGTCGTTCACCATCTCGTAGAGTTCGCCGGCACTTTCCGGCAAGGCTTTGCTTTGCCGGGTGGCAATCTTGAAGCCGAGAATGCGTAACTGTTCCCTGTAGGTCTGTTCGACATCCGGGTGGCGTTTTATCCGCAGCGTCTGGGTTTCCTGGCGGATCAGAATGTCGGCGTTCTTTTGTCCGCAAACGTATTCGTCCAGATAGCTGAAAGACAACGCCGCGCGATGCTGAATGTAACGCTGCATTTTGCCGTTGCGCGGTTCGAAAGCGCTGAACTCGATACTCGCCAGCCACAGGCGCGGCACTGGCTGTACGTTATCCACAAGCACTTGCGGTGGTGCTTTCGGGCTGCGATTTTCCAGTACGGCCTGAAGCTTTTCCAGCAGCTCGGCATCTTGCGCAGCCGCGGGATAGGCCAGTGTTTCCTGTACTTTCAGCAGTACCGCCGCGCAGTGTTTGCAGTTACTGCGAACCGGGCAGGTGCAGGTCGCATCGACCATCAGCAAGGTGGCTTTGGCCGACTCACGCAGACGAATGGTCTGACGGTAAACGTTGCCGCCAGAGCCTTCGCACGCAGCGGTAATCGTGGCGTCACCGACCTCGACGATCCTGACACGATTCTCCAGCGCGTAGCGGCGGCCACGCTCCAGGCTCTGTTCTTTGAATCGGCTGACCCAGGAAGGTGCCAGGGGTTTACTCAGGGTCGAGGGCATAGGGACTTCAATCAGTCCGGTATTTCATCGGGGACTGGCCGAGGCGCAGGTGCTGTGAGCGAGGTGATCTTGATCAACAGGCCGAGGTGGCCGTTGTCGAGGAAGTTCAGCTGGCCGTTTTTGGTATGGCTTTCTTGCTTGAGGCGTTCGCTGGCGGTGACCGTGCCGTTGCCATCGATCTGGTTGACCCAGAAATCGGCGTCGACGTCGGTGAAGCGCCCCAGCTTCAGGTTCAAGGTGCCCTCGATCGGGAACTGACCGTATTGTTCCTTGCCGTCGCTGATCGCGATTTTGCTGTCTTGTTCGCCGAGGTTTTGTTGCCAGGCCTTGTGCAGTAACACAGTGTAGTCAGCGCTGGCGGTGAGTTTTTCCACTTCGCCATTCAGGCTCGGCGTGCGCAGGCTGTCTTTGCTGATGGGTTGGGCGCCGGAAGCCCAGTCTTCCGGTGCCGCGCGGCTGACGATAGCGGGTACGGCGTTTTGCCGGACCAGAATCATTTCAATCTGATACAGATCATCGGCAAACGCCGTGGGTGCGACCAATGTTGTCAGCAAGGTCAGTAAACGAAACAGGCGCATGCGGCGTCCTTCAAGCAGTTTTCGGGATAAGGAGCTCAAGCAGCGCCTCTACTGTATTAAAACGTTCTTCCGGACGCTCCATCGGCACCATGAATTTAAACATCGTGGCACCTTCGAATTTGTAGCGTTTGGGCTGGCCCTGGATCAGTTTGATCAGCGTCAGCGGATCGACTGGCGTCTGTGCCGCAAACTCGATGCGACCACCTTGCGGGCCGCCGTCGACTTTCTTGATGCCCAGCAATTCAGCCTGCAACTTCAGCGCCGTGATGCGGATCAGGTTCTTGGTCGGCTCTGGTAGCAGGCCGAAACGGTCGATCATTTCTACTTGCAAGTCCTTGAGGCCGTCTTCATCGGTGGCCGAAGCGATGCGTTTGTAGAGAATCAATCGAGCGTGAACGTCTGGCAAATAGTCTTCGGGAATCAACGCCGGTACGCGCAGGTTGACTTCCGGACCACCGCCCAGCGGCTGATCAAGGTTCGGCTGCTCGCCTTTGCGGATCGACTTCACCGCGCGCTCGAGCATTTCCATGTACAGCGTAAAACCAACCGCCTGGATCTGCCCGCTTTGACCATCGCCCAACAGCTCGCCAGCGCCACGGATTTCCAGGTCATTGGTGGCAAGCACGAAGCCTGCGCCGAGGTCCTGGGTGTTGGCGATCGCTTCCAGACGCTTTTCCGCATCCGGGGTAATTTGCTGGCGCGGCGGCGTCAGCAGGTACGCATAAGCCTGGTGGTGGCTACGACCGACACGGCCGCGCAACTGGTGCAACTGCGCCAGGCCGAACTTGTCGGCACGCTCGATGATGATCGTGTTGGCGCTCGGCACGTCGATGCCGGTCTCGATGATGGTCGAGGCGATCAGCACGTTGAAGCGCTTGTGGTAGAAGTCGCTCATCACCTGTTCGAGTTCACGCTCGCGCATCTGCCCGTGGCCAATGCCGATCCGTGCTTCCGGCACCAGTTCGGCGAGGTCGGCGGCGCATTTTTCGATGGTTTTCACGTCGTTGTGCAGGTAGTAAACCTGGCCGCCACGCAGCAATTCACGCAGCAGGGCCTCTTTGACCGTGCTCTTGTTCTGCTCCATGACGAAGGTCCGCACCGACAGGCGACGGGCCGGCGGGGTAGCGATGATCGACAGGTCGCGCATGCCCGACACGGCCATGTTCAGCGTGCGTGGAATCGGCGTGGCGGTCAGGGTCAGGATGTCGACTTCACTGCGCAGGGCCTTGAGCTGTTCCTTCTGACGTACACCAAAGCGGTGTTCTTCGTCGATGATGACCAGCCCGAGATTTTTGATCTTCACATCATCTTGCAACAGCTTGTGCGTACCGATCACGATGTCGATCTTGCCTTCGGCGAGGTCCGCGACCGCAGCGTTCACTTCCTTGGTCGACTTGAAGCGGCTCATCACTTCCACGGTCACCGGCCAATCGGCGAAGCGGTCGCGGAAGCTGTTGTAGTGTTGTTGGGCGAGCAGGGTAGTTGGCACCAGAATCGCTACCTGCCGACCGCCATGCACCGCGATGAAGGCTGCGCGCATCGCGACTTCGGTCTTGCCGAAACCGACGTCGCCGCAAACCAGCCTGTCCATAGGCTTTGGCGCGAGCATGTCGGCGCGTACCGCATCGATGGTGGTTTGCTGGTCCGGGGTTTCTTCGAACGGGAAACCGGCACTGAACGTCGCGTAGTCAGCTTTTGGATCTTCGAAGGCATAGCCTTCGCGGGCGGCGCGACGGGCATAAATGTCGAGTAATTCTGCTGCGACGTCGCGCACCTGTTCGGCGGCTTTGCGTTTGGCTTTTTGCCAGGTTTCGGAACCGAGACGGTGCAGCGGGGCCAAGGCATCGTCGCTGCCGGTGTAGCGCGCAATCAGGTGCAGGTTGGCCACCGGCACGTACAACTTGGCGCCTTCGGCGTATTGCAACGTGAGGAATTCGGCGGCCTGATCGTCGATTTCCAACGTGGCCAGCCCGAGGTAGCGACCGACGCCGTGATCGATGTGCACCACCGGCGCGCCTTCGCGCAGTTCGGTGAGGTTCTTGATGACTGCATCGTTGTTGGCGTCGGCGCGTTTTTCGCGACGACGACGCTGCATCACGCGCTGACCGAACAACGGACTTTCGGCCACCAGCGCCAGGGCCGGATTGTCGAGCACCAGGCCTTCGTCGAGCGGGGCGATGGTGATTGCCAAACGTTCTTTGCTCGCGACGAAGTCTGGCCAGCTGTCGACGGTTTTCGGTCGCAGCTTCAGGCGTTCGAGCAACTCCAGCAACACTTCGCGACGGCCCGCCGACTCGGCGGTGAACAGCACGCGTCCAGGGAATTCGTCAAGGAAACCCGCCAGTGCCGCCAATGGCTGAGTGGCCTTGGCTTCGATGGCCAGGTTGGGCAGTTCCCGCGCCGGGAAACGCTCGCGGCCGACACCGGTTTCCACGTCCTGCTGACTGGCCACCACACGCGGCCAGTTTTTCAGGCGGGCAAAGCAATCCTCCACCGGCAGGAACAACTCGGCCGGCGGTAATAAAGGACGAGACGGATCGACGCGGCGCTCTTCATAGCGGTTGCGCACGTCGTTCCAGAAATTCTCCGCCGCCTGCTCGATGCCTGGCAGGGAGAACACTTGAGTGTCCTGCGGCAGGTAATCGAACAGCGTGGAGGTTTCGTCGAAGAACAGCGGCAGGTAGTACTCGATACCGGCCGGTGTAATCCCGCTGCTCAGGTCCTGAAAGATCGGGCAGCGGCGGAAGTCGACGTCGAAGCGTTCACGGAAGCGTGCCTTGAAGCGGGTGACCGCATCTTTTTGCAGTGGGAATTCCCGCGCTGGTAACAGGCGGACGGTGTCGACTTTATCGATGGAACGCTGGTTTTCCGGATCGAACGTGCGCAGCGTTTCGATTTCGTCATCGAACAGGTCGATGCGGAACGGCAGTTTGCTGCCCGTCGGAAACAGGTCGATCAGCGAGCCGCGCACAGTGAACTCGCCATGCTCGTACACCGTGTCGACGTAGCGATAACCGCTGGCTTCGAGCCGGGTACGCATTTGTTCGACGTCGAGCTTTTGGCCAACATCCAGCACCAGGCTGCTACCCAGCAGGAACTTGGTCGGGGCCAGGCGATGCAGGGCCGTGGTGATCGGCACCACCAGAACGCCATGGCTCAGCTCCGGCAGCCTGTAAAGGGCGGCGATGCGCTGGGAAATAATGTCCTGATGCGGCGAAAACAGATCGTAGGGCAGGGTTTCCCAGTCCGGAAAATGCAGTACGGGCAAATCCGGGGCGAAGAAACTCAGCTCCTGTTCCAGCCGTTCGGCACTTTGGCTGTCGGCGGTCAGCAGCAGGGTAAAGCGCTTGGCAGCGCTGGCAGCCTCGGCGATGGCCAGGCTGAGGGCGGCACCGGGCAGGTTGCCCCAATGCTGTTTACCTGCCGCGGCAGGGAGAAGCGGTAGACGCAGAACGGGCACGGAAGGTTGAGCTCCAAGCGTTGCGACAAAGTCGGTAATTGTAGCGGTCCCGGGTGCCGCCTGTCAGTTGCAGACTGTGTCTATTACGCAGGTTTGGCGAAATGTAGTGGTAAAGACAAAATTCACCGGATTTTTACTGAAAATTGCTGAATATGTAGTGGCAAAACCAATCGGTGTTACGGAGGGTTACGGACAAGCTGGCGTTGTCTCCAAAAAATTGACTGCGCTGTAAGCCGCGGTTTTATTGGGCTTTAGCGGGGCGTGATTTTTTTGAACAGGAAATTGTTACGGATCGCACGACAAGCGCGCATTGCTACGGGAGGGAGTCGGCGGCATAATGTAGCCCCTTTTTTCTGCCCCTACATGTGGAAGGTTCCCGTGACTCAGAAGCCCGACCAGTGTCTTGGTGAATGGATCGACCGTGAAGCACTCGCAGAAGCGATGATTCCGCTTATCGGTCAGCTCTACCGCAATAACAACGTGGTGAGCTCGATCTATGGCCGCAGCCTGATCAACCGTTCAGTCATTGCGATTCTCAAAGCTCACCGCTTTGCCCGTCATCGTCAGTCCGATGACAGCGAATTGTCCGTCCACGAAACATTCCCGCTGCTCAAAGCGATGAGCGAGCTCAAGCTCGGCGCCGCTTCGGTAGACCTGGGCAAGCTTGCGGTCAAGTTCAAGGCCGAAGGCAAAGGTCGCACCGCAGAGCAGTTCGTCCGTGAAGAACTGGCTGACGTCGTTGGTCAGCAGAACGTTGCCGCACGCAAAGGCACCGACGTTGTCCTGTACGGCTTCGGTCGTATCGGTCGTCTGCTGGCGCGTATCCTGATCGAGAAAACCGGTGGTGGCGACGGCCTGCGTCTGCGCGCCATCGTTGTCCGCAAGGGCGCCGAGAACGACCTGGTCAAGCGTGCAAGCCTGCTGCGTCGTGACTCGGTTCATGGTCCGTTCGACGGCACCATCACCATAGATGAAGCCAACAGCACCATCACCGCCAACGGCAACCTGATTCAGGTTATCTACGCGAAGAACCCGACTGAAGTGGATTACACCCAGTACGGCATCAAAGACGCGCTGCTGGTGGACAACACCGGTGTATGGCGTGACGCCGAGGGCCTGGGTCAACACCTGGCGTGCCCGGGTATCGACCGCGTTGTTCTGACCGCGCCGGGTAAAGGCAAGCTGAAGAACATCGTTCACGGCATCAACCACGGTGAAATCACCGCTGACGACAAGATCGTTTCCGCCGCTTCCTGCACCACCAACGCCATCGTGCCGGTGCTCAAAGCTGTGAACGACAAGTTCGGCATCATTAATGGTCACGTTGAAACCGTTCACTCGTACACCAACGACCAGAACCTGATCGACAACTTCCACAAAGGCGATCGTCGTGGCCGTAGCGCCGCGCTGAACATGGTCATCACCGAGACCGGTGCTGCCACTGCTGCTGCCAAGGCACTGCCTGAACTGGCCGGCAAGCTGACCGGTAACGCGATCCGCGTTCCGACGCCAAATGTGTCGATGGCCATTCTCAACCTGAACCTTGAGAAAGCCGCTACCCGCGAAGAGATGAACGAGTACCTGCGCTACATGGCGCTGCACTCCGATCTGCATAAGCAAATCGACTACGTCAACTCGCAGGAAGTGGTTTCCACCGACTTCGTTGGCTCGCGCCACGCAGGCGTCGTGGATGCTGAAGCAACCATCACCCAAGACAACCGCGTTGTTCTGTACGTTTGGTACGACAACGAATTCGGTTACAGCTGCCAGGTGGTACGCGTGATGGAAGACATGGCCGGTGTAAACCCGCCTGCGTTCCCGCGCTAAGCGTTAGCTGCACATGAAAACGCCCCGACTTCGGTCGGGGCTTTTTTTTGTCGGTTACTTATATCGTTTTAATCTTTACGATCAAAATACAAGCGTTATCTCATCACCGGCTCAAAGTTCCATTGGTTAAAAAAAATAAAAACTCCCTATAAAAATAAGTAGTTGTCGACTGATAGTTGTTTACTTGCAAAAGCGGATCCAATTCAGTGTGCGCTACCTATTTGACGTCATTTAATTGCCTCATCCAAATGCTTGACACTCTGAAGCACTGAATCTAGTGTCGCCAATGACAACGCCCGCTCTGTCTCGGGCTTTGTAAGTCTTTCGGTCTCTGCGCGTTACAGCAATTCCCCAACAAGACAGGAATCTCATTCCTGCTCACATCACTATAAATCCAAGTAAATCTGCGTCGGCTTAGTTGCCGTCCATCACATCTATTTCGTATTGCTCGCCCTGCCAAAAGTGTCTCGCGGTCACGGCCTGCTGTTGCCTGACTTTTATGCGGTTGGTCTATCGGGAGAGTAGAACATGGCTGAAGAACGCTCGCGGTTACTGTCACTGTTACCCCGCCTGGTGGGATTGGGAGTTCTTGGGTTTGTCATCTGGCTACTGTTGTCGACGTTATTGATGCCCTTGGTGTCGGCCTCCGCTACGCGGGCTATTTTGAATGCCCCGGTGATTCTGCTGACAACACCGATTGACGGTGTGGTGAGTGCATTGGACGTCAAGCCCGGTGCGACATTTGTTCAGGGCCAGAAGATTGCGGTTGTAGAAAATCCCCGGGCGAATCAGGAAACCTTGCTGACCCTGCAAACGCGACGACTGACGCTTGAGCAGCAGTTGTCATCCTCGGCCAGTCAGGCCGATCACGATCAGCAGTATTACGAGGCGCTTGAGAAAACCAGTCAGCAGTATCAATCCGCGTTCCATACTCGCCAGCTGTTCACCCAAAAAGCCCTGAAAGCCGAGAACAGTGCGGCCAGTGCGCGGCTGAAAGATGCTCAAGAAACGGTCGAACGCAATCTTGAGTTGTTCGTTCAAGGCGCGGTAAGTGGCGCAGTGGTTGCCTCGTCGAAAGCCCAGCTTGCGTCCTTGCAGGGGGCGGCCGAGTCGGTGCGTTCGCAATTGCGGATCAATGACGGCGATGTCAGTGCCGCCAACCAGCAGGTCTACCTCGATCCCGACCAACTGCGCATGTTCGACCTCAGCGCCCAAATGACCACGCTGAAACTCAGTCTGGATAATCAGGCGCGCAATCGTGCGACCTATCAGCGCGAACTCGATAACCTCAACCAGCTGATTGAAACGGAACAGAACCGGGTCAAGCTGATGGCCGGTTACGATGTCGTGGCGTATTCGCCGGGCACCGTTCAGGAACTGTTGGCACCGCAGGGCACGCTCGTACAGGCTGGCTCGACGTTGCTGCGCGCCACCGATTGCGGGCAGAGCTATGTGATTGCGGTGTTCCCCGAACGCATGGCCAGCAAGATTGATCGTGACAGTGTGCTGACCGTGAAAATCCGCGGCCTCGATGAGCCGCTCAAGGCGAGTGTGGTGCAGTTGTTGTCTAGCGCTTCTGACATTCGCGCCAACACCTACAGCGTGCCGTTTCCCTATGCCGAGCAGAACTCGGTGTACGTAGTCGGGACCTTTTCCGCGGACCTGACGGATAGCCAGCGCGCCATGACCTGCAATCCGGGATTGTGGGCAAGCGCCGAGGTGTCGAGGCCATGAGTCGCGTCTTGCGAGGTATCGTCGGTGCGATTCTGATGAGCAGCGCAGCCTGTGCACTGTCGGCACAAGCCCGGCCGCAACTGGCGGCGATGACTTGCGCGGCGTTGGATCGAGCCGTGACATCGCAACCGGCGGGTCCGGTGCTGGTCGCCAGTTATCCATCACTCAATGGCCAGCCTGCGCCGATTCTGGCCCTGCGCGGCGTGGCGTTCACCTACGACAACGCCCTGGCCAGCATTGCGTTGTTTGCCTGCGGTAAGGCCGAGTCCGCGCGGCGGATTGCCGATGCCTTGGCATTCGCCACCAATCACGATCCCGAATATCAGGACGGACGCCTGCGCAATGCCTACGCTGCCGGTCCGGTGGCGGCGCCGTCGATGAAATTGCCGGGTTATTGGAGTATCGAGCGCAATGCCTGGAATCAGGATGCCTACCAGGTCAGCAGCGCCACGGGCAATCAGGCCTGGGCAGCCCTGGCGTTGTTGGAGGCATTTCGACAAAGCGGTGAGCCGTCTTACCTTGAGGCGGCGCGAAGAGCCTTGCAGTGGTCGCAAAAAAACACCTACGACGGGCAATCGCCAGCAGGCTTCAGTGGCGGTTATTACGGGTACTTCTCCAAGCAGATCCAGCAGAACTGGAAGTCCACCGAGCATAACGTCGACCTCGCCGCTGCTTGGTCGGCCCTTGATGCGGTGGCGCCGAATCAGGGATCGGCGCAGCAGGCGCAGATCGCTCGGCAATTTGTTTCAAGCCAGTGGGACGCTGGGGAAGGGCGCTTTCTGATCGGCACCGGGGCGGACGGTCAGACGTCCGACCGTGTGCGCTCAGGGCTGGACGCGCAGATCTGGCCGTTGATTGCCTTGCACGATCCACCCAAGGATTGGCGTCGGGTCTTCACATTCATTGATCACGCTCACCGTGCGGGCGATGGCTACGGTTTCAACCGCGACCCCGACGGCTTATGGACCGAAGGCACGGCGCAAGCCGCTGCCGTCGCGCAATTGAGCGGCATGAGTGACAAGGCGCAACCGCTATGGAGCGTATTGCTCGCCCAAGAGGCTAGCAACGGCTGGCTATTTGCAACACCGGCAACGCGGATCAGTACCGGGCTGGCCATAGGCCCGGACTCCGTCACCAACGACTTTTTCTATTACCACCTGCCTCATTTGGGCGCCACGGCGTGGGCGGCGATCGCAGCCACCGGCGTCAATCCCTTTACCGGTTCGCTAGAGGCTGACTGACATGCAGGCACTTGACTCGCTGCAACTACTGCAAATCAACTTCTGGACGCTGGCGGTGGTGATTCTGTTCACCTGCCTGACGCACCGCGACCAATGGGCCGCGCGTGCGGGGTTCGGCGCCGTCACTGCCTTGTTGTTGGTCAACTACGCGGCCTGGCGGATTCGCGACACTCTGCCCGACGGCCATTCCGGGTTTGCCACGGTCTGGGCATACACCTTTTTATTTTTTGAAATGTTGGCGATCGGTTACACGCTGTTTTCCATCGTTGTCATGCTCTGTCGCTCGGATCACAGCAAGGACGCCGATGCGGGCGAACGGAGGCTGCGTACTCAGGGCGTGAAGTTGCCGGCAGTGGACGTGTTCATCGCTACGTACAACGAGGGTCTGGATATCCTCGAAAAAACCATTATTGCCGCCCAAGCCATCGACTACCCCAACTTCACCATTTGGGTTCTCGACGATACGCGCCGCGACTGGCTGCGCGATTACTGCGCCGAGGTCGGCGTGCAATACACGCGGCGTCCTGATAACGCCCACGCCAAGGCCGGTAACCTCAACAACGGCTTGCGCCAATCGGCGGCGGGCAGCAATGCCCCATACATTCTGGTGCTCGACGCCGACTTCGCGCCGCAGCAACCGATCCTCATGCGCACCCTTGGCCTGTTCGACGATCCGAAAGTCGGCCTGGTGCAGACGCCGCAGTTCTATTACAACCCCGATCCGATTCAACACAACCTGGGCACGTCGGATTGCTGGGTCGATGAGCAACGGGTGTTTTTCGATGTGTTTCAACCGGCGAAGGACGGTTGGGATGCGGCGTTTTGTGTCGGCACGTCGTTTGTGGTGCGGCGCGATTTGATCAACGAAATCGGTGGTTTTCCTACAGGTTCGGTTTGCGAAGACATCTACACCACCTACCGATTGCTGCAAAAAGGCTACGTCACGCGCTGGCTGAACGAGCGACTGTCGATTGGTTTGTCGGCAGAAGGCCTGACCGAATACATCAACCAGCGCGGGCGCTGGTGCCTGGGCACCATTCAGGTGGCGCTGCTCAAGGATGGGCCGTTGCGCGGTGGCGGCTACACGCTTAATGACCGGTTGCACTACATCCACGGGCTGATGCATTGGTTTTCCAAGCCGTTCATTTTGATGATGCTGGTTTCGCCAGTGTTGTATTGGTACTTCGGCATCGCCGGGTTCTACGCCAACCCGGTCGATTTTCTTGCTTTCGGCATGCCGGCGCTGATTGCGTTCTGGGGGTACGGGACGTGGGTCACGGACCGGCGCACCTTACCGATTTTCACCGAGGTCACGCAGATCGTCGCCTCCCTGGCCGTTACCGCCACTATCGCCAGCGCCATGATCCGGCCGTTCGGGCGGCCGTTCAAAGTCACCGCCAAAGGCCTTGATCGGACAAAGACGATGGTTCACTGGAACCTGTTCGGCTTCTTTTTCGCCCTGACCCTGTTTTCTCAGATTGGCGCTTACGTTGCCATCAGCACGGCCGCGGCGTTCGACGGCAATATGCTGTTCAACCTCTGTTGGACGGTGGTCGCGCTGGTCTACAACCTGGCGACGCTGGTCGCGTGTGTCGATCGTCCCAGGTTGCATGGCGAAGAGCGTTTCCCGTTCGACAAGCCCGCCGGGTTTCGTTTTGGCGGCAAAGTCCTCCCCGGTCGACTGGTGGATATTTCCCTCAGCGGTGCGTCGCTCAACTGCGCCTTTGCATCGTCGATCAAGCCGGGGCTGTGCGGCCAGATTTGGGTCGACAAACTGGGATGGCTCGACGTCGAAGTCATGCGCAATCACGGTGAGGATGAGCTGGGCTTGAGGTTTGCCGATCTCGATGAGGCGCTGCGGCGGCGGCTGATTGCGCGTCTGTTCAGTGACGCGTCGATCAACGTGGTCAGCAAGGCCGAGCCGGCGCTGGCGTTCGGCACTCTGCTGCGGCGATCGTTGCTCGGAGAAAAACGTCAGGTACCGCATTTGCCTGTGCAAGCCAAGACACCGACCTACACCCCCGTCACCCGGTGGCGGCCGGTCAGTGTTCGTTCGCGTAAGCAGCCACTGCCGCACATCAATGTCGGCCGCTCCAGCCTGTGGTCAGCGCTTCTTTCTCCCTTGCGAGCTTTGCTCGGTCAACGTTTTTAGGTGCGTGCCATGAACAGTTGCTTACCGACTACATGCTTCATGTCTCTGCTGCTGCTCGGCGGGTGTTCGTTGGAACCGACCTACGAAAAACCCGACGCCCCGATTGATCAACAGTGGCCGGCCAACACGGTGGGTGAATGTTGTGCCGGCAAGCAGGCATTCGATAAGGATTGGCGCGGTTTTGTGGTGGATGACCGTCTGCGTCAGCTGATCGAAATGGCCCTGACTAATAATCGCAGCCTGCGTCAGTTCGCGGCTGGCGTCGAAGAGTCGCGGGCCGGGTACGACAGCGCGCAGTCGGGGCTGTTTCCTACAATCGGCATCGACACTTACGCTGGACGTAGCAAGTTACCGCCGCTGGTGCGAACGCCAAACGGCGGCGACACCGCTGGCAGCATCGCCAACACCTTTCAGGCAACGGGTGGGTTTACGTCCTACGAGTTGGATTTTTTTGGTCGCATTCGCAGTCAGCGCAACGCCGCGGGCGCGCGTTTCGAAGCGTCCGAAGCGGATTATCAGACGGCGCGACTGGCGCTGATCGGCGAAGTCGCCAGCACTTGGTTGAGCCTCAAGGCCAATCAGCATTTGCTCGATCTTGCGCAGACGACCTATCAATCCCAGGACCGCTACGGACAGCTGCTGCGCAAGAGTTTCAACTTGGGCTCCAGCGCGCGAATCGACGTTCACCAGGCGGATGCGCAAACCAACACGGCGGCGGTACAGGTCAACACGTACCGGATGCAAGTGGCGCAAAACATCAATGCGTTGCGGGTGCTGGTGGGTCAACCGGTACCGGCGAACTTGTTGCCGACCGGTGAATTGGGCCAGCAGTTGGCGACGCTTGACGTGCCGGCCGGCTTGCCATCCTCACTGGTCGAGCGCCGTCCCGACATCATGTCTGCCGAAGCGCAGTTGCGTGCGGCCAATGCGGACATCGGCGCAGCGCGTAGCGCGTACTTTCCAACCTTTTCCCTGACGTCCGCGTTGGGCAGCCTGACCGGGGATTTCTCCCAGTTGCTCAGTGGTCCGGCCGAGTTCTGGTCCGTGGCGCTGGCCGGCTCAATGCCTTTGATCGATGGCGGCGCGCGGCGCGCGCAGGTGGACGCCAGCCATGCACGGTTCGATGGTCGGGCGGCGGCGTATGAAGCCACGGTGCAGAACGCCTTTCGCGAAGCGGCCGATGCGTTGAATGCACGGCAGGAAATGCTCACCCAGGTGCAATCCCAGAAAAAACTGGTGGGGGATTATCAGGAAGCTTATCGCCAGTCCCGCTTGCGCTTCGAGGCTGGGCTGGACAGCTATTTTTCGACGATGGACGCGCAGCGTTCGTTGTTTGATGCGCAGCAGAGATGGGCGCAATTGGAATTGGCGCGGGAGATTAATCAGGTGACGTTGTACAAGGCGCTGGGCGGGGGGTGGAGTCAGTCGCTGAAGATGGCGGATCGATGATCTAAGGTCTTATCGGGCCTCTTCACGAGCAAGCCCGCACACACAGGTTTTGGTGGTGTGAACACTCTTTGCAAACACCACCAAAACCGTGTGAGCTGACTTGCCCGCGAAGGCGATCTATCAGGCGCCGCCGCCTGCGACAGAGGCTTGCGCCGTACGCAGTTCATGTTTGTTGCCACGGAACAGCACCAGCGTCGCGATCAACCCCAACACCGCCGCGCCACTGAGCCAAATCCCTGGCGCAGCCTTGTTGTCCAGCACATGAATCAGATACGTACACGCCGCCGGGGTAAACCCACCGAAGGTCGCGGTCGCCAGGCTGTAGGCCAACGAAAAACCGGTTGTACGAACCTCCACCGGCATGATCTCGGTCAACGCTACCACCATGGCGCCGTTGTACGAGCCATACAGGAACGACAGCCACAACTCGACAATCAGCAAATGGCTGAAGCTCGGGTTCGCCACCAGCCACGACAGGGCCGGGTAAGCGGTGAGGATCGCCAGAATCGTCGCCGCCAACAGTAGGGGTTTGCGCCCGATCTTGTCGGATACGGAGCCCATCACGGGCAGCCAGAAGAAGTTCGACAGGCCGATGCACACCGTCACCAGCAGCGCATCCAGATCGGACAGGTGCAATTCGGCTTTGCCGAATGTCGGCGTGTAGGCGGTGATCAGGTAGAACGACACGGTGGTCATCACCACCAGCGCCATGCCAGCGATAACAATGCCGAAGTTTTGACTGATCGAACGGATGATGTCCCGCAGGGTAGGGCGGTGTTTACGCGCCTGGAACTCCGGCGTTTCTTCCAGCGAACGTCGAATGACGAAAATGACTGGCACGATCATGCAGCCGATCAGGAACGGCACGCGCCAGCCCCAGTCGCCCATTTGCTCCGGGCTGAGCCAGTGGTTCAAGCCGACACCCAGCAGGCCGGCGAACACCACCGCGGCTTGCTGACTAGCGGACTGCCAACTGACGAAAAAGCCTTTGCGACCTGGAGTGGAAATCTCGGCGAGGTACACCGACACGCCGCCCAATTCCACACCGGCCGAGAAGCCTTGCAGCAGTCGACCGAACAAAACGATCAGCGGCGCCGCGACACCCAGCGTGGCGTATCCCGGCACGCAGGCAATCAGCACCGTACCGGCAGCCATCATGGCCAGGGTGATGATCAAGCCTTTGCGACGGCCATGACGGTCGATGTAGGCGCCGAGGAAAATCGCCCCCAGCGGACGCATCAGAAAGCCGGCACCGAAAGTGGCCAGTGACAACATCAGGGAGGCGAAAGCGCTGTCGGCAGGGAAGAAGGTTTTGGCGATGGCCGTGGCGTAAAAGCCGTAGACCATAAAGTCGAACATCTCGAGAAAGTTGCCGCTGACAACGCGAAAAATCGCCTTGCCCTTACCCGTATTTGAGGACATTTGAACGTGCTCACTGTTGGCTGTCTTGTTGGAAATCCTTGGTCTAGACGCTTCCTCGCCGCCGCTTGAAGGGCAGGCTCCCTCGGCAAACGGTTTTGTAACGATATGTGTATGAGGATCGTTGGGCAACAACTAGTTAGCTTGCTGCTTAAACGATATAGCCATTACGCAGCATGGATTGCAGGTTTCAGTGAATAAATAATCAGCTACGACGCAGATCCGATGTGGGGGGCGAGCTTGCTCGCGATTGCGCTCTGTCAGTTGATATCAATGTCGCCAGATACACCGCTATCGCGAGCAAGCTCGCTCCCACAGTTCTATCGCATAATGGCTGATCTTGGCGTTGTGTCTGGGGTGGCTTGGGGGGAGTAGGAATTGTTGAATAGGTGGCAGGGTGTTTTCTTTTTGCTGTTCGGCGCGTTGTCAGGCTGCGGCAACAGCGACTCTATGGAAAGCTTCGGCGGCCCCACCATGGGCAGCACTTATTCGATCAAATACGTGCGCCGCGCGGGACTTCCAGCCCCGAAAGAGGTACAGACCGAAGTCGAAAAAATCCTTGCTGACGTCGATCAACAAATGTCGACCTATCGCAGCGACTCAGACATCGAGCGCTTCAATGATCTCCCCGCCAATCGCTGTCAGAAAATGCCCGCGCCCATCCTCAAATTGGTCCGTCTCGGTGAGCAGCTGTCAGAGCAAAGCGAAGGCTCCTACGACCTGACAGTAGAACCGCTGCTCAACCTGTGGGGATTTGGCCCGCAGGCGCGAGAGGAAAAAGTCCCGACCGTTCAAGCACTGACCGAAGTGCGGCAGCGCGTTGGTTACCAGCACCTGCGCATTGAAGGCGAACAGCTTTGTAAGGATGCCGCCGTCGAAGTTGACTTCAATAGCATCGCGGCCGGTTATGCCGTCGACACCATTGCCGCAAAACTCGACGCCATGGGCATCCACAATTATCTCGCCGAAGCCACTGGTGAGCTCAAGGCTGCCGGCAAAAAACTTGACGGTTCACCTTGGCGTGTTGCCCTCGAAGAGCCTCGGGATGATCAGCAGGTTGCGCAGAAAATTATCGCTGTCGACGGATATGGCGTGTCCACCTCCGGCGACTATCGCAACTATTTTCAGCAGGGCGGAAGGCGGTATTCCCACACCTTCGATGCGCGTACCGGTGCGCCGGTCCTACACGCTCTGGCGTCAGTCACGGTGATTCATCCTTCAGCGCTGATGGCTGATGGACTATCGACGCTGTTGCTGATTCTCGGCCCTGAACAGGGTTGGGACTATGCCCAGGCGCATGACATCGGTGCATTCTTTGTGATTCGTGCCGATACCGGTTTCGTCACACGAACCAACCAGGCTTTCGAGCGACTCAGTGGCGCAAAAACTGACTGAGGACAATACGAAAACTGGCGTTGTAGTGCAGGCAAAACTAGCCTACGACACGACCAAGGGTTAATGTGCGCGGCGTTGACGCTTCTATAGACTGTGTCCGGGTTCTGCATTGGCCCCAAATTGTTCCTTCACGCCACAGATCGGCGTGATTTAGCCGCAGGGTGCCGATGGCGCCGCGGCCTGTTCTGAGGAGTACGCATGGCTGTCTACAACTACGACGTGGTGGTGCTGGGTTCCGGCCCGGCGGGAGAAGGCGCGGCAATGAATGCCGCCAAAGCAGGGCGCAAGGTGGCGATGGTCGATAGCCGTCGTCAGGTCGGCGGCAACTGCACCCACTTGGGTACCATCCCGTCCAAGGCACTGCGTCACTCGGTCCGGCAGATCATGCAGTTCAACACCAACCCCATGTTCCGGGCCATTGGTGAGCCGCGCTGGTTCTCATTTCCGGACGTACTGAAAAGCGCCGAGAAAGTCATTTCCAAACAAGTCGCTTCGCGCACTGGTTACTACGCCCGTAACCGCGTCGACGTGTTCTTCGGCACCGGCAGCTTCGCCGACGAGCAAACCATCGAAGTGGTCTGCGCCAACGGTGTGGTCGAAAAGCTGGTGGCCAAACACATCATCATCGCCACCGGCTCGCGCCCTTATCGCCCGGCGGACATCGATTTCCACCACCCGCGTATCTACGATAGCGACACCATCCTCAGCCTCGGCCACACCCCGCGCAAACTCATCGTTTACGGCGCTGGCGTGATCGGTTGCGAGTACGCCTCGATCTTCAGTGGTCTGGGTGTACTGGTTGAGCTGGTGGATAACCGCGGTCAGTTGCTGAGCTTCCTCGACTCGGAAATTTCCCAGGCGTTGAGCTACCACTTCAGCAACAACAACATCACGGTTCGCCACAACGAAGACTACGACCGCGTCGAAGGCGTGGACAACGGTGTGATCCTGCACCTCAAGTCCGGCAAGAAGATCAAGGCCGATGCCTTGCTCTGGTGCAACGGTCGTACCGGTAACACCGATCAGTTGGGTCTGGAAAACATCGGCGTGAAGGTCAACAGCCGTGGCCAGATCGAAGTGGATGAGGCCTACCGCACCTGCGTACCGAACATTTACGGCGCCGGTGACGTGATTGGCTGGCCGAGCCTGGCGAGTGCCGCACATGACCAAGGTCGTTCGGCCGCCGGCAGTATCGTCGACAATGGCAGCTGGCGTTTTGTGAATGACGTTCCGACCGGTATCTACACCATTCCTGAGATCAGCTCGATCGGCAAGAACGAGCAGGAGCTGACGCAGGCCAAGGTGCCGTACGAAGTGGGCAAGGCGTTCTTCAAGAGCATGGCGCGGGCGCAGATTGCCGGTGAGCCTCAGGGCATGCTGAAGATCCTGTTCCACCGCGAAACCCTGGAAGTGCTGGGCGTTCACTGCTTCGGTTATCAGGCGTCGGAAATCGTGCACATCGGTCAGGCGATCATGAACCAGCCGGGCGAACTGAACACGCTGAAGTATTTCGTCAACACGACGTTCAACTACCCGACCATGGCTGAAGCCTATCGGGTAGCGGCGTACGATGGCCTCAACCGGCTTTTTTGAGCGGCTCCGGCCGGTGGCCTGAGCCGGCCGGGGAGACCGATTTCAGCAATTCTCGAGCGTGGCGCTGGCCAAACCGGGAAAGTCTGTAATCAGGCTGTCAACGCCGAAGTCGGCGAGTCTGCGCATTAGCGCGGGCTCGTTGACTGTCCACACCGATACATGCAGCCCCTGACGCTGCGCCTTCTGCAGGCGTTCCGGCGTACACAGCGTCCAGTTCAACGCCAGAATTTCACAGCCATAGCTTTGCGCAACCTTCAGCGGGTCGAGCCAGGCGTACTCGGCCACCAATCCGCGAGACACGTCCGGCACCAGGTCCAGCGCGGCCTTGAGCACTTCCCGTGAACTTGAGGTGATGGTGACTTTGTCGAGCAGGCCGAATCGCTGAGCCATTTCACGAATCGCCAGCACGGTTGTCGCCGCGCGGGTGCGTGAGGCGCTTTTGACTTCCAGTTGCCAGTGATCGAAGTCGCACTTCTCGAACAATTCTTCCAGCGTCGGGATCGGGCAGGGTTTGATCCAGCCTGGGCCGCCATTGCGCGCGTCATAAGTCACCAGATCGGCCGCCGTATGCTCGACGACCTTGCCGCGCCGCTCAGTGGTGCGCTTGAGTGTCGGGTCGTGGATGACCATCAGCTCGTTGTCCATGGACAGGTGCAGGTCCAGCTCGCAACGGCGTACGCCGTGCTTGAGGCATTCCTGAAAGCTGGTCAGGGTGTTTTCCGGTGCTTCGCCCTTGGCGCCGCGATGTCCGTAGATGAGGGTCACGGTTCTTCCTTAAATTAAATGCCTGATTCGTTTTCACGGGCCAGTCGTCGTTCCTGGGCCTGTTTCTGCAAAATGTAGCGGGCCAACAACTGCCGCTGAGCATCGGTCGGGCGTTCGAACTCGGTGCCGACATCAAAGCTGTCAGCCTTGCGATCGCAATGGATGACTCGGGCTCGCAGCAGCAGGCCGAGGGCTTGCGGCATCAGCACCAGCTTGACCGACAGGTGCGCGCCCACGGCGAGAGGCGTTGGATGCAGGAACTCGATGCCGCCTTCGGAAATGACCACGGGCTGGGGCTCGCCGATCTGCCCAAGCACAGTGATTGCGATCACCTGGCTCAGTAAATCGATGCGTTTGTTCTGGGATTTCAGGAATGCCGCGAGGTTGCGGTCGCGCTCACTGATCTGGCGTAAGAGGTGCTGCGACTCGAATTCGCTCAAGTGTAGCTCACTGAGCAAATTGAACAGTGGAGACGCATCCTGCAACACTTCCTGGCCTGCGACCTCGGGAGCAGACAGGGTCCGAATTTCCAGTGCGATCGTGTCCTCGATACGGTAGTATTCGCGGCGATCTTCTTCATCTAATGTCGACATGGCGAACCCATGGTAGCGGCGGTGGTCTGAGTGTAAAGCTGGTTATCGACCCCCGCCACAAGGACGTTCCTTTTCCCTCCGAACAAGCCCCGACATGTTCAGACCTCTCTTCGTATTTATTGGCACGCGTTATACCCGTGCAAAGCGTCGCAATCATTTTGTGTCGTTCATTTCCCTGACCTCGATGATCGGACTCGCCCTCGGCGTGGTGGTGATGATTGTCGTGCTGTCGGTCATGAACGGCTTCGATCATGAGATGCGCACCCGCGTGCTGGGCATGGTGCCCCACGCGACCATCGAGTCCGGTGAGCCGATCAGCGACTGGCAAAGTCTGGCGGCCAAGGTCAAGAAAAACTCGCAAGTGACGGCCGTAGCGCCGTTCACTCAGATGCAGGGTTTGCTGACCAACAACGGCAAAGTCTCCAAAGTCCTGCTCAATGCCATCGACCCTGCGCTGGAGCGCAACGTCTCGATCATTGATAACTTCATGCAGCAGGGCAAACTCGACGATCTGGTTCCGGGTGAATTCGGCATTGTCATCGGCGACAAGGCCGCGGCCAAGCTCGGCGCCGCCATCGGCGACAAGCTGACGTTTGTCGCGCCGGAAGTTACCGTGACCCCGGCCGGCATGTTCCCGCGCATGAAACGCTTTACCGTGGTCGGCATTTTCCATGTTGGCGCCGGTGAGCTGGACGGTTATCTGGGCATCACCAACTTGCAGGATCTGGCCCGGCTGCACCGCTGGAAACCGGATCAGGTGCAGGGCATTCGCCTGAAGTTCGACGACCTGTTCCAGGCGCCGCGCACCGCGTGGAGCATCGCCCAGCAGCTCGGTGAAGACCATTTCTACGCCCGCGACTGGACGCGCACCCATGGCAATCTGTATCAGGCGATCCGCATGGAAAAAGCCATGATCGGGTTGCTGTTGCTGCTGATCGTCGCCGTTGCTGCGTTCAACATCATTTCCACACTGGTGATGGTGGTGAACGACAAGAAGGGCGACATCGCAATTTTGCGCACATTGGGCGCAACGCCGCGCACGATCATGGCGATCTTCATGGTGCAGGGCACTGTCATCGGGGTGGTCGGGACACTGATTGGCGCCGCGGTCGGGATCTTCGCCGCGTTGAACGTCAGTGCCGCGATTTCGGCCCTCGAAGGCCTGATTGGCCATAAATTCCTCAACGCCGACGTGTACTTCATCGATTACCTGCCGTCGCAAGTGCAGAGCCAGGACGTCTTGATGGTCTGCGGCGCCGCGTTGGTCCTGAGTTTCCTCGCCACCCTGTATCCAGCCTGGCGTGCCGCGCGCACCCAGCCTGCGGAGGCGCTACGTTATGAGTGAGTCGGGTATGAGTGATAAAGCAATCTTGAGCTGCCGCAACCTGGGCAAATCCTACGAGGAAGGCCCTGAGTCGGTTGAGGTTCTGGCCGGTCTGCAACTGGAACTGCATCCGGGTGAGCGCGTGGCGATTGTCGGCAAGTCGGGCTCCGGCAAAAGCACCTTGCTCAATATGCTGGGGGGGCTTGATACGCCGACCAAGGGCAGCGTCTGGCTCGACGGTGAAGAACTCTCGGCGTTGAGCGAGAAAAATCGAGGCTTGTTGCGTAACCGCGCCCTCGGGTTCGTGTATCAGTTCCACCACTTGCTGCCGGAATTCACCGCGCTGGAAAACGTCTGCATGCCGTTGCTGATCGGCAAGACTGCGATCCCGCAAGCGCGTCAGCGTGCGACAGCGTTGCTGGAGCGGGTAGGGCTGGGTCATCGTCTGGAACACAAACCGGCCGAATTGTCCGGTGGTGAACGCCAGCGTGTGGCTATCGCTCGTGCCCTGGTGAACAATCCAGGCCTGGTGATGCTTGATGAGCCGACCGGCAACCTCGACTCCCACACCGCCCAGGGCATTCAGGATTTGATGCTGGAACTGAGCACGTCGATGCGCACTGCGTTCCTGGTGGTGACCCACGACATGAACCTGGCCCGTCAGATGGATCGCGTCCTGCATTTGCAGGAAGGTTGCCTGACACCCATCTGAATGAGCGAAACCCGACGTACCGGACGGTACGCCGGGTCTTTTATTTTTATACGGTGCCCCAGCGAATGTTCAGACCGTTATCGATCTTTATCGGCGCGCGCTATACCCGCGCCAAGCGCCGCAATCGCTTTGTTTCCTTCATATCGATGACTTCGATGATCGGCCTCGCCCTCGGCGTGCTGGCGATGATTGTGGTGTTGTCGGTCATGAATGGTTTTCAGCGCGAAATGAGCTCGCGCATCCTCGGCATGGTGCCGCACGCCACCATCGTCGGCGTAAACCCGATTGACGATTGGCAGCCTGTCGCAGCGGCCGCGATGAAAAATCCGCAAGTGACGGCGGCCGTGCCTTTCACCGAGATGGAAGGCATGCTGTCCTATAAGGGCATGATGCAGCCGATCCAGGTCAGCGGCGTCGATCCGGCGCAGGAAGGCAAGGTGTCGATCGTTGCCCAGCACATTGTTCAGGGGCGTCTCGATGCCTTGAAACCGGGCGAATTCGGTGTGGTTATCGGCGAGATAACTGCGCGTCGTTTTCGTTTGAACGTCGGTGACAAACTCACCCTGATTGTGCCGGAAGTCAGCAACGCACCGGGCGGGATTACCCCGCGCATGCAGCGCTTGAACGTGGTCGGTGTGTTCAAGGTCGGTGCTGATCTGGACGGTTCGATGGCATTGATCCACGTCGCCGATGCCGCGCAGATGCAGCATTGGGAGCCTAATCAGGTACAAAGCGTGCGTCTGGCGGTGAAGGATTTGTACGCCGCGCCGCAAGTGTCGAGCGACATTGCCAGCGGTTTGGGCGCCGCGTACAAGGCTGACGACTGGACCCACACCCAGGGCAGTCTGTTCAGCGCGATGAAAATGGAAAAGACCATGATCGGCCTGCTGTTGCTGATGATTGTCGCGGTGGCGGCGTTCAACATCATCGCGACCTTGATTATGGTGGTGAACGACAAAGGCGCGGACATCGCGATCCTGCGCACCATTGGCGCAACGCCGGGGCAGATCATGGCGATCTTCATGGTCCAGGGGACGGTGATCGGGATTGTCGGGACCTTGATCGGCGGCGTGCTTGGAGTGATTGCGGCGTTGAACGTCAGTCAGTTGGTGGGCTGGATCGAGCGGGTGAGCGGGCAGCACATCTTCAGTTCGGATGTGTATTTCGTCAGCAACCTGCCTTCGGAATTGCAGGGCGGGGATGTGCTGTTGATTTGCTCGGCGGGGTTTATCTTGAGTTTTCTTGCCACCGTGTACCCGGCGTGGCGTGCGGCGAAGATCGAGCCGGCTCACGCGTTGCGGTATTCGTAACTCCTGAAGTCGCCATCGCGAGCAGGCTCGCTCCCACAGGGTTTGGAGTCGATCACAAAATGTGGTTCAACTCGGACATTTTGGGAGCGAGCCTGCTCGCGATGCGGCCAGACCTGTTGGCCTCAATCTCTCTTAGGCAACTCAATCACAAACCGCGTCCACCCCTTCTCCGATTCGCAACGAATCTGCCCACCATGGGCACGAATGATCGACTGAGTAATCGCCAACCCCAACCCTGCATGCTCACTGCTGCCTTCCTGGCGCGCCGGATCGGCTCGATAAAACCGGTCAAACAAACGCGGTAGCAACGCCCCTTCAATACTGTCGCCACTGTTCTCAACCGTCAGACTCAACCCTTTAACCTGATCAACAATCCGCACCCGAACCTCACCCTCGGTAGACGTAAACCGCAACGCGTTGTCCAGCAGATTGGACAGCGCCCGCCGCAGCATGCTGCGGTCACCCTCCATGCGCGCACTACCTTCACGATTCAGTGTCACCCTGGCGTCTTCAGCCAGTGGCGCAAAAAACTCCAGCAACAGATCCGTTTCCTCCGCCAGTTCCAGCGGTTCACGCTTGGGCGTCAGCAGTCCGTGATCGGCCTTGGCCAGGTACAACATGTCCTTGACCAGTTGCGCCATCCATTGCAGCTCTTCGAGGTTACTGTGCAGTGCCTCGCGGTAATCCTCGATGGGGCGGGGGAGGGTGAGGGTGACCTGTGTGTGGGTCAGAAGGTTGGATAACGGCGTGCGCAGTTCATGGGCGATGTCAGCGGAGTACGCGCAGAGCCGTTGAAACGAGTCGTCAAGGCGTCCGAGCATGGCGTTGAAGCTGTGGGCCATTTCTGCGAGTTCGGGCGGCATGTTCTCTTCGGGCAGACGCGCATTCAGTGATTGCGCCGAAACGCCGCGGGCGACCGCGCTCATGCGCCGCAACGGGCGCAACCCGCTGCGTGCCGCCCAAGCCCCGAGAAGGGCCGTGGCCAAGGCTGACAATCCAACGGTCAGCCAGATCAGATGCTGCATGCGTTGCAGAAAGTGCTGGTGATGGGTGATGTCCAGCAGCAAGGTCAGTTGTGGGGAGTCAGGTTTGTCGACAAATAACGGCGCGTTCAACACGCGGTAGTCGGTGCCGTCGTCGTTCAGGGTCGATAAACCCGTTTTTTGCGGGAGCTTGTCCGGCATTTGTGCGGAGCTGTCATACCAGCGCTGGCCATCGCTGCCGGTAATGCGTAGCGACAAATCGGCCTGCCGGCTCAATTCATCCGCGAGTCTGATTTGGCTGTCGCTGGATTGAATATCGTGAAGTGCCCGGCGTAAACCAATCAGCTTGCCGTCCAGTAGCTGCTGATCAAGCTCGACAAAGTGCGCTTCACTGGCGCGGCTGAACAACACCCCGGCGAACAGTGAAACCACTGCCGTGCAGGCCGCAAATAGCAACGCCAGACGGCTGCTTAACGAAAGATGCCGCATCAGGCTGAGCGCTCTTCAAGGACGTAACCCATGCCGCGCACGGTGTGGATCAATTTGTTGGGGAATTCATCGTCGATTTTCAGGCGCAAACGGCGGATGGCGACTTCGATCACATTGGTGTCGCTGTCGAAATTCATGTCCCAGACCTGAGAGGCGATCAGCGATTTGGGCAGGACTTCGCCCTGACGACGCAGGAGCATTTCCAGTAGGGCGAATTCCTTGGCCGTCAGGTCGATGCGCTGACTGCTGCGCTCAACGCGGCGGCGAATCAGGTCCAGGCGCAAATCGGCCAGTTGCAAACTGGTTTCCTGCGACGAGGCGTTGCCACGACGCAACAGGCTGCGGACTCGGGCCAGCAGCTCGGAGAAGGCGAACGGTTTGACCAGATAATCGTCGGCACCGAGTTCAAGGCCGTGGACTCTGTCTTCCACCGCGTCACGGGCTGTCAGAAAAAGTACCGGCGTGTCCAAGCCGGCACCGCGCACCGCTTGCAGAATCTGCCAGCCATCTCGGCCGGGTAGCATCACGTCGAGAATCAATAACGCGTAGTCACCGCTCAGTGCCAGTTGTTGTCCGGTGTTGCCGTCGGCCACCAGTTCGGTGTTGAAGCCGGCCTCGCTCAGGCCCTGACGCAGGTAGTGGCCGGTTTTTGGTTGGTCTTCGACGATCAGCAATTTCATGGGCGACTCTAGGCAAATGGAACGAATGCTTTATACCGTGGGCAGCGTGGATACAGATCAACCTGACAAAGTTGTAATCTGGCTGTCAGGTTGCGGGCAGCGGCCGCAGTTTAGAGTTTTCCACAGGCTGAACCTTATCTTGTTGGAGTACGACGATGTTTTTGCGCAAATCTTTGCTGCCGGTGGTGTGTTTGTTGGCGTTTAGTTCGCCGGTCTGGGCTGCACCGGCACAGACCTTCGACTTCGGCCAACCTGCTGCGGCGGCCAAGGCGACTCGCAGTGTTGAAGTGGTGATGGGCGATATGTCGTTTACTCCCAAGGCCATCGAGATCAAGGCCGGTGAGACGATTCGCTTTGTGCTGGTGAATAAAGGCCAGTTGCTGCACGAATTCAACCTGGGGGACGCGGCGATGCATGCCAAACACCAGCAGGAAATGTTGGAGATGCAGCAGAGCGGCATGCTGACGCCTACAGGCGTGAAGAAAATGGACCACGGTTCAATGGCTGGCATGGATCATGGAACGATGAAACACGATGACCCGAACAGCGTCCTCGTCGAGCCGGGCAAAACGGCGGAACTGACCTGGACCTTCACCAAGGCCACCAGCCTGGAGTTTGCCTGCAATATCCCCGGCCATTATCAGGCCGGCATGGTCGGCAAGTTGACTGTCAGTCAGTAAGCGTTCAATGGCGGGAGCAAAGGCTGGTAGAATCCGCTGATTCTTCAGTCAGGTTTCCGCCATGCATCCCGCAGCCGAACACTCGCCGCTGGGCAAATCCAGCGAATACATCGCCACTTACACGCCGTCCTTGCTGTTCCCTATTCCGCGCACGGCGAAATGGGCCGAGCTGGGCCTGACGGCTGAAAACCTGCCATACAAGGGCGTGGATTTCTGGAACTGCTTCGAGCTGTCGTGGCTGTTGCCGTCCGGCAAGCCCGTGGTGGCGATTGGCGAGTTCAGCATCCCGGCGGATTCGCCGAACATCATCGAATCAAAGTCGTTCAAGCTGTACTTGAATTCCCTGAACCAGACGGCGTTTGCCGATACGGCGAGCCTGGAAGCGACGCTGGTCAAAGACCTGTCGGCGGCCGCAGGCAAGCCGGTTGGCGTACGCATTCGCAGCCTCAAAGACGTGGAAGCCGAAGGCGTTGTCGCGTTGCCGGGCGTATGCATCGATGATCTGGACATCAGCGTCAGCAACTACGAGCAACCGCGCCCGGAACTGCTGCGTTGCGATGAGTCGCGCATTGTCGAAGAGAGCGTGCACAGTCATTTACTCAAATCCAACTGCCCGGTTACCAGTCAGCCGGACTGGGGCAGCGTGGCGGTGGAGTACCGTGGCGCGGCGCTGGATCACGCGAGTTTGCTGGAATACATCGTGAGCTTCCGTCAGCACTCGGACTTTCATGAGCAGTGCGTGGAGCGGATTTTCCTCGATCTGCAGCGGTTGTTGAAACCAGAGAAATTGACGGTGTATGCGCGTTATGTGCGCCGTGGCGGATTGGATATCAACCCGTATCGCAGTACCGAAACGGTTCAACTGCCGAACCACCGCCTGGCCCGTCAATAAAGCATCCCCTGTGGGAGTGAGCCTGCTCGCGATAGCAATGGCTCATTCAACATCGATGTCGCCTGACACTCAGCCATCGCGAGCAGGCTCGCTCCTGTAGGGGATTGCATTGCAAATCCCGGATATGAAAAAGCCCCGCTATCGCTAGCGGGGCTTTTTTGCGTTTGGCGGGTTCAGATGCCCATATTGCCCAAGGCTTGCGCAATGTTGCGCAGGGTGCCGGCCAGGGTTGGGTGCTCGAGTTCGAAGCGTTCGACGGCCAGGTTGACACCGTCGGCGAGGCTGGCGTCCTGGGTCTTGGACTCGAGCTCAATCTTGAGTTCGATCTGTTGCATCAGTTCATGCAGGTTTTCACGTTCGGATTCGGACAGCGGTGGATTCTGTTCCAATTGCTCGCGCAGAGTATTGAGCTGTTCTTGCAGTTCGCGGGCAGGCATGACGTTCTTCCTTTTATCAATAGGCACTGGCATAGACCGCAGCCTCGCGCCAAAGGTCTATGGCTGACCTTTAGATTAATCCACTTGTGCACAACCTGCATGATCTCGGTCAGGGCTTTTCGCCCTTGAGCCGGCGCAGGCTGATATCGGCCAGGCAGGTGTCGAGTTCGCCCAGATGATCGATCACCGAATGCACGCCCAAACCGAATAACTGCATCGTCGCCTTGCCGCGCAAGTGCTCGCGTTCTTTTTGACTCAACGTATGCCATTCACTGGGCGCGAAGCCGCAGAGCGAGCCGCAGGACGCCAGACCGATCGTCCACAATCCGGCATTCAAGCCCGATTGCAGCAACCGTGGTTCGCCGCTGACCAGCACACAGCCATCCAGACGTTCGACATTCAACGCCATCAGGGCTTGCCAGCAAGCGTTCGGAGCGGGCCATGGGTTAATTGTTGCGGAGTGTTTCGAAGAGCTGATCCAGGAAGGCAGGGTAACGGCCAGAGAATGGCTGAGGGCAGGGGGTAATTCATCGAGCCAGGCGCAGGGAATTTGCTGGCGCTGCAAACTGCGCAGGCTATCCAGCGCACCGGGAGTGGCCTCGGCGTGCTCCGCAGAATAAACCCCGTGCTGGCGCGTGCGGGCGCCGAAATCCACCAGGCAACCGCTGAGGCCGAACAAGACGGCGGTCAAACCGGGTGCTGCAATGGGCAAGGTTTCAGCGTTTGGCATATCAACATCCCTGAAATAGTGACAAGGCTATGCGGCGTCAGTGACAGTTGAGTGACATTGGTGTGAAGCGCTCTCAATCAGGACTATTCATCTGTAGGCGAATGCGCGCGATGCTGCATCAATCGGCTTTTCCGACTTATACTAACCAGCTTAACGCCCGGGCCAAGTGCTCGTGCCAGTAATAATCCAAGGAGTTTTTCTATGCGCTGGAGCAAACATTTCGCTCAGCTTTGTATGTGTGCCAGTGTGTTGCTGGTTCCGTTTGTAGCTCAGGCTGCTTCGGAAGACGACCCTTGGGAAAGCGTTAACCGTCCGATCTTCAAGTTCAACGATGTGATAGACACTTATGCGCTCAAGCCTATTGCTCAGGGTTATGAGTTCATAACGCCGCAGTTCCTGGAAGACGGCATCCACAACATGTTCCGCAACGTCGGTGATGTCACCAATCTGGTGAACGATATTCTGCAGGTTAAACCGACCGCCGCAGGCACTGATACGGCACGCATCATCTTCAACACCACGTTCGGCGTGCTGGGCTTTTTCGATGTGGGCACCAAGATGGGCCTGCACCGCAACGACGAAGACTTCGGTCAAACCCTCGGCTATTGGGGTGTCGGTAGCGGTCCTTACGTGATGCTGCCATTGCTGGGGCCTAGTACTGTGCGTGATGCGCCTTCCAAGGTCGTTGACGGCTACACCGGCCCGTACCCGTACATCAACGACGTGCCGGTGCGTAACTCTGTCTTCGGCCTGAACATCGTCGACACGCGCGCCAGCTTGCTGTCGAGCGAGAAGCTGATCACCGGTGACAAGTACACCTTTATTCGTAATGCGTACTTGCAGAACCGCGAATTCAAAGTCAAAGACGGCCAGGTCGAAGACGATTTTTAATTTCGATCGGTAATACGAAGAAGGCGGCCTTTGGGTCGCCTTCTTTCGTTTGGATCCGGCTTATTTCATTTTCAAGATTGTAAGCCCCAGTTTCTGATTCTCACTGTCCAAATGGCTTCGCCCCTACCCCCTTGGCATCCTCGTATGTGTATGAAACCGCGCTTTTCGCTGTAGTCCCGACCGGTTTGGCTCATGGGTTCGATCCTTCCATTGAGTTACGGAATTGTCTGTTCTTATAACTCCCAGTGATTTGACAACTAAAGACGCCAAGCGACCATCGGCGTGAGCTTGAAACGCCCCGCGGATGGGAGTACCGTCTGCGCCTTAGAAGGGCACCTCTGGTGTACGTGTGAGTAGGGCAAGCGCTCGAAAACGGTGCAGCAGAGTGGCTAGAAAGCGAATCCAGTAGTGTGAGCCGGGCTAAAGCCCCTGCCTGCTACGCCAACCTAATTCTGGCGCCGTTTGCCCACATGCCAAAAACCAGTGCCACGCTGCTGATAATCGATGATGACGAAGTAGTGCGCGCGAGTCTCGCGGCCTATTTGGAAGACAGTGGTTTCAGTGTCCTGCAGGCCAGCAATGGCCAGCAGGGTCTTCAGGTATTCGAGCAAGACAAGCCCGACTTGGTCATCTGCGATCTGCGCATGCCGCAGATGGGCGGACTCGAACTTATCCGCCAGGTCACTGAGCGGTCTCCGCAAACCCCTGTGATTGTGGTCTCCGGTGCCGGCGTGATGAACGACGCGGTCGAGGCGTTGCGCCTGGGCGCGGCGGATTACCTGATCAAGCCTCTCGAAGATCTGGCTGTGCTCGAACATTCTGTTCGTCGAGCCCTGGATCGCGCGCGTCTCCTGCTGGAAAACCAGCGTTACCGCGAGAAGCTGGAAAAGGCCAACCGTGAGCTCGCTGCCAGCCTGAACCTGCTCCAGGAAGACCAGAACGCCGGTCGCCAGGTGCAGATGAACATGCTGCCGGTCAGCCCCTGGACCATCGACGAGTTCCAGTTTGCACACCAGATCATCCCGTCGTTGTACCTGTCGGGTGATTTTGTTGACTACTTTCGGGTCGACGAGCGTCGGGTAGCTTTCTACCTGGCAGACGTTTCCGGGCATGGCGCTTCTTCAGCCTTCGTTACCGTGCTGCTGAAGTTCATGACCACGCGCTTGCTGTTCGAATCCAAGCGCAGCGGTACATTGCCGGAATTCAAGCCTTCAGAGGTCCTTGGTCATATCAACCGAGGCCTGATCAGTTGTAAGCTGGGCAAACACGTCACAATGGTCGGTGGAGTCATCGACGAGGAGACAGGTTTGTTGACCTATAGCATCGGTGGTCATTTGCCGTTGCCTGTGTTGTACACGCCAGACAGTGTTCGTTATCTGGAAGGGCGCGGTCTGCCGGTGGGCCTTTTTAATGAGGCCTCCTACGAAGACCACGTGCTGGAACTGCCGTCGACATTCAGCCTGACGCTGATGTCTGATGGCATTCTGGACCTTTTGCCAGAACCCACACTCAAAGAAAAAGAAGCGGCGTTGCCCCAACGGGTCAAGGCTGCGGGCGGCACCCTGGATGGGCTGCGGCAGGTTTTTGGATTGGCCACGCTTGGGGAGATGCCGGATGATATCGCCCTGTTGGTGTTGAGCAGGAATCTTTAATGAGTACCGGTAGAATCCAGTTCGCCGAGCAGGATGGCACTTTCGTCCTGAAATTCGTCGGTGAAGTTCGCCTGACCCTGTGTTCGGCGTTGGATGCGACTATTGATCGGATCTTCACTGCGCTGAACTTCAACGCGATCGTGATCGACCTGACCGAAACCCGCAGCATCGACAGCACGACCCTTGGCCTGCTGGCCAAGTTGTCGATCCTGTCGCGGCAAAAGGTCGGCCTGTTGCCGACCGTCGTCACCACCCACGAAGACATCACCCGTCTACTGGAGTCCATGGGCTTCGAGCAGGTGTTCAACATTGTTGACCAGCCCGTGCCATGCCCGGAATGCCTGGACGACCTGCCAGACCAGGACCAGTCCGAAGAAGTGGTGCGGATTAAAGTCCTCGAAGCACACAAAATCCTCATGGGGCTGAATGACCACAATCGCGAAGCGTTTCATGATCTGGTGAATGCGCTGGAGCGTCACTGATTAGGCTTATAGTGATGTGGGTCTTACGGGCCCCATCGCAGGTATGCCAGCTCCCACACAGACCTACGTCGTAATCCACCACAAATTCCCTGTGGGAGCCGGGCTTGCCCGCGATGGCGTCATAACTGTCATCATTCACTAGGTGCCAAGCCAAGCCACCCGGTGTCTAGTCCTGAAATAGGTTTACACCTGTTTCAGCCTCAAAACGCCCGATGCACCGCATCGGGCGTTTTGTATTTCAGCGACAGATGAGGCCGCTCGTTGTTATAGATCTGCACCGACTCGTCCACCATCCGGATGGCCTCTGCAAAATCTTTGGGGCGATGTAGCAATAACTCGTTCTTCAAAATCCCATTCACACGCTCAGCCAATGCATTTTGGTAGCAGTCGTAGCCATCGGTCATTGAGCAGGTGATGCCGTACTTGGCATGCAGCCGCTGATAAAGCTCGGAGCGGTATTGGACGCCTCTGTCCGAGTGATGCACCAGGCGTTGTTCCGTTGTCCGCTGCTTGAGGGCTTTGTTGAACGCCTGGATCACCGATTCGGTGTGCAAGCTTTCATGGACATGGTGCCCCACGATTTTTCGAGAGTACGCATCGGTGATCAAACTCAGATAAGCCACACCCGTTTGCGTCGGTAAGTAGGTGATGTCCGCAACCCATACTTGTTCTGGCGCCTTGGCGACTACCTGAATCGGCCCATCTTTGAGCAGGTTTGGATGCCGGCGAAAGCGATGATGGCTGTCTGTCGTTTTGTGATAGGCCCGTCTGCGGGGAACCAGTTCGCGCCGATCTCGCAAGATATCGAATAAACGGTCTCGACCAACCTTTACGGACACTTCTGGCTCAGTGCGCATTAGATTGTGAAGTTTTCGGGTGCCAAGGCGCGGTTGCCTAAGTCGCTTTTCCCTCACGAACCCCATCACTTCCTGGGCATGACGGGCCCGGGCATCACACGCCCGGTTGCGCTTGTAATACGCCTGACGGGAAATCCCTATGAACTGGCAAGCCCGACTAATGCTCAGGTCTTGGATCTGCCCTTGGGAGAGGACTTGCCGGATCGCTTTTTTACGACAGAAACACCGAAGTCGTTCTTCAAAACATCAACGACGGCTTCGAAAAATTGAGCTTTCTGGTTGGCTTGGGCAAGCTTTTCTTCAAGCTCTTTGATTCGCTGCTCGGGTGTCAGCGGTTTATCGGGCTCATCCATGGAACGGGGTCTCTTGGAGCGAATGGACGCGCCTTGACTCCAGTCCTGCCGACCATGCCTGCGTAACCAGTTCAGTACGGTCGTTTTACCCTGAATGCCATAGCGCTCTTGAGCCTCTTTATAACTCAACTCGCCTTTTTCGACCTGATCGACGACCGACAATTTAAAGGTCAGCGTGTAATCACGCTGACTGCGCCTTTCTCCCGTATTCATTACTCTCTCCTGATAATGGGTCAGAAGGTGTAAACCTTATTCAGGACGGGACACGGGCACAAAAAAGGGCGAACCCACCAGGGGTTCACCCTTTTTGCATTGCCTTGAGCTAGATCACAGCTTGGCCTGCAACAGCGCCTCCAGCTTCTCCTGATCTCGAGCAAACTGTCGAATACCCTCAGCCAGTTTCTCAGTTGCCATTGCATCTTCGTTGGACAACCAACGGAACTGCGCTTCATTCAAGCTCAAGCGCGCTTCACCGGCATGCCCAGGCGCCAGCTTGCGCTCCAGCTTGCCAGTATCCGCTGCCAGCTTCTCCAACAGGTCCGGGCTGATGGTCAGGCGATCACAGCCTGCCAACTGCTCGATCTGGCTCAGGTTACGGAAGCTCGCGCCCATCACCACAGTCTTGTAGTCATTGGCCTTGTAGTAGTTGTAAATCCGCGTCACCGACTGCACGCCCGGATCATCCGCGCCGGTGTAGTCATTGCCGTTGGCTTTTTTGTACCAGTCGTAAATCCGGCCCACGAACGGCGAGATCAGGAACACGCCCGCATCGGCACACGCCGCCGCCTGAGCAAAGGAGAACAACAGCGTCAGGTTGGTCTGGATGCCTTCCTTTTCCAGCGTTTGCGCCGCGCGGATGCCTTCCCAAGTGGAGGCGATCTTGATCAGCACACGGTCACGGCCAATGCCGGCCTTGTCATACAACTCAATCAGGCGGTGCGCACGTTTCAATACGGCGTCAGTGTCGAACGACAGGCGCGCATCCACTTCGGTGGAAATACGGCCCGGTACAACCTTCAGAATCTCTTGCCCGACCGCAACACCGAAACGGTCACTGGCCAGGCCCACATCGCCTTTACAGTCGTGAACGCAGGCGTCCAGCAATTCGGCATACGCAGGGATAGCCGCGGCTTTGAGCAGCAGGGAAGGGTTGGTGGTAGCGTCCACCGGTTTGACGCGAGCGATTGCTTCGAAGTCGCCGGTATCGGCAACCACGGTGGTCATTTGTTTAAGTTGTTCCAGCTTGGAAGTCATGGGCGTGCTCTGTCCTGTGGGTCTAATGACATTACCCGAGCGCTGACAGCCACTCAAGGGCGCATGTACGTATCGATGGTCCCAGCGGCAACAACCTGAAAACGGCTGTTTGAATGGTGGGACATGGTGTCGGTAAATACGATGCCAAATCAGCGCACAGGTTCAACCCGGGCGACTGTTAGCGCCCCTCTAACAACTCCGCCGCCTGATCCAGCAACGACAAAGGCTCTTTAGCCTTGTGAATGTCCACCGACAACAACTGCCGAAACTTGCGCGCCCCTGGAAACCCGGTGCCCAGCCCCAGCACATGCCGGGTGATATGGTGCATCGAACCACCCCCATCAATGTGCGCGGCGATATAAGGCCGCAACTGCGCGAGCGCCTCGGCCCGAGTGATCACCGGTGCCGTGCTGCCAAACAGCTGCTGATCCACCTCAGCCATCACGTAAGGATTGTGATACGCCTCACGGCCCAGCATTACACCGTCGAACGTCTGCAAATGCTCGTGACAGTCCTCAAGCGTCTTGATCCCGCCGTTGAGAATAATCTCCAACTCCGGAAAATCCGTCTTTAACCGCGCCGCCACGTCATAACGCAGGGGCGGAATGTCGCGGTTCTCCTTCGGCGACAACCCCTCCAGAATCGCAATCCGAGCATGCACCGTAAAACTCGTACATCCGGCATCCCGAACCGTACCGACGAAATCACACAATTGCTCATAACTGTCCCGACCATTAATCCCGATACGGTGCTTCACTGTCACGGGAATCGACACCGCATCACGCATCGCCTTCACGCAATCAGCCACCAACTGCGGATGCCCCATCAGGCACGCACCGATCATGTTGTTCTGCACCCGATCGCTTGGGCAGCCGACATTTAGGTTCACCTCGTCGTAGCCATGCTCCTGCGCCATGCGGGCGCAGGCGGCCAGGTCCAGCGGGACACTGCCACCGAGTTGCAGGGCGAGCGGGTGTTCGGCTTTGTTGTGACGCAGGAAACGATCGTGATCGCCGTTGAGGAGCGCGCCGGTGGTGACCATTTCGGTGTAGAGGAGGGCGTTTTTAGACAATAGGCGTAGGAAGAAGCGGCAATGTCTATCGGTCCAATCCATCATAGGCGCGACGGAGAAGCGGCGGGAGAGTGGGGCGGGTGTGGCGGTGATTGGGGGCATTGGGGGATCTGGAATGGGTGAGGCTGGGAGAGGGGGAGTTTATCAGGATTGGGCTTGTGGGGCGCAGACAGACTGCTGCGTTAGTCCTGAGCATGTGCTCAGCATCACTCACGGAGGCTGATTTCTCTGGGCCTGGCCATTGCTCGGCTTCAGAATCGCCAGAACGCCGGGGTCAGCAGCACCAGCACGGTAAGAATTTCCAGTCTGCCCAGCAGCATGCCGATTGTCAGTAGCCATTTCGCAGCGTCCGGCAACGTGGCGAAGTTGCCGGCCGGGCCAATGATCGTCCCCAATCCCGGGCCCACGTTGCAAACGGCCGTGGAAGCGCCGGTCAGCGCAGTGGTCCAGTCTAGACCGATCAATGCCAGGCCCGCCGCGATGCAGCCGATGGTGATGCTGAAAAAGAAAGAAAATGTCAGCAGCGACCTGACAATGTCTTCGTCCACTGGATGGTCGTTGTATTTTTTGGGGATGACTGCACGTGGATGGATCAATTGTTCAAGGTTGTTGCGCAGCAGCGAGTATGCCACTTGAAAGCGGAAGATCTTCAAGCCACCAGCAGTGGAGCCCGAGCAGCCTCCGACGAATGTCAGGTAGAAAAACAGCATCACGGAAAAGCTACCCCACGTTGTGTAGTCACCCAAGGCGACGCCCGTGGTGGTAACTACCGACGTCACGTTGACTGCGGAGATGCGTATAGCGTCCCACCAGGCAAAGTCGCTGTTGAAGTGCAACCAGGTCCCTAACACCAGCCAGGTGATGACCAGCAAGCCGACAAAACCCCGAACTTGTTGATCCTTGAACAGCGCCATCTTGTCGCCACGCAAGGTGGAGACATACAGCGTGAAGGGCATACTGCCAAGCATCATGATCACCACTGCGACCCAGTGGATCGCGGGTTGCGACCAATGTGCCAGAGAGGCATCGGAGGTCGAAAAGCCGCCGGTTGAAATCAAGGACATGGAATGATTGACGGCTTCGAACGAGGTCATCCCGACAAGCCAGAATGCTAACCAGCCCGCCAAGGTGATGCCGATATAGATGGCGAAAATATACTGTGCAGTCATATGCGAGCGCGACGTGACCTTATCCGACCAGTCAGAGGACTCGCTCTGAAACAGGCGCATGCCGCCGACCCGCAACAAGGGCAGAATGGCCACGGCCATGCCAATAAAACCGATGCCTCCCAGCCATTGCAACATCGAGCGCCAGATCAGCAAGCCGGGCGATGCGGTGTCCAGGCCCGTGATGACAGTGGAGCCGGTGGTGGTAATTCCCGACATGGTTTCGAAGAAAGCATCGGTGTAGCTGATTCGGTGCAGAAGCACCAACGGCAGAGCAGCGAAGGCGCAGATGACCACCCAACTGATCGTTGTCAGAAAGTACATGTGCCGTGCTCGCAGTTGTGTTTTCTCAAACTGGCCTTTGACGATCAACACCAAGCCGCAGGTGAAGGTAATCAGGCTCGACCAGAGAAAGGCGGGGACCCCTTCGTGACGGCCATAAATTGTTAATGTCAGTATGGGGATGGTCATACTCACGGCCAGGGCTATCAGAAATATCCCCAGGATGAAGCCGACAAGACGCAACACCGAGAAGGACATGTAGGAACTCTATCGGTTGATTGAGTACGATGAGTATCGGCGCTGTAGCTCATATTCGATGACACATTGGGTCGCATGAACGCCATCAGCTGAGCTTAGGGGCTGTTGGCGTTTCGAGCCAAAGGCGTGAATGAAAAAGAGCGAACCCGTGCAGGTTCCTGTCTGCCTGGAACACCCGTTTCCCCATCCAGTAACCGCCATACCTGAACCAATGCTGTCGCCACGTGATGTTTCATAATGTCCGCAGGGATTGCCGCCTAGGATGACAACTTAAGGTCGTATTGCCGCGCTTTCAAATCACAGGGGAACTCAAAAATGATCTCGAATCTCGTCAAAGTCGTGCTGATCGGTGGTGCGTTGTTGTTGAGCGCCTGTTCGGGTGTGAGCACCCATAGCGAATACTCGGAAGCCAACCTGCCGTCTGCTGGTTTTGGCCCGGGGCCCACCAACAACCCTAGTAAGATGAATTTCCATGGCAGCGCGCTTGGCAACAGTTTCGGCGAGTACAGTTCAGGTATGTTGCACGGCGATTAACGGCGGAAGTGTTTCCGCCGTTTTGAGTTTTGCCTGACGTGCCCTGCGCTTTTGGGGTGGCAACTGCTGCGCAGTCGGACGCAGGCTTCGCCATCTGCTACGGGAGATGGGTCGCGGCATATAGCGGCTATTTAGTCTCGGGTGTCGCTATCCATTGGCTCAGGACTTTTTGGTAATTGCCTGTCACCTTGGCCAAGTGCAGCCACTGATCGACATACAACTTCCAGGTGATGTCTTCGCGCGGCAGCAGGTAAGCCTTTTCCCCATATTGCATAAACTGACTTGGGTTAACCGCGCACAAACCGGGTTTGAGTTTCTGTTGGTAAAGCGCTTCCGAGGCATCGGTAATCATCACGTCAGCCTTTTTATCGAGCAGTTCCTGAAAGATGGTCACGTTGTCGTGAAGGCTCAGTTGCGCCTTGGGCAGGAAGGCGTGAACAAACGCTTCGTTAGTACCACCGGCCGGTTCAATCAGGCGCACTGAGGGCTGGTTAATTTGCTCGGCGGATTGGTAAAGCGCCTGATCTTCGCAGCGCACCAGCGGGATTTTGCCATCGATATCCAGTGTGGTGCTGAAGAAAGCTTTTTTCTGCCGTTCCAGGGTGACCGAGATCCCTCCCATGGCGATGTCGCATTTGCCCGCCAACATGTCGGGCATCAAGGTTTTCCAGGTGGTCTGCACCCATTCAGCCTTGACGCCCAGGCTGTCCGCCAATGACTGGGCCATAGCGATGTCGATGCCAGAGTATTCGCCGTTTTCGGCTTTGTAGGTGTAGGGTTTGTAATCGCCTGTGGTGCACACGCGAAGCTGGCCTTGCTGTATGACGCTGTCCAGATGAGAGGGGGCTGCCCGTATGCCAAACGATAGAACGAGCAAACCGCTGAGCATCATTGTGTTTTTAATGGTCTTCATTGTTCTCGGACTTTTAGATGGAATCTTATCGGCTAAGCGGTAACGCAGAGCCGCCTCCGAACGGATAATAAACACTAAATACCGCACGGGGTTTGAACAATGGTGCGTCTTGAAGTGAGGGGAGCACATGCCGTTATTCTCGGTCCGCCAACATGAAGTTGACGGCGAGACTAACGAATGCGGCCTTTCCGGAGACTGAGGGGGGATTACCGCTTTGGCAGGTTTATGCGCTGTTCACTTGCGAATGGTTTGTTTGGACGCCGACGCGACGGTCTCACTTCCACAATTGATGTAAGACGAAGTCTTCAACCACCGCTGATCCGGATAATAAGAAAACAACAACTGCCCATCTTTCATCGAATCAATCAACTGATGCGCAATCGCCGGCCTGACTGCCGGGCAACCGAGGCTTCTACCTATCCGGCCATTCACGCGGGCCAGCATTGGGCTGACATACGGGGCGCCGTGAATCACGATCGCCCGGTCAAACGCGTTGTCGTTGAAGCCCGGCTCCAGGCCTTCCATGCGCAATGAGTAGCCGTTTTGCCCGACATAACTTGACTGTGTGCGGTACAAGCCGAGACTGGTGGCGAAGCTTTCGTTTTTATTGGAGAAGTTAACGGCCATGTTCTCGCCGCTGTTTCGACCGTGGGCCACCAGTTCATGGAACAGTAATTTGCGTTTCTTTAGATCGAACACCCACAGTCGTTGTTCGGTCGAAGGCAGGGAATAGTCGATGACAGCAAGCCTTTGGACAGGGGCTGCGCCTTGAACGATGCTGCATGTTGAAGCGCGGACCGCGAGGTCAATCATCTTGGCGTTGGCACCGGGCGCGGCTTTGATGAGGGCGTCGGCAAGCGAATCGGCGTAAGCTGATGGTACGGACATTGCAGTCAGTAACAGGGCCGCGATTGGAAGGCCAAAACGTAGTAACGCCATATAGATGTCTCATCATGTTAAGTTCGAGTCTAGCAGTGTGCGGGAAGCTCGCTGGTGAATCCGGGAGATTAAGGATTATCTATGGTGCAATTAACAAGGTTATTCGTCATAAGCCGCATATTTTTTATGGGCTTTCTGATCAGCGGTGCAGCAGTCGCCGAAACCTCGCCGATTGAGCCGGTAACTGCGCCAAGCACCGTTATGGACGCTGCACCGGACGACTACGTTGCTCAAACGATTCAGTCCTCGCTTGAGCCGATGAGAACCGCGTTTCCACCATTGCTCACGTCGAAGCGCAATCGGCGGGTAGATGTCAGCCATCTGGTCATGGATTTTTATACCCATCGCGCCTATCGCGCGGCGTGGACGAATGACAGCGACGTTGAGCAGTTGATCAAAAGCTTGAACGACACCCAAACCGACGGTTTGAACCCGGCAGATTTCCATATTGAAGAAATTGTCCGGACTCAGCCTTCGGTACAGGCCTTGACGGCCACGACTGAGCAGCGGGCAGCGTTTGATATCGCAACCACACACACCTTCATTACAGCGCTGCAGCAATTGCGCCGAGGCAAGGTCGACCCTTCGCGGCTCGATAAATTCTGGAATTTCGACTCAAACGGCATCGATTCCCGTGACGACTTCAACGCGTCTTTCGCTGCTCTCGACACTCACGACGTGGCGAGTGCTTTTGCTCAGGCGCCACCGCAAGAAGCGGTGTATGTCAGTTTGCGTCAGGCATTGGCGCAACTGCGTGGTATTCGGGATAGAGGCGGCTGGCCGAAAGTGGCTGTGGACCATTCGCTCAAACCCGGCATGGACGAACCCGCGGTCGCACAATTGCGTGCGAGGATGGTCGCGGCAGGCTTTCTTGATCCGCGATTGGGCCGCGGCACGAAATACGACGGGGCCGTTACCGCAGCGGTGAAGAAATATCAGACCGAGCAATACCTGGGCGCGGATGGAGTGGCGGGGACGACTACGCTGGAGGCGCTGAATGTGCCTGTTGAGGCGCGTATCGACCAGGTTCGGGTGAACATGGAGCGGGCGCGCTGGCTGCTTTATAAACTGAAGGGCACTTTCGTCATCGTCGATATTGCTGGCTACAAGGTTGCGATGTACCGAGATGGTAAGCCGATCTGGCGATCCCGCGTGCAGGTGGGTAAAGCGGCTCGAAATACACCGATTTTTCAGGCGCAGATCACTTACATCACGTTTAACCCGACCTGGACTGTACCGCCGACGATCCTCAGAGAAGACGTACTTCCAAAAGTTAAAGCGAATCCAGGCTACCTGGCCAGCAACCGGATACGAGTACTTGATCGAGAAGGTAATGTGCTCGACCCGTCATCCGTTGACTGGAGCAATCCGCGTGGGCTCACCCTGCGCCAGGATGCCGGCCCTGACAGCTCGTTGGGCCAAGTGGTGATCCGCTTCCCCAATGACTATGCGATTTACCTCCACGACACACCGCACCGCGAGTTGTTTGCCAAAACTGTGCGTGCGACCAGTTCGGGGTGCATCCGCGTAGAGAACCCGCTGCAACTGGTTGAGCTGTTGTTCAATGACCCGGTTAAATGGAACAGCGCTGGTATTCAAAAACAATTGGCCAATGGCAAGACCCAGAACATCTCGCTTCCGGTGAAAGTGCCGGTGTTGTTGGCGTACTGGACGGTCGATCTGGAGAGTGACGGGCGAGTGGCATTCAAGCCCGATGTGTATGGCTACGATGCGCCGGTGTTGCGGGCATTGAACCGGCCTTCGCCATTGCCGGTGCTGGATTTGCATGCGGCACTAGGGGCGGGCGGGTAACTAGGTTTTCAAGACAAAGTCATTTTTACTGACCCAGATCCGGGTCGGAATGGAGTTGCGGTCGATTTGCCCTTGCAGGGTATAGGCGAGATCGTCGTACCAGACGGGATCCTCCAGGTACCAGGAGTGGGAAATCATGCCGTCGATGATCTTGAATGTTCTTTCGGGTACAGCCTTGTAACGCGGTCCGCAATCAACGTCGACGGCCTTTTCGTGCGCCGGCGTATCAGCCGGCATGCCAACGCGTCCGACGCGTGAGCTGATGTCTATGTTTTTGACATTTGAAACGGCCAGCGCTTCATCGTAACCACTGAAGTAGTTGGTCAGTCGGCCGCAGTGGTTGAAGATCGGAATCATGTCCGAGTTGTTTAGCTCAAAGCACTCTGAAGATATATCCGCCGCAAACAACACCAGTTGACCGATGCGCCAGTCATTGGCCAGGTCCGCATTGCGAGTTTTATCGACTGCGCGTACCGCCTCACGCACCACGAAGGCGCCCATGGAGTGGGCCATGATGTGGATGTTTATGGGGCAGTCTTTTAGCGTGTAGTTGGCGAACGGGATAATGCCGCCGGTCACTAACAGCGTGGCTGCTTTCTGAGCTTCGGAGCGGTCATACAGATACAGTTCAGCGCTGCCTGCACTGGGCCAATCGAAGCCAATGACCATGCAGTTGTAGTTGCGTTTTTTCAGTTCGCTCTCGACCAGTCGTTGGCGCTTGAGTGCTTCTATTGAATCGGTGTTGTAGCCATGAACGAAAAAAACAATATCCAGTTCATTTCCGGGTTTGGTGCCTGGAGGGTTCGCTTGTTGGACGATCAGATCCAGCCACTGTTTGACGGTACTGACCTGATCCGAGGGGGCGGGTTCGGTGGCGCCACTGGACACTTTCAAATATGAAACGGCGCCGGTGCGATTACCGAAACTGTTCTGACCAGACACTTTGGCGCGTGTGCTCAAAACAAAACTATCCATGCCTGTTGTCCTGTGCTGTTGATCGAACACACTCGAGGGTCGAAAAGAAGATTAGCCTCAAAGCTCCAAACCTTCCTGAACAACCGAAAGCAAATTGTTCTCCGTCAGCGCAACCGCATCCAGTTGTTGTCCTGCCTGCTCAATGGCCTGTAACCACCAATGCGTCTCGCCATGCTCGCCGACGGTACGCAGCAAGGCGAGCTCCTGGCCTTTGGAATGAATCTCTACACGGCCCTCTCCATCGCCGGTGAAGCGCGCGACGGGGTCGAAAGTCAGGGTGTGGCGATTACCTTCGATCAGCAGTTGGTCGATGGCATAGTCAAATGTTCCCCCCTCCGGATCGCTCTCGCATACATGTGTGGGGTTGTGACGCAAAACCAGACCGACCTCCATCATCGGCAGCAGCCACTGCTCGATCTGGCGATACAGCTCGTAAACCTGGATCGGCCAGCTGTCGATCGCCTGTTCGGCGCGGGTTGCCCCAGTGTATTTCAACTTCGTGGCGAGCTCGTCTGCCTTACTCATGTCGATTCCTTATCATGATGTAAATGTAATCGTAGCTCCTTCAGCGTTACCCGGGTTTGCCTTGGGTCATGCCCACAGGTCAATTCATTCCGTTGTTCGCGCGCATTAACGACCATTGAGTGCTATTTCAGGCTTGCAGTACCCCGACAACCGGTCGTCCGCCTGTCAGTTCTTACTGAGTCGATCGTCTAGAGTTCCGGTAGCTCTGCCGAACCCGGCGGCGCTCCCCATCGCAAGGACGATCGCCTAAATGTTGATTACTCAAGCATTGACAGCCGTTGCTCTAACGCTTGCGGCTGCGGCCGTTTTTCCCCTGGCCAGCCAGGCTCAACCGAAAGTCACGCCCGAAGAAGCGCATGCCATTGGCGTTGAGGCCTACCTGTATTTTTATCCGCTGTTGACCATGGACATCACCCGCAAGCAGTTCACCAACATCGAACCCGGTAAGGAGTTCGGTAAAGGCCCGATGAACATGTTTGTGAGTGTGCCGCAGTACCCGCCCGCGAGTTTCAGGGGTGTGGTGCGGTCGAACTTCGATACGTTGTATTCCATCGCCTGGCTCGACTTGACTAAGGAGCCATTGGTGATTTCCGCGCCGGACACGGCGGGGCGCTTTTATCTGTTGCCGATGCTCGATATGTGGAGCGACGTTTTTGCGTCGCCCGGTTGGCGCACGACCGGCACGCAGGCCAGTCAGTTTTTGGTGACACCGCCGGGCTGGACCGGAACGGTACCGGCTGGACTGAGCCAATTGCAAGCGCCGACGCCTTTCGTCTGGATCATCGGCCGGACCAAGACTGACGGGGAAGCCGACTACGCGGCAGTGCACAAAATTCAGGCGGGCTACACCGTGACGCCATTGTCGCAGCTGGGTAAAAAAGCTGAGCCGGTCACCGTGAAAATCGACTCGACGGTGGACATGAAAACGCCGCCGAAGATTCAGGTCGATACGATGTCGGTGGCCAGTTACTTTGCCTACGCCGCCGAGTTGCTCAAAGTGAATCCGCCTCATCTCACCGACCAGCCGATTCTGGCGCAGATGCAACGCATCGGTATCGAGGTGGGCAAATCGTTCGACATCGAGGCCCTGGATCCGGCCGTTAAAGCCGCGCTGCAAACCGCGCCCGAAGAAGCGCAAACGCTGATGAAGTGGAAGGTTGCCACGCTCGCTCCGGTGGTCAACGGATGGGCGATGAACACCGACACCATGGGCGTCTATGGTAACTACTACCTCAAGCGCGCGATCGTGGCGCAGGTCGGATTGGGAGCGAACTTGCCCGAGGATGCCATTTATCCACTGAACATGGGCGATGACCAAGGCAAGCCGCTCGATGGGGCCAACAAGTACGTGCTGCATTTCGATAAGGGTGAAGCGCCGCCGGTGAACGCTTTCTGGTCGATCACGTTGTACGATCCGGAAGGGTTCCAGGTGGGCAATACACTCAACCGCTTTGCGGTCAGCAGCTGGATGCCGTTCAAGACTAATGCCGACGGTTCGCTGGATATCTATTTCCAGAATGAAAGCCCCGGCAAAGACGTTGAGGCCAATTGGCTTCCTGCGCCCAAAGGTGCGTTCAACTTGACCATGCGCTTGTACGGCCCGAAATCCGAGGCGTTGACCGGTAGGTGGAGCCCACCCGCAGTCAAACGCCTGTGACGATCGAGTGGCGAAAACGGGCTATGAATTGCTTCATGGCCTGTTTTTACTCATTGAGCTGCCGGGTTCGCCCCCGGCATACGGCCGCCCTGGTACCTTTACTCGCCTGCAGCGTTAGCCACGGCAACTGTCGTCTCGCAATTCTGTCACAAGCGGATACCGCCAATCCGAAGCGAGCGTCGGACCATGAAGAACTTGAAAATCGCCACGTTCAATGTCAACGGCCTGCGCGCGCGTCTTCCCAATCTACTGGCGTGGCTAGAGCGGGAAAAACCGGACATCGCCTGTTTGCAGGAACTCAAGTCGGTCGACACGGCTTTTCCAGCTGCTGAGCTTGAAGCGGCCGGTTACGGCGCCATCTGGCAAGGCCAGTCATCGTGGAACGGGGTGGCGATCCTGGCGCGAGACGCGCAACCGTTGGAGAGTCGACGCGGTTTGCCGGGTGACGACACCGATACCCACAGTCGCTATCTGGAAGCGGCGGTGCACGGCGTATTGGTCGGGTGTCTGTACCTGCCCAATGGCAACCCGCAGCCGGGGCCGAAGTTCGATTACAAACTGGCATGGTTCGAGCGACTGATCGCCTACGCCAAGGATCTGCAAAGCAGCGAGCATCCGGTGGTGCTGGCCGGTGATTACAACGTAGTGCCCACAGACCTGGACATCTACAACCCGCGCTCCTGGCTCAAGGATGCGCTGCTGCAACCGCAAAGCCGCGCGTGTTATCAACGTTTGCTGGATCAGGGCTGGACTGACTCCTTGCGTCATCTGTACCCGGAGGATCGGCTTTACACCTTCTGGGATTATTTCAGACAGCACTGGCAGAAAAATTCTGGATTGCGCATTGATCACCTGTTGCTGAACCCGGCGCTTAGCCCCTATCTGCAAGAGGCCGGTGTTGATGCCTGGGTGCGCAATGAGCCGCATGCCAGTGATCATGCGCCGACGTGGATTCGTGTGAGCTCGCGCAAGCGACATTGACATTGATGAGAGCGGTGATTGGCGAAATCAATTGTCAGTTGCACTGCTTTATCCCTTATACATGGCGACCATCGGCGGAGAGATCCGCGGCCCCATGCATAAGGACTGAGCAATGAGCGAGCCACGCCTGACCCACCTTGCGTTGTATCTACAGCGTCTGGGCTTCGACACGCCCCCGGCGCCGACCCTGGAAACCCTACGCCAGCTGCAACTGCGCCATACCGGTGAATTCGCGTTCGAAAACCTCACTACGTTGTCGGGCGAACCGGTGCTGATCGACTTGCCGTCCATCGAGCAAAAAGTCCTGTACGACGGTCGCGGTGGTTACTGCTACGAGCTCAACAATCTATTCTTGGCGTTGCTCCAGGCATTAGGCTTCCATGCTCGCGGCATCACCGGCCGGGTGGTGATGGGCCAGCCCGAAGGCGCATGGACCGCTCGCACGCACCGCTTGAGCCTGGTCACGCTGGACGGCGTGCGTTACATCACTGACGTCGGCTTCGGCGGCATGGTTCCCACTGCACCGTTGATGCTCGATACCGAAGCCGAGCAACTCACCCCCCATGAACCGTATCGCATTGAACGGCATGAAGACGGCTACACCCTGCGCGCGAACGTCGGCGGCGAGTGGCGGGCGATGTACATCTTCGACCTGCAACGCCAGGAAGACATCGATTACACCGTCGGCAACTGGTACGTCTCGACCCATCCCGAGTCGTCGTTTGCCAGGCAACTGATGGTTGCCCGGACCGGGGAGGGCTGGCGCCGTACGCTGAACAACGGCAGTTTTGCGCTACACCGGGTCGGTCGCGAAAGCGAACGGCGGCAGGTGGAGGATGTAGATGAGTTGATCGAGGTGCTGAAGGTCGAGTTCAGGATTCGGGTTCCGGAGCATGAGGGGTTGAAGAAGGTGCTTGATCGGTAGGTCCGCTCAAGCTAAGCCAGTGCTTTTTGAGTCTTCACGGGCGGGAGCTCAAGGCATCATCACTCGATGGATTTCACTGAGCGCCTCGGATAATTTTTTCTCGAGGTTCTTCAGCTCTCGCGCAGTTATCCCTTCTTTGAAATGTCCGACATTTGCAATAGCAGTGCGTTGATCGAGCTCGGCGGCTGTTTCCTTGTGATTGAGCAACGCCTGACGCAAGGTGTTATTGATCACTGTCTGATAGCCAAATCCCTCACTCTCGGCGAGTGAGCGAGCCGCCTCTATGACGGCATCGTCGAGCATGATGGTGATTCTGGTTTTGCCTTTGCTGGAGGCAACAGCCCCGCGCTTGGCATTGCTGAAGTCGTATTCGTCTTTCATCGGTCAATCCTCCATGTACCGTCGGCGCTCGTTTTTGGTCGCGGTGCGCGCGGAAATTATTCGAACGAAATTCGGATCTCGATAGGTATACGCAACGACCAGCAAGCGACCCTTGGCATCCAGCCCCATGATGATCCATCGTTGTTCATCATGGTGGTGGTCCTGGAGCGTAAGCGCTCGCTCGTCACAGAAAACCGGCTCTGTTTCTGAAAGGCTGATGCCTTGGTGCTTTAATTTGTTGGCTGCGTTTTTTGCCTTGTGAAACTGAATTTCGAATGGCTTCATTATGCATACTTTATATGTATAAGCGAGAGGCGACCGTGCCGGCGGTCACTGAGAATGCCAAAGCCTAGTGGGGAATGAGGAAGGGCCGCGTCAGGATGTATTTCAAAATTTTTGAGGGGAGGAAAGCCGCACAGCTAAGGGTGAAATGACCAACTGGTCATAATTTGAGTGACAAGTTGTATACAACTCTATAGACATTTGTCCTATGTCTTGAATACAGTGTGCGCATAACAAAAACCAGGGAACCCCCCAACCATGAAAACGCCCCATGTTTCACACCAACGGCCTGAAGATGAAAATCTTGGGATCGGCGCGAATATGGCTTACGGCCTGCAACATGTTCTGACCATGTACGGCGGCATCGTCGCCGTGCCTTTGATCATCGGTCAGGCGGCCGGCCTCTCGCCAGCGGACATCGGTTTGTTGATTGCTGCTTCATTGTTTGCAGGGGGGCTGGCGACGTTACTCCAGACCCTTGGTTTACCGTTTTTCGGTTGTCAGTTGCCGCTGGTACAGGGCGTGTCGTTCTCTGGCGTCGCGACCATGGTGGCGATTGTCAGCAGTGGCGGGGAGGGCGGATTTCAGTCGATTCTCGGGGCGGTGATTGCCGCATCGTTGATTGGCTTGTTGATCACGCCGGTGTTCTCGCGCATCACCAAGTTCTTCCCACCGCTGGTCACGGGCATTGTAATCACCACCATCGGCCTGACGCTGATGCCGGTGGCGGCACGCTGGGCCATGGGCGGCAACAGTCACGCCCCGGACTTCGGCAGCATGGCGAACATTGGCCTGGCGGCGGTGACGCTGATGTTGGTGCTGCTGCTGAGCAAGATCGGCAGCGCGAGCATCTCTCGATTGTCGATTCTGCTGGCGATGGTCATCGGCACAGTCATCGCGGTGTTCCTTGGTATGGCGGACTTCTCCTCTGTTACTGAGGGCCCGATGTTCGGCTTCCCGACGCCATTCCATTTCGGCATGCCGACCTTCCACTTCGCCGCGATCCTGTCGATGTGCATCGTGGTGATGGTGACGCTGGTGGAAACCTCGGCGGACATCCTCGCCGTCGGTGAAATCATCGGTACCAAAGTCGACTCCAAGCGTCTGGGCAACGGCCTGCGCGCCGACATGCTGTCGAGCATGATCGCGCCGATCTTTGGTTCGTTCACCCAAAGCGCCTTCGCGCAGAACGTCGGCCTGGTGGCGGTGACCGGGATCAAGAGCCGCTTCGTGGTCGCCACGGGTGGTTTGTTCTTGGTGATTCTCGGCTTGCTGCCCTTCATGGGGCGGGTCATCGCGGCGGTGCCGACGTCTGTCCTTGGCGGTGCCGGTATCGTGCTGTTCGGCACTGTGGCGGCCAGTGGTATTCGTACGCTGTCCAAGGTTGATTACCGCAACAACGTCAACCTGATCATCGTCGCCACCTCCATCGGTTTCGGCATGATCCCGATCGCTGCACCGAATTTCTATGACCACTTCCCAAGCTGGTTCGCGACCATCTTCCACTCGGGCATCAGCTCGTCGGCGATCATGGCGATCTTGCTGAATCTGACCTTCAATCACCTCACGGCCGGTAACTCGGATCAGCAGTCGGTGTTCGCGGCCGGCACTGAGCGTGTGCTGCGTTATCAGGATCTGGCAGCGTTGCGTGAAGGGGATTACTTCAGCGAAGGCAAGCTGCATGACTGCGACGGGAAAGAAATACCGGTGGTGGAGGTGGACCACGAGCATGGAGAACCGCGTGCGGCGCATACGAAAAGCAGTGAGCATGTCTGACAACACTCAATGCATGGAAATATAAACAAGGCGTCCTTCGGGACGCCTTTTTTATGTGCGCCCCAATTCGGTTTGACGGCGGTGCTGACCAAAGTGTCTTCGACGCGTCTCTTGGGATGCCGCACGTGCCGGCTGCCTCTGTCGTCAAATGTTAAGTCTCTGACGTCAAATGAAAAGCGGTCCACTTATCCGTGACGATACTGGCGTCGCTACCGAAGTCGAAGCAAAACCCCGTTACACATCGAGTCCGATGCCTCCGCGCCTTGGCGGGGCTGTCAGTTGCATCTCAGTAAAACAATTATAGAGAGCGCAGAATGAAGTTCAGTTTTATAGATAACAGCAAGCCCAGTCGCCGGCGCGTTCTACGCGATGCCTTCACCCTGGCAGTGGCGGCCTCTCCATTGGCAAGCCTCGCCAAGGCAGCCGACGAAAACAAGACGGCCGACGAAACCGCCGAAGAAGTAACCTTTGCTGCTGGTCCACGGCCGCTGGTGCAGTATCCGCAAAAACGCCCGTTGACCTTGGTCACCACTCGCCCTCCGCACCTTGAGACGCCGTTTCCTGTCTTCAACGAAGGGCCGATCACGCCCAATGACGCCTTTTTCGTGCGTTACCACTTGGCCAATTTCCCTACCAGCATTGATCCGGATACTTACCGTTTGACGATCAAGGGGGCGGTCAACACGGCGCTGTCGCTTTCCCTGGCAGAACTCAAGGCTCTCGCCGAACCGGTAGAGGTGGTGGCCGTCAATCAGTGTTCGGGTAATAGCCGTGGCTTCTCGATGCCGCGTGTGTTTGGCGCTCAGTTGGGCAATGGTTCAATGGGTAATGCCCGCTGGGTGGGAGTACCGCTCAAGGCGGTATTGGAAAAGGCCGGTGTGAAAGCCGACGCCAAGCAAGTGACCTTCCGTGGGTTGGATAAGCCCGTGCTGCCAAGCACGCCGGAGTTCATCAAGGCCCTGGACATCAACCATGCGATGGACGGTGAGCCCATGATCGCTTGGTCGATGAACGGAACCGATCTGCCATTCCTCAACGGCTACCCGATACGTCTGGTGGTGCCAGGCTATTTTGGTACGTACTGGGTCAAGCACCTGAGTGAAATCGAAGTCGTCGACCATACCTTCGACGGTTTCTTCATGGCTAAAGCTTACCGCGTTCCGGACAACGATTGTTTCTGCATCACCCCCGGCACCACTGCGGCACAAACCCAGCCGATTTCCAAGTTGGCGGTACGCAGTTTCATCACCAGCGTTAAACATGGCGATGTATTGCCGCTGAAAAAAAACGTGGTGCTCAAGGGCATTGCGTTCGACGGCGGTGTTGGCGTGAACAAGGTGGAAATCTCGATCGACGGTGGAAAAAACTGGCGCGAAGCCAAGCTTGGGCAGGACCTTGGCCGTTTCTCCTTCAGAGAGTGGACGTTGCCGATCACCTTTACCAGCAAGGGCGCCACACAATTGATGGTGCGAGCCAGCAACAGTGCGGGCGAGACGCAACCGCTGCGAGCCGATTGGAACCCTAGTGGCTATCGCCGCCACGTCGTAGAAACCAGCCACGTGACTGTCGCCTGAGGGGCCCGCATGAAACTCATGAAACGCATGACCACCTTGCTGTGCGCGGCTCAGGTTTGTTTGGCTGTCTCGGTTAGCGCCGCGCCTCTGTCGATCACGTTGCCGCCGGAAACGGCTGTGCTCAAGCCTAATGCGCTGCCTGGCTATCAGTTGGCCCAGCAGAAATGTGCCACCTGCCACTCCGCTGATTACATCAACTTCCAGCCTCCTGGCATGAGCCTGGCGCAGTGGACCGCAGAAGCGGGCAAGATGCAGAAGGTGTATGGAGCTCCGATCAGCGATCAGGATGTGAGCATGATCGGCGCCTACCTGGCGGTGACCTACGGCAGTGCCCAGGCGAGCGATGCCGATGTGCAGACGGCCTCGAACCCGTCGGCCAGCCAACCTCCGGCGGCGCCTGTCGCAAAACTCGATGCCATGGCTTTGCTCCAGAACAACTCCTGTCTGTCCTGCCACGCGATCGATCATAAGGTCGTAGGCCCGGCCTATCACGATGTGGCTGCCAAGTACGCCAAAGATCCACAGGCGCAGGCCAAGGTAACGTCCAGCATTCTGCATGGCGGTACTGGCAAATGGGGGGATATCCCGATGCCGCCTTTCGCGCAGTTAAGCCCGGACGATCTGCAAACCCTGACTACGTTTATATTGAGGCAGTAAGTTCAGTCCCGGCTCAGCTGAACTCAGCCGGGAACCTACTCTCTGACGGCTGTATCCACCAAAGTCCGACGAAATGCCAGAAACGAAAAAACCCGCCTGAAAAGGCGGGTTTTTTGTGATTTCAGAGATTTTGAAGCCCTCTCTGGAACCTTGTATGGCTCCACGACCTGGAATCGAACATGGCACCTGTAGGCCGCATAGATACAGGAAAATTCCAAGATTAAAATAACGGCGTACCCCTTCACGTACCCCTAAAAAAGAAAGTACTGCGAGGCGACGTATGGTCAGCAGCATCTAGGCATACGCATCGTGCTACTGATCCTTTGACCAATGGTTCGCCGTAGTACCCGCTCCGCCAGATCAGCATCCGCGATACAGGTGATACCGCGCTCGTTCAGGGTGAACAGTGACTCGGAAAGGCGTCCCTCATTGCGAGCCTTAATGATCGCGGCCTTCGATATGCCAACGCGGCGGGCGATCTCACTGATAGTGCATTGCATAACACTTCACCTCGCGGCTACTTTCTGGAAGCGTATCTCAGATGATAGCTTTTTCGTATTGCGAGACTTGGCGCGGGCTAAGTCCTAACTAATTTCAATGAAATAATCCCTAACATAATTGGCCATCCGTGCGCGGCAACAACCCAGTCATGTTGCCGGTCAACATCGGCTGAAATAGGCCGATTGTTTCCTGCCGCCAAGGGCTGCAGACCCAAAGCAGCCACTCAGTTGTTCCTATGGAACCTGAGATCGTTTATTTCCGATTTTTACCAGGTATGGCAGACTCCTCGTTTTTCGCGGACGCCTTACGAGTAAACTATGGAGATTCGCCAGTTCAGAATCGGGGATGAGACTGCGTTGTTTCAAGTTTTTTACTCTGCCATCCATAAAGTCGCGTCACGCGATTACACTGCCGATCAAATCGATGCTTGGGCCCCTGCTGATCTTGATCAGGCGCTTTGGGCGGAGCACCTCCGAAATCTCCGCCCGTTCGTCGCCGAGTCAGACGGGAAAATAGTGGGCTATGCCGACATTCAACCGAACGGCTACATCGACCACTTTTTTGTGTCGGGTACTCGTCCTCGGCAAGGAATAGGCACCTTACTCATGAACCGAATTCATGAAGAAGCCAGGTTTCTTGGCATTGACGAACTAACTTCAGATGTCAGCATGACGGCTGAACCGTTCTTTGAATTGCACGGTTTTCATGTAGTGCGACGAGGATTTCCGATCCGTCGGGGTATAACGCTTCAGAATGCATTGATGCAGAAAAACCTAAAATGCGGCGCATGAATGCTCGGGTTGGATCAGCGACCACTTCGGGTAACCTAAAGTCCTTAGCGACAGGCAACTATGGGTCGGTTAGCGACGGCCTGACTTCGACCGTCGCTATGCATAGTCAAACCTCAGTCTGTTCCGCCATCTCCAAGGCGTCATCGACCTCGATCCCATAATCGAATGGTGCTCTCCAGCTTCGTATGGCTGACCAGCAGAAGCTTATGAGTAAATGGGCACGACCTGGCGCGGTGGAAACCTCAGCTCTGCGAATCAGTCTAGTGCACCTTGATGTTGCATTTAACTGACGACCGCTCTTGGCCGTTTTCTACCTATCGCGACAGGCAATAGTCGACCCAGAGCTGCCGGTGACCATTGGATAAATCCGAATAGATAAATCTATCGAACTTCCCCAGAAACGATATGAGCGCTCCTACGCTCATATCACCGAGTTGCATTTATGGTTACTGCTTCTGAAGGTCTCCAGGCTTCCATGCCTTGTCGAAGAAAGCCTTGGTCGGGCCATACAACCGCAAGATCACGAAAAAGCCTTTGCCTGGCAAAGTACGAATCCAGTTCTTGCCTTCGCCCGGTGAATCCGGTCCGAAGTGTACGTCGATCGACCCGTCGGCATTCACCAGTGGCTTGTCCATGGTGTTCAACGACGGGAACGGCTGGCCGTTGTCCACGCCAGAAGCCGTGATGGAGTCATACACCGTCACCGACCAGAACAACGCCGCGGGAATGCCTTTGGGCAGGTTCACCGTGTACGCGTTGCTACCCGAGAGAAACTCGCCCTTAGCATCGACGAACGTGGCCGGGTACTTGGCCCCGACGTTTTCCATGTTGACCGCCATGCCCGGGCTGGCCGAATAGGCATTGGTGAAGAAGCCGGTGCGCGGGTCAATGTAGTTGAAGGTGTCGGCGGTGAAGGTCGCGTTGCCCGGGAAGACGTTCAGCCACTTGCGGTCCGGATACCAGGTGCCATTGGTGACGATGGTTTGCGGGGTGTAGGAAGTGGCGTGGCCCATTTTGCTCGCGGTTTTCGCGGCCTTGTCGAGCAGGTCGCGAGTTGCCGCGTCCGGCTGGAACGGCTTGCCCTTGATGATGCCCAGGGCGGCAAGCATGCCGCGCATTTCCATGTCTTGCGGATCGACATATTCTTGGTCGATAAACCGCGACAGCATGTCGAACGCGCTGCCATTGGTGGGGTAGAGCATGTTGATCGGCGTTTTCGAGGCGTTGGGGAACTCCATCTTTTTCGCCGTGGCTTCTTTGCCCAGCGGATAGATGCGTGTCTGTTCCATGAGCGTGACCGGTGCTTCCAGCTGTTTCGGGTCCTTGAAGAAACCACGCCAGAACACAAACACGTTGTAGGTGCGCGAACGGTAGGTCAGGTAGCCGGGAGGCACCTCACCCTTGTAATCCGGCGGCAGTACTAGGTACTTGGCACCCTTGCCTTTGTCCGGTCCTGGCAAGCCGACGTCGCCGCACCACTGGCGGCCTTCGATCTGGCCTTCGGAGCAGATCGGGCGCTGGAAGAAGTCGTCGAGAATGCCCTGCATGCCCGGCGGCACTTCGATCACCATCGGCCCGTCCTGCTTCAGGTCCAGGTAACCCATGGCGTAGATCACGTCGGAGTTGGGCGTGGTCACTAGGGTCTTGGCGTTAAGGCGGTCCTTCCAGATCGGCAGCACGTTGTAGCCGGCGCCGAAGGTTTTCTCCGAGGCTTCCTTCATGGCGTACATGTTCAGTGCCGGCAGTGCCCAGATGTAGGACTGCACGGCGCGCTGGAACAGCAGTTCATTCTTGAGCTGAGCCACGCCTTCGAGGGTTGGATAACCGCCGGCGAAGGGCAGGTCGGCTAATTGTTCATAGTGCGTGGCTGCCTGGGCGCCGAGGCTGACCGAAACGGCTAGGGCCAGTGCGGTCAGCGTTTTGCTGGCTGCGTTCATCGTCGAAGTCCTTTTCAATGGGTTTTCAGCACGGCCGGTGGAGTCCAGCTGCCGTCGAGTGCATCGGCTTGCGGCCAGTAGGCACGAATGTACAGCGAGAAATCGGCATCTTTAGGGGAGGGCAACCAGTTGCTTTCTTTGTCCTTGCCCGGCGATTCGCTTTGTACGTAGAGGGTCAGCGAGCCGTCAGGATTGGTTTGCAGGGATTTGTTCTTGGTGCCGATGGAGTAGCGCTTGAGCTCGTTCGGCGAGAAGAAGTGCTGTTCGTTGTACAGCGTCAGCGACCAGAAACCCTTGACCGGCGGCAGTTTGCCCTTGTCAAAGGTCACGCTGTAGTTGTTCTGGCCATTGAGGCGCAGGCCGGACTGATCCAGGTCCTGATAGAAGTATTTGGTTTCTTTCTGCTGGTTCACGAAGATATTCGACCGTGCCACGGCGGTACGGCTGAAGTAATCGGTACCGAACGCTGCGCCGTTGCTGACGGTGCTCCAGTGATCCGGCAGCTGCAGGCCATAGTTGCGGAACTGCAACAGTGGGTCGATCACTTCGCTGTCGGCTTTTTTCGCTTCGTCGATCATCGCTACACGCAATTGCGGGTCGGCTTTGGCGATGGCCGCGAGGGCAGCCATTTGCGCGTAGCGGGCTTCTTCTCCCGGCAATGGCTTGGCGTCCTTGAGCAGGGCCGGCAGTTCGTCGAAGAACTTCTCCGGGATCACCCACTTGGTTTCGGCTTTGCCATCCGAGGCCTGCGCCGGGAATTTCGGCAGTTTGGCCCAGTCGCGTTTTTTGACCTTGCCGTCATATTGGGACAATGGGTACATGTCGATACCGGCCAGGGCCGGCTGCACGGCTTGGCGATCGGCGGCCGTGTCGTCCTGAAACACCCGGGGAATGACGAAACCGGTGTTGGTACGTGCCCGGAACACTCGGGTAATGCCTGGGGGTACCTTGCCGCTCCAGTCCGGGCCGACCAACAGGTAGAACCCTGGCTGGGTGTTATACATCTTGCCCAGCTCGGCGAAACTGTCGGAACGCAGGTCAACCACCTGATACACCCAGAAGCGGTCGTCGAAGTCCGGCACTTGCAGCACCACTGGCTCAAGGTCTAGGGCGATGCTGCCAGCACCGTACACGACGTCCTGATTCGGACAGGCTACCAGCCGCTCGGCCGGGTCGATGTAGTCGCTGAGCATCGACAATCGGTTGATCGGGGCCACCGGCACGATACCCCCCATCAAACCGGGTTCGGGCAGGTCCTTGAAGGCCTGGCGCCGATTGAAAATATTGGCCATTGGCCAACCCCAGAAATACGCTTCGCGCGCCATCATGCGCACATAGGGTTCGGTCACTTTGGTGCCGGCAACAGGCCCCGCGACGGAGGCTGGGGCATCAGGGCTCTGGGCGGCCAGCGTGGAGGTTGTGGCGAGTGTACTGACGAGCGTCAGTGCGAAGAGGGCGTGGCGATGAGGCAATAGATTCATACAGCATCCTTACTTGATGACCTTCACCTGATGCAGGTGATTCGGCTGACAAGATAACCCATCTTCTTCGCGTATTCATGACTCTCTGGAACGACTGCTATTTGCGGTTAATCACCTCCTACGAAGGACCGCTTTTGGCCGATTCTGTTGAAAAAGTCGGCCATGGTTTCCACGGCAGAAAAATACGCGCCTGAGATTGAAATCTTTATTTTTGGCAGAGACTTCCGGGCTCAGATTTCACGTAGCAGCGTGTAAAAATGGCGTTTTCACCAGTCAATATTCAGGCCATTTGGGCGAACCGACTTTTTCAACAGAATCGGCCGTTCTCTGCCGGTCGTAACTACGGCGTGTGCTGGTCCATTCAGTTTTCAAGCTGCGAAACACGCGCTCCATCGGGGCATTATCCCAGCAGTTTCCACGAGGAAATTACCTGGTTGCTATAAACCACTTTTTTGAGTTGTTAACCTCAGTGGTTTACAGATCAAAAAATTGGTTTACAAGGTGTCTAGCGAATCCACTGTAATTCAAGGTGCGTTGACAATGTCGCCTAAGGTGAAATGGACCTTGTCGCGCCCACTGTTCTTGGCCGCATACAGTGCCTTGTCGGCTTCGTTGAGCCAGTCTGCGGCGTCGGTCATTGCACTGCAGCACGATGCCAAGCCGATACTCAGGCTGACTCGCAGCTCAGGCAGTTGCTCATTGCGGTAGTTGCCCATTGCCCCTCGCAGTCGCTCCATAATTTCGCCGGCCTGGCTCAGTGGGCTGTTGGGCAGGATCACACAGAACTCGTCTCCACCAAAGCGACCGGCTAGGTCACCTTGGCGAAGGTTTTTCTTAAGTTCGGCGCTCAGCTGGCGTAGCACGCTGTCGCCAACGAGATGGCCGTAAGTGTCGTTGATCTGTTTGAAGTGATCGACATCAATGATCGCGATCACCGTTTCGAAGCTCTCCTGCCGGAAGGCGAAAAACTGCAGATGAAGCAAATCCTTCCACGCCCCATGATTGAGCAGGCCGGTGAGACTGTCGGTACAGCTCAGGGCGCTAAGACGGCGCTTGTGGTCGGCGAGCTTAATGGCCAGGCGATAACAGACCCAGCCCAGCGCTAATGGGTAGAGCGTCAGCATCGGCAAGCAGGCGTAGATCTGTAGGGCGGTTGCAGTAAGTTGCACCTGCGGGCCGAACAGTGTTATCGCAAGCAGAATTCCGACAACTTGGGCCAGCGCGCCATGCACGAATAAACGCTGGCCGCCTGCAGCGACGTTGTTCATCGTCATCATCGAAAGGATGGTGACGGCAGGCAACGGATTGAACTGCATGGTCGCGGTCCAGAACCCGCCCATCACTGAGTCGTAGAGTAAGTTGCGCCGCTCCGCCTGATACGGCTCACTAGCACGGGTGGCCAATTGATAGGCCAGATGCGGCCAAACCAAGCCGTTGAAAAGCAACAGTACCCATACCCATCCCGGCAGGCCCAGCGGCGCAATGGCGGCCAGTACGCTCAGCATGCCAATCGCCAGGCCAATAAGGCGTGGCAGGTAGATTCGTTTGGCAAAAGACTGTCCTTTGCCAATCTTATTTTCCATTACCCCATCACCATTCATGTTTCGCTCCCTCGATAGTTATTGTCTACTACAGGAGTCGCCGCTAATCGCATAAACATTCTTCAATATTAACGCGAGGGTGAAGAGCGACCTTGCAAGCGCTCTCAAGGCTTAGGCAAACCGCTCTAACTCCTGGCCTGCCACGATCGTACAAGCCTCGCTGGCCTTTCGATCATAATATTGAATCGCCAGCAGGGCGACTTCTGAATCGGTCCTGGTTTCATAGGCACATCTGAGGGGCTGTTTTTGGCCGATTTCTGCCTTTTACGGCCAGCTGAAACCGACCCATAGAGGTCAACAAGCTTGGCGTTACCGCTATACCGGGGTAACAGGCAAAAACATCAAAGAGCCCCCCGGTTAACGTCCACTTTTCCGGTCTCCAGCGGAGTTGGAGGCGCCAATTCGTCCCAAATCTTCAGAGTTTATAGATGCTTGAGGGTGATCTATTCGATTACCCCACCAACACCCCCCCACTCCCCCCCGTTTTCCCCTCCTTTGAGGGGCCGTATTACGCGATCTGACTCATAGCATCGCGTCGCGGTAACTGAAAAAAACACAAAAAGTCACCGAGCAATCACCGCTCCCGAAACCTACGAGTGCCTCCCAGGGCTTGAAGCAATTGGTGCGCTATTGACTCGTCTGAGCGATTGACGCTCGTTTTTCCTCATCCGTAATCGGAGTGCTGCATGATAAAAACAACAATGCACAGAGGCTTTCGGCCACACCTGTTGGCCATCGCTGTCGCTTCCGGCTTCAGTGCCCAAGCAACCGCTGTAAATTTCAATATCGGGGAGGTACAGGGGCAATTCGATTCGTCGTTGTCGGTGGGCGCCAGTTGGGCCGTGCGTGGGCCGGATCCGGATTTCATTTCCAACTTCAATTCTCAGGGCAAGCGTGGCGAGGCGTCGACCCGGGTGTCCGATGACAATCGCTTGAACTTCAAGAAAGGCGAGACCTTCTCGAAGATCTTCAAGGGCGTGCATGACCTGGAACTCAAATACGGCGAAAGCGGCGTGTTCGTGCGTGGCAAGTACTGGTACGACTTCGAACTCAAGGATGAACATCGCCTGTTCTATGACATTGACGACAGTGGCCGCAATGATCTGGCCAAGGCGTCCGGCGCGGAATTCCTCGATGCTTTTGTCTATCACAACTACACCATCGGCAATTTGCCGGGCAATGTGCGCCTGGGCAAACAGGTGGTGAGCTGGGGCGAAAGTACCTTCATCGGTAACGGTATCAACTCGATCAACCCGACGGACGCCGCGGCATTGCGCCGCCCGGGCGCCGAGGTCAAGGAAGGGCTGATCCCGGTCAACATGTTCTACCTGTCGCAGAATTTCACCGAGAACTTGAGCGCGGAGGCCTTCTATCAATTGGAATGGGAAAGCACCGTCGTCGATAACTGCGGCACCTTCTTCGGCTCTGATGCGGTGGCCAAGGGGTGCAATGACCGACTGGTGGTTTCCGGTCTGGACTTGGCGCCAGGCGTGGCCAGAAATACCGGTGGCGCAGCGGCAGTCGGTGGCTCAGCGGCTCAGGGTGGCGGTGTCGACGACGTCTACATTCCGCGAGTCAAAGACAATGAGCCGAGTGATAGCGGTCAGTTCGGCGTGGCATTGCGCTGGTTCGTTCCGGAAATGAATGACACCGAAGTCGCTGCCTATTTCATGAACTACCACAGTCGCAACCCATTGCTCAGCGCGGTTCGCACAACGGGGCCGGGTACGCCGGCCAGCTCACTGAACGTCATACGCAATTCACGCTACTTCGTGGATTACCCGGAAGACATCCGCCTGTACGGCTTGAGCTTCCAGACCAACCTGGGCGGTACTTCCCTGGGCGGTGAGGTCAGTTATCGTCCGAACATGCCGCTGCAACTCAACAGCCAGGACTTGATCAACGGCAGTCTTGGTACTGCCACGTCACCACTGGTTTCCACAGGTTTCGCCACGAGCACGCCCGGAGGCGTGATCAATGGCTACAAGCGCATGCCAGTGTTGCAGACGCAGATGACCGCTACCCAATTCTTCGATCAGGTCTTTGGTGCAAGCCGTCTGACCCTGGTGGGTGAGGTCGGGTACAACCGAATCAACGGTCTGGGCGAGACCGACGGTACCGATCTGCGCTTTGGCCGCAGCGGCATCTTCGGCAGCGGCATCCTGCCTGGTGCTGCCGGGTTGGCGGCTTGTCGGGGTTCGGTGTCGCAGGTTCCAGGGCAACCGGCAGGCGTAACCACGCCGACCAACCCGCAACAGGAGTGTAATGACAAGGGCTTCTACGACACCGATTCGTGGGGCTACCGTGCCCGTGCGCGTTTGGATTATCCGAACGTATTCGCCGGTATCAACCTGGCGCCGAACCTGGCCTGGTCCCATGACGTAAATGGCAATGGACCCAACTTCGAGGAAGGCCTCAAGGCCGTCAGCGTCGGCCTGGATGCCGACTATGCCAGCACTTACACCGCAAGCCTCAGTTACACCGATTTCTTCGGTGGTCATTTTAATACCAACGGTGATCGTGACTTCGTCGCGCTCAGCTTTGGCGCGAACTTCTAAACGAAGACAGGCGAGAGAACCTCAGCATGAAAACAAAAACAATGATGCAAACATGGGCGTTGTCATTGGCCCTGATCGTCGGTCAGGCAATGGCCGCCGTTACTCCGGAGGAAGCAGCCAAGCTAGGCACCAGCCTGACCCCGCTCGGCGCCCAGAAAGAAGGTAATGCCGAAGGCAGCATTCCAGCCTGGACTGGTGGGCTCAAGCAGGATGCGGCGCCGGTGACGAACCTGTTCGTCGGCGACCCGTTTGCCGGCGAGAAACCCCTGTTCACCATTACCGCTGCCAACGTCGGGCAGTACAAGGCCCGACTGAGCGAGGGGCAGGTGGCCATGTTCAAACGCTATCCCGATACCTACAAGATACCGGTATTCGCAAGCCATCGCACTGCGGCTAACCCGCAGAATGTCTATGATGCCGCGAAGAAAAGTGCGCTCAATACGCAGCCAGCCGATGGCGGCAATGGCTTGCTGAACTTCGCCGACTCGCGTTATTACGCGTTTCCGATCCCCAAGAGTGGCGTCGAAGTATTATGGAACCATTTGACGCGCTACCGTGGTTTGAACCAGAAACGCGAAACTGTGCAGGCGGTGCCGCAGGTCAATGGTTCGTTCACCATTGTTCAATTGAACGATGAAATCGCGTATCCGCAGTTCATGCCTGCCGATGCCCAAGCTGACGCAACTAACATCCTGTTCTACTACAAGCAGGAAGTGACGGCACCACCGCGACTGGCCGGTAGCGTGACGTTGATTCACGAGACCATCGACCAGGTGAAAGAACCGCGCCTGGCGTGGGTCTACAGCGCCGGTCAACGACGGGTTCGTCGGGCCCCGCAGGTCGCTTATGACGGACCGGGCACCGCGTCGGACGGCATGCGCACCACGGATAACGGCGACCTGTTCAATGGTTCGCCCGACCGCTACGACTGGAAACTGATCGGCAAGAAGGAAATGTACATTCCCTACAACAACTACCGGTTGGCTTCACCATCGCTCAAATACGCCGATATCCTCAAGCCTGGCCATATCAATCAGGACCTGACGCGCTATGAATTGCACCGTGTCTGGGAAGTCGAGGCAACCCTGAAACCTGGCATGCGCAACATTTATGCAAAACGCCATATGTACATCGATGAAGACACCTGGCAGGCGGCACTGATCGACCATTACGATGGCCGCGGGCAGCTGTGGCGGGTGGCCGAAGGCATGGCCTATAACGATTATGCCAACGGCGTCAGTACTTATGCGGCCCAGGCGTTGTACGACCTGATTGCCGGGCGCTACCTGGTCAATGCCTTGATGAACGAATCCCGGCACGGCAGCATTTACGGTAACGCGGCGAATCTCGCCGATTACACCCCGGCAGCACTGCGTAGCGCCGGTATTCGGTAACAATCGAAACACCGATTGAGCACCGCACCCCTGTAGGAGCGAGCCTGCTCGCGATAGCAACCTGACCGTCAACTTATCTGTTGAATGTTAAGCCGCCATCGCGAACAGGCTCGCTCCCTGCAGGGGCACTACTCGTTTGGGGAGATGCGTTGCCGGGCAGCGATCAGCGCTTCGTACCGCCCGGACACTCCAAGCTTGGCGTAGATGTTCTTGAGGTTCCACTTGATGGTTTCCTGACTCAGGTTCAGGGTCTGGGCCATGCGTTTGTTGGACATGGCTTGCTCAAGCAGACTGATGATTTCCATCTCGCGCTTGGTGAATAGCGCAGACTCGCTGACGCCGCTTTCCGTCGCGGCCCGCGCCGACATCGAAGGCGCAACGCTGAAGTTCAGCGGCGCTGCGATCAGGCGACTGCGATAGCTCTCCAAGACCGGATCATCCTCGCACTCCAGCTCAGCCAGCAGCGAGATCAGTGGCGCGCCTTCGTCCAGCAAGGTACGCACCAGGCCAAGACGCAGGCTTTCGGCCACGACCTGACGCAACAATATCCGGGCCTCTCCCGTTTGCCCCAGATCATTGAGCGCTACGGCGCGCAGCAATTGCGACTGCACTTTCCATATTCCGCGAGCGTAACGCGTCGCCAGTTGCTCCAGGCTGTCGAGGGCCACCAGTGCCCGTTCCGGCTCTTGCCGGGCCAGCGAGGTGCGGGCTCGCGACAAGGCGGCGAGGGCGGCGATCTGGTGGGCGGCCGGACTGTCGCCATCATGACGATGGGCCAGCGCTTCCAGTGCCGCGCGCTGGCTTTCGCATTGGCGCCAGTCGCCACTGCCCAACAGGATACGGATCTGCTCGGCCAGGTTGTACGCCACGGCGCGGTCGAAACCTTGTGCGCGTAGCCCGATCGCCTTGCTGGCCAGGTAGGCCAATGCGGCCGCCGAAGACTCCTGCAGGCAATTGAGACGCGCATTGCTGATCATCGCGCTGATAGTGATATCCGGTGGCGACAGGTGCAGCAGATTGAGGCGATTGCCCAACACCTGTCGCGCATCGTCGATACGGTCCATTTCGTAATGCGTCTCGGCGGCTCCTACGCCACAGCAAGTGGCGCTGATGGAGCGATGGCCATGGGCGCGCTCGGCCACGAGCAGTACGTCGACGATATTGCGCGATGCTTCACGCACATTCCCGCTGAGCATGGCGCCATGGGCGGCGGTGACGATGGCCAGCAGCGCCACTTCGTCATGACTGATGCGTATGGCCCGGGCCTGGGGTGCGTTGATGTAATCCCAGGCCGCTTGCTGCTGACCGGTTTGATTGAGGCAGTGGACGTGCAGGCACGCACGCATCTGCTCATTGAATGGATGATTGAAGCGATGCCCGCGGATGCCTTCCAGCAGTTGTTGGCACAGGGGTAGGTTGTCCTGCTGCGTGGCGATCGACGCCCTGACCAACGCGATGTGCGGGCTCAACTGGGCTTCGTCGTGGGGACTCTGTTCCAGCGCATCGATCCAGGCCTTCGCCTTGCCGGTCATCATCGTCAGCACACAACCCCAGGCGCCTTGCAGCAACACACCGGGATGTTGCACCAAGCGCTCGAGCGGCACGCAGTCGAGCCAGCGCACAAACTGACCGAGATAACTGATGTTGTGCTGGTCGGGCTGGCTGCGTTCAAGCAGCGCCACCAAGGCTTCGAAATTCTCGCTCTGCACCGCGTGATGCACGGCTTCGTTGACAACGCCGGCCTGCTCGAACCACGCCGAAGCGCGCAGATGCAGCGCTTGCAGATCAGCGCCCGAGGCGCTCAGGCGCTGCTGCAGAAACTCGGCGAACAACGGATGCAGGCGATACCACGGGTTCCGGCACTCCATGTCCATGGGCACGATGAATAGGTTGCGCGCCTCGATATTGGCAATCAGCGCTGGTGCGTCGCAACTCTGGCTGACTTCGGCGGCCACCTTCTCGTTGAAGCGGCGCAGGATCGAAACCTGTTCCAGGAAGGTGAGCGTCGCTGCCGGCAGATCGCTGATCACGTCTTCGACCAGGTAATCCACCAGGCCGGCCTTGCTCGACAGCAGTCGTTCGCTATTGAGGCCTTTACGCGGGTTGGCCTTGAGCGAGATCGACATCATTTGCAGGCCGATGGGCCAGCCGTCGGTCGAGGCATGAATGCTGTGGGCCAGATCGATGTCGACGTCGTCGTCCAGATAGGCCTTCAGGAATGCCAGCGATTCGTCGAAGCTGAAGCCCAGGTCGGTGCTGCTGATTTCGCACAGCTCGGCCATGGCCCGCAGCCTGCCCAGTTTCAAGTCGGGAAACACCCGCGACGCAAGCACCACATGCAGTTGCGTCGGCGCACTGTCGACCATGGTCTGCATGAGCATTGAAATGGCGGGGTCCGTGGCGAACTGAAAATCATCGATCATCAGGTACAGCGCCGTATCGACCCGCGCCAGCGTGTTGATCATCACCGACGCCAGGGCCAGCGAGCCGTTCTGTGCATCCCCCTTGACCAGCAACAGCAGGTCGTCATCCAGCGGCAGGCCGGCCTGTTGCAGCGCGCCGATCAGGTTGGCGCAGAACGATTCCAGCGTCGCGTCCTCCTGGGACAGAGACAACCACACCACGCCACTGCCTTCCTTGAGCAGGCTCTGACGCCACTGCGCCAGCAACGTGGTCTTGCCGAATCCGGCGCTGCCGTTGATCAGCGTGAGGCGGCAATTGCGCGCCGCCAGCAAGCGCGACAGCAGCGGCATGCGCAACACCGCATGGCTGCTGATGCGCGGCGGTGAAAAACGGGTGGTGATCAAGGGGCGGGTGGCAGGCATGGGAATCCAGACTACAGCTGTTCTTGTTATGGACGGGTGGGGTGGGACGGTTCCCCCAAGTGGAGTGGGTACGCCATCACACCGTACGTCTAGTGTGCTGAATCAGTGCCGGCTGACGAGCAGACGCGCAGCAGATCGACGTCGTGATGCTACCCGCGTGCTGCCCGTATTTCCAGTCGACCTCACCGACCCTAATGGACTGGCCACACTCGCCTGTCCCCTCATGACAAGAGCAGAGAACCCGACAATGCCCGGACCTTTGGCAGGTGTGAAAGTAGTTGAAATGAATGCGATCGGCCCTGCGCCGTTCGCCGCCATGATGCTGGCGGACATGGGCGCGCAGGTTATTCGTGTCGACCGTCAGGTGGCCGGTTTTCTCAATGCCGATGGCAGCCTGCTTGGACGCGGACGGCGCAGTATTGCTATCGACCCGCGTAAACCCGGCGCCGATGAAGTGCTGCTCAAACTGATCGACGGCGCCGATGTGCTGATCGAGGGCTTCCGTCCCGGCGTCATGGAACGCCTGGGCCTTGGACCGGAAGTCTGCCTTGAGCGCAATCCCAAATTGATCTATGGACGCATGACCGGTTGGGGCCAGAGCGGGCCGCTGGCTCCTGCGGCGGGGCATGACCTGAATTACATCGCACTGTCCGGCGTACTCAACGCCATGGGTCATGCCGACCGTCCGCCGACCCCGCCATTGCATCTGGTGGGTGACATGGGCGGCGGCGCGATGTTTCTGCTGACCGGCATACTCGCTGCGCTGTTCGAGGCGCAAAAGTCCGGCCTCGGACAAGTGGTTGACGCCGCCATCTGCGACGGCACCACGCTGCTGGGCAGCATGTACTACGACCTGCGTCATCAGGGCCAATGGGGCGACCAGCGCCAGAGCAACATGCTCGACGGCGGCGCGCCTTTCTACGGTTGCTACAGCTGCGCCGACGGCAAATTCGTGTCGATTGGCGCCATCGAGCCGCAGTTCTATCAGCTCCTGCTCGAGCTGTGCGAAATCGACGATCCGGACTTCAAGCAACAGTGGCAGCAGCAAGCGTGGCCGCTTCTGCGAGAGAAGCTTGAGGCCCTGTTCCTGACCCGTACCCGCGATACCTGGACCCAGCTGCTCGAAGGCACCGATGCCTGCTTCGCCCCGGTGCTGGACTTCAGTGAAGCACCCACCCATCCGCACAACCAGGGGCGCGGCCTGTTCATGGAAACCGCCGGCGTGCTGCATCCGGCCCCGGCGCCACGCCTGAGCCGTACACCGGCGCAGGCGGGCGGCCTGGTGAGAAACGGAGAAAACACCCTGGAGATCCTCGAACAATTGGGGCTCAGCGCTGCGCAGATCGATGAGCTGCGCAGCGTTGGCGCGATTGTTTGAGTGCGCACTGAACCACCAGCGCTGCCGCATCCCACCCCACCCGAGCTCCCCCCGTCCGAGCGGGTACAGCCCGGAGCGGCTGCGCAAGGATAAGAGGGTGGTTTGCTCGGGACCGCCGATCAACAAAAACAACAAAGAAATTCCAAGGAGTATGTATGTCGCACAAACCTTACGTCGCCGGTGTCGGCATGATCCCATTCCTCAAGCCGGGAGCCAGCGGTTCCTACATTGAAATGGGCGCCGAAGCCACGCGCCGGGCGCTCAAGGATGCGGGCCTGGACTATCGCCTGGTGCAGCAGGCCTATGTCGGCTACGTCTACGGAGACTCCACTGCGGGCCAGTCGGCACTGTATGAGGTCGGCCTGAGCGGTGTTCCGGTGGTCAACGTCAACAACAACTGCTCCACCGGCTCCAGCGCCTTGTTCCTGGCGCGTCAGGCCGTGGAAAGCGGGGCGGTCGAATGCGCGTTGGCCCTGGGCTTTGAACAGATGCAGCCCGGTGCCCTGAAAAACCAGTGGGAAGACCGCCCGATGGCGATGGGCAAATGCTCCGAAGTGGCGAACCTGCTGACCGCGGATGCCGAAGGTGTGCCCATGGCGCTGCGTATGTTTGGCGGCGCCGGCCGTGAGCACATGCACAAGTACGGAACGCAGATGAGCACCTTTGCCGCGATCCGCGCCAAGGCCAGCCGCCACGCTGCCAACAACCCATTGGCGCTGTTCCGCAAGATCGTCACCACTGAAGACGTGATGAACGACCAAGTGGTTTGGCCGGGCGTGATGACCCGCCTGATGGCCTGCCCACCGACTTGCGGCGCTGCGGCGGCGATCATTTGCAGCGAAGCCTTCGCCAAAAAGCACGGCCTGCGCACCGACGTGGTGATCCTCGCCCAGTCGATGACCACCGACGCGCCGATTGCCTACGAGCCGCCATCGATGATCCAGATGGTCGGTTTCGACATGGCCCAGCGCGCGGCCGGTGAAGTGTATGAGAAGGCCGGCGTCGGCCCGCAGGACATCCGTGTCGCCGAAATGCACGACTGCTTCGCGCACAACGAATTGCTGACCTACGAATCCCTCGGCCTGTGTCCGGTGGGCGGCGCCGAGCGCTTCGTGCTCGATGGCGACAACACCTACGGCGGCCAGGTGGTCACGAACCCGTCGGGTGGTTTGCTCTCCAAGGGCCACCCACTGGGCGCCACCGGCCTGGCCCAATGCTACGAGCTGACCCATCAGCTGCGCGGCAGCGCCGAGGCGCGTCAGGTTGAAGGCGTGAACCTGGCCTTGCAACACAACCTCGGCCTGGGCGGTGCTTGTGTCGTGACCCTTTACGGTCGCGCCTGAGTCCTGGCCGTAATGCTGATCCCTGTAGGAGCGAGCTCGCTCGCGATGGACTTGAAAGCGCCGCGTTCATTCAGAACGCCAGTGTCATCGTTGACAACCATCGCGAGCAGGCTCGCTCCTACAGGGGTTTGAGCAGCAATGCGGGATTTAAACAACCGCAGAGGAGACAAGTGAAATGGCAGACAAGAGTCTGATCGGGCGCTCCATGGGCGTCACCCAGGTAGAAGTGGAAAAGGGTCGCTTGCGGTTTTTCGCCAAGGCCATCGGTGAAACCGACCCGATCTACACCGACGAAGTTGCCGCCAAGGCCGCCGGCTATCCGTCGCTACCGGTGCCTGCGACGTTCCTTTTTTGCCTGCAGGGCGAGGGCCGGGACCTGGTTGAGCAGTTGAACGTCTACGGCTTCGATCTGGGTCGCATCCTGCACGCCGAGCAATCGTTCGTTTACCACAAGCCTGCGGTGGCCGGCGATGTCCTGACTTTCGACAGCCGCGTTGCCGACGTTTACGAGAAGAAGGGCGGCGCGTTGCAGTTCGTGGTCAACGAAACCCGTGTGACCAATCAGCACGGCGAACATGTTGCCGATATCCGCGGCACGCTGGTTCAGCGTTGAGGAGCAGTCGATGAGCAAATTTCTGAAGTGCGGCACTCAATACAGCGATATCCGGGTCGGTGACCAGATTCCGTTGCTGCAACTGCCTGCGATCAACCGCACAACCCTGGCCCTTTACTGTGGTGCTTCGGGTGACCACAACCCGATCCATGTCGACATCGACTTTGCCCGTAAGGCGCGCATGCCCGATGTGTTTGCCCACGGCATGTTGTCGGCGGCCTATCTGGGCCGCTTGCTGACCAACTGGGTGCCACAGCGGCAGATCCGTTCGTTGTCCATGCGTTTCACCGGCATCACCCAACTGGCTCACGTCCCGACCTGCAGCGGCACCATCGCCGAGAAGTTCGAAGTCGATGGCGAGCAATGTGTGCGCATCGACATCACCTGCAGCAACCAGTACGGCGAAGAAAAACTCGCAGGCAGCGCGGTGGTGGCTTTGGCCTGAAGCTGCCGTGAACACCCACATTCGAACAAGAAATGAGAACAGAACAATGAAAAAGCTTGAAGGCAAAGTAGCCCTGGTGACCGGTTCCGGTCGTGGCATTGGTCGCAGCGTTGCCCTGCAACTGGCAAGTTATGGCGCCAAGATCGTGGTCAACGACCTAGATGCCGCTCCGGCCGAAGAAGTGGTCGCCGAGATTCGCAACGCCGGTGGCGATGCCGTGGCCTGCGTGGGCAGCGTGACCACCCCCGACTTCGCCGAGCGCTTCGTCAAGACTGCCGTTGAAAGCTTCGGTGGCATCGACATCATCATCAACAACGCCGGCTACACCTGGGACAACGTCATCCAGAAAATGACCGATGAGCAGTGGTACGCGATCATCGACTGCCACCTGACCGCGCCGTTTCGCATCTTGCGCGCCGCTCAACCGGTGATCAGCGCCCAGGCCAAGAAAGAGGCTGCCGAAGGCCGCGAAGTGTTCCGCAAGGTCATCAACATTTCCTCCATCGCCGCCGGCGGCAATGCCGGGCAGTCCAACTACTCCGCCGCCAAGGCCGGCATCCTCGGCATGACCAAGACCCTGGCCAAGGAATGGGGGCGCATGAAGGTGTGCGTCAACGCCGTGGCCTTCGGCTTTATCGAAACCCGCCTGACCCAGGCGCTGGCCGGCGATGAAAGCAAGACCGTCACCATTGAAGGCCGCGAGATCAAGGTCGGCGTGCAGAAGGCCATGATCGACGGCGCCAGCCAGGTAATCCCGCTGGGCCGTCCGGGCACCCCGGACGAAGCCGCAGGTTCGGTGGTGATGCTGTGCCTGCCGGAAGCCAACTACGTTTCCGGCCAGACCCTGGTCTGCGGCGGCGGCCACGGCACTCTCTAAAGCGACGTCGCATCCCGGATGCCCTGGTGGTATCCGGGAGTCCCTTCCAAAGCACTCGAGGCCTTCACCATGCTGGATAACTACCGTTCGCCCTGGCTGGACGATGACGTTGTACCTTTTGCCGACAGCGTTCGCCGCTTTGTCACCCAATCGCTGGTACCACTGGAAGAGCAATGGCGCGAGCAACATCAGGTTGACCGTGCTTCCTGGCTGAGCGCTGGTGAGATGGGCATGATCCTGCCCGATGTGCCGGTGCAATACGGTGGCTCTGGCGGAACGCCGGCGCATCTGGCAGCCGTGATCAATGAAATGACCTATGCCGGTGTAACCGGGCTGGGGCTGGGTATCAGCCACATCGTCGGTCACTATATTCTGGCCGACGGCACCGAAGCGCAGAAACAGCAGTGGTTGCCGAAAATCGCCTCGGGCGAAGTGATCTGCGCGGTGGCCATGACCGAGCCGGGCACCGGTTCCGACCTGCAAGCCATCCGCACGCGGGCGGTAAAGCAGGGCGACCAATACGTCATCAACGGTGCCAAGACCTTCATCACCAACGGCCAGATCTGCGACATGGTGGCGGTCGTGGCCAAGACCGACCAGGACGGCGGTGCCAAGGGCCTGTCGATCTTCCTGGTGGATACGCGTTTGCCGGGTTTCCGTCGGGGCAAGACCCTGGACAAGCTCGGGTGGGAGGCCCAGGACACCGCGGAACTGTTCTTCGACGACTGCACGGTGTCGGCCGACTGCCTGCTCGGCGGTGTCGAAGGCAAAGGGTTCTTCACCCTGATGAACCAACTGCCTTATGAGCGCATGCAGATCGCCATCAACGCCACCGCCACCATGGAGCGTGCCCTGGCGCTGACGCTCGATTACACCAAGGAACGCAAGGTGTTCGGCCAGCGCGTCCTGGATTTCCAGAACACTCGCTTCACCCTGGCAGACATCAAGGCCACCACCCTCGCGGCGCGGGCCTTCTGTGACTGCCTGATCCAGCAATGGGTGGACGGCAAGCTCGACTCCAGCCAGGCCTCGATGGGCAAATTCTGGCTGACCGAAAGGGCAGGTGAAGTGGTCGATAAATGCCTGCAGTTCTTCGGCGGCTACGGCTACATGAACGAGTACCCGATCGGCCGCATGTGGACAGAAATACGCGTCACACGCATCTACGGTGGTGCCAACGAAATTCAGCGCGAGCTGGTGGGCCGCTCGCTCTGACAAGTCTTGGCTGCAAAACACATCAGTTGAACTCCGTATAAAAACAAGAGTGGGAGGTTTCGATGTACATGACTCAAGGGCTGCATCGCCATATGCAGCAGCGCCCCGATGCCACGGCCATTCGCTACCAAGGCGGCGGTGTGACGTTTGCCCAACTGGGCAATCGGGTAGCCCGACTCGCGGGCGCACTCAAGTCATTGGGTGTGGCCAGCGACGAGCGCGTGGCGATGCTTTCGCTGAACTCGCAACGCTTTATCGAGTATTACCTGGCGGTGCCTTGGGCCGATGCCGTGCTCAATCCGGTGAACATTCGCTGGAGCGCGGCGGAGATTGTCTACTCGCTGGACGATTCGCAAACGTCGGTACTGATCGTCGACGACACCTTCCTGGCGCTGGCTGAAAAAATCGGCAGCACAGCGAAAACCCTGCGCCTGATGATTTATGCCGGTGACGGTGAAACGCCCGCCGGCATGCTCAATTACGAGTCCTTGATCGCCAATCATGCGCCGGTGGAAGATGCCCGGCGTGGCGGCGATTCACTGTTGGGGCTGTTCTACACCGGAGGCACCACGGGCTTTCCCAAGGGGGTGATGCTCAGCCACAACAACATCGGTTTTTCTGCCTTGGCCGTCCTTGGTCAGGCGCTTTTTGGCCCGCACACCGTGTATCTGCATGCCATGCCGATGTTCCACCTGGCTGACCTGGCGGCAATGGTTGCGTTGATCATCAGTGGCGGCACCCATGTGGTGTTACCGGCGTTCAAGCCCCGGGAGGCATTGGAATTGATCAGCGGGGAGCAAGCCAGCGACACCTTGCTGGCACCGACCATGATCCAGATGTTGCTGGATGCACGGGAGGCGGACCCGGCCGTCGCCGCGCTTGACTTGAGTCCACTGCGGGAAATCACCTATGGCGCTTCGGTGATTTCACCGGCGTTGCTCGATCGTGCCCGCCGGGCCTTCCCGGCAGCAGATTTCCAGCAAGGCTACGGCATGACCGAAATGTCCCCGAGCATCAGTCTGCTTGCGCCCGAGCATCACAGCGAAGCCCACCAGCGCAGCGGCAAGATGTATTCGGCAGGGCTGCCAATCAATTGCGTCGAGGTGCGCATCGTCGACAGTGAAGACCGCGAGGTGCCGCGAGGCACGGTGGGTGAGGTGGTGGCACGAGGTCCGAACGTCATGCTCGGGTACTGGAACAAACCCGAAGCGACCGCCGAAACGCTACGTGGTGGCTGGATGCACACCGGCGACGGTGGCTACATGGATGAGGACGGGTTCATCTACATCTGCGACCGCCTCAAGGACATGATCGTCAGTGGCGGCGAGAACATCTTCACTGCCGAGGTCGAGAGCGCCATCGCCAGTCATCCGGCGGTCGCGCAGTGCGCCGTGATCGGGATTCCCTGTGACAAGTGGGGTGAGTCGGTGCATGCCGTCATCGTCTGCCGGGCAGAGTCGTGCATCAGCGAGCACGAAATCATCTCGCATTGTCGCGAGCGCATCGCGAGCTACAAAGTCCCTCGCAGTGTGGAGCTGCGCGACACCTTGCCATTGTCCAGCGTCGGTAAAGTGCTGAAGACCGAACTGCGCAAACCCTTCTGGGAAAACCGCTCGCGTCATATCGCCTGAGCCTCGACAGGCAGCCCATTGCGACCGTTGTCTCGCCTTCCTCGGAGGGCGGGCTTCGTGTTGCCCTCGGGCATCGCAAGGACATCAGTGATGACACCGTCAATGCCAATCGCGCAGTCAATGACTGACGCCGTGATGCATCAGCTCGATGCCGGTCTTTTCGATCAGCACGCGGTGACGCAGCGCCTGGGCGTCAGCGTGCGCACGTTGCAGCGTCGGCTGGCCGCCGATGGCACCAGCTTCAAGACGCTATTGCGCGAGGCGCGTCGACAAAAGGCCACACGCTACTTCAGCGAAGGGCGCCATAGCATCAAGGAAGTGGCCTACCTGCTCGGATTCCAGGACCTGAGCAACTTCGCCCGTACCTGCCGCGACTGGTTCGGTGCGCCTGCGACCCAACTGCTTAACCCTGACAATCATTCATGAGAGCATTCACCATGAGCCAGCCACTTGTTCTTGAATACAAGACCATCGCCTACGAAAAACCGGCGCCGCACATCGCCCGCATCAGCCTCGACCGCGTCGACAAGCGCAACGCCCAGGACACCCATCTGTTGTACGAGCTCAATGCCGCGATGGATTGCGCCAACCGCGATGACGAAGTCAAGGTCATCATCCTCGCGGCCAAGGGTGAGCATTTCTCTGCCGGCCACGACGTGAGCGAGGTGGACCCCACCGACGCCATGGCCCAGTGGGACACGATCGGCACCTTCTGCGGATACGGTTGCGCCACATCAACCGTCGAGTCGCAGATGACCCGGGAAAAGGAGATCTATATCGGCTTTTCCGAGCGCTGGCGCAACATTGCCAAGCCGACCATCGCCCAGGTCCAGGGCAAGTGCATTGCCGGCGGCCTGATGCTGGTCTGGCCTTGCGACCTGATCGTGGCCAGTGAAGACGCCTTGTTCATGGACAACACCGTGGCGATGGGCGTGTGCGGCATCGAATTCTTCGCCCACCCGTGGGAAATGGGCCTGCGCCAGGCCAAAGAATTTCTTTTCACCTCCGGTTGGGTGAATGCCCAGGACGCCTGGCGCATGGGCATGGTCAACCATGTCGTGGCCCCGGAGAAACTGGCTGATTTCACCCTCGCCCTGGCCGCCAACATCGCCCAGAAACCATCGTTTGCACTCAAGCTGGCCAAGGAAGCGCTCAACGCCGCCCAGGACGCACAAGGCCGGGTCAGCGCCATGCAGACCGCCTTCGCCCTGCATCAGGTCACCCACGCCCACAACACCCAGCGCTTCGGCATGTTGCTGGATCCGACCGGCATGCCTCGCATGACGGCTGGCGCAGTCAAGAAGCCCGTGGCAGCCGAAAGCGAAACGTCGGTGAAGTGATGTGCAAGGGTCGCTTCGGCGGCCCGTCCAGAACAAAAAACAGGGGAATCGCATGTACATCACTCAAGGGCTGCATCGGCATGTCCAGCAGAGACCCAACGCGATAGCCGTGCGTGACCGAGGTCAGGCACTGACCTTCGTGCAACTCGGCGAGCGGGTCGCAAGACTGGCCGCGGCGCTGCAACGACTCGGGGTCAAACCCGGTGACCGGGTGGCAATGCTGGCGCAAAACTCGGTGCGCTACATCGAATATTTCCTGGCCGTACCTTGGGCGAACGCGGTGCTCAATCCGGTCAATAGCCGTTGGAGCCTCAGTGAAATTCTGTATTCACTGGACGACTCTGAAACCTCGGTGTTGATCGTTGATGACGCGTTCATGGAGCAGGGTAAACAGATCGCGGTTCAAGCGATGACGGTCGAACACGTCATTCATGTCGGTATCGACGAAACACCGCCCCTCATGCTCGATTACGAAACGCTGATCGCTGAAAATCCACCGGTGGAGGATGCGCGTCGGCGTGGTAATGCGTTGCTGGGGATTTTTTATACCGGCGGAACCACCGGATTCCCCAAAGGCGTCATGCTCAGCCACAACAACGTGGCCAGCTCCTCGATGGCTACCGTGGCGATGGGTTCCTATGGCGCCGACGCGGTGTTTTTGCATGTGATGCCGATGTTTCACCTGGCCGATATCTGGGCCATGACCGGGCTGTTCATCAGCGGTGGCAGTCATGTGGTATTGCCTGCGTTCGATCCGGCCATGGTGTTGCGGACCATCTCCGAAGAGCGGGTCAATCAGGTACTGCTGGCGCCGACCATGATCCAGATGCTGCTGGACTGGCGCGACAATCATCCGCAATCTGCCGCGCTGGACCTGGGCTCGTTGACCACCTTGTATTACGGCGCGTCGACCATCACCCCCGCATTGCTGGACCGGGCGTGCAAGGCTTTCCCTCGGGCGCAGTTTTTCCAGGGGTATGGCATGACCGAGCTGTCACCGATGGCCAGCACCTTGAGTGGCGAATTTCACAGCGTCGAACACCAGGCCAGCGGCAAGATGTATTCCGCCGGACAGGCATCGGTCTGCACCGAGGTGCGCATCGTCGATGAAAACGATTGCGAAGTGCCCCGTGGCTGCGTCGGCGAGGTGATCGTGCGCGGGCCCAATGTAATGCTCGGTTATTGGAAAAAGCCGCAAGCCACCGAGGCCGCCCTGAAAAACGGCTGGATGCACACCGGTGATGGCGGCTACATGGACGCCGATGGCTTTATCCATATTTGCGACCGGCTCAAGGACATGATCATCAGCGGTGGCGAAAACATCTACAGCGCCGAAGTCGAGACAGCCATCGCCAGCCATCAGGCAGTGGCGCAGTGCGCGGTGATCGGCATTCCCAGCGAAAAATGGGGGGAGGCCGTGCATGCCGTCATCGTCCTCAAACCTGATGCCGATACAGGCTTCGATGACATTCTCGTCCACTGCCGTGAACGCATCGCCGGCTATAAATGCCCACGCAGCGTCGAGTTTCGCTCCGAGCTACCGCTATCCGGTGTCGGTAAGGTGTTGAAGACTGAATTGCGCAAACCTTTCTGGGGTACTCAACCTTGATTTTGGAATATTGATTCGGTACACGCGGACACTGTGCGAGTGAGCTTGGTCGGGGAGGCGATCTGACGATGAGGCAATCTGATCCAACATCTAGGTTGACTGATACACCGCCATCGCGAGCAAGCTCGCTCCTACAGTTGATGTTACGCCCGGGCCAGGAATGCTGGCCCGGGCGTTTTTCTGTCAGCCGACCTTGACGATTCCAGGCATCGCATAGCTGCCATCGATCAGTGGCCCACGAGGCCCATAAAAACGTGCGGTGAACTGGAAGGCATCCCGTGGGGCGGGCAGCCAGTTGCGCTGTTGATCGGGGTCACCGGGTTCGTCAGCCTGGACGTAGATCACCAATTTGCCGTCGACCGTGTGCAACTTGCCGCGTTGCAGCATGTAGCTGTTGAGCGAGTAACGATCGATTGGATTGTCGACGAAAAACCCTTCCTGGTCGTACAGCGGCAACTCCCAGAACTCCGTCACCGGTGGCATGTCTTTGAGGTCGAAGGTGATGGTGTAGCGGTTCTTCCCATTGAGCGGTTGCCCCGCTGCATCGTTGTACATGCGCGCGGCGGTGTGTGAGCGAACGGGCACCGGGCCAAGCACGGCGATATAACCGGCCAGTGCGCGGCGCATCCAGTCGGTATCGTGGTAACCGATGTCTGTGGCCAGCGACCAGCCATTCATTGGTTTGCCCGTACCCTTGGCCAATTGTGCCTTTAGCGCGGTGACGCCGTCCTCGATACCCTCGGCCACGGCGGTTTGCAACGCAGGGGAGAGACTGGTCGGATCGAAAGATTGCCCGGCCTTGAGACCAAGCCGTTCAAAGCGAGCGAACGCTTGCAGTTCCTTATGCCCGTCGGCCTGCTTGGTGAAGCTCGGATCGTTGAGGATCAGGCTGACCCATTGCAGAAACTCCGTGCCCCGCAGGCGACTCGGCTCGCGCACATTTTCCATGCCGCTATACGTCGGATATTCGGCCTTGCCCGGCACCACGTCTTCGGCTCGCACATCTTTTTTGCCTGTGGCCAGCCACTGGCTCAGCGGCATCAACGTGATGCGGTCCATGAAGGCATTGATCGCCTTGAGTTCTTCCGGGGTGTCGTCCGTCAGGGCGAGGCGGCCGAGGGCCACGGCGAAATCGGAGGGCGACTGCACGACCTCTTCACCAACGAATTCGGCGGGGAGAGTGCCGCTCCAGTTCGGCCCGACGAACAGGCGGCGCACCGGGCCAGGCGCATTGAACTGACTGCCGATCATGTGCCACCAGCGCGAATAGTTGTCAGCCATTTGCACGCTCCAATAGCGCTCGTCGGCCTTGGACATTGTCAACACGACGGGTTCCTGGCTGAGGTCTAGCATCGCCAGACCGTACAGCGTCGTGGCATTGGGTGTGGTCGCAAAACGCGGCAGGGCCTTGGCGGGCTGGCGTGACCATTTGAAGCGGTTCAGGCCCACGAAACGCGGGCTTTTCGGATTTTGCGCGTGGATGTAGCGCAGGTGATAAAGCGCCACCGGGTGCATGCCCCAGAGGAACACTTCCCGGGCAATGGCACGGGCCTCTTTGGGTGTCAGGGGGGCGGTGGCCGGGTTGGCTTGAGCGGGCTTGGGTATGAACCCGCCGAAGGTCAAGGTCGGGGCGATCACCGCACCGGTCAGCAGGGGCAAGAAGTCTCTACGGGTGAATTTCATCACGGGTTCTCTGAAGAGTTAAAACTGGCGCTAAAGGTCGTCATGAATACCTCAGGGATCAACTCACCCGAACGGCACCGGGCATGGCGTAGCTGGCGTCGATCAGCGGTCCGCGGGGTCCATAGAAACGCGCGGCGAACTGGAAGCCTTCCTTGGGTGCCGGCAGCCAGTTGCGGCGTTGGTCAGGGTCGGTCGGCGCCTCGTGCTGCACATAAATCACCAGTTTGCCCCCGGCGGTGTGCAACTTGCCGCGCTGGAGCATGTAGCTGTTGAGCGAGTAGCGGTTGATTGGGTTGTCGACGAAGTAACCTTCGCGGTCGTACAGCGGCAGTTCCCAGAATTCGGTGACGGGCGGCATGTCGGCCAGATCGAAAGTGAGGGTGTAGCGGTGCTCGCCGTGCAGCGGCTGGCCCCGGGAATCGCTGAGGGCAAAGCCGGCGGTGTGCGAGCGCGAAGGAATCGGCCCGAGTATTGCGACGTAGCCGTACACGGCACGCATCAACCAGTCGCTGTCCTGGTAACCCAGATTGGTGGAGAGCGACCAGCCATTCATGTCAGCCCCCAGGCCCTTGGCAATCTGTGCCTGGACCGCCTTTCTGCCATCCTCGATCCCCGCTTCGATAGCCGCCAAAACTGGAGCCGATAGACTGCCCGGTTCGAAGGTTTGCCCAGCTTTGAGGCCCAGTCGCTCGAAGCGGGCGAAGGCAGCAATTTCCTTGTGTCCGTCCGCTTGCTTGGTGAAGCTCGGATCATTGAGGATCAGGCTGACCCAACGCAGAAAGTCCGTACCCTTGAGGCGACCTGGCTCGCGCATGTTCTCCATGCCCGGGAACGTCGGATAGCTGGCGCGCATCAGCGGCACGTCTTCGGCCCTGATCTCTTTTTTACCCGCTGCGATCCATTGGCTCAGGGGCATGAGTGTGACGCGGTCCATGATTGCGTTGATGGTCTTAAGCTCTTGCGCGGTGTCGTCGGTCAGGGCGATGCGCAACAACGCGACGGCAAAGTCCGAATCCGATTGCACGATTTCTTCGCCGACAAAGTCGGCGGGCAACTTTCCGCTCCAGTTCGGACCGACGAACAAACGGCGCACCGGGCCGGGCGCATTGAACTGGCTGCCGATCATGTGCCACCAGCGCGAATAGTTGTCGGCCATCTGCAGGCTCCAGTAACGCTGGTCGACTGCCGGGATCGTGACCACCACCGGTTCCGCACTCAGGTCGAGCATGGCGTTGCCATAAAGCGTGGTGGCGTTCGGCGTCGTGGCCCCGCGTTGCTTGGCAGAGTAGGGCGCACGTGCCAGCCGTAGGCGGTTGAGGCCAACATAGCGGGGGTTCTGTTCGTTCTGCACGAGGTTGTAGCGAAAGTGATAAATCGCCACCGGGTGCATGCCCCAGAGAAACGCTTCCCGGGCAATCTCGCGGGCCTGTTCGGGTGTCAGCGGCAGATCGGCTGGCTTGGCATCGGCACTGGCCTTGTAGGCACTGATGCCAAGCAGGGGCGTGGCGCTGGCGGCGGCCAGCAGGGTAAGGGTTTGGCGTCGATTGAACTTCATGGGCAGTGCTCCAGTTGGCGCCAGTGAAGACGGCGCGTCTGTTTTTCTTGTTGAGTGACTGTCTGTGGCAGCCAGTTATTTCACCTCCCAATGGTTGTTTAGAGAGCCGGCGCGGCGATAGCCATGAGTCTCGTCATTGGACGCCAAAGCGTCGTCATTTGACGCCATGGCGGTGTTCCTGTGGTGCTACCGCCAGCAGGAGAGGGGGGTGGGTTTTTTCCCCCTGACCGGGTGGGTGCGCGCTCGGTTCATTCCTCTACCGTGGCTGTCGGTGGGCGAGTCGGGCCGTTCCTGACCCCCTTCAGCCGAATGCGAGGAGTACATCAGTGGATATCCAGTTCACCCCTGCCGAACAGGCCTTCCGCGAGGAAGTGCGCGCGTTTTTGCGTCACACAGTGCCGGCCGATATTGCTGCACGCGGACGCCATGGCAAGCATTTCAATAAAGAGGACCAAGTGGCCTGGATGCGCCTGCTCAATGAGCGGGGATGGCTGGCCGCCGGATGGCCCGTGGAGTTTGGTGGCACCGGGTGGGGGGTGGTCGAGAAGCATATTTTCGAGGAAGAGTGCGCCGCGTTCGGTGCACCGGGCATCGTGCCATTCGGTGTCAACATGGTCGCTCCGGTGATCATCAAGTTTGGTACACCCGAGCAGCAGGCGCGTTTCCTGCCGCGCATTCTCAGTTGCGAAGACTGGTGGTGCCAGGGCTATTCCGAGCCGGGGGCCGGTTCTGACCTTGCCGCCTTGAAGACACGTGCTGTTCGCGATGGCGATCACTACGTGGTCAATGGCCAGAAAACCTGGACCACCACGGCCCATTACGCTGACTGGATGTTTTGCCTGGTCCGTACCGACCCCGACGCACAACAGCAACGCGGTATCAGCTTCTTGCTGATCGATATGAAAACCCCGGGCATCACCGTTCGGCCGATCATCACCCTCGACGGTGAACACGAAGTCAATGAAGTGTTCCTCGACGACGTGCGGGTGCCGGTGCAGAACCTGGTCGGTGAAGAAAACAAGGGCTGGACCTGCGCCAAGTATCTGTTGACCCACGAGCGCACCAGCATTGTCGGCATCGGCCAAGCCAAACAGATGCTTTCGCGGCTCAAGCAGATCGCAAGCCAGGAGCAGCGAGACGGTTTGCCCTTGATCGATGACGATCAATTGCGCCTGCAAATCGCCGATCTGGAGATCCAGCTGAGAGCAATCGAGATGAGCAACTTGCGCACCCTTGCGTCCGCCCGTGACGGTGGGGTTCCCGGTGCCGAGAGTTCGTTCCTGAAGATCAAGGGCTCGGAGATTCGCCAGGCCATCACCTACCTGATGAGCAAGACGCTGGGCCCGTATGCCATGCCTTTTGTCGAAGAAGAACTCGGTTACGGCGACCAACCGGACCTGTACCGCGACTACAGCACCGCACCATTCAGCCAGTACCTGGACATGCGCAAGACCTCGGTCTACGGCGGTTCCAACGAAATCCAGAAGAACATCATCGCCAAGATGATTCTTGAGTTGTAAGGGGCTTATCGATCATGGACTTCAAACTTTCCGAAGAGCAGCAGATGCTGCAAGACACCGTCTCCCGTCTGGTGCGTGACAGCTACGATTTCGAGTTGCGCGAGCGCTTTGCCGCAAGTGAAGAGGGTTTCAGTGTCGCGTTCTGGCAGCAGCTCGGCGAACTTGGGCTGACCGCCGTGCCATTTGCGTCCGAGTACGGCGGCTTCGGCGGCGGTGGAGTAGAGACCCTGCTGACCATGACCGAGCTGGGCCGTGGCTTGTGCCTGGAACCCTACCTTCATTCGGTGATTTTTGCCGGTGGCCTGCTGAGCCAGCTTGGCAACGACGAGCAGCGCAGCGAATTGCTGCCGCAGGTCGCCAGCGGTCAATTGCAACTGGCGGTCGCTGTCGATGAGCCGACCAGTCATTACCAATTGCACGATGTGCGTACTAGCGCCGAGGCGGTAAGCGGCGGCTGGAAACTCAATGGCCGTAAATCGGTGGTAGTCGCCGGCCACAGCGCCGGGATGATCGTAGTGTCGGCGCGCACTGCCGGCAGCGAGCGCGATGAAAAAGGTGTCAGCCTGTTCTTGCTCGACCCCAATGCACCGGGCGTCAGCCGTCGTGCCTATCCCACCATGGACGGACGCAAGGCTTGCGACCTGTACCTTGAAAACGTTGTTGTCAGCGCTGCCGCGATGCTCGGTGAAGCGGGCCAGGCCCTGACGGCTTTGCGTTATCAGCAGGGCCGAGCGATTGCGGCGCAGTGCGCCGAAGCGGTGGGCAGCATGGAAGCGGTGTGCGACCTGACCCTCGACTATCTGAAGACGCGCAAACAGTTCGGCCAGGCGATCGGCAAGTTCCAGGTTTTGCAGCACCGCATGGTGGACATGCGCATCGAACTGGACCAGGCCACATCGATGGCCATCCTCGCCTCTTGCGCAGCGGACGCACCGGACAACGACGACCGCAGCCGCACCCTGGCAGCCGCCAAAGTCCTGATCGTGCGCGCCGGCCGGTTCATCGCCGACCAGGGTATTCAGTTGCACGGTGGCATCGGCCTGACCTGGGAGTACGTGTTGTCGCACCACGCCAAGCACTTGCTGATGCTCAACCATCAGTTCGGTAACGATGACCATCACATCAAGACATACAGCCGACTGATGCGGGTCGACTGACACAGTTGGGCATCGCTTTGCTTCTTTATGGGTTCTCGGGCCCTTTTTTCAGGAAAACCAGCCACCGTGAACTACCAGATGATCACCTACGAAAAACGCGACGCCGTCGCCGTCCTCACGCTCAACCAGCCGGAACTGCTCAATGCCTTGAGCGCGGCGATGCTGGGGGAAGTCCTCGAAGCCTTGGCCGAGGTGCGCCAGGACAACCGCGTGCGGGCCTTGGTGTTGACCGCCAACGGCAAGCTGTTTAGCGCCGGGGCGCAATTGAATGAATTGTTGCACGGCGGTGAGCCGGGGCTAAGCCGTGGGGCGAATGTCGCACGCATGATGGAAGGGGTGTTCAACCCCGTCATAGCCCAACTGCGAGAGCTGCCGGTACCCGTGGTGACTGCCTTGAACGGTGGTGTTGCCGGGGGCGCCGTGGGGATAGCACTGGCGGCAGACGTCATCATCGCTGCGCGTTCGGCGTACTTCTACCTGCCGTTCGTGCCAAAACTCGGCCTGGTGCCGGACCTCGGTTCGTCGTGGTTCCTCGAGCGCCTGCTCGGCGGACCACGGGCGTTGGCCCTGACGTTGACTGGCGGGCGCTGGTCGGCCGAACAAGCTGAACGCTGGGGGATGATTCACGCCTGCGTGGACAGTGAAGCTTTGTTAGGCCAGGCCATGGACGTAGCCCGTCAACTGGCCTCTTTACCCGCCCACGGTGTGATCGAGGCACGTCGTGTATTCGATGTGGCCAGAGGCAATTCGCTGGGTGAACAGTTGACCTATGAAACGGATCGCCAGCGCGAGCTCTTGGACAGGCCCACCTTCGAACAGGGTGCCCAGGCGTTTCTGGGGAAACGCGAGCCGCAGTTTCTCGGGCGCGAGTCCGGCGTCATGAACACTTTCTGACTATTTCGCCATGACGGGCGCTGGCACAGCGTCGCAATCCATTGGAGCAAAAATGATGAACAGCAGTTTTTCCGGTCAGGTTGCTTTGGTAACAGGGGCTGCGGGTGGAATCGGCAGGGCCACCGCTATCGCTTTCGCCGCGGCAGGCATGAAGGTTGCGGTGGTTGATTGTCAGCGCGACGGTGGCGAAACCACCGTGCGGATGATTCGCGAGGCGGGTGGCGAAGCCAGCTTCTTCGCCTGCGACGTGACCTGCGATGCCCAGGTCAAGCAACTCACGGAACAGGTACTCGTGGCTTATGGGGCCATTGACTATGCCCACAACAACGCCGGAATCGAGCGTGAGAAAGGCCGTGTGGGTGACAGCGGTGAAGAGGTTTACGACGCGCTGATGGACGTGAACGTCAAAGGCGTCTGGCTGTGCATGAAGCACCAGCTGGAGGTCATGCTGGCCCAGGGGCACGGGGCTATTGTCAACACAGCCTCGGTCGCCGGCCTGCGCGGCATTCGCAAAATGGGCATTTACAGCGCCAGTAAACACGCTGTCGTCGCACTGACCAAATCCGCGGCCATCGAATATGCGAAAAAGGGTATCCGCATCAATGCCGTGTGCCCGGCGGTCATCGAGACGCCCATGCTCGAGCAGATGATCAAGATCGATCCCTTAGTGGCGGAACGCTCTGCGGCCATGCATCCCATCGGCCGGCTGGGGCGTGCCGACGAGGTGGCCAACGCCGTGCTGTTCCTGTGCAGCGACGGTGCCAGTTTCATCACCGGGCACGCGCTCGCCGTCGATGGCGGATTGAGCGCCGGCTGATTCTGCACTGCATCCAGACTGCGTATTCAACGAGAGAGATTTCATTCATGACGCAACCGCTATCGTGCGACCCCACGCGCAACTTCGCCAACGCGCTCGACTTCACCGGCAAGACTGTTTTGGTGGTCGGTGGCTCCAGTGGCATTGGTAATGGCATCGCCCAAAGCTTCCGCGAACTCGGCGCCCAGGTGCATGTGTGGGGCACTCGCTCGCACGCCTGCGACTACAGCATGGAAGAAGGCTCGGACTTGCAAGGCTTGCACTATGCCCAGGTCGATTTGAACGAACAGTCGGCTATCGAAGAGGTTCAGCCGGCATTCGAGCGTCTTGATGTGTTGGTACTGGCCCAAGGCACGATTTTGTACAAGCGCGCCGAATTCGATATGCAGGGCTTCGACAAAGTCATGCGGGTCAATCTGGGCAGCATGATGGCGTGCTCGCTCAAGTTCCAGGACATGCTGCAACGCAGCCAAGGGGCATTGATCACTCTGAGTTCTACGGCGGGTTTTCGCACGACCCGTGGCAACCCGGCCTATGCCGCCTCCAAGTCGGGCGTCGTCGGGCTCACCGCCACCCTGGGCGACGCTTGGGCAAATCAGGGTATTCGGGTCAATGGCATTGCTCCGGGATTGGTCGATACCAAGTTGACACGGGTCAGCACGCAATCACCAGAGCGCCTGCAGGGACTATTGGCACGTATCCCACTCAGGCGCATGGGCCTGCCCGAGGAGATGGCGGGTGCAGCGGTGTTCCTGGCCTCGCCTTTGTCCTCCTACATGGTGGGGCAAACCTTGCTGGTGGACGGCGGACTTACGCTGGCCTGAACCCTTCGAAACCCTACATTGGCCACCGCTCGGTGGCGTTAATTGCGACGGAGTAATGACATGAGCTGGTCCTTTGAAACCGATGCCCAATTCCAGGCTGAGCTCGACTGGATGGATGAATTCGTGCGCACCCGCGTTGAGCCGCTCGACCATATTCTGGACTGCGCCTATGACGTGAAGAACCCGGCCAACGTGCGCCTGGTGCGGCCATTGCAGGCTGAGGTCAAGGCCCGTGGCCTGTGGGCCAGCCATTTGGGACCTGAACTCGGCGGGCAAGGTTTTGGGCAGGTGAAGCTGGGCTTGATGAACGAAATTCTCGGGCGCTCAGACTTTGCCCCGATCGTATTCGGTTGCCAGGCGCCTGATACCGGCAATGCGGAAATCCTCGCCCACTTCGGTACCCCGGAACAGAAGCGACGCTGGCTGGAACCGTTGTTGGCCAACGATATTGTTTCGTGCTTTTCAATGACTGAACCCCAGGGTGGTTCAGATCCTCAGGTGTTCACCACTCGGGCTGTCCTCGAGGGTGACGAGTGGGTCATCAATGGCGAAAAGTGGTTTTCATCCAACGCTCGCTATGCCGACTTCTTCATCGTGATGGCCGTGACCGATCCTGAAGCCCCACTGATTTCCAGTCAGTCGATGTTTATCGTTCCGGCAGGTACACCGGGCCTGGAGATTGTTCGTGATGTGGGCTTTGCCTCCGAGAAAGTCGCCACCCATGCCTACGTGCGCTACACCAACGTCCGCGTGCCGGCCGATCATATTCTCGGTGGCGTCGGCCAGGCCTTCGTGGTCGCACAAACACGCCTTGGTGGAGGTCGCATTCACCATGCGATGCGCACTATCGGTGAGGCAAAAATGATCCTCGACATGGCCTGCGAACGGGTACTGTCGCGGGTGACCAAGGGCGAACGCCTGGCCCGCAAGCAGATGGTGCAGGAGAAGATCGCCGACAGCTGGATCGAGCTGGAGCAATTCCGTCTGCTGGTATTGCGAACTGCCTGGCTGATTGACAAACACCAGGACTACAAACGCGTGCGCAAGGACATCGCTGCCGTCAAGGCCGTCATGCCCAAGGTCCTGCACGATATCGCCTCCCGCGCCCTGCACCTGCATGGCTCGATCGGCGTGTCCGATGAAATGCCATTTGTACATAGCGTGGTCAACTCGTATTTCCTGGGACTGGCCGACGGTCCTACCGAAGTGCACAAAGTCACCGTGGCCCGAGAGATCCTCGATACCTATCAGGCGTGCGACGAGTTGTTCCCGGCGTACCACCTGCCGCGTCAACGTGCCCGTGCATTGAACCAGTACGGCGATGTGCTCGAAGACCTGCAAGGTGTCCTGTGACGGGCGCTCTTGGCATGAATGACGGGAGTGCCTGATGAGCAAAATGGAAAACGGCTTGGATTGGCAGACACTGGTGGATATCCCTCGGCTGCAACGGTGGATGGACGTCGAGGGGCTGGGCGAGGGGCCGATCAGTGGTGCGCAACCACTGGCCGGTGGCACCCAGAACCTGCTACTGCTTCTGCACCGTAGCGGCCGCGACTATGTCCTGCGCCGGCCGCCGCTGCATCCGCGCATGGACGGCAACGCCACGATGCGCCGTGAAATGCGGGTCTTGCAGGCGCTGGCCGCCACCGACGTGCCGCATGCGGGATTCATCGCCGGGTGTAAAGACACTGAGGTGTTGGGTTCGGCGTTTTATCTGATGGAGCCCATTGAGGGGTTCAACGCGTGCGAGCGGATGCCGGCCCTGCATGCCGGCGACCTGGCCGTACGGCATGCCATGGGCCTGGCCTTGGCTGATGGTGCCGCGGCCTTGGGTCGGGTCGATCTGGCACGGGTTGGCTTGAGCGACCTGGGCAAGGTCGAGGGTTTCCTCGAACGCCAGGTCCCGCGCTGGCAAGCGTTGCTCCATAGTTACGAGGAGTTCACCGGCTGGAGTGGTTCGCAGGCGTTGGGCGATGTGGGCGCCATCGGGCGTTGGCTGGAGCAACGACGACCCCCAACGTTCGAACCGGGACTGATGCATGGTGACTATCACTTGGCCAACGTAATGTTCCGCAATGACGGGCCGCAATTAGGTGCCATCGTCGACTGGGAAATGACCACGGCAGGGGATCCATTGCTGGACCTCGGCTGGATGCTCGCGACCTGGCCGGATGCTGATGGCATCGCCACGGGCCCGGCTACCCCGCAGCCATGGAGCGGATTTCCTGACGCCGGGGCGCTGATAGCCCGTTACGCCATGGGCAGTAAACGCGACCTGAGCCACGTGCAGTGGTACGCGGTTTTGGCCTGTTACAAGCTGGGTATCGTGCTTGAGGGTACCCACGCTCGTGCCTGCGCCGGCAAGGCATCCAGAGAAATCGGGGTGCAGTTGCATCAGGCTGCGCTGAAGCTTTTCGAACGTGCAAGCCAGTGGATCGAAGGCAGGCGCTGAGAAAAGAGGACGCTTTGCAGCCAGAGGCAGCAAAGCGTCCTCATTTTCAATCAATGCGTTTGACGGCCGGTGGTACCCATTCGCCGTTAGTTACTTCCGATTTCGGCGCGTATAGGCGCAATGCCAACTTGAACCCACCTTGTGCTGGCGTCGGCAGCCAGTTCGCTTTCTTGTCGCCTCCTGGCGAATCCTTCTGGATGTAAAGCGTGAGAGAGCCGTCGTCGTCAAATGTGAGGTGACTTCGATCACCCAATGCGTAACGGTTTAGCGTGTTGGGAACCAGATACGATTCCTTGTCGTACATCGTCAAAGACCAGAAGGCATTGACTGGAGGCAGCTGCTCCTTGGTGAAGTGCAGGACGTATCGGTGAGCCGCGTCATAAGGTTTGCCGTCGCCGTCTATCAGCGATAGTGGATAAAAGGCGTCCTCGATCAAATTGCCACCGACACCAAAATAGGTCCATGCGGCCCGATAGGTGTACTGGGTGCCATAGCGACCCATGTCACGGGTCAGGTTCCAGCCGTTTACTCGCTTGCCCAGTTTTGCTTCTTCGTCGTGAACAGCTTGTCGACCTTCTGCAACCCCGCGCTCGATCGCCTGTTGTACTTGCGGTGTGAATCGCTGCATGTCGAATGCTACGCCGGGCTTGATACCTATCTGCGCAATTCGAGTCATCACAGGGCTGTCGGCCGGGTAGGGTGGGTTATGCACCATCAATGCATTCAAACGTTGAAAAAACACTTGAGCCGGCATGACGTCCACTTGGGCCGGCACGGGGGTCTTGCTATCCACACCGGGTTTAAGAGGCAGGTTGTCCGGTGGTGTGTAGGCATTGCCCCACGCCGAAAGCGGCACCAGTTTGTACTGGTCTTGCAGCGCGTGAACGGCGGGGTAATCCTCGGTTCCTGCGGTATAGGTGCGGCCCCCCAGTAGCGCAAGACTGGTAGGCATGCGCAGTTCGGTCATGCCCTTGGGCAACGTCCCGCGCCAGTCGGGGCCAACGATGGCGAACGTGCCACCTTTGCCACCCAGTGTGCGCGAGCCGGGCGCGTGCGGCACGTTGTTCCAGGCGTCGATCAATTGCATGATCCAGAACCGGTCGCCCATCGGCGGGACGAACAAAACCATCGGTTCTCTGGATAAATCCAGGTTGGCCAGCGAATACAGCGTGTCGACATTCAGACCGACGACGGTCTTGTTATCCGCGTTGGGAAACTCGCGATAGTGGACGAACTGGTTGAGGGGCGCTTGAAGCTTTCCGACCTTGGTGACGTGAGTCTGTATGTCACTCTGGGTCTGTATGTACACCAGCGGCAAGCCAAAAACATAAGCCTCCTTCGCCAGGGTTTGCGCTTGCTGCGCAGAGACCGGCGCGTTGATCGCAGCGCTGGTCAGACCGGCCGGAGCGCACAGGCTCAGAGCCACGCAACACTGTTTTAATAACCGGCACAGTCGAGGTGAAGATGCACGACGATGTTGATTGATCATGATTATCTCCGGATGGCTGCACAGGTCGAAACACCGCCTATAGCTTAGCTTGACAATGTTATGTGGCGTATTCGGGCCACCTGTCAGTGGTTAACCTTCCCCCCAAAAGGGGGGTGTGGCGGGTGAGTGCGCGGGCTTAACCTGACGCCCGAGGAAACACTTCAAGCGGTCGTCGAGATGACAAAATTAAAAAGGTAGGCATCGTGGAACGTACTATTTCCACCCTGGCGGGCACATCTCGCAGGCTTGATGGCGGCATTTTGTTCGGCCAGACCCCGCGCCGGCGTTGGGCAGATTTGATGAGGCCCGACCACGACAACCTGGTGGAGATCGCGGCGCGGACAATGCTGGTGCAAGAGCAGGGCAAGAACACGCTGGTCATGGCTGGCGCCGATGGGCTGCTGGCATCTGGGCATCGCAATTGCCGCTGTCACCCGCGCGAACCGGGATTGCTCGAAAGTCTGGCGCAACATGGCCTGGATGAAAATGCCGTGGATGCCGTGCTGTTGACCCATCTACAGGCGCATCTTTCCAGCGAGCTCAGTGAACTGATCAGGGACGGGGACATGCCACGCCTGTTGTTTCCCCGAGCCCGGTACTTCTGCGGCGAACGTCATTGGCTGCGGGCACGCCATCCGCATCCGCGTGATCGGGATTTGTTCGTTTCACCTCTAAATCACCGGCTTGAAGGCAGTGGGCGGTTGACGTTGATCGGTGATTCCGGCTGCGAGGCGTTCGGTGAGGGCTGGCGGTTTCACACCAGCGATGGTTATACCCCGGGCCAACTATTGCCCGAAGTTCAACTGCCTGGTGGTCCGGTGTTGTTTGCGGGCGATCTGATACCAGGGACCCATTGGTTGAACTTGGCAATGACCAGCGCGTTTGACCGCAACCCCGAATGCGTGATCGATGAAAAGGAGCACGTGCTCGACAACCTTGTGGCCAACGGTGGACGTCTGTTTTTTGCTCGAGATCCCGATGTGACGATGGTCAAGGTGATGCGCGACCGACAATCGCGCTACATCCCCTTTGACTATTACAGAACGTTGAGCCGCTTCGACAGCTGAGTGCTGCATGGTTGAGTGTTTGTACTTGCAAACAATGCAAATTGAATCGGTCCAAGAGTTGAAAGCAGCGAATAGCTGCTTCTGGCCGATTGTTGTCTGAAGCGCAACTCCGCTTAGGTCGAAAACCGAATAGATGCTTCTAACGGAAGTATGGAAAGTATGTCTATTAATGGTCACTATTTTTTCACGACAAAGTCGGCGAATTCCGGGCTTCGAACTACCCCCGATCAAAAAAAGGTAAAAAAGAACCTATACCGGGGGGTAGTGGCACGTCATCTGCGTGCTACTTAGGGGGTGGGTGGTGGGGGCGAATGATTCAGTCCCCCTCGCCAGCAGCGCCAGCAATCTTGTACGCAAGCTTCATACCTTCACCTCGGCATCAATCCAGCGGGCTTTAACTTCCTGGATTGCTTCCGCGTAGGTGCTCGGCTCACCGACCATCGTGCAAATCGTCTTGCCATCGCGAATGACGTTCCAGAAACATCGACGTTCAACACCGTCATTCGCTGCGAGCTCGGCCAGCAACTCCAAACGGTGAGATTTCACATACTGACGGACATCATTGGTCAGCTTTGAAGCCGGAGACACCCGGATACGCATTCCTGCTTTTTTCGCGGTAAATCCCCTCTCCAGTAGGTAGTCGATGGCGGCCATCACAGATCCTCTGCGTCATCAGAAAAAGATACTTCCCGACTCAATGCAAAGGTTCCGTTCTGCGGATTTTCTGCGGGTGCTGAGTCAATCCGCACGTTTCCCGCATCTGCCAAACCGTCTAGGAATTTTGAATGTGCTGCTACATCCGCTACATTTGCTACAAGTGTCGATTTAGAGCCTCCCGTTGCTTGCAACACAGTTGCTACAGGTTGCAACAAAACAGAGTCCCCGGTCGCGCGGTAGCAACTTGTAGCAACGTTGTTGCAACCGTTGAGGCCTTGCCGTACGGGCTTTGTAGCGGATGTAGCGGATGTTGCAGGCTTTGAGGATTTCGCCAACGGATTTATCGTGAATATTTTGCCGTCAGTGGTCAGCAGGTAGTGGTGGTCGCACAGGATAGCCAGCAATTTTCTGCACTCTTTGGCACTCTTGCGGCAGGTGCCTGTTCCATTTTGCTGCGCTGTTCGTACATCGAAGGGTGGCCACTCTTTCTCCAATATATGATTCAGCAGCTCTTGCGCTTGCAATAGCTGCGGTTCCACCTGCTCAGTCAGGCGCAAGGCTTCGCCCAGATACCAGCGCATGAGCAACGCGGCGCGCTCGATCAGATCTGGGCCAATGTTCGCTTTGTCCTCCACCACGGCCAGCACGCCGGCAATGCGAAGAATGTTCTCCGCGCTCTTGGCGGCGGTCGCCTTGATTACTTGCAGATCACCGCATGAACCTAACTGCCCCTCGATGGTGTCATGCTCGGCAATCCATACCGCCATCGCCGCAGGCGTCAGAGACAACGATGGCGGATCAAGTTCACCATGTTCATCCTTCGGTGCTTCTCGATTCAGCAGGGCCGTCATGCGTTCCCAGAAGCGACCCAATCTACTGTCCTGTGTGAGATCAATTGCCCGATAGAAGCGGCTGCCAGCCAGAGACTCCGGCCACGCGATCAGGAAGCGCGCCAAGATGCCCTGTCCTCTTAGGATGGGATCGTTCAACACGGTCAAGGCGACAACGGGCTGAATCATGAGGTGCACGCTCAGCCGGCAACCACTGCGCATATCGGTTTCGCCGTCAGCGGCACGAGTGCGGTTGAGAGGTGACCCATCCCAGCGCTTGGCCAGCCAGGCCGCACTCTTGAGGATGTTCTCTGGCTTGCTGGCATAGCCACCGAAGAACTGGCCGCCTTCATCACTGAACAGCCCTTGCGAGTGCTGGCCGCGCAGTAGGGATTTTTCCAGTCCTTCAATAGTGGGTTCTTCGCAAAGGATGTAGGGCAAAGGAGGTGCTTCGGGCACTGTTAGCTTGTCCAGCTCAGCGGCAACTGCCTCGGGATTGCCTTTGGCTTTATCCAGCATCGCAGTACGGGCCTTTTGATGGGCATCGCGATGATTGCGGTGTTTCTTGCTTGTACCCTTGTATTCATGAATCAAGTCTTTTTGGTGTTGTTGGTGGGCGGACAGTGCGCAGCGATCAGCCGATGACTTTCGGTCGCCCGATTCGGCTACGGTCAAAAGGTACAGTGATAGCGGAATCAATTGCCCGTCGCGCTTGACGTTGGCATGTGCCTGAGCGGCCAGTGCGGCGGCGGCAAGAATTGTTTGGGCAGCCATAACCTCCGGCACCTGTACGGCTTCGACAATGGCCATGGCGGCGGCGCCAAGGCAGTCACCCAGGGCGTCTAGCGGATAGGGGGTGGCGGTTTCCATTTCGGGCAGTAGGGGTTCTGGCTCAGGGAAAGTCGCTTGTAGAACCAATGACTGCGTCACGCCTTCAAGCGGTTTGCGCGTGGTGTTCCCCTTGGTCTCCACATCTGGTTCCCACATGATGCCGGGGATATTTTCGTAAGCCTCAAATGGCACCTGCTCAAACGCCGGAGGTTCGGGAATATTCATTGTTGAATTCTCCATTGGCGCAAGTCATTGAAGTCGGACAAACCCAGCGGAGCATCATCCGGCCAGGGCGGCAGTACCAGCCCGCAACCCAGCGCAGCGGCTGCCTTGATCGCCGCCAGCTTGCCCGTATTGGGCTTGCCCTCGGCTTCCTTGCTGCGGTCGTCATCGCCACCAACGATCAGCACGGCCTCGGGGTAGCGACGGCGCAGGTACTCGCCCACGGCCAGCAGGTTGCTGGCAGTCATGGCACAGGCCACGGCGGCGCCGGTTTCCTCGTGGATCGTGAAACCCGTTGCAAGACCCTCGCAGACGTACAGAGGCTGGTCGGCGCCGATGATGCCGACGGGCGAATAGGAGCACTTCACGCGCCCACCAGACAGGAAGCGCTTCGAACCGTCCGGGGCGATCTGTTGCAGATTGATCAGGTGCCCATCCAGGTACAGCGGCACCAACAGATTGGCGCCACGTTGGCGCAGGCTGTGGGAGCGGACACCCTTGGTCATCAAGTACGGGTGCGCAGGATCGGCGCGGCGCGCATCACGCCACCAACGGTCGGCCCACTCGGCGGCAGACTGCTGGCGCTGGTGCTGTACGGCTTCCCGCTGACGGCGGGCCTGCTCATTGCGCTGGGCGATCAACAGCGCCTCCAGCGGATCGGCAGGTTTGCGGCTGCTCCAGGTGTGAGTGCCGCCAACCTTCCAGCTACCGAACGCACCCGAGGCGATGCCATCCAGATACAAGATGTACCAGCCGTTGAGGCTTCCGGGCTTGTCATCAGGTACGCGGAAACGGTGAATGGTGCCATCGGCCACAGGCAGCCAATCAAGCGGCCCGTAGACGGCCTGCATGGCAGTGCAGAACGCTGGGCGGCAGTCGGATGGAGTCGTAAGGTATTGCTGTGAGTTGTTGTGAGAGGCCAGCCAGTTCCTCAGCGGGCTTTGTTTTTGGGACATATGTTTATGAGACATAGCCAGTCCTCATGGGGCGTTTTCCGGGCAAGCCGGGAGCGCCCCGCTGATATGCAGGTTGGGTCGTTATGGGCGATTACAGGGGTTGTTCAGGAGGCGAGCTGGGGTGGGATTCCGCATTTTCTTTGTATTGAGTGGGGTGGGATTCCTTACTCATTTTGTAGCGAGTGTCGCGTGCTGCGATCTTGGCCGCCAGGTACGCTTCGACCTCGGCCACGACATAGTAAACGGCGGCTTGGCGGCTTTCGCCGTATTTGATCGGTTGTGGGAAGTCTGGGTCGTTTTGCTTGAGTTTTTCCCCGCCGGAACGAGAAACTCCCATCAATTTAAAGGTATCAGGTTGTGGAATCAGACCTTTGTCGATGAGCGATTGCGATAGCATTTTGGGTGTCTCCAAATGTGTATGAACACCCATACGTTAGGAGTCACAACGAGCACCTGCTCAAGCTTGTGTTCGCTTTTTTACTTGAGCCCTGCCTCACGCAAGATTCGCCGAACAGTGGTTGGGTGAAGTTTGGTCAGCTCGGCAATCTTTGCAGCGATGCCACGCTCTGACATTTTTGTTTTCAGTGTGTGGAACATTTTTATTACTTCGGCGTGATCCACCTCTTTTTTTTGTTTCCGCTGCTCCCCTGTCACACGTCCGCCTGATTTTCTTTGTTCGCGTTTCTGCTCCAGGAGCTGAGGGATCTTCTTGTATTCATCCGTCGGTAAGTTTTCGAGCTTCCTGTTTGCCTCCAAGCACTCTTGATAATCGGCATAAAGACTGGCCCCTATATGCCCAATTAACTTGCCAAGGGGTAGAAACGGCTGAGTGATTTGTTGAAACGACTGAGCGAGTCGCTGGGAAAGCTCGTTGAGCGCCTGCTGTTTTTTGTCTTCTTTCATGGGTCGGCGTGCCTCCATATGACGCCCTATATAGTAGGTCAGCAGGTGGGGGTACGCCTTCGAAAGTGAGTTAGCCGCGCAGGATCGACACCACGTTGTCGCCTTCGGCCTCCGGGTGGGCAAAGTCGTATGGGGTAATGTGCTGTTTCCGATTGGCCTCCAGGTAGTCGGCCCACCACTGCATCATTTGCCGACGTTCTTCCATGTGTTCAGCCAGGTGGGTATAGGCACCGCGCACCTTGTTGCGCTCTAGGTGGCTCATTTGATGTTCTACTGCGTCCTTGCTCCACAGCCTGGACACCGTCAGGGCTGAGCAGGCCATAGCCCTGAAGCCGTGGCCGCACAACTCCGTCTTGGTGTCGTACCCCATCAGGCTGAGGGCCTTGTTCACAGTGTTCTCCGACATCGGCTTCCAGTGGTGGTGGTCGCCGGCAAACACTAGGTCAAGGTGTCCGGTGATCTGCTGAATCTGCTTAAGCATGGCGATGGCCTGTCGGCTCAGCGGCACCACGTGGGCCGTGGCCATCTTGGCGCCACGGTGGGAGTACTTCACGCCCTCGATGGGTGCCCGCTCGCCGGGGATCGTCCAGACACCCCGCTTCAGATCAATTTCAGGCCAGCGAGCGAAGCGCAGCTCACTGGAGCGGATGAACAACAGCAGCGCCAGGTGAACCGTCAGTCGAGTGAGTTGACGCCCTTTGTAGGCTTCGAGCCGTTCCAGCAGGTCGGGGATTTTATTGAAGGACAGTGCAGGGCGGCGCTTGGATTTTCCCGTGGCGGTCGCGCCCACCAGGTCGCGGGCTGGGTTGCTGTCGATATGCCCGTGTTGGACGGCGTGACGCATAATGCCTTCCTGGTACTGGCGTAGGCGGTTGGCCAGATCCAGTGCATCGGACTTTTCCACGACCTTGAGCGGTGCCAGCAGGTCGCGGGCTTTCAGGTCGGAGACTGGGCGGGCTCCAAGGCTGGGAAAGAGGTGAGTTTCCAGTCGGCGCAGGACGCTATGCGCGTACCCCTCCTTCCACTTGGGGGCGTTCGTAGCGTGCCACGCCAACGCCATCGCCTTGAAGGTGTGGCTGCGGGCGTTGGAAGCCTCGACCTTGGCTTGCTTGGCGTGCTCCATGGGGTCTATCCCGTGGGCCAGCAGTTCCAGGGCTTCCGCTCGACGCTGTCGTGCAGCCTTTAGCCCTAGCGCCGGATAGTTGCCGAAGGTGTCCAGCCCTTCGCGGCCATCAGGCCGGATGAACCTGAACCGCCAAGTCTTCACGCCAGAGGGCTTGACCACCAGGATCAGGCCTTGGCCGTCGTACAGCTTGTTATCCTTGTCGGGGCGGGGCTTGGCTGCCTCGCACTTGGAGTCGGAAAGGGGGGTCGCGGTGCGTGCCATAGGGGTATGCCTCCAAATCGAACCGGCATACCTCTTCACGTACCCTTAAACAGTGAAGGTATCCGGGTGCATGAATATACACCCAGAAACGACAAACCCCGCACTAGGCGGGGCTTGTAGGCTGCTTTCTGGTCATGTGGAAACATGTAAAAGCATAATAATTGCTCCACGACCTGGACTCGAACCAGGGACCCAGTGATTAACAGTCACTTGCTCTACCAACTGAGCTATCGCGGAATGGCGCCTATGTTACTGATTCAAAAAGAGAAGTCAAGCGTCTGATAGCAACATGGGCAATTCGTCGGGACAGACGGTGGTTTATCGGCCATGGGCGGTTACCAGATTCGTCCCAGAGGTCTACCATGGCCGCCCGGAAGTGGTAACACGCGCTGCCGGCCATTCGCCGAAAAGGTACGCGCCATGAATCACCCAGCCTGCACACCCCACAACAACGGGGTGCTCGCATGAGCATCTCTCAGATCAGCTTGCCCAAAGGTGTTGGCCCCCACGCCGAAAAACTGTTCGACGCAATCACGCAGGCCAGCACTGCCGAGGAATTGAACCGTGCCGGCGGCAAGGCCGAAGGTTTTGTTCTGGGCCTGGAAAGCACCAAGGCGATCAAGAGTCAGATTGCCGAGTCGCTCTATGTCGCCTATGACGATGCTGCCAGTCAGCGTGCCACCGAACTGGCTTAACCGCCAAACGTAAAGGTGCCGAGCATCATTTTGGCGTAGAGCATCGTGGCGCCCAGTTGCACCAGCCACAAGGCCAGGCCGCCGAGAAACACGCCCGCAGCGACTTGCATTACCAGGTTACTGCCGCGTTTGGCCGGAGTGCGAGGCACGAAGTGGTCCAGCTCATCGCGGTCTGCGCGTAGGTCATCGTTTTTCATGTGGGTTCTCGTAAAAATCCTGGATGTGCACAAAACCTGTAGGAGCTGGCTTCGATGAGGCCGTCACATTCAACATTGATGTTGGCTGGGCGACCGCCTTCGCAGGCAAGCCAGCTCCTGCATTTGAATTGTGTGGAGTCTAGAGGGCTGAGTCGCTGCTTTGAGAATTATCTGCGCCAAATAAAAAACGGGAAGCCATTTGGCTTCCCGTTTTTCATATCACCGAACGACTCAGATCACCTGAACGATGGCCTTGGTCACCACATCGATATTGCTCTGGTTCAGAGCAGCCACGCAGATGCGGCCGGTGTCCAGGGCGTAGATGCCGAACTCGGTGCGCAGGCGGGTGACTTGCTCAACCGTCAGGCCGGAGTAAGAGAACATGCCGCACTGACGACCCACGAAGCTGAAGTCGTGCTGCGGGGCGTTTTTCGCCAGCAGGTCGACCATCTGAATGCGCATGCCGCGAATCCGCAGGCGCATTTCAGCCAGTTCTTCTTCCCACTGGGCACGCAGGACCGGGCTGTTCAACACCGCGGCGACGATGCTTGCGCCGTGGGTTGGCGGGTTGGAGTAGTTGGTGCGGATCACGCGTTTGACTTGCGACAGCACGCGCGCGCTTTCTTCTTTCGATTCGCTGACGATCGACAGGGCGCCAACGCGCTCGCCGTACAGCGAAAACGATTTGGAGAACGAACTGGACACGAAGAAGGTCAGGCCCGACTCAGCGAACAGGCGCACAGCCGCGGCGTCTTCGTCGATGCCATCGCCAAAGCCCTGGTAGGCCATGTCGAGGAACGGTACGTGGCCTTTGGCTTTAACCACTTCCAGTACGTTGTTCCAGTCCGCCGGGCTCAGGTCTACGCCGGTCGGGTTGTGGCAGCAGGCGTGCAGCACAACGATCGAGCCTGCGGGTAGAGCGTTCAGGTCTTCCAGCAGGCCGACGCGGTTAACGTCGTGGGTCGCGGCGTCGTAGTAACGGTAGTTCTGCACCGGGAAACCGGCGGTTTCGAACAGTGCTCGGTGGTTTTCCCAGCTCGGGTCGCTGATCGCCACGACAGCGTTCGGCAGCAGTTGCTTGAGGAAGTCGGCACCGATTTTCAGTGCGCCAGTACCGCCCACGGCCTGGGTGGTGATGACGCGGCCAGCGGCGATCAGCGGCGAGTCATTGCCGAACAGTAGTTTCTGCACAGCCTGGTCGTAGGCAGCGATGCCGTCGATTGGCAAGTAGCCACGGGAAGCGTGTTGAGCGACGCGAATCGTCTCGGCTTCGACAACGGCGCGCAGGAGTGGAATTCGCCCCTCCTCGTTGCAGTAAACACCGACCCCCAGGTTGACCTTGTTGGTACGGGTATCGGCGTTGAATGCTTCGTTGAGGCCCAGGATTGGATCGCGTGGTGCCATTTCGACAGCGGAGAACAGGCTCATTTTTGCGGCGGCTCTGAATGGAGAGTGGAGGGACGTGTGGCGCTCCAGCCGAATGCACTAGAGCGGTGCACAAACGGGGAGCTAGTATAGAGGTCATCTGCGATTGATGGCGACAGACGATTCGGCTTTTCCGCTAAGTTTTTCCGATTATTTTTCGACCATTCACCGATTAGCGTCGTCAAAGGATTCACGGGATGTAGGACGTTTGCCTTGAAAGAGCAGGCAATCGACTCCACATTGAGCACAATCCAGTTTTTTCCTCGGGCGACTTCGGTCGTTTGTGGTCTTTCTCGTTGCTGTCCGGTTTGACCGGTCAGGCGCGACCCCAGGGGTATTGAATGTCTGAATTCCAGCTAGTCACCCGCTTCGAGCCCGCCGGCGATCAGCCGGAAGCCATCCGCCTGATGGTCGAAGGCATCGAAGCCGGGCTGGCGCACCAGACGTTGCTCGGTGTGACAGGCTCCGGCAAGACGTTCAGCATCGCCAACGTGATCGCGCAAGTGCAGCGTCCGACCCTGGTGCTGGCGCCGAACAAGACCCTGGCCGCTCAGTTGTACGGAGAGTTCAAGGCGTTTTTCCCGAACAACGCGGTGGAGTACTTCGTTTCCTACTACGACTATTACCAGCCTGAAGCCTACGTACCGTCGTCCGACACCTTCATCGAAAAAGACGCTTCGATCAACGATCACATCGAGCAGATGCGCCTGTCTGCGACCAAGGCATTGCTGGAGCGCAAAGACGCGATCATCGTCACCACCGTGTCATGCATCTACGGTCTGGGCAGCCCGGAAACCTATTTGAAGATGGTGTTGCACGTGGATCGCGGCGACAAACTCGATCAGCGTGCCTTGCTGCGTCGCCTGGCGGACTTGCAATACACCCGCAACGACATGGATTTCGCCCGTGCAACCTTCCGGGTGCGCGGCGATGTGATTGATATCCACCCGGCGGAATCCGATTTCGAAGCGATCCGCATCGAGTTGTTCGATGACGAGGTCGAGAGCCTGTCTGCCTTCGATCCACTGACGGGCGAGGTGATCCGCAAGCTGCCGCGCTTCACGTTCTATCCGAAAAGCCACTACGTGACTCCACGAGAAACCCTGCTCGGTGCCGTCGAAGGGATCAAGGTCGAGTTGCAGGAGCGTCTGGATTACCTGCGCACCAACAACAAGCTTGTTGAGGCCCAGCGTCTGGAGCAGCGCACGCGCTTCGACCTGGAGATGATCCTCGAGCTGGGCTATTGCAACGGCATCGAAAACTACTCGCGCTATCTGTCGGGTCGTGAATCCGGCCAGGCCCCGCCGACGTTGTTCGACTATCTGCCGGCCGACGCCTTGTTGGTGATCGACGAGTCCCACGTCAGCGTGCCGCAGGTCGGCGCGATGTATAAGGGCGACCGTTCGCGTAAAGAGACGCTGGTGGAATACGGTTTCCGCCTGCCGTCCGCGCTGGATAACCGGCCGATGCGTTTTGACGAATTCGAAAGCATCAGCCCGCAGACGATTTTTGTCTCGGCGACGCCGGGCAATTACGAGGCAGAGCATGCAGGCCGTATCGTTGAGCAGCTGGTGCGTCCGACGGGGCTGGTCGATCCGCAAATCGAGATCCGCCCGGCGCTGACTCAGGTCGACGACTTGCTCTCGGAAATCGGCAAGCGAGTCGCGCTCGAAGAGCGGGTTCTGGTCACGACTCTGACCAAGCGCATGTCCGAAGACTTGACCGATTACCTGGCCGACCACGGCGTTCGCGTGCGCTATCTGCACTCGGACATCGACACCGTGGAGCGGGTTGAAATCATTCGCGATTTGCGCCTCGGTACGTTCGACGTGCTGGTGGGGATCAACCTGCTGCGTGAAGGTCTGGACATGCCGGAAGTGTCGTTGGTGGCGATTCTCGATGCGGATAAGGAAGGCTTCCTGCGCTCCGAGCGCTCGCTGATCCAGACCATCGGCCGGGCGGCGCGTAACCTCAATGGTCGGGCGATTTTGTACGCCGACCGCATCACCGGCTCCATGGAGCGGGCGATCGGCGAAACCGAGCGCCGTCGCGATAAACAGATCGCCTTCAACCTGGCCAACGGCATTACGCCCAAGGGCGTGTTCAAGGACGTTGCCGACATCATGGAAGGCGCCACCGTGCCGGGCTCGCGCAGCAAGAAGCGCAAAGGCATGGCCAAGGCTGCCGAAGAGAGTGCCAAGTACGAAGCCGAACTGCGCTCGCCGGGCGAGATCGCCAAGCGTATTAAAGCCCTGGAAGAGAAGATGTACGCATTGGCGCGTGATCTGGAGTTTGAAGCAGCGGCGCAGATGCGCGATGAGATTGGCAAGTTGCGGGAGCGGTTGATCACCGTTTGATTTGCAGCACCTGTCAGGCCGCCATCGCGAGCAAGCTCGGCTCCTGTAGGAGCCGAGCTTGCTCGCGATAGGGGCACCTCGGTCTTAATGTGCTTCCCCAGCCTTAATCCCCTCCGGCAATTTTTTGGTCAGCAAGATCGCCAGCATGCTCACCCCCAGCGCAATCCCGACAAAGTGAAATGCATCGTTGTAGGCCATGATTGATGCCTGTTGGTGCGCAATCTCGCTGATCTTCGCAAGTGCCGCCGTCTCATTGCCCAGTCGGTCCGCCATCGATGCCAGCCGCTCGGCCACCTGCGGATTGCTTGGCACGATGGCTTCGCGCAAATAATCAAAATACGTCTTGGTTCGCGCGTCCAGAAGGGTGGCGAGGAGGGCGATGCCAATCGCGCCGCCGAGGTTGCGCAGGATGTTGAACAGGCTCGACGCCGAGCCTGCGTCCTGCGGCAGGATGTACGCGGTGGCGATCAGCGAAATGGTGACCATTATCAGGGGTTGCCCCAGTGCGCGCAGGAGCTGGATCTGATTGAACTGCGGTCCGGCGAAGTCCGGGTTCAATACTCCAGAATAAAAACTCGCCATCCCGAACAGCCCGAATCCAAGCGTACACAGCCACTTCGGCGAAATGTACTTCATCAGCTTGGGCACCAGCGGAATCAGAAACAGCTGTGGCACGCCCATCCACATGATCACTTCGCCGATCTGCAGGGCGTTGTAGTTCTGGATCTGCGCCAGGTACAGCGGCAACAGATAAATCGAGCCATACAGCCCGACGCCCATCCCCAGGCTGGAAATACTCGACAAGCCAAAGTTGCGGTTGCGCAGGATGCCTAGGTTGATCAGCGGGTTAGGTTTGGAAAACTGCACGATCACAAAGGTGATCAGGCTGATTAGCGCGATGCTGCCCAGGGTCACGATCAGGTTTGACTCCAGCCAGTCCTTGCGGTGGCCTTCTTCCAGAAACACCTGCAAACAACCGAGGCCGACGCCGAGGGTGAGAATGCCCATGTAGTCGGTGCTTTTCAGTAATTCCCAGTGCGCTTCCTTCTTCTCCAGGCCGTACATCAGGCCGGCGATCATGATCAGCCCCGGTGGCACGTTGATGTAGAAGATGTATTCCCAGCCCCAGTTTTCAGTCAGCCAACCGCCCAGTGTCGGGCCGATGGAGGGTGCAAAGGTGGCGGTCATGGCGAACATGGCCATGCCCTTGGCGCGGTGATGCTCGGGGAGTTTGATCAGCGTCAGGGTGAACGCCAGCGGGATCAGCGCGCCGCCGGTAAAGCCCTGCAAGGCGCGGAAGACGATCATGCTTTCCAGGCTCCACGCCATGGAGCACAGCAGCGAGGCGACCAGGAAGCCCAGTGAAACCCACACCGCCAGCCGTCGCGCGGACAGCAATTGCACGAGCCAGGCGGTCAGCGGGATCATGATGATTTCCGCCACCAGGTACGAGGTGGAAATCCACGAGCCTTCTTCCAGTGTGGCCGACAGGGCGCCCTGAATGTCCTTGAGCGAAGAGTTGGTGATCTGGATGTCGAGCACGGCCATGAAGGCGCCGAGCATCACGCTCATGACCGCAATCCAGTCCCGCCGGGTCGGTTCGCCGACCGGGCGGATCAACTGATCACCGGCCATCGTCAGGGGCGTCTTTGATGTTCACTTTAGCGGTGACCGACATGCCCGGGCGGATCTTGCCTTGCAGCGGATTGTCCGCGTCGAAGGTCAGTTTTACCGGGATCCGTTGTACAACTTTGGTGAAGTTGCCCGTGGCATTGTCCGGTGGTAACAGGCTGAACTGCGCCCCGGAAGCGGCGAACAGGCTGTCGACACGCGCCTTGATCGGCGTGTCGCTGTAAGCGTCGAAGGTCAGCTCTGCGCTTTGGCCGGGCTGCATGTGGCCAATCTGGGTTTCTTTGAAGTTGGCCTGAATCCAGATGTCCTGGTCCGGGACGATCGACAGCAAATACGCGCCGGCCTGCACCACTTGGCCTTCGCGGGCGGCGCGCTGGCCGATCAGGCCGCTGATGGGCGCGTGGATTTCGCTGCGGGTCAGGTTCAGTTCGGCTTGCGCCAGCTCGGCCTTGGCATTGGCGATCTGCGCGTCAAGACGCTTGATCTCGGCGGACAGGGCGTTGACCTGCTGACGTTGACTCTGAGCATCGGCCTGGGCCTTGGCGACTTGCGAGCGGGCGATGTGGTTGTCGGCAGACAGAGTGGTCACCCGTTCTTCTGAGATGAAGCCCGGTTTGCGCAAAGTTTGGGCTCGGGTCAAATCGATGAGCGACCTGCCGAGGCTGGCCTGGCTGGAGGCCACTTGCGCTTCGCTGGCCGCGATCAGGCTGGATTGCTGGGTGAGTTTGCTTTGTGCTTGCAGGCGTTCGGCCTCGCGGGTGGCAAGGCTGGCGCTGGCGCGGTCGACGGCGAGGTCGAAATCGGCGCCTTCGAGCTTGATCAGCAGCTGGCCTTTTTCGACGTGCTGATTGTCATGCACCAATACTTGGTCGATGCGCGCGCTAAGTTGGCTAGAGACGCGGGTGATCTCGCCCTGGACATAGGCGTTATCGGTGCTTTCATAAAATCGACCCTTGAAGAACCAGTGGGCGAAGAAGCCCCCGGCAATCAGCAGGATGAGCAGCAGGAAAATAAACAGGCGACGCTTGAGTTGGGCAGGCATGGGGCAGACTGTAGTCGAGAAAATGTAAGGAAAGGTATCAGCAGGTGAATCTGTCATACAGCCGACAAGCGGTAAATGCCATCGGTTGATATTCGGCCATTCAGCACGCCATACGCGCGCTGTAGACGCAAACTTGGCTTAAATGCCCTGCTCACTGGAGCGGGGCGGGTATCGCCTGTTACCATTCGCCCTTTGTTTTATCTTCATTTCGAGACTTGCCATGACCACCGTCCGCACGCGCATCGCGCCATCGCCTACCGGGGACCCCCACGTAGGTACCGCTTACATCGCTTTGTTCAACTACTGCTTTGCCAAGCAGCATGGCGGTGAGTTCATCCTGCGGATTGAAGACACCGACCAATTGCGTTCGACCCGCGAGTCCGAACAGCAGATTTTCGACGCGCTGCGCTGGTTGGGTATCGACTGGAGCGAAGGCCCGGACGTGGGTGGCCCGCACGGTCCTTACCGTCAAAGCGAGCGCGGTGAGATTTACCAGAAGTATTGCCAGCAGCTGGTTGAAATGGGTCATGCCTTCCCGTGCTTCTGCACCGCCGAAGAACTGGACCAGATGCGCGCCGAGCAAATGGCTCGCGGCGAAACCCCACGTTACGACGGCCGCGCGCTGTTGCTGTCCAAGGAAGAAGTCGCCCGTCGCCTGGCCGCTGGCGAACCTCACGTGATCCGCATGAAAGTACCGAGCGAAGGCGTGTGCGTGGTGCCGGACATGCTGCGTGGTGACGTCGAGATCCCGTGGGATCGCATGGACATGCAGGTGCTGATGAAGACCGACGGCCTGCCGACGTACTTCCTGGCCAACGTGGTCGACGACCACTTGATGGGCATCACCCATGTCCTGCGCGGTGAAGAGTGGCTGCCCTCGGCGCCGAAACTGATTCTGTTGTACGAGTACTTCGGCTGGGAGCAACCTGAGCTGTGCTACATGCCGCTGCTGCGTAACCCGGACAAGAGCAAGCTGTCCAAGCGCAAGAATCCGACCTCGGTGACGTTCTACGAGCGCATGGGCTTCATGCCGGAAGCGATGCTCAACTACCTCGGCCGCATGGGCTGGTCGATGCCGGACGAGCGCGAGAAATTCTCGTTGCAGGAAATGGTCGACCATTTCGACTTGAGCCGTGTCTCGCTGGGCGGGCCGATTTTCGACATCGAGAAGCTGTCGTGGCTCAACGGCCAGTGGCTGCGTGACCTGCCGGTGGAAGAGTTCGCTTCGCGCCTGCAAACCTGGGCATTGAACCCTGAGTACATGATGAAGATCGCGCCGCATGTACAGGGACGCGTTGAAACCTTCAGCCAGGTTGCACCGCTGGCCGGCTTCTTCTTTGCCGGTGGCGTGAACCCGGATGCCAAACTGTTTGAATCGAAAAATCTCTCGGGCGATCAGGTTCGTCAGTTGATGCAGCTGATCTTGTGGAAACTGGAAAGCTTGCGTCAGTGGGAGAAGGACAGCATTACCGCGACGATTCAGGCGGTGGTTGAATCCTTGGAGCTAAAGCTGCGTGACGCCATGCCGCTGATGTTTGCTGCGATTACCGGTCAGGCCAGTTCGGTGTCAGTGCTCGACGCAATGGAAATCCTCGGTCCGGACCTGACTCGTTTCCGTCTGCGTCAGGCGATTGACCTGCTGGGCGGCGTGTCGAAGAAAGAAAACAAGGAGTGGGAAAAACTCTTGGGCAACATCGCCTGAGGACGTTTGACCCTGCGATAACCGCCGGAGGCTACGATCATTTGATCGTGATCTTCGGCGCTGCCCCCGATTTCCCGGGGGGAGGGCGGTAAGTGATTGTTATGGCGACAAAAAATTTTGAAAATTGTTAAAAATAAGTTTGACAGCTTTCTGATCCGCCATTAAGATTCGCCCCGTCCTCAGCGATGAGGGGCTATAGCTCAGCTGGGAGAGCGCTTGCATGGCATGCAAGAGGTCGACGGTTCGATCCCGTCTAGCTCCACCAATTTACACTTCAAGGTCTGGCCACACCGGCCTTGAAGCGATCAACACTCAGCGTTGATCTGTTGTATAGAAGGGTTTGCGTCCCCTTCGTCTAGTGGCCTAGGACACCGCCCTTTCACGGCGGTAACAGGGGTTCGAGTCCCCTAGGGGACGCCAGTTTTACAGAAGCGATGTTGCAAGATGTCGCTCCGCCGCGAGGCGAAAAATCCGGGGCTATAGCTCAGCTGGGAGAGCGCTTGCATGGCATGCAAGAGGTCGACGGTTCGATCCCGTCTAGCTCCACCAATTTTACAGTTCAAGATCTGGCCACGCAGGTCTTGAATCGATCAGCTCTCAGCACTGATCAGTTGTATAGAAGGTTTTGCGTCCCCTTCGTCTAGTGGCCTAGGACACCGCCCTTTCACGGCGGTAACAGGGGTTCGAGTCCCCTAGGGGACGCCACGATTACCCGCTCTGCGGGATTTTATAAGGGTCATTCAATTATTGAATGGCCCTTTTGTTTGTCTGGCGTTTGGCCAAATCCCCTATTTCTTTCAAACTGTTCTTCAGACCAGCGGTCACATCCACGACTTGCGAAAAATTATTATGAGAATAATATTCTAGTCGTAATATTCGGAGGCAACGATGAACGATAAAAAAGCTCAAACCCGCGAACGCATCCTTAAGGCTGCCAGCGCAGCGCTGATTCAGCGCGGCCCGGCAGAGCCGAGCGTGGGCGAAGTGATGGGCGCAGCCGGCCTGACCGTCGGCGGCTTCTATGCGCACTTCGAAAGCAAGGACGCCATGATGCTGGAGGCGTTCCAGCAACTGCTGGGACACCGTCGTGACCTGATTGCTGACATGGATGCGCAGCTCACCGGTGAAGAACGTCGCGCACTGGTGGCTGCGTTTTACCTGTCGCGTAAGCACCGTGACTCCTCCGAATCGGCGTGCCCGATCCCGGCGTCTGTTGGCGAACTGGGACGGTTGCCGGATGCGTTTCGTGTCGCTCTGAACGAGCATGTGGAATTGATGGTCGCGCAGTTGGCGGCCAGCCCGGAAGACACCGACAAAGCCTTGGCAGACATGGCCTTGATGGTGGGTGGTTTGGCGCTGGCTCGCGCGCTGGGGCCCGGTGAGTTGTCCGATCGATTGCTGCGCGCCGCCAAATCGGCGGTGCTGTGACCTGAAGGCGTTGGCCTGAGGAGTGAGAGCGATGAGCACGTTGAAGTGGGTTCGTGGCGTTAATGGCACCTTGGGCTGGTTCGCACCACAACTGGTCGCGAGCAAAATGCGACTGGCGTTCATGACCCCGCGAGAACTGCCTCCGCGTGATTGGGAGCTGCCACTTCTGGCGAAGTCCGAACGTATCACGCTGCGCTTCGGCCTTTCGGCGCTACGGTGGGGGCAAGGCCCGGCCGTGTTGCTGATGCATGGTTGGGAAGGGCGGCCGACGCAGTTCGCCAGTCTCATCACAGCGCTGGTGGAGGCCGGGTATACCGTGGTCGCCCTCGACGGCCCGGCGCATGGACGCTCACCTGGCGAAGAGGCAAACGTCGTGCTGTTCGCTCGGGCCATGCTGGAAGCCGCTGCCGAGTTGCCGCCGCTGCAAGCAGTCATCGGTCATTCGATGGGGGGCGCCAGTGCCATGCTCGCCGTTCAATTGGGCCTGCGCACCGAAACCCTGGTGACGATTGCCGCCCCGGCGCGAATTCTCGGAGTGCTGCGCGGTTTTGCGCGTTACATGCGACTGCCGCCCAAAGCGCGCTCGGCCTTCATTCGTCAGGTCGAGAAAGACGTCGGCATGCGCGCAGCGGCTCTGGATGTCGCTCACTATCAACTCGACATGCCTGGCCTGATCGTCCATGCCGAAGATGACAATTACGTGTCGGTCAAGGAATCCGAACTGATCCATGAATCCTGGTTCGACAGCCGCTTGCTGCGCCTGGAAGAGGGCGGCCATCAGCGGGTACTGGCTGATCCCCGGGTCATTGATGGTGTGTTATCACTGTTGGCCGGTCGCAGCCTGCAATCGCGCCAATCGGCGTAAGCATCCGTTACACTGCCCCGGTCGACTTTATCTGACCGGGAGTGGGGCATGAGCTGGGATCGGGCAACGCCATTTATCATTGATCTGCAAGTAGGCGCCGAGGACATCGACGGGCTGGGTCACGCTAATAATGCGGTGTACGTGACATGGCTTGAGCGCTGTGCTTGGCGTCACTCGCAGCGTCTGGGCCTGGATCTGGTCGAGTATCGGCGTCTGGACCGGGCGATGGCTGTGGTGCGGCACGAGATCGACTACCTGGCCGCAGCCTATGAAGATGACGAATTGCAGTTGGCGACCTGGATCGTCGATTGGGATCAGCGTCTGAAAATGACTCGACATTTCCAGTTGAAGCGCCCGCGTGACAACACCACATTGCTGCGCGCCCAAACTACCTTCGTCTGCATAGAACTGTCGACCGGCAAGCCCAAGCGCATGCCACCGGAGTTCATTGAAGGCTACGGCCCGGCGTTGTTGTCGCAAGAACTGAATACCACCCAAATCTAATATAGGAGCGAGCCTGCTCGCGATTCAGATGGCGCGGTTTACCCAGTGCACCGCGTCATCGCTCATCGCGAGCAGGCTCACTCCTGCAGGGGGATCTGCGATGTTCTGCAGATTTCCCGCGCAATCCAGTAAACTGCCGCACGTTTTTCGTCGAGTGTGTTTTTCATGCAAATTGCTTTGGCGCCCATGGAGGGGTTGGTCGACAACATCCTGCGGGACGTGTTGACCCGTGTGGGCGGGATCGATTGGTGCGTGACCGAGTTCATCCGGATCAACGATCAGCTGCTCACGCCTGCCTACTACCACAAGTTCGGCCCCGAACTGCTGACCGGTGCGCGCACCGCGTCCGGTGTGCCGCTGCGCGTGCAACTGCTCGGTTCTGATCCCGTGTGCCTGGCGGAAAACGCCGCGTTGGCCTGTGAGTTGGGGTCTGAAGTCATCGACCTGAACTTCGGCTGCCCTGCCAAGACTGTCAACAAGTCTCGCGGTGGCGCGGTGTTGCTCAAAGAGCCTGAGCTGCTCAACCAAATCGTCGAACATGTGCGTCGCGCGGTGCCTGCACACATCCCGGTGACCGCGAAGATGCGTTTGGGCTTCGACAGTCCGGACGGTTCTCTGGTCTGTGCCACGGCTTTGGCCGAAGGTGGTGCCGCCCATATCGTGGTGCATGCGCGGACCAAGACCGATGGCTACAAACCCCCTGCGCATTGGGAGTGGATCCCTCGGGTGCAAGAAGTGGTCAAGGTGCCGGTGTTTGCCAATGGCGACATCTGGAACGTCGAAGACTGGCGTCGTTGTCGCGAAATCAGCGGCGTCGAAGACATCATGCTCGGTCGCGGCCTGGTCTCGCGGCCCGACCTGGCCCGGCAAATCGCTGCGGCGCGAGCCGGTGAAGAAGTGGTCGAGATGACCTGGGCTGAGCTGTTGCCGCTGATTCAAGACTTCTGGCTGCAAGCCAAGGCGCAGATGACCCCTCGCCAATCGCCGGGGCGTTTGAAGCAATGGCTGGCCATGCTGACCCGCAATTATCCGGAAGCGGTTGAGCTGTTCACCGTCCTGCGTCGTGAGACCGAGCTCGATCACGTTTCGCGTTTGCTCGGTCTACAGGTCAGCGAAGCGGCCTGAAAAAAATCTCCAATTAATCTCTTGAAATGCAATCAGTGGTCCCTATCTAAGGGGTACGCGATGCCGAATTCGGGTCGCGGAGACAAAAACCTTGCTGATTGTTTTCAGGAGATTTGAACCATGACTACTGCATTTTCCCTGGCCCCACTGTTCCGTTCCTCGGTAGGTTTCGACCGTTTCAACGACCTTTTCGAAACCGCTCTGCGCAACGAGCCAGGCAGCACCTACCCGCCCTACAACGTGGAAAAACACGGTGATGATCAATACCGCATCGTCGTCGCCGCAGCCGGTTTCCAGGAAGAAGACCTGGACCTGCAAGTCGAGAAAGGTGTGCTGACCATCAGTGGCGGCAAACGCGAAGCGAACGAAAGCGTGACCTTCCTGCACCAAGGCATCGCCCAGCGTGCGTTCAAGCTGTCATTCCGCCTGGCGGATCACATCGAGATCAAGGCCGCTGACCTGCGTAACGGTCTGTTGAGCATCGATCTGGTGCGCATCGTGCCAGAAGAGGCGAAAGCCAAACGCATCCCGATCAACGGGACGCAAAAGCCGGCTCTGCAGCACTAAGCCAGAGCAATGAAAAGGGCGCCCTGGTGGCGCCCTTTTTTGTGTTCGCTATTTCAGGAGTTTTTGAAACTCTTCCATCGGCAACGGCCGGCTGTGTAAATACCCCTGATAAAAATCGCAACCCAGCCCTTGCAAAAACTCCAGTTGCTCCGGCGTTTCTACCCCTTCGGCAATCACTTTCAGTTCCAGGCTGCGAGCCATGGCGACAATGGCTCGGATGATCTCGGCATCGTTCGGATCGGTAGTAGCGTCGCGAATGAATGACTGATCGATTTTCAGGGTGTCGACCGGCAAGCGCTTGAGGTAGGTCAGTGAGGAGTAGCCGGTGCCGAAGTCGTCCATCGCGAAACTCACGCCGAGTTTTTTCAGGCGGCGCATTTTGTTGATGGTGTCTTCCAGGTTCTGGATGACGATGCCCTCGGTGATTTCCAGTTTCAGCAACGAGCAGGGCAGGCCATGGCTGGTGAGGCTGTGTTCGATGCGCTCGACGAAATCGGTTTGACGAAATTGCCTAGGGCTGATGTTTACACACAGACTGAAGCTGAGCGGGTTGACCAGGCCTTTGGCAACCAGTTGTTTGAAGGCCCCGCAGGCTTCGTCGATTATCCAGGTGCCGACTTCAAGAATCAGGCCACTGTCTTCCAGCACCTTGATGAACTCGGTCGGGGATTGCGCGCCGAGCTCCGGGTGGTTCCAGCGCACCAGCGCTTCGGCGCCGACAATGCGATTGCCCCGGGCGTCGACCTGCGGTTGGTAATGCACATGAAATTCGCCCCGGGAAAGGGCCAGGCGCAGGTCGGTTTCCATGCGCAGGCGTTCGCTGGCAGCCTTCTGCATGGCGTTGTGGTACATCTGCGAGGTGTTGCGCCCCGAGTCCTTGGCGCGGTAAAGCGCGATGTCGGCGCGTTTGAGCAGGTCGGTCGGGGTCGAGCCGTGGTCCGGAATCAGCGCGATGCCAATGCTTGGCGTCACTTGCAGGCGCTGGCCATCGAGGAACATCGGTTCCGACAGCAGTTCTCGTAACGTGTCGGCCTGTTGCTGAACCTCAACGCTGACTTCATTGCGCGAACCTTCCAGGCCGCTGAGCAACACCACAAATTCATCACCGCCCAGTCGTGCCACGGTGTCTTCCATGCGCACGCTGGCTTCCAGTCGTGCGGTGATGATTTTCAACACCGTATCGCCGACCGGGTGACCGAGGGAGTCGTTGATGTGCTTGAAGTGATCAAGGTCAAGGAACAGTAGCGCACCCCGCAGATTATGGCGCTTGAGCAAGGCGATTTGCTGGCTCAGGCGGTCCATCAGCAAGGCGCGGTTGGGCAGGTTGGTCAGGGGGTCGTGGTAGGCCAGGTGACGGATTTGCGCCTCGGCGTTTTTCAGCAGGCTGACGTCGCGAGCCGTCAGCAACAGGCAGGCTGTTTCGTTGAGGGTGATTGGCTCCACCGAGACTTCGACGGTCAGCAACTCCCCGCCTTTATTGCGCCCGAGCATCTCCCTGTGATGCACACGGCCCTTGATCTGCAGCTCGGCCAGCAACGCCGCACGTTGTTTCTCTTCGGCCCAAATGCCCACTTCATACACCGTACAACCGATCACTTCTTGTGCGCGGTAGCCGGTCAGGCGGCAGAAACCGTCGTTGACCTCCAGATATCGCCCGGTATCGCGCTCGGTAATGGTGATGGCGTCGGGGCTTGAGTGGAACGCCTTGGCGAACTTCTCTTCACTGGCCTTGAGCGCCGCTTCGGAGCGTTGCTGGTGAGAGATGTCGCGCAAGGTGGTGACGATGCAGGGTTGGTTGCCAACGCTTATCTGGTGGCTGGAAATCACGCAGGTCAAGGATTGCCCGTCCTTGTGCCGGGCGACGATGGCGACATTGTCCAGCCCTTGTTCACGGATGACCTGTTCGATTCGTTGTGGGCTGTTCGCCGCCGCGTCCCACAGGCCAATCTCGTCGGCGTTTTGGCCAATCACTTCAGCGGCGCTCCAGCCAAAGGTCTGGGTGAAACTGGAATTGATCTCGATGAACTGGCCGGTGTCCTGGTCTGTCACGCAAATCGGGTCCGGGCTGACCTGGAACAGCGTGGCGAATTTCTCTTCGGAGGCCACCAGTCGCTGTTCGCGCTCCACCTGATCGGTGATGTCCAGCAGGGTGCCAGCCATGCGCAGCGGCGTGCCGTTTTCATCGCGGTAGAGGCGGGCGCGGCTTTCCAGGTAGCGCGAACTGCCGTCCGGCAGCTGTACGCGGTAGGTCAGTTGATAATTGCCGGCCGGGCCTTCGCGCAGGCTACGATAGGCGTCGCGCATGGTGTCGCGCTCTTCGCCAGGCACGCCTTCAAAAAAATCGTCGAAGGATTCATGGAAGGGTATGGCCTCCAGCCCGTGCAACTGCGCGGCCCGTGCCGAGCCGTAGAGCATGCCGCTGGGAATGTGCCAGTCCCAGGTGCCGAGTTGCGCAGAGTCCAGGGCCAGGTCCAGACGCTCCTGGCTGTCCTTGAGGGCTTGTTCGGCGATTTTGCGTTCGGTGGTGTCGAGGAAGGTGCTCAACAAATACGGCTGGCCCTCGAGTTCGACCTTTTGCGCGCTGAGGATGCCATTGTGGATCTGCCCGTCGCTGGCACGCAGCTGTACCTCCATGCTGATCAGCTCGCCTTTGGCCTTGCTGGCCGAGACCAGCTCGGCGCGTTGCTCCGGGTGAACCCAGAGGCCCAGTTCCAGTGTGGTGCGGCCAATCGCGTTCTGCACTGGCCAGCCGAACAGGCTTTCAAAGTACTGGTTGGCTTCGGTGATCAGGCCGTCTTCCTGGCGAGTCAGCAACACCATGTTCGGGCACAGGTGAAACAGCGTGGCGAAGCGTTTTTCCGAGCTACTCAGGGCTTGTTCGCGCTGACGCTGATGAGTGATTTCGCGGATGACACCAATCATGCGTGTCCGGCCGTGGATGTCCGGCAGCAGGCTGCCGCTGATTTCCAGCCAGTGCAAGCTGCCATCGGGCCAGCGGATGCGGTGGTGCATCGCTTGCTCAAGGGGGGCGCCGGCAATCACGGCATCGAACGCACGGACGGTTTTTGCGCGATCTTCCGGTGGCAGCAAATCGAGGTATTCCAGGTCCTCGGGCAATGGCACATGCGGATCAAAACCAAACAGCGCCTGAGTTCCTCGCGACCAGCTGATCTGCCCGCGCTCGATGTCCCAACACCAGGCCCCCAGCCGCGCGCCGTTCAAGGCGGCGAGCAATTGTGGCGCGCTTTCCCAGCTCAGCTCGGACCGTTTAGGGTCAAGCGCCTGAATGCGCGGCATCGGCGGAACACGGTCAACAGATTTCGGCATTGGCAGCAGGCCTTGGGCGGAAATGGGCGTTAAGCGCAGGGTTTTGCGGCTCTAACAGGCGGAGCACGCGCTAGCCAGGAGTCCCTGGCAGATCGATTTGTGCATCCAGCAAGGACATAAACGCCCTTGCCGCATTCGATAGCGTCCTTTCGGTGTGCAAGATATAGCCTAGCTGGCGAGTCAGTTGTATGCCGGGCAAGGGTATTCGCGCAACCTGTTCATCGAGCATCGTGCGCGGCAATACGCTCCAGGCCAAGCCGATTGAGACCATCATCTTGATCGTTTCCAGATAATTGGTGCTCATGGCGATGTTCGGTGTCAGGCCTTGCGCCTCGAACAGCCGCTGAACGATGTGATGAGTAAAGGTGTTGCCACCGGGGAAAACCGCCGGGTGCAAGGCGATGTCTGCCAGATTCACCGGCCCGTTGCTGATGAGTGAATGCTCTGGGGCGACCACGAAATCCAATGGGTCGTCCCAAACCGGCGTCGCCTTGACCAGTGGGTGCGGCTCTGGCGCCAATGTAATCACCGCCAGTTCCGCGCGGCCATGGAGGATTTCGTCGTAGGCCACTTCCGAATCGAGGAACTGAATATCCAGCGCCACTTGTGGGTAACGCCGGGTGAACTCCCTCAATAAGGGTGGCAAACGGTGCAGACCGATATGGTGACTGGTGGCCAGGGTCAGACGGCCGGACACTTCCCCAGTCAGATTGGTCAGGGCTCGTCGGGTGTCGTCCAGCACATTGAGTATCTGATAAGCCCGTGGCAACAGGGCGCGGCCGGCCTCGGTCAGGCCGACTTCACGGCCCAGGCGATCAAACAGCCGAACCTTTAATTGCTGCTCTAGCCCGGCTATGCGTTTGCTGATCGCCGGTTGGGTGAGGTGCAGTCGTTCACCGGCACCAGAGAAGCTCCCAGTCTCGGCGATCGCGATAAAGGCATTGAGGTTGGCCAGATCCATTGTTGTATTCCAGTTGGTTATCCAAAGCATAAAAAATATGAATTTGAGTTATTTAATGTAACCCCCTAGGATCGACCTCACAAGCCAAGGGGTTATTGAGTTGCTCATAACCCAGGGCATAGAAACAAGCTGATGAGGAACCGTCTGATGGCCGGCAAAACGCTCTACGACAAGCTCTGGGATTCGCATTTGGTCAAACAGCGCGACGATGGCTCCGCGCTGATTTATATCGATCGTCACATCATCCACGAAGTGACCTCGCCGCAAGCTTTTGAAGGTCTGCGTCTGGCCGGGCGCAAGCCTTGGCGCATCGATGCCAACATCGCAACCCCGGACCACAACGTACCGACCACACCGGAGCGCAAAGGCGGCATCGAAGCCATTGTCGACCAGGTCTCGCGTTTGCAGGTTCAGACCCTCGATGACAACTGTGATGAATACGGTATCGTCGAATTCAAGATGAACGACATTCGCCAAGGCATCGTCCACGTCATCGGCCCGGAGCAGGGCGCGACCTTGCCGGGCATGACCGTGGTGTGCGGCGACTCCCATACCTCGACCCACGGTGCATTCGGTGCCCTGGCTCACGGTATCGGCACCTCCGAGGTCGAGCACGTGCTCGCCACTCAGTGCCTAGTCGCCAAGAAAATGAAGAATATGCTGGTGTCGGTCGAAGGCCAATTGCCGTTCGGCGTGACGGCCAAGGACATCGTCCTCGCCGTAATCGGCAAAATTGGTACTGCTGGTGGTAACGGCCATGCCATCGAGTTCGCTGGTAGCGCGATTCGTGACTTGTCGGTTGAAGGTCGCATGACCATCTGCAACATGTCCATCGAGGCCGGCGCACGCGTTGGTCTGGTAGCGGCGGACGAAAAAACCGTGGCCTACGTGAAGGGCCGTCCATTCGCCCCGAAAGGCGCGGAATGGGACTTGGCCGTCGAAGCGTGGAAAGACCTGGTGTCGGATAAAGACGCCACCTTCGACACCATCGTTGAACTCGACGCCACCCAGATCAAGCCGCAAGTCAGCTGGGGAACCTCGCCTGAAATGGTCCTGGCCGTGGATCAGAACGTGCCGGACCCGGCGAAGGAAATGGACCTGGTCAAGCGCGACTCCATCGTTCGCGCCTTGAAGTACATGGGTTTGACCGCCAATCAGGCGATCACTGACATTCAGCTGGATCGCGTGTTCATCGGATCCTGCACCAACTCGCGGATCGAAGACTTGCGCGCCGCCGCCGTGATCGCCAAGGGCCGCAAAGTTGCGTCGACCATCAAGCAGGCCATCGTCGTGCCGGGCTCGGGTCTGGTGAAGGCGCAGGCCGAAGCTGAAGGTCTGGACAAAATCTTCCTCGAAGCCGGTTTTGAGTGGCGTGAGCCGGGTTGCTCGATGTGCCTGGCGATGAACCCGGACCGTTTGGAGTCGGGCGAGCATTGCGCCTCGACTTCCAACCGCAACTTCGAAGGCCGTCAGGGCGCCGGTGGTCGTACTCACCTGGTCAGCCCGGCAATGGCCGCCGCCGCGGCTGTAAACGGTCGTTTCGTCGACGTCCGTGAATTGATCTAAAGGAGCGCAGCATGAAAGCTTTTACCCAGCACACTGGTCTTGTCGCGCCTTTGGATCGTGCCAACGTCGATACCGATCAGATCATTCCGAAGCAGTTCTTGAAGTCGATCAAGCGCACCGGTTTTGGTCCGAACCTGTTCGATGAATGGCGTTATCTGGATGTGGGGCAGCCGTATCAGGACAACTCCACGCGTCCACTGAACAAGGACTTCATCCTCAACGCCGAACGCTATCAAGGCGCCAGCGTATTGCTGGCCCGCGAGAACTTCGGGTGCGGCTCCAGCCGTGAGCACGCGCCATGGGCGCTGGAAGAATACGGTTTCCGCAGCATCATCGCGCCGAGCTACGCCGACATCTTCTTCAACAACAGCTTCAAGAACGGCTTGCTGCCGATCATCTTGAGTGACGCTGAGGTTGATGAGCTGTTTCAGCAGGTTGAAGCGAATCCCGGCTACCAGCTGCAGGTTGACCTGCAAGCCCAGACCGTGACCCGCCCGGATGGCAAGGTGCATCAATTTGAGATCGATGCGTTTCGCAAGCATTGCCTGTTGAACGGTCTGGACGATATCGGCCTGACCTTGCAGGACCACGAGGCGATTGCGACGTTTGAGGCCAAGCATCGTGCGAGCCAGCCTTGGTTGTTTCGCGACGCGTGATTGATGCAGGCAATTGCGGCCCCATCGCGAGCAAGCTCGGCTCCCACAGGTTATGTGAACGCCACAAATCCCTGTAGGGGCTGAGCTTGCTCGCGATGAGGCCCGAGTAGACACCACAAGACTCACCCCAAAAAGGAAGTCCCCATGACCAGCACCGCCCAACACACTCAGGTTGTACAAAAGCAATTCGGTGAGCAGGCTTCGGCCTATCTGAGCAGCGCCGTACACGCTCAAGGCACTGAATTCGCGTTGCTACAGGCTGAGCTGGCAGGGCAGGGCAATGCCCGGGTGTTGGACCTGGGGTGTGGCGCCGGTCATGTGAGTTTTCACGTGGCGTCGCTGGTCAAGGAAGTGGTCGCCTACGACCTGTCCCAGCAGATGCTCGATGTAGTCGCCGCTGCTGCCGTGGACCGTGGCTTGAGCAACGTGACCACGGTGAACGGAGCCGCTGAGCGTCTGCCGTTCGCCGACGGTGAGTTCGACTTCGTGTTCAGCCGTTATTCGGCGCACCATTGGAGCGATCTCGGTGTGGCCCTGCGCGAAGTGCGTCGGGTGCTGAAACCGGGCGGTGTGGCGGCGTTCATCGACGTGTTGTCACCGGGCAGTCCGTTGTTCGACACTTACCTGCAAAGCGTCGAAGTGCTGCGCGACACCAGTCATGTGCGCGATTATTCCGCCGGCGAGTGGTTGCGCCAGGTCAGCGAAGCGGGGTTGCATACCCGCAGCACTACGCGTCAACGGTTGCGTCTGGAGTACAACAGCTGGGTTGAGCGCATGCGCACACCTGAAGTGATGCGCGCCGCAATCCGCGAGTTGCAGCAGTCGATGGGCAACGAAGTGCGCGAATATTTTGAGATTGAGGCCGATGGTTCATTCAGCACCGATGTGCTGGTGCTGTTTGTAGAAAGATAGCCACCGATCGATAGAATTTTTCCGGGTGTGCCCCTGGGGCGCACCGACTGATGACATGAGGAAAGCATGAGCAAGCAGATTCTGATTCTCCCAGGTGACGGTATTGGCCCGGAAATCATGGCCGAAGCAGTCAAGGTGCTAGAACTGGCCAGCGACAAGTACAGCTTGGGCTTCGAGCTGAGCCACGACGTGATCGGTGGCGCGGCCATCGACAAGCACGGCGTGCCATTGGCCGACGAAACCCTGGAGCGTGCCCGCGCAGCCGACGCTGTGTTGCTGGGTGCCGTGGGTGGCCCGAAGTGGGACACCATCGAGCGTGACATCCGCCCTGAGCGCGGTCTGCTGAAAATCCGTGCGCAACTGGGCCTGTTCGGCAACCTGCGCCCGGCGATCCTGTACCCGCAACTGGCCGAGGCTTCCAGCCTGAAGCCGGAAATCGTCGCCGGCCTGGACATCCTGATCGTCCGTGAGCTGACCGGCGGTATCTACTTCGGCGCGCCACGCGGCACCCGTACCCTGGAAAACGGCGAGCGTCAGTCCTACGACACCCTGCCGTACAGCGAAAGTGAAATCCGCCGCATCGCCCGCGTCGGTTTTGACATGGCCATGGTGCGCGGCAAAAAACTGTGCTCGGTGGACAAGGCCAACGTGCTGGCGTCCAGCCAGCTGTGGCGTGAAATCGTCGAGGAAGTGGCCAAGGATTACCCGCAAGTCGAACTGAGCCACATGTACGTCGACAACGCCGCCATGCAGCTGGTGCGTGCACCAAAGCAGTTCGACGTGATCGTGACCGACAACATGTTCGGCGACATCCTGTCCGACCAGGCCTCGATGCTCACCGGTTCCATCGGCATGCTGCCGTCGGCGTCCCTGGACACCAATAACAAGGGCATGTACGAACCGTGCCACGGTTCGGCACCGGACATCGCCGGCAAGGGTATCGCTAACCCATTGGCGACCATTTTGTCGGTGTCGATGATGCTGCGTTACAGCTTCAACCAGCAGGCAGCGGCCGATGCAATCGAGCAAGCCGTGAGCCTGGTGCTGGACCAAGGCCTGCGTACAGGCGATATTTGGTCGGCCGGTTGCACTAAAGTCGATACGCAAGAAATGGGCGACGCAGTAGTCGCCGCGCTGCGGAATCTGTAATCTCTCGGGCCCGCTGCCACTTTCAACTTCGAAAGCAGCGGCCCACTTTTTTAAGAAGGTGTAGTTGCGATGAAACGTGTAGGTCTGATCGGTTGGCGCGGTATGGTCGGTTCCGTGCTCATGCAGCGGATGCTGGAAGAGCAGGATTTCGATCTTATTGAGCCGGTGTTTTTCACCACTTCCAATGTCGGTGGCCAAGGCCCGTCCGTGGGCAAGGACATTGCTCCGCTCAAGGACGCTTACAGCATTGAAGAGCTGAAAACCCTCGACGTGATTCTGACCTGCCAGGGTGGCGACTACACCAGCGAAGTATTCCCCAAGCTGCGCGAAGCCGGCTGGCAGGGTTACTGGATCGACGCCGCTTCCAGCCTGCGTATGCAGGATGACGCGGTCATCGTCCTGGACCCGGTCAACCGCAAGGTCATCGACCAGCAGCTGGATGCGGGCACCAAGAACTACATCGGCGGCAACTGCACCGTCAGCCTGATGCTGATGGGCCTGGGCGGCCTGTTCGAAGCCGGTCTGGTCGAGTGGATGAGCGCCATGACCTACCAGGCGGCCTCCGGTGCCGGCGCGCAGAACATGCGTGAACTGATCAAGCAAATGGGCGCGACCCACGCTGCTGTCGCGGATCAACTGGCTGACCCGGCCAGCGCGATCCTCGACATCGACCGTCGTGTGGCCGAAGCCATGCGCAGCGAAGCGTACCCGACCGAAAACTTCGGCGTACCGCTGGCCGGCAGCCTGATCCCGTGGATCGACAAGGAATTGCCGAACGGTCAGAGCCGCGAAGAGTGGAAGGCCCAGGCCGAGACCAACAAGATCCTCGGTCGCTTCAAGAGCCCGATCCCGGTCGATGGTATCTGCGTACGCATCGGCGCCATGCGCTGCCACAGCCAGGCGCTGACCATCAAACTGAACAAAGACGTGCCGATTGCCGACATCGAAGGGCTGATCAGTCAGCACAACCCTTGGGTGAAACTGGTGCCGAACAACCGCGACATTAGCATCCAGGAGCTGAGTCCGACTAAGGTCACCGGCACCCTGAACGTGCCGGTTGGCCGTCTGCGCAAGCTGAACATGGGTTCGCAATTCGTCGGTGCCTTCACCGTCGGCGACCAACTGCTGTGGGGCGCGGCCGAACCGCTGCGTCGCATGCTGCGGATTTTGCTTGAGCGTTGATCGGTTGAAGCAACAAAAAGAACCCGTGCCTTGAAAGAGGTGCGGGTTTTTTGTTTTGTGCAGTCTGAGATTGATGGATTGCCCGGCAGGACGCCTTCGCTGGCAAGCCAGCGAAGAGGCCAGAGGTCATTGCCAATTTTGAAAACGCGCACGACCCTGTAGGAGCTGCGGTGCGACGATTCGACTTGCCAGCGAAGAGGCCGGCGCAGACACCACAAATCCCCGGCAGAAATTGCCTGCACGCCACCCAGCCGGTAAAGTGCCGCTCCCCCCGTTTCGCCTGAGGTAGAACCATGAGCCAGTCCTTTGATATCGCCGTGATCGGCGCCACCGGTACTGTCGGCGAAACGCTGGTGCAGATTCTTGAAGAGCGCGACTTTCCGGTCGGCAATCTGCATTTGCTGGCGAGCAGCGAATCAGCCGGTCATTCGGTGCCGTTTCGCGGCAAGAATGTGCGGGTGCGGGAAGTTGATGAGTTCGATTTCAGCAAAGTCCAGTTGGTGTTTTTTGCGGCCGGTCCTGCGGTGACGCTTAGTTTCGCGTCGCGCGCCAGCGCCGCCGGTTGCTCGTTGATCGACCTGTCTGGCGCTTTGTCGGCGGATCAGGCGCCGCAAGTGGTGCCGGAAGCCAATGCCGCGGTGTTGGCGGGTTTGAAAAAGCCATTCCAGGTCAGCAGCCCGAGCCCGTCGGCCACCACCCTGGCCGTGGTACTGGCGCCGTTGCTTGGGGTGATCGACCTGCAGCGGGTCAATGTGACCGCCAGCCTCGCGGTCTCCGCCCAAGGGCGCGAAGCAGTGACGGAGCTGGCCCGGCAAACCGCCGAGCTGCTGAACGTGCGTCCGCTGGAGCCGACGTTCTTCGATCGGCAAATGGCGTTCAACCTGCTGGCTCAGGTCGGCAAACCGGATGAGCAGGGCCATACGCTGCTGGAAAAACGCCTGGTGCGTGAGTTGCGGCAGGTGTTGGCGCTGCCGTCATTAAAGATTTCCGTCACTTGCATTCAAGCCCCGGTGTTTTTTGGCGATAGCTTTAGTGTGACCTTGCAGTCAGCGAGTGCTGTCGACCTGGCGAAAGTCAACGCGGCGCTGGAAGATGCGCCGGGTATCGAGCTGGTCGAGGCCGGCGATTATCCGACCGCAGTGGGCGATGCGGTGGGGCAGGACGTGGTGTACGTCGGTCGGGTTCGCAGCGGTATCGACGACCTGTCGGAACTTAATGTGTGGCTGACGTCAGATAACGTACGCAAAGGCGCGGCGCTGAATGCTGTGCAGGTGGCTGAATTGTTGATAAAAAACCTGCTGTAAAAGATACTTGGCAACAATTTGCAGAATGATTCTAACAGGGCGCGCAATGCCTTACGGCAGCGACTATCTAGACCTTCTCGCTGGCCGAGGAATGTTCAAACAAAGGATGAGGCTATGGTTCAAGTTCGCAAACTGGTGTTAGCAATTGCGGCCGCCTCGGCGCTGTCCTCCGGCATGGCACATGCCCTCGGGCTCGGGGAATTGACCCTGAAGTCGACGCTGAACCAGCCGTTGGTGGCGGAAATCGAACTGCTTGACGTCAAGGACCTTACGGTTGCCGAAGTGGTGCCGAGCCTGGCCTCACCCGAAGACTTCGCCAAGGCCGGTGTCGACCGCCAGGCATTTCTCAATGACCTGACCTTCACACCGGTGCTCAACGCCAGTGGTAAAAGCATCCTGCGTGTGACCTCCAGCAAACCCCTGTCTGAACCCATGGTGAAATTCCTGGTTCAGGTGATGTGGCCTAACGGTCGCCTGCTCCGCGATTACAGCGTGCTGCTCGACCCGTCCAAATTCTCGCCGCAGACCGCTGAAGCGGCTGCGCAGCCAGCGCCGACACAAAACGTCACGGCCCCCGTGACGGGTGCCACCCAACCGAGTCAACACACCACCACGGCGCGCGACACCCTGTGGGAAATCGCCGCGAAGGCGCGCAACGGCGGCTCGATTCAGCAAACCATGCTGGCCATCCAGGCGTTGAATCCGGATGCCTTTATCGACGGCAACATCAACCGCCTGAAAACCGGTCAGGTATTGCGCCTGCCGGATCAGGCGCAAGCCACCAGCCTGCCGCAACCCAAGGCAATCGCTGAGGTGGCTGCGCAAAACACCGCGTGGCGCCAGGGGCGTCGCTATGTGGCAAAACCCGGTACTACTGAGCAACAACTCGATGCCACCAAGCGTGGCACCGCTGAAGCCGGTACTGCACAAAACGCCAAGGACAAACTGAGCCTGGTCTCGGCCGAATCCGGCAAGGCGGGTGGTAAAGGTGCTGCGGGCGATGCCAAGAACCTGAACAACAAGCTGGCCGTGACCAAGGAAAGCCTCGACACGAAGCGTCGTGACAATGCTGAACTGAAAAGCCGCATGACTGATCTGCAAAGTCAGATGGACAAGTTGCAACGCCTTATCGAGCTGAAGAACAATCAATTGGCCAAGTTGCAAGCCGAAGGTGCGGTGGATGCACCGGCTGCACCGGCTGCACCGGCTACAACGGAGGCACCGGCTGCAACGGATGCTCCGGCCATGTCGGCTGAGTTGGCAGCGAGCCCTGCGACGGCCGCTGCAGACGTGGCACCAACGCCGGCAGCACCTGCGCCAGACGCCGCTCCTGCTCCTGCTCCTGCCGAACCGCCAATCGTGCCGGCGCCGGTTTCCGACGACCAGAAATTCAACGAGCTGCTGTCCAACCCGATCCTGTTGGGATTGATCGGTGGTGGTGCGGTGGTTCTGGCGCTCTTGCTGCTGTTGCTGGCACGTCGCCGCAAAGCTCAGCAAGAAGCCGAGAAACATCTGCGCATGGCCCGTGCTTTGTCAGAAGGGCAGGATTTGTCCTTTGATAACGACCTGTCGGAAAGCAGTTTCGAGGGCCTGGACGTTCCACCTTCGAGCGAAAAATTCGCCACTGCGCCGACCCCGGCACCTGTTCCTGCGCCAGTAATTGCGCCGGTCGTGGTGACTGCACCGATAGCGGCACCGCTGGTATCGCCTGCCGCCGAGCGTGATGACGACGTGCTGAGCAGGGCGCATTCGCACATCAATGCCGGTCGCCTGAACCAGGCTGCCGCCTTGCTGGAGGACGGCATCAAGCAAGAACCACAGCGCAGTGAGCTGCGTTTGAAACTGATGGAGGTTTACGGCCAGCAGGGTGATCGTGATGCGTTCGTTGGCCAAGAGCGCCAACTGGTCGCCAACGGCGATAACTTCGCTCAGGTCGAAAAACTCAAGGCGCGCTTCCCGGCCATGGCCGTGGTCGCCGCAAGTGGTCTGGCCGCAGCGGCCATCGCCGCAGAACTGGACGCTCAGTACGTCAAAGACCTGCTGCTGGACGAGCCGCAAGCTCCGGTGCCTGCCGATGACGACTTCGACAGTGCTTTCGACTTGAGCCTGGACGATCTGGAAGCTGCTTCCCCTGCCATGGTTACGCCAGAAGCAGACGCGTCGACCGAGCTGGACGAGTTCCCGCTGGATGACGATTTGAGCTTTGAGTCGGTGTTGCAGCAGCAAACCGAAATCAAGGAAAACCTCGACGACCTGTCGGACTTCGATCTGGACATGGACCTGGGCGCGGAACCGTCGCCGGCCATCCTCGCCGAAGACGACTTTCTGCTGGAATTGGACGAAGGCGTGAAGGATTTGCCTATCGTGCCTGAAGTGCCGCAGGACGATCTGGAGCTGCCTGCCGATTTTGATCTGTCGCTGGCTGATGAAATGGACGTGACCCCGGCCGGGCCGCGCGTTGCTGACATTCCGGACGCCTTTGAAACTGAACTGGGTGACGTCAACGCCGAGCTGGATCGTCTGTCCCAGAGCATTGGTGAGCCAAGCTTTACCGCAGATGACGCCATGGCCTCGGTGGCTGATGAACCGGATTTCGACTTCCTCTCTGGTACCGATGAAGTCGCTACCAAGCTCGATCTGGCTCAGGCCTACATCGACATGGGCGACAACGACGGTGCACGGGACATCCTCAATGAGGTGGTGACCGAGGGTGATGCGGGGCAGAAGAGCGAAGCCAAGGAAATGCTTTCGCGTCTGGCTTGAGTGATCAGGCAAAAGTAAAGAAAACGGCAGCCCATTGAGGCTGCCGTTTTTGTTTCAGTGTTGTATAGGCGGTACTGGATCGATTGCTATCGCGAGCAGGGTCACTCCCACAGGGGGATGCATTTCAATGTGGAAGATTCTAGGTTGAGGCCAATCAACAAAAGACATACGCCTCTGGCGTCCCGCTCCAGCGGCCTTATAATGCCCGCCTTTGCGCACATCAGCAGGCTGTCACCCCTTGGCAAATATAGATAATCCGGCTGCCGAAATGGCGGCCGATGGCTTTTTCCGGATCGCATTGGGCGTTGAATACAAAGGTTCGCGCTATCGTGGCTGGCAACGCCAGGCCTCCGGCGTGCTCACAGTGCAGGAAACCCTTGAAAAAGCCTTGTCCAAAGTCGCCGATTCGCCGGTTTCGCTGCTGTGCGCCGGTCGAACGGATGCTGGTGTGCATGCATGCGGTCAGGTGGTGCATTTCGATACCCAGGTCGAGCGTTCGATGAAGGCCTGGGTCATGGGTGCCAATATAAATTTGCCCCACGACGTCAGCGTCAGCTGGGCCAAAGTGATGCCGGCGCATTTTCATGCGCGGTTCAAAGCCATCGCACGGCGCTACCGCTATGTGATCTACAACGATCAGATCCGCCCGGCGCACCTCAACGAAGAAATCACCTGGAATCACCGCCCGCTGGACGTGGAGCGTATGGCTGAAGCGGCGAAGTACCTGGTGGGTACGCATGATTTCAGTGCGTTCCGCGCCGGGCAGTGCCAGGCCAAGTCGCCAATCAAGGAATTGCATCATCTGCGAGTCACGCGTCACGGCAAGATGATCGTGCTGGACATTCGCGCCAGTGCGTTCCTGCACCACATGGTGCGCAACATTGCGGGCGTGCTGATGACCATCGGTACCGGCGAGCGCCCGGTGGAGTGGATGAAAGAGGTGTTGGAAAGCCGCATTCGCCGTTCCGGCGGGGTGACGGCGCATCCCTTCGGCCTGTATCTGGTGCAGGTCGAGTACCGTGATGAGTTCCAATTGCCCGAGCGTTACATTGGCCCACACTTCCTGACCGGTTTCACGGAACTTGACGGCTGACGCCTTCGAACGCATTTGTTACCATCCGGGACTTTCCCGGATTTGCCCTGAGGTTTTATCGACATGTCTGCCGTTCGCAGCAAGATTTGCGGGATTACCCGCATAGAAGATGCGTTGGCGGCGGTTGAGGCCGGGGCCGATGCCATCGGGTTTGTGTTCTACGCCAAAAGCCCTCGGGCCGTGACGTTCCAGCAGGCGCGCGACATTATCAAGGCGCTGCCGCCGTTCGTCACCACTGTAGGTTTGTTCGTCAACGCCAGCCGCTGCGAATTGGGCGAACTGCTTGATGCCGTGCCGCTGGACCTGTTGCAGTTCCATGGCGACGAAACGGCCGCCGAGTGTGAAGGGTGGCACCGGCCATACATCAAAGCGCTGCGGGTCAAAGCCGGTGATGACATTGCGGCAGCCTGCGATGCGTTCCCCAGTGCCAGCGGCATCCTGCTCGACGCCTACGTTGAAGGAGTGCCGGGCGGAACCGGTGAAGCATTTGACTGGTCTCTGATACCGCAAGGCTTGAGCAAGCCGATCATTCTGGCGGGCGGTTTGACCCCGGATAACGTCGCCGGGGCGATTGCCCGGGTCCGGCCTTACGCGGTGGATGTCAGCGGTGGGGTAGAGGCGAGCAAGGGCATTAAGGATCACGCAAAGATTCAGGCATTCATCAAGGCGGTACGTACCTTGATGTGACGGCTGGCAGACTGCCGCCGTCCACAGGCATGGCTGAGGATTTATGGGTTGTACGCAGGTCGCTTTCGCTGACCCGGCCACCCGATCAATCATCGCCACACATATGAATTTAGCTCAAGGGCATACGCGGGGCTGCGAACCAGAGCGTTCGGGTCGCCGGTACTGGAGAAAGAAAGCATGAGCAACTGGTTAGTAGACAAACTGATCCCTTCGATCATGCGTTCCGAGGTCAAGAAGAGCTCGGTGCCTGAAGGTCTGTGGCACAAATGCCCGTCTTGCGAGGCTGTGCTGTATCGTCCGGAGCTGGAAAAGACCCTGGATGTTTGCCCCAAGTGCAACCACCACATGCGTATTGGCGCCCGCGCCCGCATTGATATCTTCCTCGACGCTGAAGGCCGTGCCGAACTGGGTGCCGACCTGGAGCCGGTTGACCGTCTGAAATTCCGTGACGGCAAGAAGTACAAGGACCGCCTGACTGCAGCCCAGAAGCAGACCGGCGAAAAAGATGCATTGATCTCCATGAGCGGCACCTTGCTGGGTATGCCGGTTGTGGTGTCTGCGTTCGAGTTCTCCTTCATGGGTGGCTCGATGGGCGCCATCGTTGGTGAGCGTTTTGTTCGCGCCGCCAACTACGCCTTGGAAAACAAATGCCCAATGATCTGCTTCGCCGCTTCTGGTGGCGCGCGGATGCAGGAAGCCCTGATCTCCCTGATGCAGATGGCCAAGACTTCGGCAGTGCTGGCGCGTCTGCGTGAAGAAAGCATCCCGTTCATCTCGGTGCTGACCGACCCGGTCTATGGCGGCGTTTCCGCCAGTCTGGCGATGCTTGGTGATGTCATTGTCGGTGAGCCAAAAGCCCTGATCGGCTTCGCTGGCCCGCGCGTGATCGAGCAAACTGTGCGTGAAAAACTGCCGGAAGGCTTCCAGCGCAGTGAATTCCTGCTGGAGCACGGTGCCATCGACATGATCATTCACCGTCAGGAACTGCGTCCACGTCTGGGTAACCTGCTGGCGCAAATGATGGGTCTGCCGACGCCTAAATTCGTCGCTGCGCCAATCGAGCCAATCGTGGTTCCGCCGGTACCTGCGAACGTATGACCGAGCGCACCCTTGGCGAGTGGCTCGCCTACCTTGAACAGCTGCACCCTTCGGCCATCGACATGGGTCTGGAGCGTTCGCAGCAGGTAGCGTCCCGCATGGGGCTGGGCAAACCGGCGCCCAGGGTGATTACGGTCACCGGCACCAACGGCAAGGGCTCGACCTGCGCTTTCGTGGCCTCGTTGCTGCGGGCGCAGGGCCTGAGGGTTGGTGTCTACAATTCTCCGCATCTGCTGCGTTACAACGAGCGGGTGCAGGTCAATGGCGTCGAAGCCACGGATGCCGAACTGTGTGAAGCGTTCGCCGCAGTCGAAGCTGGTCGTGGCGACACGTCCCTGACGTATTTCGAAATGGGCACCTTGGCGGCGTTCTGGCTGTTTCAGCAGGCCGGTCTCGATGCTGTGGTGCTGGAAGTTGGTCTGGGTGGGCGACTGGATACGGTCAATGTGGTGGATGCCGACATCGCGCTGGTCACCAGCATCGGCGTTGATCATGCGGATTATCTGGGCGATACCCGTGAGTCTGTGGCCTTCGAGAAGGCTGGCATTTTCCGTCAGGGCGCGCCTGCGCTCTGTGGTGATCTGAATCCTCCACAACCGCTGCTGGACAAGGCGCGCGAGCTGGCTTGCCCGTTTTTCCTGCGTGGTCGCGATTTCGACCTCGGTGTGACCGATCACAACTGGCAATGGCGTGGGCTCGACGCCCAGGGGCGAGTGGTCGAGTTGCATGATTTGCCGTTGCTCGATCTGCCGATGGAAAACGCCGCATTGGCGCTGCAGGCCTATCTGCTGCTCGGTTTGCCTTGGGTAGATGCACAGATTATTGATGCGCTGAAGTCGACGCGGGTGGTAGGGCGTCTCGACCGCCGTCAGTTCGACTGGCAGGGCAAGCGTCTGAGCCTGTTGCTGGACGTGGGGCATAACCCGCATGCCGCCGAATACCTGGCTCGCCGTTTGGCCAGTCGGCCGCCGACCGGCAAGCGTCTGGCAGTGTTCGGTTTGCTGGCTGACAAGGATCTGAATGGTGTTATCGGTGAGTTGAGTGCTAGTGTCCAACATTGGGCTGTCGCGCCGCTAGACTCGCCGCGTGCGCGCCCGGTTGCCGATTTGCAGGCTGCGTTGCAGAACCTCGGTGCGTCGGTGACGTCCTATGACAGCGTGGCGGCAGCCTTGGAAGGGCAGAGTGCGCTGGCGACGAGCGACGACGAGATTCTGTTGTTCGGATCATTTTATTGTGTCGCCGAGGCCCTTGAATGGCTGGCCCGGCGCTCCACGGAGGAAGCGGCAAATGGCATTGCTGGATAAGGCCTACAAACAACGCATGGTCGGCGCGCTGGTGCTGGTTGCGCTGGCGGTGATTTTCCTGCCGATGCTGTTTTCCCGTCAGGATGAGCAGCGTCAGGTGACAGTCGATGCACCGTCGATGCCGCATGCACCGGCGCTGCCGCAGGTGCAGGTCGAGCCAGTGGCGGTGCCTGAGCCGCAGGCGCTGCCTCAAGAGCCTGTGCCGAGCGATGATGAAATCGCTCAGCAAGAAGCGCCGTCGGCGCCCATTGCACCGGCTGTACCTGTGGCTCCGGCGCCTGTCGCCAAACCGGTCGCTCCGGCGCCTACGCCAGTCGCCAAGTCTACGACGCCCACGCAGCCCGTCGCGGCTGCATCGACCAAGCCGGATACCACTCAAAGTCGCATTGATGCCAATGGTCTGTCGGTCAGCTGGTCGATTCAAGTGGCGAGTCTTGCGAGCCGAGAAAACGCCGAAAGCCTGCAGAAAGACCTGCGCAGTCAGGGCTATAACGCTTACATCCGATCCTCTGATGGCAAGAATCGAGTGTTTGTCGGTCCGCTGATCGAGCGCGCCGAAGCCGACCGTCTACGTGACTTGTTGGACCGCCAGAGGAAGCTCAAGGGCTTCGTCGTGCGCTTTCAGCCTGAGCGCGGGTAAAAACTATCGCCCCGATTTGAAATGCACTAACAATCGCCGCTTACCGATCAGCATGGGCTCTGCTAAAATGCGCCGCCTTATCCGTCTGTAGGCTGCACTGTGCCATTTACCTGGGTTGACTGGGCGATCGTTGCAATCGTCGCCATCTCCGCATTGATCAGTCTGAGCCGCGGCTTCGTCAAAGAAGCGCTGTCGCTGGTGACCTGGATCATTGCAGGAGTCGTTGCCTGGATGTTCGGTGGTTCATTGTCCGAGTACCTCGCCGGATACATCCAGACACCGTCGGCTCGTGTGATCACGGGCTGTGCCATCATGTTTGTCGCCACGTTAATCGTAGGCGCGATGATCAATTATCTTATCGGCGAATTGGTTCGCGTCACCGGGCTCTCCGGGACCGATCGATTTCTCGGCATGGCCTTTGGCGCTGCGCGTGGCGTGCTGCTGGTGGTCGTGGCGGTCGGGCTGTTGAGCCTGGGGCCGGTACAGCAGGACGGGTGGTGGAAAGAGTCACAGCTCGTGCCAAAATTTCTATTGGTCGCCGACTGGTCCAAAAACCTGATTCTCGGGTGGAGCAGTCAGTGGCTTGCCAGCGGTATCAGCGTACCCGCTGAGATACCGTTCAAGGAGCAACTCTTGCCGATGGCCAAAATGCCTCAGTGAGTGTTGTTCAGTTCAGATCCATTAAGTAGGGGTTGCGTCGCATGTGTGGCATCGTCGGTATCGTCGGTAAGTCGAACGTCAATCAGGCGCTGTATGACGCGCTAACCGTGCTCCAGCACCGCGGCCAGGACGCTGCCGGTATCGTGACCAGCCATGATGGCCGGTTATTCCTGCGCAAGGATAATGGCCTGGTGCGTGACGTGTTCCATCAGCGTCACATGCAGCGCCTGGTCGGCCACATGGGTATTGGCCATGTGCGTTACCCGACCGCGGGCAGTTCGACGTCGGCCGAAGCTCAGCCGTTCTACGTCAACTCGCCTTACGGCATCACGTTGGCGCACAACGGCAACCTGACCAACGTTGAACAACTGGCCAAGGAGATTTACGAATCTGACCTGCGCCATGTCAACACCAACTCTGATTCGGAAGTTCTGCTGAACGTGTTCGCTCACGAACTCGCCCAGCGCGGCAAGTTGCAGCCAACCGAAGAAGACGTTTTCGCCGCTGTGACTGACGTGCACAATCGTTGCGTCGGTGGTTACGCAGTCGTGGCGATGGTGACCGGTTATGGCATCGTCGGTTTCCGTGACCCGCATGGCATCCGCCCGATTGTCTTCGGTCAGCGTCATACCGACGAAGGCGTCGAGTACATGATTGCCTCCGAAAGCGTCTCCCTGGACGTACTCGGTTTCACCCTGATTCGCGACCTGGCACCGGGTGAAGCGGTCTACATCACTGAAGACGGCAAGCTGCACACCCGTCAGTGCGCGACCAACCCGTCCCTGACGCCGTGCATCTTCGAACACGTCTACTTGGCGCGTCCGGATTCGATCATCGACGGCGTGTCGGTCTACAAGGCCCGTCTGCGCATGGGCGAGAAGCTCGCCGAAAAGATCCTGCGCGAACGTCCGGATCACGACATCGACGTGGTCATCCCGATCCCGGACACCAGCCGCACAGCGGCGCTGGAGCTGGCGAACCACTTGGGCGTCAAGTTCCGCGAAGGTTTCGTGAAGAACCGCTACATCGGCCGGACCTTCATCATGCCGGGCCAGGCTGCGCGGAAAAAATCCGTACGCCAGAAGCTCAACGCGATCGAACTGGAATTCCGTGGCAAGAACGTCATGCTGGTGGACGACTCGATCGTTCGCGGCACAACTTGCAAGCAGATCATCCAGATGGCTCGCGAAGCTGGCGCCAAAAACGTCTACTTCTGCTCCGCCGCACCGGCCGTTCGCTACCCGAACGTCTACGGTATCGACATGCCGAGCGCTCACGAACTGATCGCCCACAACCGTTCGACTCAGGACGTCGCTGATCTGATCGGCGCTGACTGGTTGATCTATCAGGACTTGCCTGACTTGATCGAAGCAGTCGGTGGCGGCAAGATCAAGATCGACAAGTTCGATTGCGCGGTGTTCGATGGCCAATACGTCACCGGCGACGTCGACGAGGCTTACCTGAACAAGATCGAGCAGGCACGTAACGATGCCTCCAAGGTCAAGACGCAGGCAGTCAGTGCGATCATCGATCTGTACAACAACTGAGTTTCTACCGGCCCTGAGGGGCCGGTTTTGTATCTACTAAAGACTCTCTATATCAAGCAGCAAGGCAAGGAGTGAAAGCATGAGTCAGGATTGGGATGCCGGTCGGCTGGACAGCGACCTCGATGGCGTAGCGTTCGATACCCTGGCCGTACGCGCCGGTCAGCACCGCACGCCGGAAGGCGAACACGGTGATCCGATGTTCTTCACTTCCAGCTACGTCTTCCGTACCGCTGCCGACGCGGCGGCACGCTTTGCCGGTGAAGTGCCGGGCAACGTTTACTCGCGCTATACCAACCCGACCGTGCGTGCGTTCGAAGAGCGCATCGCCGCGCTGGAAAGCGCCGAGCAAGCCGTGGCCACGGCCACCGGCATGGCTGCGATCATGGCGGTGGTGATGAGCCTGTGCAGTGCGGGTGATCATGTGATTGTTTCGCGCAGTGTGTTCGGTTCGACCATCAGCCTGTTCGAAAAGTATTTCAAGCGCTTCGGCATCGAAGTCGATTACGTGCCGCTGGCGGACTTGTCCGGTTGGGATACGGCGATCAAATCCAACACCAAATTGCTTTTTGTCGAGTCGCCATCGAACCCGCTGGCAGAGCTGGTGGACATCGCCGCGCTGGCGCAAATCGCTCACGCCAAAGGCGCGATGCTGGTGGTCGACAACTGCTTCTGCACTCCGGCATTGCAGCAACCGCTGACAATGGGGGCGGACATCGTCGTGCACTCGGCAACCAAGTTCATCGACGGTCAGGGCCGTTGCATGGGCGGTGTTGTGGCTGGTCGCAGCGAGCAAATGAAAGAAGTGGTCGGTTTCCTGCGCACCGCCGGGCCTACCCTCAGCCCATTCAACGCCTGGATTTTCCTCAAGGGGCTGGAAACCCTGAACCTTCGGATGAAGGCGCATTGCGCCAACGCCCAGCAACTGGCCGAATGGCTGGAGCAGCAGGGCGGCATCGAGAAAGTCCATTACGCCGGCCTGAAAAGCCATCCGCAGCACGAGCTGGCTCAGCGTCAGCAGAAAGGTTTCGGGGCGGTGGTCAGTTTCGAAGTCAAGGGCGGCAAAGAGGGCGCCTGGCGCTTTATCGATGCGACCCGCCTGATTTCGATCACGGCCAATCTGGGTGATACCAAGACCACCATCACTCATCCGAGCACCACCTCTCACGGCCGTCTGGCGCCGCAAGAGCGTGAAGCGGCAGGCATTCGTGACAGTTTGATCCGCATTGCGGTTGGCCTGGAAGACGTGGCTGACCTGCAAGCCGACCTGGCGCGCGGGTTGGCGGCATTGTGATCGAGTTGCCCGCGTCGACAACCGGGTCCAATGGGCGTGTTGCACTGGTCACCGGTGCGGCGCGCGGCATTGGTCTGGGGATCTCGGCCTGGCTGGTCAGTGAAGGCTGGCAGGTGGTGCTGAGCGATCTGGATCGGGTGCGCGGCTCGAAAGTGGCGAAGGTGCTGGGCGACAATGCCTGGTTTATCGCCATGGATGTCTCGAATGAAGGGCAGGTGGCGTTGGGCGTCGCCGAAGTGCTGGGTCAGTTCGGGCGCCTGGATGCGCTGGTGTGCAACGCGGCGGTGGCCGATCCGCACAACATTACGCTGGAAAGCCTCGATCTGGCCTACTGGAATCGCGTGTTGGCGGTGAACCTCAGTGGGCCGATGCTGTTGGCCAAGCACTGTGCGCCGTATCTGCGCGCGCACAGCGGTGCAATCGTCAACCTGGCCTCGACCCGCGCCGGGCAGTCGGAACCCGACACAGAGGCTTACGCGGCGAGCAAGGGCGGATTGTTGGCGCTGACTCACGCGTTGGCGATCAGCCTTGGGCCGGAAATCCGTGTGAATGCCGTCAGTCCGGGCTGGATCGATACCCGGGATCCTTCTGTGCGGCGTGCCGAGCCACTGACCGATGCCGATCATGCCCAGCATCCGGCGGGCAGGGTGGGGACGGTTGAAGACGTCGCGGCGATGGTGGCTTGGTTGCTGTCGAAGAATGCCGGGTTTGTCACGGGCCAGGAGTTTGTGGTCGACGGTGGCATGACCAAGAAGATGATTTACAGCGAGTAGTTCCGCCGGACCCATGTCAGACAGGGCTTGAGGTTGAACGTGCTGGTTGTCAGTGCTACAGGAATTGACACGATTTTGTCTTTTTCAGAAAAACTTCAATCCTGCTATTGACTTAGGTTCGGTACCTGCGTAAATTTCGCGGCCTCGGAGATGCAAACGGGTGATTAGCTCAGCTGGGAGAGCGTCTGCCTTACAAGCAGAATGTCGGCGGTTCGATCCCGTCATCACCCACCACTTCCGAGATACTTGTGAAAGCAAGAGGTAGGCTGAAATGCCTGCACCGACGCGCAGCGGTAGTTCAGTCGGTTAGAATACCGGCCTGTCACGCCGGGGGTCGCGGGTTCGAGTCCCGTCCGCTGCGCCATATTTTCCGAGTCAGATTTATCTGGTTCGAGATTGAAAAGCTTCTGAGTTTTCAATCAGACGAGTTACTTGGATGAAAGTCCAAAGCGATACGCAGCGGTAGTTCAGTCGGTTAGAATACCGGCCTGTCACGCCGGGGGTCGCGGGTTCGAGTCCCGTCCGCTGCGCCATATCTGCCTCAAGGCCCACTGAACGCCTTGAAGCTACAAAGAAAGACGCTGGTAATGCCGGTGTTTACTTTGAGTCGATAGCAAAAACCCTGGTCGTAAGACCGGGGTTTTTTGTGTCTGGAATTTAGCTTTTTCTCTTCTTGCGGTCCCCCTTGCCGGGCCTTCGTGTCTGCCTTCTTCTATGCTGCCTCTAAGGTTGTCGCGATAACGCCGTCCGGCCGGGCTGACCTTGGCGTTGCATTCGCTTGCCTGATCAATTCTGCGCACTGAAAGCACTGTATTTTGATTCGCTGGTCAGTTTTTTTGTGTGGGGCTGTTTGCCGCAGGCGCATAAGCCTATAAACTTAACCTTTCGGTCAGCTTTGCACTGTCATTTCAGCCCTTCGTTTCGTCAAAAAGGGCTTCTGCACGACTCGAGATTTCCAGAACATTACCAGAAGGGCGGGTCTATAACCGCCCAGAGGATGATCCATGTCCAACCGTGATATATCCCGGCGCTCGTTCCTTCAGGGCGGGCTGGTGGCAGGTGTGAGCGTGACGCTCACGCCGCTCAGCAGTCAGGCGCTCGCCGCCTTGATGGAAAACAGCGTGACCGTACCGTCCGAACAATGGCTCGGCAACAACGGCAAGGCACGCTCGCGTAACGATGCCTTGTCGAAAGTCTGCGGCAGCAAAGTCTTTGCCCGCGACATCCGTGCCAAGGACATGCCGGGCTGGCCGCAGCAGCAAGGCCACGCCATGCTACTGAAAACCATCAAGGCCGACCGCATCTATGCGGGCATGGACCTGTCGTGGCTCGGCGCTGAACTACAGCCTGACCGCATCGTCACCGCCGCTGACCTGGAGAAAGACGGTATCGTCTTCCCGGAAGAGCACGCACCTGATCCGTTGCTGCCGGAAGGCAAGGTGCCGATGTTCATCGGTCACCCGGTTGCAATCCTGATCTGGAACGACTTCGAGCGTTTCCGTCAGGCCAAGGCCAAACTCAAATTCAATGACAAAGCGATTCGTTACGGTGCTCAAGTGCCGTTCTATGAAGGCGATCCCTATGGCAGCTTCCGCTACGTGCGTGTGGGCGGGGCGACCTCGGCGGATGAAGACGAATTTGCCAGCCTCAAGGATTCGATCCTGTTCCCGATGCTGAAAAACCGTCGCCCGGTGTGGAATTCCCAGCCGAACCTGCACGGTAACCTGACCGAGCGCGGATTGTTCTACGCTGATCGGATGAAGCAGCAGATCGACACGCCGCCGGACAACTGGCTGGTGTTCGACGAGCGCTACAAAACCCCATCGATCGAACCCGCCGCGATGGAGCCGGACAACGGCAACGGTTGGTACGATCCGGCAACCAAGACCCTGCATTTCGTGGTGGCGACCCAGTGCCCACTGGAGGCGGCGACCGAGACCGCGAAGATGATCGCGCCGTCGCGCTTCGGCCTGGCGAACCTGAACATGCACCCAGGTTACACCGTGGGTTACGGTTCCAAAGACCACAACATTTTCGTCTACTACGCCGCCCTCGCGGCGTTGTATGGCGCCGGTGTGCCAGTGCGTCTGGCCAACGACCGCTATGAGCAATTTCAGAGCGGCATCAAGCGTCACCCGTTCGACATCCGCTACCAATTGGCCGTGGACAAGACCGATCACAGCTTCAAGATTTTCCGCGCAGAAATGAGCGTCGACGGCGGTGGACGGGTCAACTACAGCCCGTCCGTTGCGGCAGTTGGCGCCACGGCAGCGCAGTCTATCTACTACATGCCGCAGAACGATTTGCAGGTCACGGCCTACCATTCCCGCGCTGTTGAAGCCGGCTCGATGCGTGGTTACGGCACCCTGCAAAGCATGGCGTCCACCGAGATGATGGTCGACGAAATTGCCGGTCGCCTCGGCATCGACGCCATCGACCTACGCAAGAAAAACGCCATGGTCTCGGGCATGAAAAACACCCAGGGCGCGGTGCCGGCGGGTGCGTTGCGCTTGCACGAGATTCTCGACAAGGCCGCTGTTCACGACGTCTGGAAAAACCGCGACGCGATCAAAAAGCAACGCGAAGCGCAGGATCCGGATAACTGGTACGGCGTCGGTTTCGCCATCTGCCAAAAAGACTTCGGCACCGGTTCCGAAGCGCCGATGGCGAGCATCGAGTACACCGCGCAAGGGCACATCACCCTGCGCCACATCGGTATCGAAATCGGCACCGGCATGTCGACCTCGCAAGCCTTGGTCGTGGCCGATTTCCTCGGCATCGCGGCGACTGAAGTGAAGACCGGCGAGACCGAATGGAAAGAGTTGCAGCTGATCAGTGGCGGCAACCCTTACACCATGAGTCAGGCCGAACAGGACAACCTGCTGCGCAATCCGCGCTGGGTCGGCAAGGTCGCCTCGGCGTCGTCGGCCACCAACTCCGCCTACTATTTCAGCCACGCCACCCGTGAAGCGGCGCGTGTGCTGTTCAACCACGGTTTGTGGCCGGCGGCGCTGCAGATCTGGAGCCAGGGCCCGTACGGTGGCTCGGCTAACCCTTACGTGGTGCGTCGCGAAGATGCGCATTGGGTCGACGGAAAACTCACCGCCAACGGCATGCAGCCGCTGAGCTTTGAGCAGTTGGCCAAGCACGCTCACGAGAAGGGCCTGGTCACCGGCGCGACCGTGCACGGTTTCAACCGCTGGAGCTGGGCCGAGGCCGAGTTCAGCATCGATGGCGTGCGTGAACGTCTGCCGCTCGACGGCTTGGCGGTCAAGTACGGCGACGGCGCACCGAGCGTGAAAAAGGCGCAAATGAACAGCGCCGGTTTCCACCTGCTGGATCGCCAGAACGTGCACTACCCGGACACTCAGTTGAACAACGCGGCAGTGACTTACTACAGCCCGGTCGCGACGCTGGTGGAAGTGAAAGTGAACAAGGGTTCGGCCGACGTGCAGGTACTCAACCATCACTCGTGGGTCGAGTGCGGCCGTGTGCTGGTAGAAGAGTTGGTCAAGGGCCAGATCGAAGGCGGGATCGCCATGGGCATTGGTCATGCGTTGATGGAAGAGATGCCGCTGTACGAAGGCGGGCCGGGGGAGGGTGACTGGAACTTCAACCGTTATCGCTTGCCGATGGCGCGCCATGTTGCGGTATGGGATCAGACGTCTGAAATCCTGCCGCCGCTGTCGCCGAGCGATCCATCGAAGGGCATTGCCGAAGTGGTGATGATCCCGGTGGTCGGTGCCATCGGTAACGCGGTGGCGCACGCCATCGGTAAACGGGTCCGCGACCTGCCTATCACTTCTGCACGCATCAAGGAGGCCCTCAATGGCTAACCGTCCGCTCCAACTGACCCTCAACGGTCAAACCGTCGGCCCGGTGGACATCCCAGATGACCTGCCGATGATCGATTACCTGCACGAATACAAAAACCTCACCGGCTCCCGTTTGGGTTGCGGCCAGGGGATTTGCCACGCGTGCGTGGTGATCGTCGATAACCCGGACGGCACCAGCGAAGAAGTGCGCACCTGCATTACCGACGCACATTACTTTGAAGGCAAAAAAGTACGGACGATCGAAGGTCACGCGAAACGCGACGAGCAGGGCAAAGTCACTGAGCTGAACCCGATCCAGCAGCGCTTCGTCGACGAATTTGCTTTCCAGTGCAGCTACTGCGCACCGGGTTTCGTGAATGCCGCGACCGTGTTGGTGGAAAAGCTGCAGCGTCAGCCCGTTGTCAAAAGCCAACTGGAAAAAGTCATTGAGGACAGCCTCGGTCACCACATCTGCCGCTGCACCGGCTACGTGCGCTATTACAGCGCGACGCGCAATGTGCTGACCGATCTCGGCCTGGTCAAGGAGGGTTAAGCATGAAGCAACTACTTCCCCGCCTGGCGTTGGCGGTTGGTCTGGCTGCGCCGGTGTTGCTGGCTCATGCAGACGATCAGGTCAAGCGCGGCGAATACCTCGCCCGCGCAGCCGATTGCATGGCCTGCCACACCGCACCGGGTGGCGCGCCATATGCGGGCGGTCTGCCGATTGTCTCGCCGTTCGGCACGATCTACGGCACCAACATCACCCCGAGCAAAGAGCACGGCATTGGCCTCTACAGCGATGACGAATTCTTCGCCGCGCTGACCGAAGGCAAGCGCCGTGATGGCGCCAACCTGTATCCGGCGATGCCGTACACCTCGTATCACCTGATTCCGCGGGACGACTCAGACGCGATTCATGCGTACCTGAAAACCGTCGAGCCGATTGAGCGCGCAGCGCCAGTCACCAGCCTGAGCTTTCCGTTCAACGTGCGCCTGGGCCTGATGGGCTGGAACATGCTTTATGGCAAGGATGTGAAGCTGACGCCTACCGAGGGCAAAAGCGAAGCTTTCAAACGTGGCCAGTACATGGTTGATGTGCTCGGTCATTGCGGCGAATGCCACACCCCGCGCGGTTTGCCGGGTGCGATGCAACAGGATAAGCGCCTGACCGGCGGCGTGCTCAACGGCTATCTGGCACCTAGCCTGTTGGCCAATGATCTGGCGGCTCGCGGCTGGAACCATCAAGACCTGAGTTCCTTCCTCAAGCACGGCATGAGCGCTCAGGGCACGATGTTCAACGAGATGTTCCCGGTGTTCCACAACAGCACCCAAGGCCTGACTGACCCGGATCTGGCGGCAATGGCGACCTATCTGCTTGGCGATCAACCGCCGGCGGCGAAGGTGCTGACTGACGTGCCGTTCGAGAAGCTCACTGCAAGTGCCCAGCGTGGTCGTCAGGAATACCTGAACGTCTGCGCCGGTTGCCACGAGGTCGGTGGTGACGGCAAGCCGCACATTGCCGTGGCCATGCGCGGCAATACCACGCTGCGCCTGGATGATCCGCGCAACTTGGTGCGGGTGATTGATGACGGTATCGGTGAGCAGAAATTCGCCGGGTTCGAACACATGCAGCCGATGCCAGGGTTCGCTGAGAAGCTCAGTCACGAGCAACTGGCTGATCTGCTGAACTACCTGCGTCAGAGCTGGGGTGGTCAGTCGGGTGATCTGGCCGTGAGCGACGTGCAGAAGTTGCGGGCTGATGCGCCGCCGCTCGAGCACAAGGCGCACTGACATGCAGCATCTCGATCTGCAAGTGGTGCGCCGGGCGCTGGAATGGTCGATGGCTGGCCAGCGCCTCTGGCTCTGCACGGTGCTCGCCACCTACGGCTCGGCGCCTCGTGCGCCGGGATCGCTGCTGGCGGTGAACGCCGACGGGCACTGGATCGGATCGCTGTCGGGCGGCTGTGTCGAGGAGGATTTTCTCGAACGGGTCGCCGAGGGGGCGTTTCTTGAAGCGATCAGCGTTGTCCGTTATGGCGAGGGCGACGATCCGCGTTCCCGGGTGAGTCTGCCCTGTGGCGGTGTGCTCGATGTGCTGGTAGAGAAGCTTGAGCCGGTTTGCGAGGTTCAGGCGCATCTGCGGGAACTGGAGTCGGCGCTGTTAGGGCGGCGCCGGCTGATCCGCGAGGTCGATCTGGCCAGTGGTGCGCGCAGCCTGTTCGATGATCGCGAACAGGGTGTGCGAATCGAACGTGAGATCGATCGGGTGCGCGTGCGGATCGGCGCGGCCCAGCGCTTGTTGCTGGCCGGATATTCCTCGGTCGCTCAGGCCTGTGCAGAGTTTGCCGTCGGACTGGGTTTCGAAGTGATTCTGTGCGACCCGCGTGACGAGGTGCTGGAAGGCGTGGTGCTGGAAAACGTCGAGATTCGTCGTCAGCTGCCCTCGGTGTTCATAGCTGATGGCGGCTGCCATAGCGATACTGCGGTGGTGGCGTTGACCCACGATCCGCGCATCGATGACCTGGCGATGATGGAAGCGGTGCGTACCGAGGCGTTTTATATTGGCGTGATGGGCTCCCTGCAGACGTCGCAAAAGCGCTTCGAGCGGTTGCGCAGGATTGGTGGTTTGGGGGAGACCGAGTTGGCAAGGATTCATGCGCCGATCGGTTTGAACCTGGGCAGCAAGACGCCTTCCGAGATTGCCCTCGCCGTACTCGCCGATATTCTGCGAATCCGTAGCGGTATCGCGCGGGAAAAGCTGTAAACACCATTCCCATGTAGGAGTGAGCCTGCTCGCGATGGCGGTTTTGCTGTCAGAGATTCATAGCAGACACACCGCGATCGCGAGCAGGCTCACTCCTGCAAGGGATAGTGCTGACTTTCCAGGCTGATACAAAAAGGGGCCGCATTCCGCGGCCCCTTTTTTGTCTCAGTATCCGAACTTGTCCCGCAGCCCGTAATACCAGGCGCCCAACGCCGCGAACGGTGTGCGTAGCAATTGTCCGCCGGGGAACGGGTAGTGGGGCAGGTCGGCAAACGCGTCGAAACGCTCGGCCTGGCCTCGCAGCGCCTCGGCCAATACTTTGCCCGCCAGATGCGTGTACGTCACGCCATGACCACTGCAACCCTGGGAATAGTAGATGTTGTCACCGATCCGTCCGACCTGCGGAAGGCGCGACAGGGTCAGCAGGAAATTACCGGTCCAGGCGTAGTCAATTTTCACGTCCTTGAGTTGCGGGAGCGCCTTGAGCATCTTCGGTCGAATGATCGCCTCAATATTCGCCGGATCCCGCGCGCCATACACCACGCCGCCGCCAAAGATCAGCCGCTTGTCGCTCGTCAGGCGGTAATAGTCGAGCAAGTAATTGCAGTCCTCCACGCAGTAATCCTGTGGCAGCAGGTTTTTCGCCAACTCATCGCCTAACGGTTCGGTGGTGATGACCTGAGTCCCGCAGGGCATCGACTTGGCAGCCAATTCCGGCACCAGATTGCCCAAGTAGGCGTTGCCGGCAATGATGATGAATTTTGCCCTGACCTTGCCCTTTGGTGTATGCACTGCTGGGTTCGCGCCGCGCTCGATGCGCACCGCTGGCGACTGTTCATAGATTGTGCCGCCCAGCGACTCAACCGCCGCGGCTTCACCCAGCGCCAGATTGAGCGGATGAATGTGCCCGCCACTCATGTCGAGCATACCGCCGACGTACTGATCGCAATTCACGACTTCACGGATTCGACGCTGATCCATTAGCTCAAGTTGCGTATGACCGAAACGTTCCCACAGGCGTTTCTGGGATTCGAGGTGGCCCATCTGCTTGGCAGTGATGGCCGCGAACACGCCACCGTCCTTCAAGTCGCACTGGATATTATATTTGGCGACACGCTCACGAATAATCCGCCCGCCCTCGAACGCCATTTGCCCCAACAACTGAGCCTGCTTGGGACCGACGCTGCGCTCGATCACATCGATGTCGCGGCTATAGCTGTTGACGATCTGACCACCGTTACGGCCAGACGCACCAAAACCCACCTTGGCCGCTTCCAGAACCGTTACCTTAAAACCGTTCTCCAACAGAAACAGAGCCGAGGACAGACCGGTATAACCGGCGCCGATCACGCAGACATCAGTCTCTACATCACCCTGCAAGGCCGGCCGCGGCGGCACCGCATTGGCCGATGCGGAGTAATAGGACTCTGGGTAGGGAATGTTCGCCATCCGGCTGCCTCTGTTTAATATATTTTACGAGTGCATCGATCCTACGCGAGAAAAAAATCGATCGCCAGCTACCGGAAAATCTTCTTCGTCGCCACAAAATTAAATATTTTGCATATTCATAGGGTTAGCTCGAAAAAAGGTGTTGACACCCCTCCGGAATTCCGTAGAATGCCGCCTCACAGCAGGCACGTAGCTCAGTTGGTTAGAGCACCACCTTGACATGGTGGGGGTCGTTGGTTCGAGTCCAATCGCGCCTACCAAACAAAATCCGCTCTGCTGGGCGGTCTAGAAGGGCTCACCGAAAGGTGGGCCCTTTTTTGTTGGGTGCCGTTTGGAAAAACGTTGGAAACGATTTGGAAAAACGAACCACTGTCAAAGCGTCAAATCAGCTTTCACCTTCATGTAAACCACTGCGTCATCGCCGTGGCCCGCCTGGTAATGCTCAGTCATCTTCACGTCGGCATGACCCATCAGCCCCTGTATGTATTCCTGTGCAAAACCTTGCTGCTCATACAGCCAAGCGCCGAGTGCACGGATCTCGTGAAACGTGGGGCGCTCACCTACGGGCAACTCTTCGTAAGCCTTCGAATCGTCTCGCGCTTGGGCGAAGGACTTGGTCAGGTAGTCCGGCGTAACTGCGTTCCAGTGTAGCTTCGCGTCGAGTTGTGCACGCTTGCGCGCCTTTGGTGAGTAGTGGATCAGGTACGGGCAAACGACCGGCGACCGCATGCACTCCATGACCACCTCCCGCAGCGCCTGGCCCATGACAATCTCCAAGTGCACGGGCTTTCCGTAGTTCTGCGTCTTCCCGGGTGACACCTTGATGGTGTTCTGCTCGAGGTCCACGGCCGATTTAGGCCACATCACGATATCTTCCCGCCGCTGAAGACTCAGCAATCCCAGTCGGATGGCCCTTTTCAGCCAGATCGGTGTCCCCACGTACTCCAGAATTTTGTTCAGACCCTCGACGGTGTGGCGCTGGCGCTTCTTCTCTGCCTCCTTCTTGACCAGGGTCAGCTCGGCGGAGTTGCGCTCGCAAAGGCCCTTGGCCACAGCGAACGCGAACACCTGGACCAGTAGCCCCCGGTGCTTCGTGTAGGCGTTGTTCTCGAACTCGTCCAAATATACTGCGACGGTCAATACATCCAGCTGGCCAACCATCTTGCTCCCCAAGTCTTCTTTGTATCGAGCAAGTTTGAATTTGATCTCCTTCAGCGTTCTTTCAGCATAACCGCGCTCAATCACCCACTCGTTCTCGAATCGCTCAAGAAGGTAGGTAAAGGTCGGAGCTCGTTCTCCAGTAAGTACCTCGAGAAGCGCGCCGTCTGAGTCTATGAGCGGCTGCAACTTGGAGTTCGCCATCTTTGCGAGTCTCACAGCGTCGGCTTGAGGCTTGTTGATGCTGGTTCTTTTGCCGGTGATGGGATTGCGGTAGACAAAATACTTACCGTTTGGATAAAGGTTTTCAGGGAGCCTCCGGTTCGAGACATCCCGGCCGCGCGGGGGAGCCATCAGCCTACCTCCATCATTTTGGCGAGCAGGGGATCATTCGATTCCAGCACTACCGCCTGCAAGTCCACGAAATACATCCCACCTTTTACCTCTCCAATCACTTCGCCTTCCTCTATCCATTTTTTGAGCTGTTGCACGCTTGGCTTTCCGCCGGCGTATCGCAGCTTTCGGTATTCGCCGGCCTCCATGAGGCGCGGCAGTCGGACGGTGATCTGAGCTATGACTTTTGCCATATTGGTTTCCTGTTCCCCGTTTGGGGCTTTTGGTGTTTAAGCAGTTGCGAGCGGACTTTTCCGAAACTGCCAGGTATGGCCGCACTGACGGCACTTACCAAACGTCCGGCCGGTAGCGTCAAAGATGGCGGCGGCATTGATCCAGGCGACCTTTCCGCTTCGGAGCTCGTACTGGTCGCTGCCGACAAACTCTTCTGATATTTGAATGTTCCGACTGCCGCAGGGTGAGCACTTGGCGTCTACGGCTTCTCCGATGCTTTTTGCGGGCACGTCTTGCTCCATGCCGCGCGTGGCGGTAGAAGGTGGAGAGGGGGATTAATCGCTGCTATAGCTGGAACTGCTGTCGCTCGAGCTGGACGAACTGCAGCTGTCGCTCGACGAGTAGCTGCTGCTCCCGCTGTCCTGGCTGGAGTAGCTGCTGGTATCGCAACGACTGCTCGACCGCGAAGGCTCGTAGGTCTCGACCTGATTCAAAGGGCTAATTGGACTCAGCGGGTTGAGAGGATTCAGTGGGTTGAGTTGGGCTGCCGGCGGATCGCTTCTCGACGGCTGGGATGAAGAAGCGGCGAAGCTGCTGGCGGACCGGGTGGCTGCTGTTGGTGCCGCAGGTTTTAAAGCGGGCTCGCGTCGAAAGGGTTTTTTAAGAAAGTCGAGCATGAAAAATCCTTCACCCACCGTTCACCGGCAGGCTGGTAGGTGGATTGTGAAATCAGATGAAGGGCGCGAGGAAAGCTGAGTGGGTGAGTTAAGGTTCAGCGGTTCGCCTCGCCAGTTGCGTTACACAACTCCCTTCCTGAGGTAACTGGTGGGGTGAACCATTTCCGCCGCGGTCCCTTGTAGATGAGCCAGAGCATGTAGAGCGGCGCTGCGAATGGTAGGAGGATCATGACCTCCTCCCGATTTCAGCGGCTGCTACGACGATTGCGCGGCGCGTCGCTGCGAACGGATCGTCGTGGTGATATCTGGTGTGCTCGCCGAACTTCTCGGCATCCACGTAAGTGTAAGGGCCGGTATCACCGTCGTATGGCTCAACGATATGAATAGCCACGCCCAGCCGATCTATGCGGCCCATGACGACGGCCAGGCGCAGGGCATCGCCGTCGTTGATCAATGGGTTCCAATGAGCCCTGACACCCGACTCGCCTTGCAGACGATACGGCCATTTCGTATCTCGGCAGGTGCACGGCTCTATTTCGATGCGACCAGCTTTGGCCGCAAGTTCAAGCAGCGCTCGATCGGCTGCCGCAGCATCCGGTGTCATTTTTTCAGGCATGACTGTTCCTTTGCCGCTATAGAGGCTGACTTTGAAAGGTAGGGGTAACCGCTTATCGGGTAGTGAGGGTGAATCGATTCACGTTTGATACGGCAGTGACACCTCGCGGCGATCTACTACATTTGAGCGATCAGCCAAAAAAGGGGTAGTTCATGACTTGCTTGATTTGTGGTGGGCCTGCAATGGCAATTGATGCTGATGATGATTACTTGGAAAGAAGCTGCCCGAAGTGTGGGCACTATCGAATCACTGGTGCGGCACTTGTACTGATGAAGGCTCACGGGTGGCAATTTGACGTGGTGTTGGTTCGGAAGTGGATCGAGGAGCACCAGGACTCCGGCATGATTCCAAACATTGATTCGCATCAGGCAGCTCGTCTGATCAACGTTTAGATGCGCTTTAGGGGGCCTCCGCGACTTGCTGACGAAACACTGGAAGAGCGCTGGCCTGCTCGCGCACAGCCTTCATGCCCGCCTCGTCGTAACCCCAGATGTTGCTGTAGTCGAACCGATCCGGGCCGAGGTAGCCGGGGTGCATCGGTTCTCCAGTGCATATGTAATCCCGGAATGCTTTAACCACATCCTTCAGCGTGCCGCCATGGCTGAAGCCGCGCCACCGGCCGCCCCACATCGTGTCATGCGTGAATACACGCTTGCCGCTGTAGTCGTCGATGAACCAGACCTTGCCGCGGGCGTCGACCTCCATGCTGGCGTAGCGGTTCGCGGTTTGGCTGTAAAAGAACCGGCGGCCGTGGTCTGCGATGGTCCGGATTGCCTGGTTGACCTGATCGGCGCGCTGGCGCTTCAGGGCGAGTTTGTTTTCTTTGGGCATAGGGCGTCCTTTGCCGGGGCATGCTCGGGCGGTGGCATGATTTGAGTTTGTGAACTATTTGTTAAAGGACTGTATGACGTCGTAATGAGCTGATTTCATGGATAACAGACCAACAAACAAGGATATTTCCACGGTTCTCGGCATCACAATGCGCGAGGTCGGAACCTACTATGAGGATTCAGAGCGCAGGCCCGATGGGGCGTGGTTGATCTACTTCAGCTACGAGACCCCTCAGCGGATCCGCAAAGGGATGGGGGGTAGCTTCATACTGCTGATGCCATCGAAATAGTCAGCGCAGTAGGCGCCGCCCTCCGTGACCGGATGCGCAGCGAAGCGGTGGTGGTTTTGATTTCGGTGAGCTATTACTGATATCTAGCAAGTGCCGGCTTTCACAGGGGGGGGCGTATGCTGGAAGTGCTGGAAGACGTGATAGGGATTAGCAGAACAGGTCTTATCTGCCACCCATATAAATTCAAGTTGGGGTCAAAAAAAGGGCAATACATCTACACTCTTAACCCCGAGGACAGGACTTTTCATGAGGCCAGTGAAGCAGATCTTCGAGTGCTGATCGAAAATGGGCTGTTCAATGAGGGCGGTGGCATATTCATGGTGCCCGCAGGAAGCAAAAACATAGATCGCCGTTGCGTACTGAGCGTGCTCCGTTACAAAGGTGAGCTACTTCCAATCCGGTCGATACCAGTCTTGGCGAACTCTTCAAGCTGTCGCGACTGCTTTTGAGTAATGAGAAATTTAGGTCGCGACATGCTGGCGAAGCGTTCGGACTCTTCGGCCGGAGCGGCGGCCAGGGTGATCAGGAGCGTCGACACCGTCTCCTGCCATTCCTCAAAGCTGTGCCGCTCGCCCAAAACCTGAAGCGCATCATCAAGCGCCTTTGACACAATCAGCGTGCGCTTCTCGGCGCCGATCAGATCCAGCAAGCCTTTCTCCTTGGCGCGCTTGTCCTTCTGCAGTTCCGCGTTGCTCTTGGCCATGGCTCACCTCTTCAATTCCGTGGGCCGGTAGATCCACCCAAGTCTGTTGCCGGCGCTGGCGCACCAGTTTGTTGATCGGTCTCAATGTCCTGCGCCGAAGTAGGCGAACAGGATCAACAGGAGCGCCGAACCAGTCGTCCAACGCAGAAGCGTGCGAGCGAATGCTTTCGCTGGCTTGTGGCTGGCAGCGAACTGGCTGGCATTATCATCACCAAACGGCTCACCCTCTGCCGTCCCAGTGGAGCGCTCGATTACTTCAATTGTGATGCCGCCGCGTGGCACAACGGTGTAGTTCAGTATGCGAACAGGCTCATCACGACCTATGCGTTGGTACATTTCGGTGCGGGCCAGGGACGTCTGGAGACGCAACCCTTGGAGGATTGCTTGGCTCTGTCTGATCGTTTGGTTCATGGCTATTCCTCGGTGTGGGTTGCATGTATTCGTTAGCACTCGGCGTACTTGCTGGTTGCCGTTAGGCGCAGGGGAGAGTGCTGACGGATAAAGGCGTGAAAAAGAAAGGCCCGTTGGACGTTCGGACCTTTCGCAGATGCAGTGATCTTTGGGCTATGGTCTATTTCATGATGGTCATCCTCGAATGCGCGCCGTTGGCATCTTGGCGGGCGCTCGCCGTTCTCTGGTTTGTTGCATGCAGGTGGCCGGTATATGCCGGGATTTCGTCCGCATCGGTGAGCTCTGAAACGATGGCGCAGAGACCATCCAACAATCGTTGTGCTTCAGAGCTCACCGATGCGGCCTGGTGCTGGGGAGTACCAAGTGCTCGGGCAGTTTCGTCAGGCTGACGTGCAGTGATGTAGTTCCTCCTATTTCCGCCGGAGTGGCGGGGCGCATTGCTTGCCGGGTCATTCACACGGTTCTGGCGTTTCACCATCGATCAGCCGTCCAGGTTGTTCCTGTCGTTGGCAGGCTTTCAGGCCTGTCTGCTCGCCGGTCGCCGGTAGAGGCAATGCGGTCTGTTATTTGTTGCGCTGATTGTTAAAGAGTGACGCGGCTTTCGCTGCTGGGCCGGTTATGTGCTGGCATGGGCAAAATATAGGCGTACACATAATCTGAGTCAATGGGTAAACCCATAAAAATTCTTATGGGCGTAAAAAAGCCCGCAAATAGCGGGCACCTTCTATAGGTCGGCGTATTTCTGCCAGCCAATCCTCACGCTGTCTTCTTCTAAACGCTCGACAGTGATCCCGTCAGTCTCCTCGAGTTCTTGGATCACTCGGTCCCATGCCGCAGGGGACTCGTCGTCGCGCCTAGCAACCTTGATTGTCTGTACCTTTTGCACGTTTGGATCGGACACCAATCGTTGAATACGACGACCGACTTGTTCGTAGGTGTTGAGCGTGCAGGTACCGCAGGTAGCGCCATGATTCATTCCTGTCTTCCTTTGTTGTCTGTATGGATAGACAGTATTTAGTTCCAGATAAGGCAGCAATCCGGAAAGAGCACGTTTGTACTCTTTTTAGTTCAGCTCGAAAAAAAGCCCGCTGAGTGCGGGCTAGTTCATCACATGAAGAGCAGCGAGCGGCGCGCTAGAGCTTTCCGGTCATACGCACTGCTACTCCAATGATGCGGCAGTTTTCATCACACTCGACCATTTTGTAAGCTGGATTCAGAGGCTTCAGATAACGAATACCGCCATCTTCCACCAGCTTTTTGAATGTGGCCTCGTTGCTCGCGGGCAATTTGGCAATAACCAGCTTGCCAGGTTTCACATCAGCCTCGGTGTCTACCAGGATCATCATTCCTTCAGGAACACTGACGCCTGCGGGGGCGGTCATAGAATCGCCTTTTACCTCAAGCCAAAAGGCAGGTCCTTTGGAGTCGTAGTCAGAAACTTCATATCTGTCAGAAAAACCGTCGGGGTATGGCTGCACCGCTTCCTCCCAACACCCGGCTGACACCCAGCTGATCACTGGATATCGATAAAGCATCTGAGGTTGAACCACGTCTTTGACGTTGGCCTGTTCGGTAGTGTCTGAAACCATCGGGCCAGACCCACTCTCAATCCAAATGGCCGAAACCCCACAAGCTTTCGCAATGGAGGCGTTATAGGAGGAGCGCTGTGATCTCCCTCGTTCAAGGTCAGAAATAGACGCCTGATCGATGCCTACAAGCTTCGCTAGCTCGGCTTGGGTAAACCCGGCGTGCCGTCGAGCGGCCTTGATTCGTTCTTTATATTCCATCTTCCGATTATTACTGGCGAACCCATATCGTTGCAAAGTGGTATGCCTATGCTCTACGATATGGGTATTCACATATGGAGGGGCGGCATGAACACCATCTTTAAAGACCTCGTTGCCTTTTTCGGGACGCAAGAGGCCGCCGCAGAGAAGCTCAAGGTTGATCAAAGCACCGTTTCCGGTTGGGTTCGTGAAAAGCACGGGATGTCTCCGGTGGTTGCCAAACGAGCTGAAGTCTTGACCGACGGTGTATTCAAGAAGGAAGCGCTTTGTCCGTCATTTCCTTGGGCCGAGTTGAGCACTTAACGGACATCACAGCGATTAACTGAAGAAATTTTGAGCGCAACGGCGCCGAGAGAAAACTAGACGATGAAATCGCCAGTGCTAGACACCCGTCGCAAAGCAGTCATTGCCTCTGCCAATGCATTCCCTGGCGGACTTACATACGCCTCTGACTTTCTTGGCGAAGAGAATCTCAAGCGCTTCAAAAACCGGATTTACGAGTCGGCTGGCGTCAAGCCCCTCACCGACGATGAGGTCTGCACGCTTGAGACTGAAGCCAAAACCACATTCTTACCGGACTACATCTGCGCGATGTACGGCGGCGTATTTGTTCGCCTGCCTGAAGTCGGCGATTTGGACAACGTAGACATGCACCAGCGCTCTTTGCGTACTTCTGTGAAGCGCGGCCGGGTTGACCAGTTTCTTGCCCTCGCGCTGGAGGACGGCGAAATCACTGCCGTGGAAGCATCGGAGATTTTGGCCTTGCATGCCAAGCACCTGGCTGCGCGGCACGAGGAGGTGACCGCACTGATCGAGTTGCACAAGTCGAAGCGCCCAGCCCGACCGCTAGGCGGAAAGGATTGATATGCAGTTCACGATCACGATCAACCAAGTGAAAGCACTGGAGTGGGGGTTGAACTCCCAGCAGGCGTTGTTGTTTTCCTTTGTCTACGAGTGCCCTAGTTGGGCAAGGCCAATCAAGACCGATCACGGGATTTTCTTTGCCTTGAGTAAGGCAAAAATCGTGGAGGAGTTGCCCCTGCTCACCGACAAACCCGATACGGCGTACCGGCTTCTTAAGGGACTTGAGACTGCCGGACTGATCGAACTGTCCCACACAGCAAACATCAGTTTGTTTCGCTTGACCGAGAAGGCCAACGAGTGGAATCGCAAGCTGGACGGGTCGGAAAAATATCCGACCTCTGATGTGAGCCAAGGTCGGAAAAAAATCCGATCCACCTCGGAAAAATCTCCGAGCAAGGTCGGAAAAATATCCGAACAGGGTCGGAAAAATATCCGAGTAGGGTCGGAAAAATCTCCGACAAATCAGGGTACCAGTAATCAGGGTACCAATCAGGTAACCAGTAATCAGGAGAAGCAGGGCGCTAACGCGCCAAGCAAATCGCCAAAATTCGACCCGCTGACCGCCAAGCCGGAAAACGTCAGCGTCGAGGTGTGGGCCGACTGGTGCCAGCACCGCAAGGAAATCCACAAACCCCTCACCGCCAAGAGCTGCGAGCAACAGGCCAAGGCCTTGGCGAACCATCCAGCCCCCGATTCGGTGCTGGCCCTTTCGATCAGCAACGGATGGACAGGGATCTTTCCCGACAAGCCGACCAGCCCCGTCCATCCACTTCCGGCCAGTCGCCACTCCGGCTTCGACACTCGCGATTACAAGGCTGGCACCAAGGAGAACGCCAATGGCACCTTCCGTCTCTAATCTCGGCGCTCAGATTGACCGCAAATTCCGCGTCATTGGCCGTCAACCAGCGAGCTGCTTCGATCATGGCGATTACTCGGCGGTCATCCTCAAGGGCGGCAGCCTGTCGGGCTGCCCCATCTGCGCGAGCAACAAACGCGACATGCAGGAGCTTGAGCGCAAGCGCTTTCAGTTTCGGATTGTCCAGCATTCAAGCGCGCGGATTCCGAAGCGCTTCGCGGAAAAGACATTCGCCGACTTCGCCATATCGAACCCGGCGCAGCAGATTGCCCTGGATGCCTGCACCGATTACGTCGACAACTTTTCGAAGCATCGCCGGGAAGGTCGCTGCATGCTGCTGCTGGGGAAGGTCGGCACCGGCAAGACCCATTTGGCCATTGCCTCGGCCAGTTACCTGATCAACGAATGCATGGTCAAGGCGATCTACCGCACGGTGGGCACACTCATCGGCGATATCCGGGCGAGTTTCAATGATCGCTCTGGCGAGTCCGAGGCGCACATTTTACGAGAGGTGATCGGCGCGGATCTGCTGGTGCTTGATGAAGTCGGCGCGACCAAGCAGAGCGAGTTTGAGCTGGCCACGCTGTTCAGCATTATCAACGGTCGTTACGAGCAATGCCGTCCGACGATCATCGTCAGCAACCTGTCTCCTGCCGAATTGAACGATGCCATTGGCGCGCGCTGTGTCGACCGCATCCGCGAAAACGGTTGCATTGGCGTGGCATTCGAGTGGGAATCTCAACGCGGTAAGGAGGGCTTCTGATGGGGATCAGCTTGGAAATACCTGATCGCCGCTTGGCTGTTCCGGATCCGGCAAACTATCGGTTTGCCGTTTTCTGCTGCTCTTTCAAGTTGGACCTGAGTGATACACCAGACCATGCCTTGGCATTGTTCGCCGACCAGGCGATGGCCAATCGGTATGGCGCATGGATGTGGCCGACAACGTTCGAGGTGGTTGACCGTCTCGCCCAACCGGAGGCGACCGATTGAGCGCCCTGATCAAGACCTTGACCGTAAAATTGTCCGACGCGGAAATTCAGCGCAACGCCAAGCTTGAGCATGTGCGCGACCTGCGTGATGCCAGTCACCCCGCACTGCACTTCCGTTATGCGAAGAGTCGCGTGCGCGGGTCGTGGTACCTGCTGAACAAACGGAATTGGCACCGCATCGGCGCCTTTCCCGACCTGTCCACCAAGCAGGTGGTCGCGGCTTTACCGGCCGTACGCTTGCGCGTGGCGGCCGATGGCGCGGCCAGCGTTTCGGGGTGGGTCACCGTCGGCGAGCTGTTGGACTGGTATGCCGATCGCATGGCCCGTTCGCGCGCGCTCTCGGCCAAGCGTCGTGCGGCCGGCAAGTCCGCCATCAATTGCCAGCTCAAGCCGCGCCTGAAAGACCTGCTGATATACGAAGTGAATGCCCAGACCCTCGACCAGCGGCTGATGTGGCCGGGTCAGGAAGAGTTGTCGCTGTCGTACGTCCAACAGTTGTATCGCCTGCTGGCGGTGGCCTTTCGTCAGGCGCGCAAGCTGGACCTGATCCCGATCAACCCGATGGCCGAGCTCAAGTTCATCCATTTCACGACGGCCCGCATTCTGCCCAAGCCCGCCCGCCTGCGCGATGTCCAATTACCCGAGTTGGTGGTCCTGCTGACCGAACAGTTCGAGAGTGCGCCAGGGGACGCCATGCTGGCCTTGATGATGCTGTGCCACGGCACCCGCATTGGCGAAACCCGTCAGTCTCGCTGGGCTGACATTGCGTTGCCTGAACGTGAGTGGTTCCTGCCGGCCGAACACACCAAGAGCAAGACTGAGCTTCGGGTGCCGCTGACCGACCAAGCTTGCGCGCTGCTGCGCCGCTACCGTGAGCGGCAGGCTGCCCAAGGGTATGAGGGGCCATTCTTGTTTCCGTCCCGCCGAGGGAAGGCTCTGAGCGAAAACCAGGCCAGTGCTGTGTTTACTCGGCTGGGGCAGGGTGCTTGGACCAGTCACGACCTGCGCAAGGTAGCCCGTACCGCGTGGACCGACCTCGGCGTCGACGGCCACATCGGCGAGATGCTGTTGAACCACTCCCTTGGAAAGATCGCCTCGACCTACATCAATACCCAGGCCAAAGAGCAGCGTCGGCTGGCGTTGGTGAAGTGGCACTCCTGGTTAGATGAACGCGGCTTCAAGGCGATCCACAAGCAGACAGACGTTAGATATGAAGATTCGCAAAACCTGGTAGACGCCTTGAATAGCGTGGCCTGCGAGTCAATTTCGCAATTTGTTAAGGGCGAGGTTTGAAAACATGAAAAAAGCCCCGGCCTCTGGTTTTCGTAAGGCGTGGATTGAGCTGGAGCATTGCTTGACCTGCAAGGGCAAAGCCGTGGTGCAAGGGGTGTTTTATGAGCTGGTTTGCAGCGATTGTAACGGCTCAGGTTGGGTCATGGCCGGGAGTCGGTTGATGCTTTCTACAGACGAATTGGTGACACAACTCAGCCTCAGATTGCAGCAGGCTCAGCGCGAAATTGAGGTGCTCAAGCGGGGACCGTCGGTATCCGGTCCAGCCGCGTACTACCAACAGAACAACCGTCGCGGTGCCGGCGGGACGAATTTCACCGGGGACTAAGGGGTACAACACATGATGATTCGAAAACCAGCGCTGCACCCATTAGGCGATACGGAATACCTTCTAGAGCAATGGGGATGGTGGCGTATGGATGGACGGGGAGTCCCCAGCTATGCCTCGCCCATGTTGGCACTGATGCGCGATGCAATGCCGTCGTCAGCCAAGTCGTACTGCATCACCGATGAGCTTGCCTGTGTCGTGGATGCCGCGTTGGCCCGACTGTGTAAACGTGATCAGCAGATGGGGGATATTGTCTGGCTGTACTTCGGGGCGAAATGGCCGGCAGTTCGGGTCGGTCGGTATCACCAGGTGAGCGAGGGGAAAGCTAGGGAGCTGATGAAGGCCGGGGTGGCTTGGATTGATTGCGTGCTTGAAAGCATCAAGGAGGGAGACTGGACTGGGCGTTCAGAAAACCATTCCGATAGCCCACCCTTAGTGATTGTTGAAATCACAGCTGGTATTTGCACGGACTTGACCCCCAGTTGCATACCAGCTGACCCGGCATTGCATCTGTATTGACCATTTTTTGCGGGGGCTTGAGTGGCCGCGTCCTAGTGACGACCGGCCGCGCTCGCCCCAAACAGCCTTTGGAAAGTCGCTGTAATTTGGCCAGCGTGTTTCTCTTCAGATATGACTTTTTCTTTTCCGGCCCCGTTAACAGCCGAACACATCGATGAGTGAGAAGACTGCACCCGTGGACAAAATGAAGAGGATGACTGCCAAGGTTTGGATTATCGGGTTACTACGCCTATGAGTGATTCCCGGAATGGGCAGTACATCGTGCTCAAGACATTCGGTGACTAGAGAGATCTTGTTGTCATAGAGCCCACCCAAAAAACGATCACGCTGGTGAGAAGGAGTGACGATGGAAAACCACCGCAGGAGATTGAATTGGTTCGTCGGTGCAATCGAGTTAGTCATTCTACGACGCAGGCGTTTGAACAATGCATCGGCTACATGCATAGGGATTCCCCCTAGGTGTGCTGCTTATCTAGTTGTAGCAGCGTCAACTACCAAATAAAGCCCTCGATGAGAACACAGCATTCTTTATGCCAAGAGTTGAGCGCTGTTTAGTTTCTGGCCGAAGAGGTCCATATATGCCCAGTCACGCACTTGAAGAGGCGCCGTTTTCGACATTTTGCCGGCAAAGCTAAGCAGATAGCGGGGGTACTAATGCCCATATATGGGGATTGTTTTTTGCGGGATGTGGGGATAGCAATTTCATAGGAAGCTTAAGAGCTGCTCAATGGATGGGAACTCCGAAGGGGCTTATCTCCGCTTTTAGCCGATCTCCGCCTGTCAGGAAAGGCCACAAACGACCCACGCTGCGTGAAAACGCTTTCGAGCGCATTTGGCTGAAGGGGGGCGGGAGAAATTTTGAGCGAGCGCTAATCACAAGCCTCAGTTACAGCCTTCTCGGTACGCTTAATTTCCTGCTTGATATCAGTGGTTATGCGCTGTTTTTTGAGCTGTTGTTCGAGAAAAACCTGATTCCTTTGGTTTTTCAATTCTGCATCGGTTGCAGCGTCTTTCGCCTCTAACTGGGCAACATGTGAGTCTATGACAGCTTCAACCTCCGCATCATTGTTTGCTGTATCCAGCGCGCTGACTAATTTGTCCACCTCAGTATTCTCGGCCTCTGCGTAAGCGTCGATAGACAGTCCCGCAGCCATTGCTCGCGCTTGAATTTCCGGGGTTTTCATATGCTGCTGTGCTGCCTTGCACACCGTATCCTTTCGCTCGTACTCGATAGATGTCCACGCCATGAGCTTATACGTCGGCACACCAATCACCACGATGATGATGGTGGTCCCAATCAATCTGGCTCTCACGCTTCGCAACCTCAACTGAGTTTTGTGAGTTACTCCTGAATCCATTCGAGAAATGAAAAGCGTAGCAGGACGGACGGCGCTGAAAACCGCTTCGAGTCGTTTCTTGCCATATGTCATCTCCAGTGAGCGTCGACATATCGTGTCTATACTCACGTTTCTGTTATGGGTATTGGCGATGAATGCGAGGCAAAAATTCGCTTTCGCCATAAGCCATTGAGGTGCAATGCTCAATATATCAAGCACGCTGCATCCAGGGATGACGAATTACAGTCAGGGTGAAGATGGAGCTGTTGCAGTTTTTGAGCCTTGAGATGAGAACACGACATATCCGATATGGGTAATTTTGTGGATCAACTGGATGAGGATCAAATTCATGCAACCGAGAAAACTTATACTGGCCGGATTGGCGATGAGCAGTCTGGCGGTGGGAGCGAGCTTGCCTGCAGTGGCTCAAGCTGCGGACAAGAAACCCAACATTATGTTCATCATGGCGGATGACATCGGCTGGATGCAGCCGAGCATCTATCACCAGGGGCTGGCGGTCGGCGAAACACCGAATATTGATCGCATCGCACAAGAAGGTGCGAAATTCATGACCTACTATGCCGAGCAGAGTTGTACGGCGGGGCGCAACGCATTTTTTACCGGGATGCACCCGCTGCGTACCGGCATGATTCCACCGCAATTACCCGGCAGCCCTTCATGGCTGCGTCCTGGCACACCCGCACTGTCCAAGTTTTTGCTTGATCTGGGCTACACCACTGGCGAATTCGGTAAGAACCATCTGGGCGACAACTTTGAAGCACTACCAACTTCTCACGGCTTCCAGGAATTTTGGGGTTACCTCTATCACCTCGATGCGATGCAGGGCGTAAGCTTTGTCGACATCAACAAAACCCCGGGTGTGCAAGGCATTGCACCGCCTTGTAAGGCCACTCCAATCACCGGGCTGCCGGAAGTTCCCGGAGCCATCGATCCGAAGGACGGTACCTGCCTGACGCCGCCACGTCCGGTCATCTCCTGCGTCTCCAGCGACGGTACCCAGAAGAGCACCACGTGCAAGGACGAAGGGGCGCTGACGCTGGAACGCTCGAAGACTGTGGATGAAGAAATCTCCGCCAAGGTCATCGACTTCCTTGATCGCAACGATCCGAAGAAGACCGATAAACCGTTCTTCGTCTGGTACAACCCGGCACGCATGCACATCACCACGGTTTTGCCACCCAAGTATGAGGCCATGGTCGGTGAACCCGGTGGCAAGGACTGGGGCACCAATGAAGCGGGCATGAAGCAACTGGATGACAATATTGGTTATGTCCTGAAGAAACTCGAAGACATGGGTCAGTTGGATAACACCATCGTCGTCTTCACCACCGACAATGGCGCGGAAACCATTACTTTCCCGGACGGCGGTACCACGCCGTTCAAGGGCGGCAAGTTGACCACCTGGGAAGGCGGCATGCGCGCTCCGTTGGTCGTTCGCTGGCCTGGAAAAATTAAGCCAGGCACGATCCTGAGCGACATCTTTGCCTCGCTCGACTGGTTGCCAACCTTGGTCAATATTGCGGGCGGCAAGAAGGGGAACGAGCTGAATGAGGAGATTATGGCAGGCAAGTACCCTGGCATCGTCAAGACCAAGCTCGATGGTGTGGATCAGACGGACTACCTGACCGGCAAGTCCGCCACATCCGCGCGCGATACCTTCTTCTATTACACCGGCTCGCAACCTTCGGCAGTGCGCTACAAGAACTGGAAGATGTACTACACCATGGTGCCGGATACCGCGACAGGCGGGCTGTTTGGCGCGACCACATTTCACTGGACACAACTGCTCAACCTCAAGCGTGATCCCTTTGAAACAACAGTCGGCGCCGACGCGAAGTCCATCACCGGCTATGGCGGTGCGTTGGGCTCCCCTGGTAACGCCTATGTCTACAACTGGAACATGCTGCCAATCGGACAGCTGCTCTGGGAGAAGGAGTTAATGTCGTACAAGGAGTTCCCGCCCATGCAGGCGCCGGAAACTTACAACCTGGATGGCATTCTCAAAGCAATGCAGCAGAATGGTCATAACGGACACGATTAAATCCGTGGCTAATCAGCTGCTATAAATCAACGGGCGCCCCAGACAGGCGCCCGTTTTTTGGACTAGATGTATTTTCCCGATGCCCATTATTGGTCGTTGTAAGCCGGTATGAACAGCTCACGCGTGTCGACGAAAGTGACTGGTTAAACGATGTCGATTTCGCAACCAAAATGGGTTTTCCAAATAGTCATAAAAACAGTTGTCCATATGGAATAGCTCTGCTTTTATAGCAACGTGTTCAGCTGTACACCGCGACACCACAGAGGAGCTCGGCCATTGCGCCGGGCTTTCTATTTGCTGCTCCAAAGCCTCGCCATTGTGCGGGGCTTCTTTGTTTTTGGGATTCCCATCAGCAAAAACGCCATCTTTTGATACCTCAACTCCCTTATCGGGAACTCGCCGAGATGTTGCCCATGCCGGATAAACCAGATACCTGGGCTGTTGTATTCGTGTGGCTGAGTCAGCATTCGCAGACCATTTGGGCAGCATTTTTTTCGTTGTGTATGACTGTGCTGCGTGTGTTCTACACCGGCGGCACCTGGAAGGACGCGCTGATCGAAGGCCCCATGTGCGTCTTGCTCTCGCTGAGCATTATTTGGGGCTTCGAGCTGATGGGCTTGTCGTCGGCGCTGGCCCAGCCGGTCGGCATTTGGGTGGGTTTCCTTGGGGTGAAGAAAGTCGCCTACTGGGCTGATCGGATAGCTGAAACCAAGTTTCCAAAATCGGGTTCGACGCCGTGAAGCGTCGCCCTTGGTTACTGCCTCTTGTGCTCTTGATGGCCTACGCCATTACGGGCCACATCCACTGTGGTGAGTCGCCTGCATGTCAGCCACTGATCGCTCAATCATTTAATCGTGAGGTTTAGAGAATGCCCTACACCCAATATGGCGCAGTGGTTGCCGACAATGCTGAAGATCTGGTGGGCAAGCTGACCGAGTCCATTGCCGATGGCTGGCAGCCTTATGGTAGCCCTGTCTCCATCACTGAAGGCTTTCAAGTGCTTCAGGCTGTGGTGAAGGGATCGAGCAATGTCGGTGTTGCGCCAGGCGATATCACCTCGGACAACATTACCGATGCTTCGGAGGTTGGCAAGGCCGTGCTGGTGTGTGTCGACGCCACCGCTGCTCGTGCTGCTATAGGTAGCGGGACTTCGGATTTCTCGGGTAGCTACAATGACCTTAGCGACAAGCCGATCATCCCCATTGAAGGCGATGCAGCGCTGCTGGAAGCCGGCACCGACCTCATTGCGCATACCTGGTCAGCCAAGTTGATCCATGACGAAGTTGCCCGCCAGATTGCAGCGTTACCAGCATGAGTCACAAACAAGCGATCTCATCATGGGAAGTGGTGGTCTATGACGACTGCGTCCGTTTTAAACGCGTAGATCACGGGCAGATGCAGGAAGCCTATCCACCAGTCCCAACAGCAACGGCCGCGGTTTATGCCGCAGCTATCGTGCACGGTCTTCAACCGCCACGGGACATCCGCCCGTATGGATTGCCGATGTTTCCCAATCCAACGGGGACCCTGGCAACTTCCGAGGAACACGGGGCATAAGACTCGCGCAAACGCGTTAGCGGCAGGGTCTGAAAGTTAGTTGACACAGGTTGACAGGTTGACAGCAAATCCCTGATTTCGAGCCGTAAAAGTTTGTACTTATCCCCTCATCATTTCTCTGCACAGGCCCGCTACGATTGGTCGTAACGCCTATCTGCTCTATTCAGGTGTTCACAATGAAACTCCCGGATAAACGCTTGGGAAGCCTGTCAAGTAAGTTGACAAGGTTACGCGTTACCCGCAAATAATCAGGTGAGGGTGTATGGCTTTTTTAACTCGCAAGGAATACGGCGAACTGAAGGGCTGGTCGAGGCAGCACATCAGTAAATTGGTCCAAAATGAAAGGCTGGTTGTGAACGGCGCCGGGTTGATTGACGTGAATGCTAGCGATCAGCTCCTGGCGATGACCAGCGATCCGAGTAAAGCCGGCGTCGCTGCTCGACACGAGCAGCAGCGACTTCAGCGCGACGCCCCCAGCGCGGGCGATGAAATCGAGGCTGATCAGCTGGGACTGGCGCCGGATTTTCAGAAAGCCCGCGCTATGCGGGAACACTATTTGGCCTTGCAAGAGCAGGCCAACTTTCATACCCAGCAGGGCACACTCGTTGAGCGAAAGGCAGTGGAAAATGCAGCCTATAACGCTGGCCGTCTAGTGCGTGATCAGTTGCTGGGATTGCCTCCGCGCCTGGCCCCGGAAATGGCAGGGATGACCGACCCCTGGCAAATCGAGAGGCTTTTGACTGCGGCCATTCGACAAGCGCTGGAAGACGCCGAACGAGTGTCAAAGGCGGATCTAGAGCACGCCGTCACCCCGAGTTAAATCTATGCCCTCAGAGATCTCCAATGGTGCAGCGGTGTACCGTGAGGCGCATTTCCGTGGGCTACAACCGGACCCAGATCTCTGGATCGATCAGTGGGCCGACGAGTACATGCGTATCCCACGCGATGCCGGCGCCGCCGAACCTGGCCAGTACCGTACGGCGCGTACGCCGTATGCCCGCGAGCCCATGCGGTGTTTGTCACCGGCCCATCCGTGCAAGCGCGTGGTGACCATGGTCGCCTCGCAGTTGATGAAAACCCAGATTGCCTTGAACTGGATCGGCGGCCTGATCCACATGGCGCCGTCGAACATTCTCACGCTGTTGCCCAGCCTGGGGTTGGCCAAGCGGGTCTCGTCGCGCATCGGCAAGACCATCAAGGCCACCCCGGTACTGCGCGAGCGTGTGGCGGCGAACCGTGCCCGCGATGCGCGCAACACCATGGACACCAAGGAGTTCGAAGGTGGTTCGTTGTACATCACCACCGCCGGCTCAGCGGCCAACCTGTCCGAGCTGTCGGCTCGCTACATCTATGGTGATGAAGTGGATCGCTGGGTGGTGGATGTCGGCGAGGAGGGCGACCCCATCGAGTTGGCTGAAACCCGGGGCAGTACGTTTGGCCGTAACGCCAAGTTTTACTTTTCCAGTTCGCCGACGATCAGAGGGGCTTCGCGTATTGCCGATCTGTTCGAGACCAGCGACCAGCGTTTTTACTACGTGCCGTGCCCGACTTGCGGGCACATGCAAGTCCTGGAATGGGAGCGCCTGCATTACTCGGCGGATTGCCAACTGGCGCACTACGAGTGCGCCGGCCCCGACTGTGACGTGCTGATCGAAGAACATCACAAGGGCGAGATGTTGGCCAAGGGCGAGTGGCGCGCGCATGCCGAAGGTGATGGCGAAACCGTCGGCTTCAACCTCAATGCGTTGTACTCGCCGCCAGGCTGGACCGGTTGGGCCGCGCTGGCCAAACAGTTCGAAAAGGCCAAGACCGCCATGTCTCGCGGTGATCTGGAGCCTATGCAGGTGTTCTACAACACCCGTCTGGCCAAGGTCTGGGACAGCGCCCAAGAGCAAACCAAAGCCGATGTGCTGATGGCCCGGGCCCGCCTGGAAACCTATGGGCTGGGTTCGATGCCGTTTGCCGTGCTGATGCTCACCGCCTCGGTCGACGTTCAAGCCAACCGTCTGGAGTTTATGGTGGTGGGGTGGGGCGCCGGCATGGAGCGCTGGATCATCGACTACCAGGTGATCTGGGGCGATCCCTCCGACGAGCGAACCTGGTCGGCGCTCGATGAAAAACTCAAGGTGCGTTACCCACATCCGTGTGGGGTGGAGCTGACGATCCGCGCGGCCGGCATCGACTCCGGCGGTAATCACACCGACGAGGTGTATCGGTTCTGCCGGTTGCGGCGTTGGCGCAACATCTTCGCGATCAAGGGCGCGAGCAGGCCGGGTCGCCCGGTGATTGCCCAGCGACCGTCGATGATGGACGTCACTTGGAAAGGCCAGACCGAGCGCAAGGGCGTGGAGCTGTGGTTCGTCGGCACCGACACCGCCAAGGACTGGATTTACAACCGCTATCCGGTGGAAGACGGTCCCGGTGCATTGCACTTTGCCAACGACCTGCCGGACGATTTTTTTGCCCAGTGTGTCGCCGAGCGCAAGGTGACCCGTTACGTCAAAGGCTACAAAAAAATCGAGTGGGTCAAGGGCAAGGCGGAGCGCAACGAAGCCCTCGATCTGATGGTGTACAGCCTGGCGATGGCGCATTACCTGGGGCTGAACCGCTACAAGGAACACGACTGGGAGCGGGTGAGAAATGCGCTGTTTCAAGCGGCGCCCCCGGGCGGGAAACCCGTCACGGTCGAACGTGTCAGCGCTCCGGCGACATCGCGGCAGCAACCGGCAGATCAGGTACCGACACCGGCTGATCCCGTACCGCCACCGGCCAAGCCGGCAGTGGCACCGCTGCCCGTAGCACGCCCCCCACAACGTCGAAGCTCCAGCAGCGGCTACCTCAAGCGGCGCTGAGTGGAAGCACGCAGTTTTACCTTACGTAGTTTTTCTCTTTTAGAGCGATCCCCATGGCCTTTACCCAGCAGCAACTCGATGCGGTCGAGACGGCAATCGCACGCGGCGAGAAAATCGTGCGCTACGCGGATCGAAACGTCGAGTACCGTGACATCGACGAACTGCTCAGGGCGCGCGACGAAATTCGCAGCTCGCTGATCGCGGCGGCGGGTCCTCGGTCGCGTGTCGTGCGGCTTTACCATGGAGGCAAGGGACTCTAATGGCTCGTCAGTTTCCCACCTTGGGTCGCAGCGGTTTCCTGCTCCCGTCGAACATCAAGGCCAGTTACGAAGGGGCCGCCGAAGGGCGTCGCTCCGCCAGTTGGGATGCACCCGACGCCGGCTTCAACAGCATTGCCATTCCGGCGTTGCGCAACCTGCGTTCGCGCTCCCGGGCGGCGGTGCGTAACGACCCGTACGCGTTCAACGTCATCGATAAACGGGTCAGCAACCTGATTGGCACCGGCATCACGCCGCGCCCGAAAACCCAGGACGATGAACTTCGGCACCTGCTGCAGGAACTCTGGGCCGATTGGGCCGAAGAGTCCGATGCCGATGGTCTGACCGATTTCTACGGGCAACAGGCCCTGATCGCGCGGACGGTGGAAACAGCCGGCGAATGTTTCGTTCGCTTGCGGCCACGCAGCCTCGACGATGGTTTGGTGGTGCCGTTGCAGCTTCAGGTGCTGGCCCCCGAATTTGTCCCACACGACAAGTTCGAGGCCGCGCGCAACGGTAATGTGATCCGCGCCGGGATCGAGTTCAGTCCGGACAGCCGTCGGGTCGCGTACTGGATGTACCGCTCGCATCCCGGGGATGCCTCGTCATTGAACAGTGGTTACAACCAATTGGTGCGGGTGCCGGCCAGCCAGGTGCTGCACATTTTTGAACCGGTCGAACCGGGGCAGTTGCGTGGTCTGCCACGCTTGTCACCGGTCCTCAAGCGCCTGCGCAGCCTGGACAACTACGACGATGCGGTGTTGTTCCGCCAGGAGGTGGCCAACCTGTTCGCCGGCTTCATCAAGAAGCCGTCACCGGATGACATCCAGACCCCGATCGATCCCGTCACCGGCGCGCCGCTGAATCTGGCTTCGGATGGCTTCACGCCCATGGTCGCGCTGGAGCCGGGCACCATGCAGGAGCTGTTGCCGGGCGAGGAGGTTGAGTTTTCCACGCCGCCGGACGCGGGCAACAATTATGCGGACTTCATGCGTCAGCAACTGATGGCCGCGGCCGCCGGTGCGGGGATGCCGTACGAGATTCTCACCGGTGACATGCGTGACGTGAATGACCGCGCGCTGCGCGTGGTCCTCACCGAGTTCCGGCGCCGCCTGGAGCAGCTGCAATTTGGTGTGTATGTGCACCAGTTGTGCCGCCCGGTGCGGGCCGCCTGGATGGACATGGCGGTGCTCAGTGGCGCCGTGCTGTTGCCGGACTACGCGCAGCGCCGCCGTGAATACCTGCGTACGCGCTGGGTACCGCAAGGCTGGGCCTATATCCATCCCGTTCAGGATGTTCAGTCACGCACGATGGAAGTCAACGCAGGCTTTGCCTCGCGCAGCGAGATGGTCCTGCGCACCGGGTACGACGCGGAAACAGTGGACGAAGAAAACGCCGCCGATGCCGAACGGGCTCGGGGCAAGGGCCTCAATTACAGCACGCTCGTCGAACTGCTTCAGGCGTTCGACGACAAGGAGCAAACATGAGCAAGAACGCGCCTGCGCGCATTTACAACAGGGCCGGTCAGCGGGTGCCGGTGCAGGATAAAACCTGGTACGCCGTGCACTCCAGCGGCGAAGCCGCCGAGCGCGTGATCGAAGTCTTTGTCTACGGCGAAATCGGTACCTGGGGCATTACTGCCAGTCAGTTCATGCAGGATCTGCGCGCCGTGGATGACGGAGTGTCGCCGGTGATCGCGGCGTTCAACAGCATCGGCGGCGACCTGTTCGACGGGCTGGCCATGCACAACACGTTGTCGCGGCTGGGCGAGCGTTGCACGGCCCGCATCGATGCGTTGGCCGCGAGCGCGGCCAGTGTTGCGGTGTGCGGTGCACACAAGGTGGTGATCGCGTCCAACGCCATGTTGATGATTCATAACCCGTGGACCTACGCGGCGGGCGATGCCGACAGCTTTCGCAAGGTGGCCGATGTTCTCGACCAAACCATGGAGGCGATCATCGCGGCATACAAAGCCAAAGCCCCGGACATTGATGAGGTGGAGTTGCGGGGTTTAGTGGCCGCCGAAACTTGGCTGACCGCCAGTGAAGCGGTGGCCCTCGGCTTGGCCGATGAGGTCGGCGATGGCGTTACGGTCAAGGCCTGCCTCGGACAGGGCACTGTGCTTCAGCGTTACCAGCACACTCCTGCTGAATTGCTGGCCCAACTCGATGAGGCGCCCGAGCCGACTCCGGAGCCGGAGCCACACGCTCCACCCGCGCCCGTGGTTGACTCGACCACGCTGGCGTTGCTGATCACTCAGCGTTGTGCCGAGTCGGGGATCAGCAACCTGGTCGCGCCGTTGCTCAGTTCGACCCAGCTTGAAAGCGAAGAGATCGTCCTGGCAGGGCTAACCCGAGCCAAGGCGGTGCATGACCTGTGTGTCGCGGCTCGTCTGCCAGAGCTCAGCGTCGATTACGTGGCAGCGGGGTTGGATGAACCCGCGGTGCGGGCGCGCCTGTTTGACAAGATCGTCAGCAGCGGCAACGGTTTCGAAATCGACAACAGCTTGCCCCTCAATCACGACCCCGCACCGAAGGTGCTGGCGAAACAACCGGATCCTCCGTCGATCTGGGCGGCCCGTCAGGCGGCCCACGTGGGGACATCCAAATCTGCAAAAGGAGCACGAGCATGACCGTAAAGTACGAAACGCTGCACGCTGGCGAGTTTCTGCTCTCCGAAGGGGCCGGGAAGATCTCTCGTGAATCCATTCTGGTGGCCGCAGGTGCTGCCCTGAATGCCGGCCAGGTGCTGGGGCTGGTCACCGCCACCCATGAGTTTGCGCCCTACGATCCCGTCGCTACCGATGGCACCGAAGTGGCGGCCTGCATCCTGTACGGGCCGCTGGGCGAATCGACCGAGGAGCGTCGAGCCAGTGCGGTGGTGCGGCTGGCCGAGGTCAGCGAGGTGCATTTGACCGGTTTCGATGCGGATGCCGAGGTCGCCTTGGCGGCTCAGTTTGTGATTGCCCGCTAAGTCAGTCCCCCTTTTTCCAAACCCCGCCTTGTGCGGGGTTTTGTCTTTCTGGAGAGTCCTTTTATGGCCGATATTGGCATTTTTACCGACGATGTTTTTTCTGTGTCTTCGCTGACTGCGGCGATCAATGAGCAGGAATACCTACCGGGCCGCATCAGCAGCCTGGGCCTGTTTCGTGAAGAGGGCATCACCACCCTGACCGTGCAGATCGAAAAGGACGGCAACACCCTGGCGCTGGTGCCAGCGGGTGAGCGTGGCACCTCGGGTCTGGTCGTCGGTGGAAGCAAGCGACAAATGATTCCGTTCAATACCGTGCACCTGCCGCAACGCTTCGCCATCAAAGCCGACGAGATTCAGGGCATTCGTGCCTTTGGTACGACGACCGAACTGCAAGCTGTGCAGGGCGTAGTGAATACACGCCTGAGCAAAGCCAAGCGTCAGCTCGACGCCACCCATGAATTCCAACGCATGGGCGCGCTGAACGGCTTGGTATTGGACGCTGACGGCTCGACGGTCCTGCTGAACATTTATCAGGCGTTTGGTGTGCAGCAACAAAGCCTGTCCATGGGCCTGAATGATTCGGCCACCAAGATTCGGGTCAAGTGCGCCGAAGCGCTGGACATGCAAGACGATGAACTGGGCAGCGTCACCAGCTCGGGCGCGCGGGCCTTCTGTGGCAAGAACTTCTGGAACAAGCTGATCACGCACAAATCGGTTGAAGAAACCTACCTCAATACGATTCAGGCAGCCGAATTGCGCGGTGACGCGCGGGACAGCTTTGAGCTCGGCGGCATTGTCTGGGAGCGCTACCGCGGGCGCATCGCCGGGGTGACCTTTATCCATGACGATCAAGCACTGCTGATTCCGGAGGGCGTGCCAGATCTGTACATCTCCTGCTTTGCCCCGGCGGACTACATGGAGACCGCCAACACCCAAGGTCTGCCGTATTACAGCAAGCTGGAGCCCATGCCGTTCAATAAGGGCATGGCCGGTGAGGCTCAGTCCAACCCGTTGCACCTATGCACGCGCCCTCGGGCGCAGATCCTGCTGACGCTCTGACCATGGCCTTTCGAGACCTGGTCGCGCAGATCGACACGGTGGTGTTCGACACCCTCGCCGATGTTGGTTACATCGAAGGTCGCCGCGTGCTGGGCATGTTCTCGGCGCCTTGGTTACAGCCAAAAATTGGACGGACGAAAACGGGGCTGCGTGAACCTTGCTTTGAAATCCGTGTGGCTGATGCGGCAGGCGTGGAAAAAGCGCAAACGGTGCAGATTGAGCTGCCCGCCTTGGACGGCGGGGGCGAATACACCTTGATCGGCATTGAGCCGGGTGGTGATGGCATGGTGGCGTTGATCCTGAGGTTAAATCCATGAGCGCCGTACCTATCACCTTGCAGCTCTCTGCCAAGGACATGCAGGCGTTTAACGACTTGGCCAGAGTGGTGCCCAAGGCGGTGGCCGCCGCTCAGCGCCGAGCGATCAACAAGACCTTGGGCTGGCTGGCCACGCGTATTGCCAGGGATGCCAGCCGGCAGGAGCGCATCGCACTGCGGGCGGTGCGTCAGCGTCTGCGCAGCTATCCGATCAAAGGCAACGCCGACTCAGGAAAACTCTGGTTCGGTGTCAACGCGATGGACGCCAGCCGGGTAGGGAAGCCCAGGCAGGGCAAGGCCGGTGTCTCGGTGGCGGGGCGGCGGTATCGAGGCGCCTTCTACAAAAAAGTGTATGGCGGCAAAGCGGACATCTGGATTCGCACTTCCAGCAAACATTTCAATCCAGATGACTATCCCGGCGGCGCGTCCGCGGCTGGAGGCACGAGTTCGGGCTGGATCGCGGAAAACGACAATCGCTTTCCGCTGGCCAAGGCCAAGGTCTCACTCGAAGACGTCGAGGGGCCGTTCAATGCCTGGGCGCAAAAAGCCGACGAGCGTCTGCTGGTCGTGCTCAAGCAGGAGCTGAACTTTGAACTGCACAAATACCTGAAAGGAACGACTCGTGTCTGATCAATCACTGACGCTCGATGTCCTGTACGCGGCGATCGAAGAGCACATTCGACAGGCGTTGCCTCAGCTGAATTTTGTGGCGACCTGTCCTGAAATTGATGGAAGGATCGGACTACCGCTGCCCGCGGTGTTTCTGGAGCCCGTCGAATTTGAACCCGGGACAGACATTGGCACCGGCGAAACGGTGCTGGTGCTGCGTTTTGAAGCGCGGGCCATCGTCGGGCCCGAACTGGCACGGCATCAGCAACTGGGCGCCCAGCTGGCTACACAGATCGCGATCCTGCTCAGGGCGCAGACCTGGGGATTGGATAACGTCGAACAGGCGCAGTTCGTGGCCTCGCGTCAGGACTGGACCAAGCCGGAGCTGGATGGTTACACCGTGTGGACGGTGGAGTGGACCCAGCAGATCTACCTCGGGGAAGTCGAGTGGCTGTGGCCCAACGAACCGCCCGGCACGCTGTACCTGAACGTCGACGGCTGCACCGGTACCGGCAATGAAGATCACTACTTTCAGCCGGAGGATCTGGCATGTCCTACCCCAGCGCCGAACACGACCGGATGATTGCGGCGATGCTGATGCCCTGCGTGGTGGTCGGCATCGATCTGATGGCCGGCCGGGTGCGGGTCAAGGCCGGTACCTGGGTCAGTGCCTGGGTGCGTTGGCACAGTCTGGCCGCCGGCAAGGCGCGTCACTGGCGGGCGCCCAGTCCGGGGGAGCAGGGCGCGTTGTTCAGTCCGAGCGGTGATCCGGCCATGGGCACCTTTATCCCGGGGTTGTATGGCAACGCCGGGGCACCACCGGACAACCGCGATCACGTCGAGGCCTGGTACTTCGACGATGGCGGTTCATTGGTTTACGACTGGCAGGCCGGCAGTTACAGCATCGATCTGCCTAATGGCAGCAGTGCGAGGATCACAGTCGGCGGCTCGCAATTTGAGGTAACGCCCGATCATGTTCGTGTGACGGCCGGCCAGATTACGTTGGTCGGTGAGGTGAGCATCGACGGTGCGCTAAGCGTATCCGGCGACATCAACGGTGCCGGTTCAATCATGGATGCCGGCGGTAACAGCAACCACCATTCACATTAATTTGATGGCCTGAACATTCAGCCCGCCGCGTGCGGGTTTTTTCAGGTCTGGAGAAAACCATGACGAACAAAACCAAGGAAGTCTCAGCCGCCAGTGATGTGCCCGCGCCGGCCACGCTGAGCCTCTTTCGCGACACGCTGTACACCTCGCGGGTGTTGGTCCTGTTGGAGGCTGGGCGCACCTTGAAAGTGGAAAAGGGGCAGGTCGCGGTGGCGTCGGATGACACGGTCGCGATCGAGTATTTGCAGGGCCGCAAGGATTTTGTCGCGGTCGAGGGCTGATCCCATGATCGGGATGATCGGACTGGACCGCCGCACCGGCCAACTCATTTCCGGCCTCGATCACCTGCGCCAGTCCATCGAGGACATCTTGTCGACGCCGCTGGGCAGCCGACGCATGCGCCCGGAGTACGGCAGCAAGCTGCGGCGCTTTGTCGACCTGCCGGTCAATGACGGCTGGAAAAGTGCCGTTCAGGCAGAAGTGGCCAGCACGCTGGGGCGTTGGGAGCCGCGCCTGAAACTGGGGCGGGTGCGCGCCGTGGCCATCCTCGACGGGCGCATCACCTTTGAGCTGACCGGGCAGTACCTGGGCAGCGACGTGACTTTGGAGGTGTCCGCATGACCATGGAACTGGCAGCCCTGCCGCCGCCGCAAGTGCTGGAAGACCTCGACTTTGAAGCGGTCTACCAGGAGAAACTGGAAGCCTTCCGCCTGAGCATGGGCGACAACTGGAGCGCGGAGCTGGAAAGTGACCCGGTACTCAAGTTGATCGAGCAGGCCGCGTATGGCGCCTTGCAGAACCGGGCGCGGGTCAACGACGCGGGCAAGGCGCTGCTCTTGGCCCATGCCGAGCGGGCCGACCTCGATCACCTGGCTGCCAACGTCAACCTGCAGCGCCTGGTGATTCAGGCCGGAGATTCGAGCACGGTGCCGCCGACGCCGCAGGTGCTTGAAGAGGACGATGCTCTGCGCGAGCGGGTGCAGCTGTCGTATGAGGGGCTGACCACCGCCGGGCCGCGCAACAGCTACATCCTGCATGCGCGCAACGCCTCGGGTCTGGTGGCCGATGCCACGGCGGAAAGCCCGTCGCCGGCCGTGGTGGTGGTCACCGTGCTTAGCCTGGAAGGTAGCGGCGCGGCCTCGCCGGAATTGCTGGAGGAGGTCCGGCTGCACCTGAATGACGAGGACGTGCGGCCGGTGGCGGATCGGCTCACGGTGCAGAGCGCCGTGGTCATCGACTACCGCATTGAAGCCGTGTTGTACCCGCAGGCACCCGGTCCGGAGAACGAAGCCTACTTGGCCGAAAGCCAGAAACGCCTGAGCGAGTGGATCAACCCACGCCGCCGCCTCGGTCTGGAAGTGGCGCGCTCAGGGATCGATGCGCAATTGCACATTCCCGGCATCGCCCGGGTCGAGCTGCTGGGCTGGACCGACCTCAAGCCGAGTAAGGCCGAGGCGGCGTATTGCACCGGCTACAGCGTGACGCTGGGGGCCTGACATGAGCACTCAGTTACCGCTCAACAGCACGCCGCTGGAGCTGGCCGTGGAAGCGGCCAATTACGAAAACACGCTGATCCCGCTGCGCAGTTTGTACAACGCCGACACCTGCCCGGAACACCTGTTGCCGTATCTGGCGTCAGCTTGGTCGGTGGACCGCTGGAACAACAACTGGACCCAGGAGGCCAAGCGCACGGCGATCCGTTCGGCGTACGACGTGCATGCACGCAAAGGCACCATCGGTGCGCTGCGTCGGGTGGTCGAGCCCTTGGGCTACTTGATCGACGTCGTCGAGTGGTTCGACACCGTGCCGGAAGGCCTGCCCGGCACGTTCGCCCTGGAGGTCGGGCTGAACGACTCAGGCATCACCGAGGAACTGTACGAGGAACTGGCATGGTTGATCGACGACGCCCGTCCGGTCAGCCGGCACATGACCAACCTGGCGCTCAGTCTGCAGACCGAGGGGGTGCTGGGCATTGCCGTGTGCGTGCAAGAAGGCGAGGAGATCGACGTGTACCCACCGGCCCCGCAAGACATCGACGTGACCGGCACTTTTGGCCCGGCGCTCTGCGTCGATGAAACCGATACTTTGGACGTTTATCCCTATGATTGATAAGAGCAGTCAGTTTTTTGCCATCCTCACGGCGGTCGGCGAAGCCAAACACGCCAATGCCATTGCCATGGGCCTGGACTGGATGTTTACCGAGATGGGCTTGGGCGATGCCAACGGCACGGACCCGATCCCGGACCGACTGCAAACCGAGTTGATCAATGAGTGGCGCCGCGCGCCGATCAACCAGATCCGCGTCGATGCGGCCAACCCCAACACCGTGATCACCGAACAGATCATCCCGCCCGAGGTGGGTGGTGAGTGGATTCGCGAGATCGGCCTGTACGACGTCGACGGTGATCTGGTGGCGGTGGCCAACTGTGCGCCGAGCTATAAACCGTTGTTGGCCCAAGGCACCGGCAAGACGCAAGTGGTGCGGATGAACTTTATCGTCAGCAGCTCGGCGAACATCGTGCTGAAGATCGACCCGGCCGTCGTGCTCGCTACCCGCGAGTATGTCGACATCGCGATCAGCGAAGCGCTGGCCAAGCTCGATCACAAACAATCAGTGCGCGTCGCCACCACGACCGCCCTCACGCTGAGCAACGAGCAGACCATCGATGACGTGGCCTTGGTCGTCGGCGACCGGGTGCTGGTGACCGCCCAGGCAGAGGCCCAAGACAACGGTGTCTATGTCGTCAGCGCCGAGGCCTGGACCCGGGCCGCCGATGCCGATAGCAGCCTGGAAGTGACGCCGGGGCTGTTTGTCCACGTGGAGCAGGGCACCATCAACGGCGACAGCCTGTGGCAGCTGGTCACCGATGCGCCGATCACCCTTGGCACCACCGGCTTGCAGTTCGCGATGATCGCCGGAGCCAGCGGAGTGAGCGCCGGCACTTTTCGCAGTGTCACCGTGGACAGCCTTGGGCGGGTGATCGCGGGCAGCAACCCGACGACCCTCGACGGCTATGGCATTACCGATGCCTTGCCCGTGGACGGTACTGCTGTGGCGTCCACCCAACTGGAAACAGCGCGCTCGCTGGTCATCACGGGGGCAGCCAGCGGTAGTGCGATGTTCGATGGGACAGCCGATGCCGAGATTGAGCTGGTCCTGGCTGACAGCGGTGTAGCAGCGGGCACCTATTCCAGCGTTACCGTTAATGCCCAAGGTGTGGTGACCGCGGGCGAACAGCTGACGACAGAGGACCTTGGGCTGGGAACAGCGGCCACTGCGGATGTGCAAACCAGCCTGACCGATGCGACGGCTGAAAGGCTCCTGAAGGCGGGTGCTTTTGGAATGGGGGCTGCGTCGGCACTTATCTCCAACACGGATCTAAATGCCCTAAGCACTACGGGGTTTTATTTTGGTGAGTCGTTGGTTAGCGCGCCCGATGCGGGCTGGCATCATGTCATTAGTTTGATTCACAACGAGCTCTTTCGCTTGCAGATTCTGTCTTCTTTTGACGGGACGGGACTGTATTGCCGTACGCAAGAAAATGGTGTGTGGGAGATTAAGCAGCTTTGGGATACGGTCAACTTTAACCCGGGTAATTACCAACTTGCGTTAGGTTTTACTCCCGTGCAGCAAGGCGGAGGTGCCAACCAAGATGGCAATAAAATTCATATTGGATATCGGCCGGGCACATCCGATATCGGCATCCAAGTTGATGCATGGGACCACGGAACGCTCTGGACAGCCTCTAATTTTAATCCCGGCGCATACCAACCTGCATTAGGTTTTCCTCCCGTGCAGCAAGGCGGAGGAGGCGGGCAAGGCCCAAACAAGATTTATATCGGCTGGGGTAGTGACCACTTGCGCGCTACAGTGGATTCGACAGATTTAGGTGCAATATGGACCGATTCCGTTGCCACAGACAAAGTACGTTGGGCCAATGCAAATTTTGTTATAGGTGACGTAGGCACCTATGGGATGTTTATTGTTGTCGCCAACATAAATACCGGTGCATTGCCACCGGGAACTCTCGTAGCGGGTGGCTATATGGGCTGGTCAAATGCGGGGGGTGAGAACTATGGCGTCCCCGGTGGCACTTGGATGGTGTGTGGGGGCTCTGCCAATAGCTCTGCGGGTAATGTCTATTCAACAACTATTTGCAAGAGAGTTGCCTAATGAATTACACCGATGTATTGAACCCGCAATGGACTAATGCGGCCCATACGGCCATTAATCTCATGTTAGTGACTGAAGAACTGGGCACTATTCCCTTCACGGCCACCCCCGACGATTCGACCAGTTATGGCCCTGAAATCTATGCTCGTACCATTGCAGGTGAGTTTGGTGAGATCGCTGCGTATGAGCCGCCATCGGACGCGGACTTGTTGCCGGCTGCATGGGCTCAACATCAACAACTGATGCACGAAGCGGGCCTGGCGGTGGCGCCGCTGCAGGATGCGGTCGATCTAGGCGTGGCCACGGCCGAGCAGGTCGAGCAGTTGAATGCCTGGAAGTTCTACCGCATCGAGCTCAGTGAAGTGCCGCAGCAAGCGGGTTGGCCACGAACGATGGAGTGGCCGGATAAACCGAATCAGCAGACTCCCTGACGCCCCGCATTGCCGGGGCGTTTTCTTTTCCGTTACGCGTCACGTCACTCACAGCCTCGCTTATGCGGGGCTTTTTCGTTTCTGGAGCATCACTCTATGAGTTTCTTTCACGGCGTCACCGTGACCCTGGTGGATACCGGGGCACGCCACATCGCCACCCCGTCCGCATCGATCATTGGCCTGTGCAACACCTTTACCGTGGGCCCGCCGGCCACCGCGGCGGCCAACGAATTGCTGCTGATCACCCGCGAAAGCGAAGCAGTCGCCGCCTGGGGCCCGGACGCGGCGATCACTCAGGACTGCAAGGCCATTTTTAAACGGTCCAAAGCGGTGATTGTCGCCGTCGGGGTGCCGCTGTTGGAGGATCCGGCCGAGCAACTCTCCGCGATCATTGGCGGCGTTTGGGCCGACGGCACCCGGACCGGTATGCAGGCGTTGCTCAACGGCAAAAGCAAGTTCAACGCCCAGCCGCGTTTGCTGATCACCCCGCTGTACTCGGCGACCTTGGCGGTGGGCACCGAACTGGTGGCGCTGGCTGACAAACTGCGGGCCATGGCCATCCTCGACGGGCCGAACACCACCGACGAGGCCGCGATTGAATACGCTGCCAACTTCGGCAGTAAACACGCGTACATGGTCGATCCGGGTGTGCAGTTCTGGGACACCACGACCAGTGCCACGGTCAACGCGCCGGCCTCGGCCTGGACCGCTGGCCTGTTTGCCTGGACCGATGCCACCTACGGTTTCTGGGCTTCGCCATCGAACAAAGAGTTCGTCGGCATCACCGGTACCACGCGCCCGATCGAGTTTCTCGACGGCGATCCGTCCTGCCGGGCCAACCTGCTGAACAACGCCAACATCACCACGATCATTCGGGATGACGGGTATCGCCTGTGGGGCAACCGCACGCTGTCCAGCGATGCGAAATGGAAGTTCGTCACCCGCGTGCGCACGCTGGACATCGTCATGGACGCCATCCTCTACGCGCACAAATGGGCGGTCGACCGCTCGATCACGGCGACCTACGTCAAGGACGTGACCGAAGGCCTGCAGGCGTTCATGCGCGACCTGAAGAATCAGGGCGCGATCATCAACTTCGAGGTGTATGCCGACGAAGAGCTGAACACTTCCAGCGAACTCAGTGACGGCAAGGTGTACTGGAATATTCGGTTCACCGACGTACCGCCGGCCGAAAACCCGAACTTCCGCGTGGAGGTGACCGATCAGTGGATCACTGAAGTGCTGGACACCGCCGCCTAAGGAGGCCGCTTTATGATTCCTGAAGTGCTCTACAACACCAACCTGTTCGTCGACGGCATGAGCCTGCAAGGCGATGTACCGAGCCTGACCCTGCCCAAGCTGACCCTCAAAACCGACGAGTACCGCGCCGGCGGCATGGACGCGGCGGTCGAACTCGACATGGGCATGGAAAAGCTGGAAGCCAGCTTCATCACCAACGGCGTGCGCCGCGAGGTGCTGAAATTCTTCGGTCAGGCCGACCTGACCGGGTTCAACGCGTCATTCCGCGGTGCCTTCAAGGGCGAGAAAGGTTCGGTCAAGGCAGTGGTCGCCACCCTGCGTGGCGGGCTCAAGGAAGTCGATCCGGGGGACTGGAAACCGGGCGAAAAAGGCGAGTTCAAGTACGCCGTCGCCGTGACCTATTACAAGCTGGAAATCGACGGCAGCGTGATGTTTGAAATCGATCCCCTCAACTCGATCCGCGTCATCGACGGCGTCGACCAACTGGCCGCCGTGCGGTCTGCCCTGGGCATGTAAGGAGCCACACCATGAGCAACGCAAAAGACAACGTCCTGCCCAATTGGCTGCAACTGGGCAATGGCATTGCCACCGTCATCCTGTCCCGACCGAGCGAGGCCAACGGCATCAAGGTCGACAAGCTGACCCTGCGTGAGCCGACGGTGCGCGAAATGCGCGCCGCCACCTTGCAGGGCGGGAGCAATGAAGAAGAACAGGAGATGGTCTTGTTCTGCAGCCTGGCGAGCATCGGCCGGGGCGATCTGGAGGGGCTGCTGATGCGTGATTACCGTCGTCTGCAGACCGCCTATTTTCGTCTGGGAGCAGACGACGGGGTTTAACCCCAAGCTGCAAAAAGCCCTGGCCAAACGCTTGGCCGCCGAGCTGAATTTTTCGGCGGCCGAGATTCAGGGCCTGTCGTTTTCCGAGATGGTCTGGTGGCTCACGGACTGAGCCCATCCCCCTTTGCACACGGGTACCCTGCATGGCCAACAAACTCTCCCTCGGGCTGGTGATTGGCGGCGCCGTCGATTCTTCACTCGGCGCCGCTTTCAAGAACGTCAGCGGCGAAATGAAAAAGCTCGAGGCGCAAACCACTCGCGCCAAGGGCTTGCAGAAAGTCATCGGCGAGACCATGCGTCTGCGCGATGAATGGAAAAAAGCCCATGACAGTGGCGCGGCCAATGCTGACGCCTTGCTGCGCAAACTGGAAACCAACACCAGCAGCCTGCGCAAGCAGGGTGTTGAAGTCGGGCGTCTGCGTCATGAGTATCTAGCGCTGGGCAAGGTGGTGCGCAGTGCCGAGTTCAAAGCCAAAGGCATGGGGCAGGTGCAGGAAGGGCAAGAGAGCCTGCGCAGCGGATTCGGTACCGCGGTGGCCGGTACCACCCTGGCGGCCGTGCCGACCAAAGTCAGTGCCGATTTTCAGGCGATCATTCGCGACATCGCGATCAAGTCCGGTACCGCCAACACACAACAGGAAGTGAATACCGCTCGGGATATCGTCCAGACCTCCAAGGACACCGGCATGGCCAACACTCAAGTGGCCGAGCTGGTCAACCAACTGGTCGGTGGCGGCATGGAGCTGACCGAAGCGCTGACATATGCACCGGTGGCGGCCAAGTTTGCGGTCGGGCAGGGGGCGTCGGGCGCCGATACGGCGAAGATGATTCTGGCGATGCAGAACAACGCCAAGATCACCGACCCGCAGAAAATGGAACAGGCCTTGGCGTCGGTGGCGCTGCTGGGCCAGCAAGGCAGTTTCGAGGCGGCCGACATGGCCAAGTGGTTTCCGGAGCTGTTGGCACAGATGGCCAGTACCGGCATCACCGGCCAGGAGGCGGTCACGCAACTGGGGGCGATGCTGCAAGTGCAGATCAAGAGCGCCGGCAGTGCCGATGAGGCGGCGAACAACCTGAAAAACTGGGTCGCGAAAATCGGTTCGGAGGAAACGGTCAAAGGCTATGCCGATGCCGGGATTGATTATCAGGGTTCGATGAATGCCGCCATTGGCAAGGGCATGTCGACCTTCGAGGCGAGTTTTGAACTGGCGCGTCGGTATGTGGAAAAGACCGATCCGAAAAAGGCCAAGCAACTAAGTCAGGGACTGACGCAGATTGACAATGAAACCGACCCGGCCAAGGCGCAAGCGATGGCCGATGCCTTGGCCGCCACCCTGCGTACCGGGGATCTGTTTGCCGACATGCAGGTCAAGACTGCCCTGATGGCGTACACCCAAAACAAAAAATTCTACGCGGAGCTGAAAAAAGGCGCCTCGGACCCCAACGGTCCGCGCAAGGACATTCTCGACAAAAACCTGCGCGAACGGCGCGAGGCCTCGTCACAACGTTGGGCCGAAACCGGTCAGGCGTTCAACGACTCGCTGCGTGCCATCGGGGACGCCCTGCGTCCGGCGACCGATGCGCTGGCCAGCGGTATCGGTGCGGCCGCGCGGGGCTTGACCGCCTTGTCCGAGAAAACGCCCGAGGCGGTGCTGGGCCTGGCGGCGCTCACTACCGGAGCATTGGTGCTGGGCAAAGCCTGGGCCGCGCTGAAGATCGGCCGGGGGCTGGCCAACATCGCGCGCGGTTCGGCGGGCGGCAAGTCCAACATCGTGCAGCGGGTGTTCGTGACCAACGCGAATGACGGCGATGACGACGGGCTGGATCACGGCAAAGAAGGGAAGGGCGGAAAGGGCAAAGGCCCTGCAAGTCGGCCGTCCCGTGGCATGAAAGTGGGCGGGTCGCTGGCGGTGGCCGATGCCGGCTTCCAGGTGGTGAACACTTACCTCAACGCCACCACCCGTGATGAAAAGGCCGAAGGCTACGGCGAGGCGGCGGGCGGGCTGGCTGGTGGTTTGGCCGGTGCAGCAGCCGGCGCGGCCATCGGTTCGGTCATCCCGCTGATCGGCACCGCGATCGGCGGAGTGATCGGGGGCATGCTCGGTGCGTGGGGCGGCGGTGAGCTGGGCGCGACCATGGGCAAGGCGTTGTTTGGCGGCCCGGACACGCCGGTCGTACCCAAAGCACCGCTCGGCCTCTTTCCCATGGCCGCCGGCCAGGGCGTTGGCGCGGTTGTGCGCTCGATGGAACGCGCGCCCGTCGCGCCGGTGACGGCAGCGGCATTGATGGCGACCGCGGCGCCAAAGACGCCCGAATGGCCGAAGGTCGACCAGCAATTCACCTTCGCGCCGGCCCCGGTCATTACCGTGCAGGGCGATGTGAAAGACCCGGCGCAGTTGGCCCAAGCGTTGATGCCGTACCTGAGCCGTCAGTTTGAGGACTTCGCCCGGGAGGCGCGCGCCCGCCAGTTGTTTGATGCGCCCCATGTGGGCTAAGGAAATGTGATGACGGATGAAAAGACCTACTTGCAACACTTGCAGGGCGGGCTGAAGGACATGGTCGACGCCGGTGAAGCTGGTCGCACTGATCTCGAGTCGATGACCGGGCCGATGAATGGCGCGCTCAATGAAATCAGCGGGGCAGCGGATGCGCTGGAAGGTTTGCCCTTTATCAGCGAAGACCTCAGCGACAAGACCCGGCGCCTGCAAAGTGCAATCAACTCGGCGCAGGCGAAGATCGGCAAGGTGGCCAGCTACTACAACCAGACCCAGCGCGCACTGGCCGGGTTTGAGGAACACTTTTCTGCGTTAACAGAGCAGATTGGCCGCTTTGGCGCGGCGTTCAACAAGGTGGCCGGCAAGGCCAATGCCGCGCTGGGCAACATCTTCCCCACGGAATGGTTTGCCGGCGACATGTCGCCGATTCCCGACGCGGTGAAGCCGTTCCCGCACCTGCTGATTCTCTACCCGCTGAAAGCCAATGAGCGGCCGTATTACTTCAACCTGGATACGGCGGCGTTTGACGAACTACGCCGGCAGACGTCGTTTCGCTGGGCGGCGCAGGAACGCCTGACCCGGCGCCCGGCGCAACAGGCGGTGGGTCTGGGGGAGGAGAAAATCACCATCAAAGGCGCGATCTACCCGAGCTACAAAGGCGGCTTGAAGCAGCTGGATAGGCTGCGCAGCATCGGTGCCAAGTTGCTGCCGCTGAACCTGACCACGGGTTATGGCGAGGTATTGGGCAACTGGTGTTTGACCACTATTGACGAAGAGCAAAGCGCCTTGTTGCCCGGGGCGATCCCGCGCAAGCAAGGCTTTTCATTGGAGTTTGTCCGTTATGGCGATGACTTGCAGAACAGCTGACGGGGATCTGCTCGACACCCTGTGCCACCACTATTACGGTCACCTGAACCGTAGCGTCGAGGCGGTGCTGGCGGCCAATCAGGGCCTGGCCGATGAGCCACAGCCGTTCAGGGCCGGTGTGCTGATCACGTTGCCAGACCTGGTGGTCGAAACGGACAGCGTCATTTCGTTGTGGGAGTGATGCCGTTACCCAGCCCGCCGCGTGCGGGCTTTTTCTTGTCTGGAGTGCCGACATGCAACCGCTTTTCCGCATCGTCGCCGACGGTGCCGACATCACCACCTTGATCAATGATCGGTTGGTCTCGCTGCAGCTGTCCGACCGGCCCGGGATGGCCTCAGATTCGTTCGAACTGCGCATCGATGACCGCGATGGGGCGGTGTCGCTGCCTGCGCGTGGCGCGAGTATCGAGGTCTACCTGGGTTATGCCGGCGCCGACCTGACGCGCATGGGCCGCTACACCGTGGACGAGGTGGCCGTTTCCGGCCCGCCGGACACGCTAGTGATCAGCGGCAAGGCCAGCGACATGCGCGGCAGCGGCAAGACCACCCGCAGTGGTAGTTGGGAAGACGTCAGCTTGGCGCAGATCGTGGGCGACGTGGCCGTACGCAACGGCTGGCAGCCGTCGTGCCCGGTCGACACCCGCGTGCCGCGCATGGATCAGCTCAATGAATCCGACTTCAACTTCATCACCCGCGTGGCCAAAAAACACGACTGCACCGCCAAGGTGGCCGACGGCAAGCTGCTGGTCTTGCCGCGACAAGGCGGGCAGAGCGCCAACGGCAAGGCCTTGGGTGTGATCACCTTGCAGCGCAATGACGTCACTCGTTGGCAGTTTCGCTTGAGCGACCGCAGCACGCACCAGGGCGTCAGCACCCAGTATCAGGACCCGGCCAGCGGAGAATTGTTGGTCTCTCATCTGGACAATCCCAACGTGCCCGAGGGCCTGCCGCCGGTGCACACCGACCGCCATCTCTACCCGGACAAAACCGCTGCCGACGAAGCGGCGAAGGCGCGTTTGGCGGCGTTCAACCGATCCACCGCCTCGGTGCGCCTCGACCTGCCGGGCCGGACCGACCTGTTTGCCGAATGCATGATCGAAGCGCAAGGCTTCAAGCGTGGTCTTGATGGCGAATACCTGGTGGAGTCGGTGGATCACACCTTCACCCCGTCCGGATGGACGGTGTCGATCGAATGCAATGGTGGCAAGGAGGGTAAGGCGAAGGCGTCAGGCAAGCCGCAGAAAGTCGTGCTTGAAGTGCCCGTTTGATTACCCAGGAGCGTGAGTTGTCCCAAGTCAAAAAGGTTTTAACCTCGAAGTAAAAGGAGCGGCCAGTCTGGATGCGTCAACATCCCGCCTGGCCACCGTCCCCGCAGATGGTCCCTGCAAGTCCCGCCAAGGCTCCTGCTCTGTGCACAAAGCGGAGCGAGCCTAGCGCCTGTTTATTTATACAGTAAAGGTCTTGCACTCTATGTCTTCACCCATCATTCCTTGGATGGGCGGTAAACGCCGCCTGGCCGATCGCCTCATCCCGCTTTTTCCTCCTCACGAATGCTACGTCGAAGTGTTTGCCGGCGGTGCCGCGCTGTACTTCATGCGCCCCCAGGCCGCGCCCGTCGAAGTCCTCAATGACATCAACGGCGACCTGGTGACGTTGTACCGCGTGGTGCAGAACCACCTCGAAGAGTTTGTGCGCCAGTTCAAGTGGGCGCTCAGCTCGCGCCAGGTGTTTGAGTGGCAGAAAATGACCCGCGTCGAAACCCTCACCGACATCCAGCGCGCCGCCCGATTTTTCTACCTGCAGCACCATGCCTTCGCCGGTAAAGTCTCCGGGCAGACCTTCGGTACCGCGACCACCACCCCGTCGATTAACCTGCTACGGATCGAGGAAAATCTCTCGGCCGCCTGGCAACGCCTGTCGGGCACTTACGTGGAAAACCTACCCTGGCTGGAATGCGCCGAACGCTACGACCGTGCCCATACCTTCCACTACATGGATCCGCCGTACTGGCAGACCGCTGGTTATGGGGTGGATTTTCCGTTTGAAAACTACGAACGCATGGCCGACTTCATGCGCCGCTGCAAGGGCAGGGTGATGGTCAGCATCAATGACCACCCCGACATTCGCCGGGTGTTTGAAGGTTTTCATTTCGAGACGCTGGATATTCGTTACACCACGAGCAACCAGCGGCAGGGCAAGGCCGAGGTCAGTGGCGAACTGGTGATCATGAACTGGGAGCCAGCGGCGTTGGGAGGACTATTTTGACGTGACAGCCTGGGTCGTCTGCTGCCCGTCGTGACGGGCAGAAATCAGCCAATTTCGGTCAGTCCTGACAGGCAGAAAACGACCCAAAGCCGACGTTCGTTACAGGCAGGAATCGACTAAAGCTGACATTCTTCTTAATCAATCCTCCTGCAACGGGTTTGTGCGCGGAACCTGCATCAATCTCAATTCACTATTTCGGGTGCTGAAATGATGTGTTTGTTCGCCAGTGCTTCAGTCGTGTCGTTCTTGCCAGTCATTGGCGACCCATTTGACGAAGGCTTCTGCGACCGGTGATGGATGCATCGCTCGGGATTGGGCCAGAACCACTCGCTGAGGTGATACGTCCTCGATGACAGGGAGGCATGTCAGGGGCGTGCCGTCATAACAATGATCGCCGACAGGCCGGGTGCAAGACAACGCCACGCCGTACCCGTGGGCCACCAGACCTCGCTGCATTTCGAAGGTCTGGGTGTACTGTTGGGTGCGCGGCCGAAGGTCATGGGCCCAGAACAGCGACAGGAAATACTCGCGAGTCTGGGCGATGTCTTCGAGAATCAGGCATTCCTGGGCAAGCTCATGGAGCGAGACGGCATCGTGCGTGGCCAATCGATGATCCTTCGATAACAACGCATAGGGTGTCAGTTCCGCCAGCACTTGCCGGGGAAGGAGGGGGTCCAGCCCCAGGTCGTACGTGAGCGCCAGCTCCGCCTTCCCTGCGGTGATGCTCCTGTGAACGCCCGCCAGATCCGTTTCGAACAGAGTGACCTCAATTTCAGGATGCGCCTTTCGGAATCCCGACAGCAGGCGCGGGGCGTAGTACGGCCCCAAATCCTGAAAGCAGATCAGCGACAGGTTTCCGCGCAGCACTTGAGGCTGGGAATCAGCTTGAACGCTCATTTTCGCGGCCATGCTCAGGATGTCTCTCGCCTGACTGAGCAAGCGCGTGCCAGCGGGCGTCAACTCCAGCCCTCGACTGACCTGGCGCCGGAACAATCGGTCATTCACGGCATCCTCCAGTTGCGAGATGGCGATGGAAACGGACGGCTGCGAGACATGCCGCGCCCTGGCGGCCGCACTGATGCTCCCATGCTCGGCCACTGCCACGAAGTACTCGAGTTGTCTGAACGAGAAACCTATCAATTTTTTTTATACTCCAGAATAGGCAATATATTCTTTTCCTATTGGAGGCGAAAAGCAATACTGCGATTACGTTACAGCAGGGCGGTTACCGAACGGAAGGAATCAAGACTACTTGCAAAACGGCTGCGAATTTGAAGTTACGCCGGTTTATCGAATCAATCGCAAGTTTGTACCGCTGAGCTGCGTAATGTTTTAACAATGGGCACGGATGCACTGACGGCGAAGGCATTGATGGTGCATTCGCGACAGAGCGGTCATTAAATTGATCGACAACGAAAATAACAATTACAAGAGAGACAGACATGGCCATTTTTACACACGTTAGTGTCGGCACTAATGATTTGAATAAAGCCCGTGACTTCTATGACGAAGTCTTGAGCAAGTTGAATCTCAAGCGCATTGCCGACCTTGATGATAACGGTTCGATCTGGGGTGAAGCTGCACCTTCCTTTTTTGTCCTCAAACCTGCCAATGGTGCGCCTGCCAGTGTAGGGAACGGTGTGACCGTCAGTTTCGAAGCACCGAATCGCGCATCGATCGATGCATTCCACAAGGCCGCCCTGGCCGCTGGCGGTGTCTGTGAAGGCGCGCCAGGTCCTCGTGGTTGGGCGCCACATGCCTACGCCGCTTACGCCCGTGATCTGGACGGCAACAAGCTGGCCGCTTACTGCTTCAGGCCTGTCTGAGCCCTCGAAGTGCAGTAGGGTCGAGTGACCGTTCGCTCGGCCTGCATCAGTGCGATGTCGGCAGGTAATTGAGTCCTGTCGACAGTCGCGCGGTCACGAGCGCGAGAGATGACCATGGAACTTATTTCCAGCAGCAAATCGTTTGGCGGCCATTTAAACAAGTACAGGCATGTGTCCAGCGCTGTGGCGTGCGAGATGACGTTTTCCGTATTTCTCCCTGCGCAGGCTGACGTTGGCCCTCGGCTCCCTGTTCTTTATTGGCTGGCAGGGTTGACGGGCAATGAAGATACCTTCGTTCAAAAAGCGGGTGCGCTTCGCGTCGCAGCGGACTTGGGCCTGATCATTGTCGCCCCTGATACCAGTCCTCGCGGCAGCGAAATTCCTGACTCGGCTCCCGAAGAGTGGGTGTCCGGGCAAAGCGCCGGTTTCTACGTCAACGCAACCGAGAAACCCTGGTCCGATCATTACAACATGTACGACTACGTGGTGAATGAGCTTCCCGAGCTGATCGACCGCCATTTCCCGACGTCAGGTCGGTGTGGCATTTCAGGTCACTCGATGGGCGGTCACGGAGCATTGGTCTGTGCATTGAGAAACCCGCAGAAGTATCTCTCGATATCGGCGTTTGAACCGATCTGTAATCCCGCCAGTTCTCCCTGGGGGATCCAGGCCTTTTCTGGCTACCTGGGTGCCGATCGACAATCCTGGCTGTCTTGGGATGCTTCTGAGTTATTAGCGAGTTGCCAGTCGAATTTATCGATCCTCGTTGAGTTTGGCGGCGCCGACGAATACCTCGATGAAGAACTTAAACCGGGCACGTTACTGGGGGCGATGAGCAACAGTCGCTGCGAACTCGAGATCAGGGTGCGTCAGGGTTATGACCATAGTCATTACTTCATCGCTTCTTTTATAGAAGACCATCTTCGTTATCACTACAAGAAACTCGTGAGTTAAACATCATCAGTGGGTGATGTGTTTTCAACGGCCGGTCGACAGTGCGTGTTGGGCGGTAGCGTGTTGGCGAATGATAATTGAACTTTCATTTAATAAGTAACGTATTTGCTTAGAGGTGCCAGATGGAACAAGTCTCAGCATTTAAACTTCCCGCCGGAACGCAGGAGGCGTTTCAACGTGATGGTGCAGTGTGCGTTCGCCAACTGTTCTCTCCAGAAGAGGTGGCGTTGCTGGAAACAGGAATCGAGCAAAATCTCAGACATCCAAGCCCTCGCGCCAAGGTCGCCAGCCGCCCGGACGATCCCGGCTGGTTCTTTGAAGACTTCTGCAATTGGGAAGATATCGATGCCTACAAGGCCTTCATCTTCGAAAGCCGGGTCGGTCATGTTGCCGCGCAACTGATGGGAAGTGACACCGCCAGGCTTTATCACGACCACCTACTGGTCAAGGAAGCGAACACGCGCCAGCGCACCCCTTGGCACCAGGACCAACCGTACTACAACGTCGATGGCCGTCAGAACTGCAGCATGTGGATGCCGATTGACCCGGTCGCCCGCGAGTCGACGCTGGAGTTTGTCGCCGGATCGCATCTAGGGCCCTGGCTGATGCCCCGTAGCTTCATGGACAGCCAGGCCCAGTGGTTTCCCGAGGGCACGTTGAGCGACCTGCCTGACATCGAAGCGGATCGCAGTGCATGGAACATTCTGGGTTGGGAGCTCAATCCGGGCGATGTGGTGTTTTTCCACATGCTCACATTGCATGCCTCTGGTGGGGTGGGGGGCAACAGACGTCGGCGTGCGTTCTCGGTGCGCTTCCTCGGTGATGACGTTACCCATGCGCCACGGCAGTGGAAAACATCTCCTGACTTCCCGGGGCTCGAAGCTGAACTCGCGGCCGGGGCCAGGATGGAACACGCGCGGTTCCCGTTGCTCTGGTCCAAGCCCTGATCCGAGGCGCGAGTGTGAGGATGGCCGGCTATTTGGCGGATAGGGAGGCGAATGGCAGACACCGTCTGTGTGTGATCGAAGAACGTAAATCCCATGCAAAACCATTGATTAGCTAAGCAGGATAAAAATATGAAAAAGATTGTGTTAGCTACCGTATTCGCTGTCGTTTCGTCCGGTGTCATGGCCAGGGACCTGACGGAAATAAAGTTCGGTGTGGACCCGACCTTCGCGCCTTTCGAGTCCAAGGCGCCTGACGGCAGCCTCGTGGGTTTCGATATCGATCTCGGCAACGCGATCTGCGCCCAGCTCAAGGCCAAATGTGTGTGGGTCGAAACGTCGTTCGACAGCATCATTCCGGCGCTACGGGCGAAGAAGTTCGACGGGATCATGTCCGCACTGTCGATCAACGAAAAACGTAAAGCGCAGATCGATTTTTCCGATCGCCTTTATAACTCCCCGACCAAGCTCATCGTCAAAAAGGGCAGCGACCTCGATGCGACGGTCGAGTCGCTGAAGGGCAAGCACGTGGGGGTGACGCAAGGCACCACGCAGGAGGCCTACATGAAATCGGCCTGGGCCCCGGGTGGTGTCGTCATCAAGTCCTATCAGACGCAGGACCTGGTGTATCAAGACCTGATGTCTGGCCGCCTGGATGCCACGCTGACGGATGCACCCGTGGCGGATATCGGGTTTATCCAGACGCCCAAAGGCGCGGGCTACACCTTCTCCAAGACAGAGGTGAAAGACGAAAAGATCCTGGGCGAAGGCATTGCGATCGGGCTGCGCAAGGGCGACGACGAGCTCGAGACTGCGGTCAACGGGGCGCTCAAGGCGTTGCATGAAAACGGCACGTACAAACTGCTGGCCGACAAGTATTTCTCGTTCGACATCTACAACTGAGTTCACGGTTTTTTTCTGAATTCAACGGTGGACCCCCAGGTTTTTCCTGGGCGCCCATCGCGCACGATCATTTCATTTAGGAACGAGAGCCATGTTTCTAGAAGGGTTCGGGTCGATCATCCTCGACGGGACAATATCCACGATCAAGCTGGCATTACTGTCCATGCTGTTCTCGGTCGTGCTGGGTTTGATAGGCGCATCCGCCAAACTTTCCAAGAGTCGAATGCTACGAAATCTGGCGACGGCCTATACCACGCTGATTCGCAGCGTGCCCGATCTGGTGATCATGTTGCTGTTGTTCTACAGCCTGCAAATGGGGCTGAACAACATCACCGAGGCACTCGGTTTCAATCAGATTGACATCAATCCGTTTCTGGCAGGGGTCATCACGCTCGGTTTCATTTACGGCGCTTACTTCACCGAGACGTTTCGTGGGGCGTATCAATCCGTTCACGCAGGACAATACGAAGCCGCGATCGCTTACGGCCTCACGCCGGCAAAAGCGTTTCGCAGAGTCATGTTTCCGCAAATGATGCGTTACGCCCTGCCGGGCATTGGCAACAACTGGCAGGTGGTCGTCAAGGCGACCGCTTTAGTCTCCATCATTGGCCTCACGGACATCGTCAAGGTGACCCAGGATGCCGGTAAAAGCTCGATGCAGCTGTTCTACTTCAGCCTGGTCGGCGGTCTCATTTATCTGGCGATCACCACCGTGTCCAACGGTGTTCTCGTCTGGCTGCAGATTCACTATTCGGCGGGCGTGAGGAAGGCGGACCTATGAACATGCATGAGTTCATTGCCCAATACTGGAAAGCGTACCTGTGGACGGATGGTTACCAGCTGTCCGGCGTCGCCATGACGTTGTGGCTGTTGGTCGCTTCGATCGCCATCGGTTTCCTGCTCTCGATTCCCATGTCGGTAGCGCGGGTGGCGAAGAACCCGTTCATTCGCGGGCCGGTGTGGTTCTACACCTATGTCTTCAGAGGCACGCCGCTGTATATCCAGATGCTCGTTCTCTACACGGGCGTCTACAGTCTGAGCTACGTGCGTGATCAGCCCTTGCTGGATGCATTCTTCCGAGAGGGCTTCAACTGCACGTTACTGGCGTTTGCCTTGAACACCTGTGCCTACACGACCGAGATCTTCGCAGGGGCCATCCGGGCCACGCCCTATGGGGAAATCGAAGCCGCCCGGGCTTACGGCCTGTCGTCGTTCAAGGTCTACAAACGGGTGATTCTGCCCTCGGCGTTGAGGCGAGCGCTGCCGGCCTACAGCAATGAAGTCATCCTCATGCTGCACTCCACGACCCTGGCGTTCACCGCCACCGTGCCCGACCTCTTGAAAGTGGCTCGAGATGTCAACGCTGAAACCTATGCAACCTTCGAAGCATTTGGCGTCGCGGCTGCGCTCTATGCCGTGATGGTGTTTGGACTGATCTGGTTGTTCCGCAAGGGCGAGTCCCGTTGGCTCGCGTTTTTGAAGCCTCAAACACATTGATGGAGAGCACGATGCACAAGCTGAACGTAGAAAACCTCCACAAAAAATACGGCCCTCACGAGGTATTGAAAGGCGTCTCTCTGAATGCGAAAGCCGGCGATGTGATCAGCATCATCGGTTCCAGCGGTTCCGGTAAGAGCACCTTCCTGCGTTGCATCAATTTTCTTGAGCAGCCCTGTGCCGGGAAAATCACCGTGAGCGGCGAGGAAATCAGGACCCGGCTGGACATGTCAGGTTCGATGATCGTGGCGGACCCCAGGCAGCTTCAGAAGGTGAGAACCAAGCTGGCGATGGTGTTTCAACACTTCAACCTCTGGCAGCACATGACGGTGCTGGAAAACGTCATCGAGGCGCCCATCCAGGCGTTGGGGCTGAGCCGAAAAGACGCAGAAGCGCGGGCACGCAAGTACCTGGAAAAAGTGGGCCTGGCCGCGAGCGTTGAAAACAAATACCCGTCCCACATGTCCGGCGGACAACAGCAACGGGTCGCGATCGCCCGAGCCCTCGCCATGGAACCTGAGGTGATGCTCTTCGACGAGCCCACGTCCGCGCTTGATCCCGAACTGGTCGGTGAGGTCCTCAAGGTCATGCAAGCGCTGGCCGAAGAAGGGCGAACCATGGTTGTGGTCACCCACGAAATGGGGTTCGCTCGACATGTCTCCAATCACGTCATGTTTTTGCACCAGGGCCTGGTGGAAGAAGAGGGCAACCCTGCAGAAGTATTGACCAACCCCCGGAGTGAGCGCCTGGGCCAGTTCCTGTCGGGGCGGTTGAAGTAGCCTTGGCGTATGCGAGTGCGCTGAACCCGGCGCCCTCGCGACCTGTTCAGCCCTTTATTTTCCTAGCGTCTGCCCAGTAGGAGCACGCCAATGTCCTTAGCCATTCCTGAACTGCTTGAAGTGCAAGATGAAATCCAGCAGATACGCCATCTGATTCACTCCCGCCCAGAGCTGGGCTACGAGGAGTACCTGACCAGCGATCTGGTGGCCGAACGGCTGACCTCATGGGGATACGAAGTGAGCCGTGGGATCGCCAAGACCGGTGTCGTCGCGGTGTTGACTCGAGGAAGCGGAACTCGCAAGATCGGGCTGCGTGCCGACATGGATGCCTTGCCGATCCATGAAGACACGCACCTTCCCTATCGCAGCCAGGTCGACGGAAAGATGCATGCCTGTGGCCATGATGGCCATACGGCGATGCTGCTGGGGGCGGCCTATGCCCTGGCAAAGCGCAGTCACTTCAATGGCACGCTCACCTTGATTTTTCAACCCGCGGAAGAAGGCCTGGCCGGGGCGCGCCAGATGATCAGGGAAGGGGTACTCGAGCAGTTTCCCTGTGATGCGCTGTTCGCTCTGCACAACATGCCGGGCTACAAGACCGGGACCTTCGGTTTTCGCCCGGGGGCCTTCATGGCGTCGGCCGATCAGGTCGATGTAACCATCCGGGGGAAGGGCGGGCATGGTGCGATGCCTCATCTGACCGTCGACCCGATCGTGGTGTGTGCGAGCATCATCATGGCCTTGCAGACGTTGGTCTCCAGAACCGTCTCTCCTCAGGAAATGAGTGTCATCACCGTGGGCGCGATCCACGCTGGTCGGGCGTCCAATGTGATCCCCGACAGCGCGCACATGCTCATCTCGGTGCGCGCGCTGAATCAGCAGGTTCGCGATCAGCTCGAGATCGACATCACTCGCGTGATCGAGTCGCAAGCGGCCAGTTACGGCGCCACGGCAGAGATCAAATACAGCGCGGATTATCCCTTGTTGGTGAACGATCCTGCCGCCACGGCGTTCGCCGCGAGCGTGGCTCGGGATTGGCTTGGCGATTGCGAGGTCCTCGAGAACATCACCCCCTTTAACGGCAGCGAAGATTTCGCCTATTTCCTGCAAGAGCGTCCGGGCTGTTACCTGATTCTGGGGAACGGAGACGGGGAAGGGGGCTGCATGATCCACGATCCTCGATACGACTTTAACGACGAAATACTCATGCGCGGTGCGGAGTTTTGGGTCCGGCTGGCCGAGTCCTTCCTGAAGAAAGATGCGTGAAACATTGACCCCCGTTGAGCGAGGCTTTGACATGAACAAGAAAGTTGCATCAGCACTCACATTGGCATCACTCTTCGTTGCCCTCGGTGCCGAGGCCGAGCCCACACTGAAGTTCGGTGTGGACCCCAGCTATCCGCCTTTCGAGCAGAAGATGCCTGATGGATCCCTGAGTGGATTCGACATCGATCTCGGGGAGGCCATCTGCGCAAATCTGCAGGTCAAGTGCGTGTGGGTCGAGCAGAACTTCGACTCGATGATCCCTGCTTTGAAGGCCAAGAAGTTCGATGCCATTCTCTCGGCGTTCAGTGCGACGCCCGTACGCCGTCAGCAGGTGGATTTCACCAACAAGATTTACGTAGCCCCTTCTGCGTTGATTGCAAAAACCGATTCCGGGATTTTGCCAGGTGACGACTCGTTGAAAGGCAAGTCTGTCGGGGTCATCCAGGGCTCATTGCAAGAGGCTTACGCAAAAAGCGAGTGGGCCCCGAAAGGCGCTCGTATCCAGTCCTACCAGACTCAGGATCAGATCTTTCAAGACCTGATCACAGGTCGCCTGCAAGCGTCTTTCCAGGCGGCGGTTCAAGGCGATATCGGTTTGCTGCAGACGCCTCGAGGCGCTGGTTACGCGTTTGCCGGGCCTGCGATCACGGACAAGAGCATCATCGGAGACGGTGTCGCGATCGGCGTGCGTAAAGGGGGGGACGACCTGGTGCAGAAAATCAACGCGTCGATCGTCGCGATCCGGCAGTCAGGTGAATACGACAAAATCGCCAGCAAATACTTCAGCTTCAATATCTACGGCGACTGATCCTGTCGCGCTCGAGCGGGCGGACACTCGGATGTTCGCCTGTTCCTGTCCCTCACCCATTGCTGAAACGGTATCGAAACGTGCGTCAGCCCCGGACGTGTTGCGCAGTCCGGGGCTGTTGGTTCAGGTCAAGTGCGCATTTGTTGGCCTTTGAACGGTCTGATCGACAGGCAGATGGACAGGATTTCCGTACCCCCCTTCATTATTGGCGACAAGGGTGATGCCTACTGAAGTGACCGCTTTTGGCCGATCGCAGTCACTCGCGTGCCATCAGCAAGCTGACAGCTTCAATCTCAGCATCATTTTTTGCGGTATCCAGCGCGCTGACCAATTTGTCCACCTCAGTATTATCGGCCTCTGCGTAAGCTTCGATAGACAGTCCCGCAGCCATCGCTCGCGCTCGGATTTCCAGGGTATTCATATGCTGCTGTGCTGCCTTGCACACCGTATCCTTTCGCTCGCTCTCGATAGATGTCCATTCCATGAACTTATACGTCATCACACCAGTCACCACGATGATGATGGTGGCCCAAATCAATCTGGCTCTCACGTTTCGCAACCTTAACTGAGTTTTGTGAGTGATTCCGAATCCATTCGAGATATTAAAAGCGTAGCAGGACGGACCGTGCTAAAAATCGCTTCGAGTCGATTGATGCCCTTGCGTGCTCACTCCGGTGCCATGAGTACTGCGAGGCTCATTTTGATAAATTCTTCGTTTTTGTCGATCGTTTGCAGGGCGCCGCGAACGTTGCCGGCTACTTCCGCTGATCCTCTTTGCTCAACCCAAATCGTCAGCTCCATGATCGCGGCTTCGAGCGCCAGTTGGTTTTCGTTGATCTTGAACAGCAGGGAAGGGAGCAGGTCTGAATTTGGCATAGCAATTCCTCCGTGGAGGCGTGAGCGTAGCATCTGGAAAAATGGTGCACGAACGGATTGTGTTCGGTCGGCAGAACGCCGGAGAGGGCTGGGCCAATTCTTGGGCCAATTGTTCGGGCGAGGTTAGGTGAATTCGGGGAATTGCGAGGGTTTGACGGCATCAAGGAGAAGGCTGAACCCCCACATTCACCCGTGATGCCGTCATAATTAAATGTCGCGCCTTCCGTGATAGGCGCATGTCGATGGTGGATTCTGGAGGCTCCCCACGAAGGGAAGAAGTCGACCAAACGCGTTCCTTTGCGAAGGACGGCTATCGAAGCTGCCGGTCAAGTGACCAGCAGCAATCGGCCCCGAAAAGCCTTCGCCATGCCGTGATGTCGTCGCGTGCCCCTGACCGTTTCCTGGAACGTTCACCCCCCTTTTACAGAGTTGGGGCGGGATTTTTTTTAACGCTTAATATTTGATATCCCGCGCGGTGCCGCGCGTATCCTGCTTGGTGTTGCGCTTGTCCTGGCGACATTCTGGACGGCTCTTTTCATCGCCTGACTTGCATGCCTGCTTTGTGTCCCTTGCAGTGTTGCGTCCTTCCTGCTTCGTATCCCGCGCATCCTGCCGTTGATTGGACTGGTCGGTGGCGTAGGCCGGCACCGACACCCACTGCACGCCAGCGGTAATGACCAGTGTCGCCAGGGCGGTCAAGTAGTGCTTGCGAATCATGATCTTCCTCCCATTCAAGAGTACTCAATCATTTCGTTTTCCGGTCATTAGCCGCTCACGGCTCCAGACCGTTCGCTCACCGGGGATATTATTTCGCTTACAACCCAAAAATTTCCTCGTAAGACATGAAATCTAACGATAGGTCGACATAGGCAGCCACGCAAGCGTTGAGCAAAAGCCAGCAGCTCACGGCTGGGATTGCGGCGGGTGCGTGGGCCCTTTTCCCGCCCGTGTAGCACGGCCATCAGATTCCCTTTTCCTGGCGGCTTCCAAGGCGAGCTGATTTTCATTGATCTTGTAGAGCAGGGAAGGGAGCAGGTCTGAGTTTGGCATCGCGAAATCCTCCGTGGAGATTTCAGCGTAGCAGTCGTCAATCGTAAAGGAGGGTAGAGGCATACGGTCGGCAGGACGCCGGGGAATGGGGGGACTACCGTGGGAATATACATCGCTATGTCATTGATGTGACCAACCGCTTAATCCGATTAACGTCTATTGTTTGTGAGTAGTGACACCATGAATGTCGACCCCGTCAGTCTTTGATCCGCAATGACTGTCGTCACGCAGTCTCCTCAATGGCAGGCGCAGAAACGGAGTATTGCTCATGATCAAATACCTTCAAATGATGGCACTCATTTCAATCCTCGCGATCATTTCCGGTTGCCATACGTATCAATCAAGTTCCACCTCGGGTGCGATGGCTGCGAACACCGAGATGGACCGCGACGCGAAGGCGGCGTTACAGAGTTTGTATGCCAAAACGCCGCAAGCGCGCGCCCTCGCGCAGCGAGCCAAAGGTATCCTCGTTTTCCCTGATGTGCTGAAAGCGGGCCTCATCGCTGGCGCACAGCACGGCGAAGGCGAATTGATTGAAAACGGAAAAGTCACGGGATACTACGCGACCACAGCAGCCTCATACGGCCTTCAGGCGGGCGTGCAGAGGTTTGGTTACGTGATGTTCTTCATGACCTATTCAGCAATGAACGATCTGAAAAGTGTTAATGGATTTGAGGTCGGCGTGGGCCCAAGCATCGTGGTCGTAGATTCAGGCATGGCCAAGTCGTTGACTACTTCAACGGCTCAGTCCGATGTCTATGCGTTCATCTTTGATCAAAAGGGCTTAATGGCCGGGCTGGGATTGCAGGGTTCAAAGATTACCAAGCTCAATCGCTGAGGCCGTCTGCCGGTTACTTCAGCTAGCGGCGCCCGATACTTCGAAAAATAGGGATTGCGTTCGGTTGGCAGGACGCCGGGGGGAGGGTGAAACGCTGTCTAAAACTACCTCGCCCTTGCTCGGTTTCATTGGCCCGAAAGGCGCTTATGTCGGGTTAGGGTTTTAGACAATCGCCAACGCTTACCCTTGAACCACGAGGCCTGTAGCCAACTCCAGATAGTACTGTTGCATCAGTGGCGTGTGAGTGGTTTGGGGCTGACCACTGTAGGAATATACAACGCTAAGTTATTGATTCTTATAGGGTGATGTGCCGAATTTGTACCCTCGCAAAAACACCTATTTTTCCTTAAGGATCAATACCTTGCATTGATTTCGGGGTCACCTTGACATGGTGGGGGTCGTTGGTTCGAGTCCAATCGCGCCTACCAAACAAAATCCGCTCTGCTGGGCGGTCTAGAAGGGCCCACCGAAAGGTGGGCCCTTTTTTGTTGTCTTGGATTTCTTCAGAACGTTCACAAAGTATCGGGTTCGTTCACGCTGAGCAAAGTGACGCTGAAAGCCCCCTTTTCTTGTGTGAGAATTTTCCCTGCCTTTGGGGGGAGAATTAGGATGGTCTCAGAATGAGGCGGTCGGGAAGCTGTTGGCGCTATCACGCAGATTACAAAAAGCCCGCCGGAGCGGGCTCACGTCTTCGCATTGCAATGAATTGCTCAAGGCGTCACGGCATGTGGACGCATACCACTGACTTGGACCTGTTGTCCAACCACAAACTCTTCGTTGGGAGAGCGATACACGTGCTCTTCACCGTTACTGTTACGAACCCTGTAAGCATGCCCCTGCAGACCACTAGCAGATTGCACTTCGTATCCGACTAATAGACCAATACCTGCTCCGACTAGCGCACCCAGCGGGCCACCCGCTGCTCCACCGACCAGCACGCCGGTGCCTGCTCCGAATTCTTCACCTACGGAGTCGTCACCGACCTGCGCGATCACCTCGTCAGCCTGTGCGATACCCGCACTGAATAGACCGAGGCCAATGCTGAAGGCGAGGGTGTTCAGGTATTTCATGTTGCCTCCTATGTAAGCGGTAGCGCTTTCCCATGATGACTGCCCAGAAAAGAGCTATATATGGTTAGGATTTGTTCTTCTGATACACGCTGTAAAGCTTAGCAGCAGAAATATTCTTCCTACGATGATGGCTGCTCTTGGAACACATTTAAATGATCGGTTTGAGTTGTGGATTTACTGGTCAGGGAGGTCCGCTTCTGGCCGCAGAAAACGATCCGAAGTTGACACTGCAGAAGGAGTAGGGCACAGCAGGCCTTATCTACGGTATTTCACAATTTCGTATAAGAACTCGTTTAAAGACAGCTTGGGACTGCCGATTCAAAGGCGTGCTAATTGGTATTAGCTGTCCCTACTCGAATGCTGATCTCTTATTGATATTCCCGTCAAAGAGTAACGAGAATGGCTGGTGCGGTCTAAAGTAGCTCAAACGCCTGCCCTCATACCTGTCTTGACCTATACTTTTTTCGCTTCAAAAGAGGCTCACATTAGAAAAAGGCTGATTTCCGCAAAATTCCAACCGTATCAAAATACCTTATGAGGAAAATCCGATGAGCAATATCGAACTTGTACCTGGTGGTAGTTTGATCGTCCCTACAGCAGAAGCAGGTCGCCAGTTAGCGGTGAAAATGGCTCGATTGTCGATTAAGGTCACGCAACCAGATGACGTGGTCCGCTCAAGACTGCGGCCGATTTACGCTGAAGATCCGGCGATGCTGCTGCAGGTAGCGCAAATCGTTGCGACTGAGTTCGCAGTGATCGCAGCGGCCAATCAGTATTGGCGCGAAGTGCGTTGACCTTTTCACGTCTTCTCTTTTGAGACGCCGGGATTCTCTAGCTTTGCAGCACCAGGGGGGCGACTGACTAGAAGCTTACACGGGTCAATCGCCCTTTTTTCATTAAAACGGTGAGCGGCCAATCGAAGCCCCACCATCGACGAACAACGTTTGGCCGGTGATTACGCTGGCGTCTTGTGACAGCAGGAAGAGTACTTGTTCTGCTCGCAGGCGCGAACCGCCTCCATGATGACGTTGAGGGCCAGCGGGCTCAATATTGCTGTGAGCAATCAAGAGCAGCTCTACCCGCACAAATCTGACAACGATTCAGCACTGAACTACGCTGCGATACGTACCCTTGGCCTGAATTTTGTGAAGTAAGGAACTGGCGCATGCGCAGCAGGTTGCTCGCAACATTGGTGGTTGTGTTGGGAATGTTCTGGTCTGTCCTCCTATGGGCCGAGGACACTGCGAAACCGCTTGATGCCCCGGCCGTCGAACTGAAAATCGCCAATCGCAGCATCATGGTGTTCCGCGCCGCGCTGCTAGGCGAAGCGCCTGAAGCCAGGGTCAAAAGGGCGAAAACCGCAATCAATGAAGCGCTGGATGATGCCGACGATCTGCGTGTCACTCTCGATTCGATTCAGAACAGTTACCTGGTGCTGCTGGGCGCCAAACGTGCCTTTATCGTTTCGCCCAAGGACGTCGATGCCACTGAATACGAGTCAGTGCAGCAGGCCGCCGAAGCGGCAGCTGAAAAACTGCGTCAGGTGGTGACCGAAACCCAAGAAGCACGCAGCCTGCGCTCGATTCTCCGGTCGCTGGGGGCCGCTGCGCTCGCGACGTGCATTTATGTCGCTTTGCTGTGGGGGATGGCGTATCTACGCCGCAGACTGCTGAGGAAACTACCTGACTTGATGCATCGGCATACTCAGGCGCTGAAAATCGGGCGGGTTCAGATCATCGATGCCAACTACCTGTACCCCTTGGTCAGTCGCCTGCTGGGGGTGCTGCGTTGGTTCGTCGTGTTGCTGCTCACCTATGAGTGGTTAGGGTTTGCCCTGTCGCGTTTTCCCTATACCCGACCCTGGGGTGAAAGCCTCAATAACTACTTGTTGGAACTCGTCGACTATTTGCTGCAAGGCATACTCGGGGCCATCCCCGGGCTAGGCGTGGCGGTGGCCATCTTCTTCATTGCTCGGGGTACCACGGCTTTCGCTCGGCGGATTTTGCGGCGCATGGCGACGCCCGGTACTTTCAGTTGGCTGAGTCAGGAAACCCTGCAACCGACCCAGCGCCTGACCTCGCTGGCAATCTGGCTGTTCGCCCTGGCAATGGCCTATCCCTATTTGCCCGGCGCCGGTACCGATGCATTCAAAGGCTTGTCGGTGTTGATCGGTCTGATGATCTCGCTAGGTGCAACCAGCGTGGTCGGGCAGGCGGCAGCCGGATTGATCCTCACGTACACCCGCACCTTGCGCCCCGGTGAGTTCGTGCGCATTGGTGAATACGAAGGCACGGTTACAGAGTTGGGGATGTTTACTACGCGCATTCGCACCGGTCTAGGGGAAGTGCTGACCCTGCCCAATTCGATGATCACCGGGACGGTCACCAAAAACTATTCGCGGACCGTGAAAGGCCCTGGTTACGTGGTCGATACCGTGGTGACCATTGGTTACGACACGCCGTGGCGGCAGGTCGAAGCCATGTTGCTGGAAGCCGCCAGGCGTACTCCCGGTGTCCTCGAAGAACCACCGGCGCAGGTGTTCCAGACAGCATTGTCCGACTTCTATCCCGAATACCGGCTGGTCGCTCAGGCCATACCCAGCCAGCCACGACCGCGCGCGGTGTTACTCAGCATGTTGCACGCCAATATTCAGGACGTGTTCAACGAATACGGCGTGCAGATCATGTCGCCGCATTATCTGGGCGATCCGAGTGAAGAAAAATGGGTACCCAAGGACCAGTGGTTTACCGCACCCGCGCAAGAATCGAAGGAACTATAAGAACTGTAGGGAGTTCATACCATGCTTGAGTTTCTGCTTCATGCCTTGCGTACTGATCCGGAAATTGCGGTATTTCTGGCCATTGCACTGGGTGTCTTCATCGGTCGTATTCGTATCGGCAGTTTTCACCTAGGGTCGGTGGCGGGCGCTCTTTTGATGGGATTGCTGATCGGCCAGATCGGCCTGGAAATACCGACTGGTTTGAAATCGGTGTTTTTTGTGATGTTCATCTACGCGGTCGGCTTCAAGAGCGGGCCAGAGTTCTTCGGCAGCCTCAACCGCGGTACGTTAAAGCTGGTGGTGCTCAGCGTGGTGCTGTGTGCAACCGCGCTGGGCTCGATTTTGTTGATGAACGCGATATTCCACTTCGATGCCGGTTTCACCGCTGGGCTCGGTGCTGGTGCATTGACGGATACGGCGATCATGGGCACGGCCACCAGTGCCATTAATCAGCTGACGATCGATAGCATGGCCAAGGCTCAACTCAACAGCCACATGGCGATTGCCTATGCCATCACCTACCTGTTCGGCACCATCGGGCTGATCGTATTCGTTGGAAGCGTTGCGCCGAAATTGTTGGGCGTCGACCTCAGGGCGTCGGCCCGTGACCTGGAATTGGAACTGGGAATCGCCAAGGACGAAGACGCGATCACCGTACCGTACACGCGCATTGTCGTGCGCGCGCATCAGGTGGCGGGCAACAGTGCAGCGAATGGGCTGCGCATTGCCGACATAGAAAAAATGTACGAGTCGCTGACCATCGAACGGGTGGTGCGCGATGGGCTGATTATCGAGCGTGATGAAAGCTTCACCCTCGAGGCCGGCGACATCGTCGGGGTCTACGCCTTGCGTGAAGCCGTCGGTCCGCTGTCGCAGTGGGTGGGGCCGGAGATCGACCATGCCGAATCGCTCTCGTTTCCGACCCGCGAGGTCGATATCGTCCTGACATCGCCGGAGTTTGCCGGCAAGACCATTCACCAGGCCAAATCCCGGCTGGAAAATACTCGGCGCCTGGGCTGCTTCATCAACACCATTACACGCCAGGGCTACGAGCTGCCGTTGCTGCCCAATACCGTGTTACGTCGGGGCGACGTGCTAAAGTTGACCGGCCGCACCGCCAGCGTCGAGGCACTGGCCAAGCGTTTGGGGCGGATTCGTGAAAACAGCTTCAAAAGCGATATTGCCGTGCATACGCTGGGGATGGTACTGGGTTCATTGCTGGGGTTGCTGTCCACGCATATCGGCATGATCCCGGTGGAATTGGGTATTGGTGGCGGGGTGTTGGTCGCTGCGCTGGTGATTGGCTGGTACAACTCAAGACACCCGGAAATTGGCGCATTGCCCCCCGCCGCACAATGGGCATTTTCCGAATTCGGCCTGACCGCGTTCGGGGCGGTGGTTGGCCTGCTGGCAGGGCCTGCCGCATTTGCGGCCATGAAGGAGCAGGGCTTGGCACTGCTGGTATCCGGCGCAGTAGTCACCATCTTGCCGCCGCTGGTGGCCCTGTATTTCGGCCGCTACGTGCTGCGCCTGCACCCGATGATCCTGTTCGGTGCCCTGGCCGGGGCACAGACCGAAGCGGCGTCGATGAACAAGATCATCGAACAGTCCGGCAGCAATACGCCGGTGATCGGTTTTACTGTGTGTTATGCAATTTCCAATGTGTTACTGGCGGTTTGCGGGCCGATTATCATTTTTGTGGTGGCGGGGTAGCGATCGAGAGGTTTTGGTGAGCATGGGAAGTAAGCGTTCAAATTTCTATCTATTTGTACTTATTCTAAAGGCCCCATAATCCAAAAAGTGAATCATGTCGCCTGTAGGGTTACTAAGTTACTGAAAAAGTGTCTCTAGGCTATGTCTCGTGTACCTTTATTACGTTAGCTCGAATCGCTCTAATGCATAATCCTTTCCTGCCAGGGTAAGTGAGAAGGTGGTGGAGCCAAACGTACCGCGTGTCGCACTTCGCTTCACAAGACGTTTAACTTCTAGTTGCTTTAGACCGACTTCAACTTCTAGGGTGCTGAGTGATACAAGTTTGCAAATAGAGTCTAAATTTGCAATCTTTCTAAAGTTTGCATGATAGGCTAAAGCCTCCATCAGTAGCGTTTGGTTATCTGTCAGCTGTGGAAACTGAGGGTTGTTTTTTTTGTAAACTTTTCGCTCTATCTCATGTAATTCGCCGTAAGCTCCGTCAGTGGTGCGGGTGTAGTAAATCGCTACAGATAGAGTGCTGATTAAAGCCGCGATAATCATCAGCAGCGACCAATTCGGCATTGCCGTTTCCAGCAAAAGCCAATCCCGAACACGTAGCAGCCAGCCTTTGGTATTTGCCAGTAGCGTCAGTTCGAAGTAAGTGTCGAGCAGCCTTGTGACTGCCCAAACGACAAGGAAGCCTCCGACCGAGTAGGCCATACCTTTGACAGTGAGCGGGGATCGCTTGCCTTCTGCTGCCATGCTGCTCGTCTCTACTGTAGGAAATAGATGTTATCAGCATAGCAGTGGAAAAGAGGCACTCTGGCATTGGCATAGCCCCCAAAGCGCGGACCTCGTGGAAAGTGGGGCACTCATCGACAACCTGCTTAGCCAGAGCTTTTGGAGCTGCCGCAGTATGCCTGCCTATCGGCCGATGCCGACAAGTTCGAACTCATCGCTCGGCAAATCAACGGTGGGCCCATTGGCCATTCGGATCGCCTGAGTTTTGGGCGAAGGGGGCGGCGCGCTGGCGTGATCTCGCTGTCGCAGTCTGGCTGCTGGCGGCATGCCAGCCGTGCGTGCGGGAGTTAAATTGACGGGGTTTTCGGGCGAATAGGCATAGTTTTCGTCATCTCGCAGGTGGCTGTACCAGCCATAGAGTGCTGCCCCAAGGGTGACAACGATCATAGCTATGAAGATGAAGATTACATAACGCATCGTACTCGGCTGCCTTTAGTGGTGCGAGTGTAGGGTTGAGATGCGTCCTTGCTGGTGAGTGATTTAAGCCAGCTCTGCAAACTGCTGTCTGTAGGGGAGCACCCTACATGACGGGTTTTTTCCCTTAGATGGGGCTAGGGCCTCACGCTAATGGTGGTCATTAAGACTGATTCACTCCGGCGCCATGAGCACCGCGAGCGTCATCTTGAAGAGTGCGAGTTCGATTTCGATCATCTTGAGCAGCAGGGAGGGCATCAGGTCTGAATTTGGCATGCGCTCATTCTCGGTGGGCGAAGAAAGCGTAGCTGTCGAAAAGATGATTTGGATGGAGTTGTATTCGGTCGGCAGGACGCCGAGTGAGGGGGCTTCAACTACCTGAGCGTTAAAAGGCAATGCCGAATTTTACGCCATACTCATCCCTGGTTTGTTTGTCGAGGTCGGTCACTGCAAATTGGCCGTCCACGTCATAATTGAACCGGTTGAAGTATAGTGATGCTATCATCGGAATCGATTCGTGCGGATTAAACAAGAAGCTCAGCTCAACAAAAGGATTGGTGCTGTTTTCTAAATCCAAGCTCTCGCTATTGATTCCATGGAGTTTTAGTTGTGCATCACCGTTTATTCCCTTTCGAACTCCGGCTTCAATACGCACGATTGCAGTGCTGAACTGATGATTATAGCCCGCAGCAGCTTTAGCGAAAGAAGTGCGGTTGGTGATATCAATGTCGTATTTGTTAGAGTCTGGATTAAATCGATTCCATTTGTATCCGCCGCCCAGCAAGACATCTATGAAATCGCGTGAATTCAAGGCAATCCTCCAGCCAAGATCCAGGTCGGCTTGGCCATCCTTTACTTTTTGATCCTGTTTTTCAGAGTACTGTCCACTGACTTCTGCGTGATAAACCCAGCCGGTCTGGGCCGTCATTTTGTTACCGAAGTTTAGAAATAGGCCTCCTTCCGGCATGTGCTCGGTGGTGTTTTTATGTCCGGAGAATTCGAGTACGCTGTAGCTTCCAAGTAAGCCAAATGCAAAAACCGGATCTGTAAGAGGCGCAGCGCTAGAAGTGATGGGTACGATTCCCGCAATAAGGGTGGTAACCACAATAGTAAGATTCCTTCTATTCATAAAAACTCCATCAGAACACTATTGGCCCAGAGTGGACCGATATGTACAACGATAGTCGTTTTCTTGTGTTGGACCAGTTATCGGGGGCTGGCGGTGTATTTTTCGCTTCGGGACTTCTATTTTTTTGCCTCCCTCTCTTAATGTCTGGCGAACCTGTCGGCAGAACGCCAGAGGCGGAATTTTTGCGGGAAACTCCCCCCATCATGCAACCGTTTGGACCAATGTTTATTGGTTTCTAAAGGGTCGCAAAAGGCGATTGCTCTTGTGGCTGCATTGCAAAATCTCACCGGTGAATCATTGAGCAGACTCACGGTCATATCGGCGACCTTTGCTTTTAGGACGTTGAAATGAAGCGTGGAGTAATAATGTTCATGGCTATCTCAGGCCCTCTCTTGTTGGGAGGCTGCGGGCCTCACTGGGACGACGGAGAACGGTACGGGCGTGATCGGGGTTATGATCATGGTCGTGGATACGACCGAGGCTATGACGATGATTGGGGGCATTACCGCAGATATGATCGTCGCGACAATGATCAGGGGTATGCACGCAATCACGATCGTGATCGTGACGATAGAGGCGACTAACCCGCTCTGATCTCTCTTCTGCGTTTCTCTTTGGCCATTTTCCCGCTACCCCCCTGTTGCAGCTTTTGGCATTCGAGCGCTTCGGGATTTGAGATACAACGCTGGAAAGTATTGGTTAGGTGACACGAGGAGGGGACGCGCGCCTCTTTGGCTTATAAATGCCTTCAGTAGAACAGGTTGCTCACAATTCGGGCGTAAGATAGCGGTGCTACCTCACCAAAAGGAGCCGCATATGATCGCCGATCAAATGAACAAGCAGGCATCTGAAGGCTGGGCTGTTTGGGATCAATATTTCTGCGCTGCGTTGATTGCGGAAAGCAATCTGACGGCACCGGTCGTAGGAGGGGCTACTCACGAAGACAGGCAGAACCTGCTTATTGAAAGAGCCAAAGCCCTCGCCGACAGGATGATGGAAAACAGAAAATAACCGGAGCCCAGCCGTCGCGCTGGGCTCGTCACATCTGGCGGCCTCAACGACGGGCAAGTGCGCGTTCTGAATCAGGCAATCAGGTCTGCTGATTTGTCGTGCGATGGCTTGGTTCGGTTATGGATTTCTAAAGAACCATAAAAATAGTACGGATATTTAAAGACTTACGATTTTTATTAACCAAATAGTGAATAAAAATATATTGTTACAAGTGAGTTGTTGGGATATTATCGGCCCGCGTTCACCACCACGGTTTATGCATTTTTAAGTCCCAAGCTTCCATCAGCTGCTTGGGATTTTTTTTGCCTGAAATTTGCCCTGTGCCCTTCGACCGGCAGTGCCGCCTATCGCCGGTAGTCAGACAAGTACGAGCGCTTGTTGCCAATCCCTATATCCGATTCCTGCCAAGGCGCCGCCGGCTCAAATCGGGTAGATCCCGCGTTTTTGAGCTATTACTGACGGGCCAAACTCAAACTCAAACTCGGACTGATGGGGGTCTATCGATGCTGGTTCACTGGTCTCTTGCGGCAATTCACTTACTGGCTTTTGCGCTGGGTTTCTGGGCAGTTTTGACCCGAGGCGCGGCATTCAGCCGGGTGGCGGCCGGGACGGGAGAAGCTCGTCGCGTGCTGATGGCGGATAATCTGTGGGGGATCAGCGCCGCCATCCTTCTGGTCACCGGTGGGCTGCGGGCCTTTGGTGGCTACGAAAAAGGTGCCGATTACTACCTTCACCAGCCGCTGTTTCATCTCAAGATGGCGCTCCTCATGCTGATTCTGTTGCTTGAGGTCGCTCCAATGGTGGCGCTGATCAAGTGGCGAATTGCGCTTGTCCGTGGCTCGGAAATTGATACCAAGCGCGCAAAACTGTTTGCCCGCTTCAGTCATTTAGAGGCATTGCTGGTGTTGCTGATGGTCATAGCGGCGACCGGCATGGCGCGCGGGGTAACCTTTGGTTAGCCGAGAGCGGTAGGTCCTTCCTCGGGGTAATTCAGAAACGTCTGACAGTCATGACCTGGGGCATGCCGGTACTATCGGCTGCATGTTTTGGCAGGAGAGGGTGAGCTACGGCGCTCGAATCTTTAGCCAGCCGATGTTCAGGGCGAACGGGCTGGCTACTGACTGCAGCAGGATTCAGGGAGTTTGCGGCTTGTCCGGCGCGGTAAGGCCAGCCTGAATGCGCTGATAGATTTCTTCACGATGCACTGCAACGTCTTTCGGGGCGTTGATGCCGATCCTGACTTGCTGGCCGCTCACGCCCAGGATAGTGATCGTAATATCGTCACCGATGTTTATGCTTTCACCGACTTTGCGGGTGAGTATCAGCATGGTCTTCTCCTTGATTGCTTTGTAGGGCACCTGATTTGAACAGTGCAGAGGTCGGTGGTACGTATAGATTAGTGCGAAGTCTCACAGTTTGGGTGCCTCTTTCTGACGCGCAGATGCTGCATTAATTCCCAAGGCGTAACTATACAGAGGCCGCCTCCATCATTCTCGTTGTTTTGTGCCCATTTTGCGGCACTCCTAAAGTATTCATGAATGTTAAAATCGCCGCTTTCAGCATTCAGAGGGAACCGTTGTGCGCAAAATGGTCTTGGTAATCGCTGTATTGGCGCTGGCAGGGTGTGGTGAGGGCAAGGGTGTTGATGCTCAAAAGTCTAAACCTGCAGTCGTTTCCGTACCTGCGTCCGAACCGGCTGCGGCAAGCGGACCGAAATGGGATCTCGAAGTGCGTGGTGAAACAACCCAGGCTGTCAGCGATCTGAGCGGCTGGTTGATCGAGCATAGCTTCGTTTCCAACGTCGTCACGGAAAACGGCAAGGTGCGCATCTTGATGGGGCCATTCAGTTCGAAAGCCGAAACCGAGGCCAAGCAGGCGGAGGTGGCTGCGGCGCTTGCACGAGCCAAGAAGCAGAATGTCGAATTGCTGGTGCTTGAGCGTCCTGCGGTCCAGTAACGCAGGCAGCCGGAAACGCCAAAGGCCTTGGATATTACTCCAAGGCCTTTTGGTTTTTCAGCGGGTGATCAGCCGCAAGCTTTCAAATTCACTGGCCCGACAAACTCGTTGCCGCGCCCCATGACGCACGCCACGCTTTGGTTGCGCTGAAGCTCCCAGGGTTCAACCGGATAGGTCTTGTTCCAGGTCTCGTACAGTTGGCGATCCTGCTTTGACAAGCTCAAACCGTACTGCTTGCTCATGTAAAAATAAGTCCGGGCGATCATGCCGCGAATGGAGGGGCGGGGCATGACCTTCTTCGCCTTGAAATCGATCTGAGTCAGGCACGAGCCATATTGACCGGTCTGCACGGGTAGCCAACCAAAACTGAAGTTACTGCGATCGCCATTCACTTCACCAATGCTCGGCACCAGGTTGTGCAAATCGGCTTCGGCCTTCTGGTAAACCGGATCGTAACGGGTGCAATTCTTGCGTCCACCTGCTTGCCAGCAGCGGCGCTGATGGCCGATCTGCCACGCCGGGACAATGTGCTCCCACTCGATGCGGGCCGCGCGTTTGGCATCTTTGCGCGGCACATAACCGCAGGCCGCCAGGTTCACCTTGTTCCCGGTGTATTTGCAGCCGCAATAAAACTCGGTGGATTGAGGTGCGTACAGCGTCCAGGCGACTTTTTTGGCTTCGTCAAAAGTGCGCGGGGCGCCAGCCTGGACGCCGAGGGGGATGAGCAGAAACAGCAAAGCAGACCAGCGGAAGCTCATTGACTCAATCTTCCTTCGGCACAACCCAGAAAATCTGCACACCACCATCGTCGCGGTAGGCGAGGGTAACGTTGTCGTTCTCGTCGATTTCTTCGAGTAATTGTTCCCATTCATCCACGGGTTCGTCCAGCAGGCGGAAGATCAGTGCGGCTTTGGCTTTTTGAGCAATGGGGGAATTGATGATTTTCTGAACGCGCAGACCCATGTGTGCATAGGTGTCAGGGGAGGTGGAGGAGGTGGCCACAGGATTATCCTTATTAAACTGTACGTACATACAGTATTAAACTGTAAGCATTTTCGCAACTGCTTAAAATTCAAGAAAATTCTGTGACAGCAGTTTTTCCGTTTGATGTAGGAAGAAGGAAAACCTTTTATCGGAGTTTTGCGCAAGACGTGAGCCACTCGTCAACGCTGACGAGCGACTGAGAAAGTGCCCGACCAGGACAGGTCGGGCGAGGGTGAATCAGTATTCCCAGAACATCCGTTGCAGCTCTTTGCTGTCGTTGGTCTTGGTCAGTGCAACCATGGCCAGGATGCGGGCTTTTTGCGGGTTCAAGTCATGCGCGACAACCCAGTCGTATTTGTCGTCAGGTTGTTCGGCATTACGCAGCACGAATCCGCCGGCGTTGACGTGGGACGAGCGAATGATTTGCACGCCGTCCTTGCGCAGCGCTTGCAAGGAGGGAACGACGCGGGAGGAAACCGAACCATTGCCGGTGCCCGCGTGGATGATCGCCTTGGCACCGGATTGGGCCAGCGCCTTGTACGCCGTGTCGCTGACGTTGCCATAGGAATAGGCGATTTCTACGTCAGGCAGGCTCTTGATGGTTTTGATGTCGAATTCCGAGTCCATGGTGTGGCGCTTGGCCGGCAGACGGAACCAGTAGGATTTACCTTCGACCACCATGCCCAATGGACCCCAGGCACTTTTAAACGCCTCAGTCTTGATGTTGATCATCTTGCTGACGTCGCGACCGGACTGTATCTCATCGTTCATGGTCACCAGGACGCCTTTACCGCGCGCTTCTTTACTGCTGGCGACGGCGACGGCGTTGTACAGGTTCAGCATGCCGTCTGCCGACATCGCGGTGCCTGGACGCATGGAGCCGACGACGATGATCGGTTTGTCGGTTTTTTCCACCAGGTTCAGGAAGTAGGCGGTCTCTTCCAGAGTGTCGGTTCCGTGGGTGATTACGATTCCGTCGACGTCTTTGCTGTCGGCCAATTCGGCCACTCGACGGCCCAGTTGCAGCAGGTTGTCATTAGTGATGCTTTCCGAGGCGATCTGCATCACCTGCTCGCCACGAACGTTGGCCAGTTGGCTGAGTTCCGGAACGCCGGCAATCAGTTGCTCGATACCCACTTTTGCCGCTTGATACGTCGCGCTGTTGGCAGCACTCGCGCCAGCGCCGGCGATGGTGCCGCCAGTGGCCAGGATGACTACATTCGCCAGTTTCTGTTGGGTTTCGACTTCCTTGGCTTGAAGGGCGGTAGGCAAAAGCAGCAGGAGGGCCAAAGCGCCCGGAATAAAAGTGTTGAAAGCAGATTTCATTATTTTCTCTCTAGTAGTCAGGCGGTGCTGATGCAAGTTCATCTAGATGCGCCCGCGGCAGCTCTGAACGCCGTGGGTGTAGGTGAAGAGCAGGATCTATACCAGTCGTATACAAAACGAGAAAAACTTATAGTTTGTTGATTTATAAGACTATTTCTTTTAAAAATCGACAACGTTGAACTTGGTCTTGTCCGGGTTTCCGAATAAATTGATCGTCCGCGGTCGGCTCTCCGAAAACTCCTACGACTTATGTCCAGAAGATCCCTTGCCAGATAAAGATTAAATGCTAAAGAATTCCAGGCACATGGTTCAGGGGCAAAATCGCCGACCTCCGCGGCGCGCTGTCACAAGTGAAAGGTGATCTGGTGAAAGAATTGGCCATGGACTCCAGCGCAGGTAGCCTGATCAGCGCCTCTGTGTGACGTGGCGGGCCGGTTTATGACACGGCAGACATAAAACAGATCGTTGACAAATCCCGGCAGGGTTCGCATAGTTCGGTCTACGCAAACGTTTGCGCGGCCATGTTGGTAGCTCGAACTACCGACGATCAAAGTCCAGGCGATACTCCAGCGCAAGCGTTGCTCACAATAATCATAAGATCGGAGTGAACCCATGAAGCTGCCATTCGCTGGACGTCTTCTTGCTGTCGCTATGCTGGCTGTCGCATCCGCCGCGCTACCCGTCTCATCGGCCTTCGCCGAATCTACTGAAAAGCCCAAAGTTGCGCTGGTCATGAAGTCCCTGGCCAATGAGTTCTTCCTGACCATGGAAGATGGCGCCAAGGCGTATCAGAAAGACCACTCTGGCGAATTCGAGCTGATCTCCAACGGCATCAAAGATGAAACGGATACCGCTGGCCAAACACGTATCGTCGAGCAAATGATTCTGGCCAAGGTCAATGCGCTGGTCATTGCGCCCGCGGATTCCAAGGCCATGGTTCCGGTGATCAAGAAAGCCATCGATGCCGGTATCACCGTGATCAACATCGATAACCAACTGGATCCGGCCGTCGTCAAAAGCAAGAACCTGACGGTTCCATTCGTAGGCCCGGATAATCGCAAAGGCGCGCGTCTGGTCGGCGAGTACCTGGCCAAGCAGCTGAAGGCTGGTGACGAAGTCGGTATCATCGAAGGTGTGTCTACCACGACCAACGCTCAGGCCCGTACCGCGGGTTTCAAGGATGCGATGGAAGCGGCACAGATCAAGGTCGTTTCGGTGCAGTCCGGTGACTGGGAGATCGACAAGGGCAACAAAGTTGCCGCTTCGATTCTCAGCGAATACCCCGATGTCAAAGCCCTGCTGGCCGGTAACGACAGCATGGCCGTCGGTGTCGTTTCCGCCGTCCGTGCGGCGGGCAAGTCCGGCAAGGTGCAAGTGGTCGGGTACGACAACATCAATGCCATCAAGCCTATGCTCAAGGATGGTCGCGTTCTGGCGACCGCTGACCAGTTTGCCGCCAAACAGGCTGTGTTCGGTATCGAGACCGCGCTGAAAATCATCAAGGGCGAAAAGGTCGATAGCGGTACCAACGGCGTTATCGAAACGCCGGTAGAACTGGTCACCCAGTAAGCCTTTCGGCGACACACTGGTGCTCGCCCGTCCGGGCGAGCACATGGAGAGTTATATGTCCGTTTGCGCCCCGAACGCTGTCCTGACAGTCAGCGGTATCGGCAAGACTTATGCTCAACCCGTCCTGGCCGGCATCGACCTTGCGCTGATTCCCGGTGAAGTGCTGGCGCTGACCGGCGAGAATGGTGCGGGAAAAAGCACGCTGTCGAAGATCATCGGTGGGCTGGTCACGCCAACCACCGGCCAGATGCGGTTCCGAGGTCAGGATTATCGTCCCGGCAGTCGTACTCAGGCCGAATCCCTGGGCATTCGCATGGTCATGCAAGAGCTCAATCTGTTGCCGACCCTGTCGGTGGCGGAGAACCTGTTTCTCGAGAATTTGCCCAGCCGTGGCGGCTGGATCAGTCGCAAGCAATTGCGCAAGGCAGCGATCGAAGCCATGGCCCAGGTCGGACTCGATGCGATTGACCCGGACACTCTGGTCGGCGACCTCGGCATCGGCCACCAGCAAATGGTCGAGATTGCCCGCAATCTGATCGGCGACTGCCATGTGCTTATCCTTGATGAACCGACCGCGATGCTCACCGCGCGCGAAGTCGAGATGCTGTTTGTACAGATCACTCGCTTGCGGGCTCGCGGCGTGGCGATCATCTACATTTCCCATCGCCTCGAAGAGTTGGCGCGCGTCGCCCAGCGCATTGCAGTTTTGCGCGACGGCAACCTGGTCTGTGTCGAGCCGATGGACAATTACAACAGCGAGCAACTGGTGACCTTGATGGTCGGTCGTGAGCTCGGTGAGCACATGGACATGGGGCCGCGCAAGATCGGCGCTCCCGCTTTGACGGTCAAAGGCCTGACCCGCTCCGACAAGGTTCGCGATGTGTCCTTCGAAGTGCACGCCGGTGAAATCTACGGGATCTCTGGATTGATCGGGGCAGGGCGCACCGAATTGCTGCGTCTGATCTTCGGTGCCGACACCGCCGACAGCGGCACGGTGGCGCTGGGGTCACCGGCTCAAGTGGTGAGTATCCGTTCGCCCGCCGATGCAGTGAGTCACGGCATCGCTCTGATCACAGAAGACCGCAAGGGTGAAGGCTTGCTGCTGACTCAATCGATCAGCGCCAACATTGCCTTGGGCAACATGCCGGTGATTTCCAGTGGCGGTTTCGTCAACAACGGCGACGAGATGGCTTTGGCCCAGCGCCAGATCGATGCTATGCGCATTCGCAGTTCGAGTCCGACACAGTTGGTCTCCGAGCTCTCGGGTGGCAATCAGCAGAAGGTTGTGATCGGCCGCTGGCTTGAACGCGATTGTTCGGTGATGTTGTTTGACGAGCCGACCCGTGGCATCGATGTCGGCGCCAAATTCGACATTTATGCTTTGCTCGGCGAGCTGACCCGCCAAGGTAAAGCGCTGGTGGTGGTGTCCAGTGACCTGCGCGAGCTGATGCTGATTTGCGACCGGATCGGAGTGCTGTCGGCGGGGCGCCTGATCGATACGTTCGAGCGTGACAGCTGGACCCAGGATGACTTGCTTGCCGCCGCTTTTGCCGGCTACCAAAAACGTGATGCGCTGCTCAACGAAGCAGCGCCTAGGGACCTTCCATGAAAACAGCATCTTCTGCCAGCAAACGTAGTGGCAATTTTTACGGTCTGGGCACCTATCTGGGCCTGGCGGGTGCCTTGCTGGCGATGATTGCGCTGTTCTCGGTGTTGAGCAGCCACTTTCTTTCTTACGACACGTTCAGCACCCTGGCCAATCAGATTCCCGATTTGATGGTGCTGGCGGTCGGCATGACCTTCGTGTTGATTATCGGTGGCATCGACCTGTCAGTCGGTTCGGTGTTGGCGCTGGCGGCATCAACGGTCAGCGTGGCCATTCTCGGCTGGGGCTGGAACGTGCTGCCGGCAGCGCTGCTCGGCATGGCGGCGGCAGCTCTGGCCGGAACCATCACCGGTTCGATTACCGTGGCCTGGCGGATTCCTTCGTTCATCGTGTCACTGGGCGTGTTGGAAATGGCCCGGGGCGTGGCGTATCAGATGACCGGATCGCGCACGGCCTATATCGGTGACGCCTTCGCCTGGCTGTCCAACCCGATTGCCTTTGGCGTCTCGCCGTCGTTCATCATCGCCTTGCTGATTATCTTCATCGCCCAAGCCGTGCTGACCCGTACGGTGTTCGGCCGCTACCTGATCGGCATTGGCACCAACGAGGAGGCGGTGCGGCTGGCGGGGATCAATCCAAAGCCTTACAAGATTCTGGTGTTCAGCCTGATGGGGCTGCTGGCCGGTATTGCTGCGTTGTTTCAGATTTCTCGACTGGAGGCGGCCGATCCGAATGCCGGCTCCGGGCTGGAGTTGCAGGTGATCGCAGCCGTCGTCATCGGCGGCACCAGTCTGATGGGCGGGCGTGGTTCGGTGATCAGTACGTTCTTCGGGGTCCTGATCATTTCCGTGTTGGCGGCCGGTCTGGCGCAGATCGGCGCGACCGAGCCTACCAAACGCATCATCACCGGCGCGGTGATCGTTGTGGCGGTGGTGCTGGATACTTATCGCAGTCAGCGCGCAAGCCGGTGGACCTGAATCATGGCAACGATCAAGGATGTAGCCGCACTGGCGGGAATTTCCTACACCACGGTGTCCCATGTGGTGAACAAGACCCGGCCGGTCAGTGAAGAAGTGCGAATCAAAGTCGAGGCGGCGATCAAAACCCTGGACTACGTGCCGAGCGCCGTCGCCCGTTCGTTGAAAGCCAAAACCACTGCGACCATTGGTTTGCTGGTGCCTAACAGCCTCAACCCGTACTTCGCCGAACTGGCGCGAGGCATTGAGGACTACTGCGAGCGTAAGGGTTATTGCGTGATCCTCTGCAACTCCGACGACAACCCGGACAAGCAGCGCAGCTACCTTCGCGTATTGCTCGAAAAGCGCATCGACGGTTTGATCGTGGCATCGGCCGGCGGCGATGCGGGGCTGGCGGAAGGCCTCGCCGGTGTGCGAACGCCGATGGTCATCGTCGACCGTGGGTTGGAAGGCGTGAATGCCGATCTGGTGCGCATTGATCACGAATACGGCGCGTATCTGGCCACTCGACATTTGCTTGAGCTGGGGCATCGGGACATTGCCACCATCGGCGGTCCGGCGGGTACGAGCGTGGCGCAAATGCGACTGGCCGGTTATTGCCGTGCCTTGCAAGAGACGGGCGTCGAAGTGAATTGCGAACGTATGCTGGAAAGCGACTTCACCAGCACTGGCGGATACAACGCGGCCGCGATTTTGCTGGATAAGAATCCTCCCAGCGCGATCTTCGCCGGCAACGACATGATTGGCATCGGAGTGCTGCGAGCGGCTGCCGAACGCAATATTCGCGTACCGTCCGAGCTGTCGGTGATCGGCTTCGACGATATCCAGATGAGCCGTTATGTCTACCCGGCGCTGACCACGGTGGGGCAGTCGATCCTGCAACTCGGTGAGATGGCGGCTGAAGTGCTTTTGCGCCGGATCGCCACGCCGGACATGGCCACCGATCAGCGCATCGTGACGCCCAGTATTGTGCTGCGAGAGTCGACCGCGCCGCTCGCCGGCGTGTTCGCCCAGTTTCGTTGAAACAGAATTAATGAGTAGTTGTGTATGCCAGCAAAAGTGGTGGTGATAGGCAGCCTGAACATGGACCTGGTAACCCGGGCCCCAAGGCTGCCGCGTGGCGGTGAAACGCTGATCGGTGAGTCGTTTACCACGGTTTGCGGTGGTAAGGGGGCCAATCAGGCTGTTGCTGCGGCCCGGTTGGGTGCCGATGTGTCGATGGTCGGTTGTGTGGGCAGCGATGCCTATGGCGCACAACTGCGCGGGGCGCTGTTGGGCGAACGGATCGATTGTCAGGCAGTCAGCACTGTTGATGACTCCAGCGGCGTGGCGTTGATCGTGGTCGATGACAATAGTCAGAACGCCATCGTCATCGTCGCGGGTGCCAACGGTGCGCTGACGCCGCAAGTCATCGGCCGCTTTGACGCCGTATTGCAGGCGGCGGATGTGATCATCTGCCAGCTGGAGGTGCCGGACGCTACAGTTGCCCATGCCCTCAAGCGAGGTCGTGAACTGGGCAAGATCGTCATTCTCAACCCGGCACCCGCCAGTCGCCCATTGCCGGCTGACTGGTTTGCCGCCATCGATTACCTGATCCCTAACGAGAGTGAGGCCTCTGCCTTGACGGGTTTGCTGGTGGATTCCCTGGAATCGGCAGAAACCGCTGCGACTCGACTGATCGCCATGGGCGCGGGCAAAGTGATTATCACGTTGGGTGCCGAGGGTTCGCTGTTTGCCGATGGCACACGCCTGGAGCATTTCCCGGCACCGAAGGTCAAAGCCGTCGATACCACGGCCGCCGGGGATACCTTCGTGGGTGGTTTTGCTGCCGCATTGGCCTCCGGCAGCAGCGAAGCCGAAGCGATTCGATTCGGGCAGGTCGCTGCGGCGCTGTCGGTCACCCGGGCTGGCGCGCAACCCTCGATTCCCACCCTCTCCGACGTACAGGCGTTTAACGCACCATGAAAAAAACACCTCTGCTCAATGTCGCGTTATCGCGGCTGATTGCCTCGCTGGGTCACGGCGACATGGTCGTCATCGGCGATGCCGGTCTGCCGGTGCCGCCAGGCGTCGAGTTAATCGATTTGGCGCTGACCCAAGGTATTCCGGACTTCATCAGTACCTTGAAGGTTGTGCTCAGTGAAATGCAGGTTGAAAGGCATGTACTGGCCCAAGAGATTCTGGACAAGAAACCGCCGGCATTGAGCGTTCTGGATGAACTGAATGTAGAAGGCGCGCTGGGGGCGCGCGAATGGCTCAGCCACGATCAGTTCAAGGTCCTCAGTCGACAGGCGCGGGCGATTGTTCGTACTGGCGAATGTGCGCCGTACTGCAACATCGTGCTGATGTCGGGGGTGACGTTTTAGCGCTTTACACATTCGTTTCCCCCACGCACAAGGAGTGCGACATGCATCACTATGCTCAAAAACTGCATCACCTGCTTCGGAGTCTGCTGCTTTTGTCCCTGATTACTGCAACGAGCGCCCAAGCGGCGGAAAAGATCGACTTGATCATCGACACGGATCCAGGTACCGACGATGTAGTCGCCTTGCTGTTTGCCCTGGCTTCGCCGCAAGAGCTGAACATTCGTGCACTGACCACCGTGGCCGGCAATGTGCGACTGGACAAGACATCGCGTAACGCACGGCTTGCCCGTGAGTGGGCGGGGCGCGAAGACGTGCCGGTTTACGCCGGCGCACCGAAACCACTGATGCGTACGCCAATCTATGCCGAGAACATTCATGGTATGGAAGGTCTGTCGGGCGTCGCCGTGCATGAGCCAAAGAAGGGGCTGGCTGAAGGCAATGCAGTTAATTACCTGATTGATACCTTGACGGCCGCCAAACCCCACAGCATCACCATCGCCATGCTCGGCCCGCAGACAAATCTGGCCCTGGCACTGATTCAGGAGCCGGAAATTGTTCAGGGCATCAAGGAAGTGGTGGTCATGGGCGGGGCGCATTTCAACGGTGGCAACATTACACCGGTGGCCGAGTTCAACCTGTTCGCCGATCCGCAGGCCGCAGAAGTTGTGTTGAAAAGCGGCGTGAAGCTGACCTATCTGCCGCTGGACGTCACCCACAAGATCCTCACCAGCGAATCGCGCCTGAAGCAAATCGCCGTGCTGAACAACAACGCCAGCAAGCTGGTGGGCGATATTCTTGATGCATATGTCAAGGATGACATGGAGCACTACGGTCTTTCAGGTGGTCCGGTGCATGATGCAACTGTCATTGCCTACCTGCTCAAACCTGAGCTGTTTACCGGTCGCTCGGTCAACGTGGTCGTTGATAGCCGCGAAGGCCCGACCTTTGGTCAAACTATTGTCGACTGGTATGACGGCCTGAACGCACCGAAGAATGCTTTCTGGGTTGAGAGTGGTGACGCTCAGGGTTTCTTCGATTTGCTTACTCAGCGACTGTCGCGGCTGAAGTAAGCCGTCCGCCCGCAGGTGCCAGCCTGCGGGTTTACGCCCGTCCTGCCTCTGCCGCGACTTTTTGGTCCGCCGGGTGTTTTTCGAAAATCTGCTTAATGAACTCTTGGGCAGCCTCGGTTCCAATGTCCCTGACCAATAGATCGATAGCGATAATGGCAAGTTCTTCTGTACTGCCTGGGCTGTAAGAACTGTGCCCGTCTTGCCACTTGGCTTTGATGTCGGCGTCGATGCTTACAGTGGTCATGATGGCGCTCGTGAAGTCGGGGAGGTGTAGGTGTCGAGTTAAGCATTTTGCGCGGCGTTTAGCACTCTGACTTAGGCATGGGGTGGGGGCTATGCGACACTTGGCCTTTGACGAATTTTCAAGGATCGCGCTGTGCAGATCGATTTGAACACTCCTGGTGGTTTGACCCTTGAGGCTGTGCGCAAGCTGTTGGCGTCCGCCAGTGACGATGAGCACACTCAGCTGCGGGTCACCCAAAGCGGTATCGCCTACATTTCTTCGGGGGTCGTAGGCGGCACTGACATCGGCGGCCTGCGATTTCGGCTAGAGACGTGGGCCAAAGGCTCGGGCTATGTAGGATTGGTCGCAGCCAGTGACGAAGTCTGGGTCATGCAGATTTTCAACGCGCTGAAAGAGAACTGGCCGAACCCGCCTTACGACTACGTCGATGTTTATTGATCGCTGTTCATATTCAGTCACGATTGAGTGAAGAAGGGGCGGGCGATGCTCAGGCAAACTTGGCGCTTGTCCGGATCGAGGTAAGGGTGATGGCATTCGCTTTGAAACCTATCGCCGAAAGGGCGACCGCACGATCTCAGCTCACTCATTAGAAAGGAGGCTCCATGCCTTGGAAGCTCGCGTCATTGGGTACTTTGTTCGCCGTCTCTTGGCTGGCAGGTTGCAGCAGTACGTCATCCGAATCGGCAACAGACCCTGTAACGACGACTGACACGGGACATAGCCGCTGTGAGGCAAAGGCTGCCGAATTCACCCTTGGCAAAGCGGCTTCGCCCGAACTGCTGGAGCAGGCACGCACTCGCGCAGGTGCACAGAGCGCGCGGTTCCTGTCGCCCAATGACATGATGACGCTGGATTACCGCTCTGATCGCTTGAACCTGCACACCGATGCCAATCGGGTCGTCACTAGCGTCAACTGCGGCTGATCGCGCCAGGGTTTTGTTTCGCCCATAAAAAACCCCGTCACATGGACGGGGTTTTCTTAGTGCGCCAGAAACTTACTCTGGGCGAACTTGTGCAGCTTGCATACCCTTTTGGCCTTTCTCAGCCACGAAGGAAACGGTCTGGCCTTCTTTCAGGCTTTTGAAACCGTCGCTTTCGATAGCTTTGAAGTGTACGAACAGGTCGTCACCGCCACCTTGAGGAGTGATGAAGCCGAAGCCTTTTTCATCGTTGAACCATTTAACGGTGCCGGTTTGGCGATTAGACATGGTGTATCTCCAAGAAACATATATTTTCAGTAGTGCTGTGCTGCTCAGGCCAACTGGGCACACCGGAGTATCATAGTCGAAATGTTCGCTTTGGGAGCCCCCCGGACGTGCTGTTTGCCTTGCTGTCGAGCGTTCTTTGGTGCTTCAGGTGGCTGAAAGCCCCGTTTTTAAAGGCTTTCAGCCGAAAGTAAAGACGATAAAAAAAGCTGTAAAACCTTCAAAAAATGTCTGACAAAGCGACATTCGGGCAGTTTTTTCGGTCATTGCAGGTGAAAAAATGAATGTGTGAAGCTTATTTTTTCGCGCCGGGATCAACCCTGCAAGTAGCAATTTTCTGCATAGCCTGATTCCCCAGCTCTGGACTCGCAGAGCCGTTCATCAATGCCTGGAGGTCTTTGGCAGGATATGATTTGAGCTGATCGGCGCCGCAAGCACACACGGCTTTTGCCTCCGCTTGACTAATCTTCTTTGCCGCCGCAGGGACGCACTGCGCCATGTATTTCTCGCGCTCTCCCTTTGGCCAATCGGCATGGGCGGCCAATGGCAGCAACAAAACGATGGGGGCGACTACGGCGAACAAACGGTTCAGACGCATGCTGGGATGCTCCTTGTGGGTCAATGACGTGTTATCTGAGGGGCAAAGCGGTGTTCAAGTTCAGCACTCTGGCATAAAAATGCCCGATTTGCCCCCATGCAAAGTCTGCTTGCGTCGACGACCGGTCATCTGTGCTAGCATGCCTCGCTCGGGTGTTTGCAAGCTCCGGATGACCTTCAGTCCCGGTGGCGGCAACCGCGCGAATAACCCTGATTTGAATCCCAGTCACTCTGGTTCGGTTTTCCGGTTGGCCGCAAGGCTCCTGCCGCTGTAAGGCAGGCGTTCGTCATTGAATGGCCTGGATCGGATCTTGTACTGGCTCATCCCAACCCACGTGACCTTTGGTAGGGGTCACCACTAGGAGAGGAGGCGCCATGCCAACTATTACTCTTCCCGACGGCAGTCAACGTTCATTCGATCACCCGGTTTCCGTAGCCGAGGTCGCCGCATCCATTGGTGCAGGTCTGGCCAAAGCCACCGTGGCCGGCAAGGTCAATGGCAAGCTGGTCGACGCCAGCGACACCATCGACAGCGATTCCACGCTGCAAATCATTACGCCAAAGGATGAAGAGGGGCTGGAGATCATTCGCCACTCTTGCGCCCACCTGGTTGGCCACGCGGTCAAACAGTTGTACCCGACCGCCAAAATGGTGATCGGGCCGGTCATTGACGAAGGCTTCTATTACGACATCGCCTTCGAGCGTCCTTTCACCCCGGACGACCTGGCCGCCATCGAACAGCGCATGCAGCAGCTGATCGAAAAAGATTACGACGTGATCAAGAAAGTCACTCCGCGCGCCGAAGTGATCGAAGTGTTCAAGGCTCGCGGTGAAGACTACAAGCTGCGCCTGGTCGAGGACATGCCGAACGAACAGGCCATGGGCCTGTACTATCACGAAGAATACGTCGACATGTGCCGCGGCCCGCACGTGCCGAACACGCGCTTCCTGAAATCCTTCAAGTTGACCAAGTTGTCCGGCGCCTACTGGCGTGGCGATGCGAAGAACGAGCAGTTGCAGCGCGTTTACGGCACCGCTTGGGCAGACAAGAAGCAGCTGGCGGCTTACATCCAGCGCATCGAAGAAGCTGAAAAGCGCGATCACCGCAAGATCGGCAAGCGCCTGGGTCTGTTCCACACCCAGGAGGAGTCGCCGGGCATGGTGTTCTGGCATCCGAACGGCTGGACTCTGTACCAGGTGCTCGAGCAGTACATGCGCAAGGTACAGCGTGACAACGGCTACCTGGAGATCAAGACTCCACAAGTCGTTGACCGCAGCCTTTGGGAGAAATCCGGGCACTGGGCCAACTACGCCGACAACATGTTTACCACTCAGTCGGAAAACCGCGACTACGCCATCAAGCCGATGAACTGCCCTTGCCACGTGCAAGTGTTCAATCAGGGCCTGAAAAGCTACCGCGAGTTGCCTATGCGTCTGGCCGAATTCGGTGCTTGCCACCGTAACGAGCCATCGGGCGCGTTGCACGGCATCATGCGCGTGCGCGCATTCACTCAGGACGATGCCCACATCTTCTGCACTGAAGAGCAGATGCAGGCCGAATCCGCTGCATTCATCAAACTGACCATGGACGTTTATGCCGACTTCGGCTTTAAAGACGTCGAGATGAAGTTGTCCACTCGTCCGGAAAAACGCGTCGGTTCCGACGAATTGTGGGATCGCGCTGAAGCGGCATTGGCTGCAGCCCTTGATAGCGCTGGCTTGCCGTACGATCTGCAACCAGGAGAGGGTGCGTTCTACGGTCCGAAGATAGAGTTCTCGCTGAAAGATTGCCTTGGTCGCGTCTGGCAGTGTGGTACCCTTCAGCTCGATTTTAACCTGCCTGTCCGTCTGGGAGCCGAATACGTCTCCGAAGACAACAGTCGCAAGCACCCGGTAATGTTGCACCGGGCGATCTTGGGCTCCTTCGAGCGTTTCGTCGGAATTCTGATCGAGCACTACGAAGGTGCATTCCCTGCGTGGCTGGCTCCGACCCAGGCAGTGATCATGAATATCACTGATAAACAGGCTGATTTTGCCGCTGAGGTTGAAAAAACTCTCAACGAAAGCGGATTTCGTGCCAAGTCTGACTTGAGAAATGAAAAGATCGGCTTTAAAATCCGCGAGCATACTTTGCTCAAGGTTCCCTATCTCTTGGTTATTGGAGATCGGGAAGTCGAGATGCAGACTGTCGCTGTGCGTACTCGTGAAGGTGCTGACCTGGGCTCGATGCCCGTCGCCCAGTTCGCTGAGTTTCTCGCGCAAGCGGTTTCCCGGCGTGGTCGCCCAGATTCGGAGTAATTATTATTAAGCGTGAAATGAGACAAGATAAACGAGCTGCACCGAAAGCCCCGATCAACGAGAATATCTCGGCACGCGAGGTTCGGTTAATTGGGGCTGAGGGTGAGCAGCTTGGGATTGTGTCAATTGAAGACGCGCTTCTTAAGGCTGAAGAGGCCAAACTGGATCTGGTGGAAATTTCCGCCGATGCAGTACCCCCTGTTTGCAAGCTGATGGACTACGGCAAGTCGATCTTCGAAAAGAAGAAGCAGATTGCTGCAGCCAAGAAAAACCAGAAGCAGATTCAGGTTAAAGAAATCAAGTTTCGTCCAGGGACGGAGGAAGGGGATTACCAGGTAAAACTGCGCAACCTGGTACGTTTCCTGAGTGATGGGGACAGGGCCAAGGTATCTTTGCGATTCCGCGGCCGTGAGATGGCCCACCAGGAGCTGGGGATGGAACTCCTCAAGCGAGTTGAAGGTGACTTGCTCGAGTACGGTTCGGTCGAACAGCATCCTAAGATGGAAGGACGCCAGCTGATCATGGTCATCGCCCCGAAAAAGAAGAAGTAATCAACAGGGCACGGCAGGCCTTCTGATTATGTTTATCAACTGAATGCGGAGTATCCGAACATGCCAAAAATGAAAACGAAAAGTGGTGCTGCTAAGCGGTTTCTGAAAACTGCTAACGGTATCAAGCACAAGCACGCTTTCAAGAGCCACATCCTGACTAAAATGTCGACCAAGCGTAAGCGTCAACTGCGCGGTAGCAGCTTGCTGCATCCGTCTGACGTGGCAAAAGTCGAGCGCATGCTGCGCCTTCGTTAATTTTAGTCAAGAATAGAGGAAGTAACTCATGGCTCGTGTAAAGCGTGGCGTCATTGCCCGTAAACGTCACAAAAAAATTCTGAAACTTGCTAAAGGCTACTACGGCGCTCGCTCGCGCGTATTCCGTGTTGCCAAGCAAGCGGTAATCAAGGCAGGCCAATACGCCTACCGTGACCGTCGTCAGAAAAAACGTCAGTTCCGCGCTCTGTGGATCGCTCGTATCAACGCTGGTGCACGTATCAACGGTCTGTCCTACAGCCGTTTCATCGCCGGCCTGAAAAAAGCGTCCATCGAGATCGACCGTAAGGTTCTGGCTGATCTGGCAGTGAACGAAAAAGCGGCGTTTGCTGCGATTGTCGAGAAAGCTAAAGCCACCTTGGCTTAAGTACCCCCGACAGTCACCCGGCCTCACCTCTGTGGGGCCAGGTGTTAAACGTCATAAATAGGGGAAGAGCCTTCAAGCTCTTCCCCTATTTTGTATCTGGAGTCTGTACATGGAAAACCTGGATGCGCTCGTCTCTCAAGCACTAGAGGCTGTGCAAAGCGCTGAAGATATCAATGCCCTGGAGCAAATCCGGGTTCACTACCTTGGCAAAAAGGGCGAATTGACTCAGGTGATGAAGACCCTGGGGAATTTGCCGGCAGAAGAGCGTCCGCAAGTCGGCGCGCTGATCAACGTTGCCAAGGAGCGTGTCACAGAGGTTCTCAACGCTCGCAAGGCATTGTTTGAAGAGGCCGACCTGGCCGCCAAACTGTCTGCCGAGTCGATTGACGTGACCCTGCCTGGCCGCGGCCAGACCTCCGGTGGTCTGCATCCGGTTACCCGGACTCTGGAACGTATCGAACAGTTCTTCACTCACATCGGCTACGGCATTGCCGAAGGCCCTGAGGTTGAAGACGACTATCACAACTTTGAAGCGCTCAACATCCCAGGCCACCACCCGGCCCGGTCGATGCATGACACCTTCTATTTCAATGCCAACATGTTGCTGCGCACCCATACCTCGCCGGTACAGGTCCGCACCATGGAATCGAAACAACCGCCGATCCGCATTGTCTGCCCAGGCCGTGTGTACCGTAGCGATTCCGATATCACTCACTCGCCGATGTTCCACCAGGTCGAAGGCCTGCTGGTCGACCGCGATATCAACTTCGCCGACCTGAAAGGGACCATCGAAGAGTTCCTGCGTGTGTTCTTCGAAAAAGAGCTGGCCGTGCGTTTCCGTCCCTCGTACTTCCCTTTCACCGAGCCGTCGGCTGAAGTCGATATGGAATGCGTGATGTGCAGCGGTAAAGGCTGCCGCGTCTGCAAACAGACTGGCTGGTTGGAAGTAATGGGCTGCGGCATGGTTCACCCGAACGTGTTGCGTATGTCCGGGATCGACCCGGAAGAATTTTCGGGCTTTGCCTTCGGTATGGGCGTTGAACGTCTGGCCATGCTGCGTTACGGCGTGAACGACTTGCGTCTGTTCTTCGACAACGACTTGCGGTTCCTCGCGCAATTTCGCTAGTCGTAACGAATTCTTAGGAGAGCAGGATGAAATTCAGTGAACAATGGCTGCGCGGCTGGGTAAGCCCGCAGGTGAGTCGCGACGAGCTGGTTGCTCGTCTGTCGATGGCCGGACTTGAGGTCGATAGCGTAACGCCGGCCGCCGGTGTTTTCAGCGGTGTGGTTGTTGGCGAGGTGCTCAGCACCGAGCAGCACCCCGACGCTGACAAGCTGCGTGTTTGCCAGGTCAGCAATGGCTTGGAGAGCTTCCAGGTAGTCTGCGGCGCGCCAAACGTGCGTCCGGGCCTGAAGATCCCGTTCGCCATGATCGGTGCCGAACTGCCGGGCGATTTCAAAATCAAGAAAGCCAAACTGCGTGGCGTTGAGTCCAACGGCATGCTGTGCTCGCAAGCCGAGCTGCAAGTGGGCGAAGGCAACGATGGCCTGATGGAATTGCCGGCCGACGCACCGGTCGGTCAGGACATTCGTGAATACCTGAACCTGGACGACGCTAGCATCGAGGTCGACCTGACCCCGAACCGCGGCGACTGCCTGTCCCTCGCCGGTCTGGCCCGTGAAGTCGGCGCGCTGTACGCCGCCAACGTCACCCGCCCGGTCGTTGCGACCGTTCCAGCCGTGCATGATGAGGTGCGTTCGGTTGAAGTGTTGGCGCCGGCCGCTTGCCCGCGTTACCTGGGTCGTGTGATCCGTAATGTTGACCTGTCCAAGCCAACGCCGCTGTGGATGGTTGAGCGTCTGCGTCGTTCCGAGGTGCGCAGCATCGATGCGGCTGTCGACATCACCAACTATGTGATGCTGGAACTGGGTCAGCCGCTGCACGCGTTCGATCTTGCCGAAATCAATGGCGGCATCCGCGTGCGCATGGCCGAAAAAGGCGAGAAGCTGGTTCTGCTCGACGGCCAGGAAGTGACCCTGCGTAGCGATACCCTGGTAATCGCCGACCACACCCGCGCTCTGGCTATCGCCGGCGTCATGGGTGGCGAGCACAGTGGCGTGAACACCGCGACCACTCGCGATATTTTCCTTGAAAGCGCGTTCTTCGATCAGATTGCAGTCGCTGGCAAGGCTCGTTCCTACGGCCTGCATACTGATGCCTCGCACCGCTACGAGCGTGGCGTGGACTGGCAACTGGCCCGTGAGGCCATGGAGCGCGCCACTGGTCTGCTGCTGGAGATTACTGGCGGCGAAGCCGGCCCGATCATCGAAACCGTCAGCGAACAGCATCTGCCAAAGATTGCTCCCGTGACGTTGCGCGCACAGCGCATCACCCAGATGCTGGGCATGGAAATGGATTCGGTCGAAGTCGAGCGTCTGCTCAATGCTTTGGGTCTGACAGTTTCCGCTGAAGGGGCAGGGCAGTGGCGAGTAGAAGTGCCAAGCCATCGCTTCGATATCAGCCTGGAAGTCGATCTGATCGAAGAGCTGGCCCGTCTGTACGGTTACAACCGTCTGCCGGTTCGTTATCCGCAAGCTCGTCTGGCGCCACAAGCCAAGGCAGAAGCGCGTAGCGATCTGCCGGAGCTGCGTCGTCTGCTGGTCGCCCGTGGTTATCAGGAAGCGATCACCTACAGCTTCATCGATCCGAAACAATTCGAACTGTTTAATCCGGGTGTGGAGCCGCTGTTGTTGGCCAACCCGATTTCCAACGACATGGCTGCCATGCGTTCGTCTTTGTGGCCGGGTCTGATCAAGGCGCTCCAGCACAACCTGAACCGTCAACAGGATCGTGTTCGTCTGTTCGAGAGCGGCCTGCGTTTCGTCGGCCAGCTCGAAGGCCTGAAGCAAGAGCCGATGTTGGCTGGTGTTGTGTGCGGCAGCCGACTACCGGAAGGCTGGGCACAGGGCCGTGATGTCGTGGACTTCTTTGACGTCAAGGCTGACATAGAAGCGGTGCTGGGCTTTGCCGGGGCGCTGGATTCGTTCACTTTCGTGCCGGGCAAACACCCAGCGCTGCACCCGGGTCAGACCGCGCGCATCGAGCGTGAAGGCCGTCTGTTAGGTTTCGTCGGTGCTATCCACCCTGAATTGTCGAAAACCCTCGGTCTCGACCGTCCGGTCTTCGTTTTCGAGCTGGTTTTGGCTGAAGTGGCGTTGGGCAAAATGCCTAAATTCCAGGAGTTATCGCGCTTTCCTGAAGTGCGTCGTGATCTCGCGTTGCTGGCCGACAAAGACGTCGCAGCCAGTGCCGTACTGGACGTAATCCGTGAAAATGCAGGCGAGTGGCTGACAGACCTCAGGCTATTTGACGTGTATCAGGGTAAAGGCATTGATCCTGATAGAAAAAGCCTTGCCGTCGGCTTGACCTGGCAGCATCCATCGCGCACTCTTAATGACGATGAGGTGAATACCACGACGCAAAACATCCTCACCTCGCTCGAACAAAGGTTGAACGCCACGTTAAGGAAGTGACGTATGGGGGCTCTGACGAAAGCTGAGATGGCGGAACGTCTGTATGAGGAGCTGGGCCTGAATAAACGGGAGGCCAAGGAATTGGTCGAACTGTTTTTTGAAGAAATCAGGCACGCTCTTGAAGACAACGAACAAGTCAAATTGTCCGGTTTCGGCAATTTCGACCTTCGGGACAAACGCCAGCGGCCTGGCCGCAATCCGAAAACGGGGGAAGAAATCCCGATCACGGCTCGCCGTGTGGTCACCTTTCGTCCAGGGCAGAAGTTGAAGGCCCGAGTTGAGGCTTATGCTGGAACCAAGTCATAACGACGAGCTCCCCGTCATCCCTGGCAAACGCTACTTCACCATCGGTGAAGTCAGCGAGCTGTGTGCGGTAAAACCACACGTGCTGCGCTATTGGGAGCAGGAGTTTCCTCAACTCAACCCCGTCAAACGCCGCGGAAACCGCCGGTATTATCAGCGACAAGACGTGCTGATGATCCGGCAGATCCGCGCGCTTCTTTACGATCAAGGGTTCACCATCGGCGGCGCGCGCTTGCGCTTGTCCGGCGACGAAGCCAAAGACGACACCACCCAATACAAACAGATGATTCGGCAGATGATTGCCGAGCTGGAAGATGTGTTGGTGGTACTCAAGAAATAATTTACTTCGTTTGAATACTTCCAGTTTTCAAAAGCTTGGGATATATTCTTGAGCGTTCCTCGAGGTGAGGGACGGGTTCAACGCCTAGTCGGGGCGTAGCGCAGTCCGGTAGCGCACTAGCATGGGGTGCTAGGGGTCGAGTGTTCGAATCACTCCGTCCCGACCATAAATCTCCTGAAAATCCAATCACTTAACGGTGGTTGGATTTTTTATGCTTGGCGTATTTCATTGCCAATGTGAATTTGACAGTTCTGGTTGCCAATTGGTTGCCAATTGAGATTGGCTTGCCAGTCGTGTGGGATTAGGATGAGGCTTGAGGTGGGGTAGTTATCGTTCTAATCCAATTGTGCGGACATTTGCAGGGACCAGCATCATGACGCCAGAGTTAAAAGCCCGTCAGCAAATCGACCCTAAGCTTGAAAAGGCCGGTTGGGTTATCCAGGACATGAAAGAGCTCAACCTGTCAGCAGGTGTTGGCGTAGCCGTGCGTGAATGCCCGACTGATACGGGGCCGGCTGATTATATGTTGTTCGTTAACCGCATTGCAGTGGGGGTCATTGAAGCCAAAAAAGATAGCGCTGGCGAAAACCTCACCGTCACTGAAAGGCAGACCGAGCGTTACGCAACCTCCAGCCTCAAATGGCGCAAAGACAATACACCTCTGCGCTTTTTGTTTGAGGCTACTGGCCAGATTATCCGTTTTACCGACAACGCCGATCCGGCGCCGCGCTCGCGAGAAGTATTCAATTTCTTTAAGCCTGAAACGCTTGCGACTTGGTTGGCTCAACCCGAAACCCTGCGCCGCCGGCTGGCCGAGCAAATGCCTGCACTGCCTGAGCTCAACCTGCGCGACTGCCAGATCAGCGCGGTTACCGGGCTGGAACAGTCGCTGGCACTGAACAAGCCTCGCGCCTTGGTACACATGGCAACCGGAGCGGGTAAAACCTTCACTGCTATCACCGCTGTATACCGCTTACTCAAGTTCGGCGGTGCCAAACGCATTCTGTTTCTTGTAGATACTCGCAACCTCGGCAAGCAGGCCCATCAGGAGTTTATGGCTTACACACCACCGGATGATGGCCGCAAATTCACCGAACTTTACAACGTGCAGCGTTTGGCCTCGCCAAACATCGACCCGCACTCGCAGGTGTGCATAAGCACCATTCAGCGCATGTACTCCATCCTGAGCGGCGAACCGATCGATGACTCGGCCGAAGATGTTTCGCTCAACGAAGTACAACAGACGTCTAAACAAGTAAAACTCGTCCGCTACAATCCCGCCGTGCCGGTGGAAACGTTCGATTTCATCATCATTGATGAATGCCACCGCAGCATCTATAACCTCTGGAAGCAGGTGCTCGACTATTACGATGCTAGCCTGATCGGTCTCACAGCCACGCCCGACAAGCGTACTTTCGGCTTCTTTAACGAAAACATCGTCGCCGAATACACCTATGAGCAATCAGTGGCCGATGGCGTCAACGTCGGTTACGACGTATACGAGATTGAAACCGAAGTTACCCAAAAAGGTGCAGAACTCAAAGCCAAGGAATATGTCGACCACCGTGACCGGCAAACCCGTAAAAAACGTTGGGATCAGACCGAAGAAGACACAACTTATACCGGCAAGGAACTCGATCGCTCTGTAGTGAATGTGAGCCAGATCCGCCAGGTGATTCAGGCCATGAAAACCGCTGTTGAAAAACAGATTTTTCCGGCGCGCAAAGAAACACCCAAAACGCTGATCTTTGCCAAGACGGATAGCCACGCCGACGACATCATCAACATCCTGCGCGACGTTTACGGGCAGGGCAATGCCTTCTGCAAAAAGGTTACTTACAAAGCTGAAGAGGACGCCGACAGCATCCTTAGTAGCTTTCGCAACGACTACAACCCGCGCATCGCCGTGACGGTGGACATGATCGCCACCGGCACCGACGTTAAGCCGTTGGAAGTGCTGCTCTTCATGCGCGACGTGCGAAGCAAGGGCTACTACGAACAAATGAAGGGGCGGGGTGTGCGTAGCCTCGATGGTGACAGCCTCAAACGCGTCAGTAACAGTGCGGACGGCGCAAAAACTCGCTTTGTGCTGATCGACGCCGTAGGCGTGGAAAAAACGCTTAAAACAGAAAGCCGACCGCTTGAGAAAAAGCCCGGTATAGCGCTGAAAGACCTGCTGCAAGGCGTGGCGATGGGCAGTCGCGACGATGACACTGTACTTTCACTCGCCAACCGCTTGATTCGCCTGGCGAAACAACTGGACGACAGGGCCCAAGCCCGAATCGAGAAAGCCAGCGGCGGCATTCCGGTGGCTCAGTTGGGCAAGGGGCTGATCGCCGCTCTGGACCCTGATGCAATCGTGCAAGCCGCGTTGGTCACCGCCAAGGCGAAGGGCATTACCCGCTCTGAGGACACTTTGCTGCCCGTAGAGATTGAAGCCGCACGCGCCGAACGCGTGGCTGATGCCTGCGCCCCGTTCGACCAGCCGACTCTACGTCACGAGATCGAAAACGCCCGCCGCGAACGCGAGCAGATAATTGATCATATCAATCTGGATCAGGTGACTTTTTCAGGCTTCAGTGAGCAGGCGGAAGCGCAGGCCAAAGCGTTGATTCAAACATTTGCTGACTACCTAAAGCAGCACAAAGACGAAATTGCTGCGCTGGACTTTTTCTACCAGCAACCCTACCAGCGCCGCGCGCTCACTTTCGACATGATCGAGGATCTCCACGAACGCTTGAGTAAGCCGCCGTTGATGCTCACCACAGAGCGCCTATGGAGTGCCTACGCCCGCGTGCAGGCCAGTGCAGTGAAGGGCGCAGACCGCAAACGCCAGCTCACCGATTTGGTCTCACTGCTGCGTTTTGCTCTTGGGCTGGACGCTGAGTTGAAACCCTTTGCCGATGAGGTGGATAAACGTTTTCAAACATGGATCTTCCGTCACAACGCCCAGCGCGGAACTGCCTTCACTGCTGAACAAACTGATTGGCTGCGTCTGATGAAAGAGCACATCGCTAGCAGTTGCAGCATCAGCCGGGACGATTTTGATTATGCCGAGCTGGCCGGCAAGGGTGGGTTACAAAAGGCCTGGGTGCTGTTTGGCAAGGAACTGGATGGAGTGATGACCGAAATGAATGAGGAGTTGGTTGCGTGAGTGAATTGCCAAAAGGTTGGGCTCCAGCAACGCTGCAGGACGTTGCGTCATGGTCTTCTGGTGGTACACCGTCAAGATCCAATCCCGCGTATTACTTAGGTACGATCCCGTGGTTTAAGACTGGTGAGCTTGGCCCGCGTGTGCTGCATAATTCTGAGGAACACATCTCCGGTGAGGCCGTCGCAGCATCAAGCGCTAAGGTATTTTCCAAAGGTTCTGTCGCTATTGCGATGTACGGTGCAACCATTGGCAAGACTTCCATATTAGGAATCGATGCTGCAACCAATCAAGCCTGTGCGGTTGCACTTCCCGAGGCAACTAGCGCGGAGTTTCTCTATCACTTTCTGCTATCACAAGAAAAAGGTTTCGTCGATGCAGGCAAGGGTGGTGCTCAGCCCAATATTTCTCAGGGAATAATCAAGGTATGGCCTTTATCTTTGCCGCCAGTCGCCGAACAATCTCGCATCGTCGCGAAACTTGAAGAACTACTATCCGATCTCGATGCTGGCGTGGACGAACTCAAGACTGCGCAGAAGAAGCTCAAACAATACCGCCAATCGCTGCTGAAAGCCTCCGTGGAAGGCGCGCTCACCGTCGATTGGCGTGCCCAGCACACGCACATTGAGACCGGCCCGCAGCTGTTGCAACGCATCCTCACCGAGCGCCGCGCCCGCTGGGAAGCCAAGCAGCGCGCCAAGTTCAAGGAACAGGGGAAAAGCCTGCCCAAAGACTGGCAAAAGAAGTACTCAGAGCCGGTGCTGCCGGATACAGTTGGCCTGCCGGAATTGCCGGAAGGATGGGTGTGGGCGAGCTTGGACATGCTCGGTGAAATTGCGTCCGGTGTAGCGAAAGGTACCAAAAGAAATGCTGATATCGAGGTTCGCGAAGTGCCGTATCTGCGAGTGGCGAATGTGCAGCGCGGCTTTCTCGATCTCTCCGAGGTGAAGACAATTTTGGCTACCGAACGGGACATCGCCGAATTGACGCTTCAGGCGGGCGATATCTTATTTAACGAAGGTGGTGATCGCGACAAGCTCGGCCGCGGCTGGGTTTGGCGCGATGAGGTCGCCAACTGCATACATCAAAACCATGTTTTTCGGATGCGACCGTACCTACGAGAAGTCCTGCCTGAGCTGATCTCGCATCATGGCAACACGTTTGGAAAGACGTGGTTTCAAAATGCGGGTAAGCAAACGACTAACCTCGCGTCGATCAACATGACCATGTTGCGCATGTTCCCTGTCCCACTGGGGCCGGCAGATGAACAGCGCGAGTTGCTGACACTACTTGAATTGCAGATCGAACAAATTGATCGACAAGAGCAAGCCGTAGAGCTGGGCCTCAAACAATCCACCGCCCAACGCCAAAATATCCTGCGCGCCGCCTTCGCCGGCCAGCTTGTCCCGCAAGATCCGAACGACGAACCGGCCAACATACTGCTGGAACGAATCCGCGCGGAGCGGGCAGACCGGGAGAAACAGCCCAAGGTACGCAAAACCAAACAACAGAAGGGGATGGCCGCCGTGGTGAGCAAACTGATCAATGTGCTCGCCGAGGCGGGTGACTGGGTTCCCGCGCAAGAAGCTTTCCGCCGCTGCGGTGTGGCCGATGGTGCGCTGACAGATCAGATTGAAGATATCTATGCAGAGTTGCGTGCTTTGGACAAAGCGGGACAGCTGGCCGTGGAAGCGGTCACCGATGCACAGGGTCGCAAACTGTACGACCGCCTGAAGCTGCGGACGGCTTGACTATGCGTCTCGACAAACTCACCATCGGTAGCGCCAAAGACAGTCCAACCCACCAGTTCAAAAACTTGAAGAACGTCACCATCGATTTCGATCAGGAACATTGGGTGACGGTGGTGATTGGCTGGAACGGCACAGGCAAGTCCAACGTGCTGGAAGCGTTGGCCGTCATCTTCCGCGACTTGATCGGCAAGAAACGTACGCCAGCCTTCACTTTTCAACTGGCCTACCGCATGGGTGCGGGTGAGAGCGTTCGGCACATTCACATCGATGCTGATCCCGATCGCGAGAAAGAGCCATTCACCATTCACGTCGCGACGGATACACAGGCTCGTGGTGAGGGTACCTTGATCCCATTCATCGAGGGCGAGGAAACAGTATCTGCTCTACGTGGCAAAGCTATCAAACTCACGGCCTTCTTGAACGCGGACGCCGAATACTTGCCGCGCTATGTATTCAGCTACTACTCGGGCGAGAGCCCGCGCATGCACGAAGTGTTTCGCCCCTACCTGGAAAGCTACGACAGCAAGCTGCGCAACGGTGAAGACCCAGGCCTGAAGCGCTTGTTTTATGCCATGCCAGTGCACAGCCAGTTCGTATTGCTGGCTTTCCTAATTCATCAGCCTGAAGTGGTGCGGAAATTCCTTGATGACCACCTGGGCCTTGACCCGAAAGAAGGTATTGAATCGGTGCTGTTCGTGCTCAAACAGCCTGGATGGAGTAAGAAACGAGGCAAAAAAACAATCAGGGGCGACGGTGACGACCGCTTCTGGGGGGCGAAGGGTGTTGTGCAGAAGTTCTTGGATCGTTTGCAAAACATTGCGCTTGCGCCAATTCGAATAACTCGAGACAAGCAACTTACCCTCTGGAACAAGGAAAGCACTGAGTTTCAGTACCTCTTCATCAAGGATATTGATGCGCTCCGACGACTCGTGGGCAACCAATCGCCCAGTGCATTTTTCCGCGACTTAGAAAGCACTCATGTCTCCGAGTTGATCGAGGAGGTGCGCATCCGTGTGCGTCTCAAGAAAAACGATGGTAGCGTGACCTTCCGTGAGCTCAGCGAAGGTGAGCAGCAGTTGCTGACGGTGTTGGGCCTGTTACGCTTTACCGCCGAAAACGAAAGTCTATTCCTGTTAGATGAGCCGGACACTCATCTGAATCCGAGGTGGAGCGTGGATTACATCTCCTACCTGAAACAATTCATCGCCAGTGGCACAAAACAGGAAGAAACGAGCCACATCCTACTCACCACTCACAACCCCCTGGCCGTCGCCGAATTGGATCGCGAGCAGGTGCAGATTCTGCGGATGACGAAGCAGGATGGGCATCGTCAGATCGTGGCTTGCTATCCGGAAATGGCGCCGCGCGGTATGGGTTACGCCGCCATCGTGACCAGCGATATGTTTGGCATAGCCTCTTCGCTAGATGGCTCCACGCAGCTTCTGCTGGAAAAGCAGCGGGCATTCGGGGCAAAGCCCAATTTGTCCGAATCCGAGCAGAAGGTGTTGGACGCAGTGAATGGTGATCTTAATCGGCTTGGTTTCAGGTTCTTTCATCCTGACGACGAGTTTTCTAGGTATCTACGCTTGCGAAATGATGCGCTCAAGGAGCGCTTTCAAGTGACTGACCCACTGGTGTTAGCGGCAAAGACTGTAGCCATGAGCCGTGAAGAGCGCGAAGAGCTGGCTACTACTCTGATTGGAAGGCTCATAGCAGACGAGAACGAAGAGTCGGGCGGGGCCAGCCGATGAGGTATATCGACCAAGATGAGTTAGCTTTGCCCGACGGGTGGCTAGCAAAGGCTGCCATCGCAGCAACAGCCATTAATGGAGGCGACAAGCCCGACGATCACAAAGCTGTCTGGGGCGATCTTAAGAATGCTTTGGCTGCCCTATTCCCTGAAAAAAAGTGCTGGTATTGCGAATCACCAGTGGATCGCGATGACAATGCAGTGGACCACTTTCGGCCCAAGGGAAGGGTGGCTGACGCGGCAATGCCGCACGCTGGCTATCGTTGGCTGGCATTTGTTCCCCGCAATTTCCGATATGCCTGCACTTTCTGCAACAGCCGTCGCAAGGACTTAGTGAATGGAACTGCCGGAGGGAAGGCGGATCGATTCCCCCTCCTTGTGGAGGCAGATCGTCTGTACGCACCTGGCCTATTAAGCCAGGAAAAGCCAACACTGCTCGATCCCTGCGAACTCGACGACTGGGAATTGATTGGATGTCAGCGTGAGAATGGAAAACCCTGTCCGACAAGTCAGAACCCTTTGGAGAGGCATCGCGCTGAAGAGTCAATTTCCGTATATCACCTTGACTATGAACCTACTTGCAAGCAGCGGCATGCCGCTGCTGTTCGGCTGATGGCTGATGTCGAACAGGCCAAACTATTTTTCGGGCAACCGGGGATGAATGAGTACTTCACTGCCGTAGCGAAGAAAATTCGCCGGGCTATAGATCGCAAGGCCCCATATAGCGGGGACATGATTTTCATTCTAAGGGGAGAGCGGCACGCCGATCATCCTTGGATTCAAAAGCTCTTGGAAGCCTGATATGAATACAAGCACACTGGTCCAGAAAGTCTGGAACTTCTGCCACACCCTGCGCGACGACGGTGTGGGTTATGGCGATTACCTGGAACAGCTCACCTACTTGCTGTTCCTGAAGCTGGCGCACGAATACGCGCAAGAGCCCTACAACCGTGAAACTCACATCCCTAAAGGCTATGACTGGGCCAGCCTGACTTCCAAAGTAGGTGAACCGCTGGAAGCGCATTACCTAGCCACCCTACACAAGCTGGGACAAGGGGCCGGCATGCTGGGCGCTATCTTCTTTAAGGCGCAGAACAAGATTCAAGACCCCGCCAAGCTTTCGCGTCTGGTACAGCTGATTGATGCCGAAAGCTGGATCAGCCTGGGGGCAGACACCAAGGGCGACCTGTATGAAGGCTTGCTGCAGAAGAACGCCGAAGACACCAAGAGCGGCGCGGGCCAGTATTTCACACCACGCGCGCTGATCGAGGCGATGGTGGCCTGCGTCCGGCCCGAGCCGATGAAGACGATTGCCGATCCAGCCTGCGGCACAGGTGGCTTTTTTCTGGGGGCTTACAGCTGGCTCACTCGTCCAGAGGCCAAGCTGAACAAAGCACAAAAAGAGTTCCTGCGCAGCAAGACCTTCCACGGCAACGAGATCGTGCCAAACACTCGACGCATGTGCTTGATGAACCTGTTTTTGCACAATGTTGGTGAGCTGGATGGCGAGCCCTTGGTGGCGCGTTCGGATGCGTTGATCACTGAGCCCAAACTGAAAGTAGATTACGTTCTGGCCAACCCGCCCTTCGGCAAGAAGAGCAGCATGACCATCACCAATGAAGAGGGCGAGGAAGACAAGGAGGCGCTGACCTACGAGCGGCAGGATTTCTGGGAAACCACGTCGAACAAGCAGCTCAACTTCCTGCAGCACATCGTTAGTATGCTAAAGGTGGACGGAAAAGCGGCGGTGGTGTTGCCCGATAACGTGCTGTTTGAGGGTGGTGCGGGAGAAAAGATCCGCAAGAAGCTTTTGGAGAACTGCGACGTGCACACGGTACTACGTCTGCCTACGGGCATTTTTTATGCTCAAGGCGTGAAGGCGAACGTAGTGTTCTTCGACAGCGCTCCCAAAGATGGGCGTGTGCACACCAAGGGCGTGTGGTTCTACGATCTGCGTACCAACAAACACTTCACGCTGAAGACACGCACGCTGAAGTTGGACCACCTGCATGACTTCATCACCTGCTACAACCCGGAAAACCGTTTTGAGCGACAGGAAACCGAACATTTTAGGTACTTTAGCTACGAAGACTTGATGATCCGCGACAAGGCCAGTCTGGACATTTTCTGGCTCAAAGACGATAGCTTAGACAACTTGGATGACCTGCCGCCACCTGATGTGTTGCAGCAGGAGATCATTGATCATCTCGAAGCGGCTCTGCTCGCGTTTCGTGAGGTTTCCTTGAGTTTGCCGCGATCTGAAGTGGTTGATTGATTCTGATGATGGTGCGGCACTAAGGGGGGATAAGATGGCTCGGATGTGGATGGTGCGTGGCGAAGCTGGAAGCCTATACGAATCTTTTCGGGAGCGCGAAGTGGCCGCAATCGGGTGGAGCCGGTTGGCTGCTCATGCGAGGCCCGGCGTTGGGCGCAAACAGTTAATTGCTCTCTACCAATCCGCTGAGCCTCAGATGAAACAGGGCACGGTGATTTCGGGTGCCTCGCAAGTGTGGCGCTTCGTAAACGAGATTCAGGACGGTGATTGGGTTATTACTTATTCACCTGCCAATCGTCTCTATCTGGTGGGCAACGTCAAGGGACCGGCCGAGCACCATTCAGAATGGGCTGAGCAAGGCATGTCGCTGGTGCGCAAGGTGCAGTGGCAGCAGCAGGAGTTGCCGCGTGACAATTTGGGTACCAGTACCAAGAACAGCCTGGGTTCAACTTTAACCTTGTTCGAGGTGCCTTCCAGTGCTGCAGCCGAAGTAATCGCCGCGTTGAAGGGTAAACCAGTACTGCAAGTGGAAGATGAGGCTGAAGAAAGTATCGCTGATCCGTTGGCTGACATTGAGTCTCAGGCGTTGGAGCGAATCAAGGATCGAGTAAATGAACTCGACTGGGATGAGATGCAGCAGCTGGTTGCAGGGATCCTTCGTGCGATGGGCTACAAAACTCAGGTTTCGCCACCAGGTTCCGACCGTGGCAAAGACATCGTCGCCTCACCCGATGGCTTCGGCTTTGAGCACCCGCGCATTGTAGTGGAGGTCAAGCATCGTAAGGGGCAGATGGGTAGTCAGGACATCCGCAGCTTTCTTGGTGGGCGGCACAAGGATGATCGGGGTCTTTACGTAAGCACGGGAGGTTTCAGTAAAGATGCCCAGTATGAGGCAGACCGTGCATCCATTCCATTGGCGATGTGGACGTTGGATCACGTTGTGCGGGCCTTAATTGAGCATTACGATTCCACTGATGCAGAGACCAAACGCATCGTTCCATTGAAGCGGTTGCACTGGCCGGCGTAAGCTCGGTGTGGACGGTGTTTACCCATTTGCTTTGGCATTTAGGCCACGGGTTAGGTAAAAATAATAGCTATACCCCGAGCGACGAAGTGACTGCTGTTGCCGCTGACGAATAACCGATCCGGCACTGGCTATTCTGCCTGCTAAACATATCAGGCAGGTGTTGAAAACTGTCGATACTCCCGATAACAGCTCCCGGTCGGCTTTCTCGGACGCAGCGTGGAACAATGACTAGGCAAAGTAAGGGCGTATTTTGGACAAAGTTACGCCCTAAGTCGGTTTTTAAGCTCGATTACTTTAGCTCATGACATCCAGATGTACCGCGTCAATCGAACATCAATGCCCGCGTCAAACTAAGATCATAATCCGTATCACCCAAATGGCTAGCCATACACATCAAGCCAAACCCCACGGCCTTATGCTTGTTCCAAAGTCTTTCAAGATTTTCTACCAGCGGTAGCAAGCATTTTTCTTCGTAGGGGCTGAGCTCGAAGTCGCTCGGCTGTGAGCCAATCGTGTCAAAGTAATCGTTAGCCACCAGCTCTTCCTCTGCATCCGATCGCAAGCAAGTCATTTCATCGTAGGCGCTGTAACAGGTCTCGCGCTCCTCGGCCATGAACGCCTGGAACTCGGCTTTCAGCGCCTGTTCCAGCGTGTCGTGGAAAGGGCTGAGTTTGTTGAAGGTCGCGCACCGCTGGTACGCCGGCTGAGTGGCTTCGGGCGCTCTGACCCATTTTCGGATGGTGTTTCTCGACAGACCGGTACGCTTGGCTATCTGGTGCAGCGAGAGCTTGTCGCGGAAGTACATCCGCCGGATTTTTCCCAACATTTCCATGCTGATCACCCTGTGTTCTCCTGCTCGGAAAGTGAGCAGAAGCAGTTGAACACCTGGGTCAGTTTTCAGTCGGCAGAACAGCCTTTACTGGGTCAGTTTTCGGTCAGCGGCAACACGTAGCAAAAGGCATAGACCCACGGATGCAGCGCAGAGAGGATAAGCGCGCCGCCGCGTCTGGCGCTGTGAAGACCTTCGAAGTCGTGGCCAATGAGTGGCACGCTTTCAAAGTCCCACGGCTGGTGGTGACCAGAAAAGGCGCCGCATACCAGTCGAGATTTTACTTGGACAAGGATTTGATCCCTGTGCTGGGAAAGTTGCCAGTAGCCGTGGTAACGCGCACCGATGTCCTGGACGCAGTGCGCAGGGTTGAAAAGCGTGCGGCGTTGAATTCGGCCCGCAAGTGCCGGGCTTGGCTAAACGAGATTTTTCGATTCGCCATCGCTTCGGGCTATTTAGATATAAATCCGGCTGCTGATCTAGATATCGTCGCCGCCAAAGAACCACCTGTAAAGCACAACCCCATGCTGAGGCAGCGCGACCTGAAAGCATTCCTTCACACGCTTAGGGGCTTTGACTGTGCGGGATATACGAAGAGCGCCATTCGGATTTTACTGTTAACCGGTGTTCGAACGGGCGAGCTGCGCCACGCGACGGCAACCCAGTTTGATTTGGATGCCGCGTTGTGGACGATTCCGCCTGAGGGTGTCAAGCAATTGAGGAAGGTGATTCGAACGAAGGAGGGTGGTGAGGTTCCACCTTATCTAGTGCCGCTGTCGCGGCAGGCGGTTGAAGAGGTGCACAAAGTGCATCGGTTGACTGGCGGCTACAAGCTGCTGATCGCGGGTCGCAATGATCCGAGCAAGCCAATTAGTGATGGCACCGTCAACTCTGCATTAAAGCGCATGGGATATGAAGGGAGGCTGACCGGGCACGGAATACGCGCCACTATATCAACGGCCTTAAACGAGATGGGTTACAGCGAGGATTGGATTGAGGCGCAGCTTTCGCATGCTGGTTCAAGCAAGGTTCGGAAGACCTATAATCATGCGGAGTACGTAGAGCAGCGGCGAGCGATGATGCAGGAGTGGGCTGACTATTTAGATAATCTTGAGTTTTCGTGCTGATTTTTAGGTCGCGAACTAGAGGTGACAGTTTGGGGTGGGTTGCACAATAGCTCTGAGCGGCTACAGAGCTCCCTGCCATCCTCGGCATGAGGTTGACACTGCAAGCTGGTGGGCACGACCTGGTGTTCAATTCAAAGGACATTTTCAGCCGCGTGCCCATCGTTCAGGGTGGAGCTCCCCTACGGGCATGATCCGTATGCGTACCTGAAAGATGTACTGACGCGATTGGCTGTATTTGGCTGTGGTGCTGGATCTGTTTTCTCGTCAGATCGTTGGCTGGTCAATGAAGTCGCAGATGACCAGTGATTTGGCCATTGATGCATTATTAAGATGGCGGTTTGGAGGCGAAAACCGAAGCAGGAGGTGATGGTTCACTCCGACCAAGGCAGCCAGTACAGCAGCTCCGATTGGCGCAGTTTTTTGAAGGCGAACAATTTGGTTGCCAGTATGAGTCGCCGAGGCAACTGTCACGACAATGCCGTTGCCGAGAGCTTTTTCCAGCTTCTAAAACGGGAACGTATCAAGCGAAAAATCTACACCACGCGGCAAGATGCTCGTAGCTGCGTAATTGCACGGACTTGCACACTCGATTGCATTCGACTTGAACACCCAATTGCATTCCCACTGAACAGATGCAGCTGGCCTAGTCGTGGCTACCAATATTGCCCATGCCCACCAGATAGCTTTGGCACTAGAGGCCAAGGGAGAAAGTTTTCGGGTCGTGACTAACAGAACCCCTGATGCTCAAAAAGCGATCAATGAATTCAAGAGTAGCGACTGCCGGTGGGTAGTCGCTGTAGGTATGATCAGCGAGGGGACTGATATACCTCGTCTACAGGTCTGCTGCTACCTTAGTCGTATACGGACAGAACTGCACTTCCGACAGGTGTAGGGACGAGTTCTTCGGAGCACGGGTGAGACTGACGACCAAGCGTGGTTGTTTGTATTAGCGGAGCAAAAACTCAAATACTTTTCCCAGCGTATTGCCGATGACTTGCCAGAAGATATGGCAGTTTTAAGCTATGTTCATGCGCGTGAGACGGATTTATGTTCGTCAGCCGATTATAGTGCTTTCGGTAGGCAAGATGGAGAGCTTGAAAATCGTGGCGCTGTATCCACCTGTGCTGGCAGTGCCGGCGTTAGACACGCTTTATCGCAGGGCGGAATTGCAGCGATACCGTCCTATCAAGTCAGTTTTTCGCAACATTTTCGTCAGCAATTGTTGGCAGCTTTCTAATGTGGCTCTCGATTGGTGAATTGACGGCGCTTAATGTGATGTCGATGATTCGATCTCAGCGAAGTTTTCGGCAGTAGCAGTACACAAATTTCTGGACGGTTCCGAACGGAGTGTGATGTTCTTCCTTTTCATGCCCGAGCAATTCGAAAGGTGCACCAAACTCAGAGTGCAATTCGTCCGCGCTATAACGCCTCACAGGTAAACCGCTGCACTGGGTAGGCCCATCTTCTGCAAAAGTGGCAACAATTACGTATCCACCGGGCTTTACAGATGTCAGTACTTTTTCGAGATACGCCTGTCGCTCATCTGCACCGGTGAGAAAGTGGAACACGGCCCGGTCGTGCCAGACATCATAAGTCTGAGGTGCAAGCGATACTCGAGTGACATCCCCTTCAATCCAGATGACTTTTTCTGCCTTACTGCCCAAGCGGTGTTTTGCTGTGGCAAGCGCCGAAGCAGAGAGGTCAAGAACAGCCAGCTGGGTAAAGCCGTTTTCTATCAGGTCATCAATCAGTGTCGACGCCCCGCCACCAACGTCAATGATCGATGCCGAAAAGGAGGCGCCCGTTTTTTGAATTAGTCGCAACGAGTTGGTGGCGTGCTCCTGGAACCAGCTGATAGCATCTGCAGGCTTACTCGAATATACCTGCTCCCAATGCGCTTTCGATTGCATAGCAAGTTGTCCTCATTGACGATTTAGGAAATTGTAGGACCGTTTCATCACTTGGTTTTGACGCAGGCCATCTGGCCCTTAAAGGCCCAACTCTAAGGCCAGCAAGTCCGATAATGGCTGTGGTCGTCTAATCAATCTGGCTTGTCCTTGCTCGATCAATACTTCCGGCAACAGGGGGCGGCTGTTGTAATTGGATGACATGGAGGCGCCGTACGCACCTGTGTCATGCATGATCAGCAAGTCGCCAACCTGCGCCTCGGGTAGCAGGCGAGGTGTCACACCGTGTTCATCCTGCGTAAAGATATCGCCCGATTCACACAGGGGGCCGCCCACCACGTAGTCGTGTTCAGGGCGATGGATGGGCGCCCCCTCGGCATCCAGCAAGGTCATGTGGTGATAGGCGCCATAGAGGGCAGGGCGCATCAGGTCATTGAAGCCTGCGTTCACCAAAATGAAGTGTCGGCTCCCGACTTTTTTGACTGCGCGGACTTCGGTCACCAGACAACCTGATTCGGCCACCAGAAACCGCCCGGGTTCGATCTCCATCCGTACCGGATGACCAAGAAACGCTTCGATGTCCTGCCTGGCCTGACGCCATGCGTTGGCATAACGCTGGATGTCTACCGGCTCATCGCCTTCGCGGTAGGGCGTAGACAGCCCGCCACCGATGGAAAAGGCTTCGATGTCGTGGTCGAGCATTTTCACCGCCGAGGCCATTGCATTGCCCACTTGCTCCAGATGCGCATAATCCACGCCCGAGCCGATATGCATGTGTAATCCCACCAGCTTCAGCCCGAACTGCCGAATGACGTCGAGCGCTTCGTGAACCTGGTCATGCCAGATGCCATGCTTGCTGTTTTCACCACCGGTATTGGTCTTGCGGCTGTGACCATGGCCGAACCCCGGGTTGATCCGTAACCAGACGCGATGGCCCCTGGAGCGTTCGCCCAGCTGGCGGAGCATGTCGATCGACCCGGTATTGACCTCGATATTCAGCTCGACCACGCGGCGCAAAGTAGCCTCGTCGAACAGATCACAGGTAAACACGATGCCTGCTGGTGTGCCGGCCGGGCTGAAACCTGCCAATAGTGCCCGCTCGATTTCACCCAGCGAGACGGCATCGACCCGAACGCCTTGCTCTCGTATCAAGCGCAGGATGTGCAGGTTGGAACAGGCTTTTTGTGCGAATCGAACGGTCTCGAAGCACGCCAGTTGATCGACGCGTGCCTTGATGGTCTGTGCGTCATAACACCAGAATGGGGTGCCATGTTCTGTGGCAATAGCGGCTAACTGCTGGAAGTCGGGCTGGTTGGGCATAGAGATAGTCGATCTGATCTTGAGAGTGGAGACCATCATGCCGATTGCAGAACATTCAATAAAATATCTTCTTTTTAGTTATCAATTCAGTTCTGATATGGGCTTCAAGCGATCAATGAAGGTTGGGTATGAAAGTCTCGATGCGGCATATCGAAGTTTTCCGAGCGATCATGCAAGCAGGCAGCGTCACGGGAGCGGCGCGCTTATTGTTGACCTCCCAACCGACGCTCAGCCGGGAACTGGCCCGGCTTGAAAGCCTTTCGAGTTTGCGTTTGTTTGATCGGGAGGGCGGCAGGTTGGTACCGACGGCTCAGGCAATAATGTTGTTTGAAGAGGTCGAACGCTCCTATATCGGGTTGGAACGAATCAATAGCGTTGCGCAATCGATCCGTCGTTTCGAACATGGGCAACTCAGCATCACCTGCCTGCCGCTGTTTTCTCAGACGTTATTGCCCAACGTTTGCAAGCAGTTTCATCAACAGCATTCGGGCATAGGCTTGAGTATCACCGCGCAGGAATCGCCCTTGCTCGAGGAGTCTCTCAGCGCACAGCGTCACGACCTTGGCTTGACCGAAAGTGAACAGGTGCCAAGAGGCACCCGAGGGGAATTGCTCTTTTGTGCCGATATGGTCTGCATACTGCCAGAGGGGCATCCTTTGCTGTCCAGGTCGCTGCTGGTAATGGAGGACTTTCGCGGTGTCAATTTCATCAACCTGTCGGGCCTGGACATTTACCGTCAGAAGCTCGATCAGCACTTTCTTCACGCCGGTGTGGATCGGCATACCGTGATCGAAACCACCAATGCTGCGTCGGTCTGTGCCATGGTCAGGCAACAATTGGGTGTGGCGATCATCAACCCATTGAGCGCCGTGCAAGAGTCAGGCAGAGGATTGATCATTCGACCAATCAACGTGTCCATTCCCTACCGAGTCATGCTGATAAGGCCTGATTTTCGACCCTCCTCAGTTTTCGTTGACGCCTTTTACAAGGCATTGGGTGTTGAGGCGTTGAGTCTTGCCAGTGCCCTGGACAAGAGAATGGCGGGGGCCAGTTAGGTCGACGTACCTATGCTCAGTCCCAGGTTTTTTATATCCAGGTTTTGAGCATCAGGTAGCCCGCAACCACCAGGCATACGGCGGAAAAACCCAGTTGTATAGATTTGGCGGGAATCCTGGGTGAGAGGACTCTTCCCAATAGCATTCCGCTCACACTCGCAGCGATAAAAACTCCGCCAGTGACCGTTATGTGGGCTCCTGCATGAACGGCGCCTGCCACCGCAATAGCCGAGATCAGGGCGATGGTCATGAGTGAAGTCGCGACGATGCCATGCATGCGAATATCTGAAAGTTGTTGAAAGGCAGGCACGATCAAGAACCCGCCCCCCACGCCCAGCATCCCGGTGAGAAAGCCGGACAGTGAGCCGACTACCGCAAGGCTCGCTGAGCATTTTGGTGTCCAGCGCAGTCGGCCGGTCTGAGGGTTGATCATGCAATTTTTTTGTTGCCAGCACTGCTGATTGTCGGCGGCCTTGGCCGAGATGCCGCTCGCCTGTCGAATCATGCGAATCGCCACAATGACCATGATCAGGCTGAACAGCGAGGTCAGTACGGTGTTGGGCAGCAGATGGGCAAAATGCACGCCCAAACGCGAGAACACCGCCCCCAACAATGCCATCAACAGGGCAGCCCGATAACGTACCAGGCCTTTCCTCAGACCATCCATGGCCCCGACAGCGGCCGCCGCGCTGACGGCAAACAACGCAACGGGGGCCGATTCCGTCATTGACCATCCCAGGCCGATCACTAGCGCCGGTACAGCCAGAATTCCACCCCCTGCACCTGTCAGGCCGAGAATGATGCCGATGGCAATCCCGAATATTCCACTCAGTAGCATGCTCGCACCTCACTCAACCTTGGAGAGGCTGGTCAACCACTCACGACCTTTGAGCATGCCGTTCCAATAGAACCAAGGCAGGAACCGGGCTTTAAGGAACCATGCACTTTGTCGGGCGACCGTTGCGTCCAGGGGAAATGTCGGCAGCAGTTTCCCGCCGTAGCCAAACTCCGCCAGCACGACTTTGCCTTTTTCGACGGTCAACGGACATGAACCATAACCGTCGTAGCGCAGCGGAATGGGCTGGTTGCCGCGTACTGCCATGAGGTTCTCGGCGACGACGACGATTTGCTTGCGTGCAGCGGCAGCGGTCTTGGCGTTACTGGTGGAGCACACATCACCGAGCGCAAATACGTCCGGATAGCGGCTGTGTTGTAGAGTCCCCGGATCCACCTCACACCAACCGGCATCGTCCGCCAGAGGGCTTGTGCGGATGAAGTCGGGGGAGACCTGTGCGGGGACGACATGGAGCATGTCGAAGGTCTTGGCCAGGCGAATGACTGTGCCGTGTTCGTCCTTGCTTTCAAACCAGGCTGTCCGGCTGGGGCCGTCAACTTTGACCAGGTTCGAGCCGAATACCAACTGTGCTTGATACTTCTCGATGTATTTCATCAGGGGGGGGACGAAAGCCGGTACGCCGAACAGCACTGCGCCAGCGAGATTGAACTCGACCTGCATGTTCTGCAGAACGCCTGACTTTTGCCAGTGATCGCAGGAAAGGTACAGGGCCTTTTGCGGAGCACCGGCACATTTGATCGGCATGCCGGGTTGGGAGAAGAGGGCCTTGCCTTTGCGTAATCCCTGCACCAGTTGCCAGGTGTAAGCGCAAAGGTCATAGCGGTAGTTGGATGTCACCCCGTTCTTGCCCAGGGTTTGCTCCAACCCTTCGATTTTCTCCCAGGCAAGCCTAAGCCCGGGACAGACGATAAGATTTTGATAAGCGACGCTTTTGCCGTTACTCAGCTCTAGACGTTTTCCTTCGGGCAGGGCCTTGACCACTGCCGCCTTGATCCAGGTTACGCCACGGGGGATGACCTGCAACATGGGTCTGACAGTCTTGCGCACGTCATAAGCCCCTCCACCGACCAGCGTCCAGGCCGGCTGATAATAGTGGTGGTCATTGGGTTCAATGAGCGTGATCTGCAGATCGGGCGCACGCTTGAGCAGGCTCGCCACGACACCAATGCCGGCCGACCCGCCACCAATGACGACGATGTCGGCTGTGATGTCGAGGCAGCTAGCGGCAACTTCGCTACGTGCGGCACACGCCGACGCTTTTTGGTAGAGCTTGGTAGAGCGATTACCGGTGCGACAGAAAGCCAATACCGGTGCCGGCAGGCTGTCCAGCAGGTGGGCAAAGTGCTGTACATCGTTGTCGCTGATGGTGTCGGGTTGAACCGGGAAATAAGCAAACTCAAGGTCTAGCCGTTTGGCTTCGGCGTGTATGGCTGCGCTGGCAGGTTGATCCGCGCCGCCTTCACAATCCGGTCGGTTACAGATGATTGAGCGAAACCCCAGTTTGGCGGCTTCGTTCAAATCTCCTGGGGTCAATTGACCGGTTGTTGCAAAGTTTTTGTTGTGGGTGGTGATTTGCATGCCATTTAAACTCGTAAAGAGGTTATCCATTTCGCTCTGCCTGAACTCAATCAAGGTCCTCAGAGCATATTGAGCGGTATCTTCAAATAGCTGATGCCGTTGGCCCTGGCCGTAGGTGTCTCACCGGCTCGCATGTTGATCTGCACTGAGGGCAGCAGCAGCCTGGGCTGGTCCAGGGTCTTGTCGCGTGCCGTGCGCAGAGCAACGAAATCAGCCTCGGCGATGCCCTTGCCGATATGGATGTTGTGCGCGCGCTCCTTGTCCACTGTGGTCTGGTGACAGTAGGCGTTACGACCGGGCGCCTTGTAGTCGTGGCACATGAATAGCCGAGTGTTGCCCGGCAGCTCGAGCAGCCGGCCAATCGAGCGGTATAGCTGGTGTGCATCACCACCGGGAAAATCGCAGCGGGCAGTGCCACTATCGGGCATGAACAACGTGTCACCGACGAATGCGCAATCTTCAATCAGGTACGTCACGCAGGCCGGCGTATGGCCAGGCGTGTGCAACACGCGGACGGTCAGGGCGCCGATATGGAAAGTCTCGTTGTCGGCGAACAAGTGGTCGAACTGACTGCCGTCCGGGGACAAATCATCGTCGGCGTCGAACAGGGCGACAAAGGTCTTCTGTACCTGAGGAATGCGATCGCCAATGCCGATCTGTCCGCCCAGTTGCCGCTTGAGGTAGCGTGCAGCCGAGAGGTGGTCAGCATGCACGTGGGTTTCCAGAATCCACTCCAGCGTCAGCGCGTTGGCCCTTACATACTCAATAAGGCGTCCAGCACTTGAATACGTGATACGCGCGGCGGCGGCATCGTAATCGAGCACCGGATCGATGATCGCGCAATGCCGGGTCACTGGGTCGCTGACCAGATAACTGTAAGTACAACTCTGGGCGTCGAAGTAAGGCTCGATATGAAATTGCACGGTCATTGCCTCCATTTTCAAGGGAGGCAGCTATCGAGCCTGCCCCCTGTACTCCATTCAGCAAGCTTGTGGCATGCCACTCTCGGCCCAGGGCGAGCGGATATCGGACAGGAATCGCTGGGCGCGAGGATGCTCAGGACGCAGGAAGAAAGACTCGGGTGTCGCTCGTTCGAGCACCTTGCCTTGATCCATGAAGATCACTCGATCGGCCACTTCGCGTGCGAAACCCATCTCGTGGGTAACGCACACCATGGTCATGCCTTCTTTGGCCAGGCTTTTCATTGCCTGGAGCACTTCGCCGACCATCTCTGGGTCCAACGCGGAAGTGGGTTCATCGAACAGCATCACCGGAGGGTTCATTGCCAATGCCCTGGCGATGGCAACGCGCTGCTGCTGGCCACCCGATAACTCGGATGGGAAAGCGCATGCCTTGTGAGCCAGCCCCACGCGGTCCAGCAAACTCATGGCCAGATCGTCCGCTTCCTTGGCGCCCAGCTTGCGCAGGCGACGCGGTGCCAGCGTGCAGTTCTCAAGAACGGTGAGGTGGGGAAACAGATTGAACTGCTGGAACACGAAGCCAATACCGCTGCGCAAGGCGTTCACGCTGACGGAGCGATCATAGATATCCACGCCATCGATAAAGATATTCCCACTCTGGATAGCTTCCAGCCGATTGAGCGTGCGAATCATCGTTGACTTGCCGGAGCCGGACGGACCGCAGACCACGACCACTTCACCCTTGGCGACGGTTTCGTTGATGTCAGCCAGGGCATGGTAACTGCCGTACCACTTGTTAACGTTTTTCAGTTTGATCATGGTGTTAAACCTTTGCAGTTCGCACAGCGAGACGTCGTTCCAGCCAGAAGGCGAAGCGAGACAGGCTGAAGCACATGACGAAGTAAGTGAGGCCGAGTACGGCATAGACCTGGACCGGCTTGGTGAGCAGTTGAGCGCTGATCTGTGAGGCAACGAATGACACTTCCGAGAGGCTGATGATGTAACCCAGCGAGGTCTCCTTGATGGTGGAGACGAACTGATTCACCAGCGAGGGCAGCATGTTGCGAAAGGCCTGGGGCATGATCACCAGGCGCATCGTAGCCAGGTACGAAAAGCCGAGTGACCGGGAGCTTTCCATTTGCCCGCGAGGCAGTCCGAGAATCCCGGCGCGAATGATTTCGGCGAGGTAGACCCCATCAAAAATCACCAGGGCAGCCAGCATGGTGCCAAATTGGTCAGTGCGTTGACCGGTCAAGGTCGGTAGCAGGAAATAGGCCCAGAAAATCACCATCAGCAATGGCGTTCCGCGCAGTACGTACACAAGCCCCGTGACCGGCAGACGCAACAACCGGTAAGGGCTGATGCGGCAGAGCGCAAGCAGTACCCCAACAGGGAAGGCCAATACCAAGGCCATCGCTGCCAGGATCAGCGTCATTAACAAACCGCCCAAGGGGCCGTTCGGGTATTGGCCAATCAGGTAGAAAAGCCCGTAGTTGTGGATGATATCGAGCATCGTCAGGCACTCCGGACGGGATAGCGTTGCTGGTACCAACTGGACAGCAGCGTGATGATGATCGAGACGCCGACATAACCTACCGTGGTAACGGCGTACGATTCAAAACCCCGAAATGTGGAGCTTTCCACCTGCTGGGCCTGATACATCATTTCAGCGACGCCGATCACCATGGCGATGCTGGTGTTCTTCCACAGGTTAAGTGTCTGGCTAATCAGCGGCGGCACTGTCACCCGCAGTGACTGCGGGAGGATGACCAGGCGCATGGTGCTGAGGAAGCCAAAGCCCAGGGTCCGGCCAGCTTCCATTTGTTCCCTGGGAATGGAACGCAAGCCGCTACGGATGTCCTCGGACATATACGCCGCGGTGTACAGCACCAGGGCGATAACCGCGCTGACCGCTTCGATATTGTGGTCGTAGATCCAGCTCTTGATCGGGGTTGGCAGCAGCTCCGGTGCCCCGAAATACCAGAACAGCATGTGTGCCAGCAGCGGGACGTTGCGTATGGCTTCCACATACGTGATCGCGATTGCCCGCAGTGCAGCGTAAGGGGCCATTCGCAATACAGCGATGACGATTGCCAGCGGTAGGGCAATGGCCAGCGAGATCAAAGCGAGTTGGATGGATAGCAGGAAGCCACTGATGAGCCAGTCGTGATACTGCCCCGAGAGCACAACCGATAAATCAAACGTATTCATAACTAGGCCCGTGGCCCGACCCTGAGGTCGGGCCCTCAATGAAGTTAGTTGATTTGGTCGGTGTCGATCTTGAAGGAGCGACTGGCGAACTTCATGTTAGTCTCAGGACCAAACCACTTGGTGAAGAGCTTGTCAGCCTTGCCGGACGACTCCAGATCGCGCAGCGTCTTGTTCACCTGTTCCTGGAAGGCGGGTTCTTCTTTTCTCAGGCCCAGCGCAATGTGCTCGGCGGACAGGGGTGTTGGGAGAATCCGAAAATCTTTTGCCGCATCACCCAGCTTGGCGAAGTTGCCGGCCAATGAGGTCTCGTCATTGGCGTAACCCAGGCCTTTGCCTTGTTGCAAGGCGAGCAGGGCTTGAGGGTTGCTGTCGAACGATACGATCTGGGCGTCAGCGATCTTCGCGCGGATGCTCTGCTCCATGGTGGAGCCTTTGATCGTCAAGATTTTCTTGCCGGCCAGTTGGTCGAGTTGAGTGATACCACTGTCGGCCTTGACCATGACTTTCTGACCTGTAATAAAGGTCGAAAGAGAGAAGTTGATCAATGCTTCCCGTTCTTTGTTATGGGTCAGGGACGCCGCCAGAAGATCGACACGGCCTTGTTGTAATTCAGGAATACGTGCAGCGACGGTCAATTGCTTGAGTACCGGTTTGACCCCGATGTTCGCGGCAATGGCATTGCACATGTCGACGTCGTATCCGACGATCTCGCGCGACGCGGGGTCCTTGATGTAGCTGAACGGCTCGTCGGTGCCGAGCACCCCACAGACTAATTCACCCTTGGCTTTGATATCGCTGAGTTGATCAGCTGCAGCAGAGAAGCTGGTTGCCAGCGTCAGTGCCAGTACTGCGGTTTTCCAGTGTTTTTTGAGCATGCGGTTCGTTTGCATTTTATAGACCTTATTGTTTGATAAACGGAACGCCAGTTTTCATGAATCGTCGGTGCAGGGGACTTCGAAAGCCTCTTGTGGTTGGAGTGGGAATTTCTGTTATTCAACGTTGGTCATGGGTAGCCGCACAAAGCCGGCATTCAAGTCGGCGATTAGATCGTCGACATGTTCCAGGCCGATGGAGAGTCGGATCAGGTTCTCGCTGATGCCCAGGCTGATTTTCTGTTCATGGCTCAACGAGTTGTGCGACATGCTGTAGGAGTGGTTGATCATGCTCTCCACCCCGCCCAGGGAATCGGCCAGCACAAAGATCGACAGCTGCTCAATGAACGGTGCCATCGCCTTGCGGTCGGCCTTGAGTTTCAGTGAAACCACCGCGCCACCAGAACGCATTTGGCGTTTGCACAGTTCGTGCTGCGGATGGCTTTCCAGCCCCGGGTAATACACGGCCTCGACCTGCGGGTGCTGGCTGAGAAAGCGGGCGATCGTTAGCGCATTGCTGCACTGGCGCTCCATGCGTACGTCGAGGGTCTTGAGCCCACGCAGGGCGAGGTAGCAGTCGAACGGCCCCTGGACTGCTCCAATGGCCATACTGATGCCGCGCAGGCGGGTGAACAGTTGCTCATCGGCGGCCACCACGACACCCCCGATCAGATCGGAGTGCCCACCAATGTATTTACTCGCCGAGTGCATCACCAGGTCGACGCCGTACTCGACTGGACGCTGGTTCCAGGGTGAGCAGAAGGTGTTGTCGACGCAGGTCAGGATGCCGTGTGCACCGGCAAACTCTGTCACACACGGGATGTCCACCAGTTGCAGCAGAGGGTTGGTCGGTGTCTCGATCCAGATCAGCCGGGTATTGTCGCGGCGGCTAGCGGCCAGTGCCTCAAGGTCATTGAGGTCGACGTAAGTGGTGGTGAGCCCGGACGTCTTGCTTCGGTAGTCTTCCATCAGGCGGAAGGTGCCTCCATAGACGCCCGCCATCACGATTACATGGGAGTCCTTGGGCAGTAGCTCAAGCACGGTGGCGGTAGCAGCCAGACCCGAAGCGCAGGCCACGGCACCGAACCCGTGTTCCAACTGCGCAATGCAGCTCTCATAAGAATGTCGGGTTGGGTTGCCTACTCGCCCGTAAGCGTAGTCTGGGTTGTCGTCGAGGCTGCGCTTGATGAACGAACTGGAGGTGACGATCGCCGGGAAGATTGTGTTGTCGGCATAGGTCGACTGTTCGCCAGCGTGAATCACTTGGGTCGAAAAGTTGCTCTTGTTCTGGTTCATAGTCAGTCGTGACTCACGTGTATTAAAGGTAGCAATCGAGTTGTTTCGCATAGGGTGTGATGTCGCCGATGTGGCGAGCGACCCAGTCGCGGTCGTAATAGGTGTCCAGATAGCGTTCGCCGCCATCGCACATCAGGGTCACGATTGAACCCTGCAGGCCTTGCTCCTGCATCCTCGATGCGACTTTCAGTGCGCCCCACATGTTGGTACCGGTGGACCCTCCTGCCTTCCTGCCGAGCACCCTTTCCAGCCAATAAAGGGTGGCGATGCTGGCTGCGTCAGGGATTTTGAGCATGTCGTCGATCACTTCTGGCAGGAAGGACGGCTCGACCTGGGGACGACCGATGCCTTCGATACGACTGCCTTGGCTGCCGGTAAGACTTGAGTCGCCTGTTCGATAGCTGTCATAGAAAACCGAGTTCTCGGGGTCCACCACGATCAGTTGAGTGTCATGACCCTTGTAGCGGATGTAACGGCCGATGGTGGCGGTGGTGCCACCAGTCCCTGCGCTCATGACAACCGCGCGGGGAATGGGGTGCGCCTCGCCGGTCATCTGCTGGAAGATGCTGTCGGCAATATTGTTGTTGCCGCGCCAATCCGTTGCCCGCTCGGCGTAGGTAAACTGATCCATGTAGTGCCCGTCGCTTTCGCGCGCCAGGCGCTGCGCCTGGGCATAGACCTCTGACGAATGATCAACGAAGTAACAGTGCCCGCCGAGCAGTTCGACCTGCTCTATTTTTTTGCTCGCGGTGTTGCGCGGCATGACGGCGGTGAAACGCAGGCCAAGCATTTTGGCAAAGTAGGCTTCGGACACAGCGGTGCTGCCCGAGGATGCCTCGACCACATGGGTGCCTTCTCGGATCTTGCCACTGCAAATGGCATGTAGAAAAAGCGAGCGCGCCAGCCGATGTTTGAGACTGCCCGTTGGATGTGTGCTCTCGTCCTTGACGTAAATGTCGATGCCCTTCAACCCTGGAATTTCCAGCTTGTGGATGTGGGTATCGGCGGAGCGCAGCAGATCGCAGGAGATACGACTGATGGCTGTATGGATCCAATCGTTCACAGAGTTTCCCTCGCCCCGACAGGCGTCAACGGCATAAGGACCATCGCCTGAGGCGTGGCGAGTGTGGCGATGATCTTCTTCATTTTTGAGTGGCTCCAAGCGCGGTTTTATGGTGTAAATCCTACTGCCGCCCACTCGAAATTTAATTTCCATTTCTTCAGTTCTTAGGCTATTTTTTAGAAAAATATTCTACGAACTCAAAGATAAGAAGAAAAAAATGGATAGCTTTGATCGCCATATCCTCTCCCTCCTGCAACGCGATGCCGACATGCCTATCAAAGATCTGGCTGAAGCCGTCAACCTTTCAACGACCCCCTGCTGGAAACGGATCAAGAAACTCGAGAAAGAGGGCTATATCAGGGCCAAAGTAGCCCTGCTGGACCCCGTCCTGCTGGGTCTTGGGTTATCGGTGCTGGTGCAGGTCAAGACGCAGCGTCATGACAAGGTCTGGCTGGATACATTCGCCAAGACGGTGTCGCAGTTCGAAGAAGTGATGGCGTTCTATCGGATGTCGGGGGACTGGGACTATATGTTGCGCGTTGTGGTCAGTGACATTGCCGCCTATGACACGTTCTACAAGAAGCTGATCACGAGCATCGACGGGCTTTCCAACATCACATCAAGCTTCGCCATGGAGCAGATCAAGTACACGACGGCGCTGCCTTTGCCTCGATAATCTGCTCTACGTGGCAGATGCATCAGCCACAAAGCGATCTCTGGTAGGATTGCAATGTACCCGTTACAGGCCCGTGCCCTGCCCCCCATTCTGCTGCTACCGCTCAGGGAACGGGTCGATTACCGAAAGCGATACACCTTCCAAAACAACGTTCTATTGTTGGACGGCCATCGCCCAGAGGAATTCTAAGTACCTTCAGATCGCCACTCCAACCAAATACGCTTTCGCATATAGGGATTTAACGAAATCGACCGTTTTGGAGAATGATATTTCCCATTTCACGAAAAACCTGACAAAAATTGAAAAATTCATACTCCCCTTTCTGAATACACTCTTTCCATTACAAACAGGCTCAGAAACGATGCCGGCGAGGTTGGTACGTTTATGAGCGATGAGTCTTGATAGCAAACGCAGAAAGGGGTGGCTTATGTCTTATTCCAACTATCACAAAAAAACTATCGGAAGCCATGCGTTGCACCCTGAGACACTGATGATGTCTTATGGTTACGATCCGTTCCTCTCGGAAGGCGCAGTCAAACCACCGGTTTTCCTGACCTCCACCTTTGCATTTCGCTCGGCCGAGGAAGGTGCAGAATTCTTCGATGTCGTGTCAGGTCGTAAACCGATTCCGCAGGACTCATCAGCCGGCCTGGTCTACAGCCGTTTCAATCATCCCAACCTCGAAATCGTCGAAGATCGCCTCGCGCTGCTGGATGGCTCAGAAGCCGCCGCAATTACATCCAGTGGAATGTCCGCCATCAGTGCTGTTTTGTTTGCGTTCCTGCGCCCAGGGGATCAACTGATACAATCGGCGCCGCTGTACGGTGGTACTGAGACTCTGATTAGCAAGATTCTCTCGGTTTGGGGCATCGGTTCTCATGGTTTTGACGACGGCCTGTCCATGCAATCCATTGCAAATGCACTGGAAACTGCTGCCTGCAAGGGGCCAGTAAGAATTTGCTATATCGAGACTCCGGCTAACCCGACCAACTCACTGATCGACCTGGAAGGGTTGCGCAAGGAAATAGACGCTTTCGAAACGCGCCATAGCTACCGGCCAATCATTGTCTGCGATAACACCCTGCTCGGGCCTATCTTCCAGAAGCCAATTAAACACGGTGTTGACCTATGCGTATATTCGCTGACCAAGTATGTGGGTGGACACAGTGACCTTGTTGCCGGAGGCATCACGGGCACCAAAGAGCTGATCAGCAAAATACGCAGCGTTCGCAGCTCGTTCGGTTCGCAACTCGATCCACATTCCTCATGGATGATCTCCCGCTCGATGGAAACGCTCGTCCTGCGCATGAAAGAGGCCGCAAGAACCGGCACCGTGATCGCTCGCTGGTTGGCCAGCAACCCCCACCAGAAAGTCGTCGTTCTGCATCCAGAGCTTATTGAGGATGGCAGCTATCAGGAGGTCTACCGCCGGCAATGCACGGGCCCTGGCTCAACCTTCTCGTTCGTACTGGACGGCGGTCGCGAACGGGCCTTCCGCTTTATCAACGCCCTGCATCTTTTCAAGTCGGCTGTCAGTCTCGGAGGCACTGAGTCCCTGGTTTGTCATCCAGCTTCGACCACACAATCGGGTGTGCCGCAGGCTCTGCGCAGTAAAGCAGGGGTGTCCGAGGGGTTGATCCGGATCTCGATTGGCCTCGAGCACGAGGAAGACCTGATCGCTGATCTGGATAATGCTCTGCGTCATTGCTGAGCATCTGAGGAAAACAATGAGAAGCTGAAAAAATAGGCTGACGGGGGACTGAGTCTGAACAGCAAATGGTAGATATCAATCCCCCGAAATACTGGGTTCGCTGGAGGTGTTTGATACGTCGACCTGTCCACCAGCACGAGACATAGTACTGCTGACTGTGGTCGGCTTGCTGGTGACAGTGGTCATACCTTCGGAATATGCCCGTTGACCCTGCGGGCGTGGGCCGCACAATGCGTCTCACCCAGATGGGAGAGTTGAAGATCATCCTTGCCCAAGAGGCCTTGGCGGATGCAGCTCCGCCGCGAGCAATAGCTCCAGCTCCAGCTCCGCAGATTGCGCAAATCCAACCCGCTGTACAACCTGCAACTCAGCCAGTCCGAAAGTCTACTAAGCACTAAAAACAGATCAAATACCCGCTCCAACAGAACCTCAACTATCTACGCAGCTGTGCCGGACTTACTCCAAGGCGTTGCCTGAACGTGGTCGCCATATGCGCCTGGGAGTTAAAGCCGCAGGTGTGGGCGATCTCCGCCAGTCTGGCTGTCGAGTCGCGCATCAGTGCACGGGCCTTGGCAAGGCGTCGGTCGATCAGGTAACTGTGCGGACTTTTGCCCGTTGCGTTCTTGAAGGCTCGAATGAAATAGCCTTCGGATAATCCCAGTAACCCCGCCATCGCCTGTATTCCCAACTGGCCGTCGAGGCCTGCATCGATGAACTCGTCGAGTAGACGCATCCGGCTACCGGTTATCGAACCTTGAGGGGGCGCCGACCATGTTTCGTTGTCCTGCGCCTGTTCAGCCAATGCGAGTGCCCAGACCTCCCAATCGTCCTCCACAGAGGCTTGTAACAGCGCGGCGCGCATGCGCAGCGCCAGGGTAATGGCCTGTGGATCAATGCGATTGTTGAATGCACGGTCTCCTGCCAATGCAACACCGTCGGTGCGCATGACCCGCAGGTATTCACCGCCCTTGGGGGATTCGGACAACACGTCACAACCTGCGGGGACGAATGCCAAACCATTGGGCGTGGCGTCGAAGGGATACACTCGGTCGCTGCCGATGGCGTGCAGGCCTCGCTGGCTATCGAAAGCAAAGCCGATCGTAGCCTGGGTTGCTACATATCGGGCCGCGTAAGCAGCGCCGGGTAGCAACTCGATCAACCATGGTCCGGCCTCGGCACGACGGACCGGTTCAGGAAGGAGCGGGGGCAGGAGGCGGTTTCGATGGCTCATGAACACCATAGTAATAAAGAGGGCACGCAAAAGTCAGGTCAGTTTTCTGAAAGCCGGCGTGAGGCGCCCGTGCCTAGACTGGGCAAAATCCACGGGAGACAACTCATGTACAGACTGACCCGCGACGATATCGAACAAGCGGCTTGCCATGTTTATCAGGTAATGCCTGCGACTCCCCAGTACGCCTGGCCTCTGCTGGCCGAGCGGTTGGGTTGCACTGTGTGGGTCAAACACGAAAACCATACACCTACCGGTGCTTTTAAAGTGCGTGGGGGCATTACCTTCATGCACTGGCTCAAACGCGCGCACCCGGACGCCAAGGGTATTGTCGCCGCTACCCGCGGCAACCACGGTCAGAGCCTGGCGCTGGCAGCGGGCGCGCTGGGTTTGAGAGCGATGATTGTAGTGCCGGAAGGTAATTCGGTAGAAAAGAACAATGCCATGCGCGGCTTAGGCGGCGAAGTGGTCGAGCGTGGGCGCGATTTTGATGAAGCCCGTGAAGAGGCCGCGCGCCTGGCGCAAGTGCATGGCCTCTATTTGGTTCCGCCGTTCCATGCCGAGTTGGTCAAAGGCGTGGCCACTTATGCGCTGGAACTGTTCAAGGCCGCGCCGAATCTGGATACCGTCTACGTACCGATTGGCTGTGGATCCGGGATTTGTGGGGTGATCGCCGCCCGCGATGCGTTGGGTCTGAAAACCCAAGTGGTGGGCGTGGTGTCCAGTGAGGCAGCGGCAGCCAAGTTGTCGTTTGAAGCGGGAGAAATCCTTGAAACCGCTACGGCGAATACCTTCGCTGACGGCTTGGCCGTGCGTAAACCGATTCCCGACGCCTTTGCCATCTACGGGACGGCTGCCGCACGCATCATATCCGTCAGCGAGGAGCAGATTGCCGAGGCCATGCGTGTGTATTACACCGACACCCACAACCTCGCGGAAGGGGCCGGTGCGGCGGCCTTGGCAGCGCTGATGCAGGAACGTGAAACGATGCTGGGAAGAAGGGTTGGGGTGATTCTATCCGGCGGGAATGTAGATCAATCGGTGTATGCAAGAGTGATTGAGTAAAAAGACCACGCCAGGGAGGGGCCGTTGATTCGAGAGGACAAGTAGTAATCGACCGATATTAATCTACTTCCATTGTCCTTTCCTGCGCACCTGAACATAGAACACTAGTCAATTCATCCCCCCCCAGCAGCACGCTGTATATCCATCGCGCGTAGTAATTTGATGAAGTAAACGACTGCTACTTGCCCGGTTGCTGCCCGTCGCGAGAGGCAGAAAACGACCGATTCTGTTGAAAAAGTCGGCCAGTGTTGGCGCCGACGCCGAACTGACCCAGTTACCGAGATCTATCTGACCCAGTCTGATTCCTCGCGATCCATCGCCTTTGCTGGATTTGTGCCGATTTGGAGGAGGGGCTGTCTTGCGTCAGCATATGGGTCAATTCGGCGTCAGCGACAACATTTCAGTGCTCTAAACAGCGACTCCGGGTAGGGATTATCGTTGCTGACTCGCAGGATGCCCAGTTCGTAAATTTTCCTCAAAGTGGTAGGCGCCGGCGTGGACGCAGGCACTCAGGCTGAAATAGCCACGTATAGGCTGCTGATCGATGGCTAAAAAAATAAGTGATGGGGATTGTGCCGATGACCGCCCTAGCATCAACCAAGGGCAGTCTATTCGACGATGTGAGCCTAGGCGTTACAGGTAACCTTGTTCGGCCAACGACACGCAACCTTCATGGCCCACCACTACATGATCCAATATTCGGGTGCCGATCATGTTGAGGGCGTTCTTGAGGGTGGTGGTCAGTATGCGATCGGCTTGGCTGGGCTCTGGGTCGCCGGAGGGATCGTTGTGAACCAGAATCACTGCCGCGGCGTTGTGATCCAGGGCGATTTTGACCACCTCCCGCGGGTACACGCTGGCACCATCCAGCGTGCCTCTGAACAGCTCTCGGAAACCAATCACCCGGTGCTTGGTATCAAGCAGCAATAACGCAAAGACTTCATGCTCGTGGTACTGCAGCAGTGTTTGCAGGTGGCTGAAGACCTGCTTGGGCTCAGTCAATGCCTGGCCTTTAGACAGACGACTCATCGCCAGTTGTTGCGCCATCTGCAGGATGTCGGCCTCGGTAACCGGTGATTCCATGAAGTAGGTACCGGTGGTTTCACCGGCTATGAGCTTGTGATATTTCATGCGGGTAGTCCTGTACGAATGAGGGAGAACGCTGGGGAGTTTGAGAAGGGCGTTACTGAGCCGAGGGCCTGCTGTTATGCCTCGTGGCTTGCGACTCCAACTTTTGGGCAAGTGAAGGTTTGGCAGGCGCTGCCGGTTGGGCTTGGGGCTCTATAGGGTTGGACTGATCTTCAGCTGCGGGGAAGAACTCCTCGACGATGGCGCCGTTGTCCTCCTCACTGTCTTCAAAGGCCCCGTTGTTAAAGCCCTGCCGGGCGGCGTAGTCCAAGGCGCTCTGGTCAAAGCCCGCGGCTTGACGGGTTTCCTCCCGTTGCTTGGCCTCCAGCAAGGCATCTTCCAGGCGCAACCCAGTGCGCACCGTGATGTCCACGTAGAAAATCGGTGTACCGTGGCTCTGCCGAGTGGACTTTCCACGCAGACGTAGCTCCAGTGGCAGGCAGGCCAGGCGGTTGCCGGAGATGGCCTGGAAATACTGCAGGCGTGCCGCCAGGGTGCGGATGCTGTTGAACCCGGTGGTGCGGAAGACAAAACTGCCTAGCGGATCATCGTCACCAATCACCACGTTCAGCCGGCCGTAAGGCTTGCAGGCATTGCCTTGGGCCAGTGAGCAGCCATCCGGTGAAGGGCAGGGCAACGACTGGATGCCGTCCTTGGTCAAACGCTTGCAGGTCTCACCATTGCCGACGCACACCGGCCGGCCGGTGTTACGGTCGAACAGACTGTAGTCAGCCCGAAAGTTGAGGTCCGGCTCGTTGAACAGCAAACGGATCGGAATGCTGCGCAGTTTGCCATCCTGGCCATTACGCAGTTCCTCATTGATCGGGTGCAGCAGCCAGCCGTCGCGGCTTTGTACCTGCGAGGTGATGGTGAATTGATCGTCTTTCTCCGGCAGACGTTTGCCGTTTTTCTCGACGACCTTGCCGATGGAAATACGCCCGAGTACAGGAGGGGTGATCGCTAAACCTTTGAGCATGGCGGTTATCCTTGATCTGGAAATAAAAAAGCCACCAGGACGTGAGCGGTCCAGGCGGCTTGGGTGACGAGGAATGGCTCAGCTGATCAAAAAGCGACGACTGCCTGTTTTGATCTTGGGGTAGCGGGCCTGCAGGTAGGGTTTATCCTTGAGCATCTGTTCGACATCGAGCACGGTGCTGTCCTTGGACTTCTTCCAGCTGATATAGCCCTCGGTAAATTCGACACGAGTGGCTGCGCCCATGGCCTGCTGCAGGACTTGCTTGAGCTGCGCCTCGCGCGTCTCTTGCTGAGCAATGCTCTGGCGAACAGCCTTGAGCTCCAGGTAGGTGATGGCCAGCTCCGTGTGCTGGCTGAAATCCAGCGTCTGACCGTTGTCCTCGGGGTAGAGGCAGCGTAGTGCGGCTTCCGCTGACTCCGTACCATCGGCCGGTGGTGGGGTATCACTGACCACGTAATCCCAGAACAGCCGCTCCAGGTCGATCAGCCGAGCAATCATCGACTCGTCGCGTTCGATGCGATGGATCTCCAGGTGCTGGCCACCGAGCAGCACCGCCACATCTGCAGCCTGCTTGCCGGTCACGGCGAGCTGGTGCATGACTTGCAATTGCACATACTCGGGCACACCCTCCTTCCAGAGGCGTGCCCCGTTTATGCCGGCAGTCTTGCATTCAAGGATCTGTACGGCGTCGGCGCCGATGACCTCTCGATCGATGTTGGCCAGCATCCATGGCAGTTTAGGATCTGAATGCTGCAGCACGGCATTGATACGTCGTACCCGGTTGCCGCTGCGCTTGCTGTAATGCCAGGCGACGATGGGCTCCAGTACATTGCCCCAGTAGGCTGGACTCTCTTCATCCTGCGGATCGAGCTTGGGCAGTGAGGTATCACGGCCGGTTTTCTCCAGCCACAGCTCCAACGGGGATTTGTAGGGGTTAAGACCTACAGCCGCGGCGGCATCCGAACTGCCGATGCCTTGTTTACGCACTGCCAGCCAGGCCTCGAGCGGCAGTTGTTTGGTGCCTACCAGGCGCAGCGCCGGGCGGGGTTTGCGACTGGGTTGTTGCAGAGTTTGCGTGCCCATGATGTTTTCCTATGCGACAAAAAACGCCTGGCCAGCAGAAGCTGACCAGGCGCTTTAATAGTTGAGTAAGTGAGTGGGGCTAGGCGGCGAGTTGCAGTGCAGCCTGCAGGGCGCGTTGCTTGATCACAGCACCTTGGCCAAACCAGGCCGAGTCCATGCGGTACTCAGTACTCCTGGCGCGTCGCTCGTGATCGACATACTCCGTCACCGCGTTGAGCAAGCCCCACGCCGTTCCGCGAGACGACTCCAGCGTGGCACCACGGCCTTGGCCTTCGTACAGCCCTTGCACCTTGCGCAGGGCTCGCTCATTCGGCAGCACTTCCGGCAGTTTGCTATGGGGTGCTACGTCACACAGCACATTCATGAAGAAGCCCATCGCCTCATGCCACTGCACCTTGCGCTCCGCCAGTGCGCGCATGCGGTACATAAACTCGTCCCATTGCGAGACAGCGATGCCCAGTTGTTTCTTCACGGCCTGCGGATCGAAGCGGGTGTTGTGCGGCGCCTTGATCGCGCGGGTGGTGCCATCCAGGGCAATGGTCAGCGTGTTGTTGCAGACCACGCGAACCGTGGTGGGGGTGGCGGTAGTCGCCAGGGTGCCGTCGCAGGAGGTGGCCAGCAGCAGATAACCGTTCACCTGATCATTACCCTTTAGCGCGGTTGTCTGCCCAGTCCTGGCCAGAGCCCAGAACTTGCGACCACCTTTGAGTACTCCAGCGGTTTCCAGCTCGTAGCCCGAGACCTCAGTCAAATCCCGGTAGAACTCCAACACCTCGCGGGGTTGCACGATCTGGTAGCGGTTGGATACCACCGACAGTGGGGCCTTGCTGTCCGAACGATATAGCACCTTCTGTTCCGGAAAGGAGTGAATCGAACCCAGAGAGCCGATGCTCTCGGATTTGAAATGCACTGGACTGTCCTGGATCTGCCAGTCCATACCGGCTTCGCGCTGCCAGACTTCGAGCGGTTGTTTGGGGGTAAGGCGACTGCCCAGACCATGCCAGGGAGTCGGGCCGACGTAAGCCATTTGTTCAACGAGATGAGCCATGGGAATGATTCCTGACAAAAAATTGATAAAGGGCGGCGTTTCTACGAAAAACGCCGCCGGTTCACAAAGACTTAACGCCTGACGCTGAAGCAATGACCGCACTCCACGCATTGGTAGTTGTCCAGAATCTTGTCATCAATCTGTTCGCCAATCGTTGCGCCGGCGAGACCACCGGCGACGCCGCCAAACAACCCGCCGAGAAGGGCGCCGGCAATACTGCCCACCGCGACACCGACGGGGCCGCCGATTATGCCCAGCGCCGCGCCGGCTTCCGCTCCTGACAGGGCTCCGGCCGCGCCACTGGCCGCACCGCCGGCGGCACCAATCAAACCACCTGTTTGCTTACCGATATTTTTCGTGATGACTCGTTCAGATTTGCAGCGAGGGCAAGGGGTAGACATACGCATATTCTCTCCAGTGAGTGAGCGGGTCGAGCAAAATGCCGGCACGCCAAATCCCCTACCGCAGTCATACGGTGGGGCGTTCACAGGAGTGATATAGGTTTGATTTTTTTTTGAATATGATTTGAAAGTTTATGAAGCTATTGGTTATTCGATAATGATGTTTTTTTGGGCTTTAGTTGGTTCCGCTTCGTAAGTTCAGGGCTGGCACGGTAAGAATTTACTGCTATTTCTGCTACGTGTAGCAGAAATAGCAGCTGCTTGACGATCATCCGTCACAGTTTTCGCTCTGAGCTTCGCTCTTGGTCCTGGCAGCAGGGTGGCGTTGCGCCCCCTCGTCATGCTTCGCCCATCATTCACTAGGTACTGCCAAAGGGCCCGGCGTAACAGGGTGTGGACTGGGTTTCGGCCTGCAGTCTGGAGCCCTAACGTTAGTCAACGTTACGCTAACGCAGTTTGGTTTTTTCGGCTTGTTTCCTAGGATGAGCGCCAGTCAATCCTAAGGAGTTACATAATGTCCATTCAAGTTTCCCCAGTCCTGGTTATGCTTCGCTTGAAGCAGGTGATTGAGCGTACAGGGCTGTCCCGTTCCACCATTTACGGAAAACTTGATTCAAAATCGACACAGCACGATCCAAGCTTTCCCAAGCAAGTTTCTCTTGGTAATGGGGCGGTGCGTTGGGTTGATGCGGAAGTAAACGCATGGCTTGAACATTGCGTGAATTCGTCTCGCCCAAATAGCCCTAACTTGTTTGTGAAAGTTGGCTGCAAGGTGGGTAAGCATAATGTGTCAGTAGTATAGGGTAGCCTGATGAATTCCTATAACAACTCCGACCATTCATTTGTAGAGCCCGCTCAATATCAGCAACTGCCGCTGCGGGGACTGCCGTTTCCGCTTTACATGCCGTTGCCCCTACTGCAAGCGGCGGTCAATGAGGCTCAGAACAATATTAAGGCCCCTCAACCGCTCATTTTTACGGGAGCGCTGACAGCGATGGCTGTCGTGTTGCAGGGGCTGATTGATGTCTGTAAACCCACTGGTCAGGTAGTACCAACATCATTGATGTTGCTGGCTATCGCGAATTCGGGGGAGCGTAAATCGACTGTGGAAAATATCTTTCTGGGCCCGGTTCGCGACTTCCAACAACAGCAAGCCCTGATTTACCAGAGCCAAGAACAGGAGTGGCAGGTCCACAACACTATTTGGGAGGGGGGCCGCAAGGCGATTTTGAAAGGCATAACCAAAAAGGCTGGCCAGGAGCCTCCTACCCAAGACGAAATACAGCAGTTATTGGCACACCAGAAGAGTCAGCCGATCAAGCCTAAAGAATTCAAGCTCCTGTATGAGGACTCAACGTCTGAAGCCCTATTTCTAGGGTTGAACCAAAATCTGCCAACGGCAGGGCTGACATCCAGTGAAGGTGGTGGGGTATTAGGCGGGCGGGCATTTAACGATCTGTCAAAGATGAATGCCATCTGGAGTGGCGACTCCATCACCGTCGACCGTAAGACCGTCAAAAGCTTTGAACTGATCGGAGCTCGCCTGACGGTCTCGATCATGGCGCAAGAGAGTGCGGTCAGAGACTACATGACGCGTCGTGGTGAAAAGTCCCGTGGCTCGGGGTTGTGGGCGCGGTTCTTGGTCTGTCATCCGCTGTCGACACAGGGGTATCGTTCGCCCCTCAATGGAACGCAGTCGTGGGAGCATTGTGATCATTTTGTCAAACGTCTGACCGAACTGCTTCAGCAGAACACAGCTTTGCTGAAAGAGTCCGGACAAAAAAAACAGGTAATGAAGTTTACCTCCGAAGCCGCTACTCGCTGGCATTGGATTGCTAATGCCATTGAGATAGAAATTCAGCCAGGCGGGCGGTTTGAACACGCGGGTGATCACGCGTCAAAGCTGGCTGATAACATCGCCAGAGTGGCTGCCTTGTTTCATTGCTTCGAAAAGTTTGACGGAGATATCGCGTTGAGTACGCTAAATATCGCTATTGATTTTTGTTTTTCATATTCGGATGAGTTTCTCAAGCTATTCGTGCCTCCTGCACAAGAGTGCCTTGATGCATTTGAATTGGATGATTGGTTGAACCGCTTTCGGAATCCTAATGATCGTTATATTCTTAAAAACAAAATTCGCCAACGTTGTCCGAATAAACTACGAGTAAAGAATCGCTTAGATTGTGCTTTGGAGGTTCTTTGCAATAACGGGAAGGTTTCATTGGGGCATATGGGGCGCTCTGCTTGTGTGGATGTGATGCCATGGCTCCAACATCATCAACCGATGCCGCAAATGAAACCGTTCCATACAGTTTAGTTTGTCAGTTTGGCTACTAACTTATTTGTGGTGTTGCTGGTTGTTTGGTTTGGTTTTGTGGTACTTTCTGGTGTTATTGTTTGATTTTTAGGTTGGTTAATTATGGAGTGTTATTTAATTATAGAATTATAGAGAAATTACAATTGATTGGAGGTATAAGTATTTAAGGGTTGTTGGATTTATTATAAGAATCTATAGAAGTGGTTGTGAAGGTAGTGGTCGTTTTAGGCTTGATAGTGCTAACTATTGTCAGGGCCTTCTTAGCTTGTTTGTGTTGGTTGATCGCTCGGAGGTGTTGGGTTGTAACGGTGTGAATTTTATTTCAGTGGATAGCGGTTGAGGTTGGGGTGATGTATTTGGACGACTTGGACGATTACTCTCTAGATTCATTTGGAGAACTTGAGTACGAAGTATTGACGGCGGAGGAGGGGTTGCTCGAACAATTGAAGCAGATTGAGCCAGTGGTGATGCAGGTTCTGAGTAGTGGAGAGCAACTGTATTCCGTTGTTGTAAATAAACGCGGAGGTCTTGCATTTCAGGCAACACCCTTGGGTAAACAGTTGTTGGTAGCGTTAAAGAACGGAGCAAGTGAGTTTTCTTGTTATTTTCCTCTGTATGACCTGAACCCTTATGTGGCGCTATTTTTTGAGTGTGCTGAAAGACTAGGCAGTAGTCTGTTTTTGATTTCATCTACAGTCACGATTCTACCTTCTGAGGTTCCTGCGGTGGTGGCAGCCTTGAACGGTGTGGTCGATGAGATGAGGAAGGAAACTGCCGGGAGTAAATTCAAAAAAATCATAAAAAAGTTTGTTCGCGCTAAAAATAAACGCACTAGAAGCCTTGAGCAGTATATTGAGGCTTTGTTTGCAAAGCATTCTAGGATGGTTGTTATACGTCTGGATCTTTCATATGAGACTGGTTTTTTTAGGGATCGTAATGATTTGCTGAAGTACCTGGGCCAGGTGAAGGGCGACTGGTCCGTGCTGCAGCGAGATTTGCACAAAGGTATACCAATAGAGGGAATTCTGGGGTTTGCTTGTAAGTTGGAGTATGGGCATCTTAAGGGGTTTCACTTTCATCTGTTGGCTTTTTATAATGGCGCGCAATATCGTCAAGATGTGGTTTTAGCCAAGTTGATTGGGGAGTATTGGTCGAAGGATATAACGAAAGGCAAGGGGCGATATTTCAATTGCAATAATAAAAAAGAATCATATCGGTTCCCAGGGATAGGGGTGATCAGCCGATTTGATACGGAACTTATTTCAAATTTGAAAACTATGGTTGCGGCGTACCTGGTGAAGACTGATTATTGGTTGAGGTTTGCTTCGGAGTGTGGAAGGTCGTTCTTTAGAGGGAATATGCCAAAACTTGAAGGTGCTAAGCGGGGACGGCCGAGGGGAGTAGTTAAGTAGGGGGAGAGCATTCGTTTATATTGAATGCTCGTCTTGAGGTAGTCATTCTTTAAATTTCAAATCCTTTCTCAAAGGAGTGAGGCTTTTATTTGTACTTGTCAGGGCGAACTATTGTTGCTGTCGCAACAGAAAGTTTTACTGAGAATTTCGACTTTTCGATTAAATTATCTGTAATGGTTTTCCTCTTGGGGAATGTTTTGTGTCTGCCTGTTTGCATCTCCTGCCAGAATTCTTTGGCTTTTTCGTTGATTAGTATTAAGGCTGTGGACGCGTAGCTATTGTATTCACTCCTTAATGATTCGCTGACCTTTTCCTTTGGTGGCGAGTGCGTGTAAAGGTTGTCGGGCAATATCGCATTCGCAGCTTGTTCTAAGAGGTCTTTCCCTCCATCTACCCACTGCCGGGCAAACCAGTTTATTATTTCATTGCACAGTTGTGTTTTATCAATGTTGTTCGACTCACCTGAGAAGAAGTAGGTGGACGCTTCGTTAAGTTGTGCCAGCATTGTTGATGTCCATTCCTCGGTCTTAAACTTTCCGTAGGCCGGTCGCTTATTGCTCAGATCTTCCCTAATTGCCTTGAGATCTTTGGTGGTGATGAATAAGTCATTGAATGTAAAGGTGATTGTCTTTTCTTGTGTCGGTTTGCTGGGTGGTAATAGTGGAATTGATTTTTCTTTATGAAAGGAGTCAAATGTTCCATTGACTGCGGCTGCTGTTTTTGGGTGGCGATCTGTATAAGTGGCTGAGTTGAGAATTTTTATCTCAAAGCCATTTTCTATTGTTGCAATAGAGTTGAATTCTTTTTGTTGAATATGCCCCATTGGAATGAGTGATTCGTAATCGGATGGCTCCAAGCACAAAAAATCTATATTCGAAGTGACTAGGAAAGTGCGCTCGGCGCGGCCAAAATCGAAAATTAATGCTAATTCGCCCCGCAGTCTAGCTAGGCGCTTTCTTTCGCGGCATCTAAGATAAATTTCAGTATTTTCAGGAGTTTTAATTAAAAAAAATGATTTGAGTTTTGATGCAATATCAACAATGGTTTTGGGTGTGATGCCTAACTGAAAGGCTACCTCCATGGCGGAGTGAATTTTACGATCGTTATCGTCAATACTTCTCATTCTTAAGGTCGGCTCTTTAAATTATTCATGCTGCGTCTTGTTAGGTGTCTACTTCCTCAGTGTACAGATGGGGTCACCCAATCGGCCATTTTGTTTCTGGCTTAATCAGGCAGCGTACTGCTGCAGTGGTTTTGCAGGAGTCAATGCTAGTTAGTGTTTCTAAGCGTTCGCCGAGTAATTGCCATGCTGCAGCCATTTCGTCAGCATAGCTGTGACGCTGATAAGTACGTTTTACTTTGTTTTCCTCTGTGTGGTTGAGACAGCGTTCAGCCACTTCAGGAAGCACGCCCAATGCTGTCATGACTGTGGCGCCCGTGCGTCTTAAGTCGTGTGGTGTCCATTTTCCACCGGGTAGCAATAGTGCCTGCGATTTGGCGCTGCGGCGACTCATGGTGCCTTGATCAGGTTGGCGCTGCCTATCCCCTAACTGCTTGGTCGCTGTCTTGGAGCAGACTGGGCCGCTGTCGTCGGTGTTGGGATAGCACCAGGCAGAGTTGCCGTTATACGCTCGAACGTACTCGAACTGCCTGACGGCGAACGGTGACAGAGTAACGCTATGGGGTTTGCCGTTCTTGCTGTTCTCGGCAGGAATCAGCCAAGAACCCTTGATCAAGTTTAGATGCTCCCAACGTGCGCCAAGCAACTCACCAATACGGCAGCAGGTGGAAAGAGCAATCCAGATAGCGGCCTCGGTGGAAGGAAGCAATCCGGCTGCGGGGGCTAACTTAGCTAAGGTGCGGATTTCTTCATCACTCAACACTCGGTCGCGCTCAACATCCTTGCCGCCGATCTTGGCCTTGCGGATGCTGGCGGTAGGGTCGTATTCAATCAAGTCTCGATCCACCGCAAAGCGGAACATTTGGCGCATCAGCGAAAAGGCAATTTTTGCCGCACGATTGACTCCACGAGCTAGCATGGTGTCGGTCACTGCTGTGATGTGGCCTTTTTTAATGTCTGCTACAGCCAAACCTCCTAATAGCGGTAGGACGTCTTTCTCAAACATGCGACGTACCTCTGCCCCCCTATCCTTGCGGTTGATTAGGTCAACCTTGGCCCAATGCTCGAATAGCTCGGTGACGCTTTTTCTCGCAGCCTGACGAGCTTGTTCTGCTTCTATAGCGAGTTTTTCTGAGGCCAGGCGGGCAAGTTCGGCATCGCGTGCTGCAATGCGGGAAGCTTCCTCGGCCGTCAAATGCTCCCGGATATCGCGAATACCAGCTTTATGCAGACCAGCGAGTTCTTTGGCTCGCTGACCTGCCTCGGCGAGCGTCATGGTGCCTTCCAGCCCATCGCGGCTGTAGGTACCAATGGGGTAGGTGACGCGGTCACCGCTGCTGTTTGAGTAGCGAAAGTAGAACAGTCGCTCACCGCTGGGCGTGATGCGTGCTACCAAACTGCCATGTCCCCAGATGGCAACCTCGCTCAGCCATTTATCATTGTTGCCCGGCTTGGCCGTCATCTGCCTGTCGGTGATCTTCGCCATTGTCTGCCCGCTTTTCCCGTTGCCAATTCGTTGCCAATTGAGATTGGCTTTGACGGAATTCTATCGGATGTGATCGGACTGTAAAATAGCTAGAGGCTAGTAAAGTAAAGGGTTGTGAGGTTTTCGTTAGATTTGTAAGGATTGCTTTGGATTGGTAATCACCTTTATGGGGTGCTAGGGGTAGAGTGTTCGAATCACTCCGTCCCGACCATATTTACTGAGTAAAATCAGACACTTAAGCCGATCAGATAGATCGGCTTTTTTGTGTCTGCGCAAAACCCGCGCAAAACTGGCGCAAAACTACCCGTTGATTTCGCTGATGTTCAGGTCTGGAATCGCCTCGGACCAGACGATTTCCTCGTGGTCCCGCTGGTAGTTTTTGGTCATGCCCTCGCTCGCATGCCCGGCAATTTTCTGCCCATCTTTTCCGGCTTTTTTGTACAAGTGGAGCGACAGCGCCCGCACTTCATGAAAGCCCGGCATCTCCTCTTCCTTCCATCCCTTGTAGCATTCCGCCGCCTCCCGGGCGTCCTTGAATGATCGAGTCAAATACCTCTCTTCAACCTTCGTCCAGTGGTCCTTGGTCTGCGCCTGCTTCTGTTTCAGGCGCTCCGGTTTACGGTGCACCAGGTACGGCGAGACGACATCGTCACGGCACCGGCTGATGACTGCCTGCAACTCGGGCGTCACTCGAAAGCGAATCCATGCCGCGTCACTGGCTTTGGCGGTTTTCTTCTGAACCACGTAGAGGTGACCTTCCCGAACACCATCGAACCGCATGTCCAGGATGTCTGTCCGGCGCTGAGCGGTGATCAGGGCCAAGTCGATTGCGTTCTGTAGCCAAGCTGGAGACTTCTCCCGGATGGCTTTCAGTCCCTCGATGGTGTGGCGCTTGCGCAGTTTCTTCTCGATTCGATTGATCGTGCTCGCGGCGGGGTTGTCTGGGCACAGGCCCTTGGCCGCCGCGTGGTTGAAGATGTCAGTCAGAAGTGCGCGGCACTGGTTTGCGGTGCGCGGAGTAAGTGCATCCAACATCTCTGCAACCATGCGGATCGATATCTGGTCGACAGCCTTGCCATCGAACTGCTTGCGGAAGCGCCGGAAGTGCACCGCGTACAGGCTGAGCGTTCCCTTGGCCAGCTCGCGCGGAGGTAGAACGTCGCGCTCGTAAGTGTCGAGAAAACCGGCAAATGAATCCGAAGCTGTGTTCATCACAGCACCAACCAGGTCGGCGCCGCGCATGAACTCCAGGTTCAACTGTTTCGCGGCGTCGATTGCTTTGATGCGGTCGGTCCCGAACTGAAACCACTTGCCGTCGGTTGGCCGGCGGTAGCGATAGGTCGAGCGCCGCGCATCGAAGTACAGATTCTGCGGAAGGCTTTTGTTCGCAGTATTGCGCGGCCGTGGTGCCATCATGCAGCTCCTTTCAATACCATCGCCACCAGGTCGTTACCGGATGAGCGATTGAATGCGGTCCAGTCAACGTACCAGAGTTTCCCTATCTGCTCGCCGGGCACCACACCATTGCGGATGTGGTTGCGGATCGCTTGAGGGCACTGCGGTGTTCCATTTTCGCCCCAGCGCCGGCGCTGGAACTCACTGATCTTGATCAGCTCTCGTTTCATTGGGTGCTCCATGCCGCGTGTGGCGGCAGAAGGTGGTTATTCAGGAAGGAGTTCTTCGAGGCGAAGCTTTCCGTCACCCAGATAGGGCAGGCACTTCCCGTCCCAGCCATGAGGCAGCTCGGTGATCGCCTTGATTTCCGTGACTTCGGAGTGCTCAGCCGGGATTTCGTATTTGGCTTCGCTCCATGCGTCGTTTGTTTTCTCGGTGGCGTCGATGAGGTTTTCAGCCTCGATCACCAGCTCGATTTCATAGGTGACCCGATAAATCGGCATGCAGAATTCCTCCCCGCCGTTCACCGGCAGGCTTGTAGTTGGATTGTGAAATCAGATGAGGGGTGTCAGGCGAGTGGTGAGGGTGAACTAAGGTTTAGCTGCTCGCCTCGCCAGTTGCGTTACACCTCCCCCCCGAGATGACTGGCGAGGCGAGTCCTTGGGGCAGTTATAGGCTCGCTGGGGCAAACGCTTTTCATGCCATCTCCGTGATTGGCTGCCGAAATACGGGAAGGGCGCCGGCTTGCTCTCGCACAGCCTTCATACCCTCTTCGTCGTAACCCCAGATGTTGCTGTCGTTGAACCGCTCAGGCCCGAGATAGCCAGGGTGCATCGGCTCACCAGTGCATATGTAGTCCCGGAATGCTTTGACCACATCCTTCAACGTGCCGCCATGGGTGAAACCACGCCACCGACCACCCCAGACCGTTTCATGGGTGAAGACACGCTTGCCGCTGTAGTCGTCGATGAACCAGACCTTGCCGCGCTGATCGACCTCCATGCTGGCATAACGGTTTGCTGTCTGGTTGAAGAAGAAGCGGCGGCCGTGGTCGGCGATGATTCGAATGGCTTGGTTGACCTGCTCGCACCGCTTGCGCTTCATCCACATGCTGTTTTCTGAGTAGCGAGAGCCTCGATATTCAGGCTTCGGCTCGTAATCAGTAGGTCGAATAACGCACGCCAGGAGCTGCGCCCAGGTGCTGGCATCGTTCGGCAGGCACAGACCGAATTCCCTGGTGTCGTACTCGACCTCGCGAGAAAGCCGTTCCACCAGATCGAAAGGCACCGCAACGTTTGAGCAGCCGCTGTTGTAGTAGCCGAGATGCTCGAGCACGCGAGCTTCTTCGTAGATACCGGCGCTGGCCAGCTTCCAGCAATAACCCTTGTCGTCAGGCCGCCACAGGGTGATCGCTTTATGGCGGCGGTGAGTGTGCTTGGGGCTCAGCACAATGAAAGTGCCGGCTTGTTTTTTTTCTCTAGGCATGGGGATACCTCGACGCTATATTTACGTCTTTTTAGTCAGGAGGACTGGAATGAACGTTGAAAAAAATCCACAAAATGAAGCGCTTAAATCGCAATACAGGCGTATGGCAAGTAAATATCTTTATGCCTGCTATGCCTTACTTTTTATCGGAGTCATCGCTGTTCTTACTTCACCACTAGATTTCAAGCCATCTTTTGAAACCCCGGAGGTCTGGTTCCAGCGCAGCGGTGCCTTAATGACGGTATTCGCGCTTTTGGCAGCGTTGTTGAAAGACATGGGGACTCAAACGCTCCACAAACCTGGTTACTTTGGTGATGCTCTGAAACTGGAGGTGTTAGCGGAGTTAGAGCAGCGGTTTGAATGGGTGTTTTGGTTCGCATTTCTCTTTACGGTACTCGGTACCCTGGTGTGGGGTTACGGCGACACCTACTACAAATTCGTTATCCTTCATCAACGATGAATTATGCCGCGGCCAGCAGCGCCTCAATGATTCGTTGGCCTGCCAGCGGCGGTACCGCATTGCCGGCCATGTACATCGTCAGCCGGTGATTGTCCGGACGCTTCGTATCGGCTGGAAACGACATGGCAGCAAGCGCCTCGTTCGCCGAAAGCATTCGCATCTCATCGCCGCGCACCAAGGCCCATCGGTCAAGCGTGGTGATCGTTCCGATTGGCCTATCCAGGCTGCGGCCAGTCAGGCCAGAGCCTGATCCGTAGTAGGGCATGATGAATCGATCACCGAAGCGATCTCGACCATTCTTCACGCGAAGCAGCGTCGATTCAGCTCGGCCGGGTTTCACGACCTTGCTCCACTTCCCAGCGTCGAAATCAATGAAGGATGAAGCTGGAACATGCCGGCGCTGGTGAAGCTGAAGGTTCAGTGGTGCTTTGCTTCGGGTGCAGACAAGGAACAGGCGCACGCGGTGCTGCGGCACGCCGAGATCGGCGCAATCAACGACATGTGGCGCGAGCATGTAACCGAGCGCTGCCATTGCCTGCGACCAAGCGGGGTACAAAGCCCAGTCCGTGAACTCTTCGACGTTCTCGACCAGCACCACTTCCGGCCGTAGAAATTCGGCAGCCGACACAACCGCCCAGGCTGTGGACCGCGATGCGTCGTGCTGAGCGTTCCCGGACTTTTTGCCTCGTGCCTTCGAATGCCCCTGGCAACAAGGCGAGGCCAGCATGATGTCGTGGGCCGGAACCGTCGACCAGTTCGCCTGGTGCAAATCCTGGCAGATGTGAATGGCGTCCGGGTGGTTGGCGCTATGCCACTCCACCGCGACCGGCCAGTGGTTGGCGGCCCAGATAACGTCGACACCAGCATTGCGGGCGCCTCTAGACCATCCGCCGAGACCGGCGAACAAATCGATTGCTGTAGGCATTAAGGAACCTCGCCGGCTGGCGTGAAGTGAGTTTGTGGTTTATGTATCTATGTCGAATTCAGCCTGACGGGAGACCGACATGAGATTGCAAAGCGATATCGATGCACTCGCGGCAATCGAGGAAGACGCTCAAATGATGCTTAAGCGATTAGGGATTCCCGACGACAAGCAAAAGCTGGAGGTCGTCATTTGCTTGCGGCAGATCATTGATCTTGCGACCTACAGGAAGGCGATTGACCGACTTACAGAGCCTTCAGAGCGATAGGTGAGGCTCGGGGCGCTGGGCTCGCCGGCTGGCGTGATTCGTTGAAGTGGGCTATTGATTGATGGACCGGCATGGGGCCGGATAAGGAGGAAGTTCAATGCCTCATTCAATCTTCAGGGATGCTTACAAAGGGCGCGTATTCAAAATTTACTTTGATAGCTATCCGAACGGTTTTACCTCAAAGCTAGAAATAGAAGGGCTTCCACCTCGAGAGTACATCGACAAAATTTGGGCTGATCGCGAACAAGCCACGATTGAAGTCAGCAATGATGCGCGAACAATGATTGATGGCTTGGAAGGTTATTGGCAAATCCGCAGTTCTTCGCGCCGATAAGCCATCTCCAACTTCCGCGACACGTTTTCGGGTATCTCGTATTCGTGTCGCGGTGGATCGAAGAAGGGTGCAGAACCTTTCGGCCCAAGCGCATGGAGGTGATGAAGGGCTAGCGTCATTGCCTCTCCCTGCTCATCGATCTGATGCCACTCCATCAAGTCTGCCAGCACCTGCCGGGTGCCGGCCATGGCATGCATTCGCAACTCTTCCTCGCCGCGAGTCTTTCGCCTCGCCGCAGTCTTTGCCGATCGTTCTTTCGGTTGGGCTGCCATTGCTCACCTCTTCAATTCCACTGTCCGGTATATCCAGCCATGTCTGTCGTCGGCGCTGTCGCACCTGGTGGTTGATGCGCCTCATGCTGCCCTCAGCTGGTTCCAGACCCCAACGGCATCGAACATCCGTGCGGCCTGCTCTTCAGTCAGCGAGACTTCAGCGGGAATGGCGATCCAGCCCGATGCGACCCGATGATTCGGATTGCTATCGGCGACCAGAGCTTTGTAGGTGTCCTCGATCACGTCCTCGAGGTGGGCGGCCATATAGTTGCCTTGGGGCGCGACCTCGACCGATTTGGTGTAGCGGTGGCCGCGCTGGTCGCGGCACTGGACGCTGACATAGATCGTCCAGCGGTGAGCGATGTCACAGACTGCTTCGGCCATGCGCTGTCCTGGCGGGATGCTCCTACACGTCTTCCAGTTGATCATCCCTTGGCGGCCGCTGGGATCGATGTGGATCACCGCGACATGATGGGTGTTGAGCCGTGCCCGGCTCATTCGCTCGATTCGAGCGCGCATATTGTGTGGCTTCCGCTTGCTCATAGTCTCTCCACGAGCTTTGGCGTTTCCTTGCGTTCGGATTGTACCGGGGATGGTCGTCGCCGCTTCAATACGGTTTCAGGATCAATCGCAGTGGACCGTGGCGGTGGATGCTGAGTCTGGAAGCTTGGCGCTTCGGTCACCTTGCCACCGACACCGAAGTACTCGGCAGTCTTGCGGTTGATGTCGGCCTTCGCCTTCTGGTGCGAATCAGGAATAGGGCCGCCGATCATCATTGCGCTCCGAAGAAAGCAAATACGCCGAGCATCCCAGCCATGCCGACAACCCAGCGCAGCATGAGGCTACCGAAACGACGGGCAGACATGCCAACTGACTCAATGGCGTCGGCGTTTTCTTCAAGCTGTTGTGCGTACTGGCAGGCGCAGTTATGACCTGTTTGGGCGCCGCGGGAGCGGCCGGTAGAGCGCTCTATCACGTCGAACTGATTTGCACCCAGGGAGACAATGGTGAAGCGGAGTGCCCGTACTGGCTCTTCCTGACCGATCATTTGGTACATCTCCGAGGTGGACATTGAGAGGCGATCCCGCAACACCTGCAGGACTGCTTGTTTTTGGCGAATGGTCTGATTCATTTCGACTCCTTGAGCCTGAAGGTTGCGGATATTTGGCAACACCCTGGACACCCGCTTGAACCGGTGGGCGTGGGGAGGGTGGGGTGACATCCCGATGCACCCTGTCGCCAAGGTGCAGCAGTGATGCTGTCTTGTTGCTCAGCAAACCTAGCGTGCCGAATGACCGGACACGGAAGCGGGCTGTGTTGCGTTGTTGTTCCCTGATCGCAATCAGGGTCTGTCTTCAAACTGTTAAAGAGCGCTCAGGCCCTTTGAGGCCCTTCGCAGTGGCTGTGTGTTGCTGCGATGGGTGTAGTTAACCATCGGTATATTTTGGCGTCAATACCGATGGTTTATTTATTTTTGATGTGAGCTTGTTTTGGCGCCATTTACTATTTCGCTACCTAGCGCTTTTGGGATATTCCATAAAGCGCGGCCTCGCTATAGTTCCTAGCGCTGGACGTATATACAGTATCTAGGGGGTTGTGTGGGTAAGGCAAAGAAGCAGCAAAAACCAGCAGTGCGACAGGTAATCAGCGGGATGGAGCGGCTTGGTCTGCGTGTTTCCTCGATGATCAATAACCCAACTGCACAGGCGCAGCGCTGGGTGACGATCCACCGCCTGGACACGGACGGAGATCGGGAGTGGGAGGAGGTGATGGGGCTTCTTTCCGAGACGGACGATCTGGAGATGACGTTCAATGACGATGAGTCTGTGACGTTGAGGTGGGAAGCGCGTTCAGACGAGGATCGCGTGCTTGAGGTGGTCGACCTCGATGTCGTAGTGGAGCCAGCACCTTTCTGACGAGCACAAAAAAGCCCGCTCAGTGGCGGGCTTCTTGAAATCTATGCTCAGGCTGCAACAGCCTCTGACCATTGGCGGTCTTCGCTAAGCGCAAAAACAGCTCCCTCATCCGGCATGGCGGTGGGTGAAACCTCGAAAGGCCCATTCACCATGTGACAAAACGCCGAGTAAAAGGCTCGCATTGCGAAGTCTGACGGCCCAGGAATCGCTTCGGATCCAAGCTTCTCCCACCGGGCGACTGTCTGAACGTCAACCCTCAGTAACGATGCAAGCTCAGCTTGTACAAGATCTTGCTCTTTGCGCAAAAAGCGAAACTGGTGGCCGGTCATTGGTGTCTTTTGGCGGATGATATCGGCGGCGATTACTTTGTGCAGGCCTTCCATGTCTTCGATAGCAACGCCTTGGCCATACGGTGTCTCGACTATGCTGAACCCGTTCTTCAGGAAGATGCCATCCAGGCCGCTACCCTTGTATTCAAACATTTTCATATCTCCCATACCGTTACCGCGAAGAGCTTGCCGGGCTCCGGATTCGGTTCCACAGCAGCGACCACGCGCACAATATCCCTTGGCGATGGTTCGCTCATGCTGAACACGAAGTGCTTATTCTTTTGGTTGTAGGTGGGCTCATCTACAATTCTCCCCCTTTGCAGGCAGCGAAGAACCTCTATAGCTGATACCCCACGCTGCACCATTCTTTCATGGCAGTGGATGGTGATGATCACCTTACTGGAGTCTCTGGCAAGGACATGGACCAGATTTTCCAGTTGGAGCGTTGTCCATAACGGCTTAACAATTTTCATCCAATGCCTATCAAATTTATAGGCTGCGCCATAGTAGAGCGCAAGCCAGAATAGTCAACATGAACATTTTGCCATGACTTTGGCACTGGTCACTGATGTGGCTTGCAGCCATATGGCATCCGACCGGCGGCTATAAACCGATTGAAGATGGCAGAGTGAAGAGTCAAACCTTCTGCGCATTCCAAACCAGCAGAACCTTCGCGTGGATGGTCACATCATCGATTCGCGCGGTCTGGTTTTCGTAATGCCTGTTGTCCGAGATCATCCGTAAATGATCTTCATCGACCTGCTGCAATCGCTTGATGTAGAGAAGGCTGTGCCAGGTGAGCACGTAAACCCCGTCGCCAATGAATTCGTTAATTCCGCGATCAACGATCACTGGGTCTTTATCATTGATCGTGCCTTCCATGCTCTGACCCCAGCCGGTGATCATAGCCAGCGCAGCAGTAGATGTGTAGGTCACTCCCTTCTCGCGCAGCACATCCTCCCGAACGATCAGGTTACGAATCGCCTCGTTGTAATCGGCTGGAACTTGCCCGTGCCCCATCGCGCCGCGCACGTCGTACTGCGGAATTAAAATCTCATCTGGTCGTGCTCGCAGTCCGGAGAAATCAGCCTCGATTACGTTGCTTGTTTTCACCTCATTCGCGGTTTCCGCAACGGCTCCGGCGATCCTCTGCTGTGCTTCCTCCGGCAAATTCTTCCCGTACTTAGCTAGCATCTGATTAACGATATCTGCGGATGACTTTGACGGCTCATTTGCAGTTTTCGCAACCGGAACCCTAGTCATCGCCGCTATCTCTTCTGCCAATCGAGAGCTGAACGCCTCAACCGGCTCATTGAGCATCCGCGCAAGTACCGAGGCGAACTGCGCATTCAAAGGGTTGATTCCTTTGAAATAAAGGTTCACCGCAGCAGGCGTCATGCCGGCCGCGTCCGCGATTTTCTTTTGGCTCAGCTTCAGCTCGTTCTTCTTCGCGAGGAAGAGGGCGTGCGCGGCTTCGCACTCAGCCATGCGGTCTGGCGGCAGGATTCGTTTTTTAGTCATCGGGCGAATTTATACCAATGGTTAAAAATTAGAAGAAACCATCGGTATTGATTAAAAATTAACAGATGGTTAATATCGACCTCATCAACAGCAGAGGCATGACCATGAATGAGACTCCCCTCGACAAGTTCGTGGCTGACAAAGGGCAGTCCGAAGCCGCAAGGCTTCTTCGGGTTACTGCGCCAGCCATTTACAAAGCCTTAACCGCGAAACGGGATATCCGAGTGCTTGAGCTTCCAGATGGAAGCTTCCAGGCGAAAGAGCAGCGTCCGTTCCCATCCCAAAAATCAGCCGCATAACCAATTTCAACAATCCGGAACACCCGTATGTACATGGACCCCAATTCCCCTGTCACCTGATCCGTTGAATCAAGAATACGAACGAGAGAGCCTCATGGAAACGTCGAATTTGCGACACGAAACACGCGATGCGGTCTTGGTTGCTATGGCGCGAGACATGATCGCTCGTACGAGCTTGAGCCAGGACGGCTTTGCAGAGCAGCTCAACCATCAACTCTTTGATCGTGCTCCAGAGCGTTGTAAAGAGAAGGGCTTTCCTGATCTGCAAGGGATGACCAAGACCGCAGACATACAGGCATATGGCCGCGCCTACAAAGCGTGGAGCAAACGTGTTGAGCGCTGGCTCGACGACAGCGGAGACCGTATCGAAATCCCTTCGTGGATTGAAGAGTCGTGGGTTGCGGCACTCGACCAACCTTGGCGCGACCGTGCACTAATCGAGCTATCGAGTCGTTACGGCCTTCTTGCTGTTAAGCAGATCGGCTCGGGCATCGATGACGCCCTCCAGGTTTTTGCTGGCATCTCGATGAGCTTCGGTCATGTCGCCGGGCTGGGCGGGAAGGTTTTCGCGGACGGCGTGTTTGACCATAAAGACAAGGGCTACGCCGAGTCCTTCGAATCCTTCTGCCGCTCGCTTGCCGCTCATGCCGTTGCCATGGCTGACCGCGCGGCGCTGGTGGGCTCGAAGATTCACTAAATCCCAGGCACAAAAAAGCCGGGCTGCAACCCGGCTTCTTCAACAACATGTAAAACAATGTGGCGTCATTATGAACACGATCGCTAACCCCGGCAATACCTACCATGTCGCGACACTTTTCGAGCAATCGCAAATCTTGTCACGTCACACGATGTCGTCACGCGAGATCGCCGAGCGTGCTGCCTTCGATCCAATGGTCACGCCCAAAGTCCTTGCTCGCTTGGCTGAAATTAATATCGGAGCCTCGCTGTGAGTGTTCAAGCAATGTCCTGGGCGCTCTCTTTGCCCATCCAATCCCTCAAAGACCCCAGCGCCCGGCATGTGCTGTTGTGCTTGGCCAACTACGCCGGCTCCAACGGTGCCGGTGCCTTCCCATCCGCTTCGACCCTGGCTCAAGACACCGGCCTGTCTGAACGCACTGTCCGTTACAAGCTGAACGATCTGGAGAAGTCCGGACTTATCCAGAAGGGCAATCAAGCCATTGCCGCCGTGCACATCGACCGTCATGACCGCCGCCCAGTCGTTTACGACCTTCAATTATTGCGGGGTGCAAATTCTGCACCCCGTACAAAACGGGGTGCAGATGACGCCACGGGGTGCAACTCACAACAGAACGGGGTGCAGCCTACGACCGAACGGGGTGCAGCCACTGCACCCAATACATCAATTAACCATCAAGTAACCGAAGAGCAGCAGCAGCGCGAGATTTCCGAAGTCATCCCCGAGCAGGATCGTCAGGCCCTCGCCGCCGATGATCGCCAACGCTTCGCCATGTTCGCCACCTGGGCACCGAGTGATAAGGCGTTGGCTGATCAACTCGCCATCGCCGGCTTGCCTGACGACTCGGTCACTGACGAACTTCTCGCAGGGTTCAAGGGGTTCTTCGTCGCTAAGCCTTCGACCGTCGACAGCGCTGCGGGCTGGTGCTTCCGTCTGGTCGCCTGGGTCAAGCGTGAGCGCGTCAAGGCGGCAGGATCCGCATCACCTGCCGCTTCGGACGAGTACGACGACGAGAACACCGAATGGATGAATGGAGGTGCGAAATGAGAGCAGTTTCCACGGTAGCGGCACAGGCAGTGACCAAGGTTCGCCACGGCGAATTCATTGACGCGAGCACCGAAGTTTCGGTGAAGGCCCAGCAAGATCAGGCCCATGAAACCGGCAAGGTGATCAACCAGCTGTTCCGCCAGTTGCGCTCGATCCGCACTGCATGGCGTCAGGCTTGGCCGGATGCGAAGGCCTACAAGGAATCGAAAGCCACCTGGTTACAAGCGTTCATCGAAAACGGCATCTGCACCCAGGAGCAGATCGATATCGGTCTGATCCGCTGCCGCGCCGAACCTTCCGACTTCATCCCGAGCGTAGGCAAGTTCATTCAAGGTTGCGTGCCTACGCCGGAAATGCTCAACCCACCGCTGCCGAACGTGGAGACGGCTTACAAGCAGGCCCTGCGTAACTGCCATCCAACGATGCACGGCATCGCGAAGTGGTTTCACCCGGCCGTCTACCACGCGACCGCTGCCGCCGGGTTTAACAGCCTGCCACTGCTCAGCCGCGAGCTTGGTCTGATCAGTTTCGAAAAGCGGTATCTGGAGCAGGTTCGCAAGGTCTGGATGGGGGAGCAGCTCGGCCCAGTGCCGGTTGCTGAATTGGCAGCACCGCAAGCTCAACGAACCCCAGATGTTGGCAATAAGGCCATAGCTGAATTGCGCGCGCGTCGCGCTGGAGCATCCGCATGAGTGCATTGAACACCCAAGTCGCTGGCGGTCATTACAAATCGTTGAAAATCCAGCCCATCGAATACATTCACGCGAACAGCATTCCCTTTGCCGAAGGCAGCGTCATCAAGTACGTGACGCGGTGGCGCGACAAGGGTGGTCTCGCGGACTTGGAGAAGGCCAAGCACTGCATTGAGTTGCTGATCGAGCTTGAACAGGCGAGGGCGCCGGGATGAAGGGTCGCTCGGTCACTGCCCAGCAGAAGCGCTGGCACAACACTCTGGTCACCACTGTCGGTTGCGTGGCTTGCCGCGTCTCGATGGATATTCACAACGACCATTGCAGCATCCACCACGTTGACGGCCGCACCAAGCCGCACGCGCATTGGTACGTATTGCCGTTGTGCGCTGGCCACCACCAGCACGGCTACGGCGGCGACGGGTTTCCCGGTTTCGCCGTGCACGGGCAGAAGGTCGCTTTCGAGCAGGCGTATGGCCGTCAGGCTGATCTGGTTCAGGTGTGCGCCAAGGTTGTCGCCGAGTCGGGCTCCGATGTACCGGCGGCGTTCATGGCTTGGCTCGACGGTTCCGAGGTGGAGGCCTGATGAGCAGCGCCGCCGTTAAGATCACCGACGCCGAAATCAAGCGCCAGGCCGCCGGCGACGTCCGGGATCTGCGCGACATCGAGAATCGTGGCCTGTACCTGCGTTTTAATCAGGATCGATCTCGGGCGTCCTGGTATCTGGTCACCAAGCGTAAGTGGAACCGCATCGGCAGCTTCCCCGGCCTCAGCGCCAAGCAGGTCGTGGCCGCTTTGCCATCCATTCGGCTGCGCCTCGATGCCGGCGCTGGTTCAAGCCTATCGAAGTGGATCACTACCGGCGAATTGCTGAACTGGTACGCCGAGCGCATGGCCCGTGACCGCAACCTGTCGGACAAGCGCAAGGGAACCGGGGCGTCGCTGATCAAGTGCCACTTGGTCCCATGCCTGGGCGACCTGCCGTTGACCTGTATCGACCGGGCGGCTCTCGACGCCATGCTCATGTGGCCGGCGCAAGAAGTAATCACCATTGACTATCTGCGCTCGGCGTTCCAGTTGCTGGCGTTGGCGTTCCGTCAGGCCTTTACGCTGGGTTTGATCACGCTCAACCCCATGGCAGTCATGAAGTTCCGCGACTTCTCCAGCGCGAAGGTCGGTGTCAGGCCGTCCAGGCTTCGGGGTACGGACTTGCCGTTCCTGCTGGACCTGTTCGCCATGTACTTAGATACCTCGCCCACTCTCCGTCAGTTGAGACCAGCAGATCTCGAACCTGCCAACGGCCTACTGGCTCTGCTGATGCTCTGCCATGGCACCCGCATCGGCGAAACCCGTCAGGCGCGCTGGTCGCACATCAGCCTCGCTGAGCGCGAGTGGTTCATTCCGGCTGAACACACCAAGACCGGCGTAGAGCATCTACTGCCGCTGACCGATCAGGTGTGCAAGGTGCTGATCAGCTATCGCGAGACCCAGCGGGCCAAAGGGTATGAAGGTCAGTTCCTGTTTCCGTCCCGTAAAGGCAAGGCGTTGAGTGAGGGGCAGGCGTGCGCCGTGTTCACCGAGTTGGGGCAGGGCGAGTGGACCAGTCACGACCTGCGCAAGGTGGCCCGTACCGGCTGGGCAGACATCGGCATCGACCATCTGATTGGTGAACTGCTGATCAACCACGCGATGGGCCACAACGTGAAGGTGTACATCCAGTCGGACGTGATGGGTCGCAAGCGCAATGCCCTGGAGCAGTGGCACGCCCATCTAGACCAGAAGGGCTTTGCCCTGATTCACGGGTTGACCGGCGTTAGATTGGGAGATTCTGGTAATCAGCTACAGCCCACGGAAGACGTGGCTTTGAGTGCTATTCCAAAAACAATCATAGGCGAGGATTTAAATCATGAATAAAGGGCAGGGGCTTGGCTTTAAGAGAGAGCGGATCGAGCTGGAACCCTGTCCGGTCTGCAAGGGCAAAGCGGTGGTCCGGGGTGTTTCTTATGAGTTGATTTGCACCGTTTGCAACGGCTCAGGTTGGGTCGTTTCGGGTAGCAGGTTAGTGCTTTCTTCGGACGAGTTAGTGACTCAGTTGAGCTTCAAATTGCAGCAGGCTCAGCGCGAAATTGAAGTACTGAAGCGGGGCCTTTCGACATCTGGCCCGGCTGCGTACTACCAACAGAACAACCGTCGCGGTGCCGGCGGATCGAATTTCACCGGGGATTGATTTATGGCCAGAACAAAGAAGTTCACCGAGCGCACCGTGGAAGACCTGCTGGAGCACTGGGGGCGTTGGGTGGTGCTGGGCTCCGGCGTGTCGTGCTGCGCATCTCGCGAAAACACCATCGCTGATCCAATGATCACCGATGACGACGCGCTGATGATCGATGGCTTGATGGGCCGCCTGCTCAAGCGGTACCCGGAGTGTGGAAATGTGCTGATGAAGTACTACACCGCGCGGGACAAGGCGCTGGTCGACGTCGGCAAGAAGCTCGGATTCGGTGAGGAGAAGACCCGGCAGCTCTGGAAGTCCGGTGTCGCCTGGATCGACGGCGCTTTGGATTTTCGTCGCGAGGCTGCGTGATCTAGCAGATATCGAATAGTGACAATTTGGAGGTGGCACATTCAGAATGCCGGCCCCCGCCTGATTGCCACGGAGAGCTCTATGAATGTTGTGACTGCGCCTGTAAAACGCCAAGTTGGATTTCTTCTTGGGGTCGGAATCGTATTTATTCCGATGATCTTTAGTTGGTTCCTCCTGCGCAAAGGACACTCTGTTCTTTCGCGCATTATTGGGTTTACATGGCTCATCTTGAGCGTTTTGGTCTTTCTGGGATCTTCGTCGACTCCAACTACTGCCCGAACTGCTCCTGCTCAGCAGGCATCCTCTACGTCGACAGCTCCGGCTGAGCCGCTGAAAAGCTACACAGCGCAGCAGGTTGCTTCGATGTACGAGGAAAACACTGTCGCGGCAGACATGCAGTTCAAGGATAAAAGAGTCAAGGTGAGCGGTCGCATTACCGACATCAATACGGACTTCAAGGGCAACCCTTATCTGGTGCTTGCTGGCACGAATCAGTTCCTTGGACCTCAATTTGCATTCGACAAGTCCAACATGGCCGCTATGGCTGCCCTTAAGAAGGGCAACACGGTAAACGTGATTTGCACGGGCCGTGGCGACATCGCCAAAATACCTATGTTCAAGGACTGCGAGATGTCTCAATAAACTTTATGGGGTACCGTTGACAACCCCGGTCCTGATCTATAGTTTTCGCATTACTTTGCGGTTTTTCCGCGAGCAAAGCCCAACCTAGAGTTGGGCTTTTTGCTTTCTAGCTTTCTTCAAGCCTCGGCATTTGCCGGGGCTTTTTCGTTTTCGGCTCCACCACACCCATCGCTCCAAGCTGGGAGTGCTGCTGGAGCCGGACCTATTGCGCTCCCCAAAAGGGAGGAATTCGGATGACAAACATGCCCGACAAACCAGACACCTGGCTGCTCGTTCTCGCGTGGTTGGGGCAGCACGCGTCGACGATCTACGCCGGAGCATTGTCATTCGTGGTCGGTGCTTTGCGCATCATTTATGGTGGTGGCACGCGGCGGCAGGCGCTGCTTGAAGCTTCGCTTTGTACGCTGATCACCATTGGCTTGATTCCACTACTGGAGTACTTCGGCTTACCGCAAAACTTCGCCACGGCCGCTGGTGTGTTCATCGGTTTCCTAGGCGTGAAGAAGATCGCCGATCTGGCTGATCGGTTCGCCGACTTCAAATTTCCTAAATCGGATTCGGCGCCATGAAGCGCTGTTCTTGGGTGCTGCCTCTTGTGCTCCTGCTGGCCTATGCCACCACGGGCCACATCCATTGTGGTGAGTCGCCTGCATGTCAGCCGCTCGCCGCTCAATCATTCAATCGTGAGGTTTAGAGCATGGCCTACACCCAATACGAAACCGTCGTCGCCAACACTCCCGAGGAGCTGACGGCCAAGCTGGCAGAGTCCATTGCCGATGGCTGGCAACCGTACGGTAGCCCTGTCTCCATCACTGAAGGCTTTCAAGTGCTTCAGGCTGTAGTGAAGGGGACGAACAACGCAGCCGGCACGCCAGGCAACATCACCTCGGACAGCATCACAGATGCCTCGGAGGTCGGTAAGGCCGTGCTGGTGAGTGTCGACGCTGCGGCTGCGCGTGCCGCAATTGGCAGTGGGACTTCGGATTTCTCGGGTAGCTACAACGACCTGACCGACACACCGGCCATTTCCGTCGAGGGTGATGCTGCGATGCTGGAAGCCGGTACCGACCTTGTCGCGCATACCTGGTCAGCCAAACTGATTCATGACGAGATTGCGCGCCAGATTGCTGCGATATCTGCATAAGATTTGGTTGAGGCATCTCCCGATCTTCCCATCGGGAAATACCTGTTGTGAGTTAGTCAAGAATTTCGATTTCGTGAACGGTCACCTTGAGTCTGGCAGCATAATAACCACGTGCTTCTATTGCTATGAGCACCTCGTATGTGTGAAGGCCTGTAGGTAAGTTTTCGAGGTCGGTATCAATACGACGCCAATGATTCAGATCATTCAGAAACTCAGCATCTGCGGCCGTGATCTTTGTAATGTCTTTATTGTGATTAACGATCAGATATTTTTCATGCGATTGATCACGGTAGATGTCTACTAGCATTTCCATGTCCTCATCGTGAAGGTAGTGGGTTGAGATGCTCTAAACATCCTTGTTATCACGGTTGATTCGTTTTTTATATCCGGTTTATGCGTCTAGGACGGGCGTTCTAGGCATGCCGGCAGATGGGGGCGCTGGTTCAAATACACCAAAGCTCCAGTAGATGAGGTGCCAAACCTCAGTCTCTGGCTTTGCCAAAACTCTCTAGGCTCGCCATTTCGGTGGGCCTTTTTTGTTTCAAAGAGGTGAGTAAATGAGCAAATCCACGTTCGCTGTATACCTACCTGATCGTTATGCCCCAGTTTGCGTTGAAGCTGACAGCTTCGTGCAATACGGGGGCGAATTGGTTTTGCACAAAGACGAGCAAATGGTCGGCCGTAGTTCTGACCGTGGCTTTTTGGTTCGTTCTGATCTGGTGCGGGAGCACACCCTGTGCGATGGTCTGATGCCAGGTCAGCCAGCAGAGTTGGTCGCTCCCGTCGACGCTACAGACTGCAAACTCAACTCAGCTGTCTGGCCCTTCACAGCCGGGCTAGCGCTTGGGCTCCTTGTTGGTGTCGGCGCTGCGGCCGCTATGCTGGCGCGGCTGTGAAGCGACGCTATTCGGCAGAGGCCGGGGACCCTGGCAACTTCCAAGGAACACGGGGCATAAGACTCGCGCAAACGCGTTAGCGGCAGCCCTCCCAACTTAGTTAACTGGTTAACTCAGCCGGTTAACTCGGCTGAAAGCCTTACGGGCTGTGGCTTACAGAGCAGTTAACTAACGAATTAATCTGGTTAACTCGGTTAACCCTAGATTCGCCTGTTGGCCAAGCGGGCCGTGGCTTTCAGACCGGTTAACTAAGGCAGTTAACCCAGAGTTAACTAAGCGGCTGACTGTAAGGCCATGGATTTGGCTGAAAGCCAGACAGGCCGTGGCTTTCAGGTGGTTAACCCAGGAGTTAACCGACTAATTTACTCGGTTAACTCTCGGCTCGGCTGGGTTAACCGTAAGGCATGGACATGACAACGTTAACCAAAGCGGAGTTCGCCACACGTCAAGGCTGGTCGAAACCCTATGTGTCGAAGTTGGCCAAGAGCGGACGCCTGGTTCTGATGGCGGACGGCATGGTGGATGTCGAGGCAACGGACCGGCTCTTGTTCAGCACTGCCGATCCGAGCAAAGCCAACGTGGCAGCGCGGCATGAGCGCGAACGAACTCAGCGCAAGCCGGAAGGGCAAATCCCAGCACCACCCATGGAGCACGAACCTCCACCCACGGTTTCACGTCAGCCGCCATTGCCCATCGAGGGCATCCCAGACTTTCAGGAGTCTCGTGCCTACCGCGAGTTCTATGAGTCACGCATGAGCGAGAGCGAGTTTCACAAAAATCGCGGCGCCCATGTCGAGTTGGAGGCTGTGAAAACGGCGGCGTATACGACGGGGCGGATGCTGCGCGATCTGTTGCTGGGCATGCCGCCACAGTTGGCGCCCGAACTGGCCGCCATGAGTGATCACTGGCAAATCGAGAAGCACCTCACTGCCGCCTTGCGCCGCGTGCTAGACGATGCTGAACGAATGGCCTCGACGGACCTTATTCATTCTTTGACGACAGCGAGTTAACCCATGGCAGCGGAAATGCCCGACGGTGCAGCGGTGTACCGAGAGGCGTATTTCCGTGGATTGCGGCCAGAGCCGGACGTCTGGATTGATCAGTGGGCTGACGAGTTCATGCGCATTCCGCGGGATGCCGGGGCCGCCGAACCTGGGCAGTACCGCACAGCGCGTACACCCTATGCTCGTGAGCCCATGCGTTGCCTGTCACCGGCCCATCCGTGCAAGCGCGTGGTGACCATGGTGGCCTCGCAGTTGATGAAAACCCAGATTGCCTTGAACTGGATTGGCGGCCTGATCCACATGGCACCGTCGAACATTCTCACGCTGTTGCCCAGCTTGGGGTTGGCCAAGCGGGTCTCGTCGCGCATCGGCAAGACCATCAAAGCCACCCCGGTGTTGCGCGAACGGGTGGCAGCAAACCGAGCACGTGATGCGCGCAACACCATGGACACCAAGGAGTTCGAAGGCGGCTCGTTGTACATCACCACCGCCGGCTCGGCGGCAAACCTGTCGGAGCTGTCGGCCCGCTACATCTATGGTGATGAAGTGGATCGCTGGGTGGTGGACGTGGGAGAGGAGGGCGACCCGATTGAGCTGGCTGAAACCCGGGGCAGTACCTTTGGCCGTAACGCCAAGTTCTACTTTTCCAGTTCGCCGACGATCCGGGGCGCCTCGCGCATCGCGGATCTGTTCGAAACCAGCGACCAGCGTTATTACTACGTACCGTGCCCGAATTGCGGGCACATGCAGGTCCTCGAGTGGGAACGCCTGCATTACTCGGCGGATTGCCAACTGGCGCACTATGAGTGCGCCGGGCCTGACTGTGATGTGTTGATCGAAGAGCATCACAAAGGCGAGATGTTGGCTGAGGGTGAGTGGCGCGCGCATGCCCAGGGCGATGGCGAAACCGTCGGCTTCAACCTTAATGCGTTGTACTCGCCGCCCGGCTGGACGGGCTGGGCCTCGCTGGCAAAGCAGTTCGAGAAGGCGAAGACAGCCATGTCCCGCGGCGATCTTGAGCCTATGCAGGTGTTCTACAACACCCGTCTGGCCAAGGTTTGGGACAGCGCCCAAGAGCAAACGAAAGCTGATGTGCTGATGGCGCGGGCACGCCTGGAAACTTATGGTCTGGGCTCGATGCCGTTCGCCGTGTTGATGCTAACGGCCTCGATCGACGTTCAAGCCAACCGGCTGGAGTTCATGGTGGTTGGGTGGGGCGCCGGCATGGAACGCTGGATCATTGACTATCAGGTGATCTGGGGCGACCCCTCCGACGAACGCACCTGGTCGGTGCTCGACGACAAACTCAAGGCGCGTTACCCGCATCCGTGTGGTGCGGAGCTGACGATCCGAGCAGCGGGCATCGACTCCGGCGGCAATCACACCGACGAGGTGTACCAGTTCTGCCGGCTGCGGCGCTGGCGCAACATTTTCGCCGTCAAGGGCGCGAGTAAGCCGGGTCGTCCGGTCATTGCGCAGCGGCCATCGATGATGGATGTCACCTGGAAAGGCCTGACCGAGCGCAAGGGCGTGGAGCTTTGGTTCATCGGCACCGACACCGCCAAGGACTGGATTTACAACCGCTATCCGGTGGAGGACGGTCCCGGTGCGCTGCACTTTGCCAACGACCTGCCGGATGACTTTTTTGCCCAGTGCGTCGCCGAGCGCAAGGTGACCCGCTACGTCAAAGGCTACAAAAAAATCGAGTGGGTCAAGGGCAAGGCGGAGCGCAACGAGGCGCTCGACTTGATGGTGTACAGCCTGGCGATGGCACATTACCTGGGACTGAACCGCTACAAGGAACACGACTGGGAGCGGGTGAAAAATGCTCTGTTTCAGGCGGTGCCACTGGGCGAGAAAGCCGTCACGGTCGAACGTGTCAGCGCTCCGGTAACACCGCGGCAGCAACCGGCTGATCCCGTACCACAAGCGGCGAAGCCGGCAGCGGCACCGCTGCCCGTAGCACGTCCCCCCCAACGTCGAAGCTCCAGCAGCGGCTACCTCAAGCGACGCTGAGGGGACGCGCGCTGTAGCACTTCCCGTTGTCTTTTTACTTTAGAGCGATCTCCATGGCCTTTACCCAACAGCAACTCGATGCGGTCGAGAAGGCAATCGCGCGCGGCGAAAAAATCGTGCGCTACGCGGATCGAAACGTTGAGTACCGCGACATCGACGAACTGCTCAGGGCACGCGACGAAATTCGTAGCTCACTGATCGCGGCGGCCGGTCCTCGGTCGCGCATCGTGCGGCTTTATCATGGAGGCAAGGGACTGTAATGGCTCATCACTTTCCCACCTTGGGCCGCAGTGGTTTCCTGATCCCCTCAAACATCAAGGCCAGTTATGAAGGGGCCGCCGAAGGGCGTCGGTCCGCGAGTTGGGATGCGCCCGACGCCGGCTTCAACAGCATTGCCATTCCGGCGTTACGCAACCTGCGTTCGCGCTCCCGCGCGGCGGTGCGCAACGACCCGTACGCCTTCAACGTCATTGATAAACGGGTCAGCAACCTGATCGGCACGGGCATCACGCCACGGCCGAAAACCCAGGACGATGAACTCCGGCACCTGCTGCAGGAACTCTGGGCCGATTGGGCCGAAGAGTCCGACGCCGATGGTCTGACCGACTTCTATGGGCAGCAGGCACTGATTGCGCGGACGGTGGAAACAGCCGGCGAGTGTTTTGTCCGCCTGCGTCCGCGCAGCCTCGATGAAGGTCTGGTGGTGCCGTTGCAACTTCAGGTGCTGGCCCCGGAATTTGTGCCGCACGACAAGTTCGAGGTCGCGCGCAACGGCAATGTTATCCGCGCCGGGATCGAGTTCACTCCGGACAGCCGTCGGGTGGCGTACTGGATGTACCGCTCGCATCCCGGCGACGCCTCGTCATTGAACAGTGGTTACAACCAACTGGTACGGGTGCCGGCCAGCCAGGTGCTGCACATCTTTGAACCGGTCGAGCCGGGTCAGTTGCGCGGCTTGCCGCGGTTGTCGCCGGTGCTCAAACGCCTGCGCAGCCTGGACAACTACGACGATGCGGTGCTGTTCCGCCAGGAAGTGGCCAACCTGTTTGCCGGCTTTATCAAAAAGCCGTCACCGGATGACATCCAGACCCCGGTAGACCCAGTCACCGGTGCGCCGCTGAATCTCGCCTCGGATGGCTTCACGCCCATGGTGGCGTTGGAGCCCGGGACCATGCAGGAGTTGTTGCCGGGGGAGGAGGTTGAGTTTTCCACGCCGCCGGATGCCGGCAATAACTATTCGGACTTCATGCGTCAGCAATTGATGGCGGCAGCGGCCGGCGCCGGGATGCCGTACGAGATCCTCACTGGCGACATGCGCGACGTGAATGACCGAGCGCTGCGGGTGGTGCTCACCGAGTTCCGACGTCGACTGGAGCAGCTGCAATTTGGTGTGTATGTGCACCAGTTGTGCCGCCCGGTGCGAGCCGCCTGGATGGACATGGCGGTGCTCAGCGGTGCTGTGTTGTTGCCGGATTACGCCCAGCGCCGTCGCGAGTACCTGCGTACGCGCTGGGTGCCACAAGGCTGGGCCTATATCCATCCGGTTCAGGATGTTCAGTCACGCACGATGGAAGTTAACGCAGGATTTGCCTCGCGCAGCGAGATGGTCCTGCGCACCGGTTATGACGCGGAAACGGTGGACGAAGAAAACGCCGCCGATGCCGAACGAGCTCGCGGCAAGGGCCTCAACTACAGCACGCTCGTCGACCTCCTTCAGGCGCTCGACGACAAGGAGCAAACATGAGCAAGAACACGCCTGCGAGCATTTACAACAAGGCCGGCCAGCGGGTGCCGGTGCAGGATAAAACCTGGTACGCCGTGCACGCCAGCGGCGAAGCCGCTGAGCGAGTCATTGAAGTCTTTGTGTATGGCGAGATCGGTACCTGGGGCATTACCGCCAGTCAGTTTATGCAGGATCTGCGCGCCGTGGATGACGGGGTGTCGCCGGTGATCGCGGCGTTTAACAGCATCGGCGGCGACCTGTTTGACGGGTTGGCTATGCACAACACGTTGTCACGGTTGGGCGAGCGTTGCACGGCACGTATCGATGCCTTGGCCGCGAGCGCGGCCAGTGTCGCGGTGTGCGGTGCCCACAAGGTGGTGATCGCGTCCAACGCGATGTTGATGATTCACAACCCGTGGACCTACGCGGCGGGCGATGCCGACAGCTTTCGCAAGGTGGCCGATGTTCTCGACCAAACCATGGAGGCGATCATTGCGGCCTACAAGGCCAAAGCCCCGGACATCGATGAGGTGGAGTTGCGGGGTTTAGTGGCCGCTGAAACCTGGCTGACCGCCAATGAAGCGGTGGCCCTCGGATTGGCCGATGAGGTCGGCGATGGCGTTACGGTCAAGGCCTGCCTCGGGCAGGGCACTGTGCTTCAGCGTTACCAACACACCCCGGCTGAATTGCTGGCCCAACTCGATGAGGCGCCCGAGCCGACTCCGGAGCCACACGATCCACCCGCGCCCGTGTTCGACTCAGCCAAGCTGGCCCTGATGATTACTCAGGGCTGCACTCAAGCCGGGATCATTAACCTGATCGAACCTCTGATTCAATCCTCCGGACTCAAGGACGAAGTCACCGTTCAGGCGGCACTGACCCGGGCCAAGGCGGTGCATGACCTGTGCGTCGCGGCACGGCTGCCTGAGTTCAGCGCCGAATATGTCGCGGCAGGGCTAGATGCCCCCGCCGTACGGGCGCGGCTGTTCGACAAGATTGTCAGCAGCGGCAACGGTTTTGAAATAGACAACAGCTTGCCCCTCAATCACGACCCGGCACCGAAGGTGCTGGCGAAACAACCGGATCCTCCGTCGATCTGGGCAGCCCGTCAGGCGGCCCACGTGGGGCCATCCAAATCTGCAAAAGGAGCACGAGCATGACCGTAAAGTACGAAACGCTGCACGCTGGCGAGTTTCTGCTCTCCGAAGGGGCCGGGAAGATCTCTCGTGAATCCATTTTGGTGGCTGCAGGCGCCGCCTTGAGTGCCGGCCAGGTGCTGGGGCTGGTCACCGCGACCAATGAGTTTGCGCCCTACGATCCCGCCGCCACCGATGGCACTGAAGTGGCGGCCTGCATTCTGTACGGGCCGCTGGGCGAATCGACTGAGGAACGTCGGGCCAGTGCCGTGGTGCGGTTGGCCGAGGTCAGCGAGGTGCACCTGACCGGGCTTGATGCTGATGCCGAGGCTACGTTGGCAGCCCAGTTTGTGATCACCCGCTAAATTCTTTCGCACCTTTACCCCCTTTACCTAACCCCGCCTTGTGCGGGGTTTTGTCTTTCCGGAGAGTCCTTTCATGGCCGATATTGGCATTTTTACCGACGACGTTTTTTCCGTGTCCTCGCTGACTGCGGCGATCAATGAGCAGGAATACCTGCCGGGCCGCATCAGCAGCCTGGGCCTGTTTCGTGAAGAGGGCATCACCACCCTGACCGTGCAGATCGAAAAGGACGGCAACACCCTGGCACTGGTGCCGGCGGGTGAGCGTGGCACCTCGGGGCTGGTCGTGGGCGCCAGCAAGCGTCAGATGATCCCGTTCAATACCGTGCACCTGCCGCAACGCTTCGCCATCAAAGCCGACGAAATTCAGGGCATTCGTGCCTTTGGTACGACGACCGAACTGCAGGCTGTGCAGGGCGTAGTGAATACGCGCCTGAGCAAAGCCAAGCGTCAGCTCGACGCCACCCATGAATTCCAACGCATGGGCGCGCTGAACGGCTTGGTACTGGACGCAGACGGCTCGACGGTCCTGCTGAACATCTATCAGGCGTTTGGTGTGCAGCAACAAAACCTGTCCATGGGCCTGAATGACTCGGCCACCAAGATTCGGGTCAAGTGCGCCGAAGCATTGGACATGCAGGATGACGAACTCGGCAGTGTCACCAGCTCCGGGGCGCGAGCGTTCTGCGGCAAGAACTTCTGGAACAAGCTGATCACGCACAAATCGGTTGAAGAAACCTATCTCAATACGATCCAGGCAGCCGAGTTGCGCGGTGATGCGCGGGACAGCTTCGAGCTCGGCGGCATTGTCTGGGAGCGCTACCGCGGGCGCATCGCCGGCGTGACCTTTATCCATGACGATCAAGCCTTGTTGATTCCTGAAGGCGTGCCGGATCTGTACATCTCCTGCTTTGCTCCGGCGGACTACATGGAGACCGCCAACACCCAAGGCCTGCCGTATTACAGCAAGCTGGAGCCCATGCCGTTCAATAAGGGCATGGCCGGTGAGGCTCAGTCCAACCCGCTGCACCTGTGCACCCGTCCTCGGGCGCAGATCCTGCTGACGCTCTGACCATGGCCTTTCGAGACCTGGTCGCGGAAATCGACAGCGTGGTGTTCGACACCCTGGCCGATGTCGGCTACATCGAGGGTCGCCGCGTGCTGGGCATGTTCTCGGCGCCCTGGTTGCAGCCCAAAATCGGACGCTTGAACACTGGCCTGCGCGAGCCGTGTTTTCACATTCGGGTGGCCGATGCGGCGGGCGTGGAAAAAACGCAGACGGTACAGATCGAGTTGCCTGCCCTGGACGGTGGTGGCGAGTACACCCTGATTCACCTTGAACCGGCGGGTGATGGTCTGGTGGGCTTGGTTCTGAGGTTAAAAGCATGAGTGCCGTGCCGGTTTCGCTGCAGCTCTTGGCCAAGGATATGCAGGCCTTCGACAGTCTGGCCAAGGTGGTGCCCAAAGCGGTCGCGGCGGCGCAACGGCGGGCGATCAACAAGACCTTGGGCTGGCTGGCCACGCACATGGCGCGCGATGTCAGCAAGCAGGAGCGGATTGCCGTGCGGGCGGTACGGCAGCGTCTGCGTAGCTATCCCATTAAAAGCCAGGGGCAATTGGGCAAGCTCTGGTTCGGCACCAACCCTATGGACGCCAGCCGGATAGGCAATCCCCGTCAGGGGAAGGCCGGTGTCTCGGTGGCGGGGCGGCGTTACCAGGGCGCGTTTTATAAACGCGTGTATGGCAACAAGGCCGATATCTGGATTCGCACTTCCAGCAAGCACTTCAACCCGGATGACTATCCCGGCAGCAGCGCGTCCACCGGCGGCCCCAGCTCGGGCTGGATCGCGGAAAACGACAATCGTTTTCCACTGGCCAAGGCCAAGGTTTCGCTCGAGGACGCGGAAGAGCCTTTTTACACCTGGGCCAACAAAGCGGATGAACGCCTGCTGGTGGTGTTTAAGCAGGAAATGAACTTTGAACTGCATAAGTACCTGAAGGGGAGTGCCCGTGTCTGATCCTGCCTTTTCGCTGGATGCGCTGTACGCCGCCATCGAGGAACACCTGCGCCAAGCGCTGCCGACGGTGCGCTTTGTCGCGACCTGCCCCGACATTCAGGACCGGGTGGCATTGCCGGCGGTGTTTCTGGAACCGGTTGAATTTGAACCCGGGCAAGACATCGGTACCGGTGAAACGGTGCTGGTCCAGCGCTTTGAAGCGCGAGTCATTGTCGCGCCCGAGTTGGCTCGTCATCAGCAACTGGGTGCGCAACTGGCGGCGCAAATAGCGATCCTCCTGCGGGGGCAGACCTGGGGCCTGGACAGCGTCGAACAGGCGCAGTTCGTGGCCTCGCGTCAGGACTGGACCAAGCCGGAGCTGGATGGTTACACCGTGTGGATGGTGGAGTGGACCCAGCAGATCTACCTCGGCGAAGTCGAGTGGCTATGGCCGGTCGAGCCGCCCGGCACGCTGTACCTGAACGTCGATGGCTGCACCGGTACCGGCAATGAAGACCACTATTTTCAACCGGAGGATCTGGCATGGGATACGCCAGCGCCGAACACGACCGGATGATTGCCGCGATGCTGATGCCCTGCGTGGTGGTCGGCATCGATCTGTTGGCCGGCCGGGTGCGGGTCAAGGCCGGTACCTGGGTCAGTGCCTGGGTGCGTTGGCACAGCCTGGCGGCGGGCAAGGCTCGCCATTGGCGCGCACCGAGCCTGAATGAGCAGGGCGCGCTGTTCAGCCCGAGCGGTGATCCGGCCATGGGCACCTTTATCCCGGGGCTGTATGGCAACGCTGGCACGCCACCGGACAACCGCGATCACGTCGAGGCCTGGTACTTCGACGATGGCGGCTCACTGGTCTACGACTGGGAAGCCGGCAGCTACAGCATCGCGTTACCTGACGGCAGCCGCGCGACCATCACGGTCGGGGGCTCGCAGTTTGAAGTGACGCCGGAGCAAATCCGGGTGATGGCTAGCCAGATCACCCTGGTGGGTGAGGTGAGCATCGACGGTGGGCTGAACGTATCCGGCGACATCAACAGTGAGGGGATGATCATTGATACCGGCGGCAATACCCCAAACCATCAACATTGAGAAAAGTTATGACCGATAAGAGCGAAGCTGTAGCACAAGAAATGTCAGAGTGCGGGATCGTTCCGCTGATCAGGGGGCAAATTGACCGGACCTACGATGCCGCACGAATGCTACAGGCCTGGGAGAAAATTCTGAGTGGTCCCACGTCACCGAAGGTTATTGCTCGTGCGTTGGTCATGGTGTTGAGCAGTGGCGACTATGTGCGACGAGTTGAGCCTGTTGCACCGGTCGTGAACGTTTATCTATCCGGATCTGGCAATTCGACCGAGTTGGCGACCGAGCTGGTTGAAGCCATTCGCTCTACATCGCGTTGAAGTTTGCCGGCTCTTTCACTACAGCCCGCCGCGTGCGGGCTTTTTCATGCCTGGAGAAAAACCATGATAAGCAAAACCAAGGAAGTCTCAGCCGCCAGTGAGGCGCCCGCGCCGGCCACGCTGAGCTTCTTTCGCGACACGCTGTACACCTCGCGGGTACTGGTCCTGCTGGAGGCCGGGCGCACCTTGAAAGTGGAAAAGGGGCAGGTCGCGGTGGCCTCGGATGACACGGTGGCGCTCGAGTATTTGCAGGGTCGCAAGGATTTTGTTGCGGTCGAGGGCTGATCGAATGATCGGGATGATCGGACTGGACCGCCGCACCGGCCAACTCATTTCCGGCCTCGATCACCTGCGCCAGTCCATTGAGGACATCTTGTCCACGCCGCTGGGCAGCCGGCGCATGCGCCCGGAGTACGGCAGCAAGCTGCGGCGCTTTGTCGACCTGCCGGTGAATGACGGCTGGAAAAGTGCCGTTCAGGCGGAAGTGGCCAGCACGCTCGGGCGTTGGGAGCCACGCCTGAAACTGGGCCGCGTGCGCGCGGTGGCCTTCCTCGACGGGCGTATCACCTTTGAGCTGACCGGGCAGTACCTGGGCAGCGACGTGACTTTGGAGGTGTCCGCATGACCATGGAACTGGCGGCCCTGCCGCCGCCGCAAGTGCTGGAAGACCTCGACTTTGAGGAGGTGTACCAGGAGAAACTGGAAGCCTTCCGCCTGAGCATGGGCGACAACTGGAGCGCGGAGCTGGAAAGCGATCCGGTGCTCAAGCTGATCGAGCAGGCCGCGTATGGCGCCTTGCAGAACCGGGCGCGGGTCAACGACGCGGGCAAGGCCTTGCTGTTGGCCCACGCCGAGCGGGCCGACCTCGATCACCTGGCGGCGAACGTCAACCTGCAACGCCTGGTGATTCAGGCGGGAGATCCGAGCACGGTGCCGCCGACGCCACAGGTGCTTGAGGAAGACGATGCCCTGCGCGAGCGGGTGCAGCTGTCGTATGAAGGGCTGACCACCGCCGGGCCGCGCAACAGCTACATCCTGCATGCGCGCAACGCCTCGGGTCTGGTGGCCGATGCCACGGCGGAAAGTCCGTCACCGGCCGTGGTGGTGGTCACCGTGCTCAGCCTGGAAGGCAGTGGCGCGGCCTCGCCGGAACTGCTGGAAGAAGTCCGCCTGCACCTCAATGACGAGGACGTGCGGCCGGTGGCGGATCGGCTCACGGTGCAGAGTGCCGTGGTCATCGACTACCGCATTGAAGCAGTGCTGTATCCGCAGGCACCGGGACCCGAAAACGAAGCCTACCTGGCCGAAAGCCAGAAACGCCTGAGCGAGTGGATCAACCCACGCCGCCGCTTGGGTCTGGAAGTCGCGCGCTCGGGCATCGATGCGCAATTGCACATTCCCGGCATCGCCCGGGTCGAGCTGCTGGGCTGGACCGATCTCAAACCGAGTAAGGCCGAGGCGGCGTATTGCACCGGCTACAGCGTGACGCTGGGGGCCTGACATGAGTACTCAGTTACCGCTCAACAGCACGCCGCTGGAGCTGGCCGTGGAAGCGGCCAATTACGAAAACACGCTGATCCCGCTGCGCAGTTTGTACAACGCCGACACCTGCCCGGAACACCTGTTGCCGTACCTGGCGTCGGCCTGGTCGGTGGACCGCTGGAACAATAACTGGACCCAGGAAGCCAAGCGCACGGCGATCCGTTCGGCGTACGACGTGCATGCACGCAAAGGCACCATCGGCTCGCTGCGGCGGGTGGTCGAGCCTTTGGGCTATCTGATCGACGTCGTGGAATGGTTCGACACCGTGCCGGAAGGCGCGCCCGGTACCTTCGCTCTGGAGGTGGGCCTGAATGACGCCGGCATCACCGAGGAACTGTACGAGGAACTGGCGTGGCTGATCGACGACGCCCGCCCGGTCAGCCGACACATGACCAACCTGGCGCTCAGTCTGCAGACCGAGGGGGTCCTGGGCATTGCCGTGTGCGTGCAAGAAGGCGAGGAGATCGACGTGTACCCACCGGCCCCGCAAGACATCGACGTGACCGGTTCTTTTGGCCCGGCGCTCTGCGTCGATGAAACCGATACTTTGGACGTTTATCCCTATGATTGATAAGACCAGTCAGTTTTTTGCCATCCTCACAGCGGTCGGTGAAGCCAAGCATGCCAATGCCATCGCCATGGGCCTGGACTGGATGTTCACCGAGATGGGCTTGGGCGATGCCAACGGCACCGACCCGATTCCCGATCGCCTGCAAACCCAGTTGATCAACGAATGGCGCCGGGCGCCGATCAACCAGATCCGCGTCGATCCGGCCAATCCCAACACCGTGATCACCGAGCAGATCATTCCGCCGGAAGTCGGCGGTGAATGGATTCGCGAGATCGGCCTGTACGATGTCGACGGCGACCTGGTGGCGGTGGCCAATTGCGCGCCGAGTTATAAACCGTTGCTCGACCAAGGCAGTGGCAAGACTCAAGTGGTGCGGATGAACTTCATCGTCAGCAGCTCGGCAAACATCGTGCTGAAGATCGACCCGGCGGTGGTCTTGGCCACCCGTGAATACGTCGACACCGCGATCAGCGAAGCGCTGGCCAAGCTCGATCACAAACAGTCAGCGCGGGTGGCGGCCACGGCCGCCATCACCCTGAGCAATGTGCAGACCATCGATGACGTGGCCGTGGTCGTCGGTGACCGCGTGCTGGTGGCCGCACAGGCAGAAGCCCAGGACAACGGCCTGTATGTGGTCAGCGCCGACGGCTGGACGCGGGCCGCTGATGCCGACCACAGCCTGGAAGTGACCCCGGGGTTGTTTATCCACGTCGAGCAGGGCACGACCAACGGCGACAGCCTCTGGCAGTTGGTCACCGACGCGCCGATCACCCTCGACACCACCGGCTTGCAGTTTGAAATGATCGCGGGTGGCAGCGGGGTCGGTGTGGGCACGTTTCGCAGTGTCACCGTCGATGCCCTTGGGCTTGTAATCGCGGGCACCAACCCGACCACCCTGGACGGCTACGGCATCACCGATGCCCTGGCGGCGAACGAAAACCTCGCCGATGTCGAGGATGTGGCTGAGGCTCGCGACAACCTTGGGCTGGGAACCGCCGCGACCTCTGATGTGCAGACCGATCTGGATGACGTTACGGTGAATGCGTTGATGAAGGTGGGGGCCTTCGGGTTGGGCGGTGCGGGCATCAGTCTGGAGGATGGTACTGACCTCGATACCGTTCGCACGGCCGGGTTCTATCGCATCGAAGGCACGCCAACTCATGGTCCGGCAGGGCTCGCCAATTCGGTCATGATCGTCGGTGTCGGTCGGGACGTTCTGTTGCAGCTGATCATTCAGTGCAACTCCGGCGTGATGTTCACCCGTGGCTCCAATGCTTCCGGTTGGTCCGCCTGGAAAACCCAGTGGGACAGTGGCTCACTGGTTAAACAGTCGAGCACCTGGGACGCCACGGCGGGGCGCGTGCTGCTCAACGGTGCATTTGGTGTCGGGGGAGTAGCCCCCAATTTACCAGGCGATGACTTCAACGCCGCGCAGGTTGGTGGCACCTATACCTATACGGCCGACACCCTGAACCGTCCGAACATCTCCGGCAGTGATCATGGGCTGGTGGTCCACGTCGAACGATCGTTTGGCAACCTGGCCTATCAAGAGGCGCGGGTGGCGAACAGCGCGAGCGTCTATCGTTTCCGCACCGGGGACTATGCCACCGGCACCTGGGGCGACTGGCAGAGCCTGTGGGATTCCAGCAATCTGGTTAAACAAACCTCTCTCCAAGATGACACCCCAGGCCGTGTATTGCTCGCGGGGGCATATGGCTGGGGCCAGGGTGGCATCTTTGTTGCGGATGGAACCGACATTGATACCATTGTTAATGCGGGGGTTTACCGGGTAAATACGGGGCCGAATGTTATATCCGCGTATTCAACGTTGTTGGTGATGGAAGGGGCGGATGTCGTCACTCAACTAATGATCGCAAATAACACTGGCACTCTCTATACGCGCGCCCTTATTTCCGGCAATGCGTGGAGCGCATGGGTTACCAGTTGGGATACTGGCAACTTTAATCCTGGGGCGTATCAACCTGCCCTCGGATTTACTCCCGTTCAACAAGGCGGGGGATCGGGTCAGGAAACCAACAAAATCTACATTGGCTATCGATCGGACTCGAGCCAAATAAGAATACAGGTTGATGCGTGGGATCACGGGGCGATATGGACCGAAACCAATTTTAATCCGGCGCATTATCAACCTGCATTAGGTTTTCCTCCCGTGCAACAAGGCGGGGGCGGCGGACAAGGCTCAAACAAGATCTATATTGGCTGGGGCAGTGAGGGTCAATTACGCGCTACAGTGGATTCGACAGATTTAGGTGCAATATGGACCGACTCCGTTGGTACAGATAAAGTGCGCTGGGCTAACGCTAATTTGGGATTAGGCGACGTGGGCACCTATGGGCTGTTTATTGTTGTCGTAAACATAGGCTCTGGCATATTGGGGCCGGGAACTCTAGTAGCGGGCGGCAATATGGGCTATTCAAACGCCGGAGGCGCGAACTTTGGCACCCCTTCGGGCACTTGGATGGTGTTGGGAGGTTCTGCAAATGATTCCACAGGCAATATCTATTCAACAACTGTTTGTAAGAGGGTTGCCTGATGAATTACACCGATGTGTTGACCCCGCAATGGGCTGATGCAGCCCACACAGCCATCAACCTGGTGCTGGTCACCGAAGAGCTGGGCGCTATTCCCTTCACCGCCACACCCGACGACTCGACCAGTTACGGCCCGGAGATCTATGCGGGTGTAGTCGCGGGTGAGTATGGCGAGATCGCTGCGTATGAGCCGCCCTCGGACGCGGCCTTGTTGCCGGCGGCACGGGCTCAGCATCAACGGCTGATGCACGAAGCTGGCCTGGCGGTGGCGCCGCTGCAGGATGCGGTCGATCTGGGCGTGGCCACTGCCGAGCAGGTCGAGGGCTTGAATGCCTGGAAGTTTTACCGCATCGAACTCAGCGAAGTGCCGCAGCAAGCGGGTTGGCCACGGACGATGGAGTGGCCGGTCAAACCGGATCAGTAGCGCAAAAAAAAACCGCTAGGCCTCTGTACGGGGCGCTAGCGGCAAAAATAACAGTGTGATGAGTTACAAGAAACACATGAAGGGGCGCGAGATGCTGCCTGGCTCCCTGACCGTGGCCGGTCTAGCATCCTGCGTATCAAGCAGCACTCTTGTGCCCCGCGCGGAGTCTAGGGGTAGGTGAGACGAGTGGCGACGCGGCAACTGTAATAGCTTGTTTCTGCTTCCTGTAATTGGGTTGGAGTAGGTGCGACCGAACGCATCTTTTCTCTAACTCCACGACACCGTTGCTACGTTGAACCGTTTGCCAGCGCGGCCGCGCTGTCCTGTCTGCACCCCTGACGCATCACACAGAACATTCCCACTGCCTCGCACCTGCGGGGCTTTTTCGTTTCTGGAGTATCACTCTATGAGTTTTTTTCACGGCGTCACCGTGACCCTGGTGGACACCGGGGCACGGCATATCGCCACCCCGTCCGCGTCAATCATCGGCTTGTGCAACACCTTCACCGTGGGGCCGCCGGCCACGGCCGCCGCCAACGAATTGCTGCTGATCACCCGCGAAAGCGAAGCGGTGGCTGCCTGGGGGCCGGACGCCGCGATCACCCAGGACTGCAAGGCTATTTTCAAGCGGGCCAAGGCGGTGATTGTCGCCGTCGGTGTGCCGCTGCTGGACGACCCGGCGGAGCAGCTTTCCGCGATCATCGGCGGGGTTTGGGCCGACGGCACCCGGACCGGCATGCAGGCGTTGCTCAACGGCAAAAGCAAGTTCAACGCCCAACCACGGTTGTTGGTGACTCCGGGGTACTCGTCGACGCTGGCAGTGGCCACCGAACTGGTGGCACTGGGCGACAAGATGCGGGCCATGGCCATCCTCGACGGTCCGAACACCACCGACGAAGCGGCGATCGCCTATGCCGAAAACTTCGGCAGCAAACACGCCTACATGGTCGATCCGGGTGTGCAGTTCTGGGACACCGGGGCCAGTGCCACCGTCAACGCACCGGCTTCAGCCTGGACTGCTGGCTTGTTTGCCTGGACCGATGCCACCTACGGTTTCTGGGCCTCGCCATCGAACAAGGAATTTGTCGGCATCACCGGCACCACGCGCCCGATCGAATTTCTCGACGGCGATCCGTCCTGCCGGGCCAACGTGCTGAACAACGCCAACATCACCACGATCATTCGCGATGACGGCTACCGCTTGTGGGGCAACCGCACGCTGTCCAGCGATGCGAAATGGAAGTTCGTCACCCGCGTGCGCACGCTGGATATCGTCATGGACGCCATCCTGTACGCGCACAAATGGGCCGTCGACCGCTCGATCACCGCGACCTATGTCAAGGACGTGACCGAAGGCCTGCAAGCGTTCATGCGCGACCTGAAGAACCAAGGCGCGATCATCAACTTCGAGGTGTATGCCGACGAAGAGCTGAATACGTCCAGCGAACTCAGCGACGGCAAGGTGTACTGGAACATTCGGTTCACCGACGTACCGCCGGCCGAAAACCCGAACTTCCGCGTGGAGGTGACCGATCAGTGGATCACTGAAGTGCTGGACACCGCCGCCTAAGGAGGCCGCTGCATGATTTTTCCCAAAGTGACCCTCAAGACCGACGATTGCACACATGTGCGCCTGCTGGAAATCGTCAAGGACGCCATCCTCCATGCGCATAAATGCGCCTTCGATTGCGCCACCGACACCTACATCAAGGACGTGACTGCTGGCCTGCAGGCATTCATCCGCGACCTGAAGAGCCAGGTCGCGAGCATCAATGTCGAGGTGTATGCCGACGAAGCGCTGAACACCGCCAGCGCACTTAGTGCCGGCAAGACCTACTGGAGCATTCGTTTCCCTGACCTGCTGCCGACTGAACAATCCATCTGCTGCATGGAGGTGACCACTCAGTGGGTCCCGCAAGTGCTGTCGCCTGAGGAGGCCGCTTTATGATTCCGGAAGTGCTCTACAACACCAACCTGTTCGTCGACGGTATCAGCCTGCAAGGCGATGTACCGAGCCTGACCCTGCCCAAGCTGACCCTCAAAACTGACGAGTACCGCGCGGGCGGCATGGACGCGGCGGTCGAACTCGACATGGGGATGGAAAAGCTGGAGGCCAGCTTCATCACCAACGGCGTGCGTCGCGAGGTGCTGAAGTTCTTCGGCCAGGCCGATCTGACCGGATTCAACGCGTCATTCCGCGGTGCCTTCAAGGGCGAGAAAGGTTCGGTCAAGGCAGTGGTCGCCACCCTGCGTGGCGGGCTCAAGGAAGTCGATCCGGGGGACTGGAAGCCGGGCGAAAAAGGCGAGTTCAAGTACGCCGTCGCGGTGACCTATTACAAGCTGGAAATCGACGGCAGCGTGATGTTTGAAATCGATCCCCTCAACTCGATCCGTGTCATTGACGGCGTCGACCAACTGGCCGCCGTGCGGTCTGCCCTGGGCATGTAAGGAGCATCACCATGAGCAACGCAAAAGACAACGTCCTGCCCAAGTGGCTGCAACTGGGCGATGGCATTGCCAACGTCATGTTATCCAAACCGAGCGAGGCCAACGGCATCAAGGTGGACAAGCTGACCCTGCGTGAGCCGACGGTGCGCGAAATGCGCGCCGCCACCCTGCAGGGCGGTACCAATCAAGAAGAGCAGGAGATGGTCTTGTTCTGCAGCCTGGCGAGCATCGGCCGTGGCGATCTGGAGGGGCTGCTGATGCGTGATTACCGTCGTCTGCAGACCGCTTATTTTCGTCTGGGAGCAGACGACGGGGTTTAACCCCCGACTGCAAAAGGCCCTGGCCAAACGCTTGGCCGTCGAGCTGAATTTTTCGGCGGCCGAGATTCAGGGGCTGTCGTTTTCCGAGATGGTCTGGTGGCTCACGGACTGAGCCTAATCCCCGCTCCCACAGGTAACCTCCATGGCGAACAAACTCTCGCTCGGTCTGGTGATTGGCGGCGCCGTCGATTCTTCACTCGGCGCCGCCTTCAAGAACGTCAGCGGCGAAATGAAAAAGCTCGAGGCGCAAACCACCCGCGCCAAGGGCTTGCAGAAAGTCATCGGCGAGACCATGCGTCTGCGCGATGAATGGAAAAAAGCCCATGACAGTGGGGCGGCCAATGCCGACGCCTTGCTCAGAAAGCTGGAGACCAACACCAGCAGCCTACGCAAGCAGGGTGTTGAAGTCGGGCGCTTGCGTCAGGAGTACCTGGCGCTGGGCAAGGTGGTGCGCAGTGCCGAGTTCAAGGCCAAAGGCATGGGCCAAGTGCAGGAGGGGCAGGAAAGCCTGCGCAGTGGATTCGGCACCGCGGTGGCCGGTACCACGCTGGCCGCCGTGCCAACCAAAATTAGTGCTGACTTCCAGGCGATCATTCGCGACATTGCGATCAAGTCCGGTACCGCCAATACCCAGCAGGAAGTGAACACCGCCCGGGACATCGTTCAGACCTCAAAGGACACCGGCATGGCCAACACCCAAGTGGCCGAGCTGGTGAACCAGCTGGTCGGTGGCGGCATGGAGCTGACCGAAGCGCTGAAATATGCCCCGGTGGCTGCCAAGTTTGCGGTCGGGCAGGGGGCGTCGGGCGCGGATACGGCGAAGATGATTCTGGCGATGCAGAACAACGCCAAGATCACCGACCCGCAGAAAATGGAACAGGCCTTGGCGTCGGTCGCCTTGCTGGGCCAGCAAGGCAGTTTCGAGGCGGCCGACATGGCCAAGTGGTTTCCGGAGCTGTTGGCGCAGATGGCCAGCACTGGCATCACCGGGCAGGAGGCGGTCACACAACTGGGGGCGATGCTGCAGGTGCAGATCAAGAGCGCCGGGAGTGCGGATGAAGCGGCGAACAACCTGAAAAACTGGGTCGCGAAAATCGGTTCGGAGGAAACGGTCAAAGGTTACGCCGATGCCGGGATTGATTATCAGGGCTCGATGAACGCCGCCATTGGCAAGGGCTTGTCGACCTTCGAGGCCAGCTTCGAACTGGCGCGCCGGTATGTGGAAAAGACCGATCCGAAAAAGGCCAAGCAGCTGAATCAGGGGCTGACCCAGATCAGCCAGGAGACGGACCCGGCCAAGGCGCAAGCGATGGCCGATGCCTTGGCCGCCACGTTGCGTACCGGCGATCTGTTTGCCGACATGCAGGTCAAGACGGCCCTGATGGCGTACACCCAGAACAAAAAATTCTACGCGGACCTAAAAAAAGGCGCCTCGGACCCCAACGGCCCGCGCAAGGACATTCTCGACAAAAACCTGAACGAACGTCGCGAGAGCTCGTCGCAACGTTGGGCCGAAACCGGTCAGGCGTTCAACGATTCGCTGCGTGCCATCGGTGATGCCCTGCGTCCGGCGACGGATGCGCTGGCCACCGGCATCGGCGCGGCTTCTCGTGGCTTGACCGCCTTGTCCGAGGAAACGCCCAAGGCGGTGCTGGGCCTGGCGGCACTCACTGCCGGAGCGCTTGTCCTGGGCAAAGCCTGGGCCGCGCTGAAGATCGGTCGGGGGCTGGCCAACATCGCGCGCGGTTCGGCCGGCGACCGGTCCAACATCGTCCAGCGGGTTTTCGTGACCAACGCGAATGACGGCGATGACGACGGGCTGGATCTCGGCAACGAAGGGAAGGGCGGAAAGGGCGGAAAGGGCAAAGGCCCTGCAAGTCGGCCGTCCCGTGGCGTGAAAGCGGGCGGGGTGGTGGCGGTGGCCGATGCCGGCTTCCAGGTGGTGGACACTTACCTCAACGCCACCACCCGCGATGAAAAGGCCGAAGGTTACGGCGGGGCGGCGGGTAGCCTGGCCGGTGGCTTGGCGGGTGCAGCGGCCGGCGCGGCCATCGGTTCGGTCTTCCCGCTGATTGGGACCGCGATTGGCGGAGTGATCGGCGGCATGCTCGGCGCGTGGGGCGGCGGTGACGTGGGCGCGACCATGGGCAAGGCCTTGTTTGGCGGGCCGGACACGCCTGCCAAAGCGCCGATCGGCATCTTGCCCATGCCCGCCGGCCAGGGCGTTGGCGCAGTCGTACGCTCGATGGAAAACGCCCCCGTCGCGCCGGTGACGGCAGCGGCGTTGATGGCGACCACGGCGCCAAAGACGCCCGAATGGCCGAAGGTCGATCAGCAATTCACCTTCGCCCCGGCCCCGGTCATTACCGTGCAAGGCGATGTGAAAGACCCGGCGCAGTTGGCCCAAGCGTTGATGCCGTACCTGAGCCGTCAGTTCGAGGACTTTGCCCGGGAGGCGCGTGCCCGCCAGTTGTTTGATGCGCCCCACGTGGGCTAAGGAAATGCTATGACGGATGAAAAGACCTACCTGCAACACTTGCAGGGTGGCCTCAAGGACATGGTCGATGCCGGCGAGGCCGGACGCACTGACCTGGAGTCGATGACCGGGCCCATGAATGGCGCGCTCAATGAAATCAGCGGGGCGGCCGATGCGCTGGAAGGCTTGCCGTTTATCAGCGAGGACCTCAGCGACAAGACCCGGCGTCTGCAAAGTGCAATCAACTCGGCGCAGGCGAAGATCGGCAAGGTCGCCAGTTTTTATAACCAGACCCAGCGTGCGCTCGCGCAGTTTGAGGAGCACTTTTCCGCGCTGACTGAGCAGATTGGCCGCTTTGGCGCGGCGTTCAACAAGGTCGCCGGCAAAGCCAATGCCGTGCTGGGCAACATCTTCCCCACCGAATGGTTTGCCGGCGACATGACGCCAATATCCGACGCGGTGAAGCCGTTCCCGCACCTGCTGATTATCTATCCGCTCAAGGCCAATGAGCGGCCGTATTACTTCAACCTGGACACCGCCGCCTTCGATGAACTGCGGCGCCAGACCACGTTTCGCTGGGCCGCGCAGGAACGTCTGACCCGGCGTCCGGCGCAACAGGCTGTGGGCCTGGGTGAGGAGAAAATCACGATCAAGGGCGCGATCTACCCAAGCTACAAAGGCGGCTTGAAGCAACTGGATACGCTGCGCAGCATCGGTTCAAAGTTGCTACCGCTGAACCTGACCACGGGTTATGGCGAGGTATTGGGCAACTGGTGTTTGACCACTATTGACGAAGAGCAAAGCGCCTTGCTGCCTGGCGCCATTCCGCGCAAGCAAGGCTTTTCATTGGAGTTTGTCCGTTATGGCGATGACTTGCAGAACAGCTGACGGGGATCTGCTCGACACCCTGTGCCACCAGTATTACGGCCACCTGAACCGCAGCGTCGAGGCGGTGCTGGCGGCCAATCAGGGCCTGGCCGATGAGCCGCAACCGTTCCGGGTCGGCGTGCTGATCACGCTGCCAGACCTGGTGGTGGAGACGGACAGCGTCATTTCGTTGTGGGATTGATCCCGTTACCCAGCCCGCCGCGTGCGGGCTTTTTCCTGTCTGGGATACCGCTATGCAACCGCTTTTTCGTATCGTCGCCGACGGCGCCGACATCACCACCTTGATCAATGACCGGCTGGTCTCGCTGCAGCTGTCCGACCGGCCCGGCATGGCTTCTGACTCGTTTGAATTGCGCATCGATGACCGCGATGGGGCGGTGTCGCTGCCCATCCGTGGCGCAAGCATCGAGATCTACCTGGGGTATGCCGGCGCCGACTTGACCCGCATGGGCCGCTACACCGTGGATGAGGTGGCGGTCTCCGGTCCGCCGGACACGCTGGTGATCAGCGGCAAGGCCAGCGACATGCGCGGCAGCGGTAAAACCACGCGCAGCGGCAGTTGGGAGGACGTCAGCTTGGCGCAGATCGTTGGCGACGTGGCCGTACGCAACGGGTGGCAGCCGTCGTGCCCGGTCGACACCCGGGTGCCGCGCATGGATCAGCTCAATGAGTCGGACTTCAACTTCATCACCCGTCTGGCCAAAAAACACGACTGCACCGCCAAGGTGGCCGACGGCAAGCTGCTGGTCCTGCCGCGCCAAGGCGGTCAGAGTGCGAGTGGCAAGGCCTTGGGTGTGATCACCTTGCAACGCAATGACGTGACCCGCTGGCAGTTTCGCTTGAGCGACCGCAGCGCCCATCAAGGGGTCAGCACCCAGTACCAGGACCCGGTCAGCGGAGAATTGTTGGTCTCGCACCTGGACAATCCCAACGTGCCCGAGGGCCTGCCGCCGGTGCACACCGATCGCCATCTCTACCCGGATAAAAGCTCTGCTGACGAAGCGGCCAAGGCGCGCCTGGCCGCGTTCAACCGATCCACCGCCTCGGTGCGCCTCGACCTGCCGGGCCGGACCGACCTGTTTGCCGAAATCATGATCAAGGCGCAAGGCTTCAAACGCGGGCTGGATGGCGAGTACCTGGTGGAGTCGGTCGATCACACCTTCACCCCGTCCGGATGGACGGTGTCGGTAGAGTGCAATGGTGGCAAGGAGGGCAAGGCCAAGGCCTCCGGCAAGCCGCAGAAAGTCGTGCTTGAAGTGCCGGATTGATTGCCTGGGGCGCGAGAGTCGTGCCCGGGCAAAGAAGTTTGAGTCTCAAAGTAAAAGGAGCGGCCAGTCTGGATGCGTCAACATCCCGCCTGGCCACCGTCCCCGCAGATTGTCCCTGCAAGTCCCGCCAAGGCTCCTGCTCTGTGCACAAAGCGGAGCGAGCCTAGCACCTGTTTATTTATACAGTAAAGGTCTTGCTATCCATGTCTACCCCTATCATCCCTTGGATGGGCGGCAAACGCCGTCTGGCCGATCGCCTTATCCCGCTGTTTCCACCGCATGAATGCTACGTCGAAGTTTTTGCCGGCGGTGCCGCGCTGTACTTCATGCGACCGCAGGCGGCGCCTGTTGAAGTGCTCAACGACATCAACGGCGACCTGGTCACGCTGTACCGCGTGGTGCAGAACCACCTCGAAGAGTTTGTGCGCCAGTTCAAATGGGCGCTGAGCTCGCGACAGGTATTCGAGTGGCAGAAAATGACCCGCCCGGAAACCCTCACGGACATCCAGCGCGCTGCCCGATTTTTCTACCTGCAGCACCATGCTTTTGCCGGCAAGGTCACCGGGCAGACCTTCGGTACCGCCACCACTGGCCCGGCCATCAACCTGCTGCGCATCGAGGAAAATCTCTCGGCGGCCTGGCAGCGCCTATCGGGCACCTACGTGGAAAATTTGCCCTGGCTCGACTGCGCCGAACGCTACGACCGTGCCCATACGTTCCACTACATGGACCCGCCGTATTGGCAGACCGCCGGGTATGGGGTGGATTTTCCGTTTGAGAATTACGAGCGTATGGCCGACTTCATGCGCCGCTGCAAGGGCAGGGTGATGGTCAGCATCAACGACCACCCCGACATCCGCCGGGTGTTCGAGGGCTTTCACTTTGAGACGCTGGATATTCGTTACACCACGACCAATCAGCGCCAGGGCAAGGCCGAGGTCAGCGGTGAGTTGGTGATCATGAACTGGGAACCTGCGGCGTTAGGAGGGCTGTTTTAAGGTGTTTGGTTGTAGTCCTGACTGAAGCGGACAGGTCCCTGACTATGGTAATTATTTTTCTGTTTATTGAAGCGAAAGGGGCACGGGTTTCGCCTTGCTCTCTCGGTAGGACGCGGCCCAATCCGAGGGGGTCTTACCAAACTGGATGCGGAACCAGCGGGAAAAGTCACCGGCAGAGGAAAAGCCGAGCAGTTCGGCGACCTCATACAATCGGCGTTTGCTGTTGGCCAGGTATTCTTCGGCGAGTTCAGCACGCACGGCATTGATGACCGTTGTGACACTCTGCCCCTCGACCGCCAAGTGTCGGTTCAGCGTGCGTCGATGCACGCCCAAATGTCGGGCAACCTCATCAACAGAACACAGTCCACTCGGCAGCAGCATCCTGACGATCTGGCGTACCCGCTGTGCCGGCTCATCGCGCAGATTAGCCAGTTGCATGTCCAGCGCTCGTTTTACTTCGCGATGCAGCGTGGGGTCCGCCGTAGGAATTGGTATGTCCAGATCGCGCGCGCGGCAAACGATGGCATTGAACTCCTGGGAAAACTCGACAGCTGTTCCTAACACACGGTGATGGACTTCCAGGCTGGCAGGGCTTTGGTGAGTAAAGCTGACCCTTACCGGCCGGAAGGTATTACCGCTCAGAATGCTCAATGTGCGCAAAATAATACCGGTCGCCTGTTCAATCGCCTGGCGCCAGACGCCGTGATGGCCCTGCATGTTCACGCCCAGATGCAGCAGGACCAGATCCCCGACATCCTCCAGCCGCAGCTCCACGCCAGCGTTATGCAGCCGGGCGTAGCGAGTGCAAGACAACAAGGCTACTCGTAGTGTGGGTTCTTCGCGGATAAGTACCGCGACCATGCCAAAGTTGGATAGGCGTCTCGACTCGGCAAGCAACAAGCCAAAGGCTTCTTGGCCGGACAGGCGCGCTGACTCCTCCAGCAGCCCTCCAACCGAGTCGCTGCTGATCATGATATTTGGATCGGCAAGGATACTTACCGGTAGCTTTGCTAGTCGCAACATATGAAATGGATCCAGCCCCACGGAGCGGGCCACTGGCTCATAGTTGGTGAGACTGGCACTTCGCGTCAGGGTATACATACTTTCCCTCGTGTCCCAAATTCGCAAGATTGTGTCCTGCGGAGCTTAGTGCAGGATGCCCCGTCAGAGCTACCTTCAGATCACTGAAAATAGTGGAGATAGATAAGGCGCTGACGCCGTATTGGCCACCCGCTAGATAACAACAATAAAACCTATGAGGAGGCTGCATGGCCTTTCACCCAATTACCGCGGACGATGACGACTGCGGTTGTGTCAACGTTGCGCGAAAATATGCCTGGGTTGTCTTCGCTCTGACCTTCGGTCTGCTGATTTCCGATTACATGTCGCGCCAGGTGCTCAACGCGGTGTTCCCGTTGCTCAAGAGCGAGTGGGCACTGAGTGACGGCCTGCTCGGCCTGCTCAGTGGCATCGTCGCCCTGATGGTCGGCCTGCTGACATTCCCGCTGTCGTTGATGGCCGACCGCTTCGGCCGGGTCAAGAGCCTGGCGCTGATGGCGCTATTGTGGAGCCTGGCCACGCTGGGCTGCGCCCTGGCGCAGGACTACCAGCAGATGTTCATCGCGCGCTTCATGGTCGGCGTCGGCGAAGCCGCCTATGGCAGCGTGGGCATCGCGGTGGTGATTTCGGTGTTCCCCAAACATATGCGCGCCACCCTGACCAGCGCGTTCATGGCCGGCGGTTTGTTCGGCGCTGTGCTGGGCATGGCCTTGGGCGGCGCCATTGCGGCGAAACTGGGCTGGCGCTGGTCGTTCGCCGGCATGGCTCTGTTCGGCCTGTGCCTGGCGGTGCTGTACCCGATCATCGTCAAGGAAGCGCGCATTGCGCCGCAACGGGCGGCGCAGGCCCTGAACAAGGTGGCGCAGGCCCCGCGCCCGTTGCGCACCCTGTGGTCCAGCCGTTCGGTGGTGGCGACCTATGTCGGCAGTGGTTTGCAGTTGTTCGTCGGCGGCACGGTCATGGTGTGGATTCCCAGCTACCTCAACCGCTACTACGACATGCCGACGGACAAGGCCGGCGGCATTGCGGCGCTCATCGTGCTATGCAGCGGTGTGGGGATGATTCTGTGCGGCATGCTCAGCGATCGTCTGTGTCGTCATTCGCCGGAACGCAAGGTCAGCCTGGCCATCGCCTTCTGCCTGGGCAGTTGCCTGCTGTTGTCGGCGGCGTTCGCACTGCAGGCGGGGCCTGTGCAATTGCTGTTGATCTGCCTGGGCATGTTGATTGCCACAGGTACCACCGGCCCTAGCGGGGCGATGGTCGCCAACCTGACCCATTACTCGGTGCACGGCACGGCGTTTGCCACGCTGACTCTGGCCAACAACCTGCTGGGCCTGGCCCCGGGGCCGTTCATTACCGGTCGGGTGTCCGACCTGATCGGCCTGCATGCGGCGTTTCAACTGGTACCCCTGGTCAGCCTCGCTGCAGCGGCGGTGTTCTTTTATGCCAAGTTTCATTACCACAAAGATATTGCCCGTTTAACGGGAGAGAGCGTCGCGGCCCCCATCAGTGGCGTCGCGTTGGAGGTGAAGTTGTGAGTTGTCGTTTAAGTATTGATGTGTTTTTCGATTGCCCCTGCTACCTGACCGGTAAACGTCAGCTGGCGCAAGGTGCGCAACGTCCTGAAGCGCTGCCGGGCCGCATGCGCGAGACGCTGATTGGCGAGGAGTGCGTGCCATGAGCGCCATTGCCCTGACCCGAGTCCATACCCGCACGCGCGAATTGGCACCGGGCTTTATCGTCAGCCTGATCGTGGCGGCTGCCGCTTCGTTTTTGTCCGAGCACTACGGCGCTCCGGTCATGCTGTTCGCCTTGCTGCTGGGCATGGCGCTGAACTTTCTTGCGGACGAGGGCCCGTGCAAGGCCGGTGTCGAGTTCACTGCTCGTACGGTTCTGCGCATTGGCGTGGCGTTACTGGGCATGCGTATCACCCTGGAACAAATGGCAGCTTTGGGCTGGAAGCCGATGGCGCTGGTGGTGATCCTGGTGGTGGTGACTATCGGCGTCTCGGTGATCGCCGCCAGGCTGCTCGGCTTCTCGCGCCTGTTCGGCATGCTCACCGGTGGCGCCACCGCCATCTGTGGCGCATCGGCCGCCTTGGCGCTGGCCGCGGCATTGCCTAACCACCCGCAGAAAGAGCGCGCGACCCTATTCACGGTGATCGGCGTGTCGGCCCTGTCGACTCTGGCGATGATTGTCTATCCAATGATTGCCAACTGGTTATCACTGTCGCCACAAGTCGCCGGGGTGTTCCTCGGCGCGACCATCCACGATGTCGCCCAAGTCGTGGGCGCCGGCTACGGCATGTCGACCGAGACCGGCGATACCGCCACTGTGGTCAAGTTGATGCGGGTCGCCATGCTGCTGCCGGTGATCGTCGCTGCGGCCATGATTACCCGCATGCAAGGTGCCGACCCGACAGGCAAACGCCCACCGCTGCTGCCATGGTTCGCCGTGGGATTTCTGCTTCTGGCCTGCATCAACAGCACCGGCTGGATCGCGCCGGCGGTGCAAGGTGGGGTCAATGAACTGTCGCGCTGGTGCCTGGTGATTTCCATCAGCGCCCTGGGCATGAAAACCCGGCTCAAGGAACTGGCGGCGGTGGGGATCAAACCGATCCTGCTGATGGTCGGGGAGACGGTGTTTCTCGTGGTGCTGGTGCTTCTGTTACTGCATTGGGGCGTCTGAAAACCGGCGTCACACAGGTTTATGGCAGGGCTTCACTGGGCTGGCTCCTCGTTACAGTGAAGCTCACCACCGGTGTCACAAGCACCGGCTTTCACGGCGACTGTACCAGCAGTCGCCGTTTTTTTTTCGTGTGGGTTGAAGGGGTTGGGGACAGCGCTCGCTGTCAAGAAGCTAGCGCTTGTTTCTGCGCGCGACGCCACGCCGCTGGCGGCATGCCGAACTGATTGATGAACCAGCGGGTGAAGGAGCTGGCCATGGAGAAGCCGAACATGTCGGCGATGCTGCTCAACGAGTGGTTCGGGTTCTCCAGATAACGCAACGCCAGGTCGCGGCGCACCTCGTTGATCAGGTCGTTGAAGGCACAACCGTCGTCTTGCAGGCGGCGTTGAAAGGTGCGCACGTTCATGCCCTGTGACAGCGCGATCTGCTCGATCGTGGCGCGTCCCATGGGCAACAGCAGGTAGATCGCCTTGCGCGCTTCGAACAGCAAAGAGGTACTTACATCACCTGACAGCAAATCGATGTAGTCCTGGGCATAACACGCCATGGCCGGGTCGGCATTGGCGTTGACCATGTCCAGGCTGGCATCGGAGCAGACGATGCCGTTGAACTCGCTGCCAAACTCCAGGTTGCAGCCGAACATACGCCGATGAGTTTGCAGGTCGTCGGGTGGCTGATGTATGAAGTTGACGCTGTACGGGCGCCACTGCGCGCCGAGCAGCGTCGAGCACAGGCCGAACAGCACGCCGATGACCAGCTCCGAGGCCTGACGACCGGGCAACAGCGACTCAGTGACCATCTCGGCGCGAATGATCACCATCCTGCCGGCTTCTTCAACGAAGATCGCCAGGGAGTCGTTCATCAGATGACGGTAGCGCTCCATAACCTGCAAAGCGCCACGCAGGGTGCGTTGCTGGCTGAGCAGTAGGCTGACCACGCCGAAATCCGAAAGCTGGCGCGACTCGGCCATACGCAGGCCGAGGGTCTGGCAACCGCTGGCGACGGAAGAGTCTTCCAGCAGGCGCACGGCGGTATCGATGGGTATACGGTTTTCCGGGACTTGCAACTGAGCCTGGCTCAGGCCGACGACGGTCATGACGTCGCGCGGGTTGAATCCCAGGTCTTGGGTGACTTCCAGGTATTTGGTCAAAACGGCGGCGCGAACAAGCTTGGGCATGTACAGGATCTCCTTCGGCCGATGGCGGCGTTGCTTTTTTCATCGAAGGTGTATTGCGCGGGAAGAGGGCGCTGGTGGACGTACTGACAGCGCCAGCGACCTTCAACCCTGCTCTGGCGTAATGCAGAGCAGGTAGCGCGGTCCCATTTTAGGTAACGCGAGTCCCGCGCCATGGGCATAGTGGGATAATTTCTTAGCATATTGGGACGCGGCGGGCGGGTAGGGAATGACGGCGGCATTCGCTGCGCTACCGGCGTTTGCCCTGTCCCAATTTCACAAGATTGTGTCCTGCTAAGCTCAGTGCAGGGCACCCTCTCAGAGCTACCTTCAGGCCCACAACTAATAAGATGGAGGTAGATAATGGATACGCGCACTTCAATGCGTATCGGTCAGCCGCTCACTGCAATGGCGCAGGTGGATGCCGACGATCCTGATGCATTCAACCACTGCTTTGCCGACGTCAACGGCATCCGCATGCACTACATCGACGAGGGCCAGGGGCCGCTCGTCATCCTGCTGCACGGCTTCCCCTACCTCTGGTACATGTGGCGGCGCCAGATCGTGGCATTGGCCGAGGCCGGCTATCGGGTTGTGGTGCCCGATCAACGCGGGTTCGGGCAATCGGACCGCCCCGACGCCATCGAAGCCTATGACATGAGCCAGTCCGTCGGCGACATGGTGGGTTTGATGGCGGCCCTGGGCGAAACCTCTGCGGTGATCATCGGCCACGACCTGGGCGCCTGGGTGGCTCAGGCGGCCGCCATGTTGCGCCCGGATCTGTTCAGTGGCCTGGTGATGCTCAATACCCCGGTACCGCCGCGGGGCAAGGTCAAGCCAACCGTGGGCTTGCAGGCCATGGCGAAAGGCCGGGTCTACCACCACCTGTATTTCCAGCAGCTCGACAAGCCGGATCGCGAGCTGGCCGCTGATCCGCGCAAGACCTTGAGCAGCGTCTTCTACTCGATCTCCGGCAGCGCCGTGGGAGCCGAACGCTGGCGTCTGTTTGTCGAGGCCGGTGAGCCGATTCTCAACGCCTTTACCGAGCCGAAGGGCGCGTTCCCGTCCTGGCTGAGCCCGCAGTCGCTCGACTACTACGTCGCCGAGTACACGCGCACGGGGTTTACCGGTGCCCTGAACTACTACCGCTGTCGCGACCGCAACTGGGAAATCACCGCGTATCTAGACGGCGCGAAGGTCAGCCAACCAAGCCTGTTCATCGGTGGTGCTGCCGACCCTTCCATGGAGCCGGTGGAAATCCGCAGCCTCTACGACCAGATGGACGCCTACCTGCCCGCTCTGCGCAAAAAGGTGCTGCTACCCGGTGTAGGCCATAGCGCCGCAGAGGAAAGCCCGGCTCAGGTCAACGAATTGCTGCTGGAGTTTCTCGAGCAGTTGATGTCTGGCGACCCGGCCTCTGAGCCAGCGGCTGGCTAAACCCCTTGATAGCGGTAATGCAAAGGCAGGGCGAACGCTACCGGCATCTGCCGTAACGTCCGCCCTGCCTTTGCACATGGACAGGGCTGGATTTTTTCCTTGTTACTCAGCTGGCAGCCTTGACCAGCAGATGATCGCCGAACTGCTCGCGCAGGCGGTTCTTTAACACCTTGCCCGTAGCACCCAGTGGAATCGTGTCGACGAAGACCACATCATCCGGCGTCCACCACTTGGCAATCTTGCCGTCATAAAAGGCCAGCAGATCTTCCCGGGTCAGGGCTGCCTGCGCTTTCCTGACGATGATCAGCAAGGGCCGTTCATCCCACTTCGCGTGTTTCGCGGCGATGCAGGCCGCCTGGGCGACTGAGGGATGGCTCAGAGCAATGTTCTCCAGATCGATCGAGCCGATCCACTCGCCACCCGACTTGATCACATCCTTGCTGCGATCGGTGATCTGCATGAAGCCATCGCCATCGATGGTCGCCACATCGCCGGTGGGGAACCAGGTCTGGCCGGCGTGTTCGAGCAGCGGTGAACAGTCGCTTTCATTTCTGAAATAGTCGCGTACCACCCAGGGGCCACGCACCATCAGGTCACCCGAGGTCGCGCCGTCCCAAGGCAGCTCCAGGCCGTCCGCGTCAACGATCTTCATGTCGACGCCAAACACCGCCCGGCCTTGCTTGGATTGCACGGCATAACGCTCTGCCGGAGACATTTCGAGGTGCCTGGCCTTCAGGGCGCCGACGGTTCCGATAGGGCTCAGCTCCGTCATCCCCCAGACGTGCAATACCGCAACGCCGTAGGTTTGCTGAAAGGTGTGCAGCATGGACGGGGGGCAGGTCGCGCCACCAATGATGCTGCGTTTCATGCTGGAGAATTGCCGGCCGGTTTTTTCCAGATGACCAAGCAGGCCTTGCCACACGGTAGGGACACCCGCGGACAGTGTCACCTGCTCGGCTTCGAGCAGTTCGAACAGCGATGCTCCATCCAGGGCCGGTCCGGGAAATACAAGTTTTGCCCCGACCATGCACGCGATGTAGGGAAGTCCCCAGGCGTTGATATGGAACATCGGCACAACGGGCAGGATCACGTCGTGCGCCGAACAATTCAGGGCGTCAGGGAGCGCGGCGGCATAGGTGTGCAGCACCGACGAGCGATGACTGTACAAAACCCCTTTCGGGTGGCCCGTCGTGCCGGAGGTGTAGCAGAGCGTACTGGCGGCATCCTCGTCGAAAACCGGCCAGGCGTAGTCAGGGGATCCCTGTTGAAGGAGGTCTTCATAGCACAGCAAGTTGTCGATGCCGGCATCCTTGGGCATGTGGACGTGATCGGTCATGGCGATGAACGCCTTGACCCCATTGCAGCGCCCGGCGATGGCCTTGATCAGTGGCAAGAAGGTCAAGTCGAAGAAGATGTACTGGTCTTCGGCGTGATTGGCGATGTAGGCGACCTGGTCTTCATGCAGGCGAGGGTTGATGGTATGCACAATGGCACCCATGCCGGCAACGCCGTAGTACAACTCCAGGTGCCGATAGCCATTCCATGCCAGCGTGCCGATCCGCTCGGAAGGCTTGACGCCCAGGCGGGTGAGTGCGCTGGCCAACTGGCGCGCGCGATGGTGGCAGTCTCGGAAGGTGTAGCGATGGATATCGCCCTCCACCCGACGGGATACGATCTGCGTATCACCGTGATGGCGGTCGGCATGTTCAATGAGTGAGGAAATCAACAGCTGCTTGTGCATCATCAGGCCATGCATGGCATCGCTCCGTTCGCTTGTCTGTGATCGGGGGAGCGAGCAGGCGGCCAGGCCCGGGTCAGATTCCGCGTCAAGACCGCGAACCGCAACAGCCTGTTTCCCTCCCCTGGATTTTTGCGATCAGGTTTATTTTCCCGGCTCCTCCTTGATTCGAGGGGTGCCGGGAGTTCTCCTGGAACTCAGATCAGTTGAATGCCGTGAGGTCTTTCGGCGCGATGTCATGCTGCTCGCAATAGGCGAGATAACGCTTCAACCCGGACTTCCAGTTTTCGAGCGCGACGATGTTGTCGTTCTCATCCAGAAACGCGAGATCGCCATTGACCTGAACCAGCGTGAGCACATATCCGTCTCCACTTCCGGTGCTGACGACTTCCGGCGTGTGAGTCGATCCAGCCGTCTCGTACACGATGCTGCCCGGGCCGGCGACCCAGTCATGCTCCTTGTATTTCCACTGGCCTTCAAAGGTGTAGACCATCACCGTCCCCGTGTGATGGTGTTTGGGCAGTTGCATGTCGATCGGCGCCTTCATCATGACGATCCATTCACCGCGGATCGGGTCAAGTTTGAAGTACTTCAGCAGGACGTTATCCGCATAAGGCGTAAACGGGATCCACGGCAGGGATTCGCCATCGATGACTGCGGTGTCGACGTGTTCGTAGAGCATAGGTATCTCCGTTGATTGTTGTTTTGATCGGGAATTTTTCGGCGGCCGGGATCGTCCGACCATCACGGATGGTCGGGTGCCTGGGCTGTCTGTCTGGCAGTCAGGGTCAGGTCAGCGGGGTTCCCGCCAGGGTCGCGCGCAGCATCTTCCGTGGCGCATTGCCGTAGTCAGCCACGGCGTAGTGCTGGACTTGCAGGTTGTCCCACATGGCAACGGTGTTGGTGCGCCACTTCAGGCGAACCTGGTATTCCGGGATGGCGGCCTGGGAGATCAGGTAGTTCATCAGGTGATGAGCCTCGGGCATGAAATCCTGGCCGTAGCGGATGTCCTCGAAGTTGAAGAAGTTCGAGAAATGGGTGGTGAATGCGGAATTGACGAACAGCACCTTCTCGCCGGTCTCGGGATGCACAAGCACTACCGGATGCTCGACGCCGGGGGTCTTCAGGGCCATCGCGTGACGTTCTTCGCGTGGCAACTGGGCGCCAAAGGTCTGCTCGGCACTGTGCTTGGCATACAAGCCATCGATTCGTTGCTTGATGCTTTCGGGCAGCTTTTCGTAGGCCATCACCATGTTGGAAAACAGCGTGTCTCCACCGGTCTCCGGACCCAGTTCGCAGCGCAATACCGCACCGCGGGGCGGCGCATGCTTGTAGGTGACATCGGCATGCCAGAGGTTTTCGCGACTAGCCTTTTCCACATAGCTCTTGGGCTTGCTCGGATCGAGATTGCGGTACAGCATCAGCAGCTTGTCCGCCTCAGGATGGCTCGGCGCCAAGGGATGGGCTTCCAGTTCGCTGAATTGCGCGGCGAAGTGCTGTTGCTCCATTGGAGTGATGTTCTGGTCGCGAAAGAACAACACTTTGTGCTTGAGCCACAGCTCCCGGATTTGCGCGATCAGTTCTGGATCTTGGGCAGCGTCGACAAGGCTGACGTTGCTGAGCTCGGCGCCGATGGCGGGTGTGCAAAGCTCTACCTTGATCGAATGCTGTCGCACCGACGACCGGATGATGGCCGGTGCCGAGGGAGCAGTGGGTGAAGGGGTGTTCTGGGCTTCGGCTATTTTTGTCATTATTCTCTCCAATTTGTACTCTGTGGCGGCGTGCTATGAAAATCACGTAGATGTAGCTGCCCTCTGTCAGGCGGGCACGGGCGCCGTTTCATCGGGCCATAGAGCCATAGTAGGTAAACGGGCTACGATGCCATGGGCATGGCGGGACAGATTATTCGCATATTGGGACGCTGAGCCGGGAACCATGACTGGGATGTGTGTAATGACCCTCCATCGCAACCTTGGCGGCAAAGCCGGCGATCGTGAGTCGGAATCTGAAACGTCAGGAGCGTCGACGGCGCGGTAGGCTCAGATAATGTGGCAGCTTAGAGTTACTGAGGCACATAAGCGGCCGGCGAATCTTCCTTTGCCGTATGCGAGATTGACTCAGCTGCTTTACATTGCCGATTGCGGAAATCGTGTTCTAACAAACTGGTCGCGCAACCAGCCGCAAAATCGAGTTGGTTGATACATGGATTTTGAAATTCGTAGAAACTTTCGAGTGTTTGCTTTTGGCGATTGCTGCCCTTGATTGCTCACTCCGGCGCCATGAGTACAGCGAGGCTCATTTTTATAAACTCTTCGTTCTCGTCGATCGTTTCCAGAGCACCGCGAACGTTGCCAGCTACCTCAGCGAATCCTCTTTGCTCGACCCAAAGCGTTAGCTCTATTATCGCGGCCTCGAGTGCAAGTTGGTTTTCGTTGATTTTGAACAGCAGGGAAGGGAGCAGGTCTGAGTTTGGCATCGCGAATCCTCCGTGGAGTTTTCAGCGTAGCAGTGGGGGTGAGGAGTGATGTGTGGTCGGCAGGACGCCGGAGGAGGGATATGCGCAAAACCACCGCTACAAGCCACGGTTTACCGTTTGCATAAGCACAAAAAAGCGGGTTTTTTGTTACCCTTGTAATTGATTATATTCGTTTAAAAACAATAAGTTAGGTTGCTACAGGCCCCAGCATGGGGTGCTAGGGGTCGAGTGTTCGAATCACTCCGTCCCGACCATATTTTTCAATGACTTAGCCCGGTTCCGAAAGGTCCGGGCTTTGTTGTTTCTGAGATCTGATCGTTTTGGTCACCGTTGGGTCACCGTTAGCGAAAAGCTGGTAACCCTCTGTATGCCAGCTCATCGCGCTGGAGTCAGCCAACGCTGATTAATCTTGGTGGTATTCCGCACCAAAATGAAACAGTGTACTGATGCCTCGTTAGCCCTAAGCGCCTTAGCCTTCAGCATCAGCCTAAGCGCCGGTCCATGTAACATGCGGTCCTCCGCTTTAATTACAAAGGACACAAGATGCCCTCGCTGAGCGTCAACTAAGTCTGTGGCCGACACTTCGGCTCACCCGATGACTCGAATCTTTGGTTTATTTCCAGAGCCTCTGAATCACTGCTGCCGTCCTATTCTTCCCGAGATCTCTGGCAGTTTGCCGTCCCACTCCCTTGCAGGAGTGGGGTGGTGGGTTTCGGTATTAGTATTATTTATATACCCATACATGGGCATGGGGTCATCTGGGTAGAGCTTGCATCTCTCATAGCCATCAACAACGAATAGACCTTACCCATCCATTCATCCAAGGCATCCATTTCATCACGCTCACCCTCAAGAAGGGTGAGCTCAGCCACTGGCTGAACAAAGCGCCTAGTAGCAGTTGCTGAGGTCTGCTGCACCTGCAGAACGAACTGTAAAAATTTACAGAATCCACTGAGTTGATGAACCTACTCACTCAGGGTGGGGATTCCATGACCATCCGGACACCCATTCCACCAACATCCGGACACTGATTCCACGCTGATCCGGACACTCATTCCACGAGCATTCGGACACCGATTCCACGGCTATCCGGACACTTTAAGGCAGGCAGCGACGCAGGGTTTTTCACTACCATCGACCTCTTTTCTCGAAGCAAAGAGGTCGCCGTGGAGCGTATATCCATGCGTAAAATCCGAGAGGTACTACGCCTTAAGTTCGACACCGGCCTGTCCGTGCGCAAGATCGCCAGAAGCTTATCCATTGGCCATTCGAGTGCAGGAGACTACCTTTGCCGGTTCGCTGCCAGTGGGCTTCAGTGGCCCATCGATATCTCTGATGCGGAGCTGAACCGACGCTTGTTTCCACCGGCAGTACCTGCGCCAAGTGATCAACGTCCGATGCCTGACTGGGCATGGGCGCACGCCGAGCTGCGCCGCCCCGGCGTGACTTTGGCTTTGCTCTGGCAGGAATACCGCCTCAGCCATCCGCAAGGTTTTCAATACAGCTGGTACTGCGAGCACTACCGCCTTTGGGCCGCCAAGATCGATGTGGTCATGCGTCAGGAGCACCGCGCGGGCGAAAAGCTGTTCGTCGATTACGCCGGCCAGACCGTGCCGATCATTGACGGGCGCACCGGCGAAATCCGCCAAGCGCAGGTCTTCGTCGCCGTGCTGGGCGCCTCCAGTTACACCTTTGCCGAGGCCACCTGGTCGCAGAAACTCCCCGACTGGCTGGGCTCGCACGCTCGATGTTTTGCTTTTTTCGGCGGTACATCACAGATCCTGGTGCCCGACAATCTGCGCAGCGGCGTCACCAAAGCCCACCGCTACGAACCGGACATCAACCCCAGCTACCGCGACTTGGCCGAGCACTACGGCGTTGCCGTGTTGCCCGCGCGCTCGCGTAAACCCAAGGACAAAGCCAAGGTCGAAGTGGGTGTGCAGGTGGTCGAGCGCTGGATCCTCGCGGCGCTGCGCAATCGCCAGTTTTTCTCCTTGGGCGAACTCAACACGGCCATCGGTGTGTTGCTCGAACGTCTTAACCAACGGCCCTTCAAAAAGCTGCCCGGCTCACGCCGCTCGGCCTTCGAGACCATCGACCAACCGGCGCTACAACCGCTGCCGGAGCACCCTTACGTCTACGCCGAATGGAAAAAAGTGCGCGTCCACATCGACTACCACGTCGAGGTCGACGGCCATTACTACTCGGTGCCGTACCAACTGGTGAAGCGCCAGCTCGAAGTGCGCCTGACCGCGCAGACCGTCGAGTGCTTCCACGCCAACCAACGCGTGGCCAGCCACCGGCGCTCGCCACACAAAGGCCGTCACACCACCCAGATCGAGCACATGCCCAAGAGTCACCGCGAACACGCCGAGTGGACACCGCAACGGCTGATCCGCTGGGCAGAGCAGACCGGGCCGAACACTGCCGGCGTCATCGCCTACATCCTCGAACGCCGAATCCATCCGCAGCACGGCTTCCGCGCCTGTCTGGGCATCCTGCGGCTGGGTAAACATCACGGCGAAGCGCGGCTGGAGGCCGCTTGCCAGCGTGCGCTGGCACTGGGCGCATGCAGTTACAAGAGCCTCGAATCGATCCTGCGCCAAGGCCTGGAAAAGCTACCGCTGGCCCAACAAAACCTGCCGCTGTTGCCCGATGAACACATCAACCTGCGTGGCCCAGGCTATTACCACTGACCTGAAAAAGGAGCATCGAAATGCTACCCAACCCGACTCTGGACAAGCTGCAAACCCTGCGGCTGCACGGCATGATCAAAGCGCTAGGCGAGCAACACGCGACGCCCGACATCAACGACCTCAGCTTCGATGAGCGCCTGGGCCTGATGGTCGACCGCGAGCTGACAGAGCGTGAAAACGCGCGCTTGACCACCCGCCTCAAAGCAGCCCGACTGCGTCACAACGCCTGCTTGGAGGACATCGACTACCGCAGCCCGCGTGGCCTGGACAAATCCCTGATCCTGCAACTGGGCAGCGGCCAATGGCTGCGCGATGGCCTGAACCTGATCATCGGCGGCCCGACTGGCGTAGGCAAAACGTGGCTCGCCTGTGCGCTGGCCCACAAGGCCTGCCGGGACGGCTACAGCGTGCGCTACCTGCGCCTGCCGCGTCTGATGGAAGAACTGGGCCTGGCGCACGGTGATGGTCGCTTCGCCAAACTGATGGCGGGCTATGCCAAGACTGACCTATTGATCTTGGACGACTGGGGTCTCGCGACGTTTACCGCGCCGCAACGGCGCGACATGTTGGAACTGCTGGACGACCGCTACGGGAACCGCTCAACACTGGTGACCAGCCAAATGCCGGTGGACAAATGGCATGCACTGATCGGCGATCCAACCTTGGGCGATGCGATCCTCGACCGGTTAGTGCACAACGCTTATCGGATCGAACTGAAGGGCGAATCGCTGCGCAGACGCGCGACGAAATTGACGGCAGAAGGGACTTCAGACTAACAATACAAACCTGCGTCGCTACGCTCCGACTGCCTGTCCGAATGAGCGTGGAACGAGTGTCCGGATGTTGGTGGGCTGAGTGTCCGGATGGCGTGGAATCCGCACTCAGTGGAACATTCCCATGACATACCAGCCCAAGCGTCACCCTGACAACAGCAATCTCCACCTGCACTACGAGAGCACCTTTCGAGGACTGCCTGTACTGACGTCCTATGCTCCTTTCATTACGGAATACCTCGAAGGCATTCATGAGACCACACGGTTAGCGCTGAGAGCTCACCGCCAGGTGTTCGCGGTACGGTTCGACCTACATTTCCCAGATGACGACTCTGTCCTTGCATCAGATAACACTGTCATTTCCAGATTTGTCGATTCGTTGACCTTCAGAATCCAATCGGCGCGAGAGCGCTCCAGGCGGTTGAACGGTACTGCTCATCAGACAGACGTCCGCTGGTGCTGGGCCAGGGAGGTTGGGCGAGAGGGTAGACCGCATTACCACTTCGTCTTACTGCTCAACAAGGATGCGTACCACACCGTGGGATACTTTGACTCAGCACGAGAGAATACATACGGCCGCATTCATGCTGCATGGGCCAGTGCGTTGAGAATGCCTATCGATGATACCAATGGTTTGGTGCATATCCCCGAGAACGCTGAATACCACCTCTCTCAGGATGATCCGGCGGAGTTGGATCAGTATTTCGTTCGAGTGAGCTACCTCTGCAAGGCGGCGACCAAGGTGTATGGCAATCGTTGTCGTGTGTTTGGTTGCAGCAGAGGATGAGCTACGGTGTTGAAGTCGGCATCGGGGTGATCCTTCGCCATGAATCCAAGCCGGCAGGGCATGAACCTTTCGCATGGGCACGTTCGGCGGGCAACTGCTTGAGTGCTATCGATCAAACGATGGCTATTTCCTTTCTGAGCGAATGTCCTATTTCCTGAGTGGCCGATTGCCACTCCAGTGGTGCCCTTTTACAAGGAGGGCACCATGGCATCAGTGATTGAAGTGACTCAGGATGTGGTTTACGAACTGTCAGGCGAGAAGGTAACAATCCCGGCAGATTCGATTGTTCATATGGGAGCTCTACTCCTGCATCACCATCGTCAGAGTCGATTTTCACTACCGTTCCGAGGCGCAGGCCAAGCTGCAAATCGAGCACGTATTCGATGCCCTGGATGAGCTGATTGCCGAGCACAGGCGCAACCCGCTCTTCGACCACCTCATCGGCCACATCTACTCAGTGGAACAGGGAGATCCTAATAATGGCAGGGGCTACCACATCCATGCTGCCTACTTCTTCAATGGCAACGAGGTGCGTGGAGACGTCTTCAAGGCCATTCAGCTCGGCGAGTTGTGTGAAGACGTCACGCATAGCCAGGGCTACATGTACAGCTGCAACCACGATAAGGAGCTGTACGGAGACAAGTGCGGTATCGGCTGTTGGCGCCGACTCCGAATTGTCCCAGTGGCCGAGATGTCACTGACCGAGTCTGTTCATCGCGAACCATTGCCTTTGCTGCATTTGTGCAGAATTGGAGGAGGGTCAAGCTTGCGTCAGCACGTGGGTCAATTTGGCGTCGGCGCCAACAGTAAAGGCTACCTCGTTGGTCGAGCGGTGTATTTACAAGCGCATTGCGCTCACCTTCCGTTGTGAGGTTGCGTCTGCCATGGAGAGCTTGTTCTCCATAAGACGTGCAGTCTCTATGGACTCTTCATCAGACGCCTTTCTAGTTTCTCTCCTGATCTCAAAGGATAAGAGGGCGCTCGCACTATTACTGGCGGCGTCTCTGACCATTCTTTCCAACTCGTTGGTGAGCCCAGCGCTTTCTGGAACTGAAGCAAGTTTCCCCGATCAGCCCCACGCGGTAATAGTCACTCGAATGCTGGTGACCGCACCGTCGTGGGTGGTCGCTATTTTTTCCTCCTTATGATCTGTCCATCCGTCCAATTATCTCAACCGGTGTTGATATAATTGGTGGGTGCACGTAGGCTCGTAAAAAAGCCAAATCGGGTTCCAAGTTTAAACAACAAAATAATCTCACCATGAGCGATAGCCCAAAACTGTTCGTGCCGTCCCAGCCGCTGCCGCCTGCGAGACCCAGCCTGCTGACTCGACAAGCTCCATGAGCTGGTCCCGACGTTGCGCGAGTGCGCATTTGCCGCCGAGCGTGTCAGACCGCTGGCTGCCTTTGAAGTGACCGGTATCTCCAATGTGAAACACGACGCTCCTGCTGCCCGAGAACATACCGGCTAGTGGGGGGCTCACCCGGCGCGCCACTTTTTACAAGGCACGCGGATCGGTCTGCAGCCTCAAGCTGCCAGTTCGTTTGCCAATACAATAATAAGGAAACAACACATGAAACGCTGGTCAGTACTCGTTGGATGCTTTCTCGGGATGAGCATCGCGTCGCCCGCCATTCTCCTGATTCCGCTGGGCCTGTTCATGAAGTCGGTGACCGGCGAGTTCGGTTGGTCCCGTACCGATTTCTCCATCATCATTTCCGCCGCGGCCATCTGTAATGCCCTAGTGATGCCACTGGCCGGCTTCCTTGTCGACCGTTTTGGCGCACGCCGGGTCGCGTTGGTCGGCACGGTGTTGGGGTGTGGCAGCTACATGTGCCTGTCGCTCACACACTCCTTCGGCGCTTTTGTCGCGATCACCGCGTTGAGTGTGGCCTTTGGCAATCTGGCGAGTTATCCGGCCTTCCTGTATTTGACCCAGCGCTGGTTCGACAAGCACCTGGGGCTTGCCTTTGCCATTACCTCCTCGGGCCTTGCGGTAGGCACTGGCGGATTTTCCTACCTTATTTCGCAAAACATCCTACTGCACGGATGGCGGGAGGCTTTTGTGGCGGCCGGGGCAATTGCTCTGGTCATTGGCCTGGTCAATCTCGCCGTGTTTGTCCGTGACAATAAGGGGCCGATGCCCGAGGCGGAACGCCGCGGTGCGAAAACGCAATCTGGTCAGGACGGTCTGACCCTGCGCAGTGCCATGGCGACGCGGGATTTCTGGCTGTATTCGATGGCCTTTGTACTGGTGCTGTTTGGTGCTGTCGGCGCAAGCTTTCACCTGCCGGCGATGCTGTCGGATTGGGGCGTATCCGCCGCTCAGATAGCCGGCATCGTTGCGGCGGGTTCTGTCGGCTCACTAGTGGGGCGACTGTTCGGCGGCGCCTTGCTGGATCATCTGCACACCCGCACCGTGGCTGGGATTTTTCTCGCCTGCCAACTTGTCGGCTTCCTTATGCTGATTGAGGGGCCGAACTGGGCGCTGCCCGCCAGCTTTCTGATCGGTGCCTCTCAGGGGGCCGAGATCGATATTCTGGGTTACCTGATTGCCCGCCGATTTGGTCGACTGGCTTACGCACGGATCTTTGGCAGCGCCTTTTCGGTCACCCTGCTGGGAGCAATTATCGGACCTATCGTATTGGGTATGGTCTTCGATAAAAGCGGCTCCTACAGCTTGGGCTTGATGCTCTTTCCGGCACTGCCGATTCTTGCGTTCGGCTTGTTGTGCATGTCCGCCAAGTCGCCGCAACAGGCGTGGATTTCTACTGCAGCCAAAGTCACATAGTGCGATCCAATCTCTTTAGCTTCTGAATACAAAAAAATAAAAAGGTAATCGTATGCGGCCCAACTCAATCGGGATGAACCGAATCCGTAAGCGCGCGCCCGAATTTATACGGGTTACGCTGGCGGCATCCCTGGCAATATGGGCAGCTCATTCTTTGAATGCTCGTGCTGAAACAACACCGACTCAGCAATATTTAGCTGGGCAGGTTGCCCCGGAGCTGAAACTGCCGGCTGCGTTGCTTGACGCGGCGGCCGGGGAAAAATCACTGCCCGAAAGTCAATTGCTTGGCCAAATTATCGAGCGTAAAAAGCAATTCGCGAAAATCGATGCTTTGGTTGAACACGGCCAACTGACCGAGTTGCCACCGCCGTCCGAAAGTATCCTCGGCGACGCCGGTGGACTGCGTAATGATCTTGCTGAGCACGGGATCGGCTTCAGCATCCTCAACATGTCCAATTTTACCAATAACTACCTGGATCACGACCGGCACAATCCGCAAGCCTATAGCGGCGAGCGTCCGACTTACTCGTCGAACCTGGTGGCAGGATTTACCTACGACCTGGGGCAAGTTGGCCTGAAAAATGGCCAATTTATCTTTGGAGTAGGAAGTTACTACTCCAGCTGGGATGAAGTGAATCCGTCATCGAAATTCAGTTACACGCGTATCGCTTACTACCAGAGCCTGTGGGATAAAACCGTCGAATTCAAGATCGGAGTGTTCCCCAACGACCTGGAGTTCGTCGGCCCGTTCACTGGCGGTACGCTAGCGGGTGGCACCCAAGGTCTGCAGGCCCTTATCCCGTACCAGGTCGGCTTGAGCCACGCGCCTGTATCCAGTCCTGCAGCCAATGTGACCTTGAACCTCGGCAACTTCTATAACAAATTCGGTGTTCAACGCAGCATCAGTCCCGACGGTATGGACGCGGAAATCGACCGCAATCTAGGGGAGCTTGATATGCACGTAGACCATGGTGGCGCACTGTACATTGATGAGCTCGGTTTTAAACGCAACGCTACGCCGGGCACTCCGTATGCGTGGTTGCGTGCCGGTTATATTTACAACACATCGGACTACAGCCAGTTTTTGAGCAGCGAGCGCAGCGACGACAACTACGCGGGTTATGTACTCGGCGACTACCAGTTCTACCAGTTCGAAAGCGCCATCGCCTCACGCGGCCTTTATGCCGGCTTTACCTGGATGTCGGCACCAGAAGATCGAAACCTGTTTGACCTGTATTACGGCTTGCGCGTGTTCACAAAAGGGCCATTTGACTCACGCCCGTTCGACATGTTGACGCTGGAATACGGGTTTACCAGCTACAGCGACGATGCCAACACCAAGCTCGATAAGCTCCATGTATCGAACGCCGACGATTCAAAGTCGACGACGCTTGCTTACAACATGCGCCTTGCCGCTGGCACCTATTTGCGTACCGGGCTCAGTTATGTCGAGCATCCGGCATTCAGTCCCGATGTCAAAGATGCACTTAATCTGCAAGTCGGCATCACTTTGTTCTTTTGATACTTGGTTGGTTTCTTCCAGGAGACGAATTCTTTGATACTCATCACTTCCGCTAATGGCAATCAGGGCAAGCGGCTGGTACCCAAGCTGCTCGCATCCGGCCATCAGGTGCGGGCCTGCGTTAGAACCGAAGCGTCGGCCGGGCAGCTTCGAGCGCTCGGCGCACAAGAAGTTCTGGTGGGCGATCTTGCCGATCCGGCCTTCATTGCCCGCGCCATGAAGGGCGTCACAAGCCTGTATCACATTGGCCCGACGCTCCATCAGGACGAGCGTGCGATGGGTTTCTCCATAATTGACGCAGCCAGGGAAGAGGGCGTTGGCCACTTCGTCTTCAGTTCAGTGCTCCACGCCATCGCCAGCGACTTGATCCAGCATGAGATCAAGCGCGATATTGAGGAGCACTTGCTGTCCTCCGGGCTCGAATACACCATTTTGCAGCCGGCCAACTACATGCTGGCTTCGCGCATGAAGGCGGTGTTCGAGGAAGGAGTTTTCCGCCTGGCGTGGTCGCTGGACAAACGACAGTCGATGGTGGACCTGGAAGACGTCACCGAGGTGGTTGCGCAGGTTCTCTCTGACCCACAGCGTCACGCCGGCGCCACCTATGAACTGGTCGGTCCCGGGCGCTTCACCGCGTATGACATCGGGACGGTCGCTTCGAAGGTGACAGGACGCGAGATTGCCGTCGAACGCTTCGATGTCGAGGTGTTCGTCCGGGAACGGTTCGAAAATTTGGATCCCGCTGCGCTCCAGCATATGTTGCGGATGAATCTCGCTATCGCAGCGCATTACAGCAACCATGACTTTGTCGGTAATTCCAACGTGCTGTCCTTCCTCCTTGGCCGTCCTGCGACCAGCTTCGAAGAGTTCGTCCGTAAGGAGTACGCAAACTTCAGGCAGAGCCTGAAAACTCTTACCGATTGAGGCGGTAAATACACTTCTGAACAGTCGAGCCGCTCGTGCAATGCGGCGGCTCGGCGGGAGAGTCAGGGGCTATTAGCATTTCAGCTAGCTCGCATCATTATTGGCCATTGGCCGACCCGCAGGCATACGGGATAGGCTCTAAACGCAAGCGGCGCAGAGCGTCGACAGTCTAAGAACAACAAGAAGAATTCATATGCCCAGCGCGCCATCGTGCTCCACGCCATATCCTTTTTGGTTCAGATTCGGCCGCCATGACCTCAATGCGACTTGCACTTTTCTGTCGTTGTGCAAAGGGTCGTCCCTATGATCGCACGCGTCCTGGGCAATCTGTCAGTCGGCACCAAGCTGACGCTGGGTTTCGGTCTGGTCCTGTTGTCGACACTGGGCGTTGCAGCGACCGGGTTTTATGCCCTCAACGTGCTCGAAGCTCGGGCCCAGAAGATGAATGACGTCGCCGCCGTTGAGTCGCTGCTGTTGCAGGCGCAAGTAGCGGTAAAGGCGTTCGGCCTGGACCTGGCTGAGGAGGAGGCGCGCAAGGTTTCCCGCGTCACCGGCGAGCTGGTCGCATTGCTGGAAAATTCCCGGGTGGAAACCGGGCAGGGCGGTGCCATGGAAGCCGCGAAAATTTATCTCGCCCAGTTCGAGCGGTACGCTCAAGCCCAGCGCGATGCCCGCGAGGCTCGCCTGCGCATGCAGCAGCTTGCCCAGGTGCTTGGCGAGCGATTCACTGTGGTGATGCTCGATCAGCTCGACGCCGTCAACCTATTGGCCACTCGGGCGCAACCGGCTAATTCGGTGCGCATGCTGCAGCTTGAACAAGCCTCGACGCTGCGTGACAAGCTGGCCAACCTGCGCGACAGCGAACTCTATTTCACGCTGCAAGGCAGCACTGAAGTGCGCAATGCCTGGGAGGCGCGGGTTATCGAGCTGCGCTCGTACATGGAAAACCTGGAGTTGCGCCTCGAAGGTGCGGAGCGCGAGTCTCTGGCCCAGGCGCGTGCGGCGCTGGATGAATACCACGCCGCGTTCAACGGTTACGCCGCAAGCCGTGATCAAACCAGCGACAGCCAGGCCGCGATGAATGTCGCTGCGTTCAAGGTCAGCGCACTGCTTGGCGAAGTGCGCGTCGCCCAAGTGCAAGCCTCGCAGGTGATGAGTCAGCGGGTATCGCGGCTGCTCGGGGGGATTGTGCTGTTAGCGCTTAGCTTCGGCATCGGCGCCAGCCTTTTGATTCGCCATTTGATCCTGCAGCCATTGCGTCAGGCGGTTGAGCTGACCCGGCGCGTGGCATCGGGCGATCTCAGCGCACAGATCGATGCCGCTGGACGCCGTGATGAGCTGGGGCAGTTGCTCGGCAGCGTCGGACTCATGCTCGCCAGTCTGCGTGGGCTGATCGGCCGGATTGGTCAGGGTGTCGAGCAGTTGAATCAGTCCGCCAACGGGCTGGTGCAGGTGACCGAACGTACTCGTCAGGGTGTCGACTCGCAGCGCGAGGAAACCGAATTGGCAGCCACCGCCATGCAACAGATGGCGGCTACCGCCCAGGACGTCGCGCGCAATACCAGTCAGACCCGTAATGCCGTCGAGCAGGCCAATAGCCAGGCGCGCAAAGGCGAGGAACTGGTACGCCAGGCGACGACAAAGATTGGTCACCTGGCACAGGAAATGTGCGGATGTTCCGAGTCCATGGGCTCGCTGCTCAATGAGAGTGCGGCCATCGGCAAGGTGCTGGATGTGATCAAGGCCTTGGCGGAACAGACCAATCTGCTGGCCCTGAATGCGGCGATTGAAGCGGCACGTGCCGGCGAAAACGGTCGTGGCTTCGCTGTGGTGGCTGACGAGGTACGCAACCTGGCGCGACGCACACAAGCCTCCACCGACAGCATCGCCACCATCATCCAGCAACTGCGCAGCGTAGCCGAGCAGGCCGACAGTCGATTGCAGGGTAGTCAGGTGCTGACCGGCGAAAGCGTGGTGCTTGCCGCACAGGCGTCCCAGGCGCTGCAGGAAATCGCCGCAGCGGTATCGACCGTGGAGCAGATGAGTCAGCAGATCGCCGCGGCGGCCGAGCAGCAGAGTGCGGTGGCTGAACAGGTTGGCGAAAGTATGGAACGGGTAAGGGCGGTCGCGGAGCAGAGCACCGCCGCCAGCGGGCTGCTGGAAGAGTCGGTGCGCGGGCTGAAGCAGGTGGGCAGCGCGCTCAACGCGGCGGTTGGAGATTTCCGCACGACGACCTGAAACGGGCTCGGGTAAAAGCTTGGCATCTTTATCGATCAATCCAGTTTCAGGCTCTCAATCAGTGCTGAAACTTAAGTAATGAAGCTTAGTACGGCGGCACGTTCTGTCGGTTCATCTCTAAGCAAACAACAATAAGAGTGGAGGCAGACATGAGTTCGCTAAATGAAAGCACTGGGTCAATGGCATCGGCGGATAGTGACCGGGATGAAACGCAGGAGTGGCTGGAGTCGCTGGAGGCCGTCGTACGCGATGGCGGTTCCGAGCGAGGCCAGTTCCTGCTTAAACAGTTAGAGCAACACGCAAGAGCACTTGGCATCACCTCGCATGTGCACCCGTACTCGGCGTATCGGAACACAATTCCGATTGAAAGGCAGGGTCCCTATCCAGGAGACCTTGCTGTCGAGGAACGGATTACTTCGATCATTCGTTGGAATGCATTGGCCATGGTGGTGCGCGCAAACCAGGCCTACGGAGATCTGGGTGGGCATATCGCAAGTTATGCATCTGCCGCCGAAATCTTTGAGGTCGGCTTTAACCACTTCTTCCGTGCCCGGGATGAAAATCACGGCGGCGATCTAGTGTTTTACCAGCCGCATTCGGCACCTGGCGTCTACGCCCGTGCGTTCCTTGAGGGACGACTGTCCGAAGAGCAACTTGCTAACTACCGCCAGGAAGTCGGGGGCAATGGGCTGAGTTCTTATCCGCACCCTTGGTTGATGCCTGACTTCTGGCAGTTCCCGACCGGATCGATGGGCATTGGCCCCATCAGTGCTGTCTATCAAGCGCGTTATATGCGCTACCTCGAAAACCGTAATCTTGCCGATACCAGCGAGCGTCATGTCTGGGGGGTATTTGGTGACGGTGAAATGGATGAGCCAGAGTCGATTGCGGGGCTCACCCTTGCCGCGCGGGAAAAACTCGACAACCTCACCTTTATCGTCAATTGCAACTTGCAGCGTCTGGATGGACCGGTTCGTGGCAACGGCCAGGTCATTCAAGAAATCGAGGCGCTGTTTACCGGTGCCGGCTGGAATGTGGTCAAGGTCATCTGGGGATCGGACTGGGACCCGTTGTTCGCACGGGACACCAACCATGCCCTGTTGCAGCGCTTTGCTCAGACCGTAGATGGCCAATACCAGACGCTCGGTTCCAAGGACGGTGCCTACAACCTGCTGCACTTCTTCCAACAGGATCCAGAGGTCAAGGAGCTGGTCTCGCATATGTCCGATGCCGAGATTGATGCTCTCAAGCGCGGCGGTCACGATTTCCGCAAGTTGCATGCAGCGTTCGCCGCTGCCAAAGCGCACAAGGGACGGCCGACCGTCATCCTGGCCAAAACCAAGAAAGGTTACGGCATGGGCGGCGCCGGCGAATCGCGCATGACCTCGCACCAGGCGAAGAAGCTGGATATCGACGCACTCAAGGCGTTCCGCGATCGGTTCGCGCTGCCACTGTCGGACGATGATGTGGCGCAACTGCGCTTCTATCGCCCGGCTGAAGACAGTCAGGAGATGCGATATCTGCGTGAGCGCAGAGCAGCGTTGGGCGGCTACATGCCTAAGCGGCAAAAAGGTAACGAGCACGTCGCTGTGCCAGCCTTGGCTGACTACGCTCGTTTCGCGTTCGAGGCCGACGGCAAAGAGATGTCCACCACGATGGCCGTGGTACGGATGCTCGGTGGCTTGCTCAAAGACAAAGAGCTGGGGCCACGCGTCGTTCCTATCGTTGCGGACGAAGCCCGTACCTTCGGTATGGCCAACCTGTTTCGCCAGATCGGTATCTACTCGCCGCTGGGGCAGCTTTACGAGCCAGAAGATGCAGGCTCGATGCTGTATTACCGTGAAGCCCGCGATGGCCAGCTGTTGGAGGAGGGCATTACTGAAGCGGGCGCACTGTCTTCCTGGGTGGCTGCCGCGACCTCCTACAGCGTACACGGTAAACCGATGCTGCCGTTCTACATCTACTACTCGATGTTCGGTTTTCAGCGCGTCGGCGATTTGATATGGGCAGCGGCTGATCAACGTGCCCGCGGCTTCTTGCTGGGCGCCACCGCAGGGCGTACGACCCTGGGTGGAGAAGGGCTGCAGCATCAGGATGGCAGTAGCCATGTAGTGGCTGCGACCGTGCCCAACTGCCGCGCCTATGACCCGGCTTTCGCGGGCGAACTCGCGGTGATTGTCGACCATGGCATGCGCCAGATGATGGAACGGGATGTCGATGAGTTCTATTACATCACCGTGATGAACGAGAACTACGCCCAGCCTTCGTTGCCGGCCGGCGTCGAGGATCAAGTCATTCGCGGCATGTATCGCTACGCCGTGACGGATGCAGCGTCATCCCGTGGCGCGGTCCGCTTGCTGGGCAGCGGGACCATCCTGCGCGAAGTGATCGCAGCGTCCGAATTGCTGGCGGCCGACTGGCAGGTATCGAGCGAGGTGTGGAGCGTCACCAGCTTCAGCGAGCTGGCTCGGGAAGCGCGGGAAGTGGAACGACACAATCGCCTGAACCCGGCAGATCCTGAGCAAGTCAGCCACCTTTGCGCCTCCCTCGCCGGCGATGCGCCAGTGATTGTCGCCTCCGACTACGTTCGCGCCTGGCCGCAACTGATCGCCAGCTATGTCGATGCGCGCTTCATTGCCCTGGGTACCGACGGATTTGGCCGCAGTGATACCCGTGCCGCCTTGCGCAGCTTCTTTGAAGTCGATCGTCACCAGGTGGTCCTGGCGGCTCTGGACGGTTTGGTGCGTGACGGCAGTTTGCCGCGTCAGGTGCTGGCAGAAGCCATCGAGCGCTACGGCCTGAAAGGTGATCGTCCGGCTCCGTGGACGCGCTAACAGGTTTTCTCTTCGCATGCGCTCGATGAGCGCTCCTTCCGTTGCGTGAACCCGCAACGGATCTATTTCTGGGCGACGGTAAGTCATGAGTGAAATCAGAGAGATTCATGTCCCTGACATCGGGGACTTCAAAGACCTCCCGGTGATCGAGGTGTTGGTCAAGCCGGGCGATAAAGTGGCGTTCGATGACCCTTTGTTGACCCTGGAATCGGACAAGGCATCGATGGACGTACCGAGCCCAGGTGCCGGCACCGTTGTGTCGGTGACGATCAAGGAGGGCGATCGGGTTTCCAAAGGCAGTTCGATTCTCACTTTGCAGATGGCCGTTGATGAAACGCTTCCTGCTCAAAGTGCCGAGAACAGCACTGTGGTGGCTGATGTAGCCGTGAGTAAGCCAGATTCGAATCCACCGCCCTCAGTCGTCGTGATGCCCGTTGCGCCAGCGGTGAGTACATCTGGCCCGAAACCACACGCCAGTCCTTCAGTGCGCAGCTATGCGCGAAAACTGGGTGTGGACGTCACTCGAGTGGCGGCCACCGGCAAGGGCAGGCGAATGCTTCGTGAGGATGTCGAACGCTTCGTCAAGGACGCCCTGGTTCGCCTCGACAGTCCTGTACTTCGGGCCGACAACTCAGGCGGACTCAACCTGCTGCCTTGGCCAGACATCGATTTTGCCAAATTCGGCACTGTCGAGAAGGTCGCGCTGTCGCGTATCAAGAAAATCTCCGGCGCTAACCTCTCGCGTAACTGGGTGAAGATTCCCCACGTCACCAACAGCGAAGAAGCGGATATCACCGGGCTTGAAGCGTTTCGCGTCCAGCTCAACACCGAAGGCGGCAAGGACGCGATCAAGTACACCATGCTGGCTTTCCTGATCAAGGCCGCGGTCGCCAGCCTGAAAGCCTTCCCGCAGTTCAATAGCTCGTTGGGCAACGAAGACGGCGAGCCGATCCTGATCCTGAAGCAGTACTACCACATTGGTTTTGCTGCTGACACGCCAAACGGGCTGGTTGTGCCGGTGATTCGCGATGCCGATCAAAAAGGCATCGGCCAGATCGCCACAGAATGTGGAGAGTTGGCGCGCAAAGCACGGGACGGCAAGTTGGGCCCCGCGGACATGACGGGTGGAACCTTCACCGTTTCCAGTCTCGGTGGAATTGGCGGTACCGGTTTTACGCCGATTATCAATGCGCCTGAAGTGGCGATCCTTGGCGTCACTCGCGCGCAAATCAGGCCGGTTTGGGATGGTAATTCATTTGCCCCCCGCCTGATTCTGCCCCTGGCACTTTCCTGGGATCACCGTGTCGTGGATGGCGCGGCGGCGGCACGTTTCCTCCAGCATTTGGCGGCTCTGTTGGCTGATTTCCGTCGAATTACTCTTTGAGGGAGAGCACATGAGTCAGGTTATTGAAGTGAAGATGCCAGGCATCGGCGATGCCGCCGCCATGCCGGTGATTGAGGTGCTGGTCAAAGTCGGCGATGTGGTGGCTGTCGATGACGCCATCTGCACGCTGGAATCCGACAAGGCGACGATGGATGTGCCTTCTTCAGCCGCCGGTGTGGTCAAGGAAGTGCTGGTCAAGGTCGGCGAGAACGTGGCCGAAGGCGCGGTGTTGTTGACGCTGGAGTTGAATGATGTTGCAGCCCGGCCTTTGCCATCAGCAATAGCAGCTTCATCGCCGGCGTCGGTGCCAGCAGTGACTTCAACCGGCTCCCGCAACGCTGATCTGGAGTGCGACGTGCTCGTTTTGGGGGGTGGCCCTGGCGGTTACTCCGCTGCGTTTCGCTCAGCCGATCTGGGCCAGAAAACCATCGTGGTGGAGCGCTATGCTTCGCTGGGTGGTGTGTGCCTGAACGTTGGCTGCATCCCCTCCAAAGCGTTGCTGCATATCGCTTCGGTGATGGAGGAAGTCACGCATTTGGCACCACTGGGTATCGACTTTGGCGCAGGCCAGGTGGATATCGACAAGTTGCGCGTTCACAAAGAATCGGTGGTCAACAAGCTGACTGGCGGGCTCGCCGGGATGGCAAAGGGCCGCAAAGTTGAGGTCGTGCGCGGCTTCGGGCGCTTCCTCGATCCGCACCATATCGAGGTCGCACTCTGTTCGGGTTCCGGCCAGAAACAGACAGGTGAAAAGCAGGTCATTCGCTTCAAACAGTGCGTGATTGCCGCCGGCAGCCAAGCAGTCAAGCTGCCCTTTATGCCGCAGGATCCGCGCATCGTCGACTCCACCGGTGCCCTGGAACTCAGGGCGGTGCCCAAGCGCATGTTGGTAGTGGGCGGCGGGATTATCGGGCTGGAGATGGCAACCGTCTATTCAGCCCTTGGCGCACGCATCGATGTGGTCGAGATGCTTGACGGCTTGATGCAAGGGCCTGATCGCGATTTGGTCAAGGTCTGGGAAAAGCACAACAGCCACCGTTTCGATCACGTGATGTTGAAAACCCGCACGGTGAAAGCCGAGTCCAGCGAGCAGGGCATTTGGGTGACATTCGAGGGTGAAAAAGCCCCCTCCGAGCCGCAATGCTATGACCTGGTATTGGTCGCTGTCGGCCGCAAACCCAATGGCGACCAAATCGATGCCGACAAGGCGGGTATCAACGTCGGTGAGCGTGGGTTCATCTCCGTGGACAAGCAAATGCGCACCAACGTACCGCACATCTTCGCGATCGGCGACATCGTTGGCCAGCCCATGCTTGCTCACAAAGCGGTCCATGAAGGGCATGTCGCCGCTGAAGTGGCAGCAGGTGAAGCCTTGAACAATTCAGAGCTTGCTCGCAGCCGTTTTGATGCGTTGCAGATTCCGGGCGTTGCCTACACCAACCCAGAAGTTGCCTGGGCCGGACTTACTCAGCAAGAAGCCAAGGACAAAGGTATCAAAGTCGAGGCCGCGGTTTTCCCGTGGGCCGCGTCTGGACGCGCGATTGCCAATGGCCGAGATGAAGGCTTCACCAAGCTTTTGTTTGATGCAGAAACTCATCGGGTGGTCGGCGGAGGCATCGTCGGCACTGGTGCGGGCGATCTGATCAGCGAGGTGTGCCTGGCCATCGAAATGGGCGCCGATGCCGTGGATATCGGCAAGACCATCCATCCTCATCCGACTTTGGGTGAGACCGTGGGGATGGCGGCGGAAGTCGCCCATGGCAGTTGCACCGACTTGCCGGCGGCACGTCGCAAAGAAGCCTGATAACAGAACACGTGGCGCAGGAGACGAGAATGAACGGTTGCAACAAGACAAGCACAGTTGACTTGACCCAATGGGTGGGCCGAGGGGAACTGCGTGCCGACCGCATCGATCAACGTATTGTCCAGGCGCTGGCCGCCACGCTTGATCTGGATCCCGATGGTTTGGAAGTGGGTGCCGATTTGCCGCCCCTGTGGCACTGGGTGTACTTCACGCCCAACGCCCGGGCCAGCGAAATCGGCATCGACGGCCATCCGAAACGCGGTGGTTTCCTGCCGCCGGTGGACCTGCCCAACCGTATGTGGGCAGGCGGCCGCCTGAGTTTCGAGCAGCCACTGCGGGTCGGCGAGGCCGTTACCAGGATTTCCCGCATTGCACACTGTGAACGCAAAACCGGACGCAATGGCGAGTTGGTGTTCGTGACCGTGGAGCACACGGTCTCCGGTGAGCGTGGTGTCTGCCTGGTTGAGGAACAGGACATCGTCTACCGCCAGCCAGCGCCGAAAGGTGCGCCCCTGGCCGGCGCGCCAGTCGAGGGCTGTGCCGAGTTTCGCCAGTCCGTTCATCCCGACCCGGTCTTGCTGTTCCGTTACTCGGCGCTGACGTTCAACAGCCACCGCATTCACTACGACCAGCCCTACGCGGCCGAGGTAGAAGGCTACCCGGGTCTCGTCGTGCAGGGGCCGCTGGCCGCCACGCTGCTGCTCGAAGCCTTTCGGACCCGACATCCGGCCAAACGCATTCGACACTTTGCGTTCCGTGGGGTCGGTCCGCTTTTCGATACGACGGATTTTGATCTGTGCGGCCAGATTACCGGCCCGGACAGCGCCGACTTGTGGACGGAATGCGCTGGCCGGCTGGCGATGAAGGCTGAAGTCACCTTCGACTGACCGGCCAACCAACCAAAACGATTCAACAAAAGGTGCCTCTGTGCAGAGGTGCCAAGGGCACTGCTGTGCCGCAATTGCCTCAGACATGACAGGAAACCGCCATGACCATGCTCTATACGCCTGACGAACACCAGGAAATCCGTGACGCCGTACGTGCCCTGTGCAGCGAGTTTCCGGACGAATACCACCGCAAAATCGACGAACAGCGCGCCTACCCTGAAGCATTTGTCGACGCGCTGATCGGCGCCGGCTGGCTCTCCGCGATGATCCCCGAGGAGTACGGCGGCTCCGGCCTGGGCCTCACCGAGGCGTCGGTGATCATGGAGGAGATCAACCGCTCGGGCGGTAACTCCGGCGCGGTGCATGGCCAGATGTACAACATGAGCACGCTGCTGCGTAACGGCAGCCAAGCGCAAAAGGAAAAGTACCTGCCGAGGATTGCCTCAGGCGAGTTGCGCATCCAGTCCATGGCGGTGACTGAGCCGACTACCGGCACCGACACCACCAAGATTAAGACCAATGCGGTCAAGAAGGACGGTCGCTATGTTGTGAACGGCCAAAAGGTATGGATCTCGCGGGTACAGCATTCCGACCTGATGATCCTGCTCGCGCGCACCACGCCCCTGACCGAAGTGAAGAGAAAGTCCGAGGGCATGTCGATTTTTATCGTCGACCTCAAGGACTCGATCGGCAAGGGTCTTACCGTGCAGCCGATCCCCAACATGGTCAACCATGAGACCAACGAGTTGTTCTTCGACAGCCTGGAGATCCCTGAGGAAAACCTGATTGGCGAGGAGGGTAAGGGTTTCAAATACATCCTTGACGGGCTCAACGCTGAGCGCACCTTGATTGCCGCCGAATGCATCGGCGACGGTTACTGGTTCATGGAGCGCGCCGTCAAGTACGCCAACGAGCGCGTGGTGTTCGACCGCCCGATCGGGCAAAACCAAGGGGTGCAATTCCCGATCGCCGATGCCTTCATCGAGATCGAAGCGGCCAATTTGATGCGCTTCAAGGCGTGCCAGCTGTTCGACGCCAACCAAGCCTGTGGTGCCCAGGCCAACATGGCCAAGTACCTGGCGGCCAAGGCTTCGTGGGAGGCGGCCAACGTGTGCATGCAAACCCACGGCGGTTTCGGCTTCGCCAACGAATACGACATCGAGCGCAAGTTCCGTGAGACGCGCCTGTACCAGGTCGCGCCGATCTCCACCAACTTGATCTACTCCTACGTCGCCGAGCACTTGCTCGGACTGCCGCGCTCTTTCTGAGGACTCCGCCATGGCTAATACCAAACCGGTACTTGCGCTCGAAGGCATCACGGTGGTCTCGCTCGAACACGCGATCGCAGCCCCTCTGGCGACGCGTCATCTGGCCGATCTGGGGGCTCGCGTGATCAAGGTCGAGCGCCCTGGCAGCGGCGATTTTGCCCGCGCCTATGACGCCCGTGTCGATGGCCTTGCCTCGCATTTCGTCTGGGTTAACCGTTCGAAAGAAAGCCTTGCCCTTGACCTGAAGCAACCCGAGGCACAGGAGATTTTAATGAAGCTCCTGTCCGAGGCCGATGTGCTGGTGCAGAATCTCGCCCCCGGCGCGGCCGCCCGCCTGGGGCTGTCGTTCGAAGCGCTCGCGCCGAAAAACCCGAAGCTGATTGTGTGCGACATCTCAGGGTACGGCGAGGGCGGTCCGTATACCGAGAAGAAGGCCTATGACTTGCTGATTCAGAGCGAGGCGGGCTTCCTGTCGATCACCGGTACTCCCGAGGAGCAGGTCAAGTCCGGCATCTCGATCGCCGACATCGCGGCTGGTATGTATGCCTACACGAATATTCTCAGCGCGCTGATTGAACGTGGCAAAACCGGGCGTGGCCGCCGCATAGAGATTGCGATGATTGACGCGATGGTCGAGTGGATGGGCTTCCCGATGTACTACGCCTACGAGGGTCAGGAGCCGCCGCGGCGCACCGGTGCGTCCCACGCAACCATTTACCCCTATGGGCCGTTCCGCGCCGGCGACGGCCGCACCGTCATGCTCGGCGTGCAGAACGAGCGTGAGTGGGCTGTGTTCTGCGAAAAGTTGCTGGGCGACGCAGCACTCGCCACTGATGAAAGGTTTGCCAGCAACGCACGACGCACCGCCAACCGTGATGCCTTGAGCACACTGATCGAGCAGAGCTTCGCCAGTATCACCGCCGAAGAAGTCATGGCCCGCCTCGATGCAGCCGACATTGCCAATGCGAACGTCAGCACGATGGGCGACATCTGGAGCCATCCACAACTCGAGGCGCGCAAGCGCTGGACGAGCGTGGATACGCCCGCAGGACCCGTGCCCGCGCTGCAACCGCCGGGAATGGGCGGTGATCATCCCGCCCGTATGGGCCCTGTGCCGGCACTGGGTGAGCATACCGCTGCGATTCTTCGCGAACTTGGCTACATAAACCGCGCCGATGAACTGGACGAAAGGAAGGTGGTGTGATGGCTATCCGAAATTTGAATCTTGGGCGCGCGCGAACCTTCCTCTTCGTTCCCGCTAACCGCTCCGAACGCGTTGCCAAGGCGTTGGCCAGCGGTACCGACGTGGTGGTCGTCGATCTCGAGGACGCGGTAGCACCTGCCGACAAGCCCGCCGCGCGCCTGGCCTTGCTGGCCTGGCTGGATGCCAACCCCGATGAGCGGGTCACCGTGAGGATCAACGCCGCAGACACGACGTGGCATGAAGATGACCTAGCGGCCTGTCGCCACACCGGCATCGCCGCCGTGATGCTGCCCAAGGCGGACAGCGCCGCGCAGGTCGAACACGTCCATGGCGCCAGCGGCAAACCGGTGCTGTGCATTATCGAAACCGTGCAGGGCATTGATGCGTTGGCGCATATCGCCGGTGCGCCGGGTTGCGCCCGTTTGATGTTCGGCAAGCTGGATCTGGCTGTCGAGCTCGATCTGATACCCGACGAGTCAGACCCTGAAGAGCTGGTGTTCCTGCCATGGCGCGCAATGCTGGTACTCGCGAGTAAACGGGCACGACTGCCTGCGCCGGTCGACGGGGTGTTCACCGCGATCGGTGACCCGCCAGGCTTGGCTCGGTACGCCGCGCGTGCGCGTCGTCATGGGTTCAGTGGCCAGTTGCTGATCCATCCCAGTCAGGTGACCGAGGCCGCTGCGGCATTCACGCCCTCGGCGCAGGATATCGATTGGGCGCAGGCCGTTTGCCGCCTGGCTGACGCGGCCGGAGGCGGCGTGGTGGTGCTGGAGGGCCGCATGATCGATGCGCCGGTCATGGCGCGGGCGGCAAACATTCTCGCCTTGGCAGCCGAGTTTGGCCTCTGAGCTGTCGGCTCTTTTCCATTTTGGAACAGCTCTTCGTCCAATTCACAAATTCTTAAAACCTGCCCATCTCAATACTATCGAGGCGTGGAAACAGCAGCCGAATTTTACTTGCGGCGGTCATCCCCGCCTCAGGCCAAACGTTTCAAATGCAGGAGCATTACCCATGGAAAATAACGCAAACAAAAAAACGCCTGCCATGAGTGGAGCACGAACAGGAGTGCGCAGCGGAGCCGACTATATCGACTCTCTCAAAGACGGTCGCTCGGTCTGGATTGATGGCGAGCGCATCAAGGATGTGACGGTTGATCGCCGGTTCCGTGGCGCGGTCCAATCCATCGCCGATCTTTATGACATTCAGTGCGATCCAGCCTTGCAGGACAAGATGACCTTTGTCTCGCCGACTTCCGGCGCGCGCGTCGGGCGCTCGTTCATGCTGCCGCGCTCTGCCGAGGACCTGCGCCTGCGCCGGGACATGATGAAGACCTGGATGGACGCCGTGGGCGGCATGATGGGACGCACCCCGGACTTCCTCAACGTGATGGTCAGCGCCCATGCCTCGGCCCATGAACTGTTTGCCTCCGGTGGCGCACAGTTCGGCCAGAACATCCTGAAATACCATGAGTTCATCCGCGAAAACGACCTGGCGCTGACCCACTCGCTGGTGTCGCCGGACATCGATAAGCGCCTGCAGATGTTCGAGCAGCCAGGCGATATGGTGATGCGCGTCGTGCGCGAATCCGATGCCGGCATCTATGTTTCCGGCGCGCGTTCGGTGGCTACCCTCGGCCCATTGGCCAACGAAGTATTGATCATGCCGGCGGCGGCGAAATTCCCGCTGGTGGCCGATGCCGAGGCCTATGCGGTCGGATTTGCCTGTCCCATCGACACCCCCGGGATGAAGATGATCTGCCGCCCCTCGTTCCCTACCACAGGCCGCTTTGCCAACGACCCGCTCTCGGCGCGGATGGATGAGATGGACGCCGTTCTGTGGTTTGACGAAGCGTTCATTCCGTGGGAACGCGTGTTCATGTACCGCAGCATCAAGGCCGTAGAGTCGGCGATGAAGTCGCCTTCCGGCCCCCATGGTTCACACCAGTCGGCCACTCGCTCGCTGGCGAAAATGGAGTTCCTGCTTGGCATTGCCTACAACCTGACGGAAGTGAACCACAGCCGTTTCCCAAACGTGATGGTTCAACTGTCCGAACTGGTGGCCTATGTGGAAACCTTGCGCGCCCTGATTCGCGTAGCCGAAATCGACTGCATTCCAGGCCCTGGCGGCACCGTTGTGCCTTATGAACAGCCGCTCAATGTAGTGCGTGCCCAGTACCCGGCAATGCATGCCCGGGCCCTGGAGATTCTCCAACTGCTCGGCGCCGGTAACGTGGTGGTTGCGCCAACAGTCGAGGACCTCCACAGCGAGAACGGTCCGGCCATCGAACGTTACTGCGCCGGCGCCGACATTCCCGCCGAACGCAAGATGCAGCTGTTGCGCCTGGCCTGGGATGCTTCCTGCTCGTCCTTCGCCGGACGGCAGAATCTCTACGAGAAGTTCTTCTCCGGCGACCCATGGCGCAATGCGCAGATGCGCGGCGAGCGCTATCCGGGTGCCCGCGAGGCGCAGGACCGGGTGTGGGCGTTCCTTGATCGTAATGGTGAGTGGGACCAGCGCATCAACGGCCAGTAATCCGAGGGTGCCGCAGCCGTTGTAATAGCCACGCTGCGGCAGCCGACATCGAATAATAATGTGCGGAGTTCCTTATGCCTCGTATTCACCTGCCAACCCCGGACGAAGAACCCGAAGCATTTGCAGTGCTGCGGGAAAAGCGCGGTCATGCCCCCAACGCGCAGATCTTTCGAACCCTGGCCATCTGCCCAGACATCCTCGAAGTGTTCATTCCCATGGCTGACGCCGTTCGCCAGGGCCAGGGCATCGATCCCAAATTGCGCGAGATGGCCATCGTGATGGCGTGCCAGACCATGGGCACGAATTACGAACACGATCCTCATTGGAATCGGGCCATCAAGGAAGGCGTCTCGAAGGAGCAAATGCTTGCGCTTTGGGATTTTGAAAAGAGCCCGCTGTTCTCCGAGCTCGAGAAGGCGGTCCTGCGCCTGGCACGGGATGCGACCCGGGCGCCAGCGCAGGTCAGTACCGGGGTCTGGGAAGATGTTTACCACCGACTCGGCCCAAAGCAGAGCGTCGCGCTGCTGTTCAATATTGGTTGGTACAACATGACCGGTCGGTTGACTGGCCCCCTCGAATTGAGCAACGAGGCCGATTTCACTCGGCTCTGAATAGACACCAGGAGACTTAACATGCCACTGCCAAAACCCGTCTACTACCCACCGTTCAACATCACCCGCTCGAGCCACGCGGTTATCACCTCGCGCGACCTGGAAGCCAGCCGCGATTTTTACGAGCAAGTGATTGGCCTGGTCCTGACCGAACGCGATGCCGACACCCTCTATTTCCGCGGTCTGGAGGAAGTGTGCCACCACAGCCTAGTGATCAAGCGCAAGAACGACAACCATGAAGCCGAAGCGATCGGCTTTCGCGTTTACACCGAAGAGGAGCTGGATAAGGCGGAACACTTCTACCGCTCCAAAGGCCTGCCCGCGCGCTGGATCGAAGTGCCACACCAGGGTCGCACGCTACTGGTCAACGACCCTGCCGGAACCCCGGTGCAGCTCTGCGCCACCATGACCACCACGCCCCGTGTGTACACGCAGTTCCAGGACTTCAAGGGCGGCGCGGCGATGCGCTTCGACCACTATCAGATCCAGGTTCCGAATGTGCAGGAACAGACCGACTTCTATGCAGAAATGGGTTTCCGCATTTCCGAATACATGGCCCTGGACGAGAAGTTGATTGCGACGTTCATGTTCCGCAAACCGGGCACCCAGGACATCGTTTTCCTGGAAAATCCGGGCCCGCGTTTGCATCACTTTGCCTACACCGTGTCCGATTCCCACAGCATCCTGCGCGCCTGCGATATCGCCGGCAATCTGGGCATGGGCGATGTGGTGGAGCGGGGGCCTGGCCGGCATGGCCCGGCGGGTGTGTTGTTCGTTTATCTGCGCGATCCCGATGGCCATCGCGTGGAGTTGTTCTGTGATCACTATCTGCTGATCGATATCGAGGTCGAGCCTGTCGCCTGGGATGTGCGCAAGCCCGGCTTGTCCTTGCGCTGGGGCCTGCCACCCCAGGAAGCCTGGTTCAACGAGACCACTGCGTTCAGCGGTATTGCGACCAAGGAGCTGGATCACGAACGCGGCCCGCTGGTGACGCTGGAAACCTACCTGGCGGACAAAGCCCGGGTCAGGGCCGCCAGCAACAAGTAGTAGCGCCGGGGGCCACTTCGGTGGCCCTTCGCAGCGCGGCGGTATTGATAACAAGAAGACTGGAGGCATTCAACATGACGACTCACACAGCAACCCAAACAGAGCCTGCCAAGGCTGGCCCAGCCTTCGACGGCCGAGCCTTGCGTGACGCTTTCGGCTCGTTCGCCACCGGCGTGACAATCGTCACCACCGCCGGGCCAGGCGGCGTGGACATCGGTTTGACCGCCAACAGCTTTTCCTCGGTGTCCCTGGACCCGCCGATGGTGCTCTGGAGCCTGGCGCGGACCTCCTTGAACATGGATGCTTTTCGCAACAGCGGGCATTTCGCCGTGCATATCCTCTCGGCCGATCAGGAGGCACTGTCGGGGCGCTTTGCGAGCAAGGGCATAGACCGGTTCGAGGGGCTGGCGCTTGATCGGGGACCGGACGGTATTCCAATGCTCAAGGAGTGCATGGCCCGCTTCGCGTGCAAGCTGGCTTATCAATACGAGGGTGGCGATCACGTCATCTTTGTCGGCGAGATTGTCGATTTCAGCCATTCTGCGCGTAAACCCCTGGTCTTCCACGGCGGGCGCTATGGCATGTTGTTGCCTAAGCAACCCGTGACCTCGGTTGATGAGTTCAGCAACCTCACCCCCGATGATTTGTTGTATCAGGTGTCTAACGCCTACTTCCAGACCCGGCAGACCGTGATTGAAAAACTTGAATCCCGGCAGTGGACGGCAGAAGAGTACGCGGTGCTCAGCATCATTGGTCGTGAGGACGGTCTGTGCGTACCGGAGATCGTTGCGCGCAGCGAAAAAGTTCGTGGCCAGGGGATTTCCGCTGCGATTGTTCACAAGCTCATCGAGCGTGGCTTGCTGCACGAGGTCGACTCCAGCGATGGGCATGTGGCAATCAGGTTGACCCCTGAGGGACGTCTTTCAGTCCTGGAATTGATTGCCATACGCAAGTCGAGCGAGGCCGATGTTCAAGGCAATCTGGACCCGAGCGAAGTGCAGCTGTTGAAGCACCTGCTGGCAAGGCTCGCTGCATGAAAATCGCCCGCTATCAATCTGCTGCCGGCCCCGAGCGGCTCGGCATCGTTAGCTCCGTGTCGGGCCGTGAACTGCTGGTTGATGTTGCCAGGGCTGCCACCGCCGGGGGTGGTCCGGGTACGCCGACGTCGGTGATGGCCCTGATCGAGGGCGGCGCAGCGGCGATGGACGCCACGCGCGAGTTGCTCGCCTGGGCGGCAGAGCGCCAGGATCCCGCCTGGATGGATGACCCTGCTTGCGTTGAGTGGCTGACGCCTGTGCCAGCGAAGTCGATGTTCTGCGCAGGCCGCAACTTTGGCCGGCACAAGCTGGAGTCGATGAAGGGCGATACCGCCAACGCCAGCAAGTTGCACAGCGACTTCCCCACCGGCTTCGTCAAGTTGGGGCGCACCCTGGTCCCCCACAAAAGCCCGGTTAAGCGGCCCGACGATGTGCTCGATTTCGACTACGAAGTGGAGATCGCCCTGGTGTTGGGCAAGTCGATTGATGCGCGAAGCGAAGTCGATCCCGCCAGCGCGATCTTCGGCTACACCATTTTCAACGACCTGTCGGCGCGCGAATGGCAGCTTAGCGAGATGCAGAACGGCATGATCATGCTCGGGAAGAACTTTCCTGGCTTTGGCCCGATCGGCCCCTACATCCTTACCGCCGACGCGGTGCCGGACCCCACTGGCCTGGTGCTGTGGCTGAAGGTCAATGGCGAACTGCGCCAGCACTCCGACTGCCGAGACCTGATCTTTGGTTTTCCGGAAATGGTCGCGTTCTGGTCGCGTTTCGGCCTGGTCCCCGGCGACCTGATCAGCACAGGTACACCTGAAGGTGTGGCGCTGCACCACAAGCCCGATCCACGCCAGTGGTACCTCAAGCCTGGCGACCGGGTGGAAGCGGGCGTCGACGGTATCGGTGTGCTGGAAACCTTCATCGTCTGAGTAACCCATTCCCCATCACTTCTGGAGTGTTTTATGAAATTGTATTTTTTGCCCGGTGCCTGCCAGATCGGCATCCATGCCTTGCTCGCTGAAATTGGCAAGCCGTTCGAAATCGAGAAGGCAGCGCGCCCGGGAACGCCGGAGTTCGAGGCTTACACGCAGATCAATCCCAAGGGCAAAGTCCCGGCGCTGATTCGCGATGACGGATCGCTGCTCACCGAGTTCCCGGTGATCGCGCTCTATCTCGCGCGCACGAATCCCGAAAGAGAGCTGATCCCGACGGATACCGAAGGCGAAATTCGTGTGTTGGAAATGCTCGAATATTTGGTATCTACCGTGCACATGCAAGGCTACACTCGCGCTCGCCGGCCGGAGAAATTCACGCCGAGCGAATCAGACCACGCGGCTGTAAGGGCGCAGGGCCTGAAAATATTCCAGGCCGGTCTCGACCGGGCAGAACGACAGATCAATGGCAAAGATTGGTTATTCGAGAAAATGACCATCGCGGACTTTGCACTTTTCTATCTCGAGCACTGGTGTGTGCTCAATGGAATCGGTTCGCTGGGTCCAGCTTGCCAGGCACACCACGACCGCCTGTGGTCGAAGGTCGAAATCCGTCGCGCCGTCGAGTCTGAACTCCTCACCTGATTTCGAGCGCTGCACCATGGACATGCTGTTGAAGCTGAAGGCTTTCGTCGTGACCGCTGACACCGGTAACTTCTCTGCCGCCGCGCGTACCTTGCATACCTCGCCCTCCGTCATCATGAAGCGGGTCGACGAGCTCGAGTGGGATTTCAAGACGACCTTCTTCGACCGCTCGACCCGGCGCCTGACGCTGACCGACACGGGGCAGAGTTACCTTACCCACGCACGGCAGCTGCTGCGGTCCTACAGCGACATGGTCAGCGGAGCGATCCTCAACCCCGGCACCATCGAAGGGCCGATCAGAATCAAGGCCCCGGCCGTTCTGATCCGGCAGGGTCTGGGTGATCTGTTCATCCGTTACCGCGCGCAGCATCCGCTGGTCCAGCTGGAGATCATCGCGTCTGACCGGGGCGGCAATCCGGCGGAGGAGGGCTTCGATATCTCGGTCGGGATGGACCAGATGACCTATCCGGACGTCGTCGAGCAGGTCATCCGGCCTTTTCCGCGGCTACTGTGCGCAGCGCCGGCCTATCTCGCTCGCTGTGAACCCTTGTTGCATCCCCGCGACTTGATCCATCACCCTTGCCTGACGTTTTCCCTGGCCGGGTCCATCTGGGGATTCAACTCGCCAGAGGGACGCATAGAGGTGGACGTGCGCCCAGTCCTCATCACCAATGACGAGGGCTACTTGTGCGCCGCCGCTCGCGATGGCCACGGGATTATTCAACTGGCACTGCCGATTGTTGCCGATGCGCTGCAGGCCGGGCAGCTGGTGCCTGTGCTGGAGGAATTCGCCCTGGTGGAACGCTGGGTGAAAATCATGGTGCCGACTGCCCGACTGGAACTGACGCGGGTAAAGCTGCTGTTCGACAAAATGGCGATGCACCTGACTTCCGCTCGTGACGAAGGAGTGGTCCCCGAAAGTCATTGAAGCTTTGTTGTTTGCGTCATATCCATCCGCTCGCTCAACGCCTGCACCTGTGAACTGCCTTCGGTCCGGTGACGCTGCAATGGCGCACTGAGCGCTAGCGAACGCCCATATTTCCCGCCGCAATTCTGCCAATTAATACGCCAATCAGGCAGGTGCAGACGTGGGTGTTTGCTCCTCCCCCTGCAGAACAAGCGGCCTGACTCAACCATCAGTTTTCTGGCTGCGGTGCAGCGGGTTTTATCATTGTTCATGCCGAAAAGGGGCTGCATATACTCGGGCCAACACAGAAACACAGTCAGGGCTGAGGATAACAAATCAATCTCAAACCACGACTCTGTGTTGCCTGCACAACGATTCGCTCGTGCATGAACTCAAGCCGGTGCCACACATCATGGGAGGTATTTCTTGTGGGTCGCTGTGACTGGCCGATGTTCATGCAACTGGCCAATCAGCAACCGGAGTTCATGCGTCACACAATCTCTCTAGGTAGCAATAATGCAAATAATAAAAATAAGATTTGCAGCACCGCAAGACGTTCTGTACCGCCAAAGCATTCGATCCGTGGTGGTTGCGACCAGTCTGCTGGCTGCTGGCACTTCACTCGCGGCACCGATTGACGTTGGCAATCCCGACATCAAGCTGCGCTGGGATAACACGGTCAAATACTCCGCCGGTATGCGTGTCGAGAACCCAGATGACAAGCTCATCCAGTTCGTTCCCCCTACGCGCACTAGCGGTGCTGGCCCTGCGGCACTTAACGGGGATGACGGCGACCGCAACTTCAAAAGCGGCCGACTCATTTCTAACCGACTCGATCTGCTGTCCGAGATGGACTTGGTCATACACCAAGATTACGGTCTGCGTGTAAGCGGTGCGGCATGGTATGACGACGTCTACAACCATAAGAATGACAACAACTCTCCGGCGACCAACAACTCGCTGTCGGTGCCATACAACGAATTCACCGATGACACCCGCGATCTGCACGGCCGCAAGGCTGAGCTCCTGGACGCCTTTGTCTTTGGTGGCGCGGACATCGGCACAGCCCGCGCGAGCGGCCGTCTGGGCCAGCACACGGTGCTCTGGGGCGAGAGCCTGTTCTTCGGCGCCAACGCCATTGCCGGTACCCAGTCTCCAGTGGATGTGATCAAGGCGTCCTCGGTGCCAGGCTCCACCACCAAAGAAATCATCATGCCGGTGGGCCAATTCTCGGGCCAAATCCAGTTTTCACCAGAGCTGACCGTGATGGGTTACTACCAATACGATTGGGAAAAGACCCGCCTGCCTGCAGCCGGCAGTTACTTCTCGGTGAACGACTTCATTGGCGAGGGTGGTGAGCGTATTCGTGTCGCGCCCGGTGTGCCTGGTCTTGGTTTGTCACGCGGGCAAGATATCAAGGCCAGCGATGACGGCCAGTTTGGTCTTGGCTTGCGCTCTCAGTTGGGCGATTGGGAATTTGGCCTGTATGCGATCCGTTTCCACGCCAAGACGCCTGTGCTTTATTCCCATGCGGGGCGGACCAACGTTGTCGGTGCTGGGATCGGGACGTACCAGTGGGTTTATCCAGAGGACATCAAGGCGTTCGGTGTCAGTGCCACCACCACCGTGGACACGGTCAACTTCGCCGGCGAGCTCTCTGTGCGCCGCGACACGCCGCTGACCAGCCTGCCGGTGGAAGTTGGAAATAAGGAGGCGGACAACAACAACCACGCGTTTTATGCCATCGGCAATACGGCCCATGCCAACGTGTCCATGATCTGGACTATGCCGCGTAACTTCCTGTCCGACGAACCTAGTTTCAGCATGGAAGTGGCCTATAACGAGCGGACCAGTTGCACTAGCAACTGCACTGCCATGGACCCAGGGTTGGATCGACACGCGGAAGCAGTGCGAGGGTTATTTTCAATACCGCAGCGCAACGTGATGGACGGCTTGGACCTTACCCCATCCTTCACCGTTGGATACAACCATGGCAAGTCACCCGTAGTGATCATGGGCCCCAACGATGGCGGGGACATGACCCTCACGCTTGCCGGCAACTATCTGAGCGTTTGGGATTTCTCGATGGCCTACACCCACTACTACGGTGCCGAAAACACCGCCACGTATTCGTCCATCGATCCCACCGTAAACGGCACGTTCACCTTCGCCCAGACCTTGAAAGATCGTGATTTCGTTTCAGCGTCGCTGCGTCGCACCTTCTAAGGGAAAACAACATGACTATTTTCACTCGCATGACTTTGCTTGCCCTGGCGTGCGCCACTCTGGCGGCGCCGACTGTCCAGGCCGCTGTTTCGGCTGACGAAGCGGCCAAACTCAAGACCACCCTGACTCCGCTGGGCGCAGAGCGTGCCGGCAACAAGGATGGCACCATTCCGGCGTGGGACGGCGGTTATCCGGCGGATGCCTCGTACACCTCGCCGGCGATTCCCGACCTGTTCGCTAAGGACAAGCCGCTGCTGACCATCACAGCGCAGAACGCTGCGCAGTATGCGGACAAGTTGACCGAAGGCACGATGGGACTGTTGAAACGGTTCCCGAACTTCAAGGTCCAGGTATTCCCGACCCGGCGCACCGCGGCGGCGCCACAATGGGTGTATGACAACACATTTGCGAACGCTACCCGGGCGACGATAGACCCAACTGGTGAGCTCGGTCCTTTCCCCAAGGGTGCCTTCGGCGGTACCCCGTTCCCAATCCCGAAGAACGGCGAAGAGGCGATCTGGAATCATCTGCTGAGATGGACGAGCCCTGGTTACCAAACGGCGCCTAGCCTGGCTCGCGTTACTCCTGAGGGCAAGGTAATCCCGGTTTCGCAGAACGTGGCCAAGAGCTCGTTCCCGTACTACGACCCGAACAGCAACCTGGAAAAATGGCAAACCGCTGGTTCCAACATCGTAGTGCGCCGTGTAGACACCTCTGGTCCGCCCATCCGCGCCGGAGAGATTCTCCTGCAGCGCGTCAACATCAACGACATCGAGTCCAAAACCTGGGTGTACCTGACCGGCCAGCGGCGTGTTCGTCGTCTACCGCTGACCTGCTGCGACGTGCCCAGCCCGGTGGCAGGCGGCATCCTGAATTTCGACGAGGTCGAGGTGTACTCCTCTTCCATCGGCCGTTACGACTGGAAGCTGGTGGGCAAGAAAGAAATGTACGTGCCATACAACACCAATAGTTACCACCAGGCAGCGTCGCTCGACCAGCTCATGACAGCGCAGACCGTGAATCCTGATTTCGTGCGCTTCGAGCAGCATCGGGTGTGGGTGGTGGAGGGCACACTCAAGCAAGGTCAGCGTCATGTGGTTCCAAGAGTGCGTGTGTATCTTGATGAAGACACCTGGATTGCTGCCGCGGGCGAGCGTTGGGACGCCCAGGGGCAACTCTGGAAGGTCACTTATAACTTGCCAACAGTGTTCCCTGGGGCGCCGGGCACCATCGTTGCAGGCTACATGTCCTACGACCTGATCGGCGGTGGCTACTTCGCGTCCGCTTATTTCCCTCGTGAACAACAAGTCAACCTTAAAGCCTCGTTGCCAGACCGGATCTTCACTCCCGAAGCCCTTGCTGGAGAAGGCGTGCGCTAAAAACTGTATCTCGCTTGAACAATGAATCTGATGAGATAACCGGTATGAATAACAATAACAACAATGAAGGCGTCGACGGGTCGCGTCGGGGGCTGTTGCTGCTGGGCATGGGCCTGGGTCTGCAAATGCTGCTGGCCCCGACCATGGCGTCCACCACAGTGGCGTTCGCCTCGGCAGCCCTGAGTGGGCCGCTGCGCGAACCTGCCACTATGACCCCTAGGGCAGCACGCGCTGTGCTGACCCGGGTGGTCCTGGCCGGTGATCGGCTGGTGGCGATCGGTGAGCGCGGCATGGTCGTGCTGTCTGACGACGGTGGGCGCCAGTGGCGCCAGGCCCGTGTGCCGGTCAGCGTGACCCTGACTTCGGCGAGCTTCGCCGATGCTCGTCAGGGTTGGATCGCTGGCCACAGTGGTGTTGTGTTGCATACCTCTGACGGAGGCGAAAGCTGGTCGCTGCAGACAAACGGGGTGGCGCTTGCTCAGGCCGCCCTGGTGCAGGCCCAAGGCTTGCCGGTTGCCGATTCAGATCGCGAACGAAGCATCCAGGAGGCCCAGCGCCTGATGGATGACGGCGCGGACAAGCCCTTGCTGTCGATTTGCTTTGCCGACGCCCGGCGCGGAATGGTGGTGGGCGCCTTCGGTTTGGCGGCCATCACTGACGACGGCGGCAAGACTTGGACGCCTTGCCGGGATCGTCTGCCCAATCCCATGAGCCTGCATCTGTACACGGTTGCCCGGCATGACAAGACCTGGGTGGTGGCCGGCGAGCAGGGCGTGCTGATGCGCAGCGGCGACGACGGCGCCAGCTTCCAGTCACTGGCTTCGCCTTCCGGACGCACCCTGTTCACTGCTACAGCCACGCAGGAGGGCGGTTTTGTCTTCGCCGGCCTGTTGGGCGCGGCTTGCCGCATCGCGCCAGGCAGCACGGCTGTCAGCCCGATCGAGCTGTCGGCACCCTTGACGATCCTGTCCAGTGTGCAACTGCGCGATGGTCGGGTGATTCTGCTGGCGCAGGGCGGACGAGTCCTGGCCAGTCGCGACGGTGGTGCGCACTTCGCCGAGCAGCCGCTCGCGCGACGCGATCCTCTGACTTCACTGGTCGAAGCCGCAGACGGTGGTCTTGTTGCCACCAGCCTGGGCGGGGTTGCCCGGCTTGGCTGACGACATGCAATTCATTGATCCCGCGACGCGCCACAACAAGAGTCCAACGACATGACCACTGTGACACCTACCGAGACCGCGGATTGCCGGCTCGAAGACTTTGACCCGCGCTCTGGCTCCCGGCTGGAACGCGCCGTGTTCAACCACCGCATACTGGTGCTGTTGCTGTGCGTACTGGTCACCATCATGCTCGGCGTCAGCGCGTTGAGCCTGAAGCTCAATGCCAGCTTCGAAAAGACTATTCCAACCGCTCACCCTTACATCACCCACTACCTAGAGCACAAGAAAGAGCTCACCGGCCTGGGTAACTCGGTAAAGATCGCGGTAGAAGCACGCAAGGGCGACATCTACAACGCGAGCTATCTGGAAACGCTGCGTCAGATCAACGATGCCGTGTTCATGTTGCAGGGCGTGGATCGCGCTTTCATGAAATCACTGTGGACGCCCAACGTGCGCTGGACTGCAGTGACCGAGGATGGCCTGGACGGCGGCCAGGTGATCCCTGCGCACTATGACGGCTCGCCGGCCAAACTCGAAGAGTTGCGCATGAACGTGCAGCGCTCGGGCGAAATTGGCCAGTTGGTTGCGGCCAACGGCGGTTCCACTGTCATCCAGGTGCCGCTGCTGGAGCACGATGCTTCCGGCACGCCGCTGGACTATGCGGCCCTGTCCGAGCAACTGGAGCAGCTGCGCGCCAAGTACAGCAGCGACGAGGTGGCGATTCACATCACCGGCTTTGCCAAGCTGTCCGGCGACCTCATGGATGGCATGCAGGAGGTGATCGGGTTCTTCTTCATCGCCCTGGTCATCTGTGCCGCGATGGTGTTCCTGTACAACCGCGACGTGATCAGCACCTCGCTAGTGGTGATTACCTCTGTGACCGGCGTGCTGTGGCAACTGGGCTTGCTGCCGCTGCTGGGGTATTCGTTGAACCCCTATACCATGCTGGTACCTTTTCTGATCTTCGCCATCGGTATCAGCCATGGTGCGCAGAAAATGAACGGCATCCTGCAGGACATCGGGCGCGGGACACATCGCTATGTGGCGGCCCGCTATACCTTCAGGCGCCTGTTCCTCGCCGGCCTCACCGCGCTGCTGGCTGACGCCGTAGGCTTCGCGGTGCTGCTGATGGTCGACATTCCGGTTATCCGCGAACTGGCCATCGCCGCTAGCCTGGGCGTGCTGGTGCTGGTGATTTCCAACTTGATCCTGCTGCCCGTGCTCTTGAGCTACGTGGGTGTCAGCCGTAAAGCAGCCGAGAGGGCCGTGCGCCGGGAAGCGGCCAACGCGGCGGGGGAGAGCAGTGCCTTCTTCATCTGGCTGGTCAGCTTCACCGAGGGCCGACGCGCAACGCTGGCGATAGTCGTGGCGGCGGTTCTGGCGGTGATGGGCGTTGCCATCGGCACCCAGCTGAAAGTCGGCGACCTCGACCCTGGGGCTCCGGAACTGCAAGCCGATTCGCGTTACAACCGCGACGTGAACTATCTGACTAAAAACTACGGTGCCAGCAATGACCTCTTTGCTGTCATGGTCAAGACGTCTGAAGGCAACTGCAGTCAGTACGATGTACTACGTCGGGTCGACCAGCTCGAATGGGAGCTGATGGATTTGCCCGGTGTGGAGTCCACCCAGTCGATTGCGCGGCTGCAGCGGCGCCTTATGGTTGGCATGAACGAGGGCAGTCCGCTGTGGTACGACTTGCCGGGCAACCAGAACATGCTCAATACCATCACCGCCCGGGCACCGCGTGAACTGTACAACGAAGAATGCAACCTGCTGACGGTGTACGCCTATCTGCGTGACCACCGCGCCGAAACCCTGCAGCAGGTGGTCGACCTGGTCGAGCGCTTCGCCGCGAAAAACAATGACAAGGACGCTACCTTCCTACTCGCGGCCGGCTCGGCGGGGATCGATGCCACCACCAACATCGTGGTGCACAAGGCTTGGTACCAGATGCTGTTCATGGTCTACGGGGCTGTGGCGCTGCTGTGCTTCATCACCTTCCGCTCCTGGCGGGCGGTGCTGGTGGCCATGCTGCCGCTGATGCTCACATCTATTTTGGCCGAGGCGCTAATGGTGGCCCTGGGAATGGGCGTGAAGGTTGCCACCCTGCCGGTGATTGCGCTGGGCGTGGGCATAGGCGTGGATTACGCGTTGTACGTGCTCAGCGTGACCCTGGCCCGCATGCGTGCCGGCGCCACGTTGAAACAAGCCTACGCCACGGCTTTGCAGTTCACCGGCCGGGTGGTGTTGCTAACCGGGGTGACCCTGGCGGCAGCGGTCGCGACTTGGCATTTCTCCAGCATCAAGTTCCAGGCTGACATGGGGCTGCTGCTTGCGTTCATGTTCTTGTGGAACATGCTCGGTGCGTTGGTACTGATACCGGCCTTGGCGCGCTTTCTGCTGCCCGGCGCTCGGGAAGGTTCAATTGTCGAGACGACCAATGCAGCGCCCCAGCCTGCAGCATCAGCTCCTATCCCTGCGGGTCAAACTGAAAAACTGGTATATGAGAGATGCCTGCCATGACGCATTTAATGAGCGCTCAGTTATCGGGCCGCGCCCAGGTCAACGTCACGGATGTCATTGAAGGCAGCCGATTCAACTCCTTCAGCTTGCAAGTAGCGGTGATCTGCTTTCTTGCGATCGTGTTTGACGGGATCGACAGTGCGCTGTTCGGCACGTTGCTTCCAGCCATCATGGCCGACATGAAAATGGGTCCTGCCGAGGCGGGGATCCTGGCAAGCGTCGGGCATATCGGGGCCGTGGGAGGCGCCATCATCTTTGGCATAGCGGCGGATGCCATTGGTCGCAAGAGGATGATGCTGATCGGCATGACCGTGTTTATCACCTTCACGGCAGCCTGCGGCCTGGCTCAGGGAACCGTTGATTTCGCCATCTACCGCTTCATCGCTGGTTTCGGCCTGGCAGGTATCGTGCCGATTGCCGTGGCGCTGGTCTTCGAATACACGCCGGGCAAGTGGAAAGCGATGGTCTCCAGTGTGTCGTATACGGGCATCTCGGTGGGCGTGCTGTTGTCTGCGTTGCTCTCGATGGCGTTTCTGGCCACCGTTGGATGGAGGGCGATATTACTCGGAACCTTCGTTTGCATCGTTCTGGTGCCCGTCGCATTTGTATGGCTGCCTGAATCGATGTCGATCCTGGTGAAAAAGGGCAAAAACGAAGGCATTCGCAGGATTTTGGTAAAAGCAGATCCACAGTTTGTTTGCGCCGACAACGACGAATACGTACTGAAAGAGCCACTGGCCGCCAAGGTGCCGCTGAAAAGTCTGTTTCAAGGCGGCTACGGGCGCAACACGGTGTTTCTGGGTATTGGCATGCTCTGCATCATGATGATTGCGGTCACCCTGACCACCTGGATCGCGCAACTGATGGTTCAACGCGGGTACTCGCTGACCACCGGTGTGTCTTTCATCTTGGTGTTCACCTGCAGCAACTTCATTTCCACGCCCTTGGCCGGATGGATGGCAGGCCGAATGGGATACAGGAAAGTGTTCGCCATTTACATGCCCGTTCTATTTGTTTCGATTTCCCTGATTGGCGTGATCCAGGACCCGGTTGGCGCATTGATCTGTATGTTTTTCGCCGGATTTGCGGCAATGGGCGCGACCTGCATTTTATTGCCCTATGTCGGGTCGCTGTATCCCTTGAGTTTTCGTTCGTCGGCCATGGGCGTGATTTACGCCATTGGCCGGGTAGGGCCGATCATTGGCCCTGCAATTGCCGGTTTCATGTTGGCCGCAGGCATCAGTGTTCCGGTCATCCTGGTTTGCATGGCCGCGCCGAGTTTGGCAGCCCTCGTTGCTTTTCTGCTGGTGAAAGAGGCGCCTTTACAGACTGTTCAGCAGTAATAAATTTTGCAGTTTTGAGATGGGCTTGTTCTCGTTGCTTGCATAACGCAGCGTCGAACCCGGCTGTTTCGAATTAGATGTATGAAGCATTAAAAGTTTTACCCCAGTGTTTAACTAACTTGTATTACTAACTGAAAGCAGAGGAAATAACATGGATCGCTACATCAACAGATTGTTCCACGTATGCATCACCGTTGCCGATATCGAAGCGGCACTTGAGTTTTACTGCAATGTTCTCGGACTTGAGTCCATCGGCAAACTGCGTGGCGAAAGAGCCCCCGGCGAAATCCTTGGCTTCCCGGGTCAAATCATCGAAATCCATGCTGACCACCTCGTCGGCAAGGAAAAGGAAAACGCCACCGTCATCGATCTCATCGAGTTCGTTGAGCCAAAGACCGTCGTCAGTACCACCCCCTCTGCACCGTTAAACCATGCCGGTATCAACCGCATGGCTTTTGGTGTGGACAACACCGATGCCATCTATGAGAAGCTGAAAGCTCGTGGCGACATCGTTTTCCTTTGCGAGCCACAAACGGTGATTGCTCCAACGGGCGGAAAATTCAAGATCCTGACCTTCAAAGACCCCTTCGACAACGTCTTGGAAGTCATTGAATACTGCAAGTAATAGGTCGTTTGTTTCGAAATGCCAGTTGGCTGCGACTTTACTTACCCTGGCAAAACGGAGAGTTTTAAATGAGTGTTACACAAGATAAATCCGAAATTATTGACGTCATCAACCTCTATGGCGTCGCGCTGGACGCTCACGCCTGGGACTTGCTGGACGAGGTGTTTACCGAAGATGCCCATGCAGACTTCGGCCCGGCCGGCGCTGTCTGGAAGTCGGTGGGTGCGTTGAAGTTCGCCTTCAAGGATTTCCACGAAACCCTGACCAATCACATGCACACGATGACCGGCTCCTGCGTTCACGTGGATGGCGACACCGCCTATGCACTGACCTATGGCGATTGGCTGCTTTCCCGCGATTCAGCTGTCGGCGGTCCTGACTGGGTTGGCCGTGGCTGGTACGACGATGTATTGGTCCGCACCGACAAGGGCTGGCGCATCAGCAATCGTGTCTGCCGATTGATTTCCTGGACGGGCAATCCGAATGTGCCTGAGCCGGCTTATGAACAGCACCCGGTGATGACGACCCACACGCTGCGCAGTCATCGTGAAGAAGGCAAAGTCCGATTCTTCGAAGCCATCGCCAAAAAGTAATAACTGAATAGTAACTACGGGTCCACTTCCGATTTTCGGACGGGAGTGGTCTTGGGTTTCTTTTGCCCGAATTTCCATTGTGCTGTTTTCGACTAGAGCAACTTTTCATATTGGAAGCTGAAAAATGAATGACCAGACGGTTATCTGGACAGTGGGTATCAATTGTCCTGCAGAAGACGAAGACAAGTTCAATATCTGGTATGACGAAGTTCATGTGCCCATGTTGTTGCAGGGCGATTGTGTCAGGAAAGTCACCCGCTTCAAGCTGGCCGAAGAGACCTATCACGTCGGCACGACCACTCAGCCTTGCCCGACTTACCTGACGATTTATGAGTTCGACAATCAGGCCAAGTTTGAAGCCTGGATGAACAGCCCTGCGCGCACGGAAGCAGGAGAAGATAAAACCAAGACCTGGGGCGACAAAGTCTATGACGTCCAATGGGCCACACGCTACAACCTCACCAATGCCTGGAATGGTTAATTAACGGACGGTAAACAGTTATGAACGCATTAGTAAAAAAACTTCTTCATGTTTGCATCACCGTTCCGGACGTCGATCAGGCACTGAAGTTTTACCGTGATGTGCTGGGCTTCGTTTCCACCTTTGAAACAAGGACCGACGAAGCGGACGGGCCACTGCTGGGTTTTGCCGAAGATGAAATCAGTATCTATGCGCACCACATCCTCACGGCAGGCGCAGATGCAAAACACGCCACTGAAATCAATCTGATCGAATACACCAAGCCCGCCACCATCGTCGGTGATGGTCCTTACGAGCTAATGAACCAGGTGGGCATTACCCGTCTGGCGCTGCTTGTTGAAAACACCCGTGAGGCATTTGAAAAGATCAGTGCCTATGAAGGTGTCGAAGTCGTTTGTGAGCCGAAAGACATCATCATCCGCAAGCCTGGCGGGAATCTTACGATGACCTGGTTCAGCTTCAAGGATCCCTACGGCGTGTTCATCACCATTGCCGAGCCGCCAAAGGCCTGAGCAAGGTCTGCTTCAACGTTGCGGTTCAGCTGCGGATTGCCTCATTCCAGTTCAATAGATTCCAGGAGATAACATGCAGATCGAAGTTCTGGTCGATGTAAAGACGACCATCGGCGAGGGTCCTGTATGGGACGTGCAGGAGCAGCGCTTGTACTGGATCGACGTGGTCGGCGGTCGCGTCTTTCGCTGTACCGCTGACGGCCGCGAGGTTCGTACGTGGGAAATGCCCGACACCATCGGGTCCATGGCGCTGCGTCGCGATGGCGGGGCAATCGTATCGCTGGGCTCGGGGTTTCACTTCCTCGACTTCGACACGGGCGAGACGCAGTTGATCGTCAACCCCGAGGCTGACAAACCGCACAACCGCCTGAACGATGGCAAGGTCGATGCCCGTGGGCGCTTTATCGTCGGCAGTATGGACACCCGCGAGGGTTTTGCCGACGGCACGCTGTTTCGGGTCGATCCCGATTTGTCGGTGCACACACTCGACTCGGGCTTTGCGATTTCCAACGGTCCGTGCTGGAGCCCGGACGGGTCGACGTTCTATTTCTCGGACACTTTCTCCGGTGAAATCTGGGCCTATGACTACGACTTGGAAACCGGCGCCATCGCCAACCGTCGCACCTTTACCAAGGCAGGTTTCACCCCGACGACAACCACCGACGGCTCGACAGTCGACGCCGAAGGGTTCCTCTGGAACGCCCAGGTCTACGCGGGCAAGCTGTGCCGCTTCGCGCCTGACGGCAGCCTGGATCGCGTCATCGAGATGCCGGTGAAAAAGGTCACCAGCGTCAATTTTGGCGGGCCGGACCTGGATACGCTGTTTGTCACGTCCATGGCCAAGCCGCCGTTGCCGCGCTATCCGGGTGACAATCAGATGCGCGGGAGTCTGTTCGCCATCCGTGGCCTGGGGGTGAAAGGGCTACCGGAACCGCGCTTTGGTGGCTGATCGGGTTAGCGCCGAACGAGATTCGGCGCGCCTTTGAAAGTGTGGTTTCTACAGGTACAGGATCGCTGCGATGGCCGAGTTCAAAGACAAGGTAGTGCTGATTTCAGGAACCGGCGGGCGTATGGGGCGAATAGCTGCCCAGATGTTTGCCAGGGAAGGCGCGAAGGTGCTCGGCTGCGATATCGCAATCCAGCGATCTGAAGAAACCTGCAGGCTGGTGAGGGCGGAGGGTGGCGAGATTTTTTCGCTGGAGCCTCTCGATCTGGCCAATCCCCTGGATGCGCAGCGATGGGCCGATGAAGCCGTATCGCGCTGGGGGCGAATCGACGTCCTTTATAACAACGCCGCGGGCGTCACCATTGCACCTTTCGAAAACGCCTCGATTGAGCATTGGAATTACACGATTCGCAACGAGCTGACGATCGCCTATGTGGCCGCTCGCGCGGTTTGGCCGCAGATGCTGGCCCAGAAAAAAGGCGTGATAGTGAACGTGGCATCGATTGCCGGCCATCTTGAGCTTTCCGGCTTTCCTGCCGTTGCGCATGGTGTGGCTAACGCGGGGGTACTGGCGCTCACACGCATGCTTGCCGCCGAAGGCGCACCCCATGGCATTCGTTCTGTAAGTATCAGTCCAGGACTGGTTGCCAATCCAGACGCGCTTCCCTCTGCGCTACTGGATGAGTATGGCTTACCGTCAGCGCGACCACTGTGGCGGCATGCGGCACTTGGCCGGCCGGCCCGAGCGGAAGAGATTGTCGAAACCGCGCTCTTTCTTGCGTCCGACCGAGCGTCCTACATCACCGGCACTGACGTTGCGGTAGATGGTGGAATGTCCAGCATCATCTGGAGATCAGAGGTATGAGCAGTCACACGCGGGACTTTTCACACGAATCTGCATACGCTAGAGGTGAAGAAATTATGCAAACCCATAAAAATCGCGTCGCCGTAGTTTCCGGTGCCGCAAAAGGCATTGGCCAGGAACTGGCGGTTCAACTCGCGCAGCGCGGTGCCGTGTTGGCGCTGCTGGATATCGCCGATCTTTCGCAGACCTGCAATCTGATCGAGAAGGCCGGTGGCAAGGCCATCGCCATTCATTGTGATGTCAGTAACGAACAAGACTGGATCGCTGCTGGCGCGGTTGTGAAGCAGGAATATGGTCGCTGCGACATCTTGGTGAACAATGCCGGGATCTACCCCAATGTGCATTTCGATGACATGGACTACAAAACGTGGCGGCGGACGTTTGAAATCAATCTGGACAGCATGTTTTTAAGCGCGAAAGTCTTCGTGCCGATGATGCGAGAGAATCATTGGGGCCGTATCGTCAATGTCTCTTCGACATCGATCGTCACCAACGCCGTAGGTGTCAGCCATTACATGGCAACCAAGATGGGCATCATTGGATTTACCCGAGGGCTTGCCAACGACTTGGGCAAGGACTTAATTACCGTCAATGCCCTCGCGCCAGCACTGACCGCGACACCGGGCACCAGTCATTTACCCGATGCGGTACGCGATAACCTTGTCAATCAACAAGCTTTTAAAAGAATGGCAGTGCCGCATGATATCGTCGGGCCGATCCTGTTTCTGACCAGTGAGGACGCGCAGTTCATGACCGGTCAATTGCTCGCCGTCGATGGCGGCATGATGAAAACCAGTTAAAACGAAAAGCAGCCTGCCGCGTCATTTTCCTGTCCCGGGATGCGCAAGGGGCAGCACAGGATCGGCAAGTGTACGCAGTCTTGCCGTCGTTTCGAGAAGCGTTCCATGCCTCCGGTCTCCACTTGAGCTGTCCGTTTCATACGTTTGGACACCGAGGTCCAGGCCGTCTACCTCTATCCCGCTCGACGCACTGAGTAGAGCTGGCAAGCCATTCCCGATATGGATAGAGTACGAACCTTCTATAAATTGTCGATTCCGCTCAGTAAGAAATAAAAAGAGACGATCCAGCGCATGATGCTCCCGAAGTTGATGCACATCCGCATGTTTGTTGCCGTGTACGAGGAAGGCTCATTCACTGTAGCCGCCAGCCGCGAAGGGTTGGGGCAGTCCGGCGTGTCTGCGCACGTGCGGCAGCTGGAAACTCAATTGGGCGTGAGGCTTTTTGCCCGGGACCGCGCGATTGTTCCCACTCCAGCTGGCCATGCTTATTACCAGCAATGTGTGCAGTTGCTGCGCCTGCATGAAAGCGCCTGTAACGCCGTCGGCCACCGCGCAGAGCCGTCGGGCGGCTCACTTCGCATAGGCATGATTCCAACAATGACCCGCTCGGTGTTCAGCCGGGCACTCCAGGCTTTCGAAGCGGCTTACCCCAACGTTTCCGTGCATCTTACCGAAGGTGCCGGCAGCGTGATTGCGACCGCGGTACGCCGCGGAATGCTGGATTTCGCCATCACGCAGCGCATGTCATACGAAGGTGGTGGCGCGCTCGGGTTGAGCACCTCGTTGTTCACAAGAACACCGGCGTTCCTTGTTTCCTCACCAAATTCTGGCTTGCCGCATTGCGAGCCGGTCCGCCTGAGCGACATCAAGGACTTGCATCTGGTTCTGCCCATCGGACGACGGCCGCTGCTGGAACAGTACCTGATCGATCACAAGGTTGAGGTCGTACAACGGCTCAACTGGTTCGAGTCCATGCTCGGCTGCATGGATCTGGTGCGTTCCAGCCACTGGACCGCCATTATTTCCGGCCTGTTCATCGCCGATGATTTGCGGCGCCGACGCTTTACCCTCAATCCGCTGGCCGACCCTATCCTCTGGGACGATCTGCTGCTGGTGGAACCGGCGCGCAAGCCCTTGTCCATGGTTGCCGAGAACTTCATCGAGTTTTTGAGAAAGGCCACCGAAGATATCAACGCGATCCCGATTCGTATCGCCCATGGCGAACAGTCGTCAAGCGTCGATCCGTCGTCCGCCTTCAATGAGATATCGCGCCATGAATGACTCGTTGCCCGGTCTGCGGGAGATGCAAATGTTCGTGGCGGTGTACGAGACACGATCGTTCACCGCGGCGGCGGCTCGTGAGTTCGCCACTCAGTCGGGCATCTCCCAGCACGTAAAGCAGATCGAAGAGATGCTCGGCGTGCAGCTTTTCGACCGCCAGAAAGGTGTGGAGCCTACCGAGGCGGGTACCTTGTTTTACCAGTATTGCCTGGAGTTGCTGACGGCCAACTCAAAAGCCCTGCTGGCGCTGGACAGTTTTGAGCAGGGCCTGTCCGGTGAAGTCCGATTCGGGGTAACTCCGACACTGGCGACCTATCAGCTCGCGCCGGCCTATCTGCGCCTGATGTCGCAAAACCCCAACGCCTCTATCGCTGTGATCGACGCACCCAGCAACATGCTGATCGACATGGTCCGGGCCGGCGAACTCGACTTTGCAATCATTCCGTCGATTTCGCAGCCACCGGCGGATCTGGCGACGACCGTGTTTGCCGCTACACCTGCGTTTCTGGTCACCTCAAATACCCATGAAAGTGGCTTCGAGCATGGCGAGTTCATTGAGCTCGACGAGCTGACGGGCCACAAGCTGCTGGCGCCTGACAGCCGCGAGTATGCGCAGTGGATCGGTTCGCAGATGGAGGCAATGTCGGGGCCGGGCCCTTGTTATCAGCTCGACGCCGTGCTGGCGACGCTCGACCTGATCAGGCAGAGCGAATGGATGGCGATTCTTCCTGGCCTGCTGTTCGTTCACGACTTCAGTGCAGACCCGGCGGAGCGGGACTTCAGGCTCAACCCCTTTTCCGGTTCGGGCCTGACGCTGGAGCTACTGTTGGTGCAGCCGGCGCGGCCAACGCCTTCCGAACTGATGTTGGCAGCGATCAGTGCAATCGAGCAGGTCACCCAGGAGCACATCAAGCTGCTGGGCAGTTTTCAGTCAGGCAAGCACCAGGCCGTTCGCAGGCTGCAATGAAAAATGGGTCCAGAGGGGCGTTGCCCCCCTGGCGGTCGCGGTCAGGCGTCTGCGAGTGATTTATCTGCCATCGGGGTACCGGAAAAACCGGCTACCTTGCGCAGTACCCGGTCAGTCCCGTCACGCGGGCTGCCGGAAGCATCCGGATGGTCGTCAAACCAGTTGCCCCTCGGATAGCGGTACATCAAGTCGACCATCAGACGACGCTCGGCGATCAGCCAGACACCGTCGCGACGTTCAAATCGGTCAAAGTATCGCGCCCATAACTTAACCGTATCGCCTTTCCAGTGATGCCGCTCCGAGGCGGCGTGATCAGCTTGCAGATAGGTTTCGACATAGGCGATCTCGGGGCCATCGAATTCGACCAGGCTGTTGCCGAGGAAATGCTGGGTGCGGTTGAATCGTGGCATTTCGTCAGTCAGGAACTGAAAGAATCCTTCGGCCCCTCCGACGTGCAGGCTTTCCGGAAAATGGATGTAGGCATCCTTATGGAAGGCGCCACGTACCAGTGACATGTCGATCCGGTCGAGACCACGGCAGTAGCGCAGCAGGACATCGTGGATTTCGGTGCGCGCGGCAAGTTCTTCGAGGGTCATGGTTATCTCCTGTACTCATTGTTATTGGACATGGGACTTTCGACTCGCGGCCTCGTGCATTGACGAGCCCGCGATGTGGCTATCGAATCAATATTCGGTATTGCTCAAGTGACGGTGGGCAGACTTACGAGCCCTTCGCCGGAACGATGGGCAACTGGATAAAGCCCGGGCGATCCGGCCCTGTGTAGATCGTGTTGCGTGCGCCGTCGTGGTAGGCACCGTCATAGCCGTGCCGGGGGCCGTGATCGACGCCGTCGAAGGGCTGAATGTCCACGCGCAGGCGGTAGCCCTTGCGGATCAACGCTGTGTTGGGAATGATCTCGATTTCAACCGGCACCACTTCGCCGCTTTCAAGCGGTGCGTAGTCGGCCTTGAGGTGCGTGTGCTTGACTGTGTAGTGGGTCGAACGCGTTGCATCGACCTTGCGATGTGACACCTTCAGCCAGCCCTTTGCCAGTGGGTAGTTGGGCACGTTCATGCCCATTGTGGTCGGCCCGGCGTAGTCGACCTCGCGGCCGGTCTCATCGAGTACCCGCAGGCTGACATAGATGTCCATGTCCTCACTGGTGGAGGACACCCACATCCTGGCCTTGCCATAACCGGCGAACACCATGTCTTCTGTCACCGGATCACTGATAAACGAGATGCCGGTCTTCCAGATTTCCTGTACCGAAGGCGGCTTGACGGGCAGAAAGCAGGGCGGCATGCCCGTGCGCAGCGCCAACGGGATTTCTGCAGAGTAATCCGCTTGGCCATCGACAGCCGGAGGCGCCTGCGACAGGCGCAGGAAGTCATCGCGATACTCGTCACCCTGCCAGTCCGATGGCGTGACGTCGAAGTACCATCGGGGGTAGGTCGTCCTTGAAATCGGCCATTCATGTTCCTCCTGAATCCAGGAGGCGCCATTGCCGCTGCGAATCTCCAGGCGCACTGGCGGCGTGTCCATGATGCCGTTGTCGATCCCTTTCAACCAATGGTCGAAGAACGCCCGATGATCGGCGATAGCGGTTCGCGAATAAGCTTTGGTGAACCAGTCTTCCCAGAAGTCGATCTTTCTGGACGTCGTGTTCGTAGCGAGATACGCCTCACTGCTGCCGAGTTGATGGAAGTGCGCCATGTGGGTGGTGCAGGCAATGGCCCAGAGCGGCACCTTGACCTTGCTCATGTCAGGAGTCATCAGGATCGTCGATCTGGGGCCGAATGCCACGGTGGTGTCGGAGTCCCTGAACGTGGCCTCTTTGAGCATCCCGATAAAGTCGACGGCATTGGGTTCACCGCACACGGCAGCCAGCACGCCTGCCTTGTACCAGTGGGTGAAAAATTCTTCGTTGAGGATGCCGCCGGTATAGGCAACCTCATCGTACAGATCAACATCGGTGCCGATGGCAATCATCGCTTTCAGATGCCGCGGTTCGAGGCTTGCCGCGGCGTGTTGGCTCATCGCGTAGTACGACATGCCCCACAGCCCGACATTGCCGTTGGACCAGGGCTGCACGCCCGCCCAGTCAATGGCATCGCGAAATGCCTCGGCCGTCTCGATGCCAAATGGCGCGAGTGTTCCCGGGTTCTTGCCCGAGCCAGGACCATCGACACGCACCAGTACGTAGTCGTGGGGCACCCAATCCACCGTGTTGGCAGTTTCGTGATTCTCGAACACTTGCCCTTCTGGATTGCCGTGGAAGTAGCGTTCCTCCATTTCTTCATGGGCATCGAACCCGGCGTCGTCTGCGATCGAATGATGATAGAACGCTCGGCCATAGGGACCGCAATTCATGATCACCGGGAACTTGCCTTCCTTGGCCGGACGGAACACATCCGCGTACACGTAAAGGCCGTTTTGCAGGGCAATCCTGACGTCTTTGAAACGCAGGATGCCCAGAATATTTCGACGCACTTCATTGCGTGCAGTCGCCGCATTACAAAGTTGGCGCGGTGTGCGATCGGTGAACACGCGGGCGGCCGAAAGCTCGGCGAGCAGCGTTGCGATCAAGGGGTCTTGTTCAAACTCGAGAACGGGGTTCAGGGCAAGGCCGGCAAAGGAAATGTCGTGGCGGAAATTGATGCGATATTTGCCAATGATTTCGTGTGCTGCAGGGTTAATGGCGATGCCGCCGTCCAGATTTCCATCGCGGTCAAGCGAGCACAGGAACCGTGCAATGTTGGTCAGCCCCGCATCGAGCAACTTGTTGATGCTGCCGTCTACGCGACTGACTATTTCTGCGAGGTTGATGCGGGGGGCGCCGAGTGCAGAACCGATCGAGGTGTTGCCGACAAGGAAGGCAATCCGTTCGCCCTCGCGGTAATGGAACTCACCCTTTTCGTTCGTCAGCCCGCTGAGGGTAGGGGTCTGGTATCTGAGGCCAGCCACCGGCCCGGAAAAAATGCCTGTTTGCAGCATGCTTGATTCGTTCCCGGTGTTTTCAACCGGCAGCAGGTGGGCGTGAGTAAACGTCTGCGGGGTATCGCTCATGAAGAGGTCCTCTTGTGGTGCAGATCTTGGTCTTGCTCAGTGCAGCGAGGCGAGTGTAGGTCTTAAAAATCAGAAACTCAACACGTGTTGAGTTATTGGGTGTAACCTTTGTCCATCGCGAAACAACGAAGAACAGGAAGCGTCGGTGCCATGAAAAACACAGAAGAACCAGGCTCAGCGGCAACCCGGGAAATCAGGACGGGGCGGCGTAAAGGCTCGGGCAGCAGTCGGCAGGCAGTGCTGGACGCTGCGCGTGCCCGTTTTGCCAGCGATGGATTTGCGGCGACCACGATGCGGCGCGTGGCAGCCGATGCCGGCGTTGACGTGTCCATGGTGATGCAGTTTTTTCGCTCGAAAGACGAGCTGTTTGCGGCGGTGATGAATATCCCGGAGTCGGCCCTGGAAAAGCTGGGCGCGGTTTTCGAGGGCACGGACAACCAGTTGGGAGAGCGGGTCGTTCGCGCTTTCCTACAGGCGTGGGAGGGGGCGCCCGAGGAGTCGGAGCCGCTCATGGCAATGCTCAGGAATGCGATGGTCAACGAGCAGGCGCGTCAACATCTGCGGGACTACATCGAGTCCAGGTTGATGACGGGGGGCAGTGAATCCCTTGGGCCGGACGCGCGCCTGCGGGCGGGCCTTGCGTTATCCATGCTCGTGGGGTTGGTGACCGGGCGACAGATCATAGGCGTGCCGGTACTTGTCTCGGCCAATCGGGAGACGCTGGTGGCGATGCTCGCCCCGGCGATCCAGCACACGCTGTTGCCGGGCAACAGCGGTGCAGTTGGCACTGGTTGATCAGAGGGTGTCCACCCCATTTGCCAGGTGGACACCATCGTTGCCGCTGGAATCGTCTAGGGAACGATAGGCAGCTGCAGGTAGCTGGGGTGCTCCGGCCCGGTGTAGATCCGGTTCACGGCATCGACGTGATAGCTCTTGTCATAGGCACGAACCGGCACCCCCGCCGGCGCGTAGGGCTGGATATCCACCAGCAGGCGGCAGCCTTTGCGGATCAAAGCGGTGCTGGGGTTGAGCCCGACTTCGACCGGCACGATTTCTCCCTTCTGCAATGGTGCGCAGTCCTTTTCCAGATGGGTATGCACCGGCCAGTACTCGGTCGAGCGTTCGGCATCGAGCTTGCGCCGCGACACTTTCAACAGACCATGGCCCACCGGGTGAATGTGCACCGGGTCCACCGGAAGCACCACGGATTCGTAGCGTATCTCCCTGTCCTGCTCATCCAGCACGCGCAGGGACACGAAGACATCCATGTCCGCACTGGACGATTCCACCCACAGACCGACCTTCATGTAGCCAGCGAGCACCATGTCTTCGTTCATCGGCTCACTGACAAAGGAGATACCCGTCGACCAGCGCGGCGTGCCGTCACTGGAGCCCGCAGGCGCAAGAGTGGGCGTACCAAGGTCGAGATGGGCGTCGTACCCGGCGCTGCCTTGCTCGGCCGGCACGGTTTCGCTGATGCGCAGCATGTCCGGGCGACGCTCATCGTTTTGCCAGTCCGAAGGCCGGGCATCGAGGTACCAGCGGCGGTATTCGGTGCGCGCAATCGGCCATTCGTTTTCATACAGGACGAAATGGGCGCCGTTGCCGGTGCGAACCTGTACCCGCACCGGGGCCTCGTCCTGCACGCCGTTGTCGATGCCCTTGAGCCAGTAGTCGAAGTAGCGCATGTGTTCGGCGATCGACTTGTTGCTGTAGGAGCCCGGGAACCAGGCATCGGTGAAGTCGAACTTGCGCGCCTTGGAAGCGGTGGAGCGGATGTAGGTTTCGCTGCTGCCCAATTGATGGATGATGGCGCCCACCTGCGGGCCGACGATCCACACCGGAGCCGTGGCCTTGCTCATATCTGGGATCATGAAGATGCTGCCGCGTGGGCCATAGGCCTCGGGGTCGTTGAACGGGGTGGCCAGCACGCGGGCCATCCAGGGGGTTTCAGGGCGGTCACCGCAGTGGTTGTTACCGGACCAGACCTTATGCCACCAGTTCCAGAAACCGGCGCCGAAGATACCGCCTCCGTACAGCGCTTCGTTATAGATGTCGGCATCGGTACCTTGCGCAATCATCGCCTTGAGGTGCGAAGGCTGCAGGCTGGCCACGCTGTGCTGGGCCATAGCCAGGTAAGACATGCCCCACAGACCGACATTACCGTTGGACCAGGCTTGAGTGCCTGCCCATTCAATGGCGTCGTGGTAGTCCTCGGCTTCCTGCACGCTGAAAGGCGCCTGCAGGCCCGGGCTCTTGCACACGCCGCGCGCGTCGACGCGGATACACACATAGCCTTCCGGCACCCAGACCGAAGTGTCGACGGTCTCGTGGTTTTCATACTGGGCGCCATCCGGATTGCCGGAGAAATAACGATCCTCCATCTCCTCCTTGCGCACGGCGTCGGCGTCGTTGCAAATGCAGTCGTGATAAAAGCTCTTGCCGTAGAAACCCTTACTCATCACCACCGGGTATTGGCCCGGGTCCGCCGGACGGAAGACGTCGGCGCAGACGTAGGAGCCATCGCGTAGTGGAATGCGCACATCCGTCATCTTGATGATACCGCGGATATTGCGCCGTAATTCGTTACGGCTGGTGGCGGCATCGCACAGAATACGTGGCGTTTTCGCAGTGAATACACCGGGTGTGGCGTTGAGCGTTTCGAGGATCAGGAGGAGGGTGGGATCGTTGGCAAAGTCGCCCGCGCCGCCTTGGCCCATCGGCATCACAGGCGGGCTGAAGTTGATCGGTGCCGAGCCGATGAGTTCGTGCACCACGGCTGCAATCTTCACCCCTGACTCGATGCTGCCTTCCTGATCCAGAGTATGGACGAAGCGCGCCAGGTTGGTTACCGACGGGTCCAGCAGCTTGTCGATCTTGCCGTCCACGCGGTTGGCGAGTTGCGCCAGGTTCAGGCGCGGCGCGGCCTCTATGGCGCCCAAAACGATGCCACCGATCAAAAAGCTAATGGCCTCATCGGCCCGGTACTGGAATTCGCCCTTGTCCGTGGTCACACCGGAAAGTGTCGGTGTCTGGTATTTCAGCCCGGCAATCGGGCCGGCAAAAACACCGGTCAAAACAGGGCTGAGGGAGTGTGCTGGAGATTTGTTCATGGATATGTCCTGAAGCTTGAGCATGGGGCGGCTCAGCGCATTCGCAGCTGCAAACAGCGCCGAGTCGGTCTATCAATCTGCCGCCGGGCTGGGCCCTGTTAATCCGTCATAATCGGCAGTTGCAGATAGGAGGCGTACTGTCCACCGGTGTGAATCACGTGCTGCCCGCTGTTGGCGCCAACATATTCGGCAATGCCAGGCATCAGCGTTCCCGAGAGGTTGCGCGAGCTGATGATGAAGCGCAGTTGTTCACCTGGGTGGAACGCCAAACCGATGGGGAGCAGGTCGATTTCGATGTTCACCACTTCGCCAGGCGCAAGCTTCTCCACGCGGTCGAAGCTGTGGGCGGGGACATCGTCAGTGGTCAAGCTGTCGTCGAGATGACGAGTCGACACCCGCAAGCGTCCATCCGAACCTTTGTAGCGCAGGACAGTGGCACCGTGATCGGTGAGGTCATGCACCCTGGCGCTCTGGTTCGGCGCGGTGAACTGCTGCAAGGGGGATCCGTATTTATCAAGCTTCTGGATGAGCACGAACAGGTCCATGTCATCGGCACCCCGTGCCTCGACCCAGAGATGCGCCTTGGGATAGCCCACCATCACCGTTTCCTTGTCGAAGCGCGTGATGAAGGAAACGACATCGGGGTTGATGCCGACGTCATACACCGCAGGCACCTCATTGGTGGGTGCGACAGGGCCGAGAATGCGTGCGGCGCCGTCGAGGTACAGCTTGGTGGAAATCGCTTCCTTCGGCGGGAAAGCATCTGCAGGCACATTGACCTGGTCGCCACCCTGGAAGTCATGAACCGCGTAGCGCACGCGGGGCGTGGCTTCCCAGCCATTGTCGAGGTCCTTGAGGTAGCGGTCGAAGAAACGGCGCAGATCTTCCACGTTGGCTTCGTCGTAGTAGTCCGGCCATTCCTGGCTGTTGTGGATGCGCAGCCATTTGTCTGGCGATGCCAGGCGCCGCCAGGCGCGGAAAGTGCCCGCGGTATGCAGCGTGTTGGAATAACTGGCGACCACAAAGGCTGGCACCTTGATGCGCTCGAATTCGGGAATCTTGTTGGCCCACAGTTCGTTCATCAGCGGGTAGCGCTGCGCCTCGGACAAGACGTCTTCTTTCTGGTTCTTGCCGAAAAAGCTGCCTTCCTGAAGCAGGCGGGTGAAGCCGGTGTCAGGCATGCCGCCGCGCATCACCAGATCGCGGTAGACATCACTGACGCCTTCCCAAGGGTTGATCGCTGCCAGGTGTTTAGGCTGCTCGGCCGCGGTGAACCATTGCGAAACGGCGAGGTAGGATGTGCCGCTCATACCGACCTTGCCGGTGCACCAGGACTGTTCGGCCAGCCATTCGATCAGGTCATGGCAGTCGCGGCCTTCCTGGCGATCCCACAACACGCTGTCGCCTTCAGAGTCCACCACGCCACGGATGTCGGGGTTACAGATCGCATAGCCGTGGGCACACCAGTAGGCCGGGTCCGGCGCCTCGAACTTGGCGAGACCGGAGACGACTGAATTGCTCAGTCCGACCAAACCGAAGACGCCCATCACGCTCATGGACGTGCCCTGGCCCTTGCCATAGGGGCTCCACGCTACGATCACGGGCACTTTCTCAGTGCCTGCGGGACGGAAGACGTCGACGTAGATGGTCACGCCGTCGCGCAAGGTCACGGCCACGTCCTTCTCGAAGACGATGTCGACAGGCAGTGGCCGGAATGGCGGTGCAACTTGAAAGCCTGCCTTCAGTGTTCGGGTACCTGGCTCAAATGCAGTGAAAAGGCCGGTTCTGCCCGCTGGTAGCGGGTAGGACGGCACGAACATCTTCTGGCAGTCAGTCATGCGAACTCCTTATATTTGTTCTTGATTACGGGACCGATTCCAGTAAGGTACGGCGGTCGGCGAAATAATTCAACACGTGTTGATATATGCGATGCGTAGAAATAACAGGATGTGACCATGAGTAAAGAAACCCCTTCCACGCCGCGCCGTGGACGCCGGCCAGGACCCAACAGCACGCGCCAGGTGGTGCTTGACGCCGCACGGTCGCGCTTCGCCAGCGACGGATTTGCCGGCACCACCATCCGCCTGGTGGCGGCGGATGCTGGCGTGGATGTGGCTCAGGTGATGCAGTTTTTCCGCTCCAAGGACGAACTTTTTGCCGCGGTGATGGCGATCCCGGGTTCCGCGCTGCAGCGGTTCGACGCGCTCTATGAGGGGCCGGACGAGCATTTGGGCGAACGGGTGGTCCGCGCTTTTCTCGCCGGGTGGGAGGGCATAGCCGAAGAATCCGAACCCCTGATGGCGACGCTCCGGGGAGCGTTCGTCAATGACCAGGCTCGCGAGCAGCTACGCGGCTTCATCCAATCCCGATTGCTGACGGGCACCAGTGAACGTCCCGATCCTGAAGCCATGCTCCGGTCTGGCCTTGCCGCCTCATTGCTCGTCGGCCTGGTCGTCGGCCGGAGAATCATCGGAGTGCCAACTTTGGTTGCCGCGGAACCGGAAGAACTGGTCAGGATTGTCGGTCCTGCCATTCAGAAGATTTTGGTGCCCTAGGCTCGCCGAGGACGTCGGCAACGGAGCGGTGTGCAGGCCGCTCGACTGGCGATCACGCAGGCACTGAGAGTTGACACCAACCCTGTCTGGTCATGAAGCGAGGGCGAATACATGGGTAACTGCTCTGCCGCGGGTTTTGAGTCAGTCCAGCTTGGGATATTGCTTGGACGGGCTGCCGCACTGAAAGATCGGTTATTGGATAGGCAGCTACTGCCTCTAGGCATAACCGCCGCGCAACTCAAAGTACTCAGGATTATTCACCGCGGGGATGACACCGCGGTCGCGTTATGCCGACACTTAGCCATCCATAGCGCCTCTATGACTCGAATGTTGGATCGCCTTGAGCGCAAAGGCTTGATCGTTCGTAACCTGGACGCTCAAGACCGACGTCAGGTTCGCCTGTTGCTGACACATACAGGGGAGACTCTGAGTTCGGTGCTGCCGACGAGGGAAATTGCTGCGATGAATGAATTCACTGCGAGCGTTACGACAGAAGAGCTGCTGCAGTTGGAAAGTCTATTGGAAAAGATGCTTTCGGTTGAATCGCCCCGGGTTTCGTAGGCATTTCTCTGCCTGAAATGGTATCGAGATGTTCTACAACGCAAAACGTCGCCAGGGTTTCAACATTCACTGTAAACGGCATATTTGAAGATCAGTACTGTTGGCGCTGACGCCGAATTGACCCAGTTGCCGAGATGTCACTGACCCAGTCTGACTCCTCGAAAAACATTGACTGTGCAGGGTTTGTGCCGATTTAGAGGTGGGGCAATCTTGCATCGGCACGTGGGTTCATTCGGCATCGGCCTAAACATGCCAAGGGCTATGCGGGTCGCAAAAGTAGATGGCAACCCCAGTATTTTGAGTGATGTCGGCATGCCTGGCCATCTCCCGTCCCTGGTCGTAGGTCATGCTTTTACGCATTGCCAGCGGCATACGGTTGAGCGCTGCACTGAACCCCTCCATCGCAGAGGTCGCCGTCGCATCGTTCATCTTTACCAGCATTAAGTAACCACTGGTACGCTCCACCAAGGTGCCTACAGACGAGGCGTTGGCTTTACCCTTAATCAAATCGCCTTCCCAATGCCCTGGCATCAACCGGTCTTCTATCTCTGGTGGCCGCACGTGGATACTCAGCATCTCGGGGATCTGCCAGCGCCGATCCACCTCCCCAGAGCGCGGCTTACGAGTTGTCTTGCCCTGACGCAGACAGAGGATCAACTCCTTACGCAGCCCACCCACCGGTAGGGCGTAAATCGCGTTGTAGATCGTCTCTCGGCAAACATAAGCATCTTTCAAGCTGGGAATATTCATGCTGCGCAGCTTGCCGGCAATCTGCTCAGGAGACAAACGCCCCCGCAACATATGAGTCACCAAGTCAAAGCGCTCACTCCCCTGCAACAGCTTGCGTTTAGGTCGGCAGGGCTGACGGCGAACCCTCTTATAGTGCTGAGCGGTGTGGGCTGAATAATTGCCGCAACTTTCCCGGTTACGCCTCAACTCCCGACTAATGGTTGAGGGCGAGCGCTCGATCAAAAGGGCAATCTTGCGCAGGCTGAAGCCTTGGACATGACCGAGCTGAATGGTTACACGTTCTTCGATGCTGAGTTCGTGATAGGACATAGGGGCAACACCGTACCGGAAAGGTCAGGTGTTGCACTCAGTTTCCGCGGCCGCCAAGCGACGATCTCCTTTGATTATGATGATTTTTTACCAGAGTAATAAATCCCTTGGTTCTAACTATTTTAAGTAGCTATTCTCGGGTATTTATCTCTGTGAAACAGGAGATGGATTTTCGGTATTGGTAATATGCCTCTATAGCTACCTCATCTACCCAAGATTAAAGATACTTCCAATAAGTCTAGACAATTAATCAGGCCCATTGCGGCCTGATTGTAAGGTGGCAGTGCAAGACCGTCGGTAAATAAGTACTACCCATGCTGAAGGTATGAACCTAAGCATTGGAGTACCTACATGATCCGTCACCCTGACAATACCAACCTGATCCTTCACGCCGACAGCACCTTCCAGAACTGGCCCGTTCAAGAGGACAAAGGTCCTTTCATTCAGCAGTACCTGAATCGTCTCCAACAGACGATGCAGTATGCGTTTGCTCAATATCCGCGAGTGTTTGCTTTCCGACTCGACCTACGACTGCCTGTGGGAGTTCAGCTACCTGACTACGCGTACAAGAATCAAGTTATTGATCGTTTTATCGAATCCTTTAAGGCCAAGATCCGACATAACCGCAACATGGCTCGCCAAATGAACCCCTATGCCCACGATAGCAAGGTCCGATATGTCTGGGCGCGAGAGCGAGGCCAGCACGGCAAGCCGCACCACCATCTGGCTATCCTGTTGAACTACGATGCCTTCAACTCGCTAGGTAAGTTTGAGCCTGGTAGGGACAACATGTTCAACCGTCTGGTGGAGGCATGGGCTAGCGCCTTGGGCCTATCTGTAGAGGCTGTCAGCGGCTTGGTCGAGATCCCAAGTAATCCTTACTATCACTTACATCGTGACGACATGGTGGGGCAGGCTGTGTTCTTCCACCGAACAAGTTATCTCTGCAAGTCGGCCACCAAGGCCTTTGTGGATGGTAGCCATGGCTTTGGCTGCAGCCGAAGCTAAGTACAACCACTGGATTACGACAAAAAAAGTGATTGGGTACCGTGCCGATGACCGCCCTGGCATCAGCCAAGGGCGGTCTATCGGACGGTGTGAGTTTAGGCGTTACAGGTAACCTCGTTCAGCCAACGACACACAGCCCTCAGAGCCCACTACGACATGATCCAATATCCGGGTGCCGACCATGTTCAGAGCATTCTTGAGAGTGGTGGTCAGGGTGCGATCAGCTTGGCTGGGCTCCGGGTCGCCGGAGGGATGATTGTGAACCATAATGACGGCCGCGGCGTTGTGCTCCAGGGCGATTTTGACCACTTCCCGTGGGTACACGCTGGTTCCATCCAACGTGCCTCTAAATAACTCGCGGAAGCCAATAACTCGGTGCTTGCTGTCGAGCAGCAGTAACGCAAAGACTTCGTACTCGTGGTACTGAAGCAGTGTCTGCAAGTGGATGAAGACTTGCTTCGGCTCAGTCAGTGCTCGGCCTTTCGACAGACGACTCATCGCCAGTTGTTGCGCCATCTGCAGGATGTCAGCTTCGGTGACCGGGGATTCCATGACATAGGTGCCGGTCGTTCCACCGGCGATGAGCTTGTGATATTTCATGCGGGTATTCCTGTAAGAATGCGTGAGAACGGAGAGGGATTAAGCAACCCGGTTACTGGACGATGGGTTTGCCGTAGTGCCGCGTGGCTTGCGACTCAAGCTTTTGCGCGAGTGAGGGTTTGGCAGGCGCTGCCAGTTGGGCTTGGGGCTCAACATGGCTGGGCTGATCTTCAATGGCGGGAAAGAACTCCTCGACGATGGCGCCGGTGTCCTCCTCACTGTCTTCAAAGGCACCATTGTTAAAGCCCTGTCGGGCCGCGTGATCCAAGGCGCTCTGGTCAAAGCCTGAAGCTTGTCGGTTTTTCTCCAATTGCTTAGCTTCCAGTAAGGCGTCTTCTAGGCTCAGCCCACTGCGTACCGTGATGTCGACGTAGAAGATTGGCGTGCCATGGCTCTGGCGGGTGGACTTGCCCCGCAGACGCAGCTCCAGTGGCAGACAGGCCAGGCGATTGCCGGAGATTGCACTGAAGTACTGCAAACGGGCCGCTAGGGTGCGGATGCTGTTAAAGCCGGTGGTACGAAAGACAAAGCTGCCCAGTGGATCATCGTCGCCAATCACCACGTTCAGCCGTCCGTAAGGTTTGCAGGCATTACCTTGAGCCAGTGAACAGCCATCGGGTGAAGGGCAGGGCAACGATTGCATGCCGTCCTTGGTCAAACGCTTGCAGGTCTCACCATTGCCGACGCACAAAGGCCTGCCAGTGTTTCGGTCGAACAAGCTGTAGTCAGCCCGAAAGTTCAGGCCCGGTTCGTTGAACAGCAACCGAATCGGAATGCTACGCAGCTTGCCGTCTTGGCCATTGCGCAGTTCTTCGTTAAGGGGATGCAGCAACCAACCGTCGCGGTTTTGTACCTGCGAAGTAATGGTGAACTGATCATCTTTCTCCGGCAGACGTTTGCCGTTTTTCTCGACGACCTTGCCGATGGAAATGCGCCCGAGCACGGGCGGGGTGATAGCCAGACCTTTGAGCATGGGAGTTCTCCTACATCTGAAATATAAACGCCACCGAGACCGCGCAGACGGCCAGGGTGGCGTTGGAGAGAAAGGGCAAGGGAATAAGGGAGAAGCGAACAAACATTCAGGCCAGCAGAAAACGCCGACTGCCGGTTTTGGTGGTTGCGTAGCGCACTTGCAGATGGGGCTTTTCTTTCAGTAGGCGGGGGACATCCAGGGCCATGCTGTCTTTGGCTTTCTTCCAAGTGATGCAGCCAGTGGCGAAGGTCGCCCGACTGGCATCGCCCATGGCTTGTTGCAAGGTTTGCTTGAACTGAGCTTCCAGCTTCTCCTGCTGTGCAATTGATTCGCGCACGCTCTGCAGTGCGGTAAAGGTCGTACAGAGCCGCATGTCCTGGCTGAAGTCCACGCTCTGTCCACTGTCCTGTGGATAGAGACAGCGCAACGCCTGCTCCGCTGAGGCAGATCCGTCTGTCGGCGGCGGGGTATCACTGACGACGTAATCCCAGAACAGCCGCTCCAAGTCGATCAGCCGAGCAATCATCGACTCGTCGCGTTCGATACGATGGATCTCCAGGTGCTGACCGCCGAGCAATACCGCCACATCAGCGGCCCGCTTGCCGGTGACGGCGAGCTGGTGCATGACTTGCAATTGCACATACTCGGGCACACCCTCTTTCCAGAGGCGTGCGCCGTTTATGCCGGCGGTTTTGCATTCGAGAATCTGCACGTCTGAGGCACCGATCACCTCACGGTCGATGTTGGCCAACATCCAGGGAAGTTTGGGATCAGGATGCTGTAGCACCGCATTGATCCGGCGCACCCGGTGACCACTGCGCCGGGTGTAATGGGTTGCGACAATCGGTTCCAGTATGTTTCCCCAGTAAGCAGGGCTCTCTTCATCCAGTGGATCGATCTTGGGAAGTGCGGTGTCACGGCCGGTTTTCTCCAGCCACAACTCCAGCTGGGACTTGTAAGGATTCAGACCCACGGCAGCGGCGGCATCCGAGCTGCCGATGCCCTGTTTACGCACAGCCAACCAGTCCTCGCGAGGCAGTTGTTTAGTCCCCACCAGACGTAAGGCAGGACGGGGTTTACTGCTGGGTTGTTGCAGAGTTTGTGTGCCCATGATGTTTTCCTGTGCGGCATAAAAAACGCCCGGCCAGCAGAAGCTGACTAGGCGCTTTAATGATTAAGTAAGTGAGTGGAGCTAGGCGGCAAGTTTCAATGCAGCCTGCAGGGCGCGTTGTTTGATGACAGCCCCTTGGCCAAACCAGGCCGAGTCCATGCGGTATTCGGTACTTCGGGCACGCCGCTCGTGATCAACGTATTCGGTCACCGCATTGAGCAAACCCCAGGCGGTTCCTTGAGCCGATACCAGTGTGGCGCCACGTCCCTGACCTTCATACAGGCTCTGCACCTTGCGCAGCGCCCGCTCGTTAGGAAGTACTGCGGGTAACGGACTGTTGGGGCTGGCATCACACAATACGTTCATGAAAAACCCCAAGGCCTCGTGCCATTGAACCTTGCGTTCAGACAGGATTCGCATGCGGTGCATGAAGTCGTCCCACTGGGAGACGGCGATACCTAACTGCTTCTTCACCACTTGCGGATCAAAGCGGGTGTTGTGCGGCACTTTGATTGCCCGGGTCGTTCCATCAAGAGCGATGGTCAACGTGTTGTTGCAGACCACCCGCACCGTGGTCGGGGTGGCGGTGGTGGCCAAGGTGCCGTCACAGGAAGTGGCCAGCAGCAGGTAACCATTGACCTGATCGTTGCCCTTCAAAGCAGTGGATTGGCCAGTACGGGCCAAGGCCCAGAACTTGCGACCACCCTTCAATACTCCGGCGGTTTCCAGCTCGTAGCCGGAGACCTCGGTCAGATCCCGATAGAACTCTAGGACTTCACGCGGTTGTACGATTTGGTAGCGGTTGGATACCACAGACAGCGCAGCTTTGGTGTCGGAGCGATACAGCACTTTTTGTTCCGGGAACGAGTGGATGGTGCCGAGATGACCGACAGCATCTGCCATGAAACGCACGGGCGATTCTTGAATCTTCCAGTCCATGCCTGCTTCACGCTGCCAGACTTCGAGCGGTTGTTGGGGCGACAGGCAACTGCCCAGGCCATGCCAGGGAGTGGCGCCAACGTACGCCATTTGTTCAACGAGGTGAGCCATGGGTTTAATTCCTTGCAAATGAATGGAGAAGAGCGTCGTTGTCATCAACCTACGACGCCACTTTTAAATTGGCCTATTGGTTAACGCTGAAGCTGTAACCGCAATTCAAACACTGATAGTTGTGCAGAACTTTTGTATCGATCTGTTCACCCAGTGTGGCTCCGGCGATTCCGCCCGCCACTCCGCCAAACAGTCCACCGAGTAGTGCTCCGGCAATACTGCCAATGGCGATCCCGACTGGTCCACCTACTACTCCCAGCACCGCGCCGACCTCTGCACCCGACAGGGCGCCGACGGCGCCGCTGGCCGCACCGCCTGCCGCACCAATTAATCCACCTGTTTGCTTACCAATATTTTTAGTGACTACCCGTCCAGAGTTACAGTTTGGGCATGGGGTATACATATAAGGATTCCTCTCTATTTGCTGAGTCCACGTATCACGCAGAAATACTTAATGACTCGCCCATTGTTGAGCGTTCAGTAGGGTGATATATGTTTGAAAATTTTTTGAATGGGATTTCAATAGAGAGGATTGGCAGCTATTCGAAAATGATGTTTATGGGGCGTGGCTCAGTTGTCGACTACTACATTTCCCCCAGTGCAATCAGTGTCTCATTTTTGCATCTGGGCATAAGTGCTGCGCTTAGCGCGGCCGTGGTAAGGAAAGAGGAAGGAGGGCGCACCTGATTAGACTCGGTGCACTTGTTGAGGCAGGAGTAGGGGGTTATTGGCGAGAAAGTGTCGAGCCACTCAATCAACCAGCTGTGCGCCGATGGTGCAGGAACTGACGCTGCTGGCCGGGCCGGGGCAACAAAGCGCACAGAGTGTGATGCCAGCCTTGGAGGTACTGGTGATGCTGGGCTGAAAATGTTTAAGAATATCGAGGAATGTGCTGCTATTTTCGCTATTAGTAGCAGTGATAGCGGTTTTTTGCGTCAGCATGGAGCATTCACGCAGATGAAATTCCAGCTGCAAGTTGTCTGCGTCGAGCGGCCACGGCAAGCCGAAAACGCCTCTTTGGTGTAAAAAAATACATTAAGTAGCCCACGCGACACTGAGGTCTTACCCGCTTAAATTGCCTCCCATCGAAACTGGAACCGGGAAGGGCAAGGCAATGAATGTAGAACAAAGTGGTATGCCAATCGTACGGGTGCTGCGGTTGAGACAGGTGCAAGACCGTCTGGGGTTGGGACGGTCAACCATCTATGATCGAATGAGCCCAAGGTCACCTCGGTACGACAGCACATTTCCAAAGCCAATAAAATTGGGTGGTTCAGCTGTTGGATGGATTGAGTCTGATATTTGCCATTGGATTGATTCCAGAGTGGCTATTGGCTGGGGAAATATCAGAGATGTTGAAAATCGACTTAGTCAAGGGCCCCTCGCTGTTGTTGAAGAGATCGCAGTGAGGGAGGAGAAATGAGCTTCTTTAACGCATTCAACATCAATATGCCTCTGCAAGGAGCACCATTCCCTGGGTATATGCCGCTGCCCCTGTTGCAGGCGGCAGTCAACGAGGCCCAGAACAATGTTAAAGCTCCGATGCCACTCATTTTCTCGGGCGCACTGGCTGCGATTGCCGTTGCATCACAGGGGCTGGTTGATGTTTGCAAACCAACAGGCCAGCGTGTGCCAACTTCACTCATGCTGCTTTCAATTGCGAACTCCGGAGAGCGGAAGTCAACAGCGGAAAATGTCTTTCTTGGTCCAATTCGCACGTTTCAGAAAGAGCAAAATATTATTTATCAGAACGCTCTTAGCGAATGGGTCGTACGCCATCATGTATGGGAAACAAAAAGGAAGACTATTCTAAAAACAATAAGTAAAATGACAATTAATGGGGTGCTGTCAGAGGAAGAAGAGCAGCGTTTATTTGATCACGAAAGCCATAAGCCTGCCAAACCAAAAAAATTCAAACTACTTTACGATGATTCAACTTCTGAAGCCCTATTTTCTGGGCTGAATAAGAGTCTACCAACCGCTGGATTGATTTCTAGCGAAGGGGGTGGGGTTTTAAGTGGGCGGGCATTGAATGATTTATCAAAACAGAATGCTATCTGGAGCGGTGATTCGATTACCGTTGATCGTGCGTCAGCCGAGAGTTATGAAATCAATGGAGCGCGTCTGACTGTATCAATAATGGCACAAGAGAGTGCCTTCAAAGACTATATGGATCGTCGTGGTGAGGTGTCTCGCGGGTCCGGATTATGGGCCAGATTTTTAGTATGTAACCCGCGGTCGACGCAGGGGACTCGATTCATCGAAAATGGTACTATGTCTTGGGAGTATCGAGATAAATTTTCTGCTCGTCTAGTTGAAATACTTCAGAAGAATATTGCCTTGCTGGAAAATCCTGGTCGGGAAAAGCAAGTAATTTATTTTTCATCAGAAGCCAGCGGAAGATGGCTGGAAATTTTCAATGCTATTGAGTCGGAAATTCGGCAAGATGGGTACTTTACTGGTGCAGGGGACCATGCCTCGAAGTTGGCGGATAATATCGCTAGAGTGGCCGCGTTATTTCATTTTTTTGAAGGGGGTGAGGGTGGTATTTCGATCAGTACGCTTAATTCGGCTGTTGACGTATGTCATTGGTATTCAGATGAGTTTATAAAGCTGTTTATGCCGCAACCTGTAGAACAGGTGGATGTATTTGAGCTAAATAATTGGTTGCAAAATTATCGAGTTGGTAAAGGTCGCTACATCAGAAAAAACCATATCCGCCAGTACGGACTTAACAAACTAAGGGGGGGTGATCGCCTAAGCCGTGCTTTGGATGCTCTTCGTCTCCAAGGGCTAATTTCGTTCATGAAAATTGGTAAAACTGTATACGTTGACCTAATGCCGTCTCTTCCCCCTGATGGTTACGCACAGCTGGTGATTATGCAGCCAAACAAATCATTGTTGTGATGAGTGTGGCTATAAAAATCAGCGTATTACTTGGTTTGAATTGAAGGGGATTCCCCTACCAAAAATGGATGATGGCTCTCTGGGGATCCCGGAAGTTCCTGGGTCTGGCTACTGAGCTGGGCTCGGCGAACTTTTGTTGTAGGCATGTTTTGCGTCTTCGTCATCAAGTATAAGATTTAATAAGTGATGGATTAGGTCCTCCCTGTCTTCTGGGAGTGAGAGTTTTTCTTTTTCGATTATTTTCAGTAGCGGGTCCGCTAAAGTATATGCGGTGTCTTTGGGTGTGTGCCAGCCGCCCTGTGGTCTTTTTTCTATTAGAAGATCTATGATCCTTTTTTTAGCATATTTTGCATTATCTGATGCCTTCTTTCCTCCCTTGCTGGCGCGCTCGGTTAATACTTTTGTGCAGGGGTCGTCTAGTCCAGATAAAATCCCGAGGAAATACTGTGCTTTTGATATTGCGCGCCAAGCTGTGCTCATCCGGTCATCCCAAAATGCTATTTGTGCGAGGGATGTATATATGCAGGCAAGGAGGAATGTTCTTTGTGCTCGCTCCTCTTTGTTTTTGCTCTTCATTGCCATAGAGAAGTAGAGCTCCGCTATGGACTCTTTATTAGTCTTTTTGTTTTTAACTTCTTGCCGGTAGAGTTTTAGTGTGTCCTGTATGTCGAAATTTCCGATTATCGAGTCTTGTGATGATTGAAGGCTTTCTGTGAGTTGTATTATGGTGTTCTCAATGCTCATGTTTTCAAATATTGAAAACACGCTTTCCAGAATTTCTTCGTAAAGCTCCTGTGATTCTTTGTTTTCCGATTCGTAATTTTTATTCATGGATTCTTCGCTGACTTTGGGGTGGCCCATAAGGGAGGCTAGATTGTTGTTCAGGAGTTTAGATTGATCGGGTTGGATTGTGGAGCGACCTTATCCGAATTTTGACAGGTTAGATTGTTTAACCGCTTGCCGAGTATTTCCCAAGCTTCGGCCATTTCTTTGGTGTAACTGTGGCGTTGATAAGTGCGTTTCACCTTGTTCTCTTCTGTATGATTCAGGCATCTCTCTGCTACTTCGGGTAGTATGCCCAATGCAGTCATGACTGTGGCGCCAGTGCGTCTTAGATCGTGCGGTGTCCACTTGCCTCCAGGTAGCAGTAAGGTTTGTGCTTTGGCGCTACGGCGGCTCATGGTGCCTTGCTCCGGTTGGCGCTGACGATCTCCCAGCTGCTTGGTCACTGTTTTTGGGCACACAGCGGCGCTGTTGTCTGTATTTGGGTAGCACCAAGATGATGTGCCGTTGATTTCTTGTACTCGTTTGAACTGACGGATAGCAAAGTCGGAGAGAGTGACAGTATGTGGTTTTCCGTTCTTGCTGTTCTCGGCAGGAATTAACCAAGTATTTTGCTCAAGATCGATATGCTCCCATCTGCTGGCTAAAAGCTCACCGATGCGACAGCAGGTGGATAGTGCAATCCAGATGGCTGCTTCGGTCGTCTTCAGTAGCCCGGCATCTGGAGCTTTCTTGGCGAGGCTGCGGATCTCGTCATCACTTAATACTCGGTCGCGTTCAACATCTTTACCACCAATTTTAGCTTTGCGAATACTAGCGCTGGGATCGTGCTCGATCAGGTCGCGGTCTACGGCAAAGCGGAACATCTGGCGCATAAGCGAAAAAACCATCTTGGCCATACGATTTACACCGCGAGCGAGGAGGGCATCTGTCACCTCGGTGATGTGGCCCTTTTTCACATCAGCGACAGCCAAGTCGCCCATGAAGGGCAGAACGTCCTTTTCAAACATCCGGCGAGCCTCTGCACCCTTGTCCTTGCGGTTGATTAGATCAACCTTAGCCCAGTGCTCGAATAAGTCGGCAACAGTTTTGCGAGCTGCCTGGCGAGCCTTCTCGGCTTCAGCTGCTGTTTTTTCGGCGGTGAGCCGTGCCAACTCGGCATCTCGGGCTGCGATGCGGGCAACTTCCTCTGACTCCAGGTGTTCGCGAAGATTATGAGTTCCACTCTGGTAGATGCGTGACCACTCTCCAGCTTTAGTGCGTGCTTCTTTGAGGGTAAGGCCGTCTGTGCCTGTAGCGTCATATGTACCGACGGGCAGAAATACTCGCCCTCCGCTGGTGTCGGTGTATCTGAAATAAAACAGGCGCTCTCCATTTGGGCGAATGCGCGCCATGAATCGGCCGCAGCCGCGAGGAGCATCCTCGATCAGCCAGGTAGCTTTGGCAGATTTTGCGCTCATCTGTTTGTCGGTGATCGTCGCCACTTTCGCTTCCCCAGAAAGGCCAGGTTCTAGTTGGTCACCGTTGGGTCACCGTTTCTCGCTGGCTTTGGCAGAATGCTATAGGAAGCTATTGGACTGTGTAAACTGTATTAGCCCAGTAAATACAGTACTTTAGGCCTTATTATTGAATTTATTTAGACGGGCTTGGATGTGGTTTACCTTTATGGGGTGCTAGGGGTAGAGTGTTCGAATCACTCCGTCCCGACCATATTTTTCAATGACTTAGGCCAATGTTCTCAGCATTGGCCTTTTTCATGTGCGTGACTTTTGCGTGACTCCTCTATTTTTCACGCCTGTTTCCTCTTCAGAATTGTCAGGACGGTCCGCGCGAATCGGTTGCTGATACCATGTTCGCAGCTTCAATCAGATGCCCGAGCTCTGCGCCCGAGTAGTGACTGGTGATGCTGCCGTTCTTGTGGCCCAGAAGTGCCTTGCGGTCTTCCTCGGTGAGGCCTGCTGCGCGAAGCCGACGGCCAAACGTGTGTTTGAGGTCGTGAATCCTTATGGATGCATAACCTGGGTGAGCGGGGCGAAGGTTTTCCTCCTGCCAGAGTTTCGCTGCTCTCACCCGTGCCTTCTTCCAGGCCGTATCGTTCATCCGGTGCATGGCGGTACCGTTGTAAGGGAAAACTCAGTCCTTACTCAGGCCGCGTCGCTGGTCGATGATCGACTTGGCCACGCTGTTAAGCACGACCACTCGGACATTCGCCGGGTGTTCGAGGGCTTCATTTCGAGATGCTGGATATCCGCTACACCACGGCCAACCAGCGGCAAGGGAAGGCCGAGGTCAGTGGCGAACTGGTGATCATGAACTGGGAGCCGGCAGCGTTGGGAGGGCTGTTTTGAAATGACTTTTTTTGTATCAATCTGATTATGCGGAAAGAGATAAATGTGCCGAAAACTGGCCTTTCTCAGCACTCTATCCGTGGATACAAGTAAAACGAAGGATTGGTGAGCGTTAATTTCATCAAAATAACAATGTCAGCCCATCAAACAACGCGCGATCCGCCACCGCTGCCGATCGCGCGCGCCTTTTGATCTCCGCTAACAAGCATTCCTTGAAGCATTGCGCCGCCGTGCCAAGCACGGCGTTGCGACGGGTGATGACACCGAGTTGGCTGCTTTCGAAACGCTCCTGCAGCGGTAGCGCAATTGCCCAGCCTTGCATCGATTCGGTAGCCATCATCACGCTTGGGCAATGGGTGAGCATGCCCCCATGTCGCACCATTTCGAACAGCAGCGAGGTTGAGTGGGCGCAGTGCAAACGAGCTCGATCGATCTGTGCACCATGTTGCCAGAACAGCTCCTGCATGAAGGCGCCGTAGTTGGACTGCGTGTAATTGACCACCCAATCCTCATCCAGCAGTTGATGCAAGGAGGTCGCGTTGGCGCAGGGATGGTCGCGCCTAGCGATGACGCTCATTTCATAGGTCAACAACGGCGTACTGTCGAATTCCTGTAACGACATGGTCGGCGTCACAGGCCCGACGGCAAAATCGAGCGAGCCTTCGCGCAAGCGCGGCAGCGCCACGGCGGTCAAGCCCTCAAAGATTTCCAGCTGAACACCAGGCATGCGCTCACGAAAGTGCTGCACCGCCTGGGTCAGAAAGGTCAGCATGATCCAGGGCGTGACCGCAATGGACAGCCGACCCGTTATTTCGCCGCGCAATTCCGCAAGCTCCGTATTGGCCCGTTCGAGCTGGCCGACGACCAGCCGCGCATGTCCCAGCAGCATACGGCCGGTCTCGGTGAAGTCGATCCCTCGCGCGGTTCGCATCACCAGCGGCAGTTGGGCCTCTGCTTCCAACTCGCGCATCGACTTGGTCACAGCCGCATGGGAGAGGTCCAACAGGCGTGCCGCTGCGCGGATGCTGCCGGTGTCGGCAACGGCGACCAAGGCTTGCAGTTGATGAACTTTCATGGAGGGTACTCTAAACGATGGCGAGGGGGCAACCAACGGTTGCCAGTGTAACTAAATTGGGTCTCCCGAGGGGGCAGGTGCCTACCTATGCTAGGAACCAACCCCCCACGCCGACCAGGAGCCCATTATGCAGCACGACGCCGTATTAGCCGGTATCCGCGATATTCAGGATGAAATGATCGAGTTGCGCCACCGTATTCATGCGCACCCGGAACTCAGTTTTGAGGAGTTCGTGACCAGTGACCTGATCGCCGATTGCCTGCAAAGCTGGGGCTACGCCGTGCATCGCGGGCTGGGTGGCACCGGAGTGGTCGGTACTCTGCTCAATGGCGAGGGCCGCGCCTTGGGCCTGCGGGCCGATATGGATGCGTTGCCTATTCAAGAGGCCACCGGCCTCGCCTATGCGAGCCAACTCGATGGGAAAATGCATGCTTGTGGCCACGACGGCCATACCGCCTCGTTGCTCGCTGCCGCGAAATACCTGGCTGAGCACAAACCGTTCAAGGGCACACTGCACATGATTTTCCAGCCTGCCGAGGAAAATGGTGGCGGCGCGAATGAAATGCTCAAGGACGGTCTGTTTGAACTGTTTCCATGCGACGCGGTGTTCGCGTTGCACAATATGCCTGGCTACCCAGTGGGCAAATTCGGCTTCCTGGCCGGCCCTTACATGGCTTCGGCGGACGACGTCACCATTCGCGTGAACGGCTTGGGCGGCCACGGTGCTGTGCCGCACAAGGCCGTCGATCCTGTGGTGGTCAGTGCTTCAATCGTGATGGCGCTGCAAAGCGTGGTATCGCGTAACGTCAATCCGCTGGACACGGCCATTATAACCGTGGGTTCTATCCATGCGGGCAAGGCGTGTAATGTCATTCCCGATAGCGCCGAGATGCACCTATCGGTGCGGGCGCTTAACGCTCAGGTGCGTGACCTGCTGCAAAGTCGTATTACCGAGTTAGCTCAGAACCAGGCCAAGAGCTTCGGAGCGACCGCCGAGGTTGAGTACACCCGCAGCTATCCTGTACTGATCAACCATGTTGAGGAGACAGCACTGGCACGAGAGGTTGCGCTTAATTGGCTAGGTGAGGGCGGTCTCATCGACAATATGGTGCCGCTGACCGGCAGTGAAGATTTTGCCTTCCTATTGGAGAAGTGCCCAGGCTGTTACCTGATTATTGGTAATGGCGAGGGCGAAGGCGGCTGCATGGTGCATAACCCGGGTTATGACTTCAACGACGACTGCCTGCCGTTGGCGGCGACGTACTGGGTCAAACTGACTGAACGGTTTTTAGCGTTGAATCCTTGAGTTGCAAAGTTCACTTATTACCGATGATCCTAATCTAATAACGAGGTGATTATGTTCCGACTTAACACTCTTTTTGCATCAATATTACTGGGTCTCAGCATTGCGGCCAGTGCTCAGGCTGATCCAGAAATCAGGTTTGGGGTGGACCCAAGTTATCCGCCCTTTGAGGTCAAAGAACCTGACGGTTCCCTGAGTGGTTTTGATATCGATCTCGGTAATGCCATTTGCGCCGAGCTCAAGGTTCATTGCGATTGGGTCGAACAACCGTTCGACGGCATGATCCCTGCCTTGAAGGCCAAGAAGTTTGACGCCATTCTATCGGCGTTCAGTGTCACTGAAGTACGGCGCAAACAAGTGGACTTTAGTGGTCGACTTTACAGCGGCCCATCGGCCCTTATCGCGAAAGAAAATTCAAGCCTGCTACCAACCGCCGAGTCCTTGAAGGGTAAAACCATTGGGGTTATGCAAGGTTCGTCTCAAGAGATGTTTGCGAAGTCGGAATGGAGCTCTCATGACGTCAACATTCTGTCCTATCAAACTCAGGATCAAGTTTACATCGACCTGATCGCTGGACGCCTGGATGCTGCTTTTCAACCAGCGGTGCAAGGCGATATTGGATTTCTGCAAAAGCCTCAGGGTAAGGGTTATGCCTTTGCCGGTGAGCCCCTTACCGATAAGCGTTTGAGCGGGGACGGTGTCGCTATCGGGATTAGAAAGGGAGAGGACCCGCTTCGGGAAAAACTTAATTCGGCCATAACAAGCATTCGCGCATCGGGTACTTACGACAAACTTGCAAGTAAGTACTTTAACTTTGATATCTACGGAGAATGACTTTGTTTTGATAGTGATTAACTGGCATAAGTCAGTCTAAGTGCTCCGTGCAGTTGATTGATTTTTTATGTGTGCCAAGAGCAGGGCAGAGACCATTAAAAACAAAGTATTGAATTAACAACTTTGGACAATGGTTTGCACCCACTGAAGTCAGCGGCAGGCCTGCAGTGCGTGGCGCATCCACGCAAATGGTTCTTGATCTTCAGGTTTGGCGGTTTCTACCCGCTGTACGTTGAGCGCTGGCCGGCGCGTTCTTAGTTGTATGCCAAGGAGGGCGAGTGGACAAAATCTCGACCAAACAATAAACAGTCACCTCAGATAAAAATTTATGGGGATGACAGTACTTTTAATAATAAAAAGAGCAAAACACGATGTGTATGATGAAGTGGAGCATTATTGCCCTGTCTATTACCGCAAGCATTTCGCCAATGGCAATGGCCGCATCCCAGGACGAGGCCAAGGGTTTCGTTGACGACAGCACCCTCTCGATCCTGGCTCGCCTCGAGTACATGAATCGCGATTTTAAAGATGGTTTCAGCAACCCCACCAACGGTGGTAAGAGCGGTTATCGTCAGGATACCGGCGCAGCCGAGCGAATCAAATACAACTCAGGTTTCACTCAAGGCATCATCGGTGTAGGCATGGATGCGTATGCCATGGGTACCGTCAAACTCGACGGTGGCAAGGGGCGTGCCGGCAATGGTCAGTTCCAGGTCAACAACGACGGCTCCGAAGCTAAAACCCAGTCGGCCGCTGGCGGCGTAGTCAAACTCCGTGTTTCCGACACTGTCGCGAAATATGGCAGCCAAGCGGTTGTCAACCCAGTGTTCAGCACCGGCGACAGCCGCCTACTACCAGAAATCGCTACCGGCTCTCTGATTACCAGTAACGAAATAAAAGGTCTGGAGTTGAACGCCGGCCACTTCACCGCGCTGCGCACACAAACTGGCCAATTTAATGACAGCGCAGGCTTGGAAGCGGCCGATTTCGTTAGTGCAACCTATAAGTTCACCCCCGACCTTGTTGCTGGCGTCGCCGCTTCCGATGTCGAAAACAACTTTAAGAAGCAGTACATCAATATCAACTATAACCAGCCGCTCGTCGAAGGTCAGTCACTGAACTTCGATCTCAATGCCTACAACACCAAAAGCCAGGGGCAAGATCTGTCCGGCAAGGTGGACAATAACCTGTGGAGCCTTGCAACCGCCTACAGCTTAGGCGCTCACAAGTTTACTGTTGCTTTTCAGCGCTCTACCGGCGACACCCATTACGCCTATGGCGTAGACGGCAGCGACACCGTCTATGTGGCCAACTCCATCCAGATGTCCGACTTCGATGGCGAACAAGAACGCTCCTGGCAGGGTCGCTATGACTTGAACATGGTGGGCTACGGCGTACCTGGCCTGAGCTTCATGACGCGCTATGTGTACGGTGACAACATCCGTACGACAGAAGGTCCCGAAGGCCGCGAGCGCGAGCTCAATGTCGAAGTCAGGTATGTGTTGCAGGACGGTCCTGCCAAAGATCTTTCCTTTCGCGTGCGTGCCGCGTACTTCCGTGCCAACGATGCCTACGTCTTTGCCGCTAACAACAACGATATCGGCCCTCCCTGCGACGACATACGCCTGATCATCAATTACCCGCTGAACATTCTGTAAAACGCTTTAAATGCTGTGTACGCAAGGGGCTGAGTCTCTCTAACTGAAGACCCTTTTTAGGGGACTTCGCGGAATCCCGGGAAACACCGAGACTGCACCCATCCCCGGATGGGTGCCTTCTTGATTTACGAAGGGCTGCACAATGCTAGAAAAACTATTACAGATTCTGGGACTGTCAGGCTTCAGCCTTAAGGGCTTTGGCCCGCTGTTACTGCAAGGCTCTTGGATGACGATCAAATTATCCTTTCTGTGCTTGCTGGTGAGCGTTGGCTTAGGCCTGATCGGCGCCAGTGCCAAACTTTCAAAACTTGCTCTGCTGCGCATTCCGGCACAGGCCTACACCACGCTGATCCGCGGGGTGCCGGACCTGGTGCTGATGCTGCTGATCTACTACAGCCTGCAAACCTGGCTGACCAGTCTGACCGAAGCCCTGGGATGGGAATATATCGAGATTAACCCGTTCGGTGCCGGAGTCATCACCCTGGGCTTCATTTACGGGGCGTATTTCACCGAGACGTTTCGTGGCGCCATCCTCGCTGTGCCTCGCGGGCAGATGGAAGCGGCCACCGCCTACGGCCTGAGTCGTGTACAGCTCTTTCGCTTCGTGGTGTTCCCTCAGATGATGCGCTTTGCCCTGCCGGGCATTGGCAATAACTGGATGGTGATCCTCAAGGCTACCGCACTGGTCTCGATCATCGGTCTGGCCGATCTGGTCAAGGTGGCCCAGGACGCGGGCAAGAGTTCCTATCAGCTGTTCTTTTTCCTGGTGCTGGCCGCCTTGATCTACCTGGTGATTACCACCGTTTCGAACTACGTCTTGCGTCGTCTGCAAATCTTCTACGCCGCAGGCACCCGGGAGGCCGTGAGATGATCGAACTTCTACAGCAATACTGGCAGTCTTTCCTGTTCCGTGACGGCAATCACATCACCGGGCTGGCCATGACCCTCTGGCTACTCAGCGCCTCGCTTTTTTTCGGTTTCATAATGTCGATTCCGCTGTCGATTGCCCGGGTTTCAACGAACGCCTGTGTGCGTTGGCCGGTGCAGTTCTACACCTACCTATTCCGCGGTACGCCGCTGTATATCCAGCTACTGATTTGCTACACCGGCATCTACAGCATCGCCGCGGTCCGTACCCAGCCTCTGCTCGACGCGTTCTTTCGCGATGCGTTGAACTGCACCATCCTAGCCTTCACCCTGAGCACCTGCGCCTACACCACGGAAATCTTTGCCGGGGCAATCCGCAGCATGAACCACGGTGAGGTCGAAGCGGCCAAGGCCTACGGCCTGCGCGGCTGGAAACTGTACGCCTACATCATCATGCCGTCAGCCCTGCGCCGCTCGCTGCCGAATTACAGCAACGAAGTGATCCTGATGTTGCACGCGACCACCGTCGCCTTTACCGCCACCGTGCCGGACATTCTCAAGGTTGCCCGGGACGCCAATTCGGCGACTTTCATGACCTTCCAGTCCTTCGGCATTGCCGCTGTGATCTATCTGGCAGTCACTTTCTCCCTGGTTGGTTTGTTCCGCCTGGCCGAGCGCCGCTGGCTGTCTTTCCTCGGCCCGGCTCATTAATTCAGGAGGCTTACACATGTACAAACTGACCGTTCAAAATTTACACAAAAGCTATGGCAACCACGAAGTCCTCAAGGGTGTTTCGCTGAATGCCAAAACCGGCGATGTGATTAGCCTGATCGGCGCCAGTGGTTCGGGCAAGAGCACCTTTCTGCGTTGCATCAACTTTCTGGAAACGCCCAACGACGGCGCCATGAGCCTGGACAACCAGCCGATTCGTATGGTCCATGACAGCCGTGGCATGCAGGTGGCCGATGCCGCTGAACTGCAGCGCCTGCGCACGCGCTTGGCGATGGTATTTCAGCACTTCAACCTGTGGAGCCACATGACCGTGCTGGAAAACATCACCATGGCGCCGCGCCGGGTGTTAGGGGTCAGCAAGAAAGACGCCGAGGAGCGGGCCCGGCGTTACCTGGATAAAGTGGGACTGCCGTTACGGGTCGCCGATCAGTATCCGGCGTTTCTCTCGGGTGGTCAGCAGCAGCGCGTCGCTATTGCCCGGGCCCTGAGTATGGAGCCGGAAATCATGCTGTTCGACGAACCGACCTCAGCCCTGGATCCGGAGCTGGTGGGGGAGGTGCTCAAGGTCATCCAGGGGCTGGCCGAAGAAGGCCGCACCATGATCATGGTCACTCACGAAATGAGCTTTGCCCGCAAAGTGTCGAACCAGGTGTTGTTTTTGCACCAGGGGTTGGTCGAAGAGCAGGGCGCGCCTGAGGACGTATTGGGTAATCCGAAGAGCGAACGCCTGCAGCAGTTCCTGGGCGGCAACTTGAAATAAGTCCCCTGGTCCGCGCAGCACCTTTGAGCGGTTAGTCATTCGCTCAATGCGGCATCGATACCGGGCACCTGCTAAACAGAATTAGCCCCAAAATGCAGTCTTATAGCTACAACTGATCGCGCTTTATCAGGGCTGATACAGAGTATAGGCGCCTGAAATTTCGCTTGCTTATGGTTGTATATACATGAGCATATGTATATATACCTGTGGCGGCAAACCATAAAACAGGCTGAAAGGCCCTTTCAAGAGGATTTCTAATGAGCAAGCCATCCCGTTTCCGTAATGTCGAAATCCGCGCTGCCCGCGGTAACACGCTGACCGCCAAGAGCTGGCTGACCGAAGCGCCGCTGCGCATGCTGATGAACAACCTCGACCCGGAAGTCGCCGAGAACCCTAAAGAACTGGTGGTTTACGGTGGCATTGGTCGTGCGGCACGTAACTGGGAATGCTACGACAAGATCGTCGAAAGCCTGACCAACCTGAACGACGACGAGACCCTGCTGGTGCAATCCGGCAAGCCGGTCGGCGTGTTCAAGACCCACAGCAACGCCCCGCGCGTGCTGATTGCCAACTCCAACCTGGTGCCACACTGGGCAAGCTGGGAACACTTCAACGAACTGGACGCCAAAGGCCTGGCCATGTACGGCCAGATGACCGCCGGCAGCTGGATCTACATCGGCAGCCAGGGCATCGTCCAAGGCACCTACGAAACCTTCGTCGAAGCCGGTCGCCAACACTACAACGATGACCTGAAAGGTCGTTGGGTCCTGACCGCCGGCCTCGGTGGCATGGGCGGCGCACAACCACTGGCCGCCACCCTGGCCGGTGCGTGCTCGCTGAACATCGAATGCCAACAGGTCAGCATCGATTTCCGTTTGAACAGCCGCTACGTCGACGAGCAGGCCAAAGACCTCGACGACGCGCTGGCCCGCATCGCCAAATACACCAAGGAAGGCAAGGCGATTTCCATCGCTCTGCTGGGTAACGCGGCGGAAATCCTGCCGGAACTGGTCAAGCGCGGCGTGCGCCCGGACATGGTCACCGACCAGACCAGCGCCCACGACCCGCTCAACGGTTACCTGCCAGCCGGCTGGACCTGGGACGAGTACCGCGCTCGCGCCAAGACCGAGCCGGCTGCCGTGGTCAAAGCTGCCAAGCAATCGATGGCCGTACACGTTAAAGCGATGTTGGATTTCCAGAAAATGGGCATCCCGACCTTTGACTACGGCAACAACATCCGTCAGATGGCCCAGGAAGAAGGCGTGGAAAACGCATTCGACTTCCCAGGCTTCGTACCGGCTTACATCCGTCCTCTGTTCTGCCGTGGTATCGGGCCGTTCCGCTGGGCTGCACTGTCGGGCAACGCCGAAGACATCTACAAGACCGACGCCAAGGTCAAAGAGCTGATCCCGGATGACGCCCACCTGCACAACTGGCTGGACATGGCCCGCGAGCGCATCAGTTTCCAGGGTCTGCCGGCACGTATCTGCTGGGTGGGTCTGGGCCTGCGCGCCAAGCTCGGTCTGGCGTTCAACGAAATGGTGCGTAGCGGCGAGCTGTCCGCGCCAATCGTGATCGGTCGTGACCACCTTGACTCCGGTTCGGTAGCGAGCCCGAACCGTGAAACCGAATCGATGCAGGACGGTTCCGACGCCGTGTCCGACTGGCCACTGCTCAACGCTCTGCTGAACACGGCGAGCGGCGCGACCTGGGTTTCCCTGCACCACGGCGGCGGCGTCGGCATGGGCTTCTCCCAGCACTCGGGCATGGTGATTGTCTGCGACGGTACCGACGAAGCGGCCGAGCGCATTGCGCGCGTGCTGCACAACGACCCGGCGACCGGCGTTATGCGTCACGCCGATGCGGGCTACCAGATTGCAATTGATTGTGCCAAAGAGCAGGGCCTGAATCTGCCAATGATTACTTCGGCTAAAGGAGCCTGAACATGAGTACGCTAAATCTGATTCCTGGCCAACTGAGCCTGGCCCAACTGCGTGCTGTCTATCAGCAACCGGTGAAACTGACCCTCGACAGCAGCGCCTCGGCCCAGATCGAAGCCAGCGTGGCCTGCGTGGAACAGATCCTCGCCGAGAACCGCACCGCTTACGGCATCAACACCGGTTTCGGCCTGCTGGCCTCGACCCGCATCGCCAGCGAAGACCTGGAAAACCTCCAGCGCTCGCTGGTGCTGTCCCACGCCGCCGGTGTCGGCGAGCCGATCAGCGACGCGTTGGTACGGCTGGTCATGGTGCTCAAGGTCAACAGCCTGAGCCGTGGTTTCTCCGGTATTCGTCGCGTGGTTATCGATGCGCTGATCGCCCTGATCAACGCCGAGGTCTACCCGCACATTCCGTTGAAAGGTTCGGTCGGTGCTTCCGGTGACTTGGCGCCGTTGGCCCATATGTCGCTGGTGCTGCTGGGCGAAGGCAAGGCTCGCTATAAAGGTGAGTGGATGGAAGCGACCGAAGCGCTGAAAATCGCCGGTCTGACTCCGCTGACCCTGGCCGCGAAAGAAGGCCTGGCGCTGCTGAACGGCACGCAGGTGTCGACTGCTTACGCCTTGCGCGGTCTGTTCGAAGGTGAAGACCTGTTCGCTGGCGCGGTGGCGCTGGGCGCGCTGACCGTTGAAGCGGTATTGGGCTCGCGCTCGCCGTTCGACGCCCGCATCCATGCCGCTCGTGGTCAAAAAGGCCAGATCGACGCTGCTGCCGCGTACCGCGATCTGCTGGGCGAACGCAGTGAAGTGTCCGACTCGCACGAGAACTGCGAAAAGGTCCAGGACCCGTACTCCCTGCGCTGCCAGCCACAAGTCATGGGCGCGTGCCTGACTCAATTCCGTCAGGCCGCCGAAGTGCTCGCTATCGAAGCCAACGCCGTGTCGGATAACCCGCTGGTGTTCGCGGCTGAAGGCGACGTGATTTCCGGCGGTAACTTCCACGCCGAACCGGTGGCCATGGCCGCCGACAACATGGCGCTGGCCATCGCGGAAATCGGCTCCCTGAGCGAACGCCGCATCTCGCTGATGATGGACAAGCACATGTCGCAACTGCCGCCGTTTCTGGTGGCCAATGGCGGCGTGAACTCCGGCTTCATGATCGCTCAGGTGACTGCGGCGGCACTGGCCAGCGAGAACAAGGCCTTGGCGCATCCGCATTCGGTGGACAGCCTGCCGACCTCGGCGAACCAGGAAGACCACGTGTCCATGGCTCCGGCCGCTGGCAAGCGTCTGTGGGAAATGGCGGAAAACACTCGCGGTGTGCTGGCGGTGGAATGGTTGGCGGCGGTTCAGGGCCTGGACTTGCGCAATGGCCTGAAAACTTCGGCAAAACTGGAAAAGGCTCGCGCCATCCTGCGTAACGAAGTGCCGTTCTATGAGAAGGACCGCTTCTTTGCGCCGGACATCAATGCGGCGACCGAGTTGTTGGCGACTCGTTGCCTGAATGAGCTGGTGTCTGCGAAGTTGCTTCCGAGTTTGTAATGGACTAGCAAGTCAAAGATCGACGATCTATCGCCTAGCTGCTAATTGCACATCGCGTATGATTTTGAAGAACCGGGCTCTGCCCGGTTTTTTTACCCTTTTTTAAACAGGGCTGCGGAGTGCGAGGGCTTAATTCGCCATTGCGCGCCGATCCCTTGCGATGATGTTGCACCAATTATTGCCATAAAGGGCACCGAAGTCAGGCCGGACCGCCTTTAGCTGTGGATTCGACCGGTTGAATCCACGGTCGATAGCAATCATTTCGGCGCCATCATGTTTCATTAAGCGGGCGGATGAATGACTCAGGCAAAGACGTGGAAAAATTTGCCTCGGCATCGACAATGCCGAATGCTAAGACCGTGCCCACACCTTCCAGTACATCGACCCGCCGTACTGGCAGACCACCGGTTATGGGGTGGGCTTTGCATTTGAACATTACGAACGAATCGTTGATTTCATGCGCCGCCGCAAGGGCCGGGTGATGGTTGGCAGGTTACGGTTTTCGTTCTTTTTAGTTTGAAAGAATCAGTGAAAACCGTTGAGGTTCAAAGCAGCTGGCGCTTTTCGCGACGCCACGTCGACACACTGCAGCCGAAGCGGTCCGAGAACCATCGAGAAAAGGCACTCAAGGACGAAAAACCCAGTAAAGGCGCCACATCAGACAGCGGCCGTTCTCTGTTTTCGACATATTGAATCACTAGATCGACCCGAACGGCGTCGACGATGGAGGAGTAATTCTGGCCGTGACTGGCCAGATGGCGGTGCATGGTTTTGCGGTCCATACCAAGTTGTCCGGCCACGCGCTCGGCAACACATTCCCCTTTCGGCAGCAGTGCCAGTACCAGCTTTCTGACCTTGTCTGGCATCGTCAAACCGGACTGCGCCAGTTTCGTATTCAGGAAGTCGCGGGCATGCCACGCCAGGACGGGGTCATACGACGAGATCGTTGTATCGAAATCTGTTTGGGTCAACACGATACCGTCGAAGTCCTGATTGAACAGGATTGACGAGCCAAACACGCGTCTGTGCGTGACCAGGCTGGTAGGCGCCTTGTGCTCGAAGCAGACACTTCTTGGCTTCCAGTTGGCCCCAAGGAACAGTTTCAGTATGCGGTACAGCGTACAAATAACGATCTCGATAGATTGGCGCAGAGATCCGCGCGCACCGTGTATCACTTGGAGCCTGAGGAGCGCCACGCCGTCCAATTCCTCGATGCACAGATCCATCGATTCGTTATAGAGCACAAGATGGCGCGCGACCGAACCCAATGCTTCGCGCAGCGTGGCTTCCTCGCGCAGGGCAATCGCCAATGGCCCGAGGTTGTCCAGTTGGCGCGTTTCGCCCATGCGCAGGCCGAAGTCTTCGACTCCTGAATCCTGGGCTGACTCCTCCAGCAGGCGCAACACCGACTTCGCCGGGATCTTGATATCCGGATCCAGTAACGCTGATGTGCTGACGCCGGCTTTTCGCAACTGGCGATAAGGGTCCAAGCCTGCTGCGCGGGCAACTTCGATAAAGTTTGTGAGGCTTGAGCTTCTTATCAATGTCGGCATCGGGATTTCCTCCAGTGCCCCAAAATGTAAAGTCTGCGCCCCAAAATATCAAATTCGCACAAATCCGTTCACCGATACTTTTCCTGCACTGCGATGACTCGCGAGGAAGTGAAGTCAGCGCGCCGAACGTTTTGAATCAGGAGAATTATTGTGCCCCACGCCATACGCATGCATGAAACAGGCGGCCCGGAAGTCCTGCGCTTGGAAAGAGTGGAAGTCGGCGATCCCGGTCCTGGTCAAGTTCGGCTGCGCCATGAAGCGGTCGGATTGAATTTCGCTGATACCTATTTCCGCAGTGGCCTGTATCCGATGCCACTGCCCGCCGGCATGGGTGTGGAAGCCGCCGGCGTGGTCGATGCCGTCGGCGAAGGCGTGACCAATGTCTCTGTAGGCGATCGTGTGACCTACACGGGCTTTTTGAACACGCTGGGCGCCTACAGCACCGAGCGCTTGATTCCGGCTGCACCCTTGATCAAGTTGCCCGAAGCGATCAGCTGTGAGACCGCTGCCGCCATGACCATGCGCGGCCTGACCTCGTCCTATCTGATGCGTCGCATCTACGACTTCAAGCCGGGCGACACCATTTTGTTGCATGCCGCTGCCGGCGGCGTCGGCCTGATCGTTTCGCAATGGGCCAAGCTGTTGGGCTTGACGGTCATCGGCACTGTTTCAACCGAAGAAAAGGCGGACATCGCACGGGCCCATGGGTGTGATCACACCATCAATTACAGCCATGAAGATGTGGCCAGACGCGTGCGAGAAATGACCGATGGTGTCGGCGTGAACGTCGTTATCGATAGCGTTGGCAAGAGCACCTTCAATGCCTCACTCGACTCGGTCAAGCGGCGCGGGCTGGTGGTCTGCCTGGGCTTCACTTCCGGGACCATCTCAAATTTCGATCCGCAAATCCTGGCCACCAAGGGCTCACCTTATCTGACGCGTCCAGCGTTGGCCGACTACATCGCCGACCCGGCCGAGAAGGCGGATCTGGCTGGCGAGCTGTTCGGCCATGTAGGGGCGGGCCGCATCAAGATCGAGATCAATCAGCGCTATACGCTGGAAGGTGCGGCGCAGGCGCACCGCGACTTGGAAGCGCGCAAGACTACCGGCTCCTCGATCTTCGTCATTTAGGGGAGCGGCGCAAATGAGAGTCGAACAACTGAGCTGTGCCATCGGTGCCGAGCTGATCGATGTCAACTTACGTGACGCGGTACATGACGATGGTTTGTTCGCAGCTATCCATGAGGCCTTGCTCAAGCACCGCGTGCTCTTTGTGCGCGACCAGGACATCACTAGCGCCGAACATGCAGCTTTTGCGCGCCGCTTCGGCGACCTTGAAGATCACCCGGTGGCACCCACACACGCAGACGCTCCGGGTCTGGTGCAAATCTACAAGACCCCGGACCACCCGATCGATCGCTACGAGAATTGCTGGCACACCGACGCAACCTGGCGCGAAGCCCCCCCCTTTGGTGCCGTGTTGCGCTGCGTGGAATGCCCGCCGGTCGGTGGCGATACCCTGTGGGCCAACATGGTGCTGGCCTACGAGAAGCTGCCGGATGACGTCAAGGCGAGGATTGCCGACCTGGTTGCCAGCCATAGCATCGAGTCCAGCTTCGGTGCCGCCATGCCGAAGGAAAAGCGCCTCGCGCTGAAAACCCAGTTTCCAGATGCCGAACACCCGGTGGTGCGTACGCATCCGCAAACGGGTGAAAAGATCCTGTTCGTCAATGCTTTCGCGACGCACTTCGTGAATTACCACACCAGGGAAAGGGTGCGTTACGGCCAGGATTACAACAAGAGCGGCGGTGAACTTTTGCAGTACCTGATCAGCCAGGCCTACATCCCCGAGTATCAAGTGCGCTGGCGCTGGAAGAAAAACAGCGTGGCGATCTGGGATAACCGTTCGACCCAACATTACGCCGTGATGGATTACCCGCCCTGCCATCGCAAGATGGACCGCGCCACCATCATCGGCGATCAACCTTATTGAAACATGCCAGCCCCATCTCCGTAGTACAGACCAAGAGGGCACACCCATGCAGGAAGAATCTGTCGCTTCGTTTGCAAAAGCAGGCCTTCGGTTCGAGGCTTCAGCCTCGCGCGTCTATCCCTGGCTGGTATTTGCCATCATCTTCGGCCTGATGTTGTCAGACTACATGTCGCGGCAGGTGCTCAGTGCCGTGTTTCCCCAGCTGAAAACCGAATGGATCCTGACCGATGCCCAGCTCGGTTTGCTCAGCGGTATTGTCGGTCTGATGGTTGGTTTGTTAGCGGTCCCGGTCGCTGTGTTGGCCGATCGCTTGGGACGCGTTAAATGTGTTGTGCTGATGGTGTTGTTCTGGAGCCTCGCCACCCTGGGGTGCGGCTTCGCGCAAAACTATGGTCATATGCTGACCGCGCGTTTTTTCGTGGGGCTGGGTGAGGCCGGTTACGGAAGTGTCGGTCTCGCTATCATCCTGAGTATTTTTCCCTCTGCCATGCGCGCCACTCTGACCGGTGTATTCACTGCTGCGGGCATGTTTGGTTCGGTGCTGGGCATGGCTGCAGGTGGCGTGTTGGCTACCCACTTTGGCTGGCGGGCCGCATTCATTGCCATGGCCCTCTTTGGCCTGCTGCTGGTGCTGGTTTATGTATTCACCATCACCGAGTCCCGCGTTGCCCGGTATGTACATAAGCATTCGTCCGAAGGCGTGAATGGTGCGAGCCGTCTGGGCAAAATGGACCGCAAGTTGCTGCGCAAGATCGTCAAAGCGTTGTTTGGCGCTCCTACGCTGGTTTTCACCTATGTCGCCAGTGGCCTGCAGCTGTTTATCGTATACGCCATCATCGCCTGGATGCCGAGCTACATTAACCGCTACTACGGTATGGTCCTGGACAAGTCAGCATTGGCAGCGGCTTTGCTGCTCATTGCCAGCGGGATCGGCATGGCCGTGTGCGGTGCCTTCGCCGACAGGTCCGGGCGCAAGGCGCCTGAGAAACAACTGACGCTGGCGATCAAGCTCTGTCTGGGAGCCTGTGTATTGCTGATGATCGCCATGCGCTTGCCGCCGGGCGCTGCACAATTTTCCATGATCGCCATGGGCGTCTTTTTCGCTGGTGGTAGCTATGGTCCCGCTGGCGCCGTAGTGACCAATCTGGTGCACCCATCCATCCACGCAACGGCCATCGCCACGCTCGTGCTGGCCAACAATCTACTGGGCGGTGCGCCAGGCCCTTACCTGACAGGCGTGCTGGCCGACCATATTGGCCTGCTGGAAGCCTTCCAATGGATCCCGCTGATTTCCATCGCCGCCGCGCTGGCATTTGCTTGCGCGAGGGCTAGCTACGCACGTGATCTACGCCGTTTCGAGACAGACAACCTGCAGCACCTCTTTTGAATTTTCATCCTACTGGCAATAAGGGAACAGATCATGATCCAAACCAATCCCAACCCGCTTGAGGGTAAGGTCGCCATCATTACCGGCGCTGGTCGAGGCATCGGTCGCAGCGTGGCCATCTCTTATGCAAAGGCTGGCGCTGCCGTGGTATGCAGCGCTCGCAGCGACGCGGAAATCGCAGAAACGGCCGCTTTGATCAAGGCTGCGGGTGGTCAGGCGATTGCTCATGTCGCTGACGTGGGTGACTACACTTCGCTGGTCTCTTTATTTCAGCGCGCCAGCGATGAATATGGTGGAGTCGATATTGTGGTGGCCAATGCCGGTGTCGCCACCGAGCAACGTCGGATCGAAGACAGCGACCCGGAGTTGTGGCGCAAGACGATCGACATCAACCTGACCGGTGCGTACTACACAGCACATGCCGCCATCCCGCATCTGCGCAGGCGTGGCGCTGGCAAGATCATCATGATTGGCTCCGGTCAGCGCAATCGTCCTGCGTCAGGATTTTCGGCTTATTCCTGTTCCAAGAGCGGCATGTGGATGCTCACTCAATCGCTGGCGCTGGAGCTGCATGAATACAACATCAGCGTCAACGAACTCATTCCTGGTCCGGTCAAGACCGACATGACCCGCAATGCGGTCATCCCTGCGGGGGAGTGGTTCAAGTCCCCTCAGGAGGTGACGCCTATGGCCTTGTTCATGGCGAGCATGCCCGACGGTGGCCCGACGGCCCAGAGCTACAGCCTTATGCGCCGACCTGCCTGAAACATGGCCGCGAATACGCGCTGAAGAATCGATCGTACCTAAATCCGGGAGAGCGCCATGCAGTCGTCACAGCAATCACAACGAACCGAACATGCGACAAGCGACAGAACTCAAGGCAAGCTCGCTGGCCGCATTGCCCTGATCACCGGTGCAGGCCGCGGTCTTGGGGGCAGCATCGCGGTGGACTTGGCCAAGGCTGGCGCTGATATCGTTATCTGCGATATTGACATGCCAGCCCTGGAAGAAACCCGGCAAAAAGTGGAAGAGGCGGGCGCAGCCTGTCTGGCATTGCGCTGCGACATCACTTCAAGCCGTGAGGTGTCAGAGATGTTTGCCAGCGCCGTAGAACGTTTTGGCACGCTGCATATTCTGGTGAACAACGCGGCGGTCGCCCCCACCGGAAAAGCCGACGCGGAACGACGCAACAAACACTACGCCTACATGACCACGCCAGTGCCTCGTCAGTCTCTGGGCTTCACTAGCCAAATCACCGATGAGGACTGGCTCCGCTATTGGGATGTCAATGTACATGGCATGTTCTACTGCACGCGCGCAGCCCTCAAACTGATGGAGGCGCAGCAGTACGGCAGGATCATTAACCTGGCCTCCATTGCAGGTTTCTCCACCATCAGCCTGCACAGCCCCCACTACTGCGCCACCAAAGGGGCCGTTATTGCGTTCACCAAGTCAGTCGCTGCGGAAGTGGCCGGTGCCAATATCCTCGTCAACGCGCTGGCGCCGGGAGGCGTGTCGACTCCATTCTTCGAGGAATACCTCGATTCTATCGGTGAAGAAGGCAGGAACAGATTCTGGCAGATGATCCCCGCGGGGCGTTTCGGCCAGATGGAGGAATATGCCTCCATGGCGACGTACCTGGCGGGAGACCACTACTTTGTGGGACAGGTGATCAGTCCCAATGGTGGGGCCGTAGTTTAAATGAAGTGAACCGTAGGCCATCTGGCACGCATGCAGATGGCCACCCTGCACGGCACATCAGAAATAAAGGTTCCCATGATGAAACTGGCGACATTCAAACGTATGCAAGACAGCACTCAGGAAGACTGGGACATCATCAAACCCCAGGCAGCGAAATATTTCAGCGGACTGCCTGAACGCGTACTGACGCATCTGAAACTACTGAAAGGCGACTTCAGCGGTTTTCCCATCGACCGCTACAGCCACTGTCTGCAGAGCGCCACACTGGCCTTGAAGGACGGACGCGACGAAGAGTATGTGGTGTGCACCCTGCTGCACGATATTGGCGATACGCTGGGCTCATACAACCATCCCGAAGTCGCGGCGGCGATCCTGAAACCGTTCGTATCCGAAGCTAACGTGTGGATGATCGAGCATCACGGCATTTTTCAGGGGCACAATTTTTTTCACTACATCGGCATGGATCGCAACATGCGTGACCAGCTCAAGAGGCATCCGCATTACGAGCGCACGGTGGAGTTTATCGATAAATACGACAGCCCTGCTTTCGATCCCGATGGCGAAATTTACCCGCTGAGCACCTTCGAGCCAATGGTGCGACGAGTAATGGGAGCGCCCAAGCGATCCATCTACAAGGCGGTAATGGACATAGAGTGATTGTTTCGGGAATGGTATGTAAAAGCTGGTAGCACTCAAGCAAAGAAATTGAGGAAAGAGGCATGCGATTTCAAGTATTCAAGTCGGACGGCAAGCAAGGTTTGGGCGTTGTGGATGCAAAAGGACAGTTGCGCGGTTGTTTGGAGGATGAAGATGTCTACCCCGGAACCTTGGAAACCTTGATCGAGAAAGGTGACGAAGTGCTTCAGGCAGCCGGACGGTGTCTACTGGATGGGCGCGTATTCATCGCCACAGACGTTGAAGTGCTGCCGCCGTTGCAAAGTCCGGGCAAGATCATTTGCATTGGCTTGAACTACCTGGAGCATGCAAAAGAAGGCGGATTCCAGCCCCCCATCTATCCGGCTGTTTTCGCCCGATTTCAGTCAAGTTTGATCGGTAGCGGCGCGCCTCTGGTGCGGCCGAAAGCTTCGGAACAATTAGACTTTGAAGGTGAGCTCGTTGTCGTCATCGGGAAACCCGGACGCCACATCGCCCAGGAAAAAGCGCTTGAGCACGTGGCAGGTTATTCGGTGTTTAACGATGGTTCCGTGCGCGATTTCCAGATGAAGGGTGCGCAATGGACGGTCGGGAAAAATTTCGACGGCACGGGCGCTTTCGGCCCTTATCTTGTCACCCCTGACGAGGTGCCGGCAGGCGGCAAGGGATTGCACGTGCAGACCCGTTTGAACGGTACGATTGTGCAAGACGCTTCCACCGACGACATGATTTTCGATGTCGCCACGTTGATTGCCTTGTTGAGCGAAGCGCTCACGCTCCAGGCTGGCGACGTCATTGTGACCGGCACACCGCCAGGAGTCGGATTCACCCGCCAGCCGGCGCTTTACATGAAAGCAGGAGACGTGTGCGAGGTCGAGATAGAAGGCATCGGCTTGTTACGTAATCACGTGGTAGATGAATCCTGAGTGTTCAACAGCGGGCAGGGACGGTGACGTGAATCTGAGTGCGTTTTGGTTGCAACAAACTGCTCATCGGATTTTTAAGATGCTCACTTGATCTAGTGGCTAGTAGCCGCTATTCCTTAGGTCACTGACATGTGGGTACTACAGGGAAAAACCAATATGGCGAGATTCGTTGTTGTCCCCTCGATACCAAAGGAAACCGGATCAACACGCAGCGGGGCACGTTTCTATTGCACGACGGCCCCTATAGATTTCGACATTTACGACAATGAAGGTAAGTGCAGGCTAAAAATTTGCTATGCGACCCGAGTTGAGGCCAATACAGAATGTGAGCGGATGAATTCTGAGACTCTTGAAAGCGCGCTAGCTGCGTACGCCTGCGTTAACTAACCATAATCTTCGCCACCCAGAGCAGCAACGGCGCTGCATGCGTGAACGCTGTTCATGCTCAGCGCCTATTTCCAGATGTCGAAAAATGCTGTGCTAAAGCATCCACTTCATCAGGATATGAGAGGCGATCCAGGGGGAAGCCTCGGCTACACACCATGCAATCGTTAGAGTGACGGACAAGTAAGCTGCAAAAAACCTGATCACTGCACGCGTTTCCATCGCCTTCATCCCCATGATGGGTTTCTTTCCCTTGGACGCAATTCAACGCTCCCGGTTCAATACCGGTCATCGCGGGAATTCGAGCGTGCCTGATTCCATGCTCAACCCGGGCATTCGCAAAAACGTCGTGAATTCCGAGGGCCATCTGCGGGGCATACAAGCGGGGAGGGGTAGGGCGTTCTAAAACAAAAAGCCCGCACATGGCGGGCTTTCTGTATGGGGTCAAATCCTTTTGTCTGCTCAATCTGCGCTCCATCCTGTGAGCACTTCGTGAAAAGTATGTCGCAGGAACGAAAAAGCCCGGCGCAGTGGCCGGGCTCTTTATACACGTAGCCAAATCCCTTTGGCTGACTGCATTGTGCCGGGTGGATGTGACGAAGGTGTGACAGGCGGTAGATGCTGATCAGTCCAGAATCTAGGGTGTTGCTGTGTCAAAACCAGCTGCGATCATCCTCCAGCTCTTCGCGGCACTGCCTGAGCTGCGAATGGTAGTTCTTTGACTGTTGCTCTACTTTGCGTGCCACCTGCATCAACCATGGCTTGCTGCGATAGGTGCCACGACGAAAGCCGCCACGTCCTTCGTGGTAAGCCAGGTACTGATTGTAGGCGTCCCCTTTGGAGATCCCGAGCTGGCTGTGAGTGCCAGTGGTGTACCAGCCGATAAACATGATTGCGTCATCATAGTTGTCACGCGAGCCGCCGTTGCCGGTCATATCCTTGTACTCACCCCAGACAGGGTCTAAGGCTTGCGCATAACCATAGGCAGAGCTGACTCGCCCCCACGGAATCACCCCAAGCACGTAGTCACGGGGAGGTAATGCATCGGATACGAAACTGCTTTCTTGTTTCATGATCGCCATCGCAACGTGTTGAGGTGTACCCCATTCTTTTTGCATCTCTAACGAGTCTTCGTACCAGTCAGGGTACTCACGATAGATATTGCACAGATTATTCGGATCCTTTGGCGGCGCTGTCGTGCAGCCCGTCAAGATCGTCAACACTAGCAACAGTGCCCCAGTTCGCCCTGGTTTCATCTATAGCCCTCAAAAAATAAGGGCGTTAGTTGCCCTCTGCTTGCAGCACAGAACTTGTGTAAAGCAGACCATTCGATGTCACTGCGCAATGAGTAGGGAGGCAGCGAATGCCAGCTGCTCGAAGGGCAGAATTGCCAGTGGTGACGCGCGGATCGACAAGGCAAGTCCGGCGAGGAGGATGGTCTCAGGGTGTGCGTTGAGCGACCAATGGCCGCTCAATGCAAGTTGGCGTTAAAAGAGAATAAAAGCAGAGGCTGTCGTTTGATTCAGGTCGATGTCGCCAACCTCCAGCACTTCATATTCAGCGCGGATACCGATGTTGCGAAACACGTCAAATTCAACGCCGGCGCCGTAGGTCAGATCCACCCCGGTGTCATCATCGCTGGCATTGCCGTCAGCATCCCAGGCATGAGCACCGACACTGCCGTAAAGGCGCACCCGGTCTCCCAGCGGAAAGCCGATATGGGCGCTGGCCTGGACAGATTTGCCTTCGAAATCCAGGTCCTTATCCTCTAACTCGCCGAGATCAACGTAGGCGCCCTCGAACGCCAGATAGCCGTTGAGACGATAGCCTGCAAAAACCTTATAACTGGAGGCTTCGTCGCTCAGTTGGGATTTGTCAGCTTCAATGTTGCTTACGCCAGCTCCAAGATACAAACCTTTGTCATCCTCCGCGAGTGCCTGAAAAGACAGCAACGAAAGCAGTGAAACGAAGCCAAGGTTTCGAAAAAACATGTGAGGTGGAGTCCTTTTACAGGTTGTCGATTGTGAGGTGTACGCTGAGAATTTTAGTGATCGCGAAGACTGATAGAAGTCATTGATTGATATTTTTGAGTCACTTCAATCAGTGTGAGGACTGATGTTTGCGGGGCATTGAAAATACCGTCTTGCCAATGCCCGAACAGAGAGCTCTTTGGAAAACAACCAGCCTTGAGCCAATACCACACCTTCTGAAGTCAAGTGCGTTAGTTGCTGTTGAGTTTCGACACCCTCGGCGACGACATTGAGCTTTAGGGTCCTGGCGATTTTGGCAATATGGCGCCACATAGCATCCTTGGCGACGATGGTGTCGTGCTTGATGTATGTAAGATCTATTTTCAGTATGTCGACTGGTACTGATTCGATGAGCGAGAGGCGCAGGTAGCCGGAGCCAACGTTATCAATGGCGATACGATGCCCGCATGCTCGAAGTCTGTGCAACTGAGTCGCTGTGCTCTTCTGGTCTAACAAGTTTTTTTCGGTGACTTCAAAGACGATGGCAGTGGCTGGCAAGTTGTACGTTGCCATGATGCTGGCCACAAAGTCCGGAAAGGTAGGATCGAGAATGTCTTGAGCGGAAAGATTGACGGTGATGTAGAAATCCTTACACGCCCAAAGATAAGTGCAGTAATCCTCCGCAACTCGGCGTATGAGCGAGCGCGTAAGCTCGCAAATCAGGTCGGACTTCTCTGCCTCCGCGATGAATACGTCCGTCGGGATGGCGACTCCTTTCGAGTACCAGCAAGAAAGCGATTCGGCCCCGACCAGGTTACCCGTCCGCAAATTTACGATGGGGTGGTAGTGAACATCCAACTCGTTCGCGCTTATGGCCTTGCGAAGCTGAACGGCGGTTGAGGTGTAATACCTTTGAATCTTCCGTGTGCTGTAAAATATTGCTCCCAGCATAAACGCCAGGGTAATGAATAACGTCCATCCAGGACCCGGATGCTCATCAATACTCCCGGCACAAAACCATGCGGCCAAACCCGCCGCTGTTGCACATAAAGCTAATGGGGGCCTTCTAAGCAACGCTTTATACGCCGAAACCATAAAAACTCCGAAACACAGCACTTCAATTGGGTGGGGGCTGAAGAATTAAAGGTGCGCGTTGTTAATAGTCCATCAGCCAGGCCAGTGCCAAACCACTAAAATAGGCGAGAAGACAAAATATGATTTTTTGCTTGAGCGGCAGTGAATTTAATCGATAGCGCATGCTTACCCCCTTGAGTTAGAAGTAAGCAAGGTTGGTGGTTCAGAGTGATGGATGAAAATTAATGATTGTTATTTTCTGCGAATTGATTTTTCTAGGCGGTGCGTTTGTTGCAGTTAATGAAAAGCGCCTGCAGCATCCCACATGAGTAGTGTCACTTGCCATCTAACGTATTCAGCAGTTGGGCACAGTCAATTTTGCAGCGTTGCGCCTGGTGGTTTCGGAGGGGGTCACTCCATAAGCATCCTGATAGGCCTTGGAAAATCGACTTAGATGTTGAAAATTCCAGTGCATTGCAGTTTCGGTAACCGTTGGCCATGTATTACGGATCAAGTCTCGGCGGACATTGGCGAGTCTTAAATTTCGAACGTAAGCGATCGGCGAAATTCCGAATGTTTCGACGAATCCATGGTGCAAGGTGCGAGTTGTAGTCTCGAGCTGTTTGACTAGCGCCTTCATACAGAGCGCTTTTTTCAGGTTGTCATGAATGTATTCTATCGCTGCCATCGCGACCTTTCGTCGGGTTGGGACTTTTAGCGAGGAGCGTCCAGCAGGCGTCAGTACCCGGAGTAGAGAAATCAGCAGTGTACTTTCGATGCCGGAAGTATCAGAGCGGCTGTGCTTCTCTACAGGTGGATTATTAGCGTCGATAAAGTACGTGTTGATGGTTTGAGTGGCAGATTGTATGGATTTGAAATTTGCAACCTGAAAGCGGTATTCCTTTCGATTTGCAAGCAAATCGATAGTTGAGTGGCTTTCCAGGCACTGTTTGTAGTGTTCTAAAGTCGTGGTGAGTGTGAAAAGAGTTTCATTCGGCTCGCAAGTGTAATGTACGGGCTCGTCGCTGGTCATCACAATGATTTCGTTAGGTCGTAATTCATGATTATTTATAGTGGGGCGGCCAACGGTAGCCTGTGAAATGGCAAAGGTGACATAGCCATGAGGTACAGAACTGATAATAGTGACCGCTGAGTCAAACTCCAGTCGGCTGCATTGGATTTTTGGACTATGAATGAGCTTATGCTGTCGAATGCTTGCTTCACGCTCTGAAGGGACGAGGTTCATATCCCATAGGCCAATTGTTCTATGGGGTTGTTCCGCAGGCGTAGAGGTTACACGAAAGACTTCATCGGGAATGCTCATGGAGTTGAACGCTCTTCAGCTAAATGGATAGTGCTATGCAGTGTGTGTCAGCGACTGTGGTGTCGGTCGTCAACGCAAATCAGTTGGGAGAGTTTACGAGCGATCCATTTGACCGCTCATTGACAGTGACGTCCATAAAAAATAAACGCTGAGTGTAACAATTCGTTTACTTCTAAATCCTCACATTCAGCGTATTGACTATGACGCAAAGGCACCTGGCTCGACTTCACCGCTGTTGTCATTTTTTTCAGACTTTGATGTCACTGACTCCGGCATGAGCTCCAATGCCGCTGAAAAAACGTACGCATCGGTCAGTGGTATATCCAAAAGGCTTTGAAGTTTGGACGGTGCTATTTTCGAACCAAAGATGGCGGTCTTTTGACTTGTTGGACCGATGGCTGAAGCATCAAAGGCAAACAGATCATTGACACGATAATTGGTGGGAATTTTATATCTGGCTTTTTCATTGCTCAGTGTTTTTTTGTCGCTTTCAATATGTGTCAGGTCAACGCTCTGATGTTCATCTTCGTAGGCCATGGTCTTGACAGAGAGCAATACACCAAACGATACGGTTGCGAGATTTTTTAGCTGCATTGACGTGCTTTCCTTATTAGTGACTTTTCAGGCAGAGCAAAGTGTCAGCCGCATCATTGCCACGGCTTGGGCTGTAGATAATCTCGCTCCCACGAGGCTTATTAAAGTCAAAAACTCATATTTTCGCAGTGACGGGGCGGTCGGCAGATGACGCAACGCGCCGCTTTCACTGTGATGACAGGCTAGGCAGTCAGAACAAATGATTATTAAAGTGGAATGAGTGAAAAATCCTGACGCTCATGGGTCATATTTTGTGGTGGGGAAGGGCGATGGTCGTTAGTCGCCTCTTCGTCGTCATGGAACTCATTTTCAGAGTAGATTTTCAGACGCGACAATTTTAGTTTCTCAGTCGGACTCAATTCTATTTCGTAAATTTCGATTTCTGCGCTGCCGATAGAGTATTCAGTGTGGGCCATCGAATGAAAGGGGATTGCCGCCAGAGATAGAGTTACCAGTATTTTGGTTGATGTCGATTTTACGGCTTGCAAAAAAAAATGTGTTTTCACCTGCCATCCCAAGAAAGTGTGTTGAAGGAGCATGAAGCTGAAACATATCTTTACATGATGTCATGCAGCTTGTTTGAAGAGGCATGGAGCCGGTTTTTTCTGCTGTGAGGATAGCAGGCACGGCTCCGAAACTATAAGAGGAGGGACTGTGCAGGGGAAAGGCGTCTGACTCAAATTAAAAATTATTATTTTATATTTGAGCTGGCTTTAGCGGCGCAAGGATCATCAAATTCTGTTGCCTGGTCGAATGGGGCATGACGTGATGGCTTAGTGATTCATGCAGCGCAAGCGGCCAAGGTCATGCACATAAAAACATACGGTTTTTTTATCGGCGGTAGGGATTAGCTCGTAGTTTAAAACAGTGCCTTCTTGCAGAATGAATTGCCGTCTGAAAAACAGATCGGGTGTCTTTTCAATGGCGAATAGCTCGTTATCCTGGCTAAGTTTGACGTTGCTTGTTTTTATCTGGACGTGATGTTTGCTTTCCCGGGTGATATCCGCGGTGATCGTAGCGTTGCGGATTTTTCCGTTCAGGCTTTCCAGAGTGGTTTGCGTAAGGCGACCGTGCCCGATGGTCAGGTACTCTTCGGTGTTGAGTTGATTTAAATCTTCGAGCCATTGGCGAGTGATTGTTTGATAACTGGTATTTTCCATGTAATAAGAGGGCGAATACATTAAGGAAAAAATACAAGCGGCGTTGATGACGGCAAGCACTATCCAGTGAGCAATTGAAGGTATTTTTAGCTTCATGGCGTTGCTTCCAAACATTGTTGGATCATCAAGGCGAGGTCTTTTTGGTTGCTGTTCAATTGTAAGTTCGCAGTGCTCAGGTCCGGACGAACGCACGAAACAGAATAGTTTGCTTTAAAGAGATTCAACCAAACCTGACCCTTTAAGTTTGGTGAAGACTGTTGAACCTGTTTAGCCGAAAGATCCCGCAGTGATTGTGCCTCTGCGACGCTGTTACCTACTGCATGGATGACTAATTCGTTCAGTTTTACGCTGGAGATTTCTACTTTCGGCGTATCGAAGCCCGAACGGAAACCAGTGATAGCGCATACCCCCAAGGTCAAGACATAAGCGACTGACAGGGCTTTTTTAATGTAAGTTGATTTTATGGCTTTTCCTGGAGTCCGCTGGACACCATCATTTCCGATGGGTGGAAGCGCTTCAATGCCCGGTACAGTAGGTTGCGCGACTTCCTCGGAAGGCATCGGCAAGTCTGTTTGTGCATCGACGACATAGTGACGGTTGAAGCAATAGCCTCTTCGAGGGACCGTCATCAAAATTTCGTGATCTCGACTGTCATTCAAAATGTTTCTAAGTGAGAAAACGGCCTGATTCAAACTGCCGGAAGCGACGACGCGGTCGTTCCAGGTGTAGTCGATAATCTCTTCACGGCTTTTAGTCTGACCGGGTTCCGTAAGCAGCAGATCCAGTAGACGCGATTCAGCTCGACCTATCGTGGTGCTTTGAACATCACCATGGGGTGTCGTGATGGAAAGCAAGGCGGTGTCTGGGTCGAATAGGGTCAGCGCCCCATTTTTCAACTTGAAGGCGTAACGCATGGGAATCCTTCGTTCAGGTGGATCTGGCTAGACATAAAGACGGTTTTGATAGGCTGGATTTGACGTAATGCATTTTGTCGGCGGGATGAACGGCTACGAGCGGGCATGCGCGGAAGGTGCAGAGAGAGCCACTAGACAATGCTGGAACAGCCTATCAAAAATCTCGCTGGAATCAAGCAAGGGTAATCCACGGGGGTTCAATCGAGGGCCATGATGCTCGGTACGAATGATGTGTGCTATCCGAAAACTGCAAGGCAGGGTTTGAGACAGCCTTATATTTAACACATAAGCTTGCGGTTCGGCTGAACTGATTCCCATTAGCTGAAGGGAGGTTCTTTGCGAGCCACAAGCTGATTGAAGCTAGATATTTGAGTGGGGTGCCGGCTAGGGCAGGGGGGACAAGTTACGTGAAATTACTTCGGAGACAGGGCGAACTTGGTGTTTATCGCATGACTGGGTAAATACATCTGCACATCAATTAAGTTATCCAGCAAGATTGTCATTTCGCAACGTTGATGTCGGGGGCGTTCGAAGAAGAATAACCGCCGGGATCAAGGCAAAACGTTGTAACCACGCTGTTGCAGGCAGCTGCTGTACACCGAGTTGTTGGCGGTGATGCTTTGCTCGGTGGTTCCAGCGTTCTGTCTGCGTTCCTGGCGTTGTCTGGATCCCCCGATCGCCACGCCGGCAGCCGCGGCGCTGCGTGCATTGTTCTGGCGATAGTCTTGCTTGATATCGTCATCGATCTGGTCATAGACGTTGTCGTGTTGGTTACCCCGAACCTGCGCTGCGGTGGCTCCGGCAACGGCGGCGGTAGCAGCGCCTTTTGCCCGGCCACCGGATGGCACTGTGTTTTGAATCGGGAATTGAGCATTGGCTTGTGATTGGCAAGCACTGGTGTCTTGCTGAATAGTTTGGGAATTTTGGTTTTTAAGCGGAACCACCGTCACTGCCCATGCGCCAGAACTGGCGAGCGATACATAGGCCGATAAGGTAAAGGTCAGTAGTTTCATCAAGTCGGACTCTCGTTAGACATCGTTACGTGTTCTAACGGTTTGCTTAAGGAGACGCGGCTCAAACCCCATGCTCGCGATGTAATCCCATGACAATGGATGGCAGGCAATTCAACGTTTGCAATGGGGTATTGCGCGGTTATTACTGCTTGGAAAGCAGTGCCTGCATGTCGTTCGTCATCTCTTTTAGTGCGGCCTTGAAGTCATTGGCAGCTATTGGCTGGCTGGCATTATCCAATGTCTCGCCGAACACCTTGCGAACCACCTTGGCGACCGGCAAACCGGTTTTTGCATCGATCAGGTCGGCTTCGATATACATTTCGGCTGTCTGATCGCGATGCCCGGTGGCGGCTTGTGTTGCCCCGACAATTGCGGAAATCGGTACGGCCTCATACCAATGCATGCCTTCGTTTTTGGCGCTGACTTCGGTGATCGCCGCATGCAAGATCAATGTCCGCGAATCGGACGGTGCTTGCTGTGCCTCCGGGACGATTGTGTAGGAGGGGGCAAAGGCGTTCTTGACACTGTTGCTGGCCATGGTCTGCACGTCTTGCAGGGTTTTCAGGTTGATGCGATCGCTCGGCTTCGGCGCTGGATACAGTTCTACCTCCTTGAACACGACAGTGGAATAAGCTTGAGGATCAAACCCTGGCTTTACCCAGCGCAGCACCTTTTTTTCGCTCGGCGTAGTTTGTTCTTCCAGACCCTGATAATTGGCCAGGAAGCCCGAATACTGCTCCTGCTGCGTGACCTTCGAGACACAGCCGACCTGAAACACGCTACTCAATGCAATTCCCACAATCCATTTATTCGACATGCCCATGTGTTCTGTTCTCAAGTGATGAAAGTTGTTATTCCAGTGCTGACCTGAGCTACGCAAAGCGGGTGCTTGCACGTCGGTCAAAGCGGGACGGATGCTGCCCGCAGTGGCGGGATAATCCGAATCAATAACCCTCAAAAACTATTAAACTGAGCCGCCAGAGTGTGTCCGTGCTGCAGCCACCTATGGCAGGCGGCTATTTGCACAGAAGGTATCGGTCTGCTGAGTAAGCCCTGATCGCAAAGGCGGCAGGTCTGCGTTGGCGCATGATGTCCATTAATACCTGTTGACCATCAATTCTCCTGTCGGGCGTTGCCGCGCGACATGGTGCAGAGGCTGAACCACTGTCGCCCGATCATCCGCCAGAGGCATAGATATCTCGCCACGCGGGGCCTCTGTCACGAAATGAAAAGCCATTGTCGTCTGATGAGAAGCGGCTCCAGAGGCAGCATCCTACAGTCCAATCAGCGCAATTCGACGCAGCAAGCCAACATTGCAGATTGGAGAATAAGAAATCATGGCCAAAGCCGTTCGCTTTTACGAAACCGGTGGTCCCGAAGTCCTTCGTTATGAAGACGTCGAAGTCGGCGATCCTGGTCCAGGCCAGGTTCGTCTTCGTCATGTAGCGGTTGGCCTGAACTATGCCGACACCTACTTTCGCAATGGCACCTACCCGATCCCTATGCCGAACGGCATGGGCGTTGAGGCTTCCGGTGTGGTCCAGGCCATCGGCGAAGGCGTGACCAATGTTCAAGTTGGGGATCGCGTTACCTACACCGGTTTTCTCAATACCTTAGGTGCCTACAGCACCGAGCGTCTGATCGCTGCCGCGCCGTTGATCAAGTTGCCGGAAACCATCAGCTTTGAAACGGCCGCGGCCATGACCATGCGTGGTCTGACCTCGTCGTACCTGATGCGCCGCATCTACGACTTCAAGGCCGGTGACACTATTTTGCTGCACGCCGCCGCTGGTGGTGTGGGCCTGATCGTTTCGCAGTGGGCCAAGTTGCTCGGCGTGAACGTCATCGGCACTGTGTCCACCGAGGCCAAGGGTGAAATTGCCCTGGCTCATGGTTGCACCCATGTCATCAATTACAGCCATGAAGACGTTGCTCAACGCGTTCGCGAGATGACGGACGGTGTGGGTGTCAACGTCGTATTCGACAGCGTTGGCAAGAATACCTTCATGGGTTCCCTGGATTCGCTCAAGCGTCGCGGCTTGATGGTGTGCGTCGGCACGGCGTCCGGCCCGATCCCGGCCTTCGACCCGGTATTGCTGGCGATGAAGGGTTCGCTGTTCCTGACCCGTCCGGCCCTGGCTGACTACATCGCCGACCCTGCGGAAAAAGCTGCCCTGGCTGGCGAGCTGTTCGACCACGTCGGCAGCGGTCGGATCAAGATCGAAATCAATCAGCACTATGCCTTGCAAGACGCTGTCCAGGCCCATCGCGACCTGGAGTCACGCAAGACTACCGGCTCTTCGATTTTCATCGTTTAAGGAGCGGCCAGCCATGAAAGTCGAACAATTGACCTACAACATCGGCGCCGAACTGATCGGCGTCAACCTCGCCGATGCGGTGCATGACGATGGTCTCTTTGCCGAGATTCGTGCCCAGTTAGTCAAGCATCGGGTGGTGTTCCTGCGTGATCAGGACATCAGCCGCGCTGATCACGTGGCTTTCGCCCGTCGTTTCGGCGAGCTGGAGGATCACCCGGTGGCCGGCAGCGACCCGGATCATCCAGGGCTGGTGCGCATCTACAAAAATCCGGACCAGCCAATGGACCGCTACGAGAACGCCTGGCACACCGACGCCACTTGGCGCGAAGCCCCGCCGATGGGGTGTGTGCTGCGTTGCGTGGAGTGCCCGCCCGTGGGCGGCGACACCATGTGGACCAACATGGTAGAGGCGTATGCGCGCCTGCCGGAAGACGTAAAAGTGAAGATCGCCGACCTGCGTGCCCGCCACAGCATCGAAGCGAGCTTTGGTGCGGCCATGCCGATCGAGAAGCGTCTGGCACTCAAGGCGATGTATCCGGATGCCGAGCACCCAGTGGTGCGTACTCACCCGGAGACCGGGGAAAAGGTGCTGTTCGTCAACGCCTTCACCACCCACTTCAGTAACTACCACACCCCTGACCGGGTGCGCTTCGGCCAGGACGCAAACCCTGGTGCGGGCGAGTTGCTGCGCTACCTGATCAGCCAGGCGTACATCCCTGAGTATCAAGTGCGCTGGCGCTGGAAACCCAACAGCATCGCGATCTGGGACAACCGCAGTACCCAGCATTACGCGGTGATGGATTACCCACCGTGCCATCGCAAGATGGAACGCGCCGGGATTATCGGTGACAAGACGTTCTGATCGACGCCCTCTGTTTTAGCACTCGTAGAGTCGCCTGCCAGGCATGACCGGCAGGCGGACAACCATAAAAACTGGAGTAAATCATGCAATTTTTCGACGATTCCCTGCACCCGGAAAACATGGAAAAGGTGGTCATCACCGTGGCCCCTTACGGTCCTGAGTGGATGCCGGAAGACTTCCCGGAAGACATCCCGCTGACCATGGATGAACAAGTCCAGAAAGCGGTCGAGTGCTACGAAGCCGGCGCCACGGTTCTGCACCTGCATGTGCGTGAACTGGACGGCAAGGGTTCCAAGCGTCTGTCCAAGTTCAACGAATTGATTGCCGGCGTACGTGAAGCGGTGCCGGACATGATTATCCAGGTCGGCGGTTCGATTTCGTTCGCCCCTGAAAGCGATGGCGAAGCCGCGCTGTGGTTGTCCGACGATACCCGCCACATGCTGGCCGAGCTGACGCCAAAACCGGATCAGGTCACGGTGGCGATCAACACCACCCAAATGAACATCATGGAATTGCTGTATCCGGAATACCTGGAAGGCACTTCCCTGGCCAACCCGGCCTATCAGGCTGCCTACAGCGAAATGACCGTACCGGCCGGCCCAGCCTGGGTTATCGAGCACCTTAAGCGTCTGATGGACAATGACATCCAGCCGCACTTCCAGCTGACCGGCATGCACGCTTTGGAAACTCTGCAGCGCATGGTGCGCAAGGGTCTTTACAAAGGTCCATTGAACCTGACCTGGATCGGCATCGGCGGCGGTTTCGACGGTCCTAATCCGTTCAACTTCTTCAACTTCATCCACCGCGTTCCAGACGGCTGCACCCTGACGTCCGAGTCGCTGCTCAAGAACGTGCTGCCGTTCAACACCATGGCGATGGCCATGGGTATGCACCCGCGTGTGGGCAATGAAGACACCATCATTGACCACAAGGGCGATCGTTTCGGTTCGGTTGCGCAGATCAAGCAAACCGTGCGCATCGCTCACGAGCTGGGCCGCGAAATCGCCACGGGCAAAGAAGCCCGCGCGATCTACCGCATCGGTCAGAAATACGAAACTATCGAAGAAACTCTGCTGGCCAACGGTATGGCCCCCAACCGCAAGGCTGGGCAGAAAGGTGTGCCGCAACGCGGCTAACTGACAGCGGGAGCGGGAGGCCTTGGCCTCTCGCTCGCTGCATTGAAATACGCTCGATAACAAAAATAAAACGAAGTTTCGAGGAGGCTGCATGGCCTTTCACCCAATCGCCGCTGGCGATGACGACACCAGTGGTGTCGGTATTGCGCGCAAATATGCCTGGATCGTCTTCGCACTGACGTTCGGCTTGTTGATTTCCGATTACATGTCTCGCCAAGTGCTGAACGCCGTATTCCCGATGCTCAAGGGCGAGTGGGCCCTGACTGACGGCCAGCTCGGCTTGCTCAGCGGTATTGTGGCCTTGATGGTCGGCCTGCTGACCTTTCCATTGTCATTAATGGCTGACCGCTTCGGTCGGGTTAAAAGTCTGGCGCTGATGGCGCTGTTGTGGAGTATCGCTACGCTGGGTTGCGCATTGGCGCAGGACTACCAGCAAATGTTTATCGCCCGCTTCATGGTGGGTGTCGGTGAGGCTGCCTATGGCAGCGTCGGTATTGCTGTAGTGATTTCGGTGTTTCCGAAACACATGCGTGCAACGCTGGCCAGTGCCTTCATGGCAGGCGGTATGTTCGGTTCGGTGTTGGGCATGGCTATGGGCGGCGCTATTGCGGCCAAGCTTGGCTGGCGCTGGTCGTTTGCCGGTATGGCCCTGTTTGGTCTGCTGCTGGCGGTGCTTTATCCGATCATCGTCAAGGAGGCGCGTATTGCGCCCCAGCGTGCGGCGCAGGCCGGCAAAAAAGTGACTGCGGCGGTCAAACGCCCGTTGCGTACGTTGTGCTCCAGCCCGTCGGTGATCGCGGCTTACATCGGCAGTGGCTTGCAACTGTTCGTTGGCGGCACCGTGATTGTGTGGATGCCCAGCTACCTCAACCGTTACTACAACATGCCGACTGACAAAGCTGGCGGTATGGCCGCGATCATTGTTCTGTGCAGCGGCGCCGGGATGATCTTGTGCGGCATGCTCAGTGATCGCATGTGCCGTCAGTCGGCCGAACGCAAGGTTGCACTGGCCATCGCCTATTGCTTGGGCAGCTGCCTGCTGCTGTCAGCGGCATTCGCCTTGCCGCCGGGGCCTGCTCAACTGCTGTTGATTTGCCTGGGCATGCTGATTGCCGCCGGCACCACCGGACCTGCCGGTGCGATGGTTGCCAACCTGACCCATTACTCGGTGCACGGAACGGCGTTTGCCACGCTGACCCTGGCTAACAACTTGCTCGGCTTGGCGCCAGGGCCGTTCATCACCGGCAAGGTGTCCGACATGATCGGCTTGCAGGCGGCCTTCCAGTTAGTGCCGCTGGTGAGCGTCGCGGCAGCGGCCGTGTTCTTTTTTGCAAAGTGCCATTACCAAAAGGATATTGCCCGGCTGGCAGGTGAGCAGGTCAACGATTCGGTAATTGAAACTGCGGTAGAGGTGAAGGTGTGAGTGGTCGTTTACAAATAGATGTGTTTTTCGATTTTATCTGCCCTTGGTGCTTGATCGGAAAACGCCAACTGGAGCGCGCACTCGAGTTGCTGCGCTTGCAGCAACCGGAAGTGCTGGTGACCACGGTGTGGCATGGTGTGCAGTTGCTGCCACACCTGCCGGTTCAGGGTGAACCGTTCGCCGAGTTCTACCTCAATCGTCTGGGCAGTGCCGAGGCGGTGGCGATGCGTCAGGCCCAAGTGCGGCAGGCCGCGCAGGCGGTAGGGGTGCCTATCGATTTGACTCGCATCGCCACGATGCCTAATACGGCTGACGCCCATCGTCTGTTGGCGCACGCCAACACACAGGGGAGCGCGGCTCAGCGCGACCAGTTGCTTGAGCGTCTGTTCACCGCGTACTTCCAGAATGGCGAGGACCTGGGTTGCCGCGAGACCTTGATCGCCATCGCCCAATCGTGTGGTTATGACGTTGATGCGGTGAAGGACTACCTGAAAGACGAATCCGGTCCCTTTGTCGGTAACGAGGTTGGGGCCTCCAGCGGTGTACCAAGTTTTCAGTTCAACCGCCAATTGTCGATGGTCGGCGCACAGCCTGCCGAAGCGCTGCTTAGCGCCATGTGCGGTGCCTTGGAGCGCCAGCGCGTGGTGCCTGCGTCATGATGCGTCGTGTCCCCGTGCCTGTCGGGAAACTCCCGCAGGCGGGCGGTCGTGCGCTGTTTGAGTTCGAGAACAAAAGCCTGGCGTTGTTTAACGTCGAAGGCGAGCTGTTTGCCATCGATGACAGTTGTCCGCATCAGGGCGCCTCGCTCTGTGGCGGGCGTCTTGATGGTCGAGTGATTCAATGCTGCGCTCATGGGCTACGGTTCGATCTGCGCAGCGGCTACCTGCTCAACTCCACCCAGCTCAAGGTCACCAACTACCCGGTCGAAGTTGTCGACGACCAGGCTTTTATCGTTATTGTTTCTGAGGAGTCCGCGCCATGAGCGCCATCGCTCTTACCCGTATCCATAGCCGAACACGCGAACTGGCACCGGGTTTCATCGTCAGTCTGATCGTCGCAGCCGCGGCTTCTTTTTTGTCCGAGCACTACGGTGCGCCGGTGATGCTGTTTGCCCTGTTGCTGGGCATGGCACTGAATTTCCTCGCCGGTGAAGGCGTGTGCAAGGCCGGTATCGAGTTCACGGCGCGTACCATATTGCGCCTCGGCGTGGCCTTGCTGGGTATGCGCATTACCCTGGAGCAGATTGCCGCGCTGGGCTGGAAGCCTGTAGCGCTGGTGGTGTTTCTGGTAGTGGTGACGATTGGCGTTTCGGTGATCGCGGCCAAGTTAATGGGTTTCCAGCGCTTGTTTGGCATGCTCACCGGTGGGGCTACCGCGATTTGTGGTGCCTCGGCTGCATTGGCACTGGCCGCTGCGCTGCCTAATCATCCGCAGAAAGAGCGGGCTGTGCTGTTCACCGTCATTGGCGTGTCCGCGCTGTCGACCACAGCGATGATCGTTTATCCGATGATTGCCCACTGGCTGGAGTTGTCACCCCAGCTGGCCGGCGTGTTCCTCGGCGCCACCATTCACGATGTGGCTCAGGTGGTCGGTGCGGGTTACGGCATGTCGACCGAGACCGGCGATACCGCCACGGTGGTCAAGTTGATGCGGGTCGCCATGCTGGTGCCGGTGATCGTCTGTGCAGCAATGGTCACCCGCATGCAGGGCGCTGACACCTCGGGCAAGCGGCCGCCGCTGCTACCGTGGTTCGCCGTCGGTTTTATCTTGCTGGCCTGTATCAACAGCACAGGTTGGGTGGTCCCGGCTGTGCAGGGCGCGGTGAATGAACTGTCGCGCTGGGCCCTGGTGATTTCCATCAGTGCGCTAGGTATGAAGACTCAGCTCAAGGAGCTGGCCGCTGTCGGCATCAAGCCTATCCTGCTGATGGTGGGCGAGACGGTGTTCCTCGCGGTCCTGGTGCTGCTGTTGCTGCGCTGGGGGTTCTGAGCCCGACCTGAATCGGTTTTACGTAGTGCCGCCTTGCGTTTGACTCCTCAGCGCTTTGCGGTGCTCGGTCGGTGTCACAAACACTGGCTTTTGGCGGCGACTGTACAGCAGTCGCCGTTTTTTTCGTTGGCTCGAAAACACTTCATCACCAACTGCCAAAGGGGATGCCGAAACGTTCGATGTAGCGTTGGGAGGAGTCTTTGATCTTGCCGTAGAAGCCGTTGTACTTGCCTTGATCGGGACCTAACGGTTCGATGCCGACTTGCCCTCGGTCGACTTTGTGGGCGCGGAAGCAGTCGTCGCGGGTCCATAGTTGGATGATCCCGCCAGGTGCCAATCCCACATTGAGAGACGCCGCGGAATTGGCGGAAAACTCGGGTGTTTTATAGCAACGTCGGGCTGTCGAGTTGCGCATGATGTCGCGGGTGGATTCGGAGATATCAATCCAGCCTGCGTAGGTCTTGCGCTCGACAATCGATTGCCAGCGGACAAATAAGCGCTTAGGCAGGTCTGCCCCCAGGACTGGCATGCTCGCACTGCCAACACCCACCCATCCCCGCGCATTTTCGGTGCCATTCTCGTGGTCGCTACTACCCGCTGAACCTGCTGCGACATGGTGAAGTATCCGACCTTTGATGTCTTCGACTGCCGAGGTCTCGACCCAAACCGACATGTGGGCGGGTTCGGTAAAACCGATGTACCACCAACGAGTTTTGAAGTCGTTTTTAGCTGACAGTGGGTCGACGGCCTGGCAGGCACCTATTGATATAAACGCTAAAACTGAGAGCGGTATTTTCATGGTTACAGCGTCCATTCCGGTACATGAGGGTGGTGCACCCGTACGGCATTCATCACCAACTTCCATAGGGGATGCCGAAACGTTCGATGTAGCGTTGGGAGGAGTCTTTGATCTTGCCGTAGAACCCGTTGTATTTGCCTCGATCGGGGCCTAACGGTTCGATACCGACTTGCCCTCGGTCGACTTTGTGGGCGCGGAAGCAGTCGTCCCAGACCCAGACCTGAATGATGCCGCCCGGCGCCAGACCCAGATTCATGGCTGCACTCGGGTTGGCGGTGAACTGAGGGGTTTCGTGGCAGCGCTGGGCCGTCGAGTTGCGCATGATGTCGCGGGTGGATTCGGAGATATCGATCCAGCCGGCGTAGGTCTTGCGTTCGACTATCGATTGCCAGCGCACGAAGATGCGTTTTGGCAGGTCGGCCCCCGTGACCGAAGTTCCCGCTCCGCCGATGCCTACCCAGCCTCGTGCGTTTTCAGTTCCGTCGTCATGATCACTTCTTGCGGCGGCACCCGATGCGACAGAGTGAAACATCTGACCATTGATGTCTTCGACTGCCGAGGTTTCCACCCAAACGGTCATGTGTGCAGGCTCGGTGAAGCCAATCCCCCACCAAGGCAGTTTGTAGTCATTTTTGGCCGATAACGGATCCACTGGATGGCAAGCGCTTATCGTTACGAGTGCTAACAAAACGGTCAGGATTTTCATGGTTACAGCGTCCATTCCGGTACATGAGGGTGGTGCACCCGTACGGCATCCGCCGTCGGGACATGGGCATAGGCCAGTTCGAATCGGGTAGTGCGAGCGCCGGAGAGAAAGGTCGGGCTCCAGTGCGCTGACTGGTGGATATAGTGGAGCTTCAAAAACTGATCCTCTACGGCGGTAGTGTGGTAATCACCAGCGACAAACCGTTCGCACATTGACTGAAGCTCGGCGGGAGGTGCCAATGCGGCACGTTGCTGAATATCGTCAAACTCAACTCCGTGTTTTCTGGCTGCCTCATACATCACCCGCAAATACACCAGCGACAAACCAGCGCCGATCTTGCGCCGTAGCTGTAAACCGACAAATACGCGCTTTTGTTTCGGCGCATGTTGCTCTCTTGGTGCCGGCCGTAGCGTTACCGGGGCAGGGGTGATCAGTTCCAGCATCTCCAGTGGCCAACCCTTGGCGTGCCATTTCGCCCGTTCCTCTTGGGCTTCGCGGTAGATCGAGGTGGTTTTTACGTCGGTGAATTCGCCAACCTCCAAGGCCTGCATAGGGCTGAGTAACACGCATTCTTCGATGTCATCGCGGTAACCACCGCCGATATCCGAGTGAACGCCCGGCAGGCTGATTTCCGAATGATCCGGGCTGACACTGTTGAGGGCGAAATTGGCGCGGTACTCGTCCCGTGCCACCAGTTGCACAACATTGGGAAAGAAGCGCGGCATCAAATACAACTTGACCCCGGGGGCTGCCGGGCTGCGCACATAGCCCAGGTTGCTCAGGCCGCCCACAGACGCGACAGTGTCGAACAGGCCGATAAACCCGGTGCTGACCCCTTCACCAAACACCTTGCTGAACCCTCGGGCGAACAGGCTGTCCGGCAGGTTCAGGGTTTCCCTGAGCGCATTGTTGGACCTGTTCAGGCACAAGCAGGCGAAATGTCGGGCGGCGGCCGCACCACGGCTGAAGCCGAAGACATCGAAGATCACGCGCTGAATCTGTACGTTTGGGTAGTCACTTTGAAAGCTGAGTAACCGCAGTTTGATCTGACGGAACGCGAGATTCACCCGCGCTTCGATACCTGTCTCACCTCGGCCCAATGCCGCACCCAGTAGGCTGTCTTGCTCGCCAGCCGTTGTGCCAATACCTTCGACGTAGACCTTATCGAACGCCAATTTGTGCTGGATGACTTTTCCCGGGTCAATGGATTTCAAGTACAACTCATGCAACCGCTTAACATTCGTCACTTCCCCACCATAACTACTGTCAGGGTCTTGCATGTACGGCTTGCAACTCCCATCCATATCCTGCTTGGACAACGGATGATGGGCGCCGCATTTTCGTCCCATCTCGACATTGAACGGGTTGTTGCCAGTGCCATCGAAAAACACCCCGATACGCAGAGTGATCTTCACCCGCGAGGCCTCTTCGCGTGCCTCCTTGTCTTCCCAGGCCGCATTGAGCGCCTCTTCCCTTGCCCGTTGTCGGGCCATTGCTTCGTCGTATTTGCGTTGTTCCGCTGCCTGGTCCGGTCGCGGGCCTCGTCTGCGGCTTCGGCAAATAGCACATTGGCAACCCCCATAGTCATTTTTCATGGATGCATCCCTCGAGCGCAAAGCCCTTCCCTGGGCGCCAAATCAAATATTGGTGTCAGGGAAAAACGATGCGCTTCGGGGGATGGGCGACGCTGCCAGTCGCCGCCTGATTACTTGTAGGATCGGGATGGGATGCTTGAAGCCTGGGGCTGTCAGAAAAGGCTTCAGGCAATAAACAGTGGCGGGGGAGCTTGCTCCCGCTGCTGTGTGGGTTTTAAACAAGCCTTTTCGGGCGATGTTTAATACTCCAAGTTCCCAGGGTGGGAACTCGAAGGTTTGGCGGACTCAGGACTCGTGGTGACCCGGGGCAGGTTTTGAGGTGGTTTGCTTTTGTGCGCGCCAGGCGGCCGGCGGCATGCCGAACTGGGTGATGAACCAGCGTGTGAAGGAGCTCGCCATGGAATACCCGAGCATGTCGGCGATGCGCCCCAGCGAATAATTCGGATTCTCCAGGTAACGCAGGACCAGATCGCGGCGCACGTCGTTGATCAGGTCGTTGAAGGCGCAGTCATCATCTTTGAGGCGACGTTGCAGCGTCCGTACGTTCATGCCCTGGGTCTGGGCGATCTGCTCGATGGTGGCGCGCCCCATTGGCAACAGCACGTAAATGGCCTTGCGCACCTCGAACAGCAACGACGGTCCTTCATCGCTGAGCAACGAGTCAAGGTAACTCTGGGCGTAACGTGCCATGGCCGGATCGGCATGGGGGTTGGTCACGTCCAGGCTGGCATTGGGGCAGACGATGCCGTTGAACTCGCTGCCGAATTCCAGCGTGCAGCCGAACAGGCGGCGATGCAGTTGCAGGTTGTCCGGAGGCTGGTGCGTGAAGTTGACACTGTAGGGATGCCAGTGTGAGCCGAGCAGTGCTGAGCACAAACGGAACATGACACCGATGGCCAGATCGTTGGCTTGCCGGCAGGGCATGGGTGTGTCGGTCACCACCTCCTCACGAATGATCACCATCTTGCCTGCCTCTTCAATGAAGATGGCCAGCGAGTCGTTCATCAAGTGACGGTAATGCACCACGACCTGCAAGGCCTCTCGCAGCGTACGCTGGTGAGTGAGCAACAGACTGACCACTCCGAAGTCCGAGAGGTGGCGCGACTCGGCCATGCTCAGGCCGAAGTTCTGGCAGCCAGTGGCGGTGGCCGAATCTTCCAGCACGCGCACGGCGGAATCGATGGGGATCCGATGTTCCGGTGCTAACAACTGAGCCCTGCTCAAGCCACTGGCAGCCAGTACATCGCGCGGGTTAAATCCCAGGTACTGGGTGACCTCAAGGTAGTTGGTCAAGACAGCAGCGCGAACAAGCTTGGTCATGCGTGGTTCTTCCCTGGGCCAGTTAAGGTGGAAACGAGCGTGGCGACTATATCCAGCACGTCATGAAATGGAAAGTTGTTGCGTAACCTCCGGTTCGCGCCGGTTGCTTCCTCTGATCGCCCCGTATCATCGAGATAAATTCGCTCACCTATTGATTACAGTGGCCTTGGGCAAACCCGTTGTGATTTTCGACCAGCGGGCACCTCATGTCGGCACCGTGAAATTTGTCATGAAAAGAGAAGTGGCTGACGTCCAATGAAAAGCGCCCGGGGTGGGGGAACTTTAATGTCAGCACAACAAAAATCGCTGACCAACGAGTCAGTCGAGTCATCGAGAAAGCGTAGGTGCCTGACGTGGACAAACTGAATACTGTCGCAACCGTTTTGATCGTGCCGGGCTTGCGTGAGCATGTGGCCGAGCATTGGCAGACATTGCTTGAAGCCAGACTCTGCAAAGTACGCAGCGTCCCGCCGCTTGAAACCGACAAACTCGACTGCGCTGCACGGGTTCGCGCGATCCAGCACGAACTGGAGCAGATCGAAGGGCCGGTAATCCTGGTCGCCCACAGTGCCGGTGTGTTGATGGTCGCACACTGGGCCGCGTTACACAGTCGTCCGATCAAGGGTGCCCTGCTGGCCGCGCCACCGGACCTCGAGGCTACTTGGCCGCAAGGCTACCCCACTTCCGAATCTCTGCGGGCTCATGGTTGGGATCCGCTACCCCAAGGTCCGTTGCCGTTCCCAAGCCTGGTGGCCGGCAGCACCAATGATCACCTTGCCAGTCTGGACGCCGTCACTCGCATGGCTCAAGGCTGGGGTGCCGAACTGCGCAATTTTGGCGCAGTAGGCCATCTCAATCCAGCTGCAGGATTTGGCCACTGGCCAGAAGCGGAAACGCTCATCCTGGAACTGGACCGGTAGTTCAGGCGCCGACTTGGCGGTAAGCCAAGCGGCATTTGCCCTCACTCCTGAGAAGCGCAAGTCCCTGGTACAAGGGAATGCGTGAGGGCTGCTGCGCTTAAAAACAAATACAAAAAGGCGGAGAAACATCGCAATGCACAACAATAAGAGTCAAGGGTTCACCGTTTCACGTTACACCTTGCTGGCTTCGGCCATCCTCGCGGCTTCCATGCCGACCGCCCAGGCGGTTGAACTGGATACGGGCAATCCGGACTGGACCGCGCGTATCGATAACACCGTCAAGTACAACTACGGTGTGCGCACTGAAAACGCCGACAAGCGCATGTTGGGGACCCCGAACAACAACGACGGCGACTACAACTTCCGCAAGGCCGGCACCAACATCACCAACCGTGTCGACCTGTTGACCGAGATGGACGTGGCTTACAAGAACGCCATGGGTTTTCGCGTCAGTGCGGCCAGCTGGTACGACAAGGCGTATGACAACACCGGTTCCAACTCCAACCCGTTCGTCAACGGCAACGATGCACGCTCCGGTCTGGTCGCCAACGATCCACGTCTGGCCGCCGTCACCAATGACAACGTCGGCTTTGGCAGCCCGCACCTGAGCAACTACGCCCAGCGTTATTACAGCGGTCCGTCGGGCGAAATTCTCGATGCGTTCGTGTTCTACAGCACCGAAGTGGGCGAAGAGTCCTTGTTCAGTGCCAAGGCCGGTCAGCACAACGTGTTTTGGGGTGAGACCATTCTCAACCCGGTGCACTCGGTCAGCTACGGCCAGTCCGGCCTCGACCTGGCCAAACTGGCGGCGTCGCCGGGTACGGAAGCCAAGGAGTTGTTCGTTCCACGTAACCAGTTGTCGATGTCGTTCACCGTTAACCCCGAGTTGACCGTGGGTGCGCAGTACTTCATGGATTGGGACGCCGCTCGCCTGCCTGAAGCGGGCACCTACTACGGTGGTTCCGACCTGGTGGGCTTTGGCGCCAAATCGTTCCTGTTGGGCAACACCAACGCCGTGGTTCCGGGCAGCCCACTGGGTTGTGGCCTGGCACCGTGCAATGCGTTGACCAACGTGCGTCGTGGTCATGACCTGGATCCGCACAACAGTGGTGACTGGGGCGTAATGGCCAAGTGGTCGCCGGCCTGGCTGGACGGGACGCTCGGCGTCTACTACCGCGAAACTTCGGACATCCTGCCGCAAGCCTGGCTGGATGCCAGAGGCCTGACCTCGGCCAACCCGAACGGCACCCGACCAGCCGGGCAAGTGCCGGCGGTGGTCAACACGCTCAACTCGTTGAGCACCGCCACCTATCAACTGGCCTATGCCGACAACATTAAGATTTTCGGCCTGAGTCTGTCCAAGGATGTCGGCGGTGTGAGTGTGGGTTCGGACCTGAACATCCGTGAAAACATGCCGCTGGCCAGTATCCCGGCCATCGTCAGCACCACCAGCCCGCTGGGCCTGGGCCAGGGCCTCGGCCTGTTGCCGGCGCGCACGGATTCCACGGGTGTGATCTACGACACCCCGAGCCGCGGCGACAGCCTGAGCGCTACCGGTGAGACCTTGCACTGGACGCTGAACGGTCTGATGACCATTCCGAAAACGCCGGTGTTCGATTCGGCTTCCCTGCTGGGCGAGCTGTACTACAGCAACCTGCTCAAGCTCGATGACAAGAACGAAGCGCTCTATAAGGGTAAGAGCACCTACCACGGTATCGACCAGTCGACTCGCGACAACTGGGGCGTAGCGGTCAACTTCACCCCGACCTGGTACCAAGTGTTCCCCGGTGTTGACCTCAACGCGCCAATGTCCGTCAACGTCGGCCTGGCCGGTGTGTCACCGGTATCCGGTGGCGGTGCCAAAGACACTGGCAACTATGCGCTCGGCGTAGGCGCTGTTGTGTACAACAAATACTTTGTAGACCTGAAGTACGTGGACTCCTTCGGCCAAACCGACAAGTGCAATGTCAGCGGTGTGAGTACAGGTAACAAAGGTGGTGATGGTTCCACCCCGAACGCCTTTAGCGGCAACGAAAACTACGCCTGTTACGCCGGTGGCTACTCGTCCTTCTCCGGTGGTGGTGCAACGACTGAGGACCGTGGCGCCGTGTACCTGACGATGAAAACAACCTTCTGATTCACAACTTTGATTCACCACTGATTTGCTCAATGCAAGCAGGAGAATAACAATATGAAATTTGCACAAACCGTGTTGGCTGCCTCGCTGGCGATGATCGTCGCCGCCCAGGCCCATGCCGCTGTATCGGCTCAAGAAGCCGCCAAACTGGGCACCAGCCTGACCATGGTCGGCGCTGAAAAAGCCGGTAATGCCGATGGTTCCATCCCCGCCTATAACGGCGGCCTGACCACGCCGCCGGCCAGCTTCAAGGCCGGTGACAGCATGCGTCCGGACCCATTTGCCAATGAGAAGCCGGTGCTGGTCATCGACGGCAAAAACGTCGATCAGTACAAAGGCCAACTCACCGCAACCACCGCGGAACTGGCCAAGCGTTTCCCGACTTTCAAAGTCGAGGTGTACCCGACTCACCGTACCGTTTCGCTGCCTAAAGCCATCCTCGACAACGGCGTGAAAAACGCCACCGGCGCCAAGTCCCTTGAAGGTGGCCTGGCCATCGACAACGTGCTGCCGGGTGTGCCTTTCCCGATCCCGCAATCGGGTAACGAGGCGATGTGGAACTTCCTGCTGCGCTATCAGGGCGTGAGCATCAACTCCAAGTACGATTCCTGGAACGTTGACTCCGCGGGCGTTCCAAGCCTGGCGACCACCGGGATGGCGTTCATTTCCTATCCGATCTACGAAAACCTGGCGCAGCCGATCAGCAGTGCCGACGTGTACTACCAGATGAAGCTGCAGTACACCGGTCCGGCGCGTCGTGCCGGCGAAGCGGTGATGCTCAAGGACGCCGCCAACCCGTTGCAACAACCACGTCGTGCCTGGCAGTACCTGCCTGGTCAGCGCCGTGTGAAGCTGGCGCCGAACCTCGCCTACGACACGCCTAACCCAGGTACCGCCGGCGCCGGGACTTACGACGACGTCTTCGTGTTCAACGGTGCGCTGGATCGCTACGACTGGAAGTTGGTCGGCAAGCAAGAAATGATCGTGCCTTACAACACCTACAAGCTGACCTACGTTCAGGATCCGAAGTCGATCACCACGCCGAATCACCTGGCACCCGACTTCGTGCGTTGGGAAAAACACCGTGTATGGGTCGTCGAAGGCACCCTCAAGGCTGGCGCACGTCACATCTACGCCAAACGTCGCTTCTACCTCGATGAAGACAGCTGGACCGCTTTGGCTTCGGATCAATATGACGCCCGTGGTCAACTGTATCGTGGTTCGTTTGCCTTCCTCAGCCAAAGCTATGACAAGCAGGTCCCTGACTCCACTCCGTTCATGATCTATGACCTGGTGGGCGGTTCCTACAACATCAACGGTGTAGTCGGCCCGTACGGCGGCATCAAGTACATCGATCCGCTCTCCAAGGCACAGTGGTCGTCGGAGTCCCTGGCGGGCGCCGGCATTCGCTAAGCAAACCGCAACAAAGCGTCCATCGGTCCACGGCCCACAAGGCCGTGTGACCGCGCGAAGGTCGGTGCAAGCCGATCATCGCGGCGACAGTTTTTAACGTCGGGCTGCACATTGCAGTCCCTGACGCGGTTTTCCCAAGAGGACGCGGTATGGGTTCGTACAAAAAGTACCTGCAGTTGGCGTTCGGCGCCGTGCTTGTCTTGTCGCAGGGCGTCACTCAGGCGGCCGGCTATATCGATGTGTTGGACTTGCCCGCCAAAGTCAGTGCTTTGGCAGTCAGCAGTCCGTTGTCCGGCATGACCCGCGCAGGCGACCGATTGGTAGCCGTCGGGCAGCGTGGACACATTCTCTATTCAGATGACAGCGGTAAACATTGGCAGCAAGCAGCTGTGCCAGTGAGTGCCGATCTCAGTGCTGTGAATTTTCCATCGGCCAGGGAAGGCTGGGCGGTCGGCAATGATGGCGTGGTGTTGCACAGCGATGATGCTGGCGTGACCTGGCGCAAGCAATTGGACGGCCGTCAGATCGGTGAATTACTGGTCAAGCATTACGGTGCGTTGGCCAGTGCCCAACCCGACAACGAAGAATGGTCGCATTGGGCCGCCGAAGGCCAGCGACTGGTAGAGCAGGGCGCGGACAAACCCTTGCTCGATGTCTGGTTTGCCAATGAACAGGTCGGCTATGTGGTCGGCGTGTTCAACCTGATCCTGCGCACTGATGACGGTGGCCAAACCTGGACCCCGTATCAGGACCGCACCGACAACCCGCAAGGCTTTCACCTCAACGCTATCGCCTCCACCGGTGACGCGTTGTACATCGCTGGCGAGCAGGGCCTGCTGCTCAAATGGGATGAGGCCAGCCAGCGCTTCGTCGCCGTGCCGACGCCTTATCAAGGCAGTTTCTTTGGCGTGCTGGGCAAGCCAGGAGAAGTGCTCGTCTACGGCCTGCGTGGCAACGTATTGCGCAGCACCGATGGCGGCCAGAGTTGGACCGCGCTGGACAGTGGCCTGCGCATCAGTATCACCGCCGGCCTCATCGATGACCGTGGCGACTACCGCTTGTTCACCCTGGGTGGGCAGATGCTGGTCAGCCAGGGCACTGGCGCGCAATTGCACCTGGTTCAGAAACCCGTACCGACACCGGTAGCCGGCGCTGCCGAGGCCTCCAACGGCTCGCTGGTGGTGGGTGGTTTGCGTGGTGCCCTGGCGCTGTCCGTCGATAAGACCTCGAACCCTTAAAGCGAGAACCCACATGGGCAATATAAAACAAGAAGCCATGCCGGTGATCCGCGACATGCGTGATTTCGACACTCGTTCCGGCAACCTGCTGGAGCGGCTGGTGTTCAACTACCGCCCGCTGTTCATGCTGATGATGGCGCTCGCCACCGTGGTGCTGGGCTTCATGGCGGTCACCCGTCTGGAGCTGCGTCCCAGCTTCGAAAAAATGATTCCGCAGAGTCAGCCGTATATCCAGAATTTTCTGGAAAACCGCGCGTCCCTGCGTGGCTTGGGTAACTCGGTGCGCGTGGTGGTGGAAAACACCCAAGGCGATATTTTCGAGCCTGAATACCTGGACGTGCTCAAGCAGGTCAACGATCAGTTGTTCCTCACCGAGGGCGTCGACCGTGCCTGGATGAAGTCGTTGTGGAGCCCGGCCGTGCGCTGGACCGAAGTCACCGAGGAAGGTTTCCAGGGTGGCCCGGTGATGCCCGACACTTACCAGGGCAAGCCTGAAGAAATCGAGCAACTGCGCCAGAACATCTCCCGTGCCGGAATCGTCGGCAGCCTGGTGGCCAGCGATTTCAAATCCACCATGCTGATCGTGCCGCTGCTGGACAAGGCCTCGGCCACTGGCCAGAGCATCAACTACCATCAGTTCTCGCAGATGCTCGAAGAGCAGTTGCGCGACAAGATTGAATACGCCGGTGACAGTGCCGCGCGCAAATCCGGTGTCGAAGGCAAGGGCCACTACAAGGTCCGGGTGATCGGTTTCGCCAAATTGATGGGCGATCTGATTGATGGTCTGATTCAGGTGATGATGTTCTTCGGCCTGGCCGTGATCACCTCGCTGATCATCATTTACGCCTACACCCGTTGCGTGCGCAGCACCCTGCTGGTGGTCGGCTGTTCGCTGATCGCAGTGGTCTGGCAGCTGGGCATCGTTGCCTGGTTGGGTTACGCCATCGACCCGTACTCGGTGCTGGTGCCGTTCCTGATCTTCGCCATCGGCGTATCCCACGCCGCGCAGAAGATGAACGGCATCATGCAGGACATCGCCCGTGGCACCCACAAACTGATCGCCGCGCGCTACACTTTCCGCCGTCTGTTCATTGCCGGCGTCACCGCGCTGCTGGCCGACGCCGTGGGCTTTGCCGTGTTGATGCTGATCGACATTCCGGTGATCCAGGACCTGGCGATCACCGCCAGTATCGGTGTCGCGGTATTGATCTTCACCTCACTGTTGCTGATGCCAGTGGCGCTGTCGTATGTCGGTGTCGGTGCAAAAGCCGCCGAGCGCGCCCTGAAAATCGACACCCGCGCCGACCGCCACAAAGGTTTCGGCAAATTGTGGGACACACTCGACCGCTTCACCACACGCAAGTGGGCCACCGGAGCCGTTCTGGTCGCACTGTTGATGGGTATCGGCGGCTTCATGGTCAGCCAGAATCTGAAGATCGGCGACCTGGAAAGTGGTGCCCCGGAGCTGCGTGCCGATTCGCGCTACAACCGTGACAACGCCTACATCACCCAGCATTACGCGCTTTCCAGCGACCTGTTCGCGGTCATGATCAAGACCGCGCCGGAAGGCTGCCTGAACTACAAGACGCTGGTGCTCGCCGACCGTCTGGCCTGGGAACTGCAGCAGAATCCGGGCGTGCGGGCGACGACGTCGCTGGTCAACGCCGTGCGGCAAATCACGGCCGGGACCTACGAGGGCAACCCCAAGCTCAACAGCATCCAGCGCAACCAGGACGTCCTGAACTACGCTGCGCAGCAAGCCTCGGTCAACTCCCCGGAGCTGTTCAACAACAATTGCTCGCTGATGCCGGTGATTGCCTTCCTCAAGGATCACAAGGCCGAGACCCTGGATTCGGTGGTCGCCATCGCCGAAAAGTTTGCCAAGGAAAACAGCACCGATGATCGCCAGTTCCTGCTGGCCGCCGGCAGCGCCGGTATCGAAGCGGCGACCAACATCGTGGTCCGCGAGGCCAATCACACCATGCTGCTGTACGTCTACGCAGCGGTTACCTTGTTCTGCCTGATCACCTTCCGCAGCTGGCGCGCCACCCTGGTCGCCCTGTTGCCACTGGTCCTGACCTCGATCCTCTGTGAAGCCTTGATGGTGGCCATGGGCATAGGCGTGAAAGTGGCGACGTTGCCGGTGATCGCGTTGGGCGTCGGCATCGGCGTGGACTACGCGTTGTACCTGCTGAGTGTGCAGTTGCACTTCCAGCGCCAAGGGTTGTCGCTGTCCGAGTCGTACCGTAACGCGGTGTCGTTCACTGGGCGCGTGGTTGGCCTGGTCGGCATCACCCTGGCGGCGGGCGTGGTGTGCTGGGTCTGGTCGCCGATCAAGTTCCAGGCCGACATGGGCATCCTGCTGACGTTCATGTTCCTGTGGAACATGCTCGGCGCATTGATTCTGATTCCTGCGCTGTCGTACTTCCTGCTGCGCGAAAAATCGCTGGAGACTCTTCCAGCTGCGGATGACCTGGGGGCGCCTGCCGATGAAGCTGGCACCTCGCACACTCCGCCTGTTTCTCATGCATTGACTACTCCTGAGTAAGTTCACTATGTCCGAATACAAAGCTCCCTTGCGCGACATGCGCTTCGTCCTCAATGAAGTTTTTGAGGTGTCCAAGCTCTGGGCCAGTTTGCCTGGCCTGGCCGAGGTCATTGACGAAGAGACGGCTGCCGCGATCCTCGAAGAGGCCGGCAAGATCACGGGTGAAGTGATCGCACCGCTGAACCGCAGTGCCGACGAACAAGGCTGCACCTGGACCAACGGCGCGGTCACCGCGCCAGACGGTTTTGTCGCCGCGTATCAGGCGTTCGCCGAAGGCGGTTGGGTCGGCGTCGGTGGTGATCCGCAGTTTGGTGGCATGGGCATGCCCAAGGCGATTTCGGCTCAAGTCGAAGAGATGGTCAACTCGGCCGGCCTGTCCTTCGGCCTGTACCCGATGCTGACCGCCGGCGCGTGCCTGTCGATCAACGCCCACGCCAGCGAAGAGCTCAAGGAACGCTACCTGCCGAACATGTACGCCGGCACCTGGACCGGTTCGATGTGCCTGACCGAGGCTCATGCCGGCACTGACCTGGGCTTGATCCGCACCCGCGCCGAGCCTCAGGCCGACGGCAGCTACAAAGTCAGTGGCAGCAAGATTTTCATCACGGGCGGTGATCACGATCTGACCGAAAACATCATTCACCTGGTACTGGCGCGACTTCCGGACGCACCGGCAGGCCCGAAGGGTATCTCGCTGTTCCTGGTGCCAAAAGTCCTGGTTAACGCTGACGGTTCACTCGGCGAACGCAATTCGCTGTCCTGCGGTTCCATCGAACACAAGATGGGCATCAAGGCCTCCGCCACCTGCGTGATGAACTTTGACGGCGCCACCGGCTGGATCGTCGACGCGCCGAACAAAGGCCTGGCGGCGATGTTCACCATGATGAACTACGAGCGTCTGGGCGTAGGCATTCAGGGGCTGTCGCTGGGCGAGCGCTCGTATCAGAACGCCGTCGAATACGCCCGTGACCGTCTGCAAAGCCGTTCGCCAACGGGTGCGCAGAACAAGGACAAGGCTGCCGACCCGATCATCGTCCACCCGGACGTGCGCCGCATGTTGTTGACCATGAAAGCCTTGAACGAAGGCGGTCGTGCGTTCTCCAGCTACGTGGCCCTGCAACTGGACACTGCCAAGTACAGCGAAGACGAGACAACCCGCAATCGCGCGCAAGAGTTGGTATCGCTCTTGACCCCGGTGGCCAAGGCGTTTCTGACCGACATGGGGCTGGAAACTACCATTCACGGCCAACAGATTTTCGGCGGCCACGGCTATATCCGCGAGTGGGGCCAGGAGCAACTGGTGCGTGACGTGCGCATCACCCAGATCTACGAAGGCACCAACGGCATTCAGTCGCTGGACCTGGTCGGTCGCAAGATCGTTGGCAGCGGCGGGGCGCTTTACCGCTTGTTCGCCTCCGAGATCCGTGACTTCGCCACCAACGCAAGCGAGGAACTCAACGAGTTCAGCAAGCCGTTGAACGCTGCCGTGAACACGCTCGACGAGTTGACCGCATGGTTGCTGGACCGGGCAAAAGCCAACCCGAATGAAATCGGCGCGGCCTCGGTCGAGTACCTGCAAGCCTTCGGTTACGTTGCCTATGCCTATATGTGGGCACTGATGGCCAAGACCGCCATCGGCAAGCAAGCCGAGGACGAGTTCTACGTCAGCAAACTGGCCACCGCACGCTTCTACTTCGCTCGCCTGTTGCCGCGCATCCATTCATTGAGCGCTTCGGTCAAGGCCGGCAGCGAGTGCCTCTATCAACTGGATGCAGCGCAGTTCTGATCGCCATGCCCCCGCGACTCCCGGCACCGTGCCGGGAGTCGTTTGCAAAGGTGTGCATTCAGGGGCACTGAGCCAACAATAAAAGTTCCAGGAACCAAAAATCATGATGGCGACAAAAATAATCCCGCCCGCCGAAGGCGCCTATGCCTATCCCTTGCTGATCAAGCAACTGCTGCTGTCCGGTGAGCGCTATGAGCCGGGTCGGGAAATCGTGTATGCCGACAAACTGCGCTACGACTACAAGACGCTCAACAAACGGATTCGCAAACTGGCTAACGCCCTGACGGCCGCCGGTGTGAAAGCCGGGGACACCGTAGCGCTGATGGACTGGGACAGCCATCGCTACCTGGAATGCTTCTTTGCCGTACCGATGATTGGCGCGGTACTGCATACGGTGAACATCCGTCTTTCTCCGGATCAAGTGCTCTTCACCATGAACCACGCCGAAGACGATCTGGTGCTGGTGCATGATGATTTCCTGCCTTTGGTCGAACAGATCCAGGGCCAACTCACGACCGTCAAAGGTTTCCTGCAACTGACAGACGACACGGCTACCGACACTTCGTTACCCGTGTTGGGTGAGTACGAGCACCTGCTGTCCCAAGCGTCAGACCAGTACGACTTCCCCGATTTCGATGAAAACTCGGTGGCAACCCTGTTCTACACCACCGGCACCACCGGCGACCCTAAAGGGGTGTATTTCACTCACCGTCAATTGGTCCTGCACACCTTGAACGGCGTAGGTACCTTGGGCGGTTATCAAGGCCAGCCGCTGCTGCGCTCCGATGATGTGTACATGCCCATCACGCCGATGTTTCACGTGCATGCCTGGGGTGTGCCGTATGTCGCCACCCTGATGGGGATCAAACAGGTGTACCCGGGCCGCTATGAGCCCAACACCCTGGTCAAACTGTATCGTGAGGAGAAGGTCACCTTTTCCCATTGCGTACCGACCATTTTGCAGATGATCCTGAACTGCGAAACCGGGAAACAGACTCGTTTTGACGGCTGGAAAATGCTTCTGGGCGGCAGCGCGCTGACCCTCGGTATCGCCAGCGAAGCCAGTGCCAAAGGCATGGTGGTGCATGCCGGTTACGGCATGTCGGAAACCTGCCCGCTGTTGTGCCTGAGTTACCTGCGTGATGACGTGCTCAAACAGCCTATGCAAGAGCAACTGGCTACCCGCATCAAGACCGGCACACCGGTGCCCATGGTTGACCTGAAAATCGTCGATGCCAGCGGCAACGATGTTGCCCATGACGGTGAGTCGTTGGGCGAAATCGTGGTCCGCGCGCCTTGGCTGACCCAGGGTTATTTGAAAGAGCCCGAAAAGGGCGCCGAGCTCTGGCTCGACGGTTGGATGCACACGGGCGACATGGCTTCGATCGACCCATTGGGCGGCGTCGAAATCAAAGACCGCATCAAGGATGTGATTAAGACCGGGGGCGAGTGGATCAGCTCGCTGGAACTGGAGAGCCTGATCAGCGAACACGCTGCAGTGATGTCCGTCGCAGTTGTCGGCATTGTCGATGAGCAATGGGGCGAACGGCCCATGGCGATGGTGGTGTGCGAGCCAGGGCAGTACCTCGACAAACAAATCCTCGAGGCGCACCTGATGAGTTTTGTCGAGTGTGGGCGCATCAACAAATGGGCGATTCCCAAGCAGTTCAAGTTCGTTGCTGAAATCCCCAAGACCAGTGTGGGGAAAATCAACAAGAAGCTGATTCGGGAAACCGCGTCGAACTGATGGTTGAAACCGCTGGGTTCTAGCCTCCTGAGGTAGATAAACAAACGTGGCGTGAGGGAAACCTCACGCCACGTTTGCGTTTTGGCCTGTCTGTTGTTTGTTGAGGCGTTTTTAAGGACTTTCCCTACAGTCATCACCTCCTTCTCTGACTTCTTTCCTGACTGATCCCCTGCAAAGTCTCGCGCGCCCCATTTTCTGCGCGAGGGATTGCTCATGTTCGACCCGATTTTCCACTCCACTTCCTGCCGTTTGGTGCGTTGATGACCCACATCGCCCGCATCGAGCAGGAACTCGACCATTTTCCGGACACCCTTTCTCTCTACCGCGAACAGCTAAAACACTGGTTTAGCCGGGCGACAGACCAGGCCAGTCGTGCGGCTGATGTGCCGTCGCTGATGGGCATGGAGCGGCTGATCAAACTCGGTAACACGACGACGGCGGTGAGCAGTGGCGACGACGATTTTTTATCCAGTGTTACGCAGTGTCCGGACGGCGGGATTCTGGAAATTGAGAGCAAATTTGAGTCGGTTTATGACATTCCGTTGGGGAACATTTCGGTTGATGTGATTGCCAGGGATGGCGGCGAGAGCAAGTCGGTCAAGCTCGATGAAAACGGTAAAGGGCAGTTCGTAGGGATACCCGGCAAGTTCTATCGAGTTCATGTTCAGAGCGAAGTAACCCCGAAGCAAATTGAGGCGCTTTTTTCCTCCTATGACGGCCTGACCAAGGAACTGGACGGCTGGCTGCGCGGTGAGTGGGCAGGGTTTAAACCGCAGTGGTCGCAGTCGACCTTTACGGCCGCCGGTAACGGAATGCTCGCGGGAAGTTGGAAGGCGATTGTAGGGGTGTGGGACAGCATCAGCCTGTTCTCGGACATCCTTCAGGATCCCCGCAAGTTCGCTGAACGGTTGGGCAGTGGTGCTGGCGAGCTGGAAAAGCTGGCAGAAAAATTTCCGGCCACGATGGCAAAAGTCCAGCTGCTGGTCAGTGACGAAGCGGCGCTGTGTTTACTGCTACGCACCGCCAGCCTCTGGCTGGACATGCTGCCACCGAGCGAGATCGCCGGTAAAACGGCCGAAGCGGTTTCAACGGCAGTAGTGCAGCTGCTCATCGACATTCTGATCGGGATTGTCCTGACCTTCGCCGGTGCGGGGGCGGGCATTGCCTACCTGGGGATGCGTCTTGCGAACTACGGTGCCCGGATCGTCGACGCGGTTCTGGGTTTCGTCAAAGCGATCTTCACGATCATCAACGGCTTCATTTCTTACGTCGACCGCTACAAAACGGTCGCTGCCCGCGGCGTCGCGGCCGGCCTGAAAAAAGGCCGCTTGCAACTGCGCTGGGATGCCAAACGCAACACCACCCTCAAGCAAAACGAACACCACGACAACGTCCCGGATCAGGCGAAAAACCCCAACGGCGACAGCGCCGATTCCGCTAACAAAACCGCCACCAACAAATGCCCGGTGTCGATGGTCACCGGCGAAGAACTGCTGACCCTCACCGACGGCTCGCTGGACGGCGTCCTGCCGTTCGACTTCACCCGGCTCTATCGCACCAGCGCCGCCGAGATCGACTGCGGCCTCGGGTTTGGCTGGAGCCATTCGCTCTCTCATCGCCTGGAGATCGACGGCGACCGCGTCATCTGGATCGACCACGAAAACCGCCGTACCCCATTCCCGTTGCCGTCCGCTGAACGCCCGGCGATCCATAACAGCCTGTCGCGCGCCGCGATTTATCTCGGGGCTGAACCCGAAGAACTGATCCTCGCCCAGGCCGGCGACGACGCACGGTTTTATCACTTTCACCACGGTCGACTGACGGCGATCAGCGACGCTTACGACAATCGCCTGCGCATCACCCGCGACCGCCAGGAGCGCATTCAGCGCCTCGACAACGGCGCCGGCCGCGCCTTGCTGTTGCGCTATGAGCGCAGCCATGTGGTCGCCATCGACTACCAGATTTTTGTCCCGGCGCCGACCCTCGAAGCGTGCTGGAAGACTGAGCAAACCCTGGTCAGTTACGCCTACGACGAACGCGCACAACTGATCGAAGCGAGCAACGCCGCCGGCGAAAGCGAGCGCTACGACTACGACGACCAGCACGTCATCCTCCAGCGACAACTGGCCGGTGGGGCGAGTTTCTTTTGGGCGTGGGAACGCTCCGGCAAAGCCGCACGCTGCATCCGCCACTGGGCCTCGTTTGCGCAGATGGACGCGCGTTATGTCTGGGATGACGCCGGCCGTGTCACCGTGCACAACGTCGACGGCAGCGAAGAGGTTTACGTCCACGACGAGCGCGCGCGGCTGGTGCGCAAGGTCGAACTGGATGGCGGTGAACAGCTCAAGGCGTACGACGATGATGGTCGGCTGGTGGCCGAACAGGATCCGCTCGGCGCCGTCACCGAATACCGCTATGACGAAGTCGGACGCCTGGTGGCGCTGATTCCGCCGGCAGACGAGCCGACGGCCTACGAGTACCGCAACGGTTTCCTGCACACCCGTTATCGCGGCAAAGCGGTGTGGACCTGGCAGCGCAATGCCCAGGGGGATGTCACCGAAGCGACCGATCCCGATGGCCAGATCACCCATTACCACTACGACGCCAAAGGTCAGCTGCTGTCGATCCGTTATCCGGACACCAGTCGGCATGTGTTTGTCTGGAACGCATTGGGGCAGTTGCTTGAGGAAACGCTGCCGGGCGGTGGTGTGCGGCGGTTTTCCTACGATGCACGGGGGCGGCAGCTTACCCGTCAGGACGAACATGGCGCGGTCACCCAGTCGCAATGGGACGCCGTTGGCCGACTGATCCAGACGATTCTTCCTACCGGTGCCAGTCGCGCCTACAGCTACAACGCCTACGGAAAAATCACCGCCGAACGCGACGAACTCGGCCGCGTCACGCGCTACGAATACCTCGACGACCTGCACCTGGTCAGCCGCCGCCTCAATGCCGACGGCACCCAGTTGAAGTACCGCTACGACAACGCGCAACTGTTGCTCACGGAAATCGAAAACGAATCCGGCGAACAATATCGGCTGGACTACACGCCGGGCGGCTTGATCCGACAGGAAACCGGCTTCGACGGCCAACGCACCGCGTACGCCTACGACCTCAAGGGTCAACTGCTGGAAAAAACCGACTTCGGCGCTGACGGCTCGCAGCTGATCACCGCTTACGAGCGGGATGCGGTGGGGCGGTTGCTGGTCAAGACCCTGCCCGAAGGCACCCAGGTCGAATACCGCTACGACAGCCTCGGCCGGCTGGTCAGCGTCGACGACGGCCACGACCATCCGCTGGAATTCGAATACGACTTACAGAACCGGCTGATCACCGAACATCAGGGCTGGGGCACGCTGCGTTATGGCTACGACGCCTGCGGCCAACTCAATCGCCTGCGCCTGCCGGACGGCAGCAAACTCGACTACCACCACGCCAAGGGTGGCGCACTGACCGCCATCGACCTCAACGGCGCGCGGCTCACCAGCCACCAATTTACCTTCGGTCGCGAACAACAACGCCAGCAAGGCCAATTGCTTAGCGACTATGCCTACGACGATCAGGGCCGCCTGCAGGCTCATGCCGTCAGCCAACAGCAACAACCGCTGTACCGCCGCGACTATGCCTACAGCGCCAACGGCAATCTCGACCGCATCGCCGACACCCGCCACGGCCAGCGCAACTACGCCTACGACCCGCTCAACCGCCTGACCCGCGTCCGCCACAGCCGCGACGACCCACCGGAAAGCTTCGCCCACGACCCGGCCGGTAACCTGCTGATGCAGGACCGCCCCGGTGCCGCAACCGTCAAAGGTAACCGCCTGCTCCTACAAGGCGACCGCCATTACGACTACGACGCCTTCGGCAACCTGATCCGCGAACGTCGTGGCACCGCACAAAAACTCGTCACCGACTACCGCTACGACTGCCAACACCGCTTGATCGGCGTCACCACCCCGGATGGCCGCTGCGCCAGTTACCGCTACGACGCCTTCGGCCGCCGCATCGCCAAAACCGTCGACGGCCACACCACCGAATTTTTTTGGCAAGGCGACAACCTCGTCGCCGAAAGCGGCCGCGAACACTACCGCAGCTACGTCTACGAACCCGGCAGCTTCCGCCCGCTGGCCATGCTCGACGGCAAAGGCCCGCGCAAGGCCTGCCCGTTTTACTACCAACTCGACCACCTCGGCACGCCGCAGGAACTCACCGATTTTGGGGGCGAGGTTGTCTGGTCGGCGCAGTACAACGCTTACGGCAAGGTCACGCACCTGACGCTGGGCGGGGGCGAGCAGCTTGAGCAGCCGTTGCGGTTTCAAGGGCAGTATTTCGATGCCGAGAGCGGTCTGCACTACAACCGGCATCGGTACTATGATCCGCAGGTTGGTCGGTATCTGACGCCGGACCCGATCAAGTTGGCGGGTGGGCTGAACCAGTACCAGTACACGCCGAATCCGACGGGGTGGGTTGATCCGTTGGGGTTGAGCGGGAATTGCCCGCTGTCGGATAAGCCTGGGTGTCAGGCGCCGGATGATACGACTGGCGTTAGGGTTGATGAGGGTGAGCCAGCGTTACCAAAGCCTAAGTTAAGTGCTCAGGAGCTTGCCGAGAAAGAAGTTAGACGGTTGGATAAAAACCAGGGCATGCATATGGTGGGGAAACATAGCCCAGCGGTACCAGATGCCAAATGGAAGCAGCGAGCTATAGATGGTACGGATCCGATGACTGGTAGAAGACCCTGGCACCAACGTGGCAATCCAAGCTCCAGATTTAGCAGTTGGGAGTTGATGCTCGATGCTTACACTCTTGCAACAACGAGGACTGAGCGAGGGTTATCTCGATTTACGGGGACGGACGGGGAGGGAAATAACATCGTTAGAATGAGGCTTCCGGGTGCCGGGGAGGGATATGTGCCAAACACTAGGTCAAAGGAAAATCCGAGGCTTATTCAATTGGACGGCTTTGAAATGAAATTTAATGATGCTGGCGTTCCATTTACGTTATATCCGATCAAGTGAGGAAGATTATGTTTATTGATCCTGATACTCAGCAGCCATATATGCCGACACCTTCATATTTTTTGGGTTGTTTCGATATTTATGATCGTGAGCATACTCTTGGAGAGGAACTGGAAAAATTCGATCCGAATGATCCAGCGGACAGAGAAGAGTTAATACTCAAGTATTGCTTGATTAGAAATCGCACATATCGACACCGATTTTTACTTTATAAATGCTTAGAAGAGGCGCTTCAGGACAAAAGCTACGATTTTCAGTCGCTACTGAAATATGACCCAGAGGCTTACTCCTCATTCCCCTGTGGGTGGGATGAAATGGAAAATACAAGAGTTTTTTTTGAAGACATTTTTCGCTTAGCAACTGTGGAGTGGAAAGACGACCTTCAAAAAGCCAGTCTTGAAGATCAATCCACTTGGTAGAAGCCGTTTCTGAGCGGTAGAGAAATTTTCGGGCAGCGTCGTCGGTGAATAAGTCCATCCCCTTTTTTCCTGTACTTACAGGGTATGCAGAATAATGAGTACAAGATTTCCGGCACTGTTCCAGTTTTTGGCTGGCTATTTCCACGAAGATTGGTGCTGTGATCACACGTCAGAAGATGATGTCGTCCGGGCGTTCGTTGCGGAATCATCTCTGAAACGGATTTCTCAAGTGAAGGATGAGTTGCATGGGATGTTGCGAACTATCCAGAGCGAAGAGGAGTTACAGACGTTTTTGTTTGAAGAAATAGGAAGTGCCTACTACTACCCCTATGCGTGGCCCTCAGGAAAAGCTTGGTTGGAGCATGTTTTTTGACATGCTCTAGAAAGTGCCTTACTTAATTCACGGCACGCATGTCATGGGTATGTGTAGAAAAATAAATCCGTCCCCTTTGTCAAGTATATTTTGCTGCCAGCTTCGACGGTGCTGTTATAGAGCAACAAATAAATCCGTCCCCTTTTTTCCAGTCCCCTTTTTTCCAAATCTACTCGCTTTGATGATGTCGACCACGATTTTGGATATGAGTACCGTGGTTATAACTACGACATACTGAACGAAGAGGATGTGTTTCTGATCAGAATTTACGATGACGAACCCGGACAGGCAACGGTAGTACGTCCGACTACAATGTCTAAAAACGGTAGCCTTAGAAAGCTTGTTGAGTTCTTACAATACGAGCTAGGAGTGTCCAAGATCTATCTCTACAAAGGCGATTTGGGGAGCTACGCCGAGATAGATCTTGCTTGGCATTCTGCTTTGTCTGAAGTCGGCGGAAAGAAAGTGGTAGGCGTTTTTACACACTCTGGGCCGAATTCTGTCGTTGCTGAGCGGCAGCTATAGGTTGTGGATTCAACAGGTGGCGAAATCAAGTCAAGCTTCAGTTAAGCCTTTCGCCACCTTTGCTTTTTTAAGCGAAATTTCCGGGCAAGGTCATCGGAAGTTTCCTTCAACTCGTATCGGTTTCCATGAACTGGTTGGAAATGAATTCCATCGATAGTCTCTGGTGGTCACTGAAAATTCAGTGGCAGGGTGTAGGAACCCTTCAAGACTAGAGAGGACGCTCCGGCGTCGACACCTGGATTGCGGCCGTCAACATGCGTCCGTAAGATCAGTTGCGGCGGCTGTGCGCGGGCACGCTTCGGTGTGGTCGAGTTCTCTGGTCTCGATATTCCTACCCCGTGCATAGCTGCCACCTAAGCCTGTAGGAAGGCCGATGGTAGCGACCGTTCACTACCAGAGGTTTCAATAATGAAAAATCTTCACCCCGACCCACCCTACGAAAAACCAATCCCCCATCCCAACAACCGCTTCATGGCCCTCACCAGCAACTGCACCGACATGCCCACGCTGTTCGTCGATACCCACGCGCCGCTCGATGTTTTATACGACGCTGCCAACTATCGAATTCGCGCCGTCACGCAGGTGCTGGAAAACATGTCGATGCGCGGTTCGCTCGAGTGTGAGTCGTTCATCCTTAGTGATTTTGCGTTGCTGTGCGCCATTCCGTTGCGGGATGGGTGTGATGTGCTGGATGTGATTGGGCGGCGGTTGCGGGCACGGCCTTCGGAGTAACGCCGCTGAAAGATCGTTCCCACGCTCCGCGTGGAAATGCAGCCCCTGACGCTCTGCGTCAAATCGGTGCACGGCTCGACGCCGGCGGTGTGGCTGGAACGCGGAGCGTCCCTGGAGGCATTCCCACGCGGAGCGTGGGAACGATCATTGGCTTGTCTTTTTGCGCACCAAACAAGTGCGCAATAGATGGCCGCCAGCTTGTGCGTGCCACTTCTTGGTGCGCAAAAACACTCGGAACTAGTAAGCCGGAACCTGTCCGAGGTGGTTGTCCTGCACGCAAGCCATCAGGTGCAGTGGAATATGCGGTGGTTCTTCCAGGGAGGAGACGTCGATGCTACCCACAATTTGAACGTGCCGCTCAATCAATCCGGTCGACTCTTGTACTTGTGTTTTAGCCATTCTCGCGTGGTTCGCTGCGATTTCACTGAGGGTTGACACGTTAAATCTCCGGGTGACTCACCAAGCGTTTCGCTGGGGTCCTTAATTATTAATTTGATTGTTGCCGCGTCAGAATTACGTCGTTCCCGTGCGGCTACGACCGGCCTGTGCAATCCCCGCGCCAGACACTTTGAGCATTTGCGTCCAGGGTTTTCCCATGCGACGAATGGTTGTAGTGCACCCAAATCTGACAATGGCATGACGGTTTTATATTCAAAAAAGGAATAAATAGATAATTATTTATTCCTTTTGTTGTTTGTGCAGGTGGTGCACTTTGAAGGCCTGCGCATCCGCACGGATACGCCCGCCATCAGACAGGAAGCCTCATCATGACCATCAAAGCGATCAACGTCCGTAATCAGTTCAAAGGCGTCATCAAGGAAATCGTCCAAGGCGACGTGGTGTCCGAAATCGACGTGCAAACCGCCTCTGGAATCGTCACTTCAGTGATTACTACCCGCTCAGTGCGCGACCTTGAGTTGAAAGTGGGCAGCGAAGTGATTGCCTTCGTCAAATCCACCGAGGTCTCCATCGCCAAGCTCTAAAGCCGCCGGTTTGTCATCAACGATCAGCGGCCTCGGCCGCTTTTTTTCGGCGTCCCCGTTACATTGAGGTTTTCATGACGACACCTTTCAAGCGCAGCGCATTGACCTTGTTGGCCACTTCCGTGGCGGCGCTGGGTGCGTTACTCAGCCCCGTGGTTCAGGCCGAAGGCAAAATCAGCATCGCCCAGCAATTTGGTATCGGTTACCTGATTCTGGATGTGGTGCGCGATCAGCAGCTGATCGAGAAGCATGGCAAGGAGCAGGGCCTCGACATCAAGGTCGACTGGAACAGCATCTCGGGTGCCACCGCAATGAATGAAGCGTTGCTGGCCGGTGCGCTGGATGTGGTGTCGGCAGGCGTGCCGCCGATGTTGACGATCTGGGACCGAACCAAGGGCAAACAAAACGTCAAGGCCATCGCTTCGTTGGGGTCGATGCCCAATTACCTGCTGACCAATAATCCGAATGTGAAAAGCCTCAAGGACTTCACCCAAAAGGATCGCATCGCGGTGCCGGCGGCGGGTGTCGGTTTCCAGTCGCGCACCTTGCAGATCGAAACGGCCAAGCAGTTTGGCGCGGACAATTTCAAAAAGTTTGATGACATCTCGATCAGCCTGGCCCATCCCGATGCGACGTCGGCGCTGATTGCTGGTGGTTCGGAGATCAACTCACATTTTTCCAGCCCGCCGTTCCAGTACCAGGAACTGCAAAGTCCCAACGTGCACAAGGTTCTGAGTTCTTACGACGTACTGGGTGGCCAGGCCACATTCAACGTGCTGTACACCACTGAAAAATTCCACGACGAAAACCCGAAAACCTACAAGGCGTTTTATGCGGCGCTGGCCGAGGCCGAGCAAATCATCAAGGCCGATAAGTCGGCGGCGGCCCAGACCTATATCCGCGTGGAGCAATCGAAACTATCCTTACCCTTGGTTGAGACAATCGTCGCCGACCCCGAAATCGACTTTACCGTAGTGCCGCAGCGAACCTATATCTACGCCGAGCAATTGCAGGCGTTAGGTGTGCTGAAAAACAAGGCTGACAGTTGGAAAGATTACTTCTTCGAGGAAGCACATGGCGGTGCAGGCAGTTGAGAAAAAATCGGACATCATGCAAACACCGACCTACCAACTACTGGAGGTCGCCAACGGCAAACCGATCAAACTCTGGACCGAAGGCGTCCCGGTAGAAAACGAAGCCAGGCAGCAGTTGATCAACACCGCGAAGATGCCGTTCATCTTCAAACACCTGGCGGTGATGCCTGACGTGCACCTGGGAAAGGGCTCCACCATTGGCAGTGTGATTCCGACCGTGGGCGCGATCATTCCGGCTGCCGTCGGGGTCGACATTGGCTGCGGCATGATCGCCGCTTGCACCACACTGACGGCGGCTGATTTACCCGACAACCTCCACGGTTTGCGCTGCGCCATCGAAAAAGCGGTGCCCCACGGCCGCACGATGGGGCGTGGCATCCGGGACAAGGGTGCCTGGGACAGCGTTCCGAAACAGGCTGATCAGGCCTGGGCCGCATTGGATACACGGTTCAAGAAGATCACCGCCAAGTACCCAAAACTCGCCAACACCAACAGTCGCGTGCACTTGGGCACGTTGGGCAGCGGCAACCATTTCATTGAGGTGTGCCTGGATGAGACCAACCGGGTCTGGTTCATGCTGCACAGTGGTTCCCGTGGTGTCGGCAATGCCATTGGCAACCTGTTCATTCAACTGGCTCAGGCCGACATGCGCCAGCACCTCGCTAATCTGCCGGACCGTGACCTGGCCTACTTTAACGAAGGCAGCCGCCACTTCAATGACTACGTTGAAGCGGTGGGCTGGGCCCAGGACTTCGCCAGGCAGAACCGTGCGTTGATGATGCAGTCCGTGATTCAAGCGACACGCAAAGTGATCAGAAAACCCTTTGAGGTGGCGCTGGAGGCAGTGAACTGCCACCACAATTACGTGCAAAAAGAACGGCACTTTGGTCAGGACATACTCGTCACCCGCAAGGGCGCGGTGTCGGCGAAGAAGGGCGAGTTGGGGATTATTCCGGGATCGATGGGCGCGAAAAGCTTCATCGTCCGTGGGCTCGGCAACGAGCAGTCGTTCTGTTCCTGCAGCCACGGCGCCGGCCGCACCATGAGTCGCACCAAGGCGAAAAGCCTGTTCACCGTCGAAGACCAGATCCGCGCCACCGCCCACGTCGAATGCCGCAAAGATGCGGCGGTCATCGATGAAATCCCGATGGCCTACAAGGACATTGATGACGTTATGCACGCCCAGCGCGAACTGGTGGAAGTGCTGCACACGCTGCGTCAGGTGGTGTGCGTCAAGGGCTGAGCCCTTCGCCAACAATAGAAAGCCCAGTCTGTTCAGGCTGGGCTTTTCAGGCCTGACACTGTCACTGATCCTTCTCGCAATTGACCATCCACGACACACCAAACCGATCCACCAACATGCCGAATCGCGCCGCCCAAAACGTCTGTTCCAGTGGCATTTGCACGGTGCCGTCTTCCGACAAGGCAGTGAAGACCCGTTCCGCTTCCGCGATGCTGTCGACATTCAGTGAAACCGAAAAACCGGCCATATCATCGACAGGACGATCCGGTGTGGTGTCGGACCCCATGATGGCCTGGTCTCCCACGACGAGGCGGGTGTGAATGATCAGGTTGTGAAGATCCGTCGGCACGTGTTCGCCGGCCGGGGTTTCGCCAAAGGTCATCATGGCTTCGATTTTGCCAGGCAAGCTTTGGGCATAGAAGGTGAAGGCCGCTTTGCAGTTGCCGTTGAAGATCAGGTAGGGATTGATTTTCATGATTTGCTCCCGGTAACGAAGGAAGCCGAACGAGTTTGAGTTAACCGCCAGCTCCGAAATGATTGGACGTCATTAGCAAAGCGTTAGAGGGAGTGATAGGCAAAATTTGTTTAGATGTTTTTTCTATTGATGCGCTGCGTTTTATGGCCTCGAGCGCGGTAGACCCGACATTGCGTCAGGTCTTCAGGCCACAGCGCGTGGTGCCGACGGCCGCAGCAGGCGCTCAATGGCCCCGCTCACCAGATTCTCCAGCAGCTCATCACGCTCATGTTCGTTCAGCGAATGTTGCATCAGCCAACCAGGGGCGCTGTTGAGCAAGTTGGCGATGGCGTGCGCTGTGGCACGTTGCGCCTGTTCACCGACCCGGGGTTTGGTACCGATCATCAGCAGCAATCGCTGTTCGTATTGCTCGCGCAATTGCCGGACGCGCGCTTGTTGCTCGTCATTGAGGCAACCGGCGTCACGCTCCGCCAGGCGAAAATGCCAAGGCATTTCCCGGTGCAGATTCAAGTGCGCACGGATCAGGCTTTGCAGTTTGTCGCGTTTGGCCGGGCCTTTTTGATCGAGGCGACCCAGGGTCGCCAGCAGTTCTTCGTAGAACTCCTCGATCAGGTCCAGCAGCAAGTGCTGCTTGCTCGGGTAATGGTGATACAACGAGCCCGAGGAAAGCCCCAGGCACGCGGCCAGCTCACGCATGCCGACCTGACCGAAACCCTTGCTGGAGAACAACTCCAGCACTTTGTCCCGATACTCGGAAAAGCGTGAGCAACGTTCAGGCATAGGCATAGAATCCACGTCCTGTTTTGCGCCCCAGATAGCCAGCGGCGACCATCTCCTTGAGCAGTGGAGCCGGGCGGTATTTGCTGTCGTTAAAGCCGTCGTGGAAGGCTTCCATAATGGCCAGCAGGGTATCCAGACCGATCAGGTCCGCCAGGGCCAGCGGGCCGATCGGCTGATTGCAGCCCAGACGCATGCCGGCGTCGATGTCTTCGGCACTGGCCAGACCTTCCTGAAACACCAGAACCGCTTCGTTGATCATCGGTACCAGAATCCGGTTGACCACGAAACCCGGGCGGTTGCCCGCGGTGATCGCGGTTTTGCCCAAAGTTGTCGCCATGTCCAGGGCGAGGGCGTGCGTGCTGTCGCTGGTTTGCAGGCCGCGAATCACTTCAATCAGGCCCATCACCGGCACCGGGTTGAAGAAGTGCAGGCCGATGAAACGCTCAGGCTGGCTGACGCTGGCGGCGAGTTGGGTAATCGACAGCGACGACGTGTTGGAGGCAATCACGCACTCGGCACTGACCTGCGCGGCAATTTGTTGCAGCACGCGCAGTTTCAAGTCGAGGTTTTCGGTGGCCGCTTCGATCACCAGTTGCGCGTTCTGCAGGCTATCGTATTGGGTGCTGGTGCGAATCTTGTCGAGGGCTACGTTTTTCTGCTCCTCGGTCAACGTTGCCTTGGCGACCTGGCGATCGAGGTTTTTGCTGACGGTTGTCAGGGCTTTTTGCAGGGCGCTGTCGGAGATGTCGATCAGGGTCACGTTGAAGCCGGCCAGCGCACAAACCTGCGCAATGCCGTTGCCCATGGTGCCTGCGCCGATCACGCCAATGTTTTGCAGATTCATGTTGCCGTCCTTCCACTCATACCTTGCGATACCTTGGCCGTCGTAACGGTCGAAGGCGTACTATTGGCCGCGAGTCTAGAACCGGCCGGTCAGTTGTCCTATGCCGCAACTGTTCAACGGTGCTGGTGTTTTTTGCCATTCAAGTGTCAGGGAGCGAAACGTTCACATGCGGGAAAACGACTCGGTTGCCGTTTATTTCGTGCAAGCCATGATCCACGCGCTGGAAGGAGATTCGCAGCGCCTGAAGGCTGTGCTGGAACTGGCCGGTATCGACCCGGCGTTGATGTCTGAGCCCACGGCGCGGGTGGCGGCCAGTGCGTTTGCCGAGCTGTGGCTGATTCAGATCCGCGAGTTGAACGATGAGTTTTTCCGCCTCGACTCCCACGGCATGCCGCCGGGCAGCTTCGCCTTGATCTGCCGCGCCTTGATTCAGGAGCCCGACCTGCACAAAGCCATGCGCCAGTGCCTGGCCAATTTCGGTCTGTTCCTGCGCGACTTCCGCGGCACCCTGACCGTGCGCGGCAAGCGCGCATTCATCAGCCTGGACACCCACGCGCAAAACGACGACGTCAGCCGTTTTGGCGAAGAGACGTTCCTGGTGCTGATGATCAGCCTGCTGTGCTGGCTCGGCGGACGACGCATTCCCATCGACCGCGCGGACTTCCGTCATGAACGCGTGTCCCTCAGCGATGACCGTCTGTTGTGGGGCCCCAACCTGACCTTCGGCGCCGAGCGCACCGAAATCGAATTCGCCAGCCACTACCTGCGCCTGCCAGTGGTGCAAGACCTGGCCTCACTGAAAGTATTCCTGCGCACGGCCCCGCAATGGCTGGTGATCCGCTTCCGCAACCAGCATGGCCTGGCCTCGCAAGTCCACCAGCGCCTGCGCAACAGCGACTACAGCGAATGGCCGACGTTGCAGGACTTCGCCCTCGAGCAACACCTGAGCCCCAGCACTTTCCGCCGCAAACTGGAGCGCGAAGGCTGCTCGTATCAGGAGATCAAGGACGAGGTTCGGCGCGGCGTGGCCTTTGAGCAATTGCGCCAGAGCAAGGCGAGCATCAGTGATATTGCTGAACGGCTAGGCTTTCAGGAACCGAGTGCGTTCCATCGGGCGTTCAAGAAATGGACAGGGGAGAGCCCGGGGCGGTATCGGGCGCGGTTTCAGGTGGAGTGTTCGGGGTGATCCTCATGGTGGGTCGCTTCACCGCCTTGTTCGACCAGGCCCGACGCGCCTTGCTGCTGGTCTGGGGCACTTCTCGCGGTCTATTCCTCGGCCTGGTCCTGGCCACCCTGATCGCCGGTGTACTCCCGGCGCTGGCCGCCTGGATAGGTCAACGCATCGTCGACGCGGTGGTCAGTGCCATGCAGTTGCACACGCAGCAAGGCAGTGCGCCGTTGTGGCCGGTGGTGCGTTATGTGCTGATGGAGGCGGGGGTGTTGGCGTTGTTGTCCGGTACTCAGCGGGCGTTGTCGGTTCAGCAGTCGCTGTTGCGGGTGCAGTTGGGGCAGAAGGTCAACACGATGATTCTGGAGAAGGCCCAGACGTTGTCGTTGGTGCAGTTCGAGAATTCCGAGTTTTACGACAAGCTGGTGCGAGTGCGGCGCGAGGCGTCGACCCGGCCGCTGGCGTTGGTGATGAAGTCGTTGGGGCTGATCCAGAACCTGATTGTACTGATCAGCTTCGGCGTGTTGCTGGTGCACTTTTCGCCCTGGGCGCTGGTGCTGTTGGTGGTCGGCGCATTACCGGTGTTTTTCGCCGAGGCGCATTTTTCCGGGGATGCTTTTCGGCTGTTCACCCGCCGGGCGCCGGAGAGCCGCCAGCAGAGTTACATCGAGACGCTGCTCTCTCATGAGGGGTATATCAAAGAGGTCAAACTGTTCGGTTTCGCGCCGCTGCTGTTGAAGCGTTATCGCGACACGTTCGCCCGTCTCTACGCTGAAGATCGCCGGTTGACGTTACGTCGCGATGGTTGGGGATTTGTCCTCGGCCTGCTCGGCACGTCGGCGTTTTACCTGGCGTATGCGTGGGTGGTGGTCGACACCGTTCACGGCAACATCAGCCTGGGGCAAATGACCATGTACCTGGTGTTGTTCAAGCAAGGGCAAACCGCGGTCAGCAGTAGCTTGAGCGCCATCAGCGGTCTCTACGAAGACGGGCTTTACCTGTCGAATCTTTATGAATACCTGGCCGAACCGGTGGTGGCCGATTCCGGACATCTCACCGAGGGCGTGTTGCCCGGCGATGGTTTGCGTTTCGAGAACGTCGGTTTTCGTTATCCGGGGGCGACTTGTGCGGCACTCGAAGGCATCGACCTGCATCTGGTTCCGGGGTGCAGTCTGGCGCTGGTGGGGGAGAACGGTTCGGGCAAGACCACGCTGATCAAGTTGCTGACCCGTTTGTACCGACCCGATCAAGGCCGCATTTTGCTCGATGGCAGCGATTTGCAGACCTGGAAGGAGGAGGTGCTACGACAGCGCATAGGCGTGATTTTTCAGGATTACATCCGCTACCAATTCTCGGTGGGTGAAAACATCGGCGTCGGTGACACGTTGGCGTTCAACGATGAACAGCGCTGGCAGGACGCGGCAACGCAGGGCATGGCCGCGCCGTTCATCGAGCGTCTGGATCGAGGGTATGCCACGCAATTGGGGCGATGGTTTGCCGGTGGGCAAGAGTTGTCTGGCGGGCAGTGGCAAAAGATTGCGCTATCGCGTGCCTACATGCGTCGCGACGCCGATATCCTGATTCTCGATGAGCCGACGTCGGCACTCGATCCGGCGGCGGAAGCCGCGGTGTTCGAGCATTTCAGTGAGCACACCGAAGGCCGCATGACGTTGCTGATTTCCCATCGGTTTTCCAGCGTGCGCAATGCAGACCACATCATCGTGCTGGACCAGGGGACGATCCTTGAGCGTGGCGATCACGACAGTCTGGTGAGCGCGGGCGGGCGTTACGCGCAGTTGTTCAACCTGCAAGCCCGGGGTTACCGCTAGGTTTGGCTTTCATCAAACCATCGATTGCCTGGCGATATTGGCTGCCACCCAGGCTCATGCTGTTGTTGTGCGTGCCTCCGGGCACCAGCAGCAGGCTCTTGGGTTGATTGGCGGCGTTGAATAACTGCTGGCTGAAGCGCGAGGGCATGAACGGGTCGGCCAGGCCGTGGACCACCAACAGCGGCATATCGATGTCGACGATCTTGTCGATGGAATCGAATTTTTGCGACACCAGCCAACGCACCGGCAGCCATTTCACCGGCAGATTGCTGTCGGCCACTTGTGCCACGGCATCGCCCAACGTGGTGAACGTGGACTCGATCACCAGACCGCGCACCGGCACCGCGACATGCTGTTTTTTTGCCTGTGCGGCCAGGTCCGCCGCGAGGTCGATGGCCACCGCGCCGCCCAGGGAATGGCCGTAGATCAGACGCTTGTTGGCGTCCGGTTGCATCTGGGTGAAACGCTCCCAAGCGACTCGGGCGTCTTCATAAACGCTGGCTTCCGAGGGCAGATCACCTTTGCTTTGGCCGAAACCACGGTAGTCGATGGCCAGCACCGAGTAGCCCATGGCGCGCAGTTGTTCGATGCGAAACGCCTGGCCGGTCAAGTTCCAGCGCACACCGTGCAGGTAGAGGATCGCCGGCGCATCCCGGCGTGCGGCGGGCCACCACCAGGCGTGCAGGTTTTGCCCTGCCTTGAAACTCGCGGGTTTGATGTCGAATTCCTGCACGTCGTCCGGCAAGCCGCTGTACCAACCGGCCGTGCCCGGTTCGATGCGAAACAACAACTCGCGCTCTTTGTACTTGAGCACGCCACAACTGACCGGCAGGCCGACGATCAGCGCAGCCATGCACAGCAGCGGTAGCCAGCGACGGCCCAAGCGGCTCATCAAATTCGACAACATGCGGTGGTCCGGAAGATCAGCGGGAAAGGTCGGGTTTTAACAGATGCGTGGCGGGGGTGGGAACAATTGCGACAGCCGTATGAGGTTTTGTGGTGAGTTTTCTGGCCTCATCGCGAGCAAGCTCGCTCCCACAGGGGATATGCGTCGCGCCATAGTTCCAATGTGGGAGCGAGCCTGTTCGCGAAAGGGCCAGTGCTGCCAAAGCTGATCTTACTGGTGCCCGCTCAATCCACCGTCAACACAATCTTGCCTACATGATCCCCACCCTCCATCCGCGCATGGGCCTGTGACGCATCGGCCAGCGCATACACCTTGTCGATCATCGGCAGGCAACGCCCGGCGGCGAGCACGGGCCAAACGTACTCTCGCAACTGTTCAGCAATCGAGGCTTTTTCTTCACGGGTACGTGAGCGCAACAGCGAACCGGTGATGATGGCGCGCTTGGCCATGATCGCCAGCAGGTCGACATCCTTGGCGTGAGCGCCGCCGAGAAAGCCCAGCATCACCAGTCGACCTTCCATGCCCAGCGCCGCGATGTTCGGATTCAGGTACGAACCGCCCATGATGTCGAGGATCACGTTCACGCCTTTGCCGGCGGTTTTCTGCGCGATGACCTCGGCGAAATCCTGGTCGCGATAGTTGATCGGCTCGGCCCCCAACTGACGGATCACCGCACACTTGTCCTCGCTGCCCGCCGTGGCGAATGCCTTGACCCCGAATTCGCGGCACAGCATCAACGCGGTGGTGCCGATGCCGCTGGTGCCGCCGTGGATCAATGCGCGCTGGCCTTTGCTGGCGCCGCCCATCTCGAACAGGTTGGCCCAGACAGTGAAGAAGGTTTCCGGGATCGCCGCCGCGTGCACCCAATCCATTCCATCAGGGATCGGCAGCGTCTGGCTGGCCGGTGCCACGCAATACTGCGCATAGCCGCCGCCGTTGGTCAGCGCGCAGACTTTATCACCGACAATAAATTCGCTGACGTCTGCGCCGATGGCCACCACTTCCCCGGCCACTTCCAGTCCGGGGATCGGGCTCATGCCGGGTTTCATCGGGTATTTACCGGCGCGTTGAATCACGTCGGGACGGTTGACCCCGGCCGCGTGCACGCGGATCAGCACTTCGCCCGCAGCCGGTGTGGGGACCGGCTCCTGGCGTGGTTTCAACACCTCGGGGCCGCCGGGCTCGGTGATTTCAATCAGGGTCATGGTTTGAGGCAATGTCATGTCGAAGTCCTGGGATAGAGAAGTCATAAAAGTGGGACCGCATCGAAGGAGCGGTGATTCAGTTCAAGGCAGGCAACAGATCATCACGACGGTTGAGCAAACGCATGCCCTGTTCCAGCAGCAGTGCAACCACAATCGCACCGGCCGCGATGACAAACAACAAGGCGTGATGACCACCACTGGCATTGAACAGCGCCGAATAGGCAAACCCGGCGATGGCCTGAAATGTTGCGAACGAAACCGTCGCGCGGCTCCAGGCCACTTGCTGCCGGTGATGCTGCGGGATCAGCTCGTGAACCCGTGCCAGTGCCAGCGGGACGATGCCCGGCGGGAATGAGCCGAGAATCACTGCCAGTAAGGCCAGCGCCGTATAAGAGTTCGAGACTGACAGCAGACCAACGGCAATCGCCTGCACCGCCAACACCAGACGAATACTGACCTTCGCGCCGAACTGATCCGCCAGAAATCCATAACTCACCGGCCCGATAATCGCGCCGACGCCATACATCACCCAAATCAGCGCTCCGACGTGTGGCCCAGCTCCAAGGCCACGGGCCACGTAATCCACCAGGAACACCATGGCGGGCACCAGCCCGGCGGCCATGAACGCGTATTGAGCGAACAGCAGGTAAACGCGCGGATCAGTGGCTGTCTTAGGGTCGGCGACTGCTAGGGTGATGGCAGTGTGGTGAGTTTCTGACGGCCAGCCGAACCAACTGGCAGAGGTGAGAACCAAAGACAACAAGCCAAGGCCGAACCAGGTCTGCTGCAAGCCAAGACTCAGCAACGGCGGAACAATCGTCCCCGAGCCGGCAATGCCCAGGCCAATGCCCAGAAAAATTGCGCCGCTGGCCAAACCTCTACGCGATGCCGGCACATGTGGCAGCACCGTCGCGGCCACCAGCACCATGATCGCGCCGCCGGCAATGCCCGACAGCAGGCGCCAGCCGAAGAACCAGCTCACCGACAAGGGAAAGCCACAGGCGAAGAACGACAAAGTCACGGCAAGCATCATCAGCCGCAGCGCGGTTTTGTTGGACGTGCGTTGCGCGACAGGGCGGCCAATCAGGGCGCCAATCAGATAACCGACGAGGTTGGCAGCGCCGAGGTACACGACGTCGCTGGCGGAAAACCAGTGGGCCTGGATCAACGAGGGAATCAACGGTGTGTACGCAAACCGCGCCAGGCCTATGCTGACCAGGCTGGCGCTGAGACCGGCGAAGATCGGCAGCCAGATCGCGCTGCGCGAGGGGGGCGATAAACTGTGCATGAGCAGGGTCCCGAGAGGTGGTTGCTGGCCTTAAGCCTATCGCGATTTATTGATGCAATAACGCAGCGATTTTGCGTTACTGTGATGCGTTTATGCATCGGTTGGAGAGCTGCATGAATTGGGATGACGCACGGATATTTCTCGCGGTTTGCCGAGAGTCGACACTGCGCGGTGCAGCGCGGGTGCTGGGGGTTGATCAAGCCACGGTGGGCCGGCGCATTACAGCGTTGGAAAAGTCATTGAGTGCGACGTTGTTTCTGCGCACCTCGGAAGGCTATGCACTGACCGCGGTCGGCGAGGCGGCACTGGCGGCCGTGGAAAAAATGGAGCGTTCGGCATTGGAGCTGGAGCGGCAGATTCAGGGGCTGGACGACCGGCTGACCGGGCTCGTTCGGGTCAGCACCACGGACTCCCTGGCCATCGATTTTCTGATCCCGGCCATTGCGCGCCTGCATCAACAGCACCCCGACGTACGCGTGCAACTGGACGCCTCGACGCAGATTCTCAGCCTGGCCAAACGCGAAGCCGACATCGCCGTGCGCAATACCCGGCCGGAAAATCCGGACCTGATTGCGCGACGCATCGCCCGCTGGCCGGTGGGGCTTTTTGCGTCCCAGGCCTATGTGGACGCCCACGGCGTGCCGACACCTGGCTCGGCGTTTGAAGGGCATGATCTGGTGGTGTATCAGCCGTACCTGCAAAGTCAAAAGGAGATGACGCTGGTGTCGGAACCGCTGACTCGCGGGCGGATCGTGTCGAGCCTGAGTTCCAGCCTGCTGGTGCGTCGATCCATTGCGGCGGGCATCGGGTTGGGGGAAGTTCCGGTGTACATGGGGGAGAGGGACGGGTTGGTCAGGCTCTGGCTGGAGCGCACACGGCCGCTGCCGTATGACGTCTGGCTGGTGACCCACGCCGACTTGCGGCACACCGCGCGCGTGCGGGCGGTGATTGATGAAATTGTCGCGGTGTTTTCAGGTACGGGTGAGTGAAGGCAAAAAGATCGCAGCCTCGTTTCACTCGACAGCTCCTACAGGTGAACGCAAAACCCTGTAGGAGCTGTCGAGTGAAGCGAGGCTGCGATCTCTTGACCTTATGGCATTTCAGGCAGTTCTTGTGGGCGCAAGTCGAACACCAGTACTTCGGCATCCACACCGTTGCTCAACGTCAGCACCTGCTCATCACGAACCCGCACGCCATCACCTTCCTGCAACTGCACGCCGTTGAGTTCAACGCTGCCACGGGCCACGTGCACATAGGCATAACGATTCGCGGCCAGTTCCAACGCGGCGTTTTCCTTGCCGTCGATCAGCGCGGCGTACACCCGTGCATCCTGGCGCACCTTCAGCGAACCCTTGTCGCCGTCGGGGGAGATGATCAGTTGCAGACGCCCGCGTTTCTTTTGCGTGCTGAAATGCTCTTGCTGATAACGCGGTTTAGCGCCGCTGACTTCTGGCACGATCCAGATTTGCAGGAAGTGCACGGGCCGTGTTGCCGAGTGGTTGTACTCGCTGTGAGCCACGCCACTGCCGGCGCTCATCAACTGCACGTCACCCGGACGGATGACCGAACCAGTACCCAGCGTGTCCTTGTGTTCCAGCGCGCCTTCAAGCACGTAGGAGAAAATCTCCATGTCGCGGTGTGGGTGCTGGCCGAAACCTTTACCGGCTGCCACGCGATCATCGTTGATCACCAACAGATCGGAAAAACCTTGTTCTTTCGGGTTGCGGTAGTTGGCGAAGGAAAAGGTATGGAACGACTTCAACCAACCGTGATTGGCCGCGCCGCGATCCGAGGCTTTGCGAAGGGTCAGCATGATGAAATCTCCTGTTGGGACGTTGATTCGTCCGAGTGAGGAGAAGGTTAATGGTTACTGGCTGGTGCAATAAGTAGGTGAAGATTGAAACACTGTCCCTGTCAGGTTGACAGTTGTGTGCGGGGGATCACGTATTCTTCTCCGACGTTAATGCCACGATTGGCCATAATGCACAGCACACTTTTAATGCCGGACGCATAACCCCTGTGGGAGCGAGCTTGCTCGCGATGACGGTGTCACATTCAACGACAATGGCGACTGTAAGGCCGCCATCGCGAGCAAGCTCGCTCCCACAGGGGACTGGTGTTCAGCCGATGGATCTTCCTTTGACTTCAGTGATTTTTAACTCATGAAAACCGTGGCAATGGTGTTGTTCCCGGGCTTTCTGCTGCTCGACATGGCCGGCCCCATGGAGGTGTTTTCCATCGCCAACCGCTACCTGTCCGCGGCTGATCGCTACGAGCTGACGACCATCGGCACCGAACCTGGCGCATTGCGTGCGTCCAACGGCGTCAGCGTCCAGGCCGATCTGCACATTGATCAGGCGAATCAAGGTTACGACCTGCTGCTGGTGCCGGGCGGTCCCGGTGCCTATAACGAGAAACACCCACCGTTGCTCAGCTGGCTCAAGAGCGCGGTGAATCGCGCCGGGCGCTATGGTTCGATCTGCACCGGCGCCTTTATATTGGGGTACGCCGGCTTGCTCGATGGTTATCACGTGACCACCCACTGGCATTACACCGAACGGTTGATCAAAGGTTTTCCCAAGGCCACGGTGCAGACCGATCAGATTTACGTGCAGGATCGCAACCTCATCACTTCCGGCGGCGTAACCGCCGGCATCGATCTGGCGCTGGCGGTGGTCGCCGAAGACCATGGCAAAAAAGTCGCACAGGACGTGGCCAAAGTGCTGTTGGTGGTGATGAAACGCCAGGGTGGACAGGCACAATTCAGCCCGTTGATGACGGCGGTCGCACCGCACGAAACGCCGATCACCCGCGTGCAAAACTATGTGCTGGAACATTTGGATGAAGCGTTCTGCATCGAACGCATGGCCGGCCTGGCAACCATGAGTGCGCGCCACTTCACCCGGATTTTTTCCCGGGAAGTGAACATGACCCCCATGGAATTTTTGCAAAACGCACGCATCGACCGCGCCAGGAGCCTGTTGGAAACCAGTGACGTGCCGCTCAAGACCGTGGCGTTCAAAAGTGGCTTTGGCAGTGTGCGGCACATGCGTTTTCTGTTCGGCGAAAAGCTCGGTCTGACCCCCAGCCAATATCGCGAACAGTTCAGCTAGCGCCTTGTGTCCGTTGCGCGCACCGTGATGGCCGGGGCGCTCCCTCCGTGGCCGTTGTACTGTCACGCAGGACTGCCAAGATACCCGTGAACTCTTTGCAATGGAGGTGCGGGAGCCTGGAGGGCAAGTGCGAAGGATGTTTGCGGCACTTTGAGCCGGGCCAGGTTTTCAGCACGTAAACGTGCATGAACAGCCTCAGAGATTTGAACAGCGAAGCGGTGCTGCATTTCGGCCCCTACGCGTTTCACCAAAGCCAACGGCTGATCCTGGAAGGTGACCGGCCGCTGCGCATGGGTGGACGAGCCCTGGACATTTTGCAGGTGCTGCTGGAGCGGGCCGGGACGGTGGTCAGTAAGGACGCATTGATCGCGCAGGTCTGGCCGACGTCGGTGGTCGAAGAAATCAATCTGCGCGTACACATCGCAGCCCTGCGTCGCGCCTTGGGCGACGGGCGCAACGGTCAGCGCTACATCGTCAACATTCCACAGCGCGGGTATAGCTTTGTTGCCCCGGTGCAGCACGTGCCAGCGGGCGTGCCTGTGTCGATCCAGACCGTTCAAAAAGCTCAGCACAACCTGCCTGCACGGCTCACGCCGGTGACCGGTCGTGACTCGATTGTCGGCAGTCTGGTCCGGCAGTTGCCGGTGCGGCGTTTGATGACGCTGGTCGGGCCCGGCGGCATCGGCAAGACCACCGTGGCGTTGCGTGTGGCTGAACTGTTGTTGCAGCACTATCAGGAGGGTGTCTGGCTGGTTGATCTGGGGGAGATTGATGATCCCTCGCACGTGGTTGATCACCTGACGCACGCCCTCGAACTGGACGCCGGGACTCTCTTCGGGGCGTGGGCGCAGCGCCATGCGTTACTGGTGCTCGACAACTGCGAGCACCTGCTGGAGCGCTGTCGGACATTGGTCGAAAGCCTGCTGGTCGCGGCGCCCCGACTGTCGATTCTGGTCACCAGTCGCGAGCCTTTGCGGGCCGCAGGAGAAACGCTGGTACGTTTACCGCCACTGGCGGTGCCGCCCGTCTGCGAGCTGCAAAGTGTCGCGCAAGTCATGGGCTATTCGGCCGTGCAACTGTTCGTCAGTCGCGCCCGTGCCCGTCAACAAGGCTTTGCCCTGCGTGAACAAGACCTCATGGCCGTGGGTGACATCTGCCGCAGGCTCGATGGTTTGCCGCTGGCCATCGAGTTAGCCGCCGCGCAGATCGACGCGTTGGCGTTGGTGGGGGTGCAAGCTCAACTCGACAATTGCTTTCAACTTTTGACCCAAGGCCGGCGCACCGCTATCCCCCGGCATCAAACCTTGAAAGCCGCGCTGGATTGGAGTTATGAACGGCTGAGCCCATTAGAGCAAACGGTGTTGCAGCGTTTGGCCGTGTTCAAAATGGCCTTCACCCCGGACGCCGCCATCGACGTGATCAGCTGCGCGGTACTGCTGCCTGGCCGCGTGATGGAAGCGGTGGAACACCTGGCGCTGAAATCGCTGTTGTCGATGGAGCAGGGCAGTGGCGTGACCCGTTACCGTTTCCTCAACACCACCCGCACATACGCTCTGACATTACTCGAACACAGTGGAGGGGTACGCGATTTGGAAAGGCGTTATGCGTGCTACATCAGCCGGGCAGGTGGCGCTGCAGTTCGTCGAGTAACCGACGCACTTTCACCAGGTCCGGTGTCGCCAAACCTTCCGTAAACCGCTGGTAGATCGGCGCCAGCAGTTCATGAGCTTGCCGAAAATGACCCTGACGCTGCCAAAGTTGTGCCAGTGAGGTGGCGCTGCGCAGTTCCCAGGCGAGGGCGCCCTGGGTTCTGGCCACATTCAGTGCCCTGATCAGTACGGCCTCGGCGGTATCGATTTTCTGCGGGCAGTCCTCTGCCAGCAATGCGTTCGCCCTGGCCCGCAGAATTTCTGCCGTGCTCCAGCCTGCGTCGCCGCTATCTGCTCGTTGCAGCAAGGCCTCATCGACCAAATCATTGTTCAGCGTGACCAAGATGTCCTTGATCAACCCGGTGCCCGGTGAGGGGGGGATTTGCGCTTGCGCCGGGTCGATCACCTGCGCGTAATGACGCGCCCATGTATAGAACAGCAACACCGAGTGTTTTTGCGCTTGCTCCAGCAGCAGGCGTAGCAGTTCACGAGCGCTGCGGGTGTCGCCGTTGTAATGGGCGATCAGGCAACCGGCAAGGGCCAGGGTGTAACAAATGGAGGTGCCATGGTTGATCTGGATCGCGATATCCAGTGCCTGCCGGGCGGTGCGCCAGGCTTGCTCCGGTTGGCCCTGCAACCACAAGATGCGCGCCAGAATCGTCAGGGCGGCAACGCTCTGATCGTACTGCACGCCAAAACCATGGGTGAATCGGTTGAGGTGGCCGCTCTGTGCCATGCGCTGGAGTACTTGTTCGGCATCTACCCCCGCTTGTTCCTGATCCCCGGAAAAGTGCAGGGCCAGCACCCGTAAGCGGTGCGTGCTCAGCGACAGCACGGCATCGTCTTGTGCGTCCAACCGATCGAATTGCCGGCTCTGCTCCAGTGCCATTCGATAATTGCCGCAACTGAGATTGACCGCCATGTACCCGGACACCGCCCGCAGCTGACCGGCCACGTCACTGCACTGTATGGCCAGATTCCTGGCACTGACGAAGGCTTCGATGGTTTCCGGTGTGCCGCCCTGGGTGTGGTAACAGGAGCTGCCGAGGGCCAGCTTGAGGGCCATTTTCAGATGAAGGCAGGGCTCGGGCGTCGCATCGAGCAACGTCAGGGCCTTGCGCACATACACGCCGTGCTCCTTGAGCAGCGACAGTTCCTGCCACAGCGGCGTGGACGTTGCGGCCAGGCGGATCGCCAGTGATCGAGACCCGCGTCCGTTCAAGCCCCAATCGAGCGCAGCGCGAATATCTTCCAGGCCGCGGGCATAACGCTCGATCCACACACCGGTGGGGATGTGCTCCCAGTCATTCTGGGCCTGATGCATCAAGACCAGGCAGCGTTCGGCATGGCGGATTTGCGTGTCCGCCAAGTCGGTGGTCTGGTCGAGTTTCTCCAGGGCATAGCTGCGTGTGGTGTCGAGCAGGCGGTAAAACACTTCTTCATCGCCGACCTCCACGTTCAGCAGCGACTTGGCGACCAATTGGGTAATCGCGCCAAACACCTTGTCGGGGTCGATGTGTTCACCGACGATTACTTCGGCGGCCGACTCCAGGGTGAATCCTCCCCTGAACACACCCAATCGGCGCAGGCAGGTTTGCTCACAGACCGTCAGCAGTTCGAAGCTCCAGTCGAGCGTGGCGCGAAGGGTCTGGTGTCGGCCAATCGCTGGCTGACACCCTTGGGTAAGCAGGCGAAAACTGCCATGCAACTGTTCCAGCAGTCCACTCAAACCAAAGCTGCCGACTTGCGCGGCGGCCAGTTCGATGGCCAGTGGAATCCCGTCCAGGCGATGGCAGATGTCGATCAACAGTGGCAGCTCGTCATCGCTCAATTCAAAGCTGTCGTGGCTGGTTATCGCCCGCTCGACAAACAATTGCAGCGCCGAAAACGTCATGGCCTGAGCGCGGTCCAGCACGGCGATGGGCGGCGGACAGTCCAGCGACTCCAGGCGCTGAACGAATTCGCCTTCGGCCCGCAGGCTTTCGCGGCTGGTGGCCAGAATGTGCACCTCGGGCGCGCCTCGCAGGATGCCTTCACAGAGCAGGGCGATGGCGTCGAGCAGGTGCTCGCAATTGTCGATCACCAGCAGCATCTGCCTGTCGCGCAGGAAGGCTGCGAGCCCGCTCATGGGTTCGCCGTCGTGCAGGGACAAATCCAGCAGAGTCGCCAGATGCGTGGTGATCATCAACGGGTCGTTGATCGGTGCCAGGTCCAGTAGACGAATACCGTCCCGGTAACGCCCGATCAGCTGTTCGGCAACGCGCAGGGCCACGGTGGTCTTGCCGATTCCGCCGGGGCCGACGAGGGTGATGAAACGCTTGCGTGCCAGTTGCGTGACCAGAGCGTCGACCAGGGCCTGGCGACCGATCAGCCGAGTGCGGCGCATGGGCAAATTATGGCCGTTGGGCACCGGCGCTTCGGTGTCCGGGTGTAGCTCGATCAGTTCCAGTGAATAGGGCGCGACAAAGCTATAGCCGCGCTGCGCCACGGTGACGATGTAGCGCTGACCGGCCTGGCCATCACCAAGGGCTTTGCGCAATGCCGCCATGTGTACCCGCAGGTTGATGTCTTCCACCACGCTTTTGGGCCAGACCGTCGCGATCAGTTGCTGTTTGCTGACCACCTGCCCGGCGTGCTCCAGCAGGATCAACAGAATGTCCATGGCCCGCCGACCCAGGCGCAGGGGCTGATCGGCTTCCATCACCAGGCGTTGTCCGGGGTAGATCCGGTAGGGGCCGAAATGCACAGCCTGCTCGGGGGAAAGGGTCAATGGGTCACTCCTGCTTGCATCCGTCCAGGACGAGGTTTTCGAGCATGTTCCTCAGGTTTTTTGGTCGGCGCAATCCGGGTGACGAGTGACGGTCGGGTGTTGGCAACGACTGCTTGTGCCCTGCACACGCAGCAGGTGCAGTGTTTAGGGTAGCAAAGGCAGCGCCATGGTTTTGGGTGCGCCATGGAAAATTAACAACGTTTAACTCGTCCAGCGTCTGGTCTACGCCCAAAACTCTGCTTCTTCAACTTCACCGATCAGTCGCAGTGTTGGCATTGAAGTTAAGCAGGGATTCATTGTCATGAGGACACCGTAATGAGCAACGTGGTGGTGGTCTATCACAGCGGCTACGGGCACACCCGGGTCATGGCGCAGGCCGTCGCCCGAGGGGTGGAACGGCACGTGGGCAGCACCTGCCAGTTGATTCCGGTCGAGGAAGTGGAAGATCACTGGGATCGATTACACCGCGCCGACGCCATTATCTTCGGCGCGCCGACCTACATGGGCAGCGTCTCGGCGCCCTTCAAAGGGTTCATGGAGGCCACTGCGGCGTTTTACCTGGCCCAACCCTGGCGCGACAAGTTGGCCGCCGGGTTCACCAACTCCGGCAGCCTGTGCGGCGACAAACTCAACACCTTGCTCCAGCTGGCGGTGTTCGCCGCCCAACACTCAATGATCTGGGTTGGCCTCGACGTGCTGCCGGCACGCTCCGGCACGGGCGTGTTCGATGGGCAGATGAATCGCCTGGGCAGCTCGCTGGGCGCCATGTCCCAGTCAAATGTCGAGCAACCTCCCGAATTGGCCCCGCCGCCCGAAGACCGCAGCACCGCCGCGCATCTGGGCGAGCGGGTGGCCCGGTTGGCCGAGCGCATGAACCCCTCACTTGTTTGATTCACCCCAACCCCCGCTAAGGAGAAATCGCATGAGTACATTCACGACCCGAGACGGCACCGAGATTTACTACAAGGACTGGGGCACAGGTCAGCCCATCGTCTTCAGCCATGGCTGGCCATTGAACGCCGACAGCTGGGAGTCGCAGATGATTTTCCTGGCTGACAAGGGCTACCGGGTTATTGCCCATGACCGCCGGGGTCACGGGCGTTCCAGCCAGCCGTGGTCCGGTAATGACATGGACCACTACGCCGACGATCTGGCGCAGTTGATCGAGCTGCTGGATCTGCAAAACGCCGTGTTGTTCGGCTTCTCCACCGGGGGCGGTGAAGTGGCGCGCTACATTGGTCGCCACGGTACTGGCCGGGTAGCCAAGGCCGGGCTGATATCTGCGGTGCCGCCGCTGATGCTCAAGACCGAAGCCAACCCTGGCGGTCTGCCCATCGAGGTGTTCGATGGCATTCGCCAGGCGTCACTGGTCGACCGTTCGCAGCTGTACATCGACCTCGCCAGCGGGCCGTTCTTCGGCTTCAACAAACCAGACGCCAAACCATCACAAGGCATGATCGACTGGTTCTGGATGCAAGGCATGATGGCAGGCCACAAAAGCGCCTATGACTGCATCAAGGCCTTCTCCGAAACCGACTTTACCGAAGACCTGAAAAAATTCGACATCCCCACCTTGGTAGTGCACGGCGATGCGGATCAGGTGGTGCCGTTCGAAGCGGCGGGCATTGCCTCGGCACGACTGGTCAAAGGCTCTACGCTCAAAGTCTACCCAGGCGCCCCCCATGGTTTGACGGATACCCACAAGGATCAGCTAAACGCTGACTTGCTGGCGTTCCTCAAGGGGTAACGCAAGCGCAAGCTGCTACAGGTGCCTGCGTCCTGTAGCAGCTGTCGAGCCGCAGTCACGCTGGGGCTCGACAGCTGCTACCCAATTCGCGGCGTCAGGCTTTATTGCGCGTGATGTTGGGCGGTGTAGGCAGGGCGGTGAGGTTGAGGGCGCAGAGCGCGGCAGCGCCACGCAAACGGCGTGATGCCTTCGCTACGGGTGAATATGTGACAAAAATGTGCCTGATCGCAGAAGCCACATTCGAGGCTGATTTGCGTCAGCGTCAGGTCGGTATTTTGGATCAGTTGCTTGGCGCGGGCGATGCGTTGGTTGCGAATCCAGTCTTGTGGCGAGAGACCGGTGCTGCATTTGAACGCACGGGAAAAATGACTGCGCGAGAGGGCGCAGGCCCGCGCCAGTTCGGTGACCTCGACGGTTTCATCCAGATGATCGAGGATCAGTTGTTTCGCCAGGCTTTCGCGCCAGGGAGTCAGGCCACCAGTGGTCTTCTTTGGTGATTCAGTGACTGCTGCGCGGGCAGCGTTTTGCTGAGAGTGGGCCATGACAAATGTCCGTGTCGGTGAGCTTCATTCTTGGACGCAGGGCTCTGGCAGGCGAGTTAAACGTTGTTAATTCCGTCTGTGCGCAAGACGGGAAAAGGAGCTGACTCAGCACATCGCTGTAATGTATTCATGCGCGGTACTTACACGATCGGCGTCATCCGGTGGCGTTGTGCATGACTGCTGATCGAGTAAAGTCTCAGCGCTTTATGCCTGGCTCAACACACAAGGGAACCGTGCCTATGAACCGTAATGATCTGCGCCGCGTCGACATGAACCTGTTGGTGATTTTCGAAGCGTTGATGTTTGAAAAGAACCTGACCCGTGTCGCGGAAAAACTGTTCATGGGCCAACCGGCGGTGAGCGCGGCGTTGGGGCGGTTGCGCGATCTGTTTGACGATCCGTTGTTGCTGCGTAACGGGCGCGGCATGGAGCCGACCGGACGGGCGCTGGCAATTCTCAAAGAGTTGCAGCCGGCAATGGACGTGATCTCCGGCGCGGTCAGTCGTGCCAAGGAGTTCGAGCCGGCCAGCAGTTGCGACGTGTTTCGCATCGGGCTGTCGGATGATGCCGAGTTCGGCTTGTTTCCACCGTTACTGCGGCAGTTGCAAGAAGAGGCTCCAGGGATCGTCGTCGTGGTACGTCGCGCCAACTACTTGCTGATGCCGGCGCTGCTGGCCTCCGGCGAAATCTCCGTGGGTGTCAGCTATACCACCGATTTGCCAGCGAATGCCAAGCGCAAAAAATTGCGGGATATTCCCTGCAAAGTGCTGCGCGGTGATAAGCGACCGGGCACGCTGACGCTCGACGAATACTGCGAACGACCCCACGCCATGGTCTCGTTTTCCGGCGACCTGAGCGGCAACATCGACCTCGACCTGGCCAAGCTCGGTCGTAGCCGCCGCGTGGTGTTGGGCGTACCGCAATTTAGCGGCTTGCGCGCGATCCTCGCCGGCACCGAGATGATCGCCACCGTGCCGGACTATGCGGCGTGCGCGCTGGTAGAAGGCTGCGGATTGCGCGCCGAAGACCCTCCGTTTGCCATCGATGCGGCGCAATTATCGATGGCCTGGAGCGGGGTGCATGACAACGACCCGGCGGAGCGTTGGTTGCGCTCGCGGATCAGCGAGTTCATGTCCACGGCTTTGCCGATTCCGGCTTGAACAGAGTGGCCTTCGGGCCGACCAAATTTCCCCGGACATTCAGCGGCTCCCTGTAGGAGCTGGCTTGTTGGGTCGCCGTATCGCTGCGATGGCGGCTTGACAGCCAACCAGTCCCATCTCAGATGCCCCCGATCCAATTGTGGGAGCCGGGCTTGCCCGCGATAGCGGTGTGTCAACCAGATAACTTTTGACGGGTAGACCGTCATCGCGGGTAAGCCCGGCTCCTACAGGATTTTCGCTGCATTACAGATGAGCGTGTACTCGCAAAAAGAGCACACCCATCCAATTTTCCCCGTCCCCACACCGGCACTATCGAATGATGTCTCGGCACCCTCGCTGCCGGTGGTTTTTCATTTGTGCAGGTAACCCATGAACGCTTCGCAATGGGATGAACGGGCTCAGAACGTTGGCCTGTTGTTTTTGCGGCTCAGCGCCAGTTTGTTTCTGCTGTGGGTGCACGGTTTGCCGAAGCTGCTTAACTACAGCGCTCAACTGCAAGTTATCGAAGACCCTTTCCACCTCGGCACCCACCTTACGCTGATGCTGGCGATTTTCGCCGAGGTGCTGTGCCCGTTGCTGATCATTGCCGGGCTGTTGGTGCGCTTGGCGTGCCTGCCGATTTTGTGTGTGTTGCTGGTGGCGATGGTGGTGGTGCATCCGCAATGGAGTATCGAAGAAGGGCAATTCGGCTGGCTGTTGTTGATCTTGTTCACCAGCATTTTCATCGCCGGGCCCGGTCGGCTGGCGCTCAATGTCCGATTCGCCGGAGCGTTGCGTTATGCCTGAATCCAAACCATTTGAAGAAGTCGTGACCCTGGTCATCAAGCACCGGGTGAAGGCCGGATTTGAAGTGCCTTACGAAGCCTGGTTGCGCAACATTGTCAGCATCGCCGGGCAGCAGGAAGGGCACTTGGGTGTGGACGTGATGCGCGGTAAAAACGCCGGGCTCGACTTGTACACCTGCGTGCTGCGCTTTTGCACCACCGAAGCGATGCAGCACTGGCTCGATTCGCCGCAACGCCTGGAACTGGTCCGCGAAGCCACGCCGATGCTGGCTGACGGCGACCAGACCGAAGTTAACCCGATCAAGGAATTCTGGTTCGCGCCCCAGGCCGACGCCGCGTCGCCACCACCGCCGCGTTGGAAGCAGGCCGTGGTGACGTTGTTGGTGATTCTGCCGCACACCTTGCTGGTGCCGCTGATCTGGGGGCCGCTGCTGCAGCTCAATGCGTTTCTCTCCAGCTACGTGATCGCCACGTTCCTGATCACCCTGACCATTGTGGTGTCGGTGGTGTACCTGTTCATGCCGATGGCAACGCGCCTGTTCGCGCCCTGGTTATCTCCTTCTACTCAGCCCAAGGAAACGCGATGAACGCCGATCTGATTTTATTCAATGGCCAATTTCATACCGTTGACCGTGAAAATCCGCTCGCCAGTGCCGTGGCGATCAGCGACGGCCGCTTCGTTGCGGTCGGCACCGATGCCGAGGCCATGGCCCTGCGCGGTTCGGGCACCCAGGTCATCGACCTCAAGGGCCGCTGCGTCATCCCCGGCCTCAACGACTCGCACTTGCACCTGATCCGTGGCGGCCTCAATTACAACCTCGAGCTGCGTTGGGAAGGGGTGCCGTCGCTGGCCGATGCCTTGCGCATGCTCAAGGATCAGGCCGACCGCACCCCGACGCCGCAATGGGTGCGTGTAGTCGGTGGCTGGAACGAATTCCAGTTCGCTGAAAAACGCATGCCGACTCTCGAAGAATTGAACCAGGCCGCGCCGGACACGCCGGTATTTGTCCTGCATTTGTACGACCGTGCCTTGCTCAACCGTGCCGCGTTGCGCGTCGCCGGATATACCCGCAATACGCCGAACCCGCCGGGTGGCGAGATTGTGCGTGATGCCAATGGTGAGCCGACCGGGATGTTGGTCGCGCGGCCCAACGCGATGATTCTGTACTCGACGCTGGCCAAGGGGCCGAAGTTGCCGCTGGAGTATCAGGTCAACTCGACCCGCCAATTCATGCGCGAACTCAATCGTCTGGGTCTGACCAGCGTCATCGATGCCGGCGGTGGTTTCCAGAATTATCCGGACGATTATCAGGTGATCGAGCAGTTGGCCAAGGACCAGCAACTGACCATTCGCATCGCCTACAACCTGTTCACCCAAAAGCCCAAAGAAGAGCTTACCGACTTCAAGAACTGGACCAGCAGCGTGACCCTGCACCAGGGCGATGATTACCTGCGGCACAACGGCGCCGGGGAAATGCTGGTGTTCTCGGCAGCGGATTTCGAGGACTTCCTCGAACCGCGTCCGGACCTGCCGCAATCCATGGAAGGCGAGTTGGAACCGGTGGTGCGCCACTTGGTGGAACAGCGCTGGCCGTTCCGTTTACACGCCACCTATAACGAATCGATCAGCCGCATGCTCAACGTGTTCGAGAAGGTCAACCGCGACATTCCGTTTAACGGTCTGCCATGGTTTTTCGACCACGCTGAAACCATCACCCCGCAGAACATCGAGCGGGTGAGGGCGCTGGGCGGTGGTATTGCGATTCAGGACAGGATGGCGTTTCAGGGCGAATACTTTGTCGAGCGGTATGGCGCCAAAGCCGCCGAAGCAACGCCGCCGATCAAGCGTATGTTGGCCGAAGGTGTACCGGTCGGCGCTGGCACCGACGCCACGCGAGTGTCCAGCTACAATCCTTGGACCTCGCTGTACTGGATGGTCAGCGGTCGCACCGTGGGTGGGCTTGAGCTGCACGCTGAGGGCCTGTCCCGGCAGACCGCGCTGGAACTGTTCACCCATGGCAGCGCCTGGTTCTCTTCCGAGCAGGGCAAGAAAGGCATGATCAAGGTCGGCCAACTGGCAGACGTCGCGGTACTTGGCGCGGACTTTTTCAGCGTCGACGAAGAAGCGATCAAGTGGATCGAGTCGGTATTGACGGTGGTCGGCGGCAAACTGGTGTATGCCGCCGGTGACTTCGAAAAACTTGGACCGGCCAGTGTGCCTGTGCTGCCGGACTGGTCGCCGGTGGTGAAAGTGCCGGGCCACTGGCGTCCGGCTTCGCCGATGCAGGCACAGGTTCACCATTGCAGCGGATCCTGTGGCGTGCATTCACATAGCCATGAAAAGGCACGTTTGTCGAACGCCCCTGTCAGCGATTTTGCGGGTTTCTGGGGCGCCTTTGGCTGCTCGTGCTTCGCGTTCTGACGATCACATAAAAAGCGCCGGCCGCATTGGCCGACGCCCTGAGCGATAAACATCCACGAGGAGTTTCACATGAGCAACGTTCCGTACAAACGCCTGAACAAAGACGATGCCGTTGTCCTGTTGGTCGACCACCAGACCGGCCTGATCTCACTGGTACAGGATTTCTCACCCAACGAATTCAAGAACAACGTGCTGGCCCTCGCAGACCTGGCCAAGTTCTTCAAACTGCCGACCATCCTCACCACCAGTTTCGAAAGCGGCCCTAACGGCCCGATGGTGCCTGAGCTCAAAGAGCTGTTCCCGGACGCGCCGTACATCCCGCGTCCAGGTCAGATCAACGCTTGGGACAACGCGGATTTCGTTAAAGCCGTCAAAGCCACGGGTCGCAAGCAGTTGATCATCGCCGGTGTAGTGACTGACGTTTGCGTGGCCTTCCCGACACTGTCGGCATTGGCGGAAGGGTTTGACGTTTTCGTCGTCACTGACGCCTCGGGCACCTTCAATGAAACCGTGCAGCAAGCCGCCTGGGCGCGTATGACGGCGGCCGGTGCACAACTGTTGAACTGGTTCTCGGTGGCCTGCGAACTGCAAGGTGACTGGCGCAACGACATGGAAGGCCTGGCGAACCTGCTGTCGCAGCGCATTCCGAACTACCGCAATTTGATGAACAGCTATTCGGCGCTGACGTCGAAGTAAGCCACTTCAACTACAACGCATAAACCTGTGGGAGCGAGCCTGCTCGCGAAAGCGGTGGATCAGCCAGCATCTTTGTTGGACGGGCTGCCGCATTCGCGAGCGGGCTCGCTCCCACAGGGTTTGTGCTGCGCGCAACACCGTGGCCCACACATTAATAGCATGCCAAAAAGCGAAGAAGCGGCTATAAAAGTCGTCGACTGTCAACCAGTGAATGACAATGAACCCGTTCGAAGACATGCGTATTTTTTGCCAGGTCATGGAATCCGGCAGCTTCACCGCGGCGGCAGATCAATTGGGGCTGTCCAAGCAGTTCGTCAGCCGGCGTTTGATGCAACTCGAAGAGCGCCTGGGCGTGCGCTTGCTCAATCGCTCGACACGGCGGCTGGACGTTACGCCACTGGGGCAGAGTTATTACGAGTCGGCCTTGCGCCTGCTGAGTGAGGTCGAGCAAGTAGAGCAGGGCATTGCCGGGCAGACCACCGAGCCACGCGGCACTATCCGCATCAGCGCACCGTTGTCGTTTGCGGTGGCGCATTTGAGTTGCCTGCTGCCGGTGTTCTTGCAGCGTTACCGTGACGTCACCGTGGAAGTGGACCTCAGCGATCGCCCGGTGGATTTGCTCGGTGAAGGCTACGACCTGGCCTTGCGCATCGGCATTCTGGAAGACTCGACGCTGATTGCCCGACGCATCGCGTCGATCCAGCGTGTGTACTGCGCCAGCCCGACGTACCTGGCCGAGCGCGGCACGCCGCTCAAACCCGAAGACCTGCACGGTCATGACTGCCTGCCTTATGGCCACGGTCGTCAGGTGCAATGGCGGTTCGACGGGCAGGGCAAACCGCAGACCGTCAATGTCACGGGCAGGATGCGGGTCAACAACGGTGAGTTGCTCAAGGACGCGGCGATTGCCGGGATGGGGATTACCTACTTGCCGACGTTTATCGTCGGTGGGGCCTTGAAGGACGGCATGCTGGTGCCGGTGCTGGATGCGTTTCGGCCTGAGCCGTTGACGTTGTCGGCGGTGTATCCGCAGCATCGTCAGAGTTCGCGACCGGTGCAGGCGTTGATCGAGTTTTTACGGGAGCGGCTGGATCGGGCTGAGGGGGGGCTTTAAGCCTCACACACAGAACCCCCTGTGGGAGCGAGCGTGATCTGGTCCAGTAATTTTGGACATTGTTTTCGGTTCTCACGCCGCCATCTTTTCTGCCGCTACCGGCGAGTGGTAACCGTTGTAGCTGTGGCGCCTTACATTGTTGTAGCGCGCCACATATCGGTTGATATCTACTCGGGCCTCATATTCCGAGTGGTAGCCCTCTTCAGGCACCCATTCGGACTTCAAGCTGCCAAAAAAGCGCTCCATCGGGGCGTTATCCCAACATTGGCCTTTTCGACTCATGCTCTGCTTTAGCTCGTGAGCCATCAGTTCGTCCCTGAATTTATGGCTGGTGTATTGGCACCCTTGGTCAGAATGAAACAGCACACCTTTAGGTCGTCCTCTCAATTCGACAGCCATACGCAGTGACTCGCTTGCTAGGGTCGCGTCGGCGACCAACGAATACGACCATCCCACCACCCGTCGTGCAAACAAATCCAAAACCACAGAGAAATAGAGCCAACGCTTGCCCAGCTGGATAAAGGTGATATCTGCGCACCAGACTTTATTGATATCAGCTACGTAAAACTCACGGTCCAGCACATTCTCAGCCACGAGCGATTCAACACCCGACGACTTGTACTTATGGCGGCGGCGTTGGCAACTGGAAATCCCAGCCTCCTTCATCAAACGAGCAGCCATGTAGCGCCCCACCTTATGCTTTGCGCCCTGCATATCCTTGGAGAGAGTGCGGGCGCCCGCCGAGCCTTTTGATGCTTTGTGGTACTTGATCAGAGCAACCCTGAGCGCTTCGCGCTCGGGGTTCGTTTTTCCTTGGCGCTGACGCCAGGCGTAATAGCTGCTGCGGTTGACTTCAAACACGCGACAACAATCTGAAATGCCGTACTGTTCTCCTAGCTCGCTGATCAGAGGGAATGATCTTTGGAGTCCAAAAGCAGGAGAACACTGGCCTTCCTAAGAAACACCCTCCACGGGTTGCAGAGTAAAACCAAACTCAGCCGCGCGTCGGTGTAGGCCTTTGACGACTCGCTCGCGATATTTTTGCTCATAGTGATCGGCTCCCGGGTCTTGATAATTCATACCGAAACGCATGGCGTTGTAGAACAGGATCGCGATCTTTCGAGCGGTAGCTGTGACGGCCTTGGCTTTGCCGATTCGAGCCGCGAGCCGCCGATAAAACGCACCCAATGCCGTGTTCGTTCTGCCGACGGTCACAGCGGCTAAGCGCAGATGGGCGGTCACTCGATTTTTGGTCTTGCGGGTATGGGCCGAAAGTACCTTGCCGCCACTGATACGACAGCCGGGCGCAAGGGTGAGCCAGGAAGTGAAATGATGGCAAGTCCGCCATCGACTCAGATCCGTGCCGCACTCGGCGACTAGCCGCAGAGCCAGGTAGGGGCCGATGCCGTGGATCTGGGTCAGATCAACACCGACCAGTTGATAGAGCAAGGTACGTACATCGAAATTGAGCGCATTGGGTTGCCGAGTGTTATGCCGTGGTTTTGGCAACGGTTCGAGGGGTGATACCTTTTTTTGCGAGAGTTTGAGCAGCGTTTGTGCTATCTGCTGGTCGCAAACCAGTAGCTGCGATTGATAAGCGTCATACATGGACAGCGCCTGCGTCAAAGCGAATACGTGCTCGGGCTGGTAGTTGCCGACCAGCGATGCCTCAATCACATCAATACCCGCCTTGCAGCGCTTGTCACTCAGCGCCGCTAACGTGGAGGGACTGCGCTCGCCTGCGACGATGGCGCGGATTATCCGCATCCCCGACAAGCCGGTGATATCGGCCACGACGTGATGCAATTGCAGGTTCATGTGCGTGAGAGCTTTTTGCATGTGCTGAATGTGCGCCGCGGCGTAATCGAGATGACGCTCCCGCAGCCGCAGATAACTGCGCAAAGCCGAAATCTCACGATCTGGGTGAAAGCTGGCTCTAAGCAGCCCACAGGCATGCAGTCGTTGTATCCACTGCGCGTCATTCACGTCGGTTTTGCGTCCAGGCACGGCGCGGGCGTCTCGGGCATTGGCCAGCACGACCTGAAGGCCATGTGCTTCCAATATTTCGTAAACCGGAATCCAGTAAACGCCTGTCGATTCCATCGCGACCGTCGTTATACCGAGATTGACCAGCCAATTGGCCAGGCGCTCCAAGTCGGAAGTAAAAGCCTGGAAAGTTTGAACAGATTCTGTGGCAAGGTCTGCAGGAACGGCCACCACATGGAAACGTGAGCCAATATCAATGCCGGCTGCGTGATCATGAATAACCGGTAACCCACGCTGCTTTAGATCGTGCTTTTTCATGAGCACCTCCAGTCAAGTTGAACTGGACGGGGACTCGGATCAAATCACCTTCCTAAACGGGGTCACGGAACGTGCCACCACTAACGGGTCCGCAGCTTCCCCTGGGTCAAGTTTTTTGACGGGGACTTAGCCTCCAAAAAGCCAGCGACCACTGTCCAGTCGGATAAGTGTAGAACGCAGTGTTTCTAATCCAATGGGCCGCGGAGCGCCGGGGAGGCGGTTTTTTAGGATTTCGATATCCCGGTCTTTCTGCCTGAGCAGAGTCTTGAGTTCCTGGATTTGTTTTTGGTCGGCGGTAATGGCTTTTGTTCCCGCTAACGTCGAGCCTGCACGTTCTTTCCTGACCTGCTCGACCCAGCGGCGCAACGCAGTAGGGCCGATATCGAAGTTGGCGCAGACCTCAAGAATGGGCTGGTCTTCATCAAGCACCATGCTTGCAGCATTGAGCTTGAACTCGCTGGAATAGGACTTTCGCATCATCATGCACACCTTAGATTTGGGCGCCATCATAGCGCCCTATTGATGTGTCCAATTTCATTAGGCCAGATCAGCGTGCTCGCGATGGCGGGGTGTCAGACGACATCAATGTTGAATGACGAATGGCTATCGCGAGTAGGTTCACTCCCACAGAGGGGCGACAGTTAGCACGTTTGTCATCCCGAATCCTATAAATCGCTGAGTAAGCTTTGTACCGCGATCACCGCCTTATCAAGCACCGCTTCCTCACTAAGGTCGGTCGTATCAATCCTCACCCAATTTGCCAATCCACATTGCTCGTAGCTGGATCGAACTCTATTTTGATACGCGATGAAACTTTTAAGGCGATCTTCATTGCCACCGTCAAAGGCGCCGCTTTCACTGAGGCGGAAAGACCCCTTTCTTTGCGCTGCAAGAGCGGGGTCGACATCCAGGAAAATGACGGCGTCCGGTTTTCTAATGGTTGAGAATATTGTTAATGCCTCTTCAGCCATGCCTGTATTTTTAAGTAAAAAACGTGCTAGATATTTATAGTGCCAGCCATCAGCAATGCAACTAACGCCAGAATCGATTAATGGCCTGATGGCAGCATAATCTGTGGCTTGAAACCAAGCGGATATTAAACTTATCCAATGTTTATCGCCCAATTGGTCTAGAGGGGCGTTATCCGGATAATCCCAAAGAACCTCTCGTATACGAGACATGTGAAACTCCGTATAACCTGATGGCACCGGTGGCCGGTTTTTATCTATATAACTAATTTTGGAATAGGATTCAAAAACTTTGTCAAAGGTTGCCCTTGCAATAGTTGACTTTCCTGCTCCGTCAGTGCCTTCGAACGCGATAAATATCGGTTGGTCAGATGAACCGCTCATGCAAATCCCCCTAAGTAGGCTTCGGTATCTAATGAGTTTCTACCACTTCCCTCGATTAATGGCTGAAATCCTTCTCTATGATATATTTCAGACATCTTTTTCCCAACTTTCATCAGGAAATCTTTCGATGGGCGCTGTCTGTTAGAATATTGCGAGCCCGCGTCAGGGTGAAATGCTGCAACAGCAGGTACCACTCCCATGTCTCCGAAAAATTCGATACCTTCAATGATTGATTCCAGCGGTTCCATCCCGGCGACAAAACCAGCATATACGTTGCCACGGCCTAGAACTTCGACAGCGGCTTCAAAAGCGGCTAAAAACCGTTCGCGAGTATAGTCACGAGCTTTTCCTGGGCAAATTTCTTTAAATAAATCCGGATCGAATACTTCTATACTCATAGACATATTATTACCATTTTGTTTGAATCGATCAAAAAGGCGAAAATCCTTGGGCGGCATAGAAATTAAGTGGTAGTCCAGGGTGCTCTGGAGGTTGGATTCTTTTACTCTCTCCAGCAGATCTATATGTATTGAGTACCCTTTGTCGTAGTTTGGTATCGTCCCTCCGTTCAATAGAACCCGTTTATATCGTCCGCTCTCTTCATTAATGGCTGTAGCTACGGCTTCGCCAGCGATATCACCTTTTATTCGCATCTTATGATCAGATAGTGTCTCTCTTGCTGAACCTAAAGAGCAGAATTTACACTCGTCACCATTTTTGAAGTAATGGCAGTGGCCTGGAGAGAAGATTCCGAGAGTCGAGTTGCCATATACGGTTATGTGCTGCTCAAATAGTTCGCTATTACTGAGGTGCATTCCATAAGATTTAGGTCTCTGTGGAAATGTAATTTTCACAGTTCTATCTCCATGCTTGAGTATGGGGATTTGTTTCTCTAAGGAAATGCAGTAATTTGAGTCTGGGTTGTAATTTGCGGCAGCAATAATCTGTCCATCAAGAATGATTTCTTGCGGAGTGCGAGTGCCATGGTTGAGAATAATGCTGTCTCCTGTGCCATAAGCTCGCCTCTTTTCAATATGGTCTGTTCGGATTTGAAAGTACTCTAGAAATTCCTTGGAAAAACTAACGCCATTGCACAATAATTCAAGTTTTAAGCTTACGGTTTCGGCTAGCATGATTTTTCTCCAGTTAAGTTAGTTGTGCGCTACAAAATAAGTCCTACCAGCTCTGTGGAGGACAAAGCAATGACAGTTCCGGAGTCTGAAAGGGAAGCGAGGGAGGGGGGGAGGGAATATCTAGGGTTTCCTGTTTTGTCAAATAGAGCGCCTCCGGCCTCTCTTAAAATCAACTCTGCCGCGGCAATATCACAACTACGCTCATGTCCTGGTGTATCTATATCTATAAAGGCATCTAGAACTCCGGCAGCAATAAGGCAGATTTCTAACGAGGAACATGAATAAACGCGGATTTTACTTGCTGTCCACATGAGATTTTGAATTATTATTTTTTCTCTATCCTCTTTGGGTCGATGGAAAGAGATTCGCATGTCCTCTATACAGTTGACTTTGCGGGTATAAAGTCTTTTCACTATGATCGGCGACTGAAGGTAGGATCCCTCGCCCAATGCAGCGGTATAGACTAAATCCCTCGAGATATCGTAAACCCAACCAAATACATACGCTCCCTCGTGGTAAAGAGCCACGCTAGATGTATACATTGGAAAGCCTAAAATTGCGTTATGTGTTCCATCTAGAGGGTCTATAAGTAGGTGGAAGTTTTCATTTTCGCCATATGTGGTTGCTGAAGTACTTTCTTCTGAATAGATGGTGGTTCGAAAACTTATATTGGAGAGGCAGTCATATAATATTTTTTGGCAGTCTAAGTCGTACTGGGTTTGTGCGTTGTCCCAGTGTTTTGTTTCTGTTGTGGCGTCTGGCAAACAAGCCAGAGTTCCCGCCCAGTAACGGCGCAATTGTTTTCTAGCCTCGTAAAGGCATTCTTCTATCTCGACAATATGTTCGCGCTTAAATAATGGCCTCATGTCGGTTGCCCCAATATCAATTGTATATGCCACTGCTCCCTGTCTAATCGCGGAGCGCAAGACTTGACCTCAAATAGTTTTCCAGCATAAACAGCGTAGTCTGCGCTCATGAAGGCACTAAATGATTTAGGAAATAGTGCTACAGTTTTTACTTCGATATCGTAACCAAATTTTTTCCTGATCGTGTTTGCTGCCTGCCTGAGGCTTCCTCCGGTATAGGCTTTATCTATAATCAGCCATGGTTCGTTCGATGAGGTTGGGGAAGGGAAAATATCTTGAAATGCGTTATCCCTACTCAGCAGGTTAGAATCATTTTGCCGATGAACCTCTGAGAAAAAAATATTAGGATCCCCTGTTGCTGCCAAGTAGCCAAGGGCAATCGGTAAACCTGCTGAGAGTAAAAATAATTTGTTTTTTGATATTTTTTCGATTTGAGACCAAATTTCATGATTCTCGTAAACATACCGCGTGTTAAATGCAGGGCAACTATCCCAATGTTCATGGGATATATACTTGCTATAGAAGGCGCAGAACTTATTGTGGAACTCTAGGGTTTCGTTGTTTGTGTTTGTAAGTAACCGGCTCTTGGTAATGCCGCGAGTGGCGTTGTTCATAAGGGTTGGAGATGTGTCTCGACGAATATGCGCAAATGCCTCACTAACAAGTTTCCTTTTTAAATTGCCAAGTTTTGTTTTTGACGGGCCAGAAATGGCTATTTCTGGTGATAGGCCGTCTCCATTAATTCTGCGTACCTCTGTGTCCGAAATTTTAATTGTTGTTAAATTTAAGTAATCCCATAAGCGCACAATTTCCTCGTCAAACAGGTCGTTATAAATGGGTTCGAGGTTGCTTAAATCGCAAACCATTTCTTCAGGGTGTCTCAGGTCAAAAGACGCTCTTTGAAGATGGCAGCCATTTAGAATGGCGTTGCGATAAGTGTAATAGTCGTTTGTTTGTACTCCACTTAATGTTCGCCAGGCATGATGCTCACTGATGATAGTGATGGAGTTGGTGCGCTGGCTTAGTGAATGCGGTGCGGGATTTACCTTGTTCATAGTTAAGTCCTCACTACAGCGTGCAAAATAGACAGTTAGTTTAAAGGTTGTATTTTGTGCTTTATATTAATTTCTTATTAATTGGCTGTTCGCTGCTTTTTAGAATGCTACCTAGCCGCCAGAGTAGAAGCAGCATCAGAAAAAACGAACAAAAGACTAGCGCTACGAATAGGGAGCGAACGCTATAGTCATGAAGTGATAGTAAGCCAATAGAAAGTATTAGTCCGAGGATGTTGAGTGACAATATAGTTAGCAGTGTGGGAATCCAGAAATCCCACATGCTTCTTAATGTCATTCGGGTCACAACATAAATGTATTCAAATATTAAGAACGGAATCGAGATCAAAATATTTTCCTCGATCAATCTTCTGGTTGGCACATCGGATGTATAGATTATTGATATGTTTTCCTTTAGTAATAGGCAAGCTAGTAAGATTGGAGTCAATATGAATAAGCCGAACTTTAACCCTTCAGAATAGGTTGCTCTCAAGGATTGGAAGTCCCTTAGTTCGTAATGCCGTGCGACTACTATTCCTGTAGCATTCCCCACTCCAATTGAAATCATATATACGATACTTAAAAAGTGCAGTGATGCCTGATAGGCCGATAAGTTCGTATCGTCTATGGTTTTTGAGATGAATGAGAATATAAAATATAGTGAGCTTTCACCTCCGAAGCAAATTGCCATTGGGATGCCGTTAATTAAGTAATTTGCATATGTCGCCTTTGGGATATGTTTTGAATACTTAAATTGTGAGATGTATTCGCGGATTTTTAAATTAAATAGTGTGACTGCAAGACTAGCAAAAAAGCATCTCAAGCCAGAATATGTGAGAGCGAAATAAATAACATTGGTGTTTGAGTTCATGTGAACAAATAGCGTGCAGGCTAAGGCGAGAGTAGCAATGAATGACCATGTGTATATCAGTTCGTATTTGGCTCTTTTAATGGCGTTGAAAAAATTGAAGATGACTATCTGTACGTATAGGGCAGGAACTGAAATTGAGAGTGCCAGTAGTGTTTTAAGGCCTTCGAACTCTCCGTTGTCTGTAGGTGGTCTTGATACACTGGTGCCAAGTATGATTATGGCGAAAACAACGATTGCCCCAAGAAAAATTGCAAATCTAAATGAAACAACTAATTCGATTTCAATTTCGTCCGTATTTAGGTCGGTCGACCTGGCTGTCTTGACTAGTGATACTGAAAAAAATCCGATAGCTACTACGGTTACAAAAGAGATCAGCGCCCATGCGAGTGATGCATGACTAAGTGAATCAACTATGTAATGACCGATAAACGAAAAATAAATTAGTGAGGCAGTCAGCTCTCCTATTCTGGAAAATATTAGTGGAATGGCTATTCGGGTAATTTCCATACTTGGTAACCCGTGTTCGTCCTAAGGATACAATGAAGGCGGTCGGGGCGTAGAAGTTTGCTGCGTTGAAAAATGTATTATTATCAATCCCATTCTTTGAGTAGGCTAATTAAAGATGGTGTATCCTTCGCAGCGAAATATTTTTTCCTGAAATAATATTCACACATTGATATTTTGTGCTTGGTCTGCTTTCGTTTTTTGAACTCCTCATCTAGGGCAGAAAGAGATTTTTGCGTTGATGGGTAAACTTTGGATTTTTTTAACAGTCCTTCAATTTCTAAAAATACCTGGTCCATGTATATCAGCGTATCCTGGATATATGATCTGCATTCGGTTTCTGTGATCGCGCCCCGTCTGGCCAAAGAGAAAAATCTATTTTTAATTTCATCGTATCCATCCACTCTGAACATATTTGAGTAAACCCATTTGTAGTGTTTGTTTGTTGTGCCTGTTAGGTAGGTAAAGCTCATCGTCGTTTTCAGCATCATGTCCCGGGCGATCTCACAACCCATCCAAAGATTTCCCGACTGCCAGCAACCCTGAACATCTTGAAATGCATAAAATACGGGGAGCTTTTCACGATGAGCTACATAAATGTGTTTCTCAACAGGTATTTTGGATTTCAGTCGATTGAATTTTTCCTCATTTTCCAATGCGTGCCCAATTAAAGATCTATGAACGATATTATTCTCTGTGTTTGACAGCACTGGACCATAGAGAAATCGCTGGTCATCAGAAATCTCATCAAATGCTGTCTCAATCTTGGTAATAATGTCTTCCAGTTCGGAAAATGTTATATAGTCAGCATCAATGTGTATGCTGGTTTCACCGTAAAAATCTGTGGTGTTATGAACTTCTTCATTTTGGTTGATGTAGTGATAATTTATATCTGTAACTAATGCGTGTTCACAGTCTTTAATGCGACTTGCTTTAGGTCGTTGTTCGCATAGAATAATGCAATCGATATCGGAATGGATGGTGCCTATTCCTTCGATTAAAGAACCTGAGATGACAAGAATACTTGTTTTTTCTAAAAAAGCCCTTTCGCGTAAATAGCTTTTTGGAATTGATATTCGTCCATTTAATATAGAGATCTCATTGCCTGAGATTTTTGATTGCTCGGTTTTAATAAGTGGGATCATATTTGTTACTCCTTGCGCAAGGGTGAGCAACTGCGTCGCGATCCGAATAGCAGGGGAGGTGTAAGTCTCTTATTTTCGGGCGCGTTGTAGTTCAGGGGTTGCGGCGTCTGCTTACTCAAACCCTAGTTTCGATATGGGCTGGTGGTCAATATTTATATAAAAAATCAGAATATTCTTACAAGCTTTGAAGTCCAGGTGTTTAAACAACGAAAGAAACTTCCTTTTTTGTTGAGAGATTACTCCTACAGAATTGGCGCCCGAGAACGTGGAGTTGTCCAAAGCTACGACACCGAGTGGACGCTAGGTGCAATGGCGATTCGACGGGCAGGGCAAACCGCTGATCGTCAATGTCACGGGCAGGATGCGGGTCAACAACGGTGAGTTGCTCAAGGACGCGGCGATTGCCGGGATGGGGATTACCTACTTGCCGACGTTTATCGTCGGTGCTGCCTTGAAGGACGGCAGGCTGGTGCCCGTACTGGATGCGTTTCGGCCTGAGCCGTTGACGTTGTCGGCGGTGTATCCGCAGCATCGTCAGAGTTCGCGACCGGTGCAGGCGTTGATCGAGTTTTTACGGGAGCGGCTGGATCGGGCTGGGGGGGGGCTTTAAGCCTCACACACAGAACCCCCTGTGGGAGCGAGCGTGCTCGCGATGGCGGGGTGTCAGACGACATCAATGTTGAATGACGAATGGCTATCGCGAGTAGGTTCACTCCTACAGGGGATTTCTGGGGCTCCTGTGTTTAGCGGTTATCAGGTCCTCTTGTCATCGCCGACTTTACTGTTGGCATGTACGCCATTGTCATCGCCGACCTCTCCTTTGGCGTGTACGCCATGGTCATCGCCGACCTCGCCATTGGCGTGCACACCATGGTCATCGGCCACTTCACCGGCGCGATGAACGCCATTTTGGTTGTGGGCCACTTCACCGGCGCGATGAACGCCATTTTGGTTGTGGGCCACTTCACCGGCGCGATGAACGCCATTTTGGTTGTGGGCCACTTCACCGGCGCGATGAACGCCATTTTGGTTGTGGGCCACTTCACCGGAGCGATGAACGCCATTTTGGTTGTGGGCCACTTCACCGGAACGATGGACGCCATTATCGTGGGCTACTTCACCGTTGGCATGAACGCCATGGTCATCGCCAGCCTCACCGTTGGCATGAACGCCATGGTCATCGCCGGCTTCACCGTTGGCATGAACGCCATGGTCATCGCCGGCCTCACCATTGGCATGAACGCCATGATCGTCGCCCGCTTCGTCGTGCGTGCCATTGCGCCCGGAGTTGGACGAGGCTGTGTTACCGGCATTGCCTGGGCCATGGTCGCTGCCACTGTGGCTGCTTGCACTGTTGCCACCACCGTCGCTTCCACTGTGACCGCCGCCATTGCCTCCGCCACTGCCACCACTGCTGCCGCCACCGCCGCCATTGCCGCCGCCACCGCCGCCATTGCCGCCGCCACCACCGCCATTGCCGCCGCCACCGCCGCCATTGCCGCCGCCACCGCCGCCATTGCCGCCGCCACCACCGCCATTGCCGCCGCCACCGCCGCCATTGCCGCCGCCACCACCGCCATTGCCGCCGCCACCGCTACCGCCGCCGCCATGACTGCCACCGCCGCCACCGCCACCGCTGCCGCCACCACCACCACCACCACTACCTCCACCCCCTCCACCGCCACTGCCACCATCCTTGGCCTGAGCGGTCGACATACTGGACAAACTGTCCGGTATCAATACGGTGGACGCCGACAAGACCGCGCCAATAGCTACTGCAAGTAAAAGCTTGTTGATGTGCATGTCGTTCTCCGTCTTCTTCAGGGTTGGAACGTAGATGAACACTGCAACGTGCCGTGCTGCTGGATTCAGTAGATGAACACCTCAGCGTTCTGCTTTATTCAGTTGAATCTTCGATAAAAGATGCAACGTACCGCTAGACCCTGTTCCAGAGGGGTCAGTGGATGCTTGAAGCCAGCTCGAAAATCGGCATGTACATCAGGATCACGATGACCCCGATCAATAGGCCGATGAAGGTCATGAGCAGCGGTTCAAACAACCGCACAAACCATTCGAGCCAGCGACTGATTTCTTCGTCGTAGAAGTCGGCGCTGCGCTCCATCATTTGCCCGAGGTTGCCGGACTGTTCGCCGGCACGTAGCAAACGCAGGGATACCGGGGTCACGAGGTGATTGAGTTCAAGCGCGGCCGATAGCGATTGTCCCTCGCGCACCCGCTCGCAGGCTTCGTCCAGGCGTGTGCGGGAGGCCACGGTGAGCAGGCCACGCACCATGCCCATGGCGGTGACGAGGGGAATACCGCCCTGCAGCAAAATCCCCAGCGAGCGGTAGAAGCGCGCCAGCTCATACATGAAGATGCGTTGATGGATAGCCGGGAGTTTTTCAATCAGACGGTCTACGCCCCGACGAAAGGCCGGTTGGCGCTGGAGGAAGGCGAGGGTGGCGATGATCGCCAGCAACCCGCCGAAGAATTCGCCCTGATGCGCGTGGAGGAACATCCCGCTGGTCATCAGGACTTGCGAGAGCCACGGCAGGTTCGACCCCAGACCTTCGAACACCAGGCTGAAACGCGGCACCACGTACCCCATCAAAAACAAAACCACGCCACCACCCACCACCAGCAACAGCATGGGGTAGATTGAAGCGCTGACGATTTTCTGGCGAACCTCGTCCATGCGCTGGCGATAGCTGACATATCGGCCCAGGGCTTCGCCCACGGCACCGGTCTTTTCACTGGACTGCACCAGCGCAACGTACAACGGGGGAAAAACCCCCGACAACTGGCCCAAGGCCTGGGAAAACGATTTGCCCTCATACAGCAAGCGCACCAGCTCACTCAAGGTTTTGCGGGCTTGTGGCGCGGATTCTTTTTCCGCAAGACTTTCCAGCGCATCAATCAACGGCAGGCCCGCATTGAGCAATGTGGTCAGTTCCTGGCTGAATAAAACCAGGTTGAAAGTCTCCCGCTTTTGCAGACGCAAGGCGCGCCAATGCCGCTCGGCGTGCAGGCTGACCACCCGCATCCCCTGGTCTTCGATGATGCGCCGGGCTTCGCTGTGGCCGGGGGCCTCGACGGTCATCGAAACCACACCGGCCTTGCCCACGGCTTTGAGATGAAAGCGCATGGTCTTCCCCCGTCATTGCCAGCTGGTGATTTCGGCGTTTTCGCCTTCGCCGCCGGGTTGCCCGTCCTTGCCCATGGACAGTAAATCGTACTCACCGTTTTCGCCGGGATAGCGGTAGGTGTAGTTACGGCCCCATGGGTCCTGCGGCACTTTTTTCTGCAAGTAAGGGCCGGTCCAGTGGGTTTCATCGCTCGGCGCGGTGACCAGCGCCTGCAAGCCTTGTTCAGTGGACGGGTAATGGCCGACTTCCAGACGATACAAATCCAGTGCCTTGCCCAGGCCCTCGATTTGCGCCTTGGCGACTTTGACTTCGGAACGGCCCAGTTGGGCGAAGTACTTCGGCGCGACGATACCGGCCAGCAGCCCCAGCACCACCAGCACCACCAACAGTTCGAGCAGGGTGAAGCCGCGTTGAGTACGCGGGGCACTACACAGACGTTGTTTCATGATGACCTCACACTATTGGCAGAAGGGTCGCAGTAAAGGCTTATGCAATTGCCATGCTCAGCCTTGGGCAACCTTCTGGACTCCCCGTGCCAAGGGCCTTCGCGCTTCCGGCACAGTGCTTGCGTATGGCTTGTTCACGATCGGCCATTGGGGCATTACCCCCATTTTTAGGGGCCGGCCAGGGGAGAACAACACATGAAAACACTCACCACTGGATTGCTCGGATGTTTGCTGTTGACCAGCATTGCACAGGCCGATGTATTCATTTCAGTGGACGCCAAGGGCAGCTATGTACTGTCCAATGTCCATCGTCCCGGCCGCACCTATGAACGGGTCATCCACGAGCCCACCGCAGCGGTCGTCAGCCTCGATCAGCAGCCCCAAATGATCGCCGCGCAACCCTATGCCGAGCTGGTCTCGGCGGCCGCCAAGGCCAATGAAGTGCCGGCGGCGCTGTTGCATGCGGTCATCCGCGCCGAGTCCCGTTACAACGCCGATGCAACGTCCGCCAAGGGCGCTGGCGGGCTGATGCAATTGATGCCCGACACCGCGCGGGAGATGGGCGTCAAGGATGTCTACGATCCCAAGGCCAACATCCAGGGCGGCGCCAAATACCTCAAGCACCTGTTGACCCTGTTCGACAACGACATTGCTCTCGCGGTGGCGGCCTACAACGCCGGGCCGCAAGCCGTGCTCAGCCATGGTGGAGTGATCCCGCCGTTCGCCGAGACCCAGCGTTACGTGCCGGATGTTTTACGCCAATACCGGCGCTTGCAGGGCCTGGCCGTGGATGCGCCGTTGTAATCGAAAGCGGCGTGCCGACACCCCCCAATAGTGGGGAACGATAGCCCCGGCAGAAAAGTGGGGAATAAGTGGGGAATATCCCCCGGCTTATCAAGTCGTCGATGTAACCAACTGAAAAACAACAAGATTATTTATGGCATGGGGATTGCTGCACAGCCCTTGTCGAGAATTATTCCTGTGAGCACCTATAGCGAGGCCCGTGATTATGTCCGGCATACCCCACGCTCATCAGTTGGTTAATCTGCTGTTGTTTTTTGCGCCACTGTTTGGCATCGAGATGGCCGACGCAGCCGCCCGTTGTGAACGAAATCTGGTCGCTAACATCGTGGCGCTGGATCAGCCGCTGATGTTCAATCGCCTGGGTGCACAGAACGCAAACGGCATGATGTTTGCCCTGCGCCGCGACGTGGTCGATGCCAACAATATGTCTTTGGCCCAGGGCGGGGCGGCGGTGCCGGGCAAAGTCTCGCTGCGTCCCGACAAGCGCCCGCGCCCATTGGTGCTGCGTGTGGCCGCCGGTGATTGCCTGACGATCAACCTGCAAAACCTGCTGGCGTATCAAGCCAACCCCGGCAAAAACGAAGGTGCTGATGTCGAGGGTGAAGTGGAGAACATCGACGGCTTCAAGGTCGATGAACAAGTTACCGACCGCCACGTCGGCTTCCAGGTCAACGGCCTGCAAGCGGTCAACAGCATTGACGACATCGCCTCCTTTACCGGGCGCAACGCCAACACGTTGATCCCGCCAGGTGCCACCCGTTCCTACACCTTGTATGCCGAGCGCGAAGGCGCGTTTGCTGCCAGCAGCCGTGGTGCCACCTTCGGCGGTGAAGGCGATGCGGGCAACGTGGCCAACGGCCTGTTTGGCGAAGTGGTGGTGGTCCCCAAGGGGGGCCGTACCTATCGCAACACCGTGACCGAAGAAGAGATGCGCCTGGCCAGTGCTGGCCGTACCCCGGCCGGTCAACCGATTGTCGATTACCAGGCGCGTTACCCGCAGCGCGAGCCGTGGATCCGTGAAGGCAAGGCGGGCACGCCGATCATCAGCATGGTCGACGGCAGTGAAATCATTTCCAGCGAAAGCGACGCGATTGTGATGGGCAGCAACGCCGACGGCAGCTTCCCGCCTTCGACCTATCCACTGGAAGCCATCGGCAAGCGCAACCCGGCGCTGCCAAACCGGCTGGAACCGTTCCGTGATTTCGCCTCGCAGTTCCAGGATGAAACCGCCGCGACCCAGGCATTCCCGGCCTATTGGGCAGACCCGGTGATGGCCCACGTGCTGGAGCCTACCCGCGACTCATTCATGATCAACTATGGTTCTGGCGGCATGGGCGCCGAAGTGGTGGCCAACCGTTTGGGCGTCGGGCCGATGCACGATTGCCTGTCCTGCGCCTATGAAGAATTCTTCCTCAGTTCTCACACCGTGGGGGACGTGGCGATGCTGGTGGACGTACCTGCCAACGTCGGCCTGGAAAACATTCGTCCGGGGGAAACGCCACGTGCCGATCAGGTCGGGGTAAAGGCGACCATGGCGCTGTATCCATCCGAGCCGTCGAACGTCAACCACAGCTACATCGGTGACTTCGTCAAATTCCGCAACACGCACAATGGCCACGAGCAGCACATCTTCCACCTGCACGGCCATCAATGGCTGTTCAATCCCAACGACGATAACTCCGACTATGTAGACGCCCAGGGCATCGGCCCGGGCGCCGGTTACACCTATGAAATCGCCAACGGTGGCTCGGGCAACCGTAACCGGGTGGCGGGCGATGCGATCTATCACTGCCACTTCTATCCGCACTTTGCCCAAGGCATGTGGGCCATGTGGCGAGTGCACGATGTGTTTGAGGAGGGTACCAAACTCGAAGTTTCCCAGCAGGGTAACGATGGCTATCACAGCGAACCTTATGCCCTGCGCAGCGGTAAACCGGCGGCGGGCGCACGGGCTCTGCCCGATGGCGAGATCATTGCCGGCACGCCGATTCCAGCGGTTGTGCCGCTGCCGGGCAAAGCCATGGCGCCGATGCCAGGCAAAGTGGCGGTTGTGCCGAAGATCAGCGAAACCCTGGTGGCCAGTCATGGCGATGATGAGGAGGAGGGCGATGACGACGGCGAACATCACGGTGGCAGCGGTGGTGCTCAAGCCATCGGCTCCCTGGCCTTGGTGGACCGTAGCGAAGCCAATAGAAATGCCGACGGCAGCCTGAAAAACCCTGGCTATCCGTTCTGGATCGGCGGCATGGAAAGTTCGGTCGGCCAACGTCCGCCCACTCCGCCGCTGGACATGCTCGACGCCGCCAAGGCGCAATCGCTGAAAACCAGCGGCAATGCCTTGTGGGCCAACCTCGACCCGGCGCAGTCCGGTGGCTGGGACGGCGGTTTGGGGCGCCACTCGCTGGATGGTTTCTCCTCGGGTGGTGAGGCGCACACCGTCACCACTTCGCTGGATTTCTCCAAGGAAGTGACCCGCGCCAAACCGATTTACATGCCTGAGGAAGGCACCGAAGTCGAACAGGCGGCCATGGCGTTCCACGCCAAAAAAGAACACGCGAGCTTCGCCGTGCTGCCGGGCAATCAGGTAGTAGCGCGCAACTTCCGCACCAACGGCGCGTTGCCGATGGCCGGCGCGCCGTACTACGAACCGTGCATGGACGACCGGCAAAAACGCCTGACCGCCAGCGCCGGCACCGGCGAGTTCAACAGCGGCGAACGGATCGACGGCCTGTCGTTCACGGGTTCGTCGACCTTCACCGCCGACCGTCCGCGCATCTATAAAGCGGCGAACATCCAGTTCGACGCGGTATACAACAAGGTCGGTTACCACTTCCCGCAAGCGCGCATTCTGGCGTTGTGGGAAGACGCCTGGCCGGTGATCACCAAACAGCGTCCGCCGGAGCCTCTGGTGATGCGCATGAACACCTTCGACTGCGTCCAGTACCAGCAAACCAACCTGGTACCGGCCATCTACGAGATGGACGACTATCAGGTGCGCACACCAACCGACGTAATCGGCCAGCACATTCACCTGCCTAAATGGGACTTGACCGCCGCTGACGGCTCGGCCAACGGCTGGAACTATGAAGACGGCGTGCTTTCCCCCGGTGCCGTGCAGGAGCGCATTCACGCGATTCGTCTGTTCAACCAGTGCGAAGGCACCGACCCGCGCGACGGCACGCCGGTTTGCCCGGTAGCCAAGACGCATCCGTACTTTGGTCAATATGGCCGGGCCGACTGGATGGGCGCACGTACGGCGATGCAGCGCTGGTTTGTCGATCCGGTCGTCAATACCAAGGGCGTCGATCGTGGGCTGGGCACCATTTTCACTCACGACCACTTGGGCCCGTCGACGCACCAACAGATTGGTCTGTACGCCACCGTGCTGGCCGAACCGGCCGGTTCCACCTGGTTCCACGCCGAAACCGGCGAGCCGTTGTACAGCGGCGCACGGCAAGACGGCGGGCCGACCTCGTGGCAAGCGGTGGTGTCCACCGGTGACCTGGACGGTGATGGCAAGAACGACAGCTTCCGCGAGTTCTTCCTCGAATACAGCGATTTCCAGCACGCTTATGAAGCCGGTGTGTACGTCGGCGCCGGCCCCAATGGCGTGCCGGATGCACGAGCCTACCCAGCCACCGCCGACAGCTTCCGCTACGCGATCAACCCGCCGGTGCGCAAAGAAGCCGAGACCCTGCTTGAACAGGTGGTTGAAGCGCGCGGTGGACTGTCGCCTGGCTGCCCAAGCCGGCCTTGCCCGCAAGCCATCTCGGTGGATGATCCGGGGATGTTTGTGGTCAATTACCGCAACGAACCGCTGGCCCTGCGGGTCTACGACCCGAACAAGGTCGGCCCGGACGGCAAGCGCGGCATGCAGGCCGACGGCCTCGGCGGTGACCTCGGGTACGCCATGCAAAGCCGTACCGACCGGGCTATCCCGGCGATGAACCTGGCGCCCAACCAGGTTACCGCCGCCACCGGCCCAACCGGCGGCACCACGCTGTTCCCGCCCCACATCAACCGCGGCGGTGCGGAGCCGGGTGACCCGTTTACCCCGATGTTGCGTACCTACACCGGTGACAATGTGCGGCTGCGGGTGCATGCCGGCGGTCACGAAGAAGAGCACAACGTGACCCTGCACGGGGTGAAATGGCTGCAAAGCGGTTCCGGTTTCGGCAACAGCTCCAACTCCGGCTGGCGCTCGTCGCAAATGATCGGGATCTCCGAGCAGATGGGCTTCAATGCGCCGGTCTCGATGATCTCCAGCTCAGCCGCGACTACCGGGGATTACCTGTACTCGATGGATGCGTCCCTGGAAGGTTACTGGAGCGGAATCTGGGGCGTGATGCGCAACTACACCGCGCAACGCAGTGACCTGTTCGCGCTGCCGAACAACCCGAAACCGGCCGGTATGCGTAACACCGTGGCCTTCGATGGTATCTGCCCGCGGATTGGGGCCAACCCGAACGGCATTGGCACCCGGCCGACCGTGCAACGCAACTATGAAGTGGTCGCGGCGCTGGCCAACGATATTCTCGGCAATCCGCTGAGCCTGTCCATCGCCGACCCGGCGGGGCTCGGTCAGAACGTCGGCGGGCCGTTGAATCCTGCGGGTGGCACGCTGGTGTACAACTCCCGTGCAGTGAGCATTCCACAAGTGACCGTGACCGATCCTGAGGATGGCGAGACCTTCACCGTCGGCGGGCAAAGCGGCCCATTGCATGACCCGACGGCGATCCTCTACGTGCGCAAGGCCGACCTCGACCCGACCACCGGCAAGCTGAAACCCGGCGTGCCTGTCGAGCCGCTGGTACTGCGCGCGGCGGCAGGTGACTGCATCAACATCACCCTGGAAAATCGTTTGCCCACCGTCATGCCGGACCTGACACAGACCGCCGTGATGCAAGGCTTGGTCAAGCGTGACCGCAACGGTAGTGAAGGCTCGACGACCTTCAGCAACAACCTGATGCGGCCATCCAGCACGGTGGGTTTGCACGCACAACTGCTGGCGTACGACATCACCAAATCCGACGGCACTAACGTCGGCACCAACCCGATCCAGACCGTCCCGCCACGCGTTGGCAACACCGGGGCGTACCCGACGCGTACCTATCAGTACTACGCCGGGCACCTGGAACGCGAAGGCAAGCCGATCACGCAACTGGGCCGCAGTGTCGACAACATCAACGCCACGGCGGTGGAGTTCGGCGGGTTGAATTTCACCCCGGCGGACGTGATCAAGCAGCCGCAGAAGGGCCTGGGTGGTGCGATGAGCATCCTGCCGGTCGGCGCGACCTGGGTTGAAGACACGCGCAAAGTTAATGCCACGGTCACCGCGTCTGGGCAGACCACCTACCGCGACTTTGCGATGGTCTGGCAGAAAGCGTTGAACATGCGCTGGGCCAACGGTCGGCCGGTGGAAGGCATCGCCTCGGAAGGCAATGGCGTACCGACCGATCCGCAGGACAACTCGAGCATGGCGATCAACTATAAAACCGAACCGATGTGGTACCGCTTCGGCCTGGCGCCGGACGCGCCGTTCGGTCACGCCGGCGGCAACGGTTACGGCGACGTGCCCAACGCGCACATGGCCTATAGCAACGCGCTGGTGGGGGGCGATCCGCAGACACCGGTGCTGTATGTCAAACCGGGACAACCGTTCCGCACCCACATCCTGATGCCGACCGGTGGCAGCCGCGGTTCGACCTTCCAGCTTGACGGTCACGTCTGGTCGGTCAACCCCTTCCAGTCCGAGAAGAGCGACACCGGCGGTTACCCGATGATGACGCCTGGCGTGGGTTCGGTGCGGTTCGGCTACAACCCGATGTCGATGTACATCGGCGCCCACGAAAGCATCCTGCCGGCGGCGCACTTCAGCTTCATGCACCCGAGCGCCGGGGGTAGCAATGCGATACCGGGCGACTACCTGTTCCGTGATTACGCGGCTTACGGCAATACCGCAGGGCTTTGGGGATTGCTGCGGGTGACCAACGAGCCTGAACCGGCGCCTGCGCCGTAGACCATGAGATGGGAGTGGCACCGTCCCTGTGGGAGCGAGCCTGCTCGCGATGAAGTCACCTCGGTGTCATGGGGGTGAGGCAAATGACGCTATCGCGAGCAGGCTCGCTCCCACATGGGGGCGCGGCGGCAGGAAGAGAATTGAAGAGGGGAGAGGGATGAACAGGACCATCAAAATCAGCGGTTGTGTGGTGGCAGTCGGGGTCGCTTTGATCAGCCTCGGCGTCTGGCGCACCACGCCACCCAGCATGCTGAGCGAGGTCGCCCTGCCGGACATCTGGAGCAGCCAGAACCTCTCGCGTGACGGCGTATCGGTAGCGCTTGAAGTCAAACCGTTAGCCAAGGACGGCGTGCTGCGCGAAGGTGAATTTGCCGACGTGCAGTTCCGGGTCAACGACAGTGCCTCGGGCCAGCCGTTGTCGGGCGTCAATCCCGGCGCCTGGCTCGACCCCGAAACCGTCGCCGCCGATCAGGCCCAGGGCCGCGAGCAAAGCTGCAAGTCGCGGGTCGGGGTGTTCCTCAAATCCAGCATTGGCGCGCGGCCGTTGCTGGACCTGAACAGTTATTTCCTGCTGGTGATGAATCGCGATGCCAGCGTTTCGGTGGTGGATCCGTCGGTATCGGTGGGGGGCATCACCAGCACCATGGCCCGAATCAACCTCAAACAGCCACCGATGGATTGGGTGACCCCAAAGGACAACAAACGGGTGTTTGTGTCGATGCCAACGGCCGGAGAAGTGGCGGTGATCGACAGCGAGCAATTCAAGTTGCTGGAGTCGGTGGCGGCCGGCAGCAACCCGGTCCGTGTGGCCCTGCAACCGGATGAGCGTCTGCTGTGGGTCGGCAACAATGCGTCGAAATCCGACGAATCCGGTGTCACGGTGATCGACACCCACAGCCTCAAGACCCTCAAACACCTGTCCACCGGGGCCGGGCATCACGAAATCGCCTTCAGCAAGGACAGCCGGTTTGCCTTCGTCACCAATCGCGACGACGGCACATTGAGCATCATCGACATCGCCAGCCTGACCGTGAGCAAACAACTCAAGACCGGCTCCCACCCGTTGTCAGTGGCGTACTCGCCGCTGTCCCAGGCGGTGTATGTCGCCGATGGCCAGGACGGCACCGTGACGGTGGTCGACAGCGCCAGCCTGGCGGTGCGTCGGGTGATCAAGGTGAAGCAAGGCCTTGGGCCGATGGGGTTCAGCGCTGACGGTCGATTCGGCATTGTGCTCAACACCCTCGAGAACCAGGCCTCGGTGATCGACGCCGCCACCGACTCGCTGATCCATGAACTGGACGTGTCGGCCGAGCCCTACCAAGTGGTGTTTACCAAAGCCTATGCCTATGTCCGCGGACTGGCGTCGGCCAAAGTCACGATGATCAACCTGTCGTCGCTGGGCCAGGGACGCACGCCGATCAGCCAGGGGTTCGAAGCCGGGCCGCAGCCGCCACGGCTGGCCGGTGATCTGCCGCTGGCGTCGAGCCTGGCGGTGTCGCGAGACGACAACGCGGTGTTCGTGGTCAACCCGGTCGACAACACCACCTATTTCTACGCCGAAGGCATGAACGCGCCGATGTCCGGTTACCCCAATCGCGGGCAAGTGGCACGGGCGGCGATGGTCATCGACCGCAGCTTGCGCGAGGTCGAACCGGGGCTGTACAGCGCACGGATCAAATTGCCGTCGGCCGGTCGTTTCGACGTGGCGTTTCTGCTCAATCAACCGAACATCATCCATTGCTTCACGGCATTGGTTGAGCCCGACAAACAACTCGCCCAGCGCCCTGGCGTGCCCAAAGTGGAGTTCATGCTCGACAAGGCAACGACTGCCATCGGCAGCCCTTACGTGGTGCGCTTTCGCATCGTCGAGGGCCAGCAGAAAGCCCAGCGCAGCGGGGTCAAGGATGTGCATGTGCGCTACTTCCGCGCCCCGACCTCACGGGCTCAGGAAGTCGCCGCCCTCGAAGTGGGCAATGGCATCTATGAAGCCCCGGTGACCCTGGACCAGAACGGCGCGTGGTACTTGCACGTCCGTGCGGCGTCGCTGGGTGCGAATTTTGACGACAAGACTTTTGCCAGCGTGCGGGTTCTGCCCGGCAATACGAACTGAAGAGGACACCGACATGAACCGTTTCGCAAATCGTGGATTGCTGACGTTCTGCCTATTGACTGCTGGTATCGGTCAAGCCCTGGCGCACTCGGCGGATGAACACGCCGGGCACGACATGCCGGCCAAAAGCGCCAGCTCCGAGAGTGCTCAGGTCAAATTCGCCGACGTGGCACTGGTGGACCAGAACGGCAAATCGGTGCGCCTGGAAAAGGACCTGATCAGCAACAAAATCGTGGTCATGAGCTTCATCTACACCAGTTGCACCACGGTGTGCCCGGTGGTGTCTTCGATCATGGGCAAGGTGCAAAAGCAACTCGGTGCGCGGGTCGGGGGCGAGGTGCAACTGGTGTCGATCAGCGTCGACCCGCAGCGCGACGACGCCAAACGCCTGAACGACTACGCCCGCAACTTCCAGAGAGGCCCAGGCTGGAGTTGGCTGACCGGCAGTTCGCAGTCGATCAATGACACCCTCAAAGGCTTGGGCTCGTTCAGTGGTGACTTCAAGAACCATCAGCCATTGATCCTCGTCGGCGACGGTAACAGTCGTCACTGGACTCGCTACTACGGGTTCACCGACCCGGCGGTGCTGACCCGTGAAGTCGAGAAAATCAGCGGCCAGCGCAATGCCCACGCCAAACACACCGCCATTGCCATGGAGGAGCAGCCATGAGAGCACTCGCCTTGACCTTCATGTGCCTGCTCAGTTTGACGGCGTTTGCCCACGAAGGGCACGAAGAAACCGCACCAGCTGTGGCTGCCGCGCAACCGGCGACTGGCACGCACGACGCAAAAACCTGGTTCACCGACACGCCGTTGCAGGATCAGAACGGCGAGACCTTGCGCTTCTACAGTGACGCGCTGCAAAACCGCGTGGTGCTGCTGAACGTGATTTTCACCAGTTGCACCGATGCCTGTCCGCTGATCACCCGCAAGCTCAAGGAAGTGCGTGAGTTGCTGGGCGACAAGGCGGATGGCATCACGTTTATCTCCCTTACCAGTGATCCGCTGCGTGATACACCGGCGGTACTCAAGGCCTACACCTTGAAACAGGGCGTCGATGGGCCCCACTGGCTTTTTCTTACTGGCGACAAGGCGCAAATGGACCTTGTCCTGGGGCGTATCGGCCAGATTGTGCCGACCCCCGAGCAGCATTCCACACAGTTGATCGTCGGTGATGTGGCGAACAAACGCTGGAGTAAAATCCGCCCCGATGCCCCGGCTGCCGCCATTGCTCAGCGCTTGCAGTTGCTGACCATGCCCGTGGCCGGTCGCTGAGTGCGCGCCATGAAAACCTCCCTCGTCCTCGCCTTGCTACTGCTTGGCGGCATTCCTTTCGCCGCCCAGGCGTTAGCGTTGAACCCCAGCGAAAGTGCGGGCAAACGCCTGTACCGCGAAGGTGTGTCCGAGAGCGGTGAACCGGTCATGGCACGGGTCGGCGCTGCCGACATACTGCTGCCGGCCACCAGCTTGCCGTGCGCCAACTGCCATGGTGCTGACGCTCAGGGGCGGCCGGAAGGCGGGGTGCGCCCCCCGGACATCAGTTGGTCGCGCCTCTCCAGCCGCTATGGCCAGGTGCAAATCAACGGTCGCGACTATCCGGCTTACACCGAAGGCACGCTGGCCCGTGCCATTGAGCAAGGTCGCGACTCAGCCAATAACCGACTCGACCCGGCGATGCCGCGGTTCGTGCTGTCGATGAAAGATCAACGCAACCTCACGGCTTACCTCAAGCGAGTAGCCAATGACAGCGACCCCGGTTTGACCGCCGACAGTTTGCACCTGGGCACGCTGTTGCCCAGTCAGGGGCCATTGGCCGACGAGGGCGCCACAGTAGCGGCGGTACTCAAGGGCTGCGTGGCGCGGATTAATGCGGCGGGCGGCATTCATGGCCGGCAATTGCGCCTGACCATTCTGGACCCTGGCCTGGACCGGACCAGTGCCGAGTGGGCGCTGGACCAATTGATTGAGAAAGAGCAGGTGTTCGCCCTCATTGCACCCCTGGCACCGGCGCTGGATGCGGACCTGGCGACGCGTCTTGAACAGGTGGGGATTCCGCTGATCGGGCCGCTTTCATTGCAGGGCTCGGCGCAGGCCAGTCGGCAAATCTTTGAACCGTTGCCGGGGCTGCGCGAACAGCTGATCGCCCTGGCTAACTATGCCGCGGCCAGTTTGCGTGTGCTTCAGGGACCGACGCTGATTACCTACCCGGACGAACCGGGCCAACGGCTGGCGGCGCAAAATCTCAGTCAGTACCTGCAAGATAACGCCTGGAAACAGGTGCGTCTGCAAGCCTACGACGAGGCAAAGGACGAACTGCCGCTGGGCTCGCGGTCAGTATTCTACCTGGGCAGTGGCAGCGGCTTCAGTCGTCTGGCCGAACGTTTGCAGACGGCGGGGCAGGTGCCTTACCTGTTCGCCGCGTCGAATCAGGTGGCCGGTGAGGTGTTGAAAGTGCCCAGTGGATTTTCTCGTCGATTGTTTTTGGCCTACCCCTTCGTGCCCAGTGACTGGACGCTGGCCGGACGCCTGGCGCTGACGCAGTTGCGCGAAACACAGGGGCTTGGCGGTCAGCACTCGGTGCTGCAAGTCGGCGCCTACAGTTCGATGCAACTGTTGAGCGAAGGCATGAAGCAGGCCGGGCGCGACGCCAGCCGCGAGAAGCTCATCAGTGCTCTGGAAGGCCTGCACGATTTCGATACCGGGCTGACCCCGCTGCTCAGCTTTGGCCCGGGTCGCCGCCTGGGCTTGAGTGGCGCCCATGTCGTCACGGTAGACCTGTCCGACCAGCGCTTCTTCCTGGTTGCCCCCTACAAACCCATTGGTGTCATGCCTTGACCGGAGGCCGATCATGAAATTCAACACTGTGCTGATACTGCTGACGCTGTGGGCTCCGGTGGCGTTCTGCAACAACGGGCCGGCCGCCGCGCGGGTCAATGGAGAAGAGATTTCAGAGTTTCGCCTGGAGCGCTATTTCGCCGAATTCCTCGAAGATCAGGGCAGGGCAGTGGGTAACATTCGTAACCCCAAGGCCTACAAACAACTGCGTCAGAAGGCGCTGGATGCATTGATCGACAAGGAGTTGTTGTGGCAGGAAGCGGTCAAGCGCGGCGTGGTGATCAGCGACGCCGACGTGCAAAACCAGGTTGCCCAGACCCGGCAAGCGATCGGCGGCCCCGAGGTGTTTGCCCGCCGTCTCGAAGACGCCGGTTTCGATGAAGCCAGTTTTACCGAATACACCCGCCGTGAGTTGGCGGCGCAGCAGGTCTTTGCCGAGCTGGTCCAGATGGGCAAGCCGGATGAAAAACAGGTCCGGGCGTTTTACGAGGAACACCGTGCCGACATGAGCAGGCCAGAAGAAATCCAGGCCCGGCACATCCTGATCAAAGTGCCCCAAGGTGCCGATGCCGCCACAGTGGAAGCGGCGCGACTACGATTAATAGAAATGCGCGCGAAAATTAGCCAGGGCGAAGACTTTGCCAGCGTTGCCCGGGCAGGCTCTGAAGATGCTTCTGCCAGTGTAGGCGGGGATCTGGGCTCTTTCCCTCGTGGACGCATGATGCCGGAGTTCGAGGCGGCGGCGTTTGCGTTGGCGCCGGGTGACGTCAGTGAGCCGGTACGTACGCCATTGGGTTGGCATCTGATTTATTTACAGAACCACTTGGAAGCGACCGATGTCACAGAAAAGCAAGGGCTTGAAATGGTCCGGGCTTATCTTGCCCGACAGGAACAGGCCCAGGCTCGCCTGCAAGTCTTGGCGCAGCTTCGATCAAGCAATCGAATCGAACGGATTGATGATGATTAACGCTCGTCCCCCAATTGTGGGGGAAAGCATCATTGCAAATCCTGGCGCTTCCCCGTCTTTGGGGGACGGTGTTCGCGAGCGAAAAAGTTTTATCATGAAAATCAAAGAGATGTGCCGGCCAAAAACCGGTTCTGAGTCTGGCATGAAGTGTGCGTTAGCCTAATTAAGGCGCGTACTCCGAGGCACGAATATCGGACCTGCGGTTACAAGGAGTCGACCTTGTTAAACAAAATACTGGTTGTTGAAGACGAAAAGCTGCTTGCACAAAACCTCCAGGAGTATCTGGCGGCGCAAGGGCTGGAAGTCCTGGTAGCGAACGACGGTGCGAAGGCGATCGGCGAAGCCGAAAGATTTGCACCCGATGTGATGGTGCTCGATTACCGCTTGCCCGATATGGAAGGCTTTGATGTGCTCGATGCCGTCCGCCAAAACAGGAAGTGTCACTTTGTGCTGATTACCGGGCACCCAACCGCTGAAGTGTGTGAGCGGGCCCGGCAACTGGGAGTCAGCCATATCCTGTTCAAACCGTTTCCTTTGGCGGAATTGGCCCGTGCAGTCTGTGACCTTTTAGGGATGAAGCGCGAACCCAAAACGGGCGTGAGCACTAGCGAAGGATTCGTCGAACGACGCCAGAGCAGGACCGAGAGTTTCCCGCTGCAGTTGTACGACGGTAGTTGGGTGCTTGCGGATCGCCGACGAAAAACCTCGGCCTCCATGGCGCCAGACGACGAACAACTGCTCACCGGGGAGTAATTGGCGCGACAAGACGTTCCGGCACCCGCCGCAATGACTCGCCGCGCCGACAGGGCTTAAAACCCCGGGTGTTGGAGAGCATTTCATGGACCGTCTATCCCTTGCCGTCGAACCGGCGTTGTTGGACTGCGTACCGTCTCGTTTTTCCAGTGAGCAATTAGCCCAGGCCCGGGCTCGCGCCACCAGTTCCGGCGAGCGGGTACTGGAATCCCTTGGGGTGTTGTGCGAACTGGCCCCGATGCCCTTCATCCAGTGCCTCGGCACAACCCTGCATTATCCGGTGCTCGACACCGACAGCCTGTTCAAGGCCATTCCGGTATTCGACCGGGTCACCCTGGCCCAATGCCTCAAGCGCGAATTCATCCTGCTGCGTCATGAGGATGCGGTCATTGGCGTGTTTGCTGACCCCTTCGATACGTCGCGCCTGGCCTGGATCGACGACTGCCTGCACGGTGCGCCGCTGTACCTGGTGCATGCCGACGACCTGAAAGCCTACCTGGCGCGTCACGAAGAGAGCTTCCACGCGGTGGAGTCGCTCAATGCCCAATCCGATACCGGCGTCGAAATCGATAACCTGCAAAGCCTGTCTCTGACCAGCATCAGCGAAGACGCCAGCGTCGTCGTCAAACTGGTCAACTCGACCCTCTACGACGCCTTGAAAATGCACGCCAGTGATATCCACCTGGGCACCACCGGCAGCGGCCTGGTGATCAAGTACCGGATCGATGGCGTGTTGAACAACATCAGTAAAATACAGGGCAGCGAATTCGCCGAGCAGGTCATCTCCCGGGTCAAGGTCATGGCCGAACTGGACATCGGCGAAAAACGCGTGCCTCAGGACGGTCGCTTCAAGATCGGCATCAGCGGCCGGCAAATCGACTTCCGGGTGTCGATTATGCCGAGCATTTTCGGTGAAGACGCGGTGCTGCGGGTCCTCGACAAACAGGACCTGGCCGACAAGGTCAGCGGCGTGCAATTGCAGGCGCTGGGCTTCGAAGAGGAAACCCTGCGCCAGCTGCGGCGCCTGGCGGCTGAACCTTACGGTATGGTGCTGGTGACCGGGCCGACCGGTAGCGGCAAAACCACCACGCTGTACGCGATGATCACCGAGATCAACCACGGCGTGGACAAGATCATCACCATCGAAGACCCCGTGGAATATCAATTGCCGGGCGTGCTGCAAATCCCGGTCAACGAAAAGAAAGGCCTGACCTTCGCCCGTGGTTTGCGCTCGATCCTGCGTCATGACCCGGACAAGATCATGGTCGGTGAAATCCGCGACCCGGACACCGCGCAAATTGCCGTGCAATCGGCACTCACCGGGCACTTGGTGTTTACCACTATCCACGCCAACAACGTGTTCGATGTGATCGGCCGTTTCACCCAGATGGAAATCGACCCCTACAGCTTGGTGTCGGCCCTTAACGCGGTGCTGGCGCAACGGCTGATCCGCCTGGTCTGCGCCAGTTGCAGCGCGCCGGTCACGCCCACCGACGACGAGTTGCTGGCCTCTGGTCTCGACCCCAAAGAAGTCGGGCACTACCACTTTGTGCATGGCAAGGGCTGCGGCCATTGCCGGGGCACCGGGTATCGCGGGCGCAGTGCGATCGCGGAGCTGCTGCACCTGGACGACGAGCTGCGGCAAATGATTGTCGAACGCCAACCCATTTCCAAGATCAAGGCTCACGCCTGCAAACGTGGCTTGCGCCTGCTGCGCGAGTCGGCCCTGGAACTGGTGCAACAGGGGCGTACCACGCTCGAGGAGATCAATCGTGTCACTTTTGTCTCGTGATCGTTATGTCGCCGTCCTCGGCGCCAGTGGTGTTGGCCTGGGTCAGCGCAAGGGCAGCGAAACCCTGTGGCTGGGCAGCGTCGGCTTTATCGACGAAGGCTTTCACGCCTGGGCAGTCGCCCTCGAAACCCTCGACCGTTTGCTGGGCGAATACGTTCATGCCGGAGCGGATTTGAGTGTGGTGGTTTCCGGACATTTCAGCCGTTTTTGCCTGGTGCCGTGGAGCGAAGCCATCAGTACCCCCGACGAATTGCTCGGGTTCGCCCAACTGTGCTTCGAAGACCTTTACGGTGTACCGGCACAACCCTGGAGCATCGTGCTGTCGGCCGAGCCTGCGGGTTACGACCGGATCGCTACTGCGCTGCCGCAAGACTTGCTGACACGTTTGCGCAGCCTGGTCAGCGATCGCGGCCTGCGTTTGCGTTCGGTGCAGCCGTATCTGATGGCCGCGTTCAACCACTTCGACAAGAGCTTTGACGGTGGCGACTTTCTGTTTGTGGTGGCCGAGCCCGTGCGCAGTGTGTTGCTGCTGGCGCGGGAGGGGCGTTGGGTGGCGGTGCGTTCGGTGGGCAGCAGTGACAGCGATGCCGCACTGACCGCACTGATCGGCCGTGAAAGCCAACTGCAAGCTTCCACCAGCGAGCGGCCGTTCAATCTCTACCTGCATGCCCCGGCGCGCATCGACTCCCACCCTGATGTGCCCGGCGTGCAATTGCGCACCCTTGAAGAAGACCAGACATCCGTACGCGACAGTTTGTACGTCATGTCTCGGGCGGTGGCCTGACATGCGCCCGCTGATGCTCGATTTCCAGCCGCGTCGTCGTTCCGGCCCATTGGGCTGGAGCTTGCTGGGTGGTGGCGTGGTCCTGGCGCTAACGTGTTTCTTCGTCCAGCAGCACCTCGACGAACAGGCCTCGCAACAGCAAGGCCATTTGCAGCACGCCCAGCGTGCGCTCACCGGCGATACCGGCAGCAAGGCCACACTGACCCCGGCCGAAATCCGCGAGCAGGCACAGAATCTGGCCGAAATGCGCAAAGTCTCCCAGCAACTGCGTCGGCCTTGGGAGCGCTTGTTCGCGATGCTCGAAGCCATGCCGCGGGAAAACGTCGCCTTGTTGACCCTGACCCCGGACGCGCGCAAAGGTCAGGTGCGCATCAGTGCCGAAGCGCGGGATCTGGAAGCCATGCTCGAATTCCACCAGCGCCTGGAGGCCAGTGACGAACTGTCCGACGTGTCGTTGCTCAGCCACGAAATCGTCGCCAACGTGCCGGAACACCCGGTGCTATTCAACCTGTCGGCCAACTGGGAGATCGGCGATGCGAATCCCTAGATTGATCGTCCACGAATACCTGCAAGGTCTGGGTATTCCCGGCCTGGCCGGCATGGCGCTGCTGCTTGTCGCCCTGGTTTACGGCCTGGGCGGCCTGGTGCCCGACTGGCAAGCGCTGCAACAGCTGAGCCAGCAGACCCGCGAAGCCGGCGAGTACCTGGCCAAGGTCGAAGACGGCAGTGTCGCGGCCCCGGTGATACCGCAACGCCAGCTCGACGACTTCCGCAGCAAATTGCCGTCACAGCCTCAGGCCACCGTGGCCATCGACAAGATCTACGCATTGGCCGCCCAGGAACACATCACCCTGGCCCGCGGTGAGTATTCACTGGGCATTGACCCCAAGACGCACCTGGCCCGCTACCAGATTCTGCTGCCGGTGCGCGGCAGCTATCCGCAACTGCGGCGCTTCCTTCACGCCTTGCTTGGCCAGTTACCGGCGGTGGTGGTGGAAGACGTGGAGTTCCAGCGTAAAAAGATTATCGACACCGACCTGACCGGACGGATCCGCATGACCCTTTACCTGTCGAGGTCATGATGAACAATAAGCGCGTAATGGGTTGGCTGGCGTTCTTCGGCGTGGCCGCGGGGCTGGCCTGGGGGCCTCAATATTTCCAGAAAACCGATGAGGGTGATGAGTCCGTCGCCGCCGCGACCACCGCGGCCAAAAGTAAAACCGGCGCGCTGCCTGCTGCAGTAGCCAATGGCAAACCGGTGGTGATCAAGGACCTCAGCCCGTCCGGCGATCTGTTCACCGCCCGTAGCTGGAAGGTGGCACCACCCCTGGCCAGCGTCATCGAACAACCCGTCAACCAGACCCCGGTGGTCCAAGCCCCCAGCGTACCGCCGATGCCTTTCCAGTTCATTGGCAAGCTTGATGACCATGCCGACCTGCAGGTGTTTTTGCAGAACGGAGAAAAAATATACGTCGTACGCAAAGGGGATGTAATCGACGACACCTGGCGGATCGAGCGGATTTCCGATTTGGAACTGAGCTTTGTCTACTTGCCTCTGCATTTGTCCCAGACTTTGTCTGTGGGGAGCGCGCAATGAACCGATCCCGTTTACTGTTGAGCGTCTGCATCGTTGCAGCGCTGACCGCGTGCAGTTCGGCGCAGATCGCGAACAAGGAAGGCTCGGAGCTGATCGAGTCGGGGCAGTACGAAGCCGGTCTGGCGCGTATCGAAGAAGGGTTGCGCGAAGACCCTCGCGATACCCAGCTGCACATAGCCCTCAACAGTGGGCGGGCACTGGCAGTGACAACGTTACTGTCCGAAGGCGACATGGACCGTGCGCAACGCAATTTCCCCTCTGCACGCATGGCTTACGGCCGGGTGCTGAACATTGAACCGAACAACCGTCGTGCCCAGGAAGCGCTCCACCAGCTCGACTACCTGCGCAGCATGGACGAAAAGCTCGAACTTGCCCGGGGGGATCTGCGTCGTGGCGACATCTATGGTGCCGACCGTCAGGTCAAACAGATCCTCGAACTCGACCCCAAGAATGAGGGGGCCCTGGATCTGCAAAGCAATATTCGTCTGGTGCAGAGCCGCAACGTGGTGCCGTACCCACAATTGCGCACCCGTCTTGACCGTCCGGTCACCCTGGAGTTTCGCGATGCCAACCTGAAAACCATTTTCGAAGTGCTGTCCCAGGTGGCCGGTCTGAATTTCATTTTTGACAAGGACCTGCGTCCGGACATGAAAGCCACCATCTTCGTGCGCGACGTGCGCATCGAGGACGCCGTGCAACTGCTGCTGCAACAGAATCAGCTGCACCAGAAAGTGGTGAACGAAAACACCTTGCTGATCTACCCGGACTCGCCACAGAAGCTCAAGGATTACCAAGAGCTGGTGATGCGCACGTTCTATCTGACCAGCATCGATGCGAACACCGCGCTGAACATGATCAAAACCATGCTCAAGACCCGCGACGTGTTTGTGGACGAACGCCTCAACACCTTGACCATGCGCGACTCCGAAGACGCTATCCGTATGGCGGAAAAGCTCCTGCAATCACAGGATCAGTCCAACCCGGAAGTGGTGCTGGAAGTCGAAGTGATGGAAGTGGCCCGCCAGCGCATTCTCGACCTCGGCCTGCAATGGCCCAACACCTTTGGTGTGGTCAACGGCGACGGTTCGCCAGTGACCATTCTCGATCAACTCAAAGGCATCGACTCCAGCCGGATCACCATCAATCCATCGCCTCAGGCCAAGATCAACGCTCAGGACAAGGACATCAATACCCTGGCCAGCCCGGTCATTCGTGTGAGCAACCGCGAGCAGGCGCGCATCCACATCGGTCAGCGCGTACCGATCATCAGTGCCACCTCGGTGCCATCGACTCAGGGACCGGTGATCACTGAAAGCGTCACCTACCTTGATGTCGGTCTGAAGCTGGAAGTGCAACCGATCGTGCATTTGAATAATGAAGTGGCGATCAAGATCGCCCTGGAAGTCAGTAACGCCACGCCGCTGGAACCGACCCGCCAGGGCACCATTCCGGTCCAGGTCGATACCCGTAACGCCCAGACCACCCTGCGTCTGCATGATGGCGAAACCCAGATTCTCGCCGGGCTGGTGCGTAACGACCATGGCAGCACCGGCAACAAGATTCCCGGCCTTGGCGACATTCCTGGCCTGGGACGTTTGTTCGGCAGCAACAAGGACGATGTCAGCAAATCGGAACTGGTGTTGTCGATCACGCCTCGGATTGTGCGCAACCTGCCTTACCAGAGCCCTTCAGACATGGAATTCCCGACCGGTACCGAAACCAGCATGCACGTCCAGGCGCCGGATCGGGGAATGCAAACTTCGATTGAGCCTCAGAGCAATGAACAGCAGGTGGCTGGCGTGACCACCCAAGTAAGCGTCGGCAAGCCGGTGGCTGCCACCCCCCAAGTGAGCGTCGGTCGGCCGACTGCCACCACCACTGAAGTAACTGTTGGTCGGCCGCTGGCTGCCACCAACACCCAAGTGACCATCGAGAAGCCTTGATCATGAACGCCTCGCAACGCGGTTTTACCTTGATCGAGGTTGTCGTGACGCTGGCCCTGATCGGCCTGCTGGCCGGTATGGCGGCGCCGCTGACCGAGACGGTGGTGCGCCGGGGCAAAGAGCAGGAGATGCGCACCGCGCTGTACCAGATTCGCGACGCCATCGACGCCTATAAACGTGCCTTTGACGCCGGTTATATCGAGAAAACGCTCAACAGCAGCGGTTATCCACCTAACCTTAAAGTACTGGTGGAAGGCGTGCGCGATGTGCGCAGCGCCAAAGGGGCCAAGTTCTACTTTCTGCGTCGTGTGCCTCATGACCCGCTGACCACGGTCAAGCGTGACGACGAGGGTGGCTGGGGCTTGCGCTCTTATGACAGTACGGCTCAAAACCCGCAGGAGGGTGAAGACGTCTTTGACGTTTACTCCAAGGCCCGCGGCAAGGGGCTCAATGGCATCGCCTACCGGGAGTGGTGAACTTATGCGTCGGGAAAAGGGGTTTACCCTGTTGGAACTGATGGTGGTCATGGCAATCATCGCGACGTTGATGACGATCGCCTTGCCTCGCTATTTCAACAGCCTCGAAACGTCGAAAGAAACCACGCTGCACCAGAGCCTTTCGGCCATGCGCGAAGCACTGGATCACTACTACGGCGACACCGGACGTTACCCCGATTCGCTCGATCAACTGGTTGAGCAGCGTTACCTGCGCAACGCGCCGATGGATCCGATTGCCGAGCGAAAAGACACCTGGGTGCTGGTCGCGCCACCGGATGGCGTGGCGGGCGGGGTGGCCGATATCAAAAGTGGAGCCACGGGGAGGGCGCGTGATGGCAGCCTTTATTCCGAGTGGTAAGCCAGCCGACGAGGCCGGGTTCACTTACCTGGGCGTGCTGTTTCTGATCGTGGTGATGGGCATGGGCCTGGCCAGTGCCGGCGAGTTGTGGTCAACCGCCTCGCGCCGTGATCGGGAACGTCAGTTGCTGTGGGTCGGCACCCAATACGCTCAAGCTCTTCGCAGCTATTACCGCAGTTCGCCAGGCTTGGCCCAGTACCCGAAAGAGCTGGCGGACCTGCTTCAGGACGAGCGTTTTCCATCGCCTAAACATCATCTGCGCCAGCTGTATCCGGACCCGATTGGCGGCGCAGAATGGACATTGATGCTCGGTTTCGACGGGCGTATCACCGGAATCCACAGCCCCTCCACCGAAATGCCGCTCAAGCAGATCGACTTCCCCAGCCAGTGGTCGGATTTTGCCGGTATGGCGAGCTATGCAGACTGGCAGTTCGTGGGGGAGAAGGCCTTCATCGATGGCGCGTCGGGGCCCAAGGCTCAGTCAGCAACGCCTGAGGCGTTAACGAAATGAACAGGCGCTGGTTGGCGGCTCTGCTCCTCACGTGCGTGGCGTCCTTCGCCAGTGCCGGTGAAGAGGACGAAATGCTCGGCTTCATTGTCGATGACACGATCTCGCACATCGGCCACGACTTTTACTACTCGTTCAGTGAACGCCTGCGCGCCACCAGCCCGATGGATTTCAACCTGGTGGTACGCGAACGACCTTCGGCCCGCTGGGGCAGCCTGGTGACCGTGGAATATCGGCAGAGACTGGTTTATCGGCGCTTCTTGCCGCCGAACACAGTGGACCTCCAGGACGATGCCTACCAGGCAGCCGACGCGGTTCGCGGACAGATTGCCCAGCAGAAGCTGGAAGCCTTGTTGCAAGACACTACGGACCTGGAGAGGGACGAATTATGAAAACAAAAATGTTCTTGCAGTGCACCGGCATTTTACTGCTGGGGCTTGGAAGCGCAGGCCTGACCCAGGCAACGGAGCTGGTTTACACGCCTATCAACCCCTCGTTCGGTGGCAACCCGTTGAACGGCACCTGGCTGCTCAACAACGCGCAGGCGCAAAACGACTTCGACGATCCAGACTTGAAAGACCGTACCGCGGTGGCCGGAACGTCAGCCCTGGAGCGGTTCACCAGTCAGTTGCAATCACGATTGTTGGGGCAAGTGTTGGACAACATATCCTCCGGCAACTCGGGGAGCCTTTCTACCGACGCTTTTATTGTCAACGTTGTTGACGATTCCGGTGCACTGACCATTGAAGTGACGGACCGATCGTCCGGTGAAGTGTCGGAAATCAAGGTGAACGGCCTGAACCCATGACGGGAAATTGGATGGATGGGGAATTAAGGACATGAAAAAAATAATAGCGCTAGGGCTGATGTTGGCGACATTGCAAGGTTGTGGTCTGCGCGAGCCGATGTCGGCCGAGCAGGACTCCAAAACTCCGACCCTGACACCACGGGCGTCGACCTACTACGACTTGCTGAACATGCCACGACCCAAGGGCCGGTTGATGGCGGTGGTGTACGGTTTTCGGGACCAGACCGGGCAATACAAACCGACCCCGGCCAGTTCGTTTTCGACCAGTGTGACCCAGGGCGCGGCGAGCATGCTGATGGATGCGATGCAGGCCAGCGGCTGGTTTGTGGTGCTGGAGCGCGAAGGGCTGCAGAACCTGCTGACCGAGCGCAAGATCATTCGCGCTTCGCAGAAAAAGCCCAATACACCGGTGAACATCCAGGGTGAACTGCCCCCGCTGCAAGCGGCGAACATGATGCTCGAAGGCGGGATCATTGCCTACGACACCAATGTGCGCAGTGGCGGGGAAGGGGCGCGCTATCTGGGGATCGATGTCGCCCGGGAATACCGGGTGGACCAGGTCACGGTCAATTTGCGGGCGGTGGATGTGCGCAGTGGTCAGGTGTTGGCCAACGTCATGACCAGCAAGACGATCTACTCGGTGAGCCGCAGTGCCGGGGTGTTCAAGTTTATCGAGTTCAAGAAGTTGCTGGAGGCGGAAGTCGGTTACACCACGAACGAGCCGGCCCAATTGTGCGTGTTGTCGGCTATCGAGGCGGCCGTTGGGCATTTGCTGGCGCAGGGGATTGAGCGGCAAATGTGGCAGGTAGCGGGGGATAATTCGCCTGGTAACAATGAGACGCTCGACCGTTATCTGACTCAGAACAAGGTGGTTCCTGAGGGTGGGGGTGAGGAGGAGTGAACCGAGGCGGCCTTCGGGCCGACCAATCTCCCTCAGATGTACACAGTCCACCTGTAGGAGCTGGCTTGCCAGCGAAGGCGGCCTGATAGCCGACCATACTCTCGCAGAGTGTGCATATCCATTCCTGCGGTAACGACGGCTGGCGGTTTCGCTCTTACAGCGAGTCCCTTTTGTCAAACGCCACAAAAGGAACCAAAAAGGCTCGCCCCGAGCGTCCGGCCCCTCGCTAAGGCTCGGCGTTCCTTCGCTCCGGTATCCATCCGGGGACACTGCCTTCCGGTCGGCTTCGCTTCGACCTACATGCAGCGTGTTCGACTGCGTCGAACGGCGCTACGCGCCACTCCCCGGATGAACACCTCCACTCAGCCTCCCGAAGGGGCGGGCAGATCAAGATCAAAAGCTGCAGGCGAGCTAACGCTCGGCCTGATGAGCGGTGAAGAGCGGCGGGTATACGCCGATCTATTGTAGGAGTCCGCCCAGCCTACGATGAGGCAGCGCTGTCGCGCAGAGAACATGCCGATAAATCGGCAAATAATTTATCTTTAAAATCAATGAGATAAATTTTGTTCTATAAGAGCTGGCTTGCCAGCGAAGGCGGCCTCACTGCCAACTCATTTCCAGCAGAATCAGACAAACAAAAAAACCGCGACCTTCCCCCAAAGGTCGCGGTTTTTTATGCCGCGCGATTATTGCTGTAGCACTGTTGCCTGGTTGCCATTACCGATTTGCTGCACGGTGGCCATTTGGGTCATGCCGCTTTGATCAACACTGGCAATGTTGCCGTTGCCGCCCTGGGTCACATAGGCCACGTTCATGCTGTCCGCCTGTTTGACGGTGATCGTGTTGTCGCTGCCATACAGCTGTGTGGTGTACGCCTGGTTGTCAGAGCCGGACTGGGTGAACTCGGTGCTGTTGCCAGAACCATTGCTGCTGCCTTGTGCCATGTTGGTGGTGCCGCGCTGGTCGGCGATGAGGATGTTGTCGCTGCCGTTCTGGTCGAAATACAGCTCGTTGTAGGAATCGGCCTGGGTGACCGTGGTTGTGTTGCCGGTGCCGGTCTGATGGGTTGTCATGAGTTGGCCAACGCCGTCCTGGGTGAAATTGGCGACGTTGTTTTTGCCGTTTTGATTGACGGTTGCAGTTTGAGTGCTGCCGAATTGGCCACCCGATTGCGGGCCTTTCCAGTTGCTGGCGTAGACTTTGTTTTCAGTACCGACGGAGCTGGCGTTGAGTACATGGCCATCGCCGCTTTGGTAGGTGAACTGCACGTTACCCTTGCCCTCTTGGTACAGCCCGAGGGTCGACCCGATGGACTCGTACTGGTCGGCATAGATTGCGTTGAGTCTGCCGACTTGCGTCACCGTCGCCTCGTTGCCTTGGCCGAAGCTCTGGTCGACTACGGTTTCGTTGGTATTTCCGTTCTGATGGATGGTGGCGTAGCTGACAAGCTGGGTGTCCTGCCAGACTTCGGTGCCGTTGCCATTGCCGACCTGGTCGATGGTCAGGGTGCCGCCCTCGCCGTTGCGCTGGTCGCCATAGGCATAGTTATTATTGCCATTCTGGTTGATGTCGATCTGGCCGCCAATTTGGAACACCTGTTCGGCGGTGCCGTAGTTGGTATTGCCGTGTTGGTTGATCGTCGCGTTGTTGCCGACGCCTATTTCCATTTGTTCGATGTTGGCTTTGTTTTCATTGCCTTGCTGGAAGGTCGTGGCGGTCGAGCCGTCCTGACTGTCCTGATAGACAAACGAGAAGTTGCCGTTGCCTTGCTGTTGTTGCAGTGCCTGGCTGCTACCTACGCCAATCGACTGGCTGGCATGACTGGTGTTATAGGTGCCGGTTTGTTGCTGGGTGATGGTGCTGCCGTTTTCGAACAGTTGCTCACCGTAGCCGGCGTTGTATTTGCCGTCCTGGGTCTGTTCGATGGTGCTGCTGGCGTTGTCTTGCACCGTCATCGCATCGTTGCCCGTTCCTGTTTGTTGTTGAGTGGACGTGCTGAAACTGGCGACGGTCTGTGTCACGTTGGCGATGTTGGCAGTGCCGTTCTGGTTCTGGTTGGACGTGCTGTCGTCGGCCATCGCCTGGGCACTGACCATGACCAGGATGGCGGCGGTAAGGGGTTTCAGTTTGAACATGATGGAACCTCCAAAGTGGTGCAGTGCTTAGCGATATTGTTTGACCGAGACACTCATGCCGTTTCCGGACTGGGTCACGGCGCTGGAAAGCCCCGTGCCGGCCTGGTCGATGCTGGCGTCGTTGTTATTGCCTTTCTGGGATATCTGCGCGCGGTTATGGCTGCCGGTTTGGGTGATGTCGGCGTTATTGCCGGAACCTTGCTGGTTGATCGATGCCATCAGGTCACTGCCTTGTTGCAGGATGTAGGCCTCTTGATTACTGCCCGACTGCACAATGGTGCCGAGCAACGACTGGCCGTTCTGTTGCAGCAGTGCCACGTTGGCCTGGCCGTTCTGGTCGATCAGCGCGTGCTGGCCAACCGGGGGAGTTAACTCTCCCAGGTCGCCACCGGGACCCAGGTCGTCGTTTTCCATCAAGTCATCGGCGCGCACACCCGCACTGCTGCAAAGCAGAAGCAGGCAGAGCAGGGTGGCGGTCGAAATTTTCATGGTTCAGTCCTTTGCGATGAGGCCGGCCCCACCCACCATCTTGGCGGGTGGGGCGGGGGCTCAGTTCGAGATCACCGGCACCGTGCGTACGGAGCCTTGGGACGAGCTGATGGTGGCGGTCGGGTTAACCGACGGGATCACCGTGGTGATGTTGTTCACCGTCAGCTTCCAGCGACCGGTCACCGGCACCGTGGTGGTGCCCAGGGTTTGCAGCCCGGTCGGGGTGGTCACCTTGATGGTGATGGTGTTGCCGGTGACCACCGATGAGGTGCCCGCAAAGTCCCAGGTGTAGCGGTTGTTGGAGCGAGCCGACACTGTCGCCGTGGTCACCGCGAAGGTTTCCGCAGCAGGTTTTGGCGAGACTTGCACCGTGACCGTCGCCGGCGTCGACTGGGCGCCGAAGCTGTCCCGGGCGGCATAGGTGAAGGTGGTGGTGAAGGCCGTGGTCACCGTGCCTGGTGGGGTGTAGGTGATGACGGTTCCGTCAGGGCTCAGGCTGACGGTGCCCTGATTGGCCGCCGGTGGGGTCAGGATGAAGGCGCTGAGCGGCACGTTGCCTTCCGGATCGGTGTCGTTGGCCAGCACGTTGATGGGAATCGCCACGCCCAGGGTCGTAACGGCATCGTTGACCGCAGTCGGTGGCCGGTTAGGCGCCACAGTGATGGTCACCGTCGCTGGCGTGGTCGAGGCCAGGCCTTTGGCGTCTTGAGCCTTGTAAGTGAAGGTAGTGGTCAGCGTTGTGTTCACGGTGGGTGGCGGGGTGTAGACCACCGCGGTTGTGCCGCTCAATGCCACAGTGCCTTGCCCGGCAGCCGGCGGGGTTAGCGCGGTGATGGTCAGTGGCGTGTTGCCGTCCGGGTCGTTGTCGTTGCTCAGCAAGTTAAGGGTGACCGGTACGCCGAAGCTGGTGCTGCCGGTGTCGGCGACGGCGATTGGCGCCTTGTTCTCGCCCGTGTCCGGTGCCTTGCCAACGACTATGACCGGCTCGGTGTCACTGCCGCCTGCGGCGGATTTAACCGTCACGGTGGCTGGTGGCTGGGGCAGGTCGGAGACGGTCAGGTTTTGGTCAATGCCAGACTTCGACAGACGTCCGTAGCCCTGAGCGACCATGTCCGGCACTGACACTTCGTCCGAGGAGGTGGCCTTTATCGTCAGGCTGTGTTTGCTCCAGTCGTAGCTAGCGGTCTGGATTTTCACCTGATCGGAGAGCTTGCTCGATACGGAGGTCGGGCGGGTATCGTCGTTCGGACCTTTGGCAGTTACCACGATCACCCGTGGCACGTTTCCATTGAACTGTCGCTGACCAAAGAATAAGCCGCTGCCGTTACCCGTCAGGTCAGTCAGGCATGGCGACGGGGTTGTGCCTGGCACGAGGGCAACGGTTTCGCGAAAGCACAGGGTCGAGGTGCTATCCGCCTTGGCAAAGATCTCGATCTGGGTGTTGTTTTGACCGCCTGAAGTGGTGCGGCGGTAGGTTGCGCGGTCAATGTCGACATGTTGTTGAGTGCGTTTGTCGAATACTTTCCCGGCCACCGTGAACAGAAAGGTATCGATTTTCCCGGGCGGCCCTTCAATGCGTACAAAGTTGTTGCCGGTGGGGCTGCCCGTGACTGTTTCGGGGGTGTTCGGATCACCGATAAAGGTTTCGACAGCGAGGGTGTCAGGGTTCAATTCGGTGTAGGGAGCCTTGGCACCGTGCAGGAATGGCCCGATTGCACCATTCAATGCGCCAGTGAAGTTGCCCGCTGCGCCGATGCCAACGTCTTTGGTGATGTTGATTGCTCGACGTCCCGGGGTTTTGACAGTCACTTTTTCCACGCCGTAAGGGTGGGTGATGGTGTAGTCCCCTGCGACGGGTACGTTCACACGGATGCGAATCCGCGCGAAGCTGATTTGATCACCATCGACAGGGTTACCGCCGCTAAATGCAGCCTCTATCCCGGCGACGTAAGCGTCCATGCCATAGCCTGCGACGGTAGGGATATTGGTCTCGGCGAGGAACCAGAAGGCTTCGTCCGGCCAGTTATCCGGGAACACCATTGGCTGGGTGTCGTCGAAAATGCCTGGTGTGGGCAGCAGGGTACACATGTAGGCCGGTGGTACGGTGGGAGGCACCACCCGCGAACTGGTGGCCCGGGATTGGCACAGTTCCATCGCCAGTGGCGACGGCAGAGCAGGCGGCGTTGCGGGAGGTTGCGCAGGCGGCGAAGAATCCGGGGTTTTCTCCTGATACCAGATCGGGAATTTCCCGCTGGCAAAGGTGTAGGGGCCAGGGTCTACAGCCCCGAGTTGCGCGAACGCGCTGCCCGACAGCGAGAGAGTCATTCCCAAGGCGTTGAGCGCCAGGCGTGGCCAATTGTTCATGATGCCTCCTGATGAGGATCTGGTCATGTGAGCGTTCATTGCGCGACAACCGGTGGTTTGGTGTCGCTGCCGGGCACGAGGACCACATCTTCTGTATCGGTGCCACCATTGGCTGACGTCACCGTGATCTTGGCTGGCGGAATCGGCGGTACGCCAGTTGAGAGGGTTTGCAGCGTACTCGTGCCGGCCGGGGTGCCGGGCGGGCTGCCACTCGGGGGCGGAATCGGGGTGCCAGCCAGGGTGCCGATGGCAACACCTGTGCTGGTCGTGCCAAGTGTGGCTTTGAGCGTCGGTGGCGACACTTCATCACTGCTCTTGGCCTCGATGGTCAGCTCCGAGGTTTTCAGGTTGTACTCGGCGCGGGAAATCACCACCAGGTCGGTCAGAGGAGGGTGCAGAACGGTTGGCGTACTGGTGGGGATGGCCAAGTGGTTGTCGGCGGTCAATTGCAAGGTATTTGGCAACGACGGGTTGGTCGGAGACTGTGCATACCAACTACCGGTGGAGTCGCCTTCGGTGAGGCCCAGCGCCGGACTATTGCTGTCCAGCGTCACCGTGGCTGGCGCGGGTGGGGCCAGGGCGAACACGTCCTGCTGGGCCACCACCGGATCGCCTGCTTTGCCCGTGCGCGAGTAGGTGCTGCGCTGGGTGATCATCGGCGTTGGCCGCACCACGGTCGATAATTTTCCGGATACAGCGAAGACGGACGTGCGTAAGTCCAGATTCTTTGGCCCTCCTTCAATGCGCACGAAATTGGTGTTGAAGGGGCTGCCGGTGACCGCCTCATTGAGGTTCGGATCACCGATGAACTGTTCGGCTGTGCCGGTCACCGGGTTTTTCTCGGTGTAGGGGCCGTTGACGCTACGCAGAAATGGGCCGATGTCACCTTTGAGCGCGCCGTCGTAGGTTTTCGGTGCGCCAATACCGATGTCCCGGGTCATGTTGATCGCCTTCCGGCCAGGCGTGTCGACGGTGAACACTTCGACGCCGTAAGGGTGGGTGATGATGTAGGTGCCCGCGTCAGGCACATCGACGCGAATGCGGATGCGGGCAAAGCTGATCTGGTCGCCCTCGGCGGGATCACCTCCGCTGAAAGCCGCTTCAATAGCTGAACCGTAGGACAGATTAATGCCACTAGGATCCGCGATGGCAGCGTCGGCGGTGAACCAGAACGCTTCGTCGGGGAAATTTTTCGGGAAATCCAGCGGTTGGTTATCGTCAAAAATACCGGGGGCTGGGAGCAGGGAGCACATATATGTCGGTGCGCCCGGTGTGCCAGGAACTCGAGAACTGACAGCCTTTGACAGGCACAGATCGAGGGTTCGACCATGGGTGTCTTGATACCATGCGGCGAAATTGCCGTTTTCGTGAAGATATTCTCCGGGGTCCACAGCAAACAATGCCGCTTGTGCAGCGCCTTGGGCCAGAGCGGTCACGATCAAAGCGATCGTGGTTTTTGACAGTAAAGGGTGCATGTGTATTCCCTCTATCAGAAGACCAGTCCCTTGGGAGCGAGTCAGTTGACAGGTCTTTTGGCAAATTCCGTACCAATCTTTGAAAACCGTCGGCACAGGCCCGCAGTGAAGGACTGTGGCATTGTTGCGGCTAAATCGCGGCGGGCGCCCAAACGGGCGACTGCCCCCAGTGTTGGGGATAGATGGGGGCGATGGGTCAGGCGGGGAAAAGTTGGGGGGGGGTAACACCGCAAACGGGGCAAACATCTGGCAGTGAGCTATAACCCTATAGGGGAAATCCGGGAACCACGTTCATGAATATTCAAGCAGCAGCCCTTCAAAAAGAAGAGGGTGGTATTCGCCTGAGTTCGCGCAAACAACCGTTCAATCTGCTGCGCTGGTTTTCGCTGATCAGCATGGCGGTGATCGGCACGGTCGCCGTGGCGCTGGGCGCAGTGTCCACGCGTTTTGTGATTACCGAGAGCGTGCAGCGCGATGCGTTGTTGACGTCGCAGTTCATTCAAGCGATTGCTTCAGCCGAGGTGCGCCATGTGTCCATTCCCCATGTGCGGACCATGGGCGAGTTGCTCGACCCGCGCAAAGACAAGGAATTTCCCGATGTCGATCCAATGGCCCGTGCCAGTGCCCGAGGTGAATTTCTCGACCATATCGAACATTTGCCCGATGTGATCCTGGCCAACATCTACTCCCCCGACCGCATGGTGATCTGGTCCACCAATCCGGAGTTGATGGGCACCACGATCCATGCCGACGATGATCTCGATCAGGCGTTTGGCTCCAGGTCTCCGGTGTCCGCCAGCTATCACAACGTGGACAAGGGGAAGATGGAGCAGAAATTCGTCACACCACCGGACTACATCTTTATCGAGAATTACATTCCGCTGTTCGACGCCGATGGCGATACCGTCACCGCGATGGTCGAGATCTACAAGGAACCCAAGGACTTGATCGAACGCATGGAGCGCGGCCTGGCAATGATCTGGCTGGCCACGGCCCTCGGGGGAGGGCTGATCTACCTGGGGCTGTACTGGATCGTGCGGCGGGCGGCGATTCTGTTGGCCACGCAACAAAGACAATTGATCACCAACGAAACCTTTGTCGCCCTCGGGGAGATGTCTTCGGCGGTTGCCCACAGTCTGCGTAACCCGTTGGCGACCATTCGCTCCAGTGCCGAACTGGCGCTTGAGTTCGACAGTGGCCCGGCCCACAAGAACATCAACGACATCATCGGTCAGGTCGATCGCATGTCGAAATGGGTCCGGGAATTGCTGCAATCCTTGCGACCGCTCAACGACGAAGCGGAGGCGGTGAACCTGGTCGCCTGCTTGCATGACAGTCTCCTGGCCTTCGAACATCAGATCGCCAAGGCCAGGATTCACGTGGTATTCGAGCCGAAGGAGACGCCGATGGTGCTGAGCCAACAGGTGCAGCTGACGCAGATCCTCAACAGTTTGATGGCCAATGCCCTGGAAGCCATGGACAAGGAGGGCACGCTGACCCTCACGCTGGAACCGATCGAACATGCAGGTACTTGTTTGATCGTCAGTGACACTGGCAAAGGCATGAATGAGGAGCAGCGCAACATGGCGTTCCGCCCGTTTTTTACCACCAAACAGGGTGGGCTGGGCGTCGGGCTGGTGCTGGTGAAGCGCATCATGGAGCGTTTTGGTGGTGCGGTGATCCTGGACAGCCGCGAAGGCGAGGGCACTACCGTCCGTTTGTCGTTTAAACGAGTTCCCTGAAAATGGGTGCGAACTTTCCCCGCTAGCGGGTGTCAAGCCCCAGTCATTTTTACCGGGGTATGGCACATTGATGTTGATAAGCCATTGTTTTGCTGGGTGTTAATAATTTCGTATAAAACTGTTACAAATTGGCGAGGTCCTTGCAAATCCCACATCACCCCCTTCACGCATTCGAGGCGGTTGATGATGGACAGAAAAACGCGTTATCCCTACAAGTGGATTGGCTTGTTGACGCCACTGAGCGTCCTTCTGACGATGACGCTGAGCACAGCGAGTCTGCGTGCCAGTCCAATCGATGACGAGCGACAGCCTGAACCGTCCGACCCTTCGGCTTATCAAGACGCACCGGCGGATGAACCGGCCGCCCTGAACTCCATTTTGAGCATGCCGGAGGCCAACGAAGACTCCTTCGATTTGCCCGATGGCGTCAAAGGCACCCGTAACATCACGCGGCAGGAGAACGTCCTGCCGCCGTCGGCGCAAACCAGTTTCAATTACCCCACTAATGGCAAACCGAGCCCGTTGTATGGTGCTCAGCCATTCACTCAGCAGCTCGTGCTGTTTGAAGAGTTCGGCCCGGAAAAACTCGACCCCACCACGCCGCCGTCACCGTTGAGTTTTCCGCCAGCGGCGGTTGGCCCGTTGCCACAGCAAGACCCGACGAATGCGGCTCGCAGTGCGCCACCGAGCGCAGCACTCGATGCCTTCATGCGTCAACCGGGGCTGACACCGTTCCCCAGTCAGTACTCCAACGTGGTGGACCGCAACCCGTGGCAGGCGCAGATCGAGGTGTTCCTCAACCGCCACATCGGCTCCTCTGCCGAAGGCCGTCCGCCAGGAAAGGGCTGGTCGCATCAGCGCTGGAACGAGTTCTACCCGCAAATGGCCTACAAAACCGTGCAAACCGGAGCAAGGCTCAATACGGGGTGGCGCGACAGCCATCAGATGCACGGTTATGCCGTGGGTGAGTTCGGGCCCGGTGGCCTGTATCACAACGTGGCCGGTATTCCGGCAACGGAGGGTACTTCCAAAGGCGTTGATGCGAGATTCCACCCGAACATGCCGGTGCAAAATCACAATTCGGTGTGGACCTTCGACGGGACCTTGCCGCCTAAACTGTTGATGGTGCGTTACGGCCAGCCGACGTTGATGCGCCACTACAACGGCTTGCCAATCGACCCGTCCGCCAACATGGGTTTTGGTTTGCACACCATCACGACCCATGAGCACAACGGTCACGGCCCGGCGGAAAGCGATGGTTATGCCAACGCGTTTTTCTTCCCCGGGCAGTATTACGACTATCGCTGGCCGATCCAGCTGGCCGGTTACGACACCATCAACACTGACGCAAAGGATCCACGCGCGGCGTTCCCTTGCGCACCGGGTGAAACCCTGTGGACCAACGATATGAGCCCGAGCCGCAAAACCTGCGAGAACGGCACGATCAAGATCCGTGGCGACTGGCGCGAAACCATGAGCACCCACTGGTTCCATGACCACATGCTCGATTTCACCGCGCAGAACGTCTACAAGGGCAACGCGGCGATGATGAACTACTACAGCGCCCTGGACCGTGGTAACGAGTCGGTGAACGACGGCGTCAACCTGCGTTTCCCTAGCGGCAGTGCCTTGCCGTGGGGTAACCGCGACTACGACGTCAACCTGGTTGTGGCCGACAAGGCCTGGGATCAGAACGGTCAGCTGTGGTTCAACCCGTTCAACACCGACGGCTTCCTGGGCGACCAGGTGATGGTCAACTGGCAATGGAAACCGACCCTGGATGTGCGCGCTCGCAGCTACCGGTTCCGCATTCTCAACGGCTCGGTGTCGCGTTACTACAAACTGGCGCTTGTGCGTGAAATCAAAGGCACCAGCGGCGAGTTCCAGGGCCCTAAAGGTTCGGGTGTGTCCTATGCCCGCGTGCCGTTCCACATGATCGCCAATGACGGCAACATCATGGAGCACAGCGTGCCATTCGACGGCACCATGGACCTGGACGGCGACGGCGATCTTCAGAACCACAACGCCATTCTGCCGACCCAGGGCATTGCCGAGCGTTTCGACATCATCGTCAACTTCGCGAAAAACGGCATCAAGCCTGGCGACAAGGTGTTCTTCGTCAACCTGTTGGTGCATGAGGATGGTAAAGGCCCGAAAGATCCTGTCTCGCTGGCGGACGTGCTGTCGGAGAAATACCTGGCCGTGATCAAGCAAGGCAGCAAGGGCCCGCAGTGGGACAAGGGTGATCCGGCGGTGGGCAAAATCCTGCAACTCAACGTCAAGGCGTATACCGGTCAAGACCTCGCCATGGACCCTGCACTGTACGAACCGGCCAAACCGGGCAAGCCCGTAGGCTTGGTGATGATCCCTCTGAAGCTTCATCGCGACAATCCGGCTGACCAGGCGCTGTTGGCCAAGGCTCGGCACCGGACCTTCGTCTTCGGCCGCTCCGACGGTACCGATGAAGCGCCGTGGACAGTCAAGACCGATGGCGGCTTCGGCTACCATATGGACCCGCGTCGTTTGAACGCCGCGACCCAACTGGCCAACGGTCCAACGGATGCAGGGTCTACCGGTTACGGCACCCTGGAAGTCTGGAACATCAAGCTTGGCGGCAGTGGCTGGAGCCACCCGGTGCATGTGCACTTCGAGGAGGGAATCATCCTCAGTCGTGGCGGCAAGGCACCACCAGAGTGGGAAAAATGGGCGCGTAAGGACGTGTACCGCATCGGTTCGGAAAAAGACGGTCTGGACAACGTCGAGATGGCAATCAACTTCCGCGAGTTTGCCGGGACCTACATGGAGCACTGTCACAACACCCAGCATGAAGACAACTCAATGCTGCTGCGTTGGGACATTGAGAAACCCGGGCAATTCCAGTTGATGCCAACACCGCTGCCTAGCTGGGATGGTGTGCGCTACGTCAACTCCGCCGCACTGCCAACCTACACCACTGGTGACGGCTTCGGCCCTAAAGTGCCGGTTAAATGAAACGCCGCGAGGGAGCCGACATGAACATGAGCATGAACATGAACATTAAAACGCCGCGCTCCCGCGCCTTGGGCATGCACCTGATATTGGTACTGGTCAGCTGTCTGCTGGCCAGTCAGGTACTGCTGGCCCATGAAGGTGTGTTGTCGCCGACGCAGGAGTCGGCGACACCCTGGGGCGGCGATTATTTCCCCAACACCCTGCTGACCGATCAGGACGGTCAGCAGGTGCATTTTTTCGATGACTTGATCAAGGACAAGGTGGTGGTGATCAACTTCATCTTCACCTCGTGCAGTGACTCCTGCCCACTGGAAACCGCGCGCCTGCGTCAGGTGCAAAAGCTGCTCGGCGACCGGGTTGGCCAGGACATCTTTTTCTACTCCATCAGCATCGACCCGTTGAGCGACACACCCGAAGTGCTCAAGGCCTATGCCCAACGGTTCCAGGTCGGGCCGGGCTGGAAATTCCTCACCGGGGAGTTTGCTGATGTCACCGAGTTGCGCAAGAAACTCGGGCTATTCATTGAAGGCGTCGACAATGGACGCAGCAAAGATCACAACCTGAGCCTGATCGTCGGCAACCAGAGCACCGGTCGCTGGATGAAAGCCTCACCGTTCGAGAACCCGTGGATTCTCGCCGATCAGCTGGCCAACACCTTGCAGAACTGGAAAAAAGCCAGCACGGGGGAAAGCTACGCCAACGCTCCTGAAATTCGTCCGCCCAGCAATGGCGAAGAACTGTTTCGCACCCGCTGCGCGTCGTGCCACAGCCTGGGCCCGATGGACGGGCAGGGCATCGGCATGCGCAGCATCGGCCCGGACCTGATCGGCGTGACCCGCCAACGCGCCCCGGCCTGGCTCAATCGCTGGATTCGTGAGCCGGACAAGATGCTGAAGGAAAAAGACCCGATTGCCGTGGAGCTGTTTGAACGTTTCGACAAAATCCCGATGCCCAACCTGCGTCTGGATGAGAAATCCGCGCAATCGATTATGGAATTTTTGCAGGAAGAAACTGACCGTCAGCAACCGTTGCAAGCGGCGCAGGCACAATAGCGGCGAAATAATATCATTGGGTCAGAGACAGGCGCGTTCAATGCCACCTACACTGAACCGTAACATGGCTGAACAGGCTTGAAGCGAGCATTCAGGACAACCCTATGCCGACACTAGAACAACAAGAACCGGAGCCGGCCACGCCGGCAGCAAAAGGCCAGAAGCGGATGGGACAATTCAATCTGCTGCGTTGGTTTTCCCTGGGCAGCTTTCTCATCATCGCCGCCGTCGCGTCGGGGCTTGGCTATATTTCCACGCGTTTCGTCGTCACCGAGAGCATCGAGCGCGATTCGATGCTGACTGCGCAATTCATTCAGGCCATTGGTGCTGCCGAAATTCGTCATGCCACGATCAGCCCGGACAGAACCATGGGCGAAATGCTCGATCCGCGCCTGGACAACGCATATCCGGACGTGTCCCCGGGAGCCCGCGCGGCTGCGCGCATTGAATTTCTCGATCATGTGGAGCATCTGCCGGACATTTTGCTGGCGACGGTGTACGCGCTGGATCGGACCGTGGTCTGGTCGACGAACCCGGAGCTGATCGGCACGCGTATCGAAGGCGACGATGAGCTGGACGAATCGTTTGAAATGAAAGAAGCGGTGTCCACCAGCTACCACGAGATCGACGAAGAGCGCCCCGAACAGAGACTGCTGCGCGAGCCGGAATACCTGTTCATCGAAAACTACATCCCGATGTTCAATGCCGACAAAAGCAAAGTGGTCGCCATGGTCGAGATCTACAAGGAGCCGGTGGACCTGGTAGCGCGTATCCAGCGTGGTTTCAAGGCGATCTGGCTGGCGACGGTGCTCGGCGGTCTGGTCATTTACCTCGGGTTGTTCTGGATTGTGCGCCAGGCCGCGATGTTGCTGAAGAGCCAGCAAAAACAATTGATTACCAATGAAACCTTCGTTGCCCTGGGGGAAATGTCATCGGCGGTCGCGCACAGTTTGCGCAATCCGCTGGCCAATATTCGCTCCAGCGCCGAGCTGGCCCAGGACGTCGCCAGCCAGAGTGCGCAGAAGAACATCGGCGACATCATCAATCAGGTTGATCGCATGTCGCGCTGGGTTCGGGAGTTGCTGGTGTCGTTGCGGCCCATGAATGACGACTATGAAACGGTCGACCTGGTGCTGGCCATTGATGACACCCTGAGTGCTTTCGATGCCCTGATAAAGCGTTCGAACGTGGAGGTGCACTTCACGCCTAAAACTTGTCCACCGGTCGTCAGCCAACAGGTGCTGTTGACGCAAATACTCAATAGCCTGTTTGCCAACGCCCTGGAAGCGATGCCCAAGGGTGGCCACCTGACGATTGATATCGAACAGCCTCACGACGGCCATGTGCGCATGATCCTCACTGACACCGGCAAAGGCATGAACAAACAGCAGCAACAGATGGTCTTCAAGCCGTTTTTCACCACCAAACAAGGAGGGTTAGGCGTAGGCCTGGCCCTGGTCAAACGAATAATGGAGCGTTTCGAAGGCTCGGTTGAACTGACCAGCCAAGAGCAGGAAGGAACCCGCGTCTGTCTCAACTTTAGAGTGGCAACGGGAGGGGAATATGGAGCGCAGCATATTGCTGGTCGAGGATGACGAAATACTCGCCGAAAATATTCAGACCTACCTGGAGCGCAAAGACTTCGAGGTAACGGTCTGTCACTCTGCTGAAGATGCACTGGAGCAATTAAGTACGTTCGCCCCTGACGTGGTGCTGACCGACAACTCGTTGCCGGGCATGAGTGGTCACGATCTGATCCAGAAGCTGCGCGTCAGCGCGCCGGACCTGAAAGTGATCATGATGACGGGCTATGGCAATGTCGAAGATGCCGTGGTGGCGATGAAAGAGGGCGCTTTTCACTACGTCACTAAACCGGTGGCGTTGCCCGAACTCAAGCTGTTGCTGGACAAGGCGCTGGCGACCGATCGCATGGAACGCACGTTGTCGTTTTATCAGGAACGTGAGGCGCAGAAGTCCGGCGTGCAGGCGTTGATCGGCGAATCGGCGCCGATGAACTACCTTAAAAATACCATCGCCCAGTTGCTCGACGCCGAGCGACGCATGGCCAACACCGACTTGCCACCCGTGCTGGTAGAAGGTGAAACCGGCACCGGTAAAGAATTGGTGGCCCGGGCGCTGCACTTCGACGGCCCGCGCAGCAAAGGACCGTTCATTGAGTTCAACTGCGCATCGATCCCCTCAAACCTCGTGGAGTCGGAACTGTTCGGTCACGAGAAAGGCGCCTTTACCGACGCCAAGGACCGCCGTGTCGGCCTGGTGGAAGCGGCCGATGGCGGTACGCTGTTTCTCGATGAAATCGGTGAGATGGACTTGCTGTTACAAGCCAAGCTGCTGAAGCTGCTGGAAGACCGCACCATCCGTCGAGTCGGGTCGGTGAAGGAGCGCAAGGTCGATCTGCGTGTGATCAGCGCCACCAACTGCAATCTTGAACAAATGGTCCAGCAGGGCAAGTTTCGCCGTGACCTGTTCTTCCGTCTGCGGATCATTTCCATCAAGGTGCCGCGCCTGTATGCCCGCGGCGAAGACATCCTGCTATTGGCCCGGCATTTCCTTGGGGCCCACGGCAAACGCTATGGCAAGCCAAACCTGCATTTCAGCGATCAGGCTGAAGAACTGCTGCTCAGCTACAGTTGGCCGGGCAACGTGCGTGAATTGCGCAATATGCTTGAGCAAACGGTACTGCTGGCCCAGAGCGATACCATCGCCGTTCACCAGTTAAACGTTTGCCTGAGCCTGGTGGATGACCCACCGATGTATCAGCATGAGCCTCAACACCACGAGCCGCGCCCGATCTACAACGGCAGCGAGTCGATGAACCTGCCCGAAGTCGAGCGCGATATGGTGCGCAAGATGCTCGACAAGACCGACTGGAACGTGACCAAGTCCGCTCGGCTGTTGGGCCTGAGCCGTGATATGTTGCGCTACCGGATCGAGAAACTCGGCCTGGCACGCCCGGATAAACGCCAATGGTAGGTTTATTGCAGCATGGGGCGCTGATGGCTCAGGCATTCGAGTGTGCAGGTCGGGTCGAGGACTTCCTCGTTCACGTACACCCCGTGCTCGGCATCGTACGTGCGGATGAACACCCGAACGGAGGCATCGGCGAGTGTCGGTAATTGGGAATCGTAGAACACGTGCTCGCTTGAAATCGGTATGAATTCCTGGGGCGAGGTCGGGATATACGAACCTGGCGGTACGATGCTCATGGAAGGTGGAACGGGGTGGGCGAAGGGTTGGTCGGCCCCGTAATAGTTGAATTCACTGCTGTAATCGGTGGTCGGCGTCATGCGGTCGTCTGCGTGGGCGGCGCTTGCAACAATCAGGCAAGCAGTGAATAGCAGCGTCAGATCGGTTTTTTTCATGGCAACACCTGCATCATCGGTTTTCGCGCAATTCCCCAAGGCCATTAACTATAGCTGTCGTATGGGCACGCGTTCGCCGTGCCCGATTTACAAGATTCCAACAGGTGTTTTTTGCAGGCTGATCTAGACTCGTGCCGGTTAGACAAGATCCGAATCTGGAGCGTGCAATGGAAATGCCGACAAAAGAAACAGCCATCGCCAGCAACCGCGAGGCGTGGAACGATTCCGCCCGACACCACAAAGACACCCGCGAATGGCACGAGATTTTGAGCGCCGTGGGGCAGAGAAATTTCTCCTGCCTGGATGCGACGTTGACCGGTGTGCTGGAGCAGGTGGGCGTTGTTGGCAAGGACGTGGTGCAACTGGGCTGCAACAACGGCCGCGAAAGTCTCTCGCTGTATGCATTGGGTGCCCATAGCGTGGTGGGCGTCGATCAGTCCGCAGCGTTTCTTGATCAGGCCCGGGAATTGGCATCGCACTCGGCTTATACACCCGAGTTCATCGAGGCGGACATTCATCATTTGCCGGGTGCGATGCACAATCGTTTCGACGTAGCCCTGATCACCATCGGCGTCTTGAACTGGATGCCGGACATCGGCGAGTTCATGCGTCACGTCGCGTCGACCCTCAAACCTGGCGGCGCGCTGGTGGTATACGAAACCCACCCGTTCCTGGAAATGTTCGACCCCGAGTCAGCTGATCCTTACCGCCCGGACAGTTCGTATTTTCGCAGCGAGCCATTCGTGCAGAACCAGCCGATCGTCTACGAAGGCAAGGTCGAACAACAGGCCGCCGCGTCTTACTGGTTCGTCCACACCCTGGGCGACATTTTCGCCGGCGCCCTCGACGCCGGATTGCACATCAGCCACTTCAAGGAATACCCGCACTCCAACCGAGAGGAGCTGTATGACCGGTATGAGCGGCAGGCGGCGCAGTTGCCGATGTGTTTTACGTTGGTGGTGACGCGCTAAGAAACGTATTGCTACTTCTGGCCCCTTCGCGAGCAAGCTCACTCCCACATTTTTGATTTTCATGAGACGCAGTTTTTGTGGCCGCCGAGGATCCCTGCAGGAGCGGGCTTTCCCTAATGCCGATCAGTTAAGGTATTGAACGCCGCAATCCCTGTGGGAGTGAGCCTGCTCGCGATGGCGGTGGTACAGTCAACACTTGCGTTGCCTGTCAATCCGCCATCGCGATCAGGTATTGCGTCTTAACTAATCGGCATTAGGGCTTGCCCGCGAAAGCGGCATCACTGACGCCGCTGTATTCAAGTGAACATCAAGCCCACCGGCTCGCGACTGGACTCGCCGCGCAAACCGGATCAGATCGCGCTCCATCCACATCAGTTCCCAATGGAAAAACACATAGCGCTTCCACAGCGACTCCACAACAGTGTGGTTTTTTATTCCAGAATCGCCTCTGCTCGCTCGCTGTAAGACTTGCCCACCCCGTTGTAAGAGACTCGTTGCACCCCCGGCAAACGCTGGTCCAACAGTGCGCTCAACGACTCGCCATGATCGAGATAGGCATCGCCAAAATCGGCGCCGAGCTGGTTAGGGTGCGCGACGATCTCCAGCAGCCCATCGGTCGGTGGCGCAGCATTGCGCAGGTCCACCGGGGTGCACACGTAGTTAGCAGTGGCGCCGGCCAGGTGAGTTAAACGCCGATTGAGCAGTTCCTTGAACAGGCGCTTTGGCAGGCTCAGGTTTTGCCCCAGATTGCGCGCCAGCCGTACCGGCACCCCTTGGTGGGCGGCGAAGCGGGCGACGATTTCCGCGATGGGCCAGATGTTGTGCACGTGTTGGTGAGAGTCCAGATGGCTCGGTCGCACGCCGTTGTCCAGGCAGCGTTGCCATTGCGCTTTGAGCTCTTCGAGCACCGCACCACGGTCTCGGCGACTGAGCCAGAGGCGGCGGCGGGACAGGTTGAGGTCGAACATGCCGGTGTTGTTGCAGAAGGTGCTTCGACCCAGAATCGACTGGCTCAAGGGGCGCCCGTACGTGAGGTTGAAGTGCAGCCCGATCCGGCCTTCGAGTATCGGGTGCCGGGCCATGACACACGCCGCTTCGAAGGCCGGCATATTGGCCATGGCGGTAGCGGAGCTGATGACTCCCGCCTGAAAAGCCCCCAGGATCACTGCGTTTTCGCAGGCACTGAGGCCGAAATCGTCAGCGTTGACTATGACTTGGTGAGGCATGTTCGTTCTCCACGATTTTTGTTGTCGGCTCGCCCGCTTTGGCGAGGGGCGTTATGACAGGCGCGGATTTGGCCGCCGCGCCCCAGATAAACGCCACTGCATCTCCTTGATCGTCCAGGTGCATGTGCCCGGTGTAACCCTCGCGGGCCAGTTCGGCCATGGTCTCTACGCGGTCACCGAAGTGTCGGGTGAAAGCCACGGCGTTTTGCGCGGTGATGGTTTCCATGCGCAACGGCGGGTAGGACACTGAGTGTGTGCGGCGGCACTGGGCTGACCAGATCGCGCTCCATCCACAATAGTTCCTGGTGGAAAAAAAGTAGGGCTTCCACACTTTTTTAATCGATCACCGCCATCGTCAGGCAGGCACCGAGCATCACCGTAGCCGTCAGGCGAAGCGCCAGCGGCGTAACCTTGTCGATGCCTGCTTCCTGTTGCAACAGGCGTTTCTCCCAAAAACCCAACACTGACAACGAACGCCGAACCGGTGGCAGGACTCCATGGTGATGCTAAAGTGATAGCAGGCATTGCTCCATCCTGCCCGAAGTCTATAAATTTGGTTGTCGGTGGTTTATCACAAGCAGGAGTGGTTTGGCGGTAACGCGGACTGAATCGCGACTTCATTGAGCGCGAGGGGCAGCAAATGAGATCTAAATATGATTTTTGAGCCCAATACTAGTCGTTCCGTTCTTCAGCGAAGAAGCAGTACCAGTATCGTTATCCAGGCCGGGCTCGATTGTGTCACGGTGACCGGTGTCGCGTGGTACCTGATCAACTATCACATCGGCGTTATATCGCAGGCCTATGTCATCATGGTCCTGTTGCTACTGGGGGCGTTGGCCGTCGTATACGATCACTATGCTATTTACCGAAGCAATGTCGGCTTCGCTGTCAAAACTTTTAAGCTTCTCAAGGCATGGACGGCCGTTTTTTGTTTTCTTGTTGCCATGGCCTTTCTTACCAAGCAAAGTGAGCAGTACTCGCGTTTGTTGGTGGGTGAGTTGTTTGTTATCGGGTATTTCGCGCAGTTGCTTTTGCACCTCGCAACACGCGAAGTCCAGAAAAAGTTCCTGGCCCATCCGGCTCATAGGAACAACGCACTTATTATTGGCAAGGGAGAGCTGGCCAACTTTCTTTACCAGAAAATCAGCAATAACCCCTGGCTGAGTGAGCAGGTGGTTGGGGCAGTGTTGATCGGGACGGATGAAGATCATGTGGAAGACAGTTCAAAAAATCCACATCGCTTACCCATACTGGGCCATATCTCCGACCTGGATGAGCTAGTTGTTCAGCACTCCATTCGTACCGTCTATTTTGTTACGCCACTGGATGGTCCGCAGGTTATCAAAGACGTTTATTTAAAGCTGTTTGATAAGCACATCGCCGTAAACTGGGTGCCGGATATTTTTTCACTACGCTTGATCAATCACAGCGTACGTGAAATTGCCGGGATTCCCGTGCTGACCCTTTCTGAAACTCCGCTGATGGGGATGCGGCTGCTTCTGAAGAACCTTGAAGATAGAGTCCTGGCCTTTCTCATCTTGCTGATTGCATCACCGTTGCTGGCGGTAGTCGCCATTGCCATCAAGCTCGACAGCCCTGGACCGGTGTTCTTTCGACAAAAACGCATGGGGTGGAGTGGCGACTCGTTTCGTATCTGGAAATTCCGAAGCATGGTCGTCCATCAACCGGAAGATGGCATCGTCAAACAGGCTGAAAAGAACGATCCGCGCACTACCAGGGTGGGCGCCTTTATTCGCAAAACCAGCCTGGATGAACTGCCGCAGTTGTTCAACGTGTTGATGGGGGAAATGTCCCTGGTGGGGCCTCGCCCCCACGCCATTGCGCACGATGCGCAGTACTCACCCGACATCGCGGACTATTTTGCCCGTCACAACATCAAGCCAGGGATCACAGGCCTGGCTCAAGTACGTGGCTTTCGTGGTGAAACGAGAGATATAGAACAGATGATTCGGCGGGTTGATTCGGACATTGAATACATCAACAACTGGTCGCTCTGGCTCGATTTCGTCATTCTTCTGCGCACTGTGCTTGCCTTCTCCGGCAAGCATGCCTACTAGTCGATACCGAGGGGCGCGATAAAAGCGGGCAAGTGAGAGCACCCGCTAAGGAGTGGCCCTTCTGTAGATAAGCATACGCAGCAAGAACATCGGATTACCAACCACATAGCGACTGAATAATCGTTTTGGCTCCTGTATCAGCCTGAACACCCATTCACAACCGAGACGACGCACCCATTTCGGCGCCCGATCAACTTTGCCACCCAGAAAGTCGAGGATAGCCCCACCGCAGACAATCAGACATGGCACACCGCTGGCGGCTAGCCTGGTAGCTACGACCTCTTGTTTGGGCATGCCCATTCCCAGCACAACCAATTCTGGCTGCCAGCACCTGGCAAGGTTTACATAGGCATCCGCTTCAGCAAAACCATGGTGCGCAGACACTACATTTACCGCAAATAGCGCTTCACTTCGTTTCACCGCATTAGCTAGAAAAGCCTCTTCAGTGCCCCAAAATGCCACGCGTCGTCCTTTGAACGCAGCCAGCAATTTGGGAATAAAATCCGTGCCATTCATATTTAATCCCGGGGCCAGTCCGAGACGGCGAAACAGCATGGCCATGCCGCTGCCGTCTCGCAGTAGAACGTCAGCAGACAGCAACGCCTCGTAGTATTGATTGTTACCCGACACAAGGTTCATGGCGTGCGCATTGACGAACCCAAGCACTGTTGTTGTGTCAAACCTGGACAAATCATCAATCAAATCCTGTTCATCGCCAACATCGCTGACCAGCCTGAGTTTCGGGACAATCGTTTTCCAGTTGTCCTGCCAGGTAAGAGCACGCATCACGTGTCATCTCGCTTCGAACGCACCCACTCAACCTGGCGCTTGATTAAAAATCCCAGGTACAGGGGTATTTTTTTCAACGCGTAGAACGGCGCATACAACAAGGTAGAAAAAGATATGATCCCCCGACCAAATTGGTTCCATGCCAGCAAGACTGTCACAGCCAAGATGGCCAGCCCGGTAGAAGCTATCAAGGAGGGTGCCAGGGCACCAAAGAACACAAACATAAACCAGGACAGGCTAAACGCCGCTCCCAGTATCAGGGTCAGTAAGGCCAGCGGCGGCACCAACAAATCCAGCGTCAGGGCCAAAAGACTCCAGTTGCCCCGACTAATAGACTCCATGATCAACTTTGGCGTATCACCGAGAAGTACCCCCAGGTGACCATGTTCCCAACGCTTTCGCTGGATACTTAAACCTTCCTCACTGCGTGGAAAATAACTGGTCACCAAAGCGTCTGGGCAAAATAAAGGTGGTTTGCCGCGTCGGCAGAAATCCAGGCCCATCTTCAGATCTTCGACGATATGCCCACTGGCCAAATTGATTAAAGGCAGATCCCGCCAAACGAATGCCATGCCTGCGCCCATTAACTGACAGGGCAAACCAAGCCGAGCCCACCCTTTGGGCCGCACCAGGTTTTTCACACACCAGGCAAACTCGGCAAGCCGCACTTTTAGCCCGGCGCCTTCTGGAGCACGCATCAGATAAAGTGATTGAGTAGGCCGCCCAGATTCGATGCAACGCACTGCCAGCCTTTCAATAGCGCCCTCGGCCACCTGACAGTCGGCATCAACAATGATAAGGACGTCCGGCGCGTTACTCGTCAAATGACGCACGCCAAAGTCCAGCGCATAGCCCTTGCCGCGCTGCTGATCATTGCTGCGCTCAACCACCTCGGCGCCCGAAGCGCGGGCGTGCTCGGCTGTGTCGTCAGAGCAGTTGTCCGCCACCACCAACAGGCGATCGCCAGCAAGCAACTGCGGCCGAATACTATTTAACGTTGCGACGATGATCGATGATTCATTGTGTGCAGGCACCAACACCGCCACTCGTGGCCGCGATCCTTGTTTCGACGCAGGCGACCGCACAGTCAGGCAGGCCAACAACACCTGGATGAACAGCACCAGCACCGGCAAAAGGACGAGTATCAACAGTGCACTGAACAGCCAACTGAACAACGTGATCATGTTTGGCCCTTGAACAATTTCGCCAATTTGGTCGTTTCGGTATCAATGTCGTGCCGCTCCAGCACTCGCTGATAGGCGGCGTCGCCCATGCGCTGCAACACTTCAGCAGGTTGCGCGAGGCAGTCTGCGAGCGCTGCGGCCAAGTCCTCAGCCGCGCCGGCGGGGAACAACCAACCGTTCTCACCTTGGCGCACCAACTCGGGAATACCCGCCACATAAGTCGTAAGTACTGGCCGGCGCAGGGCCATGGCTTCCATGATGACCACAGGCAAGCCCTCGGCGAAACTCGGCAGCACCAGGGCCCGTGCCGCAAGAATTTCCTCTCGCACCTGCGCACTGCTAATCCAGCCGGTGATACGAACCTGAGCCTCTAAACCATACTGCGCAATCAGGGCTTCAATTTCTTCACGCAGTTCCCCATCGCCGGCCAACACTATTTCAAACTTTACGGATTGCGCTGCCAGAATACGGGCGGCCTCCAGTAACAACAATGGCCCCTTTTGTTCACTCAAGCGCCCCACAAAAACCAACCGGGGGGCAGCCGGTGAAGCAACTGCCGGTACATCGTGAAAGGCTCGTTCCAGGCCACAATGCACCACTTTGACTTTTGCCCAGTGCGCATGAGGCACCCAGCGAAACAGCTGGCTGCGTCCATAAGAGCTGATGGCCACGACAAAAACCGAGCGCTGAACTTTCTCGCCCAAATGAATAAACTGCGGTTTGTCGAACTCTTCAGGACCGTGCACGGTAAAGCTATAGGCGGGCCCGCCAAGAGCATTGGCCAGCATCACCACTTCGGTTGAGTTAGTGCCGAAATGCGCATGCACATGCTCGGCACCGAATGCTTCTAACCAAGACAGCAAGCGGCAAGCCTCGAACAAATAGATCAAATGGTACGGCAAGGGGCGATCGGCATGTCGGCCCATGCGTAGCGCCAACCAGAGCGCCGATAAAAAGCGCCGCGGCTTGGCGCGCAGCACCTGGAAGACAGGTACCAACAGGTCTTTGACTCCACCCTGGAGCACATAAAGGGTTTTATCGCGTTCCGACACATCCTCCGCGTCCACCAATTCGGCATCCCAGCCACGCAGCGCAATGCGCTGCACTTCCAAGCCCTGGCGTTCTAACGCCAGAATCTCGCGGCGGATGAAGCTATGGCTGACCTTGGGATATTGATTGATGAAATAAGCGATACGCATAGGAACCAAGCTTCGATGTCGTTGCGGTGAATTATTACTGCAGGCGAACCCACAGGCGTACGGTGATCACGAACGTCAATGTGCTAAATAGCTGCCTATCAACACCTTATCTATTGCTGTAAATGTGTCATCTAGAAGCTCATAGCGCCTGCGGTACATGGCGCGCTTTTTTGAAGGAATAGAGTCAAGCGGCTTCCTGGATGAAGCCAGGGGGATCTCAAAAAAATCTTCGCGCTCTGAAGGTGTCGCCCCATGCTCCAACCAGATCGAATCATAATTTGCCGCAAGCTCTTGAGCTTTTTCAGCGCCGAAATACGGATGACGATGATGGCGATACCCATCCCCTACCGCATATATTTTTCCAACACCAATATTCATTGAAATGTATTTAATAGTCTCAATCAGAAAACTTCTTGGCCGAAGGCCTTCAAAATCTTTTGTAAGCTCCCGGTAAATTGCCAAGGACTTATCACTCTCAATCCCTTTGTGTATCCCTTGAACTGCACCGATGAAAATACAAAGCTCAATCTCGGTGTGGCACAACGTGAAGGCTATTGATGCAACGCGCAAATTTCCCTGGAACAAGTTCAGTACCAGCTCTCCTTCGCGCATAAACCATACGGGACGATCCAGAACCAAGGAGCAATCGGCCGACCACTCTGACAAATCACTCAAGATAAAGCGGTCATTGCGCCCGAAAAGCAAAAACTGTGGACAGCTTTTTGTGACCACTTCGTAATGTGAGGCTAATACGTTAAGCCTGACCTGGGAGTCCCAATTTCTACTAATGTAAGGCCAATGAACAACACCGATACAGTCGGCCCCCAGCTTCTCAAGTCCGGACTTTCCCAGCGCGTTTGACATGCGTAACAGAAATAATTTCAGCCTGGACCAGTTTATCCCGACCAATATCAGGAGCTTCAGCTTGTTTTTCAACGCTCTGACGGAATATCCAGCATGTAAAGAAAGCACGCTTTTCAGTACTAGCCAAAAACTCATAAAAGTCTCACTTGTATTCGATCAACGCCGATTTACCGATGCCGAATCTGTCCAATAGAAACTTGACTTGCCCAAGCAACTCAGGAAATTTCCCCAGCACGAGAAAGAAAGCCAGCAACCAGTTTTCGCGCACGGATCTATCGCCCCGACGAGCCAGACGCGCTACCTGCAATGGATAAACCAGCAGCAAAAGCAGCCCAAGCCACCCCAGCATCAAGCCCGTAATGATAGTCGCCAATGGAATCCCCAAGCCCCAAAACCAGGCCCGCCGCGACTCGCGCCGCCAGTGTTGTTCCGGTGCATTTCCATGCAGAAATGCGCCCTCGGCAAACGCGTAGCCGCCTCGCAGAGTACGCCGCCACCATTGGCCAAAACGAGTCATGGCCGCATCATGCAAGGTCATGTCGCTATCCAGGCGCCAGACCTTCCATCCATTCGCACGTAGACGCAGACACAACTCGGGTTCTTCCCCGGCAATCAGCTCCGGTCGAAAACCCGACACAGTGGCGAAAGCGTCGGCCCTGATCAGCGCATCACCACCACAAGCCTTGGTCTCACCTAGCGGGGTATCCCATTCGAGATCGCACATTAAGTTGTAAATCGAGCGCTGTGGAAATCGTTCGCGCCGCCGCCCACAGACCACCGCAACCTGAGGATTTTCATCAAGAAAGGCCTGCGCCCGAGGCAGCCAGCCTTCGACCACCTCGCAATCACCATCGACAAACTGAACATAACGTAACGTCGGCATTAAACGCCGCACACACGCAAAGCCTTCGTTACGCGCGCGCGCAGCCGTAAAGGGGACCGTTATATCCAACTCGACCACTTCGACCCCAAGCTTCAGCGCCATCGGCACAGAACCATCCGTTGACCCTGAGTCGACATACACTGCCTTCTGCGCCACACCGACCAGCGAAGAAAGACAACGCTCAAGCCGTCGACCTTCGTTACGACCGATAACTACAACACCCATACCAGTGGCCATTGAGTTCATGAGCGTTCCTTTGTTTCTGTGCGCTTCCTTTTCTTGATAGTTGCAGGCACACCCACGGCAATCGAGTCGTCGGGTACATCTATGAGCACCACGGCATTGGCACCGATCACAACATTATTGCCAATGCGAATATTGCCCAGTACCTTGGCCCCGGCGCCGATATCAACATTGTTGCCTATCACCGGGGCAATGGGCTCATCCACATTTTTTAGCCCCACCACCACGCCGTTGCGGATGCGGCAATCGTCGCCGAACTGCGCATAGCCACTGATCACGATTCCACCGAAATGATCGATAACAAAGTTACGGCCGACCACAACCTCACACGGCAGTTCGATACCCGTCACGATCTGCACAAACTTGAATAGTACTTTGTATATAAAAGAGAACAGCTTGCGTAACAACGCCGGACGCACGCCGTAGCGCCAGCGTCCAAAGCGATAAACCAGCATCACCCAGAAGCCCTGAGCCGCCCAATCCCCACTGTATGCACGCAAGTCGGCACGTATGAATTCGAACATAAAAGATCTACCGTGTTGGTTGGCTGGCGAGACGGGTTTCACGCAACAATGTCCAAGTAACTTTAGTATGCTGCCAGCACGCCTGGATAGACGCCCAATCACGGCCTTTCAATAGAGCCTTGAGCGCCAGAATTAGATCCCCAAGGCTCACCAGTGCCATATGAAAAGCCAACCCCGCCAGGCCGTGGTGTTTGCGAAAGTACAACAGCTCACTTTCGATCTGAAACTTGGTAAGTTGACGGCTGGTCGAATTGAGCTTGTCAACAGATTTGGCACTTTCTCCACCGATATGCACCACCGTGGTATGCGGGTAATAAATCACTTTCCAACCAGCCTGTTTAACGCGTTTGCAGTGGTCAACTTCTTCGTAGTAAAGAAAGTAGCGCGGATCGAACAAGCCAATCTGGTCGATGACTTCACTGCGGATTAGGTAGTAGCACCCAGGCACCCAGTCGCACTCACGTACCGACTCATGATCCCAAGCCATGTCGTCGACCTTTTTCACCCCAGGGAAAAAGCGACCGAGTCCTGTTCGCGCAATGAAGACATTCAACGGAGTCGGAAAATACCGGCAGGACGGTTGTAAGTCTCCTTCTCGCCCAACTAACCGAACACCCAGGACACCGCAGTCCGGATGCGCTTCCATGTATTCGAGGGTCAAGCTCAGGGTGTCGGCGGCAATAAAGGCATCGGTATTAAGGAGTAACGCGTATTGACCTTGCAGGTGCTCGATTAATTGATTGTTGGCCCGGCCAAAGCCGATATTTTTATCATTGACCACTTGCAATGCCTCTGGACAAATGTTTGCCAGGCACTCGAGCGAATTATCGGAAGAGGCATTGTCTACCACCAAATAGCGTGTGCGATCCGCACTGTTTGTTTGTCTTAATGCATTAAACATCGGCTGCAACAGAGCCGCTGTATTATAGTTAACGACTAGCACATCAAGGGAAACATTAACCATTTGATTCCCCACGCAAAACGTGCTGCACTCTCATTGCTATAAGCTTCGGTTGCAGGCTCAACCATGGCGATAAATCAACTGACGGCATTACAACTACCCCGGATTCAATGGCACGCACGAAAGGAACTATAGTCGCATTTGGCCATTGCGCTAGCCGCGCTACGCAGGCAAGCAGACAATCGGATTTTCATCGGGAACGCTTGCCCGACTTCACAATCAGTGCCGCCACACTGCGCCACGAACTGATGTCAAAAGGCATGTGCGTCAGTGCTCGGATTCCCAATGCTATGGCGTCCAATTTATTACCGCTTTGATGAGTACGCCATGCAGACCCCATTAGCATCCCCCCTATCTGTTTCGCTGCACTACTAGCACTGTCGGCGCTACCATCGGGAATTGTTGGCGGCTGCTCGCGCTGAAGATCATCTTGGCCATACAACTTGCGCTGAACTTGAAACTGTCTGGCCATATCCTCGAAGAAAATACGCTTTGAATTGTTTTGTGTATGCGTTATCGACGCTTCATGTAATCTGTATTCGTAGGCTATTCGAGGTAAGTACATGACTCGACCGGAATTGGCTAAGCGCAGCTGATAGTCGATGTCCTCACCCGTCTCAAAATAGGGTCTGAATCCGCCGACCCGATCAATTGCACTTTTGCGAACTGCATAGGTGCAAAAATGCGTTCTCGTGCACCCTAAATTGAGCTCCTCAGTGATATCTTCGCCGATTTCACCGGTCTCTAGCTGGGTGAGGAGTAGCCCTGATTCATCTAGTGCAGTAAATCCCCCACACACAGCCGCATAATCTTGATTGTTGTCAAGCCACGTTACTTGATGGTCGATTCGGCTAACCGGGTAAAGATCATCTGCATCGCAGCGCATGACGATGTCTCCCCGTGCCAACGCCAGGCCGATGTTTAAGGCTGCGGCAATGCCTTTGCCCGGTCCATCTACGACTTGGATTCGCTCATCCTTGATATTCAACACCAATTCCAATGAGCGGTCGGTAGACTTATCGTTGATGACAACGACTTCTAAGCTAATGGTAACTTCGCGCAATATTGACGTCAGTGCCTGAACAACGAATGGGGCTGCATTGCGCATGGGAACAAGTACGCTAACCTTCGGGACAGTGTTAGTTTTCAAATTAGGTTCTTCCCCTGCGGTTCAAGTGATTTCAATATTGAAACAAGCAGCAGGTTCCATCCTTCGATTGAAACGGCTGGAGTATGACAGCCTCCCATTCGTAGCAAAGATGCCATCATCTGCTGCCGACTATTCCATGCGCCCCTGCCATATTGAACTCCAAATTGCTTTTGCAAGGCACGATTACTCCCCGGGCTTGAGTGTAGGCCAACCATCTTCTCTACGGGCTGTCTTCGTAGCTCCGGGGAATGAGCTCCAATGCATACGATGCGTAGAATCACCAAGATCCTGGCGCTTGCCAGACTCATTGTGAACAGCACTTGTGCTTCGAGGCGCTGCTCATCCATTTTCGTAGGGCTTCCGTTCATCTGATTGACGGCTTGGATTTTGAATTGTTCGGAATGAATTGGGTACTCAACGAAAAGTACATGGTAGTGAAAGAATTGAGAATAATAGTTATTAACGTGACAGGACAACGTGAGATTTGTTTTCAAAATCAACGCTAACTTTCTAAAAGATAACAATAAAGCCATTTGTGGCAGTAATGATTTGCAGGTTTACCGGAATCCGGGTTGTTTCATGGGAAACAGTCCATCCGCCAATAACGGAGTCATTTGTCGTGTCGATATTTTGACGGTGTTCGACGTGTTTTTTATTTCTGCGTATTGTCGTGACGAGCTATTGACGTGATGGCTATGTGCTTATACGCTCAATTTAGCCTAGTGAAGATCTCCTCCGTCCGACAATTGAAATAACCTCCTGTGCAGGAAGGCTGTGCTATGCGCCCACCACTTTTCCTTCAGTTATTACTGCTAGTGATGCTCTTTAACGGCGCGGCTGTTTTTAATGCTCAGGCGACCAGTTTTTCCAATGAAAATAGGCACATAAGCAAATCTTGTGATGCTTTAAGTGCTGCGGTTGACGGGGTTCTTGAAGCACATTCGGGTAGCGAGCTACTTATTTTTGGAGGCACCCTTGGCGTGCACTCGTTGATCAGCGATCTCTATTCCGCCGGCACTCAAACTGCCCAACTCAGCAGTGTCATTCATGAGACGGACTCAACGAAAGGTGTCAATGTTTCGCCCTTTGACGGCTTAGTGGCGGCGGTAACCATTGATCAGGTGATGGTTGACCACAATGTCCGGGAGACAGGTTTGACCGGCACATCGAATCAGCCGAAAGGCGTAGCGCCTTCTGCTCTTGCATGGCTATTTTCTTCTGCGTTATTTGGTTTTGTTGTCGTAGCCAATCGACGAAAAGTGTAATTTCTGTCTTCATTTTTCGGCGATGCCAGTCTGACGGTAATTTTTTTGTCGTTCGAATATAGGCATTTCAAATTCGATTGATTGAAGTAAACGTCGACTGGTTTTCTGACAAAAGCACGCAAAGGGGGAATAGCTGTGGCTGGCGGTGTTTCAGTTGAACAGGATTTTCGGTCGACCATGAGGCAGTTAATTTGACGTGGAAAAGCCATCGGGGACTTGTTTAGATGCAAACCATTGTTAAATATTAAAATTTCGCTCTCTGAGGCCATGCTAAATGAAATTTACAGCCGATAAGCTCGATGCCGGTGCTGTCTTAAGGTTTCGTTGGCACGAAATGGGGGAGAGTGATTTGACTCCGTTTTTGTGTGAGACTCCTTGCACGGCTGCTTAGGCGGAGGGATCCCAATGTTGCGTTTTTTGTTATCTGCACTCTGTGCGCTGGTTGTTTGGCCCAGCATCACCAGCGCCAACGAAAAAACCTCGGCTTACCTGCTAAATCCCGGGGATGTCATTCTTGTTTCCGTTTGGCGCGAGGAGACTCTAAAAGAGGAAGTGCATGTACTTCCCGATGGCAGCATCACTTTTCCGCTGGTGGGGCGAGTTGCGGTTGCGGGGCTTGATTCCACGGCAGTCGAAAAAATAATTGCCAAAAAGCTCGAAGAGTTCATACCCGATGCGAACGTGAGCGTTGTCGTCAGCGACCCCAAGGGCAATATAGTCTACGCGCAGGGCAAAGTGCTGAAACCCGGTTCAGTGCAGTTGGCAGGTCCAACGGCAGTACTGCAAGTGTTGAGTCTGGCGGGTGGGCTCGACAAATTCGCGGACAAAGACGCCATAAAAATTGTGCGCAACAAACAGGTACTGCCCGTCCATTACAACGATTTGATCTCCGGGCGTGATATGTCCACCAACTATGAACTCCAAGCCGGCGATACGCTGGTCGTGCCTTGATTTTGCGCGAGGTATTGGGGTTTAACGTGCTTGTACTGCGAAGGACCGGGCTTGCGACGGCGATCTTTATTTTGCCGTGTTCAGGGGCGGCCTATGCTGCCACCTGGCAATCAGCAATCGCTCTGCCAACGACTGTAGAACACGATAGCAATCCACTGCTTGTTGGGACCAACGAGAAGGCGGTAACTCGCACGATTATCGCTCCCGATGTGAGCTTCGTCGGGACTTCCGACCAGGATCAGTTGAATATCGGTCTCGGATTGAACATCGTGCGCTCGTCTGATACATCCGTCGTTAGCAACCGTGAAGACCCCAAACTGCTTCTAGGGTGGCAACGTGAAACCGAAAAAGGAGCGTATGGACTTACGGCGAGCTATGTCGAGACCTCGACGCTCTCCAGTGTGGTCCAGGAAACGGGGGTGATTGCCGCCGATGGTACGCAAAAGCAATATTCGTTGGGCGGCAATTGGCGCACCGCGCTTAGCGAACGAAGTACCTTGGTCAATGAGACTGAATACTCAGACTTCAAATACGATATTAATTCGCTGACCAGCTATGACGAGCTTTCGAACCGCCTGAGCTTGAATTATGACTGGAGCGAACGCGTCGTACTCGTCACGCGTTTCTCAGCGAGTCGCTATGAGCCTGAGTCGGGCTCCGGGCTTGTATCCTCAAACAGCTACACTCCCACTGTCGGTTTTAACTTTAAAATCTCCGAGCAGCTGGAGGGGGCCGTGTACGCTGGTGTCAACCAGGTAACGGGTACGGATAGCAATCCCACAGGCCAAGGCGGGTTCACGTTGCACTATGCCGGCGAACGCTTTGACACAACGCTCGACGCCAGTCGCAGTACGATCGCCAATGGCGATGGCGGGTTCGTCGAGAGCGATAATCTGCGGGGTACATGGAGTTATTCCATCGACGAACTCAGTCGTACCGGTCTGGATGCCTCATGGCAAAAAAACAAAGGCGATACGTCCAATACCCTGCGAAATATCAATGTCTGGGCCAGTCGAGAGCTCTCACCTTTTTGGGTAGCGCGCCTATTCTTCACTTACAAACAACGCCAGGAAGATGGTGTGCCGGATGCCAGCGCTAACATCGTCGGCTTGGCCTTGACCTATAGTTACTTCGAACTCTGAAAATTCAGCTTTGTGAGAACTATGGCCTCTGAATACGAAATGTCGGTCAACGACTACATCGCAATCATCAAGCATCGAGCCGTGTTGGTGACCGTGACTATCGCGGCAATACTCGGGGTGAGTGTCTTGGCCGCGATGTCCATCCCTCCCGTCTATGAGTCGTCCAGTACTATTCTGGTTGAGTCCCAGCAGATCTCGCCAGACCTGGTTGCGGCAAACAATAATACCTTTGCCGATGAGCGCATCGAAGTCATTCGCCAGCGCGTGATGACCCGCGAGCACCTGCAAGAGATCATCGACAAATACAATTTGTTTCCTTCGCAAGGCCAGCAGTTGAGCGTCACCGAGAAAATCGATGAAATGCGCAATGCGATTGCCGTTTCCCTCGTCAGTGCTGCCGTCAAGGGGCGCGGAGAGGTGACCATTGCGTTCCGCGTTGGCTTTGAACACCGGCAACCAGAGATCGCCAACAACGTAGCCAACGAGCTGGCGACACTGTTTCTGAATGAAAACATCAAGCAGCGCACCGAAAGAGCCAGTGAGACGACGGAGTTCCTGACGCAGGAGGCAGACAAACTCAGGGTTGAACTGGAAACCCTGGAGAACCGGCTGGCGGACTTCAAGCAGGCTCACAGCAACGCGCTGCCTGAGCATCAGAAATTGCGTATGGATATGCTGTCGCGCGCCGAAACCGAGCTTAAGGAAGTCGACCGCGACTATAAGGCTGCCCGTGAGGAATTGCGCTTCAATGAGTTGGAGGTTTCTGCCGCCAGTGCCGGAGTCACGACCAAACCCGGGGCGTATGGTGCGACAGCCGAGAAGCCGCAGGATCTGGGTAGCCTCAAGGCGGAGTACACCAGATTGCTGTCGATCTACACGCCAGCTCACCCTGATGTGCGCGCCGTCAAACGCAAAATTGCTGCACTTGAGGCTGCCCAGGGTAGCGGGGCAGGTGCAGTGAGCCCGGTGAGTCTGGATGTTGCCAAGGCGCAGGCCCGGGTCGCGGCTTCAGAAGCGCGCATCAAGTCGTTGGCCGATCAGAAGCGGGAAACACTCGGCAAAATAGAAGCCTACGAGGCGCAGATTCTTGAGACGCCGCAAGTCGAGCGCGGTATGGTCACGCTGATGCGTGATCATGAAAACGCTCGTAAAAAATATGAGGAGATTCGCACTAAGGAAATGGGGGCGAAAATTTCAGAAAGCCTGGAACAGGAAAACAAGGCCGAGCGTTTTGTTCTTCTTGAGTCGCCGCTGATGCCCGAGAAGCCAGTCAGGCCCAACCGTAAGAAAGTGGTTGCCATGGGCTTTGTGCTCGCCCCGGTAGGCGCTGGAGCATTGGTCATGCTGCTGGAGATGCTGAATCAGCGCGTGCGTGGTGTTGAGGCGCTGGCCAGTGTGCTGGGTCGACGCGTATTGGGCACCATTCCCTACATTCACACCAAGGCGGAACTCGCACACCACAAGCGGTTGCGAAAGCTTCTGATCCTCTTTGGATTTGTGTTGATCGCGTGCCTATTGATCCTCGTGCACTTTTTCTACATGCCGGTGGACCAGATGGTATTCAAGGCTCTGGCGCGGTTTCGATAAGGTATACAGTCATGGAAATCAAGTCAGCGAGCGATAAAGCCGAGCAACAGCCTTCGTCAAGTCTCGTGATCACAACGGCGGGGCAGTCTCCAGCGCTCAATGCCCTCAGTTATGTGCAAACCAAGGTTGTACCTTTGCGGGCAGACCACCTTGAGCGTCATCGCATTGTGGCTTACAACAAAAATTCGAGTATGAGCGGGGCTTTCGATTTGCTGCGCACGCAGGTTTTGAAAGCTATGGAGGAAAATGGCTGGCGCACGCTTGCCATCACCTCACCGACCCCGGACTCAGGTAAAACGGTAGTGGCGATCAACCTGGCGATGAGCATCGCGCATCACACCACCAAGACGGCGTTGCTGGTGGACTTCGACTTGCGTCGTCCGATGGTGGGGGTCTGCCTGGGACTTCCGATGGAAAAGTCGCTCAATGAATTGCTCGCCGATGAAGCTGAGCTGCAGGACGTGCTGGTCAATCCGACCTTGCCGCGATTTGTAGTCCTGCCGACACGCGAGCCGATTCCTCTCTCGGCAGAGGTGCTGTCATCACCCGCGGTGAGCTATTTGATTAGCGATCTTCGCGAGCGCTACGACTCTCGTATTGTGATTTTCGACTTGCCACCGGTGTTGAGTTCGGACGAGGTGATTACGGTCTTGCCTAAATTCGATTGCGTCCTGCTTGTGGTCGCCAACGGCATGAACAGCAAGAAAGAGATCGAGGAAAGCCTGCATCACCTGGCGACAGCCAATCTGATCGGCACAGTGCTAAACAAAGCCGAGCCCCAAAACCGCTCTTACTATTAGTCGTACTGCGTGCGCCTATAGCGCTCGGTTTTCACCAGCACCGACGTTCAATTCCAAGGATACTTCTGCTCCCAGATCCAGGCGTGCGCCACTATCTGTTCTAGTGAGGAAAATCGCGGTTGCCAGCCAAGCAATGTATTGGCCCTCCGGGAATCAGCCACCAGGCGAGGCGGATCCCCGGCCCGTCGCGGCGCTTCGCTCACGCAAATATTTTTCCCGGTCACATAGCGCGCGGTTTCAATCACTTGCTGTACAGAGAAACCCTGGCCGTTGCCGAGGTTGAACGCCGTGCTTGCACCTCCATCGTGCAAGTAGTCGACGGCAAGCGCGTGAGCCGCAACGAGATCGACAACGTGGACATAGTCGCGAATGCAGGTACCGTCAGGCGTGTCGTAATCACGGCCATAGACGGTGATTGATGGGCGCCTGCCAGAGGCCGCTTGCAGGATCAGTGGTAACAGGTGTGTTTCCGGTTCATGACGTTCACCCAGCTGTCCTTCAGGGTCTGCACCGGCGGCGTTAAAGTAGCGCAGGCAGACAGATTTGAGCCCGTATGCGCGGTCGAAGTCTTCAAGCACCTGCTCCACCATCCACTTGCTGCGACCATAGGGACTGATCGCAGCCTTGGGATGCTCCTCATCGACAGGTACATACACCGGGTCGCCATAGACGGCGGCGCTCGAGGAAAAAATGAAGTTTTTAACGCTGGCGCGAACCATGGCTTTTAGCAGCGTCAGGGTAGCGCAAACGTTATTTTGATAGTACTTGGCAGGTTCAGTGACGGACTCGCCCACCTGTGTAAAAGAGGCGAAGTGGAACACAGCATCAAAGTGGTGTTCCGCAAACAGGGCGTCCAGCGCTTGCTCGTTGGCAATGTCCAGTTCGACCAGTTTTGCGCCCATCAACGCGCCGCGATGGCCTGTTGAAAAGTTATCGGCCACCACCAGTTCGTGACAGGCGCCCATTAGCTGCTTGACCATGTGAGAGCCAATATAGCCCGCGCCACCAACAACCAAAAATTTCATACCGATCTCCGCTTCCCTGGACACTATTGCTGTGCAAGCACCGATTGAAACGTCAGTGCGATCCGGCTGAATATCGCGTTAAAAGATAAGTTGGCTATTGAGTCTCCGATGCGCTGGATGATGATTTGTTGGCAGGGCTTGGCTGCGTGTTGCTTGAGGCTGTGGCTTGAGTGGCGTCTTTTTTCAAAAACAACCAGTTCGACGCCTGTAGGCCGTCGAACTTGATTGTATAGCGGCCATCACGGTAGGTAGCAGGCAGTTTTTTCATTTGCCCAAGAGTGCCGTGGGTGAACAGTGTCAAGTATTGCGGCGCCTGTATGGTCAGCGTTCCTTCGAGGGGCTCTACATAAAAAGGTGTTTTACCATCGTCCTGGGGGACGGCGCGGGTACCCAGCGAAATCATTAAATCCTGCGATAGGCTCACAGGCGCGGCGTCCAGGCTTTGCACTACCACACTGGCATAAGCCGTCTTCACTTGAACCTGGATGGCACCAAGGCTGATCGACTCGCCGCCGATCCAGCCGGTGGCGGCCTGGGTGCGCGGCGTATTGATGGTGTAGATGCCTTGTTTCCAGTTGCGTTTGAGCTCGCCCGTATCTGTCGTGGACTCGTCGGCATTGGCATCTAGTAGCGACTGGTTAGGGTCGTGATACTCCTGCGCATTGCCTGCGATAACGCTCTGTTGCAACCAGGGCAATTCTGGTGTCTGTGGCATGGCAATTTGCAGCTTGCCTTTCTCCATCGCAGTACGCAGCAGAGCAGAGTTAGTCGGTGTGATCAGTTGGTTGAACAGGGTGTCTGGCGTCGGAGCGAAGATATAGGTCGTGCTGGCTTCGCGAACATCAGCGCGGCGATAGAGCAAAGCGGCGGCAGGCATTGTGGCCAGCAGTGCGGGGTCGTTATAGGCGTGCCAATTGCTGGCAGTCATCCATTCCCCGGATAGCGGTTCCTGACTGTAGGCAAATTGCATCAACGCATCCCAGCCTTGGTGGCTGGCGGTGCCGGCGATATACAGTGGCAGCGAGTGGCGGTCGGGTGTCGGGAAGGGTTCATTGTTCCACTCGGTGACGGTCAGAGGTTTGCCCGTGACTTGGCCGGCAGCGATCCAGTTGATTAAGCCGTCGCTGGTGAGCGGGTTTTTCTCCAGCTGCCCATGGCCGCCGTAGCTGTGGGCGTCGATTACGTCGCCGGAAGTAAGGGCCGGCAGGGAGCTGAGGCCTTCACCGCCCCAGGTACTGGTTGTGGCGATAGGGACCTTCACTCCCACATCACGTAGGTACTGAATCATGTCTACGTCGAAACGTCGTTCCAAATCATTGAGGAACAGTTTGGAGGGCCCGTGCTCCCAGGAGCGCCAGGTTTTGCTGGACGATAGATTGTGCTGGTTGGCAAACGCTGCGGCTTCGGCCATGTAAATCTTGTTGTGCTTTGGAACGTTCTTGTCGGGTAGCAGGGCATTACCAAAGTGATGGGTAATGTCATTTTCGTTGGTAATCAATATTGCGGCGATCGCCGGATCGTCTTTGTAGGCGAGGCCGGTATAGGGGTTTACATGGGTCAAATAGGCTTTGGCAAAACGCTTCATCGCCTGTTGAATGGTGATATTTACGTAGGCGTAGCCCTTGAGATCGGCGTGGTTACTGCTGTTCTTTGGCATTTCTTCGAAGCCATAAATGTTGTCTTTTGCAGTAAGGGATCGCTCGACGTGCATATCGAGCCATACATAAATGCCCTCGTCTTTGAGGCACTTTATCCACCAGTCAATTTTTCTCAGCGACTCCGGGTTAAGTGTTTGGGTGTCCTGCGTGAGGTTAGGGTCGCCAAAAATGTTGGGACTGACCCATGGTGAGTCATGGTGGTGTAGTCGCAGGAGATTGAAACCAAGTGCGGACAGGCGTTTAGCCTGCTGCTTGATTTCATCGTCTGGCGTGCGGAACAACGCGTAAGACGTGATGTTGGTACCCCAGAAGCGCGCCGGGGTGTTGTCGGCGAATCGCAGTTGCTCGCCGGACGCTTTGACGAAACCGCGCTTGCCTGCTGGTTTTTCGTCAGCGTTGAGAAAGGACAGATCGACCGGTGAGGTTTTCCAATCAAGCTTGTCACTAGGCCAGCTCTTTGGGTCCGCCAGACCGAAGCGTTCGGTAGTGGTGGGGCCAAGTGCCACATCGCCCGATATGCTTAAGGTAGCTTTGAAATTCTGATGACCGGGCTTGATCGTGTTTTTGTAGAAAAAAGCACGCACTTCAGATCGACTACCCGGTTCAAAGTACACACTCGCCAGCCCAGGTTCAAAACGCATCTCGATGTGCCGCCCTTGTGCATTCCCCCATGACCAGCCTCTGTTGTCTGGGAGTAAAACCGGCTCGCCCATTTCTCCCGAGAAAAGGGCAGGGTCGAACTTGAAGACGATACCCCCACCCATGACGTTCAACTTCGTGCTATGCGCATTTAGGGCAAAATCCCAAATCAGTTGCTGCTCGCTTTCTTTCTGGATTTTCGTAGCCAGGTCGAAATCCAGTGCTTTGTTCTGGCCTGAGAGGGAGTATCTGTAGGGGGCGTCTATCTTGAACTCGGTTGGAAAACTCACCCAGCCCCAGTTGCCCTCAAAGAAGGTGAATGAAGAGGAAACAACGGGACTGCCGCCGTGGATCAGAACTGGCAGGCCATTTTGATCATCGACACTTACGATCCAGCCTGACGCCCAGGCGCTATACGGCCAAATTACAAAAGACAAAAGAACCGGAACCAGCAAACGGGTGCGGCGAAAAAATTTGGCCATGGGGCTACCGGAGTTGGAGACTGGCACCGGCACTCGCAGTGGCGGCGGTCGAGGAGTGTTTGAGCCTGCGCACCATCTGAGCATAAGCAACGCCTAGTCCGGCCACCGACCAGTACACCACGGGGATCACTGTAATACTGCTAACGGTAATGATAGTGATCAATATCCCGGCCAGGGCTGCCAGGAGCGCGCGTCCAAGTCGACATGCCTCTTCGTCTTTGTTGGGGAACGAACGCATTGCCTTGCGGATGCTGAACAGTACAGTGACAAAAAAAGCCACGAACAGCGTCAACCCAACCAGTCCAAACGACAGCGCTACGCCGATATAGGTGTTTACGATATCGATGATTCCGTCGCCCTGAATCATGGATTGCATTTCTGGTGTGTTGCGGTAATCAAAGGAGCCCAACCACAGGTTGCGCTGGATAACGATCAATGCGTTGTCAATCAAGCGCTGTCGGTATGTAATGTTTTCTACATCTACAGTGCCGATGAACGGTAGCAGATCAAGCACCTTTGTCCCGCCAGGCACAATAGCCAGCAGGGGAAGGGTAAGGACTCCGGCGATCGCCAGTAGCATCAGGCGTTTAAAAGCGCTCCGGCCGGTTGCGATGAACACTGTGATCATTGTGGCTGCGCCAATCCAAGGGCCTCGCGATAGGGGGGCAATCAGTCCACCTGCGAGCAGGAGCGCACCCAAGAGTTGCTGAAATCGGCTGCGTACATCCTTTTGCAAGAACAGGTAAAAACCTATCGCTACACTGATGACAAATCCCAGCGCAATGGCTTGGCCGGTGGTGGCGCTGGCACGCAGTGAGCCTCCACGGCTCAAGTAGCCAGACATTTCCCAGTGTATGCCCAAGGCGTCGATCAGCGCGTTGTAGAGCAGCCAATTGCGAGTAAATTCGAAGAGACCAATCAGTGACAGCACCATGGCGGCGAGTACAAAACCCAACAGGGCGTCCTTGAAGTCGCTGAGTTTCTTGAGGCCCCGACTGGCGACGTAGTAAGGCAAAAAAACATCGATGAACAGGTATAGCGTCTGGCGCAATGTGTCGGTGACCGTGGTTTCGCGCAGGTAAATCAGACTCGTCAGTAGCAGGTTGGCCGCTAACAACTTATCAGGCCAGGTGCGTCCGAAAGTGGCGGTGTCTGTTTGCCTGCGTAGCGCGAAAAAAGCGGGAAGCAACACGCACAATGCCAGCAGACGAAGATGGCTAAGGGCAAAAAAATAATTGATCAGGCCCAAGCCTGGAATTTCTGCCGGAGCCGGTGGGATGAGAAACAGCAGGATAAAAAACAGCGCTACGGGGTTGCGTTCGCTTTTTCGTGCGAAGGTCAAAACGATGGCAGCAATACCTGCATAAACCCAGAAACTGTGCGAAACAAAGGCCAGTATCGTCAACACGAACCAAAGATTGCGGCGACGAGTGAAATCACGATCAGCCATCAGGTCGGCTGCTGATCGACGTGCGAGCGCAAAAACGATGCCGGCAATAACCAGAATGGGAATTAACGCGCGAAGGTGCTCAGGCATAGGTTTTTGGGCTTATGATTGATGAGCGACTAGTGGAATGGCCAAATGCGACTATAGTACCTTTCGTGTCATTGAGTCCGGGGTAGTTGTAATGCCTTCAGTTGATTTATCGCCGTCGTTGAGCCTAAGCAAGCGTGCGATATCTGCTGGGGCATGGAATCTGGGGGCCCTTGTTACCTCTCAAGCCATTCGATTGGGTGGCAACCTGGTGATGGCGCGGCTGCTAATGCCGGAAATGTTTGGCATCATGGCCATCGCCACCACCGTGTCGCTGGTTCTGCACTTGCTGTCCGATGTCGGCTTGCGCCAGAACATCATCCAAAGTCCAAATGGCGACGATCCGGTGTTCCTTAATACGGTGTGGACCGTGCAGATTGTGCGCGGAGTCGTCCTTTTTGCGTCGACACTTCTCATCGCAGGCTTCGCCTGGTTAGCGCAAACCCTCAACCTGTGGTCGATCAACTCCACCTATGCCGCACCGGAGTTGCCCATGGTGTTGGCACTCACCGGTTTCTCGGCAATCCTCTATGGTTTTCAGTCGACGAAAGTGGACTTGGCAGTGCGCGCTTTCCAGCAAAAGAAAGTGGTGTTCGCCGATTTTGCAGCTCAGCTTGCAGGCCTTCTGGTCTTGCTGACCGTCGGTTACTTCACCCGGTCTATCTGGTCGCTGGTGGCAGCAGGTCTAGTAGCAGCGTTGGTCAGCACTCTGCTGGGGCATTTCTGGTTTGAGGGGCCGTCCAACCGTCTACTGTGGGACCGTTCTGCGCTCAAAGAGTTGGTCGTTTTCGGCCGATGGATGCTGTTGTCTTCGGCAGTGGGCGTACTGGCCATGTACGGTGATCGCATCTGGTTCGGCGGCAGCATGTCCGCCACCGAAATGGGTGTCTACTCTATTGCCGTGTTGATTTTGGGCGCTCTTCAAACTGGAATGCAAAGGTTGGTCGGGGCCGTGGCCCTGCCGGTATTCAGTGAAGCCTCAAGAACACATGACACCGCACGGCTACACGCTTTGTATTACCGCTTCAAATTGGGGTTCGATCTGGCCTCGCTGTTTTTCTGTGGACTGTTCTGGACCGGCAGTCCGCTGCTGATCAGCATCTTGTACGATCAGCGGTATGCCCAGGCCGGCCATATGCTGGCCATTCTTTCACTTTCTTTTTTCACAATGCGCTTCACCGTGGCGCATCAAGTCTGGCTTGCCTTGGGACTCACAAAATACCAAGCCATGGACAACATCATTCGCGTAGTCTCCTTATGGGTGCTACTGCCCCTTATGCTGGCGATTGGCGGAGTCGAATATGCGATTTGGGGCGTCGCCTTGCATGCGTTTCCTACGCTCATTCTGGTTTTTTATGTCAATTGCCGTTTGGGGTTGTTCAATCTCAAGCGCGAACTTGTTGTGCTGCCAATGCTGGCGGTGGGGGCTTTGTGCGGGGAGTTGTTGTCGAGTCTTGCTCAGGCTTTGATTTGATCGATTTCTCTTGTCGTTTTCAAAGTTGTGGCTCGGCGCCGCCATTGGGGTATTGATGAAGGCCTGCAAAATTGTGGCCTTGATGCGTAGTTGAAATTTCCAACTCAATCTTGATGTGGGGGAGCTTTGAATCATGAGAGCACCTGATTTTAAAACCTCTGTGATGGGTCGCAGAGGCTTCCTTCAGGCGTTTGCCCTGTTGAGCCTTGGGGGGCTCATGTTTGGTGTTTCCAAAGCCGTTGCTCGGCCTTCTATGGTTAAGTCTGACTTTGTTGTCATCAATGGATGGGTACTGCCTGCCCAGTATTTTCGGTAAATACAGACATGATCAAAGACTACCAATCGCAGAAAGAACTCCGCGACTCCTATGATTTCTGCATTGTAGGGGGGGGGCCAGCTGGCATTACGCTGGCCTTGGGTTTGGCCGGCAATGGCCGCCGGGTGGTAGTTGTCGAGGGCGGTGGACACGAATATTCACAGAACTCGCAGAGCCTCTACAAGTGCCCATCATCAGGGCTTGACGTCTACGCCGAGGAAACGCGCCTGCGGTATCTTGGCGGCACCTCCAATCATTGGGCCGGGCGATGCCGTCCCTTCGAGCGGTCTGACTTTACCATAGGCCCTCCGGTGCATTTACCCGGTTGGCCCATTGCGTTTTCCGAGATCGAACGTTATCTGCCAGCGGCCATGGATATCGTGGATCTTCCGTCACACTCTGAATTCAAAGCCATCAATGCGACTTTGGATAACACCGACTTTGAGGCTGATCGTTTCTTACTAAGCCCACCGACACGCTTTGCACAAAAATATGCCAAGGAACTCAATGAGACCGAAGGGCTTGATGTGTTCATCAATTGCAACTGTGTCGATCTTGAGTTTGATAACAAGACCGGCAGCATTGCGGCCATAGTCGTGTCGGACTATGAGCTGCATCGGGAGCGAGTCATTGCCAAACAATTCATTCTGGCGACGGGCGCAATCGAGAATGCCAGGCACCTTCTCAATAGTGAGTCTCTGGTCACTGGCGGTATCGTAAGCAACGATGGTTTCGTCGGTAGATGTTTCATGGAGCACCTGAACGTAGAACTGGGTACCTTCATCTTGAAAGACGGGCAGGGAACAGATTCTCGCCAGTACTTCACGACAGATACATTCGTGATTGCAAACAGCTCGGGCAAAGGGAACGTGACTGCCTCGCTTGTATCTGAAGTGAAGTCCTATGGGCGAATGGCCGCCATCAAGGGCTTTTTCGAGAACCTCATCTGCGAAGCAGGAGAGGAGCATAAGATTGAATTTATCACCAAGTTCAATTGCCCCGGGGATGGAGTAATCGGCACGTTGATTGAACAGTTTCCCAACCCGAACAGCCGCGTGACCTTACTCAAGGATCGAGATGCGTTAGGGATGAGGAAGCCAACGGTTCATTGGGAACTAAGCCCTGCGGACCGTAATACCATCAAGTCTATAGGGCTCGAAGTGGCGAAATGTTTTGCTGAAGCTGGACTGGGTTTTGTCAAGCTAGAAACGTGCGTTTATGACATGGACTTGCCACTGAAGGTCAGTCCCCATGCACATCATATGGGGACCACACGGATGGCAACTTCGCCTGAGTTTGGAGTTGTTGACGAGAACTGCAAAGTGTTTGGTGTAGCGAATCTTCACGTTGCAGGCAGTAGTGTTTTTTCTACAGGTGGTGCCAGCAACCCGACAATGCCGCTTTTGCAACTAACTCTAAGGCTGGTTGAACATTTGAATAGTATGAGCTAGTGCGCCTGAGGCGGAACATTGGCTTTTTCCTGTTTGATGCTCGTCGAGAGGTGGCTCGATATCACGTCAATTGACTGGGTGTGTGTTGGATCTTAATAGACAGCCTCTGATTTTCAGGGGGAGGATGTTCTAATGAAAGTGGTTTTTGTATTGCCTGTAGCGAGCATGGCTGGCGGGATTCGCGTCGTTGCAATTTACGCCAAGGCATTATCTGACGCTGGACATGATGTGACACTTGTTTCCTTGCCATCGCCTCCCATTCCGCTGCGCAGAAAAGTAAAACGTTTCATAACGGGTAAGGGTTGGCCGAAAAACAAGAAAATCTCATCTCATTTAGACGGCCTTGGCCTTGATCACCGAGTGATAGAAAAATATAGGCCGATTTTGGATTCGGATGTTCCAGATGCAGATGTTGTCATTGCGACGTGGTGGGAAACAGCTGAGTGGGTAAATTCTCTAAGTCGGTCCAAGGGTGTAAAAGTGTATTTTGTGCAAGCGCATGAAACTTTCACTTTTTGCCCGATCGATAGAGTCATGGCAACCTATAAAATGCCTTTGCATAAAATAACCATTTCTAAATGGTTGGTAGATGTCATGCGTGTGGAGTATGGCGACTCGAATGTTTCTTTGGTGTTGAACGGTGTCGATCATCGGCAATTTTTTTCCGCGCCAAGGGGGAAACAGCAGCGCCCAACCATCGGCTTCTTGTACCATGAAGCGCCATTAAAGGGCTTTGATGTTGCGCTCGAGATTGTATCTTTGCTAGAGGAAAAATTCCCGTCGCTTCGAGTTATAACGTTTGGAAGTTCTCCACCCAGTGATTTGTTTAAGTTGCCAGCAAGACTTGAGTTTCATCTTGCCCCCGATCAAGAGCGTATTCGTGATCTTTATGCTCAATGTGATGTCTGGCTTTCAGCAAGCCGGAGTGAAGGTTTTAACCTGATGGCGATGGAAGCAATGGCCTGTAGGGTTCCGGTAGTTTCAACACGTACGGGATGGCCGCTGGAGGCAATATCTTGTTTCGAAAACGGTGTGCTGGCAGATATTGATGATCGTGTTGCCTTGGCTCGTGCTGTTGAGCAGATTTTGATTATGGATGAGTTGAAGTGGCGTGCGATTTCAGAGAAGGCCTATAAAACTGTGGCTTTAAGTTCTTGGGAAAACTCTGCAAAATTATTTGAAGCTACTCTTTGTAATGCGTGTGCGAACTGTTCGTCTTAGTAAGGCGCTTTCCGCGTTGAGGTCGAACTCACAACATGATCGACATCAGTGGAAAGAGGGAGGAGGCAGGAATGAGTGGAATCGCCATTGATGATAAGCATCGCCTCGCCCTAGTTGATGCATTACGATGCTTTGCAGCCCTTTGGGTGGTTCTGTTTCATTTGTCCGAGGGGAAACATATTCCAACCCTTCTAGCGGCAATACCGGGCTGGTTGAAATACATGGTTTTTGACGCTGGTCACTTGGGCGTGCCTGTTTTTTTCGTATTAAGCGGGATCGTGATGGCGGTCACAACATTTACCGTGCCGATGCATACTGCGAACGCCAGGAATTTTGTGGCACGCCGTTTAGTGCGGCTTGCTCCGCCATACTATGTTGCCGTTGCACTGGGTGTGCTTGTGATTGTCGCAAAGCATACTTCAGGGCAAGACGGGATTGAAATTCCTGGTGTCACGGACATTCTCGCGCACTTGGTGTTTCTTCAAGGTGTCCTTGGCATCGAAAACATCATAACGGTGTTTTGGACACTTTGTATTGAGGTGCAGTTTTATATCGTATTTGCCGTACTACTTTGGCTATCTGAACAAGTCAGAGGCGGCAAGGCTATGCAGGCGCGAAATATTGCGATTTGGGTCAGTGCATTGTTGGCGCTACTTTGGCCTGTCGGGCTTATTCATTCTATTGGTTGGCAAGGTGGATTTATCGCGTTCTGGTTCAGTTTCATGGCAGGGGTGCTGTGTGCTCAGATACTTAGAGGCTCGAAGCAAAACCGATATGTTGCCGTTGGGTACTGTACATTAGTCCTCTTCATCGGCGCGGCCAGTCAAAACTCATTTACAATAGCTGTCGGATTGACGGGTCTTTTGTTTTGTTTTTTGGTTAGCGGTACTTTGGCTCTTGGTTTTTTGTCCAGCTATCCTGTACAAAAAATTAGCTTGATATCCTACAGTCTCTATTTATTTCATCCCCCGGTAATAGGAACATTTATGCGCCTTTTCCGGCGCATCATGCCGACCGGCTTAACTTCGGACCTATTAGCGGCTGTCCTTGCAGTGGCGGCCTGCATCGCATTTTCAGCCATCACATACATACTGATCGAACGACCCGCAATCGCATGGAGTAGGCGCATCAGGTTTAAACGCACTGAAGCCGCCGTGCTCAATTAGACGTACGCTACTTTCATCATGGTGCGTTCGCGCTCACGCTTCTTAAACGGGTTTGCCCATGCTCCAGGTCCAAGGCGTCTTCAAAAGCTACGCCACCCCGCAAGGTCCACTGCCGGTGCTGCTAGGCGTCGACCTGACCCTGAAACCTGGCAGCAGCATGGCGCTGATGGGCGAGTCGGGCAGCGGCAAAAGCACTTTGCTGCACTTGATTGCGGGGCTGGACAAGGTCGACCGGGGCAGCATCCGCAGCGCTGAATATCGGCTGGAGCAAATGACCGAAGCGCAATTGGCTCACTGGCGGCGCACCGAAATCGGCCTGGTGTTTCAACAGTTCAACCTGATCGGCAGCTTGCGGGTCGAGGACAATCTGGCCTTTCAGGCGCGGCTGGCCGGTCGCCATGATCCGCGCTGGCAGGCGCATCTGGTGCAGCGATTGGGCTTGAGTGATGTGCTGCAGCGCTATCCGGAGCAACTGTCCGGCGGCCAACAGCAGCGAGTTGCGTTGGGGCGCGCGCTGGCGTCAAAGCCGAAACTGCTACTGGCCGACGAACCCACCGGCAGCCTCGATGAAGCCACCAGCGACGAGGTGCTGAAGCTGCTCCTGGAATTGCTCGACGACACGCCGACCACATTGTTGATGGTCACTCACAGCCCACGGGTTGCTGCGCGACTGGCGGAAAAAGTGGTGTTGCACGGTGGTCGTCTGGCCGGCACGGACGAGCGCTGAGGTGCGGGTTTTTCGCGAGACACTACGGGCACTGCTCAGTCATTGGTGGCAGCACCCGGTGCAATTTTTCAGCGTACTGACCGGGCTCTGGCTCGCTACCAGTTTGCTGACCGGCGTACAGGCGTTGAACAGTCAGGCACGGGAAAGCTATGCCCGAGCCAGTCAGTTGATCGGCGGCGAACCGCAGGCCAGCCTCAGTGCGCCCGGTGGCGGGACGTTTTCTCAGGCGTTGTTTGTCGACTTGCGCCGTGCCGGTTGGCCGGTGTCGCCGGTGCTGCAAGGTCGAGTCATCCTCAAGGGCCATGAAGAGCAGCGCTTGCAGCTGATGGGCATCGAGCCGGTGTCGCTGCCGGCCGGTTCCTCGGTGGCGAGGCAGACGTTGCCGATGGCGCAGATTGTCGAGTTCTTCAGTGCGCCGGGCAGCACCTGGATTTCACCGCAGACGTTGCAGTCTTTGGGGTTGCGCGAAGGTGAACGGCCGACCAGTTTGAGCGGTGTGCCATTACCACCGCTGCACGTTCAAACCGACATGGCCCCCGGCGTGCTGCTGGTGGATATCGGCTTCGCTCAGCAGATTCTCGGTCTGCCGGATCAACTGTCGCGCCTGCTGTTACCCAAAGATTTCAGCGCCTCTTTGCCCGACACGATCAAGGATCAACTCCAGCTCAAGAGCAGCGGTGAAGAGAACAACCTCGCACGCCTGACCGAGAGTTTTCACTTGAACCTCGACGCCTTGGGTTTTTTGTCCTTCGTGGTCGGCCTATTCATCGTCCATGCGGCCATCGGTCTGGCGTTGGAACAACGCCGGGGACTGCTGCGAACCCTGCGCGCTTGTGGCGTCAGTGCGCGAATGCTCATCACATGCCTGGCGGTAGAACTAGGCGGTTTGGCGCTGATGGGTGGCCTCGCCGGCGTGGTCAGCGGCTACCTGTTGGCCAGTGTGCTGTTGCCGGACGTCGCCGCCAGCCTGCGCGGTTTGTACGGCGCCGAAGTGGCGGGGCAGTTGAGCCTCAGCCCGTGGTGGTGGCTAAGCGGTATCGGCCTGAGTTTGCTCGGTGCATTGCTGGCCGGCGCCAACAGTCTGCTGCGCGCGGCGCGTTTGCCGTTGCTGGCACTGGCCGATCCGCAAGCGTGGCATCAGGCTCACGCGCGCTGGCTGCGGCGCCAGGGTTGGGTGGCGGCGACGGCGGCGGTGATTGCGCTAAGCGCCTTGATCTGGGGCGACAGCCTGGCCAGTGGATTTGTGTTGATGGCGACGCTGTTGCTCGGCGCCGCATTGGTGCTGCCCGTGGTACTCAATGCCGTGCTCAACCTCGTCTTGCAGCGCAGTCATTCAGTGCTCGGCCAGTGGTTTGTCGCCGATTGCCGGCAGCAATTGCCGGCCCTGAGCCTGGCCTTGATGGCACTGCTGTTGGCACTGGCGGCCAACATCGGCGCCGGCAGCATGACCGCCGGCTTTCGCCAGACCTTCAGCAACTGGCTCGAACAGCGCCTGACCGCCGAGCTTTACCTCAATCCGCAAACTCCGCTTCAGTCCCGCGAGATGTACACCTGGCTCAAACAGCAGCCGCAAGTCTCGGCGGTTCTGCCCAACTGGCAAGTGTTGATCCAGCTGCAAGGTTGGCCGGCGGACATTTTTGGTGTGATTGATCACCCAACCTATCGCCAGCACTGGCCATTGCTGGAGGCCTTGGACGACAACCCATGGGACCAACTGGCCAAGGACGACGCGCTGATGCTCAGCGAACAACTGGCCCGACGACTCAAGGTGCGCCTCGGCGATCACCTGACGATTCCCACGCCGGGCGGCCCGTGGTCGCCGCGCATCGTCGGTATCTACGCTGACTACGGCAACCCCAAGGGTCATCTGCTGGTCAACGTCAGCCACCTGCTGCTCGGCTGGCCACAACTGGCGCCCAATCGGTTTAATCTGCGCATTGAGCCGGCATCGATCCCCTCGTTCGTCAGCGCATTACAGGCACGCTTCGCGCTCGACGACAGCCGCATCGTCGATCAGGCGCGGCTCAAGGGCTGGTCGACGCAAGTCTTCGAACGCACCTTCGCCGCCACGGCCGCGCTCAACAGCCTGACCCTCTGTGTAGCGGGCGTTGCATTGTTCATCAGCCTGCTGACCCAAAGCCAAAGCCGCCTCGGGCAGCTGGCGCCGTTGTGGGCGCTGGGCGTGACGCGCCAGCAATTGATGCTGCTCAACCTCGGGCAAACCTGGTTGCTGGCGGTGTTGACGCTGGTGCTGGCAATGCCGCTGGGAATCGCGCTGGCGTGGTGCCTGGATGCGGTGATCAATGTGCAGGCGTTCGGCTGGCGGCTGCCGTTGCGCGTCTTTCCGCTGCAACTGTTGCAGTTGATGGGGTTGGCGTTGTTCGCGACGTTACTGGCGTCGGCGTGGCCGTTGTACTCGCTGTATCGAACGCGACCGGCGGACCTGCTGAGGACGTTTGCTCATGAGGATTAAACTCGGTTTGCTACTGGTGATTGTGTTGAGTGGTTGCGACAACTCGGCGCCTGTTGAGAAAGGCTTCGCCGGTCTGGGGCGCGAGGCGGCAGCGTTTACGCCGGTGGTGCCCGGTCGGGTGTTCAGCTTCCCGGCGGATCATGGCCCGCATGACGGTTTTCGCATCGAATGGTGGTACGTCACCGCCAACCTCAAAGACGAGCAGGGCCGTGAATTCGGCGTGCAATGGACGTTGTTTCGCAGCGCCTTGAAAGTAGCGCCCGAGGTGGACGGCTGGGGCAATCAGACGATCTGGCTGGGGCACGCGGCCGTGACGTCGGCGACGGTGCATCATGCGGCCGAACGCTACGCCCGTGGTGGCGTCGGTCAGGCGGGTGTGAGTCTGGCGCCGTTCAATGCCTGGATCGATGACTGGCGCTTCAGCAGTCACAGTTCCGACCTTTTTTCGGATGTTCAACTCAGGGCGCGGGACAAGGAGTTCGGCTACCAACTACACCTGACCGCCACCCGTCCGCTGGTGCTTCAGGGCGATAAAGGTTTTAGCCAGAAATCCGAACAAGGCCAGGCATCGTATTACTACAGCCAACCGTTTTTTCAGGCCCGTGGCTCGCTGGAAATCGATGGCAAGACCTATCAAGTCAGGGGCCCGGCCTGGCTCGACCGCGAATGGAGCAGCCAGCCGCTGACCGCCAACCAGACCGGTTGGGACTGGTTTTCCCTGCACCTGGACAGCGGCGAACAGGTGATGCTTTACCGCATGCGCAACAAGCACGGCGAGCCTTACCTCACTGGCACCTGGATCGACGCCGAGGGGCAGACTCAACCGCTGCACGCCGACGACATTCGCCTCACACCGCAGGACACCGCCAGCGTCGCGGGCCGTTCAATGCCGGTGCGCTGGTCAATCAAAATCCCCGGCAAGCACTTCGACATTACCCTCGACGCCCTCAATCCTAACGCGTGGATGGATTTACGCATTCCGTATTGGGAAGGGCCGGTGCAACTGAGCGGCAGCCATGCGGGGAGGGGCTATCTGGAAATGACCGGTTACTGAGTTGGAACTCTCGGCAGATCGACGTTCTCCTACGTTAACCAACCCGTTCACAGGAGCCCGCCATGAGCGACGACCTCAAACCGCCAGACCTTGCCTCATGGCAACGCCTGTTCGACGATAAAGCCTACTGGCATCAATCCCCCGACGCCCATTATGCCGAACTGCTGCGGGTGGCTGACGACTTGCTGGGGCAGGGTGCCATCGACCTAGAACAGTGGCAGGACTTGAACGCCAAGGTCGAGCAATCGCACAAAGACTCGCCCGCCGTGAACGTCGCCCACGAAGTTGAAGATCCGCAGGCCTGAGGAGGCCCCGACGAACGCGAAAGTGATGCCCTGCGTGCTACTTGGCTGACCTGGCGCAAGGAAAGTGAAAAAAGCACCGAGAACGACGAACCTGACGCAAAAGAAACTGCAAAAACTTCTTGAGGAGCGTCTATGCTCATTGGCACACACCGCGCTGACGCCTGAGCCAGAGCGGTCTGTTGTCATTTATTACCAAGGAATGTATTGCCTATGAAACTCCACGCACTGACCAAAGCCATCACCCTCGCTACCTTGCTGTCTGCTGTCAGCCTTGGCGCCATGGCCGAGGAGATTCCGCTGTCTGCTGACGTGGTAGCGGATCAAATGACCGCAACAGTTGTCTCGGTCGACGCCGCGAAACATCAAGTCGTCCTTAAAGGGCCAGAAGGTAACGAGACCTCTATCCAACTGACTGACAAGGCGAAAAATCTCGGCAAGTTGAAAGCTGGCGATGAGGTCGACATTGAAGTGGCTCACGCCCTCGTAGTCGCCCTCGATACCGACGTCGACAAAGGCCTGCCAGGCACCGCCGAACGCACGGGCGAAGCTCGCGCCGCTCCAGGTAGCGACAAACCGGCCGGCGAAGCTTACCGTCAGGTTCAGGTTAAGCTGAAAATCACCCACATCGACCTGAAGAAACATCAGGTAACCTTCGAAGGTCCGAAGGGTAATTCCAAAACGGTTGACGTCAAAAAACCAGAAATTCAAGCCAAACTCAAAAATCTGAAAGTTGGGCAAAGCGTAATCGTCACCTACACCGATGTTCTGAAAGTGACCAGTAAAGCCAAAAGCTGAGGATTGACGGCATAGACTGATTGTTCTTGTATAACTTTTTTGTACAAGAACAATCAGATTTAATGTTCTGGTTAGTGAGTTTTTGTGAGAGGCGGAATAGTATTTCGACTGACATTTACTTAAACATTATGTATATAAATTCATATTCGTCTCGCGGACATATTCGCAATCTTCTATTAAAATCTACTTGTTCGCCCAGTGTCAGGGCTCTTTACCAGTGCATGGATTGCCGAGGCCATTGCACTGGGCGGACACCTTCTAGAAATAGTGAAAACGAATACAAAAGACGGGCGATCATAGGATCGCCCGTCTTTTTCGGCCTGTACGTATAAGTCAGCCAGCTTTCCTTGCAGACCGGACAGTTTTATATCAATCATTTTTCCATTTTAATTTCGCAGGGCAAGAGGTGATTGCTTAGTTTGTTTCAAGGACTGGCCTCATCTTAATGTTGCAAAATAATTTGCCTGTATCAGTCTCGCCGACTTCGATTCCATTAGCATAAAAAACCCATGCTGAGACTTGGCGGGTTTATCAACACATCGACCAGCAGAGCTGGCCGATGCTTGAGACGGTCGGCCTGATTTAGGCGACCGGCAGGCGCCAGTCATCGGAACCCGAAGTCCCGGATACTTCGTGGGTCCAGGTGATTTTGCGGTAGGTGAACTGCACTTCTTCCAGGTGCGTGAAGTGCGAGTTCGACGGGTCCTGGCAGTTGTGCATTTTGTTGTTGATGGCGACGATGATGGCGTCTTCCAGTTTGGTGGTGTAGTAGTGCTCTTGGGTACCTTGAGCCGAAGTGCGGTACCACTGGATAACGATTTCGCTCATGCGCTCGCCGGAAGTCAGAGCGGCTTGCAGCAGTGGCGAGGACTTGTCGTAGACCTTGGTGATGACCACTGGCTTGTGAACGCGCTGACCGGTTGGTTGGCCGGATTGCGGATCACGCGGGATGATCACGTCGTGGCTGAAAGCCTGAACCATAACCTGGTCTTCGTGACCTTCCTGGTAGGTGTTGCCAACCGAGTCGGCGGTGAACGCGCCGGCAGTGATCAAACCTTGTTTCTCGCCAGTAACGGACATGTACGCTGGTGTAGCCATGGATGTGCTCCTTGCTAAAAAATTAAGAGTGCCCGGGAGGCGGTATCGCCCGGTGGGTGCCTGAGTGTTATCAAGGTCCGTGCCATAAACAATTAAATCCATATAGATCAATTGGTTGTCGGTTATTTTTGACCATTGAAAGGTGTGTCGACGAATAACCCTGAGGAATGTGCGCAAGAACTTGCACACCGATGCGCAACGTTTTGCGCACTCGGCTGGAGGGCCTGCCCGGCCGGGCGATCAGTGTCCAGGTGGGACCTTTCTGTAGGATGGGTGCGCAACTTCTTGCGCATAACGGCCTTGCGCCACCCGTTAAAGGCGCCTGACATCCGGTGCAACGAATGGGCCGGCTGCAGGGTCCATAAACACAGCGCCGTCGAGCGTCCGAACAACCCTGAACCGGAGTGAGAACGACATGAAAATCCTGATGGTTTTAACGTCCCACGATCAATTGGGTGATACGGGTAAGAAAACCGGCTTCTGGCTGGAAGAATTCGCCGCGCCGTATTTCGCCTTCAAGGACGCCGGAGCTCAACTGACCCTGGCCTCGCCCAAGGGCGGTCAACCGCCGCTGGACCCCAAAAGTGACGAGCCGGACGCGCAAACCGAGGCGACGGATCGGTTTAATAAAGACCCTGCCGCTAAATCTGCATTGGCCTCTACTGCGCTGCTGAACAGTGTGAGAGTCGAAGATTACGATGCGGTTTTCTATCCGGGCGGCCATGGTCCACTGTGGGATTTGGCCGAAGACACCTTTTCAATCGCTCTGGTCGAGGCGTTTATCAAGGCAGGAAAACCGGTCGCGGCGGTCTGCCATGCTCCGGGTGTGTTGCGTCACGTCAAAGGCGCGGATGGCCAGCCGTTGGTTAAAGGCAAGCGCGTGACGGGCTTCACCAACTCGGAGGAAGAAGCGGTGCAATTGACGAACGTCGTGCCGTTTCTGGTGGAGGACATGCTCAAGGAGAAGGGCGGGGTTTACTCCAAGGGCGACGATTGGGCGAGCTATGTACTCACGGACGGATTATTGATCACCGGTCAGAACCCGGCGTCGTCCGAAGCGGCCGCCGAGGCGTTGCTGATCAAACTCCGCTAAGCCTGTAGCCGCTGGCAAAGCCTGTGGGAGCGAGCCTGCTCGCGATTGCGGTGTATCAGGCAACACAGCTGTCGACTGACACTCCGTCATCGCGAGCAGGCTCACTCCCACAGGCGGCGCCAGCTGCTACACGTTCGCGTTAGATTGCGTGGCCCAACGCGGCATAGCATTCCTCAACCGAACGCCGCTGCGTCTCGGCATACAAACCCAACTCATCAATCGTCGTTCGCCCGAGCGCCTGCTCAAACGCCTGCTGGTTCGAATGCACGCCATAGTGAGTTTGCGCCGCGTCCCCCAGGTTCGACTGGAAAATCCCCGCTGCGCTCACCGGTAGAAAATCCTCATACACCAGCGGTTCAACCCGCAAATAGCCGCCGTCGAGCAAATCCTCCAGTGACACCGAATTCAGCGCATCCGCCGCCAAGCCTTTTTCCGTCACGAAGTAGCGAAAGTACGCCAGTTCCTGTCGGCGCATGCCTTCGTAGGTGTCAGGAAATTCGCCAAAGTGCTGCCCCATCAGCGCGTTGTAGCGTGAGGCATTGGCTTCGTTGGGGAAGTCGTTTAACTCGTCCCGTGCGGCATTGAGCAAGCGGTCGTACAGCGCCCGACCTTTAGGCGTCAGCGCGGCGCCACGTTGTTCGATTTCGCCGAAGCGCGCGCTGTGACTGCCACGGGTTTCAGCTTGATCGGTAAAGGCAACCGGCTCGTCCAGCGCCTTGAAACTGGTCTGGCGCAGCAGGATCGGGCACTGACGGCGAGGTGGGCCTTCGATCACCGCTTTGGGGGTGATGCCGTGGGCCGGCATTTGTGCCTGGACGATGTCGATGTCCAGTGTGCGCGGCGTCAGGTGGTTGATGTGCGGGCCTTTGAAGGCCACGACGTCGGCGATCAGGCGATGCTGGGCGCTGAGTTTCTGATATTGCTCGCCAGTGACGGTGGCGCTGTGGTGCCAGCGGAAGGTTTCCAGCGCCTGTTCGACAAAGAGCTGCGCTTCGTCTTCGGTAAGACCGCCCTCGGTTTCAGCGCGCTCGATCAAGGTCAGTGCTGCCGGGGTAAAGATCTGGCGTTTATCCAGTACCGACTGAGCGAACGCGCGCAGTTCCAGGTCTTCGATCAGTTCCAGGCGCAGCAGTGAGGTGAACACGCGAAACGGGCTGACCTGCAACGCCGCTTCGTGCACCGCGCGAAACGCCGTGGAATGCACCGGCACGCCGGCCGGGGTCAGGTCGTAATACCCCACCGGTTGCATGCCCATCACCGCGAACAAACGGGCGAGGGTGGCCAGTTCAGTGGCGGTGCCAACGCGAATCGCACCGTGGCGCTCCAGGTCCAGGCGCTCGATTTCGCCGGTGCTGTTCAACTGACGGGCGATCTGCGGGTCGTTGTCCAGCACGTATTGGTTGGTCTGCTCCACCAACTCCATCAGCGCGCCGTACAACGGCACTTCTTCGCGGTACATGTCGGACATCGCTTTTGAGAAGCGTTGGCGGATCAGGTCAGGGCTGACGAAGCGGGGCTGGTTCATGAAAAAAATTCCTGGCGCGGGGACGTAAAGGATGGGCGAAAAGATCGCAGCCTTCAGCGCCGCCGACAAACGAAGATTCTTACGAACTTCATTCTCCCCAGGACTGCATCTCCGCCGGCCCGCACCGAACGCAGCCTCGCGCTGCTCGGCAGCTGCTACAGACGCGGTAGTTACAGGTGGGAGCGGCTTTCGGTGCGCAAAGATCCCAGAAACTCCCGATACAGTCGCGCAGCATTCGCCGGCTCTTCGACCATCGGCATGTGCCCTATGTGATCCCAGATATGCACCCGCAGATCGACGATGCCTTTGCTCCAGACCGCCACACTGCTGACGTCGATCAAACGGTCCTTGTGCCCCCACAGCAACAGCGCCGGGCACTTGATGTCGGCCAGTTTCGGCTCCATCGGCGGGCTGGCGCGAAAATCGTTGAAGATTTCTTCCAGTTCATCACGGCTTTGCTCGTAGCGATGGGCAACGGCGTCCAGCACCACGCGGGGCACCCATGGCGGTTCGGCCATGGTCATGGCGTAAAAGTGTCGAAACTCTTCCCGTGAGTGAATCAGAAACGGGTTGTGACCCTTGGCCAAATGCCGCTCCAGATCACTGGCCTCGGGGGCAGTAACCCCGGCCGGGTCGATCAGCGCCACGGAGGCGATCCGGTCCGGATACGTGGCCGCCAGCCACGCGGCGATGTAACCGCCCATAGAGTTGCCGATCACATGCACCTTCTCGACCCCGCAGACATCCAGCAACTGGATCATACGCTTGGCTTGCAGCGGGATGTCATAGCCGCCGCCGGCCTTGAAGCCGGTTTCGCCATGCCCGGCAATGTCCGGAATGATGACCCGATAATTGCCGACAAAGTGCCGGGCAAAGCGCAGCCACAGGTTTTTGTCGGCGCTGTAGCCGTGCAGCATCAGTACGCTGCTGGACGCCTCATACGGCCCGCCTTGCCAGGTCGAGACGGTCATCTCGTTAATGGGCACGACGATTTTGTGCAGCCGATACAGCCTGGCTTCAATGGCCATGTTCAAGTCATACAGCCAATAACCAATGGCCGGATAGTTCAACCAGCTCCAGGCCACGATAACCGCGATAATGACAACGAATAGAAGCATCGGATGACTTCCTTCAACGTGATCAGGACATGATGTGGTCGGCGGGTTTCAAGGCCCGAGTCAATCGGTGATAGCTGAAACTGAACCCCGGAAACATGGCAATCACATGACCGCTCTTGCTTTGGTACCAACTGTGGCACCCTCCGGACTTCCATACGGTGCGCTCCATTTCACGGTGGATCATTTCAGTGTAGGTACGTTCCGCTTCGGCGCGTACTTCAATGCTGCGTAAACCTTGGGCTTTCAACGTACGGATGCAGTCGAGGATGTAATTCATCTGCGACTCGATGATGAACAGCGCCGAAGTATGGCCAATGCCGGTGTTGGGGCCGGTGACGATGAACAGGTTCGGGAATTCAGGCAGGCTGGTGCCCAGATAGGCCCGAGGATACTGCGCCCAGACGTCCTTGAGTTGCGTGCCGTGTTTGCCGGTGACCGGGTAGGAAATCACCCCGTCGGTGGCGTCGTAACCGGTGGACCAGACGAGCAGGTCGAGGTCGATGTGCTGACCGTCCTGAGTGACGATGCCGGTTTCATCGATGGACGCTACGCCGTGCTCGCGGCTGTGCAGGGTCACGTTGCTGCGGCCGAGCGTCGGGTACAGGGTGCTGGAGACAATCACCCGCTTGCAGCCGATGGTGAAGTCCGGCGTCAGTTTTTTGCGTAATTCGGGGTCTGGCACCTGGCGCTTGAGGAAGCGCAGGGCGTGTTGCTGGACCATGTGGATCGCCGGTTTCGAGTATTTGAAGGCAATCACCCGGGTTTCGAACTGCCAGTAGATCATCCAGCGCAGCAGTTTGTAGGCCGGTTTCAGGCCCAGCAGCCAGCGCTGGAAGGGGCCAAATGCGCGGTCGGCCCTTGGCAGCACCCAATGCGGCGTGCGTTGAAACACGTGCAGGTGCTCGACGTCCGGGGCAATGGCCGGAATGACCTGCGCGGCACTGGCACCACTGCCGATGATGGCCACGCGTTTTTGCCGGTAATCGTAGGCATGGTCCCAGTTGTTAGTGTGAAAGGTCTTGCCCTGAAAGCGTTCCATGCCCTCGAAGTGCGGGACGACCGGCTGGCTCAACGGCCCCGTCGCGTTAATCAGAAACTGCGCGTAAAACGTGCCTTTGGTGCCGGTGTGCACTGCCCAGCGTTTGCTGGCGTCATCCCATTCGATCCGTTCGACATTGGCTTCCAGTTCCACCTTGTCGCGCAGGCCGAAGTGTTCCACCACGTACTGGGTGTAGCGGTGCAGTTCCGCCTGTTCGGCGAACATTTGCGTCCAGCGATAGGGTGCAAAGGACAGCGAATACAGCGGCGAGGGCACATCCACCGCCGCGCCGGGGTAGGTGTTCTGGCACCAGGTGCCGCCGAAAAAGTCCCGCCGTTCCAGCAGGCAAAAATCGTCGATGCCGGCCTTGAGCAAATTGATCGCCGCGCACTGACCGCCAAATCCGCTGCCGATGATCAACACTTGAAAAGTCTGCATGGGCCTCCTTTTTTATGGTTATTTATTGAACCCTCCCTTCATGTATAGCCAAACATTGACGATTCGCGTGCTGGCAATACCTTGGTATTCAAGCCGCTCGCCGGTGATGGCTATTTAACGTCGCCCTGATAGACTCTCAACGCATCTGCAACCCGGTGTTATCAAGTTCCATTCAGTGACGCAGAGGCCCTATGGAAAATTCGGGAGGAAAAGGACTTTCATTGGCCAGGAGGCTCTATGCATCGCGAACCTTGGGCCTGGCCTTGGGATTGTTGTGCGTGAGTGCGGCGATGTACCCACTCGACCCGGCACCGTGGGTGTGGGGGCTGATGGTGTTCAACGGCGTGTTCTGGCCGCACATTGCCCATCAGTGGGCGCGACGGGCCAAGGTGCCGTTTCACGCCGAGCACCGCAACATCCTGGTGGATGCCTTTCTCGGCGGTTTCTGGGTGGCGGCCATGCAATTCAATCCGCTACCCAGCGCTGCAACGCTGTCAATGATGGCCATGAACAATGTCGCCATCGGCGGCTTGCGTTTCCTGTTAGTAGGCTTCGTCGCGCAGATTCTCGGGATGGGGGTTGGAGGGCTGGTGTTTACTCCTGCCTTCATCCCGTCGACGACGCCGTTGCAAATGTTCGCCTGCATGCCCCTGCTGATCGTGTATCCCTTGACGTTAGGCTGGCTCTGCTTTCGTCAGGCCACCACCCTTGGCCGGCAAAAGCGCGAGTTGCTGGCCCTGAGCCGCACCGACAGCCTGACCGGCCTGTTGAACCATGGCGCCTGGAAGGACCAACTGGAAGTCGAATTCCAGCGTTGCCAACGCGAGCGGGGCGGGGCGATTGCACTGATCGACATCGACCATTTCAAAATCATCAATGACACCTACGGCCATGTCGCCGGGGACATTGTGTTGCGCCAGCTGAGCAAGATGCTCAAGCAGAACCTGCGTGCCACCGATGTTGCCGGGCGTTATGGCGGCGACGAGTTCTGCGTGATCCTGCCCGACATGCCGTTGAACGGCGCCGCCGCAACGATGGAAGCCTTGCGCGACCGTTTTGCCACGTTAGGTTACGAGCAGAGTCCAGGCTTGCAAGTCAGTTTGAGCATTGGTCTGGCAGCGTTTGACCCGACGCATACCGACGCTACCTTATGGCTCAACGATGCGGATCAGGCGTTGTATGAAGCCAAGACCACTGGGCGCAATCGAGTGATCTGCCACATCAATGGCAAGCCGTATCACGAAATACTCGACTCGGTCTGATCCTTCACCGCCAATCCCCTGCGGGAGTGAGCCTGCTCGCTCCCTCGGGGTCTTTGAGTATTCTTCACATCGGATTTCGGTGGCTGTTGCCGTCGACCAGCCGGGCAATCACTCAGAGACCGACGTCCGGCAACTGCGGACGGTTCGCCAGGGCTTTGGCCATGATCTGTTCGACGAATACCCGATCCGCTTCCGGCAGGGCCAGGCGTGGCGGACGGGTCAGCGCGCTGCCGCGCCCGGCAATGGCTTCACACAGTTTGATGCACTGCACCAGGTCGGCACGGGCATCCAGGTGCAGGATCGGCATCAGCCATTCGTAGATCGGCATGGCTTCGGCGAAACGCCCGGCCTTGGCCAGACGGAAGATGGTTTCGCCTTCTTTCGGGAACACGTTGGACATGCCCGAGACCCAGCCTTCGGCACCGACGGCGATGCTTTCCAGCACCACGTCATCCAGGCCGGCGAACAGCACGAAACGGTCGCCAACTTCATTGCGCACGTCGATGAAACGGCGGGTGTCGCCGGAGGAATCCTTGAAGCACACCACGTTGTCGCAGTCGGCCAAGGAGATCAGAATGTCCGGGGTGACGTCGTTTTTGTAGATCGGTGGATTGTTGTAGACCATCAACGGCACGTCTGCATGCTTGGCCACGTAGCGATAGTGCTCGGCGGTTTCAAAGGGTTTGGAGCTGTAGACCAGCGCAGGCATCAGCATCACGCCATCGACGCCAACCTTGCGCACGGCGTTGGCCACCTTGGCCGCTTGCACGCTGGTGAATTCGGCGACGCCACAAATCACCGGCACCCGGCCGCGAGAAGCATCGACGGCGACTTCGGTGACGGCGATTTTTTCTTCGGCGGTCAGCGAGGTGTTTTCACCTACCGAACCACACACCACCAGGCCCGACACACCATCGCGGATCAGGTTGGAAATCACCTGATGGGTTTTATCCAGGTTGATGGTGAAGTCTTCGTTGAATTGAGTGGTCACTGCGGGGAAGACGCCACTCCAGTTAATACGTTTGCTCATTTGTTGCCTCCGGATTGTTAATTGTATTTCGTATACGATATTTAAAATGAAAAGATTCGGCCAGTGCTATTTCGGGTTTTTCAGGGGATTTGCTGGCCGTTGGTCCGAGTGGTCCCGGATCAAGCACCCGGCCAGGTATCAGATAAGCGATAGCCCTGTGGCCATGGATCGCTCGGATCGAGCAGCAATTGGTGGGTGCCGGTGATCCACGCCCGCCCGGAAATGCACGGGTAGATGGCGGGGCGGCCGGCCACTTCGGTCAGCGAGTCAATGCGGCAGTGGAACTCGGAACCGATGATCGAACGACCGATAAAACGTTCGCCAACCTGCATCAAGCCCTTGGCCTGCAACACCGCCATGCGCGCCGAGCAGCCGGTGCCGGTGGGGGAGCGGTCGATTTTGCCAGGTTGAATCACCACCGCGTTCGCCCCTGTGGCGATACCGTTCTCATGGACGATGGGCGCTGCGATCTGGCAGAAGGAAATGTGCGACCACTCGGGATTTAGCGGATGAACGAAGCCTAGTTGTTCGTTGGCGGCTCGGGTGATTTTCAGTCCTGCCGCCACCAGATCGGCAGCCTCGTCCGGGCTGATTGAAAATCCCAGCCCCTCGGCATCGGCGATCACGAAACTGTCGCCGCCATAGGCGGTATCCACCTTGAGCGAGCCGAGCCCTTCGACTTCGATCCATGCGTCGAGGCGATCAGCGAAGGATGGCACGTTTTTGATTTCGACCCGTTCGACTTTGCCGTCACGGCAATCGGCAACCGCCTCGATCAGTCCTCCGGGGGCCTCCAGCACCATTCGGGTTTGCGGCTCGGTCATCGGCAGGATGCCGCTGTCGAGCAACACAGTGGCCACGCACAATGAGTTTGAGCCGGACATCGGTGGGGTGTCCGCCGGCTCCATGATGATCCAGGCCATCTGCGCCCGCGGGTCCTTGGCCGGCACCAGCAGGTTGACGTGGCGAAACACGCCGCCACGCGGTTCGTTGAGCACGAAGTTGCGCAGGGTTTCGTCCTTGGCGATCCAGCGCGATTGTTCCCACACGGTCGCGCCGGGTGGTGGGGCGACGCCGCCGACGATCACGTCGCCGACTTCGCCTTCGGCGTGGCAGCTGACCACGTGAATTATTTTTGATGAACGCATGGTTTGTTCCTTGTTTTGTCTGTTAGGGCCCCTTCGCGAGCAGGCTCGCTCCCACAGGGGGGGGCTTGAAATCTCAGTCAACGCAGATCCATTGTGGGAGTGAGCCTGCTCGCGATGGGGCCATCAGCTACTTCACCGATTTGAGAAACGCCGCAGTCTCCGCATGCACCGGATTGCCAATCACCTGATCCGGCGACCCAATCTCATGCACCAGCCCATTGCGAAAGAACGCCACCCGGTCGGACACATCGCGGGCAAAGCGGATCTCGTGGGTCACCAGCACCATGGTCATGCCGTCCTCGGCGAGCATGCGCATGGTGTCCAGCACCTCACCCACCAGCTGCGGGTCGAGGGCGGAAGTGGCTTCGTCGAACAGCATGTAGTCCGGTGACATCGCCAGCGCGCGGGCGATGGCCATGCGTTGCTGTTGACCGCCGGACAGCTTGCCGGGAAAGGTCTTGAGCTTGTCGCCCAGACCGACGTGGGTCAGTTGTTGCACCGCCAGTTCCTCGGCTTCGGCTTTGCTTTTGCCCAGCACTTTGCGCGGGGCGAGCATGACGTTTTCCAGCACCGTCAGGTGTGGAAAGGCATTCCATTGCTGGAACACGATGCCGATCTTTTGCCGCAATCGGTTGAGATCGGTGGCGTTGTGATGAACCTCGACCCCGTCCACGCGGATGTTGCCTTTCTGGATCGGCTCCAGACCGTTGATGCACATCAACAGGGTGGATTTACCGGAACCGGAGCCGCCGATGATCGACACCACCTCACCCTTGTTCACGGTCAGGTTCACGCCCTTGACCACTTCGAGGTTGCCGAACGATTTGTGTACGTTATCGATCTCAATCATTTTCCTGCCACCTTCTTTCCAGACGAGCGCCGAGGCGTGCAACCACCAGGCTCATGACGTAGTAGATAAGGCCCGCGATGCACAGCACCAGCAACGGCTCCTGGATGCGGGTTACGATGGTTTGCGAGGCGCGCAGCAGTTCGACGATGCCGATCCACATCACCAGCGCGGTGTCTTTCATCACACCGAGCACCAGGTTCAGCCAGCCGGGGAAGGCTACTCGCGTGGCCATTGGCAGGACGATCCATCGCAGGTCCTGCAGGAAACTCAGGCCCAGTGAACGGCTGGCCCGACGTACCGTGAAGGGCACCGCCAACACGCCGCCGCGCACGATTTCGGTGAAGTACGCGGCGGTGTACACGCCGAGCACGATGCAGCCGACGCTGAAGGCGCTGATGTTCAAGCCGACAATGCTTTTGAGTGAGTTGAACAGCACGAACTGAATCAACAACGGTACGCTGCGAAACACGTCCAGCACCCAGGCCAGCGGCAAACTGGCCCGTGGCAACAAGGCCCGCAGCAAGCCGAACAGCAGCCCGGCGATGGAGCCGAGGATGATCGACCAGAACGTCAATTGCAGCGTGACCCAGGCGCCGTTGAGTAGAAACATCAGGTCATTCGAGGAAAAACCGGTGGCAAACATGAACAGCTCCTCAGTAACGGAACAACCGCCAGGCCATCAGCCGGGCTGTCGCGACGATCGTCTTGGCAATCGCGTAATACAGCACTGCCGCAATCGCGAAATACTCGAAGGTGCGGAAGGTTTTGACGTTGTAGTCCTGGGTCACCCCGGTCAGGTCATTGTTCAGCCCGACGATCACCCCCAGCGACGTCATCAGCACCGCCCAGACCATTTGGTTGGTCAGCGGGTAGAACACGATGCGTAGCAACTGCGGGACGATGATCATGCGGTAGGTCTGAAAGGCGCTCATGCCCAGTGACCGTGCGGCGCGCACCTGGGTTTGGGGCACGGCCTTGAGCCCGCCGCGAAAGTTTTCCGCCAGGTAACCCGCGTTGTTGAATGTGATCCCCGCCAGCAGCGCAAGCCACGAGCTGACGTGCAGTCCGAGCGAGCCGAGGCCGAAGTAGAGGATGTAGATCTGGAACAACGACGGCGTGTTGCGGGCAATCGATACCCAGCCGTTGCCGATACCACGCAGCAGCGGTTTTTTGCTTTCGCGTATCACCGTCAAGGCCAGGGCGATGAGGACGCCGAAGATCATTGACAGCGCCGCGGTCTCGAAGGTGACCACGGCGCCGGCGAGCATATCCGGCAAGGCGCGCAGGGCTGAGCGCCATTGGAAGGTGTAGTCAAACATGCGCGGGGCTCTCCAGTTGGGCAGCGGGTTGCAGCCAGGCCGGCAGACGTCCGCTGGCAATGGCGGTGCACGCGGTATCGACACACTCGGCAAGACTGGCGAAATGCACCTTGCGACCCACCAGTCCAGGTGCGTAGTGGGCGTACTTGCCCGAGTTGGTCATCAGCGTGGTCGCGGCGGGTGGAATCACCGGTTCGCCGAGCATGCACCAGCAGGTGTCGGTGACCAGGGTGGCGCCGAAGGCCTCGATCACCGCGATATGCCCGGCCTGACGCGCCTGCTCCAGCACCGCACGGCCGCAGGTGATAGCGAGTACGACGTCTGGGTGTTTGTGCCGACCCCGGCACAGCCTCGCCAGATGAGCGAATTCGCTGAGGGAAAAATGCGGGTTGCCCAGCGACACCACATCCACCCGGTGGTCACAGGCACTGTTGAGCTCGCGCCAACTCACCAGCAGGTCGTTCAGGCGGATTTTTTCCACGGGTAGGGCGACATTCGGTTCCACCACGCTGGCCGGATCAATCGCCTCCGGTGTGACCCCGGCAATATGAAACAGCGGCGCCGCCGAAGTGGTGGCAAACGCTGCGCCGAACGCTTTGAGATCGTCCAGGCTCGGCTGGCGGTGTTCCAGGCCCAGTACCAGCGGCACACGGCTGCCGGCCAGCGCACCGATGTGATAACCGAGCAACGGGTAAAAGGCATCGTCCAGTTCACCGAGTACCGGCAACTCGATCTGCAACCGGGCCTTGCGTTGTGCGTCCAGATGGCAGCCGATCAGCGGGGCGCGGCCGGTGAGGGCGATGCAGATGTCGAGGTAGTCCGGGTACTTCTGTGTGCGTGCGCCGAGCACGCTGTTGGCGTACACCACGGCATTGGATTCGGCCCAGACAATCTGCTCGCCTGCCTTGGGCGCACTGTCGAGCAGATAGGGCGCGCAGGTGAAGCTCAGTTGTGCGCCCATCGCCATATAGGCATCGCCCAAGGCACTGGCCGGCTCGCCGAGGGTCGGGTCAATGCCCAATTCGCGCCAGCGACGCTGGTCCACGGAAATCGAATTGAGGGTGGTGGGCACCCGCACTTTGGCCCCCCATTCCACCAACTGTTGGGCAAAGCGCAGGCTTGCCGGTCCCGTGTAGATACAACCATCAATGTGCGCCTGAGTGACAGCCACCAGACGTCGGGCCCCTTGCAGCTCGGCCATGCGCAGAACAATGTGCATGGCCATTTTCGCAGCCTGTCCATACTGACCGTCGAGCAGCGCCCGATCAAATTCGGTGAGCTCGATTGAAGCGCGACTATCGGTGCTCGATAAAGGTTTGTCGAGTGCCTGCCAGGTATCCTCAGGCAGGTACTCGAACAGGCTCAGCGTGGTGCCATCAACCCGGGCGAAGGCCTGATCGCGCAAGGTCGTGAAGGCCTCCTGGCCGATGCAGAGCACCGGCAGGGAACGGGCAAAAACAGTCTGCGCCACCAGCACGCCGAGGGTCAGGATCTCATCCGGTTCGGCCAGCACCAGTGCCGCCGGTGCATGGCGGTTGCTGATCAGTTCCATCAACACACTGCTGCCGGTGCATGAACCGCGTCCGCTAGGAATCGCCAGCACACGCCCCGCCAGGTATTCGCCGCTGAGTGGATGGTGGCGATCGATAACCTCACCACTGCAGGAGTCAACTCCGCCCCAGAAACTCAGCCCGACATCGGCGAACAGCAGAGGACCTTGAGCAGCGCCGGCGAGCAGGCTGCGACCGGTCAGAGAAACGGACCTAGGCATGCCAGACACCTTAGTAATAAACCTGTGGCACGGTCAGGTTAGCCGGCGAGATATCGGTGCCGACCCATTTGACGAACAGCTCCTTGTAACGACCGGTGCGCACCTGTTGGTTGACGAACAGGTTGAGGTAGTTGAGCAGGCCATACTCGTTGCGTTTGGCGCCGAGGGACACGTAGTCGATGACGTACGGGGCATTACCGGCGACTTTCAGGTTTTTGTATTTACCCGATTTGAGGGTGGCGGCGGCGACGGTGTTGGTGACCACGGTGGCGTCAATGTGGCCCTGGGCAACGGCCAGCAGGGTGTCGTTTTGCGACTGATAGGCACGGAAGCTGCCGCTGCCCCAATTTTTCACGTCTTTTTCCAGGGCGATGGCCTCATAGGTGCCGCTGGTATTGCCCACGGGTTTGCCTTTGAGGTCGTCGAAGCCGTTGATGCCGGTATCGTCGCGTGTCAACACCACCATTTGAAAAGCGAAGTAGGGCACGGTAAGGCCGACGGTCTTTGCCCGTTCGAGGGTGTCGGACGTAGAGGCGACGATCACGTCGGCGCGTCCGGAGACCAGCGCCGGAATGCGGTCCGGGAATGGCGTCTCAACCACTTCAGCCTCGACTCCTAGGATCTTCGCCAGGTCGCGGCAATAGTCCACATCGAAACCGGCCGGGTTGTTACCGGCATCGCGGAAACCCATCGGTGGGAAGTCCAGGGTGACGGCGCAGCGCAGCTTGCCTGAACCGATGATGTCATCGAGCTTGTCGGCCTGGGCGTTGGCGACAAAAAGGGTACTGAGAACAGCGCTGAGGGCTACGGCAAATGCTGGGTTTTTCATAGAGGCCTCGTTCGTGTGAAGTGCTGTTAAATATCGTATTGAGGATTTCGTATACGATATTAACAATAGCAATCAACGTGCCGATTTCCAGTCTTTGAGGTGAAGTATTGGGTAGGCCTTGAAGTAGGGGGCTTGGGGCGACATGACCGGGGTAGCAGTGCCCAGGGGGGGGGCGTGGGCCCCAGGGGCTGGTGTTACGTATGGGAGCAATGGGAAGTGCCCTTTTAAGGAACACCGATTGACGAAAAATGGATGAGAAGCCCGTCAATCCCTTCCCGCATAACAGATGCCGGTCCATCTACAATGGCCTCCTGCACAGGGGTCAAAAGGTCTTTCCCAAAGAGAACTGGAATACTTGCGTTTCGGCGTTACCGGGTGTTCGAATCGGCAGCGCCAAGTTGAATGACAGCGGCCCCAGTGCGCTGAACCAGGTCACGCCAACCCCCAGCGAGCTTGCCATCTGGTTCAGATCTATGCCGTTACACCCTTGAGTGGTGCTCAAATTACACGTGTTCGAATAGACACTGCCCGCGTCCCAGAACACCGAAGTGCGTACGGATTTAGTGTCTTTGATGAAGGGCATCGGAAACAGGTATTCCACGCCGCCGGAGATGAGTACATTGCCGCCCAAGGCGTCGGTGTCCCGATCGGAATAATAGGCTTGACCGGCACTGGCATACGTCCCGGTGGCGGGGGTGTTGCGCGGACCCAAGGTGCCGTTTTTGAAACCGCGAACTGACCCTTCGCCACCTGCCGTGTAGTTTTCATAGAACGGCAAGCCATCGGTTGAGCCGTAGCTATTGCCATAGCCGAGATTGGTATGGAAGCGCAGTGAGGTGGCAGTGCTGACCGGCAGAAAGGTCTGCCCGGTGTAATTGATCTTGTAGAAGCTCAAGTCGCTTCCCGGCACCGTCACCGTAAGACTCAGGTTCTGTGAATGGCCGCGAGTGGCCAGCACACTTCGGTTCAGGGTCGACTCCGACCAGCCGAGACTGGCCTTGAAGTTGGTGAACTCCTTGCCCTCGCGCTGGATAAAGTCGTAGATCTCATCCGCGCTATAGGTGCCAGGTTCGATGCTGTCATGTTGTGCCATCAGGCCAAACGTCACACGCGAAGTCTCATTGAGGGGGTAGCCAAACGACGTTCCGGCACCAAAGCTGTTGATGGAATAGTACGAGGCGCCGTTACCGTAGTATTTATCGTAGTCGGTGTGGTTGTAGAACAGGTCGTAGCCCAGGCTCACTCCATCCGAAGTGAAGTAGGGATCGACAAAGCCGAAGTTGTACTTGCTTTGATATTCACTGCGGGTCAAGCCGATGCTGACCTTGTTACCGGTACCCAGGAAGTTGTTCTGAGTGATCGAACCACCGAGGATCAGGCCGGCGCTTTGTGCGAAGCCGATACTGGCAGTGATCGAACCGGAAGCCTGTTCTTCAACGCCGTAGTTCACGTCAACCTGGTCATCGACACCTGGCACAGCCGGGGTTTCGACGTTGACTTCTTTGAAGAAGCCCAGGCGCTCAAGGCGCGTCTTGGATTGATCGATCAGGTAGGTCGAAGCCCAGCCGCCTTCCATCTGGCGCATTTCACGGCGCAGCACTTCGTCTTCGGACTTGGTGTTGCCACGGAAGTTGATACGGTTAACGTAAGCCCGTTTACCCGGATCCACTGCGAAGGTGATATCAACGGTGTGGTCTTCATTATGGGGCTGAGGCACGCCATTGACGTTGGCGAAGGTGTAACCCTCGTTACCCAGACGGCGGGTGATCAATTCCGATGTGGTGGTCATCAGCTTGCGCGAGAACACCTGGCCTTTCTGGACCAGCAGCAGGGACTTGATCTGATCTTCAGGGACTTTCAGGTCACCGCTCAGCTTGACGTCACGAACGGTGTACTTCTCACCTTCGTTGACGTTGACCGTGATGTAGACGTGTTTCTTGTCCGGTGTGATGGACACCTGGGTCGAAGCGATATCCATATTGATATAGCCACGGTCCAGGTAATAGGAACGCAGACGCTCCAGGTCACCGGAAAGCTTTTCACGCGCGTACTTGTCATCATTCTTGAAGAACGACAGCCAGTTGGTGGTCTTCAGTTCGAACAGGTCGATCAGGTCTTCTTCAGGGAAGACGGTGTTACCCACCACGTTGATGTGCTGGATAGCCGCAACGGTGCCTTCGTTGATGTTGACCTTCAACCCGACGCGGTTACGCGGCTGCGGCACCACTTCAGTGTCGACCGTGGCGGAGTAGCGACCCTGGGCGACGTATTGGCGCTGCAGTTCGTTACGCACACCTTCGAGGGTGGCCCGCTGAAAGATCTCGCCTTCAGCCAGACCGGATTGTTTGAGGCCTTTCATCAGGTCTTCAGTAGAAATCGCCTTGTTACCTTCGATCTCGATACTGGCGACCGACGGGCGCTCGACTACCGTGATGACCAGGACGTTGCCATCGCGGCCCAGCTGGATATCTTGAAAGAACCCGGTTTTGAACAAAGCACGAGTGGATTCCACCAGGCGACGATCATCCGCCTGTTCACCGACGTTCAACGGCAAAGCACCAAAGACGCTACCCGCGGAGACCCGCTGGAGGCCATTGACGCGAATGTCGGAGATTTTGAAGCCTTGGGCGTGCACAAGTGTGGCATTGAGCAACAGCGCGACCGAGCAGAGAAGGTGCGAAAAAGTCATCAAGTTGTTCCAGGATACATCGACATGCAGCACAGGCACGCCTGGATAACTCGCCGTAGACGGGTCACCGCACAGGGGCCAGGCTGGTGGATATCAAGCATAAAAGCGCGGGATGTTTGGTGCGGTTAACCTAGTGTCAAGTTAGGTAAAGGTTGGACTGACGCGATGACGGTGCGCGGTGCAATAGAGATAATGCGACGATCTTCATTCAAGAGCCCGCCATGATCTCTGTATTGCTAGTCGACGATGACCAGGAACTGACGGCAATGCTCTGCCAATACCTGGAGCGAGAAAGTTTTGAGGCGACTGCCGTGCACACCGGCGAGGAGGGCGAACACCACGCGCTTTCGGGTCGTTATGGCATTGTGGTGCTGGATGTGATGTTGCCGAGACTGTCAGGTATCGAGGTTCTCAGGCGTATCCGGGCCAGCAGCCAGGTGCCCGTGGTTTTGCTCACGGCTCGTGGCGACAATATCGACAGGATCACCGGCCTGGAACTCGGCGCCGATGACTACGTGCCCAAGCCCAGCTCTCCGGGTGAACTGGTAGCGCGTTTGCGGGCGATCATGCGTCGGGTGCGATCGATGAGCCAGCCAGCCATGGAAGTCATCAAGAGCGGCACTCTGACCTTGTGGCCGGGCAAGCGTCAGGCTCAGTGGCATGGGCGTGAGCTGGGCCTGACCAGTACCGAGTTCAGCTTGCTCGAAGAATTGGCCCGACGGGCAGGACAAGTGGTGAGCAAACAGGAGCTGTCGCTCAATGCCTTGGGGCATCCGTTGACCCGCTATGACCGGCGCATCGATGTGCACATCAGCAGCATTCGCCAAAAACTGGGGCCGCGTCCCGACACCAGCGCATGGATTCAGAGTGTGCGTGGCCTCGGTTATCTGTTGATTGCGGAATGATGAGGCCAAGCCGCTTGTACTGGAAACTGTTCCTGGCGTTCTGGCTGGCTACCAGCCTTACCTTCTTTGTCGGGCTGGGCATTCTGATACTGGAAAACTTCCACCCCGGCGATCCTCATCTGGAGGCTGTCCTGGTCAGTGAGGAACAGCTACTGCAGCAATTTGGCATCGAATCGGGCAGGCAACTCCTGGCGGTGTGGAAGCATCCGCCTGGTCAGGCCATTGGCGTATATGACGTTGCTGGCCAGTTGCTGGCCGGCTCACCGGTATCGCAACCGACTTATGAGCGCTCGATCATCAGTAAAGAGGGGGTCACACTTTCGCTCAGGTCCTCTCTTTCTCCTGGTCTTGACGATAATGGCAGGCCCGGGCGTTTGACTCCGCTGATCGTCGGCACTGTGATGAGTGCGCTGTTTAGCGGGTACCTGGCCTACTACCTGGCTTGGCCGTTGGCCTACTTGCGTCGGGCGATGAGCGATGTCGCGCAGGGGCACTTCGATACCCGGGTCAAACCGATGATGGGCAGGCGCCGCGATGAAATCGTCGACCTGGCCGAGGACTGTGACCGAATGGCCAACCAGTTGAAATTACTGGTGGAGGCTCAGCAGCATCTGTTGCACGACATCTCCCACGAACTACGTTCACCGTTGACGCGCATGCAGGCCGCCATTGGGCTGTTGCATCAGGTCCCTACACGCCTGGAAATGATCGAGCGCATCGAGCGTGAGTCGGTACGCATGGATACGCTGATCGAAGCCCTGCTGACCCTGGCGCGCTTGCAGGGCCGACCCGAGAGTTTCGAGTGTGAATCACTGGATGTCATCGAGTTGTTGGCGGAAATCGTCGAGGACGCCCAATTCGAGGCGCAGATAAAAAATTGTCGGGTCAGCCTGCACGCCTGTCCGGCCTTCGTCAGCCGTGTCAACGGCGAGCTGTTGTATCGGTGCTTCGAGAACATCATTCGCAATGCAGTGCGTCATACCCGATCGGTGAGTACAGTGCGGGTCTGCGCCGCGGTCGATCTGCCCACACAAAGCCTGACCGTACAAATTATCGATCAAGGGCCAGGAGTTGACAGCAGCAGACTACAGAGAATTTTCCATCCCTTCGAGCGTGGTATCGGCGAGCACAGCGGCGGTTTCGGCCTGGGACTGGCAATCGCCTCCAGGGCGGTAGAGGTGCATGGCGGCACTATTGCGGCGTACAACGAGCCGTCCGGTGGGTTGATCATGGCTATTCGTTTGCCTCATCGGGCTTGATCTTTACACGAAATTACATTGCCTTGACCGCCCTGTACGCACTGAATCAGTAGACTTCTCACTGACGCTTACTCAGCGTTGCTGATGTTCTGAGTTATGCCATTGAGGGGAGGTGGGCATGTTTCTGGTTCATAAAAAGGGCTACGTATCCGGGCAGAAAATCGTGGACGGGCTGGTACCCTATGATTTCTTCTGCGAAGACAATCCGGATATCAACCTGTTTGTATTCACGGGTTCTGCCACACCGGGCAAGACGGTCAAGGAACAGACGCTTTGGGGGTTTACCCGCCTGGAACGTTTTGAGGCGCTGAGCCACACCTTGGTGGCGAACAAAAGGAACGACGGGTGGTTTCAAAGTGTGAGCATTCTCACCGGACCAACCCGCAACGGTACTCAGGCTGTGAAGTTTCAGCGGGTACTGAAAATTATCAAGCATGCCGTTGCATTGGGCCGTACTGCGACCCAAACGGATTATGAGATCCGCACCGCTGAAGGTGACACCTACTTCACTCGTCGTCCCACTGCATTGGATACGGCACAATCGGTCATCTATGCAGCAGATCAATAACCTGCCCGCGTCTACCATCAACCACGCCGCGTCATAAAAAACCGAAAAGCCTCAGTGTCAGACAGGCTCATGAAAATGTTATAGGTTCAGTGTTGATTGTCGCGATACTGACTCGGCGACAAACTGGTCAGTGCGCGGAACTGTCGGCTGAAAGCACTGTGGTCGGTGTAACCGCAGCGCAGGGCGATTTCGGTGACGGGCAGGTCGGTGTGCAATAACAAGCGTGAACCCTCTTCCAGGCGCGCCTTGTGAATCATCTGCCGCGGCGTGAGCTGGAACACCCGTTTGCAATGACGCTCCAGTTGCGCGACGGAGTAGCCGCCAATGGCCGTCAATTCAGAGAGGCTGATGGGACGCGCGAAGTGGCTGCGGATATGCGCATCCACGGCGGCGAGCTTCAGGTACGCGGGGTGAGTGGATTGGGGCGTTGGCAAATCCCGGGAGATACCCGCCAGGCCAACAATGTGACCCTGTTCGTCGTGAAGGGCCAGTTTGTGGGTCAGGCACCAGATCGGCTGGTTGCCGAAATACAGGTGCAGCTCCAGTTGGTCGGCCAGCACACGGCCGCTGGATAACACCCGTCGATCCTGTTCGGTGTACAGAGGCCCGAAGTTTTCCGGGAAGACACTCTCTGCGGTGAGCCCCAGCAATTGCTCGCTGTGTTTCAAACCGCAACGCCGCGCCAGCGTCTGGTTGACGAAGACGTAGCGGGCATCGCGATCCTTGATGAAAAACACCACGTCCGACAGGGTGTCGAGCAGCGGCGCGATCGGCTGAAGATTGCTTAACAGCGTCGGCAGGTCGCAGGGTTTGAACGTGGTGAGTGAGGGGTACATAGCGCTGGGAGATCCGAGGGCGACCTGCGGATCATAGAGGCTCGGCCGCATGACCGAAACCCCGGGCACGATCATCACGCTGGCGGGGTGTCGTCCAGGCACATCAACGTCTCGATCCGCGCCGGGCTGTACGGTGGGCGCGGCGCCGAGGGTTGCCAGCCAAACAAATGCTCAACCGCGGCGCCACACACACGGCCCTGACAGGCACCCATGCCACAGCGGCTGGCGAGCTTGGCCGCGCGCCAGTCGCTGTGTTCGGTCAGTGCGGCGTAGGGCACGTCTTCGCAGCGACAGACAAGGGTGTCGGGGCGGGCCAGGGACTTTAGTTGCGGGTCGAGGGCGAAGGCCTGATTCAGTGCCTTGGCGAAACTCTGCCAGCGTGCCCGGCGTGGCCACCATTGGCGGGCTTGCTTCACATCACCGACGGCGCAATGCCCGGCAATCGCACCTTCAGCCAAGGCCAGTTCACTACCGCCGAACCCGGTGCATTCGCCCGCGGCGTAATGATCGGCGCGGTTGCTGGCCTGCCAGAGATCCACCGCCAACGCCTGTCCTTCGATGGCGTAACCCAGCGCCTGACCCAATTGGATGTTCGGGGTCAGGGCGAATCCACAGGCTAGCCGATCACATTCCAGTTCTTCGATTTTGCCTTGTTGTTGCAGGCGCACGCCTTCGAGTCGGTCAGTGCCAAGGGCCGCGATGACATGAGTGGCTGCACGGTAATGACGGTTGAACAAGCTGAACGATTGCAGCCATTTCGCAGGCCAGCGCGGCAATTGCATTGCGAAACCGGCGACAGACGCGAACGAAGCTTGTTCGGCGATGCGTAGCACCGTTGCCCCGTGTTTCTTCGCGGTAGCCGCACTGGCCAATAGGAGCGGGCCGCTTCCTGCGATCACCACGCGCTCATCGCGCACCGACAGTCCGGATTTGATCAGTGCCTGCAATCCCCCAGCGCCGGTGACCCCAGGCAGTGTCCAGCCGGGGAAGGGCAGCAACAACTCGCGGGCACCGGTGCACAGGATCAATTTGTCATAGCTGATCAGCCACCCGTGATCGTCGTCTTCGACCAGCAGTTGTTTCGGGCCGGGATTGGCGATCACCCGAGTGCCGGTGTGATGGCGGATATTGCTGTGGGACTGCAACCGCTCACGCAGCTGACGGGCCTGAACGGGGAGGCTGGCTTGAGGGCCGTCGCGCCAGATTTGGCCTCCCGCCAGCGGATTGTCGTCGAGCATGACAATCCGTGCGCCACTCGGTGCTGCTGCCAGTGCGGCGGCCATGCCGGCGGGGCCGGCACCGATGATCAACAGGTCGGTGTATTCGTTCATGGCTGTGTCTCAACCTGCATGCCGTCACGGCAGAGGGTCTGGCACGCCAGGCGACGACGACCGTCGATGGTCACTCGGCATTCCTGGCAAATGCCCATGCCGCACAGCGGTGCGCGCCGTTGACCGCTGACCGAAGTGCGACTGCAACCATTGCCGCCTAACGCCAGGGCCGCGGCGACGCTGGTACCGTCGGCGACCCTCAGGGCATGACCGTCGAGTATCAATTCAGGCATACACAGGTTCTCCGAGGAAACGTTGGGGCAGGTAGGGTTGCGCGGCCAGTGGCGGGGTTTCGTTGAACAGTTGCGCGACCAACAAATCGGCCGTGCCGGGAGCGGTGGTCACCCCCAGTCCTTCATGTCCGACCGCCAGCCATAAGCCTGGACGGCGCGGGTGCTGACCTACTAGCGGCAAGCCATCTGGGCTGGCGGCACGAAATCCGGTCCAGGCGCGGATGCCATTGAGCCGGGCCAGTCCCGGCATGTAATCGGCGGCACGCTTGAGCATTTTCCCCAACATCCAGCCTTCTACTTGCGGGTCGGTCGTGCCGAATTGCCGCGAGGCACCAATGAACAATTGCCCGGTCGGACGCGGCTGAATATTGCAGGCCACCGACGGGCCTTTGGCGTTATGGGCGCTGGTGACGTAACCCAGCTCGACGAGAGTGTGGTTCACGGTGGCGGGGTAGCGATCGGTGATCAGCAAGTGTCCTTTTTTGGGTTCGATGGGCAACTCAGGGCACAGTTCATTGGCCTGAACACCGTTGGCCAGCACCACTGCTTCTGCACTCAACCAATGGCCGTCATCGAGTCGTACCCGATGGCCATCGACCTCCATGACACGTGCCCGGCGCTGGCGGATGTTCGGCGTGTCGAGCATCCAGTTGGCCGTGGCGGGGGCATACAGAATGCCGTCACCCTTGATCAGCAGTCCCCCTTCGAGGCCCTCGCGTAGCTCCGGTTCGCGCTGACGCAAGGCACTGGCACCTAGCAGTTCACAAGCGATTCCCTGAGCCTGCAGGTTCAGGAATTTACTGTGGGCCACCGCCATTTCCTCGGCGTTGGCCGCCAGCCAGAGCGTGCCGTTGTTGCGGTAAGCGCAGCCGTCGGGCAAGTCCGGTGCATGCTCGCGCCAGCGCTGCAGGGAATAATCACTCAGGGCCAGTTCGGCCGGGTTGTCGTCGAGTACCAGCAAGTGGCCCATGCCCGCTGCCGTTGCGTTATGCAGGCCGGCATCGAGTACCAGCACCTGCAAGCCGCGACGGGCCAGCGCCTGGGCGCACGCCGCGCCGATGATGCCGGCTCCGATGACGATCACGTCGGCCACATGGCCCTGGCTCATGGGCGAATGCCCCAGGCGAACGGATCGTCCTGTTCAATGATCAAGCGGGCTTCGGCACTGATGAACGCGCGGCCACGGATGGTCGGGATGATGCGCTCACCCTGCCATTCGAAGGATCCTTCGAATTCGCTGCCAATCACACTGGCCTGACGCCAGCTCTGCCCTGGCTGCAGTTTGTCATCCGCCGCCATGCACGCCAGTTTCGCACTGGTGCCGGTGCCGCACGGTGAACGGTCGTAAGCCTTGCCAGGGCAGAGCACGAAGTTGCGGCTGTCGGCGTGATCGTCATCGGCGAACAGCTCGACATGATCGATCATGCCGCCGTCTTCACCCCGAATGCCCTGGGTTTCCAGCGCTTGCTGCACTGCGTAGGTATAAGCGGTCAGCGCCTCAAGGTTGTCACCGGAAACTCGCAGGCCGTGATCGGCGATCAGGAAAAACCAGTTGCCGCCCCAAGCGATATCGCCGGTGACCTGACCGATGCCAGGCACCTGCAATGCCAAATCCTTGCGATAACGATAGGCGGGGACATTGCGCACGCTGACCGAATGGTCGTCGTGCAGGGTGGCTTGTACCGTGCCCACCGGCGTCTCGATGCTGTGCACGCCGGGACCAATCTTGCTCATGTGCGCCAGAGACGTCACCAGGCCGATGGTGCCGTGGCCGCACATGCCCAGGTAACCGCTGTTGTTGAAAAAAATCACCCCGGCACAGGCGCTCGGGTCGACGGGTTCGCAGAGCAGGGCACCCACCAGCACATCACTGCCCCTCGGTTCCAGCACGCATGCCGCTCGCCATTGGTCATGCTGCTCGGCGAGGATTTTGCGCCGTTCAGCCATGCTGCCACGGCCCAGATCAGGAAAACCGGCGGTCACCAGACGAGTCGGTTCGCCCCCGGTGTGGGAGTCGATGACGCAGATGCTTTTCATGGGAGGGCCACGTCCATTCGGTTGAGTGAACCCTAGAGTGGCCCGAGGGGGCGGGTGCCGGCTTGATGGATTTAACCGGTGCCGATGACGAAATCGGCACAGCGATCAATGAGCGTGGGGCAGATGCTCAAAGAGGGTCTTGCAGACCCCCGCAATGTGCTCATCCAACAGCTTCACCGCCAGCTCCACATCTGCGGCACGGCAGGCCGCCAGAATCTCGCGGTGCTCGTGATCGGCGCGCTCCTTGCCGGCGGACAGGCTCATCTGCATGCGCAGATAACGCTCCAGTTTGTCGTTGACCGAACGAATCAGACTCACCAGAAACGGCCGCTGCGCCGGCTCGTAAAGACAGGAATGCAATTCCCAGTTGAGCTCGGCCCAGCGACCTACGTCGTCTTCGCCGATGAACTCCTGGCAGATGCTCTCGGCACGGGCGAAGGTCTGTTCGGTCATGTTGGGAATGGCCAGGCGCAACACCTTGTCTTCCAGCAACATGCGCACTTCGAACATCTGCGCCAGTTCCGCATCGGAAATCCGCGTGACCATTGCGCCTCGATTGCGCTGGAACATCACCAGGCCTTCGGCCTCCAGTCGCTTGAGGGCCTCGCGCACCGGAATTTTGCTGACGTTGAACTGACGGGCAATGTCGTCCTGGCGAATCGGTTCATCCTCGGCAAAATGTCCGGCGACGATCGCGTCTCGCAGATGGCGGGTGATGATTTCCGACGTCGAAGGTGTATTGCCAAGGTCGGGTGCGTTGAGTTTGGGTAGGTTCACGTCGGCGGTCGTTTGGAGTGAGATAGCGCTAGGGTATACGAAATTCTTTAGCTGATCTCTCTCGCCATTGCGGGATGGTCGGATAGTGCGACAGTGCATTGATCTACACTGCACTGTGGTGGGTTCCAGAGGACAAAAGGGACCGTTTCATTCGGGTTATCTGGCACATGAGGCGCCGTTCACACCATGAAAATCTTTATCTCAACAGCGATATTACTGGCCAGCGCCCTTGCTAACGCCGCCACCCCGCCGAGCGCAGCGAATAATCTTTCCCAGCAATATCCCAAAGCCCAGCAGGCCTGTTTGAAAGCCGTGGCAAAAGCGACCGGAGTTGCCCAGGACAAGCTGAAGGTAACTGATGTGTTGTTTGCTGAGGCGGGCATTGGTGTGGAAATAAAAGTACCTGATGCCGATGCGCCGTGGTCGTGCCTGTCGGATGAAAAGGGCAAGGTGCAGGGCGTGGGTTACTCGGGGTCTGGAGGGAGGTTGTAGGTTTACTGTCCCATGCAGGCTATCCATTGCAACTGAGGCGGGTTGGCGTGGTCTTACCGCTGGCGCCGGGTACCGAAGTACCGGCGCAGCGGCAGTTTTACTGCCAGGTTCTAGTCTTGATCTACCGTGACTTCTTTCCAGCTGCTATCCGGATCAAAGAGCTTCATCGACTGCGCCAGCTTTTCACCATTGGGGCCCAAGTCTTTCTCGAACACCTGGCCTTCATGACTGATCATGAAACTCATCACACCGGTATCTGCGTATTTCGCCGGCCAGGCGATCAGTGCAAAACCTCGGCTCATCTTGTCACCGATGAGGTAGCTGTAGGCGCCACCCGGTGCCGAAGGGCCTTGGCCAGTCAGGATGCGGAAGTAGTAACCATGCCAGGGTTCTCCGGCAATGGTGTTGCCGAAGGAGGGACCCAACGGGCTGATCTGACCGCTATCGTCGTCTGCCCAATAAAGTCCATCGTGCTTGCCGGGGGCGCTGTAGATATTCTGCGCATACTCAAGGGCGCCGTCACCGTCACGATCCACTGACGCATAATCCATCTGGGCGTCGTGATAGGCCCGCGCCGATTGCAAGGCGGCGAGTTCGTTGCGGCCAATTCGACGTGCTCGAATTTCAGCACTGCCGGCCTTGATGTCGAAGTGCCAACCGTTTGTGCCTTTTACGATGGGAATAGGCATTGGCCAGTTGTTGGTTCCGACCGACAGGATCGCCTTGCCGTCGCTGGTTTTTTCAATGTGGTTTTGCTCGTGGTACAGCTTCAAAAACGCATCGGCATCTTTGCGCTCCGAGCCTTCGCGAGGGATGTAACTGCGCCATTCTTTACCCAGTAGCTCTGTCAGGCGTTCATTGTTGGCCTGTTTCGTACCCAATGCTTCGACGAACGCTTGAGCGGCCTTTTCGGGCGTTGCAAACTCCTCATGTGCCATGACCATGCAGGACCACGCAACGCCTGCCGTTATCGCCAAGGACCGAAGAAGCAAGCCCATGAGTACCTTCACTCGAGGAATATTATTCAACGACGGCCACCCCTTTGACTTTGACGCGCTGGTGGATTGGACGGCCGACTGACCTGCTTGCCGGCTGATCGTGAGGCATTGGGACGCTGGGCAGAGGCCTGGCTGGCCCGGCCACGATTGGCTTGTGCGTTGACTTGGGACGGTGAGCGCGCGCCAGCGAATGCATTGTTGCGGGCACTGCCCTTGTTGGCGGCCTGCGTGGTCGGCCGGCTTTTCGTGGTTTGGCGCGCCTGCGCGTTACCCTGGCGCTGTTTGGCATCAGCGGTCTGTTTCCTGGGTTGCTGATTGTCGCGAGTGTTTCTGTCAGTGCCCTGGCCTCTGTTAGAAGCCTGCTGCCTGTCAGTTGCACTTTGTCTTTCAGCCGCCCTCTGTCTATTGGCTGCATTTTGTCTGGCCGCATCCCTGTCTGTACCACCTTGTGCCCGATTGTTGTCCACGCCTCTGGCCTGGGCATCGCGCGCTTGATCACGGGCTTCGCGGTTGGTGGTAGCAGGTCGTTCGATACCAGCCCTGTCCATCGAACCACGGGCATTTTCACGCTGCTGGGCTCGCTGAGGAGTATCCCCTCGATAGGCTTCACGCTGATTGGCACCGTTGAGTTGACGACCGTATTGTTCGCGACTTCTGGCGTCGCGATAGGGAACACCATTGCGATGCGCAGAGTTATGTTGGAACTTGTTCTGATTAACGTTGATTCGGTTGTTACCGTTGATGTTGTTGTAGCGTTCGACATCGATGTCGACGTCGTTATTACCCCAGTCACAATCACCCCACAACGAACCGACGATAGCCACCCCCGCACCAAACGCCAGACCGGTCAACAAGGCCTGACCGGGGTAATAAGCTGGCGGCGGTGGGTAGTACGCGGGAGGTGAAGCAGGATAAGGCCAGGTGCCGTAGGTCGTTGTCGGGTTATAAGTGGGGACGTATACAACCTGTGGATCGGCGGGCTGAATAATGATGGTGCTGGCCGGGGCCGGGGCCGGGGCCACCGCTGGTGACGTGGCTGCCGGTGCTGGATGATTCTGAATCGTCACGTTCTGATATTGGTTGCTTTCCAGATTACCTGCTGCTTGCGCTTGATGACGCAAGCGTTGCACTGCTGCCATGAGATCGTCGGGCTGCGCCAGGAAGGCATCACCCAGGCGTTGTACCGCCACAGGATCCTGTCCCAGCGTGGCCAACACCTGCGGGAAGGCGACGAGCGCCTGTACACTCGGATCCCAAGGCTTGTTCTGCACTTGTTTGACTGCATCGTCGCCCTTGGCATTCGGGTTGGCTTTAGACCAGGCGACTGCCTCGGTGAATTCCCCGGGATACGTACTGGCCATCAGTATCTGTGCCAGCAGTGGATCCGGGTACAGCGCAATGGGCGCCAGCATTTGATCCAGCTGTTCCTGGGTAAACACGGCATCTTTAAGCGTTGTACTGGCGGGCGCTGGCACGGCAGTGGTCGTGCTTGAAGCTGCCATTGCTGCCTGCGATACGCAGAAAGTTCCGCTCAAAATAAGGACAGCTGACAACGTGTAGAGTGATGGAATGCGCATTGCATCTCCATGTGGTCAGGCAAGTTTGGAATGAGTGGATCAATGCCAGGCTGGTGAGGTCCGACTTTGCTAACCCCAGACCCCTGCTTCGATGCCGCTCCATAAGCGTAGCAAACAAAAAATTTCTGCCATTTATTTACGTTCATTCAATTCGCACCAGACGCTCAAACCAACACCATTCAGTTCGTAGGCCTCGTCATCACAGGGCACTGGCATCGATTTCGTGCTCGTCTGCAAATGCCATGAGTACTTCCAGATCGAGCACGTCCAGCTTGATCCGGGCAATAAAGGCAGAGAAGGCGAGGTTGGCGGCGAGCAGGCGCAGATCGCTGGCCCAGGCTGGAACATAGACCGGCCCCTGGAGCCAGCCAGATTCGAACAGTGGCGCCAGGCGTACGGTGTCAACCAGGCTGAGGCGCCCGGCAAACAAATGGCCGACCAGTTCCGGCCGGTTGTCGCGGATTGCGATGCGCAGCAGGGTATGCACGCCGATCAAGCCAGTCAGGTAAGCGGCATCCTTGGTAAACGCCGACCCGCCGTGCAGGTCGGCGCCGCGGAACACCCGCTGGGTGGAGCGAAACGACTCCTCTTGCGATTGGCCGGCGGCCAGAAAGCCTTCGAATACCTGAATAAAATCGGCGCCTTCCAACGCTTGCTGGACGGCGAGCACGCGCAAGGCGAGGCGACGCAAGCGGTTGATGTCCATGCTGCCGGTGAACAGCTCGGCCAAGGTGGCAATACCCTCCTGAGTCTGTGTCGTGCGTGGCGCCCCAAGGCCGAGGCTTTTGAGATTGGGTTGGCGCGCGCCGTTTTGTGCCGTGGCGATATGCACGAACGCCTCGTGCTGCAGTAGCTGATTCTTGTCCAATTCAGTGAACTGCGCGCTGGCGCGCAGACGGATACGGCTTGCCCCGGCGATGGCCTTGGCGGCCAGGGTCGGATCGAGCACGACCGTGATCCGCCCCTCGCCGAAGAAACGGTCCAGTTCAGGCTGCATCCAGGCGGCAAAGGCCTCGGCCGGGATCTCGGCCGGGCTCGGTGGAATCCGGGCACTGCCCAGAAGGGCGTCGGTGGTGTTGAGGAAGAACCGGGCGGCGTCGAGCATGCTCAGGTGGAGGCGTGGGTAATAGAAATCCGGGCGCCGATACAGCGCTGATGAATAGTCCGTAAAGGCGGGAGTGCCAATAGCCCCCAGCAGGCGTCCGGCCGTGGCATAGCTTCGCGCTGTCATGGCGAGGTAGTTCCCGGCAGGATGCGCCTCATCACAATGGTCGACAAAGGATTCCAGCGCGGCGATGTCGGCGCTGTGGTCACGCGGACGCAGTTCGACGTTCGGCAACTGTGCATGCCCGTTACGCCAATTCGCGAGGAAGGCTTCTTCGACGCCATCGGGCCAAGCCAAGGCATCCAATACGCGGATTCTGCGGGCCAGACCGGGCAGGGCGGCATCGAGTTCAGACAGCGGCATGGCGCCCACGGGAATCTCCAGGTGGATGAGACTTGTCTTCAAAAGCTTAGTCGTTGCTGATGTAATGCGTTGTAACAGGTCAGGGAGGCTGCTGGCGGGAGATTGATGCGGACAGGCAAGGCAGGCATTTGCGTGCTAACAGTTATAGAGACCGCTTCGCAGGCGTCGTTGCAGACGTCGCGCACGATGTCGGCGACAAATTTTTTTGTCACTACAATAAAGTGACAATCGAAGAAGAGCACCGCCTGATAGCGCTGTGCTATGGCCTATGAAACCTGCACCACACGAGTATTCCTCAGCGAGGTAGGACGCATGCCAAACAACGCAGGACAGAAGCGGGCTCGAATACTCGACCCTGTCGACCGTGTCACAGAGGTCATCTTCGGCCTGCTCATGGCGATGACCTTCACTGGGACAATCAGCGTGGCAACATCGGGCCAGGAGGCGGAACGTACCATGATGTTCGCCGCACTCGGTTGCAATCTGGCCTGGGGTCTTGCAGACGCGGTGATGTATCTACTGCGAGCCTTGATCGATCGCACGCGCAAATACACGTTATACGAGAAGCTCGGCGGGGCGGACGCGGCCACCGGCCAGGCGCTCGTGGCGGGTGCACTACCATCGCATCTGGCGGCAGCAGCCAAGACCGAGACCCTGGAATTGCTGCGCAGTCGCTTGGTCGAGTACCCGGCCACGTCAGTAAAGTCGGGTCTCGGCTGGGATGATTTCAAAGGTGCACTGGGCGTTTTCCTGTTGGTAGTGGCATCAACCTTTCCACTCGTGGTGCCTTTCATCTTGCTCGAAGACACGGCGCTCGCGGTTCGTCTCTCTAATGTGGTCGGGCTCGTGGTGCTGTTCATCGCGGGTTGGATACTGGCGCGATACGCAGGCGCAAAGCCCTGGCAAGGAGGGATTGCGATGGCGGTCACCGGCGCGGTGTTGATCGTAGCGATCGTCGCGCTCGGCGGATGAAGAGCAGAGGAGGGCACGGCAATTCTGCCGCTGCCTCTAAGCCATTACGCGCTGTACGCCAAGGGGTTACAGTTCTATGAGCGATTCGAATTCTGTACCTTCCGCCCCGGAACCGGGTCGTATTGCACATCGGGTAGCAGGCGCCGATCAGAAGAGCTGGCGCCGCTGGCTGCCGGGGCTGAACACGCTGCTCACCTATCAAATAGCCTGGTTGCGAAATGACATCGTCGCCGGACTCGTCCTGACCACCATGCTGGTGCCAGTGGGTATCGCCTACGCGGTGGCTTCGGGCGTACCCGGCATCTACGGTCTCTACGCGACGATCATTCCGTTACTGGCTTATGCGTTATTCGGGCCGAGCCGGATTTTGGTACTGGGGCCGGATTCCTCACTGGCGGCCGTCATCCTCGCCGTGATCCTGCCGCTGTCGGGTGGCGACCCGTATCGCGCCGTCGCCCTGGCGGGAATGATGGCGATTGTGTCGGGGGTGGTCTGTATCCTGGCCGGCATAGCGCGCTTGGGTTTCATCACGGAACTGCTCTCCAAACCGATCCGCTACGGATACATGAACGGTATCGCGCTGACCGTACTGATCAGCCAATTGCCCAAGTTTTTCGGCTTCAAGATCGAGTCAGCCGGACCGCTGAGAAACATGTGGGCGATTATCACTGCGGTGCTGGACGGAAAAACCAACTGGGTCACGTTCGCGGTCGGCGCTGCCACGTTGGTGGTCATCCTGTTGCTCAAGGGGCACAAACGCATTCCGGGTATTTTGATTGCCGTGGCAGGCGCAACCATCGCCGTCGGTGTGCTGGACCTTGCCTCGAAATACGGAATATCGGTCCTGGGCGAGCTTCCGCAAGGCATGCCTGCGTTCGCCATTCCCTGGATCACTCAAGCCGATATTGTCCCGGTCCTGATCGGCGGCTTTGCTGTTGCGCTCGTTTCGTTCGCCGACACCAGCGTGCTCTCTCGTGTCTATGCGGCACGTTCGCGCACTTACGTTGATCCGAACCAGGAAATGGTGGGACTCGGCGTCGCCAATCTGGCGGCCGGGTTTTTCCAGGGGTTTCCAATCAGCAGCAGTTCGTCACGGACTCCGGTGGCCGAGGCCGCAGGCGCCAAAACCCAATTGTCCGGTGTCGTCGGAGCGCTGGCGGTGGCCTTGCTGCTATTGGTGGCGCCGAACCTGTTGCAGGACCTGCCCAACAGCGCGCTGGCGGCGGTGGTGATTGCATCGGCCATCGGTTTGATCGAGATCACGGATCTGCGACGCATCTATCGCATTCAGCAGTGGGAGTTCTGGCTGTCCATCGCCTGCACCGTCGGCGTCGCTGTGTTTGGTGCGATCGAGGGGATTGCCCTGGCCATCGTGCTTGCGGTGATTGAATTCCTGTGGGATGGCTGGCGGCCGTACTCCACGGTGTTGGGGCGTGTCGATGACCTTCAGGGCTACCATGACATCAAGCGTTTTCCTGAAGCACGACTCCTTCCCGGCCTGGTCCTTTTCCGCTGGGACGCGCCTTTGTTTTTCGCCAACGCCGAGTTGTTCAATGAGCGGGTGCTGGACGCGGTGGCCACGTCCCCTACGCCGGTACGCTGGGTGGTCGTTGCGGCGGAACCTATGACCAGTGTGGACGTGACCTCTGCCGACATGTTGGCCGAACTGGACGAAACCTTGCGCGCGGCGGGCATCGAGTTATGCCTGGCCGAGATGAAAGACCCGGTCAAGGACAAACTGAAACGATTCGGGCTTTTCACGCAGTTTGGCGAAACCGCGTTTTTTCCGACGCTAGGCACCGCGGTCAACAGTTACCTCGCGAACTATCCTGTGGAGGGGGCCAAACGGCAGGATGAGTATCAGTAAGGCGATAGAGATGCAGAGTTTTGACGACTTTCATTGACCTGACCGCCTTGCAGGAATGCCTGGGTGGTCCTATCGTCAGATTTCAGGCGCCACAAAAGTTTTGTGGCGTGTGACTGAACAATGCAAGAGCAATGACCCCTGAACATCTTCGGTGAGCGTACTGATGGGCGAGCAAGCCGACTGAGTTTTTGAATTGGAGGAACACCATGATTCGCAAGCACTTCTTGATGGCCCTGGCGACACTGGTTGTCGCTGCGAGTGTGCAGTGCGTCTCGGTACCGGCTTACGCGACCGAGCAGGGATCACAACGGCGTGAAGCACGGGATACGAGGCAAACAGGGCGCTCCGACGCACGGCAAACCAAGCACGATTGCAGAAAGGACAATGACAAGAGCAATGCAGCCTGTCGCCAGGACAAGCGCAGTAGCAAGCAAGAAACACGCAGCAACGCTCGGGACATCAAATATTGATCGTTAACATAATTCCCGCTCCCGTCCGCTTGGCAACAGGCCAAAGTGCGGACGCTGTACGCCCGAGATAATGTATTGGCAGCGCTAGGCTCCTAGCACACAGGCTTTGATTTGCGCGGTCTCATCGGCACTGAACGGTCGTGAAACGTTGCGAATAAAGTAGCGGCATCGGATGCCGATTGCGCCTGAAAAATTGCGTCGACGGCCGCCACCAGCGCAATCAGATCGTTCACCGACTGGTCGCGTTCGGCTGGTGAGCGCTTCTCGTGTTCCGACTTCCGTTGCAGTTCATCCACTACGACGTGCCGGCTTTCATCCTTCCAGTGAAACTTGAAGACATCCTTGAACAGTGGGCACAGTTCCTCGAACGGTGCGATGCTCTGTACGTCGTGCCCTGGAATTCACAGACAGAAGCGGACCCTGGGAGCCTCAACCGTGCGGCAGAGAAACCCCCGCCGCTACTCAAGCAGCTGATCGATCAACACCGCGTTGGTATAGATCAAGCTGCCATCGCTCGAACGGTGCCCGACCAGATGAAACTGGCCGCGGTCTTCGTGCAAATAGACACGCATTTGGCAGTCGGACAAAGGGGCGTATCCCTCGGGCATGATCAATTCCATCGAGTCCATATCGACATCGACCATGGCTTCAGGCTCATGGGTTTTCTGCAAGCGCTCTTCGGCCGCCTCCAGACGGAGATGGAGAGGTCCGTCGACGTAGAAATGGACTTCGCCCATCGGGGTGGATTTTTGGGTGCCGCTGGTTTTGCACCAGCCTTCGATCGTCAGGGCACTCATGACGAAACCTCCCATGTGGTTTGCTGGACTCTGTAGCTATCGTTCCTGTTTCTTACGTTTGACGACTATACAAGGGCAGGGTTCGTCCGTTGGGGCTGCTTCTGGCGGATCTCTGCCGTCTGTCATCAGAAATTAAGTATAGCTGGCAACCGGAACGCCCTTGCCAACCTCACGGTACAAGCCGATGGCTCTATACTTCTTACAGACTTTACCGCCCGTATGGGTGGTATTTGTCTGCCCTGCTTGGACGTCAGTGGCGATGCTTTTGCATCGCCAATGAACAACAGGAATAGGATGAAGAGGAAATGGCAATAGCAATTGTCTTGATACTAATCGTTATTGCATCAGTGCTATTCCACATACTAGCGCCCTGGCATGCGACACCGGCAGCTTCCAACTGGGGTTCCATAGACACCACCCTGTTTCTCACCTTGATCATTAGCGGAATATTTTTCATTGCCATCACAGTATTTATGGCTGTAGCGGTGATGCGGTATCGTCACAAAGAGGGGGCCCGGGCGGCCTACCAGCCAGAAAATAAAAAGTTGGAAGCATGGCTAATTATCGTTACCTCGGTGGGTATTGCCGGGATGTTGGCGCCAGGTCTGGTTGTTTACAACGATTTTATCCGGGTGCCAAAAAATGCTTACGAACTTGAAGTGGTCGCCCAGCAGTGGCAGTGGGCCTTTCGTTTTCCCGGTCAAGACGGAAAACTGGGAAAATCGGATGTTAAGTTTATTGATTCCACCAATCCCCTCGGCCTTGATCCCAAGGATCCTGCAGGGCAGGACGATGTGCTTGTCATAAATAATGAAGTTCACCTTCCGCTCGATCGGCCAGTGAAAGTTCTACTGCGCTCTAAAGATGTTCTGCACGATTTCTATGTGCCGCAAATTCGCAGCAAGATGGATATGGTGCCAGGGATGGTGTCGTATTTTTGGTTTACGCCGACTAAAACCGGAACATATGAAACCCTGTGCGCTGAATACTGTGGTGTAGGTCATTACAATATGCGCGGTCATATGATCGTGGAAGAACAGGGCGTCTTCGATCAATGGCTAAAAGGCCAACCGACTTTTGCGCAAACATTAACGACCGTTGCCAAGCCCAGTCGGGACAGCGTGCTGGAAAAAGGTCGCCAGTTGGTCGAAAAGCTCGGCTGCAGTGCCTGCCATAGCCAGGATGGCACAGCCAGTCTCGGTCCGGGATGGAAGGGACTGTATGGCCGCACTGAACAACTTGCCGATGGCACTCGTGTGCTGGTCGATGAGGCCTACCTGAAAGAGTCGATTCTCGAACCTAAGGCCCGATTGGTACAGGGCTACCCGCCGATCATGGTGACCTATACTCTCAATGACGATGAACTAGGCGCACTCGTCGCCCTGATCAAATCACTGGGTGCCGCGCAGCAAGACAATGAACCTTCTGCCAGCGAAGCGTCGGGCCCAGGTGACGACCTGGCGGCGCAGGGACAGCGGCTGGCCGGGTCGTTTGGCTGTCTGGCCTGCCACAGCGTCGATGGCACCAAGGGCATCGGCCCCAGTTGGCAGGGCCTGTATGGCAAGACAGAAACGCTTGCCGACGGTACGAGTATCAAGGTCGATGAGGGCTATATAAAAGAATCGGTGCTTAATCCCAGCGCCAAAATCGTCAAGGGCTATGCGGCCGTCATGCCGGTCTTTGCTCCGAGTGACCAGGAATTGAACGCACTGATCGCCTTTATCAAATCCAAAGCGAATGCCGACGCCGATGCGAGCAAGGCGGAGCCAGGGAAGTAGCCGTAAAGCAGCCAGGAATGCACCGAAACTTCGACAGGAGGATGACGTGATGGCCTATGCGGAGCAAGCCGAAACAGAAGCACTGCACGAACCCAAAAGTTTCCTGACCAAATATATCTGGAGTCAGGACCACAAGGTCATAGCTGTTCAATATTCCTTGACGGCTCTGTTCGTGGGTCTTATCGCGGTGGTGTTGTCCGACTTGATGCGCATGCAGATAGGCTTCCCTGGTAGTTTGGCGTTCATGGATGCCAGTACTTATTATCAGGCGATGACCATGCACGGCATGATCATGGTCATTTACTTACTGACGGCGTTGTTTCTGGGTGGTTTCGGCAACTATCTGATCCCGCTGATGGTGGGCGCCCGCGACATGGTCTTCCCCTATGTCAACATGCTGAGTTACTGGTTCTACCTGCTAGCGGTCCTGGTATTGCTCTCCAGTTTCTTTGTTCCGGGCGGCCCCACCGGGTCGGGCTGGACGCTTTATCCGCCACAGTCCATTTCACAGGGGACACCGGGCGTCGAGTGGGGCATCGTCCTGATGCTCGTCTCACTGGCGATTTTTATTGTCGCAGCCACCATGGGTGGCTTGAATTACGTCACCACGGTGTTGCAGGCGCGCACGCACGGCATGACTTTGTTTCGCATGCCGCTCTCGGTTTGGGGAATCTTCATGGCCTCGATCATGGCCTTGTTGGCCTTCCCGGCGTTGTTTGTCAGCGCGGTCATGATGCTATTCGACAAGCTGTTGGGCACCAGCTTCTTTATGCCGGCGATGATCTCGCTCGGGCAGCAGCTCGATCACCAGGGTGGTAGCCCAATATTGTTCCAGCACCTGTTCTGGTTCTTCGGCCACCCGGAGGTCTACATCGTTGCTCTCCCTGCGTTTGGTCTGGTCTCCGACTTGATCAGCACGCATGCGCGTAAAAATATCTTCGGTTATCGAATGATGGTGTGGGCCATCATTGCGATTGGCGTACTCAGCTTTGTGGTCTGGGCGCACCATATGTATGTCAGCGGGATGAACCCCTACTTTGGCTTTTTCTTCGCGTTTACCACCTTGATCATCGCGGTGCCGACCGCACTGAAAGTCTACAACTGGGTCCTGACCCTGTGGCGGGGCGATATCCATCTGACCGTGCCGATGCTGTTTGCCCTGGCCTTTATCGTCACCTTCCTGGTCGGCGGTCTGACCGGGTTGTTTCTCGGCAATGTGATCGTGGATATTCCGCTCTCGGACACCTATTTCGTCGTAGCGCATTTTCATATGGTCATGGGGGTTGCACCGGTACTGGTGGTGTTCGGCGGCATTTATCATTGGTTTCCGAAAGTGACCGGGCGCATGTGGAATGACACCCTGGGCAAGCTGCATTTCTGGATTACCTTTCTGGGCACCTACGCCATTTTTTTTCCCATGCACTACTTGGGATTCCAGGGCATGCCACGCCGTTACTATGCCTATGAAAACTACGCGTTCATCCCGCAGTCGGCCCATGATTTGAATGCTTTCATTACGGTGGTCGCATTGATCGTCGGGGTTTCCCAACTGCTGTTCCTGTTCAACCTGGCCTGGAGTGTATTTAAGGGCAAGCCCGCAGGCAGTAATCCCTGGGGGGCGGCCAGTCTGGAATGGCAAACGCCGAACACCCCGCCGATACACGGTAACTGGGGCGCGAAGCTGCCGGTCGTGCATCGATGGGCCTATGACTACAGTGTGCCGGGGATAGAGCAGGATTTCGTACCGCAAACGGTCTCCGCCGAAGAGCTGGAGCACATGCGGCAACTGAGTGCGGGAGCCAAGATAGCGGACGTTAAAACATGAGCAGGTTGCTATTGAGAAACGCCGACGGCGCAGGCCCCGGCGGCAGTTGGAATCGCGATCCCGGGGATGCTCAGTCCGCCGAGGGTGCCGATAGAAGCCAAATCGCAAGAGTGGGCCTGCGCTTGTTTCTGGCGGTGGTGAGTTCGTTATTTTTTCTCTTCCTGATCGCCTTTATTGCCCGTTCACAAATGGCCGACTGGCGGCCCCTGACGGAGCCCTTGGCGCCGTTAGCCAATCTCTGGCAGTTATGGCTGAATTCGGCTTTTCTGGTATTCAGTTGCATCGCATTGCAGTGGTCGTGTATGGCCGCCCGACGGGAGCGACGGGGTGCAACAGTCATTGGTTTTGCATTGGGAGGCGTGTTTGCCATGGCCTTTCTGGCGGGACAACTCTGGGTCTGGCAGCAGTTTGTCGCCTGGGGCTACTTTGTTGCCAGCAATCCGGCCAACAGTTTCTTCTACCTGTTGACCGGCATGCATGGCATCCACCTGCTGGGCGGGCTGATAGCCTGGGGCATCATCGTTGCTAAATTCCTACATCGCGTGCCGTTGCCGCAACTGCGCGTCGGCGTAGAGCTTTGTACCCTCTATTGGCACTACTTGCTGGGTCTTTGGTTCGTGCTATTCGCTTTGCTGGCCAGCACGCCGCAAACCTATGACGCGATCGCCAGATTCTGCGGCCTGAGGTGAAAAGCCATGGCATCGCACCCACTTGCCCCAGGCGAATCCAGTTCATCCAATCCACCAGACTCTCTGCCTGCACCGGGATGGCAAGGTATCGCCAGCGATTGGTCCTCGGATAGAGAGGCCTTCAAGCAGGTCCCTTGGGGCAAGGCGATGATGTGGATATTCCTGCTCAGCGACACTTTTATATTCACCTGTTTTTTAACCGGCTATATGTCGGTACGCATGACCATCACCACGGCTTGGCCAAACCCCAGTGAAGTGTTCGCATTGACGATCGGCGGTAAAGAAATCCCGCTTATTCTGATCGCGATCATGACCTTTGTGCTGATCAGTAGCAGCGGCACCATGGCCATGGCCGTTAACTTCGCCTATCGCCGTGATCGCGCGAAAACCACGGCCCTGATGCTGGCGACCGCTGCCTTGGGTGTGACCTTCGTCAGCATGCAGGCTTTTGAATGGAGCAAGCTCATCGCAGAAGGGGTACGTCCCTGGGGAAATCCCATGGGCGCAGCACAATTTGGTGCCTGCTTTTTCATGATTACCGGTTTTCACGGACTACATGTGTCAATCGGCGCCATCTACCTCAGCATTGTGGCGATAAAAGTATTGCGGGGCGATTATGAGCGCTCCGGAAACTATCAGAACGTCGAGATAGCCGGGCTTTACTGGCACTTCGTGGATTTGGTGTGGGTGTTTATTTTTGCTTTCTTCTATTTATGGTAGAGGAGCACGGGTGATGGCACATGCTCAGAGTCAGCAACATCCAATCAGTTTGTACCTGAAAATCTGGGGGCTGTTATTCGTCCTCAGTACGCTGTCGTACCTTGTCGACTATTTCCATTTCCATGGCTACCTTCGGTGGTCCCTGATTATCACTTTCATGTTGTTGAAGGCAGGTTTAATTGTCTCCATCTTCATGCATATGGCCTGGGAGCGGTTGGCCATGGTCTACGCCATATTGGTGCCACCTTTGTGTTTGCTGGTGCTCGTCGGACTGATGGCCACCGAGGCAGACTATGTTTTCCTCAGCCGGGTCATTTTCTTTGGCCAATAAGCAGCTTTCGGATGGCCCTGAGTCTCCGGGAGTTAACCTGATATCACTCGTTTGAACTGATGCCATTTGTGCTGACAGGCGACAGTCCAGTGGGGGGCTGCCGTTCCCGTGCCGGCGATCTTGAGCCTTGGATGATGTCCGATTACCTGGTCCAATGCCAATTCTTGATTCGGTTCAACATCCACGAAGAAGATATGTTTGCCCTCTTTTACTGCCTGCTTGAAATTGCGGAAGTGAGTGTTCGGCACCTGGAAGCCAAAAAAGCCGCCTTCCCAGATGCAGAAGCCCAAAATAACAATGGCAAGGAAGATAAAAGGCATCCAGCCTGCGGGGGATTCGGTCCAGCCCAGCCAATAGGCGCCACCCAGGACCAGTGCTGCGAGTGGCACACCGATCACCGCACCAATCTCACCAGAGTGAACAGCATCTTGTTCCATTAACGAGTTAACCTCGTGGAGGTGATGTTGTTCAACATCAGCAACTTTTTCACTGAGCACATGAATCTGTTCGGAATTGATGCCGCTGGCTTCCAATTCATATTCAACGGTTTCGAGATCGTTGAGATTGTCACTGATGTAATAGTGTCGATTCATGCCACACCTCCCATCTCGTGTTAGCTGTAGACCTCCTCTGTCCGGCAGCGGTTAACAAGATTTGCAATCGGTATCTGTACCGTGGCGAAGGTTGCACACTTCATGCAATCTGAACGAAGTATAGCACTCGCTATCATGCGGACCGGTCGGCATCAGGGCTTGGCGCACCCCGAAGAATTCTGCACCGCTGCATCGCCAGCAAATTAGCCCAACGAGCTCGAAACGCGCCCAGAGTCCGGACGATCCCTGTGCGCCGCCTAGTTGATCTGCACGATGACTGGACCTTCCGTTACGATCGGCGGGTTCGCGTGGATATTCGAGGTATTTTTCTGAATCCAGTCACGCGCGACTTTCAAGCTCGCATCACTGCCGGCCTTGTCCGTGCAAACAGTCACCGCCGTACCACCATCACCCGTATTCAGCAGTGTGTAGCTTACGAGGCCAGGCACCGTCCGCAAGGTAGCTTCGATGTCGACGTTACGCTCTTCTAAAAGCTCGAAAAGCTGCTTTGCTCCAGCACCCAGGTAGGTTCTTATAACTGCATACATGATCGTCTCCTCTGGGAGTACCGTCCTGATGCCAACCCGGATCCGTTGAGGGTCGCAATCACTCAGGTTTCAGTTCGCCCTGATTTATTAAGCTTAGCCAAACGCTGGCGACAATCGAAATGCAACGACCACCGGCCAGTGCCGGGGATGCAGCGGTCGGCAGGACGCTAGCGGAGGGAGAAAAAAGGAAAGTTCTGTAACGGTCAACTGTGGATGAACGTCCAGAGATCGGTATTCAGTTTGTCGATAGCTGCTTTAAAGTCCTTGATGGTGATTGCCTGCTTGTCGTTCTCCAGCGGGGTGCCGAATACCTTGCGCACCACTTTGACGACGGTCTGATGGGTTCTCGCGTCGATGAACTCGGCTTCGATGTACAGGTTGGTGTCTTGATCCCGGTGACCGGTGGCGGCCTGTGTCGCTCCGACAACGGCCGCGATCGGCATAATTTCATACCACTTCATGCCTTCGTTCGAAGCGCTGACACCAGTGATTGCCGCACGCAGGACCAAGGGGTGTGACCCGGCCGGTGCCGCGGCCGCGCTAGACGCCCTCCGGTATTTTTGGCCCAGTATGCTTTTGGCTTTCCTCGACATGTAGTTCTGCAACTCGGCGAGCGTCTGCTGATTGACCCGCTCATTGGGTTTCGGCGCGGGATAAAATTCCAGCGTTCTGAATGCAATGGTGTCATAAGCATTCGGGTTCCATGACGGGCTCACCCAGCGCATGGTCTTTTCACCTGTGGCGGTGGTCACCTCTTCCAGGTTGTTGTAGTTGGACAGGAACCCGGAGTACTGCTCGCGCTCAGTGACTTGGGAGGTGCAAGCGCCGAGCAGCAGGCAGGCCAGAGCGACGCCAACAAACAGTTTATGGGCCAAGGTCATAGTGGGTTCACTCCACGATTAAGTCGGTGTCCTCGTCCAGAGCATAGGTCGCTCGCGGGGTAATGTCGCTCTTCGTGATGAATAGAAAACGCCCGGTTGAACCGGGCGTTTTTGCTCAAAACTTCACCTTGATCCCAAGTATGCCTTCATAGCTTCGGCTGTCTTCGCCAAAGGCTTTCTGATAGCCAAGCGAGCCAGTGACGGTGGTACGTTCATCAACCTGATAGTCGACGCCCAGATTAAGTTCGCCCCATGTGCCGCTCATGTCGGTGCCGAAGGGAACATAGCCGTCGGCGGAAGAAAACTCGGTCTTGGCGCTGCCTTTGAACTCGTGCCAGACGCTCGGGCGAATCCATCCGTTGGTGCGATGTACCTTGCCTTTGTCGTCCTCGCGGAACCAGTCCTTGTCGATACGCACACCAAGGCGGCCAGTCAGGGAGTCCACATCCTCGAAGCGCACCTGGGCGGCGGCGTCATGGCTGTTGTCGATCCGGACTTTGCTGACGATCACCTGGGCTTGTGGCTCGACGTGCAGGTTTTTGTCTTTTTCGGCATGGAACGGGTAGCCGCCTTCCAGGGAGGCGGTGACCCCGCGGCCGCGGGTCTTGAGCGCGTCCATGTCGTTGGGGGTTGCCTTGATGTCGAAGCGGTTGAACTGAAGCACGCCGTCCAGGTACCACCCTTCAGGGCCGAAGTGCGTCCAATAGCCACCAACACCGTAGGCGTGCAGCAGGTCGTCCCCAGCGTTGGCGCCATCACTGTGCTCAATGCTGCCGGCGATGCGGCCGATGTTCAGCGACAGGCCAGCCTGGTCAGTACTGCCATCGACGTCTTCGTTACGGTACAGATCGGCACCGACCTGGAAAGCCTGAATCCGGTAGTCGGAGCGTACGTTATCGCCCAGTTCGTCATTGCCCTTGCGATGGATCAACCGGCCCCAGCCCAGGCTGGGGCCGTAGCTGTCGACTGCTTCCGCAGGCAATGCGTCGGTGGCCAGTCGGCGTTCTTCGCCGACGCGTTCATGCAGGGTATCGACCATGGCATGGCTGTAGTGCAGGAGCATCGAAGGCAGAGCGCGGTACAGCGAGGTTTCCGCGCGGTAGTTGGGCACTTGCCGGACTGGCGCGAGCGGTTGCTGCGGTTGCACCACCGGTACCAACGGATTGGACGGAGTAATCGGGGTTACTGGAACCTGCGGGTCAATCGGGACGACCGGCACCACTGGTTCAACTGGTTCAACTGGGTCAACCGGATCGGCGTCTCGGGTCGAACGCAAGTACCAGGCTTGGGTGTTGCTGCCATCCTGGCTGGCGCGGTGCAGGCTGTATTCGTAAGGGCCGGCCTTGACCCTGCTGAGCAGGCGGAACGCATCGGGCGTGGTGGTCGCACCGTTGACTGCATCGACCACCAGGATGCCATTACCTTGGGTCACGGCACCGGGCCCCCCCGCATTCTTGATCAGCAGATTGCTGTTGCCGTCGGCCTTGCCGCCGTTCACCACCAGTTTGTCGGAGGGTGAGCCGTCGGTGTAAAGGTAAGTGTTCAGCGCGAAGGTGCCGTTGGCGCCATGATAGTCGTTGACCGTCAGATTCTTGAATTGCCCGCCCAGCGGCGCGCTGAAGTCGATCAGGCTGGACTCATTGCGCAGGGTACCCAGATTCGATTCTCCGGTCAGGTTCCACAGGCTGGTATCGCGCAAATTGACGGTGGAGTGGCTGTCGCCAGCAGTACGGGCCGAGCCGTTGAGTACCGAGCCAGCCACATCGATATTGGCATTGCCGGCGCTGGCCAGCGAGCGGCCGACACCTTGCCACAGGCCAGTGCCCATATCAGGCACCTGGCTGCCATCGCTGGCCAGTGCGCGGTCGACATTCAACCACTGACCGCTGCCACCCACGATGCTGTCGTTCAACTTGATATCGGCCACGCCGGCGACGGCAACGGTCGCGCCCTCCCGGTTGTGCAGCACGCTATTGTCCACGTTTGCCTGACCTTTGAGGGCGTCGGTGCCTTGGCTGTACAGCGCCGCAGCCTGGCCGCCATCGGCATTGATGGTGCTGTGGGTGACGTCCAGCACGCCACCGTTTTTGGCCACCAGAGCATGGGCCAGGTCACCGTGGGTGTTAACCGCGACCTGGTCGAGTTGCACGCCGGCCTGGTTGTTGGCCAGCACGCCGAGAGCGCTGTCGCCGTGGGTGCTGACGGCGCTGTTGCTGGCGCTAAGCTGTGCCCCGGATTCTGCTTGCAGGCCATGGGACAACTGGCCTCGGGTGGTGAGCGTGGAATCGATCAATTCGAGGGTGGCGGTAGCGGTTTGGTACTGACGGCTGACCAGTGCGCCAGCGGCCTGTTGACCCAGGGTTTCGACACTCACGTTGCGGGCAGTCAGACTCACTTGGCCGGGTTTGAGTGTACCGATGCCGGCGTACAGGCCCGTCGAGTATTGCCCCGCGGTTTTCACCGTCAGCCCCTCCAGCCGCATGCTGCCGCCATCATCCACCGCAGCTCCATAGGCTTGGCTGCCGAGGGTCTGCACGCTGGTGCCATACGCATTGAGCTGGGCACCTTCGTTACGCGAGACCAGGGCGTGGGGGAAGGTCAGGTTCGATTGCACCGGCGAACCGTTGCCACTGGTGGTGACCGATCCACCGTACAAGGTAATGGTCGAACCGGTATCCGCCACAACACCCATGGCATTGTCATCACCCGAGGTCCGGACGGTCAGGTTGCGGGCGATCACCGTTGAGCTGCCGGCACTGAGCCCGGCCGAGTAATTGCCTTGTGTGTCGATCAGGCCGTTGTTGAGTTCCAGGTCGGCACCGGCGAGGGCCCGTACGCCATAGCTGGTTTTTTGTGTGGTACGCACTTCGCTGTCGTTCAGGCGCAGGCGCGAGCCTTGGCCTTCAACCAGCGCGCCGATACCCCAGGGGCCGACTGCATTGGCCGCAGGGTCGAGACGGATGTCGCTGCTGCTCACTTCGACACTGGCACCACCGTTGACATAAACGCCATGGGCGCGGGCACCACCGACGTCGATGCTGCTACCGGTAACGGTGGCCCGGGAACCATTGCCTTCGGCGCTGACGCCGTGGCTGAAGGTTCCCTGGCTCGACAACTCGCTGCCCACGATGCTCACGGCACCGCCATCCATGGCGCGGGCAGCCGAGGCGAAATCAGCGACGCTGCCAGCGCCTTTGAGCGCTACGCTGCCTTGGTTCAACGTGACCTTGCTGCCACTGCCTTCGGCACGTATACCGCCGATGTAATTTCCGATTGCGCTGGAGCGGACAGCATCGGCCAAGATGCTGGCACCACCCAGTGCGTGCAGCACGGCGGTGCTGGAGGTGCTGGTCGCGGCACCGGTACTGGTGAGCTCGCTGCGCTCAAGCTGGATGTTTGCACCCGCTTCGGCGCGGGCACCGCTGGCAGAGACGGCACTGCTGCGTACCGTAACGTCGGCCGCATCGATCCGGCTACCACTGCCGCTGGCCAACAACCCGTGGCTGATGCTCAGGGTTTTCTCACCCAGCGGTGCCGAAGCATTGCTGATAGACGCGCCACTGGTGCTGACTTGCGTACCTTGACCCAGCTGGATACGGGCGCCGTCTCGCGCCCAGGCACCGACCGCGCCTTTACCGGCAGTCGTAATGGAACCGTTGTTGAGGGAGATCTGACTGTTGTTACCCGTCGCCAGCAGGCCATGGCCATACACCGCGCTGCCGGTATCCAGAGTGGCCGCGTCGAGGTCAATACGCGCACCGTTCTCGGCACGGGCGGCGTTGGCCTGGGCACCACTGGTGGTGACGCTGATCTGGCTGGCGCTAATCTGGCTACCCACGCCGTCGGCCTTCAGGCCATGGCTGCCGGTGGTTGGGCTGTTGGCACCACTGGTCGTGAGGGTGCTGCCCTGGCCGAGCGTGATTTTTCCGCCGTCCTGGGCGAGCGCAGCGATCGAGCCCTTGGATTGGGTGCTGACCGAACCACCGAGGAAGTCGATGCGGCTGCCCGTGCCCGAGGCCACCAGCCCTTGGTTGTTCAGGCCGTTAACGCCACCACCGAGGGTGAGGGCGCTGTCGCGCAGCGATACTTGACCACCCGCCTGCGCACTGACCCCCGTCATGTTGTTCGCGGTGATGATGGCCCCATTTGTAGCCTTCGGAACCAGGTTGACGGTTACCCCCGTGCCGCTCAACTGGCCGCCGTCCCGTGCCAGCAGCGCTGTTTGCTCATGGGCATTGGCGGCGGTCAGTGCTGTGCTGTTGACGGTACCGCGCTCGAAGCCGACGCTGCTTGCCGCTTGCGCCAACACTCCTATGGTACGGGTTGCACTCAGGTTGACGGTGGCGTCGTCATGGGCGCCAACGTTGGCAATGCCAATACCATTGGCGCTGGTAACTACCAGCGGGGCGGGTGCGCCCAGCAATTGTCTGGCGAAAACCTGCGGTGCCTGCTCACCGGCGCGCATGGCGATCAGAAGGTACGACGGGGCAGCGATGGCAGCGGCAGAGGAGGATGGGGCAAAGTCGTCGGCGGAAAGCTCAACGGCATTCTCCTCGGCTTCGGCTTCTGTCACGCAGAAGGCGAAAACACCGGCCAAAAGCAGGCTGATGGCACACCCCAGGCGGGTACGTTGAAAGGCCGGATGGGTGGATGGTTTATTGTTGGAAGTGGTCATGGCAGCCTCGCGGGCGCTGGAAAGTAGATGCCAGCAGTCTGCTCGTCGGGGATGGCCGGGGATGTCGGAGCCGTTTCAACGTGGTTGTAGGAGTGACTCTCTATTGTTGCCCTGGTCTATGCTTGGGCACAGGAACCGACTCATAGGGAAAAACACATGGGCACTGTGCTGCTCGTGGACCATCTGCCCATCGTTCGCAATGGTCTGCGGGCGTTGCTTGAGCGTGCAGGCCATACCGTGCTGGCCGAAGTCGACAATGGCCAGGATGCGCTGATGCAATGCCGCCAGTTGCACCCGGATATGGTGATCATCGAGTTGTTGGTCCCGCGTCTGGGCGGTCTGGATCTGCTGCGCCGGCTACGGGCCAGCCACGAAGGCATCCAGTTGCTGGTCTATAGCGTCCAGGAGGCCAGTCTCTACGCCACCCGTTCGCTACAAGCCGGGGCGGATGCCTATGTCAGCAAAACCGACGCCGTGACAGAACTGGAAAGTGCGCTTCTGGCGCTCAGCCATGGGCGCCGTTATTTTCCGCGTGAAGTCGCCCGTCAGGACGCCCAAAGCATGCGCGGTGAGGGTGAGAGCGAACTGGAGCAACTGTCTGGACGCGAACTCACGGTTTTGCAGATGCTCAGCCAAGGGCTCAACAACAAAGACATCGCCGAGCAATTGAGCCTCAGCTACAAAACGGTGAGTACCTACAAAGCGCGCCTGCATCAGAAACTCAAGGTCAGCAGTGATTTCCAGTTGCTGGAAGTGGCCCGTACGTTTGGCTTGGTCGCGGGTGAAGAGCCCAGCGTGGGGCAGGAGTCCATCCTCGATCCGCAACTGCTGCGTGAGTACGATTTGTTGCGTGCGTTGCTCGATTCGGCGCCATATCCAATGTTTGTGCGCGATCTGGAAGGACGCCTGCTGATGTGTAATCGCCGTTACCTGGCTTACACAGGTGAAAGCTTCGAGAACATTCGCGGCACTACGCTTGCGCAGGCCATGTGGCTTCCGGCGCAGATGCGCCAGCCCTCACAAATGCGTTTGCGCGAAGCGGTCATCCGCGAAGAACCCTTCGTGGCTGAAGTCGTTGTTGAGTACGACGGGATACCGATCGCCATGCATATCTGGTGTACACCTTTTCGTAACGAGGCGGGCAATCTGGTCGCCCTGTTCGGTGGCATGCGCGATCTTACTGAGCGCGACAGGCTGCTCACCACATTGCGTCACGAAGGTGCCGAAGCGCGTTACGAGAGTCACCTGAAAAGCTCCACGCTGGCGGCGGTCAGCCAGGAGTTGAAGGTGAAAATAGAGGCGATGCAGAAAGGCCTCAAGGCTGTGCTGTTGTCAGACGTCGACCACCCTGAACGCATTCTGAACGAGCTGACCCCGCACCTCGACAGCATGCGCCATTCCCTGGCCAGGCTCGACGACTGGATAATGCTGGATGCGCACGATCAGGAGGCACAGCGTGAGGCCCATAACCTGGGAGTGCTGACTGAAGAATTGCTCGGGCCGATACGCCAGCAGCTCGAATCAAAGGGCTGTCAGTTGAATCTTGGGCCGGGCCTGCAGGCCTTGAAAAGCGCCTGGATCGATGTCCGACATTACCGGCAATTGCTGGAAAGCCTGTTTGCCTACCTGTTGCAGGGAACATCGCCACCTGGAATTTCTTTGGTTCTGACGACGCGCATCCTGCCTCGTGGTTTTCTACGCCTGAGTCTTGAATTGTCGCCTTGGCATGAGCCGGGCGAGGAGGCCCCATCAGCCCAGTTGGCGTATGCCAGCATCCAGCGCCTGGTGCTAGTGCTGCAAGGCAAGGTGCAGACCGAGGCCAGTGCGGATGGCGAGGCGCTTGTGTGGCGCCTTGACCTGGATCTGCCACAAGACTTGGGCTCCTCACAATAGGGATGTTTTACAACTTGATCCAGGTCGCCTTCAGCTCGGTGTACTTGTCGAACGCATGCAACGATTTGTCGCGACCGTTACCCGATTGCTTGAAGCCACCGAATGGCGCGGTCATGTCGCCGCCAGCATACTGGTTGATCCAGACGCTACCGGCGCGCAACGCCTTGGCGGCCAGGTGGGCTTTGGAGATATCGGCGGTCCATACCGCAGCGGCCAGGCCATACGGGGTGTCGTTGGCGATATTGATGGCCTCTTCGACGGTGTCGAAGGTTATCACCGAAAGCACTGGGCCGAAGATCTCTTCCTGGGCGATTTTCATGGCATTGCTGACGCCGTCGAAAATGGTTGGCTCGACGTAGGTGCCACCGGTTTCCTGCAGCGTGCGCTTGCCACCGACCAGCAGCTTGGCGCCGTCGTTGTGGCCGGCCTCGATGTACGACAGCACGGTGTTCATCTGCTGGGTATCGACCAGAGCTCCGACATTGGTGTCCGGGTCCAGCGGATTGCCCGGCTTCCAGCCCTTGAGGGCTTCGACCACCATGGGCAGGAGCTTGTCCTTGATCGAACGCTCCACCAGCAGACGCGAGCCGGCGGTGCAGACTTCTCCCTGATTGAAGGCAATGGCGCTGGCCGCCGATTCGGCCGCAGCCTGCAGGTCCGCAGCATCGGCGAAGACGATGTTCGGGCTCTTGCCGCCAGCTTCCAGCCAGACGCGCTTCATGTTCGACTCGCCGGAGTAGATCATCAGTTGCTTGGCGATCTTGGTGGAACCGGTGAACACCAGGGTATCGACGTCCATGTGCAGGGCCAGGGCCTTGCCGACGGTATGGCCGTAACCTGGCAGCACGTTCAGCACGCCAGCCGGTATACCGGCTTCAATGGCCAGTTGGGCGATACGGATGGCGGTCAGCGGCGATTTTTCCGAAGGCTTGAGAATCACCGAGTTACCGGTCGACAGCGCCGGGCCCAGCTTCCAGCAGGCCATCATCAGCGGGAAGTTCCATGGCACGATGGCGGCAACCACACCGACCGGCTCGCGCGTCACCAAGCCAAGCTGGTCATGGGGGGTGGCCGCGACTTCGTCGTAAATCTTGTCGATGGCCTCGCCGCTCCAGCTCAGCGCTTGTGCCGCACCCGGAACGTCGATGTTCAGCGAGTCGCTGATCGGCTTGCCCATGTCCAGGGTTTCCAGCAGCGCCAGTTCTTCGACGTGCTGCTCAAGCAGGTTGGCAAAGCGGATCATGGTCGCCTTGCGTTTGGCCGGCGTCAGGCGCGACCAGACACCGGAGTTGAAGGTGCTGCGGGCACTTTCCACGGCGTGTTCTGCGTCGATAGCATCGCAACTGGCGATATGCGCCAGGTGGCGTCCGTCGACCGGGCTGATGCACTCGAACGTGGCATTCGACACTGCGGCGGTGTACTCACCATTGATGAAGGCACGGCCTTCGATTTTCAGGTCCTGGGCACGTTGTTCCCAGTCAGCACGAGTGAGGTCAAACATGGCGAATCTCCTTGTTTTTGTCGATAGTCGAAGACAGCGGCTTTTGGCCGGGAACGCGAAATCGAGGTATCGATCCACGCTTAATCAAGGCGCACGCCACTCCCGTCAGGGTCAGTGCCAAGGCGGTAAAGTCGCGTACGCCGATGGGTTCGCTGAGCATCGCGGCACCGGCGAGCACACCCACGACAGGGGTCAGCAAGGTGCTGATGGAGGCCGTGGCAGGGGGCAGCCTTTGGAGGGCCGAGAACCAGGCGATATAGCAGATCCCCATCGGCACCAGTGTCATGTAGATGAACACTGACCAACCCACCGGCGTGACTTTTGCCAGGTCAGGGCTTTCTATTAGCCAGCCATAGACAAGCATTGGCAAGCTGCCAATCCCCAGTTGCCATACCGCACTGGCCAGTGGGAGCAGCGTCGGCGCTTTCAACGCTACCGTCGCCAGCGCAAACAGGACCGCAGCCGCCAGGGCAAAGAAAACGCCAGGCGCTTTGCTCATGTCGAGGGAAGCATTCTCTGCACTGAACAGCGTCAGTACACCCCCGATGCACAGTCCCAGCCCCAGCAGGCTCGCCGGGGACGGACGACGGCCTGTGATTGGCCAGGCCAGCAGAACGGCCCAGACGGGCATGGTATAGACCAGTTGCGCGCCCTGACCTGCGCTGAGCCATTGCATCGACAGCGTCGAAAAACCCATCCAGATGCTGACATTGAAGAAGGCTGATACCACCAGCCGTCGGTATTGATCTCTGGGTACGCTGAGCGACTGACCGCAGAGTGTCGCAACCACCGCCATGGACAGCGAGGCGCAAAGGCCGGCGCCGCCGCGTGAGAACAGCGGGGTGCATTCTTGGAGCAGGAGTTTCATAGCCGGCCAGTTGAGCCCCCACCCGATTGAAGTCACGAGCAGGCAGAGCAGGCCAAGGTGTGCGGATCTGGACTTCATAAGGCGCGGGATACCCAGCGGTAGGTCAACACGTGCGCCACCAAGGCGCACGGTCGAGCATTGCCAAAGAACATGAGCCGAGCAGCACTGACAGGAACTACACGGCCACGCGTGTTAGTCGAAGCCGATGTTGATCTGTTGGCCAAGTACGGTATCCAGTTGCGCAACCAGCCAATCGATCTCATCTCGCGCGAGGATCAGCGGGGGAGACAGCTGAATGAGCGGAGTGCCCTCATGGTCAACGGCGACGCGACACAGCAAACCGGACTTGAACAGCGCCGGCGCAAGGCGTGTGGCGACAAATTCCGTGGAAGGCACAGCGCAATTCCAGCTGCGGCTGGCTTTGTCGGTCACCAGTTCCAGGGAGTAGTGGTAACCGTCGCCACGCACGTCGCCGACAATGGCATGTGCTTTGAGTGCTTCGAGCTTCGCACGGAAATAGTCCTGATTGCGCCGCACATTTTCGAGAACGTTTTCGCGTTCCATGATCTCGATGTTGGCAAGGGCCGCGGCACATGCAGCCGGGTGACCGCCATAGGTCAGGCCATGCAGAAACATCTTCTGCGGACCGTTCAGGATGGGCTCCATGACGGCATCACTGGTGATCATTCCGCCCAGCGGTATATGGCCTGAAGCGATACCTTTGGCGAACGTGATGATGTCCGGCTTGATGCCGTAGCGGGTTGAACCGAACCATTCGCCGAGGCGGCCAAAGCCGCAGATAACTTCGTCGGCGACCAGGAGCACGGCGTATTTATCGCACAGGTGGCGTAAACCTTCGGCATAGCCAGCAGGCGGTGTCAGGCTGCCGCCAGCATTTTGCAGGGGTTCGATGAATATCGCCGCAACGGTGTCAGGCCCTTCCTGAATGATCAATGATTCGATTTCATCGAGCAGAAACGCCGTAAATTGCGCTTCGCTTTCGCCTTCCGGGCGTTTGTAGCGCTTGGTGTTGGAAACATGCCGAACACCGGGCAACAAGGGTTCAAAGGTTTTACGGAAGTTGGTCATGCCGTTTAGTGACAGCGCGCCATAGCTGGTGCCATGGTAGGACACGCGTCGGGCGATGAACTTGGTTTTGGCGTGGTCGCCTCGGGCCAGGTGATATTGCCGGACCAATTTCATCGCCGACTCATTGGATTCCGAGCCGCTTGAGGTGAAAAAAACCCGGTTCATTTCTGGCGGAGCCAGCGCTGCCACTTTCGCCGCTAGGCGAATGGCCGGCTCGTGGGCATAGCTCCAGTTACTGAAGTAAGGGAGCTGGCTCATTTGACGTTTTACCGCTTCGCCAATTTCTGCCCCATGGCTGTAGCCGACATTCACGCAGAACAGGCCCGCCAACCCGTCGAGATAACGGTTGCCGGATTCATCCCAGACCCAACAGCCTTCGCCACGGCTCATGATGGTGAGTGGGGTGTTGTCGTAATACGCGGCGTGGGTGAAGTGCAGTAGTAAATGCTTCTTCGCCAAGGCCTGAAGTTCATCCGTTTTGCTGGATGGAGCGATAACGTTCTCAAGGATAGTCATGGTGCGAGCCTCTATGCGGATTTGTGCAGCGCCCGGGTATGGGTGCAGTCATTGAATGCGTGTTCGTCGTCGTGTTGATGCAATTGAGGGGTGGGGCGGCGAAAGCCTTTGGTCAACCAGAGCAGATAGAGCAGGCCGCCACTGAGCCAGGCCAGACCCACTTCGAACGTGGTAGAGGAAAGGCTGGTCCAAAGCCACAGGGTCAGAATCAGGCCGACCAAGGGGATCAAGCCGTAGCGCAGAAGCGTCAGTGGTCCACGCAGTCCTTTGTCCCAGAGGTAGTGCTTGACCACGGAGAGGTTGACGAAAGAGAAGGCGGTCAGCGCGCCAAAACTGATCATGGTCGAGGCCAGGTCCAGGCTGATCACCAAGGCAGTCAGCGACACCAGGCTCACTACCAGGGTGGCTGAAACAGGTGTGCCGAATCGCTTGCTGGTCAGGCCGAAGATGCGCTTGGGCAACACACCATCACGGCCCATGGCAAAGAGAATGCGTGAGACGCTGGCTTGCGAAGCCATCGCGCAGGCGAAACACCCGGCGACGTAGATAGCCGTGAAAAACGCCGACATCAGCGACCCGCCCACTTGTTGCATCACCTGCAGGCTCGCCGAGTCGGCGTCCTTGAATGCATGCCAGTCCGGGAATACCAGGTGGCCGACGTAGGCAATCACTATGAACAGAAAACCACTGAGCAAGGTGCACAGCATGATGGCGCGTGGGAGGTTGCGCGTTGGGTTTCGGGTTTCTTCGGACAGCGTCGAGACCGCATCAAAACCCAGGAAGGACAGGCAGAGCGTTGCGGCACCGCTGAACAGCCCTTGATAGTCCATATCAGGACTGAAGAAAGGTTGGGTCAAAGATACCGTCGGTGAGTGGGTAATCGAGACAACAGCGACTGCAATGAAGACGGCGATGAAGACGACCTGAGCACTGATCAGGGCGAAATTGACTTTGGCCAGCAGCTTGATGCCCAAAACGTTCAGCACCAGTACAGCCAGGATACTGGCGACGATCCACACCGACATGGGCACGCCAGGAAAGTACTGGGCCATGTAAATGCCGATGACCAAGTAGCAGATCATTGGCATGAACAGGTAGTCGAGCAGCAGTGCCCAACCGACCATGAAGCCGATTTTGCCACCGAAGGATTGACTGGCATAGGCGTACGCCGAGCCGGCATAGGGGAGGGAAGCGGCCATGCGTCCGTAACTGTAAGCGGTGAACAACATGGTAATCAGGGTGACAACGTAAGCGGCGGGCAGGTGCCCGGAAGTTGTCTGGGTGACCAGGCCATACGTCGTGAAGACGGTCAGCGGTACCATGTAGGCCAGGCCAAACAGGACGAGTGAAGGTAACCCCAGGACGCGTGCCATGCGTCGTGAAGAGGTCGCATTTGCGGGGGAGTCGTGCAAGCCGAGCGTGCTGGAGAAATCATCGAGGGCTGAGCCCTTTGCGGCTATCTCATTCATGCTTCTTATTCCTGTACGTGGTTAGGGTCCAACGAACGGGCGGCGTCTAGGGTCGCCTTATGCACGTTCATTCTCTGGGCGACCCAGCGAGTGAAGTCAGAGTCAATGAGGACAAAACAGGGGATAAATCCGGACAATAGAGTTCGCTGGTGGAGCTCGTCGACAAGCCGTTTTTTTTGTGCATGAACCCTGCGGGCACGAGGAGGCCAAGTGATCCGCGAGTCTCACTTGGCAATCGGTGAACGTTAAGTCGGCGATGGCATCTTGAGGAGTAAAAGCGAGCGCAGGCGTGATCAACTGACTGTCTGGTGACGGTATTGGCTGGGCGATAAACCGGTCCAACGGCGAAAGGCATGGCGGAAACTCGCGATATCGCTATAGCCGAGGAGTTCCGCGATTTCCGCAATTTTCATCCCGTCGAGCAGCAGTTCCTCGGCCCGCTTCTGGCGTGCCTCGTCGAGCAATTGCTGGAAAGAAATATTGATCGACTTCAGACGCCGCCGCAGCGTCCGTTCAGTGAGGAAAAAATGCTCGGCCACGCGCCCCAGTGTGTTGAATTCACTTAGGTCCCGTGTCAGCAGTTCGCGAATCTGCGCGATGAGGCTCTTGGAGGCCTTGGCGGTCCAATCGCGCTCCATGTCCAGGCACTGCTGGTAGAGCGCCTCGCCGCTGACGGCATTGGCCAATGGCCCACGCTTGCGAAATAACGGGGTGGGGAACGTGATGGCGTTTTCCGTAGCCCCATAACTCACGCTACAACCAAACAGCTCGGCGCAGAAATCATGATGTGACGGGTAGTTGTGTTGCAGCGAAACGTCCATCGGTTGTACCGGGTGCCCGGCAAGGTCTCCGACTATCACCATGATCGCAGCGAGCAGCATGTCCGTGCATAGAGGTTGGAGGAGTTTCGAGTAGTTGTAATCACCAATGACGATCACCGTCCTGTCGCCTTCCTCTCGCGTCGAGACGGTAAAGTACAGGCCCATCAATAGCGGGAAGGTGCTCAAGCAATTGATGGCATCCTGAATCGTTTCGCTGACCAGCATTGTGTAGCCCGGCAAACCGAAACAGGAAACATGCAGGCGTCGTCCGATCTCAAGCCCTACCGTCGCATCACCACTGAGCGCCATGAGGTTCTCGAATACTTTCAGCTCTTGCTCTCGGGTAACGCTGGTGGAAGGGGAATGCAGGCGCTCCACCGGTAAATGACAGTCTCGTAGAACGGCTTCGACACTGAGGCCCCGCTGCCGAGCAAGATCGACGGCCAATGCGATGACATGCGTCGTTGCGGGTATCTGTCCGGGATGTACGGATTGCAGGAACAGACGTGTTTCATTCTCCTGTTTGAGCAAAGGGTATTGAGCGGTTACACAACGGCCTTTGAAGCACGTATCAGAGGAAGAAGTCAGTAGTCGTGAATGTTGCATGAATGCCCCACGAGCGGATTGCCAATATTGGCAAACCGGGTTGGTAGCTTGCCGAATTCCCGGGCTCTTCAGTCGGAAACAGTAAGTTCGAACTGTTTCCGACTGAAGGGATGCAGTAAGGCAAAGCAATTTCTACACCATAAATTGATGCGTTCAGCGATGCCGTGGATTAGCAGCCTTGCCCGGTCACTGAACAGGATGGCGCCGTCTGTTTGGTATCAATACGTTCTGCTGCATTTTTCAGCGCTGCATCCAGGCGCGCCAGTGCGGCTTCGTAGTTCATGAAACCGCTGAGCACCGGAATTATTTTCTTGTCGGGAAGTTCCAGCAAAATGGCGGGGTAACCACTGACACCGATTTTTGCGACTTCGTCGAACTCCTGCTGGGCGGCCCTGGCGGAATCATTGCTGCGTAATTCCTTCACGAACGTATCAAAGTCAATCCCGAATGATTGAACAATCGACTTATAGGTGTGTTCATCCTGGAGATCTTTACCCTGAAGGTAATACGCTTCCTGAATGGCTGTGGCATGGGCCAGTGAGGCGTCTGGCTGATAACGGCGAAGTACCGCCATAGCTCGGGCAGGTGTGCTGGAGTCAACGATCCATTGACTTGCTTGCATGTTGCGCAGCTGTGCCAGGTAAGGCTCGCCGAACGAGCACCCCGACATCGCAGTGATGCGCTGATGCAGACCTAATGGATCGGCAAAGCTGGAAAAAAGCTGGGCCAGGCGAATTTTTCCATTGATCATTCCCGGGCTTAGCGTAACCAGGGATGCCCGCTCTTCGAGCGTCTTGGCAATTTGTTGTGCGACTGCGCTGAAGCCATAGCACCAGCAGCAGTACGGATCCGTCACATAGATAATGTTCAGCTTCATTTTCTATCCTTTAAAGGGAGTACCTGGTGCGGTACTCCCTGTTGGCGAGTCTTATTTCAAGGTGGTGACGACGTTTACCGGGTTCGCCAGCGTGTCGCGAATCGGCGAGCGGGCTTGCAAGCGGGCGATCAGGTTTTGGATATCGGCCTTAGGCGTACCTGGGCTGTCCACCGAAACATCGACGCGGATTTGCTGGGCACCCGGCCGAACGTTACTGTCGATGCCAAGAAATCCACTGAGGTTGACGTCGAACTCGAGTTCAACTTCGATATTTTTCAGCGCGATACCCGCTTCCGATGCCAGCGCAGCCAGGGTGACGGCATAGCACCCGGCCAATCCTTTCATTACATATTCCGCCGGGCTGATGGCCGTGTCGCTGCCCAACAGAGAAGTGGGTTCATCGCTGCTGAGTTTGAATTTGCCAGCGCGCGATTCATCTTTTTGCCCGGCCTGGACAATAGTTCCAGTTTGCGAGTTCAGACGAAGTCCGCCAGCAGATTGACCCGCCAGGCTAAAAGTGACGTGGCCTAACGTTGGATTATTTTTAACCGCTACAATAGTTTCCGACAGCGCTTGCGGGTCCAGGTAGGGTGCTTTGATCATGATGGATCTCCAGGGGTAGGGCGGCTTGAGACGTGCGAAGCCGCAAAACGTAATAACGATTTGTTGTGTGTGTTGAAGCGTTTGCAGGTTTCAGATTTTTGTTTGTTGCTGAGACTATGGCGTCATTGAACACATCGCCTTGCAAGAAAGTTCGTCTTCCTGGATAAGCTGACGAATCTGTTTCTTGTCTACCTTGCCAACGGCTGTACGGGGCAGGGCATCAACAAAAAACCAGCTCGACGGCACCCAGAAGCGGGCCACTCTTTCCCTCAGCCAGACTTCAAGTCGGGAAGTATCTGGAGTGCAGCCTTTCTTCAGTACCAGCACCGCCGCGGGGCGCTCTTGCCATCGGGCATCGGGAATCGCAACGACCGCTACATCCTGTACGTCAGGATGCCGCCTGATGGCTTCTTCAAGTGCCAGCGACGGAATCCACTCGCCGCCCGACTTGATGGCATCCTTGGCTCGGTCTGAAAGGGCAATGAAACCTTCGCTATCGACTGTTCCCAGATCACCGGTCTTCAGCCATCCATCCTGAAACTGGCTCAGGTCCTCGCTGCCAAGGTATTGGCCTGTCACCCAGGCGCCGCGGATTTGCAGTTCACCGACGGTGACGCCATCGCTTGGCAAGAGATTCCCTTCGAGATCTGCCACACGTACTTCCAATCCGCAGACGATTCGGCCCAGGACATTGGTTTGACGGCAGGCCTCTTCAGGTGAGTTGGCCTGGCCAGCAGCTTGACTGATGGCGGACATCGAAGAGGTCTCGGTCATGCCCCAGGCCTGGACCATTCTGATGCCCATTTCACCGTAGGTATCGCTCAGCTGCCTGGGCACCTGCGCGCCCCCGCAGGCGATCGTCTGCAGTGCGCCTAACTGGTACCGGCCGTGTGAACGCAGTAATGACAACACGTCGGACCAGATCGTCGGAACGCCAGCGGCTATCGTCGGCGCCGCCATGTCGATCAGCGTCAGCAGATCCGTGGCATGCAGTGAATGTGACGGCAGCACTAGGTCAGCACCTGCCATCAGTGCTGCGAAGGGTAGCCCCCATCCATTGACGTGGTAAAAAGGGACCGCGGGCAGCAGCCTACTGGAGCTGCCCAAGGCCAGTGAGTTGGCGGTGCACAAGCTGAGTGCCTGCAGCCACAATGAGCGGTGGCTGTAAGCTACCCCTTTTGGCACACCGGTAGTGCCTCCGGTAAAACACAGGATGGCAGCGCTATGTTCATCGATATCGGGCCAATCAATCTGAGGCTCGCCTTCACCCAGAAGCGTCTCATAAGCCACCACCTCACACGGAAGCCTGACCGTTTCTGGCAAAAAATCGCTGCCAATGACAATGACCAGGCGCAAGTTTTCCAGGCGATGGGCAATGCGGCAGAACGGCACAAGGTTGGGCGTGTCGACAATGAACACTTCATCGCCGGCATGCGTGGCCATATAGATCAATTGATCGTCATGCATGCGCACGTTCAGCGTGTGAAGCACGCAACCACTGGCCGGGATACCCAGATAGGCTTCCAGATGTTCCTGAGTGGAGCCGGCAAAAGTACCAACGACAGTGCCTGCCCCGAACCCGCGTTTTGCCAGGGCATTGCCGAGTTTTCCGGCGCGTTGTGCAAATGCTGAAAAGGTGATTTGGTTGAGTTGGCAATTGCTCCTGGATATCAACCTAGAGTGACCGTTGACGTTATGTGCATGGCGAAGCAGCAACGGTAGACCTAACTGGGCGGTCTGCATGGTACTGAGCATGAGCATCTCCTGCGACGGAGTGCTGATCGCCTCCGTGTTCGCTTATTATTTTTGTGGATGACTACATTTACAGCCTGTCGCAAAACGATACAGCGTGAGGATAAAACTGAAGCCACGTTCCATGGTTGGCAGAATGATTTCATGTCATGGAACGTGAACTTCAGTCATGACGCCAACGGGTCAAGTTGGCGCTAAAGTTTCCCGTAACGGGAATCTCGCCAGTTAAGTGCTTCCCGCAAACCTTGGGTTTTAACGCGTTCGCCAAACTCCGCTTTCTCAGGGGAGTAAGCCGCATTGAGGGTCGCGGCCACATCGAGGTTGGCCATGACTGCTTGTCTCAACCCCATGGCTTCATACGCTCGGGTCAAGGCGATTTTGGTCATGCGTAATGTGATGGCCGGTGTCAGGGCAATTTTTCTGGCCAGTTTCTCGACAGTTGCTTCGAGGTCTTCTACCGCGACGACATAATTGATCATGCCCATCGCTTCGGCGGCCTGGGCCGATACGACATCGCCGGTCAGCAGCAGCTCGTTGGTTTTTTTCTGCCCGATCAAAAAGGGCATCAACAGCGTCACGGGGCCCGAGCCAAAGCGGATTTCGGGCTCGCCGAACTGGGCGCGCTCAGTGGCAATGACCATGTCGCAGGCCATGGCGATTTCGCAGGCCCCGGCCAGGCACCAGCCATCCACTGCGGCAATGGTCGGTTTGGTGCAGGCCCATATGGCCATCGACAGATCGACATTTCGGGTCAGTGCTTTATGCCAGTCTTCGGGGCTGGAGATGCCCTCGGCGACTTCTTCGGCAATATCGTAGCCGACGGAAAAGGCTTTCCCGGTGCCGCGCAGCACAATGATCCGAACTTCATCATTGGCTTCAAGTCGGCGCAAGGTTTCCCGCAACTCGATGACGACGGCAGACGACAGAGCGTTCAGTTTGTCTGGACGATTAATCGTCACCCAGGCGGTGCTGTCACGAAGCTCGGTCAATACCACGGAATTATTATTCATTGCTTTCTCCGCTGTTGGTTTGTATTTCGACATTGTGATTACTGCAAATCTCGGGCCACTGGTGACGTTGTTCAGTTCTGCAGGTCTACCACCAGGCGTCCCCGTATCTGGCCGTCCAGGAGTCTTTGGGCCATGGGAATGATTTCTTTGAGCGTGACGGTCTGAGTGATTTCCGCCAGCAGGGCCCTATCAAGATCCCGGTCCAGTCGGGCCCAGGCGGCAATACGGTCCGGCCGTGGGCGCATGACGCTGTCGATGCCTGCCAAGGTGACACCGCGAAGAATGAAGGGCGCCACGGTGGCGGGAAAATCCATGCCCTGGGCCAGCCCGCATGCGGCCACGACTCCGCCATAGCGCGTGGCGGCGCAGGCATTGGCCAGGGTATGGCTGCCCACCGAATCGATGACACCTGCCCAACGTTCCTTGACCATCGGCTTGCCGGGTTCACTAAGACTGGCGCGGTCGATGATTTCACTCGCCCCTAGGCGCTTGAGATAATCCGACTCCTGTGGGCGTCCAGTGGAGGCGACGACCCGGTAGCCCAGGCTACTCAACAGGGCGATTGCAAAGCTTCCGACACCGCCGTTGGCACCCGTGACCAGCACTTCACCGCCCGGTGCAACACCGTGCCGCTCCAGCGCCATGACACAAAGCATGGCCGTGTATCCCGCCGTGCCAATGGCCATGGTTTCTGCCGCGCTGAAACCGCGAGGAAGAGGAATCAGCCACTCGCCGTTGAGCCTGGCCTTTTGTGCCAGGCCACCCCAATGGGCCTCTCCCACGCCCCAACCATTTAACAGGACTTGGTCTCCGGGTACGTAGTCAGGGTGGTCGCTGTGCTCGACCGTTCCCGCAAAGTCTATTCCCGGTACCATCGGAAACTTGCGGACGACCGGACCTTTGCCGGTGATGGCCAGTGCATCTTTATAGTTGAGGGTGCTGTAGTGAACCCGTACGGTCACATCACCGTCAGGCAGCTGTGAGTCCTGAAGTTGGCGTAAATCGACCCGGTAGCCGGCAGCGTCTTTATCAATGAAAACAGTATCGAACATCTTCTTCCCCTTTTAGACCGATCGTCTATTAAAAAACAAGAAAAAATCTACCTGGCCATTACCGTCAGAAAACCTCGCAGGAAAGTGCTCAGAGGAACTGTATCGCCGGTCAGGCGTGCACGTAATACCGCTCCCTCCCAGCCGATCCAGAAGAAGGCGGCCAGTTCATCACAGTCAGCATCCGGCGCGAGCTCTCCCTGCATTTTGGCTGCTTGCAAACAGGTACTCAGCCGTTCTTCCCAGGAGAGAAGCACGTTGTTCAAGCGCTCCTTGAAGCCGGCAGGAAGCACCGTGACCTCTTGCCCGAGGTTGCCCACCAGACAACCGCGTTTGAATTCATATTTGGCCATGCCCCGTTTGGCGTCTTCCACGAAAGCGGCTATTCGTTGTGTCGGCGCAAGCTCTTCGTTCAGGAAATGTCGATCCAAGCGCTTGGCGAAATACGTTGCATAGTTGTCGAGAACGGCATAGCCAAAAGCTTCTTTATTCTCGAAGTAATAGTAAAAAGAACCTTTGGGCACTTTCTCCTGTGCCAGCAGTGTTTCAATGCCGGTGCTCATGAAGCCCTGTTCGGTGAGCAAGGCAGTACCGCTGCGAATCAACGCATTCTTTGTATCCGGGTTATCGCGGGGAGTGCTGGTTGGGCGTCCGCGGCGTTTGGGTAAGTTCGTCATGAGGTGAATATAGACCGAGTGGCTATTAATGCAACGCAAATTTTCTGGTTTTTTTCAATGCAAGTGGCATGGGGGGGGCGTATGCACTTGTTGCGCTCGCAAGCCTATGAAAACTAAGACTAAATTAGACCTGATTCAGACAGCCGGCTTTCACCCTGATCCTGCCAGTGAGGGTTAGGTATTGCACTGACCTGCAGGCACGGACTTGCCCGCGAACGCTTCTGGCCGTTTTGTGCCTGTGGTCAAGGCCCGAAATCCACAATCCAAAGCTGACGTTCAGCAACGGGAACGCCACTTGGGTAGATTAGGCTGAGAAAGAGGGGCGAACGCCAAGAAGCGGCTTCGGCTTGAATGAATTGTTTGGCCGCGTCCTCGCGGTACGTGCCATCGGAATGCCTGGCCCAACCAGATTTGTAAATGCCGGTGGTGTTTGAGCTACATGGATCAGCTCTCAGAGCAAATGATTGAGTCGTCACTGGACTCGGCAGCCAGCTTCAATCGGTCAGCTTTACTAATGTATTTAGACTTGCTTGCCGGCGCCAATTTGGCACTGGCCTTTTTGGCGTGAGCCTTTAATAACTGCTGTATTTTTTTACGACGATTCATGTTTTCTGCTCAGCGTGTGAGTTCTTGAAGTGAATAGGCGTAAATTTTAAACCAGATCCCAGTGGCGCGCTCTTGGTGCATTGTCGATTTGGCAGCCATCGTTTCGAGGGCGCTGATGGACGCATTGGAAAGGGTACGGGCCAATGTTACTCAGTCGTGCAGATCTGCCGCTGCTTCCAGGTGGTCAATGTGCTTGAAACGCTCGACCAGAAAATCGATCAATCTGCGCACCCGGGCTGAAACTGATTATTCTAAGCCGCCACTCGCAACGTGCGAGAGAAGCGGCTCCACCGACGAACTGACAGTCAGGATCGCTGGCTAGCCGACACCCAATCGGCGGCACGTTCGGCGATCATGATCGAAGCGGCGTTGGTGTTACCGCCAATCAGCGTCGGCATGATCGAGGCATCTACCACGCGAAGCCCCTCGATCCCATGCACACGCAATTGGCTGTCCACCACGGCATGTTCGTCGACGCCCATTTTGCAGGTGCCGACCGGGTGATAAATGGTGTCAGTGCGCTGGCGCAAAAGCTCGATCAGCTGTTCGTCACCGTATAACCCTTCGCTGTACATATCCTTCAGACCGTAGCGTGCCATTGGGGCTTGCCAGATAATCTCCCGGGCCATTCGGTATCCGGTGAGCAGGGTCTCCACATCATCGTCATGCCCCAGAATGTTGGGGTCGATACGCGGTGGGGCGCTCGGGTCATTCGATTGCAGGCCGACGCTGCCGACGCTCTTGGGGCGCAACACGCAGACGTGGCAACTGAAACCATGGCCCCAGTGCAATTTGCGGTTGTGGTCGTCAATCATCGCGATTACCGAGTGCAACTGGATATCCGGGCGGGCAAGGCTGGCGTCGGTTTTCAGGAAAGCCCCACCTTCGGCGAAGTTGCTGACGAAAGGGCCGCGTCGATGCCGGACATAGTCGATAAACGCCTTGCCCATCCTCGCGCCGCCGCGCAGGGAGACGCCCATCAAGGAGGTGTCGTGACTCTTGTAGCTGAGCACGACATCCGGATGGTCTCGCAGGTTCTGCCCGACACCGGGAAGTTCGTGTTGCACCGGTATGCCCTGTGGTTTGAGTTCCGCTTGCGGGCCAATCCCCGAGAGCATCAACAAGTGCGGGCTGCCAAAGCATCCGGCACTGAGCAGTACCTCTTGTCGGGCCTTGATGGTCTGGCGGTTGCCCTTGATGCGCAGCTCCACGCCGACGGCTTTCTTCCCTTCCAATACGATGCGTTCGGCGGCGACAGAGGTCAGCACGGTGAGATTTTTGCGGGAATGTCGAATCGGTTTGAGGAAAGCGGTCGCCGTGCTCCAGCGCCGACCGTCGCGAATAGTCACGTCATACTGACCGATGCCTTCCTGATCGATGCCGTTGAAGTCGGGGTTATGGCGGTGGCCGACCATCTGTCCTGCTTCGATAAAGGCTTGGGTGGCCGGATGTATCGGGTTTTTGCCGACGTAGAGCTCGCCATCCGCGCCGTGGTAGTCGCAGGTTCCGCGGTGGTTCATTTCACTCTTGCGAAAATACGGCAGTACGTCGGCGAACGACCATCCCGGATTACCCAGGGCCTGCCAGTCGTCAAAGTCACTGCGATGACCACGGATATAAACCATTCCGTTGATTGAACTGCTGCCACCCAGCACCTTGCCGCGCGGCTGATAGCCGTGACGCCCGTTCAGGCCGGATTGCGGTACAGTCTGAAACGCCCAATTGACATGTCGGCTCGGCAGGATCGCAGCGACGCCCACGGGGGCATGGATCAGTGGCGAGCGGTCTTCGGGACCGGCCTCAATCAAACAAACCGTGACATTGGGATTTGAACTCAGGCGGTTAGCCAGGACGCAACCGGCTGAGCCGGCGCCGATGATTACGTAATCGAATTCCATCACATTATCCCGATGAGCGAACAGGGGCTGCTTCGCAAGGAAGCAACAGTGGATACCTGGGATGGATTGTTGGCTGAAACACACAGAAAACTATTGATCTTTCATGACATCTATTTGATCTTTGATGACATGACTTCTTTGATCAGAACAACATCGTTTATCGGGTTCCGTGAAGTGACGAGCCAGCTGGGCGGGAAAGCGGACCTGATGCTTGAACGCTTTCGCATTAATCCGGACTTGCTTAATGACGAGGACGCGCGCGTGCCGCTGCGTTCGTTGGTAGGACTGCTGGAGTTTGCCGCGCGAGAACTGGAATGCTCCGATTTTGGTTTGCGCATGGCCGAGTATCAGGACTTGCATGTACTCGGACCCATTGCGGTGATCGCTCGAACGTGTGCAACAGCGGGAGAAGCGCTGGCGCAAGTCATCCGTTTTATCGGTTACCACAGCCCCGGCATCCAGCTTGATCTTGACCTGAGTGAGGCCCGCGCTCCGCGTTTAGTGATCGATATCCGGCTGGCCGGACCGAGCCCGCGACGGCAAATGATGGAGCTGGCGATGGGGGTGGCACATAACGGTATGAAGTTGCTGTATGGCGACAGCTTCGTTGCCCAGGCCGTTCTGTTTTCCAGTCATCTCTCATCTGCGCAGGCTTACCGGCGCTATTTCAAAACGACGGTGTACACGGGGCAATCCTGTAACGCGCTGGTTCTGCGCGATGAGCAATTGAGTCAGCCACTTGAGCAACATGCCCCTTACTTGCATCACGCACTGGAGCAATATTTCAACCAGTTCGACTTGCAAGCGACATCGAGTGTCGTCAATCAAGTCGAACGTCTGGTCCTGCGCATGATGCCGATACAACGTTGCCGTTTGCCGTTGATTGCCGAGCAACTTGGCATGCATGTGCGCATGTTGCAAAGAAGGTTGGCCGAGGAGGGGCGAGTTTTCGATGAAGTAGTTGAGGCCCTTCGCCGCGACCGTGCCGACCACTATCTGGCGGAGAGGCACATGCCGATGTCCCAGGTTGCCGGTCTTCTGGGCTATAGCGAACAGAGCGTGTTCAATCGTGCTTGTCGGCGCTGGTATTCCATGTCACCAGGAGCCCGGCGACGTCAATTAATCGGAGGTGGCGACCTATGATGATCGCGGCACTGATAGGGCGCCACCGTCCAGGGCATTTCATTTAGTCGCTTGCGCGACATTGCCGCAAAAAATATCGGCGCTGCCATCTTCGGGCGAGGTACGCAGAAGAACGGAGTAATTGCCGGCAAGCAGGTCTTGCATTTTTATCGGTGCGCTTCTGTAAAAGGTCCACCCACCGGTCCCCGCATTGGGTTCAGTATTGACCTTGTCGTTCAATGCGTAGGCGGCGGCTCCGGGTTGCTGGCAGCTGCCTTTATTGATGAACGTAAAGATGCGCGGGGGCAAGATGGTTCCGTTTGGAACACCTGTGATGTAGAAGTCAAAGTTGGTTTGATTGCCCACGCTAGTCAACGTGGTCGTGGCAGTCTTCCCTGGATTCTGGTGGGTCGCTACCAAAGGAAGGTTCATCGAGTGGTTTGATGAGCTGGTGCAGCCGAAGAGACTTGCGGTGACCAATAGCGCTGCCAAAGGAGTCCAGAGTTTCATTGCCAATCTCCAGTAATGGAAGAAGTGCATGGGGGGAACTATTGGGTATAGCTCATTAATACGGTGTCGCATTGTTGAGCAATTGCTTTTATAACTCCCCCAAAATCCCTGGACGCCCCGGTTTATCAGTCACACAGTGTGAACCAGCAGGCTCACGCGCTAGAGCACCTGTAGGTAGGTGGGGGCGCGGTACGATGCCGTGCTGTCGCAAATGTGCATGCAATTTCGGCAGGCGAAAATACGCTATCGAGGCCATCAGAAGATGCTCAATGTGTAGATTGCGCGGCGAGAAGGCTTTCACGCTGGCAAATTTCCTCTTCCACAGCCCTCACTTCCCTCATGTAAACCTCTACCGCGGGTGGCAGTGAGCGCTCTTTGAGGTAAATGAAGCCATATCGGGTACGCAGTGCGAGGTCATGGATGGGTAACGGTACGATTTCACCCGCCAGGATTTCCTGTTCAAACGTCGATAAATTCCCTAAGGCCAGCGCATTACTGGACTCGACGAACTTAACGATTTGCATCGGCACGTCTATTTCGATCGCCGGTACAAAATCCCCCGTCAGTGCTTCATAAGTGCCAGCACAGCCCAGCATTGCGGGGAGCAAATGGCTGGCCAGGCGCAGAGGAATGCGCGAGGCCACCCACGGATAATCGAGTGTTTGCGCCAACGTCAGTGAACGACGTTTCGACAGCAGCGGATGTCCGGGGCGGCAAAACAGGCGACCTACATGCTCACCCACCAGCTCACAGGTGAACTCCTCCCTGCCGAGCAACGTGCTGATTTCGGCAATCCCCAGATCCACAGCCCCTGTGGCGACCTGATGAGCAACCTCTCGCCATCCGGCGACATGTGCAGTGACCCTGATGTGCGGATGCCGGGCGTGCATTCGCGCGATGCTGGCGTAACCGCTGGTGACGCTTGGATAGGGCCCCAAGGCGACCTTCAGTGCGCCGATATCGCCTCCCGCCAACAAGGCGATGTCACGTCGCAGGTCTTCTTCGACCATCAATAAGCGCTGGCTTTTCTCACGAAGCAGCTGTCCAAACGCAGTCAGCACGACGCCTTCTGGGCGTCGGTCGAACAGCGTGACCCCGAGTTCGCTCTCCAATAACTGGATGCTTTTGCTCAATGCCGGCTGGGAAACCCCCAGCGCTTTTGCTGCCCGACCGAAGTGTGCGTGTTCAATCAATGCCAAAAACTGACGTAGCCGGCGTGGCGTCATGTCATAACCTTTATGTTATCGAAAATCGTTAAAACGGAATTTTTCGTAATCAAATGAATATGCTATTCATGGCCGGACGGGTCAAGTTGACGCGTAACCAATAAATAAAATCGGGCGCAATTCACTGCATTGACGCTCTTGGCACCCCTTTGGCGCAGGAACCCTTCCATGTACAACAAGACCTTCCATCTGGCACTGGCGATCACGCTTGGCAGTGGCGTCAGCCCAGCGATTTTTGCTGCGGATGCAAACGGCGCAAGTTCAGATTCGACCTCAACACAAAATGCTCACTTTGATAGCAAGGGCAAAGCGCCTTCGATTTATACGATCGAACTGCAAAATGGTGTGCGCAAGGCGCTTCCATTTGCGGACAAGCGCGACTTTGACGAAGCCAAAAAAGGCTTCATCGCTGCACCGTCCTACAACAAGATCATGGCCGAGGCCGGGAACGTCGCCTGGAACATGGGCAGCTACAACTTCTTGCTGGAAGGCAAGGATTTCGACAGCGTGAATCCGTCCCTGCAACGCCAGGCAGTTCTCAACATGGCCTTCGGTCTGTATGAGGTGGTTCCCGAGAAGATTTACCAGGTTCGCGGGTTTGACCTGGCCAACATCACCTTCATCAAGGGTGATACGGGCTGGATTGTGTTCGACACATTGATGTCGAAGGAAACCGCCAAGGCTGCCCTGGACTTCATCAATGAAAAAATCGGCAAGCGCCCGGTTGTCGCAGTCGTGATCTCTCATTCTCACGCCGACCATTTCGGTGGTATCCGTGGAGTGGTCGATGAAGCCGATGTGCGTAGCGGCAAGATCCCGCTGATTGCACCGGAAGGATTCATGGAGCATGCCGTGGCTGAAAACGTCTACGCCGGCAATGCCATGAACCGGCGCGCGTTCTTCCAATATGGTTTGATGTTGCCGCACAGTCCCTACGGCCATGTCGACATGGCCATCGGAAAAAATGCATCCATTGGCAACATGGGGCTGATTGAGCCGAATCGCTATATCACGAAAGCTTTCGAAACCCTGACCATCGACGGAGTGGACATGGAGTTTCAGAGCACACCCGGTACCGAAGCGCCGGCGGAGATGAACACCTGGTTTCCGCAATTCAAGGCCTTCTGGGCCGCCGAAAACATCATCGGCACGATCCATAACATTTACACCCTGCGCGGTGCACTGGTCCGTGATCCACTGGTTTGGTCGAAGAACATCAACAACGCCTTGTATCGTTATGGGCAACAGGCCGATGTCATGTTCGCGTCCCACAGCTGGCCACGCTGGGGCAATGAACGGATTCAGGACGTCATGCGCGCGCAACGCGATGCCTATGCCAACCTGAACAATGCCGTCCTGCATGCCGCGAATCAGGGCGTCACCATCAACGAGATTCAAAACGTCTACAAGTTGCCCGATAGCCTGAAAAACAATTGGGCGACTCACAGCTACCACGGCTCGGAAGAGCACAATAGTCGTGCCGTGATCAACCGCTACCTGGGCTACTGGGATGCCAACCCGGCGACGCTGATGCCGCTCTCTCCGAAAGATTCGGCACCGCTGTATGTAGAAATGATGGGGGGCGCAGACAAGATCATGACTAAGGGGAAATCCCTGTTCGATCAGGGCAAGTACCGCGAAGCCTATGAGATTCTCAATAAGCTGGTGTATGCCGAACCCCAAAACAGCAAGGCCAAGGATCTGTTGGCGGATGTTTACGAGCAAGTCGGCTATCAAAAGGAAAGTGCCGGCGTACGCAACAGTTTCCTCTCTGCTGCGTATGAATTACGCCATGGCATGCCGAAGGGGGTGCCGCCAAAATCCACCGGACCTGACATGATCCGCGCCATGAGTACCGAGTTGTGGCTGGAGTACCTCGGCATCGCCCTGGACGGCAGCAAAGTCGCAGATCAGCACTTCGTCTTGAACCTCAAGACGCCCGACAATGGTGAGCAGTTTGTGGTTGAGTTGAGCAATTCGACGCTGACCAACATCAAGGGGCAGCAAGCAAAAAATGCCGACCTCACTATCACGGTCAACCGCTCTGATCTTGAAGGCGTAATGGCGAGGAAAACCGGTTTCGAACAACTCGTCCAGGCCGGCAAAGCCACATTCGAAGGCGACCATAAACCCTTCGCGCAGTTGATGGCCGCCATCACCCCATTTACCCCTACCTTTGAACTACTGCCTGGTACTGGTCAGTAATCGCGCAGACCTGATTTACGGTGAAGCCACCTTGCGCATGTGGGGGCCTGTCGTGCGCAAGGTGTACAAAACCCGGGAGCGCGTTGGTAGGGTTACTGTCCTAAACGAGAGAGCGTGTCGCGCATCGGTTCGACGGATACCCCGATCAAGCCATCGAGGGGTCTGTTCATCTCTTGAATAAGCAGGATCGCCGCAGAGGCCGATAGCGCACACGTTAAAAACGCGGCAATGACCGTCCCGTTGAAGGGGGCGAACACGCCGAACGCGCCGAAGATAATGGATAGCCATGCGACGAGAATGATCAAAAACAAAACGGGAATCGAGCCATGTGCTTGTAGCAGTGTCAGCCACCGTGCAGCCAGCACTTCTTCGGCAATCTGTTGCGCACGAGCCTTGAGCGCTCGCTGCGAATCGTTGCCAGGCTTCAAATCATCAATCTGTTGCCTGAGAGCGTCCGAACGGCTAATGGCCTCCGGGCTGTCGAGTTGTGAGATCGTTGCGCTGTCGTGTGATGCCACAAGCTCGATCATGCCAGCGTAGTTGTGCTTGAGCACCGCACGAATGTCTTGAGTTTCGGGTCCATACCTCGCTAATACCCGGTCGAACTGAAACACCTTGGCCGAGTTGACAATGAGTTCGGTGTTGGTCGTTTCGAACGTGACTTTTGCGGACGAGATCAACAGCCCCAGAACCATGGCAGCCATTGTCGCAACCAGTCCGGTCGCCAGTTTTACAACGCCAATGGACTCATCGCTCAGGTGGTGTTCCGGCAACAACTTCCGGATGTAAAGACCCAGCAGTGCGCTGCCGAATACACATGCAAAAGCAATAAGTGCGATGGCAAAAGGGCTCAATTCAAATCTCCAGTGATGGCAACGCAACCGCACGGCTGAAATCAGCTATTTACTGCGCCTGCACGATGCCTGGTGGTGACCAGGTGCCGGCACCCGCTGGAAGTATGGATGGCGCGTACGTCTTCGGCCAATAGAGGCGCATGACGATGTAGATGGCGCCGTCGGGGGCCGGCAACCAGTTCGCTTCATTCTCTTTGCAGGGAGGCTCCTTCTGGATATAGACGGTAAGCGAGCCATCCGGATTTTTGTTCATGTCGGGCAACATCGGCGAATTGATGAGGTAGCGGTTGATCGGGTTTTTGATCAAGAGCTGACTGTTGCCGTCGTACATCGTGACTGACCAGAAAGCATTTACGGGCGGGAGTTGTCCGGCTGCAAACGTGAGTGTGTAATTGTGTTGACTGCCGTCGAGTAAATGACCTTTCGCATCGTTGTGAGCGAGGGGATACATGGCTTCAACCGCATCATTGCCGTAAATGCCAGCCTTTGCAGCGGCGGCGCGCTTTAACCAATTACCGTTGTAAAAGGCTTTGTCTCCAAAGAGCGAATCGACTGTCCACCCATTGATTCCTTTCATTCCTGTCGCCAGATACGTTGATACTTTCTCGTCACCGTCCTTCATGGCCTGCGAAATGGCGGCTTTGTGTTCCGTAGGAAGGTCTTTGAACGCGATGGTCTTTTCTGGCCCGATACCAATGCTGGCGAGCCTGGTGCGCAGCGCTTTATCCGCTGGAGTTTCTGGTACGAATTGAAGTGCGGCGTCCAGATACTCGTAGAAGTTGTCTTTGATGCCCGCGGTCGTGGCCGGGAGGAAATCAGTGTCAAGTGCGGCGGCCGGGGCAGGTTGATTCAGGAATGCCGAGAGTGGCTGCGCCTTGAACCCTGCCTGAACCTTTACTACGTTCGGCATATCTGCTGCGTTGAATAGTTGGGTACGGAAAAGGGTGAGCGCGAACGGGGTGGTCGAGTGAAAGACGTTTTTGATCCCGGCAGGTATCAGACCTTTCCAGTCAGGGCCAGCGACCAAATAGTCGCCGGGCTCCGTTCCAGTGGAGCGACTGCCCAGGTAACCGAAGTTATACGTGTTGCCATCAATGAACTGCACCGAGTAATAACGTTTCTTGTCGACGGCGGGCACGGAAATGACCATGGGTTGCGCACGCAGATCCAGCCAGACCATGGAGTACGGCGTGTCACTGTTGGGCGTGACGATGGCGGTGTCCTGCCAGGTAAAGACGCGCGACTCATTGAATATCTGATTGAACGGAGCTTTATATTGTCCGGAGTTCTTGTTCAGTACGAACTCGTTCATGACGGCATAGTTCATCACAAGGGGCAGGCCGTAGATGTAGGCTTCTTCCGCTATGGCTTTGGTCTCGGTAATGCTCGGGACAGCAGTGCCAGCCTTTCCTGCACAGCCGGCCAGTAGAACTACTGAAATGACACTGTACAACGCACCCACGAACAGCATGCGTGCTCGTTTCATGTGTCTTTCTCCTTAAAGAATGCGATGACCGTCGGCTTACGTTCGACTGCGGATCAAATCGCCTTTTGAGTGTCCCGATTGGCATAGAGAGAGTAGGTCAGATTGATAGCTCAGGAAGGAATACAGGATCATTTCAGAGGCGCGCGCTCAGGTCTGCGTACAGACATTAAATGCTTACATCATCGAGCTCGCCGCCTCTAGATGACTCACCAACCACTCACAAAAACTCCGCGCATTGTTCTCACTGTCACGATGGGTCAGTAACGCCCAGTTCGGTCCGCGAATGGTGTGTTCCACCAAGGGTTGCAATAACCCGTTGGTCAACGCCTGCCGACTCAGTAACTGGCTGGCCAGCGCAATACCGAGCCCCGCGCAGGCAGCGTCCAGCAGCAGGCCGGGATCGGAGAAGTTCAGCCCCTGATCTTTCTGGCCAACGTCGATACCGGCTTCTACCGCCCAATGACTCCAGTCCATTTCCCGCTCGCCGTGCAGGGTGGTGCGCTGTTCGCTCGGCAGCGCTAACTGACTTGGGTGACCCGCCGGAAAGAGGCGGTCGGCGTGCAGCACTTTGAAGCTGCATTCGGCCTGTGAACTGATGTCGTCGCGCACCGCAATGTCGATCGTCTGGATGGTCATGTCCGGGACTTCATCGGTGCTGTAAATCCACAAATCCACCTCTGGATGTTGGCGGCGAAAATCCCCCAGGCGAGGCAACAGCCAGTGTCGGGCGAACGCTGGCGTGGTGTTGAGTACCAGTTGATTGGGTTTCTGGTATTGCCCGAGACGGCGAATGCCGACTGCCAATTGTTGCAGCAGCGCCTGGGTGGTGCTGAGCAGATCTTGGCCGGCGTCGGTCAGGCTGACGCTGCGGCCGCTGCGAAAGAACAGCGGTTGTTCCAGGTAAGCCTCAAGGCTGCGGATCTGCTGACTGATGGCCGACTGGGTGAGGTGTAACTCGTCAGCGGCTTTGTGAAAACTGCCCAAACGCGCGGCGGCTTCAAAGCCGCGAAGGGTGTTGAGTGGAGGCCAGTGTTTGAGCATTGATAAGTTTTCCTAATCACTTTTGCGCAAAATCCATCGTTTGTTCGCCCGTTTCAGCCGCCGTAGCATGCATGCAAAGACCGCCAACGCAGTTTTCATTGAACACAATGGCTTAACTAAAAGGGCTTTTTATCATGCAGCAGGTCACGCAGCAGCAGGAAATTCAAAACAGGGGTTGGTGGATGCCGGCCGAATGGGTTCGCCATGCCGCGACCTGGATGGTGTGGCCGCACAACCAGGCACTCTGGGAGTCGGGTTGGGGCGTCACGCTGCCGCTGGTGCAAGAGGATTTCGCCCGTGTGGCCAACGCCATTGCCCGTTTCGAACCGGTAAAAATGGTCGTCGACCCTTCTGCTATCGCCAGTGCCAAAGCCTTGTGCGGGTCCAACATCGAGCTGATCCCGTTGGCGGTGAACGACAGTTGGTGCCGCGACTCCGGCCCAAGCTTCGTCTGCCACCCGCAACTCGGCATGGCCGGCGTGAGCTGGCGCTTCAACGCGTGGGGAGGCAAGTCGGCGCATGACCTGGACGAAAGCCTGGCGCGCCGTGCGCTCAATCATCTGGGCTTGCCGTGCTTTGGCACACCGCTGAGCAACGAAGGCGGCGCGATCCATGTCGACGGCGAGGGCACGTTGATCACCACCGAATCGGTGCTGCTCAACCCCAATCGCAATCCGGGCATGAGCAAGTCCGAGATGGAGGAGATCTTCACGCGGTTGCTGGGGGTAAAGAAGACAATCTGGTTGCCGGGGGATCCGGACTACGTGACCGGTGACATGACCGATGGCCATGTCGATGGCGTGTGTGCGTTTGCGCGTCCGGGTGTGTTGTTGGTCGACGCCACCCGCGACCAAGGCTCGGTGTATGCCGAAGTGGTGCGCGAGAACCGTCGTGCCATGGAACTGGCCACCGACGCCCGCGGGCGTAAATTCGAGATGATCGAGTTGTACGAAGCCACGGATGCCGTCGACACCGACGCCGAAGTGTTCTGCGCTTCCTACACCAATTTTTACATCGCCAACGGCGCGATTATCATGCCGGCCTACGGCATCGATGCCGACAACGTCGCGGCCGATGTGCTGCGCCACGCATTCCCCGGACGTGAAGTGGTGCCGGTGCGGATCAATCATCTGGCCCATGGCGGCGGCGGGGTGCATTGCATCACCCAGCAGCAGCCGGCGTGGCCGGTGGAGGGTTGATCGAATGACGCATCTGACGATTGCCACCACGCAAATGCCCTGCACCTGGGACTTGAAAAACAACCTCGATCTGGCCGAGCAAATGGTGCGAGACGCGGCGGCCGAGGGCGCCCAGGTCATCCTGCTGCAAGAGCTGTTTGCCACGCCGTACTTTTGCATCGAGCAAAGCCACAAACATTTGGCGCTGGCTGAAGAATATCGCGACAGCCATGTGCTCAAGCGCTTCGCCGCGCTGGCCAGGGAGTTGGGCGTTGTGTTGCCACTGAGCTGGTTCGAAAAGGCCGGCAACGCGTATTTCAACTCCTTGAGCGTGGCCGATGCCGATGGGCGTCTGTTGGGCGTGTATCGCAAGACGCACATCCCCAACGCCATCGGCTACCAGGAGAAGGAATATTTCAGCCCCGGCGACACCGGATTTCGAGTCTGGGGCACCGCGTTCGGGCGCATCGGTGTGGGGATCTGCTGGGATCAGTGGTTCCCCGAAACCGCTCGCTGCCTGGCGTTGATGGGCGCCGAAGTCTTGCTGTTTCCCACGGCCATCGGCTCTGAACCGGGCTGCGCCGCGCTGGATTCTCGGGACCATTGGCAAATGACCATGCGCGGCCATGCAGCGGCCAATATTCTGCCGGTGGTGGCCGCCAATCGCGTCGGCCGCGAGGTGGCAACTACCGATCCAGAACTGCAAATGAGCTTCTACGGTTCGTCTTTTATCTGTAACCACAAAGGCAAGTTGCTGGCCGAAGCCGACCGCGACAGCACCGGCGTGTTGGTCCACACCCTGGACCTCGCTGCCATGCGCGAAGAGCGTTTGAGCTGGGGCATCTATCGCGATCGCCGTCCAGACATGTACGGAGCGCTGTTGAGTCAGGACGGTCGCCACCTCAATGCTCGCTGGAACACTCAAGGGGTTTGACATGCACATTGCCAATAAACGTTTGCTCGGCGCCCTGGGCCTGGGCCTGGCCCTGTGCTGTGCGATACCGTCGCTGCACGCCGAAGAGAAAACCCTGCGACTGTACAACTGGGCCGATTATTTTGCCGAGAACACGCTCAGCCAGTTCACCGCAGAAACCGGGATCAAAGTGATCTACGACGTGATGGACGGCAGTGAAACTCTGGAAGCCAAGATGCTCGCCGGCGGCAGCGGTTACGACTTGATCTTCCCCGGTGACACTGTGGCTGAGCGCTTGATGCGTGCCGGCAGCCTGCAAGCGCTGGACCAGTCAAAACTCACTGCGATGGATGACGTCGAACCGGGTTTGCAGAAGTTGCGTTCGCACTATGAGCATTCGAGCAAGGCCACCGTTCCCTACACCTGGGGCACCATCGGCCTGACCTACAATGCCGAGCAGATCAAACAGCGCATGCCGGACGCGCCGGTCAACAGCCTGGACATGCTGTTCAAGCCGGAACTGGCCGCGCGTTTTGCCGATTGCGGTATCTCGATGATCGATTCGCCGGACGAAGTGTTGGCGGTGGTGCTCAACTACCTGGGCAAGGATCCACGCAGCGCCAAGCCCGCGGATCTCGCCGCCGCCAGTGACCTGCTGATGAAACTGCGGCCGTACATTCGCAAGTTCCAGTCGCAACCGGTGACTGATCTGGTCAACGGCAACCTGTGCCTGTCGCTCGGCTACAGCGGCGACATGACCCAAGCACAGCGGACGTCGGACACTGCTGGCAAGAAAACCACGTTCCAGTACCGGGTTCCCCGTGAGGGCACCACGGTGTGGATGGACACCATGGCGATTCCCGTCGACGCCAAACACCCGGAGTACGCTTATGCGTTCATCAACTTCGTCATGCGCCCGGAGAACATGGCCGCCATCAGCAACTTCACCGGCTACCCTACATCCAACGCCAAGGCGCGGCTGAGCGTCGATGCTGCCATGCGCAATAACCCGGACATTTACCTCGACGACGCCACGTATGCACGGCTAATTCCGGGCAAGGACATTGCGCAATCCGATATGCGCGCGCGGATGCGCACCTGGACCAAGTTCAAGACCGCTACCGCCAAATGACATCTGGCCGGCGATCAGCCGCCGGCCTTCACCAGGTCTGCAATAACGACACCTATTCAAGGATTCACGCATGTCCACGCGTCGCCAGTTCATCAAACACGCATCAGTAATCGCAGGTATAGGTGCCGCCGCGTCCATGGGGTTCAGCCTCTCGCCCCTGTTGGCACACGCTGCCACCGGGGGGCAATGGTTCATGCCGGACGAAGGCGACAAACATCAACGGGCGTTCATCGCCTTTGGCGCCCAAGAGGCGATCTGGGAGGATTTCACCGCCGATGTGCAAGAAGCCCTTGGCCTGATCGCGCGCACCATCGCCGACTACGAGCCAGTGACCGTGTTCTGCCGCGACAGCGAGCGGGAGCTGGCCGAAGAGTACTGCGGATCGGTTGGCGTGACCTACGTCACCACACCGCTCGACGATATCTGGATGCGTGACATCGGCGCCAATTTCGTCATCGACGGGGACGGCGGATTGGGCGCCGTCGACTTCAACTTCAACGGCTGGGGCAACAAACAACGGCATGCCAAGGACGCGAAACTGGCCGCGCTGGTCGCCAAAAACACCAAGGCCAGCTACTTGAACAGTGAGCTGGTGGGCGAGGGCGGTGGTATCGAAGTGGATGGTCACGGCACCGGGATCATGACCGAAAGCAGCTGGATCAACAGCAATCGCAACCCGGACTGGAGCAAGGCAGACGTCGAGCAAGAACTGAAGGAACGCCTGGGTTTGCGCAAAATCATTTGGTTGCCGGGCATCAAAGGCAAGGACATCACCGACGCCCATGTCGATTTTTATGCGCGTTTCGTCAAGCCGGGCGTGGTGATCGCCAACCTCGACAACGACCCCGCGTCCTACGACCGCAAAGTCACGCTGGCCCATCTGGAGATCCTGAAAAACGCCACGGACGCTGATGGCCGCAAGCTGCAAGTGCATACCGTGTCGCCGCCGCTGAACCCGCGCAAGAGCAAGTTCAAAAAAAACAATCCGGATTTTGCCGCCGGTTACATCAACTACTTCGTGATCAACGGAGCGGTCATTGCGCCCGAGTTCGGCGACAAAGCGGCCGATACCAAGGCCTTCGACCTGCTGTCCGAACTCTACCCGGACCGTGAGGTGGTGCAGCTCAATATCGATGCCATCTCGGCCGGTGGCGGCGGCATCCACTGCGTGACCAGTCATCAGCCACGGGTTTAATCCGGAGTCGTGGCCGTTGTATCTAAGCTTGATTAATGTTAAGTGGCTGTTTTAGAACAAAAATATGTTCCATGGGGGCTTCCCATGCGGCGGGAATGTTGATAAATTTCCGCCCGTTCGTAGCAATTGCTACAGGGGCGTCGCCAAGCGGTAAGGCAGCAGGTTTTGATCCTGCCATGCGTTGGTTCAAATCCAGCCGCCCCTGCCATATTCTGTATAAAAAAACGCCAGCACCTAACCGGTCTGGCGTTTTTTTATGCCCGTTACTTTCTCTCCAGGCGCCGCGCCTTAGCGTTATACCGATTTCGCCCCCTGAACTTGTTGGTCCGCATGGTAAGACGAGCGCACCAGTGGGCCGGACGCGACGTTCTTGAATCCCATGCGCAGGCCTTCCTCGGCAAACCAGGCAAACACGTCCGGGTGCACAAAACGCTGGACCGGCAAATGGCTGCGCGACGGTTGCAGGTACTGGCCGAGCGTGAGCATGTCAACGTCGTGCTCACGCATTCGCTGCATGACCTCGATCACTTCCTCGTCGGTTTCGCCAAGGCCCAGCATCAGGCCGGATTTGGTCGGTACGGACGGGACCAGCAGCTTGAACTTCTGCAACAGGTCCAGTGACCACTCAAAATCCGAACCTGGCCGCGCCGCTTTATACAGGCGCGGTACGGTTTCCAGATTGTGGTTGAACACATCCGGAGGTTCAGTTGCGGTGATCGCCAGCGCAACGTCCATGCGCCCCCGGTAATCCGGAACCAGGGTTTCCAGTTGCACGCCCGGCGAGAGCTTGCGAATTTCACGCAGGCAATCGACAAAGTGTTGGGCGCCGCCGTCGCGCAGATCGTCACGGTCGACCGAGGTGATCACCACGTATTTCAGGCGCAGGTCGGCGATGGCGACTGCGAGGTTCATCGGCTCATCGCTGTCCAGCGGTTTGGGCCGACCATGGCCGACATCGCAGAACGGGCAACGACGGGTGCAGATGTCTCCCATGATCATGAAGGTCGCGGTGCCACCGGAAAAACACTCGCCGAGGTTCGGGCACGAGGCTTCTTCGCAGACACTGTGCAGCTTGTGTTTGCGCAATAGCTGCTTGATCCGGTCGACCTCGGGAGAGATCGGCATGCGCACCCGGATCCAGTCGGGTTTGCGTGGGAACTCATCGGTCGGAATGATCTTGACCGGAATCCGCGCGACCTTTTCCGCACCGCGCAGTTTGACGCCGACTTGCATTTTGGCCGGGGTAGTAGCGGATGATTCCACAGGTAGGCTCATGAGTATTTTCTTTTTTTCGAGGGGCAGAGGCGGCTTCGACACATCGTCCTATGTGGGAGCGAGCCTGCTCGCGATCGCGGTGGATCATTCAACATCTATGTCGACTGACACTCCGCCATCGCGAGCAGGCTCACTCACAGGGTTTGTGCGGTGCCTGTTCAGTCGCGGTAGACCGGGAAGTCGCTGCACATTGCGGCCGCTTGCTTGGCGATTTGTGCCTCGACGTCGGCATCACCGAGGTGATCGAGCAGGTCGCAGATCCAGCCTGCAAGCTCGATGCTCTGCGCTTCCTTGAAACCACGGCTGGTGATCGCTGGCGTGCCGATGCGCAGACCCGAGGTCACGAACGGCGATTGTGGGTCATTGGGTACGGCGTTCTTGTTCACCGTGATCCCCGCGCGACCGAGGGCGGCGTCGGCGTCTTTGCCGGTCAGGCCCTGACGAATCAGGCTGACCAGGAACAGGTGGTTGTCAGTGCCGCCGGACACCACGTCGAACCCACGGTCGATAAACACCTTGGCCATCGCCTGGGCATTGCGGATCACTTGCGCCTGATAGGTTTTGAAGCCTGGCTCCAACGCTTCCTTGAAGCACACCGCTTTGGCGGCGATCACATGCATCAACGGGCCGCCCTGACCACCGGGGAATACCGCCGCGTTGAATTTTTTCTCCAGCTCCGGATTGGCTTTGGCCAGGATCAAGCCGCCACGTGGACCGCGCAGGGTTTTGTGGGTGGTCGTGGTGACGACGTCGGCGAATGGAATCGGGTTCGGGTACAAACCGGTCGCCACCAGCCCCGCAACGTGGGCCATGTCGACGAACAGGTAAGCGCCCACCTTGTCGGCAATCTCACGGAAACGTGGGAAATCCAGGGTCTTCGAGTAAGCGGAGAACCCGGCGATGATCATCTTCGGTTGGTGCTCGACGGCCAGGCGTTCGACCTCATCGTAATCGATCAGGCCAGTGGCGGTGTCGATGCCATACTGCACGGCGTTGTAGAGCTTACCGGAAAAACTGACCTTGGCACCGTGGGTCAAGTGACCGCCATGGGCCAGGCTCATGCCCAGCACGGTGTCGCCGGCTTGCAGCAGTGCAAGAAACACCGCAGCGTTGGCCTGGCTGCCAGAGTGCGGCTGGACGTTGGCGTAATCGGCGCCGAACAATTGTTTGGCGCGATCAATCGCCAGTTGCTCGACCACGTCAACGTGTTCGCAACCGCCGTAATAGCGCTTGCCCGGATAGCCTTCGGCGTATTTGTTGGTCAGGCCGCTGCCTTGCGCTTCCATCACCCGTTGGCTGGTGTAGTTCTCCGAGGCAATCAGTTCTATGTGGTGCTCTTGCCGTGCGTCTTCGGCGTTCATCGCTGCCAGCAGTTCGTCGTCGTAGCCTTTGATCTGGTCGTTTTTGCTGAACATGGTGGTGTCCTGTGTTGAGGGGCGGGAAGGTGTGACAGGTCATCAAGCGTCGGCAGATTCCTGGGTCAAACGCGCGTAGGCGTGTTGATCCAGCAGGTGGTTAATGGCCTCGGTATCGGCCGGTTTGAAGCGAAAGAACCAGCCTTCGCCCAAGGGATCTTCGTTGACCAGTTCGGGGGCGGTTTCCAGCGTCGCGTTGACCTCGACCACTTCACCGTCCAGCGGCATGCCAATGTTGCTGGCCGCTTTCACTGACTCCAGCACCGCCGCTTCATCACCGGCGCCGAACGTCCCCAACTCGGGCACTTGCACAAACACCACATCGCCCAACGCCTGCTGGGCATACGGCGTGATGCCAACGGTGACCAGGCCATCCTGCTCAAGCCGTAGCCATTCGTGATCGACGGTAAAACGCAATTCGCTCATAACAGCTCCTCATTGTTCAGACCCATCCGCTGCTGGTGGCGGATGACGTTTACAGGCTCGTGCGGGGCAACGAGCGTGGTTGGAACTGTGATAGCAAGGGCAGTGCCAATGTTATTTATTCGTTTTAATTCAATGACTTGGCGTATTTTTGTGAAAGGTGAAGCGTGTTGCCTGTATTGAAATCAATACGGGAAAGAGGAGGGCGCGGAGCGGGGCAGGAAAACACGGACTCGTGGCAGGCTGTCTTTAAATCGATACGCCGTATCGATTTGCAAACACTCACCTCAACAACAACCCCCTAGGAGCTGGCTTGCCAGCGAATGCGGTGTGTCAGTCGCTAAAACATTGCCTGATTCGACGCTTTCGCTGGCAAGCCAGCTCCTACACGGGATTTGTGTTGTTTTCAGGATTTGGTGGGAATGCCGTACTTGCGCAGGCGAATGGCGATCGCGCTGTGCGATGTTTGCAGGCGCGCGGCGAGCAAGCGGCTGGACGGGTAGCTGCGATAGAGCTGCTCCAGCAGATTCTTTTCAAACCCTTCGACGGCTTCCTCGAGGCTGCCGACTTCACCGTCGTTCTGGCGTTCCACCGCCGTCCTGGCGATGTCCAGATCATCGATGTCCACCAGCGGGTTTTCGCAAATCGCCGCCGCGCGGAAAATCACGTTTTGCAGTTGGCGCACATTGCCCGGCCAGCGGTTGCCGAGCAGGGCGGCGAAGGTGCTCGGCGCCAAACGGCACACCGGGCGCTGGATCTGCGCGCAGGCCTGTTGCATGAAGTGATTGGCCATCAACAGGATGTCGTGGCCGCGTTCGCGCAGCGGCGGTACTTGCAGGTTGAGTACGTTGAGGCGGTAAAACAGGTCTTCGCGAAAGTGGCCTTCGCTGACCATTTTTTCCAAGTCACGGTGGGTCGCGCTCAACACCCGAACGTTGACCTTGACCTCGCGATCACCACCGACTCGGCGGAAGCAGCCGTCGCTCAAAAAGCGCAGTAACTTGGCTTGCAGGTAGGGCGACATCTCACCGACTTCGTCGAGGAACACCGTGCCCTGATCGGCCAGTTCCAGCAGGCCGAGTTTGCCGCCACGCTGGGCGCCGGTGAACGCGCCGGCGGCGTAGCCGAACAGTTCACTCTCGGCGAGGCTCTCCGGGAGCGCCGCGCAGTTCAGGGCGAGAAAGGGCGAATCATGCCGTGCACTGATCGCGTGGCAGGCGCGGGCCACCAGCTCTTTGCCGGTGCCGGTTTCGCCCTGGATCAATAGCGGCGCGTCGAGTGTGGCAACGCGTTGGGCACGGGCCTTGAGCGTGCGAATTGCTGGGGACTCACCCAGCAGCGCATCGAACCCTTCGGCATGGTCATGGTGCAGCGCCGACAGGCGTTCGCCGATGCGGTTTGGCTGATACAGGGTCAGCAAGGCGCCGGCGCCGGTGATCGGCATAGCGTCTAGCAGCAACGTCTGACCGCCCAGGCTGACCTCGTGCATTGGCAGGCGAAAACCGTGTTCGATCAACGTGTGTTGCAAGGAGGGATCATCAAACAATACCGTCAGCGATTCGCCGGCCGGCTCGCGACCACAGAGGGCGATCAACGCCGGGTTGGCCAGCAGCACAAAACCCCGATCATCCACGGCCAATACCGCGTCGGTGCTGGCGGCCAACAAGGCATCGAGCTGCAAGCTTCGGCGTTGCCCTGGCAGAATGTCGACCATCGTCACGGCTTGCACACCCTGGACGCCGAGAAAGGCCTCGCGCAACTCTTCCAGCACTTCTACGCCGAGCGTCGGCGCGTCAATGTAAACGTTCGGTGGCACCATCTCGACGGCGTCCAGATTGAACCGGCGTCCACCGAGCAGGGCCAGTACTTCCTGGGTGATGCCGACGCGGTCGATGAAAGTGACGTGGATGCGCATAACGGGCCTGCAAGGGTGGTGAGCGGGGTGGTTGCACCAATGAGTATGCCGGGCACTGATTGAGTGTGGCGAGCGGATATCAGCCGCTGGCGGTTTTACGCGCGCTGGCTGCCAGGTCCTCAAGGAAGGCCTGGAGGATCGGCGGCGGGGCCGTACCGCGACGGGTAATCACGTCAAACGGCGACACCAATTTCAGGCTGTTTGGCGCCAGTTGATGCATCTCCCCGGTCTTGATCCACTGCGCGGCGAAGTGCGTCGGCAGAAAACCCAGGTAGGCCCCGGAGATCAGCAAAATGGCCAGTGCCTCGATGTTGTCCACGGTCGCGGCGGCTTTGCTGACCCCCAAGTGCTCGAGGTCGTATTGCTGCATGTAGCCCCGCACGACAATGCGACTCGCGGCGATTTCTTCGAGCAGTTCATCACCTTCGGCCTTGCTGCCATACAGCGGATGTCGGCGCCCGCAATACAAGCCCAAGGCTTCTTGATACAGCGGTGTGTGCAGCAGGCCCGGCACATGGATCGGGAAGTGCCCGATGGCCAGGTGCAGTCGGCCGTCGAGCACCCGTTCTTCCAGTTCGGCGGGGGTGCCCACGTACACGTTGAGGTGCACGTCATGCCCCCTGGAAACGAAGCGTTGAGTGGTGCGCGGCAGGGGTGAGTCAGGGTCGGTGATGGTGGTGTCGATGATCCCCAGGTTGAGCTTGCCGCTGATGTGCTGTTTGAGCACATCGGCGTCCATGCAGAAATTTTCGACCGCCGAGAGCAGGCGCTGCGTGGCTTCATGAATCGCCACGCCTTGCTCGGTCAAGCGAAAGCCGCTGCGACCGCGTTGGCAGAGTTTGACCCCGAGTCGGGTTTCCAGATGAGTCATCTGTTCGCTGATCGTCGACTGGCCGGCATTCAATGCCGCCTGCGCGGCGCTAAAGCCCCCGCACCTGACAATCGTGGCAAACACCCTGAGCAATTTCAGATCGACATCGTGTAGCTGAATCACCTTGGACCTCCCGCATGTTGATGCATCGGCAATGCCGATATGAGTATCTGATGTTTAGCATTTTTTCCACGAAAACCTGCGCCCATAGTCAATCCAACGGCGGTCGCCTTGCAGTCCGCTCAGCCGATAACAAAAAGTGGAGAGGCTTGAAATGTCCAATAACGGTTATGAATCCGGTCGCCTGAACCTGCCATTCGTAGGTCATTGCACCTTTGGCAAATCCCCGGTGTGCACCGATTGGGATGCACTGGATGCCGACGTCGCGGTACTCGGCGTGCCCAACGACATGGGTACCCAGTGGCGCTCCGGCGCACGCTTTGGGCCACGCGGGATTCGTGAGGCATCGACGCTGTTTTCCTTCGGCCACGCCGGCGCTTATGACCACGAAGACGACGTGATGTACCTGACCGCCGCCGACGTGCGCATGGTCGACGTCGGTGACGCCGACATCGTGCACACCGATATGGTCACCAGTAACGAAAACACCGAATACGCCGTGCGCAAGATCCTCGATGCCGGCGTCATGCCCGTGGTACTCGGCGGCGACCACTCGGTGCACGCGCCGGTGATCAAGGCCTTCGAGGGCCGTGGTCCGATTCACATTATCCACTTCGATGCGCACCTGGACTTCGTCGACGAACGCCACGGCGTGCGCTACGGCCATGGCAACCCGCTGCGTCGCGCTTCGGAAATGAACCACATTGTCGGCATGACCCAGATGGGCATTCGCAACGTCTCGTCCTCCAACCGCGATGACTACGAAGCCGCCCATGCCGCCGGTTCGAAAATCCTTTCGGTGCGTGATGTCCGCCGTCTCGGTGTCGAGGGTGTGCTGGCGCTGATCCCGCAGAACATCAACTACTACATCACTATAGACATCGACGGTTTCGACCCGTCCATCGCCCCGGGCACCGGCACCCCAAGCCACGGCGGTTTCCTCTACTACGAAGTGCTGGAAATTATCCAGGCCCTGGCCAAGCGAAGCAAAGGCAACATCGTCGGTATGGACCTGGTAGAGGTTGCACCGGTGTATGACCCGAGCGGCATGACCTCGATTCTGGCGGCGCAACTGCTGCTCAACAGCATTGGGTTCATCTTCCATGAGCGGGCTCAGGCACGGCAAGCCGTGAACGAGACCACCACGGCTACGGCGTGAACTGACCGCCGCACAGAGGGCATGAAAATGGACGCAATCGTTAAGCAGTACCTGCAAAAATTCGGTGTATCCGAAGCGACCCAGACCTTCCTCAGCAAGGTCCAGAAAATGTTCATCGGTGGCGCCTTTGTCGAGGCCAGCGACGGACAGACCTCCGACGTTATCGAGCCATCGACCGAGGGGCTGATCACGCGCATTCCGATGGGCACCACCGAGGACCTGGACCGCGCCGTGCAAGCTGCTCGCGCACAGTTCGACGGTGGCGCCTGGAGTCAGGCCAAACCAGCCGAACGCGAGCGGCTGATACAGCGTCTGGCCGACCTGATTGAACAGAACGCCGCCGAACTGGCGGAAATAGAATCGATCGACATGGGCAAGTCCGTATCGTTTGCCAAGGACGTCGATATCCAGGGCACGGTCGATACCTTGCGTTATTTCGCCGGTTGGGCGACCAAGCTGCACGGGCGCACCGTCGAACCTTCGCTGCCGGGCAATTACCTGGCCTATACACGCAAGGAAGCGGTGGGTGTGGTCGGCGCTATCGTGCCGTGGAACTTCCCGCTGCAAACCATGGCCTGGAAGCTCGGCGCTGCCTTGGCCACCGGTTGCACCGTGGTGGTCAAACCCGCTGAACTGACCTCACTGTCGGCCCTGCGTTTTGCCGAGTTGGTGAAGGACGCCGGGATCCCGGACGGTGTGATCAACATCGTCTCCGGGCGCGGGAGCGTGGTTGGCGCGGCCATGGCCACGCACCCAGGTATCGACAAATTGACCTTTACCGGCTCAACCCCGGTCGGCCGTACCGTCGGACGCGCGGCGCTGGACGAAATGAAGCGACTAACCCTGGAACTGGGAGGAAAATCACCGGTAATCGTGTTGGCCGATGCGGACATTCCAGCGGCGGCGCAAGCGGTCGCCAACGGCGTGTTTTTCAACTCGGGTCAGGTGTGCGATGCCGGCACACGCGCCTATGTTCATCGCAGTGTCTACGACGAATTCCTGCGCGAATTGATTGCCTATACCCGCACGTTGAAGATTGCACCGGGTCTGGATCCAGATTGCTTCATCGGCCCGTTGGTGTCGGCACTGCAAAAACAGCGGGTAACCGAGTACATCGAAACCGGCAAGCAGGAAGGCGCCGAACTGGTCTACGGCGGCCAGCCTGTCGATGGCCCCGGCTTCTTCGTCGAGCCGACCATCTTCGCCCATTGCCGCAACGACATGAGTATTGTCCAGGAAGAGATCTTTGGCCCGGTGCTGGTCACCGCACCGTTCGACGATGAGGAAGAGGCGCTGGCCCTGGCCAATGACTCGGTGTACGGCCTGGCCGCCGCGCTGTATTCCAATGACCTGGGCAAGGTGCACAGCCTGATTCCACGGTTGAAGGCCGGTTCGGTCTACGTCAACGCCCATGGCACCCTCGACCCGTCGATGCCGTTCGGTGGCTACAAACAGTCCGGGTTTGGCAAGGACCTGGGTGCCGAGCAGCTCGATTACTTGCTCGAAACCAAGGCCGTCTGGATCACGCTTCCCTGAGTCATGGCTGACTCAAACCCTGTGGGAGCGAGCCTGCTCGCGAAAGCGATGTGACATACAGCATGGATGTCGACTGACACGCCGCCATCGCGAGCAGGCTCACTCCCACAAGGGGGTCGTTCACCCAAAAGAACCAGTTATCTCGTCATGATCTTCCAAAAATAAGAGTACATCATGAATACTGACGCCAAAGCCGCACCCAGCGTGTCGCTCCTCGACGGCAAACCTGTCGTCGAAAGCCATTCGATCGACTTCATCCCGGAAAACGAGCGCACCGACAAACTGTCGAGTCAAGGCCCGTTCTGGTTCCTCGGCAATTTCACCTTCTTTACCATGACCATCGGCTTTGTTGGCCCAAGCGTCGGCTTGACCGCGCTCTGGACCACACTCGCCGGCACGCTGGGCATCATGTTCGGCACCCTGTTCATGGCGTTCCATGGTTCGCAAGGCCCGCACCTGGGCTTGCCGCAAATGATCCAGTCGCGGGCGCAGTTCGGCTATCGCGGTGTGATCCTTGTGTTGCTGGCAACGCTGTTTGTGTTTGCCGGTTTCAACATCGTCAACCTGGTGTTGATGATGCAGGGCCTGCACACACTATTCGGGTTCCACCCCTGGGTAATTGCAGTGGCGGTGACAATCCCGGCAGCAATCCTCGCCATCCTCGGTCACGATTGGATGCACCGCAGCTTCAAATGGGCGTTGTACCTGTCGATTCCGCTGTACGGCCTGGTGACGCTGGCGGTGATGATGGGCTGGGTGCCGGATGCGGCGATGCCAGTGTTGGCTGCCGGTGAAGTGGCTCCCGCGCCGTTGGGCTTCAACTGGACCGGTTTCATCGCGCAGTTCGCCGCGGCAGCCAGTTACAACATCGCCTACGCCCCGTACGTGTCCGACTATTCGCGTTACCTGCCGAAGAACACCTCCAGCGGCAAGCTGATTGCCGTGGTGTTTCTCGGTGCCTCGTTATCCGGCGCATGGATGATTTCGGTGGGTGGCTGGTTGGCCGATCACCTGCACTCCACGGATGTGCTGGTCGCCCTCGGGCAAGTCGGCAACACCGTTTCGCCACTGATGGGCACGGCGGTGGTGGTGATCACCATTCTGGCGTTCCTGCCGGTGATCGCGATGAACATCTACAGCGCGAAACTGACCACGCTGACCTGCGTCGACTCCATCAAGCACATCGAGCCGACCACCAAGGCGCGCATTCTGGCGATTGGATTCGTGATCCTGCTGCAACTGGGCGTGGCCCTGAGCATCCAGAGTTCGGGCAAAGGTTTGTCGGTGTTGGGGATCTACCTGGTGGTGATGTTGTACTTCCTGGTGCCTTGGACCTCGGTCAACCTGACTGACTACTTCTTCGTGCGCAAGGGTCGCTACGCCATCCCGCACTTCTTCATGCCCCACGGCAACATCTACGGCAGCTGGGGTCTGCGTGGCATCGCCGCGTACGCCATCGGTTTCGTGTCGATGATCCCGTTCTTCTACATCTACGACGGCGTTGAACAGCGCGAGGTTTATGTCGGCCCGCTCGCCAAAGCGTTGGGCAGCATCGACATTGCCTGGCTGGTCGGGCTGATCGTCTCCGGGCTGGTGTACTACTGGTTCAGCCGCTCGATTGACCTCAAGCGCGAAGAAACCGTCATCCAGCACATCGAAAAAACCTCTCCGCAATACACCACTGGCGACTCGCTGACCTTTCGCTCGACGCCTGTTTTCAACGAATCGAAGGCTGGGAGATAACCATGGCTACGCAAAAATACGACTACATCATCATTGGTGCCGGCTCGGCAGGTTGTGTGTTGGCCAACCGCTTGAGCGAAGACCCGGCCACCTCGGTTCTGGTACTGGAATTCGGTGGCAGTGACCGCAGTGTGGTGATCCAGATGCCAAGCGCGTTCTCGATCCCGATGAACACCAAGAAGTACAACTGGCGCTACGAAACCGAGCCAGAGCCATTCCTCAACGGGCGCCGCATTCACTGCCCGCGCGGCAAGGTGCTGGGCGGGTCGTCGTCGATCAATGGCCTGGTTTACATCCGTGGTCATGCCTATGACTTTGACGAGTGGGAATCCCTCGGAGCCCAAGGCTGGGGCTACCGCAATTGCCTGCCGTACTTCAAACGGGCAGAACACTATGAAGAGGGAGGTGACGGCTATCGCGGCGGCACCGGGCCGTTGCACACCACCAACGGCAACCACATGAAAAACCCGCTGTATGGGGCGTGGGTCGAAGCTGGTGCCGAAGCCGGTTACATCAAGACCGAAGACTGCAACGGCTACATGCAGGAAGGGTTCGGTGCCATGCACATGACGGTGAAAAACGGCGTGCGCTGCTCCACAGCCAACGCCTACCTGCGCCCGGCCATGGGCCGTCCGAACCTGACCGTGATCACCCACGCGATGACCCGGCAGATCATCCTTGAGGGCAAGCGCGCGGTCGGCGTCATGTATGACCACAACGGCGAGACCCATCAGGTTCATTGCAACCGCGAAGTGCTGATATCCTCAGGGCCGATCGGATCTCCGCATCTGTTGCAACGCTCCGGTATCGGCCCGGCTGAAGTCCTGCGCAAAGCCGGGATCAGTGTGCGTCATGACCTGCCGGGAGTAGGGGAGAACCTGCAGGATCACGCCGAGGTGTACATTCAGTTCGGCTGCAAGGAACCGGTGACCCTTAACAGCAAAATGGACCCGCTGAGCAAACTGATGATCGGTCTGCGCTGGCTGCTGTTCAAGGACGGACTGGGCGCCACTAACCATTTCGAGGCCGGTGGTTTCATTCGCTCGGACAAAGGGCTGCGGTGGCCGGACATCCAGTTCCACTTTCTGCCTGCCGCCATGCGTTACGACGGCAACAAGCCGATCAAGGGACACGGTTTCATGGTGCTCACCGGGCCGAACAAACCCAAGAGCCGTGGCTATGTGCGCGCCCGTTCGGATGATCCGTACGAGCATCCGCAGATCCAGTTCAACTACCTGCAACGCGAAGAGGATCGCGAAGGCTTCCGCCGCTGTATCCGCCTGACCCGGGAGATCATTGGCCAGAAAGCAATGGATCGCTTCCGTGACGGCGAAATCGCCCCGGGCGCACAGGTGACCAGCGATGAAGAGCTCGATGCCTTCGTGCGGGAAAACCTCGAAAGCACCTACCATCCTTGCGGTTCGTGCCGCATGGGCGAGGACGACATGGCGGTGGTGGATTCCGAGCTACGGGTGCATGGCATTGCCGGGTTGCGCGTGATCGACTCCTCGGTGTTTCCGACCGAACCCAACGGCAACCTCAACGCACCGACCATCATGCTCGCCGAGCGGGCCAGTGATCTGGTGCGCGGGCGCAACATGCTGCCGGCCTCCGATGCGCCTGTCGGTCTGGTACAGGATTGGGAAACCAGCCAGCGTTCGTCGCTGCCAGGACGCAACGTCCGGGTTTAGTGGCGTCGGGTTTTGCTCAGAAACAGTCAGATCGACGGCGTGTCGGTCTGGCTGTTTTGTCATTTTTTGAATTCAATGGCTTAAAGATTAGCGTCGGCGGTAACGCCCTTGTCTTGCCGCGTCTCCTATACTGATCCGCGTTGACAGTTTCAACACCGATCCTGAATGCCGTTGGAGAGGTACCCCGATTCTGACGGTTTTCCCTGAGACCCCATAATAAGGAGAACAAACATGGCAATCCGCATTGGCGACGAGGCACCGGACTTTACTGTCGAAAGCACCGAAGGCACGCTGCATTTCCACGAATGGATTGGCGACAAGTGGGCCATCCTGTTTTCGCATCCCAAGGATTTCACCCCGGTGTGCACCACCGAACTGGGCTATATGGCTGGGCTCAAGCCGGAGTTCGACAAGCGCAACACCAAAATTGTCGGTCTCAGCGTCGACCCGGTCAGCAATCATGCAAGCTGGGCCAAGGACATCGAAGAAACCCAGGGGCACGCGGTCAATTACCCCATGATCGGTGACGAAAACCTGGTGGTGGCGAAGCTCTACGACATGATCCACCCGAATGCCAGTGGCGGCACCCGCACCGCCGCCGACAACGCCACCGTACGTTCAGTGTTCATTATCGGCCCGGACAAAAAGGTCAAGGCCATGCTCATCTACCCGATGAGTGCCGGGCGCAACTTCGATGAAGTATTGCGTCTGCTGGACTCCCTGCAATTGAACGCCAAGCACACCGTCGCCACGCCGGTTAACTGGCGTCCGGGTGAAGACGTGATCATTCCCACGTCGGTGTCTGATGAAGACGCGCGGAAGAAGTACCCGGATGGCTTCAAAACCATCAAGCCTTACTTGCGTACCGTGGCGCAGCCGAAGTAATCCACCCCGGGGGAACCGTGCAATATGGTCGTTCAAGTCCTTCGCGTCGACGCCAGCCATCTCGACAAGGTTGCGCGCCTTTTCGACGCTTACCGTGGCTTTTACGGCCAGCCCTCGAACATGATGCAGTCCCGGGATTTCATCGCTGAGCGCATCACCCGGGACGAATCGGCGATTTTCCTCGCTGAGGACGCCACAGGTGACGCTTTGGGTTTCGTGCAGTTGTACCCGACGTTTTCCTCCATCGATGCTCACCGCACCTGGCTGCTCAGTGACCTGTTCACCACCCCTGAGGCCCGAGGTCGAGGGGTAGGCACGTTATTGATGAACACCGCTCGCGCCTTTGCGGTGTTGAGCGGTGCCAAGGGCATGGTGCTGGAAACCGCCACCGATAATCACGGTGCGCAGCGGTTGTATGAGTCGTTGGGCTATGTGCGTGACGGGGGGTATTACACGTATTGCCTTGATTTGATGTCCAGGTCATAGAAAACATGCCGGCGCGCAAGGTCTTGCTGCCTCTGGGAAGTAACACTGAGTGTCTAAGTTACGTAAGACATGTGAAAGCGTTTAAAAAATCGAGGAAATATCCCACAGGGTTTTAGGGTTGGCGCTCGGAAGCGAAGTGGGTAGCGTAGTGGCTGCAATCAGGGAAGAGAGCGTCGCCCCTCTGGCGGCTGGCAGGCTTCACTTCAGGTGTTAAGGACGAATGGACTCAGTGAGCAATACACGCAATAGCCCACAACACTCAATTGCCCATTTCGCGACATTTGGCGCTATGCTTGCGTCAAATGTCGTACGGAGGTCATTGATATGCCCGCAACGAATCAAGCAGACAAGCAAACCGTGGCGGCGAGGGCAAAGAAACCCAGAAAGCCTACTGAAGTGCTATTGCATGGCCGCAAGGGTGACACGCGCATGTTGGTAATCCGGTACACACAGGAAGGCTTTGAGTTGAGTGATGTCAGGGACATGCTGGCAATATCAGCGCTGTACATGGAGCATGACCTGATTCAGCGCATTACCGGGAAATCCATCAGGACTGTCCAACGCCTGACGAAAGAGACCCAGCAGGTGCGCCTGAACCAGCAGCAGAGCACGGTCGCCTTCCAGTATGCGCAGTCCCTGGAGCATGCCACCAACGTGTTCGGCAATCAGTTGTTGGCCGAGGAATGGCTGCGCAAGCCGTGCAAATACCTGGACGGTCACGTTCCGCTGGAGCTGATCGATAACTCGCTTGGCTTCCAGGCAGTAGAGGACTACCTGACCCGGATCGAGTACGGGGTCTATCAATGAATCCCTTGCCCTGGGACGGGACGTGGCACGCCTGGCGCCTTGACCGCGAGGTATTCAAGGACAGCTGGAGCAGCGGCGTTGGTGCGCAACGATCCGGTGGTCGATGGAACCCTCCTGGCCGCCGGGTCATTTACGCTTCGGCCGACCCCTCCACGGCCATCCTGGAGGTCGCGGCCCACATTGGTTTCGATAGCCTCGATAGCGTGCCGCACGTGCTGACCTGCTTCGAAGTGATGGACCCCGATATTATCAAAGTTGTTCAGCCGGAAGATGTGCCGAACCCGAACTGGCTCATCCCGTCACAACCTTCGCCCAATCAACAACAGTTTGCCGATCTATTGCTGGCCCGGCATCCCTTCGTGCTCATCCCTTCGGCGGTAACCGGTCATTCGTGGAATTTACTGGTGAGTTGCGACCTGGCCGGCGATCAGTTCAAGCTTGTCTCCCAGGAGCGCTTTGGGCTGGACACCCGGTTGGTCAAATAGCGCCGGCCGCCGTCAACGTTGCGGCAAGCTCCATCCATCACGAAACTGCTCGTATTGCGCCTCCGGCATCTGCACCAGCAGCGGAGACTCGCGAGGGTCCAGCCATTTGAGCAACGCAGCAATATCCCCCTGATCCATGGCCGTACAGCCCGCTGTCGGCGAAGTGGGACCACGCCAGATATGGAAGAAGATGCACGAACCTGAGGCCGCCGTGGCCGGGGTGTTGTGCTCGATGAAAATGCCTTTGCGATATCCCTCTTCGTTGCGCATGTGTTCGGAGCTGTTCCAGTCCTGGGCAATCGCCGCGCCGTCGACCAGTTCGTTGTAGCGACTGGATTGGCTGTCATCCACGCATTCGGTGGTGGGAGTCAGCACCAGGTAGGGCAGATGGGTGTCAGCGGTAGCGTCGAAACCAAACGCCGTGCCTAGTTTGAAAATCCCCGCAGGTGCTTTTCCATCGCCTTCGCGTTTGACCGGACCCTCAAGAACACCAGCGCCGCTCAGGCCCTTGCCCCAGCCCATGCCGTTTTTGCCGACCACCACGGGAAAGGCCTCGCCATATTTGCGAAAGATTTTACCGTCACGTTCATAACGCTGCGCGATACCCTGGATGTCGTCCCAGTTTTTGGAGGTGACCACGATCAGCTGACCGCTGGCACCGATTGCATCGCTGGAACTCATCGGAGTAATGGGGAAATCCATCACATCCTTCGTTACTCCTTCACCGCCGAAAGTGAAATGCCACCATTCCTTCGAATACCCGGCGAACCCTTCTTTTTCCATGGCGCTGCTAAGGCGTTGGCGGTTTTCTTTCGCGCTGGCGTTGATCGTCTGGTTGGCGGTATGGGCGTGTTCGTCAAAACAATCAAAACCGGTGCCCATGTCGAGTGCGCCATCGTGCCAGCGCTGATCATAGGGAGCCGTGCAGTCGACTTGCGCCGCCGCAGGTGTCCAGGTGTCGGCGGGCAGGGCCTTTGGGCCAATCAGTGTCAGGTCCACAGTTGAACCTTTGGAGTGCCCTGACACCCGTGCCACATAGCCCAGGCGCCAGAAGTCCTGCTTGTCCACGCGCGGATAGAACTCGGCCTTGCGTGGGTCGCCCGGCTCTGTTGCGAAACGGCCCATGTCGGCGACGGCACGGCTGGGACGATAACAATCGAACACCTTCAAACCGTAGCCTTGCGCACGCAGTGCCGCTTGCACCCGGGCGAGGGCCTTGGCGGTGTCCAGGGACAGCAGGCATTCGGCGGAGTCGTAACCGTCGAGCCGGTGCCCGGTGAAGTTGTGGGCGCCGGCATAGCGCATGTCCTGCTCGATGCTCGAATCGATGGTGCGCAAATAGACCATGTTCGCAGGTTTTGGCTCGGCGCTGGCCATGCCGGAGATGACAAGGCACATCAGCAAGATCAGTGCGCGAGCAAATCCCCTTATCTCGTGCATACAATTTAGATAAATTTGTAACAAAAATTTCACCATTGGACGGGCAGGGTAGCGCAGGCTTCATGCGAACGATGTCACGGGCCTCAATGTTTTATCAATGGAGCAGGGCATAAAGTTGAAGCGGGTCTCGAATAATAATGAGGTGCTATGACTGTTCTGGTGACCGGCGCTGCCGGATTTATTGGTTATCACACTGTTAAGCGACTGTGCCAGCAAGGTCTTGAAGTCGTCGGAATCGACAACCTCAACGACTACTACAGCGTAGAGCTCAAACAGTCTCGGCTCAATGAGTTGAAGTCGTTGCCGGGTTTTCGTTTCCAGAAGCTGGATATCGTTGATAAACCGGCCTTGATGGCATTGTTCAAAGAGCATGCGTTCACCGAGGTGGTGCATTTGGCCGCGCAGGCGGGCGTTCGCTACTCGCTGGACAACCCGGACATCTACGCGCAATCGAACCTGGTGGGTTTTCTTAATGTGCTGGAGGCCTGCCGGCACTATCGCCCCCAGCATTTGATCTACGCGTCGAGCAGTTCGGTGTACGGCACCAACAGCAAGATGCCGTTCTGCGTCGACGACGCCGTCGATCACCCTGTTTCGCTATATGCGGCCAGCAAACGCGCTAATGAAATGCTCGCGCACAGTTACAGCCACCTCTACGGAATTCCTACCAGCGGTCTGCGCTTTTTCACCGTTTACGGGCCGTGGGGCCGGCCAGACATGGCCTTGTTCAAGTTCACCAAAGCGATCCTCAATGGCGAACCGATCGATATCTATAACCACGGTGAGATGGCGCGCGATTTCACTTATGTCGATGACATCGTCGAAAGCATTGCCCGCCTGCGGGAAAAACCGCCGATAGCAGGCAGTGAGGGCGAAGCTGCTAACCGAATCTTCAACATCGGCCGGGGCGAACCCGTGCCATTACTGGCATTCGTCGACTGTCTGGAGAAGGTGCTGGGCATCAAGGCCCGGCGCAACTATATGCCGCTACAGGCGGGCGATGTGATCAAGACCTGGGCCGATGTTTCGGTGTTGGCGGAGTGGGTCGATTTCCGCCCGCGCGTCGCGGTTGAGACCGGCGTGACGGAATTTGTGAAGTGGTATCGCCACTACTATCTGCGATGAAGCGTTCACCCTTGATCCCAACCAATAGCGGACTGGCGGTCGGCTTCATAGGCCCGCCTGCTTTCACCGGTCGTTTTGTCCTGCAATGGTTATACAGTGAATCCCATCTCAAAAGCCCGCCCGTGAAGGACTGACTCATGCGTAGATCGCTATCACCCAGCGTTGAGTGCCTGGGCCTGATGTTGCTGGCATTGCTCCTGATTGGCGCAGGGTTGGGGCTGCGCCAGCCGCAGAATGTCGACGAGGAGCGATTCCTCGGCGTTGCCCTGGAAATGTTGCACAACAGTTCGTGGCTCATTCCGCATCGGGCCGCAGAGATTTACGGCGACAAGCCGCCAATTTTCATGTGGACCGTGGCGTTCTTTAGCTGGCTGACCGGAAAGCCTGCGATTGCCCTTTATATTCCAGGCCTATTGTCCGGCGCGACAGTCACCGCAGTGGTCTACGACTTGGGCCGACGCTTGTGGAATCAGCGTACCGGCCGGATAGCGGCACTGTTGTACCTGGCCACGTATCAAACCTATAGCATCTTGCAGACCGGGCAGATCGACAGCTTTTTGGTGCTTTTTACCTCGGTCGGTCTGTACGGCCTGGCGCGTCATCTGTTGCTCGGCCCGGCCTGGCGCTGGTTTTACATCGGCTGCGCGGCCATGGGCGTGGGCGTAATCACCAAAGGGGTTGGGTTTGTCCCGGCGCTGATGCTGATTCCATATGCCTATGCGGTGCGCAAAGACTGGCCCGGCGTGGTGGCGATGCCGGGCGAGGCGCGCAAGTGGTGGCTCGGTTTGGCGGTGATGTTGGGCGCCACGGCGATCTGGTTGTTGCCCTTGGCGTTGTCTATCGTGCTGAGTGGCGGTGTCGATGAAATCGCCTATGTCAAAGAAATTTTGCTGCGTCAGACGGCAGGGCGATATGCCGCGGCCTGGGACCATCGTGAACCGTTCTGGTATTTCTTCGTTTACGTGATCCCGCAATATTGGCTGCCGTTGGTGCTGGCGCTACCGTGGCTGGTGCCTGCATGGCGTCGTCAACTGCGCAAGCACGACGGTCGCGTATTGGTACTGCTGGGCTGGGTCCTGTTGGTGGTGCTGTTTTTCTGCATCAGCAGCGGTAAACGCAAATTGTATATTTACCCGGCGCTGCCAGGGTTTGTGTTGGTGGCAGCACCGCTGATGCCCTGGTTACTCAAGCGCTGGTTCAGCCACCGCCCTCGCGGTCGGCAGGTCTTTCAGGCGGTAGCGGTGATCTGGTTTGCGCTGTGGTTCGCCCGTGGCTTTATCGATCCGGTCAGGGACGGTGCCAACCCGCATAACGCGATCATGGCGCAGGCCGCGACCATGACCGGTGGCGCGGAGCTGGTGCTGGTCAACTGGCGCGAGGGGCATTGGTTATACGCCCGGCAACCGATTGTGCATTTCGGCATGGCCGAGTCCTCGGTCGAGCAGGCGGCGCAATGGTTGCGTGATCATCCAAAGGCCTACGCGCTGATCTCCGACGATGAACTGGGCAAGTGCTTCAATGCCCAGAGCGCGCGTGAGTTGGGTGAAACCTCGCGTGCGCAGTGGTCGATTGTGGGGGCCAATGCGGACAACGGACAGTGTCATCCGCTATCGCCTGCCCATGTCTATCACTTCACCTGGAACGAACGGGTCAATGAATTGAGGGCTGCGTTGCGCTGAGGAGGCGTCAAGGGGCTCGGAGCTGATTCCAACATCTGAGTCCGATAACGGTTGTTCGATGCGAGTAAGGCAATTTGCTGGCCCCGCTGGCGCAAAGTTATCGCCAAAATCACTTTATTTTCAGGTGGTTAGGCGCAATGCAATTGCACAATGTAACGGTCACGTTAATCTCGTTTGCCCTGGCGAGCATGGCGGGTGCGGTCCAGGCCCGGGAGTTGATGCCCAATGACCGCTATATGTGCGACTGGGGCGCGGGGACGGCGGCCAGAGCCCAGGAGCTCAAGTTATCCGGGGTGTCGCTGTATGCCGCTCGCCAGAAGATACAGACCTACAAGTTCAATAAACCGTGGATGCACATGATGGCCATGGGCATTACCGAGCAGACTTATGACAGCCCGTCGCGGTTCAAGCCTGCTGCGGTGCGGCAGAGTTTTTATGAAGAGTGCATCAGGTATAAGTTGGCGCGGAAGTAATAACGCACGATGCCAACTTCAGGCGAGACGCTGATCCTGTTGCGAGGTATCTTCTGTGGCGAGGGGCCTTCTGTGGCGCTACTTCAAACATTGCGCCCCGGCCTTGGCCACTTGCGCGTCCTGTTCGGCCTTGACGCCGGACACGCCGACCGCGCCGATCACTTGCCCCTCAAAAATAATCGGCACGCCACCTTCCAGAGACGTCAGTAATGGCGCGGATAAAAAAGCATAGCGTCCACCATTGACCATCTCTTCATAGCCCTTGGATTCGCGCCGGCCCAAGGCCGAGGTGCGGGCTTTTTCGGTGGCGATGTAGGCGCTGCTGGCCGCGCAACCGTCGAGGCGTTCAAGTGCCAGGGGATGGCCACCGTCATCGACTATCACGATGGTCACGGCCCATTGATTGTTCTGTGCTTCGGTGCGGGCGGCGGCAAGGATCTGGCTGACTTCCGCCTGGCTCAGTACGGCTTTGCTGTTCATGACAATCTCCGGTTCGTGATCAGGGCAGGGCAGCTTCGACCAGTTCTATCCAGTGCCTGACGGGGGTTCGACCCGCACCGTCGAGGTGCGCCTGGCAGCCGATATTGGCGGTGACAATGACTTCGGGATACCCGCTCTCCAGCGCATTGAGCTTGTTGTCGCGCAGTTGTCGGGACAGTTCGGGTTGGGTCAGCGAATAGGTGCCCGCCGAACCACAGCACAAGTGGCTATCGGGCACAGGCGTAATGTTGAAACCCAGCCGCATCAGCAGCGCTTCAACCGCGCCGCCGAGTTTTTGTGCGTGCTGCAAGGTGCAAGGGCAATGGAACGCCAGGCGGTGGGCGCTGTGGATGCCGAGTGTTTCCAGTGGTTCAGCTCGCAACACTTCGACCAGGTCCTTGGCCAGCGCACTGACCTTTAGCGCCTTGGCGGCATAGGCCGGGTCGGCGCGGAGCAAGTGACCATAGTCTTTGATAAACGCACCACAACCGCTGGCGGTTTGGACAATGGCTTCGACACCGTTTTCAATATTCGGCCACCAGGCATCGATGTTGTGCCGTGCGCGATCAAGGCCGGCTGCCTGAGCGTCGAGGTGATAATCGACGGCGCCACAGCACCCGGCCTCGGGGACCGGTGTGATGCTGATGCCCAGCCGATCCAGCACGCGCGCGGTGGCGGCATTGGTGTTGGGTGACAGCCCAGGCTGCACACAACCTTCCAGTATCAGCACCCGCCTCGAGTGGCGCATCGTCGGGCGCGGTTTGGCCGGGTACACACGGCGAGGTAATTTGGCTTGCAAGGTGTTTGGCAACAATGCACGAAACATCTGACCGCTGTTGACCAGCGCTTTGAACAGCCCGGGATTGGGTACGACGCTGCGCAAACCTTCTCGCAACAGGCGCTGGTCGAAAGAGCGCGGTACGGCGGCATCCACCACCGCACGACCAATGTCGAGCAAATTGTGGTAATCGACGCCGGAGGGACAGGTGGTTTCGCAGTTGCGGCACGACAGGCAACGGTCTAGATGCTGCTGGGTTTTTTGGGTGACCTCGTGGCCTTCCAGCACCTGCTTGATCAGGTAGATGCGCCCCCGCGGCCCGTCCAGTTCATCGCCCAGCAACTGATAGGTCGGGCAAGTAGCATTGCAAAAACCGCAGTGCACGCAAGTACGCAGAATGCTTTCGGCTTCTTCGGCGCGGGGCAGCTGACGGGCCTGTTCGCTCAAGGTGGTCTGCATGGGTCAACACTCCGCGTACAGGCGGCCGGGGTTGAAAACTCCCCGTGGATCAAGCTGCTGCTTCAAGTTCTGGTGGTAATGCATCAGCGCAGCAGGCAATGGTTGGAACGGGCTGTCGATCAGGCCGTGGCTGTAACAGGTCACATGCCCGCCGACCTCACCGACGATCTTGCGAATGAACGACGCCTGCGCCTCGGACTTGAGCCAACGCTGTGCGCCGCCCCAGTCGATCAGTTGAACGCCGGGCAGGGAAAGCCGGGGCGTGTTGTGGGGCAAGGACAACCGCCAAAGGGGCTGGTTTTCATCGAAGAAACTCAGTCGATGTTCGTTGAGATCCTCCCAGTAGGTCGCGTCCAGTAATTCGCCACCCAAGCGGTCATGGGCCGCCGCCACCGAGCCTTCGCCGCCCTCAAGCCGCAAGTGCAGGCGTTGCCCGTCGTGGCACGCCGCGCTGATCGGCAAGGGCTGCTGACCCCACTCCACGAGGCGCAGCAAGGCGCGATCAGTGTTCATTTCCAGGCTGATGCTCAGGCACTGCCGCGGTTTTGGCAAAACCTTGAGCGACACTTCGGTCACCACTCCCAGCGCCCCGTAACTGCCGACCATCAAGCGCGACAGGTCATAGCCTGCGACGTTCTTCATAACTTCACCACCGAAGCGCAAATGCTTGCCGTGCCCGGTGATCACCCGCGTACCGAGGACAAAGTCTCTGACCGAGCCTGACCACGGACGCCGTGGTCCCGACAACCCGCAGGCAATCATGCCGCCGACGGTGGCGTCTTCGCCGAAGGAGGGTGGTTCACACGCCAGCATCTGCTGTGCGTCGTCCAATACATCGGCCAATTCTGACAACGGCGTGCCGCAACGGGCGGTGATCACCAGTTCGGTCGGGTCATAGCTGACGATGCCTCGGTGGGTGCGCGTATCGAGGACTTCCCCCGCGACGATGCGCCCAAGGAAGGCCTTGCTGTTGGAGCCCTGAATGCGCAACGGCGTTGCGTTTTGCAGCGCCTGATTGACCTGTTCCAGCAGTGCGGCGCTGTCATCCATGTCGAATTCGCTGCGCATCAGAAGCGCTCCAGATCAGGGAAGGGCATCTGTCCCATGTGCACGTGCAGGGCGCCAAATTCGGCGCAGCGGTGCAGGGTCGGAATGTTCTTGCCGGGATTGAGCAGTCCGCCCGGATCGAAGGCGGCTTTGACTGCATGGAACAGCGTCAGCTCATCGCTGTTGAACTGCGCACACATCTGATTGATCTTCTCGCGGCCCACACCGTGTTCACCGGTAATGCTGCCGCCGACCTTCACGCACAATTCGAGGATCTTGCCGCCCAGGGTTTCGGCGCGGTCGAGCTCACCGGGCTGATTGGCATCGAACAAAATCAGCGGATGCATATTGCCGTCGCCGGCGTGGAAAACATTGGCTACCCGCAGGCCATATTCGGCCGCCAGCGCTGCGATAGCCTGCAACACGCCGGGCAGTTCGCGGCGCGGGATCGTCCCGTCCATGCAGTAGTAATCCGGCGAGAGGCGTCCCACCGCCGGGAAGGCATTCTTGCGTCCGGCCCAGAAACGCACGCGTTCGGCCTCATCGCGGGCCTGGCGGACTTCGGTGGCGCCAGCCTGTTCCAACACCTGGCGCACGCGGTTGCAGTCATCATGCACGTCGGCTTCCACGCCATCGAGTTCACAGAGCAAAATGGCTTCGGCGTCGACGGGATAGCCAGCGTGGATAAAGTCTTCAGCGGCGCGAATGGCCAGGTTGTCCATCATCTCAAGGCCGCCGGGGATGATGCCCGCGGCAATAATATCGCCCACCGCACGGCCGGCTTTTTCGACGGAATCAAAGGCGGCCAGCAGCACTTTTGCGGACTGCGGTTTGGGTAACAATTTGACTGTCACCTCGGTGATCACCCCGAGCATTCCTTCGGAGCCGGTGAACAACGCCAGCAAATCGAAGCCGGGCGAGTCCAGGGCATCGGAGCCCAGCGTCAGGTGTTCGCCTTCGACGGTAAGGATTTCGACCTTGAGCAGGTTGTGCACGGTCAGGCCGTACTTGAGGCAATGCACGCCACCGGCGTTTTCGGCGACGTTACCGCCGATAGAACAGGCAATCTGCGAGGAGGGGTCCGGCGCGTAGTACAGGCCGAAGGGCGCTGCCGCCTGGGAAATGGCCAGGTTGCGCACCCCCGGCTGAACCCGCGCAGTGCGGGCGTCAGGGTCGATGTGCAGGATGTTGTTGAAGCGCGCCATCACCAGTAGCACACCTTTTTCCAGCGGTAATGCGCCGCCGGACAAACCCGTGCCGGCACCACGTGCGACCACCGGAACGTGCCGCTCATGGCAGACTCGAAGGATGCCCTGGACTTCGTCGAGTTGGCGGGGCAGCACCACCAGCAGGGGCGTGGTGCGGTAAGCGGAGAGCCCGTCGCATTCGTACGGCCTGAGCTCTTCCTGCTGATGCAGGATTTCCAGATCGGGCAACCGTGCATGCAGCACTTTGAGCAGGGCGGCTTTGTCGACGTCGGGCAAAACGCCGTCGACGCGTTCATCGTAAAGAATGTTCATCGCCTGATCGTAACCCTCAGTTGTTTTTATTCGAGGTCTTGCGGTGGCATCTAATGTGCATCATTGGCCTGACGGGTTTTTCTGTCTATGTGTTGTTTAACGGGCCGTCCGGCTGTTTTTTGGTTGATAGAGAAAACAACTTTCAAAACATTAGCTTATCGAGGTTCGTTTGCCTCCATTAATGAAAAACGGCACGACTGTCGTGAAAACGACCTGTTTGCGCTGAACGCGAAGCATCGCGACTTTTCTGTTGAACGACTGTTCAGCTTCGACTATGTTGGTGGCCACCTCCCCCGGCTGGTTGCGCGGGCTTGCGTTTCTTCAATTCGAACGAGGCACTGGCATGCGGTTTTCACCCTTTGTTGAGCGGATTTCAGGCGACGGTGTGGCCGCCTGGGATATTCACAATGCCGGCCTTGAAGCCCAGCGCCGTGGTGAGGATGTGATCATTCTCAGCGTCGGTGACCCGGATTTCCCCACGCCCGATTTCATCACTGACGCTGCCATTGAAGCGCTGCGTGAGGGCGACACCCACTACACCGAGATCGCCGGGCGCCAGGCTTTGCGCGAAGCCATTGCCGCTCGCTACAGCCCACTGTTCGAGCGTGAAGTGCCAGCGTCTAACGTGATCGTCGCGGCCGGGGCGCAGAACGCGTTGTTCATCACGTCGATGTGCCTGCTCAACACTGGCGACGAAGTCATCGCCCTGGACCCGATGTACGTGACCTACGAGGCGACGCTCAAGGCCTCCGGTGCAACGCTGGTGCGGGTGCCGTGCTCGGCGGACTCAGGTTTCAGGCTCGATGCCGCCGTGCTGGCGAAGGCCATCACCCCGCGCACCCGGGCCATTTTCTTCTCCAACCCGAACAACCCCACCGGCGTGGTGCTCAATCGCGAAGAGCTGCAAGCCATCGCCGACCTCGCCATCGAACATGACCTGTGGGTGGTGGTCGACGAAGTCTACGAAAGCCTCGCATTCGAACGCGAACACCTCAGCCTCGCCGCCTTGCCGGACATGGCCGAGCGCTGCGTGGTAATCGGCAGCCTGTCGAAATCCCATGCGATGACCGGTTGGCGGATCGGCTGGATTGTCGCTAACGAAGCCTTGGTCGCCCACGCTGAAACCTTGGTCCTGAGCATGCTCTATGGTTTGCCGGGGTTTGTCATGGAAGCAGCGTTGAAAGCGGTGCAGGCCCACGACGACGTGACTCATGGCATGCGCGACATCTATCGCCGTCGCCGCGATCTGGTGGTTGCGAGACTGTCGGATTGCCCGGGTATTTCAGTGCTCAATCCCGATGCCGGCATGTTCGTGCTGGTGGACGTGCGTGATACTGGACTGACCTCGCTGGAATTCGCCTGGCGCCTGCTGCGCGAGGCGCGCGTTTCGGTCCTCGATGCGGCGGCGTTTGGCGAGCCGGCGCAAGGTTTTGTGCGGCTCTCGTTCACCCTGGGTGAAGAACGACTGTCCCAGGCGTGCCAGCGTATTCGCGATTTTGTCCTTGTGCTCAAAGGTGAAGCGCCCCGCGCTGTGATCAGCCGCGTCACGAGCCAAGCTACCGTGGCACCGGTCACGGCCAAAACCATGATCGAAGTCGATGGCTTGCACAAACGCTTCGGCAATATCGAAGTGCTCAAGGGCGTTTCCCTGACGGCTCGCGAAGGCGATGTGATTTCCCTGATCGGCGCCAGTGGCTCGGGCAAAAGTACCTTGCTGCGCTGCATCAACATGCTCGAAGTGCCGGACCAGGGACGCATTCTGGTGGACGGCGAAAGCATCAAGCTCAACCACGACCGCCCTGGTGCACCGCTGGTGTCCGACGCCAGGCAGTTGGTGCGGATCCGTTCGAGCCTGGGCATGGTGTTTCAGAATTTCAACCTCTGGCCCCATCGCACGGTGCTGGAAAACCTTATCGAAGCGCCGACGCAGGTCCTGCGTGAAAGCCGTGCGGAGGCCACTGAGCGGGCCGAAGCCTTGCTTGAACGCGTGGGGCTTGCGGCCAAGCGCAACGAGTACCCGGCGTTTCTCTCCGGGGGACAGCAACAACGGGTGGCCATCGCCCGGGCTTTGGCCATGCGGCCCAAAGTCATGCTGTTCGATGAACCCACCTCGGCACTCGACCCGGAACTGGTCGGCGAAGTGCTGCGGGTGATCCGCTCCCTTGCGGAAGAAGGCCGGACCATGATCCTGGTGACCCATGAGATGGCCTTTGCCCGCGATGTGTCTTCCAAAGTTGCCTATTTGCATCAAGGGCTGATCGAGGAAACCGGTTCACCGGATGAAGTGTTCGTACACCCACGCAGTGAACGTTGCCGACAATTCGTCAACGCGCATCAGACTCGCTAATAAATCATAAAAAAGACGGGGAAAAATCATGGGAAATCGACGTTTGGCAAACTGGTTTACCGGCGCGGCCTGTTTACTGCTGGCCGGGATGAGCGCGGCGCAGGCGCAGCCGATCAGGTTCGCGGTCGCAGCCGAACCCTATCCACCGTACACCGAGAAACAGGCCAATGGTGAATGGAAAGGCTTTGAAGTCGACCTGATCCACAAGCTGTGCAGCGAAATGAAAGCCGAGTGCGAGATCAAGGAAGTGGCGTGGGACGGCATCATTCCCTCATTGCTGGCAAAGAAGATCGACGTGATTTTTTCCTCGATGTCGGTCACTGAAGAGCGCGAAAAACAGATCGCGTTCAGCAAGGCTTACTACGACTCGGTGATCGCGATTGTCGGCCCCAAGGGCACCACCGTTAAAAAGTACCCGGACGACCTCAAGGGCAAGACCATTGGCGTGCAGAACTCCACGGTGAGCGCCAGCTACCTGAAGACTTACTACGAAAAAATTGCCGACGTGAAGTATTACGACACCCAGGATTCGGCCAACGCCGACCTGATTGCCGGTCGCATCGATCTGATGATGGCGGATGGTACGGCCATGGCGGCCTTCGTGCAGACGCCGGATGCGAGCAATCTGGAATACCTCGGCGCGGTGCCTTATGACCCGATTTTCGGCAAAGGTGTGGGCGCCGGTCTGCGCAAGGATGACACCGAGCTCAAGGCCAAACTCGACAAGGCCATCCTGGGTCTGCTGGCGAGCAAGGACTATGACGACCTGTCGCAACACTACTTCGGCACCAGCGTGAAACCTGCTTTCTGACCTCAACGCAGATCCCTGTAGGAGCCGGGCTTGCCCGCGAATGCAATAGTTCATTCAACATTTCAGTTGACTGACCCACCGCTTTCGCGGGCAAGCCCGGCTCCTACAGGGGCAGGTGATGCCGTGAAGTGCGCTAACTGGAGAGTGAAATGCCGGCAATGTTCGATTTGATCAATTTCAGCGAGCAAGGATGGGGCAGTGCGCTGTTGAAGGGGCTCTGGATGACCCTGCAGATTTCCGCCGGGGCGTTTGTGCTCGGGCTGATGATCGGGCTGGTGGTGGCCTGCCTCAAGCTGAGCGGGCCCAAACCGATCGCAGCGCTGATGCGCAGCTACACCACCTTGTTCCGCGCGGTTCCGGAGTTGTTGCTGATCCTGCTGCTGTACTACGTCGGCTCCATGCTCCTCAATTCGCTGATGGTGCAGATGGGTTATGGCGCTGTGAATGTCAGCGGTCCGCTGGCGGCGATTGTGGTGCTGGGCCTTGTGCAGGGCGCTTACGCATCGGAGATCTTTCGGGCGGCGATCCAGGCCATTCCGTTCGGCCAGATCGAGGCGGCCAAGGCGTTTGGCTTGAGCGGGTTCGGCCTGTTTCGGCGGGTCACGTTGCCGATCATGGCGCCTTACGCCATCGCGGGGATGGCCAACCTGTGGATCAACCTGATCAAAGACAGCGCATTGATCAGCGTGGTCGGCACCAACGAGTTGCTGTACACCGCCAAGCAAGGCGCGGGCTCGACGCGTCACTATCTGTTGTTCTACCTCACTGCCGCGGCGATGTATTACGCGGTGACGTTGGCCTCCAACTACCTGTCTGGACGGCTTGAGCGACGCATCCGTCGCTGGATGCCTTTGGCTGAGTGAATGAAATGATTCCAGCGTGGATAGTTGAATACGCGGCGCTGTTGGGCCGGGGGCTGCAAACGACCATCACCATCCTGATGATTTCCAGCGTGCTGGGTTTCGCGCTCGCGGTGCTGGTGGCACTGGCGAGGATCTCGAAGAACCGAGTGATTGCCAAGGTCAGCCTGTTTTACACCAGCGTGACACGCGGTACGCCGCTGCTGATCCAGATCTACATTTTCTACTACGGCCTGGGCAGCCTGTTTGCGCAGTTTCCGTTGATTCGCAGCAGTTTCCTCTGGCCGTACTTGCGGGACGGTTATTGGTACATCGTGTTTGCCCTAGTGGTGTCGGTGGGCGCCTATGTCGGCGAAGTGATTCGCGGCGGGCTGCTGGCGGTGCCCAAAGGTGAGATGGAAGCGGCTTCGGCGTTTGGCATGACCCCGCGCCAGTCGTTGCTACGAGTGCGTTTGCCTCGGGCGATGCGCTTGTTGCTGCCGACACTGGCCGGGGAGACCGTCATGCTGATGAAGTCCACCGCACTGGCGTCGACGATTGCGATTATCGACCTGCTGGGCGCTGCCAACGTGGTGCGGGCCCAGACGCTGCAAGTGTATGAGCCGTTGCTGTTGGTGGCCGGCGTGTATGTCTGCCTGACATTCATGATCGAAGCGCTGTTTGCCTTTGCCGAGCGGCGCGGGACGCCCGTGCGCAGGTCGATGTAATGAACACGCCACGGATCGTCGACCGGTCGTTGCAAGGCATCGGCCTGTGCACCTTGGGTTATACGTTCCTGGCGTTGCAGGATGCCGCCATCAAATGGCTGGTGGCGGATTATTCAGTCATCAGCATTCTGTTCTGGCGCGCCCTCGTGGTGGTTGTGGGCTGTCTGCTGGTGGGGCGCTTGCGCCTGGTTCAACGAGCTTGGCGCTCGCCGAGCCGCCGTTTGCTGGTGGTGCGTGGATTGTTGTCGATAGTCGCTTGGGTGCTGTATTACACGGCGGCCCGGGACCTGACCCTGGCGGAGATGACCACGCTATATTTCTCCGCACCGATCATGGTCACCGTACTGGCGGCGGTGATTCTCAAGGAACGCGCCAGCGGCTGGCAGTGGTTCAGCCTGATCATCGGTTTTGTCGGCGTGATCATCGCTTGTCGCCCCAGCAACCTGGCCGACCCGGTGCCGGTGGTGCTGACACTGTTGGCGGCGATGTGCTGGGCGTTCACCTACATCCAGTTGCGCCAGGTGGATGAGCAGACGTCAGTGCTGGAGCAGATGTTGATCACCAACGTGGTGTTCGTCATTTGCATGGCGGTGGCATTGCCCTGGACCTACACCCCGGCGCCGACTCCGGCCTGGCTAGGGATGCTCGGTGCCGGGCTGGTCGGCGGCATCGGCCAGTTTCTATTGTTCGCCAGTTTTCAGCGGGCCACCGCAACGTTGTTGGCACCGTTCGAATACACCGGGCTGATCTGGGCATTCCTGCTGTCGAGCCTGATCTGGGGCACGCTGATGGACGTGTCGCTGATGGTCGGTGCCGGGCTGATCGCGGTCAGCGGCACTCTGGCGATGATCTTCGGGCGACACCCATCACAAGACGTCGTCGGAGCTGAATGCTCCGTGTCGCAGCCCCTTTATCCAGCAACGACAGATGTGGAGGCCGTTGGCGGGGCTGAAGGTTTCGGGGTTCAGGCACCACTCGATCCAGAGTCCGTCGAGCATCGCCGATAAACCGATGGCGGCCAGACGCGTGTCGTGGATCACGAAGCCTTCGCTGGCCGCCATGTCATCCAGCAGCTGGCGGAGCAGGTCGAGGTAGGCGCGGTAGCTTTTTTCGTGGGACTGGCTGACGTGTTCGGAGTGCCGGATCAGGCTCCAAAACACTACCCAGACCCCGAGCAATTGCGGGTCCATGACCCGAGGTGAGAAGGAGCCGGTGAGGAACGCGTCCATCTTTTGCGCGGGCGTGCCGGCCTGCTGGATTTCCTGAAGCAGGGCGGTGGTCAGTTCGCTGGCGATCTTTTGGTAGGTATCGGCAATCAACGCATCAATGCTGCCGAAATGGTGATTGAGCAACCCCACGGACACCCCGGCCTCGGTGGCAATGCGGCGTACGGAAATACCGGCGTGACCGTCGCGCACCAAACAGCGCAGGGTGGCGGCCACCAGCATCTCGCGACGCTCATCGGGTTCAGCGCGGCGGTTTTTTGCAGGAGCAGTTGTCACACGGGAATCCTTGGGTGTGTTGCCTGGTTGGCGAGCTTAGTTGAACGTGCGTTCAATCTCCAGTTTCGACCATGGCAATGTTTTGTTTTTTGACGTTCGTGACGCGGGAGGACAAGCAGATGGCGCAGGATGTTTCGTTCAGTGTTCGCAACAACAATGGCGATCCGGTGCAGGTCAGTGCGTGGCGCTTCGAGGGCAATGGCAGCGGGCCGACAGTGCATTTGCAGGCCGGGGTGCATGCCGATGAAATCGCCGGGATGCTGGTGCTGCATCTGCTGATGCAAAAGCTAGAGATTGCCGAGGCACACGGGCGACTCAACGGCCGTGTGACAGTAGTGCCACAGGCCAATCCGTTGGGCATCGGGCAGTTTCGCCAGGGGCGGATTCTCGGTCGTTTTCACGACGCCACCGGGCATAACTTCAACCGCTCGTTCGATCACTCGGCCGCCATGGCCCGACCCTCAACCAACGTTCAGGAATGGCAAAAAAAACTGGTGCAACTGGCGGCCCCGGCGGATGTGATGCTCGACCTGCACACCGATGACGAAGCGCTGCCCTACCTCTACGTTCACCGGCGTTTCTGGCCCCGTGGCCGCGAACTGGCCGCCGCGATGAAGATGGACGTGGCGATCATCTGGGATGACGGCGGCGATGGCTCCTTCGAAGAAACCATCATCGCGCCGTGGCTGCGCGATGGCGTCACCGACCAGCGCCTGGCGGCGACGCTGGAGTTGCGCGGGCAGGGCGATGTCAGTGACCGGTTTGCCGAACAGGATGCCGAAGGGTTGTACGCGTGGCTGTGCGGTTATGGGGTGATCGATGAGGCGCTGGCGCCGGCTGACTGGCCCGTCGAGGCGATGGAGATGGGCCATATGGAAACCATTCTGGCACCGCAGCCCGGGGTGCTGATCTTTGAAAAAGAGCTCGGCGATTTCGTCGAAGAAGGGCAGCGCTTTGCGCGGATTCTGCGCCGACCAGGGGATCCGTCTTCCGAAGTGGTGCTGGTCGCTGAGCAAGCGGGGCGAATGGTGACGCGCTATCGCGATCGGCTGGTGCCGCAGGGCATGGTGGTAGCGAAATTCACCGGTAGCCGGGTTTCGCGCAATTGGAGTGGCGGGTTGTTGGACCCGAACTAGGCGATTGCGCCGAATTTCTCGGCTCGAACATGAACAGCAATGCACCATGGGGTTGTAAACTGCGCGCCTGCTACGCAACAGCCCCTTATCAACTCAAGCATGAGATCCCCATGGCCAACCAAGACATTACGTTCACGCCAGATCCAGACCAGGACTCCATCTCCTCCGACGTCGCCGGTTTCGGCGGCCTGCTGGTCTCCACGCAGATCCCCACCCGCGCTGATGGCAGTCTGGAATTGGGTGGCATCGTCGAGCAGAGCGAATGCACGCTGCAAGCGCTCAAAGTCGCACTGGAGCGCGCCGGCAGTTCCATGGATCGGGTGTTGCACCTGACCATCTACCTCACCGACATGGCTGACCGCGCCGCGTTCAACGAGGTGTACAAGCGTTTCTTCGCCAAGCCATGGCCGGTTCGCGCCGCTGTGGGCGTGGCCGCGCTGGCGGTCGAAGGCATGCGTGTGGAAGTGACCGCGATGGCGGCCAAGGGCTAATTCGGTGACCGGGATTGGAGCGAGCATCGTTCCTATCCCGGTCTACCTTCAACGTTGACCCGGCAGCGGCGGGGTGCGCGGCGGAATCAAGCGTTTCGACCCGGTCGCTTCAAACGCCGAGGCCAGGCGCAGCAGCGACGAATCGTCATAGGCGCGACCGGCGAAGGTCAACCCGACGGGCATGCCGATGTCCGGCATCACGCCCATCGGCACGGTGACCGTGGGCACCCCGAGGTGGCGGATGGCGAGGTTGCCATTGGCGACCCAGATGCCGTTGCTCCACGCGATGTCCGCAGACGCCGGATTGACATCGGCATTCGCCGGCCCCACATCGGCGACCGTCGGGAACAGCACCGCATCGAGCCCCAAGCGATCCATCCACTCTTCAAGGTCGATAAGCCGCGTGTGTTCAAGCCCACGCAATCCATCAGGCACGGTGGTGATTTCGTTCCACGGGGTGATGCCGCGCTCGGCCATGCGCACATACTCGTCCATGCCAGCCGCAAGGTCGCCCTCGCGATTGGGGAGCGTGCCGGGGTCGTGGGGGAAAATCAGCGGTCCGTCGACATCGACCAGGCGGTTCAACTTCGGATCGCCATTGGCCTGAAGGAAGTCATCGAACGCCCAGGCTGTCAGGTCCCACAACTCATGGTGAAGGAACTCTTTGGACACAATGCCGCGATTGAATACGGTCGGCGCACCCGGACGGTCGCCTTCGCAATTGGAAACCAGCGGAAAATCGACCTCGACCACTTCAGCACCGGCCGCTTCGAGGGACTTGCGAGCCGCTTCCCACAGACCGATCACCGAGGCCCGGGTGTTGATTCGCTGCCCCGTCGGTCCGCCGATGCCCGGCGCCTCGCTGGTGCCCGCCTCGGGGTCTTTATTGATGTACATGCGTGGGACGCCGAAACGCTTCCCGGCGAGCGCCTCGGGTTGCGCGGCCAGTTCGTGATAGGAGGCAGGACGCACCGAGGTGACACTCGGAATCGGCACCCAGGGTTGCATCCGCCACAGATCACCGCGTGTATCCGGGTCTTCGGCCACCACCACATCGAGCACTTCAAGCAGGTCTGCCATGGTTCTGGCAAACGGCACGACAACGTCCATGGTCGGGGTCAACGGCCAGTTGCCGCGCACCGAAATCACCCCGCGCGATGGCGTATAGGCACACAAACCATTGTTCGAGGCAGGACCGCGTCCGCTCGACCAGGTTTCTTCCGCAAGGCCGAACGCGGCGAAACTGGCGGCGGTTGCCGTACCGGCACCGTTGGATGAACCCGAGGCGAACGGCGCGGTGAGGTAGTCCGCGTTGTACGGGCTCTCGGCACGGCCATACACCCCGCGCTGCATGCCGCCGTTGGCCATGGGCGGCATGTTGGTCTTGCCCAGGCAGATGGCGCCGGCACCACGCAGGCGTTCGATGGTGAAAGCATCGCGATAAGCGATCAGGTTGGCGAAGGCGGGGCTTCCGGACGCGGCCGTCAGCCCTTTCACCAGATAACTGTCCTTGGCCGTGTAGGGGATGCCATCGAGCGGCCCCAGCGTCTCGCCTTTAGCCCTGCGGGCATCGGACGCCTGCGCTTCCTTGAGCGCGTCGGGGTTGCGAACCACGACCGCGTTGAGGGCGGTAGGGGTGTCGGCACCGTCGTAGGCATCGACCCTGGCGAGATAAGCCTGCACCAACTCGACCGCCGTTGTCTGGCCGGATTCGAGCGCTGCACGCAGTTGTGCAATGGAAACCTCAGTGACTTCAATCATGCTGTGACCGCCGACTGCTGATGGGAGACGTGGGATTCAGGGACATCACTTAGCTGAAAATGGGCGTTCATATCGAATTCTCGTTGCACTGCATTACGCGGCAGGGGCTGGACGGGTGACCTGAGCGTTGCATTTTGGCATTAAGCCGGGAACAGAGGAAACGTTGTCGGCTGTGCATGCCGTCAGTCAGTGACATTCGACGCAGGGCGAGCGACAACTATCATGAGCGGGGTCAAAACCCTCATGAAGAAAGTGATCACTCTGATGAAAAAGGACACGACGTCTGCAGAGGCGCAAGACGCGGCCTCGGTGCTGATAGACGCAAAAATCAAGGGGCTGAATGATTGGCGGGGCGAGAGGCTCGATCACATCCGAACGCTGATCCGCCAGGCTGACCCCGACGTGGTCGAGGAGTGGAAATGGCGGGGCGGATTCGCTGGCGATAGAACATGGTGGCTCCCTAAAGCGCGATCCCTGGCCTATGCTGACGGCTTTCCAACAAGCCGGTTCTGGCGGGGACATAGATGGAACATCGGTGTGAAGTAGCGGTGCTTGGCTTGGGTGCGATGGGCGCCGCCACCCTGTATCAGCTGGCGAAAGCCGGGGTCAAGGTGACCGGCGTCGACCGCCACCATCCGCCTCACACCCAGGGTTCAAGCCATGGCGATACGCGGATCACCCGCCTTTCGGTCGGCGAGGGCGCCGAGTACTTGCCCATTGTGCGCAACTCTCATCGCATTTGGCGGGAACTCGAAGCGCTGTCCGGTGAGTCGTTGTTCGAACAGTGTGGTGTGCTGGTCATGACCTCAAGCCCGGATTATGACGCAGACGATGACAATGACTTCACCCAGCGCACGCTTCGTCTCGCGAAGCGCTATGGCATTGAGCATGAGGTGTTGGTAGCCGAACAGATTCGTCAGCGCTTCCCGCAGTTTTCCCCCGTGCTGGATAGCGCTGTCGGCTACTTTGAACCGAGCGGCGGTTTTGTCCGGCCTGAGCGCTGTATCGCAGTGCAACTCAAACTCGCCGAGGAACGTGGCGCGACGCTGTTCAAGGGCGAAACCGTCACGCACATCACTTCGGATGATCAGGGCGTCACCGTCATCACCGACCGACGTACGATTCTTGCCGACAAAGTGGTGATCACTGCCGGCATGTGGTCGGCGGGTTTGCTCGGCAAGCCGTTCGACCGGTTACTGAGGGTGTGTCGGCAGAAGCTGTTCTGGTTTGAATTGGAGGAGGGCGCCCGGTTTGCGCCGGTGTCGCCGACTTTTATCTACTATCACGGCGCCGGCGATGAAGCTTCGAACTACGGCTTTCCACCGTTGCCCGGCGAGGGCAGCCTGAAGGTCGCCACCGAACAATACAGCCAAGAATCTTCACCCGACACGCTGGACAGAACCGTCAGTGACGCCGAAGCCAGCGCCATGTTTGAGACCCACGTGCGCGGCAAGATTGCCGGCGTCACCTCACGGCTGGCCAAGTCGGCGGTGTGTGCTTACACCGTGACCCCGGACAGTCATTTCATCATCGATGAACATCCGACATTGAAAAACACACTGGTGGTGTCCGCCTGCTCGGGGCATGGCTTCAAGCATTCCGCTGCACTGGGGGAGGCGTTTGCGCAGTGGTGCATTCGGGGCAGCAGTGATCTGGATTTGTCGGCGTTTTCGTTGAAGCGGTTTGAGGGGAGCAGTGATGAGTGAGTTGGGGCTCAGTCCTCGGTCAGCAGTCGCTCAATCTGCGCCAGCTCCCACGCGCTGAGAAAACTGACCGGGTCGGTGCCGTAACGTTGCCAGCTGTCGTAATCACCCTCGCGGCCATCGGGGCTGTGGCAGCGTTGGCAGTGGCGCACATGGTTGCCATCGACGTCGAGAGTCAGCTGCCAGCCTTCAATGTCGACCTGCACCTGGCCGGGTCCGGAGGGTCTATCGAGGCGTCGCAAAGGGTGAATGCCCAAGGCGGCATTGCGCAATGTCTGGTAAACCTCGCGGGCGGTCAGCGGGGGCACAGGTGTCTCCAGTGAAATGTTTGTCAGGCGCCGATGCGCCGGGCTACGAAGAGAGCCATTCTTTACGTAGACTTTTGCGTCTGCAAGTAGGCGCCCATTGATTCACTCGCGCCAGGCCCTACAAGTTCGGGAATAGAACATGAAGCAATTCGCCGTATTCCTCACTTTCACCTGTCTTCTCAATGCAGGTTTGTTCAGTCTCCCGGCACACGCGGCGGGTGATGCTGAAGCGGGTGCGACGCTGTTCAAGCGGATCTGCGGGGGGTGCCACCAGGTCGGGGAATCGGCACGGGGTTCATTTGGTCCGCAGCTCAACGGCATCTTTGGCCGACACTCCGGCAGCACGACGGATTATCAGTATTCCGACGCCATGAAGTCCGCCGGTATCGTCTGGACTCGCGAAACACTGACCGCGTACCTCGAAGCGCCTAAAGAAGTGGTCCCCGGCACCCGCATGATTTTCTGGGGCCTCAGCGATCCGGAAAAGATCGACAACCTGCTGGCTTACCTGCAAACCTTTCAGGCGCAGTAACGTAATGACAGCGAATGTGATTTAAATACCCCTGCAGAAATTGCCGAATCGCGCACTGCAGGCAAGCTGGCCGCCGAGGTGCTGTCCATGATTTCTCCCCATGTGAAATGCAGCCGCCGCTGCGCACTAATGGGATTTGCGATGGTCAATAAACCCTGCATGAGCGTCAGCGCTCAAACGTTCGGTGCCAACCGGATACACCCCGATATTTTGATCAAGGACAGTGAAAGCATGTACCCCTCCATATAATCAGCAACCGCCTGCACCTGGTTCCGCGAATCGGGACCGCTGTACGTTTACCTCCCAATCCAATTCGAAGATCTAACGCATGTACCTACGCAAAATTGCAGTTGGGCTGTCGGCCCTTGTTTTGCTTTCCAACGGGGCAGAAGCCCGCAGCCTGCTGGACCTCATCAAGCCGCCCACCCTTCAACAGGAACAAGGGTCCCGCTCGGGCTCGATCAGCCAAAACGCGGCGCTGGACCTTTATTCAAACAAGCAGAGACAGGCGTCGTTCGACGGCTGTGCTGATTTGTTTCCAGCAGCCAGACCGATCAACATGGCCACTGTGCCTGCAACCATGAACCCCTTGGCCCTGTGTTCCGACAACTTCGCGGTGCTGTACTCGCAAACCAGCAAGACGCCGCTGGTAGTGGTCGAGCGTCTTAATGCCGCCCAGCTTCAGGATGCCAAAGGGGAGGAGCGCACCAACCAGTTCTACCCGGACCCACGCATTCCCAAGAGTGGGCGGGCAGAGTTGAGCGACTACCGTAGCCAACATCCGGCGGTGGACCGCGGTCATCAATCCCCGGCAGCCGATGCACCGAACCCCAATGCAATGGCCCAATCTTTCGCGCTGTCGAACATGGTGCCGCAAGACCCCACCAACAACCGCAAGATCTGGAGCAAGGTCGAGTCTGACGTGAGGAAGTTTGCCACGCGCGCCGAGGGCAATGTTTATGTCTTTACCGGCCCGCTGTTTGACCCAGGCCACACCACCATTGGCGACAACAAGGTCTGGGTGCCGACGCGCCTGTTCAAGCTGGTTTACGACGCATCGTCCAAGCGTGCCTGGGCGTACGTGCTACCCAACGCCGAAACCCGTATTGAGAGACCAATGGACTATGACGCGTTCGTGAAAGCCACGGGGCTCAAGTTGCTGGGCAATCTACCGGTCACAGGTTCCGTGGGCCGCACTTGATGGTTTCCCCTTAACGGGCTGCACCCCAAAGGTTGGAGGCAACCGATGGGGTGATTCGTGCTTGGCCGCTTTAGCGTTTGATCAGGGAAATCTTCGAGCCTTCGATGCTGACCCCAGCCATTAACCCTTGCTGGTCGAAGATGAATGCATACGCGTCATCTTTCAGTGTCGAGCTGGACAGGTTCTTCGCAACCCCTTCATTCACGACAACCACGGTTGGCCCAACGCCAACTTCCCAACCCTTGGATTTAGTGATGTATTCCAGCGCTTTATCATTCATCAGAAAGACTGCGTAGCCATAGGACTGAGCGCCCGCCTGTAGCCCCCACGACCCGCTGACGGAGTTGTAATAGTCCACGACGGTCTTACCCTTCATTAATACGCCTTCGCCATAGCTGCCGCCGAATACCAGCCCCGCCTTGATGATTTTGGGGAAGACCAGCACGGCCTTGGCTTGTTGCGAGATGGATTTGGCTGCTGGATTGACCTTGTAGAGCATATCCAATGCTTGCAGAGACTCTTTATTCAGATCCTGTGCGGTTTCTGCACTGGCACTGTTCAGCAGGCTCGTCGAGGTCAATGTAGTTAACGCGAGAAAGATCGATAGAAAGAAGCGCATTGATTGAGTCATTTCCGTACTCCGAGAGGGGAGCATTGGATGGAAGCAGTCAGCGCCTGCGTCAGACAGGAACCGAACCGACTGAAGTTATCCGACGCACCCTAAATGTGTGGATCGCAAGCGTCGCGCTGGAATACAGGAAGCCCAAGGCGCGATGCCATCACTTGTTGTGACCACTGTGGAACGGCGGGGTTCTCCTACAGAGCCTGCTTTCTACTTCTATCGATTTTTGCACTCCGCCAACACCACTTTGCAGGTCTGCGGTGTGCCACCGGATCGGCCGGCATAGCGTATGCAGTTATCCAGGGATTTTTTGCGAGCCATGTTCAGGGTCGAGCCCCACGCCAGGCCACCCTCGCCGGCAGTGGGCAACGCTTTTGCATAGCAACTGGAGCCTGTGCTTGAGGACGAATAGCGATGCCCCGAATTTTTGCTTGAGCATCCCGCTGTCAGTGCGAGGCTGATGGCGAGCAGGGAGGGGAGGACCCATGGCCAGCATTGACGCGCTGTGTTTTCGGTCATCCCGTTTCCCCTGTATCAAGAGATTAGGCGTGTCTTTGGTCCTGAACGATGGCGTTCGGCGGTGTCACCGTTTACTACACAGAATGAACATGTCATTACCATCATCGAACAGGTAACGCGTCTCGGACAATGGCCGCATCCAGTAACTCAGGCTGCTGTCCGGCCGGAATATAAACATGCCCAGTGTGCTCGACAGTTCAGGGATCGCACTGTCTGCTTCGCCCTTGGCGCTACGCACGACATTGACCTGCAAGCGGTGTCCCTGTTGTTGCACCTCAAAGGCACTATTGCGGTGGATGGTGCCAAGTTCAGCCCCGGATTCGGCATCGATCAATTGGGCCACCATGCGCAGGTGGCTGAGGCCCGTGGGCTGCAAGTCCAGTCTGAAACGTGTCGTCAGCCATGAAGGGTGCAATTTGGATGGTACTTGATGCGCACCCTCCCCGATGCACCAAAGGTCCAGGTGGACCTTGGGCTCGCCCGACAGGCGCCCCAGTGCTACACCCAGTAGACCTACGAGAACGAAGGCCATGCACCAAATTGCGTTTGCGGCGCGTTTAGTCATGTTGTTGTACGCCAATGCAGCGACTACTGGCCGTTTCCAGCTCACCATCGCAGAGAATCTGATCTGCCCCACGACGCGACGGTAACAGGTACAGGTGTAGGTTTTGTGCCGGAATGTCTAGAAGACTTGCCAGTTTTCGACTGTGCTGGACCAACGACTGCAAATGCGGCGCCGCCAAGGGGGTTATGTCTTGAGTTGACTGATGCACATGCACTTCATCCATCGTCACGGGCGCAGTGAACACTGGCGGTTCCGCCTCTAGAGACGATTCCAGCCAGATTTTTCCCAGCACAAATGCAAATACTCCCCAAATAAATAAAGAGAGCCACAGACCCCAACGGATTGGTAACGTTGTCGGATGCACGGGCAGCGCCCCCGAATCGTGGGCGGCTGAGGCAGGCATTGCCATGATCGATGGCGGTTCGACGGACTCGTCATCTGCATCGGCCATGGTCGACACAGGAGACGCAGCAGGCTCAGGCGTCTCGCGGTCAGTTTCCGTCGCGTAAGGGGTAGACGCCACATTCACAGCGGCTGGCAACTCCTCGACTCTCACGCCATCGGCGAGTTTGTAACCTATGCGTGGCAAGGTCTGGATGAATTCGCGATCGGGATGCAGTTTCTCCAGCGCCAGACGCAATTGCCGGACAACCTGGGCCAGGCTGTTGTCGGTCACTTCCAGGCCATATTGCCCCCATGCGCCTGCCATCAGTTCGCGCTTGCGCACCACTTCTCCACCTGACCTGAGCAACATGGCCAGGCATCGGCTGGCGATTGCACCGATGCGCAAAGGCTCCTCATTGGCAGCTTCAATGCGATACAACAGAAAGTTGTTCTCGTCGAATACCAGATGTTCATCAATTAGCAGTTGAGCCATGTCGACCATCTATATGAGGCAAATAGGAAAGTCGAAGACGTGTCTTCGACCTCTAGAGTTAAGCGGTCATTCTTTGCTTTAGCCAACATCTTGGCGCAACCCAATTACACAGCAATGCTTACGCGCGATCCGATTGCCGCAGTTTCACCGAAATCGTGCAGCAGATTGTCGAGCTGAGAAAAATGCTGCTGGCCATCCTCCCGGTCATCGGGCTGCCCTTCATTGGCTATCTCATCTTGTAGTGCCAGGGGCACTCCCCGGACTTTGAAGGTTAGCCGAGCAACTTCGATCAGGCGCCGAAGCAGCGGTACGAACTGCGCCTGCATCGGCTGCAATGGCAAAGGTCCGATGTCTGACTCGCAGAGTTCGCCAGAGACCGTGAGCATGTTCAGCAATTGATGGCTGTTTTGCTCAAGCAGGCGCAATACACCCTGTTGCCCATGAAGTAGATTGCCGTCTTCGAGGAGGGCTCGGACCAGCCCAAGAATCGAGACGAGTGGCGCTTTCAGATCATCGCGGGCGAACTGCTCGATATCGTCGCGCAAATGAGCCAAAGCCAATAAATCGTCATAGTCGGCCTGTAGCTGTTTGTGCAGCACGACATGCCGTAGCTGGTTGTTGACCTTTAACTGAAGCAACTGCGGATCGATGGGCTTGGTGACAAAATTGACCGCACCCAACTCCAATCCCTGCCGGCGTGCAGAGGGGGCGGTCATCGCGGTGATGAAAATGATCGGAATCCGATTGGATCGGGGATGACTGCGCAATTGCCTGGCGAGCTCAAAACCGTCCATGTTCGGCATCATGATATCGAGCAATAGCAGGTCTGGCGGCGTGTCCGAGGTGCAGATGGCCAATGCTTTACGACCATCCTGGGCAACCCGAACCCGATAGTCGTGCATGAACAACCCCGCGATCAGGTTAAGGTTGTCAGGCGTGTCGTCGGCCACCAACAGCGTCGGACGTTGTGGGTTCTTGACGACAGGGGCCGTCGCCGTGGCCATGGAGGTGATCATCGAAACATCCTGTGATTACAAGTCCTGGTGAATGCAGGGTTCAAGCGTGTGCAGACAACCCGGAGTCGGGCAGGGGCTCACTCACGTAGCGGTTGCGGCCTTGCTGTTTGGCTTGATATAGCAGCAGGTCAGCACGGATCAGCAGCGTCTGAACGCTGTCATCGGGGCCATGCCAGGTGCTTACACCCATGCTGCTCGTAACGCCAAAATTCTTTCCGGCATAGTCGATCGTTGAACTGCGCAGCACTTTCAGCAGACGCTGGGCCATCTGTTGTGCGCCTGTCAGATCAGTGTCCGGCAGCACGATGAGGAATTCCTCACCGCCGATGCGGGCGACCAGATCCTCGTGCCGTACCGTCTGGGTCAACAACTGCGCGAAGAACTTCAGCACCTGGTCCCCGCCGTCATGGCCGTAGGTATCATTGACCTGCTTGAAGTGGTCTATATCCAGTATCAATATGCACAAAGAACTGGGCTTGCGCGTAGCGCGCGCCAATTCCACTTCAGTCAGTGTCATCGCCGCCCGGCGGTTGTACAGGCCGGTGAGAAAGTCGTGGGTGGCCGCCTGATGTTGTGCAACGCTGGTATCGATCAGGTGTGCCACCAGCCAGTTGATCAGCAGCAAACAGGCCAGTATTCCGAACGCCAACAACAACCCCAAACCGTTCAATTTCAGGAACTGCTGCAGAAAATCCGGGGTCAGCGGTTCACTGTAGACGCGCATTTGCAACCCTTGATGGAGGTTCGCGTAGTGGCGAAAAAAGCGATCTTCACCTTGGGCCTGGTGAGGCTGCTCGTTTGACCAGGCATCACCTGTGGCCGGTAAATACTCCGCCTTGCCGGGGGTGAAATGGATGTCTAGATACAAGGGCGGCCCCTGCCGCTGGGTTACGGCGACATGCACGATCAGCCGTTCGGCAATCGCCGGTCCCAATGCCAGCGGGGGTAGCAGTGGCTGCGGTTCTAACCGGGTTTGCGTTTCCTGAATTACGGCGTAGCGTCCATCGCAGGTATAGCCCAGGAGTTGCCGGCTGGTCATGCGAATAGTGCCTTCTCGCAGGCTCATGAGTGGGGACAGTGGCTTGGGCAGAGCGGCCACTTGGTGTATCGGCACCCGCAGTGTGTACTGTGATAGCCAGTCGATATCCGCCGTCTGAGTCTCCGTCGTCCGCTTTTGCGCGGCAATGAACTCTTCCGACAGGCATCCTGGCGGAGGCGGATTCGCCATCAACAATGAATGTTGTAATTTATGGGTTTGCAGATGGCTCAACAGGCTGGAATAACCTAACGCACTTCGTTGAGCCAGCAGTGCTTGCTGAACCTCCAACAACACGTCGCGTTGGTGTTGATAGCGATCGACCACGCCAGCGGCAGTCAGAATCGACAATATGGCCACTACTATCCAGCCACTACGCTTGATAGCCCTCGCGTGATTTACGACCCAACTCATGATCTTTACTCCGATGTAACAGCCGGCATCTTTCGTCTTGCATCTACCATTGCTCGCCAGCTGTTAACCGGCCATGGCATCAACGGGCTCCTCGGTTGGGGTATCGGCGTAGCGCTGGGCGATTTGTTCAAACTCGTTTTCGAGGGCGATGAAGGCGGCCACCACATCTGGATCAAAATGCTGACCGGCGCTGTCGCGGATGATCGCGACGGCCGTCTCATGGCTCATCTCTGACTTATAGACCCGCCGGCTGATGACTGCGTCATAGACATCGGCGACCGCCATCAGGCGCGCGCTGACGGGAATGGCGTCACCGGCCAAGCCATTGGGGTAACCGCTGCCATCCCATTTTTCGTGATGGCACAGGGCAATTTCCTTGGCGATGCGCAGGAAAGCCACTTGCGCGCCCAACATTTCCTCTGCATGCACCAGAGCCTGATAACCCAGCCGGGCGTGGGTCTTCATGATTTCGAACTCGGCAGGTTCAAAGCGCCCCGGCTTGAGCAGGATATGGTCCGCAATACCGACCTTGCCGATATCGTGCAGCGGTGCCGACTTGAACATCAGCTCAATGCTTTGATCATTCAGATACTGATTGAATCGTGGGTGATCACGCAGTTGTTCGGCCAGCAACCGGACGTAGTGCTGTGTGCGCCGCAGGTGATTGCCGGTTTCGTTGTCGCGAGTCTCGGCCAATGATGCGAGGGCGAGGATGGTCACGTCATGGGTGGCTTGCAGCTCGCGGGTTCGCGCCAATACTTCTTGATCCAGATAGGTATTTTGCGCACGCAACAGGTCAGTTGTTGCCTTCAGGCGCAACTGTGTCTGCACTCGCGCCAGCAGGATGGGCGGATTGATCGGCTTGAACAGGTAGTCAGTCGCTCCAAGTTCGAACCCCAGGCACTCATCTTCGTCGTGATTGCGGGCACTGAGAAACAAGATCGGCACATCACATGTCTTAGGATCAGCCTTGAGACGACGACAGACCTCATGACCATCCATATCGGGCATCATCACATCCAGCAGAATCAGATCCGGTTTTGCCCGATCGACGATCTGCAACGCCTGAGCACCGCTGGTCGCAATTCTGACGTGATAAAGCTCGCATAGCAGTTCACTGATCAGCTGCAGATTGGTCGGCATATCGTCGACCACCAGCACAGTGGGTCTAGGTGTTGAGCTGTTCAACTGGACGTTCTCTCGACGGGGTCACAGATGGGGCGGTAAAGCGGCAAGGGGGAGCGCTTATACCGCGGGAGCACGGCGGGGAAAGGTGCAGCCCGTCGCTTCTGCCAAGTGCTGGCAGTAACGCATACCAACCCCACACCTGCTCTGAAATGGTTTGAACCGTCTCTGCCGGCTGCTGAAAAACGCTGAAAACTTCTGAATAGCGCGCTTTTGAAGGCATGAAATGCGTGTTGCCCTTATGTTCTATTCACTCATTGCATCAGTTCCACAAGCCTGCAGGGCTTCGCTCAGACAGGCCCGCGCCCGCTCGAAATCGAACCGTGTCACAGCGCCTTCCAGGGATTGGAAGCTACTCGCAAACGCGCTGCGCAGTACGCCCGCATGCAAGGAAAAGTAGGGCACAGCTTGCGCATCAAATTCACCCAGCAGGTTATCGAGATGTCGGCAGATCTGTTGCAGCTCGCCAAAATCGACTACTACGTGCGCTACTTCGACCTCACCGGGCAACTTTTCTCGCAGTTGCCTCAGCAGGGCCTCCAAGGGTTCAGACAACGCCTCCAGACCGATTTGCAACTCAGCCTGTGGTCGCTTTTCGCGCAGTGCCAGCTCCAATGCATTTGCGGCCTGTGCAACCGCGTCAGCACCGATGGTCGATGACGCGCCATTGCAGCTATGGGCCATCAACTCGGCTTTATCCAACTCGCCCGCCGCCATCGCCGCACTCAACTTTTTCAGTAAGGGACTCTGACTGGTCAGGTAACTGTGCAACATGTCCGCATACAGGCTTTGCTTGCCCAGTACCCGTCGGAGGCCGGCAGCCATGTCCACACCGTCGAGTTTCAAACCCGCATCAGCACAACTCACATTCGCCACCGATTCCGGCGCTACGATGCGCTTTTGATCAGTCGACGTCTCGGTCAACCAGCGTCGCAAAACAGCGTAGAGCGTCTGCGGTTCGAAGGGCTTGCTGACATAATCACTCATGCCTGCCGCCAGACAATCGTCACGATCACGCCTGCTGGCGTTAGCCGTCATCGCGATAACGGGCAGGGTGCTCAAATCGGGCACCCGACGCAGCAGACGGGTAGCCGCCAGACCATCGAGCACGGGCATCTGCATGTCCATGAACACTACGTCATAGTGCTCCGCAGACAACCGATTCAACGCCTGACGGCCATCAGCCGCGATATCGACCGAACAACCTACCGCCTGCAGTAATTCAGCGGCTACCTGCTGGTTCAGCTCATTGTCTTCCACCAGCAAGACACGGGTCCCTTCGGCCACTCGCCAGTCGGTGAGAGGTTCCCCTGCGCACAGTTCCTCAATCACATTGCTCTGAGCCAAGAGCAGGCGAACCTCGAACCAGAAAGTGCTGCCTTCACCTTGCACGCTCTGAACACCGACCTGACCCCCCATCAACTCGGACAGCTGTTTGGCGATTGCAAGCCCCAGGCCCGTGCCACCAAAGCGTCGTGTGGTGGAGGTATCTGCCTGCTGGAAGCTGCGGAACATATGTTTCAACTGCTCGGACGACAGCCCTATGCCGCTATCGGTTACGCTGAAGTAGAGCAACGCGTCATCCGCGTCAGCCTGACGCAGGCTCACCTCAACCCGGATCTGTCCACGTTCGGTGAATTTCACCGCATTACTCAGGTAGTTGAGCAGAATTTGCCGCAGTCGAAGCGGATCGCCACACAAGCGTTCGGGGACATCCGCAGCGACATTGAGCCGCATATTCAAGCCTTTATCGGTAATACGCGGACGTACCTGGTCGAGCACTTCTTCCAGCAGTTGGGCCAGGCTGAAGTCGCGGACCTCCAATTGAAGCTTGCCGGCCTCGATCTTGGAAAAATCCAGAATGTCGTCAATGACGCCCAACAAATGCCGGCTGGAGCTTTGTACTTTGTTCAGGTAGTCGCGCTGACGCTCGCTCAGCTCCGTCCTCAAGGTCAGGTAAGTCATGCCGATGATGGCGTTCATCGGCGTGCGGATCTCGTGGCTCATGTTGGCCAGAAATTCGGCCTTGATCCGTGCACTGTCCTCGGCCAGTTGCCGCGCCTGCTCCATCTCGTTCGCCGCCGCGTGCTGGGCGGTAACGTCGTCGATGATCCAGATCGAGCCACGCGACGACAGGTTGCCGGGCGCGACTGCGCGTGCACTCACGCTTGCCCAGAAGCAGCCGGCGTCCTTGCGGCAAAGCTGGATTTGCTGCTGAAAGATTTCTCCGCGATCCAGCGTCTCGCGAACCTGGGCTTCGAGCGTGAGCATTGCCTCTGTCGACATGATCTGCTCCAGCCAGATCAGCGGGGAGCGCTGCAATTGTTCGCCCGCTGCATAACCAAGCAACTCGTCCAGCCGCGAATTGGCCTGCACGATCAAATTGCCTCGCACCAGTGCAATGCCATAGGGCGCCGAGGTAACGATGGCCTGCTGCTGTTCGTGCGCTTCGCGCAGGCTGAGTTCTTCGGCTTTGCGCTGGCTGAGATCGCGAATCGCAACGCACAGGCATTGCCCTCGATCCTCTCGCGCCGGCAGGAGACACAGGCGCAATTCGGCAGGAAACTCGCTGTCATCAGCACGTCGGGCAACCAGCTCGACCGTATCGAGCACCTTGTTTATATGCACCTGCGCGAGCAGACGATCAATGACTTCGAGCTGACTTTCCGGCACCAGCGCCCGGTAACTCTGGCCAAGCAGGCTGCCAGGAGCATAACCAAAGGTTGCTTCGCTCATCTGGTTAGCCAGAATCACACCGTGCTCGTCGAACACTAACAGCGCTTTAGGAGCAAACTCGACGATGCCGCGATACCAGCTTTCGGTGGCTTCCAGGGACTGCTGGCGCTGTTGCAATATCAACGCTTGGCACTCTAATTGCTTGGCCTGTAGGCAGGCCTGGTGCAATAACTGCTGATTGTGCATGCGCTGCTGCAGCAAAATCAGCAACGTGCCGAGTTTGTTGGGCAAGCTGTCGAGCAGCTTAAGCTGTGCGGGATCCGGGCGATGAGCGAAATCGAGTTCAAGGCTGGCAAGCTGCTGCCCCTCCTGCAGCAGGGGCAAACTGAAGTGCACTTGGCCAGTACGCGCGAGGACGGGCTTTGTGTCAAATATCAAAGCCGTCTTGCAACCCAGGTATTTGCCCAACTGCAGTTGCAACCTTGCGGTAAACGCCTCCCGGTTGGCACACAATTGCAACCCCTGCACCAGCTCACCGAGGTGGACCTTGACCCAGTGTTTTTGGCGCAGCTCTTCATTGACGTCGGCATAAGCATCGAATGCTTCGGCCAAAGCCACGACTTCGGCAAGCCCTCGGTGCGGCTCCGGCTCCCCGAGGGTTTCGCCGGCATTCAGGCGGCGCATGCGTTCGGAAAGACGCAATAGCGGTATTACTAATTGGCGACGCAGGATGACCAAAACGGCCACCAGGCCCGCGCCCAACATAATCAATTGCATCAGGGCATTGATGTGGCTGGCTAGCGAGGCTTTGTGCCGAGCCGCCTCGAAGTCGCCATTAAAGCGTTGAGTGGTTGAGACTCTGAGCTTATTAAGCGCATCAGCAAAATTCCACTCGGAGTTGATGTAAGTGGTACTTGAAAGCAGTGACGACCCCCCATGGTGCCAGCTCTGCTCCATTGCCAGGCGCTCAATGTCCGTTTGCTTGATATCCATGGCCTCGACTGCGGCCAGTAATTTCTCTTCAGTGTCGCTCAGTCCGATCGCTCGGAATTGCGCCGCGGCTTCTTGGAATATCCGGCCATCCTGCCACTTTTGATTATATTCGGTGAGAAACAGTTCATCGCCAGTACTGACATAAAGGCGAGCCAGTTGAGTCAGTTCGCGGTTGAGGGTACCCATTTGGGCAATGCTAGTGATTGTCTGGTGGCGTCGATCCGTTGCTTGCTCGGCTTGCTTACCGAAGTATTCATCTAGGGCCAAGGTGGTCAGGCAGGCAATCAGCGCCATACCCAATCCTATCGAGATGAGTTTACTCAGACGTACCAGGCTCATGGGCTCTCCTGCGGCAACAGTCCCGAACATGCGCCGGAAGCTTAGATGTGCAGTAAACCGCGGGGCCTTTTCCGCTGCTGTGAAAACCCCTGATGCAGTCGAGCTGATCCGATGAAAAGCGCTGAAAAGCTATGAATACGCCCCTCTGGATCGCCAAAACCCCAATGCTTGGGTCCCAAGGAATATATTCCTCTGATCAGGGCCGTCCACGCGAATGCCCGCTACTTCAGTGGCGGCGTGGGTCCGTAGGGGTGTGCCACTTTTTTACACATTTGTGAATTAGCTACCCAGAATTGTGAGTAGTAACAGGGCGTTTCGGCGATGCTCAATTATTGGAAACCAAATTGGCGCCAATAATGACTGGGTTTTTTAGAAATTGGTCTGATAATTGCTCTGTGTCCAGCTCAAACATTTTGAGGGCAGGGCATGAGTGGTCTATTTCCGTGTATCGAACTGAGTGGCGGGCCATTTGCCCGAGGCGTGCAATACGGCAAAGCCTGCCCACAGATCATTGCCCGCAGCATCGAAATCTACGGTCAGCAACTGCTGGACATGGGTTATGACTGGGCCGGCATCAAGCGCCTGGTCAATCAATTCATTCCCAATATCGAAGCGTTCGAGCCGCTCTATCTGGAGGAGATGCGTGGCATCGCTGAAGGCTCCGGTCACGACTTCGAGGCCATTGTGTTGATTAATGCCCGCACCGAGATCATTCACCTTGGGCGGCGGTCGATGCAGGACAAACCTGAGCTGGACGGCTGCACCGGCGCCATCATTCTTCCCGGCGCCACTGCCAACAACGAAGTACTGCACGGTCAGAACTGGGACTGGCGCATGGAGTGTGCGGAGACTGGCGTAGTCCTGCATATTCGGCGTGACGACGGTCCGGACCTGCTGACGTTCACCGAAGCAGGCGGCCTGGCCCGCGCCGGTATGAACTCGATCGGCACGGCCATTACCGGCAACAACCTGGAGTCGGACCGCGATTATCAAGCGCTGGGCGTGCCATTGCCGCTGATCCGCCGCAAGGCGTTGGAAGCCAACCATTTCGCCCTGTCGATGAAAGCCGTGGCGGTGACACCAAAGTCGGGTTCGAACAACATGATGCTCAGTCATGCGTCCGGGTTTGGCATCAACTTCGAATGTGCGCCCGATGAAGTGTTCCCGTTGTACGCCGTCGATGACCTGCTGGTGCATGCCAACCATTGGCGCAGTCCGGTTGCACAGATCAAACTGAAAAACACCGGCATCGGTGGTGCGCCGGAAAGTTTTTATCGCGATCGGCGTGTCGAGCAAATGCTCAAGCCGTTTCATGGCAGCTTGAATCTGGAACATCTGAAAAACGCGTTTTTCGATGATTTCGGCAAGCCGTTCGCCGTCTGCCGTCCACCGCGCCCAAGCTCGAGCGGCGAGGACAATCTGTCTGCAACGGTGGCTATGATTTTGATGCGCCCGGCCAGCGGGTTCATGGAAATTGCCCCGTTGCCGGCGATCAATCGCACGTTTGGGCAGTACCGCCTTGAGATGGAATCCGATTACGCACGCTACGCCACTTGGTAAACACTGCATAGTTGCCGGTTTGTTATCTGCCCGATTGAGGGCTGCGTAACCCCATCGAGGAACCCACATGTTTCGTTTGATCGTTCAGCGTCTGGCCATGGCGGTCCCGACGCTATTGCTGATCTCTATTGCGGTCTTCGCAATGATTCGGCTGATACCCGGTGATCCGGCACTTTTGATGCTGGGCGATATGGCTACCCCGGCCAGTCTGAACAATTTGCGCCAGTCCCTGGGGCTGGATCAACCGGTGGTTGCGCAGTACCTGATCTGGCTCAAGGCGTTGTTCCATGGTGATCTGGGTTTTTCGATCACCAGTCATGAGGCGGTTTTGCCGCTGGTGCTTGAAAGGTTCAGCGTCAGCGTGACCATCGTGCTGACTGCGGTAGCACTGGCCGCGGCAATTGCGGTTCCGCTCGGCATGCTGGCGGCGTGGAAACAGGACACGCTGGTGGATCTGGGACTGGTGACGACCGCGACGTTGTTGCTGTCGATCCCCGGCTTCTGGATGGGCTTGCTGTTGCTTTATGTGTTTGGCCTGGAACTGGGCTGGTTGCCGGTGGTGGGGTACGTGCCGTTTTCGGCTGACTTTGGCAAGGCACTGGCCTACATCATTTTGCCGGTGACCACGCTGGTGCTGCATGAAAGCGGGGTGATTATCCGCATGCAGCGGGCCAGTTCGATCGAAGTCCTGCGCCTCGACTACATCGCCCATGCCCGCGCCAAAGGCTTGTCCGAACGTGCTGTGCTGTGGCGCCATACGTTGCGCAATGCGTTCGCCCCCACCTGGACCCTGATCGGTCTGATCCTCGGCAATCTGTTGGGCGGGATCGCCGTTATCGAAACCGTGTTCACCATTCCGGGCATCGGTCGCCTGATGGTCGACTCCATTTATGCCCGTGATTACCCCGTCCTGCAGGGCTGCCTGTTGCTCATTACGTTCGTCTACGTGTTGGTCAACCTGTTCGTAGATTTGATGTATCCGCTGTTTGATCCTCGGGTGAAAGCATGAAGATTCTAAGCGAAGTGACAACGCCGCCCATGGCGGTGCCAAAGGTGGCCGGACACAAGCGTGCGCTGTCGTTTAATGCGCTGATCGGCGGCAGCCTGTTGGTGGTGCTGGTGCTGCTCGCAGTGGCTGGCATCGTCTGGACGCCGTTTGACCCGCTGCGCCTGGACCTGGCCAACCGTTTCCTGGCGCCGTCCTGGCCACACATTCTCGGTACCGATGAGTTCGGTCGCGATGTTTTCAGCCGCATCATCATTGGCGCCCGCACCAGTCTGTGGATCAGCCTGCTGACGGTGCTGCTGGCCATCAGCATCGGCACGGTGTTCGGGCTGCTCGCCGGTTACCTGCGCGGCTGGACGGATCGCCTGTTGATGATGGTCAACGATGCCTTGCTCGCGTTCCCCGGGATGCTGTTGGCGCTGGGGTTGCTCGCGATTGTCGGGGCGAGTCAGTACGGCATCGTGCTGGCGCTGGGCCTGGCTTACATCCCCACGGTTGTGCGAGTGGTGCGCAGCACCGTGTTGTCGTTGCGTGAGCGAGAGTTCATCGAAGCCTCCCGGGTCATCGGCAACAGTGAGCTCTATACCATGTGGCGGCATATCGCACCGAACTGCGTCGCACCGTTGATTGTGCTGGCCACCAGCATGTTTGGCTGGGCGATTCTCTCGGAGAGCGCCTTGAGCTTTCTCGGTCTGGGCGTTCCGCCACCTGCGGCCACGTGGGGCAACATGCTGGCTTCCAGTCGGCCGCATCTGGTCACGGCGCCGTGGCTGGGTTTTTTCCCTGGCTTGATGATCTCTATTGCCCTGATCGGCATCAATCTTTTCGGTGACGCCCTGCGTGATCGCCTTGACCCCCGGATGAGTCGCTAATGGATACCGTCAAGCCTTTGCTGCGCGTCAGTAATCTTTGCATTCAGGTGGGAACCGAGGGTTCGCTGGCCGTTGACCACCTCAACTTCGACATGGCCCCCGGCGAGATCGTCGCATTGGTGGGTGAGTCCGGCAGTGGCAAGACCATGGCCGCCCGTGCGGTCATCGGGTTGTTGCCGCCGCCGATGCGCGTCTCATCCGGTCGTATCGTGTTTAACGACATCGACCTGTGCAGCTTGCCATACGACCAGTTGCGCGATGTGCGTGGCTCGAAAATCGGCATGGTGTTTCAGGAACCGATGGTCTCGCTCAATCCGACGTTGACGATCGGTCAGCAAATGGCCGAGGGGTTGCGCCTGCACACCGACCAGGATGAGAAAACCATTCTCGCCCGCTCGCTGGAGATGCTGCGGCGGATCGGCATCGATGATCCGCAACGCTGCTTGCATGCCTTCCCTCATGAGTTCTCTGGCGGTATGCGCCAACGCATCATGCTGGCTTCAGTGATGCTGCTGCGCCCGGCGCTGTTGATTGCCGACGAGCCGACCACGGCCCTGGACACTCTGGCCCAGGCTGACGTGATCGAACTGATGCTTGAGCTGACGCGGGAGGAGGGCACCGCAATTTTGTTCATCAGCCACGACTTGTCGCTGGTGGTGCGTCATGCCCACAAAGTGGTGGTGATGCGCAACGGCAAGGCCATCGAAAGTGGCCCGACCGAACAGATCCTGCTCGGCCCGAAAGCTGAATACACCCGGCAATTGCTCGAAGCGCTGCCCACCCGCGGCAACCTCGATCGCGCTTCACTGGCCGCGCCTTTGGTCGACATGCGTAACGTCACCATCGAGCACCCGGGGCGCCAGGGTTTTCTCTGGCGCGGCAAAGCCAAGCGCGCCGTGGATGGCGTCAGTCTGCAAATCGCCGCCGGTGAAACCCTGGCGCTGGTGGGGGGCAGCGGCTCGGGTAAAACCACTCTTGGCCGTTCAGTGGTCGGGTTGGTCAATCCGATTGCCGGGGAGATCTTTTTTGATGGCGTCGACATCCTCAAAAGCGCCAACCGCGAGCATCGCTTGCAGTGTCAGATGATCTTTCAGGACCCGGTATCGTCCCTCGATCCGCGCGCCCGGATTGGCGACATTCTCGCTGAACCGTTGCGCCATGTGCCGGGCCTCAGCCGCGAGCAGCGTGTCGAGCGCGTACGCACCATCCTGCAGGATATCGGGCTGGACCCGCTTTTCGCCAACCGCTTCCCGCATCAGCTTTCGGGTGGTCAGCGCCAGCGCGTGGCGATTGGTCGGGCGCTGATTCGTCACCCCAAACTGGTGATCGCCGACGAGCCGATTTCAGCCCTCGACATGACCATTCAAAAGCAAATTCTGGAGTTGTTTGAACGGCTGCAAAAGCAGTACGGCTTTGCCTGTCTGTTCATCTCCCATGATCTGGCGGCGGTGGAGCGAATTGCCCATCGCGTGGCCGTGATGCAGCAAGGTCGACTGGTGGAAATCGGCACGACCGCGCAGGTGTTCGATAACCCGCAACACGCTTTCACCCATCGACTGCTGGCGGCTGCCAATCCGTTGGTACGACAGGCCGATGGCAGCTATCAATTGCGCAGCAGTGTCGCTGTGTGAAGGACTTTTGAGGCCGTCACATCAGTGGCGGCGTGAACCCGTTTCAGCTCTATCAAGGACTCGCTTATGAAACGCTTTTTAGTCAATGCGCTGACGCTGAGCATGATGACCATGATCGGTTGCGGCGTCGCCCAGGCACAAACCCTGCGCCTGGCCATGAACTCCGATATTCGCAGCCTCGACCCCGGCGTCAATCGCGACGACCGTTCCGACGCGGTGGTGCTGCACATGACAGAAGGCCTGGTCGCCTATGGTGAGAAGGGCGAAGTCAAGCCGTTGCTTGCACAGAAAGTCGACGTTTCCGCTGATGGCCTGACTTACACCTTCACCCTGCGTCCGGGAGTGAAGTTCCACAACGGCGAAGTGATGACCTCTGCCGATGTGCTGTGGAGCTGGAACCGCGACATGGACCCCAAGACCCAGTGGCGTTGCCTGCCGGAGTTCGATGGCAGTGGCCTGACCAAAGTGACCAAGGTCACGGCGCCGGATGAGCACACCGTGGTGATGGAACTGGAAAAGCCCAGCGGCATGTTCCTCGCTACGCTGGCGCGTACCGATTGCGGCGGCACGGCCGTGCTGAACAAAGCCTCGGTCAATGCTCAGGGTGAATTCATCGCGCCGATTGGCACCGGCCCTTATCAGCTGGGTGAGTGGAAGCGCGGGCAGTACGTCACATTGACGCGATTCGCCGGCTATCAGGCTTTGCCCGGCCCTCGCGACGGCTACACCGGCGGCAAGAACGCGCTGACCGATGAAGTCCGGTTCGTGATTATTCCTGATCAGGCGACGGTCAAGGCTGCGCTGTTTTCGGGTGATCTGGACATGGCGGAAGTCACCGAAACCGACCTGCCGGAAATCAAGACGCATGCAACGCTAAAAGTCTCGACCGACCCCAGCGCGACCATGAACGTGCTGATGTTCCAGACCCGTGATCCGTTGCTCAAGGACAAACGCATTCGTCAGGCCATTGCGGCCGCTATCGACGTCAAACAACTGGTCGCGACCACGAGTAACGGCTTCGGTGTGCCCAATAACTCGATCATCAGCGTGGCGTCCAACTACTACGGCCCGAGCGAGCAGCGCGGTTTTACTTACGATCCACAGAAGGCCGCGCAACTGCTTCAGGAAGCAGGCTATCGCGGGCAACCGCTGACGATTGTCGCTAACAAGCGTTCGATGGTGCCCAGCTATGACCTGGCAATCATTGCCCAGGCCATGCTTCAAGCGGTCGGCATTAACGCCCAGGTTGAAGTGATGGAGTGGGGCACTCAGCTTGAGCGCTACCAGAGCGGGCGTTATCAGTCGATGTCCTTCACTTACTCGGCTCGCTTCGATCCGGCGCTGAGCTTTGAGCAGGTGACGGGCAACAAGGACAAGGAATCACGCAAGGTCTGGGAGGATCCGGTGGCGATTGATTTGCTGACTCAGGCGCTGAAGGAAGGTGACGTCGCCAAGCGCCAGTCGATCTTCGATCAACTGCATGAACGCTTCATTGATCAAGTGCCGATGATCGTGATGTACAACGGCCTGGACATTGTCGCGCTGAACGAGAAGGTCGAGGGCTACGACGCCTGGATCGGGCAGAAGCCGCGCCTGTGGGGCGTCAGCATCAAGCCTTGAGATTCATTGCTCCAGCGGGGTTTGACGGATGTGTGCCGCGATCAGTCGCTTGAGTTGTTCGCGGTCACCGTTACGCAAGGCCTCAAGGATCTGGAAGTGTTCGCGGCTCGACTGCTCGGCGCGTAGATGGGTGCGCCAAGTGCCACCTGGAGACGACGGCGGACGGCTGCGAATTTCTTCAATGAATTCGATCATGACGCGGTTGGTGCACATGTCGTAGATCGCGCGATGAAACTCGAGATTGGCGATATAGCACTCTTGCATCGTGCCTTCGTTGACCAGGCGATCGAAGCGCTGGGCAATGAGGTCCAGCGCCTGCAAGCGGTCTTCGGTGATGACCATTTGATCGACTGCTGCACATTCGAGCGCGATGCGAACTTCACGGGTATCCGCCACCTGGCTCAGGTCAGGTGTGTGGACGTAATAACCCCGGTTAGGGATGTGTTCGACCATGTTTTTCAGGGTTAGCTGATCCAGCGCGCGACGGATGTCCAGGCGGGTGCAACCGTAACGTTGTTCCAGATCGATCTGCTTGAGCCAGCTGCCGGTCGGAAGAACACCGGCGTTGATGTCGTTTGAAATCAGCAGCACCAAATGGCTGCGATCATTGGTTTTTTTGTTCAAAGGTGACTTCCGCAAAACGTGGACGTGGGTAGGTGAGTCATCGAACGTGCATGACCCTTACCCGTTGTAGTTATTAATAATGGCACAATTAGCAACGAGGTTTCACAATGTTGAGCAACCCTCAAGACACTCCCGAAGCGCGGCATCGTCAGATGTACTACCGAGGCAGCACGACCATTTTTTCGTGCCGTAAAGATCCGCGTTTTGCCTATTGCCTGTACGTTCCGCAAACCTTCGATCAAGCACCTGAGGGCCACCGTCTGCTGGTCGCGGTCCATGGTACCGGGCGCACGATGGTTGAGTATCGGGACGCGTTTGCCGAGTTCGGACGCTTCAATCGCTACATCATTCTCGCGCCACTGTTTCCGGTAGGCCCACTGGGCGATGGCAACCCGCACGGGTTCAAATACCTCAAGGAAGGGGACATCCGCTATGACGAAGTCCTGTTGGGCATGGTCGATGAAGTCGCCGAGGCGCTGAGCACGTCGTTCGAGAAGTTTTCATTGTTTGGTTATTCGGGGGGCGGGCACTTTGCCAACCGTTTTTACTACCTGCACCCCGAACGTCTACGGTCCGTTTCTATTGGTGCGCCGGGTTCTGTGACGTTGATCGATGAGGGCCGTGATTGGTGGGTAGGCACTGGCGGAATCGAGGCGATTTTCGGCAAGAGCCTGAACCTCGATGCACTGCGTGAAGTGGATGTTCAACTGTTGGTGGGCGCCGCAGATCTGGAAACCTGGGAAATTCACTACGCACCCGGTTCAGTGCAATACATGGAAGGCATCAACGACGCTGGACGCACACGGGTGGAGCGTAACGCTACATTGGCTCGCAACCTTGAAGCCCACGACATTCGAGTTCAACAAGACATTGTTCCTAACACCGCTCACGCGGGAATATCGGTCGTGCCCTACGTGCAGGATTTCCTGTTGCAGCTAGGCGATTAAAAGGGCTGCAGTCGCCTCCTCGTAGTCATCCGGCTGCTATGTTCATAGTGACCAACAACGGCCGTCAGGACCGCTGGATTTCAGAGGAGGTGCAGCATGGACCGATTCACCGGCGGCTGCCTGTGCGGCAATGTCCGATTTGTGGCATCGGGGCGCCCCTACCGGGTCGGCCTTTGTCATTGTCTGGACTGTCGCAAGCACCACGGCGCGCTTTTTCACGCCAGCGCGATATTCCCTCAGGAGGCGGTGACAATCGAAGGTGAAACACGCGATTACGCGGGGCGGTTTTTCTGCCCTCGCTGCGGTTCCTCGGTGTTCGCCCGCACCGACGACGAAGTCGAAGTGAACCTGGGCTCTCTGGATGCTATTGACCAACTCAAGCCGACCTACGAAAGCTGGACAGTGCGTCGCGAGTCTTGGTTGCCGGCGTTTGCGCTCACAAGACGATACCAGCACGATCGTGACGCCACGGGGCGCTTTGAGGAGTAGTCATCGAATTCAAAGGGCCGTGGCTACTTCGCCGTGACACCTTGCTTGATATCCCCACAAAAAATATCAAAATTGCCATCACTCGGTGCCGTTCTGACGATGATGGCGTACTCACCGGCAAGCAGGTCCGACATGGCGACTGGTGCGCTTCTGGATAACGTCCAGCCGCGTATGGGCTGGCGCTCGGTGTTGACCTGATCGTTCATCGCATAGGCGACTGTCCCGGTTTGTTGGCAGCTGCCTTTAACAACGAAGGTGTAGAGGCGCAAGGGCAGGGTGACGCCGCTTGGAGCACCGCTGATGAAGAAACTGAATCCGGTTTTATTGTTGTCCCAGTTGGTCAAGGTTACATTGCCGATCTGACCGGCGTTGCGTTGCGTGGCAACCAAAGTCACGGTCACACTGGGGTTCGATGACGTGGCGCAACCGAAGAGTGTTGCACTGACCAGTAGTGCTGACAGTGAGTTTCTGAGTTTCATGGCCAAACTCCTGTATCGAAGAACTGCACGGGTGATTAGCCGGTATAGCCCATTAATCACGGCTCTGATGTTGTCCGCGCGAAATTCCATCTGCTTGTTGCAGTGGAGCGCTAAATTTTAAGCGTTCTGGGGATTGTTGGCGGGTATCAGGAGTACTGGAGCCCCGGACCTGCGCGGCTACCTGGTATTCAAAAGAACCTCGCACGATGCGGGCACGGATTTGATATTGGTCACATTGGCAACCGGTTTCATTTATGAAGTTCATAACGGTTCTTTTGATTGATGCTTGAGTCGTGAAAGTAGCGGAGCCGCAAGCATCGCGTTCCGTCTGTCGCGGGACTTGAACTGGAAGGGGGCAAATGCGTCTTAACGCATGCGATATCAACCCTATGGAAGCAATCATGCTTTTAAAAAATAAGACTCTCTTTGCTGTGATGTCCTGCGCCCTGATGCTTGCAGCCTCCCCATTACTCCCCGTTGATCTGTCTGTCATGAACTCCGCCTATGCGAAGGATGGTGGTGGTGGTGGTGGTGGTGGTCACGGAGGTGGAGGTGGCGGCGTTGGAGGGGGTGGCAGTCACGGAGGTGGCGTAGGCGGTGACCATGGCAGCGGTATGGGCGCTGGTCACAGCGGTTCCGATCATTCCGGCGGTACTCATAGTAGCGGCCGCGGTAATGGGCTCAGCAGTGATCATGCCGGCAGAGCCGTTCGTGATCATGGTGAAAACGGAAACCATTACGGCAGAGATCGTAATAGTGATCGCGGTCATGGCCAAACGACTTCAGGTATCGCCCACTCCAAAGATACTCGCGGTGTAAGCAAAGCCAGCGCCATTGCTGCCTCGACTCCGGGAGATCACAACACGAAAGGTTTGAGCAAAACCGGTATGTCGATCTCGAAAAGTCGTACCGATCATCCATAAGCGTTGACAGAGAAGTACGGCAGATTCAATTGCAAAGTCTGCCGCACGCCTGAGGTCTGTTCGTTTTCTTCGATTGGCAGTTTTGTCCAGAGTGGTAGGTGGGAGTCCTCGCCTACCCTCTGCGAGCGCATTTAAACTTCCGCCGATGCCATCGCAATGATGCAGGAGCCGGTCGAATAAACAGGCTTGAAAAATGTATACGGCACAATTTTTTAACGAAGTGTGAACAACTGGCGTGATGTATTGACGGGATGGATCAACTTGATTTCCCCCTGTCTGTAATCGCCCAGTGAGTCACCCAGTGAAACGCCCAATATTCCCCGCGATGCTTGCAAAGAGTTTGAGGTTCAGAAGCATCGTACTTAGCTCAGGCGCCACCTTCGTTCTTCTGTTGATCGCCGGTGGCTACTGGTTGTATACGCCACCATCGCCTTACGTTCCCCTGAGTGGTCTGGACTCGGCATCAGTGTCGTTGATCGCTGTGGGCGATCAAGGCAGTGGTGACCTACAGCAGTGGCGGGTGGGGCAGGCCATGGAGCGAGTCGCCTCCAAAGAGGGGCAGTTGAACATGGTGGTGTTCCTGGGCGACAACTTCTACAAGCCGTTAACCAGTACCCATGATCTCTACTGGCAAACCAGATTCGAGCGTGTCTATTGGGGCCACTGGCTGAGTCATGTGCCGTTTTACGCGGTACTGGGCAATCACGATTACCCGGTGTCGCAACAGTATGAGATTCAGTACGGACAACAGCACAAGGGATCGGGCCGCTGGCAGATGCCGTCGAACTTTTACGTGAAGGATTTCGGTGAAGTCGATGGGCGCCCATTAGTGCGAATGGTGTTCCTCGACACGTCGGCACCGCGTGAAAGTTTGCAACAGCAAATCGACTTGATTGATCAGTCGTTCCAGGCACCTGGCCCGGCCCCTATTTGGCGAATCGCAGCGTCCCACCACCCGGTGCGCAATCAGGGCCAGCATGGTGAGGAGTCGGATCTGATTGCCAGGCTTTTGCCGGCATTGCAACGCAACAAGGTTGATCTGCTTCTGTCAGGCCATGATCACAATCAACAACTGTTGTTGCGTGCTGGGGAGCCCGCGTGGGTTATCTCCGGTGCGGGGGGGCAGAAACTTTATGCTCTTAATACGCCTGCGCCAGATAGCGCGTTCGCCGCATCGCGGGCCGGGTTTGCCAAACTCGACCTCAATAACCGTCAACTGAGGTTGGCGTATTACAATGATCGAGGGGATCTGGAATCCGGCTATCGCTGGGCCAGAGACTGTCCGTGGATGGCCAAAGGCTGTTTACTGCCCGAGGGTTCGCAAGGGATCACCGCGCAGTTGGCGCAGTGATGGAAAGGGTAGACTGGCGTTTTTAGCGCCAGGCCACGGACAATAAGCGAGCTTTTCGGACCATTCGCGCACGGATTTTCATCCGTCAGTAACCTGTCATATTCGGTCTTTCTTCCTTGCAGATAGTGGTCAGCCCAATGCGTTTTAATGAGGCTGTACCGTGTTTCAACGTCTTCTGTGTCCACTGTCCGTTTTGGCCCTGTCTATCTCGGCTACCCAGGCTGCTGAGAACAACCTCCAGGACCCCCGCGCCTGCGCAGTATCGACAATTTCCGCGATGTGGCTGGCACCACCGCCGCGTATTCCACAGCCAACGACGGCACGATGCGTAGCGGCGTGTTCTATCGCTCCAACGCACTGACCCCGTCGGCGGCGGATCTGGGCGCCTTGAACGGCCTCGGCCTCAAGGCCGTCTACGACCTGCGCACGCCGAGCGAAATCGCCGATACGCCCGACACCCTGCCCAACGGTGCGCGCTATTTGAACATCGACATTCTTGGCAACGCCACGTCCGGTTCAAACCTCCCCACGGGCTCGATCGATAGTGCCGCCGATGCCATCGCCATGATGCAGGGCATCAACCGGTCATTCGTCAGTGATGCGGGTGTGCGGGGTCAATTCAATCCGCTGCTCAATGAGCTGGCCGGTGTTGACGCGATAGCAGTGCGGACCGTAAGCACATCATCAATGACTTCCCTGCGATACAAACGTACTCTTGCCGAATCGCGTACCAAGACAAGAATAAAATCAGGAGTCATTGATGCAACCAATCCGTCTCGGCCTGGTGGGCTACGGCAAGATTGCCCAGGATCAACATGTTCCAGCGATCAACGCCAACCCCGCGTTCCAGTTGGTGTCTGTCGCAACGCAAGGGCAGCCCTGCGCCGGGGTAGAGAATTTTCAGTCCTTGAGCGAGCTACTCGAAAACGGCCCGCACGTCGATGCGATTGCGTTTTGCACACCGCCGCAAGGGCGATTTGCACTGGTGCAACAAGCGCTGGCCGCTGGCAAACACGTGCTGGTAGAAAAACCGCCGTGCGCCACGCTGGGTGAAGCGATGGCGTTGGTCAATCAGGCAGAGGCGCAAGGTGTCAGTGGCTTGTTCGCCTGGCATTCACGCTACGCGCCCGGTATCAACGCCGCCCGTGACTGGCTGGCCACCCGCACGCTGCAAAGTGTACAGATCGACTGGAAGGAAGATGTGCGCAAGTGGCACCCCGGCCAGGCATGGATCTGGCAGCCCGGAGGCCTGGGCGTCTTCGATCCCGGCATCAATGCCTTATCGATTGCAACCCATCTGCTGGCGTTGCCGCTGTTTGTCGAGTCTGCTGAACTGCGAGTCCCCAGTAACTGCCAGTCGCCTATTGCCGCCTCCATCAAAATGTCAGATGCGAGCCACCTCGAAGTCCGCGCAGAATTCGATTTCGACCATGGTCATGAGGAACTCTGGAGCATCGAGATTCGCTGCACCGAAGGCATCCTGCGACTGGACAACGGTGGTGCACAGTTGAGTATTGATGGCGTGCGCCAAGCCGTATCGGAGGAGGGTGAGTACACGGCGGTGTATCGACATTTTCACCAGCTGATTGGCGACAAAGCCAGTGACCTGGACCTCCAGCCGTTGCGACTGGTTGCCGATAGTTTTTTTGTTGGCAGTCGGGCGTCGGTTGAGCCGTTCTACGATTAGCACGACGGATAACCGGCGTCATCCCAGGTTCCCTGCTATTAATCAATGAGTGTTCGAGTACTCATCCTTTCGGGAGCGCGTCATGAATCCATTCATTCGCATCGGTATTGTCGACGACCATCCGTTGTTGCGTGAGGGCGTTGCCAATACGTTGAAAAAACGGGTGGATCTTCAGGTCGTGGAGCAGGGCGCCAGTGCGCAAGATGCCAGGGATATTGCCCAGAGGGTGCGTCCGGATGTGATGTTGATGGACGTCAATATGCCGGGGGATGTTTTCGCCGCGGTGCGGTACATTTCCACTGAGCTGTCGGATGTGAAGGTGCTGATGCTGACGGTGTCAGAGTCCGAAAATGATGCCTTTTTGGCGCTCGAGGCTGGCGCGCGCGGGTATGTATTGAAAGGTGTCAGCGGACCGGAACTGGTCCTGGCGATCAGGTCGGTTGCCAAGGGTGAGACGTATATCACCCCCGAGTTTGCCAACAAACTGCTGACTAATATCAAGAAACACGAAGCGGAAAATCACACGTTTGATCTGACCCAACGCGAGGAGGAGGTCATTGTTGAAGTTTCAAAGGGGCTGACCAATAGGGAGGTTGCGTCAAAGCTGTTGATAAGCGAAAAAACCGTCAAGCACCACATGGGCTGTGTGATGCAGAAACTGAACGCCCGAAATCGTGTCGAAGCGGTCACGGCCCTACGGCATTACAGGGAGCGCGAAGCGCTCGGGCGTTTTCACATTGGCGCAGGGAAAACCCCAATGGATGCTTAGGGCGGGCTCCTGACTAGAGTTTGAACTGGGCATTTACCGACGTACCCGAAGCGCAGGAGTCGATGCTGAACAATCCGCCCAGAGATTCAACGCGATAACGCAAACCGGCGAGCCCCAATCGGGTTCTGCCGGATGTATCGAGTTGCATGGCATCCGCTGCCATACCCGGACCACTGTCCCTGACACTGATATTCAATACCTCATCGATGTATTTCGCCTGGATGACCTGACCCTCGCCGTTGGCATGACGGTAAGCATTGTTGAGGGCTTCTTGCACAAAACGGTACAAACAGAGTTTGAGCGGCAGCGGCGTGGCCTTTGGCAGCGCCCCCAGGGTTAAGGTGACCCTGGTGCCGGTACGTTGCTCGTGCCGTTGCGCCACCAGCTGCAACTCTTCCACCAGGCTCATGTCGTTAATTTCCGGAAGTGCCAGACCTCGTGACAAATCGCGGACTTCACGCAATGCGTCGGTGGCGGCGCCACGAATGGTTTCCAGCGACTCCTGATCGACAGCCGAGCAGTTTTCGGCCAGGTCATCGAGCCGGATCAGAATCAAAGTCAATAACTGTGCTGGCCCATCGTGCAGGTCTGCACCAATGCGCCGCAAGGTGAGTTCGTTGACCCGGGAAAACTCCTGGGTCGCCGTCGCCATCTTGCGCTGGAGTTCGGCATTGCTGATGTGCAAACGGGTTTGCTCTTGCAGCCGTAAGTGCAGTGCCACTTGTTGGCGCTGGATAATCTTGTCACCGCGTCGCACGATGAAAAAAAGCAGCGTCAGCATTGCCAGCGTCGCGGCGCCAACAACCCCCCAAACCTGCTGTCGGACACGATTGATCTCGTGCTTGAGGCTCTCGGCTTTTTCATAAAACTCGCCCACCGCGATGATCTTCCCGGAGCTTGAATCCCGCAGGGGCGCGTAGATCTCATAGAGCGGAATGTTGAGCGTGCGCTCGAACTTGTTCTCATCCTGGCTCAGCTCTTCAAGGTCGGTGACCACTTTGCCCTTGAGTGCCTCGGGGACGTGTTCCAGTGAAAATTTGTGGTTGGTGATGGCTTTATTCGTGCTGTAGACCACCGTGCCATCCGACCGCCAGATCTTGATGGTGACAATGTGCTCTTTAAGCGCACGACTTTGCGTGAGGCGGTCCAGGGCCTGGACACTAGCATCCGAGAGGTTGTTGTCCCGGCCCAACTCCTGCACGTAGGGCTCCAGAAACGTATCCATGTACTGAGCGGCTGCTTCTGCCGCGCTATGTACCGCGGCTCTTTCTATTCGTTGGCTCACCAGTTTGCCGACGAAGAACATGGTCAGTCCCAGGATCACCGCAGCGGCAATGACAAACTGGGTAGAGCGACTCAGCTCGCTCGCCCGGACCCTGATCCGTGTGCGCCAGATTCCATTGCGAACGCCATCGGAAACAGAGGCAGGTTCGGCCAGAGGCTCAGTCTCCTGCGCGATAAAAGTCTGGTTTTCTGATTCGACTTTTGCATTTTTTACCATTGATTTGGTTCCCTGATCATCGTGATAAGTCGGTTGGAAAACCCTGCAACTCAACGGATATCTGGAGTCTGGCATGTCTCGGCTAAAGCGCTTTACCCTCAATCAAAATTGATATTTCGATTATTGACCAGCAGGTTTCCTTTTCGACGTTATTAATAGCAACTGACTCTCATTGTGCTGGTTGTTTTGATTACCGGTCAGGTGGCCGGCGCCGGACGATCCGAGTGGCTGAAGGCCGTGCAACTACTCGCCGTGTACTTGATCCTCGGCCTGGCCTGTTTCTTTACACCTGATGTGGCGGCCTGATCGCCAGGAGATTGCAAATCTCTCAATGGCAGGAGATCATCCTCGCCTAAATAGGTAGGGGGGGTATGGTATGGCGCACATTCACGGGCAAAAAGACGATTTATTAAAACGGGTAAAACGCATCGCCGGACAGGTTCAGGCGATAGAGCGAGCGCTGGACTCGGACGCCGACTGCGCCAAAACCCTGCATCTCGTCGCAGCGACCCGCGGGGCCATGAACGGTTTGATGGATGAAATCATCGAGGCTCACGCGCATGCACATGTCGCCAATCCTGAACTGAGCGATGAGGAGCGGGCCCAAGGCGTCGAAGAACTGCTCGAAGCCATCCGCCGTTACTCCAAATAGGCCCGGTAATGCCAAATTTCGCAGAACTGCTTCAACAGGGTGGCGCCCACGCGTGGCTCTATTTCCCCAGCGCGATACTGTTGGGAGCCTTGCACGGGCTTGAACCCGGGCATTCAAAAACAATGATGGCGGCGTTCATCGTGGCCATTCGTGGCTCGGTCAAACAAGCGGTGTTGTTGGGACTGGCCGCAACGCTGTCGCATACGGCGGTGGTCTGGTTGGTCGCTATCGGTGGCATGTATTTGGGCAAGGGGCTGGATGCTCAAACCACCGAGCCGTATTTCCAACTCGCATCCGCTGCACTGATTATCTTGATTGCGCTTTGGATGTTGTGGCGCACCTGGCGTGGCGAACAGATGTTCAAGTTCGAGCAGGGCGAAGATCACCACCACGGCGAACATGACCACGGTCACCACGATGAAATCCGGCTCATCGATACCGGTCATGGCCGTGTCGAACTTTCGATTTTCGAAGCCGGCATGCCACCGTACTGGCGCCTGAAAGCATTGAGCGGGCATGCCTGGGGCGCAGCGGATGTCCGGGTGCTGACAACGCGTCCGGACGGCAGCACCCAGGCGTTCTCATTTATTGAACATGACGGTTTTCTGCAATCGACGGCGGACATTCCCGAACCCCATGAATTCAGCGTTCGTTTGAGCCTGGGACACGCCGGGCACTCGCATGACTACGACCTGGAATACCTGGAGCATGATCACGAGCATTCGCACGCGGAACTGGAAGGCCTGGAGTTGTCGGTGGATGGTTATCAGGATGCGCATGAACGTGCCCATGCCAATGACATCCGCAAGCGCTTTACCAATCGTGAAGTGACCACCGGCCAGATCATCGTGTTCGGCTTGACGGGAGGGCTGATTCCTTGCCCGGCGGCCATCACTGTTTTGCTGCTCTGCCTTCAGGTCAAGGAAGTCGCCTTGGGTGGCGCACTCGTCTTGTGCTTTAGTATTGGTTTAGCGATTACGCTGGTATCGGTCGGCGCAGCGGCAGCGATTGGCGCCCGGCAAGCGACCAATCGCTGGCCGTGGTTGGGAGCGGTTGCACGTCGGGCGCCTTATCTGTCTGGGGCGTTGATAATTGGCGTGGGTTTGTATGTCGGCATTCATGGCTGGATCGGGTTGAACGCTTAAGACGCTTTGAATGGGCGCGGATCTGTTTCTTGCACGAAAAAGCCCGGCTGATCAGGCCGGGCTTTTCATTGGGTACCGCGATAAAGCCACGCACTTGATGCAGACGATGGATGCATCAGCTGGGGGTAAACCGGTCATTGAGCGGTGACACACAGCTCCCCGGTGGCGCGGATCAGGGCCTGACCGTGCAGTTGATCCTTGATCAGGCTGGCTCGCTCGGTCCCCAGCCAGTTTGGGCAGTTGGGGTCATTGCGATAGGGGATGAAGTCGGCATATTGCTGCAGCAGGCGGTGTTGCAGCTCATCCAGTTGTGGCCTGATTTGATTGACGAGGTCCGGCCGTGGAGTGTCTGGCGCCCTGTCCGACGCGCGCCATTGAGCGATCAAGCCGTATTGCACCAGCTTGTTGGCTTCGATTTGTGCGGCGATCAGATCGGCAACCTCTTCCGAATTCAGCTTATGGCCCTCGGCAGTCTTCTTGGCGTTGTCGATAAGCTGCGTTTCCCGGGCCGTGTCCTGGATCGGTTTGCCACTGTCCCATTTGGTCAACGCCACCAGATCAGCAATGTTCAAGCGCTCGTTGATCGTCACCAGCAGCGGTAACAAACTATCGGGTGCAGGGGTGGGTGTATCGGCCTGGACGCCGCCAGTGAATAAACCGAACAGGGCGCAGCTCAGCAGTTGCGGCAAGCGTTGGACGTGGAGCATGGGCAAACCTCATTGAGCACAGGATTCACAATCAGGGTCTTATGTACCACAGGTGCGGCAGAGGCTTTAAGTGGGGACGGGTTTATTTTGTACAAGAAAAAGCCCGGCTTGTTTAGCCGGGCTTTTCGTTGAGTGCTGCGGGAAGCCCGGAAATGCAACGTACAAAATCAGCCTTTACTGGCCGCCAGATAAGCCCCAAGGCGTTGTCCCATTTGCTCGCCCAAGGCTTGCAGGCCACTCAAGGGACGGACCATCACCTCAAACTCGACGATTTTCCCTGCTTCGTTGAAGCGGATCATGTCGATGCCCTTCAACTGTTTCCCGTCAACATTGGCGCTGAATTCCAGGACGACGTTCAATCCGTCTGCCGTCGCCAGTTCGCGGTGGTAGGCAAAGTCCTCGAACACGTTGACTACGGTATTGAGAATCATCGACACCACGGTCGCGCCCGGATAAGGCGTGTGAGCCATCGGCGAGCGGAACACCGCTTGCGGGTCCAGCAAGTCGGGCAGGGCGCCCAAGTCAGCCGTGCGGATCATTTCGTGCCATTGCTTCAAGGAGGCTGCGGCGTTGGGACGCAGGTTCAGTTCAGACATTGTCTACTCCTGTATTTTTATTGTGGGTTCTGCAACGTCGAGTGGTTTTGCGAATGCGTTGGTCAATGACCGCCGCCGCATCGTCCGCCCAGTGACTGTATATCGCAGGACCTGGATGGAAGCCATCCCGCGCCATCGAACCCGTCACGGGGGCCTACCGGGTCGTCAGCATCGTGCAGTGCTTGATGCGCTCCGCCAATACGGTGAGTGCGCTAAAAAAGTTCACGAAAAAGCCCGGCTGATCAGGCCGGGCTCTTGGTTGGGAACTGCTTTGGCGCTACTCATTCATGCAGCGCGGCTTTCGATCAAACGGTCGGAGCCACCTTCGGCAACGCGGTTCTGCATCAGCCGGTCGGAACCATCAGCAGCCACACGGTTTTCGATCACGTGGTCAGAACCATCAGCGGCCACACGATTTTCGATCAAACGATCCGAACCACCTTCAGCCACACGGCTTTCAATCAGACGATCCGAGCCGCCTTCAGCGACCACAGGTTGAGCAGAAGTAGCGGCAAAAGCATTAACTGCGAAAACCGAGAAAGCGATGCTGAGGAGGGTTTGGCGTTTCATGATGGTGTGCTCCGGGGTGTTATGGGTTGGTATGGAGCGGATGTTACGCCGAGGATTTTTTATGAGAATTTCATTGCGTTGATGGTGACTATCGATACCGGCGATGAATGCGCACGGCCCCCGTTGCCATTCACTTCATCGCCACCAGATCGTCTTCAGGCTTCGATAATCTTACTGACACTCGTGACTTGGCCGTTCCAGATCATCTTGTAATGCGCCGTCTGAACAATCGATGCAACAAAAGCTCAAAAGGAATCTTTACCCCGTCGCGACAGCCCAGCCTTCAAATCGACCGCTGATCACACGTTGAGTCCGCTCTTACGCGAACTCTTTGCGTTCCGAGTAGTTCGTCACCGGGTGGTGACTCATGAGTCCGTCAAACAGTCCCACCACAATAGCCGCCGATAATGCCCCGAAAGGCGTGGCGCCAAACTACCGAGCACCGCTCTCGCTTTCAAACAGGGCTGGTAATGTCCATGGCCCTGGTTGTCGGTGCGGCCATCGCATGCGTTGTGAGGGGTTGGACATTGTTCCAACTGAGCAGCGCTTGATGGGGGATCCGGACTCGTTACTCGGGTGGGCATTAATCGTAAGCGCCAAAAACAACTCCAACATGGCCACACAACATGCACCCGTTACGACAAAGCCTGCACAACGAACTGCACGCGCGCCCGTCACTGTATTTCGATGAGCCGGCCCATGTGTTTCATCTGGCCTTCCTCGGCAGCGATCAGGAGTGCAATGCATTCCTGCAAAACTGCTGCCCTGACTCCCTCGATCTGAATGCCGCCCAAGGCATTACTCAACTCGATGGCCATGCGCTGAAATGGGAGCGCCATGCCGAGTTTTTCACCCTGACCCTGGTGGTCACTTCATCCTGCAACGACCTGTCCTGGACAACGCTGCCCGAGGTGCTGGCGCGAAAGGTCGAGGGGCATTTGCCGGCGCTCATCAACTCGGTGCAGATCGTAGTGCGAGGTGAAGCCGACCTGGATCTCTCCCGTTACGGCTTCAAGGACCCGAGCGGTTCTTGTGTGGGGGGTGGCGATGCGGTGGTCTGGAGCGATTTTCGTATCAGCGAGGTGGGCAACAACCACCTATTGTTTGTCAACCGGCGCCTGAACGCCTATCGACAAGGTCGAATGATACGTCGCCTTCTGGAAATCGAGACCTACCGGATGATGGCCTCGTTATCCTTGACCATGGCCAAGTCCTTGAGCGCGCAGCTCGATGTTTTTGACAAGACCTTGGTCACACTCTCCGAACGTAACGCCCATGCCGACGGTAATAATGCGAAAGCCCTGCTTGCAGATATTTCCAACCTCTCTGCCCAAGTGGTCAGTAGCACCGCCAAAACCCGCCATCGCTTCAGTGCCACGCAGGCCTATGCGCAACTGGTGTTTGAACGCTTGGGAGAGTTGCGGGAAAGTCACGTGGGCGATTGCCAACGCCTCGGGGTGTTTATCGAACGCCGCTTCAAACCCACCGTCAGGTATTGCTCCGCCACCGAACAGCGGTTGGAGCACTTGGCCAAAAGCGTGGCCAACCTGGGCGATCTGTTACAGGCACGGGTCCAGGTCGAAATGGAAGAACAGAACTCGGAAATTCTCAAAAGCCTGAACGCCCGCGCCGATGCTCAGATCAAGATCCAGCGCGCAGTGGAAGGTCTGTCGATAATTGCAATTACCTACTACCTGATTAACCTGTTCAAACTTGGCTACTCGGGGCTGCACTTGCTCGGCGTTGCGGTGGCCCCGCGAGAAGCCATGCTAGCTATGACGCCGCTCGCAATTGGCATTCTTGCGTTGATTGTGCTTCGTATCAAGAAAGTCAAAGAGCATTGAGGCGATGCCCCTGATGCTCACTTTTTTATCTGAGGGGGCTTGAACGATTGGGCAGTTCCTCATTCCTGTCGCCAGCCAGCTGAGTTGTTCGCCAATTTTGGTGACAAGACTGGCGCTCAGCAGGCCATGGGCAAGCCGATCCGGGCCTTCCGGCTTCGTCTTACATGCAGCGTTTGCGTTGATACGAATGACGCCTCTTGGCTATTTGGTCGCGTCCAGCAACCGATGCAAGCGCACCGCATCCTCAAATGTCGCCGCACCATGGCTTCCATCATTCACATCCTGCGCATACATGTAATACAGCTCTGCCAGCTCCAGCACCGCTGACGGCAATGACGACTCGGGCAGACGTTGGTAGCTGGGAGGCAGCGGCAGTAATTGCAGCGGGAGATTGTCACCGTGGGCACCCTCGACCACGTAGTCATCGCCCACATCGCCAAAGGCCGAGCGGTTGGTGATTTTCAGGTCGCCCTGGTCGCCGGTGATGTCGATCTGCACGCCTGAGCCGTTGCGTTTTCCGCCTTCGATGTGGATCGAAATAACCCCGCCGTCTTGGAGCATTCCGCTGAGTACGAGCTGGTCGGGGGCGGTGCTGTCCAGCACTTCGCCGGTTTCCTTGATGGTCACTTTCGGGAACTGGTTGACCATCAGCCCCGAGACGCTCACTGGCCAGCCGGTAGCGGTGAAGAGCATGTCGAGGAAGTGCCCGGCGTAGATGGCGATGACGCTGGAGAAGTTTTCCTCGGGGGCGGTCCAGCGCAAGGCGTTGGGGCGCAGGGCCTGGAAGTAATTCATGCTGACGTGCATCCGCACGGAGCGCACCTTGCCGACGAAGCCTTGTTGCAGCAGGTCTTGCAGGTAGCGGTTGTGCGGTGCATGGCGGCGTTGCAGGCCGACGATGTGACGCACACCGGCGTCTTTGGCCAGGTGCAGCAATTGCTCAGAGTCTGCGGTGGTAGTGGTTAGTGGCCATTCGCAGTAGACGTCTTTGCCGGCCGCAATGGCGGCGCGCACGGTTTTTTCGTGCTGGGGGGCGGTGTTGAGCACCACGACCAGGTCGACTTCTGGGTTGTTGACCAATGCGTCGACCGAGTCGGTGACCTGGCTGATGGCGTATTCACTGGCCGCGGCTTCGGCCCGTTCGCGGTGTTCGCTGTAGACCGCCTGCAGGTGATACTGCGGCAACAGCTTGAGCACTCGCAAGTGGCCGTGGCGAGCCCAGTTGCCAACGCCGATGATGCCGACGCGAATAGCGGAGTGTGCAGTTGTCATGAGAATGTCCTCGTAGGGTTTGGCTGACGAGGTGAAGTCTAGGGAGCGCAGCCCCGTGGAAAAACCGGCCCAAGGGCCGAACACTGCGGACAGGAATGGCGCTAATCGCCCGCACGGCTGTTCGATTGCGGAACGATTGATCCGCAGTGATCGGAGCCGCGCACCATTTTTCCGCAGGGCTCGGATACCTAGCATGGCGCCACTCATTACTGTGGAGCTTTGCCATGAACGATCTGTCTGCATCACCGGCCACCGCTGCGCTCGCGCCAGCGCAGCCGTCCTCCTGGCGCAACTGGCTGTCGGTGTACGCGGTGGCCCTGGGGGCTTTTGCCTTTGTCACCACCGAATACCTGCCGGTCGGCGTCCTGCCGCAAATTGCCAATAGCCTGAGCATCACCGATGGGGTGGCCGGGTTGATGGTCACCGTGCCGGGCATGGTGGCGGCGGTGTCGGCGCCGGCGATCATGCTCGGCGCGGGGCGCATGAACCGGCGACATCTGTTGCTGCTGTTGACCTTGTTGCTGGTGGCGTCCAACGTCGTTTCGGCGCTGGCGCCGTCATTGTCGATCATGTTGTTGGGGCGCGGCTTGTTGGGTGTGGCGCTGGGTGGTTTCTGGGCGGTGGCGATTGCCGCTGCCGGGCGTCTGGTCAGTGAGTCAAAAGCGGCGAAAGCCACGGCGCTGATCTTCGCCGGGATTACCTTGGCAACGGTGTTCGGGGTGCCATTCGGAACCTTTATCAGCACGTTGTTTTCGTGGCGAATGTCGTTTGCCGTGACAGCGGGATTGGCGTTGCTGGCGTTGGCCGCGCAGTGGCTGACGCTGCCATCGCTGCCGTCCCGTGAGGGCTTGCAGGTGCGCGCCTTGTTGGCGTTTCTGTCACGCAGCAACGCCCGACGCAGCATGCTTTTGCTCGGCACAGTGGTGGCGGCGCATTTCACGGCGTACACCTACATTGCGCCGTTCCTTGGGCATGACGCTGGCTTCTCACCGAGTGCGATCACCGCGATTCTGTTGGGTTTTGGCCTGGTCGGCATGCTGGCGAACTTCGCCATGGCCGGGAGCATCACCACGCGCCTGCGTGCATCGCTGGGCGCCGTGGTATTGCTGATGGTGATGGCGCAACTGGCCTTGCCCGGATTGCAGGGTTGGGGCGTGACGTTGGCGGTGCTGGTGTGGGGCGTTGCCTATGGCGCGATTCCGCTGGGCGTGAGCAGTTGGATGCAACTGACGTCGCCGCAATTGCCGGAAGCCAGTTCCGCCATGTTGGTGACCACGTTTCAGGTGGCCATCGCGTCAGGTTCGCTGTTTGGTGGCTTGATGGTTGACCATGCCGGCGTGTCTTCAGCGCTGTGGCTGGGTGCCGCGATCGGTGTGCTGGGTTTGGCGGTGATGCTCAGTTTCGGTCTCGGTAAGGCGCCGATTGCCGAGGCCCTGCAACGCTGACATCAGACATTCAGAATGTTGTCCTTGAAGTAGTCGATCAACACTCGCAACCTTGGTGCCGTCTGCTTCGATGCAGGCCAGAGCATCCACAGGTTGCCGGTGTGGTCCGTGTAGTCCTCCAGCACCACCTTCAGCCTGCCGTCGGCCAACGGCTGACGGATTGAAAAATCCGGCAGGCAGGCAATCCCCACCCCATCAATCGCCAAGTACGTCAGCGGATCCATCGTGGTGCAGGTCAACGCGCGCGCCAGATTCGGTTCGATATGTGTGTCGCCGACGCGCAGCGGCCAGCGCTCGATCATCCCGGTGGCCGGAAACTTGTGCAGCAGGCACACATGGCGGATCAATTCGTCCGGGTGCGTCGGCTCGCCATGGCGCTCCAGATACGCCGGTGCCGCCACCAACTGCAACTGATAGCCACCCAACTTGCGCGCCATCAGCCGCGAATCCTGCGGTGCGCCCGTGCGGATCACCGCGTCAAAACCTTCCTCGATCACGTCCACCATGCGGTCGGACATGTCCACGTCCAGTTCGATGTCCGGGTAGGTACGCATGAACCCGGCCAGTACCGGCATGATCAACACGTTCTGGATCGGCACGCTGATGCGCACCTTGCCGCGCGGCGTAGCCGACAACTCCAGCAGCTCCATTTCTGCGGCTTCCACTTCACTGAGGATGCGCTTGCAACGGTCCAGGAAGAGCTCGCCTTCGGTGGTCAGGGTGACGCTGCGGGTGCTGCGATGGAACAGCCGCACACCCAGGCGTTCTTCCATGCGCGCCACGCTTTTGCCCACGGCGGAGGAGGAGATTTCCAGCAGACGACCGGCTTCGGTAAAGCTGCGGGTTTCGGCCACATGAATGAAGGCCGTAATGCCGCTAAGGCTGTCCATCATTTGAGGTGTGCTCGGTGCGGGGGAGGGTCAAGGCAGAGTAGAGGCGGGCGGGGGAATTGCAAAGGGAAGTCTGGTGGTGCGAGGTGCCGCCAATCGCGAGCAGGCTCGCTCCCACATTAGATCTTCAGTGAACACAGGTTCTGTGTCCGACTGAGATCCACTGTGGGAGCGAGCCTGCTCGCGATGGCGGTCTTACATTCAGCGCAAATGTCAGGCGCTTTGTTGGTAGAACGGATAGTCAGTAAAGCCCACTTCAGTGCCGCCGTAGAACGTGTCACGGTCATAGGCATTCAACGGTTGGTCATGACGAATGCGCTCCGGCAAATCCGGGTTGGCGATGAAGTCACGCCCGAACGCCACGAGGTCCGCATCACCCGCTTGCAGAATCTGCTCGGCCGATGCGGCAGTGAAGCCACCGGCGGCGATAATCAAGCCATCGTAGTGCTTGCGAATCAACTGCGCCGCCACCGGGTTCTGATCCTTGCTCTCATCAATCGAGTTACCCAACACCCGGGGTTCTATCAGGTGCAGGTACGCCAGTTTCAGCGGCGCCAATTGCTCGGCGACGTAGACAAACAGCGCTTCAGGATTGCTGTCTTTCATGTCGCCGAAATTGCCGCTTGGGCCCAGGCGCACGGCCACCCGCTCACTGCCCCACACCGAAATTACTGCTCGGGTGATGTCCATCAGGAAACGCGCCCGTTTGGCGATGGTGCCCCCATAGGCGTCGGTGCGACGGTTGCTGCCATCCTGCAGGAACTGGTCAATCAGGTAACCGTTGGCGCCGTGGATTTCCACGCCATCAAAACCGGCTTCCAACCCGCGTTGTGCAGCACTGCGGAAGTCTTCGACCAGCGCCACAACTTCCGCCTCGCTCAGTGCCCGGTGCGGCGTGCTGGCCACCCAGCCGCTGGCGGTGTAGGCGACGCCATCGTACTCGACGGCTGACGGTGCAACCGGTTGAGCGCCGTCAGGCTGCATGTCGCTGTGAGACTGGCGACCGGCATGGAACAGTTGCAGGAAGATTTTTCCACCCTTGGCATGAACCGCTTCGGTGATGGCTTGCCAGCCAGGGATCTGGGTGTCGTTATACAGGCCGGGCGAACCGAGGTAGCCGTTGCCGGTGGTCGAGACCACGGTGGCTTCGGAAATGATCAAGCCGCCGTCGGTGGCTCGTTGCGAGTAGTACTCGGCCATCAACGCGCCGGGCAAATCGCCCGGCTCGGAACGCATGCGGGTCAATGGCGCCATCACGACGCGGTGAGTCAGGGTGTGTTGACCGATCAGGATCGGGGAAAGCAGGGTTGGGTGATTCATGGTGACCTCCGGTAAATGTCTGGAGGCCACCTTAGGGCAGCCGCGAAAATAGAAAAACGGGCCAACGATCCGCACTCTCTGGACGGATTGCTCCGTAATCGACGGGCTCGGCGTTGGCAGCGTTTTTCAATACGACCGGTCGAATGCTGAACTAAGATCAACAGCCAGTGCCGTTGATGCATCCCGAAATCGGTATCGCGTTCGACGCTGACGGACCGACCGCGATCAAGACCCGCGAAGACCTTTTCGTGAAGTTGGCAGCGGACAAAACCCTGGTCGGTGGTGCTCATATGCCGTTCCCGGGCTTTGGGCGTCTGCGCAAGGAAGACACCGGCTATTCATGGGTGCCGGTCACCTTCATGAATCTCAACTGACGGCCCGGTCAACGCGCGAAAAGCCATCTGGGACAATGATCATTTAAAGCAAGGGTGAATCACCGTGCAGAAAGTAGCCTTGGTGGTGCGAGATGACTTTCAGATCATGAGCCTGGCTGCGCTCTCTGCATTCGAGTTTGCCAATCGTGCGGCTGGCGAAAAACGCTATGACATTCATGTGCTTTCAGAACACGGCGGACTGGTTGCAAGTTCGCTGATAGCGTCAGTTTGTACCGAGGCGTTCAGCGGTTCATCGTTCGATACTGTACTGGTGGCGGGCACCATGGACCGCTCAGCGACACCACCGGGTGTGTTGTCGTTCCTGGTGGAGGTCGAACAGCGCTCGCGGCGCTTGGGTTCGTTGTGTGTGGGCGCTTTTGCGTTGGCGGAGGCCGGTTTGCTGGACGGTCGACGCGCGACGGTGCACTGGCGGCGGGCGGCGGAGTTGCGCAGCCATTTTCCAGCGATAAAGGTCGAGGAAGATCGAATCTTTATCGTCGATGGCAAGATATGGACGTCTGCCGGCATGACGGCAGCGCTGGACCTCACTCTTGGCATGGTCGAAAAGGATTGTGGTGCAACCATCGCCCGCAGCGTGGCGCAGAGTCTGGTGCTCTATCACCGCAGGGGCGGTGGCCAATCGCAGCACTCGCAATTGGTGGCACTCAATCCGACGTCTGAGCGGGTGCAGCTCGCGCTCGATTTTGCCCGTCGTAATCTACGTCGCGACTTGCGCGCCGAAGACCTGGCTGACGCGGCTTGCCTGAGCCCACGCCAGTTCAGCCGATTGTTCCGTACCGAAACCGGCAGCTCGCCCGCCAAAGCTATCGAGAACCTGCGTCTGGAAAGTGCTCGTTTGCTGGTGGAACAGGGGCGTCACTCCCTCGACACCATCGCCACGGAAACCGGATTTGGTGATCGTGACCGCATGCGTCGCGCCTTTTTGCGGGTGTACGGGCAGTCGCCTCAATCGCTGCGCAGTGCCGCCGAACCGGTGAAAGAGCCGATTTCGGGTTAGGCCACGCCAAGGTTCGAGGTGCTCGCGCCTGGTCATCGAATGGCCCGAATCGTCGGTATTTTGACCCATGTGCTTTTTAGCTCACGCCTAGCATAGACCCTGAATTCACAGCACGGGCTACGTGCCCGTCTACCCGAAAACAGGAGATGCCATGAGCACTATTGAACACGTCATTCTTGTACACGGTGCCTGGGCCGACAGCACCAGTTGGAACAAGGCGCGCGCCTTGATCGAAGCAGCTGGCCTGAGCACGACCACGGTCAACCTGCCGCTGACGTCACTGGCGGCAGATGCCAACGTGGTGTCCAGGGCCATCGCCGCCGCCCCCGGCCCCTTGTTGCTGGTTGGCCATTCTTATGGCGGTGCCGTCATCAGCGAGGCCGGTGTCCACCCCAAGGTGGCGGGTCTGGTCTATATCAACGCCTTTACCCCTGATGTTGGCGAATCAGCGCTGGGGCTGACCGCATTGGCCGAGCCGTCGCTAATGAGTGACGAGATCCGCATGGACCAGGCGGGCTCGTTGAGCCTCACTCACGAGGGTGTCTATAAAGGCTTTGCTCAGGATGTGAGCGCGCAGGAGAAGCGTCAGCTGTTTGAAAACCAGCGTGCGACCTCGGTAGAAGCCCTCACCGCGCCGCTCACCCAGGCCGCCTGGCAGCACAAGCCCAGCTGGTATCTGGTGGCGACCCTTGATAACGCCATTGCCCCGGCTCTTCAAGAGCTGTTGGTGAAGAAGATCGGCGCTGTCAGCGACTATGTCGATGCGGGCCACTGCTCAATGATTTCCATGCCTGCGGCGGTCGCCGAGCTGGTGATTCGCGCCGCCCGATAACCGGCATTTCCCTTCAATTGTTTACGCCATTCAATTGTGCAAACCCAGAGGACTCACCCATGAAACTCACTCAAAACACCATTTTTATTACCGGCGGCGGTTCTGGCATCGGCCGTGGGCTGGCTGAAGCGCTACACAAACTGGGCAACCAGGTGATTATCTCCGGTCGACGCAAGGGGCATCTGGAAGCCGTCGTTGCGGCCAACCCGGGCATGCATGCGGTCGAGCTGGATATTACCGATCCAGGCAGTATTGCCAAGGTTGCGATGCAGTTGATCAGCGAATTCCCGCAACTCAACGTGCTGATCAATAACGCCGGGATCATGTTGCCGGACACTGCAGCCGGCCACGTGGATGACGAATTGCTAGTGTCGACCATTACCACCAACCTTATGGGGCCCATTCGCCTGACCTCGGCGCTGATCGAGCACCTCAAGAAGGCTGATGATGCCTATGTGGCATACACCACCTCAGTGCTCGGTTTCGTGCCCATGGCGCTGACGGCGGTGTACAGCGCCACCAAGGCCGCACTGCATTCTTATGCACTGTCACAGCGCTTCATGCTGCGCAATACCTCGGTCAAGGTGCTGGAAATCGCGCCGCCTTGGGTACGAACCGAGTTGATGAATAGCTCCGAAGCGGAACTGGCGATGCCATTAGATGAGTTTATTGCCGAGACGATAGCGGTGCTGGGCACTGAGGCGAAGGAAATTCTGGTCGAACGCGCCAAGCCGTTGCGCGCTAATGTCGGACCGGATGAACACGACTTTGTCACGGAGTTCAACGCACAGCTGGTGGCGCTATACGCCCAGTGAGCACCCTGCGGCGCCTGCCTGTGTGCGGGCGTCGTTACCCACCGACTCAACCAAGGGACCTGCCTCGCATGAACGATCTCGATAACCTCAGTACCCTGAAAATCTTCTCGTGTGCCGCGCAGACCCGTAGCTTCACCGAGGCCGGAAATCAGCTGGGGATTTCATCATCAGCCGTTGGCAAGGCAGTGGCACGGCTTGAGCAACGTTTGGGTGTGCGTTTGTTTCATCGCAGTACGCGCAGCATTCAGTTGACCGAAGAAGGGCTGCAAGTGTTTGACGGGAGCCAGCGAATTTTCAACGAGCTGGAAACCATAGAAGCGGGACTTGCACTAAACCGTGGTGCACCCCGCGGCCGATTGCGGGTGAGTTTGCCGCTGACCGGCAGGCTGATGATGCCGACACTCACGGCCTTCATGAATACCTATCCCGAGATCGAACTCGACCTGCATTTTTCCGACAACCTGGTCGATATCGTCAACGAGGGTTTTGATGTAGTGGTGCGAGCCGGGGAGGCTGCCGACTCGCAGCTGATTGCCCGCAACCTGGGCACCTACCAGCTCAAGTTGGTGGGATCTCCGGCCTATTTCAAGCGTGCCGGTATCCCGCTCAAACCTGCAGACCTGGTCGATCATTCGTGCTTGCATCATCGCTTCCCCAGCAACGGCAAGTTGGAGCGCTGGCCACTGCGTGCCGCCCATGACGGTGAGGAAGTGGTGGTGCCGGTGATGACCATTTCAAGCACCGTCGAGCCCTTGATTGCGCTCGCTGAAGCGGGCCTGGGCATTGTGTGTATTCCGGACCTTGCCTGCCAGCGACAACTTGCCGAAGGCACACTGGTTGAGGTGTTGGCTGAATATGTCGAGCATACCGGTACCTTTCGCGCGGTCTGGCCGGCCAGCCCCTATCGGTCGCCAAAGCTGCGAGTATTTGTCGATTTCATGGCCACGCACCTTCTGCCTGCGTCCGATGTGCGGATGGCTGGGTAGGCCCGCGTCTATTGGCACTATAGACGCGGGAAAACCGTTACTTGCGCACGTTCTGGTACAGCATCAACCGTGAGGTTTCATGCATGGCACGGGTTAACGCTGACAGCCGCTTGAACTCTTCGGGGTGTTGCTCGGCGACGTTGTCCAGCGGCGTCGGCGAGGCCAGGTCATGGAGAGTTGGTGAGCTGCCGTCGTGTTCCATCTGTACCAGGTAGTGCTGAGTCACGCCGGCAATCAACGGGAACGTGCCTTCGCGCAACACTAATGGCACCACGCGTTCGCCTTCGGGCGCGGGCTGCTGAATATCACGGCCCATGCCGCTGTTGCGAAACTCAAGGCCGGCCATACCCGCCACGGTTGGCAGCAAGTCCACCAGGCCAACGGCGTCCTCGACCTTGCGCGTCCCGATCATGCCTGGCGCGTGGATGAGCATCGGCACCGCGTTGCTTTCCAGGCCCAGTTGCTCATAGGCCGGTGCCAGGTACGGGATCTGGGCGATACGGGTGTTGTGGTCACCAAACAGCACGAATATGGTGTTTTCGTACCAGCCGCCGGCCTTGGCGATTTCCATCAAGCGTCCGATGTTGAAGTCCAGCAAGCGCACGGCGTTGTATTGCTCGACGCTGCGCGAGCCTGCGGCCTGGACTTCCTCCAGAGTAGGGTGCTTGACCTCGAATCCGTCATTGCTCTTTGGAATCGTGAAGGGACGATGGTTTCCGGCCGTTTGTACATAGGCGAAGAACGGTTTGTCCTTGGGCAGCGTTTGCAGGATCTGGTCGGTTTCCTTGAACAGGTCCAGATCCGAAATCCCCCAGACATCCACCACTGGAGATTTCCAGTCGCGCTCGTCGTACAGGTGAACGCCGTCGATACTTTGTTTGATCAAGGCATTCATGTTGGCCCAACCGGAGTTACCGCCAATGGTGTAGATCTTCTCGTAGCCGGTGAAGGCATTGACCACCGTGTTTTGGTTGGTGATCAGTGGATTACGCGTCGCGGTGTCTTGTCGAGTAACGTCAGGCACCCCACTGATGCTGGCCCAGACGGTTTTTGCGGTGCCCGTCACCGGCACATAGAAGTGCTTGAAGAACCAGCTCTGCGTCGCCAGGCGATCGATATTGGGTGTCGGATTAATCGGATTGCCATAGGCCCCGACGGCGCTAGTGCCTAGTGATTCAAGCATGACAAACATTACGTTCGGTGGCCGCGAGCCCGGTACTTTGTAGGGCTGTGGCGCCTGGTGGCGGACGAAGTTAAGGGTCTGCGGGTCGGGTTGGTCGACGCCCAGATAGTTGGCCATGACCGGATAAAGTTCGCGTACTTTTGCTTCGTCATAGCGGGACTGGCCGACCTTGACGGTGTCGTAGAAGAAAATCACCGGGTTCAGGCCCAGTGCGGCGACCTGGTTATTGCCCGAGAAGAACGCATCGCTCCAGCGTAGCGGCACCGGGTTTTCAAGGTTCAAGTGTTCGACACGCCCCAAAATACCCAACAGCACCAGCACGACCATCAACGCGCTACCCCAGGTCGCGGAGAGCCGGTGAATGACTTTGCGTGGACGGTCCAGCGTGACGCGCTCCAGACGCACCAGCGCCAGTGTCACGAACGCGACGGTTGCCAGCCAACCCAATGAAATCCAGATAACCGGGTAGGTTTGCCAGACCATATCACGGGATATTTGCGCATCCTCAATGAAGCGCAACACTGTAGCGTTGATCCTTACGCCGAGGTACGCGTAATGGCCAAAATCGATGATGTAGATGAGCAGGATAGCGCTGAGGACGACGACCAGATACACCCGGGCGATGCGGCGAACGAGGCGGCTGCTGATCAGGTTCCAGCGAGGAATCCAGGCCATTAACGCCAGTGGCAGCATGACCAGAATGGCCAGGCGCAAGTCGAAACGAAAGCCGATGCCCAGGGTTTCAAGGACGGCATTATCGTCACTCAGGGCTTTGGCGTCGAAACCGGAAAAGCCGAAAAAGAACACCACCCGCAGCAGTGCAAACAGCACAAACGCGATCGCTGTTGCGCCCAGCCAGTAATGCAAACGTCTCGATTTCAGCCAACCCATCGATGTTTCCCTAATAAAAATTTCGTTAAATTTCAAACGGATTTGTTTCGCATTGGGCCGCGCTGCGTGATGACCCGGCGATACACCCAGCGCGCCCCCAGCACCAGCAATGCGAGGCAGCAATACAGGCCCAGCAACGGATCTATCAAGTAATCCCAATAGTTGTGGGAAGGTTTGATCCCGGCGATAAAGGCCAGGGTCGCGCTGGCCAACAACACGACGGCCAGGTAATTGCGCAGGTAAAACAGGCTTAACGTCAGCAGTGCGACGACAAACAACAGGGGGCGCGGGCTAAAGCCCCGACGGTAAGGGTCCAGATCGCTCAATCCCAGGGTTGCCGGGTACAGCAGCAAGGCCATGGCGGCGAAGAGGATCAATACACCGATGTAACTTTGCTGCGCAGGCGGCAACACTCCCAGCCGACGCAAACAGCCCCACCCCATGAACACCAATGAGGTGATCGCAAGGTCATCAATATGGCTGCGCAAGTAAGCGGCCGCCGACACCTCGCCCAGGTGTATGAAGCTGGCGGCCAGCAATGCCAGCAACAGCGCAATGCGCCAGCCCTTGTTCAGTCCAAACGACGGCATTACCAGGAAGATGATCATCGCGAAGCTGGCATGGGCTTGCCACAAACTAATCATTTGAGACGCTCCGACAGCCAGGCATCGTTGAAGGAGACGTGTTTGATGAAGGTGTTGTTCCAGGTATAAACCAAGTGATACATCCCGTCGGGGCTGCGGATGAAGTATGGGTATTCATATTCAAACTCACACCCTTCGCTTTTACACACGCGTTTGTCGAGGTTGTCGAGGAATTGCGCCTCCAGCGGTTGACGGAGCTTGCCACTGGAATCGCGGAACTCTTTCCCGATGAGTTCCTTGTAGGCGAGGGGTGAATACGGATCGCCCTCTGGATCCGGTGATTTGTCCAGGTCGCGCACCAAGCGCCAATCGTCCATTTTCGCATCGGTAAGATAAAGGCTCAGCTTGAAGCGCCCCTCTTGCAGGTCATTGAGCGCTACCAGCAACCCGTGATCGGGCGTCGCAACGGCCGCCAACGAGGAATTGGGGTTCGAAGGATCGAGCGGATAAGGTTCGCTCCAGGTTTGCCCGGCATCCTCGGTGCGGCTCGCCAGGACTCGATGGTGGGTGTCGCCGGCATAGCGCAACAAGGCGATGCCGCGTTGACCGTCCAGTGGAACGACTGCGGGTTGCAATGAATTATTGCCGTGGCTGATGCGGTATTTATCGATCACTTCACCGTCTGCGCTCAAGTACAGGTACTCGGCAAACTTGCCCAGAAATTCGTGGTAGACCGGCAAGCCGATGGAACCGTCGACATGGAACACCGGTGCCGAGCGGACCAGGGTGCTGATGTTCAGAAAGGGTGAAGTGATCAATTGACGCGGTGCCGACCAATTCACACCAAAGTCATCTGACACCATCACATTGACCGCGCTACCGGCCCAGCCGCCCATGGACACGGAGACGAAGAACAGCCACAGGCGATTGTCAGGCGCCAGTGCAACGACCGGGTTGCCCAGTTTGCGGATGTATTTTCGAGTGCTTTGCTGGGTGGATTCCCGGGTCGCCATGACCTGTTCCGCCCCCCACTCGCCAGTGCTCACGTTGAAACGGGCGGAGCGCACCTGCACATCGGCTGCGCCTTCGCGAGTGCCGGCGAACCAGACCGCCATCAAGCTACCGTCAGGCAAGGCAGTGACCGCAGAGGAATGCACAAAGTCCACCAGTCCGGAGGAGGCGAAACGGCTGGTATAAATGGGCTTGGCCGTTTCATCGGCCCCAGCCAAAGCCGGGCTTGTCAGGGCAAAGGAGGAATGTTTGGGGGCAGGGTGGGTGATCCATGCACCCGCGAAGAGGCACGCCAGGGCAAGGTAAACACCGAGGGCCGGAATACTGGGGAGCTTTATGCGCATAATTAGGGCGTTGGCCTCTCATGGCCCGAAAAAGCGCACAAGCTAACACTCGCCAGTACAAGATCGGACTTTATGAATTTCTAATCTGTAAGCAGTTGTATATAGCGTACTGAACAAAGACTGATTGAATCGCTGAAACTACCAGCTTAGATGGTTTGCGCTTCGGTCGAGGATTCTCCTCAGGCATCTCGACCGCTGGTCGCAGCGCTGGACTCAAAAGGTGGTTTTCATCGTCAGGTACACGGCGCCACGATCCTCAATCGTTGCACCCACTCCGGAGAAGGACGAGTAGCCACCGGCATAGCAGGCGTAGTTTTCGTTGCCGCTAAAGGCATTCGGGGTGGAGCCGTCACCTCCGTTCGGGCCTGTGCTCACGCCGCTGGTATTGCACTTGTCGGTTTGACCGAAGGCGTCCACGTACTTCAGGTCGACAAAGTATTTGTTGTACACGATGGCACCGACGCCCAACGCATAGTTGCCGGTGTCTTTCGCACCGCCACCGGACACTGGTGACACGCCGGCGAGGCCGACGTTGACGGAGATTGGCGCGTTGAGGTCAACACCGGGGAACACCTGGTACCAGGTCGGTGTGAAATTGACCGCGAGGCCCCAGTTGTCTCGGGTCGACTGGTCGACGCCGTGATAGGTGCCTTTGCCCTTGTAGAGCGCTTCGTTCTTGTCATCGAGCTTGAGCAGGTTGCTGTAGTACAACTCGGCCAGCAGGGTTGCCGAATCGAACAGCGACGTTTTTGGCAGGGGCATCAGACCGTTAATCGTCCAGTGCAAGGTGTCACCGGTAGCGCTCATGCTGTCGCCGCGGCTTGGAGTGTCGTAGATCACCCCCGTGGCATCGGTGCGCGCCGGCAACAGGCCGAGGCCTTGGCCCAGGCTCAGCGGGCTGGTGGTGCTGACGATGGCCGGGATACTGGCCAGCGGCATGTTGTGACGCACGTTCAGGTCCGAACCCACACTCACAACGCCGACATCCTTGGACAGACTCAGGCCGAAAATCTGAATGTTGTCGGCATAGGCCAGTTGATAGGTGGCGGTGTTCAACGAGTTGAGCGTGTTGATCAGCGCCGGCACTTGCCCGGCTGGCCGGGTGCCATTCGGGTTGGCCGAGGAGATGCCTCTGGCATCCAGCCAGGCTTGCGGCAGGATGTCCGAGGTTTCGCGGTAGTAGACACCGAGCGTTCCGTCCAGCCAAGCCGGCGACCACTTGGCCATTACGCCCCAGTCACCGCTGTTGTGCGGATCCAGGTCATGACCGCGACGCACATTGGTCAACGCATTGCACGATGCCAGGCCACAACCCAGCGGGCTCCCCGGAACCACGGCGTTGGTGTTGCCCAACAGGAACGATTTGGCGCCAAAGCCCACCAGATCGGAACCCCCGTAGTAAGTGCCTGCTTCAGGCAGGCGAGCGGCGTCCCAATCCAGGAAGTACTGTGCACCCACGGTCAATTCGGGGTTAACGGTGAACGTCATCGACAACTGGTTACGCGGAACGAACAGCTCCTTGGCTTCCGTGCCCGGCGACGCTGCCAGTTTGGCCAGGTCGAGGCCGGACTGGCCGTAGCTGATCGAGTGCACCGGGTTGAGAATGGTCTCGCCCCAGAATACGTTGTGCTGACCGGCCTTGGCACTGAACAAAGACTCTTCGCCCACTTCGGTGCTGTAGAACACGAACGCATCGAGAATTTCACCCGACGGGCCGCTGTAGTAACGCTGGGCGTAGTTGCTCAAGTGCGAGCTGCCAAAGCCGACGTTGTCGTTGGTGACGGCGGCCAGACGTGGGTCGTTGGCGACCAGACCTGAGCGTGAGTCATTGCCGTTAACGAAGGGGTTGGAGTTGGAACCGGTGTTGTCATACGCCTTGTCGTACCAGCTGGCCGCACTGACGCGAAAGCCCATGGCGTTCTTGTAGACCACGTCCATCTCGGTCAACAGGTCGACACGGTTGCTGATGTTGGTGCCGGACTTGCGGAAGTTGTAGTCGCCGTCGTTGTTGTTCGGGGTTCCCAGCATGCGCTTGTCGGCGCTTTCGGTGCGCACACCATAGTTGTACTTGACGGTGTTATCGAAACGCGCGGTCCAGTCCGGATTGCCCGTATCCAGCTCAACCGCCTGGGCGGTCGGCATGGAAGCCGCGAGGATGGCCGAAGCCAGCAAGGTGTAGCGCGAAACCGTGAACCCTTGAAGCTTATTGTTGGGCATTGCGTGTCCCTGCCTACTTATATTTTTTTACAAGCGTAGCGGCATTCCCGCGCTCCCTTGTTCCCCACGCTTTCCTGGATGACATTTTTTAACGGATTAAGGTACCGAACATGGCTATGGAGTAAAAAATTCACGTATCAGCGGTGTTGAAATAAATATTCCACTGATTTAGTCTCGATCCCGCGTTATACGAGATCAACCGCTGTTAGCACCTAAAAAAACAAACAATCGGGAGCAAACATGAAAGCGAAAGTGATGTTGGGATTGTTCATGACGGCCGCAGCTTCTCTGCCAGCCTGGGCCGCTGACTGGACCGTAGGTGCTAACGTTGGCAACGTGCCTTGGGAGTTTCAGGATTCCAAAGGTGAGTTTGTCGGCTTCGAAGTCGATGTTGTAAATGAGGTGGCCAAGCGCGCCGGAAAAAGCGTCGAGTTCGTCAACATTCCTTTCAACGGGCTGTTCAGTGCCGTGCAGTCCAAACGCGTCGACATCGCTATTTCATCCATCACCATCACCCCGAAACGTCTCGAATCGGTAGCCTTTGCGCAGCCTTACTTTGACAGCGACCAGTCCCTCACCGCACTGACCACGTCCAAGGTCAAAAGCCTGGCCGATATGAACGACAAAGTTGTTGGCGTCGATACCGGCTCCACAGGTGACATGTGGATAGGCCAGCACAAGGACGAGTACAAGTTCGCCGATGTTTCGCGTTACGAAGGGCTTTCTCCGGCCATGCTCGATCTGGGGTCGGGGCGAATCGATGGCTACCTCAGCGACATTCCGGCAGTGCTCTACTACATCAAGGACAAGCCGCAGTATTCCATCGTTGCGCGAATTCCCACCGGCGAACGCTATTCGCTGATGCACGCTAAAGGCTGGGAAATGAGCGATCAGGTCAACGACATCATCAGCAAGATGAAAGAAGACGGCACCCTCGGAAAAATCCACAAACAGTGGTTCGGCACCGAAGCCAGTAAAGATTCGAGCACCCTGCAGGTAACCGCTGTCCTCAAGTAAGCCTTGCCGATAATGCGTGAAAGTGGCGACGCCAGTTCGCCACTTGTATTGACCGAGGTAACCCATGGATCTTTTGCAGACGTTTTTTAACTGGAACGTGCTCGTCGAGTCGCTTCCGCTGATGATGCGCGGTCTGGGCGTGACCATTTTGCTGGGGGTGGTGAGTATTGCCCTGGGCTTGGTGGGCGGGCTTTTTCTGGCATTGCTGCGGTTGTACTCCTACGCACCTGTTCGAGCACTTGCGCGTATCTACATCGATATCATGCGCTCCATTCCACTGCTGGTTTTGCTGGTCCTCATCTATTACGCGCTGCCTTTTGTCGGCATTCGACTGTCGTCTTTTGCCGCCGCCGCCAGTGCGCTCTCGCTGGTCTCATGCGCCTACAGCGCGGAGATTTTTCGTTCGGGCATCGAAGCCATTCCCCGTGGCCAGTTCGAAGCGTCGGCCTCTCAGGGCATGAGTTTCTTCAACACTATGCGCGACGTCATTCTGCCGCAGGCCATCCGCATCGTAATGCCGCCCATGACCAGCAATTGCATCAACGTCATGAAAGATACGGCGCTCGCTTCGGTGGTAGCGATGCCTGACTTGCTGAAGCAGGCCACCCAGGCGCAGGCACTGGCAGCCAACCCGACACCGCTGGTAGGGGCCGCCTTGTTGTATCTGTTGCTGCTGTTGCCGTTGGTGCAAATGGTCAGTTGGGTCGAGCGTCGTAACGCCTCTGGGGGAAAAACCGCATGAGCACATTGATCGACATTGAAAAACTCGACAAGTACTACGGCAACTTCAAGGCGTTAAGCGATATCAATCTGCAGGTTGAAGAAGGCGAAGTGGTGGTCATTCTTGGCCCGTCCGGCTCGGGAAAATCGACCTTGATCCGCTGCATCAATCTGCTGGAGAACTACCAGCAAGGCCATATCCGCGTGGCCGGTGAGCGGGTTGAAAACGGTCCGCGACTGGCCGCCATCCGCAGTGAAGTGGGCATGGTCTTTCAGAGCTTCAACCTCTATCCGCACCTCACTGTGCTCGACAATGTGTCGCTGGCGCCGATCCGCGTGCGCGGTCTGAGCCGGCGTGATGCGCATGCCAGGGCCAAAGAGTTATTGGTGAAGGTCGGCATGGGCGATCACGCGCACAAATACCCCAGTCAATTGTCCGGCGGCCAGCAGCAGCGTGTTGCCATCGCCCGCACCATGGCCATGGAACCACGGGCGATTCTGTTCGACGAACCGACGTCGGCACTGGACCCGGAAATGGTTGGAGAGGTCCTCGATGTCATGCAAAACCTCGCGCGTTCCGGCGTCACGATGGTCGTGGTCACACATGAAATGGGCTTTGCCCGTCGGGTCGCCGACCGGGTGATCTTCATGGAAAGCGGACGCATTGTTGAGCAGAACATCCCGGAACCATTTTTTACCGCACCTCAGGAACCCCGCACGCAAGCATTCCTGCAGGCCATCCTGCATCATTGAATCTGACTGGAGAACAGTAGAGTGAATCCTCTCGATATTGATTACGTTCGCAAGCAATTTCCAGGTCTCGCCGGCGGTTATGCGTACATGGACAACGCCGGTGGCTCGATGGTGCTGAGTGCCGTGGCTGAGCGCATCAGTGATTACCTGCTCAACAGCAGCGTGCAACTGGGCGCTTCCTACCAACCTTCTGTCGATGCTGGCGAGCGCGTGATGCAGGCGCGTCACGCGGTGATGCAGTTGATCAATGCCGAGCATCCCGAAGAAGTGATCATGGGCGGCTCGACCACTCACTTGCTGCAAATACTGTGTCGTGCCATCGCCCCGTCCATCGCTGTGGGCGATGAAATCATCGTCACCAATTGTGATCACGAGGCCAACATCGGCCCATGGGTCAAACTGTGCGAAAGCCGTGGTGCGACCCTGCGGGTGTGGCAGGTCAACCTTGAAAGCCGTGAGCTTGAACTGGATGACCTGCAGGTCTTGCTCAATCACAAAACCCGTTATGTGGCCATGACCCACACTTCGAATATTCTCGGCTCGGTCAATCCGGTGGCCGAGGTTGCGCGGCGGGTCCATGCAGTTGGCGCCAAGCTGTGCGTGGACGCCGTCGCTTATGCGCCACACCGTCTGGTTGATGTGCAGGCCAGCGGCGCCGATTTCTACGTCTACAGCTTCTACAAAACCTTCGGTCCGCACTTTGCTGTGCTGTGGGGACGTCGGTATCTGTTGCTGGAGATGCCGAGCCTCAACCATTTCTTTATCGGCCAGGAGGTAGTGCCTTACAAATTGCAGCCCGGTAACGTCAACTATGAGTTGTCCTTCGGCTGCATCGGCATTTGCGATTACCTGCTCGACGTCAGCACCCGGCTTGGTGCAGAAGGCAGCGAGCGCAAACGCATGCAGGCTGCTTTTGATGCGTTCGAAGTGCAGGAAGATCTGCTTGCCGAGCGGCTGCTAGCCTTTTTACGTGACCGTGAGGGCGTTCGAATCATTGGCAAGCCCCATACACGCAATCGAGTGCCAACGATCAGTTTTGTGGTCGAGGGTGTTCAGTCCGAGGCTGTTGTGCGCAGGGTCGATGAGCACCGGATTGGTATCCGCTTTGGTGACTTCTATGCACGGCGCCTTATCGAAGCCCTTGGGCTTGACCGGTTTGGCGGGGTCGTGCGGGTGTCGTTGGCGCATTACAACACGCTGGAAGAAGTCGACCGGCTCATCACGGCGCTGGATCAAGCCATCACGGCGTTACGTTGATCGACGCACACTCTGTTAATTTTTACGAGCCTTCCCTATGGCCTTACCTCAAACCCTTGCAGAGCTGCGTGACAGTATCGCGGCCCAGCACGAACAACTGACAGGTCGTTTGCGCGATGCTGCACGATTCCTGATCGACAACCCGCAAGAGATCGCACTGAGCACGGTGGCCGAATTGGGTAAGCGTTCAAGCATCGCACCTTCGGCTTATATTCGGCTGGCTCAGGCCCTTGGCTTTTCAGGTTTCAAGGACTTGCAGCGGTTGTTCCGTGCACCGCTGCAACAGGCTGCCGACACCCACTATAGCGAGCGAATCCGCCACTACGGTGGTGAGACGTTGCTGGAAGACCCGAGTGATGTCGGCGGGATTTTGCGCGAGTTCAGCCAGGCCAATATCGTTTCTCTGGAGCATCTGGCGGAGGGCGGCGAACAGGTCAATATCGAAGCGGCTATCGCCCACTTGCAAGCCGCTCGGACCACCTTCGTCATCGGCATGCGCCGCGCTTTTCCTGTGGCCGCGTACCTCAGCTATGCATTGAGCCGCGTCGGTCAGCGCACCGTGCACATCAGCGGCGCTGGCGGCACGTTGCCCGAGCAGGTCAGTGCCATTGCCGATGATGATTTGTTGATCGCCGTCAGCTTCCCGCCGTACGCCCATGACACCGTTGAGGCCTGTCGTCTGGCGAGGGAAGCGGGTGTGACGCTGGTTGCGATCACTGACAGCGTTCTGAGCCCTATCGGGCAGATGGCCGATACGGTCATTGAGGTCAACGACGCCGAGTTGCTGGGCTTTCGTTCTCTCACGGCGTCGTTCTGCATTGCACAAACCCTGGCCATGGGGCTGGCCTTCCGCGAATGGGGCTCCCTGAGTCATGACCGGTTAACCGATATCGACTGTTAAACCCCGGTTTGCGCCATTTATCCATTAGCCAGAATTTCAGGAGTATATCCCGATGGTTTCACCTGCCCGCGATTTGATCGGTTACGGTAAACAACGCCCCCAAGGCACTTGGCCCAATGGTGCGCGTTTGGCCGTCAGCCTGGTTATCAACTACGAAGAAGGTTCTGAACGCTCGCTGGCCATGGGCGATCCGGACCAGGAGTCGATGACCGAATGGGGCAGCTATTCAATACCCGACGGCACACGCAATCTGGCCATGGAGTCGATGTATGAGTACGGCTCGCGCGTCGGAATCTGGCGAATTCTGGATATCCTCGACCAGCAATCGGTTCGTGCGACGTTTCATGCGTGCGCAGTGGCCTTTGAGCAAAACCCTGATGTCGCACGTGCGGCGGTGGCCGGTGGTCATGAAATTTGCAGCCACGGCTATCGCTGGGAGGAAGTTTTTCGCCTGACCAAAGAGCAGGAACGTGAACACATGCGCCTGGCGATCGAGTCATTCGAGCGCACCTGTGGCAAGCGTCCTGTTGGTTGGTATTGCCGGTATGGCGCCAGCGTCAACACCCGTCGTCTGGTGGTGGAAGAGGGCGGCTTTCTCTACGATTCCGATGCCTACAACGACGATGTTCCCTACTTTGTCGAGGTCGAGGGGCAGCGTCACCTCGTGGTGCCTTACACCGCCGACGTGAACGATTTTCGCTACTGGAACTCGCCGGGGCTTTCCCAGGCATCTGACTTTTTCGAGTACATGAAAGAAAGCTTTGAGGTCCTTTATGAGGAGTCCGCTGAAGGACCCCGCATGATGTCGATCGGGTTGCATCCACGCATGGTGGGACGTCCCGGGCGGGTGAGGGCGATAAAGCAGTTCATCGAGTATGCCAAGCAACACGGCGGTGTCTGGTTTACCACGCGTGAAGAAATCGCTCGTGCCTGGCTTGAGCGCAGTTAAGGGCGTGGCCGTGGTCGCAGAAAGTTGAAATGCACGGCGTTGCCCCGCAGAATCGCGTCCCGATCTGGCCTAAGGTGCCAGACGTTCGCGGTGATAAGGAACGGCAGTTGAACGAACAGACATTGTCCATGCGTCTGGAGCGCGTGGCGGCGCATGTGCCAGCAGGTGCGCGCCTGGCCGATATCGGCTCGGATCATGGCTACCTGCCGGTGGCGTTGATGCGCCGGGGTGTCATCGCTGCGGCGGTGGCCGGCGAGGTGGCATTGACCCCTTTCCTCTCGGCCGAACGCACCGTACGCGAAAACGAGTTCGACCAGCGGATCAGCGTGCGCCTGGCCAATGGTCTGGCAGCGATCGAGTCGGGAGACGGGATCACGGCGATCAGCATCTGTGGCATGGGCGGCGAGACTATCCGCGACATCCTCGACAACGGCAAGGCGCGCCTGAGTGGTCAGGAGCGCCTGATCCTGCAGCCCAACGGCGGCGAGCAGCCACTGCGCCGATGGTTGATGGAGAATGGTTACCGTATCCTCTGCGAGGAAGTGCTGCGGGAAAACCGCTTCGACTACGAAATAATCGTCGCCGAGCGCGACGGGCCGGTGGTGTACACCGCCGAGGAGCTGTATTTCGGCCCGCTGCAGATGCAGGCGCGCAGTCCGGTGTTCCTGGCCAAGTGGCAGCGCCTGCTGCGCGAGAAGCAGAAGACCCTGAGCAACTTCGCCCGGGCACGACGAGCCGTGCCCGAGGAGAAAGTGCAGGACATTGCCCAGCAGACCCTATGGATCACCAAACTGCTGGCTTGAACCCCTAATGAGGTTTGCGCCAATGTCGCTACGTGACGAACAGACAGATTGAAAACAAGCGAGTAATAGCCTGGAGACTAAAAGGAAGACACCTGTAAGTCAGACGCCAGGCAAGACTGATGGAGTGTTGCGCTAACGTTCATAATTCTTCTGGTTTTGAAAAATCAATGTCCATTGAACCGGCTCTATCGCTATATCTGAAGTCTGGTATTGATTCATTGTTTTTGAGCGCCTGAAGATCACCATAAATAGGCGAACTCTCATCGATGTATAAAATGGAGTCCGTATTGAAGAAGGAATTATTTTTTGATAGCTCCTGAGTTTCGTTTCTAAGGGCGTTGAACTCACTCAGTTTGCTGATGTATTGTTGGTGGCTGACGGCCATTGTCTGGGCGGTTAGCGGTACTTTTTCCCGGTTCGTGCGGACGTCAATATTTTCGTATGTTGATAATCTTAGATCCTTGAGATCAATGTTGAACTCTGTGAGTCTTGCCGCGAGTTCATCAAGCGCTAATGTAGCGTGGGTGATGCTTTCAAAAGTCTGGGTGATGTCTTGGGAGGAGATTAATGCCGCGCCTCTATAAATATAGGCTGGAACTTCTGGGCCCGTGAGCCTCTTGATATCGCCATGGAGAGGCTGGGCCTTGAACGTTTGCAGAAGTAATTCCGTGTTGAGGTAAGCGTTGTCGACTGTGCGTTGCTTGATGTTGGATTCTAGTGTGCCAAACTCATTAAGTAGATGGTTGTACTTTTGGTGGTCCTCTTTGGTCGCTTCTTTTTTTAGCGTTCCTCTTTCGGAACTTTTGTCAGTGCGCTCGTATGTGGCGTTTCTCAGTGTTTCGAGTGTGACTTTTGCGTTTTGAAGTTTTATGGCAAGATTGTCCAGTGCTGAAGCAGCTTGGCGGGTCTTGTCAATGGCATTGCTGATGCGTAAATGTGAGTCGAACGACATGGCTTTGGATTCGAGGTCGGGTTTAATAATCGCAGTACCGTCTTCTATGGACGATGCACTTACTTGAGGGATATAGGCTGAGCTGATTGGTCCGATGAGCATGGTTACTAGTTCTTGATGGATTAGGTTAGGTATTCTCCAAAGTTGGGTGTTTGTTGGATATAAAATTTCGCTCAAACTTTATTGGTGTACGCACAGGTGTTGATGAGGACGAGGTGTTGTAGTCGTGGTGTTGCGTAGCGGAAATAGCCTCAACTTACACTGTGTCCAGCATCAGAACGGCCGGCGTCACGCTCAATCGAACGTATCCGATCCATGAACTACACCTACCGCCAGACTACCGCCTCGTTTACCGTGGCATCTCTGGCGAGCAGTTCCATGGCAATAGTGCTTCGTAGTCGGCCACCGACTGCGCATGCGGCAGTCGTTCCAGTACGTGGCGCAGCCACGTATAGGGCTCTTGGCCGTTGACCTTGGCGGTCTCGACCAGACTGTAGATCTGCGCGCTGGCAGTCGCGCCTTTGGGCGTGTCGCTGAACAGCCAAGCCTTGCGACCGATTACAAATGGTTTTATTGCACGCTCTGCCGGGTTGTTGTCGATGGGTAAAAACCCAGCCTCCACGTAGCGCTCCAGTCGGCTCCAGTTACTGGCAAGATAATTAACGGCCTTGCCCAAAACACTTTGCGGTGTCACCTGCGACTGCGTTTTATCCAGCCAGCTTTTCAACTGCGCCAGGATCGGCAGGCTCTTTTCCTGACGATTCATAAAGCGCTGTTCATCGCTGACGTCCTTGAGTTCACGCTCGATGCCATACAGCTTGTTGATCATCGTCAGCGCGATATCGGCACGTCCCGTCTTGCCCTTGGGCTGCACTTTTTGCGCGTCCACGAACTTGCGTCGCGCATGGGCCATGCACGCCAACCGCTCGACACCGGGCTGCAACGCCAATGCGTTGTAACCCGCGTAGTCGTCGGTCATCACGTAGCCGCGATAACTTTCCAGCAGGCGCAACGGTACTTCCTGCGCACGGCTGGAGGTGTAGTCGAACAGCACGACTTTTCGATCTGGCGGCCCACTGGCTTGCACCCACATCCAGGATTGACTGGTCGGGTCTCGACCTGGCTCTTTGAGTACCTGGACGCGGGTTTCATCGCAGTGGATGACCGGACTTTCCAGCAATCGATCACGCATCAGATTCAGCAACGGTTGCAAGTGCTCGCCGCATTGGATGATCCAGCGCGCCAAGGTTTGACGCGGGATATCGATACCGTGTCGGCTCAGCACCGTTTCAAAACGATGCAGCGGTAATCCGTCGACATACTTGGTGGTTAGCAGCATCGCCAAGACGCTCGGACTGGCCATGCTCTTTTCGATCAACTGGGCGGGTTTGTCAGCAGTGACCGGAGCGGTTTCACAACCACGGCAACCGTAGACTTTACGGATGTGTTTGATCACCCGAATCTGCATCGGCACGATATCCAGCTGCTCACTGGTTTCTTCGCTGATCACATGCTTGCGGCAACCGCAGGCACAGGTCAGTTCGTGCTCAGGCAATTCGTGGATGACTTCGATACGCGGCAGATCAGCAGATAGTGGCTTGCGTTTACCACGGCGTGGAGCTGGAGCAACGACTTCTTCATCGGCATCCTCGACGGCGGGCATCGGTTCACTTTCGGGCTCATTGAACAGCGCCAGTTGCGGCGTGTTGGATTCGACCGTTTGTTCGGACTTACAGCCAAATATACGGTCACGCAGCAACTTGATCTGCTCTTTCAGATCAACGATATGGGTCTGGTAAGCCTCTTTGACTTCCTGATCACGTGCACGCGCTTCGTACGTCTCAAGCAGCATCTGTTTGAGACGCACGGGGTCATCAGGAAGGTTGTCAGGCATGGAAATCATGCCGCGGATTATAACCTTTAGGCGACAAATCTTGGAGTCAAAACCTGATGGGGGCGGTTACGCCACAGATCAAAACCGTCGAGTAACCAGTTCAACTCCTGGACGCTTAACACGATGGCCTCGTCGGTGGCATCGGGCGATGTTTTGAAACGTTCCGACTCCAGGCGCTTGAGCCAAAGGCAGAAGCCGTTGCGCTCCCAGTACAACACTTTGACGCGGTTGCGGTGGCGATTTAGAAAGACGAAAAGCACGGGGTCGAACACCGCAACTTTGATGTCCAGTTCGACCAACGCAGCCAAGCCGTCGATGGACTTTCGAAAATCTACAGGCTTCGGGTAGAGGTACACTTTTTCGACGCTGGCATTTGGACGCATCATGGTGATGGGCTCCTGATGGAAATCGGGAGCACAGCATCAGCCGTCAACTATCAGCTTGGAATGTGGAGTTCATGGAGCGGATACAATCGAACCGGCGGCGCGAGCACAAAAATACGGAGTCGAAATACCTTGCCGAACGGGAGGAGAAACGTTCATGCAAGGTGTCCGGGCGCACATTCCTTTGAGCGCCGGGAGAGACCCGGTAAGGGATTTACATAACTGATGCCGAAATTCAGAGCTTTCATTGAAGGGAGGCGGCGCAATCCAGTCGCTTTGTTGGGGTAAGTTGAAGTTAGCTATTTACCTTATATTCGGAAAATCATATATTCGGCTTCCCGTATATGAGCTGGGGCTCCACCCAAACCAGCAAAGCCCGTGTCCTTTCGCTGGTGAGCGTTTCGATCAAGTCATCACTCTCTTGGCCAAAAACCAACACTGAGAACCAATATGGCTGAGCCTCTGACACTGACCACTGTTTTCAAATGCCTGGCTGACGACACTCGGGTCCGCACGATGATGCTCATCACCCGTGAAGGAGAGCTGTGTGTTTGCGAGCTGACTTGCGCGTTGAATGAGAGCCAGCCAAAAGTCTCCAGACACCTTGCGCAGTTGCGCAGTTGCGGTTTGCTGTCGGACCGTCGACAAGGCCAATGGGTGTATTACCGATTGCACCCAAATCTCCCTGATTGGGTCCATCAAGTGCTGACCACTGTGCTCGAAAGCAACACGCATTGGTTGAGCCCTGACGCCAAACGTCTTGAGGAAATGGGTGACCGTCCTGAACGGGCACGGGCCTGTTGTGAAAGCTGAATCCTGCCTCATCGCATACATCGGCCAGTTCGACACCCGGTCGAACGCCCACTGACATCAGATTCAGAGCACAGCAACATGACTATCAAAGTTGGCATCAATGGTTTTGGTCGGATCGGTCGCCTTGCTTTGCGAGCAGCCTGGAGCTGGCCGGAGTTTGAGTTCGTGCAGATCAACGATCCAGCGGGTGACGCCACGACTCATGCACACCTGCTGAACTTCGACTCCGTGCATGGACGTTGGAATTTCCAGGCTAACTCAGAAGGCGACAGCATCGTCATCGACGGCAAACGAATCAAGGTAACGGTCAACAAGGCGATAGCCGACACTGATTGGTCAGGCTGCGATCTGGTGATTGAAGCCAGCGGCAAGATGAAGACCGTCGCCGTGCTTCAGGCTTACCTGGACCAAGGCGTGAAGCGTGTGGTGGTCAGCGCCCCGGTGAAAGAAAAAGGTGCGTTGAACATCGTCATGGGCGTCAATCATCAGCTGTTTAATGCGGCGCAACATCGCATCGTCACGGCGGCATCATGCACCACCAACTGCCTCGCTCCAGTGGTCAAAGTGATTCACGAGAAGCTTGGAATTCGCCACGGTTCGATCACCACGATCCATGACCTGACCAACACACAGAGCATCCTCGATCAGCCGCACAAGGATCTGCGCCGTGCGCGTGCTTCGGGTATGAGCCTGATTCCAACCAGTACCGGCTCGGCTACCGCCATCGCGGAAATCTTCCCGGAGCTGTGTGGACGCCTTAATGGTCATGCCGTTCGCGTTCCGCTGGCCAACGCTTCGCTGACTGACTGTGTCTTTGAAGTCGAGCGGGCCACTACGGTCGAAGAGGTCAATCAGTTCCTCAAGCACGCTTCCGAGAACGAGCTGAAAGACATTCTCGGATTCGAAGAGCGTCCACTGGTGTCCATCGACTACCGTACCGACCCGCGCTCATCGATCATTGATGCGCTATCGACCATGGTCATCAACGGCACCCAGGTCAAACTCTATGCCTGGTACGACAACGAATGGGGCTATGCCAACCGCACCGTCGAATTGGCCAAAATGGTCGGTCTGGCGGTCTGAGGAGCGGCAATGAAAGCGTTGTCAGCCCTCGCTCCGCAAGTGCGGCAGTATTTGCTCGTCACGGGTAACTACTGGGCCTTCACCCTCGCCGACGGCGCCTTGCGCATGTTGGTGGTGTTGCACTTTCACACGTTGGGCTACAGCCCCCTGCAAATCGCGGCGTTGTTTCTGTTCTACGAACTCTTTGGCGTGATCACCAACCTGGTGGGTGGCTACCTCGGTGCCCGGCTGGGTCTGAACCGAACCATGAACATTGGGCTGGGCATCCAGGTCGCGGCGCTGCTGATGCTGACGGTTCCGGTGGCCTGGCTGACCATTCCATGGGTGATGGGGGCTCAGGCGCTGTCGGGGATTGCCAAAGACCTGAACAAGATGAGCGCGAAAAGCTCCATCAAGCTTCTGGTTCCGGATGGGCAGCAGGGCAAACTCTACCAGTGGGTGGCGATCCTCACCGGCTCGAAAAACGCACTCAAGGGTGTCGGCTTTTTTCTGGGAGGAGCCTTGCTGGCATTGATTGGCTTCAAAGGCGCCTTGCTGGCCATGGCGGGTGGCCTGGGCCTGATCTGGATCAGCAGCTTGATCCTGTTGAAGAAGGACATGGGCAAAGCGAAAGCCAAGCCGAAGTTTCGCGACATCCTGTCCAAGAGTCGGGCGATCAATATCCTCTCGGCAGCGCGGATGTTCCTGTTCGGTGCCCGTGATGTCTGGTTCGTGGTGGCCTTGCCGGTGTACCTGAGCAGTGTCTTGGGCTGGGACTTCTGGAAGGTTGGCGGGTTTCTTGCGGCCTGGGTGATTGGCTACGGCATCGTGCAGTCCTTCGCGCCCAACATCACTGGAAAGAAGCGCGGGCACGTACCGGATGGTCGTGCAGCGTTTCTTTGGGCACTTGCATTGGCGGGCCTGCCTGCGGTCATTGCTCTGGGGCTGAACAGCGGGTTGTCGCAGCAGGTAGTGCTGCTGGGTGGGCTGATGGTTTTTGGCGTGCTGTTCGCGGTGAATTCGTCGTTGCACAGCTACCTGATTGTGTCCTGCGCCAAGGAAGACGGCGTGTCGCTGGATGTGGGGTTTTATTACATGTCGAACGCCTTGGGGCGGTTGATAGGCACGGTGCTTTCCGGCTGGGTTTACCAGGTGTCCGGGCTGGGGGCGTGCCTATGGATATCAAGTGCATTCGTGCTGCTTGCGGCTTTGATCTCAATGGCATTGCCCCGTCACGCGCTGAGTGAATAACTGCTTTGGGCGAAAACAGACATGACTTCCCATGCTATCCAATCCCCTAAACAGGAGCGGTCTGATATCACTGCCTTGGCGTAGAATCCAAAAACCGCGCCCCCCATCCGAGACGGACCTTCCATGCAAACCCCCGCCCAATCGACACCGCTTTGGAAAACCTACCTCCTGTTCCTCGCCCCGATGGTCCTGTCGAACTTCCTTCAGTCCATGTCAGGCACCGTCAACAGTATCTACATCGGCCAGATGCTCGGCACCCAAGCCCTGGCGGCCGTGTCAGGCATGTTCCCCATCGTTTTCTTCTTCATCGCCTTGGTGATCGGCTTAGGCGCGGGCGCCAGCGTGTTGATCGGCCAGGCGTGGGGCGCGCGTGAGCCACACCTGGTGAAGGCTATCGCCGCGACTACTTTGCTGTTGGGCGCAATGATCGGTCTGTCCGCCGCGGTGCTGGGCAGTGTCTTCGCCAGGCCAGCCTTGCAGGGTTTGGGCACGCCGGCCGACGTACTGGACGACGCGGTGTCCTACGCCCACGTGATGATGTGGATCATGCCGTCACTGTTGGTCTACGTGCTGTTCACCCAGCTGCTGCGCGGGGTGAGCGATACGCTGTCGCCGCTGATCGCGTTGGTGGTGTCGACCTGTATCGGGTTGGCGCTGACGCCAGCGTTGATTCGTGGCTGGTTCGGCTTGCCAATAATGGGGATTCAGAGTGCGGCGTATGCGGGGTTGGCGGGCAACTTGTCGGCAATGGGGTGGCTGGCGTGGCGGTTGATTCGCAAGGGGCATCCGCTGGCGCCGGATCGGGAAATGTTTGCGGCGATGAAGCTGGATCGGGTGATTCTTGGCAAGGTGTTGCGCATCGGCTTGCCGACCGGGTTGCAGATGGTGGTGTTGTCGGTCTCGGAACTGGTGATTCTGGCGCTGGTGAACCAGCACGGTTCGCAGGCGACGGCGGCGTATGGGGCGGTGACTCAGATCGTCAATTACGTGCAGTTTCCGGCGCTGTCGATTGCGATCACGGCGTCGATTCTCGGGGCTCAGGCGATTGGGGCAGGGCGCCTGGAGCGCATGGGGCCGATTTTGCGTACGGGGTTGTTGATCAATGTGTGCCTGACCGGTGGGCTGGTGGTGTTGGGTTACTTGTTGTCGCACTGGTTGTTGGGACTGTTTTTGACGGATGACTCGACGCGGGCAATGGCCGAGCACTTATTGCACATCATGCTCTGGAGCCTGTTGGTGTTTGGCTTCCAGGCGATTGTCGGCGGCATCATGCGCGCCAGTGGCACGGTGTTGGTGCCGATGGCGGTGTCGATTTTTTGCGTGGTGTTGGTGCAGTTGCCGGTGGCGTATGTGCTGGACGGGCATTTTGGTTTGCAGGGCGTGTGGATGGCGTTTCCGGTGGCGTATCTGGGGATGCTGGCGTTGCAGACCGCGTATTACAACTTCGTTTGGCGGCATCAGACAATCCAGCGATTGGTGTAAGCGGCGCCGCTTGATGTCGGTTACGGTCAGGCCGACAATTCTCTGGGACTGCGTGATGAAACCGACGGGCGTGATCGCCTGAGGAGGTTTTCAAATGAGTCCCCCATCGCACGTCGTTTTGCAGGACCGGGCAGCGGCCGGTCGGCGTCTGGTGGCGTCGTTGCTCACCTACGCTCATCGCCCGGAAGTGATCGTCCTCGCCTTGCCCCGTGGCGGCGTGCCGGTGGCCTATGAAGTGGCCACGGCGCTGGACATTCGCCTCGACCTGATGCTGGTTCGCAAGCTCGGTGTCCCGTCACACGAGGAATTCGCCATGGGCGCGATTGCCAGCGGCGGCATCCAGATTCTCAATGAACAGGCATTGCGGTCGCACCCGATTGAGAAGGCCGCATTCGACGCGGTGGTCGCCCGGGAAACGCGGGAGCTGTTGCGGCGCGAGCAGGTTTACCGGGGAACGCGCGCGGCTGTGCAACTCAAGGATCAGGTGGTGATTCTGATCGACGATGGCCTGGCGACGGGGGCCTCGATGATGGCGGCGATTCACGCGGCGCGGGTGCATGCACCGTCTCGCATCGTAGTCGCCGTGCCGGTGGGGCCACCCGAAACGGTCGAGGCGTTGCGCGGTGAAGTCGATGAAGTGGTTTGCCCGATCATGCCTGAGTGGCTGATGTCGATCGGGCATTGGTACATGGATTTTTCCCAGATTTCGGATGCAGAGGTCATGCGGCTGTTGCAGCGGGCATGGCAGAAAGAGGCTGACGTCAATTGAGGCCACGTCCATGACCTTGCTCGCCGCCTAGTGGGTCTTGAGCCAGTCCTGAAACCGGGTCGCGCCGACAATAGGGGCGGGGCCCGGTGTCAGCGACTGGTCATTGATTGGCGCACCAAAGTAAGGAACCGTGTCGTCCGCTACGGTTTGGCGCGGGTCGTTGGTGTGCTTCAGGTAATCGCTCGCGAACTCGACTAGAGGGCGGTTATCAGGGCCGGCCACTTCGACGGTCTGATTGACAGGTGCTTTCATCGCGATAGCGGTGAGTGCCGCCGCGACATCGGCCGAGGCCACCGGTTGCAATGCGGCGGACGTCAGGTGAATGGTGTCGCCTTCCTCACGCCCGGAGTGAGCAATGGCATGGATAAACTCAAAGAACTGCGTAGCCCGCAGGATGGTGTAGGGAATACCCGACTTCTTGATGAGATTTTCCTGCGCCATTTTTGCCCGGAAGTAACCGCTGTCGAGCATCCGCTCGGTACCGACGACGGACAGGGCCACATGGTGTTTGACCCCGTCGAGCTTTTCCGCGGCGAACAGGTTGTGCCCTGCGGTTTCAAAAAAATGCAATGCCGCATGGTCTTCGAAAGAGGGCGAGTTCGCGACGTCGACCACCACGTCGGCGCCTTTTAACGCCTCCGTCAGCCCTTCGCCGCTGATGACATTCACGCCGGTGCTCGGTGACGCCGCGAAGGCTTCATGGCCCAGATCCTGCAAGTTTTTACAGACTTTGCTGCCGATCAGCCCGGTACCTCCGATAACGACGATCTTCATGTCCTGTCTCCCGCCGTGGTGAGTGCAGCAATTATTAAACACCCACCAAGGTGGCAGGATCGGGCGATGATCCGGATTGGCCGACAGATGGTCGCAAGTCAGCACGGCAGGTGGAAGAATTGGTGGTTCTTTGCTTTAGTCCTCCTATCGCTGGTGTAGGTGTGCGGGCGTTTCGGCTCATGACCGGACGCCTTGACCGGAGAATCCCATGACTTTTCGATTCCCGCGGCTCGCTGTTCTGGCTGCCTTGCTCACGGTCGGCGCCTTGCCCTGCGCGCAAGCGGAGCAATACACGCAAGTCAATCAAGGCGCCAGCAAGATCTCCTTCACCTACAACCAGTTCACTTCGCGGGTGTACGGTACTTTTGGCGAGTTCGAGGCCAAGCTGGATTTCGATACGGCCAACCCCGCAGCGGCCCATGCGTCGCTCACCATCCAGCTCGACAGCATCGATGCCGGCAGCAGCGAGGCCAACACTGAACTGCAAAAACCCGCCTGGTTCGATTCAGCGACTTATCCGGTAGCGACCTTTGAATCGACCGATGTGAAGGCACTTGGCGACAACAAGTACACCATCAACGGCAAACTGACACTCAGAGGCGTTACCCGTGAGGTGGCGGTTCCGGTCCAGCTGAAGGCGGAAAAGACCATCGGGATTTTCGATGGCCAGTTAACGCTCAAGCGCAGCGACTTCAAAGTTGGCGAGGGTGAATACGCTGATACCGTGGTTTCCGACGACATCAATATTCGGTTCAAGATGGTTGCGCCGCAGCAGTAACCCGTTTGTTTACCCACGTGGCAGGGTGTCACAATCGTTTTTTTGTCACGGCATCATGATCAGGAGGATCAAATGGGTGGCCCAGGATTTCGGCACGATCAGGAGACGTTCATCACCGCGCAAGTGCGTGGTGACCGATTGCGCCAGCTATTCCACCAATCCGTGTCTGCCGTGCTCGGCAGTTACCTTGCCGCGATCATGCTGTGTTGGCTGTGCTGGGAGCGTATTGATCACCGCGTCGTGTACGGCTGGATCGTCCTGTTAAGCGCCTCGTCGTTGCTGCGCATCCTGATGTTTATTGCCTATTTTCGTAGCCCGGAAAGTGAGCGCACACCTGAACGCTGGGAGCGGACCTATTGGATAACGCTAATGTTGTCTGCGGGAGTCTGGGGCGCAGGCGCTTTGGCCGTCATTCCGGCAAACGACCTGCTGGCCCAGTCGCTGGTCATGCTCTTCGCCGTGGGCATGTCGGTCAGTGCGGTGTCGTGTTACTCGTCCTATCGGTACATGACATTAGCGTCGATTGGTGTGGTGTTGTTGCCGTGCACCACGTGGCTAATGTTTCAACCGTCGGCGCTGCAATCCGGTATGGCGCTGGCGGTCCTGGTGTTCGCCTCATTTGTCGTCAACGCGACTCGCAAACTGTCTGAAGCCTTGGAAACGGCTTTTCGTCTGACCCGTGAAATGGAACAGGCACACCGCATTTCCACGCATGCGGCACAAACCGATGAACTCACCGGGTTGCAAAACCGTCGGGCTTTTTTTGAGCGCGCGCAGCTAGTGTTCAATGACTGCCAGCACAAACGGTTGCCGCTGTGCGTGGTGATGCTGGACATGGATCACTTCAAGCTCATCAATGACACCTATGGCCATCAGGTCGGCGACCAGGTATTGCGTCAAATGGGCGTCGTCATCAGCAGCTGTTTTCGCGAAAGGGACGTATACGGCCGATTGGGTGGCGAGGAGTTCGCCATTCTGCTGCCGGACACGTCCATTGAGGTCGCCCTGAATCTTGCCGAGCAACTGATTCGTTCTATTGGTGGTTTGATGTCCGGCCCTGTCCACCGCATATCGGCCAGTCTCGGTGTCGCCTCCATGGAGCTCCACGACAATGATCTGCAAAGTTTGATGAACCATGCGGACAAGGCGCTTTATCGGGCCAAGGCACGCGGGCGTAATCAAGTGGCTGTTTCAGAGTAAGGGCGGGGCAGGGCGGGCCTGAAGGAGCGTAGTTAGTGGGCGCCCGGTCCGCAATGGATAGACCGGGCGCCAATCGATGCCGCTTTAATGCGCGGCTATCGGCACCGTTACCGTCTTGCCAAACGCTGAGGTGACCGTGATGGTCGGGCTCGGTGTAGGCCCGCTACCGGTCGTCGTGACGGACACTCGCCAGCGCGCACCCGTGCCTGTTGGTGTTAGCGTTGCGGGGCCCAGATTAAGTGGCCCGCCGGTGGTCGAGGCGGTTACCGTCACGGTGTTGCCGGCAGCCCGCGAAGTGGTCCCGGCAATGTCCCAGGTGAAGCGATTATTGCTGCGGCCAGTGACCGAAGCGCTGGTGACCAACAGGTCTTCGTTGACCGCCGCGGCGGTGACCGAGACGGACACTGTTGCCGGGTCCGACTTCGCGTCCTTGGCGTCGCTGGCCTGATAGGTAAACGTCGCGGTGAACGGCGCGGGGACGATGTCCGGTGGGGTATAGATCACCCGCACACCGTCGGTGCTGACCGTGCCTTTACCCGAATCCGGCTGACTCAGGCCCACCACTTTGAGCGGAAGGTTACCGTCGGGGTCGGTGTCGTTGGCCAGCACGTTGATGGTCAGCGGCAGGCCATTGCTGCTGGTAGCGCTGTCAGGGTTGGCCACGGGTTTTTTGTTGTCGCCTTGGTTACCTTCACCATTACTGCCGGTGCGGAAGGTTGGCAACGCCACCGAGTTCACGTAGGTGACGCCGTCCCAGCCAGGCAGCGGTGTCGGCATCAACTGGAACTGCCCCGGATTCTCGACATCCCAACGTAGCAACATCGAGGAGTCTTCGTGCTGGGTGTTGTGGCAGTGCTCCATGTAGGTGCCGGCAAACTCGCGAAAGTGGATGGCCATATCGACATCCACCGAACTGTCGATCCCTTCACCAATGCGATAGACGTCCTTGCGCGCCCATTTCTCCCATTCCGGCGGTTCCTTGCCGTCGCGGGCGAGGATGATCCCTTCTTCGAAGTGCACGTGCACCGGGTGGTTCCAGCCGTTGCCACCGTTTTTGATTTTCCACACTTCGAGGGTGCCGTCACCGGAAAACCCCGCATCTGTGGGCCCATTGGCCAATTGCGGTGCCGCACTGAGCCGGCGTGGGTCCATGTTGTAGCCAGCCCCCCCGTCAGTCTTGATGGTCCATGGGGCTTCGTCGGTGCCATCGGAACGGCCGAATTCGAACACACGATGGCGCGCCAGTTTGAGTTTTGCTTGGACGGCCGGATCGTCGCGATCGAGGGTCAGCGGGATCATGGTCTTGCCGGCTGGTTTACCCGGTTTCGCGGGTTCGAAGTCGGCCGGGTTCATGCTCACGTCCTGACCGGTATAAGGCTGGACCAGCAGTTGCAGGAATTTGCCAACCGCTGGGTCGCCTTTGTCCCATTGCGGGCCTTTGCTGGTTTGTTTGATCACCGCTTTGTACTTCTCGGACAGCACGTCGGCCAATGACAGCTCGTTCTTCTCCGGCCCCTTGCCGGTTCTGTGTTCCATCAGGTTGACGAAGTACAGCTTGTCGCCGGGGCTGATGCCGTTTTTCGCGAAGTTGACGATGATGTCGAAGCGTTCGGCAATGCCTTGGGTGGGCAGGATGGCGTTGTGGTCTTGCAGGTTGCCGTCGCCATCCAGGTCCAGGCTGCCGTCGAACGGCACGGTGTGCTCCATGATGTTGCCGTCGTTGGCGATCATGTGGAACGGCACCCGGTTATAGGAAACCCCAGAGCCGGCCGGTCCTGGAAACTCACCGCCATTGCCGCTGACTTCGCGCACCAGGGCCAGTTTGAAGAAGCGCGACACCGAGCCGTTGAGAATGCGGAAACGGTAGCTGCGCGCACGGACTTTCAGGCGTGGCTGGTACTGCCAGTTGACGAGGATCTGGTCACCGAGAAACCCGTCGGTGTTGAACGGGTTGAACCACAACTGGCCGTTGTCGTCCCAGGCCTTGTCGGCCACCACTAAGTTCACATCGTAATCACGGTTGCCCCACGGCAACGCCGAACCGCTGGGGAAACGCAGGTTGACGCCGTCCTCGAGGGCTTCGTTGCCGCGATCAAGTGCGCTGTAGTAGTTCATCATCACCGCGTTGCCCTTGTAGACATTCTGCGCGGTGAAATCGAGCATATGGTCGTGGAACCAGTGGGTGCTCATGGTTTCACGCCAGTCGCCTCAACACCGGTTGGCCGTAACGCACCATGAGCAGTTTTGGCGGAAAGGTGCCGTCGAAGGTCCACACGGCGTTGTGATTTTGCAGCGGAAAATTCGGGTGAAAACGCGTGTCGATGCCTTTGGTGGTGCCCGTCGTGGTCGGAATGTCCGAGGTCTGATAGTAGAGCCCGCCAGGTCCGAACTCACCGACGGCGTAGTTATGCAATTGCTTGCGGTCACGCAGGCCCTGGTTGACTCGGGCGCCGACCTGGACGGTCTTGAACTGGACTTGAGGAAAGAACTCATTCCAGCGTTGATGCGACCAGCCTTTTCCCGGTGGCCGACCTTCAGCCGGCGAGCCCACCGGGTGGCGGTTGAGGAAAGTTTCTATCTGCGTCTTCCAGGGGTTGCGATCCAGCACATTGGAAAATTGTGACGGGAACGGAGTCAGCCCCGGCTGACGCATGAAGGCTTCCAGCGCCGCGCTCGACGGGCTGCTGCTCGCGACATTGTTCGGGTCCTGTTGGGGCGCCGGGCCGACAGTGGGCACGGGAAATGTCAGTGTCTGGGGCGGGGTGGTCGGATCAAGTTTTTCCGTGCCAAACTCTTCGAACAGCAACAGCTGCTGAGTGAACGGCTGAGCGCCAAATAATGGGCTGGGTTTGCCGTTGGTGGGGAAGTTGAACGACGTCTGTAAGTCCGGCGGCAGCACGTTGTCGGCCCGAGGGGTGTCCCGATTGCCGAACACGCCATTGGGCAGCGCTAAGGCGCCCTGATTGGCCTTGGGCAAGTTCTCCAGTGCCTCCAGTGCGGCTTTTGGATCGGCCGGCTGATTGGTGAACGCCGAGGGATCCGTCGGTGGTGGTGGCCCAAAATCATCCAGTGGTGCGGCGTTTACCGTGGTCAAGCTGAACGTCATCAGCATCACAGACGTGATGCCCTGCGCCCGGGAAAAGCCGGGCGACTTGTTCACAGGGACTGAGCTTTTCATGATGGTTCTCTTGGGGCATGCCAATGTGATGGCACGTGCGCCTTTCGTTAAGCAAAAGGCGAACCATTACCAAATACTTATTAAATATTATTTAAATCAATAAGTTACCTAAAATAAACATCGTCAATAGGGTGGGGGGAACGCGTAAAGTTGGGGGAATGTCCTCATTGTCGGGGAATGAGGTTGTCTGTACGCGACAACAAGCCCTGATGTTTTACACGAGCAAGGCCTGCCCTTTTTTGGGGTGAATGCTGATAACGCGGCGATCAATCGGTGACAATAGCCACGCCGCTGCCCAATAAGCCTTACCCCGGAGTCAGAATTTCAATGCCGCCACTCACCCACTTCGATGCCCCGTGCCCGGAGCACATCAACAGCCAGATCCTGCAACTGGTCGTCGATAACCTGACCGACATCAGCATGGTCGGCATCGCGCCGAGCAATCCACTGTACAACGTGTACCAATACACGGTCGGCTTCGAAGTGCACCTGTACCTGGAAGCGCTCAACGGGGCCAAGGGGATTGCAGTCGAGTTGATCGTCGCCACCGACGATGAAGACCCGTCGAAGGTCATCGGTTTCCTGCTGTACCTGCCGATCAAAGACGATCCTCAGGCCTGCGGCGTGGCTTACATGGCGGTCGACGCGGGCCATCGTCGTACAGGTGTCGCGCGCGCCATGCTGCAAGACATGATCAACCGCTACCCGCACGCCGAGTTGACCTGCGCAGTCGCCAAAGTGCCGTGGTTTGAGTCGATGGGCTTTCAGGTGTTGGGCGTACGCGGCACGCAAGTGCTGATGAACACCCGCGACCACAGCAGTGACGGTCTGATGGGGCTGCTGGATGTGGCCTCGATCTACAGTTCTTTAGAGGTTCGGCAGATCCATCACTACTTGCTGCAAAAGCACGGCAAGCGCGCAATGATCGATGCCGAGAAGCAGCGTGACCGACATCTGGACCAAATGACCCGCAACGCCAAGGTGTTTGTGCTGAATCGTTTAGGCCAGAACGCGGCGAACGAGCCGCGTCTGGACTAGACCCATAGGTCCTTTCGGGAGCGCACGGTCGCCCGACCGTGATATTCTGCGCGCCAACTTGGTTTGACCTGCTCAGTTGGCCCGTCTTGGAGACGTGCCGACAGGATCAATGTCGCTCAAGTAGCTGAAGCCAATAATGATAAAAAGTCAGTTCAGTAGGGACATATAACTGAGGTCGACGCAGTTGGTCGGTCTTGTGTGCCCACCCTCCAGTCATCCTGTACGAACCCACACGACATCCTGCCTGAATGCCGTGAGCCCAGGGTTTTGTCGCGAAGATGGAAGGGCGGATGGCGTTTTATCATAGGTGTGACAGATGTTTAAAAAAGTGAACACGGCCCTGCTGGGGCTGGCTTTGTCGATGGGGATTACGTCTGTACAGGCGCAAGAGGCAAAGAAAGTCGATGTGCTGCTGATTGGCGGCGGCATCATGAGCGCAACGCTGGGTGTCTGGCTCAATGAGCTGGAACCTGGCATGTCGATGGAAATGATCGAACGCCTCGACGGCGTCGCTCAGGAAAGCTCCAACGGCTGGAACAACGCCGGTACCGGCCACTCCGCCCTGGCCGAATTGAACTACACCCCGGAAGACGATAAGGGCAACGTTCAGATCCCGAAAGCCGTGGAAATCAACGAAGCGTTCCAGATCTCCCGTCAGTTCTGGTCCTGGCAAGTTCAACAAGGCGTGCTGAAGAATCCACGTTCGTTCATCAACTCCACACCGCACATGAGCTTTGTGTGGGGCGATGACAACATCAAGTTCCTGAAGAAGCGTTACGAAGCCCTGCAAGCGAGCCCGCTGTTCGCCGGCATGCAGTACTCCGAAGACCCGCAAGTGATCAAGAAGTGGGTTCCGCTGATGATGGAAGGGCGCGACCCGAACCAGAAAGTCGCGGCCACCTGGTCGCCAATCGGCACCGACGTCAACTTCGGCGAGATCACCCGCCAGTTCGTAGCGCATCTGCAAACCACGCCAAAGTTCGATTTGAAGTTGTCTAGCGAAGTGCAAGACATCACCAAGAACGAAGACGGCACCTGGCGCGTCAGCTACAAAAATCTCAAAGACGGCAGCAACGCCGAAACCGACGCCAAGTTCGTGTTCATCGGCGCGGGCGGCGGTGCACTGCACCTGCTGCAGAAGTCCGGCATTCCTGAAGCCAAGGAATACGCTGGCTTCCCGGTGGGCGGCTCGTTCCTCGTGACCGAAAACCCGACCATAGCCGAGCAACACCTGGCCAAGGCCTACGGCAAAGCCTCCGTTGGGGCACCGCCGATGTCGGTTCCGCACCTGGACACCCGTGTTCTGGACGGCAAGCGCGTGATCCTGTTTGGCCCATTCGCGACCTTCAGCACCAAGTTCCTCAAAGAAGGTTCGTACCTGGACCTGCTGACCACTACCACCACGCATAACGTGTGGCCAATGACCAAGGTCGGCATCAAGGAATACCCACTGGTTGAGTACCTTGCCGGCCAGTTGATGCTGTCTGACGAAGACCGCATGAACGCCTTGAAAGAATACTTCCCGAACGCCAAAGCCGAAGACTGGCGTCTGTGGCAAGCCGGCCAGCGCGTGCAAATCATCAAGCGTGATGAAGCCGCTGGTGGTGTGTTGAAGCTGGGCACCGAGATCGTTTCGTCTGCTGACGGCTCGATCGCCGGCCTGCTGGGCGCCTCGCCAGGCGCATCGACCGCTGCACCGATCATGCTGACCGTGCTGCAGAAAGTGTTCAAAGACAAAGTGGCTTCGCCAGCCTGGCAGGAAAAACTGCACCAGATCGTGCCGAGCTACGGTACTCAGCTCAATGGCAATCCTGAGAAAGTGGCCGAGGAGTGGGCTTACACCGCCAAGGTGCTGGAACTGACTCCGCCGCCAGCGATGGGTCAGGTGATGGCTCCGGCTGCTGCTGCGGCTGATGCCGGGAAAGCGCCGAAGGCTAATGCTGCGACTGATATGGCTCTGTAACCAGAGCGCTATTCAAAAGCCCACTGAACCGGTAACGGTCAGTGGGCTTTTTTGTGGGACATGGTTTTCAAAGGGCAGATTCGGGCTCCCGTTAACAGCCGAACACATCGAAGAGTGACAAGATTGCCCCCGTGGAAAAAATGAAGAGGAAGAGTACAAAGGATTGGAGTATCGGCTTACTACGCATCGGAGTGATCCGTCGGAATGGGCAGTGCATCGCGCTCAAGACGTTCGGTGACTGGAGGTCTTGTTGCCATGGGGCCCACCCCAACAGCGATCATGCTGATGAGAGGGAAACTGACGATGGAATACCACCCCGGGAGATTGAGTGTGTTGGTGGGTGCAATCGAGCCAGTCATTCCACGGCGCAGGCGATTGAGCAATACATCGGCTACATGCATAGGGAGTACCCCCAAGGTGCGCTGCTTATCTAGTTGTAGCAGCTTCAACGACACAATAAAGCACTGGATGAGAGCAGAGCATTCTCTATGCCAAGAGTTGAACGCTGTTTAATTTCTGGTCGAAGTGGTCCATTTATGCCCAGCGGCGCACATGAGGAGGTACTGTTTGCGGCATTTCGCCAGCAACACTAAGTCGATAAAGCCCATATATGGGGATTATTTTCCCGGCGTGTGGGGATAGCGACTCCACAGAATGCTGTCGGTAAACCACGTGCTGGATCAGGTAGATCGAAAAGGGTAGGCGAGGGCGTTGTTTCAAAATGCTGTGCAGTGAAAAGCCCCGTCCCCTTTGAAGGGGCGGGGCTTTATGCGTTCCAGTGTCTTGTTCTGAGCGAAGGCTCATTGTCTGTGCAGTATCACCGCAGCCTAGCGAACACCCGCACCTGCCATGGACTCTGGCACCCACTGCGCTGTCGATAGCGCCTCGGTATAGCGAATACCGCCATGAGGGCCTACCACGCCATTGATGTTGTAGGTGCCACGCGACAGGTCGTATGTCATGAAAGGGGTGGCATCCGGGACTTGTTGGTCATAGCTCTGGCTGAGGAACGCGAAGGAGCCACGGTAAAGCTTGCCACTCGTGTCGTATTGATCAGAGGCCACTGCGGCCCAAGTGTCTTCATCCAGGTAAAAGCGGCGTTTCTGGTAGATGTGCGTAGCACCGGCCTTGAGGTTGCCCTCGACGACGTAGACGCGGTGTTTTTCCCAGCGTACGAAGTCCGGGGCAATGAAGTTGGGGGTGGTCAGCGACTTGGCATCGGGAGCATAGGTCAGCTTGTAGGTGTTATAGGGCACAAACATTTCTTGCTTGCCCACCATCGTCCAGTCGTACAGTTCGAGTGCACGGGCCGTACCGGGGTTCGGTGTGTCGTAGGCCAGGATCGAAATCTGTTTGACCCGGCGCTGGGCCGGCATGTACTGCCAGGCACGGCCAGGACGCTGCAGCGGGTTGGTGGCGTTCTTGAGCATGATCGACTCGCCGGCTCGCCGTGCAGGGCTGGTATAGGACAGTTTCAACTGGTAGTAGAGGTCGGAGTTGTTGATGGGCTTCGACAGGTTCTCGTAAATCGGGAAGGAGACGAATGCCTCGCCGGTGACAGCCAGACTCGCCACGCCCGCCGAGTCGACGTTCCAGGAGTCGTACTTGGACCGGATGTTGACGCCCTGGTAGCGCAGCAGGAAATTCCACATCGCCTCGGCACCCGATTTCGGGATCGGGAACGGCACACCGGGCAATACGTTATCGAAGGCTATCCCACCATTGAGGGAGGTGGCGGCAGTGGCGTTCTTGCGGCTATTGTCCAGTACCGCTTGCGGCAGCGATGCGGTGCGGTGCGTCGGGTACACGTCGATGCGGTAGTCGGGGTAGCGCTTGGCCAACTCGACGGTGGTGGCCGTGAGCATGCTTTTGTACTGGTCAACGTTCTTGCCATTGATCACCAGCAATGGTTTCTCGTTCGCATAGGGATCCGGGCGCATGCTGTCACCGACCTTGAAGCTGGCCGGGGCAGTGGTCAGGCCACCGCTATAAGGCGGAATGGAACCATCGGTATTACCGGCCTTTTCAGCGCCTACCAGCGTCAGGTTGGTGCCCAGTTGGGCGGCTTCCTGACTCGATACATAGGCCTGTGCATCGATGGCCAAGGCCATGAGCAGTGGGGCAGCCAGAACTCTTTTCACGAATTTCATATTGTTGTTCTCCTGCTTGGCGTACCAAGCAACTCGTGACGCAGGCGCGGCAGTCGCGTTCGCCTTGTGGGCGATCAGACTGGCTCAATCGCCAGATGCTTTTTATAGCGCCCATTAAAAAGCCCCCGAGTCGGGGGCGCATGTCATTTGGCGACATTCGCTTGGCTTTTCATGACAGCTCAGGATGTCAGCGTGAGTGAGAGGCCCCATTCCGTCGCTCTACGTGCCCTTCAGGCTTTTGGCCGTTACAATGCGCACCTCGACCGTGACAAACCAGATAAAAAATATGTCTCTGCCTAAACATCACCTGGAACTGCTCAGCCCCGCCCGTGACGTGAGCATCGCTCGCGAGGCCATCCTGCATGGTGCCGACGCCGTGTACATCGGTGGCCCGAGCTTCGGCGCCCGGCACAACGCCTGCAATGAAGTCAGCGATATTGCCCGACTCGTGGAGTTCGCCCGTCGCTACCATGCCCGCGTGTTCACCACGATCAACACGATCCTGCATGACAACGAGCTGGAACCGGCGCGCAAGCTGATCCACCAGTTGTACGATGCGGGCGTCGACGCGTTGATCGTTCAGGATCTGGGTGTGATGGAGCTGGACATCCCGCCGATCGAGCTGCACGCCAGCACCCAGACCGACATCCGCACATTGGCACGGGCAAAGTTCCTGGACCAGGCGGGTTTCTCCCAACTGGTACTGGCCCGTGAGCTGAACCTGCAAGAGATTCGTGCCATCGCCGACGAGACCGATGCGGCGATCGAATTCTTCATTCACGGTGCGTTGTGTGTGGCGTTCTCCGGGCAGTGCAATATTTCCCACGCACAGAACGGTCGCAGCGCCAACCGGGGCGACTGCTCCCAGGCCTGTCGTTTGCCTTATACCCTCAAGGACGACCAGGGCCGCGTCGTCGCCTACGAAAAACACCTGCTGTCGATGAAAGACAACAATCAGAGCGCCAACATCCGTGCGCTGGTCGAAGCCGGCGTTCGCTCGTTCAAGATCGAAGGACGCTACAAGGACATGGGCTATGTGAAGAACATCACGGCCTATTACCGTCAGCGTCTGGACGACGTGCTCGAAGATCGTCCGGACCTGGCTCGGGCGTCCAGCGGCCGCACGGCACACTTCTTCGTGCCCGACCCGGACAAGACCTTCCACCGTGGCAGCACCGACTACTTCGTCAGTGAGCGCAAGATCGACATCGGCGCCTTCGACTCACCGACCTTCACTGGCTTGTCGGTGGGCGTGGTGGAGAAGGTGGGCAAGCGTGATTTGCAGGTGGTGACCTTTGAACCGCTGTCCAATGGCGACGGCCTTAACGTGCAGATCAAGCGCGAGGTGGTGGGCTTTCGCGCCAACATCGCCGAGCCCAAGGGCGAGTTCCTCGAAGAGGGCCAGAAGCGCTATCGCTACCGGGTCGAACCCAACGAAATGCCGGACGGGATGTTCAAGCTGCGGCCCAATCATCCACTGAGCCGCAATCTTGACCATAACTGGCAGCAAGCCTTGCAGAAGACCTCTGCCGAGCGTCGTATCGGTTTGAGTTGGATGGCACGTCTTGACGAGCAGCGCCTGCAACTGACCGCCACGAGCGAGGAGGGCGTCAGCGCCAGCCTGTCGCTGGACGGTCCGTTCGGCCTCGCCAATAAGCCGGAGCAGGCCTTGGAGCAACTGCGCGATCTGCTCGGTCAACTGGGCACCACGGACTATCACGCCACCGCCATTGAGCTGGTTGCACCCCAGGCGTTCTTCATTCCCAACTCGCAGCTCAAAGCCTTGCGCCGCGAAGTGATTGACGCATTGACTGTGGCCCGCCTGCTCGCCCACCCAAGAGGGCATCGCAAGGGCGAAACCAGTCCGCCGCCGGTGTATCCGGAGTCGCACCTGTCATTCCTGGCCAACGTCTACAACCAGAAGGCTCGGGACTTCTATCACCGCCACGGAGTCAAGCTGATCGACGCGGCGTTTGAGGCCCATGAAGAAACCGGGGAAGTGCCGGTGATGATCACCAAGCACTGCCTTCGTTTCTCCTTCAACCTCTGCCCCAAGCAAGCCAAAGGTGTCACCGGTGTCCGCACCAAGGTTGCGCCGATGCAACTGGTGCACGGTGACGAGGTGCTGACGCTGAAGTTCGACTGCAAACCTTGCGAAATGCACGTCATCGGCAAGATCAAGGGCCACATCCTTGACCTGCCGCTGCCGGGCAGTGTTTCGGAGCCGGTCGTGGGTTACATCAGTCCTGAAGACCTGCTGAAGACAATTCCTCGGGCGCCGCATTGAGTGACAGGCGAGTGCTGGGCGCACTTGCAGGGCGTGCCTGCTGACTGTTGCCATAAAGGAATTACCTAGAGCACTAAGGTGATCGCCGTACTCCAAGGGGTTCGGCGCAATATCTCGCCTTAGGGCTCTGGAATAGGCTAATGGCAACGAATTGGCGGAGCCCGTTATGCGATTGTTTGAACTGATGACCTTTACGGTGCGTGTGCGTACCGTTGCAGATGCACTGGTCCGAATCGAGGCCGCGCTGGCCAAGCCCGGGGTGGGTGGCACATTGATGGGGTGCTGGGCGTCGGAAATCGGCCAGCTGAATCAAATTGCCGTACTGCGCGGTTATGCCGACGAAGGCCTGCGGCAAGCGGAGCGCGAGCGCTTTCTGTTGGAGGGCGATGCGTTCGGTATCAACGCCTTTATCACTGACCTGCGAATCGAAAACTACAGCTTGTTCCCGTTCCTCAATCCCTTGAGCGCCGGAAAGCATGGCCCGTATTACGAAATGCGCGTGTACGATCTGGTCAGTACCGGGTTGCAACCGACACTCGATGGCTGGAGCAAAGCCGTGGAGCCGCGTACCGCCGAGCAGTATTCGCCGGTGTATGCGGCGTTTTATGCCACCGACGGTGCCTTGCCGCGTTACCTGCACATCTGGCCGTATTCAACCCTGGAGCAACGTCTGCAAGTGCGGACTCAAGCCGTGGCAGACGGTGTATGGCCACCTGAGAACTCCGGTCCGCAACTGCGCGACATGCGCTCGACGATTTACCTGCCTGCGGCTTTTTCGCCTTTGCAGTGAGTGTGTGAAGGCGCGGTACTCGAAATCAGCCACTGCTGAACAATCGACACCGGCCGTTGGGCCCCTGGCGGGCAATTGCGCCCAGCGGCCATTGGCCGCCTCTGGTCATGAGCCCGCACCTCCGTCAGGCGCGTACCGGGTACGCGGTTGAGTTTCTGAGTGTCCAGCTTGCTACTAAATAGTTTTCCCGTCGGTTTCGTTGTGGATCAAGTTCACCAGGTAAACCCACTAAATGTTATGAGCTAATAACCTCGTGTTTATAGCCTTTCGAACAATCTTTTAAGGGGTTTGTTATTAGAGGTGTTCTTATATCTTTAGAATAATTTGTGATTAGTCACAGCTGCTTTTATGTCTTTATGATCTGTCCCACAACTACTCGTGAGACAGGAGGTAGCTCGATGACTATTCAAATTAAACCGGTCGCTGGTCGAATTGGCGCACAACTGGACGGCGTAAAACTAGGAGGGGACATCAGTGCTGAATATTTCGAATTTATTAATCAGGCATTGCTGAAATATAAAGTGCTGTTTTTTCGCAACCAACATCTGGATGACGCCGAGCACGAAGCTTTTTCCCGACGCTTCGGTGATCAGGTGCCGCATCCGACCGTGCGTTCAGCTGAACAAAGCGCCGCCATTCTGCACCTGGACGCCAAGGAAACCCGAGCCAATTCCTGGCACACCGATGTCACCTTTGTGGCTAACTACCCGAAGATATCCATCTTGCGCGGTGTGGTTATTCCACCTTATGGCGGCGATACAGTGTGGGCCAATACCGCAGCGGCCTACGCCGACTTGCCAGAGCCATTGAAACAACTGGCCGATAATCTGCGCGCATTGCACACCAACTTATATGACTATGCGGCGCCGCGTAATACCAATGAATCGGGCCTCATACGTTATCGCGAACAGTTCACCGCCGAAGTCTACGAGACCGAACATCCTTTGGTGCGGGTGCACCCGGAGTCGGGTGAAAGAAGTTTGTTGTTGGGGCACTTTGTCAAACAGATACAGGGTGTAAGCAACAGCGATTCGAAACAACTGATTCGCCTGTTCCACGACCGAATTACCCATGTCGACAATACCGTGCGCTGGCGCTGGGAGGAGGGCGATGTGGTGATTTGGGACAACCGCGCCACACAGCACATCGCGATCAACGACTACGGCGATGCCCAGCGCATCGTGCGCCGCACCACCATCGACGGTGATGTGCCGGTCGGGGTGGATGGTCGCTTGAGCCAGGCGCTCAAGCCAAGTCCGGATACCCGCTCACCGAAAACCGAAGCCGACAAAAAACATCTCGCCGCCTGACAGCGAGCTCATGGACACAAGGAAGGTTGCATATGGAACTCAAAGGTATTCCCCTGTTTCTCAAATGCAGCATCGCTGCCGCACTGGCTACGGTTTTTTTCATTCCCCTGGCTCAGGCCGATGTATTGCGCATTGGTGTCGCGACAGCCGGTGGCGGTGATCCGGTGACGTTCAGTGGGTCGCCTCTGAGCATCGTGCGCAACCAGCAACTGTTGGAAAAGGCCTTCGCCGGGACCGGGACCGACGTGCAATGGTTCTTTTTCAAGGGGGCTGGCCCCGCCGTCAACGAAGCCTTGTCAAACCAGCAACTGGACTTCGCCTATCAGGGCGATCTGCCCGCCGTCGTCGGACGCTCCAATGGGCTGGACACCAAATTGTTGGCCGCACTGGGCGTACGAGCCAATCTTTACCTGGCCGTTCCCAAGGGCTCTGACATCAAAAGCATTGCGGATCTGAAGGGCAAGAAGGTCGCGATTTTTCGTGGCACCAACGGCCATCTGGTGTCGATCAATCTCTTGGCGGAGCAGGGTCTTACCGAACGCGATATCAAGGTCATCAACCTCGATACCGGCAGCACTCAGGCTGCATTGGTTTCCAATGGAGTAGATGCTGCATTCGGCGGTCGCGAATTGTTCAAGCTGCGCGATCAAGGACTGATCGACATTGTTTACGACAACCCCACTCAGGATGTGCGCTACACCCGACAGACCGCACTGGTCGTTCGGGGTGCCTATGAAAAAGAACATCCGGACAACGTGCAGAAAGTCGTCGATACGCTGGTGGATGCGGCGAAATGGACCTCGCAAGAGAGTAATCGTGACGCGGTCTTCACGGAGTGGGCCAAGAGTAATGAACCGGCAGAATCACTCCGTGCCGACTTTACCGGGGTGAGCATCAGGGACAAAGCCTCGCCGCTGGTCGACAACTTCCTGCTTGGCCGCTATCAGGCCGTGGCGGATCAAGCCAAGGAAGAAAAACTCATCCGCCGCCCCGTCAGTATTGATGGCTGGTTCGAGACCCACTATTTGCAAAATTCCCTCAAAGCCAAGGGGCTTGAGAACTTCTGGACGCCCTACGGTCCGGATGGCAAACAGCCGGCGGGTGATGCAGTAGCGGCCGCGACCAGCAAGCAAGGGAGCTAGACAAATGGCCAGGGCACAGACCGTCAGACTAGCGCCATACGCGGCGCCGGCATTGCCGAGCGACAACGTTAAACGTTTTCCACCGTCACCGGTCCGCCCAGTACGCAAGATTGAGGTGTCGCGCCAGTCAGCCTGGCCCTCCAGTCTGGTTGACAAGGCCTTGCCCTGGCTGTTGCCGCTGGTTTTGCTTGGCTTATGGTACTTGGGGGTGGAGCGCGGCTGGCTTTCAGAGCAGGTGCTGCCTGCGCCAGGGTATGTCTACCAGGCCTTGTCGGACCTGGCCACCAGCGGTGATCTCTGGCTGAACGCGTCTGCCAGCCTGCAGCGGGTTGTCGTCGGATTTACCTTGGGCGCCTTCATCGGCGTGGCTCTGGGCCTGGCCATGGGGCTGTCCAGGACGTTAGAGGATTGTCTCTTGCCCACCTTCAACGCACTGGTGCAAATACCGGTACTGGGCTGGTTACCGTTTGCCCTGTTGCTGTTTGGCATCGGCGAGACGCTCAAGTATGTGTTGATTGCCAAGGCGGCCTTGGTGCCGATCACGCTGTGTACCTTGCAGGCTTTCCGCCAGGCGCCCAAAGGGTTGTTGGAAGTCGGCCGGGCCTACGGTTTCAGTCGTCGACAAAGCGTTACCTCCATCGTCTTGCCTGCGGCTATCCCGACGCTGTTTACCGGTTTGCGTCTGGGCTTCACCAAAGCCTGGTTGTCTCTGGTAGTGGTTGAGCTGGTGGCGTCGAGTGAGGGGTTGGGTTACCTGATCGTCTATGGGCGTCAGCTGTTTCAACTGGACTTGGTGATGGCGGCCGTTGTGGTGGTGGGTGCGCTTGGTCTGCTGATAGACCGTGGTTTCGATTACGTGGAGAAACGCCTCAATCGTGGTCGGCCAACTGCCGGGGGGCGCCTGTCATGAGCACGATTTTGTCAGTAGGTAGTAGCAGCCGCCGGTATCGCGGTTGGGTTTTGCCCATTGCCGCCATTGCCGTGTGGTGGCTGGCATCGAACCAGGGCTGGAGTCATTCCGGGTTGTTCGTTTCGCCAGAAAAAGTGGCTGCAACAGCCTTGGATCAAATGGCCTCGGGTAAATTCTGGCGGGCCATTTCTGCCAGCCTGGCGCGCAACCTCAGTGGCTTCTTTATTGGGACCACGCTGGGCCTGGTACTGGGTTGCCTGTTGGGCCTGTCGAGGTATTTCGAGCGTTTAGTCGGACCGAGCTTCAATACCTTCAAGCAAATATCGCTGTTCGCCTGGATCCCGTTGATCTCGGTGTGGTTCGGCCTGGGCGATGTGGCCAAGGTGGTGTTCCTGTCATTGGCCGCAATGGTGCCGGTGGTGGTCAATACCTGTGACGGTTTGCGCAACGTCCCGCCCAACCTGTTGGAAGTGGCGCGGGTATACCGTTTCACCCGTTGGCAAACCATCGTCGGGGTGATGCTGCCCGCCGCGTTGCCGTCGATTTTTACCGGGCTGTATCTGGCGCTGGTCTATTCCTGGCTGGCGACCATCGGCGCTGAATACCTGCTGGTATCGGGGGAGGGGATCGGCAATACGCTGATTGATGGCGGCGAGCATTTCATGATGGACCTGGTGTTGTTTGCAATGGTGGTTATCGGCCTGGTGGGATGGGGTCTCAACGCTTTGGCCCGGACACTTGAGCGACGGATGCAGCGCCTGTATGGCATCGCTCCCCGTTGATGGGCACTTTCAAAAGGATCGCAACATGCTCAACAACAGCCTGACCCTGGAAAACATCAGCAAGCGTTTCGCTTCCCGACCGGGCAGTTCGACGCAGTTGCAAGTACTCGACAACATCCAGCTCGACATTGCGCCTGGCGAATTCATCAGCATCGTCGGCGCCAGCGGCTGCGGCAAATCCACGCTGCTGCGCCTGATTCTCGGCCTGGACGAAGAATACGACGGGCGCATCCTGCTGGATGGCAAACCCATCGAAGGCACTGGCCTGGAACGCGGCATTGTGTTTCAGGATCACCGTTTGTTCCCTTGGCTCAACGTCGAGCAGAACGTCGCGGTCGGGCTCAAGAATTCACCCCTGAGCGCTGCGCAGAAACACGAGACCGTGCGCGAGCACATTGAACTGGTTGGCCTGCAAGACTTTATCGATGCCTACCCGCATCAGATATCCGGAGGCATGGCGCAACGCGTGGCGATAGCCCGCGGCTTGGTCAATCGGCCGAGCGTGCTCTTGCTGGATGAACCGCTGGGTGCGCTCGATGCCTTGACCCGTGCGCGCCTGCAGGGCGAGCTGCAAAACATCTGGGCCAAGGAAAAAATCACCATGATCCTCGTCACCCACGATGTGGATGAGGCGGTATTCCTGGGTGATCGCGTGGTGGTGATGCAACCGAATCCTGGCCGCATCCGGCGCATTCTCGACATCGATCTGCCGCGCCCGCGCAACCGCAGTGACAGTCGCTTCATCGCCCTGCGCGACGATGTGCTGAGCGATTTCGCCGAGCTGCACTGAGCCTCCGCACCGCGCGCAAGCCCCTATTTTTTATGCCTGCTTTTTTCAAGGAACGGGAAATGTCCGAACGTCAGCTCAGCCTCAACCTTTTCATCTACCCGAACGGCCATCACGAAGCCGCCTGGCGTCACCCGCAGTCGGTGCCGCAAGCGTCCATGGATATCGGCTATTACCAGCAACTGGCGCTGCGCGCAGAACGCGAGAAGCTTGATGCGATTTTCTTCGCTGATTCGCCGTCACTGGCCGAAAGCGGGCGTGAAGGTCTGCGCATTCGTTTCGAGCCCATTACCTGGCTGGCGGCGATTGCCGCGGTGACCCAACGTATAGGCCTGATCGCCACGGCCAGCACCACCTACAGCGAGCCTTACAATCTGGCCCGCTCGTTCAGTGCGCTGGATCACCTCAGCAAAGGTCGTGCTGGCTGGAACATCGTTACCACTTCCATGGCGGCTGCAGCCGCCAATTTTGGCCTGGACCAACATCCGTCGGCTCATGACCGCTATGCCCAGGCCGAGGAATTCGTGCAGGTGGTCGGTGACCTGTGGGACAGCTGGGAGGACGATGCGCTGGTGCTGGACAAGTCTTCCGGAGTGTTTGCCGACAGCAACAAGGTGCATTCGATCAACCACGTGGGCACTCACTACAAAGTCAAAGGCCCATTCAACTCACCACGTTCCCCGCAGGGGCGACCGGTGCAGGTGCAGGCAGGGTCTTCCGAGGATGGCCGTGATTTCGCCTCCAGAAATGCCGAAGCGATTTTCACCGCGCACCAGACCCTGCAAAGCGCGACCGAATTCGCCAACGATATCCGTGCTCGGGTGAAGTCGGTGGGGCGTGATCCTCGCCAGCTGAAAATTCTCCCGGGCATCAGCCCGTACATTGGCAGTACCGAAGCCGAAGCCCAGCGCAAGTTCGATGAGCTCAACGAACTGGTGCTGCCCCATGTTTCCCTGGGCCAACTGCACCGCATGTTGGGTGTCGACCTGTCCGGTCACGATCTGGATGCGCCATTCCCGCGCCACTTGGTCAATTTCGACAGCAGCGAGAGCCAGTCCAGTCGCTTCAAGCTGATCATCGACATTGTCGACCGCGAAAAATCGACGCTACGCCAGCTGATCAATCGCCTGGCCGGTGCTCGCGGGCATTGGGTTCCGGTCGGTACGCCGGTGCAGATTGCCGACCTGATTGAGCAGTGGTTCCGCAGTGGCGCTGCCGATGGTTTCAATGTAATGCCACCAGCATTCCCCGAGGGATTTGAAGTGTTCCTCGATGAAGTGCTGCCGATCCTGCGCAAGCGTGGGCTGTTCCGCCATGAATATTCGGGCAGTACGCTGCGCGAGCATTATGGTCTGAGCCGGCCGGTTTCGCGTTTTACCCTGAAGCCCGCCGGAGCGACCTTGCCATTGCGCAGCGCAGAGCAATCGCTTCCCGCCCCTGTTTGATCTCGTTCAGGGCGGTTGGAGGATTAGCGGGAGAGAGCCTCGAAAAACTTATGAGGCTCTCATCGCTAACGTTCTGTCGAAGACTCAGTGAGAGACAACCGGTGCCGTCACCGTCTTGCCGAACGCCGAGTTAATGGTGATGGTCGGGTTGGGCGACGGACCACTGCCGGTGGTCGTCACCGATATCCGCCAGCGAGCGCCGGTACCGGTCGGGGTCAGTGTGGCCGTGCCAAGGTTCAGCGGGCCCGCGGTGGTCGAGGCCGTCACGGTGATGGTATTGCCAGTGCCTCGCGAGGTAGTGCCGGCCAGGTCCCAGGTGTAGCGGCTGTTGCTGCGGCCAGTGACCGAAGCGCTGGTGACCACCAGGTCTTCGTTGACCGCCGCGGCGGCGACCGAGACGGACACCGTCGCCGGTTCCGACACCGCGTCTTTGGCGTCGCTCGCCTGATAGGTAAACGTCGCGGTGAACGGCGCGGGGACGATGGCCGGTGGGGTGTAGATCACGCGTACACCGTCGGTGCTGACCGTGCCTTTGCCCGAATCCGGCTGGTTGAGGCCTACCACTTTGAGCGGCAGATTACCGTCGGGGTCGGAGTCGTTGGCCAGCACGTTGATGGTCAGCGGCAGGCCGTTACTGCTGATGGCGCTGTCAGGATTGGCCACCGGTTTTTTGTTGTCCCCTTGGTTATCGTCGTCCTTACCACCGGTGCGGGCGGTCGGCAGGGCCGCAGAAGCCACGTAGGTGACACCGTCCCAGCCAGGCAGGGGCGTTGGCATCAACTGGAACTGGCCGGGATGCTCGACATCCCAACGCAGTAGCATCGAGGAGTCTTCGTGCTGGGTGTTGTGGCAGTGTTCCATGTAGGTGCCGGCAAATTCGCGGAAGTGAATCGCCATTTCGACATCCACCGAACTGTCGATCTCCTGACCGATGCGATAGACGTCCTTGCGCGCGCCTTTTTCCCATTCCGGTGGAGCTTTACCGTCGCGGCTGAGGATGATCCCTTCCTCAAAGTGCACGTGCACCGGGTGGCTCCAGCCATTGCCGCCGTTCTTGATTTTCCACACTTCAAGGGTGCCGTCGCCAGAGAACCCGGCGTCCGTCGGGCCGTTGGCCAATTGTGGGGCGGCGTTGATCCGACGAGGGTCCATGGCGTATCCGAAACCGCCGTCGGTCTTGACGGTCCAGGGTGCTTCGTCGGTGCCATCAGAGCGACCGAAAATGAATTCGCGATGCCGCGCCAGCTTGAGTTCGGCCTGGACGGCCGGATCGTCGCGATCGAGGGTTAGCGGAATCATGGTCTTGCCGGCTGGTTTACCCGGTTTCGCAGGTTCATAGTCGGCGGGGTTCATGCTCACGTCCTGGCCGGAATAGGGCTGAACCAGCAGCTGCATGAATTTACCCACCGCCGGATCACCCTTGTCCCATTGCGGGCCTTTACTGGATTGCTTGATCACTGCTTTGTATTTTTCGGAGAGCACGTCGGCCAGGCTCACTTCCTCTTTCTCCGGGCCCTTGCCGGTTTGGTGTTCCATCAGGTTGACGAAATACAGCTTGTCGCCGGTCTTGATCCCGTTTTTCGCGAAGTTGATGATGATGTCGTAACGCTCGGCGATCGCCTGCGTCGGCAGAACCGCGTTGTGCCGCTGTTTATTGCCGCCGCCGTCCAGGTCCATGCTGCCGTCGAAGGGCACGGCATGTTCCATGAGGTTGCCGTCGTTGCCGATCATGTGAAACGGCACGCGGGCGTAGGAGACGCCTGAGCCGGACGGCCCGGGGAATTCGCCACTGTTACCGGCGATTTCACGCACCACGGCAATCTTGAAGTAGCGCGACACCGAGCCGTTGAGAATGCGGAAACGATAACTGCGCGCACGCACTTTCAGGCGCGGCTGGTACTGCCAGTTGACCAGGATCTGGTCACCGAGAAAGCCGTCGGTGTTGAATGGGTTGAACCACAGCTGGCCGTTGGCATCCCAGGCCTTGTCCGCGATCACCAGGTTGACGTCATAGTCGCGGTTGCCCCAGGGCAGCGCCGAACCGCTGGGCAGACGCAGGTTGACCCCATCTTCCAGCGCTTCGTTGCCGCGATCGAGGGCGCTGTAGTAGTTCATCATCACCGCGTTGCCCTTGTAGACATTCTGCGCGGTGAAATCGAGCATGTGGTCGTGGAACCAGTGGGTGCTCATGGTTTCACGCCAGTCGCCACGGATCTTGATGCTGCCGTTGTCGCAGGTTTTCAGGCCCGGGTTGGTGTCGTTGACGTACAGGGTTTCGCCCGGTGAGCAAGGGAACGCTGCGCGTGGGTCGTGGGCGTCGGTGTTGATAGTGTCGTAACCGGCCAACTGGATCGGCCAGCGATAGTCGTAGTACTGGCCTGGAAAGAAGAACGCATTGGCATAGCCATCGCTTTCCGCCGGGGCGTGGCCGTTGTGTTCATGGGTACTGATGGTGTGCAGGCCAAATCCGGCGTTGGCGGCCGGGTCGATGGGCAACGCGTTGTAGTGACGCATCAGCGTCGGTTGACCGTATCGCACCATCAACAGTTTTGGCGGAAAGGTGCCGTCGAAGGTCCACAGCGACTTGTGATTTTGCAGGGGGAAGTTGGGGTGGAAACGGGTGTCGATGCCTTTGGTGGTACCGGTCGTGGTCGGGATGTCCGAGGTTTGGTAGTAGAGCCCACCGGGACCGAACTCGCCAGCGGCGTAGTTGTGCAGCTGACGGCGGTCGCGCATGCCGCCGTTGAGTTTGGCGCCCGCTTGCACGGTTTTGAAGGCGACCTGTGGGTAGAACTCGTTCCAGCGCTGATGCGACCAACCCTTTCCTGGCGGACGACCCTCGGCTGGCGAACCTACCGGATGACGGTTGAGGAACGCTTCGACCTGCGCCTTCCACGGATTGCGGTCCAGCACGTTGGAAAACTGCGACGGGAACGGGTAAAGCCCCGGCTGGCGCATGAAGGCTTCCAGCGCCGCGCTCGACGGGCCGCTGCGAGCGATGTTGTCCGGGTCCTGCGCAGGACCCGGGCCGACGGTCGGCACGGGGAATGTCAGTGGCGGCGCGGGCAGGGTCGGGTCGAGTTTCTCCGTACCAAATTCCTCGAACAGCAGCAATTGCTGGGTGAACGGTAGAGCCCCGAACAAGGGGCTGGGTTTACCGTTGGTAGGGAAGTTGAACGAGGTCTGCAAGTTCGGTGGCAGCACATTGTCTGCACGCGGCGTGTCTCGGTCGCCGTACACGCCATTGGGCAAGGCAATCGAGCCCTGGTTGGCTTCCGGCATTGTTTCCAAGGCGTCCAATGCAGCCTTGGGATCGGCAGGCGGATTGTTGAAGGCTGAAGGGTCCGTGGGCGGCGGCGAGCCGAAATCATCGAGCGGTGCTGCGCCGGCCTTGGCCAGGCTGAAAAAAATGACAGAGACTACGCCGCATTTTTTCAGGAGGTTGAGCGAACTGAACGTTGAAGCAACGTTTTTCATTGTATTCCCCTCGCGTAATGCCAAATGGCGAATCCCGCCGTCCCCAACGGAAACGACAGCAACTGCGTTGCAAGGGGTTATGGCAAAAGTCGGGCCAACTGCAAAAAGGGGAAAAAAGTTCAGCGTTATTAGGGGGTTGATTGGTAGTGTTTCTCAAAGGAAATAACTGAGTGGTGGGGGATATTCCTCTAAATAGGTGGCATTTTGCCTGATTGGGTGGGGGAACAATCCGTTGTTGGAAATGGAACATCTGCTTGCTTACTGTGATCATGCGTCGTCGTACAACATGGTTGTGGGCTCCAGGACCTCACATCGCGTCGTTAACGCTCGACAATCACACGATTGATGATCCTCTATCCAGCGAGTTCTGTAAGAAATCGAAATTTGCGCAAGCAGTCCTTGTCAAGACCAGCGGCTATTTTGGATGTTGACAGCCCATCATGTAACTAGATATAAATGGCGCAGTTGTACGACGACAGACGATACATCGACTGTTCATGCCAAAAAATAAAAAGAGTGCCGGCCCCATCATGAATTCACCTTGCGAACTCATCCCCGTCAACGTCGCTTCCTCTGGCCTGATCTTGTCTGCTTGCGCGCCCGCACAGTCAGTTCCGTCACAGGCGACTGTCCCGCCAAACCCCCGCTAGTACTCGCTACACGCCCAGCTCCAGCCACCAGCAATCGCACTGCGCGTGATGCAACCGGCGGCGGGGTACAGCATAAGTTGATCGCAAGACCCGGCTGAATCTGACCAGCCTTGGCGCGGACTCTTCGCGTTTTGGCGATGCACTACGACACTATTGATCTCGCTTGAAACCGAGAGATCATCACCATAATCCAATAATAAAGTGATGCCATGAATCTGAACGAGCCCATCAATGCGAATGCGCAAAGCGTCGGCCAAACGGTCGGCAAATACCGCTGGACGATCTGTGCGCTATTGTTTTTCGCCACCACCGTCAACTACCTGGATCGCCAGGTACTGAGTCTGTTGGCGCCACAGCTGTCGACGCAGTTTGGCTGGAGTAACACCGACTACGCCAACATCGCCGCGGTTTTCCAGTTTGTGTACGCGATTTCCATGCTGTTCGCCGGTCGCTTCGTCGACAAGATTGGCACCAAGAAAGCTTATATGTTCGCGATTGGCATCTGGTCCACCGGTGCGGTCATGCACGCCTTTGCCGTGCCAATGGGTGAGGGCATTGGCGCCCTGAGCAGCGCGCTCGGCCTTGCTGTCATTCCGGTCTCGATTGCTGGTTTCATGATATCTCGCGCGGTTTTGGCGATTGGTGAAGCGGGTAACTTCCCGATCGCGATCAAGGCCACCGCGGAATACTTCCCGAAGAAGGAACGCTCCTTCGCCACCGGCATCTTCAACTCTGGTGCCAACGTGGGCGCGGTCCTGGCACCGATCTGCGTACCGCTGATTGCCGGTATTTGGGGCTGGGAAGCGGCCTTTATCGTGATCGGCATGCTGGGCTTCGTCTGGGTCGCCGTCTGGATTGCGCTCTACCAGAAGCCGGAGCAGCAAAAGCGTTTGTCGGCACAGGAACTGGCGTACATCCGTAGCGATGAACCTGTGCAAATGGTCGCCCCGGAAGTGTCGGGTATCGCTGCGAAAAAAGTATCGTGGTTCAAGTTGCTGACTTACCGCCAGACCTGGGCGTTTGCCTTCGGCAAGTTCATGACCGATGGCGTGTGGTGGTTCTTCCTGTTCTGGCTTCCAACCTACCTGTCGGCACAGTACGGCATGAAGGGCGCAGACATCGTGGTACCGCTGGCCGTGTTGTACAGCTTGACGATGATCGGCAGTATCGGTGGTGGCTGGTTCCCGAGCTACTTCATGTCCCGCGGCGACAAGCCGTATGACGGTCGCATGAAAGCCATGCTGGTGATCGCGCTGTTCCCGTTGGTGGTGTTGCTGGCGCAGCCATTCGGTTACATCAGCTTTTGGGTGCCTGTATTGTTGATTGGCGTTGGCGCATCGGCGCATCAGGCGTGGTCGTGCAATATCTTCACGACGGTGTCCGACATGTTCCCGCAAAAAACCATCGCTTCGGTGGTCGGCATTGGCGGCATGGCCGGTGGTTTGGGCGGCGTTGTGATGACCAAGATCGGTGGTTATGTATTCGACTACTACAAATCGATCAACGATATTCACACCGGCTACATGATCATGTTCGCTATCTGTTCGCTGGCCTATCTGGTGGCATGGAGCGTGATGAAGATGCTGGTGCCTCGCCACAAGGAAATCACTGATCTGTAAACAGCGATCAGTGCAATAGAAAGCCCCGTCCCACTTCAGTGGGGCGGGGCTTCTTCGTTTTCAAGAACAAAAGATCGTGCGAACACGGCCCCTGGCGCCTGCAGGTTCGAAGTGCTGATCCGTATTTTCCCGAGCTATCTGCCTCTGTAATGCACTCAGTGGCAGGCTCACAATGGCGGCACACAGCGAACTCATAATGTAGGAGGCCCCAATGGGCAAGATGGCAATTTTCCTGGGTGGATTTCTGGTGCTGACCCTTTTGATTGGTGCTCTGGCCACGATCTCTCCCGTTTAATCCTTGCGCCACCAGAGTGCAGATCAAACCTCTTCGCGCCACCGCCGCGCCTGAACCACCAATGCCGGCGCAAAGTGCAGCACCACCATGCGCACCAGATGATGGGACAGGATGAACACAACGTTCAGTCCGCTACTGAAGGCGACCATGGAGATGGTCTCGATGGCACCCGGCATGTAGGCCAGCCATAACGACCAAGGATCGCTGGCCCAAACCCGCCCGGCCACGCCGGCAAACGCTGCGGCGATCAGCAGCATCAGGCCGACGGACATCAACGCGGCACGCCCGTGGCGAACGAGCTCAGCGAAGCTGATGTCCTTGAATTTCGAGCCGATCAGCACACCGAGCAGGACGGCGGCGGAGTTGACACTCCACGGAGGCATGTGAAATCCCTGCAGGTAGCCGGTCTTGACGTAGACGCCGGTGAGGACGATGGCGGTGAGCATGAACGGTGCCGGCACGCCAACGTTCAACAGCAAACGACCGAGCAACAGGCACAGGGCGATCAGCGACAGCAGGGTCAAGGCCAGGCTCATGTCCAACGGGTTGCTCTGGGCAATCGCCACATCGGTCTGTCCTGGAATGCAAAAGCTCACGAGGAGGGTGATGGAGAGCAGTCGCACCAGATGCACGACGATCACCTTGCCGGATGCGCGTTCGGATTCGAGCAAGTCGAACACCGCCGCGAGTGCACCGGGGTAGACGGCCAGCAGGGTATCCTTGCGGTTCCATCCGGCGATTTTCAGCAGCGCCAAACCGGCCACCGCGCTTTGAGCCATCAGGCACATCAGCATGACGCCCAGGCTGGGCAAGATGGCCGCGACCGTGTGGCTGTCCCACGACGTAAACATCAGGCCGGTCGCGATCCCCAGTACGATTTGCACGTAGCCGAGGCCGAAACGCAGGGTAGGGGAGAAACGCAGGTTACTGGCGATCATTGCGCTTGCGAGTATCGAGCCGAGCAACAGGCCATGGGGGATACCGGCGTATTGCAGCGCGGCGCCGACGCTGGTGGCGATCAATAAACACAGCAGGGTTTTCATGAGCCTTCCTTGATTCTTGAATTAACCGACGCTTCCATCCGGGCAGCCCATGTTTTCCCACCTAACGGCATGAAACGTCAAGAAGCCAGCTCGTCCTGTCCTTTAGGCGACATCTACTGGCTTACTAGCGTTAGTCGGTAATCTGTGGACGGGTTAGAGTCGTCATCACGCTCCTGGCAAACCCGGATGACCCTGATGACGCGCCCCCGTTTCTTACCCGACAACTTCACCCTGACCCTGATCGGCGTCGTGCTGCTCGCCAGCGTGTTGCCCGTCAGTGGTCAGGTTGCGGTGGGCTTTGGTTGGCTGACCAACATAGCCATTGCTCTGCTTTTCTTTATGCATGGCGCCAAATTGTCACGCGCGTCGATCATCGCCGGTGCTGGCCACTGGCGCCTGCATCTACTGGTGTTCAGTCTGACCTTTGTGTTGTTCCCGCTGCTCGGGTTGGCGCTCAAACCGGTGCTGTCGCCGCTGATCGGAGACGATCTGTACATGGGCATGCTCTATCTGTGCGCGCTGCCCGCTACGGTGCAGTCGGCCATTGCCTTTACCTCTCTGGCGCGTGGCAACATTCCAGCGGCGATTTGCAGCGCGGCGGCGTCCAGTCTGTTCGGGATCTTTATCACGCCATTGCTGGTGACGCTGCTGCTGAATGTGCATGGCGATGGCGGCTCGACCCTCGATGCAATTGTGAAGATCAGTGTGCAATTGCTGCTGCCGTTCATTGCCGGGCAGATTGCGCGACGCTGGATCGGTGCCTGGGTCGGGCGCAACAAGAGTTGGCTGAAGTTCGTGGATCAGGGCTCGATTCTGCTGGTGGTCTTCGGCGCGTTCAGCGAAGCAGTGAACGAGGGCATCTGGCACCAGATTCCGCTGTGGCAACTGGCCGGGCTGGTGGTGGCGTGCTGCGTACTGCTGGGGGTGGTGTTGGTGGCCTCTACAGTGCTGGGCAAAGCTTTTGGTTTCAATGTGGAAGACCGCATCACTATTCTGTTCTGCGGTTCGAAGAAAAGTCTGGCGACCGGTGTGCCGATGGCCCAGGTGCTGTTCGCCGGCAGCACCATTGGCGTGTTGATCCTGCCGCTGATGCTGTTCCATCAAATCCAGCTGATGGTCTGTGCAGTGCTGGCCCAGCGCTACGCCAACCGCCAGGAGTCGATTGCTGAACTGATGGCTCAAGTTGATCCTTGATCGGCTGAGTCCCTATCCCCGCCGAAGCTCTAAACCCGCGATGTAGTGCCGTATTTTTTCGGTAGCCAGCCGTCTTCGGGCGGCATGTGCCTATGCATGTGACTGCCGGGGCTGCCAGACATAGAGCTCAGTGTGATAGTTTTGCTCTATGTGGCGGGAGAGAAAGTATGCAGTGGTTCATGAAACTGAAGCTGGGGACAAAACTGATCATCGCGTTCCTTGCAGTTTCCGCAATGGCATTGATGATTGGCGTACTCGCCTACAAGAATATCTACAAGGTTGCTGACATGATGGCCAGCATGTACGCCGACCGTCTGGTGCCGATTCGCGACCTGGGGTATGCGAATAGTGAGCTACAGGAGGATATGGCCCGGATTTACAGGGCTTGCACGGAAACCGACCTGGAAGTGATGGCGTCCTTGACACCGAAAAACCAGGCGTCGGAGCGCCACATTGTCAACCTCATGAATGCGTATCGCCAGACGTTGCTGGTTGATGGCGAGAAACAAAACTTAAGCGTGTTTGACCAGCAATGGCCGCTCTATCTCCAAGCGGCGCAGAAGGCATTGGCGTTGGGAGTGGCGAACAGGAATCTGGAGGGGCTCGCGGTGCTGCAGACTGAGGTTATGCCGTACTACACGGTCTTGCAGACAACCTTGGAGGCCCTGATCAAGATCAACGAGGATACGGCCAGTCAAGGGAACTCCGAAGCCGATGTGATCGTAGCGCGGATCGGCCAGACCATGGTGGGCTTGATGATAGGCGGCTTTGTGTTGGCAATCCTGATCGGTTTGCTGATTACCCGCATGATTGTGCGGCAGATTGGTGGTGAGCCGTCCTATGCAGCGGATATTGCGTGCAGGGTGGCGGCCGGTGATTTAACAGTGACACTGCAAACCAAAGCCAGCGACCGCTCCAGCCTGTTGTACGCGTTAAAAATAATGCTCGAACAACTGCAAGCGTATTACGCAAAACTGGAGCACAAGGTCGATGAACGCACTGCTGCCTTGACGGATGTGCTCGCGCAGCAAGCCGCTAGCATGAAGGTGAAAGCCAGCCTGATCGCCGAAATCCAGGAAAAAAATCACCAACTGCAGATCGCCGACCAACACAAAAGCGACTTCGTGGCCAACATGAGCCATGAGATTCGCACGCCGATGAACGCGATTATCGGCATGAGCTACCTGGCGCTGAAGACCGAACTGAACCCGCGCCAGCGCGACTACATCGAGAAAATCCAGCAGTCCGGCAAACATTTGCTGGGCATCATCAACGACGTGCTCGACTTTTCCAAGATCGAGTCCGGCATGCTGAATGTCGAACAGACCGAGTTCACCCTTGAGGAGCTGCTCGGCAACGTGGTGAACCTGGTCGGTACGCGGGCCGCGCAGCGCAACCTGGAATTGATCCTCGATGTGGGCGGCGACGTCCCGACCACGTTGATGGGCGACCCGCTGCGCTTGGGGCAAGTGCTGATCAATTTCGTCAGCAACGCGGTCAAGTTCACCGAACAGGGCCAGATCACCATCTTGGTTCGTCTGCAGGAGTGCCGCGAGTCCGAGGCGCTGCTGTATTTTGCGGTCAAGGACACCGGTATTGGCCTGTCCGAAGAACAAATGGGGCGTCTGTTCCAAAGTTTCCAGCAAGCGGATACCTCGACGACCCGCCAATACGGCGGCACCGGCCTGGGGCTGGCGATTGCCAAGAAACTCGCCGAATTGATGGGCGGCACGGTCGGCGTGGACAGCGTCGTCGGCCGGGGCTCGACCTTCTGGTTCACCGCTCGGGTTGGCATCGTGTCAGAAGCGAGTAAAAAACTGCGCGGCGGCCGGATGCTGGCGGTGGACGACAATGACAGCGCCCCTCACAGCCTGTCGCAGGAGGCTCCAACGGGGAACATCATGGCGACGATTTTCGGCGCGCGGGTACTGTTGGTTGAAGACAACGCGTTGAACCAGCAGTTGGCGAGTGAACTGCTGCGTGATGCCGGTTTACTGGTCGATATCGCTGGCAATGGGCAAATTGCCGTCAACCGGGTCCAAACGGGCGACTACGACTTGGTGCTGATGGACATGCAGATGCCCGTCCTCGATGGCGTGAGCGCGACGCGGGCCATTCGTGCCTTGCCCGGCAAGCGTGATCTGCCCATCGTTGCCATGACCGCCAACGCCATGCTGCCCGATCGCGAACGCTGCATGGAGGCGGGCATGGTGGATGTTGTCGTCAAACCGATCGACCCAGACGCACTGTTCCATGCGCTGCTGCGCTGGATCGAGCCAACCGGCGCAGCGCCAGAGGCTGTTGGCATCCAAACTAACGCTATCACGCCCGATGCCGACTTGGATTTCAGTGGCGTGGACGTGACTGCCGGGCTACGCCGGGTGCTGGGCAAGCACAACCTGTATCTGGACTTGTTGCGCAGCTACCTGGCCGGCCAGAGCCCCTTGTTGTCGCAGCTGCGCGCGGCGCTGGCGGTGGGCGAGTTAGAGAAGGCCGAGCTGTTGGCCCATAGCTGCAAGGGGGTGTCAGCGACCATCGGTGCCGACACCGTCGCGCAGGCGGCAGATGCATTGGAGCAGGCGTTGCGTGCAAAGAGACCTCACGATGAGTTGCAGGTCTGCCTGGAAGACTTGACCGAGCCTTTGGAGGCCCTGCTGGGGCAATTACGCGAGAAGTTGCCCGGTGTGGTCGAGGCAGACCCCATCGCGGTCGACGCCGTCGAGTTGCAGCAGATTTGCCGACATCTGGATGAGCTGCTGAATGACTTTGATGCGCAAGCCGTGCCCTATTTCGCTACGCATGCGGGTGTTCTGCGCGGTGCGTTTGCGAACAGGTTCCAGCCACTGGAGGGTGCTGTGAAAGGTTACGATTTCGAGCGGGCGCAGGTCTTTCTGAGCGAGGCCCTGCAGGCTTGCGAAGCAGGCGCAAGCGGCCACAGTAGATCCATAATCGCCTGAGTCCCGAGCCTGGTCTGGAGTGATGCATGAAGGTTGGCGTGATTTCCGATACCCATGGCTTGCTCCGCGCTGAAGCCCTTGCAGTCCTGGAGGGATGTGAACGGATCATTCATGCGGGCGACATTTGCAGCCGGGACATTCTCGAGCAGCTGGCGTCTCTTGCTCCACTGCATGTCGTGCGCGGGAACAATGATCTGGGCGCGCCTTGGGCAGAACAGCTTGATGATTTTCTGTGTTTTGACCTTAACGGATGGAGCGCTTTGCTGGTACATGACATCGCCGATGTCCCGGTCGTGCTCGATGCCGGCATCAAACTGGTGATCACCGGCCATTCGCACCAGCCACGCATTGAATGGCGCGGTGACCGGTTATTTCTCAATCCCGGCAGCGCGGGACGGCGGCGCTTCAAGCTGCCGGTGACGCTGGCGTTGCTTGAAGTGCTGGAGACCTCGATTGAGCCGCGGCTGGTCTCACTGTTGGATTGCCATCCGCATTGACCCATCAGAAAGTTGTTGGCCTGGTTCATCACTCGATAGTTTCACCCATCACTCGGACGTTAAAGCCCCAACTCTAAAGCCAGCAAGTCCGACAATGGTTGTGGTCGTCTAATCAATCTGGCTTGTCCTTGCTCGATCAATACTTCCGGCAACAGGGGGCGGCTGTTGTAATTGGATGACATGGAGGCGCCGTACGCACCTGTGTCATGCATGATCAGCAAGTCGCCAACCTGCGCCTCGGGTAGCAGGCGAGGTGTCACACCGTGTTCATCCTGCGTATAGATATCGCCCGATTCACACAGGGGGCCGCCCACCACGTAGTCGTGTTCAGGGCGATGGATGGGCGCCCCCTCTGCATCCAGCAAGGTCATGTGGTGATTGGCGCCATAGAGGGCAGGGCGCATCAGGTCATTGAAGCCTGCGTTCACGGACTGCCCAAACTCGGTTTCATCTATTCGCTGTTCACCTCCACGGTCGTGGTGCTGGGCCTTTTTATTTGATGGGCTGGTGGCGACCTTGCTGGCCCCTGTGATCAGCATGATATTGGCGTTCAGTCTCGCGTTGCCATTGGCGGTTGCGCGGTTATCCACCAAGCTCTGGTTACGCACGCTGGCAGCCGCTTATATCGGCTGTTTTCGTGCAGTACCGTTATTGTTGCTGATCCTCTTTACCGTGATTCTTTTGCCTTCCATGGGGCTACATTGGTCGGCCTTGGGGTATCTCGTATTCGGCATGGTGCTGCACCATAGTGCAATGACGGCGGAAATCGTCCGCACCGGGATACTTTCTTTGGGCCGAGGGCAAAGGGAAGCAGCGCTGTCTATCGGCATGCGAGAGCACCAGGCGATGCTGTGGATCGTGCTGCCACAGGCGTTGAAACTCATGTTGCCGGCCTTGATCAGTGGGGTTCTGGCCATTGTTCAAGACACATCACTGGGCTACATCATTCCCTACGAGGAACTGTTGCGCCGTTCACAGCAGATATCCAGCTTCGCGCCGCAAACACTGCTTCAGTCCGCGTTTATCGTGACGGTCATGTATGGCTTTGTCAGCGCGCTGCTGTTGGCACTGCGGCACGGGATCGAACGCCGGCAGGCCTATACCTCCCGGGCCGCGAAAGGGAGCACCAGCGTTACAGCCTCGGTGGTTTTTACAGAAACGCTTGGAGGTATTCCGGGTGTAACGCCGGCGCTGGGTCATGTGTCGGCGCAAGCGTCCACTCGTGACAAATAGTGCAGTTCTGGAGTTACGGGTGTGCTGTCACCGAGCTACAAAATGTAGTCAGCTATTTCTGTGTCAATCTTGAGAAAATAATTTCGTATGATTTCAAAAGCCTGTTCTGTAGAAGGAACTAGCGTGCGCAGGGCCAATCTCACAATGCCTAGGGTCATATCTAAATTAAGCTTTGGATTTACGTCCAGGGCTACAACGGCGCCGCTTTTTAGTGGTTGAAGCATCGCGTTGTAGGTGGAAGGAGAGACCATGTTTGAGACGGATAACAATTTCTGTATGGTTTCAAGGTTGTTTATATTTACAGAAAAGTTTTTTTCAAGGGGTAATTTCCATCCATAAAGCTGCGAAATATTGAATGCCAAAGTGTCGCTAATATAACCAGCCCCTATGATGGGGTAATTTTCCAGTTCGTCTATGGTGATGTTCTTTTTGGCGGCAAGCGGATGGCCCTGTCTGGCAAACCAGCCGTAGGTACATTTATAGAGTGGCTCTGACAATAGATCCGCTGAGCTCGCCGCCGAGCTGACATCTCCAATGAAAAAATCCAGTTTTTCTCTCCGTAGTGAATCCAGCAACACATCCGTGCTTTCCACCTGAACCTGAACTCTCAATTTGGGGCCTTGTGCAACCAAATCATTAATCATGGGTGCGAGCAGGTCTATGGCTATGGAAGACCCTAGTCCAAAAGCCAAAGGGCCATAGGCGCCGTCCTTCATCAAGCTCAGTGCGCGGGCTCCTTCGCGCTCATCAAAGACAATACGGCGTGCTCGCTCCAAATATTCCAAGGCATAAGGAGTAGGGCGCAAGCGGCGATTGCTTCGGTCAAAAAGCGATACTCGAAGCTCGTCTTCCAGGGCTTTGAGACTCCTGGATAGCGCTGGGAGGCTCAAGTGCACAGCCTCAGCAGCAGCGCTGAGCGACCCCGTCTCCATCACCGCCACAAAATGGTGAAGCTGCCTGGTGTTCATGTGATGCCTCGAGTTGCAATTTCTGCAAGATTTTAAGCGGAAAATTGCAATTTACCTAAATAAAGGTGAGTCCTTACACTCGATGCCTACTACAAACCAATGGCACGTACAATTTCATGAGCAACGCATTGCCTCTCTCGCCCGTCAAGCCACTGGTAGCTATCGCCGCTGACCGAGTGGAGCGTTACGGTCATCAAGCCCATACCTTATTCCACGGCTACGTGAGTGCAGTGGCATCGGTTTCTGGTGGGCTACCACTGGCGCTACCTGCTGACGAAGCAGCAATCGATATTGCCAGTTTGATTGCCCATGTAGATGGAGTCGTCCTGACGGGAAGTCCGTCGAACATTGCCCCGCATCATTACGGGCAAGCATCAAATCCAGAGGGTTCGATGCTGGATCCGGCACGCGATGCAACGGTTTTGCCGCTAGTCAAAAAGCTCGTTGCAGCGGGTATTCCGGTTCTCGGGATTTGTCGCGGGTTCCAGGAAATGAATGTTGCATGGGGAGGGACGTTAAACGTCGCTGTCCACGAGAGGCCAGGGGCCATTGATCATCGTGAGGGTGATCAATCCAGGCCTATTAAGGATTGGTATCAAGACTGCCACTCGGTAGACATCATTGCTGGTGGCGTTCTATCAAGGCTATGTACCGAAAAAAGCGTACTCGTGAATTCGCTCCACCACCAAGGTGTAGAGAGTTTAGGTAAAGGGTTGAAGGTTGAAGCGATTGCCCCGGATGGGTTGATCGAAGCTTTCTCGGTAGAGGGAGCACCGAGCTTTGCATTGGCTGTGCAGTGGCATCCGGAAATGCGCGTGGAGGACAGTGACTTTGCTCGAGCAATATTCGAAGCGTTTGGTGAGGCATGCCGACAGCGATCAATTGTTCGTGCTGAATCGTGCAAAGCAAGTCGGTGAAAAACGAGAGTCTAATGAACACAAAAACAATATCTCAACTATTCAGTCAGACGTACGCTGAATCTCGAAAAAAATTCCTCGAGGCTGCGCAGTCGAAAGGCTTGGCTGTTGAAAGTTATGAACTGAACCTGAAAGGGGCAGAAGGTGAGGCGCTCGCCACCGATGTGGTGATTGATGGCCCGCTGGATGCTTCCAAAATGCTCATTGTCATCAGTGGGGTTCATGGTGTTGAAGGGTTTACGGGTTCGGCTGTGCAAACCGGCTTGCTTGGTTTGAATCTGTCAAAACCTGACGACACGTCGGTTTTATATGTACATGCGATCAATCCGTTCGGTTTCTCGCATCTGCGTCGCGTCACTCAGGAAAACGTCGACCTCAACAGAAATTTTATTAATTTTAATTCTGACCTGCCGCAGAACCCGGGTTATGACCAGATTCATGACGCCTTGCTTCCGCAACAGTGGCCGCCAGAGAGTGACGAAGTATTAGAGGACTATCGCCAGGAACACGGTGACAGGGCGCTGCAACAGGCTATGTCCATAGGGCAATATAAATCTGAAAAGGGCATGTGGTTTGGTGGTAAGGCGCCAACCTGGAGCAACGATACAATCAGAGCAATTCTGCGCAAGTACACCGCGGATATCAAAGTACTTGCTTCAATCGATATTCATACCGGGCTCGGGCCCTACGGCTACGGTGAAAAAATATTCGCCGGTTTTGATAATGGCATTTTCAATCTTGCGCAGGAATGGTGGGGCGAACTGACTAATGTGCACACTGGCACGTCTACCAGTGTGCCAATGAGTGGCCCGATCCAGGCCGCTATTATTCAAGAGTGTGAAAACGCTAAACACATCGGTATTTGTCTTGAGTATGGTACCTACCCGCTTGAACGAGTGATCACTGCACTCAGAGCGGATCATTGGACCTACCGTTATGAAACGCGCACGACAGCACAGGGATTAGCAATAGCAAGTCATCTCAAGGATACCTTCTACCCTGACGAGCCCGAGTGGCAGCTAAAGGTTTGGGAACAGGCGGAACAGGCAGTCTTACAGGCCCTTAAAGGACTCGCGGTTTAGGACTTGATGCGACAGTAAGAGAGCCGGGTGATTGTAAACTTTAACTATCCTGATGATCATAAAATGAATAATCAACCAATATCTCCATCGGTGGATGTGAATCTTTCAGTTGCTGACACTGACGTAGGTCATACGGCAATAAATAAAAAAGCGATTGCGGCGGCTGTGGCGGGTAATGCGCTTGAATTTTATGATTTTGTCATCTATGCATATTTTGCCGTCTACATCGGCAGAGCGTTTTTTCCGGTGGCTGGGGAGTACGGCAGCTTAATGGCAGCCGTTGCAACTTTTGGCGTTGGGTTCTTCGCCCGCCCGTTGGGTGGCATTTTGATCGGAGCCTACGCCGACCGGGCAGGGCGCAAACCCGCCATGATTCTTACTGTAGCAATGATTACGATCGGTACGATTGGGTTAGCGATGACGCCCAGTTATCAGTCGATCGGTATTGCCGCACCGATTATTGTCGTTATCTGCCGGTTGATTCAGGGTTTGGCGCTTGGCGGCGAAGTCGGACCTGCGACATCGCTACTGATCGAAGCAGCCCCCCCTCATCGTCGTGGATTTTATTCCAGCTGGCAGATTGCGAGCCAGGGGATCGCTGTAGCGGTGGGAGGGGTGCTGGGTGTCGCACTGTCCTTTTGGTTGAGTGCAGAACAGCTTGAAAACTGGGGATGGCGCGTTCCGTTCTTTCTAAGCCTGGTGCTGATTCCTATCGTTATCTACATGCGTAGAGCATTGCCAGAAACTCATGAAACGGCCCAAGAGCGGACAAGCAGTGAAATCGTTGGTGTTGTCCTGCGCGAGCATAAAAAGGTACTACTGCTAGGCGTTCTACTGTTTGCTTCGATTGGCGTTGCGTCGCAAATCGGCAACTACATGGTCAGTTACGCTGTACAAGTGCTTAAACTTTCTGCGCCGATTGCGCAAGGAAGTGTTTTGGTCGGCGGGTTGGTGACATTTGTTTTTGCCCTTATAGGCGGCTTGCTTAGCGATCGCTTGGGAAGAAGGATTACCAATTTTATTCCTCGGGTTATTTTGACGTTGGCTATTGTCCCACTCTTCATGTGGCTGGTGAGTGCGCCTACTTTGCTCACGCTGTTCACGGTGAATACAGTCATTGCTGCGCTGACCGCAATGTTTGCCACCGCCGGACTTGTGCAAATTCCAGAGCTGTTACCGATAGCGGTTCGCAGCACGGGTTTGTCTTTGGTTTATGCACTGGGCACCGCGATATTTGGGGGGACGACTCAATTTATCGTTACCTGGTTAATTGCGGTCACCCACAGCCCGATGGCGCCGGCATGGTATTTGGCTGGCGTAAGCGTTTTAAGCCTTCTCGCTATGCTGTTTTTACCTGAATCAAAAAACATAGATGTTAGAAAGTGATGTGTGTCTAGCTGAAAAATAAATCCCGGTATAGCGTTGGTTGTTTCTTTTTGTTGGCCTGAGGCTGCTCAACACAGGTGCTTGGGTGTTGGCTTGATGTTGCATTGAAAATATTTTTACTTGCTGAGCCCTGATCTAATAATAAAAACTATTGGTGATAGACATGCGTTATATACAGCGTACAACTGTTTTTTTGTTCTCCCTTATAGCGACTTCCGCGGCCCAGGCTGAAAATTCCAGCCAGGCGTTTGTCGCTACTCAGCTTAAGTCCAGCAGTACCCAAGACGAGGCCTCCGGATTCATTGCAGGGCAATCGCTCTCAGGATCAACCAAAAACTTTCTATCCAAAGAGCAAGCGGAACGGAACAGCACATTCTTCATCAAAAAAAGTGGTGGTTTGCCGGAGCCTACCGACCGCCGTGATACATGGGTCCAGGGAACGATCCTAGACTACCGTTCTGGATTTACCCAAGGTGAATTTGGCCTTGGAGTTGAGGTGGGTGTTTACAACGCTATTGCACTCGAACAGGGCAAGGGGCGCATTGCCGGCGGCGGCAATCGGACGCTGACTGACAGTGATGGAAACGCGGTACATCAATGGAGCAAACTGGGACTGGCCAACGTAAAGGGGCGAGTATCAAATACGACGCTCACTGTCGGTCGCCAGGATATGCAAACGCCAATGATTGCTGACAATACTAACAGAGCACTGCCGTCAAGTTTCGAAGGTGTCAATTTGGACAGTGCTGAATTCAATAATCTGAGTTTCGACTTGGGCGCATTTGATAAAGTCTCTCCGCGTTCAGAGCAAAGCACCACGGATATCGTATCCGAGTATGGCAATCGCAACGTGTCGAGCGACGCGGCTTACATTGCGGGGGCTACCTATACACCTTTTAAAAGCTTTAAAACGAGCGTGTATTCGACTCAGGTCGAGGATTTTTGGAATCAATACTATCTCGGTTTTGTGCACAACGCAGGAGATCGAGCCAGCCTTGGCTTAACCACGTCGTTTAATTACTATAAAACCAACGATCAGGGCTCGGCAAAAATGGGTCCAATCGATAATGATGCCTATAGCCTGGCTTTTAAATTATCACATGGGGCTCATAGTCTAGTATTCGCCTGGCAACAGATAAACGGAAATGAGTACTTTGATTATATTCACGAAAGTAAAGGCACAATGCTGGCTAACTCATTTTTGTCGAACTATAACGGACCAAACGAAAAATCGGTGCAACTAGCGTACGCCTTGGATACGGCGCCCTACGGCCTGCCTGGATTGACATTCTATTTATACAATGTTCGCGGCTGGGATATCGATGGTACTCATTACCAAGGCAATAGCTATCCCGTAAAACGTTTAGACGGTGATAAACAACAGGAGTCTGGCCTCTTGTCTTCTTACACCGTGCAGAGTGGTGCGCTAAAAAGTAGCAATCTCCAGGTGGGCTATGTGGCGCATCGTGCCACGCCGAATGAAATTGATGGAAACGTCAAAGAGTTTCGCATGGTCACAACGATTCCGTTTAACGTATTTTGAAATGGCGTAGTGTGGGATAGATAGCCGTAGACTCGAGGTCCCGGCACAAGCGAGTGAGTCTTCCTTTGGGCCACCCCAACCCCTGTCACCGGGGTTGGGGCAGCCCATTCAAGGCCTCACAGGTTCAACAATTACTTCACATCAAACCGATCCAGGTTCATCACCTTGGTCCATGCCGCCACGAAGTCTTTAACAAACTTTTCCTTCGCGTCGCTGCTCGCATAAACCTCAGCCAGCGCCCTTAATTGCGCATTCGAACCAAAAACCAGATCCACCCGCGTGCCGGTCCATTTCACTGCGCCGGTTTTGCGGTCACGTCCTTCAAACTCTTCAGCGGCCTCGGAAGTGGGTTTCCATTCCACGCCCATGTCGAGCAGGTTGGTGAAGAAGTCGTTGGTCAGCGCTTCCGGTTGTTGGGTAAAGACGCCGTGTCGGGTTTGTCCGACGTTGGTGTTCAATACGCGCAGGCCGCCGATCAGCGCAGTCATTTCTGGCGCGGTGAGCGTCAGCAGTTGCGCCTTGTCGATCAATAGCTGCTCGGCCGGTACGCGGTAGCGGGTTTTCAGGTAGTTGCGGAAGCCGTCGGCAATCGGTTCCAGGAAGCCGAAGGATTCCACGTCCGTTTGCTCTTGCGACGCGTCCATCCGCCCCGGCGTGAACGCCACTGTAACGGTTTGGCCGGCATTTTTTGCCGCCTGTTCGACACCCGCATTACCGGCCAGCACGATCAGGTCGGCCAACGAGATTTTCTTGCCGCCAGCGTTGAACTCGCTCTGGATGCTTTCGAGTTTCGCCAGCACGCTCGCCAGTTGTTCAGGCTGGTTGGCTTGCCAGAATTTCTGTGGGGCCAGACGCAGGCGTCCGCCGTTGGCACCGCCGCGTTTGTCGGAACCGCGGAACGTGGAAGCGGCGGCCCAGGCAGTCGAAACCAGCTGCGAGACCGACAGGCCGGAGGCGAGGATTTTGCCCTTGAGTGCGGCGACGTCGCTGTCGTTGACCAGCGCATGATCGACCGCCGGGATGGGGTCTTGCCACAACAGTTCTTCGTTCGGCAGTTCCGGGCCGAGGTAGCGGGAGAGGGGGCCCATGTCGCGATGGATCAGCTTGAACCAAGCGCGGGCGAAGGCGTCGGCCAATTGATCGGGGTTGGCCAGGAAGCGTCGCGAAATCGGCTCATAGATCGGGTCGAAGCGCAGGGCCAGGTCCGAGGTTAGCATCGTTGGATTACGCCGTTTGGACGGGTCGTGGGCATCCGGAATGGTACCGGCGCCGGCGCCGTTTTTCGCCACCCACTGATGCGCCCCGGCGGGGCTTTTACTCAGTTCCCAGTCGAAGCCGAACAGGTTTTCCAGGTAGTTGTTGCTCCATTTTGTCGGTGTGGTGGTCCAGGTCACTTCCAGGCCACTGGTGATGGTGTCCGCACCTTTGCCGGTACCAAAGCTGTTTTTCCAGCCAAAGCCTTGCTCTTCAAGGCCGGCGGCTTCGGGCTCGGCCCCGACATTGTCGGCAGGTCCGGCGCCATGGGTTTTACCGAAGGCGTGGCCGCCAGCGATCAGCGCCACGGTTTCTTCGTCGTTCATCGCCATGCGACCGAAAGTCTCGCGGATGTCCTTGGCTGACGCGACGGGATCCGGATTGCCTTCAGGGCCTTCGGGGTTGACGTAGATGAGGCCCATTTGCACGGCGGCGAGAGGGTTTTCCAGATTGCGGCCTTGCTCGGTACGGCTCTCTTCATTTTCCCCAGGCTCGGCAACCAGCGGACCTTCGCCGGGTTCTTGCATGGGCTCGTTTTCTTTGCCGTAACGGGTATCGCCACCCAGCCATTTGTTTTCGGAGCCCCAGTAAACGTCTTCATCCGGCCCCCAAACATCCGGACGACCACCGGAGAAACCAAAGGTCTTGAAGCCCATCGATTCCAGCGCCACATTGCCGGTGAGCACGATCAGGTCAGCCCAGGAAATGTTGCTGCCATATTTTTGCTTGATCGGCCAGAGCAGCCGGCGTGCCTTGTCGAGGCTGACGTTGTCTGGCCAGCTGTTGAGCGGTGCAAAGCGTTGCTGACCGGAGCCAGCGCCACCCCGGCCATCACCGGTGCGATAGGTGCCGGCAGCGTGCCAGGCCATGCGAATGAAGAATGGCCCATAGTGACCAAAGTCCGCTGGCCACCAGTCTTGCGAATCGGTCATCAGCGCCGTGAGGTCTCGTTTGACCGCTGCAAAGTCCAGTTTTTTGTAAGCTTCGGTGTAGTTGAAACCCTCGTCCAGGGGATCGGACAGGGATGAGTGCTGGTGCAGGATTTTCAAATTCAGTTGGTTCGGCCACCAGTCGCGGTTCGTCGTGCCACCGCCAGCGGCGTGGTTAAACGGGCATTTCGATTCATTTGCCATGTGCGAGCTACCTTTGGTCGTGATCATCCGGGCTATTCGGCCCTTTATGGGTTCTGGAATAGCGACGAGCGAAAGCAATGACACAGGCTGCTGGGCCAGCAGTTCGATTCACTGATTGTTTTGATCACACGGAAATCGGTACAGCGGAAAACGAGGTGCAATCACGGTGGCCCACGGCAGGCTTAGTCATGTTTCTGACTCATTCCTGTCTCCTTATCAGCTCAAAACGGCTGGCTGACGCCAGCGCAGGGATAAGGTTAGACGCCTATCCGCAAGTCAGCTAATAGGTGGAGTATTCGGGGCTCATAGGCAAAAGCTTTTACTGAAGCCTTCGAGATTGAGGCGGCCGGCAACCCTACGTTCAAGTCACTGAAGGAGGTAGCCCGCGCCTTTGTCAGATGTGGGTGATGTTCCTTATCAAGCTAAAGAAGCCGCGGGCATGAGCGCGGTCATTGCGCCCCAAACACCATCGTCCAATACACCCCTTTATCACTGCGCGCTTGCGCCGCATAACCAGCGCCGACTTGAGTAAACATTGGGTTCATCAAGTTTGCACAATGCCCAGGGCTGGCCAGCCATCCTGCCATCGCCTTGCTCGGTGAACTCTGTCCGGCGGCGATGTTTTCGCCGATCTGCCTGCCGCGAAAGCCTGCGGCCCTCGCTCGATCCGCTGGCATATCACCGTCGGGGTCTTGGTGCGCAAAGTAATTTCCATAGGCCATGGCTTTGCTGTGCCCTTGTGCGGCAGCTCCGAGAGCGGGGTTCCAGCCAAGCGGCCGTGCGGCGGCGAAGCGCTGGCCGCCGCACATCCTCGGTTTGGCCCGCGCTGCGTTGACCTGTGCCAACAATGCTTTGCTGACGGCTCGCGAATCGCCGATCTGACTGTCGAGCACCGGCCGCGCCAGCACCACTTGCCATTCAGTCCTGGCGCGACTGACGCCAATGTCGGCGTACTGGCCGTCCAGCAGCGCCCCGCAATAATCGTCCTGCAACCTATCAAAGGCTTCATCGGCATTCTGTGCGCCGACCACTCGAATGCTGCGTACCGCCACCGCTGAATAGCCGGAATCTTTCAGCCGTTCGCGCAAACCACCGCCATAGCCAATGGGCAGCGCCAGGTTGGAATTCAGTGCCAGCGGTGCCAGGCGCTGGGCCGGGCGTCTGTCGCAACGTTGCGGGTGGGCACGGTAGTCGTTGATCGCTGCCACCAGTTGGCGTTCGCCATTGGCATAAGCGGGGGAGGCGGATAGAGCAAGTACAGGCAAGAAACACAGCGAGGCGCAGCGCAAGGCGAGGACGGTCGGGTGCATGAGGCGGACAGCTCTGATAAGAATAGGTTGGCAATGGGAATTCACGGCGGGAGTAAGACTGGGGTTTGCACACTAGGTTCAGGAGGGCGAGGTGCAAAAAGAGCGGCTTTGCCTACCGCATGTCGCAAATTGCTAAAAGCCCCGGTCTGGCGTTAAACATGTGGCGGCCGCGGTCGATAGCGTTTTCATAATGCCGACGTGACAACAGAGGGCTCCACCGTGTCGATAAAACTCCGTTTACTTTTGCTGATTGGCACCAGTGTGCTCACCGCGCTGATCGTGAGCCTGGTCAGTTACGTGGGAAATACGCAGATGGCTGAAGCGGTGAATGAGAGCGAGGTCAGCATGACCGCGCTACGCAATCACCTCGAAGCCGACATGATGCATGACGCCCTGCGCGCCGATGTGCTGTCGGCGATGTTGGTAGGCCTAGGCAAAAGCACCAGCAGCAAAGCCGAGGTGCGCAGTTCAATCGAGGAACATGCCAAGCATTTTCGCGAAGTACTGGGTGACAACCTTAAGCTGCCGGTCAACGACACCCTCAAAGTTGCACTGAACAAAGTCAAACCGAGTCTCGACACGTACATCAGTGCCGCCGAGCGCATCGTCGGCCTGGCGCTGGAAAATCCCGAAGCGGCGCAAAAAGATTTGGGCACCTTCAATACTGCGTTCAGCCAACTGGAAGAGCAGATGGCGGCCCTCAGCGAGTTGATCGAAACCAACACGCAGCAGACCAGCCACGGCACAGCGCAAGCCATCCAGAGCGCCAATTTCACCCTCGGCATCGTGCTGGTCGCCAGCCTGGTGTTGCTGCTGGTTCAGGGACGCTGGGTGACGCTGAGCATCATCGGCCCGTTGCAGACTGCCAGCCGGATTGCCCAAAGCATCGCCCATGGCAATTTGAGCGAACCGATTACCCAGCCGACACAAAAGGATGAAGCCAGCGCATTGATCCGCAGTCTGGCGACCATGCAGCGTGACCTGCGCGGCATGATCGAGGTGGTGCGCAGCAACGCTCACGGTGTGAGCGGCATGAGCGATCAATTGAGCAGCGGTTGCCATCAGGTTGCCGACAGCAGCCAGCAGCAAAGCGCCGCCGCCAGCACCATGGCCGCTGCCGCCAGCGAAATGACCGCGAGCATCGAGGAAATCACTCGCCACGCCGAACGTGCGCTGGACATGGCCAATCAGGCCGAGTCACTGGCCAAGGATGGCGGCCGGGTAATCCATCAGGTCGTCCAGGACATGGACGGCATTGCTCGTTCCGCGCAGCAGTCGGCTCAGGTGATCCGCACGCTGGACAAGGAGTCCGAAGGGATCTTCAACATCATTCAGGTGATCAAGGGCATTGCCGATCAGACCAACCTGCTCGCGTTGAACGCCGCCATCGAAGCCGCCCGTGCCGGTGAGCAGGGCCGTGGCTTTGCTGTGGTCGCCGATGAAGTGCGCAGCCTCGCTGGCCGCACCAGCGCCTCCACCCAGGAAATTGCCAGCATGGTCGCGCGCATCCAGCAAAGCACCCGCGAGGCGGTGACCAGCATGGAGGCCGGCGTGGCCCAGGTCGACAAAGGCATGGCCGTGACCGCCGACGTTGAGCGCGCGATTCGTCAAATCCTCGACGCGACGCTCAACACGACGCAACTGGTCAACGACATTACCCGCACCATCGGCGAGCAAAGCCTGGCCAGCAACGAAATCGCTCATCAGGTGGACATGATTGCCGGCATGTCCGAAGGTAACAGCAAGGTTATCGGGCAGACGGCGTCGACGACCGATGAACTGTCGAGTCTGGCGGGCAAGTTGTCGCAATCTGTGGATCGGTTTCGGCTCTGACGGATTTCAACATCAAGTATCTGGCCAGCACGCCTTCCCGCTCCCGCGCTGTTGCGTGGAAGCGGGGATAGGTTCTTAGATAAGCTCACCGCAGAAAATATCGTGATTGCCATCGGCCGGGCTATCGCGCACCACGAGTGCGTAATGGCCGGAACGCAGTGTGTCATAGCCCAAAGGCACACTCTTCTCGAGTTGGATTCCCTCTGTTTCGTTGAAGTTGTCAGCAATGACTCTGTTGAGTGAATAGGCCGGTTTCGGCTCATGCTTGGCACAGCTTCCCGAGTAGATATAGGTATACAAGTGCGCCGGAACCAAAGTGCCGTCGGGTACACCACCCACGAACAATGAGAGTTCCGTCTCACTACTGTTCAAGGGGGTTAGAACGGCCTGAGCGATATGCCCGGCATTGTAAGTAGTTGCGTTCAAGGGAACGGTGTCGATCTGCTTTTGGGTTGCACCAGCCACGGAGATCCACCCTACCGTTACCATCAACGCCAGCGAAGATACGATTTTCATCGTAAAACCTCCTGCCTTACAAAGGCGCGTTGAAGTGATCCCCCTCTAAATTCTACTCGCCTGCATAAATCCAGGTTTTCTTCGGATAGTCGGTCTAATAACGATTGGATATGAAACCCCGTTCTCGAAGGGTCTTACAGGTTGCCTCTGATGGCTTAGAGATACTTATCCGTCACAGCCCCTTCTGAAGCACTGGACACTGTTTTCGCATATTTCGCCAACACCCCACGCTTGTATTTGGATTCTGGCCGCACCCAGCGGCTCTTGCGCTCGGCCAATACCGCGTCGGTGACGTCCATCGTAATCTGCCGGGTTTCGGCGTCGATGGTGATTTTGTCGCCGTCTTCAATCAACGCAATCGGCCCGCCTTCAAAGGCTTCCGGCGTGATATGCCCCACGACAAAACCGTGCGAGCCACCGGAGAATCGGCCGTCAGTGATCAACGCGACATCCTTGCCCAGCCCCTTGCCCATAACCGCCGATGTTGGCGAGAGCATTTCGCGCATGCCGGGCCCGCCCTTGGGCCCTTCATAGCGGATCACGATGACGTCGCCAGCCTTGACCTCGCCATTGAGAATTCCCGCCAGAGCACCTTCTTCACCGTGATAGACCCGGGCCGTGCCTTCAAAGCGCAGGCCTTCCTTGCCGGTGATTTTGGCCACGGCGCCGGTGGGCGAGAGGTTGCCGTGCAGCACCACCAGGTGTGAGTCCTTTTTGATCGGCTTGTCGAAGGGCAGGATCACGTCCTGGCCTTCGTGATAATCGGGCACGTCTTTCAGGTTTTCAGCCAGGGTCTTGCCGGTCACTGTCAGCACGTCACCATGCAACATACCGGCGTCGAGCATGCGTTTCATCAGCGGCTGGATGCCGCCAATGGCTACCAGTTCGCTCATCATGTATTTGCCGCTGGGGCGCAGGTCGGCCACCACCGGCGAGACCTTGCCCAGCTCGACGAAGTCGTCCAGCGTCAGTTCGACATCCACGGCATTCGCCATGGCCAACAGGTGCAGCACGGCGTTGGTCGAGCCGGCGAGGGCGATGACGACGCGAATCGCGTTTTCGAAGGCTTTGCGGGTCATGATGTCGCGTGGCTTGAGGTCCAGCTTGAGCAATTCCATGACCTGCTGACCAGCGCGGAAGCTATCTGACGCTTTATCGCTGCCGACCGCCTCCTGAGAACTGGAACCGGGCAGGCTCATGCCCAACGCTTCAATGGCTGAGGCCATGGTGTTGGCCGTGTACATGCCGCCGCAGGAGCCGGGGCCGGGAATCGCCACTTCTTCGATCTGTTTGACCTGGATTTCGCTGATATCCCCCCGCGCATGCTGGCCTACGGCTTCAAACACGGAAATGATGTCGGTGTGGCCGGCGCCCGGACGGATGGTGCCGCCATACACAAAGATCGAAGGGCGATTGAGCCGCGCCATGCCGATCAGGCAGCCCGGCATGTTCTTGTCACAGCCGCCGACGGTCACCAGTCCGTCAAAGCCTTCGCAACCGACCACCACCTCAATCGAATCGGCGATCACCTCGCGCGACACCAGCGAATACTTCATGCCTTCGGTGCCGTTGGCGATACCGTCGGAAATGGTGATGGTGTTGAAAATGACGCCTTTGGCGCCGGCCGCGTTGGCGCCTTTTTCGGCTTCAAGCGCGAGTTTGTCGATGTGCATGTTGCACGGCGTGACCATGGCCCAGGTGGACGCGATGCCGATCTGCGGCTTCTTGAAGTCGGCATCGGTGAAGCCCACGGCGCGCAGCATGGCGCGTGCGGGCGCGGCTTCGACGCCGTCGATGACTTGAGAGGAGAATTTGCGCAGATCGTCTTCGTCGCTCATGATTTTTGCTCACATCAGCAGACCGTATCGGCAAGGATTGAAGTCTAGACCCGGGTGCCGCAAAAATCAGTTTGCCGATGCACACACCTCACGAACACATTCGCGCAACCATCGATGCGCCGAGTCCGCATCCATTCGCGGGTGCCAGAGCATAGAAATCGTGATCGGTGGCGTCGGGATTGGCAGGGGGAAGCTGTGTAAATCGGCGCGCAGGTTTTGAGTGTGCCGCTCAGGCACGGTCGCGATCAGGTCCGAGGCGCGGGCCAGTGCCAGGGCGGCAGAAAAACCGCCCACGATGGTGACGATGTCTCGCTCAAGCCCCAGTGATTTCAAGGCGTCATCCATCGGCCCGCTGTCCCGCCCGCGTCGCGAGACCAGGATATGTCGGCCAGCGGCATAACGGGCGGGTGTGATCTCGCCGTCGCTCAGCTCATGTCCAGCGTGTACCACACCGATAAAGCGATCCCGGAACAGAATACGGGTGCGCACTTCGGGGCTGGTGGTGTCGCCCACCACGCCGGTTTCCAGGTCGACGGTTCCGTCACGCAGCAGTGCGCTGTCCTTGTTGAGTTTCTGCACGAACTTCAGGCGCACGCCGGGCGCTTCCTCGCTGAGTCGAGCAATGAGCGCCGGGCCAAAATTTTCGACAAAACCGTCGCTGGTGCGCAGGGTGAAGGTGCGAACCAGGTGCTTGAGATCGAGGAGCTCGGCCGGACGCAACAACGCTTCGGCGTACTGAACCAGTTGGCTGACCTGCTCGCGCAGTTCAAGCGCTCGCGGTGTCGGCACTAGCCCTCGGCCGGCACGCACCAGCAACGGGTCGCCGGTGGTTTCACGCAATCGCGCCAGCGCCCGGCTCATCGCCGAGGGGCTCAGGCGCAAGCGCTGGGCGGCGCGCGCCACGCTGCCTTCGGCGAGCAGGGCATCGAGGGTAAACAGCAGGTTCAGATCGGGCGTGGTCATGGCTGAACGTTAGCACGACTGCGCAATGGCATGGCGTTGAGTGCAGGTATTGAGTGCAAATGCTGCACCTTCCGCCATGCCACTCACGCGCATACGCTGAAAGCCAATCTTCCAAAAGTGGCCAGCCCATGAAAATCCTCACGTCATCCACCCCGGTCCGTTGGTCGCTCGCCAGCCTTTCACTGTCGATGTTGATGCCGTCCCTCGACACCAGCATCGCCAATGCCGGATTGCCAACATTGGCTCAGGCCTTTGGCGCTGCGTTTGAAAACGTGCAGTGGATCGTCCTGGCTTACCTGCTGGCGATCACGACATTGATTGTCAGCGTCGGACGACTCGGCGACCTGCTCGGTCGCAAACGCTTGTTGTTGAGCGGCATCGTCATTTTCACCCTGGCATCGCTGGCGTGCGGGCTAGCGTCTTCGTTGGGTTGGCTGGTCGCCGCCCGCCTCGTGCAAGGCCTCGGTGCGGCGATCCTGTTGGCGCTGACCATAGCGTTTGTCGGGGACACGGTGCCGAAGGCGCAGACCGGCAGCGCCATGGGCTTGCTCGGCACGATGTCGGCGATGGGTACTACGCTCGGCCCATCGTTGGGCGGTGTGTTGATGTCAGGTTTTGGTTGGCAGGCGATTTTTCTGGTCAATGTGCCGTTGGGCGTTGTGAGTTTTGTACTCGCGTTTCGCTGCTTACCGGCGGATCAACCTGTAGCACGGCGGGCTGGATTCGATTTTCCGGGGATGCTGCTGTTGGCGCTGACGCTCGGTACGTATGCGTTGGCCATGACTTCGGGTCATTGGGGGTTGCTGCTGGTCGCTGGTGTCGGCGCCGGGATTTTCCTGTGTATAGAGGCGACGTCCAGATCGCCCTTGATCAGGTTGGCGCTGTTCCGTGAACGTGGGCTGAGTGCAAGCCTGGCAATGAGCGCTCTGGTGTCGACGGTGATGATGGCGACACTAGTGGTGGGGCCGTTTTATCTCTGCGCAGCGCTGGGGCTGAAACCGGTGCTGGTCGGGCTGATCTTGTCAGTTGGCCCGCTGGTGGCGGCGCTGGCCGGTGTTCCAGCCGGTCGGCTGGTGGACCGTTTTGGCGCGCAGCGCATGACCGTCTTCGGGCTGGCTACCATGGCGCTGGGCGCCGGGGCGTTGTCGATCATGCCGGCGGGTTTTGGCATTCCCGGCTATCTCGCGCCCATTGTGGTGGTCACCGCCAGTTATGCGTTATTTCAGGCAGCCAACAACACTTTGATCATGACGGGCGTCAGTGCGGATCAGCGGGGAGTGATCGCCGGTTTGCTTAGCCTGTCGCGCAATTTGGGGCTGATCACCGGCGCCTCGGCGATGGGCGCGGTGTTTGCCGACAATGGCATGCGGGTTACGTTTGCGGTTGCCGCCGGGCTGATCGTCTTGGCGTTGGTCATCGCGATACGTACCCCCTGTGGGAGCGAGCCTGCTCGCGATGACGGCGGCAAAGTCAACATTAATGTCAGCTGACACACCGCTATCGCGAGCAGGCTCGCTCCCACAGGGGGCTGCGGCGGTGATTTGGATCAGGCAACCTGCGATTGAATCCTTTCCTATATGTCAGCCGCCGGATCAGCAGTGTTGGTATCAGCGTCATCCTTACGCTCAATCGGCCGCAGTTTGAACCGGCAGACATTCCCGCCCCTGACCATGCATTCCGTATGGTCGACCTCACCACCGCCCAGTGCACCAATCAAGGCCAGGTCCAGCTCGCACACCACCGGATGAGCGGCGGCGAGGCGGTGGAACACGCAGTTGTGCGCGACGATTTCCTTATCTTCCGAGGTGCGAAAGATCACTTCGGCTTCGTACCCGGCCTGATTCATGTGCTGCACGATTTTGGCTTCGTCCACCACATGCTGCTCACGGTCCAGCGCCAGTTTGCGGCCCATGCTGCGCATGAGCGATGCGAGCGCCTCGGGGCCGATGATATCGGCCACTTCGTCGATCAGGACGCTAGCCAGCAGTTGATATTGGCGGGGGAACAGCTCCTTTGCATGCTCGGTGAGCCGATACAGTTGCTCCGGACGCCGACCTGTCGGGCGCGTGTCTCCGCGCAGGACCAGGCCGGCACCCTCCAGCGCCGCCAAGTGCTGGCGAATCGCGGTGCGGGTGACGGCCAATTGCTCCGCCAGCTCGTCAATGCTCATGCCATGCGCATGATGCAGCAGCGCATTGAGCAAGTCCTGCTGGGTACGGCCCAGTCCTTCAAGCATGGCGTGTCCTCACGTTTAGAACTTGTCCGGGAACTGCTTGACCAGTGCCGCCGTCAGCGCATCGGCCAGTGCCTGTATATGAACGCGCATCATGTGCCAGGTACTGGCTTCGCCAGCATAGTCATGCGCGGCGATTTGATCGATCTGACTGACATGGTGTCCGCCGTGGGCCGCCAGCATGGTGACCAATGTGCTTTCAGGCAAATTGGGGTTGGCGCTGGCCAGGAAGGCGGCAATGGCCTTGGCATTGCTGGTCAAGTCGGCGATGGCGGCCTGCTTGCCTTTCGCATCCTTGGCGACAGTGGCGTCGCTGTAGTGTTTCACTGCGGCCCAGTGACCGGCCAGCAGCTTGAGCAGCTGATCGGCGGCGGGCTGGCCGTAAAGCGGGGCGATGCTGTTGGCGATTTGGGTGGCGTTGGCGACAACCTGCTCAGCGGCGAGCTTGGCTTGTGCCTTGTCGCCCGCCTGATTGGCAATCACGTAGTCTCTGATCCAGAAAATATGTTCGACCCACAGGTCGCGCAGCGCGAGACGGGTGGTGAGGGCCGCGCTGTCGGCGGCGGGTGGTGTGGCGGGGGGAGTCTGGCTCCAGACGGGTTGAGCGCACAGAGCCAACAACAATAAAGCCAAGGTTTTGATATTCATCACGGTACCCTCTAATTGTGGGATTGTTCGACAATATCAATTAAAGCATTAAAATATGTTTTTATTGGGCAAAAGCAAAACTTGCGGATTAACGGTCATGGCGACCGCCCGCAGGTGACCGCTGAAACCGGCACTTTTATCAGAGGTGAAATCACCTCAACACAAAGTCCACTGGCGCTAGCACGGGAGGTAGCTGGGTTTCTCCCATCGCGGTCAGGATCTCCCGCTCGATGGTGCGCACGAATGCATCGAGGGGCAGATCGTTTTCGTCGCGGCCAAAAGGGTCTTCCAATTCATCGCCAATCGCGTCCAGGCCAAAAAAGGTGTAGCTGACGATCGCCGTGAAAATCGGTGTCATCCAGCCTAGGGGTTCGGCCATGGCGAAGGGCAGGAGGAAGCAGAAAAGGTAGCTGGTGCGGTGCAGCAACAAGGTATAGGCAAACGGCAGCGGCGTATGTTTGATCCGTTCGCAGGCGGCCTGCGCCTGGGTCAGGTGGACCAGATGATTGGCCATGATTGTGTAGCGCCATTCGTTGATTACTCCCGACTCGCTAAGTGCCGAACACTGCTGACCGACCTGCAACAAAATGCGCCCGCTAAAGTCGGGTGCGTTGTCATTGGGGATCGGGTCGAGCCAGCGAGCACTGGCTGTGCGTTCGTTTTCCTGGCGCAATTTTGCGTTGAGCGCATGGGCGAATCCGCACAAGTCACCCAAGATGGCGTTTCGCGTGTCGGCATCCTTGATGATCGCGGTTTCGCGAATCATTGAACGAATCGCAACCATCACGTCGCCCCAGGCTTTGCGGCCTTCGTACCAGCGGTCGTAGCAGGCGTTGTTGCGAAAACTCATGAAGATCGACAGCGACAAGCCCAGCAATGTAAACGGCGTCGCGCTGACTTTGGAGAAGTAACTGGGGTGCGCCGTTTCGACGAGCACGATAGCCGAAGCCAGCAACATGACCATCAGGCTGCGCAGGGCAATCCGTTTGGCAATCGAGCCCTTGATCGCGCTGAGGATGTTGATGAAGTTCGGTTTGGGTCTGACGATCATGGAGTTCTGCCTTCAGGTGTTTCGCGTCGCGCGCAGGCTAAGATCAAGCAGGCGGTAAGTCCAATCACTCTCCGTGACCGCATGATCGATGCCGTCTATGAACGCTATTGTTCTCATAATCCATCGCCCAGCAACTTGAGGTATTGAGGGCTGTCGGAAACGGAGTTATGGCCAGCGTCCGGTATCACCTTCAGCGTGGCCACGCCGGGGGCGAAATGGGTGTAGAGCTGCTGCGTGCTCGATCGCGGTATGACCTCGTCATGCCCGGCGGCGATCAACAACGTCGGCACCGTGATGTGGGCCGCGTATTGCCACGATTGGAATTTGTCCCGCAGCAGCCACCTCACCGGAAACCACGGGAATCGCTGTTTGGCGAGGTTTTCCAGGCTGTTGTAAGGCGTGATCAGGATCAGGCGCGAGGCGGGGCGTTGGCTGGCCAGGCGCACGGCAACGCCCGAACCCAGGCTGCGACCGACCACTGCAATAGTCGGATGACGGTTGTAGACCGTGTCAAACAAGGTCAGAGCATCGCGCGCAATCGCCTCTTCGGACGGCGAGCCGGTACTGCCGCCGTACCCTCGGTAGTGCATCAAGTACAGCGCATGTTCGGGAAACGCCTGAGAAAACGCGGCCAGGTTGCCAGACACATCCTCTGCATTGCCACCAAAGTAGATCAGCGCGTTCGGGCCGTCATGCGGCCTGACTGACACCTGCACCTGCGCGTCCTCGACAGTCAGCGTCAGCAGCGAAGTGGGTGTTGCGATAGCACTGGGTTGCGGAAAGTAGATCAAGGCGCGCTGAAACACGAACAACGCCGCACACAGCGCCAAGTACAACGCGGCAATGATGACGATGGAAAACGTCAGGGTTCTGAACATTCGACTAACTTTAGTGGGCGACATTGACGGCTCGGGAAATGAGGACCGCTAACACGTCATCAGTGCCTGAGTTTAGTTCAAAGGTAGCGGGGCACGCCGGGTTGGGCCATACAGGCAAATACGATGAGCCACACTGACGGATACACACGTCGACAACTACTCACGCTGGCTGCCGGTGCTTCGGCGGTTTTCACCTTCGATCAGGTGTTGGCAACCTCTGCGCCGTCGACGGAAACAGGAGGCAAGACCATGCTGACCCGCGCTATTCCATCCAGTGCCGAGCTATTGCCCATCGTCGGGTTGGGCACGTATCGCGGCTTCGATGTCCAGCCTTCCAGCCCCGCCTACAAACAATTGCCAGAGGTGCTCAGCGCTTTGTTCAAAAAGGGCGGAACCCTCATCGACAGCTCGCCGATGTATGGCCGCGCCGAACAGACCACCGGTGAATTGCTCTCGATTCATGAGCCACGCTCGCCAGCCTTTCTCGCCACCAAGGTGTGGACCCGTGGCCGCGAGGAAGGCATCGCGCAGATGGAGCAGTCCTTCAGCCTGCTGCAAACCGACCGCATTGACCTGATGCAGATCCACAACCTGCTGGACTGGCAAACCCATTTGCCGACCTTGCGCGAATGGAAGGAGCAAGGTCGGATTCGCTACATTGGCATCACCCATTACACGCCGACGGCCTACGAGGAATTGGAAGCGGTGCTCAAGGCCGAGTCCCTGGATTTCTTGCAGATCAACTATGCGCTGGACGATCGCGGTGTCGAAAAACGTATCCTGCCGCTGTGTCGCGAACGCGGGGTGGCGGTGATCTGCAACCGGCCCTTCGGTGGCGGTGGTTTGCTCAAACGCCTGAAAGGCAAGCCGCTGCCCGGGTGGGCTGCGCAAGTGGGGATCACCAGTTGGGCGCAACTGGCGTTGAAGTTCCTGTTGTCCCATTCGGCGGTGACCTGCGTGATCCCCGGTACCGGCAATCCGCGTTACATGGCGGACAATGCCGGTGCCGGTTTCGGTCCGATGCTCACGGGGGCGCAGCGCGAGCAGCTAATCGATATCGTGCGTTAGGTGTGAGAGTAAAACCGTTGCGGGATGTCTTGCGCAAACGGGTAGAGAGGGAAGTAAGGCCGGGCTTCATCGATCACCCGCTGCACGGACGGCCTGCTCATCAGCGTGTCGAAATAGGCGCTCAAGTGGCCGTATTCATCAGGAATTCGCTCAAGCGTACTGGCATAGAAAAGCGCCGGGGCTGCTGCGCAATCGGCCAGGCTGAAGTCGTCGCCAGCCAGCCAGGTGCTGTTCGCCAATTGGCGGTCGAGCATGCCGTACACAGTCTGTAGTGTGGAGCGCGCCTGAGTCAGATTGCCGTTCGCACCGATGATGCGGTCCAGGACAATTTGTTGCAGTGGGGTCTGAAGATAGTTGTCGCAGATCCGGTCCCACAGACGGACCTCCAACGCCGTGTCCCAATTGGCCGGAATCAAGCGGTTTTGCCCGGCAAAATAATGATCCAGGTATTCAATGATGATCGTGGACTCCGCCACGTCGAACTGGCCGGTGTGATCGCGGAAAACCGGGAATTTGCCGATCGGCCAGAGCGCCTGCAACTCTGCTTTCTCGGCAGCGTTGCCCAGATCAATGATCCGTTTTTCGAAGTCGACAGCGTGTTCATAGAGCGCGATCAGCACTTTGTGGCAGTACGACGACAGCGGATGGTAATAAAGCGTCAGTGACATTTTTCAGCTCCTCCGGGGGAAATGGCTTTCCTCAGCATAGTCGCCGTCCGCGAGGGTTAAATGGCGGTGCTAGACTTTCCAGTTTGGACCGATCAGCCCTCACTGGTGGTGTGAGGACGATAAAGCGGGAGGTATTTCATGACTGCTCAATCGCTGGACAGGGAGCACATCAGCGTTGTCATTCGCAATTATGTAGAAGGGATGGTGTTCGCCGACGAAGTGCTGCTGCGGCACGCGTTTCATCCCGCGTGTCGCATCATTGGTCACTACCATGGCGAGCTGGAATGGTTATCGCTGGATGACTTTATCAGCGCGATCAAGGCCGAAGGACCGGCGCCCAAAGAGATCAAACCGTTCTGGGAAATGATCAGTGTCGATATCACCGGGGATGCCGCCGCCGTCAAAGTGATGGATGACTACATGGGCATGCGCTTCACGGATTATTTGTCGTTGCTGAAAATCAACGAGCGCTGGATGATCGTTAACAAGCTCTACTTCTTCCACGAGTAAAACCGCTGCCTGGGAACCAACGACTCCCAGGCAACGTAATTCGCTTAGCGGCGGTCCAGCCACACGGTCTGCGCATTGCAGAACTCGCGAACCCCGAAGTGCGACAGCTCGCGGCCGAAACCGCTTTTCTTCACGCCGCCAAAGGTCACGCGGGGGTCGGAAGCGCTGTAGCCATTGATGAACACACCACCGGTTTCCAGTTCGCCGGCCATCTGTTGGGCGAGTGCGACATTGCCCGTAAAAATGGTTGCAGCCAGGCCGAACTCACTGTCATTGGCCAGTTCCAGCGCATGTGCGGTGTCCCGCGCCGTGATGATCGACGCGACCGGGCCAAACAATTCCTGTTTGAACGACGTCATCTGATCGGTGACATTGGCGAACACGGTCGGCTCATAGAAGTTACCGGAGCCTACAGCCTTCTTGCCACCCATCAACAGTGTTGCGCCTTCTTCCAGGGTGGCACGCACTTGTTGATCCAGTTCATCACGCAGATCAAAACGGGCCATCGGGCCGAGGTAAGTGTTGGCGGCCAGAGGATCGCCGACCACCAGTTTGCCCGTGGCTTCGACGAACTTCCGTGTGAACTCCTCGACAATCCCTTGCTCGACGATCAAGCGCTTGGCCGCCGCGCAGACTTGCCCGGTGTTCTGGTAGCGGCCGATGACGGCGGCTTTGACCGCTTCATCGAGGTCTGCATCGTTGAGCACGATGAACGGATCGGAACCGCCCAGTTCCAGCACGCATTTCTTCAGCGCGGCACCGGCCTGAGCACCGATGGCCATGCCGGCGCGCACGCTGCCGGTGAGGGTTATTGCCGCGATACGAGGGTCGGCAATCGCCGTGGAGACGCCCTCAGGCGTGACGTTCAGCACCTCGAAAACACCTTGAGGGAAATCGGCGTTCTTGAAGGCTTCCAGCAGCAGATAAGCGCTGCCCATCACATTGGGAGCATGTTTAAGCACGTAGGTATTGCCAGCGATCAGCGCTGGAACAGCACCGCGCAGCACCTGCCAAATCGGGAAGTTCCACGGCATCACCGCGAGAATAGGTCCGAGCGGACGGTATTCAATGCGCGCCTTACCGCCTTCAACCAGCGTCGGTTCGGCGTTGAGCATGGCCGGGCCGTGCTCGGCGTACCACTCGCAGAGCTGCGCACACTTCTCGATTTCGCCGCGGGACTGGGTGATCGGCTTGCCCATTTCCAGGGTGATCATGGTGGCCATTTTGTCGGCACTGTCGCGCAATGCCCGAGCCAAGGCGACTAGCAATTGTGAGCGTTGCTCGACGGCTGTTTTGCGCCAGACGCGAAATCCGCCAGCAGCCCGCGACAAGGCGGCTTGCAGAGCCGATTCGGACTCGAAAGGGTAATGGCCGATCTGTTCGCCGGTGGCCGGGTTGATCGAAATCGCATGGGTAAGGTTGGAAACGCTGGTCATGGCACCGTCCTGCTGGGTGGGAATGCGCTCAGGTTACGGTGGTGTTTGTTTTCTGGAAACTGAATAATACTGAGCATAACGTTCACGTTTGGAGAATGATTTGGATCTGGTTCAGCTGGAGATTTTCAAGGCAGTTGCCGAGCACGGCAGCATCAGCGTCGCCGCGCAGCACATCCACCGGGTGCCTTCCAACCTGACGACGCGGATCAAGCAGCTGGAACTGGATCTGGGCGTGGACCTGTTTATCCGCGAGAAAAGTCGACTGCGTTTGTCGCCGGCCGGCTGGAGTTTTCTCGACTATGCCCGGCGCATTCTCGACCTGGTTCAGGAAGCCCGCGCCACCGTGGCGGGTGAAGAGCCGCAAGGCGCGTTTCCGTTGGGGTCGCTTGAGAGTACGGCGGCGGTGCGTATTCCCGAACTGTTGGCCGCCTACAACCAGAAACACGCCAAGGTTGAACTGGACCTGTCCACCGGCCCCTCGGGGACCATGATCGACGGCGTGTTGTCAGGCCGTCTGGCCGCTGCGTTTGTCGACGGTCCGGTGCTGCATCCGGCACTGGAAGGCGTGCCGGCGTTCGAAGAAGAGATGGTGCTGATCGCGCCGCTCAACCATCCGCCGATCCATCGTGCGCAGGATGTGAATGGCGAAAACATCTACGCCTTCCGCTCCAATTGCTCGTACCGGCACCACTTCGAGAGCTGGTTTACCAAAGACGCCGCAGTGCCTGGCAAGATCTTCGAAATGGAGTCCTATCACGGCATGCTCGCCTGCGTCAGCGCCGGTGCCGGCCTGGCGTTGATGCCGCGCAGCATGCTGGAGAGCATGCCGGGGTGCACCACGGTGAGTATCTGGCCGTTATCGGAATCGTTCCGGTATTTGCGCACCTGGCTGGTCTGGCGCCGAGGGACGGTGTCACAGAGTTTGACCATGTTTGTGCGATTGCTGGAAGAGCGTGGGGTGGTGCAACCACAACCCTGAACCCACCCGATACCCCATGTAGGAGCTGGCTTGCCAGCGAAAGCGGTGGGCGATCACAGGGAGCGGCGGGGGTAGCCATTTCATTAGGGGACCGTGTTGGTCATGGGGTCGCCATCTCCTCGGCCTGGCCGGCAAACCATTGCATGATCAGCGCGCATGCCGGATGGGACGCGGCTGAGGGTTGCAGGCACAGTGAATAGAGGCCTCGGGTCTTCAAGGGGCGGCCGAACGGGACGATGAGCACGCCACGCTCGATCGATTCCTCAGCCAGGGTCATGTCCGTCATCGCCACCCCCAGACCGCGCGCGGCGGCGTCCAGCGCCAACTCATCGAGGTTGAAGGGGATATGCCGGTAGTCCTCCAGCGACTGGCCGCCATTGGCTGCCAGCCAATCGATCCACGCTTGCTTGTCCGCCGAACGATGCAGTAGCGCGAAGTTGCTCAGATCTTCCACGCAGGCCAGCGGCCGGGTCGGACTGCCGAGACCGGGGGCGCACACTGGAATCAGCGCTTCTTCGAACAGGGTCAGGCAGGCAGGATCACTGGACGGCTCTGGCAGATAGAGGATGTACGCGTCACTGTCGCTGGCCGGCTCGACGATCTCGGTCGCCACAGTCTCGATCGACAGGGAAACATCCGGGTGATGGCGATAGAAGTCGCTCAGTTTCGGCAGCAACCAGCGAACCGCCAGCGACACATGCATGCGAATGCGGAAGGGGCGTTTTTGCGGGGATAGCCGATCTTCGAGAGTTTTCAATTGCTCAAGGATGGTGCGCGCGCTGCCCAGCACCCATTCACCCTCCGACGTCAGGCGAAGGCTGCGGCTGCTGCGCACAAACATCGACACGCCGAAGTGGCTTTCCAATTGCTGTATTTGTCGGCTGACGGCGCTTTGGGTCAGGCACAGCGTGTGCGCCGCCTGAGTGAAGCTGCCGGCTTCAGCGACTACCACCAGCGCCTGCAAGGCCTGGAGACTGGGTGCGTGGCGAATTTTATCCATGCGTTTTCAGAATGGCTCAATGATTTTATAACGTTGGTTGTATCACCGAAGACCTAATAGATTCTAGCCCTGACGGCCGCCATCAATCATCGTCTATGCGATTACCGCATGCGCAGGCCGGGAACGACACTCCAGGCAGGTGATGCATGAAAAATGAATGTGGCTGGATCGCGCAAACCGACAGCGTACCGGCGCGTGAGCGTCTGAGCGGTTCGCAAAAAGCCGATTGGCTGGTGATCGGTGCCGGCATTACCGGCCTGAGCGCCGCCCATGCCCTGGCACGATTGCACCCTCAGGCGCGCATCGTGGTGGTCGACCGCCAGCGCTCCGCGCAAGGCGCTTCGGCACGCAATTCCGGCTTTGTGGTGGCCCACGAACATCCGACTAACGACGAGTTAATTGGCAATTGCGGGTTCGCCGAGTTTGAAGTGGACACCACCATTTCTCGCGCCGCCCGTGCAGAAGTCAGCGAGATGATTGCCCGTCACGGCATGGAGTGCGACTTTAGGGACTCCGGCTATTTCTTCGCCGTCAGCGATCCCGGCAAGTTGACCCACGTCGAGGCCAAGCTGCAAACGCTGCGCGCACTCGGGGCTTCTGCGCAGTTTCTGGAAGGTGAACAACTGGCTCAAAAACTCGGCACCCGGCATTACCGTGCGGCGATTTGGTGTGGCAAAGGCAACGCGTTGCTGCAACCGGCGAAGTACGTGAAGGGTTTGCTTGATGCGCTGCCCCAGACGGTTACGGTTTACGAAAATACCGACATCAGCAGCCTTGAACGTCTGGATAAAGGTGGTCTGAGGGCCAACGGAGTCGAGGGCAGCATCGAGGCGAAACGGGTGTTGGTCTGCCTGAACGCCTTTGTGCCGCGTGCAGGCATTCAGGACAGCGGCACGTTTGCCATGGAGCTCAGCGCAAGCCTCACGCGACCGCTGACCGACGCCGAATTTCGCGATATGGGCAATGTCGAACCCTGGGGCGTTTTATCCACTCGTCCCCTTGGCGCCACGGTGCGGCTGACCCCGGACCGCCGCGTGATGATCCGCAACACGGCGGAATACCGCTCGCGGGATTTGTCCGCCAGTGAGTTGTCGATCCGCCGCCAACACCATGTGCTCGGCTTGCAACGACGTTTCCCTTGGCTGGGCGAGCAAGACATCCAATACACCTGGACCGGTCACCTCAGCGCCTCGCGCTCCGGGCAGCCGTATTTTTCACAGGTGCAAGAGGGGGTATTTGCCGTGGCCGGTTGCAATGGTTCTGGTGTGGCACGCGGCACCCTGTGGGGGCGACTGCTCGCCGAACTGGCGTCGGGCGTTGATTCGCCGCTGCTCGATTCGGTGATGCGCAGGGCACAACCCGGCTGGCTGCCGCCCCGACCACTGCTCGATATCGGTGCCATGCTGCGAATGCGCGTAGAGGCCATCCGGGCAAAGTCAGAAATCTAGAAATCCGGTTACCACAAAAGAACAAAAAGGTGATTCAACATGCGCGTTAACACGATGCCCTTGATGGTCCTGCTCTCCTCGTTTTCGGCAGCCACGTTTGCCGACGAACAGGTCAATATCTCCAACTGGAACGGTTATATTGCCGACGACACCCTGGTCAACTTCACCAAGGAAACGGGGATCAAGGCCACTTACGATATTCACGACAGCAACGAAGTGCTGGAGTCCAAGTTGATGACCGGGAACACCGGTTATGACGTGGTCAGCCCGTCGAACCATTTCCTGTCCCGACTGATCAAGGCCGGTGCGATTCAGAAACTCGACAAGAGCCAATTGCCCAACTGGAAAAACCTTGACCCGGCATTGATGAAAAAGCTCGAAGTCAACGACCCCGGCAACCAGTACGGCTATCCGTATATGTGGGGCACTGCGGGTATTGGCTACAACGTCGAGAAAATCAAAGCGATCTTCGGCAACACCGATGTCACCCGTTCCTGGAGCCTGTTTTTTGATGAAAACAACATCAAGAAACTCAGTCAGTGCGGCGTGGCGATTATCGACAATCCGACGCAAGTGCTGCCGATCACCCTTAATTACCTCGGCCTGCCACCGCACAGCCATGAACCGGCGGACTACAAGAAGGCCGAGCAGGCTTTGCTCAAAATCAGACCCTACGTGCAGTATTTTCATGCCTCCAAATACATCAGCGATCTGGCGAACGGCAATGTCTGCGCGGTGATCGGTTTTAATGGCGACGTGGTGCAGGCCGCTGCCAGCGCCAAGGAAGCCAATAACGGTATCAACATCGCCTATTCGATTCCGGACGAAGGCTCGACGCTGTGGTTCGACATGGTGGTCATGCCCAAGAGCGCGCCACACGAGAAGAATGGCTACACCTACATGAACTACCTGCTGACGCCGCATGTGATTGCCAACATCAGCAACAGCATCCACTACGCCAACCCCAACAGTGCCGCGGATGAGTTCGTTGAGCCCGCCGTGAAGCAGGACCTGGCGATTTACCCGCCAAAAAGTGTGCTGGATAAGTTGTTCACCGTAGAGGAATTGCCGGCGGCCATCGCACGGTTGAGTACCCGGTTGTGGACCAAGTTGAAGACCAATACCTGATTGCTGTTTGGCCTTGGGTTCCATCGTAGGAAGCCAAGGCAATGTGTCCTCGGCCACGTCGCTTCGATAGTTCCATCAAGTGATTGAGCCAAGGGGGGATTTTCTTCTACTTCTCCCCAGTGCTGGAAGCTTTTGCCCACCAATGAAACGTTTGGAAAAACACATTCAGGCCACCCGTGAGGCCATGATCTTGTAGTCCGCGTCCTACAAAAACTTAGGAGTTGCCGCCGTTAACCTACAGCCGCACCTGCGCAAACTTCGCCGCCTCTTCTTTGTTGTTGTCGGTGGATCACCATGTTTGCGTTGGGTATGCGGTTGTCTCGGTTGTCGGTTTCGGTATCGAGTGCTTTGTTGGTGTTGGGGGCTATGCCGGGTGAGGCTGAGGCTACTTGCTATTGGTACTCCGGTTGCTACAAGACGACACAGTCTTGGGATCTCAATAATGATACCACGGTATTTTTCGGCAATAACGGCGTGTTCAGTAACAGTAGCGTAACTAATAGCCAAGTCGAGCTCCACGATACGGGGCGGGCAACGGGCATCACGGTCAAAGACAAGGGATTTCTGGAGGCCGGAGAGGACAGTTTGATCGAGGACAGTACTCTGCAAGTCGGTGGTGAAATTGAAGTGCAGGGCTCGGCCAAGGCCATTCGCATCACCGTCGAGGGGGGAACCCTGGAGCTCTATGAAAACGCTGTGGCCGAGGACAGCACTGTAAAAAAAGGTCGCATATTCGTAGACAACTCGGCCAAAGCCATTGGCACCACCGTCGAAGACAACGGGGAGCTGAATGTCTTCCACAATGCTGAAGCCCATAAAAGTGTTGTGCAAGCAGGCGGTCGACTTCAAGTCGAGAACACAGGAAAAGCAGTTCACACCACAGTGCAAGGTAAAGGGCGACTGAACGTCTACCACAATGCTGAAGCCCATGACAGCATTGTGCAAACAGGTGGTCGCCTGGAAGTCGGCGACTCGGGCAAAGTCATTCGCACCATCATCGACGGAGGAGTGTTGGATCTCTCCGACGGCAGTGTGGCCGAGGACAGTACTTTAAAAAATGGGCATATGAACCTATTCCACTCGGCCAAATCCATTCGCACCACGGTCGCAAAGGGCAACTTGTATGTCGGCGATAGCGCTGTGGCGGAGGACAGCTCTGTGGAAGGAAGTGGATTTATAACTCTGACTGGCAAGGCTAAAGCCCTTCGGACCACCGTCGACAGCGAGAATGGCTTGTATCTCGACAATAACTCTGAGGCCGAGGACACCACGGTCAATAGAGGTCGAATATCTGTAAGCGTCTCAGCCAAAGCCACTCGCACCACGGTCAATGACGGGGGGGCGATGCTGCTGGAGAAGGGGGCCGAAGCCATTGACACAACCATCCATCAGGGCGGCGAGTTGAACCTCAGGGGCAACGCGGCGCTCAGTGGAAACAATCAATTAGATGGCGACGTCAGTTTTGCTAAGCTCGACGGCTTTCACACGCTGACCATCAATGGTCCGCTTAGCGGCAACGGCCGCTTCTTGATGAGCACTGATCTGGCGTCCCGGCAAGGTGATTCGCTCAAGTTGCACGGGGCGGTCAGCGGAAACCATACGTTGGTGGTTGCCGACTCAGGCAATGCGCCTGCCGACGCGCAGCAGGGTTTGATGCTGGTGGATGGCAATGGCGGTGATGGTAACTTCAATCTGTTTGGTAATTACGTTGATGCTGGCGCCTATCGTTTCCAGTTGCAGCAGGAAGATAATGACTGGTATCTGGCCAGCCTGAACTCTCCAGAGGTGCCAATCACGCCCGAGGTGCCAATCACTCCAGAAGTGCCGACCACGCCCGAGATGCCAACTACTCCAGAAGTGCCGACCACGCCCGAGGTGCCAATCACTCCAGAAGTGCCGACCACGCCCGAGGTGCCAATCACTCCAGAAGTGCCGACCACGCCCGAGATGCCAACCACTCCAGAAGTGCCGACCACGCCCGAAGTGCCAATCACTCCAGAAGTGCCGACCACGCCCGAGATGCCAACCACTCCAGAAGTGCCGACCACGCCCGAGATGCCAACCACTCCAGAAGTGCCGACCACGCCCGTCGTGCCGAACGCACCTGACGCACCTAACACGCCGGTCGTGCCTAATGATATTCCCAAACCGAAACCGCCTGTACCCAAGGCGCAAACCCTGAGTAAAGGCGCCAACGCCGCCGTGGCCAATCAAGCCGCCGGTGCCGCCTTGATCAGTGCCCAGATGAACGCCACTACGGCGCATTTCGCTGAGCTGCGATCCGGTAAGGACAAAGGTGGCATCTGGACTCGTACCTATGGCGCCAAACAACGTGTGGATACCGGCACCAGTCGTGCCTTCACGCAACAGCTCAACGGCCTGGAAATCGGCGCCGACACCGCCGTGTCCCTCGACGAGGGGACGCTGTACGTGGGTGGTTTGATCGGCGAGGGTCGTGGCCGGCAAGATTTCGGCGAGGCCAGCAAAGGCAAGATCGACAGCACCACGCTCGGCGGTTATGCCAGCTACCTGGACCGCAGCGGGTTGTATGTCGATGGCGCACTGAAATACAGCTATCTGACCAACGACATCAACATCACCAGCAACCTCGGCGACAAGGTCAAGGCGGACTACAAGAATCACGCCGTGAGCGCAGACGTTCAGCTCGGTCAACACCTCGAACTGGGTCAAGGCTGGTTTGCCGAACCCCAGGTCGGGATGCAAGTCGCGCACATCAGTGGCGGCCGCTACACCGCCAGCAACGGCTTGAGCGTCGAGCAGGATTCGATGGTCTCAGTGCAAAGTCGCGTCGGCGGGACATTAGGGCGTGATCTGCAACTGGCAAACGGCGTGGCCGTCAAACCCTATGCCAAAGCGACCTGGGTCACCGAGCATGCGGGCGACAGTCACGTAAAGGTCAGCGGTGCGAAGCTCGACAGTCGCCTGCCGGGTTCCCGTGCCGAAATGGCAGGCGGAGTCATGGTGGCCGCGGCGGACAAACACAACGTCTTCGCTGAAGCGGGCTACACCAAAGGCAACAACATCGAGCAGCCTTGGGCGGCGACCGTGGGTTATCGCTACAACTGGTAATTCAGCGTAAGGCGGTAGTCGCTGTCGAAGCTTTCGGCAGCGGCTACAGGCAATTTCACAGCGCGCGTTTCGGCAGTTTCCAGTTAGGTCGAATGAAGTGACAGGTGTAACCGTTGGGCACTTTTTCCAGGTAATCCTGATGCTCCGGTTCGGCCTGCCAGAACGGGCCAGCGGGCACGATTTCTGTCACGACCTTGCCAGGCCACAGGCCGGAAGCATCCACATCCGCTGCCGTGTCCTCGGCCACATCGCGCTGTTCCTCGTTGAGATAGAAAATCGCCGAACGGTAGCTGAGGCCAACGTCGTTACCCTGACGATTGGTGGTCGAAGGGTCGTGAATCTGGAAGAAAAACTCAAGAATCTGGCGATAGCTGATCACCGCCGGATTGAACACGATCTCGATGGCTTCCGCGTGGGTGCCATGGTTGCGGTAAGTGGCATTGGGTACATCACCGCCCGAGTAACCGACCCGTGTCGAGAGCACGCCGGGGATTCGTCTGATCAAGTCCTGCATGCCCCAGAAGCAGCCGCCGGCCAGAATTGCGGTTTCGGTTTGCGTGGTCATTGCACTCACTCCTCAGTATTCATCGATTTGATCAAGTTGTTACGCAGCGTCACGATCGCTTTTTGCATTTGGACGAACTCGTCCGGCGTCAGACCTGTCGCGCCGGCGAGGCCCATTTCCGGGCGGCCTTCGCGCAGACCTTTGCCTTCCTTGGTCAGGTTGATCCGCACCTGACGCTCATCCTCGGGATCGCGCTGGCGCTGCAGGTAGCCCATCGCTTCGAGCTTTTTCAGGATAGGCGTGAGGGTGTTCGACTCAAGAAACAGCTTTTCACCCAGGCTGCCGACGGTCTGATCATCTTCCTCCCACAACGCTACGATGGTGATGTATTGCGTGTAGGTCAGGCCGAGTTTTTCCAGGATCGGCTTGTACGCCTTGCCGAAGGCGAGGTTGGTGGAATAGACCGCAAAACACAGAAAGTCAGAGAGCTTGGGGCTCGTGGGTGCCGCTGGGGCGGTGGGTTTCATCTGTCACCTCATTCGTCGAAGACTGCTGTCGCGCAAGGCTGAAATATACCTCGTGTGCGATGGTGTCGTAAGGGCGGTAACTTCAAAAATGATCAACGGCCAGTGGCGGGCTCGACTCAGTGCCGAACCCGCCGCGCCGTGATTTACGCCGTGAGCACGTTCAAGTCCACGTCGATGTTGCCTCGCGTTGCTTTCGAGTACGGGCAGATTTGGTCAGCAGTGTGGGCCAGTTTTGTCGCGACCTCGTGCGACAGGCCAGGTGCGCGCAGCGTCAATCGTGCTTGGAGGGAGTAGGCCTCACCGGTCTGGCCCAGGTCGACTTCGATGTCGACCGACAAATCCGCTGGCAGCACCACGTTCATGTCATTGGCGACCAGCCCGACGGCGGCGGTGTAGCAGGCCGACCAGGCGCCGGCGAACAGTTGCTCGGCAGTCGGGTGCGGCTGGGTCGCAGCAAACACGTGCGCTGGCGTGGTGTTTCCGGGCGACGAGAGCGCGATATCAAGGCTGCCGTTGTGGCCGCGCGAAGTGTGGCCGTTGCTGCTGGCGGTGGTGTGGGTTTTGCCGGTGGCCAGGACTTTTTCAATCTTGCTCATGGTGATTCCTTAAAAATTCGGTAATTTGTGTTTCGCATACGCTTACATCGTATGCGATATATGTGGGGTTTTAGACGCCAATGACTGGCTCGGTTACACGGTGCTTCAAGCCGTGAGGACGTTAATGGCCACGTCGATGTTGCCGCGCGTTGCTTTCGAGTACGGGCAGATCTGGTCAGCGTCGTGTGCCAGTTTTGTCGCGACCTCGTGCGACAGGCCAGGTGCGCGCAGCGTCAATCGTGCTTGGAGGAAGTAGGCCTCACCGGTCTGGCCCAGGTCGACTTCGATGTCCACCGCCACATCCGAGGGCAGTTCGACGTTCATTTGCTTGGCGGCGAGGCCGACGGCGGCGATGTAGCAGGCCGACCAGGCACCGGCGAACAATTGCTCGGCTTTAGGGTGTGGCTGGGTGGCTTCGAACACATGTGCAGGCGCTGCGTTGCCAGGCGAAGAAAGCTGGATGTCGACGGTGCCGTTATGGCCGCGCGAAGTAACGCCAGCAGCGCTCATTTTGGTGTGAGTCTTGCCGGAGGCCAGGACTTTTTCGATCTTGCTCATGGGATGAATCCTCAACGTTGCAGTAGGTTTGATATTGTGACGCGTACGTTTGTATCGTACGCGATGTAATAATAGTCCCGCAGACCCCCACCGGTGTCAAGGGGGAGTAGGGCGCGTTCGCGACGAGTGGTCAGAAACGAAAAAGCCCGCTTAACGCGGGCTTCGGATTTCGAGTAGGTGGCCAGTGCTGGTTTCTGGCTTACAAGGTTTATCAGGACTCTGACAGAACAGTGTTATGTACTTCTGCTTCACACGGCGTAAGGGCTGGATCTCAGCGCGGAGATCTTTCTAACCGTGTACCCTTCGGGACGTGCCCCACGTCTCCTTGCTATCCGCTTGCGCATCAGTCTGCGTCTTCACCTACATCTTCAGAATAGCAAAGCGTGCGCGGTGTAAAGCGTGCTTTTTAGATCGATTTGATCCTGGCAAAAAAGCCGCAGGACGGAAAAATACTATCGGTACAGCCTGCCCCCAAAAGACAGGCTGTCACCGCAGGCCGGATCAAATCAGATTGATCTCGACGTCGATGTTGCCGCGGGTCGCTTTGGAGTACGGGCAGGTTTGATGGGCGGCGTCCACGACGGCCCGGGCGACCGCCTGATCGAGGCCCGGAAGGCTGACAATGAGGCGTGCCTGGAGGAAAAAAGCGTTGTCGGTCTTGCCCAGGTCAATTTCAGTATCCACGGCAACGTCGCTCGGCAGAGTCACCTTCAACGCAACCGCCGCCTTACCCATTGCGCCGATAAAACAGGCCGACCAACCCGCCGCCAGTAGCTGTTCCGGATTGGTGCCGCTGCCAGACGAGCCGGGCGGGGACAGCTTGATGTCCAGGCGTCCGTCCGAACTTTTCGACTGACCGTCACGGCCGCCGGTGGTGTGGGTTTTTCCGGTGTACAGCACTGTATCGATTTGATTGATCATGGCAGGTTCCTGCTGAGGGTAGAGGGCTTCATCATTCAAGTCGCAGGGTTCTGGGAAACCCTTGCGACGAAGCCCACTTTTGCATCCTCATGTCGTGCGTATGTGTCTTGAACCGGCCGTTATGTATCGCTGTGTAAGATCCGCGTCGAACATACAGATCAATACAAATCTGCGCGTCGTCCTTCAAACCTGCACGAGAGGTCATTCAGCAAGCAAACGAAAACCGGGAAAGCGAGTTCTTTTTCATTAAGATCAAGAACGTCTTTCCCGGTTTTCCGTGAAGCGCTTTTTTATGAGTGAGTCAGGTTTGACGTCACATCATTAGTAGAACCGATCAATCACCCGAACTTCGTTCTGGTTCTGCAGCGATGCCCATGCCTGTTTCAGCGTGTGCAGAACATTACCGATGAAGTCCTTGTCGGCCGCCGCTTTCTTGCCGACATAGCCCTGGCCGCGACGGTACATCTTCAGGCGGGCGAGCAGGTTCTGGTTGTTCTGGTCGAACTCCGCTTCATGAGCGTGAGGCGACAGGCAGTCGATATGAACCTGGCCCGATTTGCTGATCCACAGAATGTGGCTGTCGAGGCTGTCTTTTTGCGCCGCGAACATACGAGCCAGTTCATCGATAGTAGGTTGGTTGTTCAGATTCATAATATGCCCCTTGACCATTTGGTGATTTTTCAAAGTTGAGTCGCTAATACAAGTAGCCCATCGGTTAGTTGATCCCTGGCACCGAAACCAGGACGTCAGCGGTCGGCCGTCGAATTCAACGGGGGTCCCGCGTCTGTTGCATGTAGTCGTGTTGAATAACTGCTACGCGTTAGCGTCACAACGAAGAGAAGCAGCGATAACCTTCTGGCCACTGCCGACTTTTGAGGGTCGGCCACAAGCTTCATGAGGATTGATCGCCAGCGCTTCTCGTCCTTGTACTGGACGTTCGGGCCAGGTCAGCTTCTTCAATCTGCCTTGTGGGCAGCGTGTATCCGGGAAAAACAGCTCGGCGGTCAGACGAGCTTGCTCAAACATGTTGCGGTACTCCCGATCGGGGAGATGTCTGCATCATGCAAGGGCAAATCGGAGGCGTCAACCACTATGTAGTGAATATTTTAATGCACTACATATTGTCGGACAAAACGGATTGGAATGAAAAAGCGAGGGCGGAACACGTCCGTCAGGCCGACGGCTGCGGGCTCTGGAAGCGGTAGAACGTGCAGGGATAACCGTCTACTGGCTGCTGATGCAGGGTGAATTGATTGCCCGTGAGATCAGGCATCACTTTGGCCCAGAACCGCCGTGCAGGCGGGTTCGCATCGATATGGAAAATCTGCCATTGACCGGGGAATTGGCTCAAGAGGGTGGAAGCGACAATCTTCGCGACTCCTTGGCCACGGAAGCGCCGACTGACAAAAAAGTAGCCGATGTTGTACTCGGCGCCGTCGATGTGGGTGTCGTTATCCACGGTCACGAAACCGGCCAGCTCACCGTCCACTCTGATCAGAAACGGTTGGGTCGCGGGGTTGCGCCAATAATCCTGTTTGGGCTGGATACTAAAAAAACCATGCTCCCCCAGTTTCAGTGGCAGCCATTCGCTGAAGTCGTAGACGTAGAACTGCATCAGGTTTTCGAGGGTGTCGAGGTCGTCGCGCTGGGCGGCGTGTAACTCTATCGAAGGCATTTGAAGACGCTCCAGATTGCGCAGGGCCGTCCGTGGTCCGGTCAGGATCTTTCAGCGCGATGCGAAGTCATACTTTGCGCCTTTCCTGAGCGCGAAGAACACTAGACCATCACCGTCCGTTCGAAGTGCAATCAAGCCTTGCTTGTCGGTTTCGCTGTGCGTTTGGTGCCCGTCGAGGGTTTGCGTGTCGCCTGTTTGCGTTTTTTCTTCCACGGTGCAGCACCACTACCGGCCGGGCTGGCCGGCCCGCTGATGGTCAGGCTCAGACCCGCGCAACGGGCGACTTGCTTGCTCATCCACGCGGCCTGTTTGGTGACGAATTCTTCCAGGCTCATTTCGCCGCTCTGCACCATATCCAGCGCCTGTTCCCAGATCGCGGTGGTGCCGGGGTCGGCAATTGCGCGGGGCACGGCATCGATCAGGCTGAAGGCCGCTGGGGTGGCGGCCAGTGCTTTGCCGTTCTTGATCAGATAACCCCGGTCGAGCAGGCCCTGGATGATCGAGGCGCGTGTCGCCTCGGTGCCGATGCCGGTGGTGTCCTTGAGCTTCTGTTTGAGCAGCGGATCTTCCACCAATTTGGCCACGTTCTTCATGGCCTTGATCAGGTCGCCTTCGGTGAACGGTTTGGGTGGTTGCGTCCACAGGTCCTTGAGCTTCACGTCAGCCACCGCGCAATCGAGCCCTTCGGCCAATGCCGGCAGGGTTTGTGGCGCGGGCGCCTCGCGACCCTTGGCGGGCGCCAGGGCTTCCGGCAGGGCACGTTTCCAGCCGGGCTCGACGATCTGCTTGCCAACAGCGCGCAAGGCTTCACCGGCGCAGTTGAAATCCGCCTGGGTACGGTCGTATTCATGATTGGGCAGGAACTGCGCCAGATAACGGGCGCGGATCAGTGTGTAGACCGCCCGCTGTTTGCCCACCAGCCGATCCAGATTCTTCGCCGCCACCGTCGGGATGATGCCGTGGTGAGCCGTGACCTTGGCATCGTTCCAGGCCCGTGAGCGCCGTTGCGGTTCCAGGTAATCGTTCAGCGCGTTCAGGGACGGATCGGCCTGGCGCAAAGCAGCGAGAATCCCCGGCGCTTCACTGTGCTGACTCAACGGCAGAAAACCGCAATCGCTGCGGGGGTAGGTGATGACCTTGTGGGTTTCGTAGAGCGCCTGGGCGATGTCGAGGGTTTCCTGGGCGCCGAGCCCTAACTTCTTCGAGCAGACTTCCTGCAAGGTGCCCAGGTCGAACGGCAAGGGCGCCATTTCACGCATGCGCTCGGTGCGCAGTTTGATCACGCGTGCAGTCGCTGCATTGCCAATCGCTTGGGCGGCGTCTTGCGCCAGGGCCTGGTTCAGGCAGCGGTCCTGATCGTCGCAAACATCGGAGGCAGCGCGCCACTGTGCCGTGAACGCCGTGCCGTCGTGCAACAGTTGCACGTCGATGGCCCAGTAAGCCACGGGGACGAAATCGGCAATGCTGCGATCACGGTCCACCACCAGCCGCAACGTGGGTGTCTGTACCCGCCCCACCGGCAACACGCCCTGGTAACCGGACTGACGCCCCAGCAGCGTAAACAACCGGCTCATGTTCATCCCGATCAGCCAGTCGGCGCGGGAGCGGCCCAACGCCGAATGATAAAGGCTGAAGGTCTCAGCCCCTGGCTTGAGCGCGGCCAGTGCCTTGCGGATCGACGCATCGTCAAGCGCCGACAACCATAGCCGGCGGATCGGCCCACGATAACGGCAGTGCTCGACCAGTTCGCGGGCGATCATCTCCCCTTCGCGGTCGGCGTCCGTGGCGATCACCAACTCATCGGCTTCGCCGAGCAAGCGTTTGACGGCTTTGTACTGGCTGGCCGTGCGCGGCTTGACGGTCATCTTCCATTTTTCGGGAATAATCGGCAGGTCCGCCAGTACCCAGCGTTTGTAGCGCGCGTCATAGGCGTCCGGCGGTGCGGTTTCGAGCAAATGGCCGATGCACCAGGTCACCGTGACGTCTGTTCCCAGCCAGCAGCCATCGCCCCGACGCTTGGCGCCGAGCACGGCCGCAATGTCTTTGGCCTGGGAAGGTTTTTCACAGAGGTACAGCCGCATAACCACCATCGTTCATCAAGTGCGCAAGAGGCGCACAGAATGGCCGCAGATGAGCAATCGATCAATCTTTATCTGTATGGATGTACAGCAAGTCTGTTGCGTTTGTTTGCTGCCGCCCACACGGCCCGTTCGGCTGCGAGCCCGTGGTGAAGGCGAATTTTGGGTTATACCTGACAGGTGTGGTCTCAGGTTTTGGGGCCGCTGCGCGATCCATCGCGGGCAAGCCGGATCGCCGCACCGCACGCTCTTACAGGTTCATCACTGTCATGAGGAACGTATTCCATGAAAAGTTCCGGTCCTAGTCCTGTCATTACCATCGCCGAGCAGCCGGGCTGCCTGCTGGTGAAGTTTCATGGCATTCAGGTGGCCGCGTCCGCGCGCGCACTGGTGTTGTTGGAAGCCAATTACCCGCCGGTGTATTACGTGCCGCGAGAGGACATCGACGAAAAGTATTTCGCCCGCACCGACCACACCAGCTATTGCCCCTACAAGGGCGATGCCAGCTATTTCAGCTTGCAAGTCCCAGGGCATGAAGGCGCCAATGCGGTTTGGAGTTACGAGAATCCTAAAATATCCGTTGAGCAGATACGCGAATATGTGGCGTTCTACCCGGATCAGGTGAAGTTCGAGTTACTGGACGCCGAGGTCTGAGGATCGTTTTCCCAAGGTGTGTGGCGAGGGAGCCCCTCGCCACAAAACCCCGTCAGTTTTTATCGAGATCGACGTTTTTGGTCTCGCGCAAACAGATCATTCCCACTACCAGGCTCACCGCGGTAATCACCACCGGGTACCAGAGCCCGTAAAAGATGTCCCCGGTGTAGACCACCAACGCAAACGACACGGTCGGCAGGAACCCGCCAAACCAACCATTACCGATATGGTAGGGCAGTGACATCGAGGTGTAGCGGATGCGCGTCGGGAACAATTCGACCATCAACGCCGCCAGCGGCCCATAGCACATGGCCGAGATGATGATCAGGATCACGATCAGCGCGACGATCATCGGTTTGTTGATTTGCTGCATGTCAGCCTTTGACGGATAGCCGGCGAGGGTCACCGCTCCACGCAGGGCCGCTTCGTCGAAGCCTTCCAGCGTCACGTCACCGACACTGACCTGCACGCCGCTACCAGCGGGTGCGGCGGCGCTGGCGTACGGCAAGCCTTGCTTGACCAGAAAGGTTTTGACCTTGTCGCACGGGCTATCAAATTTCGCCTTGCCCACCGGGTCGAACTGGAACGTGCACGTTGCCGGGTCCGCCAATACGGTGATCGGCGCCTGACGGCTGGCCTGGTCAATGGCCGGGTTGGCGTAATGCGCCAGGGATTTGAAGATCGGGAAATACAGCGCAGTGGCCAACAGCAGGCCGATCATCAGCACCGGTTTGCGTCCGACCTTGTCCGACAGCCAGCCAAAGAAGATGAAGAATGGTGCGCCGATGATCACGCTGACGATCAGCAGGCCGTTGGCCAAGGCCGGGTCCATTTTGAGGAATTGAGTGAGGAAAAACAGCACGTAAAACTGCGCGGCGTAAAAGGTCACCGCTTGCCCGGCGTTGATGCTGAACAGGGCAATCAGCACGACTTTGAGGTTTTCCCACTTGCCGAAGGAATCGCGCAGCGGCGATTTGCAGAGTTTGCCTTCGGCTTTCATTTTCACGAAGGCGGGCGATTCGTGCAGGCTCAGGCGAATCCAGGTCGAGATGCCCAGCAGAATGATCGAAAACAGAAACGGAATGCGCCAGCCCCAGACTTCGAACTGGTCGCCGGTGAAGTAGCGGCAGCCGAGCACTACCAGCAGCGACAGCAACAAGCCGAGGGTCGCGGTGGACTGAATCCAGCTGGTGTGGAAACCGCGTTTACCGATGGGGGCGTGCTCTGCGACATAGGTGGCAGCGCCGCCGTATTCACCGCCCAGGGCCAGGCCCTGAAGCATCCGCAGCGCCACGAGGATGATCGGCGCGGCGATGCCGATGCTCGCGTAGGTCGGCAGCAAGCCGACGCAAAAGGTCGCCAGGCCCATGAGCACGATGGTCGCGAGGAACGTGTATTTACGCCCGATCATGTCCCCCAAACGTCCGAATACCAAAGCGCCGAAGGGCCTCACCACAAAGCCCGCCGCGAAGGCCATCAGCGCAAAAATGAACGCCGTGGTGTCGTTGACCCCGGCAAAAAACTGTTTGCTGATTACCGCCGCCAAGGCGCCATAGAGGAAAAAGTCGTACCACTCGAAGACCGTCCCGAGCGATGAAGCAAAGATGACTTTGCGGGTGTCGCGGCTGATCGTTTCGACCGGCACGGCTTCTAGAGGCTGAACATGTTCTGACATATCGGTATCCCTCTCAGTGATTGTTTTTGTTGTTCCACTGGTGTTGCGTGTTCCTTGCAGGGGTAAAGCTCAATGCCGCGAACAACGTTCAATCCCTGGAGGACTGCAAAAATTCCCTGTGGGAGCGAGCCTGCTTGCGATGGCGTTGTGTCAGACACCATCAATGTTGCAGTTCCACCGCTTTCGCGAGCAAGCTCGCTCCTACAGGGGCTGTGTTGGCGGTAGTTTCGAGTATTAGTTGCGCCGCTTTTTCAGCAATCATCAACGTCGGCGAACAGGTATTGCCCGAGGTGATGCGCGGCATGATCGAGGCGTCAGCTATGCGTAATCCAGGAATGCCGTGGACCCGTAACTCGGCATCAACCACCGCGTCAACGTCGTTGCCCATCCGGCAGGTGCCCACCGGATGGAAAATGGTGGTGCCGATCTGCGCGGCGGCTTCGTGCAATTCTTCTTCGGTCTGCAAGCGCGCACCGGGCAAATACTCGACCGGATTGAAGGCGTGCAGCGCCGGTGCGGCAACGATGCGACGGGTCAGACGAATGGCGTCGGCCGCCACGCGCAAGTCCTCCGGGTGGCTCAAATAGTTCGGCTGGATCAGCGGCGCGTCCTGCGGATTAGCAGAACTGATGTCCACCCGGCCACGGCTTTGCGGCCGAAGATCGCAGACCGAAGCGGTAAAGGCAGGGAAGGGGTGCAACGGTTCGCCGAAACGCTCCAGAGACAACGGCTGCACGTGGTATTCGAGATTGGCCGAGGTCTGTTCCGGCCCCGAGCGGGCGAAGGCCCCTAGTTGACTTGGCGCCATGGACAGCGGGCCGCTGCGGTCATACAGGTAGCGCAGGCCCATGCCCATTTTGCCCCACACGCTGGCGGCGATCTGGTTCAGTGTCCGGGCATTTTCCAGCTTGTAGATCAACCGCAGTTGCAGGTGATCCTGAAGATTACCGCCCACCCCCGGCAGCTCATGGGCCACGCCGATCCCGAGTTTTTGCAGCAGCGGACGAGGGCCGATTCCGGAGCGCTGGAGGATGCCTGGTGAACCGACGGAGCCGGCACACAGGACGATTTCCTTGCGCGCCTTGAAGGTTTTCGCCTGACCTTGCCAGCGTGTGATGACCGCTGATGCGCGGCCGTTTTCCAGTAGCACGCGGTCCACTTCGACGTCGGTCAGCACCGTGAGATTGGCGCGATGGCGAATCGGTTTGAGAAACGCCTTGGCTGCGTTCCAACGGACCCCGGCCTTCTGATTGACCTGAAAGTAGCCGCAGCCTTCGTTATCGCCCTGGTTGAAATCATCAATGCTGGCGATGCCGCTTTGCTCTGCAGCGCTACGGAAGGCATCGAGAATCGGCCACGACAACCGCTGACGCTCGACCCGCCAGTCGCCACTGGCGCCGTGAAATTCAGAGTCGCCGGCAAAATGGTTTTCGCTCTTTTTGAACAGCGGCAACACGTCGTTCCAGCTCCAGCCCGGATTGCCGTCCGCGGTCCATCGATCATAGTCGCCCGCCTGGCCGCGCATGTAGATCATACCGTTGATCGAAGAACAGCCGCCGAGTACCTTGCCGCGCGGGTAACTCAGGGTACGACCTTGCAGGCCGGGTTGCGCCTGGGTTTTGAAGCACCAGTCGGTGCGCGGGTTGCCGATGCAGAACAGGTAACCCACGGGAATGTGAATCCACGCGTAGTTATCGCGGCCACCGGCTTCGAGCAACAGCACCCGGTGTTGCGGGTTGGCCGACAGCCGATTGGCCAGTAAACAACCGGCCGGCCCGGCGCCGACCACGATGTAGTCGAATTCATCCAGGAGAGTCTGCATCCCTGACCTCGTCTTGTTGTTCTTGTTGTCAGTCATCCTAGTTGTTAGCTTTCGGCAAAAGAATGTTAGTTTTTGCGCAGCCGCTGTGCGTTTTTAAACAGCCTTGCCTCAAGGACGGATCATGTTCGACTGGAATGACCTGCGGTTTTTTCTCGAGTTGCAGCGCAGCGGGCGTTTGCTCACCGCTGCCCGCCGTTTGAACACCACCCACGCCACGGTCGCCCGGCACATCGAGGCCATCGAAAAGAGCCTCGGCACCGCGCTGTTTGTCCAGCATGCCCAGGGTTACGAAATGACCCCGGCCGGCGAGGCGCTGCTCAAACATGCCGAAGCCATGGAAAACGTCGCGTTGCTGGCCCAGGAAGAAATCACCCAGTCCACCGCGCCGCTGGGCAAGATTCGCGTCGGCGTCACGGAAGGGTTGGGCATCATGTTCCTCGCCAGCCGCATGAATGGCCTGTTCGAACGCTATCCCGGGCTTGAAGTGGAACTGGTGGCGGTGCCGCGCTTTGTCAGCATCCTCAACCGCGAAGCCGAAATCAGCATCCACCTCGAACGCCCGGCCGCTGACATGCTGGTCACCCGCAAACTCACCGACTACCGACTGGGGCTCTACGCCAGTCAGGCGTATCTCGACCGATCACCGCCATTGCACAGCCGCGAAGACCTCGGCCGCCATGCCTGGATTGGCTACGTCGACGACTTGCTGTTCAGCCAGGAACTGATGTTCCTCAACAGCTTCTGCCGCAATCCGCGCGTGGTGTTCCACAGCACCAGCGTCATCGCCCAGCAACAGGCTGCGCGTTCCGGGTTGGGCATCGCGGTGTTGCCGTGCTACATGGCGATTGCTGATCCGGATCTGGTGCCGTTGTTGCCAGATGAAAGCATCGAGCGCAGTTACTGGATCAGTACCCGGCGCGAACTGCACAAGTCGGTCAGGCTACGGGTGGTTTGGGATTATGTGGTGGGGTTGTGTGAGGCGGAGCAGGGGTTGTTGCTGGGTTAGCGTTCGGCAGCCCATCAGCCACTGGCTGGATCTGCTTGGAACGACTGAGCAGGGCAGGCAGCGCATGTTTATGCCCTTCCAATACCCCCAGATAAAACACAATCTCCAAGGAGTGAGCCTGCTCGCGATAGCGGTGTGTGAGCCAACATCGATGTTGAATGGGCTGCCGTCATCGCGAGCAGGCTCACTCCAGGGATTTCATTAGCCTGACGCAGTGAGTAATTCCTCCATTTCGCAGACGCTTAAACAGCAAAAATCTTGCCTGTTTAAACGAAGCCTCCTGTTACCACCCAAAGGCTACAACGCCTTGCGCCATCGCCTACAGGTAAGACAGAATCCGCCGGCTTGTGCGTCTGGGACACGGGTTCTATCGTGGCTGGGTCACTGAAAAACAGTGATCGGGTTTGGTAGCCCGGTTTATGCCTAGATGCGTGGCGTCACCTTGCACAGTCGTTTTTTAAGACTTTGTTTTTATGGTGGTCATGCGTGGGGCCCATTCGTGGGCGCCGGGTTCTAGTGCGACCGGTCTACCAACCTGCGTATGGCCGCCACCTTTCGTTTGGTAGCGAGGGTGATGGCTCCTTTGAATATTCGCGCTAGAGGTTCCATGATCAAACCAACACCCAATCCACCGGAAACCGATCCGGCATCGCCCTACGAATCCCTCGATTTCAAAAAATTCCACGAAGCGGCCGAACGCGCCCTCGACCACTACCTCAACCCGGCCGCCCAAATCATGGCCAGCACCCACGAACCCGAACCCATGTTCCTCGCCAACCCCAAGTACGACACCGAATCCCTGCTGGCCAACGCCAGCGAATCACTGGGCTCGGCCACCACCATGCTGAGCAATTTCGCGGCGTTATTGGACAACTCACACCGCAAGACCCTGCAGGGGATTACGCAAGTGGTCATGTTGGGGGAATTGGCGGTGAATCAGGCGTTGGATAAGGTTGAGCTGAAGGAGTAAGCACGACCCTCTGTGGCGCGGGGTTAGTTCCTCGCCACAGAGAAGGATCACCGGTTATCCCTGGCTACCAGCCGGCCCGATGCGCCTGGCTATCGGTTCAGCAGAGGTGCCAGCAATGCACACATACCGCGCCAGTGCGAACCTTCCCAGTAAACCCGTTGGCAAGCGTCGCAGCGCAGAAAGTGCGAATAGAGGGCGCCAATGCGTGGCGGCACCTGCGGTCGAGCCAGTTCCGGGCTGATCTCGTGCAGCGGCAGGTTGCAGTGTAGGCACAGGCTGAATGGCCGCGCGCTGCGCGCCAGGTCAAGGCGCTCATACAATTCGCGCAGCTGCAGCGACGGCTTCAGGGCATGCACGTAACAGCCGTGGCTGATGATCCGCCGCTTGAGCAGTGCGCGATCGCGGGTTAGCACGATGCGTCCTTGCTGCGCCGCGATCTCGGCGATCTCGCCATCCTCGAAGCCATTGTCGTAAAGGGTATCGAAGCCGCTCATGCGCAGCAGGTTGGCCAGCCCGCCAAGGTGCGCGTCAGCGACGAAGCGCAGCACCCGTAAAGGTTGCGCACGAACCTTCAGCAGCGGGCTGATGTCCAGCGCCTCGAACTTGGGATACACCGCCAGACGGTCACCGTCGAAGATCACCCGCTCGAAGCCCACCGATTCACCGTTGAGCAGCACCAGCTCGACCTCGGTGTGCGGTATCCCGAGCGCCTCGATCATGTGCTTGACCGTCGCCCCTTGCGCGCACTTGCAGGTGAAGGACTGCCGCCGCCGTTCGGCCGGCAGGAAATCGTTGAGCTCCTCGTAGAAGCGAAAGGTTGCACTGATCATGTTTAACAGTATGGCAGGGCTGCAAGAACAGCGCCTTTTGGCCGGACATCTTGAGACGAGTTTGGTCAGAGCCCTTTCGGAGGAGCCCCGTCGCCGAAAATTGGGGGAGGCAAAGTCTTCAGAGAGACTTGAACACTCGCTGAACGATTTAGCCAATCTGTTGCATTGACCGGTTGGATCAACAGCCTAAAGCCGTCAGTGGACGGAGCAATATCAAATGAGTTGCTATGCTTTGTCTGTTGCCAGTCTCTGGTGGCAGCATCGTGAAAGGAGGCGTTTGAGATGCAACTCATCACGTTGAAAATCGATAAGCCGGATGTAACGAACTTCATTTTGGGTCAGACGCACTTTATCAAGTCCGTCGAGGACATCCACGAAGCATTGGTCAATGCCGTGCCAGGTATCCAGTTTGGCGTGGCCTTTTGTGAAGCCTCTGGCAAATGCCTGCTGCGATGGTCTGGCACCGATACCTCTATGATTGAGCTTGCACAGAAAAATGCGAAAGCCATCGCCGCAGGCCATAGTTTCATCATTTTCCTGGGCGACGGTTTCTATCCGCTGAACGTGTTAAACACCATCAAAATGGTGCCAGAGGTATGCCGTATTTTTTGTGCAACCGCCAATCCAACAGAGGTGATTCTCGCTGAGACGGAACAAGGGCGAGCCATTCTGGGCGTAGTGGATGGCTTCTGTGCCAAAGACATTGAAGGCGACGACGACATCCTGTGGCGCAAGAACTTGTTGCGGCAGATTGGCTACAAACTGTGAATTGCAGAGAATCATTTAATAGCGAATCCATTCACTGATCCGCAGATCCCGTAACGGCGAAAATGTTGCAGGGCACTTGATAGGCTGTGGATTCGACCGGTCGACAACGATGACGCTGGCTGTTTAAATTTGCGGCCTACTCAGTTCAAGGTATCTCCCCTGAATGACTGATTCCATCCAGGGCAGCTGCCTTTGCGGCGCCGTTAAATACCGGATCTTGTCACAACCCCAAGCGCTTTCTCACTGCCATTGCAGCCAATGCCGCAAAAGCCACGGGGCAGCTTTCGCCAGCTATGGCAGCGTGTTGCGTGATGATTTGCAACTTACTCAGGGTGCCACCAGCATCACGTCGTACCAGTCTTCTGAATCAGCATCTCGTCAGTTTTGCCGTCAATGCGGTTCGACGCTGTTCTGGTCGGCGAGCCAGGGTGAATACTCCGACTGGATTTCGATAGCGTTAGGGACTTTGGACACAACATTCCCCTCGGTTAAACAAAAACACGTTCAGGTGAAGTCCAAGGCCTCGTGGTACGAGATTCTGGATCAGTGGCCACAACACCCATGAGCACAATGGGTCGATTGCATCCCTTTGCAATCGGCCAAGAAACAGACACTTCATTGATCCGTTGATATTCTGTGTGACCGATAGGGAGAGAGCCCGCACATGGAAGTAGCACCGCAATTCATCGTCCACGAATCCACCCATTGGATACTCAATCATCACATGTCATCCGCGCTTCCTGGCTATCTAATGCTGGGGGCAAGGGAACATGTCGGCTCGCTGACCGAACTTACGGGCGGTGCCTTGGCTGAGTTGGGCGGCCTGCTCGCGACAATCCAGAAAATTCTTGAAGAGCGACTGAAGCCCAAGTGGCTCTATATCAGTCGATTCGGTCATGACCCACGCTATCCCATCCACTTTCACTTCATTCCCGTTTACCACTGGGTTGAAGATCTGTTCTGGAAGGATGCGAGGTACAGATTGCTGCAGACCTTTGCCACTCCCGATAATGCCCAGACACTGACCGATGGGGCGGAACTCACGCTATTCATATGGCGCGAATTTGGGGAAAGTCCGCAGCCTCCAGCCATTCAAGGCCCTTCGGTGAAGCAAGTCATTGATGAATTACGCCAGGCGTTCAAATAGAGACCCTTTGCGTGATGGGGCGATATCTGCTGGAACAACACCCCCATCCTTGCCCATCACACAGAAGCAATTTCAGGACTTCTTCGCAGCGCACAAGGACTCTTCGATTTCCTGTGCGACCAGGCTTTGTATTCGCCACATATTACGGTCACGAATGCCATGCTCTTTCAGCATAGTCACGGTGCGGAATAGATACTGGGCTGCCGAGCCCCAGTGCCCGGCTGCGCGAGCCAACACCTGTGCAACCTTTTCCATTGGCAACTTGCCTGCGTAGGCCATTCCGTCGCGTGCTGCGACAAAAGCTAGTGCACGCAATATCCCAGTCTCGGTTTTAACCGAAATCCAGCGCGGAACATTGGTCGGTGGGTTGGCGTCAATTTCTCGGAACATTAACAGTCCCAGTTGTTTGAAGTGATCCTGCGCTGGAAGGCGGTATGCCAACCCATTGCAGCTTCCGCCGCGGTCGAGGGCCAACATCAGGGCGGGTAACTCGCGTGTGCCACGCCAGCGAGTGAGTTTCAGGCAGAACGACCGATGCCACCCATAGGCGGTGGCGTTACGGCTTTCCAAAAATTCGAACTCCGGATTCCATATCAGTGAGCCATAAGCAAAGATCCAAAGATCTTCCGGTTTGTATTCACGTAAAAGTGCCTCCACCATCGCATCAAACTCTGCTTTGGTGTGTTCGGTCGTGCCCGGTTCGGGTCCAGGATCGGGCTCAAACCGCTCAACACAAGCGACGAGTTCCTCTGTCAGGTTTCGGCCTATGACTCGCGTTGTTTTTTTCATCGTTCATACCAGGCTCTCAGGGCTGATCAACAAAAAAGTCTAGCACTGCGTGCTGAATGAGTAGGCATGCCATGAGCCTCTATTGGGCTGTGGATTCAACCGGTCGATGGCACAAAGTGATTGAGGTGGCATAAACGCGAAACACGCACACCACCTCAACACCGCGGGATCAGTTAGCCATTCGTCGCTCCCGGCCAGCCGGCCTGATGCAGGGCTTTGAGCAACGTTTCCGAATCCAGGCCCGGCACGGCATGACCGTTGCGTTCGGCGGTGTCGGCGGCCAGCAAAGCATTGATGATGGCTTCTTCCACCGCTTCGGTGGCAGCCAGGAACAACTCGCTGATGTGGTCGTTGTTGACCATGCTCAGGTTGTCGGTAGTCGGCGCGTGCTTACTCTCGTAAGCGGCCGGCGGCATCTGATTACCGGTGGCGAAGGCGATGAAGATGTCACCGCTGTGGTCTTCATTACCGCCACCGGTGCGGGCGAGACCGAGGCTGGCCCGTTGCGCCAGGCGCGTACATTGATGCGGCAGCAACGGCGCATCGGTGGCCAGGCAAACGACAATCGAGCCCATGCCCGGGTGCGGCAGCGAAGCCTTGAGGAACGGCGAGTCGGCCTGTTCCATGTAGCGTCCGACCGGGTAGCCGTCGACGCGCAGTTCGTTACGAATGCCGTGGTTGGCCTGGACGATGGCGCCAACGGTCCAGCCGCCCTGAGCACTGCTCAGGCGCCGTGATGCGGTGCCGATGCCGCCCTTGAATTCATGACAGATCATGCCGCTACCGCCCCCGACGGAGCCTTCCGTTACCGGCCCGCTTTTGGCCGAACCCAGGGCCTCGGCCACGTGTTCAATCTTCACATGGAAGCCGTTGATGTCGTTGAGCAAGCCGTCGAAGGTCTCCAGCACCACCGGCATGTTCCAGTAGAGGCGACCGTCATCCGGCTGCTGCTCCCGATCCAGCACAATCAGCGCATCGCGCACCACGCCCAGGCTGTGGGTGTTGGTGAAAGCGATGGGACTGGTCAACAGACCCGCCTCGCGAATCCATTCCAGGCCGGTGGCGTCACCGTTGCCGTTCAACACATGGACGCCGGCAAAGCACGGTTGCTGGCTGGTGGAACCGGCACGCGGTTCGATAACGGTGACACCGGTCAGGATGTCGCGGCCGTTGGCGGTGCGTCCTCGCACATTGCTGTGGCCGACCCGTACGCCGGGCACGTCGGTGATGGCATTGAGCGGACCGGGTTGCAGTTGGCCGAACTGAATGTTCAGGTCACGGGCACGTGGTTTCATCGTCATTTTCATGATTTCTCTTTTGTTTGATTTGTTTCATCACGGGGCTTGGTCAGTCATCAGCAGAGCCGCGTCTGCCGATCAAGCGCCGGTCTTGACCGTGTTCCACGCGCGGGTGCGTATGCGCTCCATCTTCAGTGGCAGTGGTTCCAGCGGAAATAGCGTGTCCAACACTTGTTTGGACGGATACACACCAGGGTTGTCGCGGATTTTTTGCTCGACAAGCGCGGTGGCATCCTTGTTGGCGTTCGGATAGCTCAGGTAGTTGGATGAATCGGCGATGACTTCGGGGCGCAGCATGTAGTTGATGAAGGCCAACCCTTGCTCCGGGTTCGGCGCATCGTTGAGCTGCACCAGACTCTCCACCCACACCGGGGCACCTTCGCGAGGAATGCTGTAGACGAGGTTGCGATGGTTCCCGGCCAGTTCAGAGGCCTTTTGCGCATCGGCGACACCACCCGCCCAGCCCAGCACGACGCAGATGTTGCCGTTGGCCAGATCAGAGATGAACTTGGACGAATCGAAGTAGACGATATGGGGACGCAGTTTCAGCAACAGTTCCTCGGCTTTTTTGTAATCCTCCGGGTTCTGGCTGTTGTAAGGCAGTCCAAGGTAGTGCAACGCGATGGGAATGACTTCGCTAGGGGCGTCGAGCATGGCCACACCGCATTGACTTAGTTTGGCCAGATTCTCTTCCTTGAAAATCAGGTCCCAGGAATTAACGGGCGCATCTGGCCCGAGTATCGATTTAACCTTGTCCGCGTCATAGCCGATGCCAGTGGTACCCCACAGATAAGGGGCCGCATAGCTGTTTCCGGGATCGTTGCTCTGCAACTTGGCGAGGATTTCGGGGTCGAGGTGGGACCAGTTGGGCAACTTTGAACGATCCAGTTTTTTCAGCACACCTGCTTTGATCAGGTTCGGTAGCAGGTCGCCACTGGCAACCACTACGTCATAGCCGCTGCGGCCGGCCATCAGTTTGCTTTGCATGACGTCGCTGTTGTCGAACACATCGTACACAGCGCTGATGCCCGCTTCTTTCTGGAAGTCTTTCATCGTGTTCGGGGCAATGTAGTCATACCAGTTGTAGACGTGCACGCTGGATTTGGCAGGCTCGTCGGCCTTGGCGCAGGCCAGGCCGAAACTGAAAAGCGTGACCAGGACGAATGGCATGTAGCGAGACGATTTCATCGGGATGCTCCAGAGCATTAACGCCGGGTCCAAGGACACGAGCACTGCTCCTGCTAGTGTGTGAATTTTTGTTGTGGCAGGGTCAAAATCGAATCAATTCTGAACAATCGCTGTGGTTCAGGGGATCAGTAGTTCACGGCGACCATCAGTGTGCTCAATTTGCTCACCGTTCAGGAGCAGGCGGCGGTCACTGAGGTAGTCGTAGTCGAGGCGGGCGGTGCGTAGCAGGTTGAGATCAAGCTCTACCACCTGACGGCACTCTTCGCGCCCCGCTTCGAATAGTGTGCGGCCGAAGGGATCGATCGCTGTGCTCCCACCGGCAAAAACCAGGCCTTCATCGCCGTCGCCGACTCGATTCACCATCACCGCGAATGCCTGGTTTTCCTGAGCACGAGCCATGATCGCGGTACGGTGGACAGGGCCGTAGGGGTCCATGTTGCCGTTAGTGACCAGGATCAGCTCGGCACCGAGTTGGCCGAGGGCTCGAGCACTTTCCGGCAACTCAATGTCGTAGCAAATCAGCAGGCCGACACGGACGCCTTTCCAGAGCGCAGTGGCATAGCGGTCTCCCGGCTGGAGCAGGCCGCGTTCCGACGGCCAAAGGTGAGTCTTGCGATAGTGCAAGGCGATCCCTTGTGGTGTTATGAGCAGGGAAGTGTTGTAGAAGACGCCACCGTCGTTCTCCGCCATGCCAACCACCACCGCGACGTTCCGTTCGCGTACGGCGCGCTGCACCGCCTGCACACTCGGCCCGTCCAGGGGCTCGGCGACTTCAGCGAGTTGTTGCGCGTTGGCGAAACCCATCAATTGGGTCTCTGGAAATATCAGCAGATCGGTATCCACCGCGCAGGTAGCGATGGCCTGCAAGGTTCGCTTCAGGTTATAAGCGGTATCGCCATCGCGACCGGTAAGTTGTATGAGTTCAATCTTCATCAGTGATCCTTTCACGTGTTGTGGGCTCGCAATCGCCAAACTGAACAGCACCCGCCAGGGCTGGATGGAGTATGGAGAGCCATAAAGCGGAAAGTAATCACATCGATGGGGTAACCCCGTATGGGTAGAGTCGTGAGCATTACCTTGCAGGACATGGCCTGGCACCAGGCAATTGGCAGGCTGATTGAGGGACTTGACCGGCCAGGTTTCTGGCTGGCCTTGGTGCGTCTGCTGGACAGATACATACCGGTGGACAGTTGGGTCGTGCTGATTTTCAGCAATGGCCGCCCGCAGGTGCTCGCAGAATGCCCTGGCAAAGAGGGTGGGCCGGACCCGCTCTTTCAGGATTACCTCAAAGGCCTGTATCTGCTCGATCCCTTTTATCTGGCCAACCGGGAAGCACCGCAGAACGGTTTGTTTTGGCTGGCCGACGTGGCGCCGGAGTGCTTCGAGCAGACCGACTACTACCAACGCTACTTCCGCCTCAATATCGTCGCCGACGAAGTCCATATCAACGTCCAGCTCGACGCGGAACGTACCCTCAGCCTGTCACTGGGAAGCGAGGCCCGCTTCAGTCCGGAGCAGATCGCCTTGCTCACACTCGTCCAGCCTTGGGTCGCCGCGCTGATGCGTCAGCGTATGGCATTTGAACGGGAAGTCCTGGAGCAGATCGCGTTGCCGACCCCAAGTTGGCAGAACTGGCTGGACTCTACTGACAAGCAGCTGGATACGCCGCTCTCCGCCCGCGAACTGGAAGTCGGCCGGCTGATGCTCAGCGGCTGCTCGAACAAAGAGATCGCGCGCAAGCTGGCGATTTCCGCCGAAACGGTGAAGGTCCACCGCAAGCACATGTACAGCAAGCTCGGCATTAAATCGCAGTCCGAGCTGTTCTCACTGTTTCTGAATGCGCAGAGTTGAAGTCGACGATGGCGTCAGCTTCCAAGGCCATCGGCTTCGTCGCAGGCTGACAACGATGGTCATCAATTCACGGCTAGACTTCATCACCAACTAGAAACGTCGGAGGCATCATGAGCTTCATTCTCTGGGTCATTCTTGGCACAAACGGCGCACAGCCCGCTACAGCGATCGACCATGCCGAGTACAAGAATATGGAGGCGTGTCAGCACGCAGCCGATCAGCTCAAGGAATCACTGGGAGGGGTTCAATTCCAGATTCACACCCTCTGCACCCCCACGGGAAAGACAAAATAAAGCGCGATCATCAGGCCAGCCAAGACTCAATCTGACGCTTGGTTTCAAGGTTAAGGACAAGGCAGGGAAGGGGTTTTTAGCCTTCACTTGAGACCGGGTAATGGCCGTCCTTTCTTTCGCGAATGCTGTATTTTTTGGGAGATGTTCAGTTTTGGTGTTCAACACCCGGATTCTCACTCTGCGATCAGGGCTCAAGCTGCTGGCAGCGCTGTGCGCGGTGAGCGTGCTTGGCTGTTCACGTAGCGACGAGGAAGGGCAATGCAATGCTGCGGCGCAGGTGCCCGACCGGCAGGTCGTCATCATTGGTATCGACGGCCTGCGTGCCGACGCCGTCAGCCCGACACTGACCCCCTTCCTGTTCCAGTTGGCTGAGTCGCATGGGGTGGCTTGGGGGAGAGTCGATGTCAGCAACGGCCGCACGCAACAGACTTATTCCGCACCCGGCTGGGTCAGTGTGCTCACCTCAAGCTGGGCAAGCGCCCATGGCATTGTTGATAACAGCAGCAAAGGTCCAATCAAAGTCCAAACTGTGTTTGAGCGCCTTCATGGCCTCAAGGCCAATAGTCGCAGCGTTCTCATGACCTCCTGGCGGCCGCTGTACGACTTGGTCGAGGGGCGTTTGCGGGCTTCGCCCGAAATACACCACGCGGCGTTTTTGCGTGAGGACGATGCAGCGATCGAACATGAAGTAATGAGCACCTGGCGAGCCTGTCAGCCCGATTTGGCCTTCATTCATCTCGATGCTGTAGACCAAGCGGGCCATAAAGGGGCTTTTGACCCGTCTGATGCGGGCTACGCTGCCGCCGTGCGAGCAACAGACTCGCGCATTCGTCGCCTGTGGGAGAATGCATTTGCGTCACCCTCCACCCAAGGTGCCATGCCTCAGCGATTGGTCGTTTTTGCCAGCGACCACGGTGGCACCGGCAATGGTCACGGCGGCTATTCAGAAGCCGAGCGCTGGGCGCCGCTAATGGTCATATCGCCGTCTGGAAACCCTGCAGTGAACATCCACAATTTGGTTGATATTGGTCAGGCGTCGCTGGACTTCATTCAGTGAGGGGCCCTGTGGGCGAGCCTGCTCGCAAAAGCGGTGTGTCAGCCAAGATCCATGTTGGATGTGCTACCGCCTTCGTCAGAACGCCGCCCGTAGCAAGCTGAGCGCCAGGCATTAAAGCCTGATGGTCCGATCAACCGTGCCTGGAAAACCGCGCTGGTCAATCACAGCCGCTGCAAGCGCGATAGCAGAAAGAAAATCATCCGCGCACTGCACACCCAGACCAACAAATCTCGTTTATCGAACCAGGTGCACGCTCAATAGCCACGGTCGTCGGCACCAACGGTGAGTGCTGGTTTTAGTTGCAATTGTACGCCTTTGTTTTTAATCAACTTGCAGTTGAACAGATTCCACTTGGGTTCAGGAGCTATTCCATTCATAGGCTCATCAACGACTTGGAGGCTATAACACAAAAAAACGCGTCCGTATAATCCAGATTTAAATAAATACATAATAATAAATTGAAAGCTCATCGCCATTTAATTTCAAATACAGGTCAATTCAGCCATTGCGCTTCGTGAAATCGACTAGGCTTGCTTAACTTTCGCTTAAATCTCATCAGGGAAGGTAGCAATGGCTAAAGTTTCTCGGTTCAGCAATTGGCAACGCCAGTCGCTGACGTATCTATATGTGTTATTGAAATAAGCAAGCCATAGTGTCAGTTTGAAATATGTCGGTCTGCAAATAAGCCGCGACATACAGTGTCTTTTATTTGGCAAAGTTAACAGTGCAGGAATGATCCTTAACCATGAAGGTGAGCATGATGAGTGAAGACAGAAAACCTAATATCGGGCCGCAAGATCTGGCTGCAGTACAGGGCTCGCCATTTCTACTCAGTCAGCAGGAGTGGTATGCCATACAGCGCTATGTGGAGAGTGCGCTGTTGCTTCCCGATGATGAGAAACAAATGCGCAAGGATCTTGCCACTAAGACAAGTACGGGTGAAAAAACGCCCTATATGGGGCCTTTTGACGAGTTCAAACCTTTGCTGGCGGGTTATCAGAAAATAATTCCCCATGTTAAAGTCTGGAACGATAGCGTCTTTCCAAATACGGTCGAGTTGGCGAAGGATATTTCCGACTATGCAACTACCGCAAGAACTTACTATGGCGCGTTGATCCCGCCTATCGAGACACTTTCATTGGACCCTGGTAATACGGCGGCAAAGGACAAAATTGCCAGCATTTGTAAGAAACTCGCCAATGAAGCGAAGAATAACGAAGACAGGGCCATCGCAGTTTTTAACGAAATTAGCCTGTTTGCACAGCAAACCAGCGACGACGAGATTCTGCTCAAGAACCTTTTCCAGGAATACGAGGGGAAGTATGGCAAGCACAGTGCGTTATTAACGGCAAACAGAGAGGAGATGGCCACCCTCGCTGCCAAGATCGAAGAGATGAACAAGCAGTACGAATACGATTGCATCGTCGCCGAGACAACGCCCACCTATGCCTGGATAGTGTTTTGGGTCGCGCTGATTGTTGCGTCCATCTATGGTGACAGGGCCGCCAAGTTGAAACACGAAATAGATGTCAAGAAGGAGAGAGTGGATAAGCTTAAAGCCGAAGAGCAGGTAGCCATGGCATTGATGGGGACGCTCAATGTCGCCCTCAAGGGGCTTTCTGACATCCAGGAGCAAATAGAGGCGGCGTTGCCATGCATTCAGAAAATCAAGGGCGTGTGGAATGCGATTGGCGGTGATCTGAACAAGATCGGCAAGATCATCAAGGATGACATTCTCAATGAAGCTGATCTGAAGGACCTTGGTGTAGAAAATGCCATTGCAATGTGGTCGCAATGCAAGTTGAAGTCCGATTCGTATCGGGCGCATGCGTGGATCACTCCACCAAAACAGGAAGAAAAAACGGCTTGAGGAAATTCCCTCAGTGGTAAGGGGCGGCGGTGCAAAAAGCTTCTTTGTTCAAGGCACGATTTCACGCACGCCCTCGCTCTCCAGCCTATTTATGACAGGAACCGCAGCAATGAACCTATGGCAAACGGCGTTTGATGAAGCTCGCAACACTCCCGCATGGAAGGGTATTTTCCCAGCGCGCAGAGAGAAAATGCTCTACACGCGAGAGGTGAGAACGGTCTCGGACAAATGGATCTTCAGGGATCTGTGTATCGACTTGCAAACGGATGTTGCCCAGAGGCTGGCGGCGGCGGATACCAAGCCAATCACGATCTCCATCTTCGCCGACACGCTCTATGTGCCCTCGACGCTGAGCATGACCTTGAAAAATATTGCGCTAATTATCGTGGCGCGAAATATCGAGGTAGATACCCAGGCCACGCTTAACCTGGATTTCACCAACTCCTTCGGCGCGAGCCTTCTGCTGTTCACTACGAAAGTTAGCGGTCACTTCCAGGTTGAGTCTCTGATGGGCAAGCCAGAGCAGGTTCCTGTCAATGCTCCGCAGGCTGCCGGGCTTTGGATAAAATACGATTATGCTGCGCAAAAGACCAAGGTCCTGGAGCACCCGGCGCTGCTGGGTAAATGGTTTGAAAACGGCTCGCCACTCTGGCTGATGGCCGTGTCCGCTTTCCAGATGGCTACAGTCCTCGTTACGCCCTCCGTGAACAAAAAAAATACACCGGAACAAGAGTCGGCGTTGCGCGAGAAAGCCATTGCTATGCTCGATTTCATCTTGCGTTGTGCGAAAGACGCGGCCCCCGATAACGCAGAGTGGCAGGACCTGGCGCAGGAGAGCAAAGCGCTGACAAGCAGCCTCACGGCAGCCCTCCCTCCGAACCTGGAGTGTGCGCAGACGTACGCTCGCTTGCTGAATCGGCAGACACCCGTATACGAGCGCCAGCGCAAGTTGAAGGAAATCAGGCGCGCAAGCGACCTGAAAAATCAGGCACCGTCGTACGAAATTGTTGCTACAAAAGTGCTGCCTCCAAAACCGGAAGAGATCAAATATATCCGACATGGTGCACAAACAATCGGCGTGAAGGAGTTGAATGGGTGGATGCGTCCGGTCCGACGCGTAACCCTTTCCGGTGTCGAAATAGAACTGGACGATTTGGATCGTAGTGAGTTTCTGAAAACCTACGGCGGTCAGAAGGACATTCAAGAGCTTTGTATTCACGCCGACACGGTGGTTATAAAAACAAAGCTGCATTTCCCCCAGACCGATGTTTTCATCTATTGCCGCGAGCTTTATTTCGAAGGCGCAGATGCTTGTATCGATACACAACCCATCGCTACGGAATATCGGGGGTCACTCGGCAAGGACGGGTTCGATGGCGCCAAAGCCGGCGATATCTGTCTTTACGTGCAACGTTTCGCAACCACAGAAAAAGAATCTACAAAGCACTTCCGCGCAGTGGGAGGCAAAGGCCAGGATCCTGACGAAGGTGATCTTGCGTTTTCTTTTACCCAACGCCATCTGGAATGTATTACCAAGGAAAAGTGGGACGGTTTGTTCAGCTATACCAATCGTAAGGTCGGCGGTGCGACGGTGGCGGCTCCTGATTGGGGCAAATACAAGGAATATCAACCGGCAACAGCGCTCGATCAAACCAGGGGCATCGTATATGCAGAGTTGAAAGTCGATGGCCGAGTCGTTGAAACGGCAGGTACAAAGGATAGCCCCGGCATGGGCGGTAAAGGCCCCATCCCGGGAAGGCCGGGTACCGGAGGCGCCGGGGGCAATCTTTACAGCACTCTGCCGGATGACGTTGCTTCCTATATCGATTTGACTGGAGGCGTCTCTGGAACCCGGATTACCTCCACAAAGGGTGGATGGGGAGGAACACCAGACGCGGCTTACTGGTTCCTTTTTGAAAATAAGGATGTAAACGGCAAGATCGAGTTCGTGCCGACCATTGAAAAGAAAGAGGCGACAACGGGCCCGGATGGCCCTGCTGGTCCCGCCCCCTTGGAGCCAACAGGAAAAGCGGGTAGCTCCAAGCTGTTCGAAGATGTGCCGGTTAGCCCATGGTTGACGACTATCAACCTGAAAACCGCTGTGCAATTTGCAAAAAATGCTCTCGCCAGCGGGAATACCGACCTGGCACGCGAATTCCTGAGCCCTTATCTGGAAGGACTCGAGAAAACACCCGCAAAAGACGACGAGATGTTGCAACTGCAGGATGAAGTGTCGAGTCTGGTTGAGCAGGCGATTCAAAATGTCGACTACTTCGGCAATCCACCCGGATGGGTGCCGATGTTGTCCCTGGAAAGCGCGGTCAAAATCTATCAGAGCATACTGAAATCATCGATAGGGGAGATTTACACCTCTTATTATCTTCAAAAGGCATGGCAGGCTAAGTCAGACCGCCAGGCTGCTGTACAAAATCTCCTTGGCCTTCTTACAAAAAATACCGAAACCACACAAAAATCGTTGATCACGACTCGCGCGGACGTCATCACGACCATTCAGGCATTGAGACAGCTCAATGTCGAGGTAGAAGAGAAACTCCTCAAGCCGCTGGAGCAAATAGAAAAAAGATTGCGCGACAATGCCGACTACCTGATGGGGGAGTCTGAAAAGATGGCAATAATCGCGGCGGCCTTCAAGATCTTCGCTGCGGTGGCTAAAGCGATTCCGCTTCCTGAACCCTATCAGATGGCTGCCGGGGCGGTCGGGACAGTCTTCGATGTGGCGGGCGATTTCGTCAAGGAAGGAGGCTTCACAGACAATGCCTTCAGTAAGTTGAAAAGCGGCGTAAATGATTTCGTGACATCCAATACCGACAATTTTGTGGAGCAGTCTGCAAGGGGGATGGATGACGCCCTGCTGGACGCGAAAAAGGACATAAATCAACTAAAGGACAAGGCGGACGCAGCATCCAGGAAGAAGGATGAGTTACAGGATTCTTACGATGAGAAGAAGAAAAAACACGACGAACTGGTGAAAAATGAAAAAGAGCTGATGGAAAAAAAACGTAAACGTTTGTTGTACGGTCGTGGGTCGCGCAAGGAGGAGGAGGAAGGTCAACTCATAAAAGACTTAAAAAAATATGAGGATGATAGAAAGAAAGAGCTGGATGCCAGCACGACTGATTATAAAAACCAGGCCGGTGAGGTCACGAAGGCCGAGAGCGAAATCAAAAGGAAAGAGCTCGCGCTGAAAGCGTCGAAGGAACAAGTCGATCTGGCGAAAAAAGAAAATGCCGCGAAAGTGAAAAAGGGCATTGAACAGGTTAAAAAAATTGCAGCCGGCGTAGAAACGATCGGCAAAACCGTCAACGAGCTGATGGTGTCGCGATCACAATTAAACAGCGCATGGGATAAAACGCTGGCGAAACTGATGCTCAATGACAAGGAGTTTCAGGAGGTCACCAGTCAATTGGCGGCACTGAACCAACGTAAGACCGCTTTGGCCACCCAGCTATTGACACTGAAAACCAGTCTTGGCCAACAAAGCAATCAAATCTCGAACAACCTGCTGGCGATCAATGTTCTCGGCAGCCAGTTGGGGGGCAGTAGAGATGCCCTCGACCCCGCGGCGATCGCGTACGTGCAGTCGATCAGTCACGAGGCGCATCAAACGCTCATGCAGTTCCTCTACTACGTTGTCAAAGCCTATGAGTATTACACCGTAGAGCCATGGGGCAAACTGGATCAGGGAGCACAAAAACTCTTTGAAAGCTTGCAAAATGTACTCGAACCGTCCGACCAGATCTCCGGGATCGACAATCTCACTGAGGATGAGCAGAAAAAACTTAAGGCGTTGCTCAGTAAACCAGTCGCTTTTAAGGAAAGCATGCTGACGGAGGATGAGTTCAAACTCCTGACGATCGTGTACGAGAAGCCCTTGCGGGATATGGGGAAACGCCTGGCCAGTCAATTGGCTTCAGGATCAGGCCGCTTGTTGAAGGAAGCGCCGAAGACAGTGACATTGGGACGCGAACACCTCCAAGAGCTCAATAGCATAATCAAGGATTCAATTTTCGAGAACACCATACCTTTGTCCCTGATGCGACTGCGCCAGATCGATGAGACCAGCGAGAAGCAGCGCATTGGCAACATCAAGGTCGTGAAGGTTCAATGCAGGAAACTGGGGAAAGCGTTTCCCGACTCCATCACTTTCAAAGTCAGCCATTGCGGAAAGTCGGTTGTGCGGGCTCAGGGCAAGCTGTTTGCGTTTGAGCCAGAGGGCGGTCGTGAGGAAGATCGAGGGCAACAATCAAGTGTCGTTTTCAATACAAGAGGCGGCAAGACCGCAGACGAAGATTGGGTGATCGAAAATGAAATCGGCACTCTTCAGGGCAAGGCTTTATGGCAACCCACTACGGACAGGCAGGAAAATCTACTGACGCAGTTCCTGACGAGTGAATCTGCCAGCCAAGGCATTACGCTTTCAGAGTTTCGCCCAGGCGTGTTCTCAGACTTTGAATTGACGGTCGAAATCAGTCCCCCCGAGTACAAGATCGAGTTGGAGGAGATTCGATTGCAGATTACTACGGAGGCTGGCGAAGTACCGAAGGGACAAAAAATTGTTTGTGTCAACACTCTCCCGGAATTGGCGATTCCAATCACAACGAGCGTGAAGGACATGAGTAATTGTTCGGGAGGGCTAGGGAACTACGTTGGAGTGTTCCAGGATATGCAGAAAATGCGCGTTAGCGTGCCAGAGCGCTATGGTAACTACGTCCACACGGGTTGGTGTATTGATGGAGAAAACAAACCTGACAATGGGCAGAACTATTACGAAGTCAGTAAAAGCTCATACCTGGTGGCGCATTTTGAAGAAGAGAAGTTTTCGGCGAAATAACCCACCCTCCTGGTTGGCATATAGGGGCATGAACTCATGAGTCAATTTGCAGTGTGTGGATTTCCCAAAGTGACTCATGGGTTCAAGGGAGAAAAATCATGATTCGATGCATCTCGACAGCCAGTTCAATGATCTTGCTACTGCTGGTAGCGATGGGATTGGCATTGCCGGTGGCACGTAGCGCAATGGCAGAAGATGCACCTGTTGATTTCTCCCCAAAAGAAGCCAGTCAGTTGTTCGCCATACCCGGAGCGATGTGGTCGAACATCAATCAATTTGCGTTTTTAGTCTGTCTGGACGAGCCGGGGGTGAAAGCAACCCTCAACGACCGCCTTAGCGGATTAGGGGGATACGCTGAGCTTCGCTCTAGTTGCCAGGTTTGGGGCTCGACGACTTTCTCGAAACTGCAGATGCTGGCGACGGAACTTGCCTCTGGAGATATGAAACAACGCCTGCTGCGTCTGCAAAGCTCTGTTAAAAATCTGTCTAATAACGCCAGCGGTGCGCGGCAAGAGTTTGAGCAGGCGGCCGACGATGTCAATAACAAACTGGAAACATTGAATGAGCTCAGCCGGCAGGTGAATCAACAGTCAATGGCTTTTCACAATGCGAGCAATATCGTCATCGGGCACTACAAAAAGAACAATCCACCTGATTCGGCTTGGGTAAACATCGGGCCGAAACTGGAGGATGTTGGTTTGGCCCTGGCTTCCATGGTGGGCCGATGGAATATATTGACCGGCAATCTGGCCTATTTACGCAAGACCGTCGCGTTGCCTGCGGGAACCCCCGGAGTACCGCAGTTGTATGACCTGGACATCGAAGTCGGCCTCCATGCCTGGGATGAGATCGCCCAGCGCGCCAGTCAGTTTCTTAGCAATATGCCTGCACAGAACAAGTATTTGTCCGGGCAGAATTACTATGAAAACTGTCCGCTCGACGAGAGTAAATGGTACTTGATGACAAATATGTTCCTGTCTGGTAAAGGCTATGTACTCACTGCTCAGCGCTCTGGACCCTTGCCCCCAAGGCATACTGGCAAGACACTAATGAAGCCACTCGCACAACAAAATGATGCTAACTATAACGAAGCAGGCTCCCAGCAATGGCGATTTCACCGTTTTGGAAAAGGATGGTGGGGAATTGAAAGTCGCATAAGAAACGATACTGGCTATCCGTTTATTTTTTTACTCGGCAGCAATGCGCAAGTGGAACGTGCGTTGCAGATACAGTGGGAGGCGATTCCACAGGATTATTGGTGGCGTTGCCTGGAAACTAACCGGCCTGGATGGTTTCGGCTCGCGAATGCGGCACTGGGTGACTTAAAGCTTTTAGATACGTTCAATAACGAGCACGCATTTTTTCCTGGAACCATGGGTGACACAAAATTGGATTACAGCGGTCAGTTTTGGAAACTAGAGTCTGCTGGAAATCCATGAAAAACACTGCGCGAACATTAAGAAGAATAGTTGTTTAATAAAACTATCGTCGAACCCATTGGAAAGGTTGCGGCTTGGAAATCATCCTCAAGCGCAACCTTTAATTACCGAGAGAATATTTTCAGAGGGGCGGATTCACATATCAAATTCAATCTTATCCACTTGCCCCGTATCCCCGGTAACCTCAGCTCGATATCGACCAAATTGAAACGCTCCGTGAGCGAATCCTGGGAGATTGTCTGCCCAATTATCCACATTTGTTTGAAATGCCGCAACAAGACCACCTAAGTTATGGTTTGCAGCGAACGCCATTAGATCATTTGCTGCACTCGGACTCCAATGTGCCATGTTATCACCTGTTTGTTAAACGAATGAAATGTAGGGTTGGATATGTTTCATGTCGCTGAATAATTATGTCTGGAAATCACTAATGCGCAACGTGCTAATTGATAGTCTAACCCATTAACCGATAAGTGGTATTGGATTGGCTTGTATTGAATCTATGGATGAAAATTTCGTGTGCTTGCAGGGGTTGGGTTTAGTTGTAGGTCGGCTGCGATATGTAAAATATGAAGAGCTGCCGATTCATCTATAGCGAATCGAAGTAATCGTGAATTATTTTAAATTTGCGACTTTTCGAGTATTTTGTAATTAAGTGTTGCAGTATGAAGTTGTGGAGCTGTTTAACTTGAAAGTAAGCTACTTTGAACGCCCGACACGGGCCAGGATGTCACTTTTGACAGCTGTCACCGAGTAGGGTTGGTGGTTTTCCATACAGCAGTCGTCGTATTTCAGAGGGAAATTTCGAACGAGGTGCTCGCGAGGCGTTCGCCATTCACCAGAATGTGCACAGCATGCACGCCCACATAATGTTTGCGAGTGGTGAGTTCCTTGATCAGTTGGCTACGGCTGACCCGTTCAGTCGCCTTGCCAAGTAGCGTCAATACCTTGAGCTTGAACACCTTCGCCGAGGTGCTGCCATTGGCTTTGACATAATCAATCGCATAGTCGATTACCAGTCGCTGACTCGCCGACACCGTGGATTTCACAACAAACGACAGGGTGATTTTCTCCCCCAACCGAATCACTGCCGGTTCAACCGTCAGCCCAGCAATCTCAACGTCAGCCTTGCCACTGGCCCCAATAATCGCCAACGCCCGCTGATTGCCCTGTTTGATCAAACTGCGCAACGCATGCTTGGCAATCCACGCCGTGTGCTTGTTATCCAGCGCCCAACCCTCGATCAAGTCCAGCACCCACTCAGGATGATCCTTGGTAATGTCATTGAGATGGTTAGCCACGGATTTGCGCACATAAAGGCTTTCATCCGCCTTCAGGTTGTCGAGAATCGCCGCCGCCAGCGTCGGATCTGCCTGGACCTGCTCCAGCCGGAACGACCACGGCAACCGCGGTCGACTGCCTTCGCTGGCCAGACGCCGGACGTGCTCATTCTCATCCCGCGACCATTCCCGCATCAGCGCCAATGAGCGCTTCAAATCACTGCGCAGAAAATACCGAACCGCAAACTCCGCCGAACCAAACGTGGTGAAGTACTTGAGCGCCGCCATCGACTGCTCAAAATCATGTCCGCCATACATCGCCACATAATGCGGCAGCGAAATACTGACAAACCCACTGTTTAGCCGAGGGGCGAGGGCGCGCAGCACCTCAAGCGACTCGTCATACCCCAGCGGCAGCACCGCGTGCAGGCATTCGCTGACCCGGGCCATGCGTTGCATGATCGATAACTCTGCAAGGCCGTCGTTGGCCCTCGTCAGGAAGGCGTTGGCGTTGAACTCGGGGTAGACCGCCGTCATTTCGGTCGCGATGTGCTTGAGACGCTCGGCGTTGAAGATTTCCTTCAGCGCCGGGGCGGGTTGTTCGACGGCAGTCATGGGTGAGTCCGGTTGTGTGGGCGGCTCAGGTTATCGGGGTACTGATGAATGCCTCAAGTGTTTCTGCTTGTGTGGTGAATTCGGCGATTCGCGGAAAGCGCTCGGCATCGACCTGATCCGGCACTACCAGATTGGTGAAGCTCCAGGCGACGGCCAGCGTAATCCCGTCCTGGGCAATCAAGGTGCCGTTCGCTAATGGCTGCTTTTCCAGTTCTCGCTCAAGTGAAGAAAACGCCGCCGCCAATTGCCCTTCGACGCGTTCCACCCACGGCTGGAACTGGATTTCGGCCGGACGCAGGCTGCGTTCGTAATATAGCTGCACTGATTTCTCGCACGCCGCCAGCGCCAGGCCGATCACGCGCAAGGCGCGCAGCCGTTGCTTGAAGTCGCGGGGCATCAGGCTTTTGCCGGGGCCGGCCAAAGCTTCCAGGTAGTCGATGATCAGCGTTGAATCCATCAATACTTCGCCATCGTCCAACACCAGCGTTGGCGCCTTGACCACCGGGTTGATCTGCTGGAACTGCTCGAAGTGCCTAAACACCGACACCGATTGGTGTTCCAGGTCGATGCCCAGGTGTTTGGCGGATATGGCCACACGCCGTACATAAGGCGAATCCAGCATGCCGATCAGCTTCATTAATACGTTCCTTCAGAGGACCATTGCGGGACGGACAACCTTAGCTCAGGTTGCGCGACCTGCAACAAGCGGGGGCTGGTATGCCCGTTTGTCTTCTATATACCGCCTTTCGATTGAATTTCTTGCTATAAACGCACTCCGATAACGGCGGCAACGGTTGCCATAGAGCACTTTTGCGCACCTTGTCGGACAAATTCGCTGACTTTTCAGTTGCTGGGGCCTCAAGTCGGCCTTAGACTGCCGCCCCTCGTAAATTGAGTGCCGGGTGGCGCTTGGAATAAACGGCGCCTTTGCGGCGGACGACAGAGGTCCGCCGGAACGCTCCCTAATTCGCCTTAATGCACGTTTTTTTATAGAGATATCAATGACAAAGGACAAGTTGCTGGCCATGCCGGCGGATGACTACATGAATGCTGAGCAGCACGCTTTTTTCTCCGAGCTGTTGCAGAACATGAAAGTCGAAACCCATGAGCGCATCGAACAGAACCGCATCGCCATCGAGAGTCTGGACACCCCGGCCGATCCGGCAGACGCGGCTTCGGTCGAAGAAGAGCGCACCTGGCTGGTGAACGCGATCGATCGCGACCAGCGCATGCTGCCTCAGTTGGAACAGGCTCTGGAACGCATCAAAGAAGACAGCTTCGGCTGGTGCGACGACAGCGGCGAGGCCATTGGCCTGAAACGCCTGCTGATCAGCCCGACCACCAAGTACTGCATCGAAGCTCAAGAGCGTCACGAACAGATCGACAAGCACCAGCGTCAGGCCTGATTTCGTAGCGTCACGCATCGCGGGCGAGCCTCACTCAAAAAGGAGAAGGCTGGCCCGCGATGCTTTTTTTCGTCTGTAAAAAACCTCGCGCACCTCTGTTGATCTGCTGCAATACCCACGACTAATGGACCATAGATAATGGCCTTGTAGTGGCGTTAAATGCGCAGACAAAAATCAGAAAAGCGTGGGGTGACGAAGATGACGAGAGACGGATCTCTGGCAGCGGCAGCGTCTGCGCCAGTACTTTTGCCGAAAAGCCGTTGGCTGACGCCGACCCTGCAAAGTGTCGCATTGATGCTTTTGTTGTGCGGCATGGCACTGGGTGGCTGGTCGCTTTACCTTGGCTTGCCCTTGGCCGTGTTAATTGTCTGGTTGCCGCGTCTGCGCTCCCGCGCTACGTCCGAAGAGACCTCGACGGACAACTCCGGCCCCCTCGCCGCGTTGACTCGCGACCTTTCCTACACCACCAGTCATAACGCGCTGTCTGCTGCTGGCGTGGCTTTTTCGGTCAAGCAACTGGCAGACAAACTGCAATCGCAACTCAGCGCGGCAGCGCAAATTGTCCGCAATGCCGAGGTGATGATCGCGACCGAACAGGCTACCTCCAAACTCAGTCGCGAAGCCCTCGGTGCCGCCAGTGAGGCTCATCAAAGTAGTGCAGCAGGGCGCAAGGAGCTGATTGCATCCATCGCCCGAATGCATCAGCTCAGTCAGCGCGCCAGCAATAGTCGCCAACTGATCGAGGCACTGAGTCTGCGCAGTGACGATATCCAGCGGGTGACGCTGGTGATCCAGTCCATCGCCAGCCAGACCAACTTACTGGCGTTGAACGCTGCTATCGAAGCCGCGCGGGCCGGGGAACACGGTCGCGGCTTCGCGGTGGTGGCCGATGAAGTACGGGGCCTGGCGGCGCGAACTGCGACAGCAACTGGTGAGGTCGGCGAGATGGTTGCCGATATCCAGCAACGCACCGCTCAGGTCGTCGAACAGATCCGCCAACTGTCCAGCGACCTCGACAGCGGTGTCGAGCAAGTCGAGCTCACCGGTCAGCACCTGGAAAACATCGCGCGATTGGCCGCAGGTGTCGAAAGCCAGGTTGGGGAAATCGCCCGCGGCGCGGACACCAATCGCGAACAACTCGACAGCCTGTTCCATGCCATCGAACAGATGCGCAGCGATCTGGCGGTCAGCGACCAACAGACTCAGCGTCTGGCTCAGGCCGCTGTGCAAATGGAAGGACAGGCCGAATCCATCAGTGAACGTCTGGCCGAAGTCGGTCTGGATGACTATCACCAGCGGATTTATGACCTGGCCCGCGAAGGTGCGAGCCAGATTGCCGCGCGCTTTGAAGCAGATATTGACCAAGGCCGTGCCGGCCTCGATGACCTTTTTGATCGTAATTATCAGGCGATCCCCAACACCAACCCGCCCAAGTTCCAGACTCGCTTCGACCGCTACACCGATCAGGTCCTGCCGGCGATTCAGGAGCCGTTGTTAGCGCGTCATGAGGGATTGGTATTTGCCATCGCCTGCACCCCGCAGGGCTATGTGCCAACCCATAACAAGGCCTTTAGCCTGCCGCTAACCGGCGACGCGCAGGTTGATACCCTGCAAAACCGCACCAAACGAAAATTCGCTGATCGCACCGGTATCCGCTGTGGCAGCCATCAACAGCCCGTGTTGTTACAGACCTACACCCGCGACACGGGCGAACTAATGCACGACCTCTCGGTGCCGATCATCCTCAAGGGACGGCATTGGGGTGGTTTGCGGTTGGGTTATAAGCCACAGAGTCCTCGGTAGCGGCGGGCCATTATTACGATTCTGGCAACTAAGCTGTGCAGTCTTGTTGCTGTTTCCTCGCGAAGGATCTCATTAACATGCCTATTTGGTTAGGTTGCTGATGAAATTCGAGAGGCCAGCATGCAAAGCAAAGTTAATGTCGCGGTGATGATTGGCAGCGGTGTGCCGGCCAGTTTGCGCGCGATGGGGCAGAGCATCTGTTGGGTTGTACTGCTCAACGGCGAGCGCCGGGGGACGGCGTTTGCCAGTCGCAATGAGGCCGAAGCGTGCAGGGCTGCCTGGTTGGCGCAATTGAATGCCGATTCACCTGACAGCCTGCATTGAGTGTGCGGGCTAGTGAACCTGGTGCAGGCGCAGGTTCAGGTCGTCGACCACTCGTGCCCAATCGGCGTCTTCACGTAACTGTTCTTTCAGGAAGCCGGCTTGTTGCGGGCTCCAGAACTCGGCATCGATCAGTTTTTTGTCGTCGGCCAAGGGTGAATGGCTGGCAATAAAATCATCGATGGCTTTCTGGCTGGAGTCCAGGCCGAGTTGGTCGAACAAGCCTTTCAAGTCGTGTGTAGGTGAATCCATGTTCATCTCCTGGTGGTTCGCGTCGAGTGCGAGATCTGAAGGGCGACTTCATTGCATCTGAGGAGGTCGCGCTTCAGGAGTTCGATGGATGTTCCGAAGCAGGAGTGAGCATAGACGGCAATTTCGATGATCAGGCTTTCAGTGCACCTGCATCGACAGCCGCCTTGAGTTCTTTGGCCGATTCCTCAGCGGCTTTGGCGGCAACATCCGCCGTTTTGAACCAGCGATCCTTCTCGACCTGGTGATATGTCACTGTGGTCAATTTAGGTTTGGCGCGCATGACAATCACTGCCTGGAATTCGCCGTCGATCTCTCTGGCTTCGCCCCGGATAATAAATTCGCCAATATCAAATTCCGTCACGTAGCAGCCTTCCCTTGGAAATGTTTTGTTGTTTTGAGCGCCGTCCGACGTGGGAACGGGTTTCATGGGGCGGGCAGTATGGCAGTAGTTGCCCGCCGACGGCTGAGATAAGTCGGCGGTGTGACGAAACGTCAGTTGGATAGAATTCAGTAGTGCCTCATTCGCGTGACTCAAGTGAGCGGGCAAGTGCACAGGCTTCGTTGTGGTCGCCACGGAAACCTCTGACGCGGCCTGTGGCGACTTCCTTGATATGGAAGAACGCGTTACCGGCCAAAACCACCTGAAACCTTGGCCGGACGTGCACTCGAGGTTGTTCGAATCCCCCCTGAGGCTGTGACGAGGTGGTGTGGGTATACGGTGCCTGGGCGGTTGCAAAATGAGTCATAGTGCACATATGAAGTCCTTTTCATTGTTTTGCCGACGTATGTACGTCGTTTTGGGTAGTCTCTGTCAGCATCGCTGCTCTAGAATTGCCATCAAGGGTTGGCGAATGGAGTACATCTAAAGCAATTTTTTGCGGGCGATATGTCAGAAAAGTGCTTTTCTTGAAGCGTTTTTTCCTTAAAGTTAGTCATCCTGTGTCCTCTGGCAGTAAGAAGGGTGTTTTCCTTCAACCTCTGACGACGTTGAGGGAAGACGGCGCGAGTGATATTCCAGTACGCTCAAGGACCTCGCGATGCACGAGCCCTCTGCCCGGATCAGGATTTCAACCCGGATTTTTTGCAAGACCATCGGTATGGCCGTTTTTTTCTGCTGTGCGCTTTCCTGCGTGCGGTATCAATTTCAGATGTGGGGATGTTTCCTTGGCAGTAAGTAATCTCGATATGCATGCTTTGTTCGTGCTGGGTGATTTGCGCGCAAAGTTGGTTAAGCAGTTTCAATCTCGTTTCGTCTACATCACCGAACAGAACGCCGAAGGCATTTACATTGCCGAGATCGACACCGAAGAATCGCTGGTGGTGGACGATAAGCCTGGCCTCAAACTCAAGGTCGGCGATCATTTCAGCGCCTCTGTTCTGCCGAGTCGCGAAGGTGGCAAGCTGGACATCAAGTTCCGCGAAATCAAACTGACCGTGTATGGGTTGGGCGATTACGCGTTTGTCACCACCGCCGATGGTCACGCGATTGTGTTCAAGGAAGGCCATAGCGTGGTGACTGTGTTCGCCGCCCACCAACAGTTGCAGGAAGGCCTGACCAAAACCTTGAAAGCCGTGACCGCCAAGGCCGCCAAGTGGCGCAAGGGCGAACTGGTAACCTTCAAGGCTAGCGAGTAATGACCCTGACCCGCGCCGATTTCCACGAACAGAACCAGGTCAGTGCACACACTGAAGCCCGGCGGCTGTTCGAGCAGAAGGCTGTTATGCAGGGAGCCTGGCTGAATTGGGTGGCGTCACAGATCTATACGCTGCGCCCGGCAGCGTACGCCAGCATGGTCAGAAGAGATCTGTCACGCCTGCAGGACGCTGGCGAAATTTAATTCCCTTCCCTCGACATCAGGATCCTCTACTACAGTCAATTGACTGAATATTTTGAGGCTTGCGGTCTTTATCAGGCCATCCTGCTATTGCTGTGAACAGCACGAGGTGCAAAAGCATGAAAGGATTTCGACGATTGCTGGTGGCGTCGTTGGCCAGTTTCGGGTTATTGACCTTACCCGTTCCGGTATTCGCGGCACAGGCACCGATCCACTTTGCCGACCTGAATTGGGAAAGCGGCAGTCTGATCACCGATATCCTGCGAATCATCGTCGAGAAGGGTTACGGGCTGCCGACCGATACCTTGCCGGGCACCACGATCACCTTGGAAACCGCGCTGGCCAACAATGACATTCAGGTCATTGGTGAAGAATGGGCCGGTCGCAGTCCGGTCTGGGTCAAGGCAGAGGCTGAAGGCAAGGTCGCGAGCCTGGGCGATACGGTCAAGGGCGCGACCGAGGGCTGGTGGGTCCCTGAATATGTGATCAAGGGCGACCCGGCCAAAGGCATCAAGCCGCTGGCGCCGGAGCTGCACAGTGTCAGCGACCTGCCCAAATACAAAGACGTGTTCGCCGACCCGGAAACCCCGGGCAAGGGGCGCTTCCTCAACAGCCCGATCGGCTGGACGTCGGAAGTGGTCAACAAGCAGAAACTCACCGCCTATGGGCTGAACGACAGCTATGTGAACTTTCGCAGTGGCTCCGGGGCGGCGCTCGACGCAGAAATCACGTCCTCGATCCATCGGGGTAAACCGGTTCTGTTCTATTACTGGTCACCGACGCCCTTGCTCGGACGCTTCAAGCTGATTCAGCTGGAAGAGCCACCCTTCGATGCCGAAGCCTGGAAAACCCTGACCGACGCCGACAACTCCAATCCCAGGCCGACACGTTCACTGCCCTCAAAGCTGTCCATCGGTGTGTCTGCGCCGTTTCAAAAACAGTACCCGCAAATCGCCGAGTTTTTCAGCAAAGTCAATTTGCCGATCGATCCACTGAACAAGGCCCTGGCCCAGATGAGCGAAAAACACACCCCGCCACGCCAGGCGGCGGAAGCGTTCATGAAAGCGTACCCGCAGATCTGGGAGGCCTGGCTGCCAGAGGAGGTGGCTGATAAAGTCTCCGCCGGTCTGAAGTAAACCGCATCTCACACGATTGTATTTTTCCGAGTATCGCTGTCACCGCCCGGAGCAAATTTGCTCCCACTGGATGGATGCCCGAATATGAGTTTGATGGTCGCGCAGTGGATGGCTTCAATCTTTTTGATTATCAGCCTGGTTCATGTGTATTGGGCGTCGGGCGGCAAGTGGGGCAGCGAGGCGGCGGTGCCGCGAGTGCCCGGGGAGGGCGGCGGGCAATCAAGGCCGGCGTTCAAGCCATCGGGTTGGGTGACGTTGCTGGTGGCGGCGGGGCTGCTGTTGATCGCCATGCTGGTGTGCCTGCGAGTCGGGCTGTGTTTGCCTGCAGTGCATGACGGGTGGCTGCAATGGGTGATCAGCGCCATTGCGATACTGATTTTCGCTCGTGCGATAGGCGATTCGAACCTGGTGGGGTTCTTCAAAGAGGTCAAGGATTCGACGTTCGCCCGGCTCGATACCTGGGTGTATTCGCCGTTGTGTGTGGTGTTGGGGGCCGGGTTGTTGGCAGTGGCCTGGATTTGAGTTGCGAGGGCTACAGCTATCGCGAGCAGGCTCACTCCCACACTGAATCGGTATCACGGCGCAGATCACTGTAGGAGCCGAGCTTGCTCGCGATGAGGCCAGTCCAGTCAAACAATTTCTCCGGGCTTAACTCCCGCTCTCCCTCCGTCGACTGCTCACCTCAGCCGGCACATCATCCCCGGCCATGCGTTTGCGAAACAGCGCCGCCCGAGCCAGCAGCAAGGTGGTCACCGGTACGGTAATCGCCAACAGAATCGGAATCAGCCAGGCATGCAGTACCAGCTCGGACTTGAGCGCGGAAAAGTAAATGATCGACGCCAGTGCCACACACCACGCGCCCAACGTCGAGGCCAGTGCCGGTGGGTGCATGCGTTGGAAGTAATCCTTCATCCGCACCAGGCCAATGGCGCCGATCAGCGCAAACAGACTGCTGAGCAGCAGCAGGATCGCCACTGGAATCTCAACCCACAGCGACAGTTCGCTATTCATTCGATCACCTCACCTCGCAGCAGGAATTTCGCCAGCGCAAACGAGCCGACGAAACCGAACAGGGCGATCAGCAACGCCGCCTCGAAGTAGGTATCACTGGCATAACGGATGCCCAGCGTCAGCATCATCAGCATCGCGATGATGTACAGATAATCCAGGGCCAGAACCCGGTCTTGGGCCGATGGCCCTTTGAACAGGCGGATCAGCGTCAGGATCATTGCCACGCAAAACATGAACAGGCTCAGCAGGACTGCGTTCGACAGCAATGCACTCATTCGAAGATCTCCATCAAGGGGCGCTCATAGGTCGCCTTGAAGTGCTGGATGAACAGCGCTTCGTCATCCAGATCGAACACATGCAGCAACAGGATGCTGCGGTCCAGCGCCAATTCCGACCAGACGGTGCCAGGGACCACGGTGCAGATCGCCGACAGCGCGGCGAGGCCGTTGGCGTCGCGCAAGTCCAATGGCACCTTGATGAAGCGCGAGCGGGGCGGTCGGCGACCGGCGTTCAGCACACCCCAGGCCACAGCGAGGTTGGACGCCACCACGTCGCGACCGACCACTAGCAGCAAGCGCAGGATCACCCCAGGGCGACGAATACGAATCGGCAACGGTCGCAACCTGCGCATCATCAGCGGCGCACAGAAACCCAATATCGCACCAAGCAACAGGTTGCCCGGACTGATCGACTGGTTCAGCACCAGCCACAACAGCCAGAGCGCCAGCGACAACCAGGGAGCAGGAAACAGTCGTTTCATGGTTGCGCCTCCAACATCGCAGCCTTCGCTTCCGGGCTTGGCACAGCGCGGGTATTGAGCACAGCCATCACGTATTGCTGCGGGTTGTTCAAGGCATCGGCGGCGGCCTGGGTGTAACGCAGCAGCGGTTGGGCCTTGAACGTCAGCGCTATGCTCAGCCCAAGCAGCACAAAGATCGGCACGCACTCAAAACGGCGCAGTAATGGCGATGGACGTTCTTGCGGGGTCCAGAAGCGCTGGATACCCAGGCGCGAAAACGCGATCAGCGAGGCGAGCCCCGACAAAATCAACAGGGCCAGCAATCCCCACGCCGCGTTCGACACCGGTTCGCCTGCGCCATTGCCCAAACCCAGCGGGTTGAGGAGGGCGCTGAGCAGGCTGAGTTTGCCGATGAACCCGGAGAGTGGCGGCATGCCGATAATCAACAGTGCGCAGGCAATGAAGCTCAAGCCGAGAAAGGCCATGGTCCAGGGAATCACCTGGCCGACCACGGCTTTCTGATCGTCATCGAGGTTGGTGCCTTTGAGCGGTTGCGAGGAAGGTATCGGTCGCGCAATCAGGTCGGCGTCATCGAACAGCGGTATTTCATTGACCGAACGGGAACGCTCGATCAACTCGACCAGCAGAAACAGCGCGCTCAACGCCAGTGTCGAGCTGACCAGATAGAACAGCGCCGCCGAGATCAGGTTCGGTTGGGCGAAGCCGATGGCTGACAACAGAATCCCGGCCGACACCAGAATGCTCAGGCTGGCCATGCGCTCAAGGCGTTGGGCCGCCAGAATCGCCAGTGCCGCGCAGACGATGGTCGCCATGCCGCCGTAGATCAGCCAGTCGCCGCCAAAGTAGGCGGATGCACCGGCCTGACCGGAGAACAGCAACGTCCACAAGCGCAGCAAGGTGTAGACGCCCACTTTGGTCATGATCGCGAACATGGCCGCCACCGGCGCGCTGGCCGAAGAGTAGGCCGGCACCAGCCAGAAGTTCAGTGGCCACATCCCGGCCTTGGCCAGAAACGCCACCGCGAGAATTCCCGCGCCGGCATGCAGCAAGCCGCGATCAGCGTCGGGTACCAGCGGGATTTTCAGCGCCAGGTCGGCCATGCTCAGGGTGCCGGTGACCCCGTAAATCAGTGCCGCGCCAATCAGGAACAGCGACGACGCCAACAGGTTGATCGAGATGTAATGCAACCCCGCCGACACGCGCGGCCGGCCGGAACCGTGAAGCATCAAGCCGTAAGACGCCGCCAGCAGTACTTCGAAGAATACGAACAGGTTGAACAGGTCGGCGGTCAGGAACGCGCCGTACAGCCCCATCAATTGAATCTGGAACAGCGCGTGGAAGCTTGAACCGGCGCCGTCCCAACGGGCCATGGCGAAGAGCAAGGCGCTGACGCCGATGATCCCGGTCAGCACCAGCATCAAGGCCGACAGCCGATCGACCACCAGTACCAGGCCGAACGGCACTTGCCAGTTGCCCGGCAGGTACACGCCGATGGAACCCGGCACGCCGGTGGTTTGTGTCCACTGCAACAGCAACACGGAAATCCCCAGGCCGAGCAGGCTGGAGAACAGGTTGATCTTGGCCTTCAGCGGACGGTGTTTCTCGCCGAGCATCAACATGATGGCAGCGGTCAGTAGCGGCAGCAGAATCGGTGCGGCGATCAGGTGCGTCATCGCATTCATTCTTTAGGCTCCCGGCCATCGACATGGTCGGTCCCGGTCAAGCCCCGGGAAGCGAGCAGTACCACCAGAAACAGTGCGGTCATGGCGAAGCTGATTACGATGGCGGTCAGCACCAATGCTTGCGGCAGGGGGTCGGTGTAGTGCAACAGGTCCTGCGGCACGCCGTCCTTGATGATCGGCTCTCGGCCGATAAACAGGCTGCCCATGCTGAAGATGAACAGGTTGACGCCATAGGACAGCAGGCACAGGCCCATCACCACCTGAAAGGTCCGTGGCCGCAGGATCAGCCAGACGCCGGACGCAGCAAGAACGCCGATGGCGATTGCGATGACTTCTTCCATCAGACGGCTCCTTGCGTGGCGACGGGTTTAGGCTGAGCTGCGGTTTTGTGGCCGCGAACCGATTGGTGGGCGAGGGCGGTGAGGATCAACAGCGTCGAACCGACCACCACGGCATACACGCCGATGTCAAAAAACAAGGCGCTGGCGATGTGAATGTCACCCAGTGCCGGCAGGGTGAAATGCCAGGTGTGGGTGGTCAGGAATGGATAACCGACCGCCATGGCCCCAAGCCCCGTGACCGTGGCGAACAGCAACCCGGTGCCCATCCAGCGCAGCGGTCGCAGGCTCATTTGCGCCTCGACCCACTGAGTGCCGGCGACCATGTATTGCAGGATGAATGCCACCGACATCACCAGCCCCGCGACAAAACCACCACCCGGTTGGTTGTGCCCGCGCATGAACAAGTAGAACGACACCACCAGGGCAATTGGCAGCAGCAGGCGCACCAGCACCGCCGGGACCATCATGAAACCCAGCGCCGTGTCGCTGGCGTGGCGCGGGTTGACCAGATCGGTGACCACGTCCGGTGCCAACAAGCGTTGCTGCGCAGGTAGCTGCAGACTTTCTTTTGGAGGGCGGAAGCGTCGCAGCAGGGCGAACACGGTCAGGGCCACGGCCACCAACACGGTGATTTCACCGAGGGTATCGAAGCCACGGAAGTCCACCAGCATTACATTGACTACGTTGCTGCCGCCACCTTCGGGCAGGGCGCGACTGAGGTAGAACGAGGAAATGTCGTTGGGCGTCTGGCGCGTCAGCATCGCGTAGGCCAGCAAGGCCATGCCGCCACCGACCACGGTCGACAACAGCAAGTCGCGGATACGCCGGATGCGTGCCTTGCGCAGGCTGCTCGGCAGTGGAGAGACCTCTTCGATCCTTCGTGGCAGCCAGCGCAAGCCCAGCAGGATCAACACCGTGGTCACCACTTCGACCGCCAGTTGCGTCAGTGCCAGGTCCGGCGCGGAGAACCAGACGAACGTTACGCAGGTCATCAGGCCGCAGACGCTGACCATGGTCAGGGCCGCGAGCCGGTGATACTTGGCCTGCCACGCCGCGCCGAGGGCACAGACAATCGCCAGCAACCAGAGGGTTACGAAGACGATCGAACCAGGAATTTTCGGCCGGTCGCCCCAGCTCAGGCTGCTGTGCAACATCGGAATCAAACCGGCCAACACGGCGGCGAGGACTATCAGGAACAATTGGGTTTGCAGGCGATGGGTACTGATCCGTCGCACCAGACGACGGGCCAGGCGCATCATGATCACCAGGCTGCGCTCGAACAGGCGCTTGCCGTTGAAGCGGCCAATGATCGGCGGGTACTTGAAGCGCCCGCGCTTGAGCTGATTGCGCAACAGCAGGTAGAGCACGATGCCGCCGGACATGGCGATCAGGCTCATGATCATCGGCGCGTTCAAACCGTGCCAGATCGCCAGGCTGTATTCAGGCAGGGTGCCGCCCACCACCGGCAGGGCCGCGGCGGCCAGTATGGAACCGACCACTTGCGCCGGAAATATCCCCACAATCAGGCAGGTAAACACCAGCAATTCCACTGGTGCGCGCATCCAGCGCGGAGGCTCGTGCGGGGTATGGGGCAGGTCGGTGGCGGTCGGGCCGAAGAACACGTCGACGGTGAAGCGTAGTGAGTAGGCGACGCTGAACGTGCCAGCGATGGTCGCGACAATCGGCAGGCTCCACTCGACCCAGGCCGTGGCATTGATGAACACGGTTTCGGCAAAGAACATTTCTTTCGAGAGGAAACCGTTGAGCAGCGGCACGCCGGCCATCGAGGCGCTGGCGACCATGGCCAGGGTGGCGGTGAACGGAATCAGTTTGATCAGGCCGCTGAGCTTGCGAATGTCGCGGGTGCCGCTTTCGTGGTCGATGATCCCGGCGGCCATGAACAGCGAGGCCTTGAAGGTGGCGTGGTTGAGAATGTGGAACACCGCGGCCACGGCCGCCAACGGACTGTTCAAGCCCAGCAACAGAGTGATCAGGCCCAGATGGCTGATGGTCGAGTAGGCCAGCAAACCTTTGAGGTCGTTCTGGAACATCGCGCAGTACGCACCCAGCAACAGGGTGCAAGCACCGGCGCCGCTGACGATGTAGAACCATTCTTCGCTGCCGGACAGCGAAGGCCAAAGCCGTGCCAGCAGAAACACCCCGGCCTTGACCATGGTCGCCGAGTGCAGATAGGCCGAGACCGGTGTCGGTGCCGCCATCGCGTGGGGCAACCAGAAGTGGAAAGGGAATTGCGCGCTTTTGCTCAAGGCGCCGATCAGGATCAGGGGTAACAGCAGCGGGTAGAGCGCATGTGCGCGTATCAGATCGCCAGCGGCCAGGACCTTGTCCAGGTCGTAGCTGCCGACTACATGGCCGAGGAGCATGACCCCCGTCAGCAGGCACAAGCCGCCCGCTCCCGTGACCATCAGCGCCATGTAGGCGCCGCGTCGTGCGTCACTGCGGTGGTGCCAGTAACCGATCAGCAGGAATGAGAAGAGGCTGGTCAGCTCCCAGAAAAACACCATCTGGATCAGGTTGCCGGAAATCACCAGCCCAAGCATGGCACCCATGAAAGCCAGGAAAAACGCAAAAAACCGCGGCACCGGATCGTCCGGCGACATGTAGTAGCGTGCGTACAGTGAGACCAGCGTGCCGATGCCCAGCACCAGCATCGAGAACAGCCAGGCGAACCCGTCCAGGCGCAAGACGAAGTTCAGACCGAGGCTTGGCAGCCAGAAATATTCTTCGCGGATCACGCCGCCATGGGCGATTTGCGGGTACAAGAACGCGATCTGAACCGTGCCGATCAGTGCGATCAAGCCAGCCAGCAGGGGCGCAGTGTTACGCGCGTTGTGCGGCAGAACGGCTGCCAGACAGCTGCCGATAAAAGGCAGAAGCAGTAGAACTATCAGGGACATAGGCTTCTAATCTGCGGAAGTTTGTTAAGCATCATACGTGCCACTCCCCAGATCGCCAAACGCCATGCTGTCGCAGAATCCTTCACGGTAGACGGTAAAAGGCTGATTCACATTATTTCAAAGAGTCGGTTTAAACCGTTGCGGCCCCATCGCGAGCAGGCTCACTCCTACATCAGGTATTTGGTGTACGCATAGATCCGAGTACACCGCGATCAACTGTAGGAGTGAGCCTGCTCGCGAAAGCGATCTATCCGGCAACCGAGTTATCAAGGTTCTACCGACGTTTCCCGCTCCAACTCCTCCGCCGCGACACCCTTACCCTTGGTCTTCAACTCACTCACAATCACCGCCGCCACGATCAACCCCGCGCCAACCAGTGCAATCGCTGGCAGCCGCTCTCCGGCAATCCGCCCGACAATCCCGGCCCACACCGGTTCTCCCGCATAAATCAACGTCGCCCGCGTCGGTGAAACACTTTTCTGCGCCCAGTTCATCGCCACCTGAATCGCAGCACTCGCCGCGCCCAGACCCAACGCACTGCAGAGCAGCAGCCAGGAGAAGTCCGGAATGCGTTCCTGAGTGGGCACCACCATCAAAAACGCCAGCACTGACGTGGTCGCCAATTGCACCACGGTGACCCGACGCACATCCACCTGACCGGCGTAGGTGCTGATGAGAATGATCTCCGCGGCAATCGCGATGGCGCTGATCAGCGTGGCAATTTCACCGGGGCTGAAATTGAACGAAGCGCCGGAAGGTCCCGACAACAGCATCAACCCGGTAAACGCCAGCATGATCCCGACGCTCGGCATCAACCCCGGACGTCGCCCCAACACCATCCATTGCAGCAACGGCACAAAGGGCACGTACAACGCCGTGATAAACGCCGACTGGCTGCTGGGAATGCTCTGCAAACCGACCGTCTGCAAGCCGTAACCGAGCATGATCGCCACGCCGATGAAGGCCCCGGCCTTGAGTTCGAACAGGGTCAGTTCCCGCAGGTGGCGCCAGGAGAACAGCGCAACGAGGCTCGCCGCAGCGGCGAAGCGCAGGCCGACGAAAAACATCGGGCCGCTGACGGTCATTGCGTGCTGCACCAACAAAAAGGTGCCGCCCCACACCATGGTAATCAGCACCAGCACGCATTCGGCTTTGCTGAGCCGTAAGAAACGGGGGGAAGAGTTTGCCGACGTCATGACCTTGCACGCTACCTGAGGGGGACGCACAATGCGCCGAATGTTGCGCAGTATACTGCCCAACCCCACCGAGTGAGCAATATAGTGCACAAAGATTCCCCGCAACGGGCTTCGGTCCTCCAGCACGTCAGCCAGAACGTTCGGCGTTTGCGCCACGCCGCCGACATGAGTCAGACCGCGCTGGCCGAAAAGTCCGGAGTCAGTCGCCGGATGCTGGTGGCTATGGAGGCCGGCGAAAAGAATGTCAGCCTGACCACCCTCGATCGCGTGGCCCAGGCGCTGGACGTGGCGTTCAGCGATTTGATCCAGGCCCCGGATGCCCGCGACCCGAGCCGCATCAACGAAGTGGCCTGGGCCGGATTAATCCCCGGCAGCAAAGCCGTTTTACTGTCCAAGGCCACCGCGACTCGCGAAGTGGAACAATGGGAATGGTGCCTGCAACCGGGGGAAATTTATCCGTCGCAGCCGGATGCCGAGGGCTGGAGCGAACAGATCTACGTGTTCGAAGGCTGCCTGACTCTAATGCTGGGCGACACGCCGCAGCACATTGCCGCCGGTGAGTTCTTTATGTTTGCCAGCAACCAGCCGCATTGCTATCGCAATGATGGGCCGGTGGCGGCGCGGTTTGTGCGCAATGTGGTGATCTGACTGATGACTGCATAGACGCCATCGCGGGCAGCCTCTCTCCTACCAAGGAGGGATTTGTTGCTGGAGAGCAATACATTAAGGTGGCACGCAGCATCTTTCCATTCCGGCAACCATTAACCTTCGAGCAGGGCATGAGCGAAATCAAAAGCGCGCAGACGATTGACGCCACCCGTCACGCAGACATTCTGATCATCGGCGGCGGCCTCAGCGGCGCGATGCTGGCGGCGCAATTGCTGCGCTTGCCTGGCCGTCGTTCGGTATTGGTGATCGAACCCCGTGCAGAGCTCGGTCGAGGCGAGGCCTACAGCGCAGTTGAGTTGGGCCATACGCTGAATGGCAACGCGGCGCGGATGAGCGTCGAGCCGGACAACGCCGATGACCTGACGCAATGGCTGACCGCACACATCGCCGCCGGTGGCTGGCCTGAATCGGCGGAGCAATCTGTGCCGATCAGTGAGTTGTTCCCGCCACGGGGCCTGTTCGGTGTGTACGTGCAGCAACGTCTGATCGAAGCGCAAGCCGTCGGGGCACTGAATGGCTCAACAGTCGAGCATGTACAAGCCGAAGTGATCGATCTGCAAGCGGACGACGATTCGGTTCGTCTGACATTGAGTGACGGGCAACGCTTGCAGGGCGCTCATGCGGTGTTGGCGACCGGGATGTTTCCTGCGGCGCGCACACCACAGAAAGAGTCCAGCGGTTTGAACGCCGCAGCGCTGGATCCGTGGGATGTCGCCGCCATGCGCCAGCTCGATCCACAGTCGACGGTGCTGATCATCGGTTCGGGCCTGACCATGGTCGATGCCGTGGTGTCGCTGGAACAAGCTGGGCATCGCGGGCCAATCGAAGTGTTTTCTCGTCACGGCTTGCTGCCGCATGTGCGCCGGCAACCACCGGCCTGGGTAGACTTTTTGGCTGACGATCACAGCATTCGCACACCACGCCAGTTGGTGCGCGAACTGCGTCGTCATTGCCGGGACGCTATAGCTCAAGGCATCGACTGGCAAGCACCACTCGACACCGTTCGGGCACACATTGGCCGGTTGTGGAATCAGGCGACAGACCGGCAGCGGCAGCAGTTTGTGCGACATGTCCGGCCGTGGTGGGAAAGTCATCACCACCGCTCGCCACCCTTGAGTGCCGCCCTGGTGGAGCGCTTGCATAGGGAAGGGCGGTTGCGGATTCAGGCGGCGTCGTTCAAGGGGCTTGAGCCGGCGTCGCAGGGCGGAGTCAGCATCCGCATTCGCCGCCGTGGCGAGGCCGGCACTTGTGTGGTGCGCGGCTCGGCATTGATCAACTCCAGTGGTATCGAATATGACTGGCGTCGGGTCGCCCGACCGCTGCCACAGCAACTGTTGGCGCGTGGATTGATCCTGCCAGGACCGTTGGCATTGGGAATTGCAGCGGCTGTCGACGGTGCCGTATTGGGCGCCGATGGCCAGGTCGCCCAACGGCTGTTTGCCATGGGGCCCCCGTTGCGCGGGATGTGGTGGGAAAGCACGGCAGTCACCGACGTAGCCCTACAGGCTAAAGCCCTGGCGGCGCGCCTCGTCGGGGATTGCGTTTAACAAAAAAAACCGGGTAGATCGGATCTACCCGGGGTTTCTTGTTCAAGCGGGGCAAAGCCGTTGATCAATAGCGTTGATATTTCGAGCCGAATTCAGGACGGTTTTCAGCGACATACAGTGTGTTCGGCTGACTGTCTTTATGATCGCTTCCAACAGTGTTCACATTGAGTGTGGCCGGTTGGCTGACTTTAACGGCGACTACCTGGGAGGTGGCGTGTGGCGCCGCGATGGCGGATGTTGCGCCAAGAACCGACAGGGCGAAACCCAGACCGATGAGGCTTTTCATGATGTTGCTCCAGAGCGTGGGGAGAAGATGTCGCCACTGTAGTGCTGGAGCCAGGTGATGAAAAAACACCCTTGGGCATAGTCGTTATCGAGAGCGTTGATCCCTGTCAGCGAGGTGTGCAGGCTCGCTCCCACATGGAATCTTCATTTTGGTGTAGATCCCGATTCTGCGCCAAGCAACTCCACCGGGTAAGAGAACACATAGCCCTCGCTGCGCACGGTCTTGATGTAGGTCGGTTCGCGTGAATCATCCAGCAAGCGTTGGCGCAAACGGCTTACCAACAAGTCTATGGAACGGTCAAACAGGTCAGAATCGCGGCCCTGGGTCAGGTTGAGCAACTGGTCACGGCTGAGTACGCGTTGCGGGTGATCGAGGAACACGCGCAGCAAGCGGTATTCCGCGCCACTGAGGGCGACCATCGTGCCGTCTTCATCCAGCAAGTGGCGCGCCGTTGTGTCGAGGCGCCAGCGGCCGAAGCCGAGCAGCCGGCCCGTTTCGGTGATTAGCAGGTTGGGCGGCAGCATCCGCGTGCGGCGCAATACGGCGTTGATCCGCGCCAGCAGCTCGCGGGCGGCGAAAGGTTTGGTCAGGTAATCGTCGGCGCCCATCTCCAGACCGAGGATGCGATCGGTTTCGTCGTTGCGCGCGGTGAGCATCAGGATCGGTGTGGCTTTGTGTTTGCCTGCGCGTAATTCGCGGCACAGCACCAGGCCGTCATCGCCGGGCATCATCAGGTCCAGCACAATCAAATCGACTTGATTGGCTTCCAGAAAATGGCGCATCTGCCGGCCGTCGGCCACCACGGTTGTGCGCAGGCCGTTTTTCTTCAGGTAATTACCCACCAGCTCACGAATCTCGCGATCGTCATCGACGATCAGAATGTGATTCACATGCTCCATTACTCAACCCTCTGGTTGTTCGCACGGTACGCATCACGGGCCGGTGCGGGGATTTGTATCGCACTGTATCAGGCGTCCTGTTTGACACCTTACGCCTTAATAAGGCGGTTTTGACGACACATGGTAGATACCTGCGGGCGATTAAATGGCTTCCATCGAGACAACACGACTTGCCTCACACCCACCGCCTATCGCAACCCTGAGGTATTCATCATGAACTGGAACACACTCGTTGCCGCCAGCTTCTTCGCCGTCCCGAACGCGGTTGATCCATCCACTACGTCGTTCAAAACAACAGATCAATGACTTGTAGGGAAATCACCATGAAGATAAATGTGTTGAGCCGTAAAACCGCATCGCGCAGGCGCTTTATGGCGCCGACAATGCTCGCTTTCGCGCTGATGCAGTTCGGTGCCCTTGGCGCTGCCAATGCGCAAGCCGGCACCACGACCGCCGAGTCGGTGGTGGCCAGTGCGGGCGCTTACACCCCGTTCGGTCCGCTGAAGCACGTCAAGGCTGGCTTGCTGAATGTGGCTTACGCGGAGGCGGGGCCCGCCGATGGCCCGGTGGTGATTCTGCTGCACGGCTGGCCCTACGACATTCACAGTTATAGCGAAGTGGCACCGTTGCTGGCAGCCAAGGGGTATCGGGTATTGATCCCGTATGCACGGGGTTACGGCGACACGCATTTCCTGTCTGAAAAGACTCTGCGTAACGGCCAACCCGCTGCGTTGGCCAGTGACGTCATCGACTTCATGGATGCGCTGAGGATCAAGCAGGCCGTGCTCGGCGGCTACGACTGGGGTGCGCGTTCGGCGGACATCGTCTCGGCGCTGTGGCCGGAGCGGGTCAAGGCGCTGGTGTCGGTGAGCGGCTACTTGATCGGCAATCAGGCCGCAGGCAAGAACCCGCTACCGCCCAAGGCTGAGTTGCAATGGTGGTATCAGTTTTATTTCGCCACCGAACGCGGCCAGGCCGGTTACGAAAAAAACCGCCACGACTTCGCCAAGTTGATCTGGCAACTGGCGTCCCCGAAATGGGCCTTCGACGACGCAACCTATGACCGCAGTGCAGCGGCCCTGGACAACCCCGACCACGTCGCCATCACAATCTTCAACTACCGCTGGCGGTTGGGCATGGTTCCAGGCGAACCGCAATACGAAGCGCTGGAGCAGCAACTGGCCAGGGCACCTTCGATCACGGTGCCGTCCATCACCATGGAAGGCGACGCCAACGGCGCACCGCACCCGGCGGCCGAGGATTACGCCAAGCGCTTTACCGGCAAGTATGAGTACCGACTGATCAATGGCGGCATCGGCCATAACTTGCCGCAGGAAGACCCGCAGGCCTTTGCCAAAGCGATCATTGACGCTGATCACCTATAAACCACTGTGGGAGCGAGCGTGCTCGCGATGGCGGCGTGTCACTCAATATCAATGTTGAATGTCACACCGCTATCGCGAGCAGGCTCGCTCCCACATGGATTTAGGTGTTAATCGGGTCGAGGGCTATGCCACGACCTGATAACACGGCACATAAGCTGCACCACCCGGCAGTTTCATCCGGTGCTGGGCGACGAAGGCTTTGAGCAGTTGATCCAGTGGATGCATGATCGCTGCATCGCCGCGGATCTGGTAAGGCCCGTGCTGTTCAATCAGGCGGATGCCCTTGTCCTTGACGTTGCCGGCGACGATGCCGGAGAACGCGCGCCGCAGGTTGGCCGCCAATTCGTGGGCCGGCAGTGCCTGGCTCAGTTTCAGGTTGGCCATGTTTTCGTGGGTCGGGTCGAACGGGCGCTGGAAACCTTCGTCGATCTTCAACAACCAGTTGAAATGGAACGCGTCATTGCGCTCGCGGCGGAACTGTTTGACCGCTTTGAGCCCCTGCGTCATCTGCCGTGCGACTTCAGCTGGATCGTCGATGATGATTTCGTAATGTTTCTTCGCGGCGTCGCCCAGCGTGGCGCCGACGAACGCGTCCAGTTGTTGCAGGTACGGGGCGGCATGTTTAGGGCCGGTAAGGATGACCGGGAAGGGCAGGTTCTCGTTGTCCGGGTGCATCAGGATGCCGAGCAGGTACAGGAACTCTTCAGCCGTGCCCGCGCCGCCGGGAAAAATGATGATGCCGTGGCCGACGCGCACGAACGCTTCCAGGCGTTTTTCGATGTCCGGCAGAATCACCAGCTCATTGACGATCGGGTTTGGCGCTTCGGCCGCGATGATGCCCGGTTCGGTCAATCCAAGGTAGCGACCGCCGTGGATACGCTGCTTGGCGTGGGCGATGGTCGCGCCTTTCATCGGGCCTTTCATCACGCCGGGGCCGCAACCGGTGCAGATGTCGAGGCTGCGCAGGCCCAGTTCGTGGCCGACTTTCTTGGTGTATTTGTATTCTTCGGTGTTGATCGAGTGTCCGCCCCAGCAGACCACGATCTTCGGCTCGACGCCGGGGCGCAGGGTGCGAGCGTTGCGCAACAGGTGGAACACGTAGTCGCTGATGCCTTGGGAGGTGCTCAGGTCAATGCGTTGGCTGTCGAGTTCGTTTTCGGTGTAGACGATGTCACGCAGGGCGCTGAACAGCATCTCGCGTGTGCTGGCAATCATTTCGCCGTCGACGAAGGCGTCGGCCGGGGCGTTCAGCAGCTCCAGGCGTACACCGCGGTCTTGCTGGTGGATGCGGATTTCAAAATCTTTATAGGCTTCAAGGATGGTTTTGGCGTTGTCGACATGGGCGCCGGTGTTGAGGATGGCCAGGGCGCATTGGCGGAAGATGTCGTAGGTGCTGCCGGAACCGGCTTCGCTCAGTTGTTGGACTTCGCGTTGAGAAAGGGTTTCCAGGCTGCCTTTAGGGCTGACCGAGGCGTTGATTACTTGTCGTTGGGTCATTCAATAATCCTTAAAACGATGTCACTCACCGAGCCGCGCGAATGGCATCCGAATAGAGTGTATCCATGGATGAAGATGGCACGAACTGCGCTGTACCGCCATGTCCCCCGTTTGACGATGAAAAGATGAAAAGGAGCCCCAGCATAGCTAAATCCCTCGCAGAGGCGATAATGCCTGGCCTACTTTTTTGCTCATGCCCCAAGGAACCCTGTCGCGATGTTCGAAATCCAGCCGAAGAATGCCCAAGCCTATCGACAGCAGACGCGCCGCAGCACCCTGATAATTGCCCTGATTTTCCTGGCGCTGGCCATGGTGCTGTCCACGGCGGCGGTGGCGTTGTTCGGTGAGCCCGGCGGCGACAACCTGCGGTTTAACGTCGGCGGTGTGTTTATCGCGGTGTTGCTGATGGCGGCGCTGATGCGCGGCAAATTCTGGAACCAGCCATGGATGGCGCCCGCGGTGTACGGCTGGCAGCTCAAGCGCAGCCTGATGAGCATCACCAACATCATGCATCAGGTTACCGCAGCGGTTGAGACGGGTGATCCGGTGGCCATGAAGTTGCTGCGTTTTTACCACCTGGGCTTGAACCAGATGCACGAACTGGACGGCAACTCCAGTGACCACAGTCAGTTGATCCGCGAGATGGATCAGCACAAGGCGCAGATGGATGCGCTGGGCATCGACACCGATCAAACCCGTCTGGATCCGGCCTGGCTTGAGGCGGTGAAACAGTCCTCGAAGTAAGACTTTCAGGGCGGATCTCCCACACAATCCCATCATGAAGCTGGCAAATCGCCTATCTTGTTGCTGGTACGGCATTCATGGGGCTAACAGGAAAAGTTGCCCTGTCATAACGAATCAGGGACCGTTTTGGGGGCATTCGTCCATTAAAGATCCAACTGAAAGCTCCCGTTCCGCCACGCCGTGGAAGCCCAGCCAGCGTGCGTCAACGCTCAAGGTCCGATACGCGGTAGTTCTGCTCGTGGCGGTGTGCCTGTCGATGACGGCAATCGTAATCTGGGAAGCCTGGAATTCGCGCCAGTACCATCTGCATGACAAAGAAGTGGCGATGTCCAACCTGGCGCAGACCCTGGCGTCGCAAACGCAAGCGTCAATAAAACAGGCCGATACGCTGCTGTTTGCCCTCGTGGATCGCGTTGAAAACGAGGGCGTCGGTGCGCAACAACTGCCCAGATTGCAACGTTTGCTCAGCGCTGAACGCAGCGAACTGAAGCAACTGCATGGCTTGTTCGTCTTTGACGAAGAGGGGCGCTGGATCACCAACTCCAATGGCGCCGAGGTGCCTGACGCGAACAATTCCGACCGTGAGTATTTCATTTTTCATCGTGACCATCCCGACCGCGGCCCGCATATCGGTCAGTCGATAAAAAGTCGCTCGAGTGGTGAATGGATCATGCCTGTGTCACGCCGGATCAATCATCCGGATGGTCGATTTGCTGGTGTGGCGCTGGCAACGATCTATCTCAGTCATTTCCTTGAGCTTTACGACAGTATCGAAATGGGCCGCAACGGGGTGATCAGCCTGTTTGCCGATGATGCCAGCATTGTTGTGCGGCGGCCGTTCAATGAGGCTGACATTGGCATCAGCGTGGCCAAGGCGCCGCTGTTTACCCAGCTGTTGCCCAAAGGCGATTCCGGCACGGCCACCGTCAAGTCATATGTGGACGGTGTGGAGCGGGTAGTGGGGTTTCGGCGTGTCAGCGGGTATCCACTGATCATCTTTGCTGCGCTGGACAAGGAGGAAGTCCTGGCCGGCTGGCGCAAAGAGACGGCATTGAGCGCAGGTATTGTGGTCTTGCTGCTGCTGTTTCTGGGCGGGCTCGGTTACCGCCTCATTCACGTCATGAAGCAGCAACATCACATCCAGCGCGCGTTGCTCGATGGCCAGGAGCAACTCATCGAGGTCAATCGCAGCCTTGAGTTGCTGGCCCTTGAGGATGCGTTGACTGGTCTGTCCAACCGGCGTCAGTTCGACGTGTTTATCCTTGCGGAAATGGGCCGCGCACGGCGCACTCAGACTGACCTTGCCCTGCTGATGATCGATGTCGATCACTTCAAGAGCTTCAATGATCGTTATGGTCATGTGGCCGGTGACGATTGTTTGCGCCGGATCAGCACGATCATCAAGGACAATATCAAGCGTCCCGGTGACCTTGCCGCCCGTTATGGCGGCGAAGAGTTTGCGGTGGTGCTGCCTGGCACCGACTATGCGGGCGCTTTTCTGGTGGCCGAAAACATCCGTCACGCGGTACTGCAGGCGAATACTGAGCACTGCGAAAGCCCAGAGGACAGGGTGACGGTCAGTATCGGTGTTTGCGCCTACAACCAGGCCTCGCAGGACCAACCGGATGATTTGGTTAGCGCAGCGGACAAGGCGCTTTACGTGGCCAAGGCCAGCGGGCGGAACATGAGTGTCACGGCCGACTGAGTTCAGATAAAGCGGTCGCTGCCCTGAACCAGCTTGGTGGACAGGTACGATTGCTTGAGTTTTTCCAGCCACCAGCCCAATGCTCGACCGTCATGATCGCCGCGCCAGCCGGCATACAGAATGTTTGGTTCGCGGGGGTCGGCCATCTGCTTTTCGACCAGGCTGCCGTTTTTCAGCAGCGAGCCCACCCGGTGCCGGGGCAGCCAGCCAACGCCCAGGCCATCGCATTGAGCCAGAACTTTTGCACGCATGGTCGGCACCGCGAGTACCGGTTGGCCGCCAGAGACGCCGTAGGTGCTGCCCTCCGTGACCCTTGAAGAATCGGCCACGACAATCGCCCGGTGCTGCGCCACCATCGCCCGGGAAATCGGTTCTTTGGCCTTGGCCAGCGGGTGTTTGGGCGACACCGCGAACACCCACTCCATTTCCCCCAATTGCATCCAGCGCAGGGTCGGGATCGCCGGCGGCTCGTTGGTGGCACCGATGATCAAGTCCGCGCGGCCTTCTCTCAGGGCTTCCCAAACGCCCTTGAGCACCTCTTGAGTGATGCGCAGAGGCACCCCGGATTGCAGCGCATCGAACTCGTGGATCACTGGAATCAAGGCTTCGAATTCGAGCAATTCGTCGGTGACAATCCATAACCGGCTTTCCCAACCGTTGGCCACTTGCTGCACCCGCTGGGTCAGCCGGGACACGTCCTGCATCAACCGCGCCGCCTCGTTCACCAGCAACTCGCCGGCCGGGGTGAGCTGCAAGCGGTAACGACGGCGGTCGAAGAGCAACGCGTCAAAGCGCTCCTCCAGTTGTCGCGCGGCGTAGGACACGGTCGACGGCGCCTTGCCCAAGTGCGCGGCGGCCCGCGACAGGCTGCCGGTCTCGCGGATCGCCTGGAGCAGCGTCAGGTCTTCAATCGACAACATGGATTTAATCCTCGGCGTTTGTGTCAGGCGGCCCGGCGAAATTTCCACAGCCTGATCAGACGAAGATAGACCAGCACGTTGATTGCCAGCACCACGCTACCCAGCGCCAATTGAATCGCGGGTGTCAGGCCGGCCGGGTAAATGATCGGCCACACGTAGTGTTCGATAAAACCGCCCCCGTAGCCGGTTTGCCCGGCCGCCTGGCGCATGAGATTTTCCCACTGGGTCAGCGGGCAGGTCAGGTGCAAGACTTCAACCGTCACACCCCACGCGGCGGAGGGCAGGTGGGCCCAGATCAGCGGTTGCCATTTGAGCGCCAATAGCCCGCCGAACAGCACGAACAGAATGAACAACAGATGAAACAGCACCAGCCCGTCGGCGGCGATCCGGTAAAGCATGTCGCCTCCCTGACCTGTTTTGCGAATGGCTTCATGGTACTCGGGCGTTGGCTGTTGCTCTATGGGTATCCGGTGTTCAGCAAAATCAGCGAGTTCGGCGCGCATCAGGCCGGTGAGTTGGACTCGATATTCGCCGCGACAGCTGGCAAAGTCTCGGGTCTTTCACTGGTTGTAGGGCGTTATGTCGAACTCACTCATGCCGCGCAGCGCGTTTCTGCGTGGTGCGGCAGCAATCATGCCGCTGTCCCTGGCCACTGCGCCGTGGGGCTTGCTGGCCGGGTCCATGGCCATCGAGGCCAATCTCACGCCGCTGCAAGGCCAGGGCTTGTCGAGCATCGTGTTTGCCGGTGCCGCGCAGTTGGTCGCCATCGGCATGCTCAAGGGCGGTGCCGGGATCTTTTCGATTCTGCTGACCACCGTGTTGCTGACGTCCCAGCACTTGCTTTATGGCATGAGCATGCGTTCGGTGATTTCACCCTTGCCGGGGCGTTGGCGGGTAGGGCTGGGCTTTTTGCTCACCGACGAGTTGTTTGCCCTGACCAGTCAGCACGACAAACAGCAATTCAATCGCTGGTATGCGCTGGGGGTCGGGCTGACGTTTTACATCGCCTGGAACCTGTTCACGCTGGCGGGAATTGTTCTGGGCAGCAGCATTCCGGGGCTGGAGCATTTGGGGTTGGACTTCTCTATCGCCGCCACCTTCATCGCCTTGATCACTCCGGTGGTACGCAGCGTGCCCACCGTGGTGTGTGTCGCGGTGTCGCTGTTCTGCTCGGTGTTGTTCAGTTACTGGCAGTGGGGCTCGGCGCTGGTCCTGTCCGGGTTGGCGGGCATGACCGCAGGCTTTATTTGCAACAAACTCTACAGGGGGCGCGCAGCATGATGGTGTGGGCGGTGATTATCGGAATGGGCGTGCTGGTGTTTCTCAACCGCTACGTGTTTCTCGAACCCCGGTTGCCAGTGCGCTTGAGCAGCAATGCCCGGCAGTTTCTCGGTTTTGCCGTACCGGGCATGTTGACCGCGATCTGCGGGCCGATTGTGTTCATGCCCGACAAACAGCTGAACTTGCAGTGGGACAACCCTTACTTGATTAGTTCGCTGGTGGCGGTGGGGCTGGTGCTTTACACCCGCAACACCTTGCTCAGCATGCTGCTGAGCATGGGGTTTTTCTTCTTGCTGCGCTGGTGGCTTTGAATCGAGCGCTGGAATTTGTTCTACGCTTAATAGGTCCCTTCACAGGAAGAGAGGTGCGCATGGCCAATGATCCCAAACGTCCGGATGTAGAAGATGAGGATGAACCCTCGGAGGAAGAGATCAAGCGTCAAGAGCGATCGCGGCAGGACTGGAAACATGACGACAGCCGAGAACTGTCAGACCGCGATGAAGAACGCCCGTTGAAGCCCTGACCGATCCCCATAAACGAAGAGCCCCGCTATCAGCGGGGCTCTTCTTTGAACGCTATGGTTGGCTCAGTTCTTTGCCGAACGACACCGGACGTCATTTCAAAAAGTCTTCCAATGACGAAAAATCCGGATGGAAAGCCCGGTAGCCCAAGGTCTTGTCGATCCATGCATTCAACTCGTTGACCATGACCGGTGGTTTGCCGGAGTAGTTCGCAAGGGTAGTACGCAGGATGTCGCTGATATTGGGGACAGGGCGCAGGTTTCGGGTCTTTATGTATTGCCCGATAAAGCAGTCAAGTTGATAGCGTTCTGTCATCGACAGGTGCACACATTCCAGGCTGCTGACTTGATTGATTACCAGATCGTCGCGCAACTTAGTTCTCTGCAAGGTTTGTTGTTTTGGGGATTTCCTTCTTCGTTGACTCTTCGGTCAACTAGGCAAAGCTACGGAAATACGCGCGCATCCTAGCTTTAGTGATACTAAATGTATGTACAGCGAGCGAGTTGTCAGACAAGTGGTTAATGGGAAATCCCCTCATTCAGCAGCAAGTGTTTTTCGCGCAAAACAGAATGTGTAACCTTTATGTGTTCTGTTTATTGGCTAGTATTTGCCCTGCTTATAAAGGGCTATATGGGATTTGCATTAAATAAGCTTATTTATCAATGTACTACTCTGGTTTCTGACATTGCCGACGGCTTTGTCGACCCTGTACCACTCGAATTTTTCGCTGGTTTCACCCTGTAAAAGCACCATTTGTTCGGCGCGCTCTTTCGGGAGGGTCGGTTCGAGCCATTCACGCGCCAGTTCCGCTGAAAACACCACTGGTCGCCGGTCATGAATATCGAGCATGCCGCCAGCGCTGTCCGCCGTGATGATGACAAAACCGTCGTCGCTGCGCGGCTCGTTGTCAGCAGTGGGAAACTGGCCAATGGACGCGCAGTAACTCGGTGCGCCGTCCCGTCGGCGAATCAACCAGGGCTCTCGAGTCGAATCGCCGGCATCGACCCATTCGAACCAGTTGTCGATCGGCACAATCGAGCGGTGTGGCCAGATCGCCCGGAAGAATGGGCCATGAGCGACTTTCTCCACCCGCGCATTGATCGGCGCGGCGCGATCTTTCGCCCAGTGCGGACGCCAGCCCCAGCGCACCGGATCGGCGTGTAACCCGTCAGGTTCAAGGTGCAACAGGGCGAGTTGGGTGGTGGGCGCAGCGTTATAGCGGGCCAAGGGCTCATCCCCGACGTGATTGATCATCGCGTCGGGAATGCTCAGCACGGCGACAAAATCGTGAATGCCACGGTACTGCGACAGTCGTCCACACATTGGCTGACCCTGCGGTTGGAAAGCGCTGACGGGAATGTTCAGTTTAGCTTTCGGATCACGAGTGAGTGTCTTGGCGCAGTAAGTGAGGCGGGTGGGCGGAGGAACCAAACACTGTGTACCCTGATCCAACTTCGGCCCGCAAAACTGGCGGGCCGGCGAAGGATGAACGGGCGAAGGATTTTTGCCATTTGATGAGTTGACGGTCACGGTCTGATCCAAGGCAAAACATGAAACAGCTGTTCAAACTATTCAGCACACTGGCCATCGTCGTCGGGCTGGCGGGTTGCATCTCAGCACCCATCGAGCTGACCCCGCAGACGGAACAACGTCTACAGGCGCAGGCACCGATTCGTTTTCTGCTCACCTACGACGATGGCCCCAGTGCTTCGAGCTTCTGGAACCCCACCGCAACCGTGCTCGACAGCCTGAAGGACAACCCTCTACAGCCGAACATCAAAGCAGTGTTTTTCGTGCAGACCGGGGCGCCAAGGGCTGGCGACAGTGATATCGGGCGCGAACTCATGCATCGCGAACAGGCAGAAGGGCAGGTGCTGGGATTTCACACGGCCACCCATTGGCACACCAATCACCGTTCGCTGAGCCCGGAAGAACTGGAGCAGTCGTTGCGCAAAGGCAGTGCAGACATCGCGGCTATCACCGGCGCGCCGCCGACTCTGGTTCGTCCGCCATTCTGGAACTACGACAAACGCGTCTTCGCTGCCTATCAGCGGCACGGCATGCATGTATTGCTGACCGATTTGAGCGCCAACGACGGCAAAATCTGGGGCTTCAACGCCAGCCCCCGGCGTCGGTCTCATATGCTGCGTTCGATGTCTGAAGTCCGTGAGCGCATCGCGCTGGGTGAGTTACCGACCGTGGATGGGGTAATTCCGGTGGTCGTGACCTTCCACGATCTCAATCGCTACACCGCCCGGCACACCCGGGAATACCTGCAAATTCTGATCGACAGCGCCAAGGCTACCGGCGTGCCACTGGCGCAAAAACCGTTTTATGACGATCACGATGCCGTACAGCGCGCGGCGATGGCGCGCACCGTCAAGGACAGTTCGCAGCCAGTAGAGCTGCCGGGTTTTTGGAATTGGTTCTGGGACAAAAATTCCCATTAAAACTTCGCCGGCGGCTGCAACTCCCCGATCACTTTCAAACAATGATTCAACCCCGGTGAGACATCGCCCACCCGCCGACTGAGAATGATCGGTGAGGTGGCGTTGTCTTCCAGCAACGGGGTAAAGCCAATGTCGTCGCGGTGCAGCAATTGCACCGAGGCCGGCACCAGCGTGACACCGATCCCGGCACCCACCAGGCCGATTGCCGTTTGCAGTTCGTTGGTCCATTGCGCGACGTGAATGCTCACGCCATAGGACTCGAACAGGGCGATCACATGGTCGGCATAGCTCGGGCGCGGGTTGCCGGGGTACAGCACAAAGGGTTCTTTGGACAGTTGGCGAAGGCTGACTGGCCCGGCCAGCAGTGGATGACCGGCGGGCAGGGCGGCGACCAGCCGGTCTTCGGTGAGCACCGTTTGAATGATCGCCGGGTCGTCGATGCGAATCCGCCCGAAGCCGATATCGATACGCCCGGCCTTGAGCGCCTGGACTTGTTGCAGCGTGGTCATTTCCGACAGCCCCAGTTCAAGCTCCAGAGGCTCGCCGCTACGCAGACGGCGGATCAGTTCCGGCAGCACACCGTACAGGGTGGAAGGCGCGAAGCCGATGCCCAGCCAGGTCTTTTCCCCCAGACCGATCCGCCGCGTGTTGTCGCAGACCTTGTTCAGTTGTTCGAGCAGGGCGGTGGAGTGCTCATGAAAAAACCGCCCGGCCTCCGTCAGCTTCAGCGGCCGGCCACGTTCCAGCAGCAACACGCCCAGCTCGTCCTCCAGTTGCTGGATCTGCCGGCTTAGGGGCGGTTGAGCAATGTGCAGCAGTTCCGCGGCGCGGGTGAAATTCAGGGTTTGGGCCAACACCTGAAAATACCGCAGGTGACGCAGTTCCATGGGGCCTCCGGGTGTTTGTCGTTTGCATACCTTAAAGGTATCAAGTCAGACCAATTCTATATTGGCATCGCGAAAAAAGCCGTACGAGAATCGGTTCCAGAACTTTAAGAACCTGACGGGTATCGACATGCGTGCAACAGCCATTGAATCGATCGAGACGATCATCGTCGATCTGCCGACCATCCGCCCGCACAAGCTGGCGATGCACACCATGCAGAATCAGACCCTGGTGATCATCCGTGTGCGCTGCGCCGATGGCATCGAAGGGATCGGTGAGTCCACCACCATCGGTGGCCTGGCCTATGGCAACGAAAGCCCGGACAGCATCAAGACCAACATTGACACACACTTCGCGCCCCTGCTGATCGGCCAGGACAGCGGCAACGTGAATGCCGCCATGTTGCGTCTGGAACGCAGCATTAAGGGTAATACCTTTGCCAAATCCGGGATCGAAACCGCGTTGCTCGACGCCCAGGGCAAGCGCCTGGGCCTGCCGGTCAGCGAATTGTTGGGCGGGCGTGTGCGTGATGCCTTGCCAGTGGCCTGGACCCTCGCCAGCGGCGACACCGAAAAGGACATCGCCGAAGCGGAAAAAATGCTCGACCTGCGCCGCCATCGGATCTTCAAGCTGAAAATTGGTGCAGGTGAAGTCAATCGCGACCTGGCCCACGTCATTGCGATCAAAAAAGCCCTGGGTGATCGCGCCAGCGTGCGGGTCGATGTCAATCAGGCCTGGGATGAAGCGGTTGCGTTGCGCGCTTGCCGGATCCTCGGCACCAACGGCATCGACCTGATCGAACAGCCGATCTCGCGCAACAACCGCGCCGGCATGGCGCGTCTGAATGCGATGAGCCCGGCGCCGATCATGGCCGACGAATCCATCGAATGCGTGGAAGACGCCTTCAATATTGCGCGCGAAGGCGCTGCGTCGGTGTTTGCCTTGAAAATCGCCAAAAACGGCGGTCCCCGCGCCGTGCTGCGCACTGCCGCGATTGCCGAAGCGGCTGGCATCGGCCTCTACGGCGGCACCATGTTGGAAGGCGGCATCGGCACGATGGCCTCGGCCCATGCCTTTATCACCCTGAACAAACTGGCTTGGGACACCGAACTGTTCGGCCCCTTGCTGCTGACCGAAGACATTCTCAGCGAGCCGCTGGTGTATCGCGACTTCGAACTGCATGTCCCGCAAACACCGGGCCTGGGCTTGAGCCTGGACGAAGAACGCCTGGCGTTTTTCCGTCGCGACAAAACATCCACTTCCGTTCATCAAGCCTGAGGAGAGATCATGCTATTCCACGTAAAAATGACCGTGAATCTACCGGTCGACATGAACCCCGAAGCAGCCGCCAAACTCAAGGCTGATGAAAAAGCCCTGGCCCAGCGCCTGCAAGAGCAGGGCAAGTGGCGCCACCTGTGGCGCATCGCCGGGCACTATGCCAACTACAGCGTATTCGATGTCGACAGCGTTCAAGAACTGCATGACCTGCTGATGCAACTGCCGCTGTTTCCGTACATGGCGATCGAGATCGACGCGATGTGCCGGCATCCTTCTTCGATTCGCGACGATGACCGCTGAGCCCAGCCTGCTCAGTTCGCTAGGCTAATAATTACAAGATGAGGAACCTAACAAAATGAACGTCAAGATCTCCCACACTGCCCAAGTCCAGAAGTTTCTCGAAGAGGCCAGCGGCCTGCACAACGATGCTGGCAATCCGCGGGCCAAGGCCCTGATCTACCGCATCCTGCGTGATTCGGTAAACATCATCGAAGACCTCGCCGTGACCCCGGAAGAGTTCTGGAAAGCCGTTAACTACCTTAACGTACTGGGCGCGCGTCAGGAGGCTGGGCTGATAGTCGCCGGGCTCGGTCTGGAGCATTACCTGGACCTGCTGATGGACGCTGAAGACGAACAGGCCGGCAAATCCGGCGGCACGCCACGCACCATCGAAGGCCCGTTGTACGTGGCGGGTGCGCCGCTGTCCGAAGGCGAAGCGCGACTCGATGATGGCCTCGATCCAGGTGTGACGCTGTTCATGCAAGGGCGCGTGTTCAACACCGCCGGCGAACCGTTGGCAGGTGCCGTGGTAGACGTGTGGCACGCCAACACCGGTGGCACTTACTCGTACTTCGATACTGCGCAATCGGAATTCAACCTGCGCCGCCGGATCGTCACCGATGCTGAAGGTCGCTACCGTTTCCGCAGCATCGTGCCGTCGGGTTACGGCTGCCCGCCGGACGGTCCGACCCAGCAACTGCTCGATCAACTGGGCCGTCACGGCCAGCGTCCCGCGCACGTTCACTTCTTTATCTCGGCGCCGGATCATCGCCACCTGACCACCCAGATCAACCTCGATGGCGAACAATACCTGCACGACGATTTCGCCTACGCCACCCGTGATGAGTTGATCGCCAAAATCACTTTCAGCGACGATCAACAACGCGCAGCGGCGTACGGTGTCAGCGGCCGGTTTGCCGAAATCGAATTCGATTTCACCTTGCAGTCCAGCGCGCAACCTGAAGAACAGCAGCGCCATGAACGGGTTCGTGCGCTCGAGGATTGATCACCTCTAGCACCGAACCGGGCCGCGAGATAACTGACCGTTTATCTCGTGGCCTTTTGTGTTTGGGCCAGGGCACTAGAATGGCCCGATAACAACAACGAGAGTGACCCAATGATGCACGCGCAACTGTTGAGTCAGCGCAGCAGAGTGTTCGACCATGCCGACCCTTATGCGGTATCGGGTTACGTCAATCAGCATGTCGGCAACCATTGCATCCTGATGCCCAAGGTCGGTCGCCCCCTGGCCAGCCTCGATCACCGCAAATTCGCCAGCCTGGACCTGTGCCGCATCAGCTACGGCGCCAGCGTGCGTGTGACGTCAGGCGCACTCGACAGCGTTTATCACTTGCAAGTGCTGCTGCGGGGCAATTGCCTATCGCGTGGACGGGGTCAGGAACGTTACTTTGCCCCCGGTGAATTGCTGCTGATCAACCCCGATGAACCGGTCGATCTGACCTATTCCGACGATTGCGAAAAGTTCATCCTCAAAGTCCCGACACGGCTGTTTGAGTCGGTGTGCGATGAACAGCGCTGGCACTATCCGGGGCAGGGCGTGCGGTTCCTGGAGAACCGTTACCAGCTCGATGAGCTGGAAGGTTTCGTCAGCCTGCTGGCGATGATTTGCCAGGAAGCCGAAGCCAGCGAGCAGATTCCGCGTGTGCAAGAACACTACGCGCAGATCATCGTCAGCAAGATGCTCAGCCTGATGAAAACCAATGTTATCCGCAGTAACCTGGGTTCGCCCTCGTTCGAGGTGATTGCCGATTACATCGCACGCCACCTCAAGCATGACATCGACAGTGAAGAACTGGCGCGCGAGGCGCGGATGAGCTTGCGTTCGTTGTACGGGTTGTTCGAGCGCAATGCGGGAACGTCACCGCAAAACTACATCCGGCAGAAGAAGCTGGAACGCATCAACCTGTGCCTGAGCGACCCGACGTGCAACGTGCGCAATGTCACGGAAGTGGCCATGGATTATGGCTTCCTGCACTTGGGACGATTCTCCGACAGCTACCGTAAACAGTTCGGCGAACTGCCCTCCGACACCTTCAAACGTCGGCATTGATTGGTTATCCAGGTGCACGGAGGCAAGGACTCTTAATTTGTGGAGGCACGAGGTATTCTCCAGCCCCGCCTGAAAGATCAGTTGAGAATTTCAATGTCATCAGTTGTCAGTGTTGAAACGCTTTGGATCGATACGCCGCATGGGCGGCTGTTTACTTGGCGCTGGTTCCCGGCGGGTGAGGCGTGCAGTCAGCTAAAACCGCCCATTATTCTTTTTCATGATTCCCTTGGATGTGTCGAATTGTGGCGAGATTTTCCCGAACGACTCTGTCAGGCAACGGGTCTTGAAGTCATTGCGTACGACCGGCTCGGCTTTGGGCAGTCGGATCCTCACCCCAAGAGTTTGCCGATGCATTTCATCCGCGACGAAGCCGAGTGCTTCTTTGCCTATATCAAATCTGCGTTGCAAATCGACCGCTTTGTCGCCTTGGGCCATAGCGTTGGCGGTGCGATGGCGGCGTGTTGCGCATCCTTGTATCCGCAAAGCTGCGTTGCATTGATCACCGTTTCTGCACAAGCGTTTGTTGAGGCACAGACGCTGCGCGGTATTCAGGACGCCAAGGTGCAGTTTGAAGGACCCGGGCAAATGGTGCGCCTTGAGAAATATCACGGCGATAAAGCGCAGTGGGTGCTGTCCGCCTGGACGGATACTTGGCTTTCGGAGTCGTTCAGCGGGTGGACGATTGAAGACACCATCGAAGCGATTCACTGCCCACTGCTTGCGTTACATGGGGCACAGGATGAGTACGGATCCGCGTTACATCCCATGCGCATTGCCAAACTTTCGAAGGCACTCGGGAAATATCTGATTCTGGAAGATTGTCATCATGTCCCACATCGAGAAATGCCTGACGTCGTTTTGGAGGCAGTCGGTCGGCTACTCGAATCAAGCCGCTGATGGGCGACAGCCAAGAAGCGCTTACAGGCGACGCAGAAACGCTTTGACTATCTGGCGCGTGGCGTCGCTCGTGCTCAGGTTGTCGACCGTCTCCAGTGGATGCCAGATGCAGTCGACGATTTCATTGAATGGTCGGGCCAGATAAAGGTTCGGCGCCCACGCTTCGTAGACATGGTGGCGGGTGCCGCCCGATTCCAGCTCCATGAGGTACAGCAGGCTGTCGGCGCCAAGGCCGGTTTCTTCCCGAAGTTCACGCAGCGCCGCACTCGCCGTGGTTTCACCGAGCTCGACTTTTCCCCCGGGCAAGCTCCAGCGACACCTGGGTTTACGTACGAGGAGAACATGTCGGTCCAATTCGCAAATGACCGTTGCGCGTACTTTCATTTGTTACCCAACTAACGGATGCCATGAAAAAAACATCATAAAGCAATATTTGGGCCGTGATCTCTGCTTCACGGGTTAGAGCAATGCTCCTCGCGAAAAGTGCAATTGAATGCTGGAATACTGGCGCGACGTCTGGTCGGCACCTGGGCACAGGTCGGGTGTAAGGTTATCGGGTCAATTGTCGACTTCACTGCCGAACAGGAGGTGACTATGAGCGCTCCGATGTTGAACAAAATGCACATGAATGGTTATGACGTACTCAGCGTAAACAATGGCCCCTGGCGGGTGTGCACCCAAGGTGACCGGTTGGGAGACTTCAGCAGCAGAGAGGAAGCACTGGCCTATGCCGCATCGCTTCCCGCCTATAGAGCCCGGACGGTTCGCTCTTCAAGCCAGAAATCAACATGACAGCACGTTTGTAGCCCCGGGATGCCGGGGCTTTTTCTTTGGATGCCTGCAATAAGTGTGTGTACGGCTATCGCTTCAGCACGTCTGAACGGTCAGTAGCCTCCACCCGAGTGGGAGGGCTCCCTGGCTTTTTCTTGCGCACGGCTCCACTGCGCGCAGGTCATGAAACTTTTGTGATCGACGTTACCGTTGCCATTGAAGCTGACGCTGTACGGTTGATGCTGATCTGCCTGCGTCAGCGTGTAATCGAAACACGTGCCAGGTTCCACCGTGCGGTCCGTTACCGAGACAGGTTGACCGCCGATCTGCTGCACTTGGGCCTTGCTCATCCCTGTCTCGACCCTGGCGACCAGCGGCTGGGCAGCGTAAATGTGTTCCTCAGTGCTGCAGCCACCCGCCGCCAGTACGACCACCAGCGTGAACAGAGATTTGTTCATCGCAGTGCTCCCGTTAGTGAACTTTCGTCCGACTGATCACCTTGGCTTTCACTTCTTCGGCATAGCCCGCCAGTCGTCCTTCATCGCCCTGAAACAACTCGCACAACCTGAGAATGGCTTGTGCATCCACATCATTGCCCGCCTGGCGTAGCTGCTCCGCAATGCGCAGCAGCTCTACTGCCGACCATCTCAAATCCGACGCAACGCTTTGCAGGTCGCGGCGAAGTTCGTTTTCATCTTCGTTAAGCCACATGACAACCTCCTGCAATTTCTCGCAAGGAAATAATAGTTCCATTTGGTATGACACAGCGTTTGTTCGTCTGATCCCTGAGCGATAGAAGGTGCTGCCATTGGTCGGGAAGTTGAGTGCGAGTGACACCGCCCGATGTCGTACGAACGTCAATGAGTATCGTCAGGTCGAGGCCACCCTAAATGAGCAATACCGATGATTTCAGATTGCATGCCCATGAGTTGATGGTTGATCTGGATGCCGCCACTACCGAGATGATGAAGCTGATTTCAGCTCGTCAACTGAGTGGCTCAGAGTGGGAACGGGTCACGCAATGGCAGCATGAAGCGTATGAACGGTGGATGGCCTTTCTGAACAAAAGAACCTATCCCGACCAGCCTCAAAACAATGCGTCACATTGAGTTGTGTTCAATAGATGGATGTCCGGACGGCGACGCGGTACATTTCGCGTTTTTACGGGATAAGGGTGCGTCATGCGGATGTTGATTGGGGGAGTAATGCTGGCAATGCTGGCGGGTTGTTCGTTGCCAGCGTCTGTGGTGCCGGGTGAGCCTAACGTCAGCAAATACAGCGACAAACCGCCGAAAGAACTGGCCGCATGCATTTTGCCAGCGTGGCAGAAAGAAATTCCGAAGTCGACTCAGGCCGGTATTTCCAATGGCTACCGGATCACGGCACCGAGCATCATCACGGCGGATGAGATTCTGGACATCGTCAAATACAAGGACGGCAGCCGGGTTTCGCTATATCAGGGGCCGCCGTGGGCCAAGTCCGAAGCAATGCGCAAGGCAGTCAAGGCGTGTTTGTAGTTTGATAAGGGCGCGTAGCGGTCTTGTCAACTCGGTAATTCTTCCCGGCTGACGTCGATCAAGCCGCCTGTTTGCGCATGGCTTCGAAGTACATCGTAGTTTTGTTGAGCATGCCCATAGGAAAGCCCAGGTCCGGAATGCAGGCAGGCGTAAAACCAGGCGTCCGCGTGACTCATGTGCGTGTCCGGCTGTACGAAAATGTACCGATCATCATTGAAGCGGTAGGTACTTTGGAAGTAGCGAGTGTGATCATCCGATATTGCAGGTGCTTGCGCTACGACATAAAGACGTAGCGCCAGTTCCCTTGGATGTCGAACTTCTGCTTGCATGACCAAAAGGTAAGTTTTTAAAAAAACATGCGCACGCGGGTTACCGAAGTGTGTCGTGATCAGCGTTGCGCCGACCAGTGCCTGAAGGGTTGCCAAGGTCAATCAGCCGTCTTTCCAGCAAAATGTTGTCGAGTGCCTGGCGCGCGGCGGGGTCCAGTTGGTGTTCTCTCTCCTTGAGCTCCAGCAGAATAGGGTTCGACCAGGCTCGATAAGTTTTTTCGGCGTTGCGAACGGACATCATTATCTCTCCTTGATCAGTGGTCCCACTTATCAGTGGGGACATTTGATTGCGTAGAGACCCTAGTTGAGGAATTGGATTTTCGCCAATGCATTGCACTGCAATGGTGCATTCAGCGGGCAGTCAGTTGGTGACCAGCAGTTCCGGTCCGAGGTAGTTGTTGATTTGCTCAATGTCGTCGTCGCCCAGACTGCCCACCGAAGAGGCCAGGCGCAGGTGCGACATCAAATAGCGCAACTTGGCCTCGAACAGATCGTGGCGTGCAACGAAGAGCAGCTCTTCGGCATTGAGGACGTCCACGTTGGTGCTGGTCCCTCCCTCTTTGAAGCCCTTGCGTGTCGAATTCAGTGAGCGTTCGTTGGACTCTACGGCTTTCTCCAGCGCGTGAATGCGTTTGGCGCCACTCTGTATGCCGCGAAACTCACGGGTGGTTCCGGAGATGACTTCCAGTCGCGTGGCGTCGAGTTCGTCCAGGGCCTTATCGCTATTGGCACTGGCCTGGCGTGTCAGCGCACTGACGCCGCCACCGTTGAACAGCGGGAAATTCACCTCCAGACCGATTGAGCCGTAGTGGTTGCGTTGATTCAATTCGGAGAGTGATTGGCTCTGGCCACCGGTGTAGCCCGCAATGAAATCCAGTGTTGGCCAGTGGCCGGCGCTGGCGCGCTTCACTTCTTCTTCGGCGAGGTCGCGGCTATAACGGCGCGCGAGGATCAGCGGACTATCGGTTTGGGCTTTGATCAACCAGTCCTGCAGGTTGCTCGGTAGCAGGGGCGGTGTATCAAAGTTCGAACGTAAGGTCGTCAGCGATTCAGGGGTTTCACCGATATATTCCTCAAGTTTGCTGCGCGCGTTGACCAGGTTGTCCTGCGCTTCGATCAGTTCGGCCTCGGCGAGGTCGCGGCGAGCGACTGACTCGTCGATGTCGGTGATGGTGCCGGCACCCAGCTCCATGCGCCGTTTCGCCGAGGCGAGTTGCTCCTCGAAGGCGCGCAGCTTGGACTTGGCCAGGATGATGGTTTCGCTGGCCAGGAGCACGTCGAAATAACTTTCGGCCAGACGCACCGCGGCGTCCTGGGTCTTCGCATCAAACACCGCGACGCTGTAGTCGGCACGTTGCTGACCTTGGCGGTACTCGGCCATCTTCTGTTTGTTGAACAGCGGCTGGCGCAGGCGCACGTTAGCGCCCTTGGAGGTGTAGTCGAGATCTTTGTCGACGCCGCTCTGGCGTTGAGAGCCATTGACCTTGTTGTCGTAGGCCGAGGCATTGATCTGCGGTAGCAGGCCGGCTGTACCGATGGCGCGGTTTTCCGAACCGGCTTCTTTTTCATGCACGGCGGCGCGGTAGATGGGGCCCTGGAACTGCAACAGGTCCCAGGCTTGTTTGAGGTCCATGGCACTGGCTGGTAAAGCCAGCCCTAGCAGGCAGAGAAACAAGCAATGACGTTCCATTTCATTGTTCCTTGAATGAGCTGTCTACACGGTCGAGCATTGGCTTGAGAAGATAGCTCATCATGTTGCGCTCGCCGGTCTTGATGGTGACGGTGGCAGGCATACCGGGGCGAATGTGATTGCTGCCCAGCAGGCCCATGCCAGCGGGCGTGACTTCCACCTGGGCCAGATAGAACGGTTCCTTGCTTGCCTCGTCGAGCAGGCGATCGGCGGAGATGGTCTTCACGCGGCCGGGGATGTTGGGCGTCTGGGCATGGTTGAAGGCCGGGAAGGCAATGTCCACGGCCAGGCCGGGAATCATTTTGTCGATGGCCTGCACGGGGATCATCGCGTCGACTTGCAGCGGTTCGTTGACTGGAACGATTTCCATGATCTTGAAGCCGGGTTGAATGATCCCGCCGACGGTGGCAATGCTCAGGGCCTGGACCATGCCATCGATGGGCGATCGAATCACGGTGTGGGTTACTTCATAGTCCAGCGCGCGCAAGCGGTCGGCGAGGGTGGTGTTTTCCTTGGCGGTGTCGGTCAGTTGCGATTCGACTTCCTTCAGGTAATCGTGCTGGCGCTGCAGGATGCGCAGCTTGATTTCGGTGGTCTGGCTACGCACGCGAGCAATGTTGTTGAGGTTCTCGGCCTGGCCGGCGGAGAGGTCGGCATTGCTGCGTTCCAGCTCAAGCAAGCGATTGCGCGGCACGTAGCCTTCGGCCGCCAGTACGCGGGTGCCCTGTAGTTCCTGGTTGAGAAAGTTGATCTGCGAGGCGCGGGCGCTATAAACCTGCTGCAGGCCCTTGAGCTGCACCGCCGACGCCGCCAGGTTTTCCTCCAGGATGCTGATTTCGCCAGCGAGACCGGCGCGCCGGGTGTCCAGCAGGCGCTGTTGCAAGTCCATGGCGGCCATCAGGCGATGGTCATCCCCGAAGCGCTTGAGCAACTCGGGATCGAATTTCACCACATCGCGGTTGTCACGTTCCGCCTCCAGGCGGTTTTCTACTGTCTTGCTGACGATGTACTGGGCGCTGACCGCACCTTGTTCGGCAACGGCACGCAAGGAGTCGAGGCGCACCACTTCCTGACCTTTTGCCACGACATCGCCTTCTTGAACGAGAATTGCCTCCACGGTACCTCCGCTGAGATGCTGCACGGCTTTGCTTTTGCTGGTGACTTTGACCGTGCCTGTGGCTACCACGCCGGCATCCAGCGGCGCCAGCCAGGACCACAGGAGAAAGCCGCCGAAGCCGGCGAGCACCAGCCACATGCCCCAGCGCGCGGGTGTATTGATATTCAGATCCACTTCGTTCTTGGGATCGATATGAATCATCTCGGTGTGTTGGCTCATTTGCATGATCGATCACTCCCGTGATTTGACGGAGGCCAGCGGAGTTGACGCGCCTGCAGGCATTACAGCGGCCTTTCGCAGCGCTGCGAATACTTCGTCGCGCGTGCCGAGCATCTGCACACCGCCGTCGCGCAGCATCAGCACCTGATCGACGGCGCAGAGCACGTTGGGGCGATGGGAAATCAGAATGACGGTGGCGCCACGCTCCTTGAGTTTGGCCAGCGCATCGACCAGAGCCTTTTCGCCGACGTCGTCGAGGTTGGCATTCGGCTCATCCAGCACAATCAAATTGGGTTCGCCATACAGTGCGCGAGCCAAGGCAATGCGTTGCTTCTGGCCCCCGGAAAGAGGGCTGCCATCGGTGCCCAGGCGAGTGTCATAACCCTGCGTAAAACGCAGGATCATTTCATGCACGCCAGTGGTCTTGGCGGCGCGGATGACCGCATCGCTGTCCACTTCGCCAAAGCGCGCGATGTTGTCGGCGATGCTGCCCTCAAACAGCTCCACGTCCTGGGGCAGGTAGCCGAGCCAAGGGCCAAGTTCGCCCTTGTTCCAAGTGAATATGTCCGCACCATCCAGGCGCACCTTGCCGGCCTGCGCCGGCCAGACGCCAACCAGCAGGCGTGCGAGGGTGGATTTGCCCGAGGCGGATGGGCCGATAATGCCAAGGCTTTCGCCGGGTACGAGGCTGAAACTCACGCCGCGCACTATGGTGTTGTTGGTTCCAGGGGAACCGGCGTACACATTCTCCACCGCCAACATGCCCAGCGGCCGCTGCAGCGACATGCTCGGTGGACGACGCGGGTAATCGTTCAGCATCTCGTTGAGCCGACCCCAGGCCGAACGGCAGCCAAGCAGTTGTTTCCACGACGCAATGACTTGTTCCACCGGGCCCAGCGCGCGGCCGGTGAGGATCGAGCAGGCAATCATCATCCCAGGAGTGATCTTGCCTTCGATCGCCAGCAGCGCGCCGGCGCCGAGGATCAGCGACTGCAAAGTGATACGCACGAAGCGTCCAGTACTGCTGATCAGGGCGGCGCGATCGGAGGCCAGCGTTTGCATTTCCAGAATGCGCAAATGGCTTTGGTACCAGCGCTTGCCGATCGACGGCAGCATGCCCATGGCCTCGATGACCTCGGCGTTACGCAGGTTGTTGTTGGCATAGCTGGCAGAGGAAAGGGCGGCCTGATTGGCTTCGGCCAGCGGCTTCTGCGTCGCCTTCTCGGTGAGCCAGGCCAGGCCCACCAGAATCAGCGAGCCGATCAAAGTGAGCAGTCCAAGCAGCGGGTGGATCAGATAGGCGATGAACAGGTAGATCGGCGTCCATGGCGCATCGAAGAAAGCGAACAGGCTATTGCCAGTGAGGAACTGACGAACCTGTGCGAGATCCTGCAGAGCCTGGGCCGGATTACCTCCGGCGCGGCTCAGGTTACGCTCGAATGCAGCGGTGAAGATGCGCCGATTGAGGTCCATGTCGAGGCAGTTGCCGACCCGGATCAGCATGCGGGTGCGGACCATTTCCAGCGTGGACATCAGCAAAAACAGGCCTATCACCAGAAAGGTCAACATCGTCAGGGTCGTAACGTTGCGACTGACCAAGGCTCGATCATAGACCTGCAGCATGTACACGGAGGGTGTCAACATCATGACGTTGATCACGCCGCTGAACCCCGCCAGCGCGTAAAAACTGCGGCGCAGGCGAAAGAGCGCGTCGGCAAGTTCGGAGCGGGTGCTCGACTGCTTGTGCATTTGGATCTCCCCTTCGAAATGCCGGGTCCCTTCCAGCGCAACAGCTAACGGTAGATGTCATTTTTGAGGCAACTAGTCGACTCACAGGCTGGTCGCTCTAATGGCGAGTCTTGCGAATCTCAGCGGTGCTCCCGCATGGAAAAGCGTAGGTCGTAGCGAAACACTCCGAAATAACATTTTGCTCTATGGCTGCTCTTAAAATTCTATAAGTCGCGTAAAAACAGTCGGTTACAGGTATTGATGCCGGTCGTCTGTTTTTGTGGCGTTAAATTGACATCCGTTTGGTATAGAACTTTAGTCTTAGTTATCGGGGGGACCGCCCGCCTGGAGCTTGCCATCGCTTTGGCAACGCAAGGCGACGTGATTTCCCTGAGGGAGCACAACATGTCGATCATTTCGTTCTATTGCGAAGGGAAGGGGCCATTCAGGAAGTTCGCCATTACTTCCAGTTTCCATGGCCCACCCATGGCTCGGATTCGCTCTGCTTGATCGTCCGGCGAGCACTACATTCCGCGAATTCCAGGTGCATATCCCGGGGAACGGCCTTGCCTTTCCCGCGCCTGCTCTCGCTAAAAAACAGAACCATAAAACTGCGCAAGCCAGCACCTGACTGGGCGTGGGTGGATTTTTATCGTCCCGTGCCTTTCTCCATATAGATCGAGGGCAATCGAAATGGCTAATTTCAACAAGGCAGACCTGGAGTTCATCCTCAAGCAAATCTTCATCGCAGAAGCGCATGCCCATGGTGCGAGCCTGAGTGATTTGCTACCCAATAGTCAGGTGCCATTCGGCTTGCGTACCGTGGATGGCAGCTTCAACAATCTGGTCGCCGGGCAAAGCGAGTTTGGTGCTGCGGACAATTCCTTCTTGCGCTTGCTTGATCCCCAGTATCGAAACGCGGCTTACGCAGGGGCTGGCTCGGTGTCCGACCCGCAGCCACGGATTATCAGTAACCTGATCGTCGACCAGACCGCCAAAAACCCTGCTGCCTATGCCACGGCTTACGACCCGGGGCCGGACGGCGTGCTCGACTATGGTGCGGCGGGTAATGACGACGTGCTCAAGGATGGCATACAGATAGTTGCCAGCCCCGGTCTGGATGGTGTATTCGGCACGGGTGATGACAAGGACGTGTTCTTCATCCCCAACGTGTCGGCGGACGTCGGTCTGACCGCTGGCTTCAACTCGTGGATGACCTTCTTTGGCCAATTCTTTGACCACGGCCTCGATCTGGTCACCAAGAGCAGTACCGATGTGGTGTTTATTCCGCTGCAGCCGGACGATCCGTTGTACGACCTGGAAAGTCCGACCAACTTCATGGTGCTATCACGTGCAGTGCGCACTGCCGGCGCGGACGGCGAAATCGGTACTGCTGATGATGGCCAGATCAACACCACCTCGCCATTCGTTGACCAGAGCCAAACCTACAGCTCCCACCCCTCGCATCAGGTGTTCTTGCGTGAGTACGTCATCAATGCGGCAGGTGACCCTATTGCAACGGGGCGTTTGATTACCAACCGCGATCTCGGCGCTGATGGCAAGTTCGGCACTGCCGATGATGGCAGCGGCGAAAATGGCGGCATGGCGACCTGGGCCGTGGTCAAGGCCCAGGCCCGTGACATTCTCGGCATCAACCTGACCGACGCCGATGTGCATAGCGTGCCGCTGCTGGCAACCGATGCGTATGGCAACTTCATTCGTGGGGCGAGTGGCATGCCACAGGTGGTGATGCGTGTCAGTAACGGTGCTGACGGTATTGCCGGCACGGCTGATGACGTCACTCAACTGGTTGAAGGCAACCGGGATGCTCCGATCAGCCTGGCCAATGCCGTGAGCGCCGGGCATGGCTTCCTCGATGACATCGCCCACAACGCCAATCCAACCGCAGGGTTGACGGCTGACGCCGATCTCGTCATCAGCACCGATCCCCTGGCGGCGGGTACCTACGACAACGAATTGCTCGACGCGCACTACATTGCCGGCGATGGCCGGGCGAACGAGAACATCGGCCTGACTACCGTGCACCATGTGTTCCACTCCGAACACAACCGCCTGGTCGAGCAAACCAAGGAAACCATCCTGACCTCCGGTGACCTGGCCTTCCTCAATGAGTGGCTGATAGACGACGTGACCGCGATACCCACTACGCCCGCTGAAATCGCAGCGTTGGTGTGGGACGGAGAACGCCTGTTCCAGGCTGCCAAATTCGGCACCGAAATGCAGTATCAGCACCTGGTGTTCGAGGAGTTTGCGCGGACCGTTCAGCCGCAGGTCGACGAATTCCTGGCCCCCAACGGGTATGACACCTCGATCAACCCGGCCATCCTCGCCGAGTTCGCCCACGTGGTGTATCGCTTTGGTCACTCGATGTTGACCGAGACCGTCGATCGCTTCGACCCCGAGTTCAACCCGCTCCTCACTGATCCGAACAACCCGGACTCGCAACTCGGCCTGATCGCAGCCTTCCTCAACCCGCTGGCGTTTGCCGGTAGCGGAGATACTGCGGACGAAGCGGCAGGAGCGATCATTCGCGGTGCGACCCGCCAGCTCGGCAACGAGATCGACGAGTTCGTCACCGAAGCGTTGCGCAACAACCTGCTCGGTCTGCCGCTCGATTTGCCGGCGCTGAACCTGGCACGCGGTCGTGACACCGGTATCCCTACGTTGAATGAGGCGCGCCGTGAGTTCTACGCATCAACTGGCGACAGTCAACTGAAGCCGTACATAAGTTGGGTTGACTTGGCGGAAAACCTCAAACACCCCGAGTCGTTGATCAACTTCATCGCGGCCTTCGGTACTCACGCAGCATTGACTGCGGCAGATGTGGACACGCTGGCCGAGATGCGTGCGGTCGCCGCTGCGCTGGTGTTTGGCGGCAGCGCGGTGATCAATGCCGGCACCGACAGTGAGCGTACCTTTACCGCCGATACTGCGGATCGCCTGGCATTCCTTAACAGTTCGGGCATCTACGCCATGGTCAATGGTGTCACCACCACCGGTGTGGACGACATCGACTTCTGGGTCGGCGGCCTCGCCGAGGAGAAGATGCCTTTCGGCGGCATGCTCGGCTCCACGTTCAACTTCGTGTTTGAAACCCAGCTGGAGGCATTGCAGAACGGTGACCGCTTCTATTACCTCTCGCGTACCGCAGGGCTGAACTTCGGCACTGAGTTGGAGAACAACTCCTTTGCCAAGCTGATGATGCTCAACACCGATGTCACCCACCTGTCGAACACTGTGTTCCTGACGCCGACGTTTACCCTCGAAGTGAATCAGGACAATCAGTTCACAGGCCTTGGCTCTGACGGCAAAGCCGATCCGACTGGCGGCCTCATGATCGACGGTCGGGAAGTCGTGGCGCTGGTGATCCGCGACAACCCCGACACCGTAGGTCCGGACAGTAATTATCTGCATTACACCGGTGAAGACCATGTCGTCCTGGGCGGTACCGCCGGCAATGACATTATTATTTCCGGTGATGGCGATGACACCGTTTACGGCGACGAAGGCAACGACCGTCTTGAAGGCGGCGCCGGGAACGATGCGGTGCTTGGCGGCGCGGGCGATGACATCATCACCGACTCGTTCGGCGACAACCGTCTGGAAGGTAATGCCGGTAACGATGTGATCGTGGCCGGTAGCATGGGTGTTGCAGGCAACCTGATCCTGGGGGGCGATGGCCAGGACTTCATCGTCACCACGGAAGACATCACCACGACCTTCGGCGGTCGGGGGGACGATTTTATCCTTGGTGCCAAGACCAACTTGCCACCGACCGGCAACGAAGGTGATGACTGGATCGAAAAAGGCACACAGGACGGTGCGCCTGGCGATAACGCTGCGCCGTTGCTCACTGACGATGTGCTCGGCAACGACATCTTTGTCGGTGGTGGTGGCTTCGACGAAATGATTGGCGAGGGGGGCGATGACATCTTTGTCGGCAGCGATGCCCAGGACAAGATGGACGGCATGTCCGGTTTCGACTGGGTGACCTACAAAAATGACAAGTTCGGGGTGACCGCTGACCTGTCCCTGGCGGCGCTGGCGCAACCACACGGCAACGCGCCCAACCAGAACGCTGGGGTGTTCAATCCGGTCGGTGCTTCGCCGGCCTCGATTCTCGACCGTTTTGCCGAGGTCGAAGGCTTGTCCGGTTCGAACTTCGCCGACGTGCTCAAAGGCGATGATGTGGATGCGGACACCATCATCAACCACGGCGGTGCCACAGGCAGTGCGCTGACCAATGTGGCGTTGATTCGTGGGCTGGCGCAATTTCTGTCCGACGCCGGTTTACCGACCACTGGTTTTGCCACGGGCAACATCATCCTCGGTGGCAATGGCAGCGACCTGATCGAGGGCCGCGGTGGCGATGATCTGATCGATGGCGACAAATGGATCAACGTCAGAATTGCCGTTTATGCGCCTGGCGACGTCAACCATACAGGTCCCGAGATCGCCAGCTTCGACAGCATGGTCGATATGATCCCGTACATGCTGGAACGCACGTATAACCCGGGTCAGCTCAAGGCTGTGCGGGAAATCATGCCCGGCACCTCGACGGGCGGGGCGGCCTTTGACACCGCCATTTTCTCCGGGAATCAGGAAGACTATGACGTTATTCATGACACCCGCGGAACGGACGATTTGGCGGACGATGTCTATACGGTGGTAGATTCCGTCGTTGGTCGCGACGGCACCGATACCCTGCTGCATATCGAACGCCTGCAGTTCGCCGATTCCCAGGTTGTGCTGGTGCCAGGGCTGAATAAAGAACCGACTGGCAGTCCGACCATCACGGATGGAAACGGCCAAGATATCACGGTGGGCGACACACTGACTGTCAGCGTGACCGGGGTGCGTGATGGCGACAACATCAACATCGCGGCGGGTAATCCGCTGGGTACGCTCAACAACTCATCGGTGTCCTACTACTGGCAGTTCGAGGCCGATCCAAACAGCGGCGTATTCGAGGACATCATCCTGTTGCCGGCCGGCGACCTGGCATTCCAAAGTGCCGACGGCACCACGTTCAAAGTCTCTCCTGATCTTGTCGGATTGTCATTGCGCGTCAAGGCGATCTACCAGGACGCTCATGGCACGACGGAAGTGGTGTTCTCGCAGCCGACTACTGTGGTAGCTCCCGGCGCAACGGTGGTGCCAACGGCGCAGGTACCTGTCGTCGACGCCACCGCGGGTGGCGAGGGCCTGCACATGGTCCGCTCCGACCTCAACTTCATTCTTGATCAGATCAAGATTGCCGAGGCTGAAGCAGACGGTCAGAACATCCTCTCGCTGATCCCGAATATCCGCGCGCCGTTGGGCCTGCGTGCGGTCGATGGGTCGAACAACAACCTGCTGAACCTGAACGGCCACAACAACACCCAATATGGTGCCGCCGATAACGTCTTTCCGCGCTTGACCGATCCGGTCTTCAATCCAGCGGAATTGGGAACAACGTATGCGAGCAATGGCGGCCTTGTGATTGACTCGCAGCCGCGCACCATCAGTAATCTGATCGTTGACCAGACGGCGAATAACCCGGCGGCTTATGCCACGGCTTACGACCCGGGTGCGGACGGCGTGCTCAACTTCGGCGAAGTGGGTGAGGATAATGACGACGTGCTCAAGGATGGCGTACGGATAGTCGCCAGCCCAGGTCTGGATGGTCAGTTCGGCACCGGCGACGACCACGATGTGTATCTGTTCGAGAACACCACGGCGGATGCGGGCTTGTCCGCACCGTTCAACGCCTGGATGACGTTCTTCGGGCAGTTCTTCGATCACGGTCTGGACCTGGTCACCAAAGGCGGCTCGGGCACCATCTTCATCCCGCTCAAACCGGATGATCCGTTGTATGTGCCAGGCGGCAACACCAACTTCATGGTGCTGACCCGCGCGACCAACCTGCCAGGGGCGGATGGCGTTCTTGGCACGGTCGACGACATCCATGAGCAAACCAACACCACGACGCCGTTCGTGGACCAAAACCAGACCTACAGCTCGCACCCCTCGCATCAGGTGTTCCTGCGCGGTTATGTCATGACCGACGACGGCCCCATCGCGACGGGTAGGCTGATCACTAACGTTGACCTGGGGTTGGATGGCAAGTATGGCAGCGGCGACGACACCGAAATCGGTGGCATGGCGACCTGGAAAGTGGTCAAGGCGCAAGCCAACGACATCCTGGGTATCCACCTGACCGATGCCGACGTCGATAACGCCCCGCTGTTGGCGACTGATGCCTATGGCAATTTCATCAAGGGGCCGAACGGCTTCCCGATGGTCGTGATGAAAGGGGATGACGGTATTGGCGGCACGGCGGATGACGTCCTGGTCGAAGGCAATCCGGATGCCCCGATCAGCCTGACCAATGCCGTGCGTACCGGTCACCAGTTCCTGGTCGATATCAACAACAATGCCGTGCCGGTAATCGTCGACGGGGTTCTGCAGGCGGATACTGATACTGATGTCGGCAATGCCCAGCCAATGGGCCCAGGCGGCAACAACCTGACCTATGACAACGAACTGCTCGACGCGCACTACATCGCTGGTGACGGCCGGGTCAACGAGAACATCGGCCTGACCGCGGTGCATGCGATCTTCCACGCCGAGCACAATCGGCTGGTCGCGCAGACCAAGGACACGGTGCTCGATTCGCATGACGTGGCCTTCCTCAACGAGTGGCTGATCAATCCGGTCACCACGTTGCCCGTCAGCCAGGCTGAGATCGATGCGCTGGTGTGGAATGGCGAGCGCTTGTTCCAGGCGGCCAAGTTCGGCACCGAGATGCAGTATCAGCACCTGGTGTTCGAGGAATTTGCGCGGACCATCCAGCCAAGAGTCGACCTGTTCTTCGCACCGACCCAGGTCTATGACGTCGACCTCGATGCCTCGATCGTCGCCGAGTTTGCCCACACCGTGTACCGATTTGGCCACTCGATGCTGACCGAGACTGTCGATCGTTACGACGTCGATTTCAACGCGATTGGTGATCCGAACAGTGCTGATCCCGATCAGCAACTGGGCTTGATCGCGGCGTTCCTCAACCCGTTGGCGTATGCCGCCAGTGGGGTGACACCAGAGGATGCGACCAGTGCGATCATCCGTGGGGTGACTCGCCAGGCCGGTAACGAAATCGACGAGTTCGTCACCGAGGCGCTGCGCAATAACCTGCTCGGACTGCCGCTGGACCTGCCGGCGATCAACATCGCCCGTGGCCGCGACGTCGGGATTCCTTCACTCAATGCGATCCGCCGCGACATCTACAGCCAAACCGGCGATACCCAACTCAAGCCGTACAGCAGCTGGGTTGACCTGGTGCAGCACCTCAAACATCCGGAGTCGTTGATCAACTTCATCGCGGCCTATGGCACGCATGACACGATCACCGCGGCGACCACGCTGGAAGGCAAACGCGCGGCTGCCATGGCGCTGGTGTTCGGTGGAACCGGTGCGCCGGCTGACCGCCTGGACTTCCTCAACAGCACCGGTGAGTTTGCCAACGTAACGCTGAACGGCAAGGATGGGCAGCCGGGTACTGCCGACGACCTGAAGGGTGTGACCGTCACGGGTGTCGATGCCATCGACCTCTGGATCGGTGGCCTGGCCGAAGAGAAAACTCCGTTCGGCGGCATGCTCGGCTCGACCTTCAACTTCGTGTTCGAGAACCAGCTGGAAAAACTGCAGGACGGCGACCGCTTCTACTACCTGGAACGTACCGCTGGCCTGTCGATGAATGCCGAACTTGAAAGCAACTCGTTCGCCAAGCTGATCATGGCCAACACCTCGGCCACCCACTTGCCGGGCCTGGTGTTCTCGGACCCAGGGTTCTATCTGGAAAGGGACCAGAGCAAGCAGTTCAACGATGGTCTGGGCCACGCCGATCCGCTTGGCGCACACGGCGAGCAAGTGGTGTTCCGCGACAACCCGCTGACGGCGGGGCCGGACGCCAATTACATCAAGTACACGGGTGACGAGCACATCGTGCTGGGCGGCACCAATGGTGTAGACATCCTCGTCGCGGGTGGTGGCGATGACACGGTCTGGGGTGATGCCGGCAACGATCGCATCGAAGGCGGTAATGGCAACGACCAACTGCGCGGTGGCGCTGGAGACGACATCATCACCGACCTGGGTGGCGACGATAATATCCAGGGTGGCGATGGCAACGACGTACTCCACGGAGGCAACGGCGTCAACCTGATCATTGGCGGGTTTGGCAACGACTTCATCGTCACTGGTGAGGACGCTTCCGAGGCCATTGGTGGCCAGGGCAACGACTTTATCCTGGGCAGCAAGGCCAACGAGCAGGACATGGGTAACGAAGGCGATGACTGGATCGAGAAGGGCACGTCCGACGGTGCACCTGGCGACAACTTCGACCCGCTCGGCAACGATCCGGTGATCGGCAACGATGTGTTCATTGGCGGTAACGAGAACGATAAGTTCAACGGCGAAGGCGGCGACGACATCATGGTCGGCAGTCTCGGCTTTGGTGACCGTTATATCGGCGGTTCCGGCTATGACTGGGCGACCTTCAAGGGGCTGGCCCAGGGCGTGAGCATCGATTACAGCGACCGCTTTTTCGATGTGCCACCGGTGCCAGGTTCAGGTGCGTCGGCGCTGGTGCGATTCGACATCATGGAAGGTCTGTCGGGTTCGGCGCACGGTGACTTCTTGCGTGGTGATAACGAAGATTCCACTTCGCTACCCACCGCGGGTGCAACCGGCAGTGTGCTGACCAACATCAACTTGATCAACGGCCTGGCGGATCTGCTGCCAGCTGGAGCGACGTTCTTCGACGGCGGCAACATCATCCTCGGGGGTAGCGGCAGCGACCTGATCGAAGGTCGCGGTGGTGACGACATCATCGATGGTGACAAGTGGCTGAACGTGCGCATCAGCGTACGGGCGAATATTGATGGCACGGGTCCGGAAATCGCCTCGTTCGACAGCATGGAACCGATGGTGCCGCTGATGCTGAACGGTACTTACAACCCAGGCCAGTTGGTCATCGTGCGGGAAATTTTGACCGGCAATAACAGCTTCGACACCGCGGTGTTCTCCGGTCTTTCCACGGACTACAACGTCGTTGTCGATGGCGACACGGTTATTGTGACCGACTCGGTGGCGGGGCGTGATGGTGTCGATCGGTTGACTGGCATCGAGCGTCTGCAGTTCTCTGATGTTTCGCAGGCGTCCGGAGTTGGCACCGCCGTAAACAACGACCCATCAGGGCATCTGGCGATCCTTGATGCTGGCACCGGTTTGCGTGACGATACGCCGATCGCCGGCCAGTTGCTGCGCGTCTCCGATCGGGCGGTACACGACGCGGACAACGCCAGTCTGCTCAATCCGACCGGTGCGGTTACCGGTGGGGTGGCTTACTACTGGCAGGTCGAAAACCTTCCTGGCTCGGGCGTCTTTGAAGACATCACCTTTGTCGCCGCCGGCGAGGTATCGCGGGCGATCGGCACCACCTATCGGGTGGCGGACGATGTCGCAGGTCTGAACATCCGCGTCCGGGCCGTGTATCAGGATGCCAAGGGCACGCTGGAAATCGTCGACTCGTCGGCGAACAGTGCACCGACTGCAGGGCCGACCGTAACCGGGCTTTTGGTGCAGAACCAGGTATTGACCGCTGATCCGTCGACCATCATCGACGTTGATGGTCTGAGCAATCCGCAGTTCACCTACCAGTGGCAGGCGACCAACGGGGTCAGCTTCGTCAACATCGCCGGAGCCACCGGTAGCACGTTCACGCTGGGGCAGGATCAGGTCGGCGATCAGGTGCGCGTGGTGGTCAGTTACGTGGATGACTTCGGTGTGGCCGAAAGCGTAGCGTCCCCCGCCTCGGACCCGGTGGCCAACGTCAACGATGCACCCACAGGTGCGTTGCTGATCAGCGATACGACACCGGATCAAGGCCAGGTGCTGACTGCGCTAACGGGCGGGATTGCCGATGCGGATGGGTTGGGCACATTCAGCTTCCAATGGCAGCAAGGTACCGGCGCTACCTTCACTAACATCAACGGCGCGACCGCTGCGACCTTCACCCCTGGTGTGGCGCAGGTCAATCAGCAACTGCGGGTGATCGTGCGGTACACCGATGGCTTCGGTGCACTGGAGTCGGTGACCTCTGCGGCAACGACGGCGGTTGCGGTATTCGCTGGCGTAGTGCTGACGGGTAATGCCGGGGCGAACACCCTGACCGGCAACGTGGGTAACGATGTGCTGTCTGGTTTGGGCGGAAACGATGTGCTCAATGGCCTGGCCGGTAATGATCAGCTGTTTGGTGGCACTGGCAACGACACACTCAACGGCGGAGACGACAACGACATCCTCAATGGTGAGGACGGCACCGACACCCTCAACGGCGGGCTCGGCGCGGATACCATGAACGGTGGTGCCGGCAACGACACCTTTGTGGTCGACAACGTCGGCGACATTGTTATCGAAGCGCTGAATGGTGGTACCGATCTGGTGCAAACCACGCTGACAACCTTCGTGCTGGGTGCCAACGTCGAGAACCTGACCTTTACAGGTGCCGGTAACTTCACCGGTACCGGTAATGCGCTGGCCAACACCATCACTGGCGGGGTGGGTAACGACTTCCTCGATGGCGGTGCAGGTAATGACCGAATGGTGGGTGGGGCCGGAAATGATACCTACGTCGTCAACGCAGCTGGGGACGAGGTGGTCGAGGTGAATGGTGGCGGTACGGATACCGTGCAGACGTCGCTGGCCAGCTACACGCTGGGCGCTAATGTCGAGAACCTGACCTACACCGGCGTCGGCAGCTTCACTGGCAACGGCAACGGGTTGAACAACGTCATCACCTCTGGAGGGGGTAATGACACCCTCAATGGTGGCGGCGGCGACGACATCCTCACCGGTAATGGCGGTAATGACACGCTCAATGGCGACGCCGGTAATGACCAACTGTTGGGCGGTCTTGGCACGGATACCCTAAATGGCGGCGCTGGCGATGACAGCCTTGACGGCGGAGAGGGGAACGATGCATTGATTGGTGGAACAGGCAACGACACGCTGCTCGGCGGGCTGGGTAATGACAGCCTGGATGGTGGTGCCGGTACCGATCTGCTGGAGGGAGGCGATGGCAGCGACACGCTGCTCGGTGGTGCGGGTAACGACACCTTGTTGGGTGGAATCGGCAATGACTCTATCGATGGCGGTGCTGGCAACGATACGGTCACTGGCGGTGCCGGCAACGACACGATGTTTGCCAACGATGGCAACGATGTCTTTGTGTTCGCAGCGGGCTTCGGGGTCGATCGGATCAACAACTTCGATGCCATCGCGGGGGGAGGCCAGGATCGGCTCGATATTTCCGCATTCAACATCACGGCGGCGACCTTTGCCGGTAGCGTAAACATCGCTGATGTCGGTGCGGATACCTTGATCAGCTTCGCAGGAGCTGACTCCATCCGCCTGGTAGGTGTGGCCGACGCAACAACCGTGACTGCCACGGACTTCATTCTGGCCAGTTGAGGTCCTGGTCAGTACTGTCGCAGGGAGCGCGGATAACGGAGGGGAGGGCAATGGATGCCCTCCCTTTTTTTGTCTGGCCGTTCGTTTTTTTTGGGGGGGGAGGCAGGCAATGAAGTTTTCGCAGCCCTTGGAGTTAGAAGGGTGTTGTTGTGTTCGCTAAAGAGTATTCATGCTGGACATTTATCGTCGTATACGACGCCTCGCGTGACTAAGCGGTTAACCACCGACTTCTTGAGCGATGTAGCGGAGCAAGAAATCGGTGGTTATATCACGCTCACCCCCGCGCGCTATTCGCCGGCATGACTCGACGCTCTGGAGGCTGCCATTTCCGCCATGATACCGTCGAGGTTGTAGGTTTCAGGTGCTTGCAAGGGTGGGAACTCTTTATACGTTGCGAGTTCTTTCATCCACAGCAACTGACCAAGGGGCAGCATATTCCAGTCATAGATATAAGCTGTGGCAGGTGCAGCAAGTGCCCCGGCGTAACCGGCGATGGATTTAGGATCGTCCAGCCCACCCGCAATCTCAAACGGATCGCGCTTGATATTGTCAACCATGGTCCAGGAGTAACTTACAGCTCCTTTCATAGCCCCCGTAGGATCGGTTGGCACCATCGTGTAGTACATCTTCCAGTTTTTGTAGCGCACCGCCGAAGGTTTCGCGCCGGTGTAATAGAAGAAGATCTCGCGCGCGGACTTATCACTCTTGCCTGTCAAATAGTCAACTTGATTGACGCCATCAAGTGTGGTCTTGACGATGCCAGGGTACTTGCCACCTTCTATCTGTGTTTTCAGGTCATTCCCCTTCGGACCACCGGCTATATCGACCAGGGTTGGCACCCAGTCCAGGGATGAAAACATCTGACTCCTGACGGTGCCCGGCTTGATATGTCCTGGCCAACGTACAACCATCGGTGCACGCATACCGCCTTCCCAAGTTGTCAGCTTGCCACCTTTGAAGGGGGTGACGCCGCCGTCAGGATAGGTAATGACTTCAGCGCCGTTGTCAGTGGTAAACACAATAAGGGTGTTTTCCAGTTGCCCCATGTCTTCAAGTTTCTTGATGACATACCCGATATTGTCATCCATTTGCTTCATCCCAGCTTCATTGACGCCCCAATCCTTGCCACCTTGGGTGCCTACCATGGCCAGATACTTGTCAGACAGCACGGTAGTGATGTGCATGCGTGCAGGGTTGTACCAAACGAAGAACGGCTTGCCCGTTTTTTTAGGGTCGTTGCGGTCGAGGAAATCAATGACGTGTGTAGAGATTTCCTCATCGACGGTTTTTGACCGGTCCAGGGTCAACGGGCCTTCATCCTTACACTTCTGATTCTGCTGTGTCCCGTCGGAGGATGCACAGGCAAGCACTGGTCGAGGCGGTGTCAGGCAGTTCGCGACCCTGGGGTCGACAGACCCTGGAACCTCGGGAACCCCGGGCAGCGGTTCATTTTTGCAGGGCGGTGCAATGACTTGTTCAGTAGGCGACTTGTTGATATCGGGAAAACTCACTCCTTGCATCGCATCCAAGTGATAGAGGTAGCCCCAAAACTCTTGAAAACCATGGGCAGTTGGCAGTGCTGCCGGATGATCTCCCAAGTGGTTCTTGCCGAACTCACCCGTGGTATAGCCTAAATCGTAGAGGAATTTGGCCAGTGCTGGCGTGCCGGGCCGCAGATAGGAGGGACTGCCTGGTAGTTGTGGCGGGATCATGCCTGTGCGCAGAGGATGCATGCCAGTGAAGAATGCGTTGCGTCCAGCAGTGCAACTTTGCTCGGCCAAATAGTCCATATAGATCGATCCTTCATTAGCAATACGATCTATATTGGGTGTTTCGCCGACCATCAAGCCTCGGTGATAGACACTAGGCTGCATCCATCCAATATCGTCTCCCATGATGAAGACTATATTCGGTTTGGAAGTATCAGCGACGGCAGCTCCACTTAGCAAAGGCGCGAAAACCAGGGTCAATGTCAATAAGGTTGTTTTCATGGTTGCTCTCCAAGTTGTACAGCAACCCCCCAAGGCCGTTGAGTCTAGTTCAAGACTTCAAAACCGTGGCGCAGGACGGGAGTATCGCGACTCAGTGGTCGAAATCTGTAGAAAACAGGGTGTTTACTGAGCGCTTGAGTGGCGAGCGGACACTTGGTTTTTGGCCACTGAAGTTTTGAACCGTGGCCGTCTCAATGCGGGCTTGTTACCCATCTTGCTGGGCAGCAGGACCGGCAGCAATGAAATTGGCGGCACGCCGGGCCTATCATTTTTTCGCGGGTTTACCGCTGGCAGGGATGTGCAGGTACGACATCACGCTTTCAGTCAGTTCGGTGGCCAGTTTCACCGCTTCTTTATTGCGCGCCATCACGCCGGCGACCAAGCCTTCGATCAAGGCCAGCACGGCGATGTTGGAACTGGTCAGCACCGGATGATCGCACGGCGCAAACAGCGTGTGCTCGGCGATACCCGTGAGTGGTGAGGCGGGCGAGTCAGTAATGGCCAACACCGAGGCGCCACGTTCATGGGCGAAGCGCGCCAGTTGCAGGGTGTCTAGGGAATAGCGCGGCAGGGAGATCGCCAGCAACACGTCCTGATCAGTGATCGCGGCCAGTCGGTACGCGGCATTTTCGTTGCCACCCTCCATGCTGATGGCCGTGGCGTCGGCACAGAAGGGCATCAGGGTCGAGGCGGCAAGACCGGCGAAGTAAACACTGTTGCCGAACCCCAGGATGTAGATTTTGCGGGCTGTGGTCAGGCGCGTGACGAACGCTTCAAAGGTGTCGGCGTGGTTGTTGCTCGTCGCCGTAGTCAGGTTGCTGCTGGCACTCTGGAGTTGTTCCTGCAGGCCGAACGAGCCGCCCGGACGATGGGCCAGTTCGTTGCGCAGTTTGTCGACCGGCGACACCATCTGCTGCAACGTTGCGACCAGCTCGGCCTTCATGCCGCTGTAGCCACCGAGGTCCAGCGCTTTGGCCAGTCGGTTGACGGCAGCGGGTGAGGTCAATGTTTCGTGAGCCATCTCCTCGATGGTCAGCGTCGCGGCTTTGAGCGGGTGACGCAGGATAAAGTCCGCCACCTTGCGCAGTGACGGCGGCAGTTCGGAAACGATTTCCGTCAGTTTTCGCATGACCGGCGCGGCATAGACCGTGGTGTCTTTCGATGGGGTGGGCATATCCGGCTCAACAATTCCTGAAGGTAAGAGAAGGGCTGTGCCTGATGCCCTGACAAGGTTGGCTGGAGTGTATCCGAAGCCAACCTTGTCAGGGCATCGCCGAGCAGTGGGTGGGTAGGCGGCGGTCTTACTTCAAGCTCCCGGACAGAAACTGCTGGAGGCGCTCGGACTGCGGATTGACGAGCACCTCACGCGGGTCGCCGCGCTCTTCGACAACGCCCTTGTGCAGGAACACCAGTTGATTTGACACCTCGCGGGCAAAGCCCATTTCGTGAGTCACCACCACCATGGTCCGGCCTTCCTGCGCCAGATCCTGCATGACCTTCAGCACTTCGCCGACCAGTTCGGGGTCGAGCGCCGACGTCGGCTCATCAAACAGCATCACTTGCGGTTCCATCGCCAGTGCGCGGGCAATGGCCACGCGCTGCTGCTCGCCACCGGACATATGCGCCGGCCAGGCGTTCATGCGGTGCGCCACACCAACTTTGTTCAGGTAGTGCTCGGCCTTTTCCCGTGCCTCTTTCTTGCCCAGGCCCTGCACATGCACCGGGGCTTCCATGACGTTTTCCAGAGCGCTCATGTGTGACCAGAGGTTGAAGTGTTGAAACACCATCGATAGCTGCGAACGCATGCGTTGCAACTGCTTGGGTTCGGCCGCCTTCAGCCCGCCAAGTTTGTTGGTCACCAGCTTGAGCGGTTCGCCATTGAGCACGATATTGCCCGCATTGGGTTGCTCCAGCAGGTTGATGCAGCGCAGGAAGGTACTTTTGCCAGAGCCGCTGGAACCGATGATGCTGATCACGTCACCGGCCTGTGCTTGCAGGGACACGCCCTTGAGCACCTGGTGTGCGCCGTAACTTTTATGCAGGTCCTGAACTTCAAGTTTGTACATGGTTTGAACTCTCTGGAATCAGTCGCTGAGCAAGCGACCCTGGCGAATGGGGGTAGAACCGGCCACTTTGGCCAGCCACAATCCGGGCTGGGCAAAGCGCAGCCGTTCGCGGGCATAGAGAATGCCGTCGGTGCTGGCGCGCACCACGCTATGGCGGTCGGTCAGCGGGTCGATGACCTCGAACAGCGGATCGCCGACCTTGACCTGCGCGCCCAACGGTTGCAGAAAACTCACCACACCCGGATGGGGCGCACAGGCGTACTGCGCGCCGGCGAATGGCACGGCCTGGCATTGGCTCGGCGGTGCCGCAGGCCAGTCACCGCTGATCAGGCCTTGATCGGCGAGATAGCCGAGAATGGCGTGCGCACTGTCGACGCACTGCTCGCGTTCGGTGTCTGCCATGCCCCGCAATTCGATGGTGGTCGCTGCGCATGCCAGGGGAATATTGGCTTCAGGAAACCGCTCCGCCAGGCGTAACCAGGCAATGGCACAGGCTTCGTCGAAGGCACTGCCGCCCGCATCTTCGGCCAATAACGTGACCCCGGCGCCGAGGCGCGCTGCCAGTGACTGCAGGCGTGACCAGTGTTGCGGCATCGCATACAACAACATGATCGATTCGAAATCGCAGTGCAGGTCCAGCACCAGGTCAGCGTCACAGGCATGCTGCAGCAACAGGCGGCGCAGGCCGTCGAGTTCCGAGGTCGGTGCTGGCATGGCGGCGAGGGCATCACCCATGGCGCGGCGGATGAGGGCGATGTTGGCATCGGCATCGTCTCCCAATTGGCCTTTCAGTAGCGGCGCAACCGCATCGACCAACTCCGGGAAGTCGCGATTGAAGTTCTTGCCGCTGGAGAACTCGAAGCGCCCCTGATGGGTGGCCTGAAACATCTGGGCGATCCCGATCGGGTTGGCCATGGGCACCAACTCGATTACCCCGGTCAGGCGGCCTTGTGCTTCCAGTTCCAGCAGGCGTTGCTTGAGTTCCACGGCGACACGCATGCCCGGCAATTCGTCGGCATGCAATGACGCCTGGATGTACGCTTTGCGCGGTCCACTGCCAAAACGAAACAGGGTCAGCGTGCGTTCGGTGCCCGATGCACTCCACGGCAAGCGGTATTGAATGTGCTCCATAGCAACTCCTTAGTGCTTGCGCGGTGCCAGATACGCCAGCCAGCGGCGCTCGGCCAACTTGAACAGACGCACCAGAATGAAAGTCAGGACGAGGTAGATGAGGCCGGCGGTGATAAACGCCTCGAACGGCAAATAGAACCGTGAGCTGACAGTCCGCGCGGCACCGGTGATGTCGACGAGGGTGACGATGGAAGCCAGGCTGGTGGTTTGCAGCATCATCAGCACTTCATTGCTGTACTGCGGCAAAGCGCGGCGCAAGGCCGACGGCAGGAGAATGCGCCGATACAGGGTCAGGCGTGACATGCCCATGGCCCTGGCGGCTTCGATTTCACCATGGGGCGTAGATTTCAAACTGCCGGCCAGCAGCTCTGCGCTATAGGCACTGGTGTTGATCGCGAAGGCCAGGCAGGCGCAAAAGGTGGCGCTGGAGAGGTAAGGCCAGAGCACGCTTTGGCGCACGGCTTCGAACTGCGCCAGGCCGTAATAGATCAGAAACAATTGCACCAGCATCGGCGTGCCGCGAATCACGTAGGTATAGAGCCAGGCGGGGAAGTTGATCAACGGCGATCGCGACACCCGCATCAGTGCCAGTGGAATCGCCAATACCAAACCCAGGGCCAGGGAAATGAGCAGGACTTTGAGGGTCAACAAGGCGCCATTGAAGTACAGCGGCAGGTTTTCCCAGATCAGGTTGTAGTCGAGAATCATGGATGGTTCCCCTCACAATTCGGCGGTTTTGATGCCGACCGAGTAGTGTTTTTCCAGATAGCGCAGCACCAGCAAGGACAGGCTGGTGAGCATCAGGTACAGCGCTGCCACCGCGAGGAAAAACGTGAAGGGCTCGTGTGTGGCATCCGCTGCGTTCTTGGCTTTGAACATCATGTCCTGCAAGCCGATCACCGAGATCAGCGCAGTGGATTTGGTCAGGACCAGCCAATTGTTGGTGAACCCGGGAATGGCGAAACGAATCATCTGCGGCACCAGAATTCGCCAGAACACCTGCGCACCGCCCATGCCATAGGCCACGCCAGCCTCGGCCTGACCTTTGGGGATTGCCAAGAAGGCGCCGCGAAAGGTTTCCGAGAGGTAGGCGCCAAAAATGAAGCCCATGGTGCAGACACCGGCGATAAAGGGGTTGATATCGATATAGCGGGTGTAACCGAGTGCCAGGGCCATGCGGTTCACCAGATCCTGGCCGCCGTAGAAGATCAGCAGGATCAGCACCAGGTCTGGAATGCCGCGAATCAGGGTGGTGTAACTTTCCCCGAGCAGGGCCAGCCATTTGAGCGGTGACAGGCGAAATGCCGCGCCGATCAGCCCCAGGGCAATCGCCAGGGACATGGACGTCAAGGCCAGGTTTATGGTCAGCCAGGCGCCATCGAGAATGCTCGATCCGTAGCCGTGGAGCATGATGAAGTTCCTCTAGCGAGCGCCGCGAGGCGCGCAAGACAAGCCCCAAGTGACGCCTGCAACGGGCCGGCGCCAGGGCTATGGGTAGGGCTTACTCGCCGTAGATATCGAACGCGAAGTACTTGGCCATCACTTGCTGGTACTTGCCGTTGGCGCGAATGGCGTCAATCGCGGCACTCAAGCGCGCAACGTTGGCACTGTCGCCTTTTCGCACGGCGATCCCGGCGCCTCGACCAAAGTATTTCGGGTCATTGATATCAGGCCCTGTCAGTGCGAAGCCCTGGCCGGCGGGTGTCTTGATAAAGCTCTCATCGGTGTTGACGATGTCGGCGAGGGTGGCGTCCAGACGGCCCGAGGCCAGGTCGAGGAAAGCTTCATTCTGTGATCCGTAACGCACCACGACGACACCGGCTTTTTCCAGTTGCTCGGTGGCAAAACGATCGTAAGTCGAGGAGCGTTGCACGCCGACTTTTTTGTCCTTGAGGTCCACCAACGGGTCGTTGATCACGTTGCCGGCCTTCATCGCGAACTTGCCCGGTGTGTGGTAGTACTTTTTGCTGAAGTCCACGGACTTCATTCGGTCTTCGGTGATCGACATCGACGACAGCACGGCATCGATCTTGCGCACTTTGAGTGACGGGATCATGCCGTCGAACTCCTGAATGACCCACTCGCACTTGACCTTCATTTCTTCGCACAAGGCGTTGCCGATGTCGTAATCGAAGCCGCTGACTTTGCCCTCGGGTGTTTTGAAGGAGAAGGGCGGGTAGGCGGCCTCGATACCGATACGCAGGCTGTCTTCGTCGGCCTGTGCCAGGAAGCTGAAAGCGCAAAGCGCCAGAGCACCTAGAAGTTCTGTCTTGTTCATATTGTTGACTCCTTGGAGGGCATTCGGGGGAAACGGGTGCCCGCCATCCGGGTTGGCGCGGTGGATCAGTCCTGTGATCGGCGAGGCTATAAATGACACAAAAAAAATCCATCTGCAACATTAATGAAAAAAAACGTATCAATCCCGGGCGTGACAAAGCGCACCAATGCCCGATCGGTGCAGGCACTGGTGACTGGTTCTGCGGGGGATCACAATGATTGTTCCGGAGGGGGGGATGACCGCTTTTTGGCAGTTCATGATCGTCCCCGCCACGATCTAGGCGATCAGAAGATTAGGCAATCGCAGGCGTTTTCACACACCCCTGGACCCATTGCTGACGTTCAAATCAGTCTACGAAAACCAGGTGATTCAGCTCACGCTATCCGTTGTTGTATGCGCTAGTTCTGGTGACATTTTTGCTCTTTACTGCTTTCCGAAAAAGGTAGTTTTGACTTTAAAAAACAGGAAATATCCCGAAAATAAAAGGTTTTTCTTTGTAGTTAAAGTGGTAAAAATCTGAAGAAAAAACACCCGCCTTGGCGGGTGTTAATTATGTAAGCTGAGTTTATTCCATGCGCTGGCATTTTCATGCAAGTGTTATTTCACGGATTAGAACCAGCCTTTTTTTCCGACAACATAAGTTTGCTCAAAGTCCTCTTCGGACTTAGTCAAATAAATAATAAATTCAACAAATGCTATGATCCCGATAATGAAGGAAGGAATGCCGAGCAAAATCCATCCAAACAGGAAGACCAGCAGCATGATCACTGCCTGAGAGGTGTAGCCCAGATAAAACTTGTGGGCTCCAAATGCGCCGAGAAAGAATGCGAGCAATAAGGCGGGTATCTTTTTAGAGTTTCCGGTCAGCGACACACTCTCCAGATAAATCGCCTCAGCCGCTCCATTCTCAGCGGAGAAGTCCACACGGCTACCCGCTTTAGGTAGAATTGTGCTTTTCCACTGTGCGACGGAAAATGTGTAACGGTTACCATCATCGCCTGAGATGACACCACTACGGCTCGTTGAATCAAACTCGAGAACCTTGCCTTTCATTTACCACTCCCTATGAAATTTCACACCGCATTCAGTGTTTTTTTGAAGTGAATCTCAATAGAACTTGAGCATGCCACTAGCGTGAGTCGGACATGGAACGCACTACGGTATACACGTCAAATGAAGCTACTAAACGCATCTGCCACAGCGCGAGCGCCGCGACTTAGCGGTATGGCCTAGTAGCAGAAAAATGATTAATGTGCCCGCAACTGCATAACCTTTAGTACAAAAAAATGATTGAAACATGCCGATGATGGCATTTCAATAGCATCTAAGTTTTTTTTGAGCGAGGGTATGTTGGCAATGTGAGATGTTCTCCGCCACCTCACCAAAGCTCATGCGAAAACACACAGGATCAGCTTCCTCATGTAGGTATTCATAGTAATGCCATTTTTTTGTTGAGCCAGAAGGGTTGAGCAGCAGGGAAGGGAGTAGGTCAGAGTTGAGGATCGGAAGACCTTCATGGTGATTTTTTCAGCGTGGCCGCGAAAATTGAGAGAATGCGTGGGCTTGTAGATCGGCAGAGCGACCTGGAAAAAGTCAGACAACCCAGGATGGGTCCCGGAGATGTGGGGTGGGATGCGGAAATGGTCAAAAATGCGGAAACAATCAGAGAAGTGGCGGCAGGAAAAGCCAAACCCCAGAAACGACAAAGCCCTGAAAAATAAGGGCTTTGTCGTATAAAGATGGCGGAGGCGATGGGATTTGAACTCATGGACCTGTTGCAGTCGACGGTTTTCAAGACCAACCGATATTTAAAGTCGCTTAGGAAGGTCTGAAGTACCCAGCGATTTTTTGATACTCCAACCATTTGGAGTTCAAAAAATCGACGGCCTGAAATCAGACTTTGGCTCTTCTTAATTCATTGTTTTTCCTTGAGCCGCGCCTTTTCTCCGCGCATTTCGCGCATCACAGACGCACCTCTCCCGCAACCAACAGCCGTTTTCGCATCATCCACAGGTTTGACAGGGCAAACAGCGTGGTCTGTTGCGCGGTATTTTTTATCAGCCCGCGATAGCGCACTTTCGTATAGCCAAACTGGCGCTTGATCACCCGGAACGGATGTTCGACCTTGGCTCGCATCTGGGCCTTTGCGTATTCGATTTTGCGACGCACCTGAGCGATCAAACTCTGCTTGCCGTGCTTCTTATACGTGCTGGGCCGTGCGGCAATTGACCAGATCATCTGGCGATCTTGATGTTCCGGACGCTTGTCCACGCCGGTGTAACCGGCATCGCCAGAGACGTAAGTTTCCGCTCCATGCCGTAACTGATCGACCTGGGTCACGTCCTCCACATTCGCCGCCGTGCCCACCAGGCTGTGCACCAAACCGGATTCGGCATCGACTCCGATATGCGCTTTCATCCCGAAGAAATATTGATTTCCTTTCGTCGTCTGGTGCATTTCTGGATCACGTTTACCGTCCTTGTTCGTGGTCGAACTCGGCGCATGAATGATCGTTGCATCGACCACCGTCCCCTGGCGTAGCAGCAAACCACGGTCGCCCAGATAGCCATTGATGACCTGCAAAATCCCGGCAGCCAATTCATGTTTTTCCAGCAGGCGGCGGAAGTTGAGGATCGTGGTTTCATCCGGAATCCGATCCAGATGCAGCCCGGCAAACTGGCGCAGAATCGTGGTTTCGTAGAGGGATTCTTCCATCGCCGGGTCGCTGTAGCCAAACCAGTTCTGCATCAGATGAACCCGCAGCATGGCCATCAACGGATACGCCGGACGACCGCCTTCACCCTTCGGATAATACGGTTCGATCAACGTAACCAGACCTTTCCAGGGCACGACCTGATCCATCTCAATCAGGAAGCGCTAGCGGCGGGTTTGCTTGCGTTTGCCAGCGTATTCGGCATCGGCGAAGCATATTTGCTTCATCGGGGCTCAACCGTTCAGTTCGTGGGACAGGCGTATTTCAGCAGACTTGGAAGTCTTTTTCAGAGTTTCCCTAGTGGCTATCTGACCGGCTTATCCCTGAACGACTGGCAAAGCTAACTCTTGATCTTGACCAGTTTGCAGTTTCTAAACCGCCGCCCAAGGCCTTCACGGCCAAGGACGGTAAAGTTCTAAAAGGCCCGGTATCCGGTAAAACGGAATGCTGCCCCGCTAAAGAGTACGGTATTACGTATACGTAGGCCTTTTCGGATAATTAGTTAGTTTCGTTTTCAGGAAATTACAGTTTCACGCTATACAGCACTTCGCCGGCCGGGGAGACGAAGTCAGCTCGCTGGGGCTTGATGTTGAGATAGCGATCTGTGTCTTGGACACGATCGGCATGTTCGACGCTTTTCAGGTAGCCATAGATGACTACGCTGGTTTCGGTACGCACCGCTTCAATTTTGCGAGCAATATTTTGGTCTTCAACTGAAACAAATTGCAATGCAGTTGCTTCGGTGAAGCCATAGTGCAAGCTAATTGGATCGCCGTTGTAATATGCGCGTATGGGCGGGTGGCTGGCGCCGATGGACATACCCTTACCGTCGGATTCGGTCAGGTCACGCTTGTCGGTGAACAAGCCCTGACTCAAGCTGAAGCCTTTGCGGTTGAAGTCGTAGGTCCCGACTTTGGCATCTTTTGGTTTGATTTCGAACCTAGCGTAACGAACGCCGTTGATCTTACTGCTCTCAGCAACAACCAACTCTTTAAACTTTTTGGCTATATCGATCTTGGCAAAGCCATCGTTTTCAGAGATGTATTTTTTGGAAAGGTCGGCGATCCCTTTTGGGTAACCTTCGTACTGGGTATAAACCTTCAAGGAGTTGATGAGCGTTTCGTCTGATTCATTGAAGCCATTGAAGGCTATGTAAAGGTTTTCAGCCATCCACGGCTTATGGATGTCCAAATAGGATGATTCATTCGCCACCGGCAAATCAGGCAGCACGTTGCTGTTGGCTTCGTGCTTGGCGAGAGAGGCTTTCAGAGCGTCTTCTATATTTTTCCGGGTTTCTTCCTCATATTGTTTGTGCTTCCTGTCGGACTCTTCCTGCGCACGCTGAGCGATCGATTTACCCTCTTTGTCAGCGAAATTTTCAGGCTCTTTACCGCAGCCAGTCAGTACGAGCGCGGATAGCGCGAAAGTAATCGCCAGGGCAAGTGAATTTTTATGTAGCATTTTTAGTTCCTTTTCATTTGGAAAGCACTCAGACGATACGGTCTGCCTTTCTGCATCCGCGGCTAAATCCTCTGATGTATAACGGGATAATTAACCGCGGAAGTTGTCTGATCGAGATCAATATCGAAGTGTGGTTTTTTCCTGAATGCCCTTATCTACATAGGCAATTACCTCATCGGCGGTCTTACCGTTAACCGACTGAGCGAAGGTTTCTCCTTTTTCATGAATGCCTAGCGTTTGTCCCATTGCGATGGAATAGCTGAACTTACCTTTTTTTGTTGCATCGGAAATGTTTTCATATATGGATAATGAAGACTTCTGGAAGCTTTCAGATGTGCTGCCGTCAATTTTTTTATCACCACAGCCCGCAAGCATTGCCATTGTGATTGTTAGAGCCGCTGCAGTTAAAACTTTTGCTTTGTTCACAAATCATCCTTGTTTTCAATTTAATCGCGCAGAAAACTAATGGTAAGCCATGGTGTTACATGCCAGCAGCGTCCAGCATCGGATTGCCGCTTTGTCCAGCAGTGCCGCCAGATTTGTAAGAGTTGGTTAGCACGCCGGACCTATTGAATTCGAAGACGGTGCTTTCTGACTTGTTCTCGCCCACGAACGGGATCGCGGTGATGAGCGTGTAGGGGTAAGTCCAGATCTCTTTATCCCCGATTTCGTTGCGAGTCGGAGGATAGCCGATGGAAGCGACGACGTCGGATTGACGGGTTTTGCCTTTAACGAACGTCGACATTTTTTCGGCAGGGATGTAAGTCCCGGTTTTCATGTCAAGCTTATCCGCGACTTTATGCACGCCCGCACAGCCGTTAAGCAGTGCCACGGACAGCGTTACAACTGCGAAAGTCCTTACTTTGTTCAAAGCTAAACTCCTTGTGGTACCATCTCATCGATATGGTGGCCAAGTGATGCCATCATCCGCTGATCGTAAACATATTTTGATACAAAGTCATCTAGGAATGAGCATGCATGCAGTGAGTGCTCAAGTTGGGTAAAATTTCGCTTTTACTGCGGAAAAGCCTTTTCCGCGCGGAATAGACCTGCTTTCATAGCAGCGTGTGTTGCTGTGAACGCAGCGAGACGCTTTTCAAAAAACCGACCATTGAGTCGGTTTTTTTGTACCTGATTTCAAGCCCGGCCACTCCGCCGGGCTTTTTCGTTTTTGGCTCCGCCACGCCCATCGCTTCGAGCTGGAAAGTGCTGCTGGAGCCAATCTATTGCGCTTCTCGAAAGGGAGGGATTTGGATGACAAACATGCCCGATAAACCAGACACCTGGATGCTCGTTCTCGCGTGGCTGGGGCAGCATGCGCCGACGATCTACGCGGGAGCATTGTCATTCGTGGTCGGTGCTTTGCGCATCATTTACGGCGGCGGCACCCGGCGACAGGCGCTGCTTGAGGCTTCGCTTTGCACGCTGATCACCATTGGATTGATTCCGCTACTGGAGTACTTCGGCTTACCGCAGAACTTCGCCACGGCTGCTGGTGTGTTCATCGGTTTTCTTGGCTTGAAGAAGATTGCCGATCTGGCTGATCGGTTCGCCGACTTCAAGTTTCCTAAATCGGATTCGACGCCATGAAGCGCTGTTTTTGGGTGCTGCCTCTTGTGCTCCTAATGGCCTACGCCATCACGGGGCACATCCACTGTGGTGAGTCGCCTGCATGTCAGCTGTCACTTTGACAGCCCGCTATGGGTCGATTGCTGCCCTTCGTAATCGGCAGCAAAGCATCCGCAAACGATGCTGCTAGGTCGCCTTATCGGCTTTTGGGAAAAGTCGGATCTGAACTGACTGCTATCGGCCAAACGCAGTCAGTCGCCAAACATATAAACACCACTGATTGCTACGGCAACCTAGGCACTTTTGTGAGCTAGGCTGGCTCTTATATTGCACACATAGAGAAGCACGCTAAAAATGGCATTTTTATTTCAATTAAATGACATGTATTTCAGGCCAGAAAATGAGAGTCAGAACAACTGTCATATGCGAGAGAGATAGGGAAATCTTGTTCGTTCGCAAACCGAGATCAAAATGGTCTTTACCGGGTGGCAAGGTAGAAGCTGGCGAAGCTATCGCGGAAGCTGCCGCTCGGGAACTCCAAGAGGAAACCGGGCTAAACGCCGATCAGTTCCTGTACATTTTTGAGCTTAAGGCAGGAAGCACACGGCACCATGTTTTTGAGGCCTCTGTTCCAGATGCCGACAGCGCCACACCTCAAAACGAGATCACCGAGTGCGCCTAGCATTCCTTGAGTACGTTTCAAGAACTGGACACAAGCGAAGCTACGAAATCAATTATCAGGTCATTTCTAAGGCGCCTTTAGTCCCCCGATAAATCACCACTAGGATGGTGCATGCCCTATCACATCATCTTGCTAATACTTTTCGCAGCGCTCTTGCATGCCAGCTGGAATGCCGCGTTGCGCGGTGGTGCCGATAGACTTTGGTCGATGACGATCATGTGCGTGGCGGTAGCCATCGCCAGCGTCGCAATAGCCTTTTTTTTGGAGGCTCCGGCCGAAGCCAGCTGGTTCTACGCAGCGCTTTCAGCGGTCCTCCACGTTGGCTACAACTTGTTCCTGGTGCGCAGCTATAAAGTTGGAGACCTTGGGCAAACTTACCCTATCTCGCGGGGCTCCTCGCCTATCCTGATCACCCTCGCTGCTTCGGTTTTTGCCGGGGAAACGGTCGGGGCAGTCGCTATGTTCGGTATTTTACTGGTCTCAGGCGGCATCATCTCGCTGGCCTTTAGTGGACGCAAACTAGCCGTTCCCAGCCTGCCTTACGCTCTGGGAACCGGTTGTTTCATTGCGGCCTATAGCGTGACGGATGGCATTGGCGTCCGCTTGTCTGGCGCGCCGATGGCATACACGGTATGGATGTGCGCCTTGTGGGGCGTCTTGATGCCGTTGGTGTATGTCGCCGTGCGCGACACGAGGAGTTTATTTACCTTCCGACCCGGGCTCATAACGGCCTTCATCGGAGGTCTGATTTCACTTCTGGCCTATGGGATCGTCATCTACGCCATGTCCGCCGCGCCCATGGGAGCGGTATCGGCATTGCGCGAAACCAGCGTGTTGTTCGCAGCATTGATTGGATATTTTTTCTTGGGGGAGACACTGACTGTCCGAAAGATACTGGCATGTGCAGTGATTGTCATCGGCACGATCCTCATTGGCTGACGGCAGGGGCGCAAAGCCGATGGTCAGCTTTGGGTCGACTTCAGCCAGTCGCGACCGGCAGAAAGCGGCCAAAAAAGGGCGCTGGATTGTTAATGCCGAGGTTTGAAAACAGCGACTGGGACCGTTTTTAGCGTCCCGGCGAGGCTTGTGGGTAATTGCACGGACTTGCCCACCCATTAGCATTCGACCTGAACAGTAATTTGCATCGGATTTGACCAGCACGCTTCGTGGACATGACCGGCAGAGAACGACCCATAGCTGCCCTTCGGGAATGACAGCAAAGGGTCTTGGAGGCCACTCGCTGCCGGTCGTAACGGCGGGTTCAGTTGACCGGGTTAGCGTCGGGGAACTTCCACGCGCCGCTGAGAACTTCCGATTTTGGCCGATACAATCGCACGGTATAATTCCAGCCTTTCATGGTCGGCAGGCAATTGGCGGTCTGCGAGTTACACCCACCGAACTGAACCGTGATCGAACCGTCATCGGATTTTTTCGACGTTAGATTGTTCAGCGTGTACGCATTGGCAGCGTTCTTTTCAAAGTATCCTTCAGCGTTGTAGAGACTAACGGACCAAAAGCCATCGACAGGAACATCTTTCACAGTGAGGCGATACACGGTTTTCCCATCGTTGTTGGCCGGAGTTACGTTCAGGTAGGTCGCGTCCTTGTCCGGGTTACCGCCCCAGGCGGCAGCAGAACCCAACAAGTGGCGTACGGGATCAACCTCGGCCTGAGTGCCAAACGCCTTCTTGAAGTCGGGAATAGTTGAAGACAACACCAGCAGTGCATCGCGGACTTTCTTCTGGCTGGCGGCATCCCATAATGGTAGCTCCAGCGTGCCGGGATTCTTTTGGCTTACGCTGACAGCGTCCTGTAACGCGTGAACTTGTTTGACATCATCCGGGTTATTAGGGTCAACCAGCGTACGGATGGCGGTGACCACATAACGGGTGCCAACGTTTTCGCGGGTCAGGGTGTGCGTACCAGCGCCGTAGAATACATTCGGGGTGTAGTGGTCCTCGCTGATGATTTGCAGCGCCATGAAGCGCTTACCGGGGTCGGGTAAAGTAATTGTCACTGGGCCAGCATCGAGGTCGAAAACCCCTGAGGTGTAGAGCGTGTCTCGATTGAGCCGTATAACAGTCTGATGCCCAATGTCGGCCGCTTCACGACGATGAAGTAGCTTGCCGAGGCCACCTTGTTTTGCCAGTGAACCGATGTACAGGTCTGACTCAGCCCTCACGAAGTTATCAACCGTCACTGGCGTTGCACCTGGCTTGGTCGAAGTCTCATCGGCATATGCGCCGGCCATGAATGTGAAGGTGGTGCACGCGAGAATATTGAAAATAGTTTTCTGCTTCATACGAATCCTTTCAGTTTGCCGAGAGACTTTTTCGAAACGGTTTTTTGGCGTCGACACTATAGTCTGAGTCTGGGCGCGCTAAAAGGATGTCCGCTTTTGGCCGATTCTGTTGAAAAAGTCGGTCTGCCCAAACTGCCTGATCATTGACTGGTGAAAACGCCTTTTTTGCACGCTGCTACGTGAAATCCGAGTCCGGAAGCCTCTGCCAAAAGTGGGGATTCCATGCAGCAGCGCGCAAAAAAGGCGTTTTCTGCGGTCAGTATGCGGGCAGTCTGGAAGAACCGACTTTTTCAACAGAATCGACCCAAACCGGTCAGTCGTGACAAGCAGTCATCGGCCAAAACGTCGATGCGCTTGATTCCTCCGACCAGTGCTATGGAATCGACTCCACTTCAAATTTCAGTTTTTGTTGGGCGGTAAATAGCGCGTGAAGGAACTGCTCTGATGCGCCTTTCGGCATTTGTCCCTGACGAGTAATGCAGTGAAACGCCGCGCTATAGGCCAGCCTGGTGGACAAAATAGGGCGTAGCAACCCGCGACTGACCCAGATATTGGCATAGTGCGTCGGTAGATAACCGATACATGTCCCGGAGCACACCAGCATCGCGATAGCTTCCATGGAGAATGCGCTGACCGAATTACCGAAATGCAAGTTGTGCGGTCTGCGGCTTTCCAGCATATAGCCACGATTGACGTAGTCCGCTGCGCAGATTTCATCATCACTCAAGCTATCGTCCGAGCGCGAAAAGAACGGATGTCCTTTTCCGCAGTAGAGGTTCTGCTCTTCCTCGAAAAGCGCTTGATAGTGCAACCCTGAAAGCTGATGGTTGAAGCAGCCAATGGCCAAGTTCAGGCGTCCCTCAAGAACAGCTTGTTCCAGTTCATCTGCGCGCATTATTTGCAGATCGATCCGGGTTTCCGGTGATTTTTTGCGAAAAAGAGTGATTGCCATAGGTAAAGGTGCAACGTCGAGGGTGAGCAGGTTATCGACGCTGCCAATCTGCAAAAATTCAGGAAAATGCTCGTTGAGCATGGCGACGCGCTGGCGAAAACGGTCAATGTCCGCATACAACTCCTGCGCAGCCGCATAGGTCTGCGCCCCTTGCTCGGTTAACTGGAAACCACCCTTGCCTCGCAAGCAAAGCGTGAAGCCCAGGCGCACTTCCAGATCCCGTACCAACACGCTCAGGCGCGACAAACTGGTGTTCAAGCGCACTTGCGCTGCTGTGAAGCCACCTGCATCGACGATAGAGCAGAAGATGCGCAGCATGCGCAGATCAACGTCGGAGAGATTGGTCAGCATGAGGGTCCCCTCAGATCAGAAAGTTTCCGCTCCCAAAGCGGCGCGCTTTATATCAGCAATATCAGGTTATGGGTTATCCGCCGCAACGCGGACTGATCGATCATGACACCTTGAATGCTGGGCTGGCAGCGCGTTTTGTAACGTACAGAGCGGGCTCGGTTTCTCACTTTCGTTTTTACGAAAGTCAGGTTCTGCGTTGTGGAATTTACCCCCGATCCCTTTATACCAATACTGAATCCAGTGCCGGGCAGCGTTAGCCGAAGGTCACGTACACGTTAAACCCTCAAAAATAAAAATTAACTTGTAACGGAGTGCTATATGGCAACTCAGCTTAAGTCGGGACAAGCCAGACCGACCATCGAGGTCCGCTCCATCGATTATGTTCCGCGTGCGGAAAGGCACGGGAAGGTATGGCATCAAGGTCCGTTCTGGTTCACCGGCAATTTTGTCTTTCTCACCATGATGGTGGGCTTCATCGGGCCGAGCATGGGCCTTGGCATTCTTTGGAGTGTTCTGGCGGTGGCCATCGGAGCGTGTTTCGGCACGGTGTTCATGGCGTTGCACGCCAATCAGGGACCAAAGCTTGGTTTACCGCAGATGATCCAATCACGGGCACAGTTTGGTAGTCGAGGCGCCATCGTGCCCTTTGCCGCAACCATCTTTGTCTATGTCGGCTTCATCGTGTTCGGGATCATTCTGGTAACGCAGGCATTGCAATTGGTATTCCCAGGATCGAAGTGGTTCTGGTACCCACTGCTCATTGCGCTGAGCATTTTCATTGCCGTGGTGGGCTATGATCTACTGCATTTTGTCCAGCGTTGGCTGACTTACCTGCTGATCGCGGTTTTTGGCATCGTGACTGTGATGGCGCTGACAGCACTGCCCGCCGCCAGTGGCGTGATGCCGACAGGCGGGTGGAACATGACCGCGTTCCTGGTGCAGTTGTCGCTCGCTGCGGGTTACAACATCAGCTATTCCGTCTACGTCTCGGATTACTCCCGTTACCTGCCCGATGATTCATCAAGCCCGAAACTGATCTTCTGGACCTACTTAGGCGCCGCCGCCTCCGCCGTGTGGTTGATGTCGCTCGGCGCCGTTCTGGCCAGCTTCATTCCCGGTTCCGATGGCATTGTTTCACTGGTGCAGGTCGGTGATTACTTTTTCCACGGCTTCGGGACCATCGTCGTGCTGGTCGGTGCTATTGCCCAGCTATCGGTGACTGGGATCAACTGCTACGGAGCGATGCTCACCGGTGTCAGTGCCCTGGATGGCTTTAAACCCGTGCGGCCGACTATCAGGCTACGAGTGATGGGGCTGCTGTTGGTGGGCACAGCGTCGCTGGTGATCGCCCTGGCGATTCCAGAAGCCTACCTGGGCAGCTTCAACGGCTTCGTGCTGCTGATGCTGTATTTCCTGATCCCCTGGACGGCGGTCAACCTTGTGGACTTCTACGCCATTCGCAAAGGCGAATATGCAATCGCCGATATTTTCAATCCTCAGGGCGTGTATGGCCGCTGGGCATGGCGTGGGGTGTTGGCGTACTTCGCCGGATTCGTAGCGATGATTCCATTCTTCTCGATCCCGTTTTTCGTGGGGCCCGCGGCACAGGCCCTGGGTGGGGCTGACATTGCCTTCGTGCCCGGCTTACTTGTCGGCGGTGGCCTGTATTACCTGCTGGCGAGAACGGTCGAGCGTTCGGCTGAGACAACGGCGCGGCACCAGAGCCAGCTCGCGCTCGAAGGTGCCATCGAATAAAGCCAGCGGGTTCGTTTACAACCCTTTCAAATGCTTTTTCACGCCCCTCAAACGGGGCGCTGGAAAGCGTCGTAAAGCAGCCACAACTCCGAACTCTTAAGGATTTGCAATGACAAGTCAGACCGAAAAAACTGTCGCCATCGTGCAGAAGCCGGCAGCCGTACTCGATGTACCAGAGTCCCTGCGACGGGCTGCTGTCCATATTGCCGAAGCGGCCTCATTGGGTGCAGAACTTGTCGTGTTTCCCGAAACATGGCTGAGTTGCTATCCCGCATGGGTGTTCGGGATGGCCGGATGGGACGATGCAATCGCCAAGGCTTGGTACGCAAAATTGCTTGCGGACAGCCCAGTCATTGGTCTACCCGATCAGATGGATGATGACCTGGCCATACTTCGTGAGGCTGCCCGGGAGCATAGGGTGACCGTCGTGATGGGGATGAACGAGCGATCCCGTCCGCACGCTGGTTCGCTTTACAATTCACTGGTCACAATCGGCCCTGCCGGACAGGTTTTGAACGTGCACCGCAAGCTAACGCCCACGCATACCGAGCGAACGGTATGGGCCTGTGGGGATGCGTCCGGACTGCGCGTAGTCGACACCCCGGCTGGTCGCGTGGGTGGATTGGTCTGCTGGGAGCATTGGCATCCTCTCGCACGTCAAGCACTGCATGCTCAAGACGAGCAGATACATGTGGCCGCTTGGCCGGATATGCCGGAAATGCACCATATCGCTGCAAGGTCGTACGCATTCGAGGGGCGATGCTTCGTTTTGTGCGCCGGCCAATACCTTTCGACAGATGACATCCCCGCAGACCTGCTGGCTGCATATCGACGTGGTGTGGGACAGGACGCTCCGGAAAAGGGGCTTTTGTTCAATGGCGGTTCGGCGGTCATTGCGCCTGACGGTTCATGGGTGACGGCGCCGCTCTTTGGCGAACCTGGCATTGTTTTAGCCAAAATTGACCTCTCGCAGATCGACGCACAGCACCATGATCTCGATGTGACGGGGCACTATCTGCGACCTGACATCTTCGAATTGTCAATTGATCGGCGTGTGCGTACGGGTTTGAACCTTTGTGACAGCTGAAGCCAAGGAGAACTCGCATATTGCGTAAACATACAGGTTGACTGCTATTGGCCGATTCTGTTGAAAAAGTCGGCTGTGGTTTACGCGCAGAAAAGTATGCGTTTGAGGTTGAAATCTTTACTTTGAACAGAGGATTCCATGTTCAGATTTCGTGCAGCAGCGTGCAAAAAAGGCGTTTTCAGCGGTCAGTATGCGGGCAGTCTGGAAGAACCGACTTTTTCAACAGAGTCGGCCGATTGCTGCGCTTGCGTGCTCACTCCGGCGTCATGAGTACTGCGAGGCTCATTTTGATAAATTCTTCGTTCCTGTCGATCGTTTGCAAGGCGCCGCGAACGTTGCCGGCTACCTCCGCTGATCCTCTTTGCTCAACCCAAAGCGTCAGCTCCATGATCGCAGCTTCGAGCGCAAGTTGGTTTCGTTGATCTTGAACAGCAGGGAAGGGAGCAAGTCTGAGTTTGGCATCACGAATCCTCCTTGGAGACGTCAGCGTAGCATTTAGTTACAGAGGGCGTGTTTCATGATCGGCAGGACGCCGTAGAAGGGGAAAAGCGGGTCTAGTTCTGGAACGCTTCCAAAATAGTTCTGGAACACATGACCAGTGGGGGAGATCGCCCCAAACCCCAGAAACGAAAAAGCCCTGAAAAATCAGGGCTTTTTCGTATAAAAGGTGGCGGAGGCGATGGGATTCGAACTCATGGACCTGTTACAGTCGACGGTTTTCAAGACCGTTGCCTTAAACCACTCGGCCACACCTCCGTTTGTGTTGCGGGCGCCATAATACCTGAATGAAACACACTGTCAAACTCTCTGCGTAGCTTGTTACAGAGCGTCTGTTATGATCTTTGCGACTGAACGTTTCAAACCAACAGGAGTGTCGCTATGCGCGAACAGGATTACGCAGTTAATAACAGCGTGCAGGCTGAGCAGCTAGAGGTTAGCCGCGTCCTGCGCAACACATACGGCTTGCTCGCTCTCACCCTTGCATTCAGCGGCGTGATGGCGTTTGTCGCTCAGCAGATGCGCGTCGGGTACCCGAACGTGTTCGTGGTGCTGATCGGCTTCTACGGCCTTTTCTTCCTCACCAACAAACTCCGTGATTCTGCCTGGGGCCTGGTTTCTGCTTTTGCCCTGACCGGTTTCATGGGTTTCCTGCTTGGCCCGATCCTCAACCGTTACCTGGGAATGCAGGGCGGCGCTGAAGTGGTCAGTTCGGCGTTCGCGATGACGGCGCTGGTGTTCGGTGGTCTGTCGGCTTACGTGCTGATTACCCGTAAGGACATGAGCTTCCTGGGTGGTTTCATCACCGCAGGCTTCTTCGTGCTGCTGGGTGCGACGCTGGCGAGCTTCTTCTTCCAGATCAGCGGCCTGCAACTGGCGATCAGCGCAGGTTTCGTGCTGTTCTCCTCGGTCTGCATTCTGTACCAGACCAGCGCCATCATTCAGGGCGGCGAGCGCAACTACATCATGGCGACCATTAGCCTGTATGTATCGATCTACAACCTGTTCATCAGCTTGTTGCAGCTGTTTGGCATCATGAGCCGCGATGATTAATCGAAGGCCTTAAGTAAAAAACCCGCTCAGGCGGGTTTTTTTTATTGGGTGCGCCAGGCATGGCGCGTTGCGCGCAAGCGCAACCAGCTTGGCTGTGGTGGCCTCGCTGGTGACTTGGAGGTGAAAGTCCTCTACACACCCGGCAAGGGGAGTTTTAGCCAGAGGCAAGGGTGTCGCGGGTGACTGCGAATCTGAAGGAAGCCCGAGGCAAAATGCTGGCCTGACGAACAGGAAGCGGATTAGGCGGTGCAGCGGGGTAAGAAGGCCAATATCTTCAAAGCCCAATACTTGCACGGAACGCTGTGACGTAGATCCGACAGGCATAAGCAGGAAGGTCGCGCGAATTACCCTGGGAGATCTGTTTAGCCTGCCAAGTGCTACCGGCGTCGCGAGATGGCGGGATGGGCGACAGAAGTCAGCATAGGCCGTAGTAGTTGCTCGAAACCGGAGTAATGAAGGGCTGAACCTGTCATGAGTGGATAGTCGGGTGTGATCTCTGTTGGAGCGTAAAGCAGAAACTCCGCGTAGCGGGGTCGAGACCATCAGGAGGTAGGAGCCGGAAGCTCCGAGGGCCGGTCTGGGCGCTTAGATACCGCAGGCGACACATCAACGGAATCAAGCTCGCTGACGTTGTATGTCAGTAGGCAGGAACCGCCGTATACGGAACCGTATGTACGGTGGTAATGGAATGGACGCCCCCTGTCCTAACGGCATCGATGTGCCAAAGTGAAAGTGTTAATAGCACTTAACGGAAGGGAGCGTCCTCATGAAGCTTACGACTGTTGGTATCGATTTGGCAAAAAACGTGTTTCAAGTACACGGAGTTGACGAGCGAGGGAAACCAGTACTGAAGAAGCAGCTCAAACGTGACCAGCTTGCCCCTTTCTTTGCAGTATTGGCGCCGTGCTTGATCGGTATGGAGGCTTGCGGAAGTGCCCATCACTGGGCAAGAAAGCTGCAAGCATTTGGACATACGGTCAAGTTGATGGCTCCACAATTTGTTAAGCCCTATGTGAAAACGAACAAGAACGACGTAGCCGATGCAGAGGCCATTTGTGAAGCGGTCGCTCGACCCAATATGCGCTTCGTGCCGATCAAGACGACAGAGCAACAAGGGATATTGGCCATGCATCGGGCGCGGCAGGGTTTTGTGAAGGCTCGTACTGCGCAAGCTAACGCAATTCGTGGGCTGCTCGGTGAGTTCGGCATTGTCATCGCGCAAGGGATCGGGCATATCGCCGAGCGTTTGCCAGGCATCCTGGAAGATGGCGAAAACGGTCTGCCCGGTTCATTCCGGCAGTTGATGCAGCGCCTGGGCGATCATCTGAAGGAGTTGGACCGGCAGGTGGGTCAACTTGAACGGGAAATTCAACAATGGCATCGAGGGAATGAGGCCAGTTGCAAGCTTGCAGAAATACCGGGTATTGGACCGATCACCGCAAGCGCTCTGGTCGCTTCGGTAGGTGATGCGAAGAGTTTTGCCAACGGTCGGCAGATGGCGGCATGGTTGGGATTAGTACCGCGACAGCATTCGAGCGGAGGCAAGTCCACGCTGTTAGGTATCAGCAAGCGAGGAGATAGCTATTTGCGCACATTGCTGGTTCATGGTGCGCGAGCGGTGGTTCGTTACGCCGAAGTTAAAACCGACCCCTCATCGGATTGGCTGAAGGGTTTGTTGGCGCGTCGCAACACGAATGTGGCAGTCATCGCGTAGGCCAACAAGAATGCCCGGATTGCCTGGGCGCTGCTGTCCCACGACCGCAGATTCCATCAGGGACAGAGGCAGAGCCTCATATAAAGTCCGGATGTATGGCTGCAATCTCAACCCCGTCTGTGTTGTCACGAATTGAAAGCTCGGCAAACTGGGGGCGTCCATGTATGTGAGAGGACGGCGGGGGCAACCCTGCCTCCTACTCGATCCTGACATTCAGGTCTTTCAGTCAATGACTATGCTGCCATCGGCCTGTTGACGGTAGATGGTGTAGGGCAGCAACAAGGTGTCGAGTGCGCCGGACATGACCACGTCGATCAGCACGATGGCTGGAGCATCGGTGTGGTCTTGTGCATCCAGCCCTTTTTTCAGCGGTGCATTCAAACTGCAAAAATCATAGCTCACACCGCTGTAGATTCGCGGAACTGCACCACAATAGCTCTTCTGTTCCTTGAGGCTTTCAGCCGCCACTTTGTCGCCGCGCACCACTGTTTGAATCGTGCCACAGCCCGCCAGCATCAGCGCCGCCAATAGCATTGCCTGAGTTTTCATACCGCCAATCCTTCGCCGGAAAAACCTCAATCTACGCCATTGGCCAACAAACATCACTCACGCCATCGGTGGCAACCGGCGTTTGACCGGGGTCTTCTTGACGATCGCCGTGTTGGTTTCTGCGTGGGTATTGAGGCGATCGAGGAGGGTGTCCAATTGTTCCATGGACCGCACGTGCAGGCGTGCGATGAAGCAGTCGTCGCCCGTGACTTTGTCGCACTCGGTGAATTCGGGGATGGCCTGAATCTGTCGCTCCACTTCCTGTAACTGACCAGGCAACGGGCGAATCCGCACGATGGCCTGGAGTTGATAACCGAAGCATTTTGGGTCGATTTCCACGGTGTAGCCTTTGAGCACACCCCGCTCTTCGAGGCGACGCAGTCGCTCGGCGACACTGGGCGAGGACAAGCCGCTGAGGTGTGCCAGCGCCTTGAGCGAGCGCCTCGAGTCTTCCATCAAGGCGCTGATCAGCACTTGGTCGATGTCGTCGGTCATGGCGCCCTCCCAGTAAGGCAATTGATTAAACCCGCCTTGAATAAAAAGGCAAAAACCGAGTTTAGCCTGATTTTTGCGCTGGAGAAGCCCCTGCGCGAATTGGCATACTTTGCGCTCAAACACAGGAGTCTGAAGATGGACAAATCAATACGTCGCGGTTCATTTGAAATGACCGCCGCCATGCTGATCTCCGGGACGATCGGCTGGTTCGTGCTGGTATCCGGGCAACCGGTGCTGGACGTGGTGTTCTGGCGCTGCTTGTTCGGGTCCGGCACCTTGCTGCTGATTTGCGCGGCCTTCGGCTTTTTGCGTCCTGATATTTTGACTCGTACCACGTTTCTGCTGGCAGTCATCAGTGGCGTGGCAATTGTCGGCAACTGGGTGCTGTTGTTTGCGTCGTATTCGCGCGCCTCGATCGCCATTGGTACGGCGGTGTACAACGTTCAGCCGTTCATGTTGGTCGGCCTGGCCGCGTTGTTCCTCGACGAAAAAATCACCTTGCAGAAGCTGTTTTGGCTGGGCATTTCGTTTCTCGGGATGTTGGCGATTGTCAGTGCCCATGGGGGGCAGGGCGAGAGCGGCAATGATTACCTGATGGGGATCGGCCTGGCACTGGGCGCGGCCTTCCTTTATGCGATTGCCGCGCTGATCATCAAGCGTCTGACCGGTACGCCGCCGCATCTGATCGCATTGATCCAGGTCTGCACCGGGGTGCTGATGCTTGCGCCGTTCGCGCACTTTTCTGCCCTGCCGCAAGCGCCGAGTGCCTGGGCCAGTCTGGTGACGCTGGGCATTGTCCACACTGGCGTGATGTATGTGCTGTTGTATGGCGCGATCCAAAAACTGCCGACGGCACTCACCGGGGCGTTGTCGTTCATCTACCCGATAGCGGCGATTTTTGTCGACTGGTTTGCCTTCGGTCATCGCCTGGAACCGCTGCAATGGCTCGGCGTAGCGGCGATTCTGCTGGCTGCCGCGGGGATGCAACAAGGCTGGGGCATCAAATCGCGCAAGTTGGCGGCACAGTAAGCGTCAGATGTTCCAGAGCGGCGCGGTCTTGGCCAGTCGCTGGCGCATCTCGCTGATATTGGCGGCGAACTGGCGGGTCAACAACCGATAGCCGTCCAGCGGGGTGTAGACCGGTGATTCGAGACTTGATGCAGCCGGCAGGTCGACGGGCCGGCTCAGTCGTTGCGAAGCGCCGGTTTTCAAGGCCCGCGCCATCCCTCTCAGTTGCACGCGGATTTGCCGATGTTCCGCGGTCATCGCGGCTTGCAAATGCGCTATGGCATACGGGTCGCTAGCATCCGGGCGGGTGTTGCCGAGGATTTCCAGAGTGCTGACGCACATCCGCAAATTGCGCTGAATCGCATCCAGTTCGGTCATGGAGATTTTCACTTCCTTGGACACTGACGGCATCAGCGAGCGCAATTGCACCATCACGGTGTTCAGGCGCCCCATGAGTTTGAGGTGCTCATCATCGCTGACCGGTTCACCATTGATGATACGTCCGTAGATTGTCGCGCAATCACGTAGCGCATCGGCAAGGTTGTAGCGCCAGGAAAACACCGCATACAGCGGCAGCGCGAAGGAAAACGCCAGTGCCAGCGCAATCCCGATCAAAATGTCCACCCCGCGCCACAGGCCAGCAGTGACCGCATTGTCGCCATGTCCCGCGACGATAAACACGGTGATGGCGGCTAGCAATGCCGTGTAACCACCCTTGCCAATGGCGTGATAAGAAAAAAACCCGCACACCACCGACATGGCGAAATAAGTCAGCCACGGCATGCCGAGCCAGGCCTGTTGCGCGACCAGGGCCAGACCGACACCCGCCCCGATCAAGGTACCAATGGCGCGCTCGGCGGCTTTTTTGCCGATATTGCCGTGGTGCTGCAAGCCACCGATCACCACCAGCATCGTCACCGACGCCCATTCGCCATGGGGCAAATGGATGCCGGTAGTCAGCAGGATTGTCGCCAGCAATCCGAGCGAGACCCGCACCGCGTGAATCAGTTTGGCGTTGCGATAGCGTCGGTACGGGTCCAGCAACGGACGCAGCAGTCGGCGCAGCAGCGGGGGCAATCGTTGGCTGAAGGTGCTCAGTCGCTGTGTCCTCAGAAAATATAATCAGTGGTCAGGAAGCTTGAACTGCGTCCGCTGATGATCTCGCTGATGAGGTCTTTATTGGTTTCCTGAAACTTGGTGGCAACCAACGTCCGGATCGAAAACACCCGCAATGCATCATGTACCGACAACGTGCCCTCGGCCGAGTTCTTGCGGCCGTTGAACGGGAAGGTGTCCGGGCCGCGCTGGCATTGGGCGTTGAGGTTGATGCGCCCGACCTGGTTAGCGAACGTGTCCACCAGTCGGCCGACTGCGACCGGGTTGGTGCCGAAAATACTCAGCTGCTGGCCGAAGTCCGACTCCAGGACGTAATCGATCACCGTGTCCAGATGGCGGTACGGCACAATCGGGATGACCGGGCCGAACTGTTCTTCCTGATAGACGCGCATTTGCGGGGTCACCGGGTACAGCACCGCCGGGTAGAAGAACGAGGCGCGGACCTGGCCGCCGTTGGGATTGACCACCTTGGCCCCTTTGCTTTCGGCGTCCGCCACCAGCGAATGCAGGTAATCGACTTTGCCTGACTCCGGCAACGGCGTCAGCGCCACGCCGCTGTCCCACGGCATGCCGGGTTTGAGGCTGGCGAGTTTGGCGTTGAATTTGTCGATGAACGCCTCGACCACGTCTTCATGGACGAAGAGAATTTTCAGCGCGGTGCAGCGCTGGCCATTGAACGACAACGAACCGGTCACCGCTTCACTTACCGCGTTGTCCAGATCGACCTCCGGCAGGACGATGCCGGGGTTTTTCGCATCAAGGCCCAACGCCGCACGCAAACGGTGCGGTTTGGGGTGAAGTTTTTTCAAGTCGCTGGCGGCTTTGTTGGTGCCGATAAACGCGAAGATGTCGATCTTGCCGCTGGCCATCAGCGCGCTGACGGTCTCGCGGCCGCTGCCATAGATCACGTTGATCACCCCGGCCGGGAAGCTGTCGCGGAAGGCTTCCAGGAGCGGGCGAATCAACAGCACGCCGAGTTTGGCGGGTTTGAATACCACGGTATTACCCATGATCAGCGCGGGAATCAGCGTGGTGAAGGTTTCGTTCAGCGGGTAGTTGTAGGGGCCCATGCACAGCGCTACGCCGAGCGGGACGCGGCGGATCTGGCCGAGGGTGTCCTGTTCCAGCTCGAAACGGCTGGAGCGGCGGTCGAGCTCCTTCAATGCATTGATGGTATCGACGATGTAATCGCAGGTGCGGTCGAACTCTTTTTCCGAGTCCTTGAGGTTCTTGCCGATCTCCCACATCAGCAGCTTGACCACCGCCTCACGCTGTTGGCGCATGCGACCCAAAAAGGCTTCGACGTGCTGGATGCGTTCGGCTACCCGCATGGTCGGCCACAGGCCCTGGCCACGGTCATAAGCACGGACCGCAGCGTCCAGGGCGGTCAAAGCCGTCTCGGCATCGAGCAAAGGCGTGCTGCCAAGTATCACTTGCTCGTCGCCATTCGCGCCAGTCAGGTACACCGGGCTGCGGACTTGGGCGAGCGGCCCGGACCAGGTTTTCAGTTCGCCATCGACCAGGTACTCACGCTGCTCGGTCTGGCCGTCTAGGCGGTATTTTTCCGGGATGTCGGCGTGGCTCGGGAACAGGTTGTCGAGAATATTGGCTGTGGTCATGTCGCTACCCCCTCTGGATTAGGTGATGCCTTGGTGAAACGTTTTAGCAGACCTCGGCCTCGCTTGTCATGACTCATCTCGGTGATTTTTGGCACTGCGTAATGGCGCGAGCGTTTCCCGGCATGTGGGGCATGGCCTCAGAAGCCCCCTTTGTTGGCCCCCAATGCCCTCAACCTGCCCACGTCGGGTGCCTTAGTGTTGAACTCTCCTTGATCACAACAAAAACAGTGCATCCGGCTGACCGGGCACCAATGAGAGGAACGTCATGCGGGCATGCCGATTCACTGAAAAGCCTAGCCTTTGTTTTGCCCTGATGGGGTGCGTCTTCGCGATGTTGCTCGCGGGGTGTGGCGAAGAGCCGAAAAACCCGGCCACCGCCAGGCCCGCACGGTGAGCCTGCTGGCCAACCCAGACATGTCCATCGAGCGCATTAGCGAAGAAGTCGGCTACACGGCGGTGCACACAATTCACGGCTGCTGTGTCCGAACGCAGCCTTGCGCTGCTCGACAGCTGCTACAGGACGCTGCACACAAACCCTCGTGCTCCGGTTAAACTCCGTGCTCATTTTCAAGGAGTTCATATGAGCTATTACCAGCCGGGCATTCTCGCCACCCCCGTTCCGCCTCAAGCCCGCCATATGTTCTTCGCCCTTGAATCCGCCGAAGCATTGCCGGTCGCGCTCAACAACTTGATGCAAGTGGTGGACGGGAAATCGGCTGTCGTCGGTTTCGGGGAGTCGCTGGTCAAGGCGTTGCACGCGCAGATTGATGGCTTGCGGGCCTTTCCGGCGTTGACCGGGGTTGGCGTCGACAATCCGTCGACGCAACACGCATTGTGGTGTTGGCTGCACGGTGTCGACCGGGGTGAGTTGCTCAATCGCAGCCAGGCCATCGAAGCTGCTCTGGCACCGGCCCTGCGTCTGGTGCAGATGAACGAAACCTTCCGCCACAAGACCGGCCACGACCTGACCGGTTACGAAGACGGCACCGAAAACCCGCACGACGAAGCCGCTGTCGCCGCTGCATTGTTGGGCGAAGGCACGGACGGTCTGGTCGGCGGCAGCTTTGCCGCGATCCAGCAGTGGCAGCATGACCTCAAAGGTTTCCACGCGATGCCGCCCCATGAAAAGGACAACATCATGGGCCGTCGTTTGAGCGACAACGAAGAACTCGACGACGCGCCGATCTCGGCTCACGTCAAACGCACTGCCCAGGAAAGCTTCGCACCCGAGGCGTTCGTGGTCCGTCGTTCGATGCCGTGGATCGAAGGTGATCGCGCGGGTCTGATGTTCCTCGCATTCGGCTTTTCCCTCGACGCCTTTGAAGCGCAGCTGCGGCGCATGAGCGGTCTGGAAGACGGCATCACAGACGGCTTGTACCGCATCAGCCGACCGATCACCGGCGGCTACTACTGGTGCCCACCGCTCAAGGACGGTCAGCTGGACCTGCGCGCCTTGCGCATCGGCTAACCCTCCAGTTCAATTGCATTCGACCCTGTGGGAGCGAGCCTGCTCGCGAAAGCGTCGGTACAGTCAGCAATGATGTTGGCTGACACTACGCTATCGCGAGCAGGCTCACTCCCACAGGGGATTGCGCTGCGAATCTAACCTTATGCTCAAACAGTATTTCTCAACCCCTGCATGGCCTCTCTAAGATCACGTCATAACTCGTTATAACAAGTGATCTGTCATGACTGATAACGTTCTATCCCTGAGCAGCGTCCCACTGCACACCCAACTGCGTGACGTACTGCGCGCCCGCATCCTCGACGGCGAATACCCGCAAGACAGCCAGATGCCTTCCGAAAGCGAACTCGGTGCGCTGTTCAAAGTCAGCCGAATCACCGTGCGCCAAGCCCTGGGCGATCTGCAGAAAGAAGGGTTGATTTTCAAGATCCACGGCAAAGGCACCTTCGTCGCCAAGCCGAAAACTTTCCAGAACGTCAGCACCCTGCAAGGCCTGGCCGAGTCCATGACCGGACGTGGCTATGAGGTGATCAACCGCCTGCGCAGCTTCAAATTCATCGCCGCCGACAAACTCGTCGCCGAACGCTTGCAGGTCTCCGAAGGTGAAACCGTGGCGCAGATCAAACGGGTGCGGCTGATCAACCGTGAGCCGATCTCGCTGGAAATCACCTACCTGCCCAAGGCCCTCGGCGAGCGGCTGGAGAAGTCTGATCTGGTCACTCGCGACATCTTCCTGATCCTCGAAAACGACTGCGGCCTGGCCCTCGGTCACGCCGATCTGGCCATCGACGCGGTCCTGGCCGACAGCGACCTGACCCAGGCGCTGAACGTCGAACCGGGCTCGCCGATCATGCGCATCGAGCGGCTGACCCACGATGCCAGCGGTCAACCCGTGGACTTCGAACACCTTTACTACCGTGGCGATGCCTTCCAGTACCGCCTGCGGATCGACAGGCAAAAAGGGGCGTGACATGACTTGCAGCTCAATAACCAGAAGCACGCTAGAACAGGAATACGACATCGTCGTGATCGGCGGCGGCACCGCAGGGCCGATGGCGGCGATCAAGGCCAAGGAACGCAACCGCGATCTGCGCGTGTTGTTGATCGACAAGGCCAACGTCAAACGCAGCGGCGCGATCAGCATGGGCATGGACGGGCTGAATAACGCGATCATTCCCGGCCACTCGACGCCGGAGCAATACACCAAGGAAATCACCATCGCCAACGACGGCATCGTCAATCAGGCCGCGGTTTACGCCTACGCCACTCACAGTTTCGAAACCATCGAGCAGTTGGACCGCTGGGGCGTGAAGTTCGAGAAAGACGAGACCGGTGACTATGCGGTGAAAAAGGTCCACCACATGGGCGCTTATGTACTGCCGATGCCGGAAGGGCACGACATCAAAAAAGTTCTGTATCGCCAGTTGAAACGGGCGCGAGTGAGCATCACCAATCGCCTCGTTTGCACCCGATTGCTGACGGACGAAGAGGGCGCGGTCAACGGTGTAATGGGCTTCGATTGCCGCACCGCCGACTTCCATGTCATCAAGGCCAAAGCGGTAATTCTGTGCTGCGGGGCCGCCGGGCGCCTGGGGTTACCAGCGTCGGGTTACTTGATGGGCACCTACGAAAACCCGACCAATGCCGGCGACGGTTACGCCATGGCGTATCACGCCGGCGCCGAACTGGCGAACCTGGAATGCTTCCAGATCAACCCGCTGATCAAGGATTACAACGGCCCGGCCTGCGCCTACGTCACCGGACCCTTGGGCGGCTACACCGCCAACAATAAAGGCGAACGCTTCATCGAGTGCGACTACTGGAGCGGCCAGATGATGTGGGAGTTCCACCAGGAACTCGAAAGCGGCAACGGTCCGGTGTTTCTCAAGCTCGACCACCTGGCCGAGGAAACCATCCAGAACATCGAAGAGATCCTGCACAGCAACGAACGCCCGAGCCGCGGCCAGTTCCACGCCAATCGCGGCACGGACTACCGCACGCAGATGGTCGAGATGCACATTTCCGAGATCGGCTTTTGCAGCGGACATTCGGCGTCCGGCGTGTGGGTCAACGAGCGGGCCGAGACTTCTGTGAAGGGCTTGTACTCGGCTGGTGATATGGCGGCGGTGCCGCATAACTACATGCTCGGCGCGTTCACCTATGGCTGGTTTGCCGGCACCAACGCGGCGGATTTTGTCGCCGGGCGCGAGTTTTCAGCGGTCGATGCCAAACAGATCGAAACCGAAAAAAAACGGGTCTACGCCCCCCTGGACCGCGAGCACGGTCTGCCACCCGCGCAAGTCGAGTACAAGCTGCGGCGCTTTGTGAACGACTATCTGCAACCGCCGAAAGTCACCAAGAAGATGCAGATCGGCCTGCAACGCTTCAGCGATATCCAGCGCGACCTCGATCAGATCAAGGCCCACAACGCCCACGAACTGATGCGCGCCATGGAAGTCAGCATGATCCGCGACTGTGCCGAAATGGCCGCCCGCGCCTCGCTGTACCGCGCTGAAAGCCGCTGGGGGCTTTACCACTATCGGGTCGATCACCCGCAACGCAACGACAGCGACTGGTTCTGTCATTGCCACCTGAAAAAGGGGGGCGACGGCCAGATGACCAGTTTCAAGAAAGCCGTCGAGCCTTACATCATCCCGCTCGATGCCGATGAAATGCAGGCCTACGACCGGCTGCGGGTCGGCGCCTTTGCCGCCTGAGCCTCACTAAAAGAGAGACCGCCCAATGGCCTATCAACCCCAGGAAATCTTCTTCCGCTCCAACGCACCGGTCACGGTCGACGAGGATCTTTGCATCGCCCACAAAGGTTGCACGGTGTGCGTCGACGTCTGCCCAATGGACCTGCTGGCGATCAACCCGGCCACGCAAAAAGCCTACATGGCCTTCGACGAATGCTGGTACTGCATGCCCTGTGAGAAGGACTGCCCGACCGGGGCGGTGAAAGTTGAGATCCCTTACCTATTGCGCTGACTGGCAGGACGCCTTCGCGAGCAGGCTCGCTCCCACAGGGAAATGCATTCCAACATGGAAATTCAATCTAAAGGTGGGAGCGAGCCTGCTCGCGAAGAGGCCAGCCCAAACAACAAAAAGCCATCCGGCAACACCGGACGCCTGATTCAAGACACCCCTCGTTTCCCACCACGCCCTGATCGTGGCGGAGACGAACATCCTATAAATGATTCGAGGGGAAACACCTATGTTGTTGCGTGCAGCATTAGCCGGTCTGGTACTGGCCTCATTTACCCTGTCGGCTTCGGCCGAAACCATCCGCATTGCCATCGGCACTCAAGACACCACGATCAACTGCGCCGCCGGCGGGCTGCTGATACGTGAGCTTGGCCTGCTCGACAAATACCTGCCTCACGACGGCCAGTACAAAGACGCGAAATACGAGGTCGAGTGGAAGAACTTCACCAGCGGGGCACCGCTGACCAACGAAATGGTTGCCGGCAAACTGGACTTCGGCGCCATGGCCGATTTTCCCGGCTCGTTCAATGGCGTGGCATTCGAAACCGCCGGTAAGCACAGCCTGTTTATCAGTGTGCTGTCGGGCAGCATCAAGGGCAGCGGCAACGGCATCGTGGTACCGAGCGCTTCGGGCGTGCAGTCGCTGGCGGAGTTGAAGGGCAAGACCATTTCCGTGCCGTTCGCCTCGACGGCCCATGGCATGTTGCTGCGCGCCGTGGCCGCTCAGGGTTGGGACCCGCTCAAGGATGTGAACATCATCGCCCAACCGCCAGAAGTCGCAGGCTCGGCGTTGCAGGCCGGGAAGATCGACGCGCATGCCGACTTCGTGCCGTTCGCCGAACTGTTCCCGAGCCGTGGTTTCGCGCGCAAGATTTACGACGGTGCCCAAGCCAATGCGCCGACGTTCCATGGCGCGTTGGTGGATCAGGCCTATGCGAAGAAGTACCCGGAAATCGTTGTCGCTTATCTGCGGGCGAGCATCGAGGCCAACCAGCTACTCGCCGCTGAACCGGAGAAGTACAGCGAGTTGATCGCCAAAGTCACCGGGGTCGATGCCGAGGTCAATTACCTGTTCCACGGGCCGCTGGGCGTGCAAACCCGCGACCTGAGCTGGAAGCCGGAATACCGTCAGGCAGTCGGCACCGCCATCGACACCCTCAAGCTGTTGAAGAAGGCTGATCGTGGCCTCGATCTGAACACCTTTATCGACGATCAATACATCCGCGCCGCCTTCAAGGCTTCGAACCTCGATTACACCGCGCAACTGGCCAACTACGCACAGACGCCGTTGAAAGCCGTGGATGCAACCAACGGGAAGGCGATTACTGACTTTAACCATGTGGCGGAAATCTGGGTGCGCGGCGAGCCCAAAGTCCGTCAATACGCCTCGGCACAGGCGGCGTTTACCGCGTTGGCCAGCCTCAAGCAGGAAGGCAAAAACATCCGCGCGGTGTATGCCCAGGCCAGCGACAGCGGGATCAAGTTGCTGGCGGATCAGGCGTGGTTTGCCAGCGATGCGAAAGGGCAGTTCAGTGCGTTCCTGCTCAAAGGCCAGGCCCAGCAATTCGCCACGGCCCAGGGCGGGAAAGTATTCGACTTTACCGAAGCCACCACCCAGGCCGTAGCCGCCCGCTAATCCCAAACACACCGCAAATCCCTGTGGGAGCGAGCCTGCTCCCACAGGGTTTCGGTTGAGAGGATGATCTATGTTCCGATCCATAACACGCTGGATCCCCAGAGCCGCTTCGCTGCTGCTCTGCCTCCTGTTTTGGCAACTTGCCGCCAGCCACCACTGGAACCTCGGCCTGGTCACCTTCGCCAACGTCCCGACACCACTCGCCGTCATCCAGGCTGCATTCGGACTCGGCGACTCCGGCAAACTCGCCCAACACCTGAGCAGCAGCCTCAGCCGCGTCTTCGCTGGTTACCTCGCCGCGCTGATCGTCGGCATTGCCCTGGGCCTGGCCATCGGCCGCTCGAAATGGGCTGAAGATCTACTGCTGCCGCCCCTGGAAGTCCTGCGCCCGATTCCCGCCGTTGCCTGGATTCCATTGGCGATCCTGATGTTCCCGTCCTCTGAACTGTCGATGGTCTTCATCACCTTCACCGGGGCGCTGTTCCCGATCCTGCTCAACACCGTGCACGGCGTCGAAGGCGTCGACCCACGCCTGATCGCCTCAGCCAGAAGCCTGGGGGCAGGGAGGCGGGCGATTCTGTTGGAGGTGATCCTGCCTGGCGCCGCGCCAAGCATCATCACGGGCCTGGCCATCGGCATGGGCACTTCATGGTTCTGCCTGGTCACCGCCGAAATGATCTCCGGGCAATACGGTATCGGCTATTACACCTGGGAGTCGTACACCATTCAGAATTATGCCGACATCGTGGTCGGCATGTTGCTGATCGGTGTGCTGGGGATGGGCAGCAGCCTGCTGATCAAACGTCTCGGCGAGCTGTTCACGCCCTGGCACCGACCACGAGGAAAAGCCTGATGAGCGTGATGCAAACCCCGGAAGGGCGGATCGATATTCGCCAGTTGTCCATTGTTCTCGGCGACGGCGCACACGCTTTTGAAGCCGTGCAAGGTCTGGATTGCCAGATTGAAGCGGGGCAGTTCGTGTGCATTCTTGGGCCCTCCGGTTGCGGCAAGTCGACATTGCTCGGCGCGCTGGCCGGGCACCTGCAACCGCGTGCTGGCAGCCTTAAGGTCGATGGTACGCCAGTGTCGGGCCCGTCGCCGCAACGTGGCATGGTGTTCCAGCATCACACGTTGTTCCCTTGGCGAACCGTGCGCGACAACGTCGCCTTCGGCCTGAAAATGCGTGGCATCGGCAAGGTCGAACGTCATCGCGCCGCTGATGAAATCCTTGCTTTGGTGGGGCTTGAAGGTTTTGCCGAGCGCTTGCCGGACCAGCTCTCCGGCGGGATGCAGCAACGGGTGGAAATCGCCCGGGTGCTGATCAATCGTCCGCGCCTGTTGCTGATGGACGAACCTTTCGGCGCGCTCGATGCGCTGACCCGCTTGAACATGCAGGAACTGCTGCTGGACATCTGGACGCGAATCCGCACCACCGTGGTGTTCGTCACCCACGACATCGACGAAGCGCTGTTTCTCGCCGATCGCCTGCTGGTGATGAGCTCGCGCCCGGGCCGGATTATCGAAGACCTGCGCTTCGACTTTCCTCGGCCACGCACCACTGAGCTGGTGACGAGCCCTGAATTTTCCCGCTTGAAGCGCCATTGCCTTGAGTTGCTGCGTCACGAAGACGGTCGGCAGTTACCGCGCCTGAACCCTCTCGGACTTCCCCCTGAAAACAAACTGCCGCGATTTGCCCTATGACCTCACTATTCGATGTAACCGATAACGACGAGATTCTCATCCTGCAACCGCGCCTGACCGATGAAGATCCCGGTGTGCGGCGCATTGCACTGATCGAGCTGGCCGACCTCGAAGAACCGGACGGCTTGCTGTGGCTGGTCAATCGGCTGGCGCAAGACTCGGCCGAAGATGTCCGCGCCGAAGCCGCGCGCTTGCTCGAAGCCTGGGAGGAGGAATCCGTGGTCGAGGCGTTGTGCCAGGCGCTGACCGATCCCTCATTGGCCGTGCAAGCGGCCGCGACGCAAAGCCTGAGCCTGCTCAAGAGTGAAGCCGCGGGCCGGGTGATTCTGCCGTGGACCGGGCATGCCGAGGCCAGCGTGCGCATTGCCGCGTTCAGGGCATTGCGCGAGTTGCGTTTCCCCCAAGCCGCCGCTGCCGCTTTAGCCGCGTTGGAGGATTTAGACGCCAGCGTGCGTCGCGAGGCGGTGGGGGTACTGGGCTGGCTCAAGCAACTCGATGCGTTGCCGGCGTTGGCGAAATTGGCCAGCGCCGACCCGGACACCGAAGTCCGCCGCGCCGCCACCGGTGCCCTCGGTCTGGCCTCTGACGCTCAAGTGCTGCCGGCGCTGCGCCAGGCCTTGCAAGACGGCGCTTGGCAAGTGCGTGAAGAAGCCGCGACCACGTTGGGCAAAGTCGGCCACATTGATGCGGGCAGTGCACTGGTCGCAGCCTTGAGCGACGACTATTGGCAAGTGCGCCTGCGTGCCACTCGCAGTCTCGGTCGATTGCGCTACGCCCCGGCCCTTGAAGCCTTGATCGAAACCCTCGGCCACCGCATCAGCAACCTGCGCAAGGAAGCCGCGCTGGCCCTTGGTGAGTTGAACGATAAAGGCGCCATCGCTGCCTTGCAGGCCGTGCAAGACGACGGCGACCCGGAAGTGCGCAAAGCCGTACGCATTGCCTTGAGTCAACTGCTATGAACCCGGTGGCGGTGGGTAATTCCCAGGGTAAACAGCAGCTGCGATTGAACTGGCCGGATGGGCGTGAGCAGTGGCTGGATCATGCGGAACTGCGGCGTCAGTGCCCGTGCTCGCAGTGCCGGGCGTTTCGATTGCAAGGGCTGACGGTGAAGGTTGATCCGCGCATCCGCGTGGTCGAGTTGAATCCCCAGGGCTACGGCCTGCAACTGATTTTCAGCGACGGCCACGAACGCGGCATCTACCCGTGGCCCTTCCTGGCACAACTCACTCCTGAATCTATACATATCTAATAATGAAATGGCTACCCCCGCCTCTCCCTGTGAAAGCTTAGCGATCACAGGGAGAGGCGGGGGCAGCCATTTCATTAGGGGATGTGGGTGGGTCAGAAGGACTTGCTGACACTCGCCACCACGGTGGCGCTGCACAGGTCGTCGTAGCCCCAGTTACTGGTGCATTGGCTTTTCGACAGGTCGGTGTCGATGTAGCTCAGGCCCAGCAACACCCCGGCCAGTTCGTGGGTCAGTTTGACTTCCCATTCGCGGTACGACTCTTCGCCATGGCCCGAGCTTGTGAACATGCGCGGGTCCTTGAAGTCCATGTTGCCGTAGCGCAGTTTCAGGCCCGTGTCGTACGGCAGTTGGGTTTCATAACCGACATAGGTGTACAGCGAGTTCTGCTTGCTATCGATGCCCGGCGCATCGTCGGAGTAATAGGCGCCGAGTTTCACACCGTAGACGCTGAGAATGCTGTATACCTCACTCTGGTTGAACTCGCTATCTTTGGGGTACGTGTACCTGAGGTAGCCGAGGTCCAGGTTGACGGCGTCGGTGGCTTCCCAGAACCAACCGGCGTAGTAGTCGAGTTCCTGACGGGTTTTCAGGCCGCCGCCGAAGTCGACGTTCGAGGTCCAGGCGCCCACGTACAAACCCGTGCTGTGGGTCAGCGTGGCACCGGCCTGCACGGCAGGGTCATTGAGTGTTTGCGAAATGCCACGGGTGCGGTAATCACTCGCCAGGGTCAAGTCCACCAGTACGGAAAAGTCGTCATTCAAGACGATGGCCTGGCTGCTCAACGGCAGCAGACTCAAGGAACCGAGGGCGAACAGGGTGAAAGCTTTCATGAGTACAGTCCCGATATTGTGATTGTTATGGGCAGTTTTTGCGGCAAAGCTGCGCCGAACCCCGGCGACGAGCGCGGGGGCGGGCAGCGGATCGAGCGGATTTTTATTAGAGGGTCGGTGCGTAGACTTCGCGCCCGGCGAACCAGGTTTGCAGCACTTGGGTATCGCTCAGGGCTTTGTTGTCGACAGTGAAGACGTCGCGGTCCAGCACGATGAAGTCAGCTTGCTTGCCTGGGGTCAAGGAACCGATCTGCTTCTCCAGCCCGATGGTGCGCGCGGCGTTCACGGTATAGGCGTAGAACATCGTTTCGCGGTCCACGGCTTCTTTGATGTTCAGCACGCCCAGCGGGCCGACACGGGTGATGGCCTGGGCCATGGCGTTCCATGGGTTGGGCGAAGACACTGGCCAGTCACTCGCACCCGCGATGGTCGCGCCCTGTTTGAGCAGCGAATGCGCCGGGTATTGATAGCGGAAGGCGAGGGCGCTGACGTAAGGCTTGATCATGTCCGTGGTGTAATCGTCGGCCGACGCCCACAGCAGTTGCATCGAGGCGATGACGTCCAGCGGTTTGAACCGCGCAAACTCTTTCGGGTTGACGATTTGCAGGTGCGTAATCGAGTGCGTCACGCCGCTCTGGCGATCCTTGCGCGCCTGTTCGATGCCGTTCAGCGACTCTCGCACCGCGCGGTCGCCGATGGCATGGATGTGCACCAGCCAGCCACGCTGGTCGATGGCGCTGACCAGTTCGCCGAAATGCTTCGGATCGATCAGCAATTCGCCCTGTTTGTGCGAGTTGTTGTAAGGGTCGATCATCGCCGCGCTTTGCGCCGGGAATTCGATCACGCCGTCGGCGAAGATCTTGACGCCAGGCAGGGTCAGGTTGGGGATGCCCTGAAATTGCTGGCGAACCTTGTCCAGCGTATCGAGATCGGCCGGTACGCTTTTCGGGTTGGCCACCAACAGGGCGGCTACGTGGACGCTCATGCCGCCGGTTTCGGCCAGGGCCTTATAGGCCGGCAACACGCCGACAGTTTTTTCCGTGGGCTTGAGCGCGAACAGCGGCTCGCCGGGCGCGGCATTGGCGGCGGGGTCCATCCACGCGGTGATGCCGAAGCTGTTGTTGTAGCGCACGGCCGATTGGGCGGCCTTGAGCATATCGGCGGTGCTCGGCACGGGCATTTTCGAGGACACCCGGTCCCAACCGGCATCCACCAGGAAGCCGTTGGGGGTGCCATCGGCACGTTTGCCAATGGTGTCCGCTTCGGCGGCGGGCAATGACTTGAGCAACGCGGCATCAATCCCGGCACGCTTGAGCATGAAGTCGTTGGCCCAGGCCGTGTGGTGGTCGCTGCCGGTGAACACCACGGGCACGTTGGCCCATTCGCCGTTGTTGAATTTTTTGCCCAAGTCTTCGGCCTTGGCCCAATACACCGAACTCATGCCGGCGATGGTCAACACATCGCCGTGTTTGGCCTTGCCGTCGTCACGCCAGCCGCGCAGGCGTTTTTCCAGTTCGTCGAGCTCGACCACCTCGTCTTCCATGTTGGCCGAGACCATTTCCAGACCGCCGAAAATCGCGTGGGAATGGGTGTCGATCAGGCCCGGCATCAGGGTTTTACCGCCGAGGTCGACCACTTTGGTGTCGGGCGTGATCAAGGCTTTGATCTGCGCATCGCTGCCGACTTGCAGCACCTTGCCATCCTGTACCGCCAGCGCCTGTGCCTTCGGTTGGGCACGGTCGGCGGTGAAAATCTTGCCATTGATCAGCACCAGATCGGTGGCGGCCATGGCTTCCATCGAGGCAAAACTAACTGCGGCCATCAACAGATTCGGGATGAATCTTTTCATTGAATGTTTCCTTGTTATTGCGTCTGATGGCCAGATTAGTGGCTGCTGGTGTGCAGCAGAACGCCTTCCTCACGAAAAACGTTTTTGCCGGAATGGAAAAAGTATGGACAAGTTGGGCGCATTGAAAATGTTCGTGGTCACGGCGCAACTGGGCAGTTTCAGCCGCGCCGCCGAGCAACTGGGCAAGACGCCGTCGGCCCTGACCAAAGCGGTCAACCACCTGGAGGCCGAACTCGGCGCCCGCTTGTTCGAGCGCAGCACCCGGCGAATTCTGCTGACCGAATCCGGGCGGCTCTATCTGGAAACCGCGCGCCAGGTGTTGCAGCGGCTGGAGGAAGCCGGCGAGGAAATCGAGCAGTTGCAGCATGGCCTGCGCGGCAACCTGAAAATCACCGCGCCACTGGCTTATGGGCAGGCGTTTCTCGATCAGGTGTGTGGCGGGTTTCTGGAGCAATACCCGCAGATCAATCTGCAGGTGGACCTGTGTGACGAGTTCGTCAATTTGCTGGAAAGCGGCTACGACCTGGCGTTGCGCGAAGGCCATGACGACTTGCCGGGGCTGATCGCCCGCGTGGTCGGCAGTAATCGCCTGGCGCTGTGCGGCAGCCCCGCCTATCTGGCGCGTAAAACATTGCCCGTCACCCCGCAGACCCTCGATGAGCACGAGTGGTTGCTGTATCGCCATCCGCTGCTCAGCCGCGAATTCTGGTGGGTCGAGCGTGACGGGCAACGCCTGAGCCTGCCGCAGCCGCCAAATCCGCGGTTGCGCAGCGACAATTACGACCTGTTGCTGGCCAACGCCCTGGCCGGGCGCGGCTTGTTGCACACGCCGCTTTGGAGTGCCGCGCCGTACCTCGCCGATGGCCGGTTGGTGCAGCTGATGGCTGACTACGACATCGACCCGGACAGCTTTGGCCCGCACATTCTGGCGGTGTACCCGAGCCATCGGCGGGCGACCGCGAAAGTGCTGGCGTTTATCGATTACATCGCAGGGTTTTTGGCGTCTCGTGGTTTGAGCTGATTGGCGGTCCTTGCCAGGAAAATGCCAAAAGAGTACAAATGTACTCCATGACGACTCTAACTCCCCGCCGTACCGCCATCCTGACCTTTATCCGCGACCGAATCGCGGAGCACGGCCAGTCCCCGAGCCTCGCTGAAATCAGCGAGGCCTTTGGTTTTGCCTCCCGCAGCGTGGCGCGCAAGCATGTGCTGGCGCTGACCGAGGCCGGTTTCATCGAGGTCAATCCCCATCAGGCTCGGGGCATCCGTTTGCTCGGGCAACCGGCGCGGCCCGAGTTGCTGGACATTCCGGTGCTCGGCCGGGTGGCTGCAGGTGCGCCTATCGGCGCCGATGCCGAAGTGCACAGCCGCTTGCTGCTGGATCCGTCGATCTTCTCGCGGGTGCCGGATTACATGCTGCGGGTTCAGGGCGATTCGATGATCGGGGACGGCATTCTCGACGGCGATCTGGTGGGCGTGCGGCGCAACCCGGAAGCGCTCAATGGCCAGATCGTGGTGGCGCGACTGGACGGTGAAGTCACCATCAAACGTTTCGAGCGGACCGGCGACACGGTTCGCCTGTTGCCGCGCAACCCGGCGTATCAGCCGATCATCGTGCAGCCCGATCAGGACCTCGCCATTGAAGGGGTGTTCTGCGGTCTGGTGAGGCAAGGGTGATGGGCGCCGTCGTTGCGCTGGATACGCTGTTCAATGGCGGCCAGGTCTGGAAGGGCCGGCCTGCGCCACCGGCCGTCAGCCCGCAACCCACCGGGCATGCCGCGCTGGATGCAGCGTTGCCCACCGGTGGCTGGCCGGAAGCGGCGCTGACCGAAATTCTCCTGGCCGGGCAGGGCGTAGGTGAATTGCAGCTGGTGTGGCCGGCGCTGGCGCGGTTGTCGGCGGCGGGTGAGCGCATCGTGCTGGTGGCGCCGCCGTACGTGCCGTACCCGCAAGCGTGGCAGAACGCCGGGGTCGATCTGCGCCAGCTGTCGATCATCCAGGCCAGCGAGCGCGATGCCTTATGGGCCGCAGAACAATGCCTGCGCTCCGGCAGTTGCGGCGCTGTGCTGTGCTGGCCGCACAAGGCCGATGATCGTGCGTTGCGCCGGTTGCAGGTGGCAGCGGAAACCGGTTCGACCCTGGCATTCGCCTACCGCTCGATCCATGAAGCGATCAACCCTTCACCTGCGGCGTTGCGCATTGCCATCGATGCCAAACCTGCGCAATTACGCGTGCTCAAGTGCCGGGGCGGGCTAGCACGTTCGGCGCCGATTGCCTTCCCCGTGGGGCATTGAGGTTGCCATGCGCTGGGTCTGTATTCTCTTCCCGCAATTGGCGCTGGACGCGGTACTGCGTCAGCGTCCCGATCCTGATGAGCCGCTGGCACTGCTGACCGGCCCGGCGCAGCGTCGGGTGTTGCAAGCGGTCAACGCGTCGGCGCGGGCGCTGGGCTTGCGTCCGGGGCAGTCGATGACCGCCGCGCAGGCTTTGAGCAAAGGCTTTGCCACGGCCGAATACGATGCCGCCGAGATCGAGCACTGGCAGCAGTTTCTGGCGGCGTGGGCCTATCGGTTCAGCTCTCAGGTCAGCGTGCATTACCCGCGTGCCGTGGTGTTTGAAATCGAATCCAGCCTGGGCTTGTTCGGGCCGTGGCCAGCGTTTGAGGCGCGGTTGCGCGCCGAGCTCGGCGAGCTGGGTTTTCGCCACCGCATCGTCGCTGCGCCCAACCCGGTGGCCGCGCGGGTGCTGGCCAACGTGTATGACGGGCTGGTGGTGCCGGACAACGACGCCTTGCAGCACCATCTCGGGCAATTGCCCATCGATCGGATCGCGTTGGAACCGATGGTTGCCACGGCGTTATCGCGCATGGGCTTGCGCACCTTGAGCCAGGTGCAGGCGCTGCCGCGACAGAGTCTGGCCCGGCGTTTCGAAGCCCAGGTGCTCAAGCATCTGGACACGTTGACGGGGGAGCGGCGACTGGCTCTGGCGTTCTACCTGCCGCCGGACCGTTTCGACGTGCGCATTGAACTCAACTTCGACGTGCAGTCGCATCAGGCGTTGCTGTTCCCGCTGCGGCGGTTGACCGGCGATCTGTCGGCCTTTCTCTGTGGGCGGGACAGCGGCGTGCAGCGTTTCGACCTGCACCTGGAACACGCCGGCTTGCCGGACTCGGTGATCAAGGTCGGCCTGCTCAGCGCTGAACGCGATCCAGCGATGCTCTTCGAACTGGCCCGGGGGCGACTGGAACAGGTTCAGGTCGAAGCCCCGGTGCGTGGTTTTCGGCTGCGTGCCGAAGACTTGCCGAGCTTCGTCCCGCAGTATCAGGAATTATTCGACGACCGCCCGCAGCAATCCTTGCCGTGGGAGCAACTGCGTGAACGGTTGCGTGCGCGGCTCGGCGATGAGGCGGTGCACGGCTTGCGCTTCCAGGCCGATCACCGGCCAGAGTGTGCGTGGCAGGCGCGGGTCGACCATCAACTGTGCGCGGGGTTGCCGGGTGTGCAGCGTCCGGGCTGGTTGCTGACGGAACCGCAGGCTATCCACGAAGGCTCGACCCGCATCCTCATGGGCCCGGAACGCATTGAATCCGGCTGGTGGGACGGCGCCGACGTACGCCGCGATTACTACCTCATCGAAACCCGCTCCGGCCAGCAGGGCTGGGCGTATCGGGCGGTGGGTGAGGGCGGTCCGCTGTGGCTGCAAGGCTGGTTCGCATGAGCGTCGGGTATGCCGAGTTGCACTGCCTGTCGAACTTCAGCTTCCAGCGTGGTGCTTCCAGTGCCCTCGAACTCTTTCAGCGGGCGAAAAAGCACGGTTATGAAGCGCTGGCGATCACCGACGAATGCACCCTGGCCGGCATCGTCCGCGCCTGGCAAGCGGCCAAAGCGGTGGAGTTGCCACTGATTATCGGCAGCGAAATCCGCATCGAGAACGGCCCGAAACTGGTGCTGCTGGTGGAGAACCTTGAGGGTTACCAAACCCTGTGCCGGCTGATTACCCGGGCACGACGCCGTACGCAAAAAGGCCAGTATCAGGTGCTGCGCGAAGATTTCAGCGAACCAATGCCGGGGCTGTTGGTGTTGTGGGTGCCGGACGCTTTTGATGGCTTCGAACAGGGCCGCTGGCTGCAACAGACCTTCGCCGAACGCCTGTGGCTGAGCGTCCAGTTGCATCGAGGCCAGGACGATACCCGGCGCCTGAACGCGTTGCTGGCCCTGGCGCGGGAGTTACGGATTCCTGCGGTGGCCAGCGGCGATGTGCACATGCACACCCGTGGCCGCCGGGCCTTGCAGGACACCATGACCGCGATCCGTCATCACCTGCCGGTGGCCGAAGCCGGGCTGCGCCTTCACCCCAATGGCGAGCGGCATGTGCGCAGCCAGGAGGTGTTGCAATCGATCTACCCACAGGCCTTGCTCGATGAAACGTTGACCATTGCCCGGCGTTGCACCTTCGACCTTGGCCAGTTGCGTTATCAGTACCCGCGGGAATTGGTGCCGCAAGGCCACAGCGCCGATTCCTGGCTGCGCGAACTGACTGAACGCGGCATTCGCGAGCGCTGGCCCCAAGGGGCGAGCGAGAAAGTGCGGAGGCTGATCAACAAGGAACTGGGGCTGATTGCCGAGCTAGGCTACGAAAGTTATTTCCTGACCGTTCAAGACATCGTCGCCTTCGCCCGGCGCGAGAAAATTCTCTGCCAGGGCCGAGGCTCGGCGGCCAACTCGGCGGTGTGTTTCGCCTTGGGCATCACCGAGATCGATCCGGACCGGATGAACATGCTGTTTGAGCGTTTTCTCTCCAAGGAGCGCAACGAGCCGCCGGATATCGATGTGGACTTCGAACACGAACGTCGCGAAGAAGTCTTGCAGTATGTATTCCAGCGCTATGGCCGCACGCGCGCGGCGTTGACGGCGGTGGTCAGCACCTATCACGCGGCCGGCGCGGTGCGTGACGTGGCCAAGGCGTTGGGTCTGCCACCTGACCAGATCAACGCCCTGGCCGATTGCTGCGGCCACTGGAGCGATGCCACTCCGCCCGTGGAGCGTTTGCTGGAAGGCGGATTCGACCCCGAAAGCCCGGTGCTGCGTCGGGTCTTGAGCTTGACGCAACAGCTGATCGGTTTCCCCCGGCACCTGTCCCAGCACCCCGGTGGTTTCGTGATTTCCGAGCAGCCCCTGGACAGTCTGGTGCCGGTGGAAAACGCCGCCATGGCCGAGCGTACGATCATTCAGTGGGACAAGGATGATCTGGACGCAGTCGGGCTGCTCAAAGTAGATATTCTGGCGCTGGGCATGCTCAGCGCGATCCGTCGTTGTTTCGATCTGCTGCGTCGCCACCGAGGCATTGACCTGAGCCTGGCGACGATCCCGTCCGAAGATCCGGCCACCTACGACATGATTGGCCGTGCCGACACCATCGGTGTATTCCAGATCGAATCCCGGGCACAAATGTCGATGTTGCCGCGACTCAAACCGCGCAAATTTTATGATCTGGTGATCGAGGTGGCCATCGTTCGCCCCGGTCCTATCCAGGGCGGTATGGTCCATCCCTACCTGCGGCGAAGAAACAAGGAAGAGCTTGAAAGTTATCCCTCCGAAGCGTTGCGGGAGGTGCTCAAACGCACTCTCGGCGTGCCGCTGTTCCAGGAACAAGTGATGCAGATTGCCATCGTCGCCGCCGACTACAGCCCCGGCGAGGCCGATCAGTTGCGCCGTTCCATGGCGGCCTGGAAACGCCACGGCGGGCTGGAACCGCACAAGGATCGGCTGGCCGCAGGGATGAAAAAGAACGGCTACACGGCTGAGTTCGCCGCGCAGATCTTCGAACAGATCAAAGGTTTTGGCAGCTACGGGTTTCCCGAGTCCCACGCCGCCAGTTTCGCCTTGCTGACCTACGCCAGTTGCTGGCTCAAATGCCACGAACCCGCGGCCTTCGCGTGTGCGCTGATCAACAGCTGGCCGATGGGTTTCTACAGCCCGGACCAGATTCTCCAGGACGCGCGCCGGCATCATTTGCAGATTCGCCCGGTGGATGTGCGTGCCAGTGACTGGGATTGCAGCCTGGAGCCGATGGCCGGTGCGCAACCGGCGATTCGCATGGGGTTGCGGATGATCAAGGGCTTTCGCGAAGACGATGCCCGGCGCATCGAAGCGGCGCGCTCGGGTGGGGTGTTTGTCGACATCGCCGACCTCGGCGAACGTGCGCGACTCGATGCCCGCGCTCAGGAACAACTGGCCGATGCCGGCGCACTGCGGGGGTTGGCCGGTGACCGGCATCGGGCGCGCTGGGAGGTGGCGGGGGTGCAAAAGCAACTCGGCTTGTTTGTCGGTCTGCCGAGTCAGGAAGAGGACGTCGTGTCGTTGCCCAAACCCACTGTCGGCGAAGACCTGCAAGCCGATTACGCCAGTGTCGGCACCACCCTCGGCCCGCATCCGCTGGCGTTACTGCGCGGTGAACTGAAAGCCCGGCGCTGTCGCAGTTCGAAAGAACTGATGGCGGTCGAACACGGGCGCCCGGTCAGCGTCGCAGGCCTGGTGACGGGGCGGCAACGTCCGGGCACCGCCAGTGGGGTGACCTTTGTGACCCTGGAAGACGAGTTCGGCAACGTCAACGTGGTGGTCTGGCGCGACTTGGCCGAAAGGCAACGCCAGGTGCTGGTCGGCTCGCAATTGCTCAAGGTCGATGGCCGCTGGGAAAAGGAAGGCGAGGTTCGCCACCTGATTGCCGGACGCTTGAGCGACCTGAGCTCATTGCTGGACGGCATCAGCGTACGCAGCCGGGATTTCCGCTGAATGCGAAAATTGTGTCTACCGCAGATCCCCCTGTGGGAGTGAGCCTGCTCGCGATAGCGGTGTGTCATTAAACATTTATGCCAACTGACACACCGCTATCGCGAGCAGGCTCGCTCCCACAATGGACCAGGGTGTCTGCAGAAGGCCCCAAGAATCAGCTAACCTCTATGAAACCATTGACGTCGGCGACGCTCGAAACAAACGGGCCCACACCGTCCTCATGTCGTTGCGACCCCCTAAGTCAATTCACTTACAGGGACTCAGAGCCAGTCGATGCAGTTTTTAGATGAAAGCCACGGGTGTACCGGCTGGTCCGGCGAAATGGCCGGGCGTATTCGTGCGTTCGACTGGTGCCAGACCGAACTTGGCCGTCTCGACACTTGGCCCGCGAGCCTGTGCAGTGCGGTGCAATTGATGCTCGCCTCGCCACTGCCGATGGTGATGCTGTGGGGGCGCGCCGGGCACATGATCTACAACGATGCCTACTCCAAATTCGCCGGTGGCCGCCATCCTTACCTGTTGGGAGTCCCGGTGGAAATGGGCTGGCCGGAAGTCGCCGAATTCAATCGGAACGTGGTCGATACCTGTCTGGCGGGTGGCACCTTGTCCTATCGCAATAAAGAGCTGGTGTTGCTGCGCGACGGTATCCCCGAAGATGTCTGGCTGGACCTCTATTACAGCCCGGTGGCTAATGATGACGGCAAGCCCGCCGGGGTCATGGCGATGGTGGTCGAAACCACGGAGCATGTCATTTCCGAACGCCGCCGTCAGACCGCCGAAGACGCCTATCGCGCCGACAACGAACGGGTGCGCCTGGCACTCAATGCCGGGGCTTTGCTCGGCTCGTTCGTCTGGGACATCAAGGCCAACAGACTTTCCGGCGACGAGCGCTTCGCCCGTACCTTCTCCTTTTCCGCTGATCAGGATCTGGCCGACCTGCCCCCGGATGTCGCCGAAGCCAGGATCCACCCCGACGACCTCAGTTGGGTGCAGGAACAGGTCAATCAATCGGTAGAAACCGGTGATGCCTTTAATGCGGAGTATCGGGTGCTGCGCCCGGATGGCAGTTATCTCTGGGTGCAAGCGAGTGGCTGTTGCGAGTTTAACGAACAGGGCGAACCGTTCCGCTTTCCCGGCGTATTGATCGACATCCATGAACGCAAGTCTGCCGAAGAATCCTTGCTCAGGTTTACACGCAACCTGGAGCAGCGTGTCGCCGATGAAGTTGAAGCGCGGCTGGCTGCCGAAGAACAACTGCGCCAATCACAGAAACTCGAAGCCATCGGCGGCCTTACCGGTGGTGTGGCCCATGACTTCAATAACCTGTTACAGGTGATCGCCGGCAACCTGCACCTGCTGGCGCGGCACGAACCGGACAACGCCAACGTGCAGCGTCGGGTCAGTGCATCCATCGCCGCCGTAGAACGTGGCGCCAAATTGTCTTCGCAATTGCTCGCCTTCGCCCGTCGCCAGCCACTGTCGCCAGCCGTCTGCAATCCAAAGCAAGTGTTCGAAGGTCTGGGAGAAATTTTGCAGCGAGCGCTGGGTGAAACCCTGCAGATCAAAGTGAACGCCCCGGATGATCCCTGGCACATCTTTGTTGACCGCAATCAACTGGAAAACGCCATTCTCAACCTGGCAATCAATGCCCGAGATGCCATGAAAGGTGAGGGGACCATCGGTCTGAGTGCCGAGCACATCACCCTCGACCAGAAGTTTTGTGCAGGCAAGGGGATCGTGGCCGGCGACTACGTCTGCGTCGCGGTGGCGGACACCGGCATTGGCATGCCGCCACAGGTGCTTGCGCAGGCCTTCGAACCGTTTTTCACCACCAAGGCCGACGGCCAGGGCACGGGGCTGGGGTTGAGCATGGTGTTCGGCTTCGTCAAACAGAGCGGCGGGCACATCGAGATTTCCAGCACCGAGGGGCAGGGTACCCGGGTGCAGGTGTACTTTCCGCGTAGCCTGCGCCCGACACCCAGTGAAACAACGCAGCAAGATGCACAGCAGCGCGGTGGCCATGAAACCATTCTGGTGGTCGAAGACAACGAAGCAGTACGCGTCTCGGCGGTGGAGTTGCTGCGCGAAGAAGGCTATCAGGTGTTGACGGCGGCCAACGGCGACCAGGCGATGCAGATGTTGCTGGAGGGCACGGCGGTAGACCTGATTTTCACTGACGTGGTCATGCCCGGCCTGATCAAAAGTGCTGACCTGGCGGCTTGGGCCAAAGTGCAAACGCCTCCAGTGGCTGTGTTGTTCACCTCGGGCCATACCCGTGACATGATCTCGCGCAATCACCTACTCAGCCCCGACACACATTTGCTGAGCAAACCCTACGACCCCGAAGCACTGACCCGAATGGTTCGCACAGTCCTCAATGGCTGACACACCGCCATCGCGAGCAAGCTCGGCTCCCACAGGGGATTGGTGTTTTTTCTAATATCTGATTAAGGTCACTCGATGACGTCCAAGCGCACCTCCAACCCTCCCTCCGGCATGGTCAGGGTGCGCGGCGCCCGAGAGCACAACCTCAAGAACATCGACGTCGACATCCCGCGCGATGCGCTGGTGGTGTTCACCGGTGTCTCCGGCTCGGGAAAGTCTTCGCTGGCATTCTCGACGCTCTACGCCGAAGCGCAACGCCGCTATTTCGAATCCGTGGCGCCTTATGCGCGACGGCTGATCGATCAGGTCGGCGTACCCGATGTCGACTCCATTGAAGGTCTTCCACCGGCCGTGGCCCTGCAACAGCAGCGGGGCACGCCGAGCACCCGTTCTTCGGTGGGCAGCGTGACGACGTTGTCGAGCCTGATCCGCATGTTGTACTCCCGGGCCGGCAGCTATCCGCCGGGACAAGCGATGTTGTATGCCGAAGACTTCTCGCCCAACACCCCGCAAGGCGCGTGCCCGGAGTGTCATGGGTTGGGACGGGTTTACGACGTCACCGAAGCGCTGATGGTGCCCGACCCGAGCCTGACCATTCGCCAGCGCGCGGTCGCTTCCTGGCCTACGGCATGGCAAGGCCAGAACCTGCGCGACATCCTCGTGACCATGGGGTACGACGTCGATAAACCCTGGCGCGATCTGCCGAAAAAACAGCGCGACTGGATCCTCTTCACCGAAGAAACACCGACGGTGCCGGTGTATGCCGGGCTCACACCGGAGGAAACCAACGTTGCGCTCAAACGCAACATGGAGCCCAGTTATCAGGGCACTTTCACCGGCGCTCGACGCTACATCCTGCACACCTTCGCCCACTCGCAAAGTGCGCTGATGAAGAAGCGCGTTTCGCAATTCATGCTCGGCAGTCCTTGCCCGTTGTGTGACGGCAAACGGCTCAAGCGTGAGGCGTTGTCGGTGACGTTTGCAGGCTACGACATCGGTGAGTTATCGCAGATGCCGCTGCTGCAAGTGGCCGCCGTGCTGAAGCCGGTGGCGGCGCACAGTTACCTTGAGCAGGCCGAGGAGGCGGGCGACGTGTTGACCCACCGGCAAACACGTGAGGCCCGTGAAGCGCGGGTTGCCCACGGTGCCAGTGGTCATGCCAATGCGCCGGATGTGCGCCACACACCCAATTTGTCGGTGGAAAAACGCCTGGCCGCGCAACGGATCGCACAGGATTTGCTGGAGCGGGTCAGCACCCTCACGGATCTGGGCCTCGGTTACCTGGCGCTGGAACGCAGTACGCCGACGTTGTCCTCCGGCGAGTTGCAGCGACTGCGACTGGCGACGCAATTGGGCTCGCAATTGTTCGGTGTGATCTACGTTCTGGATGAACCTTCGGCCGGCCTGCACCCGGCGGACGGCGAGGCGTTGTTTGAAGCGCTGCAACGTCTGAAGGCTGCGGGCAATACGCTGTTTGTGGTTGAGCATGATCTGGAAACCATGCACCGCGCCGACTGGTTGATCGACGTTGGCCCGGCGGCGGGCGAGAACGGCGGCCAGATTCTCTACAGCGGTCCGCCGTCAGGACTGGCCGAGGTGACGAACTCGCAGACCCGCGCCTATCTGTTCGCCGAACACGTCACCGAACCGCGCGTCAGTCGAGCGGCCACCGATTGGCTGCGCCTGGAGGGGATCACCCGCAACAACCTGAACAACCTCAGCGTCGAGTTTCCGCTGGGCTGTTTTACCGCTGTAACGGGCGTGTCCGGTTCCGGTAAATCGAGCCTGGTCAGCCAGGCGCTGCTGGAGTTGGTCGGCGCCCATTTGGGACGCGCCGCCAGCGACAGCGAAGCCCAAGCGTTGAGCCTTGAGGACGATGCGCCGCAAGTCAGCGGCGGACAGGTCACGGCGGGGCTGGCATCAATCAAGCGCCTGGTGCAGGTCGATCAGAAACCCATCGGCCGCACACCGCGCTCCAATCTGGCGACCTACACCGGGCTGTTCGACAACGTGCGCAAGCTGTATGCCGCCACGCACGAGGCGCAGGCCGGGGGCTACGACGCCGGGCAGTTCTCGTTCAACGTCGCCAAGGGCCGCTGCCCGACTTGCGAAGGTGAAGGCTTTGTCAGCGTCGAATTGTTGTTCATGCCCAGTGTCTACGCGCCATGCCCGACGTGCCACGGCGCGCGCTACAACCCCGAGACACTGGCGATCACCTGGCAAGGGTTGAACATCGCGCAGGTGTTGCAGCTGACGGTGGACGAAGCGGTCGAGGTGTTCGCCGAGCAGCCGGGGATTCGCCGCTCACTAGAGGTGCTACGGGATATTGGTCTGGGTTATTTGCGCCTGGGGCAGCCAGCGACCGAGTTGTCGGGTGGTGAAGCGCAGAGGATCAAACTGGCGACCGAGCTGCAACGTAATCAGCGTGGGGCGACGTTATATGTGCTCGATGAGCCCACGACCGGTTTGCATCCACTAGATGTGGATCGGTTGCTGGAACAATTGAATACGCTGGTGGTGGCGGGGCACACGGTGATCGTGGTCGAGCATGAAATGCGCGTGGTGGCGCAGAGTGATTGGGTGATCGATATCGGGCCGGGGGCCGGGGATCAGGGCGGGAAAATCGTCGTGGCCGGCACGCCGCAGACGGTGGCTAAAAGCAAGAAAAGCAGGACTGCGCCGTTTTTGGCTCGGGTGCTTGGCAGGGGTTGATGGGTTGTTTTTGCTGGCCTCTTCGCGAGCAGGCTCGCTCTCACATTGGAAGGCGGTCAACTGTGGGAGCGAGCTTGCTCGCGATGGCGATCTATCAGGCGTAACCGAGTGTGCGTCTGACCTTGTCCAGCAGTTCACTGATCTGAAACGGCTTGATCAGCATCTCCATGCCATCCCCCAAAAACACCTGCCGGTTGATCGCGTTTTCCGCATAACCGGTCATGAACAGGATCGGCAATCCCTCACGCCACCCTCGCGCAACATCCGCCAGTTCCCGGCCATTCATGCGCGGCAGGCCAACGTCCGTCAGCATCAGATCAATGGACGGATCGTTTTGCAGGCGTTCAAGGGCGGCTTCGATATCACCCGCCTGGGTGCAGCGATATCCCGCATCCACCAGCACCTCGGCGACAAACATACGCACTGAAGGCATGTCCTCGACTATCAGCACATGCTCGCCCGAACCTTGTTGATCCACAGCCTCTGATGCCACGTCAGCCGTGGTCGGGTCCGAACTGGCCGGCAGCATGATGGTCACCTCGGTGCCGCGTCGGGCCACGCTGCGGATGTGCGCATCGCCCCCCGATTGCCGGGCGAACCCGTAAATGCTCGACAGCCCCAGGCCGGTGCCTTGGCCCAGCGGTTTGGTGGTGAAAAACGGGTCGAACACCTTGTCGATCACGCTGTGTTCGATACCGGTCCCGTCATCGCGTACTGACAGCGCGACGTAGGCGCCATCCGCCAGTTTAAGGTCACCATGGGAATACGCTGCGTAGGTGCTGACCCAGATATTCCCGCCTTGTGGCAAGGCATCGCGGGCGTTGATCACCAGGTTGAGCACGGCGCTTTCCAGCTGGATCGGATCGACCAGCGCAATCGCGGCTTTGGAGGTCAGTTCAAGTTTCAGCGCAATGTGTTCGCCGATGGTGCGCACCAGCAATTCTTCTAGAGAGCGGATGTGTTCGTTGATGTCCACCGGCCGCGTATCGAGCGGTTGCTGACGGGCGAAGGCCAGCAAACGATGGGTCAGCGCGGCGGCGCTCATGGCCGAGTTCAACGCCGCGTCGGCATAGAACTGAATCTTGTCGGTGCGCGCGTCGGCGACGCGTTTCTGGATCAACTCCAGGCTGGTGATGATGCCGGTCAGCAGATTGTTGAAGTCATGTGCAATGCCGCCGGTCAGCTTGCCCAGCGCATCCATTTTCTGCACTTGCAGCAACTGGGCTTCGGTGCGCACGCGCTCGGCGATTTCACGTTCCAGCTGCGAGGTGGCGTCGTCGAGGCGGGCCAGGTGCGAGCGTTCGCGGTGGCGGTGTTCGGTGACGTCTTCGACGAACACCAGGCTCAATCCCGGTGTGCGATAGGGCGAAATCTGCCACTCGGTTTCCCGTAGTTTACCCTCCACCCGCAGGTTCAAAATGCCTTTCCAACGCTCGCCAGCGAGCAGGCGCAGGCGCAGTTCTTCGATCACCACGTCCTGTTCTTCAGCGAAGCATTCACCCAGGGTGTCCGGGTCGACGTTGTCCTGAATCAACCGGGAAAAGGCGTGGTTGCACTCGTGGACTTTGAACTGCGCGTCCAATACCGCGATGGGCGCCGACACATTGACGAAAATCTCGCGGAACCGCGCTTCGCTCTCACGCAGGGCGTTTTCGGTGTCACGGACCCGCAGCAGGGTGCGCAGAGTCGCCAGCAGCACGTCCGGGTCGACAGGGTGGATCAGGTAGGCATCGGCACCGGCGTCCAGGCCGGTGATGATGTCGCCGGTCTGGATCGAGGCGGCCGACACGTGAATCACCGGCAGCAGGGCGGTGGCGGGCTCGGAACGCAGCTTGCGCACGATGTCGAAACCGCTCATGTCCGGCAGGTTGACGTCCAGAATCAACGCATCGATCGCTTCGTTGTTGATCAGCGACAGGCCCTCGCTGCCGGTCCCGGCCTCCAGCACGCTGTAGCCGTGTGACTCCAGGCGTCGGCGCAGGGCGTAGCGCGTCGCAATGTTGTCGTCGACGATCAGCAGGCGGATGTCACGTTTCATCGGCAGGCTCCATGGCGATGGCCAGCGGGATGATCACGAAGAAGGTCGAACCGACCCCCGGTGTACTCTCAACCCCGACTTCGCCGCCCAGCAACGCGGCGAAGCGTTTGCACAACGACAACCCCAGGCCGGTGCCGCGCAAGCGCTTTTGCAAGGGCGAATCGACTTGGGAGAAGTCCTCGAACAATGCGCCATGTAGCTCGGCAGCGATACCAATTCCAGTGTCGCTGACGGCAAAGCGCACGAAGTTCGTGCCTTCGAGCCGGGCCGACACTCGTACTTCCCCGCGCGTGGTGAACTTCAGCGAATTGGCAATGAAGTTGCGCAGGATCTGTGCGAGCTTCTTGTCATCGGTGTACAAACGCGGCAAACCTATCGGTTCTTCGAAGATCAGGTCCACGGCGCTGGCGTCGACAATCGGGCGAAACATGCCGCGCAGGGCGGCGAACAAGTCCAGCATGTCGAACCAGGCCGGTGAAATGGTGATGCGCCCGGCCTCTATCTTCGCCAGGTCGAGCAGGTCGTCGACCATGTCGCTCAATTCCCGCGCGGCGGTGCTGACGAAGGTGACCTGCTTGTGTTGCTCGGGGCTTAGAGGGCCGTCGAGTTCATCGCTCAGCAGGCTGGCGATGCTCAGGATCGATCCCAGCGGCGTGCGAAACTCGTGGCTCATGTACGACAGGAAACGGCTTTTCAGGTCCGAGGCCTGACGCAGCTCTTCGGCCTGGGTGTCGAGCTCGGCGTACAGCGCGAGCACGCCCTGATTGGTTTCATCGAGCTCTTCGCGCAGGGCGGCGGTTTCACTCTGCAAGCGTGCGATCAGCGCCGTTTGTTCGTCGGGCGCGAGGGTGGGGGACTCAGCCATGGGCGGCCTCCAGGGTAATGACCAATACCGTCACATCGTCCCGGCCGCGACAGAAATCGCGGTGCAGCACGGCGGCGATCACGGCCGGATGCCGGTGCGCCAGGCCAGGGTAGTCGTGCAAGTTCCATCGGGACTGCAAGCCGTCGCTGTACATGATCAATAGATGTCCCTTCACGTGAGCATAGTCAAAGGGTTGGGCTTTTCGATACTGCCCGCCAACGATGCCTGGGTGGGACGCCAGGCCACGGGATTTGTCCGCTGCGATCACGCTGGCACCGATGTTGCCGATGCCAGTGAAGGTCAGTTTGTCGCGCTGCGCGTCGAACTGCGCAATGGCCAACGCTCCACCGCGGGTCCCGATCATAGTCTGATGAATGTCTTCGAGCAGGAGCACTGGCGAGGCGAAAGGCGCTCGCGCGAAGGCTTTTTCACCGGCGCGGGCGGCGAGTTCGGCTTCTTCGCCATGCCCCAAACCGTCAATCACCAAGGCGCTGAGGTTCGGGCCGTCAATTGCCAGGTGCCAGACATCGCCGCATGCTGGGTCACGGGCCAGAGAGTGCTGGCTGACCCCCAATCGCAGGTCCACTACTTTGTGGGTTCGCGGATACAAACGGGCCAACAGCACGGCACCCCTTGAATCGGCGAATACATCGAACACGTCGGTCTGGCGCGACACCGCACCCAGGCCAATGCCCTGAGTGCCTCCGGTGGAGAACCCATCCGCCAGGCACGCCTGCAAATCAAAGCCCTGCGCGCGATCAACCGCGAGTATTTCGATCCCTTGGCCGTGTTTAAACGGCACGGTCCGCAGGTGCAGTTCGCCACGGGCAGCATGTTTGAGTACGTTGCTCGCCAGTTCGGTGGCCACCAACGCCACACGCCCGGCATCGGTGGCGTCGAAGCCGATGTGTTCGGCGAGTTTCTGCGCGGTGCGCCTGGCATGACCGATCTGGCTGCTGTCTTCGATCAACAGCACGTCGGTGAGGGTGCCTGTAATGTTCATGTCCATCGCGTGATCGTTACGCGAGTACCTTTGCCGGGCGCGGTGTCCAGTTCGAACTCATCCACCAGCCGTTTGGCCCCGGTCAAGCCCAGCCCGAGGCCGCTGCCGGAGGTCCAGCCGTCGGTCATTGCCAATTTAATGTCGGGAATGCCCGGGCCTTCGTCGCGAAAGGTCAGGCGCAAACCCACCCTCGAATTTTCGTCGAGGATCTGCCAGTCCATATCGCCGCCACCGCCATAGACCATGGTGTTGCGCGCCAGCTCACTGACAGCGGTCACCAGTTTGGTCAGATCAATCAGACGCATGCCGCATTCGGTGGCCAGTTTGCGGGCAGCTTGTCGGGCCAGGACTACATCCTGTTCGATGTGAATTGAATGAGAGCCACTGCTGCGCACGTTCATTGCTCGCGTACTCGTGCCTGTAACAGTTTCATTCCGCGCTCGACGTTCAGCGCCGTGCTGACCCCAGGCAGGGTCAGACCCAGCTCGACCAGCGTGATCGCAACCGCCGGTTGCATGCCCACCAACACAGTTTCGGCGTCCATGATTTTCGACAAGCCGGAGATGGTTCCGATCATCCGGCCGATAAAGGAGTCGACCATGTCCAGTGCGGAAATGTCGATCAACACTCCGCGCGCCGACGTACGGCTGATGCGCTCGGACAAGTCGTCCTGAAGGGTCAGGGCGAGTTGGTCGTGCATGTCGACCTGGATGGTCACCAGCAGAAAGTCGCCCATCTGCAGAATCGGAATTCTGTCCATGCGCTTATACCGTCTTGCTGACGGTAATTCCCAGGCGGGTCAGGGCCAGTTTCAGGGCATCGGCCAGGTTGGCTTTGGTCACCACACCTTGCAGGTCCAGGCCCAGGTGTACGATGGTCTGGGCGATCTGCGGACGCACGCCGCTGATAATGCAGTCGGCACCCATCAGGCGAATGGCGGTCACGGTTTTGAGCAGGTGCTGGGCCACCAGGGTATCGACGGTCGGCACGCCGGTGATGTCGATGATGGCGATTTCCGAGCCGGTATCGACGATCCGTTGCAGCAGCGATTCCATCACCACCTGGGTGCGTTGCGAGTCCAGCGTGCCGATCATCGGCAGCGCGAGTACGCCGTCCCACAGCTTGACCACCGGCGTGGAGAGCTCCAGCAGTTCTTCTTGCTGGCGCTTGATCACCGCTTCTCGGGATTTCTGGAAGGTGCGGATGGTGTGCATACCCAGCGCATCGAGCAGTTCGGACACTTCCCAGAGCTGCTCGGCGAGCACGGCCGGACTGTCTTTGTAATGGCTTTGCAGCAGGCCAAACAGTGGGCCTTTGAGCGAAAAGATGAAACTGGCGGTCTGGTGGGAATCCTGGCCGAGCAGAGCGCGGCTGTGGGAGAGCTTTTCGAGGAACTGACGCGCCTCGTCCCAGCCCGGCGCGGTGACGTTTGGCCCGTTGCCGTTTTCCAGCCCGCTGACTACAAGGTGCAGAAACTCTGCAGTTTGCTGCTTGAGGTCGTGTTCTTTGAGGTTGCGAGTAGCGCCATTGGCTTCCAGGCCCTTGATCCATTCGGTGAGCAGTTGCGTCTGGTTATTTTTCATCGCATCGAGTGTGCTGATTTGCAGTGCTGCCATGTCCATGTGCTCCTGAATGAGTCTTTGCCGGTTCCATTGAAAAACGACCGGCGTGAGTGAGTGACCTTTGCCGAATGAAATAGTTGTTCGATTTGTGCAGGTTTTTTTCATTGCAGCCGTAAGTTGCCCGGTAACTCTAGTCGGCGTTGCTTAGATCGGCGATTTTTGGCTGAGAATCGGGGAGCCCAGTCCGGTTTCAAGGTATTCGGTGAGCAATAAAAACGCTGATGATCAAGAAGGAACAACACACCCTGTAGCAGCCGGACGCAGGCTTCGCCAGCTACTACAGGTATGTTATGGCTTCCTGATCGGGTTATTTATCAGGGTGGGCGGCCTGGAGCTTTTTCGCCATGGCCAGGTGTTTCTCAAGGGTGGGCAGCATTTGCTGTGCAAAGCCTTTCAACGCGGTGGCACCTTTGACTCGGTCGTCCGTCACTGTGTTGGCTTCTTTCTTGAATAACTCGATGGTGTCTTCGTGGGCCTTAACCTGGTTGTTCGCATACGCCGCGTCGAAGGACTCATCGCGCATGTCGAGAATTTTCTCCTTGGCCTCTTTGACCAGCGTTGTCGTGTCCGGCACCTCGATGTCATGTTTTTTCGCGAGGGCAGTCAGTTCGTCGTTGGCCTTCGAGTGATCGGTGATCATCATATTGGCGAACGCTTTGACGTCGGCAGAAGTGCTTTTTTCCAGCGCTAAACGACTGGTTTCGATCTCTGCGATGCCGCCGGCAGCTGCACTGTCGACGAAATCATTGGAGGTGGCGGCAAGTGCCGAGCCAATACTGGCGCTCAAGGCGACAGCCAGGGCGAGATGGCGCAGGGTGAATCCGTCCATTGGTTGTTCTCCACACAGGTTTTTGAAAGTGATCCAGTGATCGTTAAGCTGTGGAGGCCGGGGTTTGGGCAAAGGTTTTATCGCATTTGCGACAGGACGACGAACGGACACCGCTGGTCTGACAGGTGGTCGACAGAACCCTCAAACCAAGGCCATTCTGATAGTTGGTGAACGCAATCGATCGCGTTTGCTTCCGATCATCAAAACGGAGGTGTTCCATGCCGGTGCCCCATGACCTGTTTCAGGACTTGAAGGTTACAAAGGAAGAGATCCAGCAAAAACGCACCAAGGATCCGTTTCTGGATTCACTGATCAACAAATACTCCCAGGCGGACGCTGAAGTGGTGAAGGCCGAGACCGCGTCATCCGATGCGCCCAGTGATGACGTGTTGAAGAAGCTCAAGGAGAAGCGATTGCAGGTCAAGGACAAGATCGTCCAACAATTGCAGGCATCGTCCTGACGCGCCGTCTCGAGTTACCGACGACCGGTGTCGCATCAGTCGCATAATTTGGAACGGCGTAAAAAACGGGCACCTCGAATGTGAAGAGTCACCATTAATTACTCCCTGAGAGGTGCCTTATGTCTAATCCCAAATTTCCGAGTGAAGAGCAGGGCGGGTACGACCCGATACCGACTCATCCTGAGCCTTTGAGCCCGAACCACATCACGACCCATCCGGATCTCGACGATGATGACCCTGAGCTGGGGCATGAGGAAACAGCTGACGACGCAGATTCCGAATAACCCACGCCCGCCTGTAGGAGCCGGGCTTGCCCGCGAAGGCGTCCTTTCATTCAGTATTTTTATCGACTGACACGACGCCTTCGCGAGCAGGCTCGCTCCCACATTTTGATGTGTGTTATTTCTGGAGGGCGGTGGTGAGCGGCAACCGCGCCATGTTCATTGCTTTCAGCGAACCGAAATACAGCCAATCCCCATACTCACGCACCGTGGTGATCGGTGAATAATTACCTGTGCTGGCGTCCTGCAAATTGGCAATTACCTTGCCGTCCAGATCCAACCCCAAGGCAAAGGCGCGTTTTTCTACTGGTTTAGGTAGCACTGTCATCGCCCGAGCAATCAGCTTGCGCACGAAAGGATGCGCCGCCGTGCGGTCGAGCAGCGCGTTGCGCGGCGCATAGAGCGCCACCCAGAACCGGTCGCGGCCATTGAATGCAAGGTTGTCCGGCAATCCCGGCAAGTTGTCGATAAACACGTCATGCGTGCCTGCTTTCGGTCCGGTCAGCCAATAGCGGCTGATCCGGTAGGCACCGGTTTCGTTGACCAGTACAAAGCTGTCGTCCGGGCCCAGCGTTACGCCATTGGCGAACTCGAGCTTGTCCAGCAGTACGTTGGTTTTCCCGGTCTGGAAGTCATAACGCAATAAACGGCCATCGCCGCCATGTTCAATGATCGCCTCGCCATCCTTGCCGTAACCCCACCGGCTGGAGGCGTCGCTGAAATAGGCGAAATGCCCGGACGTGTCGATGGCCACGTCATCGGTAAAACCAAACGGTACGCCGTCAGCGGTGGTGGTCAACGGTATCAACTGGCCTTGGGCATCCAATGAAAGCAGCCCTTTAACGGCGTCCGCGATCACCAGCAAACCATTGGGGTGACGCGCCAGGCCCAAGGGTCTGCCGCCGGTAACGGCCAGCACTTTGGTTTCTTTGCCGTCGAAGCTCGTGCGAATCAACCTGCCGTCACGCAGACCGGTGATCAGCGTGTCGCTTTCCAGCAACAGCGCTTCCGGTCCTTCAATGTCAGCCGGCCCGACACGCTCCACGCCTTTGAGGCGCTGATTGTCGGCGTAGACACCGCTGGTGAGGGAGGGCGCCGGTGGCGGATTCCAGGCGACCGGGTGCACCTTGGTCGGGAACAGCAACAGGAAGGCGCAAAGGGCAATCAAGAGCAATGCCAGCAGATGCCGGAACTTGATGATTTTTCTCACACGTTGGCTCCGGTGGGTGTCAGTTGTTTTTGCGCCATCTCCCGCAAGGCCAGCATCGATTCGGCTGATTCACGCTCGATGCGCCGTTTGAGCAACAGCTGATTGGCAATGCGCATTCCGATACCTGCGAACTGATACTCCAGGGTTCGGATAAATTGCGTGCCATTACCCGCAGCCGCGCATTCGTAAGTCACCTCCAGTGACAACCCGTGATCACCCTTCGCCTGGGCACTCCAACGGCGTCCCGGCAGGTATTCGTTGACCTCCCAACTCAGGTGCCCGTCGCAGCCGCCGGCCCTGATGTTTTCCTCAAACCGTGAGCCGGCGTGCAGCGGGCCGGCCTGACCGTCGACCTTAAGGGAAGACGGATGCCACTCTGGCCAACGGGTAACGGTGCTGGCATAAGCGAGCACGTCCATCGGATTTCCAGCGATAGCGATCTGGTGCTGCATGCGGGTCATGGGCGTTCTCGTCAAGGGCCGGGGGGCATGATCCGGCTCCCGGTAGAGGGTGCCGAACAGGTAATCCATCAGCGGAAACACGATGTTGAAATTACGCTCCTGCATCAGCTCGCGGCGGTGATGCAGTTCATGCAGGCGGCGCATCTGACGAATCCACGGTAATCGCGTGACCGGGTTATCGGGCGGCAGGTGCTCGCAGGCATGAAACACTTCATAGGTCAGGTAACCCAGGACCAGACAGCCGCCCACCAAGCCGGCGACGTTGGTATCAAACCGCTTAAGCAGCCACCACAGGGGCAGGGCAATGACGCCGGTGTACACCACGATCAGCCAGGCTGGAAACAAAATCACTCGCCAGTCCCGGGCGCTGTCGTAGGTCATGTGGCCAGGTGCGAAAAAGCTGTGATGGTCGCCGGCATGGCGGGCGTAGAACATCCGCGCAAAGCTCTTTTTGTGATGCCCCAGATGTCGATGCACCCCGTACACGCCGAAGTTGAAGAACAACAACGTGACCGGCACCGCCAGCCATTCCAGCGGCGTGACCTGATGCACGGCGCTCCAGAATCCGCCGATGGCCAACACCCCGAAAACCAGCACAAAAGCACCGTGAAGCCAAGGGTTGTACAGGGGATGAATGTCGGCGCGATAGCGGTTGCGGAATACCTGGGTGGTCTGCCTCACTGCGCTCACCTCTGGTTATTGTTATAGCCAGCAGATTAGCTGATCTGCCCGCAAAGGCTTGCGCAACTAGAGGACACAAACGCCATGGTCCGGTGTACTAGCTCAGCGGATCCCAGCGCTGCGACCAGTCCTCATCAGACTCGATCACCTCACGCAGCAAATCGAATGCCCGTTGCAGGGTGACCGAGTCGCGATCGCGCGAATACACCAGGTAAGTCGGGTAATTGAATTCCGGGGCCTTGGGTACGGGTTCCAGTACACCGCTTTCCAGGTAGCTGCGGACCACGCGTGTGCGGAAGTAGCCGCTACCGCCGTTTTCCAGGATGTACTGCAAACCGAGTGGGCCGAGGTTGAAGCTCAACGCGGCTTTGGCTTTTTCCGGCAGTGCTGCATCGTGCTGGCGGCGGAAATCCGGCCCCCAGTCGATGTACACGTAGGGGTCGGGTTTGCTGGTCAACCGCACCTGCACCAGTTTTTCTTCCAGCACCTGCTCGACTTGCAGGCGCGGCCAGTATTCCGGTTGATAGACCAGCGCTGCATCCAGCACGCCTAGCTCCAGTTGCCGCAAAAGGTTTTCGCCGTCGCGGATTTCCATGCGCAGGGCGTGGCTGGGAATCTTCTCGCGCAGTTCACCGGCCCAACGGAGCATCAACGGATTGCACAAACTGACCTCGCCACCGATGTGCAGCACATCGCGGTAACCCTCAGGCAGCGGCAAATCCCGGCGTGCCGCTTCCCAGGTCTCGACCAGTTGATTGGCATACACCACAAAGGCCTCGCCATTGGGCGTCAGGCGCGCGCCGGCGCGGTTGCGCACGAACAGCGTGCTGCCCAGATGGCTTTCAAGCTTCTGCACACGCGCGGTGATTGCGGTCTGGGTGACGTGAAGCTTCTCGGCCGCCGCAGCGAGGCTGCCGTGGCGGACGATTTCAAGAAAGGTGCGAGCGAGGTCGATGTCCATGGGAAAGCCGGTGCGGGAAGTGTGGGCATTGTAGGAGCACTCCCACAGGTTTGTGCAGTTGTCATAGTTTTCACATTGCTGGTGGGGCGTGCGCACTACACTGCAAACGTCTCTAGCCCTGTGACCCCACCCATGACGGCAAAGCACACAGCAAACATCCTCGATACCACCGAAGGCCAGCGTCTGACTGGCGCTGATACCGAGGCATGGCGCGAATGGGGGCCTTACTTGAGCGAACGTCAGTGGGGCACGGTGCGCGAAGACTACAGCGCCGACGGCGATGCCTGGCGCTATTTTCCTCACGAACACGCCCGCAGCCGGGCCTATCGGTGGGGCGAGGACGGGCTTGCCGGGTTTTGCGACAAGGCTCAGCATTGGTGCCTGGGACTGGGCCTATGGAACGAGCGTGACCCGATTCTCAAAGAGCGTTTATTTGGCTTGAACAACGCCGAAGGCAATCACGGCGAGGACGTCAAAGAACTGTATTTCTACGTCGATGGCGTGCCCAGTCATGCCTACATGCGCATGCTCTACAAATACCCGCAGGCCGAGTTCCCTTATGCGGACCTGGTGGCTGAAAATGCCCGCCGTGGCTTGGCCGATACCGAGTATGAAATCCTCGACACTGGCGTGTTTGAAGACAACCGTTATTTCGACGTGACGGTGGAGTACGCCAAGCACACGGCAGATGACATCTTCATGCGTGTCACCGTGCACAATCGATCCGATCAGCCAGCACGGCTGCACGTGTTGCCGCAGTTGTGGGCTCGCAATACCTGGAGTTGGGCGGCGGATGTGCAGCAACCGAGCCTCACGCTGAGCGGCGATGAGGTCCTGGCCCGGCACCCGCAACTTGCCGATCGGCAGGCCAGCGCCTGGGGCGAGGAAGACGGCCAATGGCTGTTCTGCAATAACGAAAGCAACTTCCCCAAGCTGGAGGGTGTGGCCGCGAGTGGTCCATTCAAGGACGGTATCAATGATTTTCTGGTTGCTGGTAACAACGATGCGATTCGCCATGACACGGGAACCCGGGTGGCCGCGCATTTCACCCTGACGTTCGAGGCCGACCAAAACCGATGCGTCTACCTGCGTTTCGCCCCGACCGGTGCGGCCCGGGTCAATGCCAACATACTGTTCGAGCGGCGTCGCGCTGAAACCGATGAGTTTTACGCGGCCCTGCAAACCGGTATCGATGATTCGGACGCGCGAAATGTTCAGCGTCAGGCATTGGCGGGATTGCTCTGGTCGAAACAGCTGTATTACTTCGACGTCAACCAGTGGCTCGACGGCGACCCGGTACAACCTCCGCCACCTGCCGGACGTTTGCACATTCGTAATACGCATTGGCGGCACCTGTCGAATTTTGACATCGTCTCCATGCCCGATACGTGGGAATACCCGTGGTACGCCTCGTGGGATCTGGGCTTTCAGGCGGTGGCTTTCGGGCTGATTGATCCTGGATTTGCCAAGCATCAATTATTGCTGCTGGTCAAAGACCGCTTCATGCACCCTAACGGCCAGCTACCGGCCTACGAATGGCGTTTCGACGACGCTAACCCGCCGGTGCATGCCTGGGCGTGTTGGCGGGTGTATCAGCAGGACAAGGCATTGACGGGCGTCGGCGACATGGACTTCCTTGAACGGATTTTCCACAAACTGCTGCTGAACTTTTCCTGGTGGGTCAACCGTAAGGATGCGGAAGGTCGCAACCTGTTTCAGGGTGGATTTCTGGGGCTGGACAACATCGCATTGTTCGACCGTTCGGCGTTGTTGCCCTCCGGGTATCAACTGGACCAGGCCGACGGCACGGCGTGGGTGGCCGCTTATGCGCTGGACCTGATGCGCATCGCGCTGGAGTTGGCCAAGCGCAACAGTGTGTACGTCGACATTGCGGTGAAGTTCTTCGAGCATTTCCTTTACATCGCCGGGGCAATCAATCGGGTCGACTCCGACGTCGAAGGGTTATGGGACGAACAGGACCAGTTTTTCTACGACGTATTGCACCGACCTGACGGGGTCAACGAACCGCTGCGTTTACGCTCGATTGTCGGCCTGATGCCGCTGTTTGCCGTGCAGGTGCTGGAGCAACACGAGCATGAAGGTTTACCCGGGCTGCGTGAGCGTTTGCTCGGTTTCATGCGTCACCGCCCGGATCTCGCGAGCCTTGTTTCTCGCTGGACCGAACCGGGTGAAGGCAACCGGATGCTCCTGGCATTGTTGCGTGGCGAGCGCACCAAGGACCTTCTTAGGCGCATGCTCGATGAAAGCGAATTTCTCTCTCCGTTCGGGATTCGTTCGTTGTCCAAAGCCTTTGCTGAACAGCCCTTTGGTTTGCTGATCAACGGTGACCGACTGTGTGCTCATTACGAGCCGGCAGAATCAGAGTCCCGGCTGTATGGCGGCAATTCGAACTGGCGCGGGCCGGTGTGGATGCCGATCAACTACATGCTCATCGAATCCTTGCGCGAGTTTCATCGCTATTACGATCAGGACTTTTCAGTGGAATACCCTACGGGGTCGGGGTTCCTGGCGTCACTGGAAGAGGTCGCCGACCGCTTGAGCCAGCGACTGACCAGGCTTGTCCTGCGCGATGAAACGGGCAATCGGCCGTCAATGGCGTCGTATCCGCAGTTGCAGGCAGACTCCGCAAGCCGCGATCTGGTGTTGTTCCATGAGTATTTTCATGGGGAAACCGGACGTGGGATGGGGGCGAGCCATCAGACGGGATGGAGTGCCCTGATCGCGTTGTTGTTGCAGCCATGATTTCCGGCCGGACACGAAACCCCTGTAGGAGCGAGCAAGCTCGCTCCTACATTCGAATGTCTGCGTCCGCCAGATCGTTGTTCAAAACGCAAAACACGAACAGCCAAACGCTCCCCAGAATCCCTGAAAGTCACTGACCGGCGCTGACGACAGTCGAGCCCGCTCATGGCTGTGCGCATGCACCGCGCAAGCACCTGCACATTGATGCACCTGCGCTGTCATCGGCATCAGATGTTTCCAGTGCCCCGGCACCTTGGTAACAGGAGACCATTCAGGCACCACAGGAATTGACGGCGGCCCGAGTTTTTCGAACTCATGGGTGCCGTGGACAATCTTGCCGTCGACAATGGTCAGCACCGACTCGATCCATTTGATCGCTTCATCCTCGATGTGGAAATAATCCGCCGACAGCGCAATCAAGTCAGCCAGTTGCCCGACTTTGATCATGCCTTTCTTGCCCTGCTCTGAAGAGAACCAGGCGCTGCCGTGGGTGAACAGTTCCAGCGCCGTATCGCGGCTCAAGCCTTGCGGATACAGCTCCAGTCCGCCGACGGTGCGGCCGCTGACCAACCAATACATCGAGGTCCAGGGGTTGTAGCTGGAAACGCGGGTGGCGTCCGTACCGGCGCCGACCGGAAGGCCCTCGGCGAGCATGCGAGCAATGGGCGGCGTGTGTTCGGCGGCTTTGGCACCGTAACGGTCGACGAAATACTCGCCCTGAAACGCCATGCGGTCCTGGATTGCAATGCCGCCGCCCAAGGCTTTTACCCGTTCGATGTTTTGCGGCGTAATCGTTTCGGCGTGGTCGAAAAACCACGGCAGACCGTTGAAAGGAACGTCGCGATTTACCTTCTCGAACACATCAAGCATGCGGCTGATCGATTCGTTATAGGTGGCGTGCAAACGGAACGGCCAACGCTGTTCTACCAGATGCCGCACGACCGGTTCCAGTTCTTGTTCCATGGTCTGCGGCAAGTCCGGACGCGGTTCGAGGAAGTCTTCGAAATCCGCTGCCGAGAACACCAGCATTTCCCCGGCCCCGTTGTGCCGCAGGAAATCGTCGCCCTGGCCGTAGAGAGAAGTACTGGTCCAGTTTTTGAAGTCGGTCAGTTCTTCCTTGGGTTTCTGGGTGAACAGGTTGTAGGCGATGCGTACGGTAAGTTGTTGGTCTTTGGCCAGTTGCTGGATGACCTGATAGTCGTCGGGATAGTTCTGATAGCCGCCGCCGGCGTCGATGGCGCTGGTGATGCCCAGGCGATTGAGTTCGCGCATGAACTGGCGGGTTGAGTTGAGCTGGTATTCCAGCGGTAACTTGGGGCCTTTGGCCAGGGTTGAGTAGAGAATCATCGCGTTCGGCCGGGCGATCAGCATGCCGGTGGGATCGCCATTGGCATCGCGCTGGATTTCACCGCCTGGCGGGTTCGGTGTGTCGCGAGTATATCCGACCACTTTCAACGCCGCGCGATTGAGCAGGGCGCGGTCGTAGAGGTGCAGGACGAACACCGGGGTGTCCGGCGCTGCTTTGTTCAGTTCATCGAGGGTTGGCAGGCGCTTTTCGGCAAACTGGAACTCGTTCCAGCCCCCGACCACCCGCACCCATTGCGGCGTGGGGGTGCGATCGGCCTGGTCCTTGAGCATGCGCAAGGCATCGACCAGTGACGGCACGCCTTCCCAGCGCAGTTCGAGGTTGTAATTGAGGCCGCCCCGGATCAAATGCAGGTGCGAGTCATTGAGGCCGGGAATCACCGTGCGACCGTGCAGGTCGATGATTTGTGTACCGGGGCCTTGCAGGGCCATGGCCTGGGCATCGCTGCCGACCACCACAAAGCGTCCGTCCTTGATCGCGACGGCGCTGGCCTGGGGTTTTTTACGATCAACGGTGTGCAGGCGTCCGTTGTACAGAATGAGGTCGGCCGGGGTATCGGGCATCGTCTTACTCCCTGCGAATAGCGGGCTGATCCAGGCACCGACAGCACCTGCCGAAAGGCCTTGCAGTACACGTCGGCGGTTAAAACCGTCAGAGTCGTCAGGCGGGCTCATGGCCGTGCTCCGCGAAAAATCAGTCGGGGGCAAACAGCTGATGTCTGACACATGCGGCCAGAAGGAATATAGACGGTGAATCTGCAGTGGGGCGTTTTCCAGGGGCGGAAAACGACGAATCCCGCCACAAAGGGCGGGATTCGTTGATAGCCAGACAGGTCCCCGAAGGTCGGGAGCCGCCGTCTTAGCTTGGGAACAGCTCGGACAGTTTCATCGCCAGCATCATGTCGCCTTCAGCGCGCAGTTTGCCGCCCATGAACGCTTGCATGCCGTCGGTTTCGCCGCTGACGATGCCTTTCAGGGTTTCTTCGTCCATCACCAAAGTGACCTGGGCGTCAGGGTTTTCGCCTTCTTGCAGCTCGCAGGTGCTGTCTTTGACGATCAACGAGAAGTTCTTGGTGTCGTCGATGCGGAAACCGAAAACCAGGTCCAGACCGGCAGCAGCGGCTGGGTTGAACTTGGCTTTCATTGCTTGTACGGCATCAGCTACGGAGGTCATGGTTCGATCCTTTCTTGGGTAATTAGAGCTGGGTGATTACAGCCAGGGTCACAATAGTCCGGACTCAGCGAAACGTGATGAGTTCCGGGGCCTTCAGCAGTTGCAGGTGTGCATGACTGTTGAAGGAAGCCAGCGCCACCTCGCGACCACGGAACTTCAGGTGGTGAAGCGAGGTGTTGACGATTTGCCAGTTCAACTCAAATGCCTGCTTGGCCGGCATTTGTGTAATGAGGTGGAGCAGGGCCGTGATGGTGCCGCCGGAAGTAAACACGGCGATTTTCTGATGGTTGTCGGCGCTTTCCAGAATTCGTTGCAGTCCGCCATGTACACGCTCCACAAAGCCCAACCAGCTTTCCAGGCCCGGCGTGTCATAGGAGCCGGTGAGCCAGCGTTCGATGATCAGGGCAAAGATGCGCTGGAATTCGGCACGGTTTTGCGCGGCGTTGCGCAGGATGTCCAGAGCCTCGGGCTCGTCATCCAGCATGGCCGGCAGCAGCGCGCGGATCGCCGCGTCGGCGTCGAACTCATTGAACGCGGGATCGATTTCCAGTGTCGGCACTGGCAGTCCTGCGGCTGCGTACTGCTCCATCGCGCTATTGGCGGTGTGTTGCTGGCGGCGCAGGTCGCCCGAAAGGCAGCGATCGAAGCTGATACCCAGTTCGATTAGATATTGGCCGAGGATTTCTGCCTGGCGAATACCGGTCGGCGACAGGACGTCATAGTCGTCTGCACCAAAGGAGGCCTGGCCATGTCGAATCAAATAGATACTGCCCACGTCCGCGTCGTCCCGGTACGTTGAAGGTTTGGCGAGGTTATGAGGATGGCAGTGAGCTGTCAATGAAAAAACATACGCTTGTTTGAAATGGTTGTTGCAGGGCTGTTGCCAGAGGTTTCACGGCTGGTCGCCGGGCTGGCGCATGGGTATGCTGAACACATCCCGCGCGTGTTTAAGCCGCGCATCGTTATGAAGGAGTCACTGTGGAGTTTTTCACCGAGTACGCCAGCTTTCTGGCCAAAACCGTGACACTGGTGATCGCCATTCTGGTGGTCCTGGCCAGTTTTGCGGCGTTGCGCAGCAAAGGTCGACGCAAATCGGCCGGCCAGTTGCAAGTCAGCAAACTGAATGATTTTTACAAAGGGTTGCGCGAACGCCTGGAGCAAACCTTGCTCGACAAGGACCAGCTCAAGGCTTTGCGCAAGTCCCAGGCTAAATCCGAGAAGAAACAAAAGAAAACCCCTGAGGCCAAACAACGCGTGTTCGTGCTGGATTTCGACGGCGACATCAAAGCCTCGGCCACCGAGAACCTGCGCCACGAAATTACTGCGCTGCTGACGCTTGCCACGCCCAAGGATGAAGTGGTGCTGCGTCTGGAAAGCGGCGGCGGCATGGTTCACAGCTACGGCCTGGCGTCCTCGCAACTGGCGCGGATTCGCAATGCTGGCGTGCCATTGACCATCTGCATCGACAAGGTCGCGGCCAGCGGCGGTTACATGATGGCGTGCATCGGCGAGAAGATCATCAGCGCGCCGTTCGCGATCCTCGGCTCGATCGGTGTCGTGGCACAGTTGCCTAACGTCAATCGCTTGCTGAAAAAACACGACATCGATTTCGAAGTGCTGACGGCCGGCGAATACAAACGCACCCTGACCGTGTTTGGCGAAAACACCGAGAAAGGTCGTGAGAAGTTCCAGGAAGACCTGGACATTACCCATCAGCTGTTCAAGAACTTCGTCGCCCGCTATCGCCCGCAACTGGCCATTGATGAAGTGGCCACCGGTGAAATCTGGCTCGGTGTCGCCGCCCTCGACAAACAACTGGTCGACGAGCTCAAAACCAGCGATGAATACCTCGCCGAACGGGCAAAAAATGCCGAGCTCTTTCACCTGCACTATTCCGAGCGCAAAAGCCTGCAAGAGCGTATTGGCATGGCGGCCAGCGGTTCGGTCGATCGCGTATTGCTGACCTGGTGGAGCCGGTTAACCCAGCAACGCTTCTGGTAAACGTCAGCGCCTGTCGTCTTTAATAAACAACCGGGGCTCATGTCCCGGTTTTTTTTAATTTGGCGCCGTCCACATTCCTTCCTGAAATGGCGAAATCTCCTAAGTCGGTCGTCGTCGCTGTCCTGCATCCGATTGGATAGCGACTGGTTAGGGTGGTGTTCCAAATGTTCGCAATGGAATGCACATGACCGACCTCCATCATGACAATGTCGCCGGCCCGCTACGAATGCGCGACGAGCTCAACGCCGCCGTGCACATCGCGCTGCCACAAACCCCAGGCCAATTCGGGGCACGCCTGATCAAAGAAAAATGGGGGGCGGATATCGATCCGCAGACGGCCTTGCTGGTCACGCTCGATTACAACTACAAGGGCCATCCTGCAAAGGACGGCCTCCAGCAGGGGCAAGTGGCGAGCTCGCAATCGCTGTTGCAAGCGTTGCTTTCGAATTATCAAACCGTGGGCGACGGACGTTTTGCGGAAAGCGCGTTTGGCTTTTACACACCGCCGGACATCGGACCGTCCGTTCAAATCGTGCAGAAAGTCGACGAGTTCGCTGACCACGGCAGCGGTAATCATCAGACCTATGAAGGCATTTATTGCCTGACGTCCCCGCAAACCTATGGGCCGTCGACGCAGCTCGGCATAAAACCTGCACATTTCAAGAAGTGGGTCTGGGAGCTGGATTTGCAGGGTTTGTACAAGGCATATCTCGATCAGGCCTGGCCGTCCGACGACGTGCTCGTTGCACCACAACCCTATGCGCTGAGGACCTCGGTCAAAGCGGCATTTGTCATGAGCGCCTGGCTGCAGCGGCATGAGCAACGCCTGAGTAAAAAGGGGTTGGAACTGGCCATGCAGGTAGCAGGTTTGCCGGTGAGTCAGGCATGGGAAACGCTGACGATCGAACCATTGCAAGCACCGACCCGAATCGCCTCCACGGTTACGGCGAGCCGTTTAAAGCTGTATCGCTACACCGCAACTGACATCTGGACCTTTCGTGTCGCCGCCAGCCCCCGAGTGTTGATGTACATCCCGGGCAACTCTTCACCGCTACATGACTTCGCCGACGTATCGCAGTTGCACCAGTGGGTGGTGAAACAGAGCCATGCCAGTGCCACGAAACAGGCGCTGGCTGCTCATTTTGCCGACGACGACCGACAGGACGGCACGTTCCACGCCGGTGTGCTGACGGCGCTGGACGCCATGGCGATTTACCCCCGAAAGCACTGGCTGACCAACAATGCCGGGTTCTTCAACAATGATGGCTATTGGGATCCCGCCGAGTACATCGGCTTCGACGATCAGCCACCCGCGACTGATCCGTTTGCACAATTGGTTTTGACCATGAAGCAGGCTGCCCGTGAAAGCGCCAAAACCATCCGGGACGATGCACAAGTCAACCGCGACAATTTGAGCGCGGTTGTCGAACCGGTCGTGAAATGGATAAACCGGTTCGGGCCACTGGCCTTGTTTGTGCCAGGAGGAGAGGGTGTATTGGCACTGGCCGGGCTCATCGACGCCGGTTATGGGCTGGACGAGGCGGTGAACGGTGAAACCTCGGTTCAGCGTAAAGAGGGCATAACCCGCACGGTATTTGGCTTGCTCAATGCACTGCCGCTGGCAGGAGCTGTACGGGATGCCGTTGTTGAAGGGGCTGAGGCCCAGACGCTGTCGCCAGGTGAACACATCGTCGTAACACCGACGGAGGCGGTTGTGGCTGTGCCTTTCGGCCTGTCGCGGATGGAACTGATCCGCGGCATTGGCCCCTCGGTGGCGTCATTCAGCGATGAAGTTCTGGCACAGATTGGCAAGGTCAGCGCGGTCGAAGACGACATGCTGCGCTTGATGCACACCGGCCGGCCACCGACGCCGTTGCTGGCCGATACGATCAGCCGCTTCAAGCTCGATCAGGAATTGGGTGGGGCTGGGAAAACCACGTTATTCAACAGTCGTTATGCCGCGCTGCAGCAATCGGAGCATGAATGGGTCCGGCTGTTTCAGCACCAGTATCCCGGGCTTCCCAAAAGCGCCATCGAACAAATGCTCGACCGCTACGGCGTAGATATCCGCACGTCGCCCGACGCTGTGGAGGTCAGGCAAGTGATCAAGCGTCTGGACAGCAAGGCCCGGCAATATCAACAGCATGTCCGGCTCAACCGTGCCTACGAAGGCTTTTACCTTCGCTCGATCGACAACCCCGAGACAGACACACTGGCACTGCATTCGCTGCCGCATCTGCCGGGATGGCCCAAAGATCTTCGAATAGACATTCTTGATGGCTCGTCTGCTGGCCGTGTGCTGGACCGCAGTGGTCCACTCGATGCCGCTCACTGTCGAAGCATCATCAGGACGGGAAATCGCTATCAGCAACAAGGTACACAATCGGACCTCTACGAAGCTGTCCTCGGAATCCTGTCAGATGATGAGCGCTCGGCGTTACACCTGGTGTCTGATAATCCTGTCAATGAATTTCGGCTCAAGATCGGCGCCGTGGCACTGCCTCGTTCGCAAGCACTGCTGGGGTTACAAAGGATGGACAGCAGACTGACGTTCGAGGCTCAGGGACTGCGCGGCGGTGGTTATCCGTCGACACCTCAAGGCGCAGCCATGACCCACGAAATGATGCGGTTGCAACTCAAGGATATTTATCCCGACTTCACAGCTGCGCAGGCCGATGAGGCACTGCAGCGCGCGGGCAATAATACGCAGGCTTACATCGATGGGTTGAAACAGCAGTTACAGCAACTCAACACCGACCTGAGCAGTTGGGTAGATCAGGTTGTCGATGATGTGCATGACATGGACCTTCCGTTTCTGACGTTTGGCCATGAGGCCGCGCAGGGTTTGAGCCCGGCACAAGTTGCGACCTACAACGTCCAGCTCCTGATGGAGGAGATGGAGGACGAGCGTGCGCTCAGGACTGAGCTTGCGGAGGAATTGACTGCGATTTGGCAGAAGCGGGGAACGGGACCGCGCACCACGCTGGATATGAACTTCGAAAACTATCACCGATTGCCTGCGTTGAATGTGAGGTTCGACGACGTGACCGAGTTGTTGATGAAGGGCTTCCACCTGACCGAACAAGACAGTCTGAACGGGTTTATCGAGAGTTTCCCCAATCTGGAAACTTTGAATCTGGACAATGTGGACTTGCGTCATTTCTTCGTGGCAGGCGACGCGGGTCGTTCCTTACCTTCGGCGATTGGTCGATTGACACGTCTTCGTACACTCAACCTGCAAGCAACACAGCTGGTATTCACTGACAGTGCCGCCTCACAACTGCGTGATCTGACCCATCTGCAAACGCTGGACTTGAGCGACAACCCCTTGGTCGTGCCGCCGTTGGTGATCGGCATGAACGATCTGCGTCAGCTCAACCTGAGAAACACTCAAATCACCCGATGCCCGATCGGTATCAGGGAGGAGCCCTATCTGACGTCGCTGGATTTGCGTGACAACCAGATCACCCGGGTACCGCCAGCGGTCATAAACCAGGCAGTCGAAGATGATCGTGTGCTGCTATTGGGCAATCCGCTGACAGACGAAGACACGCTGCGCCGATTGGTCAGCCATCGAGAGCAAACGGGCATTAATTTATGGCTCAGCGCGCCCGGCGCCGGCAATGGCTCGCCGAGGGTATGGCTGCGAGACTACGACGCAGCGTTGCAACAGTCACGACAAGCCCTTTGGCAGCGACTGGCAGGCAAGCCCAATGGCACACGGTTTTTAGCGATCATGGACAGGCTGAGCCTGACGGCCGACTTTCAAGTCCGCTATCTGTCGCTACAAACACGAGTCTGGCGATTGTTGGACGAGGCGGACGCTTCGCAGGAAATGTGGGATCGATTGAGCAGCAGCAGCGGACGCTTTGATCATCCGATGGCGGCTTTCAAGGCGCTGGAGGATCGTGCCAATCTTTAACTTAAAGCTGGAGGGGAGCCTTGAACCCCGAAAGGGGTTCAAGGCTTGACCATCAGCGACGACGGAACAGCGGCAGCGGTTCGTCGGTGGCGGCCTGATACGTTACCGAGAAGTCCTTGAGACCTTCCAGGGCTTCGTACGGGTCTTTGTCGGGGCGGACCGCGAACGCATCGAAACCGCAGCGATGCATGTAGAACAACTGATCGCGCAGCACATCGCCAATGGCCCGCAATTCGCCTTTGAAACCGTAACGGTCACGCAGCAGGCGGGCGTTGGAGTAGTTGCGGCCATCGGTAAAGGCCGGGAAGTTCAGGGCGATGACCTGGAACTGCTCCGCGTCTTCACCGATTTCTTCGGCTTCTTCATCGGCATCCAGCCACACGCCCAAGCCACCGTCGCGGGCCTTGAGCATACGGCTGTGTTCGCGCCACAGCTGCAGGGGGACGATGAGGTCGTCGCAGTTGCTGATCTCGTCGATGTTGAAATCCTTGGGCAGCAGGTGCCAGGTTTCGTCGACGACTTCGTTGTTCTTAATGATTCGCTGCATAGACGCGCTCCTTGAAGAGGTCGATGCCAATACGCTGATAGGTGTCGATGAAGCGTTCGTCTTCGGTACGTTGTTCGATGTACACGTCGATCAGCTTTTCGATCACGTCAGGCATGGCTTCCTGGGCAAAGGACGGGCCGAGGATCTTGCCCAGGCTGGCGTCACGGCTGGCGCTGCCACCGAGGGACACCTGGTAAAACTCTTCGCCTTTCTTGTCCACCCCGAGGATGCCGATGTGGCCGACGTGGTGGTGACCACAGGCGTTCATGCAACCGGAGATGTTCAGGTCCAGTTCGCCGATGTCGAACAGGTAGTCCAGGTCATCGAAACGACGCTGGATCGATTCGGCAATCGGGATCGACTTGGCGTTGGCCAGCGAGCAGAAATCACCGCCAGGGCAGCAGATGATGTCGGTCAGCAAGCCAATGTTCGGCGTGGCGAAACCTTGTTCGCGCAACTCGCCCCACATCGCGAACAGTCGGGACTGTTCAACGTCGGCCAGAATGATGTTCTGTTCGTGGGATGTGCGTAGTTGACCGTAGCTGTAACGGTCGGCCAGGTCGGCCACGGCGTCGAGCTGCTTGTCGGTGATGTCGCCCGGTGCAACGCCGGTCGGCTTCAGGGACAGGGTCACCGCCACATAACCCGGTTTCTTGTGGGCCAAGGTATTGCGGGTGCGCCAACGGGCGAAGCCTGGGTGCTGCTGGTCGAGCTCGGCCAGTTCGGCGGCCTGGTTGTCCAGGGCCTTGTAGTCCGGGTCAACGAAGTGCTTGGCGACGCGATGCACTTCAGCCTCGGTCAGCGTTGTCTGGCCACCACGAAGGTGTTCCATTTCCGCGTCGACCTTTTGTGCGAAGACTTCAGGCGTCAGCGCCTTGACCAGAATCTTGATTCGCGCCTTGTACTTGTTGTCGCGACGGCCATAGCGGTTGTAGACCCGCAGGATGGCGTCGAGGTAGCTCAACAGGTCTTGCCACGGCAGGAATTCATTGATGAACGCACCCACCACCGGCGTACGGCCGAGACCACCACCGACCAATACACGGAAGCCCAACTCGCCTGCGGCGTTGTGCACCGGCTCAAGGCCAATGTCATGGACTTCGATGGCGGCACGGTCAGACGTCGAACCGTTGACCGCGATCTTGAATTTACGCGGCAGGTAGGCGAATTCCGGGTGGAACGTAGTCCACTGACGGACAATTTCGCACCATGGGCGCGGATCGATCAATTCATCGGCGGCGACACCGGCGAACTGGTCGGTGGTGACGTTGCGCAGGCAGTTGCCGCTGGTCTGGATCGCGTGCATCTGCACGGTCGCCAGTTCAGCGAGAATGTCCGGAATGTCTTCCACGGCCGGCCAGTTGAACTGCACGTTCTGCCGGGTGCTGATGTGGGCATAGCCCTTATCATAGTCGCGGGCAATTTTGGCCATCATCCGCACTTGGCGCGAAGTCAGTTGGCCGTAAGGCACCGCCACTCGCAACATCGGCGCGAAACGCTGGATATATAGCCCGTTTTGCAAGCGCAGGGGGCGGAATTCTTCTTCGCTCAGCTCCCCTGCCAGATAGCGTCGGGTCTGATCACGGAACTGCTTGACGCGGTCCTCGATGATCCGCTGATCGTATTCGTCGTATACGTACATATAAGTCCTGTTCTCAGGCTTGGGTCGCTCGGATACCGCTGCGTTTTTGTGTTTGCCGCAGTCCAAGAACCTCTGCAATTCTGCGCGCACGGCCGCGCTCTCCCTACGGAGCCGGGGCAAGATACCAGTTTGCGGTTATGCGCAAAAGTGATGTTTGAGTATATGTAAAGAACCAAAGTGACTAACAGGAAGCGTTATGACCAAACCCTTATTTGTGGTGCGGGCAATCGTCGTCTTTACTGTGGTCGAGTCTTTGTGCAATCACCGATAAAACCGACAAGAGGCGATGCAATGAGCAACCCTACCAAAGCTACAAAGCCTGACAGTACGGTCGATGCTTGGGCGATCTTGTTTCTGATCATCCTGGTCGTGGGCACGGCGGTATTCTGGGTCAGCCATCAATAACCGACCCCGTCCGGGTCCCATTCCGACGATTGTCGGACAAAAACCGTAATAAACGCCGTTTTACGGAACCTCACTGGCTATAATGCGCGGCGGTGTTTCCGGGGGCTCGGACGTTAATGTTGAAAGTTTTCTACATCTTCCTGCTGATGCTGGGCGTGGGTTATGGACCGGCTACGCGTGCGGAGTCGGTGTTGTTCCTGAGTCCGGGGAAGGCCCAGGAAGGCTTCTGGATCAGCTACTCGCAATTCATGCAGGCAGCGGCCCGCGATTTGGGCATCGACTTGCAGATTCTCTATTCCCAGCGCATGCCCGAACTCACCGTGGCGCAAGCACGCCAGGCGTTGCAGGGGCCCGACCGGCCGGACTATCTGGTGTTCGTCAACGAACAGTACGTTGCACCGCAGATCCTGCGACTGGCACAGGGCAGCGGCGTGAAGTTGTTTATGGTCAACTCGTCGCTGACCGCCAATCAATTGAGCCTGCTGGGTGACCGTCCCGATCGCTTGGGCAGTCTGGTGCCTAATGACGAGGAGGGCGGCTACCTGATGCTCAAGGAGTTGATTCGCCAGCATCCACCGGCCGCACCCGGTCAGGACATCGAACTGCTGGCCTTTTCCGGTCTGAAGACCACGTCCTCGGCGCAACTGCGCGAGCAAGGCATGATGCGAGCGCTGGCCGAACATCCGGAAGTGCGTTTGCGGCAAATGGTTTACAGCGGCTGGACCCGTGAACGCGCCTATGAACAGGCGAAACTGCTGCTTCGGCGCTATCCGAAGGTCTCGCTGATATGGTCAGCCAACGACGAAATGGCCTTCGGCGCAATGCAGGCGTTTGCGGAAACGGGCGGTGTACCCGGCAAGGACGCCTTGTTCAGCGCAATCAATACCTCGCCCGCCGCATTACAGGCGAAAGTCGATGGCACGCTGAGCGTGTTGTTGGGCGGGCACTTCACGTTGGGCGGCTGGGCGCTGGTGCAGTTGCATGATGTGGATCAGGGCGTGGAGCTCAGCCAGTACGGCGGCCGTGATCGGCAGGTGTCGCTTCTGCAACTCGTGGACAAGGCGACAGCCAAGCGAATGCTGGCCAAGGGTGATTCGCCAGAATACGGTGTGAATTTTCGTCGTATGTCGGCTAAAGGACAGCCAACGTCCTATCGTTACCCGTTCAACCTGCAAACGTTGATGCGCTAAACCCCGGCCAGATGCACCACCAGCTGGACGATGCCATACAGGGTCAACGCGAACACTGCGGTGAATAAAATCCCCAGAATCACGAAATGACTCGGTTTGCCGTGAGTGAAATCCCGGGCCCGGTTCTTTCCGCTCTGCACCCCGAACGCGGCGGCCATGACGCTGTGCAGCATCTGCCAGAAGGTTGGCGGCTTGTTGTCGACTGGATCGTCCATAAATCCCTCGTCACGTGTGTTTGAGCCATAAGCATAGACCTACGGCTGACACAAACAAATGTGGGAAACAACTGGGAGCGGGCCTGCTCGCGATGGGGCCCCTTCAGTCAAAACAATGTTGACTGTCAGGCCGCTTTCGCGAGCAGGCTCGCTCCCACAGGGGGATCTCCGCTGGCCACAGTAGTGTGGCCAGGTAGCTGACTTAGTTGTCGTAACCAAGGTTTGGCGCCAACCAACGCTCGGTCACGCTCAGCTCCTGACCTTTACGCGACGTGTAGCTCTGCACCTGATCCTTGTCGATCTTGCCCACGGCAAAGTACTGCGCCTGCGGGTGAGCGAAGTACCAGCCACTGACCGCTGCCGCCGGGAACATCGCGTAGTGCTCGGTGAGGAACACGCCGCTACGACCGGCCTTCATCTCTTCAGCTTCCGGATCCAACAGTTTGAACAGCGTGGACTTCTCGGTGTGATCCGGGCACGCCGGGTAGCCCGGAGCAGGGCGGATGCCGGTGTATTGCTCTTTGATCAGCGCCTCGTTGTCGAGCGTCTCGTCCTTGGCGTAACCCCAGTAGTCTTTACGCACCTGCTGGTGCAGCCACTCGGCGCAGGCTTCGGCCAGACGGTCGGCGAGTGCCTTGACCATGATCGAGTTGTAATCGTCGCCGGCGTCCTGATAGGCCTTGGCCACTTCTTCAGCGCCGATGCCGGCGGTGGTGATGAACCCGCCCACATAGTCGATGACTTCGCTGTCCTTCGGCGCGACAAAGTCGGCCAGGGAGAAGTTCGGCTTGCCATCGGTCTTGATGATCTGCTGACGCAGATGGTGCAACTTGGCAATTGCCTTGCCATCATCGCCGTAGACTTCAATGTCATCGTCTCGCACCTGGTTGGCCGGCCAGAAGCCGAACACTGCACGGGCGCTGATGAGTTTTTCGTCGATCAGCTTGGCGAGCATTTCCTGGGCATCGGCGTACAGCGAGGTCGCGGCTTCACCGACGACTTCGTCTTCGAGAATGCGCGGAAATTTGCCGGCCAGGTCCCAGGAAATAAAGAACGGCGTCCAGTCGATGTATTCGGCCAGAACCTTGAGGTCGATGTTGTCCAGCACTTTGGAGCCGGTAAACCTCGGTTTGACCGGTTCGTAAGTACCCCAGTCGAACTGTGGCTTCTTGGCGATGGCCGCCGGGTAGCTCAGGCGTTCGGTGCGTGCACTGCGGTTGGCCGTGCGTTCGCGAACGTCGATGTATTCCAGGCGGGTTTTTTCGACGAACGCCGGTTTCAGTTCCTTGGACAGCAATTGTGTCGCCACGCCGACGGCGCGGGAGGCATCGGTGACGTAGATCACCGCGTCGTTGCTGTACTTGGGCTCGATTTTCACCGCCGTGTGCGCTTTGGAGGTGGTCGCGCCACCGATCATCAACGGCAGGTAGAAGTCCTGACGCTGCATTTCGCGGGCGACGTGGACCATTTCATCCAGCGAAGGCGTGATCAGGCCGGACAGGCCGATGATGTCGCACTTCTGCTCCTTGGCTACTTGCAGGATCTTTTCTGCCGGGACCATCACGCCAAGGTCGACGATGTCGTAGCCGTTACAGCCCAGGACAACGCCGACGATGTTCTTGCCGATGTCGTGCACGTCGCCTTTGACCGTCGCCATCAGGATCTTGCCCTTGGCTTCCGGTTTGTCGCCTTTTTCCAGTTCGATGAACGGGATCAAGTGGGCCACGGCCTGCTTCATCACGCGGGCGGATTTCACCACCTGCGGCAGGAACATTTTGCCGGCGCCGAACAGGTCGCCGACAATGTTCATGCCGGACATCAGAGGGCCTTCGATCACTTCGATCGGACGAGCGAACGACTGGCGCGATTCTTCGGTGTCTTCAACGATGTGCGTGGTGATGCCCTTGACCAGTGCATGCTCCAGACGCTTGTTGACTGGCCAGCCGCGCCATTCTTCGGTCTCGGCTTCCTTGACGCTGCCGTCGCCCTTGTACTTGTCGGCAATGGCGAGGAGGGAGTCGGTGCCTTCCGGAGTGCGGTTGAGGATCACGTCTTCGACGGCATCGCGCAGCTCTTGCGGGATCTGGTCGTAGATCTCCAGCTGACCGGCGTTGACGATGCCCATGGTCAGGCCGTTGCGGATCGCATACAGCAGGAACACCGAGTGAATCGCCTCACGCACCGGGTTGTTGCCACGGAACGAGAACGACACGTTGGACACGCCGCCCGAGGTCAGCGCGTACGGCAGTTCGTCGCGGATGTAGGCGCAGGCGTTGATGAAGTCGACGGCATAGTTGTTGTGTTCTTCAATGCCGGTGGCCACGGCGAAGATGTTCGGGTCGAAGATGATGTCTTCCGGCGGGAAACCGACTTCGTTGACCAGAATGTCGTAGGAGCGTTTGCAGATTTCTTTCTTGCGCGCTTCGGTGTCGGCCTGGCCGGCTTCGTCGAAGGCCATCACGACCACCGCAGCACCGTAGCGCTTGCACAGTTTGGCGTGGTGAATGAACTGCTCGACACCTTCCTTCATGCTGATCGAGTTGACGATGCCCTTGCCCTGGATGCATTTCAGGCCGGCTTCGATCACTTCCCATTTCGAGGAGTCGATCATGATCGGGACGCGGGAGATGTCCGGCTCGCCGGCAATCAGATTGAGGAAGGTCACCATGGCCTTCTTCGAATCGAGCATCCCTTCGTCCATGTTGATGTCGATTATCTGGGCGCCGGCTTCGACTTGCTGCAGGGCGACTTCCAGGGCTTCGGTGTAATTGTCTTCACGGATCAGGCGGGCGAATTTGGCGGAACCGGTGATGTTGGTCCGTTCGCCGACGTTGACGAACAACGAACTGCGATCGATGGTGAACGGTTCCAGCCCCGAAAGGCGGCAGGCCTTGGGGATTTCGGGAATTTGACGCGGTGCATAACCGGCCACGGCTTTGGCGATGGCTTCGATATGCCCCGGCGTTGTGCCACAGCAGCCACCGACAATGTTCAGGAAGCCACTTTGAGCGAATTCTTCAATGACCTTGGCGGTGTCCACCGGCAGTTCGTCGTACTCACCGAATTCGTTCGGCAGACCGGCGTTCGGGTGCGCGGACACATGGGTGCCGGCCTTGTTCGACAGCTCTTCCAGGTACGGACGCAGTTCGCTGGCACCGAGGGCGCAGTTCAGGCCGACCGAGATCGGCTTGGCGTGGGCCACGGAGTTCCAGAACGCTTCGGTGGTCTGGCCGGAGAGGGTACGGCCGGAGGCATCGGTGATGGTGCCGGAGATCATGATCGGCAGCTCGATGCCCAGCTCTTCAAACACGCCTTGCACGGCGAAGATCGCCGCTTTGGCATTCAGGGTGTCGAAGATGGTTTCAATCAGGATCAGGTCCGCGCCGCCTTCGATCAGGCCCTTGGTGGATTCGGTATAGTTCTCCACCAGTTCATCAAAGGTCACGTTGCGGTAGCCGGGGTTGTTCACGTCTGGCGACAGTGAGCAGGTGCGGCTGGTCGGGCCCAGTACGCCGGCAACGAAGCGCGGCTTGTCCGGGGTTTCCCGGGTCTTGGCGTCGGCGATCTTGCGGGCCAGACGGGCGCCTTCGACGTTTAACTCGTAAGCCAGGCCTTGCATGCCGTAGTCGGCCAGGGAAATCTGGGTGGCGTTGAAGGTGTTGGTTTCCAGAATGTCGGCGCCGGCATCCAGGTAGGCTTTCTCGATGCCACCAATCACGTCCGGGCGCGTCAGCACCAACAGGTCGTTGTTGCCTTTGACATCGCTTGGCCAGTCAGCAAAGCGTTTGCCACGGTAATCCTGTTCTTCGAGCTTGTAGCTCTGGATCATTGTGCCCATGCCGCCATCGAGAATCAGGATGCGCTCTTTGAGGGCGTGCTTGAGAGCTTGAAGGCGAACACTGCGATCGGACATTTGGACTACTCGGAAAGGCCATGACGAAGGGGCGGAATCATAGCAAACCTGTGCGCTTTTAGAGCATGCGCCGGATTTGCATGAATATCGTTCATGTTGGTACGGGCGTCCACCCGGTAGAATCGCGGCGATTTTTCATGATTGGGACCAGGGATATGTCGTATCGCGTCATCATCAGCATGTTTATGCTGCTTCTAAGCTGGGACGCCGCTGCGCAAGGTCCGGCCATTTCCTCTGCCATTTCCTACAGCCGTGACATACAACCGATCTTTACCGAAAAGTGCGTGGCCTGCCATGCATGCAACGATGCCGCCTGTCAGCTCAACCTCGGCAGTGGAGAAGGGGCGGCGCGTGGCGCGACTAAAGTCCCGGTCTACGACGGTGATCGCCGCGCCGCCGCAGCCCCGACCCGGCTGTTTTACGACGCCTTTGGCAAGCACGCCTGGCAGCAGAAGGGCTTCTTTCCCGTGCTCGACGCCCAAGGCAGTCAGGCCGCGTTGATGGCGCGGATGCTTGAACTGGGCCACAACACCCCATTGCAACCCAATGCCAAATTGCCACAAGACATCGTGCTGGGACTGAATCGGGAAAACATGTGCGCCACGCCGGCGCAATTCGACGGTTACGCCAGTGCGCATCCCAAAGAGGGCATGCCGCTGGCAGTGACTGGCCTGACCGATCAGCAATACCAGACGCTGCAACGCTGGCTGGCGTCGGGTGCGCCGATTGATGAGCAGGGGCTGGTGCCGAGCGCGAAAGAAGCGTTGCAAGTGGTGCAGTGGGAAAACCTGCTTAACGCGCCCGGCTCCCGGCACAGCCTGGTGGCGCGCTGGCTGTTCGAGCACTGGTTTCTTGCACATATCTACTTCAAGGACGGCGAGCCAGGGCACTTCTTCCAGTGGGTGCGCTCACGTACGCCAACCGGCCAGCCTATTGATCTGATCAGTACACGCCGTCCGAATGACGATCCCGGCACTCAGGTGTATTACCGCCTGTGGCCGGTGCAGGGCGTGATTGTGCAGAAGACCCACATCACCTATCCGCTGAGTGCGGCGAAGATGGCGCGGGTGAATAGCCTGTTCTATACCGGCAACTGGCAGGTCAACGCCTTGCCCGGTTACGGGCCGGAGCGGCGGGCCAATCCGTTTGCGACGTTTGAAGCAATCCCGGCGCAGGCGCGCTACCAGTTCATGCTCGACAACGCCGAGTACTTCGTGCGCACCTTCATTCGCGGCCCGGTGTGCCGTGGCCAGATTGCCACGGACGTGATCCGCGATAACTTCTGGGCGATGTTCCAGGCCCCGGAACATGACCTCTATATCATCGACCCGAACTACCGCGGCCAGGCGACGCCGTTGCTGGCCATGCCGGGGCAGAACGATGACGTCGGCAGCGTCTTGAGCCTGTGGCATGACTATCGCGACAAACGTAACGAGTACGAAGCGCTGCGCCGGGACAGCTACGCTGAAGCACCGGCGCCCAGTTGGTCGACCTTGTGGGCGGGGAATGACAACGCACTGTTGAGCATTTTTCGGCACTTCGACAGTGCCTCGGTGAACAAGGGCCTGATCGGCGATGTGCCGCAAACGATGTGGCTGTTCGACTTTCCGCTGCTGGAGCGCACCTACTATCAACTGGCGGTGAACTTCGACGTGTTCGGCAACGTTTCCCATCAGGCCCAGACCCGTCTGTACTTCGACCTGATCCGTAACGGCGCCGAGCAGAACTTCCTGCGCCTGATGCCGGCCAATTCGCGGGACGGCTATCTCGACGATTGGTACCAGAACAGTGGCAGGCTCAAGATGTGGCTGGACTACGAGGCCATCGATGACGACAAGCCGACCGCGCTGAAACTCGACGAGAAAGACCCCAAGCGCGACTTCGCCATGCAGTTACTGGCCCGTTACGGCGATCTCAATGCCAAACCCGATCCGATCAATCGATGCGAAGGCGCGTATTGCTCGCGGCCGAATATCGACCCGGCGTTGCAGAGCGCCGAACAGGCCTTGAGTCGCCTCACTTCGCGTCCGGCGGCTGGATTGAAGGTCATCGACCAGTTGCCGGAAGCGACGATGTTGCGCATCGAAACCGCAAGCGGCAAACGCGAGGTCTACAGCTTGCTGCGCAACCGTGCCCACAGCAACGTCGCGTTCCTGCTCGGTGAGTCGTTGCGCTATCAGCCGGGGCTCGACACGCTGACCATTTTCCCGGGTGTACTCAGCAGCTACCCGAACTTCATGTTCAACATTCCGGCCGACCAGGTGCCGGCCTTCGTCGATGCAATGGAACGCGCCAACGATACCGACAGCTTCGAGAAAATCGTCGAACGTTGGGGAGTCCGCCGCAGTCATCCACAATTCTGGTTCTATTTCCACGACCTCAGCCGGTACGTCCACGAAACCGACCCGGTGGAAGAGGGCGTGCTGGACATGAATCGCTACGAAAACCTCTGATCCACCGAAATCCCCTGTAGGAGCTGGCAAGCCAGCTCCTACAGGGGGGAATCAATGTTTCTTTCCCGACAAAAATACTAGGACTTTGTGCGGAGCGTTGATTGGCGTAAACTGCGCCCAAGCCTGCGAGGAGTTTCCATGACCGCTATAACCATTACCGACGCCGCCCACGATTATCTGGCTGACCTGCTCTCCAAGCAGAACACCCCGGGTATCGGCATCCGCGTCTTTATCACCCAGCCTGGCACCCAGTACGCCGAAACCTGCATTGCCTACTGCAAGCCGGGCGAAGAAAAACCTGAAGACACGGCGCTGGGGCTGAAAAGCTTCACCGCTTATATCGATCACTTCAGCGAAGCCTTCCTGGACGACGCGGTGGTCGATTACGCCACCGACCGCATGGGCGGCCAACTGACCATCAAGGCGCCAAACGCCAAAGTGCCGATGGTCAACGCCGACAGCCCGGTCAACGAGCGCATCAATTATTACCTGCAAACCGAGATCAACCCGGGGTTGGCGAGCCACGGCGGTCAGGTCAGCCTGATCGATGTGGTCGAAGACGGCATCGCCGTTCTTAAATTCGGCGGTGGTTGCCAAGGCTGCGGCCAGGCGGACGTGACCCTGAAGGAAGGCATCGAGCGCACCCTGCTTGAGCGTATTCCTGAGCTCAAGGGCGTACGTGACGTGACGGACCACACGCAGAAAGAAAACGCCTACTACTAAGGTGTTCGCTGCGAAAATAAAAAACGGCGCCCCGTGAGCGCCGTTTTTTATTGGTGAAGTCCACTGACCCCATCGCGAGCAGGCTCGCTCCCACAGGTGAATGCGATCAACTGTGGGAGTGAGCCTGCTCGCGATGGGGCCTTATTGGCGATAGAGATGCGCATGCCCGGCGCGATACAGCGACGACTCGCTGAACTGGTCACTCCCTAACACCCGTCCCACCAGAATCAACGCCGTCCGCCGAAACCCCTTGGCTTCAACCTTCCCGGCAATATCCTCAAGCGTCCCCACCACCCAATCCTGATCCGGCCACGTCGCGCGGTGAATCACCGCAATCGGACAGTCCGCGCCGTAATGCGGCAGCAGTTCAACAAGAATTTTCTCCAGGTGATTCACGCCCAAATGTATGGCCATGGTCGCCCCGTGTTGCGCCAGACTGCCCAGTTCTTCGCCCGCCGGCATGGCGGTCTTGTCGGCGTAGCGGGTCAGAATCACGCTCTGCGAAATGTCCGGGAGAGTCAGCTCCGCCCCTAAAAGCGCTGCACACGCCGCCGTCGCCGTGACACCTGGAACGATTTCAAAAGGAATATTGAGCTCGCGCAGATAGCGAATCTGCTCGCCAATCGCGCCATACAGACTCGGATCGCCGGAATGAACCCGCGCGACGTCCTGGCCGTTAGCGTGGGCGGTTTTGATTAGTTCGATAATCTGTTCCAAGTGTAATTCCGCGCTGTTGACCACCTGTTCGGCGCGATGGCCTTCCAGCACGGCGGCAGGCACCAGGGAGCCGGCGTAGATGATCACCGGGCAGGTGCGAATCAGCCGTTGGCCTTTGACCGTGATCAGTTCTGGGTCGCCGGGACCTGCGCCAATGAAGTAGACGGTCATCGTCAGTTCCTGTGAAAAGAAGAGGCTGGGCAAGGCTTCAGATGAAGATTGCTCATGATCGAAAGCGTGATTATCGGGGATTTTACGCAGCACCCGCTAATGCCAGCGTCGCTTGGGCAAGTATTTGTCGAGTAATCAGCAGTTTTGCCGGCGCCTGAGTCAGCTGTTCGGCCAATGCCAGGGCGGCACTTTCGGCTACGCCGTAGCAGCCGCTATGTTCGAACGCGATGTTCGAATGATGGCTGAGTTGCGGGTGATAACCGGCCAATTGATCACTGTTGAAATACATCAGCGGCAGCGCGAGTTGTTCCGCGAGCTCAATCAGGCCAGGTTCATCACGCTTCAAGTCGATGCTGGCCAGGGCCGTGATCTCATGAAGTCTGATGTGATGTGTCTGTAATGCCTGATCGAGCAAAGCACGTAGCGTGCTGGCGGGGCAACCACGCTGGCAGCCCAGGCCGACTACGAGCGTCGGCACTGTGCCAGCCTTTGTCATGCGTGGTATTGGCTATCGCTTTTGCGGCGGAACAACCAGGCACTGATCAGGCCCAGGGCCAGCCAGAACGCCACGTTGGTCAACTGCGAAGCGATTTTGAATTGAGCTTCCAGGGCTTCCGGCGCGAGCATCGAATGCACTTCAGGTTGTGGCGCGCCAATCACGTGCGGAACGGCCAGAATCGCCACGCCCAGCACTTTCATCAGCCAGTGACGGCTGAACACGATCAACGCGATCCCGACAGCGGTGGAGGCAGCGGTGCCGATCCACCAGATCTGCCGTTGCGCCAGATCCGCCGCAGCGGTGCCCGGCAATTCAGGCGGCAGGCCCAGGGTCGGTGCGAGGACAAACGTCGCATAACCGGCCAGACCCCACAGCAGACCTTGAGCGGTGCTGTTGGGGGCGCGCAGGGTGTAGAGACCGGCGAGCATCAGGGCGAAACCAACGGCCACCACCAGATTGCCGCCAGTGGTCGACAGCACGCGCTGCCAGCCGTCTTCTGGCTCCCAGGCTTCGGCGTCGTGGGTGTGTGCGGCCATGGCGCCTTCGGCGTGTTCATGGGATTGAACCACCGCCGGCTCGGCTTTCTCATAGGTTTCCGCTTGAAGAATCAGCGGCGCAACCCAGAAGCTTTGCAGCAAGGTCAGCAACAGGGCAGCCAGCAGCCCGGTGAACCCTGCGGTTTGCGCAATACGCTTGATCATGTCGTCAGCTCTCAATGGCACGGGAATGCAGAGCTGTGACGGGTATCGTGCGCGGCGTTGTGCACCGCTTCGATGTGCGAGAAACCGGCGAAGTACACAAGGCTAGCGCCCAGGATTGACGCGCAGACGGCGGCAGTCAGGCGTTGGGTCAGGGTAGAAGTGGTGCTGGCGGTTGTGTGGCCGGTGCTGCTGATAATCGACATGGCGCATCCCTCTGGTCTGTCAGCGGGTGAATAGAGCGCATGGAAAACCCCTGCGAGCGGGCACGCAGACGTTCAAACAGCGCCCGCCCACCGCGGGTTTGTTGTTCAGTGTCCGTAACGGTCACTTTGTGTTGCGGGCCGGTCTCCGGGCTCACGAGGGGCGCAGGCTTTCGCCTTGACCTGCAAGCATCACCTTCCCATGCCGAACTGCTGGCACAGTGGATTTGACGCTTCGCTCGCTTACCGTTGCGGGGGCAGCACCGGACTGACATGGCTTTGAGTAAAGCACATGATTCACCGGTTTCCCGTTTCACCCTGTGAAGGGCACCCGTAACAAAGTGCGTAGGAGAGCATGACGGGGCATTCGCGTCAATTGCCAAAGGTTCTCAACTCGAAATCGAGGTGCCTGCATCGCGGGCAAGCCCGCTCCCACAAGGATTGCGGCGCTCAACGCCTTAACTGATCGGGATTAGGGCTTGCCCGCGATGGCGTCATTCCATCCACCACAGAACGCGGCATGAACATTGACCCGCCCCAGCGGGATGCGTAGCCTTGCGCTTTCGAGGTTCTTCGGCGTTTGCCGAAGCTAAGAAGGGAACGCGGTCAATGCCGCGGCTGCCCCCGCAACTGTGAACGGTTCAGTTTCTGCCATGCCACTGCATGCGCCAGCCATGGCGCGAGCGGGAAGGCGCAGCAACCGCCAGTCAATCGACTGGCCAGCCGTCAGCCAGGAGACCTGCCTCGACACAGATTCTCACTTTCAACCGGGCGGGGTGATCCGGTGGCGAACTCTTCAGGCACGCGCATCCGCGTTGCCGGTCGTCGTCCCGTATGCCCGCCACCTTGCTAAAGGGCATCCGATGAAAACACTGGCCAAACTTCCCGTCACCATCGTTACTGGCTTCCTCGGTTCGGGCAAAACCACGTTGCTGCGCCACATGCTCGACAACGCTCAGGGTCGTCGTATTGCGGTGATCGTCAATGAGTTTGGCGAGCTGGGCATCGATGGCGAAATCCTCAAGCAGTGCTCCATCGGCTGCACCGAAGAAGAAGCCAACGGTCGCGTCTACGAACTGGCAAACGGCTGCCTGTGCTGCACCGTTCAGGAAGAGTTCTTCCCGGTGATGCGCGAACTGGTAGCCCGTCGCGGTGACCTCGACCATATTCTCATCGAAACTTCGGGCCTGGCCCTGCCCAAACCGCTGGTTCAAGCTTTCCAGTGGCCGGAAATCCGCAGCGCCTGCACCGTCGACGCAGTCATCACCGTCGTCGACAGCCCGGCCGTGGCCGCCGGCACCTTCGCCGCGTTCCCTGATCAGGTCGATGCCCAGCGCAAACTCGACCCGAACCTGGACCATGAGTCGCCGCTGCACGAGTTGTTCGCCGATCAGCTGGCCAGTGCCGACCTGGTGATCCTCAACAAGGCCGACCTGATCAGCCCTGAAGACTTGGCCCGCGTGCGCCTTGAAGTCGCCGAAGAATTGCCGCCTGCGGTAAAAGTCATCGAAGCCAGCAGCGGCCGTCTGCCACTGGACGTGTTGATCGGCTTAGGTGCCGGTTCCGAAGAACACATCGACAGGCGTCACAGCCACCACGATCATCACCACGAAGGTGAAGACGATCACGATCACGACGCTTTCGATTCCATTTCCATCGAATTGCCGCAAGCCGACGAAAGCCTGCTGATGGACGCGCTGACGCAATTGGTGGTCAAGCACGGCATCCTGCGCGTCAAAGGTTTCGCCGCGATCCCGAACAAGCCGATGCGATTGCTGATTCAGGGCGTGGGCACACGTTTCGACAAGCATTTCGACCGTCAGTGGGGGGCCGAGGAAGCGCGCACCACGCGCCTGGTGCTGATCGGCCAGGAACTGGACGCCGAACTGCTTGAAGCGCAATTGCGCGCCGCTCTCAGCGTTTAAGCCATGCACCTGCTCAGGACCCAGCCCGGCGGTTTCGTGTCGGATGACAACATCGCCGACCTTGGGCAAACCCCCGCCGAGCTGGTGATCCTGTGCAGCGGCGATTCCAGCCTGGCGCTGCTTGCTGAAGCCGCGCAGCAACTGCCCGACGACTACCCCAGCGTACGCCTGGCCAATCCGATGCAGGTGCAGAATCACGCTTCGGTGGATCTGTACGTCGACGAAGTGTTGCGCCACGCCAAGGTGATTCTGATCTCGCTGCACGGCGGCATCGCCTATTGGCGGTATGGCGTCGAGCGGCTGGTGCAGTTGTCCGAACGGGGCGTGCAACTGATTCTGGTGCCGGGCGATGATCGTCCGGACCCGGAGCTCAGCGACCTGAGCACTGTCGCTGCCGAAGACCGTGACCGGCTCTGGCAGTTTTTGCGTCAGGGCGGCATGGGCAATGCCCTGGACTTTTTCCGCTGCCTGGCCACTCGCTGGCTGGGCCGCGATTACACTTGGGCCGAGCCGCAAGTTCTGCCGCGCACAGCGATTTACCACCCACAAAAAAGTCCCGCTGAACTGAGCGATTGGCAAGCCGACTGGCAAGCCGATCAACCGGTGGCGGCGCTGCTGTTTTACCGCTCGCATTTGCAAGCGGCCAATACCGCTTTCATTGATGTTTTTTGCCAACGTTTGCAAGCGGCCGGGTTAAACCCTTTGCCGATTGCCGTGGCCAGTTTGAAAGAGCCTGGCTGCCTGACGGTGGTTGAGGGTTGGCTGGATGAAGTCGAGGCGGGGGTGATTCTGAACACCACCGGTTTCGCCCAGTCCAGCCCCGAAGCCCCGCACCTGCGACCGTTTCGCCGCGACATCCCGGTGATCCAGGCGATTTGCGCCCAGGACAACGAACCCGGTTGGCGTGCCAGCGAGCAGGGCCTCGGCCCGCGCGACCTGGCGATGCACATCGCGTTGCCGGAGCTGGACGGTCGGATCATCAGCCGCCCCATTAGCTTTAAGGATCTGGCGTGGCGCAGTGAGCGCAGTCAGTCGGATGTGGTGTGTTATCGAGCGCAGCCGGAACGCATGGATTTCGTCGCCGAACTGGCGCGGCGCTGGATCGATCTGGCGCGGGTGCCGAACAGCGAAAAACGCATCGCCCTGATCCTGGCCAATTACCCGACCCGTGATGGGCGCATCGGCAATGGCGTCGGCCTCGACACCCCGGCCGCATCACTGAACATCCTGCGTGCGTTGCGCAGCGAGGGCTATCCATTGCCGGCCGAATTGCCGGACAGCGGCACCGCACTGATTCACCAATTGCTCGGCGGCGTCAGCAACGACCTCGACACCTTGGACCAGCGTCCGTGTCATCAAAGCCTCGCGCTGGACGAATACGAACGGATGTTCGAGGCCTTGCCCGAAGCCAATCGCCAGGCCGTGCTGGAACGCTGGGGCACACCCGACAGTGACCCGATGTACCGTGGCGGGCGAATGATGATCGCCGGCCTGCGCTTGGGCCTGACCTTCGTCGGCATTCAACCGGCGCGCGGCTATCAGGTGGACCCGAGCGCGGTCTATCACGACCCGGACCTGGTGCCGCCCCACGGCTATCTGGCGTTTTACTTCTGGCTACGCAACACCTACGGTGCCCACGGCGTGATCCACGTTGGCAAGCACGGCAACCTCGAATGGCTGCCGGGCAAAGGCGTCGGGTTGTCGGAAAGCTGCTGGCCGGACGCACTGCTCGGGCCGCTGCCAAACATTTATCCGTTTATCGTCAACGATCCGGGCGAGGGCGCGCAGGCCAAGCGCCGCACGCAAGCAGTGATCATCGACCACCTGATGCCGCCGCTGACCCGCGCTGAAACCTACGGGCCATTGCGCAACCTTGAGTTGCTGGCCGACGAATATTACGAAGCGCAACTGCTCGATCCGCGTCGCGCCCGGGAATTGCAACGCGACATCCTGCAACTGGTGCGCGACACGCACATTGATCGCGAACTGCAACTGGACGAAAAACTCGACAGCGATGCCGATGCGGCGATCTGGTTGCCACGCCTGGACACGTACTTGTGCGATTTGAAGGAGTCGCAAATTCGCGATGGCCTGCACATCTTCGGCGAGTCACCGACCGGGCGGTTGCGCATCGATACCTTGCTGGCGTTGCTGCGGATTCCTCGTGGCGATGGGCGTGGCGCGCAATCGAGTTTGCTGCGCGCGTTGGCGAAGGCGTTCGAACTGCGTTTCGATCCGCTGGATTGTGCGTTGGCCAAGCCTTGGATGGGACCGCGTCCAGCTGAGCTGCAATCGCTCAGCGGTGAAGCCTGGCGCACGGCAGGGGACACCCGTGAACGTCTTGAATTGTTCGCCGCTCAACTCATTTCGCAAAACTTGATGACTGAACCCGGACCCTGTAGGAGTGAGCCTGCTCGCGATGCGATTCATCATTCAACATTGATGTTGATTGACCCATCGCTATCGCGAGCAGGCTCACTCCTACAGGAGGCACGCTGGTCCGAGGTGCACGCCATCCTCGACAGCCTGCGCGAAGTCGTGGCACCACGCCTTGACGCCTGCGGCCCAGCCGAAATGCGTGGTCTGCTCGACGCCTTGAACGGTCGCTTCGTCCCCGCCGGCCCCAGCGGCGCACCCAGTCGCGGTCGCCTGGACGTGCTGCCGACCGGGCGCAATTTCTATTCGGTGGACGTTCGCAACCTGCCGACCACCACCGCGTGGCGCATCGGCTTCCAGTCAGCCAACCTGATCCTCGAACGCCATATGCAAGACCATGGCGATCACCTGCGCCAGCTCGGCCTGTCGGTCTGGGGCACCGCAACCATGCGCACCGGCGGCGACGACATCGCCCAAGCCATGGCGCTGATGGGCGTGCGCCCGGTCTGGGCGACGGGCAGTCAGCGAGTCGACGATTTCGAAATTCTGCCGCTGAGCTTGCTCGACCGCCCGCGCGTGGACGTGACTTTGCGCGTCTCCGGGTTCTTCCGTGATGCGTTTGCCAACCTGATCCGCCTGTTCGATGCGGCGGTGCAAGCGGTCGCCGCGCTGGATGAGCCGGATGACCTCAATCCGCTGGCTGCGAAAGTGCGAGCCGAGCGTGAAGCGCTGATGCAATCGGGCCTCGATGAAGAAGCCGCGAATCGTCAGGCCGGTTGGCGAATCTTCGGTGCCAAACCCGGTGCCTATGGCGCCGGGGTGCAGGGCGCTATCGACGGTCGTCTGTGGCAAAACCGTGAAGACCTGGCCGAGGTTTACCTGAATTGGGGCGGCTATGCTTATGGCGGTTCCGACGAAGGCACCGCTGCCCGCGAACAATTCGCCCAACGCCTGAGCCAGGTGCAAGCGGTGCTGCAAAATCAGGACAACCGCGAACACGATTTGCTCGATTCCAACGACTATTACCAGTTCCAGGGCGGCATGCTCGCCGCTGTGGAAAGCCTCAGCGGTGAAGCTGCGGCGAGTTACCACGGCGATCACAGCCAGCCGGATTTGCCGAAGATCCGCACTTTGAAAGAAGAGCTGAATCGGGTGATCCGCTCCCGGGCGGCCAATCCAAAGTGGATCGAGGGGGTTAAGCGTCACGGCTACAAAGGCGCGTTCGAACTGGCGGCGACGGTTGATAATCTGTTTGCGTTCGACGCCACCACGCAGCTGATTGACGATCACCAGTACGCGTTGCTGGCCGACGCTTATTTGCTCGACCCGGCGACGCGCGAGTTTGTTCGCGAGCACAACCCGCACGCCTTGCGCGACATGACCGAACGGATGCTGGAAGCGCAGCAGCGGGGGATGTGGAAGGAGCCGGGTGAGTATCGCGAGGCGCTGGAAAACTTGTTGCTGGATATAGAAGAAGACAGCTAGCGCACTTACACCTGTGGAAGCGAGCCTGCTCGCGATGACATTCCTTCAGCCAACAAAGACGTTGGCTGAAACACCGCTATCGCGAGCAGGCTCACTCCCACAGGTACAAGGTTTACCTGCCACCGACCATGACCGAGTATTGAAGATGACCGACACCCCGCATTTCCCCTTATCCGCCGTGGTCGGCGCCGACGACTTGAAGCTCGCCCTGTGCCTGACCGCCATCGACCCGAAAATCGGCGGCGTGCTGATCGAAGGTCCGCGCGGCATGGCTAAATCCACCTTGGCCCGGGGGCTCGCGGACCTGTTGGCCAGTGGTCAATTCGTCACCTTGCCATTGGGCGCCACCGAAGAGCGCCTGGTCGGCACCCTCGACCTCGACGCCGCCCTGAGTGACGGGCGTGCGCAATTTTCCCCCGGTGTTCTGGCCAAGGCCGACGGCGGCGTGCTCTACGTCGACGAAGTCAACCTGCTGCCGGATCATCTCGTGGACTTGTTGCTCGACGTCGCCGCCAGCGGCACCAACCTGATCGAGCGCGACGGCATTTCCCATCGGCATTCAGCGAAGTTTGTGCTGATCGGCACCATGAACCCGGAAGAGGGCGAACTGCGTCCGCAACTGCTTGACCGCTTTGGGCTGAACGTCGCGCTCAGCGGTCACACTGCACCTACCGAACGTGGCCAGATCATCCGTCGACGTCTGGATTACGACAACGATCCACAACGCTTCTGCGCGCAGTGGGAGCATCAGCAGCAGTCGTTGCGCGAACGGTGCGAGAAGGCGCGCAGCGTCCTGGCGAGTATTCCGCTCGGTGATGAAGCGTTGGCGCACATTACCGAGCGCTGCTTTGCCGCCGGTGTCGATGGTTTGCGCGCTGACCTGGTGTGGCTGCGCGCCGCTCGCGCCCATGCCGCATGGCGCGGTGCAAACGCGATCGGTGAGGCCGATATCGACGCGGTCGCCGAGTTCGCCTTGCGCCATCGCCGCCGTGAGCAATCAACGCCGGCACCGCAACAGCATCAGCCGCCATCTGCGCAAAACTCCGCCCCGAGCGAAGGTCAGGGCCAATGGGGGGAAATGCCCGCCCAGGCGCTGCCGGTCGGCGCACGCCGTGAAGTGCCGAGCTGGCCAAAAAAGCCCTAGGCATTCGCCCTCGATCTGATGCGGGGGCGAATGCCAGGCCCCGCGCAGGACGGCTGGACAACGGCAAACAGGGCAAACGCCATGCCGCACGCAGCGGCTCGATCAACTGGCCCGGCACCTTGCTCAATGGCCGGCCGCGTCAGCGCAGCGATGTGCTGTTTCATCTGCGCACCCGAAGCGCCCATGAATTGTGGCTGGTGATTGTCGATGCCTCGGCCTCGACGCGGCGTCATCAGGCGTTGAGCGATGCCAAAGGCCTGCTGGCGCAAGTGTTCGACGATGCCTACCGCCAGCGTGCGCGGTTGGCGTTGTTGACGGCAAGCGGTCTGGCGCCGAACTGGCAGGTCAAAGGGTTGAAAGCCTCCAGCGGATTGCGCAGCTGGCTTGAGGGCCTGGGCGCGGGCGGCGGCACGCCGTTGCTGGCGGCGCTGGGCGATGCAGGTCGCTGGCTGGCGGCTCGGCAAAAGCGCTTTCCGGCGGAACAGCGGCGGGTGTTACTGGTGACGGATGGGCGATTGAAGGAGTGGTCGAACTTGCCGGTGCTGGACTGTCCGGGGCTGCTGATTGATATCGAGCGCGGGCCGATACGGTTGGGGCGGGCGAAGCAGATGGCGGCGGAGCTGCAAGCGGATTATCGGCATATTGATGAGCTGATTCCCGGCTGAGTTTTCTGCAGTCTCTTCCGGCCCCATCGCGAGCAAGCTCGCTCCCACAGTGGATTTTCAGTGTTAATAAAACCTGTGGGAGCGAGCTTGCTCGCGATGGGGGCGACTCGGTCTGAATCTATTTACTCATCGACTGACGGTACTGCCGAGTCCGTCGTCCGATGTACAACTGGTCGAGTATCAACGCCCACAACGCCGACACCTGTGGCCGGGGCTTGAGTCCGCGACTGAGACGCTTGAGCTGAAACTTCACCACCGCCATGCTCGCCAGTGCGGCCAGCGGTTTGCGTTTCCACAGGATCGGCGGCAGTTGCGGATGGCTATTGCGACCTTCGCGCCAGTGTTTGACCAACTGCGGTTCAACCGCCAGCGCCGTGCCAATACCGGCCATGGCAATGCCGCTCTCGAGCACCTGCTCCACGATAGCCAGGCGTCGAATGCCGCCGGTCACCATCACCGGCATGCTCGCCACGCTGGCCAATTCACCGGCCATTTCCAGGAAGTAGGCTTCGCGGGCCAATGTCCGGCCGTCGCGCGCTTCGCCTTGCATGGCTGGGGCTTCGTAGCTGCCGCCGGAGAGTTCCAGCAAATCGATGTGTTGCTCGTTGAGCCACAGAATTACCTGGCGGGCATCGTCGGCGTCAAAACCACCGCGTTGGAAGTCGGCGGAGTTGAGTTTCACCGCCACGCAAAATTGCGGCGAGACGGCGTTGCGAACGGCGCTGACCACTTCCAGCAGCAAGCGCGCGCGGTTCTCCAGCGATCCACCCCAGCGGTCGGTGCGGTGATTGGTCAATGGTGAGAGGAACTGGCTGATGAGGTACCCGTGCGCAGCATGAATCTGCACGCCGGTGAAGCCAGCCTTTTCGGCGAGGGCTGCGCTGGTGGCGAAGCGCGCGATTATCTCGGCGATATCGCCTTCGGACATCGGTTTGGGCTCGGCAAACATCTTTGAAAACGCTCCCATCTCCAGTGCCACGGCCGATGGCGCAAAGGCTTGCTGGCCGAGGTTGGCCATGGTCTGGCGGCCGGGATGATTGAGCTGCATCCAGAATTGCGCGCCACCGGATCGGCCGATGGTTGCCCACTGACGAAAAAGTTCGAGGTCGCGTTCGTTTTCCAGCACGACGCCCCCTGGGCCGGTCATGGCACGGCGGTCGATCATCACATTGCCGGTCAGCAGCAGGCCCGCTTCGCCTTCGGCCCAGGCCTGATACAGCTGAAACAGCGCGCCTGACGGTGCTTGCCCGGTGTCGGCGAGATTTTCTTCCATGGCGGCTTTGGCAATACGATTGCCGACGGTCTGGCCGTTGGGCAGATTCAACGCTTGGAAGGGCGACATGCTTGACTCCTCATCAGTAAAGAGCAGAGGCTAAGCTTAAAGTTAACTTTAATGTCAAGCAGGTAAATGAGGCCGAGATGAAGATTGGTGAATTGGCGCAGTTGAGCGGGTTGAATGCATCGCGCATTCGGTTTTACGAGTCTCAGGGGTTGATTCGTCAGGTAGAGCGTTCGGCCAACGGCTATCGGCGCTATCCCGCACAAGTCCTGCAAACGCTGATGATCATTCAGTGCGCGCAACAGGCCGGGTTCAGCCTCGAAGAGCTGAAGCAACTGCTACCGGACACTGTGACGGGCGAGTTCAAGCGTGAAGAGCTTGTGGCGGGGTTGGAGCGAAAGATCGGGCAGATCGAAGAAATGCAACTTCACCTGGCCCAGAGCAAGGCGAAGTTGCTGGTGGTTGTCGAAAGCATCCAGGCGCGGCCAGAAGGGATTGCCTGTGAGGCGAATGCCGAGCGGGTGATGGCGTCGCTCAAGCATCAGTTCTGATCGATGCACGAGTCACCGAACGCCTGGTAGCGCAGGACGTGGGTGGTACCCATTGTGTCGACGTAGGTCATCTCCCGTGGGCCGATGCCGCAATAATCACCGTTGGTAATGTTGATGACCCTGGCAATGTTCAGCGGTTTCGAATAGCTGTAGTCCTCGACGCTCGAGGTGCTGGCGGTGGCGGCAGACGCGGCGGCTGCGGTGCCGCTCAGGGCAATCAGAAACAGCGCGGACAGGAGACTTTTCATGGAGGGGCTCTCGTGATGGCTACTGAACGATTTCAGTGGCAGTACGACGAGCCCCGTCAGGGTTTATTCCAGGCCCAGGGAAAAGTTTTTTAGCGCCGGGACCGGATGGCGCATCAGCGTACCCACCACCAGCGCCCCCAGCAAGGCCAGCAAACCTGCGACGCAGAGCAACAGACTGAAACCGCCGACAAAGGCCTGGCGCGCCAATGGCTCGATCAACGGCCATGCGGTTTCCGGGAGCAGGTTCAGCGCCGCTGCCATGTCGCCCGCCACCACCCGCGAAGCGATGTCTTGTGTCTGGCTGAGCCATGCCACGCCCTGTGTCGATAGAGCGCTACGCAACACCAGTTCGGTATGGCTGGAGAGCAACGCACCATAGACCCCGATGGCCAACACGATGGCGCTGAAACGCATGGTGGTGCTCATGCCCGAAGCCATGCCGGTGCGCTCGCGGGGCACGCAGGCCATGATGTTCTTTTGCGTGTCGCCATTGAGCAGTCCGGCACCGGCGCCCGTCACGGCAATCGCCAGGGCGAAGGGCAGGTAACCACCACTGCTGACGGCCCAGGCACTGAGCAAGTTGCCGCTGCCAACGAGGGCCAATCCGCCCGCCATCAGCGCGGCAGGCGAAAATCGGCTGGCGAGTCGCGCACCGATGCGTGGGCAAATCAGCATGGTCAACGCAAACGGCAACATCCCGAGCCCTGACGCGATGGCCGAAAAGCCGAGGCCGTTTTGCAGATAAAACGGCAGCAAAGTCATCATCACTTGGGCGCAACCAGCGTAGGCAAACATGCCGAGCAGCGCGCCAATAAAGCGCGGATGTTTGAACAATTGCAGGTCGACCATCGGCCGCTGCTGCATCCGCTCAATCACCACGAACAACCCCAACAGCGCCGCGCCGCCAACGAGGCGGGCGTAGGTGACCGGGTTGCTCCAGCCAATGCGGTTAGCCTCGATCAGGCCCCAGATCAGGCACAGCAAACTCGCACTGAATGCCAGGCTGCCCCAGGGGTCGAGGCGCGCTGACTGGGCGTCCCGGGATTCCGGCACGGCGCGCCAGACCATGACCATCAACAACAATCCCACCGGCAGGTTGAGGTAAAAAATCCAGCGCCAGCCGATGTACTCGGTGATCAACCCACCGACTGTCGGCGCGCCGATCATCGCCACGCCCATGCACGCGCCCCAGAACGCCCAGGCCTTGGCCCGTTCGACTTCATCGTGAAAGGTGTGGCCGATGGAGGCCAGGGCCGAGGTCAGCAATAACGCCGCTCCCACGCCTTTGATCGCTCGCGCAATGTCGAGGAACAATGCGTTGGGCGCCGCACCGCAACCGAGGGAGGCGAGGATGAATATGCCCAGGCCCCAGAGCAGGGTTTTCTGCCGGCCAAAGCGGTCGGCAATGCTTCCCGCCGGCAGTAGCAGGGCGGCGAACGCCAGCATATAGGCGCTGACCACCCACTCGATGTCGGCAAAGTTGGCGCCCAGGTCCCGTGCGATGGTCGGGAGGGTGACCGCGACGATGTTGGTGTCGAGCACGATCAGCGAGCAGACGCCTGAGGCTGTGAGTAACGTAAGGCGCGGGCTCACCTTGGGTTCGGCGGTCATGACGGCAACTCTTTACGGTGAAGGTCCGTGAAGCTTATCTTCGGGCGGCGCCTGTTTTATTAGGTGCGAGTCGTCATTTCATTACCTTTGAGCTAACGCATAAATGGATATTCGCCATTTCCGCTATTTTCTGGCCGTTGCCCGGCAGCGCAATTTCACCCGGGCCGCCGAGCAACTGGGCATTGCGCCGCCGACCCTGAGCCGGCAGATCCAGGACATGGAAAGTGAACTGGGTACTCGATTGTTCCTGCGCCAACAACGTGATGTGAGCCTGACCGAAGCAGGGGCGGCGCTGCAGATCGAGGCCGAGGCGACTGTGCGCCAATTCGAGTTTGCTCAGCGCAATGCGCAACGGGCGGGGCGTGGCGATATTGGCCATATCGAGTTGGGGTATGTGGCTTCGGCGGTGTTCTGCGGGTTGCTGCAGAAACAGGTGCAAGCCTTCAGCCGCGCATGCCCTGACGTGAGCCTGAATGTGCGGGAAAGTCCCATGGACACCTTGCCGGCCATGGTGCTCGATGGTCGATTCGACCTGGGTTACGTCCGTTCACCGATGACGCTGCCGGAGGGGCTGGACGCCATCCGCCTCGACGCAGAAGGTTTCGTGCTGGCGCTCTCGGCCGAGTCCTGGTTGTGCCGGTTGCCGGACATTGGGCCGCAGCATTTGCAAGACGAGACCTTCATCCTGCCGGAGCAAATCAGCGGCACGTTGCAAGTGGCCGCCGAGGGCGGATTCTCGCCGACGCTGGGGGCACAACCGGGCGGGTTGGTGGCGGTAATTGCCTTGGTGTCGTTGGGGCAGGGCGTGGCAGTCGTGCCGGAATCGGTGGTCGGCCACGTCGGTTTGCCCGGTGTGCTGTATCGCACCATCAAGGGCTGTGCGGCAACGTCGTGGCTGTCACTGATTTATCGCCGCTTCGAAAAGTCGGCGGCGGTGGCGCGGTACATCGAGCAGATCAAAAAAACCTGAGGCCACCACGTTGGATCTTCAGTGCTCAGACGCCTCCTGTGGGAGTGAGCCTGCTCGCGATAGCGTCCTGCCAGAAACCATCACTGCCATGCCCTAACACCCGCTACGACAATTCAACCGCTCAAATGCCCGCGGCACTGTACACAACCCGCGCAACGTCTGGCGCAACCACGCCAGATCGTGACTCGGTTTATGCGCCCTATGTTGCGGCCTGAGCCTGCCAACGTGGCTGGCGAAATCCTGTTCCAGCGTCTCTCGGGTGCCAATGCCCTTGAGCTTCTTCAGCAGTCTCCCGTCCTTGAAGAACAGTACGGTCGGCGTGCCGGTAACGTTCGGGTGTCGGGGCGATTCACCGGTGTTCAACACATAAATATTCGCGTGATGACGATAGCGCTGGGCAACTTCGCGAAAGACCGGTTCTGCCCACTCACAGGCCGGACAATGTTCATTGCCGAAATACAGGATCACCGGACGCCAGGTTTTCAGTGCTTTGCGATAGACCGGGGCGAGCGATGCCAGGTGGTTTGTCGAGCTCATTGAAAATCTCCTTTTCACAACGACCATCGAGGTTTGTCGACGTTAAAGGAGGGAGCGGGGGCGGGTCTACTGTCAGAAATTACAGGTCACCTTCTCCTACGCTGTAAACGATGCGGCCTACTGAATCGCAAGATTGAACTGACAGGAAGTACGGAAATCCTGAAGCGAATTGCGTGTTACTTTTTTATTAATCCGTCAATGTCGACGGTATGGGGCTGAAAAGGGATGGGCTGAAGTCGATGTGCGAAAACCTGGAGCACACAACCAGTGCGAAAAATCATAGGCAGCACGCAGCTCAGGATGAACATGGCCTGTATGCCGAAAGGATTGAGGCGGATACGCTTTGGAGTGCTATTTTTGGCACTTCTAAAAGCACTCTGAGGAACGAGTTCATGACACATATCGTGCTTTCGCAGGTGGTAGCCAGCATCTCTGAGCTGAAGAAAAACCCAATGGGGACTGTCGCTGCCGGCGGAGGCCTGCCCGTGGCAATCCTGAACCGTAACGAGCCGGCCTTCTATTGCGTCCCCGCCAAAGAATATGAAGCGCTGATGAATCGTTTGGATGACCTGGAATTGATTGCCCTTTGTAAAGAGCGGGAAAACGACCCGACGGTAAAGGTTTCGATTGATGACCTATGAGTTGGAGTTCTCCGAAAAAGCCTGGAAGGAATGGAAGAAACTTGGAGCAAGCCTGAGGGATCAGTTCAAAAAGAAACTTCAGGAGCGGCTTTCAAACCCGCACGTCCCCGCAGACAGGCTGAACGGGCTTGGAAATGCTTACAAAATCAAGCTGCAGAGTGCCGGATATCGAATGGTCTATCGCGTGATTGATGAAGTACTGGTAGTAACAGTAATAGCCGTGGGGAAGAGAGAACGCGGTGATGTTTACAGGGACGCCGCCGCACGCTGATGTGATGGGTTTAAGTCAATTCGCCACTATTTCCCCATTGGCGCTCTCGCGCCGATTTAATTCGTTAAATACACCACTGTGAACCACATACCCGCACGCTGTAGCCAACGGTAGCGCTTCCCCTCACGTGCGTTGGGTAACAGATTCACCTGCGTTTTCCCCATCCCGTTGATTCAATTCGATTTTCAATCTCACCCACATTCCCTCCGCAACCAGTGGCATACTTTCTGCTGTCTATTCCGTTGTTACACACCAACGTCCGGTATAGCGGAATAAACATCACCCTGGAGTGCTTGCCATGCATCGCCGACCTTCCTTGTTAAAAGCGTGTGTTTTTGTTCTCGCAGCTACAGCCGCTGCCATGGGCGTGGCCCAGGCGGCGGACAGTAAGCTCGATAGCGTGCTGGCCCGCGGGAAATTGATTGTGGGCACGGGCAGTACCAATGCGCCATGGCACTTCCAGGGAGCGGATGGCAAGTTGCAGGGGTTCGATATCGATATCGGGCGAATGATCGCCAAGGGCTTGTTTAACGATCCGACCAAAGTCGAGTTTGTGGTGCAGTCGTCTGATGCGCGGATTCCCAACTTGCTGACGGATAAGGTCGACATCAGTTGCCAGTTCATTACCGTGACCGCCAGTCGTGCGCAGCAAGTGGCATTCACCCTGCCTTACTACCGCGAAGGCGTCGGCCTGCTGTTGCCGGCCAATAGCAAATACAAGGAAATCGAAGACCTCAAGGCTGCCAACGACAGCGTGACCGTGGCGGTCTTGCAGAACGTTTACGCCGAAGAATTGGTACATCAGGCGCTGCCCAAGGCCAAGGTCGATCAGTACGACAGCGTGGACCTGATGTACCAGGCGGTGAACTCCGGTCGTGCCGACGCCGCGGCCACCGATCAGTCGTCGGTCAAATACCTGATGGTGCAGAACCCTGGCCGTTACCGCAGCCCGACTTACGCCTGGAGCCCACAGACCTACGCTTGCGCAGTTAAACGCGGCGATCAGGACTGGCTGAATTTCGTCAACACCACCCTGCATGAAGCCATGACCGGCGTTGAGTTCCCGACCTACGCGGCCTCCTTCAAGCAGTGGTTCGGTGTCGATCTGCCTACCCCAGCCATCGGTTTTCCCGTCGAATTCAAATGATCCCGTGAGAGCGGGGCGCCTGTAGCGCGCCCCGCTCAAGGTACTGCTGACCATGAACTATCAGTTGAACTTTGCCGCCGTGTGGCGCGATTTCGACACCTTGCTGGCGGGGCTCGGTCTGGGTCTTGAACTGGCGCTGGTGTCGATCGCCATCGGTTGCGTGATCGGCCTGATGATGGCGTTTGCTTTGCTCTCGAAGCATCGTGCATTGCGGGTGCTGGCGTCGGTGTATGTGACGGTGATCCGTAATACGCCGATTCTGGTGTTGATTCTGTTGATCTACTTTGCCTTGCCGAGCCTTGGTATCCGTCTGGACAAGATCCCGTCGTTCATCATCACCCTGTCGCTTTACGCCGGGGCGTATCTGACCGAAGTGTTCCGGGGTGGCTTGTTGAGCATTCCCAAGGGCCAGCGAGAAGCAGGGTTGGCCATCGGTTTGGGCGAGTGGCAGGTCAAGGCGTACGTCACCGTGCCGGTGATGTTGCGCAATGTGTTACCGGCCTTGTCGAACAACTTCATTTCGCTGTTCAAGGACACTTCCCTGGCCGCTGCGATTGCGGTGCCGGAGCTGACCTATTACGCACGCAAGATCAATGTCGAGAGCTACCGGGTGATTGAAACCTGGATGGTGACCACCGCGCTCTATGTGGCGGCCTGTTACCTCATTGCCATGATGCTGCGTTACCTCGAGCAGCGTCTGGCGATCCGCCGATAGGAGCCCCCATGTACGAATCCCCTAGTTGGTTGCATGAGTTATGGGTTGCCCGCGAAGTGTTGTGGCAAGGCTTTTTGACCAGTGTGCAAGTGTCCGCGCTGGCGATTTTGCTGGGCACAATGGTTGGCATTGTCGCCGGTCTGGTGCTGACCTACGGCAAGTTCTGGATGCGCGCGCCGTTTCGCTTCTACGTCGACCTGATTCGCGGCACGCCGGTGTTTGTGTTGGTGCTGGCCTGCTTCTATATGGCGCCGGCATTGGGTTGGCAGATCAGTGCGTTTCAGGCCGGTGCCTTGGGACTGACGCTGTTTTGCGGCTCCCACGTTGCCGAGATCGTGCGCGGTGCGTTGCAAGCATTGCCCAGTGGCCAGATGGAAGCGAGCAAGGCGATTGGCCTGACGTTTTTCCAATCCCTCGGTTACGTACTGTTGCCTCAGGCGCTACGGCAGATTTTGCCGACCTGGGTCAACTCGTCGACCGAGATCGTCAAGGCCTCGACGCTGTTGTCGGTGATCGGCGTGGCGGAGTTGCTGCTCAGTACGCAGCAGATCATCGCCCGGACCTTCATGACCCTGGAGTTTTACCTGTTCGCCGGATTTCTGTTTTTCGTCATCAACTACGGCATCGAGTTACTCGGCCGGCACATTGAAAAGCGGGTGGCCTTGCCATGACACAACTTTCCAACACGCAAAACGGTCAGGCCCTGCTGGACATTCGCGGCTTGCACAAACAATACGGCAAGCTCGAAGTGCTCAAGGGCGTCGACCTGACCATGCAGCGCGGCAACGTCGTCACACTGATCGGTTCCAGCGGCTCGGGTAAGACCACCCTGCTGCGCTGCGTGAACATGCTCGAGGAGTTCCAGGGCGGGCAGATCATGCTCGACGGCGAGTCGATCGGCTATGACGAGGTCAACGGTAAACGCGTGCGCCATGCGGAAAAAGTCATCGCCCGGCATCGTGCAATGACCGGCATGGCGTTCCAGCAGTTCAACCTGTTCCCGCACCTCACGGCGTTGCAGAACGTCACTCTGGGTCTGCTCAAGGTAAAAAAACTGCACAAGGACCAGGCTGTTGCTCTAGCGGAGAAGTGGCTGGAGCGCGTCGGCTTGCTGGAACGCCGTGATCACTATCCCGGTCAGTTGTCCGGCGGTCAGCAACAGCGCGTGGCGATTGCCCGGGCGATTGCGATGAACCCGAGCCTGATGTTGTTCGACGAAGTCACCTCGGCCCTCGATCCGGAACTGGTCGGCGAAGTGCTGAACGTGATCAAGGGCCTCGCCGACGAAGGCATGACCATGTTGCTGGTCACCCATGAAATGCGTTTTGCATTCGAGGTGTCGGACAAGATCGTTTTCATGAATCAGGGGCGCATTGAAGAGCAAGGGCCACCCAAGGAGCTGTTCGAGCGCCCGCAATCACCGCGTCTGGCTGAATTTCTGAAGAACACGCGGTTCTGACTTTTACAAAAGAATACTCACTTTCAATCAGGAGAAACACTCATGAGCATTACTCGTTACGGCACCGGCAGCACCGCCGCTGGCGGTCAGCCTCGCCCTTTCGCCCGCGCCGTTGAGGCCGATGGCTGGCTGCACGTTTCCGGGCAGGTGCCGGCGGTGGATGGCGAGATCATTACAGGCGGTATCGTCGAACAGACCCACCAGACCATGAAGAATCTGATCGCGATTCTGCAAGAGGCCGGTTATGGCCTGGAAGACGTGGTGCGTGCTGGCGTTTGGTTGGAGGATCCGCGGGACTTCACCAGTTTCAACAAGGTCTTCTCCGAGTACTTCAAGCCCGAACACGCTCCGGCCCGTGCCTGCGTGCAGGCGAACATGATGGTCGACTGCAAGGTCGAGATCGACTGCATCGCGTACAAGAAAAAGGCCTGAGCATTGCGATGGCGGCCTAACGGTCAACACAGCACTCTAGGTAAACTCCCGGCACTTTGTTTGGGAACCACAGACATGACCGAAGACACCATCAAGCGCCGGGCTCGCGGTCTGGACCGGGCGTTCGATATCCTCGATTTCCTCAAGGAAGTCGGCAAACCGCTGCGCCCGAACGAAATCGCCAGCGGCATCGGCAGTCCGAAATCCACGGTCTACGAATTGGTCGCATCCCTGCTGGAACGACGGATTCTCGAACCCGTAGGCAAGGAGGGTCACGTCTATCTGGGCCGTCAGTTGTACTTCCTCGGGCAGGCGCATTTGCGTCATTTCGACCTGACCCGCGAGGCCGATCACGCGCTGCAGGAAATCGTCAGCCAGACCCACGAAACCGCCCAGATGTGCCTGCTCAACGGGCGCAAATACACCGTGGCGCTGATGAAGGAGGGCGAGCGACATTTCCGCATTTCCTCGGACATCGGCGAAAACGCGCCGATTCCCTGGACGGCTTCCGGGCGCTTGCTGCTGGGGCACTTGAGTGACCAGGAAATCATCGACCTGATCGACAACGACGACTTCATCCTGCCCAACGGCGAACGTCTGCCGCTGGAACAGTTTCTGGCTGAAATCCGTCAGGCCGGGATTGATGGGTTTTTCTCCTTCGATAGCGTCGCGGACACCTTTACCCATTGCTTCGCCGCCCCGGTCAAAGACCCCAGCGGCGTGGCCATTGCGACCCTGTGCATCGTGGCCCCACGGGCTGATGCCAAGACTCATTACAACGACTATCGTCGGGTGCTGATCGACAATGCCAACCACCTGGCCCGGCGTATCAACGAATAAATGCGGCTGCCTGCGGCCGCGAATGTGAGGAGTTCGACCATGTCTACTGCCAAAAATACTGCTGCCGTGGAAAAGGGCTTTGCCCATATTGGCGCCAACCTGGTCCGTGATGTCAGCCTGCCGGCGCTGGTGCTGCACAGCGAAGCGCTCGAACACAACATTCGCTGGATGCAGGACTTTGTCAGCAACAGCGGCGCCGAGCTGGCGCCTCACGGCAAAACCAGCATGACCCCGGCCCTGTTTCGCCGCCAACTGGACGCCGGCGCCTGGGGCATCACCCTGGCCAGCGCCACGCAAACCCGTGCGGCGTATGCCCATGGCGTACGTCGGGTGCTGATGGCCAACCAATTGGTCGGCACGCCGAACATGGCGCTGATTGCCATTCTGCTGGCAGACCCGACTTTCGATTTTCATTGCATGGTCGATCACCCGGACAATGTCGCTGACCTCGGCGCCTACTTTGCCTCACGCGGCGTGCGGCTGAACGTGATGATCGAGTACGGCGTGGTGGGCGGTCGTTGTGGTTGCCGCACTGAAGACGAAGTCATCGCACTGGCCAAGGCCATCAACGCGCAACCGGCGCTGGCCCTGACCGGTATCGAAGGCTACGAAGGCGTGATCCATGGTGATCATGCGGTCACCGGCATCCGCGTATTCGCCGGGTCATTGGTGCGATTGGCGGTGCAGTTGCAGGACAGCGGCGCGTTTGCGATTGCCAAGCCGATCATCACCGCATCGGGGTCGGCCTGGTATGACTTGATTGCCGAGGAGTTCGAAGCTCAAAACGCGGGCGGGCGTTTCCTCAGTGTATTGCGTCCGGGCAGCTATGTGGCCCACGACCATGGCATCTACAAGGAAGCGCAATGCTGCGTGCTCGACCGCCGCAGCGATCTGAATGAAGGCCTGCGCCCTGCGCTGGAGGTCTGGGCACACGTGCAGTCGATGCCGGAGCCGGGTTTTGCGGTGATTGCCCTGGGCAAGCGTGACGTGGCCTACGATGCGGGTTTGCCGGTGCCTTTGCTGCGTTACAAGGCCGGTGTGGTGCCAGCGAAAGGCGATGACGTCAGCGCCTGCAAGGTGACGGCGGTGATGGATCAGCACGCGTTCATGACCGTGGCGCCGGGGGTTGAATTGCGAGTGGGTGACATCATTTCGTTCGGCACTTCGCACCCGTGCCTGACGTTCGACAAGTGGCGCACGGGGTGTCTGGTGGATGAGCAACTGAACGTCATCGAAACCATGGAGACCTGTTTCTAAGGCTTCAGACCGAGGCGCGGGCATCGCGAGCAGGCTCCCACATTGGATTTTCAGTGTTCACACAATCCCTGTGGGAGCGAGCCTGCTCGCGAAGAGGCCCGCCCAGACAACAAAGAAACACTAGAGATCCCACACAATGAACACCATCAGCCCCCTCGGCCCCAATACCCCGCGCATCGCCCTGATCGGCGAATGCATGATCGAACTGCAACAACGCGCCGACGGCAGCCTGCAACAAAGCTTCGGCGGCGACACGTTGAACACCGCCGTTTATCTGTCCCGTGAATTGGGTACGAGCGGCATCGTCGATTACGTCACAGCCCTGGGCGACGACAGTTTCAGCGACGCCATGTGTCAGAACTGGGCCGGCGAAAACATTGGCTTGGGTATGGTTCAGCGCCTACCGGGACGTTTGCCCGGTTTGTATTGCATCCAGACCGACGCGATGGGCGAGCGCCGGTTCCTCTATTGGCGCAACGAAGCAGCCGTGCGCGATTGCTTTACCACCCCGGCCGCTGCACCGATTCTGGCAGCGCTACCGGATTACGACGTGCTGTATTTCAGCGGCATCACCTTGGCGGTACTGGGTGTGCGAGGTCGGGAGAAGTTATCGGAAACCTTGATCGAAGCTCGTCAGCGAGATGCACGGATCGTCTTCGACAACAATTACCGGCCGCGGTTGTGGGCGTCAGTTGAAGAAGCCCGCGCGGCGTATCGCAGTGTATTGCCCTATGTGGATCTGGCGTTGCTGACGGTTGAAGACGAGCAGGCACTGTTTCATTTTTCCGATTGCGGTGCTGTGTTTGCCGCGTACGAACAGATCGGCACGCCGGAAGTGGTGCTCAAGCGCGGTTCACAGGCGTGCCTGATTCGCTGTGACGGCGAGTCGTTTGAAGTGCCGGCGCAGAAGGTCGAGCGCGTGGTGGACACTACGGCGGCGGGGGATTCGTTCAGTGCGGCGTACCTGGCCAGTCGGCTCAAGGGTGGGAGCGTGATTGAAGCCGCTGAGGCGGGGCATCGGTTGGCGAGTCGGGTGATTCAGGTGCCGGGGGCGCTGATCCCGAGATAAGGGATGAATGGCAGTTTGCTGTGCAATCGGATCGCGAGCAGGATCGCTCCCACAGGGGAGCGCATTCCAATGTGGGAGCGAGCCTGCTCGCGATGAGGCCCTAAAGCCAACCGCTCAATCCCGGTAAAACACCTGCACCAGGTGATACCCGAACTTGCTCTTGATCGGCCCATGCACTACCCGTAGCGGTTTCTTGAAAATCACCGCATCAATGACCCCCACCATCTGTCCCGGCCGCACTTCGCCCAAATCGCCACCGCGTTTGCCGGACGGGCAGGTGGAGTATTTTTTGGCCAGCACATCGAAGGCTTCGCCCTTGGCGATGCGTTGTTTGAGTTGCTCGGCTTCTTCCGAGGTTTTCACCAGAATATGGCGGGCTTGAGCTTTCATTTGCATACCTTGCAACGATGGTGGCTATGTTGGTGCCAGCGGGGGCGGGCGATTATGCCTCAACTCACTCCGGTTGGCCGATCATCGTGCGAATCTTGTTGGCCAGCAGGTCGATGGAAAAGGGTTTGGTGACCATGTCCATGCCTTCCTCCAGAAAGCCCTGGCGTTCAGCGGCCGTTTCCGCGTAACCGGTCATGAACAACACTTTGAGGTCCGGGCGATGCTGACGGGCGATCTCCGCCAGTTGCCGGCCGTTCATGCCCGGCAACCCGACATCGGTCACCAGCAAATCGACGCGAAGATCAGATTCCAGCAAGGGCAGGGCCGTCGTCGCATCTTCGGCTTCGTGAGCGTGATAACCCAACTCTTTGAGCAAGTCGAGCACCAGCATGCGCACCGCCGGATCGTCTTCCACCAACACCACGGTTTCACCGGCAATCGCTGGCGGCGCCTCGCCCGCCAGCGGCATCAGCACGTCTTGCGGTTCCATGGCGTGCAGGCGTGGCAAGTACAAGCGCACGCTGGTGCCCTTGCCCGGCAAACTGAACAGGCTGACATGCCCACCCGATTGCTGGGCGAAGCCGTAAATCATCGACAACCCCAGGCCGGTACCCTGGCCGATGGGTTTTGTGGTGAAGAACGGGTCAAATGCCTTGGACAGCACCGATGGCGTCATGCCAGTGCCGTTGTCGCTGACGGCGATCATCACGTAGTCCCCGGCCTTGACCGGTTCCACTGTGGTGATGTCGCTTCCGTCGAGGTAAACATTGGCCGTTTCAATCAGCAGTTCGCCGCCATCGGGCATCGCGTCGCGGGCGTTGATCACCAGGTTGAGCAGGGCGTTTTCCAGTTGGCTGACGTCGGTGCTGATCGGCCAGACTTCATCGGCCAGTTGCAGGTTGAGCTCGATGTGGTCGCCCTTGGTACGGCTGAGCAAATCTTCCAGCGAGCGCACCAGTTCATTGGCATTCAGCGGTTTGCGATCCAGCGACTGGCGCCGGGAGAACGCCAGCAGACGATGGGTCAATGCGGCGGCACGGTTGGCCGAGGACACGGCGGCTTCAGTAAAACGGCCAATCTCGTCGGTGCGTCCGTCGGCGATGTAGCGTTGCATCAAGTCAAGACTGCCGATGATCCCGGTGAGCATGTTGTTGAAGTCATGGGCGATGCCGCCGGTGAGCTGGCCGACCGCTTCCATTTTCTGCGCATGACGCAAAGCGTCTTCGGCGCGCTCACGTTCGAACATCTCGTTTTGCAGACGCTGGTTGGCTTCGGCCAGCTGCTGCGTGCGGGCGGCGACGCGCTCTTCCAGGGTTTCGTTGAGATTGCGCAACGCTTCTTCGGTTTGTTTGCGTTCGGTTTCGTCGATCACAAAAATGTAGAACCCGTTCACCGCGCCATCCGAACCGTGGCGCGGCAGGTAATTCATCAGTGCCTGGCGCAGGCTGCCGTCACGGTGCGGCGTGCTGATGCTGAAACTGCAGGGCTTGCCGTTCAACGCTTCGGCGATGTACTCGGCGCGCAAGGCGTAGGCCTCGTCGCCCAGCACTTCACGAATGGTTTTGCCGTAGAGTTCCTGCGGCGTCAGCCCATACCAGTCCAGGTACGCGGAGTTGTTCAGGCGGAAACGCTCTCCACTGTCGACGTAGCTGATCAGGACCGGCATGGCGTTGATGATCAGTTGCAGCTCGGTCTGGCTCTGGCGCAACGCCTGTTCAGTGTGTTTGCGTTCCGTCAGGTCCAGCGCCGCACCGAGAAAACGCATCGGCCGACCGTGATGATCCTTGTAGCAACGCCCCCGGGCAAACACCCAGCGCAACTGCCCGTCGGGTTGCAGCAGGCGATATTCCTCGGCGTACTCGGTGCCATGGGTGATGCAGTGCTTGATGCTGCGCGCAATCATCGCCCGGTCCTCCGGATGCACGCCGTGCAGGTATTCGCTGATCGGCAATTGCCCGGCCATGCCCGGATCGATGCCGTGCAGTTGCGCAAAATGAGCGTCGGCGAGAAAACGGTCTTCGCCGATGTCCCAGTCCCAGGTGCCGACCGCGTCGGTGGCGGCCAGGGCCAGTTGCAGACGTTGCTCGGTATCGCGCTGAGCCTTGAGGCTGGCGGCCGAGCGCTGTTCCAGCTCCAGTGCGATGCGGCGGCGTTCGTTGGTTTCGATGGCCGTGACCAGAATCCCGGCTACCTCGGCGCTTTCATCGCGGATCGGGCTGTAGGTCAAATCCAGCCAGAAGTCGGAATCCTTACCGTCACGTTGCAAGGTAAAGCGTTGTTCGCTGTAGGTGCGCACCTGACCCTGTAGGACGGCGCTGTAAATCGGGTCGGTAAAGTCCTGGAGTTCTGGCCAGATCTGGTGCGTCGGCTGTCCGAAAGCGTGTGGATGTTTGCTGCCGGCGAGGAGGGCGAAGCCGTCGTTGTAGATCTGCGTGAATTGCGGTCCCCATAGCAACAGCATCGGCATCGGTGAGTGAATCACGATGTCCACGGCGGTGCGCAGGCTTTGCGGCCAGGTGCCGGCAGCACCCAATGGGGTGCGTGTCCAGTCCAGTCTGGCAATCAAGGCCAGGGCATCGCTGCCGGTGGGTGATGCGTTCATCAAGTGGTCCTGCGATTAAGTCGGTGTGGCGGCGTCTTCTATCTCGTAGGGCGGTAGACGCTGGATGACCCGTATTGGGTCATTATTTTTTCATTGAATGCTTCGCGGGTGTTTTTTGCCATGGAAAATGATGCACGAGTTAACACGTCGGGCCAACCGCAATGGCGCGGACCTGTACCTGTTCACGGGGGCTCCGCCCGGCGCGGGGTTCGATGGGGTACTTGAACCACTGAGTGATCAACCCTTCAAACCCGGTGAAGTGGAGGCGATTGCCGCGTCGTTCATGGACACCGAACAACTTCTGGCGTTCGACATGAACAGGAAATAAACCTGGCCATTTCGCTGCCGGGTATCGGGCGCTTTCGGGTCAACCTGTTCAAGCAACGTAACGACGTGTCCATTGTGATACGCAACATCAAACTCGACATTCCGCGCTTTGAAGACCTCAACTTGCATTCTAAGTTGCGCTTGAAGCTGTGCGGCAATTGAGATCCAGCAGTTGATCCGTCAAAAGGTGGTTGGGTGGGGTAGGCATTATGTAAGTAGGGTGATGGCTTAATTGGGTTGGTGGACATTTTATCTCACGTGTTTTTGCTGGTTAGTTCTGCGCAAAGAAGTAATTATTTTGCTGGTTGGAACTATCGGTAATTTAAAAGCATGAGGTTGTCATATGAAGTCTAAACTAAAATACAAAGCCTGTCCGATGTCGGACGGGGTTGCTGTGGAGCAGCATCAGCAGTTAAAGGCAGATGCCGTGGAGCGTGATTTGGTATTTAGCTTGTTAAAAGATGTCTTCGAGGAACAAGCGGACGAAGGGGCTTACAATTTGCAAGGATATGAGCTTGGTTTGGAGGTGGGGTCTTCGCTTTATCAAATGCACATGCCGGGTCGAGTGTCGTGGAATAAATTAGCCGACAATGCCATCGTGATGAACGAACTCCGCCATCACCGTGTAGAGAATATGGCGTCAACGCGTATTAACGCCTCTGGCAGGCTGGAAATATTCAGAACAGATACCACGGAATGGGAAGTGGTGAATATAAACCTCATTCATGAGTCCATTAACTATCAGGAGCTCTTGATAATAGGGGATATTGCCAGTCTGGCCGGAGGTTACGTATATGCGGAGGATCTCGTCGACGTTGGTCAATGGCTAGCGTTTCATGGTCTGAATGTTCCGACTGATGCGACGGAAAACAAAAATTTGATGGCGTTTTTAGAGTTTGATCCTGGCGTGGACGAACTGGGGAACTATTGGGGGCAGCTTGTTGCGGATGATCCGTCGTTAGCCGTATTGACCACTGAACAATTTACACGTGTGCGTCAGATCACGGCCAAGGTTGTAGCGTCGGACAAAAAGCTGTTGGACAAACTGTACCGTGAAACGGGTCGCGTTTTTACAACGTACGATAATGCCGCTGAACGAATCGTTCAAATGGTCAACCATCCGGTTGCTCAGGCTTGTGCCAGAAAATACGTATCGGAGTTGGAGTGGTTTGGCGCGCAATCCGGGCAGAACGTGTTGGCAGAGGACCTGGCGCAACTGTTGATAACGGCGATTTTGCTGGACCTGAATCCGTTCATTGGCAACGCTCAAGGTCGAAAGAGTATTGACGGGTTCGATTTGTATGCACCGGAAAATGTCGAGCGATCTTCGTCGGTCGTGCGCGATGATCTGCAAGCCTTTCTTTATACCAAGGGCTGGGTTGATCCTGCCGTGGCCCCGTTGGCGTCCCACTTGCTGCTGGCGGAAATTGCCCCAGAATTTCTGGTCAAGGGCGTTCCGCCATCGCTGATGATGGGTTCGGTTGGCTGGGTGTCCTTCTGCCACGGAGTAGCGCTGGCCGAAGCGGTCAGCAAAGGGGCTTGTCGTGTTATGACGTATGCGCAAATCATGGCGTATGCCGACCTGGAGCCTGTCAGTGACCCGTTGACCCGCCTGCGGGATCTGGCAATGATTGATCCAATCGTTGACTGGGCGCTGATAAATGGCGTGGTGACGACGAATGAACTTACTCAAGCGGAAAAGGACACCACGGAGCGGGCGCTTTCTGCTTTCCAGGAGTACGCGGATAACTTCACGCACCTCGCTCGCGCCTATTCCAGTCCCCTGCCGAGCAGAGAAGATATCGCTAGGGCGGCGTTGCAGTCGGCCGCGCCAACGTGTGATTTTCTTGACGATAAAGTTCTCAATCAGCGTCCCGGCCTATATGCATCTCCTACCGCCATGTCCATGGTCGATTTGCATATGTCGGGTGACCTGGTAGGCGGTCAGTGGGATTTTCGCGCTGTTTTTCCCGATGAGCATATTTCCACAACGCCCGATTTGTTGGCCGGTATCACCAATTACAAAAGGCCCTCCCTGTACGATGCTTCCGTCGTCAGCGTTTATAGCCGCTATCCGAAGTTGCGGAATATGGTGCCCAACAATAATGAGTTTAATCGCCAACTGCGGGGTTATTACAATAATTTGAACAATGCACTGATGACCAATGTGAAGTTGGCCTTTGCACACATGCTTCCTTATGATCTTGAAGCCTTTCTAAAAGGTAGGATCACCTTCTTTACCTTTCGCGCTTTGGCGGTTGAGACAACGACCTACTATACGTTTGGGCCGGTGCCTGTCACAAAATACTATGAAACCCAACAAGGTAAAGATGCTGCCACAGGGCGATTTGGTAGTGCGATGTGCGTTTTCCACGCAGGCACTGTTATTTGTTATGAGTTGTTTACCTTGCAGGGTGAACTGCGGAAAAATAACGCTCTCGGGGCGCTGATAGCGCGCTCAGGAAAACTAAAGTCCGCCGCTAGAATGGATTTTAAAGGGGACTTGACAGCAGAATTACCAGTACCGTCTCTCGAGGCTTTGCCTGTCAGTCTCAAAGAGTACACAGACGGTACAGTAGATCATGACTCAGGGGACGGCAGCAGGGCGATTATTGAAAAGTTGGGCGAGCTTCCTGCCCCGACCGTTATAACGGCGCGGGAGCAAAGTGTTTATAAAAATTTTGGCAACCCGCAGATCCAGCGGATTGCCGAGTTTATTGTGAAGAGTCATCCGTTTCGAACGTTTGATGAAATTGAAACTATGGCCGTCGTGCCGACAGCGCTTGAAAGCGAACGTACACAGGGCGAAGCAACTGCGACGTATTTTGTGAATCTGGTGGTTCCCTTCAAGAAGTGTATTGAGGATATTTCTTCCGGAGAGAGAAACCGAGTCGTAGACGGGGTCTATGGTTGCGTCATGGATGCCATCGCGTTGGTAGGGGCGTTTGTGGGGGCGAGTGCCACTGCGCTGAGCATCTCGGCGAAAGCGATATCTTCGACGTCCAAGGCTGCCCGCCTGACCAAGCTCGCGTTCGTGACGTCCGTTTCCCTCTTCAACCCAGTGGATGATGTGCCAACGGTGTTTTTCGGTGCCGGAAAGCTCGTCCACAAGGGAGCTCTACGCTTCAACAGACAGGCACAAGAGCTTCTTGGGCTGGCGAAATCCCAGTTGGGCAAACTCCATGGTCGTGATAAAACTTACGACCTGGTTGGAGCAGCCAATACCGCCTATACCGGCCAAGGCACCTGGCGGCCCCGCGGTGCAACCGGTGACACGTTTAACGTAGTAGCAGTGCGGAACAACTTTCAATGGTATGCCCTCAATCGATCGGGAAAACCCTGGGGGCCGAAGCTGAGTCAATTCACCTTTGTGGCGCCTGTCCGGTTGCCGCGCTCCCAAAAGACATTGCCCCTCAGCTATACCCGGCAGCTCATTGAGCGGAGCTTGCCACGGGCAATTACAAAAATCGACAATGCGATCAATGCCCTGACCCTTCGTGACTTTACAGCGGAGCGCGATTTGGTCATCAAATTCCTGATGGGTAGCAATCCGAGCGATGCATTGAATCGCTTGTTGAACAGTTTGAGAGCGGTCAGGGCTGACTTTGGGGGCGTTTCCATCAGTAACTTTTTACTCGACCCCCTCAAAGACACTGACAACATTGCGGCTTTTGACTCGATTGCTTACCAACAATGGAAAGGTGCAAACGGGCAATCCGACACGAAGTTCATCGAAATCTACACCCCCCATCTCAACAGGCATTTCATCAGTCTGGGTTTTAACCATAACGTCGTGGCAGACGACCTGATTCATGAAATGTTCCATGGGGCAGCGCAAACCGGTGATGTCGGCTATGCCCGCGATGCAGGCCGTGACGTAGGCAATGGCCAGTTGTTGGACGTGGCTGCGCTTTTGAATCTTGCGTCCGGACGTCTCCCAGTCACAGATGAGGGCAGTGCCTGTCACGCCAGTTCCAAGACCTTTGAAAATGCTGACTCATTGGCTGTGGCCACTTCGCTGCTAAGCCAGTTGTACACGGACAAGGGTCGATATGATCGCAACATGGCCATCGTGCAGGGCGCGCTTGAAGCGAGCGCCGATAGGGCGATTGCAGGGCCGGTTCTGATCACTCTGAACAACACTGTCGTGTCTGCGCCGGCAGCTGCCTATGGAAAACGCCCACTGGGTGCTTACTTTGATTGACGCACCCGCATGATCGCTTAAGTTCCGAGTTCTGGCCGGTCCCGAAATTGCTCTAGCGCTTCGGGGTTGGCCAAGGCATCGGTGTTTTTCACCTTCTCACCCTGCACCACATTGCGTACCGCCAGCTCCACGATTTTGCCGCTGATGGTCCGTGGGATGTCGGTCACGGCGACAATCTTTGCCGGCACATGCCGCGGCGTGGTGTTGGCGCGGATGACCTGGCGGATCTGTTGCTGCAAGGCTTCGTCCAGTTCGACGTCATCCTGCAACCGCACAAACAGTACCACCCGCACGTCACCCTGCCATTGCTGGCCGATGGCCACGCTGTCCAGCACTTGCGGGACTTTTTCCACTTGGCGATAGATTTCCGCCGTGCCGATGCGCACGCCGCCAGGGTTGAGTACCGCGTCCGAGCGGCCGTGAATCATCATCGCGCCGTGGGGCAGTTGCTCGGCGTAATCGCCTTGGGCCCAGACACCGGGGAACTGGCTGAAATACGAGGCGTGAAGATTTTCCTGCTGCGGGTCATTCCAAAAACCGATGGGCATCGCCGGAAAGTGCCGGGTGCACACCATTTCACCTTTTTCGCCGATCACCGGCGTCCCTTCGTCGTTCCACACTTCGACGGCCATGCCCAGGCTCTTGCCCTGCATCTCGCCCCGGCGTACCGGTTGAAACGGGTTGCCGTTCACAAAGCACGAAACGATGTCAGTGCCACCGGACATCGAAGCCAGACACAGGTCGGTTTTCAGGTCGCGGTAGACGTAGTCATAACTCTGGGGCGACAGTGCGGAACCGGTGCAGAGCAGGGTTTTCAGGCTGCTCAAGTCATGGCTTTCCCGTGGTTTCACGCCGTTGCTTTCCAGCGTGGCGAGATATTTGGGACTGGTGCCGAAGACGCTGATGTGCTCATCGTTGATCAGGTCGATCAAACGTTGCGGATCAGGATGGAACGGAGAGCCGTCGTATAGCACCACGGCGCTGCCCACAGCGAGGGCCGAGACCAGCCAGTTCCACATCATCCAGCCGCAGGTGGTGTAGTAGAACAAGCGGTCGCCAGCGCCAAGATCGCAATGCAGCCCATGTTCCTTGACGTGCTGCAGTAAAACGCCGCCGGTACTGTGGATGATGCATTTCGGCACGCCGGTGGTGCCGCTGGAATAGAGGACGTACAGCGGATGCGCGAAAGGCACGGGGACGAAATCCGGCTCGCCGCCAACGTCGTAGAAATCCTCCCACAACGTCACGTTGGCACGGGTATGGAAGTCCACGATGTGAGCCTGCGGCCTTGCATATGGCACAACGATCAACTGTTGCAACGAGGGCAGGCGTTCAAGGATTTCGTTGATTTTGCCGGTTTGGTCGACGTCCTTGCCGGCGTAGCGGTAACCGGCGCAGGTGATCAGGACTTTCGGCTCAATCTGGCCGAAGCGGTCGATCACACCTTGAGTGCCAAAATCCGGCGACGAGCAGGACCAGACCGCCCCCAGGCTGGTTGTGCCGAGCATGGCCACCAGGGTTTGCCAGGTGTTGGGCATGCACGCCGCCACACGGTCGCCAACGCCGATACCCGCGGCAATCAAACTGTGTTGGAACCCGGCCACATGCTCCGCCAACTCAGCCCAGGTCAAGTGTTCGCGCTGGCCGCTCTCGCCAATGGAAATCACTGCGATGGCATCGTCGCGACGGCGCAGCAGGTGTTCGGCAAAATTCAGCGTGGCGCCGGGGAACCACTGGGCGCTTGGCATTTGCGCGCCCTCGATCAGTACCGCATCCGGTTGATCGTGGAAACGGATGTCGAAGAAATCGACGATGGCCTGCCAGAAGTCTTCGCGCTGATCGATGGACCATTGGTGCAGGGCCGGGTAGTCATCAACGTGGAGGTGGTGTCGCTGACTGATGGAGCGCCGAAAGGCCTCCATGCGCGACTTGCCGATGCGCTCGGCGCCGGGTTGCCAGAGGATGTCGGACATGGCTTGGCCTCTTTTTCTAGCTTCAGATCCAATCGCGGGCAAGCCACGCTCCCACAGGTGAACGCGATCTGATGTGGGAGCGTGGCTTGCCCGCGAAGAACGATAACGCGGTCTAGCGCAGGATTACTGCGCCAACCACCCACCATCAATATTCCACGCCGCGCCACGCACCTGGCTACCGGCCTCGCTGCACAAGAACAGTACCAGTTCACCCAACTGCGGCGGGGTAACGAACTCCAGCGACGGCTGCTTCTCTGCAAGCAAATCATGCTGTGCCTGCTGCGGATCGATCCCGGTCGCGGCGCGGTCATCGATCTGCTTCTGCACCAGTGGCGTCAGCACCCAGCCCGGGCAGATCGCGTTGCAAGTCACCTGTGTGGTTGCGGTCTCCAGGCCCACCACTTTGGTCAAGCCAATCACCCCATGCTTGGCCGCCACGTACGCGGCCTTGCCTACCGAACCCACCTGACCATGCACCGAGGCGATGTTGATGATCCGCCCCCAATTCTTGGCCCGCATGCGCGGCAGGCACAGGCGGGTGCCGTGAAACACCGACGACAGGTTGATCGCGATAATCGAGTCCCAGCGTTCAATGGGAAAATCTTCCACCGACGCCACGTGCTGGATGCCAGCATTATTGACCAGAATGTCGATGCCGCCGAACTCACGCTCGGCGTAGTCGATCATCTCGGCGATCTGCGCCGGGTCGCTGACGTCGGCCGGGTGATGACCGACCTTGCCGCCGAACCGCCGGACCTCGGCAATCACTTTGGAGGCATCACCGAAACCATTGAGCACCACGTTGGCGCCGGCCTTGGCCAGGCTGAGCGCGATGCCCAGGCCAATGCCGCTGGTGGAACCGGTGACCAGTGCGGTCTTACCTGTAAGAGTCGTCATGAATACCTCACACAATGCCAGTGGCGTAGAAAGTGCCAATCACTACGAAGACCGCCAGGGTCTTGATCAGCGTAATACAGAAAATGTCTTTATAGGCTTCACGGTGCGTCAGGCCTGTGACCGCCAGTAAGGTAATCACCGCGCCATTATGCGGCAGGGTGTCCATGCCGCCACTGGCCATCGCGGCTACACGGTGCAGCACTTCCAGCGGAATGTTGGCCGCATGGGCCGCCGCAATGAAGTCATTGGCCATGGCTGCCAGGGCGATGCTCATCCCGCCCGACGCAGAACCGGTGATGCCCGCGAGCAACGTTACGGTAATGGCTTCGTTGACCAGCGGGTTCGGAATGCTCTTGAGCCAGTCAGCCAGCACCAGGAAACCTGGCAACGAGGCGATCACCGCCCCAAAGCCGTATTCCGAGGCTGTGTTCATCGCCGCGAGCAACGATCCGCTGACTGCACTTCGACTGCCTTCAGCCAATTTGCCGCGAATCGCCTGGAAGCCGAATACCAGCACCATGATGATGCCGACCAGCAAGGCTGCCTGAACCGCCCAGATCGCGGTGAGCTTGGCGATGTCGGTGGTGACCGGCGTGGCCATGCCCGGTAGCGCGAGGCTGTGGGTCTTGCCATACCACTGCGGGATCCACTGGGTAAACAGCAGGTTCATGATGCCGACCGCCAGTAGCGGCGACAGGGCGATCCAAGGGTTCGGCAGCTTGATGTCGGCCGCGGTTTCCGGCTCGTTGCGCAGTTCGGTGCCGTAACCTTCACCGGCAAGCTGAGCCTTGTTGCGCTGGCGCTGGAGAAACAGCATGCCGGCGCAGAACACGAAGATCGCGCCAATCACACCTAGCCATGGCGCCGCCCACGCGGTGGTGTTGAAGAAGGTGCTGGGAATGATGTTCTGGATTTGCGGGGTGCCGGGCAGGGCGTCCATGGTGAACGAAAACGCACCGAGGGCGATGGTCGCCGGGATCAGACGCTTGGGGATGTTGCTCTGGCGGAACATTTCAGCGGCAAACGGATAGACCGCAAACACCACCACAAACAGCGACACGCCGCCGTAGGTGAGCAGTGCGCAAACCAGCACAATCACCAGCATCGCCTGGCGCGTGCCGAGCAGACGGATGGCGGCGGCGACGATTGAACGTGAAAAGCCGGACAACTCGATCAGTTTGCCGAACACGGCACCGAGCAGGAACACCGGGAAATACAGTTTGATGAATCCGACCATTTTCTCCATGAACACCCCGGTAAAGGCTGGGGCGACGGCGGAGGGATCCGTGAGCAGGACGGCGCCGAGGGCGGCAATCGGGGCAAAAAGGATAACGCTGTAGCCACGGTAAGCAGCCAACATCAGCAGCGCGAGGGCTGCCAAGGCAATGATCACACTCATGGTGTGTCTCCTGGATTGTTATTTTTGTAGGGTAGGTCTTTTGTGGGAGAGGGCTTTAGCGAGATTCGTGCCATGCACCTAACTTGTTGAAATATAAGGATATATATAGGAGGTGTGATGGGGTTTTGAAATGGTCGTCTCTGAATTGAGACTTTTTTCGACTGCTCTGGCCTCTTCGCGGGCAAGCCCGCTCCTAGAGTTGACCGCATTTTTCTGGCTGATTCGCTAAACCTGTGGGAGCGGGCTTGCTCGCGATGGTCTGTCTAATAACGGAGATTAGTGTCTCTTTATGGAGACTCAGCAATCCCCAGCGCCACCATCTTCTTGTACAACGTCGACCGCCCCAGACCCAGCCGAGCCGCTGCTTCAATTACCTTGCCCCCGCATTGCGTGAGGGCAGATTCAATCAATTGCCGGTCAAACCGCTCTCGAGCCTCGCTAAACGTCTCATGCGCAACCGGCTCAATCATCAGCGGTGTCGAGCGCTCCACCGGCGTGAAGGCGCCAATCGCTGCACGTATCTCCGCTGCATCCAGTACCAGATCATCACTGAGCAACGCCGCCCGCTCCAGGACGTTACGCAGTTCGCGAATGTTCCCCGGCCACGCGTGCTGCCCCAACAACTCCAGCGCCTCGGGGTTCAGTTCATGCCGACTGCGCAATTCCTCAAGAATCGCTTCGCTGAGCGCCGGGATATCGTCGAGACGGTCGCGCAGGGGCGGCACGTGGATCGGCAGCACATTGAGGCGGTAATACAAATCCGCTCGAAACTCGCCGCGTTTGATCGCAGCCTCTAGATCGGTGGACGTTGCGGCAATCACCCGTACATCGCTCTGGATCACTTCGTTGGAGCCAACCGGCTCGAACTCCTTTTCCTGCAAAACCCGTAGCAATTTGCTTTGCAGCGGCAACGGCATGTCGCCGATTTCATCCAGAAACAATGTGCCGCCCTGGGCGATCTGCAGTTTGCCGACGCGGCCCTTGCGGTCGGCGCCGGTAAACGCGCCGGGGGCGGTGCCAAAGAATTCCGCTTCCAGCAACGACTCGGGGATTGCCGCGCTGTTGATGCTGACGAAGGCTTTGTGCGCACGTGGCGATGCGCTATGGATCGCCTGGGCGAGCAACTCCTTGCCGGTGCCGGTTTCGCCGAGCAACAACACGGGTGACTCGGCACTGGCGCTGCGCCGGGCACGACGTTTGACTTCAAGGCTGGCCGCGCTGGTGCCGATGAAGTGGGCGAAATTATATTTGGTCTGCCGCGCCCGCAACAGCGAGCGGGTCGACGCCAGTTCTTCCTGCATGCTCATATAGCGCTTGAGCATCGGCGACAGGCTGCGCAATTCGTCGAACAACGCAAAACCAATCGCGCCGATCACCACCCCCACATCGTCGTGAATTGGCAGGCGCATGACCACCAGCGGCTCTTTGGGTGTGTCCTGCATGTCCAGCAAAATCGGGCGCCCGGTGCGCACCACCTCGCGCAACAGACTGCCTGGGATCACGCTTTCGCAGGCCTTGCCGATGGCGCCTTCTGCCGATTCCAGACCGAAACGCCGGGCGTAGCGCTCGTTCATCCACACAATGTTGGCATCGCGGTCGACAATCACCGTGCCTTCGCTGGACTGCTCGATGATCTCGAACAGCGAACGGATCGCCAGCAGGCGGACCCGTTGGTAATCCTTTAGGCTTTCGGTGGTGTTCATGGGGGTCCTGTCCAAAATATTAGGTGCTTTTGCTGGCCTCATCGCGAGCAGGCTCACTCCCACAGGGGACTGCATTCCAAATGTGGGAGCGAGCCTGCTCGCGATTGAGGCGACGCGGTCTTATGCCTGCCGCGGATGCGCCGCCGCCAACAGCTCTTTGGTGTACGGATGCTGCGGCGAATCAAACACGTCATGGCTGGCTCCGCTTTCCACCACTTTGCCATCCTTGATCACGATCATGTCGTGGGCCAGGGCACGTACCACCGCCAGATCATGGCTGATGAACAAATACGTCAGGCCGTGTTTTTCCTGAAGCTGGCGGAGCAGGGCGACCACTTGTTTTTGTACCGTGCGGTCCAGCGCCGAGGTCGGTTCGTCCAGCAGGATCAGCGCCGGTTTCAGCACCAACGCGCGAGCAATGGCGATGCGTTGACGTTGGCCACCGGAAAACTCGTGCGGGTAGCGGTGACGGCTTTGCGGGTCGAGGCCGACTTCTTCCAGTGCCCGAATGACTTCGGCCTTGCACTGCTCATCGGTCAACTGGCTGTGTACTTCAAGACCTTCACTGATGATCTGCGCCACTGACATCCGCGGGCTGAGGCTGCCATAGGGGTCCTGGAATACCACCTGCATTTTCTTGCGCCATGGCCGCAGCTGCTTTTGCGTCAGGCCATCCAGCTCCGTGCCCTGAAAGCGAATACTGCCTTGGGAATCGAGCAACCGCAGGATCGCCTGACCCAGTGTCGACTTGCCCGAGCCGGACTCACCGACGATGCCCAGTGTCTTGCCACGCTGAATGTTCAGGCTGATGCCGTCCACGGCGTTGAGGTAGGTCTTGCGCTGAAACAAGCCGCCGCCGAGGGGGAATTGCACACGCAGATTGTCCACCTCCAGTACGTTCTCGCGCTCGTCGCGGGGCAGGGCTTCACCTTCCGGCTCGGCATTCAACAGCAAGCGGCTATAAGGGTGCTTCGGCTCGGTGAAGATCGTTTCGCAAGTGGCTTGCTCGACGATTTCCCCGCCCTTCATCACACAGACCCGCTGGGCAATGCTGCGCACCAGGTTGAGGTCATGGCTGATCAGCAGCAGCGACATGCCGAGCCGTTGTTGCAGCGATTTGAGCAGGATCAGAATTTTGCGCTGCACCGTCACGTCCAGCGCGGTGGTCGGTTCATCGGCGATCAACAACTCCGGCTCGCAGGCCAGGGCCATCGCGATCATCACGCGCTGACGTTGGCCACCCGAGAGTTGATGGGGGTAGGCCTTGAGTCGCTCTTTGGGCTTTTGGATACCGACCAGGTGCAACAACTCAAGAATCCGTGCTTGCGCCACTTTTCCGGTCAAGCCTTTGTGCAGCAGCAGGGTTTCGCCGATCTGCTTTTCGATGCTGTGCAGTGGATTGAGCGAGGTCATCGGCTCCTGAAAAATCATCGCGATCCGGTTGCCGCGCAACTCACGCAGCACGTTGGCTGGGGCGCCGAGCAGTTCCTTGCCGCGATAACGGATGCTGCCGGTGGATTCGGTACCGGTTTCGGGCAGCAATTGCAGGATTGAATGCGCCGTCACCGATTTACCGGACCCGGACTCGCCGACCAGCGCCAGGCATTCGCCGGGGCGGATGTCCAGGCACAGGTTGCGCACCACGGTTTCACCGCTGAAGGCGACGCTGAGGTCACGGATTTCGATCAGGGGGGTACTCATATCAACCGTCCGCGTCAGGATCTCGGATCGAAAGCATCACGTAATGCCTCGCCGATAAACACCAGTAAAGAAAGAATCAGTGCCAGGGTGAAAAATGCCGTCAGTCCCAGCCACGGCGCCTGCAGGTTCTGCTTGCCCTGACCGATCAGTTCGCCGAGCGATGCGCTGCCGGCCGGCATGCCGAAACCGAGGAAGTCCAGCGCCGTCAGGGTGGTAATCGCCCCGGTCAGAATGAACGGCAGGTAACTCAGGGTCGCGTTCATCGCGTTGGGCAAGATGTGCCGCACGATCACTTTGCGATCCGACAGGCCCAGCGCACGGGCGGCTTTGACGTATTCCAGGTTGCGCCCGCGCAGGAATTCGGCGCGCACCACGTCGACCAGCGCCAGCCAGGTAAACAGTGCCATGATCCCCAGCAACCACCAGAAATTCGGTTCGACGAACCCGGACAGAATGATCAGCAGGTACAGCACCGGCATGCCGGACCAGACTTCCAGCAAGCGCTGGCCGATCAGGTCGACCCAGCCGCCGTAATAGCCTTGAAGGGCGCCGGCGGCAATGCCGATCAGGGCGCTGACAAAGGTCAGCATCAACGCAAACAGGATCGACACCCGTGCACCAAAAATCACCCGGGCCAATACGTCGCGGGCCTGATCGTCGGTGCCCAGCCAGTTCACATTCGAGGGCGGGCTCGGTGCGGGTTTGTTGAGGTCGTAATTGGGCGTGTCGTCACTAAAGGGGATCGGCGGGAACAGCATCCAGCCGCCGTCCTTTTTTATCAGCTTCTGCACATAGTCGCTGCGGTAATCCGCCTGGAACGGCAGTTGTCCACCGAAAGCCTGTTCGGTGTGGCGCTTGAACACCGGGAAATACAATTCGCCCTGATAGCTGACCACTAGCGGCTTGTCATTGGCGATCAACTCGCCACCCAAGGTCAGCACAAACAGGCCAATGAATAACCACAGCGACCACCAGCCCCGGCGGTTTTTCTTGAATCGTTCAAAGCGACGACGGCCCAGCGGCGAGAGCTTGAACATCAGGCATTCCTCGCGGCGAAGTCGATACGCGGGTCGACCAGGGTGTAACAGAGGTCGCCGACCAGTTTTATCAGCAGGCCAAACAGCGTGAAAATAAACAGTGAGCCAAACACCACTGGATAATCACGCGAGACGGCCGCTTCATAACTCATACGGCCCAAGCCATCGAGGGAGAAAATCACTTCGATCAGTAAGGAACCGGCGAAAAACACGCTGATGAACGCCTGCGGAATGCCCGACACCACCAGCAACATCGCGTTGCGGAACACGTGCCCGTACAGCACCCGGCGTTCGCTCATGCCTTTGGCGCGCGCGGTGATCACGTATTGGCGGGTGATTTCATTGAGGAACGAGTTTTTGGTGAGGATGGTCAGGGTGGCGAAACCGCCGATCACCAGCGACGTCACCGGCAGCACCAGGTGCCAGAAATAATCGGCGACTTTGCCCACGGTGGAGAGCGACTCGAAGTCGTCCGAGACCAGCCCGCGCACCGGGAACCAGTTCAATGAGGTGCCACCGGCAAACACCACGATCAGGAACATGGCGAACAGAAACGCCGGCATGGCATAGCCGATGATGATTGCGGTGCTGGTCCAGATATCGAAATGGCTGCCGTGGTGCACGGCCTTGCGGATACCCAAGGGGATCGACACCAGGTAGGTGATCAACGTTGCCCACAGCCCGAGGGAAATCGTCACCGGCATTTTGTCCAGGATCAGGTCGGTGACCGTCGCGCCACGGAAGAAACTCTTGCCGAAGTCCAGCCGGGCGTAACTGGTGAGCATCAGCCATAGGCGTTCATGCGCGGGTTTGTCGAAACCGTATTGTTTTTCGATGTCCTTGATCAGCTGCGGGTCGAGTCCACGGCTGGCGCGCGAGGTGCTGTGCATGGTTTCGCCAGACCCGCCACCGATCGCCGCGCCGCCGATGCCTTGCAGGTGCGCAATAGCTTGTTCCACCGGGCCGCCCGGTGCCGCCTGGACGATGACGAAGTTGACCAACAGAATGATCACCAGCGTCGGGATGATCAGCAGCAGACGCCGCAGTATGTAAGCCCACATCAGTGTGGCCCTCCGGGTTTGCCACGGCTGATTTGCTCGGCGGTCATTTGTTGATTGGTCAGTGGCGTGGTGCTTATTTCCCACCAACTCTCGATGGCCTCGTCATTGCTGGCCTGCTCGTTGGGCCGGCCGAACCGGTTCCACCAGACGGTCGAAGTGCCCGGCGGGTAATAGTTGGGAATCCAGTAGTAGTTCCATTGCAGCACTCGGTCGAGCGCGTGGGCGTAACGCAACATCTCGGGCTGGGTGGTGGCGTGAACCAGCCCTGTGATCAGGGTGTCGACTGCCGGATTCTTCAGCACCATATAGTTATTGGCGCCGGGGTCGGTGGTGGAGATCGAGCCGAAGTAATTGAACAGTTCGCCCCCGGGTGAGGTGGTGACCGGGTAGCCGGTGACGATCATGTCGTAATCGCGGCTCATCAGCCGATTCACGTACTGGGACGAGTCGATACGGCGGATGTTCATGTCAATGCCGATCTGTTTCAAGGTGCGCTTATAAGGCAACAGCAATCGGTCCATGCCGTTTTGGCTGACCAGAAAGCTAAAGCTCAGGGGCTCGCCCTCGGCGTTGACCAATTGGTCGCCATCGGGTTTCCAGCCGGCCTGTTCGAGCAGGTCCAGCGCTTGCAATTGCTTATCGCGAATCACACCGCTGCCATCGGTTTTCGTTGCTTCGAAGACCTGGGTGAACACTTCGTCGGGGATCTGCCCGCGCAACGGTTCCAGAACGGCCAGTTCTGCCGTATCGGGCAGTTGGCGCGCAGCCAGGTCAGTGTTGGAGAAGTAGCTCTGCTGGCGGATGTACATGTCGCGCATCATCTGCCGGTTGCTCCACTCGAAATCCCAGAGCATTGCCAAGGCCTGGCGCACTCGGCGATCCTGGAAAATCGGGTTCTGCAGGTTGAAGACAAACCCTTGGGACGGTTGTGGTGCTTCTTGTGCCAGATGCGCCTTTTGCAGGCGACCGTCGCTCAGGGCCGGGCTGTCATAGCCGATGGAAAAGCCGGTGGCGGAGAATTCGCGATTGTAGTCATAGGCCCCGCCCCGTAACACCTGGCGCGCGACGTCGGTGTCACCGAAGTATTCGATGCTGAAGCGATCGAAGTTATAGAGGCCGCGGCTGACGGGTAGATCCTTGCCCCACCAATCGGCGTCGCGCTCGAACGTGATGCTGCGCCCGGAATCAACTTTACCTACCTTATAAGGGCCGCTGCCCAAAGGCGCCTCGTACCCGCCGCCGTCGGCGAAGTCGCGGGTCTTCCACCAATGCTCGGGAAACACCGGTAGCGTCGCGATGTCGAGGGGCAGGGTGCGGTTTTCGTTGCTTTTGAAATCGAACCGGACGACAAGAGGCGATTCAACTTCCACGCCTTTGACGTCAGCGAATTGGGTGCGATAGCGCAGGCTGCCCTGGGTCATCAGCAGGTTGTAGGTGTAGCGCACGTCTTCAGCCGTGATCGGCGTGCCGTCGGCAAAGCGTGCCTTGGGGTTGAGATAGAACCGCAGGAACAGACCGTCGTCCGGGCGCTCCATCTTTTGTGCGACGAGGCCGTACACGGTGTAAGGCTCATCCAGCGAACGCTGGGCCAGCGGCGAATAGAGCAAACCGTCGATTTGCGTCACGCCAATGCCCTTGTCGATATACGGCAGGATATGGTCGAAATGGCCGATTTCAATCGCCGAGCGACGCATCGTGCCGCCCTTGGGGGCCTGCGGATTGGTGTAGGCAAAATGGCTGAAACCGGCGGGATACTTCGCGGGTTCGCCGTACACGGTCAACGCATGTTGCGGTGCTGCATCCACACCGGCGGCGCCCAATAGCAGCACCACGGCAGTGAACAACAAAGTGGGGAAAGCCAGTCGCATTGTCAGCCTTAGAGCCGGAGGATCGAAAAGCACAATTTGTACGCTAGCGGCGCGTCCCTCGCCAGCCTAAAAACGTATCTGAAACACAACGGCCCACCAAAAGGCGGGCCGTTATACGTAAAGCCTGGCGGATCGATCAGTCCTGACGACTGGTCACTTCCAGCAAGTGATAACCGAACTGGGTTTTCACCGGGCCTTGTACGACGTTGATTGGAGCGCTGAATACCACGGCGTCGAATTCCTTGACCATCTGGCCAGGACCGAACGAACCCAGGTCGCCGCCCTGACGGCTGGACGGGCAGGTAGAGTTCTTTTTAGCGATTTCGGCGAAATCAGCGCCGCCTTCGATCTCGGCTTTCAGTTCGTTGCACTTGGCTTCCGAGGCAACCAGGATGTGACGGGCAGTGGCTTTAGCCATGGGAAATACTCCTTTCAATATTCAGTAAAGTGCGGAGCCTACCGGATTCAGTGGCCTATTTCTCGTCAAAGTTCCGGACAGATTATAGGCCGGCGTTTTTCAGGCGCTCGGCATGCTGCACGTACAGCGCTGTGGGATCGATGGCCTTGTGGCTAAGGCCGGCAGAATGGCCAAGGCTGCTCAGATGATCCAGCGGGTAGTCGGAGCGGATGACTTTGCCCAAGTGTGAGCTGTAACGGCCGACCATGCCGTCATTTTGCTCCGCTTCCGTGGTGAAGTAATGGGAAAAAGCGCGAAGGAACCCATGCAGTGGGTCGAGCGCATTGAGCCCTTCATCTAGACGGGGTTCCTGTAACGTGCCGCTCCAGGAGTAATAACGCACGCCGTTGACCCGTTCGCGTCCCTTGCCACCCCAGGTCTTGGGCAACCCTTGAGGGTACTTGTCGTTGAAGGCACCCACACCTTCGGTGGTCAGCGCATTGAGCGCGGCAACTGCGTTCTGCGGCAGGTGCGGGTTGCCGCTGAGCAACGACACAAAATCGGCGAATAGCGTAGCAATCGTGGCGGCGACATGTTCCGGAAGTCGTCCGGGCGTCAGTGCTTTGCGCAGGAAATCGGCCAGTTCCGAACCGTGGTTCGGGCCACTGACGGAGGTCACAGACGCAATGGCATGGGGGGCCAGTGCCGCTGCGTAACGTGCAGCCAATGCACCCTGGCTATGGCCGATCAGGTTGACCTTGCTGGCGCCGGTTCCTTCCAGCACCCGGTCGATCTGCGCCAGCAGTTGGTCACCACGTGCTTCGTTGCTATGGGTAGCCGACAGATGCGGGATGAACACCCTGGCTCCCGCACTTCGCAGGGACTGCTTGACGTTGTGGAAGAATTCGGCTGTGCCGATGCGATCGAAGCCAAAGAGCCCATGGATCAGTAGGATAGGGTGTTGTGTGGTTGCATTCCGTAGCATGTTCATTCCTTTTTCGCGGTCGTTCAGAGGTGTGCAGGTGGGCTCACTCTAAAGCACCCCAGCGCTTCGGCGGTGTATGAGGAATCCGCTGTAAGCTGCTGAAAAAGGTATAGAAAACGTAGGAAGTTTCGAATGTGGTTGAGGTCTTGTTCGGAATGTTGCGACATCTTTTGATCTGTAACTGCGCGTTTTCCTGCGATGGCCTACTCAGGAAACGCCTTTGCCTGTCAGCAATGTCCTGTTTAAGCCATAACGCAATCCGTAGCAGCTGGCGAAGCCTGCGTCCGGCTGCGCCAACTGCTACAGAAATTGCATTAGCCGTTTATTGATTCCCGCGCTGCGCTCGAAGCCGGTCGGTAGCCTGGCGCAACAGCTGCTCTGTGCCGTCCCAGCCAAGACAGCCATCGGTGACCGAGACGCCATATCGCAGAGATGGACTCATGGGCTGGCAACCTTCGAACAAATGACTTTCGATCATCATGCCGATCAGCGAACGGTCACCTTGCAGGCGTTGTTCGAGCACGTCGTTGAATACCGCGGGTTGTCGTGCCGGGTCTTTGCCGCTGTTGGCGTGACTGCAGTCGACCATGATTCGCGTCGGGATCTTCAGTCGGGTCAAATCCTGGTTTACCTGGGCGACGCTGTCGCGGTCGTAGTTCGGTCCACGGTGTCCGCCGCGCAACACCAGGTGCGTGTCGGGATTGCCAGGCGTCTGGATGATTGCCGGATGTCCCTGGCTATCGACGCCGAAATGCCGATGCGGATGGGCGGCCGATCGCATGGCGTCGCTGGCAATGGCTACGCTGCCATCGGTGCCGTTCTTGAATCCGACCGGCATGCCCAGGCCGCTGGCCATTTCGCGGTGAATCTGTGATTCGGTGGTACGGGCACCAATCGCTACCCAGCTCAGCAGGTCATCAAAGTAACCCGCGGCCATGGGTTGCAGCAGTTCGGTGGCAATCGGTAAGCCGAGGCGGAGCATTTCGCGCATCAGCTCACGCGCGAGCGTCAAACCGTCGGCCATGTCATCGCTGCCATCCAGATGCGGGTCGTAGGCCAGGCCTTTCCAGCCGACCGTGGTGCGCGGTTTTTCGACGTAGGCACGCATCACCAGCAGCATTTCATCGCTGACGTCGGCGGCGAGTCGGGCAAGGTTGGCTGCGTATTCAAGGGCGGACTGCGGGTCATGAATCGAGCAAGGGCCGACGATTACCAACAAACGGGCGTCTTCACCGTTGAGGATCGCTCGGACGGCGTCGCGGTGAGCGGCGACTTGCCGGGTCAGTGCGTTGCTGAGGGGCAATTGCTGTTTGAGTTGCAATGAGCTGGGCAGGCGCAGGGTCAGCGCTTCATTGGCAGGGCTCAGGGTGGACAGCGGCAGAGCAGAGGCGGACGAGTTCATATCAAGGCTTCCTGGGCTGGCGGCGGGTTTGTTCCCGCGCACTCGGCCCTACTGGGGTGTTCGACAATTGGCCGGATTGGCTGCGTGTGTGTGCTTGCCACCTGTGGGTGACCGATCGGAGGCGGCAGGCTGTCCCGAGCGGAGGCTGGTAAATCGCCAGGTGGTAAAACTGTCGTAACGGTAATAAGTGGCGTAGTTCATGTGGTGAATCCTCAAAGTGTCTGGTGTGTTGCAAAAATGTGCGGGGCTGAAAAAACAAAACCCCCGGTCGGGAGGCCGACCGGGGGTTTGGAAAACTCTGGCGGCGACCCGTTTAAAGTGGGCGCCGTGTGGGTATCAGGCGCGCCAGTGGCTAAACCAATACCCAAAATAAAAGCTGACCGGAGCGCACACTTCATTCGCCCACGCAGCCGCCACCGAGCGCAGGGCGCTGGTTGTTGGAAGCTGTGAGGGGGTGTTGAACATGGTTTGTCTCCGATGGATGCGCCGAGCTTACTCGACGCCGGTGCGAGGTTTCAATCAGAAAATGCTATCGATGGCCGACAGCGTTTTCTATCGCTTGAGTGCGGGCTGCTTTCTGACACACTTGGGGTTTTTCCGGCCCTCTAACGTCACAAGGAAGAAGCATGACGCGATTGACCATAGCCGCCGCTCAATCGATCTCCGTCGCCGGTGATCTCGCCGCCAACATTGTCCGGCATCAACGTTTTATGCAGGTTGCCGCGGAGCACGGCGTTCAGTTGTTGGTCTTTCCGGAATTGTCGCTGACCGGGTATGAGCGGGGATTGGCAGGCGAGTTGGCAATCGCCCCGGATGCCGAGGTGTTGCAGCCGTTGCGGGATTTCGCCCGGGAAGTCGGTGTGACAAGCGTCGTCGGAATGCCGATTCGGCTGTCGGACGATTCTCCGGTATTGATTGGCGCATTGGTGTTCGGCGCTGATGGTTCGCTTGGGATTTACAGCAAGCAGCATTTGCACCCCGGCGAAGAAGTGGCGTTTGCCCCTGGCGCAGGTGGTTCGATGTTGATGATCGGTGCCGATGTGGTAGCACTGGCGGTTTGTGTTGATTTTTCTCACGCCAGTCACGCTGCCGCTGCCGCGGAGCAGGGCGCTGACCTGTATGCCGCCGGTGTGCTGATCACGGCAAACGGCTATGCCCCGGACACGGCGCTGCTGCAAGGCTACGCCAGCACTCATTCAATGACGGTGCTGATGGCCAACCACGGCGGTGCAACCGGAGGCTGGGAGTCTGCAGGGCGCAGCGCAATCTGGGCGTCGGACGGTTCGCTCATTGCCGCAGCGCACGGTACGGGGAATGTGATGGTAGTGGCGCGCCGCGAGGCGGGTGACTGGCGCGGGCATATCGTCGACGTTGTGGTGGCTTGAATGGGGTTCGAATGGCGTCCGGCGACAGCCCAGGATCTCGACTTCGCCCGAAAGCTGACTTGCGGCAACATGCTGCGCTATTACATTCAGCACGACCTGCTATGGCTGGATGAGGCGTTTGAAGTCGCGTGGGCGGGGCGGGAGAACCGAATGATTGTGCGCGACGATGCGCTGCTGGGCTTTGTCAGCGTGAGTCGCGATGCAAGCGCCTTGTACATCCGCGAGCTGCACATTGTCGAGGCGTTCCAGGGGCAGGGCGCGGGCTCCTGGGCGATCGATCAGGTATTCGCACTCGCGTGCAAGGAACGACGCCCGGCGTTACGCCTGACTGTTTTTGAAAACAATCCGGCAAAAAATCTTTACGAGAGAAAAGGGCTGGTTGTGGTCGGCAAAGACGAGTGTTTCCTGAGAATGCAGCGTGATGCCGTTGGGGGACATCGCTGAAACACGCTGGAAACAAGCCTTCCAAGACGAATTGATACTTTTTATATGACGCTTGCCGCTAGGTCTGCCAGTTGCTTTTTGCTAAGGTGTCCGGCAACCCAATTAGACCAAATCGCGAGGTGTCTGCTTGATTAGGGTGCTAGTAGTCGATGACCATGATCTCGTTCGTACAGGCATTACACGAATGCTGGCTGACATCGATGGCCTACAAGTAGTCGGCCAGGCTGAGTCAGGGGAAGAATCCCTGCTGAAAGCGCGTGAGCTGAAACCCGATGTGGTGCTGATGGACGTCAAGATGCCCGGTATCGGCGGTCTTGAAGCCACGCGCAAACTGTTGCGCAGTCACCCGGATATCAAAGTCGTCGCGGTTACCGTGTGTGAGGAGGATCCGTTTCCGACGCGGTTGTTGCAGGCCGGTGCTGCAGGTTACCTGACCAAGGGCGCCGGGCTGCCGGAAATGGTTCAGGCCATTCGCCTGGTGTTTGCCGGGCAACGCTACATCAGTCCGCAGATTGCCCAGCAACTGGCGATCAAATCCTTCCAGCCGACCAACGACTCGCCTTTCGATGCGTTGTCCGAGCGCGAGATCCAGATCGCGCTGATGATTGTCGGTTGTCAGAAAGTACAGATTATTTCCGACAAACTTTGCCTGTCGCCTAAAACGGTCAACACTTACCGTTACCGCATTTTCGAGAAGCTTTCGATCAGCAGTGATGTCGAGCTGACGCTGTTGGCGGTTCGTCACGGCATGGTCGATGCCAGCCTCTGACAATGACTGAAGTCTTCGATCCCAGCGCTTTTCTGTCGACGGTCAGTGGGCGTCCCGGTGTGTATCGCATGTTCGACAGCGATGCGCGCCTGTTGTATGTCGGCAAAGCCAAGAACCTGAAAAACCGTCTGTCGAGCTACTTCCGCAAATCCGGCCTGTCGCCCAAGACGGCGGCGCTGGTGGCGCGTATCGCTCAAGTCGAAACCACCATCACCGCCAACGAAACCGAAGCCCTGCTGCTTGAGCAGACGCTGATCAAGGAATGGCGCCCGCCCTATAACATTCTGCTGCGCGATGACAAATCGTACCCCTACGTTTTTCTCTCGGATGGCCAGTTCCCTCGCTTGAGCATCCATCGCGGGGCGAAGAAGGCCAAGGGCAAGTATTTTGGTCCGTACCCGAGCGCCGGCGCGATTCGCGAAAGCCTGAGCCTTTTGCAAAAGACCTTTTTTGTCCGTCAGTGCGAAGACAGCTATTACAAGAACCGCACGCGACCCTGCCTGCAATACCAGATAAAACGTTGCAAGGCGCCGTGTGTGGGGTTGGTCGAGCCTGAAGTGTATGCCGAAGACGTGCGCCACTCGGTGATGTTCCTTGAGGGCCGCAGCAATGCGCTGACGGACGAGTTGTCCGCGGGCATGGAGGAGGCGGCGATCAACCTCGAGTTCGAGCGCGCCGCCGAGTTGCGCGACCAGATTTCTTTGTTGCGCCGAGTCCAGGACCAGCAAAGCATGGAAGGCGGAACCGGCGATATCGATGTGATCGCCGCCTTCGTCAATCCGGGCGGTGCTTGCGTTCACTTGATCAGTGTGCGCGGTGGTCGGGTGCTGGGTAGCAAAAACTTCTTCCCGCAGACCGGTATCGACGAAGACGTTTCCGAAGTCATGGCGGCCTTTCTCGGGCAATACTTCATCACCAGTCCCGAGCGCGACTTGCCGAGTGAGCTGATCGTCAACGTGGTTCATGAAGACTTCCCGACACTGATCGAGGCCATCGAAGCCCTGCGTGGTCGCGAACTGACGATCAGTCATCGGGTGCGCGGTACGCGAGCGCGCTGGCAGCAATTGGCGGTCACCAACGCCGAGCAGGCCTTGGGCGCGCGTCTGGCGAACCGTCAGCATGTCGCGGCACGTTTCGATGCGTTGGCAGAAGTATTGAGCCTGGACGAGCCGCCGCAGCGTCTGGAGTGCTACGACATCAGCCATTCCAGCGGCGAAGCCACCGTGGCGTCTTGCGTGGTGTTTGGCCCGGAAGGCCCGATCAAATCCGATTATCGCCGCTACAACATCGAAGGCGTGACGGCGGGGGATGACTACGCAGCGATGCATCAAGCCCTGACCCGCCGCTTCAGCAAGCTGAAGGAGGGTGAGGGCAAACTGCCGGATATTCTGCTGGTGGACGGTGGCAAGGGTCAGCTGTCCATGGCGCGGGATGTACTTAATGAGCTGGCGGTGCCTGACTTGATTCTGTTGGGCGTGGCCAAAGGGGCTACGCGCAAGGCCGGTTTCGAAACCTTGTATCTCAATGATGCGGCCCACGAGTTCACCTTGCGCGGCGATTCCCCTGCGCTACATTTGATTCAGCAAATACGCGACGAAGCTCACCGATTTGCGATTACCGGGCACCGCGCACGCCGTGGGAAAACTCGCCGCACGTCCACGCTTGAGGGCGTAGCCGGTGTTGGGCCGACACGGCGTCGCGATTTATTAAAACATTTTGGTGGATTGCAGGAGCTGTCTCGTGCCAGCATCGAGGAGATCGCCAAAGCACCCGGGATCAGTAAAAAGCTCGCAGAGTTGATTTATGCAAATCTGCACAGCGAGTAGAATGCCCAACTCACCTCGTAGCCAGTTGTGCCGATGAATATCCCTAATCTGATTACCGTTCTACGCGTCCTGCTCATCCCGATCTTCATTTTACTGTTCTACCTGCCTTACCACTGGAGCTATCTGGCGTCTGCGTCGGTCTTCGCATTTGCCGCCGCCACAGACTGGCTGGACGGTTATCTGGCCCGACGCCTGGAGCAAAGTACCCCGTTCGGCGCTTTCCTCGATCCCGTGGCGGACAAGCTGATGGTCGCCGTCGCGCTGGTCTTGCTGGTGCAAGAACACGGCAACCTGTGGCTCACGCTGCCGGCCGCCGTCATCATCGGTCGCGAAATTGTCGTTTCGGCATTGCGCGAATGGATGGCCGAACTCGGCGCTCGTGCTCACGTGGCGGTGTCGAACCTGGGCAAATGGAAAACCGCCGCGCAAATGCTCGCGCTGGTCATCCTGCTGGCCAATCCGTCAGACTTTTCCTTCTGGGTCTTGATCGGTTATGCCTTGCTGCTGGTGTCTGCGGGCCTGACATTGTGGTCCATGGTCCAGTACTTACGGGCTGCCTGGCCGCATCTGAAGACCGACGTTGAAAAGAAATAAAACTTTTTTGAATCAAGGGGTTGACGGGGCTTCTGGATTCTATAGAATGCGCCACACCAAGACGCGGGAATAGCTCAGTTGGTAGAGCACGACCTTGCCAAGGTCGGGGTCGCGAGTTCGAGTCTCGTTTCCCGCTCCAAGTTTGTACGCATTTGTTGTTGTGCTACTGACAGCAAATGTTTGAGGCCGAGTAGCAAAATGGTTATGCAGTGGATTGCAAATCCACCTACGCCGGTTCGATTCCGACCTCGGCCTCCACTATAAACAAGCTCCGTAGATCTATGATTTACGGAGCTTTTTTATTTCCGCAGTCCTGCAAGATTTTGTCTTGAAAAGGTCATCTGCGAACTTGCTTCACCGGGGCGGGGTGTATATATTTCCCCCTCTGTTGCACAAGCATCATAACTGCCAGGTTGTCATCTGTCAGTTTTGAGATTGCTTCACCGCGCTACCGCCCGAATGGCGAAACTGGTAGACGCATGGGACTTAAAATCCCCCGCTCGTAAGGGCGTGCCGGTTCGATTCCGGCTTCGGGCACCATTTAAAATCAAGGGTTTGCGGGCGAAAGCTGATGCAAGCCCTTGTTCGTTTCTGGGTCGCAAATTCCATGGGTGTAGGCCCCGACATTCCACATACCGATGTCATCCCCCCAAATAACCACGATGTTCGGCTTTCGCTGCTCCGGGGGATCAGCCGCCAGTGAAAGCGAAACCATCCCCAGCCAAGTGGAACTCAACAAGAGTACGACAACGCGAACTTGGGTATTTGCGGTTTGAATGTATTCATCATTGCCCACATCCTTCGTGACGTCTGACGAATTTTGAGTAATCTTCTACCTGTTCAATCTAGTAAATGACGAACTGTTGGCAAGGCACGAGGCAAGCAGATAAAGCTGCGCTTTAGACGGGCGGGTGACGCTACTGGATGACTAATACATCAACATAACCAACAACTAAGTTGTACTGACAGTGAGCAAATAAAGCGTGATGCACTGGATATTTTCAGACCAGCGGCACTGTCGTTTATCTCGATTTCTAACGCTATCCAAAACCATGCATGGACGAGAGGTAACGAGCACCCCGATTGCACACCCGCAACCAAAGTCCGCCAGCAAACGTCGACAATGCAAACAGATTAGGACTGAGTCAGGCAGTCACCGTCGGTGTTGCACGATTTAACTTGTGCGTCAGAAGCCGCTTTCGCGCATGAGCACGGCCATCAAATGCGTCGCTCCATCGACTAAAACACTTCGCCGTTCCCCTTCGATTTTCAGATGACCTCGGGTTTCACGCAGACTTGCCAGCGGCTCATCCAGTTGAACCAACACCTGGAACAGCGCAGCGCTCGGCACCAGGGGATGTTCCTCAGAGACGGCTGGTACCGGGCCGCCGAAGCGCGATGACAACATGCGGTGCGACAACTGGCTGGCGCGTGTACTGCCGATAACCAGTACCCGCCCGCTCAATGGCGTGGTCTGGCCGTCTGGGTAAAAACGTACGTGATCGCCAGCGATCAGGTGGTGTACCTGATCCTGGGCGACATAGGCGTCCACTTGCCAACTGCGCGGGTCGATCAGCACACCCAATGACTCCTGACGACCGATCCATTGGCCGGGCTTCCAGTCCGGATTTACGTCCAGCCACACTCCGGAGAACGGGGTGGTCAGATTGAGTCGGGCAATCTCGGATCGGGCCGCCCGGGCTTCTTCGAATTGCACATTCAGACGCTGGCGAGTCACGGCGTCTTCGGCCAGGCCACCGGGGTCGGCCAGTAGTCCCGACAGTCGCGCTTCATAGCTACGGGCAGTGGCTTCGCTGCTGGTGACACGCGAGGCGATGTCCGGTTCATCGAGTACTACCAGAATCTCCCCGGCTTTGACCGGGCCCTCGCGGTGAATCGACTGCAACCGCGCCGGGTAGGGTGAGTAAACCCGCAATTGCTGTTCGGCGCGGGCGACCCCAATCGCATCGATTTGTGTGCGCCAAGGGATGGCCAGCCCAGCCAGAACCAGTGTCAGTACTGCGTAAAACATCAGTTTGCGTAGCCGTGGAATGCCCGCGCGACGGGTCCACCAGTGGTTCAGCTCGCGCACCACGGGCATGGCGATAAACCACGACAGTTCGACCATGAACAGAATGATCCCCAACAGTTTGAAAAAGAATAGGTAAACCGCCAGGGCGATCCCCAGAAACAACACCAGCCGATAAACCCAGGTGGTGATCGCGAACGTCACCAGCAGCCGTCGTTGACTAGTTGGAAATGATTCCGGCCAGTCTTCCTGCAAACCCAATAGATTGCGCCGCAGCGTGACCCGCGCCAGTGCCGAGGCGCGTTCGTGCAAGTTGGGGAAGTCGAGCAGATCCGAGAGGATGAAGTAGCCATCGAAACGCATGAACGGGCTGGCATTGAGCGCCAGTGACAGCAGCCAGCTGGTGGTCGCCAGATACAGCAGCGCATTGCGCAACGCGCCCGGATCACACAAGGCCCAACCCAGTGTTGAAAGCCCGGCAAGGGATAATTCCGTAACGATGCCGGCCGAGGCGATGGCCAGTCGTTGGCGTGAGCGGCTGAGCTTCCAGCTTTCGCCAGTGTCGGTATAGAGCATCGGCCACATCACCACGAACGCGATGCCCATGTGCCCGACCCGCAAACCCAGGCGCGTCGCCACTAAGGCGTGCCCCAGTTCGTGCAGGGTCTTGGCGACGATCAGCGCCAGGGCAAAGCTGAACAGGCCTTCGGTGGAAAATGACTCGACCACGGCGTTGGTAAAAGTGTCCCACTGTTGCAAGACCAAAATCACTCCGAGCAGGCTCAGGCAAAACACCAGCAGCGCGGTGAGCGGGTGAAATAGCCAGCCCAACGCCCGGGCCAGATACTGCAACGGTTGTTGCGGACGCAGCAGCGGGATGCGGAAAAACAGGTAATGGTGCAACCACCAGCGCCAACTCAGCCAACTGCCTTCCTCACTCTTGGACTGAAGTCGCGCGAGTGACGCGGGGCCGGCGCGCAACAGCTGGTGCTGATCAAGAAACTGCCGAAAGTCGAGGATTTGCTCCACCTCAGGCTTGAGCGAAGTGCCCTCGGCAATTTGTTCGCTGATCTGCCGTGGCGACTGCCCCCAGCGCAACAAGCATTCGAATTCCAGCCAGCCGATACGGTAGAAGCGATTGATCACCGTGTCCTGGATGACCCAGGCCGGTTCACCGTTGCTGCCGTGGGCGGCTTCGCTCAGACGTAAATCCTCGCGCAGCGGTGGTAGGGGCAAGTCAGCAGGATCGAGCATTACCAGCCACTCCATGCCCGCAGCGTTGCCAATGGCCGGCGTAGCAAGTAATAACCGAGCATCACTCGGCCGCCGTAGAGTTTGGCGGTGCCGTGCAGACCGAGGCGCGCATGCTCCGGTGCGCCGTCAATGCTCGCCAGCAAACGATAAGCGACCACACCTTCATCGCTGGGTCGCGCCTGGTAGCTGGTTTCGAGGATCTTGCCCTTTAGCGGTGCCAGCGGGTACGCGGTCAGGAACAGCGTCACCTCGGCGCCGGGTTCCAGGGCAATCGCATCGGCCACCGCGAGTTGAATCAGCATCGCCGGTTGACTCGGGTCCGCCACTTGCATGATCCGTTCACCGGTGACCACCGGTTTGCCCAGCCAGTCGTTCGGGTCGCTGAACACCGCAACGCCGGCCCGAGGTGAAAGCACTTGCGTACGTTTGAGCTGGGCCTGAACCGCAGCGAGTTCTGCCCGACGCTGTTGCGCCCGGCCATTGAGCAGGGTCAATTCGCCTTTGCTTTGCGGATTGTCGAAAGCCCGTTGGCTGGCGGCCTGTAATTCGGCGTCGGCCACTGCGACTTCCTTGGCGAGCACTTCTGCGCGGCTGCGCAGGGTGGTTTCGTCGAGGGAGAACAGCGGCGTGCCTTGGTCCACCGGTTGATTGGGCCGGACCTGAATTTTCTCGATCACGCCGTCGATGGGCGAGCTGATGATCTGCGCATTGCGCGAGACAATTTCCGTGGGGGCCAACGCGGTTTGCCGTACCGGCAGCAGCAAGAGCGCACCCAGTACGATCAGCCCCAGTAGCCACTGTTTGCGATTCGGTCGCCAGCGGCTGAAACGCCGATGACGCGTCAGTGCAGCCCAGCAATAACCCCATGTGTGGATTAGCCCTGAGAGATGTTGGCGCAGTAAGGCGGGCGGTTCCTGTTCAAGCAGTAACATCAACAGGCCGAGGCGTTGCTGGTCGCGATCCTGTAGGGGCACACACCATACGCCGGCTGGCCACCATTCGCTCCAGCCTTCGGCGATGTCCGGTGGCGGTGAGGTAGAGTCCTGAGTCAGCCACACCGGTTCGTCGTCAAGCAACTGAGTGGCGATCCAGCGACTGGCCCGGCGCAACCACACCAAGTACGGCGAATCCTCGCTGGGGCGTGACAGCCCCGACACGCTCAACAACTCAAGGCCCGATTCACGTCGGGCAAACACCAGCGCCTGATGAAACGCCAGCAACGGGTACAGGTCGTTGGCCATGCTGAATGCCAGAGCGTTCAGCGAGTCGGCCGCCATTGCCTTGTCCCGCAGGGCGTCGAGTTCCAGCAGCAAGTGCGGATGGGGCAGCGGCTCATTCATTGTCATGGTTAAACCGCGCAGTGCCACTCATGCCAGCCATCAGGTCAGGGAATTTTCCATCGAGCCGGGCTTCCAGTTCGACCGTCTGCGCCACCGCATCGACCCGCGAGTTGATGACGCTGACATGCGCGGGGTAGGTTCTGTCGGTCTCATGAATGCTCACTTGCAGTGGCATACCCGGTTTAAGCGATTGCAGCAGGTTGGAGGGCACGTTGAGCCGCACTTTCAGAGCGCCGTCGCTGACCAAGTCGAAGAGCGGCGTGCCAGCGGTGACGGTTTGGTACGGTTTGACGTAAACCTTGGCAACATGCCCGGAAAAAGGTGCCAGCACCTGACAATAACCACTTTGAGCCACGCCCATCGCACGGGCGCCATCGGCTTTTTGCACTTCGGTACTGGCCATGGACACTTCGATATCGCCGACCGCATTGAGCTGGCGCAGTTGCTTTTTCGCCTCCAGGTTTTGTTTAGCCATTGCGAGTTCGGCCACCGCCACTTTGCTGCGCGCTTCTGCCTCATTGCAGTTGAAGCGCGCCAGCAGTGCCGATTTGGCGACGTGTTCGCCGAAGCTGGCATTCAACTCACCCAATGTCCCGTTCATCTGGCTGGAGAGGGTGGTTTCCAGTTCTGCCGCCAGCAACACCCTGATCGAGGTCGCGCTTTCCATCGGCGGGTCCTCAGCTCGAACACCGGGGATGGCAGCCACCAGCACTAACAACAAGCATCGCGGATCAAGGCTGGGTCTGGACATTCGGCGTTCCTTGCTGAGTGATGAGTAGGCGTTGCTGCTCTTGGTCATTCAAGGTGTGCTGGATTTCCCGGGCCAGGGTTTTGATGTCGTGTTTTTCGATCTCGTTGGGCAGCACATCCAGTCCCACGGAGTTGTACAGTCGCCCCCACGCCGCCTGCGCACTGGAAAATGCCGCTTCACGCTGGTAGCGCGACAACAGATAACGACCTTCGGAGCGGATCACTTCGAGCTCGGAACCCAGCGCTCCGGTTTTGGCGGCCACGGCATAATCGAGCAGGCTGCGGTCGACCCGCAGGCTTTCTTCGGTGAACTCCACTTCCTGCCGCGCCAACTGATAGCGCAAGGTGCCGACTCGCACCTGGGTCAGAATCGCCATGGACAGCGCCACGCGCCGAGCATCGTCGGTTTCGCTTTGAGATTTTTCTGCCGCGTTGAGCGACGGCAATTGCAGCAGGCGCAGCAGGTTCATCGACACTGAAATCCCAGTGCCCATCCAATCGTTGTTGTAGAGGAATTTGTTGGAGTCGTACCGGTAGCCGTAATCCACGCTGACGTTCGGCCACAACTGCGCCTTGGCGATGTCCAGGTCTTTCTGGTTAACGCGTTTGCGGTACCACTCTTCCATGATTTCCGGACGATGCTCCAGGGACAGCTGTTCCAGCTGCGCCATGCTTTGACGCACCTCCGGTAGCACCGGATCGGGCGTGTCGGCCAGGACCATTTTCGAGCCCGAGGGCAACGACATCAGCGCGGCGAGTTCGGCCTGGGCAAACTCCAGGTCCTGGCGGCGGACGGTCAGCAGGTAGATCGAGTCAAGCAGGGCACGCTGGTAAGCAAGGATTTCCTGACGGGGCAACAACCCTCGTTGCTCGGCTTCTTGGGCGGCGGTCAGCGCGGTGTGGGTGCGCATCAGGAGCTTGTCGACCTCAGGCATCAAGCGTTGTGCGCCCAAGGCTCGCCAGTACGCATTGCGCACGTCCTGCAAGACGTTTTGTGCGACTTTGCGCCGGCGTTCCTCGGCCATCAGGATCTGATCGGACTTTTGCTGGGTCCGGTAATAGGCCACACCGAAATCCAGCAGGCTCCAACTCAAGCCCAGGCCGTATAGTTCGCGATAGCGTTCCTCGGAGGTCGATGCACGCAAGCTGACCTGGTGATCTTGAATGCCTACGGAAGTACCGCCGGAGTCATTGTTGCGCCCGGCATACCCGGCCGATGCGACCAAGCGTGGCAGCATCTCATGGCTGGATACGTCGCGCAGGTCGGAAGCCAGCGCGCTTTCCATGAGTTTTAGACGGTAGTCGAGGTTGTATTTCAGCGCCCGGGCGGCGGCTTCGTAAAAGGTGATGGGCGCGGTGACAGGTTCCTGGCCGGAATACATGCGCGACTGGTCATTGATAATGCGCTGGCGGTTTTCTTCCTCGGTGGCAGGCTTTGGCTCTAGCGACGAGCAGGCACTGAGCAGCAGCACAGAAGCAATGGCTGTATTGAGCAACCAAGTCGCGTTTTTACGCATATTCAATCCCTTGTAGACATTGGAGTTTTTATAGTCGTACGCATCAATTACCCCGGCTGGTCGGGTGCAAGCGCTGGCCGGCATTGCGCAACTGGGCACTGAAGCCCCGAGCCGGGCGAGGCTGCGCAGTGGTTTGCGACTGTGCCGGACCGTGGGTCAAGTCGGCGGAGTCGATGGCGAACAACGACGGGTCGCTCAATAGGCCATCGGCAGTCAGACCGACCCGGCCGTGACGACCAAGAAACCAGGCCTGTTCCAGTTCACTTTCGCGTCGGCTTTCGCCCACGGCTTGGGCGACGTATTGTCCTGGTACCAACCCCAGGCCGTTGCCCAGCGAATCGCTGGTGAACTCGCCGGAGGAGCCCAGGCGCAAGTTGCTGCCATCGGTGTTCCAGGTCGAGACTGCCAACGCCTCGGCGGCGCGTTCGACCACGGGCGTTACGAAGACCGCCGGCACCGGATCGGGCAACAACAGGTCGCGGTGCTGGCGGTTCAGATCGAGGTCGAAAAAGTTGCTTTGCGGCGCTTGAATGAACGGCGTGGTGATGTCCAGAAGAATCGCCAGCTCGGCCTGGTCACTGACCCCGTTGCGGTCATTAATGGTGTAGGTGAATACGTCGCGCAGCACTTGACCCAGTCCTGCCGCGGCGAGCACTTGCGGGTTGTTCTGGTCGATGGTGTAGGTGTAGCTGCCATCGGCGTTGAGCACCAGCGTGCCGTAGAGACCACGAATCGGCTGACCGATCACGCCCTCCGTGCCTGAGCCTGCTTCGGTGCCGGTGCGCACAGCCACCACATGCAACTGGTCGTTGCCATCCACGTCGCTGTCATTGGGCAGAACATTGCCGGTCACTTGCGGCGCAAGGGTTTGATCGGTCGCAATAGCACTGTCATTGCGCGCCACCGGGGCATCGTTGGCGCCTTGAATCACCACCGTCAGACGCGCATCAGACGTCGCACCGGCAGTGTCGGTCATGCGATAAGTGAAGGTTTCGCTGAGGGTTTCGCCCGCCGTGCGCAAGGCCTGAACCGTAGGGTTGCTGTTGTCGATCAGGTAGGTGTAACTGCCATCGGCATTGAGTAGCAGTTGCCCGTAACGCCCGATCAATACTTGCCCCGCACCACTGGTTTGGCCGTTTTCACCCGTGACACTCAGCACCTGCTTGCTTTCGCCATTGGCCACGCTGTCGACATCGGTGTCGTTGACCAGCACATTGCCCGTGGCGTTACTGCCGGGCGTACCATTGGCCACGCCACCGGCTTCGACGGCGGTGGAGGTATCGTCCTGAGCGACCGGTGTGTCGTTGCGGCCATAGACCGTGATGCGCAACTCGGCCTGACTGCTGGCGCGAAAAATGTCGGACAAGGTGTAGCTAAAGACGTCGGTCAGTGTCTGGCCGCTTTGGCGCAGCGCTTGCACCACCGCCAGATTGTTATCGACCGTGTAACTCCAGCTGCCGTCGGCATTGATCACCAGGTCACCATACAGACCTCGCAGCACGGTCCCGAGCACACCACCGGTGCCAGGAGTGCCAAGCGCACCAGTACGAATGGCCGTGACCGTGAGGGCATTGTCTTCGATGTCGGTGTCGTTGCTGATCACGTTGCCAGTGGGGTTGATACCACTCTGGCTGTTGTTGATGCCGCCGGCTTCGACGGCGGTCGCCGTATCCGAATTGGCAACCGGAGGCGAATTACGCCCGCGAACGATGATGTGAATTTCCGCCAGATCGCTTTCGCCGCCCAGGTCGGTCACTTGATAGGTGAAATGTTCATCGAGAAATTGTAATGGACCCAGCGCCAGCACGGTGGGGTTGCTGGAATTGACGTTGTAGGTGTAGCTGCCGTCGGCGCCGATGATCAATTGCCCATACAGTCCGTTGATCAACGTGCCGTTGGTGTTGTCGGTCCCGGAGTTGACGGCGATCAGGGTGCCGCCCGCTGCTTCGGTGCCGAAGCGAATGGCGCTGACGTGCAAGGCGTCGCCCTGGTCGACGTCGGTGTCGTTGGGCAACACATTAGCGGACGGGTTGACGCTGTTGCCAGCGCCATCGTCCGCCACCGCCAAGGCCGTGTCGTTATTCGCCACCGGCGCATCCCAGGCACCCGTAATGAGAATGGTCAGTTGAGCAATGTCCGTGGCGCCTTCGGTGTCGCGCATCCGGTAGGTGAAGGTTTCCACCAGCGTGTCGCCCACCTTGAGCGCCTGCACGGCAGCCAGATTGTTGTCGATCACATAGCGATAGATACCGTCGGCGGCCATGGTCAAGGTGCCGTACAGCCCATTGATGACTTGCAGGGTACCGACCGTGACGAAGGTGCCGCCATTGGCTTCGCCGCCGCCACGGATGCCGGTCACCGTCTTGTTGTCGCTGGCGTCGACATCGGTATCGTTGGCCAGGACGTTGCCATTGGGGCTCACACCCGGCGTGCCATTGGCCGTGCCACCGGCTTCGACGGCGATGGTGAAGACGTTATCCGCTCTAGGGTCGTCGTCGGTGCCGCGTATTGTGATGGTCAGCGTGGCTGTACTGGTCGCGCCCGCGAGGTCACGAATCTGATAAGTGAAGGTTTCCGTCAACGTATCAAACAGCGTGCGCAGGGATTCGACCTGTGGGTTGTTGTTATCGACGATGTAGGTGTAGCTGCCGTCGGCGTTCAGGGTCAAGGTGCCAAAAGCCCCGGCCAGACCGGTGCCGATGGTACCGACGCTGGTGCCCTGACGGACGTCGATCACACTCAGCGATTGGGCATTGTCATCAACGTCGCTGTCATTGGCCAGCACGTTGCCACTGGGGTTGATGCCGGGTCTGATGTTGTTCAAACCGCCGGCTTCGATGGCGGTGTTGGCGTCGTTCTGCGCGACCGGCGTGTCATTGCGGCCCTGGATGGTGATGGTCAGGGTGGCACGGTCCTCAGTGCCAATGGCGTCGATGACGGTGTAGCTGAACGCGTCGGCCAGGGTGTCGCCGGCCCGTAGTGCCTGGACTTCGGCCATGCTGTTGTCCAGACGGTAGCTGTAGCTGCCGTCGGTGTTTAGCGTCAGCCAGCCGTAAGTGCCGCGTAATTCTGTGCCAAGGGTGCCTGCGGTTCCGCTGCCGGCTAACTCAGTGCCGGTACGTACCGAGGACACTGCACGGGTTTCCCCATAGTCATGGGCGGGCAGGTCGGTAGGGGTTTCGCCACCGTCCACATCCGTGTCGTTGGTCAGCACATTACCGGTGGGGTCAATACCAGGCAGATTGTTGTTCAGGCCGCCAGCCTCGACGGCGATGGCGCTGTCATCATTGGCCACTGGGTTGTCGTTGGCGCCACGAATCAGCACGATGATTTCCGCGTTGTCGATTTCCGGCGTCGGGTTTACGCCGTCACTGATGGTGTACGTAAAGCGTTCGAGCAGCAGGTTGCTGCCCAGGCGCAGGGCTTGCACGTCCGGATTGGTATTGTCGACCGCGTAGCTGTAGCTGCCGTCGGGGTGAATGGTCAACGTGCCGTACAAGCCGTTGATCACCGTGCCCCCGGTCACCACGGCAACGGGCGTGCCGCCGGCACTTTCGGCGCCGGACCGAATAAACGTGACGGTCAGTGGATCGCCATCCGGATCGAACGCAGATGCGGTCACATCACCCGTCGGGTCTACACCAGCCGTGGCGTTATTGATGCCGCCCTGTTCGGTGGCGACGGCCACGACGTTCTGCGCCACGGGAGGGTCGTTGACCCCGTGTACCGTAATGACCAGCTGCGCGGTGTCGGTCAAACCGGTGGTGTCGGTGATACGGTAAGTGAAGAACTCGGTCAGGGTTTGCCCTGGTGCCAACGCCTGAACGGTAGCGTTGGTGCTGTCGACATCGTAGAGGTACGAGCCATCGGCGCCGATGTGCAAGGTGCCAAACAGGCCCACCACCACAGTGCCGTTGGCCGAGGTGGTGCCCGTCGCGACGCCGCTCAACACATCGATCGCCGGGTTATAAGTGGCTTCGCTCTTATTGATCACGCCATTGACCAGCAACTGACTGCTGGGGCGGTCGGCCGCGTCGACGTCCTGATCGACACCATTGCCGCCCGGCTGGTCGATGGTGCCCGGCCGGCTAGGAAACTGGACAACGTTACCGGTCGGGTTGCTTTCAGCGGCGTCGCCATTGGTGGACGCCGCTTGCGCCTGGGCCTGATCGTCGCTGGCCACCGGGTTGTCATTGGCTCCCTGGACCACGATGCGCAGCTGCGCCACATCACTGAGCCCGCCGGTGTCGGTGACGCGGTAGCTGAAGAACTCGACCAACTGTTCTCCAGCGCTGAGTCGCTGGACCGTGAGGTTGTTGTTATCAACCACATACTGGTAACTGCCATCGGGGTTGATGGTCAGCGTGCCGTAAAGACCCGTAATAGCGGTGCCGACGGTGACGGGGGTAAAGTCGGCGGTTCCTGCCTCTGCCACTGGACGAATCGCCGTCACGGTTTTGGTTTCGCCGTTGGCCGTGCTGTCCACGTCGGCGTCATTGGTCAAAACATTGCCGATGGGATTAATGCCAGGTGTGCCGTTAAACACGCCGCCAGCCTCGACAGCAATGTCCGGGTCATCCACGCCCACCGGCGTGTCGTTGGCGCCCTGAATAGTCACGGTCAGGGTAGCGGTCGCCGTGGCACCCGCAATGTCACTGACCACGTAGTTGAAACTATCGATCAAGGTCTGCCCGGACAGACGCAGCGCCTGCACCGTCGGGTTGTTGTTATCGACCACGTATTGATACGCGCCATTGCTGCCTACGATCAACTGCCCGAACTGGCCGACGATGACCACCACCCCGTTGATCGGCGTCTGGATACCGGCGCCCGGACCGACCGACACTACGTGCAACTGGTCGGCATTGGTGGCGATGTCGACATCGGTGTCGTTGGTCACCAGGTTGCCAACAGGATCGATACCGATGACCGCGTTGTTGGTACCTCCGGCTTCTACGGCGATGGCGCTGTCATTGACAGCGACCGGCGTATCGTTGACCGGGGCGAGGATGATTTGCAGGCTGTCGGTGTCGGTCAGTGCATCACCTGCGCCGCCAGGCAGGCCGTCGTTATTGGCATCGCCGTAGTTACCTTGGTCGTTGCTGACTACGGTCAACGTATCGGTGCCATTGAAGTTCGGATTGCCCAGGTAGCGCAGGTTGGCCAGCGCCGTATTAAGATTGGCCAAGGTCCCGCTCAGGGTCAGGGTGGCGGTGTTGGCGCCGTTGACCGTCACGCCGGGCACGGTTGCACCCAGGAACAACGTACCGTTTACCACACTCAAGGTCACGGTCAGGTTCCGGTCGGCGACATTCGGATCACGATCGGCATCCACATCGGCGATGCTGATTGCACCGATATTGAGCACCACATCTTCCTGGCCTTGCTGGGTGCCGGGGAGGGCGTTGACCGGTGCGTCGTTCTGTTCGACGTACCCGGCATTGGCGCTCTGGGTGGCCGCGTCGCCCAGGGTGATGGTGATTTGCCCGAGCGTGCTGGCATCGCTGTCCACCCGCACCCGCAGGTCACCCAAGGGTTGCGGGTAGCTGATCAGCCCGGCGGGCACGTCGATGCGGAACACACCCAACGGCAAGACGCCAAAGTGGTACTGGCCGTTACTGTCGGTGATGGTGGTGAATTGCAGATTATCGGCCGTGGTGTCCAGTCTTCCATCGGCACCAGCCCAGGTCAGGGTCACGGTTTGTCCGGCAAGGCCCGCACCGTCAGGCGTGCTGCTGGCGGTCGGGGTGGCGGTGTCGTCCCATAAAGTGCCGCTGATAACACCGAGCCCGGCGTTGTCGCGCAGAATGTACTGGTTCGGGCCCACAGTGCTGCCGGTGCGTTCACCGTTGACCGTGCCGTCGATGCCGACGAAGTTACCGCCCCAACTGGTGAAGTCTTCGGGCAAGCTGCTCCACGTCAGCGTCGCATTGCTGCTGGCGACAATGACTGAATTGGGCAGGGTGACTTGATACCGGACCTGAATCTGAGCGCCGACGTCCAGTTGATCGAAATTGACGCTGACACCGCCCGTGGTACTAAACGTGACGCCGCTGGGCAGGTTGCCCGGACCGAAACTGACGCCATTGATGGTGACACTGAGCAGTGTGTAGTTGCTGCCACCGGCAAAGCTGTCACTGACTTGCGCGTCGAAGGCCGGCAGGCCGCCATTCTGGGTGAAACTGAGTTGCACCGTGGCGCTGCCGGTGGTGCCACTCGGGTTGGGGTCGAAGGCGACGATTTGTTTGTCCAGGCCGCTGAAGCTCGGTTCGACGATTTTTTCAAACACCGTATTGCTGTTGGCGCGGCCGAGGCCGTTGACGATTTCGTGGGCGCTGGCGCCCAGCTGCGCGCCGGCAATATTGCTGGCCAGATTGGTGACTCGCACGTTGAACTCGATGACGATGCCTTCCAGGTCTGCGTCCGGTACACCACCGTTCACCACATTACCGAGGTTAAAGGTGATCACTTGACTGCCATCGGGGTTAGTGACAATGGTCACGCGGCTCGGGTCGAACACGCCGTTGGGGCCAAGGCCGAGCAAGTCGGCAGTAATCGGCAACGCCTCGGGGCTGTTTTCGTTGCCATTGATGTTTAACGTGCCGCCGACGATCAGGTTGGCATCGCTGGTCAACCCGCCACCGGAAATGAAACCGATGCGCAAGGCATTTACCAACGCATCCGGTGAGATGAATTGCAGCCCGTTTGCCAGGGTGATCTGTACCTGATAATTGGGGTTGTTGCCTTCAGGTACCAATACCACCACCCGATAACGGATCACTTCGCCGATGGCCACTGCTTCCTGGGGCGCGGTGGTAGGAGCCGGGGCAGGGCTGTCGGGCAAACCACCGACCCGCGAGATCTGCATGGCTTGCGCGACGGGTACGATCAGTGTCGAAGCATTGCGGTAATCATTGAGCGTGCCGCCGTTGAGCGAACCATCGACCCCGGTACGCTCGCCGCTTTGCGTGCCATCGAGGCTGGTCCATTGCACGGTCGCCACGTTGGCGAAGTTGGACTGGGAGGCCGCCGTGGCGTTGACCACGCCGGACAGGCTCAAGACGATGCTGCCACCCTTGCTGATGTCGATATTGGCGCCACTGACCGTGCGCAACTGGCCGTTGACCAACTCAAAGTCGACGCCGCCATTATTGGTTGCACCGTTTTGATAGAACACGCCGACGAGGGTGATGTTGCTTAATTGCGTCGGCAGATTGTCTAGAAAACTGATGTCGAAGGCATTGAAGTCATTGCTACCGGCACCGTTGCTCAAGGTGATGGTGAACGTGACTGTGTCGCCCTGATCGTAACCACCCAGGCCCGAAGTCGAGGTCAGGTTTTGCGTGACGACCAGCGTCGGCTCGCGCACGGTCACCGTAGGTTGGCCACCGCTGAGTGCAACATTGCGATCCACCGCCACGGTGCCGTTGGGTGTGTCGCTGTCCGGGTCGCTATAAGTCAATTGCGCGTTGTTTTGCAGGGAAAAGTTCGCCTGGTTGGCGATGACGTTATTGGCCACCAGCTGCAGGCGAATCACGAAGGTATTGTTGCCGGTCTGATTGTCGGCCGACACGCTCGACACGCTGAATGTCCACAGCCCATCGACGCCATCGCCGCCCAATGTACCGCCTTGACCGACGAACCCGCTGATGACCACGCTGCCGGCAAAATCGGCGCCAAGCGCACCACTGCCAGCGCGAGTGGTGATGATCTGGTAACCCAGGCCACCATTGAAACTGGTGTCCAGGCGCATGCCTGGTGGAATCAAATCCTGGATACGCAGGTTTTGCGTACTGCCTTCGGGCAGGGTGATGACGATGTCGTAGCGCATGCTTTCGCCGATCACCAGATCAGCACCGGTGGTGTGACTGGCGCTGGAGTCGCCATTGTCCAGCGTGCCGCCGGCGAAGACTTTGGTAATGACCGGGGCGGCGACCTCCTGGTTGGCGAGGTCAGTGAGGTCGGCCGGGGTGAAGTCAGTGCCGCCGTTGACGCTGGCGTAATTGCTCAGTGTCGCGTTCGATTGCAGCGTGCGACTGGCTTCGATGGTCGCGCTGACCACCACGTCGTAACTGATGACCACCAGATTGGCGCCGCTGGTGTCGGCGGTGGTGCCGCTGCGCCCGGCGAGGAGGGTGGCCAGGCCGCCGGCATCAAGGAAGGTGATTTGATTGCCGTTCACGCTGTAATCAGTGCCGAGCACCAGCAAGGTGCCATCACCCCGGTAAATTTGCAGGTTGGCTGCTGCGAGACTGCCACCGACAAAGCTCAGCCCGGTGGGCAGGGTGATGTTGGTGCTGACGTCGAAGGCGCCACCGCCGCCGGTGTTTTCAATCGCTGTGACCAGGCGCAGGCGGTCGCCGCCGTCGATGTTAATAATGTTGCCATCCACGGCTGCCAGGTCGGTAATGCTGCCATTGAACGGTACGCCGGTGCTGCCCGGCGGATTTCAGCTGCCCGTGGTGTTGCTCACCGTGCCGTTGGTGCCTGACACCACGCCATGCTTGATCGCCAGCACTGGTTCGGCCACGGAAACGATGGCAACCACGTCGGAGGAAATCAGCGTGCGATCGGTGAGGGTGGTTTGCTGACTCGACTGCGCCAGCACATCCAGAGAGCGCTGATCGCCGAACGGCTGATCGCCGACTCTCAAGGTAAACCGGATGACGATGCGGGTGCCGGTAGTCGTGGCGGTGGCAAAGCTGCCGAAATCGAACACCACCGAGTTGCCGTCACTGCTGGTGACGGTGATGACGCCACCGGCGTTGGTGTTGCCTGGGCCCAGTTGCCACTGCCCGGCATCAGAACCGGAACCCCAGACTACGCCCGCAACATTGAACAATGGCAGCGGCAGGTAAGCGGTGAGTTTGAACTGCTCGTAATCACCGGTGACCAGGTCGTAGCTGAGTTCGAAGGTCACTTCATCGCCGGGCCGCAGTTCGCCGTTGCTTGGCGGGGCGCCGTCGTTAACGGCTACCAATTGAATGTCGACGTTGCTGGTGGGAATCACGCTGGTGGTCGCGGACGTGTCGGCTTCACTCTGCCCCGTAAGGTTGAATGGGTCTTGCAGCAACGTCCCGTCAACCACGGCGCTGTTGCTCAGTTCGTCGCCTTCGTTGATTTCCGGTTGCGGGTTGCCCGACGGCGGTTTGTAGGTCTGGCCGACAATGGCCGAATAGCTGAGCACCGCCAGCATCGCGCCTTGGAGGCTATCATCGAAGGCCAGGTCGCCGTTGAGCCAGCCGCGGAGGTTGGAAAACGCATTGCGCAACGACTGGGCGATGTCGAATGCCAGCGACGTGCTGCCGTCGGTATTGGTGACGAAGGTGGAGACCAAGGTAATGGTTTGCGTGACACCGTTGATGGTCACCGTCAGCGTTGGCGTGCCTGTCAGCGTCTGGCCGTCACTGAGCTGGTCGCGAATGACCAATTGACCTTCGTTGAAAAAGTCTTTACCGAAGGCGAAGTAGTCGGAAACCGCCAGGTTCAGGGTGTACTGCAGTGTATCGCCGGGGGTGATGCCGGTATGACCGATGTCGGTCTGCAACGTCGCTGTCTTCAGTAGTGTGATCGACTTGGCGACGAAGTCGGTGGGGCGTCCGGTGCCGCTGAAATCGATGGTCGTGGCAGGGGCCGTGACGTCCCGTGGGTCCAGCGGCACCCATTGGCCGGTCGCACTGGGCGCGCCCAGGGTAATGGTGACGGCATCGCCGCTGACCGGGTTGATGATCGGCTGGCCATTGGCGTCGACTTGCGGTACATAAAACGCCACGACCGTATCGGTCTTGGCACTGAGGCTGTCGTATACGACGGTGAACGAATTGATGAACACGTCATTGGCGGCTATCAGCGCAGCGATTTGCACCGGATTGGTGACCACGGTGCCATCGTGCAGGGTGATCGACGTCAGCCGGCCGCCGGCACCTGGGGTGATGGCGGTGACCTGAACATTATCCGGCAAGGGTTGCGTAACGCTGACGTTGGACAGGGTTTGGCCCGGTGCCGGAGTGACCGAGAGGGTCAATGTCCGGCCGTAGTTCGGGCCGGTGGCGGTTTCACCCTCGGGGGTATTCAGGGTCTCGTCAAAGGTCAAGACCGTTGGATGCACCACAAACGCCGCCGTGCCGGCCTGGATCAGGCTCGGGTCATTGAGCGGGTTGTCCTGGGCGTCGTTGCCGAACTCAAAACCACCGCTGGCTCGGAGGGTCAGGTCCGGGGTGCCATTGGAGAAGCTGGTGTCGGCCAGATTGCTGAGGCTGGCGGTGACTTGTACCGGGATCACCGGTTGCAGGTTGGTGACACTGGCAAACGGCAGTTCGATGACCACCAATTTGTCGCCGGCGCGCATGCCGTAAGTCGCCGCGTTGATGATCAGGAAGTTGCCATTGGCATCTTTGGCCAGCGGGTGCGTAGCGTTGCCGGCGGCATCGAATGTCACCACATGGCTGATCAGGTTTTGCCCCAGATAGGTGGCAGAAATGAAATTGACCCCGTCATCGCCATCCCTGCCGGTGGCCGGCAGTGCCAGGTTGATAAAAGGCGCAAACCCCGCCTGAGCCGAGGTGTTGCTGAAGTTCACGGTGAAACTGAAGCGATCCCCCAGCAACACGTCGCTGCCGGCGGTGGGCAGGGTGGCTGTGGGCGCGGCATCCGCCAGCAACCCGTTGAAGCTCGCCATGGCCGCGCTGCTGATGGCGATGCTCTTGTCGATATCGCCGACCCTGGTTTCCAGCGTCCAATCTCCACCGGCCTTGGTGCTGCCGGTGTCGTTGCTAGAGGCCGCAACATCGGCCCCGGTCCAGCGCGCCAGTTCGGTGACCAGGGTTTTACCCGCCGGCCCGGCACCGATGTCGCAACCATAAAGCTGGATATCGGCGCCCTGGGTCAGGTTGTTGCGCCATTGTCCGAGGGTCTGGCTGAGCTGGTCGACGTTGTCCGAGGTGATGGTGCGGTTGCCCAAGGTAAATTGCCCGGCCGCGCCGTGGGACATGACTTGAATCGAATCCACTTTGCCCAGTTGCGCCAGTGCTGCCGAAATCGCTGCAACGCCATCTTCACCGACGTTGACCACGAGGGCCGTGACGTTGCCAGGCAATTGGGCGAGCAGTTGATCGCGATTTTCGATGCGGCTGTCGAGCACCAACAGCGTACGGACAGCCGACGGGGCTGGCTGCTCAGGGGCGGGCCGTCCTTCTATGGGCGTAGCCGAGTGAGTGACTGCGGCATCGGCGGGCGCAGCGGGATCGCTGTGATGTTGATCGGCCGCTGCCGAGGCTGCGGCCCCATCGAACAAAATTCGCGGCTCCAATGCCAGCGATTGTCGCTGTGGGCGCAAATGCAATCCGGAAAATCGACGAGGTACGACTTGCATAGTGGCAGTCCTCAAACCGTGCGTTGAATCATTCCTTTGTACAAAAAGCCCACTATTGGACAAGTGTAGCGTAGGCCGATATTTAGAACTTTCCAGGCTGAAAGCTGCTGTCTAAAGGGATGGGAGACATACGGTGCCGCAGCCATTTGCCATTACGGAACGGTTTTGCCAGCGTTTGATACTGATTTTTCTTCTACAAGCTTGTACGCCACGTAGTACTTGTAGATGTTGCCGACGTAATCCACTGTTTCCCGGCCGACCACTTGCGCCGCCGCCTGCTCGACATTGCCGAACCAGATGTTCTTATCCAGCCCGGACTTTTCCGCCAACGCCCGGAATTTGCGCAGGTTGCCCGGCCCGGCGTTATAGGCGGCAAAGGTCATCAGGGTTTTATTCATCTGCGTCAATTGCGGGTCGCTCAAGTACTTGTCCGCGAGCAGTCGCATGTATTTGCTGCCGGCTTCGATGTTTTTATCGGCACTTTTGTCGATACCACCGATTGCTACGGTAGGGTCCAAAGCAGTTTTGGGCAGCAGTTGCATCACCCCGACCGCACCTCTGGGGCTACGGGCCTTCTGATCGAGTTGCGACTCCTGAAAGCCTTGGGCCATGAGCATCAGGTGATCGAACCCGTAGGTGCTGGCGTGATGGCTGAAGATCTCCACCATCTCCTGGAATTTTCTCAACTCGGCTTCGGAGGTGGCGTTGAGCACCCGTTTGCTGCTGTTAGTGACGTATTTGGTCCTCAGGCTGTTGCCGAACGCGGTGCCGACCTTGTGGGTTTTGACGAGCTCTGCCAGCTGGCTTTTCAGCTGCGGACTGTCTTTGCGAATCGCCCAGGCAAACTCGGAGTTGTCATGCAGAACAATCTCTTCGTGAATCTTCATGTCGGTGTACAGCGGCGCCCAGATTTTCGCGATATAGCGATCAACCACGGTGGCCTTGAGCAACCCGGCATTGACCATTTGCAGCAGGTCTTCGGACTCCAGGTTTTCGTCGGCCGCTTTCAGGTCGATGGGGGCCAGGCCTTGCTGTTTGAAGGAGGCATTCAACGCCTGCAAATGCTCGTAGTAGCTGCTGGACGCCCGAACAGTGATTTCCTGACCGGACAGGTCTTCGAGTTTCTCAAGCGGTTTGCTGCCGGGGGCGGTGACCAGAATTTCCGGAATATTCACCGCGAACGGGTCGGCGAAATCCACCTCTTTGAGCCGTTCTTCGGTCACTGTGAGCCCGCCGGCAGCGATATCACCCACGCCTTTCCTCAGCTCAGGCATCAGTTCGTTTCGGGCGGTGGGGATGAACATGACGCGCCATTGCATGGATTTTTTGCCGTAGGGCTGAGTCTTGTTCAACCAGGCTTCGAGCCCCTTGCCCAATTCATAGCTCAAGCCTCGCTGGCGCCCACGATCAAGCTCGAAAAACGTCTTGCTGTAAGGCACCAGCACCCGGATCAGCCGGCGCTCGCGCATACCCTCGAAATCTCCAACCCAGTCAGGCAGAACCGGCAATACCAGTTTTTGCACTTCGGCTTCTTCGGCGGGTGTCAGTTCGACGGCAGGCAGTTCAGGCTGGGTCTGTGCCAGGGCCGTGTTGAGCCAACACAGCGTTAGCAGCAGCGCTAACTTGGGACTGCTACTCCATACTTTGCTCATGTTCGCTTACCGACGGGGCAGGGAGATCGGATTAGAGTTCAGTATGGTCAATGCTTGGCCTTTTACCGTATCAAAGAGCGGTCAATCGAAATGCTTACGTCTGAGCGTTGCAAGCTGGAACAGGGGTGATGAGGTTTGTCGACTCTGCATCGGTGCTCGCGGTTTGATGACGGCACTGTCAGCCAAAAAAGGCTGATTCTGGCCCATCCCTGAGGCTGTAAAAACGGCGTTGACACCTTCCAGGTCGCGACTGATGCGATTCGCGGTTCGCTCAGTCAACGAACGTCGATGATCGAAAACGATGAGGTCATGAGCGTTTATACCCACTCTGGGCCAGAAGCAGCCGGTCGCCGATGCGATGACAAATGTTTAGCTATGCTTGATTTGCAGCTGGAGCTGTTCGAGCAGACTGAAACTTCCGCCATCGTGTGTAACCCCCTACAGGGGCAATGGTAGTGTCACCACGCCAGGCTTGTTTGGCAGGGGAGGACGAGAGAGCGAGTAACATTATCCACCTTGCCAGAGAAGACGCCCCCAATCTGGCCCCGAATCAGAGTTGAGCCAAGGGAGTATTTTATGGCGGACGAACCGAAGTCGAGTAATTGGTGGAAAACTTTGCCGGGTGTACTTACTGCCATAACGGGTTTCATCACGGCCGTCGCGAGCTTACTTGCGGTACTTCACACTATTGGCCTGCTCGATCCCAGCGAGTGGAAGTCTAAAATCATCACTCCTCCTACCATAGCAACGGAAGAAACAGGTGCGAAACCAGATCAGAACGCTACGAAAACGACAGAGCACCAAGTACTGTCATCGTCACAACTAGTGAATCTACTTGCCCCGGATAATGGCGGCCACGCAGTTTTGGTGTCCGGCGACCAATGGCTCGGCACAATCGACGGGAAAGAAGACTTTAATCAAATTGACTACGGGCTCGGGGCACAAAATCAGGCAGTCTTTGCGTTCAAAGATGAAAAAACTGCAACCATAGAAATGTTCAAGGTTTTGATTGGAGGAACAAGTGACAATAACATCAAGGAGTTTGAGTTATTTGCCGGGAGGACATCTCCAACAGGACCATTCGAACTCATCGATAAATTCGAGACCAAAAATTTTAAAATAATTAAGTCCCCCTACCAGGAATTCAGGTTCTCACCCGTTACGGCAAAGTATCTAAAAATTAAATTGCTATCCACTTACGGGGGGAGTGAGCCAAATGTGGATCATCCGAACTTAGAAGAAATTCAGGTGTTTGGCCGTTTGATTGAGTAAAGGTAATTACTTCTCCTGGGCTGGAAAAGGGGACGGCCGGGCAGGGGGGCAGATTTACTTTTCCCGCCTTTAATGTCATGGATTGATTGCTGCCCGCGGTGATGGGCAGAAATCGGCCAGAAGCAGCCGGTGAACGGAGCGATAGCAAATGAGTGACTATGTTTGGTCTACTGCCGGAACTGACGGGCTGGGTATCTGGTTGGCTGCCCGTCGCCTGCATCAGGGGAAATTCTTCTGGTCTGGCCCTCGACACGGGTCGGAAGTTGAGTTGATCACTGAACAACTACAAGCCCTAGTGCTGGGCTTGCCGTGGCAAAGAATCGGGCCAGACGGAGCAATTACGGTATTGTAAATGCCTGCCACGGCCAGCCTGCCAGCACAATTGTCCTATCAGTCTATCGTCGCTTTTTGTGGGCTCTGGCAAAATCGGCGGCATGACTTCTGCCCACGCTTTCGATCATCTCAATGCCGAACAACTGCTGCTAAGCTTATCCACAATTGCTGGGGCAAAAATCAGCAATCCGTCCTTGGTCAATTTTCAATCGGCAGAGTGGGTCAGTTTTCAATCAGCGCCAACAGTGCGGCTGCTTTGAAATCAGCGGTCGTGCCGGTTTGAACAGCAATCCCCAGTCAGGCTGGTTTACCTGAACTAAGAAGCTCCGAGGATGCTCCGCGGAGCTCGGAAGCATTGATGCGCAACCCGCTCGGTATGCGAGCAGTGGTACCGGTGCTGCTCGATGGAGGAGAACCGAAGACACCAATCTGCCGTGTTGTACGGAGATCGTAGCTATTGCACATACATCGGCAGGGAATACTCGGAGCCAGACGATGCCATTGAGAAAAGCAAGTCCCCTCTTATCCGCCTTTTTTGTATTCACGACAACGGGCTGCCAACCCTCCAACGTTCAGACGTTATCAATCACTGGGGATGCCTTAGCACGGTCTCAATCGGCGTGTCAAAAGGAGGATTTCATCTGGAATAACAAGATTGTGCCTTCGTTCTACGGTTCTGAACTCCCAGCGCTGACTGCGCCAAGCATCGGCGATACCTTAACCTTGGCAATGCCGAGTTTTACGGTTAAGTCGCTGACTGCGCAAGGAGATGAGCTGGAGCAAGGGCGGCGCAAATTGGTGCATGCATTTGGTGCAGAGGCGCGCTTCCGGTTTGTGGCTAACCGTGCAGTGGCGAGTCCCTATACTGGCATCTTCCAAAGCGGCAGCGACTGCGTGATTGGTCGTCTTTCGTTGGCGACTAAGCCGACGGATACCCACTCTGTGCCAGCCTTAGCTTTGAAGTTTTTCATTGATGGTAATCACCCGTCAGTCAACTTACAGGTTATGAATTCCATCGATGGCCAAGAGGGATACAACTTCTTCGAGAAGACTTTCAGCAACATCATTCCTCCCGCAGGCTCTTTTGCGACGCGTTTACTCGCCGGTTTCTTTGAACGGGCAGCCATACGTTTTGGGGCTAGAGATTCAGATCCCGGTCACTTGACTGTTGAGCATCTGGCCGATATTAACGTCGATGGCTCTAAAGTGGCTGCGCCAAGGGTGCCTTACCAACTTCTTTTTAAGCCGCGGCCGGCAGCTGCTGCTCGCTTCAACGGGGTGACAATGCAGGATGACTTTCGAATAAAGTTGACTGACTTCCCTGCCGGAGAGGTGCTGTACGACGTTTACGCCTTGGATAAAGGCGAGACGGTCGAGCAGGCTAAACTTTTAGGCCAACTGGTTCTAAATTCCAAGATCGTGACGTCTCGGTATGGCGACGAAAAGCTCTACTTTCAACACAATAAGCAAAGATAATTCCGCCGTTGGCCAACGGCAGCTATGGGTCGGATAGCGACGGTCTGTCGTAGACCGTCGCTGTGGATGTTTAGACTTCTGTCTGCTCTGCCATTTCCAGGGCATCATCGACCTCGATGCCCAAGTACCTGACGGTGCTTTCAAGCTTCGTATGTCCCAGCAAGAGTTGAACTGCTGATTCGGAGCGGGGCTTTCTGCCCGACAAGCTTTCCCTTGTTCCAAGGCTGATGGTGACGTAAAGCAATAGTGTTCATGGCTTGTCCTCCGGGTTGAGGGAGGACAAGGGCGGATCAGTCACAATGCGTAGTGGTCGCTAATCGACCCATAGCGGGCTGTCAAAGTGACCTGCGTATCAGGTCACTATATTGTTGAAGCGTTACTTCGCCTGAACAATACCCGGTGGTGACCAAGTTCCGGAACCCGCTGGAAGAATTGAAGGTGGCTGCGTCTTCGGCCAGTACAGGCGCATCACCAGATAGATTGGGCCGTTGGGAGCTGGCAACCAGTTCGCTTCTTTTGCCTTACCGGGGGAGTCCTTCTGGATATAGAGGGTTAGCGACCCATCGGCATTCTTTTTCATGTTGGGCAACATAGGCGAATTGATGAGATAGCGATTGATAGGATTTTTGATCAAGAGCTGGCTTTTGCCGTCGTACATCGTCACCGACCAGAAAGCATTGACCGGCGGGAGATACCCGGCTGGAAAGGTCAGCGTGTAGTTGTGTTCACTGCCATCGAGCAGCTCACCCTTTGCGTCATTGCTGGCAATGGGATACACCGCTTCGACAGCATCATTGCCGTAGATACCAGCTTTGGCAGCGGTCGCACGCATCAGCCAGTTACCATTGAAGAAGTTTTCGTCGCCAAAAACAGAACCAACCTTCCAGCCATGGATTTGCTTAAGCCCTGACGTGAGAAACATCTCAATTTTCTTCTCACCATCTTTCATACCAAGCAAAACAGCGGCTTTGTGTTCCAGAGAAAGATCCTCGAACTCGAAGGTCTTACCCGGGCCGATACCAATGCTGGCGAGTCTGGTGCGAAGCTCTTTATCCCGTGGGGTTACTGGCACGAATGTCAGCGCGGCGTCCAGATACTCATAGAAGTTGTCCTTGATTCCCAGGGTCGTGGCCGGCAGAAAATCAGTTTTGGGCGCGGCCGGCGGGATTGGGGTGTTGAGGAATGCCGAAAGCGGCTGCACCTTGTACCCCGCCTGAACCTTGACTACGTTCGGCATGTCCGCTGCGTTGAATAGTTGAGTGCGAAAGACCGTCAGGCCGAAGGGAGTGGTCGAGTGGAAGACTTTTTTGATTCCGACAGGTGTTACCCCCTTCCATTCAGGGCCTACGACTAAATAATCGCCAGGCTCCGTCCCAGTGGCGCGACTGCCGATGTAACCGTAGTTGTAAGTGTTGCCATCGATAAACTGAACTGAGTAGTAACGTTTTTTATCGACTGCGGGTACGGAAATGACGATGGGCTCAGCACGCAGATCCAGCCAGAGCATGGAATATGGTGTATCGCTGTTGGGTGTGACAATGGCGGTGTCTTTATAGGTAAAGACACGCGCTTCGTTGAAAAGCTGGTTGAAAGGGCCTTTGTATTGCCCGGAGTTCTTATTCAGAACGAACTCGTTCATCACGGCATAGTTCATCACCAGCGGCAGGCCGTAGATGAATGCTTCTTCAGCAATGGCTTTGGTCTCGGTGATGCTGGGGGCCGCTATGCCCGCTTTTTTGTCGGCCATGCTGGCAGCGTTGATGGGGTCGTTCTTTCCTGCACAGGCGGTCAGTAATGACACTGAAATGACGCCATACAGCGCGCCAACGAAGAGCATGCGTGTCCCTGATTTCATGTGTTTTACTCGGCCAATAAGCCTACGTATCAGAGTGCCAGGCAGGCTCCCTGATTAGATTTGAGAGCGTAGTTGAGATAAATGACTCCCGAGGCGATACGAAGCGTCTGTTTGCAGCAACTGAACGCAACGATGTTGGGGCGCAGTGCTTCATTTTTCAGACACTACCAAGACGAAAAAGAACGTCGCGCATAGGCACGGCTGCTTCCCTATCAAGCCGTCAGCGATTTACTCAACTCTTCAATCAGAGAAATCGCAGCAGCAGTCGAAAGTGCATTCTTTTCCTAAGGATCAGAAGCACATCGACGATACATTCGTGACTGGCTGCTCTTGGCCGATCTCTGCCCGTCCCCATCGTCAGCTTCACGCCCTGAGGAAGTCAGTCAACCAAATTCTAGGTTCTTGAGAAGCGGTGAACCACGCTTCCTCAAGGCATTCAAATAGGCGGTTTCATCGTAGAGCCTCCTGGCTGGAATCCGGGTCAGATTAATCACAACTTCAGACGTACATCGGCCCCTGGACCCATCGGTGAAGTACCCAATACGCAATTAACCTTTGATCCAGCAATCCGGCAGAGTCCGGATTTCGTGCTGAACTCAATCGCATATTGATCAGGAGGGATCACCATGGCCACCATGAAAGCAGCAATATTCGTCGAAAAAAACCGGATCGTGCTCGACGACAAACCCATTCCCGAAGTCGGGCCCCTCGATGCGCTGATTCGCATAACAACCACCACGATCTGTGGTACCGACGTGCATATCCTGCGTGGCGAATACCCTGTAGCCAAAGGCCTGACAGTCGGTCATGAGCCGGTCGGCATCATCGAGCGGCTCGGTTCGCAGGTACTCGGTTTTGTCGAAGGCCAGCGGGTGATCGCGGGCGCGATTACCCCCAGTGGACAGAGTTATGCTTGCCTGTGCGGCTGTGGTTCACAGGATGGCCCGGATACCCGGCATGGCTTTCGGGCCACCGGTGGCTGGAAGTTCGGCAATATCATTGATGGTTGCCAGGCTGAATATGTATTGGTGCCAGATGCGTTGGCCAATCTATGTCCGATACCGGAAGGTCTCAGCGACGAACAGGTGCTGATGTGCCCGGACATCATGTCCACCGGCTTTTCCGGAGCCGAGCGAGGCGGGGTGGAAATCGGCGATACCGTCGCGGTGTTCGCCCTGGGGCCAATTGGGCTCTGCGCGGTGGCCGGTGCACGGCTTAAAGGCGCGACCACGATTATCGGTGTCGATGCGGTCGCCGAACGTATGAGCGTCGCTAAAAAACTGGGGGCCACGCATGTCGTCAACTTCAAGGACGGTGATGTGGTTGAACAAATCATGGCCCTGACGGATGGGCGTGGAGTCGATGTGTCCATTGAAGCATTGGGTACTCAGGGGACCTTTGAGTCGGCGTTGCGGGTTCTGCGTCCGGGAGGTCGGCTTTCCAGCCTCGGGGTTTACTCCAGTGACCTGAGAATCCCACTTGACGCTTTCGCCGCTGGTCTAGGGGATTACAGCATCATCACCACCCTGTGTCCCGGTGGCAAGGAACGCATGCGACGGTTGATGAGGGTGGTGGAAAGTGGCGGGGTGGACTTATCGCCGCTCGTGACTCATCGCTACAGGCTCGATGACATTGAAGCGGCGTATGACCTGTTTGCGCACCAACGCGATGGGGTGATGAAGGTTGCAATTACCCCGTGAGGATCTATGGGATGCAGGTGGTTTTTACGAGCGTTAGGGATTTCATTCCAGCGCTTAATTGGCACTCGTCCGGCCAAGCCATGTTGCGTAATTGCATGGACTTGACCACCCATTTGCATTGCCTCTGAGCAGTCAATTGCATCCGTGCTGACCCATCGTTTGCATTTGACTTGGCCAGCACACGCCGTACTGACGACCGGCAGAGAACGGCCATAAGCAGACCATGGATACGTTGCTACACTCTCTGATGTAGCCAAAAGCCATGTCATCTGGACATGAGGATGCACGGCCTTTGAGTATGACCCGCGTTTTGAGGTAGTAGACAAGCCGCGCGTGGGGTGCCCAAGACCTTGCCTCAGTCAGATTCACTCGTGCATGACCTGGGTGGGGTAGTAATGCTTTTTTGGGAATCCCGATGAGTATCAACAGAGGTTTTTTCTTCGAGCATATCCGTGAATCCCTATTCAAGGGTTCGCTCCTTCAGAGCCAACTCGATGGGATGACCGCTATCCTTGACAAATGGGAAGCGGAGTCATCGAAAGACGATGATAGATGGCTGGCCTATATGCTTGGTACTACGCACCACGAGACTGGCCGAACCATGCAGCCGGTGCGTGAGACATTCGCGGCAACGGACGACGACGTAATAAAGCGACTTGAAAAAGCTTGGGCTGCCAGCAAACTGCCGTGGGTCAAAACACCCTACTGGCGCCGCGATGCCGACGGCAAGTCATGGTTTGGTCGAGGGTTCGTTCAGCTAACGCACAAGACCAACTACGAAAAGCTTGGTACGGCCATCAATGTCGATCTCATCACCGATCCAGACCGAGCGATGGATCTCGATACGGCTTTGAAAGTGCTGTCCATTGGGATGCGAAACGGGCTCTTCACTTCCGCCAAACTATCTGACTTCTTTAACGTGTCCAATGAGAACTGGGTGCAGGCGCGCAAGATCATCAACGGCCTGGAAAGTGCCGATCTCGTGGCCAGTTACGCGAAGACCTACTACGCCGCTATTAGCTATACGGTCGGCTGATCCTAGCGGCTTCAGCCAGCCCGGCCGCCGCTTCGCGTAGAGCGGCTTACGGCGTGCTTGTTGGTTGAGGGATGAAGTTGAGGAGCGAAGACAGCTCGGAGCCCATTTTCTGTTCAGCAGGTTTATCCACCCTGGAGACTACTTCCTCGCAATGAGCCGGTGATCAGCAATGGATTACTGAATCGTCAACGCCACATGCCCCTTGTTATTCCCATAGCAATTCCACGCGTCGTTGGCATAGGCATAGAAATACCCCGAGCGCTTCGGCGTATACGTGCAGCCGTGGCCGATGAGGAAGGTTTCCGGTTTCAGCAGGATGCCTTTGGCGTCGACACCATCGCTGTTGGCAATTGCGCCGACGAGACTGAACCAAGGGTAATTCTCGTGGCGGCGGGTGAAGTAAAAGTTTGCGCTGTTGTTGTTAAACAGCTTGCCGTACCAGGTTTCCAGTTTGCCCAGCGCAGCGCCCGCCAGGTAAGCCAGTTCGCTGGGTTGAAAATGGTTATTCAATGGCCCTGCCGGGTCGCAAACGATCGAGGCGTCCAGCCACTCACCGCTGGCGCTGAAGGTGTAAGTGGTGCCCGCGTTGAGCCATAGGCCGGTTTCGTTCCACGGCAGGCGCGCGGAGATGTCGAGCACCAGCGGGGTCGGTGGTGCCAGCAAGCGCGCTTTGCGGTAGGGCGATTGGGTAATGGGCGGAGTTTTCTGCCTTGCCAGTGCTGAACTGTGGAATAGCGCCGGTTGTGTGGTCATGTCGGCCACGCTGCGCGGCTGAGTCGCCAGCACGTTGAATACGCCATTACAGGAGTCGTGCATGGTGTCGTAGAGGTCCGGTTTGATCTGCCCGACAATATTCGGGTCGAAATTCAGACCGGCCGCGCCCGCTTCATCAAGCATCCACTTCAGCGCGCCGTTGGCCAGGCCGCAGTTCTGGTAGCCACCGCCGACGTCAGAATGCACACCGGGGAACCAGATTTGTTTGAGTTCGGTGCCCTTCGGCGGCTTGCTCCACAGCGTCGGCTGGAACGAGGCACGGCGTTCGTCCATCGCCAGCGCGTGGCAGGCGTACTTTACCGAGGGGTGCAGCGTGGTGTCGTGGAAGGTGTAGCGTTCGCGATTGTCGAGCAGATTGAGCAGTGCCATGTCGTCGGGGATGCCCAGTGCACCGACTGTGTCCCATACCCCAATGAAATGAATTGGGATCGATGCATTTTCCGTGTTGTGGAACTGCCAGCCTTGAGCGGCCCAGTCTTTGCGCTCCTCGGTTTTACGCCGGTAGCCGCGGATGAGCAGGGTCTGGATGCGCGCCCAGACCTCGGCCGGTGGTAACCCGGCGATCTGCAACAGCCCGCAGCGGCCAATGAACCCGGCGAGGCTGCGCACCGTGTAGGCGCCGCGGCTGAAGCCGAACAGGAAGATGGCATCGCCAGGCTGATAGCAGTAACAGAGCTTCTGGTAGGCGCTCATGATGTTTTCGTCAAGGCCGGCACCGGTGCCACCGCCGACGGCTTTATCCCACCAACTGCCATCGGTGCCGACACCGGGGTGATAGTAGGTAGTTTGCACTGCGCCCTGAGCGTCGAAATCGGCTACAGCGTTGTACAGCCGCACCACGTTGGTGGGGGCGGGAACGCCCTGATCCAGTTGGTCGGGGGTGTTCCAGGTGCCGTCGCAGCAAATCACCAAATTAGGCATGGCAAATCCTTTTTCCCGGTAAGCAAGAGCCGGTTCAAGAAGCCCGACGGCGAGTTTGGCTACATGCTGCGAGTAGTGCCAGGCGCGTCGGTCGGAAAGGGCGCGCTGACCACGGAAACCCATCAGTAATCAAGATTCAAGAATAGCCCCGCGGGGGCGTCAAGCGGCGCCAGCCAAAAATATTAGCGCTCGCCAGCAGCGCTCTGCAGCGCGGCTGAGGCATGTATCCCCCAGGGGGGCTTAAGGCCGGCTCGATGCAAACCTAGAGTAGGTCGTTGCCGACATGGCTACCGCCGCCAGTCATGAGCCGTTGCTTGGCAAGTACCAAAAAGCTGAAGGTAAGCGTCATTGTCCGCGAGAGACCGCTTTTGGCTGTGGATTCAACCGGTCGATGCAACAGATTGGCTAAATCTTTCCGCGGGCGTTTTGTAATTTAGTGTTTTCAAAATCCCTCTGCCTTCGCGCCGGGCTCCTGCGTTACGCCCTCAGGCATCGCCAGTGGGGTCGCGAAACTTAATGCAGCCATGTACACCAAACCTCTGCCAGGCGCGGTCAGCTCGGCGTGTGCACAAATAAAGTCGAACACCGCCTCGGCCTCGGGTTCATCCACCACCACGTTGACCACCCGGGTGAGAACCGCCTCTGGCACTTCGTTGCGGGGGGATTTGGCGGCCTGTAGTACGGCCACGCCGCGGCAGCTAACGCTGTCCGCGCGCGTAATGCCATGCGTCTCTCGCAACAGCATCAGTAGCTTGCGCTCCGTGCCATCGTCGGGCAACACACAGGTAATGAGTTTTGCCGCGCCGCCCGGTATACCCGCAACCGCGACGCTCACAAGGCACTTCCTTGTTCCAGCATTTCGCGCGGGATGTAGGTCGCCACTTTTTCCACCGCTGTCGCATAGATCATGCCGGCTCCGGGAACATCCAGATTGGCCGCGTGATAAATAGCCTCGATTACCGCGTCCTGGTAGTCGGCAGCTACAAACAGGCTGACCACTTCTTTCTCCGCATCGATGGCGATACTAAGCAGGCCAAGCCGCTCACGGGGGCCAAGTCCGTTAGCGTGGTAGACAATGGCGCCTGGCGCACCCATGCCCTGGGCCGCACGGATCACCAGATCTGCGCGCCCGACGGGGACAATGCAGGTGATCAGTGCAACGTCAGTAAGGTAGGTAATTCCTTCAGCTTTCATCCTGCTTCTCCCGTGCCCAATAATTGATTCGCAGGCTGTTTCGTGGCGGCCTTCGTCTGTCTCCACAATTGGAAGCGCGCCCACTGTCCGAGGAGCATGACGCTGATGACCGGGCCGACGGATGCCATACAAAGAATTCCGAAACCCTCGACTGCGTTGGTGGCATTGCCCAGTCCCAGCCCCATGGCCAGAACGAGCGGGACGGTTATTGGGCCCGTGGTGACGCCCGCGCTATCCCAGGCCACATTGACAAACTCTTCGGTCGAAAAAATCGTGAGTACCACCGCGAACAGGTAGGGCGGCACCACCAGCCAGACCAGTGGCAGGCCGAACACCAACTTGGCTACACCCACGGCAATACCGCAGGCGACACCTATCGATACTGCGCGTATAAGGCTGCGTTTGCGGATAAAGCCGTTGGTAAGAGTCTCCGCGGTGACGCCGAGTGCATTCAGGGCAGGTTCGGCGACGGTAGCCCCGTACCCGAGCACCCAGGCGAATGCCAAGGCCAGCACCAACCCCACCTCATACCTATAGAGCGGGGAATCGTCCGAGCCGGGAGTCTGCATGAAGGCTGCTGGAATCAGCGAGCCCGCACTTCCTCCCAGCTTGGACAGACCGTAGGTCAGACCGAGATTGAACACGCACATGCCCACCACGGTGAGGGTGATACCAAGGAAGATCTCGCGGCGCCGCGGCAGGCTTTGGCGCAGCAGCAGTTTCAGCACGATCAGAAGAAATATCACCAATGGCACGATGGCCCGTACCCCCGAAACAATCTCCAGTCCGGGGCTGACCGTGTGCCAGTCTGCGGTCTGTTGACCGGCGTTGATAGCGGCCTGCGCCGCGGCGATGATTTCTGCCGGCGAAGAGATAGCCGCCACATACAGGCCCAGCAGCATCACTCCGATGACGGGAAACAGCGAGGCCAAGGTGACAATACCGAACCCGGACAGTCCGGAACCACCCTTGCCGGCAGCCGCCGCGATGCCGATGCCCAACGCCAGCACCAGCGGAACAGTGACCGGCCCGGTGGTGACCGCGCCAGCATCCCAGGCCAGGCCGATAATCTTTGCAAGCTCAGGATCGCTGCTCATATACACCGTCAGCAGCAGAACGGGCGCCAGCGATAAATAGATCAGCGGCTTCAGGCTCCAGCCGTAGAGGAAACGGAGCGTACCGGTTACAGCGGCCAGACCGACGCTGGCCCCCACAACCAGAACCAGTTCGCTGGTCCACTGGTTGAGTATCGCCCAGAGGTAGGGCGCGTGCTGCGCAGAAACGTTCTGTCCAGCGGCACGTAACGCGCCGATGGCGGGTTCAGCGAAAGTCACCCCGATGCCCAGCAGCAGGGTAACCAGCAACACCACCGGCAGGGATAACTTGCGCGGAAGGTTGCTGCCGATTACTTCGCCGAATGGCATCAGGCCGAGTTTCAGCCCTTCCATGAACAGCATCAGTCCGACGATGACGGCGAACAGGCCTCCCGTGACCAGTAGCGAGTCCTCAACCAGCTGGCGCAGGATGATGATCTGAAACAGCACCAGGTACACGGCCAGTGGCACCACGGCGCGAAGCTGCTCCATCAGCCGGACATTGAGATAGGGCTTGAGGATGGCGGCGATCTCGCCTCCACGCAATTTTGCAGCTTTGTGGGGCGCGGCCTGCCATCGGCCATCGGCATCGCGAACTGGCGCCGAGACTAGTTGACGCATGGGGATTTCGCGGCGACCGGCTCCGATCATATGCAAGTAGTCGGCGTAACGAATGGGGTCTTTCATAGGGTCATCTGTTGAGGTTGATCTACGGGCGTACGACCAACAGGCGGTCTCGTATTGTCACGAGCTTGGCTGAAATTCTGTTTTCTTTTCCTGCTACGCAGAATTTTGCCTGACCTCGGCAGGCAAGGTGTTGACTTGAGTCATGATGTTGAATGATTAATCACGCCTGCTTTCGTAGGCATCTGAGGGGGGGGCTTTTGTCTTTTTCCTAACTATCGGGAAGGGCTGAGACCGGCCGATTGTTGCTTCGGGTCCGGGGCAGCCAGTCTTGATTGATCGCAACCAACCCGCTGTCGCTATCAGAGTGATCGCCGCCTCAATTCTTCTCAGGCATTGCAGAGGAGTGATGACTCGTAATCAACCACTGCTTTCCGTCCCACTTGTAGGTGTATGTGAAGCGAGCTTTGACTTGAGTACCTGTAGTTCTAAAGGTGAACGTATAGAGCCCAACGTCAACCGCAGAGTTGCAATCAATAAATATTGTCCTTGAGTCGATCCTGCCTTCGGGCTTGTTCTCCAGGAAGTGATGGAAGTAGTCCTCCTTCTCGGCCGCCGTTAGTCTCGGTTTGTTCGACACGGTAGGAAGAAGGACCGAACGCTCGGCATAGTTGGCGACAACCTGGTGTGGGTCTCCGGTTTGCAGCGAGCGATTCCATCGGTCAAACAAAGCCGAGATTTCTTGCTCATTGGTTGCCTTGCAAGTTTCCGTGTGCGTTCCCGATGGGGCTGAGGCACAACCTGCAAGAACGACAGCAAGGGCAGTTGACAGGACAGTTAGATTTCTCATCGACGATTCTCCCGGCGGTGGTCGAAAGCGGTGATGGCATGACATTCCTTGTCATTTTGAAAACCATTGATTTGCCTGAGTGTGATCACCGCGAGTACGACGTTGGGCGAGGAGACGCACGCAAAGAATGGCAAAATCGAGCGTCTCGATGAGTATAGGTGGAAAATAAGACTACGCTGCTGAGCCGGTATCTACGCAGGCGTCCAAATACCCGTTTTTGCGGTCCGCCGAGCATAGTCAGTAAAGTCTCGAGCCGGTCGGCCCAGTGCTCGTTGTACTCCATCGGCGCCCGGTGTATTTCGGCCGTCGAGCACGGTGGTGAAAAGATAGTTCACCAGCTCAATCAATTCGGCAGGCAATTGTTCCTGCTCCAGCGCCTCCTGATAGGCCTTCGGCGGGACGGCGAGGAAACGGATATCGCGCCGGGTCTCTCGCGCAATTACAGCAACAGCGTCAGCAAACGTTAGCGCCCGTGGCCCCGTCAGTTCATACAGTTGCCCTGAGTGTCCGGGTTGGGTCAGCGCCTGGACTGCAATCTCGGCAATGTCTTCCACATCGACAAAGGGCTCCGCGATATTGTCGACGGGAAGCGCCAGTTCGCCCTGAAGAATTGGCTCTAGAAAATGCGCCTCACTGAAGTTCTGGAAGAACCAGCTGCAACGAAGAATGGTCCAGTCGATGCCGCTGTGCTGAATAACGCGTTCGGCGTGTTCTGCTTCGGCCTCTCCGCGTCCGGACAGCAGCACCAGTTTGCCGACGCCACTTTTGACGGCCAGGTCGGTAAATGCCTGAACCGTTTCGACGGCATCTGGAACGGCGAGGTCCGGTTGGTAGGAAATGTAAACAGCGCGAACTCCATCTAGCGCTGCATCCCAAGTGGACCGATCCTCCCAATCGAAGGGCGGATTTGCCTGGCGAGATCCGAGGCGCACAGGTAGTTCCGCAGCTTTTAGACGTTGAGTAATCCTGCTCCCTGTTTTACCTGAAGAAAGCCACCACCGGACGCGAAGAGCCCTTTTCTGAGCCGACCCGACGTAACCCCACGCAACAACGCAGTCGCGAGCGACAAGAGCGAATACTGACGGTGGCCACGCAGCTAATCGCGACCAAGGGCAGCGATTCGCTAAAGATGAGTGAAATTGCCGAACGCTCGCAGATTTCGATTGGATCGCTGTATCAGTACTTTCCGGACAAGAGCTCTGTGATTCGTATGCTGGCCGAGCGCTATAACGCCGAGAGTCGCCGGTGTATTGAAGCGGCACTGGTGGCGGTCCAGGACGCACAAGGCTTGCGTGAGGCGTATTCGGACTTGCTTGAGCAGTATTACCACATCGTTCAGGCAGAGCCGGTGATGCGTGATATCTGGTCGGGGATGCAGGCCGACAAGCAATTACTGGCGTTGGAGTTGCAAGAGAGTCGCGTCGCGGGCAAGTTGCTGGCCGATGCGATGCTTCGGGTGTTTCCAGGCTGTGATACACAGCAAGTCGCAGATACCGCTTTTCTGATCTGGCAAATGGGTGAGGCGACTGTGCGATTGGCCTTTACCTGTACACCTGATGAGGGGCGGCGATTGGTTGAAGCGTTCAAACGCATGTCGCTCGCAGAAATCATGCGGCCCGCGAGCCCGCATTTACCCGAGTCTTTGAAAGGCACCGGGCCGAACGAAGTCGACCCAGTTATCGAGTGAGCCTCCTAAACAAAAGGCTGGCCGGTAAAACCACGAGGCAGTCTTTGCAGCCCGGCCATGGCAGTAAGCCGCTCGGTCCAGGCTGAGCGCCAGTCAGTGGCGGTGTGAGTGGCTTTGGCCTTGCGTGCAGCACGGCGTGCCGCATTGCGCTGGTCCTTACGGGCTTCCTTGTACGCATCGGTGTTTCGGCAACTTCTGCATTTCACACGGTTCAGTTCTTGGGTGGATGTGAGGTTGCTGCCTTTGTGACCGCAGGCCAAGTGCCCGCTGACTTTGAAGTGGGTGACCATGGAACGCCTCCTTCGCGACGTGTAATCGGTTGACACCCCGCAAACGCAAGCGTTCGCTGGCTTCCTCGCGAACAGCTCGGTTTCGACAATACATCGGCGTAGTCCGATAGATGTTCAGAGGCAAAAAAAAGGCCTGCATGCGGGCAGACCAAGATAATTCTTCAAAGGAGTGATTCACTGTAGGGCTTGAGTTGTCAATGCGACGTGAAAGATGTGTCGAAAAAAAAGCCCGGCGACAGGCCGGGTTGAGGGTGCAACAGCAGATGGACAGACATGCGCAACCCCGGTGACGATGAGGTCACCGTTCACGGGGCGTGAAACAGCCCTGTTCTTGCGTCGCGTGTCCGGATTGAATCATCTGAACCGTGGGAGGGGCCGGTCGACAGGTTGTAAAGACGACAGCGTGTTTCGAATCAGGGGCGTGTCCTTTTCGATGTCGTTCAGCCGATCACGAATTCTCAGGGCTGTCGGGTGCCCTCCTTGATGATCGACCCAGTCGGCAATTTCCTTGCACGCGGCGGCAAGTCGAGCCTGCCGGGAGTCGAGCAGGGTGAGGAGGGTGGTGATGGACTCTTTTTCGGACATGGCAAACACCTCCATAGAAGAAACCTGGCAAATGGCAACAAAAAGCCCGCGTGTGGCGAGCTTTCTGCTGTTGGGGTTGCTGTTCCTTCAGTTGTTTTCAGTATAGACCCGTGGCTGTCAGGTGAATATTTATCAACTTTGCCGGGCCATCACTTGCGACGTTGAATTCAGCCGTTGGCATTCGTGTGTGGCATCTGTTTCAGCATCAAACCCGTCCCCGATAAACCCCTGCGTGCGAGTATCGGCAATGCGATACCAGACTGCAGCGTCGGGTGATGGGTGAGCGGTTTCTCCGGCTCGGCGGCCATGAATGATGATCCTGTTGCATCGCTTCACAACGAATATGTCTTCCATGGCGTCACCGCAGCTGATCCTATTCAGATCAACTATAGAAGTTGTTTGTAATCGTGCAAAAAATAGGCAGGTCAGTTCGTCGCCTCAGTACTGGCGAGCATTCGCTCAAGGAACATCGCCAGCCCGACTTCCTCTGACTTTAGTCCTTTGCGCACTCTTGGCCGGGGCAGTTCAGCCAGCCCACCGAGCATAAAAGCGTCGAGCACCGCCGGGTGGATGTAGCATTTTCGGCACACCGCCGGCGTATTGCCCAATTGTCTGGCGACGTTCTTCACCATCTCTACGACCTGCCGCTTCGCATCCGGCTCAGGTTCCCACTGCACATCGCGCAGCACGGACAACGCCAGAACACTGCCCGCCCAGGTGCGGTAATCCTTTGCCGTGAAATTGGCGCCGGTGAGGGTTTGCAGGTAGGCATTGACGTCGGCGGAACTGACGGTATGTCGCTCGCCGTTTTCATCCAGATACTGAAACAGGTTTTGTCCGGGGATTTCCTGGCAGCGCTTGATGATCCGGGCCAGGCGCCGGTCTTTCACGGTGATCTGGTGCTCGACGCCACTCTTGCCGCGGAACTGGAAGCGGATCGCACTGCCGTTGACTTCAACGTGGCGGCTGCGCAGGGTGGTCAATCCGTAGGACCGATTATCCCGGGCGTATTGAGTGTTTCCGACCCGGATCAGTGTCGCATCGAGCAAGGTAATGACGGTGGCCATGACTTTGTCTCGACTGAAACCAGGCGCGGACAGCAGTGTTTCAAGCTGTTTGCGCAGTTTCGGCAGTGCCAGGCCGAAATCCCGCAGGCGCGAATATTTGTCGGCATCACGCACCTCGCGCCAGCGCGGGTGGTAGCGGTATTGCTTGCGACCGCGAGCGTCGAGGCCGGTGGCTTGCAGATGACCGCACGGATCGGAGCAAATCCAAACATTCGTATAGGCCGGTGGCACGGCGAGGGCGTTGAGGCGTTTGATTTCGTCCGGGTCGGTAATGCGCTGGCCTTCAGGATCGAAGTAACAAAATTTTCCACGCAGCAGTTTGCGCGTGATTCCGGGCTGCGTGTCATCGACATAGTGCAGGTCGGGTGGCAATACCTCGGGCAGAGCAATATCGGACATGGCGAGTCAACCTCGTCAACAAATCAGGGGCCAGTACAGCCATTGACCGCACTCCTTTGTCGTTGGTGCCAAAAGACTTAGGCCAGGACTGCCACTGCTTTGATTTGTGCCCAGAGTTGCTGGCCTGGATGCACGCCCAATTGGTCTCGGGAATAGCGTGTGATACGCGATAGCAAGGGTGTGCCGGCGGCGTTCAGGCGGATCAACACGTGGGCGGCGTTGTCGGCGCCGATTTCACTGATCACCGTCACCGGCAAGCGATTGAGGATGCTGCTTTGCTCGACGCTGCGCAGGCTCAGGCTGACATCGCGCGCGTGAACCTTACAACGCAGTGCCTGGCCCAGGGGCATGGGCGCGTGGGCTACGCGAATGCCCAGATCGGTATCGGGTAACTGCAAGGTCAGCAACTGGTAGTGGGCGTCATACGCGCTGACATGTCCTTCGATCACCACCCCCGCGTCGTCGCCCAGCGCCAGCGGCAGGTCGAGGCGAGCGAGGGTTTCGCCGATGGGGCCGCTGGCCAGTGCCTTGCCTTCGCTCAGCAAGACGATGTGATCGGCCAGCCGCGCGACCTCATCCTGTGAGTGACTGACGTACAACACCGGGATGTCCAGTTCATCGTGCAGGCGTTGCAGGTATGGCAGGATTTCGTTTTTGCGCTGACTGTCCAGCGCTGCCAACGGTTCGTCCATCAACAAAAGTTTCGGGCTGGTGAGCAGTGCGCGGGCGATCCCGACCCGTTGCCGTTCGCCGCCGGAAAGGTGCTGCGGGTGACGCTCCAACAGGTGCCCAATCCCCAGCAGTTCCGTGGCATGGCCCATGTCCACCCGGCGTTGCTGTTTCGGGATGCGTTTGAGGCCAAACTGCAGATTCGCCAGCACCGACAGATGCGGAAACAGGCTGGCTTCCTGAAAAACATAACCCAGCGCTCGTTTATGTGGCGGTACGAAAATCTTCTTCTCGCTGTCCTGCCAGACCTCATCGTTGACCTGGATAAAACCCTGTTGCGCCCGTTCCAGACCGGCGATGCAGCGCAGGCAGGTGGTCTTCCCCGAGCCCGAGTGTCCGTAAAGCGCCGTTACGCCACGGCCAGGCAATTGCAGGTCCACGTCCAGGGCGAACCCCGAATAGTTCAGTTTCAGACGCATATCGATCATCGATCAGCTCCAGCCCGCTTTGGTTTTACGGCTGGAGTACAGCGCCAACAACACCGCAAAGGAGAACACCAGCATCACTCCCGCGAGCCAATGGGCCTGAGCGTATTCCATGGCTTCGACATGATCGTAGATCTGCACCGACACCACGCGAGTCTTGTCCGGGATGTTGCCGCCGATCATCAATACCACGCCGAACTCGCCGACGGTGTGGGCGAAGCCGAGGATCGCAGCAGTGATAAAGCCGGGTCGTGCGAGCGGCAGGATTACACTGAAGAAGGTATCCCACGGATTGGCGCGTAAGGTCGCGGCAACTTCCAAGGGGCGAGTGCCAATGGCGGAAAAGGCGTTTTGCAGCGGTTGAATCACGAATGGCATCGAGTACAGCACTGAGCCGACGACCAACCCCGCAAAACTGAATGTCAGGGTGCCAAACCCCAGCGATTGGGTGAACTGACCGACAAAGCCGTGAGGCCCCAGCGCCAGCAACAGATAAAAGCCAATCACTGTGGGCGGCAGGACCAGGGGCAGGGCGACAATCGCCCCGACCGGGCCGCGCAACCAGGAGCGGGTGCGCGACAGCCATAATGCAATCGGAGTGCCGATGACCAACAGGATGGCAGTCGTCAGAGACGCCAGTTTGAGGGTCAGCCAGATGGCGGAAAAGTCGGCACTCGTCAGTGTCATTTAGAGTTGGTAACCGTAGGATTTGATGATTGCGGCGGCTTTCGGACCTTTCAGGTAGTCAACCAGTGCCTTGGCGGCCGGGTTGTCCTTGCCTTTGTTGAGGATCACCGCATCTTGTTTGATCGGCTCGTGCATGTCGGCTGGAACGATCCATGCCGAACCGCCGGTGACTTTGCCGTCTTTGTAGATCTGCGACAAGGCAACAAAGCCAAGTTCGGCATTGCCGGTGGAGACGAATTGATAGGCCTGGGTGATGTTCTGGCCCTCAACGATCTTATCCTTGACCTTGTCGGTCAGCCCCAGCTTGGCCAGTACCTGAGTTGCGGCCAGGCCGTAAGGTGCGGCTTTGGGGTTGGCGATAGACAGATGCTGATACTGGTTGTCACTCAGCACTTTGCCCTTGGCATCGACGTAGCCGTCTTTGGCCGACCACAAGGCCAGAGTGCCGATGGCGTAGGTGAAGCGCGATCCCTTGACCGTGTCGCCTTCGGCTTCAAGTTTTTGCGGCGTGGTGTCGTCTGCCGAGAGGAACACTTCGAACGGCGCGCCATTCTTGATCTGGGTGTAGAACTGCCCGGTTGCACCATAAGCCGCGACCAGTTTGTGCCCGGTGTCTTTTTCGAAATCAGCAGCGATGGCTTGAATAGGGGCGGTGAAATTGGCTGCGACGGCGACCTGTACTTCGTCCGCGTGTGCGGAGCCGAAAGCGAATACTGCGATCAGGCTGGCAAGGCAAGTAGGGGCAAAACGTGAGGCACGAATAGTCATGAAACGGCTCCGTGATAGGCGAGTGCAGCAAGGGGGTGAAACGCTATATAGCTGAATATATAGCGAAATGCCTGCTAACGGAACGTGTTGGTTGAAGCTGTCACATGAAGCTGTAGCCGCTGACGCAGCCTTCGGCAGCTGGGCTTATCGACCGAGCAGCTTGGCCAGTCCTGTGTCCGCCAAGTGTCGGGTCAATTGTGCAGCCGTCATTTCAACGCCTAGCCTGAATGCCTGCCCAGCCCACAAATTGCTGAAATCCGCTTCGTCCTTGGCTCGCAACGGCATCAGCGCACCACCGGCAAGTGGGAAGGTCGGCGCTTTATCGCAGATCGGCCCGATCTCGCGCATCACCCGATTGAGAATGCCGCGTGCCGGGCGACCCGTGAAAATGTTGGTGACAGCGGTCTCGCTTTCTTTGGCGGTGTGCAGCGCTTTGTTGTGTGACCGGCTGACCTTGGCTTCTGGCGTGAACAAGTAAGCCGTGCCCACCTGCACCGCCGAAGCGCCCAACACAAAGGCTGCCGCAACTCCTCGCGCATCACTGATTCCACCCGCTGCAATCACCGGCACTTTCACGGCATCGACAATCTGAGGCACCAAAGCAAAGGTCCCGACCTGGCTGCTCAGATCGTCACTGAGAAACATCCCGCGATGACCGCCGGCCTCGTAACCCATGGCGATGATTGCGTCACAGCCCTGCTGTTCCAGCCAGACGGCTTCTTCGACCGTGGTGGCCGAGGACAGAATTTTCGCGCCGGTGGCTTTTACTCGATCCAGCAAAGACTTCTCTGGCAGGCCGAAGTGAAAACTGACCACTTCAGGGCGAAACTCTTCGACGACCTCACAGGCCGCGGCATCGAAAGGTGCTCGATTAGATACCGGTGTCGGCGCATCGAAATCGACGCCCAGTTCACGGTAGTAAGGTTCCAGCAAGTTCTTCCAGTCCCGGGCACGTTGCTCATCCGGAGCCGGAGGTTGATGGCAGAAATAGTTGATGTTGAATGGGCGCTGGCTGTGTTGGCGAATCGTCTTCAGCTCCTCGCGCAGTTGCTCGATGCTCAGCATCGCCGCCGGCATCGAGCCCAGACCGCCGGCGTTACTCACAGCGATAACCATGGCCGATCCATTGGCGCCGGCCATGGGGGCCTGGATGATCGGCAGTTCGATACCGAGCAGGTCGAGAATGCGAGTGTCTGGCCATTGGCTCATGTGAATGATGCTCCGACGTCAAAACAGGGCTGGGACGGTAGAACCGGTTTTTTACCAGCTATCGCGGGTGAAGGGCCAGTCGACTTTTGGCTGGTCAGCGGTTTGGCTTAAAGTCGTGTACGGCCAAACGTTTCTTTGTGGTATTTCAAGGGTCCCACATTCTGATTGATTCCATTGAGAGGCAACGATGTTCAACGGTATTTTGATCGACAAAGACGACAGCGGTTACCGGGCCACACTGCAAGAGATCAATGACGATCAACTGCCCGAGGGTGACGTGACGGTACGCGTGGCGTACAGCACCCTGAACTTCAAGGATGGATTGGCAATCACCGGCAGCAGCCCGGTGGTGCGCAAATTCCCGATGGTGCCGGGGATCGATCTGGCCGGCACTGTCGAAGTCAGTGAGCACCCGGACTACAAGGTCGGTGATCACGTCGTGCTCAATGGATGGGGAGTGGGCGAGGGGCATTGGGGTGGATTGGCGCAGAAGGCACGCCTGAACGGTGACTGGCTAATCCCGTTGCCAAAGGCATTTACCACCGCTCAAGCCATGGCCATCGGTACTGCCGGCTACACGGCCATGCTGAGCATCCTGGCGCTGGAACATAACGGTGTGACGCCGGAGCAAGGCGAAGTGTTGGTGACTGGTGCCAATGGCGGTGTAGGCAGTTTCGCCATCGCGCTGCTGAGCAAGCTGGGTTATCGCGTCGTGGCATCCACCGGGCGCACGTCTGAACACGAGTATCTGAAACGACTGGGCGCCAGTGAAATCATTGACCGCGCCACGCTGTCCGACCCCGGCAAACCGCTGGCGAAGGAACGTTGGGCAGCGGTCATTGACTCGGTCGGCAGTCACACGCTGGCCAATGCCTGCGCCAGCACCAAGGCCAACGGCACGGTCGCGGCGTGTGGTCTGGCGCAAGGCATGGACTTTCCGGGTTCGGTCGCACCGTTCATTTTACGCGGCGTGACATTGGCCGGGATCAACAGCGTGACCCAGCCCAAGGCCAAACGAGTGCTGGCGTGGAATCGGCTGGCCAAGGATCTGGATTTCGCACTGTTACCGCTCATCAGTCATGAAATCGGTTTGAGCGAAGTCATCGATGCCGCACCGCGCTTGCTCGCCGGACAGTTGCGCGGGCGGGTGGTGGTCGATGTGAATCGCTGATCAGCGCGTCTCGCGCTCCAGCAACTGGCGCTTGCGCTCAACCCCCCAGCGGTAACCTGACAGGTTACCGTCGCTACGTACCACGCGGTGGCAAGGGATCGCCACCGCCAGACTGTTCGCGCCGCAAGCCTGGGCCACGGCGCGCACGGCTTTTGGCGACCCGATGCGTTGGGCGATCTCGGCATAACTGGCGGTGCTGCCGAGGGGAATCTCGCGCAAGGCTTGCCAGACGCGCTCTTGAAACGCCGTGCCGCGCACGTCCAGCGGCAAGTCCAGGCCAAGGGCCGGAGCTTCGATAAATCCTACAACCTGAGCGATCAGTTGCTCGAATTCGTGATCGGCACCAATCAGATGGGCGCGGCGAAACTTGTCCTGCAGATCGCAGACCAGTTGATGTGGATCGTCGCCCAGCAGAATCGCGCAAACGCCACGTTCACTTTGGGCCACTAGAATGGCCCCCAGGGAACATTGACCGACGGCAAAACGGATGTCGGTATTTTGCCCCGCGGCGCGGTAGTCACCTGGCTTCATGCCCAATAGATGATCTGCGGCTTCATAAAAACGACTGTTGGAGTTGAAGCCGGCTTCATACAGGGCATCGGTGACTGTGCCGCCGTACTCTAGACGCTCACGAACCTTGCGCGAGCGATGGGCCGTGGCGTAACCCTTGGGTGTCAGCCCGGTTACGGCTTTGAACACTCGATGGAAGTGGAAACTGCTGAGGCCCGCGGCGTCCGCCAGTTCATTGAGCGCCGGCAGATTTTCGGCAGATTCGATGTGTCGGCAAGCGGCCGCCACGGTGGCAGCATGTTGTGCTGCGACGTCACTTTGATCTTTTACGGCGCGTTTGCTTGGACGATAACCCGCTGCCAGAGCTTGCTCCGGGGTGTCGAAAAACTCGACATTTTGCGGCTTCGGTAAACGTGCCAGGCTGCTGGGGCGGCAGTAGACGCCGGTGGTTTTTACCGCATAGACAAACTGCCCGTCTGCGGCCGGATCGCGCGCGACGACCGCGGCCCAGCGAGGATCGATCTCAGTTGCTGTTTTAGTCGAATGCGTTGTCATGTCTGTATGTCCATTGACCCGTTTCATTCAGATTAATCAGGCAGAAGGGGCGTCGCACTCCGGGTCTTGCGGTCAAATTCGAGCGCTTCATCCGGCTATTCGAAACGTGAAATTGATCCTTTTTTCGCCCAGTCTCGAATGATGACCTTCCTTGATCGGCAGGACGCCGTGATAACGCAAACGGTCCACGCCGCCCCAAACCACGATGTCGCCATGCAGCAACGGCACGCGCAGGCTTTTATCGCTTCGTTCAAAACCGCCAAACAGGAACATTGCAGGCAACCCCAGCGACACGGACACGATAGGGGCTGCGTAGGACCTTTCGTCTTTATCCTGGTGCAATGACATCTTTGCCCCAGGGACATAACGATTGATCAAGCAGGAGTCGGGAACAAAATCCGCGAATCCCGCTTCACGCGCCGCTGCTTGTGCCAGTTCGAAAAATACCAGGGGCATCTCTGGCCAGGGTTGCCCGGTCTGTGGGTCATTGCGCGTGTATTTGTAGCCGCTTCGATCAGTGGTCCAGCCCAAGGCACCGCAACTGCTTAACGCAACCGACATGGTAAAGCCACCGGGCGTGACCATCTGTCGAAACGGGGCGGCCGTCAAAATCGTGTCCAGCGCGATCAGTAACGGATCCATCCAGGGCAGGGCAAAGCCGCGCAAGACGCAGGCTTGTTCGCCGATCTGGTCGCGCCTGGGCGGCTGTTCGGGTTCTACGTTGGCAAACAAATCCAGAGTGGCGGGGCTCATGAGTCATAACGCATCGTGAAAGATGATTCCAAGGGTATGCCGTTTTCCGCTGTGCACGCGACTCACGCCGTGACGCATGTTCACGCGGTAATACCCGCGAACACCTTTGACCGGCCGCTGGCTGACGGCAAAGATCAAGGCATCGCCTTTCTTCAGGTCAATAACCTGAGGGCGTGACTGCATTCGCGGGCGCTGTTCGGTCAGGACGAATTCGCCGCCGGTAAAATTTTCGTTGGGTGCCGACAGAAGAATCGCCACTTGCAACGGGAAGACGTGTTCGCCGTACAGATCCTGATGCAGGCAGTTGTAGTCCTGCGGGCCATATTGCAGCAATAAGGGCGTCGGCCGTTCCTGACCGGCGGCATGGCAGCGTTGCAGAAACGCTTCGTGCGTGGCGGGAAAGCGCGTCGGCAGGTCCATGCATTCGTACCAGCGATTCGCGATCGGTACCAGTCCGGGGTAGAGCTCGCTGCGCAAACGGGCAATGGGTTCCGGCAGGGGATACTTGAAGTATTTGTACTCGCCACGGCCAAAACCGTGACGAGCCATGATCACCTGTGAACGAAAAAGCTCAGGCTGCCCGTAGAAGGCGCTGATTTCGTCGCAGTCCTCGGCACTCAGGAGTGATCGGATAATGGCGCAGCCATCCTGATCGAGTTGTTGCTCCAGCATGTTCTGACGCCTTCACCAAAGGTTTAGGTGGTCAGTCTAGGCCGTGGTGGCGGGGCGAACACCCCGGTGCTTGCGGTCAAACTTCAGAAGCGGGAGCAGACATCCATGCTGTCGCTCCGTGGGCTATTACAGCGCTTTGCTGACGCTGATCTCGCTGATGACGTCGTCGCTCTGGCCGTGAATGGCCTCAAGCGCCGCCTTGGCTTCTTCTGCGGTGCCGTTTACAAGCTGGGCAAACTCGAAGCGGCGTTCACCGTTGAGTTTGTATTTAATGACGTACTTGGTCGTTTGGGCCACGGTGATACCTGCTTTACTTCATGTTCGGACGTTTATCAGCTCAGTTTTGTGCTGGAACGACGGATGATCTTGATCGAATGCGTCAGGGTTGGTTTGCGGGTCACGCTGATCGGCCGGCGGTTGACCGTGTCGATGGTGATGTTCCAGAAACCGGTACTCGGCGCGGTAATCCGGGCCGGGAAGGTGTCGAATGCACCGCCGTGGTAAGTGTGACGACCGCCATTCTTGAAGCTGCGGAAGTTGGCGTCGTTCATCAAGCGGATGTTGCACATTTGGGAGCACTGGATGACGACAATGTCGTCTTCATTGAGGTGCTCGCGCTGGTGGATAAATTTCATGAGGCGCCTCCAGAAGGGCTTTTTCTACAAAATCAAAACGATAGCATGGGCGATTGGCGCAGTTTATCAGCCCGAACAGGTTATTATCGGTTCGTCGCACTCCGCTTTTGCAATTAAAACCGGTTATTCGGCCATCCATGAGCGAAAAATGAGGCATGCCTCGGAGAAAATCAGCCTTTGTGCTGTCCGAGGGTCTTTATCGGAGGTTTTGTATGAAGTGGGGTCTGTTAGTCCTGCCGTTGGCGTTGGTTGTGAGTGGCTGCGCAAGTGTTTCGGAAATCGATGAGACGCTGCCTACGATGAACGTGATCTCAGGCAAGAAGCCCCATGAGTACGCGCAGTGCCTGGTGGTACAGCTGGCCGAAAGCCGTGGCGCTCTGCAAGTTGAGCCGCATAAAGACGGTGTGCGCGTAATCGTTCCGGCGAAGTTCTCGTCGGGTCCCGCAGCGGTCTTTGACATTGAAAACCGCTCCGGTGGCAGCAGCATCAAGCTGCATGAGCGCATGTCCAATGTGCCGGTGCGTCCCAAGGACGTGCAGAAAGCCGCCAATACCTGTATTTCCGGCTGATAGACTAGCGACAATTTACATCGATGCCGTCAAGGCTGCGCTTTGACGGCATTGTCTTTTCTGGAGTCAGGCATGAAGCGAGAGCAGGTTAGGGAGCGCCATGCAGAGGGCCACATCTCTGCCACCCATGTGATTCAGAATCCGGCGAATTCAGGGGAATGGATCGTGTTTTTCAAGAAAAGCGCCGGGCGCAGTTATTTTCTGGTGGACGATAACGATGAAGTCGAGTCCTTCAGTCGTCTCGACGATTTGATCGAGGCCGTGCGCGGCCTTGGGATCAAATTCGCTGAAATTCATATGTAACGTCGATGCCTTACTTGCAGACCACGACAACGCTGCGGTTCTTGAAATTGCCGACGTCGACACCCAGAGTCTTGTCGCTTTCCTTGGTTGACGGCGTGCCGTCAGTCCCGACAATCCGGTAGCCGGTGCCAGCGCAAGAGGTCTCGGCTTTTTTGTAGCACGTGGCCCAGGAGTTGGCTTCGCCGGAGCAGTCGATGGTCAGCCCCTGCTCACCATTGTTCAGATAAGCCGTTTCCGAGGTGGCGCAGCCGCTCAGGGTCAATATTGCAATCAGTGGCAAAAATTTAGTCATGTCGTTGTCGTCGTCAGGAGGATGGGGCTAAGCCTGTGACAGCGCTGGCATCAAAAGGTTATAGCGAAGGGCCACTTCTATTGCAGGCAATCACAAAAAAGCCCTGCGCAGGGCAGGGCTTTGTCAAAAGCGGTTTCAGATCAAGTCTTGTCTTTACCGCGGCGTTTGACGGGCGGGTGTTCAAGTTGCAATACGGATGCCACTTCAATCGCCGACGCTTCGGTAGGGAATGGCCCAGTGATAATCTCGCCGCCGCCAAAGTTGTGTATCCACCACTGGCCGTCTTTCGCCTGATTGATCAGGAACCCGTTGACGCTTTTTGCTTCCGACATCTATCTGCCTCGTTGGCTGGTTCAATTGCGCCATGATAGCGCCAAATGCACCCGGAGAGTGCTGATGGGCGTATGGTGGTGCGATTGCTTGTCTGGTTGAATCGCCAAGTTATCTGCTATCTATTAGACGCTGCCGAACGATCTGCGGAACTATCCGCAGGAATATTTCTCTATGTTGGCATCGGTTAGCCAGTGCGGGGCATTGTAAGGTGCGCGCCGCCTGATTAGACTGCGCCGAAACTCGTACACACAGCCCTTTCAAGGACTTTTATGATCAAGAAATGCTTGTTCCCAGCAGCCGGTTACGGTACTCGCTTCCTGCCAGCGACTAAAGCCATGCCCAAAGAAATGCTGCCGGTGGTGAACAAGCCACTGATCCAGTACGGCGTCGAAGAAGCTCTGGACGCTGGCCTGAACGAAATTTCCATCGTCACCGGTCGCGGCAAGCGCGCCCTGGAAGACCACTTCGACATCAGCTATGAGCTGGAAAACCAGATCAAGGGCACCGACAAGGAAAAATACCTGGTCGGCATCCGCAAGCTGCTGGACGAGTGCTCGTTCTCCTACACCCGTCAGACCGAAATGAAAGGCCTTGGCCACGCGATCCTGACTGGTCGCCCGTTGATCGGTGACGAACCGTTCGCCGTGGTCCTGGCGGATGACTTGTGCGTCAACCTCGAAGGCGACGGCGTACTGACCCAAATGGTCAAGCTGTACGAGCAGTACCGCTGCACCATCGTCGCGATTCAGGAAGTGGATCCGCAGGAAACCAACAAGTACGGCGTAATCGCTGGCGAGTTGATCGCTGATGACCTGTACCGTGTACGCAACATGGTCGAGAAGCCGGCCCCGGAAGATGCTCCGTCGAACCTGGCTATCATCGGTCGTTACATCTTGACTCCGGACATCTTCGAGCTGATCAAGCAAACCGAGCCTGGCAAAGGTGGCGAAATTCAGATCACCGATGCGTTGATGAAACAGGCGAAAAACGGTTGCGTGATTGCCTACAAATTCAAGGGCAAGCGTTTTGACTGCGGTGGCGCTGAAGGCTACATCGAGGCGACCAACTTCTGCTTCGAGAACTTCTACAAGACTGGCAAGGCTTACTGATAGCTGCTGACCTGCTTGTATTGAAAAGCCACCTCCGGGTGGCTTTTTCATTTTCTGGCCCCATATCGTTTGCAGTGCTTGCCCGGCGAACGTCTGCGGGTATGCTTGTGGACTGCCGAGGAGATTGAAAATGGCCTTTGATTTTGATTTGTATGTGGTTGGCGCAGGTTCCGGCGGTGTGCGGGCTGCGCGCTTTGCCGCCGGATTTGGCGCGAAAGTAGCCGTGGCCGAGAGCCGCTATCTGGGTGGCACCTGTGTGAACGTCGGCTGCGTACCGAAAAAATTGTTGGTTTACGGCGCGCACTTCGCGGAAGACTTTGAGCAGTCGTCCGGTTTTGGCTGGACATTGGGTGAGGCCCAGTTTGACTGGGCCACTCTGATCGCCAATAAAGACCGCGAGATCAATCGCCTGAATGGCATTTACCGCAACTTGCTGGTCAACAGCGGTGTTACCTTGCATGAAGGTCACGCCAAAATCGTCGACCCGAACACGGTCGAGTTCAATGGCGAGCGCCACACCGCTAAAAATATCCTGATTGCGACCGGTGGGTGGCCGCAGATCCCGGAAATTCCGGGGCATGAACATGCAATCAGTTCCAACCAGGCCTTCTTCCTCAAGGAATTGCCGAAGCGCGTACTGGTAGTGGGCGGCGGTTATATCGCCGTTGAGTTCGCGGGCATCTTTCACGGGCTGGGCGCCCAGACTACGTTGCTGTATCGCGGTGAGCTGTTTCTGCGCGGTTTTGATGGGGCGGTGCGTAAGCATTTGCAGGAAGAGCTGACCAAGCGCGGCATGGACCTGCAGTTCAATAGCGACATCGAACGTATCGACAAGCAATCTGATGGCAGCCTGAAGGTGACGCTCAAGGATGGTCGCGAGCTGGAGGCGGATTGCGTGTTCTACGCGACCGGTCGGCGCCCGATGCTCGATAATCTCGGCCTGGAAAACACCGGCGTCAAACTCGACAAGAAAGGCTTTATCGAGGTCGACGAGCAGTATCAGACGGCCGAGCCGTCGATACTGGCGCTCGGCGATGTGATCGGTCGAGTTCAGCTGACGCCGGTCGCCTTGGCCGAAGGCATGGCCGTGGCGCGACGCTTGTTCAAGCCCGAGCAATATCGCCCGGTGGATTACAAGATGATCCCGACCGCCGTGTTCAGCCTGCCGAACATCGGCACCGTTGGCTTGAGCGAGGAAGACGCCCGCGAAGCCGGTCACGAGGTGGTGATCTTCGAAAGCCGTTTCCGCCCGATGAAGCTGACCCTGACTGAATGCCAGGAGCGAACGTTGATGAAGCTGGTGGTAGATGCCAAGACCGACAAAGTTCTCGGCTGTCACATGGTCGGGCCGGATGCCGGCGAGATCGTGCAGGGGCTGGCCATCGCCTTGAAGGCAGGGGCGACCAAGCGTGACTTCGATGAAACCATCGGCGTGCACCCGACGGCCGCCGAAGAGTTCGTCACCATGCGCTCGCCCGTAGCAGGTTAATCGTCCTTGGCTGCGTCTGGCGCTGTCGCTCTGACCGCCGCCAGGTGCACGCTTTCATCCAGACTCGCCTGAGTCTTGAACAGCTCGATTTCCAGCACTTTGTTTATCTGCGACTGCTCGTCGACGCTCTGCTTCAGCGACTGACTTTCCAGCAGTGCGACGCGCAAGCGTTCCTGGAAGAGGGTGCGCTCGCTGTCGATGCGATGGACCTGTTCCAGTAATTGGTCCTGTCGGCTATTGGTTTGTTTGAGTTGATCCTGCAACAGGCTCAGCTCTCTTTGTGCGCCCCGGTTTTCGGTGAACAAACGCTCATTGTCGCGGTGCAGTTGAGTGATCTCATCCTGGCGCACCATTGCGCTTTGCTGCGCCTGACGCAACTCCATCTGAATCTGCTGCACCTGGCTCTCGTGGCGGCTTTGTTCCTGCTCGCGCTGTTCCTTGACGGCATTACGGTAGTGCTCCAAGGCCTCGCGCGCGTGCAGGTGCTTTTCTTCCAGCGAGCGGATCTGCTCGTCCTTGTCTTGCAGGCGAAATTCGAAGCCGGTCAACGCCTGACTCAGCCCGGCATTGCGGGTTTGCTCGGTCTGCAACATCGAGCGGGTTTCTTGAAGTGACTCTGATTCCTGTGTCAGCGCCAGGCTTTGCATCTCGTACTGCTGATGCAATTCGGTGTTGGTTTTCTGTGCGTCTGTCAGTTGGCTTTCCAGCGCTTTGCGCTGCTGATCGAACTGCTCGCGAGCCTGGTCGATGGGCTCCTGGGCCTTTTCCTTGAGGCGTTGAGCCAAGCGCGAAACCAGGCCTGCCAGCTCGTCATCGATAGGTTCTGGCGCAGGCTCGGCGCGTTCTCTGCCGTCGTCCAGCTCCTTGAGATAGCGATGGATCGTGGTTTTCGAGCCGGTGTTGCCCATTTCGATCCGTACTGCATCGATGCTTGGATTTTCGCCGCGGGCGAGGATCGCCAACCGTGCTGCTTGCACCACTGCTTTGTTTACGCCGCCACGAGCCATGAGTTCTCCTACGATTTTGTACTGTGGTACATGCCACTAATTTACGCAGTGTACCATCAGAAAAATAAAGTTAAATGATGTCAATTAATCATGCGGGATATACTGGTATTACCCCGTGTGATGAGCTACACGGCGCGATTGCACCCGCCAACGCGGTACGTTTTAGAGAGTTGAGCCGATGACTGAGCTGGATCGATACCTACAGGCCGCCACGCGCGACAACACCCGCCGCAGCTACCGGGCCGCCATTGAGCATTTTGAAGTCAGTTGGGGCGGGTTTCTGCCTGCCACCGCCGACAGCGTTGCGCGCTATCTGGTGGCGTATGCGGGGGAGTTATCGATCAACACGCTGAAGTTGCGTTTGTCGGCGCTGGCACAGTGGCACAACAGCCAGGGTTTTCCCGACCCGACCAAGGCGCCGGTGGTGCGCAAAGTCTTCAAAGGCATTCGCGCGTTGCACCCGGCCCAGGAGAAACAGGCCGAACCGTTGCAACTTCAGCATCTGGAGCAGGTGGTGGCCTGGTTAGAGAAGGAAGCGACAGAGGCCAAGGCGCGGCAAGATCAACCCGCACTCCTGCGAGCCCGACGCGACATGGCGCTGATCCTCCTGGGATTCTGGCGCGGGTTTCGCAGTGATGAGTTGTGCCGCGTTCAAATCGAACACGTTAAGGCGATAGCCAGCTCAGGCATTACGCTCTATTTGTCGCGAACCAAGAGCGACCGCGAGAACCATGGCAAGACTTACCAGACCCCTGCCTTGCAGCGCCTTTGCCCGGTGAACGCCTACATACAATGGATCACCGAAGCCGCACTGGTTCGCGGGCCGGTTTTTCGAGGCATCGACCGCTGGGGCCACTTGAGCGAGGAGGGCTTGCACGCCAACAGCGTCATCCCGTTACTGCGCCAAGCTCTGGAGCGCGCCGGCATTCCCGCCGAGCACTACACCAGCCACTCCTTGCGACGCGGCTTTGCCAGTTGGGCGCATCAAAGCGGTTGGGACTTGAAGTCGTTGATGAGTTACGTGGGCTGGAAGGATATGAAGTCCGCCATGCGCTATGTTGAAGCCAGCCCGTTTCTCGGCATGGCCCGCCTCGCCGAAAAGCCATTGGCGCTGTAGATCACTTTTTCGTCTATTAATACCGTCGGCTAATAGCGAAAACAAATCAGCAGCATGAGGTTTGCCAATGAGCCATCCGGGGGCCGAGTGGGTAGGATTCACTTCATCAACTTTTCAACCCTGACGGAGAGTCATCGATGCCTATCATCAACAGCCAAGTTAAACCGTTCAAAGCTGACGCCTTCAAAAATGGCGACTTCGTAAAAGTCTCGGACGCTGACCTGAAAGGCAAGTGGTCTGTCGTTTTCTTCTATCCGGCTGACTTCACCTTCGTTTGCCCGACCGAACTGGAAGACCTGGCTGACAACTACGACGCGTTCCAAAAACTGGGCGTCGAGATCTACAGCGTTTCCACCGATACCCACTTTGCCCACGCTGCCTGGCACAACACTTCGCCAGCCATCGGCAAGATCCAGTACACCATGATCGGCGACCCGACTCACGCCATCTCCCGCAACTTCGACGTGCTGATCGAAGAAGCAGGTCTGGCTGACCGTGGCACCTTCGTCATCAACCCTGAAGGCCAGATCAAAATCGTTGAACTGAACGATGGCGGCGTTGGCCGTGACGCTTCCGAGCTGCTGCGCAAAATCAAGGCTGCCCAGTACGTCGCTGCTCACCCGGGCCAGGTTTGCCCAGCCAAGTGGAAAGAAGGCGAGGCCACTCTGGCTCCGTCCCTGGACCTGGTCGGCAAGATCTAAGTCTGTGAGCGCTTCATCAGGGCGGTACGCCGCACCTACTCAGTAAGCTGCACCGCCCTCAAAAACGCCCGGGCGAGATTCGCTCGGGCGTTTTTTTATGCCTGCTTTTTATGAAACAGAAAAAGGAAATCGCCCGTATGTTGGACGCCAATCTTAAAGCCCAGTTGAAGTCGTACCTGGAACGGGTCACCCAGCCGATCGAGATCGTTGCCTCCCTCGACGACGGTGCGAAATCCCAGGAAATGCTCAAACTGTTGAAAGACGTTGCCAGTCTTTCCACCCAAATTACCTTGCTCGATAGCGGTGATGATGTACGCAAGCCATCGTTCTCGATCAATCGCCCGGGAGCCGACATCAGCTTGCGTTTCGCCGGCATCCCGATGGGCCACGAATTCACTTCGTTAGTGTTGGCCCTGTTGCAAGTAGGCGGCCATCCTTCGAAGGCCAGTGCTGAAGTGATCGAACAAATCCGCTCGCTCAAAGGCGAGTTCAGTTTCGAGACTTATTTCTCGCTGTCCTGCCAAAACTGCCCTGACGTTGTTCAGGCACTGAATCTGATGGCGGTGTTGAACCCGAACATCCGCCATGTCGCAATCGACGGTGCGTTGTTTCAGGCTGAAGTCGATGAACGCCAGGTCATGGCTGTGCCAAGCATTTACCTGAACGGTGTGAATTTCGGTCAGGGTCGCATGGGCCTCGAAGAAATCCTCGCCAAGCTCGACACCAGCGGCATCGAGCGTCAAGCCGAGAAGCTCAGCGCCAAAGAAGCCTTTGACGTGTTGGTCGTCGGTGGCGGTCCGGCCGGTGCTTCGGCGGCCATTTACGCGGCGCGTAAGGGCATTCGCACGGGCGTGGCAGCGGAACGTTTTGGTGGGCAGGTGCTCGACACCATGGCCATCGAAAACTTCATCTCCGTACAGGAAACCGAAGGGCCGAAACTGGCCAGTGCCCTCGAAGAACACGTCAAACAGTACGACGTCGATATCATGAACCTGCAACGGGCCACGGCGTTGATCCCAGCGAAGAATCCGGGCGAGTTGCATGAGGTTCGGTTCGAAAGCGGCGCCACGCTGAAAACCAAGGCGCTGATTCTTGCCACTGGCGCGCGCTGGCGTGAAATGGGGGTGCCGGGCGAACAGCAATACAAGGCCAAGGGCGTATGTTTCTGCCCGCACTGCGACGGCCCGCTGTTCAAGGGCAAACGTGTGGCGGTGATCGGCGGCGGTAACTCCGGCGTTGAAGCGGCGATCGATCTGGCCGGCATTGTGTCTCACGTGACCTTGCTGGAATTCGACGTACAGTTGCGCGCCGACGCGGTCTTGCAGCGCAAGTTGCACAGTCTGCCCAACGTCACCGTAATCACCGATGCGCAAACCACTGAAGTGTTGGGCGACGGTCAGAAGGTCAACGGTTTGCGCTACAAGGATCGTCAGTCGGACGAGTTGCGCACTGTCGAACTGGAAGGCATCTTCGTGCAGATCGGTTTACTGCCCAACACCGATTGGCTCAAAGGCACCATCGAGCTGTCGCCTCGCGGCGAGATCATCGTTGATGCTCGCGGTGAAACTTCGATGCCAGGCGTGTTTGCTGCCGGTGACGTTACTACCGTGCCATACAAGCAGATCGTGATCGCAGTGGGCGAGGGCGCCAAGGCTTCGTTGAGCGCATTCGATCACCTGATCCGGACCTCGGCCCCGGCATAATCGCCGACGCTGAAAACACAAAACCCCATGAGTGATCATGGGGTTTTTTCTGCCTCACACATTACAAATTGTAGGAGTGAGCCTGCTCGCGATGGAGGCTTGTCAGTCACATTAATATTGAATGACACACCGCTATCGTCGGAACGCCGCCCGGAGCCGGCTCACGCCTACAGGGGATATGCCGTGTGTATTACAGCGGAGCAGGCTGGATAATCTCAACCCAGTACGCATCCGGATCCTTGATGAAGGCCAGGCTCTTCATGCGCCCGTCATTCAAGCGCTTCTGGAAATCACAGCCCAGCGCTTCAAAACGCTCGCACGCCGCGTGAATGTCCGGCACGGAAATGCAGATATGACCGAAACCACGTGGGTCAGTGTTGCCGTTGTGGTAGGTGAAGTCCGGGTCGTTCTCGGTCCCGTGATTGTGGGTCAGTTCGAGAATGCCAGGAATCGACTTCATCCACTCGGTACGAGCAGCGGTATCGGCCGGGATCTGGTTTTTGTCGACGAGGGCCAGGAAATACAGGCTGAATTCCGCTTCCGGGAAATCGCGTTTTTCCACCAGAGTGAAACCGAGGATGCGCGTGTAGAAGTCCAGGGACTTGGTGATGTCCTTGACCCGAAGCATGGTGTGGTTGAAGACGAACTTCTGGGTCGCGGTATCAGGCTGGGCGGTGACGCCCGGGAAAGTGTTCAATTCGTGCAGGCTCATGGGCCCTCCGGAAAATAAGTGGGGCTAACGAATGGCGACAATGATACGCAAGGCCTCAGACATCACCAAACCTAAACCGCCAGCTATTGCCGGACAGGCGGGCGAGGCTCAGACTTTATGGTTCATTCCGTGAGTGCTATTGCAATGGTTCGATTCTGTAAATCGATGTTCGTCGTGCTCGGCATCTTGTCATCGGTTGCCAGCGCTCATGCAGAAGCGCCACAGGTGACATGGCCAATTGGCTGGGAAGTTGAAGCGCTCGCGCAGCAAGATGCCGGCTCTAAAGTGTCCCGTCAACGCGCGGTCAAAAGCGATCAAAGCGGTACGCCGGTGATGGTCATGGAATTGACCATGACTCAGGTGGAGAGCGGTCATCAGGTGAATGTGCAGGGCGTGCTGCTGGAAATGCGTAAAGCGGTGCAAAAGGACTTCTATCGAAGCGGCTATCAAAGTGTCTGTAACAAAATTCATCCAGCGACACTGAGCCGTCTGTCGGCCCTGGAAACTACCTGCACCATTACTCAGAATGGACGACATGTGCTGTCGCAAACATTGGTAGGGGCGGTGGACGCCGACAACGCCTATGTTCTTTCGTACGCGGGGCAGGCCGACGCTTATAAGGAAAGTCAGGAAGAAATTGAAGCGCTCCGCAACAGCTTGAAACTTTAGTGCTGGGGTTTTACGTGGCGGCGGATTTTTTGGTGGGGCGACATTTTTAGATACCCAACGGCACTAAACACTAAGTTAATCGGCAAGTTGCGAGTTGATCCTCCTCCAATCGTTGCATTTAGAGGGTATCCATAAAAAAAAGCCCTGCATTGGCAGGGCTTTTTTATAACCACAAGCTGTTAGCTGCGCAGCCAGGAATCAACAGTGGATGCACCATATTGTTCCTTCCAGGCTTTCAGGCCACGGTGGTTGCCACCCTTGGTTTCAATCAGTTCACCGGTGTGCGGATTCTGATAGACCTTGACCACGCGAGCACGGCGGGTTTTAGGCGTTTTTGCTTGTTGCAGACCGGATTTTGCCGGGTTCGGATCGAGAATGGCGATGATGTCACGCAGGCTCTTGCCGTAGGTTTTCATCAGCCCCTGGAGCTTTTCTTCGAATTCGATTTCTTTCTTGAGCCCGGCATCATTCTTCAGCGATTCCAACTGCTTGAGCTGTTCCTGAAGGGCCTTTTCAGCTGCACGAAATTCAGCGAGTCTGGACAATATCTTTACTCCAATAGTGTGTTTGGCTGATACCAACCGCAAACAAAGCTATAAGCCAAGAGCCTTGAAGCGACTCGGTGATAGTGGCTCACCTGCCAATTTTGCACAGGCATGAAAAATTGTAGTAGTTAATTGGCCAAGAGTAAATCCTGACTTTTTCTCCATGTAACAACAGTAGTCTTTTGATTCAATTGGGTGCGGGTTGTCGATGTCCCGTCGCTTAAAGTCACAAGTTAATGGTGGGTTAATGCGTTAATGAATTCTGCGCCGGTCATCGGTCGACCGTACAGATATCCTTGCAGGAAGTTCACGCCGTGGGCGCTCAGATAGTCACTTTGTTCTTGGGTTTCCACACCTTCGGCGACGATCCCCAGATCGAGCTTGGCGGAGAGTTCGATGATCGTGTCCAGAATGTGCCGCGAAAGGGCATCAATGCCGATCATGGCAACGAAGCTCTTGTCGATTTTCAGGAAGTCCACATTGAACTGACGCAGATACCCCAGGCTGGAGTGCCCGGTGCCAAAGTCGTCAATCGCGATCATCACCCCCAGCGCATGAAGCTGTTCGAACAACTGAAGCGTAACGTCGCTCGGCGTGATCAGTTCGCGCTCGGTCAGCTCCAGCACCAGGTTGATGGAGCCGGGTGCGAAGGCGCTGAGAAACTCACGACAGTCTTGGACCAGTTTCAGGTCGTTACAGTGACTGGCGGTGATATTGATGGCGATGTGAAAGGGTTCATTAAACGAGGCAGACACAGGGCCCAGCCATTTGGCAGCCTGTCGCATTAGTGAGCGGGTCATAGGCACGATCAACCCGGAATCTTCGGCAAACGGGATGAACATTTCAGGGCGTACCAAGCCTTCCTTCGGGTGTTTCCAGCGCATCAGTACTTCTGTGCCAGACCACTTCCTGGTATCGCCATGCACCACCGGCTGAAAATACGGGACAAACTCCTGTGCGGCCAAAGCACGTTGCATTTCATGAGTTGGCGACCATGAACGCTTTTGCAAGTAATGCCCGGTGGCGCCCGACACCACCCCAAAAAAAATCAGCAGGCTGAACAACGGCGGGTATTCGCTGGCCATGTATCTCCAGGTTTCGCCCTCGGGGAAGCCGGCGGCGACTGTAAAGGCATATTGCGAGGAAGAACGTTGCCTTTCGGCCACGGGCAACTCGGGCGGGGCGCCTCCATTGACCTTGCCGTCTGCGGACAACCAGTTCGGGCCAACTTCCAGCAGCAGCAATGTGTTGCGACCAATCAGGCGCAGCACGGTACTTAGGTGGTAGCCGTCCAAGGTCGTCAGTGCTCCCTGTTTGCCCTCACTCAGGCGGTACACCAGCACCGCCGTATTGGGAGTAACCGGGTTGCCACTCAGGAGCAGTAGCCTGCCTTGCGCATAGTCGCCAGCAGTGATCTTCTCCTGGACCTCTCCGAACAAAGAGTTGCAATAAATGGTGTCGTCCCATACCAGGCTGGCGGAGCGCACAAACGGACGACGCGTGACCTGTTCGCGCAGGGCCAACTTGACGTCGTCGCAATTTTGACCGGCCAACGGCAGTAATTCGCGTGCGGACTGGGCCGTATTGTCGAGCATCAGTTCGAATTGGCGCAGGGCTTCGTCGGCGGTCAGGGTGCTGCTTTGCTTGAGAGCCCGTCCAGCCTGCATATAGAGAATGACGCAGCCCAACATCACCGGGAGCAACCCACACAGAAGGGTCACCATAATGCGGGTGCGCAACGGGCGACGGCTTTTGGCAGTCAATGGCATTCGCGAAACCTCGCAAGAAAAAACAGGGCCCTCAAATGCTGGCAGGACAACAACACGCCTCCCAAAAAAAGAGTACAGGTAGTGGCCATGATAGTCGTCCCTCGACGGTTATGCCGCTTATCGGGTGTTCAGGCTGATGGCCAGTTTGATAAAAGCCAGTGTGGCGGGTGAGGACTGGCGCTGGTCAAGCACCGCCAGCCCGAATTGGCGGGTGACGGGGGGCGACAGAGGTTTTTTCACATATCGGCGGTTGTCATCGTCGGGCAGTGAGCTTTCTGCGACGATAGTCAGCGGATCACCGCGGCCTATCGTGTCCAGCGTGCTGATCAATTGTGAGCAGCGGTAGCGGATGTTCGGTGTCAGTCGAGCGGCGGGATACGTCATCTTTCCTCACCCGGTTTTGCCCCCTTTGACGATCTTTTTCCAACCAGCAACACCAGATAACCCGGTGTATCTGAAACTCGCCGCCTTCACCATGATCTGGGGCGGGAGGTTCGTGGCCGGGCGATTTCTGGCTGACAGTCTCAGCCCGGCTGCATTACATCAATGCCTCCCGAGCCTCGTTGATTGTTGCGCTGAACCCGGCCGTGATCGGCCTTGTCTCGTGGTGGCTGTTCAAAGAGCGCTTGAACCGGGCGACAGTCTTTGGTATTGCGATCTGTATTGCCGGGGCGAGTGTGGTGATTGCCAGTCGTAATCCGCAGGTGTTGGTCGGCGATGCCGACGCCTGGATCGGTGACCTGCTGATTTTCGGCTACGTGATTGGCTGGGGCATTTATTCGCTGTTTTCCAAAGCGCTGAATCAGTCCTTGGGGTCTGTGCAGACGGTGACGTATTCGATCCTGCTGGGCACCGCGATGCTCTGGGCGATCAGTGCCGTGCGCGGTGAACTGAATGTCAGCGCGCTCTTGAACCTTGGTCCGCAACAATGGTTGAGCCTGTTGTACCTCGGCGTTTTGGGTTCGGCGCTGGCCTACATCGGTTATTACGACGGCATCCGCCAGATCGGCGCGACACGCTCGGGCGTGTTCATTGTCTTGAACCCGCTGACCGCGGTCATCCTCGGCGCGCTGCTGCTCGGCGAGCCACTGACCCTGACGATGTGTATTGGCGGTGCGTTGATTCTGGCGGGGATTTTCCTCTGTAATAAACCCCTTGCGCGAGTAGGGGCAAAGGGGATTTGATACAGAAGGCGGACAAACCTATTTACGCTGTGTAGAATCTGGTTACGCATACAATAATAATCGTCTTCTGGCAGCAGAAGCCTCGCCCGCAAGAGCCTTGGGTCGACAATGAAAAGTTTTGGGTTTCAATTGATCTACGGTGACTTCCTCGCCCGCAGCGTGCGGGGCATCTCCTGTGCCCCACCCGCCGGTCTCAGCATTGCTAGCAACTAACATTTGTTAATTTCTAAAAGCATGATGAGGCGCCAAAATGGCAGATTTATACGAAAACCCAATGGGCCTGATGGGCTTTGAATTCATCGAATTCGCATCGCCAACCCCGAACACCCTGGAGCCGATCTTCGAGATCATGGGCTTCACCAAGGTGGCGAGCCACCGTTCCAAAGACGTGCACCTGTATCGCCAGGGCGCGATCAACCTGATCCTCAACAACGAACCGCACAGCGTCGCTTCGTACTTCGCGGCCGAGCACGGCCCGTCGGTGTGCGGCATGGCGTTCCGCGTCAAGGATTCGCAACTCGCCTACAAGCGCGCACTGGAAATCGGCGCCCAGCCGATCCACATCGAAACCGGCCCCATGGAGCTGAACCTGCCGGCGATCAAAGGCATTGGCGGCGCGCCGCTGTACCTGATCGACCGTTTCGGTGAAGGCAGCTCGATCTATGACATCGACTTCGTGTTCATCGAAGGTGTGGATCGCAACCCGGTTGGTGCCGGTCTGAAAATCATCGACCACCTGACCCACAACGTGTATCGCGGTCGCATGGCCTACTGGGCCAACTTCTACGAGAAGCTGTTCAACTTCCGCGAAATTCGCTACTTCGACATCAAGGGCGAATACACCGGCCTGACCTCGAAGGCCATGACCGCACCAGACGGCATGATTCGCATCCCGCTGAACGAAGAATCGTCCAAGGGCGCCGGGCAGATCGAAGAGTTCCTGATGCAGTTCAACGGTGAAGGCATCCAGCACGTTGCTTTCCTGTCCGATGACCTGATCAAGACTTGGGATCATCTGAAAAGTATCGGGATGCGCTTCATGACCGCTCCACCAGAAACTTATTACGAAATGCTCGAAGGACGTTTGCCGAACCACGGCGAGCCGGTTGATCAACTGCAAGCGCGCGGGATTTTGCTGGACGGTTCGTCCGAATCGGGTGACAAGCGTCTGCTGCTGCAGATCTTCTCGGAAACCCTGATGGGGCCGGTGTTCTTCGAATTCATCCAGCGTAAAGGCGACGATGGCTTCGGCGAAGGCAACTTCAAGGCGCTGTTCGAATCGATCGAGCGTGACCAGGTTCGTCGTGGCGTGCTCGCCACCGAGTAACCCGCCACACCGCTAAACCTGTGTAGGAGCTGGCTTGCCAGCGAAGGCGTCGTCAAATTCAACATCAATGTTGACTGACTGACAGATAGCTATCGCGAGCAGGCTCACTCCTACATTTGTTTTGTGTGTAGCTTAAGGGCGGCGATGTCGCATCAGGTGTTTGAAGCCTTCGAACACCAGCACCACCACTGCGAGCCAGATCGGGATGTAAGTCAACCATTCCCCATGCTTGATGCTTTCCCCGAGCAGCAATGCCACGCCCAGCAACAACACCGGCTCGACATAACTCAACAACCCGAAAAGACTGAACGGCAACAACCGGCTGGCGATGATGTAAACCACCAATGCCGAAGCGCTGATCACCCCGAGAATCGGGATCAACAGCGACAGCCACGGGTGTTGGTCGAACACGCCGAAACCCTGCACACCACTCTGCACAAACCAGAAGGCCAGCGGCAGCGTCAATGCCATGTCCAGCCATAGGCCGCCAAGGTTGTCCGTGGCAAGCCGTTTGCGCAGCACGAAATAGGTGGGATAGCCGATGCACACGAGTAAGGTCGCCCAGGAAAAGCCACCGACCTGGTACACCTCATTGGCCACGCCGAGGCAGGCGAAAAACACCGCGATCTTTTGCAGGTAGGACAGACGTTCGCCGTAGGCGATTCGCCCGGTCAGCACCATTGTCAGCGGCAGCAGGAAATACCCGAGCGATACGTCCAGGCTGTAGCCGTTGAGCGGCGCCCACATGAACAGCCAGAGTTGCACACCGAGCAGGGCCGAAGAGGCGATCAGGGCGGCGATCAGTTTCGGGTGCGCCGTGGCGCGCCGAACAATGTCGATGACGCGCGTCCATTCCCCGGACACCACCATGAACACGGTCATGCAGGGCACGGTCAGCAGCATGCGCCAGCCGAAAATTTCCACGCCGCTCAATGGGGCGAGCAGTGACGTGTAGTAATACATGACGGCAAACAGCACCGAGGCCGAAACCGATAAAGCGATACCTTTAGACAAACTGCCCTCGCGAGGTTGAACATGAAACGGGGCGCAGAGGATACGTCGTTTTCGTATCAAATATTGTCTGATCGATCAACACATTCCACCTGTGGGAGCGTGGCTTGCCCGCGATAGCATCTATTCGGTCTATCTGATGCACCGGGGTGTCTGCATCGCGGGCAAGCCACGCTCCCACAGTGGATTGTGTTTCTTCAGGTATTGCGGGGTTTACGGCCCGACACAAAATGGCTCACATCATTAAACCCCGGCGTCGATGAATGCCCCGGCACCACCAGCGAATCAATAAACGCTTCATCCTCGGCGGAAATCTTCACCGCTAGCGCCTTGGTGTACGCGTCCCACTGTTCCTCGGTGCGCGGTCCGACAATCGCTGAAGTGACGGCGTTATTGTTCAACACCCAGGCAATCGCAAACTCGACAATCCCCACGCCCCGTTCCTGCGTGTATTGCTGAATCTGCTGGGCAATACGCAACGACTCAACTCGCCATTCGGTTTCCAGAATGCGTTTGTCTGCCCGCCCTGCGCGGCTGTTGGCGTCCGGCTTTACATCCGGCGCATATTTACCGCTGAGCACACCACGCGCCAACGGGCTGTAAGGCACCACGCCGAGGCCATAATTGTGCGCGGCGGTGATTTGTTCAGTCTCGGCCTGACGGTTGACGATGTTGTACAACGGCTGGCTGATCACCGGCCGGTCGACGCCCAGTTGATCGGCCACACGGATCACCTCGGCAATGCGCCAGCCACGGTAGTTGGACAAACCCCAGTAGCGAACCTTGCCCTGTCGAATCAGGTCGCCCATCGCCGACACGGTCACTTCCAGCGGCGTGTTGTGGTCTTCGCGGTGCAAGTAATAGATGTCGAGGTAGTCGGTGCCCAGGCGGGTCAGGCTGGCATCGATGCCGTTGAACAGGTGTTTGCGGCTCAAACCGCTGCGGTTCGGTACACCGTCGACCGGGCCGAAACCGACCTTGGTCGCCAGCACCCATTCGTGACGGTTGCCGGCAATCGCTTCGCCGACGATCTCTTCGGAACGACCGCCGGTGTAAACGTCGGCGGTGTCGATGAAATTGATGCCCTGGTCCCAGGCCTTGTCGATGATCCTCAGGGAATCTTCGGTGCTGGTCTGTTCGCCAAACATCATGGTGCCCAGCGTCAGGGTCGAGACCTGTAAACCCGAATGACCCAGCGTGCGATAGCTCATGAGGAAATCCTTTTACCGGTGGGGGAAAGGCCTCAATCAAATACCAGAACCTGCGTCGGGAGCAATCGGAATATCAGCTCAATGGAGAACACTGTGGGAGCGAGCTTGCTCGCGATGGCGGTTGATCATTCAGCATGGATGTCGACTGACCCGGCCTCATCGCGAGCAAGCTCGCTCCCACAGGGAATTGGTGGCAATAAACAGTAATGTTTAAACGGTCGGGAATGGTGGGGCAGGAGGCTACATAACCTTGCGCCGTTGCCTACGACTGCGCCAGAATCCGCCGGCTTGTGCGCCTTGGAGCTGGGCTCTATCGTTTGCTCGTCGCTGAAAAACAGCGATCGGGTTTGGTAGCCCGGGATTTACGTAAGGTTCGCAGCATCACTATTTCGTGGCGTTTTTTCGTCTCGACTTTATGGTGGTTATGCACAGGGCGTCTTCGGGCGCGCCGGTCTCCTTGCGTCCCGGTCTACCAACCTGCGTATGGCCACCACCTCTTCGTTTGGTAGCGAAAGTGATGGCTCCTTTTTTCGACGCAAGGAGTTTCATCTATGTTCAAGATCACACCCAACCCACCCGAAACCGACGACGTTTCCCCGTACGAATCCACCGATCCCAAAAAACTCAACACCGCCGCCGACCGCGCCCTCGATTACTACCTCAAACCGGTCATCCCCAAAGACACCCCACGCAAACCCAGCACCATCTACTTCGTCGGGCCCGACACCGATAACGAAACCCTGCTGGTCAACGCTTGTGAGTCGTTGGCGTCAGCGAGTGTGATGTTGAGTGATTTCGCGGGGCAACTGAACGGTACACAGCGCCACACCCTGCTGGGCATTCAACACTCCGTGATGCTGGGTGAACTGGCGGTGAACCGGATGCTGGATAACGTCGATCCATATAGCTAACACGGTCTCAAGATGATCGTTCCCACGCTCCGCGTGGGAGTGCAGCCCCGGACGCTCTGCGTCCCTTTGAGAGCTGGAACGCGGAGCGTCCCTTGAGGCATTCCCACGCAGAGCGTGGGAAAGATCAAATGAAAAACGGCCCGCAAGGGCCGTTTTTTGTAGGGCTGGAACAGGCTTACACCCGCAACGTCCGCGTCATGCGCAGCGCCAGCAAGCTGCCACACACAATCACGCCCGCCAGCAGATAAAGCGCAGCATCGGTCGAGCCGGTGCTGTCCTTGACCCAACCCACCAGATAAGGGCTGAGGAACCCAGCCATCTGCCCCATGGAGTTGATCAACGCCAAACCACCCGCCGCCGCACCTGCGCTCAGCAGTGCAGTCGGCACCGGCCAGAACATTGGCAGGCCGGTGAGGGCGCCCATGGTGGCGATGGTCAAGCCGAGGATCGCAATGGCTGGCGTCGTCGCAAAGTTCACGGCAATCAGCAGACCCACCGCGCCCATCAACATCGGCACCACCAAATGCCAGCGCCGTTCTTTGCGCAGGTCAGCCGAGCGACCGACCAGCAACATGAACACCGCCGCAAGCAGGTACGGAATCGCACTCAACCAGCCAATCACCAGGTTATCGCTGAAGCCCAGGTTCTTGATGATCGACGGCAGCCAGAAGTTGATCGCGTAAACGCCGCTCTGGATGCAAAAGTAAATCAGACCGAACGCCCAGATCGCCGGATTTTTGAATACGGCCGACAGCGAGTCGGTGGTTGTTTTCGGTTTGTTGGCCAGGTCTTCAGCGTGATCCGCTTCCAGTACCGAGCGCTCAAGCGGGGTCAGCCATTTGGCGTTGGCGTAGCTGTCGCTCAGCAGGAAGTAGGCGAGGGCGCCGAGAATCACGGTCGGAATGCCTTGCAGCAGAAACATCCACTGCCAGCCGGCCAAGCCACCCTGGCCCGCCGCGAAATGATTGAGGATCCAGCCGGAGAACGGGCTGCCGAGCAGGCCGGACACCGGAATCGCCGACATGAACAGCGCCATGATGCGGCCACGGCGGAAGGTCGGGAACCATTGCGAGAGATACAGCACCACGCCCGGGAAAAACCCCGCTTCCGCCGCGCCAGTGAACAGGCGCAAGGTGTAGAACTCGGTCGGTGTGGTGACGAACAGCAGGCAGGTTGAGAGCGTGCCCCAGACGATCATCATCAGCGCGATCCAGCGTCGTGGGCCGAATTTGGTCAGGGCCAGGTTGCTCGGCACGCCGCACAGTACGTAGCCGATAAAGAAGATCCCGGCGCCGAGGCCGTACACGGTTTCGCTGAATTTCAGGGCGTCGAGCATCTGCAGCTTGGCAAATCCAACGTTCACCCGGTCGAGGTAGTTGAACAGGTAACAGATGAAGATGAAGGGGATCAAACGCAGGGTAATGCGTTTGTAGACGGCGTTTTTCTCGTCAATGATGGCCTGGGTAGCGGCGGCGCTCTGTGGCATGGAGGCTCTCTCTTTATTATGATTTTTTGCGATGCAAGGGTAACGTTGATCGCCTGGAGAGTCTCGGCCACGCTTCGGGTTGTTGTCTTTGTGCCTGAGCACAGGGTTTTAGACCCAGGCCCGTGCGGGTGAACAATCCGTCCCACCCGTTTTTCAAGGATCCCGTTATGTTCGAACTCGATCACGATCTGGCACAGGACATTGTAGACCGGGCAATGGCCATCCTCCCCTACAACGTTAACGTCATGGACAGCCAAGGGTTGATTCTCGGCAGCGGCGAGCCGGAGCGGATCAACACCCGTCATGAAGGTGCGCAATTGGTGTTGGCCAATGGCCGGGTGGTGGAGATCGACGCGCAAACCGCGATTCATCTCAAGGGCGTGCAACCGGGAATCAACCTGCCGCTGCTGCTCGATGGGCGCTTGATTGGTGTACTCGGCATTACCGGCGATCCCGAGCCACTGCGCACGTACGCCGAACTGGTGCGAATGACCGCGGAGATGCTGGTCGGCCAGCGCAATCAACAGGCCGAACAGCATTGGCGGCGTCAGCGTTGCGATGATCTGTTGGCGTTGCTGCTGAGCGAGGCGGGGGATTCGCCGCGATTGCTCGATGAAGCGCAGCAGTTGGGGCTCAAGCCGCAGATGACGCGGGTGCCGTATCTGTTTGAATTGGGCATGGAACACAGCCCGGCGCAAACCGTTGAAGCGCTGAGCGCCTGGCTGACCTCACGTTACTCGGACAGTTGGTGCGTCAGTTCGGCGAAGTCATCGTTACTGTGGTGCCGACCGGCTTCGCAAACCATCGAAAATGAAAGGCTGCTGGAAAAACTCGACGCTCTGGGATGGAATATTCTGCGCATTGCGGTGGGCGGGCAGGCCGAGGGTTTGTCGGGACTGAGGCGCTGCTACCGCCGTGTCGGCGACTTGCTCGCATATGGGCGCGATGTATTACCGCGATCGCGCTTGCTGACGCTGACCCGTTACCGATTGCCGGTGATGCTCTGGCGGCATCGTAACGACGATGCACTGGATGAATTGCTTAAACCGCTGCGTAAGGTCATCGCCAAGGACGGCAACGGCCAACTGTTGACGACCTTGCGCAGCTGGTGTGATCACGATGGGCAGAGCCAGGCGTGTGCCGATGCGCTGGGGATCCACCGCAACAGCCTGCGGTATCGGATGGAGCGGATTGCCGAGCTGAGCGGGGTTGATCCGCTGAAACTGGACGGGATGCTCGCTTTGTATCTCGGTGTTCAACTGCTGCCGCAGACGGATGTCCCGTAGCGATCTCAAGGACGCCATCGCGAGCAGGCTCGCTCCCACAGGGGTTTTGTGAAAATGAACAATAAACACCATGACCGCTTGTGCAGCAGACTGGCGTTATTGTCCGGGGCTACTGGCAGCATGGAGCGCATTGGAACTGGAGAATTCGCATGAAAATCGTCATCGCCCCCGATTCGTTCAAGGACAGCCTCAGCGCTCAAGGCGTGGCCGACGCTATTGCGTTAGGTCTGGCAGACGTCTGGCCTGATGCGCAACTGATCAAGTGCCCGATGGCCGACGGCGGTGAAGGCACGGTTGAGTCGATTCTGGCAGCGTGCGAGGGCGAATTGCGACGCACAAATGTACGTGGTCCGCTCGGTGCAACCGTCAATGCCGCATGGGGCTGGCTGCCGCACAACCACACCGCGATCATCGAAATGGCCGAGGCCAGCGGCCTGCAATTGGTGCCGCCGGGCATGCGCGATGCATGCGTCAGCAGCACCTTTGGCACCGGCGAACTGATTCGCGCGGCCCTCGACGCCGGGGCGCAACGGGTGATTCTGGCAATTGGCGGCAGCGCCACCAACGATGGCGGCGCCGGAGCGATGCAGGCGTTGGGCGTGAAGTTGCTCAATGCGCAGGGACAAAGCCTGGCGCCGGGTGGTTTGGCGTTGGCGCAACTGGATCGCATCGATCTCAGTGACTTCGACCCGCGTCTGGCCGAGGTGCGCTTCAACATCGCAGCCGACGTTAACAATCCACTGTGCGGTCCTCACGGCGCTTCAGCGATATTCGGCCCACAAAAAGGCGCATCGCCCGAGCAAGTCCAGCAACTGGATAATGCGCTTGGGCACTTTGCCGAACTGTGCGCCCATGCGTTGGGGCACGACGTCAAGGACGAACCGGGCAGCGGTGCGGCGGGCGGGTTGGGATTTGCTGCCAAGGCCTTCCTCTGCGCCCAATTTCTGGCCGGCGTGGAAGTGGTTGCTGAGCTGGTCGGGTTGACTGAAGCGATACAGGGCGCTGATCTGGTGATCACTGGCGAAGGGCGATTCGATGCCCAGACTTTGCGTGGCAAGACGCCGTTCGGCGTGGCGTGCATTGCCCGGCAGCAAGGTGTGCCGGTGATCGTGATTGCCGGCACCTTGGGTGAGGGTTACCAGGCGTTGTACGAGCACGGCATCGATGCCGCGTTTGCCTTGGCGAGCGGGCCGATGACGCTCGAGCAGGCATGCGCTGAGGCTCCCCGGTTGCTACGTGACCGTGCCGTTGATATCGCACGGGTCTGGCGGATCGCCAAAGCCTGACGCAAAACGCGCAGTCTTTGGCAGCAGGGGATTTGCTGGAGGCGCGGCGAGCCTGAAAGATTTTCGCTGAGTTTGATGGCCCCTTCGCGGGCAAGCCCGCTCCCACATTGGATCTGTGGCGCACACAAAACCCTGTGGGAGCGGGCTTGCCCTAATGCCAGTCAGTTAAGCCCTCTTGCCTTCTTTTTGGGATATTTGACTGGTCTGGGCTTGACCACTCGTGGATAACTTCGCTCTCGTCTGGCAGGCAGCATGAAGTGCTTAGCCTGGACTCTCAGTTCTGCCAGTCGTTTAGGGATCGTGCCTGGCGTTTCCAGCGGGCAGAAGCGCAGCGCATTGGTGACCGCTTGAGCCAGCCAGAGAAAACTCAAGCGCTGCGGCACCACCTTTATTTCTTCAGCCATCAAGCGCATTTCCTGACGGATCAGGTTGTAGGCCAACAGAGTTCCCCACAGTTCTTGGCGCACCAAATCAGGTTGTTTACTGCGTAATTGCTCCCCCTTAAGCAGGTTTTGCTTGATCTCGCGGTAACCCAATTCAATTTCCCAACGTTCGTTGTAGTGCCCCGCCACCCGATTGGCAGGGTAACGCTCGGCATCGATCAACGAGGTGAGATAACGGCGGGGTTTGTCGTCTATCGAATACTCAATCAGCCGTGCATGCCAATGGGTAGGAAGGTCTGGACGTTGCTTGAGCGCATCTCGGGATACAGCCAATCGCACGAGCCAATCACCGGCGCCCAACTCTTCGACTACCTCGTATTTAAGCGGTTTGCGTGCCCGCATGAGCCAATGCCGTTCGGTTCCACTGTGCTGCCAGTCGAGCAAGAGGGCTGCCGAGTAATAGGCACGGTCAAAAATCGTCACCGAGTGATCGCTTACCGCTTTCTCCAGACCTTTGGCATGGCGAAGTTCGCCGATAGCAAACTCGCCAAAACAGGCGGCCCGAATCAAGTGACTATAGGTATCCATCAGGCAAACACCGCGCACTTGTGGCCAGGCTCCGTCTCCCGAGTGAGTCCGCCCGCCACCGAAGGCTTGGCGGTTTTCTGGCGTGTCGGGGGTGGACCACACCACGCCGTCTACCGCAAAGCTGCGTAACCCTAAAAAGCCAGCCGAAGCGGGCTGCTCAGCGCCGCCCCATGACTCGGCCAATTGCTTGAACAGTGCGGCCAGCGGCTCTGCTCCAAGCCGTTGCCGGGCCTGGACTGCGGCGCTGGGCACAGGCACCTTGGCTTCGCCCAAAGCCAGTCCCAGCTGCTGCACAATGAGCCAAATCGGCTCGTTCTTGAACAAAGCCAACCCCACCACCAACCATACGATGCGCTCGGCCGGCAGGCGTCTGCGGCGCAGAGAAACCGTTCCGGTCGAGGCCAGCGCTTGCTCGATCCATAAAGGATCAATCAGTTGCGCAAGGCGCTCGAAAGAGATCGGATTGAGTTTGGTAACTTCTTGAAGGGCGTTTTGCAGGGACATGAAGCGGGCTCATAAAAACATAAGCCCGTTTCTATTACTGCTTGGCGGGCAAGTCAATTCCTTAACTGACTGGCATTAGGGCTTGCCCGCGATGGCTGCCTGACAGGCACCGAATTTCTTAAGCCTGCCACGCTGTGGTATTCACCAAATTCCTCGGCCGCTCACCCGCCAACGCCATCAGCAAATTGTCCACCGCGCACGTGGCCATCGCCTCCCGCGTTTCATGCGTCGCCGACCCTATGTGCGGTGTTGCCACCACGTTGTTCAACGTCAACAGCGGCGAATCCGTGTCCAGCGGTTCACGCTCAAACACATCCAGCCCCGCCCCCCGAATCTGCCCCGCGCGCAACGCTTCAATCAGAGCAGATTCGACCACCACCTTGCCCCGGGAAATGTTGATGAAAATGCTCTCCGAGCGCATCAATGCGAATTCTTCAGCGCCGATCAACCCTTCGGTTTCAGCCGTCAGTGGCAAGGTCAGGCAAATGAAATCCGCCTGCTGCAAAAGCTCGGTCAGGCTTCTGTACTGAGCATTGAAACGCTGTTCCACCGCCGGTTTTGGCGAATGGCTGTGATAGATCACCGGCATGCCAAACCCGAAATGTCCGCGCTGCGCCAAGGCCTCGCCAATGCGTCCCATGCCGATGATGCCCAGAGTCTTGCCATGCACATCGGTGCCAAAATGCACCGGGCCGATGTTGCGTTTCCACTGGCCGCTGCGAACCAAGTTCGCCAGTTCCACCACACGCCGGGCGGTCGCCAGAATCAGCGCGAAACCGGTGTCCGCGGTCGTTTCAGTGAGCACGTCCGGCGTGTTGCTGAGCAGGATGCGGCGATCGGTGAGGTAATCGATGTCGTAGTTGTCGACGCCGACGGAGACGCTGGCGATGGCTTCGAGATTCGGCGCCAGGTCCAATAAATCCGCGTCCAGTTTCAGGCTCGCGCCAAGCAAACCGTGGGCCCGGGGGAGGACTTCACGCATTTGCGCGAGGCCCTGCGGGTTGAGGTTGTCGATCAGCGTCACCTCGGTGTGCTCATGCAGGCGAGCCATGAGCAGCGGCGAGAGTTTCTTGTACAGCACAACCTGCTTTTTCATCGTCATGTTCTCAATTTCAATTCAAGGGTGAGCAGTCGCCGGATGTTGTGCAGCAGCCTTCTCAATGACCCTGTCACTGGCGCCGGGCTTGAGGAAAATCGTCAGCACCACCGAGAGCATCAACGCGCCGCTCATCAGTAAATACGAAGCCCCCGGCGATCCGGTGCTGCTGTTCAAGTAGCCCACCAGATACGAGCCTCCGAACGAACCCAGCGCGCCCATGCTGTTAATCAGCGCCATGGCGCCGCCAGCAACGTTGGCCGGAAGAATTTCCGGGATAATCGCGAAAAACGGCCCGTAAGGCGCATACATGCAGGCGCCGGCAATCACCAGCAGGGTGTAAGACCACCAGAAATGTTCGGCGCCCAATGCGTAGGAGGCGTAGAACGCGCAGGAGGCGATCAACAGCGGTGGCCAGACGAAGCGTTTGCGTTTCTGCAATTTGTCCGAGCCCCAGGACACCAGCAGCATGCCAATCACGGCGGCCAGATACGGCAACGCCGACAGCCAACCCGCTTCGATCATGTCCATCTGCGCGCCAGCCTTGAGGATCGATGGCAGCCACAGCACGAAGCCGTAAACCCCAATGCTCCAGCAGAAAAACTGCAAGGCGAGGATGATCACCTTCGGCGAGCGAAACGCTTCGGCGTAGTTCTTCACGGCTTTGATGCCAACCTGTTCGGCGGCGAGGGCGCTTTCAAGGTCCTGCTTCTCTTGATCGCTGAGCCACGTGGCTTGTGCCGGACGGTCATCGGCCAGCCGCCACCAGATAAACGCCCAGAGTACCGCCGGCAACCCTTCGATGATGAACATCCAGCGCCAGCTGAAATGCTGCACCAGATACCCCGACACCACTGACATCCAGAGCATGGTCACCGGGTTGCCGAGGATCAGGAAGGTGTTGGCGCGTGAGCGTTCGGCACGGGTAAACCAGTGGCAAAGATAGATCAGCATCGCCGGCATGACGGCGGCTTCGACTACGCCGAGCATGAAGCGGATGACGATTAGCCAGTAGGCGTTGGAGACGATTCCGGTCAGCGTCGCGAGGCCGCCCCAGAGGATCAGGCTGACGAAAATCAGCTTCTTGACGCTGTGCTTCTGAGCATAAATCGCGCCCGGCACCTGGAAGAAAAAATAACCGAGAAAGAACAGCGCGCCGAGCATCGACGACAGGCCGGGTGTGATCATAAGGTCGGCGGCCATGCCCGAGGCAGCGGCGAACCCGTAGTTGGCGCGGTCCAGATACGCCAGGCTATAGGTGATGAACACGATGGGCATGATGTACCACCAGCGGCGGGTGGGGAGTGAAGCTGTTTTCATAGCGGTGCTCCTGAGCTTGTTGTTTTTGTCGCAGCAGGTAACGGGTTAAATCTTTAGTGACTGCAAGGGCCTCTTCGCGGGCGAGTCCGTCCAATTACAGGGGGGGGGGCGCTAGTCCTGTAGGAGCAGAGCTTGCTCGCGATTGACGCCCTCAAATTCAGCAGATAATTCCAGCCGGGTCGGCAAACCTTCCATATCCCCCCGACTCTGCACCGCCCGGCTACCAATCCAGTTGGCCCGCCGCACGGCGTCGACAACGCTGTGGTTTTCCAGGAGCGCGCTGATCATGCCGACGGCAAAACCATCGCCGGCGCCAACCGTATCGACCACGGTTGCCACCGGCACACCGGCGACAAATCCCTGATCTACAGGCGTGCGGTAATACGCACCCTGCGGGCCGAGTTTGATCGCCACCGCTTCTGCACCGAGATCAAGGTAAAACGCCGCGATATCTGCCGGGTCTTCAAACCCGGTCAGCAAACGACCTTCACTCAACCCCGGCAGCACCCAATGGGCGAGGGCAGCGAGGCGGTTGATCTCGGTGATCATCAGCTGTTCGCTGGCCCACAGGCTCGGCCGCAGGTTCGGGTCGAACGACACGCTGCGCCCGGCATGGCGCATGCGGGTCATCAGTTCGAAGGACATCTCCCGAGCAGACGCAGACAACGCTGGCGGAATGCCGGTGGCGTGCAAGTGCCGAGCATTGAGCAGTTGCGGGGAAATCGACTGCACCGACAAATGACTGGCCGCTGAACCGCGACGGAAATATTCGACCGCCGGATCGCTGCCATCGTCAGTGCGGGACTTGAGCTGAAACCCGGTCGGGTGTGCCGGATCGATGGCGACATGGCCGCAGTCCAGGCCTTCTTTGCGCAGCGTATCGACGACAAACCGCCCCAACGAATCGGCGCCCACCCGGCTTAACCACGCCACGTTGAATCCGAGCCGTGAAAGGCCAATCCCGACGTTGCTGTCCGCCCCGGCAATACGTTTGTGGAACTGGCCGACGTCGGCCAAATCACCGCTTTGCTCGGCGACAAACATTGCCATGGTTTCGCCGAACGACAAGATATCGAACTCAGACATGCTCATTCTCCAACCGGGTTTGACCGAGGTGGGCGAGGGTGGCGACGTGTTCCTGGGTCAATTGCACCAGGTCATCCCCTCGCAGCGGATATTCCGCCGCCCGCATAACGCCTTGGCTCATGTGCCGCAGCAGTTGCTCCCACGATTGCACATCGCTGGCCGTCGGCGGGATGGCGACCAGTTTGCCATCGGCGCGGCGTGTCACAGCTTTGCAGTGCACATAACCGACATGCCGACCGAGCAATCGCGCGGCGCTGGCGGCGGACTGGTCTTGCCATTGCCAGTTGCCGATATCGAAGGTCATTTTGATCGGCAGCCGGTGCTGCGCAACCTCGCCGAAAAAGCGTTGAAACGGTTCGATGCGGCCTCCGTGCAAAGTCTGGTCGTTTTCCACCAGCAACTGCACTGGGCTCTGAGCGAGGACGCGGCTCAATGCCTGGAGATCATTGTTGTCAGTAAAGTAACCCAAGGAGATTTTCAGCCATTTGGCGCCGAACGTTTCGGCACGCTCAAGGGTTGTGAGCAGGTCGGGATTGGGTTTCGACTGACCGGCCAGCCACAGTTCCATCGGCGCAGAGTAGATACTTTCCAGACCTTGGGATCGGCTGTCGTCAGCCAGTTGCAGCGGGTTTTCATCCGTCAGCAACTCTTCGCGCCATTCAATTTGGGTGGCGCCGGCGGCGGCCAATATGTCGATAAAACTGCCTTGGCCGCGTTGACGCACAAGGTCCGCGCCGTAGCTGGAGAGGCTGATGGAAACGGGTGGTTTATTCATTGTTCTGCACCTCTGAAACCGGTTTCATTTTTTTTCAAAAAAAATGGCTGCTTAAGTGATGGTGTTCTTGCGGGCCTCTTCGCGGGCAAGCCCGCTCCCACATTGGATCTATGGCACCCACAAATCCCCTGTGGGAGCGGGCTTGCCCGCGAAGGGGTCATAACAATCACCGCAAATTCCCAAGGGTCGACCCCCGCACAATCAACCGCGCCGAAAAATCCAGGGTCCGCACCGCACCGACATCCCCGCGCAGCCGCTTGAGCAAACACTCAAACGCACTCGCGCCAATTTCTTCCGTCGGCTGAGCAAGCGCGGTAATCCCGCTGCCCACCAACGGATACCAATCCAGATCATCCAATGCGATCAGCCCGACGTCCTCAAACAAATTGCAGTGCAACTCACGCAGCGAATGAGTGCTGGCCAGCGCGGCAATGCCATTGGCAGAGAACAAGGCTTTCGGCCCCGGACCGGGAGTGTTCAAGAATGTTTTCAACTGCGTGGTCAGCTCATAGCCGGTCTCGATCACCGCACCTTTGAATGACGGGCGTTGCGCGATCTGCGCCTTGAAACTGCTCACCCGCTCGGTCCGCGCGCTGGTGCCGTCAAGCGGTTCGGTCACCATCAGCACATCGCGATAACCGCGTTCCTGCAAATGGGCCAGCGCCATTTCCACCGCCGCCGGGTTGTCCAACCCGACCAGATCGCTCTCCAACTGTTCGACCTTGCGGTCCACCAGCACCAGCGGCATTTCGCGATGCAGTTCGCGCAGTTCGTCGCGGTGATGGCCCAGAGTGTTCACGATCAAACCTTCGATGTTGTACGAGCGCAGCAGCGCCAGGTGCTGACGTTCCTGCTCGTCATCGCGGTCGGTGTTGCACACCACCAGGCTGTAGCCGTGTTGACGGCAAGCGGTTTCCACCCCGTGCATCACGGCAATCGAATAAGGGTTACGGATGTCGGCCACCAGCATGCCGATCAGGCGAGTGCGCCCGCGTTTCAGACCGCGAGCCATCTGGTTGGGGCGGTAGCCGAGTGCGGCAATCGCCTGCTCGATGCGAAGGGCAGTGGCATCGGAGAGCAGGGCGCGGTCGTCGCCGATGAAGCGCGAGACGCTGGCCTTGGAGACGCCGGCGTGTTCGGCGACGTCGAGCATGGTCACGCGGCTGCGCTGGGCGGCGGAGAAATCGTTCACGGAGTTGGGCCTTGTTTTTGTTTTTGATCTTGCGGTGATGAAACCGGTTTCAGTAGGCGCCAAAAGCAGATTCTTCGTCAAGTTTGATTATGGAAGAAGTTGCGTAGAAACCGACAGGCGGTCATCAAGCCTGTCAGATATGACAGTAGACCACTCGATAAAAGTCACGCTTAATTCATTTCAAATGAAAACCGAAAGATTAGAGCTTATCGAGATATTAAATGCGTCTCGACAGGGAGCGCTCATGGCAACTTTTAATAAAAAAATCAAGAAGACAGATAGTTCATCATTGTCACCGGGAGTTCAAAACTATGACGCGCCTGAAGTAGTTGGTGTAGATATTAATGACCCGGAAGGGCAAGTGCCTATAGAGCTTATCACTAAGGGGTTAGAGGTAGTAGTTGAGCGCTGGGAAAACTTTCCGGACAAGCCGCCTAGAAAAGACCGTTTAAGGGTGGCCTGGGAGTTCGCTGGCACTACAACATGGGTTTTTGATGAGCTGGTCTACCCCGTCCCGCCAGAGCGGATCATTATAAAAATTGCCCCGGATTTGTTAACGGAAGATGGCATCGCATATGTCAGCTATGAGGTGTTGCTGGAGGACCTCAATCTTATACCTTCTGCAAGGCGAAAGTTAACAATAGACAGCGCTCCAGTTGATCTTCTTGAGCCAACATTTCCGAGTGCGGATTCCCAAGGATATCTGAATTGTTATACCGATAATCCTCCATTGTGGGAGGGGGTCCGAGTAAAGGTACTGCCCGATCCAGGCTTTGCACTTGAGGATGTACTAATCGTTTATTGGGAAGGTTATAAAAGCCTTAATGGGAGTGGACCGCCTATTGCTAACACTTACAAGAACATACGCAAGACAATATTGACGCAGGAAGAGTTGGATAAAGGTGTCGAAGTGTTGGTTGACCCCTTTGTGCCTCACATCGAGCCAATGATAGATAACGCGTCTGCGCTTGCTCGATACTCCCTGGAAAGAAATGGTCGGGTAGTAAGAAAGTCAAAAGTCGGACTGGTGCGTATTGATAGAACTCTTCCAGGGCTGAGGGGTATCTGTGGACCACCCTAAAGGACGTTGTGTTTTGAGTAGGCTAGATTTTAAAGAATGGTTGCTTGGGAATTAATTAATTAATGGAGTTATGAAAAATGAATAAGTTGACTAATGCTGGATCCCGAGTGATTCGTTCTGCCGGTAGCCGGCGGCGTATGCCGGGAGTTTTGGCAGAAAAAGCACCAGATGTCCCAGGGATTCTTGCGGATGGAACACTTCCGGTAACCCTCATACCGGTGGGAAGTCCATTATCGGTAATAATTCCGAAGTGGAATAATGAACATGTAGACGACTATGTTGAATTTAGAATTCTTAAGGATACTCTCCCTGCAGATCCTTTAACCGATGGAACGATTGTGGAGGAAGGAGAGGCTGGGCCAATTATTGGGCGCCCAGTTAAAGTAGAGGTAACGCCGGATTGGTTAATCGAGGACGCAAGCGTACCTGGCCCTGCCACTTATTACATCTGGCCCTGCCACTTATTACATCTGGGCAGTCATCTTGTTGGCAGGTATCAACCCGATAGAAACCCTCCCCACCAAAATCATCGTTGACCGCACGGCACCGGGTCAAAGCAAGGCGACGGGCGTGAAAGCTCAACTTAAAGTCGCAACATGGCCACTCGACTTATTAAACAACCCGATTAACGATACATTTATTACAAACAACCCCGGCGGGTTGGTTATGACAATCCCTAAGGATTACGACAATCCTTTGCCGCCACCTAATGGTGATACTTACAAACTTTGGATGAGCGTAAGTTATTCGGCCACGCCGACATTTTTACCCGTCAGTTCGGGTGAGCTACCAGCAGACGGAAAAGTCACGATCCCAATTGCCGAAGTAGCAAAGTTGCTGGGGCAGTCGGTGTACGTCTGGTACCAACTTACTGATTTCGCGGGAAATGTGAGTAACACTTCAGTGCCCGCGGGGAAAGCCGTACAGTTATTGCCTCCGCCGGTGTTGAAAGCAATCACCGTTCCGAAGGCGGATCCTGTTATCAATATTCAGGACTGTGTCGACGGTGTGACGGTCGAGATGGCAAGAGGTGACAATGTACAGAATACAGATCATTACGTACTTCAATATGGAAACGTAATTATTTATGACGAAGAAGCTGGGGCCGCGGCGACGTTTTCGATACCGATCGACAAAAATGTTATAGCCAGTAAGTACAATGACGCAACAGGTGGCGATCAGCCGATAACGGTTACGTGCAGTTTGTCCCGGGGTCCTATCAAAGTCGGGAATGAGGTAACCGTCGGTGTTCTGGCGAATCTGGACTATGCGGGTCCGATCAACCCGGAACATCCCAGCGTTGAGAACCCTGCAATGGATCCTGTGGAGGTTTACGGCGTTTTGGATTTGAAGAATGAATTAACACCCGAAGATTTTGACAAAGAAGCGAGGATGACCATCAAGCTTTGGGATGAACCTGGCAGGCAGCCAAAAAATGGGCAGGAGGTTAGAGTTTACTTTGATGGCAAGTTTGTTCCGCCAGTTATATTTTTAAATGATGGCGATGAGGGGAAAGAGCTGTCGCATGCACTTCCTTGGGACAGCGTTAAAGACTCCGTGCCGGGTGCCGTCAAGGCTTATTGGACTGTCGCTACAATTGGCGGTGTGAATACAACGGAGTCAGTAAAAACAGACGTTGCATTCAACGCCATTAAAATCGAACTGAAAGAGCCTACGGTTGAATTTTCACGTGGTGGGAAAATAGGTTGTCCTACCTTGGTTGCGCCTAATTATGAAATCAGCATTATGGTGCCACCTAATCCCGTTCACCTGCCAGAGGATGCGGAGGTAACAGTTTTCTTCAAAGGTTATTCGGATTTTCCAGGCGTTACGCCCAATCCTGATGCTAACCCATTTAGTGTGACGCATACGGTATTGGATACGGAGGTGAATACAGGGTTTAAGGTTCGCGTAACTCCATTCAATCCTGTTATAAAATACTCGACCGCCGAGCCTGACGAAAATACGCCGGGCACTTACTCTGGTGCAGCCAAAGTGTGGTATGAAGTTAATATAGGTGGGTCACCCACGCCGACGCCATCACTAGAGTCTGATTATGAAGTGATTTTGATCAGGACAGATTTTACATATTGTGACGGAACGAAATATGACGATGGCAAACCATAGTTGAATTATGGGTGTGATTGGGGAGGGCTGCCGTCATCCCCTTTCGCGCTTATGTATTGTTATCAGAGTGGCTGTAAATTTTCCGATGCATTTAGAGATTATTCCTACATACCTTGGTTACTCAGGTCGATATTCTCGCCGCCAATTTACAGGAAGAGCGGTGGCTACTGCTCTTGAACTGGTCATTACAGGGAAGCGCTATGTCACTCAGGTTAAAATACACCTTCGGCCACTTAACCTCGCGTTACGTTATGTTGGTTGCCATGCCGTTACTGGTCAATAATCAGGCCCTTGCCAGAGCGCTTATTCCAGGCGAAACCGCCGTAATTTCAAATCCTTCACCATCTGAAACATGGGCTGCTGGGCGCAGTAGTTCTCTGACGATAAACGGTGGCGGCACACTCAGCATTGCTGCTAGCGGCGCGTCCTCTGTTGTTCTTAATGGCGTTACAACTACTGGCACTAGCGGTGCAAGTGCTGTTCAGATCACCAACAGCACTGCAGATATATTCGCGAGCAACATAGTGGGCAATCGATTGGGGCTGCAGGCCGCGCGTACCGCCAACAGTTCGACCGGCTCGGTAGTCAATGTGAGCGATAGCGTTATTTCAGGCGTAATCGGAGGGGCCGCCGTTTCCTCCTATAGCATGCTTAATCTTTCCAATACACGGGTCGAAGGCACCGGGGCTAACAGTTATGGCCTTGCGTTGTTAGGGGGAAGTGCCAACATTGCGGCCGATAGCCGCGTTGTGGGTGTACAAAACGGCGTAGTCTTTAAATCAGACCCAACTGATACACAATCCAGTCAACTGGTCCTGAACCACTCGCAGATTGAAAGTACTAGCGGTGCAGCCATTCTCGTCGATGTGCCGAGCACTTCCGGTTCGACGGTGCGGGTCGACGTCAACGATGGTTCGTCGATAGTGGGTGGCAATGGTGTCATTTTTGATGTGGGGGGTGGTGCCGTCGCGACGATGAACGTCGATCGCAGCACGTTGTCAGGTGACATAGTGAGCGACTCTGCGAGTAGCGCCTCTGTTGTTCTGAGTAATGAAGCGGTGCTCAATGGACGCATGGAAAATGTAGCCAATGTCACGATTAATGAAACAGGGCGATGGAATGTGACGGGTATCAGCAACGTCGGTTCGCTTGAGATGAACGGTGGCACGGTGTCGATGCATTCAGGCACTGGATTTTATCAGTTGAATCTCGACCGATTGACGGGAAGCGGTGGCAAATTTGAATTGAAAACAGATTTTGCGACAGGTGAAACCGACAGACTCAACATTAGTGGCGAGGCCTCAGGCAAGCATCAACTAGCCGTCGCCAGTAGTGGACAGGAGCCCGCCAGCGGACAACCCATCACATTAGTTCATACGGGCGGCGGGGACGCGCAATTCAACTTGAGTGGCAACTCCGTTGATCTCGGTACCTTTAGTTACAAGCTGGCAAACAGTGGAAACGACTGGTTCCTTGACCCTACGACGAGCGTTGTGAGTCCTGGGGCGCGTTCAATTTTGGCTATATTTAATACGGCGATCCCTGTTTGGTACGGCGACATGGCGCCTGTTCACAGCCGACTCGGTGAGTTGCGCGACAGTGAAGGTAAGGCCGGTAGTTGGGGGCGGGTTTACGGGAAAAAATACAACGTGGCAGATGGTTCGGGGGTGGGATACCAGCAAACACAACAAGGTTTCTCGTTAGGGGCTGATGCTCCGTTGCCCTTTGGTGATAAGCAATGGGTGATTGGTGTGCTGGCAGGACAGAGCCGGTCGAACCTGAACCTTGATTACGGCACTTCCGGCACGATCAATAGTTACTATTTGGGTACCTATGCTACGTGGATTGACCGGGCCAGCGGTTACTACTTTGATGGTTTAATGAAACTCAATCATTATCGCAACGAGTCAAACGTTTCCTTGAGTGATGGAGATCGAGCCAAAGGCCGCAACAATACCTTGGGCATAGGTTGGGAGAGCGAATTCGGACGACACATCGTGTTTAACGACACATCCTTCATCGAGCCGTTCGCGAAGCTTTCGGCAGTGGTTATTCAAGGAGATGACTTCAGCCTGGACAATGGCATGGAGGCCAAAGGCGATAGCGGCCGTTCTTTGTTAGGAAGCGTCGGGATGAGGGTCGGCCATGCTTTCAACTTTGAAAAAGGTGTTTCGGTGCAGCCCTATTTGAAGGGCAGTTGGGATCACGAGTTTGAACAAAATAATGAAGTAAAAGTGAACAATACTGTATTCAACAATGATCTGTCTGGCAGTCGTGCTGCATTGGGGGGCGGTCTTGCGGTTTCGATGAGTGAAGCGCTGCAAGGTCATGCAGAGTTTGATTACATCAACGGTAAGAATTTCGAGCAGCCTTACGGCTTTAGTTTGGGGTTGCGTTATCAATGGTAGCATTCGTTATTTACTAGATAGGAGGCACCGGAGCAGCACACAAATGCATGCTCCGGCATTGTTTAGCCCTGCTTCCCGAGCACTATAAAATCGGGGATGTCTATTGCAAATGTTTCGCTGCCGTCGCTACCTGAATTGTCCATCACAGCATTCAATTCGCCTGTAATTGAATTTAACTGCTCGTCGAGCGTAAATCGTATAGTGCCACCAACGCTCTTATGAGCAGTGGGCTTCTCCGGGTCGGAGTAATCGACGTAATCGACAAAAATACTTTTGTCGATTTTAGCCAGTTGGTGCGTTCCGTCTTCCAGATCAACAGGGATGTAAATCCTTATCTCCTTATAAGTAAGATCGCTGGCTCTATCGTGCACGCGAACCACCAAGCGCTCGCCAATTGGATCAGGGTGAGCTTCATTTTGCAGATTAAAGGAGGTCGCCTTATAAGCTATTCCATCGACTGTTCCTTCGAATCGATTTTCCTGGTTGTTTCTGATTCTGGGTGCGAATACACGTTGCGCTGTTGAAGCCATGATGGGAATCTCCAATTTTGATAGAAGTTATCCTTAAACACTAGGTGCCTTGTACAGGCGTTATCATAGAAGCGCGAAATAGGTGGCTTTGTATACTGTCAAGATTGACAGGTATAAAAGGAGGGTCTGCTATCGCACTTTAAAATCAGTCATCCGAAAAGCCCCGCAGCGATGCTGATCGAAAACCCGAGTATCGCTGTATTGAAAACAAAGCTTATCAGTGACTGCGCTTGCACACTTGGCCGCGTTGAACATGCCAGCAATATATCCATGGATCTTTGAATACCGTCAAAGTTTGGGTCGACCGGAGCCAGTGATTGACCTGGACCCAAGAAGGGCCCAGGCAGTCAGGCAAGGCGGGGCGACCGCACAGATAAAAAAAGGCAGCAGAGAGTTCATTTCTGCCAACGGAACTTACCCTTTGTCACAGAAACCTTTTTATCAGGATCGGTTACGCCTTTGGCATCGAACGACAGACTCCCTTCAAGATGCTGTTCGGTAGGGTCGAATGCGAGGTAAAGCTCGCCGCTGATCGCTTTAAAAACATCGGTTTCCTGATTGGGCGTGACGTAAGCAGCGCGGATATTTGCATCATCTTTGCTGAAGATATGCAGCCCTGCTTTCACGCCGTCCTTGATAAAGAGGGTAATACGGTGCTGCTTGGGTGGGAGCAGATCCCAAACAAACTGGTCCGCAGTGAGTACCAACTCCTGCTTGTCGTACTTGACACTCATGGAGTCCGACATGAACTCCTGGCTGATACCGCCTATCAAGGTTGCACTGAATGCGCCTTGCGTCTTCCGGGCGCAGACACAGTCGGAAGTGGTGATGCCAGCCAAGTCAAAGTTCGCATCGGTGATAGTGATGATTTCGCTTCCGGAACTCGCCTTGCAGTGGAAACTGCCTTTCATTATTTGCTTGGCAGCGTGATAGGTCACCCTTACCGTTCCTTCAACTGAGGTGTAAGGCCTGCTGCCTGCATCTACATAACGCCAATACCTTGCAGTCGAAAGATCTGACGATTTCATTTCATAGGTGTGGGTTTGGCCGTCTTCGGGAATGTCGCCTGGCAGATACAGATCAATACCCTTGAACTCGGTCGGCTGGGAACCAACTCGCTGAGTGGCCCCCAAGTACCAAAGGACTTTGTCCTTGTACAACTGCATTTCTAGTGGGTCGCCCACGAAATCACCATCGACGTCACTTTTAGCTGTAAACGTGCCGGTTGTAGAGTGTTTTGATGCATCAGGTTTTGTAGAAGGCATGATGTTGCTCCTTGGCCGAGTATCTGGCAGGAAAAGGTTTCCTGCCTACCCAAAAATATGCCAGGTGCAATCGCTGTTGAACTGTCAAAAATGACAGGTATAAGGGAGCGGGCTGCTATCGCGCTTCGAACTAAACATCAGAAAAGCCCCGCAGCGATGTTGATCGAAAACCCGAGAATCGCCGTATTGAACACAAAGCCGATCAGCGACTGTGCCAGCACTATTTTGCGCATCCCCGGCGTCGCCACGCTGACATCAGAGGTCTGCACCGCAACACCGATGGTGAACGAGAAGTACAGGAAGTCCCAGTAATCGGGGTTATCCAGCCCCTCCGCAAAGCGTAACGCCAAGTCTTTGCCATCCCACGTGTAAAACAAACGAGCGTAGTGCACGCTGAAAATCACCCCGATCAGCAGCCACGAACCGATGACGCTTAGTGCGGTAAACCCGTAATGCAGCCACTTGCGGGTGGTGTCCAGGTCTGTGCTGCCAGCCAGTTCGTAAGTAATGGTGGCCAGGCTGGCAAGTGCTGCGAGGCACACCACAAACAGCACCAGCCCGGCGTTTTCGTCTTCGATCTCGGCGATGCGCTTCACGTCTGGCGCCTTGGCCCGTGCGGCGAGCCACAGCATCAGGACCAGATAAGTCCAGACCCCGACATTCCAGCCGACGAGGATTTTACCAATGACCGTATCGGCAGGAACCAGAATGCCTGTCGCCACCCCCAGGATGGTGGCGGCAGACAGGCGAGGGTGGGTGCGGGCGAGGAAGGGCATGGAGGCTCGATGCGTCAGGACTTTGCAAATACCTTAGCCCAGTGCAGCCGGCAACGCGATCGACTGTGGGAGCGAACCTGCTCGCGATGGCGGCTTAATAGCCGACATTGATGTTGAGTCTGATGGCCTCATCGTCGGAACGCCGCCCGGAGCCGGCTCGCTCCTACATTAGTGGATCTGTGTGGTGGTTAGATGTCCTTGTGCCGTTTGCGCACCAACTTCATCACCACCACAAAAAATACCGGCACAAACACCATCGCCAGCGTTGCCGTGATCATCCCGCCTATCACCCCCGTACCAATCGCTTGCTGACTCGCCGAGCTGGCCCCGGTGGCAATCGCCAACGGCACCACGCCGAGAATAAACGCCAGCGACGTCATCACAATCGGCCGCAGTCGCAACCGCGCGGCTTGCAACGTGGCGTCGATCAAGTCGTGGCCTTCGTCGTACAGGCTCTTGGCGAATTCAATGATGAGGATCGCGTTCTTCGCTGACAGGCCGATGATGGTGATCAGCCCGACCTTGAAAAACACATCGTTGGGCATCCCGCGAAGGGTCACTGCCAATACTGCGCCGAGCACACCCAGCGGCACCACCAGCAGCACCGAAGTCGGAATTGACCAGCTTTCATACAGAGCCGCCAGGCACAGGAACACGATCAGCAGCGACAGGCCGAGCAGAATCGGCGCCTGACTGCCGGACAAGCGTTCCTGCAACGACAACCCCGTCCATTCCTGACCCAATCCCGCCGGCCCCAGTGCAACCAGTCGCTCGATTTCCGCCATGGCTTCACTGGTGCTGTGGCCCGGCGACGGCTCGCCCGAAATGGCGACCGCCGGATAACCGTTGTAGCGGGTCAGTTGCGCCGGGCCCTGGGTCCATTTGGCCTTGACGAAGGCCGACAAGGGCACCATTTGTCCGGTGTTGTTGCGCACGTGCATCTTCAACAGGTCGGCCACCTGGCTGCGTTGATCGCCTTCGGCCTGCACCACCACACGCTGCATCCGTCCCTGATTGGGGAAGTCGTTGATGTAAGCCGAACCAACGGCGGTGGACAGCACGTTACCAATGTCGGCAAACGACACGCCCAGCGCGTTGGCTTGCTTGCGGTCGACGTCCAGTTGCACTAGCGGCGCTTCGGCCAAGGCGCTTTCGCGCACGTTCATCAGGATCGGGCTTTTTTCGGCAGCGGCGAGCAGTTCACTGCGGGCTTGCATCAGCGTGGTATGGCCAAGACCGCCACGGTCCTGCAAGCGGAACTCGAAGCCGCTGGAAGTGCCGAGACCGTCAACCGGTGGTGGCAACACGGAAAAAACCACGGCGTCCTTGATCTGACTCAGCGCGGCGTTGGCTCGGTCGGCAATCGAACTCGCTGAATCGTCACTGCTGCGATCAGACCAATCCTTGAGCGTGGCGAACGACAGCGCGGCGTTCTGCCCGCTGCCGGAAAAACTGAAGCCGAGAATAATCGTGCTGTCGCCGATGCTCGGTTCCGTGGCGTTATGCGCCTCAATCTGCTCAACCACCTGCACCGTCCGGTTCCTGCTTGCACCGGGTGGCAGTTGTATATCAGTGATGGTGTAACCCTGGTCCTCGACCGGCAGGAACGAGGAGGGCAGGCGACTGAAACACACCCCCAGTCCGATCAGCAGCACGCCATAGATCAGCAGGTAACGCCCGCTGCGTTTCAGTGCGTAGGCGACCCAGCCTTCATAACGTTCGGTCAAACGGTCAAAACCCCGGTTGAACCATCCGAAGAAACCGCTTTTGTCGTGATGCTCGCCCTTGGTAATCGGCTTGAGCAGCGTGGCGCACAACGCCGGGGTCAACGTCAACGCAAGGAACGCCGAGAACAGGATCGAGGTGGCCATGGACAACGAGAACTGGCGGTAAATCACCCCTGCCGAACCCTGCATGAAAGCCATCGGAATAAACACCGCCACCAGCACCAGCGTGATGCCGATGATCGCCCCGGTGATTTGCTTCATCGCCTTGCGCGTCGCTTCCTTGGGCGACAGGCCTTCAGTGACCATGATCCGCTCAACGTTCTCCACCACCACAATGGCGTCATCGACCAGAATACCGATGGCCAGCACCATGCCGAACATGGTCAGCACGTTGATCGAGAAGCCCAGCACCAACATCGTCGCGAACGTACCCATCAGCGCGACCGGCACCACCAGCGTCGGGATCAGCGTATAGCGGATGTTTTGCAGGAACAGAAACATCACCGCAAACACCAGCAGCATGGCCTCGCCAAGGGTGTAAACCACTTTGGTAATCGAGACTTTGACGAAGGGCGAGGTGTCGTAAGGGATCTTGAATTCCACGCCAGCCGGGAAGTAGCGCGACAGTTCGTCCATCTTCGCGCGCACCCGCGTGGCGGTGCTAAGGGCATTGGCACCGGGTGCCAGTTGCACGCTGACGGCGGTCGACGGTTTGCCGTTCAGGCGGGTAGAGAAATTGTAGTCCTGGCTGCCGATCTCGACCCGCGCGACATCGCCTATGCGCACGGTAGAACCATTTGGGTTGGCCTTGAGGACAATGTCGGCAAACTCTTGCGGCGTTGATAATTGGCCCGTCACCAAAATGGTCGCGGTGATTTCCTGTGTGGTGCGAGTCGGCAGGTCGCCAATGCTGCCGGCGGACACCTGGGCGTTTTGCGCGACTATGGCGGCGTTGACGTCGGCCGGGGTCAGGTTGAAACCGATCAGCTTCTGCGGATCGATCCAGATGCGCATGGCCCGTTCGGCGCCATACAACTGCGCCTTGCCGACGCCGTCCAGGCGCTTGATCTCGTTCATCACGTTGCGCGCCAGGTAATCGCTGAGCGCTACGTCGTCGAGTTTGCCGTCGCTGGAAGTGAGGGTGACCAGCAGCAGGAAACCGGCGGAAACTTTTTCTACCTGCAGGCCTTGCTGAATCACCGCCTGCGGCAGCCGCGACTCGACCACCTTGAGGCGGTTTTGCACATCAACCTGGGCCATTTCCGGGTCAGTGCCCGGTTGAAACGTGGCCTTGATGGTGGCGCTGCCAAGGCTGCTTTGCGACTCGAAATAAAGCAAATGATCGGCGCCGTTGAGTTCTTCCTCGATCAGGCTGACCACGCTTTCGTCCACTGTCTGTGACGAAGCGCCCGGATACGCGGCGTAAATTTCGATTTGTGGCGGTGCCACGTCGGGGTATTGCGCCACCGGCAACTGCGGAATGGCCAGTGCACCGGCCAGCAGCATGAACAACGCAACCACCCAGGCGAACACCGGGCGATCAATAAAGAACTGCGGCATAAAAAAGCGTCCTGCTTACTGACCAGAAACCTGGGCAAGTGGAAGAGGGGTACTGTCGATCTGGACCTGCTCACCGGGACGCGCGTGTTGCAGGCCTTCGATGACGATGCGGTCGCCAGGCTTGAGGCCGCCGGTAACGATCCAGCGATCGTCCTGCTCCGCGCCCAGTTCAACCGGTTGCAAGCCAACGCGCTCTTCGGCGTCGAGCAGCAACACTTGCGCAATACCGGCACTGTCCCGCTGGACGGCCCGTTGCGGCACGCTGATGCCTTGCTGGTTCACCGCTTGCTCCAAACGTACACGCACGAAGCTGCCGGGTAGCAAGTCGAACTCCGGGTTGGGGAATTCGCTGCGCAGGATGATCTGGCCAGTGCCGGGGTCCACGGTTATGTCGGTGAACAGCAGCTTGCCCGGGAGTGGGTAGAGGCTGCCGTCGTCCTGGATCAACGTCGCTTTGGCTTGACCCTGACCGACTTGCTGCAACTGGCCGGAGCGGAAGGCCCGGCGCAGGTTGTTGAGTTCGCGGGTCGACTGGGTCAGGTCAGCATGAATGGGATTGAGTTGCTGAATCAGCGCCAGTGGCGTGGTTTCGTTCTGCCCGACCAGAGCGCCTTCGGTCACCAGTGCGCGACCGATGCGGCCGGAAATGGGTGCGGTCACGGTGGCGTAACCAAGGTTGAGTTTCGCCCGCTCCACGGCGGCCTTGTTGGCGGCGACGTCGGCTGCAGTTTGCCGCACGTTGGCACGGGCGTTGTCGTAGTCCTGGCCGCTGATGGCATTGCCTTCAATCAATTGGGCATAACGCTGCTCTTGCAGCCGGGCCTGGAACGCATTGGCCTCGGCTTTGCGCAACGCCGCTTCGGCGCTGTCCAGATCCGCTTTGAACGGCGCCGGATCGATACGGAACAGCACGTCGCCTTTTTTTACATCGCTGCCTTCATTGAAGGTGCGTTGCAACACGACGCCGGCGACACGGGCGCGGACTTCGGCCATCCGTGGCGCAGCAATCCGTCCGCTTAATTCGCTGGTGATCGACAGCGGTCGGGCTTCGATGGTTTCTATACGCACGGTGGACAGCGGTGCCTGTTCTTCGGCGTTGGAGGGCTTGTCACAGGCGCTCAGCGTCAGCGCCAGTGCAAGCAGTCCGAACGCGGCAAGCAGATTCTTTGACATGGAAATACCCCAATATTGACCCCCCGCATCCTACGGGGCGCCGAGGAGGGTAGCGGTGAAGCTTTGTTGGTGCAGTGTGAAATTGTGTAAGGGTTTTACTCAGGCGGGGGTGAGGGCGTATATCCTTGGCGACTTGATATATTTTGCGACTGTTATGCCGTCATCGCGGGCAAGCCCGCTCCCATAGGGATCTGATGTGGACACAGAATCTGTGAACACCACCGGCCACTGTGGGAGCGGGCTTGCCCGCGATAGCGATCTATCAGTCGCCACTGCACTTTCTGGAACACCCCATGCCCGACATCCTCCTGGTCGAAGACGACTCCGCGCTCTCCGAACTGATTTCCAGCTACCTGGAACGCAATGGCTATTCAGTCAGCGTGATCAGCCGTGGTGACCACGTGCGTGAGCGCGCGCGGGTCAACCCGCCGGACCTGGTGATCCTCGACCTGATGCTGCCGGGCCTCGACGGTCTTCAAGTCTGCCGTTTGCTGCGCGCAGATTCGGCCACGCTGCCAATCCTGATGCTCACCGCCCGCGACGACAGCCACGATCAAGTCCTGGGCCTGGAAATGGGTGCCGACGACTACGTCACCAAGCCCTGCGAGCCCCGCGTATTGTTGGCACGCGTGCGCACGCTGTTGCGCCGCAGCAGCCTTGGTGAGCCGCAGACGGCCAACGACCGTATCCTAATGGGCAACCTATGCATCGACCTGTCCGAGCGCACCGTGACGTGGCGTGAGCAACTGGTCGAGCTGTCCAGCGGCGAGTACAACCTTTTAGTGGTACTGGCCCGACATGCCGGCGAAGTGCTGAGCCGCGACCAGATCCTGCAGCGCCTGCGCGGCATCGAATTCAACGGTACCGACCGCTCGGTGGATGTGGCGATTTCCAAGTTGCGGCGCAAATTCGACGACAACGCGGGCGAGGCGCGCAAGATCAAGACCGTATGGGGCAAGGGTTATCTGTTCAGCCGTTCCGAGTGGGAATGTTGAGACGATGTTCAGGATTCTGTTTCGCCTGTACCTGGTGACCATCGTTTCGTTCAGCGCGGCGATTTACCTGGTGCCAGACCTGGTGGTCAAAATTTTCCATGAGCGCTTCGTCACCTACAACCTCGACTATTCACGCGGCTTGCAAACCCTCATCGTCAAACAATTCCACGCCGTGCCCGAAGCGCAATGGCCGGCAATGGCGGTCGAGCTGGACAAGGATTTCGCCCCGCTACACATCGTTTTGACGCGCAATGATGATCCCGATTTCACCCTGTTCGAGCGCGAAAGCCTGCAGCGCGGCGAGAACGTGGTGCGCATCGGCGACTGGGGCTGGCGCACTTTGGCTGTGGCGCCGCTGAACCAGCAATTGGTCGTACAAATGGTTGTGCCGCCGGACCCAATGGACGTCAGCCTGTTGTACTGGAGCATCAACGTGCTGATCGGCGCGACCATGCTCGCGTGCCTGCTACTGTGGCTACGCCCGCACTGGCGCGACCTGGAACGCCTCAAAGGTACCGCCGAACGTTTCGGCAAAGGCCACTTGAGCGAGCGCACGCAGATTTCCCGACACTCCAACATCGGCAGCCTGGCTAACGTCTTCGACACCATGGCCGGCGACATCGAAAACTTGCTGAACCAGCAGCGCGACTTGCTCAACGCCGTGTCCCACGAACTGCGCACGCCTCTGACCCGCCTGGATTTCGGCCTGGCCCTGGCGCTGTCCGACGATTTGCCCGCGGCCAGTCGCGAGCGCTTGCAAAGTCTGGTCGCGCACATCCGCGAACTCGATGAATTGGTCCTGGAGTTGCTGTCCTACAGCCGCTTGCAAAACCCTGCCCAGTTGCCGGAGCAAGTTGAGGTATCGCTGGACGAGTTTATCGACAGCATTCTGGGGAGCGTTGATGAAGAACTGGAGTCGCCGCATGTCGTGATGGATGTGCGGCTTCATGGCCAACTCGAGCGCTTCGCGCTTGACCCACGCCTGACCGCCCGCGCAATTCAGAACTTGCTGCGCAATGCCATGCGTTATTGCGAAAATCGCATTCAAATTGGTGTGCAGGTATGTGCGAAGGGTTGTGAAATCTGGGTGGATGACGATGGGATCGGCATTCCCGATGACGAGCGAGAGCGGATCTTCGAACCGTTCTATCGGCTGGATCGCAGTCGGGATCGGGCTACGGGTGGGTTTGGCTTAGGGCTGGCGATCAGCCGTCGGGCACTGGAAGCGCAGGGTGGCACGCTGACCGTCGAACCGTCGCCGCTGGGCGGCGCACGGTTCCGTTTGTGGTTACCTACCCAATCCTGACGCATTCTTTGTAGCAGCTGCCGAGCCTGCGTAGCAGTCGTAAAACCTGAAAACGCGGTCCTCCTGAAAGACCACGTCACCTGATTTCACGACAGCTTCGCTGCCGGACGCAGCCTCGCGCTGCTCGACAGCTGCTACACAGGTTCAGCCCGGCACTTCGTTCGCTGAGATCAGCCCGACCCCCGCCACTTGCATCCGATCAATCGCTGCCGCCAACGAACCCTCAAGATCAATCGCGCGGCACGCATCCATCACCACAAACGCATTGAAACCGGCCGCCCGGGCATCCAGCGCCGAGAACATCACGCAGAAATCCAGCGCCAGTCCGACCAGGTAAACGGTGTCGACACCACGTTCTTTCAGATAGCCGGCCAAGCCTGTGGTGGTGGTTCGATCTGCCTCCAGAAACGCCGAATAACTGTCGATGTCCGGGTTGCAACCCTTGCGGATGATCAGTTGTGCGTGGGGCAGGGTCAGGTCCTTATGTAACTCGGCCCCGGCGGTGGCGCGCACGCAATGATCCGGCCAGAGCGTTTGCGCGCCGTAAGGCAGCTGAATCACATCATAAGGCTTGCGACCGGGATGGCTGGAAGCGAACGAGGCGTGTCCGGGCGGGTGCCAGTCCTGGGCGATGATCACCTGTTTGAAATGGCCGCCGAGACGGTTGATCAAAGGCACGATCACATCCCCCTCCGGCACCGGTAGCTGGCCGCCGGGAATGAAGTCGTTTTGCATATCGATGACTAGTAGGGCAGTGCGTGAATCAATTGGCATGAGTTGGTTCCTCCTTGGAAAATCTCAGGCCAAGCATAGTGGAACTTCACTCAAGCGCTAAGTCGCCCCCTCAATAACTTCGCCATGTCTTCGAGCTCCGCCGCCGGGTTGTGTCCGATCAGCATCCACGCGTGTTCCATGTCTGCCCAGTACACGACGTTCATGCCGTGCCGGCGCTCACGGGCGAAGTGTCGGCTGCCGCTATTGGAGAGCGTGACGCACAGCGCCATCGGGCCATTTGCCGGGTCCAGGTAGGTGATCTGGGCAATCGGCACACCATCGTATTCGAGGATTTGCGCGCGCTTGAACTCAGAGCGCGGCAAGATCAGCTTCGCGGGCGCAAGGTTCAGGCCCAGGCGCGTATCGATGGAGCGCAGTTGCGCAAGCTGGGTGGCTTCATCGCTGGGCAAGTGTTCCAGGGTTTCTGGCACATAGAGCGACATGTAATCTGCCACCAACCCGCGCCAATTGTTCTTTTCCTGACTTAATTGCCAGCCGAGGAACAAGCGGTCCGCCACCACGCTGGTGATTACCAACCCGGCCGCAGCCGCCAGAAACCAGCGACGATCCATCGACGGACGTTCAGGCGAAGGCAAGGTGTCGAGCATGGACTGCAAACGATCTATGGGCGCCTGTTGCGACAGTTGGGCAAAAGCGTCCTTGAACGGCAGGCTGCTGCGGGCCAGCCATTGCAGGCGTAGGTTGAGCGTCGAGTCTTCGGCGATGGCCGTGTCGATGCGAGTGCGTTGTTCGGCATCGAGTTGGTCGTCGAGATAGGCCACCAGTTGCTCGTCTGAGGGTGTGGCGCGATCGTTCATCGACGTTCTCCCGTGAATGGGTTCGGTACGGCATGCAGCGGTGGATATTCGGCCAGTTTTGTCCGAGCAGCGGCCAGCCGGCTCATGACCGTGCCAATGGGCACTTGCAGCAGCTCGGCGACTTCGCGGTACGACAAACCTTCGACGTACGCCAGGTACACCGTTTCGCGTTGGGCTTCGGGCAACGCGTCCACTCGCCGGATCACTTGAGCCGCGCGAACATGGGTTTGCGCCGCGTGCTCACCGTCAAACGACAACTGGCTTTCGGCATCCACCAAGCCCTGACCCTGGCGCACCCGCCGGGCGCGCACTTCGTTGAGCCAGATCGAATGCAGAATGCTCAGTAGCCAGCGGTCCATGCGCGTGTCAGGGTCAAACTGCCCGGCACGCTCAAGCGCCCGAACGCAGGTCGCCTGTACCAGGTCTTCGGCCACATGCCGTTGCCGGGACAGCAGCAAGCCATAGCGCCACAAACGCGCTAAATGCTGGCTCAGTTCTGCCCGTATTACCTGATCGCTGGCGATGGCGACCTCCGTCGTTCTATATCGGTGTCAGGTTTTCGATGAATGGATAATAGCCTCGGCCAGATCCTGGTATTCCTCGCAGGTGCTGCCGCAGATCGATTTGATGTGCTGCAACTGCTCCTGAGCCAGGTCCACTCGACCTTTGATCACATACGCTTCGCCGAGGTACTCGCGCACTTTCGCATACTGCGGGTCGAGTTTGACCGATTGCAGGTAGTAACCGATACCTTCGTCGGTGCGCCCCAGTTTACGCGTGGCGTAACCGCGATAGTTCAAGGCTTTGGCAGTATTCGGTTCTTTTAGCGTATCGAGCAAGGCCAAGGCTTCTTCGTAACGACCGTCTTTGGCTAGACGATAGGCGTAATTGGTGCGGTCGTCGTCCGGCACCAGATTATTGGTTTGCTTGAGGCATTTTTGAGATCTGGAGTCGAAGACCTGGCCTTTGGGGCAGTTGGGTTTGGCGGGCGCGTCATCGTCGCCATGGGCCAGGGCCAGCGAACTGGTCAGCGCAGCCGTCAGACAACCGGCAAGCAGCAGCGGGGCGGTGAAAACAGCAAAGCGCGCGTTCATGGGCAAGGCTCCAAGGGTTACGGGTTTCGGTTAAAACCACGATTTGTTTGGGTCATGAACTAAGAACACCGCAGTGAGAACAATTATTCATTTCTTTCTGGGGAACTTTTCAAGGAAAGTGCAAACCTTGTCGCTATGTTCGACAGCATTAGGGCCCGGGCGCTTTTTTGGTGGTGAAGGTCAGTTAGATAGGTATTGCGGCCAATCGCGGGCAAGCACAGTCGCAGGAGATCCAGAAGCCAGTCCCGCTTTTGGCCGAACCACTGCCTTACTAGCCCCACCCATGCCTTGTTATAGTCCGGGCCTCATTTTTTTGCCCGGTAAAAGGATCACTGCCATGTCTCAGTACACCGCGTTCACCGTCGAACTCGCCGACAACATCGCTCATGTGCAGATCAACCGCCCGGAAAAAATCAACTCGATGAACGCTGCGTTCTGGAGCGAGATCATCGAGATTTTCCAGTGGATCGATGACACCGACGAAGCGCGCGTCGTGGTCCTCAGCGGTGCCGGCAAGCATTTCTCCTCCGGCATCGATCTGATGATGCTGGCCGGCGTGGCCAATGAACTGGGCAAAGATGTAGGTCGCAACGCGCGCCTGCTGCGCCGCAAGATCCTCGCCCTGCAAGCGTCGTTTAATGCTGTCGACAATTGCCGCAAGCCCGTACTGGCGGCAATTCAGGGTTATTGCCTGGGTGGTGCCATCGACCTGATTGCCGCCTGCGACATGCGCTACGCCGCCCAAGACGCGCAATTCTCGATCAAGGAAATCGACATCGGCATGGCCGCCGACGTCGGCACCTTGCAACGCTTGCCGCGCATCATCGGCGACGGCATGCTGCGTGAACTGGCTTACACTGGTCGCACGTTTGGCGCCGACGAAGCGCGCACCATCGGATTGGTCAATCGCGTCTACAGCGACAACGCCAGCCTGCTGGATGGCGTCATGGGCATTGCCCGCGAGATCGCCAGCAAGTCGCCGATTGCAGTGACGGGCACCAAAGAAATGATCAACTACATGCGCGACCATCGCATCGACGATGGCCTTGAATACGTCGCCACCTGGAACGCCGCCATGCTGCAATCCACTGACTTGCGCGTGGCTATGGCTGCCCATATGAGCAAACAGAAACCCGAATTTCTGGATTGATTAAACATGACTTCACGCTGGACCACCGCAGTACTGGACACCGACCAACCCGGCGGCTGGGCCGTGGCCCGCAGCCCGGAAGGCTTCCTGTTCGATGACAATGGCGCGCTGTTCCCGCGTGAATGGCTCAAGCGCCAGGACTTGTCGATTCTCGCCGAACACGGCATCGGCCATCTGGACGGTGAGCCGGTCTATCTGCTGGAACTGCGCAGCGCCAGCGACGTGGCGGGTTGCAACTGGAAAGGTCTGCGGGCGTTCATGCTCGAAGGCGATCACACGGTGTACAAGGTGCTGGGTTATGCCGCGCAAATTGGCACCTGGTACCGTGAACATCGCTTTTGTGGCAACTGTGGTCAGGCGGCAACGCAAGTTCCACGTGAGCGGGCGATGTACTGCGAGCCGTGTGATTTGCGCTATTACCCGCGTATTTCGCCGAGCATGATCGTGCTGGTGACCCGTGGTGATGAAGTGTTGCTGGCCCGTTCGCCCCGTTTCGTCAGCGGGGTTTACAGTACGCTGGCAGGGTTTGCCGAGCCGGGCGAATCCGCCGAAGACTGCCTGATTCGCGAGGTACGCGAGGAAGTGCAGATTGAGGTAAAGAACATCCAGTATCTGGGCAGCCAGTGCTGGCCGTTCCCACACTCAATGATGCTGGGTTTCCATGCCGAGTACGCTGGTGGCGAGATTGTCTGTCAGGAAGACGAAATCGAAGACGCCCAATGGTTCAACGTTCACGCGCTGCCGCCGTTGCCGGCGTCGCGCTCGATTGCCCGTTACCTGATAGACGTTTATGTGGCGCGGCGCTTAGGCCACGCTGAACCAGTGTTGCCAGGCTAACCGCACGGTCAATCCCAGCACCACGGTGATGAACACTGGACGGATGAACTTCGCGCCGCCGCTGATGGCGGTGCGAGCCCCAAAGAATGCGCCGGCCATCACCGACACGCCCATGCTCAGGCCGATGATCCAGTCCACCTGTCCGGAAAACACAAACACCGACAGCGCCGCAATGTTGCTGACGAAGTTCATGCTGCGCGCCACGCCGCTGGCTTTCACCAGATCGATGGGGTACATCAGCAGGCTGCTGACGGTCCAGAACGCGCCCGTGCCGGGACCGGCCACGCCGTCGTAGAAACCGAGGCTGAAGCCTTGGGTCGATTGCCACTTTTTATTGATCGGTGCATCGCTGTCCAGGGGCGCTTTGGGGGTGCCGCCAAACAACAGATACACGCCGCAGGCGAAGACGATCACCGGGAGCATTTTGTTCAGCCATTCCGCCGGCAAGTAATGCGCGACGATGGCGCCGGTCAGTGCGCCGACAAGTGTGCCAACGATGGCGTGTACCCACTGCCGGGGATGGAACAGCTTGCGACGGTAGAAGGTAAAACTGGCGGTGGCCGAGCCGAAGGTCGAACTCAACTTGTTGGTGCCCAGTACCAAGTGCGGCGGTAGGCCTGCGGTCAGCAATGCCGGGGTGGTCAGCAGACCGCCCCCCCCGGCAATCGCGTCGATGAAACCGGCAATGAAGGCAACAAAGGCCAAAATGGCCAGGGTGGTGAGGTCAACGCTGAGTTCGAAAGGCATGGAATCGGCTTATTCGGCGGGGTGCAGGAAAGGGCTGCGGGGAAGGGGCGCTATCTTACCTAGATCCGACTTCTGCGGCGACCTGTCTGGCCTCATCACCAGCAGGCTGGCTCCCACATCAAATCTCTGCAGCACCACTGATTCCTGTGGGAGCGAACCTGCTCGCGATGGCTGAGTGTCAGTCAATACATCCAGTGACGGATGCACCGCGATCGCGAGCAGGCTCACTCCTACAGTTTTGTATTTAGGTGGATTTACAGACCGAGGTCGGACAGCCCAGGGTGATCATCCGGCCGGCGCCCCAGCGGCCAACGGTATTTGCGCTCGCTTTCCTTGATCGGCAGGTCGTTGATACTGGCAAACCGATTGGCCATCAGTCCGTTCTCGTCGAACTCCCAGTTTTCGTTGCCGTAGGATCGGAACCAGTTGCCCGAGTCGTCGTGCCATTCATAGGCATAACGCACGGCGATGCGGTTGCCGGTGAAGGCCCAGAGTTCCTTGATCAAGCGGTAATCCAGTTCCTTGGCCCATTTGCGGGTCAGAAAAGCTTTGGCTTCTTCGCGGTTGTTTGCGAACTCGGCGCGGTTGCGCCATTTAGTGTCAAGCGTGTAGGCCAGCGACACCCGTTCCGGGTCGCGGGAGTTCCAGCCGTCTTCGGCCAGACGAACTTTTTCGATGGCCGATTCGCGGGTGAAGGGCGGTAATGGCGGACGAACTTCAGCGTTAGGCATGTAAAGTCTCCCTGTAAAAGTAAAGTTCAAACACGTTGCTGGTCAGTTTGTTCATGTTGCAAACAGTAGAACGATCGTTCTCCTTGGTCAGCAGGAGTTTTCATCGCCTGTAATACCGCCATCGCGAGCAGGCTCGCTCCCGCAGGAGATATGTATACCAATATAGGAGCGAGCCTGCTCGCGATGGCGGTATTGCAGACGCTAACAAGACCCGAACCGATCCATGGTGTAAGCTCATGAATTCTTCGGATTCGACCCACTGCGAGCCCTATGCCGTCGCTTTTCAAACGCTCTCTGCTGCCCAAACTGCGCAGTTTTCCGCTGACCGCCGATGCCGTCACCATCCTTTCCGGCGCTGCCGAATTTCGTCGTTGCCTGCTGGAGAAAATCGCCCAGGCCACGCACCGCATCTATATAGTCGCGCTGTATCTGCAACAGGATGAAGCCGGCCAGGAAATTCTCGATGCCTTGCACGCCGCCAAACTCGCGCGTCCGGAACTGGACGTGGTCGTGGTGGTTGACTGGCTGCGTGCCCAGCGCGGCTTGATTGGTGCCGGCAAGCAACCTGGCAACTCGGCGTGGTATCAGGAAGCGACCCGCACCCACGCCAGTGAGGTGCCGGTGTATGGCGTGCCGGTGCAAACACGCGAACTGTTCGGCGTGCTGCATTTAAAGGGCTTTGTCATTGATGATTGCGTGATTTACAGCGGTGCGAGCCTGAACAACGTTTACCTGCACAAGTTCGACAAATACCGCTTCGACCGTTATCACGTATTGCAGAACCAGGCGCTGGCCAATTCGATGCAGCATCTGATTCAGCACGGCTTCATAGCGTCCAAAGCCGTGCACCGCCTCGACTTGCCGAACCTACCGACCACCCGCAGCCTGCGCCACGACATCGGCGACTTGCGTAGCCGACTCAAGCACGCGGCGTACGACACCACGGCGGGCACCACGTTGAAGGATGGTTTGTCGGTCAGTCCATTGCTCGGTGTGGGCAAGAATAATCCATTGAACCGGGTGATTTGCGAGTTGATCGCCAGCGCCCAGCACCACTTGACCATCTGCACACCGTATTTCAACCTGCCACTGGCGGTGACCCGGGAAATAAACCGGGCGCTGGGCCGCGGCGTGAAGGTCGACATTGTGGTCGGCGACAAGACCGCCAACGATTTCTACATCCCGCCGAGCGAGCCGTTCAAGGTGATCGCAGCGCTGCCGTACCTCTACGAGATCAGCCTGCGACGCTTTGCCAAAAAGCATCAGCACAGCATCGACAGCGGCAAGCTGAACCTGCATTTGTGGCGTGATGGCGACAACACCTATCACCTCAAAGGCATGTGGATCGACCAGCGCTATACCTTGCTGACCGGCAACAACCTCAACCCGCGGGCCTTCCGCCTTGACCTGGAAAACGCGCTGCTGATCGATGACCCGAAAGGCGAATTGCTGGAGCCGCGCAAGGCCGAACTGGTGGAGATTTTTCAGAACACCCAGCGCATCGAGCGTTACCAGGACCTCGAAACGCTGCTGGACTACCCGCCGGCCGTGGCCAAGTTCCTCACGCGCGTCAGTCGGGTGCGGATCGAACGGTTGCTCTATCGGATTCTGTAAGGCTCAACGCTGCCGGGGGCTTTGGCCACAGGGCCACCAGCAGCAGTAGCGCAGCGGCCACCAGATAGGGCAGGCGCGGTTCGAGGTCATAGATCAATGTGGCTGCCAATGGCCCGATGACCACGCCAAAACCTTGCGCAGCGCCGATGGAGCCCGCCGTCGCGCCTTGCTCTGAGGCGTCCACGGCGTTCGCTGCCAGCGCTGCGAATGACGGAAAGATCAGCCCCATCCCACCCGCCGACACGAAAAAGCACAGCCACAAGCCCCATGCGGTATTCGCCAGGATACTGCCGGCAAATCCCACGGACGCCACCAGTGCACCCGCGCGGATCAACCGCAGCGGCGGCCATTCCAGGCGGCGCACCACCAGTTGCGAACAGATCAACGCGAAACCGACCATGGTCAGGGCTATGCCTGCGGTTTGCGCAGCGTCGGCAGGACTCATGCCGAGTCGGTCGAGGGCGAAGAAACCGACGGTGATCTGCGCAATTGACACACACAACATCGCCACAAACGCGACCGCCATGGGCCGACGCAGGCGCGGATCATTCAGGTGCACCTTGCGCGGTACTTGCCGCAGGTGCAATTCCTGGCCCTTGAGCTTGAAGCGCAACACCAGAAAAGCCAGCAACGGCAGGACGGCCATGGCGTAGAACGGCAGACTCAAACTGAAACGCGAGAGCAACGCGGCGATGGCGGGCCCGATCACCAAGCCACAGGCGTTGGCGGCGCCCAATGCGGCCATGGCTTTGGCGCGATGCTGCGGTTCGATGTTGTCAGCGATCAGCGCATTTCCGCCTACCGGGATGGCCGCGTAGAACACTCCGATCAATCCGCGCCCGACCATCAAACCGATGAACCCCAATAGCGCCGACGGCAGAAAGCGCAATGACGCGTCGATGAACAGGCACAAGGCCCAATAGGCGAGGGTAAAACCGGCGGTGGCGATCAACAGAATGCGGCGCCGGCCATAGCGGTCGCTGGCCTGGCCCCACGGGCGGGCAAGCAGCATCCAGATCACCCCGGACACGGTCACCGCCGCACCGGCCTGCCACGTGGCAAGGCCCAGCACTCGGGCAATCGGGCCGATCAGCGAGACGAACGCCATCATCGACATGGAACAGGCCATGTTGGCCACCATTAATGGGCGCAGGTCGAAGGCGGGGGTGGTCATGGGTGAGTCTTCCGTGAGCTTTTGTTGTTTGCGGGGGATGGTAGCGCGGGTATGGGAGGGGCGGGGGGAATATCGGTGGTAGTGATAATGCCTTCGCGAGCAGGCTCGCTCCCACACTGGATTTGTGAACGACACAAACCCCCTGTGGGAGCGAGCCTGCTCGCGAAGGGGACAGCCCAGAAGCTATAAAAACCTCAGTTCAACCCGAGCTTTCCGCGCAACGTCGACAAATCTTCAGCCAACGTATTCACCGGCCCAACCAGCGCTTTACGGTCGCTCTCTTTCACCTTGTCATACGTTTCGAAACCACCCTCCTTGGTCTTGTACTTGGCCAGGATCTTGTCCACGGTCGCAAAGTTCTTGTCGACTTTGGCAATGAACGCCGGGTCTTGCTTCTCGATCTGCGGACGGAACAGGTCAACGATTTTCTTCGCGCCGTCGACGTTGCCCTGGAAGTCATACAGGTCGGTGTGGCTGTAACGGTCTTCTTCGCCGGAAATCTTGGTCGCCGCCACTTCTTCCAGCAACGCGGCCGCGCCGCCAACGACTTTTTCAGGCGGGAAGGTCAGGCCGGCCACGCGGGTTTGCAGGTCTTTGACGTCTTTATTCAGACCGTCCGCCAAGTCGCCCAAGCCCTGAGTGCTCTTTTCCGAGAACAGCGAGTACTCAATGCGGTGGAATCCGGTGAAATCTTCGGCTTTCACGCCTTTTTCGTGATCGTCGACTCGGGAGTCGATGGACGCGTCCAGGTCACTGAACAGTTCGGCAATCGGCTCGATCGACTCGTAGTAGACGCGAGTCGGGGCGTAGAGTTTTTGCGCAGTCGCCAGGTCGCCTTTTTTCACCGCGTCGGTGAACTGCTGGGTGTGGCTGGCCAGTTCGTCCAGTTGTTCGGTGACGTAGATCTTGTAGTCCGACACCGGCCCCACCAGGTCCAGCGGCGCGGTCGCCGCGAACGCTGAAAGCGGAGTGTTGAGCAAGCCTAGGGTCAGCAGCAAAGCGAGGGGCGACTTTTTCATGGGACGGTTCCGTGTTGGGAGTTGTTATGCGGTTATTGAATGTGTGGCGTCCAGCAGCGAGCGACCGATGAAGTCCTGGTCGCCCGTGACACCCGGCAGTGTGAAGAAGTAGCCACCGCCGACAGGCTTGAGGTATTCCTCCAACGGTTCGCCGTTCAGACGGGTTTGTACGGTGATGAAGCCTTTTTCCAGATCGGCCTGGTAGCAGATGAACAACAAACCCATGTCGAGCTGACCGTTCTTGCTCACGCCGTTGGAGTAGTTGAACGGCCGGCGCAGAATCAGGTTCGCCTGGCTCGCGGCGGTGCGGGGGTTGGCCAGGCGGATGTGCGCGTCGAGTTTGGTCAGCCTGCCTTCCGGGTCCTTGGTGTAGTCCGGGGCCTCGGTTTCATGGGCGCCGCCCATGGGCGCGCCGGTGCTTTTGACCCGTCCGAGGATGCTTTGCTGTTCCTGCAACGGCGTGCGGTCCCAGCGTTCAACGAAGTTGCGGATGATCCGCACCGCTTGATAACTGCCATTTGCCGCCCAGGCCGGTTCATCGCTGCCAGGCTGGACCCAGACGATGCTGTCCATGGCCTTGGCGTCGTTCGAGTTGGGGTTGGCCGAACCATCGCGGAAACCGAGGAAGTTGCGCGCGCTCTGTGCCGGAACACCCGGTTTCGCCGGGGCTTGCGGCGGCACACTGCCTTCCTGCTTCCAGCGCACCAGCAGCAAGTCCGGGAGGTTTTTCACGATGTCGCGCAGGGCGTGGATGTTGGTGTCAGTGGTGTTGGAACAGAACTGCAAGCTCAAGTCGCCGTGGCAGCAGTCGGCCTCCAGCGCATCGTTGGGAAAACCGACCATGCGGATCAACCGCTTGGGTTTGACGTTGGCCAGACCGAAGCGCTCATCGAACAGCGACTCGCCCACCGAGACGGTGATGGTCAAGTTGTCCGGGGTTACCACCGGGCCGAGAATCCCGGAATCCACCGGCGGCAGTTTCGGATCGACCTGCGTTACGGGGCCGCCCTTCATCAAAAACGCGATCCGCTGGTTGAGGGTACGGAACAGCCGCTCCAGATCTTCGCGATCACTGGCCAACACATCAAACGACACCAGCATGCCGGACGCCGGGCGCGGGGTGATGATGCCGGTCTGGTGTTTGCCGTGGAAGGCGTGGCGGTCTTCGGTCTTGTCGCTGCTCGGCGCTTCGGTGACTTGCGCGGGGCTGGCGGCCATGACCGGGCAGCTCAATGCCGTGCCGGCCAGCGCCACGCCGGCAGCGCCCATGCCCATCAGGATCCGGCGACGCTGGAGGTTGAATTGCTCTGAATCGTTCATCTGAATGTCGTCTTCTGCTTACAGGCCGGAGAGGCCAAGGGCGGGATCGATGGCGTCGAGTGTGTCGGCCAGTGCCAGCGCCTTGTCGGCGAGCTGTTTACGCTGCTCGGCACTGACGCTGTCATAGCTTGTGTAGCCATCGTTGACCTTGAAGCCACTGAGTTCGGCTTCGAAGGCGGCGAGGGCGCTGTCGACCTTCGGCAACAACTCCGCGGCGGATTGGGTCAGCATTGGTCGCAACAAGTCGACAACCTTGCGAGCGACGTCGAGGTTGGCGGCAAAACCGTTCAGGTCGGTGTGGCTGTAGCGTTCTTCTTCACCGCTGCTGGCGCGCACATCGGCGAGGGTGTTGAGGTTGCGCACCACAATGCTTACCAGTTGTTCCGGTGGCAGCGGCTCGGCCAGCAGTTGCTGTTTGAGCGTGGTGACATCGCTGGTCAGGCGTTGCGCAACCGGCGTCAAACCGTCGAGGTTGCGTTGTTGGAACAGCGCATATTCCAGGCGATGGAAGCCGACGAAGGCCGGGTCCTGCTCGCGTTTTTCGAAATAGTCGGCGCGGGCGTTGATCGCATTGTCCAGTTCGGCCAGGCGCTGGGCGGCCGGGGCGATGCGTTGATAGGCGGCACGGGCCGGCGCGTACAAAGCTTGCGCCTGGCTCAGGTCGCCGGTCTCGATGGCTTGCTCAAGCGCAATGACGGCTTTGATCAGCGCAGTGCTCTGGCTGCTCAGGTAAACGCGAAACTCCGAGAGCGGCCCAATAAATGCGACCATCGACGGTTTGGCCTTGGCAGCGGCGTCGGACGCGGCGGTCGGGGTCACGTGCAAGGTGCCGCGCGGGTTGCTGAGCAAACCACAGGTGATGGTGTAGTCGCCGGGCGCAAGGTTGGCGTTGATCACTTGGCTCAGGCCCGGCGCGATGTTCTCGCGCTCTTCGAGGACCAGCACGCCGTCGAGGATTTCCCATTCAACGGCCCGGTCCGAGCGGTTGACGATGCGGAAACTCGCGCGACCGGCCGGGACCGTCAACGTGTTCGGCTCGCAGCTGTGCGGGTGAATGTTCACCACGACGTCGTCATGGTTGGCCTGGCGCTTGGCGGCGGCCATTTTCGAGGCGTAGTAGAACAGGCCGCCGGCAGCGATCATCACGATCACCGAACCGGCCACCGCCCAGCGCAAGGCCTTGGACGGTGCGGCGACGGTAGAAGTAGGCGTTGACATGAAAGCCCTTACTGACTGGAAACGGAAGAAGACTGTTTGGTTGGCGCCGACGCAGGGAGGAAAAACATCACCAGCGCCACCACCAGGTAAAACAGATAAGCGCCCAGAGTGCTGACGGTTGGTGCGTCCTGATAGCCGAACATGCCCGCCAGTACCGAGCCCAGCGGGCCGTCCATTGGTAGCGTGGCGCTGAAATCGAACAGTACGGTTTGCAGGTGATTCCACAGCCCGGCCTCATGCAGCGCCTGCACTGAGTTGGCGAGGATGCCGGCGGCGACCACCAGGATGAACAACCCGGTCCAGCGGAAAAACGCGCTGAGGTTCAGGCGCATGCTGCCGGTGTAAATAAGGAAACCGATGACGATGGCCAGGACCAGGCCGAGCAGGGCGCCGATGGGCGCGGCGGGGCCTTCGCTCTGTTGGAACACCGCAAGCAGGAAGAACACTGTCTCCAGGCCTTCCCTGGCCACAGCGAAAAACACCATGGCGATCAGCGCGATGACCTGATGCTTGGAACCGGTCAGCGCGTGATCGAGGGAGACGTGCAGCGAGTGCTTGATCGAACGCGCCACTTTACGCATCCAGAACACCATCGAACTGAGAATGCCAACGGCCACCAGACCGACCACGCCTTCGAACAGCTCTTGTTGTTTTTGCGGGAATTCGGCACTGACCAGCTCCAGGCCACCGCCCACCAACAGGGCCAGAGCCGCAGCGAGGAACACACCGATCCACACGGCGGGCATCCACTGGCCACGGCCGGTTTGCTTGAGGTAGCTGGCGATGATGCCAACGATCAACGCGGCTTCAATGCCTTCGCGCAGCATGATCAGGAAAGGGACGAGCATTCAGCACCGGGTCGGAATCAGTAGGGTGCTAATTTGTAACATAATGACACTCATTCCCATATGGGGTTGATTGCCATTTACCTGAACCTAGCCTGAACGAGCCTGAACATCACCCCGCCCTTTGAGGAGCGAGGCTTGCCAGCGATGAACGATTACACGGTTTCAGGGTAAGACCGAGTTGCCTGCTTCGCGGGCAAGCCTCGCTCCTGCAGGATGGGGTCGCGGTGCGGTAAGATGCCCGCACTCAAATAAACAACAAGGCTCTCCGCGCTCAATGTCGGAAAAAGACACCATCTCCATTCAACTGGTGCGCGAAGCGCTGCTGCAAAGTTGCGCCCCCGGCCAGGCCACCGATGAGGTGTTGAACAAAGTCGGTATCGATCCGGCGCTGCTGCAAACCCCCGATGCCCGCGTCCCGGCCACCGCGTATGCGCGGCTCTGGCGTTTGCTGGCCCGGCGTGGCGACGACGAGTTTTTTGGCATGGACCCGCGCAAGCTCAAGCCCGGCAGCCTCGCGTTTCTGTGCAGTTGCTCAATGGTCCAGCCGAGTCTCGCCGCGGGCCTGAGTACGGGCCTGCGTTTTCTGTCATTGATGCTTGAAAACCTGCCCGCTCAGTTGGTTCGCCAGCAAAGCCTGGCCGAAATCGTGCTGCTGGAAGACGATCAGGACCCGCGTCGCGCCTTCACCTATTTCACTTACTGGATGATTGTTCATGGCGTTGCCTGCTGGCTGGCGGGGCGGCGAATACCAATCCTGGCCGTAGAATTACGCTGCGCAGCGCCGGATTTTTGTGATGACTATCAGGTGATGTTCTCCGAGAACCTGCGCTTTGACCGCCCGCGCACCCGGATGATTTTCTCGGCCGAGTGCCTGGATTTGCCGATCAAGCGCAGCGTTGAAGAACTCAAGCGTTTCCTGGCTCATGCGCCAGCCAATATCCTGGTCAAGTACCGTGCCCCAGAGAGCCTGGCGAGCCGCATCAAACACGATCTGCGGCAACTCCCAGCCGCACAGTGGCCCGAAACCGAGCCTCTGGCGCAGCAACTGTGCATGTCGGCCTCGACCTTGCGCCGACGATTGGCGGAGGAAGGGCAAACCTATCAAGGGCTCAAGGACAGTGTGCGCAAGGAACTGGCGATTGTCTGGCTGGCTGAGCCGAGTATCAGCTTCGCCGAGATCGCGACGCGGTTGGGGTTTGCCGATGCGAGTTCGTTCTACAAGGCGTTTCGAAAGTGGGCGGGGTCGAATCCAGGGCATTACCGCAGTTTGATTCTGAACGAAGTGCACTGATTCGGATTATGGGTCGACTGGACAGACGCCATCGCGAGCAGGCTCGCTCCCACAGTGGTTTTGTGGTGTGAACACACTCTACGCAACACCGACATCCCCTGTAGGAGCAGGCTTGCCCGCGAAGGCGTCCGCCCAAGCACCACGTTTCTCAAATTTTGGCCAAACCAGTCAAGCAACTTGATAACTTTGACCATTGCCCCGTTCTACGCACGGAGCGAGTATTTCTCTGGTTTTTACGGTTCCCCCAAACCTAATAAAAATACAAAGGGATTCTGGCAATGCGCGATTACTTGTCTGCTTCATCTCAGTTCAATTATCAGCACACCGTCGACGCCGCACTCAGCGGTTCGCTGCAAGCGCTCAACGCCTGTGTCGAGTGTTGCGACCGCCATGCCTTGCCAGGGCGCATTGCGCTGTTCTGGGAAGGTCGCGATGGCGCCAGCGCTACGTACACCTTCAGCGACTTGCAGGACAAAGCCGCACGTCTTGCCAATTTCCTGCTGTCCCAAGGGGTGAAAAAAGGCGACAAGGTTGCCGGTCTTTTGCCACGTAACATCGAATTATTGATTACCGTGTTTGCCACCTGGCGCATTGGCGCGGTGTATCAGCCACTGTTTACCGCGTTCGGTCCGAAAGCCATCGAACACCGTCTCAGCAGTTCCGCTGCCAAAATTGTGGTGACCGATGCGGTCAATCGCTCGAAACTCTCTGAAGTGGCCGACTGCCCGACCATCGTCACGGTCGGTGGCGCCAAGGGTCAGGGCATCGTTCGCGGTGACTTCAGTTTCTGGGCCGAACTGGCCAATTATTCCGCCGACTGCGAACCGGTGCTGCTGACCGGCGAAGACCCGTTCCTGCTGATGTTCACCTCGGGCACCACCGGCCCGTCGAAAGCGTTGCCGGTGCCACTCAAAGCCATCGTCGCGTTCCAGAGCTACACCCGCGACGCTGTGGATTTGCGCCCTGAAGACGCGTTCTGGAACGTCGCCGATCCGGGCTGGGCCTACGGCATCTATTTCGGCGTCACCGGGCCCCTGTCAATGGGCCATCCGATCACCTTTTACGATGGCCCATTCACCCTCGAAAGCACCTGCCGGGTGATCAATAAGTACGGGATCACCAACCTCACCGGTTCACCGACCGCTTACCGTCTGCTGATCGCGGGCGGCGACGAGTTTGCCAAATCGATCAAGGGCAAGCTGCGCATCGTCAGCAGCGCCGGCGAGCCGCTGAACCCGGAAGTGATCCGCTGGTTTGCCGATAACCTCGGCGTGGTCATCCACGACCATTACGGTCAGACCGAACTGGGCATGGTCCTGTGCAACCACCACGCACTGGAACATCCGGTCCACGTCGGTGCTGCGGGCTTTGCTTCTCCTGGCCACCGTATCGTGGTGCTGGACGACGAATACCAGGAACTCGGTGTCGGCCAGCCAGGCATTCTGGCCATCGACCGCACCCAGTCACCAATGTGCTGGTTCAACGGCTATGAAGGTGCGCCGACCAAAGCGTTCGTCGGCGACTATTATTTAAGTGGCGACACTGTGGAGTGGAACCCGGATGGCAGCATCAGCTTCGTCGGTCGCAGCGATGATGTGATCACCACGTCCGGCTACCGCGTCGGCCCGTTCGACGTGGAAAGTGCGTTGATCGAACATCCGGCCGTGGTCGAGGCGGCCGTCGTCGGCAAACCCGATCCGGAGCGCACCGAGCTGGTCAAAGCCTTCGTCGTGATCTGCTCGCAATACCGCGCCACACCGGAGCTGGCCGAAGAACTGCGCCAACATGTGCGTAAGCGTCTGGCGGCGCATTCCTATCCTCGTGAAATTGAATTTGTCAGCGAGTTGCCGAAAACCCCAAGCGGCAAATTGCAACGCTTTATCTTGCGCAACCAGGAAATCGCCAAGGCTCAAGAGGCCGCAGCGAAGAACGTTTCAGCTTGAATCCAAGGAAACAATGATGCAGATCGAAAACAAGGTTTTTCTCGTCACTGGCGGTGCTTCCGGCCTGGGTGCTGCCACCGCTGAAATGCTGGTCGCAGCCGGCGCCAAAGTGATGCTGGTGGACATGAATGCCGAGGCCGTGGCGGCGCAGGCCCAGCGGTTGGGCGCGCAAAGCGTGGTCGCGGACATCAGCAACGAAGCGGCAGCGGAAGCGGCGGTGCAGGCGACGGTCAAAGCCTTCGGTGGCCTCAATGGTCTGGTCAATTGCGCCGGCATCGTGCGGGGCGAGAAAATCCTCGGCAAGAACGGCCCGCATGCATTGGCCAGTTTCAGCCAGGTAATCAACGTCAACCTGATCGGCAGCTTCAATATGCTGCGCCTGGCCTCGGCGGCTATCGCTGAAACCGAACCGGACGCCGACGGCGAACGCGGCATTATCCTCAACACTGCCTCGGCTGCGGCCTACGATGGCCAGATCGGCCAGGCCGCTTACGCCGCGTCCAAAGGTGCGATCGTCAGCCTGACCTTGCCTGCCGCCCGTGAACTGGCGCGCTTTGGCATCCGCGTTATGGCCATCGCTCCGGGTATTTTCGAAACGCCAATGATGGCCGGCATGACCCAGGAAGTGCGCGATTCGCTGGCCGCTGGCGTGCCATTCCCGCCGCGCCTGGGCAAACCCGGCGAGTACGCCGCGCTGGTCCGGCATATCATTGAAAACAGCATGCTCAACGGCGAGGTGATCCGTCTCGACGGTGCCTTGCGCATGGCCGCCAAGTAAGGAGATTCGTCATGACTATTGCCAACGACCCCATTGTTATCGTCAGTGCCGTCCGCACCCCGATGGGTGGTTTTCAGGGCGAACTGAAAAGCCTCAGCGCACCACAACTCGGCGCTCTGGCCATCCGCGCCGCCGTCGAGCGCGCCGGCATCAACGCCGAATCGGTCGAAGAAGTGCTGTTCGGCTGCGTACTGTCCGCCGGCCTCGGCCAGGCGCCGGCGCGCCAGGCTGCACTGGGCGCTGGGCTGGATAAATCGACTCGTTGCACCACGTTGAACAAGATGTGCGGTTCGGGAATGGAAGCGGCGATTCTGGCCCACGACATGCTGGTGGCCGGCAGCGCGGACGTGGTGGTGGCGGGCGGCATGGAAAGCATGTCCAACGCGCCGTACCTGCTGGACCGCGCACGTAGCGGCTATCGCATGGGTCATGGGCGTGTGCTCGATCATATGTTCCTCGACGGTCTAGAAGATGCCTACGACAAGGGCCGCCTGATGGGTACCTTTGCCGAGGATTGCGCCGAAACCAACGGTTTCACCCGTGAAGCGCAAGACGCTTTTGCCATCGCCTCGACCACCCGCGCACAGCAGGCGATCAAGGACGGCAGCTTCAAGGACGAGATCGTCCCGGTGTCAGTCATGGTCGGTAAGGAGCAGGTGCTGATCAGCAACGATGAACAGCCGCCGAAAGCCAAACTGGACAAGATTGCTTCGTTGAAACCGGCGTTCCGCGATGGCGGCACGGTCACGGCAGCGAACTCCAGTTCCATTTCTGATGGCGCGGCGGCCCTAGTGTTGATGCGCCGTTCCGAGGCCGAGAAACAAGGGCTGAAACCGCTGGTAGTGATTCACGGTCACGCGGCGTTTGCCGACACCCCGGGCTTGTTCCCGGTGGCGCCAGTGGGCGCGATCAAGAAGCTGATGAAGAAAACCGGCTGGTCGCTGGACGAAGTTGAGCTGTTCGAAGTCAATGAAGCGTTCGCCGTGGTCAGTCTGGTGACCATGAGCAAACTGGAAATCCCACACGAGAAGGTCAACGTTCACGGCGGTGCATGCGCCTTGGGCCATCCGATTGGTGCGTCGGGTGCGCGTATTCTGGTGACCTTGCTCTCGGCCCTGCGCCAAAAAGGCTTGAAACGCGGCGTTGCAGCAATCTGCATCGGCGGCGGCGAAGCCACGGCCATGGCGGTTGAATGCCTGTACTAAACGGCGCACCAACCCCTGTGGGAGCGAGCTTGCTCGCGATGAGGCTGTGTCAGTCGCCATCAATGTTGAATGACATACCGCTATCGCGAGCAAGCTCGCTCCCACAGGTTCTGTGCCTTCAGGCTAAATTACTTAAGGACTTGGCATGATTCCCAATGACGAACAACTGCAGATCAGCGAAGCGGCCCGGCAGTTTGCCCAGGAACGGTTGAAACCGTTCGCCGCCGAGTGGGATCGCGAGCACCGATTCCCCAAGGAAGCCATCGGTGAAATGGCCGAACTCGGCTTCTTCGGCATGTTGGTGCCTGAGCAGTGGGGAGGGTGCGACACCGGTTATCTGGCCTACGCCATGGCCCTGGAAGAAATCGCCGCCGGCGACGGTGCGTGCTCGACCATCATGAGCGTGCATAACTCGGTGGGTTGCGTGCCGATCCTCCACTACGGCAACGACGATCAGAAAGAGCGCTTCCTCAAGCCCTTGGCCAGCGGTGCGATGCTCGGCGCCTTTGCCCTGACTGAGCCGCAGGCCGGGTCCGACGCCAGTGGTCTGAAAACCCGCGCGCGGCTGGAGGGCGATCACTACGTGCTCAATGGCTGCAAGCAGTTCATCACCTCCGGGCAAAACGCCGGGGTGGTGATTGTGTTTGCGGTGACGGACCCGAGCGCCGGCAAGCGTGGCATTACCGCGTTGATCGTGCCGACCGATTCGCCAGGCTATAAAGTCGCCCGCGTCGAAGACAAACTCGGTCAGCACGCGTCCGACACCTGCCAGATTCTGTTTGAAGACGTTAAAGTCCCGGTCGAAAACCGTCTGGGCGAAGAGGGGGAAGGTTACCGAATCGCCCTGGCCAACCTTGAAGGCGGCCGCGTCGGTATCGCTTCGCAATCGGTGGGCATGGCCCGCGCAGCGTTCGAAGCGGCCCGTGATTACGCCCGTGAGCGCGAGAGTTTCGGCAAACCGATCATCGAACACCAGGCGGTTGCGTTCCGTCTGGCCGACATGGCCACGCAAATTGCCGTGGCCCGGCAGATGGTGCATTACGCGGCGGCATTGAGGGACAGCGGCAAACCGGCACTGGTCGAAGCTTCCATGGCCAAGCTGTTTGCCTCGGAAATGGCTGAAAAGGTGTGCTCCTCGGCGTTGCAAACTCTCGGCGGTTACGGTTATCTCAACGACTTCCCGCTGGAGCGGATCTACCGCGACGTGCGGGTCTGCCAGATTTACGAAGGCACCAGCGATATTCAGCGCATGGTCATTTCGCGCAATTTATAAGAAGGAGTCCATTTGTGAGCTACGAAACAATTTTGCTGGAAACCCACGGCCGCGTCGGCCTGATTACCTTGAACCGTCCGCAAGCGTTGAATGCGTTGAATGCGCAGATCGTCAGCGAACTGAACCACGCCCTCGATGGCCTGGAAGCCGATTCAAACATCGGCTGCATTGTGCTGACCGGCTCGAAAAAATCCTTCGCCGCCGGTGCCGATATCAAGGAAATGGCCGAGCTGACCTACCCGCAAATCTACATCGACGACCTGTTCAGCGACAGCGACCGCGTGGCCAACCGCCGCAAGCCGATCATCGCGGCGGTCAACGGCTTTGCCCTCGGCGGCGGTTGTGAGCTGGCACTGATGTGCGACTTCATCCTGGCCGGTGACAACGCCAAATTTGGCCAGCCGGAAATCAACCTCGGCGTGCTGCCGGGCATGGGCGGCACCCAGCGCCTGACCCGCGCCGTGGGCAAGGCCAAGGCCATGGAAATGTGCCTGAGCGGGCGTTTGATCGATGCGGTGGAAGCGGAGCGTTGCGGCATCGTTGCGCGGATCGTGCCGGCGGATGAACTGCTGGACGAAGCGCTGAAAGTAGCGGCGTTGATCGCGAAGAAGTCGCTGCCGATTGCGATGATGGTCAAGGAAAGTGTGAACCGCGCGTTCGAAGTGAGCCTGTCCGAAGGCGTGCGCTTTGAGCGTCGGGTGTTCCATGCGGCGTTTGCGACGCAGGATCAGAAGGAAGGGATGGCGGCGTTTATTGCCAAGCGTGAGGCTGAATTCCAAGGTAAGTGATGTAGCGTTTTCGCGGACGCCTTCGCAGGCAAGCCCGCTCCCACAGGGATCTCCAGTGTTCAAGAGATCCCTGTGGGAGCGGGCTTGCCCGCGATGCTTTTAAGGTTTCACACCAGGTAGTGCTTCAACTCACGGGCGATCACCATCCGCTGTATCTCGCTCGACCCTTCGTAAATCTGCGTAATCCGCGCATCCCGGTAGTACTTCTCCACCGGATAGTCTTCCAGATACCCATAACCGCCATGAATCTGAATCGCGGACGAGCACACCTTTTCGGCTATTTCCGAGGCGAATAGCTTGGCCTGTGAGGCTTCCGACAGGCAGGGTTTGCCGGCGGTGCGCAGGCGTGCCGCGTGCAGGATAAGCAATCGCGCGGCGTTCAACTGCATGTGCATGTCGGCGAGCATGTTGGCGATGCTTTGGTGTTCATTGATCGTTTTGCCGAACTGCACCCGATCCCGCGAATACGCTAGGGCTGCTTCGAACGCGGCACGGGCGATGCCCAAGGCTTGCGCGGCGATGCCGATGCGACCGCCTTCGAGGTTGGACAGGGCGATGGCCAGGCCTTTGCCGCGTTCACCCAGCAGGTTGGCTTCTGGAATGGTGCAGTTGTTCAACGTTACCGCGCAGGTGTCCGAGGCGCGAATGCCCATCTTGTGTTCAGTGCGATCGACGATAAAACCGGCGCTATCGGTCGGCACCAGGAATGCTGAGATACCGCGCTTGCCCAGGTCCGGATCGGTCACGGCAAACACAATCGCCAGTTTCGCCCGCTTGCCGTTGCTGACAAATTGCTTGGCACCGTTGATCACCCACTGGCCGTCGCGCAGTTCGGCGCGAGTGCGCAGGTTGTGCGCTTCGGAGCCTGCTTGCGGCTCGGTCAGGCAGAAGCAGCCGATGGCCTGGCCGCTGGCAAGATCCGGCAGCCAGGTCTGTTTCTGTTCTTCAGTGCCGTAATTGAGGACCGGTCCGCAGCCCACGGAGTTATGGATACTCATCAGCGCACCGGTAGCACCGTCGCCTGCTGAAATCTCTTCCACCGCCAGCGCATAGGCGACGTAGTCGACATAGGTGCCGCCCCATTCTTCAGGCACCACCATGCCCAGCAGCCCGAGTTCACCCATTTTCGCCACCAGACCGTCGTCGATCCAGCCAGCCTTTTCCCAGGCCTGGGCGTGAGGCGCGATTTCACCACGGGCAAAGTCCCGGGCCATGTCGCGGATCATGACTTGCTCTTCGCTCAATTCGATATCGTGCATGGCTCAGTTCCCGCTTTCGTCAAGGCCGGTGAAGAAACTCGCGACATGCTTGGCGTCCAGCGCCTGCAAGGTCGGCGGGTTCCAGCGCGGCGTCTTGTCTTTGTCGATCAGCAAGGCGCGTACGCCTTCGATCAGGTCGCCGCGCTCGAACCATTGACGGTCCAGGTGCAGCTCCAGGGCGAAGCAGTCTTCCAGACTCAAGCGCCGACCACGACGGAGCATTTCCAGGGTCACGCCCATGGCTAGCGGGGAACGGCTGTCCAGCAGGTCGGCGGTGGTCTGTGCCCACTCATGGCTGTCGGCAATCGTCACTTCACGCAGTTGCTCAACAATACTCGGCACATCGGGCAAGGCGAAGAAGTGGTCGATGGCCGGGCGCAATGCTTCTAACGGTGCATCGGGCAGGTGCTGTACCGCGAGTTTAGAGAGCAAGCCCTGAAGGTCTTTGAACGGTGTGTCGTGCCATTCGAGCTGATCAAGCTTCTCGTCGAGCGCGGCCAGTTTTTCGCTCTCCAGATACCAGTCGGCCAACCCGCAATAGAGCGCATCCGCCGCGCGAATCTGCACGCCGCTGACGCCGAGGTAGATCCCCAGCTCGCCGGGGATGCGTGGCAGGAAGTAGCTGCCGCCGACGTCCGGGAAGTAGCCGATGCCGACTTCCGGCATCGCCAGTCGGCTTTTTTCCGTGACCACTCGCAAATCGGCGCCTTGCACCAGACCCATGCCGCCACCCAAGACGAAGCCGTCCATCAGGGCGAGCACGGGTTTGCGGTAATGGTGGATGGCGAGGTCGAGGGCGTACTCCTCGACAAAGAAATCCTGGTGAAGTGTGTCGCCGCTTTTGAAACTGTCATACAGCGAACGAATATCGCCACCGGCACAGAAGGCTTTCTCGCCGGCACCGCGCAAGACCACCGCATGCACCTGTGAATCCTCAGCCCAGGCGTCAAGCTGACGTTGCAGGTTGCGCACCATGTCCAGGGTCAAGGCGTTAAGACCGGCGGGGCGATTGAGGGTCAGGTGACCGATGTGGTTGCGAATCTCGGCCAGCACTTCGTTTTGCGTGGCATCCATGGACGAAGTCCCCTTCGATGAAACCTGAGCAGTCATCGATAACTCCCTGCTTTTATTGTTCTTTATAGAGATGCTCGCGAGCGAGCGATGCAGGATCGTACCAGTGCAAATTTGTGATGTACAACGGGGATATGTGCAGGTTCTGTCTGCGTTTTTGCCTTAAGGCCAATGCTTTCCGGATCCCTGCACCAAACCTGTGGGAGCGAGCTTGTTCCCACAAGGGGGGGCGTCAAATTCGGTTGCTGAGTACTTCGCTGATACTGCGCCGCTTGGCATGCAATTCACTGGCATGAATCAGCTGTTCGAGGTCTTCAGGCGTGACGTCGAAGAACGCTTCCATGTCTGCCAGCGCCAGTTTCAGGTCCTGGGCGGTGATGGCCTGGGTGTCAACGGGCGAGTAGTCGGCGGGGATTGTGGCCACTGGTTCGCTGGCGCGCTTCGGGTAGCGGATGCGCGTCAGGTTGTTGTATACCAGAGCGCTGAGCAGCATCGCTGATGCACCCAGCATCACCGGGCCGAGGGCTTTCCAGTCCATGGATAGGGTGGCCGGGTCCGCCAACACCAGCGTCAACGCCAAAGCGCCCGCTGGTGGATGCAGGCAACGCAGCCAACACATCAGAATCAGCGCGATGCCCGCCGCCAGGCAGGCGCTGCCGAGGGTCCGTCCAAGCACATGGGCGACCAGCAGCGAGACCACCCCGGCACTCAAGTAGCCGCCGAGAATCGACCAGGGTTGCGCGAGCGCACCGGAGGACACAGCGAACAGCAACACCGCTGACGCGCCCAGTGGACCGATGAGGTGCAGTGCCACGTCGATGCCAAACACTTGCCCGCAAACCCAGACGCTGAGCATCGTCCCCAGGGCCATGCCGATGGCGGCGCGGCTCCACTCGGAAGGTCGGGTGTTAATGGCAGCGGGCAACCAGCGAGCGAGCATGATGAAATCGATCCGTAAGCAAAAAACTTGAGCAAAAAAAAGGGCTTGGCTGGGATATCCAGAAAGCCCTTGAAGGTGTTCCAACTATTGGGGGAGGAACGGGGCACAGTGTGCCGGTGATTTCATCTACTGACAAATTCATATTAATGAAGATTGAGTGCATTAATTTTGCGGTATGGTAACCCGCTGTCCACTTATGACGCAGAGGAAACCACCCAGTGCTGCCAGTGCACTCATGGCATAGAACATCGTAGGGGCGGGCGTGTGCATCAGCAGGAAACCGCAAATCACCGGGCTTAATGCGCCGCCAAGCGCTGCAAGGTTCTGCGCGCCGTAATAACTGCCGCGCAGGTCCTGCGGGGCCAATGTGTCGACGAAGAGAAATTCGGCGGGGTAAATGATTATTTCACCGAGTGTGAAGATGAACATGGCCACGCACCACGACACCAGACTGTCCGCCAGGCTGAAACCAATCAAGCCGACGATGAACAGGCTCGTGCCGCCGGCAATCCAGTAGCGTAGTTGTTCGCGCTTGAGGAGCCGGCCGACCTGGTATTGCAGCAGGATCACGCTGATGGCGTTGCAGGCGAGCAGGGCGGCCATGGTGTCCATGGTCCGTTTTGAATCGTGGGTCATCAGCAGGTATTGCGACAAGTAGAGGGTGAAGCGCCCGTGGACCACGGTACTGAGCAGGCAGCCACACGTGAACAGGATCAGCGTGCGGTCGTTCTTCAGGGTGATCAGCGTCTTGAGAAAGCTCTGGGGCTCGCCAAGGTGGGATGCCGGGGCCGAGTCCCGGGGTATCCCGATCATCAAAAAGATGCTGAAAAACGCGATGCCGCCGGCGATCCAAAACGGTGCAATCGGGTACACGCCGGCAATCACCACGCCGAGCATTGGCCCGATAGCATAGCCAATGTTGGTCAATGTGTAGCTCAGCGAAAAGGCCTTGGCGCGCTGCCCCAGGGGCAGACTTTCGCTGAGGATCGCTTTCGATCCAATCAGGAACAGCGCGGAGGCGGTTTCGGTGATCACCAGGGTGGCGGTGGTCAGGTAAAGGTTTTCGGCAAACGTCAGCAGTACAAAGCCAATGGCGCTGGAGAGCATGGTGAGGACCAGCAGACGACGTTTTTCCAGGCGGTCGATGATGTAGCCGCCGTAAAGCGCAAGCAGGGTGGCGATGAACACCGCGATACCCAGCAGCAGACCGACGTCCTGTTGGTTGAGGCCGAGTTTGTTGCTCAGGAACAGCGTGAGCAGCGGACTGGTGATGGCGCGGCTGACGACAATCGTAAGGGACACGATCATCAACCGGCGGATAACGAGCGAGTAAGTGGCCACGGGGGGCAAATGTCCTTATTTAGTTTTGTAGTGTTCGCCGTCAGTCCGAGTTGCGGCCAATCGCGAGCAGGCTCGCTCCTACTTTTGGAATGCATTCCCCTTTGGGAGCGACGGTGCGACGATTCGACCTGCTCGCGAAGGCGCCAGTCCATACAACGCCATCTTCAAACCAGCCAGCGATCAAGAGTACGGGCCGATTCCATCTTTTCCAGCTAAATGTGCAGTTTGCTTTACGTAGCCGTTGCCGCCTTACTGCACTAAGTGCAGCAACACGAAATCGTTATTGTCGAAACGCCCGCTCAACACCGGCCGCAAGTTACCCAAGGGAGTGCCCTGCAAGGCGTTGTAAGCGTTCAGGTCCATCATCAACCACGCTGGCCCTGAGAAGCTTTGCAGTTCCTGGATGGAGTCGGTGAACAGCGGTTGTAAGTCATGCGGGATGTTGATCATGAACTTGATTGCTTTGGCATCTTTGCCCATGCCGTGCAGCACCAGCGGTGCTGGCGCTCCTTGAACCTGTTCATAGACGGCAAGGCTAAAAGTGCGGGTGTCATAGAGCCGGCGCTCGGCCGGTTCCAGCACGCTCATGTAAGCCGACCACACCGCCAGCACCGCGCAAAACGCTAGTGCCTGCGCTCGCCAATGGGGCTTGAACAGCATAGCGAGACCGATCGCTTGAAGAGCGCCGAGCAGAATCACTACCGAACGAATCGACGTCACTTGCTCGGGAAACCGGTGCTGAGCAACCACCAACCCGACGATCATGAGCATCGGGGTCAGCAACCATGCTCCTTGCATCAACCCGCGCAGCGCGGCAAACAATCGACCCTGTGCCACCTGAAACGGATACGCCGCGATGATTGCTGCCATGGGCAACATCGGCAGCAGATAGCGGGCCTTTTTCGCCTGTGGAATCGACAACCCGATCATTACAACCAACCCAGCCGCCAGGCAGTATTTCAACAGGCGCCATGCCGGGCCAGCCTGCCTCGGCTTTGTCAGCGCGACCGCCGCCAACACCAGCCAGGCCAGCGGATAGGCGAGCGCATAGTTACCCATCGAACTGGTGAAGTAATACAGCGTACCGCTGGCGCCTTCGCTTCCGTCCATGCGCCCCATGAACTGCATGCGCACCACGTCCTGCATGAAGGCCGGGCCGCCATCGATCTTGGCCAACCACAACAATGCGCCGACGCACACCGCCAACAACACTGCCGACGTGAGGCCGAAGCCGAACAGCTGACGCCATTGGCGATTGAGCAAAAAGTAGCTGCACAAGATGCCCGTGGGCACCACCAGTCCGATCGGTCCGCGAACCCCGAAGCCAAGCATCAATAGCGTAAAAATCAGCCACCAACGACGCCGTGCAGCGAAGTGGTCGGCGGCATACCCCAGGTAAAACACCGAAAACGCGACCGCAGCGAGGATCAGGTCCTGGGACACCGCGCGGGCTTCGGTGATGAACGTGCTGGTCATCAACATCAAGGCGATGCTGAGCAGCGCCCAACGTTGGGAGTAGGGCGCCAGCAAGCGGTACATCAAGGTGACAATCACCGAGCCGGCCAGCGCGCTCGGCAGCCAGGCGCTGAGGCTGTTGACCTGCCCGAAAGGCAAGGACAGCAGCCAGATAAACAGCGTCGAAACGGCCGAGTAGTCGGCGTAGGGTTGGCCATAGGTGGTTGGAAACACCGATGGCCCGTTACGCAGCATTTCCTGGGCGAACATCACAAACCGAGAATCAAAACCGATGGCCGCCTGCTGATAAACCCCGGCACTGAATAGAATCAGTGCCAGTAACCCGATGCCCAGGGAGTGCTGTCGGGTCGATGATGACGGTATCAAGCGACGACCGAATCAGCGGGCCATTGTTGGAGTGGAATCGGCAGTTTGCGCGACTCACCACGGCCCATCGGGAAGTACTTGAAACCGCTGCGTTCAAGGCGTTCGGCGTCGTACAGGTTACGCCCGTCGAAGATCACTGGAGCGTTCAGACGCTGCTCGATCAAATCGAAATCCGGAGCCTTGAACTGCTGCCACTCGGTGCAGACGATCAAGGCATCGGCGCCCGACAGGACGGATTCCGGTGTGCCCATCAGCATCAGTTTCGATTCGTCCGGGTACAGCCGCTGGGTTTCCTGCATGGCTTCCGGATCGTACGCTCGCACGTTGGCCCCGGCTGCCCAGAGTGACTCCAGCAGAACCCGGCTCGGCGCATCACGCATGTCATCGGTGTTTGGTTTGAACGCCAGTCCCCAGACGGCAAAGGTCTTGCCGCGCAGATCGCCGCGGTAGAACGCCTTGATGCGCTCGAACAGCTTGTGCTTCTGGCGCTCGTTGATCGCTTCTACCGCTTGCAGCAAGTCGCTGGAGCAGTGTGCTTCCTGGGCGCTGTGAATCAGTGCGCGCATGTCTTTGGGGAAACATGAGCCGCCATAACCACAGCCGGGATAGATAAAGTGGTAACCGATGCGCGAGTCGGCACCGATGCCCAGGCGCACCGATTCGATGTCGGCGCCCAAGTGCTCGGCCAGTTCGGCGATCTGGTTGATGAAGCTGATCTTGGTGGCCAGCATGCAGTTGGCAGCGTACTTGGTCAGCTCGGCGCTGCGCAGGTCCATGAACATGACGCGATCGTGGTTGCGGTTGAACGGTGCATAGAGGTCGCGCATGACGTCGCGTACTTCGTCACGTTCGCAGCCAATGATGATCCGGTCCGGGCGGCGGCAGTCGGCGACAGCGGAGCCTTCTTTTAGAAACTCGGGGTTGGAGACGATATCGAACTGCAGTTCGCGGCCGATCCTGGCCAGGGATTTGTCGATATGCGCGCGCAATGCATCGCCGGTACCCACCGGTACCGTGGACTTTTCCACCAGAATCGCTGGTTGTTCGCGATGCCGCGCCACGGCGTCGCCGACGGACATCACGTAGCTGAGGTCCGCCGAACCATCCTCCCGGGACGGCGTGCCCACTGCAATGAACAGGACCTGACCATGTTGCACGGCCAGTTTCTCATCACTGGTGAATTGCAGCCGTTTGGCTTCCAGGCTTTCGCGTACCAGGCTGGCGAGCCCCGGTTCGAAGATGCTCACGTGGCCCTGTTGTAGTAGCGCGACTTTCTTCTCGTCAATGTCCATGCAGACCACATCGTGGCCAACTTCAGCCAGGACAGCTGCCTGGACCAGGCCCACGTAACCGCTACCAAATACACTGATTTTCATGATGCATCCCTGAGTTCGGTCGCGCGAACTGAACGAGAGTTAATGATGATGACCCCGAGCATGACTAATGCCACCCCGAGGGATTTTGAAAGGCTGAACGTTTCGTTAAACAGAGGCAGGCTGGCAGCCAGCAGGTACACCAGCGCGTAGCTGATGCTCAGCAGTGAATAGGCCCGACCCAGCGGCAAGTCGCGAAGGGCGGCCAGCCAGCAGAGCATTGAGAGGGCATAAGCCACAATCGCGCTCAGCACGACCACCACCGCAACGGGATCGATGCTGGCCACTAACAAGTGTTCTGGGGACGGCAGGCGAGTCATGCTCCAGCGCATGCCCAACTGCGCGGCACTGACCAGCAGCACGCTGCTCATGGCGAAGATGATGCCGCGACGAAGGCTCATGCGTGTTGCCCCAGCAAAACCACACCACCGATCACCAATGCCACGCCGCACCAGTGTCGGCGGTCGATCGTTTCATGGAAGACAAAACGGGCGACCAGAGTGACCAGTACAAAATTAAGACTCAACATCGGGTAGGCAATGCCGACTTCAAGGCGCTGTAACACCAGCAGCCAGACCAGCAAGCCCAATCCCAGCGAGGCGAGTGCCAGCCAGAGCCAAGGCGAGCGCAGTTTTTCGGTCCATGCTGAAGTCCGGCCGCGCCAGCTTTCTACGGCGTATTTCTGAGCAATCTGACCCAGGCACGTCAACAGGCACGCGACCAGAACCAGCAGCAGGCTCATGATGCCTCCTGAGGGAAAATCAGAATCACCAGGTTGCCCTGTTCATAACGTTTCCCGTCCTTGGGTAATAGTTCGATTTCCTGCAATTCGTCTTCACCCTTGACCCGCATGACCACCCCGACCGAGCCACTACGGCGAGCGTCTTGCATCCATTGCTGAATCTGGCCGACGGAAACGAGCTGCTGTACCGAATCAGGATAGGCAAGACCGTATTTCAACTCGCCTATCGAGTTGTACAGCGACACGTCCGGGTTTTTCATGCGCCAAGCCAGCGCCGACGCGGCACCGAGATCGTTACTCAGCAGTTTTCCGGTTTGCGACAGCTCATCCATGTGATGGAGGATGAATTGGTCGGGGGTCTTGTTGGCGACCACTGAATTGGGCAGTCCGGCCGGGATCAAACCGATCAGCAGCAGACTGCCGAACGCCGGTGCGGCCCAGCATTGCAGTGGCCTGAAAGCTTGCAGCAGGTTGGCCATGATCCAGCCGATCAAACCAATGAACACCAGCACCAGGTTGTGCAGTTCGTGGTCATACAGTGGTTTTTTCAGTTGCAGGTAGACCAGAGCGATCAGGGCCACCAAGCCCAGCACCAGGTTAAGTAAACCGTTGATCCCCAGTACCCGGCCCTGTTCCAGCTTCAGTCGGTCGGCCAGCGCATTACCCAACAGCAAAGCCAAGGGCAGCAGGCACGGCAGGATATAGCTCGGTAATTTGCCTTTGCTGATGCTGAAAAACACCAGTGGCATCACCATCCACAGCAGCAGAAAGCCAATGCTGGCCTGGCGTCGGGTTTGCCAGGCTTGTTTCAGTGCCGACGGCAACAACGCCGCCCACGGCATACTGAAGGCGACCAGCAACGGCAGGTAGAACCACCATGGCTCGTCATGCTGAGCGTCTTCGCCGGCAAAGCGCTGAATGTGCTCGTGCCAGAAGAAGAACCGCCAGTAATCGGACTCTTGCGAGTGAATCGACCACACCCACGGCAGACTCACCGCAATGGCCACGACAATCGCTACAGGGCCAAAGATCAACAGTTCTTTCCAGCGTTTTTGCCAGACCATATAGGGCAGGGCCACCAGCACCGGCAGCAACCAGGCAAGAAACCCTTTGGTCATGAAACCCATCCCGCAGGCCAGTCCCAGCACCGCCCAACTGATGAGCCTTTGGCCACGGCCGGCGCTGTCGAGCGCGAACCACAACGCTACCAGACTCAGGTTGACCCAAAAGGTGAACTGCGGATCAAGGTTGGCGTAACCCGCCTGTCCGGCGATGACGCTGAAACTCATGTAGAGCAGCGCGCAGGCAAAACTCTTGCGTGGATCGTTCCACAACCGGCGGGCGATCAGGAAGCACAGCAATACACTCAGGCCCAGGCTCAGTGCCGAGGCAAATCGCACGCCAAACAGGTTCTGACCGAACACCGCCTGGCTGGCAGCGATCATCCAGTAACCCGCCGCCGGTTTTTCGAAGTAGCGCACGCTCATGAAGTGCGGCGACACCCAGTTGCCGCTCAGGAGCATGTGCTGACTGATCTGCGCGTAGCGGGTTTCGTCCGGAATCCATAAACCATGAGAGCCCAGTGGCAGCAGATAGGCCAGGACGAACAGGAACAGCAGGAAGGGTAATGCCCAGCGTTTGCTCATGCGCCTTGCACTCCCAACCAGCCTTCGCGACCTTCAAGGGTGCCGCGCACGACACGTCCTGTGGGCAAGGTGTTGGGGGCGTCGGGCAGCAGATTGCCCAAGGGCTGGAAATGAATGTCACGCTGGCGTGCATCGGCCAGCAGCTGACGGAAATCGTTGGCCATCAGAATCCCTTCTACTTCAGCATGAATGGTGTAGACGTTGAGTTTTTCGGGGGAAAAGCGCTCAAGAATGAACGCGTTGAAATCCTGGGCAGCGACTGTCGGGCCGACCACCTCGTCAAAGGTTGGCAGGTCCACCGGGATTTGCGGTGCACCCAAACCACCGCCGGCCAGGGTCGGTTGAAACAGGCTCTGGCCCCGGCAGTCGCTGTTGTAGCGAAAGCCGAATGCTTCCTTGGCTTCGATCACGCGCTCGTCCGCGCGCCAACCGGCGGCGGCCGAACAGTCGACCTTGTTCCCGAGGATGTCGCTGAGCGTATCGACGCCCTGGCGGATCTGCTCGATCAGCTGTGCGTCGCTCCAGCGTCCGGCATTGGCCTGCCAACCATGGTGATCCCAGGCGTGCAGACCGACTTCATGCCCCGCAGCCTGAGCCTGGCGCATCAAATGCCCCAGATTCCGGCCGATCGGTTTACCGGGCCAAGCAGTACCGGCCAGCAAAATGTCCCAGCCGTACAACCCGGCAGCATTGGAACGCAGCATTTTCCAGAGGAATTGCGGACGGATCAGGCGCCACAAGTGGCGCCCCATGTTGTCCGGCCCGACACTGAAGAAAAACGTCGCCTTGACCTGCGCCTCATCGAGGATTTCCAGCAGCCGAGGCACCCCCTCACGGGTGCCTCGGTAGGTGTCGACATCGATTCGAAGGCCTGCCTGCATCAGCCTTTGTCCGCGATTTCGAGCATGGCTTCACGGAGGAAGAAGTCCAGTGTGTTGCCGATGGTCTCGCTCATCTCTACGGTTGGCGTCCAGTCCAGCAGACGTTTGGCGTTGGCGATGCTTGGTTTGCGGTGGGACACGTCCTGGTAGCCGGTACCGTAGAAGGCTTTGCTTTCTACGTCGCGGAAACCGGCGAACGGTGGGAAGTTGTCGCGCAATGGGTGAGCTTCGAACTGACGCAGCAGTTCTTCGCCCAACTGACGAATGCTGGCTTCGTTTTCCGGGTTACCGATGTTGATGATCTGACCGTTGCAGGCGTCGTTTTCGTTGTCGATGATCCGCGCCAGGGCTTCTACACCGTCAGCGATGTCAGTGAAGCAACGCTTCTGCTCGCCGCCATCGAACAGGCGAATCGGCGTGCCTTCTACCAGGTTCAGGATCAGCTGGGTAATGGCCCGGGAGCTGCCGATACGTGCCGAGTCCAGACGATCCAGACGTGGGCCCATCCAGTTGAAAGGACGGAACAGGGTGAAATTCAGGCCTTTCTGGCCGTAGGCCCAGATGACGCGGTCGAGCAACTGTTTGGAGACCGAGTAGATCCAGCGTTGCTTGTTGATCGGGCCAACGATGAGGTTGGAGGTGTCTTCGTCGAAGTTGTTGTCCTGGCACATGCCATAGACTTCGGAGGTCGACGGGAAAATCACGCGCTTGTTGTATTTGACGCAGTAGCGAACCAGTTTCAGGTTCTCTTCGAAGTCCAGTTCGAACACACGCAGTGGGTTACGGGTGTATTCGATCGGGGTGGCAATCGCTACCAGCGGCAGGATCACGTCGCACTTCTTGATGTGATACTCGATCCACTCGGAGTGAATGCTGATATCGCCTTCGACGAAGTGGAAGTTCGGGTGGCTGCGCAGGCGGTCGATGGCGTCCGAACCGATGTCCAGGCCGTAAACCTCATAACGATCGTCACGCAGCAGGCGCTCGGACAAGTGATTGCCGATGAAACCATTGACGCCGAGGATCAGCACGCGGGTGCGGCGTGGCGCACGACCGGATTCGGCGCCGCGCAGAACGGAACCGTCAACCAGACCCAATTCGTTGGCGAGTTGCGGGCCGCTAAGGTACAAACCATTGTCATTGCGTTGACCGGCGGTGATCACCAGCGAGTCTTCGCCACAAGCGATACGCAGTGGATCGACGCTGATCACACGGCCCGGTGCCAGACCTTCATTGCCTTTGGCAACTTCGGCACTCCAGACAATCAGCTTGTGCTCGCCCACGTCGCAGAACGCACCCGGATACGGCTGGGTAACAGCGCGAACCAGGTTAAACAGTTCTTCAGCGGGCTTTTTCCAGAGCAGTTTGCCGTCGGCCGCTGTGCGGCGACCAAATACTGTGGCTTTGGATTCGTCCTGAGCCGTTTCGGTGACTTTGCCTTGTAGCAACGCGGGTAGGGTGTCGCGCAACAGGTCGGCAGCGGCTACACGCAATTTACCGTGCAGGGTCAGCGCTGTGTCGCTGCGTTCAATGGCAACTATTTGCTGGGCGATGATCGCGCCGGCGTCGGCGCGCTTGACCATGCGGTGCAGGGTCACGCCGGTTTCGGTTTCACCGTTCACCAGCACCCAGTTGGCCGGCGCGCGGCCACGGTAGCGAGGCAGCAACGAGCCATGCAGGTTGAACGCACCTTTGCGGGCGGTGGCCAGCAATGGCTCGGTCAACAGGTTGCGGTAGTAGAACGAGAACAGGTAGTCAGGGTTGAGTTTGGCGATGCGCTCAATCCACAGCGGATGGTTGGCATCTTCAGGCGCATGCACCGGAATGCCTTTTTGGGCGCACAGCTGCGCAACGGAACCGTAGAAGGCGTTTTCTTTCGGATCATCGGCATGCGTAAACACCGCAGCAATTTCAAAGCCGGACGTGAGCAGGGATTCGATACCGGCACAACCAATATCGTGGTAGGCGAAGACAACAGCTTTTACGCTCATGAGAGAACCTGATCGGAAGAAGTGGAAGTAAGGCCGTCAACGGTGACAACGGGAGCGGGCGCGGAGGGTTGGCTACGCAAAACTTTTTCGACAAAGAAGCGGGGACGGGCGCGGACGTCGCTGTACATGCGTCCCAGGTACTCGCCCAGCAGGCCCATGCCGATGAATTGCCCGCCGGTGAAGACGAATAGCACGGCAAACAGCACGAACGAACCGTCACCGGCCCATTCAGCGCCAAATACCAAGCGCAAGAAAATCAACGCGAAGGCGAACAGCACCCCCAGGCCGGCCATGGCGAAACCGACAATGCTCAGCAGGCGCAACGGCGTGGTGGTCATGCAAGTGATCAGGTCGAACATCAGGTTGACCAGGCGCATGGGGCTGTACTTGGATTCACCGTGTTCACGTTCGGCGTGCATCACCAGGATTTCCGTAGTGTGCCGGGCAAAACTGTTGGCCAGAATCGGAATGAAAGTGCTGCGTTCGCGGCAGGCGAGCATCGCGTCGACGATGGTCCGGCGGTAAGCGCGCAGCATGCAGCCGTAATCGCTCATGGCAACACCGGTCGAGCGCTGCACGGCCATATTGATCAGTTTCGACGGCCAGCGACGCAGGGCCGAGTCCTGACGGTTGTTGCGCACGGTGGCGACCACGTCATAACCGAGCTCGGCCTGGGCAACCAGTCGCGGAATTTCTTCGGGCGGGTTTTGCAGGTCGGCATCGAGCGTGATGACGACATCACCTTTGCAGTGTTCGAACCCGGCCATGATTGCCGCGTGTTGGCCATAGTTGCGGTTGAGTATGACCGCGACCACCGGGCTGCCTTCGCGACTGGCGGCCTCTTCGAGGATTTGCGCCGAGTTGTCGCGACTGCCGTCATCCACCAGCACGATTTCGTATTCATGATGCAACTGCGCACAGGCCGCTTCGGTACGCCGTAGCAACTCGGGCAGGCTGTCTTGCTCGTTGTAAACCGGGATAACAACCGATACACAACGGATTGGGTAAGGTTTCACTGAGATCTGTCCATAACGTTTTCAATGGCATCGACCACACGATTGACATCATCGGTGGTCATGTCCGGGAACAAGGGGATCGAACATAGCCGCGCCGAATTCCATTCGGTGTTGGGCAAGTATATGTTCGGGAACCGCTGGCGATAATACGTGTGAAGGTGGGTGGCGATAAAGTGGATGCCGGTGCCAATGTTCTGTTCCTGCAAGCCTTTCATGAACGCTTCACGGTCGAGACCGCAGCGCTCGGCGTCGATACGCAGGATGAACAAGTGCCAGGCGTGTTGCTGCGGATACGTCGGCACCGCCAGCGGTTGCGCGGCAGAGCCTTCCAGGCGTTGCAGGTACGTTTGCGCCAGCGCGGTGCGTTTGGCGTTGATGTCGTCCAGACGCTCCAGTTGCACCAGGGCGATGGCAGCATTGATGTCAGCCAGGTTGTATTTGAAACCCGGCTCCATCACTTGCGCCTGAGGCTTGCGGCCATGGGTCATGCGGTCGTAGGCGTCGACGCCGAGGCCATGAAACTTGAGCATGCGCACCCGGCTGGCCAGCGCTTCATCGTCGCTGACGAACATCGCGCCTTCGGCGCAGGTCATGTTTTTGATAGCGTGGAACGAGAAGATAGCCGTGCCTTTGGAGCCAACGTGACGACCTTTGTAGAAGGTGCCGGCGGCATGGGCGGCGTCTTCGATAACAGGAATGCCGTGTTTGTCGGCCAGCGCATAGAGCGGGTCGAGGTCGAAGGCGGCGCCGGCGTAGTGCACCGGAATGATCGCTTTGGTACGCGGGGTGATGGCCGCCTCGATGCTTGAGAGGTCGCTCATCAGCGTGTCGCGGTCAACGTCGACGAACACTGGAGTAGCGCCCAGCAGGCAGATCATGTTGGCGGTGGACACCCACGTCTGCGAGGGAGTAATGACTTCGTCGCCAGGACCAATGCCCAATGCCAGCAACGTGATATGCATGCCGCCGGTGGCCGAAGAAAGTGCAACGGCGTGCCGGCACCCGACGTAGTTGGCGAACTGTTCTTCCAGCTGTTGGTTTTTCGGCCCGGTGGTGATCCAGCCGGAGCGCAATACTTGCTCTACCGCTGCAATTTCTTCATCGCCGATACTGGGGCGGGAGAAGGGGAGAAACGCCTGGCTCATGGGTACCTCGGGCTGGGATTGGACACTCAGTGACACTGGATTGGTTGGATCCAAGGCAAGCGTAGTCGATTAAAAATTAGCTGCTTCAATCGGTTACGCAAATTACATTACAAACCGCTTCAATTGACTTTTTCTATTCGGGTCGGCACGTTGGAGGCTTGCGAGGGACCGTCGCGGCTCATTGAGGGTAAGCGTATTTTCGTGAAAGGAACATGAAAACCCGGTCGGCAAATCGTTTATCTGAGGCTTATACAGCCGTTGTTCAGTCTCTTGCCAATCTTCGCTACTTTATAAGAAACGTACTACAGAAGTCTTCGCTGTATATGAGCGATGTTTTCAACCTTAGTTGTATTACTGCAATGTTCTCACTCAAGGCCGTCTCGTTTGATTGACTTACCTGTTATCCATCCTGTTGCGTCAATGACCAATCCGTTGACCCTGTACCTGGCCCGGCTGGCACCTTCCAGTCAGCTGACCATGCGTTATGTTTTACAGGATGCAGCAGACCGTTTGGGCTTCGACGATATGAATATCGAAGAGATTCCCTGGCATCAGCTTCAGCCAGAAAACGTCATTGCGCTGGTCGCGGCGTTACGCGAAGACGGCTATGCGCCCAATACCTCTTCGCTGTACGTGAATGCGGTGCGCGGCGTGATGAATGAAGCCTGGCGCATGAGCCTGATCAGTCAGGATCATCTGCTGAAAATGCGCTCGGTCAAAGGGATTGCCGGCACCCGGTTGTCCCAGGGACGTAACTTGCGGCGCACGCTGATTCAGGAGTTGATGGCGGTCTGTGCCGCCGACCCACGACCACAAGGATTACGGGACGCGGCGATCATCGGGATTTTGTACGGTTCAGGCATGCGCAAGTCCGAGTCAGTGAACCTGGACCTGTCACAGGTCGATTTTGCCGAGCGCAGCTTGCGGGTCACGGCCAAGGGCAACAAGCAATTGATCAAGTACGCACCGGCCTGGGCCTTGGCCAAACTGGAGGCCTGGCTGGCGTTTCGTCGATCGCAACTCAAGGAAGGCGAGGTAGACGACCCGTTTCTGTTCAATCGTATCCGTCGCGGCAGCCATATAACCCGTGAGCGCGTGACCAAACATGCGATCTATTACATTGCGCGCCAGCGCGGTGCCGAAGTCGGGGTGAAGATCATGCCGCATGATTTTCGCCGTTCGTTCATCACCCGCGTCATCGAAGAACACGATTTGTCGATCGCGCAGAAACTGGCGCATCACAGCAATATTCAGACGACCGCCAATTACGATGTGCGCGACGACAATGAGCGGCGCCGCGCAGTGGACCGCTTTGATCTTTAACGTTACGACCCGCTGAACACGTGGGCATGGCCGATGGTCGAGACGTGGACCGCGCTGCCGGCAGGGGGCGCATACATGCCTGAACCGCGTACCGTCAATGACCGGCCGGACTGTTCGCCGGAAGTGGGGGCTTCTAATTCCACGGTCAATGTGCAGGTGTTGCCGCTGAAGTCGCGCTCTGTCACTACGGCGCGGCACCCGGCCATCTCGGTGGGGTTCGGCTGGATGCTGACGAGTTGCAACTGCTCGGGGCGTAGCATGATCTGCGCCGAATGGTTGTTGCGGTGGTTGTTCACCGGTATCCGGCCGAGGTCGCAATGCGCCCAGCCGGCTTCGATTTTGGCAGGCATGACCACGGCATCCCCGAGAAACAGCGCGGTTTGTTCGTCGTCGGGGTAGCGGTACAGATCTAGTGGGTGGCCTGACTGCACGAGCCGACCGCCACGCATCACCGCCAGTTGATCGGCAAACGACAGGGCTTCGCTCTGGTCATGGGTGACCAGAATGGTGGTGACACCGGCATCGGACAGCAGTCGGGCGACCATTTTGCGCATGGCGCCTCGAAGGCCGGTATCGAGGGCTGAAAACGGCTCGTCCAGCAACATCAAGCGCGGCTGTTGCGCCAACGCTCGTGCCAGTGCCACACGTTGTTGCTGGCCACCAGAGAGCTCATGGGGCCAACGTTGGGCCATGTTCGCATCCAGGGCCACGCTGTCCATCAGCTCGGCAATTCGTTCGTTTTTCTCGCTGCTCTTGCTCGAAAGCCCGAATCCGATATTGGCCGCTACGGTCATGTGCGGGAATAGCGCGCCGTCCTGAGGAACGTAGCCAATCAGGCGCTGATGTGCCGGCACCTCATGAGTGCCGTCGACGAGCGTCTGGCCATTGAGTGTTAGACGGCCGGTGTCCGGGAACTCGAAGCCGGCGATCATCCGCAACAAGGTGGTTTTACCCGAGCCGGACGGGCCGACAATCACTGTCCGGCTGCCAGCGGGTACCGACAGGTTGATGCTCTCCAGCGCCTTTTGGTCGCCGTAAGACTTGGATATGGCATGCAATTCAAGAGCGTTCATCGGCCAGCCGTTCGTTTGGATTGGTGATAAAGAAGTCCGGTCAGCGGGAGCGACAGCAGGATCATCAATAGGGCATAGGGGGCGGCAGCGGCATAGTCGATTTCGCTGGTCATGGCCCAGAAACCGGTGGCCAGGGTGCGCGTACCATTGGGCGCGAGCAACAGGGTAGCGGTGAGCTCGTTGGTGATCGCCAGAAACACCAGCGCCGCCCCGGCGGCAGCGCCCGGCGCGGCCAGGCGCAGAGTAATCAGCCACAAGGCCCGACCCGGCGAGCGGCCGAGACTGCGTGCGATGTTTTCCAGTTCCACCGGTGCCTGGGCTATTCCCGCCCGTAAACTCACCAGGGCACGGGGCAAGAACATCAGCAGATACGCCAGCAGCACGGTGATCGTGGTCTGGTAAATCGGTCGGGCAAAATGGATGGTGAAGGTTACCAGGGCCAGGGCGACGACAATCCCTGGCAACGAACTGGTGATGTAGTTGCAGCTTTCCAGTACCCGCTGTAAACGGCCGGGAGAGCGAATCGACAGCCAGGCAATCGGGATCGCGGCGCAGGTGGTCAGGACTGCGCCCGCGGCGCCTAGCTGCAGCGTCTGTTGCAGCGCCGGCATCAGCTCGTCCATCTGCCAGACCTGTGTGCCACCGGCAATCAGCCACTTGCCCAGAGTGATCAACGGCACACCCAGCGCCAGGGCGCAGGTGAAGGCTTGCAGCAGCAGGCCGAGGATCGTTGCCGGCGAGTCCAGGCGCACAAGCCGCTGAGTGCGAGCGCTTCCCGATCCGACCCTGGCGTAACGCGCTGTGCCGCGAGCGGCGGACTCGGCGGTCAGCATCGCCAGGCAACACAGGGCCAACACGCTGGCCAGCATGTTGGCGGCAGGGCCGTTGAAGGTGGATTTGAACTGGTCGAAGATCGCCGTGGTAAAGGTGTCAAAGCGAATCATCGCGTACAAGCCATACTCGGCCAGCAAGTGCAGGCCCACCAACAAGGCTCCCCCGCAAATGGCCAGGCGCAGCTGCGGCAGCACCACACGGAAAAAAACCGCCCAAGGCTTGAGCCCCAGTGATTCGCCAACGTCCTCGATGGCCGGGTCGAGCCGACGCAGCGTGGCAGCAATCGGCAGGTACAGAAACGGGAAGTAGGCAATGACCGAGACCAGGACGCCAGCAGGCAGCCCGTGAATCGACGGCACCAGGCTCACCCACGCATAGCTGTGAACGAAGGCCGGTACGGCCAGTGGCGCCGTCGCCAACAGTGACCACCAGCGTCGGCCCGGCAGGTTGGTGCGCTCTGTCAGCCAGGCCAGCGCCAGGCCGAGCATGACGCACAACGGAATGGTGATCACCACCAACAATACGGTGTTGATCAGTAATTCAGCGACACGAGGTCGAAAGACCAGGGGCACGATGGCCGCCCAGCCTGTCTGGATCGACACGCCGATCACGAAGGCAATCGGCAGCAGCGACAGGAGCGAGACCAGTACGGACAAACCGATCACCCACGCGCCACCGCGACCTGCGAAGACGCCCCGGGAGCGTCGTCGCAAGTTCGAAGGTATCGCCGAGGCGACACCCCCTGGCAAGGTTTCAGGCATCAATTAGAGCAGTCCCGCCTGAGTCATCAGCTCTACGGCTTTTTTGCTGTTGAGTTTTGAGGCATCAACTGCCGGCGCGTCAAGCTGCTCCAAAGGCACCAGTTTAGGATTGGACGGTGCGTTCTTGCCCACGGCGTATTCAAACGATTTGCCGGTTTCCAGAACTTTCTGGCCTTCCTTGCCGGTGATCCACTTCAGCAGCGCCTGAGCGTCTTCCTTGTGTTTGCTGGAGGCCAGAACGCCGCCACCGGAGACGCTGACAAAAGCACCCGGATCTTTATGTTTGAAGTAATACAGGGCAGTGTTCTTGCTGTTTTCGCCGGTCTTGGCCTGATCACCGAAGCTGTAATAGTGATAGATCACACCGCTGTCGACCTGGCCGGCGTTAACGGCTTTGAGCACCGCGCTGTTGCCGCGATAGATCGTCGCGTTGGCTTTCAACCCTTTAAGCCATTCAAGGGTGGCCGCTTCGCCCTTCAATTCAAGCACCGCAGCGACGATGGCCTGGAAGTCGGCACCGGCGGGCGACGCGCCCCAACGGCCTTTCCAGCTTGGCCCGGCCAGGTCCATCAACGATTTTGGCAGATCGGCTTCAGGCAGTTTGCTTGGGTTGTAGACGAACACGGTGGAGCGTGCGGCGATCCCGACCCATTTGCCATGTGCCGGACGATAAGCCGCGTCCACTTGCTCCAGCGTTGTCGGCGCTACGGGTGCAAGCAGGCCCGCATTGTCCACCAGCACCATGGCCGGGGAGTTCTCGGTCAGGAATACGTCGGCCGGGGAGGCGGCACCTTCCTGAACAATCTGATTGCCCATCTCGGTGTCGTCGCCGTTACGCAGGGTGACTTTGATCCCGGTTTCTTTGGTGAACCCCTCGACCCAGGCCTTGGTCAGGCTCTCGTGTTGGGCGTTGTAGACCACGATACCGTCGGTATCAGCGGCATAGACATGTCCGGCGGTCAGCAGTGCAGTGGTCAGCAATGCTGTTTTGAGGAACGAAGGGATGGAGGGCGTCATAAGGGGGGCAGCTCCTGTTCTTTTTAGTAGTCATGCGCGCCGATTCGCTAGCAACTCAATGCGAATCATTTGCATATTTTGAATCGCAGGGAATGTAGAACGTAAAATGAGAAAAAAACGTCAAAGAAACCGTTAATACATGTCATTTTCATTCAGATTAGCAGCCCCTCAGCTGCTTGCCCGGCAGATTTGATCTTAATGGAGTCACCGATCAGGACAGGCATTCGAGCACAACGTCGGGTTTGTCTACCAGCAGGATTTTGGTCACGCACCAAGATTTGAGCAACCGGCCCCCATTTTTGCGCGCGGTTGCTCAAATCTGAATAGTGGCGAAAGGGTAGTACGGCGATCCAAAGGCGCCAGGAATCGGGGCTGCCCGATTCAATTCTGCGCTGGAGACGACTCCGGAATAAACGCCACGCTCTGGTCTGCACGGGCGTGAAACATCCGCTCGCCGTTGGTGGGCTTGGTGGTGATGACCTGATGGTCGGCACTGAGGTAGTTCAGCGGCAACGCATCGCCTTTGTGGTATTGCGCGATAACGATGGTGCGTGTCGGGTCCCAGTGTTGACCGCTGGTGCGGTCTAGCCAGCTCATCAGCGCTGCGGTGTCGCCGGTGCGAGGAAAGTCATCGGCTTGCTGCACGTAATAAAACGGTGCGCCCCCGGTTTGCAGGTACATCGGCACTTTGTTGTCGACGTCGATCATGACCATGCGCCAGTGACTCAAAGGTGCGCGTTTGCTGGCCTCCAGCTTGACCGTCTCACCAAAATGCACCACGCCGCCACCACTGTTGGTCCACGGGTACAGCACGCCGAGCACGGCCATTAATACGGCTGCACTCACGCCGAAACCGATCTTCAATCCGCGACTGCCAAACGTGCTAGTCGCGTTGCGTTCGGCCATGCGCCGGGTGATCCACCAGGCACCCAGCAATTGGGCGAAGGGCACGAGGGGCAATACGTAGTAGCTGCGTCGACTGCCGCTGGCGGTAAAAAACAGCGTCAGCAGCCCCAGCGCGCACATTAGCCAACGCGTATTGGGCTCGACGCTGCGCCAGTTGCGCAACGCGACCCAGCATGCCAGCAGCCAGCAAGGCGCCCATGGCAAGGTGTAGACCGGGAGGTACACCAGATAGGTGTAAATCGGGCCGATATTATCGAAAGGCTTGAAAAACCGGACAACGTTCTCGCGCAACACCAAACCCAAGCCACTCTCGCCATAGGTCGGTTCCCCATACAGATGGGATAACACGAACGGTGCCATATAGAAGACACCAGCAACCAGCACGGCTGCACACAGCCGCAGATTGAGGTGGCGTTTCCAGCGCCCTTCCTGCACCAGATGCGGCAACAGTACCAACCCCGGCAGGATGAATCCGATCAAGCCTTTGAACAGCGAGGTCAGGGACAGCAGCAGGAAAAACACCAAGTAACGACCCAAGCGCGTGTCGTCCGGCCCGCGCCAGTACCACCACACCGCCGCCAGGACTCCGCAGACCGTAAGGATGTCTGCCGTGGCCACCCGGGCCCAGAACACGAAAAAGAAGGTGGTCGCCAGCATCCAGCCGGCAATCAAACCGGTGTCTTTGCGAAACAGTCGCTCGCCGATCAGGTACACCAGCCACACGCTTAACCACGCGGCAATCACCGAGGAGAGACGCAATGACCAGTGACCCAAACCGCCAGTTAGCCAAGCGGTAGCCGTGATCAGCCAATAGGAGGGCAGGGGTTTGTCGTAATAGGCTCCGCCCTTGAGATAGGGATCAAAATAGTCGCCACTTTGCAGCATTTGCAGTGCGATGTTGGCCCAGCGCGTTTCTGCGCCCCATAGCTCCCGGCTACCCAGCCCCAATAACAGAATCAATGCGGTCACGCCCAGCAGGAGCGTTAACTTGCCTTTGTCACTGGCCCAGTACTTCATGACGGATTTCCAGTCGGTACGTTGGCAGAAACGCTGTCAGTGCCGGTTTTCGGGAAAATCAGAATTTGCAAATTGCCACGCTGATAGCGCACGCCATCGATAGGCAGCAGTTCGACCTCCTGCACTTCCTGGACACTGTTCACCCGCATGACGACACCGACCGCGCCTTTTTTACGCGCCTCGGTCATCCACTTTTCGATACTGGCCTTGGTAACTTTGCGTGAGTCCATGGCGGGGTCAGTGAGGCCGTATTTCAGCTCGCCGATGATATTGAACAGATCAACCTGGGGTCGTTTCAAGCGCCAGGACAACGCCGAAGCCGCGCCAAGATCGTTACTGAGCAACGAGGAGGTTTGCGCCAAAGCATCAAGGTGTTCGGCGATAAACTGATCCGGCATCTTGCTGTTGACGATTTGCGAGGGCATGGCGGCTGGCGCCAACGCAACCAATATCCAGATACCGATCGCCGGCATGGCCCAAAACACCAACGGCCGCATGATTTGCAAGGCATTCGTGATGATCCAGCCGATTAACACGATGAACACCAGTGACAGGCTGAACATCTCGGTGTTTTCGTAGATTTCCTTGCTGATCTGCAGATAGAGCAAGGCGATCAGGGACATCGTGCCCAAGGTGATGTTGATCACACCATTAATGCGAATTGACCGGACTCGCCCCTGATTTAACTGTTCCATGACCGTGTGCCCCATCAGCAAGGCCAGCGGCATCAGACACGGCATGATGTAAGTCGGCAGTTTGCCGCTGCTCAAGCTGAAGAAGGCCAGTGGCAACAGCAGCCAAAGCAGCATGAAAGCAATGGCCGGTTGGCGTTTTTGCTTCCAGGCCTTGATGAACGTACTCGGCAGCAATGCAGCCCACGGCAGGCTTGAGGCAACCAGTAGCGGCAGATAGAACCACCATGGCCGAGCATGCTGCGCATCATCGGCGGCGAATCGGCGGACGTGTTCGTTCCAAAAGAAAAAGTGCCAGAAGTCCGGTTCCTGATGCTGTATGGCGAGTACCCACGGCAAACACACCACGACCGCGACCAGTACGGCCAATGCGCCGTAACGCACCAATTCGCCCATGCGCCGTTGCCAAATCATGTAGGGCAGGGCAATCAGTACCGGTAACAACCAGGCCAGAAAGCCTTTGGTCATAAAACCCATGCCACAGGCAAAACCCAGCAATGCCCAGGCGCCTGCTTTGTTTCGTGGGGTATGACGGTCGATGGCAAACCAGAGCGCGACCAGGCTCAAGTTCACCCAGAGGGTGAATTGCGGATCGAGGTTGGCGTAGCCGGCCTGACCGGCAATCAGCCCGAAACTCATGTATAGCAATGCGCAGGCAGCGCTTTTGCGCGGGTTGTTCCAAAGCCTGCGCGCGATCAGGTAGGTCAACCAGACACTCAGCCCTGTACTCAGCGCCGACGCAATCCGCACACCAAACAGGTTATCGCCAAAGATCGCCTGACCGATGGCGATCATCCAATACCCGGCAATAGGCTTTTCGAAGTAACGAATGCCCATGAAGTGCGGCGCAACCCAGTTGCCGCTCAGAAGCATTTCCTGGCTGATCTGGCCGTAGCGGGTTTCGTCAGGGATCCACAATCCGTGCGTCATCAGCGGCAGGAGATAGAAAACAACAAACGCCAACAACAGGCCGGGCACGATCCAGCGTTCGACAGGCGCAGGCGTGCGAGATAACTGATCCGCAGAAAAGGGCAATGGCCGATGTGAAGTCATGACGCGTCCTTGACGCAATACCGCGAGAGGGTAGCGTGGGTGGCGAAGTTCAATGGGCAGTGCGACGACTCAAATTGAGTCGACGCTACTGTTTACGGTTGGCAAGTTGCGGTTGTTTATTTTCCCTGCAAAGCGTTCCAGTCTTCGGGATTAACAATGCCCAGCACTTGAAGTTGCCCGTTAGTGTCAATGCGCAAGAACAGTGAACTGCCATATTCACTCTTTGGCGCATGGGCGAAACCGGTCTCGGCTAAAAAGTCGCTAATGCAGCCACTGTGAGAGACCAGTACCAGATTACGATGGGCCTGCTTGTGCGCCACCACATCGTTGCGCAGAGTTTTGCCACACGTGACCAGCCACTCCTGAGTCACCGGGTCCGTGCCAAACATGGCGTGCGAGGTTTGTACTGTGCGTGTTTCCGGGCTGCTCAATACATCAGTCTGTGCCAAGCCCAGACGCACATAGTGCTGGCCCACTGCAGTGGAAGACTCGTTGCCGAACCGGGTGATACCGTTGGCCGGCCCCAGGCAAGGGTTGCTGGATTGGTCGCACCGCTCGGCGTGACGAACCAGCGCTACCACTTCGCCAGCCTGCCAGTCTTTCAGTAGTTCGGCCCTGGCGGAGGGATTTGCGTTGGCCAGATGGGTGGGCGATTTCGTCCTCAAGACAAAGCCTGTGACCACGATGGCAGTCACCACGATGGCAGTCAGCGATGCCAGTTTTACTATGCGCGAAGTCATGTTTCGTTCGTTATCTAATATAGGAAAGATGCGAGCAAAACTAGAGCCGGACAGGTAGCAGAGGAGTGAAACGAATGTGAAAAAATTGCGCGGCGAGAGGGTGGGGGCATACTTACCGGGTTAATGAAAACCTTTGTCTTTTACTCTGTTCTTGTTGAGACGCTGGTGTGTCGAAATAGAAATATCATTTGATGTTGAGTTCAGCGGTGGCTGGAGCACCGCTGAACACACCGGGCGAAAAAAGTGGCGTTAGCCAGAGGGCGGGCAACTCTGTTGTGTCCCCCTGGCCGCCTGGCCGATCAGTGCAGCCAGGCGCTTGACGTTATTCTGCTGGGCCAGGGCCAGATCTTCGATGCTCCCCCCCGAAGGCGTTTGCAGGATGCTACGACAGGTGACAGACGCGCCATTGACGTCATTGGCGGCGCGCAAGCGCCAGGTCACATCAATCAGCCCGTATTGCCCCGGAACGGAGTCAAAGCGCAGCACATCGATGCGCAACGACAGCTTGCGCTGAGGGTTGATGCTGGCCAGTTGATCCACCAGGGCACTTCGAAACTCCTCTCCCAGCGACGCCCCCCACCATTCGGATTCGAGCAGCACCAGGCCACTGTTGCCTTGGCGAATAACCACCTGTGGTCGGTCGACCTGCGCCGGCACACTGAGGCTTTCAATCTCGATGTCCACCACGTTACTGTGCGTTGCACCCCCTGTGTGCGGGGGCATCAGCGTGTGGTAATGAACAGGATCACTGCGGCAGGCCGCAAGCAGCAGGAGCGCAGCGACCAAGGTGAGCTTCGGCATAAAAGCCATACATGTTGCTCCTTTGTTCTGCGACGCAGTCATTATTTGTAGTCCTTTGCTGCGGGATTTTCAGGTCGACCGCGGAGCAGTGATTCCGGATGCCGGATCAGATAATCCGATAGCTCACGCAATGATCGCGACGTGCGTTCCAGCTCACCCAGGGTCTGCCCGAGTTTTTCCCGTGATGGCGAACCTTCGGCAAGGGTGGCGTTAGCTGATTGCAGTGTCGTGTCGGCCGATTGCAGGGTTTTGCTGACATCCAACAGGGCGGTATCGACGCCGGGCAATGTTTTGTTGTTGAATTTCACCAGCCCTTTGCGCACTTCCACCAGGTTGCTATCGAGGTTGCCGGCAATGCGCTCGATCGGCAGTTTGTTGACTTTGTCGACCATGGATTCAAGTTTTTCCTGCAATTGTTCGAGGCTTCCCGGAACCGTTGGAATCATGACCGGGCGCGCGGTCGCATCGAAGGTGACTTTGTCTGCTTTGGGGTAGAAGTCCAGGGCGATGTACAACTGGCCGGTCAACAGGTTGCCGGTGCGGGCCTGAGCACGCAGGCCGTTTTCGATGAATGAGCCAATCATCCGAACGCCAGCGGCTTCGTCGTTGGGGTCATGATTGAGCGCCTTGATCATCTTGGTGTGGGCCTGACCCAGACGCTGCGGGTAGATCACGATGCCGACATTGACTGGAAAACTGCGTTTTTTCTCGTCGAAATCCAGATTGACCGACACTACCTTGCCGATTTCTATGCCCAGGAATTCCACCGGCGCGTCGATCTTCAGCCCACGCATGGCCTGATCGAAACGCAAGGCCAGGAACTGTGCCTTGCCATTCGGTGGTGCGAGGGCGGTTTGCTGATCTTCGAACAGCTCGTAGGCATACTCTTCGGGGGCAGGTTTGTCGTTCGGGTTGTATTCCGGCGCGCGGAAGGCAATACCGCCCACCAGCAAGGAGGACAACGACTCGGTTTTGACATCAACGCCATTGGCATCAATTTTCACGTCCACACCGCTGGCATTCCAGAACCGGGTGTTTTCAGTGACGTACTGGTCATTGGGCGCATGAATGAACAGGTCGATGTTCACCCCTTTGCCATCCGGGTCCAGCGCATAGGCCACTACCTGACCGACCGGAATCTTGCGGTAATACACCGGCGAGCCGACGTCCAGAGACCCGAGATCCTCTGTGTGCAAGGTGAAACGCTTGCCCGGTTCGCCATAGGTGATGGCTGGCGGGATTTCCAGGCCCTTGAAGTTTTTCGCGCGGCTATCGGCCTGACCGATATCAGCGCCGATGTAATCCCCGGACAGCAACGTGTCGATCCCCGAGACCCCGCCGGCACCGATGCGTGGACGCACGACCCAGAACTGAGAGTCTGAACGGGTGAAACCTTCGGCCTGTTTGGTGAGTTTTATCGTGGCGTTGACACTTTTCTGATCGTTGCTCAGCTCCACGTCCGACACCTGGCCGATGATTACGCTGCGGTATTTGACCTCGGTTTTGTTGGCTGTCAGGCCGTCACCGGTCTTGAACATGACGGTGATGGTCGGGCCTTCCTGCAAGATGCTGTGAACCACCAGTGATATACCCACCAATACCGCAACGATGGGGACGATCCAGACCAGCGAGACGCTACGACCGGTCTTGATTGGGGCCTGGCCGGGGGCTTGTGGCCCTTCAGTGGCTTGCGACTTCATCCATGATCTCCTCGTTTTGTGGGGTTTCTCGTGTTTTATCCCAAATCAGGCGCGGGTCGAAACTCATCGCCGACAGCATGGTGAACACCACCACCAAACCAAAAAACAGAATGCCTGCGCGCGGTTCGATGTCGGCCAGGGCTTTAAACTTCACCAGTGAGGCCACCAGTGCTACCACGATCACGTCGAGCATTGACCAGTAACCGATGACCTCGACGAAGCGGTACAGCTGCGACCGTTCCTTGCTCGCCCAGAAACTGCCGCGATGCACGGAGACCAGCAAAAACGTAAGGGCCAGGAACTTGATACCCGGTACCGCGATGCTGGCGATAAAAATGATCAGCGCGATGTCCCAGGCCCCGGCCGCCCAGAACTCCAGTACACCGCTCATGATCGTGCTGTCGGCGCCATTGCCGAGCATCTTGGTGTTCATGACCGGCAACAGATTGGCCGGGACATAAAACGCCAGAGCCGTGAACATAAAGGCCCACGTACGGGCCAACGAATTGGTTTTACGCCGATGCAACGCAGCGCCACAGCGTTCGCATTCGTGAGGCTCATCGGTCATGTCGCAGATCATGCCGCAGCTATGACAGAGGCACAGGTTGAAATCGCTTGCGACCGGGGGCGTGTTCATAATATGTCCCATAATTCACGGATATCGCGACCGGCGATGCGGATCATCACCAGGCTGAGCACAGCCAGGGCAAACAGGCCGATGCCCGGCAGCACCTCGAGAAATCCGGCGAGTTTGATGACCGCAACCATCGCCCCCAGAAAGCAGACCTCCAGCATGCTCCAGGGACGGAGGGCTTCCAGCCAGCGCATGCAGAATTTAAAACCGGGTGAACGTTGGTGCTTGAGGGCGAAACTCAGGACCCAGATCAGCAGCAACAGTTGGCAAATCGGCGCGAGGATCATCGATATCGCCGCGACCAACGCGATGAAGGTGATCGGCCCAAGACTCAAGGCCACTACCGAATCCCACAGGGTCGCACTGTTTCTAACGCCTTTCAGGCTGATGGTCATGACGGGGTAAAAGTTGGCGAAAACCCACAGCATCAACGCCGCGAAGGTCAGGGCCAATCGCTGTTCTACCGTCAAGCGGTTATGGCGCCGCAGCACCGCACCGCAGCACGTACACAGGGTTTTCTGGTGTTCAACGAGCGTGACTTTTTCATACACACAGTCGCAGTGCTCGCAGATGATCAATTGATCAGTATTTGCCATGGGCCAAGGCTCAACAGGTGGCAGGAAATTCAGAGCACCCCCTCAATATAGAAGTGCCTTGCAATTGAGCAAATCGAAAGTCGAAACGGTGGCGCAGTGCAGCCATGAAACTCCCCTCTTTGTGAGCTATAAAGGATGCTCGCGGCCAACACGTGACCACGATATGACCAGGCGACATACACTACAGAGATGGTTTTTTATCGACTGTGGAAACTCGGGTTTTCCTGTAGTGGAGGAACCTTGATGGGCCATAAGGGCAAGAAGACGAGAACCTGGCATGGCAGCGTTGTTCTGCTGATGCTGGCGCTATCAGCCTGTTCCAATGCGTCTTCGGTGCCCGTGCTGGGAGCGTTTTTCCCTGACTGGCTGTTCTGCATTCTGGGCGCTGCGCTACTTGTCCTGCTTGTCCATAAGTCGCTGGCTCGGCTCGGTTACAGTGCCTGGCTGGCGCCGCCAGCGCTGTTTTATCCCATCTTGACCGCGCTCTTCGCCTTGAGCGCCTGGCTGCTGTTCTTCCAGTCCTGACCGGGAGTCGCCGACCATGAGCGAAAAAGCTGTGAAGCCGCTGCCCCGGCGCGTTCTGATACTGGTGCTGCTGGGGCTGACGCTGGTCCTGCTGATAGGTGTGGTCTGGCGGCTCGACAATGCGCCCCGCACCGATGACGCCTATGCCTACGCTGACACTATTAGTGTCACCCCCGAGGTGAGCGGCAGCATCGTTGAGCTACCGGTGCAAGAAAACCAGCAGGTAAAGCAGGGGGATGTGCTCCTGCGCATTGATGCGCGTCCCTATCAGGACGTCCTCGACCAGACTCAAGCGTCGATGCAAGCATTGAACCAGGAAATCATCCTCAGCCAGCGCCAGGTCGATGCCCAGCAATTCAACTCCGACGCGGTACAAGCCAGCATCGAACGGGCCAGAGCGACCGCGGCCCAGACGGCAGATACCCTGCGCCGGATGGAACCGCTGCTATCACGCGGCTACGTGTCCGAGGAGCAGGTGGACCAGGCGCGGACCGCCGCCAAGAGCGCCCGAGCCGAGTTGAACGCCGCGCAACTGCAGGTCAAACAAGCCGCTGCGGCCGTTAGTGGGGTTGATGCGTTGGTCGCTAAACGTGCGGTGATTCAGGCGCAAATAGCCCGCGCCGAGCTGGATCTGGAACACAGTGTTGTGCGCGCGCCCTTCGACGGAAGAATCGTCGGCCTGACGACCTCCGACGGCCAGTTCGCCGCTGCGGGGCATCCGTTGTTCAGTCTGATCGATACGCGGCACTGGTACGTGGTAGCGAACTTTCGCGAGACCGAACTGCACAACATCCATACCGGCAACCGCAGCACGCTCTATCTGATGAGCGACAGCGGGCGTGCATTCAGCGGTACCGTCGACTCCATCGGCTTTGGCGTTTTTCCCGACGATGGCGGCGCTCAAGTCAGTGGACTGCCCAAAGTCGCGCGAACCATCAACTGGGTGCGGGTGGCCCAACGTTTTCCGGTGCGTATTCGAGTCGATCAGCCCGACCCGCAGCTGTTCCGTATCGGCGCATCGGCGGTGGCGGTGATCCATACCGATAGCGGCGAAGGTCCGCGCCAATGACTGTCGTCGATGGCTGGTTTGAGCGGTACTGGCGCTTTCTCGTCACGGAGTTGGCGGCCTTTCCCGGGCGCAGCAATGCATTACTGCGCAATCTGCTGGCGTGTACGCTAGTCATCATTCTTTCGATGAGTCTTGAAGTGCCGCTGCTGGCACTGTCACTGATCATGGTGTTCTTTGTCAGCCAGACCAACGTGGTCCTGACAAGGATGGCCGGCATCCTGTTCATTGTCAGCGCGACGCTCGCCATCGGCCTTGCAATCCTTGTGCTCAAGTTCACTTATGGCTATCCGCTGCTGCGCATTATTTGTGCCAGTGTGGTCTTTCTCGTCAGCCTGTTCGCCATGCGCGCCACGCGCCTTGGCCCGCTGTTTTTCGTGGTCGCTATCGTCACTATTTACGTCCAGAGCCTGGTGGATCTCGTTGCTCAGCCCGAGTTGCTGTTACGGGGTTGTCTGTGGGTATGGATGGCCGTGGTTTACCCGACGCTGGTCACGCTGCTGGTCAATACATTGCTGTTGCCGCAAGAACCGCAGCAGCTATTGCGCGAGGCCATGCAGCGGGAGTTGGCGAAGGTCAAGGCGTGTCTGGTCGCGTTGGAGGAAGGGCGGGCGAAGATTCCTGTGGTCAGCGCGACTGACGTGCAGCAGAGCGTGCTCGGCCTGCACAAACTGCTGAAGTTTGCGAGCATGCGCGATGCTGGCTGTCGCGCCCACGAGGTGAAGCAGTTGGCGTTGATCACTTGTGTGAGCCGGCTGCATGCGGCTGCAGCGTCCTTGAACACTGGCGTCTCTGACATTGAGGCACTGGCGGCGTTACGTCAGGATTGCGTGGCGCTGGCCAAAGCCATCGATACAGATCCCATGCCGTCGCTGCAATTGCACAGCACGACATTGGCGCGGCCAGCGATGCCGCCGGCACTGGAGGAAATGCGCGATGCGTTGCGCACCCTGGCCGTCAGTGAGCGTGAAATCCCGGCCAGCAGCACCCCGGTGAAGGAGCCACTGTTGGCAAGTGACGCCTTCAGTAATCCCAATTACCTGCTTTTTGCCTTCAAAACCTGGCTGGCAACGCTGTTTTGCTATGTGTTCTACAACGCGGTTGACTGGCCCGGCATCCACACCGTGATGCTGACCTGCGTGATCGTCGCCTTGCCCAGTCTCGGCGCCTCGACCCAGAAGGGCGTATTGCGCATTGGCGGTTGTTTGCTGGGAAGTGCGTTGGCGCTGCTGTGCATGGTCTTTGTCATACCGGGCATCGATACGTTGGTCGGCTTGTTGATCATGAGCCTGCCGGTGATCGGTCTCGGTGCCTGGGTCGCGGCAGGTTCTGAGCGCATCAGCTATGCCGGATTGCAGATCATGTTCTGTTTTGCCCTGGCCTTGCTTGAACAGTTTGGCCCGACGACCGATCTCACGGAGATTCGCGACCGTCTGGTGGGCATTATTCTCGGTGTTCTGGTCAGCACACTGGTGCATGTGGTGCTGTGGCCGGAACGTGAGGGTGACAGTTTACGCCGGCGTCTGGGCGCCACCTTGCAGAGCATTGCCGGATTGTTGCGCGCCCCCAGCGCCCTTGAATCGACCGATCAACTGCACCAACAAAGTGTGCGCAGCTGGGGTCAGCTTGCCGAATGCGAGACCATGCTCGCACGGGTCGCGCTGGAGCCCGGTTGGCAACAAAGTGAGCATGAAGAGCTGACGCTGTTCACCCAGACGCTGTTGGCCCGGGCACGGGAGATCCTGCTGTTGACCGGCCAGTTCCAGCGAAACCGAGCGGCACTCAATGCCGAACTGCCGATGTCGCTGCGCGGCTGGCTGGACCAGCAACAGGCGCAAATGAGCACGTGGCTGGTCAATTACGCGACACGACTGCTGGATCCGACCGTTACGCTGGAGGCTTTACCACCCTTCGATCCGCCAACACAAATCGGGCAGGGCGGTGACGCGCTGTTGCAGGCGCTGCAGGAGCTGCGTCGCCAGATTGATGCTCTACCAGATTGGCTGTCATTCGAAACGAGGACGCTGGCGGAGTTGCGCTCATGAACGCCAGTGCTCGTTGGTGCGCGTTGCTCGGCATCTGCCTGATTTTCGGCGGGTGCGCGCTGATCCGCGAGGAGGGCGAGCTGGTGCCGCAGCGCGACCCGGCCAGTATTCGTCTCTCGGATGACCTGCACCTGGCCCGTGAAAGTTGGCCCGAAGCGCGGTGGTGGGCACGCTATCAGGACCCGCAGCTTGACCAGTTGATTAGCATGGCGTTCGCTCAGGCGCCGGGCATCACCATCGCTCGCAGTCATATCGATCAGGCCCGCGCCCAAGCCGCCTCGGTGAAATCCCTGACCGGCGTGCAAGTGGAGCTGGTCGGACTGGTCAATCGCCAACACGTTTCCGCCAACGGCTTTCTCGGCCCCTTTGCGCAAAACGAACCGCAACTCGGCCTCACTGGCCCTTGGTACACAGAGGGTATCGTCGGCCTCGGCGGCTCGTACCAACTCGATCTCTGGGGGCGCCAACGTGCGCAAGTAGACGCGGCTTTGGGTGTGCGCAACGCGCGTGAGGCTGAAGCAGCCTGGGTCGAACTGGAAGTGTCCAGCGGCGTTAGTCAGTTGTATTTCCAGATCCAGACGGCACAGCAACTATTGGCCAACCTTGAGCAAATGTCGACCATTGCCGCCGAAGTGGTGGCCGCGCATCAAGCGCTCATTGAGCGGGGCCTGGAAGCGCAACCACAAAAGCAACTGGCACTGAGCAACCAGGCACTGATCGATCGTCAGATTGCCTCGTTGCGCAGCCAGACACAGCAACTGCGCGAGGCCATGCGCGCATTGCTCGGCGCCAGCGCTGAAGTCTCGCTGCCATTGAAACCGCGAACCCTGCCGCAACATGCTTATGGCGTGCCACAAAGCCTGGGTTACGAATTGCTGGCGCGACGTCCGGATTTGCAAGCCTTGCGCTGGCTGGTGCAATCGTCTTATTCAAATATCGATGCGGCCAAGGCAGCCTTTTATCCAAGTTTTGACATCAAGGCGTTCTTCGGTGCCGATGCCTTGCACATGGGAGACCTGTGGGACCATGGCAGTCGGCAAATCAACCTGATCCCTGGTGTGACACTGCCGATTTTTGACGGTGGCCGCCTCAATGCCGAACTGGCAAACACACGCAGCCTGAGCAACACCCTCGTGCAGCAGTACAATCAAGCGGTGCTTGACGCCGTTCGTGATGTCGCCGTAGCGGGAACCAAGTTGCAAGGGTTGGACGCGGAGGAGAGGTTGCAGCAGGCTCGAATCGGTAACTTTCTGTTCAACCGTGACAGCGCCGAGGCGCATTATCAACGCGGCCTGTTAGGTCGGGTGGTGGCATTGGAAGCGAACCTGCCGCTGCTGGCCGAGCAGAGCAGCCTGGCGTTGTTGCAAGGACAGCGTCTGGAAAGCGAGGTGGCGCTGATCAAGGCGTTAGGCGGTGGCTATCACTCCGATCCTTCTACAGCCATGAGTGAAGCGAAACGAATGTAGCGTTTGGATAGTCAGGTGTGATCCGTGTATTGCGCTGTCGATTTCGCACCGGCATGTTCGACTATCCATCATGGAACTAGCCTGTCGGGTTGCTGTGACCCCAGGCGTTCCCTGCACGAGTACTCACTGGGAGAGCAAGACTGTGCGCAAACTCATCGTTGCCGCATTCATCAGTCTGGACGGCGTTATGCAAGCGCCCGGCGGGCCTGAAGAAGACATCAGCGGCGCATTCCACTGGGGTGGCTGGATCGTGCCCTACGCCGACAACGTCTCCGGCCAGGCCATTCAGGACCTGTTCGCGAAACCGTTCGAATTGCTGCTGGGGCGGCGTACCTACGACATTTTTGCCACGTATTGGCCGCACAGACAGGCCGATTCAAACCACCACGCCATCGCTGATCTGTTCAACAGCGTACCCAAACACGTCGCTACGCATCACCCCGATACGCTTGATTGGCACAACAGCCATGCTTTGCAGGGAAATCCGGCCGACGCGATTCGCACGCTCAAACACGAGGACGGCGCCGATCTCTTGACGCAGGGCAGCGGCATTCTGGTGCGCCAACTGCTTGCCGTCGGGTTGGTGGACGAGCTCAGGCTCATGATTTTTCCTGTGGTGCTGGGCCGCGGCAAGCGCTTGTTCGACGACACGGCACAACCGTTGGCGTTCACGCTGGCGCATTCGATCAGTACGCCTCGCGGTGTGCTGATCGCTCATTACGTCAGACAAGGCGAGGTGCGCACAGGGGCGTTTGACTAAGCTTCACGGTTTAGCTCTTTTCAAGCAGACCGAAACACATAATCCGCTCTGCTTCACCACATCTGAAACACTCAATCGGATGTGCGCGCCCGTACGATCGGCTATCGCCTTGACGATGGACAAACCCAGCCCGGAGCCTGTTTCATCGGTTCCCAAACTGCGGTAGAACGGATCGAACACCAATAGTTGTTCTTCTGCGCTGATGCCTGGGCCGGAGTCCTTGATTTGAAGGATCACTGTGTCTTGCGCCAACGCGATCGTCAGGTCGACTCGTCCATCAATGGGGGTGTAACGGATAGCGTTATCCACTAGATTCTTGACCAGGATGAACAGATCCATTTCGTTGATGTTGACCTGTACATCTTCGATGCCTTCAACACCGATATCGATGCGTTTGCGCTCTGCCAGCGGCAGCAGGTCCTCTAATACCCGTCGATAGACGTCATGGACTGAAACGGTTGCCTGTGATCGATCCGGGCTCGATTGTGCGGCGGCCAAGGCCAGCAGCTGATCGATCAGTTTTCTGCTGCGTTCTATTCCCCGGGACAATGGCAACAAACGTTCATAGGCCGACGCCGACATTTCGGTGGTGGACAGTCGCTCGGCTTGCAGTGACAGGGCTGTCATTGGCGAGCGCAGTTCGTGGGCTGCGTCGGCGATGAAGCGGCGCTGGGCTTCCATGGACTGCGCGACGCGCGCCAGTAATCGATTGATCGCTACGACGAAAGGACGGATCTCGGTCGGCAGGTGGTTTTCATCGATAGGGTGCAGTGCTTGTTCATCACGCTGATCGATTTCCTTCGAGAGATTCGCGATGGGCCGGAACAGTTTGCGCACCAGATCGCCCACCACCAGCAACAGCACCGGAAACAAAATGAGAAACGGCAACAGACTGCGCCAGGCACTCTCGCGAGCCTCTTTGTCGCGCACGCCGGCTTCTTGGGCGACAACGATGCGCTCGCCACGGAGTGTGGTTCGGATCAGCACACGAAAGTTTTCTCCCGCGATGTTTATGGTCGACAAACCATCGGCCAGCGTTGTGGGGAAGGGCAGCGGTATTCTTGCGTCGTCAGCGCCGGTCGCTTTGCTGCTGTCGGCCAGGTATTGCACGATGACCCTGGATTCTTCGTCGTCGCCAATGATCGGCTCACCCGCAGGGTAACGCAGGGTCATTTGCTGCCGCTCAAAAAGAACGGCCACTTGACGCAGGGTCTCATCCTGCATCTCGTGTGCCTCGTTCAGCGCGGAGACGAACGCGAAAACACCGGCGAGCGCCGCCACGATCAGGATGGCCAGCGATAGCGTTACAGAAAGCCGTACCTGTATCGATTCGCTCAAGTGCTTTTTGAAACCATCCATCCCATTCCCCTGACGTTTTTGATGACATGGTTCCCCAATTTGCGCCGCAGTGCGTGAATCAGAAATTCCACCGCGTTGCTTTCCACTTCATTGCCCCAACCGTAAATCCGGTCTTCAAGTTCGCTGCGAGAGAGAATGGCGCCAGGCCGGATTAATAGGGCCTGCAGCAAGGCGAACTCACGGCTGGAAAGCTGAACATCGGGGAAGTCGGCGGTGGTGGCTTGTTTGGAGACCAGATCCAGTGACACCACGCCATTGTCCAGCAGTGACTGGGCGCTGCCGCCTTTGCGGCGTAGCACGGCGCGCATGCGGGCCAGCAGTTCCGCCATGGCGAAGGGCTTTAGCAGGAAATCGTCAGCACCGCCATCGAGGCCGCGCAGGCGATCATCGAGACTGTCCCTTGCAGTGATGATCAGCACCGGTACCGGGTTGTTGCGGCCGCGGATGACATCGAGCACATCGAGCCCGTCTTTGCCGGGCAACCCGAGATCCAGCAGTACCAAGTCATAGGTATGGGTTTGCAGTGCAGCAAGGGCGGTGAGCCCGTTTTTTACCCAGTCGGTGGCGTAGCTCGCATCGTTTAGCGCGCCCTGGATGGCATCACCAATCATCGGGTCATCTTCAACCAGCAATATCCGCATGTACGGCTCCAAAAAAAGACGCGGCGGTCAAGACCGTCGCGCCTGTATTGAAGCACCTGCGCCGGTGATTGTCCGCCGCCGGATCAACGCAATGTACGGCTGCTGGTCATTGCTTGCCCTTCATCGAATCGAAGGCTTTCAATAGGTCATCCATCGCGGCCTTGCAATCGGCCTGCTTCGGCGCGCTAGCGCGCAGGGCATCGAGTGCCCGGTCAATCGCTTTGTCCAGCACATGCCAGTCACTGGCAGCGCGGGGTTTGATGCCGGCTTCGGCAGAATCCCAAGTCGTTTCCAGATCCTTGATGCGGGTTTTCGCCGCTGGCAGATCGTTTTTATCGACGAGCGCGGTGACATCGGCGGCGATAGCGCGGAACTCGGACAGATCGCCCAGTTTTGAACCGGACTGGGCGGATGTGCTCACCGAAGCAGTCGAGGTGCCGGCACCGGGTTTGTCGGCAGGTTTCGAGCAGCCGGCGGCGACGCCAAGTAAAAAAATCGACGAGACGATGGCAATGTAGCGAATGGCATTTTGAAGTGAACGCATGACAAATCCTTGATGGGCTTTGAAGGGTTACTGAGTGATTGATTTACGTTGGCCAACGCTGATTTGCGCGACCGCAACCAAAAGAACAATGACGCACAGGAAAATAGCGCTGGTCCAGGCTGCGCCCATACCGAGGCCGCCGTAGGTTTTGGCCTGGGTCAGCAAGTCGCCGAGGGAGGCACCAAACGGACGGGTCAGGATGTAGGCGATCCAGAAGGTCCACACCACATTACCGCCCATGCGCCAGGCCACCAGCGTCGTGGCGATCAGCGCACCGAAAATCACGGCGCCGAGGGTGAAGCCCAGGCCCAGCGCTTCGGTGGCCAGGTCGCCCGCGGCAGTGCCGAGGGCAAAGGTGCAAAGCACGGTCGTCCAGTAAAAAAGCTCCCGTCGCGGGGTGATGATTTCGCGGATCGACAGGTTGTGTTCCACCCGGTACCAGACCAGGAAGTTGATCGCCAGTAGAACGGAAAAGACCGCCGTGCTGGTGTACAGGCTGATGTCGAGCATGTCGGTCATGATGTCGGTGATCTGTGTCCCGACGATGCTCACCAACACGACGGTCAACCAGTAGATCCAGGGCGAGTAAGCCTTGGTGCGCAATTGAAAGCACAATGCGAGCGCCAGCAAGACGGCCATGCCGATGCTGGTCCAGCCGGCGCCGAAACCGGCATCTACCGCCAGAAAGTCTGCGCCCGTTTCACCCACGGTCGTGGACAAAATCTTGATCACCCAAAATGACAGTGTCACCTCGGGTACTTTGTTGAGCCATCCGGCTTTTTCGGGATTCATCTGCGGGTAGCCTCTCCTGAGTGGCGCTGAACTTGCGCAGGGGAGAAGATACGTAGCGAAACTTAGCTGAGACTGAGGGAGAGCAATGTGGGTGGAACGGCCGGTAAATTTCGACAGGCTGCTTGAACCGGGCTTTACTGGAGTAGGTTGTGCCGATTGCCGGGGGTTACCTGTGGGCTGCGTCCTGCAAATACTGGCTGGCTCCCCAGGTCAGCACTACCTCCATTAGGTTGAGGACGAGCCCCTTGTCCATCTCCTGGTTTCTCCCCGCACTGTTGCTCGCACTGCTGGTTGCCGGCTGCGCCACTACGCCCTTGCCACACGACTTCAGCGAGGCAATACCTGCCGGAGAATCGTCATTCGGGCGATCCATTCAGGCCCAGGCCGCCCCGCATGAGGGGCGCTCGGGTTTTCGCCTGTTGCCTAACAGCAGTGAAGCGTTCCGGGCCCGCGCCGAGTTGATCCGCAATGCGCGCAAGAGCGTCGATCTGCAGTACTACATCGTGCATAACGGTCTGAGCACCCGAGCACTCGTGCGTGAATTGTTGGTGGCCGCCGATCGCGGCGTACGGATACGCATCTTGCTCGACGACACGGCCAGCGACGGTCAGGAAGAAGTCATCGCTACCCTGGCTGTGCACCCGAACATTTATATCCGTGTCTTCAACCCTCTGCATCTGGGGCGCAGCACCCTGGTGACCCGAACCATGGGCCGACTGCTGAATCTTTCCCAACAGCACCGGCGCATGCACAACAAATTGTGGGTGGCCGACAACAGCGCGGCCATCGTCGGCGGGCGCAACCTGGGGGATGAATATTTCGACGCCAAGCCCGATCTCAACTTCACCGACATGGACCTGCTGTGCTTCGGCCCGGTCGCCGAGCAGTTGGGCCACAGTTTCGATCAGTACTGGAATAGCGCCCTGAGCCAGCCAATCAGTGAGTTGGTGCTCAACAAGCCAACCGCTGAAGACTTGCTAAAGAGTCGCCAGCGCCTCGAACAATCGCTCCAGGCCGCAAGTACCGAGAACAAACCTTTGTACGACCACCTCATGACCTACCGGACTCAACCACAACTCAATCTATGGCGCAAAGAGCTGATCTGGGCCCATAGCCAGGCAATGTGGGACGCCCCGAGTAAGGTGCTGGCTGACGACGAACCGGCCCGCTCTCTATTGATGGCCACACAACTACGACCTGCGCTCGACGGCGTCAGTAAGGAGTTCATCCTGATCTCGGCCTATTTCGTCCCGCAAAAGCCGGGCATGACCTACCTCATCGGCCGTGCCGATGCCGGTGTCGATGTACGCCTGTTGACCAACTCACTGGAAGCCACCGATGTACCGGCGGTGCATGGCGGCTATGCACCTTATCGCAAGACCCTGCTCGAACATGGTGTGAAGCTCTATGAACTGCGGCGCCAGCAGGACGACCCCAGAGGGGGTTCTTCTCGTGGCTTCAGGGGTGGCTCGGACTCGAGCTTGCACACCAAGGCCATGATTCTGGACAAGCAGAAGGTGTTCATCGGCTCCTTCAATTTCGATCCGCGTTCAGTGTTTTGGAACACTGAAGTGGGGGTGCTGGTCGACAGCCCTGAATTGGCCGGCTACATGCGCGACTTGGCGCTTGAGGGCATGGCACCGGCCGTGAGTTACCAGGCCAGCCTGGAAAACGGCGAAATCGTCTGGATCGCCGAAGACGACGGCCGCCGGCATACCTTGCATCAGGAGCCGGGTGGCACATGGCGCAGCTTCAAGGCCTGGCTCAGCGACAAGATCGGGCTGGAGAAAATGCTCTAGATGGGAGCCGGCGGCGCTCATCCCCGTTGTTCGGCCACCAGCAGCAGCGACTGCGGCACAGGACTTTGCGGGTGCTGTGGCTCCTGCAAGCCGACCAGCCGAAAACCGGCCATGTCCAGCGCATTCAGCCAACTGGACAAGGTGCGAAAGTACCAAGGCATGGATTGCCACTGCCCCTCGAACCCGGAAAAGGTTTCTTCCCGCCAGCCATCCTGATAATCGCTCGCCGCAGTGGTCCACGGATGCAACGTCTGGATCACCAGCGCGCCGCCAGGGGTGAGCAGGGCGTTCATGGCGGCTAGCAGGGGGATGATGTCTTGGTGCAACAGTGCGAAGTTGGCGCAGATCAGGTCGTAGTCGCGGCCGACGTTTACCTTCGCTTCCACCAACGCTTCATAACTCGCCAAATGTACGGGTGAAGAGCCCGCTGCCCGCGCCGCGTCGACCAGTGTCGCGGCGCCATCCACCCCAACCACCTGGATGCCCCGTTCAGCCAGCGCACGCAACAACCAGCCCTCGCCACAGCCAAGATCGAGCACACGTTCGGGCTGGCGGCCCATCACCGCCAACAGGATGGCCTGATCGGTGACCTTCAGGCGGCTTTCGATGGCGCCGCTGCGGATGGCATCGATCCAGGATTGCGCGTTACGGTGCCAACTTTGGAGAAGAGTGAATTCGGGGGCGGGCATTTCGATGTCCGGAGTTGTCAGTTGGGTCGGCGCCATCAGTCTTCTTCTCTCAACGCATTGATCCGCCCTGATTTTTCTGCGGCCACCAGCGCGGTATGGTCTTTTACATTTTGATCGGCATAGGCGATGGCAAATGTTCCGATGGCCTGGTCGAAGGAGTCTGTCTTGCCCAGGTAGCCACTAATGAGCGCTGCATCCCCTGATTTGGCGTGGGCACGGGCCAGGGTAAGACCGCAACATTCGGCGTACATCTTCATTCGTGCGGCGGATGTGCCTTCGATGGGCGCTGACATCTTCATGTCTCGCAACTGACGCACAAAGAAGTACCGCCCGTTTTGGCCGCGCGTCCAGCCCAAAAAGATGTCGCTGGACGACTGCATCAGACGCTGCCCCGTGACCACACGCTGCCCTTGGTTCTCATAGACGCTCTTGCCTGCATAGGGCGCCAGTACCGAGGGACAGGCTTCCTTGAATTGCAGGAGCAAAGGATGGTTCTCCGCAGAAAAGAACAGGCCGACGAAACAATAGGTACCGACACTGCCGATGCCCACCGCTTTGACGGCAATGTCTTCCAGACGGTAGCGATCAAAGAGCACGCGCCGTTCATGGGGCAGCGACAATCGATAATCTTGCAGCGCCAAATGGACGCCTCGCGCGAAGCCCTTTTCATACACATGGAAAAGTATGGGGGGTTGATCGATCAGGCGTCGCCGCCCTCCGACTTCGCTGCTGATCCGGGGATAGAGGTAATCGCCGACGCGCATCTTGGCCTTTGCGACCAATTGTTCGCGGATTTTCTTGATTTCAGCATTGGGCGACATATCAATGATGGCTTGGGCATCCAGGCGGTCATACCAGACATCCATTGGGTTCATCTTCGAAAATTTACGCAGGTACACGCGGTAAGCACGAACGCATTCGGCGGCTATGCCCTGTGCCGCTTTATCGCTGAGGTGGTTATCGCGCGCGGCCACGGCAAAACTGATTGCCAGGCGTTTTACATCCCATTCCCAGGGGGCGGGGAGCGTTTCGTCGAAGTCGTTTATGTCAAAAATCAGATTGCGCTCAGGTGTCGCAAACAACCCGAAATTCATCAGGTGACAATCCCCGCAGGCCTGCACCTGAATGCCGGTGGTCGGCAGAGCGGCCAGGTCATGCGCCATCAAACCCGCAGAACCGCGTAAAAAGGTGAATGGACTGCGCAACATGCGGCCGTAGCGCACTGGCACTAGATTGGGTAGTCGATAGCGGTTGGACTCTTCGAGGAGTTTGATCGGGTCACGGTGTTTGCGTGCCGGTTTCCATTCCGCGTGAAGGGCATGCGGCAGACGCGCGCGTAATAGCTCACCTTCGTACAGACGCTCCTTGCGCGAGTGAAAGACTCGCTCGTCCCCGTTGTCTTCCGATTGCCCTGTTTTGCTTTTGGAAAATCTGTTTTTGCGGGGGGCCATGTCCACTCCTTTGCTCAACGAAGTCTGACTCGCTTGGGCACAGGATCGGGTAATTCGACTGTTCCATCAGTCACAGAGAACACGTGCGCCGGTAGGCTGAAAAGCGCCAAAGCTATTGTTTCAAGCGTAGCAGTTTTGATCTTGGGTGCTGCATCAAGCGTGTGATTGCGTTGAACTTGAGTGGACAGCACTTATCAAAAAAGAATGTGGGAATACTTCCCCACTCAACGATGCTAACTGGCTCTAAGGGATCGTGCGCAACCGCAGTGGCTCGTTAATGCTGCAAATTTATGACCGTGCCGGTTAGCTGGCCGCTCCAGTAGGTGGCCGGGAACTCACTGGTGATTGCGTTCGATACGGAGATGACGACGCAACGCCAAGCGGAGGTGGCTCATGTTTCTCAAGAAATGTTTATTGGCCCTCGCAATTGGCGGAGTCCTGTCGGCTTCGACTGTCCTTGTACCCGATTACATCAGTAGTTTTTCCAGCGTGTACGCCAAAGATGGCGGCAGCGGTGGCCACGGAGGCAGTGGTGGTCACGGTGGCGACGGCTCAGGCTCAGGAGGCGGGCACGGTAGCAGCGGCCATGGCGAAGGTGGCAATCATGCTGCTGGTCATGACGGTGACGGTGACGGTCATGGCGGCCCGGGGCGCGGAGACGCTGACCATGGGGGAGATGCCGGCAACAGAGGCCCAGGCAATGCGCATGACAACGACGCTGGCAACGATGCCGCAGATGCGGAAAGGGATGCTGCCAGAAACGATGCAGATGCCGCCCGGGATAATGCCAAAGCTGCTGCAGATGCCGCTAGAGATGCGGCCCGAGCCGAGGCGGATGCTGCCAGAGACGCTGCAAAAGCTGCAGGTGTAGCGGGCGCAGATGCGACCAGAGATGCGGCGCGGGCCACGGCAGATGCAGCCAGGGACGCCGCCAAAGCTGACGCAGATGCCGCCAGAAATGCGGCGAAGGCTGCTGCAGATGCGAACAGAGACGCCGCCAAAGCTGAGGCGCGCGCGGCCAGAGAGGCTGTTGCGGACGCGCCGGACAGGGACGAAGTTGAGGCACAAAATTAGGCCCGCAAGTTCCGTCATGAACTCCGCAGGCCTCTAAGTGATTGAATACTCTGGCAGGAGGAGAATCATGATTCGCACACATTATTTGTCTGTCTTGGCCACACTGGCCATTGCAACTGGCGGCCTCTGGGTGCCGACGCTGGTCCATGCAACCGATCAGGCTGACCAGCGACAAGAGTCGCGCGATGTCAAGCAGGAAGGGCGCGAGGCTTCCCGGGAAACCAAGGAGGCATGCAAGGAGGGAGATGAAAAGAGTCGCAACGATTGCCGTCAGGACAAGCGCGACACCAAACAGGACACCCGCGACACCGCTCGTGATGTCAAATATTGATCATTAACCCGTTACAGTCCATCAACGGGTCAATCTAACCGGAAGTCGGTCAAGGGGGCAGGAAGACATCGCGGCGGAACAGGCGTTTAGCGTCCGATAGAAGCCCTCACTTGACTGGCCACTTCTGGCCCGGAATGCGGATAAACACCCGCACGAACACTGCCACGTTCAATCTGTATCCTTTCAGATGAACGCAGCGTGCTCAGCCAGGCAGAGTTACAGCAACGATATCGGGTAGCTGATGAAGATCCGGTTTTCGTCAAATTCGTTGGTGCTGAAGTTTTTCCGGATACTGGCGTTTCTCCATTTGACGCTCAGGTTTTTCAAGGTGCCAGACTGAACCACATAGGCCAACTCCGATTCGCGACCCCATTCCTTGCCGTCGGTGATTGCGCCCGTGTGCACGTTGTCGCCACTGATGTAGCGGTTCATCATGGTCAGCCCCGGGACCCCCATTCCGACGAAGTTATAGTCATGGCGAACCTGCCAGGGATGTTCCTGCGCGTTGTCGTAACTGGAGTTGTAGCTGTCGTTCGCCAATGTGCCGCCACTGGAACCGTTGACCCGCATCCACGCGTTATCGCCGGTGAGCTTTTGCAGGCCGACATAGAACGTATTGCCCCCCAGTTTGGCGGAGAACAGGCCGAAGGCTGTCTTGTTGTCCAAGTCGCCGGCCAGACTGGCGCCGTTTTCCTTACCCGAGAAAAAGCCCATATTGGCGCCCAGTACCCAGTCGCCCACGGGCTGGCTGTGATTGAGGCTGAAATATTGCTGTTGGTAGATGTCTTGGAGTTCGTCGTACCAGACTCCAACCGTCGTGCGCTTCTCGTTGAACGTGTATTCACCACCGCCGAAGTTGAATCGATCGGACGTGAACGCCGCTTTGCCGTTCATGGACATGTCTTCCATGCTGGCGTCATTGCGCGGGCTGTTCTGCCGGATTTGACCGCCGTATAACGACAACCCTCCGATCTCTTGGGAGGTGATCTGTGCACCTTGAAAGGTCTGCGGCAACGAGCGGCCGTCATCCGAACGCAGAATTGGCAGGGTGCTGACCCATTCGCCTACTTTTACGACCGTCTTGGAAACCTTGGCCTTGCCAGCAACTGCCAACCGTCCGAAGTTGTCAGCAGGCTCTCCATCACCATGGACAGGCAACAGTTGCGTACCGGCAGTGCCTTTGCCCCCATCAAGCTTCTGCGAATAAAGCCCCAGAACATCAACACCGAAACCTACCGGCCCTTGGGTATAACCAGAGCGGGTATCGAGGATGAAGTTTTGCGTCCACTCCTCAGCTTTGTTCTGTGGTGCGGCGGCATTCGGGTAGGCGGGATTGACGAAGTTACGATTGATGTAGGCGTTGCGCAGATTGAGCGTGGACGTCGCGCCCTCAATGAAACCGCTGTTTTCATCGGCATGAACGACAGTCGCTGAGCCGGCACTGATTGCCAGGGCCAGGCTGATCAAGGAGTAGTGAGCGGGCACGTTACGGCTAAAAACAGAGTGATGCATGTTGGTTTTCTCGCATTCAATTATTATTTTTTTGGCGTTTTTTTACAGCCGGCGACTGAATTTCAGGCGCAGGCGGCTCTGGCAACAATCTGCCGAGAGACCGCCGTGTAAGCGTTTAGCGAAGAGGGGGTTAGCTGTTGGACACCTGCCGACGCAGCAGGTCGTCAATGGCCCGGATGGCGAGGGGATAACCGTCGGCACCCATGCCGCAAATCACGGCATTGACTGCGCCAGACATGATTGAGTGGCGATGCAGTTCGTCGCGTGCATGGATGTTCGACAGATGCAGTTCAATCAACGGTGTGCTGAGCAGCTTCAGGGCATCGAGCACCGGAATCGAGTGAAACGAAAAGCCGGCCGGGTTGATGATCAAGGCTGCGCCTTGCTCGAAAGCCTCTTGAATCCAGTCGACCATCACGCCTTCGTGGTTGGTCTGGCGAAAGTCACATACCAGGTCAAGTTCCTCAGCGAGCCTTTCACTGCGTTGACGAATCTGTTCGAGCGTAGTGTGGCCGTAGATGTGCGGCTCACGACGACCCAGCAGATTCAAGTTAGGGCCGTTAAGGATGAAGACGGTGCGGTTCATGGTCGTCCTGCTGCGTTATTTGGAAAGAAGGGCTGGAGCGGCAGTATCGTCCGCGTCAGGTGCCGCGACGGCGTTCAGGTCAATGCCGCGGGTTTCTGGGCCGATGACGATCATCGCCAGCGAGATCAGGTTGATCACCGCGCACAGCGTCACCAGTGGCCACGGCGAGTTGTTCGACTGGCTCATCAGATAGACCGCAATCATTGGCATTGGGCCGCCGATCACCAGGTTGGCGCCGGTGTAGGCCAGTGCGGAACCCGAATAACGGACCTGAGTGGGGAACGCTTCGGCGAATGCCACTGGCTGGATGCCGCTCTGAAACTGAGTGAAGCCCAGGAACAGGCCCATGATGGCCATGATGGCGGGGACGTTCAGTGTGTTGAGGATCGGGAAGTACACGAACAGGATCAGCAAGGTCATGCACGAACCCAGGGCCAGCGCCTTTTTACGGCCCCAGCGATCCGCCAGGTAACCACCGGCCAGTGCACCGAAAATCGCGCAGACGTTAGCCACCATCAGCGACATGAAGCCCGTCGACTGGCTGAAGCCCAAGTGCTTGGTCAGGTAGCTGAGGGAAAAGATCACGATCAAATAGAACAGTGCAGCTGGCGAGCAGAAGAACAGCATCAAGCGCAGGATCGTTTTGTAATGGCTGCCCACGGCGGATTTGAGCGGACTTTTTTCCTGCTTGACCGGAGTCTTTTTCAAGGCAACGAAAGCTGGGGTTTCATCGACTTTCAGGCGGATGAAGATCCCGACTACCACCAGTATGAAACTGAGGAGGAATGGGATTCGCCATCCAAAACTTTCAAACTGCTCGCTGGACAACGTGGCGGCCAGTCCCATTAGCACCCCGTTGGCCAATATCTGGCTAAGCGGTGAGCACAGGCCCAGCATCCCCGAGTAGCGCCCACGGCGATCAGGTGAGGCGTGTTCCAATGCCATCAGTTGGGCACCAGTGGACTCACCGCCCAGTGCGAAGCCTTGAATGATCCGCAGCAGCACCAGAAGAATCGGTGCCCAGACGCCGATCTGACCATAAGTCGGCAACAGGCCCATCAGCACAGACGCCAGACCCATCAGGGTCACGGTGGCCAGCATCAGGTTGCGACGACCCAGTTTGTCGCCGAGGTAGCCACAGGTAATCGCACCCAATGGACGAGCAGCCAGGCCTACGCCGAAGGTTGCCAGCGAGGCGAGCAGACCGGCGGTTGGCTCCATCGCCGGGAAAAACAGCTTGGGTAGAATTGTCGCCGAAATCGCGCCATACAGCGTGAAGTCAAACCACTCCAGGGCAGTGCCAATGGTCGCGGCGGTCACCGCTTTGCGAGGCATGCGCGAATCATGAGTCTCGTGACTGGTTGTGCTCATTGAGTGCTCGTCGTTATTTTTATGGTTACGGGATACCCATACGATTCCGCTCGGGCCCAGGCGCTGGCAGGAAACGTCGAAGTGAGTAGACGTTAACGCATCTAGCTTGCAGAATAATTATCGAAATCCAGACAAATAGATAAGCCAGCCTTATGAGTGAGGGTTATGGAACTGCGTCATCTAAAAGCCTTTGTGGTCGCTGCCGATCTGCAACACTTCAGCCGGGCGGCGGAACAGTTGGGGATTGCGCAACCGGCACTGAGCCAATTGATGCGAACGCTTGAGTCCGAGTTGGGGCTGGCATTGTTCCGGCGAGAAAACCGGGGGGTGGCGTTGACCGCTGCCGGCATGGCATTCCTGCCGCATGCGCGCCAGTCCATCGAGTCCAGCGAACTGGCAACAGCCGCGGCCCAGCGTGCCCGACGCGGGGAGGTCGGTGAGATCAACATCGGCTATCACTCGGCCTTGTTCGAGGCCAATTTGCCGCAATTGCTGCGGTACTATTTCAGCACGTTTCCCGAGGTGAACGTATCGCTGGTGGATGCGGGTATTCGTGCGCAGTTCGACATGTTGCTCGACCACAAGCTTGATCTCGCCTTTGCCAGGGTGTTCAAGGACCACCTGCCAGACCGTTTGCGCACCCATCATTTCAGTGAATCCAATCTCGTTCTGCTGATGCCGGACAACCATGAGCTGGCAGAGAGTTTTACCGGAGAATTGGCGACACTTCGGCACGAGAAGTTCGTTTTTCTACACGACACCGCGGGTATCGGTTTGACCTCTCACACGCTTCAGGCATGCCGGCAAAACCAATTGCATCCCAAAAACATCATGTACGTCCCTTCGTTGATGAGTATCCCTGGCCTGGTTGCAGCGGGCATCGGCCTGAGTATCGTGCCTGAAACGATGACCCGGCTGACCATGCCAGGCATACGAATTGTGCCGTTGGCTCAACCGGAAATGGTCAGTGAACTGTCGCTGATTTCAAGGATAGATGAGCGCTCAAGCGCGGTGCTGCACTTCATCGAGGAGGCGCATGGGTGGGGATAACCGTGCCCATGCGGCATGTTTTAAACGCGATGCGTTTGATGTTGTACCCCACATTCGATAGTAAAGTGTCGAGCATTGTCGTAGCTAACCAGGGATGACCGATGCCTCAACACCGCTCAACATTGATCGCCCTGTTGGTAGCGGTCACCTTCTTTATGGAGAACCTCGACGCTACGGTGATTGCTACCGCGCTACCGGACATGGCCAGGACATTTGGTGTGCCGGCGGTGGATGTGAGCATTGGCATGAGCGTCTACATGCTCGCGGTGGCGGTGTTCATCCCCATCAGCGGCTGGTTGGCTGATCGCTTCGGCTCACGCCTTGTATTCAGTTCGGCGATTGTGCTGTTCAGCCTGTCTTCATTGATGTGTGGGTTGAGTGACAGCCTGCAAGCCTTTGTCGCCGCGCGCGTGCTGCAGGGCATCAGCGGAGCGATGATGGTTCCGGTGGGGCGCTTGGCAGTGCTTCGCACGACCGAGAAAAAAGACCTCGTGCGGGCAATTTCTTTTATCACCTGGCCCGGTCTGGTCGCGCCGATACTCGGGCCGCCCTTGGGTGGTTTCATCGTCACCCACGCGTCCTGGCCGTGGATTTTCTACCTTAATCTTCCGTTGGGGATGCTGGCCTTGATTGCTGCGCTGATCTTGATTCCCAGGCAAGTCCACGGCATTGCCCGGCCATTTGATTTCACGGGTTTTCTACTCGCCGGCGGCGCCAGCGCTGCGCTGCTGTTCGGCGTAGAGATGCTGGGGCAAAGTCATGCCAATCTGTTGCCGGCACTATTACTCGTTGGTGCAGGCGTGATACTCGCTGCTGTAGCCTGGCGACATCTGCGTCGGCATGCGCAACCGTTACTGGCGTTGGGTGTTTTGGGAATCCGTACCTTCAGTGTCTGCCTTTGGGGTGGGTCGATTTTTCGGATCGCCATCAGCACCTTGCCGTTTCTCTTGCCGCTGATGTTTCAACTGGCCTTCGGTCTTTCTGCATTGGATGCGGGGCTACTGGTATTGGCCGTCTTTGCCGGCAATCTGGCCATGAAGCCGTTCACCACGCAGGTGATGCAACGTTGGGGTTTTCGCCCGGTGCTGATGTTCAACGGCATCCTCGGCGTCCTGGCGATAGCGGCCTGTGCATTGCTGGATGAGCACATGAGTCGGGTACTTGTATTGTTGATTCTGTTTGTTGGTGGCTTGTCACGATCCATGCAGTTCACCGCGTTCAACACGCTGGGTTTTGCCGATGTCCCCAAGGAACAGATGAGCGATGCATCAACCTTGTTCAGTATGTTTTTCCAACTGAGCATGGCGATGGGGGTTGCCACGGGCGCGTTGCTGCTTCGTCTCTCCATGAACATCCATGGCAATGCCGGTCACGCAGAGACCGGAGACTTTCAGCTGACGTTCCTTTGTGTTGCTGTGATAGCGGCGATCGCATTGCTGGATAACCTGCGATTGCCACCGAAGGCGGGTGAGTCGGTATTGCAGCGCGCATAAGCACGGTGTTGAGCACTTGTGTCTCAACACCGTGCCTGCGTCGTTAGAAGTCGAAGAACACAGTTTCCGATTCGCCTTGAATATAAATATCGAACCGGTAAGCCAGCTTCCCGTCAACCGTGCAGCGCTTGGCGATCAGAGATTCGCGCCGATGGGGTTGTTCGATCAGGTTTAATACGGGGTCCTCGGCATTCGCTTGGGGTTCGTCGTCGAAATACAGGCGGGTCTGCAGGTGGATGTTGATGCCCCGAGCAAACAACGCCACGTTGATGTGCGCGGCCATAGCAACATTCGACGCATTTTTCACCACGCCGGGCTTCACGGTTTTAATCGTCCATTCCCCGACATCGGTCGTGGCGGTACGGCCAAAACAGTTGAACGGTTTTTCCAGATCGTAACCGGTGTCGTAGACACCCTCGTGATTCGCCTGCCAGAACTCCAGAAACGCGTCACGAATCAAGTGGCCATTGCCGTCATACACGTGGCCCATCACTACAATGTGCTCACCTGGTGCGTCAGGTTTCGCCATGGCGCTCCAGATTTCCTGCTCGCGCGGCGGGTTGCCGGCCGTCTCCAGCGCCAGGCCGATATGCACATAAGGGCCGGCTGTTTGCGATGGGGTTTCAGGTAGCAGTTGAACGGGCATACGCAGGCCTCCTCAGCGATTTTCGAAGTGGGTCTTGCGCTGACCGCGCAGGACGATATCAAAACGATAAGCCAGGCAATCCATAGGATTGGCCATGCTCATATCCAGTTTGGCGATCAGACTTTGCACCGCTTCCTGATTCGCGATCGACTTGACGATCGGGCACATGGGGATGAGCGGATCACCTTCGAAATACAACTGAGTAATCAAACGCGTGGCAATTGACGGGCCACTGATGGACACATGGATATGGGCCGGGCGCCAATCGTTGGGACCGTTGCGCCATGGGTAAGGGCCGGGTTTGACGGTGCGGAAGCTGTAGTTGCCATCGCGGTCAGTCAACGCACGGCCGACGCCGCCGAAATTCGGGTCAAGGGGGGCCAGGTAACTGTCTTTTTTGTGCCGGTAGCGGCCACCGGCATTGGCCTGCCACATCTCCACCAGGGTGTGGGGAACCGGCTTGCCGTACTGATCACACACTCGACCCGCGACGATGATGCGTTCACCGATAGGCAGACCGCCGTGATTGAAATTCAATAGCAGATCGTTATCGTGCTGACCCATCTTCAGATGGGAAAAATCCGGGCCGCTGGTTTCGGATAAAGACTGGGGGATGCTCACCAGTGCCTGGCGGGGGGACCGCAGGATCGACGTCTTGTAGTCGGGCGTCAGGGCTTTGGGATGCCAATTACGGTCGCGAATGACGAAACGGCTGTCGTGCGCATCAGACATGTCGTTTTTCCTGTTGTTATGGTTGGACGGAGGCAGGCACTGCGTTGGCAGCGATGTGTAGCCAGTTTCCTCCTGGACAACCCAACTCAAAATTGAAAAAAGCGACTTGATCCATGTCCAAACGGTTATGGATGTTTTCCCTCACGATACTCTTGCCCGACCTCGCGCAGCGCGTCCACGCACCACTGCGCCGCGGTTGTCACCGGCAACGCAGGATTGGTGCATAGGCCCACAGAACCGCCGGGTTCGCGCATCCCCAGATCCAGCTCAACCAAATTACCTTGCCTCAAGTCCTGTCTGACGGCGTCAAATGGCGCGACCCAGATAGCCTGGGTGCATTGTACGTAGCGCCGGCTCAGGGCGACCGACAGGGTTTCCAGGCGTTGGCTTGATGGGGTGATCCCGTACTGCACAAACAGGCTGTCGGCAAATTTGCGGATCGTCGTCCCCGCCAACGGCAATACCAGCGGGTAGTCTTCGAGGTTTTTATGCCCCAATGGATCGGCGAGTACCGGGTGACCGGTGCGTACCACCAGGGTCATTGATTCGCTGTAGAGGTGTTCGAACGCCAGCCCGAGAATCAATGGACTCTCGGTCATCCTGCCCACCACCAGATCCAGTTCACCGACACGCAGCTGTGACAGCAAATAGGCACTTGGCCCTGTCACAACACTGACCACCAAGGCGGGGTGTCGGTTGTGTAAGCGGCAGACAATTTCAGGCACCAACAGACTTTCGACGGTGGACAGCACACCGAGCTTCACGGTAATGGGCTCATGTACACCGGAGCGCAAACTGTTGACGCCTTCACGCAGCGATTGCACGCTCGGCCCTGCATATCGCAAAAAGGCCACGCCGGCCTCGGTCAGCGTCGAGCCCTTTTTACCCCGTGCAAACAGTGTGGCGTCCAGCAGGGATTCCAGTTCCTTCAGCGTTTTGGAAAGCGCCGGCTGGCTGATGGCCAACTTGTCGCAAGCGCGTGCCAGGCTGCCCTGGCGTGCCACTTCGAGAAAACACACCAAATGACGGAATTTGATTCGGGTATCGATGTTCAATCGGCTGCTCTGCCTTCGTGGTATGGAATCCATTAATGTTGCAAGCGAAGCGCGTTGTGTAGTGGTCCAGTGTTGCGCTGCTCATTTTCTGCTTTTAATGTCGTTTTTTACAGGGTGAGTAACTGCTTATGGCTGATTCTGCTGGAACAGTCGGATGTTCAGCTGGCCTGAGCTCAGGCACAGCCCCGCACCTGGAAAACAAAAGGCTCGCACAGAGCACGCTGACGGTGTCCGCAGCTGTTTGCGTCCTGCTGACTCTACTGGCAGGCTGCGCCGACCCAAGCCGAGTGCGCGCGCAGCCCACATGGCGGCGCTCAGCCCCGCACCGATGATCGCGCACCCGATTTGACCGTATACGCTTTAGAGGGCGTGTCGGTTGGGCTGCTGGCGACAATGGTGGTCACAGCGACAGCGTCTCTGGCGTGATCGCTGGCAGCGGCGGCCTGAATCTGGCCGGTGCTGGCACGACGGCGTTGTTTGGCAGCAACACCTACAGCGGCGGCACTGTCATCACCGGCGGCACCTTGTCGGTGGACAGCGATGCCAACCTGGGCAACACCAGTGGCGATCTGACGCTAAACCGCGGCACCTTGCTGAGCACGGCCGACTTCAGCAGCGCGCGCGACATCAGCCTCCTCGATGGCGGCACGCTCGACAATGGTGGTCACAGTGACAGTTTCTCCGGCGTGATCGGTGGCAACGGTCCACTGACACTGGCCGGCAGCGGCACCACGCTGATTTCTGGAGTACTGAATACCAGCCTGATCAACGCCAGTACCCTGCAGGTCAACAAGGCTGTCAATATTTCCGGTTATTACGAGCAGGGCGCCAACGCTAGCCTGACCCTTGGTGTGGCTGACAATGCCGTAACCACCGGCGATATCACTGACAGCGGCTATGGTCGCTTGGTGGTTGCCGGGGCTGCCAACATCGCAGCGGGCTCCACGATCGGGTTGCAGAAACTGAGCAGCTATGGCTTTGCCCAAGGCCAGCGTTACCTCGTGGTTCAAGCCAATACCATCGGCACTCACTACAACGCCGACAACCTCCACTACACCGTTGCGGGCTACAACGCCTCCGGTACCAGTGTGACCAGCGGTGGCAATACTGATTTGTTGGTTACTGTGGGCAGCTCTACGGCACCGGATGTCACACCACCTGTGGTTGTCACGCCACCGGATGTCACACCACCCGTGGTTGTCACGCCGCCGGATGTCTCCCCACCTGTGATTGTCACGCCACCGGGTGTCACACCATCTGTAGCGGTTGTTACGCCACCGGATGTCTCCCCGCCTGTGGTTGTCACGCCACCGAATGTCATACCACCTGTTATGGCCACACCCGAGGCGCCATCCGTCGGTCCGATCAATCAATCGACCACCGCTGGCGGTGCCACAACCCTGGCCGGGCTGTTCAACTACAACGGCTACGATGCCCAGCTGATGAACCTGTTCAACGCCGCCGCGGCGCTCCCTGATTCGGCAGCGGGCAACAAGGCCGGTGCACAGTTGAGCCCGGCGGCAACCGTATCGGCCGCCACCCAGGCGTCCACCGCTTCCACCGCGCAGGTACTCAATGTTGCGGCGGCGCACCTGGACGGGTTGCGCACCGCGCAAGACAACACGGGTGGTAGCAGTGGTATCGCCACGGGGGAGGGCGCCAGCAACTCCGGGCTCTGGGGCCAGGCGTTCGGCGGCACGTCTCGCCTGAGCGAGAGCAATAATATCGCCGGCTACCACAGTCACTACGGTGGCATGCTGATCGGTGCCGATGGCGCCGTGAACGACAGCTGGAAGGCCGGCGGCCTGATCAGCTACACCCAGACCACCGTGAACAGCGACGGCGACAACGAAGGAAGTTCTGCCGATGTGAAGTCCTATGGTCTGTTCGGCTATGCCAGTTACCAAGGCCATCCCTGGTACCTGGACCTGTCGTTGGGTGCGGTCCAGCAGCAATACGACACCCAGCGGGAAATCAACTTCCCCGGCTTCAACGGCGTGGCCAATGGCAACCACGACGGAATGCAGTACATCGCCGCTGCCCGGGCTGGTTACCCGATCGACCTCGGCAACCATACGGTCCTGACACCCATTGCCGGCTTGACCTACAGCACCCTGGATGAGGACAGCTTCACCGAAAGCGGTGGCAACGGCGCGGCACTGCACATCGATTCCACCAGCACCCACTCGCTGAAAAGTGATCTGGGAACCAAGCTGGAGCATTCCTTCGCCACCTCCTACGGCAACGTGGTGCCGTCGGCGCAGCTAAGCTGGCGTCATGAGTACCAGGACACTCGCCTGCAGTCGGTCTCCAACTTTGCCGCCGATACCTCGGGCGCCACCAGCTTCAGCAGTCCGGGCGCCAAGCCAGTGGACGACACCGGGGTGCTGGCGCTGGGCGTGACGTTGCTGCGCAGCAGTTCTCTGAGCCTTTCGGCGAAGTACACGCTGGAAGCCGCGACTGGCTACACCGCCAATACGGGTGATTTGCAAGTGCGTTGGGATTTCTGATCTTGGTCAAGCGTGTGAAGGCGTAGTATTTGGTGATACCGGCTACTCTTCGGGAAAGACAGTTGTTACCGCTGGATTGCGCATAAAAGCGTCTAGGTTGAGCGTCGCGGAAAAAATGGAGGTTTCATTTTGGCGCAGGACATCGTTGACCAGCTTCGTGGTTTGCTAGCGAAAGAAGAGGTGATAGAGCTCTACCTCTCTATCCGAGACGAATCCATGCGCCTCGAAGATGAGTGGCGCGCGGGTTCAGTTGGAACAGTCGAGCAAGCTGAACCGCTTGATGCTCTGTGGGGTGGTGGCGGTGACTGTAGCGCCGCCATTGTCGAACGGTGGCGTGGAGTTGCTTGCCTCAGGGGTGAGTGGGCGCAATCAAAGTGCTAACGGTCAAGCAGTGGGTGCAGCTGATCCTCGGCGGATTGGTGTATTACCTGTGCGCGCGCTTCGGCATGCTGCTGTTTTCCCTGCAGCCGAGCAATATCACCCCGCTCTGGTTGGCCTCGGGGATCGGTCTGGTACTCGTGCTGCGCGTTGGCGGGTTGGCGTTGCCTGTGATTTTTTTTGTCAGCCTGCTGGCCAATTACCCGGGGATGAAGCACGAGGGCGCGCTCTGGCAGTCCTGGCATGTATTGATTGCCGCCGCCGCCGACACCCTGAGCGCCTTTCTCGCGGCGCGCTTTTTGAACTGGCAATTGCCCGGTGGCTTGCAGCGCGCGAGTGACCTGGCGCGCTTCAGCTTTTATGTGTGTTTTTTGCCAACCGCGATCAGTAGCCTGCTGATTGTCATCAACCTGGCATTGGGCGGTTATATTCCATCGACCGAGGCGGCGGAGTTGCTGCGCGATCTGATTCTGGCCGACAGCCTCGGGATATTGCTGATCTACCCCTTGTACCAGGCTTGGCCAGCGCAGTTTCCGCATGGCCGTGAATGGGGCTGGGTGTTAGCAAACCTGCTGTTTTGCGGAGTGCTGCTGGCGTTGGACATCTGGGGCGTCAGCGGCTGGTTCTATTTAATTTTGCCGGGACTGTTTCTCCTGGTCTTCCGGGTACCGGCGGGTGGCGTCTACCTTGCATTGCTGCTGACGGTGGCAGCGATAGTGGCGCTAAGCGCCAAACAATTGGGGCCTTTCAGTGAGTACAACGCAGATGAAGCGCACTTCCGGTTGCTGGGGTTTGTCTTCTCCACCACCTATGTCAGCCTGTGTCTGGTCTTGAAATACCATCATTTTTTGGAAACCGATGCGTCTGGGCAGCACTGGCATCGCGAGGCTCTGCGCGATCCGTTGACCGGCTTGCTCAATCGCCGCGGTTTTACTCCGCTGCTGGCCAACGAGCATCAGCGGGCCATGCGAAGTCTGCGCCCGAGTGCGCTGGCACTGATTGATATAGACCATTTCAAGACGATCAACGATCGCTATGGGCATCCAGAAGGCGACCATGTGCTGCAAGTGTTGGCGAAGGTATTGAGTACGCAGTTGCGCGATATCGACAGCCCGGCGCGGGTTGGCGGCGAGGAGTTCGCCATCCTTTTCCCTGAATCGAGTGCCGCTCAGGGGGTGCTGGTGCTGGAACGCATCCGGCAGCACCTGGCGACGCACCCACTGCGGCTGGCCGGCGAGACGGTCACGGTGACATTCAGTGCTGGTGTCGTGGAGTTCGCCGGTGGGACCGAGGGCGTTGAGCAGCTGTTCGAGGCGGCTGATCGCAGCCTTTATACCGCCAAGGCCAGCGGCCGAAACCGCAGCGTGACGGCCACCTAGAGTAGAAACAAAAAAACCGGAGACGTTGTCCGCGGCGCTTCAAGCCTCGACCACTGCGGCCCTTCCTAACGAATGCCCAGGCACTCAAATGGATGGAAAACACGATGGAACACCCTGTGGGCAGCAATGGTGTACCAATCCATTCAGCAAGTACGCAACCCGATGCCTAACCATTGCTACGTCCAGTAATCGACCTGTGATGCCAGCCGCTCGACAGAAGTCGCAATTCAATCCCGAGCAATCTTGTCATTTGCCAAGGCTTAGGGCAGGGTCGATACCACTGAGATCTCTGCCAAAGGAGTCACCCCATGTCAAAGCTATATCCCAGTATCGATCCCGAGGGGCTGGTCGAGTACTCAGTGGTCTACACCGACCGCTCGCTCAACCACATGTCGCAGTCATTTCAAGGCGTGATGAAGAACATTTCCAGGACCCTGAAACAGGTCTACAACGCCCAGGCTGTTGCGGTGGTCCCGGGCAGCGGCACATTCGGCATGGAAGCGGTGGCGCGACAGTTTGCCACCGACCAGCAATGCCTGGTGATACGCAACGGCTGGTTCAGTTATCGCTGGAGCCAGATCCTTGAGATGGGCAACATCCCGGCGGCCACTACGGTGCTGAAAGCCCGACCGGTCGACACTGGTCGCCAGGCTGCCTACGCCCCACCCCCTCTGGACGAAGTGCTGGCAGCTATTCAGGCGCAGAAGCCGCAGATTGTCTTCGCCCCCCACGTTGAAACCTCATCAGGGATTATCCTGCCCGACGACTACCTTCGGGCCGTCGGCGACGCCGTGCATGCGGTGGGTGGCCTGTTCGTGCTGGACTGCATCGCCTCAGGCACGCTTTGGGTTGATATGCACAAATGCGCAGTCGACCTGCTGATCAGCGCACCGCAGAAAGGCTGGAGCGCCTCCCCTTGCTGCGCCCTGGTGATGCTCAGTTCTTTGGCCCTCGAGCGCATCGAGCAGACGCATAGCAGCAGCTTCGCCTGCGACCTGAAAAAGTGGCTTCAGATCATGCAGGCCTACGAGCAGGGCGGACATGCCTACCATGCGACCATGCCCAGCGATACCCTTGCGCGGTTTAACGAAGTGATGAAAGAGACGCAAGCCTACGGTTTCGACAAGGTCCGCGGCGAACAACAGGCTCTGGGCGATCGGGTGCGCGCAATGTTGACCGGCAAAGGCATCAAAAGCGTGGCCGCACCCGGCTTTCAGGCCCCTGGCGTAGTAGTGAGCTACACCGATGATGCCGACATCAAGAGCGGTAAGAAATTTACCGACCACGGCCTACAGATCGCCGCCGGAGTGCCGTTGCAATGCGACGAGCCGGCCGACTTCCAGACCTTCCGCATCGGTCTGTTCGGACTCGAAAAGCTGCACAATATCGAGCGCACGGTCAGCACCCTCGAGCAGGCACTGGACGAGGTGATGGGTAACTAAGCTCTCATCTCCCCCAGCAGCACAAACCGGGTTTGTGAATTCCAGGAAGGCATCCCTCTGTGGCGAGGAACAAATTTGCGCCATAGAGGGCCGTGCTTACTCCTTCAGCTCAACCTTATCCAACGCCTGATTCACCGCCAATTCCCCCAACATGACCACTTGTGTAATTCCCAGCAGGGTCTTGCGGTGTGAGTTGTCCAATAACGCCGCGAAATTGCTGAGCATGGTGGTGGCCGAGCCCAGTGATTCGCTGGCGTTGGCCAGCAGGGATTCGGTGTCGTACTTGGGATTGGCGAGGAACATGGGTTCGGGTTCGTGGGTACTGGCCATGATTTGGGCCGCCGGGTTGAGGTAGTGGTCGAGGGCGCGCTCGGCCGCTTCGTGGAATTTTTTGGAATCGAGGGATTCGTAGGGCGATGCCGGATCGGTTTTCGGTGGGTTGGGTGTTGGTTTGATCATGGATGGAACTCCTGGAGGAACAATTGAGGAGCCATCACCCTTCGCTACCAAACGAATGGTGGTGACCATACACAGGTTGGTAGACCGGTCCAGGAACCCGGCGCTCCCGAGGGAGCCCTGCGCATGGCCACCATAAAAAACAGAGATTAAAACGATCTCTGTAAAAGGTGGCGCTATGCGCCTGGACATACTGGGCTACCAAACCCGATCACTGTTTTTCAGTGACCCAGCCACGATAGAACCCGTGCCCTGGACGCACAAGCCGGCGGATTCTGTCTTACCCGTAGGCGATGACGCAAGGCGTTGTAGCCTTTGGGTGGTAACAGGAGGCTTCGTTTAAACAGGCAGGATTTTTGTTGTTTAAGCGCCAGAGAAAAAGAGGCGAATCACTCAATCCCACAGGGATTTGTGTTTTATCTGAAGGTTATTCGCAGCTGTGCCGGACTCACGCCAAGACGTTGCTTGAACGTAGTCGCCATGTGCGACTGTGAGTTGAAACCGCAAGTCTGGGCGATTTCCGCCAGCCTGGCGGTCGAATCGCGCATCAGCGCACGGGCCTTGGCGAGGCGTCGGTCGATCAGGTAACTGTGAGGGCTTTTGCCCGTTGCATTCTTGAATGCACGAATGAAATAGCCCTCGGACAATCCAAGTAGCCCCGCCATCGCCGGGACACCCAACACGCCGTCAAGCCCGGCATCAATGAACTCGTCGAGCAGACGCATCCGGCTACCGGTTATCGAGCCTATAGGGGGCGCCGACAATGCATCATTGTCCTGCGCCCGTTCAGCCAATGCGAGTGCCCAGTCCTCCCAATCATCGTCCACTGAGGCATGTAACAGCGCGGCGCGCATTCGCAGCGCCAGGGTAATGGCCTGTTGATCAATGCGATTGTTGAATGCACGGTCGCCTGTCAATCCAACACCATCAGTGCGCATGACTCGCAGGTATTCACCGCCCTTGGGCGACTCTGACAACACGTCACAACCAGCAGGGACGAACGCCAAACCGTTGGGCGTGGCGTTGTAGGGATGCACTCGATCGCTGCCGATGGCGTGCAGACCTCGCTGGCTATCGAAGGCAAAGCCAATCGCCGCCTGGGTTGCTACATATCGGGTTGCATAAGCGGCGCCGGGTAGCAACTCGATCGCCCATGGCCCGGCTTCGACCCGACGGATCGGTTCAGGCGGGAGCGGGGGCTGGTGGCGGTTTCGATGGCTCATGAACACCATAGTAAAGAAGCAGGTGCGTAAAAGTCAGGTCAGTTTTTTGAAAGCCGACAGGGTGAGCCGGTGCCTAGACTGGGCCAAACCCAAGGAGGACGCCTCATGCACACACTGACCCGCGACGATATCGAACAAGCAGCTCGCCACGTTTACCAGGTCATGCCGGCCACCGCCCAGTACGCGTGGCCTCTGCTGGCCGAGCGGTTGGGTTGCACTGTGTGGGTCAAACACGAAAACCATACACCTACCGGTGCTTTTAAAGTGCGAGGGGGTATTACCTTCATGCACTGGCTCAAACGCATGCACCCAGAGGTCAAGGGCATTGTCACCGCTACACGCGGCAACCATGGTCAGAGCCTGGCGCTGGCAGCCGGCGCGCTGGGCTTGAAGGCGTTGATTGTTGTACCGAAAGGAAACTCCGTAGAAAAGAACACCGCCATGCGCGGGTTCGGCGGCGAAGTGGTCGAGTTTGGCCGCGATTTTGATGAGGCCCGTGAAGAGGCCGAGCGCCTGGCACCAGTGCATGGCCTCTATTTGATTCCGCCGTTCCATGTCGAGTTGGTCAAAGGCGTGGCCACTTATGCGCTGGAGTTGTTCAAGGCAGCGCCGGATCTGGATACCGTCTATGTGCCGATTGGCTGTGGATCAGGGATTTGTGGGGTGATCGCCGCCCGGGACGCGCTGGGCCTGAACACCCGGGTGGTGGGCGTGGTGTCCGGTGAGGCAGCGGCAGCCAAGTTGTCGTTTGAAGCGGGAGAAATCCTTGAAACCGCTACGGCGAATACCTTCGCTGACGGCCTTGCCGTGCGGAAACCGGTTCCCGCCGCCTTTGCCATCTACGGCGCGGCTGCCGCACGAATCGTATCCGTCAGTGAGGAGCAAATTGCCGAGGCCATGCGTGTCTATTACACCGACACTCACAACCTCGCTGAAGGGGCCGGTGCGGCGGCCTTGGCGGCGCTTATTCAGGAACGTGAAGCAATGGCGGGGAAACGGGTAGGGGTGATTCTGTCCGGCGGGAATGTTGACCGATCAGTGTATGCACGAGTGATTGAGTGAATGATCGCTGCTGATGCCAAGGACATTCGCCTGGCTTGAGACCCCGTTTCAAACGCGAAACGCTTGGGGGCAGGCATGTCTGCTAAAACCCGTGCCCCCAGTAATGCTTGCGTCAACAAAATTGCTCTGAAATGGCCTGATTTGGTCATCAGATTCCACTGAACATGCCGATGATCACGGCATTGACCAGGTCAATGAAAAAGCCACACACCAGCGGCACGATCAGGAAGGCCTGGTGGGCGGCGCCGTACTTTTGAGTCACGGTCGTCATGTTGACGATGGCTGTGGCGGTGGAACCAAGGGCAATCCCGCCGAAACCGGAAGCAATCACACTGGCTTCGTAATCGCGCCCCATAAAGCGGAAGACCACAAAATACGTATAAAGGACCGTCAGCAGAATTTGCAGGGTCAAGGCGCACACAATGAACAGCAACACGCCATTGAGCTGCCATAACTGAAGCCCCATCAGTGCCATGGTCAAAAACATGCCCAGACAGATATCGGAGATCAGCGACAGACCCAGGCTGGCGCCGCTCCAGGATTTCAGCCGCTGATCGCCCACCAATGCGAGAACGATGTGGTGAATGACGATCCCCGAAAACAGGCAGCTGACGAATTTGGGCAGCGTAATGCCGGCATCGACCAACAGCAGGTTGAGCCCATAGCCGAGCATCAGGGTCAGGTTGAGCCACATCCACGCCCAGAGCACGTCGTAGTAGTCCAGTGGCTTGCTCTGTTGATCCTCGAGAATGCCGACCTCCAGCGCCGCATCCCCGGACGTTTTTAGTCGATAACGACGTATCAGTCGGTTGGCGATAGGACCACCGATCACGCAAGCGGCAATCAGACCGACCGTGTTGCTGGCCATGCCCAGTTCATGCGCGTTATGGATTCCCAGCTTTTCGATGAAAAGCGGCGCCCAAGCCAGGGTGGTGCCCGCCCCACCCGTGAGGGAAATGGAGCCCACCATCAAACCGGCCTTGGGATCGAGTCCAAAGGCCTCGGCCACACCCATACCCAGTACGTTTTGCAGGACGATGAATACTGCGGCGAGCACCAGCAGGATCAGCAGAGGGCGTCCGCCCTTGAGCAGTTGGCGCATGTCCGATTTCAAACCAATGCCGGCAAAGAAATAGAGCAGCAGGGTGTCGCGTATTTGCAGATCGAATTCGACCTCGATTTTAAGACCGAAGTACAGCAGGGACGTCACTGCCGCACAAACGAAGCCGCCGACGACTGATTCGGGAATACAGTATTGACGCAGTAGGGTGCTTTTTTGAACGAGGGTTTTGCCGAGGAAAAGCAGGAGGATGGCAAGGGTAAAACTCACGAGACCGTGAACCGAGAAGATCTGGGGCGTCATACAGAGCCTACCTAAAATCGGAAAAATTCATTATCACGAGTTGGCCGTTCAGTGTTTGGACCTGCGTCAATGAACGGTGGAAGGAGCATAGCAGGTAGGTTGAATCCTTCCTTCAGCCCCCATTCACTCGATAAATATCTGATATTTACGGGTTTGAAGTAAGCCGTGCTTCGCGTCGCGAGCACTTTCTGTACTTTCGATATATCGCCAGTGAAGGCACAATGCGCATCCTTTTTTTGGCTGGCCTTGCCGGAGGCGCCTCGAAATGATCAAAACGCCGTACTACCTTATCGACAAACAAAAGCTGCTGGCGAACATGCAGAAGATCGCCTATGTGCGCGAACAGTCTGGGGCCAAAGCGCTTCTGGCACTCAAATGCTTCGCCACCTGGTCGGTGTTCGACCTGATGCAGCAGTACATGGACGGCACCACGTCGTCGTCGCTTTACGAGCTCAAGCTCGGTCGGCAGAAGTTCGCTGGTGAGACCCACGCCTACAGCGTGGCCTGGGCCGACGACGAGATCGAGGAGATGCTCGAGAACTGCGACAAGATCATCTTCAACTCCATCAGCCAGTTGCAGCGCTACACTGAAGCTTCAGCAGGCAAGGTGCGCGGTCTGCGGGTCAATCCGCAGGTGAGCAGCTCGGATTACCTGTTGGCCGACCCGGCGCGGCCGTTCAGCCGTCTGGGTGAGTGGGACCCGGTGAAGATCGAGCAGGTCATCGAGCAGATCTCTGGTTTCATGTTCCACAACAATTGCGAGAACGGCGACTTCGGCCTGTTCGACCAGATGTTGAGCACCATCGAAGAGCGATTTGGGCATTTGCTGCACAAGGTCGAGTGGGTCAGCCTCGGCGGCGGTATTCACTTCACCGGTGACGACTACGAGTTGGACGCATTCTGCGCTCGCCTCAAGGCCTTCTCACAAAAATACGGCGTGCAGGTCTATCTGGAACCGGGCGAAGCGGCCATTACGCAGAGCGCGTCGCTGGAAGTCACCGTGCTCGACACGCTCTACAACGGCAAGCATCTGGCAGTCGTGGACAGCTCCATCGAGGCCCACATGCTCGATCTGTTGATCTATCGCCTGAATGCCAAGCTGGCGCTGAGCGAAGGCGAACACACCTACATGGTGTGCGGCAAATCCTGCCTGGCCGGAGATATTTTCGGTGAATATCAATTCGATCGTCCGCTGGCCATCGGGGATCGACTGTCGTTCATCGATGCAGCGGGTTACACCATGGTCAAGAAGAACTGGTTCAACGGTTTGAAAATGCCGTCCATCGTAGTGAAACAACTCGACGGTAGTGTCGAGGTGGTTCGTGAGTTTGGTTTCAACGACTACCTGTCCAGCCTCTCGTAAGCTGGCAGAAAGGAGATATAAAAAAATTGAAGAAAAACGTACTTATCATTGGTGCAGGAGGTGTCGCCAAGGTGGTGGCCCACAAGTGCGCGCAGCACAACGACGAACTCGGTCGTATTGCTATCGCGTCGCGCAACATCTCCAAATGTCAGGCCATCATCGACAGCGTCAAGTCCAAGGGCAGCCTTAAGCAGCCCGCCGAAATCAAGGCTTTCTCCCTGAACGCCCTGGATATTGAGGCGACCAAGGCGCTGATCCGCGAAACCGAATCGCAAATCGTCATCAACGTCGGTTCCGCTTTCCTCAACATGTCGGTGCTGCGTGCCTGCATCGATACCGGCGTGGCCTACCTGGACACCGCCATTCACGAAGAACCGGGCAAAATCTGCGAGACGCCGCCCTGGTATGGCAACTACGAGTGGAATCACCTCGAAGAGTGCAAAGAAAAGAACATCACGGCCATTCTCGGCGTGGGTTTCGACCCGGGTGTGGTCAACGCCTATGCAGCACTGGCGCAACAACAGTATTTCGACCACATTGATTCGATCGACATTCTCGACGTCAATGCCGGTTCCCATGGCAAGTATTTCGCCACCAATTTCGACCCGGAAATCAATTTCCGCGAGTTCACCGGACAGGTGTGGAGCTGGCAGAACAGCCAGTGGACCAGCAACACCATGTTCGAAGTCAAACGCACCGACGACCTCCCGGTTGTCGGGGCGCAGAACCTGTACCTGACCGGCCACGATGAAGTGCACTCTCTGTCGAAGAACCTCGGCGTGCCCAACGTGCGTTTCTGGATGAGCTTCGGCGAACACTACATCAATGTGTTCACGGTGCTGCGCAACCTCGGCCTGCTTTCCGAGCAACCGGTCAAGACCGCCGAAGGCCTGGAAGTCGTACCGCTCAAAGTGGTCAAGGCCGTGCTCCCTGATCCGAGCTCGTTGGCACCTGGCTACACCGGCAAGACCTGCATCGGCGATCTGGTCAAGGGCACCAAGGATGGCCAGCCGCGTGAGGTGTTCATCTACAACGTGGCCGATCATGAGGACGCCTTCGCAGAAACTGACAGCCAGGGCATTTCCTATACCGCAGGCGTGCCACCCGTGGCTGCCGCTCTGCTGGTCGCCCGTGGCGAGTGGGATGTGCAGCGTATGGCCAACGTCGAAGAACTGCCGGCTGAGCCGTTCCTCAAGGCGCTGGATGTGATGGGCCTGCCGACCCGTATCAAAGACGCGAATGGAGACCGTCCCTGGAACGGCAACGCCTGAGGCGCCAAAAATCCTGGTGAATCCCGTTTGCCGTTCTAAACGCAAAAACGCCGCTCTTTGAGCGGCGTTTTTGTTTGTGCGGTCTCGTAAAACGAATAAATCTATTGAAATAAATTCGTATTCGCTATAAACGGGAAGCACACTGGCACATTGCTAACAACAAGATAGTGAGTATCGCCATTTTTTGGCTCAGGGAGCGCTGATGAGTATTCGTCCATTGACCGACTCCTCGCGGCAATCAAACGATTGCGACGTTGTCGCACCTCGACTGAAAGGGAACTCGGATACAGCCGGCATGGCTTACGCTGGCAACGAAGATACGATCGAACAATTGCTGGACTCAGCGCGCAACTGGGCCCACACCACTGCGTGGGTGGTTTACCGCGCCGGTGAACAAATGCATTGGGTCGGGCAGGGCGACCCAACGATGCAGTGGCCGTCAAGCGTTGCTAATGGAGAATTTGAAGCTTTCTGCCTGAGCAGGGGCTTGCACCGCTGGCCGACCGGCAGAGGCGAAAGTGAGCTGGGTTGGCTGCTCGCGCCCGTCGCCGATGCCGCGGAACCAGCGCTCGCCGAGTTTGCCCAGCGCCTGGGCATTGAGCTACAGACCAATACCCTTGCCCGTGCGCAGATTACTCAGCGTGTGTTGTATGAAATTACCTATCTGGCCAGTTCGACCCGCGACCGGTCAGTGTTTCTGGTGGGGGTTCACGAGTTGCTGGCCAGCCTGATCGATGCCGAGAACTTCTATCTCGCACTGTATGACCCGCACAGTGGCAAGATTGACTACCCGTATTACGTCGACATCATCGACGTTGATGCCTTGGAGTCCCAGCAATACGAATACCTTGACCCTTCGCACCTGTCGTTGACCGGCCAGGTATTGACCTCTGGCCAGCCGTTGCTGATCGACGCCGCCGGCATTCTTGCGGCTCAAGCCGAGGACCGTTTCTACTGCGTAGGTGATCGTCCCGAGTTCTGGATGGGCGCTCCGTTGAAAAATGCCTCGGATGACGTGTTTGGCATGCTTGCCATGCAGGTCTACGACGTTTCTCGTACCTACAGCGCTGAAGACCGCGCGCTGTTTCTGGTGGTGGCGCGCCATGTTGCCATGGCGCTGGACCGGATTCTGCACCGCGAGGATCTGGAAGAGACGGTGGTGCGTCGCACCCTGGAACTTTCTGCACTCAACGACGCATTGCGCCAGGAAGTGGCAGAGCGAGAGCGCGCCGAACATCTGCAGAGTGCCTTGTTCCAGATTGCTGAACTGTCGAGCCAGCCTGGCGACATGGCTGAATTGTTTCAAACCTTGCATGGCATCGTCGGTGATCTGCTGTTCGCGAAGAACTTCTACATTGCGCTATTCGACGACGCGATCAGTGAAGTGACCTTTCCGTATTATGTCGATGAGCGGCAAATCACCTGCCCGTCGGCACGCCGTGGATGCCGGGGCTTGACTGAGTACGTTATCCGACAGCGTCGACCGTGCCTGATCGACGCCGACGAGGCTGAACGACTGGCTGCGCACGGTGAAATCGAACTGGCCAATGAGTCTGTCCGATCCTACTCCTGGCTGGGCATTCCATTGTTCGATAGCGATGTGGTGCGTGGCGTGCTCGCGGTGCAAAGCTATACCTCGCAGGTGCAGTACACCCAGCGAGACCAGGAATTGCTGACATTCGTGTCGCGGCACATTGATACCGCGCTGTCGCGACGCACGGCCGCCGAAGCGATCCATGCCGCCAACCTCAAACTGGAAGCACGGGTGCAGAACCGCACCCGCGAACTCGATCACGCCAATGCCAAGTTGCAACACGAAAACTCCCACGACTCGCTGACCGGGCTACCCAACCGTACTTACCTGCAACAACGCCTCAGCCAGGCCTGGTTGCGGTTCGGCAGCGAAGGCGGGCACCTGGCGGTGATGTTCATCGACCTTGACCGTTTCAAGATGGTCAACGACAGCCTCGGCCACCATTTTGGTGACCTGCTGTTGATGCAGGCCGCCCACCGTTTACGCGGTTGTCTGCGCGAGACCGACATGCTGGCGCGCCTTGGGGGGGATGAGTTTTCGGTGCTGGCGCCTGAAGCGCCGCTGGACGTGCTGATCGAAATCGCCGAACGAATCCTGGTGGCGTTTGACCTGCCGTTTTTCATCAATGGCCATGAAGTTTTTTCGTCCTGCAGCATCGGCATTGTCAGTGCCGACAGTCAGTTCCATCATGAGCCAGCCGACTTGCTGCGCGATGCAGATGCAGCGATGTACCGGGTCAAGAGCGCCGGGCGCGACAGCTACGCGGTGTTCAACCAGGAAGTGCGCCGTGAAGTCTCGGACCAGGTGGAGCGGGAAGGCGCCTTGCGTAATGCACTCAAACGTACTGATGAATTGCTACCGTATTTCCAGCCGATTGTCAGCGTCGAAAGCGGCGAACTGTTGGCCCTCGAAGCGCTGATCCGTTGGCATCAGCCGGGCGGCCGGGTGATCGCGCCGGGCGAGTTTTTGCCGGATGTCGAAGGTTTGCGCCTGATCGGTCGACTGGACTTGTACATGCTCACCAGCGTTGCGGCGATCCTCGCACAGCCCCAACACGCCAATTGGCCTGCGGTGCACGTCAATTGCTCCAGCTACAGCATGACGCGCCCGGATTTCGCCAGTGATGTGCTCGCACTGTTGGAGCGGCACGGGGTCGCGCCGTCGCGAATCTGCCTGGAGCTGACCGAAGGTGCGCTGGTGGCTGAGCCAGCCATTGCCCGACGGACCATGCAGCAACTGGCCGATAACGGTATGTCGGTGGTGCTCGATGACTTCGGTGCAGGGTTTTCATCCCTGAGTTATGTGCATCAATACCGTTTCAGCGGCTTGAAGATCGACAAGTCGTTCATCCTCGAATTGACTACCAGCGCTCGCAGCCGTGCAATCGTGCGGGCAATTGTGCGGATGGCCCAATCGCTGGACCTGAGTGTGGTGGCTGAAGGCGTAGAGGATGAAGCGACACTGGACTTGCTGCGCGAAATCGGCGCCGGCCAGGCCCAGGGTTATTATTTTGCCAAGCCAATGGGGTTGGAGGCGTTGTTGGCGAGTTCGCTGATCGTCCCCTCAGGTTGCTGACCCACATCCCTGCAGGTCGTCAACTGGAATAATGGCTACCGGTTAAACCGCTCAGCCAGGCTGTGCAGATATTCCGCCATTTCTTCAAGATCCTGACTAATTGCGGCCCCTTGTTTAGCCTGCCCGGCACTGTGATCACACAACTGGGCAATCCGCGTGATTTGTTGATTGATATCTTCAGTTACGTGACTTTGCTCCTCCGATGCGGACGCCATTTGCTGGCTCATGTCGGTGATCCGGCTGACGGCTTGACTGATGCCAACCAGAGCCGATTGCACCGCTTCGACACGTTGCATGCTGTCGCGAGAAATCTGCTCACCCTTGCTGGCCGTTGATACGGCGCGATCGGCACCGCTATTGAGTGAAGCGATGATGCCGTGGATCTGTTCGGTGGATGTGCGGGTGCGCTGTGCCAGCGAACGCACCTCATCGGCCACCACAGCAAAACCTCGACCTTGTTCACCTGCCCGGGCCGCCTCGATTGCCGCATTGAGTGCCAGCAGGTTGGTTTGTTCGGCAATCGACGTGATGACATCCACGACACTGCCGATTGATTGCGTCTCGCTCGCCAGCGCGTTGACCGCCTGCCCGATTTCATTGACGGCCTCATTCATGGCGACCATGGCATGCAGACTTTGCCGGGCCAGTTCACTTCCTTCCCTGGTCAACTGGTCGGCGTCGGACGCAGCATGCGCAGTAGTGATTACATTTTGAGTCACTTGCTGATTCGTTGCCGCCATCTGCGCGATGGCCGCGGCAGACTGGTCCGTTTCACTGCGCTGGCGGTCAAGCGACTGGGCTTGCGAACCGGAAAGTTCGGAGGACAGTGCCGCTTTGGCCTTTACATTGACCCCTGCATCGACAAGTCTGCTCAAGGCTGTCTGCAAGCGAGATTCCTCACTGAGCATGGCCATGTCCAGCCGAGCCTGGGGGCCGTAGTTGTCGCTAAACGTGAGCGCTACCAACGGGTCGGAAAATGCTTTTGGATGCTCCGCCAGGGTGCGTTCGATGGCCCGGCGATGTCGGGACTCGATCAGGTACCAGGCAATGGTCAGGCTCGCCAACAAAACTCCCTGAGCCGCAGCTTTGGGTAATAACTGATCACCCAGCAGTGAAATCCCGCCTGCCATCAGCAATGGCCAAGCGTGTTGCAGAGGCCGGAAAATCCGCGCGCTCAGCGCAACGATCGGCTTGCCAGCCCGCATCCTTGCATAAAGTGCTGTTGCCCGACGGACCTGGTCGCGGCTGGGCACCGAGCGAACCGACTCGTAACCACTCATGCGGCCGTTTTCATAGATGGGCGTAACGTAGGCACTGACCCAATAGAAATCACCATTTTTTGCGCGATTTTTCACAATACCCATCCAGGGTTTGCCTTGCTTGATGGTGTGCCACATATGAATGAATACCCCAGGTGGCATATCGGGGTGTCGAACCATGTTATGGGGCTGGCCGATCAATTCATCGTAAGTGAAGCCGCTGATGGCAACGAACGCGTCATTGCAGTAAGTGATTCGGCTATCCAGATCGGTGGTGGAGATCAATCGTTGTTCGGCGGGAAATACTCTTTCATGCTCGGTGACGGGCAAGTTCACACGCATAAAACGCGATCCTTATTCGGATTATTATTAGGATTTGAGGCATGTAAATCGGAACTATGGCGCAAAGGCATCATCCAGCAGTACCTGCTGGTGACTTCTACGCCCATTTTTCGGAGGGGGACCATTCATTCGGCGACAAACGTTTTTCATTTAACGACAACTTCATTGCCGTTCATGAATAAAGTTCAGAGTGATGGAGGGCCTTTACTGGGCTTGAACGAGGGGAGGGGCGACGTTAACGGGTATTGCCTGATGCCGGGCACCTTCCGCCAACCGAAATCGGCAGGAGGCCGCTGGGCAGACTGATCAGGGCGGGGGGGCAAGCCCCCTCGCAGAGGGGGTTCAGATATAGGCTGTCATCCCAGCACTTCCCGCATTCGATACCAGAGCATTCCCAGCGCAAGCAGTGGCGAGCGCAGGGCGCGCCCGCCGGGGAACGTCATGTGCGGCACGGCGCTGAAGATGTCGAAGCCCTGGCTGTGGCCGGCGTGGATGGCTTCGCCCAACAGTTTGGCGCACCAGTGGGTAACGTTCAGGCCATGGCCGGAATAGCCCTGGGCGTAGAACACGTTCGGGTGCTGGCTCAAGCGTCCGACCTGAGGGAAGCGATTGGCGGAGATGCCGATCATGCCGCCCCATTGGTAGTCGATCCGCACTTTGGCCAATTGCGGGAACACCTTGAGCATTTGCGGGCGCATGTACGCCGCGATGTCGGTCGGATCGCGCCCGGAATAATGGCAGGCACCGCCGAATAGCAAGCGCCGGTCCGCCGAGAGCCGGTAGTAATCCAGGCCGACCTTCTGGTCGCACAACGCGACGTTATGCGGGATCAGTTGCGCGGCAGCGTCCTCCGACAAGGGCTCGGTGGCGATGATGTAGCTGCCCGCCGGCAGCACTTTGCCGCTGAGCTTGGGTTCGAGTTCCTCCAGATGCGCGTTGCAAGCCAGCACCAGACTGCCGGCGCGCACCGTGCCGCCGGCACACCGCACCTGCACGGTACTGCCATGAATCAGTTCCAGCACCGGGCTCTGCTCGAAAATCTGCACCCCCAGCGATTGCGCAACACCTGCTTCGCCGAGTACCAGGTTCAGCGGGTGCAAATGCCCCGAGCCCATGTCCACCAAACCACCGGCATACACGCCGGAGTTCACTACCTGCTCGCGGATCTGTCCGGGTTCGACCAGGCGGGTTTCATGGGCGTAGCCCGAGGCGATCAGTTCCGTGTGTTCGGCCTTCATCCCGGCGAACTGCGCCGGGGTGTTGGCCAGTTCGCAGAAGCCCCAGCGCAGGTCGCAATCGATGCCGTGTTCGCGGACCCGATTACCCACCACTTGCACCGATTCGACGCCGGCACGTTCCAGATAGCGCACACCTTCGGCACCAACGTGCTTGGCAAATCCGCTGACGTCATGGCCGATGCCGCGAATCAACTGGCCGCCGTTCCGCCCGCTGGCCCCCCAGCCAATCCGCCGAGCCTCCAGCAGGATCACCGAGAGCCCGCGCTGCGCCAGTTCGATGGCGGTGTTGACGCCGGTGAAGCCGCCGCCGATCACACAGACATCGGCCACCAGATCCGAGGTCAGCGTGGGGCGCTGCGTCAGCCCGTTAGCCGATGCGGCATAGTAGGACTGCGTGTGTTCGTTGCTGTATTGAGTCATTTGTTGGACTTCACTTTGCTCCAGGAACGGGTCATCAAACGCATGATCGCCTGGGGCGGGGTGGTCGAAATGTAGAGTTTGTCGAGGACGGCCTGCGAGGGATACACCTCAGGGTTGTTCACCAGTTCCGGGTCCATGAATTCCTTGGCCGACGGGTTCGGGTTGGCGTAACCGACCGACGCGCTGACCTTGGCAATCACTTGTGGGTCCAGCAGGTAGTTGATGAACGCGTGGGCTTCTTTTGGATTGCTCGCGTCGGCAGGAACGGCCAGCAAGTCGAACCACAGGTTGCTGCCTTCCTTGGGAATGGCGTAGGCGATGTTCACGCCGTTCTTGGCTTCCTTGGCGCGGTTGGCGGCCTGGAACACGTCACCCGAGTAGCCGAAGGCCACGCAAATGTCGCCGTTGGCCAGGTCCGAAACATATTTTGAGGAGTGGAAGTAGGTGATGTAGGGACGGATGGCCAACAGCTTGGCTTCGGCCTTCTTGAAGTCCTCAGGGTTTTCGCTGCGCGGGTCCATGCCCATGTAATTGAGCATCGCCGGGAACACTTCATCCGCGGAGTCCATCATTGACACGCCGCACTGGCTCAGTTTCTTTATGTTTTCCGGTTCGAACAAAACGGCCCAGGAATCGATGTGATCGACGCCCAGCACTTGCTTGACCTTGTCGACGTTATAGCCGATGCCGTTGGTGCCCCATAGGTACGGGACCGAGTGCGCGTTTTGCGGATCGTTTTTTTCCAGCAACGCCAGCAGTTTCGGGTCGAGATTTTTGAAGTTCGGCAGTTGCTCGCGGTCCAGTTTCAGGAACGCACCGGCTTTCACCTGACGTGCGAGGAAGTGGTTGGACGGCACCACCACGTCGTAGCCGGTGCGGCCCGCGAGCAGTTTGCCCTCCAGGGTTTCGTTGGAGTCGAAGACGTCGTAGATCACCTTGATCCCGCTTTTGGCCTGGAAGTCGGCGAGGGTGGTTTCGCCGATGTAATCGGTCCAGTTATAGACGCTGACCTGTGGCTGAGCCTGCACGCCAGTGCTGAACACTGCCGCCAGCGCGACCGGGACCACGGATTTCAATAGACGCATATCGACACCTCTTCTAATTATTGGATTCTTCCGGAGTTTCTTTGGTGTTCTGGAGGCCGCCATCGCGAGCAGGCTCGCTCCCACAGGGGAACGCATTGCAGATTTGGAATGCATTCCCCTGTGGGAGTGAGCCTGCTCGCGATGAGGCCGTTATGGGCTAGACACTCATCATCAGGAATTCCCGCTCCCAGGAGCTGATCACGCGCTTGAAGTTCTCGTGCTCCGCACGCTTGACCGCGACATAACCGCGGACAAACTTACTGCCCAGATAACGCTCGACGGTGTCGCATTCTTCCATCTGTGTCAGCGCGTCTTCGATGGTGATCGGCAAGCGCAGGTTGCGACGTTCATAGGCGCGACCTTGCACCGCTGCGCTCGGTTCTACGCGCTCGACCATGCCCAGGTAACCGCACAGCAAACTGGCGGCAATCGCCAGGTACGGATTGGCGTCGGCGCCCGGCAAGCGGTTTTCCACACGCATGGCATCAGGCGAAGAAGTCGGCACGCGCAGGCCGACGGTACGATTTTCTTCGCCCCATTCGACGTTGACCGGCGCCGAGGTGTCCGGCAGGAAGCGGCGGAACGAGTTCACGTTGGGCGCGAACATCGGCAGTACTTTTGGGATGTACTTTTGCAGGCCGCCAATGTGGTGCAGGAACAGCTCGCTCATGTTGCCATGCGCGTCGGCGAAGATCGGCTGGCCGGTTGCGATGTCGACCACACTCTGGTGGATGTGCATGGCGCTTCCGGGCTCATCGCCAATCGGCTTGGCCATGAAGGTCGCCGCGACATTGTGCTTGAGCGCGGCCTCGCGCAGGGTGCGTTTGAACACGGTGATCTGGTCAGCCAGGTCCAGCGCGTCGCCGTGACGGAAGTTGATTTCCATCTGCGCCGGGCCGTCTTCATGGATCAAAGTGTCGAGGTCCAGACCTTGAAGTTCGCACCAGTCATAGACGTCTTCGAACAGCGGATCGAATTCGTTGGCGGCATCGATGGAAAACGACTGGCGACCGCTTTCGGCACGGCCCGAACGGCCCATCGGCGCCTTGAGTGGCAAGTCCGGGTCTTCGCAACGCTGGGTCAGGTAAAACTCCATTTCCGGCGCGACAATCGGCCTCCAGCCTTTGTCGGTGTACAACTGCAGTACTTTCTTCAGCACGTTGCGCGGCGACAACTCGATCGGGTTGCCGAATTTGTCAAAGGTGTCGTGGATAACGATAGCAGTGGGCTCGATGGCCCATGGAATGACGAAAACCGCATCAGGGACTGGCTTGCAAACCATGTCGATATCGGCCGGGTCAAGCAGGTCGTAGTAGATGTCGTCGTCGACAAAGTCCCCGGTTACCGTTTGCAAAAGCACACTTTCCGGCAAGCGCATGCCTCGCTCATGCAGGAACTTGTTGGTGGGTGCAATCTTGCCGCGTGCAATGCCAGTCAAGTCGCTGACCACACACTCGACTTCGGTAATTTTGTGATCTTTCAGCCACGTGAACAGCTGATCGAAGGGGACATTCATAAAGACCTCGTTATTGGTTTTATTAACGCCGGGGGAGAGCTGTTTCATTCACCGCACTCTTCCCCTGAGACGCGTTGACGACTATCTTGGGCGAGCCTTGCGGTTCCATCTATCCACTTTAAGCAGCACCAAAACGCACCAAACGAGTGCGTAAGGTCTCCCATGTCAGCGTCCAGTCCGATTCAGGTCCAAGCCTTCAACACCGAAGATGTAGCCGAGCAAATCCGCGCCACACCGGGTTGGGTGCAGCACTATCAGCAAATGTCTCCGGGGCATTTCGCCGGGCGTGTGCGCTATCTGGACTTGCACGGCGTGGAGATCTACGAAGAGCAGATGAATACCCGGGTCGAGCAAAATTTCAGTGCACCCCAGGGATCGCTGGCGTTCTGTTTTGATCGCAGCGACAACGCGCTCTACCTGCTCAATGGCGAGAGCCGCAACATTTGGATCACCCCCGAGAACTACCAGGAAATCGCCGTGGTGTTTGGCCCGGAGTTCGTTCAGCAACAAGGTTTGAACGTGGCGCAGCTCGAGGGGTTGTTCATGTCACCGCTGAACTCAGGGCAGAATGCGTTGTTCAGTCGCTGGTTAAGCGGCACGCTGACCCGGCTGGGAGAAACGCTCGACCCTCCGAGCAAGGAAGCCTTGACCCAGCAGTTGTTGGAGGACTGTTTGTACATCCTCGACAACGCGTCTGTTTGCCTCGATCGAGGCGGCTTACAGCGTCGCACTGAAGCGCGCACGATCATGAAACGCATCGGTGAGTGGGCTGCCGATTCCCCGGATGAAATCCTTAATCTGCTGGATCTTTCGCAGGTCGCCGGGGTGTCGCTGCGCCAGTTGCAGCAGGCTTTCAAGGCCTTCACCGGGATGACGCCGACCCATTGGCTGCGTCTGCGCAGGCTCAACAGCGCCCACCGTGAATTGCTCAGCTGTACGCCGAACCAGACCACCGTTGCGCAAGTTGCGATGAACTGGTCGTTCTGGCATCTGGGGCGGTTTTCCAGCAGTTATCGGGCGTTGTTCAAAGAATTGCCGAGTGAAACGCTCAAGCGTGGCGGTCAGCGCTGATTGAACTCAAGCAACGCGTACGGAACATCATGAATGGTTGACTTGAGCCTTTGAGGTCGAAAGGGCGGGCTTGATGATCAATACAATCACGCACATCAATGCCAAGCCCAGCATCAAGCTGCTAACCACAAATGCAGCGGCCGCGTAGGCACCTGCACGAGTGCGGTGCTTCAACAGGCGTAGTGGCAGGATCGGTTGATGGACTCGCGCTTCGTGGATGATAAACACCGTCAGTAACAACAGGCCGCCCGACACGCTGGAGAGGGTAATTGAATCGCTCCATCCGGCCATGGCCGAGCGCACAATAACTTCTCGGGGGGGCGGCGCAATACGCCATCTTAGGTCCCGAGCGTTGTGCTGATTAGTCTACTAAAAGCGCTTTAGCCTATGAGCAGGGCTTGAATGGCGTCAGCCCTGATAACGCAACGCCTCCAACAGCAACGCAAACGCCGGCGAAGCCTGGCGCCGGCTCGGGTAGTAGAGGTGAAAACCGGAAAACGGCGGGCTCCAGTCTTTCAACACCTGCACCAGTCGACCGTCCGCAAGATGAGGTGCCACGAGGTCTTCGGGGATGTAGCTCAGGCCGAAGCCGTCCAATGCTGCTTGGAGCAACTGGTAAACGCCATTGAAGGTGACCTGGCCCGAGACGCGGACATTGAGGCTTTCCTGGTTCTTTTTAAATTCCCAAGTGTACAAGCCGCCGCTGGTTGGCAGCCGCAGATTGTTGCATTGATGCCCAGTCAGATCGCGCGGCGTTTCGGGTAATGCGCGCTCGGCAAAGTACGTCGGGGAACCTACCACCGCCATGCGCATGTCCGGCCCGATTCGAGTGGCAATCATGCCCTGCGCCACATCTTCGCCCAGGCGCACTCCGGCATCAAAACCCTGCGCGGCAATATCGACGAAACTGTAATCGCAACAGACCTCCACCGAAATATCCGGGTATTTGGCCAGGAACGGTTTGAGGACCGGCCACAGGATGAACTCCAGCGCATGGTCCATGGCGTTGATGCGGATCTTACCTGCCGGTGTATCGCGCAAGTCGTTCAGCGCGGCTAGCTCGATTTCGATCTCTTCAAAGTGCGGGCCCACGGTTTCCAGCAAGCGCTGACCAGCCTCGGTAGGTGAAACGCTGCGCGTGGTACGGGTCAGCAGGCGAAGGCCCAATCGCGCTTCCAGTGCGCGAATGGTATGGCTCAGCGCCGACTGGGAAACCCCCAGCTTGCCGGCGGCTTTGGTAAAGCTTCGCTCACGCGCAACGGCGAGGAATGCGAGCAAGTCGTTGGCGTTTTCCCGAAGCATTCATGAGTCTCCCTCATAGGTTTAACCCGATTCTAACGGCTAATCGTAGGAGTGCGTAGCGGGTAGATTAGTGCGCCTTGCCACTGCCTGGCGTCAGGGCTGATATGAATAATCTTGCCGTCACCGCGCTCTCGTTTTCGCTGTTCGCTTTTGATTCACACGCTAAGGAGACTCCGATGCTGACTGTTACACCCAATGGATCCCAACCCTCCGTCAAAGGCCCCGCCGATTACTTCACTGGGACGGTGCGTGTGGATGCGCCATTCAAAGGCTCTGAACCAGCTCAGGTCAGCGGAGCCACGGTTACGTTCGAGCCCGGTGCGCGCACCGCTTGGCACACACATCCGCTGGGGCAGACGTTAATTGTCACGGCAGGAACGGGCTGGGTGCAGGCGCTTGGTCAACCGTTGCAGGTGATCAGGCCGGGCGACACCGTATGGATCCCGCCTCGCGTGAAGCACTGGCACGGCGCAACGGCCACCACCGCAATGACTCACATCGCCATTGCCGAAGTGCAGGATGGCAAGGTGGTTGACTGGGTGGAGCAGGTCAGCGAAGCGGATTACGCTCACGCACAATAACGGTTTGATCAGGCCATCGGCGGTAGCGCGTGCAGCACTTTATCCAGCGTGATCGGATAGTCCCGAACACGCGCGCCGGTGGCGTTGTAGATCGCATTGGCAATCGCCGCACTGACACCGCACAACCCCAGCTCACCGACGCCTTTGGCTTTCATGGGCGAGGAGGCCGGGTCGGTTTCGTCGAGGAAAATCACTTCCTGATGCGGGATGTCCGCATGCACCGGCACTTCGTATCCGGCCAGATCGTGATTGACGAAGAAGCCCAGGCGTTTATCGACCACCAGGTCTTCCATCAACGCCGCGCCGACACCCATGGTCATCGCGCCGATCACCTGACTGCGCGCAGAGGTCGGGTTGAGTATCCGCCCGGCGGCGCACACGGCCAGCATCCGCCGCACACGGGTTTCACCGGTCGCGCTGTCGACCGCGACTTCGACAAAGTGCGCGCCGAAGGTGGATTGCTGATATTGCTTGCTCAACCCGGCGAATTCGATGGAGTCCTCGGCGACGATTTCGCCTTCGGTTGCCGCGTCGTGCAAAGCGAAACTGTTGCCACCCGCGTGCACTTCACCGCCAGCAAACACCGCATCCTCCACGCTGACGCCAAGGCGCTGCGCCACCGCTTCGCGAAGTTTGACGCACGCCGCGTACACGCCCGCCGTCGAGCAATTGCCGCCGAACTGGCCGCCAGAGCCGGAGGACACCGGAAAGCTCGAATCGCCTAACCGTACCACCACGTCTTCAAGGCCGACACCCAACATTTCGGCCGCGGTCTGGGCGATGATCGTGTAACTGCCGGTGCCGATATCGGTCATGTCGGTTTCCACGGTCACCGTTCCACTGGCGTCCAGGCGCACCCGTGCCCCGGACTTCACCTGCAGGTTATTGCGAAACGCGACACCGACGCCCATGCCGATCAGCCAGCGGCCCTCGCGTTGAATGCCCGGTTGTGGATGGCGTTTGTCCCAGCCAAATCGCGCCGCGCCGGTGCGCAGGCATTCGCTCAGATGTCGCTGGGAGAAGGGCCGCTTGGGGTCGACCGGATCGACCTGGGTGTCGTTGATGATCCGAAACTCGATCGGGTCGAGTTTGAGTTTTTCGGCCATCTCGTCCATGGCGATTTCCAGTGCCATCAGCCCCGGTGCTTCACCCGGCGCGCGCATGGCATTGCCTTCCGGTAGGTCAAGCGTACTCAGGCGCATCGACACCAATCGATTGTCCCCGGCATACAACAGTTTGCTTGGTCGCGAGGCGTGTTCGACTTTGCCGCCGGGCAGATCGCCGGACCAGCCTTCATGGCCCATGGCGGTGATCTTGCCGTCCGCGGTGGCGCCGATACGAATGCGTTGAATCGTTGCCGGGCGGTGGGTCGAGTTGTTGAACATCATCGGCCGTGCCAGCGCGACTTTCACCGGCCGACCGGCGAGGCGCGCGCCGAGGGCGGCGAGTACCGCATCGCAGCGCAAGAACAGCTTTCCACCAAAGCCGCCGCCGATGTAGGGCGAGATCAGGCGGACGTTTTTCTTGGGGATACCGAGCGTGGTCGCCAGGTCCGTCACCGACCAGTCGATCATCTGATTCGAGGTCCACAGGGTCAACTGATCGCCTTGCCACGAGGCGATCGAAGCAAAGGGTTCCATCATTGAGTGGGCTTGATCCGGGGTGGTATACATCGCGTCAAACTGCACCGGCGCTGTCGCGAAGGCACCGGCAAAATCACCATGGGTGGTGTCCGGCGATTCTTTGGTGGGCTCGCCGGAACTGCGAACGCTGGCCAGATCGAAGGCTCCCTCGCTGCTGACGTACTGGATGTGGAGCAACTGCGCAGCGGCCCGTGCCTGTTCGAAAGTGTTCGCCACCACGAGCGCCACAGCCTGGTGATAATGCTGGATATCAGGGCCACCAAGCAGTTTTGCGGTGTTGTACTTGCCTTTGCCCAGCTTGCCAGCGTTGGTGGCCGTGACAATGGTGATCACCCCTGGCACGGACTGCGCGTCTTCAAGGTTCATCGAGGCAATGCGGCCCTTGGCGATGGCCGAACCGACCACCACGCCATACGCCTGGCTCGGCGCTACGTCATGATGTTCGTAGGCATAAGGCGCAGAGCCAGTGGTTTTCAACGGCCCTTCGATGCGGGTGGTCGGTTTTCCGATCACTTTCATTTGGTCGATGGGGTTGGTGGTGGCGAGGGTGTCGAATTTCATGCGTGAGTCCTCGCTTGTGCCATTACCGACGCGAGCGTGCGCTCGACCAAGGTGAGTTTGAAGGCGTTTTCCGGGGTGGGTGTCGCGCCAGCGAGCAACTGATCCGCCACGGCTTTGGCCCCTTGCGGCATTGCCGCTTCAGCCGTTTCGACGCGCCATGGCTTGTGCGCAACGCCGCCCAGTGCGACGTGGCCGCTGCCGTCCTGCTGAATGACGGCAGCCACGGAAATCAGCGCGAACGCGTACGAAGCGCGGTCCCGAACCTTCTGATAAATGTGCGTGCCGCCGAGTGGCGCTGGCAGGGTTACGGCGGTGATCAACTCATTGGCCGCCAGCGTGGTTTCGATGTTTGGCGTGTTGCCCGGCAATCGATGGAAATCGGCTATTGGAATCACCCGGCTCGATCCATCGGGGCGCACGGTTTCGACCTGTGCATCGAGCGCACGCATGGCCACGGCCATGTCGCTGGGGTGCGTGGCAATACAGGTATCGCTCACACCGATGACGCCCAATGAACGGCTGAAACCGCCAATGGCAGCGCAGCCGCTTCCGGGTTGGCGTTTGTTACAGGCCTGGTTAGTGTCGTAGAAATACGGGCAGCGCGTGCGTTGCAACAGGTTGCCGGCGGTGGTCGCCTTGTTGCGCAACTGGCCGGAAGCACCGGAGAGGAGGGCGCGGGACAGCAGCGCGTAGTCCTTGCGAACCCGGGAGTCGGCAGCGAGGTCGGTGTTTCGGACCAGTGCGCCGATTCTCAGGCCACCTTCGGGCGTGGCTTCGATCCGGTCCAGCGTCAGTCCGTTGACATCAATCAGGTGCGTGGGAATTTCAATGTCCAGCTTCATCAAGTCGAGCAGGTTGGTGCCGCCGGCGATGAACCGTGAGCCGTTGACCTGAGCCGCCAACGCAGCAGCTTCGGCGGGGGATTTGGCACGCAGGTAGGTGAAGGGCCTCATGTGTCGGCCTCCGCGACTTCGGTAATCGCTTCGATGATGTTGGAGTAGGCACCGCAGCGGCAGATATTGCCGCTCATGCGTTCCTGCAGTTCACTGGCGGTCAGCTGCGGCGAATCGGTAAGGCTGGCACTGGCGTGACTCGGAATGCCGACGCGGATCTCCTCCAGTACCGCGACCGCCGAGCAGATCTGCCCCGGCGTGCAATACCCGCATTGGTAACCGTCGTGCTTGATGAACGCAGCCTGCATTGGGTGGAGCTTTTCAGGCGTGCCCATTCCCTCGATGGTGGTGACCTTTGCGCCGTCGTGCATCACCGCCAGTGTCAAGCATGCATTGATGCGCCGGCCATCGACGATCACCGTGCAAGCGCCGCACTGGCCATGATCGCAACCCTTTTTTGTGCCGGTGAGCCGCAAATGTTCACGCAATGCATCGAGCAGCGTGGTGCGGGTGTCGAGGTCTAGCTCGCGCTGTTCGCCATTGACCGAAAGGGTCACGGCAGATCTGATCGGCTGCGCGGCATTGGCGGCGCAGGCTTTGGCCGAGATAAAAGGCGGAAGCACCATGGTTGCCGCCGTCACGACCCCCACGATCAGGAACCTTCGTCTGGAAAGCGGAAGCGGGGCACGGTTGTCCATTGAGTCGATTCCTGTTTTTGGCATAACCAAAGTCCACAGAAAGAGTGACCCGCCAGATTGGCAAAGGTTTTTGCGTAATTCGTCTATAGAGTCATGAACCGCACTCATCAATCAGGTCTAGGTCGCCGGTTTGGCCAGTGCAATGCCTGCCGCACTCAGACGCTTCAATATCTCGAACAGCAGGTCGCTTTTTGTGACGCCGACAATTCTCGGGCTGCTGACGTAACCGGTGATGGTCAAGATGATGCCGTCCGGGCTGAGTTTGCTGAAGCGCACAAACGCCGCCGGTTTATCGAGGATGTTTTCGTTCCGCTGGTAGCAGTCGTACAGCAAGTCTTTTACCTGCTCCGGGTCGATGTCCAGCGGGAACACCAGCTCAAGTGTCGCGACCCCTTGCGCACTGCCGCCCAGAGTCACGTTACGCAGATTTTGCGAGATCAGTTGGGAGTTCGGCACGATCACAATCGAGCGGTCGCTGAGTTGGATTTCCGTGGCCCTGACGTTGATGCGGCGGATATCACCTTCGACGCCGCTGATGCTGATCAGGTCGCCCACCTTGACCGGTCGCTCGGTTAGCAGGATCAAGCCGGAGACGAAGTTCTTGACGATTTCCTGCAAACCAAAACCGATACCTACCGACAGCGCACTGACAATCCATGCCAGGTTCGTCCATTCGATGCCCAGCGATGACAGCGTCAGCAAAATCACCAAGATGTAGCCGACGTTGGCGAACAGTGTGCTCAGCGAGGCACACATGCCGGGGTCCATGTTGGTTTTCGGCAGGAACTCGTCATCGAGCCAGCGGCAAAGCGCCCGAATCAGGTAGATACCAATAACCAGGGCCAGGATTGCATTGAGTAAGTGGCCCGGGATGATGTTCAGTTTGCGCAAGCCGTCGCCGCCGAGAATGGACAGCGCCTGGGTAACCAGTTGGCCGAGCGTGGTGCCAACGCCACCGACAAACAGTGAAATGACGGCCAACAGCAATAATGCAGCACGACCGGCCCCGGACAGGATGACTTCGGCTTGCTCAAGCCGCACATCGCCAACCCCCAGCAGTTGTTTGATCGCCTTGCCGCTGGGACTCTTGGGTGAGAAAAGGTACTCGCAACAGTCTTTGAGCAACTGAATCAGGATGTAGAAGCCGGACAGGATGATGAATGCCCAGACCATTTCGTAAGTGATAAACCTTGCCAGGGAGACGTAGCCGATCAACAGGGCGAAGATGGAGGTAATCAACGCGATAATCGTGCCGGAGTAAATCAGGCCGGCCAGGGCGGTGCTCGTTTCAGTGTCATCGCCAGCGGCCACCACTTCCCTTTGGGCGTGACTGGCACGGCGGAACAACAGGATGAGCAGCGCTGTGACCACCAGTGCGATCAAGCCTCGTCCCAACAGCACGGCGGGGCCGCTCATGCCCGTGACATTGGTGATTTGCGCCGCCGTTACCAATATCAGCAGGGTGGCGGCCAGTATCCTGGGGAAGGGCTTCATTGCCTCGGCGACGGAATCGGCGATATCCGGTAGCCGCCAGGAGGGGTGCTGGTTCGCCAGCATTGCCCGGCTCAACCCTGTGATCAAGACGCAGGTATAAATGAGTTTTTCGAACTCCTCGGCGAAGGTCTGCATCATGGGCGACAACAGCTGTTGTCGTGTGAGCGCATGGAACACCAAGTGCAACGCAAAGGCAGTGGTCAACACGGTTGCAAATACCGACGCCAGCGCCAGTGCGCTTCGACGCAATCGCCCTACCGGCAGGCGATGTATGCAAATCCAGGTCAGCCCCTGATCAGCCACTCTACGGCCCCAGATCCAGATGGCCACGGCCAGCACGATCAGTATGCTCGTAGTCAGACGTTCGCCGGGTTGCCAGGCGGCCGCGAAGACTTTACTGGTCTGTTCAATGAAATCGTTGAGGCGCAGGCGATCTTCCATCAGCGGATTGATCAATGGCTCCCAAAAGTCCCGCGCCAGGATGCTTCCGCTGCGTAGCGTGACTTCGCTTTCCAGCAGGCTGCGCCGAATGGCGGCAATTTGAGTCAGCAGGTCAACGGCGCTGGATCTTAAGGCGGCCAGGTTTTTCAACGTTGAGTCGATTGTTTTCTTTTGCTCGGAAATATCGGTCCGTTGCGTGGTGATGCCCGATTTGTCTACCGCGACATCGCCAATCGAGACGGGACCGCTCAATACATCAAGTTGTGCTTGTAATTGTTTTTGTTCGGGCAGCAGCGATGACTGCAGGGTGTCCACGTCTTTGATAAACAACTGAACGGAATCTTGCAGGCCGACCATCAGGGTGACGTTATTGGCCACTGAAACCTGTTGTTTAATCAGGTCCAGCCGCATTTGCAGGGCTTGCAGTTCAGTCGTGGACACTACTGCCGGCGGAGCTTCTGTAACAATGATTGAAGACGGCGTCGGTTCAGCAGCGGACAGTGCAGCACCACTAAGTCCCAGCAGCGCGAGCGCGACGAAAATCACTGACATCAATGCATGGCGCATAGGCGTGTCCGCTCTGTTGTTGACCACTTAGCCTATGAGGTTAGGTCATCAGGACAAAACGATCGAAAAGTTTCATGTTGACGGGGCGCCGCTGACTTTAATGGCCCTGAGGCAGGTGAGGGTTGATCTACACTTTTAACTGCTTAATCAACCGCGGGATCGGTGGGCAACGGCCCAGGGGTGTCGCGCAGGAGGTCATCATGCATAAGTTGTCTTCCATCAGCCTGTGCGTTGCGTTGTCGGTGTCATCGGCCCAGGGCTGGGCTGAAACCGTGGTGCCGACCAAAGGCCAGAGTTCGCAACAAACCCAGTTGGACATCAACGAATGCCATAGCGTGGCAGCCAGTCAGGCGGCTTCGACTGACACGTCTCCTTCCGGGGGAAGAATGCGTGGGGCGGCGGTCGGGGCGGCGGCCGGGGCCGTCGCAGCCGATGCACGCGGGCGTCAACATGACGAGTTTTACGAGGGCGCCAATGACGACGTGAAACAGGAGTATCGGCAGAATCAAGCTCAAGGAGCGGCGGCGGCAGGTGTCGTGGTCGGTGGTTCGCGTCAGCGTCAGGAGCGCCGGGAAAATGAGAAAACCAGCGCTGCCACCACCTCGACAGCCTATACCAGTTGCCTGCAAGGCAAGGGGTATCAGGTGACTCCGTGAGCCTGCGCTTTCGAGGGTCGATCAAGCAGTCTGACCATCAGGCAGGCATACAGCGTGACGGCGATGAACAGCCCCATGCGCACGGCGAAGGCGGTGTAGACGTCTTTGCCCAAAGCGCTGTCCTGCACTGACTGGCCCAGCAGAATGATCAAGGTGATAAAGGTGTTGAGCCACAACCCAGGGCCAAACCGGCTCGGGCTCAGGGCATACAGCTTGCGCGCCAGTATCAGGCCGAACAGCAGCGTCCACAGGAAGAACATCCACAGGTTCACGAACAGGCTCAGAGCGCACCAGAACACAATGGCCAACAAGCCTCCAAGCAAGGTGGCGCCGACCAGCTCGCGACCGGCATTGCGGGCGTTGGTCGTGTTGCATTGCTGACCCAGGCCGACTGCCTTCAGGATGATCGGCAGATAGCTCGCCGGGTCGATCATTGCCAGCAGGAACGTCGGCAAGACAATCAAGGTTGCACGCAACGCAATCCGACTGGCTTCTTCACCCATCGGCGGTGGGGCAGCGGGCGGCGAGGGCGCATTGGCGGGCTCGGGGAACAGCCAATGACTGATCGCAATCACCAGCACCGCCATTAACAAGCCCTTGACCAGTGCCCCAATGACCATCGCTGCCGCGTCGAACTCGGCGACGCCCGCCGACGAGATCATGGTCAGGCCCATCACCAGCAAAGTCACGATCAGGTTATTGCCGCCACTGAGCCCCCACCGGAAGACCATGAACAGGCTGACCGTGACCAGCAGCACGCCGGTCAACGGGTAGTAACGCAGGACCGGAATCAAGAGCAGGCCGATACCGGTGGTCAGCATCGCGACCAGCGCGAGAACGATCGCCGCTTTGAAGGGCAACGGGCGATTAACCGAGGCCAGGAGTATCAGGCACAGCACGGGCGCGAGAAACGGTATCGGCAATGCCAGGCCGAAACTGATGGCCAGGCACAGTGCCGTACCACTGGCCAGCCGTAAGGCACGCTGCTCCCGTGGGGAACGTTTAGTAGGCATACGACAGCCAGCTCATCAGGCCTAAATATAAATGGCCAAGCGGGTTGAGCAGATTGCCTTCCGAGGGGAATGCCATGACTTCAGCTTGTCCACCGGCACGAATGGCACCACTGCCCAGCAGCGCGCTCTTAGACTCCGGGGAAAACTCGATGATCACCGGGAACCGTTGAGCGGGTCGCAGCCAATCCCGACTGTTTTGTATGCCAGGCAAGGTGCCGGGCGGGGCCGGCTGTCCGACGCTGATGCCATAACCGACACTGCGTACCTGACCGTCGTAGACTTCGCCCGGCAGCGAGTCGAGCACAATAGACACCGGTGTGCCGGGCTTGATATGACCGAGGTTGTTCTCGGTCATGTCAGCAGTGATCCATATGTCTTGAATGGTGATCAGGGTCATGACCGGGCCGCCCGCCGAGGCGAATTGCCCGACATCGGTGCGCAGGTCAGTGATCAGCCCTGCCGAACGCGCGCGCGTTTGCGTGTTGGCCAGGTCCAGTTCGGCTTTTGACAGGGCCGTGGCGGCGCTACGCAACTTTGCGTTGACATCTTCGCCGCCGCCTTCCGTTTCCTTGGCACGTTCTACTTCGGCACGGGCGGCGGCGGTTTGACTGACTGCCGCATCGCGGGTGGTGCGTGACATTTCGAGCACGCGCACAGAGATGGTCCCTGGGTCTTCACGGTACAACCCTTCGAGGCGCTGATTCTCCTGACGCGCCTTGGTTTCATTGGCCTGGGCGACGCGTAATGCGGCTTGCGCCGAGGCAATCCCCGCGGTGCTGGCCCCTAATTGCCGGCGTGTTGTCTCAAGGTCGGCGCGGGCGCGGTCGACGGCAATCTGATAGGGCGCCGGATCCACCTCGAAGAGCACCTCGCCAGCCTTGACGATTTGATTGTTGTGTACGTTCACCCGGATCACCTTGCCCGCGACTTCCGACGCCACTGGAATGACGAAGGCGCCCACACGCGCTTGTTGCGTATACGGCGTGAACCGGTCGGCCAGCAAGTACCAGACCAGGCTCAGGATGATCAGTATCAACACCCACTTGATGCCTTTTTTCACCGGATCGGCCGCTACCGGTTCGGTGGTGTCGGGAGAGGGCTGCGAGGCTTCACTCATGGCTATTTTCCTTGGCTGGCAGCGGGTAAGCGGGCAGTGCGGCGTTGGGCTCGTCAAGCATATGGCCCCAGTCCGTGCGATTTTCCATCACTTGGCGGGTGGTTGAGTCTACAAACGGCTGGTTGGTGTACCAACCACCACCCAAGGCCTTGTACAGGGCGATGACATTGCTGACCGCATTACCGCGTGCTACCAGGTAATTGTCCTGTTGTTCGAGCAACGCGCGTTGAGCGTCCAGCACCCGTTGGAAGTCGGCGTAACCTTCCCGGAATTGCACGCTGGCCAGTACCAACGAACGTTCGGCAGCCCCTCCGGCGTCGCGCAGAATGCGTTCGCTCTCCAATGACTGGATCAGGCCATTGGCCGCATCATCGGCCTCGGCAGCGGCCTGGCGAACCTTATCGCGGTAGGCTTCGATCAACTCCTGCAACCGCGCGTCCTGGACGCGCACGTTGTTGGCGATCTGCCCGTGATCGAACACATTCCAGCGCAGGCTGGGCCCCCCGACCAGGTCGAGGCTACTGGATGTGCCATGGAGAGAGTCCGCCGACCAGACAATGCTGCCGAGCAGCGTCAGCGACGGATAGAAATCACTTTCGGCCACGCCGATCAGCGCACCTTGGGCGGCGACGTTGAGTTCGGCGGCGCGTACATCAGGTCTGCGCAGCAGCAGGTTGGATGGCACATCTTGCAGCACGGCGCGATCGACCAGCGGGATCAGGGTGTCGTTATCGATCACCTGTGGCAGGCTGCCCGGCGTTTGCCCAATCAGCACGGCCAAGGCATTACGCGTGCGTTGCAACTGGTCCAGGAGGTTGGGAATAGTGGCCAACGTGCCCAAGTATTGGGTTTTGGCCTGTTGCAGATCGAGTTCGGCATCCTGGCCGCTGTTGAACAGTTTTTCGGTGATTTCGTAATTGCGCTTTTGCTGCGCGGCGTTTTCACGCGCGACACGCAAACGGGCATCCGTGGTGCGCAACAAATAATAGGTGTCCGCCACTTGGGAGCGCACCAATACCAGGACGTCTTCATAGTTGGCCTGGGCGGCAAAATAACTGGCATCGGCCGACTCGATGGCGCGGCTGAAACGCCCCCAGAAGTCGAGCTCCCAGGCGATGTCAAACCCGCCGCTGTGTTGCCAGAAATTGCTGTCTTTGGGATTGTTGCCACCATATTGGTGATGGTCAACGTACAAACTGTCAGCGCTGACCTGCTGCAGTTGTGGGTACAGCCCGGCTTGCGTAATGCCCAGTTGGGCGCGGGATTCCATAACGTGCAAACCGGCAATCTTGAGGCTGGAGTTGTAAGCATCAGCCTGGGCAATCAGTTTGTTGAGCACCGGGTCGCGGAAGATTTGCCACCACTGTCGCAGATCCGGATTAGGCCCGCGTTGGCTGGATTGTTCGAGGGCCGGGGTGTCCCATGTTTTGATCCACTCCTCACCTGGCGGCTGGAAGTCCGGTCCCAGACGAATACAACCGCTCAGGGCCAGCGCCCCCAGCAGGATGAGATGGCCTGGCTGCAACTTAAGGGATAGACCTGAAGGCATTGCGCTGTGTCCAGCCAAGAAATATTACTGGAGCATAGACGTCCGAGAGCGTTGTCGGGCGGTCGGCGTTTTTTTTCTTACCGCGAAATTATTCCGTGTTCGATTGCGTATTTGACCAGTGCCGCCGGTTTGTCGATATTGAGTTTGCGGCGGATGCTCAAGCGATGGGTTTCGACCGTCCGCACGCTGATGTCCAGTTCGCGGGCCATTTCCTTGTTGTTCAGGCCCTGGGCCATTTTGTACAACACTTGGCTCTCACGCGGTGTGAGCTCGTTGTCCGTGCTTTTATCGGCGATGAGCCGCTGGGCGATTTCGGCGCTGTAGAACGTGCCGCCGCTGACAATGGCTTCAATGGCTGCAATGATTTCCCGCGACGGAGAATTTTTCAGCACATAGCCGCTGGCGCCCGCACGAACCGACTCGCTCACGTATTCGTAGTTGTCGTACATACTCAACATCAGCACCTTCAGCGAAGGGTACTGGCTGCGTAGCACGCGCGTCAGTTCAAGGCCGTTCATGTCGCGCAAACTGATGTCAACCAACAACAAATCCGGCTGGCAGCGCCCGACCATCTCGATTGCTTGCGCACCGCTTTCGGCTTCGCCCACCACTTCCAGGGGAGCCATGACCGCCAGCAGTGCTTTGATCCCGTCGCGGACCAGGGAGTGATCGTCGACCAGGGCGACGCGGATCGGGTAGGGCAGGTTCATCGCGGGTGTTCACTCTTGTTATAAAGGGGTAAGTCAGCGTTTCGCTGCGGGCGCGTTCATTGGCAGTTGTACGTCCAGCTCACTTCTGCCAGGCATCGATATCAGCTCGAAACGGCCGCCAAAATGCTCGACACGTTCACGGATGTTACGCAGGCCAATGCCCGCATGGCGACGTTCGACCTGGGCGACGTTGAAACCGATTCCGTCATCCACCACGCTCAGTCGTACCGACTCTTCAGCGCCGTGCAGGGTAATGGAAACGTTTTTTGCCTGGGCGTGGCGTTCGATATTGGTCAGGCCTTCTTGCACAATCCGGAACAGCGCGACCGCCGCGCCATCGACCAAGTGACAGTCGAATTCATTGTCGTCATACGTCACTTTGAGACCACTGCGTTGCTCGAATTCAGCGGCAAGTTGGCCGATGGCCGCCGGCAGGCCCAAGGTGTCGAGCAACGAGGAGCGCAGATCGTGCGAGAGGCTGCGGACCTCGCCAATGGCTTCGCCCAGGCGTTCGGTGGCGTCCTTTAATGTGCTCAACCCCTTGTCATGTCCTTGTTCATTTTCCAGCAGATGGCTGGCCAGTTCGAAGCGAAACTTGATCGACACCAGTAACTGGCTAATGCCGTCGTGCAACTCACGGGATACTCGTGACCGCTCTTCTTCTTGCAGGCTGACAATACGCTGGGTCAGACGCTGCAACTTTTTATCCGCCAGACGATGCTCGCTGACGTTCAGCGTCATGCCGCTGGCGAACACAAACAGCACCGCCACCAGCGCCACGACGGCAATCGCCAGCATGGTTTTGCGGATGCCCTGAGCCACTTCGTCACGTGCCTGTTGGGTGGCACGTTCAACGTCCTCAAGGTAAATGCCGGTGCCGAGCATCCAACCCCAACGGTCCAGCATCACCACGTAGGCGAGCTTGTCGGTGACTTGGCCGGAGGAGGGTTTGTTCCAGGCGTAGCGCTGAAAGCCTTCGCCCGATTGCGCACTTTTGAGCAGTGCCTGAATCACTGGCAAACCGTGCGGGTCTTTCATGTCCCACAGATACTTGCCCACCAGTTCGGTTTGGCGCGCGTGCATCAGGCTGCGGCCTTCGCGATCGTAGACGAAGAAGTAACCATTGATGCCGAAGCTGAGCTTGCGCAGTTCTGCCAGGACTTGCTCCTGGGCGTGCGCGTCACCGTGGCCGTCGTCGTACAGCGGCGCGATCAGGCTTTGCGCCATTTCCACATAGTTTTTAAGTTCGGCCCGTTTGCTGGCCAAAATGCTGTCTTCGATCAACTGCGCCTGTTGATCGCCGAGCTGTCGGTTCATCGAAATCAGCAGCGCGCAGATCACCGCGATGGCCAACACCAGCGGCAGAATTCCGAGCGCGACGATTTTGTGTTTGAGCTGCATCCTGGCTCCTGACCGAGGGAAGGCGAAGGCCCGGCATCATAGGCCAAGGAGATGCATTTGCAGTAGCGCTGCTGGACGGAATGCCGGGGGTGTCAGCTAGTTGTAATACAAAACCCCTGTGGGAGCGACTCCGTCTACGTAGAACTACGTAGATGTGGCGTACGTAGTAACGCGGATTTATTTGTAGACGGCATGCGGGGATATTGGGCCAGCTCCGCACCGCGGACACAATTATAAAAATTACCGCCGCAGTCCACTGGCTGTCGGCAGGAGACACGCTATGCCCCGTCTGGCTAAACACCTCGCCTGGTTTGCCGTGGCTGTTCTGGGAGCGTTTGCGCTAAGTGTCGTGGCCCTGCGCCGCGGCGAAGCGATCAACGCCCTCTGGATCGTAGTCGCAGCCGTTGCCATCTACCTCGTTGCCTACCGTTATTACAGCCTGTTCATCGCCACCAAGGTGATGGAACTGGACCCCAATCGTGCCACGCCCGCGGTCATCAATAACGATGGCCTGGACTACGTGCCGACCAATAAACACGTACTGTTCGGTCACCACTTCGCGGCCATTGCCGGCGCCGGGCCTTTGGTCGGGCCGGTATTGGCAGCGCAAATGGGCTACCTGCCCGGTACGCTGTGGCTGATCGCCGGAGTCGTGCTGGCGGGTGCCGTTCAGGACTTCATGGTCCTGTTCATGTCCACTCGCCGTAACGGTCGTTCCCTGGGTGACATGGTCCGTGAAGAAATGGGTAGCATCCCCGGCACCATCGCGCTGTTTGGCTGCTTCCTGATCATGATCATCATCCTCGCGGTACTGGCGCTGATCGTGGTCAAGGCATTGGCCGATAGCCCATGGGGCATGTTCACCGTGATGGCGACCATCCCGATCGCGATGTTCATGGGCATCTACATGCGCTATATCCGCCCGGGTCGCATTGGTGAGATCTCGGTAGTGGGCGTGCTGTTGCTGCTGGGTTCGATCTGGCTTGGTGGGCAGATTGCCGCTGACCCGGTTTGGGCCAAGGCCTTTACCTTCACCGGGATTCAGATCACCTGGATGTTGATTGGCTACGGTTTTGTCGCGGCGGTATTGCCGGTGTGGCTGATTCTGGCCCCGCGTGACTACCTGTCGACCTTCCTGAAAATCGGCACCATCGTCGCGTTGGCCATCGGTATTCTGGTGACCATGCCCGATCTGAAAATGCCGGCACTGACCCAATTCATCGACGGCACCGGGCCGGTATGGAAGGGCGGTTTGTTCCCGTTCCTGTTCATCACCATCGCCTGTGGCGCGGTCTCGGGTTTCCACGCGTTGATCGCTTCCGGCACTACGCCGAAGCTGCTGGCCAGTGAGGGTCATGCCCGTTACATCGGTTACGGCGGCATGCTGATGGAATCGTTCGTTGCCATCATGGCCATGGTTGCCGCTTCGGTGATCGAACCGGGCGTGTATTTTGCGATGAACAGCCCGGCGGCTTTGGTCGGCGCGGATGTTGTTTCGGTCGCTCAAACCGTCAGCAGCTGGGGCTTTGCGATTACCCCGGAAGCCCTGCAAGCGGTGGCCAAGGACATCGGCGAAACCACCATCCTGGCCCGTGCCGGTGGTGCGCCGACGCTGGCGGTCGGTATCGCGCAGATCCTGCATCACGTCCTGCCAGGTGAAAACACCATGGCGTTCTGGTACCACTTCGCGATCCTGTTCGAAGCGCTGTTCATCCTGACCGCCGTCGATGCCGGCACCCGTGCCGGTCGATTCATGTTGCAGGATTTGCTCGGTTCCTTCGTGCCGGCGCTCAAGCGCACCGACTCCTGGACCGCCAACCTGATCGCCACCGCCGGTTGCGTGGCGATGTGGGGTTACTTGCTCTACCAAGGCGTGATCGACCCATTGGGCGGCATCAACACCTTGTGGCCGCTGTTCGGCATCTCCAACCAGATGCTCGCCGGTATCGCGCTGATGCTGGCGACCGTTGTGCTGATCAAGATGAAGCGCCAGCGTTATGTGTGGGTCACCATGCTGCCGGCAGTCTGGTTGCTGATCTGCACGATGACCGCGGGCTTCATCAAGCTGTTCGACGCCAACCCGGCCATTGGTTTCCTGGCCCTGGCCAAGAAGTACAGCGATGCACTGGCCAACGGTCAGGTGCTGGCTCCAGCGAAGAGCATTGATCAGATGCAGCATGTGATCTACAACGCCTACACCAACGCAACGCTGACGGCGCTGTTTTTGTTCGTGGTCTTCAGCATTCTGTTCTTTGCCCTCAAGGTCGGTATCGCCGCCTGGGGCACCAAGGAACGCACGGATAAAGAAGCGCCTTACCAGGCGATTCCGCAGGCTTCATAAAGGAGGGGGGCTATGTTCAATGACCTGAGTCGCCTGGGTAAATACCTCGGTCAGGCCGCACGCCTGATGGTGGGCATGCCGGATTACGACACCTACGTCGAGCACATGCAGAGCAAGCACCCGGACAAACCGGTGATGAGCTATGAGGTGTTCTTCCGCGAACGCCAGGAAGCTCGATACGGTAGCAAGGCCGGGCCCAAGTGCTGTTGACGCACTAGGCTCAGGCAAAAAAAAACAGGAGCCCGGCTTGCCGCGCTCCTGTTTTTTTGCAGGCCTTTTCGCCAGATATATTCTTGGGCCGACACCGTATGACTTTACCGGCACTAGGGCAGCGCGTAGATCTTGAACAGCTTTCTGGTCGTTTCGCTGGCGCCGTCCAGGTACTGATCGTACGCCTCTTCAATCTCGCCGGATCGGTACATTTCACTCAGCGTGGTATCGACCAGCAGGCGGAAATCTTCATCGTCACGCGGCACCGCCATGGCCGTCGGGGCGTACTCGAAAATTCGCTCCAGCAGGACCAGATTTCCTCGGGGGTAATGACTGTCGAGGAGGTTCCTGAGCATCATCCGTTCGCTGAACATGGCATCGGCTTTACCTTCGGCGACCATTTCCAGGCCGGCGGCGGTGGTGTCGACCGTGATCAGTGTGGCGACCACGCTGAGCAAGCGCATCTGCTGACGGATCCACGCCTCGGTGACGCCACCCTTCGTGGTGACATAAGTCAGGTTGCTCAGCCCATGGTTGACGGTTGCACGCCAGGTCGGTCCGGTATGGGCGACTTTGCCGTTGAGCACATCCAGCAGCGGGGCTGGGGCGTCTTGGTGTACCACCACCGAAAGACCGGCCGTATAAATCGGCACCGAGTAGCTCACTGACTTGCGTCGCTCAAGTGTCGGCGGTGTCGGCGTGCAGAGAATGTCGACCTTGCCCGAGCTGACGGCACTGATCTCATCGACGACGGTGACGGGTTGGTAGCGCACCTGCAATTGGGGCAATCCCAACTCTGCCTTGACCTTGTCGCCGATTTTTTCGCATAAACCGATGGCATACCCCTGAACCTTGTCACCTTCCTTGAAGCTGAAAGGGGCGAAGTCCGGCAGGTAGCCGAGGGTGAGCGTATTGTTCGAACGCACGCGTTCAAGGGTGCTGGCAGCGGCCAGTACCGGCACCATCAGCAGCAGCCAGGCAAACACTCGTGCGGTGGTTTTGGTTCGTTGTACGTTCATGTCCCGATCCCCGTGTGCAGATGTCAGTGCTGTCAACAAAACCAGGCCTAAGGGGTGTCGACCCTGGCTTGATTGGTTGCAGACACCGTGGCAAAGCGCTTGGCGAGCAGGCCATAGAGCGGATATCCGAAGACCAGGACAAGGGCGCCGCCGAACACGGCGTCCTTGCCGCAGGCCTGTAGGGCGTACAACGAATAAGCGACCGCGATCAGCAACGCCGGCGTATTACGCAGGTAGACCTTCGGCGACACAGAGGCCTTGTACATCATGACCAGTAGCCCGGTCAGTGCCGTCACGTAGGGGATCAGGTTGGTCACGGCGGCAAGATTGACCAGTTTGCCAAACTGGGCGCTGGCATTGGGTGAAATGGTCGACAAGGCCATCAGTGTCTGCAACACACCACAGGCGAGCATGCCCATAAGGGGGGCATTGCGTGAGTTGACCTTGCTGAACAGTTTCGGAAACATCCCTTGGTCGGCCGTCATCTTCGCCGTTTGTGCCAACGTGAATTGCCACCCCAACAGGGAGCCAACACACGCAATCACTGCCAGCGCCATGATGATATTGCCAACCAGGGGATTGAACATTTGCGCGTAAACAAGCGCGAAGGGCGCCGAAGAATTGGCCAATTCAGCATTGGGGATGATGCCCTGGATAACGGTCGTCGACAGTATGTAGACCACGGCGGCGCCGAGGGTACCGAACAGGCAGGCGAGCGGCACGGTGCGCTTGGGGTTTTCCACTGCATCAGAGGCTTGTGCCGCGGACTCCATGCCCAGAAAAGCCCAGAGGGTCAGCGGAATGGCCTTGCTGATCGCTTCGGAATTACTAAGGTTGTTCGGGTTCCAGGCGGAAACCAGGACATCAGACTTGAACCAGAACCAGCCGATAATGCTCAGGCCCGCCACCGGGATGATCACCCCCCAGACGGTGATTGCCCCAATCTTGCCGGTGATGCCGGGGCCACCGAAGTTGGCCACGGTGGTTAACCACAACAGGCCCACCGTACCGATAAACAGAGGAATTGCGCCACTGCCCAGCCAGGGCAGGAACGAGGTCATGTAACCCACGGCGGAGATGGCGACGGCGACGTTGGCGATGGCCAGCGAGAGAAAGTACAGATACGAACAGAGGAAGAATCCTGATTTGCCATGCGCCTCTTCGGTGTAGGCGGACAGCCCGCCCGAGCGCTGACAGTAGATACCGCACTGGGAAAAGCAGTAAGCGATCGCCATGGAGCCGATGGCCGTGACCATCCATGACAGCAATGAAATGGCCCCCAGTTGAGCCATGCTCGTGGGCAGCATGATGATGCCTGAACCCATCATGTTGACCATCACCAGAGTGGTGAGCCCCACGAGGCTCATTTTTTTGCTTGAGTCGGCCATCGAAATCTCCTTTTTCCACACTTGTGCCAAGCTGTCAGGGGTCGTTACCCACACAATCAACTGTCGCCAACGTAAACCTCAGGAAACTCACGACATGAAACGTTCCTTTGCAAAGCACGTCCGTAGGGAGTTTTACAAAACAGTGTGGTTTTACTTCCTTGTAGTCTGGCCGATTTTCTCCATCCTGCTGTTTACGATTGTGTTGTTCGGTCTCATCATCGCCCACCTGGAAGGGTGGGGGCCGTTTGACGGTATCTACTTCGGGTTCGTGACCGGATTGACCATCGGTTACGGCGACCTGGTGCCGAAAACAGCCCTCTCACGTATCCTGTCAATCGCGCTCGGTTTCAACGGTGTGCTGATGACAGCGATCTTTGCAGCCATCAGTATCCGCGCCATCGAAGAAACCGCGAAAGCGGCCCACTCCGAGGAATAAGCCGTCGCATCGTGCTGAACCCTCAGTAGGGTTCAGCGATGTATTTGAATGGGTAGTTGGCGGCCTTGTAGCCACCGATTTTGCGTTTGGGCAGAACGACTTTTTCTTGCTTGATTTTTTTGTACGGAATGTTCTCCAGCAAGTGAGTCAGCACGTTCAGCCGTACGGATTTCTTGTCTTCAGAGCGAGCAACATTCCAGGGTGCCCATTCGCTGTCGGTGGCTTCGAACATCTCGTCACGGGCGCGTGTGTAGTCGTCCCAGCGGTTGTAGGATTTGATGTCCATCGGCGACAGTTTCCAGATCTTGCGTCCGTCGGTGATGCGTTCCTTGAGCCGGCGGGACTGCTCTTCCGGGCTGACTTCCAGCCAGTACTTGAACAGCAGCACGCCAGAGTCGACCAGAATACGTTCGAACAACGGCGTCAGCGCCAAAAAGCTGTCCACCTGTTTCTCATCGCAAAAGCCCATGACCCGCTCGACGCCCGCGCGGTTGTACCAGCTGCGGTCGAAGATCACGACCTCGCCAGCCGCCGGAAAGTGCGGCATGTAGCGCTGCAGGTACATCTGGCTTTTTTCTCGCTCGGACGGTGCCGGCAAGGCCACCACACGAAACACCCGCGGGCTGACGCGCTCGGTCAGCGCCTTGATGGTGCCGCCCTTGCCAGCGCCGTCGCGGCCTTCGAAAACCACCACCACCTTGGCTCCCGTGGCAACCACCCACTGCTGTAATTTGACCAGCTCGACATGCAGGGTCTTCAGCTGGGCTTCGTAGTCTTTGCGGCTAAGCCCGTCGGCTTTTTTTTCCGCGGAGTCGGCTATTTCACGATCATGTTTTTTCATCGTAATACTTCAACCTCAGGGTGGCTTTGAATACGGTGCGTACCGGCGGGCAATTACCGCTACGGCTTGCGAGTAAAGGGTAGTTCAATTTCCCAAGGGCAAGATGACGCACGTCACCCGCCGGCTGGGCCGCGTGGAAAAATCTCTGCTGATATCAGTGCTGCCTCTGATAGTGCGCAACGGCCTGCTCCAGATTGAGGAACATTCGTGTGTTGCCTAATGCCTGACCCAACGGAGCGTGGGTGACCATCGTGGAAACGCTTGGGCTCATGCCCACCAGCCACAATGAGATGTCCTTTTCTCGCAAACGCTGTTCCGCCGCGGTGAGCATTTTCAACGCGGTGTATTCCAGATCGAAAACACTGCGCAGATCGAGAATCACAACGCCGGGGTTTGCCTCCATGATCAACTGCCGTATTTTCGAACCGAGACGTTCGGCGTTGGCGAAGAAAATGCGACCTTCAGGCCGTAGTAACAACAACCCCTCAAAGTGTTCATCGTCGTCAGTATCGGTAGAAGGCGGGCGATAGATATTAGTGCCGGGTTTGCGCCCCAGTGTGTGCACGGGCGGGTCCGAGAGCTGATAGGCCAGTGCCAGCAACGAAACGATTATCGCCACGACGATACCCTGCAGTGTGCCGAGCAACATGACCCCGACCATGGCCACAATCGCCCAGATAAACTCTGTGCGGCGCACCGAAAGAATCTCGCGAAATTCCGAAGGCTGGATCAGGCCTATTGAATACACAATCACCACGGCGGCGAGCGTGGCATTGGGCATCAAACCAATGAACGGTGCGATCAGCAGGCACGTTCCCAGTGCCAGCCCGGCAGTGATCAATCCCGCCAGTTGAGACTGCGCACCCGCCAGGCGGTTGACGGCGGTTTGAGTGGTCCCACCCCCGGCGGCCATCGCCCCAAGAAATGCACCGCCGATGTTGGCAACGCCTGTCGCCACCAGCTCACGGTTGGGTTGCAGTACCGGCTCATCACTGCGGGCAAATGCTCGTCCCGCCGCGATGGTTTCGGTAAAGCTCATGAGCGCAATCCCCATGGCTGACGGCCAGAGTTCGGACACGATCGACCAACTGGGCAGCGTCAACGATGGCAACCCGATCGGCACGACACCTACGGCCGATACACCCAATTGCTCCAGATTCAGCACACTCATGCCGACGATACCGAGCGCGACCGCAATCAATGGCGCCGGCAATCGTGGAGTAAAGTGCTTCATGCCGATCAGAATCAGCACCATGAACACACCGACTGCCACGGTCGGCAATGAGACGTGCCCCAGTCCCTGAAAGGTGGCGAGCACGTTGTGCAAAAAGCCGCCTTTTTCGATATGGATGCCCAGCAACTTGGGTAGCTGATCGAGGACGATGACAATTCCGATGCCGGCTTTGAAACCCACCAACACCGGTTCTGAAATGAAATTGGCAACAAAGCCCAGGCGCATTATCCCGGCCACGACCAGTATGGCGCCAACCATAAAGGCCAGCGTGGCGGAGGCAACTATCAGCGTAGCCGTATCGCCGGACGGGCTGATGTGAGCCAGTGCGGAGGCGACCAGGATGGCAAGTGTTGTGGTGGTGCTGACGCTGAGTGGGCGTGAACTGCCGAGCACGGCGTAGATCGCCATCGGCACTAACACCGTATAGAGGCCAACCTGCACCGGCAGGCCTGCAATGGTGGCGTACGCCAGTGCCTTGGGAATGACCACGGCTGCGGCGGTCAGTCCCGCGAGGACATCGCCTTTGAACCAGGTCTGTCGATAGTTAACCATCCACTCCGGTAGCAGGGTTCTCGCGGCCCGCCGGAGAGGTAACCTTGAAAGCCGATCATCCTGATCGCTACGTTGTTGACTCATGGGGTGCTCCAACTCCTAATCCTTTCATGCACAATTCAGCCGAGCACGCGCCACCTGAACGGTGGCGTGTAGTCACTGAAACTATAAATTTAGTCGGTCCGCCGGGGGCAGACAGAAGAGGGGTGACGCCCCCGGTTGAAGAGGGCGTCAGCCGCTTCTTAATGGAATGGAAAGATGTAGTTCATCCAGGCAGCCATGCGCAGCAGAATTTTTCGCATCATGGCGATATGTTCAAAGTGCTGACTGTATATCGCGGCCTGCCCATAAGCGCCACCGGGCATCAGCTTGCTGTATTGGACAAAGTTCGGGTCGGTAATTTCGATAATCACCGGTACCCGGCCAGCCGGCGGAGAGCCGGTGTAGCCGATCAACGTGCCGGAGGGCTGTACTTGTCCCTCTGCGATGACGCCGATGACGCTCGTGACCCGTCCCTCAAACACTTTGCCGGGAATGCCGTCGAAGGCCACTTCCGCTTCATCGCCAACCGTCAAACGCAACTGACTGTTTTGACGCATCCACGCGGCAAAATAATGCCCCTCTTCCGGGATGAAGATCATGCTTGGGCGCAAGGGAAACTTGGTGGCCATCATCCCTGGACGCAAGGAAACATGGGTTACGAAGCCTTTGCTAGGCGCACGAACGACGGTGTTGTCCAGTTCATACTGAGCATTATCCAGTTGTGCCTGCAAATCGTCGGAACGAGCAATGACGACGTCCAGTTCACGTTGGGTGCCGAAGTTACGCTTGATCAACTCAGTGATTCGCGCACGATCAGCTGTGGCCGAAACCAACTGTGCCTTTATCGACCTGATCCGGTACTCGAACGGGGCAGGGTCGATACGAAACAGCACATCGCCTTTTTCGAGCGGCTCGTTACCCTTGACTGGTACGTCGATCACCTGGCCAGTGACCACCGGGATCACCGGCACGGAGACGAAGTAAGAACGTGCAACCTCGGAATACGGATGGTTGTAGTTCATCGTAAAGATCAATGCGCCTACAATCAGAATCCCGCCGAGTACTGCAGTCGGCACCGTCCATTTGTTCAGCGGTATGCGGAAAATTTTGAAGATAGCAACGCAAATGGCTGCATAGGTCAAAATGAGCAGAAGATCCATGGCTTAGATTTCCTCACTGCGATTATCTGACGCTGGTTTGTCCCGTGCAGTGCCGGTAGCCCCTTCCAGCCGTTCCATACGAGTTTGCAAGTCAGCAACCTGCTGCTCGAGATGAGTGATATGTGCTTGCGGTGAGTGAATACCACCAAATCCCCAGCCCCGGTCCTCCCGGTACGCCATCGCCCAGATCCACAGAAATGGCCAAAGCGCATGCAGGGTGAACAAACTGACCCAACCGGTTGCATGGATAGCGTCCTGGTGCGGGTGATTGCGGTGGACGGCAATTTCATAAGGAATGTCGTGTAGCGCGATGATCCCGTAGAACAGGACCAGTCCGACGAAGAACAACAGGCCTAACGCGAAGTAATCAAGCATGACCGCCCCCTCCTGGCACAAGCAATGTACTCGGCTCAGTGTAGTCACGGATTTGATGAAAAATCAGTTCAAAACAACGCATAACCACTCCGGCAATTCATTTATCAGCCAACGCAGGCTTACCCTGCCGCCTAGCCTGTGACAGCGCCTGCGGGCGAGCGAGAGGATCCCCCTAATTGCAGCTGTGATCTAGGTCGTTTTACGCCAACCAGGGTTTTGTGGGGAGACTTTAGGGGAGGGCGAACAGATTCGTTCGCCGAAAGAACCGCACCAACGGCATCCGTCATTCAATCTCTGCGCTTATCAAGGCACTGACGGCGCAGGGTAGTGCTATTGATATCCCTGCAATCGACCGCGTGATCATCATCATAGTCTTTGGCCTTGTCCTTGGCCTTGTCGCCGCAATTTCCATTTCCATTGCAATTGCCTTTGCCGCTGTTGCCATTGCCATTGCCTTTTTGATTGTTGTTATATTTCACACAGTTTTTGGCGGCATTTGCACTGCCCGCGTTTTCGCAATTTGCAGCGGCAAAGGACAGCGATGGCAAAGCCAGGGAGAACAGAAAAGTGCACACAAGGGGCGTAATGATTCGCATAACCAAGCTCCAGAGTAGATTGTTTTTACCCGCAACGATTGCCTTGCCACTCTGTCTGACTATAGCAGGCGCCCGGATAGGGAAAGTCCAACCTTAACCCTGCCTGGTGGAGAGAGTCGCCGGCATTTGCAACTCTTTGTAAATGGCGAGAAACCTCAAGCCTGAGGTGAATATCAAGGCAATCCAACCGGCGATCTGGATTGACGGAAATACATCGCGCAATAGGACATAGAGGGTGCACCCCAGCAGGATCGGTGTGGCGTAGATCTCCCGTGACATCAACAACGAAACTCGCCCGGCCAGTACATCGCGCGCGATACCGCCACCGATACTGGTCAGCACGCCCATCATCACGGCAAAAGGTGCAGCGAGATGCAACCCCAACACTTTCTCGGTAGCGACTAATCCGAACAGTGCGGCCGCAAAACCATCGAGGTACAGCAGCAGTTGATAGCGTTGCTGGAATCGCTTGGTGAGAAAAAATGCCAGTACTCCTGCAATCAAGGCGACCCAGATGTAGTTGAAGTCGGCAATCCAGAAAATCGGTTGATCGAGCAACAGGTCGCGAATGGTGCCCCCACCAATAGCGGTGATGATGCCAAGTACCACGGCCCCGAACACATCGACCCCCGCCTTCTGGATAGCCAGCACCCCGGTAATGGCAAACACGGCGGTGCCCAACATTTGCTGAAAATAAAGCATCCTTTACTCCGTCATGTGGTTCGGCGCCAGTCGATCATTTACTAGCGTCCAGCACGACGCGGTAACGCGCCTTGCCGCTGCGCAGATGATCGATCGCTTCGTTGACCTGGCTCATGGGAAACAGCTCGACCTGCGGCAGGATCTGATGACGTGCGCAGAACTCCAGCATGGTTGCCGTGTTACTGGGTGAACCCACCGGCGAGCCAGACAGGCTCTTTTGTCTGGGAATCAGGTCGAACACGTGCACCGGAATTGCGCTGGGTACAACGCCGACAAAATGCAGGCGCCCCTTACCGCGCAAGGTGCCGAGCATGGCCGGCCAGTCGAGGTCGGCACTGGCGCTGATCAGAAGAAAATCCAGGGTGCCTGCAATGGCCTTCAGGGCGTTACTGTCGGTGGAGGCGATGACGTTGTGCGCACCAAGGCGCTTGGCTTCATCTTGCTTGTTCAGTGACGAGGTAAAGGCCGTAACTTCACAGCCCCAGGCATTAAGGAAGCGCAGGGCCAGGTGACCCAAGCCACCGATGCCCACCACGCCGACCCGATCAGTTGGCTTGACGCCGAATTCCAGCAGCGGGTTGAACACCGTCGAGCCGGCGCAGAACAAAGGTCCGGCCATGGACGGGTCGAGTCCATCCGGAATCGGTAGCGCCCAGGCCCAGTGCGAACGCAGTCTGTCGGCGAAGCCTCCGTTACTTCCAATGATGGTGGGTTTGGCCGTGTTGCAGAGCTGGTGGGAGCCTTCGATGCAGGAAGAACAGTGCATGCAGCTGCCCTTGAACCAGCCAATACCGACCCGTTGTCCCACGTCGAGACCAAGAACCTGCGGACCCACGCGCACAACACGGCCGACCACCTCGTGACCGGGGATAAACGGGTACTGGCTGATGCCCCATTCGTTATCGATCATCGACTGGTCGGAATGGCAAACGCCGCAATATTCCACGACGACTTCCACTTCTTCACTGCCCAATGGACCGGGATCATAGCTGTAGCGCTCCAATGGTGCGCCGGCCGTCGTTGCGGCCCAACCGGTGAATGTCGAGAGTTCGGTGCTGTCGCTCATGCAATACCTCCAGATCACGAGGCCGCGAGGGAGGCGCGGCGCAGATAAGGAAGTGTAGCGGGGCGAACGGAAACCAGAGTGCCATGTCACGCCGACAGTGGTTAACGGCACGGGGCGGCGCGTTCCGCAAAAGCGCGGCGCGGGCAAAGAAAAGCGTTTACTGACTAGTGGCGATATGCCTTAGAATCATTTTGATGCAGTTGCGCACTAGAAAGAAACGTTGAGTGCGCCGCAGCACAGAGGACATTGTGTGACGTCTGTGACGTCCATAGCCGGTGGGCCACTCGGATGTCAGTCAAACAAGCACCAGACAGGGACGATACGTAATGGGGAACAAGGATCCTAAGGGGTATTACGCCATTTTTGAGCTAGATGGCCAAAGCACCCTCCACGCTCCGCGCATTGGAAATCAGGATGATGAATAAGCGGCGCAGATCCTTATTGGGGTTCGTTGTTTTGGCAGTTGGCCTGGTTGGTTTCTCGGCTGTGCTGTTGTTGAAGTCCGAGACTCAACACAGACAGACGCGATTCTCGGAATACGTGCAGAACATTTCCGGCATTGTGCGCAATCAACTTGATACCAATGAAGCGGTGTTGGCCGGCTTCACGGCATTTCTTCAGGCCGTTGACCAGAGTGATACGCAAGCTGCCGCTCGTTATGCGACAGCCGTATTATCCGCCTATCCCCACATTTATATGCTTGAGGCGGCGAGGGCGGTCCCTATCGCTGAACAGGCTGCTTTTGAAGAGCTGTTACGCCGAACCTGGCGGCCAGACTTTGAACTCAAGGATTTCCCGAGCCTCGCTCACCAACCTGCCCAACATCAGGCCTATCTCGGCGAGACTTGGCCTGTCTTGTTTATGTATCCGGCACTTCCGGAATCGAGTTCGATCTATGGCGTCAGGCTGGAAACCGTTGCCTATCTCTCCTACGCATTGGCCCGAACCCACAATAATCTGAAGCCCGTCGTCTCACCTGTTTTCCCCATGTATGAGGGTGGTGACGCATACATTTTGATGCAGTCAGTCAGCCGCCCTGAACATGCGCTAGAAAACGCCCGGCCGAACTTTTTCGGTAGCACGATGGTGTCTTTGCTTTTGCTCAAGACGGGCTCATTAATGGAAGCGGTGAAACAGGCGAACGTCGATCCCCTGGTTCACATCAGCGCTGTCCTGAAAACCACTGCCGGATCTGAAAGCGATGTGTTTTCAACACAGACCAAGGAGGCCGGGTTCCTGGATCGCCTGTTCTTTCCACTTCTGGCTGAGCACGTCGAGATCAGCAGTGCTTCACAACCCATGACATTGTCATTTGAGCGTCAGTTGCGTTTTGGAGATGCCCTGACTGCGCAAACAGTGATAATCCTCGTGGTTCTGGCTGGGGCGCTCGTGCTGATGCCGTTGGTATTGATTCGGCATTTCAAGGCCCTGGAAAGGGCAGAGCTCGAACACAAACGCTCGGCTTATCTTGCCACCCATGACGTGCTCACCCAATTGCCTAATCGCTATCTCTTCGCTGATCGTTTTGAACAGGCCTTCTCTAATTGGAATGCGAACGGGATTGCGTTTGCCGTGCTGTTGATCGACCTGGATCACTTCAAGGACATTAACGACAAGCACGGCCACGAGGTCGGCGACCAGGTTCTTCGGGCGGTTGCCAATCGCATGGTTCAGAGCACTCGTCCGTGTGACACCGTCGCTCGCTACGGAGGCGATGAATTTGTGGTTCTGATTGCGAATTTCACCGACACGGAATGTGCTGAAAACAGAGCTGAGGAAATGCTGGAAGCCATTGCGCAACCGGTTGCAACCAGTGCAGGACAGCTAACCCTCTCGTGCAGTATCGGCATTTCGTTGTGCCCCCTGCATGGCCAGAGTCTGGATACCTTGCTCAAGGCTGCGGATCAGGCCATGTATGGCGTCAAGCAACTAGGCCGAAAGGGCGTTGCGTTGACTGAGTTTCTTGCGGTCGCTGGAGAGAGTTAAGCGCAAGGCGATGCCTGGCCTGAAGAAACAGCCAAACCCCGGAGGTCCGCCCTGCCGGGGTTTTTTTGTTCTCCCTGCCGAGGTGAGCGTACGACCCTGCATCACGATCGATGTTAAATAATGTTATTTTTAAAAAAACACTTCACACAATCCGTTCATTGGTGGATTATCTACTCGACCCGAATGACAACCTGAAAACAATACAAAACAGGATTGTGACGATGTTCGACAAGGTGCCCACCGTTTTGCCACTCCCCATTCAAGGGGCAGGCATGTCAGTCACAATCAATCCCCGCATCAACCTCTCAAAAACGCGGACATTCACCTGCGCCTTTCTGGCGCGGATGCCGCCGCTGCTTTTCTCAGGAGCACCCCATGAATAACAAAAATGTCGGCGTTATCGGTCTTGGCGCTATGGGATTGGGCATTGCCCGCTCGTTATTGCGTAGCGGCTTCAATGTGCACGCCTGTGACGTGCGTGAGGCAGTCACGCAACAGTTCGCCAGCGAGGGAGGTGTTGCATGCAGCTCGCCTGCGCAGATGGCGGCTGAGTGCGACGTGATCATTACGGTGGTGGTCAATGCCGAACAGACTGAAACAGTGTTGTTTGGAGAAGGCGGTGCGGTAGCAGCGTTACGTCCTGAGAGCCTGGTGATTGGCTGTGCCACCGTCGCGCCGACCTATGCTGTGGATCTTGGGCAACGCCTGGCCGACAAAGGTCTGCTGTATCTGGATGCGCCCATCTCCGGTGGAGCCGCCAAAGCGGCAGCCGGCGAGATGACCATGATGACCTCCGGCCCGGCTCCAGCCTATGCCAAAGCAGACGCCATACTGGCGGGCATGGCCGGTAAGGTCTATCGCCTGGGAGACGTTCATGGCTTGGGCTCCAAGGTCAAAATCATTAACCAGTTGCTCGCGGGTGTGCACATTGCCGCCTCTGCTGAAGCCATGGCATTGGGGTTGCGCGAAGGTGTCGATGCTGATGCTTTGTATGAAGTGATCACCCACAGTGCGGGTAATTCATGGATGTTCGAGAACCGTGTACCGCACATTCTCAAGGCTGATTACACGCCATTGTCCGCTGTCGATATTTTCGTCAAGGATCTGGGTCTGGTGCTGGATACCGCCCGGGCCAGCAAATTCCCGTTGCCCTTGTCAGCCACTGCGCACCAGATGTTCATGCAGGCTTCCAGTGCCGGTTTCGGACGCGAAGATGACTCGGCAGTAATCAAGATTTTCCCAGGCATAGAACTACCGACTGCCAAGCCTGAATCTGTTTGAGGATCGCTCCATGACTCTTTCCACTGCGCGCCCTTTGTTGGGCTGCATCGCCGACGACTTCACCGGCGCCACGGATCTCGCCAATATGCTGGTGCGCGGCGGCATGCGTACGGTGCAGAGCATTGGTATTCCCAGCAGCGAAGTGGCCGCTGGGCTCGATGCAGATGCGATCGTTATCGCGCTGAAGTCACGCACCACGCCCACCACAGATGCCGTCGCAGAATCACTGGCCGCGTTGAACTGGTTGCGGGCGCAAGGCTGCGAACAGATTTTCTTCAAGTATTGCTCAACCTTTGACTCGACAGCGGCCGGCAACATCGGCCCGGTCAGCGAGGCGTTGCTCAAGGCATTGGACAGTGATTTCACCCTGGCCTGTCCGGCATTTCCGGAAAACGGGCGGACCATCTTTCGCGGGCACTTGTTTGTGCAGGATCAATTGCTCAACGAGTCAGGTATGCAGCATCACCCCCTGACGCCCATGACCGATGCCAATCTGGTACGGGTTCTGCAATCCCAAACCACTCTGAAAGTCGGATTGTTGCGCTACGACAGCATCGCCCAAGGCGCAGAGCACGTACGGGCAAAGATCGCCGAACTGCGAGCACAAGGTCTCGGCATGGCCATCGCCGATGCGCTGTGCGATCAGGATCTCTACACCCTCGGTACTGCCTGTGCCGATCTGCCCTTGCTGACCGGTGGTTCAGGTTTGGCCTTGGGGCTGCCGGAAAATTTCCGCCGTGCCGGCAAACTGCGGGATTTTGATGCCTCTGCATTGCCTGCTGTGCCAGGTGGCGAAGTGGTACTGGCCGGCAGCGCCTCTGTTGCTACCAATGGGCAGGTTGCGGCGTGGATTGAGGCCGGTCGGCCTGCCTTGCGGATTGATCCAATAGCGTTGGCGGCCGGCGAGCCGGTCGTTGCGCAAGCCTTGGCCTTTGCCAAGGAGAATAAGCAGACCGTGCTGATCTACGCCACCAGTTCGCCGGATGAGGTCAAGGCTGTGCAACAGAAGTTGGGTGTCGAACAAGCAGGCAGTCTGGTGGAACGCGCCTTTGGCGACATTGCAAATGGGCTGCGGCAAAGTGGCGTGCGTCGCTTCGTGGTCGCCGGCGGGGAAACTTCGGGCGCCGTGGTTCAGGCGTTGGGCGTGCAACTGCTGCAAATCGGCGCACAGATCGATCCGGGCGTACCTGCAACCATCAGCAGTACGGACGAGCCTTTGGCGCTGGCACTCAAATCGGGCAACTTCGGTTGCCGGGACTTCTTCGACAAGGCACTCAAACAACTGGCCGGAGGTGCGAAATGAGCGATGAAAATGCCCTGCGCGAAGAAATTTGCGACGTGGGTCTCAGCCTCTATCAGCGCGGTTATACCGTGGGCAGCGCTGGCAACATCAGCGCCCGACTCGATGATGGCTGGCTGATCACGCCCACCGATGTCTGCCTCGGCCGTCTTGACCCGACGGCCATCGCCAAGGTCAACCTGGCGGGGGAGTGGGTCTCTGGCGACAAGCCGTCCAAGACCTTGGCCCTGCATCGTCAGGTCTACGATCGTAATCCGGCGGTCGGTGGCATGGTGCATACCCACTCCACTCATTTGGTGGCGTTGACCCTGGCCGGTGTCTGGCAACCGAATGACATTCTGCCACCGCTGACGCCTTACCAAGTGATGAAGGTCGGGCACATTCCATTGATTGGTTATCAGCGGCCTGGCTCCCCCAAGGTGGCCGAGCAAGTCGCGCAACTCGCCAACAGTGTGCGTGGCGTGATGCTCGAACGTCTCGGGCCGGTGGTCTGGGAAAGCACCGTGTCCAAGGCCAGCTACGCCCTGGAAGAACTCGAAGAAACGGCGCGATTGTGGTTGATGAGCAACCCGCGCCCCGAGCCTTTGGATCAGTCCGCTCTGGACGAGTTACGAGAGGCTTTCGGCGTCCATTGGTAGGGCACTGGATTCATCCGACACACCGTAACGCAGGCTATGCCCGGGAGATGCAGTACGACTCCTGAGGAAACAGGCTTGCCTGAAAAACAATAACAATAGGACTTATCTGCATGACACACACTGACCGCACTTCGCATATTTTCAGTGGTAACCGACTCTCCGTTGTACGACAAGGGGGGCGTCTGGTATGAGCCCGCTCCTTTTGATGGTAACCGCTGGGGTCGGGATCGCGCTCTTGCTGTTCCTGGTGCTCAAGTACAAGTTCCAGCCGTTCGTGGCCTTGATGCTGGTGAGTATTCTGGTGGCATTGGTCGCCGGGGTGAAGCCGGCTGATCTGGTTGCGACCATTGAAGGCGGGATGGGCAAGACCCTCGGTCACATCGCGATCATCATTGCTCTGGGCGCGATGATCGGACGGATCATCGAACTCTCCGGCGGTGCCGAAGCCTTGGCAAAGAGCTTGATCGAGCGATTTGGTAATCGCCGTACGCCGCTGGCGTTGACGGTTGCCGGTTTTATCATCGGTGTGCCGGTGTTCTTCGAGGTCGGCGTGATCATCCTCATGCCGCTGGCCTATGGTGTCGCACGTAGAGCGCGTAAGCCGCTGCTGATGTTTGCCTTGCCGATGTGTGCGGCTTTGCTCACCGTGCATGCCTTCTTGCCACCCCATCCGGGGGCCGTGGCTGCTGCGAGTCAATTGGGTGCCGACCTCGGTCGAGTGCTGATGTTCGGCCTGCCAATCACGGCATTCCTGTGCTACGTCGGCTATCGGGTGGCGGGGCGCATGACGCGTCGTTTTTACCCGATGACCGATGATATCCGTGCTGAAGTCTATGGCCCTCATGTGACCAACGAAGACCTGTTGGCTTGGACGAACGGTAATGGAACCAACACCGAACGAGCCGCTGCTGCAGTGGCTCACATCGGACTGGAGGAATCCACCAGCAGTATTGTTTCCAAGCTGCCACCCGCACCGGCTCCCGGTTTCGCTCTGATCATAAGTTTGATCCTGTTGCCGATCATTCTGATTCTCCTGGGGACGTTATCCACCTCATTATTGCCGCCCGAATCGACTATTCGCGCAGTGATGACCGTGCTCGGTGCACCGCTGGTGGCGCTGTTGCTGGATACTTTGTTGTGTGCCTGGCTACTCGGTACTCGTCGTGGCTGGAGCCGCACTCAAGTATCCGATGTCATCGGTTCGGCGTTGCCCGGCGTGGCCATGGTGATCCTGATTGCCGGTGCCGGCGGCGTGTTCGGCAAAGTGTTGGTGGACACCGGCATAGGTGCAGTGGTTTCTGATCTGTTACGTACCACCGGGTTGCCAGTGCTGGCGCTGGGGTTTTTACTGACCATGTTGCTGCGCGCAGTGCAGGGTTCTACCACCGTCGCCTTGGTCACCACCGCGGGTATCATCAGTCCGCTGATCGCTACGCTTAACCTGACCCCGAATCATATGGCACTGCTCTGCCTTGCAATGGGTGGTGGCGGGTTGGCCATGTCGCACATTAACGATGCCGGTTACTGGATTTTCACCAAACTGGCCGGACTGAACGTTGCTGACGGCTTGCGTACCTGGACAGTGATCACGACCTTGCTCGGAACGCTCGGCTTTTGCATCACGCTGTTGATCTGGCCTTTTGTCTGACCCATTTTTCAAGGAGTTAACATGCCTCGATTTGCTGCCAACCTCAGTATGCTTTACCCGGAACATCAGTTTCTGGATCGCTTCGCGGCGGCGGCAGCCGACGGTTTCGAAGCGGTGGAATATCTGTTCCCCTACGAATACAGCGCGCAGGAGCTCAAGCAGCGACTGAGCGACAACGGCCTGGTACAGGCGCTGTTTAACGCGCCGCCCGGTGACTGGGCGGCGGGGGAGCGGGGCATTGCGACATTACCCGGCCGCGAAGTTGAATTCCGCGGGGGCTTTGACCGCGCGCTGGAATACGCCAACGCACTTGGCAACACACGTATTCATGTGATGGCTGGCTTGTTACCCTCGGAAAACGACCGTCCGCGTCACCATGCCGTGTATCTGGAAAACCTCGCCTACGCTGCGGCCAAGGCAAGTCAGGCGGGCGTCACGGTGTTGCTGGAACCGATCAATACACGAGACATGCCGGGGTTTTTCCTCAACCGTCAGGATCAGGCACAGGCTATCTGCAAGGAAGTCGGCGCCAGCAATCTGAAAGTGCAATTTGACTGTTATCACTGTCAGATCGTGGAAGGGGATTTGGCCACCAAGCTTCGTCGTGACTTTGACGGGATCGGCCACATTCAGATCGCCGGTGTGCCTGATCGTCATGAGCCAAACCTGGGGGAACTGAACTATCCCTACCTGTTTGACCTGATGGATCAGTTGGGCTACGACGGCTGGGTCGGCTGCGAGTACCGCCCCAAGGGTGATACCTCGGCGGGGCTGCAGTGGTTGCGGGACTGGAAGGCGCTCTGACCTTCGATGTTCAATTGCCGCTGCGTTGCCTGGAGGCAATGTCAGCGGGGGAGGCTCCGGGCGGTACCGGAGCCCTTCTTTTTCAGGTCTGTTGCTGATCTGCGGGCAACATCAATTCGACACCGTGTTTGCGAATCCCGTCTGCCGCAGCCGGAGCCAGGGCATCGTCACTGATGATGATGTCGAACTGCTCCAGCCCCGCGATCTTGTACATGCTGAATGTGCCGTACTTCGAGCTACTGGCAATCAGTACCACCTGTGAAGCCGACTGCATCGCCACTTGCTTGACTTCGACCTTCAACGCAGAAGGCGTGGTGATGCCGCGACGTAGATCCCAGGAACTGGTGGAAATGAACGCGATGTCCGTGACGACCTGACGCAAGGTGGCAACGGCGAGTCCGCCGACACAGGAATGATTGGAGTGATCAAGCTGTCCACCCGTGTGGATCACCGTCACCTGCGGCGCGTCCAGCAAGGACTGCACCACGCCAAAATCGTTGGTCACCACGGTCATGCCAGACAGCGCTTTTATGTACGGAACGATCTCCAGCGTGCTAGTCCCGGCATCCAGATAGATCGTCATATCCGGACGCAGTAATCGGACCGCGAGCTTCGCCATGGCTTGCTTTTGCGGTAACTCGACCACCGCCTTGAGTTGATGGCTCGGTTCGCTGTGCAGTTGGCTGGCAATACGTACCCCACCGGTCACCGAATAGGCGCGTCCTTCCTGCTCAAGCAGGGCGATATCGCGCCGTACCGTCATGTGCGAGCAGTCGAACATCTCCATCAACTGGTGAACGCTCAGCACTTGGTGTTTGCGCAATTGTCGCAAAATAAGCTCTCGGCGCTGGTCAGGAATCACCGGTGCGGCGCTGACGGCTGCGATGTCCTTTTGACTAGGCATTAGGTGCTCCAAAGGGGTAAAGCTTCAGGTTTCGTATAACCCACATGGTAGCGAATCTACTGCTTAATCAGTAGTGCCGACGTAAGCGGGGCAGTGTTTCAGTGCGCTACAAGGACGGGTTCAGAAGTTTTCAGCGTTTTTCAGCGTCCAGTGGGCAGTGGCTCTGCAAATTTCAGAGCAGGCCTGTCGATGGTGTGTATTACTGCGGTCTCTTGGCAGAGACTATGGGCATAGCCCTATTCCCTGTCTTGCTTATAAGGTAATGCCCGCGTGGTAGCGTCAGGAAAACTATAAAAGTGAAAGCTGCCAACCGTCCGAAAATTATCCATTGTTTGATGGTCGCGAAAGTTGCAACGTTCGCAGGTCTGCTTTATTCCTTCATCGACATCAAACAAGCAGCGCACGATGCGCATGAGATCAGCGAGCGGCGCTACCAGTCTTATTTACTTGCCGATGAACTGCGTCGCAGTTCCGATGATTTGACGCGCCTGGCACGTACGTACGTGGTGACGGCGAATCCGGAGTATGAACGCGAGTACCTGAAGGTCATTGATATTCGCAAGGGCAAAGCCCCGCGTCCGAAAGACTATCACCGTATTTACTGGGATTTTGTTGCAGGGGGCAATGCGCAACCTCGTCCCGATGGGGAACCGGCAGCGTTGCAAACGCTGATGAAGCAAGTGGGGTTTTCGGATGAGGAGTTTGACAAGCTAAGAGAGGCGAAGGCCAATTCCGACAATCTGACCGAACTCGAAGTCGAAGCGATGAACGCGGTCAAGGGCCGGTATGCTGATGCCCAAGGCAACTACACGGTAAATGCCGAACCCGATCCCGTCCTGGCCCGCACACTGCTGCACAGCCCGCAATACCATGCCTACAAGGCACGAGTCATGGCGCCGGTGGATGATTTTTATGAGTTAATGGATGCTCGCACCGCGCAGGAAGTGAACCTGGCGAACAACAAGCTCAATGTTGCGCAGAATTTGTTCGTGGCCATTTTGCTGATGCTGATTGGTGAGTTTGGCTTGCTGATTTACTTTGGTCGCAGGCAGATCCTGGAGCTGTTGGGCGGCGCTCCCGCCGAGCTCACTCGTGTATTGAATGAGCTGGCTACCGGCAATCTGGAGGTGTCGATTCGCGATGCGCCTCACAGTAGCGCCCTGGGCCGTGTACGGGTGATGGCCGATAAATTGAGGACGCTGATCGATACGACGACCAAGGCCAGTGAACAGTTGCGTTGTCTTTTCATTGAAATCCAGGAAAAGAATCGCCAACTGCAAATCGCCGGTCAACACAAAAGCGACTTTGTGGCCAACATAAGCCATGAGATTCGCACACCGATGAACGTGATCATCGGCATGAGCTACCTGGCGCTGAAGACCGAATTGAACCCGCGCCAGCGAGACTACATCGACAAGATCCAGCAGTCCGGCAAGCATTTGCTGGGCATCATCAACGACGTGCTCGACTTTTCCAAGATCGAATCCGGCATGCTGAATGTCGAACAGACCGAGTTCACCCTTGAAAAGTTGCTCGACAACGTTGTGAACCTGGTCGGTACGCGGGCCGGGCAGCGCAACCTGGAATTGATCCTCGATGTGGGCGGCGACGTCCCGACCACGTTGATGGGCGACCCGCTGCGTTTGGGGCAAGTGCTGATCAATTTCGTCAGCAACGCGGTCAAGTTCACCGAACAGGGCCAGATCACCATCGTGGTTCGTCTGCAGGAGTGCCGCGAGTCCGAGGCGCGGCTGTATTTTCCGGTCAAGGACACCGGCATCGGCGTGTCCGAAGAGCAAATGGGGCGTCTGTTCCAAAGCTTCCAGCAAGCGGACACCTCGACGACCCGCCAATACGGCGGCACCGGCCTGGGCCTGGCGATTGCCAAGAAACTGGCCGAACTGATGGGCGGCACGGTCGGCGTGGACAGCGTCTTCGGTCAGGGCTCGACCTTTTGGTTTACCGCTCGGGTTGGTATCGCGTCAACTGCGCACCAAAAACTGCAATGCCCAACCCCGAACAGCAACCGGAGGCTGGAGACGATTGTCGGTGCGCGGTTACTGTTGGTTGAAGACAACGCGTTGAACCAGCAGTTGGCGAGCGAACTGCTGCGTGATGCCGGTTTACTGGTCGATATCGCTGGCAATGGGCAAATTGCCGTCAACCGGGTCCAAACGGGCGACTACGACTTGGTGCTGATGGACATGCAGATGCCCGTCCTCGATGGCGTGAGCGCGACGCGGGCCATTCGTGCCTTGCCCGGCAAGCGTGATCTGCCCATCGTTGCCATGACCGCCAACGCCATGCTGCCCGATCGCGAACGCTGCATGGAGGCGGGCATGGTGGATATTGTCGTCAAACCGATCGACCCAGACGCACTGTTCCATGCGCTGCTGCGCTGGATCGAGCCAACCGGCGTAGCGCCAGAGGCTGTTGGCATCCAAACTAACGCTATCACGCCCGATGCCGACTTGGATTTCAGTGGCGTGGACGTGACTGCCGGGCTACGCCGGGTGCTGGGCAAGCACAACCTGTATCTGGACTTGTTGCGCAGCTACCTGGCCGGCCAGAGCCCCTTGTTGTCGCAGCTGCGCGCGGCGCTGGCGGTGGGCGAGTTAGAGAAGGCCGAGCTGTTGGCCCATAGCTGCAAGGGGGTGTCAGCGACCATCGGTGCCGACACCGTCGCGCAGGCGGCAGATGCATTGGAGCAGGCGTTGCGTGCAAAGAGACCTCACGATGAGTTGCAGGTCTGCCTGGAAGACTTGACCGAGCCTTTGGAGGCCCTGCTGGGGCAATTACGCGAGAAGTTGCCCGGTGTGGTCGAGGCAGACCCCATCGCGGTCGACGCCGTCGAGTTGCAGCAGATTTGCCGACATCTGGATGAGCTGCTGAATGACTTTGATGCGCAGGCCGTGCCCTATTTCGCTACACAGGCGGGCGTACTGCGCGGTGCGTTTGCGAACAGGTTCCAGCCACTGGAGGGTGCTGTGAAACGTTACGAGTTCGAGCGAGCACAGGTCTTTCTGAGCGTGGCCCTGCAGGCTTATGGAACAGAAGCCATGAGCTGATAGAAACATGAGGCCATACGCACTTCATAACGTCAAAAGCGCGTGGTTCAGAAGTTTTCAGCGTTTTTCAGCGCCCGGCTGATACGGTTCAGCCCATTTCAGAGCAACTGTGTGGGGGGCGTGCGTTACTGCACGCACCAAGCAGAAGCGACGGGCCGCCCTCTTTTCCCCGTCGTCCTCGCGCGGCAAAGCGATCACCCCCGACTGCTTTACCGACACACCCCGTCACGAGAAAGTCCCGTTGAACAGCTCAACCCCAAAACCCGCCGTGGTGGCCGACGATAGCCCTTGCTCTCATCGACTGGACGTAGCAGCAGTCTCATTGGTGATTCATCTGCTGGCCCTGGCCTTGCCGCTGGCGTTGCTGCAGATTTATGACCGCATTCTGCCAAGCCAATCCTACGGCACGGCGGTGTTCCTGGTGCTCGGTGTCAGTATTGCCATCCTCCTCGAAGCCATCCTGCGTTACGGCCGCACTGCGCTGTTTGCGCATATTGCCGCGCAATACGAAAGCGAAACAACCACGCGTATTTTCGACCGGCTGCTGAAGGCTGATATCAATGTCGTTGAGGGTATGGGCACCGCCAGCGTGATCGACGGTATACGTTCGGTGGCGCAGGTGCGCGACCAGTGGTCCGGCAATGCCACGGTGGCGCTGTACGAAGTGCCGTTCATCGCCGTTTATATCGGCCTGGTGGCTTACATCGGTGGCTGGCTGGCATTCATTCCGCTGGTGTTGTTCGCGGTCGCCCTGGGCATGACGTTGCTGGTCAAGGCAGCCACCGAGCTAACCCTGGCCAGCGTCGAGGCAGCCGATAGCCGTCGCCGAAACTTGTTGTGGGCGTCCTTCGCCGGGCTGACCGAGGTCAAATCACGCGGAGCCGAGCCCGGTCTCAGCCGCAACTACGCCGCGATGAATGCACGCTACATGGAAGCGTCGGCGCGCCTGGAAATGCTCGTCGCCTGGGTACGCGAGAACGCTGCACTGTTGGGCCAGTTGTCCACGGTACTCATCGTGATCTTTGGCGCGATCGACGTGATGAATGGCGAACTCAGCACTGGCGGACTTACCGCCTGTACATTGCTCGCCGGTCGCTCCATCGGGCCGGCAATGCTCGGATTAGGTTACCTCGCGCGCAAGGCCCAGGCACGGGAAGCGCTGGCGAAAGTCCATCGCCTGCTTGAACTGCCGGTCGGCGATGCGGTGCTGTATCCGCAGAAGCACGACGAGGCCCGAACATCGCTCAAGGTCACCCAAGGCTGTATTGAACTGCTCAGGGAGAACAACCCCGAGCTAACTATCAACATTGCCTCCGGCGAACTGGTTCATCTGGATGCCTGCGATGCGGCACTCGCGTCAAAACTGCTGGCACTGGTGGCCGGTACCGGGCGGCAGCAGGGGCTGGAAGTGCGCCTGGACGGTCATTCGGTGCGTGAGTATTCAGCCGCCAACCTGCGCCACAGCGTGAGCCTGGTGCCGCGTCATCCTGCTTTGGTGGCAGGGTCCATCCTCAACAACCTGACCCTGTTCGACCCGCGTTACAACGAGCGGGCACGCGATTATGCGGAGGCATTAGGCCTGTTGCCATTTCTCGGTCGTCTGCGCAGTGGCGCGTTAACGGAAATAGGTGCTTTGGGCGCCGAACAGTTCGATGAAGGGTTTTACCAGCGCATTGCGCTGATTCGGGCGCTGGTGCGTGAGCCCAAGATTTTGTTGCTGGATCATGCTGGCAGTGGCCTTGATCTGGACGGACAAAAACGCCTTGCCGCATTACTGCAAAATATGGGTGGTCGCCCCACGGTGCTGGTGGCCAGCAACAAGCCAATCATGATTGGAGCGTGCGATCGCAGCATCCACATTGGCAGGAGTAACCAGCATGCAGAGTGAAAATATCAGCTCCGAGCTGTCGGATAGGGACGACAGACTGCAGGTGTTCTGGAGTGAGCGCGCACGGATGCAGCGTATTGCCACGCTGATCGGCGAGGCGCGTCTCGGTGCCTCGGCGTTCGCTCGCTGCCTGCCCGCATTGCTGGTGACACTGGACTGGTTCGGTGCGCCGCGCAATCTGGTGCCCAGCCTTCCGGCTCAGGGCGCCGGTTTTACCGTAGAAGACCTGCGCACGCTGTTGGTAGACATCGGTTTTCGCTCCGATTACTTGCCCCGCGGCATTCGGGAAAACCTGATGGAAAGCCTGCCGGTTGGCACCCTGGCAATCACCGATGAGCATTGCATGCTCTATCTCGGGCGTCTTGACAATCATGATTGGTGGCACGATGGAGAAAGCCCGGTCGAGGGCTGGCAGCCGTCGACTGGCACCGAGTTTCTGATGATCCAGCGCAAAGCCGGGTTCATCCCCATCGACGCGCCGCAGCCCGACTGGTTTGCGCGGCTGATGGCGAAGGCTCAACGTGAGATGGTCGGAATCGGGCTGATTAGCCTGGTCACTAACCTCCTGGCATTGTCCGTGTCGTTGTTCACCATGACCGTCTACAACTCCGTGATCCCCAGTGGCGCCACTGGCACGCTGACTACATTGGGGTTGGGGGCGATCATGGCCATCATCAGTGGTTGGGGGCTGCGTCTTGGGCGCGCGGCGCTGCTTGCGCGCATGGGCGCATGGGCCGGCGCAAGTATTGGCAGCGCGGCATTTCGCAAAACCCTCGGTTTGCCGTTGGAGTACTCATCACGACTTGGCCTGAACAACAACCTCAACCGCATGCGTTCGCTGGAAGGCGTGCGTCAGTACCTTAGCGGCGCTGGAGGTGTGGCGCTGGTCGACTATCCGTTCGTGTTGGTGTTCATCGTGGTGATCGCGCTGCTGGGCGGCTGGATCGTTTTTGTGCCGATCATCGGACTGTTGTTGTTCTTGCTCGCGGCCTGGTTGGTACAGCCATATGTACAGCGCAAGGCCGTTCACGCAAGCCGCATTGGCAACCGACTGCTGGAGGAGTACTCCAGCGGTATCCAGCGGCTTCGCTCCCTTCAAGGTATCAGTGGCAACCACCACTGGTTGCGGCGCATGCGCGACATGTCCAGCCAGGCAGCAAAGGCCAATCGTGATTTGGCCCTGGCCCAAGCGCTGGTGCAGAGCATCGGCCAGGCGTTGGGCACGTTCACTGTACTTGGCACCATGGCCGCCGGCATCGCTCTGGTCCTGACTCAAGGCATGACGGCTGGCGGGTTGATCGCCACGATGATGCTGGTCTGGCACGTCACCACCCCGGCCCAGCAATTCTTTTCTATCAGCCTGCGCATAAACCAGATCAGAGAATCGCGCTTGCAACTGGAGCGGCTGATGCAGTCCGCTGGCGAGGCACAGCACCCGCAGATGTATTCGCCGATCGAACCGTTGGCGCCTCGTATCGCCGTGGACCATTTGTACTATCGCTATACCGCCGAGCAGGAGCCCGCACTTAACGGCATCAGCTTCGAGTTGCAGCCGGGCCAGCGTGTGGTGGTGGTCGGGCCCAACGGCGCGGGAAAAAGCACTCTATTGCAGTGCCTGTCCGGCGTGCGCATGCCACAAAGTGGCCGCGTTGTGCTCGATGGGCGGGACATCCGCCAGTTCGACCCGGCGGATTACCGCGTCTGGGTCGGTTTTCATGCTCAGACCCTGCAGAACCTCCCATTGTCGGTGCGGGACTTCCTCAAGCTGTCCCATCCGTCTGCCTGCGACGAGCGAGTCGTTGCCTGTTTCGCCCGTGTCGCGGGCGAAACCTGGTGGAGTTTGCTCGGCTGTACGACCGAAGAAGAGGCGCTGAGCCTGCAGCTCGATCCCTGGCGCGAAGACCCCGATGCCCTGCGTATACGCCATGTGGTGGGAATGGTCGAAGCCGTCCTGGACGATCCACCCTTACTGTTGCTGGATGACCCGTTGCGCGATGGCGATCCGGTGCTGGACGGCATGTTCAAGCGCCTGCTCGACAACCTGCGCGGCATCAGCACCGTGGTGATTGCTACGCACCGTGCGGACCTGATCGAAACCGCAGACCAGATCGTGATTCTCGATCAGGGCAAATTGATTCATATCGGGCCAGTCGCCCTTCAGATCCAGAAAGCGGCGGCGCAGGACAGTTTGAAAGGACCGACTCATGCTTAAGATCGACCCACTTCCAAAAATCATTAGCATCACCGGGGCCGACGACCGGGCCAGTGCCAATATTGCCAACCTGCTCAACGATGGCCGCGGTTCGCGGCAATTGCGCCGCATGCTGTTGGCCATTGTCGCCCTCGTGGTGCTGTTCCTGTTCTGGACGCTGATCGCACAGGTTGATGAGCTGGCCAAGGCGCGTGGAGAGGTTCAGCCGGTGTCGCGTATTCAGCTCGTGCAATCGAAGGAGGGCGGCATCCTCACTGAGCTGCTGGTCGAGTCGAACGAGCATGTCAAGGCGGGGCAGGTCATCGCCCGGTTTGCCACCACCGATGTGCAGAAGGATCTCGATCAGGTCGGTGTGCGTCGCTCCGCCCTGCAGATCGATCTCGAGCTGTGGGGAGCGGTCATCGAGTCTCGTCAGCCGAATTTTTCCACTTTCGCCGATCAGCCGGGGCTGGTGGCGGAGGCGATCAAGCGTTTTGCCAACGAACTGGCACTCAACTCCTCGCTCGCCGATTCCAAGCGCACCGTCCTGGAACAGCAAAAGGCGGCCCTGTCCGGCGCTCAGAGCGAAATGCCTACGATGCGCAATCAATTGAGCCTGGCCCTTGGCGTCCAGGCCCGCTACCAGGATGGCTTCGCCAAGGGGGCTATTTCTGCTGTGCGCATGGCTGAGTCGCAAGAGCATGCGGCGGAGGTCGAGCGCAACCTTGCGCAGCTTCAATCGCGTATCACCGAGCTGCAAAAGACCATCGCCGTGGCCCAAGCGGCGCTGCAGCAGGTGCTGGATGAGATCGACCAGAAGGCTGGGGCCAAGCGCAGCGAACTGATCGAGAAGATTCAAGAACTGGATGCCGAGATCGTTGCTCTCAAAGACCGCCAGGAGCGTACCGAAGTGGTGGCGCCAGTGGCCGGCTTTATCAAGCAACTGCCCGATACCCGAGCCGGCGCAGTGATTGCACCTGGCGGCACGGTGGCGGAGTTGGTGCCCAGCGAAGGCGGCGTGGTGATGGAAGTACTGGTCTCGCCACGCGATATCGGGTTCGTACGGATCGGGCAAAACACACTGGTCAAGGTCGATGCCTTCGATTTCAGCCGCTTCGGTTCAGTCCCGGGCAAGGTCAAACGCATCTCCCCATCGGCGTTTCGTCAGGAGCAAACCGGCGCGACTTACTACAAGGTTGATGTCCAGCTCGACAAGGCCTTCGTCGGGAACGACACCAACCGCCAACTGATCCCCGGCATGACAGGTGAGGCGGATATCGTCACTGGCCGCAAGTCGGTGTTCCAGTACTTGGCCAAGCCCGTTTTCCTCGGTGTCGACATGGCATTCCACGAACGCTAGGTGCAGGTGCAGGTGCAAAGGTAATCGACCATGACCAATAATTTTGACGGTTCGACATTCGGCGCGCACCCGGGGATGAGCCCGGACGAAGCCGGCAAGCGCCTGCGTGCGCATGAGCAGCCACTGGGCAAGCAGGATTCGGTTGAGGAAAAGAGCCCGCTGGGTTGGACCGAAGACAAACAAGGGGAAACACTACCTGGCGAGCAGCCCCATGCCGGCGGTGCCCCCGAGCAAGCGCATGTCAGTGCCCCGGCGGATGCCTGCGCCGAACAGCCATTGCCCGAGCCGGACAGGGTGCCAGTTGTTGCTGCACCTTCATCCAGCCCGGCTGGCTTCGCCGCCGATGCAGATGCCGGTGGCAATACACCGTCGCAGGGGGTCGTCGATGACGCCTGGGCACCTGGCAGGGCGTTTGTGGCAGGTGAACTGGGCTCAACAGCGCTACCGGCTACCGATCTAGCGGCTATCGATGGTGGTGCCAGCGCATTGCTCGCTCTGCTTACTCTGCACGCAATGGGCCGCGACGACAGCTCGGCGCCATTGTTGGCAGCAGGCGATCTCGCCGGCAGCGTGATCGAGGACACCCAACACCAGATCAGCGGCCATCTTAGTGTAAGCGGTGGTGAGGCCGGTGCGGCCGTCCAATGGCAGGCGCTGGCGCCGGATGGCGTGTACGGACGGTTGCAGGTCGCGCCCGACGGCAGCTGGCTTTACACCCCGAACGAAACCAGCCCGGCGTTTCAGGGGCTCAACGAAGGCGAGCATGTCATCGAGGAATTTCTGGTGCGCGCCAGTTCGGGCCATTCGGCGCCCGTCGATCTGCTGATTCGCATTGACCTGCAAGGCACCAACGACCGTCCGGCAATCACTCAGGGCTCGGTACTCATCGGCAGCAATCGCGAAGACGGGCAAACATTCGCCAGCGGTCAGCTGGAGGCCGTGGACGCGGATGTGGACGCCAGGTTGCACTGGCAGGTCGACACCGTGCACGGCCAATACGGTGAATTGACACTCGATGCGGCCACCGGCCAGTGGCAGTATCACCTCGACAACGACCGAGGGGCGACTCAGGGGCTCGCCGAGGGCGAAGTGGCCAGTGAGTCTTTCCTCGCCAGTGTGATCGACGAGCACGGTGCGACATCCTCCGCGCGCCTGACCATCACCATCATCGGACGCAACGATGACCCGGTCATTGGCCGCATCGACTCGCTCCAGGCAATGCAAGATGGCGGCATTATTCAGGGGAGAATCCCCGCGACTGATGTCGACACGCTCGACCAGCTCAGTTTCAGCACCACTGCCAATGTACCTGGCTTCATCCTGGCAGCGGACGGCGGCTATCGTTTCGATCCGAGCGACGCCGCCTACCAGTACCTGGCCGAAGGCGACACGCAGCAACTGATCATTGCGGTGACGGTCAGCGATGGCCATGGCGGCATCGCCACGCAGAACCTGGTGATCAATCTCACCGGTAGCAACGACCTGCCAGTGCTCAACACCCTCGTTGCGCGTACAGCCGCTGAAGGCGACGCGCTGTTGACGGGCCAACTCAATGCCACTGACGTGGATGCCGGCCACAGTTTGACCTATGGCACCGCTGCCGAGGTCGACGGTTTCACCCTCAATCCGGATGGCAGCTACAGCTTCGACCCGGCCCACAGCACCTATCGATCGTTACCCGCCGGGGCTCAGCAAACGCTGGTTATCCCGCTGACAGTCACCGACGAACACGGTGGTTCGGCCACGCAAAATCTGGTCATTATCGTAACCGGGACTAACCAGGGAGCCGTCATCAGTGGTGCGGTCAGCGGTACGGTCTCCGATGACAACACCAGCAGCACGGACCTGCTGGAAACGGGCGGGCAGCTGACCATCAGCGATCCAGACAGCGGCGAAACCCGGTTCTCGCCCCACAGCGCCAGCGATGCCCTGGCCGGCCAATACGGGGTGCTGACCATCGACGCGTCCGGTGCCTGGCATTACGCAGCAGATAGCAAACAGGCCGCTGTGCGGCGACTGGGGCAAGGCGACACGCTGACCGATCACTTCACGATTACCAGCATCGATGGCACCCAGCAGAGTATCGATGTCACCCTGACCGGCACCAACGATATGCCGGTTATTAGTCACGACTCCATCACCAGCGGATCGATCCTGGAGGACGTCACGCAGAACACGGTGACGGGTGTGCTGGTCGCCAACGACGTCGATATCGGCAGCCAGCTCAGCTGGAGCCTGGAGCCGATAGCGGGAACTTTCGGTACATTGTCCATCGACCCGCTCAGCGGCGAGTGGACTTACACCCTGGACAACAGTCGTTCAGCGACCCAGGCCCTGGCAGAGGGGCAGCAGTTCACGGAACACTTCACTGCGCTGGTCACCGATGAGCATGGCGCAGTAGCGCAACAGCACATCGATATCAGTGTGCGCGGAACCAATGACAACCCTGTGCTACTGCAGATCCCGGCGCAGAATCTCACCGAAGACGACACCGTCGTGTACGGCCAGCTTGTCGGTACCGACGTGGATACTGGCGACACGCTGAGCTACGCCACAGCCTCGATCACCCCCGGCTTCAACCTCAACGCCGACGGCAGCTACAGCTTTAACCCCGGCGATGCGGCTTACCAACACCTGGCCGAAGGGGCCCAGCAGGTCCTGACGATCCCGGTGACGGTGACTGACAGCCACGGCGCTACAGCGACGCAGAACCTGATCATCACGCTTACCGGCAGCAACGACCTGCCGGTGATGAGCGTGCTCGCGGGCGAGAACGCCACCGAAGGCGACGCAGCCATCACCGGTTATGCCACGGCGACCGACATCGACACTGGCGACGAGCTCACCTACAGCACGTCGGCCACTGTCGACGGTTTCAGTATCGACCCCGATGGCACCTACCATTTCGACCCGAGCAACGCGGCCTATCAAAGCCTGAACGCCGGTGCGACGCTGACCCTGAGCATCCCGCTGACGGTGACCGACAATCATGGCGGCACGGCAACGCAGATGCTGACCATCATCCTGACTGGCAACAACCAAGGGGCGGTGATCGCCGGGGTGAATAGCGGCAGCGTCATTGAGGATCAGTGTGCCACCGGCCAACTGGAAACCGGGGGCCAGCTGAGCATCAGCGACCCTGACCGCGACGAAGCTCAATTCGTCGCGCACGACGGCACCAGCCCGCTCTTGGGTACCTATGGCAGTCTGACCCTCGATGCCAGCGGCGCCTGGCACTACACGGCGGACAACAGCCAGACGGCCATTCAACAGCTGGGCGACGGCGCCCAGGTCAGCGACCACTTTACCGTTACCAGCAGTGACGGCACTCAGCACCAGATCAGCGTGACCCTGATTGGCACCAATGATGTGCCGGTACTCAATGCTATTGCCGCACAAAGTGCCGACGAGGATGGTGTGAGGGTTTCCGGGCAGCTCGTCGGCACCGACGTCGATACCGGCGACACGCTGATCTACAGCAGCACCGCGAGCGTGGCCGGCTTCACCTTGAACGCCGATGGCAGTTACAGCTTTAACCCTGGCGATGCGGCTTACCAACACCTGGCCGAAGGGACCCAGCAGGTCCTGACGATCCCGGTGACGGTCACCGACAGCCATGGCGCCACCGCCACGCAAAACCTGGTGATTGCCATCACCGGCAGCAACGATCTGCCGGTGATGAGCGTGTTGACCGCGCGCACGGCCACCGAAGACGACGCCGCCATAACCGGCCATGCCACGGCGACCGAAATCGATACCGGCGATATGCTGACTTACAGCAGTAATGCCAATATCGACGGTTTCAGCATCGACCCCGATGGCACCTACCATTTCGACCCGAGCAACGCGGCGTATCAGAGCCTGAACGCCGGTGCGACGCTGACCCTTAACATCCCGCTGACGGTCACTGACAATCACGGCGGCAGCACCACTCAAATGCTGACCATCACCCTGAGCGGCACCAACGATGTGCCGGTGATCAGCCAGAGTTCGATTACCACCGGTGCGGTCACCGAGGACGCCACGGCGAACACGGTAGTCGGCGCGCTGATCGCCAGTGACGTCGATATCGGCAGCCAGCTCAACTGGAGCCTGGTGTCTGCGTCTGGTGTTTATGGCTCGTTGGCCATCGACAAGGACAGCGGCCAGTGGACCTACACCCTGGACAATAGTCGTCCAGCCACCCAAGGTCTGGCGGAGGGGCAACAGATCAGCGAGCGCTTCAGTGTACTGGTCACCGACGAACATGGCGCTTCGGCCCTCCAGGATGTCGTCATCAGTGTGCAGGGTACCAACGACAATCCGGTGCTGCTGAATGTACCGCCCCAGAGCGTTTTAGAAGGCGGTGCCGTGGTAAACGGCCAGCTCAATGCCAGCGATGTCGATACTCGCGACATCCTGAGCTTCAGCACTTCAGCGCAGGTTCCGGGCTTCACCCTGAGCGCAAATGGCGCTTATTCGTTCGACCCGTCGAACGCCGCGTACCAGCACTTGGTTGACGGTGCCACGCAGACCCTGAACATCCCGGTGAGCGTCAACGACGGCAACGGCGGTACGGCGACGCAGATTCTGACCATTACGCTGATCGGCACCAACCAGGGTGCCGTCATCGCCGGGCGTGATATCGGCAGTCTCACCGAGGATTTCGACTCTCCGGGCACGCATCTGTTGGAGGCGGCCGGCCAGTTGACCATCAGCGATCCGGACAGCGACCAAGCAGTATTTACCGACCACGCGGGTGCCACCGCACTGACCGGCAGCTACGGCAGTTTGAGTATCGACGCCAGCGGCGCCTGGCACTACACCGCCGACAACAACCAGGCGGCGGTGCAGCAACTGGGGCAGGGCGCCACGCTGACCGAACACTTCACCATTACGAGCGTCGACGGCACCCCGCATACCGTGACGATCACGTTGAACGGTACCAACGATGTGCCGGTACTCAACGCCATCAGCGCGCGTAACGCGCAGGAAGATGGTGCCAAGGTGACCGGGCAATTCACGGCGACCGATATCGACACCGGCGACACGCTGAGCTACAGCGCAACAGCGACCGTTGCCGGATTCACCCTCAATGCCAACGGCAGTTACAGCTTTAATCCCGGCGATGCGGCTTACCAACACTTGGCCGAAGGGGCACAGCAGGTCCTCACTATCCCGGTGACGGTGACCGATAACCACGGCGCCACGGCCACGCAGAACCTGGTGATTACCATTACCGGCACCAACGACCTGCCGGTGATGAGTGCGCTAACCGCACGCACGGCCACGGAAGGTGGCGTCGCGATCACCGGCAAAGCCGTTGCCACCGATATCGACACCGGCGATGTGCTCATCTATAGCACTTCGGCCACGGTCGATGGCTTCAACATCGACCCGGACGGCACTTACCATTTCGACCCAAGCAACGCGGCCTATCAAAGCCTGAACGCCGGTGCGAAGCAGATTCTGAACATCCCGCTGACAGTGACCGACAACCACGGGGGCACGGCGACGAAAATTCTGACCATCACCCTGACAGGCACCAACCAGGGTGCGGCCATCGCTGGCGTCGATACCGGCCGCGTCACCGAAGACCAGGTCACCAGCGGTCACCTGCTGGAAACCGGCGGCCAACTGATCATCAGCGACCCGGACAAAGGCGAGGCGATATTCACGCCGTACACTGGCACCGGCGCCCTCGCGGGCACCTATGGCAGTCTGACCATCGATGCCAGCGGCGCCTGGCACTACAGCGCCGACAACAACCTGACCGCCGTGCAGAAACTGAGCGAAGGCGCGACAGTGACGGACACGTTCACCGTGCACAGCGTTGATGGCACGGCGCATCAGATTATTGTCACCCTGCTGGGCACCAACGATGCGCCGCAGATTGGCCCGAGCTCCGTCCTCATCGGTATGGTCACTGAAGACGCCGCCGTACGCACCACCAGCGGACTGCTGGTGGCCAGTGATGTCGATTCCGACGCCCGTCTGTCCTGGAGCCTGACGTCGACCGAGGGCAGCTACGGCACCCTGGCCCTCGACGCCGCAAGTGGTAGCTGGGTTTACACCCTGGACAATAGTCGCGCTGCGACCCAGGCCCTGGCGGCCGGTCAGAAGGTACATGAAAGCTTCATTGCCACCGTCACCGACAACCACGGCGCCACCTCGCAGCAGACCGTGGACATCGTCATCACAGGGACTAACGACCTGCCAGTGATCAGTGGCAACAGTACCGGTGCGGTGACAGAGGATGACTCGCAAAATGTGGTTTCCGGCACCCTGACCCATGCTGATCCGGACGCGGGTGATACCTTCTCCTGGTCGCTGGTCAACGGCAGTGGTACCTACGGCACCTTGGCGTTCGACATCTCGACGGGAACCTGGAACTACAGCCTCGACAACTCACGCGCCGCCACCCAAGCCCTGGCGGTGGGCGAGCACCACACCGAGAGCTTTACCGTTCGTGGCACCGATGCATCCGGCACGCCGGTCAATCAGGTGATCTCGATCGAAGTCAACGGCAGCAACGACAATCCAACCATCAGCGGTGCTCACCAGGGTAGCGTGGTCGAAGACAGGACCATGACCGCCAGCGGCGCGCTGTCGTTCCACGACATCGACACAGGCGACAAACTGGGGGCGTGGCAAGTGCTCACGCCGCAAGGTATTTATGGCACGCTCAGCATCGACCAGAACGGCAATTGGACGTATCACCTAGATGTTGCTCGCTCACAGTCGATCCAGGCGGGCGACACGCCACAAGACAGCTTCGTCGTGCGCGTTACCGACAACCACGGCGGTTATGCCGATCAGCAGGTCACCCTTCAGGTCACCGGCACCAATGACGGCCCGGCCATCGACCCCAATTCACCGGCGCTCACGGGGGACGTGACCGAGGACCTGATCGGCGCGACCACTGCCCAAGGCACTATTGCCAGTGGCGACCCGGACATCGGCGATACGTTGACCTGGTCGATCAATGGTTACAGCGGGCAGAGTGTGGGCAACTACGGCACGCTGACGCTCGATCAGAACGGGCATTGGACCTACACGCTCGATCACGACAAAGCGGACCGACTCGCCGAAGGGACAACGGTCGTCGATCGCTTCCTCGTCAATATCACTGACGCGGCTGGCGAACGCAGCTCCGCCACTATCCAGGTGCAAGTGCACGGCACCAATGATGGCCCGCACATTGGTGGCACCAGCAGCGGCGAGGTGACCGAGGACATCACCACCCGTGTCAGCGGTAAGTTACTGCCGGGCGATGTGGACAACGGTGACACCGCCAGTTGGAGCATCGTCGGTGACCCGCATGGCCAGCTCGGTACGCTGACCCTCAATGCGCAGGGCGTCTGGACCTACCAGCTGGACACGGGCTCGGCCAGTGTCGATGCCATGGGGGAGGGCGCGAGCGCAACCGAGACGTTCCGCGTCCAGGTGACCGACCCGCACGGGGTGACCGACTTCAAGGACATCACCATCACGGTTCATGGCCACAACGATGCGCCGTTTATCAGTGGCGTCGACAGTGGCGATATCACCGAGGACCAGCAGGGCACCATCACCGGGTGCCTCACCGCCCATGATGTGGACAGCGGCGACCAGCCGAGCTTCGAGCAGAGTCATTACGCCGGCACCTACGGCCAATTCTCCTTGAACACCGATGGGCAGTGGACCTATCAGCTATTTGACTCGCAGGCGTACGTCCAGGCGCTCGCCGAAGGACAGACCGTCACAGAAACCTTCACCATTGCGGCGCACGACCAGAACGGCGGCGTCACCTACCAGCCGGTCACGATCACGGTGCATGGCACCAACGATGCGCCGCTCATCAGCGGCGTCACCACCGGCGTGGTGTTCGAATACGTCTCACACACCGCATCCGGACGGCTGGTCGGCTACGACCCGGATCAGGGCGACACCAACACCTGGAGCCTCATTAATGGCCAAGGCACGTTCGGTACGCTGACGCTCGACGACCATGGTCGTTGGACCTACACGCTCGACGTCAACGACGCCGACACCAAGGCGTTACAGCCTGGTGATCAGGCGACGGATAGCTTTCGTGTGGTACTGACTGACAATCAGGGCGCTCGCACGGAATGCTTCGTCAATGTCAGCGTGGTCGGCACCCAAGCCCCCAACGCACCGCCCGATCCAGGCACAGGCGGCGGTGATGGCAGTGACGGCGGTGATATCGACACGCCCCCGCTGACCCTGCCGTCAGTCAGCGTCAGCGTGACCGAGGACGTTTCACTCATATCGTCAGGCCAGCTGACCGGCGTTTCGCCCGTCGGCAGTCCAGTCACCTGGCACGTGACGCCCGTCGACGGCACTTTCGGTGTCCTTACCCTGGGGCCCGACGGAGCGTGGGTCTATAACCTGCATAACGACGCGGCGCAGGTCCAGGCGCTCAATGAAGGACAGTCAGTCCAGGAGTATTTTACCGTCAGAGGCGTCGACACCAGCGGCAACATCGTGCTGACTGAGTTCACGGTGACCATCAATGGTACCAACGACACGCCACAAATCGTCGGCGTGCTCCAGGGCACGACGATCGAGGACCAACAGCTCACCGCCAAGGGCAGTCTCGCGGTGCAGGATCTGAACACCGGCGACAGCACGACCTGGAGCGTGCAGGATGGCAAAGGCCAACTCGGCGACTTCAGCATCGACAACAATGGTGACTGGACCTACCACCTCGACAATGCCAAGGCGCAGTACCTGAATGCCGGCGAGTCCGTCGTCGAGCGCTTTTGGGTGAATGTCACCGACAATCACAACGGGACCGGCTCACGTGAAGTCGTCATTACCGTGTACGGCACGGCCGATGGCCCGATGATCCCCAGCGTCACTGACGGCATCGCCGAACCCGGCGGCAAGGAAACACTGGCTGGCAAAATCCCGGTCCTCGATCCGGATATCAGCGAGACCTTTAGCTTTAGCCTGGTATCGAGCTCGCAAGGCCAATTTGGCAGACTATCGATTGATCCGGACGGCAGTTGGCACTATCAGCTCGATAAGGCTGATGCCAACACCGCACTGAAAAGCCTGGCTGCGGGCCAGCAACTCACTGACACTTTTACCGTGCAGGTCAGAGACAGCAACGGTCATATGGCCCTGGAACAGATCCGTCTACTGGTGAGCGGAATTAACGATGCGCCGGTGATCAACGGCGCTACCACAGGTTCCGTTACCGATCAGAGCATCATCCAGACCAGCGGCAAGTTGCTCGCGAGCGATCCGGATGCCGGCGACGTCGCGACGGTCAACCCGCAGTCCGTGGACAGCGCCCTTGGCCATTTCGAGGTCGCAAGCGATGGCGCCTGGGTTTACACGCTCAATATGCTGAACCCCGCTGTCAAGGCACTTAACGCGGGTGACAGTCTCACCGAGACATTCCATGTCACGGCCGTCGACGGCAACGGTGTATCGGTGGGCAAGGACGTAGTCATTACCATCCACGGCAGTAACGACCTGCCTGTGGTGGGTGGCGACGTGCGCGGCAGCACCACGGAAGACACCACGCCCAGCAGTCATGGCCAATTGACCACCACTGACGTGGATACTGGCGACATCACGCAGTGGACTGGCATGAACACGGCTGGCGCGTATGGCCATTTTGAGATGTATGCCAATGGCACCTGGAACTACCTGCTCAATGGCAACTCACCTCAGGTGCAGGCGCTCAAGGATGGCCAAGTCGTTAGCGAGACCTTCATTGCTCACGGCAGAGACCAACATGGCGGTGAAGTCACGCAGGTCATTACCATCGACGTCCACGGCACCAACGATGCCGCCATCATCACTGGGCAGCGCACTGGCGACCTCACCGAGGACCAGGATGCCACCAATGGCCAACTGGTGATTTCCGGGCAGATCCACCTGACCGACATCGATAGCGGCGAAGGCATTATCAACGCGCAGACCGTCCAGGGCGCCTATGGCACCCTGGAGTTACGCGGTGACGGCACCTGGCGCTACTCGGCGGACAACGCCCAGGATGCCATTCAACACCTGGGCCAAGGCGCGACCCTGACCGATAATCTCAGCCTGACCAGCGCCGACGGTACGCCGTACCAGATCAGCATTATGGTGCACGGTACCAACGATGTGCCGGTGCTGAGTGTGCTCACCGCGCAAAATGCGATTGAAGACGGTGCCATGGTCACTGGCCAGTTGCTCGGCACTGATATCGACACCGGCGACACGCTGATCTACAGCAGTACTTCGAGCGTGGCCGGTTTCACCTTGAACGCCGATGGCAGCTACAGCTTCGATCCATCCGATGCGGCCTGGCAGCACCTCGCCGAAGGGGCTACACAGGTACTGACCATTCCGATCATCGTCACCGACAGTCAAGGTGCGACAGCCACGCAGAACCTGGTGATTACCATCACCGGCAGCAACGACCTGCCGGTCATGAGCGTGCTGACTGCACGCACGGTCACCGAAGGCGACGCTGCCATCACCGGCCATGCCACGGCGACAGACGTCGACACCGGAGATACGCTGACTTACAGCAGTAATGCCAATGTCGACGGTTTCAGCATCGACCCCGATGGCACCTACCATTTCGACCCGAGCAACGCGGCCTATCAAAGCCTGAACGCCGGTGCGACGCTGACCCTGAGCATCCCGCTGACAGTCACTGACAACCATGGCGGCAGCGTCACGCAAACGCTGACCATCACGCTGACCGGTACCAACCAGGGTGCCGTGATCGCCGGGGTGGACAGCGGGAGCCTCATTGAGGATCAGAGTGTTTCCGGCCAACTGGAAACCGCGGGCCAGCTCACCATCAGCGACCCTGACCGCGACGAAGCTCAATTCGTGGCGCACGAGGGCACCAGCCCGCTCCTGGGCACCTATGGCAGTCTGACCCTGGATGCCAGCGGCGCCTGGCACTACACGGCGGACAACAGCCAGACGGCCATTCAACAGCTGGGCGAGGGTGCCCAGGTCAGCGACCACTTCACTATCAGCAGCGTCGACGGCACCCAGCACCAGGTCAACGTGACCCTGATCGGCACCAATGATGTGCCGCTACTCAATGCCATCACCGCGCAGAACGCGGTGGAAGAGGGTGCCATGGTCACTGGCCAGTTACTCGGCACCGATATCGACACCGGCGACACGCTGATCTACAGCAGCAGCGCGAGCGTGGCAGGCTTCACCTTGAATGCCGATGGCAGCTACAGCTTCGACCCGGCCGATGCGGCGTATCAGCACCTCGCCGAAGGGGCGACCCAGGTTCTGACCATTGCGATGACCGTCACCGACAGTCAAGGTGCGACAGCGACGCAGGACCTGATCATCAACCTCACTGGCACTAACCAGGAAGCGGTGATTACTGGCGTCGATACCGGCCACGTCCAGAAAGAAGGCTTCACCGATAGCCTCCATTTACTGGAAACCAACGGTCAGCTCACCATCAGCGACCCCGACGACAATGAAGCATCGTTTGTAGCGCATAGCGGTGCGGACGCGCTGGTTGGCACTTACGGCTCGCTCGACATCGATGCCAGCGGTGCCTGGCACTACAGCGCCGACAACAACCAGGCTACCGTGCAGCAATTAGCCGAAGGTGAACAACTGGCTGAGCACTTCTCGGTCAGTAGTGTCGATGGCACCACACACAACGTGACCATCTCCCTGACCGGCATCAATGATGCACCCAACCTGAGCGTCATGAGTGCGACAGCTGTCAACGATGAACCAAGCGTGTCGGGCCATATGGCCAATATGGCTGTCGTGCCCTCGGCCTACACAGTTGACAGCCCGGCAGCAGTGCATCAGGACGCTACGGATGTGACGACACAGCAAGCAAGTGCTGGCGATGCTACGCACGCTACGACCACCCAGCCTTCACCCGTGGATCTTTACCTGCAATTTGCCCAGACCGATGCCAATCATTTGGCAGCAGGGCTCGATGCGCATAGCGACAGCACATCGGCCCAGCATGCAGATAATCCTGGGCAATCGTCAGTCGAGGAGTACCTGCAGCTCGGCGGCGTGGATACAGCCCATCTCAGCCAGACAGATCCAGCGCTATCGCTGGATCACCAACCGCCACCGGATAGCCCGTTGCACCCGGGAGCCGCAACGCCGGAGTCGACTGACTCCGGGTACCACGATGCAGGGCTGGCGGATGCGCCGAGCATGCCGATACCGGATCCCGCTCCGCAGCATCACGGATGAGGGTCCGTTTGCGCCTGTCCATTGGCCTGGGCATGGATGGAATGCTTTTCCAAGAGCGCTCAGGCGACATGCCCCGTCACTTGGCCGCATAGCTTTGTCAGCTGTTCGGCCAGATCGACCACGCGGCGGGGTGCGTCGGCGCGCAGGTGTAGCGCGATTTCAAGTGACGCCAGTTCGGGGAAGGACTCGGCGACGCCCAACCGTCGGTGGCCGGGCAGTGCAAGTCGCGAGGGCAGCACGCTGACCCCGAGACCGTTGGCGACGGCTGACCGAACACCGGCGAGACTCGCGCTGCTGTAGCCGATGCTCCAGCGTCGGCCGGCGCTCTCCAGCGCGTGGATCATTTCATCGCGATACAAGCCGCCCACCGGAAACACCACCAGCGGCAGCGGGTCGCGTTCGTATGTCGGCTCGCTGAGGCTGTCGAACCAGGCCAATGGTTCGGGCCAGGCGGCATGCCCCACAACCTGTCCCGGTCGCTGTTTGATCAGCACCAAATCGTAGTCGCCGGCACAAAACTGTTGCCATAGCGTATTGCTCAGCCCGCTGCTGATCTCAAGTCTTATCGAGGGGTGGGCGCGTGCGAAGGCGGCAAGCGTCGGCGTCAGCAAGTCGGACGCGAAGTCTTCTGGCACGCCGATGTGCACCTCGCCCTGTGCGTGGCCCTTGCGTAACGCTTCCACCACTTCTTCCATCAGCCCCAGGATCCGGCGTGCATAGACGAGCAAACGCTCACCGTCCTCAGTGGTGCCGACGTAGCGGCCGCTGCGGTTGACCAGTTCGCAGCCCAGTTGCTCCTCAAGGCGCTTCAACTGTTGGCTGATGGTCGACTGGCTCAGGTGCACGCGCTCACCGGCACGGGTGAAGCTGCCGCTTTCTACCACCGCGACGAAACTCTTGAGTAGCAACGGATCGATCAGCGCCGAAGTCATTACATTCCCCACTAATTGTCATTCGAACATTTCATTTCCGAATAATAGCACCTGATCTTAATCTTTCAGAACAGCCGCGTTGCGGCCTGTTGACCAAAATCCCAAGGTAAATGTGATGACAACTGACGTGACACTGATGCCGAGCCCGAATCCTCACCGTTGGGAAAGAAGTGCGCGCCATGATTGACCGCGGATCGGTTTGCATCGCTACGGGCGTGTCGCGCGCAGGTGAGGTATCACTCGCCGCCCTGTTGCTCCTGGTGCTATTGGGTATGAATTTGCGGCCATTCCTGACCTCGGTAGGGCCGGTGCTCGAACTGGTGCGAGCCGACATCGGCCTCGACTTTCGCGCCGCCGCGATGCTGACCACCTTGCCCTTTGTACTGATGGGGCTGATTGCCTTCATTGGCATGGGTGTCGCACGACGCTTCGGCGAACGACGGGCGCTGGCCGGCGCATTGTTGCTCTTGATGCTCGGGTGCGCGTCACGGGCCGTGGTCACGGACGGAGCGCAGTTGATCGTTGGCGCCGGTATCGCCGGTACTGGCGTGGCGGTGATTCAGGCCTTGATACCGGGTGTCGCCAAACGCTGGTTTCCTGACCGGATAGCGATGGTGATGGGACTCTATTCGGCGGCATTGGTCGGCGGCGGGGCACTTGGCTCGCTGGCAAGCACTTGGCTGAATGCGTATGGCGGCTGGAGGTTAGGGCTTTCCATCTGGGCGTTGCCAGCGCTTGCGGTGTTCTTGCTGTGGCTGGTGTGCGCGCCACGCACTCTGCCGATTGCTACTGGTGGGCCTGCACCGGTCTTGACCGGCAGCTTCTTCAAAAATCGGCGTGCGTGGCAGTTGGCGGCCTACTTCGGACTCACCAACGCCGGCTACTCAAGCCTGGTTACCTGGCTGCCTTCCTTCTACCACCAGCAGAACATGGGCCTGCAGGCCTCGGGAAACTTGCTCGCGTGGTTGGCACTGTTCCAAGCGACGGCGGCGCTCGCCATGCCGATGCTCGCCCGCCGCAGCGCTGACCGGCGCGGTGCCTTATGGGTGACGATAGCGCTACAGATCGCTGGTTTCGCCGGCTTTGCGCTGGCCCCCAACGCAGCGCCGTGGTTGTGGGTCGCTTTGGCCGGACTCGGCCTCGGCGGGTTCTTCTCGCTCAGCCTGATTGTCAGCCTCGACCATTTGTCCGGCGCGCAAGCGGCCGGCACCTTGGCGGCTTTCGTTCAGGGTATCGGTTTCTTGCTCGCCTCGACTGCGCCCTGGTTGATCGGCTGGCTGCGCGACTCCGGCGGGAGCTTCATCACTGGCTGGTGGTTGCACATTGGCGTGCTCGCGGCTATGGCGGTGCTCACTGTCCAGTTTTCCCCGGCGAGCTACCGACACAGCATGCGAGCAGTGTGAACGTGGTTAAACAGAACGACATGGCCGAATACAGCTCGGCTACTTTTTAAACCTCAGTACCGTTGTGCCTACGGAGACTTAAAATATGAAGAAGTTTACAGTTTCAGTTGTTCTGGCCATGGCCGCCAGCGGCGTCTATGCGAAAGACTTGCAAGTCATTCGCTTCGGCGTTGACCCCACTTATGCTCCGTTCGAGTCAAAGGCACCCGATGGCACGCTGGTAGGCTTCGATATCGATCTTGGCAACGCGATCTGCGAAAAGCTGAAGGTCAAATGTGTATGGGTCGAGAACTCGTTCGACGGCATCATCCCGGCGCTGAAAGCCAAGAAGTTCGACGGCATTCTTTCCTCGATGAGTGTGACTGAGAAACGTCAGGCGCAAATTGCCTTCTCTGACAAGATCAGCAATGTCCTGCCCCGTCTCATTGCGAAAAAAGGCTCCGACCTTCAGCCAACAGTTGAATCCCTTCAAGGCAAGCGTGTCGGGATCGAGCAGGGCTCCACGCAGGAAACTTATGCGAGGACTTACTGGGCGCAGAAAGGCGTCACCATCACGACGTACCAGAACCAGGACCTGGTTTACCAGGACTTGAAGGCCGGCCGCCTGGATGCAGCGCTGCAATCTTCAGTGCAGGCCGATCTGGGTTTTTTGAAAACCGAGAACGGACGTGATTTTGCTTTTGCCGGCCCGGAGTTGCGCGACCCGAAAACCCTCGGTGTGGGGGCAGGGATTGGTTTGCGCAAGGAAGACAATGAACTTCGCGAACAGATCAATGTAGCGCTGGCCGAGATTATCAAGGACGGAACTTATCAGACGATCTCCGATAAATACTTCTCCTTTGATGTTTACAACTAATAGATTCAAGTCGTTTACGACTCCAGGCTTTTGCGGCATTTAAAAACAATAAAAGTACTACTGAACAAGATAGGCAGTCCGCTATCGTGTTCAAGGAGAATGCAATGTCCTTGGTAGATTATGGGCCGCTGATCGCGAGTGGCACGTGGATGACACTAAAGCTGGCCACCTTATCGCTGTTGGCCTCGGTACTGATTGGTTTGGCAGGCGCCAGTTCCAAGTTGTCAGGTCATCGTTGGCTACGCAATATGGCCACCCTCTACACCACGCTGATACGCAGTGTTCCCGATCTGGTGACCATGCTGTTGCTGTTCTACAGCATTCAGATACTCCTCAACCAGGTCACTGAAGGGCTTGGAATGGATCAAATTGATATTGATCCATTTCTGGCGGGTGTCGCGACGCTCGCATTTATCTACGGTGCTTATTTTACCGAAACTTTCCGCGGTGCTTTCCAGGCGGTGCCGCGTGGTCAGACAGAGGCTGCCATGGCCTATGGCCTCAGCCCGTGGCAGGCGTTCTATCGTATTTTGTTCCCGCAAATGATGCGTTTTGCCCTGCCGGGTATTGCCAACAACTGGCAGGTCATGATCAAGGCGACCGCGCTGGTGTCCATCATCGGTCTGTCCGATATCGTCAGGGCCACCCAGGATGCCGGAAAGAGCTCTATGCAGCTGTTTTATTTCACTGTGATTGGTGCACTGATTTATCTTTTCATTACCACGGTCTCAAACGGCGTCTTGATATGGCTTAAGCATCATTACTCCGTCGGCATTCGGGAGGCGGAACTGTGATAGCGATTATCCAGGAATATTGGCAAGCGTATTTGTGGTCGGACGGCGCTAACTTTTCCGGCCTGGCAATAACCTTGTGGCTGCTGGTGCTGTCGATCGCGATCGGATTCGTGCTGTCCGTGCCGCTGGCCGTGGCGCGTGTTTCAAAAAACCGCTTTGTCCGACTTCCAGTCTGTTTTTACACCTATGTGTTTCGTGGCACGCCGCTCTATATACAGTTGTTGATCATCTACACCGGTGTTTACAGCCTGAGCGTAGTGCGCGAGCACGAATTCCTCGACATGTTCTTTCGCGAAGGCTTCAACTGCACGGTGCTGGCGTTCGCACTCAATACTTGCGCCTACACCACGGAAGTCTTCGCTGGCGCGATCAAGTCGGTGCCGTACGGCGAGGTAGAGGCGGCCCGCGCCTTTGGCATGTCGAAGTTCACCCTGTATCGCCGCATCATTCTGCCCTCGGCGTTGCGTCGCGCACTGCCGTATTACAGCAACGAAGTGATCATGATGCTGCATTCAACCTCGGTGGCGTTTACCGCCACGGTTCCCGACATCCTGAAGGTCGCCCGCGACGTGAATTCGGCGACCTATGCATCGTTCGAGGCCTTCTTCATCGCCGCACTGTTGTACGCGGTGATTGCGCTGTCGCTTGTCTGGCTATTTCGTCGCGGTGAAAACCGCTGGCTGGCCTTCCTGAAACCCCAGGCCGCCTGAAGGCCACCTACGCAGGGTCAACACCATGTACAAACTGACCGTAGACGAACTGTACAAGAACTATGGCGACCACGAAGTACTCAAGGGCGTGTCAATCAAGGCCAAGGCAGGCGATGTGATCAGCATCATCGGCTCCTCAGGTTCGGGCAAGAGTACCTTCTTGCGTTGCATCAACTTCCTCGAGCAGCCGTGCGCCGGGCGAATCACGGTGAATGCCGAGGAAATTCGCACCGAGAAGGACAAGAACGGTGGGCTGCGCGTGGCCAACCAGAAACAGCTGCAAAGCATGCGAACCAAACTGTCCATGGTGTTTCAGCACTTCAACCTGTGGGCACACATGTCCGTGCTGGAAAACGTTATCGAAGCGCCGATGCATGCGCTTGGCCTCAGCCGCGATGAGGCGGTGACCCGCGCTCGCAAGTACCTGGCCAAAGTCGGGCTGCCAGCCAGCATGGAAGCCAAGTACCCCTCGCACCTGTCTGGCGGCCAGCAGCAGCGTGTGGCGATCGCCCGGGCCCTGGCGATGGAGCCAGAGGTGATGCTGTTCGACGAGCCGACCTCGGCGCTCGACCCGGAGTTGGTCGGCGAGGTGTTGAAGGTGATGCAGGCCCTGGCCGAAGAAGGCCGGACAATGGTGGTGGTGACACACGAAATGGCCTTTGCCCGCGAGGTGTCAAATCATGTGATTTTCCTGCACCAGGGCAAAATCGAGGAAGAAGGCAACCCGGAGCAACTGTTCAAGCACACCAAAAGTGAGCGTCTCAAGCAGTTCCTTGCCGGCAACTTGAAGTAGATGAGGATCAAATGAACAAATCGTTCTGGCTGCGTAATGTCCGCCCCTATGGCGGCGACATTGAAGACATACAGATTGTTGATGGGCGTATTGGCGACCGTCAGCCAGCCAGTGGCAATCCAGTCGCTGACGCTGACCTTGACGGGCAAGGTCAGTTACTCGTTCCTTCGCTTGTGGAAAGCCACATCCATCTGGACAAGACCCTGTGGGGGCAACCCTGGCGGCCGCACAGTGCAGGCCCGACGCTCAAGGCGCGCATCGCGAATGAGCGTCAAATCCTGCGCGAGCTCACATCACCCATCGCAGAACGAGCGGGTGCTCTGTTGGAGCAATGCATCGCTCGCGGCTCGCTGACGTTGCGCTGTCATGTAGACGCCGATCCCGAGTTGGGCATCGAGCATGTGCAAGCCATGTTGGAGCTGCGCGAACGCTACGCCGACCTGATTGATATTGAGTTCGTCACCTTTCCACAGGTTGGCCTGGTGAATCGCCCCGGGGTCGAGGCATTGATGCGCGAAGCCTTGGAGCTGGGGGTTGAGGTGGTAGGGGGGCTGGACCCCTGCGGCATAGACAACGATCCCATCGCGCATCTCACGATACTGTTCGATCTCGCGGACAAGTTTGATCGCGGTATCGATATTCACCTGCATGACGGTGGGGAATTGGGCCTCTGGCAGATTGCTCGCATCATTGATTTCACTGAGCGCTATCAGCGTCAGGGGCGGGTCATGATCAGCCATGCCTTTTGCCTGGGCATGAAAAACTGGGCTCAAGTGCTCCCGTTGGCTGAACGGTTGGCGGCCAATCGTATTTCACTCATGACCACGGCGCCATCCGACATTGCCATTCCACCCTTTGCCGAGCTGCTTTCAGCGGGGGTCAACGTCTGCCTCGGTTCTGATGGTATTCGGGACGCGTGGACCCCAATGGGCAATGGCGACATGCTTGAACGCGCGATGCTGCTCGCATTGCGCTGCGGCATGAGAACAGACCCCGAACTCTGCACCGCGTTCGAAGCCGCTGCCGGCAATGGAGCCCGAGCACTCGGACGAACTGATCACGGATTGGCAACGGGACAAACAGCCAATTTGTTGTTGCTGCCTGCAGAAACCTTGAGTGAAGCCGTTGTGAGTCGCCCGTTAGCGCGGACGGTGATCAGCCGGGGAGTCGTCGTGGCGAAAAATGGCAATCTGCTCCGGAGCCGCTTGTGACTCAAAATACACTCAACAAAGTAGACCTGCTGATCGAGCACGGTGTGGTCATCACCGTGGATGAGCAACGGCGCGTCATCCACGACGGTGCGGTGGCCGTGCTTGGCAACCGGATCGTTGCGGTGGGGCGCACGGAAGAACTGCGGTCTCGCTTCACAGCTGAAAAAGTCATCGACGCGCGCAACAAGGCGGTGCTCCCAGGCTTGATCGACAGCCACGCCCATGCAGGCCACGCCATGCTGAAAACCATTGGTGGCGGGGAGGGCGATGCCTGGATGGGGGCTTGCGAGAACATTTACACCCTGGCCTCCGGAGTCGGGTTCTGGGAGATCGATGCCAGGTTGTCGGCGCTGGAGCGACTGAAATGCGGCACCACCACCGGCGTGTCGTTATTGGGTGGAGGCGATTCGATCATGCGGGTCGACGACCCGGTTTATGCGCAACGCCATGCCCAGGCAATCGCCGAAATCGGTACCCGCTCGGTGGTGGCCGTCGGGCCGTCGCGGCCGCCAGCGCCGCGCACTTACCTGGACTGGACGACTGAGCCGCCCACTCGACGCGAAGTCAATTTCGAGACCATGTTCGAGGTCTGCGAAGAAATCGCCAGAAGCTGCGACGGCATGGCTGACGGTCGGGTGCGTATTGCCATCACGCTGCCAGTGTACGCGCCACAATACGAGCCCAGCCACCGGGAGCAGGCGCCTCTGTTCCGCCAGCAAGCACGGGATTACCTGGCGCTGGCCCACCGTTATGGCCTTACGTTCACCCAGGATGGCCATCGCGCCGGTACGCTGGCGCTGGCCCACCGCGAACTGGGCCTGCTTGGCCCGACATCCTTCATGTCGCACTGCATTGACCTGACCGAGGAAGACATCGCCCTGTGCCGCGAGACACAGACCAAAATCGTGCACAACCCGAGCGCCATCATGTCGATCCTGGGCCGCTGCCCGGTACCGGAACTGATCGAGGCCAATGTCACCGTCGCCCTCGGCTCCGACGGCGCCGCCCCGGACCGCGGTTACGACATGTTCCGCCACATGTTCCAGTGCATGCACTACCACCGCCGCCATTTTCGCGATCCGGACATTCTGCCGCAGGGCAAAGTGCTGGAAATGGTCACTATCGATGCGGCCAAGGCACTGTCGATGGACCATGAAATCGGCTCTCTGGAAGTCGGCAAGAAAGCCGACATCATTCTGATCGACCTGTTCAAACCACACCTGATGCCGATGAACATGCCGGTCCACCGTGTCACTTGTTTCGCCAACGGCGGGGATGTGTGTACCACCATCGTCGATGGCAGGATTTTGATGGAAGACTACGTCGTACGCGCCGTCGACGAGGCTGCGGTGCTGGCCGCGGTGCAAGAGGAATCGGAACGCATGCTGGACCGTAGTGGCCTGCGCCATCTGACAAAAGAATCGAACAACCTCTGGCGGGCGGCAAGGTATCGCGCGGCAGGTAGCCATTGAATTCGCCAAAGAGCAGGGCTGACCCTGCCAATGTCCCACGGTGCTTACACTGAATGTTATTCCCGGCCAACTGAGCCTGGCCCAACTGCGTGCTGTCTACCAGCATGGTACGCCTGGTCATGGTGCTCAAGGTCAACAGCCTGAGCAGTGGTTTTTCCGGAATTCGTCGCGTGGTCATCGACGCGCTGATCGCCCTGATCAACGCCGAGGTCTACCCGCACATCCCGTTGAAAGGCTCGGTCGGTGCTTCCGGCGATTTGGCGCCGTTGGCGCACATGTCGCTGGTGTTGCTGGGTGAGGGCAGGGCGCGTTACAAGTGTGGTCGGTGAAGTTGCTGCCTAGCCTGTAAGGGCGCCATCGCTGGCAAGCCAGCTCCAACAGTGGATCGTATGGGCCCTGTAGGAGCCGCCTTGCCGGCGAATTTATGTCGTGGTGAAACCCGCCAGCCAGAAACTAAGTTAGAGTGCTCATCAATGCCTGTTCATAAGGGCTCTCCACTCGATTCGCGTAGTCGCGCCAAGCGGTTCCAGCGCACGAACCGGGCAAAAAAAACCGTATCTCAGTCGATATTTGAAGAATGAATCGTCCGCTGTTTGTTTCTCTGGATGGGCCCAAGGGAGCCGGAAAAACCACACTGTTGGAGGCCGTGACGAAAGTACTGCGGGCAGACAACAAAAAGGTGATCCGACTTTCCGAGCAAAAAAGCGATCCCTATCGGGGTGAAACAATGACCCTCGTTAACAAACTGGTCAGAAATCCCACTCGGGATTTGGAGTTGGAGGTTTGTGAGCGCTTTGCTGATAGCCGTGCCTGGATTTCCCAGCACGTGCTGGCTAAACAGCCACCAGACAGCATCATCTTGATTGATCGCTGGTACCCATCTGATGCCGCGTTTCGTCGAATAGTCCCGTTTGCAGAGATTCTGCAGTTGAACATTGATCGAAACGTGCAAGTGCCAGACCTGCATGTCGGGGTTGTCACCAACCCGGAAATTTCATGGGCAAGGGCGGCGGCACGACGGCGTGGGTTGAGCAGTACTGTGATCCATAATCTGGAAGAACATGTCGCTTGTACCCAGGCATTCGAGCAAGCGATTGCAGATCACGGCTGGGTTTTATGCCGTAATGAAGGAACGATCGAAGACGCAACGATGCAGGTGGTTTCTGAGATCTATGGGGTCCTTGGAGGCTCCGTAGGCAAAGTTCGCTGCGCCGGTTTGTGTTCATGAGCTTGGTTTTCCATGAATACAGAACAAGACCTTGGGTGTGACCGCTGACTATAAAAGATAAAAATAAAAAGGCTAAAAAACAACTATTTACCTGGATCTATCGCTTGAATCGCCTCACGTAACAGTAGCTGGAGGCAGCACTGATGGACGCGTCACCGCAGCCTGTCGGCAGTTGCACAGGCCACGGAACCGAACAGCTTGCTCGATGCGCTCCTAGCCAGCGCTTATATTGCCACAGAAAATAGGGCGGCTGCCGTCTGCCGGGCTGGTGCGGACGAGCAAGGCATATTTCCCCTTGGTCAGTTCGTTCAGCGCCACCGGTGCCTGAGCCCAGTACTGGGTTCGCGATGCTAACGATGGATAATCGACACTGTTTGCCTGATGGGTCTTGTACGCCGGTTGTGCGCCCAACTGCTGGCACGAGCCAGTATAGATAGCTGTGTCAAGGCGGCTAGGTACCGCCAAGTCGTGGGGGACACCACCGATGGTAAGCCAGATGCTGGTCTGATTACCCACCGGACTAAGGTTGGCTCGAGCGATATGCTCAGCGTTTTGCGGGGTAGCCTGCAACGGGACATCAACAATTTCAGTTCTGTTCGCACAACCTGAAATCGCCCCTGCCACTACTACCAACGCCAGCCAAGATGTTCTGTTCATCACAGATCTCCTGATTTGAGGTGCGTTGATTTCATCCCCCTTGTGAAGTTTAGTGGCTTGTTTCGTGTGCGGGATCGAACTGATGGATGGTATGTAAAAACGCATTCGTGCTACGTCGGCGCAAAGCGCCGACGGCCGTTTTATGGGGGGGGGGCGCGATATGCGGCGCAAAGATAAATTAATCTTTAGTTGCTGTTTTAGTTGCCAGTCATGCGCGTAAAAATATTGGTGAGTGTTTCTGTAAGTTGTAATTCGGTTGTTTCAGGGTTGTACCACTGCGACTGCCCAAATAGAATTATGACGGCTGTATTTGTGAGTGGGCAGATGTCGCCATTAAACGTTTCTTTCTCGTCGCGCTCATAAGCGATAACGGTGCTTAAAATTGATGAGTATCTGTTTTTCAGCTGAATAATCCGAGTCTGTTGTTCTTTATTAAGATTTGCAAATTCACTGGTGATCAGAGCCAGTTTATGTTTTTCATTAAAATTGAATGTGACGAAGGCTTGAATAAATAAATTTAGTCGCTCGCAAGGGCTTCGTGCATTTTTCATTCGACGCTTCGTTTCCTGCAATAAATCCAATAAGCCGGACTCTATGAGTTCGAACAACAAGGCCTGTTTGTTATCGATGTGATGGTATAGCGAACCGGCATGCAATCCCAGGTAGTTTGCCAGATCTCGCAAGCCGACTGCCTGAAAGCCGCGAGTGGCAAAGAGCTCCACCGCAGCGTCAAGAATTCGATCGCGAGCGCTGTGTTTTGGATTGGCTGATGCGATGGTAGTTTGCATGTCGATCCGTCTACTAGAAAAATGAGAACATGGTCAATACGCGTCGTAGATTGATGCAGGTTCATTCATCTCCACGTAACTGGACCTGCGCGCCGCAAATCTCAGAATGAAAGTATTTTCACCATAGGAATGGGCTTAGCTTATCCCTCGTGACGATAGCCCGTTCTGGACGCATGGCTCGCGGTGCGCATCAGCAATAGCACTGCGAAAATGACCGGCAGATTCACCAGCAGCAGCGCATACCGCAGTGACTCGTGGCCAAACAGAGGAAGCAACATATCGCTGAATAAGCCGGTTATCAGTGGCCCGATGCCGACCCCAAGCAGCGTGCTGACGATGGTTTGCAGCGCCATGGCGGTACCGCGTCGACCGGGTGGCACCAGTTGGGTGACGAGGTTGTAGGACGGGGCGACCCACCAGACGGCAAAAAAGGAATAAAGCGCGCACCAGAGCATGGCGGTTGGAATCGGCACATCACCCAGGCGTACCAACAGGGAGTCGGACCAGAGCAGATACGGGATCAGCGCACAGATGGCCGCCAAGTGACCGAATATCGGAATCGATACTTGCCAGTGTGGATTGCGACGGCACAGGCGGTCAGTCAACCAGCCACTGAACAAACCACCGATCCCGGCCGAAGTTCCGCAAATCACCCCCGCCAGTAATCCGGCGTGTTGCAATGAAAGGCCGTGGGAGCGCACCAGAAAGCTCGTGTTCCACATGCCAATGGCATAGGAGCTGAGCGTGGTCAGTCCTCCTGCGAGGATCAGGCAACGATAGGCCGGCAACGCCCAGAGCTTGCGTGCTTCAGCGCCCATGCCCAGCAGCGCAGGCTGCGTTTGGGGGTGTGGCGTAAGGTCCCAACGGCCACGCTGAGGGTCGCGCACGACAAAGGCGAGGATGGCGCTGAACACCAGCGCCGGCACTCCAAGGGCAACGAACGCACTGCGCCAGCCATAGTGCTCCACCACCCAGGCGCCGATGCTTAACCCAATGATCGAGGAAAACGTCGGTGCTGCGGTAAAACAACTGATAGCGAATGAGCGTCGTTGTGGTGGATACAGGTCAGCGATCAACGACAGCGAAGCCGAAGTCGTCGGCGACTCGCTCACTGCAACCAGCATGCGCGCAAAGGCCAGCGCAACGAAACTGCCGGCCAAGCCGCAAGCCATTGTCGCCACGGCCCAGAGGAGACAAGACATTGCCAGCAGGCGTATACGCGGCATGCGGTCCACCAGCCGACCCGCTGGCAGCCCCATGAGTGCATAGACTGCCGCGAACGCCAATCCCGAGATCAACCCGATGGCGGTGTCGCTGACTGCGAATTCGGATTTGATCGGTTCGACCATGACAGCCAGTATTTGTCGCCCGACGAAATTGTCGGCAAACACCATGGCCAGCAGCAATAGCAAACCGTGGCTGCCCCAGCCGACCCTGGCTGGTGACAACAAACCTTCGCGGACAGTCACCGTGGTGCCCACAGATCAGGCAGGCCGGGGTCACTCACGACGATCAGGCGCTTGAGCAAGACCTTCAAGGCCTGCGCGTCGGCCGCGCCGAGTTTGACCGAGAGATCTTCTTCCACGGCCTTGGCCAGCGCCAATTGATGCAGTGAAACCTCGCGGCCCTGGGCCGTGAGGACAAACCGTAATGAGTCTGCCGAGCCCTCGAACGCGACCAAGCGCTGACGTTCGAGGAAACGCATGCTGGCCAGCGTGACTTCGCGGCCAGTGTAGTTAACAAAGGTGTTGATTTCCTCAAGGGTCAGGTTGTCGCGGATACACAAAATCGAAAGAACAAAAAACGTCTGTTCGTCCAGCTGCTGGCTGCTCAGTAGCTGCCGCAGGACGTTCAGGACCTGATAGTGCCCACGCCCCAGCAGGTAACCGAGCAAGTCCTCGGTGTAGCTGCACTCCGGTGGCGGCGGGGTGGTAGCCAGTCGCAGTTCGCTGCGTGGCTTGCGCGTAGCCAGGGCGTATTGGCCACTCTGGAACGCCAACGGCGCGCGGTCGCTGTGATCGAAGGCGAGTACCTCACCGACAAAGATCACATGATCGCCGCCTTCGTACTGGAACGCCGTGCGGCACTGGAAGCGCGCCGTGCAATCTTGCAGTAGCGGTGCCTCGCTGATGCCATTGTCCAGTTCGATCTCGGCGAACTTGTCCTCGCCCTGGGTGGCGAAACGTCCCGACAGAGTTTCTTGCTCCGTGGACAGCACATGTACGTTCCAATGCTTGCCGCTGCTGAAGATCGGCAGACTGCGTGCTTGCTTGGACAGACTCCAGAGCACCAGCGGCGGGTTGAGCGACACCGAGTTGAAACTGTTGGCGGTGATGCCCACCGGCGAGCCGTCTTCGGTCTGGGTGGTGATGATCGTGACCCCAGTGGTGAACGTGCCGAGCGCGGCACGAAATGCCTGGGGATCGAAGCTGATGTTTTGCATTGCCATGACTGGCCTCATGGAGTGGAGTTTTCGTATGGCCAGTATTAGGCGTTTACAGGTGCTGAACATCGTCTCAACGGACTAACACTAATGCAGGGCCTCGTCCGATCGGACGAGGCGGCGCAGGTATTAGCAAGGCTAGGGTGGCGCCTGGCGCATGGGGCGCTTAACGGCCATTGAGCCAACCTGCAAGGGGATAACAATGAGTTCAGCCACGTCATGCGTCGAAGACCTTTCCAGCCTGCTGGCGCGACAGAAGAGCGACTTTGCCAGTGCCGGGAGTGTCAGCGCCGACACCCGCCGCCAGCGACTCCAACAAGTGATCGACCTGTTGGTCCACAACCATGCAGCATTGACCGCGGCGATCGACCACGACTTCGGCGGGCGGCCTGCCGGTTTCTCATTGATGAATGATGTGCTGGGCGCACTGGCATCGCTCAAGTATGCCCGCGATCATCTGCAGGCGTGGATGCAGGACGAGCCGCGCCAGATGTTCAGCCCTTACGATCAACTCGGCGCCACGGCGTGGGTCATGCACCAGCCCAAGGGCACGGTGGGCATCCTCGGCACTTGGAACGCGCCGTTGTACACCTTGTTCAGCCCATTGGCATCGGCTCTGGCAGCCGGCAATCGAGCCATCCTGAAGCCTTCGGAGGTGGTGCCACGCACCGCGCAATTGGTGGCGGATCTGTGCGCCGAACACCTCGACTCGCTGGTTGTGGCGGTGGTCAACGGTGGGCCTGAGCTGGGCGAGGCCTTCAGTTGCGAGCCCTTCGACCACCTGGTGTTCACCGGCAGCACGTCGATTGGCCGGCGGGTAATGGGCAACGCTGCAAAAAACCTGGTACCGGTCACCCTGGAACTGGGCGGCAAGTCGCCGGTTATCGTTTCGCGCGGCGCCAACCTGAACAAGGCTGCGTTCAGTATCGCGGCGGGCAAGGCCTGCAATGGCGGGCAGATTTGTATCAACCCGGATCTGGTGTACGTGCCCAAGGCTTCGCTCGAACCGTTCCTCCAGGCGCTGCGTAGTGCTTATCGCGATCTCAACCCGACAGTCGCCGGCAACCCGGATGTGGTGGCGGTGGTCAACCAGCGTCATCTGGACCGAGTCGAAGGCCTGATCGAGGATGCGCAGCTGCGCGGTGCGCGCATCGAGTGTTTGCCCGAACCAATGGCCGTAAATGTCCAGGACCGTCGTCATCGATAAGCCTGGCAGCTCGAAACTGCCCGTATGGGTGCCTTCATCCAGAGGAAGACCTGATTGAATAGCCTCAACGAATTTGTTGCGGTGGAGCAGGGCGTAAATGAATGGACAGCGCACCGCATCCATTTATCGTTTGTTTGGTCGCCGCAAACCCTGTCAATATAACGCCAAATATTGTCCTCTTAATTCTGAAATTGACTTATGATCTGATGTAGCTAACTGACAAACACATTAGTAAACCTGCGTATTATTAAAAGAACAGGAGGGATCAAGCTGCCTTCCGACTTACTATCGGAATGATTTCCGAATGCTTGAAAATGTGAGCGTACGAAACTTTTCCACAGCATTTCGAATGACTGGATCCGAAGCATCCGCGGCCATCGCCACCAGCTGGAGCCTACATTTCCTTGCAAACTTACCCTCGGGAGAGGTTGAAAAGAGCTTTGAAGGCTGGAGCGGCCTACCCGCATCTACATCCAAGTGCTTCAGATAAGGTTCAAAAATGTCGCTAAATTTTGGATCTAGCGCTCGCAATTCCCCCTGCGGCAGCATCTCCAACCAGACGCCATTTGCGCCTTTAGAAAACTGGCTAAGTAGTCCTGGACTGCTCTGGCTGCCCATAACTTGCCTTCTAGACTGCAAAGAGAACCTTGCAATTGCGAAATACATGAGTGTGATTTGTTTATATTCCTCGCCATGCGGCAAAGCTGCGAGGCTCTTCATGTACCAGTCCAGCTCGTACTCTGACAATTTACTAAAATGTCGCTCAGGCTGCGCCCATAAGCCACACAACACAGAACCAGTCTGAGCTATAGAAACGTCTTGAAAATAGAAATCGTAAAATCTGTTGATAACTACCTGCGCGAGACCAAGTTGGCATGATGAGTCGCGTGGCGATGATAGAAAGGGTCGCCAAGAAGGATTCATCATCCAGTTTCCGTATGGTTCCAGGGGATTCGGTAGAAATTTCAAACACGCTGCAGGAACGCACCAATCGGCGCCTGGACTATGAAAAAACTCCACATATCGACACAGATCCTGGGCCTGCAGATCCAATAAAGACAGTCCTTCGGAGAAGCACCAATTCAGAAGGCGCTCGAGATGTATGGTCTCGAAGTAGTAGGACTCATTGGCTTGCTCAGGAGTCCAACTATGGGCCAGCCAAGCAAGATATCGCTGGCAGTACCATAAGCTAACAAACGGAAGGCAGGATGCTTCTACAGCCTCAAGCCGGGCTGTCAATTCGTTATTTTCTGGAAATTGTTCCAAGCCCCATGGTCGCCATTGAGCGTAGGGGCAAAACATCGGGAATGGGACAAACGGAGACGCCATACGGGCACCAGCATCGTACAATAAGGGACAGCTTCAGAGATATTGTAGATGTTCACGGCGCACAGTTCGGACAACACAGGTCAATGGACGCAAATTTTAGCGTGACTCTGAAGAGAGTTATCTAAGCTCATGAAAAACCAGTCATCACAGATTCGTGAAAATACCGACACAGGATCGCGAAAATGGACAGGGATGCTGGTGGGTGGTGGCATCTTCATTTAACATAATATACATTACACGTAACAATGTATTTCGCGATTACCCCGGTTGCACGCAGATCTCGCTGTCGAGATTACTTAAAAATGGAAAAGGCATTTAAAATTGGAAAACTATTAAAAATCATTGCCTTATGGATCGCTACACGCCAGGAGTTCAGAGTGTTTGGAGAATTTAACGTGAAAAGTTATTTAAATGCGAAACGACAACGTCGTTCTACGCTCCTCAAAAATCAGCTCTGAGCCGATACTTCTAAGTCTAGCTTCTCTGCTAGGTGTTTCCACCTCGGCAGTTCTCAGAAGTAAATGTGTGAAAAAACGGGAAGTAATCGTGTGAATCGAGCCTTTCGCCTCACGTTCACGGATTTGCTTACAGATCACTTGTCCGGCAATCATCAGCGCGCTACAGGCTGTGGCGCAGCCTTTGTGACCGTCATCGTCCATGATTTTATGTCATGAGCGGCGATTCAAGAAATGTCGCCCTTGATGAGCGTGATCGCGCACCGTATGCGGATTCGCCTATTCGTTTGATTAAAGGCACCTTTTTGGGACCAGCTCGCTCGTTTATGGCATTACTTACGCGGCAAATCCATCCGAAAACACGTCGCTGTGTGAAATCTGAAGCGTTCAGCGTGGAGTTGGTGTGCAGATTTCAAGGGCTGCCTCACGTTCAAAAGCGCCGCCTGATTTACTTGCAGATACTGACGGTTTGGCGGTGAACACCTCGCGTTTGAAGGCTATCTAGCTTTCCTCCCAACAAACACCCCTGGAAACTCTCCTGAATCTGGCTAGATTAAAAGCTCAGTAAAATGCCAGTGCGGTACTGTTGTTAACCACAATTTGGACTTGTTAACTACGGTTGTTAACAAGTCAAAAAACAAGTTAACAGAGTTATTCTGACCCTGCGTGTTTCGTCTTGATTTGCCTGGCGCGCCTGGGGTTTTAATGCTGTTCCAACTCCGGGATTTGCCGCTTGGAGCGGTTACACTTATCATTACTCGCGCGGGTCTGTCAGTCGGGACTTTCAGGTTTTGGTACCCCGCGAGATTTGGGTGACCACATCAACGCGCCCTGATACCGCGTGTCTGACGAGAGATATGTGCTTTTGAAGGTGGTCTACCGCCAATGGCAACGTAACGACCTCTACGTGAAATTATTAGCTAGCTCAACTAAACATCTATTTAGTTGAGCTAAGGTCAGACCGCTACAATTCGTCTGCGAATACGGGAGTCCGGGGGAAATCGGAATCCATTGCCAGGCAATGTGTTGCCATCCAACGGTAGAGATCGAACGGATCGAACTGTACTCCCTGAAATGGGGGGCACGCCCGACAGTATGGAATGCGGGGGGGGTACAGCATGACAGTGACAGCGTGATGTGGCCGTCGAGCCGCCCACCGGGATGGATGGGCGGCGTCGATATTACGGTTTTACGGGTTCTTTCATTTTTTCAGCGATTTTCGCATCTACCGCAGCGCGGATCTGGTCAACACTGAAGCTGGCCGGTTTCTGGCTCGGAGGGAACTCGATAAAAGTTTGTAAGAACTTCGCCGATTTTGCGACTGCCACTGCAACCAGGTACGCATTTTTGATCATCCAGTCGTAGTACTGATCGGACACTGAATCGGCGCGTTCGTACGGGTCCATGCGCAGGTTGAAGATTTTCGGTATGCGCAGGCACACGAAAGGTTCGCTCCACACCTTGAAGCCACCGGGTTCGCGTTGCTCGCAGAACACCGCTTTCCAGTTGTCGAAGCGCATGGACACCAGCATCCCGTCATCGTTGAAATAATAAAACTCGTGACGCGCACTGCCAGGTTGCTGCCCCATCAAATACGGCAGCTGGTTGTAGCCATCGAGGTGGACCTTGAAGCTGGTGCCCCCTGATGTCGGTGCCCAGCCCTTGAGCAGCTTGTCTTTGACGTCTGCGTCACCGGCTGCTGCCAGCAACGTCGGGAACCAGTCCATGCCGGAAAACATATCGTTGGATACCACGCCGGCCTTGATCTTGCCGGGCCAGCGAACCAGCGCAGGCACCCGATACGCGCCTTCCCAGTTGGAGTTCTTCTCGTTACGGAATGGCGTGGTCGCCGCATCCGGCCAGGAGAACTGGTTCGGGCCATTGTCGGTGGTGTAGACGACGATGGTGTTGTCGGCAATCTTCAGGTCATCGAGAGTTTTCAGCAGCTTACCGACGTCGCCATCATGCTCCAGCATGCCGTCCGCATAGTCGTTGCCGGGCATGCCGCTCTGGCCTTTCATCGAGTCCCGCACGTGGGTATAGACGTGCATGCGAGTGGTGTTCATCCAGACGAAGAACGGTTTGTCCGCCTTGGCCTGCTTCTCGATGAATACTTGTGCCGCCGCGGTGGTTTCGTCGTCGATGGTTTCCATGCGCTTGGTGGTCAACGCGCCGGTGTCTTCGATTTTGCCATCCGCAAAGCTGTGGATCACGCCGCGCGGGGAGAAGTGCTTGACGAACTCGGCGTCATCTTTTGGCCAGTAAGGACGCTCAGGTTCCTCTTCGGCGTTGAGGTGATACAAGTTGCCGAAGAACTCGTCGAACCCGTGATTGGTCGGCAGGAATTCATCCTTGTCGCCCAAATGGTTTTTACCGAATTGCCCGGTGGCATAGCCCAAGCCCTTGAGCGCTTGGGCGATGGTAATGTCGCGTTTCTGTATGCCTACCGAAGCGCCCGGGGCGCCGACTTTCGTAAGACCCGTACGTAGCGGAGTCTGACCAGTAATGAAACTGGAGCGTCCGGCGGTGCAGCTGTTCTCCGCGTAATAGTCGGTGAACAGCATGCCTTCGTGGGCGATGCGGTCGATGTTCGATGTCTTGTAACCGACAACACCCATCGAATAAGCACTGATGTTGGACTGGCCGATGTCATCGCCGAAGATCACCAGGATGTTCGGCTTTTCAGCTGCGCTTGTCATTGCTGATACGGACATGACGACTACAGACGTCGCCGCAGTCAGTATTGCTCGCCACTTACAGGGGATAGGCATCTGATTGCCTCCTTTTGCCAGCTATCGTCGTACAGACAAACCCGACTTTAAGATTATTGTTTGATTGGCCAATGAATGAAAAAGAGGTCAGGACCCGGTCGGAGTGTCATCCAAAAACAGCGCTCTCGTGACGAGGGCTGATCCGGCAGGCCCCGCGCACCCAGCTTGCGACACGCGTCGGCCATCCTAGATTTGCCGATAAACGCTCGGCGACCGTCGAAGGGATGAAGTTGTAGTTAAATCGCGCAACGTTCAAAGGAACGTTCGTAGGGAGTGGCTATCGGTATTTTTATGATCCACGCTGCGGGTCGTCCCATAAACAACTCGATCAAAGGTGTTGCGGCGATCGGTTGAATCCGCCCTGGGCGCAGATGAGGTAACGTCGCCACACCACACTTGATTGGGGGCCGAAACATCGAACTCCCGATTCAAGATGTTCGGGATATCCAACCGTTCAACCGTCGTCACCCATCAGCGACAGGATGCTGCGGCTGCCCGCAGCACTGCGACTTTGCGAGAACAGCTCGCTCACCCGGCTGCGCAACCGAAGCCGTTCGACATCAGGCGTTCGGCGCCAAAGGCGCTGGGCGTAGTAGCACGAGCGGGTGACTTCAAGCACCTTGCACAGCCAATCAGTCGGCTCATGGACGCTCAGCTGATTGATCGGCGCGTACGCCAAGCGTATTGAGGCAATCGCGAAATTTGTGCATTCGAAAAACAAGGCAAGGTCATCCGCCAAGAGGAGTACTTCGAACGACGAGCTATTCTTTATCTGGGGACAACCCGCAAAGGAGACGCCAGCATGACCACCTTGAACCTTCACCCAGCACTGGACAATGGTATCCAACCTGCCGCCGCGAATTTCTCAGGTGGCACCCTGCAATGCCTGTGTGCGACCGACAAGGTCGAGGTCAAGATTGACGCACAAACGCTGCATAACCACGCGTGTGGCTGCAGTAAATGCTGGAAACCGCAAGGCGCGACTTTCGCCGTCATCGCCGTGGTACCTCGAGACAAGGTCAGCGTCACTGCCCACGGCGAAAAACTGGCGATTATCGACGAAACCGCCACGATTCAGCGCCACGCCTGCAAGCAGTGTCACGCCCATCTGTTCGGGCGAATTGAGAACAAAGACCATGCGTTTTATGGCCTGGACTTCGTCCACACCGAGCTCTCGCCCCAGAGTGGATGGGCTGCGCCGGGTTTCGCCGCGTTCGTGTCCTCCATCATCGAAACCGGCACACCGCCAGCGCAAATGAAGGCAATCCGTGAGCGCCTGCGCTCGATCGGCCTGGAGCCCTATGACTGCCTGTCCCCGGACTTGATGGACGCAATGGCGACTCATGTCGCAAGACAGAAAGGTCTGCTCCCCGCCGCCTGATTGATCGGCCGTCGAGGTTTCTTCACCAGCGTGCTGGGTGTACGTGGTGTGGCTTGATGTCGAAGCCCCCACTATCATCAGGGACGGCGTACCGCCCTGCCCCCGAATCCTGAAAAATGCAATCTGGATTGAGGTGACGCGCAAGCGTATGCTCTTATCGACTTGCAAATTCGCCTATTCCTTATGAACCATCTCAGGTCTAAAAAGAAATTGAAAGGCCACTATAACGAGAGATTCTAGGACGCTAGGGAGCCGTTGTGAGATTCTTTTTTGAAACCTTGGGCGTTCATGCCCAGAAGGACAGCAAGACTGGATCTTGACCTCGCTCATCTAGACCTGGCTATACAATCAGCAATCCAGTTTCCAGGTTGCACCGTCGGTGAAAGGAGATCGACAGCCCCTTGAACTGACGCAAATGCTACGCTTTGATCTCCTCGACATGAGATGACGCGACTCCCATAGAAACCTCACTTCATAGAAACCAAGAGTGGCCATGAAGCGGATCCTGAGCAGTGCTATCACCCTGGCAATCATCGGCACGATGACCGTTGGACTACTCCAATGGAGAGCCGTCGCTAAGCAGAATCAAGACGTTTCGTGCAGTGAAGCCAGGCAAAGCTTAAAAGGCGTGGAAATTCGAGCGCGCGCGTTGGCTGCCGGGATGACCGTAGAGGCTTATGCTAACGCTGAAGAAGAGGAAGTGGCGAAACTGATCCGCGCCCTCGAAGGTGCGACTAGCCCGGAGGATATTGATTCAGTCATGGAGAGTCACTCTGCCGCCATCAAAGCGGAGGACGCCGCTGTCGAGGCTGAGGTGGGCACTCGAGGCGATCAAGCATTCCTCGAACAACGACTAAAGAAGCAGCGGATACCCGTCGATGTTAAACAACAGCTCGAACGCGCCGCAAAGGCAGTCAGTCTCACTTGTAGCTAGCGCTCTGCGCTAACCAGACTTCCCCTCAAAAACTGGCCGCCCTCTCCTTTTAGCCAACAACAAAATGGCCCTTTCAGGCTAATACCAAACAGTTAAGTGAATTTGACCACTGTAGGCGCAAGCTTGCTCGCGAAGGTCGTTAACGATAACGGGTGTTTACCTGGCAACTACGCGATGGCCTGCTGCAAGCGCTTCTTGCGCCAACGCGTTACCGAAGCCGCTGCTAACCCCGGTGATGAATAGGGTTTTCTGATGATCATGGCAATCTCCGTCAGGTGGCTGTGGTGCCATGGTATCTACCGCAAACCGGGCCACCTATGCCGGTTTGTCTTCGAGCATTGCCTATTCGTATCAGAGTCAAGAGCTAGAGGTGTGGCGCGGACACACTCGCCATGGCCCATGTCCCGCCTACAAATTCACAACCCCCACCCCTCCCTCACGGCCTTTCGAATCCCCTCCAGCAACATCGCAAACGCCGGGTTGTCATTATTCTCCCGCCAGATTAAATGCAGCTCGCTTTGTACGCCCTCCCCCAGATCGATATCCCGAAACACCACATTCTTGAACACCACGCTGGTGGCGCAGCGCGGGACCAGGGCCAGGCCCATTCCGGCGTTGACCAGCGCAAGAATCGTCAGTGACGAACCGAGCCATTGCACGTATTCCGGAGCGACACGGGCAGAGCGCAGCATGCCGGTCAGCAGTTCGTTGAACGGCGGATAGGCAGCATGGGAGTACATCAGGAACGGTTGCGCGTCGAGGTCTTTGACGGACACGGTTTCGGCACTGGCCAACGGGTGGCGACTGGGGACGGCCAATACAAATGGCTCGCGCACCAGACACTCGGTGGCGTAGCCCGGTTCCAGTAGGGGCGCGCGGACGATGCCCAGATCGATCCGCCGGGCGCGTAGGGCTTCGTGCTGTTGGTAGGTGTTCATTTCCGACAGGTCGATTTTGACGTGGGGCTGTTTGAGCCGCGCTTCGGCAATGACCTTGGGCAGGAATTCGTACACCGCGCTGCCCACGAAGCTGATGTTGACCGAGCCGATATCGCCTTCGGCAAACCGTCGGGCGGTGGCGGCGGCTTGCTGGGCGCGCTCCAGAAGGTTCTGCGCTTCGATGAAGAAGGCGCGGCCGGCGGCGGTGAGGGCCACGCTGCGGGTGGTGCGGGTGAATAGTTCGACACCCAGGTGGTGCTCCAACAGTTGGATCTGTCGACTGAGCGGTGGTTGCGTCATGTTCAGGCGTTCGGCGGCGCGACGAAAGTTGAGTTCGGTGGCCACCGTGGTAAAGCAACGCAGTTGAGTCAGTTCGAACATTGATCTAATCCAGGTATCAATCGAATGCCAAGTTAGATTAGACGGGATCAATTGCCGCGTCCATGATCGGCTCGTCCCTAAAAAAACAATGATCGGGAGTTGCCTCTTGAATACCCTCCAGAATCCGCCGGACCCGAATGTGCTTGCCCGCGCTGCGGCCAAGGTAAAGCGCCATGTGCTGCCGCTGTTTGTGGTGATGTTCATCGTCAACTACATCGACCGGGTCAACATCGGCTTCGTACGCAGCCACATGGAAACCGACCTGGGCATCGGCGCCGCGGCCTATGGCCTGGGTGCCGGGCTGTTTTTCATTGGTTACGCAATATTCGAAGTGCCCTCCAACATGCTGCTGCAACGCTACGGTGCTCGCGCCTGGTTGACGCGCATCATGTTCACCTGGGGCGCAGCCGCCATGGCCATGGCCTTCGTGCGCGGCGAAACCAGCTTCTATGTGCTGCGTTTCATTCTCGGCGCCGCTGAAGCGGGTTTTTTCCCGGGCATCATTTACTACTTCACCCAGTGGCTGCCGTCGACTGAACGGGGCAAAGCCATGGCGATCTTTCTCAGCGGTTCGGCCATTGCTTCAGTCATTTCCGGGCCTGTGTCGGGTGCGCTGCTGAATGTCAGCGGTTTCAGCCTGCATGGCTGGCAGTGGATGTTCCTGATTGAAGGTTTTGCCTCCATCGTCCTGTGCGGTTTTGTCTGGTTCTGGCTGCAATCCCATCCGCGTGAGGCGAAATGGCTGAGCGTCGAAGAAAAGGCCGCCCTGGTGGGCGCCATCGCGCTGGAGCAGCAGGCCCGCGAAGCCGTGCAGACGATCAAACCGTCGATGTTCAGACTGCTGGCCGACAAGCAAATTGCCCTGTTCTGTTTTATCTACTTTTCCATTGCCCTGACCATCTATGGCGCCACGTTCTGGCTGCCGAGCATGATCAAGAAAATGGGCAACCTGGGCGACTTTCAGGTCGGCCTGTTCAACTCGATTCCTTGGCTCATCTCCATCGTCGCAATGTACGGCTTCGCCGCCATGGCCAGCAAATGGAAACACCAGCAAACCTGGGTGGCGTTGACGCTGGTGATTGCGGCGTTTGGCATGTTCATGTCGACCACCGGCGGACCGGTGTTCGCCTTCGTCGCCATCTGTTTTGCGGCCATTGGTTTCAAGGCTGCATCGGCGTTGTTCTGGCCGATTCCGCAAGGCTATCTGGATGCGCGCATCGCCGCCGCGGTGATCGCCCTGATCAACTCCATCGGCAACCTTGGCGGCTTCGTGGCCCCGACCGCGTTCGGTTTTCTGGAACAAAAAACCGGTTCTATCGAGGGCGGGCTTTACGGCCTGGCCGCTACATCGCTGGTAGCGGCCGTGGTGATTTTTTTCGCGCGCACGGCACCCCGTGGCGACACCTTTCGCTCGCTGACCGGCAAACCCGCCGAAGACGCAGCCTGCAAACCATCCATCAGTCAACCAGCCTTGAGTTCAGGTTCAAAGGGAGCAGCCTCTTGAAAATCAAACGAGTCACCGTCACCCCCATCGCTTTCCGTGATCCGCCATTACTGAATGCCAGTGGTATCCACGAACCGTTCGCGCTGCGCTCGATCATCGAGATCGAGAGCGACAATGGCTACATTGGCCTGGGTGAGAGTTACGGCGACGCGCCGGCGCTGGCGATCCAGCAGCAATTGCAAGACAAGCTGATCGGCATCGACCCGTTCAACCTCAATCAGCTGCGCGCCATCGTGCAGGCCACCGTGGCGGCGAATAAACCGGCGAGCATCGCTGGCGCCGAACTGGCGCCCGGTTCTCACGCCAGCAAAGCGGTGAGCAATGCGTATTCGGCGTTCGAAGTGGCGTTCCTGGATTTACAGGCGCACTCGTTGAACGTGCCGTTGGTGGACTTGCTGGGGGGGGCGATCCGTGACGAGATTCCGTTCAGCGCCTACCTGTTCTTCAAGTACGCCCAGCATATCGATTCGCCTTACAAACCAGACAGCTGGGGAGAAGCGCTGAACGAAGAGCAGATCGTCGCCCAAGCCCGGCGCATGATCGAGACCTACGGTTTCAAGAGCATCAAGCTCAAGGCGGGCGCGCTGGAACCAGAGCATGAGGTGGCGTGCATCAAGGCGCTGAAGAAGGCCTTCCCGGGTTACCCGCTACGGATCGATCCGAACGCTAACTGGTCCCTGGAAACATCCATTCGCATGGCCGAACTGCTGGGCGACGACCTGCAGTATTACGAAGATCCGACACCAGGATTGGAGGGTATGTCCGAACTGCACAAACGCACTGGCTTGCCGCTGGCGACTAATATGGTGGTCACGGATTTCGATGAGTTTCGCCGCAGTGTGGCATTGAACAGCGTGCAGATCGTCCTCGCCGACCACCACTATTGGGGTGGCCTGCGCGATACGCAGGCGCTGGCGAAAATGTGCCAGACCTTTGGCGTGGGCGTGTCCATGCATTCCAACTCACACTTGGGTATCAGCCTGATGGCCATGGCCCATGTCGCCGCCTCGGTGCCCAATCTCGATTACGCCTGCGACACGCATTACCCTTGGCAGGAGCCGGACGAAGAGGTAATCAAGGGCGGCAAGCTGCCCATCGTCAATGGTTGCGTGAAAATTACCCGAGCGCCCGGGTTGGGCCTGGAGCTGGATCACGATCAATTGGGCAAGCTGCATGACCAATACCTGACGTGCGGCATTCACCAGCGCGATGATGTGAAACAGATGCAGCGTTACAAGCCTGAGTGGAAAACCACCAAGCCGCGTTTTTGAGGGTGTCCGGTGCCTGGCTGTCCGGGCAAGGCACCGGTTTTTCAGCACCGATAAAAAATACGCGGACACCCTCGGCCATATCGTGGGCGTTTAGAAGGTGTGTTGGCTGGACGTTTACGCTAAGCGGCCTGCTCCAGGGCATCCAGCAAGCCAACAAATTCCAGAGAAAGCTTATGGCGAGGAGCCAAATGGATGAGCGGAACTGAAACTTCGTGAGATTCGCGCATCTTGACGGAGCTGCTCAGGTAAACCGGCAGCACAGGTAACCCTTCTGCCAGCAGCTCATCAATGAGACTTTGGTGCAAGCCAGTGTGCCCAGTGAACTGGTTAACCACCACCCCTTCCACTGTCAGTGATTCATTGTGATCACAACGTAAATCTTCTATCTGAGCGATGACGCGATACAGCGCCTGACGAGAAAAACTGTCGCAATCGAACGGAATCAGCAACCTGTCTGCGGCCACCAGCGCGCTGAAGGTGTAAAAATTCAGTGACGGAGGTGTATCGATATAGATGCGCTCATAATCCTCGGAAAGCTCTACCAGTAACTTGCGCAGCTTGTTGATCTTGAACTTGCTCTCCAGTTTTGATTGCAGGTCTGACAGTTCGGGGCTGGCAGCCACCAGGTGTAGGTTGTCGTAACGGGTCTCGGTGATGTTCACGCGACTCTTTCTGCCTTCGAAGCTGCCGGACAATGTTTGTTTGAAAAAATCGGCGATGCCCGTCGGAATACTCTCGTTGATCAGGCCGGTGAGGTAGTGGGTCGAATTTGCCTGGGGATCGAGATCTACCAGCAGCGTTCGGTAGCCTTCGGCAGCACTTACAGCGGCAAGGTTACAGGCAATGCTGGATTTTCCAACACCACCTTTCTGATTGAATACGACACGACGCATGGGGCTTGCTCATCCGTGAAAAAGGCCAACGGCCAGCTTAGGTGAAATGTAAGAAGTCGTGTCAATTCTATGACCGTAACATTACAGTTTTGCGACAGTGATTAGCCAAAGCTTCGGACTAGAGCGTTTGACCGCCGATAGAAGGTGGTAGCAATGGATTCACACCGATGAGCAAGCGCCTGAACGAGCCCCCCCCTACAGGGTTTTCAAGTGGAAATCAGCACTGAAAGCCTCGAAGTGTGATGAGTCAGTGTGGCGAAGAAGCGCTTCGGCCAACACTGAACGGACATGTTACCGAGTTTCATTGTGCCCTTGGCGGCGGAGTACAACATGGGTGGCTTTCTGCGACGCAATGAACTGAATGCATTCGTATCCTAGAGCGCGCATGTCAATCCCCTCGAACAGTCGCTCTCCCCCACCCAGCAGGACCGGTGAGATTGCGACGTGCAGTTCATCGATGAGGCCCGCACGAAGGTATTGCTGGATAGTGTCAGGCCCGCCACCAATGCGTACATCCATTCCGTTGGCTGCGTCGCGCGCACGCTCAAGCGCCTCATGAATACCGCCCGTGACGAAGTAGAATGTTGTTGCGCCTTCCATCTGGATGGGCGGGCGCGCGTGATGGGTCAAGATGAAAGTTGGAACGTGATAGGGTGGATTGTCCCCCCACCAGCCTTGCCAGTTCATGTCGGGCCAGGGGCCGCGAATCGGTCCGAACATGTTTCTTCCGAGAATCCAGGCGCCAACATTTTTGAAGCCGCGCGCAGCGAAGTCGTCATCAATCCCCGTTGTGCCACCGTCGGTACCAAATAGGCTCCGCTGGAACGTGCGTGTCGGGATTAACCATTGGTGCAAATCTGTCCCGCCTACGCCTAGCGGATTAGTCATGTCCTGATTCGGACCCGCTCCGTATCCGTCAAGCGAGATAGTAAAGCCCTCAACCCGGACGCGTGTCATTTTCATGCCCTCCTTTCTATTAACGCCGAACTATCTATTTCAACAGCATTTCTGACGTACAACTCCGGCCGTTTCTGTACAAAATCTACTCCTTTTCCTGCCGTTCAATGTCATGTCAATGAGTTGCAACTTGGCAAGGGGCAATGCAAGCAACCCATCTGGCGCGAGTAATGCCTAATTCAAGTGAATGAGGTCGGTACTGACTATGTGGATGGCACTTTTGAAGTGAGCCGCCTTGGTGCCTGCCCCGATAATCGAAAGCCTACTAACGAACTCTCGAGGTCCAGCATGACGAGCGCAACGACAGAACACGTTAGCCCAGGAACGCTGAAAAGGGTGATTGTGGCCGCCGGCATCGGTAATTTCGTCGAGTGGTTCGACTTCGCCGTCTATGGCTTTTTGGCCACGACCATCGCCCAGCAATTTTTCCCAAGCGGCGACGCCAGTGCCGCGCTACTCAAGACCTTTGCGGTATTCGCCGTGGCTTTTGCGTTTCGGCCTCTCGGAGGGATCTTCTTCGGCATGCTGGGCGATAGGATCGGCCGCAAACGAACCCTTGCGATGACGATTCTGCTGATGGCCAGTGCGACGACCTTGATCGGTCTGCTACCCACTTATGCCACGATTGGGGTCATGGCGCCGATTCTGCTTTCCCTGATCCGTTGCGCCCAAGGCTTTTCCGCCGGGGGAGAATACGCAGGTGCCTGTGCCTATCTGATGGAACATGCACCGCATAATAAACGCGCCTGGTACGGCAGCTTCATTCCGGTGTCTACTTTTTCCGCCTTCGCCGCGGCAGCCGTGGTGGCCTACGCACTTGAGGCTTCATTGCCGGCCGAAGCGATGGGTAGCTGGGGCTGGCGTTTGCCGTTCCTGATTGCCGCGCCACTGGGCCTGGTGGGTCTTTACTTGCGTTGGAAGCTCGATGAGACGCCGGCATTCCAGGCGGTGACTCAGGAATGTGCAGCAGCCCATTCCCCACTGAAGGAAACCTTGCGCAACCATGGTGCGGCTATCTGTTGCCTGGGCGCTTTTGTGTCAGTCACGGCACTGTCGTTTTATATGTTCACCACCTACTTCGCTACCTACCTACAAGTCGCGGGTGGCCTGAGCCGAGCAACAGCGTTGCTGGTGTCACTGATTGCGTTGCTATTCGCTGCGGCGATCTGCCCGCTGGCCGGGCTGTATTCGGATCGGGTCGGGCGTCGAGTGACGGTGATGACGGCTTGCGCTGTATTAATTTTGGCCGTGTATCCATCGTTCCTGATGGCCAGCTCCGGCTCGTTCGCAGCATCCATCGTCGGCGTTATGCTCTTGGCGATTGGCGCGGTGTTGTGCGGAGTGGTCACTGCGGCCTTGCTCTCGGAAACCTTCCCTACCCGTACTCGATACACCGCGTCGGCGATCACCTACAACATGGCCTATACCATTTTCGGCGGCACCGCACCTCTGGTGGCTACGTGGCTAATCAGTACCACCGGCAGCAATTTATCGCCGGCGTTCTATCTAATCGCGGTTGCTGTGCTTGCGTTGGCGGGTGGACTGGCATTACCGGAGACTTCAAGGATTTTCCTTCATGACATTCCGACGAAGGGGAAAGGCGTAGGAGTGAGCGCTGTGGCCTGAACACGACGAGCCGAGACAGTGGATCGTCGCACCACAGGTGCAAGTATTTATTGAGCGATCCACAGATCCACTCTGCCTGACTGGAACAATAGGCGATCAACAAATCTGCGCTGGCAAATTCATTTTCTGGCGCCTCGATTGAACGAATAAAGCCACCCACCCCACGCAGCCAGTTGGCTCAACCCGCGAAAACACCGCCGACGCAGCCTTCCCCCTCTTTTCGTCACCTTCCGACCAGAAACTCATTTCAGGGTCTTGCGCATCCGGTATTATGGTATACCATCATACGCACAGACACTTTCAACCTGATACGGAGCAGCTCATGAGTTTCGAAATCCGCAAGATCGTCAGCTATGTCGAAGAAACCTTTATCGAAGGCGGCAAGGCCACCAATACGCCAGTGACCATGGTTGGCCTGGCTGTGGTGATGAAGAACCCTTGGCTGGGTCGCGGCTTCGTCGAAGACCTCAAGCCGGAAATCCGCGCCAACTGCTCCGACCTCGGTGCACTTATGGTTGAGCGCCTGGTAGGCATCATCGGCGGTGCCGAGAAGATCGAAGCTTACGGCAAGGCAGCCGTAGTCGGTGCCGATGGTGAAATCGAACACGCTTCCGCCGTCATCCACACCCTGCGCTTCGGTAACCATTACCGCGAAGCGGTTAAAGCCAAGAGCTATCTGAGCTTCACCAACAAGCGCGGCGGCCCGGGTACCTCGATCCAGATTCCGATGATGCACAAGGATGACGAAGGCCTGCGTTCGCACTACATCACCCTGGAAATGCAGATCGAAGACGCACCACGTGCCGACGAAATCGTCGTGGTCCTGGGCTGCGCCGACGGCGGCCGTCTGCATCCACGCATCGGCAACCGCTACATCGACCTGGAAGAACTGGCGGCCGAAAAAGCCCAGTAATAAAGGTCGGTCACTACAACAAAAAGGTATGCAGGAGCGCTCCATGATTCGGCTCACCGCTGAACGCACCCCGGCTGGAACCAGTTACCTGGCGACCGGCCAAGGCCAGCCCGTGGTCTTGATCCACGGCGTGGGCCTGAATAAAGAAATGTGGGGCGGCCAGATCGTTGGCCTGGCCACGAAGTACCGTGTCATTGCCTACGACATGCTGGGCCATGGCGCCAGTCCTCGTCCGGAAAACGGAACCCCCCTGCTCGGCTATGCCGACCAGTTGCTGGAGTTGCTCGATCACCTGCAATTGCCCAAGGCAGCGGTGATCGGTTTTTCCATGGGTGGGCTGGTGGCGCGGGCTTTTGCCCTGCATTACCCGCATCGCTTGCAAAGTCTGGTGGTGCTCAACAGCGTGTTCAATCGCAGCCCTGAACAACGTGCAGGTGTCATCGCCCGCACCAGTCAGGCCGCCGAACACGGGCCGGACGCCAACGCTGAGGCGGCGCTGTCACGCTGGTTCAGCCGTGAATACCAGGCAGCCAATCCTGCGCAGATCGCTGCGATCCGCCAGACACTGGCGGGCAATGATCCCCAGGGTTACTTGACCACCTATGAATTGTTTGCAACCCAAGACATGTACCGTGCCGAGGATCTGGCCAGCATCCAGGTGCCGACATTGATTGCAACCGGCGAGCTGGATCCAGGATCGACACCGGAAATGGCTGAGCAATTGGCCCAGCGCATTCCCGGCGCGACCGTTGCCGTGCTCGCCGAACAGCGGCATATGATGCCCGTAGAATCGCCGCGCCTGGTCAACCAGCTGTTGCTGGAGTTTCTCGACACCGCGCACTCCCGACAAAACCATATAAAGGGGATCGTTGCATGACACTCGCACGCTTCCAGATGTGCATCGGCGGTGAATGGGTCGATGCCCTGTCCGGCAAGACCTTTGAAAGCCTGAACCCGGCCTTGGCACAAGCCTGGGCTGAATTGCCTGATGCCGACGAAGCTGACGTCGAGCGCGCAGTAAAGGCTGCGCAGACTGCCTTCGAGAGTCCGGCCTGGCGAGGCCTCACCGCCACTGCTCGCGGTAAACTGCTTCGCCGACTGGGCGATCTGATCGCCGAAAACAAGGAACAACTGGCGCAGTTGGAAAGCCGCGACAACGGCAAGCTGATTCGCGAGACACGCGGCCAGGTCGGCTATTTGCCGGAATTTTTTCATTACACCGCAGGCCTGGCTGACAAACTGGAAGGCGGCACACTGCCACTGGACAAGCCGGACCTGTTTGCCTACACCGTGCACGAGGCCATGGGCGTGGTCGCCGCGATCATCCCGTGGAACAGCCCGTTGTACCTGACCGCGATCAAACTCGCCCCGGCCCTCGCGGCAGGCAACACCATCGTGATCAAGCCGTCCGAGCATGCCTCGGCGACCATTCTCGAACTGGCGCGCCTAGCGCTGGAAGCCGGCATTCCTCCGGGCGTGGTCAACGTCGTCACCGGTTACGGTCCAAGCACCGGCGCTGCCCTCACCCGCCATCCGCTGGTTCGCAAAATCGCGTTCACCGGCGGTGCAGCTACAGCGCGGCATGTCGTGCGCAGCAGCGCCGAAAACTTCGCCAAGCTGTCGCTGGAACTGGGCGGCAAATCGCCGAACATTATTTTCGCCGATGCTGACCTCGACAGCGCGATCAACGGCGCGATCGCCGGGATCTATGCCGCTTCCGGACAAAGCTGTGTCTCCGGTTCGCGACTGTTGGTGCAAGACGAAATCTACGATGAATTCGTCGGCCGCCTGGTGGAACGCGCCCAGCGCATCCGCATCGGTAACCCGCAGGAAGACAGCAGCGAAATGGGCCCGATGGCCACCGCGCAGCAACTGGCAGTGGTTGAAGGTCTGGTGGCTGATGCCATTGCCGAAGGCGCGAAACTGCGCCTGGGCGGCAAGCGTCCGGCCAATCTCGGTGACGGTTGGTTCTATGAGCCGACGCTGTTCGAGTGCGATAGCAACTCGATGAAAATCATGCAGGAAGAAGTTTTCGGTCCGGTGGCTTCAGTCATTCGTTTCAAGGACGAAGCCGAAGCCCTGGCGATCGCCAACGACTCGCAGTTCGGCCTCGCCGCCGGTATCTGGACCCGCGACCTGGGCCGTGCCCATCGCCTGGCCCGAGACGTGCGCTCGGGGATCATTTGGGTCAACACCTACCGCGCAGTGTCGGCTATGGCGCCAATCGGCGGTTTCAAAAACAGCGGCTATGGACGCGAAAGCGGCATCGATTCGGTGCTGGCCTACACCGAGCTCAAAACGGTGTGGATCAACCTCTCCCAGGCACCGATGCCTGATCCGTTCGTGATGCGTTAGGAGTCCTGAGAAATGATCGAACCTGGCATTTACAAAGACGTTATGAGCTCGTTTCCGTCAGGCGTCACGATAGTGACCACCCTGGACCCGGACGGCGGAATCGTCGGCATTACCGCCAGCGCCTTCAGTGCACTGTCGATAGACCCGGCACTGGTGCTGTTCTGCCCCAATTACGCTTCCGACACCTACCCGGTGTTGCGCGACAGCAAGCAGTTCGCGATTCATTTACTGTCCGCCGACCAGACCGCCGAAGCCTATGCCTTTGCCGGAAAAGGCAAGGATAAGGCCAGCGGCATCGACTGGCACCTGAGCGAGTTGGGCAACCCGCTGCTGCTCAAAGCCACCGCGATCATCGAGTGCGAACTGTGGCGCGAATACGATGGCGGTGATCACGCCATCATCGTCGGCGCCGTGAAGAACCTGATTCTTCCCGAGCAACCCGTGACACCGATGATCTATCACAAGGGCAAGCTGGGTCCCCTGCCCGCCCTGGCTTGATGGCTTCACACAAAACCCTGTAGGAGCCCGGCTTGCCGGCGAAGGCGTACCTGAGGACGCCTTCGCCGGCAAGCCGGGCTCCTACAGGTGATCACTCTTTTCTCCAGGAGCCGCCATGAGCCCAACAGCCACGCAACTGTTCCGCCAACAGGCATACATCAATGGCCAATGGCTGGATGCGCCCGATGGTGCGCGACAGGACATCTTCAACCCGGCTACCGGTGAACTCATCGGTAGCGTACCGAACCTTGGCGCCGAGCACGCTCGGCAGGCCATCGTCGCCGCCAACAAGGCCTGGCCGGCCTGGCGTGCCCTGACCGCCAAGGAACGCAGCAACACACTCAAGCGCTGGCATGCCCTGATGCTGGAAAACGCCGATGCCCTCGCCGAAATCCTCACCCTGGAACAGGGCAAGCCCCTGGCCGAAGCCAAGGGGGAAATTCTCTATGCTGCCAGTTTTATCGAGTGGTTTGCCGAAGAAGCCAAACGCATTTACGGCGACACCATTCCAAGCCACAAGGGCGATGCGCGCATCGTCGTCAGCAAAGAGCCGATTGGTGTCGTCGCGGCGATCACGCCATGGAATTTCCCTGCGGCGATGATCACTCGCAAGGCCGGTCCAGCACTGGCTGCGGGTTGTCCATGCATCGTCAAACCGGCGCCGGAAACCCCGTTTTCGGCATTGGCCATGGCTGAACTGGCCGAACAGGCCGGCATCCCTGCGGGTATCTTCAACGTGATTACCGGAGACGCTGTCGCCATCGGCGGCGAGCTGACCGCCAGCCCCTTGGTGCGCAAGCTGTCGTTCACCGGCTCCACTGGCATCGGCAAATTGTTGATGGCGCAGTGTGCGCCGACGCTGAAAAAAGTCTCGCTGGAACTGGGCGGCAACGCGCCCTTCATTGTCTTCGATGATGCAGACCTGGAACGCGCCGTAGAAGGCGCGCTGATCGCCAAGTTTCGCAATGCCGGCCAGACCTGTGTCTGTGTCAATCGCTTCCTGGTGCAGGACGGTATTCACGACGCCTTCGTCACGCGGTTGGCCGAACGGGTTTTGCAACTCAACGTCGGCAGCGGTTTCGATGCCGGGGTCAATCAAGGCCCACTGATCAACGACCGCGCCGTGGCCAAGGTTGAAGACCATGTGCAAGACGCACTGGCGCAAGGTGCGCAGTTGCTTTGTGGTGGTGAGCGTCACGCATTGGGCCATGGCTTCTTCCAGCCAACAGTGCTGGCCGGCGTGACATGCGCGATGAAAGTCGCCCAGGAAGAAACCTTTGGCCCGTTGGCAGCCGTGTTTCGCTTCGACAGCGAAGCCGAAGCGATCCAAATGGCCAACGACACCGAGTTCGGTCTGGCCGCCTACTGTTACACCCGTGATCTGGGTCGGGCATGGCGCATGAGTGAAGCCTTGGAATACGGCATGGTCGGGATCAACGAAGGGCTGATTTCCACTGAGGTCGCGCCTTTTGGCGGGATCAAATCCTCGGGGCTGGGCCGCGAAGGTTCCAAGTACGGCATCGAAGACTACCTTGAACTTAAATACACCCTGATGGGCGGGCTCTAGGTCATGTTGGTCAAATTGTAGGAGCCCGGCTTGCCGGCGATGGCTCTCTTGCGGACGCCTTCGCCGGCAAGCCGGGCTCCTACAGAACAGCATTGATTCCGTGCCCCACGGAGATAAGCGAAATGAGCAACGAGAAGTACGAAAAAGGCTTGCAGATCCGCACCCGGGTGCTGGGTGAAGCCTATGTGAAACGCTCCATCGAGAATGCTGACGACTTCACCCGTCCGTTGCAGGAAATGGTCACCGAGTACTGCTGGGGCCACGTCTGGGGTCGTGAGGGTTTGTCGCTCAAAGAGCGCAGCATGATCAACCTGGCCATGATCTCGGCCCTCAACCGGCCTCACGAACTCAAGCTGCATGTACGCGGTGCCTTGCGTAACGGCCTGAGTCGTGAGCAAATACGCGAAATTCTGCTTCAGGTCGGCATATATTGCGGTGTACCCGCTGCCGTCGACAGTTTCCGGCTCGCCCGTGAAGCGTTCGCCGAAGCCGATGCCGAGGCCTCCAGTTAACCTTGGCTGTTTGATTGAATGAGTACGGATGATCCAAAGGATCGAAGTGCTCTTTTTGCATGGACAGCCACATTCAGAGCGGACCCCATGAAACGCCTGCCACTCGACGACAGCTTCAAGGTCAATCGCAACCCCGTTACCCTGCGCGAAATCGTGCTGGATAAACTGCGAAGCGCCATCATGAACTTCCAGCTTCTGCCGGGAGACCGTCTGGTCGAACGCGATCTGTGCGATCGCCTGGGCGTCAGCCGTACCTCCGTGCGCGAAGCATTGCGTCATCTGGAATCCGAAGGTCTGGTGGAATTCGCCGACGCTAAGGGCCCACGGGTGGCGATCATTACCCTGGCCGATGCCGTCGATATCTATGAGCTGCGTTGCGTGCTCGAAGGGCTGATCGTTCAGCTGTTCACCCTGCGCGCCAAAGCCAAGGACATCAAGGCCCTGGAAAAAGCCCTGGAGGAAAACCGCCAGTCGCTTAAGGAAGGCGAACTGCAACAAGTCATCGACTCCGTGCAAGGTTTCTACGACGTACTGCTCGAAGGCTCCGGCAACCACGTCGCGGCCACTCAGCTGCGTCAGCTTCAGGCACGCATCAGCTACCTGCGCGCGACGTCGGTGTCCCAGGAAAACCGTCGTGGCGCCAGCAACCAGGAAATGGAACGCATGGTCGAGGCGATCAAGAGCGGTGATCCTCTGGCCGCTCACCAGGCTTGCGTCGACCATGTCCGCGCCGCCGCCACTGTCGCCCTCGATTACCTCAAGCGCAAGCAGGATGAGACCGGGGCGATCCCCGAGATCACCCAGCCCATCGCGCTCAAAGAACCGCGCATAGGTCGCTAATCATGTTCAGCCCGAGCTTTTGTCCAAAGTGCGGCGGCAATGACCTCGGTCAGCAGCAACCGCCGGGCGATACGCACGAGCGCCTGATGTGCCGCAGTTGTGGCTACATCCACTACATCAATCCGAAAATCATTGCCGGGTGCATCATCGAGCAGGACGGCAAGTATTTGCTGTGCCAACGCGCGATCCCGCCGCGCCCCGGCACCTGGACGCTACCAGCGGGCTTCATGGAAGCTGGCGAAACTACCGAGCAGGCAGCGTTGCGCGAAGTCTGGGAAGAGAGTGGCGTGCGGGGCGAAATCCTCTCGCCCTACTCGATCTTCAGCGTGCCGAAGATCAGCGAGGTGTACATCATCTTCCGCGCCATCGCCCTGGAAATCACCGGTCAGTTCGGGCCGGAAACCCTCGACTACAAATTCTTTGCGCCCGAGGACATCCCTTGGGACAGCATCTATTACCCGGCAATCCGGCAGATTCTCGAGCGCTACATCGAGGAACGGCAGGCTGGCGTCTATGGCATCTACATCGGCAACGACGACAGCGGCAAGATTCATTTCATCCGCTAGCGAAATCCCCTGTAGGAGCTGGCTTGCCAGCGAAGGCGTCCTTGAGCATTGCGTTGGTCTTGCGGGCGCCTTCGCCGGCAAGCCGGCTCCTACAGGGTTAGTGGCGTTTTTCATGCTGGCGCTACACCCTCGACAATAATCACCTCGGCCCGAGCCACACCCTCGCGATGCCCTTTCGCCTCCTGATACAGATCTGACCGATAGCAGGCCAACGCCTGTTCATAAGAGTCAAATTCGATCACCACGCTGCGTTGTGGCGTCGGCCGACCTTCCATCGCCTCACTGCGCCCGCCGCGCGCCAGCAATCGCCCGCCATATTGGGCAAATGCCTTCGGTGCCCGCTGGGTGTATTGGCTGTATTGATCGGGGTCGGTGACATCCACGTGAGCAATCCAGTACGCCTTCATAGTGACCTCTCGGTTGATTTTGTATTATGGTATACCAATATGCATTTCCATCAAACACTGAGATTCCCGACATGGCCTTCAACACGATCGAAGAAATTATCGAAGACTATCGCCAAGGCAAAATGGTGCTGCTGGTCGATGACGAGGACCGGGAAAACGAAGGCGACCTGCTGCTGGCAGCTGACTGCTGCACTGCCCAAGCCATCAGCTTCATGGCCCGTGAGGCGCGTGGCCTGATCTGCCTGACGTTGACCGACGACCACTGCCAACGCCTGGGCCTGGAGCAGATGGTTCCGAGTAACGGCAGTGTGTTCAGCACCGCGTTCACGGTGTCTATCGAGGCCGCCACCGGAGTGACTACCGGCATCTCCGCGGCGGACCGGGCGCGGACCGTTGAGGCGGCGGTTGCCCCGAATGCCGGGCCCGCCGATCTGGTGCAACCGGGTCACATCTTTCCGTTACGCGCCAAGGAAGGTGGCGTGCTGACCCGCGCCGGACATACCGAGGCCGGCTGCGACCTGGCACGCCTGGCAGGCTTCACGCCGGCCTCGGTGATCGTCGAAGTCATGAACGATGACGGCACGATGGCCCGTCGTCCGGACCTGGAAGTGTTCGCTCGCAAGCACGGCATCAAGATTGGCACCATCGCCGACCTGATTCACTACCGTCTGAGCACCGAACACACCGTGGTGCGCATCGGTGAACGCGAGCTGCCGACCGTGCACGGCACCTTTCGTCTGATCACCTTTGAAGATCGCATTGAAGGCGGTGTCCACATGGCTATGGTGATGGGCGACTTGCGCCGCGATGAAGCGACGCTGGTGCGTGTGCATGTGATCGACCCATTGCGCGATCTCGTCGGCGCCGAGTACAGCGGCCCGTCCAACTGGACGCTATGGGCCGCGTTGCAGCGGATTGCCGAAGAAGGTCGTGGCGTGGTGGTGGTGTTGGCCAACCATGAGTCGTCGCAGGCACTGCTTGAGCGCGTGCCGCAACTCACGCAGCCGCCTCGCCAGTTCAGCCGTTCGCAGTCACGCATCTATTCTGAAGTGGGGACTGGGGCGCAGATCCTGCAAGACCTTGGCGTGGGCAAATTGCGTCATCTCGGGCCACCGCTCAAATATGCGGGTTTGACCGGGTACGACCTGGAAGTCGTAGAAAGCATCCCGTTCACCCAGTGAATGGTGACCCCCTGTAGGAGCTGGCTTGCCAGCGAAGGTCGTCAACGATAACGCGTGTTTGCCGGATAAACGCGGTGTTTGTGAATCCATCGCTGGCAAGCCAGCGCCTTCAAAGGGCAAGTCGTCCTCTGGATTCGAGTTCGGTTGGGCAATGCCCTCGCCGAACAAAAAAAGCATGTTTTGCCTGATAGCCGGTACGGCAAAGTGCTTGCACAAAGTTTGGAATACCATAATATGATATTCCATAGACCGGACAGCCAGAACTGACTCGATGGACCTACTGCTCCCGATAGGCGGGCATCCAAAGCCCCGCTCATAAACACAACAATGAGGGCGTGAAAATGGTGTTGAACAAACGTGCGACCGCGGTTCTTTTTGCGGGACTGCTGAGCGTGACCAGCCAGGCGTTGATGGCGGCTGAAAGCGTCAACTTTGTCAGCTGGGGCGGCAGCACTCAGGATGCGCAAAAGCAAGCCTGGGCCGATCCGTTCAGCAAGGCCAGCAGCATCACCGTGGTCCAGGATGGACCTACCGACTATGGCAAACTCAAAGCCATGGTCGAAAGCGGCAACGTGCAGTGGGACGTGGTTGATGTCGAAGCAGACTTCGCCTTGCGCGCCGCCTCCGAAGGCCTGCTCGAACCCCTCGATTTCAAAGTCATTGAACGGAACAAAATCGACCCGCGGTTCGTCTCCGATCACGGCGTCGGCTCGTTCTTCTTCTCCTTCGTCCTCGGCTACAACGAAAGCAAGCTCGGCGCCAACAAGCCCCAGGATTGGTCCGCGCTATTCGACACCAAGACCTACCCCGGTAAACGCGCACTCTATAAATGGCCAAGCCCAGGCGTGCTGGAACTGGCGCTGCTGGCTGACGGCGTCGCCGCGGACAAACTCTATCCACTAGACCTGGATCGGGCCTTCAAGAAACTCGACACCATCAAGAAAGACATCGTCTGGTGGGGCGGCGGCGCTCAGTCGCAACAGTTGCTGGCCTCCGGCGAAGCGAGCATGGGTCAATTCTGGAACGGTCGCATTCACGCCCTGCAAGAAGACGGCGCCCCTGTCGGCGTGAGCTGGAAACAGAACCTGGTCATGGCCGACATCCTGGTCATTCCCAAAGGTTCGAAAAACAAGGACGCAGCGATGAAGTTCCTGGCTAACGCCAGCAGTGCCAAGGGCCAGGCCGACTTCTCCAACCTGACCGCCTACGCGCCGGTCAACGTCGACAGCGTCGCGCTCCTGGATTCTGCTTTGGCACCTAACCTGCCGACTGCCTACGCTAAGGATCAGATCACTCTTGATTTCGCGTATTGGGCCAAAAACGGTCCTGCCATCGCGACACGGTGGAACGAATGGCTGGTCAAATGAAAATGACGGTAACCGCGTCCCGTCAACCCACTGCAACCGGTAGCGTCAATGACGCTGCCGGCCCGGCCCTCGGCAAGGCGGCTGTGATGAGGCAATCCCCGACTTTGGCACAACGCTGGCGTGGTTCGAGCAACCTGATCCCCGCCCTGCTGTTCCTCGGTCTGTTCTTTCTGGCGCCGTTGATTGGCCTGCTGCTGCGTGGCGTGCTTGAACCGGTGCCGGGGCTGGGCAACTACGAACAACTGTTCGCCAACTCGGCGTATGCCAGGGTACTGCTCAACACCTTCTCGGTGGCCGGCCTGGTGACACTGTTCAGCTTGCTGCTGGGTTTCCCGCTGGCCTGGGCGATTACGTTGGTACCGCGTGGCTGGGGTCGCTGGATTCTCAACATCGTGTTGTTGTCGATGTGGACCAGCCTCCTTGCCCGTACCTACTCCTGGCTTGTGCTGCTGCAAGCTTCGGGGGTCATCAACAAGGCGTTGATGGCGATGGGCATCATCGATCAGCCGCTTGAAATGGTGCATAACCTCACCGGCGTGGTGATCGGAATGAGCTACATCATGATCCCGTTCATCGTACTGCCGCTGCAGGCGACCATGCAGGCTATCGACCCGATGATTCTGCAAGCCGGCTCGATCTGCGGTGCCAGTCCCTGGACCAACTTCTTCCGGGTGTTCCTGCCGCTGTGCCGGCCTGGCCTGTTCTCCGGTGGGCTGATGGTGTTTGTGATGTCTCTGGGTTACTACGTCACCCCGGCGCTGCTGGGCGGTGCACAGAACATGATGCTGCCCGAGTTCATCATTCAACAGGTGCAGTCGTTCCTCAATTGGGGTCTGGCGAGCGCCGGTGCCGCGTTGTTGATCGTCATTACGCTGGTGTTGTTCTACTTCTACCTGAAGCTTCAACCGGAATCCCCGGTTGGCGCCAGCAACGCGAGGTAAGCCGTCATGCTCCTGACCCCTAATGCGATGAGCCGTCGGATGCGCTTCGGCCTGTACTTCACCACCGGGCTGATCGGTCTGTTCCTTTTACTGCCGATTGTGTTCATCGTGCTGCTGTCGTTCGGATCGTCGCAATGGCTGGTGTTCCCGCCACCCGGCTGGACGCTGAAATGGTACGGCCAGTTCTTCTCCAACGCCGACTGGATGAACGCTGCAATGGCCAGCCTCAAGGTCGCGGTGCTGACGACGTTCTTCGCCGTGGCCCTGGGCCTGCCCACTGCATTTGCCCTGGTGCGCGGCCGTTTCCCTGGCCGGGAAATGCTCTACGGCCTGTTCACCCTGCCGATGATCGTACCCTTGGTGATCATCGCCGTGGCGGTGTACGCACTGTTCCTTAAGCTGGGCTACACCGGGACGATGTTCGCTTTCGTGGTCAGCCACGTCATCGTTGCATTGCCGTTCACCATCATTTCGATCATCAACTCGCTGAAGCTGTTCGACCAGTCGATCGAGGATGCCGCTGTGATCTGCGGTGCATCACGTCTCCAAGCGGTGTTCAAAGTGACCTTTCCGGCTATTCGTCCCGGCATGGTGGCCGGCGCCCTCTTCGCCTTCCTCGTCTCATGGGATGAAGTGGTGTTGAGCGTGATGATGGCCAGCCCGACCCTGCAAACCCTTCCCGTGAAAATGTGGACCACCCTGCGCCAGGACCTGACGCCCGTGATCGCCGTCGCCTCGACGTTGCTGATCGGCCTCTCGGTATTGGTCATGGTGATCGCCGCCGCACTGCGCCGGCGCAATGAAATCAGCGCCTGAGCGCGCAGGAGTACGACATGAGTGCAGTGATTAAAGATTCCGCTCAACAGAACGACCAGCCGCTGGTAAGCCTGCGCAACCTGAACAAGCACTACGGCGACTTTGCCGCCGTGGACAACATCTCGCTGGACATCAAGGACGGTGAATTCCTCACCTTCCTCGGCTCCAGCGGCTCCGGCAAAAGTACCACCCTGTCGATGCTGGCCGGTTTCGAAACACCGAGCAGCGGCGAGATCCTGGTCAATGGCCAATCGCTGGTCAACGTGCCGCCACACAAGCGTGACATCGGCATGGTGTTTCAGCGCTACTCGTTGTTCCCGCATCTGTCGGTGCGCGACAACATCGCCTTCCCATTGGCGATTCGCAAATTGGCCACAGCGGAACGTGAACGTCGGGTCGATGCAATGCTCAAGCTGGTGCAACTGGAACAATTCGCCCATCGCCGCCCTTCGCAACTCTCCGGGGGGCAGCAACAACGCGTCGCCATCGCCCGGGCGCTGGTCTATGAGCCACGTATTCTGTTGATGGATGAACCCCTTGGTGCGCTGGATAAAAAGCTGCGCGAAGACTTGCAGGATGAACTGCGCCAACTGCATCGGCGCTTGGGCATCACCATTGTCTATGTGACCCACGACCAGGAAGAAGCCATGCGTTTGTCCCAACGCATCGCGATTTTCAGTCACGGCAAGATTGTCGGCCTGGGCACCGGCTATGACTTGTACCAGAACCCGCCGAATGCATTCGTCGCCTCGTTCCTCGGTAACTCGAACTTCCTGAAACTTAAGGCTCAGGGCAACGCGGTGGCTTCGTTTGAAGGGCAATCGCTGTCGATCCGCCTGACTGCCGGCCTGCAAACCAATCAGGCTGTGTTGCTGATGGTGCGCCCGGAAAAGGCGTTGGCACTGAGTATCGAACAAGCCGCTCAGGAACCGCTGGCTGCGGGCTGGAATGAAGTCTCGGCCAAAGTTGTGGAGGTGTTGTTCCTGGGCGAAAGCCAGACTTGCAGCGTAGTGACCTCGGGCGGTACGTCGATGACGGTCAAGGCACTTTCAGCGGCTGGCATGCCAATGAAAGCAGGTGATCCGGTGCGTGTGCGCTGGGCTACTGCGGATGCCTGCGTTTATACCGAATGGGCTGAGAGCGATTTGAACAAGGCTGCCGGGGCGCATTGATTTTTTGATGTTCACGCCAGTGGGCTGCTAGTTAAGTGCCACCCTCGGGTCGCCGCAACGTCGGGTTGTGGTGGCCCTTTTTTTTTGTCTGTTTAGTTAGCGTACATATCCGTTTCTGCGGTAACGGCCGCTGGCGGTTTCGCTCTTACAGCGAGTCCCTTTTCCAAACGCCGAAAAGGAACCAAAAGGCTTTGCCCCTCCATTCGGTGCCTCGCCCAGGCTCGGCATGCCCTCACTCCGGCATTGCTCCGGGGGCCCGCCGCCATCGGCCATCCATGGCCGGGGGCGGCTACCGCGGCATCCTTGCCGCGGTGCCCCCTGCGCAACGCCTGCGTTCGGCCTCTGGGAAAGGGGCAGGCAGAGCAAGATCAAAATCAAAAGCAAAAGCAAAAGCCAGAGCAGAAGCTCGGCCGTACATCAGACTGTGGAAAACGCATACCTGTAGGAGCCCGGCTTGCCGGCGAAGGCGGTGGGTCAGGCGCTTCGAAGTCGACTGAACTGCCGCCATCGCCGGCAAGCCGGGCTCCTACAGAAGACGCGTATAGCTTCCCGGTCAGGCCGGCCGGTCGGCCGCCTCGCTTTAGCTTTTGCGGTGCACGCCCCCTCGAGAGGCCGAGTGGAGGTTCTGCGCAGTGGGCAACCCGGCATGGATGCCGGGTTAGCCGCCCCCGGCCATGGATGGCCGATGGCGGCGGGCCCACGGAGCAGGACCGGAGCGAGGGCATGCCGAGCCTGGGCGAGGCACCGAACGAAAGGGGCAAGAGCCCTTGGTTACTTGGGGCTTTTCTAAGTGACTCGCTGTAAGAGCGAAACCATAAGTGGCCGTTACCACATGAATGGATATGTACGCGCCGCTTACCGCAAAAACAAAAATGCCCGGCAAAAAGCCGAGCATTCCAGACAAACACCAGCGATCAAAAGTCAGTCGGTAAAACCAAACCGAGCAATCCTGCTCTCCCGAGCCTGCCCTCGCGTAGCCAGGCAATAGTAGAGCGGACAAGTCACTACCAACCCCACCAACCACGACAGATCCGCCCCCTCAACCAGATTGGCATACGGCCCCACATACAGCGACGTATTGGCAAACGGCAACTGCACAATGATTCCGATGAAATACGCCACGATTGCATGCCAATTGAACCGCCCATAAATCCCGCCATCCGCACGGAAGATCGAGGCGATGTCATAACACCCGCGCTTGATCACATAGAAGTCGATCAAGTTGATCGAAGCCCATGGAACCAGCACCAGCAGCAGTGCGAGGATGAGTCCGATGAACTGCGAAATGAAATCTGCAGACGCCCCCAGCGCCACCACACAGCAACCTGCCAACACCACACTCGACAACACCACACGAACCTTGATGCTGGGCGTCCACTGACTGGCGAAGGTCTGGATCGAGGTAATGATCGACAGTACCGCGCCATACAGATTCAAGGCGTTGTGACTGATGATATTGAGCAGAAACAGCACCATCAGAATCGGCCCCAGCCACCCGGTAGATTGCTTCACCGCCGCCATGGCTTCGGTGCCTTCAGGGGTCGCCAGTACCGCCACCGCGCCGAAGGTAAACGACAGGATCGTGCCCAGGGTTGCGCCCAGATAAGTGGCAAAGAACGGACGGGCGATGCCGATATCGGCCGGCAGGTAGCGCGAGTAGTCCGACACATAAGGCGAGAAGCTGATCTGCCAGATGATCCCCAGAGACACCGTGGCCAACCAGCCCGACAGGTTAAACCCGCCGCGGGTAAAGAAATCCGCCGGCAGGTCATGGGCGAAGATGTAGAGGAAACCCGCAAGCAAGGCACTGCCCATGACCCAAGTGCCGATGCGGTTCAGGGTGTGAATGAAGCGATAACCGATCACCCCGATCGCCGTAGCGCTGAGGGCGCCAATGAGGATGCTGGCGGGGACCGGGACTGAGGGTGCGATTCCGACAATCGATTTGCCGGCCAGCACGATGTTGGAAATGAAGAAACCGACGTAGATCAGGGCCGCAAAGAACACGATCAGCAGCGCACCATAGCGCCCGAACTGGCCGCGGCTCTGCACCATTTGCGGAATTCCCATGCGCGGTCCCTGCGCCGATGCGAGGGCAATTACCAGTCCGCCGACCATGTGCCCCAGCGCTATCGCCAGCAGCCCCCAGAACAGATCGAGATGGAACACCTGAACCACCATGGCACCCGTAACGATAGGCAACGGTGCAATGTTGGTGCTGAACCATAAGGTGAAAAGATCGCGGGCCTTCCCGTGGCGCTCTGCGAGTGGAACGTAATCGACCGTGTGATTCTCGATCAACGGGTCTTGCCGGGACATCTGGGACATATGCATGAACTCAAGTTTGTCTGTTCTTATCTTTGTATGAAGCCAAACCGGGGGCGCATCTTGGCACCCCTCAGATGCGGACCATATTATGGTATTCCAATATTTTCACAAGACTGATTCGGTCTTTGCGCATCCATCTGATCCGCAATCCTGCCGTACAAGTGCACAGGCTTCCTAGCTTAAACCCCCGTAAATGCTGACCTTTAGACCAAAGGTGTACGTTTATCGGTCCACAGAAAAAGCACTTGCAAACGATGTATTACGGTATACCATCAGACCTACAAACCGATAAAAACACGTTTCACCACCCGAGGACCGTCCAATGATCGATGCCGCCATTTACAAACAAGTCATGGGCTCGTTCCCGTCCGGCGTAACGGTGATCACCACGCTGGATGACGACGGTCAAATCGTCGGCCTGACTGCAAGCGCCTTCAGCTCGCTGTCCATGGACCCGGCCCTGGTGCTGTTCTGCCCGAACTACAGTTCCGACTCCTACCCCGTACTGATCAAGAACAAACGCTTTGCCATTCACCTGCTTTCCGGCGGCCAGCAAAGCGAAGCCTATGCTTTCGCGCGAAAAGGCAAAGACAAGGCGCAAGGTATCGAATGGACCTTGAGTGAACTGGGCAACCCCATTTTGGCCAACGCTACGGCGGTCATCGAGTGCGAATTGTGGCGCGAATATGAAGGCGGCGATCACGCGATCATGGTGGGTGCCGTGAAGAACCTGATCGTGCCACAGCAAAACACCGGACCATTGGTGTATTGCCACGGCAAGATGGGCGCCCTGCCCGTACTTGCATGAGTCAGCTGATCCGGAAATAATTTGCGCAAATTGCGTATTATGGTATACCAATAACCATCAGGCCCGCAGTCGACAGGCCGACAACAATAGATCCGAGGTAGCGTCATGAAGTTTTCCTTGTTCGTACACATGGAACGTTGGGACGAAAGCGTCAGCCACCGCCAGTTGTTCGAAGACTTGACCGAACTGACCCTGATGGCCGAGGCCGGCGGTTTCAGCACCGTCTGGATCGGCGAACACCACGCCATGGAATACACCATCTCGCCAAGCCCCATGCCTTTGTTGGCCTACCTGGCTGCCAAGACCACCACCATTCACCTGGGCGCCGGTACCATCATCGCGCCGTTCTGGCACCCGTTGCGGGTCGCCGGTGAATGCGCATTGCTGGACGTGATCAGCAACGGTCGCATGGAAGTCGGCCTGGCCCGTGGCGCGTACCAGGTTGAGTTCGACCGGATGGCCGGCGGCATGCCTGCTTCTTCCGGTGGTCAGGCGCTGCGGGAAATGGTTCCGGTGGTTCGAGCATTGTGGCAAGGCGACTACGCCCACAATGGCGACATCTGGAAATTCCCGACGTCCACCAGCGTGCCGAAGCCAATCCAGAAGCCTAATCCGCCGATGTGGATCGCCGCTCGCGACCCGGACTCGCACAATTTCGCCGTGGCCAACGGCTGCAACGTCATGGTCACGCCGCTGATGAAGGGCGACGAAGAAGTCCTCGACCTGAAGAACAAATTCCAGACCGCCCTGGACAACAACCCGGACGTGCCGCGCCCACAGTTGATGGTGCTGCGTCACACCCATGTCCACTCGGTTGATGATGTTGAAGGCTGGAAAGTCGGGGCCAAGGCGATCGCCAGGTTCTACCGCACCTTCGATGCCTGGTTCGGTAACAAGGAAACGCCGGTCAACGGCTTCCTGGCGCCGAGCCCCGAGGAGAAATTCGCCGGCCGTCCAGAGTTCGAACTGGAGAGCCTGCACAAGACCGCCATGATCGGCACCCCGGAAGAAATCATTCCGCGTATCAAGTACTACCAGGAACTGGGCGTCGACGAATTCAGCTTTTGGTGCGACAACAGCCTGCCGCACGCAGAGAAGAAAAAGTCCCTGGAGCTGTTTATCAAACACGTGGTCCCGGCGTTCCGCTGAGTTCTCTGCGCTGTGGGAGCGAGCCTGCTCGCGATGGATGTCAACGATAACGTGCTGCGCCTGAATAACCGCGTTGTCCGGGCGTTTTCGCGAGCAGGCTCGCTCCCACAAGGGTCGATTCCCATGTTCAATGGTCGTCTCCAATCAATCGCCCTTCCCTGCGGTGCCGCGCGGGCTTATCTGCGCGGTGAATGGACCGCTTCGCACCTGCATTTCAAGCGCCTGCGCGCCAGTGTTTCAGCCAAGCAGAATGGCTTCTGGCAGTTAGTTCACTGAGCCCACCCGAACTGGAATTCACGCACCGATACCTCGCCCTCTCACGGCGAATAACGGTGCATCGTGTTTCGCCTTTGATCAGGTTTGCTCAATGAACAATAAAAACGCGCTGTTGATCATCGACATGCAGCAGGAGGACGGTTTCGTCCTGGAAAACCTCGACCCAGTGATTGCCCATACCGCAGCCCTGCTCGAAACCGCCCGCAGTCAGCGGACGCCTGTCATTTATACCCGCCATATCAACCGGGCCGACGGCATTGACCTGCCGCGCGGTGAACCCCGGTCCAGCGACGGCGGCCCCAGTAGCTATCGCGCCGGCACCCGGCAAGTGGAAATCATCGAACAGCTGGCGCCTCAGCCGGGTGAACTCATCATCGACAAGGGCCGCTACAGTGCCTTTCACCGCACCTACCTCGATACACAGCTCAAGACGCTGGAAGTCGACACCTTGGTCATCTGCGGTATGTTGACTGATGTCTGCGTACTGAGCAGCGTGTTCGATGCCTTTGCGCTGGGTTATCACGTTCGGCTAGTCAGCGACGCCTGCACCACGACCACCCTGGCGGGGCATTATTCGGCATTGCTGATCATGGCCAATTGGGTCTATTCCTTGGAAATTCTCACCAGCTCCGAATGTCAGCGCGCCCTGCAAAAACTCGATTATGTCAGCCTGAATCCCGAGCACCCGGACATGTTTGCCCATCAGCCCCATGAGCTGCCAGGCACCATTGCCCGTCTGCAAGCCCATCTCGTTCGGACTCAGGAGTAATCGCCATGCAAGTGGAAAAAAGAAGCATCGATTTCATCCCCGAAACCGAACGCCATGGTCGTCCCGCTTCGCTGTTCTATATCTGGTTCGGCGCCAACATGAACATCACCACCATCGCTTCCGGCGTGTTGCCGGTGGTGATGGGGCTCAACCTGTTCTGGAGCGCGCTGGCAATCATCATCGGCTCGCTGATGGGGGCGGTTTTCATGGCGTCCCACTCAGCCCAGGGCCCGAAGCTGGGCATCCCGCAGATGATCCAGAGCCGCGCCCAGTTCGGCGTGTTGGGCGCCGTATTGCCGCTGTTGTTCGTGATGCTGATCTACCTCGGTTTCTTCGTCAGCAACACCTTGCTCGCCGCCCAGGCGCTGGAGTCCGTCAGCCCGTTGCCGGCCAGCGGCAACATCTACCTGATCGGTGCCTTGTGCTTCGTCGTTGCGCTGTACGGCTATCGGCTGATTCACCGTTTGCAAAAGCTGCTCTCGATCCTTTCGCTGCTGGTGTTTGCAGCCGCCACGCTGTTTGCCTTGCAGCTGTCGATACCTGCCGAACAATGGCTGCCAACAGGGTTTTCACTGTCGAAGTTTCTGGTGGCGGTGAGCATTGCCGTGACTTGGCAGTTGTCCTATGCGCCTTATGTCGCTGACTATTCACGCTACCTGCCAAGCAGCACGCCGACCGCTCAGGTGTTTTGGTACAGCTACGCCGGGACGGTCAGTGGCGGTGCGTGGATGATGATTCTCGGGGCAATCCTGAGCGTCGGCATCGGCGACTTTTCCAGCAACGTCGGCGGCCACGTCGTTGGGTTGTTCGGCAGCGGCGCTATCCTGCTGTTCGCCTTCATTGTCTATGGCCAGGTGTCGATCAACGTGTTCAACCTGTACGGGGCATTCATGTCGACCATCACCGTGATCGAACCTTTCGCCCGGCTCAAGGTGACACCGCGGGTGCGTGGCCTGTTCATGCTGGTGATCAGCCTGGTGGCGACCGCGCTGTGCACGATCAGTCAGGACGACTTCATCAGCTTCTTTCTCAACTTCATTTTCTTCATGAGCTACTTCCTGATCCCCTGGACGGCAATCAATCTGGTGGACTACTACTGCCTGCGCAAAGGCCAGTACCAGATCGAAGACATCTTCGACCTCAACGGGATTTATGGAAGGGTCAACTGGATCGCCTGCGGCAGTTTCCTGCTGGCGATTGCCCTTGAGGTTCCGTTCATGAACACCACGTTGTACGTTGGCCCGGTGGCCACGGCGCTGGACGGTGTCGACCTGGCCTGGCTGGTCGGCTTGCTGGTGCCGGCCTTGAGTTACTACTGGCTGATGAAACTCGGCAAGCGAGCGCCGGCGTTGAATCCAGCGTCGCAGTAATCGTGAAACAACAACGCCGGCCCTGGGCCGGCGTTGCACTGTTTCAGGCCACCTTAATGGTTGTAGGCACGCTCGTTGTGCTCGGCCAGATCCAGCCCCGAGGCGTTTTTCCACCCTACAGCTTCTGCGTAAAGCCATCCTTGATTGATATCAAGATATCGACATCGAGCAACTACCCTTCCCCATCGCGATTCAGGGGCTAAGCTGTTCAGGTCTGAACAGCCTTGGAGACGTTGCTCATGCTCAATAAAAATCCTTTCCCGAACCCAGAGACACCCGCCCCTCCACCTTTGTCGACATGGGACGATCAAGCCGCTGCAACATCCATCGAGGGCGATGCGTTTACCGCCCCGCCCGCGCTGACCAACGCCGAACTGGTTCACTTGCGTGTCCGCGTCATTGCCCTGGAAAACCTGGTCATCGCGCTGCTGGCCGAAGGCTCGGAACGTCAACTCGCCGTTGCCAGAGAAATGGCCGATTACATTTCCCCCCGACCCGGTTTTACCCAGCATCCCTTGACCGTTCACGCATCTGCCCAGATGACCCACACCGTCGAGCGCGCCCAACGATTTCGCCAGTGCGACGAGCCATCGGTTTAAATGCTCAAAAACATCCTGGACCCGGGTTTCTACTCGTCAGTGATGAGGGCTATGACCGAGCATCGCAGCGTTGGCACCGTAATGAGCGACGACCAGACCGTCGTGCTACTTTACAGTCACGCCTTTAACTTGAAATCATCAGGTACAGATGCGGACAAGAAACAGGTTGATTGATAGCGATAGAAAACCAAATTCCTGAGGGTTTTTTATTAGCTACAAAATCTCATAACAGTTTGTTTTTATTAATTTTTTATTTTTTGAAACTTGTCACAATTCGGGTGACGTCAACATGAAAACGGTCACGGCCCTTTTCACCTGCCTTCTCGTCAGCGTATGCGCCACGACGATCCCCTTTGCCAATGCTGCAAAGCATGCCCATGAAGCAAAGCATTCCAAGCCTGCCAAGCCCGCGCGAATCTACAAAACCAGCTTCGACTGCGCCAGCGCCAGAGCAAGCGTAGAAAAACTCATCTGCCACGATCCACAACTGGCGCAGATGGACATTGAGCTATTGCGCCTCTATCGCCTGGCGCTTACGGATGAACATTCCGTACCACCTCCCAATAAAGTCATGATCGACCAGCAGTTCTGGACCGAGGGCCGCAACCAGTGTGGCTCCGGGGCCGACCCCAAGGCCTGCACGATCCGAAGCTATGCCGAGCGTGCGCACCAGCTGCGCCAAGGTTCGGCCATTGTGAGGACCAAGGATCCCGACAGACTGACCGATGGCCCCCTGGCGCTTCGTTGTCCCGGACTCAACGCGCCGATTGCCGCCACTTTCTTTCACACGCAGCCCGGTGTCATGTACCTGAAATGGGCGAACGCTTCGGTCACCCTGAGCCAGGTTTCAAGTGATTCAGGTACTCGATACATCGGCAAGGATTACCAAGGGAACTACAGCTTCCGACAAAATGAAAACGGGGTGTTTTTCCAGAAACCAGGCTCTGGGGAAATGAACTGTACAGTCGAGCCGGTCGGCTGAGGGCCCTGGCACGCCTGCAATAGAGCTCTCTAATTGTCGACACCCGCTGCGATCAATCAATTTTTCAGCCGTTCCAATCGCCATTCGCGGCGTCACATTTTGGGAGCTATCCAAAATGTGTCGACAATCCTGTTGATTACCCTCCGATAAATCATTATATTTCGGCTCGATCACGAAATAGTGTCGACAATGACTGGCATTGGCGAAAAACTCCGATGGGGGCAGACACTGATCTGTGCCTTCCGGCTTCGGGACAGAACACCTTTTGTAGGAACAGTTGATCTGGTGGTTTTGGGTGGTCACCCTCGATTGCGGAAAAACTGTTCCTACCTTTATTCAGTGAACCAATGCCAGGCTGCTTTGCGCCTTCTTTGTTCACTCAACAACACGCGGTATGACAGGAGAAGCCCAGTGCTTGAGACCTACGTACAACAATTACAAGCACGTGCCGAGCAAGGGCTTCCACCCTTGGCGCTTAATGCCGAACAAACGGCAGGCCTGGTCGAGCTGCTGAAAAATCCTCCGGCTGGCGAAGAAGCGTTCCTCGTTGACCTGATCACCCATCGCGTTCCGCCAGGTGTGGACGAAGCGGCTTATGTCAAGGCCGGTTTTCTCTCCGCCCTCGCCAAAGGCGAAGCCCAATCCCCTCTGATCGACAAAAAGCGTGCAGTTGAACTGCTCGGCACCATGCAGGGCGGCTACAACATCGTCACGCTGGTCAACCTGCTGGACGACGCCGAACTGGCCCCAGTCGCTGCCGAAGAACTCAAGCACACCCTGCTGATGTTCGATGCGTTCCACGACGTCGCTGAACGCGCCAAGAACGGTAACGTTCACGCCAAAGGCGTGCTGCAATCCTGGGCTGACGGCGAGTGGTTCAAAAACCGCGCTGTCCTGGCCGACAAGATCAGCCTGCGCGTGTTCAAGGTCACCGGCGAAACCAACACCGACGACCTGTCCCCTGCCCCAGACGCCTGGTCCCGCCCGGACATCCCGCTGCACGCCCTGGCCATGCTTAAAATGGCCCGCGACGGCATCGTGCCGGACGAGCAAGGCGTCACCGGCCCGATGAAGCAAATCGAAGAAATGCGTGGCCAAGGCTTCCCGATCGCCTACGTCGGTGACGTGGTCGGTACCGGCTCTTCGCGCAAATCGGCCACCAACTCGGTGCTGTGGTTCTTCGGCGACGACGTGCCTTACGTGCCAAACAAGCGCGCCGGCGGTTTCTGCTTCGGCAACAAGATCGCTCCAATCTTCTACAACACCATGGAAGATGCCGGCGCCCTGCCCATCGAATTCGATGTGTCCAACATGCACATGGGCGACGTGATCGACCTGTACCCGCATGCTGGCAAAGTCTGCAAGCACGACACTGACGAAGTCATCGCCACCTTCGAAATGAAGACTCCGGTGCTATTGGACGAAGTCCGTGCTGGCGGTCGTATTCCGCTGATCATTGGCCGTGGCCTGACCGAGAAGGCGCGTGCCGAGCTGGGCCTGCCAGCGTCCGATCTGTTCCAGAAGCCTGAAGCGCCAGCTGAAAGCACCAAGGGTTTCACCCTGGCGCAGAAAATGGTCGGCAAGGCGTGCGGCGTGACGGGCGTTCGTCCGGGCACCTACTGCGAACCCAAGATGACCACCGTCGGTTCTCAGGACACCACCGGTCCGATGACCCGTGACGAACTGAAAGACCTGGCGTGCCTGGGTTTCTCGACCGATCTGGTCATGCAGTCCTTCTGCCACACTGCGGCTTATCCAAAGCCTGTGGATGTGACGACTCACCACACACTGCCGGATTTCATGCGCAACCGTGGCGGCGTTTCGCTCAAGCCAGGTGACGGCATCATCCACAGCTGGCTGAACCGCATGCTGCTGCCGGACACCGTCGGCACCGGTGGTGACTCGCACACCCGTTTCCCGATCGGTATTTCGTTCCCGGCGGGCTCTGGATTGATCGCATTCGCGGCCGCCACCGGCGTTATGCCGCTGGACATGCCCGAGTCAGTCCTGGTGCGTTTCAAAGGCAAAATGCAACCGGGCATCACCCTGCGTGACCTGGTTCATTCGATTCCTTACTACGCGATTCAGGCTGGCCTGTTGACCGTTGAGAAGAAAGGCAAGATCAACGCCTTCTCCGGCCGCATCCTGGAAATCGAAGGCCTGGACAACCTGACCGTCGAGCAAGCGTTTGAATTGTCTGACGCTTCCGCTGAACGTTCGGCTGCCGGCTGCACCATCAAACTCCCGGAAAAGGCCATTGCCGAGTACCTGACCTCCAACATCACCCTGCTGCGCTGGATGATCGGGGAAGGCTACGGCGATGCGCGTACTCTGGAGCGTCGTGCTCAAGCGATGGAAGCCTGGCTGGCCAACCCTGAGTTGCTGCTTGCCGATGCTGATGCCGAATACGCCGAAATCCTCGAGATTGACCTGGCAGAAATCACCCAACCGATCCTCTGCGCACCGAACGACCCGGACGACGCCCGTCTGCTGTCGACCGCTGAAGGTCAGAAAATCGACGAAGTGTTCATCGGCTCGTGCATGACCAACATCGGTCACTTCCGCGCGGCCGGCAAGTTGCTGGATCAGGTCGAAGGTCAGCTGCCAACCCGTCTGTGGCTGTCGCCACCGACCAAGATGGACGCTCACCAGCTGACCGAAGAAGGCTACTACGGCATCTACAACAAGGCCGGCGCACGCATGGAAATGCCGGGGTGCTCGCTGTGCATGGGTAACCAGGCACGTGTAGAACCGAACTCGACGGTGGTGTCGACTTCGACCCGTAACTTCCCGAACCGCCTGGGTGACGGCGCGAACGTCTACCTGGCCTCGGCCGAGCTGGCGTCCGTGGCTTCCATCCTGGGTCGCCTGCCGACCGTCGAGGAGTACATGGAATACGCGGGCAAGATCGACAGCATGGCGGCCGATGTCTACCGCTACCTGTCCTTCGACCAGATCGCCGAGTTCCGTGAAGCTGCTGCGAACGCCAACATTCCGGTTGTTCAAGCCTAACGTTACAACGCCATAGAAAACGCCGCCCATCTGACGATGTGCGGCTTTTTTTATGCACTAAAGTAGACCGCGTTATCGTTCATCGCGGGAATGCCACGCTCCCACAGGGGTTGTGCTGTTCTTGTGGGAGCGGGCTTGGTCCGGGCGGCGTTCTGACGATAGCAGTGGATCAATCAAAAATGATGCCGACTGACACACCGGCTTCGCTAGCAAGCTCGCTCCTACAGGACCGTGCTGCCGCTCGTCAGCAAGTCAGCACCTTTACCTCTCCCTGATTTTCCAATGTTTTACACCCCTCGCAGGAAGACTCGGCTAATGAACAGGACAATAACTTCCCTCGCCATCGCGAGCCTGCTGTCGATGAGTTCGTTTTTCGCGTTTTCAGCCGAATCGACGAAGGGACCTGTGCCCCCACCCTCCGCTACCCCCGGCCTTAACCAGGCTCAAGCCGCCGAATCCAACGAAGAGAAGGCGAACAAAAAGGGCGAGGAAGCAGCAGGTTCAAACTCGGGTGCCGATGCGCAGACAACGGAAAAAGACGCCGCTTCATCAAGCGGCTCGAAGGACGAAGAAAAAAACTAAATGAACGCCGTCAACAGAGGTAAACAACATGCGCGACGATGACGATTTCAAAGACACCCAAACGAAACCACCTGTCCCACCCGCTGATGCAGAGGCCGCTGATGAAACCCTCACGCCCTCCTCCACCCGTGCCAGGGAACAGGCCGTAGAGAAGCAAAAAAAGAAAGTAGCGGAGATTGAACGCCACGTGGCGGATGGGAACTAGACTCACTGCTTTGCGGCGCCTAACCCTTCGCGCCTGTAGCCGGACCAACAGCCTCCTTGGTGTCACGGCAGAGCAAAATGTCAGACACGCGCATCATTGGCAGCGGGTCGAATCCTCTGCGTTCTTGAAGCCACTTTCGGCTTCGCCTGACATCAAGTTGCAGGCTTAACAACATCATCAGGCTCAGAAGTTCCTGGGAAATACGGGCATTACCGCATTCCGGACAATGAAATTCCTGCCACGCGCCCGTGCAGATCGTTCGTGCAAAAGGGTTGTCACAAATCACACACGACATGATCATGCTCCACTCAATGAAAACTAGAGAGGCCTGAGCATTGAAAGGCGTTCAGCACGGCCGACCAACGGTCATGCCTGCGAAATCAACTCGCCCATCCAGCAATTGCGCGAGCGTCAAGGCATTACCCAAAGCCGCACCACTGGCCGTGTTGTCGAACATGCACCATATTGCTTCGCCCGCCATGTTGGCTGTCTGTAGCTGGATTGCCAGGTTTTGCAGCGCAGGCCCTCCATAGGCGCTGAAGTAGATTCGGGGCGATCCATGCAATCGCCAGTACCGGAGCCCCGGCCAGCCTCCCGGCAAATTGTCTAGTCTGATGCGTGACGGATCGACCGCTGCCCGGGCAATTCTGTAGTGCATCAATAACGGCTCGGCTTCGAGCCAGGACGCGTGCCGGGGCTCCAACACCACAGGCCCGTCATAGTGAAATCTGAGTGAAATGAAAAAGGCTTGCGCGACTGAATAATCAAATGCCAATGAGGGCGGCAATTGCACCAGCAAGCAGCCCAATCGGTCATTCAAGCCTGAACACTGCCCGACAAATTCATCCAGTGCCCGGCCGCAGTCCTGCAAGCGTCGCTCGTGGGTGATGTACTTGGGCACTTTTACACAGAAGCGAAAGTCGTCCGGCACCGAGTCAGCCCAACGCGAGTAGGTTTGCCGCAGATGTGGGCGATAAAACGAGCTGTTGATCTCGACCCCGTTCAGTTGCGATGCATAGCGATGCAGGTGCGTGCCTTCAACGGGGAACCTCGACAAAAAATCGCGTCCCAGGCTCCAGCCTGCACAGCCGATGAAAATCGGCGGGCTGTTCACTACGCGCTGGCTCATTTGACCGCTCCCCCCATCACATAAAATCGCCAAAGGGCTGTCCGTCTAAAGTTGAAATGCTCGCGTCTGCAGAGTTCGAATTCTTTTTGCACGCAATACCTTTCGATCAATCCGATGGAACCTAAGGATTGAGCCTGTTCTCTATCGCACAACCAGCAGAAGGAGGACTTCACCATGATTGACCCAGCAACCGGCATGAGGCCGGGCGAGCGCTACAACGTCGAGAGCCTTGAACGCACGCCGCATTTCCCCGGCTTCTTTCTCGATGGAAAGTATTACCTGGGTCCCGAGTTGCAAACGGCGGTGGGCTGGCTCGAGGGCCAACAGTTTCTGTATGACCAACTCGATCCGACCGGCGAACCGGTGTACCCCGGCCGGATCGTCGGCATCATTGCAGACCTGACGTTGACCTTGGGCGATGGCGCGCGTCTGGCATTGAACACAGTGCCGTATGAAGCGCAGCAATATCTGCCCACCCAAATGACGGATGACATTCTGGGCGATGCCGGGGCCGAAAGGCTGTCGATTCGACCCTCGGCGCTACTGGTGATCGGTGCCGCGCTATTGGTTAGCGGCTGTCTGCTTGCGTTCAATCGTCTGGGACACCGACGGTCTACCCGTTAGATCGCCGGTTCCCTCCGTTTACAGATACCAGCGGTATTCCCGCGCGCTGATTTCCTGCATGAACGCCAGGTGATCCTGACGTTTGTTCTCGCAATAAACATCGACGAACTCCGCCCCTAGCCCCTCACGCAGTTGCGGTTGATGTTGCATCGCGCGCACGGCTTCGAGCATTTCCAGTGGGAAGTCGACGCCACTGTTGCGGTCTTCGTTCAGCGGCAAGATGGGTTCTTTGCTAGCTTCCAGCCCATGTTCCAGTCCCACGAGAATCGCCGCCAATACCAGATAGGGATTGGCATCGGCGCCCGCCAGACGATGTTCGATGCGCAAGTTCTTCGAATCCGATTCCGGAATGCGCAAGCACGCATCGCGATCTTCAAACCCCCAGCTCGCTCGCGTGGCGATGTTTGTCGTGCCGCCGAGGCGGCGATAGGCGTTCTGGTTCGGGGCGAAAACCGGCATGCAGTGAGGCAGTAATTCCAGGCAGCCGGCCACGGCGTGACGCAATGACTGCTGTTGGTTGGCCGCCAGAATGTTGTTGCCGTCCGCGTCGTACAGACTGACATGCACGTGCATGCCGCTGCCCGGATGCTGCAAATAAGGTTTGGCCATGAAGCTCGCTCGATAACCATGCTTGAGCGCCACGCCACGGCTGCTGCGACAGAACAGTGCCGCCCAGTCTGCGGCACGCAAGCCATCGTCAAGGTGACCGAAATTGATTTCGAACTGACCTGGCCCGAGTTCGGCGGTAATCACCGTGCTGTCAATCCCCTGAGCCCGCGAGGTCTCGACCATGTCGTCGAGTACCGGCGCAAAGCGTGACAGGCGCTCGATGTGCATGTTGGGCTGATCATCGGCATCGTCTGTCAGCCCGTCGCGGGGAAACTGCGGCAGCCCGTCGCGCAGCTTTTTATCGAACAGGTAGAACTCCAGTTCGAACGCCACCACGGGATGAATGCCTTTGCCGGCAAGCCTGTCCAGGACCTGCGCGAGCACCTGGCGCGGTTCGAACACGATGGGGTTCTCAGTGCCGTCCGAGGTGATCAACATTTGCCCCAGCGGTTGCCCTTCCCAGCTCACCAGCTTGAGCGTCCCTGGCACCAGACGACGCAGTGCATCCGGGTCACCGTCGTTAAAGCAGTAATCACCAATCTTGAACAACCCGCCCTGCACGCCCAGCAGCACACAGTTCTGCGGGAGTTTCAGCGCACTGCCGGCCGCGACCTTTTCCAGCATGTCCACCGGGTACCGCTTGCCGTAAAAATGCCCCGGGATATCAAGGGAAATCAGATCGACATAGCGCACCTCGGGATAGCGTTGGCGAAAGGCCCGCACCTCAGCCAGCAGATCAGAGCAGGTAGCATCCATCATTATTGGTCCTTATCTTGTTATCAGGTGTAAACCCAAAGCACTCGCGTGAGATGCCCGGTGAGGTTGCCGTAGCGGCAACGGGTATGGCTGTCGAACTGAAAACTGTCGCCAGCCATCAAGGTAACGGGGTCTTCGTCATCGCCCAGCCACAGCGTCAGCTCGCCTTCGAGCACGTAACCGCCCTGCTCCGAGCTGTCACTCATATGGCGGTCGCCGCTGCTGGCGCCGGCTTCGAGATGACTTTCGAGCATGGAAAATGACGCGCGTATTTTTGGCGAAACCAGAATGTCGGTAATGCCGTTGGCGAAGTACAACGTGCGACGTTCGTCCGGCCGCGTGACCCACGGCAGCTCCTTGGGTTTTGGCAGGCTGTAGAAGTACGTCGTCGGTACGTCCAGGGTTTCACTGATCGCCGTCAGGTCTGCCACGGTGGGCCGAGACAGGCCGCGTTCGACCTGCGAAAGAAAGCCGACGGAACGGCCGATTTTGTCGGCCAGTTCCTTCAAGGTGTATTTCTTGTGCTTGCGCAAATCGTGAATCAGGATCGCCAGCGCAGCGATTTCTTCTTGCTTGTTCATGCGTGCAATTCCAGTAGATGACTCATCAGATACTGTCGCGCAGTCGATACCAGGCTTTGCCAATGGCTTCCAGCGGCGCGGCGAGGTATTTGCCACCGGGAAAACTGCCGTTATTCAAGCCCTGATACATGGACAATTCATCGTCCCGGCCAAGAATGGCATCGGACACTGCACGAGCGGCGGCCAGCGTTGGCAGCACGCCATGCCCGGAATAACCTTGCAGCCAATAGCGATCCCCCACCCGGCCAATGTCAGGGGTTCGCTTAAGGGTCAGGTCGATGTGCCCGCCCCAGGCAAATTCCAGCTCTACGCCTTTGAGTTGCGGAAACACCCGCTCCAGGAACGGCCGTGTTGCCCCGGCAATATCCTTGGGCATGCCGCCCAGGTACGTGCAGCCGCCGCCGAACAGCAGGCGGTTGTCAGGTGTGCGACGGAAATAATCGAGAACAAACTGGTTATCGGTGACACAGACATTACTCGGCAGCAGCGCGGTGGCCTGCTCTGGCGTCAGGGGGGCGGTCGCCACTTGATATGTCCCGACGGGTAATACACAACTGGCCAGTTTGCGGTCGAGCCGATCCAGATAGGCATTGCAGGCCAGCACCAGTACATCCGACCGAATAGACCCGCGCTCCGTGTTCACCTCGAAGCGACCGCCCTCTTCGCGATAATTTAATGCTTTGCTTTGTTCATGGATGCGGCCGCCCGCGCGTTCGATGGCGGTGGCCAGGCCGAGTGCCAGTTTCAGCGGGTTCAAATGTGCGCCCTCAGGGTCGTACAATCCGGCCTGATAGCGTTCGCTGGCGATCCATTGCGGCAACTGCTCACGGCTGATGAGCTGCAAGCCATGGTGCCCCCATTTGTGACTGGCCTCGCGCTGCCACTCGGTCAGCAGACTGACACGTCGGGGCATGACCGAAGTCCACAGATGGCCGGCGCGATAATCACAGTCGAAACCATGGCGAGCAGGTAATTCTCGCAGTTCCTTCGCCGCCCAACGCATACCGTCCCACAACCGACGAGCGCGCTCATGCCCCAGCGCCGCTTCCAGAGGTGGCATGTCACATGACCAGCCGAGAATGGCCTGACCACCATTGCGCCCCGAGGCTGCCCACGCCACGCGACTGGCTTCCAGCAGTGTCACGCGCTTGCCGGCCAGGGCCAGGCGTAGCGCAGTATGCAGGCCACTGAACCCTGCGCCGATGATCAGGATTTCGGTGTCTTGTTCACTCTCAAGCGCGGGGCGAGTAGTCAGGCGATCAGCGCAACTGTGGGCGTAATAGCTGGCGACATGCTGTGTGGACTGCTGGAACATACCGGCTCTCATGAAATTATGTTTTTATAATTTCATGAAAAACTACATTATTAATTTCACGAGAGCAACTGGTGGCGGATAAGCGCACATACACCTGGCAGTTTTTGGTTGTCTTGTCTGGCCCAGAAACATAGAAGAGTCAGGTACTGGGAGATTTATGCCACGGATAACCTTTCGCGCTGAGCTCAAAGGCATATTCGAACAAACGCTTCATGTACTCGCCATCGAAATGATGAGTGCGAAGGTGATGAAAATCGGAGCCGATGTACGCAAGATTAAAATCGGCCCCGTCCTGTTGGGCGATTCGGTAAATCCGGTCGAGGTCGCTGATTCCCTGCGTCTGGATCAACGCGCTGATAGCGCGACCGCCGATGCTCAACGTGCGGCGCTTGGTGCCGGACCACTGCGGCTCCAGTTTCCCGTTGCGAATCACATAAAAATGCCGATCACGACGTAAACGCGCGCCCGTGACGTTATTCAGCGCCATGACGGTGCCTGGGGGGTAAAGAAATACCTGCGTGATGACGCCACCGTCTACGTGCATTTCCTGGAACTGTTTACCGTTGACTTCCACGTCGATCATGACGGGTGAGACGGCGCCGGGAATACTCATCGACGCGATCAGGATCTGACGAAACAGGTCGAGTGCTCCGGGCGCACCGCTTGCGGCAATGGCGCCCATATTCCAGGTCACGGGACGCCCGGCATCGAGGTCGGTGGTGCCGATCATCAGGAGTCGTCCATTGGCATACTGCGCAGCAATCGCCGCCAGAATGACAGGAGTGACGTATTGCGCGATGAGCCGAGACAGTGGCTTGCTGTGCGCAATACCGTCGCTGGCAAGTCGGGTCAGCACATTGCGCGAATGGAAAATGTCTTTGGGGCCGAGGGCACTACAGATACGCAGAATGATGTCGTCGTACTGAGGCCCCAGGTAAGCGAACGGGGCGACCAGGGCACCAGCGCTGATGCCCGTGACCACTTTGAACAGCGGCCGTGTCCCATGTAACGTCCATCCTGCGATGATGCCCGCCGCGAAGGTGCCGGCGTCACCACCACCGGAGACCGCCAGCATGTTGGCCAGCGGCAGGATGTCATTCGGCTCCCCTGCTCTGGCAAGCGCTTCGGCCTCTCGATGGTTAGCCTGATGTACATCGCGAATCAGCGGAGCAAAATCCCGGTCCAGCCAATAACGCGCCCCTGCAATGCCGGGGATGACCGCGAGTTCCGTCATGGTTTGCGGTACAGCATCCCGGCGTTGCAGGCACGCTTGGCGCAACATTTTCCATGTCGACACACCTGGTGCACTCATGGTGACGGATTTTACCCTTCCTCCGGCCGATCCTGAACCCACTGCCAGAACAACTGGTAGCCCACCGCAAGCACCACCGGCCCTATGAACAAGCCGAGGATGCCGCTCGTGACCATGCCGCCCAGCGCGCCAATCAGCACGACCGGCATCGGCACATCCACACCGCGTCCCAGCAACAGCGGTTTGAGAACGTTGTCCACCAGGCCGGCAACGAACACAAAGACGGAGAAGATAATGGTCCTGGTGTTGGGTCCCTCAGTGGCCATCACATAGACAATCACCGGCAGCGTAATCAGCGTGGCCGGTAACTGCATGATGCCGAGCAGTAACACGAAGATGGCAAGTATACCTGCGCCCGGGATGCCTTTGAGCACGAAGCCGATACCCACCAGCAGCATCTGAATGAACGCGATGCCGACCACGCCGAGCGCAACCGCGCGGATGGTTGCAGTGCACAGTTCGGCGATTTTTGCCCCCTTGTCAGGACCGCTGATGCGAGACGCGATCTCTACCGCAGCACGGGTGCCGGCCTCACCGTGCGCCATGAAAATACCGGCGATGATCAAGGCAACAATGAACATCAACAAACCCGCACCGACGCCGGCAATTTTGGTCAACAAGCCCACACTGACGCCTTTTATTTGCGGCAAGTACTTCGCTATCAGGTCCGGAAGATCGGTGGATGCCTGCATCCAGATTGACGAGACAGTTTTACCCACGATCGGCCACGTGGCGACCGTGTCAGGCGGCGGCGGGATGTTGAAGGTACCTTCCTTCACAACGTCGATGACCTGCCCGACCGACGAAGCAATCGAGGTGCCCAACAGATAGATCGGCACCACCAGAATAGCGATGGAAATCAGCACAATCGCCGTTGCAGCACGCCCTTCACTGCGTCCGAACGACCCCATCAATCGCAGTTGCAACGGGTAGAGCGTGATCGCCAGGATCACCGACCACAGCATCAGGTCGCGAAACGGCTGGAATATATCGAAGCAAAACATCACCAGAACAACTATCAACCCGGCACGAATCAGGACATCGAGCATGCTGCGGGTCAACGACTTCTCGGACAGCGGTGTGGGCACCATGGATGTCTCCTTGCTTATGCAAAGCAGGTGAGGAAGCGGTAAGGCCAGCATAGACGCTGATTTAACAGTGCGACGTGATCTGTGTGCTCTGCATCGCAGCACTTCGAAAAAAAAGTGCAAATGCAGCACATCGAACCCAAATCCACGCCTGAATCTACGCAACCATGCCCTCACGCTATCCGGAGGAGATAGGTCGTGCGCAAAATGGCGGAAGGCAGCCGGAGTCGAACCGGCCCGGGAACGGATGCCGTCCCCAACCGGGTTTGAAGCCCGGCCGCGCCACCGGGCGCGATTGCCTTCCTTGAAGTCAGTCGTCTTTCTGTTGGGCCAAGGCACTGTCGAGACGGATTTGGCGCTTGTCGCCCAGGCGTCGGGTCAGGCCGATGCGATCGAAGTACTCCAGAATCTGAATGCTGCGCTTGCGACCCAGGCCGACCGCATCGCGAAACGCTGCGACTTGAATCACCGGGTTGTGCTCGGCCAGTTGCAAGAGCATAGCCGCCAATCGACGGATCATTGCATCGGTGTAGAACAGGTCCCGGACCACTTGATGCAGCAGCCCCAGTCGCGCCATTTTGCGCAACAACAGGCGTACGGTCGCCTCGTCATTCCCCAGTTTTCGCACCCATGGAGGATCGAACCCGGCCTGTTCGAACAGCGGTTGTATGCGCTGCCACAGCGCTTCGTCCTCTTCACTCAAGCGCACTTGATGACCGGGTAAATGCAGCCACGGCCCACTGGTGGCGAGGGCGCCGCTGGCGAGTAATTCGTCGAGCAGGCAGATGAAGGTCGGGCGTTCCATCACGGTTGCAGCGAAGCGACGCAGGCGATCCCGGTCCGGGCCCATTTGATCCGGCTCAAGTTGATGGAAGTGTGCGAGGTGTTCCAGTAACGGAGCTTTCAGGGCTTCCCAACGCGCTGCGCTGAACAGTAACGGACCTTGGCGGGTCTCGATCAAGCGCACGTCATCGGGCAATACCCAGGTTGCGCGCGGACGGTTGAACTGACGCTCCAGTTGCCGAGGATCGAGGCCGGAGTCGCTATTGGCCAACAATGTTGGCAAGAGTTCTTCCAGCGAATTATTGGTGGCCAGACCCTGTAACTGCGCCAGGCGTTCGGGGCTGCGTCGGTGTCGGGACGGGGCAAACGGGTCGAGCACCCGGCCCCCGCCGAGGGTTCGTTGTGCGCTCTGATCCCGCAGGATCAACGGATCGCCTTTCACCGCCTGAACCGGAGCATTGAGCAGAATTTGCGCAAGCATCCGCCCACCCGGCGCCAGGCTTGCGCCTTCCAGCAGCGCCACCCGCCCTGTCACGTCCTGAGTGCCGAGGTGCACATGCACCGGCTGAAAATGTTCGAAAGTCTTGGCTTCGCTGGTCAGCAAACGCAGGTCGATGTCCAGTCGCTGAGTCGGTGCATACAGCCACTCGGCCAGCAGCCATTGGCCACGGTGAATATGCTCCAGCGCCAAACGCTCGGCACTCAGGTTCAATGCGACGCGTTGCCCGGCATACGCGCAGTTTGCCGCTTGATTTTGCGCATGCAAACCTCGTACACGCACAGGCTTGCCTAGCGGGCTGAGCACCAGTGTGTCGCCCACCGTCACTTGCCCGGACAGTGCCGTGCCGGTCACCACGATGCCGGCGCCAGCCACGCTAAAGGCCCGATCAATGGCCAGACGAAAGCCGCCACTGGTGCTGCGTTGAAGGACATTACGCTGTGCATCGAGTAGCGCCTGGCGCAGCGCCTCGACGCCCTCCCCGGTCACACTCGACAGCGCGATCTGTGGCGCATCGGCATAGGGGCCGGGCGCCAGTAGCGTTGTCAGCTGTTCATGGACGGTTTGCACCCGGGGCGGCTCGACCCGGTCGCATTTACTGATCGCCACCAGCGCCCGGGGAATGCCCAACAGTTCAACGATGGCCAAGTGTTCGCGGGTTTGCGGCATCACGCCGTCATCCGCAGCGACCACCAGCAACACCAGATCGATGCCCTGCGCTCCGGCCAGCATGTTGTGGGTGAAACGCTCGTGACCGGGTACGTCGATGAACCCGGTCAACTCGGCGCCCGGTTCGAGCGCCGCATACAAGTAGCCGAGGTCGATGGTCATGCCGCGTTCGCGTTCTTCGCGGCGACGGTCGCCGGCCTGCCCCGTCAGCGCCTGCAGCAGCGCGGTCTTGCCGTGATCGATGTGCCCTGCGGTGCCGACGATCACCCTGGCACCTTCAGTTGATCGAGTTGGGCCAGCCAGGCTATTTCGTCGTCCAGTTGGCGCAGGTCCAGCCACAGTGCGTCGTCGTCGATGCGCCCCAGCACCGGAATGGCCAACTGGCGGAATGCGGCCTCCAGCCCCAGCAACTGCCGCCCGCGCAGACGTTTGGACACCTTCGGCTGCAGGCATAACGCGGCGCTGGGCAAGCGCGCCACCGGTTGGCTGCCGCTGCCAATCATGCCCAGCGCCGGCAGCGCACTGACACTCCAGCCTTCACCCAAAGCGAGCACCAGCGAAGGTTGCAGCCGTTCAGCCTGGGCGAGGATATCGGCCTGCGGGCGGGTCAGCAGGCGCAGGCTTGGCAGACGTTCGGCCAGGCGCACCGGATCGCGGTACAAACCCAACACCGCTTCGAGTGCGGCCAGGGTCAGTTTGTCGACCCGCAGTGCGCGTTTGAGCGGGTTTTTCTTGATCTTCGCGATCAGGTCTTTGCGTCCGACAATCAACCCGGCCTGCGGCCCCCCCAACAATTTGTCGCCACTGAAGGTGACAATGTCCGCGCCATCGAGCAGCGCCTGGCGCACCGTCGGCTCAGCGGGCAGGCCCCAGCGGGTCAGGTCCAGCAGGCTGCCGCTGCCGAGGTCTTCGAGCAGTGGTAACCCATGCTGGTGCGCCAACTGCGCCAGTTCGGCGGTCGGCACCCGTGCGGTGAATCCTTCAATGCTGTAATTACTCGCATGCACGCGCATCACCAGACCGCTGCGCGGGCCGATAGCCGCTTCGTAATCACGGGCATGGGTGCGGTTGGTGGTGCCGACTTCATGCAACCGGACCCCGGCACGCGCCATGATGTCGGGAATGCGGAAGGCGCCGCCGATTTCAATCAGCTCGCCTCGGGAAATAATCCCTTCCTTGCGCGCGCCCAGGCTGTTGAGGGTCAGCAGCACCGCCGCCGCGTTGTTGTTGACTACCGTCACCGCTTCGGCGCCGGTCAATTCGCGGATCAGGTCTTCGATCAGGTCATCACGGTCGCCGCGCTTACCACTGTGCAGATCAAATTCGAGATTGATCGGATAGCGCGCGGCCATTTGCACCGCTTCGATGGCAACTTCGGGGAGCAGCGCCCGGCCGAGGTTGGTGTGCAGCACGGTCCCGGTCAGGTTGAACACCCGTCGCACATGGCTTTGGTGATGTTGGGCCAGCCGCTCACCCGCTCGCCCCGCCAATACCTGCGGGCTGATTTCCACGGCACTGAGTTGCCCGGCCAGCACCGGCTCGCGCAAGTCATCGAGCAACTGCCGCAGGCTCGCCAGCAGCGAATCCCGGCCATAGCGCTCGGCCAGTGGTTGGCAGGCGGGATGACGCAGCAAACCGTCGATGGAAGGCAGCCGCAAGGTTTGACTGGCGGAGGTTGAAGGCATCCGGCGCTCCTGGAAACGATTGACCGTCGCGCCTGAGTGTAGATGCGTTCAGTCACCCCCGGGTGCCAGCAGCAGATTGGGTGCCGGCCGCAGGTAGCCTTCCTGTTCCAGACGCATGTCGAGCATCAGGCTGGCCAAGTCCGCCGACAGCGCTTCGGCCTCGGCGTCGTTTTCCAGGTAAAGCAGTTTCAGGTAACTGCGACAGCCCGGACAGGTTTCGGCGCGCAACGGCGCCTGATTGGCGGCGTGGCGGTCGTCGTCGAGACTGATGTATTCCAGGCCTTTGCTTTGTTCGCAATACACGCATTTGACCCGCACCACATGCCATTCGCAGGCACACAACGAACACACCAGATAACGCAACCCGTTGTGTTTGCCACGGTGGCGAATCACGCCAGCCATCGCCGGCGAACCGCAGGCCGGGCATTGGCTGAGGCTGTCACCAGGTTTCAGTGCAAGGTCCGGCGTGTTCAGCAACCAGTGACTCCAGGCCGCTTGCAACGCGGCGCCGAGAAACGGCACCAGCGCCGCGGGCAGCAGCGTGAATTGGCCGCTGACCAACGCCACCGCCCAGGCTTTGCGTTGCCCGGCGTCGGTACTGCGCAATGTCGTCAGGGCTTGTTCTACCGCTGATTGCGGCGCAGGTCGGTAGCGTTGCAACAAGGCGTCGAGGTACGGCAACCAATGCCCCTCGCGCACCAGACTGTCGGCGGCAAGCGGTGGCAGGCCGTGCTCTTGGCATAACTTGATTCGCTCGGGATCAGGCAGGGTGGCAATGGGCGGATCGTCCATCAATTGCTGCTGCACGTGACACAGGCCGGCCACCAGGCGCAGGTAATCGGCCAACGGATGCGCCTCGGCCAACCGCTCCAGCCGTAATGCGCGCAAGGTGAACAGGTTATGCGGCGGCAGGTACAGAAACGGCGGTGAACTCGCCGCCGCTTCAATCTCTCCAGGCTCAAGAATGGTCGGCAAGTGCTTATCCTTTTTTACTGATCGGCCGGTCGGGGTGCTCGTCGCGGGTCACTTCGCGGTACCAGAGTTCATGGTGTTTTTTTGCCCAGGCGCGGCTGACCCAGCCATGCAGCATGGCGCTGACCGAGCCCTTGATCCAGATCCCGGCGTAGATGTGCACGATAATGCTCAGCACCAGCACAAACCCGGCCAACGCATGCAGCAGCATCGCCCAACGTATCGCGGTGATGCCAAAAAAAGCGCTGAAATACGCGCGCCAGATCACCAGTCCGCTGAACAGCAGCACCAGCATGCAGGCCAGCAAGGTCCAGAACAGCAGCTTCTGTCCGGGGTTGTACTTGCCAACGGGCGGCACGCCCTCCTCTTCGTTTTTAATCACCCGCCCGACTCGCTTCAGCCACAAGCGATCATTGGTAATGAAAAAATTCGCTCGCCAGAAACGCAGCACCAATCCAAGGAACAGCACGAACATCACCACGCCCAAGAACGGGTGCAGGATACGTGTCCACGGGCCACCGCCAAACAGATTGCTGAGCCAGAACAACGCCGGATGAAACAGCGCCAACCCGGAGAGTGCCGCCATGAAAAACAGGATCGCCACCAGCCAGTGATTGGTGCGCTGGCCGGTGGTGTAGCGCAGGATCGTTTTGTTGCTCATGGCCTGTCCTCCCGCCGCGGATCATAGGTATGAACCGATGGATCAACCTCATGCACGGCCGGGTCCTTGCCTGGGGGATGTTCGTCCTCTTCGACCACCTGCGGCCCGATGCGCACGTAATGGAAGAACCCGGCCAGCACCGCCAGGCCCATGGCCAACAGGCCTAACGGTTTGCTCACGCCTTTCCACAACCCTACCAGCGGACTGATCGCCGGATCTTTCGCCAGCCCGGCGTACAGCTGCGGCGTGTCCGCGTGGTGCAGCACGTACATCACGTGCGTTCCGCCGACACCGGCCGGGTCGTACAGGCCGGCGTTTTCAAAACCCCGGCTTTTCAGATCGACGATCCGTTCGGCGGCGTGTTCTTTCATGTCTTCCTTGGTGCCAAACACAATCGCCCCGGTCGGGCAGGTTTTCACGCAGGCCGGTTCCAGCCCGTATTCGACCCGATCCGAACACAACGTGCATTTATAAGCCTTGTGATCCTTTTGCGAGATCCGCGGAATGTTGAACGGGCAGCCGGTGATGCAATAGCCGCAGCCAATGCAGTGGTCCTGGTTGAAGTCGACAATGCCATTGGCGAGCTTGACGATCGCCCCCGGACTCGGGCACGCCGCCAGGCAACCGGGTTCGGCGCAATGCATGCAACCGTCCTTGCGAATCAGCCATTCGAGGTTGCCGGCATCGTTTTCATGCTCGGTGAAGCGCATCAGTGTCCAGGTTTCTGCGCTCAGGTCTTGTGGGTTGGTGTAGGTGCCAAGGTTGTGGCCGACTTCGTCGCGCAGTTCGTTCCATTCCGAGCAGGCGACTTGGCACGCCTTGCAGCCGATGCACTTGGTGGTGTCGATCAGCTTGGCCACTTCCTCCTGATTGCGCACCGAAGGCGACGGAGTCGTGGTGGCCGACCGGGCAATGATGTCTTGGCTGGCCATTTAGACTTTCTCCACATTGACCAAAAATGATTTGGATTCCGGAGTCTGCGTGTTGCCATCGCCGAGAAACGGCACCAGCGTGTTGGTCAGATATCCGTGGCGCGTGAGACCGGTAAACCCCCAGTGCAACGGGATACCGATCTGGTGCACTACCTGGCCGTTGACCTGCAATGGTCGAATCCGCTTGGTCACCACCGCCACCGCTTCAATGTGCCCGCGCTTGCAACTGACGCGCACGCGATCGCCGGCGACGATGCCTTTCTCCTTGGCCAGCACCTCGCCGATTTCGACGAACTGCTGCGGCTGGGTAATCGCGTTGAGCTTGCAGTGCTTGGTCCAGAAGTGGAAATGCTCGGTCAATCGGTAGCTGGTGCCCGCGTACGGGTAATCCTTGGCCACACCAAGGGAATCCCACACCGAATCGAAGATCCGCGCTGCCGGGTTGCTGGTGGCTTTTTTGTTGTCCGGGTGCAGCGGATTGATACCGATGGGCGTCTCGAACGGCTCGTAATGCTCAGGAAACGGGCCTTCGTTCATCTTGTCGACGGCGAAGAACCGCGCCACGCCTTCGGGGTTCATGATGAACGGATTCATCCCCGCTTCCGGCGGCACGTCGGCCTTGTAGTCAGGCACATCGGTGCCGCCCCAGACTTTGCCGTTCCACCACACCAGGCGTTTTTTCGGATCCCACGGGTTACCTTTCAGGTCTGCAGACGCGCGGTTGTAGAGAATGCGTCGGTTCGCCGGCCAGGCCCACGCCCATCCCTGTTGTTGGTGCATGCCCCACGGGTCGCTGTTATCGCGACGGGCCATCTGATTACCGGACTCAGTCCAGCTGCCGCAGAAAATCCAGCAGCCGGACGCGGTGCTGCCGTCATCCTTGAGCTGACTGAACGCAGCCAATTGCGCATTACCCTTGATCGCCGCCCCCGTGGCATCGGTGAAGTCAGTGGTGGCGTAGCCGTTGATTTCCTTGGCCAGTTCTTCCGGCGAGGGTTCGTCGGCAATCTTGTACTGCCACGACAGTTTGAGGATCGGGTCGGGATAAGCGCCACCCTGCGCCTGATAGCGCTGACGCAAACGCAGAAACAGCTCTGCCATGATCCGAATGTCGGTTTGCGCTTCACCCGGGCCGTCGGCGCCTTTCCAGTGCCATTGCAGCCAGCGGCTACTGTTGACCAGCGAGCCGTCTTCCTCGGCAAAACAGGTGGTGGGCAGGCGAATCACTTCGGTTTGGATGTCGGCGCTTTTCACATCGTTGTACGGCCCGACATTGCGCCAGAACTCTGAAGTTTCGGTGGCCAGCGGGTCCATCACCACCAGCCATTTGAGTTTGGCCAGTGCCGCCATCACCCGGTTTTTATCGGGCAACGCTGCGATGGGGTTGAAGCCTTGGCACATATAGCCGTTGACCTTGCCCTGGCCCATCATGTCGAACACTTTGAGGATGTCGTAGTTGGGAATGTCCAATTTCGGCAAGTATTCGTAGGCCCAATTGTTCTCGGCCGTGGCATTGCCGCCATACCAGGCTTTCATCAGGCTGACGTGGAACTTGCTGTAGTTCTGCCAGTAGGACAACTGCCCCGGGCGCAACGGTTTTTGCGTGCGCTTGGTGATATAGGCGGCGTAGTCCTGCTCGGCGTCGCCCGGCAATGTGAGGTAACCCGGCAGCGAGTTGGACAGTAACCCGAGGTCAGTCAGGCCCTGGATATTGGAGTGACCGCGCAAGGCATTCACGCCCCCGCCCGGCATGCCGACGTTGCCCAGCAGCAATTGCACCATTGCCGCGCTACGGATGATCTGCGAGCCGATCGAGTGCTGGGTCCAGCCCAGTGCATAGAGGATGGTCATGGTCTTGCCCGGTACCGAGCACGTGGCGATTTCATCCCAGATTTTTTGCATGGCATCGACTGGCATGCCGCAAATCTGGCTCGCCAGGTCAATGTTGTAACGGCTGTAATGGTGCTTCATCAATTGATAGACGCACCGTGGGTCTTGCAGGGTCGGGTCGACTTTGACAAAGCCGTCTTCACCGAGCTCATAGCCCCAGCCGGACTTATCGGTGTAGGTGCGCTTGGCCGCGTCATAACCGCTGAAAATCCCGTCCTCGAAGCCATACCCGGCTTTGACGATGAACGACACGTCGGTGTAGTTGCGCACGTATTCGTGCTGGATTTTGTCCTCGGTCAGCAAGTAATTGATCAGCCCACCCATGAAGGCGATGTCGGTGCCGGTGCGAATCGGCGCGTAATAGTCGGCCACCGAGGCGGTGCGGGTAAAACGCGGGTCGACCACGATCAATCGCGCGTTGTTGTGCACCTTGGCTTCCGTCACCCATTTGAAACCGCACGGGTGCGCTTCTGCTGCGTTGCCGCCCATCACCAGAACCAGATTCGCGTTGGCGATATCGGTCCAGGTATTGGTCATGGCACCACGGCCGTACGTCGGGGCAAGACTTGCCACCGTCGGGCCGTGTCAGACACGCGCCTGGTTATCAAACCCCAGAATGCCGAGACTGCGAATGACCTTGTGGGTGATGTAGCCCGCTTCGTTGGACGCCGCCGATGCTGCGAGGAAACCGGTGGTGAGCCAGCGGTTCACCGTTTGGCCCTGGGCATTCTTCTCGATGAAATTGGCGTCGCGGTCGGCCTTCATCAGGTCGGCGACGCGATCCAGCGCTTCATCCCAGGAGATACGCGTCCATTCGCTGCTGCCTGGCTTGCGGACCTGCGGGTATTGCAGGCGATCGGGGCTGTGAATGAAATCCAGCAGGCCCGCGCCTTTGGGGCAAAGGGTGCCGCGGTTGACCGGGTGGTCGGCGTCACCTTCGAGATGGATGATGTTTTGCGCGACATTCTTGGCGGCATCGCCCTGGCTGTACATGATCACACCGCAACCCACCGAGCAATACGGGCAGGTGTTACGGGTTTCATGGGTGGCGGCAAGCTTGAAGTGGCGCACCTGCTCGGCGAAGGCAAGCGTGGGGGCCATGCCCAACGCGCCCAAGCTCGAGCCTGCAAGGCCGATACCAGCGACTTTGAAGAACTGACGACGGCTGAGGTCCATCGTGCACTCCTGATCAGGTGGAAATCCGGGATTTGGCCGGACTTTCTAAGCAATCACGGTGGCGGCAGACGGACTGCCGACACTTGAAACTCTAGTCAATGCAGGCTTGCCCTGTGTGAAAACCGACCGTCGGACGTTTGCTCGCATCTGCTTCAATCGGCACGGTCATTGTAGGAGCGGCGGGGGTAGCCATTTCATTAGGGGGGTGTTGTGCAAACCATTCATAGTCATCGCGAGCAGGCTCGCTCCCACAGGGATTGGCGATTATCATGGCCGGCATCACCCACCCGCTGTTACGAGACCGCGCATGACTTTCGATTTTGATCAGGTGTTCGACCGCCATAACACCGGTAGCACCAAATGGAGCCGCTACCCGGCCGACGTGCTGCCGATGTGGGTGGCCGACATGGATTTTGCCGCGCCGCCGATGATCATCCAGGCCCTGCAAAAACGCCTGGAACACCCGATGGTCGGCTACAGCGTGGCCCCGGATGACTTACGCGAAGCGATCGTCGCCGACCTCTGGAACAAATACGCCTGGCGCGTCGAATCGCAAGAGCTGATCTTTTTGCCGGGAGTCGAGTCGGGCTTCAACATGGCGCTCAAGGCGCTGGTCCAGCCGCAACAGAACGTCGTGGTGCAGGTGCCCAACTATCCGCCATTGCGCCACGCACCAGGCCACTGGGGCCTGAACAAGGTCGAACTGAATTTCGATGAACAGACTGACGGTACGTACACCACACCGCTCGCCAGCCTTAGCCAGTCACTGCAAGGTGGCGGCGCGTTGCTGCTGAGCAATCCGCACAACCCGCTGGGCAAAGCCTTCCCGCGGGACGAATTGCAAGCGATTGCCGATATCTGCCTGGAACAGGGTGCCTGGATCATCTCGGACGAAATCCACGCCGAGCTGTGCTTCGACGGGCGCAAGCATGTTCCGATGGCAACGCTGAGCCCGGACATCGCTCGGCATACGATCACGCTGATGTCGGCGAGCAAGGCCTACAACATCGCTGGCCTGAAAACCTCGTTCATGATCATTCAGGACCGCGAGCTGCGCGAGAAGGTCAACCACGCTCGTTGCGGCATGGTCGACAGCGTCAACCCGCTGGGCCTGTTAGCCACCCGCGTCGCCTACAGCGAAGCCGGGCCATGGCTGGCGGAGCTGAGCGCCTACCTGCAAAGCAACCGCGATTACCTGGTCGACGCCGTCCGCACACGCCTGCCGGGCGTCACCATGAACGTGCCGCAAAGCACCTACCTGGCGTGGCTGGATTGCTCGGCGCTGGGGCTGGACAACCCGCAGCAGTTCTTCTTGGAACAGGCCAAAGTCGGTTTGAGCCCCGGCCTGGATTTCGGCGATGACGCCCGGCAATTCGTGCGCCTGAATTTCGGCTGCCCACGAGTGTTGCTTGAAGAAGGCATTGCGCGGATGGAGCGCAGTTTGCTCAACCGCAAGGCCTGACAAACACAACCAGTTTCCCCTGTAGAAGCGAGCTTGCTCGCGAACGCGGTGTTCCAGTCGACATTGATGTTGACTCATGCGCCGCCTTCGCGGGCAAGCCCGCTCCTACCGGGAGATTTGTGTGTGATTTGAATGGTGTCGGCATCTCAAATCCAACCGAACTCAAGACAAAACCTCAGGGTCAACCCTTTGACCCGATTGTCTTGTTGGTGGAGATTGATGATGACTGACTATCCCAAACCACCCTTCCCCAAACAACATCAGCCCGTCCCTGGCTCCCAGCGGAAAATCGAGCCTGTCCCTGATTGCGGCGTGCAGTCTGCCCGGCAAGTCAAGACATGAGCTTCATCCTATGGGTGGCGGTGCTGGGTGCCGTGCTGCTGACGCTGGCATTGACGTCGTCGTACCTGCGCTGGATGCCGGTGACCACGTCGGCGGTGTGCCTGGTGCTGGGTGCTGCGATTGGGCCGGGCGCGATGGGCTTGTTGAAGTTGAACACCAACGACGCTGCTGACTGGATGGAGCACCTGACGGAAGTTGCGGTGCTTTTTTCTTTGTTTGTCTGCGGGCTGAAATTACGTTTACCGCTCAAAGACAAGACGTGGCGTATCGCATTCGGGCTGGCCGGACCAGTGATGGTCTTGACCATTGGCGGTGTTTGTTTGCTGTTGCACTACGGTTTCGGCGTGTCATGGGGAGCGTCGGTATTGATCAGCTCGGTGCTGGCACCGACCGACCCGGTACTCGCCGCCCTGGTGCAAGTCAACGACGCGCGGGACGACGACCGTGTGCGCTTCGGGCTGTCGGGCGAGGCCGGGCTCAACGATGGCATCGCGTTTCCATTCGTGATTTTCGGATTACTCTTGTTGCAACATGATGGCGATCCCGGTTGGGTGGTCGACTGGGCGCTTAAAAGTCTGCTCTGGGCCGTTCCCGCCGGATTGCTGACGGGTTACTGGATGGGACGTGGTATCGGGCGCGTGACGTTGACGCTGCGTATCCACAACGAAGACAGCACGCTATCCCCGAATGATTACCTCGCCCTCGCCTTGATTGCCCTGGCCTATGTCGGGGCCGAATTCATTCATGCCTATGGATTTCTCTCGGTTTTCGCTGCCGGCCTCGGCTTGCGTCAGGCCGAGGTCAAGACGGCCGGCGAGTCGTTAGAGCCCGCCGAGCACTTGGTCCAGCCAGTGGTGGGTCATCAGAACGTCGAGCCGCAACATGCCGTGCGTGGCAACACCGACCATCTTGAGGACGGCCAGGTCGCGGCAGGCATCATGATGAGTGACATGCTCGCCTTCGGCGGCCTCGTGGAACGGGCCATGGAGGTGTTTCTGGTGACGCTTCTGGGCGTGGTGCTGATCGCCCACTGGGATTGGCGCGCCCTGCCCATTGGTGGCGTGCTGTTTTGCCTGATCCGGCCGCTGAGTGTTGGGGTCATGCCGTGGGGCCGCTTGCTTGACTGGCATCAGCGCGCATTGATTGGCTGGTTCGGTATCCGTGGTATCGGTAGTCTTTATTACCTGTTTTACGCCTTGAACCATGGGCTCGGTCAGTCGGTGGCCTCGCTGTGTACCGACCTGACATTGTCGGTGGTCGCGTTGAGTATCTTGATTCACGGGATCACCACCCAACCAACCCTCGCCCGCTACGAGCGCCTGAAAAAAATTTGAATTCCTCATTTCACCCCGAAGTCACATCTTTAACCCCGCGTTGTTGTGCATCGCAGGGTCCGACAGGTTCGGTTCCACTGTGGCAACGACGCCTATTTAAAGGGACCCAGAAAAGACAAAGGTGCCGGTCATGATCCAATGTTCCTCCCCTGATCAAATCAAAGCCTGCCGGGCATTGGCCCTGGAACGTAACCGTCAGATGTTCGAAGAGGCCCAGAACCTGAGCCGATGTGCTTTCGAAATGCTTGAGGGAGGCGATCTGGATGTGGAGTTGTTTGATCGTTATCAAGTACTGCGCCGCAAAGCTGATTTGAAGTTTCAGGAAGCGATTGAGCATCTGCGCTTGCTCAACGAGGATTTTCCACCAATTCCCCTGTCCGTTAGCAACGCTCATCAGTTGCGCCAGCAGCTTGCACATCGAGCCTGAGCGTAAAAAGTAGCCCGGCGATTGCCGGGCTTCTTTATCACTGCAAGATAACGGTATTTCTGAGTTGCGCACGCTGCACCGCGAACTGCATGAGCCAAATGTCGGACTCATGCAGCCTGCATGAGCGCAGTTAGCCATCAAGCTGATTAACTGTTTGATTTGTTTTGATTAAAAACCCAATCAAAAGACGGCACGACTCCTGCTCACTTCACTCAAGCGACTATCGGCCACTGAGACCGTTCGCGCCCCCACTGTAATGACTTGAGAGACCTGACCATGAACGCCATCGATCTGTTGAAAGCTGACCACGAACGTGTAAAGGGCATCCTTAGCCAATTGAGCGAATCCACTGAACGCGGTGTTAAAAAACGCACAGAGTTGTTGGCCAAGCTGGAAATGGAAATCAGCATTCATACACGACTAGAGGAAGAAGTCCTTTATCCTGCTTACAAAAAGGCCGGTGGCAAGGAGCAGGACGTGATGTATTACGAAGCCAAGGAAGAGCACCGCACCGTGGACTCACTGGTGCTGCCGGACCTGAAAGTCACCGACCCTTCCACCCCGGAGTTTGCAGGTCGAGTCAAAGTGGTCAAGGAACTGCTGGAGCACCACATCGAGGAGGAGGAAACGGAGATGTTCCCCCAGGCGAAAAAGTTGCTGGGCAAAGCGACCCTTGAAGAATTGGGCGCGCAGATGGAAACGTTGAAGGCTCAGTACAAAAAGGAAATGAGCGACGGTAATCTCGCTGCTTGATCCTGGAAATACCACTTAACAAGAGGCCCGGCTTTTGCCGGGCCTTTTGCAGGTTCAGATTCATAAACATTCACCCGCATTACTTCATGGCCAGGGCAATGACCTCCACCAGACTGAGTTGGGTATACGGTTTGGATAAGCGCGGGAGCATGGTCGCGAAACCTTCCAGGCGTTCGGCATAACCGGTGGCAAGGATGATCGGCAGGTCGGGTTTCTTCAGCCGGATGGCCTGTGCCAATTGCGCGCCATTCATGTGTGGCATGGCCATGTCGGTGATCATCAGGTCGATGTGCGGCTCGCTCTCGAACAGCTCAAGCGCTTTCGCACCGGACATCGCAGCGATTACCCGATGCCCCAGATCCTCCAGCAACAGCCCGGTACTGGTTAACACCAGGCTGTCGTCATCCACCACCAGCACACACAGCTGCGTCGGAGACGTTGGTTGTTGTTCTTCGATGACGGGCCTGCTATCTGACGCGTGGGTGGCGACCGGGATCCACAGTTCAGCGGTGGTGCCTGTGTCTTTGCGGCTCTTGAGTATGAACCGCCCACCCAGTTGTTCAATAAAACCATGCACCATCGACAGCCCCAGTCCTGTGCCTTTTCCGACCCCTTTGGTGGTGAAAAACGGGTCCATCGCCGACGCGAGCGTTTCCTCATTCATCCCTTCGCCCGTATCGGTAACGCTCAGGCAGACATAAGAGCCTTCCTTCAGGGATAACGCTTTTTGATCGCCCGGTTCAGCGTTCCTGGCGGTGATGACAATTTCACCGCCATCGGGCATGGCATCCCGGGCATTGGTGACGAGGTTCAAAACGGCCAGTTCGAGCTGGTTGACGTCAGCCATGACCCGCTCAAGTTCTGCTGAAAAGTGCGTTTCGAGGATCACTGAAGGCCCGAGGGAACTGCGTAACAAGCCACTGATGCCTTCAATCAGCGCGGGAATTTCCACGGACTCGAACTTGAGTTCCTGACGTCTGGCAAAGGCCAGCATGCGCTGAGTCAGGGACACACCGCGCAAGGCGCCTTGGCGGGCATTGTCGATGAGACGGGTCAGTTTCGGATCGTCCCCTATCCGTTTGCGCACGATTTCCAGATTGCCGAGGATCACCGTCAGCAAATTGTTGAAGTCGTGTGCGATCCCGCCGCTGAGTTGCCCGATGGCCTGCATTTTCTGCGCCTGGAACAACGCCTCGCGAGTTCGCTCAAGGTCTTGCTGGGCCAGGGTCGCCTCGGTGATGTCACGGGTAATCTTGGCAAAACCCAAAAGCGTGCCGGTTTCGCCCCAGATCGGGTCTACCACGACGTGGGCAAAAAACCGTGTACCGTCCTTGCGCACGCGCCAAGCCTTGTTTTCGAATCGCCCCTCACGTGTCGCCGTCTCCAATGCCCGTTGAGGTTCACCGGCGGCCCGGTCTTCAGGGGTGTAGAAAATAGAAAAATGCTGACCGATGACCTCTTCCGGTCTATAGCCCTTGATGCGTTGAGCACCGGGATTCCAGTTAGTCAGTCGTCCTTCAGGGGACAGCATATAAATGGCGTAATCGGTGACGCTTTGCACCAGCAGGCGAAACTGCTGCTCGCTTTGCTTGAGGGTTTCCTCGGCCATCTTGCGGTCGGTGAGATCTCGGGTGATCTTGGCAAACCCCAGTAGCTTGCCCGACGGATCAATAATCGGATCGATGACCACGTGCGACCAGAAATGCGTGCCGTCCTTGCGCACCCGCCAGCCTTCGCCCTCGAAACGCCCTTCCCTGATCGCAGTATCCAGCGCACGCTGCGGCAAACCAGCCATGCGGTCCTGCTCGGTATAAAACCGCGAGAAGTGCTGACCGAGAATCTCTGCTTCCTCGTAGCCTTTGAATCGCCGGGCGCCAGAGTTCCAGCTGGTGATGATGCCGTCCGGATCGATCATGTAGATCGCATAATCCACCACAGCATCAATCAGCAGGCGAAAGCGCATCTCCTCGATGGAATTGGTTTTGGACGGCACATTACTCATCGATTACACCCGCGACTATCGTTTTGATGGAGTATGCGGCAAACCGTGGGTTTGGAAAGTCGCAGCACGCTTGTTCAGTGGAGTGCAGGCAGCAGAACACCTATGCTCGACGCCAAACGCCATCTCAGGCGGATATAAGGCGTCACCATGATCCTGATTCTGTTACCAACCTGCGACTACGACCCGACTGAGAGCAGCGTGCCCTGGCAAGCGATGCGCAGGGCCGGCTTCGAGGTGTGTTTTGCCACACCACAGGGTTTGCCTGCCTACGCCGACTCGCGCCTTGTGGATATCGGTTTTGGTCCGCTTAACCCTTTGCTGATGACACGCAAGCCCGACCTCGCCAGTTATAGACAGATGGTCGAAGACGCGTCATTTCGTAAACCACTGTCCTATGACGATGTCGACCCGAGCAAGTTCGACGGTCTATTGATTCCTGGTGGCCATGCCAAGGGCATGCGCACACTGCTGGAATCCGCCCAGGCACAACGGATTGCCTTGCACTTTTTCACCGCAGACAAACCAGTGGCCGCAGTGTGTCACGGTGTTCTGTTACTGGCCCGTACCGTGAATCCCGATACCGGGTTTTCTATATTGCGGGGTCGCAAAGTCACCGCGCTGGTGGCCAACACCATGGAATTACCTGCCTGGGCAATGACCGCGCCCTGGCTTGGGCGCTACTACCGAACCTATCCGCAGACCGTCGAGGCGGAAGTCACCTCCGCCCTTTCCAGCCCCGCAGACTTCCTGCGGGGCCGATTTCTCGCCGTACGTGATTCAGCGGACCAGCCACAACGAGGCTTTGTCGTGCGTGATGGCCGGTTATTAACCGCTCGCTGGCCGGGAGACTGTCATCGCTTCGCCGCCGAATGGGTACGACTTATCGGTTCACGTATTTGACGATGTAGGCATGCAGGTCGTTGTAGACGAAGTCAGGCACCAGCGCAGCGTGTGCCTGGGTTTTGAGTAACGCCAAGTGGCATGTCTTTACCATCTCGTCGCGTTCCCTCAGGGTGTAGACGTGGTTATTGATAATGCTGGTATAGGTGCTGCAAACGGTCGGTGCCGTTGGAGGGGTTATCTCGGCCGGGTCTTTTGTATAAGTCTTCTGGAAGCGCGAAACCCGCTCTTTCAACCCGCCGAGCCCGCGTTCATAGACCGTGATCTGTGAGCCGCTGACCGCTTTCGAGGCGGTTTCAAAGGCCAGGATGATCGCCTGCGCATTACTCATGCTGGTATCCAGCGCCGACAAGGTGACGAACCTTTCGAGTTGCTGTTTTTTCAGGCTGCTGAGGGCTCTTTTGATGCTCGACACGTGCGCGAACGCTTGATTGCAGCCGACGATATGCGTCTCGAACTGATAACCGGCTGCAGTTGCCAGGGGTGGAAAGGCGGCGAAATCGAGGCTGTCGAACGCACACTCCATAATGATGTTGTATTTGAGGGTGAAGGCTTCGGCGAAGATCTTGGTACTGACCTCGCGGACAAAGGCTTCCGTGTGCTCATAGGCATGCAGTACACCGAGCTTGACCATCTCGGCGTACTGGGGGTGTTTTTGACGGTATTCGGGCAAGTAAAGACGGACAAAACTCTGATAGCGGCTGGAAGGTAGAAGGCTGTTTTCCAGTAGATAGGTTTTGCCTGAGCCTTGCAGCCCGGCAACGATCAGTATTTTGGGGGTTGCCTGGGCGGTGATGCCGCGGAACAACGTCGCTTTGATTTCATTGAATGCGGCAGTGACCTGCTCCGGGGTGTAAGCGTAATTTGGCGCAACTGACATACCCTGATTTCCTTATCAAAGATTCGCTTGAAAGTGATTGCCTGCCCTTTGAATAAAGCGGTGATTCGCTGTTTGTTCAAATGGGCGTGTCTTTCAAGATATGTCACTGTTTTTTAAAGTAAAAAATCCTACTCTACAGCGCGAAAATGCTTCGACTCAACCGACCACCAACGTGGCAATAACTGTTTAATCTTGCTGTCGCCAAACCGGTCATCGATGAGCATCACCACCCCCTGATCCTGCTGGGTACGGATCACGCGCCCGGCGGCCTGCACCACTTTTTGCACCCCTGGAAACAGATAGGTGTAGTCATAACCGGCACCGAAAATGACAGCCATGCGGTGTTTCAGCTGTTCGTTGACCGGATTGAGTTGCGCAAGGCCCAGGGTGGCGATGAACGCGCCGATCAACCGTGTGCCAGGCAAATCGATGCCTTCACCAAAGGCTCCGCCCAACACCGCAAAGCCGACGCCCTGGCTGTGCGCGGTGAACTGGTCGAGGAAGTTTTGCCGTTGCGCTTCCCCCATTCCCCGGGACTGCGACCACAGCGTAATGTGCGGGTGACGCTCGGCGAGCAACTGCGCCACTTGTTGCAAATAATCGAAGCTGCTGAAAAACGCCAGATAGTTACCGGGGCGCTCGCCAAATTGCCGGGCGATCAGCTCGACAATCGGCTCAAGCGACGCTTGCCGGTGGATGAAGCGTGTCGAGATCTGGTTGACGATGTGTACTTTTAGCTGATCCGCATGAAACGGCGACTCGACATCAATCCACACCGTATTCGCGGGGGTGCCCAGAAGGTCCGCGTAGTAATGCCGCGGGCTCAGCGTCGCCGAAAACAGCACGGTGCTGCGTGCAGCGGTCAGGCGCGGGCGGATGAACCCGGCTGGCACCACATTGCGCAGGCACAACTGTGACAGTGGGCGCGTGCGGTCGAGGTCGCGTTTGCTGATGTCGAACAGGAACTGTTCATCGAAGAGTTCAGCCACCCGACTGAATTGCAGCATGTCGAAATAGAAACTTTGCAGCAAGCTGTCCAACCCTTGCGGGTGATCGTTGAGGTAGTCACCGATGCTCGCGCTGCACGAAGACAAGGCCTGGAGCAGTTTTTCCGGTGGCCTGTCGTACGCCTGATAGGCGCCGGATTGCGGGCTATGCAGGGCATTCCATTCCCGATTCACCCGCTGCAGGGATTTTTTCAGCGGCTCAGGCGCGGTTTTACGTACGCCGTTGAGGGTCGACTGGTCGAGGCTGGCGCTGTACATCTGCCGGCCGCGTTCCACCAGGTTATGGGCCTCATCGACCAGCACCGCGACCGTCCAGTTATTGGCTTGGGCGAGCCCGAATAGCAGCGCACTGAAATCGAAGTAATAGTTGTAGTCCGCGACCACCACGTCGGCCCAACGGGCCATTTCCTGGCTCAGGTAATAGGGGCAAACCTCATGCGCCAGTGCCACCTCGCGTAAAGCACTCTGATTCAACAGGCTCAGCTCACTGGCGGCCTGGCGAGCGGCGGGCAAACGATCATAGAAACCCCGTGCCAAGGGGCAGGATTCGCCGTGGCAGGCTTTGTCCGGGTGCTCACAGGCTTTGTCCCGGGCGATCATTTCCAACACCCGAAGTGGCGGCGCATCGGCGCTTTGCAGGATCGCCTGTGCAGCGTCCAGCGCGAGTTTGCGCCCCGGCGTTTTGGCGGTGAGGAAAAACACCTTGTCCAGTTGCTGCGGCGCCAGGGCCTTGAGCATCGGGAACAGCGTACCCACGGTTTTGCCGATGCCGGTCGGCGCTTGCGCCATCAGGCAGCGCCCGGTGCTGACGGCTTTGAACACGGATTCGGCAAGATGCCGTTGCCCCGGACGGAACCCGACATGGGGAAAGGCCAATTGCTGCGCCGCTTGATTACGCGCCGCACGATGGGTCATTTCCTGCTCGGCCCAGTGTAGAAACTGCGCGCAATGAAGTTCAAAGAACTGCTGCAGTTGCGCAGCGCTGAATGCCTCGACCAGACAGGTTTCCTTTTCACTGACGATGTCGAAATACACCAGCGCCAGGTTGATCTGCGCCAGCTCCAGCTTGCAACACATCAACCAGCCATAGATCTTTGCCTGCGCCCAGTGCAGCTGCCGGTGGTTGAGCGGTTGTTTGCTCAAGTCGCCGCGATAGGTTTTGACTTCTTCCAGGCAGTTTTGCCCCGGATCATAGCCATCCGCCCTGCCCTTCACCCGCAAGGTTTTGTAGGCGCCTTCAAGGGTAACTTCACTTTGATAACCGTCGCTGCGCCGGGACGCCACCGTGCGGTGCCCGACGATGCCTTCCAGCGCCGTCGGTGACGGGGTGAAACGCAGGTCCAGGTCGCCCACCTTGGCGGTGAATTCACACAGCGCCCGTACCGCAATGCTGTAGCTCAAGCGGTCTGCTCCGCCCATTGCACGTAACAGACGGCAATGGGCATCTGATGCTCATGACAGAACTCAAGCCAGCGCAATTGGTTGTCTTGTAGCCGGTCGCCGGGGCCTTTGACTTCGATCATGCGGTAGGTTTTTTGCAGCGGCCAGAACTGGATAAGATCCGGCATGCCAGCGCGGTTGGCCTTGATGTCTAGCAACAGGCGGTTGAACCAGTGCTTCAGGTGTTCCGCCGGCAGGCAATCGAGTGCCTGGTCCAGCAACGTTTCGTTCAGTACGCCCCAAAATACAAATGGCGACTGCAGGCCCCACTTGGCGGCATACCGCTCCCGAATCGTCTGCCGGTAACGACCGTCATCGAGCTCGGCCAGGCACGCCTCGAACAGTTCGGCACGGCGCGCACTAAAGTCTTCATGCAACAGGTCGACCGGCCCGCGCTGGAACGGGTGAAAGAACGCCCCCGGCAGCGGCGCGAAAATGGCTGGCCAGCACAACAACCCGAACAGTGAGTTGATCAGGCTGTTCTCGACGTAATGCACCGGCGCCTGTTCTTCTGCCAGGTGTGCCTGCACGTAAAATTCCACCGACAGCGCCAGATCGGTTCTGGGCAAATGAAGATCCAGTCGTTGCATCGCCCGGGGGGCTGGCCGCTTCAGCGCCGGACCGCCAAGTTTGCGCCGCAGTCTGGGCAGCACGCGCAGCAAATGTTGATGCTCGGCGGCGCTCTCCGGTGACTGCTGCGCATGGGCAGCCAGGTCCAGGGCGAGCTGATAGTCACCACAGCGCTCCAGCACGCGAATCAGCCGCACGCGTGCGCCGGGATAGTCGCAGTCGCGGTATATCGTCAGTGCGCAGGCGAAATCGGCGATGCGCTCGCAGTGCTGACCAATCTGGAATAGCAACTTGCCGCGACGACGTTGCAGCCACGGATTGCTGAGTGTCAGCCCATTGATTTGCTCGACGATGGACGCCAGCGGTTCGCCCGCCTCGAAATGCTGCTGGCATTGGTGCAGGTACAGGCAGGCGTCCACGTCCTCACGGCTGCGCAAGCCTCGGGACTCGGCACTGAATTCGACTTTTTCATAGGTAAAGATACCGAGATCGGCCAGCACAAACTCGGACCAGTCCTGATAGAGGTTGCCGAAGAACATCAGTCGAAACCGGTCACACAGGTCCATGATGCTCAGGGTGTACAGCTGGTCATTCAATGCAGGGCACCATTGGGCAAAGCTTTTGGCCTCGGGGAACTGTTCGCTCAGCAGGGGGAGCCAATCACCTTTCTTGCCCTTAGGCTGATCAATGGCAGTGCCGAAGCACTGAACAATCTCGGGTTTTAGCAGCACATCGAACAACTCCTCGATGTGCAAGGGCGATGCTTCATCGATCCAGCCTGCGACCAGCAACGGCTCGGCCGCGCTGGCGATCGGACCGATTTCGACGTAATTCAGTTTGCCGGCCCTGAAATGCACGCCCTTGCGCATCACCATCCTGACCAGCAGCGCCCGCGACTCCCTCGGCAGCCGGGTGAAAGCACGGATGAACGCTTGCTCTTCTACACTTAATACATCGGCATAACGATGTTCAAGCCAGTCAAGCACTTGCATGAAGTTGTTGAGGTAATAGAACGGGTCGTCGAGGGGATTTGCAGTCACAAGGAAAAGCGCCATGGCAAGCGAGTACTGGTTATGCGTACAGATAACAGTTACCCGCGGTGCGGTGCAAACGGAAAAGGATAAGCGGCGGCGTTATTTGGTCATTTTTCAGTTGGGCATCGAACTCCATGTCGATCGAAGGCACCAACCGGAATAGAGGAACTTTTCAGCATCGTGAGAGGTGAATATGAATATCAAAAACCTGGGTTTGTCGCTGGCCACGGCAGCCTTGTTAGCCTTGACCGGCTGCTCGACGCCGACGGTCGTGACCCTGCAAAACGGCACCCAGTATTTGACCAAGGACATGCCGAATACCAAGACCAAGGACGGCTTCTACGAGTTCGAAGATATTTCAGGCAAGAAGGTGAGGGTCAATGCCAAGGATGTGGCCACGGTTCGCAAGGAAGACTAAGGACCGCGTTATCGTTCATCGTGAGCAGGCTCGCTCCCCGCCACCGTACGGCAAATCTGTCGCTAAGTTTCAATTCCAGAGAACATTGTTTCCTTACTATCGAGCACCCTCAACAGTTGGAGAATATCGTTGAACGCGCCCCACGTTCCGATGTCTTCGGGCGTCGACTTGCTGTCCAGCGTTCGACGAAGGCTCAGCAATACATTTAATCGCCCTAAAGCGATGTCATCGGATGTAGTGCCATTCGAAGTGAATTCCCCGACTGCGTCGTCAATTTCTTCTTCGATCAAATTTCTGAATGCTGACTTTTTCATTGAGCTCTCTCCAGCAGACTCCATGCCTGCGAGTTCACTCTATGAGCTACTTCGGCAGGCATCTACTGTCAGAAATTACAGGTATGGGCCAGCGAAGGGCGATTAACTCCCCGTCCGAATCTTGTTCCACACCCGCGTACGGACCCGGTCAATGTTCAGTGGCATCGCCTCCAGCGCGAACAGCTTGCCCATCATCTCAGGGCTTGGATAAACCTTGGTGTCGTTTTTGATCGTCGGGTCGATCAGGCTGTCTGCCTGTTCGTTACCGTTTGCGTAGTGCACGTAGTTGCTGACGCTGGCCATGACGTCCGGGCGCAGCAGGTAGTTCATGAAGGCGTAGCCGGCCTTCTCGTCCGGCGCATCGGCGGGCATCGCGACCATATCGAACCAAATGGCGGCGCCTTCCTTGGGAATGGCGTAGCCGATGTCGACGCCGTTGTTGGCTTCCTTGGCCCGATTCTCGGCTTGCAGGATGTCGCCAGAGAAGCCGACCGCTACGCAGATGTCGCCGTTGGCCAGGTCGCTGGTGTACTTGGACGAATGGAAGTAGCTCACGTATGGCCGGACTTTAAGCAGCAGCGCTTCGGCCTTTTTATAGTCTTCCGGGTTTTTACTGTGAGGCGGCAGGCCCAGGTAGTTCAGAGCGGCGGGCAAAAGTTCAGGGCCGTTGTCGAGGATGGCAACGCCGCATTTTTGCAGCTTTTCCATGTTCTCGGGTTTGAAGATCAGATCCCAGGAATCCACGGGGGCGCTGTCGCCCAGCACGGCCTTGACCTTGGCGATGTTGTAGCCGATGCCCGTGCTGCCCCACAGGTACGGAAAGCCATGTTCGTTGCCCGGATCGTTGGTCTGCAAAGCCGCGAGCAGAACCGGATTGAGGTTCTTCCAGTTCGGCAATTGAGCCTTGTCGAGCTTCTTGAGCGCTCCCCCTTCAATCTGTCGCGCCATGAAATGGTTGGACGGGAACACTACGTCGTACCCGGATTTACCGGTCATCAACTTGCCGTCGAGGGTTTCGTTGCTGTCGTAGACGTCGTAGGTAAAAGCGATACCGGTTTCTTTCTGGAAGTTTTTCGTGGTGTCAGGGGCGATGTAGTCGGACCAGTTGTAGATTTTGACCGTCTCGGCCGCCTGGCTGAGGGTCGCGACGAGTGCAAGTGGCGCCAGTGTCAGTGTCTTTCGGATCATGGGTCGATTCCTGTAGGGGCTTTTGTTATTGGCAGGCAATCAGAAGATCAAAAAATCAAAACGTAGGTCTTGCGCACGGTTTCCTGGATATCCCAGATGCCGAGACTGTTGGCTGGCAACATCAATGCATCGCCGGCTTCTATGTAGAGAGGTTCACCGTCGTCCGGGGTGAAGGTGCAACGGCCCTGGATGAAGTGACAAAATTCCTGGGCCACAATCTGTCGGCGCCAGCGTCCGGGCGTGCATTCCCAGACACCGGTTTCGACACCATCGTCGCGCTCGACGCTGGTGGTCGAGGCTACTGCCACCGGTTTTCCCAGTGGCACCGCGACGGGGTTGGATTCTTCAAGTTTCAGGGAGGCGGTATTCTTGAGTTGCGTGATGCTCATGGGCGTACCTGTCGATGGAGAAAGCATTGTTTACTGCATGAAACCTTCCATGAACCCCGCGACCCCGCTGGCCAGCTTTCGGCGCCAGGGTGCGGTAGCCGGGTTGGCCAGGGTCTGGTCTTCGTGGACGAAGCTGCGGATGATCGCGTTGTAACCGAGCCAGCGGCAGGGTTCTGGCTCCCAGGCCTTGAGTGTGTCGAGCCCGCCTTGCGGCATGACCCAAGGCTGGCGCACCAACTCGGTATCGCGCTGAAGAATCAGGTCGGCGAGGGTTCTGCCGCCCAGGTTGCTGGCACCGACGCCCTCCCCTCCATAACCGCCGGACAAGGCGATGCCGCTGGCGTGATCACAGAGCATGTGCGGTTTGAAACGCCGCGACATACCGAGGTTGCCGCCCCAGGCGTGGGTAATCCGCACATTCTTCAGTTGCGGGAAGAGCTCGCCGAACAGGTATCGTCGTAGCTGCACTTCGCTGCTCGTCAGGTCGAAGTCATGGCGTAACTTGCCGGCAAACTGGTAACCACCCCGCGCCCCGAACACCAGGCGGTTGTCGGCGGTGCGCTGGCCGTAAGTCACCTGACGGCTGCTCTCGCTGAAGGCCTGGCCGCTATTCAGGCCGATTTCGTCCCATGTCGCAGCGGAAAGTGGCTCGGTGGCAACGATCAAGCTTTGCACCGGCATTTGATAGCGACCCAACGGCGGCAACGTCGTCGCGTAACCTTCTACCGCCGGGACAATCCAGCGACTGCGAACCGCTGCCTTGGCAGTGCGCAAGCTCCCCGATTGCCACTGCGTGACGGCGCTGTTTTCATAGATGCTGACCCCCATGTTCTCCACCGCCCGTGCTAAGCCTCGCACCAACTTTGCCGGGTGGATGGTCGCAACGTGCGGTGCATAGATACCGCCATAAGGCTTTGCAACTCTGATCTGTTGCGCCAGTTGCTCGGGGCTGAGCCAGCGGTAGTCACTTTCGGTCAGGCCCTGACGGTAGAGGTCATCCAGATAGCGGCGCAGGCTGGCTTCCTGCTCGGGGTAGCGTGCAGCGCAGTAAAGCACCCCGCCTTTGCGGTAATCGCAGTCAATGCTTTCGCGCTTCAGCACGACGTCTACTTCATCAGGAATGCCGTGCAGTAAGTCGAATGAGGCGCGGCGATGTTCCGGGGACAAGCCGGCGAGCAAGCGGTCTTCACCCAACAGGTTGCCCATCAACCAGCCGCCATTACGGCCCGAGGCGCCAAAACCGGCGGTTTGTGCTTCGACAATGGCGATGTTCAGGTCCGGCGCCAGGCGCTTCAAGTAATACGCGGTCCAGAGCCCGGTATACCCGGCGCCAATGATTGCCACGTCGACATCCAGATCGTGTTCCAGCGCCGGACGGGCCAATAGCGGCTCGTCGAGTTGATCCATCCATAAACTGATAGTGCGCCACGCCGACATGCAAGACTCCGCCACTCAAACTTCGATGGCGTCGATCCTAGTGCGAGGGCTCAGGGGTTGTCTTGCGCGCGGGCACGCAAGGAAATTTGTTTGGCGTACGCCTTGGGCGACAGACCGGTGTGCTGGCGAAAACAGGTGTAAAACGCCGACAACGAATTGAACCCCGCGGCAAACGCCAGTTCGTCGATGCGTACCGGCGGTGTGGCAGTGTCTAGCGTGCCGAGCAAATGTTGCAGGCGCGCTTGGTTAACGTAGCGATAGAAACTCTGGCCCAGCACTTGATTCAACAGGTAGGAAATCTGGTTGCGACTGTAGCCGCACTCCTTCGCCACCCGTTGCAGGTCGAGTTCGGGGTCTAGATAGGGTTGCTGGTGCTGGAAATACTGCTGCAAGTCATCGGCCATTAAACTCAACTGACGTGGGGACAGACCGAGTCGACTGACGGCCGGACGCAGTGTTTTGGTCGCTGCGCTGGGCGGCTGCTCATGGACCAGTGTGGCGTATTCGTTGACCCGCCAGATCAATCCATCACGAACGGTGATCGCCTCGCTGGTGTGGAAGGACACCAGCCCCTCACCGCCCCGCAACGTCATCCGGTACTGAATAAATGCTGTGTTGCCGTCCAGGCGAATCCGGTCCGAGTGTTCCAGCGCTTCATCCGGGTTGCGAGGCATGCTCACGCGCACGTACTCGCGCAGATCGTCGAGCCCCATCACGCGGTTCTGGAAAAAATCGTGGTACTGGATGTCTAGGTGATAAAGCGCCATGACGCCGTCCAGGTCACGGTGCTTCCAGCACAAGTGGTAGCGCATGACCGTCTCGCCCGTGGCCCGGGTTTGCTGCGGCCCATCATCATCGGGGTGCATAAAGGTCTCTACGGAAAAACCGCGAGCTTGCCGAACTTCTGCCCGGGGTTCAATGGCTGAAGAAATGGTCAGGAGACCCTCATCAAATAAACGCTACGAACCGCCCAACGGCCAAAAAAAAATCACATGGATTTCACATTCGGATGCTACTTTTAAAGGCAGTCACCGGTTGAGCCATTGAAGGCTCTTCCCCTCCTAACATGAGCTAAAGGAAGCGCTCGATGAAGAAGGCGGGCTACATATGAATAAAGGGTCATTCAGCAAAGTTACGTTTCCAAACGCCTGCCAGCTGATGCGCTGGCATTTTCATCCCATGGGATTTGAGGCGAGCATGGACGCGCCGGGCAGCATGATCGCCCGATTATTTGATCGTGCCAGTGGCGAAACCACGATCGCCATTGCCGGTATTCCTTGCGCAACGGTCATGAATGCGGCGGATGTCGAGCGAATCATTGAAGCCGTCGAGGATGAACTTGAGGCATTTGTTCCACCTATAGCCCTCAAAAGCTATGCCTGAAGGCCGAACACTCAATAAAAAGCCCACGTTTTGTGGGCTTTTTATTGGGTAACGACTCAGGGTTACGCCAGTTTCTGAGTACCCCGATGATCAGCAAAAAACGCTTTCCCCTTGCCGATCCGGTCAGACGCCTTGGGCATGTTCACAGCCGAGTCCTGCCCCTCGACATACCAGTAGCAATGGCTCACTGCCCGGGTGATGCCGACGTAAGCCAGTCGCAGGATTTCGTCTTTTTGTGCGCTGTCATACGGCTCACTGTCACCGACCTTGCCAAGTCCCGCCATGCGGTAAACCTGATTTTTGTAGGGGGAGCTGGTCAGATGCTGGCAATCACCCAGCAAAAACACCGCATCGGCCTGCAAGCCTTTGGCGCTGTGATAGGTCAGTTGTTTGAGACGCCGCGCATCATATGGCAAGCTCGAATCAAGATTAACAACAGGTTTAATATGCTGTTCAATCAATAACTTATCGATGCTTTTTCGATAAAGCATCAAGATTGAGTCACCCTTGCGGTAATGCTCCATCAGGCGCTGGGCCATGCCCTGATCGTCCCGGTCCAGCACGTTTACCGGCAACAGCGCCTTAGGCTCGCCGCTGGCTTTGGCTTTTTTGCCTGCGATGGCTGGCGCTGCGCGGACAATATGCTCGGCGGCGTCGATGATGTGTTGATGACTGCGATAGTTGTCGCTGAGCATGACTTTGGTAGTGCTCGGCGACGGGAACTCTTTATTGAACTCCATGAAATACGTCGGCGAACTGCCGCGCCAGCCATAAATGGACTGCCAGTCATCCCCCACGCATAGCAGAGATGAGCGCTGCGCGCCCCGCCCAACGTGCATCGTCGGACCTCGACTGCGGATCTCGGCCAGACTGGCGCGAATCCAGGAGACGATCTGCGGCGATACGTCCTGAAATTCATCGATCATCAGGTGTGACAGTGGCCGCAGCAACTCATCGCTGAGCAGCTTCAGGTTTTCCGGGGAATGCTCGCTGAACAAGGCGAACATGCGGTTGTAGGTCATCACCGGCGGTTTTTGATCAAGCAGATGATCTTCCAGCGCTCGCCAGAACAGGCTCAAAGCCTCAAAGAAGAAACTGTCGGGGTCATCCTTGGCGAAACTCATCTGGCCAACGGCGTTCGGAACATCCAGCCCCAGATTTTCTATAAACCCGGCTGCCGCCACAAAACAGTCCAGCAATGGTGCAGAAGCGAGCTCGCCTTTGACCTTGTAATCAAAGCCCGGCCCCGCACTGGCATCGCCTGCCAACGAGGCTAAAACGCGTTTTGACGACTCGTAACTATCAAGCCATATCAATGGCTTACGACAGAAAGCTTGAAACAGAGTGCGTTTTACCGCCCATTCCGCCCGGACCGTCAGCTTGGCATTCGGGCGGCAGACCTGGGGATTTTCCCGTGGATCGAAACCTAAAACGACCCAGGCATCCAGACTCGGGATGTAACCGTGGCAACGGAACGTCGAGCCATTGATATCGAACGAGTGCCGCTTGGGTTCAATACCCTTGATTGGCCAGGCGCCGGCACGAAACCACAGGTCTTCAATGGCGTCGCAGAGTTCTTCATCGCGCTTGGCAGCCAGTTCGGTCACTGCTACGCGTTTTTGCACATCGGGGTGGTCACGCTCCAGCTCCTTAAGCTGCAAGGCGTGGCGGGACAAAGGCTTGATCAATTCACGAAAGCGCTCATCGCGTGTGTGCAACTGGTGGTAGCAGGCATTGAGCTGCTGGCGTTGAGCGTCATTGATGCGCAGATCGAACGGGTTGCTGTCGACTTCTTCCTCATCGTTTTGGACGCGGTTGCCGAGGTTTTCGAAGGCTTGCAGACGCTCGAACCCCGGCAAGCTGCGAACCATCGGCAGAATTCGCGAGTGGAAGGTGCGCACCAGATCACGCGCCTCTTTCAGGCTCAGTGGGCGGCCCCACAACGCAAACAGCTCGACCAGCTTATTAATGAAGTCTTTGCGCGACTCGCGAGTAAAGGTCACCACCGTCATCGAGCCCAACTCGAAACCTAAATAGTGGGTCAGCAACAGGATACGCAACACCAGCGTGGTCGATTTGCCGGCGCCTGCCCCGGCGATCACCGACGTCGACGGTGTGTCACTGAAAATCATCTTCCACTGCGCAACGCTCGGCTGGGCATGAGTGGGCAGCAGACGAGCGACATCAGCCTTCATGCGTTTCTTCAGCTCAGCGCTCAATGGCAGGCGCCAATCGTCAAACAGATTGTCATCGACGCTGGGTGGTCGATGCTCGGTTGAGCGTGAATCGCGGATCAGCAGAACTTGCCGGCCTTCTTCGAGCCCCTCGAGCTTTCCCTCTTTAAAGCCGTAATCAAACCCCGCGCTGTGACCGCTGCGAAAGCCGTCAGCCTGCCCATGCAACCAGGACGCGCGGTGCTGCGCACGCAGGCGGGTCAAGCCATGACCGAAGAATCGTGCGGCCAGGCGCTTGAGCAGCGGCATCTCGGCCAAGGGGAGAAGTTCAGGCGGAAGATCGGGGGTGTGTTGCGGCACGCGGACTGACTCCAGGGTGTGAGGCTGTTGAGGGCTATGGTGTCTGCATTTGCGCATGATTTCTAGTGAAATGCTTTCAGGTCATCGGCTTAAGCGATGAAGTGAAGGTTGAATGAGAACATTTCGAGGGCATTTCGCATCAACTAATTCGATTGTAATGAGGCATTTTTTACGCTTTTTATCGATGTGTACCTGATAGATGATGCTCGCCATTAACCCCCTTTCAGGAGACGACCATGCTCGAACTCAGACCCTTCAGTTCCCTGGGCGGTGCCCATCACGGCTGGTTGGATGCCCATCATCACTTTTCGTTCGCCGAGTACCATGACCCAAAGCGCATGAACTGGGGCAATTTGCGAGTGTGGAACGATGACGTGATAGCGTCCGGCACCGGGTTCCCAAAACACCCGCACCGGGACATGGAGATCATTACCTACGTCCGTGAAGGTGCGATTACTCACGAAGACAACCTGGGTAACAAGGGCCGCACCGAGGCAGGCGATGTTCAAGTCATGAGCGCTGGCACCGGCATCGCTCACAGCGAATACAACCTGGAAGCGACCGCGACCAAGATCTTTCAGATCTGGATTATCCCGAACGAATCCGGGCTGGCACCGTCCTGGGGCGCCAAGCCGTTCCCGAAAGGTGAGCGTGAAGGTTTCGTGACCCTGGCCAGCGGTAAATCCGGCGATGATCAGAGCCTGCGAATCCGCGCCGATGCGCGCCTGGTGGCGGCGAACCTCAAGGCCGGTGAGTCTGCCGAGTATCGTCTGGACAGTGGACGTCGCGCTTACCTGGTTCCGGCCACTGGTGTGATTGAAGTCAATGGCTTACGTGCGCAAGCTCGAGACGGTATTGCGGTGGCTGATGAGCAGGTGCTGCGTGTGACGGCGATCGAGGACAGCGAAATCGTCCTGGTCGACCTGGCGTGAATCGGTAAGCGCCAGGCGAAAAAAGGGGCGACCGTGATGGTCGCCCCTTTTTACTGCCTGGATTACTTGGCTGCGATTGCGCCATCCACTAATGTCTGTGCTTCGGCCACCAACTGCTTGAGGTGGTCATCACTTACAAAGCTTTCGGCGTAGATCTTGTAGATATCTTCAGTGCCCGACGGACGTGCCGCGAACCAGCCATTTTCGGTCATGACCTTCAGGCCTCCAATGGCCTGGTCATTGCCCGGCGCATGGCTGAGGATGCTCTGGATCGCTTCGCCTGCCAGTTGGGTCGAGGTGACCTGGTCCGGCGACAGCTTGCTCAGCAAGGCTTTCTGTTCAGGGTTGGCCTTGGCATCCACGCGTACCGAAAACGGCTCGCCGAGTTCGTCGGTCAACGCGCGATAGGCCTGACTTGGATCGCGGCCGGTGCGAGCGGTCATTTCGGCTGCCAGCAACGCCGGGATCAAACCATCCTTGTCGGTGCACCAGACGCTGCCGTCCTTACGCAGGAACGAGGCGCCAGCACTTTCTTCACCGCCAAAGCCTAGAGAGCCATCAAACAGACCGTCAGCAAACCATTTGAAGCCGACCGGCACTTCATACAAACGACGGCCCAGACGCTTGGCCACGCGATCAATCAAGCCGCTGCTGACCACGGTTTTGCCCACGGCAGCATCGGCGCGCCACAGCGGGCGGTTCTGGAACAGGTAGTCAATCGATACCGCGAGGTAATTGTTAGGCGCCAGCAAACCACCGGACGGCGTGACGATGCCATGGCGGTCGTGATCCGGGTCGCAAGCAAAGGCCACGTCAAAGCGTTCTTTCAGACCGATCAGGCCTTGCATTGCGTGGGTGGACGATGGGTCCATGCGGATCTGACCATCCCAGTCAACGGTCATGAAGCGGAACGTCGGATCGACCTGTTTGTTGACCACATCGAGGTCCAGTCGGTAGTGCTCGGCAATTGCCGACCAGTAGCGCACCCCTGCCCCGCCCAGCGGATCAACGCCCAGACGCAGCTTGGCATCACGGATGGCGTCGAAGTCGATTACATTGATCAGATCGGCCACGTAGGTGTTGAGGTAATCGTGACGATGGGTCGTGCTGGCTTTCAGCGCCTGCTCGTAACTGATGCGTTTGACACCGGCGAGTTTGGCCGCCAGCAGTTCGTTGGCCTTGGCCTCGATCCACTTGGTGATATGGGTATCGGCCGGGCCACCGTTGGTGGGGTTGTATTTGTAGCCACCGCTTTGCGGCGGGTTGTGCGACGGCGTGATAACGATACCGTCCGCCAATCCAGAAGTACGGCCGCGGTTGTAGCAAAGAATCGCGTGGGAGATGGCCGGGGTCGGTGTGTATTCATCACCTTCGGCAATCATCACGTTGACGCCGTTGGCGGCCAATACTTCCAGTGCACTGGCACCCGCTGGCGTGGACAGTGCGTGGGTGTCGATGCCGACGAACAAAGGGCCGTCAATACCCTGGGCTTCGCGGTAGAGACAGATCGCCTGGCTGATTGCCAGAACGTGCCATTCGTTGAAACTCAGGTCGAACGAGCTGCCTCGGTGCCCGGACGTGCCAAAGGCTACACGCTGGGTAGCGATGCAGGCGTCAGGCTGGCCAGTGTAGTAAGCCGTTACCAATCGCGGGATATCGACCAACAATTCTGCCGGTGCCGGTTTGCCCGCAAAAGAACTGAGTGTCATGCAAAACCTCTGGAATAGACCGATTCAGGAATGGAACGCAGTTTACTGACAGTTTGACCGCAACGCGATGGGATCGATTCAAGATGATTCACGATGTTTGAGTCCCTCGCTCAATCGGTGGCCTCCAGACGCAAGGCATCCCCCAGCAGACCCAGTGCAACGGCAAGGTCATGCTCACCGCCGAAGGTATGACTCAGCCGAAAGTGTTGCCCATGCAGACCGCGTAAACTGAACAATTCCCCCGGCGCCACCACGACCTGCTGCTTAAGCAAGCGGTGGAACACGCCGCGCACATCGACCCGCCGCAACGAGCGCACCCAGACTGTTGCGCCACCCTGAGGGTCGACAAAGTGCAAGGCGTCTGCCAGTCGCTCCTCCAGCAGTTGAGTCATCTGCACTTTGCGCTCCTTGAGCAGCCGGCGCAGCACCAGCAAGTGCTGATCGATTCGTCCATTGTTGTACAGACGCGCGATGGCCTTCTGGCGGATCGGCGATAACCTGAACGATCGCAGCAGAAAGTGCCGTTGCAGCTCACCTCGCAGTTGCCGCGAAAGCAGGTAGCCATAGGGCGCTTCAGGCCCTATGACCTTCTCGAACGTGGAAAACACGATCAAGCGCTCCGGGTCCAGCCAATCACGAAACCGCGGCCGGCCGGGTTCAAATTCGAGTTCGCCATAACAATCATTTTCCAACACCCAACTGCCGTGCCGCTCCAGCAACTGCGCCGTGGATTGTCGGTTGCTGTCGCATGCCACGCTGCCGCGCGGCATGCTCAGACCGGATGACAGCATCACCAGTCTCACCGGTTCGGTTTCCAGCAGTGTCTGCAAATGGTCAAGATCCACACTGCCATCCGCTTGCAATGACAACTCGATAACCTGCACGTCGGCGTCCTGAAACAATCGCAGGATCCCCCAGTCGCACGGCGACTCCACCACGACTGTGGCGTCTTTGAGGCAAAGCACCGCGATCAATATTTCCAGGACGCCACGCAGATCAGCCCCAATGTAGACATCCTCGGCGTGCCAGCAGCGCGCTGGAGAGGAGGTATAACGAGCCGCCAGAGCGGTGCGCAGCTCCCGTTCGCCACAGGGTTGAGAAGTGGGATGCGGCTGGCGTGGATACTGGCGCAACAGTTCTCTTTCAAGCAGCAACAGCGGGCTGTCCAACGGTAGCAACAGTGCGGGTTCATCGGCGCTCAATACCAGCATTCCGGGGCGCCTGGCATTCACATAGACCGTCTCCAGCAGGTCATTACCGCTGCACGGTGGCCGGATGAACGACACAGGCAGTGCGTAATAACCGGATTTGGCCACCGAATAGACGCGGCCTTCCTTTTCCAACAGTGAATACGCGTACTGAATGGTCGAAATCGATACACTCAAGCGGTCCGCCAATTGCCGTAACGAAGGGAGCCGCACACGCGTGTCGCTGACCGGTTCGCTGATCAGGTGGGTCAGGTAGCGGTACACCGCCTGATAAGCGAAGTCGGTTTCTCGGGGTCCTTTCATGGGCAATGGCCGAACATACTGAGTTCGCCCCACTGCAGCTGAGTGCGCGTTATCAAGCCAGGCACTTTCAACGTCCCGTTGACCGTTCGCCCGTCATTGCGTCAATCGCGATCAGCGCTGCTTGCTGTCCAGTGTCCGCTGTTTCGGCGCTGGCCACCGGTCCCATGCTATATAGCGCACCGATCAGGCTAACGGGCAACCCGCTGACGTCGATCATCCATTGCAATACCTGCTCGGGCGCAGGCTTGCCCTGCATTGCTCGATGCAGTTCGGGCAGGGCCACGAGCATACCGGGATGACACTGGCGTAGAAAACGTTCAAGCGACGCACCGTTCTCTACAAAGGGTGCAAACAGCAAACACACCAGTTGAGCTTCGTTGAGGCCGAGGTTTCTTTGCGCCTCGGCCTGCGCCAGTTCGCGCTGTTCCGACAGGGTTGCCGGGTTGCCGTACGTCTGCATTGCCTGGTCGCACACATGCTCTGAAAGTTGCTTGCGTTGCAACATGACTAATAGTCGCTGCAAATATTCGCTAATGCCGGCCTCGTACGTCCGCCCCTGCACGAACCTGGCTTGCAGCCCACGCAGGTGTGCGGAAATCGAAAGGCTGGCGTAGTCGTTATCGCCAACCTTCGTCATCAGCCCGTCAGGTTGAAACTTGAGGAACTCGGTAAGCAATGGCCAGCGGTCCTCCAGGTTGCTGACCAGCAGGTCGTGAATGTCGATGAATGTCGTGCGGCGACACGCCTCAAAACTTTCTGCAGGTCGCCAGGCGGGCTGTTCATGGCCAGAATAAAACTCGCGATAGCAATCGCTGCCCAGTTCATCAAGCCGCGTGAAAAGCTGCTCATAGCCGGTTTCAGGCTGCTCTGGCCTCGGGAAGCCGGCTTTTGCCGCAGCACGGTTCAATCCCTCCATAAACTGACTTTGCTGGCGCGGTGAATCGCTACTGACCATGGCATCGACGCCCCGTTCCCAGCGGGCGATTTGTCCGTAGAACTCGCCCGTTGCCAGGTAGCCGTCATCCCACAGATCCAGAGGGGCGTTCCAGGTTCGGCGGTGACCGACCATCAAGAGATTGAGTCGATTTGACTCGCGGCCGGCTTCAGAGACCCCGACCCCGTGATTGAACGGCAGGACCTCGCGGTTATCGACCATCAACACTTCAACCCGAGGATCATCGTAAAGAAACAACGCACTGCAACTGCGATGAATGTTTTCAAGGGCCATCGAGGCTGCGTCGTTCAAGCGCAAGGTCGCCACCCGCAGCTGGAATGTCGCGGGTGCCCGGCCGGCAATGCTCAATTGCGCGGCACGCAGCAGCGCAAGTGTGTAGCAGTTGTCGCGGGTCCCGGACTGGATCGTCAGCACCTTGTACTCGCCAATACGTTCCATGCCACCTGCAGCGACCACCAGGCGCTGAATCAACAGCTGCAATGCAGTGCGTTCGGCCCGCGAAAAGAAACTCAGCAATCGTTGCAATACTTGCTGATAAACATAGTTCATTGCCTGATCATGGGTATTGGTCATCATTATTTACCTGTTACTCATAGGTTCGATGTCACGCAAACAACGCTTTGCATTGCGCAATCGGTTGCCCGTCATGATTAGAGTGTCGTACTTGATATCAAATGCTAACACTTAGTCTTTAGTCATTATTTGAAACGATTAAAACTTGGCGACAAACCGCCCGTCGTCGACAGGCCTCCAGCCCCTGCAGAACGGGCGCCTGGCGACGGCGCGAGTGATCCTAGGAAATATCCGACAGCGTCCCACAGACAAGTAGCACGATAAATAAAGAAAGAAGTCACCCTGGGTTTTTCGGCAACTGTTCGGTAACGCGCTAATTGTTGAGTTTGTATTGCCTGGGCGCATTGAAAAGTATCTGCCCGATACCTAGCCATAGCTCATTCCTTGAGATGAAAGTAATCATTCAATTATCGGGGCTTATATGATGATTAGAAGATACAGATTGAGGAAAAAAACCAGTTCAGTTGCTGAACGGCCCCGCCATGGATTGACGGAACGCCTCATATTTTCGAAGGGAGAATGAAAAAGTCCGTGCAAGCACGGACTTTTTTCTTGAACGTGTTACTGAGGCTCGACCTGAAGGGCCACCCGCTCGCGGCATGGGCATTCGTCCATGTAGCGGTGCGCTTCGACAAACTCGGCAAACGGGAAGACCCGAGTCTTGAGCGGCAGAAGCACGCCGTCAGCGGTCAACTGGTTAATGTCACGCAAGGCTCGTTGCAATGCGGCCTGGTCCTGGATGATGCCCAGCTCCGGCTTGCCTGTGAAGTTGCCGATACAGTGCACAAAAAACTGAATGTTCTTCTGGAACGCTGCACAGGCCGGGAACGGCGTCTGGTTACCGCCTTGCAAGCCGTATAACACCAGACTGCCACGAGGCGCGAGCACATCGCCCAGCAACGACATCTGCGGACCACCCAATCCATCGAACACCACATCCACGCCGCGATTGTCCGTGATTTTGTTGACCCGCATGAGCAGATCTTCTTCTTCGGTGACGATGACTTTCTCGGCACCCAGCGATAACAGGTATTCACGTTCTTGCGCTGTTTTGGTGACGGCAATCACTCGTACGCCCAAGGCCTTGCCGAGTTGTACGAACGAAGGTCCGGCACAATGGCTGGCGTCGGTCACCAGGACAAATTGCCCGGGTTTGATCCGGGCCAGATCGACGAGCGCGAAGTAGGCAATCAGCAGCGGCGTGTAATGCACGGCCGCTTCGATCGGGCTCAGCACTTGCGGATATCGCGTCAGTGCCGAGCGCGGCAAAACAATCTGCTCGCCGTACACGGGATAGTCGTTCGGGCTTTGGGCTGGGAAGCTGGCGACCTTGTCACCGACTGCCAGGTCATCGACACCCTCGCCGAGGGCCGTAATGACGCCGGACATTTCCTGCCCAAGGCCGGAAGGCAGGCGAGCGTGGGAGGAAGCCAGGTTCTGACGCCAAAGCGTGTCGTACCAGCTGATGCCAATCGCCTCGACACGCACCTGCACTTCGCCCGGAGCAGGAAGTGCTGCCGCATGCTCTTCGCATTTGAGCACCTCGGCTGGACCAAACTTGTGAAAACGGATCGTGCGGGACATCGCAAACCTCGTCAAAGTAACCTCTAATGCCCTGAACTCTATCCGGGCTTTCTACCCAAGACTATCAGTGGCTATTAATAGTCGACATGCCTGTCATTGATTCCGCAGCACCACCGACATCATCGAATGTCGTGAATATGAGGCGGCCTTTCAGGGAAAACTGAATTACCCGGTGCAGAGTAGCAGTCTTTCCCCGTAAGATTCATGCTGGCCATTGTTCTTATATGGCCGCTCTCGTCAAGCTTGATGACTCTGCCAGGGACTCCAGATGAATCGTAATGACCTGCGTCGTGTCGACCTGAACCTGTTGATCGTTTTCGAAACATTGATGCACGAACGCAGCGTGACCCGTGCTGCGGAGAAACTGTTTCTCGGCCAGCCGGCCATCAGTGCGGCGCTTTCACGCCTGCGCGGGCTGTTCGATGATCCGCTGTTCGTGCGCACCGGTCGAAGCATGGAGCCGTCTGCACGGGCGATAGAAATCTTCGCCCTGCTCTCCCCTGCGCTGGACTCGATTTCCACGGCCGTCAGCCGTGCGGCGGAATTCGATCCGGCCACCAGCACCGCAGTGTTCCGCATCGGCCTGTCGGACGATGTCGAGTTCGCCCTGCTGCCGATGCTGCTCAAACGCCTGCGTGCCGAATCGCCCGGGATCGTGCTGGTGGTGCGTCGGGCGAACTACATTCTGATGCCGAGCCTGCTGGCCTCCGGCGAAATTTCCATCGGCGTCAGCTACACCGCCGACCTGCCGGCCAACGCCAAACGTAAGGTGCTGCGTCGCAGTATGCCAAAGCTGTTGCGGGCCGACACCGTCCCCGGACCATTGAGCCTGGATGACTTCTGCGCCCGGCCGCATGCGCTGGTGTCGTTCGCAGGTGATCTAAGCGGTTTTATAGATGACGAACTGGAAAAGCTAGGGCGCAAACGCCATGTCGTGCTGGCAGTGCCACAGTTCAACGGGCTGAGCACGTTGCTGAGCGGCACCGATATTGTGGCGACAGTGCCCGACTATGCGGCCGAGGCGCTCACCTCGGCCGGTGGTGTCCGAGCTGAAGATCCGCCGCTGCCGGTACGCAGTTTTGAATTGCACATGGCCTGGCGCGGCTCGCAGGACAATGATCCGGGAGAGCGCTGGTTGCGCTCCAGGATTCAGATGTTTTTTGGGGATCCGGATAGCCTTTGAAAAACCTGCTGAGTCGGCATGGAAGCCCCGTATTTCCTATGTGAAACATCTTTTGAAATTTGTTGCAGCCTGCAAAAACCACTTTAATCCACCCGCTTTGGGCCGTAATTAGGGCTAGTTTCAGCTTACTAAAAACGCTGTCCCCAGACATGAGTTCTGAACTTCAGCCCCTTACCGACATAAGCTCAGCGATGCTCGCGTAAGGACGTCCACCTGCGCTGCGCGCGGGCCATAGGCAACGGGCCATTACTAGTCTGTTAATGCTTTTTTCGAGGAATCGGCATAGGGGGCAGCCTTCATAGGCCGCTCCCCTGCCACACCACCCGGCATGCGGGTCCGCACCGGGCGGTTCGAGAGATTGAGGTTATGAGAGTCGCACCAGTCCCAGCCTGTCGAACCACGCCAAATCCAACACTCGATTCAGCTCAAATCGGCTGTTACGCCACCAGCTATGCGAGTTGGCCGCCACTTTCCGGGCCGATTGGCTGCTGGCTCCCAACGTCCGCAGTTCGCGGTAGATCGTCGGTCCACGCCTCCATTGCTTAAGCTGGATCGCTCGCAGTCGGTGTCGTATCCATTCATCCAGCTCTCGCCAGATTTTCGGTGTTTGCGACAACCCAAAGTAAGTTTTCCAGCCCAAGAGATAAGGGCGTAGATTCTCCACAACTTGTCGCATACTGCGACCGCCTGAGCGACGGGTGAGCTCGCGTATCCGTTGCTTGAACTGCTTGCGCGCCTTGACCGCTACCGCTCTTTTGACGCCTTGGGGAGATGCCCAGAAGGCGTAGCCCAGAAACTTGCGACCATACGCACTCGCCACCGCACTCTTGCTCTCGTTGACGCTCAAGTGCAGCTTGTCATACACACGCTTCAGCAAGGCCATCACCCGCTGCCCTGCCTTGCGACTACGGACATACACATTCGCATCGTCGGCATAGCGCACGAAACAATGACCTCGACGCTCAAGCTCCCGATCCACTTCGTCCAACAGCACATTCGCCAACAACGGCGACAGCGGGCCGCCTTGCGGCGCCCCGCAGCGGCTTTTCTCGACCACGCCATTGATCAGCGTTCCTGCATCCAGATACGCCCGAATCAGCCGGATAACCGCCCGATCCGCAATCCGCTTGCGTAAACGATCCATCAAAATGTCGTGGTCGACCCGGTCGAAGAACTTCTCCAGATCCACATCCACCACCACTTTTCGGCCCGAAGACACGTGGCGCTGAGCTGCCAACACGGCGTCTTGCGCGCAGCGTCCCGGGCGAAAGCCGTAGCTGTGTTCACTGAAAGTCGGATCGAGTAATGGCTGCAGGACTTGTAGCAGCGCTTGTTGGATCAAACGGTCGGTGACCGTCGGGATACCCAACTCGCGTTGACCGCCGTCAGGTTTGGGAATGACCACACGTCGTACCGGACTGGGCCGGTAGACACCTGAGAGAAGCTGTTCACGAATCGCTGCCCACTGGGTTAACAAGTGTTCGGCAGTCCGTTCAATATCCAGACCATCGACGCCCGCTGCTCCCTTATTGGCCTTGACCCGCTTCCATGCCCGCTTCAGGTTTTCTCTCGCAAAGGCCCGATACAGCAGCCCTTGCCCTGCGTTGTCGGTTTCATCTTGCGGGCGATTGACCTCGTCACTGACGGAGCTTCTCACGGCTTCACCGCTCGCAGTCTCCATCCGCCCCGCGTTTGGCAGGCATCTGACTTCCGGTCGTTCGCATCAACATGGCCTATAACGCTTTCTCTCGTTCGGCCCTTCGTCAAAAAAAAAAGACTACTACGGCCTCTGCTGACTTCTCGCTCCGGCTGGCGCCGTCGCCCTTTCAGGCACGAGGCGAGATCTCCCCAGGTAAGAACGCAATCCTTCCCCGCACAACCGCCGGATTTACGCAGCCTGATCTTTGACCACAAGAGCTTCGCGATTTTTGGCTCGCTCGCCCTGATCGGCTTCGCCTTGTATCCGGTTCTTGTCCATCGGCTCACGGCTTCGATTCACGCTTCCTCCCCACACTCGGTCACCCTCATGCAGTTGCGCTTCACTTCGTTCGCTGTGGTCAGCTTACGGCGGGACTTTCACCCACAAGATTGCGCCCATGCTGGGCGCACCAAAACAAAACCCCTACCTGCATACGCAGATAGGGGTTTTGGAATTTAATCTTGACGATGACCTACTCTCACATGGGGAAACCCCACACTACCATCGGCGATGCATCGTTTCACTGCTGAGTTCGGGATGGGATCAGGTGGTTCCAATGCTCTATGGTCGTCAAGAAATTCGGTAGCCAGTTCGTATTCTCTTGCGAGATCACGCTCCAGCGAATGGGTATGCAATAGATTTGTGCGTTGCTTTCGAACTTTCGGTTCTTTCGTCTTCACACACCGCAATCTGGCCTTTCGACGCAAATTGCTTGGGTGTTATATGGTCAAGCCTCACGGGCAATTAGTATTGGTTAGCTCAACGCCTCACAGCGCTTACACACCCAACCTATCAACGTCGTAGTCTTCGACGGCCCTTCAGGGGACTCAAGGTCCCAGTGAGATCTCATCTTGAGGCTAGTTTCCCGCTTAGATGCTTTCAGCGGTTATCTATTCCGAACATAGCTACCCGGCAATGCCACTGGCGTGACAACCGGAACACCAGAGGTTCGTCCACTCCGGTCCTCTCGTACTAGGAGCAGCCCCTCTCAAATCTCAAACGTCCACGGCAGATAGGGACCGAACTGTCTCACGACGTTCTAAACCCAGCTCGCGTACCACTTTAAATGGCGAACAGCCATACCCTTGGGACCGGCTTCAGCCCCAGGATGTGATGAGCCGACATCGAGGTGCCAAACACCGCCGTCGATATGAACTCTTGGGCGGTATCAGCCTGTTATCCCCGGAGTACCTTTTATCCGTTGAGCGATGGCCCTTCCATACAGAACCACCGGATCACTAAGACCTACTTTCGTACCTGCTCGACGTGTCTGTCTCGCAGTCAAGCGCGCTTTTGCCTTTATACTCTACGACCGATTTCCGACCGGTCTGAGCGCACCTTCGTACTCCTCCGTTACTCTTTAGGAGGAGACCGCCCCAGTCAAACTACCCACCATACACTGTCCTCGATCCGGATAACGGACCTGAGTTAGAACCTCAAAGTTGCCAGGGTGGTATTTCAAGGTTGGCTCCACGCGAACTGGCGTCCACGCTTCAAAGCCTCCCACCTATCCTACACAAGCAAATTCAAAGTCCAGTGCAAAGCTATAGTAAAGGTTCACGGGGTCTTTCCGTCTAGCCGCGGATACACTGCATCTTCACAGCGATTTCAATTTCACTGAGTCTCGGGTGGAGACAGCGCCGCCATCGTTACGCCATTCGTGCAGGTCGGAACTTACCCGACAAGGAATTTCGCTACCTTAGGACCGTTATAGTTACGGCCGCCGTTTACCGGGGCTTCGATCAAGAGCTTCGCGTTAGCTAACCCCATCAATTAACCTTCCGGCACCGGGCAGGCGTCACACCCTATACGTCCACTTTCGTGTTTGCAGAGTGCTGTGTTTTTAATAAACAGTCGCAGCGGCCTGGTATCTTCGACCGGCATGGGCTTACGCAGTAAATGCTTCACCCTCACCGGCGCACCTTCTCCCGAAGTTACGGTGCCATTTTGCCTAGTTCCTTCACCCGAGTTCTCTCAAGCGCCTTGGTATTCTCTACCCAACCACCTGTGTCGGTTTGGGGTACGGTTCCTGGTTACCTGAAGCTTAGAAGCTTTTCTTGGAAGCATGGCATCAACCACTTCGTGTGCTAAAAGCACACTCGTCATCAGCTCTCGGCCTTAGAATCCCGGATTTACCTAAGATTCCAGCCTACCACCTTAAACTTGGACAACCAACGCCAAGCTGGCCTAGCCTTCTCCGTCCCTCCATCGCAATAACCAGAAGTACAGGAATATTAACCTGTTTTCCATCGACTACGCTTTTCAGCCTCGCCTTAGGGACCGACTAACCCTGCGTCGATTAACGTTGCGCAGGAAACCTTGGTCTTTCGGCGTGGGTGTTTTTCACACCCATTGTCGTTACTCATGTCAGCATTCGCACTTCTGATACCTCCAGCAAGCTTCTCAACTCACCTTCACAGGCTTACAGAACGCTCCTCTACCGCATCACCTAAGTGATACCCGTAGCTTCGGTGTATGGTTTGAGCCCCGTTACATCTTCCGCGCAGGCCGACTCGACTAGTGAGCTATTACGCTTTCTTTAAAGGGTGGCTGCTTCTAAGCCAACCTCCTAGCTGTCTAAGCCTTCCCACATCGTTTCCCACTTAACCATAACTTTGGGACCTTAGCTGACGGTCTGGGTTGTTTCCCTTTTCACGACGGACGTTAGCACCCGCCGTGTGTCTCCCATGCTCGGCACTTGTAGGTATTCGGAGTTTGCATCGGTTTGGTAAGTCGGGATGACCCCCTAGCCGAAACAGTGCTCTACCCCCTACAGTGATACATGAGGCGCTACCTAAATAGCTTTCGAGGAGAACCAGCTATCTCCGAGCTTGATTAGCCTTTCACTCCGATCCACAGGTCATCCGCTAACTTTTCAACGGTAGTCGGTTCGGTCCTCCAGTTAGTGTTACCCAACCTTCAACCTGCCCATGGATAGATCGCCCGGTTTCGGGTCTATTCCCAGCGACTAGACGCCCTATTAAGACTCGCTTTCGCTACGCCTCCCCTATTCGGTTAAGCTCGCCACTGAAAATAAGTCGCTGACCCATTATACAAAAGGTACGCAGTCACCCAACAAAGTGGGCTCCCACTGCTTGTACGCATACGGTTTCAGGATCTATTTCACTCCCCTCTCCGGGGTTCTTTTCGCCTTTCCCTCACGGTACTAGTTCACTATCGGTCAGTCAGTAGTATTTAGCCTTGGAGGATGGTCCCCCCATATTCAGACAAAGTTTCTCGTGCTCCGTCCTACTCGATTTCATGACCAAGAGATTTTCGCGTACAGGGCTATCACCCACTATGGCCGCACTTTCCAGAGCGTTCCGCTAATCTCAAAGCCACTTAAGGGCTGGTCCCCGTTCGCTCGCCACTACTAAGGGAATCTCGGTTGATTTCTTTTCCTCAGGGTACTTAGATGTTTCAGTTCCCCTGGTTCGCCTCTTAAGCCTATGTATTCAGCTTAAGATAACCATCTTATGATGGCTGGGTTCCCCCATTCAGACATCTCCGGATCAAAGTCTGTTTGCCGACTCCCCGAAGCTTTTCGCAGGCTACCACGTCTTTCATCGCCTCTGACTGCCAAGGCATCCACCGTATGCGCTTCTTCACTTGACCATATAACCCCAAGCAATCTGGTTATACTGTGAAGACGACATTCGCCGAAAATTCGCAATTTAACTCACAAATTTTACCTTAGCCTGAGCCGTTACCAGTGAAAGTAACGTTCAGTCTATCTTTCTATCACATACCCAAATTTTTAAAGAACGAACTAGTCAAAGACTAGAAATCAACATTCACCATCATCGCGATGGAATGCTCATTTCTAAGCTTTTACATAAAATACAGTCACCTCCGACCACTAAAGCAACTCTTTCGTCTTCTTCAATGAATCAAGCAATTCGTGTGGGAACTTATGGAGCAGCTGATGTCGTCGATTAAGGAGGTGATCCAGCCGCAGGTTCCCCTACGGCTACCTTGTTACGACTTCACCCCAGTCATGAATCACACCGTGGTAACCGTCCTCCCGAAGGTTAGACTAGCTACTTCTGGTGCAACCCACTCCCATGGTGTGACGGGCGGTGTGTACAAGGCCCGGGAACGTATTCACCGCGACATTCTGATTCGCGATTACTAGCGATTCCGACTTCACGCAGTCGAGTTGCAGACTGCGATCCGGACTACGATCGGTTTTCTGGGATTAGCTCCACCTCGCGGCTTGGCAACCCTCTGTACCGACCATTGTAGCACGTGTGTAGCCCAGGCCGTAAGGGCCATGATGACTTGACGTCATCCCCACCTTCCTCCGGTTTGTCACCGGCAGTCTCCTTAGAGTGCCCACCATAACGTGCTGGTAACTAAGGACAAGGGTTGCGCTCGTTACGGGACTTAACCCAACATCTCACGACACGAGCTGACGACAGCCATGCAGCACCTGTCTCAATGTTCCCGAAGGCACCAATCCATCTCTGGAAAGTTCATTGGATGTCAAGGCCTGGTAAGGTTCTTCGCGTTGCTTCGAATTAAACCACATGCTCCACCGCTTGTGCGGGCCCCCGTCAATTCATTTGAGTTTTAACCTTGCGGCCGTACTCCCCAGGCGGTCAACTTAATGCGTTAGCTGCGCCACTAAGAGCTCAAGGCTCCCAACGGCTAGTTGACATCGTTTACGGCGTGGACTACCAGGGTATCTAATCCTGTTTGCTCCCCACGCTTTCGCACCTCAGTGTCAGTATCAGTCCAGGTGGTCGCCTTCGCCACTGGTGTTCCTTCCTATATCTACGCATTTCACCGCTACACAGGAAATTCCACCACCCTCTACCATACTCTAGCTCGTCAGTTTTGAATGCAGTTCCCAGGTTGAGCCCGGGGCTTTCACATCCAACTTAACGAACCACCTACGCGCGCTTTACGCCCAGTAATTCCGATTAACGCTTGCACCCTCTGTATTACCGCGGCTGCTGGCACAGAGTTAGCCGGTGCTTATTCTGTCGGTAACGTCAAGGCAGCAACGTATTAGGTTACTGCCCTTCCTCCCAACTTAAAGTGCTTTACAATCCGAAGACCTTCTTCACACACGCGGCATGGCTGGATCAGGCTTTCGCCCATTGTCCAATATTCCCCACTGCTGCCTCCCGTAGGAGTCTGGACCGTGTCTCAGTTCCAGTGTGACTGATCATCCTCTCAGACCAGTTACGGATCGTCGCCTTGGTGAGCCATTACCTCACCAACTAGCTAATCCGACCTAGGCTCATCTGATAGCGCAAGGCCCGAAGGTCCCCTGCTTTCTCCCGTAGGACGTATGCGGTATTAGCGTTCGTTTCCGAACGTTATCCCCCACTACCAGGCAGATTCCTAGGCATTACTCACCCGTCCGCCGCTCTCAAGAGAAGCAAGCTTCTCTCTACCGCTCGACTTGCATGTGTTAGGCCTGCCGCCAGCGTTCAATCTGAGCCATGATCAAACTCTTCAGTTCAAACATCTTTGGGTTTTTAAGAAACCCTAAACTTGGCTCAGCAATCGTTGGTTACATCTTTGATTTCTCGCGGAGTAACTTGTGATGCTGATAATCTTGTTGACTATCAGTCTGACTCCACAAGCACCCACACGAATTGCTTGATTCAGTTGTTAAAGAGCGGTTGGTTAAGATCTTTCGTCTCAACCGAGGCGCGCATCCTACAACATGCCACCTCAAATTGCAACCTTAAAAGCTTCTGATTTTATTAATAAAATCAACTGCTTAAGCCAGAACCAGCATCACATTGCTCGTTAGCGGGAGGCGAATAGTACAGCATTAAAATACTTGGTCAACCCTCCTTCTAAAAATTATTTTCCCTTACGCACAGGTTGCCATTATGAAAACCTCCAAGGTCCGCACAAAACACTAGGGTACGCAAGCTTGATCCACGGATGAAAACACAATAGAGGAATCTATAGCGAGTGAATCTGCCGAGCGGGAAAGCGGGCCAAGGGCTGCACTGATGGCTTGCGCGCTGCTTGGATCCAGCTGTCCTTTATCTTTCATGCTCGACTTCCTTGTTAGCTCATAACTATAGATGCCTGCGCCATGCGTACACTACCGGAGACATCCCCCCCCCCGGTGTCAGGATAGTTGTCGGGTGACGGAGCGGAGCATGGACGAGGGCGTGACAAACTCCGGTTAAGTCGTGGCATGGGGATTGCGTCAGCCCAGGAAAGAGGCGCCGATCAGCCTCTACTTGAGCAGAAACTACCCAAAGGGGGACATGCCATGCACAGCGCGTTTTATGCAACAGGTCATCTGACCAGAGTACGTGTACAGCCTGTTGACTCAATGGATAAATCCTTTGAAACGAAACCTTCCACAATTCAACTTCAAGCGAAAATTTGCAGCGGGATTTTGCTGTTGGCGTTGAGTACTTCCTGCACACTGTGGTTGATCGGCAGTTACGCCTGAACCAAAATCGCGCCTGCAATAGGCTACGTACTTCTTACTGCCATGCCTTGATCAAACGCTATTGAATGCTTGTCCGCACCGAGACTCACATCTAATTCCAGCCGACTTCATCCTGTCCTGCGTCAGCTTCAACCCTATTCCGACTCCCATCAGTGGCTGGCCTCGATGTTCACCTCGGAAAAATCGCTTCATGGGCGATCCCTGCGATGAAATCCTCAGAAATCATAGCAAGGGGTCGTGAAGGTGTTCCTTCACCACAGGCAGGAGTTGGGCGTCAGCGTGGACGAATAACTCCTGGTTTTCTAGACACTGAGACGGGCCGCAATGGGTTGTTTTCAGTCTTTCGCGACAGACAGAAATCAGCCATAAATCGACGTCGCTTTCCAGTGTGGTCTCGGTGGTAGCCGGCTGATAGGTGCGGGACATTACTAATCCTACTAGCTTGTTCGTATAGACCTGCTCGAAACTTCCCACTTGATCCTGTTCCCGCCCCTATTGACCAGCGTCAGTTGTTACTCGGGAATGCAAATTGCGCAGCCTCGTGACTGGCACGCTGCGGCCAGCGCTGTGTAATAGCCTTGCGGCGTGTATAGAAACGAACCCCATCGGGCCCATATGCATGAAGGTCGCCGAACAGCGATCGCTTCCAGCCACCGAAGCTGTGATAGGCCACGGGAACTGGTAATGGAACGTTCACCCCAACCATACCGACTTCGATTTCATCACAGAACAGTCGGGCCGCCTCGCCATCACGGGTAAAGATGCAGGTGCCATTTCCGTACTCATGCTCGTTGATCAGCTGTATGGCTTGTTCAAGGCTGGCGACTCGCACGATGCACAATACCGGGCCGAAGATCTCTTCTTTGTAGATCCGCATCTGCGGGGTGACACGGTCGAACAGACAACCGCCAAGAAAGAAGCCATTTTCCTGATTGGCAACCTGAAGCCCGCGACCATCGACAACCAGTTCCGCACCACATTGAACACCCTCGTCGACGTAGCCTTTCACTTTGTCACGATGGGCGCTGGTGATCAGGGGGCCCATGTCCAGACCGCAGGAGGTTCCGGCACCAATTTTCAGCGCCTGGATCTGCGGCACCAACCTCTGGATCAGCGCATCAGCGATTTGGTCACCCACACAAACCGCGACCGAAATGGCCATGCAACGCTCGCCGCAGGAACCATAAGCAGCCCCCATCAAGGCGCTCACGGCATTGTTCAGGTCAGCATCAGGCATCAACACGGCATGGTTTTTCGCGCCACCCAGCGCCTGCACTCGTTTGCCGCGCCGGGTGCCTTCTGCGTAGATGTATTCGGCAATTGGTGTAGAACCGACGAAACTCAGGGCTTTGATTTCGGGTGCTTCAATCAGGGCATCGACGGCTTCCTTGTCGCCGTGCACGACACTCATCACACCTTTGGGCAGACCCGCTTGGAGCAACAGTTCGGCGATATACAAGGTAGAGCTGGGATCACGCTCCGAAGGCTTGAGGATGAAGCAGTTGCCGCAAACGATGGCCAGCGGATACATCCACAGTGGCACCATGGCCGGGAAGTTGAACGGGGTGATACCGGCCACCACACCGATTGGCTGGAAATCACTCCAGGCATCGATATTCGGACCCACATTGCGGCTGTACTCACCCTTGAGGATTTCTGGGGCGGAGCATGCGAACTCGACGTTTTCAATACCGCGCTTGAGTTCGCCCGCAGCGTCTTCCAGTGTCTTGCCGTGCTCTTCGCTGATCATCTGGGCGATCCTGGGCTCGTTTTGCTCAAGCAGTTGCTTGAAACGAAACATGATCTGGGCACGCTTGGCGGCAGGGGTCTGGCGCCATGCGGGAAAAGCCGCCGTCGCAACGGATATCGCCTGTTGGACCGTAGCGCGATCGGCAAGCGAAACCTGGTGGATCACTTCGCCGGTCGACGGGTTGTACACGGGCGCAGTACGACCTGCGATGGCAACGTGCTCGCCGTTGATCAGATGATGGATGCTACTCATGGTTGAAAACCTTTGGTTCGAAGTGGAGGGACGTACGAACTAGCGTTCCGGGGCCGTGCCCGGTTGCCCAGGCCCCTGCGTGGTCAGCCATTCGTGCACCGGATCGTTCTTGAAACACCACTGGCGGGTCGGACCGGCCATAACATTCAGGTAATAGCTTTCATAGCCGTAGGGCACCACGACGGGGTGGTAACCGCGTGGCACCATCACCACGTCGCCGTCTTCGACCGCCATGGCCTCATCCAGGCTGCGGTCGTCGGTGTATACGCGCTGAAAAACGAAACCCTGCGCCGGGCTGATACGGTGGTAATAGGTCTCCTCGAGCACGCTTTCATGGGGTATCGCATCGGTATCGTGCTTGTGCGGTGGGTAGCTCGAACTGTGGCTCTGCGGCGTGCGTACCTCCACCACCAGCAACGACTCCGCTGGCTGGTCGGCCGGCAGGATATCTGTGATGTACCGGGTATTGGCAGCAACCCCCCGGACCGAACGCCGGATGCTGGCGGGCTCAATCAAGCGCGCTGGCAGTTTGCCTTCGGCCGGCGCGGTGCACAGCGCGATCTCCGCGTTGCTGTGGGCGATAATTTGTGCTGCCAGCCTGGGCGGCAAATACAACGCATAGGGTGCCTGCTCGTCGAACGGACCTGTACGCCCGCCTATCTCCTTGCAGTGCAGATCGCCCGCGCTCACCGACACCACGCCACACAACAAGACCACACAGGTCTCGCGTTCTGTTTCATGCAGCCTGATCGACTCACCAGTCGCCAATTGCCGGACTTCAAAGCCAACATGCCCCCACCCTGCCGACGCCGGGGTCACTTTGACTCGTTCGCGCCCACTCTTGGCCGCTTTGACTAACAAGCTCATGTTGTTCCCCTTTAGATGCGCTGCACATTTCTGGCCGACTCATAGGCGGCACGCGCCTCTTGTACTTGCGGGCGCTGCGATACTTGGGGCACAGCGACTTCCCACCAGCAGCCGCCCTCCTGGGTAGTACGCTGTGCATCGGTATCGATAACGACCACATAGCTGCGCTCGCTTTGCCGGGCGCGCACCATCGCTGCTTCAAGCCCAGCAATATCGGGTACATGTTCGGCCTTGGCACCGAGCGCTTGCGCGTGTTTCGCGAAGTCGATTTCAGGCAACCCCTGGGGACCGGTCAGGCAGTTTTCGAGCATGTTGTTGAAGGGCTCGCCACCACAGGCCTGCTGCAAACGGTTGATGCAGCCGTAACCTCGGTTGTCCAGCAACACCACGATCAGCTTGTGACCCAGCATCACCGACGTCGCCAATTCCGAATTCATCATCAGGTAGGACCCATCGCCCACCATCACAATGATTTCCCGTTCCGGGCGGGCCATCTTCACCCCCAGCCCACCCGCCACTTCATAGCCCATGCAGGAGTAGCCGTACTCCATGTGGTAGGCGCCTGCCGCGCCCGCACGCCACAACTTGTGCAGCTCGGCAGGCAGCGTGCCAGCAGCACACACCACGATGTCATGCCGGGCAGAGTCCGGGTGCGAGCGCTGGACCGCGCCAATCACTTCGGCATCGTAGGGAAGATAACCGGCGCCCGGCGCTTCACACCGGCTGGTGACGCCTTGTACTGTTTCGCGCCAACCGTGAGCCAACTGGCGCGCACGCTCCGTCCATTGCACCTCGGCCTGCCAGTCGCGGCCCAGTTGTCGGGTCAGTTGGTCCAATGCCCAGCGAGCGTCCGCCACGAGACCTTGACCACGCCATTTCAACGCATCAAAGGTGTTGACGTTGATCGACAATAAGCGGGCCTGGCTGAACAAGCTGTGCGAGCCCGTCGTGAAGTCCTGCAAACGGGTGCCGATGGCCAACACCAGGTCAGCCTCGCTCGCCAGCTCGTTGGCCGCCGGTGAACCGGTCACACCCACCGCCCCCAGTTGCAGCGGGTGGTCCCACGGCAAGGCGCTCTTACCCGCCTGGGTTTCACAGACCGGCACACCGAAGGTCTCGGCGAAGGTACATAATGCGGCACCGGCGCCGGAGTACAGCACACCCCCACCGGATACGATCACTGGTTTGCGGGCCTGGCAAATCGCCTGGATGGCCTCCTCCAGCTCATCCTGAGCAGCAGTCAGGCAGCGGATGCGCACCAGCCGCTCGTTGAAAAATTCAACCGGGTAATCATAGGCCTCGGTTTGTACGTCCTGCGGCAAGGCCAGTGTCACTGGGCCGCACTGGGCCGGGTCGGTCAAAATCGAGATCGCACGCGGCAAGGCCGTCAGCAGTTGCTCGGGGCGAATGATCCGGTCGAAGTAGCGCGACACCGGCCGCAAGCTGTCGTTGGCCGACACGCTTCCATCGACGCTGTCTTCAATTTGCTGCAGCACCGGGTCCGGTGCCCGCGAAACAAACACATCGCCAGGCAACAGCAACACCGGTAGCCGATTCACGTGGGCCAGCGCGGCAGCCGTGACCAGATTGGTGGCACCCGGGCCAATACTGGTGGTCACCGCCATCATGCGTTTGCGAAAGTGCGCCTTGGCGTAGGCAATCGCAGCATGCGCCATACCCTGCTCATTGTGCGCACGATAGGTGGGGAAATCCTCGCGCTGTTGGTAGAGTGCTTCGCCGACACCCGCCACGTTGCCGTGGCCGAAGATGGCAAAACAGCCTGCGAATAGCGGCAGTCGATCGCCGTCGATCTCGACCCGTTGCGCGGCAAGATAACGTACCAGTGCCTGGGCCATGGTCAATCGAATAGTGGACATCAGGCAGCCCTCCCGGACTCTTCACGCCAGGCTTGAATCAGCTCCACAAAGTTGGCCGCGATTTCACGCTTGACCCCTTCATCGTCGAGTTCACCCTGGAACCATTTGCGGCTGGGTTCGTAGAAAATGGTTCGGCCAACCGTGAAACCGCGGCAGGTCTTCGAGGCGCGTGCGGCCCGGAAACCCTCACGCAGGGACTCGGCCGGTGCATTGAGCCCCAGTAGCACCACGCCACGGCAGTACGGATCGCGCGCATGAATCAACGCATCAATCTGCTGCCACATCGGCGCAGAGAGTTGCTCCAGCTTCCACCATTCGGGAGCAATACCCAGGTCGTAAAGACGCTGCAATGCGCGGTAGACAGTGTCCGGCCACTGCTGCATTTTCTTGGGAGGAATCACTTCCAGCAACAATTCGTGACCCGACACCTGAGCCGCCTGGTAGAGCGCCAGCAGCTGTGCCTCCTGTTCCAGGCGGTTTTTAAGCGTGTCATCTGGGTGGTACTGCACCAGGCACTTGATCACATGTTCCTTGGGCCAACTGAGTAGATGTGAGCCGATTGACCGTCCCCACTCGAACTGAAGCGGATTGGACAACGGCAACTCAACCGGGCGACCGATCCACCAGCCGCGACCTGTCGCATCGTTCAGGGCATCCTGGCCATAGAGGTCGTCAGCCAGAATCCCGACCTTGCCGGCCAGGCCGTATTGCTTTTCCACCTCGGCCACTGCCTCGACCAGCAGTTGCTTGAGTTTGCCGATGCTCGACTCGGGCAGACCGCCCTGCCGAGCCAATTCGAGCAGCTGGACGCGGTGATCGAAGGCCAACACAAGAAGCTCGTCCCACTGTGGGCGCGCTACCGTCACACGGTGCAAGTGATTGAGGGTCTTGTCCGCGGCCGGCCGCACCGGTTGAGTTTCGAGGAAATAACTCAGTTCCGCCTGCGTCGGCATGGCCGGCGCACAACCATGGCGGCTCACTACCAGGGCACCGCAGGCATTGGCATTCCGGCAGCAGGCCGTGTAGTCCTCGCCACGCAACCAACCTGACAGGAAGCCCGACAGGAAGGCATCACCGGCACCCAGTACATTGAGCACTTCCACCTGGACGCCCTGCTGTACACCGGCATCTTCTATTCGGGCGGGGATCGCGCCCTCGATCACCACGCACCCGAGTGCACCGAGCTTTACCACCAGCGTGGCGTCCGATACCTGTCGCACCACCCGCAGACAGGCGATCAGATCGTCCATGCCGCCGGCGATACGAAACTCCTCCTCGGTCCCGACGATCAGGTCGAACTTCGGCAGAATGGCTTGCAGATGTTGCGTGACGCTGCTGTCGGCGATAAACCGGGTTTCGCCATCACCCTTTGCAGTAAGCCCCCACAAGACCGGACGGTAGTCGATATCCAGCACCGTGCGCACGTTATTGCGACGAGCAAAGTCGAGGGCAAGGCTGGCAGCGGCGTGCACCCCCGGTTGCGAGAAGTGTGTACCGGTAATGGCCAGCGCTTTGCTGGAGGCGATGAAGGATTCATCAATATCACCGATTGAAAGCGCCATATCAGCGCAATGGTCGCGATAGAACAATAGCGGGAAGCTTTCGCGATCCTTGATACCGAGCAACACCAGGCCAGTCAGGTGTTCTGGGTCGCGCTTGAGTTGCGATACATCACAGCCTTCTGCCGCCAGTGTCTCGATCAGAAACTGCCCCATCTGATCGCTACCCACCCGGCTCAACATCGCCGACTTCAGGCCCAGCCGGGAAGTGCCGAACGCCACGTTACCCGAAGAGCCGCCCAGGTATTTGGCAAAGTGGCTGACATCTTCGAGGCGTGCACCGATGTTGGTGGCATAAAGGTCGACCAGCAAACGCCCAAGGCAAATGAGATCTAAAGGGCGATCATTTGCAAACTTCGTTAAATTTCCCATGTTCAGCCCTCGTAATCTTGATCACTCAAATCACAACGCCCGGCGTCTCCACGAGCGTGTCCAAGTCCTCGCCACCGGCCATCACACGCAAGATTTCTTCGCGAGAAATATCGGTTTTCTTATAGGTACCGTGGTTTGTGCCTCGATTGAGCAGGGTGAAGCGATCGCCAATCGGGTAGGCGTGGTTGATGTTGTGGGTAATAAACACCACGCCGATGCCGTCGTTTCTGGCCTTGGCTATATATTTCAAGACCATGCTGGCCTGATGGACACCCAGCGCTGAAGTCGGCTCATCCAGGATCAAGACTTTGGCGCCGAAATAGGTCGCTCGAGCGATGGCCAACCCTTGCCGCTCGCCACCCGACAGGGTCCCGACGGCCTGCGCCGGATCACGAATATCGATGCCGATCCGTACCATTTCTTCACGAGTCACTTGATCGGCGTACTTCGCATCAAAACGCCGCAGCAAACCTCGGCCCTTGGTCGGTTCACGCCCCAGGAAGAAGTTACGGCTGATGCTCATCAAAGGCAGCATCGCCAAGTCCTGGAACACGGTTGCGACACCGGCTTGATAGGCATCGCGCGGGCTCTTGAACAAGACATCCTTGCCGTTGATACGAATGCCGCCGGCACTGGGCTGATGCACACCAGACAACACCTTAATCAGGGTGGACTTGCCTGCACCGTTATCCCCAAGCAAGCAATGCACTTCGCCTGGACAAACATCAAATGAAACACCCTGAAGGGCAACCACGGAGCCGAAGGTTTTTCTGACATTGGCAAGTTCAATTACTGGAAGCATGTTAAATCTCCTGTAGAAATTTATCGGCTGCTGGTTGCCATCTTGCGGATGTAATCGTTAAACAACACCGCAATCAGAACCATCAGCCCCAGGAAAACCTTGAACCAATCCGTATCGATGCCGGTGTAGAACATGCCAACTTGAACAGTACCAAAAATCAAGGCACCCACCATGGAACCCACCGCGGAACCATATCCCCCCGTCAATAAAGAACCACCAATGACCGCGGCAATAATGGCTTCAAATTCTTTCTGGATACCGCGCATGGTGTCGGCAGACCCTGACTCCAAAACTTGTATGGTGGCAAACAACGTCGCCATCAATGCCGAGAACATGAACAGGTATATTTTTACTCTATCAACTGGCACGCCCATGTTGCGTGCGGCATTGGCATCCCCGCCCGTGGCGAAGATCCAGTTGCCCAGTCGAGTGCGCAGCAATACCCAGGTTGCCAGCGCCGTAACAACTACCCACCACAGGATCGACACCGGAATACCGGGCACTGACGCCAGTCCATCCGGCCGCATCGTGATCACACCGTGTTCCGCGAGGTACTGGAACAGACCGCCAAAGAGGTGCCCCGAAAAAATGGACACTACCCAGGAGTTTTCATTGAGTTCATTCACGACATAAGAAATTTGCGTTTTGCCGGTCAATAAACGCGTTATCGCTACGGCGACACCGCGCAAGATGAACATTGTCGCCAAGGTCACAATAAACGATGGCAATTTGGTGCGAACCACCAAATAACCGTTGAACGCGCCGATCATCAAACTGAATACAAACGCCATCATCACCGCGACCGGTAATGACAACCCCAACTTGGTAACGCCAACGCCGATCATTAGCCCCGAAAGTGCAATCATTGATCCGATCGACAGATCAAATTCACCCGCAATCATCAGCAAGGAAACCGAAACCGCCAAAATCCCAAGCTCGGCGGCCACTTTGAAAATATTCAGCATCCCTTCGGCGCCAAACATTCCACTGCCGTTCGCAAACAAGAGAAAGAAAACATAAACAAACAGCAGACCCGATACCGCACCCGATTCCGGGCGATGCATAACACGTGCAAAAATCGATTGTTTGGTTAACCGTTTTGAATCGCTGCCAACACCCTTCTTTGTTATCTGGATGCTTTTGGGCACTTCAACACTTGTGGCATTCATTTTCTTCTCCATTTGGTCTAGAAATTACTATTTCCAAATAAACTAGGAAGCCATTGATACAAGAATGCCTATCGAGCGCGAGCCAGTGGGCTTGATGCGCTCGACAGTGCGACCAATGAAATCCCGGATACTTATCAGTTATCGAAGTTAACGATCTTTTGTTGTTCCAACGCTTCCCGCATGGCAACGCCAATACGGGTAGCGGCTTGTGCCTCTAACAAGCGGCCTCTCAGGGTGTCGCCACTGCTGACGGCATCAATAAAGGCTTGTGCTTCCAGGACAAAGGCTTGCTCAAAGCGACCAAAGAAATCCACTACCTTATCGGAGTGGTTGGCATTGCCCTTCTGCACACTGACTTCTGAAACCGGGGTTCCACCTACGCCAAGTGTCAGTGAGGCATCAGTCCCCACCAACTGCAACGAGGTTTCATCGCCGTGATGGGAAGTGCGGGAGGCATGAAAAGTCGCGAGAATGTCGTTCTCGAATAGAACGGTGGCGGTGGCGGTATCGACGTCATTGCAGGCGGCCAGGCCGGGGTACATGGCGCGGATACCGGTAGCGGAAACCGACACGGGTTTTGCACCGTCGGTCATCCAAAGGGCCACGTCGATGTCGTGAATGCTGCAGTCCAGGAACAGACCACCGGATGTCGGCGCAAAGTCTACAAAGAAGCCATTGGTATCAATCGCATCCAGCGAAGCGCAATGCAGGCGGAACAGGCGGCCCAGATCGCCATTCTTCAATAGACGCTTGGCATCTACATAAGCCGGATCGTAGCGACGCATGAACCCAATCATGACCGTTTGGGAAGAGTACTTGTCGGCCGCCGCCAGGACCCGTTCGCACTCTGCTTCGGTGAGTGCCAATGGCTTTTCGCAAAATACATGTTTACCGGCTTCGAGTGCCGAAACAATTTGCTCGGCATGCAATGACGTCGGGGTGGCAAGCCACACGGCATCGACGTCCTTATCCGCCAGTAGCGACTCCATGTTTTCATAAAGTCGCGTGATACCCAGCTCTTTCCCGGCCCACTCACGTTCAGCAGCAACCGGACTGGAACCCGCGATCAGCTCTGCACCATGTACCCGCTGTGCCAGATTGCGCGCATGGTTTTTACCAATACGACCCAAGCCTACGATGCCGATTTTTATTGTTGTTTTCATTTCATGCCCCGTATATTTCGGCCACACAAAGAGCGAATTCATGACTTCGGAAGTCGCTGCTTTTTGCGTTTATCCCACTGCAACGCCCGTAATGTGGCCGGGTTAATGGTGAGATTAGCGGTAGCCTAGTTTACTGAGCGTCAATACTTTTTCCGCATCCACTTTGGTACTGACGAACAGCGGACCGGTGTACACATTGTTCAATGGCAGCAGACCATACTTGGCTTGCTTGGCGAGCATGACAACGGGCAAGTAGCCCATCATGTATTGTTGTGCATCCAGCGCAAAAAACACATCGCCTTTCGCCACACCGTCGAGCAACTCAGGGGACACATCAAAGCTGCCAAACTTGTACTTGGTTAACGTTCCTTTCTTGCGCAAGTCGACAATCAACACGTTCGCCACGCTGGAGCTGGTCGCCAGAATGCCGTCGACTTCCGAGTGGCTGGCCAGGTAAGCGCCCACTCGCGAGGTGATATCGGTCGGGTCCAGCGTCATGGCCACAACCGGAGCATTGCCCCCCATGCCGTCCTTGAATCCGCGGCAACGGTCATCGATAGAGACGTTACCGACTTCGTGATTCAGACAGATCGGGTTTTTCACCCCAGCCGCCTTGTAACGCTCACCGGCCATCTTCCCGGCGGAGTACTCGGCAGCGCTACCCACATAAAACTTTGCACCTACCTTTTTTACGTCGTCTTCACCCGAATCCACGACAATCACTGGAATACCGGAAGCATCAGCAGCCTTGATGGACTTTTGCAGTGCGTTGGCATCAGGCACAGACACAACAAGTCCATTGACCTTGGCAGCGACGGCGGCATCGATCATGCGCGACATGGCAATCGGGTCAAAGGATTCAGGGGCCTGGTAGGACACTTTGGCGCCAGTTTCCCTGGCTGCATCCTCCATGCCTTTCTTCAAGGCATTCCAATAAGAGTCACCCGCTTGCCCGTGTGTAACAAAGGCAATGCGCACCGGTTCGTCTGCAGCATTGGAAATTGATGGAATCATCACTGCCGATGTCAAAACAGCAGTTACAACACCGTGCAACAACGTATTCTTAATCCGCGATTTCATGGTGAATCTCCTAAAGTGGACTGTCTTCTTATGCTTATTGTTGACTTCCGAACTTTCAGTTGACTTCCCTAACAAATACCGGGCGTTGCTCCTTGAATGAAATGTCTGCTGCCAATGCAACTCTTTCGGCTTGCAGGGATTCTTTAGCGCCCACCAGCACAGGTTTATTATTCAGTACACTATGGGCAAAGGCAGCAAGTTCGCTGGCATAAGATTGCGGGTAACGATCAAGACAATTGAAATAAGGCTTGTCTGTCTTGACGCCCTCTTCCTTGAAGATTTCTACGGTGGTCGGCGTGAGGTTGTGAATTTTCGCAAGGCCCTTGGAACCCAGTACTTCAGCCAACTGGTCATGACCATATACAGCGCCCAGTGAACAATCAATCACCCCCACGCCGCCGTTGGCGAATTTCAGCGTAATGACGGTCGTGTCGACAAAACCTTCTTCATCCGCGCGCGACGGGTCAGCAATGGCCCCACCCTCCGCATAGACCCGTTCAATGGTGTCGCCCATCAGGTACTGCGCCATATCAAAGTCGTGCACGTGGATGTCGATAAAGACATTGCCTGCCGACTTCAGTGCGCCTCGCGGCGGAAGCTCGGCTTCACGCGAAGTGATTTTCACCACCTGTGGGGTGCCGATTTCACCACCACTGACGACCTGGTGCAATTGACGAAACTGCGCGTCATAGCGTCGATTGAAGCCAACCTGGAACGGCACGCCGGCTTCTTTGACGATGGCCGCAATTTCCTTGCTCTGGCGATAGTCAACATCCAGCGGCTTTTCGCAGAACATCGCCTTACCAAGCCCGGCGACGTATTTGACGATTTCCAGGTGAGCGGTGGTGGCAGAGCAGATGCACACCGCATCAACCTCCACACTCGCCAGCATTTCCTTGTAATCAGCGAATTGATTTCCGACGCCGGTGTTAGTCAGCCATTCTTTGTGCTTGCCGATCGAGGGAGAGGCCACCGCCACCAGTTCTGCGCCGTCCACGCCTTTTATCAGATTCTGAATGTGCATTTTCCCAATGACACCGGCACCGATCACTGCAATTTTCAGCTTGCGCATACTCACCTCTCACATCGAACGTGTTGCGTTATTTAGTGCGGTGCGTCCCATTGCGGACAGCAGACGTGTATCGCGCTCGGCATCTTCGAGGGTGTTGAGCGGCGTGCTCCCGATAACAATGGTTTTCCAGAAATATTTGATCTCCTCGACAAACGCTTCCTTGTAGTTGGCCCGGTGCTCGGTTTTCTGTGAGTGCTGTCCATCGGACTTCCACACGGTCAAGCGAGTGGGGAAGTGGTTCAGATAAGGCGATGGGAATTCCAGGTGGTACACGGCGTCATCAAAATACAGCGAGATGCGCTCGTGATACTCCGCCACCTGTGGAACGGTCAGGTGCATCATTTGCCACAGGCTGGTTTGCGTATTCAGCCGCACCGTGGCCTGCCCGCCGTCGCCGTTGGCAAAGAAGGTGGCCGCTTCAACGCCGACCGTGGAAACATTCATTTTTTGCAGCAGCCCATGAACAACGTTGATGTCATGTACGAGGCTTGAACAGTACGCACCAGTAAAACCACGGAAGCTGTTTTCATCGGGCTGCCCGCCTAGTGCCTGGACCACTTGCTCACGCTGCCGGGTCTTGAACTCGTCTCTGAGCGCTTGGGGAATATCATTGGCGAATACCAGTTCGCCCTGATGCTCACGGAACGGCCAGGAGTCCGGATCGCACACTTCCACACTGACCATGCGCAGTTTTGCGCCGTCTTCGGGCAACATGTCGCGCAGCAGCTGGTAAGAAGGATCAAAGCGCTTCATGTAGCCAACCTGCAGAACCCGACCATTGGCATCACGTGCCTGTTTGATACGGGCGACGTCCTCCAGGCTGTAGCAGATGGGTTTTTCAGTGAAGACATGGCAGCCGGCATTAAGTGCATCGATCACCATGTCTGCGTGGTAGCAATCCGGCGAACATACAAAGATCGCTTCCGGCTCGCCCTGGCTCAGCAATTGTTGATGCGATTCATACACGGGCAAATGTTTGTCGTGGAAGAATTGGCGTACGGTCGCCGAGGCATCCGCGATACCGACCAGTTCAAACAGCCCGCTCAACTTCAGGATATTCGGAATATGTTCGAGTTGAGCAATTAACCCAGCCCCTAAGACACCAACACGCAATTTCTTTTGCATAGACGTATCTCTTTCCTAATGATGAAATCGATTTGGAAATTCAGGATTTAACAGTGAAGCCTGCACGTTCTGCCAACTGCTTGGTATTCTTGTAACCCATCGTTGCATACACCAGCGGATTCGCTTTATTCGGATCCTGCTCGGCTTCGACAACCAGCCAGCCGCTGTAATTATTTTCCGCCAGGACTTTCAAAATGTCCGCGTAATCAATCACACCGTCGCCCGTCACCGTGAAAATGCCATTCATCACCGCGCCCATGAAGCTCAAGTCTTCTTTCAAGGCTTTATCCAGCTCGGCCTTTCGAACATCCTTCAAATGAACATGGTTGATACGTTTGGCATGACGGCGAACCAGTGCGTAAGGATCACCCCCGGCATACAAACAATGCCCCGTATCAAAGAGCAAGCCTACCGCCTCACCAGTGTGTTGCATCAGCTGATCTATCTCATAATCGGTTTGAACGACGGTCCCCATATGGTGGTGGTAGCCCATCTTCACGCCAAAATCAGCCATCTTTTCCGCCAGCTGGGTCACCTTCTTGCCGTAGCTGATCCAGTCGCCATCCGGTAACTCAGGACGAATGGAAGCCGGGTCATGGATAGCGCCGTGGCGGCCATAACTGGTGTCTGCATAGACAACTACTTTGCTGCCCATTTCCTTGAGCAATGTCAGGTGCGGCAAAATAGCGTCGAACTCTTCATCCACCTCGTTCTCTGCAATTCTTCCGTCATACCAGCCTGAAATAATATCCAGCCCGTGCGCCTTAACAATAGGGCGAAGCACTTCCGCTTGACGCGGAAACTTTCCTCCTAATTCCGAACCCGCATAGCCTGCCAACTTTGTTTCACTCAGACAGACTTCCAGCGGCGTATCGCCCCCTAATTCCGGAACATCGTCATTTGTCCAAGTAATCGGGTTAATACCAATTCGTACCGTTGTCATGTTATCTCTCATGTTTGCGGGAGGAATGTCGGCTCACAGACAAGCCGGTTAATGCACTTCTTTTTATTATTAAAACTCTCTACGGGATAGCGGTTCTACTTAGGTACAACTCATTGTCTTGCAGGTGATTCGGAAGTTGCGGGGAAAAGTACCGGCCATTAACTTCTTGCAGTGCAATTGCTATGGCCCCGAGTAGGCCGGCTTTTTTGCCTAAGGCACAGGCTTCCAGCGGCAGCGGATCGTCCATCATTTCCGCCAGCCAATAGCGAACCCGTTCCAGCATTTCGGGGCGCCCGCCAACGCTGCCGCCTAACAGACAGAGTTGCGGATCCAGTACGGTGGCGGTTGCCCCAATCGCCTTGGCGCAGCCTCGCGCTACTTGGTCGATAACCTGTTGGGCAACCTCATCACCTGCGGCGGCGCGGTCAAATACCTCAGGTACTTCGTCAACGCGATGGCCACTGAGCTCTCGGTAAAAACGCAAGATTGCTTGACCACTCGACACCGTTTCCAGTGGGCCGTGCCGCTTCACCTCAGGATCAACATCTTCGTTCAGCACAGGCATGTAGCCAATTTCACCTGCGCCGCCGCGGGCACCACGCCACAGTTTGCCGTCTAGGATGACCCCCATCCCGATGCCGGTTCCCATCGCGACAAAGATGAAACTATCGCTGGCCTGCCCACGGCCACGCCACAATTCCCCAACGGCGGCCAGATTGACTTCGTTTTCCAGCAACACCGGCACACCTAAGGCACGGTAAAGTGCAACTTCAAGGTCTGCCCCTGGCAATGCCGGTAAATTCGGAGAGTGATGCACTCGCCGGGTTTTGCGATCAACGACTCCTGGCACCCCGACGACAACCTGCAGCAATTTGTTGCCTTCGATAGTGTGCTTTTTCAACAAGTTGCTAATGCCTTGCGCCAGCTGCTCTTCCACCTGAGCACCACCGTCCTTCAGCGGCGAACGGGTTTCTTCGATCAGGTGCCCTGAAACATCTGCAATCCCCAGCTTCAAATGGGTTCCACCCAGATCACAGACGGCGACATAGCCTGCTTTGGGATTCAGTTCGTAGGTAATCGCAGTGCGACCCAACTTGCCCTGAACGCTGCCCACTTCGCGTACCCAGCCTGACTCCTCAAGCATTGAAACCAATTCCGATACGGTCTGTTTGGACAGACCCGTCAATTTGGCGACCTGGGCGCGGGACGTCGGACCTTGGCGGACGATGCACTCCATCACAGTCTGGTAATTCACCCGACGCCCAAGTGCCGACTCAGCCAATACCCCATTCATCTGGAATTCCCCTTCCTAGAAAACCTTGTGGTCTCACTGCAGCCCTATTTAGTTCGGGCTGCGAACGAATTAATGCATGCCGCAAAAATAATGTAAAGGGGAATTTTTTGCTTAAGGATTTCATGAGACTCGGCGTGTGGACGGCGCTGGTTACCAGCCTGAAGATTGTTCCCGCCGCGACCCAGCTCGCGACCGTACTGAGTACGCTGCCTTCAAGCTGTTGCTGGTATTTGTGGTCGATACGCTGAACAGTTGGAGGCGTCAACGCCGGGGCAAAGCCTCAATGCATTCGTAGAGTGGATATACCTGCAGACGCCCAATGGCCCTCTAAACGCCATGGCATATGTTTGGTTCTCAACGTCTGGTCGGGCGGATGGCACTGCCGATGGAGATCGCCCATACCCACGATGAAAGCATTTGCGCAGACATCGTGGCGCTTGGGGCGGCATGAAAAATCAGCACCACTGGGCCCGCATAGGAGATCAGCGTAGCGATCATCCCCGCCACCAAGGCGGAAAACCAACAATCTTTGAACACCTTACTCATGTCGGCTCTTGTCCAAGGACAGGGGCGACGACTCAGACGCGGGTGCCTCATACCGCGGACTTCTGAAAGTGGGCAGCGCCATTACCAGCGCTGCAAGGAAGCCGGTGAGGCGAGGACTATAAAGTCCAGTTGCAATGCAAGCTTGGCGTCAGCCGAGGTCGCCGCCCCCCACCGGCAAGGTTATTCCGGTGATATAGGAAGCGTCATCGGAGGCCAGGAACAGGATGGCCCCGACCTGCTCGTCGATCGTCCCATAGCGCTTCATCAAACTACTTTCGACCGTCTGATCGACAATCTCCTGGTACCAGGTCTGCTCCTGCGCTGTCTGTTCTTGCGAATTACGTGGAATGCGTCGAGGCGGCGCTTCGGTGCCACCCGGTGCAGTGGCGTTGATCCGAACGCCACGTGTGGCATTTTCAAAGGCAAGGCAAGCGGTCAGCGCATTTACTCCGCCCTTCGCCGCGCCATAGGGAACGCGGTTGACACCCCGGGTGGCGATCGAAGACACATTGACGATGGCGCCGTGCCCTTGCTCAAGCATGTAGGGCAACGCCGCATGACAGCACCACAATGTCGGAAACAGCGATCGACGCACTTCTGCTTCGATCTGCTCAGCACTGTAATGTTCGAACGGCTTGGCCCAGATGGTGCCGCCAACGTTATTGACCAGCACATCCAGACGGCCAAAAACTTCGACCGCCGCAGCCATCACCCGCGCGCAATCGTCGTGTCTTTCCAGGTCGGCAGTGAGGGTCAGCACGCCCTCACCTTGCAGTTCGTGAACCAGCTCGGAACGATCAACGGCAACCAACCGCGCGCCTTCTTCCAGCAGTCGCTCGCACACCCGACGACCAATGCCTTGTGCCGCGCCGGTGACCAGCGCGACCTTATTGTCGAATCTGTTGTTCATGACAACCTCGGATAAGGAGGGGGAAAGTTGCCTGCACACTGCGTTCCCCCGCGAAAAACAGGATCAAGCGGCAGCGGCAGCGAACTTCTCGTAGTAGAAATTCGCTGGCGTGATGCCCTGCTCGCGGATGTAGTGACTGACCGCCTCAACCATGGGTGGCGGCCCGCACAAGTACACATCGACATCACCTTCATTCAGGTGACGCGGTTCGATGTGTTGAGTAACGTATCCCTTAAGTGGGTACTGACTTTCAGGGTTGGCCACGCAGGCGCTGAAACTGAAATTCGCAATGCTGGCCGCCAAAGCGTCCAGACGTTCAATCTCAACCAGGTCGAAATCATTGGTCACCCCGTAGATGAGGTGCACAGGGTGCGCACTGCCATCTTGAGCGATTTTTTCAAGCATGGCGGTGAAGGGTGCCAGGCCCGTACCACCCGCCAACAGCAGCAATGGCCGATTGATCGTTCGCAGGTAGAAACTGCCCAAAGGACCTGCCAGGTTCATGCTGTCGCCCGCCTTGGCCAGCCCCGTGAGAAAGCTGCTCATCAGGCCACCGGGCACGTTACGGATCAGGAAGCTGACCTCGCCATCCTTTTGCAACGAGCTGAAGGAATAGGCACGCGTCTGTTCGCTGCCCGGCACCTGCAGGTTGACGTACTGGCCCGGCAGAAACGCCAGTTTGCTCAGAGAGTCCCCCTTGATGGACAACGCGATAGTGCTCTCGGACAATTGGCGCACATCACTGATGGTCGCTTCATAGCTCGCCTGCTCGGTCTTACACACTTGCGAAGACGCAGGCACTCGTAAAACGCAGTCGCTCTCGGCGCGCATTTGACAGGTCAGGACGTAGCCCAAGGCGTGTTCTTCTTCACTCAGCGCGTCCTCGATGAAGTTGTCGCCCATGTCGTAATGACCCGCCTCGGCGAAGCATTTGCACGTACCGCAGGCACCGTCGCGACAGTCCAGCGGTAGGTTGATGCCTTGACGATACGCCGCATCGGCGACGGTTTCGTGGCCAGCAGCCTCGATGAAACGGGTCACCCCGTCTTCAAAGTTGAGGGCGATATGGAAGCTCATGATGCACCTCGCTCGCAGTACCGAGTCCGGTGTGCCCATAGGCCCCCGTGACTCGTCACCGCATGGATCAGATATGGTAGATGTCGATGACTTGACGGACGTAATCGTTCTTCAGAACCACTTTCTTGGCTTTGATGAGCGGCTGCTCGCCGCGCATGTCCAGGGTGTAGAAGCTGGTACCGAAGTAACTGTCGGTGGTTTTGTAACGGAAGCTCAGGGTGTGCCAGTTAAAGCGCACGCGGCATAGCCCCTCACCTTCTTCGACGATTTCGATGTTGTTGAGGTTGTGCGAGGTCCGCGTGTCTGGAATCGTCGCGCTGGAGCGCTCGGTTTTGATGCGGAACACGCGATCTTCCAGGCCACCGCGACTGCCATACCAGATCAGCGAAATTTCACTCTGTGGGTCTTCAGTCAGCGTGTCATTGTCGTCCCAGGACGGCATCCAGAAACTCGCGTCGCCAGCGTACAGTTCAAGCCATTGATCCCATTGGCCGTCATCCAGATAACGAGCCTCGCGATAGAGGAAGTCGCGCACGATGTCGTAAGTGCTGCTCATTGCACGGCCTCCACTGGAATAAGTTGCGCCTCGGCCTCGGCAGCCTTGAGCATGGTTTCCTGCCAGTACTTGTGCTGCAGCACGAACAGGCCTTCATCTTCGGTGCGCACCCCGGAGAGCAAGGGTTTGAGGTCAATTTCCTGGGCGGCCGTGTCAGCGCCCTCCACCCAATGGGCAGCGCCTCGGGACATGTCATTCCAGCCGCGGCCGGCACCGTAACCGGTCTGGCAGGAGCGGAACTCTTCAAGGTCATCAGGCGTGGCCATGCCACTGACGTTGAAGAAATCCTCGTACTGACGAATGCGTTTGGTGCGCGCCTCGGCGCTCTCACCTTTAGGTGCGATGCAGTAGATGGTGATCTCGGTTTTGTCGACGGAAATCGGCCGGGCTATACGAATCTGCGAACTGAACTGGTCCATCAGGTACACGTTGGGGTAAAGGCACAGGTTGCGCGAATTTTCGATCATCCAGTCGGCGCGAGCCTGACCAAAATCACGGGCCAACTCGTCACGGCGTTCGTAAGCTGGTCGATCCTCAGGATTCGCCCAACGGGTCCAGAGCAGCAGATGTCCATGATCGAAAGAGTAAAAACCGCCCCCCTTCTTGGCCCAGCTTCCGGCGCTCATGGTTTTGATCTCTTCCCCGGCGTCACGTTGGGTACGCTGGCTCTGAGTGGCGGCGTAGTTCCAGTGCACCGAACTGACGTGGTAACCATCGGCGCCGTTTTCGGCAGTAAGCTTCCAATTGCCCTCGTAGATGTAAGAGCTTGAGCCGCGCAGTACTTCCAGACCGTCTGCGGACTGATCGACGATCATATCGATAATTTTGGCCGACTCACCCAAGTGATCAGCCAGCGACTTCACGTCGGGATTCAGGCTGCCGAACAGGAAGCCGCGATAGGACTCGAAACGCGCGACTTTGGTCAAGTCATGCGAACCTTCGCAGTTGAAGCCTTCTGGATAGCCGGCCTCGCTCGGGTCTTTGACCTTGAGCAACTTGCCAGAGTTGTTGAACGTCCAGCCGTGGAATGGGCAGGTATAGGAACTTTTGTTGCCGGATTTGTGCCGGCACAGCATGGCGCCGCGATGGCTGCAGGCGTTGACGAATGCGTTCAGCACACCGTCCTTGTTGCGCGCGATGAAGATCGGCTGGCGCCCCATGGTGGTGGTCAGGAAATCATTTTTGTTCGGAATCTGGCTTTCGTGGGCCAGGTACAGCCAGTTGCCTTCGAAGATGTGTTCCATCTCAAGATCAAACAGCTGCGGATCGGTGAACATCTCGCGCTTGCAGCGGTAGATGCCCTGCTCTGGATTTTCTTCAAGCAGGGAATGAAGGTATTCGGGTCGCAGGGACATGACTGCCGTCTCCATTGTTTTTGTTCGGGCAGATCAATGCTAGAGCGGGCGGTCAGGTCGTGATATCCGCTCACTGCAGAGCTTTATCCGTTTCCTGCAAAGTGAGTGAATTGACTAACAGGACGCCAGCGCTGGCGAAATGACCCACACTGGATCTGAGGTGTTCCCCCTGTGGGAGCGTGGCTTGCGCGATGGCCTCGACTCGCTTTCATGCCCGACCTTTGCGGTCTCAGCAACACTGAATTGCTATCAATTCAATTGATCACTGATCAGCCAAAGGTGCATGCTAGAGAGCTTGCCCGGTCTTCATATCATTCCGAATGATAGTTACCTTCGCTTCATTCGATTCGTGACATACCCCCTCGCCGCTCATCATCCGTCCATTCTCAATACATTGGCGGATGCATCCATGGAACAATCACTCAAACATTTGCGCTTCCCGTTGGCCCTGCTGGCCGTGCTGGTGATGAGCGCATGCGGCAAGGCTCCGGAGTCTGCCGCGACGATGCCTGCGGCCAAAGTCAGCGTCGCCAAGGTGTTGGAACAACCGATCAACGAGTGGGACGAATTCACCGGGCGCCTGGAAGCGCCGGAAACGGTAGAAATTCGTCCGCGGGTCTCCGGGCAAATTGATGAAGTGGCATTCACTGAAGGCGCACTGGTCAAGAAAGGCGATTTGCTGTTCCAGATCGACCCGCGTCCATTCCAGGCAGAGGTCCGCCGCCTCGAAGCCCTGGTTGCCCAGTCCCGCGCCAACGCAATCCGTAGTGAAAACGAAGCTCAGCGCGGTGAACGCCTGCGTACCAGCAACGCGATCTCCGCCGAACTGGCCGACTCGCGTACCAGTGCGGCTCAAGAAGCCCGCGCCGCCGTAGGTGCCCTTCAGGCGCAACTGGACCTGGCCAAGCTGAACCTGAGCTTTACCCGCGTCACCGCCCCCATCAGCGGTCGCGTCAGCCGTGCGCAAATCACCGCCGGCAACCTGGTGACCGCCGATACCACGCCACTGACCAGCGTCGTGTCCACCGATAAGGTCTACGCCTACTTCGATGCTGACGAACGCGTATTCCTCAAGTACACCCAGCTCGCTCGCCAGGGTAAACGCGGCGCCACCACCCCGGTTTACATGGGTCTGTCCGACGAAGACGGCAATCCGCACCAGGGCGTGATGAACTTCATCGACAACCAGGTCAACCCGAAAACCGGCACCATCCGTGGTCGTGCGGTCTTCGACAACGCGGACGGCAGCTACACCCCTGGCCTTTATGCACGTCTGAAACTGGTGGGCAGCGGCACCTATTCCGCCGTGCTGATCAATGACGAAGCGGTCGGCACTGATCTGGGTAAAAAATTCGTGCTGGTCATGGATGCCGACAACAAAACAGCGTACCGCGCCGTCGAGTTGGGGCCGAAGATTGAAGGTTTGCGCATCGTGCGTAACGGCCTGAACAAGGATGACACCGTCATCGTCAAGGGGCTGCAACGGGTACGCCCTGGCTCTCCGGTCACACCTGAAGTGATCCCCATGGCCAGCGAACAAACCCTCGCGGCTCTGGCCCAACAACGACAAGCGCTGGAAGCCAGCAATCTGCCCCAAGTCGCACCTGCCAAGGTTGCGCCGGGAACGGTTGTGAAACTGGCTGACGCGACTCCACGCGGTTAAGGGATAACGACTCCGATGAATTTTTCCCAATTCTTCATTTCACGGCCGATCTTTGCCGCGGTGCTGTCGCTGCTGATCCTGATCGCCGGCGCCATCTCGCTGTTCCAGTTGCCGATCAGCGAATACCCGGAAGTCGTGCCGCCGACCGTTGTCGTCCGTGCCAACTTCCCGGGTGCCAACCCTAAAGTCATTGGCGAAACCGTGGCAGCTCCTTTGGAGCAAGCCATCACCGGCGTCGAGAACATGCTGTACATGTCCTCGCAGTCCACCGCTGACGGCAAGATCACCCTGACCATCACCTTCGCGCTGGGCACCGACCTGGACAACGCACAGGTGCAGGTACAGAACCGAGTGACTCGTACCGAGCCCAAACTTCCAGAAGAAGTGACGCGCATCGGTATCACCGTCGACAAGGCTTCGCCCGACCTGACCATGGTTGTGCACTTGACCTCGCCGGACAAGCGCTACGACATGCTCTACCTGTCCAACTACGCCCTGCTCAACATCAAGGATGAGCTGGCGCGTCTGGGCGGTGTCGGTGACGTGCAATTGTTCGGCATGGGCGATTACTCGCTGCGGGTCTGGCTTGATCCGAACAAGACCGCTTCACGCAACCTGACCGCCACCGATGTGGTGGGCGCGATTCGTGAACAGAACCGTCAGGTGGCTGCCGGTGCACTGGGCGCGCCGCCTGCGCCGAATGCCACCGCGTTCCAGCTGTCGGTCAACACCCAGGGTCGTCTGGTTTCCGAAGAAGAGTTCGAGAACATCATCATTCGCTCCGGCGATAACGGTGAAATCACGCGCCTGAAAGACATTGCCCGCGTCGAACTGGGTTCCAGCCAATACGCCCTGCGCTCTTTGCTCAACAACCAACCGGCGGTGGCGATCCCGATCTTCCAGCGTCCGGGCTCCAACGCCATCGAAATCTCCAACGAAGTGCGCGGCAAGATGGCCGAGCTGAAGAAGAACTTCCCGGAAGGCATGGATTTCAGCATCGTTTATGACCCGACGATTTTCGTGCGCGGTTCCATCGAGGCGGTGGTTCACACCCTCTTTGAAGCGCTGATTCTCGTGGTTCTGGTAGTGATCCTGTTCCTGCAAACCTGGCGTGCCTCGATCATTCCATTGGTGGCGGTACCGGTTTCGCTGATCGGTACGTTTGCCGTGATGCACTTGTTCGGTTTCTCGCTGAACGCCTTGTCGCTATTTGGTCTGGTACTCGCCATCGGTATCGTGGTGGATGACGCCATCGTGGTGGTGGAGAACGTCGAGCGAAACATTGGACTGGGGCTGACGCCAGTCGAAGCGACCAAGCGTGCCATGCGTGAAGTGACCGGCCCAATTATCGCCACCGCGCTGGTGCTGTGTGCGGTGTTTATCCCGGCGGCGTTCATTTCCGGTCTCACGGGGCAGTTCTACAAGCAGTTCGCGTTGACCATTGCAATTTCGACGGTGATCTCGGCCTTCAATTCGCTGACCCTGTCGCCCGCACTGGCTGCCGTATTGCTGAAAAGCCATGACGCGCCGAAAGACCGTTTCTCCAAAGTCCTCGACAAGATTTTCGGTGGCTGGTTGTTCCGTCCGTTCAACCGCTTCTTTGACAAGGCCAGTCACGGTTACGTCGGCACCGTGGGCCGGGTTATCCGCAGCAGCGGGATCGCCTTGCTCCTGTACGCCGGTTTGATGGTGCTGACCTTCTTCGGTTTCGCCAACACCCCGACCGGTTTTGTTCCCGGCCAGGACAAGCAATACCTGGTGGCCTTCGCTCAACTGCCGGATGCGGCGAGCCTGGACCGTACCGAAGACGTGATCAAACGTATGTCCGACCTGGCCCTGAAACAGCCAGGCGTGGAAAGTGCGGTGGCCTTCCCCGGCCTGTCGATCAACGGCTTCACCAATAGCCCTAACGCCGGCATCGTGTTCGTGACGTTGAAACCGTTCGACGAACGCAAAGACCCGAGCATGTCTGCCGGTGCGATTGCCGGAGCCTTGAACGGTCAGTTCGCCGGGATTCAAGAAGCCTACATGGCGATCTTCCCGCCGCCGCCGGTACAGGGCCTGGGCACCATTGGTGGTTTCCGCCTGCAAATCGAAGACCGGGGCAACCTGGGCTACGACGAGCTGTACAAAGAAACCATGAACATCATCAACAAAAGCCATAGCGTGCCGGAACTGGCAGGCCTGTTTACCAGCTACACCGTGAACGTGCCGCAGGTCGATGCCGCCATCGACCGGGAAAAAGCCAAGACCCACGGCGTGGCCGTCAGTGACATTTTCGACACCCTGCAGATCTACCTGGGTTCGCTGTATGCCAACGACTTCAACCGCTTCGGTCGTACCTACCAGGTCAACGTTCAGGCTGAACAACAGTTCCGTCTTGAACCGGACCAGATCGGTCAGCTGAAAGTGCGCAACAACAAAGGCGAGATGATCCCGCTGGCGACCTTCATCAAGGTCAGCGACACCTCGGGGCCGGACCGCGTGATGCACTACAACGGCTTCATCACCGCTGAAATCAACGGTGCAGCAGCCCCGGGCTACAGTTCTGGCCAGGCCGAAAAAGCCATCGAGAAACTGCTCAAGGCTGAACTGCCGAACGGCATGACCTACGAGTGGACCGACCTGACTTACCAGCAGATTCTGTCTGGCAACACCGCACTGTTCGTGTTCCCGCTCTGCGTGCTGCTGGCGTTCCTGGTACTTGCGGCTCAGTACGAAAGCTGGAGCCTGCCATTGGCGGTGATCCTGATCGTACCGATGACCCTGCTGTCAGCTATTACCGGTGTGATTGCTTCGGGCGGTGACAACAACATCTTCACCCAGATCGGCTTGATCGTACTCGTGGGACTGGCCTGTAAGAACGCGATTTTGATCGTCGAGTTTGCCAAGGACAAACAGCAGGACGAAGGCATGAGCCCGCTGGCTGCTGTGCTTGAAGCTTGCCGCCTGCGTCTGCGTCCGATCCTGATGACATCCTTCGCGTTCATCATGGGTGTCGTGCCACTGGTGTTCTCCAGCGGTGCCGGTGCCGAGATGCGTCACGCCATGGGTGTGGCGGTGTTCTCCGGGATGCTCGGGGTGACCTTCTTCGGTCTGTTGCTGACACCGGTGTTCTACGTATTGATTCGCAACTTTGTCGAGCGCGGTGAAAAGCGCAAAACGGCCAAGGCCCTGAAACTGGAGTCGCAACAATGAGTTTGAAAGCGTTCCTGCCGAGCCTGCTGGTACTGGCCCTGAGTGCCTGTACCGTCGGCCCGGACTTCAAAACCCCAGCGACTGCACCGGCCAAGATCACCACAGCTACCGATGGCGCGGCCGGTCAGAAAAACTTCGACCGCTCGCATTTCGAAGGCATCTGGTGGCAGCAATTCGAGGACCCGACCCTCAACCAGTTGGTGACTCAATCGCTACAAGGCAACCGTGATTTGCGCGTGGCCTTCGCGCGCTGGAAAGCCGCTCGGGCGATTCGTGATGACATCAGCAATGACGCCATGCCGACCATCACCAGCCGGGCCAGTAGTGATCTGGGCAAGGCGCAAATCCCGAGTGAGTCCACAAAACGGGTCAACATCGAACGCTACGACCTGGGCCTGGACATGGCGTGGGAGATCGACCTGTTTGGCCGCATCCAGCGCAACCTGGAATCGGCCAACGCCGAACAGCAAGCCGTCGAAGCCGATCTGTACCAACTGCAAGTCACGATGATTGCCGAATTGGTGGATTCCTACGGTCAACTGCGCGGCGCGCAACTACGGGAGAAAATCGCGCTGGCGAACCTGCAAAACCAACAGGAATCGCGCAAGATCACCATCAGCCTGCGCGATGCCGGCGTCGGCGATCAGCTGGATGTGGAGCGTGCCGATGCACGTCTGGCGTCCGTCGAAGCCAGCGTGCCGCAATTACAGGCTGAACAGGTACGACAGAAAAACCGCATCGCCACCCTATTGGGTCAGCGCCCGGAAAAGCTGACCGTCGATCTGAGTCCCAAGAGCTTGCCGGCAATCGCTAAAGCGTTGCCGATTGGCGATCCGGGTGAACTGCTGCAACGTCGCCCAGACATCCTCAGCGCTGAACGCAAACTGGCTTCTGCCACCGCCCGTATCGGCGTGGCCACGGCAGATTTGTTCCCTCGCGTCAGCCTCAGCGGTTTCCTGGGTTTCACCGCCGGTCGCGGCTCGCAAATCGGTTCTTCGGCGGCCAGCGCTTGGGCACTGGGCCCAAGCATCACCTGGCCTGCGTTTGACCTGGGCAGCGTCAAGGCCCGTATCCGCGCTGCCGATGCGGATGCCGAAGGCGCACTGGCGACTTACGAGCAGCAGGTGCTGTTAGCGCTGGAAGAGTCGGAAAACGCATTTAGCGATTACGGCAAACGGCAGCAACGGTTGATCTCACTGATTCGTCAGAGTGAATCAAGCCGCGCCGCCGCCGACCTGGCCGAAATTCGCTACCGCGAAGGCACGGCGGACTTCCTCGTCCTGCTGGACGCTCAACGCGAGCGACTGGCGGCCGAAGATACCCAGGCTCAGGCCGAAACCGATCTGTATAGCGGCATTGTCGCGATTTACAAAGCCTTGGGCGGTGGCTGGCAACCCGAGACGATCGCCAGCAAGTAAGCTTTTTAAAGCGCTCCTTTGGTTGGCCGCAACCAACCAAAATTTTTTAGCCCTGCGCCTCATTCGGTCGCGGGGCTTTTTTGGTCTGCTGATTCTCCAAACCCACTGCAATCCCCTGTAGGAGTGAGCCTGCTCCGGGCGGCTCACTCCTACAGGGGGTTAGCGGTGATCCTGGGTGTTGTGGTTTTCGAGGACAGTTACGGTGGCCGTTGTCCCGGCGCGCAGGAGGTTTTTGTCGACATAGTCGGCGTCAATCTGAATCCGTACCGGCACCCGTTGTGCGAGTTTGACCCAAGTGTAGCTGGGGTTGATGCTGGCCAGCATGCGCCCACCGGGCAGGTTTTCGCGGTCGGCGATAGCGAAGGCGATGCTTTGCACGGTGCCGCCGAAGGCTTCACCGCTCATCAATTCAATGTTGACCCGGTCGCCCTCTGCGATTCGCGGCAACTTGGTCTCTTCAAAGTATCCGCTGACATAAAACGACTGGCTGTCCACCAGTGCCAACAGTGGGCCTCCGACAGTGGCATAGTCGCCCTGACGGGTCAGCAGGTTGGTGACAAAACCGGTGACGGGCGATTCGACCCGCGTACGCTGCAAGTTCAGTTCGGACTGGCTCAATGCAGCGATGGCCAGTTGCACATTGGCCTGGGCCAAAATCAGATTGGCCTGGTTACGCAGTAGATCGGCCTCAGCCACGGTCACCTCCGTGTTGGCTTTTTCCCACTCTTCACCAGAAATCGCCGAGCGTTCCTTCAGCGTACGCCGCCGATGCTCTTCGCTCTGTCGTTGCCTGAGCAGCGATTCGCTGGCGGTAATCGCCGCTTGCGACTGCCCCAGCGAACCTTTCGCCACTTCTACTGAGCGCTTGGAGTGTTCGACTGCCAGGGTGTAACGAGCCGGGTCGATTTCCAGCAGCAACTGGCCTTTATCAACATGCTGGTTGTCTTGAACCGCCAGCCTGACGATGCGCCCCGAGACATCGGCAGACAACGTCACCACATCAGCGCGCACCCGTGCATCCCGGGTCCAGGGGGCTCTGGTGTAATGCTCCCAGGCGAACCAGCCAAGAATGAAGGCCAGCACTACGACGCCACATGTTGCGAGTCGTGGAAGGATGTTCTTCAAGGCATCAGGCTCCCATTACCAGAATCAGCGTTGCGCACACGCAGGCATACAACGCGCCCTCGAACAAAGCTTCATGCCAGACGAAACGCAGCACGCCGAGACGACGCAAGCCCCAGTCCAGCGCAAGAAAAATCGGCAGCGCCAATAGCAACGCTTGAGCGATTGGCGGCAAGTACACGCCACCGAGTTCAAAATCAATGGGCAAGGGCCGGCACTCCCGCTTCGTCTACAGGTTGAAAGTACTCGCGGTATCGCTGTATGAACGACTCCACGATCAGCAGCGCCACGCGCATCCGGAACACCGACCACAGGTGCTCGTGAACCTCCAGATGCAGATCGTCCAACTCGTCACCCAGGGTGTGCAAATCCCCCAGCAGCCGGTTGACATCTACCCCGGGGCGCCCGGCAACCCATCTCCCGCAGTCCCGGACAGCCGCCAACAACCGGCGCTGTTGCTCTGAACTCAACAGCGTGTTGCCCTGCCCCTGCTGCCTGAGCTGATTCAACGCAACGCCCAGCGCCATGCACCCGAGGCTGACCTGAAAAAACTCGCCAGAAGACTTGTCGCTGGTCGCCGGTAACAATCCCAACATCATGGTCAGGCGATCGACCATGCGGCTTTCAAAGGCAAATTGATGTTCATCGGTGGCCGGCACCTTTATCAAAGCGTAGACCTGCTCAGTGTTTTCCTTGAATAGCCGGCGAATCCGCAAAACCGGCCTGAACGGGAAAATCAAGGCGAAGACACTCAATGCCAGGACCGTTGCGCTGATGTACGCGGCAGCGAACTCGAACCACTGAATCGCACTGTTCTGGCCGATACCAACGTTTTGCGGCCCCAACAACAGAAAGGTTGACAACCCAAGACCGATGCCCGTCCCGGTGGTCGCCGGCGTGGCGAGCCCTACTGCGACCGCGTACAGCAACGGCGCCAACAGCAATGCCAAAAGCTCGAAATTACTGATCATTGGCACCAGCATGAATTGGTAAAGCGCCGACACCAACAACGCCAGGCCCAGGCCCCTTGCATAGCTTTGCGCAGCCAGTAGCGGTCGGGGGAACGTTGCCATGAGCGAACACAGAATCCCAACCAGAACCATACCGCCGCGCGCACCATCCCAGCCCGTCTCGATCCAGATCAGTCCGGCGACCACAAATGCGGTAAAGGCCCGAATGCCGTTCATCGCGGCCAGGGTCAAATCCAGATGCAGCGGATTCTCTTGTCCCCGAAACATGCTGCTGGCTTGGCGTCCTTCCTGAATGGCATCACTCAACTCCAGAATCTGCTCCAGTTGCTGCAATAACCGCGCTTGCTCCCAGCGCAGGGCCCAGGCTAGCGAACGTAGCGTGGCCGGCATGGTTTCGGTCAGTTGTTCAGCCTTGTAAGCCTGATCATCGAAACGCTGCTGCAATGCCGAAAAATGCTGGCGTGCAGCGGCCGATAGCGAGCGGCCTTTTTGGGCCAGCTCATCGAGAAATGCCAGTTCTTCAGCGCGCAAACGCTGTATTTCCAGAGGTAAATCGCCTTTCCAGCGCTCGGTCAGCAGCTCACGCTGATGGCGCAGCGCCATCAGCCGTGATGTCAGCAACACCAATTGGTTTCCCAGCAACTGCACCAGACTGTTGGCATTGCGCAACCGTGGCGCATCGAAGTACAGATGCCGGCGTAGTCCTTCCAGGGCGCTGATTTCGCCCAACAGTTGCATTTGCCTGCGTTGAAAATCGGCGTCGCTTTCTTCGGTTCGAATCACGGCAGCGGCGTGCGTCGCCAGTAACTTGATCACGTGATCAATTTTGGTGAAGTAGCTACGGGCCACGGCTTCTGGACGCGCAGTCAGCACGCTGACCACGCAGACACATGCCACCGCCAGAAGCGTCTCGGTCACGCGCGTAACGGCCAGCAGGAAAGTGCCGTCCTGATCAGGTATGGCCAACAACGCCACCACCACCGCCGTGTAGCCGCTCAGCACAAAAGCCTGGGAACTGGTGTAGCGCAACAAGGTGCCACCGGCGGTGCACAGCGCCAGCCACAGTGCCAGGGTGACAATGAACGGCAGCGGCGCCTGGGGGAAGATCGCCATGATCAACACCGCCGCGGCAGCCCCGAGGGTGGTGCCGATGACCTGGCCGAAACTGCGGGCCAGTGCCATCCCGGCCAGTGGCTGGCTGACGATGACCACCGCCATGATCGACCATTTGGGTTGATCGAGGTCGAACAGGAACGCCAGGTACAGCGTCAGTAGCCCCGCCACAATGGTTCTCAAGGCAAACAGCAACACCCCTTGGCCGGGATTGAGTATCACCTTGAAGTATTGAAGCAGCGGTTGCATGGGAGCACTCTTCGAGTCATCTCTAGCAAGCGTAGTCACTGCTTCACGGCCTCGACAGATTTCAATGTCGACGGGACCTGTAGGCAAAATCGTCGATATAGTGGCACGTCAGGGTTTGACTCACAGCCCGGCCTGACCGAAGCTGACCGCCTTTGCAAAAGCTTGCCAGCTCCTGGATTCCTGCATGCCCCAGTCCCGCCGCTACTTGCTCATCAGCCTCTGTGTGCTGTTTGCCATCGCTATTGCCTGGTTATTGCTGCGCAGCACAACGCCTGAGGTGCCCGAAGCAATCAAACGTGGTTACAGCGAAGCGTTGACTCAGGCCCGTACCGGTCAACCGGGGGCTGCGCGGGTGCTTTACCAGCAATTGAGCCGCCCTGATCTGTCGGCCAAGCGTCGCATCTGGCTGCATGCTGAACTGCCCAACTACCCAAGCCCGCAGGCCCTGAAACTGGCGGACGCGGACCTGCAACATCCCAATGAAGACGTGCGGATCGCCGCGATCAAAAGCATTAGTGGTCTGGTCTCCGCCGGGCAACGCAGCCTATTGATTGGCCCGATGCTCGATGACGACGAAGAAAACGTGCGATTTGCAGCCGTCAACGCTCTGCTGGGGTTGTCGCCGGATGATCTGGGATTGTATTTCGGACCGTTGGAGCAAGCGATCGATGCCTGGGAACTGGCCCTTGACAGTCAACCGCCCAGTGCTCAAAACCAATACCAGTTAGCGCGCCTGCACCTGCACAACGCCCAATTGAAAGAGGCGCAGGAAGCGCTGGAACGCACATTACAGCTGGACCCAGGTAATCTGCCGGCCTTGGTGATGCAGATTGATGTGCTCGACCGGCAAGGCCAGAGCGATGCCGCACGCCAGTTGCTGGCGAAACAATTGAAAGCGCAGCCCGACTCGGCCTACCTGCAACATGCCCTGGGGCTTTGGTTGCTGCACCACGGGCAAAGTGAGTTTGCCTTGCTCGGCCTTTCCAAAGCCGTGGAGCTGGAGCCCGACAACAAAGACTATCGCTACGACCTGGCGACCACCTTGCACCTTGAGCAAGAGCTGGAAGCTGCGCAAAAGCAACTACAGGAGATCGTCCAGCGCCACCCTTCCGACCGCAAAGCGCGTGTGCTGCTGATCAACTACTGGAAGGAAAGCGGGCAGTTGCAGAACGTGCAGATTCTGCTGGCGCAACTGGAACAGCTCAACCCGGATGACCCCGCATTGCAGCAAGGGTTGTAACACTACCCTCTGTAGCTGTTGCCGAAGGCTGCGTCCGGGCGCGTAGCACCCGCCCACCATCCGACAACGAGCGCTACGCACTAAAACGCAGCCTTCGGCAGCGGCTACGCGTCAGGCCAGCAAAAAGGTTGAACCGTCATCACGGCCAGAGGTCAAGTGATCAGGCAGTCCCTACAGGCACCTCAAGCCTGCTGCTTCACTTTCCCTGCTCATGAGAGGGTTTTTTTTGTCTACATCAAACGAGTTTTTCAGTGCAAAAGCCGCAACCGGTATCGAAGGTCTGGATGACATCCTGGCCGGTGGCTTGTCCCGCGGACACGTATTTTTGCTGGAGGGCGAACCTGGAACCGGCAAAACCACCGTCGCGTTGCATTTTCTGTTGGCCGGCGCCCGTGCTGGCGAACGCTCGTTGTACATCACGCTGTCAGAAACCGAGCGAGAACTGCGTCAAGGCGCACTGTCCCACGGCTGGGAGCTGGATGAAAACATCCACATCTTCGAGCTGACACCGCCGGAAAGCCTGCTCAATGCCGAGCACCAGCAAAGCCTGTTGTACTCCTCGGACCTTGAACTGGGCGAGGCCACCAAGCAGATTTTCGAAGTGGTCGAGCGGGTCAAACCCACCCGCGTGGTGCTCGACAGCCTGTCCGAAATCCGCCTGCTGGCCCAGAGTTCACTGCGTTATCGTCGACAGATTCTGGCGATCAAACATTACTTCGTGCGTTACGACGCTACCGTGCTGTTGCTGGATGACCTGACCACCGAATCTCTGGATAAAACCGTACACAGCGTCGCGCACGGCGTGATTCGCCTCGAAGAACTGACGCCCAACTATGGCGCCGAACGCCGCCGCATCCGTGTGGTGAAGTACCGCGGCCAGAAGTACCGTGGCGGTTATCATGACTTCACCATCATCGCCGACGGCGTCCACGTGTTCCCGCGGCTGGTGGCGGCCGAACATCGGGGCGGTTATGTCCGCCAACAGTTGACCAGCAGCATCAAGGAAATGGACGCCCTGCTCGGCGGCGGTATCGAGACGGGTTCCAGCACGTTGATTCTGGGTCCGGCCGGTACCGGTAAATCGCTGATCTCAATGATCTTCGCCGCTGCCGCTGTGACCCGTGGTGAAAAAGCCGCGCTGTTCATCTTCGATGAAGAACTGGGGCTGTTGTTTGAGCGCATGAAAAACATGGGCATCGACCTGCAGGCGCTGCAAGACACCGGCAACCTGCTGATCGAACAAGTCGACGCCGCCGAACTGTCCCCCGGCGAGTTCTCCCACCGGGTTCGCCGTTGTGTCGATGAGCGTGAGATCAAAACCGTGGTGATCGACAGCATCAACGGCTATCAGGCCGCGATGCCCGAGGAAAACGCGCTGGTACTGCACATGCACGAGTTACTGCTGTACCTCAATCGGCGAGGCGCAGCGACGTTCATGACGGTCGCCCAACACGGGCTGGTCGGTGACATGCAAGCGCCGGTCGATATCACTTATTTGGCTGACACAGTGATTCTGTTGCGCTACTTCGAAGCCCTGGGCAAGGTACGCCGGGCGATCTCGATCATCAAGAAACGCACCGGCAGCCACGAATCGACCATCCGCGAATACCGCATCGGTAGCCGGGGCATGACGATTGGTGAGCCCTTGGATGCGTTCCAGGGTGTATTACGCGGCGTGCCAACCTATCTGGGTGCCAGCCAGCCACTACTTCAGGACGATGTCCGGTGAGTATTGTCGAGGCAATGTCCGAGCGCGCGATCATTCTCGCGCCGCTGGGACGCGACAGCCAGATTGCGCTGATGATGCTCAACGAAGCGGGATTCGAAGGCATTGTGACCCGGGACCTTGGGGCGCTGTGCAGTGAGTTGGTGCAAGGTGCCGGACTGCTGGTGATTGCTTCGGAAGCACTGATTGGTTGTGGTCTCGACCCGCTTCTGCATCTGATCGAGCAACAGCCGGCGTGGTCCGACCTGCCGATCGTACTGCTGACCCATCACGGTGGGCCCGAGCAGAACCCGGCTTCGCGATTCGGGCCGCAATTGGGTAATGTGACCTTCCTTGAGCGCCCGTTTCATCCGGTGACCCTGATCAGCCTCGTCACCACCGCATTGCGTGGACGACGACGACAGTATGAGGCGCGGGACCGATTGATCGATCTGAGTCAAAGTGAACTACGCCTGCAAAATACGCTGGAAACCCTCGAACAACAGGTCGAGGAGCGCACCGCCCAGCTGCGACACAACGAAGAAGCCTTGAGGCAGTCGCAGAAAATGGAAGCGGTGGGCCAACTCACCGGCGGAATCGCCCATGACTTCAACAACATGCTGACCGGCATTATCGGCAGTCTGGAGCTGCTGCGTCGACGCTTGGCTCGAGGCCGAACCGAGGACCTCGATGGACTGATTGATTTAGGCGTGACCTCGGCTAACCGTGCAGCGGGCCTGACCCACCGTCTGCTGGCGTTCTCACGGCGCCAATCGCTGGATTCCAAACCAGTGGAGATGAACACGCTGGTGGCGTCCATGGGCGAACTGCTCCAGCGCAGCATCAACGAAAGTATTCAGCTGGACATGCAGTTGAGTGAAGACCTCTGGGTCGCCGAGGCTGACCCCAACCAACTCGAAAGCGCCCTGCTCAACCTTGTGCTTAACGCCCGTGATGCCATGCCCGAAGGCGGCACGCTGATCGTCAATACCTCCAATCAGCAGCTGGATTCTGCATTCGTGGCGGCCCACGGCAATCTGCTGCCCGGTGATTACGTGGTGCTGCGTGTTACCGACACTGGCTGTGGCATGCCCGAAAGCACGATCAACCGCGCATTTGACCCCTTCTTCACCACCAAACCGATCGGTCAGGGCACAGGGTTGGGGTTGTCGATGATTTACGGTTTCAGCAAGCAGTCTCACGGTCACGTCATTATCGATAGCGAAGTGGGTCACGGCACATCGGTGACACTGTTTCTACCGCGTTACAGCGGAGATCTTGCCGAGGAAAACCTGATCGACATCCAGCACGCTCCCCACGCTCAGGACGGTGAAACCGTACTGATTGTCGAAGACGACCCGGCGGTACGCGTGCTGGTCAGCGCGGTATTGAGTGAATTGGGATACGTCTTCGTTGAAGCGGGCGATGCTGACAGCGCTGTGCCGATTCTCGATTCCGACCAACGTATTGACCTTCTAATCAGCGATGTGGGACTACCGGGAATGAATGGCCGGCAACTGGCAGAAATCGGCCGGCAATATCGGCCGGATCTGAAAGTGTTGTTCATCACCGGTTATGCCGAACACGCGGCCGTGCGCGGAGGGTTTCTGGACCCCGGCATGCAGATGATCACCAAACCCTTCACCTTCGACCTGCTGACGGCCAAGGTGCGGGAGATGATCAGCATCTGAAGCGCCCCTCCCCTCGACCTCCGATCGCAATGAGCTCAGGAAAGCATTTGCTGCATGAGCTCTTGCAGTTCATCGAGATCAAACGGCTTGGCCAGGATCGGCGCTGTTTTGGTGATCGGGCTGTCGGTCTCGCGAATTTCCTGCGGGTAACCGCTGATAAAAATCACTTTGAGTTCCGGTCGCAGCTTTACCGCAGGCTCGGCGATCTGCACGCCGGAAATCCCGCCGGGCAAGCGGAAGTCGGTGATCATCATGTCCAGGTGCGGTTTGCTCGCCAGAATTTCAAAGGCCTGCTCGCCGTTTTCGGCCTGCAGTACCCGGTAACCTTCACCCGACAAGTAAGCGGACAACACCATCAAAATCGAGGGGTCATCCTCGACAATGAGTACTACATCTTGCGCATCTTCACTCATGGGAAGCCTTTGTTCGGTCAATAGCTGCTGATACGACCCTAGGGTCGATCAGAGGTTGCGTTTATCTGGCTGTTTTCCTACAGCGGCAGACAAACGCGAAACAATGCGCCTTCGCCAATCCGGCTCTCGACGGTGATAGTGCCGCCATGGGCAGCGACAATCTGTTCCGAAATAAACAGCCCCAGCCCTAACCCCGCCACCACGGTTTTGGCCGAAACCCGTTCAAACTGCTGAAAAATACGTTTCTGGTTCTCTTCGCCGATACCGATACCGCGATCCTGGACTTCGACCCGCGCCTGGCCGTCCTGATTGTACACGCGAACGTCGATCGGACTGTGGGCGCCATAGCGCAATGCATTGGTCAGCAGATTGGAAATGACTTGCTCGATACGGAATTCGTCCCAGCTGCCGACCACCGGGTGCTCGGCCGTCAGCGTAACCGAAGACTCCGCGGCTTCGACCTGCGGCGCAAAGTTTTGCAGCAGGTTGCTGACCAATTGCACCAGATCAAATTGAGTGGGTCGGATCGACAGCTTGCCAGTGCGGATGCGGGACACGTCCAGCATGTCTTCGATCAAGCGGATCAGGCTTTTGATCTGCCGCTCATCGCGGTCGACCATGGCGTGCATCTTGTCTAGCGTGAACGCCGACGCGTTATCCCGGGCCAGGTGCATCTTGCGTAACTGGGTTTCAAGGATCAGGCCATTGAGCGGCGTGCGCACTTCGTGGGCGACGATCGACATGAAGTCATCGCGCATGCGCACCGCTTGTTCCAGTTCCAGCTGAGTGCGCTGCAGCTGTTTAAGTAACGCCTCTTGCTCGCGACGACTCTGCTCCAGCGCTTCAACTTGCTGCTTCATCGCCTTGCTCTGGCGATAAAGATCCACGAACACGTTGACCTTGCTCTTGACCGCCTGGATGTCCAGCGGCTTGTGCAGGAAGTCCACTGCGCCGCTTTCGTAGCCTTTGAATGCATAGTTCAACTCGCGACCGGCCGCACTGACAAACACGATCGGGATGTTCTTGGTTTTTTCCGTGCCGCGCATTAATTCGGCCAACTCGAAACCATTCATGCCCGGCATCTGCACATCGAGAATGGCCATGGCGAATTCGTGCTGCAACAACAGCGACAAGGCTTCGTCGGCAGACAACGCTTTGTAGACCAAACGATCTTCGCTTTTGATCAGCGCTTCAAGCGCCAACAGGTTCTCCGGCAGATCGTCGACGATCAGCAATTTAGCTTGGATGTTACTTAACATGCTATTCGTTCCAGCTCGACAAGCAGACGGCCGATGCCGCGGACGGTGAGGATATGATCAGGTTGCTGAATATCCAGTGCTGCCTGAGGCATGGTTGCGACCTGCGCCTCATTCGGGTCTTGCACAATGGTAAGGCCACCGCGACGTTTAACGTGGGAAAGGCCACGGGCACCGTCGCGATTGGCCCCCGTCAGTAACACGGCGGCCAAGGCTGAACCGTAGGCATCGGCAGCGGACTCGAAGAGGTAATCGATGGCGGGGCGCGAATGATGCACGCGATCTTCCAGGCTCAACGAGAAGCTGTGGTCTTGTTCCACCGACAAGTGATAACCGGGTGTGGCGAAATACAGCGTCCCGGCTTCGACCCGGGTTTTATCGGTCGCTTCGCGAACCGGCATCGAAACCCGGCGTGCAAACACCTCGGCCAACAGGCTGCGGCGCTCGTCGGGCAGGTGCAGCACCACAATGATCGGCAGTGTGAAGCCTTCACGCAGCGGGCCAAGAATAGTAAGCAACGCCTCCACTCCGCCGGCCGAAGCGCCGATCACGATAGCCTCGATTGAAGGAACATCTGCAACGTCGCTCATGATTTGCGGTAGATCCGTTCTTGTTTGACCAGCGGCTCGAACTGGTTGCCGAAGGCCGAAAAATCCGGGGTTTCCTTGCTGCCCAACACCAGGAATCCACGATGACACAGGGATTCATGGAACAACCCGAACGCACGATCTTGAAGATTTTTATTAAAGTAAATCAATACGTTACGACATGAAATTAATTGAGTTTCTGAGAAGACGCTGTCGGTCGCGAGGCTGTGATCGGCGAACGTCACGTTCTCACACAGGCTCTTGTCGAAAATCGCGTAACCATAAGCCGCCGTGTAGTAGTCGGCGAATGAACACTGGCCACCCGCCTGCTGATAGTTAGAAGTGTAGGCCCGGACATTTTCCATGGAGAAAATCCCTTGCTTGGCCTTGTCCAGCGAGCGCGGATTGATGTCAGTGGCATAAATGATGGTGCGGTCGAGCAAGCCTTCTTCGCGCAACAGAATGGCCATCGAATAGACCTCTTCGCCGGTACTGCACCCGGCAATCCAGATCTTGATCGATGGATAGGTCTTGAGCAGCGGCACTACTTCCTTGCGAATTGCCAGGAAGTGCGAAGGGTCGCGAAACATCTCACTGACCGGGATCGTCAGCAATTGCAGCAATTGCATGAACGCAGTCGGGTCGTGCAGCACCTTTTCTTGCAGGGCCGAGATGGTGTTGCACTCGAATTGAACCAGCGCATGATTCACCCGGCGCTTGATCGAAGCGCCGGAATAGTCGCGAAAGTCGTAGCTGTACTTGAGGTAAATCGCCTCAATCAACAAGCGCAGTTCGATTTCGCTGTTTCGCTCCACTGGATACATGCGTTCCACTAAATGCGTTCCATCTTCGGTAACCACACGCGAATCAGCGAGAACAGGCGATCCAGGTCGATGGGCTTGGCCAGGTAATCGTTGGAGCCGGCCTGCAAGCAGCGCTCCTGATCGTCCTTCATGGCCTTGGCCGTCACCGCAATGATCGGCAGCTTGCGCCAGCGCGGGTCCTTGCGGATCTCGATAGTGGCTTCGAAGCCATCCATCTCCGGCATCATCACGTCCATCAACACCAAATCGATGTCCTCGACTTCATTCAACCTTTCAATCGCCTCACGACCGTTTCGGCCGATAACCACGACTGCGCCCTTTTGCTCCAGCGCACTGGTGAGGGCGAAAATGTTCCGAACATCGTCATCCACCAGCAGCACCTTGCGACCCTCAAAGACCCTGTCGCGGCTGCGCGCGGTCTTGAGCATCCTCTGCCGTTCATGGGACAACTTCGATTCGACTTTGTGCAGAAAGAGTGTGACCTCATCCAGCAAACGCTCGGGCGAGCGTGCGCCCTTGATGATGATCGAGCGCGAATACTTGCGCAGTTCGGCCTCTTCATCGCGGGTCAGGTTACGCCCGGTGTAGACAATCACCGGCGGGAACGAGCAAATGTCTTCAGTGGACATGCGCTTGAGCAAGTCATTGCCGAGCATGTCCGGCAATTTCAGGTCGATGATCATGCAATCGAAAATCGTTGTTCGCAGTTGGTCCAGCGCGTCCTGAGCCAGGCCAACGGCGGTAATCTCAATGTCTTCATCGCCGATGAGGCGCGCAATGCTGTCGCGCTGTAGGTCGTCATCTTCCACCAACAGCACCCGTTTGACCTTCTGGGTCAGCTTAGCTTCGAGACGGGCGAACACATCCTTGAGTTCTTCGCGGGTGGTCGGCTTGACCGCGTAACCGATGGCGCCCATGTGCATCGCGGCTTCGAACCGGTCTTCCACCGAAATCACGTGAACCGGAATGTGCCGGGTTTCGGCGTGTTCCTTCAGGCGCTGCAACACGGTCAGTCCGGAATGATCCGGCAGGCGCATATCGAGCAAAATAGCGTCGGGAATAAACTCCTTGGCCAGGTCATAACCTTCGTCGGCACCGTGGGCGACCAGGCACTGATAGCCCAGCTCATGTGCAAGGTCGTAGAGAATGTGCGCAAAGTTGGGTTCATCTTCCACCACCAGAATACAGCGCGTCTTGAACGGCGTTTGGGTGCGGTCGTCGTTGAAGCGAGGAGTGTCCCCCTTGGCAATCAGCGGCACCCGCGCTGCCGGTGCCACGCGGTGAGTTGCCACCGGGGAGGCATTCATGGGTTCTACAAGCTCGTCGTCCGGCTCGACGTATTGCCGGGGCAAGACCAGGGTGAACACACTGCCCCGCCCCGGCTCACTGGTTACGCTGATCGAACCACCGAGCAACGCGGCCAGATCGCGTGAAATCGACAAGCCCAGCCCGGTGCCTCCATAGCGGCGGTTAGTCGTGCCGTCAGCCTGGCGGAAGGCTTCGAAAATGCTGTCCTGCTGATCCTCGGCGATGCCAATTCCGGAGTCGCGGATGATAAAGGCGACCCCCTCACTGGGCTGGGGTACCACGGTCAGGCTGACCGAGCCCCTCTCGGTGAACTTCACCGCGTTCGACAGCAGGTTTTTGATCACTTGTTCCAAGCGCTGGCGGTCAGTGAAGAGCATCTTCGGCGAACCGGGTTGCGACTCGACGTGAAAGGCGAGGTTTTTGTCAGTTGCCATCGGCTCGAACATCCCGCGCAAGCCGTCAACCAGACGTTCGACGCTGACATTTTCGGGATGCATCTCCAGCTTGCCGGCCTCGACCTTGGAAATATCAAGGATGTCGTTGATCAGATTGAGCAAGTCATTGCCGGCCGAATAGATCGACTCGGCAAACTTCACCTGCTCGGCCGTGAGGTTTTCCTGCGGGTTTTCAGCGAGCAATTTGGCCAGGATCAACGAACTGTTCAGCGGCGTGCGCAGCTCGTGGGACATGTTGGCGAGAAACTCGGACTTGTACTTGCTGGAGCGCTGTAATTCCAGGGCACGATCCTCAAGCTGCACTTGAGCCTGGTTCAGCTCGGTATTCTTCAGGTCCATGGCATCGCGTTGATCCGCCAGGATCTGCGCCTGTTCGGCGAGCTGCTCGTTTGTCTGTTCCAACTCGACCTGCTGGGTTTCGAGGTGCGCTTGGGACTCCTTGAGAATTCGCGACTGTTCTTCGAGTTCTTCGTTGGCGGTCTTGAGCTCTTCTTGCTGCACTTGCAGCTCTTCGTTGAGCTGCTGGGTTTCGCCCAATACTTCCTGCAAACGTTGGCGGTAACGCGCGGCTTCGATCGACGTGCCGATGTTGCCGGCAATCAATTCAAGCAACTCGATGTCACGATCACCCAACGGGCGCAGGAAACCCAGTTCGATCACGCCATTGACCCGGCCATCATCACTGGTCGGCACCACGAGCACGCTATGCGGCAGGCCTTCGCCCAGGCCGGAACTGACCTTGAAGTAATCGCTCGGCACGTCATCAAGACGGATCAGGCGAGCCTGGTTCGCGACCTGACCGACGATCCCTTCATCGCTGTAGATCTGCTGGTCGCGTTCTTCCTGCTCACGCGAAAAACCGTAAGAAGCAATACGCTTGAGGCCGCCATGGTCTTCGCGAACATAAATGGCGGCGACGGCAGTGCCCAAATACTGCGCGCAGAACTGCAAAATATTGCGGCCCAGTAGGTTGAGGCTCAGTTGCCCCAATACTTGCCCGGCCAGCTCGGTCTGGCCATTACGCAGCCAGGCTTGTTGTTCCAGACGCCGGGCGCTGGCTTGCTGCGCAGCCAGGTTGGCACTGTAGACTTGCGAAAGATTGAGCAGGTCGCGACGGCCAATGTAGGCCAGCAAGGCGCTGATACCGGCGATGAACAACAGGTACAGGCCGATGCTCCAAATCGTGGTACGGCGCACATCCTCGTTGCGCGTGGCACGCAACTGCTGCTCCATGTCGATCACGTCTTCGAACTGCTTGCGAATTTCATCCGTCAGACGCTTGCCACGTCCGGTCTTGACCGCGGCGCGGTAATCACCGCTGGTACGCTGCAAATCGATCATCGATTGCGCGTAGTTTGTCCAGTCGGTCTGCAACGCTTGCAGACGACGCACACGATCGGTCTGCGCCGGATTGTCGGCGGTGAGTTCGAGCAATGTATTGAGCGCAACCGTTATTCTTGGCTTGGCCGTCTCATAGGGATCAAGAAAGTGTTCGTCACCGGTCAGCAAATAACCGCGCATGCCTGTTTCCAGATCGACAGTCAGCTTGGAAGCCTCATTGGCGTTATTGATCACCCGATCGGTGTGCTCGACCCACTGGATCACCGACAACAAATAAGTGATCAGCGAGACAAAAAACACCGCACTAATGACGCCGACACCCAATGGCAGGCTGACGTTGCGGCTCAGGAGTTTGCGGAATCGTTGCTCGTCAACCGAAGACGCAGTGGTCATGGGAAGGCCTTGTCGAACTGTTCAAATTGAAGGAGTTTGCCCCAAAAAAGCCGGGTTGATCCAATTTTCTGCCGCGTATCACGGTAAATCCCCGCATTTAGCTGCGCGAGCGCAAAGGGAGCGGTTATCCTTGCTGTTTCTTGTAGCTGTTCTTTTTTGCACAGCGTTGGGAACTTGTCGGGATCCGCCACTTACTCATGCAAGAGCCCGGTGATTTTATCGACCGGCACCCTGAATTCATTCTTTGAGAGCTCCCACTATGTCCGCCGACGCATCCATCATATTAGTAGTCGAAGACGATGCCATTGTGCGCATGCTCATCGTTGACGTGCTGGAGGAGCTGGAGTTCAAAGTACTTGAGGCGGATGGCAGCGAAAAGGCGCTGGAATTTCTCAACGACGAGGACCAATACATCGATTTGATGATGACCGATGTCGGTTTACCGGTGATGGACGGTCGCGAACTGGCCGTTCAGGCAAGGATGCTGCGCCCTGAACTGCCGATCCTGTTCGCCAGTGGATATGCCGAAAGCATTGATGTGCCTGCGGGCATGCACGTGATCGGCAAACCGTTCTCGATCGATCAGCTACGCGACAAGGTCAAGTCCATGCTCGACAGCCAGGCCTAGTTCCTCGTTTCACCCTTCTCTACTATCCGCACCAAGGAATACCCATTAATGAGTCAGCCCCGCGCAACCAAAGTCCTGGTTATTGGTTACGTCTGGCCAGAACCGCGTTCTTCAGCGGCCAGTGGTCATGTGATGCAAATCCTTGATACGTTCTTGCAGCAAGGCTGGGACATCACCTTCAGCAGCCCGGCCGGCACCGGAGAACACCGGGCGGACCTGACGGCACTGGGTATTCGTGAAGTGGCAATCGAGTTGAACAACAGCAGCTTCGACACGTTCATCAGTGAGTTGGCGCCGGATATCGTCCTGTTCGATCAGTTCATGATGGAAGAACAATTCGGCTGGCGCGTTGAAAAACACTGTCCCGATGCGTTACGTGTGCTTGAGACGTCGGATTTGCAAAGCCTGCGCCATGCCCGGCATCAACGGCTTAAAGAGCGTTTGAAAGACCGCGATGACGCCAACGACTTCAGCAACTTGTTTGCCCCGGCGTTGCGTGAAGAGTTCGAATTGATGGCTGATACAGACTTGGCCAAACGTGAGATTGCCGCGCTGTATCGCTGCGACTTGAACCTGATGATCTCCGAAGTGGAAATCGAGTTACTGGTCGAGCAGTTCAAACTGCCGCGCAACTTGTTGCATTGGTGTCCCCTGATGGTCGATCTGCCGAGTGCGCCGCCAGTAGCGTTTGCAGACCGCGCGCATTTTTTGAGTATCGGCAACTTTCGCCACGCGCCGAACTGGGATGCAGTGCTCTGGATGAAAACGGCCATCTGGCCGCTGATTCGCGAGCAACTGCCCACGGCGCAGTTGCATATCTACGGCGCATACACGCCACCCAAGGCCACCGCACTTCATAACCCGGCGCAAGGCTTTCATGTGATGAACTGGGCTGAAGACGCCTTGCAAGTGATGTCGGCAGCACGGGTGTGTCTGGCACCGCTGCGGTTCGGGGCAGGCATCAAAGGCAAGATCGTCGACGCCATGATTTGTGGCACTCCGAATGTCACGACGCCGATTGGCGCAGAAGCCATGCACGGCGCACAAGCGTGGCCGGGGGCGGTGGCCATTACGGCCGAGGCATTCGCCGATAATGCGGTACACCTCTATAAAGACGAAACCCGGTGGTTGCAGGCGCAAACGTCAGGGTTTGAATTATTGAGCACTCGTTACCAGTCGGCTACACACGGTCCCGCATTGATTGCCAGACTCAATGATTGCCGGCAACATCTTTGCGCTATCCGAAGAGACAACTTCACCGGCAGCATGCTGCGTCATCACCAGCACAAAAGCACTCAATATATGTCGCAGTGGATCGAAGCCAAGAACAGACATAAAGAAGATACCTGAGTATTAAACAACCGCTTTATACCCATACACTTTTAGCATCAAGCCTTATTTGGATGTCGCCTCTCATTAAGTTATAAGTATTTGCCATCGCTCAGCACGTTACGACCAACAACCTGAGCGACAACCTCCGCAAAATATTTATTACCCATGCAAGGACGCCCTATGAGTAATACCCATCTAAACATCCTGTCAAACCCCATCTATGACAGAGTGGATTTCACACTCAGACGCTGGATGAGCGACACTCCGACTATTGACAACCTGTCGTTTGCCAACTTGGTATTTCCCGGCGCACACAATGCCGGCGTAGATAAAAAAGCGTCCTATGCAGCACCGGGTGTAAGTCACTGGGCAGCCTGTCAAAGCAATAGCTTTTACTATCAATTGACCCAAGGAGCGCGCGCACTCGACTTGAGGCTGGAGTATGAGGTTTCCCCAAAAGGCGTCCCTACGTTCTGGTTCCATCACAACGGCTTTCGCTCGTCCCGTTCGCTGGAAAACCTGGTGACGGGCGTGATCCGCTTTCTTCAGGAGAACCCCGACGAATTCATCTTGCTGGATTTTCACGAGTTGTCATCCGACAAACTACCTTTCAATTTCAAGGAATTGAACAGGTTTCTGCTGACACATTTGGGAAACCGGATAATCCCCTACAGCAACGCTTTCCTGACGCTTGGACAACTTAAGCAAGCCAGCTACGCGCAGAGAGTGCTGGTGGCAACCGAGCGTCATTCGGACATGGACTCCTCGTGGTTTTGTCGAAAAATCGAGCACAAGTGGAGTGGTATTGCGACCACCAGCATTAGTGAACTGACCACGCATATCACGCAGGTCATGAAGTACCCGCCTCGCGGGTTGCCATGGTCGCTTTCCGCCACCAGTTACAGTGCCTTGGGCGGCCCGGTGAACATCAGGCAGCAGCTGGACGACTGGTTTGATCCCGCTGGCCGGGACTGGGTCCTGAAAAGCAGCATTATTAATGCAGATTTTTTTGAGACTTCGAAACTGGTGCAACATTGTCGGACAGCAAATGTGATTAAAGCGAACAACGACGTTTAAAGCGTGCCAATCAGGCATGGTTTGAACGCGCCATACATTCGCCATATTTATAAATTTGTTTCAGGCGCTGGCAACCACGAGATTGTCTTCTATTGTTGTTCTACCGATCGCACTTCCCCCACGGACGGGAAAAAACTACAAACAGGACTGAAAATGACAAGACACACAAAAGGGAATTTGGATAAACATAAATGGATAAGCAACACCCTCGACATCAATCGCCTGAAACTGACCGATATCGTCTGGCCCTGCACTCATAACGCCGGCATGGACAAACAGGCACCCAACTATGACGTGCTTATTGGTAACTGGACTACCTGTCAGAACGACTCGTTCGCCTGGCAACTTGCGAAGGGTGCAAGAGCGTTTGATATCCGTCTCGGTTATACCCAGGGTCACGATCAACCGATTTTCTATTTCCATCATAACGGCTACCAATCGCACCGCGTCCTCGAGGAATTGATCAGTGCCGTCACAACGTTTCTCGATCAAAATCCGGATGAGTTCATCGTTTTAGACTTCCACCAGCTGGGAGACGGAACCAAACCCTTTGACTATCAGAAACTGAATGACCTTCTGGTCAGTCGACTTGGTCAGCGGATCATTGCGCCTGCCCTTGCCACAAGCACAGTGGGTGAACTCAAGCGTCTCAGTGCGAGCCGCAGGATAGTGCTGGCAGCGCCGATGGTTCCGGGGCTGAACGACAACTACTTCTGGCCGCGCATCCCGCACAAGTGGAACGCAGCCCGTTTCACTGACGCCGACGACCTGAAACGCCATATCGTCAGCACACTCGAAAATGCACCTTACGAAACGTTCCTGTGGTCGTTGTCAGCGACTAGCTATGCGTTTCTGGGCGGCCCCCAGGACATCAAGAACTACATCAACGACTGGTTCAACCCGTCCCGGGACTGGGTAACGCGCTGCAGCATTATCAATATCGATTTCTTCGACGAGTCAGAAATCGTGCGCTACTGCTGGATGGCCACGAGCATGAAAGCCGTTTACGGTCGCGCCTTGCATGATCGGGCGGCGACATCTTGATGCCATGGGGCGCATTGCACGCTGGTATTCCAAGCGTGGATAGATGCATGATCGCGCCCCTCGCAGCACGCCGATGAGTGCTATCGACAGCATGTAGCAACCCTTTAAAGAGCGAACAATTATGTATCTGGTGTGTGGCGAAGCGCTGTTCGATTTCTTCAGCGAAGATGATGCCAGCGGACTGGCATCAAAAGTGAATTTCAAGGCCATTGCCGGCGGTTCGCCGTTCAATGTCGCGGTCGGTCTGCGCCGTTTAGGCGTGGACGCGGCGTTGTTTGCCGGGCTGTCCACCGACTACCTCGGCCGGCGCTTACAACAAGTGCTGAACGATGAAGGCGTGCGCACGGATTTTCTGGTGGACTTCGCCGCCCCCACCACATTGGCGATGGTTGCAGTGGGCGCCAATGGTTCGCCGCATTACAGCTTTCGCGGTGAAGGCTGCGCGGATCGTCAGTTGAAACCGGAACACCTGCCGGAATTGGGGCCTGAAGTGCGCGGTCTGCACGTTGGTTCGTTCTCGTTGGTAGTGCAACCGATTGCCGATACGTTACTCGCGCTGCTGCAGCGCGAAAGCGGCAAACGCCTGATCAGCCTCGACCCGAATGTGCGACTCAATCCTGAACCGAATATCGACCTATGGCGTTCGCGTATTGCGACGCTGGTGGAATACGCCGACCTGATCAAAGTCAGCGATGAGGATTTGAGCCTGTTGTTTCCCGAGGAAGACCCGCAGCGCGTAATCGAAGGCTGGCTGCAGCATCGCTGTCAGCTGGTATTCCTGACCCGTGGTGGTGAAGGAGCGACAGTGTTTAGCCGAGTTCACGGTTCGTGGTCGGTGCCGGCCAGTTCGGTGAAGATCGCCGACACGGTGGGGGCTGGCGATACGTTTCAAGCGGCGTTGATTACCTGGTTGACCGAACATCAGCTGGATTCGGTGGAAGGTGTGCAATCGCTGAGCCGCGAACACATCGACGGCATGTTGAAGTTTGCGGTGCAAGCGGCGGCGTTGACGTGCAGCAAGACCGGGCCGGATTTGCCTTATCGGCGGCAGTTGGATCTTCGCTAAATGTGAGGCCAAGGCAAAATCCAGCGCCTGCGAGCGCTGGATTTTTTATAAAGGTCAGGCGTCAGACCGGCGCCTTCCACCCCATCATCCGTTGCTGAGCCACCGCCAACAGGTCATACCCATCCTGTGCCAGCAGATAGAGCGCGTGAGTAATGTGCGGAATATCCTGAACATCGCCGTGCTTGAAGCATTGGCAATGAAGGGTTTCAAGTAGTTGGCTGGAGGCGCGTACTCGCTGTAACGCGGCTTCGAGGATGTCGTGGGGATTGGCTTCGGTGTCGATCACTAAAGGACTTGAATCGGTAACGCCGCTGTTGAGTGAACGATAGCGATCTGAAAAAGGTTTAAACGTTGGCATAGTCATTACTCGATGGTTAATAAGTAACGCCAGCACCGTGACCAAACGATGGGAGGCGGCTGTGTACAGGCTTGGTCAACCGAAACCATCAAATCGGTTCGCCCGAGGGCGTCCAGCACACAGCCGCCATTGCAACGCTCTACGAGGACGTGGATGTCCGCAGGGCGAATGATGGCACACAAATGTGAGATGGCATCAGGTGACCAAACCCGATCGCTGATTTTGCAGCGAACCCCAACAGTAATCCCCATCACCCAACAGGCGAAAGTCGACAAGTCACCTGACCCTGTAGGACCAAGCCGAAGATGCCGTAGAGGCTTTCCTAACGAAACATCCGACAGACGTTTCTCCTGTCGCGACAGGCGGCATTCAGCCGGGTTAACCCTCTCTTAATGTTAAGGTCCAAAATTCTACTGGACCGCACGCCTTCAGACGATTCTGACGCCCAGTGCGGCAGGTTCGACGTTTTATCGTCGAACTGATTTTCCGCCTGCACTGGAGATCGTCACATGAACACTCGCCTGTTGCTTATTGCCTCTGCCCTCGCCTGCACCGCGTTTACCGGACTTGCCCAGGCCTACGACAAGTCCGCGTCCACGTCCACATCTACTTCCAATGCCACGCCATACCACTACGGCATGCAGCTGAACGTGGACAAAGTCGTGTCGCTGACAGAACCGGCGACTGATGAATGCAAGGTGGTTGTCGCCGAAATGAAGTACATCGATACGTCCGGCAAGCCTGAAGAAATTAGTTACAGCAAGCTTTCGGACGCCTGCAATTTTTATTACAACTGACTGAAACGTCTGATTCGGAACCGGACGGTTTTACTGTGAGGGTTCTGGCGTTATGCTTGAGCGCCTCCCTCACTGCCGCAAGGATTCGCTATGCAGTTGTCGTTTCGTACGTTGTCGATGTTCACCGCCGCCCTGTGTTTAGCACTGGCACTGGTCTGGGGCTTGATGCCTGACTGGCTGCTGGCGATTTGGGGTATCGAGTTTTCCTCGACGGCAGGTTTTGTTGCGCGCCGCTGCGCTGTGTTGTTCGCGGCGTTGGGATTGATCTTCTATTGGGTTCGAAACGAGCCGCCGTCCGTGATTCGCAATGCACTGAGCAGTGGTTGTATGGTCGGGTGCTTTGGTCTGGCCGCACTGGGTTTCGGCGAATGGCTCAATGGCCATGCCGGACCTGGCATTTTGCTTGCGGTGCTGGCGGAACTGGCGCTGGGCCTGGGTTTTCTTCAGACCCGGCGCGTGTCGGTAGAATTCGAAACCGTTGGTTAAATCGCTTTACGCACCCACGGATGAGATAAGACCACTGGATCCTGTTTGGTGCGTAGACCTGCGATCAATTCGTTGATTTCCCGACAGCCATTCAGTGTCGAGGCATCAATTCCGGACACGTGCAGATCAAGCAGATCGGTTTGACCGTCTGCATACACTTTTACTGTCATTAATAAGTCCGGAGACAGCGTGCATTGGCAGCGTTTAGGCAAAAAACTGCTTTCGATGATGTTGCGAAGTTCCAAGGCAGAAAGAAACATGGCGACCCTCTCCTTTGTGAGATTGCCAATCAATGATCGATGCTGGCTCATATGCAGTCCGGCCAGCTTAAGAACAGACAAAGCATAAAACATGCCTGGAATTTCGCCGTGCAGCTCATCGGAAAATCAATGGCTTAGCGCCTGGACTGAGAAACACTACCGTGCAATCTGCAAGAAGAGCCCAGAACAGCGTTGCAAAGCGCGGGTTTGCATTAGCGCCTGAGCGCAGTAAGAATGGCGCCACGAATTGATTACAAGCAAGGAGGCATCATGGGTTCTTTGAACTTTATTACGACTATTGGATTAACGGTTGCCGGCCTTTCGAGCATCGCTCACGCCGCAACCCTTGAAACCATCGCGCCCTTCCCCAAGCCTGAAAGCGGTTTTACCCGCCAGGTCATCCACCTCGCTGCGCAAACCAAAGAAGATGACTTTCAAGTCGAAATCCTCGCCGGCAAGACCCTGACCGTGGACTGCAATCGCCCACGTCTGGGCGGGATGCTCGAAGAGAAAAACCTGGAAGGCTGGGGCTACCCGTTCTACCGACTGGAAAAAGTCATCGGCCCGATGAGCACACTGATGGCCTGCCCCGATGGCACAAGCAAAAAAGACTTTGTACCCGTGGTCGGCGACGGCTTCTTGCTGCGTTACAACAGCAAGCTGCCGATTGTGCTTTACGTGCCAAAAGACATCGAAGTCCGCTACCGGATCTGGTCGGCGTCGAGCAAGGTCGAGAAGGCCGTTCAGGAATAGCTTCACCCCGTCTTACGCAGGCGCGCAGCTTAACGCCGCGCGTTCGGCCACGTGGCGCAAGCTGTCGAAATTGATGTTAGCCCCGGAGTCGATGGCCACCAGCGTCTGGCCATAGGCACCGGTTTGCGCTACGTATTTTTTGATCCCCGCCACCGCGAGCGCACCCGATGGTTCGGTGATCGAGCGGGTATCGTCGTAGATGTTCTTGATGGCGGCGCAAAGTTCGTCGTTACTGACCGTCAATACGTCATCAACGCAAAACCGGCAGACTTCGAATCCGTAAGCGCCCATCTGCGCCACCGCCACGCCATCGGCGAAGGTGCCAACGTTCGGCAGGACAACGCGCTCACCCGCTTGGAGCGCTGCCGCCAAACACGCCGAATGTTCTGACTCGACGCCGATGATGCGCACTTCAGGTCGCAGGTATTTGACGTACGCGGCGATACCGGCGATCAAACCTCCACCGCCTACCGGCACAAAGATCGCGTCGAGCGGGCCTTGATGCTGGCGCAGGATTTCCATCGCCACGGTGCCCTGCCCGGCAATCACTTCCGGATCGTCGAAGGGAGAAACAAAGGTGCTCCCGGTTTGTTCGGCCAGGCTCAACGCATAGTCGAGGGCGAATGGAAAACTCTCGCCGTGCAGCACCGCCTCCGCCCCGCGACTTCGAACCCCGAGCACTTTCAGTTCCGGCGTGGTACGCGGCATGACGATGGTCGCGACAATCCCTAACGTTTTCGCTGCCAGCGCCACACCCTGGGCATGATTGCCCGCCGACGCGGTGATCACGCCGCGCGCCTTTTGCTCATTACTGAGTTGCACCAGTTTGTTGTAGGCGCCGCGAATCTTGAAGGAGAACGTCGGTTGCAAGTCCTCACGCTTGAGCAGGATCTGATTGCCCAACGCCTCGGAAAGCGCCGGCGCCACTTGCAACGGCGTGCGCACCGCCAGTTCATACACCGGTGCGGCGAGGATCTTTTTTACGTAGTGCCCAAGCAAGGTTTGCTGGGCGAGCGTGCTGGTCATGGTCGTCTCCTGGCTGTGTTCCGGGCGCTGGAGACAGAAAGTAAAAACCCGCCTCTAGGGCGGGTTGGGTGCTGCAGTCGTGAGCTAGCCCGCCAAATAAGGAATGGCGGTAATAATGCTTGGCTGGCAGCGCAATACGGTGGAAGTCATGGCTGGAAATTAGCCTTGAGCGGATGGTAAGTCAATGGCCAATTTTCATTGGCTTGATTGTGTCCTTGTCTACCTTAATGTCTGTGGTTTGCGGGAGCGAAAGTGGTGTTCTTGAGATAGCTATCGCGAGCAGGCTCACTCCTACAGTTGATCCTTGTCATATACATAATCAACGTCAGCTTGCGCAGCAGGTTATTCATGCTGTTGCTCATCAGGTTGCCCCGGGCGTCGATCAGCCCGGAGAACACCGTGGAGTAGATTTCCGCCTGTTTGTAGCACTGGTTGTTTTCAATGATCAGGTCATCGATCAGGCTGATGGCCTCGGCGCTGAAGTGTTCCTTGGCCGCGTGGTTGCGCAGCCGCGTCAGGACCGCGCCGTTGCTGTGAATCGCGTTAATGTAATAGATCAGACTCTCGCTGAGGTTGAACATCTGGATCAAGTGCTGGTTTTGCATCGACGCGTTGCATTTTTGCTGCAATTGCCGGGCAACCAGCTTGATCACTTTCAGGTGACCCAAATAGTGATGGATGTTGTTGAACAGCAAATCCAGCAGTACATCCAGCGGCGGATTCAATCGCTGCCGGGGGCCGAGCCCGTGTAATGGGGAATCGTCGGTGGCGATGACCAGCAGACGGTGCTCGGAAAACAACAAACCACACGACGACACCTCAAACGCCAGGCTGCCGGCGTCGGAATAATTTTCCGAGCGTTTCCAGATCAGGAACAAATTGTCGTAATGAAACTCGATGCGCGATACCTCGTCCGGGTCGAGGGCCGAAGCCAACGCGTGTTCATCGAGTTTGAAATGGCTGTGCAGCAGATCCCGTTCGGCCGCGTCAGGGTTGATGAACAGCATCACTTCGGCGTCCAGCCGTTCGATGGATTGCAAGACGCCGTGGGTCAGTAGCAGTTGCTGCGACGCATCGAATCCTGTGCACGGGAACACGATTGTGCCTACGTGCGACTGGAGGTGCGCATGGATAATCCGGGGGCGATTGCCCTTTATGAGCGCAATGGTTACCGGCGTTTCGAGCTGATTCATGACTATTACCAGGACCAAGCCGATGCGTTGCGTCTGGAGAAACGCATCCTTGAGCACCGTGATTCAAGAAACATCAAAGTGCCGTATTACCCGCAGACCACCGATTTCACCTGCGGTCCGGCCTGCCTGCTGATGGCCATGGGTGCGCTGCAAAATGACCGCAAGCTGGAACGCCGCGAAGAGCTGCAAATCTGGCGCGAGGCGACGACCGTGTTCATGACCTCAGCTCACGGCGGTTGCAGCCCGCAAGGCCTGGCGTTGGCCGCATGGAATCGCGGATTTGGCGTGCGTCTGCAACTGAGCATGACGGGGCCGTTGTTTCTCGATGGGGTGCGTGACGAGCATAAAAAAGACGTCATGCGCCTGGTGCACGAAGAGTTCACCGCGCAGTTGCAACATACCGAAGTCGAACAGGTCATCGGTGGCCCACTGGACCTGCCACGTTTGCTGAACGACGGTGGCCAACCACTGGTGTTGATCAGCAGCTATCGGCTGACCCGCTCAAAATCACCGCACTGGGTTGTCGTCACTGATTGCGATGAGGAGTTCGTTTACCTGCATGACCCGGATGTCGACCACAGCCAGCATCGCCAACCTATGGACTGCCAGCACTTGCCAGTGAGCCACGGGGCGTTCGAGAAGATGAGTAGCTTTGGTCGGGGCAAGTTGCGGGCGGCGGTGATTCTCTATCCCAACGTTGAATCGTCCTTGTAGCAGCTGGCGGAGCCTGCGGCTACAGGGGCCGCGCGGCGACTGAGGTTACTTCAGGCCAACCTTGTACAGTGCGCCGTCGTCTTCATCGGTCAGTACATACAAATACCCATCCGGGCCTTGCCGCACATCGCGAATCCGGGCCTTCAGCTCACCGAGCAAACGTTCTTCGTGAACGACTTTATCGCCATCAAACTGCAAGCGGATCAACTCCTGGCTCACCAGCGCGCCGATAAACACGTTGTGCTGCCAGGCCCTGAATCGATCACCGTCATAGAACGCCATTCCGCTCAGGCCCGGGGACTTTTCCCAGACATGGTGCGGTGCCACAGTGCCTTGGGCGGTCTTGCCCTTGGCTTCGGGGATCGGCTGGCCAGAATAGTTGATGCCATGGGTTGCCAGTGGCCAGCCGTAATTTTTACCGCGCTCGATGATATTCAGCTCATCGCCACCTTGAGGCCCGTGTTCGTTCTCCCAGAGCACACCGGTCCACGGATTGAGCGCAGCGCCTTGCGGGTTACGCTGGCCATAGGACCAGATTTCCGGGCGCACGCCGGCTTGACCGACAAAGGGGTTGTCGTCCGGCACTTTGCCGTCCGGGTAGATCCGTACGACTTTGCCTTGCAGCTTGTCGAGGTCCTGGGCCGTAGGCCGGTCATTGTTTTCGCCGAGGGTGATGAACAGATAACCGTCGCGATCAAACACCAGTCGCGACCCGAAGTGGTTGCCGACAGAGAGCTTCGGTTCCTGGCGGAAGATCACCTGGAAGTCCTTGAGGGTTTTCAGGTCTTCGGACAATTGCCCCCGGCCGACCGCCGTGCCCGCCTTGTCACCCGCGCCGCCGCCTTCGGCATACGACAGATACACCGTACGGTCTTGCCTGAAGTCCGGGGACAGCACCACGTCCAGCAAGCCGCCCTGCCCTTTGGCCCAGACCTTCGGCACACCATCAATCGGGGCGGACAGTGTGCCGTCAACACCGACGACACGCAGGTTTCCCGCCCGCTCGGTGACCAACATGCCCTTGCGGTCCGGCAGGAACGCGAGCGACCACGGGTGCTCCAGCCCCTTGGTGATCGTAGCGACCTCGAGAGTACCCTGTTCGCTATTCAGTTCCTGGACCGGCGCGGCGAAAACGGGCGTTGCAGCGGTGATCAGTGCGCAAGCACACAAGGTAACGAACACGGTTTTACGAAACATGCGTGATTCCTTTTGTCGCTCCGGCTCAACGGGTGCCGGCATCTCGCGGAGGTGGATTGGGAATGAATGTCGGTGAGCTGGCGGGAGCCGATTGGCCTTGGGGATAACGATTGCCGATGCCGCCGTTTTCCAAGGTCGGAGGGCGCGGTACCGGCACGGTATTTGGCCCGCGCATGGCCGGGGCGCTGGATTGCGTGCCTTGCATGCTGTTCGGGTTGGCGCGGTGAATAGGGCTGTTGTAAGGATTGCTCGAAGCCCCCGTCGGGCTTTGGGCCAGCAGCAACAATGGCGATGCGTGCGCCAGACTGCCCAGCAACCCACTCAGCGCCAGTACGGTGCAGACGAGCACATATCTGTTCATGGGAGAGCCTCTCTACGTGGATAGAGTCTTCTATAGCACGCTACGCCCGGGGTTCGGATTTGTTAACTAAAACCTCTTTCATAAGGTGTAACACGAGACGACCACCCCGCTAGACAGTGGCCCACAACCGGCTGAAACTTTTGCGCCGGGGCACAGGTCACTTGATCATCACTTGCGAGAAGACGACCATGGCACGGGCAATCTGGAAAGGCGCAATCAGTTTCGGGCTGGTGCATATCCCTGTGGCGCTGGTGTCGGCGACGTCTTCCCAAGGGGTGGATTTCGACTGGCTCGACAGCCGCAGCATGGAGCCGGTCGGGTACAAACGCGTCAACAAGGTCACCGGCAAGGAAGTCACCAAGGAGCATATCGTCAAAGGTGTGCAGTACGAAAAGGGTCGGTACGTGGTCCTCAGCGAAGACGAAATCAAGTCGGCGCACCCGTTGTCCACGCAAACCATCGACATTTTTTCGTTTGTCGACAGTGAGCAAATCCCCTTGCAAAACATTGACACGCCCTACTACCTAGCCCCGGATAAACGGGGCGGCAAGGTATACGCGCTATTGCGCGAAACGTTGAGCAAAACCAATAAAGTCGCACTCGCCCATGTTGTGTTGCACACACGCCAGCACCTGGCAGCGTTGATGCCGCTGGAATCGGCGATGGTGTTGGTGATGTTGCGCTGGCCGGCGGAAGTGCGCAGCCTCGATACGCTTGAGTTGGGCAGCGAAGTGACCAAGCCCGAACTGGCCAAAGGCGAACTCGACATGGCCAAGCGTCTGGTGCAAGACATGAGCGCCGACTGGAAACCCGAAGACTACCGCGACAGTTTTGAAGACAAGATCATGGCGCTGGTCGAGAAAAAGGCCAATGAAGGCAAGATTGAGGACGTCGAGACGGCGACAGGTGAAGAGGAACGCAAAACGGCGGACGTGATCGACTTGACCGAGTTGCTCAAACGCAGCCTGGGCAACAAAGGCGCCGGGAAAGCCAAACCGGCAGCACAGAAAAAAGCCACGAAGACTTCTCGGGGCTAGTTGATGTTTTTGTGGTGAGTGTAAGGGCCCTATCGCGAGCAAGCTCACTCCTGCATTTGATTTGCGGCGTACACAAATTAAATGCAGGAGTGAGCCTGCTCGCGATCGCTTAATCCGCCACAACGCATCATTCAGATCAGCACAAACACCGCCAGTAACCCACCCAAAATCGCCCACTTCTGAAAATAGTAAAGTTGACGATTACGCTTCTTCAGCGCTTTGCCCCGCAGGCGAATTTTGTAGACTCTGGCGAACAAACGGTTAATGCCACCCGTCCTGTCAACCTTTTCGTTCGGCGCCCCTGCCGCCGACATCACGTTACGGCTGAACCAGTGATTGAACGCCGCCGCCCAGCGGTATTTCATCGGACGCTCGACGTCACAGAACAGAACAGAATGAGTCGGTTCTGTTGCGTGGTATTTTGCGCGTAATGAATGAAAGTTTCGTCGAACATCACCGCTTCGCCATCGCGCCAGTGGTAGTGCTCGCCGTCGACATTGATGTAGCAACCAACTTCGTTTGGTGTTTCCAGGCCCAAGTGATAACGGTAGGAGCCGGCATAAGGATCACGGTGCCGGACCAGTCTGGAACCAGGCGGCAGTTCGGCGAACATCGCCGCCTTGATCGAGCCGATGCCTTGCACCAATTCAGTGGTGCGCGGGCAGAGCTTCATCGCAGAAGGATGACTGTCGCCGTACCACTTCAGGTAAAACCGCTTCCAGCCCGTTTTGAAGAACGAGTTGAAGCCGACGTCGTTATATTGATCCGAACGTTTGATGTCCCCCGCCTTCAGCAGATTCTGGCCTTCGGCACGGATTTCTTCCCAATGTTTCTGCAACGGGCTCAGATCAGGGAAGTCCGCAGGATTGAGATAGGGCTTGTTGGGGATTTTCGAAAACAAATAAAGGAAGCAATTGAGCGGTGCCAGAAACGTCGAGTGATCACTCAATTGGCGGCCCAGCTTGTGGCGCACCTGACCGCGCAGGTGGACGTACGCAATAGAGACAACGTAAATAAAGGCAATGATCAGTTTCACAGAAATCGTCACACGTCAGTAGTGAACACACTGCCTTCCCTGCCAGCCTGTCGGCCAATGGTTTTGTGCAGCGTCTGATAACAAAACAGCCGGCCAGGTAGCGCGCTCGTTGAGCCTGCACCGACTGTCGGCATCGTGTTGAAAAATCGCATTTTAGCCACTGCTTGTAACAAATAGTTAGCTTCAAGATGTGAAAATCTGTTCGCGGATACCGTCAATGCGATCGCGTGGTCTCAATGCCCTATCGTTTAAAGAGCCAGACCAGTACAATCGCCGCCAAACATTACGCGCCCCCCTTGGTTGATGACGGGATTGAACCCTGTCTCAGCGCACTTCGACTCGGGCCAAGCGCTCCATATGCTGCTGTCCACTTATTGCCAGATGGACCTTCCGCTTCTGACCGGGATGCATTTCCCGTGGTTTGAATACCGGAAACGGGTACTGAATCGGTACTGCCGCAACCCTAGCTACTCTGAATGCTTCGCAGGAAAAACCTTTGATCTCTACAGCTAACATCACGATGCAGTTCGGCGCCAAGCCGCTATTCGAAAACGTTTCGGTCAAATTCGGCGCGGGCAACCGCTACGGCCTGATCGGCGCCAACGGTTGCGGCAAGTCGACTTTCATGAAAATCCTCGGTGGCGACCTTGAGCCTTCCGGTGGCCAGGTCATGCTCGAGCCGAACGTACGTCTGGGTAAATTGCGCCAGGACCAGTTCGCCTACGAAGAATTCACCGTAATCGATACCGTGATCATGGGTCACGAAGAGCTGTGGAAGGTCAAGGCTGAGCGGGATCGCATCTACTCGCTGCCGGAAATGACCGAAGAAGACGGCATGGCCGTGGCCGAGCTGGAAACCGAATTCGCTGAAATGGACGGCTACACCGCCGAATCCCGTGCCGGTGAATTGCTGCTGGGCCTGGGTATTGGCATCGAGCAACACTTTGGCCCGATGAGCGAAGTGTCTCCAGGCTGGAAACTGCGCGTATTGCTGGCGCAGGCGCTGTTCTCCGACCCTGAAGTGCTGTTGCTTGACGAACCGACCAACCACCTGGACATCAACACCATTCGCTGGCTGGAAAACATTCTGACCCAGCGCTCCAGCCTGATGATCATCATCTCTCACGACCGTCACTTCCTGAACAGCGTGTGCACCCACATGGCTGACCTGGATTACGGCGAACTGCGTCTGTTCCCGGGCAACTACGACGAATACATGACCGTGGCGACCCAGTCCCGCGAGCAACTGCTGTCGGACAACGCCAAGAAGAAGGCGCAAATCTCGGAATTGCAATCGTTCGTCAGCCGTTTCTCGGCCAACGCCTCGAAAGCCAAGCAGGCCACGTCCCGCGCCAAGGCGATCGACAAGATCCAGCTGGCCGAGGTCAAGCCTTCGAGCCGTGTGAGCCCGTTCATCCGTTTCGAACAAACCAAGAAGCTGCACCGTCAAGCCGTCATCGTCGAGCGCATGGCCAAAGGCTTCGACGGCAAGACTCTGTTCAAGGACTTCAGCTTCCAGGTTGAAGCCGGCGAGCGCGTTGCGATCATCGGCCCGAACGGTATCGGTAAAACCACCCTGCTGCGCACCCTGGTCAACGAACTGACCCCGGATGCCGGTACTGTGAAGTGGACCGACGCCGCCGAACTGGGCTACTACGCCCAGGACCACGCGCACGACTTCGAAGACGACTGCAACCTGTTCGACTGGATGGGTCAGTGGACTCAGGGTGGCGAGCAAATCGTTCGCGGCACCCTCGGGCGCATGCTGTTCTCCAACGACGAGATCCTCAAGTCGGTCAAGGTCATCTCCGGTGGTGAGCAAGGCCGCATGCTGTTCGGCAAGCTGATCTTGCAAAAGCCGAACGTGCTGATCATGGATGAACCGACCAACCACTTGGACATGGAATCCATCGAGGCGCTGAACCTGGCGCTGGAGAACTACCCGGGCACGCTAATCTTCGTCAGCCACGACCGTGAGTTCGTATCGTCGTTGGCTACCCGCATTATCGAACTCAGCCCTAGCGGCGTGATCGACTTCAGCGGCACCTATGATGATTACCTGCGTAGCCAGGGCGTAGTGTTCTAAGCGTTCGCAATAAATGAAAAGCCCTGTCCTGGTGACGGGGCTTTTTGCATTTCAGGGCTGAATATTTTTCGGTGCAGAGGGCCTCTTCGCGGGCAAGCCTCGCCCCTACAGGATTTGCGTCGTGCGCAATTGTTGTGGACGACTTTGATCCCGTAGGAGCGAGGCTTGCCCGCGAAGGAGCCCTCAGACACAACAAATATAGTTAGCCTGCTTTCTTTTATTTCACACCCAAGCCATGATGCAGCTCTTCCACCGCCGCCCGCGAACGAGCCCTCATGTCTGCGCAGCAACACCCTCCACAAAGCTCCCTGGCGATCACCCTGCAGATCGTCTCCATCGTTTTTTATACCTTTATTGCCTTCCTTTGCATCGGCCTGCCGATTGCAGTGTTGCCGGGCTATGTTCATGAGCAACTGGGCTTCAGCGCGATCATCGCGGGGCTGACCATTGGCTCGCAATACCTGGCCACCCTGCTCAGCCGCCCCATGGCCGGGCGCATGTCGGACAGCATCGGTACCAAGCGGGCGATTATTTACGGGTTGACAGGGATTGTGCTGAGCGGCGTATTGACGTTGCTTTCGACGTTGTTGCAAAGCGTACCGCTATTCAGTCTATTGGTCCTGATAGCCGGTCGCTTGTTGCTTGGGATCGCCCAGGGACTGATCGGTGTCGGCACCATCAGTTGGTGCATGGGCCAGGTCGGCGCGGAGCACACCGCCCGCTCCATCTCCTGGAACGGCATTGCGTCTTACGGTGCCATCGCCATCGGTGCGCCGCTGGGCGTGGTGATGGTCTCCGAGTATGGCTTCGCCAGCTTGGGCATAGCATTGTCGCTGTTGGCGCTTGTCGCGCTGCTGCTGATCCGCAACAAACCTTCAGTGCCGGTGGTTCGGGGCGAGCGGCTGCCATTTTGGGCAGTATTCGGGCGCATTGCACCGTTTGGGGCCAGCCTGAGCCTGGCCTCCATCGGTTATGGCACGCTGACCACCTTTATTACCCTGTATTACGTTAGCCGTGGCTGGGCCGGCGCCGCGTATTGCCTGACCGTTTTCGGCGTCTGCTTTATTTTGGCGCGACTGCTGTTCATCTCCAGTATCCGCCGTTTCGGCGGATTTACTTCGGCCATTGCCTGCATGAGCATCGAAACCGCGGGCCTGGTGCTGCTATGGCTGGCCCCATCGACCGGCTATGCGTTGATCGGCGCAGGCCTGACCGGTTTTGGCTTGTCGCTCGTCTATCCGGCTCTGGGTGTTGAAGCGATCAAACAGATACCCAATTCCAGTCGCGGTGCAGGCTTGAGTGCCTATGCGGTGTTTTTTGATTTGGCACTGGCAATTGCCGGGCCGTTGATGGGCGCGGTGGCGTTGAACCTGGGGTATACGTGGATCTTCTTTAGTGCGGCGTTGTTGTCGGTGGCTGGGTTAGCGCTGACCCTGTTACTCAAACGCCGCGCGATGGCCTGATAACCCCCGCTGCTGTAGGAATAAGCCTGCTCGCGATAGCGGACTGACATTCAACATTTATGTACGCTGTTACACCGCTATCGCGAGCAGGCTCACTCCTACAAAGGGATGTGGCGACTACTGATCAGCGGTTTGCAGACCTGCGCGGGTTGCGATGCCCAAGGTGCGAGAGAAAAAACGTCCGGCCTCGGAAATCAAGTCACGATGAATGCCTTCGCGGTCGACACCATCGGCGTCGGTACACAGCCCCGGGGTGTTGACGATTTGCTCGTCGTTGCACGGCGCCATGAACACAAAATGCCCAGCGCCTGCCAATAATTTGAAGTCCGGTGCAATGGGCAGTTTGCGCGCAAGCGCCACAGCATTTTTATCGATTGCAACCAATTTGTCGCCATCGCCGCTATACAGCAGTACCGGAACATGTACGTCGGCCAGTGTTTGACGTCCGAACTTCAAACTTAACGGTGCCATCAACAGCAAGGCATGCACACGCGGGTCGGCCACGGGTTGCAGGTCATCACGGTCGGCGATCAACTCGCCTTTGGTGTTGCAGGCATCGTGGTCGTCCGGACGCTCCTGGCAATAGCGGCGCAGCCGATCCAGGTCCGGCGTGGCACCGGACAGAATCAATGCCGTCTCACCGCCCGCCGAATAGCCAATCACCCCGACCTGATTGGCATTGACGAACGGTGCAAGCATTCGATCACCCAGCGTAGCGGTAATGGCCTCGGAAATCTGGATGGGCCGGCCGTAGAGGTTACTCAACGTACCGAGACGGCTGTGGTCTTTGGAGTTGTCGCCGGGATGGATCACCGCCACCACCACAAAGCCTTTGCGCGCCAGCGAGGTGGCGAGGTAATGCAGGGCCAGCGGGGTTCCGGTGTTGCCGTGGGACAGCATCAGCATCGGGAAGCGCCCGATTGCCACAGGACTATCTTCTCCGGCTTCGACCGTGTAGCCCTCGATATTACTGGTGTGTTCTCTGGCGTTGGAGGGATAGAACGCGATGGCGTGCATCGGTTGCAAATCGAGGGGGTCGAGAAAACTCATCTCATGGAAGCCGACGCTCCAGTGAGGATGCGGCGCAGGCGCGGCGTGCACTGAATTCAGGCTGCTGAGCAGGCAAAACAGTAACGCTGCACAAAGACGCACCATAAGGATGCCCCACCATTTGTTACTTGACCGGAAAGCCCGTTCTCCTCGGTTTATCGAGGCAGCGGCCTTGCACCAGCAATTTGCGGCCACCAAGGTCGTTGCAGAACGGGGACGTTAACCCCGTGATGCATAACCTGGGCCACAACCTGAAACAGACAGAAACAAAAAACTCCGTATCTGACACTTGCGTGATCAGAATACAGAGTTTTTTTAGGTATTGCCTGAGCAGTTTGACGTCTTTACGCAAGCCTTACGCGGCGGCGAACAATTGCTCGCTGATTTGCGCTTGAGCGTCGCTCATGGCTTTAGTCCGGAATTCGTCGCCGTAGGCCAAACCATGGGCGCGGACGAACTCGATGTCGGTGATGCCGATGAAGCCAAACAGCACTTTCAAGTACTCTTCGTGAGCCACGCCTGTGGCTTGACCGGCATGCAGGCCACCGGAAGTCGAAACGATCACAACTTTCTTGCCGCCGCACAGGCCTTCAGGGCCGGCTTCGGTATAACGGAAAGTCTGGCCAGCAACGGCGATGCGATCGATCCAGGCCTTGAGTTGGGTCGGGATGGTGAAGTTGTACATTGGTGCGGCAATCACCACGGCATCGGCGGCGAGGAACTCGGCCAGGGTGGTGGCGCTCAGCTCGGCTTCGTGCTGTTGGGCAGCGTTGCGCAGTTCAGCGGTGGTGCCAGCAGCAACCAGTGTGGTGGCGGAGAAATGGCTGATGGCATCGGCAGCCAGGTCGCGGTAAGTGACCACAGCGTTCGGCTCTGCGGTTTGCCAGGCTTTAACGACTTCGCTACTCAGCAGACGGGAAGCCGAGTTGTCACCAAGAATGCTCGAATCGATATGCAACAGTTTCATGTGGGATCTCCAGGTGAGGACCGCCACGGGGCGATCTGATGGAAAGAATCCTACAGGCGAAACCAATAGCTGATTAGATCGCAACAATGCGATAGTTCGTCCCATTGATAGAACAATCGGACTGCTGCTATGCAAGACCTCAATGATCTCTACTATTTCGCCAAGGTGGTTGAAGCTGGCGGTTTCGCTGCTGCCGGACGATTGCTCGGGATTCCAAAGTCGCGCCTGTCACGCCGAATTGCCGAACTGGAAGAACGCCTCGGCGCGCGCCTGCTGCAACGTACCACCCGACAACTCAAGCTGACCGCCGTGGGCGAGCGCTACTTGCGGCACTGTCAGGCGATGTTGCTGGAAGCGGAAATGGCCGATGAAGCGGTGGCCAGCATGTCCAGTGAACCGCGCGGACGATTGCGGGTATCTTGTCCCGTCGGCCTGGCGCATGAGAGGTTGCCGACGGTTATCGCCCGGTTTCTTGAAAAACACCCCCAAGTACAACTGGAAGTCATGTTGGTCAACCGCCGGGTCGACCTGGTGACCGAAGGCGTCGACGTCGCCCTTCGGGTGCGCGAGTTGGGCGACGAAGATCCATTGTTGGTCACCCGACGCTTGCGTCAGGCGCAAATGGTCATGGTAGCCGCCCCCGATTTTTTGCACGGACGGGAAATCAACCACCCCGATGACCTGAAGAACCTGCCAACACTCGGCGCCCTCGAAGCCGACCGCATGGTGCATATCCGCCTGTTGGATCTGCAGGGCAAAAGTATTGAATTGAGCCTGGAAGCGCGGCTGGGCATCGACGACTTCATCGTGCGCAAGGCCTGCACCCTCGCCGGTCAGGGCTTTACCTTGCTGCCTATGATGTATTGCGAACAGGAGCTTGAATCGGGCTCGCTGGTACAACTGCTACCCGAATGGTCATTGCCGGGCGGCTGGCTGCAAGCGGTCTACCCTCACCGGCGCGGGGTGATGCCAGCCGTTCGTGCCTGGCTCGACCATTTGATCGAATCATTCAACGCCGGTGGGGACCGACTGATATGAAAGCGGCACGCATGAACGAAGAGGACGTCGCGCAGTTCTGTCTCGCGCTGCCAGGTGCGCGGGAGGACTATAAGTGGGGCGGTGTACGGGTGTTTTCGATTGCCGGAAACAAGATGTTCGCGCTGCAGAACCTGCGCGGTGAATCCCTGGCCTTCAAAGTCGACAAAGACCTCTTTCTGGGACATTGCGACCGGCCGGGCATCCACCCGGCTCCCTATTTGGCGAGAGCCCAGTGGATCATCATGCAAACGCCCTACCCGCTAGGCGCCGATGAGCTGCAAGGCTTGTTGCAACGTTCCCACCAACTGGTGGTGAGCAAGTTGCCCAAACGCACCCAGGTGGGATTGCTGCTTTAAAACAATGCCAGCAGGTTCGCACCGAGGAATAACTGATCGATCCAGAACACCTCGTGCAGCAACACAATCAGCCAGAACAGCAGCTGATAGGAGACTTTGCGGGTCTTGTGTCGAAACAGCTGCTGGGCCAGCAAGGCGCCGGGCCAGCCACCGGCCAGCTCCACCGCGTGCAAGATGTTTTCCGGTGTGCGCCAGTTGTCGGCGCGGGCCTTGCGCTTGTCGCTCCAGTACAGGAAAAACGCCAGCACACTGACAATCCCGTAGGCCGCCAAAGGAATCAACGACACCCCGCGCAGCCAGAGCGATACCGAACCAAACAGCGGCAGCGCACAAAGTACTGCAAAAACCAGCATTTTCAGTCGAAGATACTGGATGCGCTCTCCCCCGAACCTGCGCCCGGGGTCGTGGCGCCTGCCGGCGTCACTCATGGTTTAGCTGCGGACCAGTCGACCCAGCCAAACTGCCAGGTTGCCAAAATCACCAGGCCAAACACAATGCGATACCAGGCGAACGCCGCGTAGCTGTGGCTGGCGATGAACTTGAGCAAGCCCCGGACTGCAATCATGGCGAAGATGAACGCCGTCACGAAACCAATCGCGAACACCGGGAAGTCCGCTGGCACGAACAGATGACGGTATTTGAAACCCGAATACACCGCCGCAGCGACCATGGTCGGCATCGCCAGGAAGAACGAGAACTCTGTAGCGGTCTTGCGCGACAGGCCGAACAGCAACCCGCCAATGATGGTCGATCCGGAACGCGACGTACCCGGAATCATGGCCAGGCACTGGGCGAAACCGACTTTCAACGCATCCTGCCAAGTAATCTCGTCGACAGTTTCGGCATGCACCTGATGTTGGCGCTTCTCAGCCCACAACATAATCACCCCGCCCACCACCAGCGCCGTGGCGACAGTAATCGGGTTGAACAGGTAATGGTGAATCAGGTCGGAGAAAATCACCCCCAGTACCACGGCCGGCATGAAGGCGATCAACAGGTTGGCGGTAAAGCGTCTAGCGCTCGGTTGCGTCGGCAAGCCAGTGACCACATCAAGAATTTTGCGGCGAAACTCCCACACCACCGCAAGGATCGCACCCAACTGGATAATGATGTTGAACGCAATAGCGCGTTCACCACCGAAATTCAGCAGGTCAGCGACGATAATCTGGTGCCCGGTACTGGAAATGGGCAAAAACTCCGTCAGCCCTTCCACTACGCCAAGTATCAGTGCCTGAAAGGCGGTCCAAAGATCCATCAATCCCCCAAGAAGCAATGCCCCCAGGCATGCCCCGTTAGTTTTTTTAAACGTTCATCGCGCTGAGCGTAGTTGAAATTCCGCGCGCACAGGATCCAGACGGACCCGTAAAAATTCCGTGAAAATCGACCGTGGTTCAGGTTTTTCCGCGCGGGCCCGAAATCCTATCAGACAAGCCTTTATAACGCTGCCGCTGAATAGCACTTGGGGCTCCCATGCCCGACCGGCAAAGGATGCTGCTTCGTTACTACAGGTTCTACTTGGTGGCAGCTGCCGGTACAATCCGCCACCCTATTTCGCTTTCCCAAGGATCCACCATGTCCGGGCTTGAACTGTTTGCCGCCGCCCTCGGTGTGATCGCCGTCTGGTTGACGGTCAAACAGAACCCTTGGTGCTGGCCGGTCGGCCTGGTCATGGTGCTGCTTTATAGCTGGATCTTTTTTGAGGTGAAGCTGTATTCGGACATGCTCCTGCAGGTGATCTACGCCGCACTGCAACTCTACGGCTGGCGGCAATGGACCCGTGCAGGTGAGACGAATACTGGTCGGCAGGTCAGCCGGCTCAACGCAAAATCGGTGGCCCTGAGCCTTGCGGCAGGCGCGTTGGGCAGTGTGCTGTTGGGCGCCGCCATGGCGCACTGGACCGATGCAGCCCAGCCATGGCTCGACGCCGCTCTGACCGGGTTCAGTCTGGTCGCACAAATGTGGATGGCGCAAAAGCGCGTGCAATGCTGGCCACTGTGGATCGCCGTTGATGTGATTTTCGTCGGGTTGTTTATCTACAAAGGCATGTACCTCACGTCTGCCCTCTATGCACTGTTCCTGCTGCTGGCAGTGCAAGGCTGGCGTGAATGGCGTGCCGACCCGGCATTACACGCATGAAAGTGCTCGTGCTCACTGGGCCCGAATCCAGCGGCAAAAGCTGGCTTTCGAGTGAGATTCACGCCAACTTTGGCGGCGTATTGGTCGGTGAGTACGTTCGGCACTTCATCGAAAGCGAAGCCCGCGAAACCCGCTACGATGACATTACAGCCATAGCAAATGGCCAGCTTAATGGGGAGGATGAAGCGCGCTCGAGACAACCGTCACTGCTGATTCTCGATACGCACCTCTTGAGCAATATCCTTTGGAGTCGCACGTTGTTTGGCGATTGCCCGACGTGGATCGAGCAAGCATTGCTGGCACGGCATTACGACCTGCATTTGCTGCTGAGCCCTGAGACCGTGGCCTGGCATGACGACGGGCAGCGTTGCCAACCGCAATTGGCAGAACGCCAGGCGTTTTTCCAGGCCAGCCGACAATGGCTTGACCTGCACCGCCAGCCTTTTCAGGTACTGCAAGGTGATTGGCAACAGCGCAAGGACGCGGCATTCGAGGCAGTGACGCACCTGCTCAAGGCCTGACAGGGATACCCCGCCCTGCCAAAAATGTCCATTCCTGAAACACCCTACCCTGCGCAAACCCTTGAGCTAAAGCGGTTTGTGCACTTTAGCAAGAAAATGTTAAGTCACTGATACAACCGGCCTTCAGCGACCTTGGCGAGCAATGCCGCCAGCATGGACGGCGCTTTTGCGTGCTTCTGTCTCTGTGGCGTTACAAAACTCGTTTGACAACTTCAATAGTCAAAGCCAAGCAACTGATTTTAAAAGAAAAACAAAAACCGGCACACCTTCTGCTTTCTACCTCGCAGCGCTGATAAGGGCCAGCGTTCCACTTACAGAAGGAATTGCCGCTGTGGGGAAATTTGATAAAGGTTTCTATAGCCTCCTGCTGATCGGATGCGCGCTAGGCTCAAGTGTTTGCCTACCTGTGCAGGCTGACAACGGCATCATCATTATCAAACGTGAGGTCCAACCGCGCAACGCGGTGACACCGCCGATGATTCCCGACCCTAGCCCCACCACCGTCAATGCCAATCCGTCCAAACAAATCATCGCTCAAACGAACGAGTTGAGCGACGGTGACTTTGCCAGAATCGCCAGTGGTTCAGGCATCACAGGCCTGGTTGCTCAAGGCACCAACAACCTGGGCGGCAATATCACCAATCAGACCCAGCTTTCGAACCTACCAGCGGGGCACTCGGGAAATTCCGGCAACGGCATTGCCAACATGATCAATTCAAACATCGCGCAAGGCATGGGTGCTCTGAAAATCTTAACGGGAGACCATTAAGATGAATCGTTCGCTGCTGATTATTGCCATGTTTTGCAGTGCATCGACCTTCGCCCAACCTCCCGTCATCAATAACGCCGACATCGACGGTTCGGGCACGCAGTATCAGGGCAATCTCTCAGTCAACCAGGCTGCTGGCGATCAACAGCAACAGGTTAACGCCCGGGCCTTCGCCATTGGCCATGGAGCCAGTGCGACCACACAGATTCGCCAGCGATTGCGCGCCGTAGTCGATCCCTCGATCGATGCCAAGTCCAGTATCCACGGCGACTCCTTCAGTCACGGCAGCGGTGCACTGGGAGTCAACCAGAGCACAGGCGCCAATAACCAACAAGCTAACGCACTGCGCATCAGCGTCGGTGTTCAGCCGCAAAGTATCGACGACAGCGTCCTCAGGCAACAGAACGTGGCGCTGCTCAACAACTCCGATCCAACTGACTCTGCACCAGGCTATCGCCAGGTCTCTACCAGTGACCAGGCTTTCACCGGTAGCCGTGGGGTAATTCAGTTGAATCAGAGCGCCGGGGTGGGAAACCGAATGGCCAACACCGTGAGCGTACGGGTCGCGGATTGACCCAAACAGGTAAGAACAACACTTAACCTAAAATATAAGTACGGAGAATCACCATGAAACCTTCAATGGCAATCAAGCCTCTGGTTTTCGCAATCGCTGCGGTCATGGCTGTTGCTGTACAAGCTGGACAACAAAATAACAATGACAATGAACCTGGACCGACCAGGATGCACCATCGCCACCACCAGACACCTCCTCCTACACCTACACCTACTGCGCAACATCAAGTAAATGTCAGCGCACACGCGAATGCTTCGGATACTCAGAATAGTTCGGGCAATACCATCACAAACCAAGGGACTGTGAACGGGGCTGGGATGAGCAACTCAGTCACAGGCAACAGCGGCAACGTCGGTGTCAACGTAGCTGCCGGTGATGGCAACCAACAAGACAACGCAGCCGCTATCGCTAACGCGGGTGGCAACTCATCAGCTGAAGATAACTCCTTCGTATTCGGTGATGCTAACTCCAGCGCTCAAGTTACTCAAAACAGCAACCGCAATCATGTTACCAACTGGTCCTCCACCGCGGCTGCGGTGGTGAATGGTTCGATCAATGGCAGCAGCGGCAACCTGGGAGTCAACATCGCTGGCGGTGACCTTAACCAGCAGAAAAACACCATGGCGATCGCCAACTCGCACTCAGCACTGGGTACCGCAGAAGCTAGCGCCTCCGCCACCCAAAATGGTCCTGGCCTGACAGTGAATAACAACGCTGATCGGCAGTACACACAAGAGACGCTGTCGTTTACCACTTCAAGCAGCGGTCATTCTGCTGCCCAAGGTGCAGCCGCAGCGGCCTTTGCTGTGAACTCTGCTAGCCACTCGGCTACGAACGCAGCAGTGGCCACTACTTCGCATAATTCCGCGAGTTTTGCTGTGAACTCTGCTTCGCATGATGGTTTGAGCGTGGGTGTGAACTCTGCTTCGCAGAGTGCTTTTGGCATTGCAGGAAACTCTGCTTCGCACGTTGGTAATAACTCTAATTCAAATTCAACTTCACATGATGCTGTGAACGCTAATTTGAACGCTAACGCGAGCGCCGCTTTGATTGCTGCGGCGAGCGCTACTACCAACAATAACGGCAACATTCACAGCAACAGTGCCGCAGTGGCTGCGGCGGCCGCCGCATCGCTCAACGCATCGCTCGGCGCATCGCTCGACACATCGCATAATGCAAGTAGCTCATCAAATACAGACACATCGAACAGCGGATCGCTCAACGTAGCGAGCAACTCCTCAAACAGTGCTTCGTTCAACGCAGCGCGTGACACATCGCACAGCGCATCGGCCGCAGCAGTGCGCGACTCCGCTAACAGCGCAGCATTCGCTGCATCCCGCGACACTTCGCACAGCGCATCGGGCTCAGTCTTCAAAGGCTTCAGTGAGAGCGATTCGTTTGATTTGAGCAACACCGTGTCCTGGCAAGTGCTGACTCCAAATGGCTGGAAAAACCCTGTGACCAACACCGCTGTCCTGAACGGCTCTGTTCAAGGTGGCAGTGGCAACTTGGGCGTCAACGTGGCTGCTGGTGTGGGCAACCAACAAAGCAACTCGCTGGCCATTTCCAACAACTCGCTATAATTGCTGCACTCTTGAGGCCCCCTTTTCGGGGGCCTTTTTCAACACCACCAGAAGGCGTCACATAATGCGCATTATCGCCTTGGCGTTTTTGCTTTGCGTAGCCAGTCTGAGCGAGGCTGCACAAATGCCACTGGCCGTCCTGCCGGGCGGAGCGGTGGTGTTCAAGCCGATTCAAAGCATACGCGAGCGCAAATTTGCCGACTTGGTCCAACAGAAAACCGACTTCAGTTGCGGCGCGGCGGCCCTGGCGACCATATTGCGCCAGGCTTTTTGGCTAGACGTGACAGAAGACCAAGTTATCGAAGGCATGCTGGCCCACTCCGACCCTAATCTGGTTCGCGTGCAGGGCTTCTCCATGCTCGACATGAAACATTACGTGGAAAACATCGGCATGCGAGCCCGCGGTTACAAAGTAGCCCCGGATACATTGACCAGTATCCGCATACCGGTAGTCGTACTCATGGACATTCGTGGCTACAAACACTTTGTGGTCATGCAAAAAGCGGACAAAGACTGGGTCTATATCGGTGATCCGGTACTCGGTCACAAACGCTACTCGACTGAAGACTTTGTCAAAGGCTGGAACGGCATCATCTTTGCCGTCATCGGCCAGGGCTACGACAAAACCAATGCGTTGCTCGACCCGCCGCTGCCACTGAGCGCCAAAAACCGCATCAATACCTTCAGCCCGGTGCAAGACGCAGAGTTGATGGATTTCGGATTCATCCAAAGCGACTTCTTCTAATAACAAGGGAGCACGACGCTCCGGGAGCATCCATGAAGACTCCAATCTGGCTGGCCGTGGTCTGCCTGACCGCCAGCCTGTCGACCCAGGCACAGACATTCAAACCCATTGAACTGAACGATCAGGAATTGGCGACCCTGCGAGGCCGCTTTGTCATGCCGGGACGGATTATCAGTTTCGGCATTGCCATGACCAGTACCTGGCAAAACGCCAACGGTGAAGTCATCGGGGCAACTTCCTCGATGCAAATTCAACAATCGACTATCACTCCACAGTTCTATGTGTCGATGATCGACGCAAAAGGCTCTGACTCACGTTCGCAAAGCGCAGCAACCGGTACAGGTACCGTCACAGGCGGCAGCGGCCTCAACACCACCGAAGGCGTCACTCAAGTCGTTCGTGCCGCCGGCGACAATAACACTGCCTACAACAACGTTGACATCAACGTCACAAAGGCTAACCAAGCGCCAGTAACGCAACAGCAGGGCCAGGCATTGGCCGCAGGCTCGACATTGGTCGGCAGTAATGGAGCGGGATCGCTGAGCGTTTCTTCGACCGGTACGGGTGTACAACTCAACATCCTGGCCAACAACAACCAGGGCAGTACCCTACAACGTCTGGCCCAGGGTGGGCTGATGCAGAACACGACGTTGCTCGGCGGTGGCAACCAGGTCCGCAATCTCACGGCCCTGAATGTTGTGCTGCGTGACAACGTGCCGACGGCCGGTTCGGTGAGCGGCAACCTGGATCAGCTTAAAGGTCTTCGCGCTCTCGGATTCTGATCTACGCTGAGTCTCACCAGATGGAGTGTCAGAAGGGACGGTTTACCCATGCACCGATCGTTAACGTTAAGAGTTATCGTTTGTTTGAGTAGCCTGGCCCCGGCCACACTGCTTTACGCAGCACCGGACCCCCAGGTCGAAGCACTAAAACAAGAACTCATGGAGTTGAAGCAGCGTTACGAAGCACAACAGAACGCGCTGATGGTACTTGAGCAGCGCGTTCGTCAAGTCGAAGAAGCACCCGCGACACCCGCGCCCCAACGCTTGACCAAATCCCCTGCTGAAAAAGTCAAGGGTGGTCAGACGGTGGCCGCCGGTGCGCCGGGAACCACAGGCAGTTCATACGGCCAATCGCTCCAGGATGACTCGCAACCGGCACAAAGCGTTTCCAACCTGTACGACGAAGCCAGTGGGTTCTTCGGCGGCGGTAAGTTCAGCGTCGAAACCGGCCTGACCTACACCCACTTCGATACCCGTGCACTGGTGCTCAACGGCTTCCTGGCACTGGACTCGATTTTTCTCGGCAACATCAACCTCGACCGCATCAAGGCCGACAACTGGACCCTGGACCTGACCGCCCGCTACAACGTGGCCCAGCGCTGGCAGTTCGACATTAACGTTCCCGTGGTTTATCGCGAATCAACGTATTCCTCCGGTGGTGCCGGTGGCGCAGGCCCGGTGACGTCCGACGCAACCGTTACCCGCGACCCAACCATCGGCGATGTGAACTTCGGCGTTGCTTACAAGTTCCTGGATGAGTCGGCCAATCTGCCCGACTCGGTCTTTACCTTGCGCGTCAAGGCGCCAACCGGTGATGACCCTTACGGCATCAAACTGGTCAATGACCCGAACAACGACAACCTCTCGGTACCCCAGGACTTGCCTACCGGCAATGGTGTCTGGGCGATCACCCCGGGCATCTCGCTGGTCAAGACCTTCGACCCGGCCGTACTGTTCGGCAGCCTGGCCTATACCTACAACATGGAAGAATCTTTCAGCGATATCAGCCCTCAGGTCAACTCCAAGGTGCCTGGGGACGTGAAACTGGGCGATTCCTGGCAGGTCGGCGCCGGCATAGCATTCGCCTTGAACGAGAAGATGAGTATGTCGTTCTCGTTCACCGATCAGTTTGCCCGCAAGAGCAAGATCAAGCCGGACGGTGGCGAATGGCAGTCGATTACCAACAGCGATTACAACTCAGCCAACTTCAACATCGGCATGACCCTGGCAGCCACCAATAACCTGACGATCGTTCCCAACCTGGCCCTGGGCCTGACCGACGACGCGCCAGACTTTTCCTTCAGCCTGAAATTCCCGTACTACTTCTAATTTTGGCGCCCACAAAAAAACCGCTTCTAGCGGTTTTTTTGTTGTTAGCTGCAAGTTTTCAGGCTTCAACTTGCAGACGCTTGCACCTCACCGTATCTGATGCTTGTGCAACAAACGGTAGAAGGTAGGTCTGGATATCCCTAGCACCTTGGCGGCGATACTCAAATTATCGCTGTGGCGGTTAAGTACATCGCACAAGGCCTGGCGCTCTGCCCGGTCCTTGTAGTTTTCCAGCGTGCCCATCGGCACGGCAGCAGACTGCTGACTAATCAACCCCAAGTCGCGCGCCTCGATCTGCCGGCCTTCGGCCAACACCAGCCCGCGCCGTACCCGGTTGGCCAGTTCGCGCACATTTCCAGGCCAATCATGCTTGCCCATGGCAACCAGCGCTTCATCGCTGAAACTGCGAGGACGGCGCCCGGTTTCATGGCTGTAGAAGTGGGAGAAGTGGTTGGCCAGCATTGATAAGTCGGCATGGCGCTCACGCAGTGGGGCGGTGACGACTTGCAACACATTCAGGCGGTAGTACAAGTCTTCGCGAAAGCGTTTCTTCTCGATCATGGCCTCAAGGTCCACGTGAGTCGCCGCCAACACCCGCACATCCACCGGAATCGGCTGACCGCCACCGACACGCTCGATGTGTTTTTCCTGTAGAAAGCGCAGCAAATGCGCTTGCAGCTCCAAGGGTAAGTCACCGATTTCATCGAGAAACAGTGTGCCGCCATGGGCCGCTTCGATCCGCCCGACCTTGCGTTGATGGGCGCCAGTGAAGGCCCCCTTCTCATGGCCAAACAGCTCCGACTGGATCAGGTGTTCGGGAATCGCACCGCAATTGATCGCCACAAACGGTTTGCTGTGGCGCTGGGACTGACGATGCAGGGTGCGGGCCACCAATTCCTTACCGGTACCGCTTTCACCACGAATCAATACCGGAGATTCGGTGGGCGCCAGCTTGCTCAGCAATTTGCGCAGTTCACGAATCGGTTTGCTGTCGCCGAGTAGCTCATGTTCATTCTGATTGATGTGAATCGTGCCCTGCCCGCGCAGGCGCGCCATGCCGAACGCGCGCCCCAGCGTGACTTGAACCCGGGAGACATCAAACGGCAAGGTATGGAAGTCGAAAAACCATTCACAAACGAAATCCCCGACATTCTGCAAGCGCAATACTTCTTGATTGAGCACAGCGATCCATTCAGTGCCACTGCGACTGATCAGCTCTTTGACAGGTTCTGGGTGTTCCAGATGAAAAGGTTGTAGTCGCAACAGACCAACGTCGCAGATTCGATCAGCGGCGCTGTCCAGAGAACAGCTATCAACATCCCAACCCACAGAGCGTAAACCCGGTAACAGACGATGGCAGTCGTCACAGGGATCTACTACTAACAGACGTCGTAACGCAGGCGTTTCGATCATGACTGTTCCTTGACGCCAAATTTTAGGAAATTTTTGTAAAAACAGTCATTTGGCGGACCTGGTTGTAACATTAGCAAGACTTTGACAGGGCCTTGTATCGATTGACTATAGGGACGCCACTTAATCCGTTATAAGAACGTTTTTTTGTGAGTTAACTGACGGGGCGAATCGGTCATTGGGCTTTCAACAGGCGCCCCCCCTGCATTGAGTATATGAACGCAAGTTGAAATTTCTTTTGATTGTGTGTGACCTGACCCACTGTTGGGTGCATCAGTACAAGTAACCAGCCGAACGGTAAGCCCAACCGACGGCACATCACTTGATTGGGCATACAGAGAGAAGACCCCATGACCGCCCCGCTCCGTTTCAACGAAGCTCTTTTGATTGCCGATCGCGCGTTCCAACCTTTCCAATGCGTCGCCTGGGCTCAACAAGACGGCAATGGCGAACTCTGCATCACTGTCATCGACCGCACCAATAACCATATCGGACACACCCAAATCCCCTGCAGTGCCTATTCCGACCCGGCACAACTCGAGCACCGGCTGCAGCAGGCCCGTGCCGAGTTGAGCCAGGAAGGTTATAAACTGCAATCATGGTCCATGCCGCATTAAGTGGCTTGCGGATTACTTCAATGTAGTCCGCCCCTTCGCCTTCTCTCTAGTTGGCTGTTTTGAACAGTAACAGCGCCCCCCATACCCCAACTTCGCGGTATCGAATTACTTGGCCGGCTGGTCAGTGGTTCGAAAAGACACTGTTCTGGCACATAGTGACCCTCCGCCTGATAGTTATGACAGTTGTGCGATCGTTCATTCAGGGCTTGAATGTTTAGCAGGCAGTTGCCCGCCCGTCCCTCGGGTTTCGGTCAGCTCGCAAGGAGATGCGCGCATGCCACACCAGACGGCTTTTGCCCCACCTGTATCGCGGAACATGACTGGCGACCTGGATCACAGTTTCGCCTCCAGTGGCAAAAGCCAAGTGTATTTTGCCGGGAGCATTTCAAGCCTCGCCAACAGCGTGGAGATGGACGCCTATGGTCGCGTGCTGGTGGCGGCGAGCGTCGGCATGCCTAATGGCAGATGCTTTGGCCTCGCTCGATTACGGGAAGACGGCTCGACGGACCTCGCATTTGGCACTAACGGCAGCGTTATCGGGCAGTTCCAGCGCGGCCATGAGGCAATGGCGGGCAAAGTCCACGTCCTCGCCAACGGGCATATTCTGGTCGCAGGCCTGCACTACGAAAGCGCTCACCGAACGCTGCCAGCATTGGCGCTGTTCGATTCGCAAGGTCACCCCATCGAACACTTTGCTGATAACGGGCGCTGTGTCGTACGCCTGCCGGGGAACCTGTCCCTGGGCATGCGCGACCTCTGGCTCCCCCCTGGTGTCCCAGGGGCCGAAGCGTGCGACGTACAGGTCCAGGATGACGGCCGAATCCTGTTACTGGCCAATCACCATTTCGAACTGGCCGATCATGTCGGCTTGCTGATCCGCCTCACCCACCAGGGCGAGCTGGACACCTCCTTCAACGGCCGCGGTTTTGTGATTGTCAGGCATTTACTGATGAACTCCTGGCTCAGTAGCCTGATGTTGCAACGCGATGGCCGCATCATGGTGGGCGGTTCGGTCAATTTCCCCGAAGAAGGTTTGCTGGCCCGATACCTCCCCGACGGGCGTCTGGATGAATCCTTCGCCGTGGATGGTTTTATGACGTTCAGGGCTGCGGAGCGCGGCGCTCAGGTCAGCCAGATCATCGAGCAGGACAATGGCGAGTTACAGTGTTTTGGCAGCAGTCGCGACCCGATGAGTTGCCTCGCCTGGAAAATACACAGTAATGGTCGACCGGATGTTCGTTGCAACGGCGGCCAGCCTCAGCTACTGAATATTGGCCGCAGTGGCTGCCAATGGACTGCCGCCCGGCGCCAGCCAGATGGCCGTGTGTTGGCGGTTGGCGCCACGAATGGGGGATCTGAAGCTGATTTCCTGTTAGCCCGCTATTTACCCGGTGGGCAGCTAGACCCCGGCTTTGCCGAAGGCACTTGCTGGGTTCGCACACGTCTGGGCGACCGCCTGGACACCGCGACGTCGGTAGCCATTCAGGCTGATGGAAGAATTATCGTGGGCGGTTATTCACTGGATGGCAATTACAAGGCCGTTGTAGCGCGCTATCTAGGCTAGGCCGCTTGATATTCAGATCTTGTTACGGCAAGTTGCGCGCTTCTTAAAACAAGGAGTAGCCGATGTCCGGTTCAATGGCCCAGGCGTTCGCGCATAACTTTCTCGGCCACTCACCTCGCTGGTACAAGGCGAGCATTCTCGGGTTCCTGACTCTCAACGCACTGGTACTGTGGACAGTCGGTCCGGTCGCTGCCGGTTGGTTGCTGGTGCTGGAATTCATCTTCACCCTGGCCATGGCGCTCAAGTGTTATCCGCTGATGCCCGGCGGGCTGCTGCTGGTCGAAGCACTGTTGCTGAAAATGACCACGCCACAGGCGCTGTATGACGAACTGGTGCACAACTTTCCGGTGATCCTGCTGCTGATGTTTATGGTGGCCGGCATCTACTTCATGAAAGACCTGCTGTTGTTCCTGTTTTCACGCTTGCTGCTGGGCGTGCGCTCCAAGGCGCTGCTGGCGTTGCTGTTCTGCTTCCTCTCGGCATTCCTGTCGGCGTTTCTCGATGCCTTGACCGTAACGGCGGTGATTATCAGTGCTGCCGTGGGGTTCTATTCGGTTTATCACCGCGTCGCTTCGGGCAATGATCCACGCCAGGACAGCGAGTTCAGCGATGACCGCAACTTGCCCGCGCTTCACCATGAAGACCTCGAACAATTCCGCGCCTTCTTGCGTAGCCTGTTAATGCACGGTGCGGTGGGTACGGCGTTAGGCGGCGTGTGCACGCTGGTGGGTGAACCGCAGAACCTGCTGATCGGCCATGAGATGGGCTGGCATTTCGCCGAATTCTTTTTGAAGGTTGCCCCGGTTTCGCTGCCGGTGCTGGTCGCCGGCCTGGTGACGTGCGTGCTGCTGGAGAAACTGCGCTGGTTTGGTTACGGCACCCTGCTGCCGGACAACGTGCGCGCGGTGCTGGCCAACTATGCCGCCCAAGACAATGTAGAACGCACCGCACGCCAGCGCGCCGCCTTGTTGGTGCAAGGTGCCGCGGCGTTGATCTTGATTGCAGGGTTGGCCTTTCACATCGCCGAAGTCGGACTGATCGGCTTGATGGTAATCATCTTGATCACTGCGTTCACTGGCATTACCGATGAGCACCGGATCGGCAACGCCTTCAAGGACGCCATGCCTTTCACTGCGTTACTGGTGGTGTTTTTTGCGGTGGTGGCGGTGATTCATGATCAGCAGCTGTTCACTCCGCTGATCCAGTGGGTACTGGCGTTGCCGACCCATCAGCAACCGGGCATGTTGTTTATCGCCAACGGCTTGCTCTCAGCCATCAGCGACAACGTGTTTGTGGCGACCATTTACATCACTGAGGTGAAACAGGCGTTCATCAGTGGCCATATGAGCCGCGAACACTTCGAGACACTGGCCATTGCGATCAACACCGGGACGAACCTGCCAAGCGTGGCGACACCCAATGGTCAGGCCGCGTTTCTGTTTCTATTGACCTCGGCGATTGCACCGCTGATTCGCCTGTCATACGGACGGATGGTGTGGATGGCGTTGCCATACACAGTGGTGATGGGCGGATTGGGCTGGTATGCGGTGAGTTTCTGGCGGTAACACTGAAAAAAATGTGGGAGCGAGCCTGCTCCGGGCGGCGTTCCGACGATATCGGTCTGACATTCAACGTAGATGTTGACTGACATGGCCTCATCGCGAGCAGGCTCGCTCCCACAGGGGATTTCGTGGGCCGGTGAGCGCGAATGCAGTACTCGATCGTTTTACAGTGCCGTCAGCGTCAAACGCCTCATCCGACGCTATGCCAGACGCGACCGTCGCGGGCCAGCAGTTCATCGGCGTCCGCCGGGCCGTCCTCACCGGCCGCGTAATGCTGAACCGTCGCGTCCTGCTGCCAGGCGTCGAGGAACGGTTGTACGGCGCGCCAGCCGTTCTCAATGTTGTCGGCACGCTGGAACAGCGTCTGATCACCGGTCAGGCAATCGTAGATCAGCGTTTCGTAGCCAGTGGACGGCTGCATTTCAAAGAAATCCTTGTAGGCAAAACCCAGTTCGATATTGGCCATCTTCAACGCCGGGCCAGGCCGTTTGGCCAACAAATCGAACCACATGCCTTCGTTGGGCTGAATCTGGATCCGCAGATAGGTCGGTTGCAGCTCATCGACCTCGGTATCACGGAACTGCGCATACGGCGCGGGTTTGAAGCAGATAACGATCTCGGTATCGCGCACGCTCATGCGCTTGCCTGTGCGCAGATAGAACGGCACACCAACCCAGCGCCAGTTGTCGATCATGACTTTAAGCGCCACGTAGGTTTCGGTCGTACTGTCGGGCGCCACATTGTTTTCCTCGCGATACCCCGGCAATGGCTTACCGTCGACTTCGCCGGCTGCGTATTGACCGCGGACCGAGTTGGCCCGTGCCTCTTCAGTAGACCAGGGGCGAATGGCCCCCACTACTTTGGCTTTTTCGCCACGGACCGCATCTGCGCCAAACGCGGCCGGCGGTTCCATTGCCACCATCGCCAGTAACTGGAATAGGTGATTGGGCACCATGTCCCGCAAGGCGCCGGTGTGTTCATAAAAACTGCCACGGGTTTCGACGCCGACTGTTTCGGCGGCGGTGATCTGCACGTGGTCGATGTAATGGTTGTTCCAGAACGCTTCGAACAGGCTGTTGGAGAACCGGCTGATCAGAATGTTCTGCACGGTTTCCTTGCCCAGGTAGTGATCGATCCGGTAGATCTGGTTTTCCGTCATCACCTTGAGCAAACACGCATTCAAGGCTTCGGCGGTTTGCAGATCGGAGCCGAACGGTTTTTCGATGACCACCCTTCTGAACGCTTCAGGCGTTTCTTGCAGCAAACCAGCCGCGCCGAGCCGACGCACCACTTCACTGAAGAAGCGTGGCGCGGTCGCCAGGTAGAAGACCGCATTGCCAGTGCCGCTGGCGGCAATTTTAGCCGCCAGCGCTTGATAAGTGCTGTCGTCCAGGAAGTCACCCTGGACGTAGCTGATGCCTTCGGCCAGTTTGGCCCACACCTGCGGATCAAGGGCTTGATCGCCCTTGCCGACCTTGGCGGCCACCTCGGTTCGAATGAAGTCTTCGAGCTTGCGGGCAAAGGCATCGTCAGTAATGGCGTTGTGGTCAACGCCGATGATCCGCAATCCATCCCCCAGCAAACCGTCGCGACTCAGGTTGTACAGCGCCGGCATCAGCAAACGCTTGACCAGGTCACCGTGGGCACCGAACAGGAACAGCGTGGTCGGTGGTGCGGGTTCTGCCTTGGATTTATTGCGGATCAGACCGGTCATTTTTTTGAAGTCTCCACGTGGCCGCCGAAGCCGAAACGCTGGGCAGAGAGGATCTTGTCGCCAAAGGTGCCTTGCCCGCGCGAACGATAGCGGGAGAACAGCGAGTTCGACAGCACCGGTACGGGCACCGATTGCTCCATGGCAGCTTCGATGGTCCAGCGACCTTCACCGCTGTCAGCCACGGAACCAGAGTAACCGTCGAGTTTCGGGTCGCTGGCCAGCGCATCAGCTGTCAGGTCGAGCAGCCAGGACGACACCACGCTGCCGCGCCGCCAGACTTCGGCGATGTCACCAACGTTCAGGTCAAAGCGCTGGTCTTGCGGCAGGTTGGTGCTGGCTTTGGTCTTGAGGATGTCGAAACCTTCGGCGAAGGCCTGCATCATTCCGTATTCGATGCCGTTGTGGATCATCTTCACGAAATGCCCCGATCCTGCAGGGCCGGCGTGGATGTAGCCTCGTTCAGCGCGATCGTCATCGGACTTGCGGTCCTTGGTGCGCGGGATATCACCCATGCCCGGTGCCAGGCTGTCGAACAGCGGATCAAGGCGCTTCACCACCTCGGCGTCGCCGCCGATCATCATGCAATAGCCGCGCTCCAGGCCCCAGACGCCGCCGGAGGTACCGACGTCGATGTAGTGCAGGCCTTTTTCCGACAAGGTTTTGGCCCGGCGGATGTCGTCCTTATAGAAGGTGTTACCGCCGTCGATGATGGTATCGCCGGGTTCGAGCAAGGTGCTCAGGGTGTCGATGGTGTCTTCGGTCGGTGCGCCGGCAGGTAGCATGACCCAGACCGCTCGCGGTTTGGCCAAGCCTGCGACCAGGGCCGGCAAGTCGGCGACGCCTGTGGCGCCATCGGCCGTCAAGGTCTCGATGAAGGCGGTATTGCGGTCGTAAACGACAGTGGTATGCCCATTGAGCATCAGGCGCCGCGCAATATTGCCGCCCATGCGGCCCAGTCCAATGATCCCGAGTTGCATGTGCTGATGCTCCCTACTACAAATAATGTGTGTCAAAGGTTATAGCCCAACGTGACTCATGAGGTTAGTCCAGAGCGTTGGTACATAGTTTCCGGGCATTGTGCCCGATCCTGATTGATAACGCCGGTAATCGTGCCGAAGACACAACGACCATAAAAAATAAAAAAGTTCCCTTGAGACGAAAAAGAAATCAAAATCAGCGCCGATAGTGGATCTCGCCCGCTTACCGGGGCAGTTCTACAGTTGAGTCAGCCATTTGCGAGGTGAGCAATGGGCACAGTACACGCAGCACGGCCAGCACAAACCCTTTACGTCACGATCCATCGCGACGAATTGCGCCAATTGAAAGAAGAGCGCGACCTCTTGAAACAGGAACTCGCGCAACTGCGGCAGCTGACTCAAGGCACTCAGTCGCCCCCCTTGCCCGTCACCCAACGTGCGCCCCACGCCTGATTTTTTCAGGTGAATCGGAGACAGCCTTACGCTGTTTCCGATCTCGTTTTGCCCCTCGCGACGCCCCGCAATTCACAAATTTTTCACAAATACTTATTGATAATCCTTTCCATTAATGCCGCTCGGTTCTCGTGTGGTTTCCGTTCGTCGGCAATGTATGGCTCGACGTCGAAGTGAATTCTGGCTGGAGCGTTGCATGGCTTTGTTTAAACGCAGCAATACGTCTGCGAAAGGTTTCGATTGGGCAGGGTTTCTCTGGTTATTTCTGTTCTTCTGGTATTTTTCCGGCATCACTCAATTACTTATCCAACTGACCGGTACCTCGGGCTTCAGCGGCTTCCGGCAAGCCTTTGTGATGAGCGCCATCTGGCTCGCGCCGATGCTGCTGTTCCCTAAACAGACGCGCGTGATGGCGGCGGTGATCGGCGTCGTGCTGTGGGCCTGCTCGATGGCCAGCCTGGGTTACTTCTTTATTTACCAGCAGGAGTTTTCCCAGAGCGTCATCTTCATCATGTTCGAGTCGAACATCTCTGAAGCTGGCGAGTACATGACCCAGTATTTCGCCTGGTGGATGGTCGCGGCGTTCCTCGCCCATACGCTGTTCGCTTATTTCCTGTGGACTCGCTTGCGCCCGGTAGTCCTGCCACGTTGGCAGGCGCTGGTGGCAGCAATGGCCATTGTGGTTGCCGTGGTCGGTTATCCACTGGCCAAACAGACCGCGCGCACTGGCAGTTTCGCTGAAGGCTTCGACAAGTTCGAAACCCGCATCGAGCCCGCGGTGCCTTGGCAGATGGCGGTGGCTTATCACCGTTATCTCCAGACACTGGAGGGCATGCAGGACATGCTGCACAGCGCGAGCAAGATTGCTCCGCTGAAAAACCTGACGGATACGATGGCCAACCAGCCGGCAACCCTGGTGCTGGTGATCGGCGAGTCCACCAACCGTCAGCGTATGAGCCTCTACGGTTACCCGCGTCAAACCACGCCGGAACTGGACAAGCTAAAGGATCAACTGGCGGTCTTCGACAACGTCATCACCCCACGCCCTTACACCATCGAGGCGTTGCAGCAGGTGTTGACCTTCGCGGACGAAGAACACCCGGACCTTTATCTGTCCACACCATCGCTGGTCAGCATGATGAAACAGGCGGGTTACAAGACGTTCTGGATCACCAACCAGCAGACCATGACCAAGCGCAACACCATGCTGACGACCTTCTCCGAGCAGGCCGACGAGCAGGTGTACTTGAACAACAACCGTAACCAGAACGCTGCCCAATACGACGGCGACGTGATCGAGCCGTTCAACAAGGCGTTGGCCGATGCGGCGCCGCGCAAGCTGATCGTTGTGCATTTGCTCGGAACGCACATGAGCTACCAGTACCGTTATCCACCGACGTTCGACAAGTTCACCGATCGTAATGGCGTGCCGGCCGGCGTACGCGACGATCAGTTGCCGACGTACAACAGCTATGACAACGCCGTCCTGTACAACGACTTCGTCGTATCGAGCCTGATCAAGGACTACGCCAAGTCCGATCCGAACGGCTTCCTGCTTTACCTCTCGGATCACGGCGAAGATGTATTTGACTCCGTCGGTCACACGACCCTTGGGCGTAACGAGAACAAGCCAACCGCGCCGATGTACACCATTCCCTTCATGGCCTGGGCTTCCCCGAAATGGCGTGAAAACCATGACTGGAATTTTGCCGCGGACCTGAGCCGGCCTTACAGCAGCTCACAGTTGATTCACACCTGGGCTGATCTGGCCGGTTTGAATGCTGATGAACTGGACCGCAGCAAGAGCCTGGTGAGCGCCAGCTTCAAGCCACGCCCATTGATGATCGGCAACCCTTATGAGCGTGAAGCGCGTCCGCTGATCGACTTCAGCCTGATGAAGCCGAAAACCGATCCGGCAGCCGTTCAAAAGTAGATCCATTCAGGGGCCGTTTTCGGCCCCTTTTGCCGTGCCCCGCCCCTGCGCAACATTTCCCCGCTACGCACCGTCAAGTCAAGGCTGGACTAGAGGCTCTAACATGCTCATTCCCATTTCAGCAAATCGGCGGATAATGTCATTTCGACATTGGTTCACGGATGAAAGGCCCTCGCTACACGTAATGGGAGACACCCATGAAACGTACACCCCTGATCCTCGCCAGCCTGTTGATCCTCAGTTCAGCCACAGCCTTTGCAGAACGCGGTGGCGAACGCATGCATTACTACTACGAAAAATTGCATCTCGCCCAACAGAAGGCTAATGGCTTCGAGATCAAAAACATCGAACTGCCAGTACCCACCGATCCAACCGCACAAATGACCGAGTCTTATAAACCGAAGTAATTCAAGCCAGCGGGGCGTCCTGACGGGCGCCTTTTTTATGCCTGATCGATACTCAGGCGCGCTTAAAGACTCTTGGTCCAGAACAGCATGCGGCCATGGGCAGGGTCGAACATGCCAGCAGCAAAACCGAACTTGCTGTAGGAGGCTTGCGCGACTGCATTGCCTTCGAGGACTTCCAGGGTGATCTTGCAGCAGCCACGCTGGCGGGCGATGTCTTCGACCTTTTGCAGCATCTTCTGGCTCAGCCCCAGACCGCGAAACTGCGGCACCACCGACACGTCGTGCACATTGACCAGCGGTCGGCAGGCAAAGGTCGAAAAACCTTCGAAGCAATTGACCAGCCCGGCCGGCGCGCCGTCGACAAAAGCCAACACACTGAAGGCGTGGGGACGCTTGGCCAGCTCCCCCGGCAATTGCAGCAGAATATCCTCGGGCAACACATGCCCGCCGCCCATAGGGTCTTGGGCATAGGCATTGAGCACCACACCAATCGCCTCGGCATGCACCGGGTTGGTGTAACTGGCCTGAAGGACAAGTATGTCTGCGGATTCCCTTTCCATCGTTGCTATCCCATCGTGGTCCCGGCGCGTAGCTCGCGCCGCAAAGTCGAAGGACATTATCGCGAGTCGCCATCGCCGACAACTTGATCCTGCCTCAAACACCCCAGATCAGCGTCTCGGTCCATCCCAACTCGGCAAAATCCGCCGCCCGCAGACCCGACTCGCCAGCGCAAAAAAACTCGTCCAGTTGCGGTGGTGCGACCGAGGTGCCACTGAGCATGGCATGGACCTGGCCGCGATGATGAAGCTGGTGTTCGAACAGATGGGACAGCAGTCGCAAACGGCTGTCATGTTGTGGCGTGTCCCGGGCGATGGTCACGATTCGCCCGAGGTCGGCGTCGCGCAATTGCTCGCAGTAAGCGATCAATCGATTGTCGACCAGTGATTGTTCGCGCCTGAGATCAGCGCCGACGGTAAACGGTACGTCTTCTTTAAAAAAAGAGCGGCAATCGTGATGCGGATCGTCACCGCGCAACTCGCGCTCCAGCGCATCCACGTAAAACCAGTCACAGGTCAGGATGTGGTTAAGGGTAGCGATGAGGCTGGGGAAGAAGCTGCCCCGTGGAGCGGCCAGTTCGGCCTGGCTCAACTGGCCCCAGGCCTTGGCGAGTCGGTGATTGGCCCAGGCGTTCTGATAAGCCATGGTCAGCAAATGATGAGACAGGGGCTGATTCATATTCGCGGCTCCCGGAAACTAGGCTTCAGCGAAACGTTGCAGCTGCATTTCCTGTAATCGGCTTAAGGTACGGCGGAACGGGAATTGCAGGTAACCTTCGGTGTACAAGGCCTCCATTGGCACCTGCGCTTCGAGGTACAGCGGCACTTTGCGGTCGTAGCACTCGTCCACCAGCGCAATGAAACGTCGCACGCCATCGTCGTGCACGGACAATTGCGGCAGTTCGCGGTCCCCCGCAACGACGTGTTCGGCAGCGTCTTCGGTGCCTCGGGCAATGCGCCCTTCACGTTTTTGCGCGCTGAGGTTCGGCACCTCACTCAACAGAATAGCGCTGTAGGTGTCACACAGAGTTATGAAGTCCATGGCCGAAAAAGGTTGCTCGCACAGGTCGGCATAGCGACACCACAACACGGCGGCACTGGCCTGCACGGGTTTGACATGACGGTAGCCGACCGTGACCGGCTCGCTGGACACGGACTGGCCGACGGTCAATGCCTTGAACACGTCGCCGAGCGCGTCGGGATGCGCGGCATCGCTCACCCAGTAACGCTGCAGCGCCGCGCCGGGGTGCAGGCGATGGTCTTCGCTGCCCTCCACGGCGATCACCTGCATGTGCTGCTTGATCGCCTCGATGGCGGGCACAAAGCGATCACGGTTGAAGCCATCGGCGTAGAGCTGATCCGGCGGCTGGTTGGAGGTACACACCATCACCACGCCTTGCTCGAACATCACCTGAAACAAGCGCCCGAGAATAATCGCGTCACCGATGTCGTTGACGAACAACTCGTCAAAACACAGCACGCGCACTTCCTCACTCAACTCCCGCGCCAACGCCTTCAACGGGTCGGCGGTGCCGGTCAGTTGAAACGAACGCTGGTGCACCCAGCCCATGAAATGGTGGAAATGTTGACGCCGGGCCGGCACGCGCAGCGTTTGATAGAACTGATCCATCAACCAGGTCTTGCCGCGCCCGACCGGCCCCCACAAGTAAACGCCCATGATCGGCGTTCGCCCTTCATGCAAGGCTTCGTGGCATTTTTGCAGCGCCCACACGGCGTGCTCCTGGGCTTCGTCCTGAACGAAGCCCTTGTGTTCGATGGCGTGTTGCCAGGCGCTTAACGGAGAGTCGACATTCATGGGCGGAAGTATGCCATGACGTCGGGTTACAGTGAGCAGTTGTCGTGGCTGGATGGCGTCAGCGTTGTGGCCAAGGGTGTGCCCCTCGACCTGACCATCATTCCAGTGGCCCGCTCCCACAGTTTGACCGCGTGTTACCGATCGAATTTGTGTTTAGCCGCATACAAACACAGCATTTCCATCGCCAATGTCGCCGCCGCCAGTGAGGTAATGTCCGCGTGGTCATAAGCCGGTGCGACTTCCACCACGTCCATGCCCACCAGATTGATCCCGCGTAATCCGCCCAAAATCTCCAGCGCCTGCACGGTGCTCAAGCCACCGCATACCGGCGTTCCGGTGCCAGGCGCAAAAGCCGGGTCGAGGCAGTCGATATCGAACGTCAGGTACACCGGGTTATCCCCTACCCTCGCCCGGATCGCTTCGACAATCGCCTCACACCCCTGGCGATGTACCTGACGCGCATCCAGCACCTGAAAACCCTGGTGATCGTCATTGGTGGTGCGCAAGCCGATTTGTACCGAACGCGAAGGATCCACCAGCCCTTCCCTGGCGGCATGCCAAAACATGGTGCCATGGTCGACCCGCTTACCGTCCTCGTCCGGCCAGGTGTCGCTGTGCGCGTCGAAGTGGATCAGCGATAACGCACCATGTTTGCGCGCATGGGCCTTGAGCAGCGGGTAGGTAATAAAGTGATCGCCGCCGAACGTCAGCATCGCGCTACCGCTGTTCAGGATGTGTTCGGCGTGGGCTTCGATGCTTTCGGGCGCCGTGTGTGGTGAACCGTAATCGAAATCGCAATCGCCGTAGTCGATGACCGCCAAGTGATCGAACGGATCAAACGTCCACGGCCAGTGGCGTTCCCAGGCAATCCCGGTGGACGCGGCGCGAATCCCGCGCGGCCCGAAACGGGCACCCGGACGGTTGCTGGTGGCGGTGTCGAACGGGACACCGCTGACCGCGACATCAACACCACGCAAGTCGCGGCTATAGCGACGACGCATGAAACTGGTGATGCCGGCGTAGGTGCTTTCGGCCGCAGTGCCATAGAGGCTGTCGCGGGTCATGGCCTGATCGTTTTGCATCGGGACGTCCATGGTGATCTCCTTTTTAATTATTGGCGGCTACGGAACGTGGTCCACAGGCGAGTGCGCGAACGCAGGTCCTTGAGGCTCATGCTTTGGTCGGCGTACAGGCGTGCGCGCATCTCGGGCAGCGGAAAAATGTCCGGATCGGTGCGCACGGCTTCATCCACCAGCGGGGTCGCCGCCTGGTTGGCCGTGGCGAAAAACAGCGTGTTGGTCAGCGCCGCCACGGATTCAGGGCGCAGCATGAATTCGATAAAGGCCCGGGCTTCTTCGGGGTGCGGAGCGTCCTTGGGAATCGCCAGGTTGTCCTGCCAGACCAGCGTGCCCTCCTTCGGAATCCGGTACGCCACCTCAAACGGCTTGTTGGCCTTGCGTGCCTGATCGGCGGCCATGCTGGCGTCACCGTTGTAGGTCAGCGCCAGACAGACGCTGCCATTGGCCAAATCACTGATCTGCCGCCCGGTGGCGACATACAACACATTCGGCTGCAACTGATGCAACAACGCCTCGGCGGCTGTCAGATCAGCCTTGTCAGTGCTGTAGGGATCTTTACCCAGATAGTGCAGCGCCAGGCCGATGACTTCTTGCGGCGAATCGAGAATCGCGATGCCACAGTCTTTCAACTTGCTGGCGTATTCTGGCTTGAACAGCAGGTCGAGGCTGTTGAGTGGCACTTTCGGCAGACGTTTCTGCACCGCTTCGACGTTCATCCCCAAACCCAGCGTGCCCCAGGTATACGGCACGCCATAGCGATTGCCGGGATCGACGGCGGCCAGTTTTTCAAGCAGGTCCGGGTCGAGGTTGGCGTAGCCCTTGAGCCCTTCGTGGGGGATTTCCTTCAGCGCACCCGCCGCCAGACCACGGGCGAGCACGCTGGACGACGGCACCACCACGTCGTAGCCACTGCCGCCAGTCAGCAGTTTGGTTTCCAGCACTTCCGAAGAATCGAACGTGTCGTAGCGCACGTGAATCCCGGTTTCCTTTTCGAACGCCTGCAAGGTTTCAGGCGCCACGTAGTCGGACCAACTGTAGAGGTTGACGGTCTTTTCCTGCGCCTGAGCCGACACAGCCATGGCGAGTAATAACGCGGGGAAACACAGCTTGAACATGGGAGCCATGACGAACACCTGACCAGAGGAAGTGGTGGCAGCATGCGCGCTCGGATACATTGGCAAAATATCAAGTTTATTAACCTGACTTTATGGCGGAGTAATGTTTGATGCTCAGGCAACTTCACGATCTGGATTTGCAACTGCTGCGCCTGTTCGTCAACGTGGTCGAGTGTGGCGGTTTCAGCGCCGCCCAAGGCGAGCTGGGCTTGAGCCAGTCGAGCATCAGCCAACAAATGGCCAAGCTCGAAACGCGCCTCGGCTATCGCTTGTGCAGTCGCGGCAAGGGCGGGTTCAAGATCACGCCCAAAGGCGAACAGCTGTTGACCGCGACGCGCGGGCTGTTTGAGTCCATCGAAGCGTTTCGTCATCAATCCAACGGCGTGGCGGGCAGATTGATTGGCGAAGTGCGCCTGGGGCTGTCCGAAGCCCTTGATCAATCGGTGCTGCAACGGGTGGCGGACGCGATACGGCGCTTTCGTGAGCGGGACGAATCGGTGCGTATCGAACTGATCAGTGCCATGCCCGGCGAAATGGAACGTTTACTGCTGCAACAACGGCTGGACCTGGCCATCGGCTATTTCTCCCAGGTGCAAAGCGCGTTTGACTATCGCGAGCTGTTCACCGAAACCCAGCACTTGTATTGCGCTCCCGGGCATGCGCTGTTTACCGATGACGCGCCGAACGACGAAGCGCTGCAAGCCTGCGACCGGGTCGATCATCCCTACCGGTTTCTGCGCACCGACGAACCGTTTCAAGGAAAACTGTGTTCGGCGCGCTCCGAGCAAGTCGAAGGCACCCTCGCGTTCATTCTGTCCGGTAAGCATGTCGGCTACTTGCCCAATCACTTTGCGCGCAGCTGGGAAGACAAGGGGTTGTTGCGTGCCGTGCGTCAGGGCGAGATGAGTTTTGAGGTCGCGTTCCATCTGGCGCGACATCGCGCTCAGGTGCCAGGGGATGCGCAGAAGGCGTTTGAGCAGGATTTGCTCGCCGCATTCAGAAAAACCTGACCTTTCAGGCAGTTTTGATTCGTTGCCCTCAGTGCCCGCTGCTGGCATCCTGCGCCTCCATTTTCTGACCCGTCCCGCCTTTGGGCTCGCAATCAACCATGACCGCCTCTGAAAAAGCCCTCGCTGCGCGCAATAACGACCTGATTTACGGCCTCAACGACCGCCCACACCTGACAGCCACCGTTTTTGCCGCGCTGCAACACGTGTTGGCAAGTTTTGTCGGCATCATCACGCCGACCCTGATCATGGGCGGCGCTCTTGGTCTGCACAGCGAAATACCGTACCTGATCAGCATGGCGCTGTTCGTGTCGGGCCTGGGCACCTTTGTTCAAGCCCGACGGTTTGGCCCGGTCGGCTCTGGCTTGCTGTGTCTGCAAGGCACCAGCTTCTCGTTCATCAGTGTGATTCTCAGCGCCGGGTTCATGGTCAAGGCACGGGGCGGTGGCACCGATGAAATCCTCTCGACGATTTTTGGCGTGTGCTTTTTTGCGGCATTTATTGAAGTGGCGCTGAGCCAGTTCATCGGCAGACTGCGGATGCTGATCACGCCGGTGGTCACCGGCACCATCATCACCTTGATGGGCTTGTCGCTGATCAAAGTGGCCATGACCGACATCGCCGGTGGCTTCGGCGCGGCGGACCTCGGTGCAGCCAGTCATTTGGCGCTGGCGGCCTTGGTACTCGGCACTATTGTGCTGTTGAACCGGGTCGATGTGCCGTTTCTGCGCCTCGGCGCGATCGTGATCGGCCTGACCCTGGGCTACGTCGTGGCCTGGCTGTTGGGCGACGTCGATTTCGCCAGCCTGCCCGACGTACCGCTGATGAGCGTGCCGGTGCCGTTCAAGTACGGCTTCAACTTCGACTGGGTCGCGTTTGTGCCGATCGCGGTGATTTTCCTCGTGTCGCCGCTGGAAGCCGCCGGTGACCTGACCGCCAATTCCATGATTTCGCGGCAACCGGTCAAAGGCCCGATCTACATCCGCCGGATCAAATCCGGCCTGCTCGCCGATGGCCTTAACTCCGCCATGGCCGCCGTGTTCAACAGCATGCCGATGGTCACGTTTGCGCAGAATAACGGCGTGATCCAGCTCACTGGTGTGGCCAGTCGCTACGTGGCGTTCTTCATCGCCGGTTTGCTGGTGCTGCTGGGGTTGTTCCCAATGATCGGCGCGGTGCTGCAACTGATGCCAAAACCCGTGCTCGGCGGCGCCGAACTGGTGATGTTCGGCACGGTGGCGGTGGCCGGGATCAAGATTCTCGCCGAAGCAGGCCTGCATCGACGCAACATGCTGATTGTGGCAATTTCCCTCGGCATGGGCCTGGGTGTGGCGGCAGTGCCCGAGGTGTTGCGCGAGTTGCCGATGGCACTGCACAACATTTTTGAATCGCCGATTACCGTCGGGGCGTTGTGCGCTATCGTGCTCAATATCTTCCTGCCCGAGGAGTTCATCGAACTGGAAGAAGACGATTTCGATCCGGAAGCCTCGATCCTTCAGGTCATGGAAAACCCTGATGTGCCGACCAAGGCTGAACCCGCAATGCCTGGGGCGGTCGCACAGGTGAACCGCTCTTAAAGGACACACATTAAGTGTGATCACCGCATACCCCTTGTGGGAGTGAGCCTGCTCGCGATAGCGGTGGATCAGTCGACAAAAATGTTGCATGACTAACCGCTATCGCGAGCAGGCTCACTCCCACATTGGTTAGGCGATGAAGCGGACGCCGGGTTTTGGTCGTTCATCAACGCAGAGCTCAAACACATCCGGCCGCGCGTAGTGCCCAACCACGTCGTAGTCATATCGGGCGCGAATCAGATCGTCCGTGTCGATTTCAGCCGTCAGTAACCCAGGTCCATCGCGCAACGGTCCCGCCAGTACATCGCCCATCGGCCCGACAATCACACTACCGCCAGCGATCAGCGGCCGGTCCGCCGGCCAGTTCGCAATCTCCACACCCAAGGCTTGCGGTGAGTCCTGGACCTGACAGGCGCTGACCACAAAGCAACGTCCTTCATGGGCGATGTGACGCATGCTGACCTGCCACATTTCGCGCTCGTCCACCGTCGGCGCGCACCACACCTCAATGCCTTTGGCGTACATCGCAGTGCGCAGCAGCGGCATCATGTTCTCCCAGCAAATCACCGCGCCGAGTCGTCCGACCTGGCTGTCGATGACCGGTAACGTCGAGCCATCGCCTTTGCCCCAGATCAGCCTTTCGGTGCCGGTGGGCATCAACTTGCGGTGTTTGGCGATCAGTCCCGCCTGCGGATCGAAATACAGCGCCGTGCAATGCAGCGTACTGCCCGCGCGTTCAATCACGCCGACCACCAGATTGGCCCCGGTACGCGCCGACAACCCGGCCAGGGCTTCAGTCTCGGGGCCGGGCACGTCAATGGCGTTGGCGAAGTACCGGGCGAACGCTTCACGCCCCTCCGGCAGTCGATAACCCAGTTGCGTGCCGAACCCCTCGCCCTTGGGGTAACCGCCGAGCAACGCTTCGGGCATCACCACCAATTGCGCCCCGGATTCGGTTACGGCGTTTTCCCAGGCAAGAATCTGCTCCAGGGTATCGGCCTTGCCGCCGGGCAAGGCGCCGATTTGCAGTGCGGCAACGATTGACGTGGGCATCGCAGTAACTCCAGTGGCATCAGGTATTGCTCATTCTCCGACGCCACGGGATCATGAATAAAGCCCGATTCACTGCTGAATGATATGAACGCCATGAATATCGCTACCGTCGACCTCAACCTGCTCAAAGTCTTCGAAGCCCTGCATGAAGAGTCCAGCGCCAGCCGTGCGGCCTTGCGCCTGGGCGTGACGCAATCGGCGGTCAGTGCCGCGCTGCGCAGGCTGCGCGAGGTGTATGGCGATCAGTTGTTTGTGCGCACCGGCCGTGGACTGGCACCGACGCTCAAAGCCAACCAATTGAAACCGGTGGTCAGCGATGCGCTTAACAAATGCCGCCAAAGTCTGGCGATGGTCGATCCGGCGGCCCATCAGTACGACGGCCGCTCAGTGTCGGTGGGGATGTCGGATGATTTCGAGATCGCCTATGGCCGTCGACTGATCGAAGACATCGCCCGGACAGCACCGAAACTGCGGCTGATTTTCCGGCAAACCCACAGCCAGATCGTCGCCCATGCCCTGATGGAGCGCAGCATCGACCTGGCGATCACCGCCGGCGGATTTGCCGAGCGATTGCTCAGTCGTCAGGTGTTGGGAGAAGGCGGGTATTTGTGCCTGGTGGACCGCGCCAGCCTGACCGAAAGGCAACAGGTCATCAGCCTTGAAGAGTTCGTCGCTCGCGAGCACATTTTGGTGTCGTCCGGCGGTTTTATCGGCATCACTGATGAAGGATTAGCGGCGCTGGGGCTGAGTCGTCGGGTATGTGCGTCGACCACACATTTTGCCGCGTTACCGCACTTACTCAAGGGCAGTCAGGCGGTGGCGACCATTCCGGCGCATGCGGCGCAAAGCATTGCGGCGCTCAGTGGGCTGGCGCTGCTGCCCTGCCCTTTGGCCTTGCCGCGATACCCGATCGAACTGGGCTGGCGCACCAGCACCCAGCTCGACCCGGTCGTATTGAAAGTGCGCGAAGCGATTGTCGCCTGTTTTGCCTGAAAGCAGGACTTACTTGCTGGCAGCCATGAGACGGTTGACTTCACTGCGCACCATGTTGGCGAATTCCGGCGGTGACATCGCGTCGAGCTCGGCACGGACCCATTCAGCCCACTTGCCTTTGCGCTTGGCGCGCTCACCGAACAAGCGCGCGGCCTCGCCCTTGGATTTGCCCAGGTTGCTTTGCCAGAGGTCGAACAGACGGGACTTTTCATCTTCAAGCGCAGCGCGCTCGGCGAGGGGTTTGTCGGCCAGATTGAAGCTCATGGGAATTTCCTGCTGCGTAAAATAGGCGACATCTTACACTGTAGGACGAAATGTCCGACTCAGGAATTTTTCACCCCTCGGGGTCAACACGAAAATTCGCTGCAACTTTTTCGCCAGCGCTAGACTCCATTGTTCACTGCCCAATTACCTGAAAGGAGTACCTCAATGGCTCGCAAAACTGCTGCACAAGTCGCCGAAGACCAAATCAAGGAACTGGCGTTCAGCGAGCTGGCAACGCTGATCGAAGAGTCGGAAAAACTGCTGACCCGCAGTGCAGAACTGGTCGGTGAGGAAGCAGAGACCCTGCGCGAGCAAATCGCCCTGAAACTCCAGCAGGCAAGGGATTCAGTCAGCAGTGTGCGCGACCGCACCAAACCCGCCTTCGATGCCACCGAAACCTACATTGGTGGGCATCCATGGCAAACCGTGGCCATCTCTGCAGGATTTGGCCTGGTGGTGGGGTTGTTGTTGGGACGGCGTTAAACAGTACTTTTGTCTCACCCGCCTTACTCTGTTTTGTAGCAGCCGGACGCAGGCTGCGCCAGCTGCTACAGGATTGTGTCGTTTGCTGATTACTGCGCGAGTGCTCGCAGGTTCGCCAATGTCTCGGCGTCGAGCGTAATGCCTTGAGCACCGGACTTGGCCCGTTCCTTATGGCGCCGATCACCCGGCAGGCGCTTGAGCCCCACGCCGTGCATCTGCCGAACCAGTTCCTGACTGCGCTCGGCAAAATTCTGCCCGGCCGACTTGCTCGGGTCGATCACGATCAACAGTTGACCGGTCCAGGGCGTCTTGGCCCCTGGGTGGTTAGACCAATCGAACTCAAAGGAAAAATTGCCGCCGGTCAGCGCTGCCGCCAACAGTTCCACCATCATCGACAAGGCCGAACCTTTGTGCCCGCCAAATGGCAGCAAGGCGCCACCTTCGAGAATCGCTTTCGGGTCCTGTGTCGGCTGGCCAAGGCTGTCCACGCCCATGCCTGCCGGCAAGCGCTCGCCCTTGCGTGCTGCGATCTGCACATCGCCATGGGCAATGGCGCTGGTGGCCAGGTCGAAGACTATCGGTTCACCTCCAGCCCGAGGGGCAGCGAATGCGATCGGGTTAGTGCCGAACAATGGACGATCGGCACCGTGCGGCACCACGCAGGTCATGCTGTTGACCACGCTCAACGCCACCAGCCCTTCATAAGCAAACGGTTCGACGTCTGGCCACAAGGCGGCGAAATGGTGTGAGTTGCGAATCGCCAGCACCGCAATGCCGGCGCTGCGAACCTTTTCCACCAACAGGGCGCGTGCCGCCGCCAGGGCCGGCTGGGCGAATCCATTGCAGGCATCAACCCGGACAAACCCCGAGGCGACGTCTTCCACCACCGGCACGGCCTGGCCATTGACCCAGCCGCTGTTCAGCGTCGAGACATAACCGGGAATACGGAACACACCGTGGCTGTGAGCACCGTCGCGCTCAGCACCAGCACAATTCAGGGCCAGCGTCCGGGCGACCTCGGTAGAAGTGCCATGACGCAGGAAAATCTGTTCGAGCAATTGAACGAGCGCGTCGAAATCGAGCGTTTGGGTGTTCGAACTGCCGGCCATCTCGGGCGATGCGGTCATCTGAAGCTCCAGTTTTATTATTGAGTACGGGCAACAGGGTGAAACAAGGTTGCAAGGCAACCCAAAAAGGTCGCCGATTAAGCGCTGCTCTACCGTCGTCCTGTCAAGCCTCAACCAACGAATCGACTCAAGCAATATGTACCGCACTTTAGCCTTCCAGCGGCCGTACTGTTTTTCCTCGACTTAACGACTGCGGTCAACCGATCACAGCACATCGAGGACAACCATGACTGTTCCCCCAATCCCGTATTTTTTCGACGAGGCACAACGCGCCGCCGGTGCCCGCGAACCCGGTGACCGCGAAAAAGCGCTGGGCTTCACGCTTGACGACCTGAAATGGATGAAGAACGTTTATCTGGCGACTGATAGAGCCCGTACCACGCAAAAAGACCCCATGCATGTTTCGCAGCTGTTGCTGAGCAGGCCAGGCACAAACGATGTTCCACTGGCCGGCACGTTCGCCATGAGCCGCCCCATGGATGGAGAGGTCACGCTCTACACGCCTTGGAAAGGCCTGACCAAGTTCGCGGACATGCACGACCTCAAAAGCAAGCTCAAGGAGTGGCTGGCGGCGGACGCCGGCAAGCGTGAACTGTTGCGTTTTCTCTCGATCGAACAGCGCTGTGCTTTAGCCGACGCCACGACACCCGACATTTCCACAAAAGCAATCGAAGGCGCGGTCTTCCAGAACCAGCAGCTCACCCTTGAAAGCAACCAGACGCAGAACATCCAGTCGATGATGGCCGAACTGCTCAAAATGCCGACATTGCAATCGATGCTGAACGACACGCTGAAAAACGCCCTGCACAAGCCGTTTCCGGGCCTCGACCAGCGCCTTACACGACTCAAGAGTTTTGTCAGGTCAATTTCAGTCTTTGACGGCGACGACTACCAGCACACGATTTCCTCGCTTCCTCTGGGCGATGCCCTTCTCCACTTTTATCTGACCAATCAGTGGCCCGCAGGCGACTCCAGAGTCTTTTCCAATCCTGGGCATAGCGTGAGCAGCGATGCGGATAACCTGGCCTGGGAAGGTGCCGTTAAAGAGATCGCCCAAAGCTTCACACCCCACTTGCACAATCAGCTCGATATGTTCTGGAACACCGCCATGAGCAATGGCTTGTCACGCCGGGAGTTTTTCACCGAGGGCTTGCGCGATACGTTTCACCTGAAGCTTTTACTCCAGCGCCAGGAAGGCGTCCTATCAACGCAAGAATATATGCGGCTGATGAATGTCAGTCTCGCCCCCAATGACGCCGCGCAGTGCATCGAAAAAGTGCGGGTCACTGCACCCTTCAAGCATTTTGCCGAGCTGGCCTCAGCCTTGATGATCGGAGGCGCCGACACGCTGGGATTTTTGTACACCCCGTCCAGAGGCATCGAAGCGACTGACGACCTGTCAGCCGTCAAAGAAATCGTGCTGCAGATGATGAAAAGCGAAGGGCATGAAGACACGCTGCTCAACTTCATGTCACTGGATGAACGCGCCAACTTTTTAGCCTTGCAGCCGGAGGAACGTTTGATTGAAGGCCGCCCCATCACAGGCCCGGTATTTGAAGCAGTCCTGGCTGACATCCTTGACAAGCAACGGGACAACCTTAGCCATGCTTTGAGCCGTTACCGTGAAAGCGAAGGCACTCTGTCCGCCCATGCCTTGCTTGATAATGCGCTGGATGTCCGTGGACTGCTCGACGAGAGGCTACTGTCCACCGATGCCGCAGGCCGCTGGAGTACAAGGGTCGACCAGCGCAAGAGCGGGCAACCGGCGACCGTGCGAGCGGAGTCAGCCAAAAAGGAATTGGCACTGCTCGACTCGGTTGAACAGGCGCTAGATCAACGGAAAAAACAACACCCGGCCATTCCCGCGGGCCTCACCACCTTCGAGCAGTTACAAAGCCTCGTCAGTTCATCCGTGGATAACCTGCAATCAAGCTTTACCCATACCCTGTCAACCGCATTGCGCAGTGAGTTGAAGCTGCGCTCGGTCACACGCACCCTGGACTCGACGGCACAGGCAATTATCAAAACCGTGCTCGATAGCCCGATACACCTGCAGCGAGCCGCCTTGAACGGTTTTCTACCGGACGTATTTGCCTTGGCATTGAAGGCCGCGGGCGCGGCAGCCCCGTTGCAGGTGGCCAGTTGTTTTGTGCTGACTGAGCGAGGCGGCCTGGACCCCGAGCACTCGGGCAAGACGATTTTGTGGACGCCTGCATCGGGATTTGAAGCCTTCGTGTCACTGTCACGATTACAGGCGGTGCTGGATCATCGCCTCAAGCATGACGTTCTGCGTTTAACCCTTCTGGAGAACCTTGGCCGTAGCGAGCGTTTGCCTGGTAGAAGTTATGCGCTGGCACCCCTGCAACGGATACACGGGAATTTTTTCGATCGTCTTCAAAAACCCAATGTCCATCTTGACCAGGCATGCATCACCCGCGCGCTGGCGACGCCGTCCTCCCCCGCGCTACGGGCGGACCTTCTGAATCTGGTGTCATTACGGTCCCCGCAGACGGGCTTACGCACTGCAACGGACATTGCCCAGTCCCTGACGACTCAGGAAACACTGCCAGCATGGCTGACCAAGGCGTCCATTAAAGATCTGGTGCTTCATGGCGAACTGCTTCAGCAATACCTCAACAACGTCAATGACGACCAGGATTACCTGACTGGCCTGCAGTCATTGGCGCGCACGGCTCACCTCGAACTTGAAAAACAACTCAAGGCAGACGACTTCAACATCGACTCGGACAAGGTTCTGATCCAGATCAGCGCACGCCCGACGTCGCCGGCCCGGACTCAAACCCTCACCGACTTTGCATTGACGCCTTTCAAGGACCTGGATCAGGCCCGATTTACACTGCAATCACTTGATAACAGCGTGATTTCCCAAGAAATGGACGAACGCTACGTCAAAGACCTGATACGAAACCTGAAACCGGGCGAGCACCAACAGAAAATACTGAGCGAAGCCCTTGCAGACATCCCCGCCAACGCACATCGCAGAACGCGGTTTTATAGACAACTGCCCTGGCAACTGATGCATTACGCCCACACCGAAAAGCTGCAGGAACGCCTGAGCGAAACGGGATTTGATCTGATCCGGCAAATCATGGACATGCCCGACGCTATCGCCCGTGCGGCAGTCGACGGCGCCCACGCCATCATTCGCCCGCTTGAGTTCCTGGGGGTCAAGAACGCACAGACGATCAAAGTTCCGGGTGTCTACCTGATTGGTTCAAATACAGATAGCGCAGCTCCGCAAGTCCTGCTTGCGCCGCACAGCCCGCATCACGGGATCAAGGAATATGAAAACGAAGCGCAACTGCTGACAGAGTTGAAAGCGCGGGGACCATTGCTCGACTGGATACTCACCCACCTGCCGCAGCCCGACCGGACACTGCTGGAATACCGGATGGCTATCCCTCTTAACCGAGCTGGCAGAGCAACAACAACGCCTTCCAACAACCACGTCAGCGACGTCACACTGGCGTCCAATCCGATCAAGGGACACCTGTTCAGTCAGTTGTTCAATGACAACGCCGCGCTGTTGGGCCGATTGCTGGGTTGTCAGTCCGACGACAAAAAACACAGTGAATGGACAATCATCAAGCATGTGTTGAGCGAAGACCTGCACCAGGCGTATTCATTTTTCATGGGTAAACTCGCCTACCCTATTACTGTGTGGCGCAGTTACCGCCACATCAAGCAATCCGCCGAGGACCTTCAGACGCATAAATGGGGGCCCGCGCTAAAAGAATTCATTAACGGTATTGCTCAGCTCGCTACGCTACGGAGATTGCCAGGGGGGCAAACACCGGTGACTTTGACGCCACAAGTTGTTGTGCCGCAGCCCCCCACCCACCGATTCAACTGGCATGACGTCGACGTCACCGCTCCCGAACGCACAGAGCTAAGCCGCCATGAAAGCATCGATGTCGATCTAGGATCGCTGACATCAGACTCGACGCTGGGGCTCTATACCCACACCAAAACCAGGAAACACTACGCAGCAGTTGAAGGAAAAGTGTATCCGGTCAACCAGCACGGCACCCTCTGGCGCATTGCAGGCACCAAAAACCGCGGCCCTGTGCTGCGCCAAAACCTGGCGAAACAATGGGTCCTGAACCGTGGAACGCCAGGGCCCCACTTCAGCCTCGTCAATCGATTGGATACCGCATTGGCTGTGTGGGGAGGCATGAACATCGATGCCAGTGGCATGCCACGGATCCGTCGACTGTTTCCGCACAGGGCCCTCCTGATCGACGAAGCGCTGGACCAGGCAACCACCTACGCCTGGAACAGTTTCCGAAACCTGCAATTGCTCAAGACTTCCGACGGCACGAACACCCCGGTGCATCAGCTCATCGCCGACTTCATGGGCGTATCGCAAGTACTGCCCGCGCATGTCGAACATCTTGAAAAAGTCGTGACAGAGATTTTTACAGCCTTGCTGGACCCAACGCTCAGAAAGTCCGATTCCGATCGTTTTGTGGTCGGCAGGGTGATTGCGGGCGCGGAGCAAACATTCGCCTTTATCATTCCCAAGGATGCGAAGAAAAAAATTCACCTGGCCGATAAATTCTTTGCGCCCAACTTCGAGCACTACCGCCAACACCTGAGCGACGCGCAATTCCCTATCGGAGCCCATAGCAGAGCGATGACGATTATTCATGAGCTTGGACACATCGCTTGTAAAGCCGAAGACATTACCTACCTCGACCCCGGTCGCCCATTCGCCGATCTATTTGAAACGTCCAACCCGGTTGCCAATGCCCTCAAAAACGAGTTGACGGCGGTACAAAGCACCGCACTGTCGCTCAAGACACCCTATACCCGGCTGTTCATGGTTGAGGACCCTGATACTGGAGAATGGCAGGAATTGGGTCATTCCATTCATGAGGACACTGAACGAGTGAAAGATCATGTTTTGGAGTTGACTGGCGCAGAAAACCTGAGCGGGGCCCGTCACACCTTCAAGAAAGACCCGCTGATCAGGCTGAAAGTACAGCTGGGTAACTCCGACAGCATCGCTTGGCTCATCGGTCATCTGGGACGAAAACTCCACGCCAGTACACCCTGACCTCAAAAAAAACAAATTTGATGGTTAATGGCCATGATGGCAGTTCTCGCAGGCTTCCCCGCAAGGTTAGAATGCCGAAAATCAGGATGAGTCAATGACCGACAACTCTCTATCGCCAGCCGAATATGACGCTATCACCGATGCCGCAGCGCATTGGTGCATGCGTCTGCATGCTGTCGACTGCACCGCCGAAGAACGGGTCCTCTTCGAACAATGGCGGGACGCTCATCCGCTGCATGCATTCGAATATGAAGCCATGCTGGAGATTTGGGAGGTCGCAGGGGCGCTACCACGTCCCGAAGCAATTGAGCCTGTTAGACGTTTGAAATCGGCTAAGTCCTGGCGCAGTGTCGGCATTGCCGCCGCCGTTTGCGCGGTGGTGTTGCCGCTCGCGGCTTTGAGCGGCTGGAACATGGGCTGGCTGCCGAATTCGTACCAGCACTTTGAAGCCAACGACACTGTCCGCCAGGTCACCCTGAGCGATGGCAGTCAGGTAGAACTCAATCTTGGCAGTGAGCTGACGTTCAGCAATTACAAGGATCAGCGTCGGCTGACGCTGAAAAAAGGCGAAGCGTTCTTCAGTGTCAGCCATGACACGACTCACCCGTTTATCGTCAGGGCCGCAGACGGCAGGATTCGCGTCACTGGGACCCAATTCAATGTCTGGATGTACGAAGATCAGGTTCGCGTGAACCTGATCGAAGGCTCTGTGCTGGTCACCAGCAATGACGACCTTCCCGGCGATGGCTTACGTCTCGGTCCAGCCATGCAGGCGCGTTTCAAGCAAGGCGACTTCACACCACAAATCGGTCAGACCTATGCCAACGACAATTCGCTGGCCTGGCGCAGTGGCAAACTGGTGCTCGATAACCTGTCACTCACCGATGCCTTGCCGTTGATCAATCGTTACCTGAGCAAACCGGTGATGGTGGCCGATCACAGCACCGGCCAGATCCGCCTCGGCGGTATCTACAACATCAAGGAGCTCAACAGCCTGGTGGCTTCCCTGCCCAAGGTGCTGCCGGTTTACCTGACCCGCAACAAAGACGGTAATCCGGTGCTCAATTCAATTCCGACCCAAACGCCTAAAAGCTGAAGGCCGCCTCCCTGGCGGGGTGCGGCCTTCATGTCGGGTCCAGGTGTCTTGCCTGTTAATGCGCTACTACCTTCCCGGCTTTTTCCTCCGGCTCGTAAATCGTCTGCACCTGATACTGCGGATCTGACGTAGTTTTGCCGTCTGTTCTGGGTACGCTTTGGTTGCAGGCGCGACGCGCCCACCTGGAAGGTGTTGGCCGCAAGAGTCAGCCCCACTATCAAACCTGCAAGGCTTAACCTGGTTAGCTGCCTGGAAATAATCACGTTCGCTCCTGATCGAAAAGACAAACACCCTGCCCTTTCTCTGAAACGAAACAAAAGACAAAAATTTAGACCTGCAAAGACACTCCAGATGGCCTTCATCACATGCCACTCACATGCCGTCGACAAATTTTCTACATTCAGGCCTTCATTATTTGTCGTGCTTGTTCGTCTTAATGATTTGACTGCACCCATTACATATTCTGGCTGGCTCGGGAAAGGAGTTATTGCATGTACAACTCGCAACTACCAACGGACGGTAGCGACGCGCCATCAGGTCCTGCCTTGGGCTCCGAAATTTTCGATCAGCACGGCGAGCGCAACGGCAATGAGCGCATCCGATTGCTGCTCAAAAGCTTTGGCCTGCGAACCAGTCTGGTTCGCCTGAAAGTCATTGACGCCTTGCTGGTCGCCGCCGAAAGCGAACGCAGCCTTGGCGTGCGCGGCGTGCACAGCCAGTTGCTGGACCTGGATATACCCTTGTCCTTTCTCAGCGTACGGGAAGTGTTGAAACGTTTGTGCAGCGAAGGCGTAATCACGCTCAATCCAGACAAAAGCTACAGCCTGCATCCACACGCTGTAGCCATGCTCCATCGCGAGCCGTCAGCTCAAGGGACGTCGCTCAAGGCTTGACCTTGCGACGCATCATGCCGTTGATCACCACCACAATCACCGCCACACCGATGGCGAGGTACTGAAACAGCTTCTCGCTGATCACACCTTCATTTTGCAGATACGAAAGGCCGAACATGATCCCCAGCACCACCAGGGAGATCAGAATCGAGTATTTCAAACGTTGCGATTGAGTCATTAGAAGTTCCTGAACCTATAAAAGAATCCGCTGTGTATCCGAATGCATGCCGCCCTCCTACCGTTGGGCGGGGATCGCGCGCTGTAAACGTGGGCTCATGTTACCGCCGATGAAGAGATTTGGCTTCATCGTGGCGTTAACCGTGAGGATTTTGAAAGGTTTCGTTATGTCACCCCGCTGATTCCCCTGCTTGCCCTCCTGGTGCTCTTAACGTCTACGCGTAAGAAGACCCATAATTTCTAAACAAATGCCCGCCCTGTTGCGGGCATTTTTCGTACCGGCTCAATTGCTTGTTCCATTCCTGTCTCTGCACTTCGAAACATAGCGAAAATTATTGAAGCTTTGAGTCTCAATCGATCAATGGAGCTATAACTCGTTGATGAATACTCTTACCGCACCCCAACCATTTCGTTACTTAACCTCGCGCAAAAAACAGGGATGTCATGGACAAGCCTTTAATAAATATCAGCCCACCTCATTTGCTTGGCTTTTGCCTCGCAATAACAGCATTTGAACTACTGACTTATATGGCCAGTGACATGATCATGCCGGCAATGTTATCCGTCACTCATGAACTGAATGCCAGTGCACAGCATGTTCCTTTTGCCTTCAATCTGTATTTGGCGGGGGGCGTACTTTTGCAATGGCTTATCGGACCACTCTCCGATCACTTAGGCCGCCGCAAGTTGTTACTCATTGGTTGTGCGATATTTGCCGTGGCCTGTAGCGCCGCGTTCAGTGTGCAAAGCATTTATTCGTTCAACGGATTACGTCTGATTCAGGGCATGGGGCTGGGGTTTGTGATTGCCGTCAGCTATCCGGCCTTGCAAGAAGTGTTCTGCGAAGCCGACGCGGTAAAAATCATGGCGCTGCTGGGGAACGTTGCACTGCTCTCTCCCCTTCTTGGGCCGTTGCTAGGCAGCCTGCTGCTGGAGTGGCTGAGCTGGCGGGAGCTGTTTTTACTGCTGGGTATCGGCGGCTTGGTGGTCTGGGCAGGGCTTTACATGTTCATGCCGGAAACCGTGGGGACGTTGCGCCAGGACGGTCAGCGCCTGATGGCTGTTACGTTTGAATGGCGCGGCACCGTACGCCGTTACACCGCGTTGCTCACCAACCCTCGCTTCCTGAGCGCCACAGTCGCTCTGGGTGTGATGAGCCTTCCATTGATTGCCTGGATCGGGCTGGCGCCACTGTTGCTAATGCAAAACCTGGGGGGTTCCCCGCTTGAGTACGGCCTGTGGCAGTTACCGGTATTTGCCGCCGTCATTGTTGGCAATCTGATACTCAACCGATTGATCGCCAACACTGAGCTGCCACAACTGATTCGATACGCGCTCTGGCCGTTATGCAGTGGGCTTATCGGGTTGGTCACCCTCAGTGTCTGCGGTGCTTCGACGCCTTTGCTGATCGCTTGCCTTGGGCTTTACGCCGTCGGCCTTGGCATGAGCAATGCCGCGCTGTATCGCCTTGCGTTGTTTACCAGCGATGACAGCAAGGGGCTGGTCTCGGCCACGATAGGCATGATCTCGATCGTTGTCATGGGGGGCGGCGGCTCGATTCTCGCGGCAGCCGGCGCCGGTAATAGCCACGAATCCTTCTCCCTGATGGCGGGTACCGCAGGGCTCATGTGCCTCCTTCCCCTGGGTTTTTTTCTGCGACGCAAGCCTGTCGCGCTTGCTGTCTGATTCCTGAGCAGAGGTCCTTTGATGATCCACTTACCCCACACTGATGCGCTTTGCGCGTTAACGACACCCTATTGCCCGGATTCGGTGCCTGACGGTCTGTTCGATCGGGCGATGCGCGAAATCAGCCTGTTCCATTTTCAGCACACGCCGGGCTATGAACGCTGGCTGCATGCCAACGGACTGGATGCCAAGGCGCTGGAGTCGATGGATGACTGGTCAAGACTGCCGCCGATTTTCGCCAACTATTTCAAACGCCGTTTATTGTCGAGTCCTTCGGGCGATGGCGCTCTGGAACTGACATCGTCCGGCACCAGCGGTCAGAAAAGTCGCATGCGCTATGACGCCCGCAGCATGGCCGCAGCCCAAGGCATGGTCAGCCACATTTTCCGACACTACGGCTGGGACACCCCCAACAGCCCCTGCAACTACTTGCTATTGAGCTATGAACCCGAAGCAGCCATTAGCCTGGGGACCGCCTACACCGATCAGTTTCTGTGTAGCTATGCGCCGGTCAACCGAGTCGCCTACGGATTGCGCCTGACCGGCAAAGGGCACGCGTTCGACCTGTTCGGGGTTGTCCGCGCCTTGCAGGAATTCGCCGAAGAAGATTTGCCCGTGCGCATTCTTGGGTTTCCAGCATTCCTGTCCCAGGCATTGCAGCACATGGACGACACGGGCCTCGCGGACCTCAAGCTGCCGGCCGATTCATTGGTGTTTCTCGGAGGCGGCTGGAAAACCCTGGCGGCACAGGAGATTCCTCTGTCGAAGTTGTATCAACGCATCAACCGTCAATTAGGTATCGCGCTGTCCCGCTGCCGGGATGGCTATGGTGCCGTGGAGCACGCAGTGCCTTACATCCAGTGTGCTCACCAGCACTTCCATGTGCCGATTTATTCGAAGGTTTTCGTGCGCAATCCCGCCGATTTCAGTGTCCAGCGCTACGGCCAGCGTGGCTTGCTGGAATTCGTCTCCCCGTACATTTCTTCAAGCCCAGCGCATGCCGTGGTGATGGGTGACCTGGCGACGCTGCACCCCGGCGCAACCTGTGGGTGTGGCCTGACGACCGACTGGTTTGAACTGCATGGACGCGCCGGAACCACTGCCAGCCGAAGCTGCGCGATGGCCGCGTCCGAACTGATTGGAGGGGCATGACATGAACTTGATCAATGGCCAACTGCACACCGATGTCAACCTTGAGACAACCCTTGAAGGGCTGCACCAACAACTGCCCAGGCTGCTGAATGCGCCGATCGACAGCGATACCGTGATCGAAACCGCCGCGCGATTTGCTGAGCAATTGCAGGCAAACCAACTCGATCTACCCCTCGACGATGAACAACGCCAAGGGCTTATCGACTTTTGCCAGCGCAGTACCCTCAGCACCAAGCTTGAGCGAGAACTGGGTGTACAACCCCGCTCGCTACGGCGTATCGACTACCAGCAAGCTAGCTTTGAAAGCTGGCACCCGCTGGGACTGGTGGTGCATGTGACGCCCAGCAATGCACCGCTGTTGGCGTTCTGCGCGGTCGTTGAAAGCCTGTTGGCCGGCAACATCAACTGGCTTCGTCCCAGCTCCAGCGATGAAGGATTGACCGCACGATTACTCGCGGCTCTGGTGCAGTGCGACACCAGCGAGACGCTGGCAGATTTCATTGCAGTGCTGCCTGTCACCACAGCGCAGATCCCTCAACTCTGCGCTCGCGCTGATGGCGTATCGGCCTGGGGCGGCGAGCAGGCGCTGAAAGCCATTCGTCAGCACATCCCGGCCGGGTGTCGCTGGATCGATTGGGGCCACAAAATCAGTTTCGCTTACCTGTCGCCGGATGCGGCCACTGCATCAACGCTGGATACATTGGTGGATGAGGTTTGCAGTCTGGATCAACAAGCCTGCTCAAGTCCGCAATGGTTGCTGGTCGACAGTGACGATCCGGCGGTTATGCAGGACTTGGGTGAACGTCTCGCCGAGTCGTTCAAACGCCGCGCCAACCAATGGCCGGCGCTGGTACCGACTGATCAGGAAGCGTCGGAAATCACCACCCGCAGCGCCATGGCCCGACTGGAACATTGCTTTGCGAACCAGGTCGGCCAGGTCTGGACCGGCGCCGGATGGAGAATTATCTGGGAACACCATCAAGCGCTGGCACCGTCTCCGCTGTTTCGTACGCTGCTGCTCAAACCCGTACCACAGCACCAGATCGCCCAGACATTACTGCCGTGGCGTAACGTGCTGCAAAGCTGCGCGTTAATCTGTTCGGCGACACAAACGCCGCTGCTGGTTCGCACGCTGGTCAACGCGGGAGTCACGCGCATTGCGCCCTGCGGGTCTATGCATGACGGCTACGCCGGTGAACCGCATGACGGTGTCTACGCGTTGGCGCGCCTGAGTCGCCGCCTCTCGGTGAGTTTGGCACCCAATGCGGTGACTGGCCGGGCAACACTCGACGCGCTACCCGCCGCACCTGATACACAGCAAGTGTCGATCATGGACAAAAACGCGTTCATGACCCAACCCCTCAGTGCCGCGGCACAGCTTTATTTTCGTTCGGGTGGAAGCAGCGGCACACCGGCGCTGGCAGGGTTCAGCTATCGCGACTTCCAGCGGCAGATGCGAGCGGCGGCCGACGGCCTGTTCGCCGCCGGCCTCGACCCTTCGACAGACCGGGTGATGAACCTGTTTTACGGCGGCGGCTTGTACGGCGGGTTTTCCAGTTTTACCAAGGTTCTTGAGCAGATGGGTGTGACCCATTTCCCGATGGGGGCACCGCCGAATGACGACTTCAGCGAAATAGCGCAAATGATCGCCGACCACCGCGTCACGGTGCTGATCGGCATGCCGAGTACCTTGCACCGCCTGTTCTTTAGCGAGCAGGACCGTCTTCGCACCTACGGCGGCATTCACAAAGTGTTCCTCGGTGGCGAACATCCGGCACAGGCCAGCCTGCGCCTGATGGAAAACTGTGGTGTGTCGCAGATTCGCTCGGCGATTTATGGTTCGGTGGACGCCGGCCCTCTTGGACATGCCTGCACAGCGACGGCCAATGGGGTGTTTCATTTGATGTGCGATACCCAGCATCTGGAAATCGTGAACATGGAACAGGATGTACCGGTTCAGGCTGATGAGGACGGTCGTTTGCTGTTCACTTCCCGGGCACGGCAAGGCCAGGACGTGCGCCGGTATGAGGTTGGCGACACCGGTCGATGGATACCCGGCCCCTGCCCTTGTGGACTCGACTCACCGCGATTCGAGTTGCGGCAACGCCACGGCAAGCTGCTGCGGGTAGGCACTCAATTCATTTCACCGCTGGCGCTGCAAGACAGTGTCGGCAGGCCGATTCAAATGATCCTGGATCATGCGCCGGATGGCATGGAGCGGCTGCAGGTTTTAGTGAATGCAAACGCTGGCAACGTCCACCAATCCCTATTGGCTGATAAGGCACTGTCGAACGCGGTGAGCGATCGCTTTTTAACGGTGGAAGTTCACGAGTGTGCGGAATCGGATTTCACAAAAAATACACACAGCGGCAAAACCCCCTTGGTTATTGATCACCGAGTACATATAGACCGCTAATGAGTTACACCTCATCTTTAACCATCGAAACGCCTGATAAAAAAGAGAACCCTGTGAATACAATTTATTCGCTTGAACAACTCGTGCCTTATATAAGGCAACACTCAAACTTCTACCGCACACACCTGCAACACTTACCGGCAACAGGAGTTACCTTAAAAGATCTACCGCTGACCAACGCGGTTGAATATTGGACAGACAGTAACGACTTGAATCATTGGCTGGTACTGACGGGAAAAATCGATGACGGTCTGGTATTTAAAACCGGCGGATCGACCAGCCACGGAAAACTGAGTGTTTATACGTCCAATGAATGGCTCACACTGGTGAGCACCTTCGGCGACAGCGTTACTTCTCAATTGGAGAACGGTGACCGGGTCGCCAATCTGTTTTTTTCCGGCGATCTTTACGCCAGCTATGTGTTCGTCCATGACTCACTGGCGCACGTCAAAAAGTCCATCTGTGAGTTCCCGTTCACAGGCAGTGTCGACTTGGACGTGTTGGCCGATGCGGTGGATCAGCATCGGATCAACGTGCTGGTCGGCGTACCGGCACAGTTGTTGCGATTCGCCGCCTACCTGCGCCAGCATCAGCGCGTGCTGTTAGAGGTTGAAACGTTGCTGTACGGCGGCGAAAGCCTGTTCCCCGCGCAAATAGCCATGCTCAAGACGGTGTTGCCCAATGCGCGCATTGCTTCCATCGGCTACGCCAGTGTCGATGCCGGCCTGATCGGCGCCAGCAGTCGTGATTGCGCCTTGGGTGAGCACCGGGTGTTTGAACCACACACCTTGCTGGAAATTGTCGATGAACTCACCGGGGACGTCATAGACGACTGTGATCGCACCGGATTACTGGTGGTCACCAACCTGACTCGCCGGCTCATGCCGCTGCTGCGTTATCCGGTGGGCGACCGAGCTTGCTGGCGTGAGCCGACTACTACGCCGATGCGCAAATTCGCACTCAAGGGACGCAGCGCCCACAGCCAGCGGGTCCGCGTAGGTTCGCTGTCGTTGCTGGTCGATGAAATCCTGCTGATCGTGCAGCGCCTCGCTCACAGCGATCAATGGCAGTTGTTGATCGAGCAGGAAGGACACAAAGACATCGTGAGTGTGAAGTGGGTGCCTGACACGCCATCGACCGCCACCGCCCCCGTCTGCCGCGCGTTGCATGAGGCTCTGGCCCTGCACTATCCCGGCATTGGGCAACTGAATCGGGAGGGGCTGCTGGAGTTGCGCGTGTTGTCCTGCGCGGTCACCGATTTGCAACTTCACCCGCGATCCGGCAAGCAGATGCGCGTCCAGGACTTGCGTGTGTATGACACACCTTCAGCGGAGCGTGCGTGATGTCGAACCTTGTTTATCGTCGCTACCAACCCAGTGATGCACACGCCGTGAGCCAGTTGTTTCGTGTGGTCTATGGGGATCATTACGTTCAACCGGATGTTTATCTGCCGAACATGATCAGCCAGCACAATGCCGACGGCCGCTGGACATCGATGCTGGCAGTAGACGGCCAACGGGTTCTGGGGCATGCCGCGTTATGCAACGACGCGCTGACGGATACCACGGAACTGGCCCTCAGCGTGGTCCATCCCGCCGCACAAAGGCAAAATATCGCGACGCACCTGAGTCGGGAATTACTGATGCAGGCGGGGTCGCCGGGGCTCAACAGTGTCTTGATCAAACAGGTCACCCATCACCCCTACACGCAACGCATGGCTCAAAGCATTGGCTTCCATAGCACCGGACTGCTCCCCGATTACGTACCGTCGCCTTTCGCCGAGCTGCTACCGGAAACCATCGTGATCGGTTGTTATATGGCCCAAGGGAACTCGCGCGCGCTACCTGACATTCAGTGGCCCGAGAGTTGCCGCAGGTTGATGCAGCGCTTGAGCGCTGTGTTCGGGACTTCTCGGCGCGCGCCATCACCAGCCTCGATACCGTTGCATATCAGGCAACACCATCAGCGCTATGCCATCGCCATTCACCGCTTGAGCGACCGACTGCTGGACCAGCTCTCGGGTTTGCCCCGCTATTGGCTTATCTCAGTCAAACTCGCGTTGTCACGTCACTTTGCCGAAGACCTGCACCGTATGACGAAGCGCGGTTTCATCTTCACCGGCTTGATGCCCGCGCCCAGCCACCATGGATGGTTCGCCCTGTTTCATCGTGGGGCGCAACCGCGCCACCTCAACCTGCATTGCCCTGACATGCAACAGTTGCACGATGACTTGCAGCGTAATGTCAGGGCACTGGACAGCACGTGTTCAGCCGCTTGAATCCTTTCTGTAAACGTTAAGACCCGGCTGCGCACAAAGCTCCACCAGCCAGTCGACAAACACCCTCACCCGCCGGGACAACTGGCGGTGAGGAGGATACAGCGCCGTCAGCGGCATCACCGGTGGCGGCACCTTTGCCAGCACTTCACACAAACGGCCTTCGTCGAGTTGGCGGGCAACGTGGTAGTACGGGGTCTGAATCAGTCCATACCCCGCCTCACAGGCCGCCAGGTAACCGTCGGCGCTGTTGACCGCGACCTGTTTGGGCAAATCCATGAGTTGAACCTCGTCATTGACCATGAATTCGAGCCCGTAACGCTTACCGGTGCTGCCGGAGAAATATTCCACCATTCGATGCCCCGCAAGGTCAGCCAGACATTGAGGTGTTCCGTGGCGTTGCAAGTAGTCAGGGCTGGCACACGTGACCTGATCCAGCCTGACCAATGGCCGTGCCACCAATGAATCATCCAGCGCCAGGCCACCGCGCAGCACGCAATCGACGCCTTCGCGGATCAGGTCGACGGGGCGGTCATTCAAGCCGATTTCCAGCTCGATCAATGGGTAACGGCGGGTGAATTGCGGCAGCGCCGGAATCACGATCAGACGCCCGATCCCTGCCGGCATGTCCACGCGCAGCAGGCCTTTAGGGTTGTGTCGCGCGGCGGAAAACACCGCTTCGGCTTCCTCAAGATCCGCCAGTAACCGCACACAACGGGGGTAATAGGCCGCGCCGTCGAGGGTCAGGCTGAGCTGTCGCGTGGTGCGTTGCAGCAGTTGCACCCCAAGGTGCACTTCAAGCTGCTTGATCAGCGTGGTGACCGACGCTCGAGGCATTTGCAGGCTGTCTGCCGCTTTGGCAAATCCGCCGAGTTCAACGATTCGGGTAAACACGCGCATGGCGTTGAAACGGTCCATTGCGAAGGCGTCTCGGATGATTATTTAGAAATAACGAACAGTGATAGCAGTTTTAGCCGGTTTATCTTGTTTTTACCAAGGTCAACACTGTGCATTCACACCACAGGGAGTTGATTTCATGCAAACACGTCAATTGGGCAAAAACGGCCCGCAAGTGTCCGCCATCGGCCTGGGCTGCATGGGCATGACCGATTTCTATACCACGGGCGTGGACACCCGCGAGGCCACCGCCACCCTGCATCGCGCGCTCGAACTGGGGATCAATCTGCTCGACACCGCGGACATGTACGGCCCTCACACCAACGAGGAATTGATCGGCAACGCCATTGCCGGTAAACGCGACCAGGTGTTTCTGGCGAGCAAATTCGGCATTGTCCGCGACCCGTCCAACCCCGGCGCCCGAGGCGTTAATGGGCGGCCGGAGTACATTCGCGCGGCCATCGACGGCACGCTCAAACGCCTCAACGTTGAAACCCTGGACTTGTATTACCAGCACCGCATCGATCCACAGGTGGCCATCGAAGAAACCGTCGGCGCCATGGCCGAGTTGGTCAAGGCCGGCAAGGTGCGTTACCTGGGCTTGAGCGAGGCGTCGGCCGCCACGCTGGAGCGGGCGCACAAGGTGCATCCCATCAGTGCGCTGCAAAGTGAGTATTCGTTGTGGAGCCGCGATCAGGAGGAGAACGGCTGCCTCGCCGCGTGCCAGCGACTGGGCGTGGCGTTTGTGCCGTACAGCCCGTTGGGGCGCGGCTTTCTGACGGGTGCACTGAAAAGCCCGGATGATTTTGCGGCGGATGATTACCGTCGTTTCAGCCCGCGTTTTCAAGGGGAAAACTTTGCGAAGAATCTACTCCTGGTTCAGCAGGTTCAGGCATTGGCGGCGGACAAGGGTGTGACCGCAGGCCAACTGGCGTTGGCCTGGGTGCTGGCGCAAGGTGATTACCTGATCCCGATTCCGGGGACCAAACAGCGCAAATACCTTGAAGAGAACATCGCCGCACTGGAGGTAAAACTCAGCCGCGACGAGTTGCTGGCACTGGAAGCGATATTCCCGGCGAATGCCACCGCAGGCTTGCGCTACCCTGAGGAAGTCATGAAGTTGCTGGACCGCTAGCAACAGCGCCATTCATGGGAGGCGTCAAGGTTCAGTGAATACCTGCACCTGTAGGAGCCGAGCTTGCTCGCGATTGCGGCGTGTCAGTCAACAGTGATGCTGACTGACACACCGCTATCGCGAGCAAGCTCGGCTCCTACAGGGTTCCTTTGCATCACTTGGAAACAATCTCATCGCTCATCCGTGGCTAAACTGGTCAAAATGCCTCTTTTTTTGACCGCCACCCGAGTCGAGATCTCCCATGCGAACCCACCTGCGTCTGATCGCCCTGAGCGCCCTTCTCATTTCCTCTCTGGCCCAGGCCGCCGACCTGATCCCCATCGAAGTCCACCGTGACGCCAACTGCGGCTGCTGCAAAAAATGGATCAGCCACCTCGAAGCCAATGGCTTCAAGGTTGAGGACCATGTCGAAACCAACATGAGCGAATTCAAGCAACAGCACGGTGTGCCGCCGCGTCTGGCGTCATGCCATACCGCGTTGATCAACGGCAAGTTTGTCGAGGGTCATGTCCCGGCAGATCAGGTGCTGGCCCTGAGCAAGCGTGACGATCTACTGGGCGTTGCCGCGCCGGGCATGCCCATGGGCTCCCCGGGGATGGAAATGGACGGCATGAGCGATGCCTACCAGGTGATCGGCCTGAAAAAGGACGGCACTGATGTTGTGGTGGCGGACTACCCCGCCCATTGATGTTCGGTGCTTACCTCGGGCTGTTCTTCGCCGCTTTCGGTGCGGCGACGTTGCTGCCGTTGCAGTCCGAAGCGGTGCTGGTGGGGTTGTTGCTCAGCGACAAGTATTGGCTCTGGTCGCTATTGGCCGTCGCCACGCTGGGCAACGTGCTCGGTTCGTTGGTGAACTGGTGGCTGGGACGCGGTATCGAACGATTTCGCGACCGGCGCTGGTTTCCGGTCAGCCCTGGTCATCTGGAACGAGCGCGAAACCACTATCAGCGTTATGGGCATTGGTCTTTGATGCTGAGCTGGGTGCCGATCATCGGTGACCCGCTGACGCTGGTAGCCGGCGTCATGCGTGAACCCTTGGGGCGATTTTTATTGATCGTGACCCTGGCGAAAGCCGCCCGCTATGGCGTGCTGGCCATGGTCACATTGGGCTGGGTGGGTTGAACGATCCAGTGCGGCGATTGCCTGTTTAATGTCGCCCTAATCATGTCGACCCAGCATCGGCAGGTTTCCCACGGAGTTCCCCCATGCCCCTCGCCCTCTCCCGCTGGCTGCCCAGCCTGCTGTTGACCGCCGCTCTGCCCCTCGCCGCCCACGCCGAAGCGCCGGAATATGGCCCTGAATTGCAGGGCTTCGAATACCCCTACACCGTGAAGCATTTTGCCTTTGAGTCCCAAGGCAAATCCTTGCAAATGGGTTACATGGACGTCGCCGCCCATGGCAAGGCCAACGGCCGCAGCGTCGTGCTGATGCATGGCAAGAACTTCTGCGGCGCGACCTGGGAGAGTTCGATCAAAGCCCTCAGCGAAGCCGGCTATCGGGTCATCGCCCCGGACCAGATCGGTTTCTGCACCTCCAGCAAACCCGATCACTATCAGTACAGCTTCCAGCAACTGGCAACCAACACCCAGCAATTGCTCAAAGCCCTGGGCATTCAGAAGGCCAGCCTCCTCGGCCACTCCACCGGCGGCATGCTCGCCACCCGGTATGCGCTGCAATACCCCGAGCAAGTCGAACAACTGGCGCTGGTCAATCCCATTGGCCTGGAAGACTGGAAAGCCCTTGGCGTGCCCTACCGCACCATCGATCAATGGTACGAGCGCGAGCTAAAAGTCAGCGCCGACGGCATCCGCACCTATGAACGCAACACGTATTACGGTGGCCGCTGGAAGCCGGAATTCGACCGTTGGGTCGACATGCTCGCCGGCCTGAACAAAGGCCCGGGGCATACGCAAGTCGCGTGGAACTCGGCGCTGATCTACGACATGATCTTCACTCAACCGGTGTATTACGAATTCAAAGACCTGAAGATGCCGACGCTGTTGCTGATCGGAACCGCCGACACCACGGCCATCGGCAGTGACATCGCCACGCCCGAGGTCAAGGCCAAGATCGGTCACTACGACGTGCTCGGCAAGGAAGTGGCAAAACTGATTCCGCAGTCGACACTGGTTGAATTCCCCGGCATGGGCCACGCGCCGCAAATGGAAGAACCGGCGCAATTCCACAAGGCGTTGCTCGACTGGCTGAACAAAACCAACCCGGTTCATTGATGAGGTGAGGCTGATGGCGGTGCAGATTGCAGTGATCGATGACTGGCAGGACGTCGCGCGCGACGTGGTGGACTGGTCGGTATTGGAGAGCATTGGCGAGGTGAGTTTTATCCATGACTACCCGGCCGACAACGAAACTTTGGCTGAGCGTCTGGGCGCTTTCGAAGTGATCTGCGTGATGCGCGAACGTACTCGGTTCGATGAGGACCTGTTGCGCCGGTTACCGAATCTCAAGCTGCTGGTGACCGGCGGCATGCGCAACGCGGCGTTGGACTTCAAAGCCGCCGCCGCGCTGGGGATTCAAGTCTGCGGCACCGACAGCTACAAACATGCCGCGCCAGAACTGACCTGGGCGCTGATCATGGCCGTCACCCGCAACCTCGTCGTCGAAGCCAACGCCTTGCGAGCCGGCCAATGGCAGCAAGGACTCGGCGGTGACTTGCATGGCAAAACGTTGGCGATCCTCGGGCTCGGCAGTATCGGCAAGCGCGTCGCCCAGTTCGGGCAAGTGTTCGGCATGCGGGTGATTGCCTGGAGCGAGAATCTGACCAGCGACGCGGCTGCCGAAGTCGGCGTGACCTATGTCAGTAAGCAGGAATTGTTCGAACAGGCCGACGTGTTGTCAGTGCATCTGGTGCTCAGCGAGCGCAGCCGTGGCCTGGTCGACGCCCAGGCGCTGAACTGGATGAAACCCACGGCGCTGCTGGTCAATACCGCCCGTGGCCCGATTGTGGATGAGGCGGCGCTGATCAAGGCCTTGCAAAAAAACCGCTTGGCGGGGGCGGTGCTGGATGTGTTTGAGGTGGAGCCGTTGCCTGAACATCATCCGTTCAGGACGCTGGAGAATGTGCTCGCGACACCGCATGTCGGGTATGTGAGCCAGCAGAACTACCAGCTGTTCTTCTCGCAGATGATCGAAGACATTCAGGCTTGGTCGGCGGGGAAACCCATTCGATTGTTCACCTGATACCAAATTATCGTTCTTCGCTGGCAAGCCAGCTCCTACAGAGTACGCGCGAACCCTGTAGGAGCTGGCTTGCCAGCGAAGAGGCCCGACCAAACACCACAAACCTCTGCATCAACTTTGCTGTTGTGGCGAGGGGGCTTGCCCCGTTGGGTTGCGAAGCAGCCCCAAAACCATTCACCACAGTCTTTCAGTCAGACCGCATTCACTTGGATTGCGACGGCTGCGCCGCCGAACGGGGCGATGCGGCGTTCCGTGGATAAGCGCTAGCCCTGCGGATCGACGTTATCCAGCATCCGGTTGACCGCCAGCTCACCCAACATGACGGAGTGTTGAATCCCCAGCAGGGTGTGGCGCTGCGGACCCTACCCTTAGGCGCACAAGCCGGCGGATTCTGGCGCAGTCGTAGGCAACGGCGCAAGGATGTGTAGCCTGAGAGAGTGTCTGGAGATGTCTTTTAAACATCTCTGTTTAATTACTCGCTCAACTAGGTTTGATACAGAATGCTCGCCAATAGTAGATATTCTCAAAACCTTGGGAGGGGGTGCGGAGCCAGATCAAATCATGTAGCCGGACTTCCAAATATGTGGTCTTTAAATAGACTAGTCCTGGTGTGTCGGTCACCGGTAGCTATGGAGAAACTGGCGGCGTGAAACCTTAACGGGTGTCCAGAATTACTTGACCAGTTCACTACGACCTCCTGATTGCCACTGGAGGGACTAACTCTCCTACGCCTTGCTGCCAATCAAACCACGCCTCTTGATCCCTTATAAAATTGGCGTACAAGCATTTCCTATCAGCTCTTGCATGGAAGATTGCATAGAATTCGTGGCCAACTGAACGATACTCTTTCACAAGTAAGTGTACGGGATGATCTGAGTAATCGTTGGGGTCTATCGCGATACCACCTACCGAGTCAATCCACGCATTAATTTTGGTCGTGTCATATATCGATGGGCCTTTTATTGCTAGGTATCCGTTTGTAACAGTCGCCGTATATGACACGACCTGTGGGGGGATGGACGCATCGGTAACAATGATGCGAGTCGTTCCATTCCCCTTACTCGTCACGGTGCCATCGGCGTTGTTGACCGTGGCAATGGACGTGTTCTCAGAACTGTACCTTCTGGGGAGAACGCCTCCCGAGGCCTGCCTTTGTGCTGTGGTGTTTGGAGGGGTATAGGTTCGCACAAGAATCCAATCTTCCCCCAGAAGAGTTATGAATTGCCCATCTAGTATCAGAGGTGAAGGGTCAATCGTCAGTGGCGGGGGCGATGGTATAACTTTGAATTTTCGCGTATTCGAAACCTGCCCAGTAATGAGCTCTTTTGCCGTGATCGAGTGGCCGCCCACGGGTACGGCAAGCGTTGTATTCCAAGTCGTACCGACAGCGGTCACTGTATGTTTCGGAGCGTCATTATCGTAAATCTCCACTTGGTGGCCGGACGTTACGATGCCCTGCAAGCTGACACTGGTGCTTTTGGTTTCAGTGTCGTGAGGTACTTCGACGTCGTCACCTTTCACCGAGTCTATCCGGGGGGTGATATGTGCGACCGCCCTGACGGTGTAACTGCGCACCGCAAAACTCACCGCCTCCCCTTCATCCTGGCTCCCGCCCAACCCCGCCTTGAACTCCATCGTCAACGCCGAACCCTCCTTCAATCCAATCAGATCCTCATATGGCGCCGTCGCTTCAAAAAAGCCGTTGTCGATCCACCCCTGATTGGTATGCGCAAAAGGCGCGGCCCAGATGACTTCGCGATAGGCGTCGCCATTGGCCTTGGTCCCGGTCAGTGTCAGCCACACATATTGCCCGAGCGCGATAAACGGCCAGGCACTGAACCACATCTGCCCGGTGGTGCTCAGGTCTTTGAGGTGCAACTCGGGGCCTTCGCCGCTGTTAGCCGCTTGTTGAAGTTTGGGTCGATAGGCGGCGCCCAGCACCAGCGGCAAGACGTTCAGCACTAACGGTTGCGAGGGTTGGGGTTGCGCCGGCTCCCGGGTAATGCTGTAAGTCACTGTGATCGGTTTGCCCAGGCTGAACGCGATGACCGCTGGCGGCAAGGCGATGGAGAGCCCGATTTCACTGATGGGTCGCGGCGCGGTGGTGTGGCTGCCTTCGGCCGGTGTACCCGGTGCGCCGGTCCAGGTCACGCTGAGCCAATCCGTCGGTAACAACCCCGTCGCGGGGATCACTGCGGTCAGCGCCAGTTGGGCGGCTAACGGGTCAAGGCTGATGTTGTTCGGCGCTTGCTGGAGGGTCGGTGGTTTCAGCTCAATAGCCGCCTCGCCGATAACCTGCGCATGAGCCATACGCGACTGGCCAAGCGGTGTTTCACCTCGGAACACCTTATAAACCACGGTGACGATGTAGCCGGAAAGGACCTTGTCATTCGGCACTTCCAGCACACAGGGCAATTTCTGCCCAAGCTTGCCCTCAACCACGCCGCTCACCGTCACCACGATGTCGGGCTTCCCGGTCAATGTCGCGGTATACACCGCCACGATGCGGTCGCCGATACTGATGCGGCCGTCTTCGGTCTTGACGAACATCGACAGCGGTTTGCTGCCCAATTTTTCCAGCTCGATGAGGGCCGAATCGTCACCGGGATAGTCGTCGAGGTTTTCCAGCAGGACCGGCATCGCGAAGTGCTTGCCGGCCAGGTCCTCGTCGACGGTTTGCGACGCCGACCAGACGGCATCAGTGTCCGGCGTATTGCCGAGCTGATCAGTGACGGTGTAGGAAAAGTCGAGCGTGCCACTCGGTCGTACGGCGCTATCCAGGTAGGCTCGGGTGACGGTAAAACACACGGTGATCGGCTCCGGCGAACCCGGATTCGGCGGCTGCGGTGCCTCGTTCTGGCCCACCATGTGCGACATGATTTCGCCGTTGCATTTCAACGTGATCGTGTCGTAGGCCCGGCAGTACGGATAGGACACGCACACCTGCGCGCTGACAAAATCGGGGCCGACGCCGTTCTTGATCGCGTCGGGCAACAACAAGGCCAGCTCGGAATGCCCGTCGACCTCGGGCTTGGTGTCTTTCAGACCGGGGCGGATCTTGTTGTACAGCAGGGTTAGCGGGTCGGAGGTGCCCCTGTTATCACTGCCTCGTCTGATGATGTAGAAAAGCTCATTGATCCGGTCCGGGTGCAGGCGGCCCTTGGGGATGCGCAGCGTCGTTTTGGCGTTCACATCGACAATGATTTCACTGTCCAGGAACGTGGTTTCCCCCTCCAGCCAAAGCTCAATCACATCGTTAGGATTCACCGTCCCCACCAAGGGCGGATCCACCTCGACCGTCGCGCCCAGGCCATCGATGACCAGATCATAAATCACCAACGAAACGCCGACGTCAGCTTCAACGACCGGCTGAGTAGCACCCAACACTCGGGGTAGATCAAGCTCGAATACCGTGTTGTCGGACGAAATGGCAACGGGTGGCTGGCTAACGGTCATGAAAACGCTCCTGCATCGGACGTGGCTGGCCTGGTTTCGGCGCAACAGTTGGAGCGATCACACAGGAATTGGCAGTGGGCTGGCTACTGTCAGATCTGACAGTAGCGACGGATGGTCAGGCCTCGAACGGAGGGTTATTGTTCTTCGCGAGCAAGCTCGCTCCTACCGGGTGTACACGCCCCCCTATAGGAGCGGGCTTGCCAGCGAAGGGGCCCGATCAAACCCCACAAAACCCTGAACCCGCTGCAACAACACCAGCAGCTATGTATGGACTCGCCCCTACAGATCAGGCATCACCGCAAAACCGCGCTACCTCTGCGGATCGACGTTATCCAGCATCCGGTTCACCGCCAGCTCACCCAACATGACGGAGTGTTGAATCCCCAGCAGGGTGTGGCGCTGCGGACCATTCAGTTGCCCAGCAAAATCGCTCAACATCACACTCGCTGACGCCAAAGTCTCACAGGCGTTGACCAGTAGGGTTTCGTTATCAGTGTCGGGGCCGACGAAGTAAATGGTGCTGGGTTTGCGCGGGGTGTCTTTGGGGATGACCGGTTTGAGGTAGTAATCGAGGGCGCGGTCGGCGGCAGTGTTGAGTTTTTTGGAATCGGTGGATTCGTACGGGGACACGTCGTCGGTTTCTGGCGGGTTGGGTGTGATTTTGAACATAGTGAAACTCCTTGATGATTGGAGCCTTCACCCATCGCTGCTAAACGAAGAGGGGTGGCGGCTGTACGCGGGTTAGCAGACCAGGGCATCAAGGAACCCGGCGCACCGAAGTGCCCCACGCATAGCCGCCATAACGCAGACCAATAGACGAAACTGTCGATTGATCAGAGGCGATACTGATGCACCTTGATGTCTCCGAGCTGCTAAACCCGATCGCTGATTGGTCAGCGACCCGGAAACAATAGAGCCCGCCCCATAGGCGCACAAGCCGGCGGATTCTGGCGCAGTCGTAGGCAACGGCGCAAGGATGTGTAGCCTGAGAGAGTGTCTGGAGATGTCCTTTAAACATCGCCGTTTAATTACTCATTCAACTACCGGGGACGAAAGATCGGGCCGGTAAATGAATGCGCCCCCTTTTCCTCCCGAAGGGTCATACAAACCGGATTGGATGTGGGATCGACTGCTGAAGCGCGAGGGCGTCGGACAATACAAAATTTCGGCTGTAGGGGCGGTCATTCGTGGCGTAGATCCCTTGCCTGGCCCAGGTCCCGCCCCCAGGAAAGACCGTGCCTCCATACCCACCTCCTGATGCATTGCCAAGGAAAGCCATTCGGGGGTATGGTGCAGTGGCAACAGTCCCGGACCAATTTACGTAAATTCCGTTGTAGTTGCTGCCCGGTGGGATCGCTCCATTCCAACTAGCATTCGTAATAGTCGGGCGAGCCACAGGAGACGCGACGATGATCGTATACGGCAGTGACTCAGCGTCTTGACCATATCGGGCTCGAACAATAAAGGTATGTGTTGCCAAGCTTAGCCCTGAGAGTCGAATGGTCCATATCCCGTTTTCGGCTTTAACTATTCCCATCGACTCCTTCCCGTCAAAAACCTCCACCTCCCGCCCATCGCTGGCTGTGCCCTCAAGCCTGAGTATCGTACTTGCAGTGGCATGATCCTTGGGGACTGACATCAAGATGGGTTGCTCTGTAAGCGCTCGTTCGATCACGGGTCTTTCCGCAGCAGCAGCGGTGAGCCGCCATGGCGGCGAAGAAACTGGGTTGTCACCATAGAGCCCCTTGACGGTGAAGTTATGCATCCCAAGCCGTTGGATAGACACGGGTTTGATCCAGATACGGGAAGCTTCAACCGGAGCGGTCCCTTTAGAGTCGCCTCCCTCAAAGATTTCTACCAATTGCCCCGGCGTCGCGGTGCCAGATAGCGTCACGGCTATATCCACCGTGGTTCCGCCCTCGTCGATAGTGTTGTTGTGGCCGTCTTTCGCAGAAGTGATTTTCGGAGTCTCTACTGCGACCACGGTCACCTTCCACGATGCTGACGCCTCCCCCGCACCATACAATGCTTTGGCAGTGAAACTGTGCGCACCCTCCGCCAGATTTCTCAGGGTTTGCTCCCACTCGCCGTCGGCGCGAACAAGGACGACCGGCCCCACTGGCGTCGTACCATCGTAAAGCTGAATGGTCTGCCCCTGGCTTGCGATGCCCTTGAGTGTGAGGATTTCATCGACAGTGGTACCGCCATTGACGATCTCGACACCTTTGGAGTCAGTCACTGAGTCGATCCCCGGAATCACCAGCTCGACCGCCCTGATGGTATAAACCTGCACCGGAAACCTGACCATCGTCGCGGCGTCGGCCTTCTTTTCGAAGCTCACACCAAAGGTAATGGTCAACCTCGAACCGTCCTTGAGCGTTCGCAGCCACGCAATGGCCGCTGCCGTGGTCACCCCCGACGTGGAAGCATGCGGCGCCCCCGCCCATACCACCCACTCCGTCGTAACGCCTTGCTTGTCAAAGCCGTCATAACGTAACCAGATACAGTGCCGCGACACCTGAAGCAACCACGCAGCCACCCTCAATTGGGCAGAGTCCTGCATCTGCGCCACGTCCAGCACGCCGTCCCCTGCCGCACCATCAATCGTCGGCTTGCTCAACCGCGGGTCGTCATTCGCAATCCGGTTCACGGCCACCATCAACGGCTTCGATTCGGCAACCGGTTGCCCGCCTTTAATCAACTTCCAGGCCAACTGCGGCACCTTGCCGTGCCACAACCCGAGGAAGGTGGCATCGAGGGTGAACAGGGCAAATTTCTGATCCAGCGGCAGATCGACAAACGCGGGCGACTCCGGCAGTGGATTCAGCAGAAACAGGCGCGCCTTGTCACCAGGTACGGCGCCGGCATGGTCGATACGCACGCTGACGCCTTGAGGGTAGTTCAGCGGGTGAAAGGGGTTGGGGGCGGATGGCAAGGTCGGTGGATTCAACTCAATCGCACTTTTACCCACCACCCGCGCCGTGGCCTCTTTGGAAGTGCCGGCCGGCGTGCCACCTTTGAGCAACTGATACGTCGCGGTCACCAAGCTGCCGACAATGACTTTGTCGTTGGCCACTTGCAGCACACAAGGTTTCTTTTGCCCGAATTCATCGGCTTCGACATTGCCGGTCACCGTCACCACCACGTCTGGCTGGCCGTCGACTTTTGCGGTGTAGGTTGCACTGAGGGCATCGCCTAAATCGAAACGTGGGTCGCTGGTCAATACGATCAGCAATAGGGGGTTGTTGCCCAGTTTTTCCAGGTCGATGATGCCTGGATCGTCTGTCGGATCGTTCTGGATTTCCCGCAGGATGGGCTCGGGCAAGCGCGTGCCGGCCAGGTCCTCGTCCGCGGTTTGCGACGCCGACCAGACTGCATCGGTGTCCGGTGTATTGCCGAGCTGATCAGTGACGGTGTAGGAAAAGTCGAGCTTGCCACTCGGTCGTACGGCGCTATCCAGGTAGGCCCGGCCCACGGTAAAACACACGGTGATCGGGTTCGGCGAACCCGGATTCGGCGGCTGCGGTGCCTCGTTCTGGCCCACCATGTGCGACATGATTTCGCCGTTACATTTCAACGTGATCGTGTCGTAGGCCCGGCAGTACGGATAGGACACGCACACCTGTGCACTGACAAAATCGGCGCCGACGCCGTTCTTGATTGCGTCGGGCAACAACAAGGCCAGCTCGGAATGCCCGTCGACCTCGGGCTTGGTGTCTTTCAGACCGGGGCGGATCTTGTTGTACAGCAGGGACAGCGGGTCGGAGGTGCCCCTGTTATCACTGCCTCGTCTGATGATGTAGAAAAGCTCATTGACCCGGTCCGGGTGCAGGCGGCCCTTGGGGATGCGCAGCATCGTTTTGGCGTTCACATCGACAATGATTTCACTGTCCAGGAACGTGGTTTCCCCCTCCAGCCAAAGCTCAATCACATCGTTAGGATTCACCGTCCCCACCAAGGGCGGATCCACCTCGACCGTCGCGCCCAGGCCATCGTTGACCAGATCATAGATAACCAATGAGACGCCGATGTCTGCGCCAACCACCGGGCGGGTCGCGCCCAGCACGCGAGGTGGGTCCAGCGCCAGGACGGTGTTATCGGACGAAATGGCAACGGGTGGCTGGCTAACGGTCATGAAAACGCTCCTGCATCGGACGTGGCTGGCCTGGTTTCGGCGCAACGGTTGGAGCGATCACACAGGAATTGGCAGTGGGCTGGCTACTGTCAGATCTGACAGTAGCGACAAGTGGTCAGCCCATGAACGGTGGTCGGCGGGGAAACCAATTCGGGTTCTCACTTAAGACCGAGTCAAATTCTTCGCTGGCAAGCCAGCTCCAACAGGGAATACACGAACCCAGTAGGAGCTGCGGTGCGACGATTCGACTTGCCAGCGAAGGAACCATCAAACACACCCCCTACCGAATCAAACGCACCACAACAGTGCAATCCCACCTCCCTTCCCGCCCATTTTTGTGACTTGCCAGTCCCGTTTCGACCCATAGCCAAAAATAAACCTGCACTTCGTCGGTGCAGTCACCCCTTCGTCACACGGTTCTTTTACCCTCTGAAAACTGATTGTCGAACAATTTCACCAGATGACCCGCCCCGCTCTAGGATCTGGCCTAGACTCATTTTCGCGAGGTAAAACAAGTCGGTCATCTGGCTGTAAAAAACTCGAAACTTTCAGTCCTGGCCATGGGTCTGGGTAAAGGTAGGGCCAACGCGACTGGTGCATTCCTTGCAACGGCCCCTCCAGCCATCTGCTTCACCGCATTGGGCAGCATTTGCTACCAATGCGTGCGCGTTTGCGCCCGGCCGCAGGATTTGGCCACACCGTTTGTGCCAGACCTAAGAATTAGATCAACACCACGGAGATTCATATGACAAGTGCGGCTTTAGATATTCAGGGTGAACGTGCTCATCAGCAGGTCGGCGATTCGAGCGCCGTGAATGCACCGAGCGCGCAATCGATCAGCGTACCTGGCACCAAGACGCTGACACCGGCTGCCAGTCAGAATCCGAATAGAAAGAAAGTGTTGTTTGTCACCTCCGAGATTGCCGACCTGGTGAAAACCGGCGGTCTGGGCGACGTTTCCGCCGCGCTGCCACGCGCCATGTCGCACCTGCACGATGTGAGGGTGCTTATTCCCGGCTATCCGCAAGTGCTGCACAGCGAAAACCCGATCCACATCATTGGTGAACTGGGTGGGCACGCCGCACTGCCGCCCTGCAAGATCGGGCGCATGGACATGCCGGACGGTCTGGTCATCTACGTGTTGATCTGCCCTGAACTCTACGAGCGCGAAGGTTCGCCTTACGGCGCCAACAATGGCCGCGACTGGCCAGACAACCACATCCGTTTCGCCCGTCTGGGCCTCGCCGCCGCGGATATCGCCGCCAATCTTGCACAAATTCACTGGTGCCCGGATCTGGTGCACGCCCATGACTGGCCCGCAGGCCTGGCACCTGCCTACATGCACTGGCGTGGGCAGCGCACCCCGACCCTGTTCACCATCCATAACCTGGCCTACCAGGGCGTTACCAGCCTCGGCTCGTGCCCCGAATTGGGGATTCCCGCGCACGCCCTGCAACAGGAAGGCATGGAGTTCTACGGCAAGATGTCGTTCCTCAAGGCTGGCATGGCCTATTCGAGCCACATCACCACCGTCAGTGCCACCTACGCCCAGGAAATCACCACACCGGCCTTCGGCTGTGGCCTCGACGGTTTTCTCGCCGCCAAGACCCAGCAAGGCCTGCTCAGCGGCATTCCCAACGGCATCGATGAAAGCTGGGACGCGGCCACGGACTCGCACCTGTTCTGCCCCTTCAACATCGGTGACTGGGACGGCAAAGCCGTCAACGCCGCGCATGTGCGCGAGCTGTTCGGCCTGGCTGACTCCGAGGGTCCGCTGTTTGCCGTGGTGTCGCGTCTGGTCTATCAGAAAGGCCTGGACCTGACCGAAGCGGTCTCCGAATACATCGTCAAATCGGGTGGCCAGATTGCAATCATCGGCCGTGGCGAGCCGGAAGAGGAACAAGCCATGCGTGAATTGGCCCTGCGTTTTCCAGGGCAGATTGGCGTGCGCATCGGCTTCAACGAAACCGACGCCCGACGCATGTTCGCCGGCAGCGATTTCCTGCTGATGCCCTCGCGTTACGAACCCTGCGGCCTGAGCCAGATGTACGCCCAGCGCTTCGGTTCACTGCCGGTGGCACGCAATACCGGCGGCTTGGCCGACACCATTGAAAACGGCGTGACCGGTTTTCTCTTCGATGAATCTTCTGTCGAAAGCTACCAGGAAGCCCTGAGCCGGGCGTTCAAGGTGTTCGCCTTCCCCGACCTGCTTCATGCGATGCGTTGCCGGGCCATGGCCGCTCCGTTCAATTGGTGCAAGGCGGTGGAGCCTTACGCCGAACTCTACGAACAGCTTGTGGCTAAGGCCTTGGGTAAATCGGGCCGACAGTAAGAGGTTTTCAACGATGCCGTTACGGACCCTTGAGACCTGGCCCCACGGCGCAATCATGCTGGACGCAGAGCACACGCGTTTTGCCTTGTGGGCGCCTGATGCGTTTTACGTCAGTGTCGAACTGGAAAATGGACAATCCTTGCCGCTGTTGCCTCAGGCTGATGGCTGGTTCGTGATAAAGACCCGCTGCCCGGCGGGGACCCGTTACCGCTACAACATCGATGGCGAACTGGAGGTGCCGGACCCGGCCTCCCGTGCGCAAGCCGGCGACATCGGCAGCCATAGCGTGGTGGTCGATCCGCGGGCCTATCAATGGCAACACAACACCTGGCACGGTCGGCCATGGAATGAGGCGATCATCTACGAGCTGCACGTCGGTGTGCTCGGCGGTTTCAGTGCCGTCGAGCAACACCTGTCGCGCCTCGTCGAACTCGGCATCACGGCGATTGAGCTGATGCCGTTGGCGCAATTCCCCGGTGAGCGCAATTGGGGTTACGACGGCGTCCTGCCTTACGCACCCCAGGCGTCCTACGGCTCGCCCGAACAACTCAAACACCTGATCGACACCGCCCACGGCCTCGGCCTGGCGGTGATTCTCGACGTGGTTTACAACCACTTTGGCCCGGATGGCAATTACCTGCATCACTACGCCAAAGGCTTTTTCCGCGAAGACAAACACACGCCGTGGGGGGCGGCCATCGACTTCCGGCAGCGTGAGGTGCGGGATTTTTTTATCGACAACGCGCTGATGTGGCTACTGGAATATCGCTTTGACGGTTTGCGCCTGGACGCGGTGCACGCCATTGAAAGCCCGGACTTCCTTGAAGAACTGGCCCAACGTGTTCGCCAACAAACCGGGCCCACCCGCCATGTGTGGCTGATGGTGGAGAACGAACACAATCAGGCCAGCCTGCTGGAACAGGGCTTCGATGCGCAGTGGAACGATGACGGTCACAACGCCCTGCATGTGTTACTGACCGGTGAAACCGATGCCTACTACGCCGATTACGCCCAACAGCCCACCGAACAACTCGCTCGCTGCCTGAGCCAGGGTTTTGTGTTTCAGGGCCAGCTCAACCGCCACGGCACGCCTCGAGGTGAGCCCAGTGGTCATTTGCCGCCGACCGCCTTCGTGCTGTTTCTGCAAAACCATGACCAGATCGGCAACCGCGCGTTAGGCGAACGGCTGCATCAACTGACCCACCCTGATGCGCTTTACGCCGCCACCGCATTACTGCTGTTGTCGCCGATGATCCCGCTGATATTCATGGGTGACGAATTCGCAGCGCAGGCACCGTTTCTGTTTTTCACCAGCCACCACGACGAACTCGCAGAACAGGTGCGCGAAGGTCGACGCAACGAGTTCGCAGCGTTCAGCGCCTTCGCTGATCCCCACCAGCGTGAACAGATTCCTGACCCGAATGCCCCCCAAACCTTTGAAGCATCGCAACCGAAGCTGAACGCCAGCGCTCTGCCGGCCATTCACGATGTGTATCGCCGCCTGTTGCAACTGCGCCACCAGCACCTCACCCCTCGCCTGCCTGGTACCCAGACACTGGGCGCCGATGTGTTAGGGCAGGGTGCAGTGAGCGCACGCTGGCGGCTGGGCGATGGCAGTGAGCTGCGCATTGACCTGAACCTCAGCGACACGCCGGTGGTCCACACCCCAGAGGCCGACACCCTCTTGTTGTTCGAACACCCGCCCCACTCAGCCGGCCTGTTACGCCAGGGCAAACTTGCCCCGTATTGCGCGCTAGTCAGCCTCACGGCCGCAGCCCCTTTGCTACCTTCGAACGGAGAGCGCCCATGAGCGATGCGCAACTAGAAATACTGGCCAGCCGCGCAGGCCTGGCCGTCGACTGGATCGACGCCAATGGTCGCGCACAGAAAGTCGGCCCGTCGGTGTTACGCGCGGTGCTCACAGGCCTCGGCCATCCGGCCGGCAGTGCCCAGGAAATCGATGCAAGTCTGTTGGAGCTGCAAGCTGCCCAGCAGACCCACCGCCTGCCCCCGCTGATGACCGTCGACGTCGGTGCGGGCCTCGATCTGGCGCGTTACTTTGAGCCCGAAACGCCCTGTGACATTCATCTCGAAGACGGTTCGTGGATCAACCTGAAGCTCGATGCGCAGGCGGTGCTGCCTGGGTTGATTCCGGTCGGCTACCAGCACGTCAGCATCGATGGCCAATCCTTCACCCTCGCGGTGGCACCTGAACGCTGCTATAGCGTCGGCGATGCCGTCGACAATCCGATCCCGCGCACCTGGGGCCTGAGCGTGCAGCTGTACTCACTGCGGCGGGTCGGCGATGGCGGTTTCGGCGATACCCAGGCACTTGAAGACCTCGCCCGGGTGGCCGGTGAACGCGGCGCCGAAGCGTTGGCGATCAGTCCGTTGCACGCCATGTTCGGCAGTGATACACAGCGCTACAGCCCTTACTCGCCTTCCAGCCGGTTGTTTCTCAACAGCCTGTACGCCGCTCCCGGTGCAATCCTTGGCGAGCGGGCGATGCGCGCGGCGATTGACGCCACCGGGCTCGCCGCCGAACTGCAGCAGCTTGAGGAACGCCCACTGATTGACTGGCCCGTGGCCGCGCACGCCAAACACCGCATTTTGCAGGCGTTGTACGAGGGCTTTGTCCACGGCGAACATCCGTTGCACGAAGACTTCAGCAGTTTCCGCCATGCCTCGGGCGAAGCACTGGAAAATCATTGCCGCTTCGAAGCGCTCCAAGAAGCCCGCGCCACCTTGGGTGAAAGCCTCGACTGGCGCGAATGGCCCGAACAATGGCGCGACTCGCGCAGCGTCGCCCTTGCCGAGTTCGCTGAAGAGAACGCCACACGCATCGGTTTCTTCGCCTTCTGCCAGTGGCTGATTACCCGTTGTCTTGAGCGCGCGCAAGCCGCCGCCCGCAGTGCCGGCATGAGCATCGGGCTGATTGCCGACCTCGCCGTCGGTGCCGACGGCGGCGGCAGTCAGGCCTGGAGTCGCCAGGACGAATTGCTCGCCTCACTGACGGTAGGTGCGCCGCCGGACATCCTCAACCGCACCGGCCAGGGCTGGGGCATTTCCGCGTTTTCGCCTGAAGGTTTGGTGCGCAACGGGTTTCGCGCGTTTATCGAAATGCTGCGCGCCAATTTCGCCCACGCCGGCGGCCTGCGGATCGACCACATCATGGGCCTGCAACGGCTGTGGGTGATTCCCAACGGCGCGCCGCCCCGCGATGGTGCCTACCTTTACTACCCGGTGGACGATTTGCTGCGTTTGTTGACACTCGAATCCCATCGTCATCAAGCCATTGTGCTGGGCGAAGACCTCGGCACCGTGCCTGATGGTCTGCGGGAAAAGCTCATCGCACGCTCGATCCTCGGCATGCGCGTGTTGTTGTTTGAACAGGACAACGCCCACTTCAAGCCCATCCTCGACTGGCCGGATAACGCGCTGGCGACCACCAGCACCCATGACTTGCCGACGCTCAATGGCTGGTGGCATGGCCGCGACATCGACTGGAACGCCCGGCTCGGCCTGATAGATGCCAGCAGCGAAATCGAGTGGCGCCAACATCGTGAACGCGAACGTGAAGGCCTGCGTCGGGTGCTGAGCGAAGACCCGCAAAACTTTCGCGAGGAGTCCCACGAAACCGATCAAGTGCTCGACGCCAGCGTCCGGTTCCTGGGACATACTCGCGCGCCTTTGGTGTTGTTGCCACTGGAAGATGCCTTGGGCATTGAACAGCAGGCCAACCTGCCCGGCACCATCGACGCCCACCCCAACTGGTCAAGGCGCCTGCCCGGCGACAGCGAAGCCCTGCTCGATGATCCGGATGCGGCCCGGCGCCTGGAATTGCTCGCCTGCGCGCGGCTTCAGGCGGGCGAGCGTGACCAATGACGGCACCGTTTATCCAACCGCCGCGGGCAACCCTGCGGCTGCAATTTCATAAAGGCTTCACCCTGGATCAAGCGGTGCCATTGGTGGGGTATTTCGCCAGTCTGGGCATCAGCCACATCTATGCCTCGCCGCTGTTGGCGGCTCGCGCCGGCTCCATGCATGGCTACGACGTGGTGGACCCGACCACCGTCAACCCCGAGTTGGGTGGCGAAGCCGCGCTGCGCCGTTTGGTCAATGCCCTGCGCGAACAACGGATGGGGTTGATCCTCGACATCGTGTCCAACCACATGGCCGTCGGCGGCGCTGATAACCCCTGGTGGCTGGACTTGCTGGAATGGGGGCGTTTGAGCCCATTCGGCGAGTTCTTCGACATTCAATGGCACTCGCCGGACCCGTTGATGGAAGGTCAGTTATTGCTGCCATTCCTGGGCAGCGACTACGGCATCGCCTTGCAGGACGGCACCCTGCCCTTGCGCTTCGATGCACAGGACGGCAGCTTTTACGTGCAGCATTACGACCACCGCTTCCCGATCTGCCCAATGCATTTTGGCGAATTGCTGCCCACGGATGTCGAACCGCTGAAACTGCTGGCGGAACGCTTCACCACCTTGAATTACCAGACTGACGCTCACCGCCTGGCGGTGCCGCTGAAAGCCGAACTGGGTGAACTGGCGAGCGACCCGGCGGTGCGCACGTCCATCGAGCAACACCTCGGCGCTTATGACTCGCTGACGCCCGAAGGTTTCCAGCGCTTGCACACGCTGCTTGAACGCCAGAGTTATCGCCTGGCCAGTTGGCGCACAGCGGCGGATGACATCAACTGGCGGCGTTTTTTCGATGTCAACGAACTGGGTGGCTTGCGCGTCGAGCGGCCCGCCGTGTTTGAAGCCACCCACGCAAAAATCTTCGAACTGGTGGCGCAAGGGCTGGTGGATGGTCTGCGCATCGACCACATCGACGGCCTCGCCGATCCCCGTGGTTACTGCCGCAAATTGCGACGCCGGGTCGATAGCCTGTCACCGGGACGGCACCTGCCGATCTACGTCGAGAAGATCCTCGGCGAAGGCGAAACCCTGCACCGCGACTGGTCGGTGGACGGCACCACCGGTTATGAATTCATGAACCAGCTGTCGCTGTTGCAACACGACCCGCAAGGCGCCCAGACCTTGGGCGAACTCTGGCAGCGCTTCAGCGAACGACCTGCCGACTTCCGCCAGGAAGCGCAATTGGCACGCCAGCAAATCCTCAACGGCTCGTTGGCCGGCGATTTCGAAAGCGTTGCCCAGGCCTTGCTGCAAGTGGCCCGGGACGACCTGATGACCCGCGACCTGACCCTGGGTGCAATCCGCCGTGCGTTGCAGGAATTGATCGTGCACTTCCCGGTGTACCGCACCTACATCAGCCCCCGTGGCCGCTCCACCCAAGACGATGTATTTTTCCAGCAAGCCATGGACGGTGCGCGGCAGACCCTGAGCGAAGCCGACTGGCCGGTACTCGATTGCCTGGCCGGCTGGCTCGGCGGCGAGCCCTGGCGCAAACGCCCGGTGGGTCGACAGCGCAAGCGCCTCAAGCATGCCTGCGTGCGCTTTCAGCAACTGACGTCGCCGGCCGCCGCCAAAGCGGTCGAAGACACCGCGTTCTATCGCTCGGCAGTGTTGCTGTCGCGCAATGACGTCGGTTTCAGCACCGAACAGTTCAGCGCCCCGCTGTCCGATTTTCATGCCGCTTGCATCAATCGCTTGGCCAAATTCCCGGACAACCTGCTGGCCACCGCCACCCACGACCACAAACGCGGCGAAGACACCCGTGCCCGTTTAGCTGTGCTGAGTGAACGCAGCGCCTGGTATGCCGAGCAAGTCCCGCTCTGGCGAACGCTGGCCCAACCGCTGCGCGATGACGATCAGATGCCGACGGCGGGCGATGAGCTGATTCTGTACCAGGCGATCCTCGGCAGCTGGTCGTTGACCCTGCGGATTGACGATCAATCTGCACTTGAGGACTACGCCAAACGCCTCTGGCAGTGGCAACAAAAAGCCCTGCGTGAAGCCAAGCTGCAAAGCAGTTGGAGTGCGCCGAACGAACCCTATGAACACGCCATGCAGGTGTTTATCGAGCGTCTGTTTTTGGCCCCCGAAGGTGAGCGGTTACGCGCCGCCCTCGCAAATGCGGTGCAGGCCATTGCCGCCCCCGGTGCCCTCAATGGATTGGCGCAAACCTTGCTGCGAATGACCGTGCCGGGGGTGCCGGACCTCTATCAGGGCGACGACTTCTGGGACCTCAGCCTGGTGGATCCGGACAACCGCCGGCCGGTGGATTACGCCAGCCGTCAACGGGCCCTTCAAGCGACACCGGACGTGCCCGAGTTGTTGGCGAACTGGCGTGACGGGCGCATCAAGCAGACGCTGATTGCCGAGGTGCTGAACCTGCGGGCCGAGCATGCCGAACTGTTTTCGCGAGGGACCTATCAAGCCCTTGAAGTGGTCGGTAGCCAGGCCCATCGGGTGCTGGCATTTGCTCGTTCGCTGAAAGGAAAACGCGCCATTGTTATCGTGACGATACGCTGCGCTGATCTGCAAAAAAACAGTGCCGAACCAAGGATAGATGCGCTGCAGTGGGGCGATACACGGGTCAAATTACCGTTCGCCGCCTCTGACGAACATCTGAAGGGACTTTTTTCCAGCGTCGCAGTCACAAAACACAGGGAGCTGAACATCAGCGCCGCGCTGGGGATTGTTCCGGTCAATCTCTTTATCCAACACTTTACCCAAGCTTGAGTTCAGTTCAGGAGCATTGCGATGAGTACCGACGATAAACGCGTTCGCGAATTTGCCTATCAGATCTGGGAATCGGAGGGCAAACCGGAGGGCCAGGACTCCCGACACTGGGAGATGGCGCGCAAGCTGGCCGAAGCCGAAGCCCTGGCACCGAAAAAATCAGCGAAAGCCAGCACCAGTAAAACCGCCGCCGCTAAACCTGCGGTCAGTAAGGCGAACGGCGCACTGGACGGTAAAGCCAGCGCAGCTAAACCCAAAGCCAAGGCCAAACCTGCTGCAGCGTCGAAAGTCATCCCGCCGGGAGAAAAAGCGATCGAGAAGAAACCTCGCGTGACAAAAAAGCCACCCATCACCTGACGGCCTTTCGATTGGTTTTGATCAATGACGTGGCGAGTCCGCTCGCCACTGGGGCGGCGTTCGCCCCCGAAAAACCCTTGATCCCCACTTGCAGGAGCACCTATGACCACGCCAAAGAAAACCGCGCCAGAACCTCACGCCGAGGCTTCGCGAATCCGTGAAGGCTTGCCCTTCCCGCTGGGCGCAACCTGGGATGGCCTGGGGGTCAACTTCGCCTTGTTTTCCGCCAACGCCACCCGGGTCGAATTGTGCATCTTCGATGACTCGGGCGAGGTGGAACTTGAACGCATCGAGTTGCCCGAATACACCGACGAGATCTACCACGGCTACTTGCCCGACGCCCATCCGGGACTGATTTATGGCTATCGCGTCCATGGCCCGTATGACCCGGCCAATGGTCATCGTTTCAACCACAACAAACTGTTGATTGACCCTTATGCCAAGCAACTGGTCGGCCAGTTGAAATGGTCCGAAGCGCTGTTTGGCTACACCATCGGCCACCCCGATGCGGACCTCAGTTTCGATGAACGCGACAGCGCACCCTTCGTGCCCAAATGCAAAGTCATCGACCCGGCCCACACCTGGGGCCATGACCATCGCGTCAGCGTGCCGTGGGACAAAACCATCATCTACGAAACCCACGTGCGTGGCATCAGCATGCGTCACCCTTCCGTTCCCGAGAATGTGCGCGGTACGTTCGCCGGGCTGATGGTCGATGACATGCTGGACCACATCCGCAAACTCGGTGTGTCGTCGGTTGAATTGTTGCCGATCCACGCGTTCGTCAACGATCAACACTTGCTTCACAAAGGCATGACCAACTATTGGGGCTACAACAGCATCGCGTTTTTCGCCCCGGACCCGCGCTACCTGGCCAGCGGCAAGATCGCCGAGTTCAAGGAAATGGTCGCGCACCTGCACGAAGCCAATCTGGAAGTGATCCTCGACGTGGTCTACAACCACACCGCCGAGGGCAATGAACAAGGGCCAACCCTGTCCATGCGCGGTATCGACAACGTCTCATACTACCGCTTGATGCCTGAAGACAAACGCTTCTACATCAACGATTCAGGGACCGGCAACACCCTGGATTTGAGCCACCCTTGTGTGTTGCAAATGGTCACCGACTCCTTGCGCTACTGGGCGTCAGAAATGCACGTCGACGGTTTCCGCTTCGACCTGGCGACCATTCTCGGGCGCTACCACGACGGTTTCGATGAGCGTCACAGCTTCCTCGTGGCCTGCCGTCAGGACCCGGTGCTACGTCAGGTGAAGATGATTGCCGAGCCGTGGGACTGCGGTCCCGGCGGTTATCAGGTCGGCAATTTTCCGCCGGGGTGGGTGGAATGGAACGACAAATTCCGCGACACCGTGCGCGCGTTCTGGAAAGGTGACGACGGCCAACTCGCCGATTTCGCCAGCCGCATGACCGCCTCCGGCGAGATGTTCAACCAGCGTGGCCGCCGCCCTTATGCCTCGTTGAATTTCATCACCGCCCACGACGGTTTCACCCTCAACGACCTGGTGTCGTACAACGACAAGCACAACGAAGCCAACGACGAGAACAATCAGGACGGCAGCAACAACAACCTGTCGTGGAACCACGGCGTTGAAGGCCCGACCGACGATCCTGAAATCAACGAATTGCGCCAGCGGCAAATGCGCAACTTCTTTGCCACGCTGCTGCTGTCCCAGGGCACGCCAATGCTGGTCGCAGGTGACGAATTTGCCCGCACTCAGGAAGGCAATAACAACGCCTATTGCCAGGACAGCGAAATCGGCTGGGTCAACTGGGACTTCAGCGAGGACGGCAAGGCCCTGCTCAAGTTCGTCAAACGCCTGATCAAGTTGCGTCTGGCGTACCCGATCCTGCGACGTGGCCGTTTCCTGGTGGGCAATTACAACGAAGACATCGGGGTCAAGGACGTGACCTGGCTGGCACCGGACGGCACTGAAATGTCCCAGGAGCAATGGGGCGAAGCCCATGGTCGGTGCCTGGGTATCCTGCTCGACGGCCGTGCCCAGGAAACCGGGATCCGCCGCAAGGGCGCAGACGCGACGCTGTTGCTGGTGGTCAACGCGCACCACGACATCGTCAACTTCACGCTGCCGCAAGTGCCTGACGGCGGGTTCTGGACTTGCATGATCGACACCAATCAACCGTCGATTCGCGGGCAGGAACGCTTTGAACTCGATCACGAATATTCGGTAACCGGCCGTTCGTTGCTGCTGTTCGAGTTGCAGCATGAGGAAGAAGAGTGAAATGGAGCTGCGCTGCGCACCGCGTGCCCGCCTGAACAGTCGGGCGCGTGGCGGGTTCGGCGACTGTTTACACGATTTGGTACGAGTTGGTTAAAAAAAACCGCCTCAGATGAAACCGCCACGCGACGAATAGCGATACATAAGCAATACTCTGTTCGCGACAATCCAAGGTACGGAACGTTGCACATTGCTATCAAACAAAACAAGGACGTAGGCCGATGAAACCCCTCTCTATCATCGACAGCAGCCAGCCAGGACAAATCTGGAACAGCGCGCTGCAACTGGACAACATCCCCGTCATCAATACCCAGACCCTGGTCCCCGCCGGCGCACGCGCCGTGGTGATTGCGCCGCATCCCGGCGACGAAGTGGTCAGCTGTGGCGGCCTGCTGCAGCTGCTTGCAAACCTGGGTCATCCGCTGCAATTGATCTCGGTCACCGATGGCAGTGCCAGCCAGCCGGGTTCACAACAGTGGTCGGAAAAGCGCCTGAGCGTGTTTCGTGGCCAGGAAAGCGTCGAGGCCCTGCGTCGGCTGGGCTTGCCCATGCACAGCCTGAAATGGATTCGTGGTGGCTTCACTGACTTCACCTTGGCCGAGCAGGAGGCACAACTGACCCAATTCATCTCCCGCTACTTGCGGCCTGGCGATGTAGTGTTCAGCGTCTGGCGCGAAGACGGCACGCCGGATCACGACGCCGTCGGCCGAGCCAGCGCCGTTGCGGCGAGCAGGGTCGGTGCGGCGTTCCATGAAGTGCCTGTCTGGGCCTGGCACTGGCCGGTTCGAGACCAGGGCCTCCTGCCTTGGCACCGCGCACGCAAAGTACGCCTCGACACCTGGACCGTCGCGCGTAAAAGCCACGCCACCCACGCCTACGCCAGCCAGCTCGACGGTGAACCGGCCCTCGGCATCGCTCCCCTGCTGCCCCGAGTGCTCTTGGACCGTATGCGATTGCCCTATGAAATTGTCTTCGTCTGAGACTATCCCTGTGTGGGAGCGAGCAGGCTCGCTCCCACATTGGTTTGGTGTCGCTTAGACTGAACTGCCCGCCGCCGCATCAGTCGCATGCATAAGCAGGCCAGATTCAGAGGAGCACACGTGACCAGCGATTCCGAGCAACGGGCCACGCTGAACCCGTCCCCGGCGATCCATCGCCTCAGGGTGCTGACGGTCAACACTCACAAGGGCTTCACCGCCTTCAACCGGCGCTTCATCCTCCCGGAGCTGCGCGAAGCTGTGCGCAGTACGGCGGCGGATCTGGTGTTCCTTCAGGAAGTGGTGGGAGAACACGATCGGCATTCTTCCCGTTACTACAACTGGCCACAGACCTCGCAATACGAATTTCTCGCCGACAGTATGTGGAGTGATTTCGCGTATGGACGCAATGCGGTCTACCCCGACGGCCACCACGGCAATGCCCTGCTGTCGAAATACCCGATCCGCGAATTTCGTAACCTGGACGTGTCGATCACCGGCCCCGAACGCCGTGGGTTGTTGCATTGTGTGCTGGAGGTGCCGGGGCATGCGCAAGTCCATGCGATTTGCGTGCACCTGAGTCTGCTCGAAAGTCATCGCCAGTTGCAGCTGCAACTGCTCTGCTTATTGCTCGAATCCCTGCCTGACGATGCCCCGGTGATCATCGCGGGTGACTTCAACGATTGGCAGCTGCAAGGCAACGCCGCACTCGCTCGACGAGACTACCTGCATGAGGCGTTCGAACGCCACGACGGGCGCCCGGCCAAAACCTACCCGGCACGCTTTCCATTGTTGCGTCTGGACCGGGTTTACCTGCGTAACGCCAGCAGCCATGAACCACGAATTCTCAGTCATAAACCCTGGACGCACTTGTCGGATCATTTGCCGTTGGCCGTCGAAGTGCACCTCTAGCAACCGAATCAAAAGGCTCTGGATCGCGGTTTTTTTGACGCATCATCGAACAAACAAGAACTTAGATCAGCGTCGGAAATCAGTCACTTGTAACACCTAAAATACCAGTACCACTTATCGATCATTTTCTTGACGCGCTGTCAACGGTCTTCTTAGCTACACCTTACTACCCCCGAAGTACCATCAGGGGGCACCCCCCAGACACCCGCCAATCCGGGCGCCCACAGGCTTGCCCCCATTCATTCGGCCGCCCCTCATTCGGGGTAGGAGAGACGCCACAGCGAGAGACCCCATGCGATTGCAAGGTAGACCCCCATGAAAACGTCATTCACCCAACAAGAGATCAAAGTCACTTTTTGCACTGTTACAAGCTCTATCTTGCTGTGTTCCACCCTGGAGGCCCAGGCGGGACCGACGGAAGAAGAAGTCGCCCCGTGGTATCGCCAGGATGTTTCGATACTGACCTTGGCAACCACCACCATCACCGCCCCCTCACCCGGCCACTTCAGAGCCGCGTCCGATACAACTAGCTCACACCTGACCATCGAAGACGAAGCACCTTCAACCTGGGACCAGATGTACGGTCAACCGTCGCGACAAGCGCAGACCGATTTCCAGTCACTAGGATCTTCGATTCCTGGCACCACAGAATTCAAAGGTCCGGCGGTCCTCACCTTGCAGAGCGGTAGTGGTCATACCCAAAAGGTCGGGCTGATCGGCGGCACCACCCATTTAGAAGGCAATGGCAACGGCTTGCTGACCAGTCGAGCCTTGGCCAACCCCGACCACGACACCCTCAACCTCCAAGGCGAGAGCCTCGGCGCTTACTGGAGCCTGATCGGCCCTCAAGGCTGGCACGTGGATTTGACCGCCAGTGGTGGCCGGGTCAACGGATACAGCCTTAACAGCCAGGGCGAACGGCAGGTCACTGAAGGCACGGCGATGACATTGTCGGTGGAAGGCGGCTTCCCGATCGGCCTGGGCAAGAACTGGGTGGTCGAACCCCAGGCGCAGTTAATCAATCAGCGCATTACCCTGGATATGCCGTATGCCGGCTCGGGGAATGCGTCATCGAACGACATCACATCCTGGAGCGGACGGGTCGGCGCACGATTGAAAGGCAGTTACGATATCAATGGCCTGGGCGTCGAACCCTACGTACGGACTAACTTGTGGCACACCGTGAACACCGGCAATACCGTGACTCTCGACCAGGTCGACAAGATCAGCAGCAGCCGCAATTCTTCGACGGTTGAATTAGGGTTGGGGTTGGTCGCCAGGGTCACGCCCACAGTGAGTTTGTACGTCAGCGCGGATTACAGCAGTGATGTGGATGACAATGATTTGAATGGGTTGATTGGGAGTTTGGGGGTGCGGATGCGGTGGTGAGCGCCTGACTTCTAGACTTGTATTGTCTGGTCTGAAGCTATCGCGAGCCGGCTCGCTCCCACAGTGGTTTTGTGCCGAATGCAAAACCCATGTGGGAGCGAGCCTGCTCGCGATTGCAGCGACCCGGTGTCAGATCAACCCTCAGGCCGCAAAATCAACACCGCCAGCGGAGGTAGATTCAACACCAGTGAAAGCGCCTGTCCATGGCTCGGTGCCTCCTCGGTCAATGCCCCGCCACTGTTGCCATAGTTGGAGCCGGCATACATCGCCGCATCGCTGTTGATCACCTCGGTCCAGCGCCCGGCAAACGGTACGCCGACGCGATAACCCTCACGTGGCACCGGGGTGAAGTTGGCCACGACCAGTACCGGCCGACCCTCCTTGCTCCAGCGCAGCCACGCGTACACGCTGTTGATCGCATCGTCGCCGATCAGCCACTGGAAGCCTTGCGGGACATCATCCTGCTCATGCAGCGCCGGTTCTTCGCGGTACAGCCGATTGAGGTCACCGACCAGTTTCTGCACCCCTTTGTGTTCGGGGTATTGCAACAAATACCAGTCCAATTGCTGATCGTGATTCCACTCGCGCCACTGACCGAATTCGCAGCCCATGAACAACAGCTTCTTGCCAGGGTGCGTCCACATGAAGCTCAAGTACGCGCGCAAATTGGCAAATTTCTGCCAACGGTCGCCGGGCATTTTGTCGATCAATGAATGCTTGCCGTGGACCACTTCATCGTGGGAAATCGGCAGGATGAAACGCTCGGACCAGGCGTACACCAGGCCAAAACTCAGTTCGTTATGGTGATGGGCGCGGTACACCGGATCCTGCTGGATGTAATGCAACGAATCGTGCATCCAGCCCATGTTCCACTTGTAGGCAAAGCCCAAACCGCCCTGTTGCGTGCTCTGGCTGACACCCGGCCACGCCGTGGACTCTTCGGCGATGACCAGCGCACCGGGTGCCTCCAGCGCCACCACGTCGTTGAGGTGCCGCAAAAAGTCGATGGCTTCGAGGTTTTCCCGACCGCCATGGCGGTTCGGTACCCATTCGCCGGCCTTGCGCGAGTAATCGCGATAGAGCATCGACGCCACGGCATCGACGCGCAGGCCATCGACATGGAAATGCTTGAGCCAGTGCAATCCCGAAGCCAGCATGTAACCGTGCACTTCGGTGCGCCCCAGGTTGTAGATCAGCGTGTCCCAGTCCTGATGAAAACCTTCCAGCGGATTGCCATATTCGTACAGCGCCGTGCCATCGAATTGCGCCATGCCGTGGACGTCAGTGGGGAAATGCGCCGGCACCCAGTCGAGAATCACCCCGATTTCCGCCTGGTGGCAGGCGTTGACGAACGCGGCAAAGTCATCCGGTGAACCGTATCGGGCGCTCGGGGCGAATTGCGACAGCAATTGATAACCCCAAGAGCCGCCGAACGGGTGCTCCATGATCGGCATCAGTTCGATGTGGGTGAACCCCAAATCCTTCACATACGGAATCAGCCGCTCACCCAACTCGGGCCAGGTGTACTGACGGGCGACTTCGCCCAGGTCGTCCAGTTCGCATTGCCAGGAACCGGCGTGCAATTCGTAGATCGACAGCGGCGCGGTCGGTCGCTGACGTTCGCCACGCGATTGCATCCACGCCTGATCCTGCCACTCGATGGACAGCGGTGAGGCGACCTTTGAGGCCGTATCTGGCGGCAAGGTGGTGGCCAGCGCCATCGGGTCAGCTTTAAGCGGCAAAATACCGTGGCTGCCAAGGATTTCGTATTTGTAGGCGTCCCCTGCTCTCAGGCGTGGGATGAACAGCTCCCAGACTCCGGTCGGGTGACGCAAACGCATTGGATGGCGGCGACCGTCCCAGTTGTTGAAATCACCGACCACCGACACGCGCTTGGCGTTGGGTGCCCACACGGCGAAACGCACGCCGTCGACACCCTCGACTGTCTTCAGCTGCGCGCCGAGGCAGCTGCTCAGGTCGCGGTGATTGCCTTCGGCGAACAGGTACAAGTCCATCTCACCGAGCAGCGGGCCAAAGCTGTAAGGGTCTTCGCTGATTTGCTCACCGCCGGCCCAACGGGTGCGCAGTAGATATGGCCGGGCCTGTTCGAGGTGCCCGACAAACAGCCCCGGTGTGTGGGTGGCTTGCAGATTGCCGAGTTCTTCCCCGGAATCTCTGGCCAACACCTGCACGCTCAACGCATCAGGCAAATACGCTCGAATGAATTGCCCGTCGGCGCCATCGCCATGGGGCCCCAGAATTGCAAAAGGGTCGTGATGTTCGGCGCGCACCAACGCGTCGATGTCCCGCGCTCTGGGCAGCAATGCCTCTTTAGCGTGACCCTGTTCCTTGTTCGAGAAACTCATGACTACTCTCCACCAAGTTCGGAAAAGGGTTTAAGCCCACTTAATAATCCATACAAGCCGTGCAAAGGCACCGGCAGCCAAGTGGGTCGATTTTCGGCCTCATACGCCACTTCATAGGCCGCCTTCTCCAGACCGAACAACGCCAGCGCGGCGTCCTCGCCCTCCGGATCTTGCCACGCATGAGCAAGACTAGCTGCCGCCAGCCGATAAGCGTCAACAAATGCCTGTTTTGCTTCAAAAAGGTAGCGCTCGGCGACCCGCTGACGGGCAGCCTGGGCCTGGGCCGTGTTGTCGACGTTATGCACATTAATCGTCATCGCAGCGGCGTAATCGAAAGAACGCAACACCCCGCTGACGTCCTTGTACGGGCTGTGCTTGCCCCGCCGTTCACGCAGCGGCCGCGCCGGCTCGCCCTCAAAATCGATCAGGTAGGCATCGCCCTTGATCACCAGCACCTGGCCCAGGTGCAAGTCGCCGTGAACACGGATGCGCAAGCCACCGGCGGCTTTCTTGCCGAGTTCCTGCACATGGCTGAGGATGGCTTTTTTGTGGTCCTGTAAACGACTGACCAAGGTCTGGTCCGCCGGGCTCAGTTCGTTCAGATGTTGCTTGAGCAACTTAAGTGCGTGCTCCAGCTGCGCTGCCACGTCCTTGGCCGAGGCCTGCGCCTCTTTCTGGGTGGTGATTTGCGGGGCGAAGTCCGGGTCTTTGGTCGGAGCGGCCAGTACCTGGTGCATTTCCCCCAGACGCTGGCCGAGCATGCCGGCAAAATCCTTCAACTCACCGAGTGCGTTGTAGTGCTGTTCCTGCTCGGACATGGCATCGGCCAACTCGTCTCGCAGCGCGCGTTCAAGGTTGTTCTGGGTCCATTCCCAGGCATCGCCCTGATTGCTCAAATAGCCCTGAGCGATCATCAACAAGGTGTCCTCGCCTTGCTCGTCGCGGCGCACCACCGAACCCAGCAGCGGCGAAATATTGCGGAACCCCGCGCGGGTCAGGTACGCACTCATTTCCAGTTCCGGGTGCACGCCTGAGGCGAGTTTGCGGATCAGCTTGAGCACCAGGCTGTTGCCGATCACCACCGAACTGTTGGACTGCTCGGCGGACAGATAACGCACCGGTGACGCTTGCGTCAGTCCCAGTTTCGCCAGCTCTGCTGTAGGCTCGAAACGGATGTCGCCCGCGCTCGATGGCAAGACGGTGTCGTTCTGCATGCCTTGCAACACAGCATGGATAAACGGTTCGAGGCTGAAGGCATCGGTGATCAAACCCACCTGACGTCCACGGCGCACCCGCGACAACGCCAACTGCTGAGGCAGCGCCGCGCCGACCTGATCTTCGGGAATAAAGCCCAATGGCAGCTGATAGCGGTGAGTCTGGCCCGCGCTGGTGACGTCAATTTCGCTCAACAGCACCGGGTACAGCGGATCGCCGAAGCGCACGCCGTAGGCCAGGTTGACCTGTTCGATGGCCACATCCTTGCCGGCAAACCAGCGGCGATTCTGCAGCCAGTTCGGCAGAATGCCTTGTTCCAGCGTGTCACGGGACGGAGTTTCGAGCAGCTCTTCCATGCGCTGTTTCAACACCAGCGTGGTGAAGTCCGGCAGGCTTTGCGCCGGCTCCACGTGCCAGCTCGGCATCTGGTTTTCCGCCGCGAGCCCGAACCAATAGAAGCCGTAAGGCGCCAGGGTCAGGAGGAAATTCAACTGGCCAATCGGCGGGAAGGCGTTACCGCCGAGCATCTCCACCGGCACCATGCCGACGTACGCCGACAAATCGAGTTCCGCCGCTTGTGCGCTGCGCGAGACGTTGGCCACGCACAGGATGATTTCGTGCTTGCCGTCAGCCCCGGTGAATTCACGGGTATAGGCCAGAATTCGGCGGTTGCTCGGCGAGAGCATTTTCAGCGTGCCGCGCCCGAACGCCTTGGACTGTTTGCGCACGGCAAGCATGCGCCGGGTCCAGTTGAGCAGCGAATGCGGATCGCCGGCCTGGGTTTCGACGTTGACCGACAGGTAGCCGTATTGCGGGTCCATGATCGGTGGCAGCACCAGGCTGGCCGGATCGGCGCGCGAGAACCCGCCGTTACGGTCAATCGACCACTGCATCGGCGTGCGCACGCCATCTCGGTCACCGAGGTAGATGTTGTCGCCCATGCCGATTTCATCGCCGTAATACAGGGTCGGCGTGCCGGGCATCGACAGCAGCAAACTGTTGAGCAGTTCCACGCGCCGCCGATCACGCTCCACCAGTGGCGCCAGTCGGCGGCGAATCCCCAGGTTGATCCGCGCCCGACGGTCGGCCGCGTAGTAATTCCACAGGTAATCGCGCTCCTTGTCGGTGACCATTTCCAGGGTCAGCTCATCGTGATTGCGCAGGAAAATCGCCCACTGACAATTGGCCGGGATCTCCGGGGTCTGGCGCAGGATATCGGTGATCGGGAAGCGATCCTCCTGGGCCAGCGCCATGTACATGCGCGGCATCAACGGGAAGTGAAAGGCCATGTGGCATTCGTCGCCATTCAGGCCCTTTTTGTCGGTGGCACCAAAGTACAGTTGCGTGTCTTCCGGCCATTGATTGGCTTCGGCCAGCAGCATGCGGTCCGGGTAATTGGCGTCGATCTCGGCGCGGATCTGCTTCAGGACGTCGTGGGTCTCGGGGAGGTTTTCGTTGTTGGTGCCCTCACGTTCGATCAGGTACGGAATGGCATCCAGCCGCAAACCGTCGATGCCCATGTCCAGCCAGTAGCGCATGACCGAGAGCACGGCTTTCATGACCTGTGGGTTATCGAAATTGAGGTCCGGCTGGTGGGAGTAGAAACGGTGCCAGAAGTACTGGCCGGCCACCGGGTCCCAGGTCCAGTTGGATTTCTCGGTGTCGAGAAAGATGATGCGCGTGCCGTCGTACTTTTGATCGTCATCGGACCAGACGTAGAAGTCCCGCGCCGCTGAGCCGGGTTTGGCCTTGCGCGCACGCTGGAACCAGGCGTGCTGGTCCGAAGTGTGGTTGATGACCAGTTCGGTAATCACCCGCAGGCCACGCTTGTGCGCCTCGGCAATGAAACGCTTGGCGTCGGCCATCGTGCCGTAATCGGCGTGCACGCCGCGGTACTCGGCAATGTCGTAGCCATCGTCACGGCGCGGCGAGGGGTAGAACGGCAACAGCCAGATGGTATTGACGCCGAGGTCGGCAATGTAATCAAGTTTGGCGATCAGGCCGGGGAAGTCGCCGATTCCGTCGTTATTGGAGTCGAAAAACGACTTGACGTGAACCTGGTAGATCACTGCGTCCTTGTACCAGAGCGGGTCTTTGATGAAGGTGGCTGCTTTGGGTTTCTTCGCCATTTGAAACTCCTGTTGAATTCGAAAAAGCCGCTGAGCCGATCACCAACCCTGTGGGAGCGAGCCTGCTCGCGAAGGCGATTGAACATTCAACAACTGTGTTGCCTGACAATTAGCTTTCGCGAGCAGGCTCGCTCCCACAGGTTTTGCATCTACGCGGTAATCCGCCAGATCCCGAATGGCTGGTAGGCCGGGTCAATGCGCATGAACTGGTACTTGCCATACCAGGTCCAGCGGTGGCCGTTCATCAAGTCTTCACCCTGGGTGCTGGCGTCGTCGGGTAAGCCCATTTCCCATAGCGGCAATTCGAAATTGGCTTCCTGAACGTTATGCGGATCCAGACTGACCGCCACCAGAATGAAGTTGCTGCCGTCGGCGCTGCGTTTGCCGAAATACAGAATGTTATCGTTCCACGCGTTGTAGACCTTCAGGCCCAGGTGTGTGTGCAGGGCCGGGTTCTGCCGGCGGATGCGGTTGAGCTGCGCGATCTCGGCAATGATGTTGCCTGGCGCGTTGAAATCCCGTGGGCGAATCTCGTACTTTTCGGAGTCGAGGTATTCCTCTTTGCCTGGGATCGGTGCCGACTCACACAGTTCAAAACCCGAGTACATGCCCCACAGGCCAGAACCCATGGTCGCCAACACTGCGCGGATCAAAAAGCCGGCGCGCCCGGACTCATGCAAAAAAAACGGGTTGATGTCCGGCGTATTGACGAAGAAGTTCGGCCGGTAGCATTCACGCCACGGCGATTCATTGAGCTCGGTGAAATACGTCGCCAGCTCATGCTTGGTGTTACGCCAAGTGAAATAGGTGTAGCTCTGGGAATAACCGACCTTGCCCAGCCGCGCCATCATCGCCGGCGTGGTAAAGGCTTCGGCGAGGAAGATCACCTCCGGATACAGGGCGCGCACATCGGCAATCAGCCACTGCCAGAACGGCAGCGGTTTGGTATGAGGGTTGTCGACGCGAAAGATCTTCACACCCTCTTCGACCCAACCGACCACGATGTCACGCAGCTCTACCCACAGGCTCGGAATGGCCTCGGTGGCGTAGAAGTCGACGTTGACGATGTCCTGGTATTTTTTCGGCGGATTTTCGGCGTATTTGATCGTGCCGTCCGGCCGCCAATTGAACCAGCCGGGGTGCTGTTGCAGCCAGGGGTGGTCCTGGGAACACTGAATCGCAAAATCGAGGGCGATTTCAATCCCGTAGTCCGCCGCCGTGGCGACCAGGCGACGGAAGTCGTCGCGGGTGCCGAGCTGCGAGTGAATCGCCTCATGCCCGCCCTCTTCGCTGCCAATCGCATAGGGACTACCGGGATCTTCGGGACCGGCGGTCAGGGAATTGTTCGGACCTTTGCGGAAACTGCGGCCGATCGGGTGGATTGGCGGGAAGTACAGGACGTCGAACCCCATGTCCTGAATCATCGGCAACCGCGCATGCACATCATTGAACGTGCCGTGACGGGCGGGATTATCAGTGATCGAGCGCGGAAACAGTTCATACCAACTGGCGAACTGCGCCAGTTCCCGTTCGACATCCAACGGGTATTCCGGGCTCAGGCTCACAAAGGCGTGATGATCGACCTGAGCCATCAGCTCGGCGCTACGCTGGTGCAGAAACAGTGCCACCTGCTCGTTTTCGAGCAAACCGGACAGCTCATGGTGCAGGGCCGCCAGTTGTTCGCTCAACCCGCCTTCGCTGCGCTCGGCCGCCTGCTGGACCTGAGTGCGTCCTTCCTGCAATTCAAGACTGACGGGAACACGCGCGGCGTGCTTCTTCTCCAGTTCATAACAGAAGCTGGCGAACTGATCGATCCAGGCCTCGATGCAGTACAGATAGCGCCCCTGACGCTCGACACGGAACTGACCTTGCCAGCCGTTGTTGCCCACGTCCGCCATGACTGCGCTTTGCCAGATGTCATCGCCCTCAGCCCGCCAGCGCACCCGCACGGCCAGTTTGTCGTGGCCATCGGCAAACACTTTGCAGGTGACCAGCACGTCCTGGCCCACTACGGATTTGACGGCGAACTGTCCGCCATCAAGGGTCGGCTGGGTGTTTTCAATCGCGATTCGCGGCAGTAATAAAGCCTGCGAAAGCGGCATGTGAGGGTTGTAATTGAGCTCTGTCGGTTTTGCAGCAGTCATCGAGCATCTCTCCTTTACGCCCCATGGACGCTCTTGTACCGGGTGTTCCCTGAATAGACTCACTTAGGTTGGGAGCCACCGGATTGGCTAAAAGTTCAGAGGGATTTGCCTTGGCGTTTGCGGGGGAATCAATTTCCGCGTCGGGAGGTCAACTCACTTAAGCACGACTTACGCCATGTGCCACTGGAGGCTTGAAAATGAGTATTCCAATCCCTGCCGAGACGCCTGACCCGAACATCGACAGCCCGGTCATTCCACCGACCGAGCCGGAACCTGTGCCTGAGCAAGATCCGCCTGGCACCACAGCACCACCCCGGGAAGAACCGCCGAGCACGATGCCGCCGGTGATTGTGAAGCCGTGATCATTACAATTTACCGGGTGCAGACCACTCCACGCGGGAACCTTGCACGGGTTGTTAAAGGATGGTCCGCGCCGACCATTAATCGGTTGCACCGAACGATGGCCATTGAGTACGTCCTAACGCTTACGTACTCGCAGAAAAAAGGACCTCACCATGACCGTGCGCATCGAAAACGAGACCTGCTTCTTCACCACCGAAACCGGCGAGGAAATTCGCCTATGCCCTGACGTCACCATCGTCACTGACTCGGAAAAATCCATGTCAGCGGTGGACGTCGATGGCCGGCGTATCTACATCACCGAAGCAGAAGCCGACGCATTGACCGTAGCAGGCGCGGTCGACGGTCGCCGGCATTTGAAGGCCACGGACAGTGATTCGGTGATTTGACTGACGCTGATCAACAAGAGCTGTACAGGCGCGGTATAGGCGGTTGGGTCCTGCCAGGGCAGGTGCTTCAAGTTGTCGCAGGCCGTGGTTCAGTGCTCATCTGATCCGCTTTTTATTGCAATACCTGAGTCTGTTATGCAAACAGATCGACGCTCATAGTGCGCCTGCCTGATGGAGGCTGATGAGCGACAGACCATGAGCGATAGAATCCCCGTCCGATTAGTTGAAAGCACCCCTGCGGTACAGACGTTCGAGCCTTCGCGTCCGAAGATGAAGGCCAAGTCCAACGACAACCTGATCCACACCCGCAGCTTCACCGGCCTGTTCCGCACCTTGCGTTTGTGTGGTGCGGGATTTCTGTTTTTGCTGTTCTTCGGCACGGTGTGGCTGAACTGGGGCGACCGCCAAGCGGTGCTCTGGGACCTTTCAGAAAGCAAATTCCATATTTTCGGCGCGACCTTCTGGCCGCAGGATTTCATCCTGCTTTCGGCGCTGTTGATCATCGCCGCGTTCGGCCTGTTTGCGATCACTGTGTTCGCCGGCCGCGTCTGGTGCGGCTACACCTGCCCGCAGAGTTCCTGGACCTGGATCTTCATGTGGTGCGAGAAGATCACCGAAGGCGAGCGCAACCAGCGCATCAAGCTGCAAGCCGCGCCGTGGGGCTTGAACAAACTGCTGCGGCGTTCGGCCAAGCACTCGCTGTGGCTGGCGATCAGCCTGCTCACCGGCTTGACCTTCGTCGGCTACTTCACTCCGATCCGGCCGTTGGCCGAAGAGCTGCTGACCTGGCAAATGGGCGGTGTCAGTCTGTTCTGGGTGCTGTTCTTTACCGGCGCCACGTACATCAACGCCGGCTGGTTGCGCGAAGCGGTGTGCATGCACATGTGCCCGTATGCGCGGTTCCAGAGTGTGATGTTCGACAAAGACACCCTGACCATTTCCTATGACGCGGCCCGTGGTGAAAACCGTGGCGCACGTAAACGTGAGGTGAAACCAGCCGAAGTCGGCCTGGGTGATTGCATCGATTGTCAGCTGTGTGTACAGGTCTGCCCGACCGGCATCGACATCCGCGACGGCTTGCAAATGGAATGTATTGGCTGCGCCGCGTGCATCGATGCCTGTGACTCGATCATGGACAAAATGGGCTATGCCCGTGGGCTGATCAGCTACACCTCGGAGCATCAATTACAGGGTGGCAAGACTCACCTGCTGCGGCCACGGTTAATGGGTTACACGGCGGTGCTGTTGGTGATGATCGGCGCCCTCGCCCTCGCGCTGGTGGAGCGGCCCATGGTGTCGCTGGACGTGAGCAAGGACCGTGGCCTGTTCCGTGAAAACAGTCAGGGGCAGATCGAAAACATCTACAGCCTCAAGGTCATCAACAAAACCCAATTACGTCAGGATTATCGTTTGAGTCTGGTGGAGGGTGACGGCTTCCAGTTGCAAGGCAAGACGCAGCTGAGCCTGGCGCCCGGCGAGATTGTCGATGTGCCGGTGTCGGTGGCGATGACCATGGAGCGGCCGAGGAGCAGCTCGCAGTCGATCACGTTCAAGATTGTCGACAGCGATGAGCCGGATATCTACAGCGAGGCCAAGAGCCGGTTTGTTGCGCCGATGAATCGTTAAGGCTTTAGACTGCGGTGCGCCAATCGCGAGCAGGCTCGCTCCCACACTGGATCTCCAGTGTTCACAAAACCAATGTGGGAGTGAGCCTGCTCGCGATGAAGTCACCTCGATTTTTCTGACTGAAATCAAATCCAGGCACTCGATGAAACGCTACGAAAAATTCGCCGACGACATCGCTGAACTGATCCGCTCCGGCGTCCTCGGCCCCGGACAGCGCGTGCCATCGGTGCGCTACGCCAGCCAGACCTATGGCGTGAGCCCGTCCACGGTGTTCCAGGCCTATTACCTGCTCGAACGCCGCGGCCTGATCCGCGCGCGGCCGCGTTCGGGTTATTTCGTCAACGTCCACGCACCGAGCCCGTTCTCGGAGCCAGTGATCAGCAGCCAGGTCAACGAGTCCACCGAAGTTGACGTCAGCGAGTTGGTGTTCTCGGTGCTCGACTCGATCAAGGACCCGAACACCGTCCCGTTCGGCTCGGCCTTCCCCAGCCCGACCCTGTTCCCGTTGCAGCGCCTGTCGCGCTCGCTGGCCAGCGCGACCCGGGAGATGGACCCGCGCATGGTTGTCACCGACATGTCGCCGGGCAATCCGCAGTTGCGTCGGCAAATCGCCCTGCGCTACATGGTCGGCGGATTGATGCTGCCGATGGAAGAGCTGTTGATCACCAATGGCGCGCTGGAAGCCTTGAACCTGTGCCTGCAAGCGGTCACGCAACCCGGTGACCTGGTGGCCATTGAAGCGCCAGCGTTTTACGCCTGCCTGCAAATACTGGAACGGCTGAAACTCAAGGCCGTGGAAATCCCGGTGCACCCTCGCGACGGCATTGACCTGGGGGTACTGGCCCAGACGCTGGAGCGTCATCCGATCAAAGTCTGCTGGTGCATGACCAGTTTCCAGAACCCGATGGGCGCGTCCATGCCCGAGGCGAAAAAGCAGGCATTGGTGGAATTACTGCGCCGCCATCAGGTGCCGCTGATCGAAGACGACGTCTACGCCGAGTTGTATTACGGGCAACAGGCGCCGAAACCGGCCAAGGCCTTTGATACCGAAGGGTTGGTGATGCACTGCGGTTCGTTCGCCAAGAGCCTGGCCCCCGGTTACCGCATCGGCTGGGTCGCTGCCGGGCGTTACGCGCAGAAGATCGAACGCCTGAAACTCATGACCTCACTCTGCGCCTCGATGCCGGCGCAAGCGGCCATCGCCGATTACCTGCAACACGGCGGTTACGACCGGCACCTGCGCAAGCTGCGTTACGCCCTCGAAGAACAGCAAAGCGCCATGCTCGCCGCCATCGCCCGCTATTTCCCGGCACAGACCCGCGTCAGCCAACCGGCCGGTGGCTACTTTTTGTGGCTGGAACTGCCGCCGCAGATGGATTCGCTGAAGTTGTTCCAGATGGCGTTGGCGCAAGGCATCAGCATCGCGCCGGGACCGATTTTTTCGCCGACGCAACGGTTTCGCAACTGTATTCGGTTGAATTACGGCAGCCCGTGGACCGAGGATTCAGAGAAGGCGATGGAGACGTTGGGGCGGATCGTGCGGTCGTTCTGAAAGATTGATGTTGTCTGGACTACCGTCATCGTCGGAACGCCGCCCGGAGCAGGCTCGCTCCCACAGGTTTTGTGACCACTGAAGATCCACTGTGGGAGCGAGCCTGCTCGCGATGAGGCCGGTACGGGCAATGCAAATCCTGAAGTTTTACCGCCCACCACCAAGATCAACGAAAGTCCCGGTCGCATAAGAAGCCTTGTCTGACAGCAACCACACAATTGCCTCGGCCACTTCATCCGGTCGCCCGCCCCGTGCCATCGGTATCGCCGATTCAAGCTTGCTGACCCGATCCGGATCCCCGCTCAGCGCATGGAAGTCGGTGAAAATAAACCCCGGGCGCACGGCGTTGACACGAATGCCCTCACCCGCCACTTCCTTGGACAGGCCAATGGTGAAGCTGTCCAGCGCACCTTTTGACGCGGCGTAATCCACGTATTCGTTGGGCGAGCCCAAACGCGAGGCCACCGAAGACACGTTAACGATGCTGCCGCCCTGCCCGCCGTGTTTGGGCGACATGCGCAGGATCGCGTGCTTGGCGCAGAGGATCGGTGCCAGAACGTTGGTCTTGAGGATTTTGAGGATGCGGAACTCGGACATTTCATCGACCCGGGATTTGTGCCCGACGGTGCCAGCGTTGTTCACCAGCGCGGTGACCCGACCCAACTCAGTGTCCACGCGATGGAACAGAGCGACCACTTCATCTTCGATGCTGACATCGGCGCGCACCGCGATGGCTTGAGCGCCCAGTGCGCGAACTTGCTCCAGCACGCGTTGCGCAGCGGACTCGTCAGACTGGTAGTTGATACAGATCCGATAACCCTGTTCGGCGGCCAACAGGGCGGTGGCGGCCCCAATACCGCGGCCGCCACCGGTGATGACGATGACTTTATCCATAAAAGTGTTCCCCCAATCCAATGTAAGCAGTCGGGATCAAGAATAACCGCCATTGCCAGCTTTTGCATGGGCTCACATCAACAGACCACCCACACTCCCGACCGCCAGTAGCAGCTGACGAGCAGCGCGGCGGAGATCTTCAGGCGGTGGTCAATTGTTCTGCACGCAGGATGTCGACCATGAAGCGGTCCGCTGGCAGTGGGTGTCCCAACAGATAACCCTGCAACGAATCACATCCCAGTTTGGTCAGGAAGTCTTGCTGTACACCGGTTTCGACGCCTTCGGCGACGATCCGCAAGCCCAGGGCCTGGCCGAGTGCGACGATTGCCGAGACAATGGCGGCGTCGTCGCTGTCGTGTTCCAGATCGCGGACGAAACCCCGGTCGATCTTCAACTCATTGGCTGGCAGGCGCTTGAGGTACATCAAGCTCGAATACCCCGTCCCGAAGTCATCAATGGACAGATCGACGCCCATTGCCGAGAGTTCCCGCAACACCGTCATGCTCGCATCGGCGTCGCTCATGGCGGTGGTTTCGGTGATTTCCAGGGTCAGGCTATTGGCCGGCAGCTGATGGGTGCTCAGGGCCTTGGCCACGCTTTGAACCAGACCGGCATGGCAGAACTGCAACGCCGAGAGGTTCACTGCGATCCGCCAGTCGGTGTAGCCCATCACATACCATTCGCGCATTTGTCGGCACGCTTCGTTGAGCACCCATTCGCCGATAGGAATGATCAGCCCGGTCTTTTCCGCGATGTCAATAAACGTGTCCGGCAGGATCATGCCCCTTGTCGGGTGCTCCCAACGCAGCAGCGCTTCGGCGCCCACCGGCCGGCCATTATTGGCGTCGAACTTGGGCTGGTAATAGAGGCTGAACTGTTCCTGATCGAGCGCATTGCGCAGGTCTTGCAGCAATTGCAGCTGCTTGCGCGCGTTGCTGTTCATCGAGACGTCGAAGAAGCTGTAGCCGTTTTTCCCGGAACCCTTGGCGTGATACATCGCCGCGTCAGCGTTCATCAGCAAGTCCTGGGCGGTCTGGCCATTGCCCGGATACAGTGCGATGCCGACGCTGGCGGAAATCTGCAGGTCATGTTCAGCCACCCGGAACGAGCGCGCGATCAACCCCACCTGACGCGCCGCCAGGCCCAGCGCATCATCCGGCTCGGCAAGCCGCACCAGCAGGACAAATTCATCGCCACCGATGCGCGCCAGGGTGTCCTGACTACGTAAATCCTCACGCAGGCGCACCGCGACTTCACGCAACAACTGATCGCCCATGTGGTGGCCAAAGGCGTCATTGACCGGTTTGAAACCGTCCAGGTCGATGAACATCAGCGCAAAACAGCCGCCCTGCTCCTGCACCTTGGACATTGCCTGTTCGATGCGATCGGCCAGCAATACGCGATTGGGCAACCCGGTCAGGGGGTCGTGCAAGGCCAGTTGGGTCAGTTCGCGGTTCGCCTCGGTGAGTGAGCGCGCGAGGTCAGCGGTGCGCGCTTCCAGACGCGCATCCAGCACCGACGTCAGCAAAGCGATGCTCAGCACCGCCAGCGTGGTGATCAGCACCAGATTGTCGAGGCCTTTACCGTTCAAGCCGCTGACAGCAGCGCCACAGAAACTGCCGTCAGGGAAACGCGCAGCCGCCATGCCGGTGTAGTGCATGCCGACGATGGCGATGCCCATGATCACTGCTGCACAGCAGCGGAACAAGGTGACATGTGGCGAGTACTGTCGCAGGCGGAAGGCGATCCAGAGTGCCGCGCCCGAAGCGCCCACGGCGATCAGCAGCGAGGTGCCGAACAGCGTCGAGTCGTAATCGATGCCCGGCTGCATGCGCAGGGCGGCCATGCCGGTGTAGTGCATCGCACTGATCCCGGCGCCCATCACCAGTGCGCCAAACGCCAGTTGCCAGGTCGGCAATCGTGGCTGGCTGACCAACCACAGGGCAAAGCCGCAAGAGAGGATTGCAGTCAGTAGCGACAGCAACGTGATGGTGAAGTCGTAACCCAGGTCAATCGGCAATTTGAATGCGAGCATGCCAATGAAGTGCATCGACCACACGCCAATGCCCATGGCAAAGGCACCGCCCGCCGTCCACAAGTGCACCGCCCGGCCTTTGGCCGTGGCGATGCGCCCGGTCATGTCGAGCGCGGTATAGGAGGCGAGAATCGCGACACAGAGTGAAATGATAACCAGGGTGGGTGAATAGCTACCGATCAGCATGAGACTTCTCGTGAGCGCCCGCCGTAGAGCATTCTTACTCGGGGGCAAATGCGGGCGATTGTACTGATTGCGCAAAAGAACGCACTGACAAAATAACCAAAACGCCATCAAGCCGATGAAACGCTTGTTTGATGCCCTGCGCCCCCTACAGGGGCTGTGTTGATTATTTGTTTTCGCTGACCTGCAACGCCCCGTCCCAACCGCCGCCCAGCGCGGCGATCAATTGCACGCTGGCAATCAACCGGCTTTGCTGAAGATCCAGCACGCTGCGCTCGTTACTCAATGCCGTGGCTTGAACCACCACCACATCCAGATACGCAATCAAACCGGCCTTGTACTGGTTTTGGGTCAGACGCAACGAGATACGTGCCGCGTCCAGTGCTTCCTGGCGCACGCCGGCTTCGTCTTCCAGCACCTTGAGCTGCACCAGGAAGTTTTCCACTTCGCGGAAACCGTCGAGTACGGTCTGGCGGTACTTGGCCACTGTCTCGTCATAAGCTGCTTCGCTGCGATCGACTTCTGCCGAACGCTGGCCGCCATCAAACAAGGTCATGGCCAGTTGTGGCCCGACCGACCAGAAGCGGTTGGGCACGCTGATCCAGTTGGAATAGGTGCTACTGCTGTAACCACCGTTCATGCTCAAGGTGAAATCCGGGTAGTAGGCGGCCTTGGCCACACCGATGTTGGCGTTGGCCGCCATCACCGAACGCTCAGCGGAAGCGATGTCAGGGCGACGCTCCAGCAATTGAGAAGGCAGGCCCACCGGCACTTCGGGCAACGTCGGGATGGTGTTGGTTTCCGCCAGGCTGAACTCGGCCGGGGGCAGCCCGATCAGCACGGCGATGGCGTTCTCGAACTGCGCGCGCTGCCAGATCAGGTCAACCATGTCGGCTTGCGTGCTTTTGAGTTGCGTCTGCGCCTGCGCCACCGCATCCCGCCCGGAAACGCCGGCGCGGTATTGGTTTTCGGTCATGGTCAGCGAGCGCTGATAGGCCTCGACCGTCGCTTCCAATAAGCGCTTCTGTTCGTCTATCACCCGCAATTGCAGGTAGTTCTGCACCAATTCGGACTGCTGACTCAGGCGCATCGCGGCCAGGTCGGCAAAGCTTGCCTGGGCGTTGGCCGTGTCGGCTTCAAGGCCCCGGCGCAGTTTGCCCCACACGTCTGCTTCCCAACTGACCCCGGCCTGGGCGGTGTAGGTGTCACGAATGCCGCTGGAGGAACTGGTCAGGCTCGAGTTGCTACTGCCGGTACCCTGGCTGGAGCGGTTTTTTCCGACGGTCAAATCCACCGTCGGAAAGAACGCCCCACGCGCGCTGCGCACCAACGCCTGGGCCTGACGGTATTGCGCCTCGGACTGGGCAACGGTCTGGTTGGACCGGTTGAGTTGTTCGATCAGGCCATTGAGCTGCTGATCACCATACAACTCCCACCAGGCACCGCGCGCCAGGGAATCGCTCGGGCTGGCCTGACGCCAACCTGCCGCTTCCTTGTATTGCATCGGCGCAGCCGCTTGCGGGCGCTGATAGTCCGGGCCGACAGCGCAAGCGCTGAGCATCGCCACGCACAGCGCCAGGCTCAGCAGGCGCGAGCCTCGGGCGGCGGCCAGCGGGACGGCCAGATGGATAAGCGAACGGTCAGTCATAGCGGAGTTTCCAAAGCAGCATCGGAACGCACACCACGCCATTTATTGAAGCGATGGCGCAGTTTGTCGAGATAGAGGTAAACCACCGGCGTGGTGTAAAGGGTCAACATCTGGCTGAAAATCAGCCCGCCGATGATGGTCAGGCCCAGTGGCTGGCGCATTTCCGCACCTTCGGCACGGCTCAGCAGCAATGGCAAGGCACCGAGGATAGCCGCCAGGGTGGTCATCAGAATGGGACGCAAACGTTGCAAACAGGCACTGCGAATCGACTCCAACGGCGCCAGGCCTTGATGGCGTTCGAGTTGCAGCGCGAGGTCGATCATCAGAATGGCGTTTTTCTTCACCACGCCGATCAGCAAAAACAGGCCCAGTAACGAGATCAGACTGAACTCGCCGCCCAGCACATAGATCGACAGCAACGCACCGACCCCGGCCGATGGCAATGTCGACAGAATGGTCAACGGATGGATGTAGCTTTCATACAGCACACCCAACACCAGATAGACCGCCAGCAGCGCTCCGAGAATCATCCACGGCTGACTCTTTTGCATCGCAGCGAACGCATCGGCAGTGCCGGCCATCTTCGCGATCACCTCTTCGGGCAAACCGAGCTTGGCAATCGCCCTTTCGATGGCCGCAGTGCCCTGCTCCACCGTCACCCCTTCGGCCATGTCAAACGACAGGCTTTCGGAGGCAAACTGGCCTTCGTGGCTGACCCGATCGTTTTCCAGGCTGGCTTCGTAGTGGGCAATGGTCGACAACGGAATCCGCGCGCCATCGGCGGTAATCACTTGCACTTGCTTGAGCGTGATCGGGTCCTGGGCGTATTTCGGGTCGACTTCCATGACCACCTGATATTGGTTGAGGCTGTCGTAAATCGTCGAAATCTGCCGCTGACTGTAGGCGTTGTTCAGCACCGAGGTGACCATGTTCATGTCCACACCCAGGCGCTTGGCCTGATCACGATCGACAATCAGCGTCACCTGCTGGGCACCCCGGCCTTCCCGGGCGTCAACCGCTGTCAACTCTGGCAACGCCTTGAGCGCGGCGACTACCTTCGGGTACCACTCACGCAAGGCGCCCAGATCACCGCTTTGCAGGATGTAGGAATACTGCGAAGTGGTCTGTTCGCGGCCGCCGCCAAATTGCAGGTCCTGGTCCGCCATCATCATCAGCTGTGCGCCGGCCACCTTGGGCATTTCCTTGCGCAGGCGCTCGATGACTTTCTGCGCGGAAATGTTGCGTTCCTTGATCGGCTTCAGGCGCACCAGCATGAAGGCGTTGTTGGTGCCGTTGGTGCCACCAATGAACCCCGCGACGCTTTCCACTGCGTCGTCCTTGAGCACGGCACGGCGGAATGTTTCCATTTTCGGCTGCATCACGTTGAACGACAGACCGTCGTCGCCGCGCACGAAACCGATCAGCTGGCCGGTATCTTGCTGAGGTAAAAATGTTTTAGGAACAATTACATACAGAGCAATGTTCACGCCAATCGTCACGAATAGAGTGAGCAAAGTCAGTCGCCGGTGGCGCAATACCCAATCGAGGCTGGTCGCGTATTTGCCGACCATCCAGTCGTTGGCGCGCTGACTCCAGCGCTGCAAACGGTTCTCCTGACCCGGCGTGTGCGGCTTCAGCCAACGGGCGCAGAGCATCGGCGTCAGGGTCAGCGAGACCACCAGCGAGACCACGATGGACGCGGCCAGGGTGATGGAAAACTCGCGGAACAGGCTTTCAATGATGCCGCCCATGAACAGGATCGACAGGAACACCGCCACCAGCGAGACGTTCATCGAAAGCAACGTAAACCCTACTTCCTGCGCACCGAGGTACGCGGCTTTCATCGGCGGCACGCCTTCGTCGATGTGCCGGGAGATGTTTTCCAGCACCACAATGGCATCGTCAACCACCAACCCGGTGGCCAGGATCAGCGCCATCAGCGACAGGTTGTTCAGCGAGAACCCGTAGAGGTACATCACCGCAAAGGTGCCCACCAGCGACACCGGCACCGCCAGCGTCGGAATCAGCGAGGCGCGGAAGTTACCGAGGAACAGGAACACCACCAGAATCACCAGCGTTACGGCGATCAGCAGGGTCATTTCCGCTTCGTGCAGGGTCGCCTTGATCACCGGTGAACGGTCCATCGCCAGGTTCAGCTTGACGCTGGCCGGCAGCACCGCCTGCAACGCCGGCAACTGCGCTTTGATCTCATTGACCGTCTCGATGATGTTGGCGCCGGCCGCCCGGTTGATCACCAGCAACACCGCCGCGTCATCGTTGAAGAAACCGCTGTTGTAACGGTCCTCGACGCCGTCGCTGACCTTGGCCACATCCTTGAGGCGCAGGGCTGCACCGCCGTTGTAGTGGATGATCAGCGACTCGTAATCCTTGGCTTTTTCCAGTTGATCGTTGGCCTGTACCTGCCACAACCGTTCACCGTCTTCAACCGAGCCCTTGGGCCGGCGCACGTTGGCATTGGCGATGGTGTTGCGCACATCGTCGAGGGCCACGCCGTACTGATTGAGCGCCTGTGGTTCGAGTTCGATACGCACCGCCGGCAACGAACTGCCGCCGATCTGTACTTCGCCCACACCCTGCACTTGCGACAGGCTCTGAGACAGGATCGTCGAGGCCAGATCGTAGAGCTGGCCTTTTTCGAGCACGTCCGAAGTCAGCGACAACACCATGATCGGCGCTTGGGACGGGTTGACCTTTTTGTAGGTCGGCATGCTGCGCATCCCACTCGGCAGCAGGTTGCGCGAGGCGTTGATCGCGGCTTGCACTTCCCGGGCCGCGCCGTTGATGTCGCGGTCGAGGTCAAACTGCAGGATCACCCGGGTCGAGCCCTGGCTGGAGCGGCTGCTCATGGTGTTGACCCCGGCGATGGTGCCGAAGGATCGTTCCAGCGGCGTGGCCACGGTCGAGGCCATGACTTCCGGGCTCGCACCAGGCAGGCTGGCCTGCACCACAATCACCGGGAAATCCATCTGCGGCAGCGGTGACACCGGCAACAGACCAAAGCTCACGCCGCCCAGCAGTATGATTGCCAGGCTCAGCAACATCGTCGCGACGGGGCGCTTGATGAAAGGTCCGGACAGGTTCATGGCTGCTCTACCGCGTCCACGGTTCCAGACTTGTGGCCCCAGCGCCGACCGAGGCGGTCGAAGTACAGATAGATGACAGGCGTGGTGAACAGAGTCAGCACCTGACTCACCAGCAAACCACCGACCATCACCAACCCCAACGGTTGACGCAATTCCGCGCCGGAGCCGGTGGCCAGCATCAGCGGCACCGCACCGAACAACGCAGCCAGGGTGGTCATCAGAATCGGCCGGAAGCGCAGCAGTGCCGCCTGATAGATCGCCGTTTCCGGGTCCACGCCCTGATTGCGCTCAGCGTCGAGGGCGAAGTCGATCATCATGATTGCGTTCTTTTTCACGATACCGATCAGCAAAATGATGCCGATGATCGCGATCATGCCCAGGTCATTGCCGCTCAGGATCAACGCGAGCAACGCGCCGACCGCCGCCGAGGGCAAGGTCGAGAGAATGGTGATCGGGTGAATGTAGCTCTCGTACAGCACGCCGAGCACGATGTACATGGTTACCACCGCCGCCAGAATCAGCAGCAAGGTGCTCGACAGCGACGCCTGGAATGCTTCGGCCGCGCCCTGGAACTGGGTTTGCACGCCAATCGGCATGCCGATGTCTTTCTGCACCTGATCGATGATCTGGACCGCATGCCCCAGCGCCACACCCGGTGCCAGGTTGAACGACATCATCACCGCCGGGAACTGGCCGATGTGGGTGATGGCCAGTTGCGCCTGACGCTCCTCGATGTGCGCCAGGCTCGACAGGCGTATTTGCCCGCCGTCGGTGGTTTTCACGTGAATCTGATTCAGTGCTTCCGGACCGATCTTCTCCCCGGACTGCGATTGCAGAACCACACGGTACTGGCTGGCCTGGGTGTAAATGGTGGAAATCTGTCGCTGACCAAAGGCGTCGTAGAGCGCATCGGTGATGTTCGACACCGACACTCCGACCCGTGACGCGGCATCGCGGTCGATCACCAGATAGACCTGCAGGCCCTTGTCCTGCAAATCACTGGCAACGTCGGTCAGTTCGGGTCGATGGGCCAGCGCTTCGACCAGACGGTTGCTCCACAGGCTCAGAAGCTCCGCGTCTGGCGACGACATGCTGAACTGGTATTGCGTGCGGCTGACGCGATCTTCGATGGTCAGGTCCTGCACCGGCTGCATGAACAGGCGGATGCCGACCAGCTTGTCCAGCTCCGGTTGCAGACGAGCAATGACCTGGGTTGCGCTCAGGTCACGGTTGCTGTGGGACTTGAGGTTGATCAGCAGACGACCGCTGTTCAGTGTCGAGTTGTCACCGTCCACACCAATGTAGGACGACAGGCTTTCCACCGCCGGGTCGGCGAGGATCACCTTGGCCAGCTCCTGCTGACGCTCGCTCATCGCCGTGAAGGAAATCGACTGTGGCGCCTCGGAAATGCCCTGGATCACCCCGGTGTCCTGCACCGGAAAGAAGCCCTTGGGCACTGCCAGGTAAAGAACCACGGTCAACGCCAGCGTGCCGACAGCCACCAGCAATGTCAGCGGCTGGTGCTTGAGCACCCACTGCAATTTGCGCCCGTAGGCGGCGATCATCCAGTCAATCGCTGCGCCGCTCGCGCGGTAGAACCGGCCCTGCTCTTCTTCCTTGGGTTCACGCTTGAGCAAACGTGCGCACATCATCGGCGTCAGGGTCAGGGACACCACCAGCGAAATCAGAATCGCCACCGCCAGCGTGATCGCGAACTCGCGGAACAAACGCCCGACCACGTCCGCCATGAACAGCAGGGGAATTAATACAGCGATCAGCGACAGGGTCAGGGAAATCAGGGTGAAACCGATCTGTTTTGCCCCCTTGAGCGCCGCATTCAGCGGGCTGTCGCCCTCTTCGATAAACCGGGAAATGTTCTCCAGCATCACGATCGCATCGTCCACCACAAAACCGGTGGCAATGGTCAAGGCCATCAGGGTCAGGTTATTCACAGAGAAGCCGGCGAGGTACATCACGCCGAAGGTGCCGATCAATGACAACGGCACGGCAATCGATGGAATGATTGTGGCGCTGGCGCGGCGCAGAAACAGGAACGTGACCATCACCACCAACACAATGGCGATCAGCAATTCGTGCTGCACATCCTTGACCGAGGCACGAATGGTTTGGGTGCGGTCGGTGAGTACCGTGACGTCGAGGCCGGCCGGCAGGTTGTCGGTGATGCTTGGCAGCAACGCCTTGATCCGGTCGACCACTTCAATGACGTTGGCCCCCGGCTGACGTTGAATGTTCAGCAGCACGGCCTGGTTTTCATTGGCCCATGCCGCCAGTCGTTCGTTTTCAGCGCCGTCGACAATTTCCGCGACATCCTTGAGCCGCAACGGCGCGCCGTTGGCGTAAGCCAGAATCAGGTTGGCGTAATCCTTGGGCGAGGTCAGTTGATCGTTTGCGTCGAGCATCGACACCCGGGTCGGGCCGTCGAAGTTGCCTTTGGGCTGGTTGACGTTGGAGGCGCCGATCAGCGTGCGCACATCCGACAGGTTCAGACCGTTGGCAGCCAGGGCCTCGGGATTGACCTTGATCCGCACCGCCTGACGCTGGCCACCGGCAATGCTGACCATGCCGACGCCACTGATCTGGGCGATTTTCTGCGCCATGCGCGTATCGACCAGGTCATTGAGTTTGGGCAGCAACATGGTTTTGGACGTAATGGCGAGGGTCAGCACCGGGGTGTCCGCCGGGTTGACCTTGTTGTACACCGGCGGTGCCGGCAGGTCCTTGGGCAGCAAATTCGTCGCGGCGTTGATCGCGGCTTGCACCTGCTGCTCGGCGACGTCCATGTTGATGTCGAGGCTGAAGCGCAGGGTCAGCACTGACGCGCCGCCGGAACTGGTCGACGCCATCTGGGTCAGGCCGGGCATTTGCCCGAACTGACGCTCCAGTGGTGCGGTGACCGCGCTGGTCATGACATCCGGGCTCGCGCCGGGATAGAGCGTCATGACCCGAATCGTCGGGTAATCGACCTGAGGTAACGCCGACACCGGCAGCAACCGATAGGCGATCAAACCGGCCAGCACAATAGCGAGCATGCTCAGGGTCGTGGCGACCGGGCGCAGGATAAACAGGCGCGAGATGTTCATGCGCCGCCCTTTTTCGCCTTGTCGGCGGCCGCCGGCTCCGAGGCATCCGCCGCCGGTTTACCTTGCAGGTGTCCGGTCGGGGTAGTCGGCACGTCTTGGGGGGCATTGACCACTTCGACTTCGCTGCCTTCCTTCAAACGGTCGGTGCCTTCCAGTACCACACGATCGCCGGGAGCGAGGCCTTCGGTGACTACAGTGTTGAGCCCGTCGCTGGCGCCGACTTTCAACTGACGGATGGTGACTTTCTTGTCGCCGTCCAGCGCATAGACAAAGGTGCCGTTGGTGCCGAACTGAATGGCCGCCGACGGCGCGAGCACCACGCTCTTGAGGGTGTCGGCCAGCAAGTGGACATTGACGAACTGATTGGGGAACAGCGTTTGGTCGCGGTTCTCGTAGCGCGCCTTGAATTTCAGGGTGCCGGTGGTGACGTCGATCTGGTTGTCCAGGCTTTGCAACACGCCGGTGGCCTGCAACTTGGTGTCGCTACGGTCCCAGGCTTCGGCGGGCAATTTGGCGCCGGTGTGATAACGGGCCAGTACCACATCGAGGCTGTTTTCCGGCAAGGTAAAGGCCACGCTGATCGGCTGGGTCTGGGTGATGATTGCCAGCGCGGTGGTGTCGTTGGCGGCGACCAGGTTGCCGACGTCGAGTTGACGCAGGCCGACACGCCCGGTAATCGGCGCACGGATCTTGGTGAATTCGAGATTGAGCTTAGCGTCGTTGACTGCCGCCTGATTGGTCTTGACGGTGCCCAGGTACTGACCGACCAAGGCTTCGGCGGTGTCCAGGGTTTGCTTGGCGATACTGTCTTCCTTGAACAGCCCGCGATAACGCTCGACATCGACCTGAGCGTTTTTCAGTTGTGCCTGATTCTGCAGCAAGGTGCCTTCAGCCTGGAGCAAGGCGTTCTGGTACGGACGCGGGTCAATTTCAGCCAGCAGATCGCCAGCCTTGACCATCTGCCCTTCCTCAAAGGAAATCTTGATCAGTTCACCGCCCACCCGGCTGCGCACATTAATGGTGTTCAGTGCGGTGACGGTCCCGAGCGCCTTGTAGTACAACGGGAAGTCACCCTTGACCGCAGGCGCCACGCGCACGGGCACCGGGCCGGTCGCCCCGCCGAAACCCGGGCGCATCCCTCCCGCCTTGCCGGTACGCCCGGCCACGGCTTTCTGCCCTGCACCCTCCGTGTGGGCAGCACCGGTGGGCCAGTATTTCCAGCACACGCCAGCGATGACCAACAGGACAAGCAGGCCGAGCAGCCAGCGACGAGGACTACGAGGAGCGGAGGATTGCATTGAATGATCAACCATTGGGCGCGTGGGCTTGTTTTACATGAGGCTGAACGATAAGCACTGGCGGGCATTAAGCAAAGCGGCTTTACCGGCAATTTACCTTCGGCTTACGTATCAGAAATTTTATCTAAGACACTGAAGCACAAATGAAAACGGCCTGGACAGGGCCAGGCCGTTAACAATTGTAAAGGTATGCTTACTTCAGAACGGCGAGTGCTGCGTCGTAGTTCGGTTCCTGGCCAATTTCGCTGACCAGTTCGCTGTGCAGCACGTTGTCGTTTTCGTCAAGCACCACGACAGCACGGGCCGTCAGACCTTTGAGCGGGCCGTCAGCGATGGCAACGCCGTAGTTTTCGATGAACTCGGCACCGCGCAGGGTCGACAGGTTCTGTACGTTTTCCAGGCCTTCGGCGCCGCAGAAGCGTGCCTGGGCGAATGGCAGGTCAGCGGAGATGCACAGCACAACGGTGTTGGCGACATCGTTGGCCTGGGCGTTGAACTTGCGAACCGAAGTCGCGCAGGTCGGGGTGTCAATGCTTGGGAAGATGTTCAGCACTTTGCGCTTGCCGGCGAAGTTCGCCAGGGTCACGTCGGACAGATTGCCGGCAACCAGGGAAAAGGCTGGCGCCTTGGAACCGGCTTGTGGCAGTTGGCCGTTGACTTGAACCGGATTGCCTTTAAGGGTGACTTGAGCCATGAACGGAGTCCTTCTGAACGTTAGTGTAAAGAATCTCGAAGAGGCCAAAGTTAACCACGAAATGGCCCGGCGACCTATGGCCAGATACAAATCGTGAAGTGTTACCGCCAACCCATCGATCAACACAGTCCACCTGTGGGGGCGAGCCTGCTCGCGATGTCGATCGGATACTCAAAAATAATATCGACTGATACACCGCTATCGCGAGCAGGCTCACTCCCACAGATTTTGCGTTGATTGGAAATTATCAGCGACCTGTCGATTTGGCCTGTCGCCATTCGACCAAGTAGTGAATCCCACACCTTCAGCGGAGAGAACACCATGCGATTCATGATTATTGTCAAAGCCAGCCAGGATTCGGAAGCCGGTGTGATGCCCAGCGAAGAACTGCTGAGCGCCATGGGCAACTACAACGAAGAACTGGCCAAGGCCGGCATCCTGATCGAAGGCGAAGGCCTGCAACCGAGCAGCAAAGGTGCGCGCGTGCGTTTTTCGGGCGACAAACGCACCGTCATCGACGGTCCGTTTGCCGAAACCAAGGAGCTGATTGCCGGTTACTGGATATGGCAAGTGAAGTCGAAACAGGAAGCGATCGACTGGGTCAAGCGATGCCCCAACCCGATGCCGGGCACCGAGGCCGAGATCGAGATTCGCCAGGTATTCGAGGCGGAGGATTTCGGGGCCGAGTTCACCCCGGAGCTGCGCGAACAGGAAGAACGGATTCGCGCGCAGGCGAAAAAACACTAAAAACTTCCCACAGGGTTCAACTGACGACTTGTTCCGATAGAACAACAGGTTTAGTTGGTAACTCCATGATTCGTATTAACTTTTTAGTACACAAAAATAACGAGAACTTACACACAAAACGAAATAATTTATTTCCTTAATTGGTTAAGTCATGGTTTGCTGTTAGCTTCACTCTTTCCTACAACTTGATCGGAAAGAGATTACGCATTAACGGCCGGGAAGTGCCGAGTCGTCTAACGAGCCACCAGGGAATCGGGGAATCATGTCAGTCAGTATGGAAAAAAACGCTTTGTTGCTGATGGCGGCATGGATTGCGCCTGTCGTTTGCGCGTTCGCCGATAACGCCGATGTAGCCAACAAAAGTAACAACCCGTTGAGCCTGGCCCCCGGCGCCAACCTCCAGGACTACTACACCCCCAAGCTTTACGACACCAACGTCCACACCAACGACTCTCTGCTGCGCGGCACCTTGCCGATGGCACCGAATGACTTTATAGGTGTTCCACAACTGCTGCGCGCGACCCTGCCGATCAGCACCCGCCCCGACCCCCACAGCGGCTACAGCACCGGCATTGGCGATTTGAACCTGTTCGACATCTTCATCCTCAAGACCGAAGGCGTGCAGTTGGGCATTGGCCCGCAAATTACCGCGCCGACTGCCGAACAGGATGAGTTGGGCACCGGCAAGTGGCAGGCAGGCCTGGCGGCTGTCGCCATTGACGCCTCACCTCGCGGCCTGCTGGGTGCATTGGTGCAATATCAAAGTTCTTTCGCGGGGGACCACGACCGCGCGCATGTCGAAACCGCAACGCTGCAACCCTTTCTCATGCACAACCTGGACAAGGGCTGGTACTTGCGCTCGACGGGGATCTGGACATTCGACCTGAAAAACGACACCCATTACATCCCGATCGGTTTCGGTGGCGGTAAGGTGTGGAAGTCCGGGACCAATATTCTTAACGCATTTGTCGAGCCACAGTGGACGGTTGAACGCAAAGGCGATGGCGTGCCTCAGTTCACATTGTTCGCCGGGATCAACGTCACTTTCGGTACATAAGGAGTTTGTATGCGCAGTGCAATTCGCGCGGCCGGTTTCAGCCTGTTGGCCATGTTCGTCAGTTGTGGTGCATTGACCCTGAGCACCAGCGCCTGGGCCGACTTCACCGCCACACCTGACGAAGCTCGCGGCATCGCCAAGGAGGCCTACTTGTACGGCTTCCCGGTGGTGGAGATGTACAAGACGCTCTACACCCAGGCCATCGACAAGAAGAGTCCGAACTTCAAGGCGCCGCTGAATCAAATCGGCAACACCGCCAAGGCGTTCACCGCCAAGGACACCGCCTTCGTTACGCCGAACGCCGACACGCCCTACTCGTTCGTCTGGATGGATTTGCGCGCAGAACCGCTGGTGCTGACCCTGCCATCCATCGAAGAACACCGTTACTACTCAGTGCAATTGATTGATGCGTACACGCAGAACTTTGCGTACCTGGGCACCCGCAGCACGGGCAACAACGGCGGTCACTTCATGATCGCCGGGCCGAACTGGCAAGGTCAGCAACCGGTGGAAATGGACCGGCTGGTGCGCAGCGAAAGCAACATTGCCTACGCGCTGTATCGCACGCAATTGTTCGATGAAAAAGACCTCGCCAAGGTCAAGCAGATCCAGAAAGGCTACAAGGTCGAAACCCTGAGCCACTACGTCAAGCAAAAGGCTCCGCCGGCAGCGCCAACGATTGACTGGCCAAAACCGACGCCGACCATGAGCGCCACCCCGGACCTGTTCCGTTACCTGAACTTCATGCTGTCGTTCGCCCCGGCGCAGGACGCGGAAAAAGACCTGCTCGCACGCTTCGCCAAAATCGGCATCGAAGCCGGCAAGCCATTCAATCTGCATGAACTCACCGCTGAGCAGCGCCAGGCGCTGGAAGACGGTATCAGCGATGCCAAGGCCGAGTTCGCCCAGCTCAAGAAGGACAAGGTCGATACTCATCAGGTCACCAGCGGCGACCTCTTCGGCACCCGCGACCACCTCAACGGCAATTACCTGTACCGCTACGCCGGCGCCAACATGGGGATCTTCGGCAACTCTGCCGAGGAAGCAAACTACATCGGCTACTTCGTCGACAAGGACGGCCAGCCGGTCGACGCCTCGAAGCACGATTACACCCTGCATTTCGACAAGGGCGCCCTGCCCCCGGCCGACGCGTTCTGGTCGCTGACGATGTACGACGGCAAGAGCAAATTGCTGGTGGCCAACCCGTTGAATCGCTACCTGATCAACTCGCGGATGTTGCCCGATCTCAAGCTCGACACCGACGGCGGCCTGACCCTGTACGTGCAGAACAAGGCCCCGGCCAAAGAGCTGCAAAGCAACTGGCTGCCAGCGCCGAAAGGCCCGTTCTACGGGATCTTGCGCTTGTACCTGCCAAAACCGGAAGTCACCAGCGACCAGTGGAAAATGCCACTGCTGACGCCGGTCAATTCACAACAAAAACAGTAAGCGGAGTCAGTCATGGTCAGGCCTTTTGTAGTACGTCCTTTACTGGCGCTGTGCGTCATCGGCGCAAGCCCTTTGACCTTGGCGGCCGAGGGCGGTGTCGGGCGGCCGATTACCGGGCAACAGGTATTTTCCAACGCCGGGATCGTGCCGCCGGAAGCCGGCTGGGTCATGTCCCTGACCAGCATCTGGTACGACGGCCAACTCAAGGGCAAAGCCCAAGTGCCGATCGCCGGCGCCGTCAGTACCGGGCTGGACGCTAAAGTGTCCTACACCATGGCCAACTTCACCCATATCTGGGACACCGGCAAGGGCAGCTGGAACTACGCTTCGGCCATCGGCGTGCCAGTGCAGTACACCGACATCACCGCCAGCGTCACCGGCCCCCGTGGCAGGACCCTGGGAACCAATGACACCGCGACCCAGTTCGCCGACATGCTAGTGACGCCGATTGCGGCGGGTTACCACGTCGACGAGGTCAACCATTTCTCGTTCTCGCTGCCCATTTATGTGCCTACGGGCGCCTACAATGAAAATCGGCTGGCCAACGCTGGCCAGAATACGTACACCTTCATGCCTACCGTCGCCTTCACCCATCTGGACGGCAAGGGTGGCGAGTTCACCCTGTCCAGCGGGCTGGAGATCTACACCGAGAATGACGCCACGGATTATCAGGACGGCAATATTTTTACCCTCGATGCGCTGTGGACCCACGGCTTCGGCAACGGCTGGAATGCCGGAATGGTGGCGGGCTACGTCCAGCAGGTCACCGACGACTCGGGAAGTGGTGCGACCAGCGGCTTCCGCGGCCGCTCAGTGGGGGCCGGCCCGACGTTCGGCTGGGCCGGCAAGTTCAATGATGCCCAGGCCAGCATCAACGCACGTTGGGTGCCGGAGTTCGACACCAAAAACCGCCCTGAAGGCAACGGTGTCAGCGTCAACCTGACATTAGCGTTTTTCTGAGGAGTGCCCAGGGATGGCCATCGGTTCATTCCCTTCATTCCGACGTTTATGTTCTGAATAAAGGATCAGCCATGACTGCACTCAATGACCTCAACGCCCTGCAAGCCAGCATCGCCGAAAGCGTGTTGGGCCAGGATCAGGTGATCCGGCAGATTCTGCTCGGACTGCTGGCCAACGGGCATTTGCTCCTGGAAAGTTTGCCAGGGCTGGCCAAGACTCGCACGGTAAAGGCGCTGGCCAGGCACCTGGACGCAAAGATGAGCCGCATCCAGTTCACCCCTGACCTGCTGCCGTCGGACATCACCGGCGCCGAGGTTTTGCACCAGATCGACGGCAAGAACCAGATCCAGTTCCAGCCTGGGCCGCTGTTCGGCAACCTGATCCTGGCGGACGAAATCAACCGTGCCCCGGCCAAGGTCCAGGCGGCGTTACTGGAAGCCATGGAAGAGCGGCAAATCACCGTGGCCGGCAACAGCCATGTACTGCCGGAGCTGTTCATCGTGGTTGCCACGCAGAACCCGATCGAACAGGAAGGCACCTACCCTCTGCCGGAAGCGCAGATGGACCGGTTTTTGATGAAGGTTCTTCTCGATTACCCAAGTGCGGAAAACGAGAGTCAGGTACTGCGCTTGTTGCGAGACGAAGAACAGGTCTTGGGCGCCAAGAACGCTCCGGTCCAGGGCTTCGCGTTGTCACAGGAGGTGATTTTCGCCGCGCGTCGCGAAGTCAGCGCGATTCACGTGTCCCCGGCCATCGACCGTTACCTGATCGACCTGATCAATGCCACGCGTCACCCGGCCGATTACGACGCCGACCTGGGCCGCTGGATCGCCATCGGCGCCAGCCCTCGCGGCGGAATCGGCCTGGACCGTTGCGCCCGTGCCGATGCCTGGTTGCAGGGGCAGGATTTTGTTTCGCCAGACAACGTGCGCGCCGTGGTCCATCCGGTGCTGCGTCATCGCCTGCAACTGAGTTACGACGCCGTGGCTGACGGTGTGACGGCGGATCAGGTGCTTGATCGCCTGCTCGACAAGGTTGCGATCCCGGCCTGAGGTTGAACATGAAGAGCACCGACGGTCTGGTCTATGTCTCTCTCGCGCACTTGATGGCGCTGGAGTTCAAGGCCCGTGACTTGAGTTTTCTGGCGCGGCAGCCGCAAGGCAGCATCCTCGCCGGCAACCATGCCTCGCGCCTGCGCGGTCGTGGGTTGAATTTCGACGAGTTGCGCCGTTACCAGCCGGGGGACGACCTGCGTCACCTCGACTGGCGTGCCTCGCTGCGCACCGGCAAACCGGTGGTGCGCACTTTTACCGAAGAGCGCGATCGCCCGGCGTTGATTCTGGTGGACCAGCGCATGTCGATGTTCTTCGGCTCGCAGCGCAGTTTCAAATCGGCCATCGCCGCCGAACTGGGCGCTTTGGCAGCGTGGATGACGTTCAACGCCGGTGATCGTGTTGGCGGTCTGGTGTTCAACGATTCACGCATCGACAGCATTGCTCCGCTGCGCAGCCGCAAACGGATCGAAGCGTTGTGCAGCCGCATTGCCGAGCAGAATCAGCAACTGAACGCCGCCAACCCCGACGCCGAAGGTGAAGACCAACTGGACAAGGTGTTGCAGCATTGCCTGGCGGTGGCCGGGCACGATCATTTGATCTGCATCGTCAGCGATTTTGCCGGCGCCGGTGAGCGCACGTTGCAACTGATGCGGCAATTGGCGACGCACAACGATGTGATTGCCATGCAGGTGTATGACCCCTTGGCGCTGAACCTGCCAAAGAATGGGCGCTTGCTGGTCACTCAAGGCCAGTTGCAGGTGGAACTGGCGGTCGAGCAGCGCAGCGTGCATCAACCGTTGGGGGACTTTCTCAGTGGGCGGCTCAAGGATGTCGCCACCCTGCTGCGTCGCAGCCAGGTGCCGTTGATGATGTTCAGCACCGCGACCGATGCACAGGAACAACTGCGGGCAGAACTTGGCAGGGGGCGGCGATGAATCCGAACATTCCGAGCATCGATCAACTCAAGGAAATTGCCCTGCCGGCGCCGGTCAGCTATACGCCGCAGACGTGGGGTTGGTGGGTGTTGCTTGGCTCGCTGGTGATCGCTGTTTTGCTGATCAGCGCACGGCGGTACTGGCAGTGGCGACGGGATCGGTATCGGCGAGAGGCGCTGGTGCGGTTGACTGAGTTGCAAAACAGCACCGATCAACTCAGCGCAATGCGCGAGCTCCCGGAACTGCTCAAACGAGTAGCTCTCTCCATGCCCTGGAATGCAGACCCTGTAGGAGCGGGCTTGCCCGCGATGAGGTCATTACATTCAAAATTGATGTCGGCTGACCGGACGCCTTCGCGGGCAAGCCCTAATGCCAGTCAGTTAAGGAATTGACTTGCCCGCCAAGCAGTAATAGAAACGGGCTTATGTTTTTATGAGCCCGCTTCATGTCCCTGCAAAACGCCCTTCAAGAAGTTACCAAACTCAATCCGATCTCTTTCGAGCGCCTTGCGCAACTGATTGATCCTTTATGGATCGAGCAAGCGCTGGCCTCGACCGGAACGGTTTCTCTGCGCCGCAGACGCCTGCCGGCCGAGCGCATCGTATGGTTGGTGGTGGGGTTGGCTTTGTTCAAGAACGAGCCGATTTGGCTCATTGTGCAGCAGCTGGGACTGGCTTTGGGCGAAGCCAAGGTGCCTGTGCCCAGCGCCGCAGTCCAGGCCCGGCAACGGCTTGGAGCAGAGCCGCTGGCCGCACTGTTCAAGCAATTGGCCGAGTCATGGGGCGGCGCTGAGCAGCCCGCTTCGGCTGGCTTTTTAGGGTTACGCAGCTTTGCGGTAGACGGCGTGGTGTGGTCCACCCCCGACACGCCAGAAAACCGCCAAGCCTTCGGTGGCGGGCGGACTCACTCGGGAGACGGAGCCTGGCCACAAGTGCGCGGTGTTTGCCTGATGGATACCTATAGTCACTTGATTCGGGCCGCCTGTTTTGGCGAGTTTGCTATCGGCGAACTTCGCCATGCCAAAGGTCTGGAGAAAGCGGTAAGCGATCACTCGGTGACGATTTTTGACCGTGCCTATTACTCGGCAGCCCTCTTGCTCGACTGGCAGCACAGTGGAACCGAACGGCATTGGCTCATGCGGGCACGCAAACCGCTTAAATACGAGGTAGTCGAAGAGTTGGGCGCCGGTGATTGGCTCGTGCGATTGGCTGTATCCCGAGATGCGCTCAAGCAACGTCCAGACCTTCCTACCCATTGGCATGCACGACTGATTGAGTATTCGATAGACGACAAACCCCGCCGCTATCTCACCTCGTTGATCGATGCCGAGCGTTACCCTGCCAATCGGGTGGCGGGGCACTACAACGAACGTTGGGAAATTGAATTGGGTTACCGCGAGATCAAGCAAAACCTGCTTAAGGGGGAGCAATTACGCAGTAAACAACCTGATTTGGTGCGCCAAGAACTGTGGGGAACTCTGTTGGCCTACAACCTGATCCGTCAGGAAATGCGCTTGATGGCTGAAGAAATAAAGGTGGTGCCGCAGCGCTTGAGTTTTCTCTGGCTGGCTCAAGCGATCACCAATGCGCTGCGCTTCTGCCCGCTGGAAACGCCAGGCACGATCCCTAAACGACTGGCAGAACTGAGAGTCCAGGCTAAGCACTTCATGCTGCCTGCCAGACGAGAGCGAAGTTATCCACGAGTGGTCAAGCCCAGACCAGTCAAATATCCCAAAAAGAAGGCAAGAGGGCTTAACTGACTGGCATTAGGGCAAGCCCGCTCCCACAGGGGGATGTGGGTGCATTGGGGGGTGAGGACTGGCAGGTATTTCTGGTCCGGCACAGTACGCACCCCTTACCCGCCGACCTCAGTCAGCAACTGGCTGTATTGGCCTATGCCCCCGATGCCACTCTGCTCGCATTGCCAAGCGAAAAACGCGAACAACTGTTCAGCACCTGCAAACTCTGGGTGGAGCGTCATCATGTGGCAGCTTGATTACCCCTGGTTGCTAATCCTGCTGCCGTTACCGTGGTTCGGCTACCGCTTCCTGCCCGATTACCGCGAAGCCCGCAGCGCCGTGCGCGTGCCGTTTTTCGGCGCCATGAGCCGCGCGATCGGTCAGGCACCGAGTCAGGCCGGCACTCGCAATAACCGCTGGCAGCTCGCCTTGAACCTGTTGGTCTGGGCGCTGGTGCTGCTGGCCGCCGCGCGCCCGGTGTTCATCGAAAAACCCATCGAACGCCAGCAACCGGTACGCGACCTGATGCTCGCCATCGACATCTCCCAGTCGATGGAAACCACCGACTTCACCGACGCCAATGGCCAGAAAATCAATCGTCTGGCCGCCGTCAAAGAAGTCGTGCATGGCTTTATCGACAAGCGTAAAGACGATCGCCTTGGGCTGATCGTGTTCGGCAGCGGCGCCTATCCGCAGGCGCCACTGACCCTGGACCATGCCAGCCTGTCGCTGTTGCTGGACGACACCGGCATCGGCATGGCCGGGCCCAACACCGCCATCGGTGACGCGATTGGCTTGAGTCTGAAACTGCTCGATCAAGCCCACGAGCAAGAGAAAGTGCTGATCCTGCTGACCGACGGCAACGATACCAGCAGCGCCATCACCCCGGACCACGCCGCAGAAATGGCCGCCGCCAAAGGTGTGGTGATTCACACCATCGGCATTGGCGACCCGACGGCCGAAGGCGAAGCCAAGGTCAACCTGCAAGGTTTGCAACAAATCGCCAAAGCCACCGGTGGCCAGTTCTTCCGCGCCGAAGACCGCACCGCGCTGGATCAGGTCTACAGCACCCTCGACAAACTGACTCCGCATCAAGTGAAAACCCTCAGCCATCAGCCGAAAAAGGATTTGTTTTGGTGGCCGCTCGGTGCCGCCATCGGGCTGCTGGCGTCGTATCACCTGAGTGCCCTGATCCGCCCGCACCTGACACTTGCGCGTCAGCGGCAGGAGGCTTGAAATGGAGATCAACCTCAGCGACTTCCACTTTCTGCGCCCGATCTGGCTGTTGCTCGTGCCATTCGCCGCCTTGCTGCCAATGCTCTGGCGCCGCAGCCGCGACTTGCAACGACGCTTGCGCAGCAACATTGCCGAGCACTTGCTGCCGCACCTGCTGATTACCCCACAGGATCAGCAACGCTTGCGACCGGTGCATCTGGTCTGCGCCGTATTGATGCTGGGTGCTGTCGCAGCCGCCGGCCCGACTTGGGAGCAGGATCGCCCGGACTTCCTGGAAAACCGTGCGCCGCTGATCATCGCCATCGACCTGTCGCCGTCGATGGACGCCAGCGATGTACCACCGAGTCGACTGGAAGCGACCAAGCACAAACTGCACGACCTGATCCAGCGCCGCGCCGGTGCGCGCAACGCGTTGATCGCCTACGCCGGCAGCGCGCATCTGGTGTTGCCGCCCACCGATGATCCGGCCTTGCTGGATACGTTCATTCAAGCCCTGAGCACTGACCTGATCGCCAAACAAGGCAAAAATGTCGGCGCTGTGATCGAGCAAGCCAAGCACCTGCTCGCGGCCGAGAAAACCCCGGGCACGCTGTTGCTGATCACTGACGGCGCCGACATTTCACAACTGGCCGGGCTGGACAAGCTACTGGACGACAGCGCGCTGCAAGTGCTGATCCTCGCGGTTGGCAGCGAAGATGGCGGCATCATCCATGACGCCAGCGGCCAGCCGCGCACCGACAGCAACGGTCGCCCGGTGCTGGGCAGTTTTGATCAGGCAGCGCTCAAGCAGCTGGCTTCAGCCATGGATGCGCCGTTGGGCAGCCTGACGCTGAACAACGACGATCTGGACTGGATTGAACTGCACGCCCAGCAGCATTTCCAGAGTGCCAGCGATGAACAGCGTGAACTGCACTGGAAAGACGCCGGTTACTGGCTGTGCTGGCCGTTGCTGCTGCTCGCGTTTTTCAGCGTGCGCAAGGGCTGGAGCCTGAACTGGATGGCGGGTTTGCTGCTGGCGCTGGGCATTGGTTTGCAGCCAACCAGCGCCGAAGCCAACGCCCTGACCGATGCGTTCTTCACTCCCGATCAGCAAGGCCGCTGGGCCTTTGAACACCAGCACTTCCCGCAGGCCGCCGCACATTTTGTCGATCCGTACTGGAAAGGCGTCGCCGCCTATAACGCGGCGGATTTCGACCTGGCACTGGCCAGTTTTGCGCGACTGGAAACACCGCAGGCGTATTTCTATCTGGGCAATATCTACGTGCGCCGTTTCAAGTTTGATCAGGCGATTGCGGCGTATACACAAGCCTTGAAGTTACAACCGCAATTCCCCGAGGCCACAGCCAATCTGGCGTTGGCGATTGCGTTGCAGAAAGACACCGAAAGCGCCGAACAAAATGCGCCCGAGGTGAAACCGGACGAAATCAAAATGGACAAGGCGCCGGGCAAGGGCCAGAGCAAACCGGTGCAGACCGAACAAGCCGCCTCCGATGAGGTGTGGTTGCAGAACCTGAGCACTTCGCCAGCGAAGTTCCTCAAGCAGAAATTCAGTTTGCAGGATCAGGCGGGGGCCAGACCATGAACCGAGTGATGGCCATCGCTAGCAGGCTAGCTCCCACATTAAATCCGTGCACACCACAAATCCCTGTAGGAGCTGGGCTTGCCCGCGATAGCGCCAGATCATTCACTACAAATGTCAGCACCCTACTCTTCTGTCTGTCCTCCACCTATGCCTTGGCCGCCGAACCCGACCTCCGCGTCCAGACCCACCTGCAACCCGCCAGCTCAGTCATGGTCGGCAGCCTTGTAGAACTGCAACTCGACGTCCTCACCGACAGCTGGTTTACCGACGCCCCGACCCTGCCCGACCTGAAGCTTCCCGGCGCCCTGGTGCTGCCGCCGGATGGCCACGCCGAGCACATCAATCAGAGCCTCGACGGTAAAGCCTTCAACGGCATGCGCTACACCTACCGGATCACCCCGAATCTGGCGCAGGGTTTCGACATTCCGCCGCTGACCGTGGAGGCCCAGCCGGGTCAGGCCAGCGCCCCACTGAGCGCGCAAAGCCAGCCGTTGCACTTCACCGCTGCGCAACCTCCGGGATTCAATCCCGGCGAGCCGGTGCTGGTGGCGCAAGGTCTGCGCTTCACGCAAAAAATCGTCAACTCCGCGACGCCATTGAAGGTCGGCGACAGCATCACCCGTCGGCTGACCTTGCAGGCCGACAATTCCATGGCCATGTCGCTGCCGGCACCCGCGATGGGCGATATCAACGGATTGAGCCGTTACCCGAAGAGCCCGCAAATCAGCAATCTGGATGATGGCCGAGGCCACTTCAACGGCGGCCAGCGCATCGACACGGTGACGTACCGCATCGATACCGAAGGCCATTACAACCTGCCGGCCATCGAGCTGAAATGGTGGGACGCCAGCAATCAGCAAACCCGCACTGCGCAAGTCCCGGCCGTAACCTTTGAGGCTGCGGCCAACAGCGCTTACAAACCGGTTTTCTCGATTGCTGACGACCTGAAAAAACTCGGCCAGCAAAGTCGTGTGCACCTTTCCGGGCACTGGCTGGGGCTTTCGGCGCTGCTCATGATGGTGGTGCTGTTTGTCTGGTTCGCCCGTCCATTCGTGCATCGCGCCTACCTCGCCACACAGGCCCGCCGCCACGCCCGGTACGCCGCGTGGCTGGAGTCCGCCGACTACGCCTGGCGGCAGATTCCGCGGCAAATCGACGGCAAGCCCGCCCAACTGAGTGCCTTGTATCTGTGGCTCAAACGCAGCCACTTGGGCCTGAAATTAAGCCCTCTGAGTCCTCGACTGCAAGACCTGCTGCGCGCCTGCTACGGCCGTGCCCCAACCGAAGATCAGGCATTGCGGCAACTCGAGAACTCCTTGACTACGCTGCATAGTCAAGCTGAACAGCGCCATGCCAAGGTCGTTTCAGCATTGCGGCCATTAAACCCTGCTCACGAAAAGGATTTTCCATGACGAACCCGCTATCGATCCGTCACCGATTTGGTCTGACACTGCTCTTCGCGCTGGCCCTGCCGTTGCTTACTCAAGCCGCCGAGCCGCTGCCCTCGTGGAACGATGGCCCATCGAAGAAACACATCATCGAGTTCGTCCAGACCGTCACCGATCAATCCAGCAAGGACTTCGTCAAGCCCGAAGATCGCATTGCCGTGTTCGACAACGACGGCACCCTGTGGAGCGAGCAGCCGATGTACTTCGAACTGTTATTTGCCCTCGAAGAGGTCAAGCGCACCGCGCCGCAACACCCGGAATGGAAAACCACCCAGCCGTTCCAGGCCGTACTGGAAAACGATCACAAGGCGCTAGCGGCTTCTGGCATGGGCGGCATCATGAAAATCTTCGGTGCGACCCACACCGGCATGACCACCGAAGCCTTCGATGACTACGCCAAGACCTGGTTGAGTCAGGCCAAGCATCCGAAAACCGGCAAGTTGTACACCGAGATGGTTTTCCAGCCAATGCTGGAACTGCTCGACTACCTGCGCAGCCAGGACTTCAAGCCCTACATCGTTTCCGGTGGTGATACCGGGTTCATGCGCGCCTTCGCCGAGAAGGTCTACGGCATCCCGCCAGAGCAGGTCATCGGCACTACGTTTGTCACAGCGTTTCAGTACAAGGACGGTAAGACCTCGATCCTGCGCACCCCGAAACTGGCCCACAACGATGACGGCCCGGGCAAACCGGAAAGCATCGACGCGGTCATCGGCAAGCGGCCGATCCTCGCCTTCGGCAACTCCGACGGCGACTTGCAGATGCTGCAATGGACCGCCGCAGGCACGGGCAAACGATTCATGGGGCTGGTTCATCACACTGACGCGAAACGCGAATGGGCCTATGACCGTAAGTCAGACATCGGCCGCCTGGACAAGGCGCTGGACGAAGCAAATTCCCGTGGCTGGACTGTCGTGGACATGGCTGCCGAATGGCGCCGGATCTACCCGTACGATTCCGCCACTGCCGAGCAAATGCAGTAAAAAAAGCGTAACGCAGGACCGCAATAAACGTTTGTCGCATCAGGCGACGCAAGTCAGAAAAAGGAGCAAGTCAGATGACTCGCATAAACAAGTGGCTACCGAAACTTGCCCTCGTGGCAGCCTCGGTGATGGCGATTTCGGCAACAGCCGGGGCCGCCGAAAAACCCAACATCCTCGTGATCTTCGGCGATGACATCGGCCAGACCAACATCAGCGCCTACTCGATGGGCGTGGTCGGGTACAAGACACCGAACATCGACCGCATCGCCAGTGAAGGCATGATGTTCACCGACTATTACGCGGAGAACAGCTGCACCGCCGGCCGCTCTTCGTTCATCACTGGCCAGACGCCACTGCGTACCGGTCTGTCGAAAGTCGGTATGCCGGGTGCCCCGGTGGGCTTGCAAAAACGCGACATCACCATCGCCCAGGCACTCAAGTCCCAGGGCTATGCCACCGGCCAGTTCGGCAAAAACCACTTGGGCGACCGGGATGAATACCTGCCGACCAACCACGGCTTCGACGAATTCTTCGGCAACCTCTATCACCTCAACGCCGAAGAAGAGCCGGAGCGTCCGTATTGGCCCAAGGATGACGCCGCATTCGTCAAGGCCAACTCCCCGCGAGGCGTGATCCACAGCTTCGCCGACGGCAAGATCGAAGACACCGGCGCCCTGACTGCCAAGCGCATGGAAACCATCGACGACGAAACCACCGCCGCCGCGCAAGCGTTCATCGAGAAACAGGCCAAGGCGGACAAACCGTTCTTCGTCTGGATGAACACCACCCGCATGCACCTGTTCACCCACGTGCGCGAGTCTATGAAGGGCCAAAGCGGCATGCCCGGCAATGACTATGCGGACGGCATGCTTGAGCATGACGGTGATGTCGGCAAACTGCTGAAAACCCTAGACGACCTGAAAATCGCCGACAACACCATTGTCGTCTACACCACCGATAACGGCCCGAACCAGTTCTCCTGGCCGGACGCGGCGACCACGCCGTTCCGTAACGAGAAGAACTCCAACTGGGAAGGCGCGTACCGGGTACCGGCGATCGTGCGCTGGCCGGGCAAGATCAAGGCGGGTGAAATCTCCAACGAGATGTTTTCCGGACTTGACTGGTTCCCGACCCTGCTAGCAGCGGCTGGCGATACCAGTGTAAAAGACAAACTGCTCAAAGGCTGGGCACCGACCTCTGGCGGCACCAACTTCAAGGTGCACCTGGACGGCTACAACCAGCTGCCTTACCTGACCGGCCAACAGCCTAAAAGCGAGCGTCACGAGTTCTACTACTTCAACGACGACGGCGTGCTAGTGTCATGAGCGGTTAGTTCGACTATCAATCAGAGGGGCGGTAAACTGATGGCCCACCGTCATGGACTGATTGTACAAATGGCCCGTCCCGCTGCTCCCTTTGCTTTAACACCTTCCGACCTCGTCACCTTGCAAAGCTGGTTGCGGATGGGGTCATTGGCGCAGAACCTCGCACAGCGCGCCAGAATATTGCTTCTCTTGGCGGATGGGCTCACACCCAATACCGTTGCTGAGCAGATGCAAATATCGGCATCCGTGATCTTTAAATGGCGCAAGCGCTATCAGGAGGCAGGGCTTGAGGGATTAAACGATTTGCCGCGTAGCGGCCAGCCGCGCAAGCTCAGTGCTGCAAAATTCAACGACATCCTGACGTTAACAACTCAGCGTGTCCCTCGTGAGGCAACACATTGGAGTGTTCGCCTGATGGCCAAATATGCGCAGGTCAGTACGTGGCAGGTTCGACAAGTCTGGGCCGCTTCCGACCTCAAGCCGCACCGGCTGAAGACCTTCAAAATCAGTAACGATCCTCTCTTTGCCGAAAAGGTGGTCGATGTGGTCGGGCTCTACCTGAACCCGCCGGATAACGCGCTGGTGCTGTCGGTTGACGAGAAAACCCAGATCCAGGCACTGGATCGCACGCAGCCGATGTTGCCGCTACGTCCCGGGCAGATCGAGCGTCGAACCCACGATTACAAACGCCACGGGACGGCGAGTCTGTACGCGGCTTTTGACATTTTGACGGGCAAGGTGATCGGACGGATTACCCAGCGTCATCGGGCCAAGGAGTTTTTGGCTTTCCTGCAACAGATCGACCGCAGCACACCGGCCGAACTGGATCTGCATGTGATCCTGGACAACAGTTCAACTCACAAGACTCTCGCGATCAAGCAGTGGTTGGAGAAGCATCCACGCTTCAAGCTGCACTTCACGCCGACCAGCGCCTCTTGGCTGAATGCCGTGGAAGGCTGGTTCGCTCAACTGGAGCGGCGAGCCCTGTACCGGGGTGTTTTTACCAGCGTCGCGGAGCTGAAAACGGGCATTCGTCAATTTATCGAAGCCCACAATGAGCACTCAGCAAAACCATTCAAGTGGAACAAAACGGCTGAAACCATCATCAGCTCGGTGCATAAAGCAAAGCTGGGGGCGATTAAAAATAGATTCTTGAATTAACCGCTCAGGACACTAGTGTCCATGCGCTACGACAACTGGAAAGCGGTGTTCTGTGAACAGCGCGCACCAGGCGGATTCAAAGTCTGGAGCGAACCGTTCGTTTGCCTGCGCGTGCCGAAGCTTTTCAATCTGCGTATGGACCCGTATGAACGGGCTGATGTGGTTTCTGACCAGTATTACGATTGGGTAACCAAAAACGCTTATTTGGCAGCGTTAACGGTGGGCAAGGCTGCAGCATTCCTGCAGACCTTCATCGACTACCCACCGAGCCAGAGACCGGCCAGCTTCAGCATCGACCAGATCCGCGCTGCGGTTGACGCAAAAATCCTGGAAAAAATGAAAGATCCGGCTGCACAGTAAGACCGCAAGCCCGCCGCTCGCCCTTACCGGCGAGCGGCCTTATTTTCAACTTGAGAGCAGGCTCGCTCCCACAGGGATGATCCATCGTGGGAGCGAGCCTGCTCGCGATAAGGCCAGTACAGTCACTGGTTTTTTTGAATTGGAACAAGGCACCCGCAATGTCCTCACGTGTCGCCAGCAAGTCGTCGGCCATACCCGCCCCTCACAGCGCCGCAACCCCGGCCCTGCTGATTCCTGCCCTGCTGCTGTTCGTCTCCGGCGCTGCTGCGCTGGTGTACCAGGTGCTGTGGATCAAGCAGTTGTCGCTGGTGGTCGGTGTCGAGGTGTATGCGATCACCACCGGCATCAGTGCATTTTTTGCCGGATTGGCTTTGGGTGGTTTGCTGTTCGGGCGCTGGGCTGATCGCTTGCAGCAGCCGGTTCTGCTGTATGCAGGGCTGGAAGTGCTGGTGGCGGTGCTGGGTGTCGGTGCGACGTTTGCGATGAGCATGGCCGCCAGTCCATTTGCCTGGCTGGAGCAGCACGTCGGGTTGCTGGCATGGGTGTTGCCGTTTGCACTGGTGGGCATTCCCGCGCTGTTGATGGGTGGCACGTTGCCGGTGCTGGTTCGTTCGTTGGCCAGCGACCCGCAACACTTGGGCAAGGCTGGCGGCCATCTCTATGCCGCAAATACGGCTGGCGCGATTGCCGGCACCCTGCTCGCGGCTTTCGTGCTGATCGCCACCCTCGGCGTGCGTGGCAGTGCCCTCGCCGCCGCGATGCTGAACTTATTGGCTGCAGTCGGTGCCTTGTGGTTTCAACGCCACCGCCCGGCGTCAGTCGAAGCTGCGGTCAAACACCACGCGGAAAAAGCCCCGGATCGTCTGGCGCTGTGGCTGTACTCCATCGCGGGCGGTGTGGCATTGGGCTACGAAGTGGTCTGGTCGCAATCCATTGTGCAGTTCATGAGTACCCGCACCTACGCGTTTGCCGTGGTGTTGGCGACGTACCTCACGGGTTTGTTCATCGGCAGCGCCCTGCTGGCCCGTCGGGTTGATCGCCTTCGTGATCCCTGGGGCGTGTTCGGCCTGCTGATTGCCGGCGCTGGTTTGATTGCGCTGCTGGAGGTGGCCTTTCTCGGGCGTTGGCTGGTGTTTTTGCAATCCCAGGCCGAAATGGTGGCGCTGGCCATGGGCGGTAGCGAACTGCTGGGCATGAGCGCACGGTTTGCCGTGGCGGCGCTGAGCATCGTGTTTGTCCCGACCTTGCTGCTGGGGGCGGCGTTCCCGTTGGCCCTGCGGTTGAGCGTCGGCCCTGAGCGGGTCGGGCGGGACGTCGGCGCGGTGGTGGCGTTCAACACCTTGGGCGGGATTGTCGGCGTGATGCTCTGCGGGTTCTTGCTGATTCCTCTGCTGGGACTGGTGCGCACTTTGGGGCTGCTGGCGATTGTGGCTGCCGGGATCGGGTATTTCGCGGTGCGCAAGGGGCATCACGTCAAGAAAGGCCGGCGTCAGGGCGTGGTTGCCATTGGCCTGCTATCGGTGGCCCTGGCGATGTTCACCCCGGTCGACAAACTCGCCAGCCTGCTGCCCGGCGCCCGCAACGGCACGTTGGCCTTCTATGAAGAAGGACGCGGCGGCACGGTGGCCGTGGTCACGCAGGGCAAGGGTCAGAAGACCTTCCAGCGCCTGTATATCCAGGGCGTGTCGAACACCGGCGACGCTATGCCATCGCTGCGCTACATGCGGATTCAGGCATTGTTGCCGCTGCTGATCCACAACGGAGAACCGCGCTCGGCGCTGGTGATCGGTTTCGGCACTGGCATCACCGCAGGCGCCCTGACCCGCTATCCGGGACTGGAACATCGCGTCGTCGCCGAATTGCTGCCGTCGGTGATCAAAGCCGCGCCGTTGTTCAAAGGCAACTTCAATGCCGCCGCTGACCCGACGGTGGATGTCCGCCTGCGCGATGGCCGCCAGGAACTGCTGCGCAGCCCGCAGCACTACGACCTGATCACCCTCGAACCGCCTCCACCGTCCGCTGCCGGCGTGGTGAATCTGTATTCCCGTGACTTCTACCAATTGGCCGCCAGTCGTCTGGAGAAAAAAGGCCTGGTCGCGCAATGGTTGCCGCTGCCAACCCAGAACATCGACGATTCGCGCTCGCTGGTGCGCAGCTTCCTCGATGTCTTTCCCTACGCGACGTTGTGGACCAGCGAGTTCCACGAAATGCTGCTGGTGGGCTCGATGGAGCCGATCGAACTGGATGCCGCGAAAATCAGCCAGCGCTTCCAGCAGGAAAGCGTGCGCAGCACTCTTCAGGATGTGGGCATCGGCTCAGCCGCTGCGTTGCTCGCCACGTGGGTGACCGACCGCGCCGGCCTGGAACGTTTCGCCGCCGATGCGCTGCCGGTCACCGATGATCAGCCACGGATCGAATACGCCCCCTGGGTGCGCGCCAAGGAAATCAGCCGCGTGCTTCCGGCCCTGCTGGACTTGCGGCAGCCAGTGCCGCTGCTGAACGCCGATACCGGATTCACCGACCGCATGAATGCCCATCAACAGCGCCTGATGCAGTTCTATCGGGCGAGCCTGCACGCGTATGACGGTGACCGCGACGCATGGGCCAGGGATATTCGTGAAGTGATGATGGGCGATGGCGGTAATCCGTATTACCGCTGGTTTGTAGGGGGCGGTGAGTAAGACTCAAGGACCTTTTCACAACCGTCATTTGACAGATGCCCGGCATCCGTCAAAGCTGCACTCAGATTGATCGCGCGCCTCAGGGCAAACGCACCTGGACTACGGAAGTCGCAATGCCGAAGCATAAAAACAACGCAGCAAACCCAGATTCACAGCCGAACCTGATCAATCGTTACCTTTTTCCTGTGACCATCAGTGCATTGCTGCTGGCGGTTATCGCTATCGGCTGGTTTCTGTTCAGCAGTACACCGGCACCGCTAAAACCCGTGCCCGTCAGCGCCCCTGCCACGCAACCGGCCAAACCGCAACCGGCAGCGATGGCTGCGGCGAAGATGGTCGATGAGCAACAATGCCAAGGCTGCCACAGCGAGCAGGTCAAGGATTGGCAAGGCTCCCATCACCAATTGGCGATGCAGGAAGCGAATGCCGAGACGATGCTGGGTGACTTCAATAACGTCACCTTCAAAGGCGAAAACGAAACCACCGTTTTCTCGCGCAAGGGCGACGAATTCTGGGTCAACACACCGGGCATCGACGGCAAGAACGCCGACTTCAAGGTGGCTTATACCTTCGGCATCGCGCCGTTGCAGCAATACCTGATCGAGGTCGGCGAAGGCCGCTTGCAACCCCTGGGCGTCGCCTGGGATACCGAAAAGCACCGCTGGTTCCACCTCTATGCGGGCCAGGGCGTGAACTTCAAGAACCCGTTGCACTGGAGCAAGCCGAGCCAGAACGCCAACTTCATGTGCGTCGAGTGTCATACCACGGGCTACAAGCGCAATTACGATGCCGCCAAAAACACCTTCGATAGCCAATGGAACAGCCTCGGTGTCGGCTGCCAGGCATGCCACGGCCCGGCTTCCAATCACCTTGAATGGACGGCGAAAAAGGGTGATCTGATTCATGCCGGTTTTGCCATCGACCTCAAGGACAAAAACGCGACGGTCGAACTCGAGACCTGTGCCCGATGCCATTCACGCCGCGCACCGCTGAGCGATGGCTACACCCCCGGCAAACGCCTGATGGATGACTACCTGCCGAGCCTCCTGACCCGCGAGTTGTATGCGCTGGACGGCAAGATCAAGGACGAAGTGTTCGAACACGGCTCCTTCGCCCAAAGCAAAATGTTCGACAAAGGTGTGCGCTGCACCAACTGCCATAACCCGCACAGCAACGAGCTCAAGGCGCCGGGCAACGGCGTTTGCCTGCAATGCCACAACACGGCGGGCAAAACTCCGGTGGAAGGCGTCAATGGCAAAGGCCTGCAAGCAAAAAACTACGACGCCATCGAACACACTCGCCACACCATGGGCCAACCGGGGTCGCAGTGCGTGGATTGCCATATGCCCGGCAAGTTCTACATGGGCAACGATTTCCGGCATGACCACAGTTTCAGTATTCCCAACCCGGAGCGGGCGAAAAAACTCGGCACGCCAGACGCCTGTCTGACTTGCCACCAAGGCAAGGACGGCGACAAGGTCACCGAGCAGTTCAAACTGTGGAACAGCGTACCCACCGCACAGGCCGCGCGTTATGACGAAAGCCTGTGGCTGGTTCGAAACGGCCAACCCGGTGCGGCGCAAGCCTTGTATGAGCAGCTGCAACGCAGCAATTTGCCGGCGATTCAGCGGGCAACCTTGCTGGCCGAGCTGGCGCTGTACCCGAGTGAACAGGCCTTGAAATTGGCCACCAAGGACTTGAGCAACCCAGCGCCACAGGTCCGTGAAAGTGCCGTGAGGGCCATCAGTGCGCTCCTGCCGCCACCCGAGCGCGTGCCGCTGTTGACGCCGTTGCTGACCGACCCGGTGATGGCTGTGCGGATCGCCGCGGCCCGGGACCTGCTAAGTGTCGCCCGCACAGGTTTGGGCGGCGCCCAGGCGAGCTGGAATGCGGCCATCGCTGAGTACGAAGCGGCACAGATGAGCCTGCTGGAACGGGCCGAAGCCAACCTCAACCTGGCCATGTTCTATCAGGCCAGTGGCCGTAATGATGAGGTCGAAAAGTACATGCGCATGGCCCTCAAACGCGATCCGGATTTCTACCCGGCGCTGGTGTCGCTGGTGCAATGGCTGGATGCCAATGGCCAACATCAGGAGGCGCAGACACTGCTGGCACAAGGTTTGAAAGACCACCCGGACGCTGCACTGTTGCAGTACACCCAGGGCTTGTCGCTGGTACGTGCGGGCAAATCGGACCAGGCCATGTCGGCGTTACGCAAAGCTGCGCAGTTGGAACCGCAGAACGGCCAGTACGGCTACGTGCTGGCGGTGGCGTTGCATGACAGCGGCAAGGTGCAAGAGGCCTGTGATGTGCTGGAGCAGTTGCTGAAAGTACAGCCTACCAACCGCAATGCGCGGCTGACGTTGATCCAGTACTACCTGGGCAATGGGCAGGAACCGAAAGCACAGGTGCTGTTGCAGGGCTGGAAGAAAATGAACATAGGAGATCCGGCGCTGAAATAACCCTTGATACCGATACACCACCTATCCAATGTGGGAGCGAGCCGGCTCCCACATGGGGTTTTGGGTCAATCCTGGAGCACTTGACCGCGATCGCGGGGGATCAGACTTTGCAACTGCTGCGCCAGAAAGTTCGCATCGAACGCGAAGGTGTCCGGGTCTTTCAAACCATTGGTCTTGCGCCACTGCCAACTACTCGACGGCGGCAGGCAAACCAGCGAAACGCTGCCATAGCGCGCGGCCGTCAGCCCCATCACCGCCAATGAAATCTGACCGCCAGCGCCCATCACGTCCGGCACAAACTCCACCGGCTTGCCGGCAATCACAATGGACAGTTTTTCGGTTTTGAACGTCGACGTCTCAACCGGCACGCTCGGCCCTGAAGCGACATACACCTCGCGGCTCACCTCCAGCAGATTCGGCGCCTGGACCGGTTCCAGCCACTGCTGGATCTGATCGAACAGCTCACTGATACGCGTGGCCCACACGGCCGATTGCGACTCGAACGTTTGCTTCTTGTGCGCTTCGCTTTCTGCGTAGTGGCGAAGCATTTCGCCCAGTTGTTGTACGTCGTCCATTGCGGTGTTCCTTTGGTTGGAGCAGTGCTGCGGACTTTCATCATGGCAGATGACGGCCGCCGATGTATGACAAAGCTGCCAGGTGGGTCAGCCCTTCTACTACGAGTGAAAACGACGAGCGGCTGCATTTGTGGTGGGAAAGTCCCTTCGACCTGTCAGATGTGACAGTAGCCGACACTCACCTGTCAGGTGTTTGATGAGCGGGCCGTCGACACAACGAAAAACCCACTGCCGTCAGCAAAGGAACGCACTTCATGAGCAGCCAGATTTTAAAGATAGACAAGGTCATCATACCGCTGTGGACGACGCCGGTAATTCATACCGACAATCCCGAGGGTGGCATCGGGCTTGCTCTTGTCACTGTTGCCGGTGTTTACACAGTGGTCGATCCTTGGCTCAACATGAGTGCGTACGACTCAGCAGTGTTGAAGGTGAATGACGAAACCGAGCCCGCCGACCAAATAATCATTCAGCCAGGCGAAGAAAACAAAAGGTTCGCACTGCATCTGCCGCGCAGGTTCCTGAAGGACGGTATCAACCGGATCCGCTTGATAGTCAAACGTATCAGTCAGGACCCGGAAACCTCGGACGACTTGGTCGCTCTCTTCAACAGCCCTCGCCCCGGTGGCGAAGTGTCGGGGACCGGGGACAACCCCAACCTGATCATGACACTACCCGCTGATGTCATCGACAAAGGTCTGGATGCCGAGCGCGTCGCCAAAGGGGTAGAAGTAAAACTGAATTACATTCACATGCGAGCGCACGACAAAATCACGCTCGATTGTGATGGCCACACGGTCCTGCATACAGTGACAGAGGCTCAAGCCGCTGCCGGCACAATCGTGTTGAAGCTTTTTGCAGATGCGTTCAAAAAGGACCACCCTCGATTTGCCATGCGCTTCAGGGTCGTGGATCAAATCGGAAACTCATCAGGACCGCAGGCGATCTGGTCGCCCACCACTCACATTGACGTGCATATCAAGCAACCGGCTCTGGATCTGAAACCGCCCAAAGTGCTGGAAGCCAAGGAACAGAACGGCATCGTCTTAAACTTTGAAAAAGACTTCTATGAGACCCCGTTTGCAACGATCGAGGTCGATTTCCCAGGCTCGGCTCGCGGACAAACCGTCAAAGTCTATTGGCTTGGGCGCAATTCGACCTATGGCAGTGAGATTCAAACGGTCACCCAGGCGGGGCAGACGTTGAGCTTCCTGGTTCCCAGGCTGGAAGTTGTTGATTGCATCGGTACCGGTGCGCAGATCAGTTACACCGTCCGGTTGCCGGGCACCACTGAGGACCTGACATCCAAAACGCTGGGCATCCGAATCACCGGCCAGAAACACCATCTTCCGGAACCCACCCTGTCCTCGGACAAACTTAATCTCAGGGCTTATTACCCGGCGTTGGAGGGGAGTTATAAAGTGCGCCTCGCGCTGTTCGGACGAGTCACTCGATATGGTGAAGAAGTCACTATTACACAACCCTCTTATACCAATCTTCCGGTCTTGCAGGCATGGCTAACGGAGAATCGGGGGTTTGACGTGATGTTCAATTACACCCTGAGAAAAACAGACACCAACGACCTCATTATTTTTTCATGGTGTTTAAGAGTCGCTTTATAGCTGAGCGACAGATTTTAGTTAGATTCACCGAAGCCAAAAACAGATCACCCAACCAGTTCATTACCCGACAATCAACAGGGAGTTTTGTCATGCGCAAATTAATTGGATTGCTTCTATTCACATTGGTCGTGGGTTGCAGCCAAATCGAGCAACCCTCAACTGATGTAGGCGCTGTATTCAGCGAACAAAACACGCACAATGGGCCCGCCATTGCGAATCAACTAACGGCGCTTTATGGCAGAACATTCGCGAACTGCAACAATTCCAACTCTCAACCTGCTTTCCTGTGTGCCGGCGTCACATTAAGAGTGACGGTAAAAGACCCCGCCAACACCTATAAAGTCTGGGACCCAAGCCCGACATCCATTAAAAGCGGCGGCGTTTCCTTTTCTTATCTAAGGGCCGATGCCAATTTTGGGCGGTTGGCATGGGGTTACGGCAACGGCTATATCCTGTACCCCATATTCGAGGCACCGACTGACAAAATAGATCTGGACTATCTGTGCTCTTACCCTATGGATGGATGGACGTGGCACCGAAGTGAAACGTCCGTCTGCGTTCCCCATAGCGACTATCCCGCTCAGAGTCAACTTTGCCAGAACGCGGGCGTGACCACTGCCGAACAATGGCTGGCCGTCTGGAATATACCGGGCGGCAACCCGAATCTTCGGCAATGCGGTTTCGACATTACCGATGATCGCAATGCCCTGGCAGGCCCGGCGTTTTATCAATCCCTTCGTGCAAAAACCCTGCTGGGTCCTACGGGGTTCAACGGGCATAACGAAGTCATCATCAAAACCTGGACACCCGGTCGCCCCAATACGTTACCGATCATGGCGTTCTTTTACGTTTACGGCGGTACAGACCCGAAACCACTGGCCGACGCGCAATATAACCAACGGGATTTCTACAACTCGACCACCCCCAAAATAGTGGTGCCGATTATCCGCCTGACACCGGCGAATAGCGCATCGGGGACTGCCACCTTTCAATATGTCGCAGCGGATCAGGCAGTGACTCAATGAATGACCCAGTGCATTTATCGCTGGCACGCATGGCGAAAGAACTCGAAACTCTCCTGCCCGCCTGCAACATCAATACAGGCGATAACAAAGGGAGTGTTCAATGCGCACCATCGGCCTTATCGGCGGCATGAGCTGGGAGTCCAGCGCCGAGTACTATCGCCTCATCAACCAGCAAGTTCGTGACCGACTCGGGCCGCTGCGTTCGGCGCAGTTGCTCATGTTCAGCGTCGACTTCGGGCCTGTCGAACAGGCCCAGCACGCCGGCCGCTGGGACGATGCGGCGGCGATTCTGGTGGATGCGGCGCGGCGACTGGAAGCTGGCGGCGCCGAGTGTGTGGTGCTGTGTACCAACACCATGCACAAGGTGGCCGGGCAGATTCAGGCTTCGATCACTATTCCGTTCCTGCATATCGCCGACCCGACCGGTCAGGCAGCCGTGGATGCCGGTGCACTGAAGGTCGGGTTGCTCGGAACCGCCTTCACCATGGAACAGGACTTTCTCAAGGATCGCCTGAGCGCGATGGGGCTGACCGTGTTGGTGCCTGAAGCCGAGGAGCGCCAGGCGGTGCACCGGATCATCTACGACGAGTTGTGCGTCGGGGTGATCAGTGAAACCTCGCGGCAGGTCTATCAGCAGGTGATCGAGTCGCTGACCCAACGAGGCGCCCAGGCGATCATCCTCGGCTGCACCGAAATCGGCATGCTGATCAAACCCGAACACAGCGCCATGCCCTTGCTCGACACCACCGAACTGCATGCGCAGGCGGCGGTGGCGTTCGCACTGGGCGACTGAATCAATCGGCGTCAAGCGAGCGACGCAGACGCGCCATGCTCAAGGCATCGACCAGTCGGCCGTCACGCACGGCGTAATCGCGAAACAGGCCTTCGGTCTCGAACCCGAATTTTCGGTAGAGACCAATGGCCGCTTCGTTGTCGGCATACACCGAAAGCTCCACGCGTTGCAGGTTCATCCAGTTGTCGGCGATGTCCAGCACCGCCGCCAGCAATGTCGAACCCACGCCTTTGCCCTGCCACGCCGCCGCGACGCCCATGCCGAGGCTGCCGGCATGGCTGCGGCGGATCCGCGAAAACTGTTCCAGGCCAATGTTGCCGATCACCGTGCCCTGATGCAGGGCAACCAGTTGCACCACGCGTTCATTGTCCGGGGACAGGCGTTTGCGCCAGACTTCAGTGGACTGAAACGGCATTTGCAGCACCTGACGGGTAATCGCCGGGTCGTTGTAGAGCGCGGTAATACCATCAATGTGGGATTCGTTGAAACGTTCGAGGGTGATGACGGGGTCAGTGGCGGGCATGGGTGATTCTTCCTTGATGCAGACATGGCCGTTTACTCTACAACGCACTCTTAAGGCATGGCGACATCCCCCTGTGGGAGTGAGCCTGCTCGCGATAGCGGTGTAACAGTCGACATAGATGCTGAATGTCACACCGCTATCGCGAGCAGGCTCACTCCTACAAATGACCGTGTTCAGCCTTCGAACCACTCCCGGCGCTCGTTGAAGGTGTTTTGGATCAGCTCAACGATCCTCTGCACATCGGCCTGCCCTTGTGATTCGGCATTCACCGCCATCCACACCTGACGCTGCATCGGCTGGTCGAACAGTCCGGGCAACGCCATCAGCCCGCGGTCAAATTGGCTTATGTATTGCGGCAACAGCCCGATACAAGCGCTGCAACGGATCATCTCCAGCATCAGCGCATAGGAATGCAGTTGCACCACGCCGGCCAAACGCTGATCCACCACGCTGTTCCACGGCCGAAAACTCTCGACTTGGCGATCTTGCTGCCACTGCACCAGCATGAAATCGGCGAGGTCGCCGAGGCTGTCCGGCCGTGCGGCGACTCGCGAATAGCGCTTGGCGATGTACGGAAAATAGTCCAGTTGCGCCAGACGCTGCGGTTCGCTCACTGCAAAACTCGGCCCCGGCAGTGGCGTGTCAGTGCCCGCCAGCCACAGCACCACATCGGCGCTGATCGATTGCAGGCTCAGCTCACTGTCGAGCGTTATGATGTCCAGTCGCACGCTGGCGTTACGACGCAACAATGCGATCAGGTCACGGCCGAGAATGTCGTGCAGGATCGGCTCAGCCACCGCCAGGCGAATCTGCGGTTGTTCGAACACTGGCGCATCGCGTTCATGCGCCAAAGCAATTAGCTGTGCCTGAAGCGCCAACCCTTCACGACTCAGTGCCAGGCCATTGTCGTGATGATTGAACAGCGAACATTGCAATTGCCCCTCAAGCTGCGCCAGGTGTTTGCGTAACTGGGTGGATTTGATATTGAGGCTGCGAGCGGCTTGGATGAAGCTCCCGCAACGGGCGCTAACCCGGAAGGACTGCGCCAGCACCGGATCGATACTGGCCGCAAAAGTAGACTCCATGAGTGACATCAATGATTCCTTGTCGATCTATCCTTGAAACCCTCATCCTGCGCAGCGTTTATGAACCTGACGTGACAATCGACGCCGATAGTTGATTCAGCCGCCTGGAGTTTGTCGAAAACTGACTGCCAGGCGATTCCAGCTGTTGATGGTGGTCACGGCCATCGTCAAATCGACCATCTCCGATTCACTGAATTGCTCTCGGGCCAGTGCGAAAACCTCATCCGGCACGTGACTTTCGGAGAGCAGCGTCACGGCTTCGGTCCAGGCCAGCGCAGCGCGCTCGCGCGGGTTGAAAAAGCCGCTGTCGCGCCACACGACGATCGAGTACAGGCGCCGGTCAGTCTCGCCGAGGCGCCGTGCGTCCACCGAATGCATGTCGGTGCAGAAGGCACAGCCATTGAGCTGCGAAGCGCGAATCTTGATCAGGTGCAGCAGCGCGGGTTCGATACTGAGGTTGCTGGTCAAGGCTTCCATGGCAATCATCGCTTTCATCGCTTTGGGTGAAGCGCTGTAGTAATCCAGGCGGGAACTCATGGGGCGACCTCAAGGATCGAATAGTGACCTCCACGTTAGGCGGTGATGCACGCACGTTACAGTGCCAATTCAACGAAAAAGCCAGGGACCATTGCACAACAGACCAATCTGAGGTTTTTGGCTCGCGCAACTTCTGCGCAGCCACTCATGCGGGTAATCTGGCGCGACGCACACGCGCCCCAACCGCTGCAGGAGCCTCGTCGGTATGGAACTTCATGTCGTCATCAACGGCCGCAAGGACCTGGCAGGCCAGTTGTACAACCAACTGCGCAGCGCCATCGAATCCGGGCGCCTGGCCGCCGGGACACAGCTGCCGCCTAGCCGCTTGCTGGCCGAACAGCTGGGAATTTCGCGCAAGACCATTTCTGACACATACTCGCAACTGACCTACGAAAACTTCCTCACCGGAGTGATCGGCAAAGGCACCTACGTGAATGCCCGGCCTTCAAAAATCACCCGTAAACAAAGCCATTCCGAGCTGGCGAGCTTTGAGGTCATCGAATCCTGGCGCAATCTGCCGGTATTCCTGCGTCATCCGACACTGGAAGGCTCGTTGCGCTATGACTTCATAGGCGGTGCCGTCAGCAAGGGCCAATTCCCGCAGGATGACTGGCGTCGCTGCACCTCTCACGCCTTGCGCCAGGTGGCCGGCTCAAAAGGCCTCTACAACCTGCCCGAAGGCCTGCCGGCGCTGCGCAATGCCATCGCCCGGCACATCGCATTTTCCCGCGGGGTCATTTGCCAGGACGAAGACGTGGTGGTGTGCAATGGCGCGCAACAGGCGCTGGACCTGATTTCCCGGGTCATGACCCGCCCCGGCAGCATTGTCGCCATGGAGGACCCCGGCTACCCGCCGGCACGCCTGTTGTTTAGCTCGCACGGCGCCACGGTGATCGGTGTGCCGGTGGATGCCGAAGGCATTGAGGTGGACAAAATCCCCCTCGGCACGCGGCTGATCTACGTCACACCGTCCCATCAGTTCCCGCTCGGCCTGCCGATGAGCCAGGAACGCCGGGTGGCGCTGCTAGAACGGGCTTATGAACTGGGCGCAATCATCATCGAGGACGATTACGACAGCGAGTTTCGCTACGAGGGCCGCCCTGCCGATTCGCTGCAAAGCATGGATGAGCGCGGGATCGTCGCGTACGTCGGGACGTTCTCGAAAACCTTGCTGCCGGAGTTGCGCCTCGGCTATGCGATTTTGCCCCCGGCAATTCTCGAAGCGGTGATCCGCGCCAAGCAGCTCACCGACCTGCATACCTCCACACTGCCACAGTGGGCGCTGGCCAAATTCATCGCCGAAGGCTGCCTGCTCAAGCACATCCGCCGCTGCCACACGATTTATGCCGGGCGTCGCGAACGGATTCTGGCGCGTATGGCAGGCGATCTTTCGCCATGGTTCCAGCCGGTGCCCACCACGGCCGGGTTCCACCTGGTGGTGATATGCAAAGTGCCTATCGATCTTCCATTGGTGATCGAATTGGCCAAAAAAGTCGAAGTCGGGCTCTATTCCATCGAAGCCTTTTACTTCCAGCAAGCGCCGCAGGCCGGGCTGTTGCTGGGTTTTGGCGCCATTGAAACGCTGGACATCGACACCGCGCTGGACCGTTTGCGCGACATTCTGCAGCAGGTTGCCTGACGGATTGGTCTGCGGCTTTACCGGGCGTTTGGCTATTGGCGGTCCGCACAAGCAGGCCTATCCTGCCTAAGCGTTATCCCTCAATGAGCAGGATTCGTCCGGCCTGATTCAGGAGTGTGAGCAATGTCCAACGAAGTGATTAATACCGTACAGGTGCAGGCTGCCGCCGGCCGCTCGGATGAACTGGGTAAGCAACTGCAAAAGATTGTCGAAACCCTGCGCGAACTGCCGGGCTGCGATTCCTATATGGTCGACCGCTGCCCCGAGGACACCAACCGCTGGACGGTCAGCGCCCACTGGCAATCGGAAGCGGCCATGCAGCAGCACTTCAATTGCCCTGAGGTCCAAGGCTTTATCGGCCTGATCGACAATCATTTGGCCAATGCCGTGGATTTCAACAGCTTCCCGATCCGCTAAAACGCCTAATATGGCGGTGCAGGATTGGTCCCCTCAGCTTCCCGGATATTGGCTGTTTGATTGCCCTACCCTGCGGACTATCGTTGCTCCTGACGATAACCACCGCAGGTAATGACCCATGAAAACGTTGCGTTTCCTTGCTGCCCCGCTCACCGCCCTCGCCCTGACCGTTTCGGCTGCTGCCATTGCTCATGAAGGCCCTTCTGAAAAGGTCACTGTGCTGCAGGATCAGATGCTGAAAAATGTGCCCGGCAAAAAGGCGTTGATGATCGAAGTCGATTACGAGCCCGGGCAATCGTCCATTGCCCACAAACACGAAGGCAGCACCATGGCCTACGTGATATCCGGGGAGATTATTTCCCAGGTCAAAGGTGAACAGCCCGTCACTTACAAGGCCGGCCAATACTGGTATGAACCGGCGGGATCGGAACACTTGGTGTCAAAAAACGCCAGTGCCACGCAGCCTGCCAAACTGCTGGTTTTTATGGTGTTGTCTCCGGATGAAAAAGTGCTGATCCCATTGGAAAACTGATACCTGCAGGTACAGCCATAAATAAAAAGGCTCGAACTTCGATTTCGGGCCTTTTTATTTCCCGGCGTAATTAACTGAAACTAGTTAAACCCAATAAAACTATGGGTCTCCCGAGAAGCGCCTGTTTTGGCTTTTTAATTCAGCAAAGACAGGTTTAGTCTGGAATCACCGCCGGATTACACCGGCACACTAACTTTCCGACTCAGGCTGTTTCACTGGAGTTACACCATGAAACTTGCGCTTGTCAGTACCTTGACGATGACCGTTGTTTTAACAGGCTGCTCGATACCCACCGCCCCCAGCGCTGTCTCGCCACTGGACGGTATCTTCACCGAGCCCGTTGGCCGCAGCAATGCCACGCTCATTCCTAATGGCAGTAACGTCTCGCTGGGCATCGTCTACAGTCAAAACACTCAGACCAATCGGGCGTACCTCCAGGACTACCAGGCCAACGCCGGCACCGGTTTTGGCCAGAGCTTGCTGGTTCATTCGATTCATGAAGCCTTCGTGACGACCTCCAACCCCGACCTCGCCGTGGACTGGGTCAAAGCGTCGTTGCAGCGCCAGTTCGGCTCGGTCACGGTGTACCCGGACATGCAAAGCCTCAAGGCTGCGAAACCGAACGTGACCGCCATTGTCGATAGCCGAAGTCAATTGATGACCTCGCGCAGCTCGGACTTAGAGGCTCACGTCAGTGCAGATTTTTATGACGCCAACTTGAATTACATTGGCACCGCTCAAGGGTATGACGCCAAAACGGTGAGTCCTCTTTGGGCGGACTTTGAACCGAGCCCGGAAATAGTGGCGGATATTAAAGAACAGCAAAATGTACAAGTCAGGGCGCTGCAAAAGTTCGACCAGTCGCTCAATAATTTATTGACCAGACCGACAGTTAAATTATCGATGTTGGATAACACAACCGGCCGGAAGTTGTATTAAGGCCGATTGCCCCATCGCGAGCAGGCTCACTCCTACAGCTGGAACGCATTCCATTTGTAGGAGTGAGCCTGCTCGCGATGGGGCCTGAACAGACACCACAAAAAATCCAGACCAAAAAAACCGCCTCTTTCGAGACGGTTTTTTCATTCAGCGCCTCATCAGGCAGCTGGCTCCAGCTCTTCGCTGACAGCAACAGTGGCAGTCACCACCGCTTGCCCGCTCAACGCCAGGTCCAGCAGCTCACGGTTGGCCACCGCGTACATGGCGTAGTCCGTACCGCTGGCGGCACGCAGCTCCACCAGCATGGCGCGCCAGCGTTCGATCATGCCTTCGTGCGCTTCCATCCACAGCGCCAGGCGTGTTTCCACGTCCTGAGTGCCGTCGCCCTGTTGCAGGACGGAGATGGTGATCGCACGTTGCTGCCAGTCGACGTCATCACGGAACGCTTCACGGGCCAGGGCCTGCCAGTTGTTTTCAACCGGCAGAGCGCTGATCTGTTGCAGATACCAGGTGATGTCCAGCGCGCTGCCGACGGCGAAGTAAGCCTTCGCGACGTCTGCTGCGTTCTGGCCGGTCACGTCCGACGCTTCGATGATCGGCAGCAAGGTGTACAGATGAGTAGTGCCTGCAACCATGCGCGCCAACAACTCAGGGACGCCAGCCGCGACGTAGGCCTGATAGCGGGTCTGCCAGCCTTCCCGAGTCGGGCCTTCCAGCAGTTCGTCGAGTTTGAGGCCCAGCGCTGCCAGATGTGGACCGAAGTGCGCGACATCACGAGCCGCGTTCTGCTCGTTGCGACGGCTGCGCAGGAACCAGCGCGTGGCGCGGCGGCCCAGACGCATCAGCTCGTCCATCAGCTCCAGTTGCACGTCGGCGGAAACCTGGTAATCCAGGGCTTCAATCTGACGGAACCAGTGCGGGAGATGGAAAATGTCACGCACGATCACGTAAGCACCTGCCACGTTCGCCGGGCTCATGCCGGTCGACTCTTTGAGTCGTTGAACGAAGGTGATGCCCATGTGGTTGACCAGGTCGTTGGCGATCTGGGTGCTGACGATTTCGCGCTTCAGACGGTGACGGCGCATGGCGGCGGAGAACTTGCTCACCAGGGTCGGCGGGAAAGCGGTTTCCATGTCGCGGGTCAGGTAGTCATCGTCCGGCACCAGGGAGTTAAGCAACTGCTCCTTGAGGTCGATCTTGCTGTAGGAGATCAGCACCGAGAGCTCGGCACGGGTCAGGCCATGGCCTGTCGCAACGCGCTCGTTGATCGCTTCTTCCGCCGGCAGGAACTCGATGGCGCGATCCAGCTTGCCACGGCTTTCCAGATCGTTCATCAGGCGCTTGTATTCAGCGATACGCGGCAAGGCACGACGCGCCGCCAGGGACAGGGCCTGAGTCTGCTTGTAGTTGTTGCCTAGTACCAGATTGCCGACTTCGTCGGTCATGCTCGCCAGCAACTGGTTACGTTGCTTGTCGGTCATGTCACCGGCGTGAACCACTTCGTTCAGCAGGATCTTGATGTTTACTTCGTGGTCGGAGCAGTCCACACCACCGGCGTTGTCGATGAAGTCGGTATTGGAACCGCCGCCATTGAGACCGAATTCGACACGACCGAGTTGGGTCATGCCCAGGTTACCGCCCTCGCCCACGACTTTGCAGCGCAGTTCGTTGCCGTTCACGCGCAGTGCGTCGTTGGCTTTGTCGCCGACATCGGCGTGGCTTTCGCTGCTGGCTTTGACGTACGTACCGATACCGCCGTTCCACAACAGGTCTACCGGTGCCTTGAGCAAGGCATTGAGCAGTTCGGTCGGGGTCAGTTTGTCGGCCTGAATGTCGAAGCGCTCTTTCATCTGCGGGGAAATCGCGATGCTTTTCGCGCTACGGGAGAAGATCCCGCCGCCTTCGGACATGATGCTGGTGTCGTAATCCGACCAGGCCGAACGCGGCAGGTCGAACAGGCGCTGACGTTCAGCAAAGCTGTTGGCAGGCGTAGGATTCGGGTCGATGAAGATGTGCAGGTGGTTGAACGCAGCCACCAGTTGCAGCGTCTCGGACATCAACAGACCGTTACCGAATACGTCACCGGCCATGTCGCCGACACCGACCACGGTGATGCTGTCTTTCTGAACATTGATACCGCGTTCGCGGAAGTGACGTTGAACGCCAACCCACGCGCCCTTGGCGGTAATGCCCATCTTCTTGTGGTCGTAACCAGCGGAACCGCCGGAAGCAAACGCGTCACCCAGCCAGAAACCGTAGTCGATGGCGATACCGTTGGCGATGTCGGAGAAGGTCGCAGTGCCCTTGTCCGCCGCAACCACCAGGTACGGGTCATCGTCGTCATGACGCACGACGTTGGCCGGTGGAACCAGCGCGCCGTCTTTCAGGTTGTCGGTGATGTCCAACAGACCCGAAATGAAGATGCGGTAGCAGGCGATGCCCTCGGCCGCGATCTCGTCACGGCTGCCGCCCAGTGGCAGGCGACGCGGCAGGAAGCCGCCCTTCGCGCCCACTGGAACGATGACCGAGTTCTTCACTTGCTGGGCTTTTACCAAGCCAAGGACTTCAGTGCGGTAATCTTCTTCACGATCGGACCAGCGCAGGCCGCCACGCGCCACGTTGCCGAAGCGCAGATGCACGCCCTCGACGCGAGGCGAGTAAACGAAGATTTCGAACTTCGGTACCGGCTTCGGCAGCTCTGGAATCTGGTGCGGGTTGAACTTGAAGCTGAAGTACGACTTGTTTTTGCCGTTGGCATCAGTCTGGTAAAAGTTGGTCCGCAGGGTGGCCTTGATCAGGTCCAGGTAGCGACGCAGGATGCGGTCTTCGTTCAGCACCTGGACTTCGTCCAGAGCGGCGATGATCGCGTGTTCCAGACGTTGCTGCTTGTCTTCCAGATCGTCGCCCGACAGCTTGCGCGCCAGGTAGAAACGGGTTTTGAACAACCGGGTCAGCTCGCGAGCAATGTCGGTGTGGTTGTTCAGGGTGCTGGCGATGTAGCCCAGGTCGAAGCCCAGACGAATCTGCTTCATGTAGCGCGCGTAAGCACGCAGCAGCGCCACATCGCGCCACGGCAGGCCGGCAGTCAGAACCAGGCGGTTGAAGGCATCGTTCTCGGCATCGCCACGCACGATGTGGACGAACGCGTCCTGTAAGGTGTCGTTGAGTTGCTGGATGTCGAGTTCCAGGCCTTCGGCAGCGGTGAACGCAAAGTCGTGAATCCAGAACTCGCGGCCATTGGTGTGACGCAGGCGATACGGGAATTCACCCAGCACGCGCAGGCCCAGGTTTTCCAGGATCGGCAACACGTCGGACAGCGCCAGCGGTGTATCGGCGTGGTACAGCTTGCAGTGCAGCATGCGCTGGCCGGACACCTGACCCAATGGCTGATAGAAACTCATCACCAACGGATTTCTTTCGTTCAGGCTCAGCAGGTGTTGCATGTCGACCACAGCCGAGTGGGCGGCGAAACGCTCACGGTAACCGGCGGGGAAACCTTTCGGGAAGTCGGCCAGCACGTTAGTGCCGTGGGCTTCGCCGAAGCTTTCAACCACCAGGCTGGCGTAGTCGTCCTGCCAGCTGCGGCAGGCCTGAACCACTTCTTTTTCCAGCAGAACCGGGTCGATGTCGATGCGGTTTTTCGGGTCGACGCGCAGGATCAATTGCACGCGGGCCAGCACGGACTCGGAGAAGAACGTCCAGAACTCGCAATCCGAGGCTTTCAGGCGATCCATCAGCACTTGCTGGATTTTCTGACGGACTTCAGTGGAATAGATGTCGCGTGGCACGTAAGCCAGGCAGTAGCAGAAACGGCCGTACGGGTCTTTGCGAAGGAACACGCGGATCTTGTTGCGTTCCTGGATTTGCACGATCGACATCACGGTGCTGAACAGTTCGTCGACCGGGGTCTGGAACAGGTCATCGCGCGGCAGCACTTCGACCACCTGCGCCAATTCCTTGCCCAGGTGTGCCTTGGCCTGGAAGCCGGAACGGCGTTCGATTTCTTCGACCTTGCGACGGATGTACGGAATAACCCGCACGCTCTCTCCATACACCGAGGAGGTGTACAGGCCCATGAAGCGGCATTCCTTGATCACGTTGCCGTCGGCATCGATTTCACGGATCGACACGTAATCCGGGTAAGCCGGACGGTGTACACGGCTCGGGTGCGCGGCCTTGGCGAACGACAACAGGGTCGGTTCGCGCAGGTAGTTCACGGCGTAGTCTTCGATGCGCAGGTCATCGTAGGTAAGCCCAGTGCGCAGCAGTTTGGTCAGGCCGAGGAAGGAATCCGGGTCATAGACGATGTGGCCGCCGTCGGCTTCATCGCGAACCACGAATTCTTCGTAGCCCAGGAACGTGAAGTGGTTACCCACCAGCCATTCCAGGAAGCTTTTGATTTCGGCTTTTTCTTCAGGGTCGACCGCAAACTGGCTGTTATCCAGGCCAGTGAGGATTTCCTGGACCTTGGTTTTCATCGGCTCGAAATCGGCGACCGCGACGCGGACTTCACCGAGGACCTGTTCCAGCTCTTTGCTCAGAACATTGAGCTCGGCCGTGTTGGCGCAACGGTCGATTTCCAGGTACATCAGCGATTCTTGAAGAATGCCTTCGCCCTGGGTGCCTTTGGGCAGGATTTCCAGCAACTCGCCTTTGCTGCCGCGACGTACGCTCAGCACAGTGGTTTGCAAGGTATGAATGCTGTAGCCGCGACGGTTCAGCTCGGTACGCACCGAGTCCACCAGGAATGGCAGGTCATGGTGCAGCACTTCGACCGCGGTGTGGGTCGACTGCCAGCCGTGGCGTTCGTAATCAGGGTTGTAGACGCGCACTTGTGGTTGCGCGTGATCGAAGCGCTCAAGCAGGCGCCACGCAGAAAGGGTGCAGCCGGCGAGGTCGGACAACCGACGTTGGGTCAGCTCGTCCAGGGAAATGATGCCGAAGAATTGTTCAGCGAACAACGCCACTTGTGGCAGTGCCTGTTCACTGATGTGCTGTGCCAGTGCCGCTTGCAGTTGGTGCTGGAAGTCGGCTTTGCTGGCTGCGGTGAAGAACGCCATCTGTGGTACTCCGCTTGGGCTTGTTATTGATGGAAGCGTCGCGTGCAAAACCCCTTTCGGGGCGATCCGTCACCCTGTTCCTGATTCTCGGGCAGAGGAAACAGGGGGACAGGTGGGTGAAGCTGGACGAGACACTCGGGTCACATTCACCTTCCATGAATGGGCATCTGCAAAAACGACTGGACTGCGTGCAGCGCAATGCCTTTACAGGTGCTCATCCGTTGCGCAGCTTAACGAGTGCGGCAAGGCCCATGCTTGCGGTGCTGCGACATATTCGGTCATCGGTACGCTGCTCGCGGCACACACCTCGAACAACACTAGCAGCCGTGGGCAAAAACGGGGGCTTTATCCCCGGTTTTCCGGCACCCGCGCACCAGAAATGACCAGTAACACTCTAAGTGTCCGCGCCCCTCCTCTGACACTCATCCGAGCAGAAATTCCCTTGTGCTGGCAGAATTGCGCTTTGTTCGTCTTCACCATGCTCGCCGAGCCAGGAATTGCCCCATGCAAATGACCACCGCCCTCTTGATTGTGAACCCTTGCGATGACGAGGAAGACAACATGGCCATGCTCTGCTGCCACAGCGATCAGGGCGAGATGTTCCTGATGACCCGCTACCCGGACGAGGACGAACTGGAAATCACCCTCGATGACGAGCCTTCGACTCTGGACGGCGTGAAAGTCACCCTCAGCCCTACCCGCCTGCTGATCGAAATCGCCGCGGCGGATGTGGATGCGCTGAATGGGGATGATTCTTTGGAAATCATTCACAACACGGATGCGAGCGACCTGGCGGAAGTGGAAGAAACGTTGCAGAACATTCTCAAGGGGACTGGTACCTATATAAGCCAGCTCTGAATTTCAGTGCCTGTGCCGGCCTCATCGCGAGCAGGCTCGCTCCCACAGGGGATCTGCAGCGGATGCAGAAATTGCATCCGACTCAATTCAATTGTGGGAGCGAGCCTGCTCGCGATGAGGCCCTCAAAACCGCCACGTCGCCCGAGCCCGGCAAACTTCGAAAAGTTTCGCCATTCATTTCCTGCACATTGCACAAAATGCCGTTAGTCGCCGCCCCCCGCGATGGATTAAAGTAACGCCCCCAGCCCAAGCGTTATTCGAACGCCTTCGGCCACCTTCTCCAGGAACAGTCATCGATGGAACATCGTGAAGCGCTGCTCGCGCTGCGAACCTTTCTTTCAACGCAGATTCTCGGCCAGGAAAAACTCATCGAGCGCTTGCTCATCGCGTTGCTTGCCGACGGCCACATGCTGGTCGAGGGCGCCCCGGGCCTGGCCAAGACCAAGGCCATCAAAGAGCTTGCCGAAGGAATCGAAGCGCAATTCCATCGAATCCAGTTCACCCCCGACCTGTTGCCTGCCGACATCACCGGCACGGAAATCTACCGCCCGGAAACCGGCAGCTTTGTCTTCCAGCAAGGGCCGATCTTCCACAACCTGGTGCTGGCGGACGAGATCAACCGCGCCCCGGCCAAGGTTCAATCGGCGCTGCTGGAAGCCATGGCCGAGCGTCAGGTCAGTGTCGGGCGCAGCACCTATGAGCTGTCGCCGCTGTTTCTGGTAATGGCAACGCAAAACCCGATCGAGCAGGAAGGCACTTACCCGCTGCCCGAAGCCCAGCTCGACCGCTTCCTGATGCACGTAAAAATCGGCTTCCCGGACGCGGCGGTTGAACGCAAGATCCTGCAGCAAGCCCGCGGCGAGGCCCTGCACGGTGAAACCAAACCGGAGCGTCGGGTCAGCCAGCAGGCGATTTTCGCCGCGCGCAAGGAAATCCTCGGTTTGTACATGGCCGACGCCGTGGAGGAATACCTGGTGCAACTGGTCATGGCCACGCGCAACCCGGGCAAGTTCGACCCGGAGATGGCCGACTGGATCGCCTACGGCGCCAGCCCTCGCGGGTCCATCGCGCTGGATCGATGCGCCCGGGCCCACGCCTGGCTGGCCGGTCGCGACTTCGTCAGCCCGGAGGACATTCAGGCCGTGCTGTTTGACGTACTGCGCCACCGCATCATTCTGTCCTTCGAAGCCGAAGCTGCCGGTATCGACCAGGACCGGGTGGTCCAGCGGATTCTCGACGTCGTAGCTGTCGCTTGACCCCGATGAACGCCATTCTGCCGCCCGAGCCGGGCATCCGTGTCAGCCTCGCCGAGCTGATCGAGATGCGCCATCGCGTGCGTGAAGTGCAGTTGTTTTCCACGCCGAGCCAGCGCAGCCCGCTGATAGGCCTGCACCACTCCAAATTTCGCGGGCGCGGTGTGGACTTCGACCAGGTGCGGGTTTATCAGGCCGGTGACGATGTGCGCACCATCGACTGGCGCGTGACCGCACGCACACAAGAGCCCCACACCAAGCTGTTTCATGAAGAGCGCGAGCGCCCTATTTTCATCATGGTCGAGCAAAGCTGCCGGCTGTTTTTCAGCTCGGGCCTGATGTTCAAATCGGTGCTCGCGGCCCAGGCCGCCAGCCTGATTGGCTGGGCCGCACTGGGCCATAACGATCGGGTGGGCGGGCTGGTGTTCGGCGACAACGAGCACTACGAAATTAAACCCCGGCGCAGCAAACAAAGCCTGTTGCAATTGCTCAACCGACTGGTGCGGGTCAATCAATCATTACACACCGAGACAGAGCAGAACCGCGACTCGCTCAACCTGGCACTGCGTCGCGCGCGAGAAGTGTTGCGGCCCGGCAGTCTGGTCATCGTGATCTGCGACGAGCGCGCCTTGACCGAAGGTTCTGAACAGCAACTGAGCCTGCTGTCGCGCCATTGCGACCTGCTGCTGCTGCCCGTATCCGATCCACTGGACCACGCCCTGCCCGCCGCCGGCTTGCTGCGATTTGCCGAACGTGGCGCACAACTGGAACTCGACACACTGAATTTCGATCTGCGCCAGACCTATCGCGCGCAAGCCGAAGCACGCATCGCACGCTGGGAATTGCTTGCCCAAAAACTGCGCGTATTACTGATGCCATTGAGTACCCAGAGCGAGATGGTCGAGCAACTGCGCGAGTACCTGAACCCACAAAAACCGGGGAAAGGTCGATGAGCAGCCTCGATCAATTGCAGCCGCTGATTACCCCGCCTCCCATCGAGTTCTGGCCTCCAGCGCCGGGCTGGTGGTTGTTGCTGTTACTGCTGCCGCTGATCGGTTTTGGCCTGTGGCGGATGCGACACTTGATGGCACGCAAACGCCCCATCGTTCGCGCCGAACAGCCGCTGGACCCCGTGCGCGTCGCTGCGCTGGCGGAACTGGCGCAGATGCCAAAACCCTACGACGGCGCACCCGCCGGCGCCTGGTTGCAGCAGCTCAATGGGTTGCTCAAACGCCTGTGTCGCAATCATTACCCCTACAGCCAGAGCCACACACTCAACGGACGCAAATGGCTGGCGTTTCTCGACAACCGCTGCCCCGCTGCCGGCCTGACACGCTGGATGGTCCTGGTTGAAGGCGCCTACAAACCCGAATGCAAACTCGACGACAAGGCCATCGCGGGCCTGACCCAAGCCGTCGACACCTGGATTCGCAAACATGTTTGAGTTTGCCTGGCCGTGGATGTTTGCCTTGCTGCCCTTGCCGTGGCTGATGCGCGTGTTGTTGCCGATGGCCGACAGTGGCGAGCCGGCGCTTAAAGTCACGTTTTTGAGTGACCTCGAAGGCCTGACCCGCCGCCGCGCCCGGGCCAACCTGCCGGCCTGGCGCCAGCAGGCACCGTTCATGCTGCTTTGGCTGTTGCTGTTGATCGCCGCCGCGCGCCCGCAATGGCTGGGTGAACCGCTGCCGATTGCGGCCAGTGGCCGCGATTTGCTGGTAGCGGTGGACGTGTCCGGCTCGATGGACTTTCCCGACATGAAGTGGCAGAACGAGGACGTCAGCCGTTTGAGCCTCGTGCAGCACTTGCTGGGTGATTTCCTGGAAAGCCGCGATGGCGATCGGGTCGGCCTGATCCTGTTCGGCAGTCAGGCCTATCTGCAAGCACCGCTGACCTTCGACCGGCACACCGTGCGGGTCTGGCTCGACGAAGCGCGGATCGGTATCGCGGGCAAGAACACCGCCATCGGCGATGCCATCGGCCTGGCCCTTAAGCGCCTGCGCCTGCGGCCGGCCCAGAGCCGAGTGCTGATTCTGGTCACGGACGGCGCCAACAACGGCGGCGAAATAGACCCGTTGACTGCTGCGCGCCTGGCGGCTAACGAAGGGGTGAAAATCTACCCCATCGGTGTTGGGGCCAACCCGGAAGAAAGTGGCACGCTGGGCTTTCTCGGCGTCAACCCGAGCCTGGACCTCGACGAACCAGCGCTAAAAGCCATCGCCGATGCCACCGGTGGCCAGTATTTCCGCGCCCATGACGGCAACGAACTGCAAACCATCAAGGACACCCTCGACACACTGGAGCCGGTCACGCAACAACCCACCCAGGCCCGCCCCGCCCAAGCGTTGTATCACTGGCCGCTCGCATTGGCGCTGCTGTTGAGCATGCTCTTGGTGGTGCGCGAGCGCTGGCCGGACAACCCGCTGCATCGCTTGTTTACCAAGGATCTGTTCTTGCAATCGCCCCTGCCTGACTGGCGCCAGCGACTCAAACGCCTGCGCCTGCGGAGACGCCGATGAGCGTGCTCTGGCCTTTCTGGTTCCGCCCTTGGTGGTTGCTGGTGTTGCCCATACTGGCTTGGTTGCTGTGGCAACTCTGGCACCGGCAAAAGCGTGCCGGACGCTGGCAGATGATTCTGCCGCCCGCCTTCCACGCCGCCTTGCTCAGTGGCGGTAACGGACGCGACAGCAAACTGCCGTGGGTCGTCCTCGGGCTGGCCTGGGTGCTGACCGTTCTGGCGCTGCTGGGGCCGAGCTGGCAACGGGTCGAACAGACCAGTCAAAAACCTGCCGACCCGCTGGTCGTGGTGCTTGAACTGACCCCGGAAATGCTCGCCACTGACGTGGTGCCGAGCAGGCTGGAACAGGCGCGACGCAAGCTGTTTGACCTGTTGCAAGTGCGCAGCGACGCGCAGACGGCCATCGTCGTTTACTCCGGCAGCGCACACACGTTGGTGCCACTGTCGGATGACCTCTCCACCAGTGGCAACCTGCTGGACGCGCTGAAACCTTCGCTGATGCCCGAGACCGGTCATCGGGCCGATCTCGCGGTGAACAAGGCCCTTGCCTTGCTCAATCAGGGCGCTTTGGGCGATGGCCGGATTCTGCTGATCGGTTCCACCCTGACCGAGCAAGAGCGTCAGGGTATCCGTCAGGCATTGGACGGGCATGCGACGCAGTTCCTGATGCTCGGCATCGGCACCGCCGAAGGCGCACCGGTCGCTCAGGAGGACGGCAGTTTCCTCAAGGACAGTGAGGGCGCAATTCTGGTACCGCGCCTGGACAACTCTAGCCTCAAAGCTTTCGCCAACGATCTCGGCGGGCACTATCGCCAGGCGCAACTGGATGACGCCGACCTGCACGCGCTCGGCCTGCTCGATGGCCCGCGCGCACTGCGCAACGATGGTCAAACCTTGCGCCTCGACACGTGGGCCGACCAGGGTTACTGGCTGTTGCTGCCGCTGTTGCTGCTGGCGGCGTGTGCCGGGCGCCGCGGCTGGTTGTTCTGTCTGCCACTGTTGTGGGTGCTGCCGCAACCGAGTTACGCCTTCGACTTCGAAGACTTGTGGCTGCGCCCTGATCAACGGGGTATGCACTTGCTCAAGCGAGACCACCCGGTCAAGGCTGCGCAGTATTTTCAGGACCCACAATGGCAAGGTGTGGCGCTGTATCAAGCCGGCGACTACAGTGGCGCCGCCCAGCGGTTCGCCCAAGGCAATGACGCCCACGCCCACTACAATCGTGGCAATGCCCTGGCCAAAAGCGGGGAGCTGGAAGCCGCGCTGGATGCCTACGAACAAGCGTTGGAACTTCAACCGGATTTGCGCCCGGCCCTGACCAACAAAGCGCTGGTGGAAAGTCTGCTCAAGCAGAAACACACTCCGCCACCGGTTGAGCCGGACTCCACTGACGACAGCGAGGCGCAGAACGCCGAGCAGGAACAGTCGCCAGGAGCGGCCACGCAACCGACGAGCGAAGGCGAACCGAAAGCCGATGCCCCACAGGCCACTCAAGACGCCGAGCAACAGGCCACGGCGCCGGCAAAACCGGGTGCCAATGAAGTCCCGGGCAGCGAGTTGGCAGACGAGCAAAGCACCCGGCCACCGCAGCGCCCGGCCAGCGATATGATCGAAGGCGAACAGCGTCAGGCGCTGGAGCAATGGCTGCGCAAGATCCCGGATGATCCGGGTGAACTGCTCAGGCGCAAATTCTGGTACGAACAGCAACAACATCAGGATCAGGGAAAAACTCGATGACCCGCTTCACCCTCTCCATGCTTGCCCTTTTGCTCTGCGCCGTTCAGGTCCAGGCGTCGGGGCTGGTGGCCAGCGTCGATCGCAGTCGCCTGAACTCCGGCGAGACGATCGAACTGACCCTGGAATCCAGCGACGTGACGCAGTTCGGCAAGCCGGACCTGACCCCACTGGAGCCGCTGTTCGAAGTGCATGGCACCCGCCAGGTCAACCAGTTGAACACTCTCAGCGCCGACAACCGCGCGACCACGCGCTGGATCATTACCTTGCTGCCCAAAACAAACGGCAGCGTGACCATTCCATCATTGCAACTGGGTGAGGTGCAGAGCCAGCCCATCACGGTGCAAGTGGTCGAGAGCGAAAGCCAGGACACCACGACCAAACTGGCCCCGGTGTTTATCGACGCCAGCCTCGATCAGACCAGTGTGTACGTGCAAGCCCAGGCCGTCCTGACATTGCGCATCTACCATTCCGTGTCGCTGTACGACGACAGTAGCCTGACACCGTTGCAGGTGCCCGACGCACGTATCGAACAACTGGGCGAGTCGCGCACCTACGAAAAAGTCATCAACGGTCTGCGCCATGGCGTGATCGAAATGCGCTACGCGATCTATCCGCAACACAGCGGGGAACTGACCATTCCGGAGCAGATCTTCAGTGCCACGCTGGTCGACACCCAGCCCGCGCAGGACGCCGCCGCCCAAGTGCCGAAAACCGGAAAACTGATGCGCGTCAGCTCCACGCCCATTTTGCTGACGGTCAAAGCCAAGCCCATCACCTATCCGGCCGACCTGCCCTGGCTGCCGGCCCGTAGCGTGACGCTGAGCGAAAGCTGGAACCCGGAGCCGGACCACGCACAAGTGGGCGACTCGCTCACCCGCAGCCTGATCCTCAAGGTGGAAGGCCTGTCCAGTTCGCAACTGCCACCGCTGCCGGCCACCGACGTCAATGGCTTGCGGCGCTATCCGGATCAACCGGTAATGAGCAACCAGAGCAGCGAACGTGGACTGATCGGCAGTCGCGAAGACCGCGAAGCCCTCGTTCCCACCCGCACCGGTGCAATCGAGTTGCCGGCGGTCGAAGTGGTCTGGTGGAACACGTTCGAAGATCACCTGGAACACAGCAGCCTGCCGGCGCGTACCCTGCACGTCGCCAACAACCCAAGCATGACGATCGACACACCAGCCGGCACCCCTCAAGTCAATTCCGCTGCCGACAGCGAAACCCTGCGGCGCTGGAAACTCAGTACGCTGATCCTGGCCTGCACCACCCTGCTCGGCTTCGGCCTCTGGTGGCGTGCCCGCTGGCAACCGGCAATCCTGCGTACTGCGCAGACTGGCCCGAGCCCGCGCACCGTCCTCGACGACCTCAAGCGCGCCTGCCTGGCGAACGACTCCCACGCCACCCGCCAGGCGCTCGACAACTGGGCCCGGCAACAGCCGGAAACCCTGGCCGACATGGCCGCTCGTTTCGTGCCACTGTCCGATGCGCTGGACGGCTTGAACGGTGCGCTCTACAGCGAAACCGGCCAGCACTGGCAAGGCGAAGAACTATGGCGTGCGATCAAGGCGATCCCGATTGCCGAGCGGGTTCAGGACCCGGTGGGTGATAGCGGGTTGCCGCCGCTGTATCCCAAATAATCACCACCCTGTAGCAGCTGCCGAGCCTGCGAGGCTGCGTCCGGCTGCGCAGCAGTCGCAAAATCAATACATTCGGCGTATCAGACAAACCGCGTATGCAGGATTTACGACTGCTGCGCGGTCGGACGCAGGCTTCGCCAGCTGCTACAAAGAGTGCGTCGCCACATCAGGTGTGTTTGCCAGTAAACTCTCCCCCCTTTAGCCGCCATCATTCCCCACGCGGCCATCACCTTATTTCCAACGGAGTACGCCTTGCGTCTGTTCCACACCTCCGACTGGCACCTTGGGCAGAATCTGCACGGCCAGGAACGCGATTTCGAGCACGCCTGTTTTCTTGAATGGCTGTTGCGCCAGCTGAAGCTGGACCAGCCCGACGTGCTGTTGATCGCCGGCGATATCTTTGACACCGTCAACCCGCCGGTCAAAGCCCAGGAACGCCTCTACGATTTCATCGTCAGCGCCCACGAGCAGCAGCCCTTGCTGACCATCGTGATGATCGCCGGCAACCACGACTCCGGCTCACGGATCGAATTGCCCGCGCCGTTGATGCGCCGTTTGCGCACCCACGCGCTCGGTCGCGTGTTGTGGCTGGATGACGGTCAACTGGATGCCGAGCGCCTGTTGCTGCCGTTGCCGGATGCCAGCGGCGAGATTGTCGGCTGGTGCCTGGCACTGCCGTTCCTGCGCCCCGCCGAAGTCACCGGCGCGCAGTTGGGCGACAACTATTTGCGCGGGATTGGCCAGGTTCACGAATGGCTGATCGAAGCGGCCAATGCCAAACGCAAACCCGGCCAGGCGTTGATTGCGATCAGCCACGCGCACATGGCCGGCGGTTCGGTGTCGGAAGATTCCGAGCGCAGCCTGATCATCGGCAACGCCGAAGCCCTGCCGGCCAGCCTGTTCGGGCCGAGCATCAGTTACGTTGCCCTCGGCCATTTGCACAAGCCGCAGAAGGTCAACGGCGAAGAGCGCATCCGCTACAGCGGCTCGCCGATTCCACTGTCGTTCTCCGAGATCGGCTATCAGCATCAGGTTCTCGACATCACCCTCGATGGCGAAACCCTGGTCAGCGTCGAGCCCAAGCTCATTCCCCGGTCGGTCAACCTGCAACGCATCGGCCCGGCGCCGCTGGCGGAAATACTCCTGCAACTGAACGACCTGCCCAACATCGATTTGCTCGCCGACATCCAGCGCCAGCCGTGGCTGGAAGTCCGGGTGCGCCTGGACGAACCACAACCCGACCTGCGCCATCAGGTAGAAACCGCCCTGCAAGGCAAAGCCGTGCGTCTGGTGCGCATCGCCGCCGAATACGCTGGCAATGGTAGTCGCGAGGGCGTCGATGACGGCACCAGCCTGGTCGAACTGGACCAGCTCACGCCTCAGGAACTGTTCAGCCGCGCCTGGCAGGACAGCTATGGCAACGAAGTCGATGAGCAAACGCTGAAGGACTTTGCCGAACTGTTGCAAGACGTGCAGATGGAGAGCGAGCAACCATGAAGATCCTCGCGATCCGCCTGAAAAACCTTGCCTCTCTGGCCGGGCCTTTTGAAATCGACTTCACGGCCGAACCCTTGGCCAGCGCTGGTTTGTTTGCGATCACCGGGCCGACCGGTGCAGGTAAAAGCACCTTGCTGGATGCCTTGTGCCTGGCGCTGTTTGGCGCCGTGCCCCGTCTGAGCAATGCGCAAGTGTCCGCCAAAGCGCCGGACGCCGACGGCGAAATCAGCACGGGCGACCCCCGCACGCTGTTGCGACGCGGCACGGGTGAAGGCTACGCCGAAGTGGATTTCGTCGGCATCGACGGCCGCCGTTACCGAGCGCGCTGGGAAGCCAATCGCGCCCGGGAAAAGGCCGGCGGCAAGCTGCAAGCCAGTCGTCAAAGTTTGCGTGACATCGATCAGGACCAACTGCTGGCCAGCCAGAAAGTCGAGTTCAAAACCCAGCTCGAATCTGTACTGGGTCTGAACTTCGAGCAGTTCACCCGCGCCGTGTTGCTCGCCCAGAGCGAGTTCAGTGCCTTCCTCAAGGCCAACGACAACGAACGCAGCGAACTGCTGGAAAAGCTCACCGACACCGCGCTCTACACCCAGCTCGGTCGCCGCGCGTTCGACAAGACCAAAGAGGCGCGTGAAGCGCATAAGCTGTTGCAGGACCAGGCCACCGGCGTGACACCGCTGGCGCCCGAAGCCCGCGCCGAACTGGATGAGCGCTTCAATGAGGCGCAGCAGCAACTGAAGACGCAGCAGGCGCAACTCAAACAACTTGAGCTGCAACACACCTGGCTCAAAGAACTGCGTCAATTGCAGGACGAGCAACTGAACGCCACTGAACAACTGAACAGCGCGCAGCAGCATTGGGACAGTCAGAACGGCGAACGCGTGAAACTGACGCGCCTGGAGCAGTTGGCCCCGCAACGGCATCAATTTGCGCGCAAGACTGAACTCACCGCCCAGCTCACGCCGCTGGCTGCGCAGATTCAGCAACACACGCAACAGCAACAGGAACTCACCGAGCGCCAGACGCAACTCGAACAGAGCCTGAGCAGCGCCCATACCGCGCTGACCGAAGCGCAACATCAGCACACCCACAGTGCGCCGCTGCTGCGCCAGGCCTTTGAAGCACAAAGCACCCTCACCCGTCTGGTCAAGGACACGAGCCTCAGTGCCGATCATAAGCAGCAAGCCGAACTGGCCTGCACTCAGGGTCAGAGCACGATTCAAGGTTTGCTCGATCAGCAGAAACTGGTTGCCGAACGTCTGCAACGCATCGCCGGGGAGCTGGAACACAGCACGCCTCTGGCGCCCCTGAGCGAAGCGTGGAACGCCTATCGCGATCGCCTGCAACAGCTGATGTTGATCGGCAATCGCTTGAACAAGGGTCAGGCCGAAATGGCCGCCCTTGAGCAAGGCGCAACACGCACCGCCGAAGCACTGACTGCGCAAAAACAGCAGCTGGAAGTACTCTACAAAGAAGCTGGCGCTGAACCCGAAGCCGTGGCGGAACAAATCCAGTTGCTCGGCAATCTGTTGCAGGACAACCGCAAGCAACTACGGGCTTTCGAAGAACTGACACGGCTGTGGGCCAGTCAGCAGGAACTGGACCACCGCAGCGCGGAGCTTCAACAACGCCAGCTGAGCGCTCAGCAAGAACGCGATCGCTTGACCCAGGACGGGGTAAAAACCAGGAACGAACTGACCATCGCCGAACAGACCCTGACCGTCACCCGCGAACTGCTGGAGCGTCAGCGTCTGGCCCGCAGCGCCAGCGTCGAAGAATTGCGTGCGCAGCTACAGGACGATCAACCGTGTCCGGTTTGCGGCAGCCCCGACCATCCCTATCATCAACCCGAAGCGCTGCTGCAAAGCCTCGGTCGCCATGACGAAAGCGAGCAGGCCAACGCGCAGAAAGCTGTCGATCAGTTGAAGGAAAAACTCACTGAATTGCGCGCAGAAGTCGGCGGCTTGATTGCACAGCAAAAGGAACTGTTGCAGCAGCAAGAGCAGCTCGCCACCCAGCAACAAGCGTTGACGCCAAGCCTCCAAGCACATCCGTTGTCGACGCCATTCATGGCTCAGAACGCCAACAAACGCGATGCCTGGCTCGCGCAACAAAACAATCAGCTGAACCAGAGCATCAGCCAGGACGAACAGCGACAAACCGCCCTGCTCACCTTGCAACAGGACGCCGCGCGCCTTCAGCAACAACTGCGCAGTGCCGAAACCGCAAGCCTGCAAGCGGCGCAGCACCTGAGCAATCAGCAACGCGAGTTGAGCAGCGATCGTCAGCGTCTGGATGAAGAACTGACCGCGTTCAGCACCCTGCTCCCAACCCACACGTTGGATGCGTTGCGCAACGAGCCTGCCGCGACGTTCATGCAACTCGACCAGCAGATTACCCAGCGCCTGCAGCAACTCGACCAGCAACGCGATGAACTCAGCGAACAGCTGCAACGTCAGCAGGCACTGGAGAAAGAACAGGACCGTCAACAGACCCGCGTTCAGCAACTGGAAGCCGCCCGACAGCAGTTCGATGCCCTCGCTGTGCACCAGCAGGCCTGTCAGCAAACCCTGACGCAATTGTTGGGCGAACACGCCAGTGCCGAGCAATGGCAGCAGCAACTCGATCACGCCGTCGAACAGGCACGCACTGCCGAATCGACGACCAATCAGGAACTGCAAACCGTACGCACGCGTCTGGTACAACTGGCGGCCGAACTCAATGCCTGGCAAGAACGCTCGCAGGCATTGGAAACCGAAGACCGTGAGTTGAGCAGCAAGATCGCCGATTGGCGCGCGCAGCATCCGGAGCTGGATGACGGTGGTCTGGACGCGTTGCTGAGCGTCGATGATCAACAGCTAAGCGAACTGCGCCAGCAATTGCAACGCAGTGAAAAAGCCATTGAACAGGTCAGGGTCTTGTTGCAGGAGCGGGGCAAGCGCCTGCTCAGCCACCAGGCGCAGCACAACGGCCAACTCGATGCCGAACAACTGGCCACCGCGCTGGCCGAACTGCAAAACCTCGCTTCCGCCAGCGAACACCGCTGTGCCGAACTGCGCGCCGAGCAGGCCGAGGATCAGCGCCGGCAAAACGCCAATCAGGCCCTGGCCCAACAGATCGCCGACGCCTACACCGAGTACCAACGCTGGGCGCGTTTGAATGCATTGATCGGTTCGGCCACCGGCGACACCTTCCGCAAAATCGCCCAGGCCTACAACCTCGATCTATTGGTGCACCACGCCAACGTGCAGTTGCGCCAACTGGTGCGTCGTTATCGCCTGAAACGCGGCGGCAGCATGCTGGGGCTACTGGTGATGGACACCGAGATGGGCGATGAACTGCGTTCGGTGCATTCGTTGTCCGGCGGCGAGACGTTCCTGGTGTCACTGGCGCTGGCCTTGGGCCTGGCTTCGATGGCGTCGAGCACGCTGAAAATCGAATCGCTGTTCATCGACGAAGGCTTCGGCAGCCTCGATCCGGAATCCCTGCAACTGGCGATGGACGCGCTGGATGGCCTGCAAGCGCAGGGTCGCAAAGTCGCGGTGATTTCCCATGTGCAGGAAATGCATGAACGGATTCCGGTGCAGATTCAGGTTCGTCGTCAGGGCAATGGCCTGAGTACCCTGGAGGTGAAATGAATACGCTGTATTCCTTCCGCCGCTGCCCGTATGCCATGCGTGCGCGGATGGCGCTGCGCTACTCGGGCGTGCCGATCAACATCGTCGAAGTCAGCCTCAAGGCTAAACCCGCCGAGATGCTGGCGTTATCGAGCAAAGGCACGGTACCGGTGCTGAGCGCTGATGGCCGCGTCATCGATGAAAGCCTGTCAATCATGCAGTGGGCATTGGTACAAAATGACCCGCAGGACTGGCTGCTCAAGGATGATCCCGCTGGGCAAGCGCAAATCATGGCCCTGATCGAATCGAACGATCAGACCTTCAAAGTGCATCTGAATCACTACAAATACGCTGAACGTTATCCCGAACAACCGATGGAGGTTTATCGTGCCGAAGGCGAGGTGTTTCTGCGTCAGCTTGATGAGCTACTGGAGGGCCGCGACTACTTGCTGACGGTACATCCAAGCCTGGCGGATGTAGCGCTGATGCCGTTCGTACGACAGTTTGCGCATGTGGATCGCGAGTGGTTCGCGCAGACGCCTTATGTGCGGTTGCAGGGCTGGTTGCAGCGGTTTCTGGAGTCGGATTTGTTTACTGGCGTGATGCAAAAGTAAGAGCACTCCGACGGTGGATCAGGCAAACACTTCACACATCTGTAACACCGAGCAATCCACCTGGAACGGTCCGAAGAAATCGTGCTGGCGTTTAACGGGCGGATTGCCTGCCAGCAACGCCAATGCCTTCTGCGTTTCAATATTGCGTGCGAGGTTGTGATTGGCTTCTATGGATCGAGCCACGGAGCCCGCCGAACCCTGCCCGATGCCCAGCAACGAAGAGCCGTTGGTGATGAACGCCAGGAAGGCAATCACCCAGAGTCTGCGCCCTTTCATTCTGCGACCACTCCCGCCAATTCCGGGTGAGCGAACAGAGTTGCGAGGCAGACGTCATGTTTGGCAGAAGTGAGGATTGAGCGGGCCATGGTGTTCTCCGTGGGCATGTTTCGATGCCCACAGAATCAATCAAAAAAGCTGGGGTAACCACTCAGGGTTATCCATAGTGACCATCAGCTTCGTTGATCATTAAGCCAGTCAATTTCAGTCTTCGATAAAACTCATCATGCGTTCGCGGGCGGCGTCCGGTTCGTCTGGAATGGGCTGGACGTCCGAAAGTATGGGGGTGGAATACAGAAAAAGAAGAACCACTGCCACACGCATCGCCATGTTGTCGATCCTTGTTATTAGAGTTGGAATCAAAAACCGAGCGCCAAATCTAATCTCGTGGACAAGTGATATCAAGGCGTACATTGATGGCAATGTAATGCTGTCGTAAACGCGTTATGCAGGAGCGACATCACTCAGGTTTCTCGAAGCTTTTCAGCTTGATCGACGCAAGTGACTTCGCTCCTGCATAAAAGGTGCAGGGTTTAAATTTCAGGCTTGGGTTTTGTGATCCAGGGCGGCGTAGAACTTGGCGCTCTGTTGCAGGTATTTCTGGGTGTAGCTCTGGGTGTGGGATTTTTTGTCGCTGATTTCGACGTTGGCACTAGCTGGCAGAGCAACAGAGGCAGAGATTGCAGAAGCAGCGATGACAGAGAAGAGATTGAAGTTCATGGCGGTATTCCTCGTATTCAGTTGGCTTGCTTGCCCGGTGGGGCCGTGAAGCAAACTTAACCTTCGAGGGTCCGCGCGCTGAAATGCTTTGTAGCATTAGCAGATATCAGCATCATTAATAGAAGCATGCAGGCCCCTTGGACCGGGGCCTGCGGCCTATTGACGCAGTAGAAACCTGAGATCGCTCGGCGCGTCGATTGGCAGTTTCTGTACGGTTTTACCCAGCAGACCGGTCTTGGCATCGCGTTCGACGACGACAATCTGGTTGCTTTTCTGGTTGGCAATCAACACGAACTGGCCACTGGGATCGAGGCTGAACTCGCGCGGATGGTCCCCTTCCACGGAACGTCGCTGCAGTTCCTTGAGGTGGCCGGTCGCAGGGTCAATGGCAAATACCAGCAGCTGATTGGCCGTGCCACGGTTGCTGACGTAGAGGAACTTGCCGTCCGGGGAAGCATGCAGCGCTGCCGCTGCCTTATCGGACGTAGGCTGGCCCGCCGCGAGGTCAACCATCTGCGTTTGCTCCAGTGTGCCGTCCTTGTAATCGAACACCGCCACCTGCGCACTCATTTCCATGGTCAGCCAGGCATGCTTGCCATCGGCACTGAACAGCAGGTGACGCGGCCCGCTACCTGGCGGTAACTGGACCGACGCCGGTTGGGCCGGTGTCAATGGCAGGTCCGGGTTGGCCTTGGGATCGAAGCGATAGACAAAAACCTTGTCAGCGCCCAGGTCATTGGAGAACACGTATTTACCGTCTGGCGAGGAAATCGTCGAATGCACGTGAGCCGACATCTGCCGCTCGGGGTTGACCCGACTCGACGGATGACTGCTCATCTGCACCACGGTGCTCAGTTTTCCATCAGCGCCCACCGGCAACACCGCGAGCGTGCCGCCCGGATCTTCCGCCACCGAATAGTTGCTGACAAACAGATGGCCGCCATCGCCGCTGAGGCTCGAATGGGTGGGCTCGTTGCCTAGGCTCTGTACCTGATTGATCAGGCTCAGCGCATGGGTCTTGGGATCAATGGCATAACTGCTGACGCGCCCGACCGGATCTTTCTGCCCCGGACCGTTTTCGTTGACCACGAACAGTCGACGCTGATCCTTTGACAGAGTCAGCCAGGACGGGTTTTCACTCTGGATCACTTGCAGTGGCTTGGGGTTGATCTGCCCGGTCGAACTGTCGAAGTTCAGGCGATAAATCCCCTGGCTCTGACCCGCCGTGTAGGAACCCACCAGCAATTGATAGTCCTCGGCCGAGGCGACCTGAGTGCCCATCGCACCGATACTGCCGGCCATCAACAGAGGCCAGATCTTACGCATCCGCATGCTCGCCGTCCTCGTCGTCACCGCCGCCGAATGCTTCCGTACACACCAGACGATGCTCACCGGAACTGCCAGTGATCAGCCAGCTTTGCAGGTCTGGATCGAAAGTCGCGGCCTTAACTTCGGCCGGGGTGAACTCCCAGTGCTTGGACACACGACCGTCGATGCATTCGATGTGCAGGTTGTCGTCTTCATCGAGGGAGAATTCGAATGCGTACAACCCGTCGATTTCCACCATGTCGCAGTGTTCGAGGATGTTGAGCAAGGTGTCGGCTTGGGCAGTCATGGCAATCAATCTTTGAATGGGAAAGACGCAATGATAGCTCATGACACCGGCCCCCTGTGGGAGCGAGCCTGCTCGCGAAGGCGATTTAAAATTCAACATCAATGTTGAATGAAAGACCGCTTTCGCGAGCAGGCTGATCTGGCCTAATGAAATTGGACACATCAATAGGGCGCTATGATGGCGCCCAAATCTAAGGTGTGCATGATGATGCGAAAGTCCTATTCCAGCGAGTTCAAGCTCAATGCTGCAAGCATGGTGCTTGATGAAGACCAGCCCATTCTTGAGGTCTGCGCCAACTTCGATATCGGCCCTACTGCGTTGCGCCGCTGGGTCGAGCAGGTCAGGAAAGAACGTGCAGGCTCGACGTTAGCGGGAACAAAAGCCATTACCGCCGACCAAAAACAAATCCAGGAACTCAAGACTCTGCTCAGGCAGAAAGACCGGGATATCGAAATCCTAAAAAAGGCCAGTGTTCTCCTGCTTTTGGACTCCAAAGATCATTCCCTCTGATCAGCGAGCTAGGAGAACAGTACGGCATTTCAGATTGTTGTCGCGTGTTTGAAGTCAACCGCAGCAGCTATTACGCCTGGCGTCAGCGCCAAGGAAAAACGAACCCCGAGCGCGAAGCGCTCAGGGTTGCTCTGATCAAGTACCACAAAGCATCAAAAGGCTCGGCGGGCGCCCGCACTCTCTCCAAGGATATGCAGGGCGCAAAGCATAAGGTGGGGCGCTACATGGCTGCTCGTTTGATGAAGGAGGCTGGGATTTCCAGTTGCCAACGCCGCCGCCATAAGTACAAGTCGTCGGGTGTTGAATCGCTCGTGGCTGAGAATGTGCTGGACCGTGAGTTTTACGTAGCTGATATCAATAAAGTCTGGTGCGCAGATATTACCTTTATCCAGCTGGGCAAGCGTTGGCTCTATTTCTCTGTGGTTTTGGATTTGTTTGCACGACGGGTGGTGGGATGGTCGTATTCGTTGGTCGCCGACGCGACCCTAGCAAGCGAGTCACTGCGTATGGCTGTCGAATTGAGAGGACGACCTAAAGGTGTGCTGTTTCATTCTGACCAAGGGTGCCAATACACCAGCCATAAATTCAGGGACGAACTGATGGCTCACGAGCTAAAGCAGAGCATGAGTCGAAAAGGCCAATGTTGGGATAACGCCCCGATGGAGCGCTTTTTTGGCAGCTTGAAGTCCGAATGGGTGCCTGAAGAGGGCTACCACTCGGAATATGAGGCCCGAGTAGATATCAACCGATATGTGGCGCGCTACAACAATGTAAGGCGCCACAGCTACAACGGTTACCACTCGCCGGTAGCGGCAGAAAAGATGGCGGCGTGAGAACCGAAAACAATGTCCAAAATTACTGGACCAGATCAGGCTCGCTCCCACAGGGGATTAGGGTGTGGCTGTTACAGGGCTTCTTTGGATGGTTGGCCATCCACCAGCCGCTGAATGCGCAGCGGATTGCCATTCTTCAACGCGTCCGGCAGGAGATTGTCCGGGTAGTTCTGGAAGCACACCGGGCGCAGAAAGCGGTCAATCGCCAAGGTGCCCACCGACGTACCGCGCGCATCGGACGTCGCCGGGTACGGCCCGCCGTGGACCATCGAATCGCAGACTTCCACACCGGTGGGATAACCATTGAGCAGAATCCGCCCGACCTTTTGTTCAAGCAATGCCGTCAATTCGCCGAACTGTTCAAAGTCCGCCGGATCGCCAATGATCGTCGCCGTCAGCTGCCCATGAAGTCCGTTCAGCGCCGCAGTGAGTTGCGCCTGATCAGCCACTTCCACCACCACCGTGGTCGGGCCGAACACCTCTTCCTGCAAGACTTCATCCCTGTTGATCAACAGGCTGACGTCAGCCTTGAACAACTGCGGCTGAGCCTGATTCCCCTGTTGTGCGTTGCCTGCCAGGTGCGTGATGCCGGAATGCACGAGGAGCTTTTCCAGGCCTCTGCTATAACTGCTCAAGGTCCCGGCATTGAGCATGGTTTGCGCCGGCTGATCATTGATCAACCCGGCGACCTGCTGCACGAACGCGCTGAACTGTGGTGAACGAATCCCGATCACCAGCCCGGGATTGGTACAGAACTGACCACAACCTTGAATCACCGACGCGGTCAGGTCACGGGCGATTGACTCAACCCGGCTCTGTAAGGCCTGTGGCAACACAATCACCGGGTTGATGCTCGACATTTCGGCGAACACAGGGATCGGCTGCGCACGTGCCGCGGCCATGTCGCACAAGGCTCGACCGCCCTTCAGCGAACCGGTAAAGCCCACGGCCTGAATCGCCGGGTGCTTGACCAGCGCTTCGCCGACCCCGCCCCCGTAGATCATGTTGAACACACCGGCCGGCATGCCGGTTTTTTCAGCTGCACGGAGGATCGCTTCAGCCACCCATTCGGCGGTGGCCATGTGACCGCCGTGAGCCTTGAACACCACCGGGCAACCGGCTGCCAGGGCTGAGGCGGTGTCGCCGCCGGCCGTCGAAAAGGCCAGGGGAAAGTTGCTGGCCCCGAACACGGCTACAGGGCCGAGGCCGATGCGGTATTGGCGCAAGTCCGGACGTGGCAGCGGCGTGCGTTCAGGCAATGCTTTGTCGATCCGCGCGCCGTAAAAATCACCGCGACGCAACACCTTGGCGAACAAGCGCATCTGACCGCTGGTGCGGCCGCGTTCGCCTTGAATGCGCCCAGCCGGCAGCGCGGTTTCGCGGCAGACCACGGCGACGAACTCGTCACCCAACGCGTCCAGTTCATCAGCAATGCCATCGAGAAATTGTGCGCGACGCTCAGCGCTCAGGCTGCGATAGGCCGGGTAAGCCGAAGCAGCGGCCCTGGCGGCGGCGTCCACTTCTTCCGGGGTTGCCTGGAAAAAATCGTGCGGCAACGCTTCGCCGGTGCTGGCGTCGACGCTCTGCAGTTTTAGCTGGCCATTCGCGCTGCGCTGGCCACCGATGTAGTTGTGTCCAAGAATTCGGGTCATGCCAATCTCCTTAAAGGGTGCCGACGGTGCCGGGCAGGAACGCCGCTTCAACCGGTGCAATGCCGTTGATCAACGGTGCGCCGAACTCGGCCTGGCTGATCTCGAAAACGTCACCCGGCCGGGTGCGGATGCCATCGGCGAACGACAAAGTCGCGGTGCCGAAGAAATGAATGTGTACGTCCCCCGGACGCAAGAACTGGCTGTACTTGAAATGGTGGTACTCAAGGTTTTCCAGGCTGTGGCACATATTGGCCTCGCCGCTGAGAAACTCGTTCTGCCACAGCACTTCGCCGTCGCGCAGGATGCGGCTGGTGCCAGCCAGGTGTTGCGGCAATTCGCCGACCCGAAGTTCCGGGCCAAAGCTGCAACTGCGCAGTTTGGAGTGCGCCAGGTACAGGTAGTTTTTACGCTCCATGACGTGATCGGAGAACTCGTTGCCGACCGCATAACCGAGGCGATACGGCTTGCTATCGTGGCCAATGACGTAGAGGCCGCTGAGCTCCGGCTCTTCGCCGGCGTCTTCGGCGAAAGGTGGCAGCGGGAACGGTTGGCCCGGCCGAACGACGATGCTGCCGTCGCCCTTGTAGAACCATTCCGGTTGTACGCCGGCCTGCCCTGCGGCCGGTTTGCCGCCCTCCACTCCCCATTTGAAGATGCGCATGGTGTCGGTCATGGCCGCTTCATCACCAGCGTGTTGATGCATCTTGTCCCGTGCCGAGGCGCTGCCCAAATGGGTCAGGCCGGTGCCGCTGACCAGCATGTGCGCCGGGTCCGGATGATCCAGCGGCGGCAGGATGCGTAACCTGGCCAGCAGTTCGGCATAGTCGTGGCTGATGCCCAGGCCCAGGGCCTTCACCTGCTGTTCGAGATTCGTGCCCGCCTCGATCGCGGCCAAAGCCAGGTCACGAACGGTGTGCGCGTCCCGCACTTCATGTACCAGACCGCCCTCGACAACGCCCACGCGGCGATCGCCGTTACTCAATTCGAATTGAACCAAACGCATGAAATTTCTCCATTAAACAAAACTTGAAAACACCGCAAACCCTGTAGGAGCTGGCTTGCCAGCGAAGGCGACCTGACGGTCAATACCGATGTCTGCTGTCAGGGCCTCTTCGCTGGCAAGCCAGCTCCTACAGGTCCGTATCAAGCCCATGTCAGGTACGGGTGGCGCCACGTGCACTGGCCGCAAACTGATCCGTCGGCAGCACGTGCTTGCGCTCCAGCAAGCGATACACCACGCCCGTCAGCAGCAGCCCGAACACCATCACGCCGGACAAAAAATACAGCCCCGACGCCAGGTTGCCCGTGTATTCCTTCAGCGCACCGATCACGAACGGACCGATGTAACCGCCAAGGTTACCCACCGAGTTGATCAAGGCGATCCCGGCCGCCGCGCTGGCCCCGGCGAAGAACCGACCCGGCAAGGTCCAGAACACCGCTGTGCAGGAAAACAGTGCAAACGCCACCAGGCACAGCGCAGCCAGTTGCAACACCGGCACTGTCAGCCAGGCACTGAGGAACAGGCCAATGGCACCCAGCACATACAGCACGGCGAGGTGACCGTAGCGGTCATTCAAACGGTCGGAACTGCGCGGAATGATCAGCAAGCCGACGATCCCGAAAATGTATGGCACCGCTGAAACAAAACCGGTTACCAAATCGGTGCCGCCGAACTGTTTGATCAGCGTTGGCAACCACAGACCCAAGCCATAAATGCTCAACGTCACCGGCAGGTAAAACAGCGCCAGCAGCAACACTCGCTTGTCTTTGAGCGCGTGCAACGGATTGCCGTGACGAGTCTGGCCGTATTCCTCAAGGTCCTTTTTCAGCTCGCCGGACAGCCAGTCCTTTTCAGCCTGGTCCATCCATTTAACTTGTTGCGGGCCGTCAGGCAGATAACGCAGCACCGGCCAGGTCAGCAGGATCGCCGGTGTACCGATGACGATAAACAGCCACTGCCAACCGTGCAAACCGAGGGTGCCGTCCATGCCGAGCAAGCCGCCGGACACCGGGCCGGTGATCATCATCGCGATAGGTTGGGAGAGGATGAACAGACCGAGGATCTTGCCGCGATGGCGAATCGGGAACCACTGAGTGATGTAGTACAGAACGCCCGGGAAGAAACCGGCTTCCGCCGCACCGAGCAAAAAGCGCATCACATAGAAGCTTTGCGGCCCCTGAACGAAGGCCATGCCGATGGTGATAGCGCCCCAGGTGACCATGATCCGCGCAAACCAGCGGCGCGCGCCGAAACGGTCGAGCATCAGATTGCTGGGGATTTCAAACAGGAAGTAACCAATGAAGAACAGCCCGGCACCCAGGCCGTAAGCCGCGTCGCCGAGGCCAATGTCAGCGCCCATGTGCAGCTTGGCAAAACCCACGGCGGAGCGATCCACATAGGCGATCAGGTACAGCAGGATCAGGAAGGGAATCAGTTTCAGCGTGATGCGACGAATAAGCCGCAGTTCCTGGCTCATGAGATCGGTCTCCGATTGTTGTTGTTATAGAACCTCGGGGGCCGCCTCTCGCAGAAAATCGCCAGGGTCATCCCTCCGTTGAAAGCGACTATATAGTAATACTAATTACCCAACAACACTTCCAAACAGGCCAATTTACGCTTATGTTAGGCCATAGATTTAACAAAATAGTCATACAATAAGAGAATCGAACATGTCTGATAAGAAACCCACCCTGCGCTCCGCTCAATGGTTTGGTACCGCCGACAAGAACGGCTTCATGTACCGCAGCTGGATGAAGAATCAGGGCATCGCCGACCACCAGTTCCAGGGCAAGCCAATCATCGGCATCTGCAACACCTGGTCGGAACTGACCCCGTGCAACGCGCACTTCCGCCAGATCGCGGAGCACGTCAAACGCGGGGTGATCGAGGCCGGAGGGTTCCCTGTGGAGTTCCCGGTGTTCTCCAACGGCGAATCGAACCTGCGCCCGACCGCCATGTTCACCCGCAACCTGACGAGCATGGACGTCGAAGAAGCGATTCGCGGCAACCCGATTGATGGCGTGGTGCTGCTGACCGGTTGCGACAAAACCACCCCGGCGCTGCTGATGGGCGCGGCCAGTTGTGACGTCCCGGCCATCGTCGTCACCGGCGGACCGATGCTCAACGGCAAGCACAAAGGTCAGGACATCGGATCCGGCACGGTGGTTTGGCAACTCAGCGAACAAGTGAAAGCCGGTACTATTTCTATTGACGATTTCCTCGCAGCAGAGGGTGGCATGTCCCGCTCTGCGGGCACCTGCAACACCATGGGCACGGCATCGACCATGGCCTGCATGGCCGAAGCACTAGGCACTTCCCTGCCGCACAACGCGGCGATTCCAGCAGTTGATTCACGCCGTTATGTACTCGCGCACATGTCCGGTATGCGTGCGGTGGAGATGGTTCGCGAAGATCTGAAACTATCGAAAATTCTCACTAAAGAAGCCTTCGAAAACGCTATTCGCGTCAACGCCGCTATCGGCGGTTCGACCAACGCCGTAATCCACTTGAAAGCTATCGCCGGGCGTATCGGTGTGGACCTGGAGCTGGACGACTGGACCCGCATCGGTCGCGGCATGCCGACCATCGTCGACCTGCAACCGTCCGGGCGCTTCCTGATGGAAGAGTTCTACTACGCCGGTGGTTTGCCCGCGGTATTGCGTCGCCTCGGTGAAGCCAACCTGATCCCAAACCCGAATGCCTTGACCGTCAACGGTAAAACTCTCGGTGAGAACACCAAAGACGCGCCGATTTACGGTCAGGACGAAGTGATCCGCACCCTCGACAACCCGATCCGCGCCGACGGCGGCATCTGCGTATTGCGTGGTAACTTGGCGCCACTGGGCGCGGTGCTCAAACCGTCCGCCGCCACGGCTGAACTGATGCAGCATCGCGGACGCGCCGTGGTGTTCGAGAACTTCGATATGTACAAGGCGCGGATCAATGATCCAGAGCTGGACGTCGACGCCAACTCGATCCTGGTGATGAAGAACTGCGGTCCCAAGGGTTATCCGGGCATGGCCGAAGTCGGCAATATGGGTTTGCCGGCCAAGCTGCTCGCCCAGGGCGTGACCGACATGGTGCGCATCTCTGACGCGCGCATGAGCGGCACCGCTTATGGCACCGTGGTTCTGCACGTCGCGCCGGAAGCGGCGGCGGGCGGACCGTTGGCCGCCGTGAAAGAAGGTGACTGGATTGAACTGGACTGCGCCAGTGGCCGTCTGCACCTGGATATTCCCGATGCTGAGCTGGCGGCACGCATGGCGGATCTGCAGCCACCCCAGCAAATGATTCTGGGCGGATATCGTCAGCTGTACATCGACCATGTGCTGCAAGCGGATCAGGGCTGCGACTTTGACTTCCTGGTCGGCTGCCGCGGCGCAGAAGTCCCGCGCCACTCTCACTAACCCCACCAATCCCCTATAGGAGCGGGCTTGCCCGCGAAGGCGGTGTGTCATACAAAATCTAAATTGACTGACACGGCCCCTTCGCGAGCAAGCTCACTCCTACATTGGTTCTTCATCTGATTCAGGACCTGCTCACGCCTGTTATCATGCGCAACACCCCCTCGCACAGGACCGCGCCGCTCCCCATGGATTACCGCAAACCGTCCGCCCGTAAAAGCATGCACTCGCGCATTGTCCAGGAACTGGGCATGCAGATTGTTTCCGGGCGTTTCAAGCCATGTGACAAGCTGCCCGCCGAGGCCCTGCTGTGTGAGGAGTACGCAGTCAGCCGCCCGGTACTGCGCGAAGCCACCCGAGTATTGGTCGCCAAAGGCCTGGTGTATTCCCGTCCGCGCGTCGGCACGGTGGTCAAGCAGCGCAAAGAGTGGCACATGCTCGACCCGGACGTTTTGCACTGGTTGATGCAAAGCAGCCCGCAGAATGAGTTTTTCGATTTGTTGACCAGCGTGCGCAGCATCATCGAGCCCGCCGTCGCCGCACTGGCCGCACAGTTCGCCACGGAAGCGGACATAGCGTCCATTGGCGAAGCCTACCAGCGCATGGAGGCCGCGCCGACGCCGGAGGCCTTGCTGCAACCTGATCTGGATTTCCACAGCCGGATCGCCGATGCAACCCACAACGACTTGCTGGCCAACCTGTGCAACATGCTGTCGGTAGCGATTGCCGAAGCGTTGAAGCATTCCAATCAGCGGCCGAACCTGCATGAACTGGCGCTGCCTCGACACAAGGCAATCCTCACGGCCATCGAGAACCGTGATGCGCTCGGCGCCCGACACGCGACACTGGTGCAGCTGGATGATGCGCGAAGTGCGTTGAATGTGGTGCTGGGTAGCGATCCCTCATAACCACCACAGAACCAATGTAGGAGCGAGCTTGCTCGCGAATGCGGTGTATCAGGTAACGATGATGTCGACCGACACACCGCATTCGCGGGCAAGTCGAATCGTCGCAGCGCCGCTCCTACAGGGGTTTAGTGTCGAATTCGAGATGTAAAAAAGCCGCAACCCAGGTTGCGGCTTTTCTGTTTCAGGCAAGGATCAGTGAGCGAACAGCGAGTTACCCTTCTTTCCAGCCAGCTTCTCCGGCCTGATCAGGAACCGCGCCAGCGCTGGCAGCAGCCACAGCGCGCCGAACATGTTCCAGAGCAGCATGAAGGTCAGCATCAGGCCCATGTCGGCCTGGAACTTGATGGCCGAGAAGATCCAGGTGCAGACACCGATGGCCAGGCACAAACCGGTGAACAGCACCGCTTTACCGGTGGATTTCAGCGTCTGGTAATAGGCTTCCTGCAACGGCAGACCGGCACGCAGGAAGCTTTCCAGGCGGCTGTAGATGTAGATGCCGTAGTCCACGCCAATCCCCACGCCCAACGCCACCACCGGCAGGGTCGCAACTTTCACACCGATACCCATGAAGGCCATCAGGGCGTTGCCCAATACCGACGTCAGCACCAGCGGCAACACGATGCACAAGGTCGCCGCCCACGAACGGAAGGTGATCATGCACATGGTCGCGACGCAGATGTAGACCAGGATCAGGATGGTTAGCTCGGATTCCTTGATCACCTCGTTGGTGGCCGCCTCGATCCCGGCGTTACCGGCCGCGAGGATGAATTCCAGACCGTCCTTGTTGTTTTCCTGGGCGAATTCCTGCACCGCATGCACCGCACGATCGAGCGTCGCCGCCTTGTGATCATTGAGGAACACCAGCACCGGCGCCAGGGAGCAACTGTTGTTGTACAGGCCATCGGCACGGGAGATGGAGTTGTTCAGCACATCCGGGTTACGCGACAGGGTTTCCCATTTCAGGTTGCCCTCGTTCATGCCCTTGATCATCTGCTTGGACACGGTCACCAGGGAAATCGCCGATTGCACGCCCTCGGTGTTCTGCATCTTCCACATCAGCTCGTCGATCGGCGCCATGGCGTCATAGCGTGAGCAGCCTTCAGCCTTGGTCTTGACCATCACCACCAACACATCGGAACTGGTGGAGTAGTTGCTGATGATGAAGTTGTTGTCCTTGTTGTAGCGCGAGTCCGGACGCAACTCTGGAGCACCTTGATCGAGGTCGCCGATTTTCAGGTTCTGGCTGTACCAGAGACCGCCACCGAAGGCCAGCAAGGCCAGGACGATCGACACCGGTGCAACTTTCGCGCTGGCAAAGTTGGACAGCAGGCGCCAGAACGGGTGCTCGCGGACTGCATCCTTTTTGCTGCGTTCCACTGCGCGCTTGCTGATACCGACGTAGGAAATCGCCACCGGTAGCAGAATCAGGTTGGTGAACACGATCACCGCCACGCCGATGGACGCACCGATGGCCAGTTCATGGATCACGCCAATGTCAATGATCAGCAGCGTGATGAAACCCACCGCATCCGCCAGGATCGCAATCATCCCCGGCAGGAACAGCTGACGGAACGTGCGTCGCGCAGCGGTCAGCGCGTTGTCGGCCTCACTGGACTGCAAGGCGATACCGTTGATTTTCTGTACGCCGTGGGAAATGCCGATGGCGAAGATCAGGAACGGCACCAGCATCGAGTACGGATCCAGCCCGAAACCAAAGAAGTGCATCAACCCAAGCTGCCAGATCACCGCCACCAGCGTGGTACTGAGTACCGCCACGGTGCTGCGCATGCAGTTGGTGAACCAGTACAACAGAATCAGCGTAATAACGAAGGCAACACCGAAGAACATCACCACCATGACCAGACCATCGATCAGGTCGCCGACTTTTTTGGCGAAACCGACTATGTGGATCTGCACGTTAGGGTTCTGTTTTTCAAACTTGTCGCGGATTTTTTCTTCCAGCTCGTGGGAGAACTTGCGGTAGTCCAGCGCCAGTAACTTGCCCTGGTCCTGCGGGTCCGGGTAGGACTCCAGCAGCGGGATATCGACAATGCTCGACTTGAAATCGTTGGCTACCAGACGCCCGACTTGCCCGGACTTGAGGACGTTGTTGCGCAGCAGATCCAGGCTTTGCTGGGAACCGTTGTAACTCTGCGGGATCACTTCACCACCGGCGAAGCCCTCCTCCGTCACCTCGGTCCAGCGCACGCTCGGGCTCCACAAAGACTTGAGGCCGGAACGGTCGACGCCGGAAATATAGAACACCTCGTCGTTGATCTGACGCAGGGTCTCCATGTATTCCTTGGAGAAGATATCGCCGTCAGTGGCTTCCACCGAGATCCGCACGGTATTGCCCAGGTTCGCCAGATCGTTGCGGTGCTCCATCATCTTTTGAATGAACGGATGATCGAGCGGGATCATTTTTTCGAAACTGGTGGACGGCCGGATCAACGTCGCCTGCCAAAACAGGAAAATACTGACCAGCAGGCAGATGAAGATCACTGCCGGGCGGTTGTTGAAAATCAGGCGCTCCAGAAACGTCGCCTTGTCTTGGTGATGGCTTGTCATCGATGTCATAGCTCCGCCCTTCTTATTATTTGCCCAGCTCTGAGCCGGTTGGCGAAGTAGCGCGAACGCCGCCCTGTCCTGCCAGAATCAAATTGCCGTTGCCCGCCGCCGTCACTGCCGATACGGAAATGCGATCCGGACGGTTGAATACGCTGAAGGTTTCGCCATTGTCGTTGCTGCGGATCACCGAGCCGCCGTTACCGACGATCACGATGGAACCGTCGTCGAGCAGCGTTGCGCCGGACAGCCCGAACTCCAGTGCGCCGCGAGCGGCTTTGAGCTCGACCTGTTCCCAGGTGCTGCCGAAATCCGTGGAGCGGTAGAGATTGCCGCGCAGGCCGTAAGCCAGCAGCGTATTGGCTTGCGCCGTGCCGATGACACCGAAGAGCGAGCCTTCGTACGGGCCTTCAAGTTTCTCCCAGGTCTGCCCCCAATCGGCCGAGCGGAACATGCTGCCCTGCTCGCCGACGATGAACAGCCCGGCATCCTTGACCGATGCGATGCCATTGAGGTGCAACTGGTCTTCGTTGTCCAGGCGGTCGCTGGCGTCTTCCCAGTGCTTCCCGCCGTCGGTGGTTTCCAGCAGCGCGCCATAGGCACCCACGGCGAAGCCGCTGTTGGCGTCCTTGAACCAGACGTCGAGCAGTGGCGCTTCGCGTTTCAAATCGTCGAATTGCTTGATCCAGGTGGCGCCACCGTCCTCACTCGCGAGGATCTGTGCGTCATGGCCAACGGCCCAGCCGTGTTTGTCATCGACAAAAAACACCGATGTCAGCAGTGCCCGGGATGGCACCTTGGCTTGAACCCAGGTCGTGCCCTGGTCATCGGAATACAGAATGTGCCCGCGATCGCCGACTGCCACCAGGCGTTTGCCGGCGTGGACGACATCCAGCATCAGGCTTTTGACAGCCTTGGCAGACTCAATGGAATAAACAGCATCGGATGCTGGCGCGGCAGCGGCCAGCACCGGTGCCGACAACACGGCACAGCCCAACAGCGAGAGCGCTGTAGCCAGCAACGCGATTTTGCGTAATGCCGGCGGGCGGCAGATACCCACACCCATGACAGGCTCACTCATAGACCTTCCCCCATTATTATTGTTAGGTCGTTCAACCTTTCAGGGCGCCGTAAGGTGGCTCGTTGTGATTGGCTGTTTGGAGCTTGGTCCTGAAACGCGCAATCTAGAGCCCCTTCGGAAGCTGGCTTATCCTATCGGGGTTTGGAAAGGTCTGACAATCGACGCCACGTTATGTTTTGTTAACCTGAGGGGGATGGGGTTTGGCTGAATGATTGGGTATTAGGTGGGGTGATTGGTGTTCCGTGTTCCGTGTACATATCCGTTTCTGCGGTAACGGCGGCTTATGGTTTCGCTCTTACAGCGACTCACTTGTTCAGACGCCAAAAAGTAAGCAAATGGCTTCGCCCCGGCGTACGGCACTTCGCTAAGGCTCAGTGTTCCCTCGCTACGATGTCCATCAGGGGGCATCGCCTACGGTCTGCTTCGCGACGACCTCCTCTCGATGTGTGCGGCTTCGCCGCACGGCGCTACGCGCCTACCCCCCTGATGAACACCTACGCTCGGCCTGCCGAAGGGGCGAAAGATCAAAGGCCGATCAAGATCAAGATCAAAAGCCAAGGCCAAAGCCACAGCCACAGCCACAACCACAGCCACAGCCACAGCCACAGCCACAGCCACAGCCACAGCCACAGCCACAGCCACAGCCACAGCCACAGCCAAAGCCAAAGCCAAAGCCAAAGCCAAAGCCAAAAGCTTCGCGAGCAGGCTCGCTCCCACAATGGATCGGCCTACACCCGCCGCTTCTCACCACTCAACAGGCCGAGCGTTAGCTCGCCTGCAGCTCTTGATCTTGATTCACCCGCCCCCTCGGGAGGCTGAGTGGAGGTGTGCATCCGGGGAGTGGCGCGTAGCGCCGTTCGACGCAGTCGAACACGCTGCATGTAGGTCGTAGCGAAGCAGACCGGAGGGCAGTGTCCCCGGATGGATACCGGAACGAAGGAACGCCGAGCCTTAGCGAGGGGCCGGACGCTCGGGGCGAGACCTTTTGGTTCCTTTTGGGGCGTTTGCCAAAAGGGACTCGCTGTAAGAGCGAAACCATTAGCGGCCGTTACCGCAGGAATGGATATGTACACAACCAACAAGAACATGGTCGGCCCGAAGGCCGCCACGACAAAGCCAACTCAGGCCAGGCTCTTGCTGACCACTTCAAACACATCGCTCGACAGCTGACCCGAAGCACGAATCCGCTCCAGCTCACTTTTCATCAACGCCTGACGCGCATCGTCATACTTGCGCCAGCGAGTCAGCGGCGCCAACTGACGGGAAGCAATCTGCGGATTAAAACCGTTCAGCTCAATCACCAAATCCGCCAGGAACCGATACCCGGAACCATCCGCCGCATGGAAGTTGATCAGGTTCTGCCCGGCAAACGCACCGACCAGCGCGCGAACCTTGTTCGGGTTCTTCATGTTGAACGCCGGATGCTGCATCAACTGACGCACACGCTCCAGACCGCCCGGCAACGCACTGCCCGCCTGAACACTGAACCACTGATCCATGACCAGCGGATTGTCTTTGAAGTGCTCGGCAAAACTCGCCAGCGCCTTGGCCTTCTCTGCTTCAAACGACGAATTGACCAACACCGCCAACGCTGTCAGGCGCTCGGTCATGTTGTCGCTGGTTTCGAATTGCTCAAGCGTCGCCGCCAAGACTTCCGGTTTCCCGCTCAACATCAGGTACGACAGCGCAATGTTCTGCAACGCGCGACGAGCGAAGTGCTCGGCCTCGGCCACGTACGGCGTTTTCTTCGACAGATCACGATTGGCCTGATAACGCAGCCACAACGCCTCAAACAACTCTTTAGCCAATTGCTTGCGAGCAAACTCACGGGCGATGTGAATCGCCTCGACGTCAGCCACTTCGCTGATTTCAGTCAGGTACGCCTCACCCGGCAACGAAAGCATTTCCGCGACCATCGCCTGATCCAGCGTCTCGTCCGACAACACGGTGCGCAGGGCAGAAATCAGGCGCTGATCCAGCACCAGCGTTTCGCCAGCCTGATGCTGGGCAATCAGCTCTTGCAGCACTTGCACCGACAATTGCTGACCCGCATCCCAGCGGTTGAACCCATCGCTGTCGTGCTGCATCAGGAACATCAATTGATCACGGTTGTACGGGAAGCTCAGTTTGACCGGCGCCGAGAAGCCACGCAGCAACGAAGGCAACGGCTGCTCAGCGATGTCGACGAAGGTGAAGGTCTGCTCGGCCTCGGTTACCGAGATCACTCGCGACGTGCCCTGAGCGCTGGATTCGCCGGACAAACGCAAGGCAATCGCTGCGCCTTTGGAATCCAACAGGCCCAACTCCACAGGAATCACGAACGGCAGTTTTTCAACCTTGTCCGGGGTTGCCGGGCAGCTTTGACGGAAGGTCAGGCTGTAGGTTTTCGCCGCCGCATCGTAGGACTCGCTCACTGCCAAACGCGGAGTACCCGCTTGGCTGTACCAACGCTTGAATTGGGTCAGGTCGACACCGTTGGCGTCTTCCATCGCCTTGATGAAATCGTCACAGGTCACGGCCTGGCCGTCGTGGCGGTCGAAATACAGGTCACTGCCTTTGCGGAAGCCTTCGGCCCCGAGCAAGGTGCGGATCATGCCGACCACTTCCGAGCCCTTTTCGTACACGGTCAGGGTGTAGAAGTTGGAAATCTCGATGAAGCTGTCCGGGCGCACGGCGTGGGCCATGGGGCCGGCGTCTTCGGCGAACTGATGCGTGCGCAGGTAGGCCACGTCCTGGATGCGCTTGACCGTGGCCGAGTTCATGTCCGAGGAGAACCCGGCATCGCGGAACACGGTGAAGCCTTCCTTGAGTGACAGCTGGAACCAGTCGCGGCAGGTCACGCGGTTGCCCGACCAGTTGTGGAAGTATTCGTGGGCGACAATGGCTTCAACGCGCTGGTGTGCGGCGTCGGTCGCGGTTTCGGCGCGGGCCAGTACGGCGCTGGAGTTGAAGATGTTGAGGCCCTTGTTCTCCATGGCGCCCATGTTGAAGTCGTTGACCGCGACGATCATGAAGATGTCCAGGTCGTACTCGCGACCGTAAACCTCTTCATCCCAGCGCATCGACTTCTTCAGGCTGTTCATCGCGTGCTGGCACTTGTCGATGTTTTCCGGCTCGACGTAGATGCGCAATGCCACGGAACGCTCGGTCATGGTGGTGAAGGTGTCTTCGACGCACCACAAATCACCGGCCACCAGCGCGAACAGGTACGCCGGTTTCATGAACGGGTCTTCCCAGGTCGCCCAGTGCCGGCCGTCTTCTCCGGGGCCGCTGGCAATCGGATTGCCGTTGGACAACAGGACCGGATAGCTGTGTTGCTCGGCGACGACCGTGGTGGTGAACTTGCTCATCACGTCCGGGCGGTCGAGGTAATAGGTGATCTTGCGGAAGCCTTCGGCCTCGCACTGGGTGCAGAACATGCCGCTGGATTTGTACAGGCCTTCCAGCGCGGTGTTGGTTTCCGGGTGGATCTTGACGCTGGTATCGACCGTGAAGGTGGTGCTGGTCGGGTGCAGGGTCAGGTGATTCTCGGTTAATTGATAGTCGCTTTCGCTCAGCTCGCGATCAGCCAGGGTGACCGCCAAAAGCTCAAGCTGCTGACCGTCCAGTACCAGCGGCGGCAGGCCCGGGCCGCGCTCGGGATTGCGGCGCATCACCAGTTGCGCATGGACCAGGCTGTGGTCCTCGAACAACTCGAAGGTCAGGTGCGTCTCGTCGATCAGGTACTCGGGCGCCTGATAGTCTTTCAGGTAAATCATCTTCGGTTGTTCGGTGCGCATGCTGGAGTCCTTACTGATGCACGGCGAGCTGATAAGCCGTGTATTTACGAATATTGATCACGCCGGTGTCGAAGATCAGGTATTGGCCCTTGACCCCCAGCAGCGTGCCTTCGGCAATTGGATTCTTGTCCAGGTTGAAGCTGACGATTTTGGCCGGGTATTGCTCGACCGGATAGCGGATCTCAAGGGTTTCTACGTCGGCAATCGTCTGAATGGCTTGTAGTCCAAATCGTTCCTGCAAGGTTTGCAGGCCCTCGGCGCAGCGGTCGAACAACTGATCGCGGACCTCGGCCAGATTGACCGACACCGCTTCGCCTTTGAGCAAGGCACGCCAGTTGGTCTTGTCCGCCACCTGGCTACGGAACAGGTCTTCGACGAAACCCGACTGCTGACGGGTCGAAACCCGCACGATCGGCAACGCCTGACGGGCACCCTGATCGATCCAGCGGGTCGGCAGCTGGGTGGCGCGGGTAATCCCGACTTTCACCCCCGACGAGTTGGACAGATAGACGATGTGATCGGTCATGCAAAACGTCTGCCCCCACTCCGGCTCACGGCAAGTGCCTGCGTCAAAGTGGCAACGCTCCGGGCTCATGATGCAGATATCGCACTGCGCCAGTTTGGTCATGCACGGGTAGCAGTAACCCTGGCTGAAACTGGTTTTGGTCTTGCGTCCGCAATGGGTGCAATGAATCGCCCCCAGGTATTCCAGACGCACCGTGGTGCCGATCATTGGATTGACCGGCACCTCGAGATCGCCCAGACGAAACGCGTACTGCACGTCGGACCCGTCAAGGCGGGCCGACATTTTGCTGATTGCACCGCGGCCAATCTCGATCAATGGATGGCATCCGACTTGAACAGGATGTTGGGTACGCTGATCGACTTCGAACTGCATTCCTGCGGGCCCATGTAACCGGTACGCTGTTCTTCGGGCAGGTTCTGGATTTCCCAGGCGATCATCGCTTGCAGCGACAGTTCGCGTTGCTCGGCGGTGAGCTTGTTACCGTCCGCCCATTTACCGATTTCCACCGCCAGTTTCAGGCTCTGGTAGATATCGGGGGTGATGTTTTTGATCATTTCGTTAAAAGAGGACATCAAGGTCTCCGCGCTCTTTAATACATAAACTGTTTTAGGCGGCCAGTTTACGGCGGTTGTACAAACCACCCAACAAACCGGTGAAGCATCCGATGAGTAACCCGCTGACATGGGCTGCGTTGGCGATTTCACCGAAGCCGATCATCGAGACCAGCCCGGACAGGCACAGCACCAGCCACACCAGCATCATCACCAGCACGCCGCGCGGCAGGCGATAAGCCGGGTTCGGCGCCAACAGCTGGAAGATCCAGCAATGCCCGAGCAGGCCGTACAGCACGCCGGACAATCCGCCGAACAAGGTCGGACCGCTGAAATGATACTGGGAGTAGTTGGACACAAGGCTGAACAGCAATGTCAGGCCGATCAGGTTAATGCTGCCCTGACGCGATTCAATGCGCCGGCCCAGCTCCCAATACCACATACCGTTCATGGCCAGGTGCAGGATGCCGAAGTGGATCAGCATCGGCGTCATCAGTCGCCACCACTGCCCCGCCGCCAGGCTATCGGCCAATGGCACGAAATGGATGTACTCGCCGACCACGCGAAAATCGAGGAAGGTCAGCCAGCGCATGGTGTCGAGGTTTTCACCCAACAGCGTCACCGCACCGACGAGGATGCTCAGCAGCAAAACGGCCGCGGTCGCCTTGGCATAGCGCAGTTGCTCGACGAAACCGGGGCGCTGGATGGTTTTCACCGCCGGAATGTCCAGCTGCTGATCGGGGTCACCGGCAGGAAAGCGTTCGTACAGCAAACGCACGTCCTCGCTGATGTTGGCCGGAACCCAAAGCACCTGTTCGCCCGAGTCTTCGCTGACGCGATGCGGCACCTGCATGCGTTGCAGCAGTTTGACGAACCCGCTCAAGTCCACCGCTAGCGGCAGACGCAATACGGCAACAACACTCATTGCAGCACCTCCGGCCGCTCAACATCGACCCAGACAAATTTATTCGGATCGAGCCGGGTTTCCTGATCCAGCCGATAGGCGACCAGTTTGCCGTAGAGCACGGCACTGTAATCCAGGCAGGCCAGGTTCGGGCGAATCGGCACCGGTTTACCGCTGCGCCAGTAGTGGCCGACGAACAACAGCGGTTCATCGACGCCGTAACGCAGCAAGGTGTTTTTTTCCGTGGACGTCAGGGGCGTCTGCGCCACTGGCTCGGGCAACGCGTCAGGTTGAAACACGATATCTCCGTAGGTTTGCGGGTCGTCTTCCCAGAATTTGGTACGGAAGAACGAGCGCACCAGGCCGTCGCCGCTGGTCATGGTCAAGCCATGGGGCAAGCGCATGTCGGTGCCGCGCAGCAACCGGTCGAACACGGTGCAGGCGAAAGTACCCGGCACGGCCGACGCCTGGAGGAATTGCTCATCGACGCAGCCATTGGGGAACAGCGAGCGCAATGGCTCGATCAGGCCCGAATCCCAGCAGGCATGCACCACCCGGAAGCGGCCGGCGTCGACGAACAGTGGCAACTCGTAGAACCATTGCAGGAAGTCATGCCAATCACCGGGATGGTCTTCGAACTGGGTCAGGGTTTCGCCCAGCAACCGGGCATGGCGCGGCGTGTGCTCACGGACGAACTGCTTGCCGCTGCCCGGTGGCGCCGGCGTGCTCCAGCCCAGTGCGTTGAATTCATGATTGCCCATGATGCACAGCGCCTGGCCGGCCTCGACCATGTCATGGACGATGTGCAGCGCCTCGCGAATTCGCGGGCCGCGATCAATGATGTCGCCCACAAACACGGCCATCCGCGTCGGATGCCGCCAGACGCCGCGTTGTTTCTGGTAACCGAGCCGGTCGAGCAAGTGCTCAAGGGTCAGAGCGCAACCGTGCACGTCACCGATCAGGTCGTAGCTACGCGCGGGATCGAGCATCAGTCGCCTCCACCACCCAATCGACTGCCCCAACCGAGTTTGGTCCGGCAGACTTCATAGTAGTTGTGGTCAAGCGGATGAATCAGCCGCAGCTTCTGCGCTTTCTTGCTGATGGTGATGGTGTCGCCGGGCGCGCAGGTGAAGTGGTTCTGCCCGTCACAGGAGACTTGCGGGTAAATTTGCATATCTTTGGAGACGACGATTTTCAGCTCACTGTTGCCATCGACCACAATCGGCCTGCCCGACAAGGTATGGGGGTACATCGGCACAATCACAATAGCGTCGAGCTTGGGATGCATGATCGGTCCGCCCGCCGACAGCGCGTAGGCGGTCGAACCGGTGGGCGTCGCGACGATCAGGCCGTCGGCTTTCTGACTGCAAACGAACTGGCCGTCAATGTACAGCTCGAACTCGATCATTCGCGTCGATTTGCCGGGATGCAGCACCACGTCATTGAGGGCATCACCCTGACCGATAGCCTCGGCGTGACGGCGGACTTCGGCTTGCAGCAGAAAGCGGTTTTCCACCAGGTAGTGGCCGTCGAGCACTTCGGCGACTTTGACTTCCAGCTCGTCTGGACGAATATCGGTCAGGAAACCGAGGCTGCCACGGTTGATCCCGAGCACCGGAATATTGTGCTTGGCCAGCGCCCTGGCGGCGCCCAGCAGGCTGCCGTCTCCGCCGACCACAATCACCATGTCACAGACTTCGCCGAGCATCTTGCGTGACGATGTTTGCAGGCCATGGCCGGGAAGGACTTCGGCGATGGTGTCTTCGAGGATCACGTGCAAGTGACGATCGAGCAGAAACCGTTTCAGTCGGCGGACGGTATCCAGCACCTGGGAACTGCCCAGGCGACCGATGATGCCGATATTACGAAATTGCTCCATGGGGTTCCTGCGAGGACGGCGAAAAAGACGATTATGGGCGAAAGCGCGGGATAGACAAAATCCTTTCAGCCACAAGGGTGTACTCAGGTTTAGGGCTATGCTCGCAAGATGATCCTATTTCCCGATTTGCTCTCGTTACCCCATCAGTTGCGCCACCCCGAAGTGCGCGACCTGGCCTGGGTCATCCTCGCGCCGCCGATGCTCGTCGATACGCCGTGGCCGCAACGCCATCCGTTGGCCGGCAGCGAATGGGTGCAAGAGCCGGAGCGCCTGGAGCGCTGGCTGCGGCTGCTGGACCGTGACAGTTATGACTTGCTGCACTGGCTGTCCCAGGCCCGAACCCGGCGTTTGGGCCTGTATTACGAGCGCCTGTGGCAGTACGCGGTGCGTCACGCGCCGGGGATCGAACTCATTGCCGCCAACCTGCCGATCCGCCGTGAAGGCCATACGCTGGGCGAGTTGGACATGTTGCTGCGCGACCGCGACGGCGTGCACCACCTGGAGCTGGCGATCAAGCTTTACCTCGGGCCGCAAAATGGCGACGGGCATGACACCGCGCAGTGGCTAGGCCCCGGCTGCCATGATCGGCTGGACCGTAAGCTGACACATCTGGCTCAACATCAATTGCCCATTTCTGCCCGCAGCGAAAGTCGCGAAGTGCTGGCGGCCCTGGATATTCAGCAGTTCAGTGCACACCTGTGGCTCGGCGGTTACCTGCTGTATCCGTGGCCGGGACGCGCCGCGCCACCCGGCGGTGCGCATCCGCAGCATTTGCGCGGTAGCTGGCTGCACCAGAAAGACTGGGCGGACTTTGTCGTGCAGCGGCCCTTCGGTCGCTGGCAACCCCTGCCCCGCCATGCCTGGCTGGCACCGGCGCACTATCCAGCGGAGCAAACCTGGAACGTATCGCAGTTGAGCGCATGGCTCAGTGAACTGGAGCCTCTGGCGCCCGCGCAATTGATGGTGCGCCTGGTCGAGAATATCGAAGGGGAATGGGAGGAAGCGGAGCGGTTGTTTCTGGTGGCGGATCTTTGGCCGAATGTGCCGGGTAGTGGCTAATAATTGTGATGTTTGTACCGGCCCCTTCGACTTGTCCGCGAAGGGGCCAACTCGGTCTAAATGGATAACCGCAATGCCAAAGCCGCCAACGTCACCACCAATACCGGCACCGTCAACACCACCCCGACCTTGAAGTAATACCCCCAGCCAATCCGGATGCTCTTGCGTTCCAGCACATGCAACCACAACAACGTCGCCAGACTGCCAATCGGCGTGATTTTCGGCCCCAGATCGCTGCCAATGACGTTGGCATAAATCATCGCCTCCTTCACCACACCACTGGCCTGACTGGCATCGATCGACAGTAAACCGATGAGCACCGTCGGCAGATTGTTCATCATCGAGGACAGAATCGCCGTCAACACCCCCGTGCCCATGGCCGCACCCCAGACACCGTAATGGGCAAAGCCATCGAGCCACCCCGCCAGATACCCGGTCAACCCGGCATTGCGCAGTCCATACACCACCAGGTACATACCCAGCGAAAAAATCACGATCTGCCACGGTGCTTCTTTCATCACCTTGCGCGTGGAAATTTTGTGACCTCGGGCGGCGATACCCAACAGTAGAGCGGCGCACACCGCGGAAATGGCACTGATCGGAATGCCCAACGGCTCCAGGGCAAAACAACCCACGAGCAGGATCACCAACACCACCCAACCCGCATAAAACGTTGCCTTGTCATGGATGGCGGTGGCCGGCAGATCCAATTGTTCGGGGTCGTAAGACTTGGGAATGTCGCGACGGAAGAACCACATCAACACCGCCAACGTTGCCACGACGCTCACCAGGTTGACCGGGATCATCACCGCCGCGTAACGGTTGAAGGTGATATGAAAGAAGTCGGCGGAAACAATGTTCACCAGGTTCGACACCACCAGCGGCAGGCTTGCGGTATCGGCGATGAAACCGGCGCCCATCACGAACGCCAGTGTGGCTGCCGGGGAGAATCGCAGCGCCAGCAGCATGGAAATCACGATGGGCGTCAGAATCAGCGCCGCGCCGTCATTGGCGAACAATGCCGAGACCAACGCCCCCAGCAGCACCATAAAAGCAAAAAGTTTACGCCCGTTGCCCCGCCCCCAACGCGCCACATGCAAGGCGGCCCAGGCAAAAAAACCGGCCTCGTCCAGCAACAGACTGATGATGATCAGCGCCACGAACGTGCCAGTGGCGTTCCAGATGATCTGCCATACGATCGGGATATCGCTCAGTTGCACCACACCGAAAATCAACGCCAGTACAGCGCCGAATACCGCACTCCAGCCGACGCCCAGGCCTTTGGGTTGCCAGATCACCAAGGTGATGGTCAGCAGGAAAATCAGTGAAGCGATGAGCATGCAAAACAACCTTAAGCGAAAAACAAACCGCGATTCAGCCGTAATGCACGAGCGCAGTAAAGCCAAAACTTGCTGCTTGCCCCATTATCCCTGTGTGGGAGCGAGCAGGCTCGCTCCCACACAGGGGGGAGTGTTTGTTACATCTTTTTGTGTTGTTCGACCCATTTTCCATAGGCGTCGATGAATTTCTGCAAGAACGGCTTCACCGAATCGGACAGCTTGCCCGCCTCGTCGAACAGTGAACCGGCACCGCCGAGATAGGCTTCCGGCTGCTGCATGCACGGCACATCCAGAAACACCATGGACTGACGCACGTTATGGTTCGCGCCAAATCCACCGACAGCACCCGGCGAAACACTGATGATTGCGCCCGGTTTGCCGCTCCAGGCACTCTGGCCATACGGCCGCGACCCCACGTCGATGGCATTTTTCAAAGGCGCCGGCACCGAACGGTTGTATTCCGGGGTGACGAACAGCACTGCGTCGGATGAACGTACGTGTTGCCGGAAAGTACTGTAGGCTGCCGGCGGTGAAGCGCCATCGATGTCTTCGTTGTAGAGTGGCAAGTCACCAATTTCGACGATTTGAAGTTTTAGATTGGCGGGAGCAAGGTCGGCCAGCGCCAGTGCCACCTTGCGATTGATCGATGCCTTTCTCAAGCTGCCGACTATTACGGCGATCGTATAGACGTTGCTCATGGAAGATGTCTCGACTGTTCGATGGAAAGAGCTTGTAGTTATAGATGACGATTCACCCAGCGGGCTGTTGAATTACACTGCCCCTGACTATTTTTTTCTTGTAGGAAAACTTACTTCGCCCAAACACGGTCTACAGAACCGAAATTTGAGTGATTTATCTCCAGAGGTTCTAAACAGATGGCAGCAGTACTTGTCGGTCAGTTCCACGCAAGAGATGCGGAAGGCCGCGTTTATTCCGTGCATGAGTTCCAGGAATCCACCCCGTCGGCAGACGGTTTCGGCAGCACGGAGCCTGTCACCACCTACAAACTGGCCATTGGCGACCGCGTCAAGAAGCTGGATGACAACCAGTTTCTGCTGGTTCAATCGGACGTGACCATCGTGCGCGAACCCGACACCTTTGTCGGTAGCGTGCCAGTAGCCAACGTCGCGTCATAACCCCGCGTTATGAGCAGAAGTCATAGGCGCGCACTTGAGTTAGGATTCAGTCACTGATTCCCTCACCTGCCGAACATGGACTTCACGCATGCGTTTACGCCACATCGAAGTGATCCACGCGCTTGTGCAGACCGGTCACCTGGGCACCGCCGCCGAATGGCTGCAGTTGCCGGTGGCCGAGGTTGAAGGCATTTTGCGCGAGGCCGAGGGTCAGTTGGGTTTCATGCTGTTTTCCAGCGTGCGCGGGCGCTTGCAGGCGACCCGCGAAGCGCGGGAGCTAGAGGGCGAAATCGCCCACGTCTACGAAGCGCTTGAACCCGTCCAGCGCCTGGCCGCCAGCCTCAAGCAATACCAGGCACCGCCCCTGCGTATCATCTGCACCCCGCCACTGGCCCAACAACTGTTGCCTCAGAGCATCGCCGCCCTGCGCCGACGCCTGCCTGATGCACCTTGCAGCCTGCTCAGCCAACCGACCCGCGAGATCATCAAGACCTTGTTGTTGCGCGAAAGTGATCTGGGGTTGAGCCTGCAGGACCCCGACCACGCCGACATCCATTGCCAGGTGATTGCCCAAGGCAAACTCCAACTCCTGGCGCCCCATGGCTGGCTGCAGCCCAAGCAGAAATACATTTCGTTGCAGGACCTGGCGGGCCAGTCGATGGTCGGCCTGGAAGGCCACGACCCGCTGAGCCCGGCACTCGAGAACAAATTGCAGGCCTTGCGCCCGGCCCCGCTCGTGCATATCCGGGTGCAGACCCATCAGATGATGCGCAGCATGGTCGAGGCCGGTGAAGGCCTGGCCATTGTCGATCCGTTTACCGCCCTTGGCGCCAAATCCAGCGGACTGGATGTTTGCCCGCTGGCGCCGGCAGTGCCGGTCAGCCTCTACGCCCTGTCCCTGAAAAACGGCGAACCATCCGCCGCTGTTCAAACACTGCTGGACATCATTACGGAACAAGCCGCGGCGATGCTGGCGAACTGACCGGGCTTTCCAGCGAGTTATCGAACAAGCGATACCAAAAAAGCGCCACTTCAGCGGTGTTCGGATCGATGCCGCGATAGCGCAAATGGTCGATCCCGCCAATCACATAACCACACCGCTCATAGAGCCGACAGGCGCCCAGGTTGTTGTTCTGGGTTTCGAGCATGATGCCTGGCAATTTTTTCTTGCGACTCCAGAACTGAGCCACCTCCAGCAACGCTTTGGCCACGCCATGGTGTCGCGCCGGGGCATGTACCGCCAACTCGTCGATATGGGCAAAGCCGTTCCAGTTGGTGCTGATCACCAGGTGACCGACAGGCTCATCGTCGAGATAGGCCATGAAAATCGCACTGTCAGCGGCATCGCGAAAACTGCTGAACTCTTCGGGGTCGATGCCGTAGCACTTTCGATAAGGGGTGATCGGCGTGATCGGCCACTGATCGACCGGTTTGCCCAGTTCAGCGGCACCGTAGGCAGCAACTTCAAAACTGAAATCACTGCCCCAGATATAGGCCGCGAAGCCGTCATCGGCGACACGCACCGAAAGGCCGGGGTACTTGGGATTGATGACAGGTTGCATTTTGGGAAAGGTCCTCATTCCTTGATGCAATCGACGGTGTAGTGCCGTCCATTGCCCTCGTCTTCGTGTTGCAAGCCATGCACATCGACGACGAATCCGGGGAAACAGCTATCAAACGTACGCGCAAATGAAAGGTAGTCGATGATTGACCGGGTCGCCTCGGTGAACCGCTCGCCCGGCATGATCAGTGGAATGCCCGGCGGATACGGAACCAGCATCACCGCAGCGATCCGTCCGTCCAGGGCATCAATCGATACAGCCTCCACCTCGCCCCGCACCAAATGATCATAGGCATGGGCCGGCTTCATGACGATTTCCGGCAGCACGGTATACATACGCTTGAGGTGTTTGGCCGTCGCATTACTGCGATAACAGGCGTGCAATTGATCACACAAATCTCGCAAGCCCATGCCTTGATAGCGCCCGACGCTCTGTTGCGCCACACACGGCAGGCAGGTTGCGAGGCTGACGTTGGCGTCGTAGCTGCGCTTGAACTCCAGCAACTCGGTCAACAGCGTGCTCCATTTGCCCTTTGTAATGCCCATCGAGAACAGCACCAGGAACGAATACAGCCCGGTCTTCTCGACCACCAACCCGCGCTCCCAGAGGAATTTGCTGACCACCGCCGCTGGAATCCCGCGCTCACTCAACGCGCCGCCAGCAGTCAGGCCGGGCATCACCAGGGTGACTTTGATCGGATCGAGCAACACATAATCGTCGGTCACGTCACCAAAGCCGTGCCAATCGGCATCGGGTTGCAGCAGCCAGTCTTCGGTGACTACGCGCTCGATGCCTTCCACCGACGGCGGCTGCCAGATGGAAAACCACCAGTCCTCCGCCGCAATATGTTGCCGTAAATTGGCCAGAGCACGACGAAAACTCAGGGCCTCATCGAACATCTCCTGCAACAGCGAACGCCCGGCGGGACCTTCCATCATCGCCGAGGCCACGTCCAGAGACGCAATGATGCTGTATTGCGGCGACGTGGAGATGTGCATCATGAACGCTTCGTTGAAGCGGTCGCGGTCCAGTTGCCGTGCGCCGCCGTCCTGAATATGAATCATCGAGGCCTGACTGAACGCTGCCAGCAGCTTATGCGTGGAATGCGTGGTGAACACCAGCGGGCTGTCTTCGCTGCGCGAAGTGCCCATGCCGTAACGCCCGGCGAAAAACTCATGAAACGCCGCGTAGGCATACCAGGCTTCGTCGAAATGCAGCACCTCCACGCTGTTGCCCAGGCTCTGTTTGATCAACTCGGCGTTGTAGCAAAGGCCGTCGTAGGTCGAGTTGGTGATCACCGCCAATTTGACCTTGGGCGCTCGGCCCTTGGTCAGCGGGCTGGCGTCGATCTTGGCCTGGATTGATTCGCGGCTGAATTCGCTCAATGGAATCGGGCCGATGATCCCCAGTTCATTGCGCTCCGGGCACAGGTACAACGGGATCGCGCCGGTCATGATGATCGAATGCAGCACCGACTTGTGGCAGTTGCGGTCCACCAGCACCAGGTCATCGCGCGCGACCATGGAATGCCAGACGATTTTGTTGGCAGTCGAGGTGCCATTGATCACGAAAAAGGTGTGATCGGCGCCGAAATTGCGTGCAGCGCGTGCTTCCGCTTCGGCCAGCGGGCCGGTGTGATCGAGCAACGAACCCAACTCAGGCACCGACACGGACAAATCCGAACGCAGGGTGTTTTCCCCGAAAAACTGGTGAAACGCCTGCCCGACCGGGCTCTTGTGATACGCCACACCACCGCCGTGGCCCGGTGTGTGCCAGGAATAATTGGAATCGGCGGTGTGCTGCACCAGCGCCTTGAAAAACGGCGGCAACAGACCGTCCAGGTACTTGCGCGCGGCCCGGGCTACTTGCCGAGCCAGGAATGGCACGGTGTCTTCGAACAGATAAAGAATGCCGCGCAGCTGATTGAGTTCAGCCATCGCATCGGCTGGCGCGTTTTCCAGCGTCACTTGTTCGCCGAGGGCGAAGATCGGCAGGTCCGGCGCACGCACTCGCGCCAGACCGATCAGCTCGGCCATGTTTTGCAATAAATGGGAGTTAGTGCTGGCGTCTTCGGCGGCGATCAACATGCAAGAGAGGCCGTGATGGGTCGATGCGACCAGCCGCCCTTCGGTGTAATCCACCGCTGAAACAATGCTGAAGCCTTCCTGCTCCAGCTCCCGGGCGATGCCCCGCACGCGATCACCCGCAACGGTGTCGGCCTTGATGTCGCGGTGGACGATCAGGACCGGGAATTTCAAATCTTTATACATGGGGCTCAGAGTCCTGAGGCGGCAGACCGTGGCCTGCCAATACCCTCAGGGTAGAGGGTTGATACGGATGTGGCGAGTGCGGATGCCCCAAACTGGGTCACCGATTGCACACACTCAGGCCTGGGCCTTGGCATCCGCCAATTGCTGCCACAGCGACGGGGCGCCGGCGGCTTTCGCAATGGCTTCAAGACGCGCCACATGCTGGGCCAAGTCATCTTCGCTGGCGCGGATGATGCGCGCGCGCGCGCGATCGGCGGGCAAACGGCGGATTTCGGTGGCGGAGTTATCCGCACCTTCGCCGGAGCCATTACCATCGGACGCATTACCTGCCAGCGACAGGCTGGTCTGGCCGCCGGTCATGGTCAGGTAGACGTCGGCGAGAATCTCGGAGTCGAGCAAGGCGCCGTGCAACTCACGACCCGAGTTGTCGACGCCATAACGTTTGCACAAGGCGTCGAGGCTGTTGCGCTGCCCCGGGTGACGTTCCCGGGCCATCATCAAGGTGTCGAGGATCGAACAGTGTTGCGTGATGTCCGCACGATCGTGCTGGCCCATCAGGGCGAATTCGTTGTTGATGAAACCAACGTCGAACGCCGCGTTATGGATGATCAGCTGCGCGCCTTTGATGAACTCGAAGAATTCATCGGCCACTTCAGTGAAACGCGGTTTACCCACCAGAAATTCGTTGGTGATGCCGTGGACGCCAATGGCGCCTTCGTCACTCTCGCGATCCGGTTGCAGGTAAACGTGAAAATGCCGGCCGGTCAGACGCCGACCGATCAACTCGACACAACCGATTTCGATAATCCGGTGGCCGTCGGTCACCGGCATGCCGGTGGTTTCGGTATCGAGTACAACCATCCGAGCCGGAGAGTTTTTGTTAACCATGGAGCTTTACCACCCGCCTAAACCCTTTAAAATAATGATAACATGGAGCATAACTACGGCCAAGCATTGAAAATAAAACGTAAACAAAGAAAAGCTGACCATGACATACCGGGTAAAATGTAAACATGACCTTTTCTATCCGAACATACGTTACCCAAAGTGGCGAACGCTTCTCCCTCTTGTTCAGTCAAGACGCACCAGGTATCCCACTGTTCTATGCCTCGGCGTACCTGTCCCGCAGCCTCAGAAACCATAGTACCCATCAAACCCAGTTGGCAGCGTTGGACGCTATTCGCCGATTGAGCGAGTGGGAGCGTGATCGACGGATCAGCCTTGAGGACAGACTTCTTGCCAGCATATTGATGGTCGCGAGCGACGTAGATAGCCTAGCTGCGCACGTGAGAGCTCGCCGCGGAGGCAAACAAGGGGAAGTCATATGCGCAAACAAATTCAATTCCCATTGGATTTTTATCTGTAAGTATATCGCGTGGTTGACTGATGAGCTGCTTCCTAATTGCAATGACGTTCACGTTCGAGAGCTTGTTAAAGACCAAGCCGTTCGTCTGAAGCAGAAATTAATCAAGCGAGCAGGCTCGAAGGCTCGCCTGCGCCAGAACCTTCTAGATGAAAAGTTACCTGAGTCTGCACGCACTCAGTTGCTATCAATATTCAAACAGCCTTTAGAGAATCTAAGTAGATCAACCTATCAAGGCACTCGAATGCGTAATGTAGTCATGATCCGGACTCTATATGAGACTGGCATGAGGCGCGGAGAGCTATTATCTCTCAAGATCAAAAATTTTATCGAAGCTAGCGGTGGCCAGAGTGCATACTTAGTCATCGAGCGAAATCATGACGATGAGCTGGATCGAAGGATTAATCAACCCGTAGCAAAAACACTCGGTCGCTCTGTTCCAATTTCTGAAGAGCTTGAACAACAACTTATTGAGTATAGAATCAACTACCGCGCAGAGCTGAACAGTGTCGGACATAGTGATCACGACTTTATCTTCTGCGTGCATACGGGGCGCACTCAAGGGCAACCACTAACCGTGGCAGGTTTCAACTCAGTATTTGATTATTTCCAGAATTCGTTTCCTGCCTTAGGTAGCAGCCTCCATCCGCATGCATTTCGTCACGACTGGAATTATAGGTTTTCGCAACACGCGGATAAGATGGGCATGTCCGCAGATGATGAGGCAGATGCTCGTGAGGAGTCGATGGGCTGGGTTCCTGGATCAGCCATGGCTAAGGTATATAATTTGAGACATCGCAGGGAGAAAGCAATGGTGGTTGGCAGAGAAGTGGCTCGCGATACTCAAAGGCCCATAAAATGAAAAAGCCAATCCGAGCTCGGTCTATACTTGATACGCGCGAAGCAACCACAAGCGTTGGTGAATATACCGTGTGCCCGGAAGAGATCGCCCTAGATCTCAATGCCACTGCCCGATCCGCAGCCAGCGGAAGAGTATTTTGGAAGGGCGACAACCTCGTTCATCTTGGCCACCACAACATTGACTGCAAATTACTCTTAAGCAATCTAACACTTGAAGCAAAAGAGTCTTTCAAGCAACACCTATTGAAATTTGCCGACACTCAACGCTTTTCATTAACAGTTGTTATGTATCTTGTAGCGGCTTTTTGTGCTGCTTCAAAAGAATACCCACCAAGCATTTTTGATAGTTCCTGGGTAAGCCACGCACTTCAAATCGCCTCAATGCGCGGTAGAATATTCCAAACTCGCATTTTCCTCGGCTACTGGAAGGATCGTTATCCAAAGTCAGTGACAGATGACGCGCTGAATCTTTTAGCCCAATCTACTGCTTCCCCAGTTACTTCCAACAATGTGGAATCAGACGATCCAGAGAAAAGCTGGCTAACTGATGAGGAATATGATGATGTGCTTAGTGCAACGTGGCAGAACTATGACCTTACTGGAGAAACTCAACCAGCATTGATCCGCCTGCTTGCGCTTCAGTACGCCCGTCGACCCAGCCAGATTAGCGCTTTGAAATTTGGAGACTTAAAATCTGGAAAAATGAAAGTTCTAATGCAGGTGCACGAAAACGAAATTCATTTCCCTGCAGTCAAGGAGCAAGGAGTAGAAATCGAATTCAGAGGAGGAAAATCCGAAATACATCCAATCGCTGATCATCTGTGGAACATGCTGATTATTCAACGTAAAAAGGTCAAAGCGGCTTTCGAAGAAAAACTCGGATTGACCATTTCCCCTGCAGCGACCGATCAACTTCCGATTTTCACAACTCAAAGGCGCATCAGTGGTGCATCGGAAGATCTCAAACATATCCTTGGGAAAGACCCTGCCGCGCATCTAGATGACGAGTTATTCCATTTAAGACCTATGACAATCGGAAGGGTAATTCAGCTTACCTACAATTCCAACATCACCTACGTGCATACCCACAAAGTAATACTGCCTGTGCGACCAGTCTGCCGTAAGACGGGTAAGCCGTTGGTATGCAACGCCATACGCCTGCGTCACACCAGAGCGCGCAGACTTGCCCGAATGGGCGTATCTAAGCCCATACTGTCATATTGGCTGGGCCACAACCATGATGAAGCTATAGACTCATACTATAACGACCCTGCCGAGGAAGCCCGTAAGCTCGACGAGCGAATGTCAGAGGGGTTGATACCGATTGCACAAGCTTTCCATGGTCGCATCATCGCAACCGATGCAGAGGCAACCTATCCCAACAACCCCGTCAAAAGCCTTGAGTTTGCAAAAGAGGGACTTTTGAAGAATGTAGGTCGGTGCGGACTTTTCAGCTTTTGCACAACATCATCCATTCCACTCCCCTGCTATCGCTGCAGGAACTTTGAGCCGTTGATGGACGCCCCCCACGAGGAGGTCTTGGAAGCACTACGGTTTCGCCAGGCTCAGGAGAACGAGATGGTCAAACTAGGCAGCGTTCGCAATCTGCTAGTCCCGATCGATCTTTCGGACGACATCCGAGCGGTGGAGCGGTGTATTCAGTTATGCAAAATTAAGCGTGAGCAGAAGTAATGCCTACCCATCTCAAACTCGTCAGTTTCACTCCAAATCCAAAGCTCAGCCCAACCAGCAACCTGAAAGCCTTGATAAAATACTCTCGGGATGAACTTACCCTTTTGTCAGACAATGCAGAGTTCAACTGGCAGTCATCTATCTGGCCTAGCCCGTCCAGAGATTCGCGAATCCGATTCACCAATCTGAGGAACGCGAATCTTCACAAGTCGGTTAGACCAACAGACGACCAACTTCTTCACACAGCATTCATTGACGTGGCCAAGTCCTACTTACGCTATCGACACACGATAGATCCACACAGGAATGCCGGTCGTGAATTACAAGCTTTGAGAGCGCTAGAGAGCGCGCTTGTGAACGATATGGGCATTCCGGACATCACCAAAATCCATATAAGGCACTTCGAATCGATGACCGTGCTTGTTGAGGATTTCGCAGCGCCGGGTCACATCGTCAACAGTGCCCAACAGATTCTCAGTTGGTTATCCGACAAACTAGTCGTCCCAGCTGAGGTCATTCGCTGGCAGAATCCCTACATCAAGGAAAAATCCTATCATAACCTTCGAGGTGCAAATGCGCCTGAAGAGGTCAAGGAAAAGAAGGCTGCAGATCAAGATGCTTTCTTAAGCATCGCGGACGTATTCAGTCAGCCCTCAAGCCAACTTGATGACAGTGACATCATGGTGACTTCTATTACGGCCTTGCTGCTATCAGCTCCCATGCGAATCGGAGAAACGCTTCGCTGGCGCACAGACTGCTTGCGATCCGACCATGACAAGAATGGTGACTTGCAGCGCTACCTTGCGTACTACGTCCCAAAAACGCGTAGCTATACCCGCAAGGCCGTTCCCACCACTATGGCTGAGGTCGCACTGGAGGCTGTTGACCGGCTCGTAACGATCACCGGTGAGGGGCGGAAGCTCGCCTTGTACATGGAGACTAACCCGACCAAGTTTTACAGGCATGCTGACTGCCCAAACGTCCCTGACAACCAAGAGCTGACGCGAGACCAAGTCGTTCAAGCTTTGGGACTCGCTCATCGCAACTCCTGCGAAGACTTCGTTAGAAAACACACAGGGAACTACTCCTTGACCGGCTTCACCTTGGATTCCCTATGGCAGATCGTCCTGGCACAGCATGAAGACCAAAACCCTCATTTCCCATACCAGGAAAAACCTCAAGACGAAATCAAGCCACTCAAGATGAGTGAGTCGCTGATGTGCTTCCGGCACATGCAGTTAAGCGTCCGCGCCATTACGAGCCCAGTGCTGCTTGCTCCTTTCAACCCTGATTACTACAGGAAACGGTTGGATGGCGCGGAAAAGCCTGGCCGAAAAAATCAACGCCCTATGTGCTTTTTCACCAAACATGGTTTTGACCCTTTCAGGCTCAATTCTCACAGTCTTCGACACTTCATTAACCGTCTTGCCAAGCAATATGGAGTGTCAATTGAGGAAATCACTGAGTGGAGCAGCCGCGCTTCCAAGCAGCAGACTCGCACCTACTTAAACGAAACTGCGGAGGAAAAGTTAGAGAAAGCATCAACGATTATGCAGACCAAGCAGGAGCATGAAACCCTGCAACCAGTATCAGAGGAAGAGGCTTCCAGTTATGGTCAAGGCCCTTACCATCGAAGCCGATACGGTATTTGCCGTAGAAGCTGGCGTGCCGGGCCCTGCATCAAATTCGCTGACTGCACAAACTGCTCCGAACTCCTGGCTTGCAAAGGTGACAAGATCGCTCTGAAAGCCATCAAGAATGACCGGGACAATATGATTCGCACTAAGGATGCAGCCCAACGCGCGATTGATGCAGGCGAGCGATCAGCCTCGCTCTGGATCGAAAAGGCCGCCCCCCAGATCCAGCGGCTCATCGCGCTGATTGATGTCATGGAAAACCCCGACATCCCGGATGGCTCCCCCATTCAAGTGACCGGTACAGACTTCAACCATGAGGCACTAATCGTGGGGGAAAAGGCTGCGAAGGCAGGAGTTGAGCTTCTGCAGAAGGAACAGATCGCTCTTGAATATGGCCAAGACTTGGTCGATTGCTTGGAAATGCTCTTTCAATGAATCTGCCAGGAATATTTTAATGCCAAAGGTAATCACTGACCAGCAGACTCGCGACATCTGCCGAATGATCAATAATTGGGACACCCAGCACAAGCTGGATTGGAATACGATCTGCTTGGGGGCTCAGGAAATTTTGGGCTGGGGAACTCCCCCAACTCGGCAAGCCCTGAACAAAAAAGAGACAATTAAGCTTGCGTACCAGGCTAAGAAAAACTCGCTGCGTAAAGAGTTGGAAAGAGTCACCAACCTGCCTCGGCCCAAGACTATCCAGGACGGCGCGGAGCGCATCGCACGGCTTGAGAAGGAAATCGAACGCCTCAATTTCCTAAACGCTAAGCTATCCGAGCTTTTCCATATCATCGTTCACAATGCGAGTATGGCTGGGTTAAAAAAACATGATTTGATGAAGCCCATGTCATCCAACAAAGAGCCTTCAAAGAAGTCATGACACTCTTTAAGTGGTCGATCGCACCTCATCTTGGAGCGACCGCTTCCTCGTTATATTGATAATGGCAAGGGGCGCGCCCCCCCTTCCCGATGTTGCAGGAACTGAAGCTGGATATTGGCGACTCGCTGTATTCGATTGAGGAGCTTTTCGACAACACGCGCCGCCTTGTTCTGTCGAAAAAACCTCAACTTGCAGTTCAAATCGTCTCGTTTTTCCCGTACTTCTTTCGACACAAATCTCAGGCACGGAAAGCATCCATGCACGCAAGATTTAGAGTGATTGAGACCACCGCACTGGACGATGGCAGCAAGTGATACAGGGTCGTTGATCTTGTAGAAGGAGGCTCAGCCAGCAAGCATGGTGTCTTCAAAGCCAGGCCGGAGGCAGAGGCTGTTTGCTCGATATTGAATGCCGAGCATCCGATGCAGCTGGAGAGTGCATCGCGTAGCACCATCTGAGCGGATACGGCAGGCCGCTTGCCCTTATGCGCAGATACTGGAATAACTGATTTCTATCATGGAAGCGGTGACCATAGACGCCAAGTATGTAGACGCCGATGTCCATTTGACCCACATACTGGCACAAGACTGCCCCACCTCCAAGTCGGTACAAATCCAGCACAGGCAATGGTTCGCGAAGTAGCAGACTGGGTCAGTGATATCTCGGCAACGGGCTCAATTCGGCGTCGGCGCCAACACGCGGTGCGGCTTCGCCGCACCGAACACCGCGATCACCCTGGCCAGCGCCGTTTCAGTGCCGGCGCGCATATCCATGGGCTCGGTGGCAAGCCAGATGGCGTCGATGCGGATCATCGCACCAGGTCTCGAAGAAAAGCGTCGCAGTCAGCAGCACTATCGGCTGGCCAATTCACTTTGACGGTGCCGCGCGGGTGCGGAATCTCAACGCTGATACTCGATGAATTTTGACTCATCCAAGATAATCCGAGAACTCAAAGAACATCCATATCGACGCAACGACCTTTAAAATTGAGGCAAGCAACGAACCCTGGCACTGCACAACCATTTGTAATCAACGCGTTTGCCTTTCATTCAATCTGAAGAGCATTCGCCTCCCGCTTACATCGAACTTAAAACAGCATGTTACTTAGCCTTTATTCTTACGCCAGGCATTCCAGAATAAAGGAAGATCCTCTATATATAAATTTCTCCATTTCATCTTCTGGCGCGACATATTTTAGTCCAGCGAATCGAAAATCTTTCGGAGGGAAGAAATCTTTTTGAGGGTTCGACTCTCGGAACGCGCAGTAAAACGCTACCGCAGGTGCAATCTCTTCAAATACTTTCGAAAGTTTTAACGAAAGGGCGTATTCGAAATGATGATCATAGAGGATTCCTATAGCATTCACCCCAGCGCGCGAATGGCACTCACCACGCATGACAAGCTTTAGTGCAGTTTCTTTCGTAACTACATCACCAGCATGACGAATTATATTGTAGATCTGGTCTGATACACAATTTCCATCGCGTGTATTTCTTAATTTGTCACCAAGTGCAGTGGCTTCCGCTATTAGCGTGTTTAAGCTGATAGCGCCCCCTTGCGAGGAGGAAGTACCTATGAGCGGCTGAACAGCCTCAGCTATCTCATGTTTATTGACAGCTCTAGCACATCGAATGGCATCGTTAAGTGTTAAAGTAAGCTGAGCCTGCCCCTCCCAGCGTGCGATAGCTTTGAGTTCGGCTTTCAAGCCTGCTTGAACAGTTTGCGTCACAGGAACCCACACAGTCCAAGTTTTCTTAACCAGAGACAGCGGATCTATTGCCACACGCTGTTCCAGCAACCACTGCTGTAGCCAGATGTACCATGCTTGCTGTGTAGTGAGACAGACAAATACCAGTAAAACAGGATATCGACAGGCATCTGCATAGTGAAGGTACTTTCGATCTATCAAAAATTTCACATGACCTTTTTTTTGCTCACAGTGATCTTTGGATTTGATCTGCACCTTTAATATGTTTCCTTGCACCGCGCCTTCGTGCAATTCAAACTCCATATCGATTCCATAATCCTCTTCGAGGTTACGAGATAACCAATGTGGGTTTTCCTCAACATGGGAAGCGAGCCATTTATGGCCTCTGGCTCCAATTTTCTGCGAAGGTGAGCAAGTTGACATAGCGCGGCATCCTCTTAGTTAAGGTCATCATGGCCGGTGCTCCCTAAACAGACCGACCTGGAATAGTAGCACTATGCCCCTACAAAAACACTACTCTAAAAGCGAGCATGCCCTTGAGATAACTAAAATCATCAGCCACTACTGAGAGGGCAACGAGTGACCTGCTGGCAATGAAATGGGAACAGATGCCCAACAGGCTAACGTCGACCCGCTCTTCATCAGGACAAGCTCAAACGTCAAGGTGCCCAGTACGTGGAAATCGAAAATTGGTAACAGGTCAGAACTCAGCGAGTTCCAAGATAGCTACCAAGGCGCCGTGGATCTCATCCACTGACTGCCCCTTGAGTAATCGATGCACATCATTTGCTACCGAGAAGAAAGCCAATTGCGCCCTCAGCGTGTCGAGTAGCGTTTTGCCACGAACACAAAACAATGGGCGACGGCGCACTCTGGCATAACTGAGCGGTGCATCCATTGCAACTAACCCATTCGACAGTGACCAAAATAGAATCATCATTACCTAATTTTGCGCTCGTAGTTGTCGAGCAGCTCACCCAGGGCCCGGGTGAGCTCATCACCGCAGCATGCCGAGGCGCGCGTCCAAGATCTCAGTTGTGATCGTGTTATCCATCTCACCCGCTCAGGCGCCTAGTGAGCCACGCTCGCTAGTCGAGAAGAAAGGTATCAATAACATCATCACGCACGTAAATGTGAGTCCGAGGGACATCCTGAACGCGTGACACCTACCCCTAGTGCGGGAGTAGGCATGACGCACATCAAGCAATCGCGTCAGTTGGACGCTTGGCGATGAAGCCCCGTGTACGCCAAGTAGCACGCACAAATGACTGGAAGGTGGACTCCCCCTTTAGCGTCAACTCATCAGCATGATCAGTTACGATGATCTGCGGCATGAAGCCGGTGGCTTTTTCTGTTTGTTCGCAGAATTCGACAAGCTTGTCGAACATGTTGGTTACAGAACCGATGTCCTCGTCCACATGCTTTGCCCGCTCCGTAAGCGCCGCCAACGCTTTGGCATCGAATCCCTCCTCTCGATGATCGATCTTGGCGGGGAAATAGACCTGCGTCGGCTGATCCAAGAATAAGATAGGAGGGATTCTGCAGCCCTCCTCGTGCTTCAGAGAAAACACAGAATGCAGTGCCAGGAACAGGGTCAGGTGCGTGTACAGCCAATTGGCACCGCTGCCCATCGAGCGCAAGTACACGTTGCCCATTGTGGGGCTTTCATGCCAGAGGTCGAAGGTATGAAGATCAAATTTCAAGTTAATAGGCTGGTAAGCCTCCTCGAAATCGAAACCTGCACCGATTCGGGACATTTCACTGTTGATAAGATCACTTAGATCAGCCATTTTGCCAGGAACGTCGTAATCATCCAAAAGCGGTTTTATTTCCGCAAGCCTGTCCTTAATCAACTGCTGCGTACCTTCGAACTCCGTCTTGCCTCGATTCCCATAATCCTCAATCACGTCCTCAAGACGATGCTTGACGCGCAATGCGATCTCATCAACCGTTTTACTTTTCTTCAGATCCTCGACCTGTTTAGTCAGTTGATTGATGTTGGCTTGAATACCGGAAAGAACATCTTTTTCCTTCACAAGCGCCTTACTCAACTTACCTTCTTCATCTCGAAAGCTTTCACGCACATAGGAAGAAGTTCTGAGTTCACGGTTCATCCAGTCGATAGCAACTGTCAGCTTGTTCGCCTCCTGATCCACCTGCTCACTGGGCGCATCGCAAAATGGGCAATGGGCGTCACTGATTTCGGCGTATTCGGGTACAGGGATTTCGGTGATATCTTTGGCAAAATCTTCAGTGAGGCTGATTGAAGACTGCACAGCGTGAACTTTATCTTGTAGCCCGCGAACGATGACCGTCTGCTTCGAGCGATCCTCTTCCAAAGCTTTTTTACGTACTGAGTAAGTGTCCGTCAAGCTGTCGATGCGAACGTTAGCGTCTCTTATCTTCTTGAACGAGGGTTTCACGCTCCCTGCAATTTGAGCACCTGTCAGCCCTATGAGATCGGTACCGCTGACAGATTTGTATTCCGCCAACAATTCGTCAATTCTCTTAATGAATCGCTCTTTCTCTTCCTTCTTCTTCGGTATCTGAGCTTCGATTTTTTTCAGTTCCGCCTTGAGCTGGTTGCTCTCTTGGGACAACCAGAAATATTTCTGATCCGCGAAATTCATGAAAATTTTTAAGTGTTCGATGGCCTGCTCACGTTTTTCCTTTTCATCAAAACGATAGAAAAGCGCATGTTTGTTCGCCACCAGATTTTGATGCTGAAGCATATAGGAAACGAAGCTGCGAACCGAAGGGGTGGAGCTCTTCGACTTACCTTGTTCACGACTACTGAGGTCTTCATCGATATCCGTCATGGTGACTGAAAAATATCGACCAAGCTCCTTTTTAAAATCCCGTAACGGCAAGAATAGGCTGGGCGCGAAAAACGCCCTAACGTTTTTCATTTTAAGGAAAATCTCGTCAAGCGTGCCATTCACTTCACTGATAAACAGCTTATCGGCACTCCGCATACGTGCCAGGAGCAGTAGTTCCTTCTCAAACTGAAGGAGTGTAAAATATATTTTCGAGCGCTCTGTAATGACCCCCTTTGGAATTGTGTCATCGCTATTACCAAAGCAAAAATCAAAAATCTCGATAATCGCGCTCTTACCCATGGATGACTTGCCAGTGATGATGTTCAACCCAGCCTTGAACGTTACTTGGTGAATAGCATTATCGTGATCAATCACACCCACCGACTTTACGAAGCACTTCATAATTTAACTATCCCTAGCGACTTGAATACAGGTGGAGCTTCACGATTTTCCAGAAGCTTCGCTAGATTACGGGCCGAGGCTATTTTTTTCCCCATTCCATTCATTGGCGGAAAAGTTTTCTTGGTAGCCCGAACGACCATATCATCATCTATTGTCAGATACCCTGAATTGATAAGGCTCATCAACGTAATGTTGGTGACTTCTCTAAGCGAGTGAATCCTTTTGTGCACCCCTGCGATGCGTGTCTTATCAGACACCATGGTTCGCCAGGTATTGCGCTCGCTAATGCTCCGCAAATAGGAGCTTGTAGCGTCATGCAGAACAAATGGCAGTACGAGGTAAACGAACAAAATATTCTTCTGGGTCTCTTTTAATTCGCTAAAAAACGCATGAAGAATTGGAGCCATAATAAAAGGGCTACGCTGTAGTGTATGGATATGATCGACCGTAGAGAGCCTCATCACCAAAGCCTCCAGTGCAATTTCTCGTTTCCTTCTTCGTCTTCGTCATCGGCCAACATATGCCAGATTCCATTTCGAAACTCAGACGTTGTACCGTCAAATGCAGGCATTCCATCAACGGGTTCCCCGCATCGAGTGTCGAAGAAATTTTGTGACTCGAAACACCAGTCTTCCTTCGGCTTTCTTGAGCAGCGTCTCATCTCTGCCGACCTCAGGCTTTTGTGTCGCTTGAGTTGATCTTTCTTATAATTGTCGACATCGGCTTTTTCGACAGTGAATCGCTTGAATTCGCTACTGATCGTGTGCACAGTAACTAAGTGCTCTAGAATAGCTCCAGGCACTCGTTGACCGTATTCGATTTCATAGAGCTTTTTTACAAATAACCTATCAGCATAGGCGGACAAATCGACCTGCCCCGCAAATGCATCGGTATCTACCGTAGGAAATTTACGGGAATTGCGTCCGTACTGGGCTAATAATCTGGATAGCTTAAGATCGAATTCAGAATAACTAATCATCCAGCCCTTCTTAGAGAGGCATGGTTCAATGAGATACCCCAGTAGCGCTTCAAAATATTCGTCGCGCTTCGACGGATCTACACCCTTTCCGTAGCGACTCTTGGCATTCTCTGCCCGCGTTTTTAAATCAGGTTCGGCAGAGATTATTTTTACTTTTTCTATCACATCCTGGAGAACGCATCTGCGTTCGCTGGCCATCACGAATTTCTGATTTTTTACGGCTTTAGAAGGTTTTTTACCCGTAGTAGCGATACGGGCCTCACTATCAGCGAGTACATTATCCAAAAATTTCAGCCGTTCTTCGCCGGGAAGATTATTCCAATGGCGGAGTGCTGTCGTTGCACCATATGCCTGCGTGGTAAGCAAAATGAGTTCAGAATATTTTTCTTGCTTGAACTTCGGCGACAACCAGTTTTTTAACGTATTCCAGAAATTGTTATGACCATCGGTGAGGTCATCTACAAAGTTTTTGACTTCAACCTGAACGCTTTCGCTGACGGTCACATCGCCGAAAACCTCCAACCATAAGGTCTGCCCCTCTACCAAGTTATGGCAGTATTCCAAGGTTACGATAAGTTGGTAGCTTATAGCTTCGAGTAGCCTGGTTGCATCGTTGCTGAGCTTACTCACACCATTCTCCGATCATTACTTCACCGTTGCCGCGAGGAGGTATTTTGCGAGGAGAATGAGATGAAAACGTCCTGGCAAATCCAATACCACAACTGGAAAAATCAATTCAGGTACAGCAACCGCGTACCTCGAAAAGCCAAGCTACAAAAACTGTTTATATATACAGCATGCTGAAGCGATACATGCTCGATTGTACCGTGATGGCTTTTTGTTGGCAAAAAGCTTTATGTCAGTGTATAGCCTGATACTCAACGAGTTATTTTCACAGAATTCAGTAGGGGGGACGATAGCTCAGGCCATGGGGACAGCAAGCAACCGCCCCCACCAAATAGTAAACGGCAGATGTGCCTATGAGGTGCCAAAAGCGCCCTTCCTATTGCCCGTGCTTGTAGGCAAGTAATCTGACCTCTAGACCGCTTTCAGTATCTGTTGGCTTCCCAAGCGCATCAGCACCTTGTGCGGAGGTGAAGGTGTTAACCTCCAAACCCATCAAATTAAAATAATCATAGGTGTATTGCCCTTTAGCACTACCATCGACGATGGTGAACTTCACCATGTTTTTTCGATTTACCTGCTTACTTTCACGTGACAGATGCTGTTCCCACTCATCAAAGCTAGGATGCACGATCAAATAATTCTCCGACTTCTGGTACTCCACCGCATTATTTTTATCCACAACAAAGCTATCATCTTCCCCCTTATACTCCATATTACATCTTTTGCAGGAGGCAGAAAGATTCCACACAGTGTAACTAAGCGCACGATAATAAGGCTTACCCTTTGGAAGTATATGTTCGCGATCAACTGCAAAACGGCCGAGACCATGTAAATTCAGCCTGCAATAGCAGCAGTTTTCCTCATGCCGAACAAGATGAAAGTCCCTAATTTTATTTTTCGCACTCTGTATAAAATCCCCTTTCACCGCCCAAGGACTTTCTGTGGCTAGAGCTTCTCGGATGGCAGCCAATTCTTCATCCAGCAGTTGGAGCTCAGTCAAACTTGGAAGATATGCGTCCGGCACTTTAAACATCGCCTCCCGACTTCAATTTATTCTGCCTATTGGCGTCAACCTTATCAACCAGCTCAAGAACCGCATCAAAGAACTCTTCCTGTTGACTGTCAAAACTTTTCTCTTGCATTGTTCTGACCAAGGAAATCAAACCACTCTTGCTCAACTGATCCCGCTCAAACCTGTTCATTGCATCTACGATTTCTTCGCTGACAAAATGATTAGCGGGCGTAACAACATCAAATGCCTTCCATAGAATCGCTTCGATTCCCGCGCTGCTGGTCGACGCATTCTCAAGATTCAATCGGACTGGCCCAGCGCCGGTCATTTGGTGAACCGACACTAGGTTTTGGTGCTCAGCCAGCGCTCCGGAAACGACGAGTGGCGAGTGAGTAGCAACAACCACGGATACATTTCGATAGGCTAACGCTGCAATTATCTTACCGATATATTCACGTTGCCAAGCGGGGTGCAGACTATTTTCAGGTTCATCGATAAGGACTATCGAGTTAGGCTCCACACTCGTGGACAAAAAGATCAAGGAACAGATAAGGGACAGCTCCCCCGAACTCGCACTACTTAGTTCAAACCCCTCACTTTCGTCCTTGGCGAGGAAAACGCCAATTTGCTTTATGATCCCGGCCTGTACCAGAAAACGTTCGCACCTCAACATTGCTGCAAACTCACGACTTTGAGAAAACTCGTGAGCAGACCTTCTTGGATCGATCCAAATCACTTCTCCCGGATGCCAGCGAGAAATAAAGCTTTGAGCAATCTCGAAATCCCGAACCCCTTCCTCAGTTTTAAAAAACATCTCAGCATGTTCAAACAGGCTGCTGAAACCCTCAACATTCTTCAAAGTTAAGCCTTCTAAACGAAAGCCGAAGCGTGGATAATATCCGCAATATTCAAGTATTGAGCTTACATGATAAAATGCAGAGTCCTCTCGACTAAGTGCTTGAAGCACCGCCTCCTTAATTATCTTCTTGGGCGACACACCGAAGCGTCCCACTGAAAACTTGTTAACACCCCTCAGGCCATTCAAGCGGCCATAGGGAGTATTGGAAAGAATCGTAATGCTTCTCTTATTCTTGTACTCGTTGACTACATCCAGCAGGTAGAAACTCTTACCCGAGCCATTAGGCCCAACAATGATTGCTACCGCATCATCATCTGCGATCGATTCATTAAATCCAAGATTACTCAGCATCCAAACCTCTCAACGTCCATTAAACTCAAAGATAAGCAGGCACTTTAACATCATCCTTGAGTCATGTGATCAGCCCCAATCCACAGTCCAGTAGTCCTCACAACCGAAGCGAAGTCTTGCCACGCTATCCGTGGCAAGCTGATAAAAGGGGGCCTCGGCGCTGACTACGTTATGCTCGTCACTCCCTCGCTTTCGATGGGGGCGCCAAGTCACATTCTGACATTCACTGATCAGTTACACCCTTCTTTGGAACTTCATCCGAGTTCAGACTGTACTTTCAACCACAGCGCCAAGTTATTAGCCCAAGATCACTCAGGCAATCTGAGGGCGTGCCTTTGGGTGGTGATGTACTTGCCCTGTGGAGCAGAGCGCCAGTGGTCGGCGCACTTTGCGGGGCTGGCAGGTCGAAAAGGGTGTCCATCGATTTGTCGAAAAATGGACAATTGACAAAAATACTTAACCTGCTGATTTGCATAGCTTTTACATGTCCATTTAGATTATGAGCTCACACGTACAGAACATCTGCAGCACACCGTCCAAAGGAGCGATGCCCAACAGCCTTTACTGGGTCAGTTTTCGGTCAGCGGCAACAATCAAGCGTCTGATCGCCGTCAGAACCCTCGAACGATGCGCCTATAGGCACTTTGGAGCCGGATTCAGGCAGCCTTGGCAAAGGTATTGCCCCCTATGGTGACGGACTTTGATCCGTAAGCGCGCCATAAACCCCCATCCGTTTATGAGAGGGTTGGCTGTCAGTATGCGATGGCTGGTGCACAGCGCCACGGCAGCAGCGCTTCGTAGTCCTCGACGGCCTTGGCCTGGAGGAGGCACTCGAGGATGTGGCGCAGGTAGGCGTAGGGCTCCTGAGCCAACAAACAGAAGCCGTTGCGGTGCCAATACAGAATTTTCACTTGGTTGCGCGTGCGATTGACGAAGACGAACAACACCGGGTCGAACACCGCGACCTTGATATCCAATTCGACCAAAGCCGCCAGGCCATTGATGGATTTCCGCAAATCGTTTGGGGTAGAGGTAAACGGTATTTGACCTTGGGGTCGGGACGCATCATGGGCTGGCACCAGAAAAATTGGGGGCACAGCATCGACGGGCTATCGGTTCATTTGAAGGTGTAGTTTGTGGAGCGGTTACCACCAGAAAGTCCTTGAGGCCATCCACAACGACTAAATTAAGGTGCCAGTGTATCCGTTTCCAAATAAAATGGTTCCAGCGAGTTTTTAGACTTCAATGAAGTCAGCAATTTTAACGGCCATTTCAAGAGATGAAATTCTAAGAGTGAACTCTCCTGCGTTAGTTTCATTTGCCTCTGGAAACCTCTTTAGAATTTCATTGCGTGAGTATTTTTCAAACTTCAGGGAAGGCTTTCTAAAATAAAATAGCAACCATTTTTTATTTGGGATAAATGCGAAATCCCAATCAGAGCCCCGCATCATCCTGAAGTCTTTAATCACCCCATGAGAGCTTGGTAGACAGCTATAATTTTTGAGAGATGAAGCCCAACCGACAAGATAGGAGAATGCTTTTTTGGCTCCGACATCTTGAATGAAGTCGTAGTACTCGTGATACAACGATTGGTTTTCAGCTCCGACTAACATAATCACCTCAAGCTTACTTTCAGCCATTATTTTTGGCACCAATCTACCATTACACAAGATCAGTCTGCTGCCAATCGGAGTAAAGCATCTTCTCCACTTCTAACATCGTAACGGGGTAGCTTTCCAGTAGTTCTTTTAGGTCGTCCTGATCAAGCAGCTCTACCGAATTCAACTCGGCATGTTCATGTGCTTGACGATTAAAAAACTGATTTGTAAAGCAAACCTTGTCGAAAATCACATTGGGGTGACGGCGTTTGTAGAAGGCCTCCCCCGTCACCACGTCCTTCACGGCCTCCCAGCTCAACATGGCACCGTCGATGCCGCTGGTTTTTGCCTGTACCAACTGACCCTTTCCTATTCCTAGGGCCACTACATCCACACCGTTATCGTTGCTGCCAGGAGTGCGGTAGCATTCGTATCCGCGCTTAGTCCATAGCACACCGGCTAGACATTCGAAGTGCTGCCACCCCATTCGCAAAGCCATATCGAGGTCGACGCGCTCATCAAGTTCTTGTTGATCCGCATTCGGTACAACATCCTCCAGGTTGAAGTCACCAGGATTGACATCGCCAGCGCCATTGAGCATGTCCTCTGCCAGTCCGCGCTTGTAGGCAAGCAACTGGTCAAGTTTTACATCGAAGGTCGTGAAGTCATCAGCTTGAACAACGGGGTAATACACATAAACATCTTTCGTCTGGCCGATTCGATATGCCCTATCTGTCGCCTGATCTTCTTTTGCAGGGTTCCAGGTACGTGAGTAGTGGACGACATGGTTGGCGGCCTGAATGTTCACACCGAAGCCAACAGCCACTGGTGAGAGAATCAGCACGCCGAAGCCATCTAACACTTGGAACGACTTGATGCGCTTCTGGCGACTATCGGTGTGCTTCGTCGATGCGCTCGTATCGCCATTGATAATGTCAGGCTTGCAGCCAAACTCTGCTTCAATGTAGTGCTGAAGCAGTCGCTGGATCTCTCGAAACTCGCAGAACACGATGGCTTTCTCATCTTTCGCCTTGATGTCGCGCAACGTTGAAAGAAGCCAGTCGAGCTTCGGCGCCTTGCGGCGGTAATCGCGTATAGGCTCCGGTTTGAACACATTCAAACCATGTTGTCGCGGATCCGTACAGATCAGACGAAGATAGTGCAGCAGACCCAAGTGATTCTTGAACGGCGATGGAAAATTAGCATCTCCTCGTCGTTTGAAGCTTTCGACTGCCTTGGCATAGAGGTTACGTTGCGTGTCCGAGAGCTGAAGTCTGCGACATTCTTCTACGATAATCTTCCTAGGCAAGTCTGTAGCCACGTCCCTCTTTAGGCGGCGCATAATTTGCGGTGAAATACGGGTGCGCAGTTCATCAACACGCGCTTTTTCTTCTTCGGTCTTCGCTTCGATAGGCTTCCGATACCGCTGACCAAAATCATTCAGTGCACCGAGCAGACCTGGCTGGACGTAGTCGAACAAACACCATACGTCAGCCAGCGTGTTTTCCACAGGCGTTCCTGTGCAAGCGATTTTGAATCCCACCTGTTGCTTCTTCGCCGCCCGGGTGACCATTGCAGCAGGGTTCTTAATGCGCTGGGCCTCGTCGCACACCATAAGTGACCATTTCTGTGAGGCAAACGAAAATTCAAGGTCACGAAGAGTCTCATAGGTAGTCAGCACAATTTTGGCGCGACCTACCCAGTTCGGCACTAGAAACTTGACTAACCCATCTTCGGATTGCAGTCGCTGATCAACCTGAGAACGCGGTACACGTAACCGAGTCAGTGAATCACCATAAGCCATCAGGACAGAAAAAGTACCAGGCTCAAAAAACTTGTCTGCTTCTTCTGCCCAATTCTCCAGCAATGAGACGGGAGCTACCACTAACATTGGTTCAATACTTGGATCGCGTTCGATGAGATAAGCCATCAACGCCAGGAGCTGAAAGGTTTTGCCAAGCCCCATATCATCAGCCAACACCGCTCCGCGCACCTGATACTCGGCCTGCAAACCATACAAGTGCTGCATCCACGCCAGTCCTTCTCTCTGATGAGGAAGCAGAGAGAAGTTGGGGCGGATCGCTTTTGGTAAGCAGGGTTGCGTTGGAACAGCTGCGAGCGCTTCGCGTCGCGACTCCTCGTACTCGAGCGACTGAATGTTTGCCCTCAAAACAAGTTGCTTGCGGGGAACCTGACCTGAACTTTTAGTGGCACGACGACCTTTGTTTAAATCGAATGCGCCCTCTTCAAGCTCCTTGAAAACATCCCTGAAGGTCTCGGTGATCCGCTCCGCCTCATCCAGTGGAATTTTTGTAGGTAACCATGGGGGATGAACAAATCCCTCCCCTGCCGTCCGAGCTTTCTTGACAGCTTCTTCCAAACTTTCGATAGCCTTCCTATCGGTGGGAACCGCTATTGGCTCGCTCGCATCATCAGATTGATAGACAACGACGGGCATAACATTTTCTGGAAACCAGCCTTCATCATCTTTTTTTTTGGCAATGTAGGGCGAGTAGTACGGTTTCTCAACACCAATAGCTTCGATGCGTGTTGAGTAACCACTGAGGTCGTGAACCTGCGCATAAGAGACCACAGTGGGTAAAGCCCGTCTTTGCTGTAATGCGTTTTTAAGTTCTTCAATATGACGAGGCGTATCGCCTTGAACCTCCAGTTCATAGCCATTCCAGCTGATCAACTGATAGCCCACACTGAATGCACGATCCGCAATGCGAATAAATACAGCCAATGTTGCGTCATCCAACCACTGATTTTCCGAAGACGTGGGGCCATTTAGGCTAGCGGTTTCGACCAGCAGCCCAACTCGGAGAGGATATCCCGAGGCGTCCCGCTCAAAGATTGGCACAAACCGCTCGTAATCGAGTCCCGCAGCCTCACGAGCCTGCTCAAATTGGGACTCGACGATGACATCAACCGCATCGTCACCTAAGGTGGCGTAGGGGTTGAGCAAAAAAGCTTGCGCACGGGAGCCTGCTACTCGCCGACCAGGTAGGCGCTTGATTTCCCGTAGGACGGTACGCACCTTGGGTGTGACCAGCACTTGTACGATGCCATCCGGAGTAACGATATCGTAGCGATCCCGCACATCGCGGCTACGGTCGAAAGCTTCTAGCCAGCCAAATGGCGCCCCGGCAAAACCGGGTTCAACTTCAATAACTCGATCATCGGCAATTGCATCGGAATGCCGTAGACCTATTTCCAGCTTCTCCGGCGCCAGGACAACCGAGCGATACAGGAAGTCATCGAGATGAGCATTGGCGGCCAACGCCAAAGAACGAATTCGGCCCCATGCATGGCGGTGGAATAGATCGTCTCGCTCATGTTCAGAACGCCTCGAGAAGCCAACAACTTCCTTGAAGAGTTGCCACTGCTCCGAGCTCATCATTTCGATCTGCTCATCACGCGAAATCAATGGGCCGGTCATTTCCCATTGAGAAGCTCGTCCATCCCCGGATTGCCAGCCGGCAATCACCATCGAAAAATTTCGGTCAGTCAAAGAGTGGTTACTTTGAAGCAATTGCCTCGCTGCAGTGCGCGGAGGGAGCATGAGCAGCTCCGACAATTCCGCATAAGCAGGTCGACCGATCGCTGTATACAGGTCGTCCCATCCAAGTAGGTATCGATCCTCAGTATCCAGCACCAGCCCGTCATCGACGAGCTGAGTCAGAAAGCCCTCCAGCAGTGGGCTATCGATCGAAACACTGCCTTGACTCGCGGCACGAGAAAACACCACACCAGATGGTGACCAATGTCGGTTCCATTTCGTGGCGTTACTGGTTTCCTTCGATTTCCTGAAGAACCTGAGCATGCGAGTCCTCTTTATTTCCACCAACCTTTGCCGGCCTTGTAACGGAACCCCCAATGAGTCAGAGCCTCAGAGACTTGTTTGTCATCCGCACCTGCTCGAATCCAGAGGCAGCCGCCTTGAAGGGTTTTGTCCTCAAGATGAAATCCATGTGCGCTCACAAATCTATCCAGAGCTATGCGGCTGTACAGCTGTGCATCACCACCGTAGGGAGTCGAACTGGAACGACTTTCACGTTCAACAGGACGTGTGCCAGAAACAACTCCGGCATCCGGTGTTATGCCGAACTCCTGCTTCATGGTTGCCTCAAACATTTGCTCCCACTTTTCCCAGCCACGAATACCGTCTTGGTGTTGCATCCACAATACTCCATGGGGCGGCTTATGCTTCAGGGAATTCGGGGCATTGACGCTTAAGTGAAGAATCTTTGTCGTATCAAATGGCAATGATTTGCTAGCGTCGTAGCCATACAGCGCGTTCCCCATACCGCTGAACTCGACTGCGACAAGATCACCCATCCGCATGATGAACGCATTGTTTGTACCGGATGCGTCTAGATTGCGGATGAGCCCCTTCATCTTGTCGCGCAGCACCACAAAATCCCGCTCACGTGAGCTCCTGGCGGACGAACCCAATGCAAATTCGATATCCTGAATTGCCTTGACGTAGCGCTTCCAAAACTCCATGCGCCGGCGATCACCAAGACCATCCTCGGCAAGCTTTGTGAAAAACGTCTCGATAAATTCAAGTTTAAGCCAATCCGCGACCATCGTCCGCGCCTCTGGAGCGACAGCACCCCAGCGTGTTTCATTCGAAGGAAGCCATGGATTACCCCACCATTTAACCGAAGCTTCTTTTAGATGCTGATTTAAGTGCATGCCCGGGATACTCACATATCGATCCAGGATGAAGACGAGACCTCTATCCCATATCACCACGTTTCCAGCCAACAACTCCAGAAGGCGCGGCATGAGAGCCTTGAACTGCTCGTGGCCAAGATGGGTCGCACCATGTACCTGCGCGAGTACAAGCTCTCGAACAAACCAAGAAGCTTTGCCGATTCCGAGTTGCTCGCACATGTGGTCTATCGCACCGGAATCGCCCCTCAGCAGTGCGTCAACGTAAGGCTCGCAAGGGCTGTCACCGAATAGCTGTCGATTTCCAATCGCTGCGTCGACCCACAATGGGTTGGCTTGAGCATCGCGAATCAAGTGATTTCGCTCACGTAGATAGTCGCGAAGAAGGTTCCAATTACTGCGTACAGCGGATGGTGCCGAGTCTGACAAAGCGTCGTATGTGAAGTAGCTTTTGACCAGTCCTTGGTAACAACGACGGTACGCCGCCGGTCGAACATTCCAGCCGTCCACGCCATCGAGCACCCGCTGGAGTCGGGGGCGATCCTCGAGCACACACGGGCCCTGTGGGCGGTGTGGCAGACACAATCCCCATGAGAGCAAATAGGCATCCCGAAAAGTTGGGACTTCCTGGCGATCCCAGAAGCGGCGAACTGCTTCGAGAAGATGATCCTCCGAGAGCGCTCTAAAATTTTTTGTCTTTGTAAGAGAAGCCATCTTCGCAATGAGGTCATCCATTCCGGAAAAGGTCGGCATCGCCTTGGCACCCTCTTCAGTGCCGACTTGCAGAAGTACAGCTAGATTATCGAGCGCGTTCATCGCAACGCGCACTCCCCAAAGTTTTCGGAAGCATCACCAGCACTGGCACGCTGCTCGCCCATACCGAGAAATTCGATACGCATCTCGACACGGCGACTCTCCTCATCACTGTCCTTGGCTGCATTGAATGAATAGCCACCGACAAGAAACAAAGTACGTACATCCTCCTTCTGCGCGGTGCTCAGTAGGTTGGTACCTGCGTTTGTGAACATCGTGCAGAGCACGCGCTGGCTACGCTGTAGGCTCAGATTTAGGTTGCTCAGGTATGAGCCCTTTTTATCGGTATAGCCTTCCACCACAATGCGTTTAAGCACACGTTTTCCAAGCTCATCATTCGCAAGAGTCAAGATTTCAGGAACGAATTGACGTAAGACGCTTTCCTGATCCACTGACAAGCTGGACTTACCGAACGCGAAGCGGGCTCGGTCACCAAAATCGATTACCCGCCGCTCCTTGTCTATTTTTATTCCGTCATAGCGCTTGGCTGCTTCAGTAAATCGCTCCAGAATGAGTTCGATATCTTGGCGATGCTGCTCTTCCTGCTTCTCGCGCTCAGTGACGTTCTTAGTAACCGCCAATAGCGCCACTCCCATCACGACAAGAAACAAAACCATCAGCGCAGTCATCAGATCGGCAAACGAGATCCAAAATGGTTTCTCTGCCTCGTCTTTACCTGAGCGTTTAATGACAATTTTGGCGCCTAGCATCGCTTACTTACTCGCAGGTTTCAGAGTGCCCATTGATGCCAGAGTTAACTCAAGCTCTCCTACTGCTGACGACAACAATCCAACCGCCGAAGTCAGCTTGGTATGGAATTCGATATTCGCTTTATCAAGGGTGCGTTTGACCTCTGTGGCGAACGAAGTATGGGCATCACCGAGCACGCGACTAACCCCATCTAGGTATTCGTCGGCCTGCTTCTGAGCCGTGGCCAGCCGATTCGCCGATCCCTCAATACGATTGAGAATGTCGGCGGTCAACGTCGCTTCTTTGCGAGCAAACTCGACCGTTGCGCGTAGTTCGGTGAGCAGTGACACCACAGCTTCGCGCTGCGTTTTATAGTCGCGCAGTAGCTCTTGTATCGCCGTAGCGCCGGCATTGAGAGTGCCTGAAGTTTCCGACAGCTTCGTGGAAACATCAGCGGCATGCTCCATGACACCTGCGACACGTTCACCCGCTACTGCAAAATCTTTAGAGGCCGCGCCTAGCAACTCCGCACCTGCTTCCATTCTGCTGATAGAGGTACTCGTCGACTGGGTCAGAGCTGCGACGTTCTGAGCCATTTGGGTCGACGCCGCGCTCATCTCCTTGATGGCAATCTCGACTGACTCCGACATCCCATTAACGACACCCTGTGCACGATCGATCATTGATTGCTCACGAGATCGATTGCCTTCGAATACCTGCGTTTGGGTTTCGCTCAACGTTGAGAGCATGCCGGCAACTTGAGTGCCTATGGTTTCCAAAGTGGCCTGAAGTTTCTGGTTGGTATCCGTCTGGGAGGTGGCGACCAACTGGCGGATTTGTTCGACGAATGCGGCGGACTGTGCGTTCATCGCTTCTTGTCGAACCTCCATCTTCTCGATGGCTTGCGCCATGCGTTCGGCCATCGTGTCAGTTGATCGACGGCTGGACTCCTCCATGTTTTCAACCAGTGACTTCAGCGTAACGACGGCATCCTGAATACTTCGAGCCGTTTGCTGATTTAAGTCGCTTAGCCCCGATATCTGCCCACCGAAAAGGTCGTTTAGGCGCTGACTGAAGCTCGTCATGACATCTTGTAGCATCCGAGCCGCCGTTGCACTCTGATCTCCGCTGGCGGACTTCACAGTCTCGGCAATATCCTGCAACGGGCCTCTCAAGCTTTGCTGGATGCTTTCTGAAATGGTAGCGCCCAACGCTTCATTGTCTTGCCGAGACGCTTCGGTCAGTCGGTCGATCAGCAGCGTCTGCTGCTCCTTGGACGAGGCAATTTGCGCGTTGGTGACCTCTCGAAGTAACTCGCCCAACTCCTTGACCAATGCATCCTTGAGGATCTTAGACTGACTGGCAGAGTCTTCGGACGCTTTGACTAATCTGGAAAGATATTCCTCTCCTGCACCAGAATCGAAGCGGGCATCGATCTCATGGGCAATTTCTTCGGTGCGGCGGTACAGAGACGCAAGGAGAAGCTTTTCAAGCAACGTCACGACCATGGCCGCAGTAATGGCTGCGGCAGAGATCAGAAATGCCTCGCCAACCAGATGCATCAAAATCTCAAGGCTAGAGCGAACGGTCGCTGCGTTCTCGCTCACTTGGAACTGCCGTAGCCCTTCAATCAAACCAGAGAACGTTCCAATAATTCCGATACCGGTGAATATCCCCGGCAGGTGCTTGAAGAACTCAGATCGCAGCCGGCTATCGACAACGAACTGACTGTTGAAGAAGATCTCCGCAGGCAACGTGGCTCTCACTGCGGTGACAACAGCCTGCCCGTCGCGATCTTCGTGTTGAAAATGGAGTGAGTCCTGATACTCCTTCCACAGATGGGACAAACGCTTGTCCCGTGAGAATACTTTCTTGAACTCAGTAGCGAAGCTATGAGACTCAAACTTTGCAATACGCCGCTGTATTCGCAGCAAACGGAACCAATGCAGCACCCCAGGAATCAGAAAAACGACTACGAACGAAACGACAAGAAATACCAGGATGGAGCCCACAATGAGCAGATTTGTTGGCGCGGATCCGACCAGCGCTTGGATGTTCACTTGTCCATTTCTCCCCAATCGATTTTCGAACTTAGGTTCGGCAGAAGACCTACTTCCAAAGTGCAATGCTTCAAGCAGTGTGCGAGAAAGCGATATTTACTGTCACTCCGAGCAGTTGCTCGGAGCGAAGGGCCCCTTATAACTGACAGAGAAACTCTCTCCCTCAGACTTGACCACCTGTATAGCTGCTCACTATTCATGCTGTAGGTTAGGACAACGTCCGCCATGCGCCACCGAAAACATAGCTAGAAACTGATTAGCTTTGACGATGTGCTCTTCCACGCAGGGAGCCCCCCCCGGTAGGGCTAACCTGCGGGGATTTTCCTACTTATTCAGTAGCCCGAAGGCTGATCTGCTTCCCAATCGTGACTAGGCGGGTTTGAGGCGAAATTCAAGTTAAAAGCCAATCACTGGAAGAGACAGAGCTTAAAAAGTGTCTTCAACAAAAAAGGCCATCAAAGGGCCCTTTTGTACTCAAAACGAAATCACTTGCTCAGCCAAGATTCAACCGTCGCGGAGCCGTGTTCTGCTTTCCATTCCTTCAGCGTCTTGTGGTTGCCGCCTTTAGTTTCGACGACTTCGCCGGTGTGAGGATTTTTGTAGATCTTCACTTGGCGTGGCTTACGGCTGCCGGCTTTGGATTCAACGGCTGGTGCGCGACGACCAGACTTCGGATCAAGCAGGTTGATCACGTTCGGGAGACTGTAGCCGTACTCGGCAAGCAGAGCGCGCAGCTTGGTTTCAAATTCGATCTCTTTTTTGAGGCCAGCGTCCCCTTTCAGAGCTTCGAGAGCTTCGAGCTGTTCGGCTAGGTGTTTTTCGAGTTGGCGGAATTCCGCGAGCTTGGACATGATCGTTCTCTAGGTAGTTAGTCACCTAACAATACACCAAAACTACAATTTGAATTTAGGGCCAGGAGCTCTAGGTATGCAAGTCGAGGTTCGCTGCCCTGATTTATTCGTCCTCCGCCAAGAGCGGCGTATTCAGGTCAACATCAGCCTGACCGACTAACGAAATGATGCGGGTGACCAGACGCGTATCTACCGGCTGAATGCGCTCCGGGTGCGCATAAATGTCAGCCGCCAACTGTTCGAGAGCTCTGGATACGGAGGGGTGAGCTTTCATCGATTCAGCAAGCGCCGGCGAGATGTTGCTCTGAACGCGGTTTGCAGAGGTGATGATAGGGATAAGAGGATCATTCATGCCCCAACCTTATCTACTGTTCGACGTCGCAGCAATAGCTGGAATTTCTGCCTATTTGGATGACGGGGGTTGCTCCGATTACAGGGGCTTTTTGAGGTGAGAAATTATGGCTCAGCAATAATTATTGCTGAGCCATAATTTAGAATAATCCGGTTTTTCCACTTCCCCACCGTTGGTGAAACTCCAATCTCCAGCAGTACATCGTCCAAAATCGATCGGCCTACGTCGTGATTACGACTCTATGGTGACAAAACAAGCCTGGAGGCCAAGACCTTGAAAAGTTCTGCAAGCATTCGCGCGTCCAGCAACGCATGGTGGGGCGGATCAGACAGGTCTACCTGTTCAAGAGCTTCCGCACTCAGCTGATTGAAGAGGCTTATAAGGTTGGTTGGTTTACTCACAACCTGGACTGGCCAGGGTTGATGCTCCGCGCTAGCGAGATCACAGAAAAAATCCCAGTCCCAATGTGGCGCGTCTGAGCACACCTCAAGCTCCTCAGCGGAGCCGCTTAGAAAGCTTCGAAGAGAGGCTCGGGCCTCGACAAGCGACTGACCATATCGCAGACGATCGAGCTGCGGGAGGACGTTCTGGATGACGAAATCACTGCAGTCTTCGACCGAATAGGTATCCGTCAACTCAACGTAGAACTCATCGCCTCCGAAACCAGCGCTAGGGATATCAGCTTCGAATCCTTGTTTAGCTGAGTGAATTCGCAATCTAGGAATATCTTCAACGACCTAATCCTTTTCAACGATTTTTAGCGTGGCCTGTCTTCGGAGCCGTGTTCATCCCACTATTTACAGTACACCGTCCATAGCTGATCTACTCGAGTCGTGAAGCTCTGGCTCATCATCTCCCGGCGCATCCCCCAATCGGGATCGGTTGGCACACTCGCAAGACGCATCGTTCCCCTACCCCAGCGGCCATTAATGGCATCCAGCACGCCCATGACTTTCTCGGTGGCAGCCGTCTGGGAGATCGAAAAGAGATCTTCGGTGTACTCGCCCTTTTGGCAAAGGTTGACCAGGAGCACCTCGGCTTTGCTGTACTTGAAACCTGGCCGGAAGACTCGACCCACCGCTTCCACGGCGGCCTTTGTCATCAATCGCACGTCGTCGGTGGGGTATGGCAACTCCACCAGAACGCCGTTGGCGTACTTGGCTTCCTCCGGATTGAACATGCCAGTGCGTATGCTGACCCTAATCTTTTTTCACAGAGACTGTTGGGCCCGAAGCTTTTCAGTGGCCCGCATCATGTAGGTATCCTCGATGATCACTGCATCGCTGATAAAGGCCGTAATGGGTACTGTGTATTTTCGGAGACTCGCTTGTACTAGGCGACTCAGTTGGAAGTCACTGAGAAACTTACTATGAAATTCGACTTCTATGATTTCTGGCATCCGGCCAAAGCTCCAAAATTACTTGATGTGAGTCTTCGGTGATCGTCGCCTACTCGGCTTTCATTGAAAAAGCGGCACCAATGCTAGCTTCTTTTCTCAGTCCTGGCCCAAGCAGGAGATAGACAGTATTTTTGGTTTCAAACATGCAGCCTTCAGTGAAAGACACGCCGAAATTGCTGCGAACCCACATGCCAGGCTGAAATCGATTTCGACTATCGAAAACAACTTCATGCGCGTACAGAGTCGCGGGCAGTAGACCAAGTCCCGTGAGCTTCTCTTTTTCATCCGGGTTAACCGTAAGGTCGATCAGAATCCATTGCCGTACTACGCAAAATGCTTTCCCTGGGAACGCTTTTGCTGCCAAATAGATCAGGTCTTCTTGTGTGCCTTCCCAGCCAGGAACATCTTCCCCCGCGCCGTAAAGGAGTTGAGAGATCTCTTCTAACGTAACCATGTGAATTTCTCGAAATCGATTTAGGTATAGATCGCACAAATGGGGTTCATCCCAGCGCTAGAACGTAGGGAAAAACTCAAATTGCTGAGGTTTATCGCTGAATGCCGCTCATCAAATTTCGAGCAAAAAATCCTGATCGAAACCGGTTTCTTCGGTCGGGTATCCGCGAGGATTTGACACAACTCGACATCCTCGTTTAACGAAATCCGCAGCGATGTGGGTATGTCCGTAAACCCAGAGATCGGCCTTCCCCAGAAGCTCAGGCCAATTGTTTGCGTACGCAGCAATGAGGTGTGACGGAAAATCCGCACTCACGTAATCCGAAGTAGGGGCATGGTGCGTGACGACAACTGTTTTACCGGCGAAGGGCTTGTCCAATTCCCCTGTAAGCCAGGCGTACGCCGCCTGTGATTTAGCGATCAGATCATCCGGGTACAAACGCCGATAATCTTCATCGGCTCTGATCACAGCAAAGTCATTCATGCATTCCCATGCAGCGCGTTTGGAGGCGACCACATCGCCGGTGGACGAGTAATCCGTCCATGCCGTTGTGACCAAAAACCGGGTTTGATCAAGGATCAGCGTTTCGTTTTCGAGTACGTGCACGTGAGGAGCTGCCGTCTCTTTCATTTGTCGGAGCGTGTGATCAAGGTGGCCACCGTAAAACTCATGATTGCCACACACGTAGATTACCGGGCACTGGAATGTGTCGTTCGCCCAGTTCACGCCGCGAGATTTGATATCAATGTCGCCGGCGAGAATGACAACGTCCGCTTCGCTTGGGGCGGGATCGAACCGAGCGAACCCGAGGTGCAGATCTGAGTAAATCTGAATTTTCATAGCAGACGACCACTTTCGTTTTAGTTGTCATTGCATACAGCTGCGGCGGGCGGCCTCCGACCATGGCGCGCCTTGCCAGGAGAGGCTGCGATTTACGTACTCGGATTAAAAAATCACTCGAAGCCCTTTGAGAGAGTGAGGGTCAACAAGACAGCCTGGGGCATCCGTATAAGCCTTTTCGTCGCCAATGTTATGAAGGCAAACACGAGCACCACTAGAGTCATATCCGACCAACAACCCCGAAAGCCCCTCCATGATCCATTTACCGGTTTTGTTCATCCACCCTGGCGTGACGACCTGAATTTCCGCAACGACGAACTCGCTGGTTTGTTGGGAAAGTATTTCTTCGAGCATATCGACGTCACTAATCATCATGGTGCGTGGCCATACCTTGCCCTCCAAGCGCTCTTCAAGGACAACGTGATACCAAGGATGAGCCAAGTGGCGTTCAAACATCCGCCAGTTCGAATACCCATCCCCAAAGAGATTAGGAGTGCCCTGGGCAACAGTTTCATGACTTCTAAACATTTCACATCCCCGTGGATCTACAGACCGCAATTGCAGTTGACATCAATGATAAAGAGACAGTATCGCGGCGAGACTGGCTGACTTTTCGTCGCCGTCTCCCATCAAAACGTACACAGTGTTTTTGGTTTCAAAGAGAAAGCCATCTTGGAATGAAATGGCCATGGTGCTGCGCACCCAATTTCCGTAGTCGAAGCGTCCTCGGCTGTCTAGGATGACCTTTTCGGCGAAAACAAAGAGCGGCAGGTGGCCATGAACGTGGATTTTGGTGAGATCCCCATCGCTCGCTATCGCGCGCACGATCGTCCACTGCTGGACGATGCAAAAGCCTTTGTTCGGAAAGCGACTCTGTACCAGTTGGATCAAAGTCTCTTGGCTTTCCATAGATCCAGACCGAGCCTCTCCGATGCTGGAGAGGAGCTCGCTGGCTGCTTGGATTTTTTCGAGTTCCAATCAAAAAACCTCTGACAATACATGTGATATGTTTGGGTGCTCAGGTCGCTAAAGCTGCCTGATGCCCATCTCCAAAAGACTCTGAACCTATGATTGTGCGGCTTAGCTCTGAGAAGACGTCACCGCACATTACCGATAATACCACCAAACGTGGTTTATCGGAATGCGCGCGTTATGGCTCTATCCTCGCTTTTAGGGCAGACCATGTCGCTTAAGAATGAGATCGCCGGAGCACTCAGAGCAATCAGGACAGTCCGAGGATTTGACTATGGTGATTTGGCAGATGTCAGTGCAAAAGCAAACATAGGAAAGCTGGAGCAAGGAAAGAGCAATATCACGGTTGCGAAATTGATCGAGTTAGCAGAGGCCCTCCAGTTCGATCCTATTGCTCTTATGGCCCTCTGCGTCGCTATCCAGAAGGATGAACCTACCGACACCACTCTAGAGCGTGCACGTGCAGAACTTGACTCATTCAAAGCAGAAGGAGGAGAGGAGCTTGTCCGGAGTCAGTTTGTGGGCAAAGAGCTGAAAAAGCGGCCTGCGGGTAAGCCTGGCAATACCAAGAATGCCGATGCTGTGAGAGAACTGAAAGCTTTAGGATTGAGTCAGGCTGAGGTGGCGCAGAGGCTTGGATTGGCCAGTTCCACGGTGCATCGGTACTGGCAGCAATAATTAGCTTTAGGACTGCCTCCCGCCTCCATGTCGATGCCCGTTGTTGAAGCCGACATGGGATCACACCAAGCCTAGTACCCCCAGATCAGCCCTCCAGTGTCCGACGCGGGAAGAGCCATAGGAAAAATCTGGGCAACTGAGTCAGATTCAACATCGCCCGCCGCTTTCGATCCGATAAGTGAGGTAGTCTTGATGAATGAAGCTGGGTCAGTGACCGCGGTGGCTAGCAGGTGCGCATTAGATTTAGCCTTCGACACCTGTTCCCCCGTCAGTTCCGGAGGGTCTAGAACGAGGCAGTCTCTACCCACCATCATCTGATAGTGGGCCATATGACCTATGGCTTTGAAGACCTTAAAGGAAATCTTCTTGTAGCTTGCGGCCATGGCGTCACCGATAGCCGAATGTAAACCATGCGGCTTGGAAAGAAGCCAGGGTTTACACAATTCTAGCTTTGGCTGTATAAATGACGGGAGCGCAAGGGTATTTACCCCAGATTCGTTGGGCGAAACCACTGAGGGACTGAGTTTACACACCTCCCCTAAAGACGGAGATAGACAACGGATCTGGTGGCCATCAGTGCTCAGCTCTCAACGGGTCATTCGTGCAAAAGCGGCGATGTTAACACGCTCGCCCAGGTGTTTCAGATAGACCGAGTTGCGGCCATCGCGGGCAAGCCCGCTCCCACAGGGATTTTCGAACAATGGAAATCCAGTGTGGGTGTGAGCCTGCTCGCAATGGCCGCGACGCGGTACATCGGCAAAAACAGAATCAAGCCTGCTTGTAACCGCGCACTTCATCCACACCCCGGTTAGCCAACTGGTCCGCCCGTTCGTTACCGTGGTGACCGATGTGCCCCCGCACCCATTTCCAGGTGACGTTGTGGCGATTGACCTGTTCATCCAGCAACTTCCACAAGTCGGCATTTTTAACCGGCTCCTTCGCCGCCGTTTTCCAGCCGCGCTTCTTCCAGTTGTCCATCCATTCGTTGATGCCTTTCATCACGTACTGGGAGTCGGTTACCAGCAGCACGTCGCACGAGCGCTTGAGCTCTTCGAGGCCACGAATAGCGCCCATCAGCTCCATGCGGTTGTTGGTGGTGTTGGCTTCGCCGCCCCACAGTTCCTTTTCAACGCCTTTGCACACCAGCAACGCGCCCCAGCCACCAGGGCCCGGGTTGCCTTTACAGGCTCCGTCAGTAAAAAGTTCTACGCTATCGCTCATGCCAATCTATCCAGAAAATGCGGTGGCTCGGCGATCAGTGATCGACGATGCCCGAGGCCGGGACTGACCCGGCCGGGAATATTAAAAAGGTATTACGGATCGATGCGGCGACGATTGACCTTGGCCATCGGCAAGGGAATCAGCTTGCCCATCGGTTCGCGCCGCTCCTGACGAAGTGGACGCAGGCCCACCACGATCTTGCGCGCCACCAATAAATAGAAGCCGCCGCCCGACAGTTGCCAGTCACCAGCCTTGCGCTCCCAACCAGCCAGACGGGTCTGCCAGGCGGGTGAAGCAAGCGGCGGACGATAGCACCCGAAGCGGCGTTTCTCCAGCGCGAAACCCAGCAGATTCAGCCAGTCGGCGACGCGCGACGGCGAGATGCAACGCGCCTTGCGCATCGCGTCATGGGCGAACACATGGCGCAAACCCCAAGTGCTCCACGGATTGATGCCGATGATCAACAAATGCCCGCCGGGCCGCACGCTGCTCGCCGCTTCACGCAACAAACCATGGGGCGACAGGCAAAAATCCAGCCCGTGCTGCAACACCACCACGTCAGCGGCGTGCTCGCTCAACGGCCAGGCCTGTTCTTCACACACGATTTCGACACCGGGCAACGGCGCACCGAGCCGCACATTGCGCTGCACTTGGGGCGCCGATGGCGGCGTCTGGGCCGACGGACCGTAATGCACCAGATAACCGCCGAAGAAGCGCCCCAGTTCGTCTTCGAGCATGCGTCGTTCTTCATCCAGCAAAAATTGCCCGATAGGGCCGGACAGCCATTCACGGGCCGCGCTGATCAATGTCAGCCACTGCGGATCAGCCTGAGCGAACGCTTTATCGGTCATTGCATTCTCCAACGCGCCAGGAAGTTCTAAGATGCGCCATTGTTTTCCGCTTGGCGAATCCGACGATGATACAGATCAGTGCCCTGCCCGCCTTCACCGACAACTACATCTGGTTGTTACAAGACCACCGCACCCAGCGCTGCGCCGTGGTCGATCCGGGTGATGCCGCCCCCGTGCAGGCCTGGCTTGCGGCGCATCCGGGTTGGGTATTGAGTGATATTTTGATCACTCATCACCACCATGACCACGTCGGTGGCGTCGAACTGCTGAAAAAAGCGACTAACGCGAAGGTCTACGGCCCCGCCAGCGAATCCATTCCGGGACGGGACGTGGCACTCAAGGACAACGACCGTACCAGCGTACTGGGTTTGGACTTCGATGTTTTCGCCGTCCCCGGTCATACCCTGGGACACATCGCCTATTACCATCACGGCCTGTTGTTCTGCGGTGACACCCTGTTTGCTGCCGGTTGCGGACGGTTGTTCGAAGGCACGCCTGAACAGATGCACACCTCGTTGACACGCCTGGCCGCATTGCCGGAAGACACGCTGGTGTATTGCACCCACGAATACACCCTGAGCAACCTGAAATTTGCGGCCGCAGTTGAGCCTGACAATCCGGAGATCGCCGCTCGTTTGACCAAAGTGATGCAACAACGCGAAGCGGGGATCATGACTTTGCCGTCGACGCTGGCCCTGGAAAAGCTCACCAACCCGTTTTTACGCACCTCTGAAACATCTGTTAAAGAAAAAGTGGACGAACGGAATGGCCCCGATAACCGGCCACCGAGTAAGGTTTTTTCTGCATTAAGGGCTTGGAAGGATACGTTCTAAGCCGTCTTGATATTGCAATGAAAATACTGAATGGTTGACCGCCGGGGGTACGCTTTCTAGAATCGACCGACATTTTTGCCCGGAACTTACTTCCAGCCAATGTCGTCATCTATTAGTAAAGTCATCAATTCAGACGCATTGACCCGCCTGGCTCAAGCCATAGCGGTGGCTGTGTCCGCCACTCTGGCGGGTTGTTCCAGCCATGTGCCGCAGACCGACGCGACACATACCCCGAATATCGCCGCCCGCGCCAAACAGAAACCCATTTGGCTCAGCGAAAAACCTAGCCCGCTCGCGGCACAGGACGTCTGGGAGCGCATGCGCCTGGGCTTCCAGTTGCAGGAGGGCCTGGGCGTCAACCCGCGCATCGAGCAACAGCGACTGTGGTTCGCCAGTAACCCGTCCTTCCTGGAAAACGCCGGCGATCGCGGCAGCCTGTACATTCACTACATCATCGAACGCCTTGAAGAACGCAACATGCCGCTGGAACTGGCGTTGCTGCCGGTGATTGAAAGCTCCTACAACCCGATGGCTTATTCCCGGGCCAACGCGGTGGGTCTTTGGCAATTCATCCCTTCCACCGGCCGTTACTATAACCTGCGCCAGACCAGTGCCTATGATGGCCGACGCGACATTACAGCATCGACTACCGCAGCCCTGGATTACCTGACCCGCCTGCACGACATGTTCAACGGCGACTGGATGCTCGCTCTCGCCGCCTACAACGCCGGCGAAGGTACGGTCAGCCGGGCTATAGAGCGCAACGAAAGGCTCGGCCTGCCGACCGATTACTGGAACCTGTCACTGCCGTCGGAAACCCAGGCCTATGTGCCTAAGCTGCTGGCCTTGTCGCAAGTGGTACTGGCACCCGAAGCCTACGGCGTGAACCTCAGCCCGATCGCCAACGAACCGTACTTCAAGGTTGTCGAAATCAACCAGCGCATGGACCTGTCCAAGGTTGCCGAAGTAGCCAACATTGACGAAGACGAACTGTTCCAGCTCAATCCGGCCCTCAAGCAGCGCACCACCCTCGATGGCCCCCAGCATCTGCTGGTGCCAACGTCCAAGGCGCAGTTGTTGACCACCAGCCTGTCGACGATGCGTCCGGAAGAGTTAATCAGCAAGAAGCCACTCAGACCGGTCTTCGAAGGCGCAGACGATTCTCGAATCGCCAGCGTCAAGCGCAGCTACCGGGTCAAACGCGGCGATAGCCTCGGTACCATCGCCAAAGCCAATAAAGTCGACGTCGAAGACTTGCAACGCTGGAACAAGCTAACGGGCAAGCACCTCAAGACAGGTCAGACGCTGGTAATCCACGACACCACCAAGCAAGGTAGTGGTCGCGTCAACACGGTCGTGGCCGCCAACAGCAAAGCCGAGAAAAAGAAGCCACAAACCCAATACAAGGTTCAGCAAGGCGATTCGTTGTACATGGTCGCCAAGCGCTTCAATGTCGAGATGCAGCACCTCAAGCGCTGGAACCCGCGTGTCGGCAAGGCGCTGAAGCCTGGACAGGTACTGACGGTTTCCTCGCCACACTAAAAAGAGCCCCTGATGTCAGGGGTTTTTTTCGCCTGAAGCTTACCCAAGGCCCGCGCAAGCTCAATTAACAGCGCATTACTCCCCTGTCTTTTTCCTGTCGATACAAGCTGTTACTGTACGGACCACAAAGCCCAAGCCGCCTGGATCGGAACTCTGACTTGAAGCGTCCCCTCCTTCTGTTCCTGATCAGCCTGGCCTTGAGCTCTTCCGCAAGCGCGACGATCAGCGAAAGCCACGGTTATGCGCAGTTCGGCACGCTCAAGTACCCGGCCCGATTTACCCACTTCGACTGGGTCAACCCGCAAGCGCCCAAGGGCGGTACTTTGCGGGTGATGGCGTTTGGCACCTTCGATACACTCAATCCTTATACCTTCAAGGGCTCAAGCCCGGTCTCGACGCCGAATTTCCTGCAATACGGGATCAATGAACTGAACGAACCGCTGATGGTCGGCACCGGCCAGTACGCGCCCTCCGGCGACGAGCCGGCCTCCAGTTATGGCCTGATCGCCCAGTCGGTGGAATACAGCGACGACCGCAGTTGGGTGGTGTTCAACCTGCGCCCCGAAGCGCGATTCCACGATGGTTCGCCGATTACTGCGAAGGACGTCGCGTTCTCCTACCGTCTGTTGCTCAAGGAAGGGCATCCGCAGTACCGCACCAATCTTCAGGAAGTAGCGCGGGTCGATATTCTCAACCCGCATCGCGTTCGATTCGTCTTCAAGCGCACCGGCAACCCGTTGTTGATCCTGCGCCTGGGCGAATTGCCGGTCATGTCTGCGCGGTATTGGAAAGACCGCGATTTCAAGGCAACCACTTTCGAGCCACCCTTGGGCAGCGGGCCGTATCGCATCACCTCAGTGACGCCAGGGCGCCAGATTGTTTTTGAGCGGGTCAAGGACTACTGGGGCAAGGACCTACCGGTCAATCGCGGCAAGTACAACTTCGATCGCATGGAGGTCGAGTTCTACCGTGACAGCGATGTCGCTTTCGAGGCGTTCAAGGCCGGCGAGTTCGACGTTTACATCGAACATCAAGCCAAGAACTGGGACAACGGCTACAACTTCCCGGCGGTACGACGCGGCGACGTGATCAAAGCGCAGATCCCGCATCAAATTCCGACCCAAAGCCAGGGCCTGTTCATGAACACCCGGCGCCCGACCTTCGCCGAGACCAAAGTCCGCGAAGCCCTGGGACTGATGTTCGACTTCGAGTGGACCAACCGCACGCTGTTCAGCGGTGCCTACAAGCGCGCCATGAGTTACTACCCCAACAGCGAATTCTCTGCCAGCGGCCTGCCGGTCGGTCATGAATGGCTGATGCTCAAGCCATATCGCGAACAGTTGCCAGCCAAACTCTTTACCGAGCCGTTCAGCCTGCCGCAAACCGACGGCCGCGGCATTCCCCGGGAAACTCTGCGAAAGGCCCTTGGGCTGCTCGCCGAGGCTGGCTGGAAGCTCAATGGCCAGCGTGTGCAGAATGCTGTCGGCCAACCGCTGCGATTCGAAATTCTACTGGTCAACCCGAACCTTGAACGCATCCTCCAGCCTTACGTCGAGAACCTCGCCAGCATTGGGATCGACGCGCGACTGCGCACCGTCGACCGCGCCCAGTACAAACAGCGCCTCGATCAGTTCGACTACGACATGATTTTGATGACCCTCAACCAGACCCTCAGCCCCGGTCTGGAGCAGTGGCAGTATTTTCATTCCAGCCAGGTCGGGATCAAGGGCAGTAAAAACTACGCCGGTATCGCCAACCCGGTGGTTGACCATTTGCTCGAACAACTGCTCGCTGCCCAGACCCGTGACGAACAAGTCTCTGCCGGCAAAGCCCTCGACCGTGTGCTGCTGTGGCAGCACTACAGTATTCCCAACTGGTACCTCAATTATCACCGCCTGGCCTACCGTAACCGGTTCGCCTTTGTGACCACGCCGCCCTACACCCTGGGCGTGAGCGCGTGGTGGCTGAAGTCTTCGGAGAAAGATCGATGAAACCCGTACGCGCCCTGCTGTTGCAGGCCAGCGGTCTGCTGTTCGCCGGGCTGGCCTGTGCCGCCCCGCAACACGCTCTGACCCTCTACAACGAACCGCCAAAATACCCGGCGGACTTTAAACATTTCGACTATGTGAACCCCGAGGCGCCCAAGGGTGGAGTCTTTCGTCAGGCCGGTTTCGGTGGTTTCGACAGCCTCAATCCGTTTATCAGCAAGGGCGTTCCGGCCGACGACATCGGCATGATCTACGACACCCTCGCCAAACAAGGGCTGGACGAACCGTTCACCGAGTATGGCCTGGTGGCCGGCAAGATCGAGAAAGCCCCGGACAACAGTTGGGTACGTTTCTACCTGCGCCCTGAAGCGCGTTTCCACGATGGCCATCCGATCCGCGCCGAAGACGTGGTGTTCAGCTTCCAGACGCTGACCAAGGACGGTGCGCCGCTCTATCGCGGTTACTACAACGACGTTGAGGAGGCGGTCGCCGAAAACCCGCTGACTGTACTGTTCAAGTTCAAGCACTCCAACAACCGTGAGTTGCCGCTGATCCTTGGCCAGTTGCCGGTGTTGCCCAAGCATTGGTGGGTCAACCGCGATTTCAACAAAGGCAACCTGGAGATGCCGCTGGGCAGTGGCCCATACAAAGTCAGTCAAGTGAAGGCCGGGCGTTCGATTCGCTATGAGCGGGTCAAGGATTACTGGGGCAAGGACTTGCCGGTCAATCGTGGGTTCTACAACTTCGATGTGATGACCACCGATTACTACCGCGACAACACCGTGGCGCTCGAAGCGTTCAAGGCCGGGCAGTTCGATTACTGGCTGGAGATGACCGCGAAGAACTGGGCCAATGCCTACAACGTCCCAGCCGTTACCGAAGGCCGGTTGATCAAGGAGCAGATCCCCAACGGCAATACCACTGGCATGCAGGGTTTTGTGTTCAACCTGCGTCGCCCGCTGTTCCAGGACGTGCGCGTGCGTCAGGCCCTGGCGTTGCTGCTGGACTTTGAATGGACCAACAAGCAATTGTTCAACAGCGCCTACGCGCGCACTCGCAGCTATTTCGAGAACTCGGAAATGGCCGCCACCGGCCTGCCGGATGCCGATCAACTGGCAATTCTTGATCCGTTTCGCGGCAAGATCCCTGAGCAGGTGTTCAGCGAGGCGTTCCAGAACCCGGCGACCGACGCCAGCGGCATGATTCGCGACCACCAGCGCCAGGCCTATCACCTGCTGCAAGAAGCTGGCTGGCGGATTGTCGATGACAAAATGGTCGATGCCACCGGCAAACCGGTGAAAATCGAATTCCTGCTGGCCCAGACCGAATTCGAGCGCGTGCTGCTGCCGTTCAAACGCAACCTCAGCGATCTGGGGATCGAACTGGTGATCCGCCGCGTCGACGTCTCGCAGTACGTCAACCGCGTTCGCTCACGGGACTTCGACATGATTGTCGGCAGCTTCCCGCAGTCCAGTTCTCCAGGCAACGAACAGCGCGAATTCTGGATGTCGGCCGCCGCCGACAAACCCGGCAGCCGCAATTCCATGGGCCTGAAAGACCCGGTGGTGGACCAACTGGTCGAGCAGCTGATCAACGCCGATTCACGCAAAAGTCTGGTGGCGCATGCCCGTGCACTGGACCGCGTGCTGCAATGGGGTTATTACGTGATACCCAATTGGCACATCAATACATGGCGCGTGGCGTACTGGAACCACATTGGCCATCCGAAAATTTCCCCCATGTACGACATCGGCATCAATACGTGGTGGATCAAGCCTGATGCCACGCCGGCGATAGAAGTCGAAACCATACTGCAAGCCTCCCCTGCAGCCACGGAGTAATCAGATGCTGGCGTATATTTTTCGGCGACTGCTGCTGATCATTCCGACCTTGTTCGGCATTTTGCTGATCAACTTCGTGATCATCCAGGCCGCTCCCGGCGGCCCGGTAGAGCAGATGATTGCCAAGCTCGAAGGCTTCGAAGGCGCCACCAGCCGCATCGCCGGTGGCGGTGCCGAAGTGTCGGTCGCCGGTTCCGCCTATCGCGGCGCCCAGGGCCTTGACCCGGCGCTGGTCAAGGAAATCGAGCACATGTACGGCTTCGACAAGTCGGCACCGGAACGCTTGTGGATCATGGTGAAGAACTATGCGTCTCTGGACTTCGGCGATAGCTTCTTTCGCGATGCCAAGGTCATCGACCTGATCAAGGAAAAGATGCCGGTGTCGATCTCCCTCGGGTTGTGGAGCACGCTGATCATGTACCTGGTGTCGATCCCGCTGGGGATCGCCAAAGCCACGCGACACGGCAGCCACTTCGACGTCTGGACCAGTTCGGCGATCATCGTCGGCTACGCGATCCCGGCGTTCCTGTTTGCGATCCTGCTGATCGTGGTGTTTGCCGGCGGCAGTTATTTTGACTGGTTCCCATTGCGCGGGCTGACGTCGAATAATTTCGATGAGTTGAGCATGGGCGGCAAGATCCTCGATTACTTCTGGCACCTGGCCTTGCCGGTGACAGCGCTGGTGATCGGCAACTTCGCGACCATGACCCTGCTGACCAAAAACAGCTTCCTCGATGAAATCAACAAGCAGTATGTGGTCACCGCCAAGGCCAAGGGCCTGACCCGTCATCGTGTGCTTTACGGCCACGTGTTCCGCAACGCCATGTTGTTGGTGATCGCCGGGTTTCCGTCAGCGTTCATCGGGATTTTCTTTACCGGCTCGTTGCTGGTGGAAGTAATTTTCTCCCTCGACGGCCTCGGCTTGATGAGCTTTGAAGCCGCGATCAACCGCGATTACCCGGTGGTGTTTGGCACGCTGTTTATCTTCACCTTGCTGGGCCTGGTGGTGAAACTGATCGGCGACCTCACCTACACCTTTGTCGATCCGCGCATCGACTTCGAAAGCCGGGAGCATTGAGATGAACCTGTCCCCGCTCAATCGACGCCGTTTCGAACTGTTCAAGGCCAACAAGCGCGGCTGGTGGTCGCTGTGGCTGTTCCTGGTGCTGTTCGGCCTGAGCCTTGGCGCCGAGCTGATCGCCAACGACAAACCGTTGGTGGTGCATTACGACAACAGTTGGTACTTCCCGGCGCTCAAGCGCTACCCGGAAACCACCTTCGGCGGCGAATTCCCGCTGGAAGCCAATTACAAAAGTCCGTACATCCGCGAACTGCTCAAGGCCAAGGACGCCTGGGTGCTGTGGGCGCCGATTCCCTACAGCTATCAAAGCATCAACTACGACCTGAAAGTCCCGGCACCGGCACCCCCGTCGGCGGATAACCTGCTCGGTACTGACGATCAGGGGCGCGACGTGCTGGCGCGGGTGATTTACGGCTTCCGGATTTCGGTGTTGTTCGCCCTCACCCTGACCATTCTCAGCTCGATTATCGGCGTGATTGCCGGGGCCTTGCAGGGTTTTTATGGCGGCTGGGTGGACCTGGCCGGCCAGCGTTTTCTGGAAATCTGGTCCGGCTTGCCAGTACTGTACTTGCTGATCATCCTGGCCAGCTTCGTGCAGCCGAACTTTTGGTGGTTGCTGGGAATCATGATGCTGTTTTCGTGGATGAGCCTGGTGGACGTGGTGCGCGCCGAGTTCCTGCGCGGGCGCAATCTTGAATACGTGCGCGCGGCGCGGGCGCTAGGGATGCAGAACGGTGCGATCATGTTCCGCCACATCCTGCCCAACGCCATGGTCTCGACCATGACGTTCATGCCGTTCATCCTGACCGGTGTCATCGGCACCCTGACCGCGCTGGATTTCCTCGGTTTCGGCTTGCCACCCGGCGCGCCGTCGCTGGGTGAATTGGTGGCCCAGGGCAAATCCAACCTGCAAGCGCCTTGGCTTGGTATCAGTGCGTTTGCGGTGCTGGCGATCATGTTGAGTTTGCTGGTGTTTATCGGCGAGTCCGCTCGCGATGCCTTCGACCCGAGGAAGTGAGATGAATCAGGAGAATCTGATCGAAGTACGCGACCTGTCCGTCGAGTTTGGCGTTGGCGAGCGCGTGCAGCGCGTGGTCGAAGGTGTGAGTTTTGACATCAAACGTGGCGAAACCCTGGCCCTGGTGGGTGAAAGCGGTTCCGGTAAATCAGTCACTGCCCACTCTATATTGCGACTGTTGCCCTACCCCATCGCGCGGCACCCATCCGGCACCATCGAGTACGCCGGGAAAAACCTGCTGGGCATGGGAGAGAGGTCCATCCGCCACATCCGCGGCAATCGGATTGCGATGATTTTCCAGGAGCCGATGACGTCGCTCAACCCGCTGCACTCCATCGAAAAGCAGATCAACGAGGTGCTGGGCATCCACAAAGGCCTGATCGGCAAAGTGGCAACCAAGCGCACCCTGGAACTGTTGGAGATGGTCGGGATTCCCGAGCCGGAAAAACGTCTGAAAGCCCTGCCCCACGAATTATCCGGCGGCCAGCGTCAACGGGTCATGATCGCCATGGCCTTGGCCAATGAGCCAGAATTGTTGATCGCCGACGAACCGACCACGGCGCTAGACGTGACCGTTCAGCTGAAAATCCTCGAATTGCTCAAGCAATTACAGGTCCGACTGGGCATGTCGCTGTTGTTGATCAGTCACGATTTGAACCTTGTGCGAAGAATTGCGCATCGCGTATGTGTCATGCAGCGCGGTTGCATCGTCGAACAGGCATCGTGCGAAGAGTTGTTCCGCGCGCCGCAGCATCCGTACACTCGGTTACTGTTGGCTGCGGAGCCCAGCGGCACGCCTGCGACCAATGTAATCGGACCGCCATTGCTGCAAGTCGAGGACCTGAAAGTCTGGTTCCCGATCAAGAAAGGCCTGCTGAAAAAGACCGTCGACCACATCAAAGCGGTGGACGGGATCAATTTCAGCCTGCCCCAGGGGCAGACCCTGGGGATTGTGGGTGAAAGCGGTTCGGGCAAGTCGACGCTGGGTCTGGCAATTTTGCGGCTGATCGGCAGCAAAGGCGCGATCCGTTTTGAAGGCAAGCAGCTAGACTGCCTGACGCAGAATGAGGTGCGGCCGCTGCGGCGGGAGATGCAGGTGGTGTTTCAGGACCCGTTTGGTAGCCTGAGCCCGCGGATGAGCGTGAGTCAGATCGTTGGCGAAGGCCTGCGGATCCACAAGATGGGCACCGAAGCGGAACAGGAACAGGCGATTATTGCGGCACTCAAGGAGGTAGGTCTGGACCCGGAAACCCGGAACCGCTACCCCCACGAATTTTCCGGAGGGCAACGGCAAAGAATCGCCATTGCCCGGGCATTAGTGCTAAAACCGGCGTTGATTTTGCTGGACGAGCCGACTTCGGCCCTCGACCGCACCGTACAACGCCAAGTGGTGGAGCTGCTGCGTTCACTGCAAACCAAGTACAACCTGACGTATTTGTTTATCAGCCATGACCTGGCTGTCGTCAAAGCGCTGAGCCACCAGCTGATGGTGGTCAAGCATGGCCAAGTGGTCGAACAGGGAGACGCGCAAAGTATCTTTGCCGCCCCCCAACATCCGTATACACAGCAGTTGCTGGAAGCCGCTTTCCTGGCACCAGCCACTGCGTAATAACCTGAAAGAGAGGAGCAACACATGGGTTTTCTCGCCGGTAAGCGCGTACTGATCGTCGGTGTCGCCAGCAAGCTGTCCATCGCATCCGGCATCGCTGCCGCCATGCATCGCGAGGGCGCTGAGCTTGCCTTCACTTATCAGAACGACAAACTCAAGGGTCGTGTCGAAGAGTTCGCACAGAGCTGGGGTTCGAGCCCTGAACTGTGCTTCCCGTGCGACGTAGCCAGCGATGAAGAAATCGCCAAGGTCTTCGTTGAGCTGGGCAAGAAGTGGGACGGCCTGGATTGCATCGTGCACTCCGTCGGCTTCGCCCCGGGCGACCAACTGGACGGCGACTTCACCGAAGCCACCACTCGTGAAGGTTTCCGCATCGCTCACGACATCAGCGCCTACAGCTTCGTGGCCCTGGCCAAAGCCGGTCGTGAAATGATGAAAGGCCGCAACGGCAGCTTGCTGACCCTGTCGTACCTGGGTGCCGAGCGCACCATGCCAAACTACAACGTAATGGGCATGGCCAAGGCTTCGCTGGAAGCTGGCGTGCGTTACCTGGCCGGCTCCTTGGGCCCGGATGGCACCCGCGTCAACTGCGTATCGGCTGGCCCGATCCGCACCCTCGCCGCTTCCGGCATCAAGAACTTCCGCAAGATGCTGGCCGCCAACGAAGCGCAAACCCCGCTGCGTCGCAACGTCACCATCGACGAAGTCGGCAACGCCGGCGCCTTCCTGTGCTCGGACCTGGCGTCCGGCATCAGCGGCGAAATCATGTACGTAGACGGTGGTTTCAACACCACTGCGATGGGTAGCCTGGAAGAGTAATTTTCAGCTAACCATAAAAAACCCGCCGATTCTGGCGGGTTTTTTATGCCTGCAATTTCAGGGCTGATGCCATCCCTTGTGGGAGCAGGTGTAGTCCAATTTATGTTAGGCACTGGGCGAACAGCTGCTGGATCGGCTGTGTACGCTGGCTATAGCGCTGCAACAGCACAATCTCTCGGTAAAACGTCAGCTCGCCCAGCGGGATGATCCTGACCTTCGCCCCATACTCCAGCCACAAGCCCGCTTCGGGCAGCAGCGACACGCCCAAACCGCATTCAACCATTTTCACAATGGCTTCCAGCTCGTCCAGCTCCAGCGCCACCTGCACGTCAATCTGCTGTTCACGCAAAAACCGCGTCACCAGACGGCCACCGAACGAGTTGCGGTCATAGCGCACGTGTGGATGAGTGGCGAGGATCTGTAACGGATCATCACTTTCAAGCGCAGCAGGCACGATCAGCACGAACGGTTCCCGGCGAATCACCTGCGCCGACAATTCCTTGGGCAGTTCAAACGGCGGCTTGATCAAAATGGCCAGGTCCACCTCACCGGTGTCCACCTGACTCAACAGATTCAGCGACACACCCGGCACCAGTTTCGGCTCCAGCAACGGCGCCTGCTGCCTCAACCGCAACAACGCCTGGGGCAGCAACCCAGTCTGGGCCGTGGCCACCGCGCCAATTTTCAATTCACCTCTGTATTCACTGACGTCATCACTGATCGCCATGCGGCTAAAGGTATCCAGCATCTCTTTGGCCATCGGCAACGCCCGTTGCCCCGCCGCATTGAGAATCGCCTGCCGCCCGGTGCGATCAAACAATCGGATGCCCAGCGCCTGTTCCAGATTGCGCATCTGCGCGCTGACCGCCGACTGCGTGAGGCCAATGTGCATGCCGGCTGCAGCAAAGGTGCCGTAACGCGTGACGGCAATGAACGTTTTCAATTCCCGCAGCATGACGCCCTCCATGGATCGAAATAATTTGAGTTCGACGCAAAAATTATCGTCTTTCAATCAAAAAACACAGCGTTAAACTCAGCATCACACCTACCTCACTCCGAGATCAGCCCTATGCACCTGTCCCCTTTTCACTTGGCAATTCCAGTGTACGACCTGACCGCTGCACGGAATTTTTATGGCGAGGTGTTCGGTCTGGAAGAAGGTCGCTCCAGCAACCACTGGGTCGATTTCAATTTTTTCGGCCATCAACTGGTGATTCACCTGGCGCCGAAAAATGCCTCGCAGGAAGCGGCGCACACCAATGCCGTGGACGGCCATAACGTGCCTGTTCCGCATTTCGGCGTGGTCTTGAGCATGAGTGAGTGGGAGGCACTGGCGCAGCGCCTGACCGCCCTGGGCACGTCGTTCGTGATCGAACCGGGCATTCGCTTTCAGGGGTTGGTAGGCGAGCAAGCGACGATGTTCCTCTTCGACCCTTGCGGCAATGCACTGGAGTTCAAGGCCTTCAAGGACATCAGTCAATTGTTTGCCAAGTGAAGGCGTCCGCCTCGGCCAACAGCCCTTCGATTGAGCCGTGAAGCAGGGGGTCGTATTCGATTTGGCCGAGACTGAAACGCAAGTCGTTGGCACGATGGGCCGCGGCATTGCGCTCGGTGAGTATTTCTTCGAGCCGGGCCTTGATTGCGGGGAATTCGACCGTGCCTGAACCCGTGAGCAACGCGACGAATTTATCGCTGCCCAGTCGACCGATGACATCGTTTTCGCGGAAGGCGATGCGCAGCACGTCAGCAAAGACTTTCAGCGCTTTGTCACTCGCGGCCCGACCATACAGGTAGTGAGTGCGCTTGAAGTCATCAAGGTTGAACAGCAACAACGTGGCCGGTTTCTCCAGCCGCTGACAGGCGTCCAGGCCTTGTTCGGCCAGCGTGGTGAACCCGTGGCGGTTGGGGAGCAAGGTTAACTCGTCCATGCTCGCCATCTGTACGCCCGACAGCTCTTGCTCGGCCTTGCGCGCCAAGTCACGCAGCCATTCGCGTTCTTCTTGCGGGGAACGCAAAGGAACGGCACCAGCACCTGGTTTGACCGGTTTGCCTGGGATTAGCATGGCGCACTCCATTCGCGGGTATGGTCTTTAGAGTCGGTCATACCCGCATTGACTCCGTGTTAATGGACCGCCGGTCAACTGCCCACCAGCGGACAAGGCCCTCCCGCCTGCGCCCACAGCTTGAACTGCGTGACGAAGACGTTGTGAGGCACCGGCACCGGCGCCCTGCCCTCGCCGGGGTTCCAGCCCCACAGCACCAACTTGTCGTCGCTGACATGCTTGATCAGTGCAGCGAAATCACGGTCGCCATTGCTGGCGCGGTCTTTGATCATCGCGCACAACTTGTCGGCTGGCAGACCGATCCAGGCCATTTTGTGCGACGCCGGCGGCAAGCTCCAGTGCGGTGCCCCCGGCGGCGCATGTGGCCCGTAACTGGCAGGCGGATTGGACTCGGCGTGACACGTCGCGCACGGCAACCCGGCCGCACCTTTCCCGTCTATCCCGCGTACCACGTTCATTGCGTGGGGAGTCCCGGCGTCGAATTGCAGCGGCGAATCGCCCGGAATATGACAGTTCTGGCAACGTGGACTTTGAAAGACCTTCTGTACCGTCTCGAAGGCCTTTATTGCTTCCTTGTCGTCCGCAAACAGGTCCTCGGCGTAGCCCACCAGGCCGACCAACAGCACCGCGCCCAACATCAGATGTCGTTTCATCTCACACCCCCGACAATTGCAGCGGCAGCTCGCGCAGGCGCTGCCCGGTCAAGGCGAACACCGCGTTGGCGACCGCCGGCGCAACAGGCGGAACACCGGTCTCGCCGATGCCTCCGGGCTTGTCGCTGCTCGGCAGGATATGCACCTCGACCTGCGGCATTTCGTTCAACCGCAGCACTTGATAATCGTGGAAATTGGACTGCACCACCTGCCCGCCCCTTAAGGTCAACTTGCTGTGCAAAGCGAAGCTGAGGCCGAAGGTGATGCACGACTCCATCTGCGCGGCGATGCTCTGCGGGTTGACCGCAATGCCGCAGTCCACGGCGCACACCACCCGGTGCACGCGGATTTTCAGATTGTCCTGGGACACTTCGGCGACCTGCGCCACATAGCTGCCGAACGACTCGTGTACCGCCACACCCAATGCATGACCGTCAGGCAACGGTGCGCCCCAGTTGGCTTTCTCGACCGCCAGATTGAGCACGCCCAAGTGGCGCGGGTGGTTGTTGAGCAAGGTTCGTCGGTATTCCACCGGATCCTTGCCGGCCGCCTCGGCCATTTCATCGATCAACGACTCCATGACGAACGCCGTGTGAGTGTGGCCGACCGAGCGCAACCACAACACGGCGATGCCGGTTTTCGGTGAGTGCAGCTCCACCTGGTGATTGGCCAGGTCTTCGAGGTAAGGGCTATCGGCGACGCCTTCGACCGAAGTCTTGTCGACGCCATCCTTGACCATGGTCGCCGCAAACGCTGTGCCGTCCATGATCGACTGACCGACCAGCACATGCTTCCAGGCCACCGGCAAACCGTCGGCATCCAGCCCGATGTTCGCCTGATGCAGGAACATCGAACGGTAATAACCGCCGCGAATGTCATCCTCACGGGACCACACGGTTTTCACCGGCGCGCCCGCCGCCTTGGCGACCTGCACCGCTTCAGCGACAAAATCGGAAGTCGGATTGGCCCGACGACCAAAACCGCCGCCCAGGAATTCGGTGTGGATTTCGACTTGTTCGGGTTTGAGCCCGGTGATCTTGCCCGCGATCATTTGATCCAGCGTTTGAAACTGAGTGCCGGTCCAAATCTCGCATTTGTCCTGACTGATTTTCACCGTGCAATTGAGCGGTTCCATTGGCGCATGAGCCAGGTACGGCACGCTGTATTCGACGTCGATCTTCTTCGCCGCCTTGCCCAGTGCGACAGTTGCATCACCCGCCTTGCTGGCCGAAATACCTGGTGTGGCGGCGAGTTTGCGGAAACTCTCCAGCAGCTTCTGGCTGTCCAGGCCAGTGTTCGGCCCAAGATCCCAATCGATTTCCAGCGCATCACGCCCCAGCTTCGCCGCCCAGTAATGATCGGCAATTACCGCGATGCCCGTGGGCACCTGCACCACTTTATGCACGCCCGGCACCGCCAGCGCTGCGGCACCTTCGAAGGATTTGACGCTGCCGCCGAACACCGGCGGCCGGGCAACCATGGCGGTCATCAAACCGTCGAACTGTACGTCCATGCCGAACTTGGCCTGGCCGGTAATTTTCTGCGGCGTGTCCAGGCGCTTGGTGGGTTTGCCGATGATCGTCCAGTCCTTGGCCTCCTTGAGCTTGATCGAGGCAGGATCCGGCACTGGCAACTGGCCGGCGTCATCCGCCAGCTCGCCATAAGTTGCACGCTGGTCGCCCGCGATGACCACGCCTGATTCGGTGCGGATCTGCGAAGGTGCCACATCAAACCGCTTGGCTGCCGCTTCGATCAACATCAGGCGCGCTGCCGCCCCGGCCTGGCGGTAGCGGTCGAACTCCATCCAGGTCGAGGTCGAGCCCCCGGTGATCTGCATGCCGCCAAAACCGGCCATCCCGTACTCAGCGGCCGAGGCCGGTGAGTGTTCGACGCGGATTTTCGACCAGTCAGCGTCCAGTTCTTCGGCGATCAACATGGTCAGGCCGGTCCAGATGCCCTGGCCCATTTCCGAATGGCCGAGCAGCACGGTAACGCTGTTGTCGTTGCCAATCCGCAGGAAGGCATTGGGAGCGAAAATATTGCCTTGATTCTCCGCGCCCAAGGCAAAGCGATGGGCACCGGGAATGACAAATGCGACCACCAGACCGCCGCCCAACAAAGCGCTGCCCTTGAGAAAACCACGGCGCGACAACGGGTTGATGCTGTTCATGGTTTCAGCCCCCTCAACGTCAACCCATCTCGGCGGCACGTTTGACCGCCGCGCGAATCCTTGGGTAGGTGCCGCAGCGGCAGATGTTGCCGGAGAGCGCCTGATCGATGTCGCTGTCGGTGGGTTGGGGAATCTTCGCCAGCAAGGCGGCGGCAGACATGATTTGCCCGGACTGGCAGTAACCGCACTGCACCACATCGAGTTCCGCCCAGGCTTGTTGCACCGGGTGCGAGCCGTCGGTGGACAGGCCTTCGATGGTGACGACTTTCTGTCCGTGGGACACGGCGGTAGCGGGTGTGATGCAGGAACGCAACGGCGCGCCGTCGACGTGTACGGTGCAGGCGCCGCACTGGGCCATTCCACAACCGAATTTGGTGCCAGTGAGGTGCGCAACATCGCGCAGCACCCAGAGCAGCGGCATGTCCGCCGGGACATCGAGTTCCTGATCCTTGCCATTGATGTTGAGGGTCAGCATTGTGATTGTCCTCAGACTCACGGTGTTCTGAAGGGCGTCGCTGTGACAATCAACTGCCTGTGCACGCCTTGGGGTTCTCCCTTCAGCTAAGCGCAAAATGCCGGGCGAGACCGGTTCATCGACCACCGGTCACACAAAGGCCACCTCAATGGGTGGCCGGCCGCTAGACCCTTGGTGTGAACAGGATCGCCGTGTAGCGCGTCAGGAACAGCCCAAACGCCGCGCACCACAGCAGCGCCGAGAGTCCCAGCCCGGCTCCGGAAAACGGCACCAGCAACACCCGGCACACGCCCGCGACAATCAGCAAGGCAAACCCCAGCACCACGGTTTTCGACGGCTGCAACAGGCGCCCGGTGTGGCCGAGGCTGACGCGGGCAATCATCGCCAGGATCAATCCGCCGATGCCGCCTACGGCCAGCGCATGGGTGGCAAGACTTTGTTGTGGCATCAGCCCCGCATGCCACAGCGCCATCGCCAGCGCGGCCATCAGCAGCCAGGCATACGCCAGGTACAGCGACCACAGCAGCGGCACCCGCCAAATGCCTCGATCATGCCAGCGCCACAAACGCAGCAGATGCAAAGCCCCCATCAGCAGAAACAACGCTGCCAACCACAACCTCGGGACGTCGTTGAAACCACTGGCGAAAGACACCGCCGCCAGCAACGAACTCACCAGCAGAATTTTAGTGGGCAGCGGATGGGCTGCAGGCGTGGCAGGACGGTTCAAGCCGCGCTGAATGAAAAAAGGAATGACCCGCCCGCCAATCACTGTCATCAGCGCTGCCACCAACCACAGGGCCGCCAGCACACCGCGGCGCTGCAGAACGTCGTCAGCGGTAGCAATCCCCCACAGCGTCAGCGCCTGGCAGCCGGCCATCAGGACCACCACCCCCAAAATCGGATAGTTCTCACGCTTGCCGGCCGCCACCAGATCCCGCCCCAACACCCAGGCCAACAACGGCAGAAAAGGTGTCTGCAGAGCAATCAACAGGGGCGCAGGAATGGGCAGCGACCACGCCAATCGCGCCAGCAACCACACCAGCACCAGCCCGATCAAAGGCCAGCCGCTCAAGCCGGGACGCCCGGTCCAGTTCGGGACCGCCGTCAACAGAAACCCGGCGATGATGGCCGTGGCAAACCCGAACGGCATCTCGTGCCGATGCCAGCTCAACATGCCGCCCATCGGTTGCGCACCGGGCAAGCGGCCATACAGCCAAAGCGCCCAGATCGCCACAGCGACTGCCGCAAACACGGCGCCGGCGAAAAAGAACGGTCGAAATCCGAGGCTGAACACGGGTGCAGCGGCGAATTTTCGCATCTCAAGCCACCGCATGGCTCAGGCCTTTACCCAACCGATTCTGGGACAACAAGCGCATGACGTAGCCAATCTTGATGAGGGTCGGCCCGATGATGGTCATGGCATGCATCGACACCAACACTACGATCGGCAAATGACCGTCATACAGGTAGGCACCATAGATACCGGCCAACAGCATGGCCAGGCCAGCGCCGAGCACTTTGCTCGACAGGTGCAGAACGGTCAGAGGGTTATCGAAAAAATCGAACATTTTGCCGTACTCCTGAAGCGGGTCAGTTGTACGTTTTGAGTATCAAGTCTCGTGCCAGGTATTTAACCCTTTTCAATCAATATCTTGAGAATCATGGAGTCATATCGACCACACCGTAAGGAGTCTATATGACCTTTTTCCTAGTCATTTTGACTTGTTTTTTTATCAAATTATCGATCTACGGTCCAACTGATTGACCACAGGCTGTCTACGCTGATAGTCCAGCATGAGTAACCCGTAGAGGAGCAACACCATGCAACGCGTGCAAAAACTGACACCCTGCCTCTGGTTCGACACTCAGGCCGAAGAGGCGGCGAAGTATTACTGTTCGATCTTCGATCATTCAAAAATCACCGGCACCACTCATTACGGCAAGGCTGGCCAAGAGGTTCACGGCATGCCTGAAGGCCTGGTGCTGACGGTCAGCTTTGAGCTGGACGGGCAACCTTTTACAGGCCTCAATGGCGGCCCCCATTTCAAGTTCAATGAAGCGGTTTCCTTTCAGGTCAACTGCCAGACACAGGAAGAAATCGATCATTACTGGGGCACGCTGTCCGCCGGTGGCGAGCCGCAGGCCCAGCAGTGTGGCTGGCTCAAGGACAAATACGGGCTGTCATGGCAAATCGTCCCGATCCCGTTCATGGAGATGTTGAAAGACCCGAACACGACCAAGTCCCAGCGCGCCATGCAAGCCATGATGCAGATGAAAAAGCTCGACATCGCAGCCTTGCAACGAGCCTTTGACGGCGAGAGCTAATACACTCCAAGGCTAGCCCGCCAAGGACGCTGACGATGAAGCACGCCGCTGCCAAAAACGCTGACAAGGCCCCGCGCTTCTGGCGTGATGAGGCCCTGCCCTTCATCGAGGCCCGCGCCATCGCCGACGGCCGTGACGTCTGCTACACCCGGCATGCCCACGAGCACTTTTCCATCGGTGCGATCACTGCAGGGTGCAGCACTTACCTCCACGAGCAGTCGGCGTTTCAGGTCAGCACCGGCACCGTGGTGCTGATGAATCCGGACGACGTTCACGCCTGTAATCCGATCCACGACCAGCCATGGTCGTACCTGATGCTGTACGTCGAAACCCTTTGGCTGACCGACTTGCAGCATCAGCTTGGATTCAGCCAGGACTCGGCGTTTCGGCGTTTTTCCACCACGCATACCCGCGATATCCATTTGTTTGCCGGCCTGAAAGGTTTGTACGAAATACTGATCGACCCCCTGCAGGACGTACTGTGCAAACACAGCGCGGCGGTGGAGTTTTTCACTGACGTACAACAGCGGCTCAACCCCGTTGACCCACCGCTGCGCGAGCCCAATTTCAAACTGGAACGGGCTGCCGATTACATCCGCGACAACTGCACGCAACTGCTCAAGCTCGAAGACATTTGCGAAGCCGCTCAGTTGTCACCGTCGTACCTGATCCGCGCCTTCAAACAGCATTACGGCATGACGCCCCATGCGTTTCTGGTCAACAGGCGTATCCAGTTTGCCCGCGATCAACTGCGCAACGGCAAGTTGATCGCGGATGTAGCGCTGGAAGCGGGATTTTCGGATCAGGCACATTTTCAACGGGCGTTTAAACAGCACCTGGCGGCGACACCAGGGCAGTATCGTGGTTAACATTTAAACTTTCGGTCGATCTTGCAAATTAAACATTAGTTACATATACAAACTAACCAACGATTTTTCAAAAGCACAACACACCGACATACAAGCGCAACAGCAATTTCCTGCACAGACACTTATGCTCCCGCCCCCCATCACGACCAGAAGACGGAGCTTCCAACTTGAGCTATTTAAACAACCCCCTCTTTCAATCTAACAACCCACATCAAAAGCAATTGATCACCGAAGCCACTTTCAACTTTATCGGCGATCAAGGTGTGAAAGAATCCATCGGGTGGGAATGGGACCGATTGGCAGCCACCCGGATAGAAGGAGCCGACTTTGACGACCTGCATCGTCCAGGCGCTTTTAGTCTGGCGAGACTTATTCGGCATCCCGATTTTGTCAGGATTCGATCCGAACGATCCATCCCTCAGGCAGTGGCCTTTCATGTTGATGAAAATGCCCGTCTTTATTACGTCTACGAAAATCTCAGCAGCCACCAAAGTGCGGAGACCCAGGTCACCGTTGCCTACTTTTCCGCCCGTGTGGACAGCAGTGCGTTCAGGACAACAGCAGATAAACCGCACTGCCCCCCAGCAATGAGGCCATGACCCGATTGAACAAACGCATCCCGGCGGGGTTGTGCAAATAGCCCTGCAAAAATGTGCCTGCGTACGCCCAGCAAGCCACCGACAGATAACAGATCACCAGATACACCGCCGCAAACTGCCACACCAACCGCGCCTCGCCGTCCGCGACGAAGGCGCCCATCCCCGCCACGCAGGCCAGCCAGGCTTTCGGGTTGAGCCATTGCATGACCGCGCCATACACCATCGATGGCGCCTTTGCCGACGCCTTGGCATCGAGACGGCCATCGTCCGCCGCCAGTTTCCAGGCCATGAACAACAAAAATGCCACGCCCGCCAGTTGCACCATTCGCGTCAGCGCTGGCCACAGCTGCAAGACCTCGTGTAATCCCAGCCCCATCAACACCAGCAATGCAACAAACCCCAGGGTTGCCCCGGCGACATGCCGTTGACTGGCTCGGAAACCAAACTGCGCCCCCGAACTCAACGCCACAATGTTCACCGGCCCCGGCGTTATGGACGCCACCAGCGCAAACGTCGCCATGGAGATAATCAGACTCATCGCACACCTTCTTCAATTCAGGGAAATCAGCGCTCACGGTACTGAGCACCCGGCTCCGCGTATTGAAGAAAACTGCCTAATCATCCTTACTTTGAGGACGCACTGTTACCGAAGCGGAACGTCCTCCGACCGTTCACCTGCTGCGGGTGCAAAAGTCTGTTCCGGTATGGGTGAGGCGGATTTTGCAGGCGATGTCCACAAAAGGCGTCACGATCAGGCTGTAGACCGTCATTTTATGTATGCGCCTCCACCACCCACTTCACTTTCACCAGCGCGTGTCGAAGCGTGTCCAGGTCCACCGAGCCCAGCGCCAACCGCAGGGCGTGCGGAACATGAACAGAAACCGCAAAAGGCTCGGCGGTGGATACCGAGACCTGTTCACGCATCAAGGCCACGGCGATCTGGTCTGCCCGTGCGTCCTCCGACAGAGGTATCCACAGAAAGTACGACGACGGGTGGCGGATAACGTGAAGGCCGCCCAGCACCTCATCGGCCAATTTCTGTCGGGCTTGCGCGTCCTCGCGCTTTTGCGCTTCGAGGCGGGTGACGGTGCCGTCTTCGAGCCAGGCGCAGGCGATGGCCGTCATGACGCCCGGGGTGTTCCAGGTAGTCGCCCTGATCGTGCGCTCCAGTGCGGCCACTCTTTGCGCCGGTGCCGCGATGAAACCCACGCGCAGACCGGTGGCGACGTTCTTGGAAAAGCCGGACACGTAGACGGTCCGTTCCGGGGCCAGTTCAGCGATGGGCGGCGGCGCTTCATCGGCGAGAAACGCGTAGGCCCCATCCTCAATGATGTGCAAGTCATGCTTGCGCGCAATGGCCGCGAGGTGTTCGCGTTGATCGGCGCCCATCACCCAGCCCAACGGGTTATGCAGGGTCGGTATGGTGTAGACGGCGCGCACTGTCCGGCTGCGGCACAGCTTTTCCAGTGCCGCCAGATCTGGCCCCTGCGCTGTGACGGGGATAGCCACGATCTCAAGGTGCAGCGCTTCTGCCAGCACCTTGAAGCCCGAATAGGTCAGTGCATCGGCCGCGATCACGTCACCGGGTCGCAGCAGCGCCATCAACGTCACCGCCAGGCCATGCTGGGCGCCACTGACAATCAACACCTGCTCGGCTTGAACCGTCAGACCACGGCTACGCAAATGGCGGGCGATGGAGGCGCGCTCATGCGCACGCCCGGCATGGGGCTGATAGCGCAAATGAGATTCCAGGTCGCCGGACAACGCGAGTTGGCGCAAGGCATTGCGCAACAGATCGCCTTGGCCCGGCAGCGAGGGATAGTTGAAGTTGAGGTCGACAACCCCCGCCGCGACGTCCGGCTGATCGATGCCATGACTGGGTGGCAACGAGGTCTCGCGGACAAACGTCCCGCGCCCGGTTTCACCACTCACCAGGCCCATGGCTTCCAGCTCGGCATAGACCCGGCTGGCCGTGACCAGCGCCAGGCCTTCGCTGAGGGCCAACTGGCGGTGCGTCGGCAAGCGCGTGCCGGGCAGTAAGCGCCCCGAGTGAATATCGGCGGCAAGGGTGTCCACCAGCGACTTGTAGCGAGAGCGTGGCATCGTGGGATGTATCCATGACAATTTTTTGATTGTTCTCAATCTTCGCTCATAGGATGCGATTCACACAACCCGACACGGAGACGCTCGATGGAACGGACCTCAACGCTGAAAAGCCCAACGCTGGACAAGCACGCAAGCGGGCTGATCAATGGCTTCATCGGCGTGCTGATCTTCAGCGGCTCTCTTCCCGCCACCCGGGTGGCCGTACTCGAATTCGACCCCGTGTTTCTGACGGTCGCCCGCGCCACCATCGCCGGCGTGCTGGCGCTGTGCATGCTGTGGTTGTTCAAGCAACAGCGGCCGGCTCGCAGCCAGTTGCTGCCATTGGTCATCGTGGCACTGGGTGTTGTGATTGGCTTTCCCCTGCTGACGGCGCTGGCGTTGCAATACGTGACGTCGGCGCATTCCATCGTCTTTGTCGGCCTGCTGCCGCTCGCCACTGCCTCCTTCGGCGTGTTGCGCGGTGGCGAGCGACCACGGCCGGCGTTCTGGCTGTTTTCGGTGCTGGGGAGTTTGCTGGTGATTGGCTACGCCGTTTCTCAAGGGCTGAGTGCTTCCCCCGTCGGCGACGTCTTGATGCTGTTGGCGATTCTGGCGTGCGGCCTGGGGTATGCAGAAGGCGCAAAACTCTCAAGAACACTGGGCGGCTGGCAGGTGATCTGCTGGGCTTTGGTGTTGTCGCTACCGCTGATGACTGTGTTGACCTGGTGGCGGATGCCTGTTTCGTTTTCCGGGATCAGCGTGCCGGCCTGGTTGAGCCTGGGGTATGTGTCGCTGTTCAGCATGCTGATCGGCTTTGTGTTTTGGTATCGAGGGCTGGCGCAGGGCGGGATAGCGGCGGTGGGACAGCTTCAGTTATTACAGCCGTTTTTCGGCTTGGCGTTGGCGGCGACGTTGCTGTACGAGCAGGTCAGCAGCGGCATGCTCTGTGTCACCGTGGCCGTAATCTTATGCGTCGCAGGCGCGAGAAAGTTTGCCAGATAAAAGTGTACTGCGGCATGCGTCCATGGCTGTACCGGGCGAACCACACGCAGCCCATGATAAAAATAGAGCTCTGGCTTTCGGAGACTCATTATGGACCTCGCCACCCTCACCCTTTTCCTGCCGGCGTGCTTCGCCCTGAACATGGCGCCCGGCCCGAATAACCTGCTGTCCGTCAGCAACTCGACACGTTACGGCTATCGTACCTCTTGCGTGGCCGGGATCGGTCGGTTGCTGGCATTCGCCGGCATGATCGCCCTCGCCTCCGCCGGATTGGCGGTGGTGCTGCAAACCTCAGAAATGCTGTTCTACGGGATCAAGATTCTCGGCGCGGCCTATCTGTTTTACCTCGCCTGGCAATTGTGGCGCGCCGACCCTGGCGCCGAGCGCGTCGACACCCGCGCACCGGTCGGTGTGCTGGCCTTGGCGCGGCAGGAATTTTTGGTGGCGGCCGGCAATCCCAAAGCCATCCTGATTTTCACCGCATTCCTGCCCCAATTCGTCGACCCGACCCGCGCGGTGACACCGCAATTCGCGTTGCTCGGCGCGCTGTTCCTGATGCTGGAATGGATTGCGATCAGTGCATACGCCTACATGGGGCTGCACATGCGTCGCTGGTTTGCCGAGCCTTCCGGCAAGCGGATTTTCAATCGGTGCTGCGCGGGGTTGTTGTCGGCGGCGGCTTCGGTGTTGTTGATGGCAAAGCGGGCGTAAATCAACCAGTTAGCGAGGAAAGAGGCCTGTGGGACGTCTTCGCTTGCATGCTCAACGGCGACGAGGTTGCTGATGAGCTCACGTAATTCTATTCGAAACTGAAAGCCCCGAAATCTTGGGGCTTTTATACGGCGGGCTAACCGCTATTCTGCGGCTTTCTTATCTGTTCTCGCAGATCTCGGCGTAACCGCCTTCACCACATCGTCAATCAGCGCTTTACCCATTGCCGTCAAATAATGTGCATCCCAAGCATGACGGTCGGTGTCTCTTGCGTAGACTGTGTCTTCTGTGAGCGCCTTAGCCAAGAACAAGAAGTCGGACGCTTGTGACAATGCAGCTGTTACGGGCACGCCAGCGCTGACGTGGAAAATCGGAGCCCCAGTCGCACGAGTTCGCCCCAAAGTTGCCCGGGTCTTCCAGCAGAAAAAAGCCCCACAACCGAATGCGGTGCGGGGCTAAAAATTGGTTGGTTGCGGCCAACCAAAGGAGCTCAATGAAAAGCGCTTACGAGCCGGAGTCAGATGCATTCCTGCGCGGCGCGTTCAAACGTCGAAGGCAGGAAGTTCGAGGCCAGCAAATGGCGCTCGTAGATGTACACCTTGCCACCCTTCCCGGCCTTGTAGGCTTCCAGTACGTTGTCCGCCGAGACTTTGCTAGGCACCACGATCCGGTAGCTGCGCGAGGTTTGCGAGACAGTCGGGCTCAACGCACTACCCTGCAATTTCGGCACGACGCAGTCGGCGTATTGAGCAGGGGTCTTGCTGGTCTGCAAGGTCAGGGTTGGGGCATTCGGCGCGGAAGCACACCCGGCGAGCAACACAGAGGCAAACGCCATGGCCGGCAAGAATAAAGGGCGCATTAGTCTCATCCTGAAAATAAAAAGTTCGGTTCATCAGAAACGGTGTTGCGTCACCGCCGGGCTGACCAGTGCCGGTCAGGTCGATGTCTTCATCGCGAAATTTTTTTGAGTCGCGTGTTCGATGGACGCGATTTTCCGACTATTGTCGACAAAGCAGAAACTGCGTTTCTTGATGGTCACTATTACGTCTAGCAATAGTTGCGCGCCGTGCAGGCGGATACACACTCAATCACCACCCGATTTGATGAGGATCTCTCCGTGAGAACTTTTGACTTGATCCGCGACGCCGTCTTGCCCGATTTCCGTGACCGGGTGGCCGAATACCTGGTCGAGTACGAAACCGTACTGTTGAGTAAAAACACGCCCGACTCGGAGCTTGCGAGGGCCACCGCCAATCAATTGCGTGGTTATTTGCGCGGGTTGAACACCACGCGAGTGCTGGGCATGGCGGATTGGGAGGAGCTGGATCGGCGCGTGGTGAATACGTGGCTTTAGCCCCCCGACAATGAAAGGCCAGATCTCCCGTACTTCGCGGTAGCATCCGGGGCGCCAACGCGCTTTTCTTGCGAACTGCACGTGGCCAATGAGCATGGGCCTAAAGCCCATGAGCCCCTTCATCGATAGGCTGAACTGGATGTAATACAGTCGGGCACGTTTTTATCGCATGTCTTTCCAATCAGGCCGGTTTGCCGAGCGCGGCGTCGATCATGTGACGCACGCCCCGCAGTGCCTGCGCCGACACCTCCGGTCTGGCCTTCGCCGTGGCACGCGCAACCGAGAGGCCGCCGACCATCGCTGCAACGATGCCCATGGCGGTCGCAAGCGCGTCGACACCTGGGTTGTTAGCCGCAACCCTACGCTCGAATGCCCGCACCAGCACCAGGTAGCCCTCGGTATACGTAGAGCTGGTCGCCACATCCTGACGGCCAATTTCGCTGGCTGACGCGGCCATTGCACAGTGGTTGGCGTAATCGTCGCGCTTGTCGACGGACAGATAGTCGCAGAGAAAGCGTTCCAGGTCTGGCTCGCCATCCACCGTACCCGAATAGAGCTTGGCATTGCTCTGCTCCAGGCTCCACGCCAGCGCCTCGGCCGCCAATGCTTCCTTGGATGGGAAGTGTGCGTACAGCGCGCCATGCGTCAAGCCAGCCGACTTGCTGATCTCAGCAACGCCCACGCCATCGATCCCTTTCTGCCGAAACAGGCGGCTCGCCGTCTCAACCAATGCGGCGCGATTGGCCTCTGCCTTTTCTTTCGAGATTTTCATGACAAGGCTCCTTTGCGTGGATTTTTGCACATTATAGTTGCACCCACAATCATTCAAAACCCCTATATTCAAAAGCATTTCCCTTATTTCCAACTGAGCATTGACTTTAATGATTGTGAGCGCAATCTTGCGGCGGTACGAGCCACTCATTCCTCAGAGCACATAACAATGAAAATCGAGAATTCCGTTGCATTGGTTACCGGCGCCAATCGTGGTCTCGGCCTTGCCTTCGCGAAAGAACTCGTGGCGCGAGGTGCGCGCAAGGTCTACGCCGGAGTGCGCAATCCCGAGGGCGTCAACATTCCAGGCGTGATCGCCATTCGCCTGGACGTCAGCGACCCGGTATCGGTTGCCGCCGCAGTCGCGCAGGCTGGCGACGTGACGCTGCTGATCAACAATGCGGGCATTGCGCGCTTGCTGCCCTCCATGCTTGACCCTGGCCTGGTGGAAGCCGCCCGCGAAATCTTCGAAACCAATTACTACGGCGTCATGCACGTCAGCCTGGCGTTCGCACCTGTACTTAAAGCCAACGGCGGTGGAGCGATCGTCAACGTACTGTCGGATGCGACTTGGGTTGCCGTACCTTTCCTGTCCGCCTATGCGGCATCGAAAGCGGCAGCGTGGAGCTTCACTAACTCACTGCGCATCGAACTCCATGGCCAGGGCACTTGCGTGCAAGGCCTGCATGTAGGCTTCATCGACACCGACCTGACCCATGGTTTTGACGTGCCGAAAGTCCAGCCATCCGAAGTCGTGATCCAGTCACTGGACGGGGTGGAAGCAGGCCTGGAAGAAGTGCTCGCAGACAAAGGCACACGCGCCATAAAAGCCAGCTTGTCTACTGAGCAAGCGGCCTACTTGAAACCCGAAACAGTCGCATAAGGGGCACAACATGCACCTCTTCCAGCGGCTGGCCCTCGGGGCTACATTCTTTGCCATCTCAGTCAGTGGCGCCATCGCGGCGCCGGCTGCCACGCATAACAGCGCACCCAATCAATTCGTCGAAGCTGACGGAGTGCGTTATGCCTATCGCCAGTTCGGGGCACAAACTGGCGTTCCGGTCATCTTGCTCCAGCACTTTCGCGGCAAAATGGATTACTGGGATCCGGCGCTCACCGATGGCCTGGCAAAACAACGATCGGTGTATCTGTTCGACAATACCGGCGTAGGCCTTAGCGGTGGCGAAACACCCGATTCGTTTGAAGCCATGGCTGATGGCGTCGCCGAATTTGCCCGCGCCCGTGGGTTGACGCAGGTGGACGTGCTGGGCTTTTCAATCGGCGGCATGGTGGCTCAGGAAGTTGCCCTGCGCCATCCGCAACTGGTGCGTCGGCTAATCCTGGCGGGAACGTCGCCGCGCGGCGGCGCGATAAGCTCAATTCCATGAAAGTCATCGCCGCTCAAGGCGCAGCGCTCGGCAAGTGGAACGTGCCCGGTGACGGCACTTTTTCGCAACTGAGCAAAATTACCCAGCCCACCCTGGTGGTCAACGGTAGCAAAGATGTGATGGTGCCGACCCAAAACTCCTACACGCTGCAACAGCATATTCTGAACGCCAAGTTACTGATCTATCCAAACTCGGGGCATGGCGCACTGTTCCAATATGCCGACGATTTTGTGATGCAAGCGAATGCTTTCCTGGACTAGACCGGATCCATGGCATTCAGGCCCTGTCGGCGTTGCGCATAGAGGCGCAGAACTGAAGCCATGCTGATTCACACGTTACCCCCCTGCTGTACCGAGGATTCAACCAATGAGAATTTTGATCGTGGGAGCCGGATCAACCGGTGGATTTTTCGGTGCAAAGCTGGCCAAGGCAGGTCGTGATGTCACCTTCCTTGTGCGATCGCAACGACTTAGCCTGCTCGAGCAGCACGGCCTATGCGTCAGAAGCCCCGCCGGTGACATCGACATAAAGCCGCAGCTGATTACGTCGTCGCAAATCAAGGGCGCCTTCGACATCGTTCTGCTTGCAGTCAAAGCCTACGCGCTCGACTCAGCCCTGCAAGACATGGCCGCAGCTGTGGGCCCAAACACCGTCATCCTGCCGTTGCTCAACGGCATGCGGCACATGGACGTGATCACGGAAAAATTCGGTGCTGACCGCTTGCTGGGATGCGTATGCAAAGTCGCGACAAGTCTTGATGAGAGTGGCCGCATCATCCAACAGGGCACGTTCAACGACATCGCCTATGGCGAGTTGGACGGCGGTGATTCAGATCGAATCGCGCTCGTGCACGAGTTCATGCGCAACGCCGGATTTGATGCGGAAACGTCGAAAACGATCTTGAGGGACATGTGGGAGAAATGGACATTGCTCGCGGCGATGGGGAGCATTAATTGCCTGATGAGAGGCAGCATCGGGGATGTCGCATCGGTAAAGGGCGGCCACGAATTTGCGATGCGTACGATCGACGAAGTGGTGTCCATTGTCCGTGCTACGGGTCAAGAACTGAGTGAAGCGTTCCTGACGCAAGCCTATCGTCTTCTCACGCTGCAAGGCTCCCCACAAACGTCGTCGATGTATAGAGATCTGATGGCAGGCCGCGCAATCGAAGCCGATCAGATCATTGGAGACCTTCTGGAGAGGGCGACAGCGAAAGGCGTGGAAGCGCCCCTGTTGGCCTTGGTCTATACAAACTTGCTTGTTTACCAAGCCCAATTACACCACTGAGCGATTCGGCGAAAACAGTGTGTGAAAAGCATCATTCAGGCAGTGCGACCCCCATCGAGGGTCGCCTACCCAACATCAATGACAAAAAGAACCCACTACGCACGAAACATTCACCCTCAGAACGGCTACTGATGCGCTGTAACCGGTCCCTGATAATAAGGCAGCCTGTCAATCCGTGGTTTATAGGTGCCCGTGGATACACTGCGCTGGACATGCGCGGCGATTTCATCCATCCGTGCAAACCAGACATCACCTTTGGCCATCATGTATTCGATCAACTTCGACACTTCATGCCATCGTGACAAACGACCGGAAAGGAAAGGATGCCAGACGGGTACGAAGAGAGCGCCATACTCCCAGGCGGCATCGAACTCGGCCTTGAACACCTCGACGGCGCGTTGCGGCGACTGAATCGGCATCTGAAAATCAAGATCGATGCTATGCATGTACTGAGGCCAGTCATCCAGCGCCCAGCTGGATGGAAGCTCCACCAGCTCGCCCACACCCGTGCGCAACAGGTAAGGCACGTCATCCCCCATCAAAGAGGCGTCATAACTGAAGCCGCGCTCGATCAGCAAGTCAGCCGAGTGCTCTGACATATTGTAGAGGGGAGCCCGCCAGCCTCGCGGTGCCTGGCCGGTGAATCGCTTGATGGTGTCGCAACCCCGATCGAGCCAATAAGCTTCTTCTTCCCGGGTCAGCTCGTTTGGATGTTCATGGATATAGCCGTGATGGGCAATTTCATGTCCACCCTCGACGATCGCCTCAATGGCCTCTGGGTATTGTTCGATGCACCAGGCCGGTATGAAAAATGTTTGTTTGATCTCGAAGCGTCGATAGGTTTCCAAAATCCTTGGAATGGCCACTTTGGGTCCATAGTGCAGCATTGAAATACTGGCAACCCGTGTTGCGGAATCTTTGGGGTGCGCCACATGCAGAATGCTGTCCGCATCCATATCAAAGGTAAAGGCTACGGCGCAGCGAGCCCCGTTGGGCCAAACAATAGGATTCTCAATCATGCTTAATCACCCGTTGATATTAAAAGTTAATGAATCACCCACAACAGCGACCCAGCCCTCTCTCAATACTCGTGATCAAGCAACCAGTTGGAATAATGCGTGAGCCCTTTTTCAAGTGACCATTGCGCTCGATAGCCCAGCTCCCGCTCGGCTGCGCTTAGCTCCCATTCCCCATGGCGGTCGAGATGCCAATATCCATCGCCCACTTCAATTCGGGCCCCAGGGATAATTTTCCTGATTATTTCAACGGCTTCATGCAGCGTCCAAGAGCGGTCACCGGCAATGTTAAACACACCGCCTTTCAGATCTCTGGTTTCAGCCGCCATCAGTACGGCACGCACAACGTCTTCCACATGAATATAGTGGAACCGATGATCTCCGCCGGAAGGCAAGGAAAAGGCTTCACCACGATGAACGGTTTTAAGTATATCCCTGAGAACTTGTGGCATCTTGTTTTCAGGACCATACACTTCGGCAATTCGCAGTGAGATAACTTCCATACCATAAAGGTCATTGTAGACTCGGCCAAAATGCTCGGTGGCAACCTTGGTTACACCATAGGGAGTCGTTGGGTAAGTCGGTGTCTGTTCATTGATCACACCCTCGAAGTGCCCGTACACCGTTTCAGAGGAAAAGTTGACGAGTTTCTTGATACCCGCCAATCGCATGGCCTCAAGCAAATGGACGGTGCCATCGATATTCGCCGCCACAGTTGTAATAGGTAAGTCTATGGACAAGTCGGGATGTGACATGGCCGCCGTATGAATGACACGATCAATTCCATATTGCTGGATGGTTCTGACAATCCTCGGTATATCGTATAACTCCCCCTGTACAGGGGTCATGAATTCCGACTGGGCTTCGGAGTAGTCACGATTGTAACTAATCACCTTGATGCCTTGCTCGCTGAGCTTTTTCGTCAGGTACCTGCCGACATAACCTAACCCACCGGTAATCATTACAGCGCTCATGTTGTATCCTTCTTGTTATTAGCAAAATAAGAGTCACTTACTTGACTGGGAATTTCATGACTCAGTGAAGTTAAACTTCGAGATGCCCAACTAGATCGCAGCGCCGCCATTGGGGCTAATGATCTGTCCAACCATATAATCACCCGCGGGCCCGGCCAAGGCTTCGACCATGGCCGCGATTTCATCCGGCTTGCCAAAGCGCTTCAATGGAATGGTCGCGCGGGTCTCATCGTTGTATTCGATGGTGTCGTTGATCAGCATGTCTGTTTCAATCGGCCCCGGCGCCACCGAGTTGACTAATACACCTCGAGGGGCAACTTCCTTGGCAACTGCTTTTGTCAGCGCGATCACCCCACCCTTGGAGGCGCAGTACGCGGCGTAGGTGGGAAATCCAATCAGCCCCAGCTCGGAGCTGATGTTGATAATCCGCCCCTGACCGCGTGCCAGCATGCCCGGTAACACGGCCTGCATACAGGCCCATGTGCCCCCGAGATTGGTACTGATCATCTGCTCCCATTGCGCCCAGGTCGTTTGCTCTACTGTCGCCGAAACCAGTCTGCCGGCATTGTTGACCAGAATATCGACCCTTGCGTAGCGACTCTCCGCCTCACGGATGATTCCTGCAGCAGCTTCGGGATGACTGATATCCGCTTGAACGGTGATGCCATCACCACCGTTGTCTTGGGCAATACGTATCACAGCGTCCAATTGATCCTTGTCGTCAAAGTAATTGAGTACCAAATGATCACCGCTTGCAGCAAAACGCTTGGCGATTGCCAGCCCTATGCCCTTTCCAGCCCCAGTAATAACGACAACACGTTTCATAAGTTCACCCATGCTTTTTTAAATGAACGCCGCGCGTGGAAATCAGGACTCTTGCACTTTAGAAAGCACGGGTTTCCTGGAGACACGCGATTGCCATACCAGAATCAACGCGCCAGACAGAATCGTCAGCGCGCCCAGGTACCAAGCGGTGTATTGATCCTCTGGCGACACTGGATTAGCGCCGGCGGTATAACCGATGTATCCCAGAACCAGAATGGCGAGAGCAGCAGGAATCGACAGCGCCAACGCGATGCCGAAACGCTGACGTCGGAAAGTCATGACAATAAAGGCTGCGATAGCCGCCATGTAAGACATCACCAGCGTGATAGTCACCACATCGTAGTACCAGACAATCTTATCCAGCGGTTTCCACCAGAGCAGGGAAATAGCGACAGCCGCGACGATAACGCTGGCGAGCCACGGCGATTTGGTTTTGTTAACGGCGCTAAGCGCCACCGGCAGATGTCCTTCTTCACTCATTCGATAGAGTGTACGGGCCGCCGCACTCGAAGAGATTTGCATACCGGCACATGCCGAAGTAATCACGACGAACAATGCAATCCAGGCCATGGCCGGTGGCAAGTAAACGTTCGCGACCGCTGCGATTGGCCCACCGTTGCCGTCCTCAATGATTGCCGCCAATTTCTCTACTGGCACGGCGTACTGCCAGCCGATGGCCGCGAGGGTGTAAATAACAAAGGCGGAGGTCAAAACGAGCAGCATGGAGCGTTGCACGGTTCGAACGGGAATACGCGACTCTTCGATGTAGTTGATCGCAGAATCGAAGTTGGCGAGCATCCATACTCCGAACAGCACCCCTGGCCCAATTGCTGACCAGCCACCTGAGCCTTCCAGCGTATACATGGACATAACCGACAAATCGGGAACCTGAGGGTTAATGATGCCCATCAACCCGAGCCCGGCAACAACACTGATCTCGAAAATCAGAAAGATGCTGGCGATCTTGGCGGTGGCATTGACGCCCTTGCAGGAAATGGCCAGGAAGATCAGAACCATACCCGTCCCGATCAATTTAGCGTTAAGCGGACCCGCCAAGGCCGGGAACAACGCCTGGATATATTCGGTTCCAATGATTGCGCACATGGCCATCACTGCCGTGCAGGCCACAGCGTACGCCCAACCGAGAATGGTCCCGACGCTGGTATGGAGAAATCGCGATGTAAAGGTAAACACTCCGCCTGCCGACGGTGCTTGTCGAGTGAGGGAGATCATGCAGAAAGCCATGACCAACATTGGAAAGAAGTACGCAATTAAAATGGCCAGCGGAGCATGGTGGCCCGATATTGAGTAAAGAATCGACATCGAGGAGGCTGCAATCCAGCCTGGGGCATTAAAACCAAGCGCTGAAAACGTCACATCCCTGGTGGTTAGAGTTCCCTTGTTTAGCGCCGTATCAAGTTCACGAACAGTTCCGTCACGGTCATAACCGATGAGTTCATAGAAGTTCATTTTTTCAGGCTCTGATTAATAGCTATAGAAGATCTTGTAGCGCCAAACCGTCTGAGTCGATTTGAGCGCCGCTCTTATTATTCAACTAAGCAAAATGCAGATACTCAAAACCCGAACAAGCCAGACACCCGCAGCTTATTCAGACTTGATTTACAGCTTTCTTGTTTTTTACCGCCCTCCAGGATAACCCTCTAGCCGAGAATGATATTTCTCCGCCGCTAGCAGTCACTTCAACTGCGTCACTATGTGCGTCACCCGTTGTGAGGTTTAAACCTCTGAATGGGGGGCCAGTATAGAAACAGCTAAAAAATAACTACCATCAGAGATTTCCGATGTTTAAATCTGAATGAGCGAAGTAAGTCCTTATCAGAATTGGCCTGCTCACGCTTGTAGATGAACCGCCCTGCGACCCGCTACTCTGCGGGCTAATATCTGGCCGAAGCCAGAACCATCGCCAACGGTATCCATGGACTGCGCGCCAAGGTCAAAGGCCTGCTGCAAGGGCTCGAAGCCGAAGTTCACGTAGTGCTCGATGTGATGCTTCCCGCCGAACGTGTGGTAGACGCCCTCAAATCCTTTCGAGCAGAATTCCCCACGGTCGCACTCCACCTACACATGGAAGCGCTTGGCGCTGTCACGGATCTGGTGATCAACCGTGGCGCGATAGTTGGTGTGAGCGGGCCAATGAATGAGGGAATCAGCGGTATCGAAAGAATTGGCGTGGGAAAGGCATTGACTGGGGGAACATGCCAGCCCCTATGGTCCAGGAAGATCTGGACAGCGGCCGACTCGTGCGACTGAACTTGCCGGAATACAAAAGCGGAAAATATTCCTTCGACATCATCACCGCACGGATTTACCACCAGGCCCCGCCGCAAGGTGGTTGATTGACCGCTTTGTTCAACAAAACTCGGCGCCGGAGGCACCCGCTTGATCGTGCACCGGGGCAGGCAACTCAAAAACACCTGCCCCGGCGCCTGGGTCAGCGAGTCAGTTCGTTAACAAACCGAGTGTCAAAGGTAGTGCCGAAGTCAGGAATGTTGGTGATTTGTCCATTGGCCTTGAGTAATTGGGCAATCAGCTCACCACTGCCATAGAACGACGTGGTGGCGTCGGACTTTTCAAAGTTTTTTGCCATTTCTGGCAACTTGATGTTGTAGACAGTCTTGAGCTGTTCCTTGGCCTCTTCAGGGCTGACACCCAACACCTTGGCGATGATCACTGCCGACTCATCCGGATGGGTCTCGATGTAGGCGAGACCATCCAGGTAACCTTGCATCAACGCCTTGATGGCGGCCGGGCGCTTGGCGATCACATGCTCGTCAAACACCAACACATCCGTGATCAGACCCGGGGCTTCTTTGGATGAGTACACCACATGGAACTTGTTACCTGGCTGACCCACGACCTGGGACACGTTTGGCTCGTAGGTGACGCCAATCGGCAAGCTGCCGGAGGCCATGGCGCTGGGGACGTTTTCCGGAGTCATGCTCACCGGCACGATGTCCTTGTCGCTCATGCCGTGACTCTTGAGGGCATAGGCCAACAGGAAGTCGGAGGTCGACAGCGGGCTGAAGCCGATTTTCTTACCCTTGAAGTCATTGACCGACGTGATCGACTGGTCGGCAACAATCGCGTCACCACCATTGGAGAAGTCGATGGGCATCACCACCTTTTGCGCGATACCACGCGCCGCCGCACTGACCACCTGATCATAGGTCAGGGTGCCGCCATCCAGCGCATTGCCCATCATGGCGGTCGGAACCATGGTGGGGTCGCTGAACATCTGTAAATCCACCTTCAAGCCATGGGCCTTGAACAGGTCCAACTTGTCGGCCACATAGAAAGGCGCCTGGCCTACCCAGACCACCGTACCGATGCGCAACTTTTCAACGGCCTGGGCCGCGATCGGAAACAGGCCGACAGCACTTATCAGGCAAGCACTCACTACAGCATTACGCAGCGAACGAACAGCAAACGGAAGCGTCATGGGGTCATTCCTTTACGATGGATCATGGGAGGCGGACCACACCGGTGGCCCGCTGCTTAAGGGTCAGTTTGCGATGTCGGCAAACAGGGTCTTGATGTCAACTTGTGTGGCTTTGGGCTCGATCAGTACTAACTGCGATTCCAGGTCTTCCAGGTGCGCCAGCATGGCTTGGGAAAATTGCGTCTTGTCCCCTTCCAGAAGGTCTACTAGATCGCCATGGCACGAGTGAGAGCACGCCTCGCTATGGGGTCGTTCATAGATCGCGGTAATCAAGGCCGAACGCGCCATCAGGTCACGCACCAGTTCATGCAGTACTGAGTTGCCGTAGAGTTGGGCCAGCAGTACGTGAAAATCGTGAGAGGTGCGCAGCTCGGCTGAGCGATCCGCGGCCTGTTCGGCCAGCGTTTCCTTCTCGATGTGTTCGCGCAAGCGGGCGATCCCGGCGGCGTCAATGCATTCCACTACCCGGGCGGCCAGGGCCACTTCGACCACCTTGCGTGCATCGAACACCTCACGTGCCTCTGCGGGCGACGGCGTGGCGACAAAAGCGCCGCGGTTTGGCTCAAGGGTGACCACCTTGTCCCGCGCCAACGCCTGGAGCACCAGCCGGGTCGCACCGCGGCTAGTGCCAAAGGCGTCGGCCAGGGCTTCTTCTGTCAGCTTTGTGCCAGGTTGCAAGCGCTGCTCGCTGATGGCGTTGAAAATCTCCAGGTACATGCGTTCCCCGGCAGGGCTTTCAACCCTGCTGGCCTTGTCGTCGGCCCGTGTTGGGCGGCGCGGCCGCCGGGCGGAAGATGAAATCATGAGGCGCTCCAAAACATTGGGTTTAACAGGCAAGGCCCGGTTCGGCTTGAATGCAGTCATGGATTCGGTCAGGCGTGGTCAGCCAGATACCGTCGCGGTGGGCGCAGATATGCTGGAGTGCGCGGGTCAACTGGCGCAGACGGAACGGTTGTCCGCTGATGAACGAGTGCACCACCACCGACATGACCAGCGGTTGATCGGCGGACGCGCCAAGGAGTTCGTCGAACTGGTCAATGATCATCTGGCAGAAATCGCTGGCAGAGGCCTGCCGTCCGATGATGGTCGAGCTGTCATTGAGCTCCAGGGCGTACGGGATATGCAGGAAACGCCCGCGCTCGCTCTGCAGCCACACCGCCCGATCGTCCATGCCCAGGTCCAGCACGTAGCCATAACCGCATTCAGCCAACAGGTCCACGGTATGGTTGTTCTGGCTCAGCCAGGGGCTTGACCAACCCAATGGCGCGTGGCCGGTGTGCTGTTCGATTCGGCGTGCCACTGCGCCCAGATAGTCGCGTTCATCGGCCCGCTCGCGACCCGCCAAGGTATCGGAGTTGCTCAGGCCATGGCCGATCAGTTCGCAGCCGGCGGCGTGCAACTGTTCGACCAGCCCTGGTGAATGGTTGTACACCTCAGTATTGAGCAGCACCGACAACGGCACGTCGAACTCGGCAAACCGCTGTTGCAAGCGTAATGCACCGACCCGATTGCCATAGTCGCGCCATGAGGCATTGGCGAAGTCGGGGTTGGGCATGCCCGGCATCAGGTTCTCGGTGAGCCCGGAACCGAAGTCGTATTCTTCCACCCCCATCACGAAATACACCGCCAGGCGCGTGCCATTGGGCCAGGTGCGCGGGTTTTCACGGGTGATCGGGGTATAGGCGTAGCGTTGCGGGTGTTTCAACATGACGCGCTCCTGCAATCCATAAAAAAACATCGGCACCCGGATCAGGCGAACAATGCCGGCCACTGCTCACGCAAGTCGCGCGGGGGGAAATCGAAACTGCTCTGTTTACTGGTCTTGAGCCCCAGGCTCACTAATCCCTCGGCCATTTTCACCGCGGCGTTGACGCCGTCGATCACTGGCACGCCTAACGTACGTTGCAGTGGCTCGACCATTTCGCTCAGGCCGGCGCAGCCCAGAACCAGTGCCTCGCTGCGATCCTCGCGCAGGGCGATGCGTGCCTCATCGAGCAGGGCTTTGTAGAGGATGGCGTTGTCTTCTTCGCGGCAGTCATCGACCAGCACGTCGATGGCACGCAGCCCGGCGCAGCGCTGATGCATGCCACATTCGTGAAGGACACGGCGGGCATGGATCAGGGTGCGCGGCGGCAAGGTGATAATGCTGAAAGTAGCGGCCACCAGGCAGGCGCTGAACAGCGCCGCTTCGGTCATCCCCACCACCGGCCCGTGCGCCACCTCGCGAGCAGCGGCGACCCCGGTGTCGCCAAAGCAAGCCACGACATAGGCATCCACCCCGCTCGCCTCACCGGCTTGCACCTGAGCAATCACCCCCAGCGCGGCCCAGGCCTCATCGGTATGGCTTTCGATCGACGGCGTGCCGAGCAGTGGCTGGGTCGCAAACACTTCGGTGCCTGGCGCCACGATGGCCTGCGCGCTGAGCGCCAATCGCTCGGTGAACGTGCCGGTGGTGTTGGGATTGATAATTTGGATACGCATGTCGGCGGCTCAGCTCTGCGGAGAAGTCTGATGAGCTCGTTTGCAGAGAGCGGGCCAACTTTCGCATTCGTCAATTTACCCCCGTAGAAACAGGCAGTTGTGCAATTTTTCGAGCGTTTGCGGGTGAACCGCCGCCCGCACAGAGCCGCACTGCAATAGGGCATTGCTAACTATCTTGGTGCAATCGTTAACGATTAAATCAACTGATTGTTAACAATCATCAGGCCCGCAAACAGCACCAACGCTCCACCTAGAGCGGCCTGCACACGATTCACTGCCCGCACCCGCCAATTGGCCTGCCTTTTGCGTTGAACCCCGGCACTGAACGTTTGGCTGAAGTGAGACGCGTATGCCTGATTCAACGGCAATTCATATCCGACAAGCTCACCTGCTGTGCCTGGACGACGCGGGCACAGAGCATGAAGAAGCGGACCTGCTGATCATCGACGGATGCATTGCGGCGATCGGCCCGCACTTGGATGCTCAGGTGCCTGCCGGCGCGCAAGTGATCGAAGCCAAAGGCATGCTGGCGATGCCCGGGCTGATCAATGCGCACTTCCACTCCCCCGGCAACTTGCTCAAAGGCCAGCTCGACAGCCTGCCACTTGAGCTGTTCATGCTGTACGAAGTTCCACCGTTGGCCACTGCCGGCGACGGCGAGCGCATGGCTTACCTGCGCACCTTGCTGGCCGCCCTGGAAATGTTGGAGCTGGGCATCACCTGCGTTCACGATGATGCTTATCACGTGCCCCGAGTGACCGAACAAAGCCTGGACGTATTGATGCACGCGTACCGGGATGCCGGGATCCGCGCCACCGTCGCGATCGATCAGCCCAACGTGGTGGAGTATGAAAAGTACCCGTTCCTCCACGACCTGTTGCCTGAAGACCTGCGTCAGAGCATGCGCGAGGCGCCGCGTCAGAGCGGCGAGGAACTGCTGGCGCTCTACGATTACCTGATCGAACGCTGGCATGGCCAGGAGGATGGGCGCCTCGCTGTCGCGGTGTCCTGTTCGGCGCCACAGCGGGTCACCCCGAATTACCTCCAGGCGCTGAGCCGCCTGAGTCGGCGCCTGGATCTGCCCTTCAACATCCATGTGCTGGAAACCAAACTGCAACGCGTATTGGGCGAAGAGAAATACGGTCAGTCGCTGGTGCAATTGCTTCAGGAATGTGAGGTGCTGGATGAACGCTGCCAGATCATCCACGCCATCTGGATCGACGCCGACGATATTGCCCTGCTCGCTCAGTCCGGTTGCGTGGTGGCCCACAATCCAGTCTGCAACCTACGCTTGGGCAGCGGCGTCATGCCCTTCCGGGCGTTGCGCGACGCGGGGGTACCGATTGCACTCGGCACCGATGAATTGTGCTCCGACGACACCGCCAACCTATGGTTTGCCGGTAAGACCGCGGCACTGATTCACACCCTGGACCGCAGCGATTTTCAGCAATGGCCCCACGCGCAGGAAGTCCTCCACTGCATGACTCGCGGGGGCGCACGCGCCTTGCGTCGCGAGGGCCAGATCGGCCAGTTGACGCCCGGCGCCCGCGCCGACGTGATCCTGCTGGATATGGACACTTGGGCATTCACCCCGCTCAACGACCTGACCCGTCAACTGATCTATTGCGAGGACGGCCACAGCGTACGTTACACCTTGGTGAATGGCCGAGTGGTTTACGCCAATGGCGAATTCCCGGGCATAGACGTGCGCGCCCTGCGTCACGAAATTCGCGAACTGGGTCGCACGCTCGCCGCACAGCATTCGGTCACCCAGGCCCATGCGCAATCTTTGATGCCGTATTACCGCGCCATGTATGACCAGGCGCAGAGCCGGAATGTTGGCTTGAAACGGCGACTTGGCACGCTGGACTGAACCCTTTTACAGACTTTCACTGCACGGGAATTCCCCTATGAGCGCGCATCAACCGCTACCCGCCCCCGTTAGCCCACCCCAGAAGGCCCGCGCCCGCAGCCGTTGGTGGGTAATTCGCGGCGAACTGCCACGCGTTACGACCGCCAGCCTTGCCGTAATGGGGTTGCTGGTGCCGCTGCTGCTGTGGTGGGGGATAACCGCCCTGGGCCTGGCCAATCCGATGTTCGTCCCCGGCCCCGAGGCCGTGCTGTCCCGACTCATGCACTGGTGGCGCGATGACGGACTGCTAGGCGATATCGGCATTAGCGTGTGCAGGGTCATGGCCGGCTTTTTGGCCTCAGCGATACTCGCCCTGCCCCTGGGTCTGTACATCGGCACCTACCGGCCCGTACAGGCGGTGCTCGAACCATTGACGGACTTCTTTCGCTACATGCCAGCCGCCGCCTTCATTCCCTTGGTGATGTTGTGGGTCGGTATCGACGAAGGCTCCAAGATCGCGATCATCTTCATTGGCACCTTCTTTCAACTGGTGTTGATGGTGGCCGAAGACGTGCGCCGAGTGCCCATGGCACAGATTGAAGCGGCGCAAACGATGGGCGCGACCCGGGGCGAAGTGATCAAGTTGGTGATTCTCCCTTCCGCCCGCCCAGCCTTACTCGACACCCTACGCGTAACCTGTGGCTGGGCCTGGACCTACCTGGTGGTCGCGGAGCTGGTGGCCTCCAGTTCAGGCCTGGGTTTCGCGATCCTGAAGGCGCAGCGCTACATGCAAACCGACAAGATTTTTGCCGGCATCCTGTTGATCGGCATCATCGGCCTGGTCACCGACCAGGCATTTCGCTGGCTCGGCCGTGCGGCCTTCCCTTGGTTGAAGAGGTAATCCCCATGACAGACACGAAAATCCGCATTCAACAGGTCAGCAAGGTTTTCCAAACCCGTGGGCAGTCGGTGCAAGCCCTGCAGAACGTGAGCCTGGAGATCGGCGCCAACGAATTCATCACCTTCGTCGGCGCCTCAGGCTGCGGCAAGTCCACCTTGTTGCGTAGCATTGGTGGCCTTGAACAACACAGCAGCGGCCAGATCCAAGTGGATGAGCGCGTGGTCGACCGCCCAGGCATCGACCGCGCCATGGTCTTTCAGCACTACAGCCTTTACCCCTGGCTGACAGTGAGTCAGAACATCAAATTCTGCCGCCAACTGAAAGTGGTCTCCGACACGGTACGCAATGAAGGTGATATCGAACTGGCCAGCGGCCGCGCTGATGCGCTGATCAACCTGATGGGCCTGTCCGCGTTTCGTGATGCCTACCCCAATCAACTGTCTGGCGGCATGCAACAGCGCGTGGCGATCGCCCGAGCACTGATGCCCAAACCGCAGATCCTGTTGATGGACGAGCCCTTCGGTGCCCTCGATGCGCAGACGCGCGAAGTGATGCACGATCTGATTCGCCACGTACATCGCCTGGAAAAAAGCACCATCCTGTTCGTAACCCATGATGTGGAGGAAGCCATCTACCTCGGTGGCCGCGTGGTGCTAATGGCCCCTCGCCCCGGGCGCATCGATTCAATCTACGAGGTGCCACTGCCTGCCGAACGCCATCAAGATATGAAACTGAGCGAGGACTTCGTTACGCTGAAACGCACCATCCTTTCGCGCATTCGGCAAACCTCGGGGATGAACACCGACCTGGAATTGCTTGAGCAACTGACGCGCACCAATACCGTTTGATTCTGATCTTGACGACCAGAGAGCCCCGCAAAAGCTAAGCATAGGGAGTTCTGGAGCCGCAGGGTGGTGCGGCTCCAGTGGAGGTGATCAGCTCTGGCTGCTATTGCGCAAGTAGTGGTCAGTCAGTTCAAGCATCCGTGCTCGACCGAAGCTTGGATCGTGTCCTCCGTGCACAACTTCGACGGGAAGGTTTCTCAAGCGCTGCATCGTGCGTTGATAGTCAGTCAGGTTGGCACCCTCAATCTTGTCCAGAAGCGGACCATCGTAGATGGCATCGCCGGAAAACAAAGTGCCGCTACTTTTTTCCCAAAGACCAATGCTGCCCGGGGAATGGCCGGGGAGATGCAACACCTCGAACGCCGTGTCGCCTAAATCAACCACGTCACCTTCATCAATCAGACGCGTCGCTTGAACGCCAAGGGTGCGAAAGGCGAATGGGTCAAACCCCTCATGAGGATAAGCATCGATCAAGATATCGGGCACCTCATAACCCTGCGCTTCAATATCAGTGCGCATCGTGCCAGGCCAATGACAACTGCAGAGCACGGGATAGGCCGATGGGTTGGCCAGTTGATGCGCCTCCAAGGGGTGCGCCAGTCGGTGTTCAAATTCGTGCAAGCTGCCGACATGATCCATGTGGCTATGGGTCGCTACAGCGAGGAGCGGTTTGTTCAACAACTGCGCCATCGCTGATTTCAAACTGCTGATCCCCATCCCCGCATCGACCAACAGGTCGCTGTCGCGACCACGAACATGCCACATATTGCATTGTTCAACCCGAGCTACATGGGGCTCCCACAACAACGTAATCCGGTCATCTATACGTTTGGTCTCAAACCAGCGATCAGCAATGCGCATGATGAAGCTCCTGTGATGAACAAAGGCGCAGGAAGAAACGATCGAATGACGTTCTCCCGGGCTTTTATCCCTCCGTGGAGCCTCTTGCGAGGCCGGCTTACTCTCGGACCAGTCACCACTTTTTAAGCGATCGGAACCCTAGTGAGCCTACGCATCAGCTTTGCAAACAACGTGCAAATCGCTCTTCATGCAGACTTAGTCAAAGCACGTTGTATGCCAAAGATACGTGAGCCAATTGGACGAAATAAACAGCTCACTATTCTCGTGTGAACCGATACACAGCAAAAAAACAGGAAGCGCGAATTTTCTGATTGAAATGGGTGCAGACGGACAATTTATAGGTCTTTATTGAGCTGTTCGCTTGGTTGTCCTCAGCGGCGGAGTCCACAGAAAATCCAGTGTGTTGCATCGATCAGTTGAGTCCACAACCAAGAACATCAACCTGCGCCGGGTAGAAAACCCACGTCAAAGCGCCAAGTGTTGTTTGGATGGATCTAAATGATTCCGTAATGCTGGCGACTCTCGCTGTTAGTCAGCGTAGACGCCCATCCGCCGAATAAACTCCACCTCTATCACGGGATAAGTAGGCAGCTATTTGTTGACGAAAGTCTGAAGTATTGATTTGAACTTTCATATTCTTTCACGCCGCAGCCTGTGCCTAACATCGGCACCACAGCGAATTCGCCACGGCATCGCTGGGTGGAATCAGGCTGCGTCCAGAGATTTTTGAGGATTACCGATGGAACTGGAAATATTCCGCACGCTGTGGGGTTACACCGCCAGCAAGGCCCAGGCACTCGAGGAACTGCTGCAAGCGGGCTTTGATGGCATGGAAGCACGCCTGCCTCTCGACGCCCGCGAGCGGGCTGAGTTCGGCGCCTTCCTCCAAGCCAATCGCCTGGGCTATATCAGCACGGTCTTCACCGCGTACGACGTGCTGCCGGACCAGTCGGCAACGCCTGCCGTTCACCTCAATGACCTGGACCAGAAACTCGCCTGGGCCGCCGAACTCGGCCCGCGTTTCGTCAACGTCCTGGCGGGTAATGACCGCTGGTCGCTGCCACAACAGGTGGAGTTCTTTGGCCAAGCGCTGGAACTGGCGCGCAAACATGGCCAGGTCTGCAGTTTCGAAACCCACCGCTCGCGGTCGCTGTTCAACCCTTGGGTGACCCTGGAGTTGATCCGACAGCTGCCCGATCTGTTGTTTACCAGTGACATCAGCCACTGGATAGTCACCTGCGAGCGTCTATTGAACGATCCGGCCGATGACCTGAGCGCCTTCATCGAGCGAGTTCACCATATCCAGGCCCGGGTCGGTTACGACCAAGGCCCGCAGGTTCCACACCCGGCGGCGCCCGAATATGCAAAAGAACTGGCCTTTCATCAGCAGCACTGGGAAAGCATCTGGCACTCGCAGCAAGCCCGCGGTTACCAGGTCAGCACCCTGACCCCGGAATTCGGCGCCGACGGTTACCTGCATCATTTGCCCTTCACCAATGTTCCCGTTGCCGACCTGTGGTCATTGAACGTATGGATGGGCCAGACCGAGCGTGAACACTTCAACCGTTTCCATCACTCAAGCAATCCTTAGGGAGCCGATGCGTCATGCCTGACAATAAAAACAACAGCGCCAGCACTGACACACACAAAGCCAACTTCAACAGCATTCCGGTGGTTAACATTGCCGGTCTGTTCAGCTTTGAGCTGGAACACCGCTTGGCCGTGGCCGAACAGTTGGGGCGCGCTGCCAGCGAGGTCGGGTTCCTCTATATCACCGATCACGGTATCGACCCGCAGCTGATCGCCAACCTGCGCAAGGCTGCCAAGGACTACTTCGACCAACCCCTCGACACCAAGATGCGGCACTACATCGGCACTTCGCAAACCCACAAGGGCTTTGTACCCGAAGGCGAAGAGGTCTATTCCAAAGGCAAGCCGGACCACAAGGAAGCGTTCGACGTTGGCTTCGAAGTCCCGGCCGATGACCCGCTGGTGTTGGCCAACACCCCATTATTGGGGCCCAACGACTGGCCGCAGTTGCCAGGTTTCAAGGCAGCGGTGCAGGCCTACTATGAAGCGATATTCGCCTTGGGCCGGCGCCTGTTCGGCGGCTTCGCCCTGACCCTTGGCCTGGAAGAAAATTATTTCGACAGCCTGGTCACCCGTCCACCGTCCAAGTTGCGCCTGATCCACTACCCTTTCGACGGTGCCGCCCATGACGCACCGGGTCTTGGCGCCCATACTGATTACGAGTGCTTCACCATCCTCTTGGCCGACAAACCAGGCCTTGAGGTCATGAACAATCTTGGCCAATGGATCGATGCACCACCGATGGCCGATGCCTTTGTAGTGAACATCGGAGACATGCTGGAAGTGATGACAGCAGGCGCATTCGTTGCTACTGCACACCGGGTTCGCAGCGTGCGCGAGGAGCGTTATTCCTTTCCACTGTTTTATGCCTGCGACTATCACACCCAGATCAAACCGCTGCCCGGGTTCGCCCAGGCAGGCAAGGACTACGAAGAAATCACGATCGGCGAACACATGTATGGTCAAGCGCTGCAGACTTATCAATACCTGCGCGCGAGGGTGACCAATGGAGAAGTTCAAATGCCAGAGAAGGCACGTAAGCCCGCCAGTTTCGGACATCTGAAAAATCAGGCCCAACCGTCCTGATTGACGTTTCCAGCCAACCCCTTACCTACACCGGAGTCAGTAACCAATGAAAAATAATAAAAAAAACCTTTTGCGCCTGACCGTACTGGCAGCCGGAATGCTCAGCGCCTCGTTGAGCATGGCCGCAGCAGACACTTTCAAAGTCGGCATGGAAATCACCTACCCTCCTTTCGAGTCCTATGACAAGGACAAAAACGTGGTCGGTTCGGACCCCGAGCTGGCCACGGCACTGGCCAAGCACATGAACGCCAACGTGGAGTTCGTCGACACCAAGTTCCCGAGCCTGATCCTGGGCCTTAACTCCGGCAAATACGACGCGGTCATTTCCGGCATGTACATCACGCCGGAGCGCCAGACTCAAGCCCAGACTATCGCCTATGCCAACACGGGTGCCGCAGTCATGGTGCCCAAGGGCAGCGAGATCAATGCGAAGACACCTGAAGACCTGTGTGGTTTGAAGCTGGGCCTGGAACAGGGCACGACCTGGGTCAAGGAATTCCGCAAACTGTCCGATGAGTATTGCGTGCCGAAAAACAAAGGCGCCATTACCGTCAGCGAGTACCCCTCGGCGCCCGAAGTGACCCAGGCTCTACTGTCCAAGAACATTCAGGCCCAGGTTGAAATCGCTGGTGCCGCAAAATTGATCGCGGAAAAGACCAATGGCCGGGTAGTCATCACCACCGATCACCCGATCTATCAGCAAACCTTGGGCATCTTCGTCAAGAAAGGTAACGAAGAAACCTTCCAGGCGGTTCAAAAGGCCTTCGAGGAGATCAAGAAGAGTGGTGAGTACGCCGCTATTCTTAAAAAGTACGCCTTGGAAGAACCGACTGCTAACTAAGAACGTGTCCTTGTAGTTTGGTCATCTGCCTCCCCTGCACCGGGGCGGCAGATTGAGGTGCCCTATGCAATTCGATTGGTCGTATTTCTTCTCCCTGTTCTCCCTGCCAGACTTCTGGAATGCCTGCGTCACTGTGGTGCAACTCAGTGCCCTGGCCTGGTTCATCGGCATGCTGCTGGGCTTTGTTCTGGCTACGGCCAAACTGTCCCAATCGCCTTTGCTGCGCATTCCCGCATCGGTCTACATTTGGTTCTTCCGCAGCATCCCGTTGCTGGTGCTGGTGGTCTTCGTCTACAACTTGCCGCAATTGTTTCCCGGCAGCGGTCCGATCCTGTCCAACCCCTTCTACTCCGGCTTGTTGGCCCTGGTGGTCACCGAAGCGGCGTACATGGCAGAAATCCACCGTGGTGGTCTGATCTCCGTGGCCAAGGGCCAGAAAGAAGCCGGGCGCGCGCTGGGTGTCGGCCTTCTTGGCATGCAGCGCTTGATCGTGATTCCCCAGGCTTTCCGTATCTCGCTGCCCACGTTGATCAATGAATACATCACCGTGGTCAAACTGACCTCGCTGGTCTCGGTGATCTCCCTGACGGAAATTCTCACCGTCGGCCAGCGGCTCTATGCCACCAACTTCCTGGTCATGGAAACCTTGGCGGCGGTAGGCGTTTACTACGTGTTGATCGTTACCGTGTTTGGCTTTTTCCTGCAGCGCCTGGAGCGCTACCTGGACCTGAACTTCCGCAAGCCGCACACACTCGATGACGCCGCCGTGGCCAAGTTCAAGGCCTGCGCCGAAGCCTTGCCAGACAATGCGCGTAAGGCAGCGGGCACCAACGCGACGCCGATCCTGCAACTGAAGAACATCCAGAAGAGCTATGGCACGCACAAAGTGCTGCTGGGTATCGACCTGAATGTCGAATACGGCCAGGTGGTCTCGATCATTGGCCCATCCGGTTCCGGCAAGACTTCGCTGATTCGCACGGTGAACGGCCTGGAAAGCATCGATACCGGCGACATTCTGTTGTTCGGCGAAACATTTATCGAAGCGTCGGACAAACCCGACAGCTCGCGCTTGCGTAAAGGCGTGCGGCACATTGGCATGGTGTTCCAGAACTTCAACCTGTTCCCACACCGCACCATTCTCGACAACGTCACCCTGGCGCCGCGTTACCACGGCCAGCCGGGCGAGCTGAGTGAGCATCGTGCTTATGCGCTACTGGACAAAGTCGGCCTGCTGGCCCATGCCCACAAGTACCCGCATCAACTCTCCGGCGGGCAGCAACAGCGCGTGGCAATCGCGCGGGCTCTGGCGATGGAGCCGCAGATCATGCTGTTCGACGAGCCGACCTCGGCCCTCGACCCGGAACTGGTCAACGACGTGCTGAATGTGATCCGCGACCTGGCCAAAGAAGGCATGACCATGCTGATCGTAACCCACGAAATGGACTTCGCCATGTCGATTTCCGACCGGGTGATTTTCATGGAGAACGGCAATATTCAACTCGATGCCGCGCCTGAAACCATACGATGCGAAGCCGAAGGAGAGCGAGTGCGGCGCTTTATGGGAATCGATGCGCCATCACCAAACCGGTCTGCAACGGTGGATCTTGTATGAATGTTCAACCCCTTTCTTTGAGCTTCCTTCTTTCAGGAAAACCCGCATGAATCTAGGAATCGCAGGACGCTGGGCGCTGGTATGCGCCGCCAGCAAAGGTCTGGGTAAAGCCTGCGCGCAGGCACTGGTCCACGAAGGCGTGAACGTGGTGATCACTGCACGGGGCGAACAGACGCTGAATGAAACAGCCCGTCAGCTCAGAGCGATCAATCCTGAAGTGACTGTCATCGCCGTCGCCGGAGACATTTCGACGCCCGAAGGTCGGGCGGCAGCGCTCATGGCCCATAAGCATTTCGATATTTTGATCAACAACGCTGGAGGCCCGCCACCGGGGGATTTCCGCGAGTGGAATCGCGACGCCTGGCTCAAGGCGCTGGATGCCAACATGCTGGCCCCTATCGAGCTGATCAAGGCAACCGTAGACGGCATGGCGACACGTGGATTTGGCCGAATCATTAACATCACGTCGAGTGCCGTGAAATCCCCTATCGAAAGCCTGGGTCTGTCCAATGGTGCGCGCAGTGGTCTGACGGGGTTCATCGCAGGGCTTGCCCGGCAAGAAAACATTGCCAGTCGTAATGTGACGATCAACAACCTGCAACCGGGCTCCTTCGATACCGATCGACTGCGTGACAACCTGGTCACGGCCGCCCAAGAGTCGGGGCAAGACAGTGAGGCATTCCTTGACGAATGCCGTCACGAAATCCCTGCCAAACGCTTCGGTTCACCCGAGGAGTTCGGTGCGCTGTGTGCCTTCGTTTGCAGCAGCCATGCGGGCTACCTGACCGGGCAGAACTTATTGATTGATGGCGGGGCCGTTCGCTCCAGCCAATAATGACGGCAGGCACAATTGGGGCGGATGACATGGATGGTTTAGACATTCGCCCCGCACCTCTCAAGAACAGACCCTCCAACAAACCCCACGATTTATCGAATTTTTACGTGAGCAACTTCAGGCTTTCTAAGGCTGATAAGTAGTGTTTTACGTGGCCGGCCCTTTGAGCTCGACCTGATTGCCGTCGGGGTCAAAGCAATAAAGCGACAAACCATAACCTTCGGCACCGAAGCGCGTGGCCGCTTTCTCGGGTGTCAGTCCGAAGGACTGCAAGTGGCTGATGAGTGCTGCTTCGTCGAAGGGTTCGATGCGCAGGCAGACATGGTCGAGGTTACGCCCCTCTTGTCCGGCGGCGGCACCGCCCTTGCGCCCGAGTTCACCGTCCAGGCTGACGAGGTCGATCATGGAAGTCCCGGCACGCAGATGCACCAGCCCCAGATTGTCCTGGCGCTTGACCAGTTCAGCGCCGAACACCTGCGCGTAGAACGTGATGCTTCGCTCCAGGTCCTGGACGCGCAGCACGAGGTGATCGATGTGTTGAATCGTAAACGGTTGCATAAAGTCACTCCCTGTTTGGCTGCCTGCTCAGTAACCCGATCACTGTAGCCCAGGGCCACAAAAATTCATTGTCGATTTTCCGGTGGAGACACCGCCCGCAGGGTTTTATGCTCAGCCCATGAAGATACAGACCGCTTTACTGCCGCCCCACGCCGAAATGGTTCGCGCCATGCTCGAACGCAACACCGCCTATGAGGGGGTGTTCTTCACGGCCGTGAAAACCACCAGGATTTTCTGCCGACCCGGCTGTACGGCACGCTCGCCGAAACCGGAGAACGTAGAATTTTTTGCGCTCGCCGATGAATGCCTGGCGGCGGGTTATCGCGCGTGTCTGCGCTGCAAGCCACTGGACGCTGCGGCCATCGCACCCGACTGGGTGCAGACGCTGCTGAAGTCGGTGAATGCCGATCCCGAGCAGCGCTGGACTGACGCCCAATTGCTGGCCGAGGGCATCGAGCCGTTGAAACTGCGGCGCTGGTTCAAGCAGCATTTGGGCATGACCTTTCACGCCTGGCTGCGCACCCGCCGTCTCGGCATGGCGTTGGGCGGGATCAAACAGGGCGACTCCATCGACAGCGCGGCATTCGACTCGGGTTATGAATCCCTCAGCGGTTTCCGTGACGCCTTTCAAAAGTCGTTCCACATCACCCCTGGCCGAGCCGCGCAGAGTGAGCCGTTGCTCTTCACTCGGCTGACCACACCTCTGGGGCCAATGATCGCCATGGCCGAGCGCCGTGGGCTGGTGCTGCTGGAATTCCTCGACCGTCCGGCGTTGACCCGCGAAGTCGAAGAACTGCAGAACCGATATGGCTACGCGGTCGTGCCGGGACACAACGCGCATCTACAGCAGATCGAGGTAGAACTGGCACAGTATTTTGCCGGCAAACTCACCGAATTCACCGTCGCGCTGCACCTGCCTGGCAGTGAATTCGCCCGGCAGGTCTGGGGTGAATTGGCGAAGATCCCGTATGGCAAGACCAGCACCTACGGCAGCATCGCCAGGCTATTGGGCAAGCCCGGTGCCAGTCGCGCGGTGGGCCTGGCCAACGGGCACAACCGGCTGGCCATCGTGGTGCCCTGCCACCGGGTCATCGGTGCGGACGGCTCGTTGACCGGCTATGGTGGAGGACAACCGCGCAAGGCGTATCTGCTCCGGCTGGAAAACGCGGCGATGCAGGTCACCCAACCACTCGCGTTCTGATTGCCTCAACTGTCATCAGGAAGGACATTCAATGGACACACAATTCCACCAACTGCACCACGAAGGCTTGTTGATCCTCACCAACGTCGCGGATGCCACCGGGGCCCGCATCGTCGAGCAACTGGGTTGCAAAGCTGTCGCCACCAGCAGCGCTGCGGTGGCCTGGGCTCATGGTTATGCGGACGGCAATGCCCTGCCCCTCGAACGTCTGGTATCCACTGTCGAGTCCATCGTCCGGGTGATTTCGCTGCCGTTGACCGTGGACGTCGAGGCTGGCTACTCCGATGACCTGACGCGGGTTGCCCAAGTGATTGAGGCGGTGATTGCCGCCGGAGCGGTCGGAATCAATATCGAGGACGGTGCGTCTTCGCCCGAGTTGCTGGTGCGCAAGATAGAAGTGGCGCGCAAGGTAGCCGATCAGCGCAATGTGAAGCTATTCATCAATGCGCGCACCGATGTGTACCTCAAGGGGTTGGTGCCGGCCGAAGACCGCGTAGCCGAAACACTCAAGCGCGCCGCTCTGTATCAAGCGGCGGGTGCCGACGGGCTGTTTGCCGCGGGCGTCTCGGCGGAGTATGAAATCGCCGCACTGTGCCAGGGCACGACGTTGCCAGTGAACGTGCTGGGGCTGCCGGGGTTACCATCGCTTGAAGCTTTGAAAGCACTGGGCGTTCGGCGTTTGAGTGCCGGTTCGGGGATCGCCGAGTTTTTGTATGGCGCCATGGCCGGGCTGAGCAAGAGCTTTCTGGAGACCGGCAAACTCGATAGCAGCCACCTCAAGGCTTTTACTTACGGCGAAGTGAATGCCCTGCTGAAACCGAGCGGAAACGCTTGATCGCCATGTCCGATCCCTATCTGCCGGCGACCCGGTTTTTAGCGTCCCTGGACGCAGACTGGGCGCGCCACATCGCGGCTATCGGCCCGTGCCTGCACCAGCCCCATGCGGCTCGCGATCCGTATGAGTCGCTGGTGCGGGCGATTGCCTATCAGCAACTGCACGCCAAGGCCGGGGATGCGATTGTCGGGCGGTTGCTGGCATTGTTTCCATCGGTGGCATTCCCCCGGCCGGAACAGATACTGGCGACCGGGTTTGATCAGATGCGCAGTTGCGGGTTTTCGGCGGGCAAGATCGCGACCATTCAGGGGATTGCCCAAGCAACGCTGGACGGCGTGGTGCCGGAATATTCGACGGCGTTGGCGATGGAGGATGAGGCGCTGATCGAGCGCTTGATCACCTTGCGCGGGGTCGGCCGCTGGACGGTTGAGATGTTGCTGATTTACAGCCTCGAACGGCCGGATATTCTGCCGGCCGATGACTTTGGCGTGCGTGAAGGGTATCGGCGGCTTAAGCGGGTGGAGGTGCAGCCGACGCGTAAGCAGATGGCAGAGATCGGGTTGGCGTGGAGCCCGTATCGGACGGTGGCGGCGTGGTATTTGTGGCGGGTGCCGGCCAGATAGACCGCGTTATCGTTCATCGCGGGCAAGCCCAGCTCCCACAGGGGATTTGGGCGCTCACAAAACCAATGTAGGAGCCGAGCTTGCTCGCGATGGCGGAATCACATTCGCCACATCACTCAGAGCCAATCACAACCCCGATTTCAACCGGCTAAACGCCCGAATCAACGCCCTATTAAACACCTTCCCATTGTCATTCTTGCTGTACAACGACGCCCTCACCTGCTCCGACGGATACGTCCCCGGATCATTGCGAATTGCCGGATCAATCAGGCCATCCGCCGCTGTAATGGCGTTGGCGTAGTGAATGGTGTCAGTGATCGGCGCGATCACTTCAGGCGTCATCAGATAATCCATCAACGCCAGCCCCGCCTCAGGGTGCGGCGCATCCTTGGGAATGACCATCGCGTCAAACCAGATCAACGTGCCTTCCTTGGGAATCCGGTAGTTCAACGTGAACGGCTTCTTCGCCGCCTCGGCCTGCCCCGCGGCTATCGCCACGTTACCGTTCCACGACATCGCCACGCAGGTGTTGCCGTTGGCCAGGTCGCTTATGTTCAAGTCATTGTCGAAGTAGCGGATATACGGGCGGATCTTCGCCAATTGCTGCTCGGCGAGCTTCAGGTCATCGAGGTTCTGGCGGTTGATGTCCAGCCCCATGTACTTCATGACCGCCGCAAACACCTCGTTGGGATCGTTGAGCAGGCTGACCCCGCAACTGGCAAGTTTCGACACCACGTCGGGGTCGAACAGCATAGCCCAACTGTCCCAGGGCGCGTCGGACAGGCGCTGTTTTACCGCCTCTTCCTGATAGCCGACGCCGGTGGTACCCCAGGCATAGATACCGGCGTAGCGATTGCCCGGATCGAACACGACCATGTGCTGGCGGAACTCCTCGCCGACGCCTTGAAAATGCGGCGTTTGCTTGCGGTCCAACGTCTGGATCGCGCCGCTCTGGATAGCTCGGGACAGGTGCTGCCCCGCCGTCAGCACCAAGTCATAGCCGCTGCGACCCGTCAGCAATTTGGTCTCGACGGTTTCCAGTGAATCGAAGTGATCGGCGACCACATGGATGCCGGTTTTCTTCTCGAAATTGATCAGCGTATCCGGCGCCAGGTACTCGCCCCAGATATACAGGTTGACCACCGGTTTGGCGGTGTCGGCGGCCTGCACACACAGGGGTGCAAGCACCAGCAATAACGCTTGAGTCAGTTTGTGCAGGCCCAATTTCATACCCCTTTGCCGGCGTATTGCGGCATGGTGATGCAAGCAACGTTGCCACCCCCCAGGAGGATCTCCCGGGAGTTTTCAATGCCGACGATTTTGTGCTGCGGGAACAGCTCGGCGAGGGTCGCCATGGCGGCCTGATCGTTGCGGTCACCGAACAACGGCACCACGATCGATGTGTTGCCGGCGTAGTAGTTGATGTACGACGCGCAGATTTGCGTCCCGGCCTGACGCGTGTGCGTGCTGTCTAGCTGATCCAGGCCTTCGGCTTCTTCGGCGGTCCACTCCAGCACGTCCGGTTGCGGCAGTTTGTGCACGATCAGCTCGCGGCCACGGCTGTCGCGAGTGCTGCGCAGGATGTCGTAAGCCTCCTGATAGATTTCCCATTGCGGGTCATCACGGTTGTCGGTCCATTGCAGCACCACTTCACCAGGATGCACGAAACAAGCGAGGTCATCGACGTGACCGTCGGTTTCGTCGAATTTGCAGCCCCGAGGTAGCCAGATGATTTGCTCGGCGCCGAGGTAATCGGTCAGGCGTCGCGTGACTTCATCCTTGCCCAAATGCTGGTTGCGATTGCGATTGAGCAAGCATTGCTCGGTGGTGAGGATGCTGCCTTCACCGTCACTCTGGATCCCGCCCAGCTCGGCGATCAGCGGCGCACGGTAACGGTCGAAACGTTCGATTTCGAGGACCTTGCTGGCGATCTGATCGTCCTTGTCCCACGGGTAGTACAAACCACCGTCTAGACCGCCGTAAGCGTTGAATTCGAAGTCGACACCGCGCACTTCGCCGCTGTTGTCATTCACCACGAAGCACGGGCCGCTGTCGCGGAACCAAGTGTCGTTGCAGGTCATTTCCACCACGCGCACTTGCGGCGGCAACTGGCGGCGGGCCGTGGCAAACTGCGCGGCCGAGGCGCAGACGGTGACCGGTTCGCTGTGGGAGATCGCGGTGACAATTTGCACCCAGACCTTCTGCGCCGGCTTGGCGCCGTTGCGCCAGACGTCGGTACGCTCCGGCCAGCCGAGCCAGCAACCGGCCTTGGTTTCGAATTCGCCGGGCAAACGGAAACCGTCTTGTTTGGGGGTGGAATCGAGCAAACGTGCCATGGTCAAACCTCATCAGCGGGGATTGGAATGACCACAGGCTAAGGTCGCTGACGCCGTCCTCGCCAACGATGATTATTTCGGAACAGTTGAATTCAACTCATCAGTCGATCAGTTGATCGTTGAACCATTCCAGCATCTGCGCCACCGCCGGACGCTCTAGCCGCACTCGCTCGCACACCAGCGCGTATTGCCCGAGGGCGGTCATGCTGGAGGTGAACGGCCGGACCAGACGACCGCTGAGCAAATCTTCCTGCGCTGTCAGGTTATCGCCCATCGCCACGCCCTGCCCTTGGGCTGCCGCTTCCAGCGCGAGGCCGGCGTGAGCGAAATACAGTTGCCGTTCGGGGCGTTGGTCACCGGCATGGCTGGTCAGCCAGGCAGTCCAGGTCTTGCCGTCCTGGTCATCGTGCAGCAGGCAATGGCGTGCCAGATCCCTGGGCGCTTTCAGTGTGCCCTGATTGAACAGGCCGGGACTGCACACCGGAAAGAACTGCAATGCCGGCAATGGCCTGACGAAGTACGCACTACTGTCCACCGGACCGGTGCCGTAGGTGATCGCCAAGTCGATGTCTTCCCCCGGCGCCGTTGCATCGATCGGTTGTTCGTACAGGTGCAAGGTGATGTGCGGATAACGCGCGTAGAAATCCGTGAGACGGCTCATCAACCACTTTTGAGCCAGTTCGGCGGTAACCGCCAGACGCAACACCGCCAGCGATGACGGATCGCGCAGCTCATCGCAGGCATCGCCGATCAGTTCAAAAGCCTGCTGCAAACTTTGCATCAGCCGCCCGGCAGCCATGGTCGGGCGAATCTGCCGGCCTTCGCGGATGAACAGCGAAACGCCCAAGTGTTCTTCGAGTTGGCGGATTTGGTGGCTGACCGCGCTGTCGGTGACACACAACTCAGCGGCAGCCCGGCCGAAGTGCGCATGACGGGCGGCGCATTCGAAGGTTCGCAGTGCTGCCAGTGAAGGAAGTCGTCGCATGAGTCAGACCCGGTGAGGAAGGCGCCCCATGCTGCCTTGGCCATTAGCGGGCGTCCAGCAAGACCGCGTCATCGTTCATCGCGAGCAGGCTCGCTCCCACATTAGTCTTGTTAACGCCACAACCTCCTGTGGGAGCGGGCCTGCTCGCGAAGGGGCCACCCCTGCCCTGAACGTCTAAGCTTTGCAGATAAGTCAAAAAGTTGTAGGAGGCAACCATGCAGCTAGAAGGCTCCTGCCATTGCGGCGCCGTATCATTCAGCCTGAACAGTGCCCACCCCTACCCTTATCAGCGTTGTTACTGCTCGATCTGTCGCAAGACTCAGGGCGGTGGCGGTTATGCGATCAACCTCGGCGGCGATGCCAAGAGCCTCAAGGTACGTGGTCGAAAGCACATCGCGATTTACCATGCGCGTCTCAAGGATGAAGGCGATAAACGGGCGCACAGCAGCAGCGCCGAACGGCATTTCTGCTCCCTTTGTGGTACGGGACTGTGGCTGTTCAGCCCTGAATGGCCAGAACTGATCCACCCGTTTGCGTCCGCCATCGACACCCCGTTGCCGGTGCCGCCAGAACACACGCACTTGATGCTCGGTTCAAAAGCGCCGTGGGTGGAGGTCGAGGTGCATTCCGGCGATCAGCAGTTCGAGGTCTATCCCGAGGAGTCCATCGCCGACTGGCACGAACGCCTCGGTTTGAGCCGCTAAGGCGCTTTAAGCGTCAGGCCGCAGCGGGCACGCCACTGTGGAAACGGAATTCCACGTCCGGCGACTCGATCAGCTCCTGCTCTGCCGCGCGGACCTTATCGATCACTTGGGCGATGTCCTTGGCGTCCCCGTACTGGTAAGCCAGTTTCAGATAACCCTGGAAATGCCGCGCCTCGCTTTTCAGCAATCCGAAGTAGAACTTGCCCAGCTCTTCGTCCAGATGCGGCACCAGCGCCTCGAAACGCTCGCAGCTGCGGGCTTCGATAAAAGCGCCCACCACCAGCGTATCCACCAGTTTCACCGGTTCATGGCTGCGTACCACTTTGCGCAGGCCCGAGGCGTAGCGACCGGCGGACAATTGGCGCAGCTCGATCTTGCGTTTTTTCATCAGGCGCATGACTTGCTCATGGTGCACCAGTTCTTCCCGGGCCAGGCGCGACATCAGGTTGATCAGGTCGACATGGGAGTGATACTTGGCAATCAGGCTCAGCGCCGTGCTGGCCGCCTTGAATTCGCAGTTCTTATGGTCGATCAGCAATGTTTCCTGATCAGCCAGTGCGGCCTGCACCCAGCCGTCAGGGGTACGGCAGCCGAGGAACTCGTGAATTTCGGGAAGGATCATGGGGCTCACGGATAAAGGGTTCAAAATCGAAGGGCGCCGATTATACCGGCCTGTCGGCAGACCACCAGTCGCAACCGTTGATATGCATCAAGTACCTGGCTGGCGAGCAGCAACTATAGTTGTGCAACGCCGTGCTTTTTACCCGTATATGGAGATCCCGATCATGCAAGCCATTCGCAGCATTCTGGTGGTCATCGAGCCTGAACATTCGGAGAGCCTGGCGCTCAAACGGGCCAAATTGATTGCAGGTGTGACCCAGGCCCACCTGCACCTGTTGGTCGGCGATCCCAAGCATGATCACAACGGCATGTTGGGGGTCCTCAAGGCCGCGCTTTCAGCCGACGGCTACAGCGTCACAACCGAGCAGGCGTGGAATCAGAGCCTGCACCAAACCATCATCGACGTGCAGCAAGCCGAGGGCTGCGGGCTGGTGGTCAAGCAACATTACCCGGACAACCCGCTGAAAAAGGCCCTGCTGACCCCGGATGACTGGAAACTGCTGCGTGAATGCCCGACTCCGGTGCTGCTGGTGAAAACGGCCGGTTCCTGGAAGGGCAAAGTCATTCTGGCCGCCATCGATGTAGGCAACACCGACGCTGAACACCGTCATCTGCACAACACCATCATCGATTACGGATATGACATCGCCAGCCTGGCCAAGGCTCATTTACACGTGCTCAGTGCACATCCATCGCCGATGCTGTCGTCGGCCGACCCGACCTTCCAGCTCAAGGAAACCATCGAAGCGCGCTATCGCGAGGAGTGCCGGGAATTCCAGGCGGAATTCGACATTGACGATGACTATTTGCATATTGAGGAAGGCCCGGCGGATGTGTTGATTCCGTTCATGGTGCACAAGCTACAGGCGGCAGTGACCGTGATCGGCACCGTGGCACGCAAGGGTTTGTCGGGCGCTTTGATCGGCAATACGGCCGAAGTGGTGCTGGATAAGCTGGAGAGCGATGTGCTGGTGCTCAAGCCGCAGGAGATTGAGGATCATCTTGAGGAATTGGCTCAGCATTGAGATTGGCGGTGTCGGAGCGGACGCCATCGCGAGCAGGCTCGCTCCCACAGAGGATTTGTGAACACTGGAGGTCCAGTGTGGGAGCGAGCCTGCTCGCGATTCTTTTTAGATTTAACCGCCGAAAGCGTCTTTCAGAAAACCCGGTGCGATATACCGTTGGTAATGCGCCTCAGACAGCAAGAAAAATTCCCGATCAATGGCATCACGCAATTCCGGCAGGTTCCAGTCGCGAAATTCCGGCATCAGCACCATCCCGTAGGCTTCCAGGTTATTGATCACCCGCGCCCCACGGGCAATCAGCTGATAGGCCCAGCAATACTGCGACTGATGCGGCACAAAACGAATTTTCCTTTGCTCAAGCTGCAAACGCAGACGCTGAGGGTCGAAAACCTCCAGCTTGCTGGCCATCACCTGGGATAGCAATTGCTCAAGACGCAGCCATACCGCGCGCTTTTCCTCCTCGTTGTAACCATTCCAGTTGATCACTTCATGGTGGAAACGCTTGCAGCCACGGCACACCAAGTCACCGTAAACAGTGGAGCAAAGGCCGACGCAGGGGGTCTTGATGGTCTGATTGGGCATAGATAGGCAAAACACGGGGGAAACTGACAGGCCCGCATGTTAGCCCTTTGTCTAACATTCATCACCCCTCAAAATTCGAGGGTTAACTTACCTTTAATTTTTTTTTGCCGTAGAATCAGCCAGCCTTTTTAAGGCGCCAATGTCCGTTAGAAGCTGTTTTCAAAGCGTCACGAGCACAGTCGTTCCTACAGAGCGGTGTTGGCGAAGGGTTTTTCCAGCGGGGAAAAGCTCAGCGCCAACCCTCATCAGCTCCCGTTCTGCAGGCGTAAAACTTTGAAAGCAGCTTCTGTAAGGAATTGCCGGTAATTCTGGCTAAGTGGCTCACAACGCCACGCAGCGCATGAGTACGGCAATTTCGGGATGAGCGTCCCGGACACCCATTTGGGACCACTGATGAGGGTAATAACTGTGCTTGAAGCCTACCGCAAACATATCGAAGAGCGTGCAGCACTGGGTATCGTTCCCCAGCCACTCAACGCCGAACAAACTGCAGGCCTGATCGAGCTGCTGAAGAATCCTCCGGCTGGCGAAGAAGCTTTCCTCGTTGACCTGATCACCAATCGCGTTCCACCTGGCGTGGACGAAGCAGCCTATGTAAAGGCCGGCTTCCTGTCCGCCCTCGCCAAAGGCGAAGCCAAATCCCCTCTGATCGACAAGAAGCGCGCTGTAGAACTGCTCGGCACCATGCAGGGCGGCTACAACATCGTGACTTTGGTCAACCTGCTGGACGACGCCGAACTGGCGCAAGTGGCGGCCGAAGAACTCAAGCACACCCTGCTGATGTTCGATGCCTTCCACGACGTCGCTGAACGCGCCAAGAACGGTAACGTTCACGCTAAAGGCGTGCTGCAATCCTGGGCTGACGGCGAGTGGTTCAAAAACCGCCCTGTACTGGCCGACAAGATCAGCCTGCGTGTGTTCAAGGTCACCGGCGAAACCAACACCGACGACCTGTCCCCTGCCCCAGACGCCTGGTCCCGCCCGGACATCCCGCTGCACGCCCTGGCCATGCTGAAAATGGCCCGCGACGGCATCGTGCCGGACGTGCAAGGCTCCATCGGTCCGATGAAGCAGATCGAAGAAATGCGCAACAGCGGCTTCCCGATCGCCTACGTCGGTGACGTGGTCGGTACCGGTTCTTCGCGTAAATCGGCCACCAACTCGGTGCTGTGGTTCTTCGGCGATGACGTGCCTTACGTGCCGAACAAGCGCGCTGGCGGCTTCTGCTTCGGCAGCAAGATTGCTCCAATCTTCTATAACACCATGGAAGATGCCGGCGCACTGCCCATCGAATTCGACGTCACCAACATGAACATGGGCGACGTGATCGACCTGTACCCGCACGCTGGCAAAGTCTGCAAGCACGGTACCGACGAAGTTATCACTACCTTCGAAATGAAAACTCCGGTGCTGTTGGACGAAGTCCGTGCCGGCGGTCGTATCCCGCTGATCATCGGCCGTGGCCTGACCGACAAGGCTCGCGCCGAACTGGGTCTGCCAGCGTTCGACCTGTTCAAGAAACCGGATGCCCCGATCGAAAGCACCAAGGGTTTCACCCTGGCGCAGAAAATGGTCGGCAAGGCGTGCGGCGTAGCAGGCGTTCGTCCTGGTACCTACTGCGAACCGAAGATGACCACCGTGGGTTCTCAGGACACCACCGGTCCGATGACCCGTGACGAACTGAAAGACCTGGCGTGCCTGGGCTTCTCCGCTGATCTGGTGATGCAGTCCTTCTGCCACACCGCGGCTTATCCTAAGCCGATCGACGTGACCACCCACCACACCCTGCCAGACTTCATCATGACCCGCGGCGGCGTTTCCCTGCGTCCGGGCGACGGCATCATCCACAGCTGGCTGAACCGCATGCTGCTGCCTGATACCGTCGGTACCGGTGGTGACTCGCACACCCGTTTCCCGATGGGCATTTCGTTCCCGGCCGGTTCCGGTCTGGTTGCGTTTGCCGCTGCCACCGGCGTTATGCCGCTGGACATGCCGGAATCGATCCTGGTGCGCTTCAAAGGCAAAATGCAACCGGGCGTTACCCTGCGTGACCTGGTTCACGCCATTCCTTACTTCGCGATTCAGGCTGGCCTGTTGACCGTTGAGAAGAAAGGCAAGAAAAACGCTTTCTCCGGCCGCATCCTGGAAATCGAAGGCCTGGACAACCTGAGCATCGAACAGGCTTTCGAGCTGTCCGACGCCTCGGCCGAACGTTCGGCTGCCGGTTGCACCATCAAGCTGTCGAAGGAGTCGATCACCGAGTACCTGAGCTCCAACATCACCCTGCTGCGCTGGATGATCGGCGAAGGCTACGGCGATGCGCGTACTCTGGAGCGTCGTGCTCAAGCGATGGAAGCCTGGATCGCCAACCCTGAGTTGATGGTTGCCGATGCTGATGCCGAATACGCTGAAATCATCGAAATCGACCTGAACGACATCAAAGAGCCTGTGCTTTGCGCGCCAAACGATCCGGACGACGCCCGTCTGCTGTCCAGCGTTGCTGGCGAGAAGATCGACGAAGTGTTCATCGGTTCGTGCATGACCAACATCGGTCACTTCCGCGCTGCCGGTAAGCTGCTGGATCAGGTCAAAGGTCAGCTTCCAACCCGTCTGTGGCTGTCGCCGCCGACCAAAATGGACGCTCACCAGCTGACCGAAGAAGGCTACTACGGCATCTACGGCAAGGCCGGCGCGCGCATGGAAATGCCGGGCTGCTCGCTGTGCATGGGTAACCAGGCACGTGTAGAGCCGAACGCCACTGTGGTGTCGACTTCGACCCGTAACTTCCCGAACCGCCTGGGTGACGGCGCGAACGTCTACCTGGCCTCGGCCGAGCTGGCGTCTGTTGCTTCCATCCTGGGTCGCCTGCCGACCGTCGAGGAGTACATGGAATACGCGGGCAAGATCGACAGCATGGCGGCCGATGTCTACCGCTACCTGTCCTTCGACCAGATCGCCGAGTTCCGTGAAGCTGCTGCGAACGCCAACATCCCGGTCGTTCAAGCCTAACGTTACAACGCCATAGAAAACGCCGCCCATCGTCAGATGCGCGGCGTTTTTTTATGCCTGTATGAAAATCAAAATGTGGGAGCGGGCTTGCTCGCGAAGGCGGTGTGTCAGCCTGCATCATTGTTGACTGATTCACCGCCTTCGCGAGCAAGCCCGCTCCCACAGGTTATGTGCCAGTCTTGAGGGCTTGTTGTACCGCGCCATCCACGCTCAAGCCGCTGAGGACCACCTGTGTATCCTTCACTTCCGGCAACACCGCCAACGCGCTTTGCGCCGAATCCTTAAGCCGTGCCAGCACCAACTGCTTCCCTTCCCCCCGCACCCGCACAAAAAATTCCTGCAACGCCTCAATACTGGTGCCATCCAGATCGGGCGATTCTTCCAGGCTGAGAATCACCGAGTGAATCGGCGTTGGCGAATGGCGAATCAACCGCAACGTGCTGCCCAGGATCCGCTCGACGTTGGCAAAGAACAACGCCTCCCCCGGCCGGACGATCAACACCCCAGGCACCGTTTGCGCCGTCGGATGGCGCTGTAGGTCGACAAAGTCATGGCCGCCATCAATGCGCCCGAGGATCTGAATATCGGCCGCCGACATTTGCTTGAGCATCAACACCACACTGATCGCCACCGCCAGCAGCAGACCGTCCAGCACCCCCAGCACCAGCACGGCCGCCACCGCGCAGAGCACCAGCAACCGGTCGCGCCGCCAGATGAAATACCGCCCCAACGGTTGCAGACTCAAGCCTCGGGCCAGGGCATGGATAACGATGGCGGCAAGAATCGGCTCCGGCGTCAGGGCGATGTAAGGCAACACCGTCAAAACGATGAGCAACACCACCAGCGCCGCCACACCACCGGCCAATCGTGAGGTGGCCCCCGCCGCTTCATTGGCCGACGTTGCCGAGAAACCTGCCCCTGCCGGCATGCCATGAAACAACCCGGACAATAGATTGGACGCACCCAGCGCCAGCAGATCGCGGCTCGACGAGATCCGGTCGCCGTGCTTGAGCGCGTAGGCACTGATCGAGCCGTACGACTCCGCGTACAGGATCATCACCATGGCAAAGGCCAATTCGCCCAAGCGTAACCAGTCAGTAAAGGGCAGTACCGGTAACCGGGGCACTTCCAGGTTCAAATCGATCACACCGATCAACTTAACCCCATACGCCGGCAGGTTCAGCCACTGACTGGCAACGATACCGATCACGACCACCAGCAAACCGCCCGGCAAGCGCCGGAACCTTGCAAACAGCACTAACAAGGCCAACGCCACGGCGGAGACACCCGCCGCCACCCAATTCCATTGCGGCAGTTGCTCCAGCAGTTGCGGCAGAAAACGCACCAGATTGCCGTCGCTCAGGTGTACACCGACCACACTGGCGACTTGCTTGAGGATGATGGTCAGCGCCAGGCCAAAAGCAAAGCCGCGCAGCACCGGTTTTGCGATGAACGAGGTTACGCTGCCCAGCTTGAACAACCCGGCCAGCAGGAAGAGCGCGCCGGTCACCAGCACCAGGCCGATGGCCAGGTTCGAACGCAACTGAGGATCGCCGTTGGCTAGCGTCGCGGTGGCGGCAGCCAACACCGCTGCCGACGACGATGTGGCCGACACAATGGCGAAACGGCTGGTGCCGAACAGCCCATAACACAGCAAACCGGCAAACAAGGCGATCACCCCGGCCTGCGGCGCCACGGCGGCAATGCTTGAATAGGCAACTGCTTCGGGCAACAGCAGCCCGGCAATCGACAACCCGGCCAGCAAGTCCCGCCAGCGATTGGGTTGTTCGGTGAGATTGGGGGGTGAGGCGCTCGGCAATCCGGTGACTCCAGGCGAAAAAAAACCGCTGCACGTAATACGTGCAGCGGCCACTGTAGCTGTCAATCCGGCGCTGCGCGAGCAGGTCGAACGATCACGCGGTCAGCGAGTAAATCAAGGCGGTAATAGCCACCAGCCCCACCGCCGTCACGAAGACATTGGACGCCTGCCCGCGATACCGCGCCATCGCCGGCACCTTGCGGATCGCGTACATCGGCATCAGGAACAGAATCGACGCGATGATCGGACCACCGAGGGTTTCGATCATCCCCAGAATGCTCGGGTTCAGCGTGGCAACGATCCAGCACACTACCAGCATGAACGCAGCGGTCATACGGTTCAGGGTCTTCGGCGCCGGGCGTTTGCCGCTTTTGACGATCAGCCCTTTAAGACCTTCGCTGGCACCGATGTAGTGGCCCAGGAACGACTTGGAAATCGCCACGAAGGCAATCAGCGGTGCCGCGAAGGCGATAGTCGGATTGCTGAAGTGATTGGCCAGGTACGACAAGATCGACAGGTTCTGTGTCTTGGCTTCAGCCAGTTGTGCTGGCGACAGGGTCAGCACGCAACTGAAGACGAAGAACAGCACCATCATCACCATCAACAGGTGAGCGCGGGACAGGATCTGCGAGCTACGCTCTTCGGCGTGATCGCCGTAACGGCGCTTCTGGTCGACCGCAAACGCCGAGATGATCGGCGAATGGTTGAACGAGAACACCATCACCGGAATCGCCAGCCACAAGGTGTGTAGCAGCGCCGATGGTTCAGGCACGGTGCTGGCGGTGCTCAGGATGCCGCCGTTCCAGTGTGGAATGAGGTACATCCCCAAAAACAGCAGCGCGACGATGAACGGATAGACCATCAGGCTCATGGCCTTGACGATCATCTGCTCGCCGCAGCGCACCACCGCCAGCAGGCCGAGGATCAGCACCAACGACAGCACCGCGCGCGGTGGCGGCGTGATGTGTAATTGATGCTCAAGGAAACTGCCCACGGTGTTGGTCAGTGCCACACTGTAAATCAGCAGGATCGGGAAGATCGCAAAGAAGTACAGCAAGGTGATCAACGCACCGGCCTTGATGCCGAAGTGTTCTTCCACCACTTCGGTGATGTCGGCGCCTTCGCGTCCGGACAGCACGAAACGGGTCAGGCCACGGTGTGCGTAGAAGGTCATGGGGAACGCCAGCACCGCCAGGACCAGCAGCGGCCAGAAACCGCCCAGCCCTGCGTTGATCGGCAAAAACAGTGTGCCGGCCCCAATGGCCGTTCCAAACAGGCCCAGCATCCACGTGGTGTCATGACGATTCCAGCTCGAAAGAGTCGCTGGTGCCGCCGCTACATAGCGTTTGTCGACGCTATTGGCCTGATCATTCATCCGGTGGGATCTCCACATTCCGGTCAGTTGCTACCCGGTCAGGACGAGTCGGAAAAACCCGACAGGCAGCGCCCTGGCCGAAACAGGGGCGCGATTGTCCGGGTTTAATGAATAAAAGCAAATACTTAGCTGAGGAGTGGTGGTGCGTAACAAGGTGCAGGACTTCGGTAGCTGGGAGCTTTTGAGCCTGGCACCTACAATAAAGCCCGCGATTGCGGGCTTCAGTCATGAACAATTCAGAGGGCATCGGGTTACGCACAAGACTGACGCTTGCCTGATCGAACAGGATGCATCACAGACTGATGCGCCGTTGTCACCGAAACCCAGATCATTGCCAAAGTACCGATTAAAATGCTCGGCTTATGCTCCCGAAACACACCAATCTGCTCAAGGCTTGAGGACATCGTGAGCGATCCAAGGGCGCAGGCTGCGACCAAGCCCGTCATTGATATCGCGATGATCACCCCATGAGTCAGGTCTGCTTTCTGTTTGTAGTGCCAGCACAGCCCCAGATAGATAGTGATGCAAAGAATGCTACTGATAATCGAGCAACTGAATTGGTCCGGTGCCATAGGGCCCTATCCTTGATACGAGGCCGATTTTGTAGCTCGAAAACCAAAAATTGCGCCCAGAACAGCACCCACTATGGTGCTTCCAAGGCCAGGGAAAATCATATTCGCGAATGCGGCACTGCCTACGGTTGTCGAAATCATGGTGACGTCCGTGACTCGAGTGATAGGCAACCGGGTTTCTTTACGACAAATTTTCTTGGCTGACATGTGTTCGCCTCCTCCTGGATGGGCCGCGCTGGACGCCTGCGTACGAAAAAACATGCCGTGGATTATGGGTGAGGCAGCGTACTGCGGGCAAACACCAATAGGTAACTGAAAGCATCCGGATCTGTGGACGTGCGAGGCCACTTCATCGCCCAATAGCCCCTTTCGCTTGATGAAGGATCTCTGTCATGTATTTTAAGTTGACCGGCCTTCTATCTGGAGACATCCCATGCCACTGGTTCGTGTCGACATCAAAAAGCACCAGGATCCCACCTTCGCCAAACGCGTCGGCCAGCTCATTTACGCCGCCATGCACAGCGCCATCGCCGTACCGGAAAACGATAATTTCCAGATTCTGACGGAGCACGATGAACACCATTTCATTTTCGACCCCCAATACCTGGGCATTAACCGTACTGACAGCTTGATCATCATCCAGATAACGCTGAGCGAAGGCCGTTCGGACGAGAAGAAAAAGCTGCTCTACAAAACCATCGCAGAAAGCCTGAATCGCGAGCTGGCGGTGCGTCTGGAGGATGTTTTCATTAGTCTGGTGGAAGTGAAAAAAGAGAACTGGTCGTTCGGCAACGGAATTGCCCAGTACGCCCTTTGATCCCGCACCTTTTATACCTGTGAGTCACGGATGCTCCGAGTTTCCCGAAAGCAAGCGACTTCATCGTTGAGGCCACCACGCGGCTCGCCAGACCTTCAGGGTGGGTTTCATCAAACTGAACAGTCGCGTGTACGACCTTTTGCCATTGCTAAACTGATCGGGAATCAGCAATCTGGAGCGACATTCGAGCCCCGACATTCCGATGCCCACAGGAGCGCAGCATGCCTGCAACCGTTCTGGTACTGGTTGAAACTATCAATGATTACTTGCCGATTCTCGAACATCAGGGTTTTCACCTGATTCTTGCCCCAACCCCAGCCGAACGCGCGGCAGCCATCGCCCGTAATGGCGTTCAGATCGATGCAGTGCTGACCCGTGGCCCATTGGGTCTGTACGCCGATGAAATCGCTGCCCTGCCCAACCTCAAGATCGTCTGCGTCATCGGCGCCGGTTACGAACACGTTGACCTGCAAGCCGCCGCAGACCGTGGCATCACGGTCACCAACGGCGCCGGGGTGAATGCCTCATCGGTAGCCGACCACGCCATGGCAATGCTGCTCGCGCTGGTGCGTGACATTCCCCGCTGCGATGCGGCTGTGCGTCGGGGTGAATGGCCAAAGATCATGCGCCCTTCCCTGGCCGGCAAGCGCCTGGGCATTCTCGGCCTGGGTGCCGTCGGCATGGCCATCGCCAAACGCGCGGCCAATGGTTTTGACATGACGGTGAGTTACCACAACCGCCAGCATCGTAGCGACGTGCCCTACACCTTTTGCTCCACGCCCACCGAACTGGCCCGCGTCTCGGATTTCCTGATCATCGCGACCCCTGGGGGCATTGGCACCAAACACTTGATCAACAAGCCTGTCCTTGAGGCCTTGGGGCACGAGGGGTTCCTCATCAACATCGCCCGCGCCAGCGTGATCGTCACCGCCGACCTGGTCAGAGCGCTTGAGCAACGTCGCATTGCCGGCGCAGCGCTGGACGTGTTCGATGCCGAGCCGCATGTGCCGCAGGCGCTCAAATCGTTGAGTAACGTGATCCTGACGCCGCATGTGGCGGGTTTGTCCCCTGAGGCTACTCAAGGCACTGTTGAACTGGTGGGACGCAACCTGGCGGCGTTCTTCTCCGGCAACCCGGTTTTGACGCCCATTACCCTGCCATCTTCGCTGAGCAGCGCCACGCTCTGACGACCATTCAAACAGGTGTATCAAAAGCAATGATTGCCCGGCAACACGCTCACCTATAAGGGGCGTTCATGGTTGTGAGTGCCGGGTGTGCGGATTAGATTAGCCAATAGTCGCAGGCCTCCAAAATAAGCAGAAGGGATAAGCATGGCGCTTACTGACCAGTCCACTCGTATCCGCTCCGGCGAAGAACTCGATGCCAGCCTGATCGATCCGTACCTCAAGGCGCACATTGCGGGCCTCAGTGGTTTGCCAAAGATCAGCCAGTTTCCGGGCGGTGCGTCGAATCTGACTTACCTGCTCGAATACCCCGAGCAGGAATTTGTCCTGCGTCGGCCACCGTTTGGCCACAAGGCCAAATCCGCCCACGACATGGGTCGCGAGTTCCGCATTCTTAACCAGCTCAAGGACGGCTTTCCATACTGCCCCAAGGCTTATGTGCACTGTACCGACGAGTCAGTGATCGGTGCCGAGTTCTATGTGATGGAGCGGGTCAACGGGATCATCCTGCGCTCAGAACTGCCGCCGGAACTGGGTCTGGATTCGGCGAAAACCGAAGCTCTTTGCAAAAGCTTCATCGACAAGTTCGTTGAACTGCACCGAGTCGACTACAACGCCTACGGCCTGGGTGACCTCGGCAAGCCCGAAGGTTATGTCGCGCGGCAAATCAAAGGCTGGAGCGATCGCTACGAGAAAGCCCTGACCCCGGACGCTCCGCAGTGGGAAGCGGTCAAAGCCTGGCTCAACGACAAGATGCCGGCCGACCATCCGACTTCCAGCATCGTCCACAACGACTATCGTTTCGACAATGTGATCCTCGACCCGCAAAACCCGATGCAAATCATCGGGGTATTGGACTGGGAACTGACCACCCTCGGCGACCCGCTGATGGATCTGGGCAACACCCTCGCCTACTGGATCGAAGCCGGCGACCCGGCACCGGTGCAGCTGATGCGCCGCCAGCCCAGCCACGCACCGGGCATGCTGACCCGCCGCGAATTCGTCGATTACTACGCCGAGCGCGCGGGCATCCGGATCGACAATTTCGACTTCTACTACACCTATGGCCTGTTCCGTCTGGCTGGCATCGTGCAGCAGATCTACTACCGCTTCTTCCATGGTCAGACCCAGGACAAACGCTTTGCACAGTTCATTCACATGAACAAACTGCTGGAGCAAATGAGCCTGCAAGTCATTCAAAAATCCAGCCTTTGATTACGCGCCTGGCCCCATAACAGACTTTTTATAAGAGAATCCCATGTCCAAGACTCAGTTGTTCGACCTCGACGGCAAGATCGCTTTCGTCTCCGGCGCCAGCCGTGGCATCGGTGAAGCCATCGCCAAACTCCTGGCCCAGCAAGGCGCCCACGTCATCGTCTCGAGCCGCAAACTCGACGGTTGCCAACACGTCGCTGACGCCATCATCGCCGCCGGCGGCAAAGCCACCGCCGTCGCTTGCCACATTGGCGAAATGGAACAGATCAGCCAGGTTTTCGCCGGCATCAAGGAACAGTTTGGCCGCCTCGACATCCTGGTCAACAACGCGGCGACCAACCCACAGTTCTGCAACGTACTGGACACCGACCTCAGCGCCTTCCAGAAAACCGTCGACGTCAACATCCGCGGCTATTTCTTCATGTCGGTGGAAGCCGGCAAGCTGATGCGCGAAAACGGTGGCGGCAGCATCATCAACGTCGCCTCGATCAACGGCGTCTCGCCGGGCATCTTCCAGGGCATCTACTCGGTGACCAAGGCCGCCGTGATCAACATGACTAAAGTATTCGCCAAGGAATGTGCGCAATTCGGTATCCGCTGCAATGCCCTGCTGCCGGGCCTGACCGACACCAAATTTGCTTCGGCGCTAGTTAAAAACGACGCGATCCTGAAGACTGCGCTGCAGCAGATTCCGCTCAAGCGGGTTGCTGATCCGAGCGAAATGGCCGGTGCCGCGTTGTACCTGGCAAGTGATGCGTCGAGCTACACCACTGGGGTTTCGTTGAATGTGGATGGTGGGTTCTTGTCCTGATTCGATTCACCTGATGAGCAAAAGGCAGATATTGGGCTAATGCCGATCAACTGTGGCGAGGGAGCAAGTTCCCTCGCCACTTGTCTGCTGTTTTAAGGGGTTTTTCAGACAAAACGCTTCATACGCCCAAGATTATTGGGTCACGCAGTGAGTGGTCGTGGTGACCCGAGTCACTTCTCCCTCCGCTTTCGCATCACCCATCACATCAGTCTTGTCCGCGGTGTGGCACGTTTTTTCAACGGGGGGTAGAGGGGGTGGTGGAGGCGGTGGACTGGAGCAACCACTGAGGATCGCAACGCAGATGGCGAGCGACAGCGGCGAAAAAACACGTTTTCCAAGACTGTTCATAGTCTGACCCGCGGTAAGTAATCGATGCTTTCCGCGACACGACGACAACACCGCGAAGCCGCGGACCGGTCACAGAAAATTTTACCTTCTCATTTCTTATAGCTCAGTCATCGGTCAATGCCAGCATTTGAGGCACGTGGGCCGGTTTTTACCCCGAAAAACGACAGTTCCTACTCGTCCCCGCCCGTTCGATGCAGCCCATTGCTCTGCAATTCGTAACGCAGTTCTTCGATCAAAGACGCCACCGCTTGCGGCGAACTCAGACTCGTCACTTTCAATCCACTGACCACCAGGTCGACCTCACCCGACGCCGGGTGATACAGCTTCACCGTCACCGAATTATCTCCCGACACACTGCATTCACAGGCGCAGGGAGAAAAGTGTTGCTCCAGCAACGCACGCAATTGCGCTAGGTGAATCATTGCAATTTACCCACCGGCTGGCAGGCAACCTCGTCGATTGAAACGGTAATGAGTGGGCGACACATGGGGCGGTTCCTTGAGCTGTTTCGTCGTGGGCGCGAAGCGGTCAAAGACACTTTTCGCACCCTGACAGCCTAGTCGCTGGCTACTGGCGCCAACACATCCATTTGCACTGCCTCAGTTAGTTCATTTGCACCCTAACGCTGCCCCTTCGACCGCCATTCACTGGCGAACAGTCCACGCTCGCGCGCCCAGACAATCGCCTCGCTGCGGCTGTGAACGCCAAGTTTTGAATACACCATCGATACGTGATTGCGTACCGTGTTAGCCGCCAGTTTCAGCCGCACGGCAATTTCCTTGTCGGCCAACCCTTCGCAGATCAGGCCGAGCACATCTCGCTCGCGAGCGGTCAGGTCGGTGAAGGACGCGCTGGGCAATGTCGGTGCGTTAACACTTTTCACATTGGCCAGTTTTTCGATCAGCGTGCGGCTGAACCAGGAGGCATCTTTCATCACCTCTTCGATGGCCGCGACCAGTTCAAGCTCAGTGCGTTTGCGTTCGGTGATGTTCATCAACACCAGCAGGTAGCAAGGACTGTCCTGAATGTTCACGGTGTCGGCCGAGATCGTGCAATCGATCACCTCACCATTCTTTTTACGGATTCTGACATCGACTCGGTCCAGGCTTGCGGCCTTCTCCAGCACCGAAAACAAGCGCGCTCGCGCGCCCGAGTCGTCGAAGAAATCGATCTGCGTCACTGTTTTGCCGAGCACTTCTTCACTGGGGTACGCGAGGGTGTCGAGAAAGGCTTCATTGGCATCGAGCACCCTTTGATCCTCGGCACTGCACACCAGCGTCGGCACCGGTGTCAGGCGAAAGGCCTTGGCAAAACGCTCCTCGCTCTGACGCAACGCGATTTCGGCTTTGTGTCGAGGCTCCATGTCGACGAACGAAAACAGCATGCAGTCTTCTTCGTTTAACTCCAGCGGTTGGCCGGCGACGATCACCTGTTTGCTGCCTCCTTCAGGCAATCGCAACTCAGCCTGCATCTGCGCAATCGTGGCGTGCTCGCGAAGTCGCTCAATCGCCAGGTCTTTTTTTTCCGCGCCTTGCAGCACGTCCAGCTCATACGTCGACACGCCGATCACCTGATCACGGGTATAACCGGTCATCTCCAGAAAACCGCTGTTGACCTTGATGTAACGCAAATCGCTGAGGCGACAAATCACCGCCGGGGCGGGGTTGGCGTTGAACGTTTTTTCGAAACGCTGCTCGGCACTGGCCCATTCGGTGACGTCGTCCATGATCAGCACCAGCGACTCCGGCTCACCGGCGCTGTCGGCCAGCACCATGCTGCGCACCCGGTGCACCCACAGGCGCTCTTCATCGCCGGCCGGACTCACTTCAACCAGCACATCGCTGAACGTTTCGCCCCGGGCGACGCGGCTGATCGGGTAATTGTTCTTCGGCACCGGATGATTATTGCGATAGCGCAAGGTGAAGCGCTTGGCGTATTCCTGGGCATTGGCGCCCAGTTCGCTGATCTGCCCGACTCCGTGCATGGCCAGCGCGGCGTCATTGGCCCAGAGGATCGTCTGATCGAGTTCCAGCAGAATCACGCCGTCGGACAACCCCGCAATAATCTGCTGCAACTGGCGACGATTGGTTTCGGTGCTCGGGACGTCCTGGCTCATGGAGACTCCGCAAGTACATCGGGGCTTTTAGCCCCCGTGAAGAGTACGACCGCAAGTATCAATCATCGTGCAAATAACCTGTGGGAGCGAACAGGCTCGCTCCCACAGGTTTTACCGGTGTCCGCCGAAGCGAACATCAGTTGCCTCAGGCCGCAGGCTGCCCACTGGCAATCGCCGCTGACGCCGCCAGCATTGCCCGCAACAACACCGCACACCCGGCCGCCAGATCGTCCGGCGCGGCGTTTTCGATTTCGTTGTGGCTAATGCCACCTTCGCATGGCACGAAGATCATCCCGGCCGGGCCGAGTTCGGCGAGGAAGATTGCGTCGTGCCCTGCTCCGCTGACGATGTCCATGTGCGACAAGCCCAAGCCTTGGGCGGCGTTGCGCACCGCTTCGATACAGCCCTGATCGAAGTACAGCGGCGGGAAGTCAGCCGTTGGGGTGAGTTCAAAGGTCAGGCCGTGTTCATCGCAGGTGGTTTCGATGACTTCACGGACTTGCGCGATCATCGAATCCAGGCGTGCCGGTTCCAGATGGCGGAAGTCGAGGGTCATGCGCACTTCGCCAGGGATGACATTGCGTGAGCCGGGATAGGCTTGCAGGCAGCCTACGGTGCCGCAGGCGTGGGGTTGATGGCCCAGCGCGGCGCGGTTGACAGCACCGACGATCACCGCGGCGCCGACCAGGGCATCCTTGCGCAGGTGCATCGGCGTTGGGCCGGCGTGGGCTTCGACTCCGCGCAGTTTGAGGTCGAACCATTTCTGGCCGAGCGCGCCCATCACCACGCCGATGGTTTTGTGTTCGTCTTCAAGGATCGGGCCTTGCTCGATGTGCGCTTCAAAATAAGCGCCGACCGCATGCCCACTGACCTCGCGCGAGCCGGCATAACCGATAGAGTTCAGCGCCTGGCCCACGGTGATGCCTTCGGCATCGACTTTGGCGAGGGTTTCTTCGAGAGTGAATTTTTCCGCGAAGACACCGGATCCCATCATGCACGGGGCAAAGCGCGAGCCTTCTTCGTTGGTCCAGACCACTACTTCGAGTGGCGCTTCGGTTTCAATGTTCAGATCGTTGAGGGTGCGCAGCACTTCGACGCCGGCCAGTACGCCGAAGCAACCGTCGAACTTGCCGCCGGTGGGTTGGGTGTCGATGTGGCTGCCGGTCATGACCGGTGGCAGGTTCGGGTTGCGGCCCGGACGGCGGGCGAAGATGTTACCGACAGCGTCGACACTGACAGTGCAACCGGCGTCTTCGCACCAGTTGACGAAGATGTCGCGGGCCTGACGGTCGAGGTCCGTCAGGGCCAGGCGACAGACGCCACCCTTGACCGTGGCGCCAAGTTTCGCCAGCTCCATGAGGGATTGCCACAAGCGCTCGCGGTTGATGTGCTGATGGGTGGATTGCAGAACGTCTACGGCAGCGTTCATGGTGATCTCCTCAGGCAGTTGTTCGAGTTTTTTCCGGGTAGTGCTTCGGTGTTGTTGAGGCCATCAGTCACACCGTAGATTTCACAACAGATGGACTAGGCCGCAACGAGCACAACCCGTAATAAATCACCCCACCCAGCGCGGAGCCGGTAAACCAGCCGTAGCTGTAAAACCAGCTAAATGCATCGCTACCCAACGACAGCAGCGTCAGCACTACCGGCACACCAAACGCGATAAACCCGAACCAGTTCCAGGCTGGGTAAACGTCATCGCGATAGAGCCCGGCCAGATCCAGTTGCTGTTTCTTGATCAGGAAGTAGTCCACCACCATGATCCCGGCGATAGGTCCGAGCAGGCTGGAATACCCCAGCAGCCAGTTGGAGTAGACCGTTTCCAGGCTCAGGTCCGAAACAATCAGCCCAAGCTTTTTCAGCAGCTCATGCCCCATCAGCAACAGCCCCACCACCCCGGTGAGCAACACCGCTTTGGTGCGGTTGATCAACTTGGGGGCGACGTTCTGAAAATCGTTGGTCGGTGAAACGATGTTGGCCGCCGTGTTGGTGGACAGCGTGGCGATGATGATCAGCGCCATGGCCAGCGCGACCCAGACCGGGCTCTGGATATGCCCGATCAACGTCACCGGATCGGAGACGGTCACGCCCACCAGTTTCACCGAAGCAGCGGTCATCACCACGCCCAGCGAGGCAAACAGGAACATGGTCAACGGCAGCCCGATAATCTGCCCGATGATCTGGTCTTTCTGGCTTTTGGCGTAGCGGCTGAAATCGGGAATGTTCAACGACAAGGTGGCCCAGAAACCGACCATCGCAGTCAGGCCGGCGGCGAAATAACCCACCACGCTCGCCCCTTCCGGACGCTTGGCCGGGATCGCCAGCAACTCGGTCATCGATACATTCGGCAGCGCCCAGAACAGAAGCCCCACACCGACCAATATCAACAGCGGCGCGGACAGGGTTTCCAGCCACTTGATCGACTCGGCGCCGCGAATCACCACCCACAGGTTCAGCGCCCAGAACACCATGAAACCGATGACTTCACCGGTGCCGCCCAACGACTTCCAGCCCTCGAACACCGAGCCGAGAAACAGGTGAATGGCCAGTCCGCCGAACATCGTCTGAATCCCGAACCAGCCACACGCCACCAGGGCGCGGATCAGGCAAGGGATGTTGGAACCGAGAACGCCGAAGCTCGAACGCAGCAACACCGGAAACGGAATCCCGTATTTGGTGCCGGCGAACGCGTTCAACGTCAGCGGGATCAGCACGATGATGTTGGCAAACAAGATCGCCAACAGTGCCTCGCCCACGGTCAGCCCAAAGTACGCGGTGAGTACGCCGCCCAGGGTGTAGGTCGGCACACAAATCGACATGCCGATCCACAGCGCAGTGATGTGCCATTTGTTCCAGGTGCGTTCATGCAGCTTGGTCGGAGCCATATCGTGGTTGTAACGGGGACTGTCGAGGACGTCGCTGCCGGCCTCCAGCTCAAACAAGCCTTCGCGCTCGGTCACTTGCGATCTGATCTGTTGCATGGCCGCTCCACTGTTCTTTGAATTATTTTTTGCTCATCAGGAGCCGGGGCATCAATAAACGTGCCGGGCACCCCGATTACGCATCGGGCAGTTCCATAAACGTTCTAACCAACTGATTTTATTAATATATCCAGCGAGTCTTCGGCGACATGCCTGTTCACTCAAGCCGAATGCCAGGCACGTTGTCCGAACCGTCAGGACTCAATCTGGTGCATCACACTTTTTTCAAGCGTTGCGCATCAACCATAGACCCTCCTCAAGCGGCTGATTTCACATAGGAAATCTTGTCTATTTTTCGAACCTGTCAAGTGCGTCAAAATGGTGAACAGCCTCACCATTTTGGTGATATTTGATTTAATTCTTTATTAATCAAATAGTTAAAACAGTAATAAGCTTATAAAAAATATTCTTGCTGATTTCATAAACTCAGACTAGCTTCAATTCCTGACAGCGTTGACAGGAATATGCCTGTTGATGGCGATTTATATAAAACACTTAGAACCGGCATAAGTCGGTCATTGCCTGCGAGGAACTCGGAATGTCTCTGTTGATCCGTGGCGCCACCGTTATTACCCACGATGAAAGTTATCGCGCCGACGTCTATTGCGCCGACGGCGTGATTAAAGCCATTGGCGATAATCTTGATGTTCCGGCAGGTGCCGAAGTGCTCGACGGCAGCGGCCAGTACCTGATGCCCGGCGGCATCGACCCGCACACGCACATGCAACTGCCCTTCATGGGCACCGTGGCCAGTGAAGACTTTTTCAGTGGCACGGCGGCGGGACTGGCGGGTGGCACCACGTCGATCATCGACTTCGTGATTCCCAACCCACAACAATCGCTGATGGAAGCGTTTCATCAGTGGCGCGGCTGGGCCGAAAAGTCAGCGTCGGATTACGGTTTCCATGTCGCGATCACTTGGTGGAGCGAACAGGTGCGCGAGGAAATGGCTGAGCTAGTCAGCCATCACGGGGTCAACAGCTTCAAGCATTTCATGGCGTACAAGAACGCAATCATGGCGGCCGACGATACGCTGGTGGCGAGTTTCGAGCGTTGTCTGGAGCTGGGCGCAGTGCCGACCGTGCACGCGGAAAATGGCGAACTGGTCTATCACCTGCAACGCAAATTGATGGCCCAAGGCATCACTGGCCCTGAAGCGCATCCGCTGTCGCGGCCTTCGCAAGTGGAAGGCGAAGCGGCCAGTCGGGCAATCCGCATCGCCGAAACGCTGGGCACGCCGCTGTACCTGGTGCATGTCTCGACCAAAGAAGCCCTCGACGAAATCACCTACGCCCGCAGCAAAGGCCAGCAAGTCTACGGCGAAGTGCTGGCCGGGCATCTGCTGCTGGACGACAGCGTCTATCAACACCCGGACTGGCAGACCGCCGCCGGTTACGTGATGAGCCCGCCCTTTCGTCCTCGCGGTCACCAGGAAGCACTTTGGCATGGCCTGCAATCCGGCAACCTGCACACCACCGCAACCGACCACTGCTGCTTCTGCGCCGAGCAAAAAGCCGCTGGTCGCGAAGACTTCAGCAAAATCCCCAACGGCACCGCCGGTATCGAAGACCGCATGGCGGTGCTGTGGGATGAAGGGGTGAACACCGGGCGCTTGTCGATGCAGCACTTCGTCGCGCTGACCTCCACCAACACCGCGAAGATCTTCAACCTCTACCCACGCAAAGGTGCGATTCGTGTCGGCGCCGATGCGGACCTGGTGCTGTGGGACCCGGACGGCACGCGGACCATTTCAGCGAAGACCCATCACCAGCAGGTCGACTTCAACATCTTTGAAGGCAAAACCGTGCGCGGTGTGCCGAGCCATACCATCAGCCAGGGCCGCGTGGTCTGGGCCAATGGCGATTTACGCGCCGAGCGCGGCGCGGGGCGGTATGTCGAACGGCCGGCGTACCCGGCGGTGTTTGACTTGCTGAACAAGCGGGCTGAATTGAACAGGCCGAGTGCAGTGAAACGCTGAGAGCGGCCTTCGGCCTATCGCGGGCAAGCCCGGCTCCCACAGGGGATCTTCAGTGTTCACAAAACCCCTGTGGGAGCCGGGCTTGCCCGCGATGGCGGCAGTCCTGACAACACAAAAACCAATGCCCGACAGAGGCAGCACCTCCATCACCGTGAGGCCACTACCGTGATCAAGACCCTGAACCACCTCCCGCATCCTTATGAGAATGCCGCCGCCCTCGCCGGCCATTTCACTGACCTGGCGCCACCGCTGAACGACCGTCAGGCTCACCTGGAAGCCTCACGTTGCCTGTATTGCTACGACGCGCCCTGCGTAAACGCCTGCCCCAGCGAGATCGATATTCCGTCGTTCATCCGCAATATCCATCAGGACAACGTTCAGGGCGCGGCGCAGAAAATCCTCTCGGCGAACATCCTTGGCGGCAGTTGCGCGAGGGTTTGCCCGACGGAAATCCTCTGCCAGCAAGCCTGCGTGCGCAACAACGACCTTGAGTGCGCACCGGTCCTGATCGGCTTGCTGCAACGGTACGCCGTCGACAACGCCCACTTCAGCGAACATCCCTTCGCGCGTGCTGCATCAACCGGCAAGCGCATCGCCGTGGTCGGTGCCGGCCCGGCCGGTTTGTCCTGCGCTCACCGCAGCGCCATGCACGGCCATGACGTGGTGATTTTCGAAGCCCGGGAAAAGGCTGGAGGCCTCAACGAATACGGAATTGCCAAGTACAAACTGGTGGACGATTACGCGCAAAGGGAACTGGAGTTCCTGCTGCAAATTGGTGGCATTGAAATCCGTCACGGGCAAAAACTCGGCGACAACCTGACCCTCAGCGAACTGCATCAGCAATTCGACGCGGTGTTTCTCGGCCTCGGCCTGAATGCCAGCAAACAACTCGGTCTGGCCCACGAAGGAGCGCCCGGCCTGCTCGCCGCCACCGATTACATTCGCGAACTGCGCCAGGCCGATGACTTGACTCAACTGCCGCTGGCGGATCATTGCATCGTCCTCGGCGCCGGCAACACCGCCATCGACATGGCCGTGCAAATGGCCCGTCTCGGCGCTCGCGATGTCAATCTGGTGTACCGTCGCGGCGTGGAAGACATGGGCGCCACCAGTCACGAACAGGACATCGCCAAGGCCAATCAAGTGCGCTTGCTGACGTGGGCGCAACCGGAAGAAGTGCTGCTCGACGACCAAGGCAAGGTACGCGGCATGCGCTTCGCCCGCACCCAACTGGTGGACGGTCGCCTGCAAACCACTGGGCAAACTTTCGAGCTAGCTGCGGACGCCATCTTCAAAGCCATCGGTCAAGCCTTTGACGGCAACGCCCTCGTCGATCCGCTGGCCCGTGAGCTCAAGCGTCAAGGCGAGCGGATTCAGGTGGACGAACAACTGCGTACCAGCATCCCCGGCGTGTATGCCGGCGGCGACTGCACCAGCCTCGATCAGGACCTCACCGTGCAAGCCGTGCAACACGGCAAATGCGCCGCCGAGGCGATCAACGCTCAACTGATGCTCAACGTGGAGGCTGCGTAAATGGCCGATCTGTCGATTGTCTTCGCCGGCATCAAAGCGCCCAATCCCTTCTGGCTGGCCTCCGCGCCGCCGACCGACAAGGCTTACAACGTGGTTCGCGCCTTCGAGGCCGGTTGGGGCGGCGTGGTCTGGAAAACCCTGGGTGAAGACCCAGCGGCAGTCAATGTGTCCTCGCGTTACTCGGCGCATTTCGGCGCCAACCGTGAGGTGCTGGGTTTCAACAATATCGAGCTGATCACCGACCGCTCGCTGGAGATCAATCTGCGGGAAATCACCCAGGTCAAAAAGGACTGGCCGGACCGCGCGCTGATCGTGTCGCTGATGGTGCCCTGTGTCGAAGAGTCGTGGAAATCCATCCTGCCGCTGGTGGAAGCCACCGGCGCCGACGGCATCGAACTGAATTTCGGCTGCCCCCACGGCATGCCGGAACGCGGCATGGGAGCGGCGGTTGGCCAGGTGCCGGAGTACGTCGAACAGGTCACCCGTTGGTGCAAGACGTATTGCTCGCTGCCGGTGATCGTCAAGCTCACGCCGAACATCACCGACATCCGCGTTGCCGCCCGTGCGGCCCATCGAGGGGGGGCGGATGCGGTGTCGCTGATCAACACGATCAACTCGATTACCAGTGTCAACCTGGAGCGCATGGTCGCCAACCCGATTGTGGGCAGCCAAAGCACCCACGGCGGTTATTGCGGTTCGGCAGTGAAGCCAATTGCCCTGAACATGGTCGCCGAAATCGCCCGTGATCCACAGACACAAGGCCTGCCGATCTCCGGCATTGGCGGCATCGGCAGCTGGCGCGACGCTGCGGAGTTTATTGCCTTGGGCAGCGGCTCGGTGCAGGTGTGCACGGCGGCGATGCTGCATGGTTTCAGGATCGTCGAGGAGATGAAGGACGGCTTGTCACGCTGGATGGACAGTCAGGGTTACGCCAGCGTGTCCGAGTTTTCCGGGCGCGCGGTGGGCAACACCACGGACTGGAAGTACCTCGACATCAACTATCAGGTGATCGCCAAGATTGATCAGGAGGCGTGCATTGGTTGTGGGCGCTGCCACATTGCTTGCGAAGATACTTCGCACCAGGCGATTGCCAGTCTGAAGCAAGCGGACGGGACGCATCAATACACGGTGATTGAGGATGAGTGCGTGGGCTGCAATCTGTGCCAGATCACCTGCCCGGTGCAGGACTGTATCGAGATGGTGCCGATGGACACGGGCAAGCCGTTTCTGGATTGGAATCATGATCCGAGGAATCCCTACCATGTAGCTGTCTGAAATCTGTGGTGTATGAACTGACGCCATCGCGGGCAAGCCCGGCTCCTACAGGGTTTCGTGTACGACATAGATCACTGTAGGAGCAGGGCTTGCCCGCGAAGAGGCCATCAGCAGCACCGAAAGGCTCAAGGCTCCAACCCGATCCCCCGCAAAATCACGCTGGTCACCGTCTGCACCGCCCGCTCGAACTGCATGTCCGACAGCGGTTGGTGATCATTCAAGATATTCACCTGATGATCAAAGTCAGCGTAGTGTTGGGTCGAAGCCCAGATCATGTACAGCAGGCTCGAAGGCTCCACCGGCAAGATGCGTTTGTCGTCCACCCACTGGCGAATTTTCGCTTCCTTCATCTTCGCCCAGTCGTACAGGCTGGCGTCCAGCGCAGTACCTAGAGTCGGTGCACCGTGAATGATTTCGTTGGCCCAGACTTTTGAGCCGTAAGGCCGGCTGCGAGAGTGGTTCATCTTGGCGCGGATGTAACTGCTGAGCACCACGCGCGGATCGTCGAACATCTCGAAGCACAGCGCGTCCTGCTTCCAGACTTCCAGCAGATCAAACAATACTGCGCTGTATAGCTCGGTCTTGGTGCTGAAGTAGTAATGCAGATTGGAGCGCGGCAGTTGCACCTCGGCGGCGATGTCGGCCATGGCGGTACCGCCAAAGCCTTTTTCGGCGAAGACCTTTTCCGCCCCGAGCAGAATTTTCTCGACGTTACTGCGACGAATCCCGATCTTGTGATTGCCCATGAGGGCTCCCTGACACCCGCGTTGACCAAGACTAGCATCCGGCTCTACTTCGCGGCGACAGGCTAAAACGAAACTTCGACACTAAGCTTGCGGCAGGTAAACTGGCGCCACTTCGAACCTGCCCAAAAGGTATTCACGATGCTCAAGAAAGCCCTGACCACCGCCGCCCTCCTCGGCTCGCTGCTTGCCGCTTCGTCGGTATGGGCCCACGCCCATCTGAAAAGCCAGACCCCGGCGGCGGACAGCACCGTGAGCGCACCTGCGGAACTGCGTCTGGTGTTTTCTGAAGGCATTGAAGCGGCTTTCACCAAGGTCACGATCAGCAAGGACGGGGGTCCTGTACCCGTGAAGAGCCTCGCCACCGAAGGCAGCGACAAAAAAATCCTGATCGTTACACCTGCCGAGCCTCTGACGGCGGGTACGTATAAAGTCGAATGGCACGCGGTGTCCGTCGACACCCACAAAAGCGAAGGCGCCTACGGCTTCAAGGTTGGCCAGTAATTCATGACGAGCGCAATGGTGCTATGTCGCTTTGTGCATTTCACCGTGGTGTTGATGCTGTTTGGGGCCTGGGCGTTCAGGCCCTTGCTGCTCAACGGCAGCGCCGCACAGCTCGATCGCCGGCTGGCGCTGACAACCCGCTGGCTCGCGGCCGTGGCGCTGTTCAGCGGTGTTGCCTGGTTGCTGCTGATCACTGCGAACATGGCCGGGGCCTGGGAGGCGGCATTTGATCCGTCGACGCTGCACTTGGTGCTCAGTAATACGTTTTTCGGTCAGGTCTGGCGCTGGCATTTGCTGCTCAATACGTTGTTGGTTGCGTTGCTGATGAGCCGGTGGCGTGCGTACAAACCCCTGCGAATCGGCCTCGCCAGCCTTTTGCTGATGACCCTCGCCCCAGTCGGTCACGGCGCTATGCTAGACGGCCGGAGCGGCCAATTGCTGATGCTCAACCAAGTCGTGCACCTGACCTGTGTGGGCGCCTGGCTCGGTGGGTTGCTGCTGTTGGTGATGATATTGCGGGACCCGAAAACGCAGCCCATCAAAGCGATAATGCTGCGTTTCAGTGGTGTCGGTTACGCCATGGTGGCGGGGCTGCTGATCACCGGGCTGATCAACGTTCGGGTACTCACTGGGGTGTATTGGCCGACGCCATTGTTCAGCGGTTTCGCACTTATTCTGTTGATCAAAGTCGCGCTGATTGCGGCGATGTTGGGCCTGGCGCTATTCAATCGCCTGCGCATAAATCACTGCGAACAGCGTCTGTCGACACTGAGAAACAGCGTGATTCTTGAATGGATGCTGGGGATTGGCGCTGTGGCAGCGGTTTCCCTGCTGGGCACTATGCCTCCCATGATTTCCAACTGACACCCCCCGCCCACTGTGGGAGCGAGCCGGCTCCGGGCGGCGTTCCGACGATAGCTACCTCACATTCAACCTTGATGCTGACTGATAGTCCGCTATCGCGAGCAGGCTCGCTCCCACAGGTTTCTTCGACATCCGCACTGGCAGCGTCAGGTCATCGTATAACTTCTGATTGACAAGCCCTCAGACCCTCGCAAATAATCGCCGCACATGTTGTACGACGACGTATGACAAATAAAAACAACAAGAAGCAAGGGAGCGTCACAGTGAGCAAGCTCGTCCGCAATTCGTCCGCCCACACTCCACATCCAATGTTCAAACGCCGTCATACCCTGAGCCTCATTGGTTGCAGCGGCCTGGCCCTTGCCCTGCCGATGATCAGCCATGCCGAAGGTTTCACCGACGACGCCAAGGCCACGCTGAACCTGCGCAACGCCTATTTCAACCGCAACTTCGTCAACCCGGCCTTCCCCCAAGGCAAGGCTGAAGAGTGGACGCAGAACTTTATTTTCGACGCCAAGTCCGGTTTCACCCAAGGCCCGGTGGGATTCGGTGCGGATGTGCTCGGACTGCTGTCGGTCAAGCTCGATGGCGGCAAAGGCACCGGCGGCACGCAGTTGTTGCCAATTGGCAGTGACGGTCGCCCTGCCGACAGCTTCGGCCGTCTGGGAGTAGCCGGGAAGATGAAAGTGAGTAAAACCGAAGTGAAGGTCGGTGAATGGATGCCAGTACTGCCCATCCTGCGTTCAGACGATGGCCGCTCGCTGCCACAAACCTTCCAGGGTGGCCAGTTGACGTCCACCGAAATCAACGGCCTGACGATCTACGGCGGCCAGTTCCGCCAGAACAGTCCGCGTAACGATGCGAGCATGCAAGACATGTTCATGAACGGCAAATCCGCTGCCATCACTTCGGACCGTTTCAACTTTGGTGGCGGTGAATACACCTTCAACGACAAACGCACCCAGGTGGGTGCCTGGTACGCAGAACTCAGCGACATCTACCAGCAACAGTATTACAACCTGAACCACAGCCAGCCGATTGGCGACTGGGTCCTCGGCGCCAACCTTGGTTATTTCATCGGCAAGGAAAACGGCAGCGCCCTGGACGGCGATCTCGACAACAAAACCGGGTTCGCCATGCTCTCGGCCAAATACGGTGGCAGCACCTTCTACGTCGGCCTGCAAAAACTCACCGGTGACGATCAATGGATGCGCGTCAACGGCACCAGCGGCGGTACCCTGGCCAACGACAGCTACAACTCCAGCTACGACAACGCCCAGGAAAAATCCTGGCAGGTGCGCCACGACTACAACTTCGTCGCCCTCGGCGTGCCGGGCCTGACGCTGATGAACCGCTACATCAGCGGCGATAATGTGCACATCGGCACCGTCACCGACGGCACAGAATGGGGCCGCGAATCGGAGCTGGCCTACACGATACAAAGCGGGCCGCTGAAAAACCTCAACGTCAAATGGCGCAACGCGAGCATCCGCAAGAGCTTCAGCACTAACGAATTCGATGAAAACCGTATTTTCATCAACTACCCGATTTCGCTGTTGTAACACCGACATTTTCACGGATTACCACAATTCCCTGTGAGAGCGAGCCTGCTCGCGAAAGCGGTTTCCCAGCCAGTAATTTTGCTGTCTGATCCACCGCCATCGCGAGCAGGCTCGCTCCCACAATGGCGCTTTCCAGTCTGAAGGTTTACCGCTGTCGATGTATGAAATGACCCTCCGTCCATTTCAACCAATGTCGCGTTGACAAGACCCGGATTGCCTTACGATACTTCAACGAAGTCGTACGACAACTTACAACGATTTTAAAACAACAACTGTTTGTCCAGGATTCCCATGACTACTACAACCACCCGCCTCCCTTTCAATCGCCTGCTGCTGACCGGTGCCGCCGGTGGCCTGGGTAAAGTCTTGCGCGAAACCCTGCGCCCCTATGCCAATGTCATTCGCCTGTCGGACATCGCCGAACTCGCTCCAGCAATCGATGACCGCGAAGAAATCGTCCCGTGCGATCTGGCAGACAAACAAGCCGTGCATCAACTGGTCGAAGGCGTGGACGCCATCCTGCACTTTGGCGGCGTGTCGACCGAGCACTCGTTCGAGCAGATCCTCGGTGCCAACATCTGCGGCGTGTTCCACATTTACGAAGCCGCACGTCGGCATGGCGTCAAGCGGGTAATCTTTGCCAGCTCCAACCACGTGATCGGTTTCTACAAGCAGGACGAATTCATCGACGCCCACTCCCCACGTCGCCCGGACAGCTACTACGGTTTGTCCAAATCCTACGGCGAAGACATGGCCAGTTTTTACTTCGATCGCTACGGCATCGAGACCGTCAGCGTGCGTATCGGCTCCTCGTTCCGGGAACCGCAAAACCGCCGCATGATGAGCACGTGGCTGAGCTTCGGCGATCTGACCCAATTGCTGGAATGCGCGTTGTACGCCCCGAACGTCGGCCACACTGTGGTTTATGGCGTGTCCGACAACAAAAACGTTTGGTGGGACAACCGTTTCGCATCCGGCCTGGGTTATCAACCACAGGACAACTCCGAAGTATTCCGCGAAAAAGTCGAGACCCAACCGATGCCGGCGGCTGATGACCCGGCGATGGTTTACCAAGGTGGGGCGTTTGTCGCATCGGGCCCGTTCGGCGACTGACCCCCAACAACAAAAAACCAAGGGAATGAGTGGCCATGCAAGCCGAATTGATTGTCGATGCCCGTAACGCTGTCGGTGAATGCCCGGTATGGGTCCCCGAGGAAAACGCCCTGTACTGGGTCGATATTCCTGCGGGGAACCTGCAACGCTGGAGTGCCGACAGCGCTCATGTCCATTCGTGGAAAGCGCCGCAAATGCTCGCGTGCATCACCCGCCACCGTGACGGTGGTTGGGTGGCGGGGATGGAAAGCGGTTTTTTCCATTTGCATCCGCACAATGACGGCAGCCTCGACAGTCAATTGCTGGCAAACGTCGACCACGCCCGCAGTGACATGCGACTGAACGATGGCCGTTGTGACCGTCAGGGGCGTTTCTGGGCGAGCAGCATGGTGTTGAACATGGGCGCCAACGTCGCCGACGGCGCCCTTTACCGTTACAATGCCGGTCTACGCGGGCCACTTGAGGCACAACTGGGCGGGTTTATCGTCCCGAACGGTTTGGGCTTCAGCCCGGATGGCCGCACGATGTACCTGTCCGACTCGCACCCCTTGGTCCAGCAGATCTGGGCCTTTGACTACGACGTCGATAGCGGCACGCCATCGAATCGGCGGCTGTTCGTCGACATGAATCAGTTCCCCGGCCGCCCCGACGGTGCGGCTGTCGATGCCGAAGGTTGCTACTGGATCTGCGGCAATGACGCCGGGCTGATTCACCGCTTTACTCCCGATGGCCGACTGGACCGTTCTCTCGCCGTCCCGGTGAAAAAACCAACCATGTGCGCCTTCGGTGGCAGTCGACTGGACACGCTGTTCGTAACCTCGATCCGCCCCGGCGATGACCATGACGAACAGTCCCTGGCCGGCGGCGTATTCGCCCTCAATCCTGGCGTCACCGGGATGTCGGAACCCAAGTTCAACGCTTGAAATGTCGCCGAACATCTGTAGCAGCTGGCGGTTTTCTAATATTGGAGCCAACTTGAATGACGGCAACACTTCTCGAACTCGAAGACGAACTGACCCACCTCACCCTCGCCCCTGAACTCGGTGGCAGTATCGTCAACTGGACCGTTCTCAGCACCGGTCAACCGCTGCTACGCCACAATGATTCCCATGCACTGAACACCGGTCTACCGGGCAAACTCGGTTGCTATCCCCTGGCCCCCTGGTCCAACCGCATCGCCGAAGGTGGCTTCGATTGCCCCGATGGCTGGCTGGCCCTGACGCCCAACAGCCTCACCGACCCCCTGCCCATCCACGGCAGCGCCTGGCAACAACCGTGGCAAGTGGTGTCGCAATCAGCCAACGAAGTGGTCCTGCAACTCGACAGCACCACACCGTTCGCTTATCGCGCCCGGCAACGCTTCCATCTAAACAAGGGGCAATTGAGCATCGAGTTGCAGGTCACTCACTTGGCCGATCGCGCCGCGTGGCATGGGCTCGGTTTGCACCCCTACTTTCCGCGCACCGCGAACACGCAGCTACAAGCCAAGGCCGCGCAAGTCTGGCTGTGCGATGGCTCAAAACTGCCCACTGAGTTGATTGCGCTACCGGCTGACCGGGACTTTCGTCAATTGGGCGCCTTACCCGCTTCTATGGTCGATAACGGTTTCTGCCACTGGGACGGCCATTGCCTGATCCAGCAACCGGACCTCGGGTATGCGTTGGAATGCCAGGCCACCGGCAGCGATTATTACCTGCTCTACTGCCCGGTCGGTCTGGAGTTTTTCTGCATCGAACCGGTCAGCCACCCGGTCAACGCGCATCACTTGCCTGGTCGACCGGGGTTGCGATTACTGGAGCAAGGTCAGTCGGCTGAGCTCGGGTTCAGCTTGCAGTATCAAGGGCTGTAACGCTCAGGCGCGCACCAGCATGTACACGGCGACGATCAGGCAGACACTGGCAAAGCCCACCTGCAATGCCCGCGCCGGTATGAGCGCACAGATTTTCCGGCCAATAATCATGCCGACGATGCTGGCGACGATGAAACTGGCGCCGAGGCTATCGATGCGCACACCGGCGTGAAACGCGCCGATCACGCCGATGGCGGAAATCAGACTAATCACCATCAGGGACGTGGCGACGATCCCGCGCATCTGTACGTCGGTCAGTTGCTTGAACGCCGGGACGATCAGAAATCCGCCGCCCACGCCCAGCAGTCCGGACACCACGCCCGTTACCGCGCCGAGCGCAGCCAAGGTCGCGGTACATTTGGCGGTCCAGGAAAAACGCCCGGTCTGCTGATCGAGCATGCAGTTTTTCTGCCCCCAGTTGGCGTGACCGTGATCACTCGGCCCTGCTTCCTGCCGCTCACGGCGCAGCATCCGCCAGGCGACCATGACCATCAGCAGGCTGAACAGAATCATCAGGATTTTTTCCGGCAATTGATGGGCGAAGTAGATGCCCACCGGAGAGAACACCGCGCCCAGCAACGCGATCAGCAACGCCGCACGGTACCGCACCAGGCCATGCCGCAACCCGTCAATCGCCCCGACCGCCGCCGCACTGCCCACCGCAAACAAGGCGACAGGTGCCGCTTGGGTCATAGTCAAACCCAACCCCAGCACCAGGGCTGGCACCGCAAGAATGCCGCCACCGGCCCCGGTCAACCCGAGGACCAGGCCCATGACCACTCCAAAAAAACTTGCCAGCAACATAAACCACTCGTGATCTGCGGAAAAAGGCCGGGAACGCCCGGTATCGATGACTGACAGGATAAAGCCCGCGCAGATTTTTTCATCAATTGAATTGATTCGGGGCTGGCTAATGTTGGGAGAATGAATCTACGCTCGGTACTTGTTCAAATAGAAATGTCCACCATGTCCGCCTTGATTGAAGCTTTCCTCGACCCCGCCTCGTCGACCTACAGTTACGTGATCTACGAAGCCGATGGCGGCCTGTGCGCCATCGTTGACCCGGTGCTCGACTACAATCCGGCAGCCGGAAGAACCTGCACCGTTCAGGCCGACAAAATCATCGCTTTCGTGCGCGATCATCAGTTGCAAGTGCAATGGTTGCTGGAAACCCACGCCCACGCCGATCACCTGTCTGCCGCGCCTTATCTGCGCCGCGAGCTGGGCGGCAAAATATCGATTGGTGAGTCGATCAGCAAGGTTCAAGGCGTGTTCAAAAGCCTGTTCAACCTTGAGCCGGAATTTCGCATCGATGGTTCGCAGTTCGATCACCTGTTCGCGCCGGACGAGTCGTTCATGATCGGCAACCTCAAGGCCACTGCCCTGCACGTGCCCGGCCACACGCCGGCGGACATGGCCTATCTGATTGACGATGAGCAGATCCTGGTTGGCGACACGCTGTTCATGCCCGATGTCGGCACTGCACGTTGCGACTTTCCTGGCGGTAACGCCAATCAGCTGTACACCTCGATTCGCAAACTGCTGGCCTTCCCGGCCAGCGTCAGTCTGTACGTCTGCCACGATTACCCGCCCGAAGGCCGCGAAGCCCAGTGCATGACTACGGTCGGTGAGCAGCGCAAAAGCAACATTCACGTGCATGACGGTATTGATGAGGCAGCGTTTGTCGAAATGCGCACGCGGCGTGATGCCGGGTTGGGCATGCCGAATCTGTTGCTGCCAGCGATTCAGGTAAATGTGCGGGCCGGGAACTTGCCCCCGGCCGAGAGTAACGGCGTGACTTACCTGAAAATCCCCATCAACAAACTCTGACTCCCTACCCCTTGATCGTTCCCACGCTCCGCGTGGGAATGCCGCCAGGGACGCTCCGCGTTCCGCTTCAATTGGGGCTAGCTCGAGAGGGTCAGGCCATTGGCCGGCAATGGCAGTGCGGTTTTGTAACGCACCTGCTTGAGCGCAAAGCTCGATCGAATGTTGGCCACGCCGGGGACTTTGGTGAGGAAGTCCATCATGAAGCGCTCCAGCGACTGGATGGTCGGCACCAATACCCGAATCAAATAGTCCGGGTCGCCGGCCATCAAATAGCACTCCATCACTTCAGGACGATCCGAGATCGCTTCCTCGAAATGCTGCAACGCCTCTTCCACCTGTTTCTCCAGACTGACGTGAATGAACACATTCACGTGCAGCCCCAACAGGTCCGCATCCAGTAGCGTCACTTGCTCACGAATCAGGCCCAACTCTTCCATGGCCTTGACCCGGTTGAAGCACGGCGTCGGCGACAGGTTGACCGAACGTGCGAGGTCGGCGTTGGTGATTCGCGCGTTCTCCTGAAGGCTGTTCAAAATGCCAATATCGGTACGGTCCAGTTTGCGCATGAGACAAAATCACCTGTTTTTTATGCTCGTGCAGATTTTTTATCCTCAAATGATCTTCAGCGCAACGAAACAGAGATAAATATTCTTCTTCGCCGGGCCTATGATTGTTGTAGGACAAGAATTCTTCCACAGAGGAATGACGGTCAGCTCACTACAAGAAATTCACAAGATCGAGCGTAGAAGCCATGAAACAAGCGTACGAACCGCTGCAACTGCACGTTCCCGAACCCTCGGGCCGTCCTGGCTGCAAAACCGACTTCTCCTACCTGCGTCTGACCGATGCCGGCACGGTGCGCAAACCTTCCATTGACGTTGAACCCGCCGACACTGCCGACCTGGCCAAAGGCCTGATTCGCGTGCTCGACGACCAGGGCAATGCCCTCGGTCCGTGGGCTGAAGACGTACCGGTCGAGATCCTGCGCAAAGGCATGCGCGCCATGCTCAAGACGCGGATCTACGACAACCGCATGGTGGTCGCCCAGCGTCAGAAAAAAATGTCGTTCTACATGCAGAGCCTCGGCGAAGAAGCCATTGGCACCGGCCAGGCCCTGGCCTTGAACATCGACGACATGTGCTTCCCGACCTACCGCCAGCAAAGCATCCTGATGGCCCGCGATGTGCCACTGGTGGGCCTGATCTGCCAACTGCTTTCCAACGAGCGCGATCCGCTCAAAGGCCGCCAGTTGCCGATCATGTACTCGGTGAAAGACGCCGGTTTTTTCACCATCTCCGGCAACCTCGCCACCCAATTCGTACAAGGTGTGGGCTGGGGCATGGCCTCGGCGATCAAGGGCGACACCAAAATCGCCTCGGCCTGGATCGGCGACGGTGCCACCGCTGAATCGGACTTCCATACCGCCCTCACCTTCGCCCACGTCTACCGTGCGCCGGTGATCCTCAACGTGGTCAACAACCAGTGGGCGATCTCCACCTTCCAGGCAATTGCTGGCGGTGAAGCCACCACGTTTGCCGGTCGTGGCGTCGGTTGCGGCATTGCCTCCCTGCGGGTTGATGGCAACGATTTCGTCGCGGTCTACGCCGCCTCTGCCTGGGCCGCCGAACGTGCGCGCCGCAACCTCGGCCCGACCATGATCGAATGGGTCACCTACCGCGCCGGTCCACACTCCACCTCCGATGATCCGTCCAAGTACCGTCCTGCCGACGACTGGAGTTACTTCCCGTTGGGCGACCCGATTGCGCGCCTCAAGCAGCACCTGATCAAGATCGGTCACTGGTCCGACGAGGAACACACCGCCGTCAGCGCCGAGCTGGAAGCCGAAGTCATCGCCGCACAGAAAGAAGCCGAACAGTACGGCACCCTCGCCGGCGGCCAGATTCCAAGCGCCGCGACCATGTTCGAAGACGTCTACAAAGAGATGCCGGAGCACTTGAAGCGCCAGCGTCAAGAGTTGGGGATCTGACATGAACGACCACAACAACACTATCGAGCTGAACACGGAAACCGCCATGACTACGACCACCATGACCATGATCCAGGCCCTGCGCTCGGCCATGGATGTGATGCTCGAGCGTGACGACAACGTCGTGGTGTTCGGCCAGGACGTGGGCTACTTCGGCGGCGTGTTCCGTTGCACCGAAGGCCTGCAGACCAAGTACGGCACCTCCCGCGTGTTCGACGCGCCGATCTCCGAAAGCGGCATCGTCGGCGTCGCCGTGGGCATGGGCGCTTACGGCCTGCGCCCGGTGGCCGAGATCCAGTTCGCCGACTACGTGTACCCGGCGTCGGACCAGATCATTTCCGAAGCCGCCCGCCTGCGTTATCGCTCGGCCGGCGAATTCACCGCCCCGATGACCCTGCGCATGCCTTGCGGCGGCGGCATTTATGGCGGCCAGACCCACAGCCAGAGCATCGAGGCGATGTTCACTCAGGTCTGCGGTCTGCGCACGGTCATGCCATCCAATCCTTACGACGCCAAAGGCTTGCTGATTGCCTCCATCGAAAACGATGACCCGGTGATCTTCCTGGAGCCAAAACGCCTGTACAACGGTCCGTTCGACGGCCATCACGACCGCCCGGTAACCCCGTGGTCGAAACACCCGGCCGCCCAAGTGCCGGACGGTTACTACACCGTGCCGCTGGACGTCGCCGCCATCGCTCGTCCGGGCAAGGACGTGACCATCCTGACTTACGGCACCACCGTTTACGTGTCGCAAGTCGCCGCTGAAGAAACCGGCATCGACGCTGAAGTCATCGACCTGCGCAGCCTGTGGCCGCTGGACCTGGACACCATTGTCAAGTCCGTGAAAAAAACCGGCCGTTGCGTAATCGTTCATGAAGCGACCCGTACCTGTGGCTTCGGCGCCGAACTGGTCGCACTGGTGCAAGAGCACTGCTTCCACTACCTGGAAGCGCCTATCGAACGCGTCACCGGTTGGGACACTCCCTACCCGCACGCACAAGAGTGGGCGTATTTCCCTGGCCCGTCCCGAGTGGGCGCGGCTTTGCATCGGGTTATGGAGGTCTGAATGGGCACGCACGTTATTAAAATGCCGGACATTGGTGAAGGCATTGCAGAAGTTGAATTGTCGGTGTGGCACGTCAAAGTCGGCGACATGGTCGTCGAAGATCAGGTGCTGGCCGATGTGATGACCGACAAGGCGATGGTCGACATCCCTTCGCCGGTCCACGGAAAGGTGATTGCGCTGGGCGGTGTGCCGGGCGAAGTCATGGCCGTTGGCAGCATCCTGATCAGTATTGAAGTGGAAGGCGCGGGCAACGTTAAAGAGTCGGCGCAGCCTGCTCCCGTTAAAGAAGCGCCGGTTGCAGCGCCTACAGTTGCAGCCGTTGTCGAAAGCAAACCGGTCGCTGCCGCAGCGCCGCGAGTGGCGGTTTGCCAAGGCCCGATGGTGGCTCGCGAGGCCGACGAACGTCCGCTGGCCTCCCCGGCCGTGCGAAAACACGCGCTAGACCTCGGCATTCAATTGCGCCTGGTACGTGGCAGCGGCCCAGCCGGCCGTGTGTTGCACGAAGACCTCGACGCCTATCTGGCGCAAGGTCAGTCGAATGCATCGACCGTGACCTCCGCTTACGCCCAGCGTAACGACGAAGAGCAAATCCCGGTCATCGGCATGCGCCGTAAAATTGCCCAGCGCATGCAGGACGCTACACAGCGCGCCGCACACTTCAGTTACGTCGAAGAAATCGACGTGACAGCCGTCGAAGAACTGCGCGCGCACCTGAACGAAAAACACGGCGCAACCCGTGGCAAGTTGACCTTGCTGCCGTTCCTGGTCCGCGCCCTGGTGGTTGCCCTGCGCGACTTCCCGCAGATCAACGCCCGTTACGACGACGAAGCCCAGGTCATCACCCGCCTCGGCGCGGTGCATGTGGGCATCGCCACCCAGGCCGACATCGGCTTGATGGTGCCGGTGGTCCGTCATGCCGAAGCCCGCAGCCTGTGGGACAACGCCAGCGAAATCTCCCGTTTGGCTACCGCTGCACGCAACGGCAAGGCCAACCGCGATGAATTGTCCGGTTCGAGCATTACCCTGACCAGCCTCGGAGCCTTGGGCGGCATCGTCAGCACCCCCGTGCTGAACCTGCCGGAAGTGGCGATCGTCGGCGTCAACAAAATCGTCGAACGCCCGATGGTGGTCAAAGGCCAGATCGTGATCCGCAAGATGATGAACCTCTCCAGCTCCTTCGATCACCGCGTGGTCGACGGCATGGACGCGGCGCAATTCATCCAGGCCGTTCGTGGCCTGCTCGAACAACCCGCCACCTTGTTTGTGGACTGATTTTTGTTGGAGAGCACAATGCAAACTTTGAACACCACGCTGCTGATCATCGGCGGTGGCCCTGGCGGTTATGTGACGGCAATTCGTGCCGGTCAACTGGGCATTGCAACCATTCTGGTGGAAGGCGAATCGCTGGGCGGCACCTGCCTGAACATCGGCTGCATTCCGTCCAAGGCGTTGATCCACGTGGCTGAGCAGTTCCACCAGACGCAACACCACAGCCAGCATTCGCCCTTGGGCATCAGCGTTTCTGCGCCGACCCTCGACATCAGCAAGAGCGTTGAATGGAAGGATGGCATTGTCGATCGCCTGACCACTGGCGTCGCAGCGCTTCTGAAAAAGAACAAAGTCCAGGTGATTCAAGGCTGGGCCAAGGTCGTCGACGGTAAAACCATCGACGTCGGCGACACTCGCATTCAGTGTGAACACCTGGTGCTGGCCACCGGGTCGAAAAGCGTAAACCTGCCAATGCTGCCGATTGGCGGCCCGATCATTTCCTCCACCGAAGCCTTGGCACCGACGTCCGTGCCAAAGCGGCTGGCCGTGGTCGGTGGCGGTTATATCGGTCTGGAACTGGGGATTGCCTATCGCAAACTCGGCGCCGACGTCAGCGTGGTCGAGGCGCAGGAACGCATCCTGCCCGCCTATGATGCCGAACTGACTCAGCCGGTACACGACGAACTGAAAAAGCTCGGCGTGAAGCTTTACTTGAAACATAGCGTTCAAGGCTTTGATTCAACAAGCAATTTGCTGCAAGTACTGGGTCCTGATGGCGACACCCTGAACCTGGAAACCGACCAGGTCTTGGTGGCCGTCGGTCGCAAACCTAACACCCAGGGCTGGAACCTCGAAGCGCTGAACCTGGACATGAACGGCTCGGCGATCAAGATCGATCACCGTTGCCAGACCAGCATGCGCAACGTGTACGCCATCGGCGACTTGAGCGGCGAACCGATGCTCGCGCACCGAGCCATGGCTCAGGGCGAGATGGTGGCCGAACTGATCAGCGGTAAAACCCGTGAATTCAACCCCACCGCTATTGCGGCCGTGTGCTTTACCGACCCGGAACTGGTGGTGGTCGGCAAGACCCCGGATGAGGCCAAGACCGCCGGTCTGGACTGCATCGTTTCGAGCTTCCCGTTCGCGGCCAATGGCCGGGCGATGACGCTGGAATCGAAAAGCGGCTTCGTGCGGGTGGTCGCTCGTCGGGACAATCATGTGATTGTCGGCTGGCAGGCAGTGGGCGTCGGGGTTTCCGAGCTGTCCACGGCCTTCGCCCAAAGCCTGGAAGTGGGCGCGCGGCTGGAAGACATCGGCGGCACCATCCATGCGCATCCGACCTTGGGCGAGGCTGTTCAAGAAGCGGCGTTGCGTGCGTTGGGGCATGCATTGCACCTGTAACTAGCGCAATTGATGGCGGCAGTGATTGCCTCTTCGCGAGCAGGCTCGCTCCCACATTGGATTTGTGGCGTTCACATAACCCTGTGGGAGCGAGCCTGCTCGCGAATTCTCAAGGACAACACAATTTATCTGTCAGTCAGCCGATAGTCTGGACTGCGATTTCGCTCCGGAATGAAGTATTGTTGTCCCCATCCAAAAAACGTCAGAAGCCTTGAACCGTTTCGGCGGTTGTTCAGTGATAGAGGGTGTCATGGGTAACGAAAGCATCAATTGGGACAAGCTGGGTTTTGACTACATCAAGACAGACAAGCGTTTCTTGTCGTACTGGCGCAATGGCGAGTGGGACAAAGGCACCCTGACCGAAGACAACGTGCTGCACATCAGCGAAGGCTCCACCGCCCTTCACTATGGCCAGCAGTGCTTCGAAGGCATGAAGGCCTATCGTTGCAAGGACGGTTCGATCAACCTGTTCCGCCCGGACCAGAACGCCCTGCGCATGCAGCGCAGCTGTGCACGCCTGCTGATGCCGTTCGTCGAAACCGAACAGTTCATCGAAGCCTGCAAAGCAGTGGTCCGCGCCAACGAGCGTTTCATCCCGCCTTACGGCACCGGCGGCGCGCTGTATCTGCGTCCGTTCGTGATCGGCGTGGGTGACAACATCGGCGTGCGTACCGCCCCCGAGTTCATCTTCTCGATCTTCGCCATTCCGGTCGGTGCCTACTTCAAGGGCGGCCTGACTCCGCACAACTTCCTGATCTCCAGCTTCGACCGTGCCGCCCCACAAGGCACCGGCGCGGCCAAGGTCGGTGGCAACTACGCCGCCAGCCTGATGCCAGGCTCCCAGGCCAAGAAAGCGCACTACGCCGACTGCATCTACCTGGACCCGATGACCCACACCAAGATCGAAGAAGTCGGCTCGGCCAACTTCTTCGGGATCACCCACGACAATAAGTTCGTCACCCCGAACTCGCCGTCGGTCCTGCCAGGCATCACCCGCCTGTCGCTGATCGAGCTGGCCAAATCGCGTCTGGGCATGGAAGTGATCGAAGGCGACGTGTTCATCGACAAGCTCTCGGACTTCAAGGAAGCCGGCGCTTGCGGTACCGCGGCCGTGATCACCCCGATCGGCGGCATCAACTACAACGACCACTTGCACGTGTTCCACAGCGAAACCGAAGTCGGCCCGGTCACCCAGAAGCTCTACAAAGAGTTGACCGGTGTACAGACCGGCGACATCGAAGCGCCAGCGGGCTGGATCGTCAAGGTTTGATCTGAAGCGGCTGTTCGCTTGAGCAAAAAAGCCCGGCTATCAATTGGATAGCCGGGCTTTTTTTCGCCTTCTATTTTTTAGCGTTACCCTTCAAATTCAATGGGTAACGGAAATATCTTGATGCCTTTTATCAATAGATATCGATGATCCGCTTGAAGACGGCAGCGCCAGGTCAAACTGCGCACCAAGCGCCTTGCGCCCCATCGGCGTCAACGTCAACGCCCGGCTGTCCAGGTCCTGCGTCACCCACTTGCGTTTGATCGCGGATTGCAGCAACTCCGCCCCCAACGAGCCACCCAGATGTGGCCGACGCATGCTCCAGTCCAGACACGGACAGGCGAAACGGCGACGCAGCGTACTCAGGTCCTTGACCTCAATGCCCAATCCTTCAAACAGCGCCTCGCCGCTGTCGCTCAACCGATAAGCCTGCTCATCGGTTTCCAGCAACCAGCCTTTTTCCAGCATCCGGTCATGCAGCAGCACCGCCAACGTGCCGGCCATGTGGTCGTAGCAGGTGCGAGCGAATTGCAAGCGATCCGGCGTGCGCGAGTTGAACGTCGGCGCGGTGTTCTGGCCGATCACCATCAGCGCTTCCAGTGCCTGGGCCACGCGCTTGTCCGCCAGGCTGTAATAACGATGGCGGCCTTGTACGTGCAGCCGCACCAATGCCAATTCCTTGAGTTTGGCCAAATGCGCACTGGCGGTGGAGGCGCTGACTTCGGCAATCGCCGCCAGTTCGGTGCTGGTGCGGGCGTGGCCATCCATCAGCGAACAGAGGATTTTCGTCCGGGCCGGCTCCGCAATGGCTGCCGCTACCTGAGAGACGCCGATGTCGTGTTGTTTTGCGTTCATATTTCGCTCCCGGACGAATCAAGGGCCCTTAGGACTGGAGATAGTAGCAACACTTTCCCCGCCACAAACAAGGCTGCGACCCATGGACCCAATCATCGCTGCGACTCATACCGACCCTTATCCCTATTACGCGCAATTGCGTGCCCAAGGAGGACTGATTTTTCACGAAGGACTAAAAATGTGGGTGGCCAGTACTGCCCGAGCGGTCGCCGCCGTGCTCGCCCATCCTGATTGCCATGTACGGCCGACCGCTGAACCGGTGCCCAGGGCGATTGCCGACGGTATGGCGGGCAAGGTATTCGGGCAGTTGATGCGGATGAATGAAGGCGAACGGCAGCGCTGCCCGAGGACGGCGATTGAGCCGGGGTTGGCGTTGATCGATAGAAACGAAGTCAATGCATTGGTGGCGGCGCGATTGATCACGCCCGACGCCGACGGTTTGTACAACGCCATGTTTCGCGGGCCGGTGTGCGTGGTGGCGGCTTTGCTGGGGTTCACGCCGGCCCAGGGTCGGTCGATCAGCGAGCTGACAGCAGATTTCGTGGCATGCCTGTCGCCGCTCAGCGATCAGGCGCAACTCGACGCTGCGCAGGCTGGCGCTGAACATTTACGGGGTTACTTCATTGAATTGCTCGACGACCCGGACAATAAAAGCCCGCTGCTCGCCGGAATTGGCGGGCGCTTCGCTGGTGACCACGAAACGCTGATCGCCAATCTGATTGGTCTGTTTTCCCAAACGTTTGAAGCCACTGCGGGGCTGATCGGCAATGCGCTGTTGGCGGTGATTCGACATCCATCGCTTCAGCAGACCTGCGTAGATGATTTGATTGCCGAAACCCAGCGTTTTGACCCGTCGGTGCAGAACACTCGCCGGTTTGTCGCCGAGCCCTGTGAAATCGAGGGCGTGCGCCTGCATGCGGGCGATGTGGTTCTGTTGCTGTTGGCGTCGGCCAATCGCGATCCGCAGCTGAATGACAGCCCGGACGTCTTTCGTCTGGATCGCTCGCAGCGCCGCAGTTTTACCTTTGGCGCGGGGCGGCATCAGTGTCCGGCGCAAATATTGGCGCTGGGGATTGCCAGTGCGACGTTGAGGGAGATTCTGGCGCACCAGCCTGCGCTGGAGCGATTGGCCTGGGCATACCGGCCTTCGTTGAATGGGCGGATTCCGGTGTTTCGGGATGTGCCGTGAGATCGCGAAGACGCCATGACAAAGGACGCATCATTCAAAACCTGTCAATCAATTACACCAACGCGCGCTCTATCCGGCCAGAACAATGCTGCCTGTCCCCGATGTTCGCCGTGCTGATCGATCAGGGTCCAGACTTTGCCTTCGTAAATCATGAAGGCATTGCCGTCCCTGTCCACTCGCCAGCCGCTATAGCCATGAGCAATCCCGTTGGCCGTGACCTGTTCCAGCAGTGTCTGGCGTATGGCTCGGTCCAACGGCGAAGCGCTGAACCGTGACGGCATACCAAGGAACTGCGAGCGATCGTATTTGAAACAGGCCAGCGTCTGTTCATTGGCATAGAAGAAACAAGGATCGTCTTCAGTGCCATGGGCTAACAGGCTGTACGGCGCGTGCTCGTGCAACCAGTGCAAGCGTTCCGTTCCGGTCAGTGATTCAGGGGCCGGCAGACCCTGGCCGGTCCAGTGCCGAAAAGCCTCGTCCAGCAGTTGAACAGCTGCATATTCGTTGATTGGCGACACGCGCCCTCCCAAAACACGGCGTTGGTGATAGGACGCGCCATAGCCTATCTAAACCGATCAGACAAATCCTTTGCCATCTCACCCCAATCGACAACTGCTCATTCTACTCAGGGACACTCAAACCGCTGGGTTAACATATTCCCCGCACGCATTGGACAGAACATTAGCAACAAAGGTATTGCAGTTATACAAACCATCTGATCCGCCGCCGTATATTTGTTGTGTATTTTTTAGCATTTCCCCTTCCAAGCCGAGCGCAAACGCAACCCTGCTAAAAGTATTTAATTTATCAGATTGCAACTTTTGGCCGGTGCTTGGGAGGTGTATTTTATATGTATCTCCATGCAGAAAAAAATTATCTGGCTTTGTATCAATTCGCTCGCTAAGGCGTAGCCCCATGTGGTACCTATCACTATGCCATACCAAACAATCCATTCTGCCAGCCTCAACCATCTCTATCCTGTTAAATGTACACTCACCTCCGCCGACGTCTTTTACAATCAGCATTGAGCTATGCACCAAAAGATCATCGTGATGGTATTGGCTTAGGCTATTTTTGATACTGGACGTTCTAATGAGCACGTCGTTTTCTGAAATGAAGTCAATACTATCGATCTTCGTTGCAAACAACGCATTACTCAAAATTCTATGCATTCTACTTATAGAGCACTCATGACAAGGAATGGCATTGACCGCATCCAGATCCATCTGCAACCCTTGCGCCGCATCGAGTGGTCTAACATTGCCTATATGTTGTGCTATTGGATTTGTTTGTTGCGTATTGTTTGAGTGGATACACATAGTCCGCTCCTATCGCAATACCTGATCAAGCAGGCTTGCTGGATTCATTTGATCCTAATTTCGTAAACAAGGTTGTGCAACATAAAAAATCAGCGACGCCCGCTCCATTACGACGATACAAAACGAAGGATGGCCGCATTTAATTGCACAAGGAGACAATAGCATCCACATTTTGTTGCAATCTATCTGGATCATATTCTTGAACTTGAAATTTACTGGGCTTTCCCAACCGCAGGCGTTCTGCATTGAGGATGAGAGGGTTACCGTCAATATCAAACGGCTTCGCTATGCACCCCAGATCGATATTGCCCGAAGCCATGTTGTCGAAGTGCTCACAAACATCGTTCATGTCAATTAGGATATGTGCCTTTTCCCGCATCCAGTCAGTGAGCGAGACACTTCGGGTTACACCGCCACCGAGATCCGATTGATAGAGAAAAGCCGGACGTATTTTTTCATCACCGGCAGGGATATCAACTATATAAGCGTGACCGAGCCCACCATCCTGCACTCTAAGCAAAAAGTGCTTATCAATAGGCAAAGAGCTCAGTTTTGACTTCAACATTGATAAATCCAGATTTTCCGCCTTCGAATAACTGTAGCTATTTTCTTCGCCGTCCAGAAACAGCTTCATGATGTTATTCGCAGAAAGTCCGCATACAGGGTCGCGAAAAGTGCTGGCGCCGCCTACCATCGCCTCTACCTCATGCAGTGGCATGCCCCATTCAGCAGCTATTTGCTTGTTACCCTCATTGATAATTGCCATGGTTTTTTTGGGATCTCTTTGGAAGATCGGTACGCCATCGTCACTCTCATTAAAAAGGATATTTGCCTCAATATTGCTCCCCGCGAGGAGGGCGAAGTTCTGTAATAATTTCGTGGATATATTTTGAGGGAAGACGCTTTTTATTGCCGCAGCCTGTACCGTATGTGGTACTGCTGGTTGAGTCAAAGAGCTCGCTGGAATATTCGTAGCTGAAATTATAATTTTGTTTCACCTTTGTCTGGTTGTAGCGGTGTTTAAACAGCAGCATCCCAAAACAGGGACGGATCCATGCCTAATGCTCGCCCAGCGAGGGCCACTGTTTTGCTGCGAATCTTTCCGATAGGAAAATGGCAGCGCTACCAAGTTATTCTGAACGAGCCAGGAGCGGGTCGGCTGTCCTTTTTCGCTCATCCGAAGGGAAGAATTGGCGCTGATCGAAGCGCTGCATGCAGGGGGCGAGGCTGGATGCGTTTAAACGTTAGCCACTGAACAAGAATTCGCCGCTGTTGACGTTGAACAACGTGATGGCGACGCCGCACATGGGGTCGGCGACGCATGAGACGCGGGAGACGATGGCCACGAGTGCGGTGGATTCACTGATGGCGTTAGCTGTGGAGCGGACGAAGAGTTTGGCGAATGCCGGGGCGTGGCAAGGCTGAGTCTTTCGGCGTTTGTAAGCCAGCCTGCTCGCGAAGGGGCCATCAAATTCGACGAACATATTCAGGCTCGCCGCGGCTCATTTGTAACTAATCCCCGACTTGTAACAACGGCCAGAGTTTCAGAACGGTCATACACGTTTGCCGACATTGACCTATTCACGTGACCCGCCGAGGGATCGAAGGCAAAGCCATTGTGGTGAAGGGGCTTGCCCCTCGCCACAGGCTCCGATCAGGCCTGCGTCAATCATCCCGAGTCAGCACTTCCAGCAGTTCAATCTCGAAAATCAGGTTCGAATTCGGCGTGATTTTGCCCATCGTCCGTTCGCCATACGCCAGATGCGCCGGCACCAGCAATTTGCGCTTGCCGCCCACCTGCATCCCCATAATCCCCTGATCCCACCCTTTGATAACCCGGCCAGTGCCAATCACGCACTGGAAAGGTTTACCACGGCTGTAGGACGAGTCGAATTCAGTGCCGTCTTCCAGCCAGCCACGGTATTGGGTGGTGATCAGCGCGCCTTTGACGGCGGCTTTACCGTCGCCTGGCTGGAGGTCGATGATTTGCAGTTCTTCATTCATGACGATGATGGTCTGTTTGCGGTATTCGAGGGACGTGGTTTTCCCAGAAAATCATTCTGCTTGCAACTCTTCAGGTGCCCTTATCGGGGTGGGACAACATTTCCACGACTTTTTTGTCTTCCTTCTGCTTCGCATCGACCGCGAAGTCCTTGCCGAAGATCGCTTCCGGAAGGATCCATTTGCCCACACTACTTTTCTGGTCGGTCACAATGCCGATCTGATCTCCTTTGGCGAAATCAAACCAATGCAGATCCGGGAATTGTTTCAAGTCGAGGGTCTGGACCGTATTCCCCTCCATGACCTCAATTTTTTTGGCGGTCGGGTCCACGCTAACCACCTCCAGCGGTGAGCGAGTAATCAACGACGGCGCCATGACAACGATGACATTGTTGGTCGTACATCGTTGGCTCGTCGGCTGGATCTTTCCGTCCGCCGAACTATGTGGCCGCTTTTCGCAATCCACAAAAATCCCCGAATGGTCCACGGTTTCGTTGCCAAGGTACTGTTCGCCACTGGGCATTATCAATATCTGTTCGCCCTGCGCCGCGCTCACAAACAGAGCGAGGGTCAGGGCAATCGTCAGTCTGGTCATAGCGCACCTGCCATTGGTCCAGTCCCGCGTCGTGACTTACAGGAACTCGTCGAAAAATAATGTCCAAGTCATTCTCGGGATGTTGGGCACATCTATTTCAACGTAGGTCACCTGCTTTTTTGGCACTTGATACACCGTGCCGAATGAATCGTAACGTTGCGGCTGCTTTTCGGTTTTCATCAGCACCTTTTGAACCAGCACGTAGTACGTCTCGCCCGTTTCAATCAGCAGCACGGCTTCTTTAATCCCGCCATCCTTGCTGGCCGTTGCCATCATCAGTTCCGGCGGAAAGTTTTTGACCTGTTTGTCGTCGAAGTGCAGGCGAATCGGGTGCAATACGCCGCCGTCGCGAACTTGCTGGGCCTGCAGCGTTCCGAAATACTCGGCCAGTAATGAGGTGCCCCCCAGGCCGCAAACCAAAAAAATCGCGAACAAGGCCTTGTGCAGGAAGTAAGGAAACAACTTGCGATCCGAAGACCAGGCACCATTAAGTGCGACATAACCGATGGCACCACCGCCCAGAATGATCAGGATCCAGACGCCGAGCTGTTTCGCCACAGTCCAGGCAAACGCCAGATAGAAATACAGAGAGATATCCAGCGACACCAGCGGTATGCCGAACGTCTTGAAGTAATAAAACAAATGCAGCCAGGAATAGAAAAACAGGTAAGCCGCAAACAGCAACGTCGGTCCACCAAAATGCGCCGACAACTGTGAACTCTCCGGTGCAGGTGGTGGGGGCGTCGGGCCAGACGCGTTTACCTGAGACATGCTGAGGATCTCCTGCCAGACGGACGATCACGAAGCTGATGGCGTGCACAGAAAGTCTAGCGCTCGCTAGATAGAAAGCGACTGCAACCAAGCAGTCCGGTGAACTAACATAAGCACCAACGTTTCCCTCGGTTTAATACCCAATGACTCTCCCTGAATGAATTTGGTCTGGACCAGCGCAGCCATCGGCTCAGTCATGCTTGCCCTGCTCATCGCGATGTTCTATCGAGAGCGCTCGCTGAAAAAACAATTGGGCGAGTGTCGTGCACTGATTGCCAGCCTGTCCGAAGGACCGTCCATACGCCAGGATGGCGACGCAGAACGCTTCAAACGCAGCCAATACTTCGCCCGTATCGGCACCTGGGATTGGGACGTCGACACCGACAAGCTCTACTGGTCGGACGCGATCTACGGCATGTTCGGCTTCAAGATCGGCGAAGTAACGCCCTCCTACGCGCTGTTTTGCTCCTGCGTACACCCGGAGGACCGCGCCAGCGTGCGCGCCGGGGAATTGCGGTGCCTGGAAACCGGGGAAAACCATGACGAGGAATACCGCGTCGTCTGGCCCGACGGCAGCATTCACTGGCTGCGAGAGACCGGCAACGTGGTCAAGAACGACCACGACGCCACCATCAAAATGATGGGCGTAGTACGCGACATTACCGAGGAAAAAGCCTCCGCCCGCTACCTGCAACACCTGGCTCATTACGATCCACTGACCGGGCTGCCCAATCGGCTCGTGCTGGAAGAACGCCTGTCCGAGGCACTGGAACAAGCGCGTATTGGCGCCACACGGGTTGCGCTGGTGTTTGTCGACCTCAACGGTTTCAAAGCCATCAACGATCACTACGGCCATGCGGCCGGCGACCGCGTCCTGATCGCCACCGCCACGCGGTTAAAGAAAATATTGCGCTCAACCGACACCGTCGCCCGGATCGGCGGCGACGAATTTGTGGTCATTCTCCAAGGATTGCCTCAGGGCATTAGCCTGCAGGATGAAGCGCGCAGTATCTGCCAGAAAATTTTCGTCGAACTGTCACCGCCGATCAGCATCGGCAACGACCAGCGCCACATCGGCACCAGCCTTGGGGTCGCGGTGTACCCGGACCATGCGCCGAGCATGGACCGGCTGATTCATATTGCGGATCTGGCGATGTATGAGGCCAAGCGCAGTGGGAATAATCAGTATCGGTTGGGCACCGAGAGCCCGGTGCGAGCGCCTAATTAATTAGGCTTTAACGCCCTACTGTGTTTGCGAAGAATCATTCCTTACTGTTGCGATGATTCTGCACCTTACTGTACCGGGGGTTGCGCCTCGGGTCGGCGTAGGCTGCGTGAACACACTCAGGACTAGCCGCCATGCACATTGCCATTCTGACCTTCGACGGTTTCAACGAACTGGATTCCCTGATCGCTTACGGCATGCTTAGCCGGGTGTCGCTGCAGGGTGACAAGGACTGGCGTGTGAGCATCGCTTCGCCGACACCGCGAGTCACGTCCATGAATGGATTGACCATCGATGCGCAGATTGATCTTGCCCAGGCTTGTCAGGCGGATGCTGTGCTGGTCGGCAGCGGACGCCAGACCCGTGAAGTGGCTGAAAATCCGGCGATTATGGATCAACTGCGTTTCGACCCAAACCGCCAGTTACTGGCCGCGCAATGTTCTGGCACCTTTTTGCTGGCAAAGCTCGGCTTGCTCGGCGACGCCCCCGCTTGCACCGATGCCATCAGCAAGCCTTGGGTGCAGGCGGCTGGTGTAAATGTCGTCAATCAGGCGTTTTACGCCAATGGGAATGTCGCGACGGCGGGTGGATGTTTGTCGGCGCAATATTTGGCGGTGTGGTTTTTGGCTCGACTGAAAGGCACTGAAGCGGCGCGGGAGGTGCTGCACAACTTCGCGCCAGTGGGTGAGAAGGAAGAGTATGTGGCTCGGGGGATGGCGCATATCGAGGCGTTTATCTGATTGCTCGGTTGTTTGGTTCGGCGTCTCCGCTGGCAAGCCAGCTCCTACCGATGAGCGCGTTCCTCTGTGGGAGCTAGCTTGCCAGCGATAGCGGTTTGTCAGTCAACACGGCTGACGCATCCCGCCACAGCCTTTATCCTTGGCGCTCCGCCGTATCGAGTTCTGGAGTAAGCCATGCCCCATGAAGGGAACCTGTTGCAAGCCGCTGTCGTGTTTCTGTTCGCGGCGGTGCTCACCGTGCCCTTGGCCAAGCGTCTGCAATTGGGAGCCGTGCTGGGTTATCTGTTTGCCGGCGTCCTCATCGGGCCGTCGGTGCTGGGGTTGATCAGCGACCCGCAGCGTGTCAGCCACATCTCTGAACTTGGCGTTGTATTGCTGTTGTTCGTCATTGGCCTGGAACTGTCGCCGCGACGCTTGTGGGTGATGCGCAAATCGGTGTTCGGCGTTGGCCTGGCGCAGGTGCTGCTGACGGGCTCGGTGATGGGTGGGCTGGCGCTGTTCGTCTTTGGTCAGCCACTGAACAGCGCCATCGTGCTCGGTCTTGGCCTTGCCTTGTCGTCCACCGCGTTTGGCTTGCAAAGCCTGGCCGAACGCAAGGAGTTGACCAGCCCTCACGGTCGGTTAGCATTTGCGATTCTGCTGTTTCAGGACATCGCCGCGATCCCGCTGATCGCCATGGTGCCGCTGCTGGCGGGTGGAGATCACGCCAGCACAGAGGCCGACAATGTGAATCATGGCCTGAGGGTGTTGGGCAGCATTGCGGTGGTAGTGATCGGCGGACGCTATCTGCTACGCCCGGTGTTTCGCGTAGTGGCCAAGACCCGTTTGCCGGAAGTGTCTACTGCGACGGCGCTGCTGGTGGTGATCGGTACGGCGTGGTTGATGGACCTGGTCGGCGTGTCCATGGCGCTTGGCGCGTTCCTCGCCGGGTTGCTGTTGGCGGACTCTGAATACCGTCATGAACTGGAAGCGCAGATCGAACCGTTCAAAGGCCTGCTGCTGGGGCTGTTCTTTATCAGCGTCGGTATGGGGGCCAACCTGAGCCTGCTGCTCAGCGCGCCAATTGCAGTGCTCGGGTTGACGCTACTGCTGATCGCAATCAAGTTGCCGCTGCTGTTTATCGTGGGCCGATTGGCCGGCGGCTTGAGCAAAGTCAATGCGTTGCGTTTGGGCATCGTGTTGGCGGCCGGTGGTGAATTCGCGTTTGTGGTGTTCAAGATCGGCCGCGATCAGGGCTTGTTCGAGCCGCACCTGTACGATTTGCTGGTGCTAACCATAACCCTGTCCATGGCGGTGACGCCGCTGCTGTTGCTGCTGTGCGCACGGCTGTATTCGCCCAAGGTGCAACCCGTCGTGGTGCCGGAAACATTCCGCCAAATCGACACCGATGCGCCGCGTGTGGTGATTGCCGGCATGGGCCGGATGGGTCAGATCGTGTCGCGGATTCTGCGGGCGCAAAACATCAAGTTCGTAGCGCTCGACACCTCCGTGGAAACCATTGAACTGTCCCGCAGTTTCGGCGGTGTGCCGGTGTTTTATGGTGACCCGATGCGCCCGGAAATCCTCAGCGCGGCCAAGGTCGAACAGGCCGAATATTTCATCATTGCTACCGATGATCCGGACACCAATATCAAGACCGCCGAGGTGGTGCATCGGTTGTATCCGCACATCAAAATCATCGCTCGGGCGCGTAACCGCCAGCATGTGCATCGCCTGGTGGACCTTGGCGCCGAGGCGATTCGCGAAACTTATTATTCGAGCCTCGAAATGAGTCGCCGCACGCTGGTTGGCCTGGGGCTGACTCAGGCTCAGGCCGATGCGCGGATCAAGCGCTTCCAGCATCACGATGAGCAGGTGCTGGAAGCGCAGCATGCCGTGTATGACGATGCGGCGAAGGTGTTGCAGACCGCGCAGGAAGCGCGGGCTGAGCTGGCTAAATTGTTTGAGTCGGATCAGTTGGAGGAGCAGGAGGCGGGTAAGGTTTAAGCGGTATGGCGACTGTTATGACGTCATCGCGGGCAAACCACGCTCCCACAGTGTGACAGTGTTCCCCTGTGGGAGCGCGGCTTGCCCGCGATGAACGATAACGCGGTTTAACGTCAGGCCCGAGCTTCAGCTATTAATGCATGAACAAGGCGATCAGGATGATGATCGGGATGGGCACGCCGAGAAAGAACAGCAGTAATGAGCGCATGATGATTCTCCTGGGTTAGCGAACAGGTGGCAGTGATGCAGTGGTGAGGTAAGCGTCGGTTTCCACATACACCACGGCGTCCCGACGACGACCGCCATAGGTGGCGGCAAGGCTGGCGAAAAACGCACCAATCAGCAGGGCGATGAACATCCACAGCGATGTCCAGGCAGCGACTTTGGCGGCGGTGTCAGCAGCTTGCTGGGCCGCGAGTTTGGCGTCGGCAATGGCTTTTTGAGTGCGGGCGTAGACGTCATCGACACGACGTTCGGCGTCTGCCTGGCTCAGGTTGGTGCGTTGGGCAACCATTTGCGCGAGATAGGTCCGGTCCTCGGCTGACAATTGGCCATTGCTCAGGCTGCGCGCGAAGATGCGGGTCACCGTGCTACGGGCGGCGTCATCGCTGACGTTGGCCGGACTATCGGAACGGAACAGGCTGTCGACGAAGTAACCGAACTGATCGCTGTCGGTTTTTCCGGCAGCAGTGCCTGCGGCTTGAGTCGCCACACTGGCCGCCCCGCCGACAACATTCGCCCCGGCCTGTACACCACCGCTGACGATACTGCTGACCGAGCCGACCACCAGGGTCGCAGTCACCAATGTCGCCACGCACCAGGCGAGGAAGCCATGGGCGGTATCACGGAAATACACTTCATCCCCATGCATGTTGGCCCACTTGACCCGCAAACGGCCGGCAATGTAGCCACCGAGCCCGGATGCCACGATCTGCGTCACCGCCAGCCAAACGATGGTTGAGATGCCCAGGCCCTTGGCGCTCACGCCTTCATTGGCCCACGGCGAGACCGCCGAAAAACCCAGGCCGAAACCGAGCAGCACGAGGATCAGCGACAACGCCGCCGCAGCAGCGGCCCCGGCGAAGATCGCCCCCCAAGACACACCCGAGAGCGTGCTTGTTTCTTCAGCGACGGGATAGAAACCATCAGAAGATCTATTCATTGTTGTATCGCTCCAGGCAGGAAAGATGGTGTTACAACTCTTCAAATGCACCATTGCAGCCACCGTGCCAGTCGCGATTGTTAAATATTTCTTTATTTTTCAAATACCTATAAAGATTGAACTTCCTTTTCTCATGCAATTTGCAAGGAATGCCTCAACGCAGCGGGTTTTCTGCATTGATTAAAATAATGAGCGCATGAAGTTTTATTTAGAAAGCCTTCGATCATTTCTTGGCAAAATGCTGCACATTGAGAACCGCTATTCAGGCCCGCCCTATGACCCGCATCTTGACCATCGAAGACGACGCCGTGACCGCCCGGGAAATCGTCGCCGAATTGAGCAGCCACGGCCTCGATGTCGATTGGGTCGACAATGGCCGTGAAGGCCTGGAGCGTGCGGTCAGTGGCGACTACGACCTGATCACGCTCGACCGCATGCTGCCAGAGCTCGATGGCCTGGCGATTGTCACTACACTGCGGACCATGGGCGTGGCCACGCCGATCCTGATGATCAGTGCCCTCTCCGACGTCGATGAGAGGGTGCGCGGTTTGCGCGCGGGCGGTGACGATTATCTGACCAAGCCGTTCGCCACCGATGAAATGGCCGCCCGTGTTGAAGTGCTGCTGCGCCGAAAGAACACCGTCACCGCCCAGGCCACCACACTGCGAGTGGCGGATTTGGAGCTCAACCTGATCAGCCACGAAGCCAGCCGCGCCGGCCTGCTGCTGACGCTGCTGCCAACCGAATACAAATTGCTCGAATTCCTGATGCGCAACACCGGGCAGATTCTGTCGCGCATGATGATTTTCGAAGAAGTCTGGGGTTACCACTTCGACCCCGGCACCAACCTGATCGACGTGCACATTGGCCGTCTGCGCAAGAAAATCGACTCGCAAGGCCAGGTACCACTGATTCGGACCGTGCGAGGCTCGGGTTATGTCATTGCCGAACCCGTCTAACGGCTGGCGTTCCTCCAGCAGCCGCTTGCTGGCGCTCTACAGCTCGCTGTTTGTGATCTGGAGCGCGATCCTCATGGGCGTCATGTACTACGAGGTGTCCGCTTACCTCGACAACCTGGCCAAACACTCGCTGATGCAACGTCAGCATTTGTTTTCGCACTTTCAGGGCGAACAATTGGCGGACGCCCTCGCCGTCAGCATGACCTTCGACATTCGCGGCATCGACGCTTATGGCCTGTTCGATGCTCAGCACCGCTACCTCAGCGGTGCCCTGCGCCACATGCCCGAAGGCCTGCCGCTGGACGGCAAGATCCACATGCTCAGCGACTGCACCGACTCCGACGACCCGACCCTGCCCGCCGACAGTTGCGACGCGGTCGCGACCCAGACCCAGGACGGTCACTGGCTGGTGCTGGTGCGCGACAACGGTTCGTTGTTCGCCGTTACCCGGATCATCCTTCATGCGCTGCTCTGGGGCGTCACGCTGACGATCATTCCTGGCATCGCCGGTTGGCACCTGTTGCGGCGCCGGCCAATGCGGCGTATCCGCGCCATCCAGGCCAGCGCCGAAGCCATCGTTGCCGGTGATTTGACCCGACGCCTGCCCTTGTCCAATCGCCGCGATGAACTGGACATGCTCGCCGCCATCGTCAACGCCATGCTGGAACGCATCGAGCGTTTGATGCACGAGGTCAAGGGTGTCTGCGACAACATCGCCCACGACCTGCGCACCCCGTTGACGCGTCTGCGGGCGCAGCTGTACCGGATTCAGCAGCAGGCTGAAGACGGCTCGACGCTGGCCGTGCAACTGGATTCCGTGCTTGGTGAAGCGGACACCTTGATGGCGCGCTTTCGCGGGTTGCTGCGAATTTCCGAGCTGGAGGATCGCCAGCGCCGCTCGGGTTTTGTGCAAGTGGACCCGGTGCCGTTGCTGCAAGAGCTGCACGACTTTTACCTGCCGCTGGCGGAGGAAGGCGAACTGATTTTCAAACTGCAATTACCTGCGACCTTGCCGGCGCTGAACGGAGATCGGGCACTGTTGTTTGAAGCCGTGGCGAATCTGCTGAGCAACTCGATCAAGTTCACGCCGCCGGGGGGCGAGGTGGTTTTGCGCGGGGTCAGCGAGGGAGGGTTTACCCGAATCGAAGTGCTTGACTCCGGGCCGGGCATTCCAGAGGCCGAGCGCGAGGCAGTGTTTCAACGCTTCTATCGTGCTGAAGGGGGTCATCAGAAAAGCGGGTTTGGGTTGGGATTGTCGATTGTTGCGGCGATTGCCAGCCTGCATGGGTTTGCGCTTGAAGTGGGCAGCAGCGAACTCGGTGGCGCGCGGTTGGTGCTGGATTGTCGGCAGAGCCTGATTCCGCAGACCTGACTCGAATCCCCCGGATTGACACAAAACCTGTGGGAGCGGGCTTGCCCGCGATGGCGGCCTGACAGAGAAATTTATGTCGTCTGACACTCCGCTATCGCGGGCAAGCCCGCTCCCACAGGGATTTATGCTGTTTGCTAAACAGGTATCAGGCTGGGTAATTGGCCCGCAGTGCTTTGAGCCCACCCTGATAAATCCCGCTAAACAACGCCACCACTTCTTCCTCACTCACCCCCACAGGCGTAAACCGCCCCGACCACGTCACACGAGTCCCCTGCCCCTGCGCTTCAACCTTGATCGTCGCCAAATACGCAGTGGCCGGAAACGGCGCTTGCTCAATCGAATAGCTGTACGTCTTCGCGGCGTTATCAAACGCCTCAAGCCGCTCAACGATCACCGCGCCGTCGGCAGTTTGCAGGCTGCGCACTCGCCCGCCTTCGCTCAGTTCGCTCTTCGGAATAAACGGCAGCCAGTCCGGCAGCGAGTTGAAGCCGCCGATCAAATGCCACACGTCATCGGCCGAAGCCGGGATATCAACAAACGCTGATGCAGTTGCCATGTAACCCTCTCTCTTAATCAAAAAAATCAAATCGCCATGCTGTCGACAACACCACCATCAACACGCAATGCCGCGCCGGTCGTGGCCGAGGACAGCGGCGAAGCGATGTAGGCCACCAGGTTCGCCACCTCCTCGACATCCGCCACGCGCTGGATAATCGACGTCGGCCGCGCCTTGAGCACAAACGCATCGGCTTCTTCTCGAACGCTGCGGCCGGAGGCGGCGGTGGCGTCCTTGAGCATCTGCTCAAGGCCATCGGTCAGCGTCGGGCCAGGCAGGATCGCATTGACCGTGACACCCGTGCCCGCCAGCCGCTTGGCCAGCCCATGGGACACCGCCAGGTTGGCGCTTTTGGTCACGCCATAGTTGAGCATGTCGGCCGGGATCGAGATGCCAGATTCCGAGGACACGAAGATCACCCGGCCCCAACCCTGCTTGACCATGTCCGGCACGTAATGCCGTGACAGGCGCACACCAGAGATCACGTTGACCTCATAAAACCGCGCCCACTCGCTGTCCGGCGTGTCGAAGAAATCCACGTCGTTAAAGATCCCGAGGTTGTTCACCAGAATGTCCGCACGCGGTTCGGCAGCGAACAACACGTCGGCACCTTCGGCAGTGCCCAAATCGGCGGTCAGGCCACGCAGCTGCGCGCCCGGCACGCTTTGACGAATGCTCGCCAGTGCCTGATCGACCTTGGCCGTCTCGCGGCCGATCACTACCACCGTGGCGCCGGACTCGGCCAACGCCTTGCTGATGCCCAAGCCAATGCCGGCGGTGCTGCCGCTGACAATGGCGAGTTTCCCAGTCAGATCAATTTTCATGCTCAAACTCCTGTGATCGGCAATGGCGCACGTTCGGACACCAGTTTTGCCTCACGCATCGCCTGCCAGAATGCTGGGGGAATCGCCGCCGACAGCGCGGCAACGTCTTCAGCAATCCGCTCTGGACGGCTGGAACCTGGAATCACCGCCGCCACCGCCGGGTTGGCTAACGAGAACTGCAAGGCTGCCGCTTTGATGTCGACCCCATGCGCGGCGGCGATGCGTTTGATGTGCTCGACTTTGTTGATGATCGCCGGGCTGGCTTTCTGGTACTCGAAGTGCGCACCACCCGCCAGAATGCCCGAGCTGTAAGGGCCACCGACTACGATCTCGACGTTCTGTGCCAGTGCGGCATCCATCAAACGTTGCAACGCGCGGTCGTGGTCGAGAAGAGTGTAGCGACCCGCCAGCAGAAAGCCGTCCGGTTGCGCTTCGGTCAGATCAAGGGTCAGTTCGCACGGCTCGACCTTGTTCACGCCCAGGCCCCAGCCCTTGATCACGCCTTCTTCGCGCAAACGGGTCAACACTTTGAACGCGCCGGTGCGGGCCTGGTTGAAGTACTCCAGCCATTGATCGCCGTAGAAGTCCTGCGCAATGTCATGCACCCAGACGATATCCAGACGATCGGTTTGCAGACGCTTGAGGCTGTCTTCGATGGAGCGCATCGTCGCGTCGGCGCTGTAGTCGTTGACGATCTTGTTCGGGCGACCGTGTTCGAACACCCCGCTCTTCTCGCCCAGGTCACGGGCCGCCGTGTCTTCGACTTCATCCAGAATGACCCGGCCGACTTTGCTGCTCAGCACGTAGTCGTCACGGTTGTATCGGGACAGCGCGGCGCCCAAACGGAGTTCCGACAGGCCCGAACCGTAGAACGGCGCGGTGTCGAAGTAACGCACGCCAGCATCCCAGGCGGCGTGCACGGTAGCGAGCGCCTCGTCTTCAGGAATGGCGCGGAACATGTTGCCCAAGGGTGCGGTGCCGAAACCCAGCGCGCCGGGCAGTTTGTCTTTCAAGCTCATGATTCAATCCTCATCAGTTTCAGTGGCCAGTTGCCTGACCGTTGAGCAGATCCTAGATTGCGACGGTCGGACCGTCCAAGACATAATGTGCAGAACTTGAGTCCTAAGAGGTCTGACATGATCGACATCCGCCAGTTGCGCTACTTCGTCGCCGTCGCCGAAGAAGAACACGTCGGTCGCGCCGCCGAACGCCTGCACATTTCCCAGTCGCCGCTGAGCCGGCAGATCGCACAGCTTGAAGAACGGCTGGGGCTGACCCTGTTCGAACGCAGCCAACAACGCATTCGCCTGACCCGCGATGGCCAGACCTTCCTCGCCGAAACCCGCGCCCTGCTGACTCACGCCAGTCGCCTGGAATCCCTTGGCAAACGCCTCGGTCGCGGCGAAGAAGGCGGGCTCTGCATCGGCTACATCGAAAACGCCATGCACGCCGGCGTGTTACCGAATGCTCTGCGCGTGTTGCGCGTCGAGCGACCGAACGTGCATGTTGCGTTGTACAACCTGCGCTCCACTGAACAGCTTGAAGGCCTGCGCCAGCGCAGCCTCGACATCGCACTGGTCAGCGAACCGCCGGCCAAAAACGATCCGGATCTGCTGGGCTTTCAGGTACTGGACGACCCGATGTTGCTGGCATTACCTGAACACCATCCACTGGCTAACCAGACAACATTGACCCCGACCGACCTCGCCGATCAAGAGTGGATCGGCGTACAGCACCACCAGAATGTCACTAACCGCGAAGACTTCGTCAGCGCCTGCATCCGCGCCGGCTTCACCCCGGACATCCGCATGGAAGCCACCGGCCCCTTCACTGCCATGGCGCTGGTGGCCTCGGGACTGGGCATCGCCATGATTCAGAAAGGCTTGAGCCGCAACGCACCGCCGGGTGTGGTGCTGCGGGAAGTGCCGTGGATTTCCTTCACCAGACCCCTGTGGGCAGCATGGCACCGGATCAATTTGCGGCCGTTGGTGGAGACGTTCCGCAAGGTACTGACAGAGCCGAGCTCCGTGTAGGAGCGAGCCTGCTCGCGATGGCTGTGTGTCATGCGACATCATTTTTGCCTGATAAATCGCCTATCAGACATGCAGTTGTGGCATTAGCTTTGCGGATCGACTTTATCCAGCATCCGGTTCACCGCCAGTTCGCCCAACATGCCGGAGTTTTAAATGCTCAGCAGGGTATGGCGCTGCGGGCCGTTCAGTTGCCCCGCGAAGTCGCTCAACATCACACTCGCTGATGCCAACGTCTCAAAGGCGTTGACCAGCAACGTTTCGTTATCGGTGGTAGACCCGATGAAGTAGATGGTGCTGGGTTTGCGCGGTGTGTCTTTGGAGATGACCGGTTTAAGGTAGTAGTCGAGGGCGCGGTCGGCGGCGGTGTTGAGTTTTTTGGAATCGGTGGAATCGTAGGGGGAAACGTCGTCGGTATCGGTTTCTGGTGGGTTGGGTGTGATCTTGAACACTGTGAAACTGTTTGATTTGTGGCGCCGCCACCGTCCGCGGTCAAACGAATCAAGGTGGCAACTGTACGCGGGTTGACCGACCGGAAATCAAGGTATCCGGCACACCCGAAGGTGTCCCGCACACAGCCACCGCAAAAAGCCTGAAGCTTTTCTTAAACACTGGTACGCCTTGATTGAGTCGGACGGTCAAATCCGATCGCTGATTTGTCAGCGACCCGCAAACGATAAAGTCCCGGCCCAGGGCGCACAAGCCGGCGGATTCTGGCGCAGTCGTAGGCAACGGCGCAAGGTTGTGTAGCCTCGCAGAGTGTCTGGAGATGTGTGTTAAACATCGCCGTTTAATGATCCGCTCGGGCTTGAGCAACGGTATCGGCGTCAACGATAACGATCCGGCAGAACGCTGGTTGCGTTCGAAAATTGCACAGCACATGGCGGTTCCACTGCCCGGGCATGCGGCGACGTGAACGCTGTCGATTGGGTCTCGCGCAGGTACACCGGCAGGTCCGTGACCGGTGGCATGGCCGGGATTTCGAAGTACATCTGGATCACCCAGCCACGGTGATAGCTGGCGTGATTGACCACGTGCATCAGTATCGCGCCGGCGCTCATGGTGCCGCTTTCGCCCGAAACAAACGAAAACTCGACGGGTTTATCCAGCGACGCCTCGGTCTGCCGTTCGCTCCAGTCGCAGTACCAGTGATCGATCTCCCGTTGCGCCATGCGCAGTTCGGCAAGGTCGGCATGCAACAGATCATGGGAAGTTTTGAAGCCGTGCCCTCGGCCTTCGAGGTGAGCTTGCCAGATGCAGTCCACCACGTAGATGTGATTCAGGGTGCCGATCATGTTTTTGAACACCGACACGCGTTCTTTACTGACCTCCCCCCCCGGCAATGCGGCCAGGCTGTCAAAGAGGCGCTGGTCGGCCCAGTTCATGTAATCGGCAAGCATGCGGGCAGTGCGTACGTTGATCATGAGAGATCTCCCATGGTGATGGGGCGCACTGCAAAGCATAGCCCTATCGGTGGGCCGCATCGCAAAGGCTGATAACCGGCACCCTCGCCAGCGGCTACAAGGAATGCGGTGTCAGGCGCTCTACCACCCGATCCGCCAGCGCCAGGCAACTGGTCAGGCCCGGTGATTCGATGCCGAACAGGTTCACCAGCCCCGGCACGCCATGCTCGGCCGGGCCGCTAATAGTGAAGTCGGCAGCGGGTTCGGTCGGGCCGTTGATTTTCGGGCGGATGCCACTGTAGGCAGGTTGCAGACTGTTATCGGGCAGACCGGGCCAGTAACGTCGAATGGCCTCGTAAAAACCCTCGGACCGGCGCGGGTCGACACGGTAATCGATGTGATCGACCCATTCGACGTCCGGGCCGAAGCGCGCTTGACCGCCAAGGTCGAGGGTCATGTGCACACCCAGCCCGGCACTTTCCGGCGCCGGATAGACCAGATGCCGGAACGGCGCCCGGCCGCTGTAGCTGAAATAGCTGCCTTTACATAACCGGACCGTTGGAACGTGCTGTGACGGCAAGCCCTCGATCCGGCTCGCCACCTCAGGCGCGGACAATCCGGCGCAATTGATCAACTCGCGGCAGCTCAAAGTCATCGGCTGCGCGCCACCCGTGTGCAATTCGAATCCTTGTCCGGTGCAACATGCGGACGCCAGCGGTGTGTGAAAGGCAACCGAAGTGCCCGACGCTTCAGCATCGGCCTGAAGCGCCAGCATCAGGGCATGGGAATCGACAATCCCGGTGGTGGGCGACCAGAGCGCAGCGATGCAGGACAGCGCCGGTTCAAGCGTCTGGGCTTGCAACCCGTCCAGCCATTGCAAATCACCGACGCCATTACGCCGCCCCTGCTCCAGCAACGCTTGCAAAGCCGCGCACTGGCTGTCATCCGTGGCCACAATCAGCTTGCCCAGGCACTGGTAACCGACGCCGCGCTCAGCGCAAAAGGCGTAGAGGCGTTGCTTGCCCTCCACGCACAATTGCGCTTTCAGACTGCCGGTCGGGTAATAGATGCCGGCATGGATCACCTCTGAATTGCGCGAACTGATGCCCACGCCGATTCCCTCACCGGCTTCGATCAGAATCACTTCGCGCCCGCTCCGGGCCAACGCCCTGGCAACCGCCAGCCCGATCACACCAGCCCCGACCACCACGCATTCGATATCGACGCTCACCTGCCCTGCGCTCCTTTCACGTCTGACGGCCTCTCAAAACGTACCGGGATAACTGCCGCCATCCAACAACAGATTTTGCCCGGTCAGAAAACCGGCCTGGGCACTGCAAATGAATGCGCAGTACGCGCCGAACTCATCGGGATTACCAAAACGCTGAGCCGGAACGTTTTTGCGGCGCAGCTCGCTGATCTGCTCGATATCAATCCCATTGGCCTGAGCGGCGGCGCTCAATGTTTTATGCAAGCGCTCGGTCTCGAACGGGCCGGGCAGCAGGTTGTTGAGCGTCACATTGTGCCCAGCCAATCGTGACTGCCGCGCAAGCCCGGCGATAAAACCGGTCAGCCCGCTGCGGGCACCGTTGGACAACCCGAGCACATCGATAGGCGCCTTCACCGCACCGGACGTGATGTTGACGACGCGCCCGAAACCACGTTCAGCCATGCCATCGACGCAGGCCTTGATCAACTCGATAGGCGTGAGCATGTTGGCATCGAGCGCCTTCAGCCAATCCTCGCGCTGCCAGTCACGGAAGTCTCCGGGCGGAGGACCACCCGCGTTGTTGATCAGAATGTCCACCTGCGGACACGCCGCCAGCACTTGCTCACGCACCGTTGCCTCGCTGATGTCCCCTGCCACCGCCCGCACTTCAATGGTCGGAGCCAAGGTGCGCAGCTCATCGGCGGCGATCTGCAACGTTTCGTTGCCGCGGGCGTTGATCACCAGGTTGACGCCCTCTTTCGCCAAGGCCCTTGCGCACGCCAGCCCCAAACCTTTGCTGGACGCGCAGACAATTGCCCAGCGACCCGCTATTCCCAATTCCATGACGATGCTCCTTACCGTTCGAATGCCTTAGGCAAAATTGCGCCAATTATTACGAAACTGACTCCCTTCAAATACCGCGTCTGCCGCAAATCAAATTTGCCTGAATTGCACGAATGCTCACCTCAAGACGCAGGCACTATCCCGACCGCCTGTTGCACCCGACTGGGGTCAAGCGAGATTCAACAACGCTTGCCGCAACAGCCGAGCTGCCGGGGAATCAGGTACGCCTTTGCGTGATACCAGCTCATAGGGTTCGCTGCGCGAGGTAATGGGCAGCGGCAGCGTGGTGGTAAAGCCGTAACCGGAGCAGAACTTCGCCACGTCGGTCGACACCAGCGCAACAAGGGTCGGGTTTTCCTGGAGCAGCGACAGTGTGGCAAACGCCGAAGTGGTTTCCAGCAAGTGCACCGGGAACCGCAGGTCCGCCTCGTGAAATTCCCGCTCCAGCAATAACCGCATGGGCATGTTGGCGCGATAGACCACCCAGCGGTAGTCCACCAGGTCCTTGAGGGTCAATTGCCTGGCATAGGCGAATGGATGCTGGATGCTGGCGATCACCGCCAGGGTTTCTTCCACGAAGATCGAGCTTTCATACAAATAGGGGGTGGTGCTGATGGTGGTACGGCAGATCGCAAGGTCCAGGCGCCCGGCGTCGAGCTGGCTCAGCAGTGCGGCGCTGGTGTCTTCGACAATCTCGATCGACAGATTCGGATGGTCGGCAATCACGCGGCTGATTGCGGTGGTCAGCAGCGGTACGGCGCCCATGATGGTGCCGACCGACACACGCCCACCCTCCCCGCGCATGATGCCGATGATCTCTTCGCGCAGGTGCGCAAGGTCGGTCTGGATCAAGCGAGCGTAGCGGATGACGGAGCGTCCGGCGTCGTTCGGTTCAAGCCCGCGGTTGGTGCGCGTGAACAACGAAGTACCAAAGGTGGTTTCAATTTCCTGCAGCGCCTTGCTCGCGCCTGGCTGTGTCAGCGCGACCTGTTTGGCCGCCCCCAGCAACGAGCCGTGTTCATCAAGAGCGATCAACAAGCGAAGCTGCTTGATGTGCAGGCGGGACATGATCGAGTTCAGTGATGGCGTCATCTGGATTAACTAAAAGTTATAGAGGTATCGAAAGTTGTCAGTATCGAGGCTAGCCACGACGACCCTATAGTCCACCCCACAACCAGGCAATGCAATGGGTTTGACCCGACAGCGAGAGTTCTCCTGCCCCCAACCGATTGCAACAACAACAATCCTGTATAACTTGTGGTGAATCATGTCCCTCATCAATTACGTCACTAAAATCCAGTTTGGCTACGACAGCCTTGCTCATCTGGCCGCCGAAGCCGAGCGCGCGGGTATTACCCGGCCATTGATTGTGACTGACATCGGCGTGCGCAATGCCGGCATCGTCGACAAGGTCGTCGCGGCCCTCGGCGCTGCACGTACGCCAACGATTTTCGATGCGACTCCGCCCAACCCGAACGAACACGCGGTGCGTGAAGCCGTTGCGCACTACCACCTTGGCGAGTGCAACGGGATCATCGCGGTCGGCGGTGGCTCCTCGATTGACCTGGCCAAAGGCGTCGCGGTTTGCGCCACTCATGACGGCCCTCTGCAAAGCTTTGCAGTGATCGAAGGCGGGCTGGATCGCATCACCGCGGCCACCGCGCCACTGATCGCCATCCCCACCACCGCGGGCACCGGCAGCGAAGTCGGCCGCGGCGCCATCCTGATCCTCGATGATGGCCGCAAGGTGGGTGTGATCTCACCGTATGTGGTGCCTCGCGTGGCCATCTGCGACCCGGAACTGACCCTCGGTTTGCCACCGATGCTCACTGCCGCAACCGGCATGGACGCGATCGCGCATTGCATCGAGACGTTCATGGCGCCGGCCTTTAATCCTGCGGCCGACGGCATTGCCCTTGATGGTTTGTGGCGCGCCTGGGAACACATCGAGCGCGCCACCACCGAACCGGGTGATCGGGAAGCCCGGATGAACATGATGAGTGCGTCGATGCAGGGCGCGCTGGCCTTTCAGAAAGGACTGGGCTGCGTGCACAGCTTGTCCCATGCCTTGGGCGGGATTAATCCGAAGCTGCACCACGGCACTTTGAACGCGATTTTTCTACCCGCCGTCGTGGACTTCAACGCCAACGCGCCCACCGTTCGCGACGAACGCAAGCTGGAACGCCTGCGGCACGCCATGGGCCTGGAAGCCGGCGCCAATATCGGTACGGCCATCGAAGACATGACCCGACGCCTGGGCTTGCCCACCCGCCTGAGCGAGATCGGTGTCGACGAAAGCCTGTTTGCCAGCATCGTTGAAGGTGCATTGCACGACCACAGCCACAAGACCAATCCCCGCGAAGCATCGCCCGCGGATTACCTGTCGATGCTCGAACAATCGCTGTAAGCAACCGCAGTCCAACAACAATAAATCAGGAGGCATCCGCATCGTCGGCCTAGCCGACGCTTGCGGAACAATCATGAAGCCCACCGTCCTTATCGAACGGCAAGACGCCATTGCCATCGTCACCCTCAGCCACCCTGGAAAAATGAACGCCCTGACCCTGTCCATGTGGCAGGACCTGGGTGACGTCATGACCGAATTGTCCGCCGACCTCAGCGTGCGCTGCGTAGTGTTGCGCGGCGCAGGTGAACAGGCCTTTGCCGCCGGTGCCGATGTCGGCGAGTTTGCGAGCGTGCGCGCCAATCAGGCGCAAGCCCGGGACTATGCCGGGGTCACCTCGGCGGCGATGCGCGCGGTCGCCGACTGCCCACACCCAGTGATCGCGATGATCCACGGCGTGTGCGTCGGCGGTGGCCTGGAAATCGCTGCGCTATGCGATCTGCGCATCTGCGGCACCTCCAGCCGCTTCGGTGCGCCAGTCGGCAAACTCGGGCTGGTCATGTCGTATGACGAAATGGCTGGTCTGGTGGCGTTGGCTGGACGCTCGACCACCCTGGAGATCCTTCTCGAAGGCCGCATTCTCGACGCCAATGATGCCTACGTGAAAAACCTCGTCACCCGCGTCGTGGCAGATACCGAAGTCGAATCCGAAACCCTTGCCACCGCCAAACGCATCATCAACGGCGCGCCCCTCGTTGCCCGCTGGCATCGCCAGGCCGCACGTCAGCTTGAGGCCGGCATGGCACCCACCGCCTTGCAGGTCGACACCAGTTACTTCTGCTACGACACCGAAGATTTTCAGATCGGCCTGAACGCTTTCATCGAGAAAGCCAAACCACAATTCAAGGGGAAATGACATGGGACCGCTGACAGGAATGCGCGTGGTAGAACTGGCTCACATCATGTCCGGACCGGTGTGCGGCATGATGCTGGCCGACATGGGTGCTGATGTGGTGAAGGTCGAGAAAGTCCCGGACGGCGATGATTCACGCCGCTTCTCGCCAATCATGGCCAGTGGCGAATCCGCCTCGTTCATGGTGGTCAATCGCAATAAGCGCGGCATCGGCCTGAACCTCAAAACCGAGGGCGGACGCGACGTGTTGCGCCGCCTGTTGATGGACGCCGATGTGGTCACGGAAAACTACCGCGCCGGCACCATGGAGAAATTCGGCCTGGGCTATGAAACCCTGAAAACCCTCAACCCAGGGCTGATTTACTGCGCGATTTCCGGCTTCGGACGCAGCGGGCCGTTCGGCGACAAAGGCGGCTTCGACCTGATCGCCCAGGGCATGAGCGGCATGATGAGCATGACTGGTGAAGCCGGGCGCGAGCCGGTCAAGGCCGGTTCGCCGGTGGCCGACATCAACTCCGGCATCCTCGCGGCGCTTGGCATTTGCGCGGCCTACGCCGCCAAACAGAAAACCGGTCTCGGGCAGATGGTCGATACCTCGCTGTTTGAAGCTGGTCTGCAACAAATGTACTGGCCGGCGGCTGCATATTTTGCCGATGGCACCCTCCTGCCAAAAATGGGTTCGGCCAACTCCACCAGCGCGCCGTATCAGGTGTTCCGCACGGCGGACGGCTGGATCAACATCGGTGCCGCCAACCAGGCCAACTACGAACGACTGGTCGAGGCACTCGCCGTTCCACAACTCAAAGCCGACCCACGCTTCGCCAGCAACGCGTTGCGCATGGAGCACCGTCTGGCCCTGGTGGAAATCCTCAATGAAGTGCTGGTCGCGCGCACCACGGATGAATGGATGGTGCTGTTCGACAACCTCGGCCTGCCTGCCGGGCCGGTCCTCGATGTAGCGGCAGCACTGGATCACCCGCAAACCAAGGCGCGCGGCATGGTCGTGGAAACCGAACACCCCACCGAAGGCCGGGTGCGTGGCATGGGACTGCCGATTCACTTCTCCGACATGGACAACGCTGCGCCATCCGCCAGTCGCCCGGCTCCCCTGCTAGGCGAACACACCCGCGAAGTGCTGAAAGAAAGCGGTTACGCGGACGATGAAATCGACGAGTTGATTCGATCCCAGGCCGTCGTGGCACTGGCGTAACGCAAACCTGTGGGAGCGAGCCTGCTCGCGAATGCGGTGGGTCAGTCAACAAAGATATCGAGTCTGACGACCTCATCGCGAGCAGGCTCGCTCCCACAAGGAGCAGCGTTCACTTAACTGATTCGCTGTTTTTTATTAAAACAAAAACAAGAAGGTAAACATCATGAGCCGTATCTTGACCGAGGCTGTCAGCCGCCGATCATTTCTAGTGTCCGCCGGCGTCACCGTGGGCGGCGCATTTGCTGCCAACCTGCTGCCTTCCGGCGTCTTCGCCGCGACCAAACCCATTGTGTTGCGCTACACCAGCAGCTTGCCCGACACCCATCCGTTGAACAAACAGATGAAGGCCGCTTCCGAAGCCATCAAGGCCGAAACCAACGGTGCGGTGGATCTGCAGGTGTACGCCAACGGCGCCATGGGCGGCGATACCGACATGCTGTCCCAGGTGCGCGCCGGAGCCATTGATTTCATTCCATTGCCAGGTGCGATTCTCTCCACGCTGGTGCCGGCCATGTCCATTGAAAGCATGCCGTTCGCGTTCAAGGACTACGACAGTGTCTGGGCTGCGCTGGACGGTAAGCTCGGCGAACACGTGCGCGCCAAGACCGAGAAAGTCGGCCTGATCCCGATGGAGAAAGTCTGGAACAACGGCTTCCGCCAGATCACCAGTTCGACGCGACCGATCAATACCCCGCAAGACTTGGCCGGCTTCAAATTGCGTGTATTGGTCAGCCCGCTATGGACCTCCATGTTCAGCGCACTCGGCGCCTCCCCGACCGGCATCAGCATCAACGAGACCTACTCGGCCTTGCAGACCAAAGTCGTCGATGGCCAGGAAAACCCATTGGTGGTGGTCGAGTCCGCGCGCTTCTATGAAGTGCAGAAATACTGCTCCATGACCGACCACATTTGGGGTGGCTTCTGGATCGTCGCGTCGGGCAAGACCTTCCCAAAACTGCCGGCGGACGTGCAGGAAATCGTCTCCCGGCATATCAACGCTGCCGCGCTGGTCCAGCGTCAGCAGGTCATCGACCTCAACTCCAGCCTGGAGCCATCCCTGACTGCCCATGGCATCACCTTCAACAAAGTCGACCGTTCATTATTCAGGGCAGATCTGCAATCCAAGGGCTTCTACACCCAGTGGAAGGAAAAATACGGCGCCGAAGCCTGGGGCTTGCTCGAGCAGTACGCGGGTCAACTGTCCTAAGCCGGAGACAAGGTCATGAAAAGCGAACTCCCAATGACGGATGTTTCTCCCGCTGAAGGATTCAGCCCCCATCAAGCCTCGTTTCGCCTGGGTCGTGCTTTGGACACGGGGCTGCGCCGGCTGACCGAAGGCAGCGCAGCATTGCTGGTGGTCATCGAGGTCACGTTGCTGTTTTGCAACGTGTTCTCCCGTTACGTGCTCAATCAGCCCATCGTCTGGGGTGATGAACTCGCCTCGCTGCTGTTTCTGTGGCTGGCGATGCTCGGTGCAGTGGTGGCGATGCGTCGGGGCGAGCACATGCGCCTGACCTCGTTCATCGGGCATCTGCCTGCGGTAAAACGCGCCTTTGTCGACACCTTGGGCGCGGTGATTGTGATCACGTTCATCGGGCTGTTGTTCACGCCGGCCTGGGAGTACGTCAGCGATGAGTGGATCATCACGACGGCCGCCCTCGAAATCCCCAATGCGTTTCGTGTGTCGGCCATCGCGATCGGTCTGAGCCTGATGCTGATGACCTGTATCGCGCGACTGTTAACCCATGCTCGGCTGATCGACTTTACGGTGTCAGTGGCAATGCTGGCCTCCCTGGCCGCGCTGTTATGGGTGGCCGAAGGCTGGATGCTGCTGATGGGCAACTGGAATCTGGTGATCTTTTTCATGATTGGCGTGATGGCGATGATCGTCATTGGCGTGCCGATCATGGTCGCGTTCGGCCTGGCGACGGTGGCCTACCTGTCGACCATGACCAGCACGCCGATGACCCTGGTCGTCGGGCGGATGGACGAAGGCATGGCGAGCCTGATTCTGCTGGCCATTCCTTTGTTCGTGTTTTTGGGTGCGTTGATCGAGGCGATGGGCATGGCCCGCGCAATGATCCGCTTTCTGTGCTCGTTGATCGGCCATGTGCGTGGCGGTCTGTCCTATGTGCTGATCGGCGCCATTTACCTGATTTCCGGGATTTCCGGTTCCAAGGCTGCCGACATGGCGGCCATCGCCCCGGCGCTGTTTCCGGAAATGAAGAAACGCGGTGAGGATGAACACGAACTGGTCGCCATGCTCAATGCATCCGGGGCGATGTCGGAAACCATTCCGCCCAGCCTGGTACTGATCACCATCGGCTCGGTGACGGGCGTATCGATCTCCGCGTTATTCACCGGCGGTTTCATGCCGGCAGTCGTCGGGGCGATTGCCATGGCGGCCGTGGTCTGGTGGAAAAACCGCAAGCGTGACGCCTCGACCGGCAAGCGCGCGTCAGGCAAGGAAATCGGCCACTCGTTGCTGGTCGCGTTACCCGCACTGGCCCTGCCTTTCGTGATCCGCGCCGCCGTGGTTGAAGGTGTCGCGACCGCTACGGAAGTCGCCGCCATCGGTGTGGCCTACACCTTCATCGTTGGTTTGTTGTGCTACCGCTGCTTTGACTGGCGGCGCCTTTACCCGATTTTGGTCAGCACCGCTTCGCTGTCCGGCGCGATCCTGATCATCATCGGCAGCGCGACTGCCATGGCCTGGGCGCTGACCCAGTCCGGCTTCTCCCATCAATTGGCGCAGGTGATGTCGACGGTGCCGGGCGGCGCAATGGGTTTCCTGATCATCTCCGCCGTGGCGTTCATTCTCCTCGGCAGCTTCCTGGAGGGCATCCCGGCCATCGTGTTGTTCGGGCCGCTGCTGTTTCCGATTGCCAAGGCCATGGGCATCAACGACGTGCACTACGCGATGGTCGCGATTTTCTCCATGGGCCTGGGTTTGTTCGCGCCGCCGTTTGGCGTGGGCTTCTATGCCGCGTGCGCGATCGCCAAGGTCGACCCCAGCGGCGCCATGCGCCGGGTCTGGCCGTATCTCGGCGCGTTGGTTGTGGCGTTGGCAGTGCTGATCGCCGTGCCTTGGGTCTCCATTGGTTTCCTGCCTACTCGCTGATCACCCTTTGACTCAACACACACTCAATCACGAGGTTGTTATGAATTTCTCGACACTGGAAACAGGCAACGCCACCAAACGCCAACTGATCGTCGACAAGGAACGCACCATTTCCTTTCTGGGAGAGGATTTGCGCATCTATGCCACGCCCCGGCTGGTGGACGACATCGAGCAGACTTGCCTCGATTACTTGCTGACCTACCTTGATGACGGTGAAAACACCGTGGGCGCGGCGGTTGATATCCGCCACGTCGGTGCCACGTTGCTGGGCATGTCGGTGAGCATTGTCGCCGCCATTACCCGGGTTGAGGGGCGCAGCGTTACCTTCAATGTCGAAGTGCGCGATGACGTCGAGCTAGTGGCCACCGCGGCCCATACCCGGGTCGTGGTGAACGTCGCCAAATTGCGCAGCCGCGTTCAGGCCAAAGCCGAGGCCGCCGTCGCCGGAGAAGTCGAAGACAGCGTGCTCAGCCCCTCCCAATTCGCCGCGTCGCGCTGAGCAGGGACGCCGTCATGATCACGCTGCACGAACGCAACGGCTTGCCCAACCTTGCTGCCGAAAATGCGCTGCCGATTGTCGATGCTCACCACCACCTGTGGGACTTGGGCAATGGTCGTTATCCCTGGCTGCAGGACGAGTATCACGAGGATTTTTTCCTCGGTGACTATCGCAGCCTTTGCCAGGACTTCTTGCCGGAAAACTTTCTCGCCCTGACCGACAGACAACGGTTGGTGGGCACGGTGCATGTCGAGGCTGAACGTGCTCGCGATGAACAGGTTGCCGAGACCCGCTGGCTGGAGCAGGTCAACGCCCGTTTCGGCTTCCCGAATGCCATCGTTGCGCATGCCTGGTTCGATCGTGAGGACAGCGCGGAGATTCTCGCGGCACAGGCTGCCCGGCCGCTAGTGAAAGGCATACGTTCCAAACCGGTGACCTCAGTATCGCCGCAGGTTTCGATAGCCGGTGCCAAGGGCACCATGCAAGACCCGAAATGGCTGGAAGGCTTTTCGTGCCTGGCCAGGCACGGCCTGTCGTGGGATCTGCGCGTGCCGCCGTGGCATCTGGTCGAGGCCGCTGAAGTCGCGGCCATGTTTCCTCAAGTCCAGATCGCGCTCAATCACACCGGTTTCGCCTGGGATCGCAGTCCGCAGGGCATGACCCGCTGGCGTCAAGGTCTGGAAGCCCTGGCCATGCAACCCAACGTGCACATCAAGCTCTCGGAGTTCGGGCTGAAAGACTCGCCCTGGAACTACACCGATAACCGAATCGTGGTGCTGAGCGCATTGGAAATCTTCGGCCCCGAGCGCTGCATGTTCGCCAGCAACTTCCCGGTCGCCGGATTGCGCGCGTCCTACGACACGATTGCCGATGGCGTCGCCGCGATGCTGGCGCCACACGGACGGGCCGTGCAGGAAGCCGTGTTGGCGGGCAATGCAAGCCGTTTCTATCGCCTGGAGCAACCCCATGAATAACGTCTATGCCATCGATTGGCGTGCGCGCTTTCTGGCCAGCGGCGAAGACGCGGATTTACCCATCGTCGACGCCCACCAGCATTATTTCGATATCGAACAGCATTACTACCCGTGGCTGAACGATCGCCCGTTGCGGCCCTTTCGGTACGGCGATTACTCGTCGATCTGCCGCAACTTTCTGCCCCATGACTATCGTCGGCTGATGGGCAACCATCGCATTGTGCAAACGGTGGTCATCGAGGGCGAATGGGACCCGGCAACGCCGGCCGACGAAGTGAGTTTTGTCGAGACCCTGGCGCGCACCGAACCGACGCTGGCCGCCATGGTGGCGCAGGCCTGGCTGGATCGCGACGACGCTTCAACCCTGTTGCAGCAGTACGCCACGCATCCGCTGGTTCGCGGCGTGCGCCACAAACCTGTAGTGACCAGTCGTGAGGCATGGCAGGAAGATTTTGCGGCGCCCGGCTCGATGCGCGATCCATGCTGGCGTGAGGGGTATGCACAACTGGCAGAAAACGGCCTGCATTTCGAGTTGCAGGCGCCCTGGTGGCATCTACCGGAAGCCGCCGAGCTGGCCAGGGACTTTGCCGACGTGCCCATTGTGGTCAATCACACCGGGTTGCCGGCCGATCGCTCGGTGGACGGTCTGGCCGGCTGGCGCAAAAACCTCGCGCTACTGGCACGGGAGCCGAACGTCGCCCTGAAGATTTCCGGTATTTGCATCCCCGGCCAGGCATGGCCCGTCGAGGCAAACCGGCGGGTGGTGAACGACGCGATTTCGATCTTCGAGGCCAGCCGTTGCATGTTTGCCAGCAATTACCCGGTCGATGGCGTGGTGAACAGCCTGAGCGAAGTGTTCGACGGTTTCAAAACCATCGTCCGCGACCGTTCCCGCGCCAATCGGTTGGCCTTGTTTCATGACAACGCCCGACGAATCTACCGCCTCACTTGATCCGATTTGAACCGCTCAACAGGAGTCAATCATGTTTGAAGTATCAGGCCACAACTACATCGCCGGCGCACGCTCGGCAAAAGGTACAAATACGCTGCAAAGCCATGACGCCAGCACCGGCGAAGCATTGCCCTACCTGTTTCATCAAGCAACGCTGGATGAAGTGGACGGCGCCGCAGTAGCTGCCGCCAGCGCTTACCCGACTTTTCGCAACCTGTCCGCTGCCCGACGCGCGCAGTTCCTGGACGCTATCGCCACCGAACTTGAGGCGCTGGACGACGACTTCATTGCTCTCGTATGCCGGGAAACAGCCCTGCCCACCGGGCGCATTCAAGGAGAGCGAGCCCGCACCAGCGGCCAGATGCGCCTGTTCGCCACGATGCTGCGCCGCGGCGATTTCTATGGCGCTCGCATCGACCGAGCCCTGCCGGATCGCCAACCCCTTCCCCGCCCCGACCTGCGCCAGTACCGCACCGGTCTCGGCCCGGTTGCCGTGTTCGGTGCCAGCAACTTCCCGCTGGCGTTTTCCACTGCGGGTGGCGACACCGCATCAGCATTCGCTGCAGGCTGCCCCGTGGTGTTCAAGGCCCACAGCGGCCACATGGCCACCGCCGATTACGTTGCCGATGCGATCACCCGCGCGGCGAAAAAAACCGGTATGCCCGATGGCGTGTTCAGCCTGCTTTACGGCAGCGTCGGTGAAGCACTGGTCAAACACCCGTCGATTCAGGCCGTCGGATTCACTGGCTCCTTGCGCGGCGGTCGGGCCTTGTGCGACATGGCAGCGGCGCGGCCACAGCCGATCCCGGTCTTCGCCGAGATGAGCAGCATCAACCCGGTGCTGTTGATGCCCGAAGCGCTCAAGGTGCGCGGTGACAAAATCGCTGCCGAGCTGAGCGCCTCCGTGGTGCTGGGTGCGGGCCAGTTCTGCACCAACCCCGGCCTGGTCGTGGGCATTCGTTCGCCTGAATTCAGCGCATTCCTCGAACGCTTTGCCGCACTGATGGGCGAACAACCCGCGCAAACCATGCTCAATGCCGACGCGCTAAAAAGTTACTGCCACGGCCTGGAAAACCTTCACGCCAATCCGGGGATGACCCACGTGGCCGGCACAACACAAACCGGCAATCAGGCGCAGCCGCAAGTGTTCAAAGCCGATGTCAGTCTGTTGATCAACGGCGACGAGCTGCTTCAGGAAGAGGTTTTCGGGCCCGCCACCCTCGTCGTCGAAGTCGCCGATCACGCCCAATTGCTCCAGGCCTTGCACGGTTTGCGCGGCCAGCTCACCGCCACACTGATTGTCGAAGACACCGAACTCGACACCTTGGGCGAGGTTCTGGCGCTGCTGGAACAAAAAGTCGGACGCGTGCTGTTCAACGGCTATCCCACCGGCGTTGAAGTCTGCGACGCGATGGTGCACGGCGGGCCGTACCCGGCCACTTCGGATGCGCGCGGCACCTCGGTGGGGACGCTGGCGATCGATCGTTTCCTGCGCCCCGTGTGTTACCAGAATTGCCCCGATAGTTTGTTGCCGGAAGCACTCAGGAATGCCAATCCGCTGGGCATCAACCGACTGATTGACGGTGTCAGTAGTCGTGAAGCGCTGTAACTAACACCCACTGTTAACAACAACTCTGCCGCCTATCACCGATAGGCGTTGGACACGCTCGTCCCAAAAAACGCTGTAACCCACAACAACAAAAAACCCAGGAAGTCCCATGCACGTTCAACTTCACCCTAAACACTGCTTGTCGAAATTGATGTTGGCGGTGACTACCGCCGTGATGCTCAACACCGCGGCCATTGCCGAAACCCAGCCAACTGCGACGACAACACCCATGCAATGCGCAACTGAAGCCACCCCGCGCTACACCAAAACCGCGACCGGTTACCTCATGGTGCTGCGTATGGGCGACAACGCATTCAAGGAACTGACCAAACTGGCCATCGCCGAAAAAATCCCGAGCGCGTCCATCAGCGGTATCGGATTCGGCAACGTCAAATTCGGCTTCTGGAACAAGGACAAAAAGGAATTCGATGCCAAGACCTTCAACAGTGTCGAGATGGCCAGTGTGACCGGCTCCGTGGCCTGGAAAAACGATCAACCCTCCATCCACATGCACGGTGTTGCCGGTGACGCCACCTTTCAAGCCTACGGCGGCCACATTCTCGACTTTGACGTCACCACGGGCTCCATGGAACTTACCGTGATCGTTCACCCGCGTCGTCTGGAGCGCGGGATCGACCCGTGCATCGGCGCCAATGTGCTGGGGATCTGACCCAAGAGAATCGAGCTCCCGCAGGCATTGCGGGAGCCCTTGAGTCTGATCGACAGCATGCGCGGACACGTCCGCTCCCACATTCAAACGACAAAAAACGGGGCGATTTACATGAGCAGCAAAAAAACGGCTGTCACCATTGCAGTGGGCGCCATTGCACTGAGCACCCAGGCACACGCTGACTTCCTCAGTGACAGCAAAGCCACCTTGGGCCTGAGAAATTACTACTTCAACAACGACAATCGTGACGGCACGGCCCCGCCTTCGAAAACCGAGGAGTGGGCGCAGGGTTTCATGCTTGATTACAAGTCGGGCTACACCGACGGCATGATCGGTGTTGGCGTCGATGCCTTGGGACTGTTGGGGATCACGCTGGACAGTGGCAAAGGTCGGCATATCGGCAGCTCCATGATTCCTTCCGACACGGATAACCGCGCTGTCGGCGAGTGGAGCCGGCTTGGGGTGACCGGCAAGGCCAGGGTTTCGAAAACCGAATTGCGCTTGGGCACGCTGATGCCGAAGCTGCCCATCCTGGTGTTCAACGACGGACGCTTGCTGCCGCAAACCTTTGAAGGCGGTCAGATCACCTCGGGCGAATTCAAGGATCTGACCTTCACCGGAGGGCGAATCGAACACGCCACCGGTCGGGGCTCAACCGATCAGACGGGGTTGGCCGCTACCGGCGGCACCCGTGAAAGCAATGCATTCGACTTCGCTGGCGGCGACTGGAAAATCACCAACGACCTGACCGCCCAGTATTACTACGCCCACCTGGACAACTACTATACCCAGCAGTTTTTCGGCCTGATCCACACACTGGCTATTTCGGACGGTCAATCGCTGAAGACCGACTTGCGCTACTTCAACACCGATTCATCCGGTGCAAACAGCTCGGGCACTCCAGGCTACAAAATCAGTGGCTATACCCAAGGCAATGATGGCGAGATCGACAACAAGACCTGGAGCGCCGCGCTGATTTACACCCTGGGTGGCCACGCCGTCACCGCCGGTTACCAAAGCGTGTCGAGCGCCAGCAACTTCACGCAGCTCAATCAGGGCAGCCTGGTAAACAAGGGTGCCGGCGGTGCCAGTCTTTATCTGTACACTGACCGCCTGATTCAAACTTTCACCCGCGCGGGCGAACGCACTGCCTTCGGTCAATACGCCTATGACTTCGCCGCCCAGGGAGTGCCCGGTTTGAAAGCGTCCGTCATGTACCTCAGCGGGGACGATATCAAGACCACCTCCGGCGCTACCCAGAAGGAGTGGGAACGGGACATTGCGCTGGACTACGTGATTCAGTCCGGCGCGTTGAAAAATATCGGATTCGGATGGCGTAATGGTAAATCCAACAGCGAGGCGTCCCGCGATCAGGACCAGAACCGCTTGATTGTGAGCTACAGCATTCCCTTGCTTTAACAGAGCAGCCCGCAGTCTCGGCAGCTATCACAGAGCACTGCATTTTGAGGATAGTGCGGCGAACGGAACTCTTGGCGATCGCCGCGCATCCTAACCTTAGAGGTACTTCCTAATTGCTTCACGCTTTCAGAGGACACCGTCATGCGCCGTCTGATTATTATCTCCTCCCTGATGCTGTGTTTACCTTTCGGGTCAGCTATGGCCAAAGTGGATGCGGAAGATGTTGCCACTTCAGCCGGGGTCTCAGCCTCGCTGTACTCGACGTTCAAAGATAAGAAACTGATGATTCCCGCTCAGGATGACGCCTCCAGCTTCGTTGCCAGTGGCGGGGAAATTCGCGGGGTTTATCTGGAGTCGGTGTTGAAGAAAATTCGTCAGGACAACCCTGGCCTCAACGCCAGCGACGAAGAGCTGGCTCGGGCCATATTGATCCAGCAAGGCGATGCCGCCGGCCGATGAATGAAAGTCGAAAAAACAGCGCTGGGGCTGTGACATGTGGATAGCGTGTCCAGCCCTACTTCGCTCGCCTACCGGCCAGGCGTGCCCAGCCGGCGACTAGTTGTGCACTGACACTCACCCCGCCACACACCACGATGACCACGTCGTGTGCATCCGCTATGGCGCAATGGTCCAGGTACGCCACCGCCAGTGAAACTCCGCACGCCGGCTCCACCAACTGGCGCATGTCACTGGCGAAACGAACCACGCCCATAATTGCATCCTCATCGCTGAGCACCACGCACTGGTGCGTAAATTCGCGGATGTGCTGCACCGGCCAGGCCGCGACTTGTGCCGCGCCCAGCGAGGTCGCCACGGTATCGATGCGCGGCAGCCTGACGGGATGCCCGGCCTCCACAGCAGCTGTAAACGACGCGGCACCTTCGGTTTCGCAGGCTATGATCCGGCAGTCTGTGCGGCCATGGCGAATCAACCCTGTGAGGATGCCCGCCAGCAAACCGCCGCCGCCCACTGATGTCACTATCACGTCGACTTGAGGACAGACTTCCAGGACTTCATCCACCAGCGTGCTGTGCCCTTCCCACAACACCGGGTGATCGAAGGCTGGCACGTATTCGGTGTCCGCGTCCTGCGAGAGTTCTTTTGCCCGTTGATTGGCTTCGTCCCAAACCTTGCCGTGAACAATCACCTCGGCCCCGGTTTTGCGGATCCGGGCGCGGGTCGTCTCAGGGGTCGTGTGCGGCACCACAATGCAGGCGCTCAGCCCCAGGTGGGCAGCGGCAATAGCGGTGGCAAAACCGGCATTGCCACCCGACGGACAGACGACTCGGCGTTTGCCCTGCGCCTTGGCCTGACTGCACAGCAGCCCCATGCCACGCAGCTTGAACGAGCCACTGGGTTGCAGGTTTTCCATCTTGAGCCAGATCCGTCGGGTCGGGGTCGACAGACCCCAATGCAGAATCAACGGCGTTTTGATGTGCAGCATCGCGGGTGTCCCAAAGGTGAACCCTTCTTATCCAAGCTTAGTTCACCCTGCCCCTCGGCCCCCGTTTTAGCGATAGCGCGGAGCGGCACTGGAGTTCCCGAACAACCCGAAAAGGGTCTGACGCTGAGCTTCGTAACGGTCCCACTGTTCACCGTCGTGCAGACTCGGAACGGTCACCACTTCGCCTTTCGCCAAGCCCACCAGCGCCGCGTCGACCATGTCCTGCGCCGACATCACGATCTCTTGCGGCAGGTTTTCCACCGGGTTGCCGGCCTCGTTCCAGAAATCGGTCGCCGTCGCACCGGGCAGTACCGCCTGGACACGAATGCCTTTATCCGCCAGTTCGCGGTGCATCGATTGGCTCAGGCCCAGCACAAAAGCCTTGGTCCCGCCGTACACACCGTTGAGGACTTCCGGTGCAAACGCAACAATCGACGAAATGTTGATCACGGTGCCGGTGCCACGCGCAACGAAACCTGGCACCGCCGCGTACGCCAGTCGCATCAGCGCGGTGACGTTGAGGGTGATCATCTCTTCCATCTCATCGACCGGACTGCCAAGCAGCGGCATGACCGCGCCCACACCGGCGTTGTTGACCAGCAAGGAGATGCTGGCGTCGTTACGTAGAATTTGCTCGACCCGCAGCACATCGGCTTTGACTTTTAAATCGGCCGCGACCACTTCCACCGCTCGTCCGGTTTCGTTGCTCAGGTGGTTCGCCAGTGCGTTCAGTTTGGCCTGGCTGCGGGCGACCAGAATCAGGTCGTAACCTTGTCGGGCGAGACGGTCGGCATACACCGCGCCGATGCCCGAAGAAGCGCCAGTGATCAGTGCAGTGCCTTTGGATGAGAGAGCCATGATTGAGTTTCCTTCACAGTGAGGCGAACAGTTCGCCCGGTGTGAACCGTTATAAAGGCGCTTACGCTTGTCTCAAATGACGTTTAAAGTACGTTTTCAGGACATGTCCTTTTGAGGGTCTGGCAATGACTAGCGTGGCATTTGTGGTGTTCGAGGGTTTCCAGTCCATGGCGCTGGCCGCCATGCCGGTGTTCGAGTACGCCAACTTTAGCGCCGGTGAGGCGCTGTATGACGTCAGCGTGATCTCCGAGGATGGCAGCACACTGCGCGCCTCCGGGGGGTTAAGTGTCGGGACCCAGGCGTTCGGTGCACAAGTGTTCGATACCGTCATCGTGGTCGGCGGCGATTGCATCATCGAACAGGCGCCCGACAGCGTGCTGTCCTACCTGCGCGACAGCGTGAGCACAGCACGGCGGATGGCATCGATTTGTTCCGGGGCGTTCGTGTTGGCCCAGGCCGGCCTGCTTGATGGACGGCGGGCCACCACACATTGGGCCTATGCTCGGGAGTTGCAAGCGCGGTTTCCCTTGATCAAAGTGGAGGAAGACCGCATTTACGTGGTCGACGGCTCGATCTGGACCTCGGCCGGCATGACCGCCGGCATCGACCTGGCGCTGGCCATGGTCGAGAAGGATCACGGCGCCGAACTGGCGCGTTCCGTGGCGCAGAAACTGGTGATGTATCAGCGACGTGCGGGTGGCCAGTCCCAGCATTCAGCGTTGCTCGAACTGGCGCCAAAATCTGACCGCATCCAGACCGTTCTCGGCTATGCCCGCGAACATTTGGCCTCGCCCCTATCGGTGGAACAACTGGCAGACGTGGCACGCCTGAGCCCGCGGCAATTCAGCCGCAGTTTCCGCGCCGAGACCGGACAGACGCCGGCCAAGGCCGTCGAAAACCTGCGACTGGAGGTGGCGCGGCAGATGCTCGAACGCGGGCGCCTGACCCTCGATCAGATCGCCACCGAGGCCGGTTTCATTGACCGGCGCCGCATGCGCGAAGCCTTCCTCCGGGCGTTCGGCCAACCGCCGCAGGTGATTCGGCGCAATGCCAGGTCTGAGTTGAACGCGTGAGCAACACCAGGCCTCTAAACTGAAAAGGGTCATTGTTCATCACGAGGTGCTCATGAAAATCTCGCCCAAACTGGCGTTTTTCGCCATCGTCGGCACCCTCGCCTACCTCGGTCTTGCGGTGTGGGGATTGGGCGGGTTTGCGGCATTTTTTGCACATGCGCCGCTGGTGGTAGTTGCCTTGGCGACCGTGGTGATGACCGTCGCGTCGCTATTCAGCGAGGTCAATCTCAGTTCCGGCGAGCGTGAAGACCGGGCCAATCGCTGGGTGCTTCCGGCGTTCGGGGTGATTGGATTACTCAGCGGGTTCCTGCCCGCCTACACCGACCGGATTGACGTCTGGACCTTCGGCGGTGAAGGCCTGCGCTGGATCGGCGCATTACTGTTCATCGCTGGCGGCGCGCTACGCTTGTGGCCCGTGTTTGTGCTGGGCAAGCGTTTCAGCGGGTTGGTGGCGATTCAACCGGGGCACAGGCTGGTCACTGACGGGATTTATCGACGCCTGCGCAACCCCAGCTACCTGGGAATGTTGGTAATTGCCGTGGGTTGGGCGCTGGCGTTTCGTTCGGGTGTCGGGCTGTTACTGGCGGCTTTGACAGTGATGCCATTGATTGCGCGGATTCACGCGGAAGAAGCGTTGTTGAGGGCGCAGTTTGGCGGTGAGTACGACAGTTATTGCGCCAATACCTGGCGGCTGATTCCCGGACTCTATTAGCCACTCCTACATTAGATTTGCATTAGGCGCAGATGGTGGTCGGGATCGACGGATGTGGTCACCGACTGATAACTGGCCAGCGTGGCATGCGGCGTCTGAATCGCATGCTCATGCGTCTCGGTGATAATCACCAAATCCGCCCCCGCCGCTTCCGCCGCCAGAATCCCCGCCGCGGCATCTTCAAATATCAAACACTCCGTCACCTCAACACCCAACCGTTTCGCCGCTAGCCGATACCCCGCAGGATCGGGTTTACCGGCGCTGACATCTTCGGCTGTCACCATGACAGCAGGTTCGGGAATCCCTGCCGCCGCCATCCGGCGCAAGGCCAATGCCCTAGGTGCGGAAGTAACGATTGCCCAATGACCGGTCGGCAAGGACTGTAGGAAAGCCGCCGCACCACGGACCTCGACGACGCCTTCCACGTCCTCGATTTCCGCCTGGGTAATCCACGCCGCTTCAGCTTCGGCATCAAGCCCCGACAACCCCTGGCGATTGACCGTATCGATGGCGCGGACGCCGTGAATGGTCGGCAGGAAGGACGCGACTTCCACCCCGTGGCGCAATGCCCAGAGGGTCCAGATCCGCTCGGCGGCGGCGATCGAATTGAGCACGGTGCCGTCCATATCGAACAGGAAGGCGCGGTAGGGTCTGTTGAACACCAATGGATGAGCAGACACGGATCAGCTTCCTCTCGCAGGGACCAGGCAGGTAGGCCGGCAATGTAGCATTCACCAGCGATGGGTTCAGACTAGATATCGGATAATTTACTTTGAGCTCTGGGTTATATTGCTCAGAGTTTTGTGCAAATGCGTTGAATCCAAATCGCCATTCCCATTCAAGAAGCCAACCATCTTTTGATTAAGATTCGACGTTTTCTCGCGGGACTCCACCACGGTATACAGTTGCGACTTTTGGAGGAAGTTTGGGATGGAGTACCAATCCTCTTGAGTGGTTTGCATGGAAAGTCCTGGTTGGCCCATTTTTTCCAGATCAAATTTTCTGCTGGCTATTCCCTTCGAAACCCATTCGTTGAGTCCATTCTCTTTCATCTTGGCAACTATCTCCGTCATGAGTGTGGCTTTATCTTTCGTGCCGGGTAGTTGCAGTGCGAGCTTAAGAATGTCATTGGAGTCGGCCACACCACAGCCGACGAAGGATGAATTCCCCTTGAAGTGGGCGCCAAAGCTATCTTTGCCCCATTCGGCTTTCTCATTGGGGCCGAAGAAGTTTATGAGGTGCATAAACGCAGCGAGACGAATACCCTCGGATTGAGGGGCGTAAGCCTCAAGTGGGCCACCTTTCCCCGTGAGACATTGTTCTATGCAGATGGCACCTAACAGCAAATCCCTTGTGCGCTGCCGTTTTTCGGGATCACCGATCAGCAACTCGACTGTTTGAATGCGTGTTTCTTTTGCGTCGCTGAGGAGCTTGCCTACGGCAACCCCCATGGTGGTCTGTAGACTGCCGGAGGCCTTGGTCATGTTGCTCTTGCCCCAGCGCGTGGAGGCTGTCATTTGCGCCGCATTAAAATCATCGCTGGAGTCCAGGCGAGGATCATGCAGGACAGCGTCTTGTGTACGGCCTCGCATTGGGCTATCGCCACTACTTAAAGCTTTCTTCACGGAGTTACGCAGGTGATTCAGGCTGGATATATCAAATAAGTGCGGGGCCGAAACCAGCTCTGCGGGCCCAAAAGTGCCGTAAGTTTTATCAACGTCCTCAGGAACAATATAAACGCCACGACTGACGCTGCCCTCGAAGCTATTCGAACGAACCAGGGGCGTGCGCTTGAACACATCATGAAAGTTCTCTTCCTTGTCCTTCACCATCATCCTTTCATGCGATTTCTTCCCCCACGTCGTCTGCACGGTGCCTACACCCTCCAACTCTATACCAATGCGCACGGGCTCCGCTTTAGGAGCGAACTCTGCATCAATAGCTCTGGCACGGGAAGAAGTGGCTGCACCTGCTACAGCTGCCTGACCATGAACTGACCCGGTGACATGAGATGCAGGTGCTTGTACAGACGTATGGGGCATTGTTTCGGTATGGTTGAGTTTTATTTTTTCCTGCGCAAGGTAACGATCCATGACCTGACTTACGCCGGTCGCTACCCCTTCAGAAACGGGTTTTGTTACTTGATTTTTAAGTTGAAGGCTATCGCCGATATTTCTCGTACTTGCTAGCCCTGTCGCTATTCGAGTTAATTCTTTAGGCGGCTCATTTGCTACGCGACGAACTGGCGCGATACTAAGAGCATCTGTTATGGGCATAGAGAACACTTCTTATAGTTGGACAGTTCAAATTACTATATATACGAACACTGTCATTTTTTTGCATAAAACGCTCATTTATCCCAGGTCGAATTTTTACCCGTCACGGCATTTCAAGGGTTTTCGTGCAGAGCTTAACGTTTCAGCTAATAGGCTTGGACTTCAAGGCGCCTTCGACGCAGTCCAGCAATTGACCGAGCGCCCAGGGCTTTTTAATAAACGAGACTGAGTGCCTCACACCGGAGCTTTGTGGGATTTCAAAACCAGACATGATCATGATCGGCTTGTCTGGCCAGCGGTCGCCAAAGTGATTGGCCAGGTCAGCGCCATTGAGCGTGCCCGGCATGGTGATGTCGGTGAGCAACAGGCGAACATTATCAGAGTGCTGTTCCAGGTACGCTGAAGCGGCATCCGCGCTGGTCTGTGGCTGGACCACGAACCCTTCTTCCTGGAGGATTTCGCAGAGAAATTCCAGGATCAGCGGGTCGTCTTCGACCACAAGAATCAACCCGCCAGAAACGTTCGTGCCCACCGGCGATACTGGCCCCATTATTTTGCCTCTCCCTGAATACACCCATGATTTTCGCGCGTTAAATCCGCTGTCTATCAATTAAGAGCAGCAGTCTTGGCGGAAATTCACTTTTGATACACAGAGGCGACGAAATCAGGCGTCCTGCAAAATCAGATCGGCGCCCTTCTCTGCCACCATCAACACCGCCGCGTGGGTATTACCGGACGTCACGTTAGGAAAAATCGACGCATCGACAATGCGCAATCCCTTAAGGCCATGGACTTTCAAACGCTTGTCCACCACGGACTTCTGCTCGTCCGCCCCCATGGCGCAGGACCCGCACAGGTGGTAGATCGAACCGCTGTTTTCACGGAAATACTGCAACATCTGTTCGTCGGTTTCGACGACTGGTCCCGGCAACACCTCTTCAACGGTGATGCCCTTGAGCGCCGGTGCCTGCATGATTTTGCGCATCAAGCGGCTGCCCTGGATGACCTCTTCGACGTCTTTTTGCGTGCTCAGGTAGTTCGGGTCGATCTTTGCTGCGTCCCGTGGGTTTTTCGAAGCGATTTCGATGTGCCCGCGACTGGTGGGCCGGCACGGGTTGAAGCACAACAGGAAGCCTGAGTACGGCTCCGGCTTGAGGCTGGCCTTGTTGTTTTTCGGGATCTGGTACGACAGCGGGTTGAAGTACAGCTGCAAATTCGGATTGGTCTGCTGCTCATTGCCTCGGAAAAACCCGCCGGCCTGATTGACACTCATCGCCAGCGCGCCCTTGCGGGTGAACAGGTATTTCAGACCCAGTTTGAACTGACCGAACAGCGAGCTCAGCTCATCGTTGAGCGTCGGAATATTGGCCTTGTAGTAATAGCTGGCGCACAGATGATCCTGCAGGTTTTGCCCTACCGCCGGCAGATGCTTGACCATCGGGATCTTGTGTTTGGCCAGCAGCGCCTGATCCGCGACACCGGACAGTTGCAGAATTTTTGGCGTGTCCACGGCACCGGCGCAAAGAATAACTTCCTTGTTGGCGGTGAAGGTCCGCACCACGCCGTGCTGGGTGATGGAAATCCCGGTTGCGCGGTCTTTATCGAACAACACGCGATCCACCAAGGCGTAATGCTCAACGGTCAGGTTCGGCCGGCTCAACGCCGGGTGCAAATGCGCAAAGCTGCTGGAGCAACGCTGACCATTTTTAGTGTTGACGTCGTAAATACCCGAGCCTTCGAATTTAGGCCCGTTGAAATCGTCGCTGTGCGGGTAGCCGAGTTCGTCGCAGCCCTTGAGGAACACATCGCAGATCGGATGGGTCTGGCCCTTCATCGGCGTGATGCTGATCGGGCCGCTGCCACCGTGGTATTCACTGTCGCCCAGCGGATGGTTTTCCAGCTTGCGGAAGTACGGCAGGACGTCCTTGAAGCCCCAGCCTTCATTGCCATTGACCGCCCAATCGTCAAAGTCGTGGGCCTGGCCACGGACGTAAATCATCGCGTTGATCGAGCCTGAACCGCCCTGTACTTTGCCGCGAGGTGCGTAGATTTCGCGGTCACCCAATTGCTTTTGTGGCTGGCTGTAATACATCCAGTTGAAGGTCGGGTTGTAATACATTTTGGCGAATCCGACCGGGATCTTGAACCACAAGGAACTGTCCTTGCCGCCCGCTTCCAGTAACAACACCGAATGTTTGCCACTGGCCGACAGCCGGTTGGCAAGGATGCAGCCTGCGGCGCCAGCGCCAGCGATGATGTAGTCGTATGTCATGCAGGGTTACCGCGTAAGTCGTTGTACAAAATTCGGATGGACGATGCGATCCCCTGTGGGAGCCAGCCTGCTGGCGATGGTGGCCTGACATTCAACATTAATGTCGACTGATCCACCGCTATCGCCAGCAGGCTGGCTCCCACAGGAACCGCGTCAGGCCTGTCAACCTCGGGCTGGCGATGTGTCTTTGACGTCCGCCGGGGTCGTCGCCATTTGCAGGTGCAGGCGCTCGCCGGTGTAGGGCGAATGTTTGCGCACCACGTCCATGTTCAGCTCCACACCCAGGCCTGGCTCGGTGGACGGGATGATGTAACCGTCCTCCCATTGCAGTGGCTTGGTCAGGACTTCGGCGTGGAACCCGCCCCAGGTCATGATGCTTTCCTGGATCAGGAAGTTCGGCGTGCAGGTTGCCAGCTGAAAACTCGCCGCCGCGCCAATTGGTCCGTTGTAGAGGTGCGGGGCGATTTGCGCATAATAGGCTTCGGCCATGCTGGCGATCTTTTTCGCTTCCAGCAGACCACCGCAGCGTGCAACGTTCATCTGCAAAATCGACGCACCGCCAGCTTGCAGCAGCTTGAAGAATTCGTACTTGGTGGTCAGTCGCTCACCCGTGGCAATCGGAATCGAGGTCTTGGCCGCGACCTGCGCCATGGCGTCTTCCTGCCCCGGCGGCACCGGTTCTTCGAACCATAGCGGGTCGTACTTCTCCAGGCGCTTGGCCAAGCGAATTGCCGAGGACGGAACCATTTGCCCGTGGGTACCGAACAGCAGGTCGCACTTGTCGCCCACCGCTTCGCGGATCTTGCGGCAGAAGGTTTCGCAGCGTTCCAGCACTTCCAGGGAAATCTGGTGCCCGGAATACGCGGTGTACGGCCCAGCCGGGTCGAACTTCACGGCGGTGAAGCCTTTGTTCATGTTCTCGATGGCGCACTCGGCGGCCAGGTCCGGGTCGTCGTAGTCGTACTCGCCCCTACTGTTCACCGGATAGAGGTAGGTGTAGGAGCGCAGGCGTTCGTGGACCTTGCCGCCCAGCAACTCATAGACCGGCTTGTTCGCCGCTTTGCCAATGATGTCCCAGCAGGCCATTTCCAGACCGCTGACCACGCCCATCATGGTCAAGTCCGGACGCTGGGTGAAACCGCTCGAATAGGCCTGGCGGAAGAAGCGTTCGATGTGGTGCGGGTCCTGGTTGAGGAGGTAGCGTTCGAACACGTCTTCGATGATCGGCAGCATTGCTTTTGGGCCGAAGGTCGCGGCGTAGATTTCGCCCACGCCTTCGATGCCGCAATCGGTTTTGATTTTGACGAACAACCAATACATTCCACCGATGTGCGGTGGCGGAACGGCGACGATATGGGTTTCAAGGGCGACGATTTTCATCTCAAGCACCTGTTTAATTCAAAGAAGTCTTGTTCAAAGATTTACGATTGATACGAGCGCGCAAGGTCAGGGCCGCGAAGGTCCCGAGCAGGCCGACGAATGCGATGTAGCTGAAATACAGCTTGTAACCAAAGGCACCCGGGTAATGCTCAGTGAGGTAGCCGTTGATCAAGGGAATGAACGCGTCCGGCAGGTAACCGACCACCGAGACAATGCCAATGGCCAGACCGGTGATGCGCAGCGGAATGTTGCAGGTGTCGAGGATCGCCCAGTACAAACCGCGAATGGCGTAGGTCATCAGCCCGATGAAAATCACCGTAGCAATCAGCAGGCCCATGCTGTTGAGTGCCGGGAACACGACCAGGCCGACCATCGCCAACGTCGCGCAGAACAGCGCCACGATCAGCACCGAGATGTTCGAAAATTTGTCACCGAGCCAGCCACCGCCTATCCCGCCAATCGGGCGCATCCACAGCTTGAGGGTGGTGATGGTGCCGGCCATGACCGCGGTCATGCCGCCGCCTTGCAGGTAATCGGAGAAGCTGTAGGTGGCCCAAAAGATGTGATAACCGCAGAACACGATGGCCGTCACCAGCCACAACTCCGGGATTTTCACCAGGGTGGTCAGGTCGCTGAGCAGGTTGTACTTGCCCTTCTCTACCGGCGCGGTGTCGTCCATCGACTTGGGGTCTTTGATCAACACCAGCACGCAACCGATGGCGATGCAGGTGAAGGCATAGAGATAGACCACATGTTTGAAGCCTTCTGCCGCCGACTCGCCGCGAGTTTCGGTGGCGAAGGCAAACAGCGCCAGTGCGACAGTGGCCAGCAACGCTTCAACCAGGCCACGACCGCCATCGAGAATGCCGAAGAAGCGACCTTGTTCAGTGTGATGCGCAATCATTTTTACGCGCTTGAGCACTGAAGCCCAAAACGTCAGGCCCGTGGTCAGGCCCCAGCAACCGAAGATGATCATCAACCCGGTCATCGATGGCGCGGTGGAGTACCACAGGCCCAAGGCACCGGTGGCGACCAGCGAGAAGAAAATCAGGAAACGTGGGGCGATGCGGTCGGCCAGCCAGCCGCTTGGCAGATATGACAACAGAAAAATCGTACCGAGCATCGAGTACAGATAACCCAGCTCGCTGTGGCTGATCTGGAACACGTCGAGCATGGTGGTCTGGTAGACCTGACGCAGGTACAGGATCGGGTAAATCGCACCGGCGGCCAGTACCAATAGCATCAATTGGAAATAGCGACTTCCCTTGTCACTGTGGCTTTTTATACCCGCGTTCGAACCCTGAACAGCGGCAGCAGTGGATGCATGCTTGGACATCTAGGTGACCTCTGGCTGCCCGGTGGTCCGGGCAGCCCTGTTAATTGTTTTTATGGGTGCTGCGTGAGGCGTGTGCCTGCTGGATCAGTACTTCATCACCACGAGACGGGTCTGGGTGAATTCGAGCATGCCGTGCTTGCCGTCATCGCCGCCCAGGCCCGAACGTTTCCAGCCGGCGTGGAAGCCCTGGTACGGGTCGGCCGGGGTGCGATTGACGTACAGTTCGCCGGCTTCGATGGCGTTGGCGACTTTCATCGTGGTGCGGTAGTTCTCGGTGTACAGCACCGAGGACAGGCCGAACTGATGGTCGTTGGCCATCGCCAGGGCTTCGTCGATATCGCGGTACTTGAGCACCGGTAACACCGGGCCGAAGATCTCTTCCTGGATGATTTCCATGTCCTGACGGCAACCGCTGAGCAGCGTCGGCGGGTAGAAATGACCTTTGCCCTGCGGGATAAAACCACCGGTTTCCAGTACAGCACCGTCGGCGATCGCGCGTTCGACCATGGCGTGAATGTTCTGCTGCGAACTGGCGTTGACCAACGGCCCCATCTGGCTGGCGTCGGTAGCACGGTCGCCGAACTTCACGGCGCTGATTTTGCTTTTGAGCAGTGCGAGGAATTGGTCGTAGACACTTTCCTGCACGTAGACCCGCTCCACCGCCGTGCACAACTGGCCGCAGTGGGTGGTCTTCGAGGCGACGATGGCGGTCGCGGCCGCTTCAAGGTCGGCGTCGGCTTCGATGATCGCCGGGGTTTTTCCGCCCAGCTCCAGCGATGGCTTGGCAATGTTGGCCTTGCAGTAGTCGAGCACGATACGCCCGGCGTTGACGCTGCCGGTCAGGGTGATCAGGCCGACCGCCTTATGGGTGCAAACGGCAGCGGCAGTGGCGTGGTCCATGGTCAAAATGTTCACCACACCGGCAGGCAATCCGGATTGCTGCACAGCCTTGGCGATTTCAAACGCCGAGGTCGGCGTGTTATTGCTCGGGCGCACCACTACGGTGTTACCGGCAATCAGCGCTGGGGCGATTTTGCGCAGCAGCGTATAGACCGGGTAGTTGAATGGGATCAGGCAGGCGACCACGCCAATCGCTTCACGGTGCAGAAACAGGTTTTCGTTCGGGGTGTCGCTGGGAATGATCTCGCCTTCAATACGGCGGGCCCATTCGGCGTGATACCGGGTGATCTGCGCGGCGTAACGGGCTTCGTTGCTGGCATCGGCAACGCTTTTGCCGGATTCGGCGGCCAGGGCGGCGCCGATGTTTTCAGCGCAGGTGTCCAGGGCATCGGCGAAGGCACGCAGGTGTTCGGCGCGCTCGATGCTGGTGAGTTTGCCCCAGACCTTTTGCGCGGCGGCAGCCACTTCAACCGCGTTGACCGCTTCAGCGGTGGAGGCCGCCGAGACGTGGCCGACCAGTGCTTCGGTCGCCGGGTTATAGACTGCGATCAGCGCGTCGCTGGCAGGTTCGATGAAGTGGCCGTTAACAAAATTTCGCTCGAGTCGCATGTGCATCGCCCATCGTTGTTTTTATCCAGTTCGACCAGTCTTGGCATCCTGAGCGAGTTGAACAAACGATTTATTGAGCGGCTAAACATTCGAAAAATGCAGGTTACCTATTGCCCTTGTAGGAGCGAGGCTTGCCCGCGAAGGCGTCGTGTCAGTCAACATCGATGTTGGAATGGGCTGACGCCTTCGCGGGCAAGCCTCGCTCCTACAGAGTTTGGGGGGGTTAGTTGGCGGCGGTCGAGGGCTCGAGTTGTCGTTGTGCCAACCAGATTTCTTCCTGCAACCACTGACTGAACACCTGCAATTGCGGCATCAGGGTCTGCTCCGGTCGGGTCACCAGCCAGTAGGACTGGTGACCATCCACGTGCACGTTGAGCACCTGGGTCAACTGCCCGCTGGCCAGTTCTGGGGCGACCATGTGCCAGTCGGCGATGGTGATGCCCAAGCCGTCGATGGCCGCGCGTATCGCCAGGTCCAGCAAGTCGAATTCATAGCCGCCCAGGGTGTCGACCCCGGTGATGCGTGCGGCGTCGAGCCAATGTTTCCAGGTCAGGTAGCGCTGGTCTTCACGGGCCAGCACATGCAGCAACGTCAGGCGATTGAGGTCGATGCCCTGCTCGCTCCATTCGCGCGCATACAAGGTCGGCGCACACACGGCGATGTGCCGCTCCTGGATCAGCATCGAGCTGTTCAGGCCGTCCCATTCGCCATCGCCGAAACGGATCGCACAATCGAGGGTGCTGGTTTCCGCCAGACTGTCCTGCAAGCGCGTGGTGATGCTCAGCTCCAGCTCGGGGTGCTTTTCCCGCAAGCGCCCCAGGCGCGGCATCAGCCAGCGATTGGTAAAGGTCGGCGGCGCGTTGACGTGCAGGCGATTGGAATGGGTTTTCTGCTGGATGCTGCGCACCGTCAGCTCGATTTTGTCGAAGGATTGATGCAGCGCCCGCAATAGCACTTTTCCGGCGCTGGTCAGTTCCAGGTGATGGTGACGGCGCTCCAGCAGGCTTTCGCCGAGCTGTTCCTCCAACTGACGAACCTGGCGACTGACCGCGCTCTGGGTCACGTTCAACAATTCGGCGGCGCGGGTAAAACTACCGGTGCTGCCGGCCACTTCAAACGCCTTGAGGGCATTAAGACCGGGCATTTTGCGTTTCATGTAAAGCACTCGAAGACGTTATCTGATCGGCCAAGCATCCCACGGCCGCCAGAGATTGTCCTACAGGATTTTCTCAGTAACATGCATCTGAGGAAGGTTCCTGCGCATTTTTTATCGTTTGTTCAACACACCGTTCATCGCAAGACTGGCCGGCATCTCATATAAAAATAACCGAGAGCTGCCCATGCCCTTCTCTGCTTCTTTGCGCCTTTGTCCGTTGCACATCGCTCTACTTTGCACCTTTGCGGCCCCTGCCATGGCCGTGCAAGTGACCGACAACCTCGACCTCGGCGGCGCGGTTCGTGTGCGTTGGGACTATGACCCCGACCGTGACATTCAGAAACTCAATTTCGACACGGCCTTCCTCTCGGCCAAGTACAACTCCGACACCTGGATCGGTGCAGCCAAGTACCGTTTTTACGGTCGGGCCTACCCGTATCAGTACACCGACAAAGTCGGTGACGTCCAATTCGCCGAGGCGGCGTGGATTGGCTACAAGTTCAACCCGGACCAACAGGTCCAGGTCGGCCTGAACCAGGTGCCTTTCGGTTTGCAGCCGTATTTTGGTAGCACCTTCTTCGAAACCCTGGGCAACGTCATCGGCGTGGAAGACCTGGAAGAAGTCGGCGCCAAGTACATCCAGCAAATCGGCGACTGGAACATCCAGACCGGTTACTACCTGCGTCCGGCGTGGCAAGGCAAAGGCACCAGCAACGGTGCTACCTACTCCAGCGTTGTGTCCGAAGCCGACAGTTACGTCACCGACGGCAGCAACAACCAAGAGCGCAACACCGTGGTGCTGCGAGTGGCCAAAGCCCTGGATCTGGGACCGTGGAAATCGGAAATCGGTCTCTCCGGCCTAACGTCATCCCTTCAAAACCAGGACACCGGTGACAACGGCCGGCGCAACGCCGGGGCCGTGCATTACATGGGTAAAAACGGCCCATGGGGCGTGCAATTGCAGGCCGCGCGACAAGAGATGTCGCCGCGCAATCCCGGCACCGATGAACTGGTCACTTTCGGCGGTTATGACGGCACGTACAACGTCGCCAGTCGCGGCAACCTGTACGTCGCAGACATCAGTTACGACGTGGCCGGCAAATACCTGTTCGATCAGGTCAGCGGGGTCAAGGTGTATGCCAACTACAGCGCCTTCGACAAATCCGAAAGCGGGTTCAAGACCTCTGAACGGATGATCCTGGGCAGCTCGTTTTCAGTGAATAAATTGTGGGTCGCCACGGAGTGGTTGTTTGGCAAGAACGATCCGTATATTGGGGGCAGCAGCTATACCCAGAGCCTGGGGGCTGGTGGGAGTGATCAGTGGGAGAATCAGGTGTATATGAACGTCGGGTATTACTTCTGATCCGGCATTTTTTGCATTCTTGAAGACGCCTTCGCGGGCAAGCCCGCTCCCACAGGAGATCGCAATCCACTGTGGGAGCGGGCTTGCCCGCGAAGGCGTAAGTGCAGACAACACTTGCATCCGCCCGTTGCCAATAGTCAGATAGGTACTCATCACCACACCGAAAAAACAATAAACCGGCTCACCACAACCGAAGCCGGTACGGAGCCCACCTTCGATGCGTCAACTGCCCTCGCTCAATATGCTGCGCGTCTTCGAAGAGGTCGCGCGCCATCGCAGTTTCAGCCAGGCGGCGCTGGGCCTGAACGTCACCCAAGGGGCGGTCAGTCGCCAGATCAAGCAACTGGAGGACTACCTTGGCGTCGCGCTGTTCGTGCGCACGCCCCAGGGCTTGTCGCTAACCGAGTCCGGCATTGCTCTCTCCCCGCACCTGGCGGAAGCCTTCGACCACATTGAACGTGCCCTGCAAGCCGTGCGCGTGCCCAACCTGCGCCAACGCCTGAGAATCCTCGCACCGCCAACCTGGGCGACGCGCTGGTTGTCGGCGCATTTGCGCGTGTTCTGTCAGCGCTACCCTGACATCAGCCTGAGCGTGACCAACCAGGCCGGGCACGACAGCCTCTCGGAAATCGACTGCCACATCCGCTTCGGGCTCGAAGCCGACAGCCATTGCAGCAGCCAACTGCTGGTGATGGAGCGGCACATCGCCGTGGCCAGTCCGGAGTTGTTTAGCGAGGGGCAGCCGCCGGATCTGCGGCAGTTTCCTTTGCTGCACATCCTCCACGATGGCAAACGCTTGAAAGTCTGGGAAAACTGGCTGGCAGCCATGGGGCGGGACGATATCGATGCGGGGCAAGGACTTGAATTCAGCACGCTGGATCAGGTGATCCACACCGCGCTCGCCGGTGGTGGGCTGGCGGTGATTGATCGGCAGATGATCGAGAAGGAATTGGCCAATGGCAGCCTGCTGCCGATTACCCCGGTGGAAGTGATCGGGCCGTATGGCTATTGGCTGGATGTGGCGAACGACAAACAGGGGTTGTCGAAGGTGCAGCTGTTTACGGATTGGTTGGGGTTGGTCAGTAATCCCTGACACACCCTCATATTAATGTAGGAGCGAGCTTGCCCGCGAAGGCGGAGTGTCAGTCACCATTAATATTGACTGATCCGCCGCCTTCGCGAGCAAGCTCGCTCCTACATTTGGATCTTCGGTAGGTTCTTAAATCGGGGCTGGCACTTTAACCGCCGCCGCTGCACCACCTTCCACCGGGCTCTGCGCCTTGCACGCCTGGCTCAATGTCAGCGATTTGGTTTCCGGTGCCCAGGCCCAGGACAGCAACGCCCCCAGTGCCAGAATCGCCGCCAGAATCCCCATCGTCGGGCTCAAGCCAATTCCCGCCACACTGACCGGCAACAGGAATGTGCTGACCGCCGAACCCAACCGGCTTACGGCCGTGGCCAGGCCAATCCCGCTGGCCCGCACTTCAGTCGGGAAGCTCTCGGCCGGGAACACGCCCACCAGGTTACTCACCGCCGACAACACCAGGGTGAACAGCCCGAACACCAGCACCATCAAGAATGCTGCACTGCTGGGCAACACCGCCAACATGAACAACGCGACGGCCAGGATGATGAAGGAGTTGATCAAGAACCCGCGGCGCGAGAATTTGATCGTGCACCAGATCCCGATCAGCGCGCCGAGGATCAGTAGCATATTCAACATCAGCTCAGTGCCGAAGCCTTCCGCCAGGCCCATCTTCTGCAGAATCGACGGCAGGAAGGTGTAGATGGCGAAGTACGGCATGACGATGCACACGAAGAACAGGCAATTGAACGCGGTACGCTTGCGGTATTCACGACTGAACAGCACCGCGTAGCCGGAACGGGTTTCGGTGGATTGGGTTTCGTCGAGTTCGACGTTGTCGCCCAAGTGTTTCTTGACGATGGCTCGCGCTTCGGCAATGCGGCCCTGGTTCACCAGCCAACGTGGCGACTCTGGCGTACCGATCCGCGCAATCAGAATCAGTGCAGCCGGGATCGCGGACGAGGCCAGCATCCAGCGCCAGGCGTCATCACCGAGGCTGAGCATGGCCGTGCCGACGAACGTGGCGGCGACGTAGCCAAAGGTCCAGATCACGCTGAACGAACCGAGCAACACGCCGCGATGCTTCTTCGGCGCAAACTCGGCCAACATGGCGTGACCGACACTGAAATCACCGCCCAGCCCGATGCCGATCAGCACCCGGCACAAAAACAGGCCCATGGCGGTTTCGGCGTAGAACTGCATCACCGAAGCGATAGTAATCAGCACAAAGCTGACCAGGAAGATTTTCTGGCGGCCGACCTTGTCGGAGATCCAGCCGAAAAACAGGCTGCCGAGGAACAGGCCGATCAGGGCTGAAGCGCCGATCAACCCCTGCCAGAATGCATCCAGCTGCATCTGCGGGCTCAGCAGAGTGAATGCAATACCGATCAGGCCGAGGATGTAGCCGTCGGTGAAATGCGCGCCGAAGGTCAGGCCGGCGATTTTCAGGTGAAAGCGCCCGATGGGCAGGTCGTCGATTTTTACCGGTTGTACGGACATATTCGTCTCCAATTGTTGTTATTGACGGAGAAATGAGACCGATCGCTTTTGTGTAGGAGTGAGCCTGCTCGCGATCGCGGTGTATCAGGCAATATGGCTTCGACTGACACACCGCGATCGCGAGCAGCTCACTCCTACAAGGGGTTGTGCTGGGGGGGTGGGGTTAGAGGCCGCCCATCAGCAAGTATTTGATTTCCAGGTAGTCATCCAGACCGTACTTCGAACCCTCGCGACCGAGGCCCGATTCCTTGATGCCGCCGAACGGTGCCACTTCCGTGGAAATGATCCCTTCGTTGATACCGACCATGCCCGCTTCCAGGCCTTCGGCCATGCGCCACACGCGGCCGATGTCGCGGCTGTAGAAGTAGGCCGACAAGCCGAACGGCGTGTCGTTGGCCTGTTGCAGTACTTCGGCTTCATCCTTGAATCGGAAGCAGGCTGCCACCGGCCCGAAGGTTTCTTCCTGCGCGATCAGCATTTCGCTGCTGGCTTCGGCGAGGATGGTCGGCTCGTAAAACGTGCCGCCGAGCGCATGACGACGACCGCCGCACAACAGTGTGGCGCCCTTTTCCAGCGCATCGCTGACGTGCAGTTCGACCTTGGCCAGCGCCGCCGCGTTGATCAGCGGGCCTTGCTCGGTCTCACCATCCAGCGCACTGCCCACGCGCATCGCCGCCACGGCTTCCGCGAGTTTGCCGGTGAAGGCTTCGTAGACGCCGTCCTGAATGAAGAAGCGGTTAACGCAAACGCAGGTCTGTCCGGTGTTGCGGAACTTAGAGGCCATGGCGCCTTTCACCGCAGCGTCCAGATCAGCATCATCGAAGACAATGAACGGCGCGTTGCCACCCAGTTCCAGCGAGACCTTTTTCAGCGTGTCCGCCGCCTGGCGCATCAGCAATTTGCCGGTGCGCGTGGAGCCGGTGAACGACAGTTTGCGCACGATGCTGGACGCTTGCAGCGCGCCACCGATGGCCACCGCATCACCGGACACAATGTTGAATACGCCGGCCGGAATACCGGCCTGCTCTGCCAACACCGCCAGGGCGAAGGCCGACAGCGGTGTTTCTTCCGAAGGCTTGAGGATCATCGTGCAGCCGGCGGCCAATGCTGGACCGACCTTGCGCGTGACCATGGCCAGCGGGAAGTTCCACGGCGTGATCGCGGCAACTACGCCAACGGCTTCTTTGACCACGATGATCCGCGCATCGGCCTTGTGGCTTGGAATCACGTCGCCGTAAGCGCGCTTGGCCTCTTCGGCAAACCACTCCAGAAAACTTGCGGCGTACACCACTTCACCCATGGCTTCGGCCAATGGCTTGCCTTGTTCGCGGCTGAGCAAGGTCGCCAGATCCTTCTGGTTGCTCAGCATCAACTCGCTCCAGCGCTTGAGCTTCTGGCTGCGTTCCTTGGCGGTGAGCTTGCGCCACGCCGGTAACGCTCGGTTGGCGGCGTCAATGGCCAGGCGAGTCTCTTGGGCGCCGGCCTGTTGTACTTCGGTGATCAACTCGCCATTGGCCGGGTTGAATACCGGGTAGGTCGGACCACCGGACGACCATTGACCGTCGATGAAATTGCCCGTGCGGATCAGCGCGCTCATGCCACAGCCTCGGTCAGGGTGAAGCGTTCCAGACCTGGACGTGCCGAACGCAAAATTCGTTTGCCGGCGGTGTAATCGTTGATCACGTCGCACGGGGTGTAATTGCGTTCCAGCTCGTGCAGTTCTTCAGCGTCGAGCTGGGTGTCCAGCGCGGCCAGCGCACTGTCGAATTGCTCGGTGGTGTCTGCGCCCACCAGCATGCAATCCACACCCGGATGGTTGGCCACCCACGCCTGGGCGATTTGCGCATTCGAAACACCGCGGGCGCGGGCCACGCGTTGCACCGAATGAGCGATTTCAAACGAGGCTTCATCGCTGTACATCTGTTGAGTGAAGAAGTCGGTCTGGTTGCGGGTCGACTGTACGTCGCCGGTCAACAAGCCGCGGGCCAGCGGGCTGAACACCGAGACGCCCAGGCCTTGATCACGACAGAATGGGATCATCTCGCGCTCTTCTTCGCGGTAGGCGCAGTTCAGTTGCAGCTGCATGTTGATCGGTTTGACCCAACCGTTGCGCTCACAGGCCATGAGAATTTTCGCCAGTTGCCCGGTGAGCATGGTCGAGACGCCGATGTAGCGCGCCTTGCCGGAACGCACGATGTCATTCATCGCGCTCATGGTTTCTTCGACCGGGGTGTTCACATCGAAGTAATGCAGCATGAACACATCGACGTAATCCATGTTCAGGCGCTTCAGCGAGGCGTCGACGCTGTCCATGATGTGCTTGCGCGAATGGCCGCTGGCGTTGATGCCGTTGCGGGTGCCGTAACCGACTTTGGTGGTGATCACCAGGTCTTCACGACGGGCCAGGCGCTTGACGATGCGCCCCACCACTTCTTCGCCTGTGCCTGCGGAATAGAAGTCCGCGAGGTCGATGAAGTTGACGCCGTTGTCCAGCGCGTGCGCAACGATCGGCTCGCTTTTCTTCTCATCGAAGATCCACGGTTTCCAGTCCGGGGTGCCCATGTTCATGGTGCCCAGGCATAGGCGGGAGACTTGCAGGCCGGAGTTGCCCAATCGAATGTATTGCATGGCGCGGACCTCAGGCTTTTGGGGTGTAGAAAGGGTTGCTGATGTGATTGACCACATCCGCCAGTTGCGCGGTTTCCGGTTTACCGGTCAGCGCGGCCCGAATCGCCGTGCGGCAGGCGTTGTAGTTGTTCAGGTAGACCGCATCGAGGTCATCGCAGGCCGGGTTGACCCAGTTGGCCGTCACGACGGCCCATTCGTCTTCGGCTTCCGGCGGCAAGGTGCCGTCCAGCAGCGCTTCAAGCACGGCCTTGGCGATACCGGCCTGGGACGCGCCCCAGGTGGCGTTGCCGTGCAGGTCGCTGCTGATCGCCGCTTTGTTGACGTAAAGGGTCATCGGCTTGACCGGAATGTTCGGCTGGGCGATCACCATGAACGGGCAGTGACCCTGGCTTGGCGATGCCAGGCTGTTGGCAAACGCCTGGCCGGCCGGGCCGTTGCGCGGGCCAATCAGAATATTGATGTGCGCGGCGTTCACGCCAGGGCCTTCGAAACCTTCACCGATGTACAGGTCGAGTTCTTTCATGAGTCGTTACTCTTCAGGGAGTTTGGGTTGATCAGAAGCGCACGCAGGCAGCGGGCCTGGCGTGGCAAATGTCGAGGTTCGAAGAGCGCAGCAGGTCGCTGGCGAAAACGCGGCAGTGATGATGAATCATGGTTGCAAACGCTCTTTTTTGTTGTTGATGAGCTGGTTTGCGATTTTTTAACACTGGGGGTTGGCGGGGCTGTAACCATTAAAAGTCATGAGGGCATGAGTTCAAGTCATACCCTGTAAAACCTGTGGGAACGAGTTTGCTCCCCACAGGGATCGGGAAGGATTGGACTACTGCGACATGGCGTCTTTTTTCATGGCGTCTTTGCTCATGCTGTCCTTGGACATTGCATCTTTGGACATGCTGTCTTTCTTCATCGTGTCCTTGGCCATGGAATCCGTTTTCATTGTTGCGTCTTTTTTCATGGTGTCTTTGGACATGGCATCCTTGGACATCGAGTCCTTGCTCATGCTGTCGCTGCTCGTGGTATCGGCAGCAAAAACACTTGCGGCACCCAGTGCGATGCACATGGACAGTACGGCGGTGGCTAACTTTTTCATGATCAAACTCCTCGATGCACAGGTTGCGAATGAACGCAGCGTGGGCTGCGTGGTGAATGTGTCTGTCAGCTGCCACCGAACCAGTTGTAACCCTGGTCTTCCCAGTAGCCACCGCTGTAGGTATTGCTGACAAAAATTGCCTGAATGTGTTTGGGGTTTTTGTAGCCAAGCTTGGTGGGCATGCGCAGCTTCATGGGGAAGCCGTACTGGCGAGGCAGCACCGCGCCGTCATAGGTCAGCGTCAGCAAGGTTTGCGCATGCAGCGCAGTGGCCATGTCGATGCTGGTGTAGTAATCGTCTGCACATTTGAAACCGACGTATTTGGCATCGGTGTCGGCGCCAACGCGTTTGAGGAAATCACTGAACCGCACGCCCCCCCAACGGCCGATCGCGCTCCAGCCTTCAACGCAGATGTGCCGGGTGATCTGTTCGGACTGTGCCATGGCGCGCAACTCTTCGAGCCGCCAACTGCGCTTGTCCGCGACCAGGCCGGTGACTTCCAGTCGGTAACTCTCCTCTTCCACCGTCGGCGCTTCGTCGATGCCGTAGTAAGCGTTGAACGGGAATGGCCGGGTGATCATCGATTCGGGATAGGTCGGTGCCATGGCGTTGGGGTTGAACAGCCAGCCCTGCACCCGGTCGTTGAAGCGGGACATGGCGGACAGCGCGGTGTCGACGCTTTCGTTATCGGTGATATTGCAGCCGGACAACATCGCCACACCACCGAGGGACAGGCCACGCAGCAGGAACGAGCGACGCGAGCGGTCGGTGATCTGCGGGGCGAGTATTTTTCGGGCGTCTGTCAGGATCGATGACTCGTCCAGCCCGGAACTGTCGATGCGCTTTTTCATACCCGCTCCTTGCGACCGACGATCATCGCCCACAACGTTTTTGGAACCAGAGCGACCATCACCAGATGCACCGCAACGAAAGCAACCAGCAGCGACATTGCGAAGAAATGCACCCGTCGCGCGCCTTCGTAGCCCGCCAGCATTTCACGCAACAGCGGGAACTGGACGGACTTCCAAAGCACCAGTCCGGAGACCACCAACAGCGTGATGTCGACCATGACGAACAGGTATGCCACCCGTTGCACCTGGTTGTAATGACTCAGGTCGGCATGGCTCAACCGCCCGCTCAATGCGGCCCACAGGTCATGCAGGACACCTTGGGGCGAGACGGGTAGAAAACGGCGTTTCAGACGACCGCTGAACAGGTTGATAGCGAGATAAATCAGGCCGTTGATGGCCAGAAACCACATCGCTGCGAAGTGCCATTGCAGTGCACCGCCGAGCCAGCCGCCCAGCGTGATCGACTTGGGAAAGCTGAAGTCATAAATCGGCGAGGCGTTATAGATTCGCCAACCGCTGGTGACCATGACCAGCACGGCCAGGGCGTTCAGCCAATGGGTCAGCCGTAACCAGCGAGGATGGCTATTGGCAGTGGGTGAAGCAGATAGCTGCGACATGTCCGGCGCCCTGCAGTTGATCGTTGGGGCCGAGTATGGGAGCCGATAGATCGCCAAATCCTCACGTAAAGTTAAATTAAACGTGATAACTCCTGACGCGTTGCAACACGCCTTGCCCTGCAATTGTGGTTAAAATGCCGCCCCCTCAAATTGCCGACCCTGCCCGATGAATTCAGACGCGCTTTGCACCCTCCACGCCCACCTGCTGACGGCCCTGGCAGCGGCCCCTGCAGAAACCCGTCGGCTATTTCACGGTCGTGGCCGCTGCTGGCCGGGGCTGGAGCAGTTGACCGTCGACTGGCTACAAGGCGTGGTGCTGGTCGCGCTGTTCAAAGAGCCTGAAGCGTCGCAGCTGGAGGATTTGAAACGGCTGCTGATGCAGATCACGCAGTCAGCCGAGTGGACACAATCCGGCGCGCATACATTGTTGCTGCAACATCGTTATCTGTTGCAAAGCACCACCGAATGGCTGCTGGGCGAGGTGATCGAGGAAATGACCATCACCGAGGGTGGCTTGCGTTATCGCGTGGACCTGGGCCGCAAACAGAACACCGGCCTGTTTCTCGACATGCGTTACGGCCGCGACTGGGTGCGGGCCAATGCCCAGGGCAAGCGAGTGTTGAACCTGTTTGCCTACACCTGCGGCTTCTCGGTCGCCGCCATCGAGGGTGGCGCCGAGCACGTGGTCAATCTGGACATGTCCAGTCCGGCCCTGAGCCGTGGGCGCGACAATCACCGACTCAATGGGCACGACTTGAGCCAGGTCAGTTTTCTCGGCCACGATCTGTTCAAGTCCTGGGGCAAGGTGATCGGCAAGGGGCCTTATGACCTGGTGATCATCGACCCGCCGTCCTTTCAGAAAGGCAGTTTTTTGCTGACCAAGGACTACCAGCGCGTGTTGCGTCGTTTGCCGGAGTTGCTCAGCCCGCAAGGTACGGTGTTGGCCTGCATGAACGATCCGGCGTTTGGGCCTGACTTCCTCATCGAGGGTGTCATGCGTGAAGCACCGAGCCTGCGCTTTGAACAGCGGCTGGAGAATCCGCCGGAGTTTCCGGATGCGGACGTTGAGTGTGGCTTGAAGGCACTCGTGTTCAAACTGGGGGATTGAATCCGCTTTACCAAGGAATGAGCTTGCTCCCACACTGATTACTCCTCCAACACCAGCAGCGGCGTGCCTTTCTTCACAATGTACGTCGCCAGCTCTGACGCCTTGCCGCCACCCACATTCTTCGCCACATGCGCCGTGCCTGCGGGGATGTACAGCGAGTCGCCGGCCTTGAGCGTAACCGGTGGCCGGCCTTCCAGCTGATACTCAAACGTGCCGTCGATGACGTAGGCGACTTCCACCCCTGGATGCGAATGTTTGGGCGAGGCCACGCCGGCATCGAAATCGACACGAACCTGGATCACCTCACGTTCGGCGACTTCCAGGTCCTGGCGCACCAGGTCCGTGCGGTGGATACCTGACTGCCAGCTGTTGCCAGGCTGCGCTTCATGGCTGGCCTCGGCAGCCTGCGAAAAACTCGCGAAGGCAGCCAGTGACACGGCGGCTAGGGCGATGCCGAGCCGGCCAGCGGTGTTGCGGGAATTGATACGGGACATCGCAACTCTCCAATATGACCGCCGATGCGGTGTGCTCATTTAGAGGGGGCGGCGTATCCCGCTTGTGTCACATAACCCATGGTTTTGTATGCCTAGTTGGCTGTCGGCACAGCAGATACGTTGCGATACAACACCCGTGCGCCAGGACCGACCGTCCGAAGAAATGTCCGCCGTCCCCTGACAGCTAAAATTGACAGGGGGATCACTTCAACGCGTCCTTACAAGCGGGAGTTTCACGATGAAAATCGTATCTTCGCTGGCGTCGGTGGTGGTGGCGGCTGGGTGGCTCTGCGGGTGCTCGACGGTGCCTGACAGTCAGATCACCAACGTTCCTCTGCACGCTACGCCCGTCAATGCCGGGAATATCGCCCGGCCCATCATGATGCCCAAAGGCAATACGACCGAGTTCTGGTTTGCCGTCAGCGGTGAAACCATGGGCAGCGCATTGCCCGGTCGTTTGTCGGCTTACATCTATCCCGGAAGCTGCGCCAGTCTTGGTTCAAAACCGGCCTATGACCTGAACGACGGACCGAATGCACGGTTCTATTCCATGGCATCGATGCAGTACTTCTGGAAAAGCGCACCGGTGTCTGTCGAGACACTTCGAGCCGGCGGCTATGCCTTGGTGGTGCGGGAAAATCCGGCCGATGGTCACCAAAACATTTTCTGCGGCAATTTGAGCTAAAGCCGTTGGCTTTCCCTGCGTTCCCGACTGCGGTGCGGGAACGCCTTTTTTCTGCAATCGCCGGCTGTTACGAGTCCTGAGCCGCGACTGGGTCCGCCCCACGACCTCCCTTGAAAGCATCACGCCGGGCTTTTCGTTCAGCGGCGTAGGCGTCGCTGGGCGTGCTGATCAGCTCCCCGCGACGCAGCGGTTCGCCGCAATGTGCGCACAACGGGCCCAGCCCGGCAGGCTGACGACAGGTGGCGTGGGTGTAAACGACCGCCAGCCCCTCCTCCTCAGACTTGCACCAGGTTTCCCCCCACGCGCGCAGTGCCAGCACCACGGAATAGAAAGCGTCGCCTTTGGCCGTGAGGTGGTACTCGTAACGCGGTGGCCGCTCGCTGTAGGCGCGACGGAGGACCAACCCGTCAGCCTCCAGGCGCTTGAGCCGGGTGGCGATCATTTGCGGCTTTGTCGAGCGCATGCTGGTCAACGTCGGGCAAGCCTGCCTCAAGCCCGCGCTGCTGATCGCCATCGACGGGCCTGGCTGTGAGGCGATGCGCGCCGCAATGATCAATCGTGTCAACAAAGCCTCGGCGCGACCGATGCTGACACCGAGTATTCACGCCTCGTATGTGAACGATCTAGGCCTGATGGAGAACACCGGGGCCCGGCGCATTGCCGCAGGCTCGCCCGCCAGTGCAGCGTTGGATGGCGCATCCGCATTACTGGAGGTCGACGGCGCGAAGTTCCTGAGTACAACGCTGCTGGCCGAAGAGGTGTTCGGCCCGTCAGCGCTGCTAGTGAAGGTCAGGGATGAGACTGAAATGCTTGCCGTTGCACGCTCGCTGCGAGGCCAACTGTCGGCGGCCATGCACCTTGAGGACGAGGATTTGCCCTTGGCACAGCGCTTGTTACCCGTGCTGGAACGACGCACTGGACGCATCGTGGTCAACGCCTTCGCGCATCCGCAGGAAGTGACGTTTGCCACCGTTCACGGCGGGCCTTTTCCGGCAACATCGGACAGCCGCTTCACGTCGGTCGGCATGACTTCGATTGAACGTTTCTTGCGCCCGGTGGCTTACCAGGGTTTTCCGCAAGCGTTACTGCCTGCGGTGCTGCGAGACGAAAACCCACTAGAGTTGCCTCGCCTCGTTGACGGTGTCTAGAAAGGGGGGCGGGGTTCAATGCCTGGCCATCAGGCCATGCAGGACCCCGAACCTCAATCCCGCCTCTGATGGCGTCATATGCGAGATACCAAAGACCTTGAACGCCGCCAGCATTACCACCAAGCCACCCGGCAAGGTGCTCAAGCGATGGTTTTGCAAACCGGACAATTTGAGCTGTTTGACATGCCCCACTTCCAGCAGGCGCAATGACAGGCGCAGCAGACCGCTGTAGGTGATACCGCTTTCGCCGTCGTCATTCATCCCGTTGGCCTTGAGCACTTTGGCGAGCATTCGTGCCGTGCCCGAAGAGCCGATGGCTTGCTGCCAACCCAGGGCACGGTAACGCCGCGCCACTGTTTCAAATTGCTGCGTGGCCACGCGCTCCGCCTCCAGCAGCGCCGGGGCGGTGATGCAGCCACCGGAGAAATATCGCGCACCAAAAGTACCGCTGCCGATGGCAATGCTTTCGGTCAACAGCGGCTGAGCGCCCTGCCCCAAAATCAACTCGGTGGACCCGCCACCGATGTCCACGACCAGTCGCATGCATTGCGGGCTGGGGATCGAGTGGGTCACACCGGCGTACACCAATTGAGCCTCTTCGTGCCCGGAGATGACGTCAATCCGAAAACCGAGGTGGCGCTCGGCGCTGGCCAGGAACAGCTGTGCATTGTCGGCTTCGCGAACGGCACTGGTCGCCACCGCCCGCACCCGGCCGGCTTCAAAGCCGCGTAATTTCTTGCCGAATCGCGACAACGCCTGCCATCCACGATCCAGCGCCATTTCGTCCAGCGCACCACCCTGAAAACCTTCCGACAAACGGACAGGTTCACGCAGGGTTTTCACCTCGTGGATCATCCACTTCTGGTTCCGTTTGACCGACTGCCCAATCATCATGCGAAACGCATTGGAGCCCAGATCAATGGCTGCAAACAGGGAGGCGTCTCCTTTCATGGCGGGAATTCCTGGCAATTTCATCGGCCTGCGGAGGGAGTTCCGCGAAGCGTTCAAGATGGTTTGCGAGGATCCTGCCATGGGTTAGGTGACACCAAGATGACACCGCTCTCTTTTTCTACGCGCTGGAGACCAGCAGCGAACCTGTGCAGCGCTCCCGCTTCACGGAAGCGCTGCGGACAGGATCGCCCTGGTCATTTGTCGTCCGGCTTGCTTGACGATTGAGGCCGATGCTCAGCGCTTTCTTCGGCGTTGGGCGGTTCAGGATAAGTGCCTGGCATAAACACGTGAGTCAGTAATTCCCTGGCATCGACGTCGAGAACGCCCTGAACCGTACGGGTCACAGCAACAATCTTTTCACATTGCCGATGGGTGTTGACCCGGCCACTCAAGGCCACCGTGCCGGCATGGGTCTTGACGTGAATATGCATGGCAAGGGTGGGCTCGGCCATGGCCAGTGTCGACTTAACCCGTGTCGTCAGCCATGTATCGTGAGCGACCGCTTCCAGTTGATGAGAATACTGCTCGAAGGAACGAAGTTTCATGGTGGATCCCTCTTTCAGAACGAAGGAGCAAACACCTTAATTATAGTGTGCCCCTTGCCTGCGGTCGGGATACCTAGCGTTTGACTGACAAATCGGTCTGCGTCATGCGACTACGAACAGTGAACACGCCGTCTCCGGAGAGAATCGCGCTGCGAGCAAACAGTCGACCGCTCTCCCAGTTCGAAAGACCCAGTTCCGGTTTGTTCAGTGCGTACTGGCCGTCGACCCAGCGCGTGATGCCGTTGCCGACAAACGGGGCGTTGACCGCGTTGTAGAAGCGCTCATGCGCAGCGTCATCCTCACTGATCAACGACACCGTGAACTGCGGGCTGTAGCGATTGAACAAGGCAATGGCACAGTCCAGGTCGTTGACGATCATCAGGCTGACTTCCGGGGTTTCTTCCCATTCCCACTCGCGGCCCAATTGATCCTCAGGCAGCGGCTCGGCCATCGCCTCGGTCTGATAGCCCTGCGCTCGGTACACTTCAACGCTCGCACTCAACCATTGATCCGGCAAATACGGCTCGCTGCCTCCGACAATATGCAGCTTGCAGCCCTGGCCCCGTGCGCTGCCGGCCTGTTGCAACGCATCGAGAAACAGCGGCACCAGCTCAAAGGCGCGGTCGCGCTGGATCAGGCAGACGTTCAAGGTGTTGCAGACCTTGCGGTCCAGAGAATTGCGCACTACGACGGCGAAGCGAGTTGCGTCGGCGTCCTTGTCGGCGATCAGCCAGGCACCACCAGTGCCGTGCAGGCTGACGGCGGTACCCGCCTGTTGGGCGATGCTGCCCAATTGGCTGACCGCACGCCCCGAACCCCGGGCCACGGCCAGCGACAGTCGTCGGTCGGCGAACATCGCCCAGCCGGCCGCGTGGTTGACGCTTTCGACCAGCGACACCGCGCCGACCGGCAACCCCGCATCGCTCAGTGCCGGATTCAACGCATGGGTGACGATGGCCTGGGCGGTGCCCAACGCATCGCTGCCAATGCGCAGCACGGCGGTGTTGCCCGTGCGTAAGACACCGGCAGCGTCGGCAAACACATTCGGTCGGCCTTCGAAGACAAACGCGACGATGCCCAGCGGCGACACCACTTGTTCGACTTTCCAGCCGTCATGCTCAACGCAACTGAGCACCTTGCCGCGTGAGGCCGGCGCATCCCGCCAGGCCCGCAGGCCGGCGATCATGTCACGGCGCATGCGTTCATCCGCCAGCAAGCGCGTGGTGGAACGCCCACGGGCCTTGGCGCGTTCGATGTCGGCGAGGTTGGCGGCTGCGATCAAATCCCAGCACTGCGGGGTTTCCAAGCGCTGGGCAAACAGGTCGAAGAACGCGCTGATCGCTTGATCCGACACCGCCGACATCGCGCTGAACGCCACCGCAGCACGCTCGATCGCAACGCTGGCCGCTTGCTGGTCAGCCACCGGAATCAGCAACAATTCGCCGCTGACCTGCTCCACCAGCAGGTGGTCTCCGGGCTGAAAGCGCGCAGCCAGTTCGGGGCTGACGACCGTGACACGATTACCGGCAAAAGGAATCGGCGTACCAGCGACTAGACGTTCGAGCGCAAGAGACATTAAGCGGTTTCACCATGCAGGGAGCGGCCGGAAAATGTATAGGAAATTGTCCGGAGCGTCATTCACCACTATTCCCCTGTGAGAGCGGGCTTGCCCTAATGCCAGTCAGTTAAGGAATTGACTTGCCCGCCAAGCAGTAATAGAAACGGGCTTATGTTTTTATGAGCCCGCTTCATGTCCCTGCAAAACGCCCTTCAAGAAGTTACCAAACTCAATCCGATCTCTTTCGAGCGCCTTGCGCAACTGATTGATCCTTTATGGATCGAGCAAGCGCTGGCCTCGACCGGAACGGTTTCTCTGCGCCGCAGACGCCTGCCGGCCGAGCGCATCGTATGGTTGGTGGTGGGGTTGGCTTTGTTCAAGAACGAGCCGATTTGGCTCATTGTGCAGCAGCTGGGACTGGCTTTGGGCGAAGCCAAGGTGCCTGTGCCCAGCGCCGCAGTCCAGGCCCGGCAACGGCTTGGAGCAGAGCCGCTGGCCGCACTGTTCAAGCAATTGGCCGAGTCATGGGGCGGCGCTGAGCAGCCCGCTTCGGCTGGCTTTTTAGGGTTACGCAGCTTTGCGGTAGACGGCGTGGTGTGGTCCACCCCCGACACGCCAGAAAACCGCCAAGCCTTCGGTGGCGGGCGGACTCACTCGGGAGACGGAGCCTGGCCACAAGTGCGCGGTGTTTGCCTGATGGATACCTATAGTCACTTGATTCGGGCCGCCTGTTTTGGCGAGTTTGCTATCGGCGAACTTCGCCATGCCAAAGGTCTGGAGAAAGCGGTAAGCGATCACTCGGTGACGATTTTTGACCGTGCCTATTACTCGGCAGCCCTCTTGCTCGACTGGCAGCACAGTGGAACCGAACGGCATTGGCTCATGCGGGCACGCAAACCGCTTAAATACGAGGTAGTCGAAGAGTTGGGCGCCGGTGATTGGCTCGTGCGATTGGCTGTATCCCGAGATGCGCTCAAGCAACGTCCAGACCTTCCTACCCATTGGCATGCACGGCTGATTGAGTATTCGATAGACGACAAACCCCGCCGTTATCTCACCTCGTTGATCGATGCCGAGCGTTACCCTGCCAATCGGGTGGCGGGGCACTACAACGAACGTTGGGAAATTGAATTGGGTTACCGCGAGATCAAGCAAAACCTGCTTAAGGGGGAGCAATTACGCAGTAAACAACCTGATTTGGTGCGCCAAGAACTGTGGGGAACTCTGTTGGCCTACAACCTGATCCGTCAGGAAATGCGCTTGATGGCTGAAGAAATAAAGGTGGTGCCGCAGCGCTTGAGTTTTCTCTGGCTGGCTCAAGCGGTCACCAATGCGCTGCGCTTCTGCCCGCTGGAAACGCCAGGCACGATCCCTAAACGACTGGCAGAACTGAGAGTCCAGGCTAAGCACTTCATGCTGCCTGCCAGACGAGAGCGAAGTTATCCACGAGTGGTCAAGCCCAGACCAGTCAAATATCCCAAAAAGAAGGCAAGAGGGCTTAACTGACTGGCATTAGGGCTTGCCCGCTCCCACAGGGGATATTTGGTGGCTGTGTATCAGTGTGTATACAGCCCGCCTCCTGACACACCCCGCCCATAAAACACCGCCGCAACGACACATCGCAGATACACCCTCTTGATGAACTACGCCTGTCGATTGGCCAAGCCGATCAAAGCGCTCAACTCACTCAATGCTACGGAGTATCACCATGTTCAAACTCTCAACGTCTTCCCTGGCCCTCGGCCTGCTCATTGCCGGTGGCCTGGCCCTTTCGAACGTCGCTTCGGCCTCCGAATCCGAAGCGTTCAGCATGAAACAACTGGCCCACGGCTACAGCCAGGTCCAGGCCGACACGGCGGAAAAACCTGCCGAAGGCAAATGTGGCGAAGGCAAGTGCGGCGCCAGCGAGTAAACCACCACGCGGGGCACGCCGATGCCCCGCCTTCCCGCCCCAGTGGAGATCAAGCCCATGAACACCTCTCTCTCAACGGCCGTCAAAGGTCTGCACCTGAACCTCGACCGTGCCGGTAGCTGGCTCGCACCCTTGACCCTGCGGTTGTTCATCGCCTGGGAATTTTTCGAGTCGGGTCTGGAAAAATGGAACGGTGAAAACTGGTTTGCCGACATTCAGGACCGTTTTCCGTTTCCGTTCGACCAGCTGCCGGCCACGCTTAACTGGGAGCTGTCGATGTGGGCCGAACTGATTTGCGCGCTTGCGATTCTGGTGGGCCTCGGCACGCGCGTATCGGCGATCATTCTGATCGTGGTCACGGTCGTCGCCACCGCTGCCGTTCACTGGCCGGCCGATTGGTCTACATTAAGTGAGCTTGCCCAAGGTTACGCCATCAGCAACAAAGGCCACGGCAACTTCAAACTGCCGCTGATCTACCTCGCCGCCCTGATGCCGTTGTTGCTGTCGGGGGCCGGCAAGCTGAGCCTCGATACGCTGCTGGCGCAATTTTTCTGGCGCCGTCACAATCGTTGAAATGCTACCGTGGCAAGCTTCACTCTTCACCTCACTTGCGTAGACAGGAGCCACTATGAGCGTGACCACCCAATGGATCGAGATCGACGGCGACGAGGGTACATTCGGCGCTTACCTGGCCATTCCGCATACCCAACGAGGCCCGGGGATCGTACTGATCCAGGAGATCTTCGGTGTCAACGAGCACATCCGCTCGGTCGCCGAGCAATACGCCGCCGATGGTTATCTGGTGGTCGTGCCGGACCTGTTCTGGCGCAGCGGTCACCGCATCGAACTGACCTACGATGAAGCCGGCTGGAAACGCGCCGTCGAGTTGATGAACGCCACCGACATCACCAAGGCGCAGGCCGACATCAAACTGGCCATCGACAGGCTGGATGCAGAGCCGGGGCTGGATGGCGGCATCGCGTCCATCGGTTACTGCTTTGGCGGCTTGTTGTCCTACCTCACCGCCACCAACGGGCTGGTGGATGTGGCGGTCGCCTACTACGGTGGCGGCATTCAGAATCACCTCGACCGCGCCGATGACATCCAGGTGCCGCTGCTGATGCACTTCGGTGAGCAGGACAGCCACATTCCGCTGGAAGCCGTGGAGAAAATCGCCGAGCGTTTCGACACCAACGATAACGTGGAAATAGTCGTGTACCCAGAGGCCGAACATGGCTTCAACTGCTCGCACCGCGACAGCTACAACCAGCGCGCAGCGGCTGAGGCACATGGCAATACGTTGATCTTTTTGGGTCAGGAACTGTAAAACCGCCCTTCCTGAAAAAGGCCCCTTCATCGGTTGATGAAGGGGCCTTTTTTTGTTGGGCGCGTTTACCTGATCACAGCTCTTCCGGCTGGGCAGTGACGGCCAACGTCGGCTGAGCATTGCGTTCATGAACATGTCGATGCGGTGTGCGGTCGATGTTCAGGCTCAGAATCTCCGGGCGGCTGTAGTGGCCACGGCCGTCCATTTGGCGTTTGCGGATCTCGATCTCGAACAAGTCGATGTCAGCGATAACCTCGCCTTCGCCTTCGGTCAGTGCGCCGATCACTTCGCCTTGTGGGTCGATGATCGCGGTGTAGCAACCGCCGGAAATCGGACCAATCTCGCAACCAGTGTCGGCCATGATCTGAGCTTGTTGCTCCGGGTACAACCAGGCAGTCGAGTTGACCACGAAGCAAGCCGATTCCAGCGCATGCATGCGGATGCTGACCTCCATCTGACGGGTGAACCGCTCGCCGGCAAACGAGCCGGGGTACATCGAGGCGTGAATCTGTTCGCCGTCTTCGATCAGGGCGTACCTCGCCAGCGGGTTGTAATGTTCCCAGCACGCCAGTTGACCGATGCGTCCGACCGCGCTGTCGGTGGCGCGCAGGCCGGAGCCATCGCCCATGCCCCAGATCATGCGTTCGTGATAGGTCGGCGAAATCTTGCGACGCGCCTGGATCAACGTACCGTCGGCATCAAACAGCAGCTGCGTGTTGTACAGCGTGCTGCCATCGCGCTCGTTGACGCCGATGGACACCACCATGTTGGCTTCTTTGGCGGCTTTGCCGATTGCATCGGTGGTTGCCGAGGGCACTACCACGGCCTGATCGAGCAACTTGTAGTGCTCGGAACCCATTTTGAAAGGCGCTTGCACAAAGGAGAAATACGGGTAGTACGGCACGATGGTTTCCGGGAAAACGGCGAACTGCACGCCCTTCTCACCGAGTTCGCGAATCTTGCTGACGACTTTTTCTACCGTGCCTTCACGGCTGTAGAGCACAGGTGCGATTTGAACGGCAGCGGCTTTGACAATGGACATGGCGGTGATCTCGCTGAGGGATTGGGCTTCAACGAGATCAAGATTACGGAAATAATATTTTGTCTTAAATGTCGAATACACCACCTTTCAGGACATCGACCGATTAGCCCGCTGAATCACCTGCGGCGGCTGTCCGAACGCGCGGATAAAAGCACGGCGCATGCGCTCTCGGTCACCAAAGCCGGTTTCAGTCGCCACCACATCGATGGCATGTCGACCGGTCTCCATCATCAACCGCGCGGCTTCCACCCTCAGGTTTTCGATGGCTTTGGCCGGCGATTGACCGGTTTCGGCGTGGAACACCCGGCTGAATTGCCGGGGACTGAGATGGGCCGCACTGGCCAACTCCTCCACCGACAACGCGGATTTCAGGTGTTGTTTAGCGTAGGTTAACGCCGCCTGGATACGGTCGGTCTTCGGTTCGAGTTCCAACATAACCGAAAACTGCGACTGGCCACCCGCGCGGCGGTGATACACCACCAGTTGTCGGGCCACCGTGCGCGCCACGTCGGCACCGAGGTCTTTTTCCACCAGCGCCAGGGCCAGGTCGACACACGCGCTCATGCCGGCGGCGGTCCAGATATTACCGTCGTTGATGAAAATGCGGTCCTCTTCGACCAGCACCTTTGGATACGCTCGCTGCAAGGCCGGCGCATGACACCAGTGAGTGGTCGCCCGTCGACCATCCAGCAATCCCGCTTCGGCCAGTGCAATCGCTCCGGTACAGATCGAACCCAGACGCCGGGTGGACGCGCTGGCGCTGCGCAAAAACGTAACCATGCCCGGCGACGTTGGCCGGACCAGGTTGTCGCCCATTACCAGCAGCGTGTCGAATGCGCGCGGATCGAATGCACGGGTTTCCACACCGAAACCGGCGGAGGTCTGCACCGTGCCGCCGTGTTCGGACAGCAGCGAAAGACTGTACACCGGCTCGTCGGCGCTGTTGTTGGCCAACTCGAACGTGGCGCACATGGCGAGGCCGAGCACCTGGAAACCGGGGTAAACGATGAGTCCGATGTTGAGCACGGTGGTTGTCCGTAAACGTGGTATGACGGATTTCAAGCCATTTGAGCGGAACTCTACTCTGCTGTGAACGGCACCGGGCAAAAAAACTGTGGGAGCGAGCCGGCTCCGGGCGGCGTTCCGACGATGACGGTGGCACAGTCAACCCTTGCGTTGCCTGACAATCCGCGATCGCGAGCAGGCTCACTCCCACAGGTTTTGCGCCTTAACTGATCCGCATTACCCGGATGGCGCAATGGACTTCCCCTGGTTCCAGCGTTTTAATCGCAGCGGACTTCAAAGCACAACAAGGGACCACCATGCTCGACATTTCCATGCAGGACAGCGCCGCCCCGGAGGGCGTTTGTTACGGCTGCGGCAGCCGCAACCCTCACGGGCTACATGTCAAAAGCCACTGGCATGCTGATGGCATCCACGTAGTAGCCGAACATCTGCCCGACGCCAAATACTGTGGCTGGCCGGATCTGGTGTACGGCGGATTGATTGCGATGTTGGTGGATTGCCACTCGAACTGGACCGCCATGGCTTACCACTACCGGGCAGAAAACCGCGAGCCGGGATCACTGCCGCGCATTGACTGCGTCACCGGGAGTCTGGGGATCAAGTTCATCAAACCGACGCCGATGGGTGTCACGCTAACCTTGCGCGCCAAGGTCGAGGGCGATGTCGGACGCAAGAGCCGGGTCATCTGCGAGGTGTACGCCGACGGCGTGCTCACGGCAGTGGGGGACTCTGTGTTTGTTCGGGTCGATACCGGGCAACTGGCCGCTGCGGCACATGGTCGTGAGGTGTAAGGGCTTTACAGCTGATAGTTGGGCGACCTACTTCGCCGACCCATCGTGTGGCTTGTAGAACACAAATAAGCCGATACTCGCCGTTTTGATGTACTTCTTGGCCCAGACCGGCTTCACCGTCTTGTCATGGAAGTACATCGCGCCGCCGGTGCGATCCGGCAGCTGCTTGTTCAAAGCCTTGCGTGCGATTTCCTTGGCCTGCGCATATTGGGTTTCCTCCTGGACCGTGTCCGGGCGCCCGTCGCACCACCAGGAAAACTGGCAGCTTTTGGTTTCGGAGCCTTGCTTGACCACCGCGCACACGGTGTCGGGAAAGCCTTCGTGGCCGAGGCGATTCATCACCACGTTGGCCACCGCTTCCATATCGGCCGCGTTCTTGCCTTTGGCTTCCCAGTAAATGGAGCGGGCCATGCACGTAATCGCATCGTCCAGCGGAGACTTGCCGACCGGGTCGACAGCCTGGACTTCAGTCGCAGTGATGGTCTCGGATTTGGGCACCGGCACGTTGCTGCCCTTCTCGGCCGCCTTCTGTTCAAGCACCTGTGCCTTGTCCTCCGCTACTTCCTTTGTTTGTTGTTGATCGTCCGCAAGAGCCTGACCGGCGAGCAGCGAAACGGCGAGAAACGCGGCGATCCAATTGACGGGCATAGCGCAAACACTCTGGGAGGCGTCGGCTTAGTGTAGTAGCCAAATCATGTCAGCTACTGAGTCACAAACTGCAAAAAGCCATTGCTTTGTACGGGGGGAGTTCGCGCATCATGGGCGCAGTCCGTCCAAGGGGGTTTTCATGCACGTCTTTTTATCCGCTTTGCGCTTTTCAGGGTTGTCGCTAGGTCTGTTGCTTGCAACAACGGCCATGGCGTCCGAAGAAACGCAGCTGACCGACTCGATCAACGCCTTTCGCAGCCTGGCGCAGCGTTGCGCCGGTCAGGTCTCGCAGGAGTTGCCACCACTGAACAGCGATCCGCGTCTGGTATTACAGGCCAGCGGACCGGTCGACTTGCAGCAGGCCATGGCCCGCGCGGCGTATCCGATGTTCAATGTGCAAGCAATTACCCTGACCGGGCCGCGTGATGCGCAAGCGGCGATGATGGCGGTGCAGGAAAGCTTCTGCCAGGTCGTGCTGGACCCGAAATTCATCGACATCGGTGTCAGCCGCCAAGGCAGCGATTGGCGTATTGTGCTCGCCCGTCCCCTGTTGCCCGCGCGCCAGGGCGATGCTGCCGTCGAAGGCCAGAAACTGTTGGTTGAGCTCAACGCCGCGCGCACTCAACCGCGTCAATGTGGTGGCCAAGCCTTTGCCGCGACCACTCCGTTGGCCTGGAACGCCCTGTTGGCGTCAGCCGCCGAAACCAACTCTCGGGCCATGGCCAACGGCAACTACTTTGATCACAAGGACCGCGACGGCCGCACCCCGGGTGACCGCGCGGAACTGGCGGGTTACAACTTTCAGCAGATCGGCGAGAACATTGCCGCCGGGCAAGACACCGTGCGCAAGGTGGTTGACGGCTGGCTGGCCAGCCCCGGTCATTGCGCCAACCTGATGAATCCACAGTTCCGTGAGCTCGGTGCAGCGTACGCGGTGGACCCGAAGAGCGATGCGGGGATTTACTGGACGGCCATGTTCGGTACGCAGTAAGCGTGATGTTCAGAGCGGTGATGCACCGCTCTTACAACGTTTGCTGACTGTTGCCGACGGTTTTGGCTTTTTCGATGGCCCAGTCCATCGCCGCCTCCATGTCCAGCAGGTGCGGGGATGGATGGTGGTCCTCTTCAATCACCGAACCGTCCGGCCGGTACACACCAATCAGCATTTTCAAGGAGCCGTCTTTCAGTATCTCGGCGGTGACCTTGATCGAGCATCCGTTGGAAAGCGTTTCCTTGTGTTCCTCATGGCGTTCAGTCATTGCTGTCTCCCTCTCGTGGTGAATGAATGGGGCCGTCATCCCTTCTGAGCGTAGTAGAAGTTCGCCCGGGATCATTGCCCGGCACGGTACCTTTGAGCGGTGACGAACCTCACCGAGACAGCGGCGTAATGCCACCTATACTCCTTTCCACCAACCCCGCCCGGGGCCTGTACTACCGACAATAAAAAGCAGAGGTGGAACATGGTTTGGCAGCAAGTCTACGATCCCTTCGGTAATCCGGTCGTTTCAACCCTCATGGCAGCGGTGCCGGTGGTGGTGATGCTGGCCTCCCTGGCGTTTTTCCACATCAAGGCGCACATGGCGGCGTTGCTCGCACTAGCGTCTGCCTTGCTGATCGCGATCCTGGCTTTCGGCATGCCAGCGAACATGGCCGGCTCGGCGGCGTTATTCGGCGCTGCCAACGGCTTGCTGCCGATTGGCTGGATCGTACTCAACATCATCTTCCTGCACCGACTGACCACCGAAAACGGCTCGTTCAAAGTGTTGCAGGATTCCCTGGCGCGAATCACCGACGACCGTCGCCTGCAATTGCTGCTGATCGCCTTTTGCTTCGGTGCGTTTTTCGAGGGCGCGGCTGGCTTCGGTACGCCGGTGGCGGTGACCGGTGCGATTCTGATCGGGCTCGGCTTCTCGCCTTTGGCCGCCTCCGGCCTGGCCTTGATCGCGAACACCGCACCTGTTGCGTTCGGCGCGCTGGGCACACCAATCATCACCCTGGCCAAAGTGACCGGGCTGGATGAAATGGAACTGTCGATGATGGTCGGTCGCCAACTACCCTTTTTCTCGGTACTCGTACCGTTCTGGTTGATCTGGGCCTTCGCCGGTTGGCGCAAAATGCTGGAAATCTGGCCGGCGATCCTTGTGGCCGGGGTCAGCTTCGCGGTACCCCAATTTCTGGTCTCCAACTACCACGGCCCGATGCTCGTGGACGTGATCGCCGCACTGATTTCCATGGCCTGCCTGACCGGTTTCCTCAAGGTCTGGAAACCGGCCACGGTGCACACCTCGGCCGCTTTGTCCGGGCGCGTCGACAACTCGAAAATCGGTGCCGAACATGAGCAACCGCCGGCGGCCACAGGAACCTTTTCCGCCGAGGCCAAACCCGCAGTAATGCGCGCCTGGATGCCTTGGATCATCCTCACCATCTTCGTGTTCGCCTGGGGTACCCAAGGCTTCAAAAACATGTTCGATACCCGCCCGGCGATCGATCCGCAAACCCAGTCGGTCAAGCTCGACCCGCAGGGTAAACCGCTGCGCGAAGCCAACCCGATCTTCTCGCCGGCCCTGACCTTCACCACCCTGCACTTGCAAGTCGAGAAAGTGCCGCCGGTGGTCCCTGCACCGAAAGCCGAAGAGGCGATTTACAAGTTCACGTGGTTCACCGCCACCGGCAGCGGCATCTTGCTGTCAGCCATCCTCGGCGGACTGCTGATGGGCTACTCGATCCCGCAACTGGCACGTCAATACCTGCGAACGCTGTGGGTGGTGCGCTACTCGCTGATCACCATCGCGGCGATGCTCGCGCTGGGTTACCTCACGCGCTACTCGGGACTGGACGCGACCATGGGGCTGGCCTTCGCCGCGACCGGTATTTTCTACCCGATGTTCGGCACCCTCCTGGGCTGGCTCGGCGTGGCCTTGACCGGCTCGGACACGGCTTCCAACGTACTGTTCGGCGGGTTGCAACGGGTCACGTCAGAACAGCTGGGGATCAGCCCGGTGCTGATGGCGGCGGCGAACAGTTCTGGCGGGGTCATGGGCAAAATGGTCGACGCGCAGTCGATTGTGGTCGCGTCCACGGCGACGCGTTGGTACGGGCATGAAGGGGAAATTCTGCGGTATGTGTTCTTCCACTCCATCGTGCTGGCGATTCTGGTCGGTGGCTTGGTGACGTTGCAGGCGTATGTGGCGCCATTCAGTCACATGGTGGTGGGCGGGCATTAGTCCGTACGACCATCGTTGCCACGCCCGGGTGAATCGCCCGGGTGATGGCAACCACTGCGTCAGTTCAGCAGCATCTCAATGCAAAACGCCGAGCTTGGTGGCGATGTCTTGCGGTTCCAGACGCCGTCCATCTGCTGCAACCAACTGCAGTTTTTGAATCGGTTGGCGGTCGCGTGCATCGACCATGACGGATCCGGCTTCGCCAGGCTCGAACATGAATTCGTTACCCCACTGCGAGAGCGCAATGAGCACGGGTTGCAAGGCCCTGCCCTTTTCCGTCAACACGTACTCTTTGTAAATACTCCCGTCAGCAGCCGGCGCCAACTGCATCACACCTTCGGCCACCATGTTTTTGAGTCGGGTGCTCAGGATGTTTTTCGCCACATCCAGACTCTTCTGAAAATCACTGAAACGCCGCGTGCCCGCGAGCGCATCGCGAATAATCAGTAAAGACCACCAGTCGCCAATGAGATCCAGGGACCGAGCAACCGGGCAAGGATCCCCCTGCAAACTTTTGCGCTTCACGTAAACGAACCTCCATGAGATGGGTGCCATTGGTTACCCGGCAAGTGGTTGCATAATACAACCAATACTGCTAAAAACTACAGCCACTGGTTTCATAATGAAACCTTTAGCGACCTGATGCGATTCAACTTGTGCCCTCTGCACCTGTGCTTCGCCATCTATGGTTGCATTATAAAACCACTGGAGTGTTCCCATGAAACTGGCTGGAAAAACTGCATTCATCACCGGCGGCAATAGCGGCCTGGGTTTGGCGACGGCAAAGCTGTTCATCGCTGAAGGCGCAAAAGTCGCCATCACCGGTCGCAATCAAGAAACGCTGGATCACGCTCGGGAGGCGCTAGGCCCGAATCTGCTGGCGATCAAGGCAGACCTGAGCGACGTCAAAGAGATCGAACGTGCCGTGTCAGAGGCCGTCGCCGTCTTCGGCAAACTGGATATCGTGTTCGCGAACGCGGGCGTTGCGGGGTTGACGCCGGTAGGCAGTACGACAGTGGAGGCGTTCCAGAACATCATTCAGACCAATCTCACCGGCACGTTCTTTACCGTGCAAGCGGCTGAACCTCACCTGAACCCTGGCGCCTCGATCATTTTGAACGGGTCGGTGCACGCGGTGATGGGATGGCCAGGCTACAGCGCCTACGCGGCCACCAAAGGCGCGGTGCGCTCAATGACTCGAGTGATGGCCGCCGAATTTGCCCCGCGTGGCATTCGCGTCAATCAGATCACGCCCGGCGCCGCGCGCACGCCGGTGTGGAACCCCCTCGCCTCCACCTCCGCCGAAATGGATGCGCTGGAGCAAAAGCTCACGACCACCATTCCGACCGGCCGCATTGGCGAAGCAGAAGAAGTGGCGACCGTCGCGATGTTCCTGGCGTCCAGCGACTCGGCCAACGTCGTGGGCGCCGAGATCGTCGTCGACGGTGGTGCAACGGGCGCACCGTTGGGCGCGCCGGCACATAGAAGAAACTGGGAAGCGTAAAAAAGCTCTTTCGCGCAATGCCTGCACTACGGGCGTTGCGCGGGAGGCTGTTGCTTCGAAAACTGAAAAAGCGCGCCAAACACTGCTTTACTGATTCAAATTCTGATCGAACGGGAAGCGCCCCCGATGGAACGTCTCACCGCTAAAGATTTCGCCCCCGAACTGCTCGAACTCTACGATTACTACGTCCATGGCAAGATCAACCGGCGAGAGTTTCTCGATCGTGCGGCGTTGTTCGCCCTGGGCAGTTTGACCGCCAGCGCATTGCTCGCGTCCCTGAGCCCCAACTATGCGCTCGCCGAACAAGTCGAGTTTACTGACCCGGACATCATCGCCGAGTACATCACCTACCCCTCACCCAAGGGTCATGGCAATGTGCGCGGCTACCTGGTGCGCCCGGCAAAAGCCACCGGAAAAGTACCCGCGGTGGTGGTCGTGCATGAAAACCGCGGGCTCAATCCTTACATCGAAGACGTCGCCCGACGCGTCGCCAAAGCCGGGTTCATTGCGCTTGCCCCTGACGGTCTGAGCTCGGTCGGTGGCTATCCCGGCAACGATGACAAGGGCCGCGAGCTACAGGCGAAGGTCGATCCCGAAAAGCTCATGAATGATTTTTTCGCCGCCATCGAGTGGCTTTCGAAAAACGACGCGACCACGGGAAAGGTCGGCATCACCGGCTCCTGCTACGGCGGGGGTGTCTCCAACGCGGCGGCCGTGGCCTATCCGGAATTGGCGGCGGCCGTGCCTTTTTATGGTCGCCAGCCCAAAGCTGAAGATGTGCCCAGGATCCAGGCGCCCTTGCTGCTGCATTACGGCGAGCTGGACAAGGGCATCAATGATGGATGGCCAGCGTACGAATCAGCGTTGAAAGCCGCCGGAAAAACCTATGAGGCCTATATTTATCCGGGCTGCAATCATGGCTTTCATAACGACTCGACGCCTCGCTACGATGAGGCCGCCGCCAAACTGGCGTGGGACCGCACGATCGCGTGGTTTCGCAAGTATCTGGTTTAGGGACTGAGCTGTAAGCGCAGGCAGCAGGTATCAATTTCTTCGATCATTCACATCACCAAGCCGAATTTTTTATTTTCCTCCAGCGTATTCAAGATGGCGACTTCTCGAATACGCCGGACGACGCCTTCATGAACCTGAATTTTGCCTTTGCCTGCTTCATCGTCGTGTCGTTTGCGATTGCGCTGGGCCATGGCTGAGCTCAGGCGTCGACCTGAACCACCTCAATACCCAACCGCTGATAGTCCTCAACGTTGCCCGACGCCACCTGTTGCTCGGTGATCAGCGTATGAATGCGATTGCACGGCGCGACAACGAACGGCTCCACCGCACCCAGTTTGTCCGCCGTGGTGACGGCCACTACCTGCGACGCGCTGTCGATCATCGCCAGTTTTACTGGCACCTCATCGAAATGCAGCGAACTGATGCCGACTTCCGGGTGAATCGCACAGATACCGGTGAACAGCAGATCAGCCTTGATGCCTTCGATCAGCCGCAGGGTTTCATACCCGCTGGCCGACATTGTCGCGCGATTGAGTAGGCCACCGGCCAGGATCACTTGGATCCCTGTGTATTCGGCCAAGGCGATGGCGATCATGGGCGAGGCGGTAATGGCCGTGATCGCAATGCCCGAGGGCAGTGACCGCGCGATCTGCAGCGTTGTGCTGCCTGAGTCGAACATCACAATCTGGCCATCCTGCACCCGGCGCGCGGCCAATTGCGCCAGCTGTGTTTTCACCTCATCGGTTTCACCGACCCGGGTGAAGAAATCCTTGCCCGTGTCTTTAGGTCGCGGCAACGCGCCGCCATGCACTCGTTGCACCAACCCTGCGCTGGCGAGTTCGGACAGGTCGCGGCGTATGGTGTCTTCGGAAACGGCGAAATGCTGGCTCAGCTCAGAGGCCATGACCTTGCCGTCGCGCTCAAGGATCAGGAGGATTTTTTGCCGGCGCACCGAAGGTAGCTCGGCTGCAGCGTGCTGATCGTGCATGTTTATGCCTGCTATTGCGGGTTTATGCGAGATTAGCCAAACCGCCAATAAAACACAATCGGGCGTTTCTGGCACACTCCCGCGGCACCTTCGTCCAGAGCAGCCATCACCCATGCCATTTACCCTTGTCTCAAACGGTTCACTGCTCACGCCTGCACAGACTGATGTGACGGTTCCCTGGTGGAGTTTTACCAAGACCGTGCTCTGTGGCGCCGTTATGACGCTGGTGCGTGATGGCGAGGTCGAACTGGACGATACGCTGCCGGAAGGACCGTTCACCCTGCGCCAACTGCTGCGGCATGAAGCCGGATTGGCGGATTATGGAGAGCTGGCGGAGTACCACGCTGCGGTGGCGCGCAATGAAACGCCGTGGCCCGCCGATGACCTGTTGAAACGCCTGGAGGCGAGCCGTTTGCGCTATGCACCCGGTGACGGCTGGCGGTATTCGAACGTGGGTTACCTGTACTTGGCCAGGCTCATCGAGCGCCTGAGCGGTCTTGCGCTGGAAGAGGCGCTGACCCGACTGGTTTTTTCGCCCCTCGGCTTGGCACGTGTACGCTTGGCCACCAAGCCAGCCGATCTGGAGGGCGTGACCATGGGCGCCGCGCAAGCGTACGACCCGGGCTGGGTTTATCACGGCCTGCTGGTCGGCCCGCTGGATGAGGCCGCGCTTTGTCTGGATCGGCTAATGGCCGGCTGGACCCTGCCGCCGTCGTTACTGCGGGAAATGCAGACGGCCCGTAGGCTCGGCGGTCCCATGGCCGGGCGACCTTGGATTGCGCCTGGCTACGCTCTGGGCCTGATGCAAGGCGCGGTCGAAGGTGGACTGATATTGAGCGGGCACACCGGTGGCGGACCGGGCAGCGTGATCGCGGTCTACCGCAGCTCAAAAGATGGCATTACCGCGAGTTGTGCGGTTTTTGCCGAAGGTGGCACCGACGGGGCTGTCGAAGCAGAGGCTGTCGGTCACTTGATGAATTGCCTTAAATGATTTGGACCCGTCCGCTAAAGAATCAGCCCGGATGAGTGGTCATTCATTGCATGTGTGATGGGACTAACGTTGTAAGTTTACACCGGGCAATCCGGTACTCTCACAGCGGTGAACTTCCATGGACAAGATCGCCCGAACGTTAATTGAATCCTCGACTCTTCGCTTCGCTGGCGCCGGATTGGCATTAATAGCGGGATTGAGCATTCCGAACGCGCAAGCAGATGAGGCGTACGCAAAAAATTTGCTCAAGAGCATGTCCGACTACCTGACAGCGGAAAAAAACATATCATTCAACTACGACACAAACTTTGAAGTCATCACCAAAGAAAAACAGAATCTTTCACTGGCCGCTTCCGGCACGACAGTCATCAGCCGCCCCGACAAGATGCGCACCACGCGCATGGGTGGATTTGTCGACATGGAAATGCTGTTTGACGGCACCACCCTGACCTTACTCGGAAAAAACACCAACACTTTTACGCAAGTGGCTGTGCCCGGCACACTTGACCACGTGATTGATGAGTTAAGGGAAAAATACGACCGACCTATGTCCGGCGCCGACCTGTTCGTGTCCAACCCTAAAGACTCGTTGATGAAGGGCGTGACCAACATAAAAGATTTGGGCAGTGGCGTCATCGGTGGCGTCGAGTGCGATCACCTGGCCTTCAGAAGCAAAGCAGTGGATTGGCAGATCTGGATCGCCCAAGGTGAGCGTCCTTACCCTTGCCGCTATGTCATCACTTCAAAACAGGTCGCGGGCGGGCCGCAGTACAGCATTCAATTGAGTAACTGGAAGACCGGCAATGAGGTTGCCGCTGACGATTTCACCTTTAACAACTCAACGAATGCGCAGAAAATCGACTTGAAAGACCTCCCCGGCGACACCTTGCCGAAGAACTTTGTGCGAGGACCTGGCAAATGAAGCTTTTGATAAAAACAGGCGGCTTACTATTGGGCGGCTTCGTTCTGATCGCAGCGCTTGAACTCGGTGAAACCCTGTCGATCCCGGGCGTTCACAGCGTTATTTCCCCGGCCGAAGCGGTTGTCGGACGCCCTCTCACCCCGGTCAGCGTGGCCGGGGTAGCGCGGCGTAGCAACCGGTGATGACACCCCAGGCTTGAACGCCTGAGCGGCGTCAGTTACTGGCAACGTGCGCCACACTGCCCGACTTCACCAACGCCTTGAGCGAAGCATCGAATTGCTTCAGCGCTTTGACTTGCAACTCGGTTTGCTGGTCGATTTGCGCAGCGATCTCCGGCGCCGCTTTGCCATGCACCCAGACCGAAGGCATTTGCTGTGCGCGTGAGCCTTCGGCCTGACCGATGTACTGCAGATTTGCATCGTAGAACTTGGCCATGAAGCGCGCTTCGACCTGATTATTGCGCTTGGACACCAGACGGCTGTAGGTGTCCAGCATCACCACCACGTCGGGATGGGCTTGCACCAGCGCGTCGAGGCTGTCGTAGACCGTCACTGAGCCGAACTGTTTTTGCAGCGAGTCCATGAGCCAGTTGATCGCAAGCTTCGGATCGGAGCTGTTGACGAACGCGTTGCTGATGCGCGAATCCAGCTGAGGATTCTTCGCGCCGTTCATTGCAACAGCATGGTACTGCTCAAGGTATTGGAGGGTGTTAACCGTGTTTTCGCTGTAGAGCACGCCCACTGATCGGGCGTGCTGCAGGCCGATTGTGCTGTCGGCTACAGGGGGGAAATGGCAAGCCGGGTCAGCCGCGTAAGCCGGCACGGTGGCAGCGATGCCACCGCTGAATACGGCGATAAAAGCCAGCAAGATAGACATTCTCATCGCGCAGGTTCCTTCAAAGGCGATTTCGGTACGTACCTATCCTCCTCCCTTGGCGAAAAAACAGAACTAGCATTCGTTGATGGTAATTATTGATTAAACCAATGGTGGCGCGATGAGCCTGGGCTACGCTGTTTTGATGCCCTTGTTTCAGCCCTCACCCATGGAGCCCAAACGTGCACCGAATTTCCTCTGCCGCTATCGCCTTGACCCTGTTATTCGCCTTTTCAAATCCAGCCTCTGCGGATACCTCCGCCCTTAATGAAGCCCGTACCCTCGTCGCCAAGGCCCACATGGGCAGTAACCTCCCGGCCCTTGCACTGTCGACGGCGCAGGGAACGGTTTCCTACTCGGTGATTACCGAGAAGCTGGGGGCTGACGATGCCAGCCGTATCGTGTCCGAGGAAATCACCACGTTGCTGCCCAAATACCAGCCCGAATGGGATGAAAACCTGGCGCGGGCTTATGAAAAGTCATTTTCTGAAGAAGAGCTGTCATCGCTCGTAGCCGATGGGCCGGCTTCACCCTACGTGGAAAAAGTAAAAGCACAGCTACCCACCGTCGGTGCAGAGATGCGCTCGACTTCAGAACCGATTGTGACGGCACTGGTGACTGAAGCGCTGAAGGTAACCATGGAAAAGCGCGTGCCGTAAGGCTGAAGTCCTCGTAAAGCCGTCTACGCTGCTTCAGGTACGCCACCTCCCACGTGTACCTTGGAGACACCGTCATGCTGCGCACCCTACTGACCGCTTCATTGCTGCTTGCACTCAGCCTCCCGGCACTGGCCGGGGTGACACCGTTCCCTGCCGCCTTTCATACGCAAGACATCACCGTTGAAGGCGTGAAAATCCATGTTCGCGTCGGTGGCAAAGGGCCTGCGGTGGTGATGTTGCATGGTTTTGGTGACACTGGCGACATGTGGGCGCCACTGGCAGCCGACCTGGCCAAGGACCACACCGTTGTGGTGCCGGACCTGCGCGGCCTGGGGCTGTCGTCGATCCCCGATAGCGGCTACGACAAGAAGACCCAGGCGGGCGACATCCGTGGCGTATTGGCCGCATTGGGCATCGAGCATGCGGTGGTCATTGGCCATGACATCGGCACCATGGTCGCCTTTGCTTACGCCGCGCGTTATCCGCAGCTGACGGATCGCCTGGTGGTGATGGACGCACCGGTGCCCGGCATCCCGCCCTGGAACGATATCGTCCGCTCACCGATGCTTTGGCACTTCGACTTTGGCGGACCGGACGCCGAGCGTCTGGTGGCCGGTCGTGAACGCATCTACCTGGACCGGTTCTGGAACGAGTTTGCGGGCGACCGCAGCAAAGTCGACGAAGCCACCCGTCAGCATTACGCCAAGCTCTATGCCCGCCCCGGTGTGATGCACGCGGCCTTCGCCCAGTTCGGCAGCATTCGTCAGGACGCCGTGGACAACGAAGCCTCAGTGAAAACACGACTGACGATGCCGGTGCTGGCCATCGGCGGGGAAAAATCCTTTGGGGCCAATGAAGCGATTGTGATGCGCAACGCGGCGGACAACGTCACCGAAGTGGTGATTCCGGGCGCCGGCCACTGGCTGATGGAGGAAGCGCCAACACCGACCATTCAGGCGATTCGCGATTTCATTGCGCAGTAAGGTCACCCATTGAGCACGGCCATGTATTCGCGTGCGTCGTGCTCGTCTGATCCGTAGTTTTCTGCCCCTTCTGTCTCTGTACTGCAACCCGCGCCGGTCCGACAATGACCAGCTCACCGCAACAGTTTGCTAATATCCACGCGCTTTTTTCGTCTGATCTATCAGCCGCCACAGATTTCACGTCGCTGCACAGGATTTTTTCCCCATGAGTACGTTGTATACCCGTCGCACAGTCCTGCGCGGCATGAGCCTGTTGAGCCTCGGCCTGCTGGCCGGTTGCGATGACAGCAGCAAACTGTCGTTCAAACACGGCAAGGACCTCAGCGACAAGATCATGGGCCGTACCTTCAAGCTTAAGGACGCCGACGGCGAGACCCGGATGCTGACCAGCTATCGCGGGATGATGCCGATGGTTTTCTTCGGCTTCACCCAATGCCCGGCCGTATGCCCGACCACCCTGGCGCGCGCCGCCCAAGCGAAAAAACTGATGGGCCGCGATGGCGAAAAGCTGCAAGTGATCTTCATCACCCTGGACCCGGAACGCGACACGCCGCAGATGCTCGACAAATACGTCAAATCATTCGACCCGACGTTCGAAGCGCTGCACGGCACGCTGGAAGAGACCGCTGCAACCGCCAAGGAATTCGGCGTGTTCTTCGAAAAGGTCCCCAGCGGTTCCAGCTACACCCTCTCCCACACCGCGACCAGTTACGTCTTCGATTCCAGGGGCAATCTGCGCCTGGGGCTGTCCGCGTCCCTTACCGCCCAAGAGTGCGCAGAAGACCTGCTCACCGTCATGGAGGTTTGCTAATGACGTCTACATCCTTCAAACGCATCAAACAACTGGCCCTGGGCCTGTCGCTGATTGGCCTGGCCGTCCAGGTGTCGGCGCAAACTCAGGTCCACGACGCCTGGGTCCGGGCGACCGTTGCCGACCAACCGTCCACCGGCGCCTTCATGACCCTGCAAGCCGACAGCGACAGCACCCTGCTGAGCGTTCAATCCCCGGTGGCTAAAACGGTACAGATTCACCAAATGAGCATGAAGGACGATGTGATGAAAATGGGAATGGTCGAGTCCGTCGCGCTGCCGGCAGGCAAGCCTGTGACCTTCGATCCCCATGGCTACCACGTGATGTTGATTGACCTGACGGCTCAAGTTAAGGAAGGCGACAAAGTCCCGCTGACCCTGACCGTGAAAAACGCCAAGGGCGAGCAGGAAACTATCGAAGTGCAGGCCGAGGCTCGGGCGCTCGGCATGATGGATCACAGCAAGATGCACTAAGCAGCTGGGCTCATTGCCATAGCGGTTCGCTCAACAACATCCTGCCAGACCCGCCACCCAGGCGGGTCTAAACGCTCTGCCTCAGTTATTTATACTCAAATGCCAGCTTAATAATATTTTACCGATACCAGGGTGATCCCTAGTCTTGACCCCAAGAGATGGCAGGCCATTAGCGACCTGAATCCCACTTCGAAGGGTAAAGAGATGACCACAGAAAAAACAAAAACAGACACGCTGATCGTTGGCGCCGGTCAGGCTGGCGTGGCCATGAGTGAACACCTGAGCAAACTCGGCGTGCCGCACCTGGTGCTGGAGCGCAATCGGATTGCCGAGCGCTGGCGCACCGGGCGTTGGGATTCGCTGGTGGCCAATGGTCCGGCGTGGCACGACCGTTTTCCGGGCATGGAATTCGATGACCTGAGCCCCGACGGCTTTGCCCCGAAAGAACGTGTCGCCGACTACTTCGAAGCCTACGCAAAAAAATTCAACGCACCGGTGCGCACCGGTGTGGACGTGCTGAGCGTCAAACGCAATGTCGGCCGCCCAGGCTTCACCATTGAAACCTGCGAAGGTGTGATCGAGGCCAACCGTGTGGTGGCGGCCACCGGCCCGTTCCAGAAACCGGTTATCCCGCCCATCGCGCCAAAGGATCAGCCATTCATTCAGATTCACTCGGCTGATTACCGCAACCCCGAGCAACTGCCGCAAGGCGCTGTGCTGGTGGTCGGCGCCGGTTCGTCAGGCGTGCAGATCGCCGATGAATTGCAGCGTTCGGGCAAGCAGGTGTACCTCTCGGTCGGCGCCCACGACCGCCCTCCTCGCGCCTACCGCAATCGGGATTTCTGCTGGTGGCTGGGCGTGCTCGGCGAGTGGGATCAGGCGGCGATGAAACCCGGTCGGGAACACGTGACCATCGCGGTCAGCGGTGCCCATGGCGGCAAGACCGTCGACTTCCGTGGCCTTGCCCATCGCGGCATGACTCTGGTCGGTCTGACCCAATCGTTCAATGGCGCCGTGGCGACGTTCCAGCCGAACCTGGCCGAGAACCTGGCGCGTGGTGACGAGAACTACCTGACACTGCTCAATGCCGCCGATGCCTACATCGAACGCAACGGCCTGGACCTGCCGGAAGAACCTGAAGCACGCATTACGTTCCCTGATCCGGCGTGCGTGACGAATCCGGTTCTTGAGCTCGACCTGGTCAAGGCCGGCGTGACTTCGATCATCTGGGCCACCGGTTTTGCCACGGATTACAGCTGGCTCAAGGTGGATGCTTTCGACGCCAACGGCAAGCCGCAGCATCAGCGCGGTGTATCGAGTGAGCCTGGCGTTTATTTCCTCGGCTTGCCGTGGCAGTCGCGTCGTGGGTCTTCGTTTATCTGGGGCGTTTGGCACGACGCCAAATATGTGGCTGATCACATCGCCATCCAGCGTTCGTACCTCGACTACCACGATGCAGCGCAGCGTCAGGCTGAAGCCGTGCCGGTCGCCCACAAAACCACTGTCAGCGCTTAAGACTTTTTTCAGGAGCTTCGCATGTCCACGCCAACCCATACCCGTATCCGCATGTTCAACACCAAGGAAACCTACCCGAACCAGAGCCTGGACAACGATTTGTGCCAAGCCGTCCGGGCCGGGAATACCGTTTATGTTCGTGGCCAGGTCGGCACCGATTTCGAGGGCAATCTGGTCGGTCTGGGCGACCCGCGTGCGCAGGCCGAGCAGGCAATGCGCAACGTCAAGCAGTTGCTGGAAGAGGCTGGTAGTGACCTGAGTCACATCGTTAAAACCACGACCTACCTGATTGATCCACGGTATCGCGAGCCGGTTTATCAGGAAGTGGGCAAGTGGCTGAAGGGCGTGTTTCCGATTTCGACCGGGTTGGTGGTGTCGGCGCTGGGGCAGCCGCAATGGTTGATGGAGATAGATGTAATTGCGGTGATTCCTGAGTAAGACCGAGTTGCGGCCATCGCGAGCAGGCTCGCTCCCACAGGGGATCTTCAGTGAACACAGATTCAAATGTAGGAGTGAGCCTGCCCGCGATGGCGCCCGCCCAGACACCCCAACAGCCAAGGGTTAACCAAGGAGCAAAACCATGACCTTCTCCATCGCCGCCCGTTGCCCCGAAACCGGTCAGTTCGGCATCGCGATCAGTTCCTCCAGCATCGCCGTCGGCGCCCGTTGTCCGTGGCTTTTACCGGGTGTCGGCGCAGTCTCGACGCAAAACATCACCCTGCCCTCACTCGGCCCCGAAACCCTCGCCCTGATGGAACAAGGCCTGACCCCGGCCGAGGCGCTGGACAAAGTCCTGACCCGCAACGGCTACAGCCAATACCGGCAAATCACCGCGATTGACCACCTCGGCCGCACCGCGCATTTCAGCGGCGCGCAAACCCTGGGCAACCACAATGCCGTGTCCGGCGAACAATGTGTGGCGGCCGGCAACATGCTCGCGGACCGCTCGGTGATCGAGGCGATGGTTGAGGCGTTCGAGCATGGCGAAGGTCAACTGGCCGACCGCTTGCTCGCCGCCATGAAAGCCGCAATTGCCGCCGGCGGCGAAGCCGGGCCGGTGCACTCGGCGGCGATGATCGTCGTGGGTGAATTGACCTGGCCGATCATCAATCTGCGAGTCGACTGGGCCGACGAAAACCCCATCGCTCAGCTCGAAAAACTGTGGGACGCCTATCGCCCACAGGTTCAGGACTACATCGACCGCGCCCTCGCCCCGGATAAATCCCCTGGCTACGGCGTCGCCGGAGACGACCGATGAGCCGCAGCCGCGATTTGCTGCAGACGCTGGTGGCGTTCGACACCACCAGCCGCGAATCCAACCTGCACCTGATCGAGTTCGTTCGCGACTACCTCGCTGGCTTCGACGTGCCGTGCGACCTGGTCTACAACGAACAACGCAGCAAGGCCAATCTGTTCGCCACCATTGGCCAGCCGGATGTGCCGGGCATCGTGCTGTCGGGGCACACCGACGTGGTGCCCGTCGACGGCCAGCCGTGGAACGTGGCGCCGTTCGAACTGACCGAGCGCGACGGCAAACTCTACGGTCGCGGCACGGCAGACATGAAAGGCTACATCGCCTGCGTGCTGGCGCTGGTGCCGTCGCTGGTGAAGGCCACGTTGCGGCTGCCGGTGCACATCGCGCTTTCTTATGATGAAGAAGTCGGCTGTCTGGGCGTGCGCTCGTTGCTGGCGGAACTGGAACAGCGTCCGGTCAAACCGATGCTTTGCATCATTGGCGAGCCGACCGAGCTGAAACCGGTACTCGGGCATAAAGGCAAACTGGCGATGCGTTGCGATGTTCACGGGGAAGCGTGTCATTCGGCGTATGGGCCGCTTGGGGTGAATGCGATTGAATACGCTGCCGAACTGATCGGCGAACTCGGACGGATCGGCAATCGACTCAAAGCGCCGGAGCTTCATGACGCACGGTTCGATCCACCGTTCAGCACCGTGCAAACCGGTGTCATTTCTGGTGGCAAGGCATTGAACATCGTCCCGGCTGATTGCCGCTTCGACTTCGAAATCCGTGCCCTGCCCTCGTTTGATCCCAATGATGTGGCGCAGGAACTGAAGGTCTACGCCGAGCAACAGGTGTTGCCGCGCATGCGGGCCGTGAGTGAACAGAGTGAGATCCGCTTCAGCGAGCTGTCGGCGTACCCCGGCCTGGCGACCGATGCGCACAGTGAAGCCGCTGAGTTGATTGCTCTATTTTCCGGCTCCAGAGAGTTCGGCACCGTGGCCTTCGGCACCGAGGGCGGCCTGTTCGACGCAGCAGGAATCCCCACCGTCGTCTGCGGCCCCGGCAGCATGGACCAAGGTCATAAACCCGATGAATACGTCAGCCTCCAACAACTCACCGCGTGCGACGCCATGCTGCAACGGATGCTGCTATCGATCAGTTGAAAAAGACATTTCTCCCTGTGGGACTGAGCCTGCTCGCGATGATTCAGGCGAGCCAACTCACCTTGTCATGCGTGGCCCGAACGCTTCGTCGACCCTGGCCAGATCCTGTTCGCTCAAGGTCCCGGCGTAGTAGTGCAACCGGGTCCAGGCCATCAAGTAGTCGTAGCGGGCCTGTGCCAGATCGCGGCGGGTGGTAAACAGTTGTTGTACGGCGTTCAGCGCATCCAGGTTGACGCGCTCGCCGCCCAAGATGCTTTGCCTGGTCGACACCACCAGTGCTTCGGCAGCCGTCAGGGCCTTTTGGTAGGCGCGCAGCTTGCTTACGCCGGACAGGCAGGCGTTGAACTGTCGGCGCAGCTCGATCAGGGTTTCGCGAGTCTTGCCATCCAGTTCGTACTCGGCCTGTTCCATGGTGCGGCTGGCCTGGCGGGTGGACGCCGACACCCCGCCGCCGGCATACAGCGGCACGTTGACTTCGAGGCCAATGGTGTTGGTGTCGTAACGCTGGTTATAGGTATTGCCGCTTTCCGATTCATTCTGGCGCACCGAGGCATAGGCACTGACTTTCGGCAGATGCCCGGCGCGGTTGCGTTCGACTTCGTAACGCGCCACTTCCACTGCCTGACGCTGTGAGGCCAAGTCCGGGTTGTTGGCCACGGCCATTTCATGCCAGGTGTCGTAGTTGGCCGGTTGCAGGCTGAAGGTCTGGAAGTGCGGGGCCAGCGGCGCCAGGTCGGTGATGTCGATCACCGGCACGCCAATCAGCGCGCCGAGTTCGCGCAAGGACGCATCCTGCTCGTTGCGCGCCTCGATCTCTTCAGCGGTGGCCAGTTCGTAACGGGACTCGGCCTCAAGAATATCGGTGCGAGTGCCTTCGCCCTGGTGAAACATCTGCTCGTTCTGCTGGAACTGCTGTTCGTAGGCTTTCTTGCGGGCCAACGCAATGTCGATCTGGTCCTGAGCAAACAACGCCTTGGTGTAGTTCTCCAACACACGCACCAGCAATTGCTGGCTCTTGCCGCGAAAGGCTTCATCGGCAAACAACGACTGGGCCACGCCTTTGCGGTACGTCGCGTAGGCTTCGTAATCGATCAAAGGCTGTTGCAGGGTCAAGGCCGAACCGTAACTGCTGTAGTTGCGGTCATCTGTCTGATTCTGCCGGTGCTCATTGAAGTAAGTGGCCTTGGAGGAGTTGCGCCCCTGGTTGTAGTTGTACCCCACCTTTGGCAGCAAGCCGGCACGGCCAATAATGCGGTTTTCCAGACCGGCATCACGCTCCTTGAGCGCGCCCAGTAACACCGGGTCATTGCGCAAAGCTTGTTCGTAAATATCGAACGGCCCCATGGCCATCACGCTGTTGCACATCAGCAACGTCAGGGTCGCTACGAGCCTGGAAAGCTTATTCATACAACCGGACATCCTTATTCCTCGGTCAACGCGGAGCCGGCCCGGTCGAGCAGCGGTTTGAACAGATAGTTGAGGAGTGAACGTTCACCCGTACGCACGAACATTTGCGCCGGCATGCCGGGCTTGATCACCAAGCCATTGAGCTTTTCCATGGCCTGGTCACTGACGCTGCTGCGCAGCATGTAGTACGGCGCGCCGGTTTTTTCGTCGACCATCTGGTCGGCTGAGATCAGGCTGACTTCGCCGGGCACTCGCGGCGTGCGGCTCTGGTTAAACGCGGTGAACAGGATGTCTACGGGCAAATGGGTGCCGACCTTGTCGACCAGATTGATCGGCAAGTGCCCTTCCACTTCCAGGCGGGTGCCCAGCGGCACAATTTCCAGCAAGGTGTCGCCCTGGCGCACCACCGCGCCTTCGGTATGCACCCCAAGGTTGACCGCGATGCCGTCGGCGGTGGCAAAGATCTCGCTGTGGTGCAAATTGAACCGGGCGGAGGTCAGTTGCTCCTTGAGGGTCACGCTCTTGAGTTGCGCGTCGGCCAGTTGGGTGCGGACCTCTTTCTGATATTCCTCGATGTGTTGTTGCCGCTTGAGTTTCGCTTCGAGGATGCCCTGCTCCACCCGACCACTTTCGCCGGCGTTCTCGGCCAGTTGCTGCTGCACCTGCGACAGTTGACGCTGGTATTCCATCAACCGGTTGCGCGGGATATAGCCGTTATCCGCCAAGGGCTGAAGATTGCTCAGTTGCTGTTGCAGCGAGTTGGCCTGGGCCGTCAGGTCGGTACGCGCGCGACGCATGCCCGCCAATTGCGCGGCGGCGCCTTCCATGTTGGCACGCAACCCGCCCTGCTCGCGGAAGTAGGCTTCGCGGCGACTGCTGAACAATTGCCGCTGGCCTTCGAGTACCAGCGCCAGTCGCGGGTCAGCGTCCTTGCTCAGTTCGGCCGGGAAATTCACTTGCTTGAGGTTGTCCCGTTCGCTTGCCCAGCGCGCAACGCTGGCCCAGGCCATGCGGTACTGCGCCTGTAGCGAATCGACGTCAGCTGCGACCTTAGTCTGGTCGAGTTGAAACAGCGGCTGGCCCAGCTTCACCACTTGCCCCTCACGCACCAGAATCCGGCTGACCACGCCGGGGCTCATCGATTGCACGGCTTTGCGCTTGCCCGAGACCACGACCGTGCCCTGCACCGCAATACCTTGATCGAGCGGCGCGAGGCTGGCCCAGGTGAAGAAACTGCCGGCGCCGACAATCGCCAGAGTCCAGCCCATGCGGGCGAAGAAGTGCGCATCGCGCTCAGGGCGTTCGGCGATGTAATCGCGTTCCATCGTGGCTTCGTTGCGGTGATTCATACGCCCGAACTCCTTGTCGAGGGCTGATACTGTCGGCTCATGCTTAGTCCGCCGGGGGCCTGCGACGCTTTTTCCCGCTGCGGTTCCTGGGTGCCCGACAGCGCTTTCAAGACCTCCTGGTTAGGACCGAGCGCCTGCAAGCGCCCGTCGTTAAGCACCAGCAGTTTGTCGGCTTGAGCCAGCGCCGAAGAACGATGGGTGACCAGAATCACGCTGGTGCCGTGCACTTTCATCTGCGCAATGGCACTGGCCAACGCGGCTTCGCCCACGGTGTCGAGGTTGGAATTCGGTTCGTCCAGCACCACCAGACGCGGGTTGCCATACAGGGCGCGAGCCAGAGCCACCCGTTGCTTCTGGCCGCCGGACAAACCGCTACCGCCCTCACCCAGCACCGTGTCGTAGCCTTGCGGCATGCGCAGGATCAGTTCGTGGACGCCGGCCTGTTGCGCGGCTTCGACGACTTTTTGTGGATCGGTTTCGCGAAAGCGGGCGATGTTTTCGGCAATGCTGCCGCTGAACAATTCGATGTCTTGCGGCAGATAGCCAATGTAGGGGCCGAGGTCGTCGCGGTTCCAGCGATGAATGTCCGCGCCGTCGAGTCGAACCGTGCCGCCGAGGGTGGGCCACACGCCGACCAGCACCCGGGCCAGTGTCGATTTGCCCGAGCCGGAAGCACCCAGCACGCCCATCACTTCCCCTGCGCCAAGGTTGAAGTCGACCAGGTGCAGCGTTGTCGCACACTGCCCCGGTGGGCCGGCGCTGACCTGTTCGAAAGTGATCTGCCCCTTAGGCGCCGGCAAAGCCATGGCCTCGTCACTCGGTGGAAAGGCTTGCAGCAACGCGTCCAGACGACGGTAGGCCAGCTTGGCGCCGCTCCATTGTTTCCATACGGCAATCAACTGATCGATAGGGCTCAGGACGCGGCCCATCAAAATCGAACCGGCGATCATCATCCCGGCGGTCATGTCGCCCTTGATCACCAGCAGCGCGCCCAGCCCCAGCACCAGCGATTGCAGGCACAAACGCAAGGTTTTGCTCAGGGAACTGATCACCGCGCCGGTGTCGCTGGCCTGGTTCTGCAAGCCGAGAAAACGTGAATGCAGGTCAAACCAGCGCTGGCGCAGCGCACCCAGCATGCCCATCGCTTGAATGGTTTCGGCGTTATGCAAGTGACTGGTGGCCAATTGGCTGGACTTCTGCGAAAAGCCGGCGGCTTCGCCCAAGGGCTTTTTGGTCATGGCTTCGTTCAGGCACGCGAGGCCAATCAACACCAACGCACCCACGGTGGCAAACACCCCGAGCCAGACGTTGAACAGGTAGATCACGAACAGGTAGACCGGAAACCACGGTGCATCGAAGAAGGCAAACAGCGCCGGACCGGTGACGAACTGGCGAATGTGCGTCAGATCCCCCAGCGACTGGCCAGCGTTGCCCTCACCCTTGAACAGATTGCGCTCGAATGCGGCCTGATAAACCCGCAAATTGAAGCGTCGCTCCAGTTGGCTGCCGATGCGGATCACGATGAAACTGCGTACCACTTCCAGCAAACCGATGAAGGCGAAGAACCCGACCACCATCAACGACAGCATGGCGAGCGTGGTTTCATTTTGTGAAGACAGCACGCGATCATAGACTTGCAGCATATAAATCGACGGGACCAGCATCAGCACGTTAATTAACGCGGTAAAACAACCGACGCTGATCAGGATGCTTTTATAGTCGCCCAGTGCTTTGAATAGAGGTCCTGTGGGAGTGTTCTTCAACACGTTCATGATCTTCCTTGAGCTGATAGCACGCGCGATAGTTTGGTACAGTTCCAATAACTGCCAACTAATGATCGGGACATGTTTACTTGTTAATGAGATGGCCTGGAATACAAAACACCCTGCGAAAGCGTAGTTCTCGCAGGGTGTGGGCTGTCTCTCTTAATAGGTGGCCGCTTTGATCAGCGTAAAATACGGCGTCTGGATTTTCGACTTAGGCGATGATATCTGCTGCCAGTGCCTGGCCTACCGTGCCTACTGAAAAATCGACCGTTCTATTGCCGGTAAGGTCAACCAGTAAACTAGACTCATTTCTTTCAGAAAAATATGCCAGTACCGCATCACCAGCACGGCCGGTGAAATCGCTGACAAAGTTCAACGTAGCGGTTCCGGAAGAAAATGCAGTAATGCCAGACAGATCAATCTTGTCCTCACCGCTGACAAAATCCCCGATCCAGTCAGGATCAACATGAGTCGAGTCACTGGCAGCACCGAACACAAAAACGTCGCTCCCCGTTCCGCCCCACAGCGTATCCCTTGCACCACCACCGTAAAGAATATCGTTGCCTGCACCGCCCACTAATTCGTTAGCCACTGCGTTGCCGATCAGCAAATCGTTACCACTCCCTCCTTTAGCGCTTTCGATGGTGACGCCTTGCACAATGGAGACGTTGCCAATCAGACCTCCGACGTCGGAAAACGGTAAGGGATCCATGAACCCCACATTCAAAGCCGCCTATTGAAGCCTGATGCTGTGCTCTCGATTTCTTTCCGGAGCCAGCCCGTCATGATGCGACCCGACACCAAAGTCGAAAAAGTGTACCTCTACCCCAAGCCTGTCGACTTCCGTAAATCCATCGACGGTCTGGCCGCCCTGGTCGAGCTGGATATTAAAGTCGCCGTATTCGACCCGGTGCTTTTCGTATTTCTGAATCGCCACCGTAACCGAGTGAAGATCCTCTATTGGGAGCGCAACGGCTTCTGTCTTTGGCTCAAGCGCCTGGAGTCCGAGCGGTTCAAAACGTCGCCTGATGCCACCGACGAAGCCATCGTATTGAGCGTCCAGGAGCTGAACTGGCTGCTCGACGGTTTTGATCTCTGGCGCAACCGTCCGCATCAGGTTCTGACTCCACGTTTCGTGGCTTAACCCGGTATAATCCGGGCATGACTTTCATGCCCGACGACCTTCCAGACGATCCTGTTTTGCTCAAGCAAATGTTGCTTGAGGCGTTCAGTCGTCAAGAGGAAGTGGCTCAGTCCTACCAGACCTACATCGTCGATTTGAAAGAACAGATCAAATTGCTACGCGACCGTCTATTCGGACGTAAATCCGAACAGACAGTTGAGCCCAACACGCCGCAACTGGCTCTTTTCAACGAGCCAGAAAGCGAACCGATATCTCTCATCGTTGATATCGAAGAAGAAGTCGTTACACCGACCCCGCGCCGTGGTAAACGCAAACCATTGTCGGCTGACCTGCCGCGTATCGAAGTCATCCACGAACTGCCTGAACACGAACTGACCTGTGCCTGCGGCTGCCGCAAACACGCCATCGGTGAAGAAACCAGCGAGCAACTGGACATCGTGCCAATGCAGATCCGGGTGATCAAACACATCCGCAAGGTTTACGGCTGCCGCGGTTGTGAAACGGCGCCGGTTACCGCCGACAAACCCGCCCAGCTCATCGAAAAGAGCATGGCCAGCCCGAGTGTGCTGGCCATGCTGTTGACCACCAAGTATGTCGATGGCTTGCCGCTGCATCGTTTCGAGACGGTCTTGAGCCGACACGGTATCGATATCCCACGTCAGACCCTGGCACGTTGGGTTATCCAGTGCGGTGAGCACTTACAGCCGCTGCTGAATTTGATGCGCGACCGCTTACTGGAAAGTCCAGTCATCCACTGCGATGAGACTCGCGTCCAGGTACTCAAAGAACCGGATCGAGATCCGACCAGCCAGTCCTGGATGTGGGTGCAGGCCAGCGGCCCGCCGGATCGAAAAGTCGTGCTGTTCGACTACACCTCCAGCCGTGCGCAGGAAGTGCCGCTACGGCTGCTGGAAAGTTATCACGGCTACGTGATGACCGACGATTACGCAGGTTATAACGCGCTGGCGTTGCAACCGGGCGTGGAACGCCTGGCGTGCATGGCCCATGCGCGGCGCAAGTTTGTTGAGGCGCAAAAAGTGCAGCCCAAGGGCAAGACGGGCCGCGCCGATATCGCGCTGACCATGATTAATAAGTTGTATGGCGTCGAGCGCGAACTCAAGGACGCCTGCGATGAACAGCGTTTTATTGGCCGTCAGGAAAAGAGCTTGCCGATCCTGGGTCAGTTGAAAAGTTGGCTGGAGAAAACGCAGCCACAGGTGACGCCACAAAGTGTGCTGGGCAAGGCCGTGAATTATCTGGCCAGCAACTGGTGCCGGCTGGAACGCTACGTGGAGGCTGGGTTTTTACCGATCGACAACAACCCGGCAGAGCGTGCAATAAAACCGTTTGTGATCGGGCGCAAGGCATGGCTGTTCAGCGATACGCCTAAAGGCGCTACCGCCAGTGCCCAGATCTACAGCTTGGTCGAGACCGCCAAGGTCAACGGCCAGGAACCCTATACGTGGCTGCGCCACGTACTGGAGCGACTGCCACATGCGCAGTCGGTGGCAGACTATGAAGCACTGCTGCCGTGGAATTGCTCGCCAGAGATACCACGTTAAATCTGCCCCCTATTGAGGGAGGATCGAATCGTACGCTCGGGAGACCTCTGGATGTCCTTGGTGTACCGCCAAAACCAACCAACACGTAATAGATTCGTGACGTTTTTAGAGCGTCCGGCCGCCATGAAAACTAGAGCGTCCGCCCCCCGGTACAAAAAACGTCCTACCCCTGGTACAGGATCAAAGTGGCTCAAATGAGCACAGAGAGGGCGAAACTCCGCATTTATGTGGCTTTGTTGGGGCTTTGTTGTGCCACAGAAATAGCCGGACTTTGCATTTTTCTGCCATCTAAACCGGACGTGACTATTTATGTGGCACAACAAAGCCGCAACAAAGCCACAACAAAGCCACAACAAAGCCACAACAAAGCCACAACAAAGCCACAACAAAGCCACAACAATGTCACATGTGCCAAGCCAAGAATCCTATGCGTGGCTGCGCCACGCACTTGAACGCCTGCCACAGGTAATCTCGGTTGAAGATTGCGAAGCCTTGATCCTTGGAGCTGCTCGCTTGCATCGCCTCGCTAAGCGCGACGCCTATTTTGAATGGGTGGGGTTCATGGAGCGCTTACGGAAAACGCACCTTCGTTGAGGTTGATTTTCTGATCATGGGTGAAACCGGAGAAGTCCAATGTATCTTCTCCACCGCCATCCCAGACTGAAAACAAAAGTTTTGATGCCGATGAGGTGGCGCTGTAGAAGTCACGCTCGGTATTGGAATTAAAACCATACACGGTGTCCTCGGTACGGGTATTCGTGTTGGCGCCGTAGAGCCGCTGGATCGCGATGATGTCGTCCATCAAAGGTGCTGCAGAGTAGATTCCACCGCCATCCTTGGTGAAGTTCTGTTGAGTGTTGCTCTCGCTCCAGTAACTCATGAGGGAGTAGCCGCGAGTGTCCTGAGCATAGGACACGTCGTTATACGTCGGCCTGCCACTGCTCGCATTGTAGACACCGGGATGGGCCAAACCCAAAGTGTGGCCGATTTCATGAGTCAGGGTATGGCGACCATAATCACCATTTTCCGGGGTCAAGTTGCGCTGGTATGCGTCTGTGATCAAGTACCAGGACTGACCATCGGTGCTGTTGCCCTCAGGCACAAACGCGGTAGCAGGAACACCATAGTTGGTGCCGAAACTCCCGAAACTCAGATGTCCGTCTCCACCAGAGTCAGCCTCGGTAAATATGACATTGGCAACATCCGACCAAGACTGCAGCGCCAGGAAGGCCTGCGCTTTCTGCTGCGGGGCAAACGCGATAAACGAACCCATTTTTTCCTGAAAATTATCAGGTTGTGTCGTTAGAAAGCTATAACTCAGATGAATATTTCCATCGCCGTTCTTATCACTCCAGGACACGCGTTCACGGAGCAATTGATCGGCGGCCTGATCAGCGGTGAACGACGGCTTACCGTTGATTAGCACCTCCCCCCCGCGATCATACTGGTGACTAAATAGATTGACTTGAGAATACGCCGTACTTGGCTGAGCTGAAGAAACAACAGTATGACTGTTTGCTCTCGACATTTATTACATCCTTACTTTCTAGTGTCCTGAGCGGTTAATTCAAGAATCTATTTTTAATCGCCCCCAGCTTTGCTTTATGCACCGAGCTGATGATGGTTTCAGCCGTTTTGTTCCACTTGAATGGTTTTGCTGAGTGCTCATTGTGGGCTTCGATAAATTGACGAATGCCCGTTTTCAGCTCCGCGACGCTGGTAAAAACACCCCGGTACAGGGCTCGCCGCTCCAGTTGAGCGAACCAGCCTTCCACGGCATTCAGCCAAGAGGCGCTGGTCGGCGTGAAGTGCAGCTTGAAGCGTGGATGCTTCTCCAACCACTGCTTGATCGCGAGAGTCTTGTGAGTTGAACTGTTGTCCAGGATCACATGCAGATCCAGTTCGGCCGGTGTGCTGCGGTCGATCTGTTGCAGGAAAGCCAAAAACTCCTTGGCCCGATGACGCTGGGTAATCCGTCCGATCACCTTGCCCGTCAAAATGTCAAAAGCCGCGTACAGACTCGCCGTCCCGTGGCGTTTGTAATCGTGGGTTCGACGCTCGATCTGCCCGGGACGTAGCGGCAACATCGGCTGCGTGCGATCCAGTGCCTGGATCTGGGTTTTCTCGTCAACCGACAGCACCAGCGCGTTATCCGGCGGGTTCAGGTAGAGCCCGACCACATCGACCACCTTTTCGGCAAAGAGAGGATCGTTACTGATTTTGAAGGTCTTCAGCCGGTGCGGCTTGAGGTCGGAAGCGGCCCAGACTTGTCGAACCTGCCACGTACTGACCTGCGCATATTTGGCCATCAGGCGAACACTCCAATGTGTTGCCTCACGAGGGACACGCTGAGTTGTTAACGTCAGGATGTCGTTGAATTTTGCAGCACTGAGCTTGCGCGGCTGGCCGCTACGCGGCAAATCGTTTAATCCCTCAAGCCCTGCCTCCTGATAGCGCTTGCGCCATTTAAAGATCACGGATGCCGATATTTGCATCTGCTCAGCAACGGTATTGGGTGTGAGCCCATCCGCCAAGAGAAGCAATATTCTGGCGCGCTGTGCGAGGTTCTGCGCCAATGACCCCATCCGCAACCAGCTTTGCAAGGTGACGAGGTCGGAAGGTGTTAAAGCAAAGGGAGCAGCGGGACGGGCCATTTGTACAATCAGTCCATGACGGTGGGCCATCAGTTTACCGCCCCTCTGATTGATAGTCGAACTAACCGCTCATGACACTAGTGAAGTTACAATCGGCTTCCAGCCCCTCCACCTGAGGAGGTCCTTCAAGCGCCACTTTTCAGGCGCTGGTACATTCTGACGAGCAGCTATTTGTTATTTGAAAAGCATTGAATGCCATTCGATATCCGCTTAAAAGGATATCCGCACCCTATTCATCTACCTGAGTATTAGTTAGTGTGATGCCCAGCCCTAAAGCTAACAAATCGCGCTGCGTGGCTCGCACATATAATATTAGGCTCGTTTTTTTTGAGCTATAAGATTTCGCTCAAATTCATACTGAACGGGTTTATACATCGTTAGCAGCTCGCCTGTGATCTGCCCGGTTCGCGCCTGCGTTTTTCCCAGGCAAGCTTGCGATCCAGCTTGAACCTACCGAACGCGCCATTGCCAGGGACATACTTTTTTTAACGTCTATACCCACATTCTTACTAATTTATCTCTCCCCGCCCTCCGCCCATCATCGACCCCAACAAGAAAAGCGCAGCCCTCGTGCGGCGCTCACCGAAGTACGTCCACGTACTCACATTGCCTTGGAGTTCGTCATGGTTACCGCTGCAACAACCTCCACCCCGCTCATTGAAAAACACACCATCGGCTACGTGCCGCCCGAAGACCGTCACGGAAAAACCCGCGACCTGTTCACCCTCTGGTTCGGCGGCAACATCGCGCCGCTGCCCATCGTCACCGGCGCCCTCGGCGTGCAAATGTTCCACCTCAACCTGGTTTGGGGCATCGTCGCCATCCTCGTCGGCCACCTGGTCGGCGGCGTGCTGATGGCGCTGCACTCGGCGCAAGGTCCGCAGATGGGCATTCCGCAAATGATCCAGAGCCGCGCCCAGTTCGGCTCCCTCGGCGCCCTGCTGGTGGTGCTGATCGCCGGCGTCATGTACATCGGCTTCTTCGCCTCCAACATCGTCCTCGCCGGCAAGTCCCTGCACGGCGTGGTCGACAGCGTCCCGGTGCCCGTCGGCATCGTCATCGGCGCCCTCGGTTCCGGCATCATCGGCATCATCGGCTACCGCTTCATCCACGTGCTTAACCGCATCGGCACCTGGGTGCTCGGCGCCGGCATCATGCTGGGCTTCGGCTACATCTTCACTCACGTACAAACCGCCGACTTCCTCACCCGTGGCAGCTTCAACCTCTCCGGCTGGCTCGCCACCGTGTCCCTCGCCGCGCTCTGGCAAATCGCCTTTGCACCGTACGTCTCTGACTACTCTCGCTACCTGCCGGCCAACGTGCCCGTGGCCGCCACGTTCTGGACCACTTACCTCGGCACCGTGCTCGGCTCCAGCCTCTCGTTCATCTTCGGCGCCGTCGCCGTCCTTGCCACGCCCGTCGGCATGGACACCATGGACGCCGTCAAACTCGCCACCGGCTCCATCGGCCCACTGGTGCTCGTGCTGTTCCTGCTCAGCGTCATCAGCCACAACGCCCTCAACCTCTACGGCGCCGTGCTGTCGCTGATCACCCTGGTACAAACCTTCGCCTACCGCTGGATCCCCACCGCCAAAAGCCGCGCCGTGCTCTCGGTCATCGTCCTCGCCGCCTGCTGCTTCGCCGCCGTCGGCGCCTCCACCAACTTCATCGGCCACTTCGTCGACATGGTGCTGGTGCTGCTCGTGGTGCTGGTGCCGTGGACCGCGATCAACCTGATCGATTTCTATGCGATTCACAAAGGTCAGTACGACATCAACTCGATCTTCAAAGTCGATGGCGGGATCTATGGCCGGTACAACCCCCAGGCGCTGCTGGCGTATGCGATCGGGATTGTCGTGCAGATACCGTTCATGAACACGCCGCTGTACGTCGGGCCGATCTCCGAACACATCAATGGCGCGGACCTGTCGTGGTTGGTCGGCCTACTGATCACCTCGCCGCTCTACTACTGGCTGGCCAACCGCGACACCGCCTACAAACGCCGACTCTCCACCGGCAAACTGGCCAACTCGATCTAACTAACCCCCAGCCCCCTGTAGGAGCGGGCTTGCCCGCGAATGCGCCAGGTCAGGCAATCATGATTTGCCTGACCGCCAACTATCGCGAGCAACCCCGCTTAAGCCTCACCACGACCGGCTTGCGACAGAGTTATTTACTCAAATAGTTCTGTCGCCTTTTCTCAACCAACCAATTAAAAGCAATAGGCATTATCGCAACTTAGCATAAAAAACTGTCAACAGTAACAGGTTACACCCTCAGTCAAACTCCACATTCTTCTATCACACCACCCAGAATTATTAACTAGCCACAGTTACGAAGCCAACCAAACAAAATTATCGGAGAATTAACAAATGGCTACGAACAAAAACGATATTATAGAGGCCGTAAGTTCTTTGTCAGTCTTGGAGTCAAATGAACTTGTAAAAGCACTTGAAGAAAAATTTGGTGCCTCACCGGCCAGTGTTTCCGTACTTGGCAGCGGCAGCACCGACATCTCAGCCAAACTATTTGAGGTATTTTTCACCAGCGTTAGCGCGAATGATATTTCTACGATTAAAACTGTTCGAGAAATAACAGGACTGGGACTGAAGGAAGCAAAAGACTTGGTAGCCAAGGCAGCTTACGCCCCAGAGAAAATAAAAGAGGCAGTGTCAATACTTGATGCAACCATGATCAAGAGAAAACTTGAGGAAGTTAGAGCCACAGCCGAAATAAAATAACAATACAACCAGACAAAGACAGCTGCAAATAAATCGGCAGGGTGACAGATCTATTTAATGAAATAGACCTGTCACCTTTTTGGCAGTCACCTTTTTGGCATTCTCTTCAACCGACCACCAATAACAAATCTAGCGAAAAAAAACCGTCCCCTTTTCAGAGTCTGACACTTCTAGCACCTAGGAAAGCGCCGACGCTCTTGAAAACCCGCAGCCAACGTAGGCACTGGTTGTGACGCATTGACTGGAGAAGGCGCGGATGCTGTTGGATTCCATATTGAGTGATGATCATTAGCGGCCAGCTGACTGACACTCTCGCAGACATGCAACCTCGGCTCGTGGGCCAATGTCTGAAAGCTCATCCGCTTCAAAATTCGATTGCCACTGAGTTCATGCTTGACCACCGCCAGCAGATGCAACAACACCAGCCCTCCCAACATAGCAGTACTTTGCTGATGTGCGGCATGGAAACCGCGTAATAAATGCGGGCTTGTGATCAGTTGTGGCACATTCAGCAAGCCAAACACTGTAATCGGCCGATTCATCATCAGCACGCCCGTCAGCAACACCATTCCCGTTATCAGATAAATCAGGTTATGGACAAAAGTCGCCAATAATTCACCCGATCCAGCGGTGTACTTGCGTAAATGATTAACACGCAAAACCACTCTCATTAGAAAAAAAGGAATAAACAGCGTCGTCATGGAGATATTCAGGGCCGTCATGATTGACTTCATGCCTGGCGAAACGTTGAACAATGCGACATAGGAGCCCGTACACAACGACCATAGAATAATAAACGCTGATAGCCAATGCAGCGCCACTTGTGCCCTCGTATATTTATTGTGACTCATGACGGTTTCCTCAAGCTCGAATTGAGAGAGATTTTTAATCACGCCGCCCTATGAATGATGCCCACCCACAGGAACACTTACCCCCCCGACGCCAAAACCTTTTTTTGGGGCGGGATAACCTTACTTGGCAATTACTTTGCCAACTTGCAGTAAAAACAAATTCGAGACCTTGCAACCCACGTAGTTATGGGCAGCAGCCGACATTAAGTGCAGACCTGGACAGAGACCCCGCTGGGGGTTCCCCCATTAACGGGATGGACTTACACCAAAAGTGAGGGGGAGTTGGGCCCTGTCTCTGCGCATGGCTACTTGTCGCGCTAATGTTCTGGAGTTAGCACGAACGTTCGACAAAAAGGTGGCAGATCCATTTATATAAATAGATCTCCTTTCTATTCGTGTAGCTAGCAGTAGCGGCTGTTCGCTCGGCATTGGCGTTGCCTGAGGACGCAGCCTTCGGCAGCTGCTACAGGGCTGCGTCCATTTTTGGTATCGACAGAAAAAAGATGACAGATCTATTTTACTTAATGGGGGCTGGTGTCAGCCCAACAATGCAACTTTCTTCAGCAGCTCATAAAGCCCATCAGGAACCAACGGCGCCTCATCAGTAAAACCTTCCCACGCAAGCCACTTCGCAGTGAAGGTCGCGCCATCTGTTTCCTGACCGTCCAAATACGGCAACTCATAAACGCTGGCATCCACAAACTTAGCATCGTAGACCTGCACAATTTCATGCCCCGGCCTGCCGGCATACGTAAAGATGTTTTCAAGCGTACCGAGCAAGCGGACATCAGTAATGGCCAAACCAAGTTCTTCCTGAACTTCGCGGACAATGGCGTCGGCACTGCTTTCGCCGAATTCGATACCGCCGCCGATCGGCCGGAAGAATGGGCGTTTTTTGATGGGGTCGTGGGCTTCGCTGAGCAGGATCTTGCCGTTGTGATGGAAGATGCAGAGTGCGAGGGGGCGGATGCAGGGTGTGGTCATGAGGTGAAGTCCATTTACTTAAAAAATGCTGAAGCAGCTGCTTCCATTCAGCATGGATGTTGAATGCGGACGCAGCCTTCGGCAGCTGCTACAGGATTGCGTCCGTTTTTGAGATTAGAAGTTGGCTGGGGTGTTGGCGCTGATGATTTCTGCTTCATCCTGGCCAATATTGCGAAACTTGTGCGGCAGAGTTGTCGGGAAGTAGTAACCGTCGCCTGCGTTGAGCACACTTATCTGGCCATCAACCGTCAGCTCAACGGTGCCACGGGTGACAAGCCCACACTCCTCGCCTTCCGAGTGAACGATAGGTTCCTCGCCAGAGCTCGCCCCAGGCGCGTACTGCTCGCGCAACAAGCGCATCTGCCGACTCGGCACCGAAGCACCAATCAGCAGCAATCGCAGCCCATGGCGGCCGAGATCCGGCTGTTCATTGGCGCGGAACACGTATTGATGCTCACGCGGTGGCTGGTCGAAGGTGAAGAAGTCCGCCAAAGACATGGGGATGCCTTCAAGCAGTTTTTTCAGGGAGCTGACGGAGGGGCTGACACGATTCTGTTCGATCAGGGAGATGGTGGCATTGGTGACGCCGCTACGGCGGGCCAGCTCGCGCTGGGACAGTTTGTAGCTTTCGCGTACTAATTTGAGTCGTGAGCCCGTGTCCATGACAGCCTTATGCGAAGAATACTTAAGGGTTATGGGGGTGGATGGCGGGCGACTTTTGGCCGCGAGGATACCGCTTCCCTGTCCCGTAGATTTGAAAGGCGGGTATTAAATCACGTTTGGTGGTGTTGCTCAGCAGGTTCGATAACTGGTTAGTGAAAAAGCTGATGGTGCTCATGTCTGACCGTTTGGCGATGTGAGTTTTGGGGGTGTCAGGTGGTGTTGATGGTGGCTGATTTGGCGTCATCGCGAGCAGGCTCACTCCTACACTTTTGGCCGGGGCGTATGCACATCATGTGTATGCCGTAGATCTTCTGTGGGAGTGAGCCTGCTCGCGATGGCGGCGTGTCAGCTGCATCAATGGCGGCTGATATGGCCTCTTCGCGAGCAGGCTCGCTCCCACATTATGATCGGTGGTGTGAGCTTAGATCCCGAACCGATCGCGCAGCGCGTAATACGCGGCGCCCATGGCGGTGAGCGGGGCCTGGAAGGTACGGCCGCCGATCATCGGCATGTGCGGCAAGGACGCGAAGGCATCGAAGCGTTCGGCGTCGCCGCGGATCATTTCCGAGATCAGTTTGCCGGCCAGGTGCGAGCAGGTGACGCCGTGGCCGCTGTAGCCTTGCATGTAGTAGGCGTTTTTTTCGATGCGGCCGAATTGCGGCATGCGGGACATGGTCAGCAGGAAGTTACCGGTCCAGCGGTAGTCGATCTTCACGTCCTTGAGTTGCGGGAAGGTCTTGAGGATTTTCGGCTTGATCAGTTGCTCAATGTCGTCCGGTTCCCGCGCGCCGTAGACCACGCCACCGCCGTACAGCAGGCGGTTGTCGGCGGTGAGGCGGTAGTAGTCGAGCAGGTAGTTGCAGTCTTCGACGCAGTAGTTGTTTTTGATCAGGCTGCGCGCAACCTTTTCGGACAACGGTTCGGTGACGACGATTTGCGAGCCGCACGGCATGCTCTTGCTGGTCACGCGATTGTCGAGACCCTGCGGCAGGTAGGCGTTACCGGCGATCAGCAGGTACTTGGCGCGGACCACGCCTTTGGCGGTGCGCACGGTGATCGGTTCGCCGTAGGTAATTTCCACCGCCGCCGATTGTTCGTAGATTTTGCCGCCCAGGCCGATGATGGCCGAGGCTTCGCCGAGGGCCAGGTTCAGCGGGTGAATGTGGCCGCCCTGCATGTCTAACAGGCCGCCGACGTAGGCGTCGGAACCGACTTCGCGTTTGATGTCGGCGGTGTCGAGCATTTTCAGGTTCTTGTTGCCGTAGCGCTCCCAGCTCTGCTTCTGCTCGGCCAGACCTTTGAGTTGCTTCTTGTTCATCGCGGCGAAGATGCCGCCCGGACGGTAATCGCACTGGATGTCGTAGTGTTGTATGCGCTGACGGATGATGTCGGCACCTTCGAAGATCATGCTGCCGAGGACTTCAGCGGTTTTGTCGCCGTAGCGTTCTTCGATAACATCGACGTCGCGGCTATAAGAGTTGACCAATTGACCGCCATTGCGACCGCTGGCGCCGAAACCGACTTTGGCGGCTTCCAGCACGGTGACGCTGTAGCCCGCTTCGGCGAGGAACAACGCCGAGGACAAACCGGTGTAGCCGGCGCCGATGATGCAGACGTCGCACTCCACCAGTTCTTCAAGCACAGGGAAGTCGCCGGTAAAGTTGCGGGTGGCGGCGTAGTAGCTGTTTACGTGCGTTTGTTTCACAGAATCTTGTTTCATAGCTTTCTCCGATGGCCACCGGCAGTGCCGGCGACCGTCGCTTTTTTTATAGGTATTAGAGCTTGATCCAGGTCGCTTTGAGCTCGGTGTATTTGTCGAACGCGTGCAGCGATTTGTCCCGACCGTTACCCGACTGCTTGTACCCGCCGAACGGCGCGGTCATGTCACCGCCGTCGTACTGGTTGACCCAGACGCTGCCGGCACGCAAGCCGCGAGCGAAGGTGTGGGCCTTGCTCAGGTTGCTGGTCCAGACGCCTGCGGCCAGGCCGAAGATGCTGTCGTTGGCGATGGCCAAGGCTTCTTCAGTGGTATCGAAGGTGATCAGCGACAGCACCGGGCCGAAGATTTCTTCACGAGCGATGGTCATCGCGTTGGTCACGCCGTCGAAAATCGCCGGCTCCACGTACAGGCCGCCGGTGCTTTCGAGGGTGCGGCTGCCGCCGGCGATCAGTTGCGCGCCCTGGTCTTTGCCGACCTGGATGTAGCGCAACACGTTGTCCAGTTGACGCTGATCGACGACCGCGCCGACGGTGGTTTCCGGGTCCAGAGCGTGTCCTGGTTTCCACGCTTGCAACGCTTCCACCAGCAATGGAATGAACTGCTCGCGGATTGAACGCTCCACCAGCAGGCGCGAGCCCGCGGTGCAGACTTCGCCCTGGTTGAAGGCAATCGCACCGGCCGCCGCTTGTGCTGCAGCACGCAGGTCCGGCGCGTCGGCGAACACCACGTTCGGGCTCTTGCCGCCGGCTTCGAGCCAGACGCGTTTCATGTTGCTTTGCCCGGCGTAAATCATCAGTTGCTTGGCAATCGCGGTGGAGCCGGTGAAGGCCAGCACGTCGACGTCCATGTGCAACGCCAACGCCTTGCCGACGGTGTGACCGTAGCCTGGAAGCACATTGAACACGCCTTTCGGGATGCCGGCGTCCAGCGCCAGTTGGGCAATGCGAATGGCGGTGAGCGGCGACTTTTCCGAAGGCTTGAGGATGAACGAGTTACCAGCAGCCAGAGCCGGTGCGAATTTCCAGCTGGCCATAATCAACGGGAAGTTCCACGGCACGATGGCGGCGACCACGCCGACAGGTTCGCGGGTAATCAGGCCGAGTTGATCGTGCGGGGTGGCGGCGACTTCGTCGTAGATCTTGTCGATGGCCTCGGCGCTCCAGCGGATCGCGTTGGCGGTCGCTGGAATGTCGATGTTCATCGAGTCATTGATCGGCTTGCCCATGTCGAGGGTTTCGAGCAGGGCGAGCTCTTCCTGGTTGGCCAGGATCAGGTCGGCGAAGCGGATCAGGGTGCGCTTGCGCTCGGCCGGGGCAAGGTTGGCCCAGATGCCGGATTCGAAGGTACGGCGTGCGACGGCGACGGCCGCATTGGCGTCGGCTTCGTCGGTGCTGGCGATGTTAGCCAGAAAGCGACCGTCGACCGGGCTCATGCATTCAAAGGTGTCGCCGCTGAGTGCCGGGCAATATTGACCGTCGATGAATGCACGGCCTTCGAGTGTTAGGGACTGGAAGCGTTGTTCCCAGTCGCTGCGAGTGTTTGTCATGGTTGTGACTCGACGCAGAGGAATAAGTGATCGTCAGTTAAAACCTGGAATGCAATCCCCTGTGGGAGCGAGCCTGCTCGCGAAAGTGGTGTTGTCAGACAACATCAATGTTGACTGTGCCGCCGTCTTCGCGAGCAGGCTCGCTCCCACAGTTGATCGGGTTTTCAGCCTGGAACCGGGTTCAAACCATCAAACCGTGTGCAAGTACCAGTTGTACTCAAGGTCAGAGATGGAGTTCTCGAACTCGGCCAGCTCGCTTTCCTTGCACGCCACGAACACGTCGATGTACAACGGGTCGATGTAACGGGCCATGACTTCGCTGTCGTCCAGCTCACGCAGTGCATCGCGCAGGTTGTTCGGCAGGCTCTGCTCGTTTTGCTCGTAGCTGTTGCCTTCCACCGGTGCGCCCGGTTCGATCTGGTTGGTCAGGCCGTGGTGCACGCCGGCCAGGACCGAGGCCATCAACAAGTACGGGTTGGCATCGGCGCCGGCGACGCGGTGTTCGATGCGCACCGAGTCCGGCGAACCGGTCGGCACACGTACCGCTACGGTGCGGTTGTCGATGCCCCAGCTTGGGGAGTTCGGCACGTAGAACTGCGCGCCGAAGCGACGGTACGAGTTGACGTTCGGGCACAGGAACGCCATCTGCGCCGGCAGGGTCTCGAGCACACCGCCGATCGCGTGTCGCAGCGCGGCGTTCTGCTCGGGATCCTCGCTGGCAAAGATGTTGTTGCCTTCTTTGTCGAGAATCGAAATGTGTACGTGCAGACCGTTGCCCGCCTGACCCGGATATGGCTTGGCCATAAACGTGGTGTCCATCTCGTGGTCGTAGGCGATGTTTTTCACCAGACGCTTAAGCAGGACCGCGTAGTCGCACGCCTTGATCGGGTCGGCCACGTGATGCAGGTTGACTTCGAACTGCGCCGGGGCGCTTTCCTTGACGATGGCGTCGGCAGGAATGCCCTGCTCTTTCGCGCCTTCGAGGATGTCTTGCAGGCAATCGACGTATTCGTCCAGGTCATCGATCAGGTACACCTGAGTCGACATCGGACGCTTGCCGGACACCGGCGAGCGCGGCGATTGCGGACGGCCGTTCACGTTGTCCTGGTCGATCAGATAGAACTCGAGCTCGAACGCAGCGCAGATGGTCAGGCCCATGTCGTCGAACTTGCGCACGATATTGGCCAGCACTTCACGCGGGTCGGCGAAGAACGGCTGGCCTTCGAGTTCGTGCATGGTCATCAACAGTTGCGCGGTCGGGCGCTTCTGCCAAGGCTCGATGCTGAGGGTGCCAGGAATGGGGAAACAGATCCGGTCAGAGTCGCCGATGTCCAGACCCAGGCCGGTGCTTTCCACCGTAGAACCGTTGATGTCCAGAGCAAACAGGGACGCCGGCAGGTTAATGCCTTTTTCGTAGACCTTATGAAGACTGGTGCGCTCGATGCGCTTGCCGCGCACCACACCGTTCATATCCGCAATCAGAAGGTCGACGTACAAAACCTCAGGATATTTCTTAAGGAATGCGTTTGCTTCGTTGAGTTGAACGGCACGCAGAGGGACCGACATGATGCACCTATTTTTTAGCTGTTAATTATTATGTTCACTACCCTTTCACGAGCCCAGTCAACCCGAACGGCAAAGTGAAGTCAATAGCGAACACTTGGACCTTCAACCTTTATTTTCCGGCCTTTTTAGGGGGCGAGAGTGCCAGATCAATCTTGCGCACCGTGTAATTGCTGGAGATCGGACGTGCGGCGTTTAGAATTTTTTACATGAGAGTTGTTAATTAAAATCAACAAGGCTAAGCTCCGGAAAAGCTCGTTCAAGTGTGAAACTTCGAGGTGATAAAAATGGCATTCAAGCCATTGATCGGCGTTACTGCATGCGTCAAACAGATTGGCCTGCACCCCTACCACGTCAGTGGCGACAAGTACTTGCGTGCTGTCAGCGTCGCGGCGTTGGGGCTGCCCGTGGTCATTCCTTCCCTAGGTGAATTGACTGAAATCGAGGATGTGCTCGCGCATCTCGACGGTCTGTTGCTGACCGGCTCCCCTTCGAATGTGGAACCTTTCCACTATCAAGGCCCGGCCAGCGCTCCTGGCACGGATCACGATCCGGCGCGGGATGCCACGACCCTTCCTTTATTACGTGCGGCGATTGCGGCCGGCGTGCCAGTGCTTGGCATCTGCCGGGGCTTCCAGGAAATGAACGTGGCGTTTGGTGGCAGCCTGCACCAGAAAGTCCACGAACTGCCGGGCATGCTCGATCACCGCGAGGCGGACAGTCCTGAGCTGGCGGTGCAATACGCACCGGCGCATGCGGTGACTGTGCAACCGGGCGGCGTGTTCGAAGCCCTGGAGTTGCCGGCGCAATTCATGGTCAATTCGATTCACAGCCAGGGCATCGACAGACTCGCCCCCGGCCTGCGTGCCGAAGCGGTTGCGCCGGACGGATTGATCGAGGCGATCTCGGTGGAACACAGCCCGACGTTTGCCGTCGGCGTGCAATGGCACCCGGAATGGCAGGTGCTCACCAATCCTCCTTATTTGAGTATTTTCCAGGCGTTCGGCGATGCATGCCGGCGACGGGCCGCGCTACGTAAAAGCCGCTGACTTAATAAACGATCAACCGATTACTGCCCCCGCGAGTCAGACGGGCGTGCCTTTGCGCGCCCGCCCCTCGCGATAACAACACACTGCAATAACAACAAGTACTACCAGGCAGCCAGGACGGCGGCTCCTACAGGGACCGTAACGGCTTGGCATTGCACACAACTATTAAGTCAGGCCGCGTTGGCCCGACGACTGAAACCTGTTGGGAGTTTCACATGGCAAACGCCTCCAGCATTTACAGGAAGGCTCTTGAAGGTCACCAGGCATCGAAAAAGGTGTTGGTGAAAGTCGACCGCGTCACCAAGAAATTCGACGAAACCTGCGCAGTAGACGATGTCTCGCTCGAGATTCATCAAGGCGAAATCTTCGCCCTGCTCGGCGGTTCCGGTTCTGGCAAATCGACTCTGCTGCGCATGCTCGCAGGCTTCGAGCGCCCGACCGATGGGCGGATTTTCCTAGACGGCGTGGACATCACCGACATGCCGCCGTACGAGCGGCCGATCAACATGATGTTCCAGTCGTACGCCTTGTTCCCGCACATGACGGTTGCGCAGAACATTGCCTTCGGCCTCAAGCAGGACCGTTTGCCCGCCAGTGAAATCGACGCCCGCGTTGAAGAAATGCTGCGCCTGGTACACATGACCCAATACGCCAAGCGCAAGCCGCATCAACTGTCCGGCGGTCAGCGTCAGCGTGTGGCCCTCGCCCGCTCCCTGGCCAAACGTCCAAAGTTGTTGCTGCTCGACGAACCGATGGGCGCACTGGACAAAAAGCTGCGTTCGCAGATGCAACTGGAGTTGGTTGAAATCATCGAGCGCGTCGGTGTGACGTGCGTGATGGTGACCCACGACCAGGAAGAGGCCATGACCATGGCCCAGCGCATCGCGATCATGCACCTGGGCTGGATTGCGCAAATCGGCAGCCCGGTCGACATTTATGAAGCTCCGGTCAGCCGCATGGTCTGCGAGTTCATCGGCAACGTGAACGCTTTCGACGGCACGGTAGTGGAAGACCTTGAAGGTCACGCGATCATCCACAGCCCGGACCTGGAACAGAAGATCTACGTCGGTCACGGTGTCAGCACCTCGGTGCAGGACAAGTCGATCACCTACGCCATCCGCCCGGAAAAAATGCTGGTCAGCACGGTCAAGCCCGAGAACCGCTACAACTGGTCCCAAGGCAAAGTGCATGACATCGCCTACCTCGGCGGTCACTCGGTGTTCTACGTCCAATTGCCAAGCGGCAAAGTCGTGCAGTCGTTCATGGCCAACGCCGAACGCCGTGGCGCGCGCCCGACCTGGGATGACACCGTCTACGTGTGGTGGGAAGACGACAGCGGCGTGGTACTGCGCTCATGAAAACACTCAATCAGCAGTTCATGCGGCTGATGCCGAGTGGTCGAAAGCTCGTCATCGGGGTTCCTTTCCTGTGGCTGTGCCTGTTTTTCCTGTTGCCGTTCTTCCTGGTGATGAAGATCAGCTTTTCGGAAGCGGCGCTGGCCATTCCTCCTTATTCGGAGATCTACACCTACGCCGAACAGAAGTTTCAGCTGTTCCTCAACGTCGGCAACTACCTGTTGCTGACCGACGATGAGCTGTACCTCTCGGCCTACCTCGGCTCGTTGAAGGTCGCGTTTTTCAGCACGCTGATGTGCCTGGTGATCGGTTTCCCGATGGCCTACGCCATTACCAAGGCCAACAAGGAAACGCAAAACGTCCTGATGCTGTTGATCATGATGCCGACCTGGACCGCGATCCTGATCCGCGTTTACGCGTGGATGGGCATCCTCAGCAACAACGGCCTGCTCAATGCGTTTTTGATGTGGACCGGGCTGACCGATCACCCGATCGAGATCCTCAACACCAACACCGCCGTCTATATAGGGGTTGTTTACGCCTACTTGCCGTTCATGGTGTTGCCGCTGTACGCCAACCTGGTCAAGCACGATCAAAGCCTGCTGGAAGCGGGTTCGGACCTGGGGTCGAGCAACTTCAACAACTTCTGGAAAATCACCGTGCCGCTGGCCAAGAACGGCATCATCGCCGGTTGCATGCTGGTGTTCATTCCGGTGGTCGGTGAGTTCGTGATCCCGGAACTGCTCGGCGGCCCGGAGACCCTGATGATCGGTCGCGTGCTGTGGCAAGAGTTCTTCAACAACCGCGACTGGCCGGTGGCGTCTGCACTGGCGGTGGTGATGCTGTTGATCCTGATTGTGCCAATTCTGCTGTTTAACCGCAGCCAGGCCAAAGAGATGGAGGCACGGGGATGAAACGTTTCGGTTTTTCAAAAATGATGCTGGTGCTCGGCCTGTCGTTTATCTACTTGCCGATGCTGATCCTGGTGATCTACTCATTCAACGCCTCGAAACTGGTGACCGTGTGGGGCGGCTGGTCGTTCAAGTGGTACGCCGGGTTGCTCGACAACACGCAACTGATGGGCTCAGTGGTGCGTTCGCTGGAAATCGCCTGCTACACGGCGGTGGCAGCGGTTGCATTGGGGACGTTGGCGGCGTTTGTACTGACTCGCGTCACACGCTTCAAGGGACGCACGCTGTTTGGCGGTCTGGTGACGGCACCGTTGGTGATGCCGGAAGTGATCACTGGTCTGTCGTTGTTGCTGCTGTTCGTGGCCATGGCGCAGTTGATCGGCTGGCCGCAGGAACGCGGCATCATCACCATCTGGATCGCCCACACCACGTTCTGTGCCGCGTATGTGGCGGTGGTCGTTTCCGCCCGTTTGCGTGAGCTGGACCTGTCCATCGAAGAAGCGGCCATGGACCTCGGGGCCAAGCCATTCAAGGTGTTTTTCCTGATCACCATTCCGATGATTGCACCCTCGTTGGCGGCCGGCGGCATGATGTCGTTTGCCCTGTCACTGGATGACCTGGTGCTGGCGAGCTTCGTGTCGGGCCCGGGTTCAACGACCTTGCCGATGGAAGTGTTCTCGGCGGTACGTCTGGGGGTTAAGCCCGAGATCAACGCCGTGGCCAGCCTGATCCTCTTGGCCGTTTCGATTGTGACCTTCCTGGTCTGGTACTTCAGCCGCCGCGCCGAAGCCACCCGCAAACGTGCGATCCAGGAAGCGATGGACCAGACCGCCAGCGAGTCGTGGCAGCAACCTAACAAGCAAATGATAGAAGCGACGGCCTAGGCCGTCGCGTTTCACAGCTCTGCGTTTTGAATAAAAAAGCTCTTGAATAAAAAGAAGGGAGTTGTACCGATGAAAATGTTTGGCAGGACTCTGCTGACACTGTCCTTATTGGGCGCGATGGCTACTGGCGCCCAGGCCAATGACAAGGTACTGCGCGTCTATAACTGGTCGGATTACATCGCGCCGGACACCGTCAAGAAATTCGAAGACGAGACCGGCATTCGCGTGACCTACGATGTGTTCGACAGCAATGAAACCCTTGAGGCACGCCTGCTTGCGGGCAAATCCGGTTACGACATTGTCGTACCGTCGAACAGTTTTCTGGCCAAGCAGATCAAAGCTGGCGTCTATCAGACACTGGACAAATCAAAGCTGCCGAACTGGAAAAACCTCAATCCGGTGCTGCTGAAAAACGCCTCGGCCAGCGATCCGGATAATGCTCATGCTTTCCCATACATGTGGGGCTCGATCGGCATCGGTTTCAACCCGGCCAAGGTCAAGGAAGTGCTCGGCGCCAACGCACCGACCCATTCCTGGGACTTGCTGTTCAAACCCGAAAACGCCGAAAAACTCAAAGCCTGCGGCATCAGCTTCCTCGACTCGCCAACCGAAATGCTCCCGGCCGCCCTGCACTACCTGGGCTACCCGGTGAATTCGCAGGACAAAGGCCAGATCGCCGAAGCCGAAGCGCTGTTTATGAAGATCCGCCCTTCGGTGGCGTACTTCCATTCGTCCAAATACATCTCCGACCTGGCCAACGGCAACATCTGCGTGGCGGTCGGTTATTCCGGCGACGTACTGCAAGCCAAGGCCCGCGCCCAGGAATCGGGCAACACGGTGCAGATCGACTACAGCATCCCGAAAGAAGGCGCCGGCAGTTTCTACGACATGGTCGCCATCCCCCGGGACGCGGCAAACGTCGAGAACGCCTACCTGTTCATGAACTTCCTGATGCGTCCGGACATCATCGCCGAGATCACCAACAACATCGGCTACAGCAACGCCAACGCAGCGGCGACGCCGTTGGTGGATGAGGCGATTCGCGATGATCCCGGGTCGTATCCGCCGCAGGACGTGATGGCGACGCTGTATGCGATTCCGGATATGCCGATCGGTATTCAGCGGGTGATGACCCGGGGATGGACGCGGGTCAAGCTCGGGAAGTAATCGCTGAATGTAGACCGCCATCGCGAGCAGGCTCACTCCCACATTTGATCTGAGGTGGACACACATTTTGTGCCAGTCACATCACCCCTGTGGGAGTGAGCCTGCTCGCGATGAGGCCATCACCGGCAGCGCACCACTCAACCGTTTTCCGTTCCCGCAGCGCCTTACCACCGCTGCACGCTCCCTGCAGCAGAACGGCCTCACCTGGCTTCCTCGGTTAAGGTGATTTTGGCGCCCTCCTCGGGCGCCTTTTTTCATGCGGGAACCAGCGGCCATTCGGCCAATGCCCGATAACGTCCCTTGTGCGATTCAAACAACACAAAGTGATCAGCGCGCAAGTAAAACTCCGGCGGCGTCGCGGACTCAGGTACCGGCAGCCGATAGTCGCGCATCAAAGTCAAATGCGGCCGAAACTCCTTCGGCGCATCCTCAAGCCCAAACGGCAACATCGCCTGTTCCAGCGCATACACCAGCCGCAATAACGCCGGCGGCGCCTGCTCGGGTGCGAGCACCAACACCCCGGCCCTGCGCCAAACATCGAGCCGATCAAGCGCCAACTTCAACGGCACACCCGGCACGTGAACCTTCGCGGCGAGCGCGCAGACCTCGCCGATCTGCGCCACGCCGACAGAACCCAAAAACATCAGCGTCAAGTGAAAGTTATCCGCCGGCACTGGGCGCCCGCTGCGCAGTTCAAGCGCGCTGCGCCACTGGGCAATCGCCTTGCGTTGCTCGGGCGGGCAGTTCAGGGCAAAAAACAGCCGTTTGAGCGGTTCATGGGATTCGTCACTCATGCCTGGCACCTCCTGACATGCACGTTATAGTTGAACCAACCGAAAACGACGGGAGGGGGCCATGCGGCAGATCATCAGCAAAGAGCCATGGTGGGCAATGCCACCACAACCGGGACAGGATGAGTACGAGCTGGAATGGGGCTGGCTGGTTCACTATAGCGAAGGTGAGCCACGTTTCGAGTTCGTCAGGGAGCGGCCGACGGATAACGAGATCCGTAATCGCAAGAGTTGCCGGATCACCCCGAGCGCGGAGTGATCCGGGGGTTTGTGTCAGGACTGATGGATGATGCTGAAACCGCCGAAGATCATGCGCTGACCATCGAACGGCATTGAATTGACGTCCGGTTGCATGCGCGGGTCGGCCATCATTTTCTGCATGCCGGCATTGCGGGTCGGCTTGTCTGGCCAAATGATCCAGGAAAACACCACGGTTTCGCCTTCCTTGAGTTTCACCGCCATCGGAAACGAGGTCACTTTGCCGTCCGGCACATCGTCGCCCCAGCATTCAACAATGCTCAGGGCGCCGTTCTCCTTGAAAATCGAGCTGGTGATTTCGGCGTGCTTCTTGAATTGCTCGCGGTTGGCGGTCGGTACGGCAATCACACAGCCATCGACATAGGACATGGTCATTCTCCTGCTGGGGGTTGAGGGTCGAGCTGATGGTTAGTCGATTCCGTCGGGCTCCAATCGACAGACCCGCGGGCAGAATCGACCGACGGTGGTGCGGCGCTCGCCGCCAGGTTGCCCTCTATCTGACCCGCCATGTACAGCGTCCCCGCCATCACGCCGGTCGTCGGATTTTGCACCAGCTTCATCCAGGCCTTGTCGAACGTATTGCCCAGGCTGCTGCGAATCAGTGCCTCGCTGTCCGGTCGGTCGGCGGCTTGAATCAGTGCGCGAATCCCAGCCACGCCAACGGTGATCAAGCCCCCGGCCAATTTCCCGGCGGCCGCAGCCACGGCGCTGGCAGCCCCCCGCGGGGCCATTTCGGCTTCCATGCGCTGACTGGCGCGTTTGGCCACAGGCGCCATGGCGGTGTCGGTCGAGCCGACGCCTTTGTCACCGCCGGCCTTGTGGATCTTTTCGATCAACGCCGCGTAAGCCGGCAGCGAGTTCAAGGGGTCCGTGTGGACGACCTGATAGAGCGAGGCATTACGCGTAGGCGGCGGCCCGAGGGCGATGGCCGGGACTTTCTGGATCCGGCCGTTGAGCTGCGCCATCGGTATGCCGTGACGTTTGGAAATTTTCTGCAGCTCTTCCTGAAGAATGTCCACGTAGAACGCCGTGGCATTGCCGAGAATCGCATCGGGATCAATTTCGACTGCGACCGGCGCCAGCACCCGTTGCTGGTATTGCTCCAGCAAATAGGCCGCCAGTTGCTTGGCCGAGGCGTCCTGCTCGCCCTTGGCGCTGAGGGTGTACCAGCTGACCTTCATCGACAACCATTCCTGGGTCCAGTAGCTGCTGAACCAGGGGATGAAGTTCTCTTCGGTCAGTTGGTAGACCCGTGTCCGCCAGTAATCCATGGCGCCACGGGAATAGATTCGGGTCTGCTCCGTGGCCGATTGCGAGGCTTCGACGATTTCGCGATCCACTTGGTGCCACGTGCTGTCGGACACCACCACGACCGCCTCCACCACCGGGGCACGCGCAGGCGTGGCACAACCTGCCAACACCACCAACACGGCGACGATCAGCGAACGCAGGTTCAAGATCGCGGTTTCCTACAGTCGCCCTCGGGCAGAATGCCCGAAACTCAAAGGCCTATTGTTTGGAGTATAGGTAGCGATGTTTGTTCGGCGTGAGTTGGATGGCTAGCTTTAGGGCCTCATCGCGGGCAAGTCGAATCGTCGCACCGCCAGCTCCCACAGGGATTACCGTCGTACACAAATCTGTATTCCAGCGCTGAACCCTGTGGGAGCGGGCTTGCCCGCGCTGCGGCCCTCAAGAACACCATCATTAATGTTGATATTCACCATCGCGACGAATGCCTTCCGCAATAAAACCGTCAGGCGCACGATCACCCCATTCCAACGCAAACCCCGCCTCGGAGGGCCACATCATGTTGATCCATCTCCTGACCTGCCTGGCCCTGACGGCCATTACGCTAACGCTTTTTTCCCGTTTCTTCCTGGACATCGGTCAAACCGAGGAGCACCCGTCATGATCCACTCCGTCAGACTGGCCGTGAGCTTTCCGGTGTTCGGCACAAACTACTACGCGCAGGAATTCGTGTTGCGCAAAGAACTGTCACTGGTGTTCGATCCGAACTTCGAGGCATTGCTGATGCCCGCAGCGGCCAACCACTTCAGCAACGAAGTGGTCGGTCTCAACGATCAGTTCCGCTTTCTCAATGATGTGCTGGTTGAACACTTGCTAGAGATCGAACTGGCCCAAAGTGCGCCCCGTACGTCGCGTCAGTTTACGTTCTAGGAAGCCACGGGCCGGCGCACGGCCCGCACCTTGCCGCTGTTGCCACCACCACAGAAAAACCGCTCGGCGCCGTCCGACTCAAGACCTGACACGCCCACCCCTGGCGGCATCTCGACGACCTCCAGGACTTTACCGGTGATCGGGTCAATTCGCCGTAATTCGCTCTGATCTTCCTCCCACGTGCCATGCCACATGTCGCCGTCCACCCAAGTCACCCCGGTGACAAAACGGTTGGACTCGATGGTTCGTAATATGGCCCCGGTGTCGGGGCTGATCTGATGGATCTTGCGCGCCCGGTACTGACCGACCCACAACGTGCCTTCCGCCCAAGTCAGCCCCGAATCGGTGCCACCGCCGGGCGCCGGAATCGTGGCGAGAACGCGGCCGTTTTTTGGATCGATCTTGTTGATGTGTTCCCCGGCAATCTGGAACAAATGCTCGCCGTCAAAGGCGGTTCCCGCATCGGCGGTGACATCGATCGTGCGAGTTGGTTTGCCACTGTCCGGGTCGAGGGCATTGAGTTTTTCTCCGGAGGCGAACCAGACGTGCTGGCCATCAAATGAGACGCCGTGCACGCTGTCGACACCGGGAAAGGGGCCGTATTCACGGATGATTTCAGCAGATGAACGTTTCATGTTTGCATCCTCTTCACTGGGTGTGTGGAGTAGAGCCTAATCACCCACCAACAAAGCCGTGAGTAACAAAGTCGTCGCGAATCCCGGCAACGGTGGGATCATCCAACGACGGGAGCGGCCACGGCCAAACGCTTGCACCTTGCCAGCCACCGCCAGCGAATCAAGCGCCCGTTGCACGCTGCGCTGACCAATACCCAGAGCCATCGCCAGCGCCGAACTCGACCACGACTCACCATCCGCCAGGAACGCCAGCAGCGCCGCGTGCTGCTCCTCGACCGGCCGCGCCAGCACCACGACGTCCGCCGACACCAAGGCAAAGCCACGCTTCGTCGCGGTAACCCCGGCCAGCGGTCGAAGCACCGCACGCAGCCGTCCGACCTCGACGCGCAACCGCGCACGGTGGGACTCATCACTGAGCTTCAAGCGAAAAGCATAGGCAATGAGTGCTTCCCGGGGAACATCGGCCGGCCAGGCTTCGGCCAACATCCGTACAAGGGTGAACAACACCGGGCGCCTGGCCAGAGACACCGACATGCCGGCACCGCGCACCGCATAACGACAGGCATCGACTACCAGCGAGGTTGAAGTGAACAGCGCTTCAACCTCATCCAGCATCAGCGGTCGCACCTCGCCACGGCTGATTAACCGGGCGGCGGGGGCGTTCATGACATGAGCGGCATTCTCGACTTCGGCACTCAATGCCGGGATACCCGCCTCGCTTGCGAAGCGCTCGGCCCTTTCCAGTGCAGTCCGCGCTTTTTTGATCTCCAGCCGGCGCACTGCGATGCCGGCCACCACCAGTTCATGCGCGGCGCGCAGGGCCGGCGGCAAGGGCGCAGGGTCCAGGTTGTCAAGTCGATCCTCAACTTGATCGAGATGACCGATCAGCAATAAACGTCGGATTTCCAGATACCGTGCGTGCGCCGCATTCACCCAATCGCCATGGGCCTCCAGCGTTGCCCGCGCCGTATCGAGGGCTTTTTCCGGCCAGCTCAAATCGCGAGCCGCCAGGGCAATTTCGGCTTCGGCCACCACACAGCGCGCCCGGGCCATGGGCTCTTTCGGACCAAATGCACGCGCTGCCCGTTTGACCAATACCTTGGCGCGCTCCAGATCACCGAGCTGCGCCATGGCGATGCCGCGCAGTGCCAGCGCCGGCGCATCGTCGCGCAACGCAACCCGGTTCAACGCCCCAAGCGGGTCACCCGCTGCCAGCGCGCGGGCGGCAGCAGTGATCAGCGAGTCCAATTGAATCGCGCCACAGTGGTCACTCCCATCGTTGGATGTGCGCTGGTTAGTCTATCTCACGATCCTCGGACCACCTGGCGGACACGATTATCGCGGGTGTTTGCCAGCCTGCACCCACTCCCGCGGGCTGACCCCGGTTTTTCGGCGAAACGCCCGGGCCAGAGCCGAAGGGCTTTCGTAGCCGACTTCATCGGCGATCAGCGCAATCGACTTGCCTTCACGCAAACGCTTCTGTGCCAGGCTGATGCGCCAGCTCACCAGATAGTCGACCGGTGTCTGCCCCACCACTTGACGAAAATGGTCGGCAAAACTGGCGCGAGACATGTTCGCCGCCGCTGACAGTTCGGCCACGGTCCAGGATCTTTCAGGCGCGTCATGCATCAGGCTCATGGCCCGTGCCAGACGCGAATCGGCGAGGCCGGCCATCATGCCGGGCCCCTGATCGCGATCGGTAAGGATGTGCCGCAGCAACTGGATCACCAGCAATTCGAACAGTCGATCCATCATCGCTTCACGACCACAAGTGCCGCCGAAGGCTTCGTTGAACAGCCAGTCCAGGGTGCCGGCCATCGTCGGCACGCTGTCGAGCTTGAGCAGCAGGTAATCCGGCAGCGCGGCTGCCAGGGCGTTGCCGGCGCCGCCGTCGAAATCCAGCGATGCGCACACCAGTTGGGTGCCCGAGGCTTCGCTGGCGAGTAAACGGTGACGGTAAGGTCGCGGAAAAAAAATCAGCGTCGGCTCGGCGAGCACTTGGTCGGGCTCATCGGCCAATTTCAATATCACTTCGCCCGCCTGCAACAGGTGCAGGTGCCCGGTTGACTGGTCGCCATCAAAAACCACGGAGCCGCAAAAATGCCCACTGTAGAAGGTCCCGGCACTGACGCCGAAGTGGGTGAGTAAAGTGGACAAGCGATCCATGGAACGGCTCCAAGGTGAATATCTGGACGATCTGTCGCATATCCTCGACGCTTTGCACCCTAAAGACCAGCGCCGCCCAATAGCATAGCTCCCGTACCCAGCGCACACCGCGCTTGAATCTACGGAGCAACCCCCCATGAGCCGCATCACCGCCCTAAGCCTCGAACACGCCACTGACATCACCCGCCCGCTGCTGGAAGGCGTGCAGAAAAAAATCGGCTTTTTGCCAAATGTCTTCAAAACCCTGGCGCATGCCCCTGCGGTACTCGCGGCCTACCTGCAACAAAGCGCGGCGTTGGGCAAAACGTCCCTGAACGCGACGGAAAAAGAAGCGATCTTTTTGGCCACCTCGCAAGTCAACGGCTGCGATTACTGCCTGGCGGCGCACACGCTGTTTGCCGGCAAAGCCGGGCTGTCCGCGCAAGACATCCTCAGCGCCCGCCATGGCCAACTGAATGCCTTCGCCACCCTCGCCCAACAAATTACCGAAAGCCGTGGCCACCTCAGCCTCGAACAGCTCGACGCCGCACGCGCGGCCGGCATCAACGACGCCAAGATCATTGAAGTGGTGGGCCACATCGCGGCACAAACCTTGACCAACTACCTCAATAACCTCGCCCTCACCGAGATCGACTTTCCCGCCATCGATGCGTAGGCGCGTCCAATAAATTCAGGAGTACCGACGATGAACAGCGTGACGATCTACACCACCGACACCTGCCCCTATTGCCGCAACGCCAAGGCGCTGCTGGCCAGCAAGGGCATCGCAGCCAAGGAAATAAACGTCCAGTCCAGCCCCGGCAAATTCCAGGAGATGCTCAGCCGCAGCGGTCGTCGCAGCGTGCCGCAGATTTTCATCGGCGACACCCATGTCGGTGGCTTCGATGACCTGGCCAAACTGGATCGTCAGGGCGGATTGCTGTCGATGCTGGCCTGAAACGCACAGCCCGTGCACGACCTTGAAGTCGGGGCGTGCCGGGTATTTTCTAAAGCCTTTCAAGGTTGTACGATGACAGACGATTAATCAATTCCCATAACAACAAGGAAACACCTATGAAGAACGTCAAACTGCTGGTCGGTTTTCTATGCCTCTTCAGTGGCTACGTAGCCGCAACCCCAGCGCCGGGTGAGAAAGAGGTCGCCAGCGCCGTCGACCATCTGACGCAGGCCATGCTGCACAAGAACATTACCGAACTGAAAGCGCTGACCGCCGAGAACCTGACCTACGGGCATTCCAGCGGCAAGGTTCAGGACAAGACCGACTTCATCGCCGATATCGAAACCGGGAAAAGCGCATTCAAAACCCTGGAAATGCAAAACCAGACCATCAACGTCTCCGGTGACTTAGCGCTGGTCCGCAATCATTTCTCGGCACAAGCGCTCAAGGGCACCGAAGTGGTCCCGACCGAAATCGAGAACTTCCAGATCTGGCAGAAGAAGGGCGGCAAATGGCTGCTGGTTGGCCGCCAGGCTTTCCACATCTAAAAAAATCCCGCTCAAGGTCACTTGAGCGGGATTTTTCAAGGCAGTGGGCAATTCCGGCGATAGCCGTGAGGTTGCGCCGGTTGAGGATGAACAGATCATCCCGACAACCGAAATCCAAGACTGACGATTCAGCTATGGGCAAAGCGGATTAGAGCGCTCTATGATTGAACCCCATGACGATCTCCGCTCCGATCCGCTCACCTTGCCCGCCCGGCGCCTGCACCTGCGGGCGTGACCCGCTGCTGGAAACACCGGGGGCGGACGTGCGCATCCTGTTTCTGACCCGTCAGGAAGAAAAGCGTCTGCTCGACCGCCTGGAAAACCTCCAGAGCCTGGCCGACCTCGAACGCTTGCAGAACCGGATGTATGAGCAATTGGGCATCCGCGTCGAGATCGTCCCGAGCTTCAATGAAGTACGCACCATGCGCGGCATCGGCATCACCCTCGCCGAGCAACCCGGGCTGTGCCGTAAAACCCGCCAGTCGATCCCGGCCGCCATTCGCCGCAGCCTGGAAAGTCGTCCGGAAATCGCCTACGACATTCTCAACGCCAATGACCTGTTACGTGACGCGTGAGGTCAGTACCGATGAAAACTACAAGCCGCCGCCCTGTTTAGCGGGTGAAACAGCACCGGGCGCGACGTAGTTCAACCCTTGAAAAGGCCATTAAAGAGGATCAGCGGTCGTACACGCACGGCCGGTCGCTGCTATGCCTTCACTGGGGACAAAGGGGATTGCGCGTAACCGAGGTCCCGGCGCCAGCCAGGTGCGCGAAGACAAACAGGTGCCAATCCGTATCAGGAGGTGGCCTATGTTATTCATCGTCAGTTGGTCCATTAACCCGGAAAACCGTAACAAGGCGATCGAGCGTTTTCTCAAGTCCGGGGCTGTTCCACCCACAGGCGTCAAGATGCTCGGACGCTGGCATGCCGTAGGCGGTTCGAGCGGTATGGGGGTTGTAGAGGCGAGTGATCTGGTGCCCATCCAGCAATGGGTGCTGGAGTGGAACGACATCATGAAGATGGACGTCCAGGCGGCATTGACCGATGAGCAGATGGCGCCACTGTTGGTAGCCACTACCGGTCAGTAGCAGGCATCGGGGCGGTGGTTCACCGCCCCGTTCCTGGTGTTGGCCTATTTCACTTTGCGTAACAGAAAGTGTGACAGCGCCGGAATCAGCACCAACGCCCCGACCATGTTCCAGATAAACATGAACGTCAGCAGAATGCCCATGTCTGCCTGAAACTTGATCGGCGACCAAGCCCAGGTGATCACACCCGCGGCCAGGGTAATTCCCACCAACGCCACCACTTTTCCGGTGAACGCCACGGCATTGCGATACGCCTCAGTCAGCGACAACCCGGCACGTTGCTGCGCCAGTTGCACGCTCAGCAGGTACAGCGCGTAATCCACGCCGATCCCCACACCCAGCGCAATCACCGGCAGCGTGGCGACTTTAACGCCCATGCCGAGCCAGACCATCAAGGCTTCGCAGAGGATCGAAGTCAGCATCAACGGCACCACCGCCACCACCACAGCCCGCCAGCTGCGGAAGGTGATGAAACACAACACAATCACCGCGCCATACACGTACAGCAGCATGGTGCGGTTGGCCTCACGCACGACGATGTTGGTCGCTGCTTCAATCCCGGCACTGCCAGCAGCGAGCATGAATTGGCGTTCGCCATTACTGTGTTCGCGGGCGAAGGTTTCGGCCACTTGCACCACACGGTCGAGGGTTTCGGCCTTGTGGTCCGACAGGTAAGCCACGATGGGCATCATCGAGCAATCGTTATTGAACAGATCCGGGCTGCTGACCGAAGCCTGCTGCGCGCCGTAGTTCAGTACGTCCTGATTACGCGCGATGGTCAGCATCTTCGGGTTGCCTTCATAGGAACCCGCCGTGATCTGCCGCACCGCGTTGGTCAGCGACACCGTGGTTTGCACGCCCGGCAGTTGCTGCAACAGCCAGCCCAGGCGATCGGCTTCCACCAGCGATTGGTATTTCAGGCAGCCTTCGGCCGGCGTTTTGAGCATGATTGCGAACTGGTCGCTGGACAACGAATAGTTGGCGGTGATGTAGGCGTTGTCGCGGTTGTAACGCGAGTCCGAGCGCAGTTCCGGTGCACCGGGGTCCAAGTCGCCGATCTTCAGGTGATGGCTGACGACAATCCCGCCCACCGCCAACACACCCGCCACGCTCACTGCGATGGTGGCCCAGCGGCGCTCGGTGAACTTGTCGAGGAAACTCCACAGCGCGCCGATGCCTTTGCCGCGCAACTCTTTGTTCTCGGCGCGCAAACTGCGCTCAGCCGCCCTGCGGCTCACCCCCCAGTACGAGAGCAACACCGGCAGCAGCACCAGGTTGGTGAAGATCAGCACCGCGACACCGATACTCGCGGTAATCGCCAGGTCCTGAATCACTGGAATATCGATCAGCATCAACACCGCGAAGCCCACAGCATCGGCGAGCAACGCGGTCAGGCCGGCGAGAAACAGACGGCGGAAGGTGTAGCGCGCAGCAACCAGTTGATGAGTGCCGCGTCCGACATCCTGCATGATCCCGTTCATCTTCTGCGCGCCATGGGACACGCCGATGGCGAACACCAGGAACGGCACCAGAATCGAGAACGGGTCCAGCGCAAAGCCAAACAACGCGACCAGGCCCAGCTGCCAGACCACCGCGATCACCGAACAGAGAATCACCAGCGCCGTACTGCGCACGCAACGGGTGAAGTAGAAGATGATGGCCGTGGCAATCACCGCGGCGACACCAAAATACAGCATCACCTGCATCAAGCCGTCGATCAGGTCGCCAACCAATTTGGCAAAACCGATCACCCGGATCTTGATCGGGCCTTTGCCCTCTTCGTCCGTGACGCGGACGCTGCCTTCGAATTCGTATTTGTCGCGCAGTTTCTCTTCGAGGGTTTTCGAGAACTGGTGGTAGTCGATGGCCTGCCCCGTGACCGGGTCTTTCTCCAGCAACGGCACGAAGATCATGCTCGACTTGAAGTTGTTGCCGATCAGACTGCCGACAATGCCCGAGCGGGCGATGTTCTGCCGTAGCTGCTGCACGCTTGGCGCCGAGCCGTCATAGGAATCGGGCATCACCGGGCCACCCTGGAAGCCTTGCTCGGTGACTTCGGTCCAGCGCACCGCCGGGGTCCACAACGACTTCATCCATGCCCGGTCGACGCCCGGTGTAACGAACAGTTCGTCGTTGATCTCTTTCAAGGCGTCGAGGTAGTGCGGATCGAAAATGTCGCCGTTGCTGCTCTCCACCACCACCCGCACCGCGTTGCCCAGGCCGCGCAGGGCCTGACGGTTTTCCAGGTAGTTTTTGATGAAAGGCTGGCTCTGCGGGATCATCTTTTCGAAGCTGGCATTGAGTGTCAGCCGGGTCGTGGCGAAGAAGCTCAGTGCAATCGTCACCAGCAGACAGGCCAGCACCACCCACAAGCGGTTGTTGAAGATCAGCCGTTCCAGGGCATTACCGGAGCGTGCGTCGAAGCCCTTGAGCTCGCGGATAACCGGCATTGTTTCGAGTTCGTAGTGACCCATCATGGTGTTCTCTGTGTGATGCCGGGCTTATTCGAGGGGCAACTGGCGCAGGCCACGAGTGCCCGCAAGCACCAGCGAGCCGCCAGAAACCTGCGCGGCGGCCACGGGGGCCGGTGTGTTGTTCGGCTGAATATGAAAACTCAATCCGTCGTCGGCGCTGACCAGCACATGACCGGCCTGACTGACCAGCACAATCCGGCCATCGACCGTGATGGCGCTGGCGGTGATGCTCAGGGGCAAGCCGAGTTCGATTTTGTTCCAGCTCACGCCGCTGTCAGTGCTGCGGAACACGTTGCCGCGCAGACCGAACACCAGCGTCGCACCCGGCTTGCCGGTGATGCCGAAAAAGCTGCCGTTATAGGGCGTTGGAGTGGCGTTGAACCGCCCGCTCGCACGGTCCAGTTTCAGCACCAGGCCTTGCTCGCCGACGATGAACAAATCGTCGCCCACCGGGCGCAGTGCGTAGAGGTTCAGGGCGCTCGGGTTGTCGGTGCGATCCAGCAACGGCGTCCAGCGGCGACCGCCGTCGTCGGTGCGCAAAATCAGGTTGAAGGCGCCGATGATGTAGCCGACCTGATCGCTTTCGAACCAGACATCGAGAAAGGGTTTATCGGCGCCCTCCTCGACCATGCGCTGGGCATCGCTGACCTGGGCTTGCAGGGCTGCGTCATCCGGTTGGCTGGCGAGTTGATGCTGATAGTAATTGAGCAGGATCGGCCCGACTTGACGCCCGTCCAGCTGCCGGGTCCAGGTCTGGCCGGCATCGCTGCTGTGCAGGACCACGCCATCGTGCCCGACCGCCCAGCCCTGTTGTGGTGTTGGAAAATGCACGGCGACGAGGTCGGAACTGACCGGGACTTGCGCCTGTTGCCAGTGCTGACCGGCATCATCGGAATACAGAATATGCCCGCGCTGGCCCACGGCAACCAGACGCTCACCGGCGTGAGTCAGCCCGGTCAGTGTCGAGCGTGCGGCCAGTGCGCTGGGCAACGCCTGGGTGTCGAGCACATCGGCAAACTCACCGGCGAACACCGGGCGGGTGAACGGCACGGCCATGGCGGCCGACAATGCGGCCAGCAGAAACCACTTGATCATTGTCATTATTGTTATCTCGAGTGCAACGTACAGACTGAACATCACCCATTAACTGTAGGAGCGTGGCTTACCCGCGAAGGCGGTTTGTCATTCAACATCGATGTCGACTGATACACCGCCTTCGCAGGCAAGCCAGCTCCTACAGGGGTCGGTGGTTTAGCGGATACCGGCTCCGGCCAGCGACTCGGCAGACCACTGCGCCTTCGACAGCGGATCGATGTACTTCAAGCCACCGTAAGGACCGTAGAAACCGTTGACGTTGTAGGCCCCGGAAATCAAGTCGTAGATCATGTGGTTGATCGTGTCCGGGGCCTTCACGTCATAGCTGTAAGTCAGGTGGGCGAAACCGCCACGGTAGAGCTGGCCACGAGCGTCATACTCGTCGGAGGCCAAAGCGATCCAGCTGTCCTCGTCGAGGTAGAACGTGCGTTTGTTGTAGATGTGGCGTTTGCCCGGTTTGAGCGTGGCTTCCACCACCCACACCCGGTGCAGCTCCCAGCGCAGCAAATCCGGATTGACGTGGTTGGCCTTCATCACGTCGGCCGCGTCTTTGTGGTAGCTCAGTTTGTAGGTGTTGTACGGCACATAGAGTTCTTTCTTGCCGACCAGTTTGAAGTCGTAACGGTCCATCGCGCCGTTGAACACGAATGCATCGTCATAGGTGGCGGCGCCGACCGTGCCTGGGTTTGGCGTGTCGTAAGCCAGGTCCGGTGCCAGTTTCACGCGGCGTTGCCCCGGCAAGTATTGCCAGGCGCGGCGCGGTTGCTTCATCGGGTTGACCGAGTCCATCAACAGTAGCGCTTCACCGGCACGGCGGGCGGGACCGGTGTAGGTCAGCTTGATCTTGTAGAAGGGTTCGTCGGGCACCACAGGCCCCGCGGCGCGCGTTGGGGAAAAGAGCGGGTATTCAATGTTGAACACGCCGGTGGAACTCAACGACGCGGTGCCGGACGAGTCGACGTTCCACGAGTCGTACTTGTTGGTCATGGCCACGCCTTGATAGCGCAACAAGTGGTTCCACATCGCTTCGTAGCCGTCAGCCGGGATCGGGAACGGCACGCCTGGCAGCACGTTTTCCAGCGACAAACCGCCGTCAGTGGTCTTGGCCGTCACTGCGTTTTTCGCGGTGTTGTCCAACACGGATTGGGGCATGGCGACGCTGCGATGAGTCGGATAGACATCGAGGCGATAGGTCGGGTAACGCGTCAGCAACGCCTGGGTGGTCGCGGTGAGTTTGTCTTTCTGTGCCGCGAGGTCTTTGGCAGTGATGACCAAGCGCGGTTTTTCCGCGCCGAAGGGGTCCGGACGGAACGAGTCGCCCGTCTTGAACTCGGCCGGTATCGTGGTCAGACCGCCGGTGTACGCCGGAATGCTGCCATCGGCGTTGGCCGCTTTGTCAGCACCGATCGCCGTCAGGCTGGTGCCGAGCTTAGCCGCTTGATCGGCACTGACTGCCGCCTGGGCGGAGCCGACTACAGCCAGCGCCAGGGCGGTGGCCAATATTGATTGAGTAAAATTCATGGGGTGTCTCCTGTTAACACACAGCACTCGGATCAGAGGGTGGTTTTGAAAGTGAAAGTGACCATGCCGCGATCCTTGAGCTGGGCCACGGTACCGGCAAACGCAGTGGTCTGGCCGGGCACGCAGTTGTATTGACCGTTGGCACCGGGCGCAGCGCCATCGCCGTGGGCGGAAGCGTTGCCGGCAGAACCGCAGGTGTCGAAGTCGCCAAAGTTGTCGACATATTTGAGGTCGAAGCGGTATTGGCTGTGAACGTCCATGCCGACGCCGACGGAGTAGCTGCCGGTGCCTTTGTTGCCGCCCAGTTGCACGGACGACTGGCCCGCGAGGCCGACGTTGTAGCTGACCGGCATGAACATATCGACGCCAGGGAAAACCTGATACCAGGTCGGGTTGAAGTTCATGCCGACGATGTAGTTGTCCTTGGAGACCTTGTCGACGCCGTTGTACCAATCCTCTCCCTTGAACAGCTGCTTGTTGTCAGTAACGTCCAACCAGCGGCTATAGGCGAGTTCAACCAACAACGAGGAGGAATCCCAGATCGGTGTTTCGCCGAAGGTGGTCAGGCCGTTCAGCACCGCGTGCACGGTGTTGCCGCGCGCCACGCCGTTCTGGCCGTCGAAACTGCTGATGAAACCCGGGGCCCCGGCCGCACCCAAGGTCGGGTTGACGGTGGCGGGAACGCTGGACAGCGGCATGTTGTGACGATAGTTGAGGTCGAAACCAACACTCACGCCGGCAATGTTTTTGGCCAGGCTTAAACCGTAGACATCGATGTCATCCACGTAGAACTGGTTGTAGCTGCCAACGGTGCCCGAGGCGATCGCGGCCGGCGTGATAGCACTCGGCTGGAGCGCCAGATTGGGCAGGATGTCCGAGGTTTTGCGGTAGTAAATACCCAGGGTGCCGTCCAGCCACGCTGGGCTCCACTTGGCCATCAGGCCGAAGTCGCCACTGTTGCTTGGTGTGTAGGTATGACCGTTTTGCAGGCGCAGAAACTCATTGGCGCCCAACGGGCCCTGAAGGCCGAAGAACGGGTTCTTTGCGGCGATCAAGGACAGGTTGTGGCCGCCGCTCTGGATACCGTCGTTGAAGCCCAGATACGTACCGGACTCCGGCAAACGTGCGGCGTCCCAATCGAGGAAGTACTGCGCCGCGAGGGTCAGTTCCGGATTGACGGTGAAGCTGGTGGACAGCTGATTGCGCGGGATGAACAGCTCTTTGGCTTCAGTGCCCGGCACCGCGAGGGCCTTGGACAAATCCAGGCCCGACTGGCCATAGCTGTTGCCGTGGGCAAAGGCCAGGACGCTTTCACCCCAATAGACCGTGTGTTTACCGGCCTTGGCACTGAGCATCGATTCATCACCGATTTCGGTACTGCCGAAGACGAAGGCGTCGAGGATCTCCGAGGACGGGCCGTTGTAGTAACGGTCGGCATAGCCGCTCTGGTGCTTCGAATCAGCCTTGCCGTCATTGAGCTGGTTGGTCGCCGGGTTGAAGCTGCCGACGTCGTCATAGGCATGGTCGTACCAGCTGTTGGCGCTGACCCGAAAGCCCATCTGTTTTTTGTACACCACGTCCAGTTCCGACAGGACGTCGAGGCGCTGGGCCACGGGGCTGCCGGAGGAAAAATTGCGGTCACCGTCGTTGTTGTTCCACGAGTTGGCCAGCTTGCTGTTCGCTGCCTCGACGCGTTGGGCGTAGTTGAACTTCAAGGTGTTGTCGAAGCGCACCGACACGTCTTCGTTCCCCGTGTCGAATTCAAACGCCTGCACAGGTGACATGCCCAGCCCGGCGAGAACCGCCGAAGCCAGCAACCCGCGCCGCAGATTTGGATGGCCGATCTTATTGTTGTTATTCATCTAGCGTGCTCGCCTTCTCTGTGGTTTCACGAAAAGTCATTCAAGAAAATGCCGACTTCGGTGTGGTGCCCTGCTCTAAGGAGCACTGACCAGTTCGGTCGAGACTGTTGTATCGCGAGGGGTGGGGGTGGCGCCGGTCAATTGGGCCAAATCATCGGTCAGCGCAACGTTCCCTGTAGGAGCCGAGCTTGCTCGCGATGAGGCCCTGGCATTCAACATCAATGTTGAATGACACACCGCCATCGCGAGCAATCGAGCGTCGACCGGCTGCTCCTACAGGATTTTTTGCAGGAGGGATATTTCAGAGTTGCTGGCGATAATCCGTGGGCGAAAGCCCGGTCCAGCGCTTGAACGCGCGGGTGAAATTGCTGGTATCGCTGAACCCCAGGAGAAAGGTGATTTCAGTCACCGGCCGCGATGCTTGGCTCAAGTAGCTGTACGCCAGCTCCTTGCGGGTGTCATCGAGCAGTTGCTGGAAATGCGTGCCACGCTGGGACAGCTTGAGTTGCAGTTTGGTCGGGCTCATGTGCAACGCACTGGCGACCTTGTCGCGGCTGCAATCGCCGTCCGGGAGGAACTCGATGATTTTCTGGGTCACGCCGGTGATCACATCGTTTTTGTCCAGCCGCGCCAGGTAACTGATGATGATGTTGTCGTTGACCTGAGCCAACTCCGGGCAGGAGCCGCTGAGCGGCTGCACCAGATCCGTCTTGTGAAACACCATCAGGCTGCTGGTCTGCCCAAACAACACCGGCGACCTGAACAACGCTTCATAAGGGCCCGCGCCTTCGTGGGGCATCGAGCGACAGAACTCTATCCGTACAGGCTTGAACTCCTGTTTATAGAGCAGGCGCATGGTTCGAATCAGAAACCCGAAAAACGCATCTTCAGTCTCGGGACAAAGTTCCTGCACGTGATCAAAGCGGAACAGAACCTGCTCGTCAGCCTGGGTGACATGGGACTTGGCGACCTGAGACACCAAGCGAAAATAACGCTCCAGTCGCCGGCAAAAATCCTGCAACGTGCCACTGGCTGCCAGGGAATAACCCAAGGCATGCAGGTGCGTCAGATGAATATGCTTGGCCACGGTCAAGCCGAAATACGGATTGTTGGTCACATCGACGCAAGCTCTATACAGCTTGGTCATGGTCGCGACCGGCAGGCGGGTCATCGGATCGGTCGCCACGCTCAGCGGAATGCCCATCGCGAGGAAAATCCGCTTGCTGTCGACCCCACTGGCGTCCAGCGCGCTGGCGATGGCCACGGTGTAGCTGCTGATGGTGGTGGGCTGCAACGCTTCTTCGCGCAACGATGTTTCGGTGCCGGGCGTATCCATTTTCGAACCTGACATGGGCCTGCCTGTTGGGGATGCGAAACCCGATACTCGCCCCCGTCCGTCTATCGGTCAATGACCCGTTGCGGGCATTTTCACGATGTTCCGGTGCTTGGCGCGATAGTCACCTTCCCCACTGACCAGCGAATTGACTCTATTGACCAGTGTTGTGCCGGCCTTGTCCCCACAATGCGTTCATGTGGTGCATCAAATAAAAAGAGAAGAACAGCATGAGCCAGAACGCAGAGTTCGATTACATCGTAGTTGGCGCGGGCGCTGCCGGTTGTGTGGTTGCCAGTCGCCTGTCGGAAGATCCGACGATTTCCGTCTGTCTGCTGGAAGCTGGCGGCCCCGACAGCCATCCGCTGGTGCACATGCCGGCCGGCGTCGCGGCGATGGTGCCGACCTCGATCAATAACTGGCAATACCAGACCGTGCCACAGCCGGGCTTGAACGGCCGCATCGGCTATCAGCCACGGGGCAAGACCCTGGGCGGCAGTTCGTCGATCAACGCCATGGCCTATCACCGGGGTCACCCCCGCGACTTCGACCGTTGGGCTGCCCTGGGCAACCCCGGCTGGAGCTATCAGGAGGTGCTGCCGTTCTTCAAGCGCGCCGAGCACAACGAACACTTCAAAGATGAACTGCATGGCCAGAACGGGCCGCTCAATGTGCGCTTCCATTCCTCGCCCAATCCGTTTGGCGAAACTTTTGTCGAGGCCGGCGTACAGGCGGGTTATCCGCCCTGCCCCGACCAGAACGGCGCGATCATGGAAGGCTTCGGTCGCGTTCAGGTGATGCAAAAGGACGGACAGCGTTGCAGCGCGGCCAAGGCCTACCTGACACCGAACCGGCATCGCAGCAACCTGCACATCGAAACCCACGCCCATGCCACGCGAATCCTGTTCAACGGCAAGCGCGCGGTGGGCATCGAGTTTGTGCAGAACGGCGTAAAACGCACCCTGCGCGCCCGGCATGAGCTGATCCTGAGTTCCGGCGCCTTCAACTCGCCTCAGCTGTTGCTGTTGTCCGGTGTCGGGCCAACCAGCCAACTGTTCAAATTCGATATCCCGGTGGTTCATGACTTGCCAGGGGTCGGGCAGAACCTGGTGGATCACATCGATTACGTGCACTCCTATCGCGTCAAGTCGCGCAACTTGATCGGCTTGTCGCTGGCCGGCGCCTGGGACATCGCCAAAGCGGCGATCCGTTACTGGCGCCGGCGCAGCGGGCCGCTGACCACCAATTTTGCCGAGGCCTGCGCCTTCGTCAAAACCTCTCCGGAACTGGCCCAGGCCGACATCGAACTGGCGCTGACCATCGCCATGTTCGCCGACCATGGCCGTACGTTGTATCGAGGTCACGGACTGAGCTTGCATGCCTGCCTGCTGCACCCGAAAAGCGTCGGGCAACTGACCCTGTCGAGCGCCGACCCGATGATCGCACCGCTGATCGATCCCGCGTTCCTGACCCACCCCGATGACATCAAGACGCTGATCGAGGGTTACCGGATCATCCAGAAGGTCATGGCGACCCCGGCGTTCAAGGCGTTCTGCCCCAAGGATGTGATTGACGCCCCGATGAACACCGACGCCGAGATCGAGCAGGTGCTGCGCAATCGCTCCGACACCCTCTATCACCCGATCGGCACCTGCAAAATGGGCAACGATGCGTTGGCGGTGGTAGACGCGCGATTGAAGGTCCATGGCCTGGAAGGTTTGCGTGTGGTCGACGCCTCGATCATGCCGACTATCATTGGTTGTAGCACCACCGCCGCGACCGTAATGATCGGCGAAAAAGCCGCCGAGTTTATTCGTCAGGACCGCGCTGCAAGCGTCTCTCTTTCTTCGAAGGACGATCATGAATCCAGTACGCAGCCTTACCCCGCATAAGCTGCTGGTGGTTTCAGCGGTCATCGAACTGGCGACCGGCGTAGCGTTGCTGCTCACGCCGGAGCTGGTCAGCCATCTGTTACTGGGGATCGCGACGGACGCGAGCAACCTGATCGCCCGGTGTTTTGGCATCGCGTTGATTGCCCTCGGCATCGCCTGTTGGCCGCGGCCGGCAAACCCTGCCGCACTGCGTTCGATGTTGTTCTACAACGGCGCGATTGCGTTGTACCTGGCGTACATCGGCGTGTTGTTCGGCGGCGGTGTATTTCTGTGGCCGGCGGTGGTGTTGCATACCGTGATGACCGCATTGTTTCTACGTCGTTAACCTCCCCCACATAGACATTCATTCAAAGGAGTACGCACATGGGCGTATTGGACGGCGTTCGTATCGTCGAAATTGCCGGTATCGGACCGGGGCCATTTTGCGGCATGTTGCTGGCGGACATGGGCGCCGAGGTGATCCTGGTGGAACGCGCCAGCACCAAGGGCGGCGACATGCTCGACTTGGGCAAGCACGCCATCGTCAATCGCGGCAAACAATCTATTACCCTGGACCTTAAGGACCCTGAAGCCATCGAAGCGGTGTTGCGCCTGATCGAAGGCGCCGACGCGCTGATCGAAGGCATGCGCCCCGGCGTCATGGAGCGTCTGGGTCTGGGTCCCGACGTGTGCCTGGCACGTAATCCGCGACTGGTCTACGGGCGCATGACCGGTTGGGGCCAGCAAGGCCCCTTGGCCCAGGCCGCCGGCCATGACCTCAACTACATCGCCCTGTCCGGCGCGTTGTGGTTCAGCGGTGAAGCCGGCCAGCCGCCGATGGCACCGCCGACGCTGGTGGGTGATTTGGGCGGCGGTGCGTTGTACCTGGCAATGGGCATTCTGGCCGGGATCATCAACGCCAGCACCAACGGCGTCGGTCAGGTGGTGGACGCAGCGATTGTCGATGGCAGCGCCAACCTGATGAACCTGTTGCTGTCCGCGCACTCCGCCGGCCAGCAGCCATTGGAACGCGGTTGCGGCCTGCTGGACGGCGCCCATTGGGCCCGCACCTATGCCTGTGCCGACGGCTTGTTCGTCAGCGTGCAAGCCCTTGAACCGCAGTTCAACGCCTTGCTGTTCAGAACGTTGGGACTGGGTGACGACCCGGACTTCAAGCGCCCGTACGATCCCCGTTTGTGGGGCCCGCTGCGCAAGCGCCTGGAAGCGATATTTGCCAGTCAGCCACGCCAGCACTGGATCGATCTGCTGGAAGGCACCGATGCCTGCTTCGCCCCGGTCCTGACACCGGCCGAAGCCCTGGACCATCCGCACATGGCCGAACGCGGCGTGTATTCGCGCACGGATGGCGTGTTGCAAGCGGCGCCGGCGCCCCGGTTTTCCGCGACGCCTTCGGCCAGTGGCAAGGTTCCGACCCGTGGCGAACACAGCACAAGCATTCTGCGCAAAGCAGGCTTGAGTGAAGAGCAGATCCAGCGGTTGATCTGAAAAATCGGGGCCAGATGCCGATCAGATAAGTCTCGGAATTACAAAATCCCTGTGGGAGCGAGCTTGCTCGCGATGACGGAGTGTCAGTCGAAATAAATGTTCCTGACCCGACGCCATCGCGAGCAAGCTCGCTCCCACAGGTTCCGCGCATTAACTGACAGGCATCTGGCTCTTTGGGACTGCCGTTTTTCTACGCCGGTGACTCGATTTGATCCAACACCCGGTTCGCCGTGATCTCCGCCACCATGATGCTGTTTGAAATCCCCAGCAACGCATAGCGCGCCTCACCTTCCAGGTGGTCCACCAACTGATGGACCATCACATCAACCGAGGCCAGTGTCTCGACCAAAAACACCACCAGGGTTTCGTTGGTCGCCTCTTGGTCCACGGAAAACAATGTGCTGGGTGTACGCGCGGTGGCTTTGATGTCGGCTTTCGACGGGAAGTGAAAGTCGAGGGCACGCTCGGCGGCCTCGTTGAGTTTGTTTGAATCGGGTTCGTACGGGGAGACCGGATCGGTGTCCGGAGGGTTTGGCGTTACTTTGAACATATGCTTGCTTCTCTGATTGGGCGCCAACCCTCCTGCTGCTAAACGAGAGGGAGGCAGCTGTACGCAGGTTAGCAGACCGGGGAAGCTAGCAAAGCCGGCGCGCCCGAAGGCGCCCTGCGCACAACCACCATCAAGTGCAGGCATGGGAATGCCTGACTGACAACAGCTTGTGCACCTTGCTTATAACCCCAGGCTGCTAAACCCGACCACTGATGGGCAGTGGCAGGGAAACGATAGAGGCCAGGCCCAAGACGCACAAGCCGGCGGATTCTGGCGTACCGGTAGGCAACGGCGCAAGGTCTTGTAGCTTTCAGGACGTAACACTAAACAGAACTAAACACGCGCCCCAAAACACCGCACAAACCTGTAGGAGCCTGGCTTGCCAGCGAAGGCGGCATGTCAGTCACCATACATGTCGACTGAAAGACCGCTTTCGCGGGCAAGCCCGGCTCCTACAAGAGATGGCGGCGTGTCCGTCACCACACATGTCGACTGGAAGACCGCTATCGCGAGCAGGCTCGCTCCCACATTGGCGCTTGAGGCCCGTCGATTATTTTTTCAGGAATACCGCAACAGGACTGTCCTCGCGTAACGCATGACAGGTATTGAGCAAAGCCCCCCTGGCATTGCGGTAAGCCTCGACATCCGCCGCAGTGCGCGGTGCCACCAGTGACCGCGCCATGGGGATGGTCTGAAACGCCGTCGTCGCGATCGGCAGCAGCAATTCTGTCAGGTGCACGCAACCGCCAATGCCGCCGAACAGTTCCTTGATCCGCCGCGAAAACCCCGCGCCGATCCGCTCACCCAGTAACTTCTGATAGGCCGGCATGGCCCCGCGACACTGGCTGGTGGGCACATCCGGCATTGTTACCTGCACGTCACGCACGATGAAGTCATCGTCCAGGGTCAGGCGTATCCACATGCCGTGATACGTCTGGCCCGTCGCAACGGTGCGGCCTTCAGCAAGCGTCACGGGATGGGTTTTGCAGTCGTTCAGCCGCCCTTCAATATCCCACAAGCCATCGGCACGTAAAAATCCCTGGCATTCAACCGTGCGCCGGTGAATCAATCGGCGGCCCGATTCATCAAGTTCGTCAGTCATCATTCAAACCCGCTGCTTGCTGCGACGACGCCACACCAGCACGCCCACCAGCAACACCAGCACTGCCACCACCGGCGGCGCGGCAGCCTTGAGTTTGGGAATGACCACGTGTTTCAAGGCATACATCTGCCCTTGGTGCATGTAGTCATATCCGGCCGGCATCGGCAGCACGCCATTGACCCGGGCGTATTCGGCGTAGTCAGCTTGCATGGCCAAGAAGCGCTCGGGCATCTGCTGTTGCAGGTCGTTGACCTCGCCGGGGTCGGTGACGATGTTGTAGAGGTGCCATTGCTCGTTGCCCACGGGTTTGAGGCTTTTCACCAGTTTGTAATCGCCCTTGAACAACGCGGCGCTGCCGGACAATTCATAGCCGATGGCTTGGTCTTCGGGGTGTACACGTTCGGCATGGCCTTGCAGAACAGGGACCAGGCTGCTGCCGATCATCGGTTCCACGGCGCGCCCCTGAAACTCACCGTTATGCGCCGGTACTCCGGCCACTTCCAGCAAGGTCGGCACGATGTCGGTGACGTGGGTGAAGGCTTTGGCGATGTGATTGGCCTGCATGCCGGGCACACCGGAGACGATCAACGGCGTGCGCAACCCGCCCTCGCCGGCAAAGAACTTGTAGCCGCTCAACGGCGATGCGGCGGCGCTGGCCCAACTCGGGCCGATGCTGGTGAAGGCGCCCTTGCTGCCCAGGCGATCGAGCTGGCGGGTGTAGTTCATTTCCAGCCACAGCCGTATGGCGGGGATGGCGTAAGGGTCGGTGGGTTCGCTGCCGTTATCGGACAGAAACACGAACACCGTGTTGTTGTATTCGCCGGTGTCTTTCAGGTGCTGGATGAAGCGACCGATTTCCTGGTCCATGGTTTCCGCCATGCCGGCATAGACTTCCATGCGCCGTGCTTCGTAGCGTTTTTCGTGTTCATCCAACGCGTTCCAGTCAGCGGTACTGGCCATGGTCTGCATGCCGACACCCGCCGGCATCAGCCCCAGTTCCACCGCCCGGTCACGGCGTTCGTTGCGCAACGCAGTCCATCCAGCGTCGTAGCGCCCCTGATACTTGTCGATGATCGCCTTGGGCGCCTGGACCGGCACGTGATTGGCCTGAAAGCCCAGGTAGGCAAAAAACGGTTTGCCGTCCTGCCGGTCTCTCTCGATGTACTCCAGTGCCTTGTCGACGATGAAGGTCGAGGAGTAATAATCCTTCGGCAGATGCGCCGGTTGACCGTTCTCGAACCAGGCGGCTTTGTCGTACAGCGGCGCGTAGGGCCGTTCTTCCCAGTTGTCCGAACCGCTGTCGGCCTGGATGAACGAGCGGTCGAAACCACGGAGGTTCGGCAAGGTGTCCGGGGTTTTGCCCAGATGCCATTTGCCGGTGATGTAGGTGCGGTAACCACCCTCCTTGAGCCGGCTGGCGACGGTGATTGCATTGTCGTTGAGCACACCGCTGTAACCGGGTTTGCCCAGGTGTTCCTCGGGCATGGTTTCCGGCATGTTGCCGACGCCGTTGCGGTGGTTGTCGACGCCGGTCAGCAGCATCGAACGCGTGGGCGAGCAGGAGGCCGTGACATGGAAGTCGGAAAAGCGCACGCCTTCACGGGCCAGGGTGTCGATATTCGGCGTGGCGATTTCGCTGCCGAAGGAACCGACATCGCTATAGCCCCAGTCGTCGGCGACCAATACCACGATGTTTGGCGGTTTGGGGGCGGCGAAACTTTGAGTGGCGCAGGCCAGGCAACACATCGCCAGGGCAAGCGGCTTCAACGCAATCATTCACGGTTACCTTTGCTTTTTGTGGGAGCGGGCTTGCCCGCGATGGCGGCGTGTCAGTCACCATCAATGTTGAATGTACCGGCCCTATCGCGGGCTCCCACAGTTGAACTGTGTTGGGCTCAGGTCAGGGTTTCAATAATGCGCCGACGACCCGGCGAAACAGCCGGCCGTAGGGGGGGCGTAATAGCCCCATCACGTCCCAGCGCGGTGGTGTAAACACCGAGCGCTCCAGGCTGAAGGCCTTGAACCCGTATCCGCCCCGGTAGCGACCAAAACCCGAGTGACCACAGCCACCAAAAGGCAAATCAGTCTGGAACAGGTGCTGCATCACTTCGTTGATGCACGCCCCTCCCGAATGGGTGCGTTCCAGCACATGCTTGGCTTCAGCGCGGTTATCACCAAAGTAGTACAGCGCCAGGGGCCGGGGGTGCGCGTTGATGTAGTCGAGCACTTCGTTGATATGGCGATAGCCGCGAATCGGTAGCAGCGGGCCGAATACTTCCTCTTGCATCGCCAGTGTCGAGTCGGGCGGATCCACCAGCAGGGTCGGTGCGATCTTGCGTGAACCGCTCAAGTCCTCGTTAGCCGGATTGACCTCGATCATCCTGGTGCAGTGTTCACGGGCGTCTTGCAGACAGGCTTGCATCCGCTGGTATTGCCCGGGCGTCGCCATGGCGGTGTAGTCCGGATTGTTCAGCAACGTCGGGAACAGGCGTTGCATTTCGACCTGCATGAAGCTCAACAAGTGTTCGAGATCGTTCTCGTGCACAAACACATAATCCGGGGCGATACAGGCCTGGCCAGCGCTGATGCCCTTCCCGCCCCAAATACGTTTGGCGGCGTTTTGCAGATCGGCGCCGCGACCGATAATGGTCGGCGACTTGCCGCCCAGTTCCAGGGTCAGCGGCGTCAGGTTTTCCGCCGCGGCACGCATCACCAGTCGCCCGACCCGTGGGCTGCCGGTAAACACCAGGTGATCGAGCGGCATGGCGGAAAACGCTGCGCCCAATTCGGCACCGCCGATAAAGCCAGCCACCTCCTTGTCATCGAATTGCCCGGCCAGCAACTCGATCAGCAGGCTGGCCGTGGCCGGCGACTGATCAGAAAACAGCAGAATGGCGCGGTTACCTGCCGCCAGCGCTTCAGCCAGGGGCCCCAGTGCGATGGCAATCGGGAAATTCCACGGCGAGATGATGCCGATGGTTCCCAGCGGCTGAAAACGGATTTCAGCCCTGGCGCCCAGCCAGCCGCTGCCCAGTTCAGCTTTGCGACGCTGCGGACGCATCCATTGGCGCACATGATCACGCGCATATTTCAGGCCTTGTACCGGCAACAGCACATCCGCCAACAGCGACTGATCATGACTGCGCCAGGTAAAGTCTTTGGCCAAGGCTTCGCAAAGCGCCTGCTGGTTGTCCAGCAACAGGTTGATGACCCGGTTGATCCGCTCAATACGCAATTCGGCGGACGGCGGCCCTTCGGACGAGGACGCCGCCTGCTGGCGGGCGAGCACTGCCGCGACTCGCGTGGAGATCGGGGTGAACAGCGCTTGCGCTTCACCATTGAGGGGTAAGTTCATGCTCGTGATCCTATCGTGCAGGCGCATTGGGGCCGATCAGCTCAAAGTCCGGAGAGAATTTGTCCAGCGATCCCAGCACGTCATAGACCGCCATCTTGCTGCCATCGATCTTCAGATCGCCTTTGACAACCGCCTCAATCGGCGACAGTTTTTCCGCCAGAATGGCGTTCAGCGTTTCACGGGTCAGGGTCAGCGTGGCGTCGGCTTTGTCGGCGTTGTAATCAGGGATATAGGTCAACGCCGAGTTCTCCAGATTGAGCATGTAACGTTTGCCGTCAGGACCGACATCGGTGAAATTCCAGTTGAGGACAACGTGTTTTCCCTCGACATCCGGCGCCTTCAGACGTACCCCCAGGTAGTCGAAAATATTGTCGATGGTCAGCGCGCGCAGCATGTCGGGGCTGGCGGTGCGCAACGGCGAGGCGAGTTTCTTGCCACCGCTGCGTTGTTCCATCGCGGCGGCCAGATAACTGTTGCGCTCGACCGCTGATTCAGCCTGATAACCCAACTGTTCCAGGGCATCGGCGGACAACTCCCGAGCGGCCTTGTTGTCCGGTTCGGCGAAGATCAAATGGCTCATGGCTTGCGCCACCCAGCGGTACTGACCGTTGGCAAAGTCGGTGCGCGCATGGGCCAGCACGGCGTCGGCACCGCCGCCATACTCGACAAATTTCTTTCCGTAATCACCGTCGGACAACGCATCCATGTTGGCCGGATTAGCGTCATACCAACCCATGTATTGCTGATACACCGCCTTGGAGTTGCGCTGCACCGAACCATAAAAACCATGGGTGAAGGTTTCACTGGCCAGGCTCGCCGGCACGTGGCTGCGCATGTATTCGGCAATTTCGACCGGTTTGTAGCCCTTGTTGATCAGGCGCAGCGACTGGTCGTGCAGCCACTTGTACATGTCCCGTTGCTTGGACAGATAGTTGACCACGCGATCTTGCCCAAACACCGGCCAGCCGTGCTGCCCTACCAAAATGTCGGCGCCTGGCGCGAACTGATGCAGGGCCTGATTGAGGTACTTCGACCAAGCAAGCCCATCGCGAATGGACGCCCCGCGCAACGTCAGCAGTTGATGTTGGGTCGGCAGCGCCAGTTCACCAGTATCGAGCACCTTGAACTGCGGGAAGTAGTGGATGAACTCGGCGGGGGCTTCGGTGCCGGGTGCGAGCATGTTGACGATTTCGACGCCGTCAATGGTCAGGGTTTGCACCGGCTGGTCGAGTTCGAGGGTCGGCGCAATCAGGGTAATGGTGCCGTTGGACAAGGCCTTGGCGCCCCCAAGGTCAATCTGGCCCTGGGCGCTGCGTGGCAAGGTGGTGCCGAACTGGTACTCGGCGCGACGGCTCATGGCGTTGCCGGCCATCACGTTCTCGGCGACCGCGTGTTCCATGAAGCCCGCCGGGGCAATGATCTGCACCTTGCCCGACTTCACGTCCGCTTCATCGACGATGCCGCGAATACCCGCGAAGTGATCGACATGGCTGTGGTTGTAGAACACCGCGACCACCGGTTTGCGCGGCCGGTGCTGGTAATACAACTCTAACGAGGCGTGCGCCACCTCAGTGGCCAGGTTGCAATCAATGATGATCAGGCCGGTCTTGCCTTCGATGATGGTCATGTTGGTCAGGTCGAGACCGCGCACCTGATAAAAACCGTCCGTGACCTTGAACAGCCCGTTGGCCATGCTTTTGCGCGCCTGCTGCCACAGACTCGGATTGACCGTGGCTGGCGCATCGGCAGCGCCCAGGAATTCGTAGCCCTTGAGGCTGTACACCACGTGACCGTCGGCGGCGGTGGTTTCAGCGTCGGGCAGGCTGGCGATAAAACCGCGCTGGATATCGGCTTCTACCAGCGGATCAACGGCCGGCATGCTGTGTGCGGTGTTCGCGTTGGCGGCGATGGTCGCCTCGGTCGCGGCTTTCTGGCCACCCTGCCCTGCACTGTTGTCGACCGCTTGCAGATGAATCCCGCTTTGACCTCGCGACCATTGCAGCCCACCGACAATGCTGGCGGCCAACACTGACACCGTCAGCACTACACGGATTTTCTTCATCGCACGGTCTCTCTCTAATTGTTGTTCGAATACCGTTTCGATGGTGCAAGCAAGGCGCTCGGGTTGCTGGTCTTCTCAATCAATTCATCTGTCTTCACAGACCGGCCATCCCCCAAATACCACTGACTCATCAGGACAATCTGTGGGAGCGAGCCTGCTCGCGAAGGCGGCCTGCCAGTCAACATCAATGTTGAATGTGATGACCTCTTCGCGAGCAGGCTCGCTCCCACAAGTACAGCTGTGCTGCATCCCTCTCCCCCTGCGGACAAGCGCTTTCGTTGCAATGACCTGCGACGCCCCCCCTTGCGTTCCACTATCGGCCCATCAACCACGCCAATAGAGCGCTAACAACAAGGGGAGTTGTCATGAGTGATGATGTGCTGCTGTATGAAATCATCGGCCCGGTGGCGCGCTTGACGCTCAATCGGCCACGGGCGATGAACGCGTTGAACCTGGCGACCCTCGCCGAACTGGAACGCTGCCTGAACGACATCGCGCTCAACGATGAGCTGCGCGCGGTGATCCTCACGGGCACAGGACCAGCCTTCTGCGCCGGTGCCGATCTGAAAGAAGTGTTGGCCGGCAGCAGTTTGCCCGCTGGCGAAGCCGACTTTCTGGACCGCGCCAATCAGGTCTTTGGCCAATTACGCAATTTCCCCAAACCGGTGATTGCGGCTCTCAATGGCGTGACCATGGCCGGCGGCCTGGAATTGGCAATGTGCGCTGACATCGTGGTCGCCGCACAAAGCGCGACCCTGGCCGACGCGCATGCCAACTTCGGTGTCTTTCCCGGCGCCGGTGGCGCTGCGGTGCTGCCGCGACTGATCCCGTTGAACATCGCGATGTACTTGCTGATGACCGGCAAATCTCTCTCCGCCAGCGAAATGAAAGGCTACGGCCTGGTGTGCGAAGTCCACGCCGACGAAGAACTCGCCGACGCCGCCCTGGCATTGGCCAAACAAATCGCCAAAAAGAGCCCGATTGCCCTGCGCCGCATGAAAGAAGTGGCCCGCGCCTCGGCCGACAAGTCGCGCGAAGACGCCTTGCAGCACGAGCAAGTGATGCTGCGCCAGCACCTGCGCACCGCGGACTTCCAGGAGGGCCTGCAAGCCTTCGGCGAGAAACGCGCACCGAACTTCAAGGGCCGCTAGGCCGACACGCCCCCACACCTGCAGGAACAGACAATGAACGATATTTATGTAGTGGGCGTTGGCATGACGCCGTTTGGCCGATTGCTTGACCGCAGCGTCTACGACATGGTCGACGAAGCCGTGGGCCTTGCCTTGAAAGATGCCGGCGCCACCACCGCCGACGTCGGCTCGGTGTATTACAGCACCATGACCAACGGCATGCTGCAGGGTCAGACCGGGATTCCCGGCCCGATCGCGATGCGCCGGATCGGCATCGAAGGCGTCCCCGTGTTCTCCGTCGAGAATGCCTGCGCCTCCGGCTCTTCGGCTTTCAACCTGGCCACCCTGGCCTTGCGTGCCGGGCAGTGCGACATCGCTCTCGCCGTCGGTGCCGAGAAGATGAATGTCCCGGACAAATCCAAGATGTTCGCCGTGTTCGATGGCGGCTGGGACGTGTCCACCGTCGAGCAGAACAAGCAGACCTTGCTGGCCATGGGCGAAGGCATCGTGCCGCCGCCGGGCACCGTTTCCGAGCGTCCTTACAGCGTGTTCATGGACGTGTACGCCGCGATTTGCCGCAACCACATGTTGCGTTACGGCACCACTCAGCGCCAGATCGCAGCCGTTGCGGCGAAGAACCACCAGCACTCGGTGCACAACCCGCTTTCGCAATTCCAACAGGCCTTCAGCATCGACGAAGTGCTGGCCTCGCCACCGATTTGCTACCCGCTGACCACCCTGATGTGTTCACCGATCAGTGACGGCGCTGCCGCCGTGCTGTTGTGCAACGCCGACGGCCTCAAGCGCTTGAAAAGTGCCGGTGACCGCGCAGTCCGCGTGCTTGCAAGTGTGGTGCAAACCGGTACCCACCGTGGTCTGGATGAGCCAGAAAAAATCATCGCCCACCTCGCGGCGAAGAAAGCCTACGCCCTGGCCGGTGTGAACCCGTCCGACGTCGACGTCGCGGAAGTCCACGACGCTTCGGCCATCGGCGAAATCCTCAACGCCGAATCGCTGATGCTGGTGCCGTTCGGCGAAGGTGGCCCGGCCGCCGAGCGCGGTGATTTCACCATCGGCGGGTGCATGCCGATCAACCCGTCCGGTGGTCTGGAATCCAAGGGCCATCCGATCGGTGCCACTGGCCTTGGGCAAATCCATGAGCTGGTCACGCAACTGCGCGGCGAAGCCGGCAAGCGCCAGGTCGAAGGCGCACGCATTGCCATTCAGGAAAACGGTGGAGGCCTGTTCGGCATCGAAGAAGCCGTGGTCGCCGTGAACATCCTCGCCAACAAGAATAGTTAAGGAGCCCCCCATGGGACACGTCATGCGCACCCCGGAACAACTCGAAGCCGTCGAGAGTTTCCGTCGTTTCCTGGCCGACAAGGTCGACCCCGTGTTCAACAAGGAATACCGCGACAAGTTCATGCCCAAAGAGAAAATGGCCGAGATGATGCGCCAGCTCTCCGAGTTCGGCATGGTCAGCGGCGCGGTCAGCGAAGCCCATGGCGGGCTGGGTCTGGACTGGCCGACCATGACCATGTTGTTCGAAGAAGTCGCCGCCTGCTCGGTGGACCTGTCGACGCCGGTGGTCATCAACTCCTTCGGCGCGCAAATGCTCGAAAAACTCGCCCCGGATCACCTGCGCGAACGCTACCTGCCGGGCCTGATCAGCGGCGATTCGTTTGTCAGCGTCGGCATTTCGGAACCGGATGTCGGCTCCAACGTGTTGGAAATCAAGACCCGCGCCCGTCGCGACGGTGATGACTACATCATCACCGGCGAGAAAACCTGGATCAGCAACGGCGCGTACTCAGATTTCCTGATTTGCACCTGCCGCACCGGCGATGACCCGCGCAAGGGTCTGACCCACTTCCTGCTGGACCGCAAAGAACACCCGTATGAAGTACAGAACATCCACAAGATGGCCTGGAACAGCCAGTCCACCGCGCAGATCTTCCTCAACGACGTGCGCGTTCCGGCCAGCAACATCATCGGCGGCGAAGGCCAGGCACTGAAAAACACCCTGTCATTCTTTGAACGTTCCCGGGTATTCGTGGCGGCTCAAGGCTTGGGCATTGGCCGTCGCGCACTGGAAGAAGCCGTGCGTTACGCCAAAGAGCGCAAGCAGCACGGCAAAGTGATCGCCGGTCACCAGTTGATCAGCGCCATGCTCGCGGAAATGGCCACCAACGTTGATGCGGCCCGCCTGCTGACCTACCGCGCCGCCGAGATGATCGGTGCCGGCATCCCGGCAGAAATGGAAGCGGCGATGGCCAAGTACTTCGCTTGCGAGGCCGCTGTAACCATCGCCCGTCAAGCCGTGCAGATCCACGGCGGTGCCGGTGTGACCACCGACTTCCTGGTCGAGAAACTGGCCCGCGAAGCCATCATCGTGCCAATCCCGGAAGGCACCACACAGATCCAGCAACTAATCATTGGCCGCGCCCTGACCGGGGTCAACGCGTTCTGATCAACCGCCCGTTCTATCCCAAACAATAAAAACCCGGCCCCTTTGGGCCGGGCAGCGAACAAGGAAACTCTCCATGCGTATTCAAGACAAAGTTATCGTCATCACCGGCGGCGCTTCGGGCCTGGGCCTGGCCACTGCGCATTACATGGCCAGCGAAAAAGGCGCCCGTGTGGCGATTTTCGACCTGAACGTTGAAGCCGGCGAACAAGCCGTGGCAGCCATTGGTGCCGATCGCGCGATGTTCGTGCAGACCGACGTCAGTGACGAAGCCTCGGTGCAGCAGGCCGTCGATGCAGTAATCGGCCAATTCGGCGCCATCCATGTGTGCATCAACGGCGCGGCCGTGCCGACCGGTTTCAAAGTGCTGGGTCGTGAAGGCAAGGCGGCCCCGCTGGCCCGTTTCGCCCAGGCCACCGCGATCAACCTCAATGGCGTGTTCAACGTCATGTCCAAGTGCGCCGAGCACATGGCCCATAACGAAGCCGAAGCCGGCGAAGAACGCGGCGTGGTGATCAACGTGTCGTCCGGTGCCGCCTACGAAGGCCAGGTCGGCCAGTGCGCCTACGCGGCCACCAAGGCTGGCGTGATCGGCATGAACATGCCGGCCGCTCGCGAACTGGGTGAGATTGGCGTGCGCGTCAATGCCATCGCACCCGGCCTGTTCCTGACCACCATGGTCGCCGGTCTCGACGAGAAGATTCTCAACTCGCTCAAAGAGCAGATGGAGTCGCCGAAACGCCTGGGTGACATGCGTGAGTTCGCGCATTGCTGCGCGTTCCTGATCGAAAACGCCTACGTCAACGGCGAGACCATCCGCCTGGATGCCGCCTCGCGCATGCGTGCCCGATAACGCGCGTTGCGGTCTTCTGGAGCTATTGGAGCGGTCCACCATGAAAATGAATTTTAGCCGGGTCATGCGCTTGCTCGCGCTGCGTCATCGCGACCAGGAAGCCATCGTCAACATCGAGCGTAATCGGCGCTACACCTACGAGCAGTACCATCTGCTGACCAACCGGATCGCCGATGTCCTGCGCTCGATGCTGCACGTGCGCGCAGGCGAGCGCTTCATGCTGATCCTGGAAAACGACAACCTCAGCCTGATGATGTTTCCCAGCACCTTCAAGCAGGAAGGCACGGTGGTCATGACCAACCTTCGCGATCCGCTCGAAGAGCATTCGCGGCAAATCGATCTGGTCAATCCTCGAGTGGTGTTTCTCGAAACCCGCTTGCTCGACAGTTACTACAGCATGCTGAGCGAGCATGGCTGCGAGATCGTGGTGATGGACCCGCCTACGGCCGAGCAAGCCAGCCTGCCCGGGGTTCACAGCTTCTGGTCGTTGGTGGATACCGCGTCCGACCTCGACAACGATGTGAGCCTCGATACCGACCAGCACATCTGCATGCTGCGCTTCACCGGTGGCACCACCGGCAAAGGCAAGTGCGCGATGTATTCCATCGACAACTGGATGGCCTGCCGTGACGCGGCGTTCATCAATACTGACCTGGGCTTGTCCAGTGCGACGCGGTTGTTACATGTCTCGCCACTGTCGCACGGTACGCTGATGCTGTTTTTCCCGACGTTCTACGGCGGTGGCACCAACCTGACCATGAACCAGTTGGACATGGAAGCCTGGCGCCAGCAGGTCGAACAGGAGCGTGTCACCCACTCGTTCCTGGTGCCGACCGTGCTGTATCGCTTGCTGGAAATGCAACGCGCCGCGCCCAAGGATTTTTCATCGCTGAACACCCTGATCTACGGCGCCGCGCCGATGAGTCCGGACAAGCTCGGTGAACTGGTGGAATGCTTCGGGCAGATTTTTGTCCAGGGCTACGCCGCCACCGAAGCGCCGATGGTCATCGCCGCACTCGACAAGGCTTCGCACCAGCCCGGCAATGCCGCCGCGTTGCAACGCTTGTCGTCCGCCGGTCGTCCGACGCCTGGTGTCGAAGTGTTTATCGCCGATACGGACGGCACGCCGCTGCCGGTCGGCGAAACCGGCGAGATCCGTATTCGCTGCAAAGCCGTGATTAAAGGTTACTTTGAAAACCCGGAAGCGACCGCCGCCGAGTTCGAAGACGGGGCATGGAAATCCGGTGACTTGGGTTACATCGACCACAACGGTTTCCTGTACATCGTCGATCGTCTCAAGGACATGATCATCAGCGGCGGTTTCAACGTCTACGCGGTGGAAGTCGAAGCCGCGCTGGCAGCGCATCCGTCGGTACTGATGGCGGCCGTGGTCGGCATTCCGCACGCGGAATGGGGCGAGGCCGTGCATGCCGAAGTCATCCTGCGTCAGGGTGAATCCGTTACTTGCGAGGAGTTGATTGCACAGACCCGAACGCGACTGGGTGGCTACAAGGCGCCGAAATCGCTGGTATTCGTTGATGAACTCCCTCTTTCGGTGGTCGGCAAGGTGCTACGTCGGCAAGTGCGGGAAAAGTACTGGAAGGGATCGTTGCGTAACATCAGCTGATGACTCAGTCAGTGCCTGTTCCGGGTCATGCAGACTCGGAGCAGGCGCTGCTGAAATCACGCTCTAAACAGGCATATCAATTTGATCCAGCACCCGGTTATCTGTGATCTCCGCCACCATGATGCTGTTTGAAATCCCCAGCAACGCGTAACGCGCCTCCCCCTCCAGGTGATCCACCAACTGATGGACCATCACATCGACCGAAGCCGCGTCGAGACCAAAAACACCACCAGGGTTTCGTTCCTCGCCGCTTCATCCACGGAAAACAACTTGCTGGGTGTACGCGCGGTGGCTTTGATATCGAAGTTCGATGGGAAGTGAAAGTCGAGGGCACGCTCGGCGGCCTCGTTGAGTTTGTTTGAATCGGGTTCGTACGGAGAAACCAGATCGGCGTCCGGTGGGTTGGGCGTTACTTTGAACATAAGCCAGATCCTAATATGGAGTGCCACCCCTCTTGCGATCAAACGTAAGGGGAGGCAGCTCTACGCAGGTTAGTCGACCGGGGGTCTAGCAAACCGGCGCGCCCGAGGGCGCCCAACTCACAGCTACTATCGAGTGCAGGCGTGGGAATGCCTGACTGTACTCCAACCTTGGTGGTCGTTTTGCTGTTATGTACCGCGACGGTGTCCGCTGAGCTACGGGATCTACACCACCGCCCCCCGATCTAGCAGTTCAGCTGCCCCAAGAACCAGCAGCAGTTCCAGAAACAAGGCACAGAAATCGTCGACAAGGTGTGCAGGTACTAGAAGATAGGCCCTCTACTGCTGCAGAAGCTGGCGCCCTCCGTGAAAGCTCCAACATTGATCGTAGGCGACGGCAGAGTGCTACTAGGGCTTGGCACCTGCCCTTTTGGGAATCGCTGATTGCTGTGGATTAGAAGCACATTTTTACACAACACTTAATTCATGTACTCGTTCAATACATCGACTGAGTTAGTGCACCTACCATTTAAAAAGCTGGCTGGAGAAAACTTAACCGCAGGTCACTGCACAAAATGCCATGGTAAAGCGGTCAATTGTCTGGCCAGTAACTGAAATCAGATTGAGCGTTTTATAGAAGCTGGATTGTTACCGGCCGGCAACAATACCGTTTAAAAAGCAATCAAACCGTTTGTTATCGGTCGGCAGGCATGGTTGTTGAGCGATACGCCCAAGGACGCTGCAACCAGTGCGCAGATCAACAGCCCACTCGAGACCGCCAAAGCCAACGGTCAGGACCTATACATGGCTGCGCCCGTACTGGAGCGATTACCGCAGGCGGAGTCGGATGAGAGCTTTAAGGCCCGACCATCCTGAAATTGACGGGGATCATGAGCGCACACTAGTGTCCTGAGCGGTTAATTCAAGAATCTATTTTTAATCGCCCCCAGCTTTGCTTTATGCACCGAGCTGATGATGGTTTCAGCCGTTTTGTTCCACTTGAATGGTTTTGCTGAGTGCTCATTGTGGGCTTCGATAAATTGACGAATGCCCGTTTTCAGCTCCGCGACGCTGGTAAAAACACCCCGGTACAGGGCTCGCCGCTCCAGTTGAGCGAACCAGCCTTCCACGGCATTCAGCCAAGAGGCGCTGGTCGGCGTGAAGTGCAGCTTGAAGCGTGGATGCTTCTCCAACCACTGCTTGATCGCGAGAGTCTTGTGAGTTGAACTGTTGTCCAGGATCACATGCAGATCCAGTTCGGCCGGTGTGCTGCGGTCGATCTGTTGCAGGAAAGCCAAAAACTCCTTGGCCCGATGACGCTGGGTAATCCGTCCGATCACCTTGCCCGTCAAAATGTCAAAAGCCGCGTACAGACTCGCCGTCCCGTGGCGTTTGTAATCGTGGGTTCGACGCTCGATCTGCCCGGGACGTAGCGGCAACATCGGCTGCGTGCGATCCAGTGCCTGGATCTGGGTTTTCTCGTCAACCGACAGCACCAGCGCGTTATCCGGCGGGTTCAGGTAGAGCCCGACCACATCGACCACCTTTTCGGCAAAGAGAGGATCGTTACTGATTTTGAAGGTCTTCAGCCGGTGCGGCTTGAGGTCGGAAGCGGCCCAGACTTGTCGAACCTGCCACGTACTGACCTGCGCATATTTGGCCATCAGGCGAACACTCCAATGTGTTGCCTCACGAGGGACACGCTGAGTTGTTAACGTCAGGATGTCGTTGAATTTTGCAGCACTGAGCTTGCGCGGCTGGCCGCTACGCGGCAAATCGTTTAATCCCTCAAGCCCTGCCTCCTGATAGCGCTTGCGCCATTTAAAGATCACGGATGCCGATATTTGCATCTGCTCAGCAACGGTATTGGGTGTGAGCCCATCCGCCAAGAGAAGCAATATTCTGGCGCGCTGTGCGAGGTTCTGCGCCAATGACCCCATCCGCAACCAGCTTTGCAAGGTGACGAGGTCGGAAGGTGTTAAAGCAAAGGGAGCAGCGGGACGGGCCATTTGTACAATCAGTCCATGACGGTGGGCCATCAGTTTACCGCCCCTCTGATTGATAGTCGAACTAACCGCTCATGACACTAGTACCGTTGAGATAACTTAAATTCAGAATAAGTCGATTCAACTAAAGCCTATATTTTAAAGAAGGACAACTAAGATGCCAGTAGGAATAACAGGGAATTCAGCGTCAATCAGCTATCCCACAGGAAATGATATCGCTCAGTTGGACCCGGTGAGCCAATGGGTAAAGGATGCTCCTAAAGGCGAGGACCGGCGGAGTGTTGCATGCCAAATAACAAATGCGCTTTCAACTGGGATATTGGAAATAAAGTTTAAAAATATCACTTCTTTACCTTCTTTACCGGAAGGCTTATCAACGTTGACCATTACCTGCTGCGCTGAACTCATGTCGCTCCCAGTGCTACCAGATAGTTTGAAAGAACTGAAGATACATGCATTTAGAAATTTTGAGATATCGAGCTTTCCGAATACTTTAGAAAAAATTTGCATCGGAGGGTTCAATCGTATTGAACGCTTTCCCAAATTGCCTGATGGGCTCTTGCATTTCTCAGTCGACGGCCATTATGTGCCTCCTCTTCCAGAAGGGCTGTTAACGCTATCACTTACTGAGTGCAAGGGGTTTTCAGCCAAGCCAGAACTACCTGGCAGCTTGAAACAGTTGAACATACGTGATTGTGAGCACCTTGAAATATCAAGCTTTCCAAATAACTTAGAAACCATTAGCATCAGAGGAGACAAAAATAAGATTCGACACATACCTAAATTGCCTGACGGGCTATTGCACTTCTCAGTCTACAACAATTTCGTACCTCCGCTCCCTGAAGGGTTATTGACGCTATCACTCAATTCTTGCGATGGCCTTTCGGATTTGACATGCCTGCCAGCCAGTTTAGATGAGCTGGAAATTAGCGATTGCAACAACCTGCCAACCTTGCTGAACTTACCCAGCGGATTAAAAAAATTAGATTTATCTTATAATAGCTCAATCATTGACTTGGCAGCACCTCTTCCAAACAGTTTGCATGCATTGAAAATCAACCACTGCAACAATATTAACTTTCCAACCAATCTTCCAAACAAACTTTCACACATAGAACTACTTTCAGACACAGCAAAAACCTGGAACATACTCCCCCAAGATCTTCCCACCCATATAAATATGGTTATTGGCGAATCGATCAAATTCAATCCCGAGTGCCTTAAACTGCCATCGGTAACTTATTTCAATACTTCCACTGAAGCACCCAATCACTTTCAAGCTGGAGGTGTAGTCTATGGAAAAGCTCACGATAGATGGCAGGTGTTTCGCATGATCAGCAAGTTAAACGGTTTTTCTGAAAAAGATATAGTAATGCAGAACACGCTAACCAATTCTATCTGGAGTAAAGATGCGCACTGGAAATTCAAGTCTGATGATGAAACCAAAGAGCGCGTAAACGACTACGGTAGAGCCTTGGATTTCAAAAAATTCATTGCGCAGCACGATAGATACAACGTTACAGATCCAGTTATATCTGCCTCTCTCGACACCAAGGGATTTTTCGCAAAAACGAGCAAAGCGGGACTTGAGTTTCAAACTAAAATCCGAGAACAGTCAGTCATTTTTTGTGTAGACCAGCTTCTTGATGTGATTCCGGAAATTGTCAGTAAGCAAGGACGTCACGGCATCGCAATCACCTCGCACGAACTGCGATGGATATATCGACACCGTGATGATATTAAAGTAAAAGAAAACGTTAAATTTTCTTTGCATGGAAAACTCGTTTCGCACGAGACAGTTTTTTCGTTGCCGGGCTGGGATAAATATCAACCTAAAAGCGCAATTCAAACGCAGAATCACCTGAGCTAACTTTAAGAAAATTGCGCTGAAGCTGGGTGGTTGCAGGATCTGAGTGCAACTGCCTATCTTATCCAAGCCTATGGCATACCCAAGATGTTCAATGAAGCAAACTCTGGGCAGAAATACTACTTATTATGAAAAACCACCAAAACCTTAAAACCCCTTCACCTTGACGAGTTTAAATTGAACGCATTGATAATACTGTGTCAGGAATTCAGCCAGCTGACCGGGGTAGAGCTTGATCTAAGTATCGGGCCTGTGCGCCTGGACATTGGACAATTCGGCCCGTGGTGGTTGGAGGCCGACAGCAGCCAGCGAGTATTAACCTTTCACCATACGGTCGGCCAAGCCAAACCGAATGAGTTTGCCCACTGGCTAGATATTAATTACCAATTTTCTCTCTTGGGAGGTGCTTGGCTTGCCTACCATCAGCCAACCGAAACCATCAGATTATGCTTGCTGCAAGAGGTGGTTCGGCTGGATGGAGATGTGTTGGCTAACTTACTCGATAACTTGCAACAGGTTCGGGCCGATTTACCTATGCCCCTCTATGCGCATCAATAGCTCAACCTCTAACTGCCCTATTTATAGATAAGAGATTACGTTTCCTATGATTACGGCCACTTCAGCATCATTCAATCCACTTGTTACCACACTGCAAGAATCCAAGAACACATCTAAGATTGAACCTTCCCACTCTACCTCCATCACACCATTAACTAATCCCGCCCCCCAAAAAATTGAGTGGCAGAATAATAGCATTGCAAGCAATAAGCAGATAGAAGCCAACCTCGCTCGCTTGGCCAGTGAAAGCCCGGCAGCACACAAAACTGCAGATGCTCTGCTGACCACATTGGCCAAGCTATTTATCCGGGTTGAGAAAAATGAGCTAAATGCCATTACCAATATGCTGGGAAGTTATGCACCTGACAACCCCAACTTTAGCTCCGTCGGACAGCTGGGTGCCGGTGGTTTCAGTCGAATCATGAATGAAGCTCGTCAGGGAGGGGCGCCCGCCCTTCGTGACGGACAAGACCCCCTCACATTAAGAGAGAAAGCGACAGCCTTTTACAATTTGACCCACTCGGCCTATTTTCGCGAAACTATGGAGCAGCTCCACAGCGATCCCGAGCTGAAAAAACTGGCTGCCGATATTGTTGACATCAGCTATCTGGAGTCCAAGCAATTTGCGCCTGCCCAAGGGAGTAGCAAGGAACGACCATTGGCTGATCAGCTAGCGCTCTACACATACAATAACGAAAATAAAAGTGATGCCTCGGAAAACGTGCACCTTTATGAGCAACTAAAAGAAGTGGGGGATGAAAAGCTCAGCAGCAACCCCGCTAAGGCAGGCAGCAGCCTAACCAAGGCATTAGTTGATTTTCGGGAAAAATCCGAAGTTTCCGATATGGTCTGGGCCTCGGCGGCAGACCTTGTTTCAGATCGACGAATGACCGGGCGCGAACTTGTCTTTGCTCGTTACAATCCGCGCAACCGCATAGATCGCGACGAAAGGCAGTTTGGCAATCAAGCCCCAGTAAAAGCGTTCGCGACGCTCCCACTTGAACAGACTGTGGTCGAGCGAGACGTTGGTTTCGCCGTCTGGCAGGTCAAAGAGGGGACCGGGTTTTACCAAGATGCTCAGTTACAACATAAGCCAACTGTTGCGGGCCCTTCCGGCACGACCGATCGCTTTATGACCGCTGCCCGATTACTGGGAAATGGCCTGATGAGCGAACTTGGTCTTAACCAATCAAAGGCCGGTGAAACTCAGGAGCAAACGAATACGAGGGCTGAAAGAGAAATGAAAGAACTGGTTCGTTGGATGGCAACTGGCAACATGGTCGATGACTACCATCACTCCATGATTGAGGTCAATCTGGCGGCTGCGAACCATGGCCTCCCTGCCCAATGGGGAACCGCCCTATACAGCGAGCCCTTCAGTGCCCCGATAAAAACTGACCACTTCACTGTTTCCAGTGAGGAAGTGATGAGAGCGGCAGAGCAGCAGTCTACGGTGAAGACACACTACGAAAACTTTCGGTACTATCTTCAAGGAGGACGTCGAGCCAAGTTCACGCCTGATGGACGTATAGCCTGACGCTCGGCCGCCGACGCCCCGCGGGGCCGCGAAGCGACCCCGTAGAAGGTACAGCGCCACAACCTAAACGTCACTTAGTCCTCACCACAGCAAACAGCCCCCAAGCAGGCCTATCATTTTTCTCCAGCACCCGGTTCTCCGAGGAATCAAATGACTGAGCGACGCTGATCATGGCGGCGTCACCACGGTGTAATAAACCCCGTTGGCGCCATAGGCAGGTTGCAACCAGGAATTGCCGCACTGGTAGTACGTGCTCTGGGAAAAAGTCTGCAAATTACATCCAATGGGCAGGCTGGCATAAGTCTGACCCAAGGGCATCGTCGGCGGTCCCGAAGCGACCATCCCGGCGTTATAGCCAGCGCTGAAATCGTCGGCGTCGACATCCTCGTCGGCCACCGCTCCTGCTGCCTCCCCGACCGCCACGCCCGTCGCAGCAGCGGCTACCGGATTGACACCACCGCAGTAATAACAGCCGCTGCTGGCAATCACACCGGTGGGTGGATGGTAGTAGGCGGTCCCGTAAGGAACTGACTGGTAAGCCGACCCGCCATAAGCGGGTGCCCGGTAAGCCGTCGTGCCATAACCGTCCGCGTGGTAGCCAGCAGCGGTGGCGCCATTTTCACCTTGTGCATGCCAGGCACCCTCCCCGCCGGCAGCTGTCCCGCCTTCTGCACCCGTGCCTGACCAGGACCCACCGCCGCCGGAGGCCGAACCGCCGCGATAGCCTGAACCACTCCAACTGCCGTCACCGCCGGAGGCCGAGCCGCCGCGATTGGTTTCGCCACTCCAGCTACCATCGCCGCCCGAAGCCGAGCCGAATTCGCCGGAACGCCCCCATGACCCTCCACCGCCGTATCCCCCCCCAAAACCACCAGCGTGTGACCAGGCTGCCGCCTCGTTACACATCAGCGCGGCGATTAACAGGCCCGCGAACTTCAAGGTAAATCTGTTCATGATTCAACCTCCTCGTTCAAGGTTTTGTGACCGGATCTTTAACGCCTGGCGGGGCGCGCAGGGCAGGAGGCGGGGCAAACTTGATCCGGCGCGCCGACTCGATCTGGTCAGGTTTGAAGAACGCCGCAGGCATCGCTGAACTGAGCTTCCAGTCACTGAAATCGACCTGATGCCGGGATCGGGTCGGGTCATCGAGAAACACTGCGCGCAGCCGGCGCGGGAGCTTGTCCTCGGCACCGATCCAGGCTTGGACGAACACGGTGTCGCTGGTGTATGCAATCACATCGGTGGTGGTATCGCCGACCACCGTGGACTGGCCGATGTAGAACGCCACACGCATATCCCTGGACAGGTCTTTATACGGATCAGCGACGATCACGTCGGTAAACGGAAAATAAATTGCCGCACGCTGGTACGCGGCCGCAAGCGTCGCGTCGATGGTGGGAGGCGCATCGGCTTGTGCGAGCAGTTTGTCTTTGCGCTCAAAGGCATAGGCTTGCTTGCCGTCGTAATAGAACTCGGTGGCCGAACCATCGCCTGAGGTCATGACACGAAGCTGATCCGGGCGTTGCTCAGTGACCAGCGCCACCGAGCTATAGGCCAGGGGTGGCCCAAGCCGGCTGGGCTTTTCGTAGGTGGTAACGGCTTTGAAACTCAGGCCCTTGGCGCTGGTCAGGCGAGCGCTCATGGCCTTCAGAATATCCAGCGCCTTGGGCTCCAATTGCACCGCAGGCGCATCGACCGCCGGTGTCTGGGCAGCGTGCAACGGGGTGGCAACGACAGCCATCACCATGCTGACCGTGAACAAGCAGGCGTACTGCTGGAGGCTAGGCATCTTTTGTTCTCCGCAGAGAGAGGTCAGGCGTTAAACGACGGGTGACGAAAATGACGTCGTAACGGATCGTATTCATATGAATACGTGTAGATGATGTATGCCTTGCACCGGTTTGCAGTCATCGACCACCCGGATATATCAGCAAAGCTCAATTTGCGGTCATTCGCCATTCATTCGAAAAAATAACCGGACCAATTCGGGTAATAAAAGTCAGTGCGGAACGCATGGGCTGGATATTTCAGCATTGCTACCTACGCTCTCCTCAGAAGTGTTTGCATTTCGACGCAAGTGGTCGATGGCCGACTGCATTAACGCCGAAACAATCGAATTTATCCCGGGAGCACACACCACCATGAACCTGTACCGAAAACTGCTCATCGGCACCGCATTGGCCACAATCCTGCTCGGCGGTTGCACCTCCAAAGTCACCGAGACGACGCAATACTCCGGTTTCCTGTCGAGCTACAGCGACCTCAAGGAAGTCGAAACGCCCAGCGGTGGCACGGCGATGCGCTGGGTGAGCCCCTCGTTTGACCGGAATGCGTATACCACCGTGGCGTTCAATACGCTGGAGTTCTACCCCGCGCCAAAACCCAACGAGCGGGTCAATATGCAGACGTTGCTCGACTTGCAGAACTACATGACCAGCACGGCCAAAAGCGTGCTGGGCCAGAAATACCGGATAGTGTCTAGCGCGGCCGCAGCACCGGCCGGAGCAAACACCCTGATCCTGCGTGCGGCAATCACTGGGGTCAGCGCCTCGAACGAAGGCATGAAGTGGTATGAAGTGGTGCCGATTGCAGCCGTTGTAGGAGCGACTCAGGCCGCCACCGGTCACCGGGATCAGGACACTAACCTGTTTATCGAAGCCGAGCTCATCGACGCCAGGACTAATCAAACCGTCGTCAAAGTGGTGCGCAAAATTTTCGGCACCCCGCTGGAGAACGACAAGCAGGCAATCACCACCAAGGACTTCAAAGCCGCGATCGACAAATTGAACGCCGATATCTGGGCGTTCATCCGCAGTTGAGCCCTGTTTCAACCGCCAAATAAGGTTGGCGGTTGAATTAACCCAAGCAGAGGACATTTGACATGCATCCGTTTTCCTCACGTCCATTATCAAATGTGCACAGAACGTTGTTCTTCACCGCGCTCATCGGTTGTGTACTGGCGTTAAGCGCTTGCGCAACGGTGGAAGCCCAGACAACCCAGTATGTTGGGGTCCCACAGTATCCGCCGACCATTGCGGCCGAAGTCCAGGTGTTACGCACAGACCCGAAGCGCCCCTTTGTACGACTGGGTGAAATTCTGATTGATGCCAGCATCGAACCGGCACCCCCGATGGCCGAGATTGAACTCAAACTGCAAAGCGAAGGCGCCAAGCTTGGCGCAGACGCGGTTGTCGTGGTTTACGACAAAATTGCGACCGTCGGGGCCTACGTGTCCGGCCCGGTATGGGCCCGTGACGTCAATACGATCCAGGGGCGCAAGCTCAAAGCCATTGCCATCAAATACAAATAAACAATTACCGACAATGAGGAACACCGCATGAAAGCAATCCTGTCCTGGATGACCCTCACGTTGGCGGCTGTGCTAATCAGTGCCTGCTCTGCTGTCGGATCAAGCTCTGGCGGTGCCGGTGAGATGGAGATTCGATCAGGGAAGATCGAGCAGATAACGCTGACACAGATGCAGACCAATCACGACAGTGGCATCGGTGCCGTACTCGGCGGCATTGGCGGTCTCGGTATCGGCAGCCTGATCGGTCATGGCACCGGGCGCGATGTCGCCATGGTTGCCGGTGCGCTCGCCGGTGCTGCCGGGGGTAATTATGTAGAGAAGAAAAAGTATGACCAACCGGTAGCCGCGCAACAGGTCATCGTGCGGGTCACCAGTGGCGTGCTGGTATCAGTGACCCAGCCGATCAATCCGAACTTGAGTAAAGGCAAGAAAGTGTATATCGAAGGCTCAGGCAATGATGCCCGCGTGGTACTGCAAGGCGGTTAAGGTCACGAGATCAACATGAGCGGGCTGGGGCTCATCTGGGAAACAAAAACGTAATCGCCGCGCGAAATCCCCAGCCACGCGCACCGTCTTCGGGACTGTCGGCCCAATAGCGTGGCCCGGCCTGAATGGTCAGCGGCTGGTCTCCCAGCTTGAGCAGCTGAGTCACCGTGGCATTGATGGGGACTGACCATTCCTTGGTTTGCCAGTTGTAGGTCGACTCGGTGTTCACCCCAAACGTGGTGTAGGTGTGAGTGGTGTACGACCAAAAGGGCTGCAAGAACGTCTGATTGACCTTTGGCGCATTGGACTGCTCGCCGCTCAGGCTCCAGATCTGATTGGCCAGAATGCCGCGAGTCCATCCGTTTGATTGTTTCAGCGCCACGATGGTCGGCCCTGCCCCCCACTGGCGACTGCTCAGCAACCTGTCACTTCCGGTGGGAATCAGCAATACGGGTCCGCCACCAAGAATCCAGCCACTTGCCGTTGGGTCCTTGGGCGAGAAGAAAAAACTTTGGGTCACATCACCCACACCGGACTTGTCCGCCACGCCGTCTGGAGCCAGGCCATGCTGGTCGATAATCGGCAGGATCGTGCGGGAGATCAGGTTCCAGTGGTCATTCAACTCGAAGGGCAGGACCGGTTGGACGTTGGTCACGTTTTGCATGCCATCCCCTGTGGGGCCCATCTTCTGATTCCAGTTGTACTGGATCGGGAGGCTGTACAAGTTCGCGATCGGATTCAGGGATTTTTTGGCCAGCTCGGCGGAATCATCTGCGTGCGCACCTAACGCCCCGAAGAAAAGGGCACAAGGCAACAGATAATAATTTTCAGGTCGCAGGCTCGGCATGTTTAACACCTCGGTGGTTTGAGCATCAGCAAAGCGCAGTTTTATCGCTCTCACCATTCAATCGCTAAACAAATTGAAGTTTTGCGTAGGTTTTACCTCTTTTAAGAAGGCTGCTTCTGGAAATTTCGCAATACCTACCTAATCTCTTCGCGGGGGGATCCAATATTTCAGGAGAAGCCTGGGGGCTTCTTTTCAGCGTGCGAACCGCCGTACATAGGATCTTCATATGAACCGGAAAAAAATTTTCTCCGTACTCGCAACACCTTTGCTGATGTCGGCAATGTTTATCCCCGCAATGACACATGCCGCGGATAAGCCGCCCAACATCCTGGTGATCATGGGCGACGATATTGGCTGGTCCAACATCGGTGTCTACAACCAAGGCATGATGTCCGGTCGCACACCTCATCTCGACCAGCTCGCCAATGAGGGCATGCGCTTTACCGATTATTACGCCGAGGCCAGTTGTACCGCCGGGCGCGCCAACTTCATCACGGGTGAACTGCCGATCCGTACGGGCATGACCACCGTCGGCCAGGCCGGTTCGCCGATCGGTATTCCCGCCGAAGCCGTGACCATCGCCACCACCCTGAAATCCATGGGTTACGCCACCGGTCAGTTCGGCAAGAACCACTTGGGCGACCTGAACGAGTTCCTTCCCACCGTCCACGGCTTCGATGAGTTCTTCGGTTACCTCTACCACCTCGACGCCATGGAAGACCCGGCACACCCCAACTATCCAAAAGACCTGCTGGACAGGGTCGGCCCGCGCAATATGGTCCACAGCTGGGCCACCACCACCGATGACACCACCGTCATGCCGCGCTGGGGCAAGGTCGGCAAACAGAAAATCGAAGACGCCGGCACCCTTTATCCAGAGCGGATGAAAACCATCGACGAGGAGATTCGCGACAAAACCTTCACCTTCATCGACAAGGCCAAGCAGGACAACAAACCGTTTTTCGTCTGGTTGAACCCAACCCGCATGCACATCGTCACTCACCTGTCCGACAAGTACGAAGCCATGCGCAATGCAGAAAACGGCTGGTCGGAACAGGAAGCCGGCATGGCCCAGCTTGATGACATCGTCGGCGATGTCATGGACAAGCTGAAAAAAGAAGGCATGGATGACAACACCATCGTGGTTTTCACCACCGACAATGGTGCGGAAAACTTCACTTGGCCGGACGGCGGCACCACCCCGTTTGCTATGGGTAAAGGCACTGTGATGGAAGGCGGTTTCCGGGTGCCGGCGATCGTTCGCTGGCCGGGCAAAGTACCGGCTAACACGGTCGGCAACGGCATTATGTCGGGGATGGACTGGTTCCCGACTCTGGTCGCTGCGGCGGGTAACCCGAACATCACCACGGAACTGCTCAAAGGTAAACAACTGGGCGATACCACCTACAAGGTGCATCTCGACGGCTACGACCAGACACCGATGATCACCGGTAAAGGTCCGTCGAACCGGCATGAAATCTTCTACTTTGGAGAGAGTACGCTGGGTGCGGTGCGCATTGATGATTACAAGTACCGCTTCATTGACCAGCCTGGCGGCTGGTTGGGCGCCAAATTATCAGTAGATGTGCCAATCCTGACCAACCTTCGTCTTGACCCTTTTGAACGCATGGGTTGGCCGGAGAACCAGTCAGCACAGGGCTCCCAACAGTACTTCGACTGGTTCAAGTTCCAGTTCTGGCGCTTCGTATTCGTCCAGCAACAGGTGGCTAAACTGGCAGAAACCGCCATCGAGTACCCGCCAATGCAAAAAGGCGCGAGCTTCAACCTGGACTCGGTCAAGGCCAAGATCGAAGCCGCCCGGGCAGCCATGGCCAAGTAAGCAGCTGAATGCAAGGGTAGCCGGCGTCGGCTACCCTTGTTTGAAGGGACATTTTCTGGGGGGAAATCCATGCCGACAAAAAAAACAGTTGCCCTACCCACTTTCACCTTGATTGCCTTGTGCTGCCAGCAAGCCTGGGCCGGTGGCATCATGCTTTACGAAATAGGCACGGATAACGTCGGCCTGGCCAACGCCGGCGCCGCAGCCCGCGCTCAAGGCCCCTCGACCATCGCCTACAACCCGGCGGGCATGAGTTACTTGCCGGGTACGCAAATCACCGGCGGTTTGCAAGTGCTCTACGGTGACGTGTCCTTCAATCGCGATTCCGGCACCAACGGCACGGGCAGTGGCAGTGGTAACGCCCTCGATCCGATTCCCGGCGGCAGCTTCTTCGTCACCCATGAGCTGGACGATCACTGGAGCGTCGGTTTCGGCACCTACGGCGACTTCGGGCTCGCGGTCAATTACGACAACGATTGGTCCGGGCGCTATTTTGCACAAAACGCCAGTATCGTCGGTTTGTCCCTGGTGCCCAGTGTCTCTTACCGCTTCAACGAACAATGGTCGGTAGGTTTGGGCGTCAAGGCCATGTACGGCGAGTTGAAGGCGCAAACCGCCATTGACCGTAGTCCCTTCGGTTTCACCGATCGCACCGATGGCCAATACAAGTACCGGGATGGCACCTGGGGCTATGGCGCCAACGTGGGGGTGATCTACGCCCCGCAAGCGGGCACGCGCATCGGCCTGACCTACACCAGCCAGGTCGATCTGGACTTCGAAGACCGACTGGATGTGAAAGGCGATGGGCGACTGCTGGAGCGCGTCAACAACACCAATACCAAACTAGACGTGAAGGTGCCGCAAACCGCCACCCTCAGCTTGTTCCAGCAAATGGACCCGAAATTGGCGTTGCTGGCCTCGGTCAACTGGCAGGACTGGTCGGAGTTCGGCGACATAGGCGTACAGGTCGACACCACGGCGTTTGGAGCGCAGTCGACAACGGTCAACGCGCATTTCAAAGACACCTGGCACCTCTCCCTTGGCGCGCAATACCAGGCCACCGAGCAATGGCTGTGGAACGTTGGTGTGGCATACGACAGCAGCGCCGTGTCCGACAGCAATCGCAGCGTGATCGTGCCGATGAACGAATCATGGCGCCTTGGGACGGGAGCCACGTATGCTCTAGACAAGGACACCGACGTTAATGTCAGTTGGGCACTGATCTGGCTCGGGGACATGCCAGATCAGCAGATCAAGACCGTTTCGGGCAATCGAATTTCCGGTCAATTCGATAACGCCTGGATTCAAGCGCTGACCGGGAACATGACTTGGCGTTTCTGATGCATAGCAAAAAAAAAAACACGACTTAAACCATGGAGTAAACACTACTATGATTTTATCCCGAAGCTTGTTCATCGGTGCTGCACTGACCGGCGTCCTGTTGGGCGGTTGCACCTCGAAAGTCACCGAGACAACGCAGTACTCCGGTTTCCTGTCGAGCTACAACAACCTGCAGGAAGTCGAAACCCCCAGCGGTGGTACGGCGATGCGTTGGTTGAGCCCATCGTGGAACCCGAATGCGTATAACACAGTGGTATTCAACAAGCTGGATTTCTATCCAGCGCCGAAACCCAATGAACGGGTCAATAAGCAAACGCTGGCCGATATTCAGAACTACATGACCACCAAAGCCCGGGCCACACTGGGCACGAAATACCAGGTAGTCAGCACTCCGGCAGCCGCTCCGGCCGGTTCCAAAACATTGATCCTGCGCGCGGCAATCACGGGGGTGAGCGCTTCGAACGAAGGTATGAAGTGGTATGAAGTGGTGCCTATTGCGGCCGTCGTCGGGGCGACTCAGGCAGCCACCGGCCACCGCGACCAGAATACCGAGCTGTATATCGAGGCGGAATTCATCGACGCCAAAACCAACCAGACCGTGGGCCGAGTCGTGCGCAAAGTGTTTGGCACGACCCTGGAAAACGAAAGCCAGAATGTCACTGCGAAAGATTTTAAAACCGCTATCGACAAACTGAACTCTGACCTCCAGCAGCTCATCAAGTAACTGCTTTCAAGTCATAAAGCGGTCCTACCGGCGCCCCGTGAACGGGGCGTCGGCATTTTCGCCTCCGATCACTTTTTCATTCCCACCCGCCGTCGCATCTCGGCCGTAATCGTCTGCCGGGTCTTCTTCAGATCCGCCCAAGGAGCATTTCCCACCTCGGCCAGGCGTTCATGCACGGTGTGCACGTTCCATTGATTGCCACCCTTGAGTTCAGCGACCTCCTCGCGAAAGATGGGCACCGACACCGGCAACCCTTCACGGGTTCGTACCGCGTAGGCGCAAATGGTGGTGGCGCCCAGGCCGTTGCGCAGGTAATCGATGAAGATCCGCCCTACCCGATTTTTCGGTCCCGACACTGCGGAAAAACGCTCCGGCAACAACTTGGCCATATGGCTGACAATCGCATGGCTGAAGTCTTTTACTTCGTCCCAGCCGAGCTTGCGGGTCAACGGCACCACCAGATGAACGCCTTTGCCGCCGCTGGTTTTGAGAAACGCCTTGAGCCCCAGTTCATCGAGCACCGACAGCGTCAGTTGAGTGGCTTCGACCATGCTCTTCCAGGGCAGCGCCGGGTCCGGGTCGAGGTCGAGCACGAAGCGGTCAGGCCGGTCGAGTTTATCTGCGGTGGCATTCCAGGTGTGCAGTTCCACGGTGCTCATCTGAACGGCGCCAATCAACGCTTCGGCGTTGTTGATGATCATCACCGGTTGGCCGGTCAGCTCCTTGTCCAGAGTGGTGATGCCTGGAATAGCCAGGCGCTCGGCGTTTTTTTGGAAAAACAGCTCACCGGCGATGCCATCAGGCGCGCGAACCAACGCCACCGGGCGGTCCTTGAGCTCAGGCAAAATCCATTGGGCAACACTGGCGTAATACTCGGCCAGTTGCACTTTGGTAGTGCCGCTGGAGGCGTCGATGATCCGATCGGGATGAGTGATACGCACTTTGCCTTCGCCCAGGCCGATTTGCGACGGTGCCGGTTGGGCCGTGCTTTTTTTGGTGGCAGCGGGCTGTTTTTTCGCTGGGGTTTTCACCACTTTCGCTCGCTCCTCTGTGATGCCTTCGGCGGGTTTGTCCTCGCGCAGGCCATGGAACACCGCATGGCGAACCGAGCCTTCCTTGGTCATTTCAGCGAACGCCACTTCCGCCAGCACCTTGGGTTTGAGCCAGTGCACTCCCTTGGCCTCGAAACCGGTGGGTGGATTGACCACCGACGGCTTTTTCGCCTGCAATGGTTTCAGTTGTTCATAGATGTATTTGAGCGTGGTCTCGTTGAACCCTGTGCCGACCTTGCCGGCATAACGCAACTGGCCGCTGTCACGGTCATGCAAGCCGAGCAGCAATGCACCGAAGGCGTTGCGCGAACCTTTCGGATCGGTGTAGCCGACTACCACAAATTCCTGCCGGTGTTTGCACTTGAGCTTGATCCAGTCGCTGCTGCGCCGGGACACATAAGGCGAGCCCAGACGTTTGCCGATCAGCCCTTCCATCTGCATTTGACAGGCGCTGTTGAGCAAGGCTTCCGGCGCTTCGTCGAACGAGTCCGAGAAGCGCAGCAACCGGTCCTGATTGAGTTTGAGTACGGTAGAAAGCGCCACCCTGCGCTCTTCGACCGGCACCTCTCGCAGGTCCACGCCGTTGAGGTAAGGGAGGTCGAAAAGGTAATACAAGATGTTGGCGCTGGCACCCGCGTCGAAGGCATTCTGCAGCGCCTGAAAGTCCGGCACACCTTGCTCGTCGGCTACCACCATTTCACCGTCGAGCCAAGCCGACTCGAGGTTCAGCGCCGCTAACGCTGCGGCTTGTCTGGGGAGTTTGTGGGTCCAGTCGTGACCGTTACGGGTGAAAAGTTTGACGTCGCCGTGATCGACGCGAGCCATGATCCGGTAGCCATCGAACTTAATCTCGTAGCTCCACTGGCCCTGCGGGGCCTTTTCGACCAACGTGGCCAGTTCCGGTTTGAGCTGGTCTGGCAGTTTGGCTTTGCGGGCGCCGGTGAGCGGCGCAGAAGTTGTTTTAGCGGACGGTTTAGCGGGCTTCTTGACGGGCTGGGGTTTAGCCGCGGTTTTTGATGGCTTGGCGACTAGGGTCCGGTCACTCAGTACACTGTCAGGCTCGGCTGTGACTACGTCGTAGTCGCTCTCGGGTTTGGCCGCGCTGTCCTGATGCTTGATCAAAAACCATTGTTCCTGCTTGCCCGGCATGTGCGTGCGCACCAGATTCCACAGCCCGCCGAGCTTCTCGCCTTGCAACTCGAATTTGAGTTTGCCCTTGGCGTAGGCCTTGGCCGGGTCCTCCTGCGGAATCCACACGCCACGGTCCCAGACGATCACATCACCCGCGCCATAGTGCCCCTCTGGAATACTGCCCTCGAACGTCGCGTAGTCCAGCGGATGGTCTTCGACGTGGACCGCAAGGCGCTTGACCTTGGGGTCAAGCGAAGGACCTTTGGGCACCGCCCAGCTTTTCAGCGCGCCATCGAGCTCCAGGCGAAAGTCGTAATGCAGGCGTGAGGCATCGTGCTTCTGAATGCAAAACTGCAACGCATGGTCTTTCGCATTTTTTTTGCCAGGGCGTTTGGTCGCGGCGGGTTCAGAGGTCGCCGAGAAGTCGCGCATGCGGTTGTAGTCGTCGAGGTTCTTGTTCATGGTGCACCTGCAGACGCAACGATCCCCCCGATACCGGGGCCGACCCGCGTGACGATCAGCGCCACCACCGCAATCCGCTCCACCCGTTGATAACCGGGAGTCAGCAACTCTTCGCCGAACACGTCGGGGTCGAGTTCGCGGTAGGTCCAGCCGAACATAGCCGACTCCAGGCGCGGGGTCAGCGCTTGCAGAAACGGATCATGACCATCGATCATCGCCACACCGGTGTACAGCACCAACGAACCGCCGGGTGCCAGTCGATTCAAGGCTTGCTCGACAATGCGCACCGACAGTTGCGCGCCGTACGCCCCGCCGCCATGGCGATAGGCGCGCTCGGCCGGGTCGGCCATGTAGGGTGGATTGGCGACGATCAGGTCGAAGTGACCGTCGACGTCCTGCAACACATCGCTGGCCTCGATGCTGACATTGGCCACTTCGGCGAGGGCAGCATTGATCGCCGTCCGGCGCAGCGCCGTCGGGTTGATGTCCACGGCCAGCACTTGGGCTTCACGGCGGGCGCGGGCAATCAATATTGCACCGACGCCGGCACCACAGCCGATATCCACGGCACGCCGGATCGGGGCGAAGTCGTGTTGCAGATGGTCATGGATCAGCTGCGCAAACCGGTACGTGTCAGGGCCAAAGAACACCGCGTCCGTCGCGTCGGTGGGAAATGCGGAATGCACAAACAACAGATCATCCAGGCTCGACCAGCGCACCCGACTTTTCAGGTGGCCGTTGCCTTCCTCGAGCACGCCAGCCTGTAACAACTGCCGCTGCTCATCCGCCGACAACAGGCCCGGTTCGAACGGCCGCGACCAGCCGAACACATCGCGCAGGGTCTGGGCCTGTCGCCAGGCCTCGCGATCAAGCACTCGCTGATGCGTCAACGGTGTCGGCGTGATGAATCGATAGCCGTCAGCTTGCAAACGGCGCCCCAGTTGCAGTAACGCCAGATCGGCAGTGTCCATGTGTTCTTCCTGATTCATGTAAGGCTCCTATCGAAGGCTGGATTTGAGCTCGATGAATCTGCGCGTGGCCAACAGGCCGGCGGGATGGGAATGCCGGTGCGCCGACAGCCACGGAATTAACACCAGCATCTGCTCGGCAGCGGTCCGCCCCTGCAGCGCGGCTTCCACGCTCTGGACATCCGGGTCGCTGGCGGGCAAAACGGGTTCGACGGCATCACTGTGGCTGCGGCGATACGCCGGTGGCGGGCACGCGGGCGTCCAGTCGCCAGCGATCCAGTCGTGCAGCAGCTGTTTTTCATAAGGGCTGAACACCCCGAACATCGCCGCGCCGTCGCCCTCAATCAACTGCCAGAAACGGCTGGCTTGCGGATCTTGGTGACGCTTGATCCAGCCCTTGTTTTCCAGGGCGGCGAGGAAACCGGGCAACTGTTCTGGCGCCGATAGCCATTGGTTGACAGTCTTGCCTTCAAAGCGGCAGTAGTCGGAATGCATGTGCTGGCCGAACGGGCGTTTGCGTTCGAGCATGTTCAGCACTTCGCCGTACAGGTCGAACGACTCGATGATCGCCCGACTGCCGGACCCCAGATCATTGAGCCGATAGCCCAGCGCGACCCGGCGCAGAAAATCGTCGCGATCCCCTTCCAGTGGCATCAGTTGCAGCACCGCCTGCACGGCCTTGTGCGCGTGGCCGGTGCTGGCATTGTCGATGGTTACGTGCAGCGTGAAGTAATACGGATCGATGCCCAACTCGCTGAGTTCATAGGCACTGATCAGCAGGTGCAGCGGCAGCTGTTCATAGCCCAGGTTGTAGCCGATCACCTCGGGCAAAAACTCCTCGGCGCATTCGCCCAGCGCCAGCTGTATCGCGCCTTGCAGGTAATGCTCATCGGCGATGACGCCGGTGTCCTGCAAGCCCAGTTCGGCCAGCAGTTTTCGGTAGATCACCACATGGTTGTGCGCCGGGTTGCCCTCACCCAACTCCTCCAGGTAGGTGCACATCAGCCCGTCGAAACGCGGGTCACGCCACTGCGCCAGCAACCCGGACAGCCAGGCGCCATCCACCAACTTGGTGGGGGCAACGGCTTGCAGGAAATACAGGGCATGGGCCTTGTTGCTGAAATACTGCCGACCGCCCCCCGCTTTGCGAGCTTTGAGGTACTCGGCGTATTGGCGAGCCACTTCGGTAGCGTGGTGTTCGACAAAGTTTCGCAGGTCTTGCGGCAGATCCTGCGGCACGGTCGCTGCTTGCAGCAGTTGAGCGTGCAGAAACGTCCTGGCGAGAGGCTGGGCATCGTCACTGAGCAGCAATTGCTCGTAGGTCTGCTTCAGGTTACCGGCGGCAGATATCGCCTGCTCGTGGGCAGGCCGGGATTGGAGTCGTGTCAGGGCAGTCATGGGCGCATCTCTCGGTCTATGGCCAGTGGCAGGACGTTCAAGCAACACGTCTCTACATCAGCAGAGCGACAGGCGCGGAGAAAAATTCAATCGGCGTTCAGATTGCCCGGACAGACGGACTTGTGGTGGGGAATGCCGCCCGGAGCCGGCTCGCTCCCACATTAGATTTGTAAACACAGATCCAATGTGGGAGCGAGCCGGCTCGCGATGGCAATCGGATAGCCAACATGGGTTTTGTTGCTGCACCTCAAACCGCGCCACCCTTGGCCTGCTGTTCCAGATGCACCTGCAACTGGGGATCGATGTTCAGCGCCGCCGCCAGCTCGTCCAGATAGGTACGCTCGGCCTCCCCCTGATCGTTCACCAGCATGACACTGGCCAGATACATTTCCGCCGCAATCGCCGGATCGGTTGCCGACAGCGACACATCGGTGGCATTCAGTGGCCGAGCCACCTCTTCATCCAGCCATTGCTGAAGATCCGGATCATCGGTGTGTTTGCGAATTTCAGCGCTGATCATCTGCTTCTCTGCATCATCAATGCGGCCATCGGCCTTCGCCGCCGCAATCAACGCGCGCAGCACGGCGTGGCTGTGGTCTTCGACGTCCGGGCCAGACAACAAATCGACGGTGCTCGGCGACTGTTGTGGCGCCGCGGCCTGACTGCGCTGCCAGGCTTGATACGCCTGAAAGGCCATCATCCCCAGCGATGCGAGGGCGGTATAGCTTGCGCCGCCACCACTGCGATTTTGAGACACACCGCCTGTGGGTGCGCCGCCGCCCAGCAAACCGCCGAGCAAGTCATCCAGCCCACCTGCGCTACTGCTTGAGCTGCTCCCACCACCCATCAGGCCGCCCAGCAACCCGCCCAACCCGCCGAGCGGATCTTGAGAGGACGCACCACCGCCACGCTGTTGTGAAATCGAGCCCTGCCCGGCCCGCAGTAACTGTTCGAGTAAATCACTGGTGTTCATGACGATGCCCTCCTCAAGGACGTGAATCAGTCAGGCAACGATAGTTCTCGTCGGTAAACGCGCCACCACCGTTGGGCAGGCGTGAAAGCCTGATAGGCCGCCAGGATACCTACGGTGAACCTTATTCCCGGATTCCCGGTCGATACCTGCAACCCGACCCGGTTTGCCGACACCCCTAGAAGGGGTGATAACAGGCTTGCTTCACTTTCTGGAGAACGCCCCCGTGATTTCGACCGTACACATTGCCAGGCTCAAAGCGTGGGGAGCCCACGGTTTCACCGCGACCGGCGTAGTGAGCGCCTTCCTGGCTACCTTGGCGCTGCTGGACAACCAGCCGACTATTTGCCTCCTGTGGCTGGGGGGCGCGCTGATCGTCGACGGGCTGGACGGCGCACTCGCGCGCAAGGTCAATGTGCAGTCGGTGCTGCCCGGTTTCGATGGCTCGATTCTGGATCTGGTGATCGACTACCTGACCTATGTGTTCATCCCGGCCCTGTTTATTTATCGCTACGTACCGTTGCCGGCTCACACGCTGCTGCTGACGGTGTCGCTGATTCTGGTGTCATCACTGTTTTGCTTCTGCAACGTCAACATGAAAAGCAAAGACAACTACTTTCAGGGCTTTCCGGCGGCGTGGAACGTGGTTGCGCTATGCCTGTACATCATTGCGCCGACACCGTGGGTGACTTTGTTTACGGTCATCGGCCTGGCCTTGTTGACAGTGACGCGGATGAAGTTCCTGCACCCGTTTCGCGTGCGCCGTTTCATGCCCATCAACATCGCTGTGACGGCCATCTGGTTGCTGTGCAGTTTGTCGCTGGTGCTCAACCATCCGGTCATCAACCCGATGGTGATGGGGCTTTGGCTGCTGATGTCGGCGTACTTTCTAGGGATCTGCATCTGGCGCACGGCATTGGAGTGGTTTGACGGCTCGCGTCATCCATAATGTGACATGGCTATTTATATCGTTCGACTCGGTTCACCGCGCGCACCCAATGAAGGTTTGCGTTTAGGCACGGTACGCCGCCCTCCCCGCGGCGTACCGAAGGCCGAGTTTGCCCGCCGGGATTTTTATGATGTCTGGCAGCCGCTGCTGTCGCCCAGCGCGGAGTTGCTCGCCGAAGCCAAAGCGGCCATCGATGACAAGGCCTGGGAAGCCTTCAAGCGCAAATTCAAGGCTGAAATGAACCATCCCGCGCCGAGTCAGCTATTGGACCTGCTGGCGGCCCTCTCCCATCAAACATCGCTGGCCGTTGGTTGTTATTGCGAGGACGAAACGCGTTGCCACCGCTCGGTATTGCGTGAACTGTTGAAGGCTCGTGGTGCCAGCATCTCGTAGAACTAAAAAACACCATAATCCCCTGTAGGAGCGGGCTTGCCCGCGAAGGCGGTGTATCAGTCAACCTATATATCGACTGATACACCGCCTTCGCGAGCAAGCTCGCTCCTACAGTCAGATCTACGTCAGTTCAGCGCCTGGTGATGACGACTTCGAGGTATTCGCTCGGCACCACCAGTGACTTCTCCCCTGCCCGGTTCGCCCGGCTCAGCAACTCGGCCAGGTCCTGTTCCAACGCCTGGGCTCCATCGGGGGGCAGCGCCGCAAAGGCTTTATGGAGCGGTCCATACCATTTGCGGAAGACGTCGATGAAGTGCGCCGCCGAGCGATAGCGGAAGTTAAACGTACGACGCGTCACCTGGACCAGAAAGTCGCGTTCATCAAAGTGTGTATGCAGCCAGGCTTCGGTGCCCCAATTGGAAGGCGGTTGTGCCCCGGCCGGGGGCGGCATGTGGCGGCCCAGGGTCTTGAACATCTGCCCGACATAGCCTTCCGGCGTCCAATTGGCCAGGCCGATCCGCCCACCGGGGCGACAAACTCGCGCCAGTTCGGCGGCGGCTTTGGGCTGGTCGGGGGTAAACATCACGCCGAAGGTCGACAGCACCGCATCGAAGCTCGCATCCGCGAACGGCAGCTCTTCGGCGTCGGCCACTTGGAAAGTCACGTCCAGGCGCTCCGCCCTGGCCCGGTCTTCGCCACGCTCCAGCAGCGCGGCGACGTAGTCAGTCGAGGTGACTTTGCAGCCCCGGCGTGCGGCGGCGAGTGTCGCATTGCCGTTGCCAGCGGCGACGTCCAGCACCCGCTCGTCACAGAGCAGATCGCAGGCTTCGGCAAGCTGCTCGCCGACAATCTGCAACGTGGTGCCGATGACGGCGTAGTCGCCGCTGGCCCAAGAGGCCATTTGGCGGTTTTTCAGGGCAGTGAGATCAATCGGTGTACTCATGAAGTCTGCTCCGTAAGGATTGCAACGCGATCGCGGCCTATTCCGCCGTGGTGGGATCGATAATGCCCGTCACCTGGGAAATACGGTTGGCCGGGAAACCACTGCGGGTGGCGTGTTCTTTAATGAGCGCTTCGCTGGGTGCGATGTACACGCAGTAGAGCTTGTCGCCGGTGACGTAACTCTGAAGCCACTGCACCTCTGGCAACTCGCGCAACACGCTGCAGGACTTTAGCGCGGCGGCTTTCAAATCGCGCTCTGACAGTGTTCCAGCGCCCGGGATCTCGCGCTCTATGACGAACTTTGGCATGGCAACCTCTCATTCTTGTTATTGATGACGGGGTCGGAAGCGGCCCCGTTTGCCAACTATCGTCCTGGCGCAGGCCAACGTCCTGCCCGATCGTCGGCCAACCCTGTCCGATCGTCCGGAGGTTGGCCGCGGGGCTGCGACAGGCTCACAATCAACACCATCCGCACATCGGGAAACCGCCATGGACGCCCTGTCACAAACCTTGCGTGTCGTGCGCCTGGTCGGAGCGATTTTCATCAATGCCAGGTTCTCCGCGCCCTGGTGCTACCAGTCCCCCAGCGCCGACACGGCGGCACCGTTTCTGGAACCGGGTGCCGAACGCGTGGTGATCTTTCACTTGATTACCGAGGGGGAGTGTTACGTCGAACTCGGTGATGACCCTCCCTTGTTGCTGTCAGCCGGCGATGTGGTGGTTTTCCCGCAAGGGCATGCTCATCGCATGTGTTCTAAACCGGGCCTCCCGCCCGCCACCGGTGCGCGGCTGGACGTGGTGCTGGCGCGGCGGCCACGGCAATTGAGTTATGGCGGTGGCGGCGTGATCACGCGGTTGGTGTGCGGTTATCTGGCATGCGATACGCGCTTGGCCGGCATGTTGCTGACAGGGCTGCCGGCGGTGGTCCGGGTCAACGTGCGCGGCTCGAATGCCGGCATGTGGCTGGAGTCTTCGGTGCGTTATGCGCTGGCTGAAGCTCGCTCGCCAAGGCCCGGCGGTGAAGGTGTGCTGGCGAAACTGGCTGAGGTGTTGTTCATTCAAGTGCTGCGCCTGTACATGAATGAACAGGGCGAAGGACGCACCGGCTGGCTGGCCGGGGTCGGGGACCGGATTGTCGGCGGCGCGTTGAACGCCCTGCACAAAAAGCCCTGTCACGCCTGGACGCTGGATGAGCTGGCGCGCACGGCCGGCACCTCAAGATCGGTATTGGCCGAACGCTTTCAGCAATTGGTGGGAAGTTCGCCGATGCAATACCTGACGCAATGGCGGATGTTGCTGGCGGCCAATCTGTTACGCAGCAGCAACAGTCCATTGATGCGCATTGCCGAAGAAGTGGGTTACCAGACCGATACAGCGTTCAGCCGGGCCTTTCGTCGTGAGTTCGGTGCGCCGCCGGCCGCGTGGCGGCGCAGTCAGGCGAACAAATCAATGGCCCAAGGCGCGTAGCCTGTGGGCCATTGATCTGATGGGTTTATGCAGCCGGGGCTTTCGCCTCTTCCAAAAGCTGCCGGATCACCTTCTCCTGAGTGTCGTAGCTGCCTTCACCGAAGTGGGTGTAACGCACCTGCCCCTTGGCGTCGATCAGGTAATGCGCGGGCCAGTACTGATTGTCGAAGTTGCGCCAGATCGCGTAGTTGTTGTCGATGGCCACCGGATAGGTGATGCCGAGCTTTTTCACTTGATCCTTGACGTTGTCGATAATGCGTTCGAAACCGGACTCAGGGGTGTGCACGCCGATCACCACCAGGCCGTCCTTCTCGTACTTCTTCGCCCAGTCCTTCACATACGGCAACGTGTGCTGGCAGTTGATGCAGTCGAAGGTCCAAAAATCCACCAGCACCACTTTGCCTTTCAGCGATTCGTTGGTCAGGGCCGGCGAGTTGAGCCATTCGACGGCGCCGTTCAGCGACGGCATGGCGCCTGTTGCGTTGTCCATCGTATCGGCCTTCACTTTGCTGACGAAGTAATCGACCACTTTCGGCACGGTTTCCAGCACGCCTTTTTCGAGGCTGCTGACGCCTTCGGACGAAGTGCCGGCCAGCAGGGTTTTGTCGGTACCGGTGGAAATCACTGCCGCCGCAGCCAGCACCGCAACACCTGCACCTCGACGCAGCCATCCGGTGACCGGGATCGACGCTTTCAAGCGATTGACCAGGCTGCGACCGGCGAAAATCAAGGTGCCCAGGGACAACGCACTGCCCAGGCCGTACGCCAGCAGCAACAGGCTGGTCTGCGCATTGGCACCTTGCAGCATGGCGCCGGTGAGGATCACACCGAGAATCGGCCCGGCACACGGTGCCCACAGCAGCCCGGTGGCGACACCGATCATCACCGAACTCAACGGGCCCGACATTTTGCGGGTGTCGGGGTCAAGGCGATTGCCCAGTGCTACGAACGGACGCGCCATCCAGTCACCGACCCGGGCCGATATCAGCGACAGGGCAAACAGCCCCATCACGAACAGGGCGACATGGCGACCGGTGTTATTGGCTTGCACCACCCACTCACTGCTGACTACGGCCAAACTGGAGATCAGAGCAAAGGTCAGGACCATGCCACCGAGGGTCAGCAGAATGGAGGAACGGGTACGTTTGACCCCGGCGAACAGGAACGGTACGACCGGCAGGATGCAGGGACTGAGGACGGTCAATATGCCGCCCAGGAAAGCGATGAGGAACATGGGATCACCTTTGAAATAAAGAGCGCGACACACCACACAATCCCTGTAGGAGCGGGCTTGATCTGGGCCAGTACATTCAACATTGATGTCGACTGACACTCCGTTTTCGCGGGCAAGCCCGCTCCTACAATGGATCGTTGGTGTTCACACAACAGTGTTCTGGCTTCAGGCAGTCTGGTTTTCCAGTTGCTGCCCCTGTGGAGTCCGGCTACCGCCGTCCTGTGCCAGAAACGCATTCGTGTCCTTGTGCGCCACCGGCGTCAGCTGGAAGCAGGTGACGCTGCCACAGCTACTCTGTTCAACAGCGGCATTGGCGTGGGCGGCGGCGCCGGCGAAGGTGAAGGCAATGGCGGTCAAATAGCGGCTTACGTTGTTCATGATGTGCGTCCTGTAATAGAGGGAATGGGTGATGGACGGAATCAGTTGTTCGAGTTACAGCCATCAGCCACTTTGAGGTAGTCCAAGACCTGGGTTTTGTTCTGCGAATCCAGGTAGGTCAGTTGCGCATCCACTACTCCGCAGGTCGGCGTTGCGCCCTGTTTCAGTGACACGACTTTCTTGATATCCAGATGGGTGCCGTAGGTGTAGGTTTTCGGGGTAACGTCTGCTTCGGCACGGGCCGACAAGGTGCAGATGTTCAGGGCGGCAAACAGGCAAGCGGCGTAGATGGCTTTAGTGTTCATGGCGGTATCCTCAGGCTTCAATGGGTCAGTGGTTCGATTGAGTCGAGGCGGTGTGGTTTGCCTCGTTGGAACCTATTAGAAGCCTGCGAGGTATCTGGTCTGTGTCGAAAACAGACGCGTATAAATCGGTACGTATCAAAGCCGGACCCCGATACACAGCGATACAAAACCCCTGATAAACCGTGTTTTTGCGTCTGCGTGTATCCGCCGCCAAGCCAGATACACTGCAATACAAAGGGTGGCGGCCGAGCGGACGCAGGCTCGATAGACTGCGCGATATCCCCCATTGATAGAGGCCAGTCCCCATGGAACACGTCGATCACATTCTCATCGTGGACGATGACCGCGAGATCCGGGAGCTGGTAGGCAACTACCTCAAGAAGAACGGCCTGCGCACCACAGTCGTCGCCGACGGTCGGCAGATGCGCGCCTTCCTTGAAACCACGCCTGTGGACTTCATCGTGCTCGATATCATGATGCCTGGCGACGACGGCCTGATGCTCTGCCGCGAATTACGCGCCGGCAAACACAAGGCCACCCCGGTGTTGATGCTCACCGCGCGCAACGATGAAACCGACCGCATCATCGGCCTGGAAATGGGCGCCGACGACTACCTGGTCAAACCGTTCGCCGCCCGCGAGCTGCTCGCCCGAATCAATGCCGTCCTGCGCCGCACGCGCATGCTGCCGCCGAACCTGGTGGTGACCGAAAGCGGTCGTCTGCTGGCGTTCGGTCGCTGGCGCCTGGACACCTCGGCCCGGCACTTACTGGACGAGGACGGCACCATGGTCGCGCTCAGCGGCGCCGAATACCGGCTGCTGCGGGTCTTTCTCGATCACCCGCAGCGGGTGCTCAATCGCGATCAACTGCTGAATCTGACCCAAGGCCGCGACGCCGACCTGTTCGACCGCTCCATCGACTTGCTGGTCAGCCGCTTGCGCCAGCGTCTGCTCGACGACGCCCGCGAACCGGCCTGCATCAAAACCGTGCGCAGTGAGGGCTATGTGTTTTCACTGCCGGTGGAAGTACTCGGGGCGCCCTCATGAACCTCGGCCTGCGCTGGCCCCGCACCCTCGCCTCGCGGCTGTCGCTGATCTTTCTGATCGGCTTGATCCTGGCGCAGGCGCTGTCCTTTGGCGCGCAGTATTACGAGCGTTACGAAACCGCAAAAAACACCATGCTTGGCAACCTGGAGACCGACGTCTCGACCTCCATTGCTATCCTCGACCGCTTGCCGGCGGCGGAACGGATGAGCTGGTTGCAACAACTGGATCGGCGCAATTACCGCTATCTGCTGGATGAAGGCTCACCGGGCGAGGCCATGCGCGACACGCCGATTGCAGTGACTTCGATCAAGGACGCCATCGGCAAGGATTACCCGATGACCGTGACCGACATTCCCGGCCCGATCAAACACTTCCAGGTCCATCTGAAATTGACCGATGGCAGCCCGGTGACCATCGATGTACGCCCGTCGATGGTGCCGTTGTCGCCGTGGCTGCCTTTCGTCTTGCTCGGACAATTGGCGTTGATGATCGCCTGCACCTGGCTGGCGGTGCGCATCGCCATCCGCCCGCTGACGCGCCTTGCCCAAGCCGTGGAAACCCTCGACCCCAATGCCCACGCGGTGCATCTGGACGAGAAAGGCCCGACCGAAGTCGCCCACGCGGCCAAGGCGTTCAATTCCATGCAAGCGCGCATCGCCGCCTACCTCAAGGAACGCATGCAACTGCTGGCGGCGATTTCCCACGACCTGCAAACCCCGATCACCCGCATGAAACTGCGCGCCGAATTCATGGACGACTCCACCGAGAAAGACAAACTGTGGAACGACCTCGGCGAGATGGAACACCTGGTACGCGAAGGCGTGGCGTACGCGCGCAGCATTCACGGTGCCACCGAAGAAAGCCGCCGAACCGACCTGGATTCATTCCTCGACAGCCTGGTGTTCGACTATCAGGACATGGGCAAAGACGTGCAACTGAGTGGAAAAAGTGGCGCGGTAATCGACACCCGGCCGCATGCGTTGCGGCGGGTATTGGTGAACCTGACGGACAATGCGTTGAAGTTCGCGGGTGCGGCCGAACTGAAGGTAGAAACCAGAAACGGCCGCCTTTGGGTGAAAGTCATGGACCGAGGGCCGGGCATTGCCGAGGAAGAACTGGCGCAGGTGATGGAACCGTTTTACCGGGTGGAGAATTCGCGTAACCGCAGCACCGGCGGGACCGGGCTTGGCCTGGCAATTGCCCAGCAACTGGCGACGGCCATCGGTGGGTCGTTGACGCTGAGCAATCGTGTGGGGGGCGGGTTGTGCGCGGAGCTTGGATTACCGATTCAACCGAGCTGAGTTCATCGTTACGCTTAAAGACATCAAGCCTGCCCCCGGTCGTCCAGCGCATCATCTTGCGACGGGTCTTGCACCCATTGCCAGAACAACTGATAGCCGACTGCAAGAAGAACAGGACCGATAAACAAGCCAATAATGCCGCCGCTGATCATGCCGCCCAAAGCGCCGATCAGCACCACAGGCATCGGTACATCGACGCGCCGCCCCAGCAACATCGGCTTGAGCACGTTGTCGGCCAAACCCGCGATAAACACATAGATGGCAAATACTACAGACACCGTACTCGCACCCTCACTCGCAAAAACATAGATGATCACGGGAGCGGTCACCAAGGTGGCGGGTAACTGCATGATACCCAGTAGCAACAGCACAAGCGCTAACAAGCCGGCACCGGGCACCTGCCAGCCCGCTTAAAAGGGAAAGGACGACGGTCTTGATCTCAGGCAGGTATTTTTGAATCAGGTCAGGCAGATCGGAGACAGCCTGCATCCAGAGGCTATGCAGCAGTTTGCCCACCAATGGCCAGTGGGCGATCGTTTCGGGCGGTAGAGGAATCTGGAAGCTACCTGTTTTGACCATTGTCATGGCCCCCTCAACCGAATCAACCAACGACTGTCCCAGCAGACAGACAGTCGCTATCAAGACGCCAATGGCAATAACCACGATTAGCACCGCTGTGAAACCATTGCTTCGACCCAGCTTGCGTTTAAGACTGCGTTGCAGTGGATAGAGCGTGATCGTCAGGATGACTGACCACAGCATCAAACTCATGAATGGACTAAAAATCCGGAAGCAAAAAATCACCATAATGGCGAGCAGCCCGGCACGAATCAGTACATCGAGCATGTTTCGGGACAAGGTCTTCTCGGAAAAGATCGAGGGGGGGCATTCATAAGCTCCAGAAGCTGACAACCACGTTGTGAGATCGGTACATCCAGACTACGCGCAAAAAAAATCCCCACGTCTTCGTGAAAAGACGTGAGGCAAAGGGATATTAGAAACGAGAGTTGAGAAGAGTGGGTACCTGAACAAGGGACCATCATTGCACTCCCTGCCAATGCTTCTCGACACCGATTAAAAGGTGAACCGGCTCAGAGACGAAATTAATAATTATCAAAAATTGGTTTTTGATAAGAGCGAAGTGAGTTGAAGACTGCTGAAAACAGCCTTCCGCTTGGACAAAATATTGACGGATATCGGTGAAGCTCTGCATCGGCAAGGGTATGGGTAGAATCACGCCAAGCCCAAAACCCCTTCCCCCTGCATCTGCCGCATCAGCGCCGCCCCGCTCGTCATAAACTCCAGCGACCCGGCCATCCCTGCCTCCACCGCCAGCCCTTCCAGTTGTGCTTGCCCGCTCAGTTGAGGAAACGCCTCAATCCGCTGCAACAACCGCCACGCCAAAGGGCTCAGCTCAGAAAACATCACACTCCAGTCATCCGCCCGTCTCACCAGCAATAAAGTCGGCTGAGCGGGTGCTGCCTGGGGTTGAAAGTCCGGCCCCACCAACTGCACCGGCCAGGCATAGGCCAGCGGCCACGCCAGTGGCGAAACCCGTAATGGTCGCTCAAGGATCAACGCCACATCACTCGGCGCTAACGGCTCGGCATCAGATTGCTGCAAGGCCATCTCGACCCATTCGTAATGTGCCAGTTCCACCATGAACAGCGGCCATGTGCCCTCGCTCAATGCCTGCGGACAAGCCGCGAGAAACTCGACAAACTCCTGGGCAATCTCACCGAACTTCGGCGCGCGCGCGCGGTAGTCCCGCAGGAAAATTCGCACCAGCGCACGCCACTGTTCATCGCCGAGAATCTTGATCAGCACCGGAAAAGTCCCGCTGAGCAACGTCGACAGGTTGACGAAAATCAGGTCGCGATACACTTGGGCTCGCTCGGCGTTCATTTCGCCCGGTGGCGCGCAGTGATCGGGGTCGCGCAGGTAGCGGCCCAGGGTGGTTTGTTGCTCAAACAAGCTCGGCTTATCCACGGATCACCCCCTCGACTTGCAGGCGGCGAATGGTCTGCAATTCAGCCACCAGTTCAGAAAACGCCGGGAAGTTGAAATCACGTTCCAGTAGCGTCGGTTGTGCGCCGAAGCGGGCATAGGCTTGCGCCAGCAACGACCAGACCACCGGTTTGACCGAGGCACCATGGGTGTCGATTTTCAAGGTATCGGACTCATCGAAGTGCCCGGCAACATGCATCGCCACCACCCGGCCGGCGTCGATGCCGGCCAAAAAGGTCTGTGGATCGAAACCGTGATTGATCGAGTTGACGTACACGTTATTGACGTCGAGTAGCAGGTCGCAATCGGCTTCGCGTAGCACCTCATTGGTGAAGGTCACTTCGTCCATGTCCTGCTGCGGCGCCGCGTAGTAGGAGACGTTTTCCACCGCCAGACGCCGGCCGAGAATGTCCTGGGCCTGACGGATGCGCGCAGCCACGTGGTACACCGCTTCCTCGGTAAACGGCAGCGGCAGCAGGTCATAGAGGTGACCGTCATCGCTGCAATAGCTCAAATGCTCGCTGTACAGCGGCACCTTGTACTGATCCAGGAACATCCGGACTTCTTGCAGAAACCCGACGTCCAGCGGTGTCGGCCCGCCGAGGGACAACGACAAGCCATGACAGGACAATGGAAAGCGCTCGGCCAGGGCGCGCAGTGCATGGCCATGGGCGCCGCCGATGCCGATCCAGTTTTCCGGTGCGACTTCCAGAAAGTCGAAATCGCCGGTGCGGGCGGCCTGAAGGTCTTTCATCAAGCCGCGACGCAAGCCGAGCCCAACGGTGGCATTCGTGGAGGTGGAAGAGGTCTGCATGGTGTCGATCTCAATGATTGCCGTAACGGAATCACAGTTAATCGAAACGCTGTATCGGGGCTGTGTTCGATTGCGGCAGAAAATCTCGGTGGATGTATCAGCGACGGGTCTGTACACACTTTGGTACAGACCCATGGGCGGGCGTTACGCCAGGGCGTATTTCTCGCGCACCAGATGACCGATGCCGATCCGGTCCAGCACGGTCATCGGGCACAGGAAGGTCACGCGGACGGTGCCGGGCAAGCGGCTGATGTCGATGGAGCCGGTGATGGTCGCGCGGTTGAGCACTTCGTCATACGCCAGACCAGTGACCGAGGCGGCACGCTTGAGGCCGTTTTCGACCGCAACGTTGAGGTTCTCACCGCTGCCGATAAAGGTGATCGGGCCGCTTTGCTCGATCTCGTGCTGCCCCCAGCGTTCGCCCAGTTCGCGGACTTTCTGCCGCTGCTGTGCATTCATCGGACGGGCCATGGGCGGCAGGTCATCCAGGTTCTGCAGGAGGATCGGCCCTTCCAATGTCAGGTGCTTGATCACTTCCACCTGTACTTCGGTTTCCCCCGAGCAATCGGTGGCATGCCCGGCGATCTCGCCGTTGCCCTGCTGGGCATGCATGTCGCCCATGTACACGCCGGCGCCTGGCACCTTGACCGGACAGATCAATACGCAGCCTTCGCGAATCGAATTGGTGTCCATGTGGCCGTCGGTTTTCGCGGCGTGAAGTTCTTCGCGGGTCATGCCGAAACGGTGCGGCGCGTTGATCAGGTATTGGCCGAAATCAGCGCAGTTGTGCGAGTCGGGCAAGTCACGGGACGGCGTGGTGCCGATGTTGCCGAGAAACGGGCGCATGTGCGCGGCGACGCCGGGGATGTCAGCGCGGGCCAGCGACAGGATCGAATGCTGGGCGGCGAACTCCGGCAGTGCCGACATCTCGGACGCATTGCCGGCCAGTTGGTTGGCGACGTCCTGATTGACGGTCAGGCTGACCTGATTTTGCGCATCGAACACGATCACGTAGCCGTGGCTGAAACGAAACGCGCTGACTTCGGCGCCGCAGTTATTGCAACGAATGGCGTCTTCACCGATGCCGTCAACGTGGCTGGCCGGGTGCTCGATGCCGCAATTGGCGCAGAATTTGGAGACGAACGGATCGCCGTTGTAGCGCCCCTCGACAAAACTCATGACCCCGGAGGACGTCGCCAGGGAGGTCACACGCATGCTTTTGATCTTGATCGCCACGGCGTCGCCGACTTCGGCACCGGCGATGGCCACCGGTTGCGTCACTTCGTGGCCACCCTCGAAGGCCGGCGTAATCATCGGCCCCCAGCAGCCCGGCGGTGTACCGGTGATCAATGTGCCACCGTCGGCCAGCGGCCCGAGCATAGGTTGGCTCGGGCCAATGATGCCTTGGGTGTAATGGTCGACGCGCAGGCGATTGACGGGTTTGGTTTCAGTCTGAAGCATAGTCATCAGGAGGTTCCCTTCACGGAGTCAGGAGCGAAGACGGCCGCCTGTTGTGACGACCCTAAAATCGCCTGGGCAGCACCGGTGTTCGGGTGCTGGACGGCCTTTTCAGTTGATCTCAGGTTTGTATCTGGGCTGTGTTCGGCAATGGCCGGGAATGAAGTGGAATGTATCGGGATGACGGTTAGACACAATGTAATACACACCCCAAATCCCCTGTGGAAACACAAATCCCCTGTAGGTGCGAGCTTGCTCGCGAAGGCGGTGTACCAGTCAGCATAGATATCGACTGACACACCGTCTTCGCGAGCAAGCTCGCTCCTACAAGGGGTTCAGTGTCAGGTTGGGAAATTAGGTTTTCGTCGCTCCAGGCCGCAGCACACAAGCCACGAACTAAACTTAATGCACCCAGGACGTGTTTGGCGTCCTGTTCATTCCTACGACCACCGCCCAGAGGCGAATGCCTCGATAAATACTGCCTCTGGACCGTGATCCTGCTAAAGGAGCACACGTGATGGACGAGGCCAGACTCAATGATTTCATGGGCAAACTGGTGAACGACATGGGTGGCGCGGCGATGCTCGCCAACGTCATTCTCGGCGAGGAACTCGGCCTGTACCGGGTCATGGCCGATAGTCAGCCCATCAGCCCTGAAACCCTCGCCGATAAAACCGGCTGTAACCCCCGCCTGGTGCGCGAATGGCTCAGTGCCCACGCAGCCTCCGGCTACATGGAACACCGCGACGGCCAGTTCCGCCTGCCCGAAGAGCAAGCCCTGGCGCTGGCGAATGAAGACTCACCTGTTTATGTGGCCGGCGGTATCAGCGTGGTTGCATCGTTTTTCCATGACAAGGACAAACTGGTCAAGGCCATGCGCGGCAACGGCGCCCTGGCCTGGGGCGATCACCATCCGTGTATGTTCAGCGGCACCGAACGGTTTTTCCGGCCCGGTTACAAAGCGCACCTGATCGCCGAATGGCTGCCGGCCCTCGACGGCGTGGTGGCCAAGCTGGAGGAAGGCGCCAAAGTGGCGGACATCGGCTGCGGGCATGGCGCCTCGACGGTGATCATGGCCCAGGCGTTCCCGAACTCGCGGTTTGTCGGTTTCGACTACCACGCGCCCTCTGTCACGGTCGCCACCCAGCGCGCCGAAGAAGGCGGCGTGTCCGCACGAGCACGGTTCTTCCAGGGCACCGCCAAGAGCTACCCCGGCACCGACTATGACTTGGTCTGCTACTTCGACTGCCTGCACGACATGGGCGACCCGGTGGGTGCAGCCAAACATGCCTATGAATCGTTGAAACCGGACGGCGCGGTGTTGCTGGTCGAGCCCTTCGCCAACGACTCGCTCGACGACAACATCACCCCGGTGGGACGGCTGTTCTACGCGGCTTCGACGTTCATTTGCACGCCCAATTCGCTGTCCCAGGAAGTCGGCCTCGGGCTCGGTGCCCAGGCAGGTGAAGCGAGGTTGCGCAAGGTCTTCACCGAGGCGGGGTTCAAGACGTTTCGGCGGGCCACTGAAACCCCGTTCAACCTGATTCTGGAGGCGCGTAAATAAACGCCGCTCAGCACCCGGACAGGCGCGCTGTCCGGGTGATGGGTCTGCTACGCTGCAAACACTCAAGACCCTCCCCGGAGTGTTGAATATGCTCGACAGGCTCCTGCGCGAACAACTCGAGCAGCTTCGGCAACTGATGGCTGACCAGCCGTTTGTGGTGCTGACCGGCGCGGGCATCAGCACCCCGTCGGGCATTCCGGACTACCGCGACAACCAGGGCGTGCGCCGCGGCCGGCAACCGATGATGTACCAGGAATTTCTTTCGGCCCCGCAATCACGTCGACGCTACTGGGCACGGGCCATGCTCGGTTGGCCGCGCGTGCACCTGGCGCAGCCGAATGTCGCGCACGAAGCGTTGGCCAGTTTGCAAAGCAACCGGCATATCAGCGGCCTGATCACCCAGAACGTCGACACCCAGCACGATCAGGCTGGCAGTCACGATGTGATCGAACTGCATGGCAGCCTGCACCGGGTCCTGTGTCTGGATTGCGGGATACGCAGCGAAAGGAATGCCATTCAGCGATTGATGGAAGCACAGAATCCTTACCTGGCCGGGGTCGATGCGGTACAGGCGCCGGATGGCGACACCTTGCTGGACCCGGCGTTTGAAGCACGGTTTCAGGTGCCGCACTGCCCGCATTGCGCAGGCGAGCGAATGAAACCGGACGTGGTGTTTTTCGGCGAAAACGTGGCGCAGGCAACGGCGGCCAAGGCGATGACGGCAGTGGAAAAGGCTGCGGGATTGCTGGTGGTCGGGTCTTCGTTGATGGCGTATTCGGCGTTTCGGTTGTGCCGGGCGGTGGCGGATCAGGGGAAGCCGTTGATTGCGATGAATCTGGGGAAGACTCGAGCGGATGACATTCTGGATTTCAAGATTGCAGGATCGTGCGAACAGCTTTTGCCCCTGCTGGCCCAACGGCTCACCACTTGAATACTGAAGAAGCCCGCTCCCACAGGGACTGGTGTTCATTTCGCAGACAGGCGCTGGCCGAGGTTTTGTTCCTTGAGGATATCGAACAACGCCTGCGCCGCCGCCGACAGTTCAACCCCAGGCTGCGTCAATACGCCGATGGCCCGCTCCACCACCGGATCACCCAGGGTAATGCACCGCGCGCCGAGCTCTTGCATCTGCCCGGCGCACAACGCGGGCACCGCGCTCACGCCCAAGCCGCTGGCGACCATCCTGCCGACCGTCGCCAACTGATGACTTTCAAACTCCACCGGTAACTTCATCCCCCGCGCCTGCAAATGTTCTTCCAGCATCACCCGCAACGTCGACGGTCGCTGCAAAGTGATGAACGGCTCCTTGAGCAACGTTTGCCAGTCGATATCATCAAGCTCAGTCAACGGCGAATCCTTCGGCACGATGGCAACGAACCGGTCCATGTACAACGGCGTGAACGCCAACGAAGAACTCTGCGACGGCTCGAACGCCACGCCCAGTTCCACCTGGCGGTCACGGACCATTTCCAGCACCTGCTCGTTGATCACGTCATTGACCGTGACATTGACCTTGGGATAACGCGCGCGGAACGTCTTGAGGATCGGTGGCAGCAGGTTGCCGGCAAACGATGGCATGGCCGCCAGCGTCACGCGGCCGCGCTGGAGGGTGAAGCGTTGGCGCAGTTCGTCCTCGGCATTGTCCCAATCGGCGATCAATCGACGGGCCAGCGGCACCAGCGATTCGCCTTCGGCGGTCAGCGACACATTGCGTGTGTTGCGGGTGAACAAGCGCCCGCCCAAGCCCTCCTCCAGCGCCTTGATCGTCAGGCTCAACGCCGATTGCGACAGATGCAGGCGCTCGCACGCCACGGCAAAACTCAGACTTTGGGCCACGGCCAGGAAGGCGCGGATCTGCTTGACTGTCATGACCGGTGGCTCCAACGTAGTACGGGCGATTGATTGGTGAGTTTTATCTATTAATCAACCTTAAAAATCAACTTAACAAATGAATAAAGGGGCGAGACACTTCGCCACATACGGCTAGCCAGCCGACCACAAAGAATAAAAGAGGTGCATATGGCAGGTTTCGACAAGCGCGTGAGTTCCTACGAGGAAGCTCTGGCAGGTCTTGAAGACGGCATGACCGTGATCGCTGGCGGCTTCGGTCTGTGCGGGATCCCGGAAAACCTGATCAACGAGATCAAACGCAAAGGCACCCGCGACCTCACCGTGGTTTCCAACAACTGCGGCGTCGACGGTTTCGGCCTCGGTGTGCTGCTGGAAGACCGGCAGATCAGCAAGGTCGTGGCCTCCTACGTCGGTGAAAACAAGATGTTCGAAGAGCAGCTGATGAGCGGCGCAATCGAAGTCATCCTGACCCCCCAAGGCACCCTCGCTGAAAAAATGCGCGCGGGCGGCGCCGGCATTCCGGCGTTCTTCACTGCGACTGGCGTTGGCACCCCGGTCGCCGACGGCAAGGAAGTACGCGAATTCCATGGCCGCCAGTACCTGATGGAAGAATCCATCACCGGTGACTTCGCCATCGTCAAAGGCTGGAAAGCTGACCATTTCGGTAACGTCGTCTATCGCCACACTGCCCAGAACTTCAACCCGCTGGCCGCCACCGCCGGCAAAATCACCGTGGTCGAAGTTGAAGAAATCGTCGAACCCGGCGAGTTGGACCCGGCACAGATCCACACCCCTGGCATCTACGTCGATCGGGTCATTTGCGGCACGTTTGAAAAGCGCATCGAACAGCGCACCGTGCGTAAGTGATCCCCAGCCCCCGGACCGAATGAAGGAATAACAACAATGGCACTTTCCCGCGAACAAATGGCTCAACGCGTCGCCCGCGAAATGCAGGACGGCTTCTACGTCAACCTGGGCATCGGCATTCCGACCCTGGTCGCCAACTACATCCCTGAAGGCATGGAAGTCATGCTGCAATCGGAAAACGGCCTGCTCGGCATGGGCGCGTTCCCGACCGACGCCGAAGTCGATGCCGACATGATCAACGCCGGCAAGCAAACCGTGACTGCACGTATCGGCGCCTCGATTTTCTCTTCCGCCGAATCCTTCGCCATGATCCGTGGCGGCCACATTGACCTGACTGTGCTCGGCGCGTTTGAAGTCGATGTCGAAGGCAACATCGCGTCCTGGATGGTCCCTGGCAAGCTGATCAAGGGCATGGGCGGCGCAATGGACCTGGTGGCCGGTGCGGAAAACATCATCGTCACCATGACTCACGCGTCCAAGGACGGCGAGTCGAAATTGCTCTCCCGTTGCAGCCTGCCGCTGACCGGCGCCGGTTGCATCAAGCGCGTACTGACTGACCTGGCCTACCTGGAAATCCAGGACGGTGCATTCATTCTCAAGGAACGTGCTCCAGGCGTCAGCATCGAAGAAATCGTTGCAAAAACCGCTGGCAAACTGATCGTGCCTGATCACGTTCCAGAAATGCAGTTTGACGCTCAGTGAGGAATCCTTCCATGCAAGACGTCGTCATTGTCGCCGCCACCCGGACTGCCATTGGCAGTTTTCAGGGCTCTCTGGCAGGCGTTTCTGCGGTTGACCTCGGCGCTGCGGTGATTCGCCAGTTGCTGGCGCAAACCCGGCTGAATCCGGCTGAAGTCGATGAAGTGATCATGGGCCAGGTATTGACCGCCGGTGCCGGGCAAAACCCGGCGCGCCAGTCCGCGATCAAGGCTGGTCTGCCGTTCACCGTGCCGGCCATGACGTTGAACAAAGTCTGCGGTTCGGGCCTCAAAGCCCTGCACCTGGCCACTCAGGCGATTCGCTGCGGCGACGCTGACGTGATCATTGCCGGCGGCCAGGAAAACATGAGCCTGTCCAACTACGTCATGCCGGGTGCGCGCACCGGTTTGCGCATGGGTAACGCGCCAATCGTCGACACCATGATCAGCGACGGCCTGTGGGATGCGTTCAACGATTACCACATGGGCATCACTGCCGAAAACCTCGCCGAGAAATACAGCCTGACCCGCGAGCAACAGGACGCCTTCGCTGCGGCCTCCCAGCAAAAAGCCACGGCGGCCATCGAAGCCGGGCGTTTTGTCGATGAGATCACGCCGATCCTGATTCCTCAGCGCAAAGGCGATCCGCTGTCCTTCGCCACTGACGAACAGCCGCGCGCCGGCACCACCGCTGAAGCGCTGGGCAAGCTGAAACCGGCGTTCAAAAAAGACGGTTCGGTGACGGCGGGCAACGCTTCATCGCTGAACGACGGCGCCGCCGCCGTGATCCTGATGAGCGCCGACAAAGCCAAGGCCCTCGGCCTGCCCGTATTGGCAACCATCGCGGCTTACGCCAATGCTGGCGTGGACCCGGCGATCATGGGCATCGGCCCGGTGTCGGCCACACGTCGTTGCCTGAGCAAGGCCGGTTGGTCCATCGATCAACTGGACCTGATCGAAGCCAACGAAGCGTTCGCCGCGCAATCGCTGGCGGTGGCCAAGGACCTGGAATGGGACTTGAACAAGGTCAACGTCAATGGCGGCGCCATCGCGCTGGGTCATCCGATCGGTGCATCGGGCTGCCGCGTACTGGTGACGTTGCTGCATGAAATGATCAAGCGCGACGCCAAGAAAGGCCTCGCCACCCTGTGCATCGGTGGTGGTCAGGGCGTGGCATTGGCGATCGAGCGAGCGTAAAGCGTTCATCAGACTGTGCGGGGACCCACGAAGATCCGCGCAGCCTGGCAACACACCCGGCGTGATTCACATCACGTCGGGTCCTACCGCAGTACCTTCAGGCAAATTTCACCAGATCGATCCCAAAGAATCCCAACTGATCGATCAGCGCCGCCACTTGGGCTTTTGCCTGGGTGTCATTCCCCAATTTGTGTTCACCGCAGATCCACTGTGGGAGCGAGCCTGCTCGCGATGAGGCCTGTCCAGTCACCCCAAGAACTGCAGGGCCACTAGATTTTGTATACAAAACACGCCAATCCATAGAGCAATTCACCGCACGCAATGCTAACGTTGCCGCCTCACTCAGGTCGCAGAGGCGTGCGTGCTGATGCTTAAACTGCTGGTGATTCCGGGGTTTCTGTTGCTGATTTCCTTGGCGGGTAAACGTTGGGGCCCGAGCGTGGCCGGTTGGCTGTCCGGTTTGCCGGTGGTGGTCGGACCGATTCTGTTCTTCCTCACCATCGAGCAAGGTGAAGTGTTTGCAGCTCAATCGGCGACGGCCGCATTGTCGGCGATGTTCGCGATGATTGCCTTCTGCGTGACCTATGCCCAGGTTGCCCAACGGGCCAGTTGGCCGTTGGCGCTGGTGGTTTCGCTATCCGTCTGGGCCTTGGTGGCTGCCATCCTGTCGCTGATCCCTCCATCCTTGGTGTTCTCCGCCATCGCCGCTGCCACCGCGCTGCTCGCCGCGCCTTACCTGTTCCCCAAGGTGCAGCCCATCGTTTCCGGCCCGGCACCGAAGTCCGACAAATTGCTGCTGCGCATGCTGGCCGGTGCCCTGCTGACCCTCGCCGTCACGCTGCTGGCCAGCTCCGTCGGCGAACGCTGGAGCGGCCTGCTCGCGGTGTTCCCGGTATTGGGCAGCGTGATGGCGGTATTCTCCCAGCAAACCCGAGGCCCGGCGTTTACTGCCGCATTACTGCGAGCTACGGCGACCGGCATGTATTCGTTCGCGGCGTTTTGTCTGGTGTTGGCGCTGACGTTGCCGCACTGGGGACTGAACGCGTTTGTCCTCGGCGTAGCAGTGTCCGTGGCCATGCTCGGGGTCACCCGACAACTGCTGACACGGCCGGTCAACGCTGCCGCAACACGTTCAATAAAATCGAACATATGAAGCAATAACCTCGTACGTCAATCGAACAGGTTTCCCGCAACATCAGCCTCAGTTCACACCCCACCACTGACTGAGGCCTACACCATGAAATTCTTTTTCCACCCTTCGCCAAACCCGATGAAAGTTGCCCTGCTGCTTGAAGAGCTACAAACGCCTTACGAATTGATCGGCGTCGACACCTTCAAGGGTGAACAACACCTGCCAGCCTTTTTGACGATCAACCCGAACGCCAAGGTTCCGGCCCTGATCGATGGCGACGCCACGGTATTCGATTCCCAGGCCATCCTGCTGCACCTGGCGCAAAAACATCAGCGTTTCCTGCCGACCACCGCTACCGGCAATGCCGAGTTGCTGTCGTGGTTGATGTTTATCGCCACCGGCCTGTCGCCGTTTTCGGGTCAAGCGGTGCACTTCCTGCACCACGCGCCGGAAGACCTGCCCTACGCGAAAAACCGCTACCTCAAAGAAGTTGAACGTCACTACCGTGTACTTGACCAGCGTCTGGCTGATCATCCATACCTGGCCGGCGACACCTACAGCATCGCCGACATGGCGCTCTGGGGCTGGGCCAATTACGCGCCGTACATCCTTGGCGAGAACGGCCTTGCGGCGTACCCGAACGTCAAGCGCCTGTTCGATGAGATCAGCGCCCGCCCGGCCGCTCAGCGTGCCCAGGGCCTGAAAGAAAAACTGGTGCTCAAGGCCGAGTTCGACGAAGAAACCCGTCGCAACCTGTTCCCCCAAAACCAGGCCTGACACTCGCCGAAACCAAAGAGCGGCTGCTGGAACGATCAGCAGTTACCCGTCGCGCCGCGAGGTGTAAACCGCTGCCGCGCTGGAATGCCTGACAACGTCCATGGGATGATCGCCCTCAAAGCGCGATCATCCCTGGAGTTTTTGCATGTCACTGTTGAGTAAAAAAGCCGTTGTCCTGTTGCTGACAGCGGTTGCCAGTCTGGGCGCGTTGAATGCACAGACCGCCACGGCCGCCGATAGCAATATTTCGTCCGCACAGAAAGTCTCGATGCTGGACGGCAAGTTCACGTTCACCTTGCCCAAAGGCTTTACCGCCAACACGCTGCCGGCCAGCCCGGACGGCGCAATCGGGACCCTATACACCAACGAAACCACCAAGACCGTGGTAATCACCGCTGAAAACAACCTCCCGAAAGACGTCACCGTCAAAGACAACGACGGTGCATTCCTTGATGGGACGGCCGCCGATTTCGAAGCCGCACAACGCCAGGCCCTGCCGGACTTCAACAAACTCAGCGAAAAAAGCCTGACGCAAAAAGCGAACGGGCTGGGCCTGCGTCAGGTGGACAGCACGGCCACACAAGGTGGCGGCATGACCCTCAATACCACGCTGATGGCGGCATCCGGCAACCGCATGGCCGTGGTACAAGTCCTTTCCCGTCCTGGCGACATGGCCGCACACGAAACGTTGATCAAACAAATCGTCACCGGGAAATAAGCCTCAAGGGTTGAGGCGCTGCAGCCAGGCGCTCAAATCGTTGATCTCGGTTGCACTGATGGTGTGGCCGAGACCTTCGTAGCCATGAAATTCGGGCTTGAGTGAGAGTTTCTGCAACAAGCTCTGGGCGTCAGTGCCGTCCTTGTACGGCAGGATGTCATCCTCAGAGCCATGAGCAATGAAAATTGCCAGTTTCTGGAGTTTTTCATCTGGTTTCAGTTCGGATTCGAGCACCGGCAAAATCCGTCCGCTCAACGCCGCAATCCCGCCGACCGCTTCGGGATGACGCAATCCCACCTCGTAAGACATGATCGCGCCCTGGCTAAACCCCACCAGGTACACCTTCTGCGGATCGGTGTGATATTTCTTTGCGGCGCGTGCGATGAAATCCAGCAGGATCTGACCGGCGGTTTTCAAGTCATCGGTATGGCCGTTATAAGCGCCCTCGCCCTTCTGGCGAAACCACTGGTAACTGCCCTCTTCCAACGTCATTGGCGCACGCACCGACAGGTAAGTGTAGGTGGCAGGCAAATCATCCTTGATGCCGAACAGGTCCTGCTCGTTACTGCCGTACCCGTGGATGAAAATCACCAGCGGCTGATGGCTTGATTTCGCGGTGGTCTGTTCCTGGTAGTTGAGCGGCAGATCGGTTTGCAGCGGGGTTTGAGCGTGGACCGGGGCGGATGCCAGGAGCGTCAGCAGAGCGAGAAACTTCAACATAAGCCTTCCTTCACAGGGTGCAAGGTTTCCGGGGTAAGCCTAGCACTGCGAAACCTGCCGGGGGATTTGGGTGTTGCTGATGGCCTCAGGGAATCCGGATCAGTCGTTGATCAGTTTCCCAACCCGAATCGGCTCACGCCCCGCCACTTTCGCCTGCCACGTGCCCGGTTGCGTATATCGCCCGCGATCAATTGCAAACAACACACCGCTGGTCCCGGCGCGCACCGTGCTCACCCGGTCATTCAACGGGTTGACCACTTCAAACAACGCGTCGCCCTGTTCCACCCATTCACCGGCCTCGCGCAGGAAACTGACCACCCCGTGATGCGGCGCGAACAGGTACTCGGTGCCTTCGAACGGCATGCCTTCACAGCACTCGATCGGTGCCGTCGGCCAGGTGCCTTTAATGAAACCCTGCTCGTTCAGAAAGCCGAGGATAGCCTCGCAATTGGCCTGAGCCTGATCGACCCGCGTGTCGCCCATGCTGCCCAGTTCCAGGGTCGTCGCCAGATTGGCCGGGGGAATGTCGGCCTCAGGAAATGCCCGAGCCAGCCGCAGCCACGGCGAAGAGCACGACTCGTCGAACGAACTGCCGCCGGAATCTTCACACAACAACGCCACGCCGGCCTTCAACCGCGCCGCCAGGGACTGCCACTGCGGCCAGTGCTGCGGCAACGCATAGATATGAATCGCAGCATCGAAATCGCAATGCAGATCGAGGGTGATGTCGGCATCGCACGCATGGCGCAACAGCAAGCGGTGCATGGCTTCCAGCTGCGACGCCGGTGCCGCCAGACCATCGAGCACCTGGCCCATGGTCTGGCGGATCAGGGCAATGTTGGCCTGTGCATCGTTGCCCAACCGGTCGCCGATCAGCGCGGCCACGGGGGCGCTGAGCTCTACGAACGAACGGTTGAAATTCTTGCCGCTGCCCAGCTCAAAGCGGCCCATGTGGCTGCCTTGCAGGTGCTGATCGAGGCCGATCGGGTTGGCCACCGGCACCAGTTCGATCACGCCTTGCAGTTGGCCCTGGGTTTCGAGTTCGGCCAGGCGTTTCTTCAACTCCCAGGCCGTGCGCATGCCCGGCAGTTCGTCCGCATGCAGACTGGCCTGGATGTAGACCTTGCGCGTGCCCGCGCCATAACGAAATACACTGAGGGTACGTTCGGTGCCCAGGTGGCTCCAGGGCAGTGAATGGTCGATGCGTTGCATGGTGAACTCCTGATGCCTGAACGGTGAAAATCAACTGTGGAAAATCACCCTGTGGGAGCGAGCCTGCTCGCGATAGCATTCTTCCAGTCAAAAATTTTTTGCCTGACCCACCGCTATCGCGAGCAGGCTCGCTCCCACAGGGTCCTCCTCCGATAGAGAATGCACAAAAAAAATGGCAACCGCGTCAACGGATGCCATTTTTTTGCACGGCGTGATTACTCGCCGTAAACGTCAAACTTGAAGTACTTGTCCTGCACTTGCTTGTACTTGCCGTTGGCGCGGATTTCGGTGATCGCAGCGTTGAACTGGTCAGCCAGCGCGGTATCGCCCTTGCGCACCGCAATGCCGGCGCCACCACCGAAGTACTTCGGATCGTTGTACTCAGGGCCTACGAATGCGAAACCTTTACCGGCGTCGGTTTTCAGGAAACCGTCGTCCAGGTTGACCGAGTCGGCCAGCAGCGCATCAACGCGGCCAGAGACCATGTCCAGGTTGGCTTCTTGCTGGTTACCGTAGCGAACCACTACGATCCCGGCCGGAGCCAGCACTTCAGTGGCGAAGCGGTCGTGGGTACTGGCGCGCAGCACACCGACTTTCTTGCCTTTGAGATCGATCAGCGGATCCTTGACATCTGTGCCTTCCTTCATCACGAAGCGCGCCGGGGTGTGGTAGTACTTGATGGTGAAGTCGACGTTCTTTTTACGGTCGTCGGTGATGGTCATGGACGACAGGATCGCGTCGATTTTCTTCACTTTCAGTGCCGGGATCAGGCCGTCGAACTCTTGCTCGACCCACGTGCACTTCACTTTCATCTGCTCGCACAACGCATCGCCGATGTCCACGTCGAATCCGGTCAGTTTGCCGTCAGCGGTTTTCATCGAGAATGGTGGGTAACCGGCTTCGATACCGATGCGGATCGGCTTGGCGTCTTCGGCCACAGCGGTCAGGGACAACATCGACAGTGCCAGGGCACCGAACATCACTAGCTTTTTCATTTATAACTCCCGTGTGCGGAGGCTTTTATTGGCAGCTTACGATTGGCTTTCGGCCGGTGAAAACCGAAGTGGCCGGCAGTCTAGAGCGGCTGCAGACGGGCAAATTGTGTTGAAGCGACAAATACTTATAGAAAAGTGGCGGGTGCAACAGAGTCCCTTGAAGCATGCGCCTCGGCGGTGCAAAGACTGTAGGACAAGCCCTTTTTTCAGACAAAACCTACAAACAAAACGACAGAGAGTCCTGATGCCAACACTGAATCTGATCCAGCACCACCCTGCCGAAGGGCCCGGTGCGATTGCTGACTGGGCCACGTCCCGAGGCCTGACGTTGAACGTCTTTCGCGCCGACCTCGGCCAATTGCCGCCCGTCAGTGCGGCGCCGGTGATTGTGTTGGGCGGGCCTTATGAATCCAACGCCGGGCCACAGTGGCTGGAGGCGGAACGGCAGTGGCTGGCAGCTAGTCTGGATCAGGGCGCGGCGGTGTTTGCGATTTGCCTGGGGGCGCAGTTGCTGGCGTTGAGTCTGGGCGGCAAGGTGCGGCGGATGGATCGGACCGAAACCGGATGGACTAAGGTGACGTTCGTCGATGGCCAGCAGTTGAAGGTGCTGGAGTGGCACGAAGACGCGTTCGATATGCCGCCTGGAGCGCAATTGCTGGCCAGCAGTGCTCAATGCGAACAGCAGATGTATCACTTGGGACCGACTCGGGTGGGATTGCAGTTCCATCCGGAATGGAATGCCCGGTCGGTGGCGATGCTCAATGAGCACTTTGCCGAGGAATCACCGTTGCCTCGGGGTGAACAGGACAGCGCCGCTTACACCGCCGTTTATGACTGGTTGCAAGCGACGCTGGATGGGTGGTGGACCGTTTCGTCAACTATTCGCCACGGTTGATCAACATTCACACCCTATGGCAGCCGAGGCTGGCCGTTGCACCGCCACACTCAACTCAAACCCTTCATCCAGCCATCCGGTCACCCCGCCGATCATTTCCTTGACCGGGTAGCCCAGCGCCGCGAGTTTCACGGCGGCCTTGTTGGCGCCATTGCAATGCGGGCCCGCGCAATACACCACGAACACATTACTTTTCGGGTAAGCCGCCAGGCTTTCAGCGGTCAGCAACCGCCCCGGAATGTTGATCGCGCCTGGCACATGGCCGCGTTCGAACGCCAACGGACCGCGCACATCCACCAATACAAAATCCACCTCGCCGGCCTGTTGACTGCCATGGACGTCGGAACAATCGGTTTCGAAGGTCAAGCGGTTGCTGAAATGCATCAGGGCGATGGCCGAAGGGGCGGCGGGAATTTCGCGAACCAGGCTGGTCATGGTCTGTACTCCAAAGTGCGGGTGGGTGTGAGAAGACTTTATCCGCCTACCCCTTACCGCTACAGTGGCGCACAAGACACTCATCGGGAATTTTCCGCCAAATGCAGCCTAACCCTGGTTTGGTCGCGATTCTGGCCTACGACGGCCTCTGTACTTTCGAATTCGGCATTGCCGTGGAGATCTTCGGCCTGACGCGGCCAGAGTTCGACTTCCCGTGGTACGAACACCGGATTGTCGCCGTGGATCAGGGTCCGATGCGCGCCATGGGCGGGATCCAGGTGCTGGCCGATGGCGGCATGGATCTGCTCGAAAACGCCCGAACCATCATCATTCCCGGCTGGCGTGACCGCCACGCGCCAGTGCCCGAACATTTGCTCGACGCCCTGCGAAAGGCCCATGCGCGAGGCGCACGATTGCTGTCGATCTGCTCTGGCGTGTTTGTGTTGGCGGCGACCGGTTTGCTGGACGGACACGGCGCCACCACCCACTGGCGCTACACCACCGAACTGGCCGAACGTTTTCCGGACATTCTGGTGGACCCAGATGTGTTGTATGTCGATTCCGGTCAACTGATCACCTCGGCCGGCAGCGCGGCGGGCATTGATGCGTGCCTGCATCTGGTGGCGCGGGATTTCGGCACCCAAGTGGCAAACTCAGTGGCGCGACGGCTGGTAATGTCACCGCAACGCACTGGCGGCCAGGCGCAATTTATTCCGACACCGGTCAGCCCGACGCCGCGCAGCGATGTGTCACGCGTTATGCAATGGGCCCGCGAACGCTTGCACGAACCGCTGGAGGTTCGTGAACTGGCGAGAGAGGCGGCCATGAGTGAACGGACTTTTCTGCGTCGGTTTACGGAAGCCACCGGCATGCCGCCCAAAGCGTGGTTGCAGCATGAGCGACTGGCCCGGGCTCGGGAGTTGCTGGAGAGCACCCGCGACAACACGGATCAAATCGCCGAGCGCTGCGGGTATCGATCCGTGGAGAGTTTTCGCGTGGCATTTCGCGGGGTGGTGGGCGTGCCGCCATCGGTGTATCGGGAGCGGTTTGGGCGTGGAGACAAGGCTGCCATTTGAGGTGTGTTTGAGGACCCCTTCGCGGGCAAGTCGAATCGTCGCACCGCCGCTCCCACAGGGGAATGCATTTCAAATGTAGGAGCGGGCTTGCCCGCGAAGGCGTCAGCCCTGACACCGCATATATCAAGGCTTACGCAGCAGGTAGGTATCCATAATCCACCCATTCGCCAATCGAGCCGCCTTGCGCACCCGCTCAATCTCATCCGCTACATCCTTGAGCTTGCCGCTGATCAGGATTTCATCCGGCGTCCCCAAATACGCCCCCCAGTAAATCTCGGTCTCCGGATCCGCCACCTGCTGGTAGGCATCCTGCGCATCCAGCATCACCACCAGACTGTCGGCACCACTCACCTGCCCCGCCGTCAGCCGCCGCCCGGTGGTGATTTCTATCGAGCGACCAATGCGATTGAGCGGCACTTTATGCTGCGCTGCCAATGCCTGGACGCTGGTAATGCCGGGAATGACCTCAAACTCAAACACACAGCGGCCCGAAGCGAGGATCGCCTGCAATATCCTGATCGTGCTGTCGTACAGCGACGGATCGCCCCACACCAGGAAACCGGCGCACTGGTCGTCAGTCATTTCCTCGTTGATCAGTCGCTCGAAGGTCAACTGCTTGGCAAGGTTGAGGTCTTCGACACTGGTCTTGTAATCCACCTCACCGCGCTCACGCTCGGGGCTGTGGGCTTCGACGAAGTGGTAGTCGCGACCGGTAATGTAGCGCTCGCAGATCTCGCGCCGCAGGTCGATCAGTGAGTCCTTGCTCTGGCCCTTATCCATCAGGAAAAACACGTCGACGAGGTTCAGCGCCTTCACGGCCTGCATTGTGATGTAGTCAGGGTTGCCGGCGCCGATGCCGATGACCAACAGTTTTCTCATCACTGCGCTCCTTGAGCATCAGTGCCGAGCAATCGCAGGCGCCAACGTCCGGTGAACCGCAGTTCGATCGCCGACAACGGTTCAACGTCGATCTGATTGAACGCCGCGCCCTGCAGCACTTGGGTCAGCGCGGCGCGTATGACAAACGGATGAGTGATGGCAACGATATGCCCCGGTGTTGCCTCCAGCGTCTGTAACCATTGCGCCACACGCTGCCCCAATTGTGATATCGACTCACCGCCATGGGGCGTCGAGGTCGGGTCATCGAGCCAAGCCTGGAGTGCCTCGGCTTGTGATTTTTGCAAGTCATCGATGGAGACGCCATGCCACTGTCCGAAGTCGCAATCCCTCAATGCCGCGACGACTTCAACCTCATCACCAAACAATGCAGCCGTTTGTCGGGTGCGCAACTCCGGTCCGCAGAGTAAACGCGGTGTCCGTTTAAACATGTGACGACGCGAACCCTGTGCCGATCGCCAATCCATTTCCAATGGTTCATTTGTAGGAAAACACGCCAATTTCTGTGCGACGGTTCGCGCATGACAGATCAGAGTCAAACGGGTTGCTTGCACGGATGATCACCCTGCCGATGAAACAAAAAACGGCAACACGCCGCATACATTTGCCCAATTGTGCCGCAAGAAGCCCGGTTCAGGGCGTTTCGTTTTAATCTGCAAGCACGGGTGACCGATCCAGTGGATCGACGGAATTCGGCAATGTCCGACACGGCTATAGGCGATGTCCTACAAGTCATATCCACTTCCGTGTAGCCCTTGTCACACGCGGGTTGTGCCCCGTTTTGGGGCTCGAATAAATCACGAAAAAATTCACTAGACTTGTAGAGTCCGCTACACAAATACTGTTTTAGCAATTTATGAAATGAAACCGACACATCCATCCAGCAGGAGCCCGGATGCCCACCCTCAGAGACCTGATTACCGACGCTGGCCTGGAATTGACGCCGGCGGAACGCAAAGTCATACGTGCCTTGCTGGACCAGTACCCGCGTAACGGACTCGGTCCGATGTCACGTTTGGCCGAACATGCCGGTGTCAGCGATCCGACCATTGTGCGGCTGGTGAAAAAACTCGGATTCAGCGGTTATGCCGATTTCCAGGAAGCCCTGCTCAGCGACATGGACCACCGCTTGCGGTCCCCCAGCGCCCAGTTGCAACCGCGCTCCCATCTGCAAAAAGGCGATGCCTGGAGCCACTATCTGGAGGGCAGCCATCGGGCGCTGGTGGATACCCACGCGCTGACCCAACCCGAAGACATCCGAATCCTCGTCGAGTGGCTGCTCGATACGCGCCATCAGGTGCATTGCTTTGGCGGGCGCTTCAGCAGTTTCCTCGCCCACTATTTACTCAATCACCTGCGCCTGCTGCGACCCGGCTGTTTTGCCCTGGAAGACAACGCACAACTGCCGGACCGCGTGTTCGACGTGCAGCGTCAGGACGTGGTGCTGGTGTTCGACTATCGCCGCTACCAGTCGCGAACCTTGCGCCTGACCAGCGCCGTCAAGAGCCGATACGCGCGGGTGGTGCTGTTCACTGACATCTATGCTTCGCCGCTGCGAGAGATGGCGGACCTGATCATCAGTGCGCCGGTGGAATCGGTGTCGGCCTTCGACACGATGGTGCCCGCGCTGGCCCAAGTGGAAGCCTTGATTGCCTGCCTGACGTTGCGCAGCCCTGACCTCGCCGATCGCCTGGAAGGCATCGACACCCTGCGCGGCGAATTTGACACCCACCTGTTGGAGGATAAATAAGGATGTTTACGCTCCTCCATCGCTCTCCCCGGGACCTGCCGTTTACCACCCACCACACCGCGTTATTGCTGGTGGACATGCAGCGCGCCTGGCTTGAACCGCAGTTTGACTCGCACCTCAACGGGCCAAACGCCGAATATTTTTTGACCCGTGCCCACAGGCAGGTGGTGCCCAATCAACGCCGGTTGCTGGGTGCCTTTCGCAGCGCCAGGCAAAACGTGCTCCACACGATCATCGAAAGCCTCACCGCCGATGGCCGCGACCGCTCGCTGGACCACAAGCTCTCGGACATGCACGTGCCCAAGGGCAGCCCGCCTGCGCAAATCATCGAAGACCTGATGCCAACGGAAAATGAAATCGTCCTGCCGAAAACCTCCTCCGGGGCGTTCAACTCCACCAACATCGACTATGTGCTGCGCAATCTCGACACCCGGCATCTGGTCATCGCCGGTATCGTCACTGACCAATGCGTGGACTTGGCGGTGCGTGACGCCGCCGACCGCGGCTACCTGGTGACGCTGGTGGAAGATGCCTGCGCGACCTACACGCCAGAACGCCATCACGCCTGCCTGAATGCGATCAAAGGTTACTGCTGGATTACCGACACCCAGACCGTTCTCGACCGGTTGCAGGACATGCGGGCATGAGCGAACGCCTGTCACCACTGCCCATGACCACTCTCGTTACCACTGACCTGATCGGTGTGACACGCGGTCGCTCGTTTCCCACGGACGAACTCGAACACTATCTGGCAGCGGGTTGCGGCTGGGTCCCGGCCAACAGCGCATTGACGCCGCAAGGCATCATCGCCGCCACCAACCCGTGGGGCGCTTATGGCGATTTGCGACTGATCCCTGATTTAAGCAGCCGGGTGACGGTCAACAATGGCCCGGATGACTTGGCCCCGACGCTGGATTTCATTCACGGTGACCTTCGCGAAACCGATGGCCGCCCGTGGGGTGCTTGCCCGCGCACTCTGTTGCGCAATGAAGTCGAGCGATATCGGGCCGAACTGGGTTTGCAGGTCAACGCAGCGTTTGAGCACGAGTTCAACCTCAACTGCGGCGCGACGGAACATCATGCGTTCTCCCTTGAGGCCCAGCGCCAGGGCGCCCGGTTTGGCGGCTGGTTGCTCAGTGCCCTGCGTGCCGGCGGAGTCGAACCCGAAATGTTCCTGCCCGAATACGGCAAACACCAATACGAAATCACCTGTCGCCCGACGCTTGGTGCGGCCGCAGCGGATCGCGCGGTGAACGTGCGGGAAATCACCCGCGAGATCGCCCGGCAGATGAACCTGGACGTGAGCTTCGCGCCCAAGACATCCGGGCACGCGGTGTGCAATGGCGTGCACCTGCATGTCAGCCTGCTGGATTTGGTCGCTCAACCGGTGATGTATGACCCTGACACCGCCAACGGCCTATCGCCCCTCGGCCAACACTGGACCGCCGGCATCCTGCATTACTTGCCTGCACTCTGTGCGTTGACGGCGCCGACGCCGGTGTCCTACGAACGATTGCAGCCGCATCACTGGAGTGCGTCCTACGCCTGCCTTGGCCAACGCAACCGTGAAGCGGCGCTGCGGATCTGCCCGACCGTGAGCCTGGGCGGTAAATCCGTGGCGGCGCAATACAACGTGGAGTTTCGCGCCCTCGATGCCACTGCCTCGCCACACCTGGCAATGGCAGCCCTGCTGATCGCCGGACGACTGGGCATCGAGCAGCGCCTGACTTTAAACGCGATCACCGATGAAGTCCCCGACGCCCTCAACGAAGAGCAACGCCAGGCCCGCGGCATCGTCGCCCTGCCCACGTCCCTTGCCCAAGCGCTGGATTGCCTGCGCCACAGCGAAGCACTGATCGAAGCTTTGCCGAATGCATTACTGGACACCTATTTCGCCCTTAAATCCGAGGAGCTGAAGCTGATGGAACAGCTCTCGCCCGCCGAACTCTGTGAGCACTATGCACGCCTGTACTGAATCTTCTGAACTCGGACTTTTCACCGAGCCGGCCTTCACCTTGAGCCGCGACACCAGCGAGCACCCGCTGATTCTGGTGTGCGAACACGCCAGCCGCTTTATCCCGGCCGCACTCAATGGCCTGGGCCTTGACCACGCAGCGGCCCGCGAGCATATCGCCTGGGATATCGGCGCTCTGGCGCTGGCGCAGGGTTTGTCCAATGCGCTGGGGGCGACGTTGCTGGCGGCCAATTATTCGCGATTGCTGATTGACCTCAATCGCCCGCTACACGCTCCGGACAGTATTGCGATCCAGAGTGAGATCTATCCGATTCCCGGCAACCGGGATCTGGACGAGGCCACTCGCGAGTACCGGCGGCGATGCCTGTTCACACCGTTTCATTCGCAGCTGCAAACCTTGATCGACGAACGTCTCGCACAAGGCCGGCCGGTGCGGCTGGTCGGCATTCACAGCTTCACCCCTGTTTACCACGGCCAACCCCGAACGCTGGAAGCCGGAGTGCTGTTTGGCAACGCCCAGGACTATGCCCAACGATTGATCGATGGTTTGAACCAACACCCTTTGAAGGTCGCCGCCAATGAGCCGTACAAAATCAACCCGCTGGGCGACATGACCGTGCCCGTGCACGGCGACGCGCGTGGGTTGGAGGCGGTGCTGATCGAGGTGCGCAACGACTTGTTGCGCACGCCTGAAAACGTCAGTCGCTGGACCGACTACCTGGCACCGCTGTTGTAAGCCGATAGTTTCAAACTGGCAGCCAGTCGCTGCTTACACCTCAAGGAGAAGGGTCTCATGGACATTGAGAAATTTGGCTACAAGCAAGAATTGAAACGCAGCCTGACACTGACCGATCTGGTGGTGTACGGGATGATTTTCATGATCCCCATCGCGCCCTTTGGCGTATTCGGCTATGTCAATGCAGAGGCACCGGGCATGGTGCCGTTGGCCTATATCATCGGCATGGTTGCGATGCTGTTCACGGCCCTCAGTTACGGCAGCATGGCCCGGGCTTTTCCGGTTGCAGGCTCGGTTTATTCCTACGCACAACGGGGCCTCAACCCCCATGTCGGGTTTATCGCCGGCTGGCTGATGTTGCTCGATTACCTGCTGATTCCACCGCTGCTCTACGTTTATGCGGCGATGGCGCTGAATCACCTTTACCCGGACATCCCGAAAGTCGGTTTCATCCTCGCGTTTTTGGTGAGTGCGACCTGTGTGAACCTGCGGGGCATTACCTTCACCGCACGCATGAATATCGTGTTTCTGCTCGCGCAACTGGTGGTGCTGGGGATCTTCCTGTTCTACGCGTGGAGCGCGCTGCACAACGGCGGCGGTAACGGTCAGCTGACGCTAGCGCCACTGTACAACCCCGAGACCTTCAATTTCGCCCTGCTGATGCAAGCGGTGTCGATTGCCGTGCTGTCGTTCCTGGGGTTCGATGCGATTTCCACCCTCGCCGAAGAAATCAAGGGGGACCCGGGCCGCAGCGTCGGCAAGGCTGCGTTGATCACCCTGCTGGTGATGGGCGCTATTTTTGTCGTGCAGACCTGGCTTGCCACGGATCTCGCCGCCGGCATGGGCTTCAAGTCCGCCGACACTGCATTCTATGAAATCGCCGACATCGCCGCTGGCAGTTGGCTGGCCAACCTGACCGCCGTGGCCACGGCCCTGGCCTGGGGGGTGGCGGTGGCAATCACTTCGCAAGCGGCGGTATCGCGCCTGTTGTTCGGCATGGCCCGAGACGGCAAACTGCCAAAAGTGCTGGCCAGGGTTCACCCTAAACACAACACCCCGTACCTGAGCATTTACCTGGTGGCGGTGCTATCACTGGTGATCTGCTATCTGTTTATCAATTCGGTGGACACCCTCACTTCGCTGGTGAACTTCGGCGCGTTGAGCGGTTTCATGTTGCTGCACCTGACAGTCATTAACTACTACTGGCGTCGGCAGAAGTCCGGCCAGGTTATCCGGCATCTGATCTGCCCGTCGATTGGCTTTATCATCGTCGCGGCAATCATGTACAACATGGGGGTTGATGCACAAAAACTGGGCCTGCTCTGGATTGCGTTGGGGCTGGTCTATCTGTTTTTCCTCAACAAACCGGGCGCCAGTACAGTGCTGTCCGACCCGAGCAATGGCTGACAAGAAAAAGGGCGGCGTCTGACAACAAATCAGGCAGTCGCTACTTTCACGCGTGGAACCCGACAGTGATAGTCAGGTTCGGTGCACTACACCGAGCCCTTTGATACAGGAGTGCAGCCATGCTGGTCTTACGCCCAGTCGAGTTAACCGACCTGCCCCAGCTACAACAACTGGCACGCGACAGCCTGCTAGGCGTCACGTCGTTGCCGGACGACACCGAGCGCCTGCGCAGCAGAATTGTCGATTCCTGCGCCTCATTCGAAAAAGACGTTGAGGAACATGGCCCGGAGAACTATTTCTTCGTGCTTGAGGACCTGACGGCCCGACGCCTGGTCGGGTGCTCGGAAATCCTGGCCACCGCCGGTTTCAACGAGCCGTTCTACAGCTTGCGCAACCGCCACTTCACCAGCGCCTCCCGGGAGCTGAACATCGAACATGGCGTTCCGGCACTGTCGTTATGCCAGGACCTCAACGGTCACACCTTGCTGCGCGGCTTTCACATCGACATCCCGCTGGTGCGCACTGCGTTTTCGGAGTTGCTGTCACGGGCGCGGCTGCTGTTCATCGGCGCCCATTCGCAGCGATTCGCCGAAGCGGTGATCACCGAAATCGTCGGCTACAGCAGCGACGACGGGCAATCGCCGTTCTGGGATGCGCTGGGTAAACACTTTTTCGACCTGCCTTATGCCGAGGCCGAACGACTGTGCGGCCTGGAAACCCGGACCTTCCTCGCCGAACTGATGCCGCAGTACCCGATCTACGTGCCGATGCTGCCCCAGGCGGCGCAGGACTGTATTGGCCGGATTCACCCCGACGGCCAGGAGGCCTTCGATATTCTTGAGCGCGAAGGGTTTGAAACCAACAGTTACATCGATCTGTTCGACGGCGGCCCGACCCTGTATGCACGCACCTCGAACGTCCTCTCCATCATCCAAAGCGTAGTCGGCACAGTACAGACGGCCTCGTCTATCGATGCGCGTGGTCGCTACCTGGTCAGCAACGACGCACTCAAGGGCTATCGCGCCATCGTCGCCGAACTGGATGTTCAAACCGGGCAACCGGTGGGGTTGAGCGCCGACATGTGTGTAGCCCTGAACGTGACCGATGGCAGCCCGATCCGGCTGATCGCCCTGTGAGCACCACCCGGCCCCGCGCCCAACGACAGCGCCCGAACTGGTGCGAAGAAGGAGCAGCATCATGATTGTCCGCCCGGTTAGCGTCACCGACCTGCCCGCCTTGATGGATCTGGTGCAACAAGCCGGCCCCGGGTTCACCACCCTGCCGGCGAACGAGGAACGCCTGGCGCACCGGGTGCGCTGGGTCCAGCGGACATTCGCCGAACAGGTTGAGCGTGCGGATGCCGATTACCTGTTTGTGCTGGAGGATGACGATCAGCACGTGGTCGGCTTCAGTGCATTGGCGGGCGCCGTAGGCCTGCGCGACCCCTGGTACAACTATCGGGTCGGGCTGACCGTCAGCGCTTCACCGGACCTTGGGATTGAGCGGCAGATTCCGACCTTGTTTCTGAACAACGAAATGACCGGCCAATCGCAACTCTGCTCGCTGTTTCTGCGACACGATCAACGCCAGGGTACAAATGGCCGCTTACTGTCGCTGGCGCGCCTGCTGTTCGTCGCCGAGTTCCCGCAATTGTTCGGCGACAAGCTCATCGCCGAACTGCGGGGCAGTGCCGACGAGCAGGGCTGCTCGCCGTTCTGGGACAGCCTGGGCCGGCACTTCTTCAAGATGGAGTTCAGCCACGCCGATCACCTTTCAGGACTGGGTAGCAAATCATTCATCGCCGAACTGATGCCGCGCCAACCGCTCTACACCTGCCTGCTGACCGAACAGGCCCAAGCCGTGATTGGCAAAGCACACCCGAACACGGAACCGGCCATGAAGATCCTCAATGCCGAGGGGTTTGCCCACAAGGGTTACATCGATATTTTCGACGCCGGGCCGGTGATTGAGGCACCCGTGTCGAATATCCGCACCGTGCGCGACAGCCAGGCGCTGATACTGGCCATTGGCACACCCGACGAACAGGCGCCGGTGTGGCTGATCTATAACCGCCGCCTGGAAAACTGCCGCATTACCGCCGCCCAGGCGCGAATGGTCGGCAACAGCCTGGTGGTCGACCGCCTCACTGCCAAACGCCTGCAACTGCAACCCGGCAACTCGGTGCGTGGGGTGCCTTTGCTGAGTCAACAGCGGCAGGCTGTGGCTGCGTAACCGCCCGGTTACTGTGGCGAGGGGCTTGCCACAGGATGGGCGTGATCCTGCCAGTACAAAATCCGTCATCACCTTCTCCTCGTCCGCGTGATAGCCTTTTGTTGCTTCGGCGTTGAGACTTTTGCTCAAGCCCTTCCATTCCCATTGCAGTGGTGGAACTCGTATGTCCAGGCTTTCCCATCAAGATTTGCGCCGTAACTTTCGCGAACTGTTCGCTTCCAACACCTGCTACCACACGGCTTCGGTCTTCGACCCGATGTCGGCCCGCATTGCGGCGGACCTGGGTTTTGAAGTGGGGATTCTGGGCGGCTCCGTCGCATCATTGCAGGTGCTGGGCGCCCCCGACTTTGCGTTGATCACCCTCAGTGAGTTCGCCGAACAGGCCACCCGCATCGGCCGTGTCGCACAGTTGCCGGTCATCGCCGACGCCGACCATGGCTACGGCAACGCGCTCAACGTGATGCGCACCATCGTCGAACTGGAACGCGCCGGCATCGCCGCACTGACCATCGAAGACACCTTGCTGCCCGCGCAATTCGGCCGAAAATCCACCGACCTGATCGGGGTCGCGGAAGGCGTCGGCAAGATCCGCGCAGCGCTGGAAGCCCGGGTTGACTCGGAAATGGCGATCATCGCCCGCACCAACGCCGGCATCCTGCCCATCCAGGAAATCATCAACCGCACCCAGCAATACCAGGCCGCCGGCGCAGACGGGATCTGCATGGTGGGCGTGCAGGACTTCGACCAACTGGAAAAAATCGCCGAGCACCTGAGCGTGCCGCTGATGTTGGTTACCTATGGAAACCCGGCGTTGCGCGACGACAAACGCCTGGCTGAACTGGGCGTGCGGGTGACCATTGATGGTCATGGTGCTTACTTCGCGGCGATCAAGGCGACGTACGACAGCTTGCGCGAGCAACGGCAGATCTTTACCCAGGCGTCGGACTTGAGCGCTACGGAGCTGACGCATACGTATACACAGCCTGAGGATTACATTCGCTGGGCCGAAGAATTCATGCGTGTGAAGGAATAACACTTTCGTCGACGCCCTCGATTCGGCCAACGCATGGGTTTTGACGGGGGGGAGTGACAAAACCAGCATAGTTGGTTGAGGTGAGCCGCAGGGGCTTGCTTCATCAGGGACCGGCGACAGTGCAATGTCGAACAATGCACTGCCGCCCCACTTGGTCAGGCCTTCGTGCTTCGTGCGACCGACACAGTCAGCGCTGACTTCCTGGCCAGCAGGTAGTAAAGAACACCCGGCACCACCAACCCGACGATCCAGGAAATATCAACGCCACCGAGCTGCGCGACCATCGGCCCGGAGTAGAAGTGCGTGTCGACAAAAGGCAGCTGGATCAATACGCCGCTGACATACACGCTGATCCCCAACACGTTCCAGCGACCGTAACGCCCTGCCGGGTCGGACAAGGCCGGGATGTCATAACGCTCCTTGTTGATGAAGTAGTAGTCCACCAGGTTGATCGCGCTCCACGGGGTGAAGAACGTCAGCAAAAACAGGATGAAGTACTTGAACGAGTTCAGGAACGAGTACTGGCCGACCAATGCAAGCGTGGTCGATGCCGCGACGATCAACAAGACGAACAGCATGCGCTGACGGGCGGTGATTTCCAGACGACTGCGAAAGCCGCTGATGATGGTGGCCACGCACATGAAGCTGCCATAGGCGTTAAGCGTCGACACCGTGACCTTGCCGAACACCACGCTCAGGTACAGCAGCGACGCCATCACCCCGGTACTGCCCAGGCCGACGATGGTCGCCACTTCATGACCACGAAAGTTGGCGCCGGCCAACGCAGCGGCAAACACCCCCAGCACCATGGACGCCTGGGCGCCGAGCACGGTTCCCAGGCCGACGGCAGTGAAGGTTTTCCAGGACGACGTTTTGCTCGGCAAGTAACGCGAGTAATCGGCTACATACGGGCCAAACGCAATCTGCCACGACGCCGACAGCGACACCGCCAGCAGGAACGTGCTCCAGCCAAAGTGACGATTTTCCAGGAGCTGGCCGATGTCGTTGAGGGTCATCAACCGGGTAAACAAGTAGGCGAAGGCGATGATGCCCAGCACGCTGGCCACCCTTCCCACCAAGTGGATCACCCGATAGCCGAAGATCGTCAGGAACGCGATGCACGCAGCAAATATCAGGATGCCGGTGCTGTCGCTGACGCTGATCAACTGCGCAATCGCCTGCCCCGACAGGACCGCGCCGGTGGCGCTGAAACCGAGGTACATCAGGCACACCAACACAATCGGGATGGCCGCGCCGTAAACCCCGAACTGCACACGGCTGGAGATCATCTGCGGCAGACCCAGTTTCGGTCCCTGTGCAGCGTGCAACGCGACGACCGCACCACCGAGCAACTGGCCGATCAGTAAACCGATCAATGACCAGAACACATCGCCACCCAACACCACGGCCAGTGCCCCGGTGACGATCGCGGTGATTTGCAGGTTGGCACCCAGCCACAGGGTGAACTGACTGTAGAGGCTGCCATGACGCTCGGCCTCGGGGATGTAATCGATCGAACGTGTTTCGATCAGGGGACTTCGTTGCTGGCTATCGCAGTGCTGGGGCATTATTTTTATTCTCTTCAAAAGTAGAAGGCATTCACACAATTCCCTGTGGGAGCGAGCTTGCTCGGGATGGCGGACTGTCTGACACATTAATGTTGGATGTGCCGCCGTCATCGCGAGCAGGCTCGCTCCCACAGGGAAAGTGTTTCAAGGGACGGTTATTTTTGTTGTTCGGCCATGGCCACTTGTCCCACAAACGGTGCTTTGGCCCACACGACTTTGCCACCGACCACCGTCATCAGCACAGTGTTGCGAGCCAATTCATCTTCGGGCACCTGCATGAAGTTTTTATCCAGCACGATCAGGTCCGCAAACTTGCCGACCTCGACCGAACCGACGACGTTCTCCAGCTTCAGTTGCTCGGCAGCGTTGACGGTGATGGTGCGCAGCACTTCGGCACGGGACAGCGCCGGGTCAGCATTCAGGCGACCGGCGTACTTCGGGCCGTAGCTGTGCGGGTTCGTCGGATCACCGGAACGGGTGACGCCGACTTTCAGCGCCAGGAACTCATCAAGCGGGTCAACCGGCCAGTCGCTGCCATACGCCACCCGGCCGCCAGCACGGGCGATGCTGCCCGAGGGCTCCATGCGGGCAAAACGCGCAGGCCCGAGGTGATCGCTGGTGCCGTCGACCGTGGACGGCGCTTGCTGCGCCCACTGAAAGGACATGTTGGCGGTCACGTCGAGGGCCTTGAAGCGCCCATAATCGGCGGGGTCCACAGACTCGTTGTGGGTAATGGTCGGGCGAAATCCATTGCCAGGTAATTGCTGACGCACGTATTCGATGCCATCGAGGGAGTCACGCACGGCGCGGTCGCCGGTGGCGTGCAGGTGCGGGTCGAGGCCTGCTTGCACGGCTTGCAACAGCAGCGGCTTGAGCACTTGCGGCGGGAAGTACAACTCACCGACGTTTTTGCCCGGCGTCCATTTAGGCGCCTTCTCGGTGCCGGCATTGTGCAGGTACGGCGTCAACATCGCACCGGTGTCCGCCGGCGCGTTGATGATGCCATCCATGAACAATTTGACGTGACGCATGCTCACGCCCGGCGCGACTTTGGCTTCGCCCTGATCGTAAGTGGCGGCCATTGCCTTGGCCTCGGCGATGGTTTTCGCCGGGTCGGCTGCGGCGGCGGCCGGGTCCAGTTTGATCGCCAGCAAGGCCCGGGCGGTCAGCTCACCCGACTGTTGCAAGGTGGTGAAGGCTTTGCCATTCTCCGGCCCCGACAACGCGTCGAAGAAACTGGTGATGCCCTGCTGGCGCATGGCGTCGAGCGCGGCGCGGGTCTGGTTGAGTTTTTCGGCGTCGGTGGCTGGAGGCACCACGGCGGCCATCGCGTCGGCCGCGCCGTCTTCGCAGATGCCGGTGAGGTTGCCGGCACTGTCACGCACGTACTTGCCATCACTGGGGTTGGCCGTGTGCTTGTTGATGCCGGCGACCGCCAGGCCGCGCGAGTTGGTCAGTACTGTGTGGAAATCGGTGGAGCGCACCTGAATCGGCCGGTTGGTCTTGAGGGCGTCCAGCGTCGATTTGTCCGGGTCGCCGTCGAGACCGTCCATGCCCATCCGGTCCCAACTGCCGACTTCGAGCCAGACATCAGGCCCCTTGCCCTTGTCGGCATCCAGGCACGCCTGAATGGTGGTCTGGAACTCCTTGCGCGTCATGGTCTGGTATTTCAGGTCGCACAAGGTTATGGCGCGGCCGCCGTCACCCGGGTGCATGTGTGCATCGATGAAGCCCGGCATCAGCATGCGCCCCGCCAGATCGACCAATTGCGTTTGCTTGCCGATGTACGACGCCGCCCCTTCATCGTTGCCGACGTAGACGATCTTCCCGCCTGTAACGGCAATCGCCTGCTGCACCGAGTTCTGGCTGTCGACGGTGTAGACATAGCCGTTGCGCATGACCATGTCTGCCGGGGTCGAACCCTGGGTCTGGCACCCCACCAGCGCCAGACCGGAAACTGCGCTTGTCGCCGCCATGGCGATAAAAAGCCTGGAAAATTTCAACTGCCTCACCTCTGTTTTTATAGTTTTGGAAGCGGCCCGAACAGCCTGCGCGCAAGCCCCTGATATGCAAGGCATACCCTATAGCGCGCGGGCTTTGGATGGACCTCCACAAATGAGGAGGGGTCAGTGAATGATCCGGGGTCGTCAGAGTGATTCGCGGCGAGTTGCTTGTGCAGACAGGACCGAACCCAGCTCGACCTTGCTCTTCACCCCAAGCTGCAAGTAGCAGTTGCGCAGATACGTGCGCACGGTCGCGGGGCTCAAGCCGAGGATCCTGGCAATTTCCTTATAGGAGTTCCCGGCCGCGAACAGCATCGCCGCCGTCCGTTCGCGTGGTGCCAGCACGACACCGCGTGACTGGGTTTCTAGGGACAGAATGACGTGCTCGCCATTCGGGCTGAGGGTCAGTGCACAACGTCCCAGGCGCATGACGCTCGGCGCTTTTGGCAGTTGGGCGATCACCTGCGCCGGCAGCATCGAACCGCTCCACCCCGGCACTTCACGCTGAATGGCCACACAGAGGCTGGCGCCGACGTATAGCAGCGAGCCATCCATTCGCGCAACGCCAAAGTCGCTGGCACCGTTACCGGTGTCGATGCGGATCATGTCCTGCACCTGGAAGCGCCACAGCTGCAACAGGTGATCGCAGAAGGCTGAAAACAACGCGGCCTCGCTGTCGTTGAACCCTGACGCGTGTTCGCCGCGATACAGGCAGACAAAAAACATCAAACCGCTTTCGGGCAACTCGAAGGTGATGCATATCACATGGTAGAGGTCATGACGGCGAGCGAACGCGTCGACTTCTTCATGGAGATCGGTGTAACCACTGTCACGCACCACTGCGCCGGGTTGGCTGAGGGTGTCATGGGAGAACCGGTCGCTGCCTGCGCTTTTGTGCCATTCGGCAGCAAACGATTCGGGCAGGTCGATGCGCCCGTGCATCCAGCTTTTCGGCGCCACATCGGCGTCTGACGTGGACATCTCGCCCCACCACGCCGACGCGAATGGCACCAGTGGGCGAAAGGCTTGCAGCCCGCCTTCGATGAATTGCGAGGCGCCGCGCTCCCGTGCCAGTCGCCCGAGGTGCAGCACGCATTGATTGAATGCCTTCAGCGTCGCCATCGACGGTGTGCCACCGACCTGACTCCCCTCCTCCATCGTCTAAATCCTGTTGGCTGCGTGGCATTTTTTCGACCATGCCACAAGGACAGTGATGACGTCCAGAAGCCCTGCATTAATGCGCAAACCGGCAACAGTGTTTGTCCTGCGTGCTTCTGTTTGAGGCCAGGATTAACCCCTAGCATCGTTCCTACCCCGTGAGCATTTGCCATGAGCTCACAAGGTAGAAAAACGGACGATCAAACCGGTCGCCCACCCCACCTCAAACGATACGGTGAACAATATGAAACTTTCAAAAATCGCTCTCCTGCTGGCGTTCGCCAGTGTCGGTGCACCCGCCTTCGCCGCAGATAATGCCTCAGCCACTGCAGCCGCCAAGGCCCCGGTTGAAACCTATACCTACGACACCCACCTCGACATCAAACGGGTCATCAGCGTGACAGACATTCCCAACGAGTGCGGCCCGGTACCGGCGCAAATGACCTACGAAGACTCGCGCGGTCAACAGCACGTCCTGCAGTATCAAGTCATGGGCACCGGGTGTTCCAACGGTTGAGTACCGTGCAGACGATGGAGGGTCGACACTCCATACCGGCGGCACAGGCGTTTATCTTTTTTTGCTTGAACCGACGATTTTTTTATCGGAGGCCAGCAAGACCGGAATGTAATCCTTGAGAAAATCCACCCACGTCTTGATTTTCGCATCGACGAATTTGCGTGACGGGTAGATGGCAAACACATTCAGCTCTTCAAAATGATACTCAGGCAACACCCGCACCAAAGTCCCCGCTTTCAAACCTTCCACGGCGGACGCAATCGGTTGAATGCCGATGCCCATTCCGTTGCTGATCGCCACTGTCATCGCATCCGCCGTGTTGACGTGAAACGGCGACATCGGTGTGCTCACCGTCTCCACGCCTTCGGGCCCTTCGAACACCCAGTTTTCCGCCGGCATCACCGTATTCACAATCCTCAGGCAATCATGTGCGCCCAATGCACCCGGTGCGTCGGGCATTCCGCGTTTGTTCAGGTACGCCGGTGAGGCGCAAAGAATGCTGTAGGTAATGCCCAGCCGTTGCGCGACAAAGCCTGAATCGGGTAAGTCCCGCGCCAACACAATCGACATGTCATACCCCTCTTCCAGCAAGTCCGGCAGCCGATTGGTCAGGGTCAAATCAAACATCACCGAAGGATGCGCCTCTCTATACCGGGCGATGGCGTTGATCACGTAGTGATTGCCAACGGCTGACATCGCATGAATTTTCAGCCGGCCCACGGGCCTGATCTGGGCCGTCCCCGCTTCTTCATCGGCTTCACGCATCTCTTCAATAATCTTCTCGCAGCGTTGCAAATAGCGCAGCCCCGCTTCGGTCAGGGCCAGGCGCCGGGTCGTGCGGTTGATCAGGCGTGTTTGCAGCCGGGCCTCCAGGCTGGAAACCGCTTTGGAAATGTTAGTGGTCGAGGTGTCCAGCATCACCGCTGCGGCCGTGAAGCTGCCGCTCTGGGCCACCGCTATGAAACAACGCATGGTTTGAAAAACGTCCATCGTTTTTGCCTCGGCGCACAATTGACCAGTAAAAAAAACGGCGGCCTGTCATCAGGCCGCCGCTTTGGCATGGGTTACTTTGAACCCGGGATAAAGCCGGGGATACCGGTTTGCACAACCGAGTTGAAGCGCACCCGAGTCGTAATTTCCTCCTTGATTTCAAGCATGGCCCGGTGCGGCAGCGTGGCAATATCAAAGTTTTCTTTAATATGGCTCAGTGTTGCAGACGTGGTCAGAAACGCGACACCGCGCTGTACCGACCAGGCCAAAGCGACTTGAGCCGGGGTTTTCTGCACCCGTTGCGCGATGCCGGTAATCACCGGATCTTCCAGTACGGCAGGCTGCATGCCATGACCGAGCGGCGCAAATGCGAGGACGATGATGCCGTGCTGTTTGCAAAACTCCAGCAGCTCCCACTCCGGCAGATACGGGTGGGATTCCACCTGCACGACGGCGGGTTTTATCCGCGCTACTTCGACAATCGCCTTCAACGCCTGCAAGGTGATATCCGACAAGCCGATGGACTTGCAGCGCCCTTCATCCACGAGCTGTTCAAGCGCCCGCCATGTCTCGATCAAGGTCACGCCCGAGTCGTAGATCATGTGCCCGAACGGGTCTCTGGGTTCCTGGTCATCACCGGGTTGAAAGGCGAACGGCGTGTGGATCAGGTAGCAATCAATGTAATCCACCTGAAGCCGGCGGCAACTGGCCTCAAAGGCCGGCAACACGCGCTCGGGACGATGGTTGGTGTTCCACAGTTTGGTGGTGATGAACAGGTCCTCGCGCCGGGCCTTGCCCGTGTCCAGGAAAGCCTTGAACGCCACGCCGACCGCGTCTTCGTTTCGATATCGCTCGGCACAATCGAAATGGCGAAAGCCTGTTTCCAGCGCGTGGGTAACCGCTTGGGTCGTAACGCTGAGGTCACGGAATAACGTGCCAAAGCCTACGGCGGGCATCTCGGCCGAGCCGTGGTTCAGCGCAAATGTTGTCTCGCGAAGTTCGTCGTGAAAGGCTTCGTAGGTCATGTCTTTACTCCACTCTCTGAGGCCGCAGCCTTTACTGATATGAACGTTTGGATTCTTCGCGACTGGCCACTCGTTGCTCGAACACGCCGACGGAATTGCCGCCGAGGGCGACAAACAGCTGAACGGTGTCGAGGTACTGCGCGGTCTTCACTCTGATCTGCCCTAACAACGCCTGCTCATAGGCGCGCTCTGCTTCCAGCACCTGGAGAATGCTGTTCTCCCCTTGGCCGTACGCTTGCTGGTTCAAGCGAAAACTGCTGTCGGCGGCACGCAATGCGTCTTCCTGGGCGAGGTTTTCCTCGGCGTCATGGTTGATGGCTTGCAGCGTGTCAGCGACCTGACCGAACGATGTGATGACGGTCTGCTGGTAGTCAGCCAGCGACGCGTTGTAGCCGTCGACCGCTGCCTGGCGTTCCGCCTTGAGGGTTCCGCCATTGAAGATTGGCCCCGCCACCCCGGCGGCGAAGCCCCAAAGCGCGGCGCCGCCATTGCCTGTCGCCGACTGTGCGAGAAATGCGGAAAGCTCCACATGAGGATAGAGGTTGGCGGTTGCGACACCGACGGTGGCGCTGGCGATGTGCAGTTGCGCCTCGGCTTGCAGCACGTCCGGCCGGGTGTGGGCCATTTCCGAGGGCAGACTGACGGGGACATTGGCCGGTAAGGCAAATTCGCCCAGGTCGAAGTCCGGCGCGATCCAGTCAGCCGGTCCTTTGCCCGTCAGGATCGACAGCGCATGCCGTGCCGAATCACGCTGTTGAGCCAGCGGCGGCAACAGCGTGCGGTCCTGCGCGAGCCGGGTTTCGGCCAGCGACACATCGATCTGCGTGGTGCTGCCATTGAGGTGCGCCATGCGTACCAGTTCGAGGTTCTTGGTGTCTATGGCCAGCAGTTTTTCCACGGCTTGCATCTGTGCGTTCGCGGATGCCATCAACAACGCCTGGCTGGCGACGTTCCCCGTGAGCGTCAGATATGCCGCTTCGTAGCGATGTGTTTGAAAGGCCGTCAGCGCTTCCTGTTGTTCGACCTGGCGCTTGTTACCGCCGAACACGTCCAGGTCGAAGCCGACCCGTGGCCCGATGGCATAGAAGTTGGAAACGACAGGGTCACGACTGTTGTGCGTACGCACTCGGCCGGCCTGGGCGGAAAAATCCACCTGCGGATACAGCGCCCCCTGCGCCGCCGCTACGGAGGACGCCGCTTGGCGGATCGTGGCATCGGCAGCGACAAGTTCCAGATTGCCGTCGATGGCTCGGCGCACAACGTTGTCGAGTTTGGGCGAACGAAACGCAGTCCACCAATCGCCACTGACCTGCTTGCCCAGGTCAATGCGCTGGCCAAGCCGCTGCTCGGCCTGTTGATCGTAGTGCTGCGACGAGCTGGGTGGCGGCATTTGGTAATCGGGACCCACCGTGCAGGCGGTCAGGAACATCAGCACCGACACTGCACCGAACGTGGTGTTTATCGTCTGTCTGTTGAGAAAGCGCGCATTAAATGTCATGAGGCAAACTCCACGAAAACTAGTTGGTCGCAACGGGCTTGCGAAGGAAGATCACCAGTGGGCTGACCACCAGCATCGCGAACATCAAAATCTTGAATTGGTCGATCACCGCAATAAACGCCGCCTGGCCGGTGATCATTTCATTGAGCCCCGCCATGGCTTGCAAGGACGTCGCCGCCGAATGTGCCGCTGAGCCATAGGGCGTCAGGTTGCTGGCCAGCGCCATGTGCATCGCGTGGGTGTTGTTGAAGAAATACAACTGCACGATCGCCACACCGAGGGTGCTGCCGTACACACGCGACAAATTGAAAAGACCAGTGCCTTCCGGGCGCAGCGCCGGGTCGAGCGTGCTGAACGCGACCTTGGTCAGCGACGGCATCAACATGCCGATGCCTATGCCCTGAATCGCGCCGGCTACTGCCACCGGCGACCAGTCCATCAGCGGCGAATAGCCGAGCATGAGCCAGTTGGCATACACCACGATGGCCACGCCCGCCGCGACGAACAGCCGACGGTCTAAACGCTCCGGAACACGGCCCATCAACAGAAACGCACCGACCAGCCCTATTCCGCGCGGTATGGTCAGCGAACCGGTGGTGTCAGGCGGGTAACCGAGGATTTCATCGAGCATCGGCGACGTCAGCGCCATGGTCGACAGCAACACGAAACCCACGGCGAAAAAGATCACCGTCGACAACACGAAGTTGCGGTCGCTGAACAAACGCTTGTTGAGGAAATGCACCTTCGCGGTCAGCACATGCACCAGGAACAGGTAAAGCCCGAGCGCACAGCCGATCGCTTCCAGACAGATCTCGGTCGAGGCAAACCAGTCCAGGCGTTCACCGCGATCGAGCAACATTTGCAGGCTGATCAGCCCCAACGTGAAAGTGCCGAAACCGAAGAAGTCGAACGTTGGGCGTTTCTCGGCCTTCTTCTCGGCCAGCAACAGTGCGACCACCAGGAAGATGTACGTCGACAGCGGCAGGCTGATGTAGAAGATCGGGCGCCAGCCGAAATGTTCGGCGATCCAGCCGCCGATGCTCGGGCCGCTGACGATGCCCAACAGGACGATAGCCGTCCACGTCGCGCCGAACTTCGCGCGTTTCTCCAGTGGCAACGTTTCCAGGGCAATAGCCATCGACAGCGGCGCCAGCACGCCACTCGCCAGGCCCTGGATAATGCGCGCACCGATGAACTCCAGCGGCGTCGATGCCAGGGTGGCGAGCAGCAAGCCCAGGACGAACACGGCCAGCGCGGTTTGATACACCCGCTTCAGGCCGTAACGCCCAGCCAGCCATTGCGCAATTGGCATGGTGATCGCGCTCGCCGCAAGGTACGAGGTGAAAACCCATCCGGCCTGATCGTCGGTCATCGACATACTGCCCTGGATGAATCTGAGCACGGCATTGGGCAAAGGCAGGTTTGCCGATTGCATATAAGTCGCGAGCAATGCGGCGAACCTCAATGAACCCGCAGGGTTGGTGTTCATCAGGAGGCTCCAGCGGTCAACAGTTCCTTGAGCGGATGCCACCACGGCGTGCGGTGCCCGGTATCGACCTTGACCGTGGCGCTGATCCCCGAATAGAGCGGCATCTGCGGGTCGAGCTCGTCGAGTTCGAGCCGCACCGGCACCCGCTGCACCACCTTGACCCAGTTGCCAGTAGCGTTTTCCGGCGGTAGCAAGGCGAAGTCCGATCCGGCACCGGGGCTCATGCTGACCACGTGGGCTTTGAATTCGTGATCCGGGTAGGTATCGAGGTGAATGGTCGCGGCCTGCCCCGGATGCATGTGCGTCACCTCCGTTTCGCGGAAGTTGGCTTCCACCCACACCTGGCGATCGGACAGCAGCGCAAAGGCCGGTGCGCCGTTGTTCAGAAAATTGCCCACCTGCAAATCATCGACCTTGGCGACGATGCCATCGTCCGGCGCGTATACCGTGGCGTACGAGAGGTAGAGCTGCGTTTCATCCAGCTGCGCCTTGGCCTCGCGAACGGCCGGGTGGCTGTCAACGTCGATATTCGGATTACCGCTCAAGGCCACCACCGTGCTGGCGATCTGTTGTTCGATGGAGGCTATTCGTTGCCGCGACACTTTCAGGTCGGTGTCTGCGCGCTCATAAATCGACTTCGACACGAACTCGGAAGCGACCAGCGCCTTCTTGCGGCCAAATTCCTTTTGATCGAAATCGGCTGACTCTTTGGCCGATTGCAGTTCGGCCTGTTGCTGGCGGTAGCTGGCCTTGAGCCCATCGATGCGCAACCGCGCGACGCTCAGCTGGGCCTGCGCGCGGTCAACGGCGATCTGCAACGGTTTCGGGTCGATGCGGAACAACACTTGACCCTTGCGAACTGGCTGGTTGTCCTCCACTGCAATCTCGATGACCTGGCCTGACGTGCGCGCATTGATGGATGCCTTGGCCACTCGGGCGTAGGCGTTATCGGTCGAGATGTAAGGCTCGCCGACCACATAGTGTGCGTACCCGACCGCGGCGAAGAGCGCCGGGACACCCACCATCAGCAGTGGTCGAACGGTTTCTTTAAGCGTTTTTTTGTCGGGCGCTGTCGGGTTCGGCCCTGGGTGCTCAAAGGTTTGTGAAGCCGGGATATCGAACTGTTTAGTCATGATCGAAAACACCTTTAACCGGGAAGTCAGGGGCTAATACCCATAAAAAACAGCCATACCGTGCGCAGTCAGAAGGATCGCTCCGCCGCACCCTGTTTCGTCGCCGCTATACCCAGTTCGAGCTCCGCTACAACAAACTTCAAATTCAGGAACTTCTGGTTCCTTAATTTTGTGCGATGGTGTAAGAATATGCCTGACCCCACCTTCACACAAGGATTTTGTACGCCATGGCACAAAAAAAGATTACCGAAGCAAAAGGACGTGGACGCCCCCGCGCCTATGACCCACAGACCGCGCTGCAGCAAGCACTGGGGGTGTTTTGGAGTACCGGCTATTCCGCCGCGTCGCTGGACAGCATCGCCACGGCAGCAGGCATGAATCGCCCGAGCCTCTATGCCGCGTTCGGTGACAAACACGCGCTCTATATCAAGGCGCTGGAGCAGTACTGGGAATTCGCCGCCGCCGACATGCACACGGCGCTGACAGACAGCCAACTGTCCTTGAGCGAGGCGTTGATGCGTTTCTATGAGGGGCAGCTGTCGATCTACTTCTCGGGTGACGGCCAACCCCGTGGCTGTTTTGCGATTGGCACGGCAACCACCGAAGCCGTCGAGGATGTGGAAATCCGCGAAGTACTGTCAGATCGTCTGAGCCGGCTCGACGCCGATCTTGAAGCGCGTCTGCGAACGGCTGTTACGGCTGGCGAACTCAAGGACGACGTCGACCCGTCCGCCCTCGCCGTCCTCGCCTCCTCCCTGCTGCACAGCATTTCGATCCGGGCACGGGCAGGCAAATCCCGAGAGGAACTGACCGAGCTGGCGCGCAACGCAGTCAACGTGATCTGCGCTTGAGAGGCTTTATGGCGGGTGAAGGACTTGAAGACATTTTGGCCGATCAGCTCGACGTGATTTTCTGTGGGATCAATCCGGGCATAACAGCCGCCGCTCAAGGGCATCACTTTGCGGGCCGGGGCAATCGCTTCTGGCGCACGCTCCATCTCGCCGGGTTCACGCCAGAGGAAGTGCGCCCGGAAAACGACCGGACGATTTTGCACTACCGCTGTGGATTGACCGCCGTGGTCGACCGGCCCACGGCGCGCGCGGATCAGCTGTCATTGCACGAGTTCATCGCCGCCGCTGCGGACTTTGAACAAAAGATCTTGCGCTACGCCCCCCGCTTCGTAGCGTTTCTCGGCAAGGCCGCGTACTGCGCCTTATCCGGCCAGCGAAACATTGCCTGGGGGCTTCAACCCAACACCTTCGGCAACGCAAAAGTCTGGGTCTTGCCCAACCCGAGCGGGCGAAATCTTGCGTTCTCGCTTGATCAATTGGTGGGTGCGTCTCGCCAACTCCATCAAAACTTGCAAAAAACGACAGTAGGCTAAGCTAAGGATCAGCTTATTGCGCACGATGCTCGCTCCGGCAGGGTTTGGGTTTTTCTGAAGAGCGTCTGCAACAGCTATTTCAGACAGGCCCACACTATTCACGCAGGACTGACGTGATGACCGAGCCCCTCCTCAGCTTTGAAGAACTGAAGCGTGCCGCCGTTGCCGGCGAAATCGATACCGTACTGGTCTGCATGGTCGACATGCAGGGACGTCTGGTCGGCAAGCGATTCCAGGTCGAGTTTTTTATCGACAGCGGCCATGAAGAAACCCACTGCTGCAACTACCTGCTGGCCGACGACATCGACATGGAACCCGTGCCGGGTTACGCCGCCGCCAGTTGGAGCAAGGGCTATGGCGACTTTGTGCTCAAACCCGACATGTCCACCCTGCGCCGGGTGCCATGGCTGGAATGCACGGCGCTGGTGCTCTGCGATGTGCTTGATCATCACCATCGCCGCGACTTGCCGCACAGCCCGCGGGCGATCCTGAAAAAGCAGATCGAACGCCTGCGCGAACGTGGCTACACCGGCATGTTCGCCTCGGAGCTGGAGTTCTATCTGTTCGACGAGAGCTACGAGGCCATCCACGAACGCAACTACCACAAGCCAAAAACCGCAGGCCACTACATCGAGGATTACAACATCCTGCAGACCACCCGCGAAGAGCCTGTGCTGCGGGCGATTCGCAAGCACCTGCAGGCCAGCGGCATTCCCGTGGAAAACTCCAAGGGTGAATGGGGGCCAGGCCAGGAAGAGATCAACATCCGCTACGCCGATGCCCTGACCATGGCCGACCACCACGTCATTATCAAGCACGCCTGCAAAGAGATCGCGCAACTGCAAGGCAAGGCGATCACGTTCATGGCCAAGTGGCGCTATGACGCCGCCGGTTCCAGTAGCCACATCCATAATTCGCTGTGGGACAAGAACGGCAAGAAGCCGTTGTTCTTCGACGCCAAGGCCGAGTTCGGCATGTCGACACTGATGCGTTCCTGGGTCGCCGGGCAGCTCAAGTATGCCAACGACATCACCTGTTTTCTCGCGCCCTACATCAACTCGTACAAGCGCTTTCAGGCCGGCACGTTTGCGCCGACGCGGGCGGTGTGGAGCCGGGACAACCGCACCGCCGGCTTTCGCTTGTGCGCAGAAGAGAGCAAATCCATCCGCATCGAATGTCGCATCGGCGGCGCCGACCTCAACCCGTATCTGGCCTTTGCCGCGTTGATTGCCGCGGGCCTGGCCGGGATCGACGAGAAGCTCACCCTCGCACCGCCCTTTGAAGGCGACGCCTACCTCGACGAACACTTGCCGGAAGTTTCCAAAACCTTGCGCGAAGCCTGCGCCGCACTTCAGACCTCCAGCATGTTGCGCGAAGCGTTCGGGGATGAGGTGATCGACCACTACGTGCACACCGCCGAATGGGAACAGAAAGAGTACGACCGGCGGGTCACCGACTGGGAACTGCAGCGCGGCTTTGAACGCTATTGAGGTCACCATGACGGCAACCATCAAACTCATTTCCCCGGTCGATGGCCGGGTCTATGCCGAGCGCCGCTACGCCGACGCAACGCAGATCGAACAGGCACTGACAGCCGCATCCACCGCCCAGGCGCAATGGAAACGCCGGCCATTGAGCGAGCGCGCTGCTTTTTGCAGTGCGGTGGTGGACGCGATGCTGGCGATGAAAACTGACATCGTGCGGGAACTGGCCTGGCAAATGGGGCGCCCGGTACGGTTTGGTGCGGGCGAATTGCGCGGTTTCGAAGAGCGTGCCCGCCACATGATCGCCATTGCGCCTGAAGCCCTGGCAGCGATTGAACCCACGCCAGTCAGCGGTTTTCGACGGCACATTCAACGTGATCCATTGGGGACAGTGCTGGTCATTGCGCCATGGAATTACCCGTACCTGACCGCCGTGAACACGATCATTCCGGCGCTGATGGCCGGCAACAGCGTCATCCTCAAACACGCATCACAAACGCTGCTGGTGGGTGAACGGTTCGCCGAGGCCATGGCCAGCGCCAATTTGCCGGCCGGTCTGTTTCACAACCTGCTGCTCGATCACAGCCAGACCGCCGCGATCATTGGCTCCGGACGTGTTCACCAGGTCAATTTCACCGGTTCCGTCGGCGCCGGCAAGGCCATGGAAACCGCCGCCACCGGGCACTTCCTCGGCGTGGGCCTGGAGCTCGGCGGCAAAGACCCAGCCTACGTGCGCGCAGATGCCAATATCGACCATGCCGTAGAAAATCTGGTGGACGGCAGCTTCTTCAATTCCGGGCAAAGCTGCTGCGCCATCGAGCGCATTTATGTCGACAAGAAAATCTACCCTGCATTTATCGAGCGTTTCGCTGCCCTGACCCGCCAATACGTGCTGGGCAATCCGCTGGACGAAGCCACCACACTCGGCCCTATGGTCACTCCGGCCGCCGCTGATTTCGTACGCGGTCAGATCGCCGAAGCGCTGGCCCAAGGTGCCAAGGCACTGATTGAACCTCTGGCATTTCCCGCTGACGTGCCGGGCAGCGCCTACCTCGCGCCACAGGTCCTGGTCGACGTCACCCACCACATGTCAGTCATGCGCGAAGAAAGCTTTGGCCCGGTGGTCGGCATCATGCCGGTGGAGGGTGATGACGAAGCCATCGCCTTGATGAACGACAGCGAATTCGGGCTCAGCGCCTCAATCTGGACCCAGGACCTTGCCGCCGCCGAACGCCTGGGCAATGAGATCGACACCGGCACCGTATTCATGAACCGCTGCGATTACCTGGACCCTGCCCTGGCCTGGACCGGGGTAAAAAACAGCGGGCGCGGCGTCACCCTGTCACGCCTCGGTTATGAACACCTGACCCGCGCCAAATCCTTCCATTTGCGCCACGAGATCTGAGCCATGAGCCTGACCGCGAACTGGAATTACCCCACGAGCATCCGCTTTGGTGTCGGCCGCATCGCCGAACTCGCCGAAATCTGTCGCAGCCAAGGCATCGAGCGCCCGCTGCTGGTCACTGACAGTGGCCTGGCGCGTGCACCGATGACCATCGCCACCCTGGAAGCCCTGCGCGCCGCCGGACTTGGCGTCACGCTGTTTTGCGACCTCAAGCCTAACCCGGTCGAAGCCAACCTGGCTGGCGGGCTCGACGCTTGGCGCGCCGGCAATCACGATGGCGTGATCGCTTTCGGTGGCGGCAGCGGCCTGGACATGGGCAAGCTCATCGCCTTCATGAGCGGCCAGACGCGCCCGGTCTGGGATTTCGAAGACATCGGCGACTACTGGACCCGCGCTGACGAAAGCCGCATCGCCCCGGTGATTGCGGTGCCCACCACGGCGGGCACGGGCTCGGAAGTGGGCCGTGCAGCAGTGATCATCGACGAGGCCACCCACACCAAACGCATCATCTTCCACCCGAAAATGATGCCGCGCGTGGTCATCAGCGACCCGGCCCTGAGCGTCGGCATGCCGGCCAAAGTCACCGCCGGTACCGGCATGGACGCCTTGGCCCATTGCCTGGAAGCCTACTGCGCCCCCGGTTTCCACCCCCTGGCCGACGGCATCGCCGTGGAAGGCATGCGCCTGGTGGCCAACGCACTGGTGCGCGCCGTGCACACGCCCTCCGACCTTGATGCGCGCGCGCACATGCTCGCAGCGGCGGCGATGGGCGCCACCGCGTTTCAGAAAGGACTGGGCGGAATGCATGCCCTTTCGCATCCAGTGGGCGCGCTGTACGACACCCATCACGGCATGACCAATGCGACCTTCATGCCCTACGTCCTGAAATTCAATCGCCCGGCCATCGAAGAACGCATCACGCGTCTGGCTGCGTATTTGCGCCTGCCCTCCCCCGGTTTCGACAGTTTCCTGGCCTTCATCCTCAAGCTGCGCAAAGACATCGGCGTGCCGCACACACTGGTGCAGTTGGGGGTGGATGACCGACAGGCCGACCTGATCGCGGACATGGCCGTTGTCGACCCCTCTGCCGGCGGCAATCCGCTGCCCCTGACCAAGGCCGGCGCGGCAGAGATTTTTGACGCGGCATTTCACGGCCGCCTGTAGAGCAGTTGCCTGTCAGTGCTCGACATGTGAATGCCGGGCACGGGCAGGTTGTACCGGTTGGAGACAGGAGCAGTACGACAAGGGGTTGAAAGCCAGCCCGTCCGGCATTTCGGATGGATGCGTATCAAAACCTGATGGGGCACACAACATGAATCAAGCAAGCCAGCCCGGCACCGACGCCTCGCATGACGATGACGTCAAGGCGCTGCACAGCATGGGCTACGCCCAGCAGCTCTCGCGACGAATGGGCGTTTTCTCCAACTTTGCGATTTCCTTTTCAATCATCTGCATCCTCTCCGGGGGCATCAACTCCCTCGCCCAAGGCACCTCCGGTGGGGGCGGCGCCTCCATCGGCATCGGCTGGCCAATCGGCTGCCTGATCTCCGGGGTGTTCGCCATGGCCATGGCGCAGATTTCTTCGGCATATCCCACCGCTGGCGGGCTGTATCACTGGGGCTCGATTCTCGGCAACCGCTTCACCGGCTGGCTGACCGCGTGGTTCAACCTGTTGGGATTGGTCACCGTGCTGGGGGCGATCAATGTCGGCACCTATTACTTCTTTTTCGGTGCCTTCGGCCCGGCGCTGGGCATGGAGGACACGACCACCGTCAGGGTGATTTTTCTCGCCGTGCTAACCGGTCTTCAGGCCTTGTGTAACCACTTGGGCATCGGCCTGACCGCCAAGCTCACCGACTTCTCCGGCTACCTGATTTTCGCCACCGCCCTGGCGCTGACCATCGTCTGCCTGATCTCGGCACCGAGTTATGAATTCGCGCGGTTGTGGACCTTCAGCAACTACTCCGGCGATGCCGGCGGTGCGGTCTGGCCACAGGTGTCGAACGGCTGGGTGTTCATGCTCGGCTTGCTGCTGCCGATCTACACCATCACCGGCTACGACGCCTCGGCGCACACCTCCGAAGAGACGCGTAACGCAGCCATTTCAGTGCCACGCGGCATGGTCATGTCGGTGGTCTGGTCGTTGCTGTTCGGCTGGGTGATGCTGTGCTCGTTCGTGCTGATGCTGCCGAACATGGACGAGGCGGCCAAGCAAGGCTGGAACGTGTTTTTCTGGGCCATGAACACCCAGGTCAGCCCGACGCTCAAGCTCGCGCTGTATGTGGCGATTTTCGTCTCGCAGATCCTCTGCGGCTTGGCGACCGTGACCTCGGTTTCACGCATGATCTTCGCCTTCTCCCGTGACGGCGGCCTGCCCTGCTCCAAAGCGCTGGCCTCGGTCTCGCCGACCTTTCGCAGCCCGGTGGCGGCGATCTGGACCGGTGCCACCCTCGCCGTGTTGTTCGACTGGGGCTCGTCGGTGATCTCGGTCGGAGCCACGCCGGTCTATACCATCGTCGTTTCCTGCACGGTGATCTTCCTGTTCTTTTCCTTCATCATCCCCATCGTGCTGGGCCTGTTTACCTACGGGACCTCAAAGTGGCCGACCATGGGACCGTGGAACATGGGGCGCTTCTGGTACACCGTGTTTTCCCTGCTCTCGGTCCTCTCGATGGTGATTATTTTCATCATCGGCATCCAGCCACCGAACGACTGGGCGCTGTACATCACCATCGGTTTCCTGGTGCTGACGGCGATTGTATGGTTCGGTTTTGAAGCCCGACGCTTCCAGGGGCCGCCGGTGGGCGACGTGATTGTCCAGCGCCAGGCGCAAATTGCGGCGGCTGAGGCGGCGTTGAATAAGCGCGTTTGAAGCGGATCGCTGAACGCCAGCTGCTACAAAAATTGCGTTAGCGCAGAAATTGCTTAACTGATGAGGGAACAAGTTCCCTCATCACAGAACAGCGATTACACGGATGGCTCAACTTTATCCAACACTCGGTTCGCCGTGATCTCCGCCACCATGATGCTGTTGGAAATGCCCAGCAAGGCATAACGCGACTCACCCTCCAAATGGTCCACCAACTGATGGACCATCACATCGACCGAGGCCAGCGTCTCGACCAAAAATACCGCCAGGGTTTCGGCAGTGGCTTCTGGGTCCACGGAAAACAGGGTGCTGCGTGTTCGCTTGGTGGCTTTGATGTCGGCGTTCGATGGGAAGTGGAAGTTGAGGGCGCGTTCGGCGGCTTCGTTGAGTTTTTTTGAATCGGGTTCGTACGGGGAAACTGGATCGGTGTCTGGTGGATTGGGTGTGACCTTGAACATAGTTGCAAACTCCCTGAATGGAGCCTCAACCACTTCGCGACTAAACGAGTGGTGGCGGCTGTGCGCAGGTTAGTCGACCGGGGGAGTTAGCAAAACCGGCGCGCCCGAGGGCGCCCTGCGCACAACCACCATTAAGCACAGGACTGAAATACCTGACTGAATGACGCGCTATGCACCTTACTAACAACCCCGGGCGACTAAACCCGATCACTGATGGGCAGTGACGGGAATCAAGTTACCGAGCAGCACCAAGGCGCACAAGCCGGCGGATTCTGGCGTAGCCGTAGGCAACGGCGCAAGGATTTGTAGCTTTCAGGACGTAACCTTGAGCGCGTTTAAACAAGCACCCTCAAGCGTTGTTGAATGAGCTGACACGCACATCCTACAGGCGATGAAAACTGGGAAAGCACCCAGGAAGCCACTGCCGTATTTATAAGGGTGATCGTCGCGATGTGGTGGCAATGTGGTCTCTTGAGTCAGTCAGCTATCGGCCAGAAACGGGCATTCGCTCCCAAATCGCGCGCCCTATAGGCAGACGGTCTATCCTGTCACTGAACACAGGTAGAAAAAATCAGAGATCCGCTATTACATTAGTAACTACCACCTCATTCATTGCAAATCGTCAAAGGAACGTCCCACGATGCGAAATCAACTTAACTATTCGAGACTTCGTTTTTGTTTTTTAATTTGTGTTATCTCAATGGGATTGACTGCTTGCAGCAGCGATAAAAATATTACTTCACCTAATAAAGAAATCACTCAACCACCTGTCGATGACAGCGAGACTTCGTCTGTGCGTGTAACGACGAGTTGGATACAACACTCGCTTAGCCAAACTGACTGCCTGAAACACGCCAGTGCGGCTCTTACCAAAGCGAGATATTTTGTTGATGCAGGAGACCGATCAGTCTATGGGTTGCGTGAAGGTATGACTTTTTCGATTCGCTGCGACTACGAAGGCGTTGCTTTTTTGGCAGTAGCTTATCGCCACAGACCCAGTACTCAAACCCAGGACCGGATCTTGAATGAAATCACCAGGCTATTTTAAGGACTCCAGGCTAGAGGCATAGGGGCTCTCCACAGCGAGTTCAATGCCGGTCCTCTTTTATGAGGCAACGACTTTGACTTACCCCTCCTAGACGATACCCAGGAATACATTTTCGAGAAATATGAAACCGCTTCTGGGGCGTGCCTGGCCCGTTCTCAGTCCAAACGGAATTGCTGGGATGGTAGGTATTTATTATTTTTTCGAAAGTTGAATACATAAACGCAACAACTGATCTGTTTTGTTATTTTTATCACCCTATTGGGGACGTACACTTCTGACATTTTCATAGCAATTAAAAACAACAACACAACGCACCTACAATTCGTCACTGACTGGGCCGTAGAAACCATCAGTACGATCTACATTTGCTCTGGAGTACTGGGAGCAGTGACGAAAAATAGCACTCGAAAACGCGAACAAAAGTTTTCCTTTAGTCACGAAGGGTTTTACACATGGCACTGCAGACAGCTTCTGGTACACCGTGATTTCCCTGCTCTCGGTCCTCTCGATGGTGATCATCTTCATCATCGACATCCCGCCACCGAATGATTGGGCGCTGTACATCACCAGCAGCTTCCTGGTGCTGACGGCGATTGTCTGGTTCGGCTTTAAAGTCCGACACTTCCAGGGGCCGCCGGAGGGCGAGGTGATTGTCCAGCGCCCAGGCGCAAATTGCGGCGGCTGAGGCGGCGTTGAATAAGCTCTGTTGAAGCGGATCGCGGGGTGGCTGCTGCTCGCTCTCTGGTCTCCAGTTGGTCTCGCCAAACTTAGAGTGTTAAAGGACCGCTTCCCAAGCGCCAAAATCAGGTATAGCGTAGTTATTACTACATAATAAATAGCTGACTCTACATGAATAATTGGCTTGCTCTGATTCTTGGCTTACCCACCGCCAATGCCACCGAACGCATGCGAGCCTGGCGTGCCTTGAAAGCTTCAGGTGCGGCGGTCTTGCGCGATGGCGCCTATCTGTTGCCTGACACCACTTTCTGCCGTGAAGTGCTGGCGTCTGTCGAGCGTGACATCCTTGCCATCAATGGCACCGCGTTCATCCTGCCCGTCGTCGATCCTGACGGTAAGCGCTTTGTCGAATGCTTCGACCGAGGCGATGACTACAGCAAGCTCCGTGCGCAAATCGAAGAATGCCGTGGGCAGTTGAATGCTGAAAATGCGCTGGCAACGACCAAACAAATTCGTAAGTTGCGCAAAGCCTACGATCAACTGGTCAGCATCGATTACTTCCCGGGCAAGCCGATGCAGCAGGTGGATTCGGCGTTGCAGGAGCTAGAGACGGCGGTCAGCAGAGCCCTATCGCCGGATGAGCCACACAGCAGCAACCAACCCATCACTGCGCTCAGTCTTGGCGATTATCAGGGTCGTGTCTGGGCAACACGTAAGCGTCCCTGGGTCGATCGGCTGGCTTGTGCCTGGCTGATTCGGCGCTTCATTGATGCGCAAGCTCAGATCCTCTGGCTGAACACGCCCCAGGACTGTCCCGTAGATGCACTGGGTTTTGACTTCGATGATGCGACCTTCAGTCATGTCGGCAACCGCGTGACCTTCGAAACCCTGCAAGCCAGCTTTGAACTTCAGGAGCCAGGCCTGAACCGCATTGGCGCACTGGTGCACTACCTCGATATCGGGGGCATTCCGCCTGTGGAGGCCGCGGGCATCGAACGTGTATTGGCTGGGCTGCGCGAAACCATTACCCACGACGACCATTTGCTGGCGGCTGCGAGCGCCCTCTTCGACGGTCTGCTTGCCGGGTTTGTGAAAGAGGAACAACCCAATGAATAAGGTTTTCGCACCCGCAGCTGAAGGTGATCTGTCGAAGCCAAAGCCGATCAGTTTGCGTGAGGCATTCTGGTTCTGGTTGAAGCTGGGTTTCATCAGCTTCGGTGGGCCAGCAGGACAGATTTCGATCATGCACCAGGAACTGGTGGAGCGGCGGCGCTGGATCTCCGAACGACGCTTTCTGCATGCCCTCAATTACTGCATGTTGCTGCCTGGACCAGAGGCACAGCAATTGGCAACTTACATCGGTTGGCTGATGCATCGAACCTGGGGCGGAGTCATTGCAGGTGCATTGTTTGTGCTGCCCTCACTGTTCATCCTGATTGCACTGTCCTGGATGTACATTGCCTTCGGCGAGGTGCCCGTAGTGGCCGGGCTCTTCTATGGCATCAAGCCCGCCGTGACGGCCATCGTGGTACAAGCAGCCCATCGAATCGGCTCTCGGGCGTTGAAGAATAATTGGCTGTGGGCGATAGCGGCGGCGTCATTTACCGCGATCTTCGCCTTCAATGTCCCCTTCCCGTTGATCGTGTTGGGTGCAGCATTCATCGGCTATGTCGGTGGACGCCTGGCGCCCGAGAAGTTCAGAACCGGGGGCCATAGCGCTGCCAAAAAGTCCTTTGGCCCGGCCTTGATTGATGATGACACTCCGTCCCCGGCACATGCCCGCTTCAGCTGGTTGAAACTGGTGTTGCTCGCACTGACCGGCGCCGCACTTTGGGGGTTGCCAATGGGGATTTTGACCGCCCTCTTTGGCTGGGAAGGCACCTTGACCCAGATGGGCTGGTTCTTTACCAAGGCCGCGTTGCTGACCTTTGGTGGGGCCTATGCTGTGCTCCCTTATGTCTACCAAGGCGCGGTCGGTCATTATGGCTGGCTAACCCCGACGCAGATGATCGACGGGCTGGCGCTTGGAGAAACCACACCAGGGCCACTGATTATGGTGGTGGCTTTTGTCGGCTTTGTCGGCGCCTATGTCTTGCAAGTATTCGGTGCCGATCACGTATTTCTGGCGGGTGCTGTGGCTGCCTCCCTGGTGACCTGGTTCACTTTCCTGCCCTCGTTCCTGTTCATTCTCGCGGGTGGCCCGCTCGTAGAATCGACCCATAACGAACTCAAATTCACCGCGCCGCTCACCGCCATTACGGCCGCCGTCGTTGGTGTAATCCTCAATCTGGCGTTTTTCTTTGGATATCACGTGCTGTGGCCAAAAGGCTTCAGCGGCAACCTCGACTGGCCTTCGGCACTGATCGCCATCGCAGCGGCGATTGCCTTGTTCCGCTTCAAGCGGGGCGTCATCCAGGTGTTGATGGCCTGCGCACTCGCCGGGTTGGCAGTACATCTAATGCGCTAGACCGCACGAGTGGATTAACCCTCTCTGGCGGGCACGGGGTCCGCCAGATCGCCCAGCGCTCCGGAAATACAGCCTGGCGTGAGCCCAACCTTTTTGCAGCATTCAGCACAGGGTGATGATGCCGCGTAACTGGCCGTCCGCCCGCTTGAGACGTGCACAATCCCGGATCAAAGGTCATGGATTGTCATGAATTGAAAAAGCGTTGTCGTCAAATGAAATGTTGGCCGCCCTCCCTTCTATATGCTCGTCAAGATCTGCGTGGCAAGCCCTGCCTTTCTGCTGCTCGCCCGACCGGCACTATTTCCGGTCGCTTGCCCGCAGCCATATAACTACCGGGCGCCCGTCCTGGTTGCCTTACCGGAATGTCACAATGAATAAGAAAGATAAAGAGATCTCCCAACAAGCTGCGATGCACACGTTGAGCCTGAATCCGGCGTTCGGTCCTCGCGGGCGCGACCTGCTCGGCACCGCCCGCATGGTCCTGCGACAAGCGTTGAAGCAACCCGTGCATAGCGCTCGGCATATGGCTGCATTCGGTATTGAGCTGAAAAATGTCCTGCTCAACCGCTCGCAGCTCGAGCCAGCGGCGGGAGACAAGCGCTTCGACGAGCACACCTGGCAGCACAACCCGCTATACCGTCGCTACAAGCAGACTTACCTGGCCTGGTGTCAGGAGATGAACGACTGGATCAGCACCAGCAACCTAAGCGAACAGGACGCTCAACGTGGTCAGTTCGTCATCAGCCTGCTGACCGAAGCGATGGCGCCGACCAACACCCTGGCCAACCCGCTAGCGCTCAAGCGCTTCTTTGAAACCGGCGGCAAGAGCGTTCTGGATGGCTTCTCGCAGCTGACCCGGGACCTGATCGAAAACGGCGGCATGCCCAGCCAGGTGGACAAGAAGGCTTTCGGGGTGGGCCATAATCTGGGCATCACCGACGGTGCGGTGGTGTTTCGCAATGAGGTGCTGGAGTTGATCCAGTACAAGCCCCGTACCGAACGGGTGCATGCACGTCCGTTGTTGGTGGTGCCGCCACAGATCAACAAGTTCTACCTGTTTGATCTGACGCCGGAGAAGAGCCTGATCCGGTTTCTCCTCGACAGCGGTATCCAGACCTTCGCTGTCAGTTGGCGCAATCCGGGCAAGGCACAGCGTGAGTGGGGTTTTTCCAGCTACGTTGAAGCCCTGAAGGAAGCGATCGAAGCGGTTCTTGCGATAACCGGCAGTGCCGACCTGAACACTTTCGGAGCCTGTTCCGGAGGCTGCACCATGTCCTCGCTGTTGGGTCACTACGCCGCCCTGGACGAGAAAAAGGTCAATGCCTTTACCCTGGCGGTCAGTATGTTGGACATACGCCCCGACACCCAGATCGGGCTGTTCGCCGACGAGAAGACCCTGGAGGCAGCCAAACGCCGCTCCTATCAGGCTGGCGTGCTGGAGGGCCGCGAGCTGGCCAAAGTCTTCGCCTGGATGCGCCCCAATGACTTGATCTGGAGTTACTGGATCAACAACTACCTGCTCGGCAAAGCACCGCCGGCATTCGATGTCCTCTACTGGAACAACGACACCACCAACCTGCCCGCCACGCTGCACGGCGAATTCATTGATATGTACCAGGCCAATCCGTTTGCCCGTGCCGGTGCCATGGAGGTCTGCGGCACTCCGATAGACCTCAGTCAGGTCACCAGTGACTTCTACTGCATCGCAGGCCTGACCGACCACATCACCCCGTGGGACGCCTGCTACCGCTCCATGCATCTGTTTGGCGGTCAGGGAGAGTTTGTGGTGTCCAACAGCGGGCATATCCAGAGCATCCTCAACCCGCCGGGCAACCCCAAGGCGCACTTCATGACCGGCAGCGACCTGCCAGTCGAGGCTCAGGAGTGGATGGAAACTGCCAGCAAACAGGCGGGTTCCTGGTGGTCCCACTGGCTGGCATGGCTGCAGACACGTTCGGGCGATCGCAAAAAGGCTCCCGCTAAACTGGGCAACAGGGCTTATGCCGCTGGCGAGGCTGCACCGGGTACCTACGTGCACATGCGCTGAACCTGTTGTCATCGGATGGGCGTCTGTGCCCGGCGCCCCATCCATTCCTGGCTTTCTGCCCCATGGCCCTGCGCCGCAGTACGCAGTGAGCTATTGGATTAGACTCTGGTTCCAGCATCCCAATGGTGTGTTTTGCGGTACAGGATTACTAAATAAATCCCTTTTCGCGGGCTTTTTCATCGAGCGGGTCAACGCCGTAATCATCGCCCTGTTCAGCGGCATCCAGCGACCAGATTGCGCCAAACCTCAACCCCAGACAGATGACTTATCAGGCACCGCTCGATACCCTTCCCTCTCCATCGCCTGACGGCTTCCAGGTCAAATCCCACTTCATCCAGACGAGCATGTCATGAAATCCCCCGCAGGTTTGCTGCTGTCGGCTATCGAGTTGGACCGTGCCAGTGCCATTCCCCTGTACCGCCAACTGTATCTGCAAATTCGCAAACAGATACTCAACGGCAGAATCCAGGGGGGCGTGCGCCTGCCATCGACCCGGACCTTAAGTAACGAGTTGGGGTTGTCGCGGATCACCCTTCTCAATGCATTCGATCAGCTGATTGCCGAAGGCTTCCTGGCCTCGCGCACGGGCGCCGGTACATTTGTCGGCACTGAGTGGGAAAGCCGGGGGAGCGAGGACGAGCAACCGCACCAGCCACCGCGCCTGTCCGACCTGAGCCAGTCGATGCTGTCGCTGCGCAGCGATCATTTTCGCGGGGTGTCCTATGCCGACTGGGACCCCGCGACCCCGACCTCCTTCCTGCCCAGTCACAGCACTTATGACGCCTTCCCGCAGGCGATCTGGCGGCGCCTGATGAACCGCCATCTGCTCAAGCCAACCAAGGCCATTCTGGGTTATGGCGAGTTGCAAGGCTTGCAAGCGTTTCGCAGCGCAATTGCCGAATACGTCTTCGATGCGCGTGGCATCGACTGCGATGCCGGGCAAGTGGTGATCGTTTCCGGCGCGCAACAGGCGTTCAATCTGCTGGGCATGCTGCTGCTCAATCCGCAGGACAGCGTCTGGATGGAGGATCCGGGGCACATCGCCGCGCGCATTGCGTTGCAGGCCCAGGGCGCTCAGGTCATTCCCTTGCGTATCGATGAACAGGGGATCGATGTCCAGCAAGGCCTGACCGAGTGCCCTGATGCCCGCTTGGTGTTTTGTACGCCGTCGCGCCAGCATCCGTTGGGCGTCACCCTGAGTTATGCGCGGCGCCAGGCACTCATCGACTGGGCTGCGCAGCATCAGAGCTGGATTATCGAGGACGATTGCGACAGTGAGTTTCGCTACAGTGGCCGTCTCCTGCCGGCGCTGTATGCCATGGACCAGATGGCCCGGGTGATCTACGTCGGCACGTTCAGCAAAGTTCTCTTTCCGTCACTGAGACTGGGTTACGTGATTCTGCCGCAAGCACTGGTCGAACCCTTTTGCACCCTGCGCGCGGTCATGGATCGCAGTCCTCCCACACTGCTTCAGGCGACAACCGCGGACTTCATGGGCGAAGGCCACTTCCTGGGGCACATCCGCCGCATGCGTGCGCTGTACAAGGCGCGCCAACAGGCATTGATCGAACAGCTTGAAAAGCAGATTGGCAGCTTCTTCAGGATCACCCCGGCGGACGCCGGCATGCACCTGATCGCCTGGCTGCCCCCCGAACTCAGTGACACTGACATCGCCCGGCAATTGGCCCGGCACAACATCCACACTTACGCCTTGAGCGACTACCGCATCAAGCATGCCCTGCCGCCGGCCCTGTTGATCGGCTTTGCCGGCACGCCTGAAAACCAGGCCCGGGAACGAGTCGAGGCGCTGGCCCAAGCCTTGCGCACATTGGGTTATCTGCCGCCGACCACTGGAGGCCAAGCAAGTGGTCTTATCAAATAACTGATAGTGGATCTATCGAGAGTTCCTGACTGGCGCGATAAAGGCTGCGCCGGTAGACCCGGTGTCTGAACCAGGAACGACTCTAATGAACAATAAGATCCAGGAACGATTCAACGCCTTGCTGAGCCATAAGGTGGTCGAACACGGGGCTGCTCCCGTGCTGACGGACGCACTGGCCCGGCGGTTGCTTGAGCGTCTCGGGCAATTGCGTCTGTTTGCCCACGCCTACCCGCTACTGACCAACCTCACTCACGGTCGTGTCACCCCGGCCGACTTGCTGGACTTCGCCTATCGCCACGAGCTGCAAGGCCTGAGCCTGCACTTGCTCGACGGCGAGGAAAACAGCCTGAGCCAGATGACACCCGCGCAACTCCAGGTGTTTGCCGCCAAGGCCAAAGCGCTGGGGCTGGATGTGCACCTGGAAATCAGCAGCACGCTGAAAAAGGATGTCGACCAGGTGATCGCCATCGCCAGGGCGCTGGGGGTGCGCAACATCCGCGTCTACTCACGTTACGAGGGCACGCTGTCGCGGGTCATGGACGTGATCGAGACCGACCTGCACTACCTCGCGCAACAGGCCGACGAACACGATCTTTACTTTGACTTCGAGCAACATGAAGAACTCAAGAGCGGCGAAATCGCGCAACTGCTCAACCGCCTCAACCACCCTCGCCTGCATGCCCTGTTCGACTTCGGCAACATGATCAATGCCTGTGAACAACCCCTGCAGGCCCTGCGCAACCTGGCGCCACACATCCGCCAGACTCACCTCAAGGGCGTGCGCATCGTCCCCGAACACAACGGCTTCGGCCATTACGGCGTATTACAGGGCAGCGACGAAGACGATCTGCCCAGCGCCCGCATGCTGTTCGAGCTGTTGATGCTGGGCGAAGCAACCCCGCAGGTGATCGCGTTCATTCTTGAGCAGGAAAACCACTACGTGGCCCCGGCCTTCCGCCAGAGCCTTGAGGCGGCCGATCCCTTCATTGCTTACCGGGAGATGAGCGAAACGCTGCTCCCGAACGGCTACTCGCTTGAGCAAATGCTGGCCGATGAACACCGCTGGGCGAACAACCAGGTCGCCTATGTCCGAAGCCTGCTGGCCGAATTTCGCACCCTGGCCGAACTGACCCTGGCCCGCCCTTCCAACGCCTGAACCTGACAATACGATTACGCCCGGAGAACAATAATGACAATTCAAAACAAGGCCAAATGGCTCAGATTCCTGATCCTCATCCTCGGTGGCGGCACCATCTACAAGCTGGCGAACCTCAAGGACGCCTTCTATGTCCCCATGCAGGAGTTCATGGGTCTGAGCCACACTGAAATCGGCATGTTGCTGAGCGCCAACGCAATCATCGCGACCGCACTGTTTGTGCTGGGCGGCCTGCTCGCCGATCGCTACGACACACGCAAACTGATCCCCCTCGGCCTGATCGGAACCGGTGGCCTGGGCTTGTACCTGGCGACCTTTCCGCCCTTCAGCAGTTTGCTGATTGTGTTCAGTCTGCTGGCCGTCTGTGCCGACTGCCTGTTCTGGCCATCGCTGCTCAAAGCCATCCGCAACCTGGGTGACGATCAGGAGCAAGGCCGGTTGTTCGGCCTGCTCGAAGGCGGGCGTGGCGTGGTGGATACACTGGTGGCCTTTTCCGCCCTGGGCGTGTTCGTCGCCATGGGTTCGGGTGAAACCGGCCTGAAGTCGGCGATCCTGTTCTACTCGGTGATCGACATTCTGGCCGGCACCCTGACCTGGTTCCTGCTCAAGAGCGGCAACGCGCAGTCAGTGGCCAAGCCGAAAAATGGCCTGGCGAACCTGATGGAAGCGATCAAGGTTCCGGGCATCTGGCTGGTCAGCCTCAACGTGTTCATGGTCTACATCGTCTACTGCGGCCTGACCTATTTCATTCCCTACCTAAAGGAAATGTACGGGTTGCCCGTGGCGTTGGTGGGCGCCTACGGCATCATCAACCAGTACTTCCTGAAAATCCTCGGCGGGCCTGCCGGCGGTTTCATTGCCGACAAGCAATTCAAGAGCACCAGCCGCTACCTGAAGTGGGCATTCCTGGCGCTGTTGCCGCTGATGGGCGTGATCATGCTGATTCCGAAAAGCCCGGGCTTCATCTATGCGGGCATGGCCGCCACCCTGTCCTTCGCCCTGATCGTGTTCTCCATGCGTGGCGTGTTCTGGGCGCCCATGGGGGAAGTCGGCATTCCCCAACACATCACCGGCTCGGCCTTCGGCATCGGCTGCCTGATCGGCTATGCACCCGGTATGTTTGCCTACGTCATCTATGGCGCGATCCTCGACCACTTCCCCGGTCAACAGGGTTACAACTATGTCTTCAGCCTGATGAGCCTTCTGGCCGTTGCGGGCTTCATGGTGTCCAGCCTGCTGTATCAAGCAGTGCGCAAAAAATCCATGGCCACTGGCGGGATGAGCGCGGCGCAAGCCTGATCATCGGCATGGCATCCATGGAGAAGGTGCTTCGACAATAAGTCCCATGGGCAAAACGGGACGTTTAGCATAGTGCGGATCAGTTAAGGAGCAAAACCTGTGGGAGCCGGCTCACTCCCACAAGGACTGCGGCGTTCAATGCCTTATCTGATCGGCATTAAACGCTGAGTGTCCCGTTTTTATAAAAATAGAAAGATCGATGATCAACCTGCGGTGAGGGAAATGCTTCCCCCACCACAGGTCAGCGACTACACGGATGGCTCAACCTTATCCAACACCCCGTTCGCCGTGATCTCCGCCACCATGATGCTGTTGGAAATACCCAGCAACGCATAGCGCGACTCCCCCTCCAAATGATCCACCAACTGATAAACCATCACATCAACCGAGGCCAGCGTCTCGACCAAAAACACAGCCAGAGTCTCAGCGGTGGCTTCTGGGTCCACGGAAAACAGCGTACTTCGCGCTCGTTTGGTGGCTTTGATATCGGCATTCGACGGGAAGTGGAAGTAGCTTTCAGGGCGTTACCTTGAAGGTGTTTAAACATGCGCCTTCAAGAGTTAGTTGTCGAATAAGCTGATACGCACTTCCTACAGACGGTGAAAACTGGAAGCATCCAGGAAGCCTCTGTCGATTTTATAGGGGTGGCCGTCGCAAATGTGGTGGCAACGTGGTCTCTTGAATCAGTCGGCTATCGGCCCAGAGTGTGTAAAAACGCATTCGGGCCTTGTCGGCGCGAAGAGCCGACGGCTGTTCGCTGAGTGAGTCCGCTTAAGGCACCCTAGTTGATCAATATCGCATCGGTGCCCTTCCGCAAGGTTCTACAGCTATCTAGATCGTCCAGAACGAACCTTTTCAGGCCGACAGCGCCTTCATCAAACCATCAGCACCCATGATTTTCATGACCCGTTTCAAGTTGTAGGCGAGCACGTTCAAGCTCATCTCTGCACTTACCCCTGCCAGCTTCGCGTCAGGAAATGCGTTGCACCTATCCATTGTTTAAGCGTCCCGAAGGGATGCTCCACCGTCCGTTTACGGATTCGCATCATGTCCGGCGCATTGCGCAGCCTGTCCTGCATTTGTTCCAGTACGGCCTCATGTTCCCAACGTCGAACCCGTCGCTCCGTGCTCGGTGTGCACTGCGACTTCAGCGCGCAGCCCTGGCATTTCGAACTCAAGTAACGGTGCAGCTTCAGGCCTTTTTCAACGTAGGAGTAGTGCCAGATCAGCGCTTCGCCAGCCGGGCATATGTATTCGTTTTTTGCCGAGTCATAGATGAAGGCATCGATATTGAAACGCCCGTACGCCTTGGCTCCAGAGGTCATTGGCTTGGGCACATAGGCGGTGATGTTGGCATCGTGACAAGCCAGGATTTGTTCGCTTTTGAAGTAACCTCGGTCAGCCACTACCGACAGCGTTTCCGATGCCATCGCCTCGCGGGCCTGCTTGGCCATCGAGCTGAGTTGATCGCGGTCGGAACCGACGTTAGTCACCTCATGTGCAACGATCAAATGGTGCAGAGTATCGACTGCCGTCTGCACGTTGTAACCGACGATTCCGGTGCCGCGCGTCATCATGGAACGGGCGTCTGGATCGGTCAGTGAAACCTGTTTATCCGGCGATTCGTTGAGCTGGATTTCAATCGCTTGAAGCTCCTTCATTTGCGTCTTCAGCTTGGCGATTTTCTCTTCCAGTCGCACGGCGTTGGCCTCTGAGACATTTGGTGATTGCCGATCGGCAGTATCGAGCGCGGCCAGGTAACGGTTGATGCTCGACTCATGTCCTCCATTCGCCATTTCAGTTTGGCGCTGGTGAAGTTTCGGTCGCGATTGTTGACCGCCTTGAACTTGCTGCCGTCGATGGCGACCAGATGTTCTCCGAACAGCCCCAACTGCTGACAGAGCACAACGAACTGACGGCAGACGCCTCGGATCGCCTTGCTATTGTCTTTTCGGAAGTTGGCGATGGTCTTGAAATCGGGTGTCAAACGCCCGGTCAACCACATCAACTCGACATTGCGCTGGGCTTCTCGCTCCAAGCGTCGGCTCGACTGAATGCGGTTGAGATAGCCGTAGATGTAGATCTTCAACAGGACTGCGGGGTGGTAAGCGGGACGGCCTGTGTCAGCCGGAATAGCACCGTCAAAACCCAAGGAAACCAGGTTGAGTTCATCGACAAAGACGTCGACTACGCGCACCGGATTGGTATCGCCGACGTAGTCGTCGAGGCTTTCGGGAAGTAAGGTACCTTGGCCTCGATGTTCACCTTGGATAAAGCGCTTCATAGCGATCCCTGCGATGAATTCCTCAGAAATCATAGCAAGGGTTCACGAATGCGTTTTTACACACTCTGGGCCATTATCGGTCATTGGGGGTGCGTACAATTACACCCCCTGTAAACCTCTGCCCAATTGTCCAAATCTCTATCAAAGACTGCGCACGCAGCTCACCTCACGGACGATACTGTGCATTTGAGAGGGTCTGCATTCCCAGGGAGTTCAGCTGGATTCACATTCTCGGATCAGTTTTTTGTTGATCTTTCCAACGCTGGTTTTTGGAATCTCTGCAACGAACTTGAACTGCCGGGGAATCGCCCATTTGTTGATACGGCCGGACGCTACAAACTGCTGTAAATGGGCCTCGAGCTGCGCTTGATCAAGGTACTTGCCTGGCACGCAGACCACTATTGCCATGGGTCGCTCACCCCATTGCTCATCGGCGATGCCGACTACAGCGACAGCGCTGACAGATGCGTGCTCGCTAATGAGGCTTTCCAGCTCCAGCGAACTGATCCATTCCCCTCCCGTTTTGATCACATCCTTGATTCGATCCTTGATTTCCACCACGCCTGCTGGATCGATCGAGGCCATGTCACCGGTGTGCAGCCATCCGTTGCGCCAGAGTTCTGCACCCATGTCCTCATCCTTGAAGTAACCCTGGGTCAACCATGGCGCTCGTACCACGACTTCGCCCAACGATTCACCGTCATGTGGAACGGCGTTACCGCCGGCATCGATGATTTTCAGGTCGACCAGCGGTATTGGCGTCCCCGTCTTGATACGAGCGCCAAGCTGGGATAACGCAGGCTGCTCAAGATCCTGGGCATGCAGATAAGTGGTGCAGAGCAACGGGCAGGTTTCCGACATCCCGTACGCGCTATGCAGGCGAATACCTCGGCTGGTGGCTTGCTGTGCGATGCCCATGGTCATGGAGCTACCGCCCAGTAGCATTTTCCAGCGAGCGAAGTCGGTATATTTTGCCTCTTCACAGCCAAGGATCATCTGCAGAATCGTTGGTACGCAGTGAGAAAACGTAACCTTCTCTTCCCGGAAGAGTTTTACCAGGCGATTGGGTTCGTAGCGACCGGGGTAAACCTGCTTTACCCCCATCAGAGTGGCTACATACGGTACACCCCAGGCATGTACATGAAACATGGGGGTGATGGGCATGTAGACGTCGTCGGAGCGCAGTAGCGGCTGGCCTTGAAAGGCGCTCAACGTGCCGACTGCGTTCAAGGTGTGCAGCACCAATTGACGGTGCGAGAAATACACGCCCTTGGGGTTACCGGTAGTGCCTGTGGTGTAAAAAAGTGTCGCTACCGAGTTTTCATCAAAATCGGGAAAGTCGTATTGCTCACTGGCCGCTGCCAGCAAGTGCTCATACTCCCCCAGCACCGGCAGGTCGGTAGCGGTAGCCTCGTCGTCAGTCAGTTGAATGTAACTTTTGACGGTCGGCAACATCTCGTGAATCTGCTCGATCAGGGGGAGAAAGTCGTCATGGACCAGCACCACATCATCTTCGGCGTGGTTCATGGTGTAGCGTACCTGGTCTGCGGACAGCCGGATGTTCACCGTATGCAGAACCGCACCAATCATCGGCACAGCAAAAAAACACTCCAAGTACCGATGGCTATCCCAGTCAAGCATCGCTACGGTATCGCCTGCCTTGACGCCCGCCGCCGTCAGGGCGTTGGCCAAACGCTGTATCCGTTCATTTAACGTGCGATAGCTGTAGCGCAACTTGTCGGCATAGACAATTTCCTGCTCTGGCTCGTACCGCCCCCCTGAAAGCAACAAGCGCTTGATCAATAAGGGGTAGGCATAAGCGTCTGACGCTGGACTGATTATTTTTGTTTTCAGCATGGTGTAACTTCTCACTCCTGTCTCTCAGGCATTGGCCCGGCTTCCTCTCGCCGATAAACAGCCAGATTGAAGCCGCATACAGTTCAAACCGTGGTGAGGCACAGTAGGTTTTGCCTGTTAGACAAGCTGTACATTCGGTGTCAGTGGTTACTCTTTTGATGACAGAAATCAATGAGTTCCTTGTCCCGAATGACGACAGGACAGGTTTGCACACTCACTTGGAGGGAATACTGCCCAGGTGGTTTTCATTTTATATTCAACCCTCTATAAAGGGTTCGACGCTGCAGACTCGCTTGCCATCGACGACAACTACTATCGCCCCAGGCATTTCGCAGTAGAGGCAAGTGAACATAAAAATAATGAGGCAACCTTAATGGCCCTGATGGCTCGTACCGCGGCCCTGACGAATTACCTGGAACTCTGTACGCAACTCGGGGCTAACCCTCAGCAGCTGCTATCCGAGTTCGAACTCAGCGCGCCGATGTTAAAGAACCCGGAATTACGTATTCCCATGACAGTCGTGGCTTTGCTGCTGGAAGCGACTGCAAAAGCCAGCGGTTGCGAAACATTCGGCTTGCGCATGGCCGAGTCGCGACAGCTTTCCAACTTTGGTGCAATAAGCCTGCTGCTGACCCACCAGCCCACCCTGCGAGACGCCTTGAATGTCATCGGGCAGTATCGACATCTGCTGAACGAATCCCTGGCAATGGATATCACCGAGACAGACAAGATAGTGATCATTCGCGAGGAAATCGTAATCGACCCGTCTACGCCGAAGCGGCAGAGCATCGAGTTGGCTATTGGCGTGCTGCATCGGTTATGCGGTGCACTGTTGGGTAAGAGCTGGCGCCCGCTGAGCGTCAGTTTCACTCACCCGGCGCCGAAAGATTTAAATGTTCACCGTCGGGTTTTCGGTTGCAACGTTGAATTCAACGAGCAGTTCAACGGCATTGTCTGTCTGGTGTCGGATCTGAATACCAGCAACCCAAACGCAGACCCGGCGATGGCGAGTTATGCACAGGGCTTTTTCGAAGCGCTGCCTGGCGCAAACAAGAGCTCCACACTCAATGAAGTGCGTCAGGCCATTTACCTGTTGTTGCCCATGGACCGTGCCACGATCAGGCAAGTAGCCCCATCCCTTGGCATGAATGTACGTACCTTGCAGAGAAGGTTGGAAGAAAGCGGTGTCAGCTTTTCTGAACTGCATGAGCAGGTACGGCAAGATCTGTTGATGCGCTATATGGAAAATCCACGGTATTCGTTAAGCCAGGTTGGCGGGCTTCTGGGCTACTCGACGCCCAGCTCGTTCACCCGCTGGTTTACGGCCCAGTTCGGTATGGCACCAGCGACCTGGCGGCGCCAGCATTTAAAGAACGGCGAGTAATGGAAGTCACTGCTGATCCACAGATCAGCAGCTCAGGCTCAGTCCTTCAGACAGCCAGCTCCTTTCGACCCCGGAAGTATTCCAGGGCCTCGGGATTGGCCAGGGCCTCGACGTTCTTGACCGCCTCACCATGCACGACGTTGCGAACCGCCAATTCGACAATCTTGCCGCTCTTGGTACGAGGAATGTCCACGACCTGGAGCACCTTTGCAGGAACATGGCGTGGCGTAGTGTTGTTGCGGACCTGCTGTTTGACCCGCGCCACCAGATCCTCGTCCAGCTGCTCGCCCTCTCGCAGTTTCACGAACAACACAACGCGGGTGTCGCCTGCCCATTCCTGCCCGATCACCAGCGACTCGACAATCTCCGGCAACAGTTCAACCTGGCGGTAAATCTCCGCGGTGCCGATGCGTACGCCTCCGGGATTGAGGGTGGCATCGGAGCGTCCATAGATAGCAAAACCACCTCGACCATTAATCTCGGCGAAATCACCGTGGCACCAGATATTGGCAAAACGGTCGAAATACGCCGCGTGATAACGCGAGCCGTCAGTGTCATTCCAGAAACCTACCGGCATGCACGGGAACGGCCGGGTGCACACCAGCTCGCCTTTGACTTCCCGGACGGACTCCCCCTGCTCATCGAACACCGCCACCGCCATGCCCAGGCCCGCACGCTGGATTTCGCCGCGATACACAGCCTGGACAGGTACGCCGACCACGAAGCCCGACAGGATGTCGGTGCCCCCGGCGACCGATGCCAGGTGCAAATCGCTCTTGATCTCGCGATAGACGTAATCGAACCCCTCTGGAGCCAGCGGACTGCCGGTCGACAGGAACGCCCGCAACGTCGTCAACGAATGGCTCTGTCGTGGTGAAAGACCCTGCTTGAGCAACGCATCGATAAACTTGGCAGACGTGCCGAAATGGGTCATGCCTTCGTCGTCGGCGTAATCAAAAAGAACGCTGCCAGCACGCCCATCCCGACCGGCCAGGAACGGTGACCCGTCGTAGAGCAGCACGGTGGCGCCGGAAGCCAGGGCGGACACCAGCCAGTTCCACATCATCCAGCTGCAGGTGCTGAAGTAGAACAGGCGGTCATCGGGATGCACATCCGTGTGTAGCTGGTGTTCCTTGAGGTGTTGCAGCAACGAGCCGCCGTGACCGTGAACGATGCATTTGGGGATACCGGTCGTTCCCGAGGAAAACAGGATGAACAACGGATGGTCGAATGGCACATGGACGAATGCGATTTCGCCAGCGGCATAGGGCTCGATAAAGTCGGCGAAACGAACAGCGCCGACAATGTGGGCGACGTCCGGCACATCCTCCACATAGGGCACGACCACAGTACGCAGGAGGGTCGGCAGTTGCGCCGCGATTTCGCTGTTTTTCGCCAGGCAATCGACGCGTTTGCCGTTGTACCAATAGCCGTCTACGCACAAGAGCAGCTTGGGCTCGATTTGGCCGAAACGGTCGAGCACACCCTGCACTCCGAAGTCTGGTGAGGCAGAGGACCAGACTGCACCCAGTGAAGCGGTGGCCAGCATGGCAACCAGCGTTTCGGGCATGTTCGGCATTACGGCAGCAACACGGTCCCCTTTGCCGATTCCCAATACCTGAAGCCCCTGGCGAAAGCGCGAAACCTGAGCATAGAGTTCTGCACGGGACAAACGGCGTCGGACCTTGTCTTCACCCCAGAATACCAATGCATCATCGTCGTCACGACGGGCCAGCAGCGATTGTGCATAGTTCAGTTGCGCATCCGGAAACCAGCGGGCTCCGGGCATCTGCCCTGGGTTTTCCAGGACGGCATCGCCCAGTTCGCCGACTCCGCCACAGAACTCCCACACCAGTGGCCAAAACTGCTCGATGTCCTCGACTGACCAGCGCCACAGCGCGTCGTAGTCGGAAAATTCACGCCCGGTACGCGTCTGCGCCAGTTGCATGAATGCCTTCAGGCGCGTGTTGGCGATGCGCTCGGCGCTGGGCTGGAAAATGGGTTGTTCGTTCATATCAGTCTCTCTCGGTACAGGCAGACGGCCAGAGCGAAACGGCCGAAACAAAAGGTGTGTAGGTCAGAACCTGGATGCAGTAACAAAAACGGCTGAGTTTCATGGCGCCGCGGCCACCATCTGGGCGGTAGCATCTGTTCCCATCTTTGCGATATCGCGGTGGTAGTGGCGCTTGCCGTACCAGAACACCAGGGCAGATGCGCCCGCCATCAGCGGGATGATCTGGAAAGCGTGGTCCAGACTGACCGCGTCGGCCAGCATGCCCGTGACCAGCGGGCCGGGCGCCAAGCCCAGAATATTGTTGGCCAACGCCAGCACCGCGAATGCCGTGGCGTGCACCGAGGGATGCGTCAGGTTAGCCACCATGGCACCGGCCGGCCCGCAGGTTCCACTGGCAACCAGCATCCCCATGCCGATCAAAGTGAGTTGCGCGACACCGGGCGGCAAATGGAAAGCCACCACCAGTAACAAACCGCTGATCAGGCAATAGGCGATGGCCAGGGCAATTTTGCGGTCGGGTGCATTGCGGCACAGGCGATCACTCAACATGCCGCAAAAAATCATGCCTCCACCGCCAATCAGGACGATCAATGCCGACAGCATGCCGGCCTTATCGGTGTTCATGTGGTAGTAGCGATTCAAATAGCTCGGAAACCAGGCGAGCACCGAGCCAACGACAAAAAGCTGGAGGCCGTTGCCAACGTAGGCGCAGATCACCGAACGACTGGCAAACAGTGTGGCCAGAGGGCGTTTAATGGCGGCGGCCTGGCCCCGGGAATTGCATGGGCGTTGTGCGGTGATGCGCCGCTCGCGAACCACAATCAGGTAAATCACCGCCAGGCACATTCCGAACAGCGCCATGCTGGTGAACGCGACACGCCAACCCAGGTGCGCGGCGATGACGCCGCCCAACGCCATGCCCAGCACCGAGCCAAACATGCTGCCGGCCATGAAGGCACCCGACAGGGACGCGCGCATATCCTTGGGGAACACGGATAACACAACGGCAATACCGACACTGCCATAGGCTGCTTCGCCGGCACCGACCAGAAAACGCGCAACGAACATCTGATTGAAATTTTCCGCAATGGCGCAGCCCAGTGTTGCCAGGCTCCAGAACATGGCCATCAGCACCAGACTTTTGACACGGCCCCAACGGTCTGCAAGCAATGACAATGGAATGGTCAGCAAACCGACCATGACCGAGACGATACTGCTGAGCATCCCCAATTGTGCGTCACTCAGCGCCCATTCGGCCTTCAGCAGCGGAAAAACTGCGTTAAGCACCTGGCGTGACATGTAATCGGAGATCAGCAGGCCAAAGGTCAGTGCGAACACAACCCAGGCAAACGTGCGAGGAACGCTGACGGCGACGTCCGCGCAATCGCCGACAGTGGCGTGATGGAAAGCCATGGCAGATCCTTGAGTCGATGTGTCTTGTTGTTATTGGGTACAGCGACAGGGAACGTTTAACGTTCCCTGCCTTGGCCAGTCTGACTGGCCATCGATAGCACAGGTCTTGGGCGAAGGTAGATCGATTACTGTCGCGGCTTGCGATTGGGTGCGAATCCGTTGGCGGCCAGGGTTTCGTCCGCGTCCTTGTAGAATGTACCGATCTTGTAGATTTCCCGCGCTTCCTTGCCGTTGGCCACCGGTCGTGCGCATTCATTGGCGATGCGCACCAGTTGCTCGATCTGCTCCACACTGCTCATTTTGCGCGAGCGATCAGGCGTCCAGATCGTGTCTTCGATACCACAGCGCACATGCAGGCCCATGGCAATAGCCATCATGTTCAGCGGCAGCACGTTGTTCATCTGGCCTTCGAATGTCAGTACAGCACCGTCCGGCACTGCCCGCATGAAGTTGGTCATGTTGTAGGGCGTCATAGAGTCTGCGCCGCCACCGATGGGAATCCAGGTCAGAATCAACGGCACGTTGCACACACCACGGCGCATCATGCGCTCGACGGTTTCCAGCGAGTTGATGTTGCCCATCTGGAATTGCACCTGAATGCCGTTCGCGCTCAGGCGTTTGACGTGCTCTTCGACCCATCCCGGGCCGGCCGGAATGGTCATTTCGCGGTAGGCGATCTGCTTCACCGGATCTGCGAACGAGGTGCCGGCAAGATCGGTATCGGACAACGCCTCGATGATGTTGAACTGGTTTGAGTTGATAGCCAGCGTTACCTGATCCGGCTTCGGTGTCAGCTCGGCCAGCATGTGGCGTGTGTCGTCGGACAGCCATTTGGCGACTTCGCCGTCCGACTCAGGCGCAAATGAAATCGAGCCTCCCACCTGAATGATCATGTCCGGTACGGCCTCTCGCACTCCGGCGATCAGCTCGTTGAACTTGGACAAGCGCTTGGAGCCTTTGCCGTCGAGTTCACGTACATGCAGGTGCAGCACGGTGGCACCCGCTTCATAGCAGTCGACCGCCTTCTGTACTTGTTCATCCATGCTGACCGGAATGTCTTCCGGAAAGTCGCTGACCTCGAACTGAGGACCATAGGGAGCCACAGTAATGACCAGCTTTTCCTGGTTTTCGGGGTACAGCGATCCGTCAATGAAATTCATCGTTATCTCCGAGGACTTATTGTCTGGTTAAGCGTTTTTTGTCTGTCGACTGGAAGAAATAGCTAATAGGGCTTGGTGCCTATGATTCCGGCACGATCCATCTTTCGATGGCACGGCGGGTAATCCATGACTGCGTAGTGCTGCGTAGCGCTGTTGTCCCAGATGGCGACACTGTTGGGCTGCCAGCGCCAACGCACCTGATATTCAGGGATATAGGCCTGACTGATCAGATAGCGCAGCAATTCCCCGGCTCCGGGGTTCGCGTCCTGCCCATAACGGACATGTTCACTGGTGTGAAAGTTGGTGAAGTGAGTGGTAAAGACGTTGACGTACAACAGCTTCTCGCCGGTTTCCGGATGCGTTCGCACGACTGGATGCTCGGCGTCTGGATATTGGGCTTTGAGTGCCAGGCGCTTCTCCACCGGCATCGTTGCACCAAAGGTGGCCTCGATGCTGTGGCGAGCCCTTAAATCGGCAATCTTTTCCTTGATGTGGGCAGGCAGATTTTCATAAGCCAGCGCCATATTTGCCCACATGGTATCGCCCCCGACGGGAGGGCATTCAACGCACCTCAAGACAGCTCCCAAGGGCGGTGCTTCCCGCCAAGTCGCGTCGGAGTGCCATGCATTTTCGTAGCGGTCCGGTGCTTGATCCGGTGTCTTGTAAATACGGACCAGGCCTGGACAATCTGGATCACTGCCCGCGACCGGGTGATCCTCAAGTTCACCAAATCGCCGGGCAAACGCCACGTGCTCCGCGCTGCTCAGGTCCTGATCCCTCAGGAACAGCACACGATACTTGAGCAATGCGGCACGGATTTCGGCGAACAGTCCGTCATCGTGAATGGCATCCACCAGCTTCACGCCCTCCAGTTCGGCGCCGAGTGCACAGGTCTGTGGTTTTATGTGCATTACGCAAATGTCTCCCAATTCTTCCAGGTGCAAGCCTCAAGCAAGAGCGTCGGCGCCCCTGCGACGTTACGGAACCAGTACAGTCGCCCCGACCGTCTTGCGCGACTCGAGCATGCGATGGGCTTCGGCGGCTTCGGCAAGTGCGAAGGTCTGTTTCGGGTCGCTCGAAATCTTCCCGGCAAGCACCAGGTCGAACAGTTCGTTGGCCATGGCGAGCATGTGCGAGCGAGGCTTGATGTAATGCACCATCGCCGGACGCGTGAACCAGATCGAACCCTTGAGGGCGAGTGTCAGCGCATCGACGTTGACGGGGCCGGAACTCGTCCCGTTGCTGACCAGCGTGCCGCGCACCTGCAGGCTGTCGAGCGACGCCTGCAGGGTGTCCTTGCCCACAGAGTCATAGACGACCGGCACACCCTGTCCATCCGTCAGTTCGCGCACACGCTCCGCGATGTTCTCGCGAGAGGTAACGATGGTATGGGTGCAACCGTTGGCCTTGGCTATTTCCGCCTTTTCGTCACTGCTGACGGTGCCGATCATCCTTACCCCAAGCGCCCGCGCCCATTGGCAAGCGATCAGGCCTACGCCACCGGCAGCAGCGTGGTAGAGAATCGTCTCGCCACCGTTCAAAGGATAAACCTGACGGAAAAGATATTGAGCCGTCAGGCCCTTCATGATGAGCGTCGACGCCGTGCGATCCGAAATCCCGTCAGGCAGCGGAATCAGCACCTCGGCGGGAATCAGACGCACGTCGGAATAGGCACCCTGGGGCCCCATCAGGTAACCGACCCGATCTCCGACCTTGATGTCGATCACGCCCGGCCCTACCGCCTCGACGACGCCTACAGCGTCCGAGCCCAGGCCGCCCGGCAGCTGTGAAGGGTAATAGCCGGTGCGATGGTATATGTCGATGAAATTGACGGCGATGTAACTGTGTCGAACGCGAGCCTGCCCCGCCCCCGGTTCACCGACCTCGACGTCTTCATAACGAAGCACCTCGGGTCCACCGGTTTCGTAAAAGCGAATAGCTTTGGCCATCTCGTTTCTCCAATCTGAATGTTCTTGTTGGGCTACGGCCCTTTGGACTGGAATATACGAATGTTCGAGCGCGGTTTATGTACATCTGGTGACGGAGGCTGTCCAGTGCATGACAGGCCGCTTCGCAAAACCAAGGAAAACTTTGGCTCGCCGAGACTGATTGGGGCCAAGATCGAAGAGGTAAAGAATGGCTGCTTTGGGTCGGTGTCAGTCAAGGCCCATCCTTGAGATTGAGATTGAAATAGACGCAATGCGTTGAGGCGTTAGGGGTGGTGAACTGAAACTTCCAGTCAGAGGACTTTGACCAGAAAAGGATGTCGTTGTAGTTGGCCTTCGCATCACGAAAGAGCGCTTCGCGCATGACATCGATACTGACCATGGGCATGCCCCAGATCGCCGCCTCGACCGCGCGCCGCTCCACCATTCGGCGGGTCAATTGCTCGGCGCTGAGGTCTTGGGCGGCAATAGGGGAAACGATCACCGTCAACCCCGAGAGTACCAACAAGAGCGCCTGCACAAGACTCGCGTTCATCCTTCCTCCAACACTATTTGCCAAGTGGTTTAGAGGATAGGTGATGTCTTTAAACAGGCTTGCCCATGCAGTCGGCTTGAGTCGATCTCCGTCCTTCGGCTCAGGCAGAGATCGGCCAATAGCCGCCCTTTATGATCGGCTGCTATTGGCAAAAAGGTAACTGGCCTACACTGACCTACGGCGAGTGCCAGCAATGGGTCGCAAGAGTCGCACTACTTCGATACCACCAGCGCCGGCGGCTGCCAGCTGCCCGCGCCAGCGGGAAGAATCGAAGGTGGCGTGGCCTTCGGCCAATAGAGGCGCATCACCAGATAGGCCGTGTCGTCAGGCGCGGGCAACCAGTTGGACTCCTTGCTCTTGCCTGGCGAATCCTTCTGGACGTACAGCGTCAGTGAACCATCCGCATTCTTTTTCATGGCCGACAGCATCGGTGAATTGATCAGGTAGCGGTTGATCGGATTCTTAATCAGCAGTTGGCTCTTGCCGTCGTACATGGTTACCGACCAGAAGGCATTGACCGGAGGCAATTTGCCGGCGGGAAAGGTGAGCGTGTAGCGGTGCTTGCCGGTATTCAACGTCTGGCCGGTGCCATCGGTACGCGTAATGGGGTACATCGCCTCGACGGCGTCATTACCGTACAGACCAGCCTTCGCAGCGCCGGCACGCATCAACCAGTCGCCTTTGTAAAACGCCTGGTCGCCGAAAAACGCGCCGACGCTCCAGCCGTTGATATTCTTCATTCCGCTCGAGAGGAATTTGTCGACCTTCTCGTCGCCAGCCTTCATCCCGAGCAGGACCACGGCCTTGTGCTCAAGCGAGAGGTCTTTGAATTCGAAATTCCGGCCTGGGCCTACACCGATGCTGGCCAGCCTGGCGCGGATCTCCTTGTCCTCCGCTGATGGCGGCACAAACTCCAACGCGGCGGACAGGTACTCGAAGAAGTTGGCCTTGATGCCCTCCGTGGTGGCCGGTACGAAATCAATCTTCGATGCAGCGGGCGGCGCAGGTTGGTGGAGGAAGGCGGACAGCGGCTGGATCTTGTAGCCCGCCTGCAACTTCTCGACATTGGTTATGTCGGCCGGGTTGAACAATTGGGTCCGGATCAGGGTCAGTGCGAAGGGAGTCGTGGAGCTGAACACCTTCTGTATGCCTGGAGGTGTCGCACCCTTCCAGTCAGGGCCTGCAATCAGATAGCTCCCGGGGGCGCTGGCCGTTGCCCGGCTCCCGACGTAGCCGTAGTTATAGGTGTTGCCGTCGATCAGTTGCACCGAGTAGTAGCGATTTTTGGAGACGGCCGGCACGGTGATCACGAGCGGTTCTGCGCGCAGGTCGGCCCAGAGTATCGAGTACGGCGTGTCGCTGTTGGGTGTAATGACGGCTGTGTCAGCCGGTGTCGCGACCCGATGCTCATTGTGCAGTTGGTTGAAAGGCGCCTTGAACTGGCTGGACTTGGAGTCCACCGCGAATTCGTTCATCACGGCGTAGTTCATGACCAGCGGCAAGCCGTAAATAAAGCCTTCCTCGGCGATCGCCTTGGTTTGCTCCAGACTCGGCGCGGGCACGCCCTTGGCCACATCCGCCTTGTCTGCCTGAGCGATCGGATCGTTCTTACCTGCACACCCCGCGAAAAGCGTTGAACCCAGTACGACGACTGCCGCAGCTATTGTCCAGCCCTGGTTTGACTTCCTGTTCATTTCCACCTCATTAGTTTTGACCAAGCTGGCAACGTGAGTGTTCATGACCACGGTGAGTTAATTTGAAGCCTGAAACCCTCCCGACTCTTTTCAGTAGCGACTAAGCAAATCCTGTGACGAAGCGCCAACTCACGCGCCCAGGGAGTGTAGATCACAATAAGGCTTCGTCCCTTGTGCAGATATTTCGCGCCCGTTATTTGTACGTCTTATTGCCACACTCTAAAGGCCTGCCACCGACCGCTATGGGTCGACACCTGCCCTTCACGACAGGCAGAAATCGGCCAGAAGGAGACATTCGTTTGCGTCGGGATGCGCCCTGCCCTGACAAGCCGGGACGACGCGTCGTACGAGCAATCAGGCCTGCGCCTCGCCTGGGAACGCCGGCAGCCCGTACGTCAACGCAAGTTCCAAGACCGGTTACAAGGGGTATAACTATCAGAACAAAAGACCGGTCACCCAGAATAGATCCTACAAAGACAGCGCCCGGACCAGGCGCCCCAAACCTGATCGGCGCCTTCGGCGCGGAGCGATGTGATGAGTTCCAGAGCATGGCGATGGGCTCGCAAGAGCCTTCTTGGCTGTATCGAGTTGGCCTTGCTGGTCGCTCCACTGTGCGCCAGCGCCATGTTCAAGTGCCAAGCCAGGGATGGAGTCATCAGCTACACCAGCGAAGCCATCGCCAACGCCCGTTGCACTCGCCTGAATGGAATGGCGGGCTCCGGTGTCGGCGCCAAGGCAATGGCCCTGCCACGGCTTGCGCGGGACGACAACTCAGGCGCGGTGCGGATTCGGGTGTTCACCTTCATCCACAAGGGTATTCGTCAATATGTGAGCCGACGCCCCGTCGGGATCTCCGCACGGGTCGATGTCCTTGAGCTCTATGTCATCAAGGACTGCTATCTGTGCATGGCGCCGAAGGATTTCAAGGTCGCCTCACTGCGCCTGGACACCTATTCCTATCGGCGGGAGATCGAAGCCGCTTCGGATCATTATGGTGTCGACAGCGCGCTGGTCCGCGCAGTGATGCATGCCGAATCGGCGTTTCGCCCCAACGCCATTTCCGAAGCCGGCGCCCAAGGGCTGATGCAGTTGATGCCCGCCACCGCCGAGCGCTTCGCCGTGGACGATCCGTTCGACGCACGACAGAACATTCTTGGCGGCGTGCGCTACCTGGCCTGGCTGCTCAAGCGTTTCAACGGCAACCAGGTACTGGCGTTGGCAGGTTACAACGCCGGCGAAGCGTCCGTGGTCGAGTACAACGGGGTGCCTCCCTACGCCGAGACGCAATCCTACGTCACCCTCGTGCAGTCCTTGACCGAACGCTATCGCAACCATCGTTAGTACCGTAGGGCGCATAACCCGGAATAGGTAATACGCCGGGCAGGGAATGGCTCAACCGAACTTCCACGTTCACCGGGGGGATATCGACCCAGGTTGTGTGAAAACGCATGGAACGTTTTGTAGCCTGCGTTGCTACATAAGTCTATTGTCGGTTCACGCTAGTAGCGTGGCCTCAAACCAATGCCTGTATTAAAACAGCCGGCCATGCGACCGGCTGGAAGCGGTTAACTAAACGCTATGCAAACAGGTTCCATCTCTACCAACGCATTTTCACAAGTACCTACGAGATCTCGCACGCAGTAAAGTATCCATCCGTTACCCGATCCCCACTTGGCAGCGACCGTTTCAAACGAAAACTCCTCCTGCGTTGCCCGAGTCCAATCATCGTGCCCGATCTCAGCGATCAGTTGCGCCTGGTAGACCTGCAAAAATGGAAGCAAGCTTTTCGCTTGTTCTACATCTATGAGGACAAAGTCTGCTGTATCGAGTTGCTGTTTAACATTCTCGATCAGTTCGTGAGCCTGCAATGGCATCTAACACTGCCTCCAAGGCTGATCCCGACTTGTCGGCACTTTGGTACGTACCGCAAAGGATATTCCCACCTGCCATATCCTTTTCCCTGTCGTGACTTCAGAGGCTAGATTAGGCACCTCGCGATCAAGTGTCTATCGTCAACTCTCGGCTGATTTATGCCCGTCATGAGCGACCATTTGGTCCCAGGCTTGGTGCCCCCCCCCAATTGTCTAACCTTCTGAACGCCGAGGTAGTAACGGGGACAGTCATGAAGCGATTCATTGAAGGTGAGGCTCGGACGTAAGCAGCGACATGCTTTATCGCCAGGTTTCCTGCTGGTTTCAAATGGGCATGACTGGAGACTTCACTCGTGGGTAACTGGTCGCTGCACCGAGCATCAATTCAAGTGATCGGTCACCTTAATCTCACTCAGCCCTACCCGCTCAGCCTGCTCTAAAATCTGCGCTGGCGTCGCGTTTGCAGTGGGCATGATCAAGCTGTTCTCTCCATCACCAAAATGAAGCTGTAGTAGGTTCATCGCCGCCTCATGTAATGGCAGCTGAGTCTGCTTGAGTTCAATCAGGTGTGTACGGGGCTCGCCGTTGAACAGGTATTCCAAAAGATATTTGCACATGGTGGGGTCCTTGTTATGGGCGAAATGTAGCTGTCATCCCGAATAGCCTGCAATCATGAGGAACGGTTCTGCACTGAACGGTGAACCTTCATAAGATTGATCTTCTATGCACACCGAACGTTCACTTTTGAAGCGCTCTCTGCATATTCATGGTTAAGCTCGCCTGCCGGCGATTTTGAACAGCACCCTCAACGCCAGGTCATCGTGGACGCACCCAGTAGCGAATCCAGGTTCCTCACGATTCCCAGTAAGCGCCAGGCGATGAAAGGATATGTGTAAAAAAGAATTTTCAACGCACCGCTGAGGTCTATCAGTGACCACACCGGAGCTCGCAATCATGAAATTCTCAAAATTCTGCCAATCGCTCTCTAACCGGGCGGGGAGCTCGAAGACATTCCTGACTGCCGTCGTCTTAATCGTCGCATGGGCACTTACCGGGCCCTACTTTCACTACAACGATACGTGGCAACTGATCATCAACACCTCAACGACCATCATCACGTTCCTGATGGTGTTTCTGATCCAGAATACGCAGAACCGGGATAACGACATTTTGCACCTGAAGATTGATGAGCTGATTCGGGCAACCAAGGAAGCGCAAAACGCTACTTTGTCTTTGGACAAAATGGGCAGTAGAGAATTGAGAAAACTGCGTGAGCAATACAGCTCGTTGGGGGAAGAGGGTCAGATCAACATTGATTCAGTTGAAGAGAAGGATGCAATACCCAAGGGGCTGCATCCGCAGCTGGCATCAAATGATCCCAACCCAAGCGGCCTACCGGGCTGAAACCTAAAGGGAGCGATCTGGTGTTGCCGTTGATGTTAGTGCTTCGGCAATAAATCCCGGAGCAAAACCTGCGAGAGCGAGCCTGCTCGCGATGGCGGACTGTCAGCCAATACAAATGTTGAGTGTGCCACCGTCATCGTCGGAACGCCGCCCGGAGCCGGCTCACTCCCACAAGGACTGCGGCGTTCAATACCCTATCTAATCGGCATTAAACGCAGAGCGTCCCGTTTTTATAAAAATAGAAACATCGATGATCAACCTGCCTTGAGGGAGATATTTCCCCCGCCACAGGTCAGCGACTACACGGATGGCTCAACTTTATCCAGCACCCGGTTCGCCGTGATCTCCGCCACCATGATGCTGTTGGAAATACCCAGCAAGGCATAACGCGACTCCCCCTCCAAAGGCAGCGTCGTTGAGTTTTTTTGAATCGGGTTCGTACGGGGACACTGGATCGGTGTCGGGTGGATTGGGTGTGACCTTGAACATGTTCAGTACTCCAATTGGAGCTTTCACCGTGTCGCTGCTAAACGATGAGGGGCAGCTTGAGGGTGTTTAAACATGCGCCTTCAAGAGTTGTTGAGCAGGCTGATACGCACGTCCTGCAGACGGTGAAAACCGGGAAGTATCCAGGTAAATATCAATGACCACGACTGGCCAGCCGTGCAACCCATGGGTTGGCACTCAGACCATGTAATAGCACGCTGAGTAAAACGGTACAGACAGCAGTAGCCACCAAGGTACGACTTGCTTGTAGAGGGGAGGCCAATATCATGACGGCGAAGACAATGCTGGCCAGACCTCGCGGGCCGAACCAACCGATGAAGAGGCGGGTTTCGAAATCGAAGCGGGTTCCCACCAGACTGATCAGCACGGGCAGTATGCGAATCACGGTCAGGCTGAGCACCGAGTAAATCCAAATGTTCAGGGTGAGACTGCTCCAGGCCCAAGGGATCACCAGTGCGCCAAATACACCCCAGGTAATGACCGATAACAGGTTGGCGAACTCTTCGCTGGCCTTGAGCATCTGGTGCTTTTGCTCGGTAAAGAGAAAACTTGCGAGCAACCCACCGACGAACGCGGCGATAAACCCGCTACCACCTAGTGTTTGCGCTGTGGCAAAGCACAGAACAGCGAGCCCGGGCAGGGTTAACTGTGACCACATGGGCGTTTGCCACTGGTGATTTGCGGAGTAGCGCTGCAACCACCAGGCGATGAACGTAAAAGTAATACCGATGAGTGCACCGATGCCCAGTTCCTCGATAACCAACTCTAATGCCAGTGAGATAGGGGACTGTGTCTGCTGTTCGACCAGCAATGCCAAAAACATAAGCAACACTGGAACGCAGATTCCATCATTCAACCCGCTCTCAACGTTTAACCCTTCACGCACGGACGCGGGAACTTTGGGATTGCTCACAACAGCGTTACCTAGCGCAGCATCGGTGGGAGCCAGAAGGGTTGCCAGTATTGCCAATTCCAACGGTGGGACCTGTGGGAACAGCCAGATGCCGACTAGCCAACCACCCGCGATGGTCAGTGGTAGACCTATCATCAGCAAGCGCAGCGGAAGTCCTTCATTGGCCCGCAGGACCTTCAGGTTGGCGTTGGCCGCATCGCTGAACAGAACAATCGCCAGCGTCAGCTCAGCCAAGAACTTGAGGCCTTCCTTGTCAATTCGGGGTTGCAGAATGCCCAGAAATGCCGGGCCGAGAAACAGGCCGGCAAGCATGAACATAAGCGGGCCATTGAGCAGACGAGACTCGAAACGCCCCGCAAATATGCTGTAGGCAAGGAGGAAGGCGGCAAGCAGCGCTAAGTTCTGATACATCGATGACCTGCCTGTTCAGGGTGGGCAACTGGAACACGCAGCCTTGAGGTAAGCAACTTGGAGGGGACGGGCTTCAGGCATGGGAGATAACGCCTAATGAGGAGTTTGCTAAGCATAGGTGGTGTCCTTTGGATGCGCCTCTCCTTCAGGTGTTGGTGTGATCCACTACGGATTGAAGGCTGCCCATGGCAACCGGTAAATCAAAAAAGAAGATGGATTTACTTTCAAAAAGGGGGCGGAAAAATAAATCCGCGCCCTTTCACTACTTTAATCCAGGGATTCGTTGAGCTGGATTTCGATCGCTTGAAGCGCTTTCAGGTGCCTTGGCCTCGATGTTTGCCTTGGATAAAGCGCTTCATGGACGATCCCTTCGATGAAATCTTCAGAAATCATAGCAGGGCTAACGACGGCGTCATGTTCAGACATAGATGCCTTTTTCGACCGCCTGTAGCTGCCTTACCGGGTCCCAACCACTCGGCGACGTTTGAGCTTTGCTCCACCAAAGCATTCCTTTAAAGATCCATAATCTCCGCAAATCAGCATGAGCCGATGTCGCGTCATCTGCTGCCCCCTCACCATAGGCAAAAACCGGCCAGAAGCAGGCATCGAGAACGCCAACTTCAAAAGAGCCCGAACCTTGAGACCGCTGTCTATTTAAACAACGGCGCCCTAGAAACTTTTCCCTGTTTACCGGTCTATGTGGATAGGCACATCGACTCGGTAGGCACTGCCCTCGCAGGCTTGCCTCAGCCAGATGGCCACACGTCCAATGGTCAATCAGAGGTTGTTCTCGCTCATGAAATTCCATGTCCCACGGATGGTGCTCTTCGGCCTGTTCGCGTTTGCGGCAGTGAGCTCGGCATCAGCAACACAGATGAAAACCTCAACCCCTGCTTTCGCAACTGAAATCACAGCCGCTCAAGCGCCTGTCCAGGCCGCTGAGACCCCTTGGCCGACCTTGGCCAGTATGACCGACAAGCAGCCAGGGCCGTTGCTTGCCCATGACGACCGCTACTGGCACGACGGCCGTTGGCACGATCGTAGAGACGATTGGCGCAGAGATAATTGGCGTAGAGAGCAAGCCCGCCGAGAAGCTGACCGTCGTGATTGGGAGCGCCACCAGGATCGGGCCATGCGGCACCGTTACGAGGACGATCACCGTTACTATCGACGCTAGGCAGTGTTGCGTCGATCGGTTGAATCCACAGTCGATTGCTGCCCTTCGCGACAGATAGCAATTGGGGCAAAAGCAGTTAATTTCGCACCTTTTCGTCTACCATCACCAGGCGCCAGGCAGCAATCAGCTTGTGCCAGGCGCCTCGACATTCTTTCGTTAATGCACCGGAGAAGTTCCATGCTCAAGCGTACCCTGGCATTAGCCGTCGGCTTGTCCCTGTCATTTTGTACCCTGTTGGCGCAGGCCGCCGACACCCTGAAAGTCAGTGCAATTCCCGATGAAGCCCCTACCGAACTGCTGCGCAAGTTCAAGCCGCTTGGCGCCTATCTGGAACAACAGTTGGGCATGAAAGTCGAGTTCGTGCCCGTGAGCGACTATCCGGCCGTGGTCGAGGCGCTGGCCACCGACCGAATCGACCTGGCCTGGCTGGGCGGCTTCACGTTCGTGCAGGCACGCCTGAAAACCGGCAATGCCATTCCGTTGGTACAGCGCGAACAGGACGCTCAATTCACCAGCAAGTTCATCACCGCTGACCCCGCCATCAAGTCCCTCGCCGATCTCAAGGGCAAGACCTTTGCATTCGGTTCGGTGTCCTCCACGTCGGGCAGTCTTATGCCTCGCTACTTTATGCTTAAGGACGGCATCAAGCCTGAAACCTACTTCAGTCGCGTCGGCTACTCCGGCGCCCATGACGCCACTGTCGCCTGGGTCCAGGCCGGCAAGGTGGACGCCGGGGTACTGAACGCCAGCGTATGGGAAAAACTGGTCGCCGCCGGCAAGGTCGACACGACCAAGGTAAAAGTGTTTGCGACCACCCCGGCCTACTTCGACTACAACTGGACGGTGCGCGGGACCCTCGACCCGGCGCTGGCGGCCAAGATAAAGGCAGCCTTCCTTGCTCTCGATCCGGCAAACCCCAAGGACAAGGAGATTTTGGACCTGCAGGCCGCCAGCCGCTTCATCGAAACCACGCCTGAGAACTACAAAGGCATCGAGGAAGCCGCACGCGCCGCCGACCTGCTCAAATGACATTGCATCTGACCCAAGTCAGCCTTACCCACGCCAACGGCGTCCAGGCGCTGCGTGACGTAGACCTGCACATCGGTGCCAGCGAACAGGTCGCCATCATCGGCCCGTCCGGCGCGGGCAAGTCGAGCCTGCTCAACGTGCTGGCCACCGCCCTGCGACCGGGCAACGGCGAGCTGCAGGTACTCGGCGAGCGAGCCTGGCAGCTTTCTGCCCGTCAGCGTCAGCGTCTGCGCGCTCGCATCGGTCTGATTCATCAGTCGCCCCCCCTGCCACCGCGCCAGCGCGTGGTCACCGCGGTCCTGGCCGGAAAGCTGGGTCAGTGGGGGCTGGGCAAGAGCCTGCTCAACCTACTGCATCCACTGGATATTCCAGGCGCACGCGCGGCATTGGCCAGACTGGACCTGAGTGACAAGTTGTTCGCGCAATGCCAGCAACTGTCCGGTGGACAGCTACAGCGCGTGGGCATTGCTCGCGTGTTATACCAAGCGCCCGAGGTGCTGCTGGCCGATGAGCCGGTATCGGCCATGGACCCCGTGTTGGCCCAGCACACGCTTTCGGTACTCTGTCGCCATGCCCGGCAGCACAACGTCACCCTGGTCGCCAGCCTGCATGCGGTGGAGCTGGCCCTGGCGCACTTTTCGCGGATCATCGGCTTGCGTGATGGACAGATTCTGTTCGACCTTGCGGCCAGCGAAGTCGACCGTGAGTTGCTCGACAAGCTCTACGCCAACGAACAACTGCAATCCCCACCGATTGCTCCGCCACCCTTGAGTGTGCAGATTCCCCGATGCTGACCCGTGATACCCGAGATCCGGCCACCCTGCCCCGCCTGCTGCTCAGCTTGCTGGCCCTTGCCTTGCTCTGGCCGGGCATCCGTTTCAGCGAGCTGGACCTGAGCGTACTGGTGGCGAGTGACAGTCAAAGCGAGATGGGCCGGTTTGTATCAGCCTTCTGGCCACCGGCTCATGGCGAAGAGTTCATCGAGCTGTTGTTGCAAGCCACCCTGCAGACCCTGGCTATCGCCACGGCCGGCATGGCCCTGGCGTTGCTGTTGGCAGTCCCCGCCAGCCTGCTGGCCAGTCGTGCTCTGTCGCTGTCTGCTGCCTCCCGTGCCGGCCACCCGAGTTATTGGGGCCAACTGCTGCGTTGGCCTGTACGCGGCTTGCTTATCTTCCTGCGCAGCGTGCCGGAAATCGTCTGGGCCCTGCTGTTCGTGCGCGCCGTCGGCCTCGGCCCGACGGCCGGGGTACTGGCCATCGCCATTACCTACAGCGGCATGTTGGGCAAGGTTTACGCGGAAATTTTCGAGTCGGTCGACCAGCGCCCGGCCCATGCGCTACTGCAGTCCGGCAGCGGTCGGCTCGCAGCCTTTTGCTACGGGATCCTGCCCAATGTCGCTGCGGAACTGCTGTCATACACGGTGTACCGCTGGGAATGCGCAATCCGCGCCTCGGTGGTGATGGGCTTCGTCGGTGCCGGCGGTCTGGGCCAGCAAATGGATCTGTCGTTGCGCATGTTCGCCAGCGGTGAAGTGGCCAGTCTGTTACTGACATTCCTTGTACTGGTGCTGCTCGCCGATCAACTCAGCCGCCTGCTGCGCTGGAGGCTGGCATGAATCGCCTGATCAACCTGGCATTGTTGCTCTGCATCGGCGCAGCGGTGGTCGCCTCGTTCAGCTACCTGGGCATCGACCTCGGCGAACTCGGCGACACCGGCAACCTGCATCATATGGGCGCTTATGCGCAGCGTTTTCTCAGCCCGGACCTGAGCTCAGGCCATCTGCAAGCCATCGGTCACGGCGCCCTGGAAACCATTGCCATGTCCGCCCTTGGCACCCTGCTCGCGGCGGTACTCGGTCTGCTATTGGCATTGCCCGCGGCCGGGCGCTTCGGCTGGCCACTGCAGAGCGCGTCGCGCCTGGTGCTCAACGCCTTGCGCGCGGTTCCGGAACTGGTGTGGGCCGCGCTGATGGTCCTTGCTGCCGGTCTCGGTCCCAATGCCGGTACCCTGGCATTAGCCCTGCACACCACCGGCGTGCTCGGCCGGCTGTTCGCCGAAGCGTTGGAAAACACCCCACCAGAACCGGCCGACGCCATCCGCCTGCAGGGCGGCAATGCCGTGTGGGCTTTCTGTTACGGCACGCTGCCCAACCTGTTGCCACAGCTACTGGCCTACATCCTGTACCGCTGGGAAAACAACATCCGCATGGCCAGTGTGCTCGGCTTCGTCGGCGCCGGTGGTTTGGGGCAAATGCTCTATGTCAGCCTCAGCCTGTTCCAGGAAGCTCAAGCCAGCACGGTTATTCTGGCCATGTTGTTACTGGTATTGGCCGTCGACACATTGAGCAGCTGGAGCCGTCAACGCTGGGTCAAGGCCTGACTGCTTTCGCAGAAAAATCGCTATAACTTGATCGGAATGTGGGTTGAACCCACTGTACGTGGCACTGATGTAGCGACTGAGCTTGTTGCGGCGGTGAAATCTCGCGCGATATGAAAAAGGCATGATCGCGTTTTTTGGACGGTCTACCAACCCGCGTATGGCCACTACCCTCGTTTGGTAGCAAGGGTGATGGCTCCTTCAAATCTGCAGTAGGCGTTTCATCTACGTTCAAACCAACAGCCAACCCACCGGACACCAGTCCGGCATCGCCCTGCGAATCCCTCGATTCCAAAAAATTCCACGAAGCGGCCGAACGCGCACTCGACCATTACCTCAACCCTGGTGTCCGAATCATGGTCAGCACCACGAACCCGAACCGAGGTTCCTCGCCAACCCCAAGTACGACACCGAATCCCTGCTGGCCAACGCCAGCGAATCACTGGGCTCGGCCACCGCCATGCTCAGCAATTTCGCGGCGTTGTTGGAGAACTCGCACCCTGAGACCCTCGGTGCGTGTCAAGGTACCTGTCGCCTTGTCCTACAGTTGTTAGCCCGTTGCGCCCTTAATTTCAGGGCGGGCGTTCTGGGTTTAAATACACCGCATCTGCCAGCTTCCAGTTGCGTGCTCGGATGCTCCAGCGGCTCGGATTAGCTTCCCTGGCATCCTCATAAAGCAGTGCTCTAGCTTGTAACAGGGCCGTTGTTTTGCCTTCGTGCCGACCGTTTGGCGTCACGTATTTCAAGGCGCTGTCGGCATAAAAAAGGCTGATTTTGGCCCATCCCAGAGGCTGTAAAAGCAGCGTTTCGTGTTCCAGGACGCTACCGATGCGACCCGCGGCACTGACCATGCGATCGCTCAACCAACGAACGTCGATGCTCCAAGCGATGAGCCCCCGTGAGCGTTTTTACACACTCTGGGCCAGAAGCAGACGTTCAAATCGCCAAGCGCGCAGGCTAGGACAGGCCCGGGGGTTGCATCTGATTTAGCTCTACTAGTAGGGACTAATGGGACCTCTAAGGGTAACAAGGCGGACGATTAGCACGGATGGCTGCCAATTTGCGATGGCCGCCAATGACCGCAAAGATCAGATACGTTCGACGCCGGTCTTGCCAGATGCGACCAAGCGCTCCAGCAAATGTGCTGGTTGGAACCACATGTCTCCGTAGGTACCAAGTGCATCTCGGTAATAAGCGGTTCGCTCCAGCACATGCGCAAGCCCCAGTCCTTCGGCGTAATGTAATGGGCCGCCGCGCCAGGCCGGGAAGCCGTAGCCATTAATCCAGACCAGATCAATGTCGCTGCTGCGCTGGGCGATGCCTTCATCGAGAAGCTGGATACCTTCATTAACCAGCATCAACATACAACGGTCGTGGATTTCCTGATCGCTGATAGTGCGACGCTGGATGCCCAGTTCGCCTGCGATGCGCTCGGCCAAAGCGACCACTTCAGGATCATCCTTGCGCTCGCGACCTTCATAAAGGAAGTAGCCACGGCTGTTTTTCTGACCATAACGACCCAGTGCGTAAAGCGCATCGGCGAGCTTGCAGTAGCCGGGATCAAGGGAAATAACCTCACGGCGCGACTCACGAACCAGAAAGCTGACATCGATGCCCGCCAGATCGTGCATCGCAAAGGCACCCATCGCCATGCCAAAACTGGTGAGCACATTGTCAACCTGCGCAGGCGTGGCGCCTTCCAGCAGCAGGCGGTGCGCTTCGCGGGAGTAAGGTTCGAGCATGCGGTTGCCGATGAAGCCAAAGCACACCCCGGAAACCACCGGGATCTTACCGATGCGTTTGGAGATTTTCAGCGTAGTGGCCAGGACATCCGGGGCCGTGACTGCGCCCCTCACCACTTCAAGCAGGCGCATGACGTTGGCCGGGCTGAAGAAATGCAGGCCGACCACGTCCTGCGGCCGGCGGGTGACAGCGGCAATGGCGTCGAGATCCAGGGTGGAGGTATTGCTGGCGAAAATCGCGCCTGCCTTGCACACCTCGTCCAGGGTACGAAACACCTGCTGCTTGATGGACAGGTTCTCGAACACGGCTTCGATCACCAGGTCAGCGTCGGCGATATCGGCGTAGTCCAGAGTGCCGTGGATCAGCGCCAGTCGCTCATTCACTTGCTCGGCTGTGAGCTTGCCGCGCAGGACACTGGTGTCGTAGTTTTTGCGGATCAGTGCCAGGCCGCGCTCAAGGGCATCGGCCTTGAGCTCCAGCAGCGTCACCGCCATACCCGCGTTGGCGAAGTTCATGGCAATCCCTCCGCCCATGGTGCCGGCACCAATGACCGCGACCCGGTTGACCGGACGAATCGACGTGCCGGCGTCCAGCCCCGGCAACTTGCCGACTTCACGCTCGGCGAAGAACACATGGCGCAGGGCCTCGGACTCGGTGGAAGCCTCGGCCTCTTTGAACAACTCGCCTTCGCGGGCAAGGCCTTCGGCAAGCGGCAGATTACAGGCTGCTTCAATTGCCGCCACCACCCGCTGCGGTGCGCTCTGACCTTTCCAATGAGACTGATTCGCCGCGCGGTAGTCGGCGAAATAGCCCGGCAGCAAAACTGCGCCCGGGTTTGGATGCGGCCAGTTCGGGCGGCACGGGCGGTCCGGTGCCTGTCTGGGAATCAATGCTGCGGCCAATACCATAGCCGTTTCGAGCAAGCTATCCGCAGTGGGTGCCACCCAATCCAGCAGCCCCAGCACCTGTGCTCGATGGGCGCCTATCGGCTCGCCGGACATAATAAATTTCAGCGCCGCAGCGGCGCCAATCAGACGCGGCAAACGCTGCGTACCACCAGCGCCGGGTAGCAAGCCAAGCTTGATTTCCGGAAGGCCCAGGCGCGCGTCGGCTTCAGCCACCCGGTAGCCGCAGGCCATGGCGAGCTCAAGCCCACCGCCCAATGCCAGCCCACCGATGGCAGCGATTAGCGGTTTGTTTAACTCGGTCAGACGGGTCAGCAGACTTGGCAGGTCTGGCTTGGCGAAGGACGCCGGGCTACCGAACTCGGAAATGTCAGCGCCGGCGCTAAACACAGAACCATCGCCGTGGAGAATAATCGCTTTCACACTGGCGTCCGCAGCGGCCCGTTCGCAAGCATCCAGCAATTGTTCGCGCAAAGCCTGGCCGAGAGCGTTGACGGGAGCACTGGCGAGGCCGATCAAGGCCAGCGGACCTTCACAGCGATAATTGATCAAGCTATACATATGTGATCTCTCTGGCGGATGAAGCAAACGAGCTGTCTTCACCCTGTTTGGCTCTTCCTGAAACTGATCATGTTCAGAACTGTGCGGCATCCAACGAATAGAGGCAGTCGCTGCCGGCCTTGGCTGATGCGCTCAACGAGTGGATACGCGGCAGCAACCGGGCGAAATAGAAACGCGCAGTGGCCAGTTTGCTGGTGTAGAAATCGTCCTCGGCATTGCCACTCATGGCGGCTTTGGCCATGCGCGCCCACATATACGCGTAGGCGGTGTAGCCGAACACGTGCAGGTACTCGACAGAGGCCGCGCCGATTTCATTCGGGTTGCTTTGCGCCCGGTCCAGCAACCACGCAGTCAGCTCATCGAGGGTATCGACAGCTGCGTTCAGTGGCTGGGTAAACTCGCCGAGATCGGCACAGGCATTGGCGGAGAAGTGGCGGATTTCCGAGGCGAACAAGCGGTAGAGCGCCCCGCCGCTGCCGACGATCTTGCGCCCTACGAGGTCGAGAGACTGGATGCCGTTGGTGCCTTCGTAGATCTGGGTGATGCGCACGTCACGCACCAATTGTTCCTGACCCCATTCGCGAATGTAACCGTGGCCACCGAAAATCATCTGACCGTGCAACGTGGTTTCCAGGCCCATGTCGGTGAGGAACGCCTTAGCCACCGGGGTCAGCAACGCCACCAAATCCTGGGCACGCTGGCGGGTCGCTGCGTCCTCGCTGTACTTGGCGGTGTCCAGTTGCAAAGCCACATAGCTGGAGAAAGCACGTCCACCTTCATTCAAGGCCTTCATCGTCAGCAACATACGGCGCACGTCCGGGTGCACGATGATCGGATCAGCGGCTTTTTCACTCTCCTGTGGACCCGTCGGGGCACGGCTCTGAATACGCTCGCGGGCATACTCGACAGCGTTCTGATAGGAGCGCTCACCTTGTGCCAGGCCCTGGATACCGACACCCAGACGCTCGTAGTTCATCATGGTGAACATCGCCGCCAGGCCTTTGTTCGGCGCGTCGACGATCCAGCCAGTGGCGCCGTCGAAGTTCATCACGCAGGTGGCGGACGCCTTGATGCCCATCTTGTGCTCGATGGAGCCGCAGGACAGTGAGTTGCGTTCGCCCAGCGAACCATCGGCATTGACTATCACCTTGGGCACCAGAAACAGCGAAATACCTTTTGCCCCGGCGGGAGCACCCGGCAGTTTGGCCAGTACCAGGTGGATGATGTTTTCGGTCAGGTCGTGCTCGCCGCCGCTGATGAAAATCTTGCTGCCGCTGATCTTGTAGCTGCCATTAGCCTGGGGCTCGGCCTTGGTGCGAATCAAGCCCAGGTCGGTGCCGGCGTGGGCTTCGGTCAGGCACATCGAACCGGTCCAGGTGCCGGCGTACATATTTGGCAGATAGCGTTCCTTGAGTTCCTGGCTGGCGTGGGCCTTGAGTGCCAGGCAGGCACCCGCCGTCAGCATCGGGTACAGGCCGAAAGACAGATTGGCCGAGTTGACCATTTCTTCAATCTGGGCGGAGATCGCCTTGGGCATCCCCATACCGCCAAACTCGGGATCGCCACCGACACCGCCCCAGCCACCTTCGGCAAAAGCCCGATAGGCTGCCGGGAAACCGTCCGGCGTGGTCACTGCACCGTCGTTCCAGGTGCAGCCTTGCTCGTCGCCACTGCGTAACAGCGGGGCGATGATATCTGTGCTGATCTTGCCGGCCTCTTCAAGGATCGCGGCTGCCGTCTCTTCGTCGATAACCTCGGCCAACCCGGGCAATTGAGTCCAGAGTCTGGACACTTCGAAGACTTCATTGAGAACGAAGCGCATATCGCGCAGGGGAGCTTTGTAAACAGACATGATTGGCTTACTCGGACACTGTGAGGGCATGCGGCACGCCCGGTTTGTTGGAATTATCGCTATCGCTGGTTTGTCTCCCCGATTCAGCCGGCGCAGAACGACGGTTCAGCGAGGGCCCACGTAACAGGAACCAGGACAGGGCCGGAATCAGGATCAGCGCGCCGAGCATGTTCCACAGGAACATGAAGGTCAGCAGGATGCCCATGTCGGCCTGAAACTTGATCGGTGACCAGGCCCAGCTCACCACACCGGCAGCCAGCGTGATGCCGACCAGGCCGACCACCCGGCCGGTGAAGGCCACGGCGTTGCGGTAGGCTTCGGACAGCGGCATACCGCTGCGTTGGTAGTGCAACTGCACGCTGAGCAGGTACAGCGCGTAATCCACACCGATGCCCACGCCCAGGGCAATCACCGGCAAGGTGGCGACTTTCACGCCAATGCCCATAGCGACCATCAAGGCCTCGCAGAGGATCGAGGTCAGGACCAGGGGCAACAGCGCGACCAGCGTCGCGCGCCAGCTGCGGAAGGTGATCAGGCAGAACAACGTCACCGCCAGGTACACGTACAGCAGCATGGTGTGGTTGGCTTCGCGCACCACGATATTGGTTGCCGCCTCGATACCCGCAGTACCGGCGGCCAGCAGGAACTGACGATCCGGGGTGCTGTTTTCCCTGGCAAACTTGTCGGCGATCGCCACCACGGCATCCAGGGTTTCGGCCTTGTGGTCCTTGAGGTAGGCAATGACCGGCATCACCGAACAGTTGTTATTGAACAGCTCCGGCGCATTGACCGAGGCCTGTTGCGCGCCGTAGTTCAACACGTCCTGGTTGCGCTGGATGTTGTTGAGTTTGGGGTTGCCCTCGAAAGATCCGGCAGTGATCTGGCGCACCGCATTGACTAGCGATGAGGTCGCTTGCACACCCGGATATTGCTGCAGTTCCCAGGCCAGGCGATCGGCCAGGACCAGCGTTTGATAATTCAGGCAGCCCTCTGGCGGGGTCTTGATCATCACCGCGAACAGATCGCTGGACAGCGCGTAATGGCCGGTGATGTAGGCGTTGTCGCGGTTGTAGCGCGAGTCGGCACGCAGCTCCGGAGCACCACTGTCGAGGTCACCGATCTTCAGATGCGTACTGACCGCGAAACCGGCAATACCCAGCACCAGGGCACCGAGCACAGTGCCAATAGCCCAGTTACGGGTGGTGAAGCGGTCGAGCAAGTCCCACAACTTGCCGAAGCCACGATGCGCGGCAGCGCGGCTGTCGATCTTCAAGGCGCGCTCGGCGGCCTTCTTGCCAACGCCGACGTACGACAGCGCGACCGGCATCAGCAACAGTGAGGTGAAGATCAGCACAGCGACGCCAATGCTGGCGGTGATCGCCAGGTCCTGGATCACCGGAATGTCGATCAGCATCAACACCGCAAAACCCACGGCATCTGCCAACAGCGCAGTGACCCCGGCGATGAACAGACGGCGGAAGGTGTAGCGCGCGGCGATCAGTTTATGGGTGCCACGGGCGATGTCCTGCATGATGCCGTTCATTTTCTGCGCGGCGTGGGACACGCCGATGGCGAAGATCAGGAATGGCACCAGCACCGAGTACGGATCGATGGCGTAACCGAGCCAGGCGACGATGCCCAGTTGCCAGACCACCGCAATCAGCGAGCAGCCGACCACCAGCAAGGTGCTGCGTACACAACGGGTGTAGGCGTAGATGATGATCAGCGAGGTGATCACCGCCAGGCCGAAGAACATCATCACCTGGATCAGTCCGTCAATCAGGTCGCCGACCAACTTGGCGAAGCCGATCACGTGGACCTTGTATTTGCCGGAGCCCTCCTTGTCATGCATTTGCCTTTCAAGTTTCTTGGCGAACGTGTGGTAGTCGACGCTGTGTCCGGTTGCCGAAGCAGTGTCGAGCAACGGCACGATCAACATGGTGGACTTGAAGTCGCTGGCCACCAGATTGCCGACAATGCCGGAGCGGTTGATGTTCTCGCGCAGTTGTTCGATATCCGCAGGCGTACCCTGATAGGTATCGGGCATCACCGGTCCACCCTGGAAACCTTCCTCGGTGACTTCGGTCCAGCGTACCGCAGGGCTCCACAGCGACTTCATCCAGGCGCGGTCGACGCCTTCGGTGAGGAACAGTTCGTCGTTAACCTGTTTGAGCACGTTCAGGTAGTCGGGGTCGAAGATGTCGCCTTCGGTGTTTTCAACCACCACCCGCACCGAGCTGCCCAGGCCGCGCAAAGACTTGCGGTTTTCCAGGAAATTTTTAATGTACGGCTGGCTCTGCGGAATCATCTTCTCGAAGCTGGGACGCAGCTCGAGACGGGTCGCCATCATGTAACCCAGTACCAGGGTGATCACTGCCATGAGCAACATGAACAGGGGGCGGTGATTGAAGACCCACCTTTCCAGCCGGTTTCCGGAACTTCGATCGAAGTCTTGCAAGTTGCAAATCACCGGCATCGTGTCTTGTTGGATATTGCCCATGTCTGGGTACCTCGAATTGATACAGTTCTTATTCTTGTGAAAGCACGCGCGCACCACGGTTGCCGACCAACACCAATGCGCCGTCGGCTGCCTGAACGGCGCCGGCAACCGGTGACGGGTTTTGCTGAGCCATCAATTTCAAGCCTTGCCCGCCATCCTGGCTGACCAACCGTTGCCCGGCCTGGGTAAACAGCTCGTAATGGCCGTCGGTGTCCAGGGTGGCGGCGGTGATGTTCACTTGCAGCCCCGTATTGAGTGAGGTCCAGTTGGCGCCGCCATCGGTGCTGCGAAACACATGCCCGCGCAGCCCGTAGGCCAGGACTTCGCCAGGCTTGCCAATCACACCAAAAAAGCTGCCTTGATAAGGCGTTGGCAGGGCCAGGAAACGCTGCTGCACGTCATCGAATTTGAGCAGCAAGCCCTGTTCGCCGGCGATGTACAGCGCATCGCCGGCAGAAGCGATGGCATTGAGGTGCAGACCCTGCGGGTTATCGATACGGTCCTGGAATGGGGTCCAGTGCTTGCCGCCGTCTTCAGTGCGCAGGATCAGATTGAATACACCCACCACATAACCGAGTTGGTCATTGGCGAACCAGACGTCGAGCAGCGGCTTGTCGGCGCCCTCTTTCGTCAACCGCTGGCCGTCTTCGACGAGCTGCGGCCATTGTTCATTGCCAGGTTCTGCCTGGACCAGGGCGCCGTAGTGTTTGACCAGCAAGTCGCCGATCTGGCGGCCATCGAGTTGTTTACTCCAGGTTGCGCCGGCATCGCTGCTGTGCAGCACGACGCCATCGCTACCCACGGACCAACCTTGTTGCGGCGTAGGAAACGAGACGGCATTGAGGTCAGCACTGACCGGCACGCTGGCCTGAAGCCAGTTCTTGCCGGAGTCGTCGGAGTAGAGAATATGACCACGCTGCCCAACAGCGACCAGGCGATCACCCGCGCGGGCCGTGGCCAGCAAAGGGCTGCGCACGGCCAGGGTACTAAGCCTGGATGGCTGGTCCAGCACGTCAATGAAGTTGGTGGCCTGGGCGATTCCCTGTGACAGAACCAGTGAGGCGCCCAGTGTCAGCAACAGGCACTTTTTGTAAGAACCCATACTGCATCCTCTTGAGAAAACTGCGCTGGGGCGCGCAAGGCGCACCCCGAAGCTGGAGTCAGGCGCCCAGGTAGGGTGTGAATCATCTGGGCGCTTTATCGCGGGATGCTTAGCGGATGCCTGCACCGGCCAGGGACTCAGCTGACCACTGCGCCTTGGAGAGCGGCTCGATGTACTTGATGCCGCCGTAGGGACCTACCACACCATTGATGTTGTAGGACCCGCCGACCAAGTCGTAGATCATGAACGGCGTAGAGTCCGGCACCTGTTTGTCATAGCTCTGGCTGAGGAAGGCGAAAGAACCACGGTAGAGCTGACCATGTGCGTCGTACTGGTCGGAAGCCAAAGCTGTCCAGCTGTCTTCATCCAGGTAGAAGCGACGCTTCTGGTAGATGTGACGAGCACCTGGCTTGAGGTTGCCTTCAACGACCCACACACGGTGTTTCTCCCAACGCACGAAGTCGGGTGACAGGTGATTAGGGGTGGTCAGCGACTTGGGATCTGCAACGTAGGTCAGCTTGTAGGTGTTGTAAGGCAGGATCATTTCCTGCTTGCCCACCAGCGTCCAGTCGTAGCGGTCCAGCGCGCCGTTGAACACAAACCCGTCGTCGAAGGTCCCGGCACCGGAGGTACCTGGATTAGGCGTGTCATAGGCCAGGCTGGGAGCCAACTTGACTCGCCGCTGGCCCGGCAGGTACTGCCAGGCGCGGCGTGGCTGTTGCAACGGGTCGGCGGCGTCCTTGATCATCAGCGCCTCGCCGGCTCGGCGGGCAGGGCCGGTGTAAGACACCTTGATCTGGTAGTACACGTCAGCGCTGCTGATCGGCTGCGACATGTTCTCGTAGATTGGGTAGTTGATGAACGTCTGTCCGGTAGTGGCCAGGCTTGGCACCCCCGCCGAGTCAACGTTCCAGGAATCATACTTGGTGGTGATGTTGACGCCCTGGTAACGCAGCAGGAAGTTCCACATCGCTTCGGCACCGTTATGCGGGACCGGGAATGGCACACCAGGCAATACGTTGTCGATGGCCAGACCACCTTGCACGGACTTGGCACCGCTGGCGTTTTTCACGCTGTTGTCCAGCACAGCCTGAGGCAACGCAACGGTGCGGTGAGTCGGGTAGACATCAACGCGAAACGTGGGAAAGCGCTTGGCCAGTTCAGCGGTGGTGGCAGTGAGCATGCCCTTGTATTTGTCGACGTTTTTGCCATCGATTACGAGCAGCGGTTTTTCGCTGGCAAAGGGGTCAGGACGCATAGTGTCGCCCGATTTGAAGCTGGCCGGTGCGGTAGTCAGGCCACCGGCATAGGCAGGAATCGACCCATCAGCGTTGCCGGCCTTTTCAGCGCCGACCATCGTCAGGCTGGTGCCCAGCTTAGCGGCTTCCTCGGCGGTTGCGGCCGCCTGCGCATGTGCGCCCAACGTCATGGCCAAGGAAGCGGCCAGTAAAGTTTTGACGAATTTCATGTTGTTCTCCTGCTTAGTATCTAAGCAATGGGTGTATCAGAAGGTGGTTTTCAGCGTCAGGTACACAGCGCCACGGTCTTCTGTGGTTGCGCCGCCTCCCGAGAAGGCCGAATAGCCACCGGCGTAGCAGGCATAGTTTTCGTTGCCACTGAAGGCGTTCGGGGTCGATCCATCGCCACTTCCGGCGTTGGCTGCACCGGTGCTGTTGCCGCTGACGTTGCACTTGTCAGTCTTGCCAAAGGAATCCACATACTTGAGATCGACAAAGTATTTGTTGTAAACGATGGCCCCGATGCCTGCGGCATAGTTGCCGGTGTCCTTGGCGCCACCGCCGACCACAGGGGAAACACCATCGAGGCCTACGTTGACGGACATCGGCGCGTTCAAGTCCACGCCCGGGAACACTTGGTACCAGGTCGGTGTGAAGTTGACGGCGATACCCCAGTTGTCCCGGGTAGGCGCATCGATACCGCGGTAAGTGCTCTTGCCTTTGTAGAGCGCCGAGTTCTTGTCATCGAGCTTGAGCAGATTGCTGTAATACAGTTCGGCGAGCAGCACGGCCTGGTCATACACCGGCGTCTTGGGCAGGGTCATCAAGCCGTTAAGCGTCCAGTGCAGCGTTTCGCCGGTGGCGCTCATGCTGTCGCCGTTGTGAGGGGCGTCGTAGATGACGCCGGTGGCTGCAGTGCGCGCCGGCAACAGGCCAAGACCTTGCCCGAAGCCCAGCGGGCTGGTGCTGCTGACGATGGCCGGGATACTGGCCAGCGGCATGTTTTCGCGAATGTTCAGGTCGCTGCCGACACTGATGCCGCCGAAATCCTTGGACAGGCTCAACCCGTAGATATCGATATCGTCGGAGTACGCCAGTTGATAGGTGGCGGTGCTCAACGAATTCAGCGTGTTGACAACAGCCGGCACCTGGCCCGCTGGACGCGTGCCATTGGGGTTGGCCGAGGTGACCCCGCGAGTGTCGAGCCAGGCCTGCGGCAGGATGTCCGAGGTCTTGCGGTAGTAGACACCGAGGGTGCCGTCCAACCACTCCGGTGACCACTTGGCCATTACGCCCCAGTCGCCTTGATTGCCAGGGGTCAGGTCATGACCACGAACCACGTTGGTCAATGCGTTGCAGGGGGCGACGCCGCAACCGAGCGGGCTGCCCGGCGTGATGGAGTTGGTGTTGCCCAGCAGGAACGACTGAGCGCCGAAGCCCACCAGGTCGGAACCGCCATAGTAGGTGCCCGCTTCCGGCAGACGCGCAGCATCCCAATTCAGGAAATACTGGGCCCCTACGGTCAACTCGGGGTTGACGGTGAACGACATCGACAGCTGGTTACGCGGGACGAACAGCTCCTTGGCTTCAGTACCCGGCGATGCGGCGAGCTTGGCAAGGTCGAGGCCAGACTGGCCGTAGCTGACCGAATGTACCGGGTTGAGAATGGTCTCGCCCCAGAACACGTTGTGCTGGCCGGCCTTGACGCTCAGCAGCGACTCCTCGCCCACTTCGGTGCTGTAGAACACGAAGGCATCGAGGATTTCCCCGGACGGACCGGTGTAGTAACGCTGGGCGTAGTTGCTCAGGTGCGGGCTGCCATTGCCGACGTTGTCGTTGGTGACACCGGCCAGGCGCGGGTCGTTGGCGACCAGGCCGGAGCGTGCATCATTGCCGTTGACGAACGGGTTGGAGTTGGACCCGGTGTTCTCATAGGCTTTGTCGTACCAACTGGCGGCGCTGACACGAAAGCCCATGTTCTGTTTGTAAACAACATCCATCTCGGTCAACAGGTCGACACGGTTGGTGATGTTGGTCCCGGACTTGCGGAAGTTGTAATCACCATCGTTGTTGTTCGGCGAGCCGAGCATGCGCTTGTCGGCGCTTTCGGTGCGTACGCCGTAGTTGTACTTGACGGTGTTGTCCAGGCGCACAGACCAATCCGGGCTACCGGTATCGAACTCGAACGCGTGGCCGGCAACCGGCATGATTGCAACGACAACAGCTATGGCCAGCGGACTGCGACGCAAGGTGAAGGGCTGACTGTGTTTCATATGGCTGGCTCCACTTTTTATTATTGTTAGGGATGCTTGGATCGACGAAACCCCGCCCACGACCTGACAAACAGGAATTGACCGGTCGACACCAGCGATCGCTGTTGTTGAACCTGACACCTGTTACCGGCAAGCAGCAGAAAGGACGTAGTTACCTGACACCCGAACAGTCACTTGAACTGCCCGGTCACAATGGGCGGCCTCGACGCCAGCTTCGTGGATAGCTATCGGTGTCGAGGGCCCGTTTCGCTTTAGTTGAAGGCCGTGAGGTCCTGGGGTTCGATATCGTTTGCCTCGCAATAGTCCAGGTAGCGCTGCAGTGAAGTTTTCCAGTTCTCGATGGCCATGACCTTGTCGTTTTCATCGACGAAGATGAGGTCTCCGCTCACGATCACCAGTGTCACCATGTAGTCACCGCCTTCAGTGCTGACCACTTCCGGCTGGTGAGTGGATGCGGCGGTCTCGTAGACAATGCTGCCCGGCCCGGCGACCCAGTCGTGCTCTTTATACTTCCAGTGGCCTTCCATGGTGTAGACGATGACGGTGCCAGAGTGATGGTGCTTGGGCAGTACCATGTCGATGGGCGCCTTCATCATCACGATGATTTCGCCACGAATCGGGTCGAGCTTGAAGTACTTGAGCAGGACGTTGTCTGCAAAAGGGGTGAAGGGAACCCAAGGCAGCGACTCGCCGTGCATGACGGCAGTTTCAACTTGTTGAAAAAGCATGACTATCTCCGTTTCTATTGTTTTTTCCAGAAGCTGACCGCTCGGTTTGACCGACGACGATGCGCGCCCTCGACCGATCCGGCACGAGGCGCAGACCTCTGGGAATTGGGTGAATCAGTTAAGAGGGGTACCGGTCAATGTCGCGCGCAGCATCTTGCGCGGTGCATTGCCGTAATCGGCTACGGCGTAGTGCTGGCACAGCAGGTTGTCCCACATCGCGACCGTGTTGGATCGCCACTTCAGGCGCACCTGGTATTCCGGAATCGCCGCCTGGGAAATCAGATAATTCAACAGATTATTGGCTTCCGGCTTGAAGTCCTGGCCGCAGCGGACGTCTTTGAAGGTGTAGAAGTTCGAGAAATGGGTGGTAAACGCCGAGTTGACGAACAACACCTTTTCGCCCGTCTCAGGATGGATAAGCACAACCGGATGCTCGGCGACGGGGTTCTTCGCGGCCATCGCGTGACGATCGGCGATCGGCATCTGGGCGAAAAAGGCGTGCTCGGCATCGTGCTTGGCGTACAAGCCATCAATTCGTTGTTTGATGGTGTCGGGCAGGCTTTCATAGGCCATCACCATGTTGGACCAAATGGTGTCGCCACCGGCCTCCGGACCCAGTTCGCAGCGTAATACTGCGCCGCGCGGAGGTGCCTTCTTGAAGGTGACATCGGCATGCCAAAGGTTTTCGCGGCTGATCTTTTCGACCATGTTCTGCTTGGTGGGGTCGAGATTGCGGTACAGCATCAGCAGCTTGTCCGCTTCCGGATGACTAGGTGCAACGGGATGGGCTTCCAGTTCGGCGAATTGCGCGGCGAAGTTCTGCTGCTCCATCGGAGTGATGTCCTGGTCGCGAAAGAACAGCACTTTGTGCTTGAGCCACAGCGCCCGGATCTCTGCGATCATTTCAGGGTCTTGGGCCGCGTCAGCCAGGCTGATGTTGCTGATCTCGGCGCCGATGTTCGGCGTGCACAGTTCAACCTTGATCGAATGTCGAAGAGCCGAAGGACGGACAATCGCCGGTGATGGCGATGAACTGTTTTGGAAAGCTGTTTTTTTTATCATTGAAATCTCCAGTCTCTGGCGTACGCCGGCATGCAATCGCACGCCCGGCAAATCAGACAGGATCAAAGCGAGCCAGTGGCACCGTTTCGGTTCCTTGGAGAGATGCTAGGGATTGCCGTCGCCCCGGCTTTTGCAAGACGGGACAACTTGTTGGCATTTTCGGACAACGAGGGCGGCTGGGTATCCGGCTTCGTCAAGGCTTCCCGGAAGGGGTCGGAGCGATTTGGGTGGACCCGGTTGCCGCCCGCGCACGATGCTGTATGGCCCACTCCGATGGGGACATGCTGAACTGATGACGGAACCAGCGAGAGAAGTCCGCACCGGATGAAAAACCCACCAGCCCCGCGATTTCGTAGAGCTTGCGCTTGCTGGTCAACAGGTACTCTTCGGCGAGTTCGACGCGCACCGCATTGACCACAGAAAGCCCAGTCTCGCCGACTTCCGCCAAGCGCCGATTGAGTGTGCGGCGATGCAACCCCAAGTGCTCGGCGACACGATCGATCGAACAGGTTCCGGTGGGCAGCAACACCCTTATGACCTGGCGCGCCTGATCCAGAGGCTCATCGCCCTGGTCCGTCAACTGCATGTCCAGCCAGCGCTTCACTTCTCGATTGAGCTTGGGTGTGGCTGCAGCAATGGGCAGGTCCACGTCGCGAGTCCGACAGACAATGCCGTTGAACTCCTGTCCAAAGTCGATTGCCGTTCCGAGCACGCGGCGATGAACGTCCAGCTTGGCTGGACGTTCGTGGCTGAAACAGATGTTCACCGGTTTGAAAGCATCGTGCGCCAGCGCCCGATAGGACCGAACAATAATACCTGTTGAGATTTCGACCACCTGGCGTAAAAGACCCGGGTACTTCTGCTGTATATCGACATGCAGAAGCACCAGACCCCCGGCGTCTTCAAGGCGCAAATGCACACCAGCGTTATGAAGCCGCATATAGCGCGCAGACGACTCCATCGCCGCGCGCAGGGTGGGTTCCTCGCGCATCATCAGGGCAAGCATGCCAAAGTCGGCCAAGTCTCGGCGCTCAGCCATCAACAGGCCGAAGGCTTCCTGGCCGGAAAGCCGGGCCGACTCTTCCAACAGCCAGCAGACCGAATAGCCGTTGATCAGAAGATTCGGATCGTCAAGCACGCGGGGTGGCAATTTGGCCAGCCGCAACATCCGGAACGGGTCCAGCCCGACTGCGTGGGCGATGGACGCGTAGCCGGTCAAACAGGCACTGCGAATCAGGCTGGACATGCGATCACCCCGTCCCGTTTTGATAAGTTGGTGTCCTGAATAGCCAAACTCAACCACCCCTATCTCGTCAAGCTCTTCTCATACAACAACAAGATGACGAGTACTGCGATGAATTTGGAATATTTCCAGGACCAGCCCCTGCGGGACGTTGACGCTGCGCACGCGTTCGCTCACCACTTCGTTGAGATCAACGGCATCCGGATGCACTACGTCGAGGAAGGCCAGGGCCCCCTGGTCATCCTCCTGCATGGATTTCCTTACCTTTGGTACATGTGGCGCCGACAGATCCCGGCCTTGGCCTCTGCTGGTTATCGGGTGGTTGCTCCTGACCTGCGAGGTTTCGGCATGTCCGACAGCCCAGCTGTGGTCGAAGCCTATGACATGAGCCAAGCGGTGGGTGACATCGTCTGCCTGATGGAGGCCCTGGGCGAAACCTCTGCGATCGTCGTCGGCCACGACCTCGGTGCCTGGGTAGCCCAGGCGTGCGCCATGCTGCGCCCCGATCTGTTTCGCGCACTGGTCATGCTTAACACGCCAGTGCCTCCGCGCGGCCGGACCAGGCCCACGGACGGGCTGCGGGCGATGGCCAAGGGCAAGGGCTACCACCACCTGTACTTCCAGCAGCTGGAAAAGCCAGACCGTGAACTGGCCGCCGACACGCGCAAGACGTTGCGCAGCATCTTCTACTCGGTCTCGGGCGATGCGGTCGGTGCCGAGCGCTGGCGCCTGTTCTTCGAGCCGGACGAGCCCATCCTCAATGCTTTCACCGACCCTGTCGTGTTCCCCGCCTGGTTGAGCCCGCAAGCGATTGACTACTACGTGGATGAGTACACCCGTGCCGGTTTCACCGGCCCCCTGAACTACTACCGCTGCCGCGACCGCAACTGGGAGATCTCCGCTTTTCTCGATGGCGCAGTGATAAAGCAGCCCAGCATGTTCATCGGTGGCGCCAACGATCCCTCCATCGAGCCGCCACAGATTCGCGGACTGTATGACCAGCTCGAAACCTACCTGGTCGGGCTGCGCAAGAAGGTGCTGCTGCCCGGTGTGGGCCACGCCGCGGCGGAAGAAACGCCAGAGCAGATCAACGCGTTGCTTCTCGAGTTCCTCGAACAACTGGACGACAACTGAGTCGGTCCCTCGTTGGCTATACGCCAAGGTATTTCACATGAACAACAATAAGACGGTGTCCAACATGAATGGACTGATGCAGCAACAGCAGCTGCTTATTTCGACACTCCTCACCCATGCCGAGCGCCACCATGGCGACCAGGAAGTCGTCTCTCGCCGCGTCGAAGGCGATATCCATCGACAAACCTATCGCGACCTCGGCCAGCGTGCACGCCGCCTGGCCAATGCCCTTGCCACGCTCGGCGTCAGCTTCGGTGACCGTGTCGGCACGCTCGCCTGGAACGGTTACCGCCACATGGAGCTGTACTACGCCGTATCCGGTTCGGGTGCCGTGCTGCACACGTTGAACCCACGCCTGCATGCCGACCAGGTGCAGTGGATCGCCGACCACGCCGAGGACCGCGTCCTATTTTTCGACCTGACCTTCCTGCCGCTGGTGGAGTCCATCGCCGACAAAGTCTCGACCATCACCCGTTTCGTGCTCATGACCGATCGAGCGCATATGCCGGCGGTTACCTCGATCCCCGATCTGCTGTGCTACGAAGATTTGATCGAAGCCCACACCGATGACTTCGTATGGCCCACCTTCGATGAGACCAGCGCATCGTCGCTGTGCTACACCTCCGGTACCACTGGCCATCCCAAAGGTGTGCTTTACAGCCACCGCTCGACGCTTCTGCACACCTACGCCGCCGCCCTCCCCGACACCTTGAACTGCTCGGCGCGCGACACCGTCCTGCCGGTGGTGCCGATGTTCCATGTCAACGCCTGGGGTTTGCCGTACTTGGCCTGCATGGTCGGCGCCAAGCTGGTTTTACCCGGACCGTTGCTCGACGGCGCATCGCTCTACGAGTTGTTCGAGACAGAGAAAGTCACCCTGTCCGCCGGCGTGCCGACCGTCTGGCAAGGTCTGCTCGCCCATGTCGAGGCAACCGGCAAGACATTCTCGACCATGCGCCGGACAATCATCGGCGGTTCAGCCTGTCCTTCGGCCATGATGGCGGCCTTCGAGGACCGCTATGACGTACAGGTACTGCACGTCTGGGGCATGACCGAGCTAAGTCCGCTCGGGACCGTTTGCACCCCCAAGGCCAGGCACCTCGCCATGGACAGCGCCGAACGCCGCGTCCTGCAGGCCAAACAAGGCCGGGTCGTGTACGGCGTCGACATGAAGATCGTCGGCGATGATGGCAAGGAACTCCCCCGCGACGGCAAAACCTCGGGCGAACTGATGGTGCGCGGTCCCTGGATCATCTCTTCTTACTACAAGAGCGACACTGGCGATTCACTGGTGGATGGCTGGTTCCCGACAGGCGATGTCTCGACCATCGATGCCGAGGGCTTCATGCAGATCACCGACCGCAGCAAAGATGTCATCAAGTCCGGAGGTGAGTGGATCGGTTCCATTGATCTGGAAAACATCGCCATGGCGCACCCGGCGGTTGCGATGGCCGCCTGTATTGGAGCCCACCACCCGAAGTGGGATGAACGCCCGCTCCTGGTCGTAACCCGCAAGCCCGGTAGTGAACTTTCGCGCGACGAACTGCTTGGCTTTTATGAAGGCAAGATCGCCAAATGGTGGACCCCGGATGACGTGGTATTCGTCGACAGCATCCCGCTGGGCGCGACCGGCAAGATGTTGAAGAACAAGCTTCGCGAGATGTTCCAGGACTACCGACTGCCCACCGCCTGAGGGTCGGCCTCCCTCAACGCACTCGGGCGGGTAGTAACACGTTCCCATGCTTGCCCGAGCCGCTCGCGACTCAAGGCCCGGTTCACGAGTCCGATCAGGACCGTCCAATAACAACAAGAAGCGCAGATACAAGGAATCGCCATGAATGTTCACCACGCCCTTGCTGACACTATCGAAACTTCAACCGCCAGCACGCCCCGACTGTATGCCTGGTGCGTATTTGCACTCAGTTTCGGTCTGCTGATTTCAGACTACATGTCGCGACAAGTGCTCAATGCAATCTTTCCTCTACTCAAATCCGAGTGGGCACTGAGCGACTCCCAGCTCGGCCTGCTGAGCGGCATCGTCGGTCTGATGGTGGGCCTGTTGACCGTACCCATGTCAATAATGGCCGACCGCTGGGGACGGGTCCGCAGCCTGGTGCTGATGGCCGCGATTTGGAGCCTGGCTACACTGGGCTCCGGCTTTGCACACAATTACCAACACATGCTCCTCGCCAGGTCGTTGGTCGGCATCGGCGAGGCAGCCTATGCCAGCGTCGGCATAGCTGTGGTGCTTTCCGTCTTTCCCAAGCAGATGCGTGCGACCCTTATCAGCACCTTCATGGCTGGCGCCATGTTTGGCTCCGTACTGGGCATGGCGCTGGGTGGCATCATCGCCGCGCACCTGGGCTGGCGCTCTGCTTTCATCGTCATGGCGACATTCGGCCTGACGCTCGCCATCATCTATCCACTGGTCGTAAAAGAGCGGCGCCTTGGCAACTGCACTCAGACCGCAATCCAACACGCCGAAGCAAACGGCAAGAGTCCGCTGCGTTCGCTGTTTGCCAGTCGTTCGGTCATCAGCGCCTATATCGGCAGCGGCCTGCAGATGTTCATCGGCGCCTCGTTGATAGCCTGGCTGCCCAGCTACCTTAACCGTTACTACCACATGGGCACCGATCGGGCTGGCATGATCTCCGCCATCCTGATCCTGGCGGGTGGCGCCGGCATGATCCTCTGCGGCATCCTCAGCGACCGCCTGTGCCGCAAAGCTCCCGAACGCAAGATTTCCCTGGCCGTCGCCTACTGCCTGATCACTAGCCTGTTGCTGTCAGTGGCCATGCTGTTGCCCCCCGGAGTGGCACAACTGGTCGTCATCGCTCTGGCCATGCTGGTGGTCACTGGCACCTTTGGCCCCGCCGGCGCCGCCATCGCCAACTTGACCCACCCCTCGGTGCACGGCACGGCCTTTGCCATTCTGGCCTTGGCCAATAACCTGCTTGGCCAAGGGCCCGGCCCCTATGTCACCGGCCTGCTGGCTGACGCCTTTGGCCTCGATCGCGCTTTCCAGTTGATCCCGCTGATCAGCATCGCAGCAGCCCTCGTGTTCTGCTACGGCAAGCGCCACTACCAACGCGATATCCAGAAACTGATGCCGACAGTCGCAGGTGCGACGCCGGCCGGAAGAATGTCATGAACGCCCCCATCAAACTGCCCGTAACACAACCACTGCCCTGCCCCCAGGAGAGTCTTGCATGAGCTCCGCAACCATTGCCTCGCTGGGGGTACGTAGCCAATTGCTGATGCCCGGCTTTATCGTCAGCGCCATGGTCGCCACTGCGGCCACGTTCCTCTCCGAGCACTACGGTGCGCCGGTGATGCTCTTCGCACTGCTACTGGGCATGGCGATGAATTTTCTATCCGGTGACGGGGTGTGCAAGCCGGGCATCGAGTTCACCGCGCGCGCGATCCTCCGGGTCGGTGTTGCGTTGCTCGGCATCCGCATCACCCTGGAGCAGATCGTTGCCCTTGGCTGGCAGCCAGTGGTGATGGTGGTGACGCTGGTGGTGGTGACCATCCTGGTGTCCATCGTCGCGGCTCGCGCCATGGGCTTCAGCACCTTGTTCGGCCTGCTTACCGGCGGTGCCACCGCAATTTGTGGCGCGTCGGCGGCCCTTGCCCTGGCGGCAGCGCTGCCCAGCCATGAGAAGAAAGAGCGGGCGACGCTCTTCACGGTCATAGGCGTTTCGGCGCTATCCACCATGGCAATGATCCTTTACCCGATGATTGCCCAGTTTTTCAACCTGAGCCCGCTCCACGCAGGCTTTTTCCTCGGCGGCACCATACACGATGTCGCCCAGGTGGTTGGCGCCGGCTACGGCATGTCACACGAGACCGGCGACAGCGCCACGGTGGTGAAACTGATGCGCGTGGCGATGCTGCTACCGGTGATTCTGTGTGCGGCCATGATCACCCGCGCCCGCGGCGTCGAACCAGGCAGCAAGCGACCACCGCTGCTGCCATGGTTCGCGGTGGGATTCGTAATCCTTGCCGCAGTCAACAGCACCGGGTTCATTCCACAGATGGTTCAGGATGCCGGCAACAGCCTGTCACGCTGGTGCCTGGTGATTGCCATCAGCGCACTGGGCATGAAGACGCAGCTCAAGGAGCTGGCCTCGGTGGGGATCAAACCCATTTTATTGATGGTGGGAGAAACCGTATTCCTTGGCGCACTGGTGCTGGCAATGCTGCACTGGGCCATGTAGACCGAACCCCTGCGGGGTCATCGACGCTCTCGTCAAACAGAGCTTTTTGCCGCGTCGGAGTTGTGTACCAGCTGCTCCGTTACGCGGCATTTTTTTGATCGCTATTTGCTGAGAAAGGCCTGTCCCGAGCTTCCAGAAATGTTCATTAGCTTGACGACGAACTGAGGCGGCAGACCGCAACAATCAACAGCGGCGACATGACCAGAGAATAAAACATGCTGGTGGCACAGGCGCTTTCGACAAGCTCGAACAGCGCGCAGTGCCAGCACACACACCGCGCGCCCTCTTGCTGTAATGCGTTGCAATCCGCAGAATTCAAGGCCTGCAAGGCCATTCAAGAATCAACCAAAGTCGAGGATTAAAAATGGCGATTTAGACCGTTTTTAGCGTCCCGGCGATGCTCACCCTCGATGTAGAGAGCAGTACTTTGCGGTAATGGCTCAGGTTGACCGGTGTTAGATCCGGAGATTCTGGTAATCCTCTAGAACCCTTACAGAACAAGGCCTGCAAGGTCTTTCAGAAAACAACCATAGGTAAGGATTTAAAAACGCCTATTGATGCGTGCCAAATTCCATCTGCGGGCCAAACCTGCGCTGCACACGACGAAAAGCTACATCTTGACCGACAACAATCGGCCAAAAGTGGACCGTCCGACCTACCTCGCAGCAATGTTCGTTCCCTTCCTCCCGCGTCCCAGAATGCGAAGAATCTGTCCCGTTGCGCTCATAGCCTTGCGCCTGAAATCACTACTGTAGGACCACCCCCCTCAATAACTGGCAGGGGTCAGGTACCTACACCGGATGCTCATATAGCGCACCGCCGTACAGCTCGGATTGGAGACAACAATGACAACAGTCGCCGCAGCCCAAGACACTCCTTCACCCCTTTCCCCCTCGGCACCCGCCATTATCCGGTCGTCAGTGCGCCAGCATTCGATCAAGGTGGAGATTTGTTCCCCCGCCATCGGCGCCGAACTCAGCAACATCAATCTGGCCGATGCTGCCCAAGACCCTGAACTGATCGCGGAAATCCGGGCGCTGTGGTTGAAGCACAAAGTGCTGTTCTTTCGCGACCAGGACATCACCCCCTTGGAACAACAGCACTTCGCAGCGCAATTCGGCGAGCTGGAAGGTCATCCCCTGGCACCGAGCCATCCGGAAGCGGACAAGCTGTTGATGCTGTACCGCAATCTTGACCCGAGCAAGCCCAAGACCTTTGTTGAAAAGGCCAGCCGCGAAAACCTCTGGCACACCGATGTCACGTTCAAGCCGGCTCCGCCTCGCGGCGCGATATTGCGCTGCGAACAGGGTCCTGAATCCGGCGGCGACACCTTGTTCTCCAACATGGTGATGGCTTACGAAAACCTGCCCGACACCATCAAGCAACGGATCGAAGGCCTGTTCGCAAAACACAGTGCCGAGCACTCCTTTGGTGCCCAGTTGCCGCGTGAACAACGTCACGCCATGGCCCTGAAGACCCCTGCGGCGGAACACCCGGTGGTGCTTATCCATCCTGAAACGGGCGAAAAAGTGCTGTTCGTCAACTCGGCGTTCACCACCCATTTCGCGAATTTCTTCAACTTCGAGGACATCCGCTACGGCCAGGACTTCATGCCGGAGGCTCATCATTTGATGAACTACCTGACGTCTCAGGCCGCGATTCCCGAGTACCAGGTACGTCTGAAGTGGCGAACCAACACGGTTGCCATGTGGGACAACCTGCAAGTCCAGCACTACGCAGTGGCTGACTACGGCAATGCGCCCAGAAAGATGCTGCGCGCCACCCTCGCGGGTACCCCGCTCACCTGATTCGAACCGTCTCCCCAGAGAAAACCAGGACACCCGACCCTCAGAGATTGTCGGGCGATCCTGGCTGCCGACGAATACTCGATCTGAACCGCATCAATGGAGATAAACATGCTCTACGAACACGTCGACACCGCAGTCATCGATGGCGAATCGCTGCCGTGGGTACCCTTTACGCCCTATGCGGAAAACGTTCTGCTGAAGTACTTCAAGCTTGACCCGATTCGTGGTGAATGGATTGTCATGATGAAGTCGCCGATTGACATGCAACTGCCCAAGCACCATCACACGGGGACGGTGATGGTCTACACGATCGAAGGCCAGTGGAAATACAAGGAACACGACTGGATCGCCGGTCCTGGCAGCATCGTGTATGAGACGGCTGGATCGACTCACACGCCTGAAGTCGTCAGCACGGGAAGCACAGACGGATATGTGCTCACCCTGGTTCAGGTCAATGGCGATCTCGCGTTCCTGGACGGCAACGACAACATCGTCGCGCTCGAAAACTGGAAATCAGGACTGCATCGCTATCTGGCTTATTGCGAGCAGCATGACATCGCACCGAAAGACCTGACGGCATTCAACTGATCTGGATTTCAAGGAATCCCGGCATACCCGGAATCAAGGGACAGCCGGGATTGTTATCAGATCAAAAAATTCAGCGGAGAGAACAGGCTGTGTCGGTTCGTGATCTTGACGCGCAATCTGACAAGTGCCCGGCCGCCTGCTCGCTCCCTAATCACAAAAAATAAACGGAGCGCTGTCATGAATGGCCTGATGATGCAAAAGCAGCTGTTGATCTCCTCGCTCATTGAGCATGCGGACCGCCATCACGGCGATACGCAGATCGTGTCCCGCAGGGTGGAGGGCGATATCCATCGCTACAATTTCCGTGACTGTCACCGTCGCGCACGCCAGCTGGCCAGCGCGCTGACCGGCCTGGGTGTCAAACCCGCCGACCGGATCGGCACGCTGGCCTGGAATGGTTATCGTCACCTGGAGTTGTACTACGGCGTGTCCGGTATGGGTGCCGTTGTGCATACCATCAACCCCCGCCTGCATGAAGACCAGGTCGCTTACATCGCCAATCACGCCGAAGACCAGTACATCTTCTTCGACTTGACCTTCTTGCCGTTGATCAAGACCATCGCCGGTCGCTGCCATACGGTCAAGGCGTTCATCGCCATGACCGATCAAGCGCATATGCCGAAAGACACCGGCATCGACAACTTGCTGTGCTATGAAGATCTGGTTCAACAGGCTTCCTCTGACTACGCCTGGCCAATTTTCGACGAGAACGCCGCCAGTACGCTCTGCTACACCTCTGGCACGACAGGCAACCCGAAAGGGGTTTTGTACAGTCATCGCTCATCGGTGCTGCACACCTATGCGGCCGCACTGCCTGACGCCCTGAATTGCTCAGCGCACGATGTGATTTTGCCCGTTGTGCCGATGTTTCATATCAACGCCTGGGGACTTCCCTACATTGCCTGCATGGTTGGGGCAAAGCTTGTACTTCCCGGACCTGCCCTGGATGGAGAATCGCTATTCGAACTGCTCGAAGCCGAGCAGGTGACACTGTCCGCCGGCGTCCCGACTGTGTGGCAAAACCTTCTTGGTTATCTGGAAAAAACCGGCCAGCAATTCTCCAGCATGAAACGCAGCATCATTGGTGGTGCCGCCTGCCCCCCGTCCATGCTGCACACCTTTCAGGACACCTACGGCGTAGCGGTATTGCACGTCTGGGGGATGACTGAATTGAGTCCAATCGGAACTGTCGGCACCCTGAAGGCCAGGCACGTTGAAATGTCCCCGACAGAGCGTTTTGCCGTGCAATCCAAACAAGGCCGAGCGGTGTTTGGCATCGACATGAAAATCATTGACGCTGACGGCATGGAGCTGCCTTGGGACGGGGTGACTTCTGGTGACCTGTTGGTGCGTGGACCCTGGGTGGTGCGCGATTATTTCAGGAGCGAACGGGACAGTTCGCCGCTGCTTGAGCACGCAGGTCAAGGATGGTTCCCGACCGGCGATGTGGCGACCATCGATGTCGATGGCTTCATGCAGATCACCGATCGCAGCAAAGACGTGATCAAGTCAGGTGGTGAATGGATAGGTTCCATCGAACTGGAAACCATTGCGATGGCCCATCCGGCCGTTTCCCAAGCTGCCTGTATTGCCGCGAAACACGCAAAGTGGGACGAACGCCCCCTGCTGGTCGTTGCCAGGAAACCGCAAGCAATGCTCACACGCGAAGAATTGCTCGCCTTTTATGACGGCAAGATCGCGAAGTGGTGGACGCCGGATGATGTGATTTTTGTCGACATGATTCCATTGGGTGCCACGGGCAAGATCCAGAAAAATCGTCTTCGAGAGCAGTTCGGCGATCATCTGCTGGTCAAAGCCGCCGGCTGAGCACTGCATGGGATTCAATCCTGAACCGTTCGAATGTCAGCATGCATGGCCGCGAGTGATCGCGGCCATGCACAGTGCAATACGCTCGTTCCTAACGTTCCATCTGTTCGAGAAACTCAATGAGCAATTCGTTGACTTGATCGGCGCTTTCTTCCGCGGCGCTATGGCCCACGCCGGTTAGCAGTACCTTCTTCTGTAGTCCGGGTAAATAGGTGTCGAGCTGCTCGTAGAGACCACGGATCTCGGCTGGTTCGAGTGATGGGTCGGCAGCACCACCGATGAACATACTCGGCTGGCGCACCACCGCACCGTCGAGAAACGCGGTGATTTCCCAATTCCGATCGCGACAGCGATAGTAGTTCAGGGCACCGGTAAATCCTGTGCGCGTGTATTCGTCGACGTAGTAGTCGAGCGCCCGAGCGCTCAACCATGACGGGAACTCGCCCTTTGGCTCTGTGAACGCGTTGAGAATGGGTTCACCTGGCTCGACAAACAGACGCCAGCGTTCGGCCCCGACAGCGCTGCCAGAGATCGAGTAGAAAACGCTACTCAAGGTTCTTCTCGTATCGCTGGCCAACTCGCGGTCCGGCTTGTCGAGCTGCTGGAAGTACAGGTGGTGGTACACCCTGCCCTTCGCCATGGCCTGTAAACCTACGGTCGGTTTGACCTTGCCGCGCGGTGGCACCGGCGTATTGAGCATCACCAGGCCACGGAACAAATCCGGCCGCAGCATCGCCGCCGCTTGGGCCACCCAGGCGCCCAGGTCGTGCCCGATGATCACCGCGGACGTTTCGCCCAGAGTCGCCATCAAGCCCACCATGTCGCCGACTGACTGACTCATGTCATAGGCTTCAATGGCATCGGGGCGATCCGTTTGACCAAATCCCCGCTGATCGGGGACCACAACTCGATAACCGGCCTCGGCCAACGCCACGATCTGGCGCCGCCACATGTACCAAAGGTAGGGGAAACCGTGCAGCAGAATGACGAGCGGACCTTGCCCCTCGTCGATGTAATGCATGCGAATGCCGTTGAGCTCGGTAAAGCAGTGGTTGAATGCATCGGGGTCGTCAGCATCGATTGGCTCCATTGCAGCAAGCGGCTGACCGATGCGCATTGCGGTGCGCGAATCCATTATCTACCTCCATATTTTTGTCGTTGTTGGCCCGAAGGTAGCCGTGACAAGGTGTCCTGCACTAAGCTTCGCAGGACACAATCTTGTGAAATTGGGACATGAGGGGATGCATGTACACCCTGACGCGCAGTGCCAGCCTTACCGACTATGAGCAGGTTGCCCGTTCAGTGGGGCTCGATCCTTTTCGCATGCTGCATTTGGCCAAGTTACCGGCCAGTGTTCTCGACGATCCGAACATCATGATCAGCATCGATTCGGTGGGGTGGCTGCTGGAGGAGTCAGCCCGTCTGTCCGGCCAGGAAGCCTTCGGGTTGTTGCTCGCGGAAACCAGGCACCTATCCAACTTCGGCATGTTGGCGCTGCTTATCCGCGAAGAACCGACAGTGCGTGCCGCCTTGCAATCGTGCGCGCGCTACATGCGGCTGCATAACGCTGGGGTGGAGTTGCGGCTTGAAGATGCAGGCGATCTGGTGCTACTGCATGTGGGTGTGAATATGCAGGGACATCACGGGGTCTGGCGCCAGGCTATCGAACAGTCGACTGGCATTGGCCTGCGGACGTTGAGCGTGCTGACGCGCAATATGTTCCGCCCGGTAAGGGTCAGTTTTACTCATGAGCGCCCTTCCAGCCTTGACGTGCACCAACGAGTGCTGGGTGCCGCTATCGAGTTTTCCCAGGAATTCAATGCCATCGTTTGTCGCGCACGCGATCTGGACATGCCCATTCCGGCGGCTGACCCAACGTTGCATCGCGAGGTGAAGCGATCGCTGGACCAGCAGTTGGCTAATTTGCGCGACGAGCCGGCGCAGCGGGTACGGCAGATCGTCAAGATGCTGCTGCCAAGTGGACTGTGTTCTGTCGATGGGGTGGCCCAGCATCTGGGCATGCATCGACGCACTCTTAACCGACACCTGGCGGCCGAGGGAGAGAGTGTCACAACGATCATCAATGCTGTACGCGCCGAACTCGCCGAGGAGTATCTGGCCAACAGCAAACGCCGATTGTATGAGGTGGCCGAACTTCTCGGATTTTCCTCGGCCGGTGATTTTTCACGCTGGTTCCGCAGCCAGTTTGGCAAGACGCCCTCGAATTGGGTTGCCTGCTACCGGGAGAGCAAAGCCTCACCGACGCTTTAACCCGCGTACTGTCCCAATACGCGAAGAAAATGTCCCGCCATGCCCATGACTCGCCACTCGTACTTCCTACTATGGGCCTGCGGCCATATCCCGCCCCGCCGCACCCACAAAGATTGGACCAACAATAACAAGCGCCGCCGTACATCAAGGCACGATGTCACCTGCCCCCGCCCACGGCCCGGCCAAGAACCATCGAAATGGAGACGCAATGCGAGTCGAACAATTGACCTGTGCCATCGGCGCGGAACTGCACAATGTGAATCTTGGCGACGCCGTGCGCGATGACGACTTGTTCAACGAGGTTTATGCGGCGCTATTGAAATACAAGGTGCTGTTCCTGCGCGACCAGGATCTGGACAAGCTCTCTCGCCGCGATCATGAAGCATTTGCCATGCGTCTCGGCCAACTCGAAACCCACCCGATGCTCCCCAGTCACCCGGAAGCTCCTGGTCTCGTACAAATCTATAAGACCCCGGAGAATCCGGCGGATCGCTACGAGAATGCCTGGCACTGCGATGCCACCTGGCGTGAATCGCCGCCGATGGGTGCCGTGCTGCGCTGCATCGAATGCCCGCCTACAGGGGGTGACACCATGTGGGCCAACATGGTGCTGGCTTATGACAAACTGCCCACCGATGTGAAGCAAGAAATCGATAGCTTGATCGCCAGTCACAGCTTCAACGCTTCCTTCGCTGCCGCCATGCCCAAGGAAAAGCGCTTGGCGATGAAGGCGCAATACCCGGATGCCGAGCATCCGGTCGTCCGTACCCATCCCGAAACTGGCGAGAAGGTGCTATTCGTCAATGCCTACGCTACGCATTTCGTCAATTACCACGCCCAAGGACGTGTCCGTGTCGGCCAGGACTACAACCAAAAAGGTGTCGACCTGCTGAAGTACCTGATTAGCCAGGCCTACAACCCCGAGTACCAAGTCCGCTGGCGCTGGAAGAAAAACAGCGTGGCGATATGGGATAACCGCTGCACCCAGCACTATGCGGTCATGGATTATCCGCCCTGCCATCGCAAGATGGAGCGCGCGGCCATCATCGGCGACAAACCCTTCTATCAGTAACACGATCCAGAGCCCGGTGACGCTTGCGAGCGTCTCCTTTGGGCCGGATTCTGCCTCCCCCGAACTTTTCCCTGTTTGTCGGTCTATGTGAATAGGCACATTCGCTCGGTAAGCACGCCCCCACAGGCTTGCCTCAGCCAGATGGCCACACGCCCACTTGTCAATCAGAGGTTGTCTTCGCTCATGAAATTCCATGTCCCACGGATGGTGCTCTTCGGCCTGTTCGCGTTTGCGGCAGTGAGCTCGGCATCAGCAACACAGATGAAAACCTCAACCCCTGTTTTCGCCACCGGCGTCACAGCCGTTCAAACGCCTGTCCAGGCTGCTGAGAACCCTTGGCCGAGCTTGGCCAGTATGGCCGGCCAGCAGACAGGGCCGTTGCTTGCCCATGACGACCGCTACTGGCATGACGGCCGCTGGCACGATCGTAGAGACGATTGGCGTCGAGACGAATGGCGCAGGGAAAACTGGCGTAGAGAGCAAGCCCGCCGAGAAGATGAACGTCGTGATTGGGAGCGCCATCAGGACCGGGCCATGCGGCAGCGTTACGAGGACGAGCATCGTTATTATCGTCGCTGATCACTGAAGCACAGGGCTGGGGGTCGTGATCCCCCTCAATCCCCAGCCTGCGACATCGGCCTGGCCACCTGCTCCAACGCCTGACGCTCCGCCGCCACTCCCCAAACCGCTTGCACCCCCGCCGCCACGCACATCAGCGCGGCACCGATCAAATACCCAATCAACAAACTGCTGCGCTGCTGCGTCTGGATCAGTTGACCAAACAGCGTCGGCCCGATGATGCCGCCTAAGCCAGTGCCGAACGCGTAAAACACCGCGATGGCCAAGGCGCGGATTTCCAACGGGAAGGTTTCTGCCACCGTCAGGTAGGCCGAGCTGGCCGCTGCCGAAGCAAAAAAGAAGATCACCATCCACGCCGCCGCTTGCTGGGTCACATCCAGCCAATTCTGCTGGAAGGCATAGCCACTGAGCGCCAGCAAAATCCCGGACGTCGCGTAGGTGAAGCTGATCATCACCCGTCGACCGATCACGTCAAACAGTCGCCCCAACAGCAGCGGCCCGCAGAAATTGCCCAGTGCCAAGGGCAACACATACCAACCGACCTGCTCGGCCGGCACCTGGTAAAAATCGGTGAGCACCAGCGCATAGGTGAAGAAGATCGCGTTGTAAAAAAACGCCTGCGCGGCCATCAGCGTCATCCCCACCAGTGCCCGGCGCCTGAAGCTGATGAACAGCGTATGAAAAATCTCCGCCAGCGGCGTGTGGTCCCGCGCATGCAGTCGCAGCGGTTGGCGGGTCACGGGCGGCAGTTCATAGCCTTGTTCGCGCAAGCGCGCTTCGATGCCTTCGACGATGCGTTGCGCCTCACCGTGCCGACCATGGATCAGCAACCAGCGCGGGCTTTCCGGCAGCCACAGGCGCATCACCAGAATCACCAGCCCCAGCGCGGCGCCGATGCCGAAGCACAGACGCCAGCCCAGATCGCCGCCGACCACGTGCGGGTCCAGCAGGACAATGGCCCCGCCGGCGCCCAGCGCTGCGCCTAACCAGAAAGTGCCGTTGATGGTCAGATCAACCCAACCGCGATAGCGTGCCGGCGTGAACTCCTGGATGGTCGAATTGATCGCCGTGTACTCGCCGCCGATGCCCATGCCCGTGAGGAAGCGGAACAACAGGAAGCTTTCGAGACTGAAGGAAAACGCCGTCGCCGCCGTGGCGCCGACATACAGCCATAGCGTAATGAAGAACAACGTGCGCCGCCCCAGGCGATCGGTCAGCCAGCCGAACAGCAAGGCACCGACCACGGCGCCGGCGATGTAGATGCCGCCGGCCAAGCCAATATCGACGTTGCTCATGCGCAGCTCGGGGCTGTTTTTCAGCGCGCCGGATACCGAGCCGGCCAGCGTCACTTCCAAGCCGTCGAGCAACCAGGTGATGCCGAGCGCGACTACCAATAGCGAGTGAAAACGGCCCCACGGCAAACGGTCCAGGCGGGCTGGAAGATCGGTTTCGAAAATCGCGCCGGGGTTGCGGCTGTAGAGCTGTTGGTGGGACATCGCCACTTCATTGTTATGTGCGGGGCTTTGAGAGTTAGGAGTTAGGGGCAGGATCGGGAGTTCAATTGCCCTGCCCTCGTTACGTGGATTCTTGCTGGACTGTTGGTGCGCTTAAACAGGCTTTAGGCCGCGTGTTTAAAGACACTCGGTGTAACGTCCTAACGGCTACAACGCCTTGCGCCATCGCCTACGGGTAAGACAGAATCCGCCGGCTTGTGCGGCTGCGGGGTGGGCTATATCGTTTTCCGGTCACTGCAAAACAGTGATCGGGTTTGGTAGCCCGCCTCGAAACAAGCGCATGACAACACCTTTTGCAGTCTCCTTTTTGGGACTCAGCTTTATGGTGGTCATGCGTGGGGCTCCTTTGTGAGCGCCGGGTTTCCTGTTTCGACCGGTCTACCAACCCACGCATGGCCGCCACCCTTCGTTTGGTAGCGAGGGTGATGGCTCCTCTTTGTTATTCGAAACAGGATTCATCTATGTGCAAACCAACACCCAACCCACCGGAAACCGATCCTGCATCGCCCTACGAATCGCTCGATTCGAAAAAATTCCACGAAGCGGCCGAACGCGCCCTCGACCACTACCTCAACCCGGCTGCCCAGATCATGGCCAGCACCCACGAACCCGAACCGATGTTCCTCGCCAACCCCAAGTACGACACCGAATCCCTGCTGGTCAACGCCAGCGAATCACTGGGGTCGGCTACGACCATGCTCAGCAATCTCGCGGCGCTACTGGACAACTCAAACCGCAAGACCCTACTGGGGATTACGCAGGTGGTGATGCTGGGGGAATTGGCGGTGAATCAGGCGTTGGATAAGGTTGAGTTGAAGGAGTAAATGCGAGCCTCTGTGGCGGGGGCTGAGTTCTCGCCACAGAGGGGGATGGAGTGAGTCGGCATGTGCATGTATGACTTATCGGCTTTTGGGAAAAGTCGGATCTGAACTGACTGCTATCGGCCAGAAGCAGACGTTCAATACATCCGCTTTCAAGTAAATGGCTTCGCGCCCCTATAAATCGAACACTGCGACAGCCGTAACGAAGCCCACCGAGGAATGGCGAATTTTGTAGGGGATGCACGAAACCCCAGATAGCGGGCTCCCAAACCAAGAAGACGAACCTACCCAACTTGCTCGGCGCTCTAGCTTTTCCAGCAAGAGTGCGCGATGGCTGCTCGTCCCTGGCCTGCCAGCATCCACGAAGATGATTGGGTCCAAAAACAGTCTGGATGTCAGGGGCTGAACGTTTGCGTGAAGGCTACAAGCTGAACCTGCAGAATAACGCTCAGTCCATCGGACATTGCCTTGAGCTCCTGGGCTGTTCGCACGATTTTCACCTTGGGCTGCCATGATCGGCGGCTTCGGCATGATCATGACCGTCCTGATCGCTTTTCTCAGTTACGCTTAACTGCCCAGCCCATAACCGTATGCTGTTACCCACGCTGGCCACTGGAAGATTAGTGCGGCAAAATGCTTAACACAGTTAACTTAAAAGAACCCACAATATGAGCAGCCCTTCCAGCCAAATTGACACCTCCTCCAGTGAGACCGGCAGCATCACGGACACCTGGCTGGATTCCCTGATCGGCTATGCGCTGCGCCGTGTACAACTGAAAGTATTTCAGCACCTGGTCGGTAACCTCGCCCAGCACGACTTGCGTCCAGCACAGTTCACCGCGATGGTGATCATCGAGAGTGAGCCCGGCCTGATGCAGGCCGACCTGGCCCGCCAGTTGGCCATCGAACCGCCGCAATTGGTATTGATGCTCAATAAGCTGGAAGTCCGCGGGTTGGCACGACGCGTACGCGCTACCCAAGACAAACGCGCCTACGGTTTGTTTCTCACCAATGCCGGCCTGGTCTTGCTGGAACAGCTCAAGGCAATTGCCGTAGCCAGCGATAACGCAGCCACGGCAGCCCTTGATGAGGATGAGCGAGCCCAACTGTTGAGGTTACTGCGCAAGATCAACGATTAGCGGCTGGTTGCGAGACATCAGGTGCTTTTGCGGTAGTCGGGGTTTTCAATCAGCAGAGCCATGCCCTGGCCGCCACCGATGCAGGCGGCGGCGATGCCGTATCGCAGATTGCCTTCGCGCAGCTGCCGGGCCAGGGTCAGCACCAGACGCAAACCGGTCGCGGCCAGAGGATGCCCAAGGGCGATGGAGCCGCCACGCAGGTTCAGACGTCCAGGATCGAGTTCCAGCACCTGGGCCACGGCCAGAACCTGAGCGCCTTGGGCTTCGTTGATCTCCAGCAAGGCGATGTCATCCAGCGTCAAACCCGTACGCTGCAGCAGCAGAAGGATCGCCGGTGCCGGGCCGATGCCCATGATCTCCGGTGCCACCCCTACCACGCTGCTGGCCAGCAGGTGAGCCAGCGCCGGACGTGTGCAGGTGGATGCGCGACCGACCAGCGCCGCTGCCGCCCCATCGACTACGGCGCAACTGTTGCCAGCGGTCTGCACACCGTCGTCGTGAATGGCCGGGAGGCGCCCCAGCGCTGCCATATCTGAAGGCCTTGGATGGCTGTCGTGCTCGACTTTGTCGACCCGCCGCGCCAGCTTGATGCCTCGGCTGTGATAGCCATCCAGCTCGAAGGTCTCGTTGCTCAGCCCCACGATTTCTCCCGCCAGCCAACCGCTGTCACGTGCCTGCAAGGCACGCTGGTGACTGTCCAGAGCATAGGCATCCACCTCATCACGACTGATGCCATGCTCACGAGCCAGACGTTCGGCGGTGGCAATCATATCCACGCCCGGTGCGGGATCGTAGAGTGCTTCCCACAGGAAATCCTTGAACTCTACCGGCGCACCGAGGCGAAAACCTCCACGGTGGCCATAGGCGGCGACAGGATTGCGCGACATGGATTCGGTGCCCACGCATAGAGCCAGTTGCGTGCCGTCACGCAGTTGTGTGCCGGCTTGGCGCAACAGTTCCAAGCCCGTGCCACAGATCCGTTGAACGGCCAGCGCCGGCGCAGTCTGCGGCACGCCACTGTAAAGGCCGATATGGCGCGGCAGCATATAGGCATCGAAACTGGCCTGAGCCATGGAACCGGCCAGCACACTGTCCACCTCCGCCGGATCGCGTCCGGCCCTCAACAGGACGGCGCGACCAACCTTGATACCCAGGTCGATGGGCGAGACCTGAGCCAGATCTCCATTCAGGTCGACCCAGGGTGTACGCACGGCTTCAATAATCGCCACATCGTCGAAGGCGGTGAATTGACCGCTGTTCATAGGCATGTCTCGGCACGCAGGATCGATTCGTCTTGTCCGCCATACAGCGCCTCGACTTTTTCCGCACGCCACTTCAACACGGCGCGCTGATTAATCGAACCCTTGTCGGTAATTTCGCCACGATCGATGGACGGCGGCGTATCGAGCAGAGCGATCCACTCCAGGCGAGTGGCATTACCCGTGGCCTCGCCGTTGAGGCGCTCCAGCCAGTCCGAAAACCATTCGCGCACTGCCGGGCTGGCCAACACCCCGGCGTCACTGATGCCGGCACCGGGCCCGGCCAGGCGACGGCACTCGGAAAGCCGTGGAAACACCAGCAGGCCCAGGCACCCGCGGTCCGGCGCGGCGACCACTACGTCCTGCACATAGGGCGAACCCTCCAGCACGGCACGGCTGCGCAGCGGGCCGACACTGACGAACACGCCAGAGGACAGCTTGAAGTCCTCGGCAATACGTCCGTCGAACATCAGCCCGCGCTGCGGATCTGTCGGGTCGACCATTTTTAGCGCATCACCGGAACAGTAGAAACCATCCTCATCGAATGCCTCTTCGCTCTGCTGCGGCGAGCGCCAGTACCCAGGCATGATGTGCGGGCCGCGAAAGCGCGCTTCCAGCTTGCCATCGATCGGCACCAGGCGAACCTCGCAGCCGGGCGCCGGCACGCCAACATAACCGGCCTTGGACAATGGATCGGTGCTGAAGGTGCAGGATGGCGAAGCTTCGGTCATGCCCAGCCCGGCCGCGATACGAATGCGCTCGCCGCAGTGGCGCTCGGCAACCTGGTCAAGGCGATCCCAGATACTTTGCGACAGCCCGGCAGCGGCAAAGAAAAACAATTTCATCCTGGCGAAGAACGTCTCACGCAGTTCGGCATCGGTCTCAAGCGCATTGACCAGCTCTTCCCAGCCCTTGGGTACCGTGAGGTACGCAGTCGGCGAGATTTCGCGCAGATTGCGCAGGGTCTCGGCGATCCCCTGAGGCGTGGGCTTGCCTTCGTCCAGGTAGAAGGTACCGCCGTTGTACAGCACGATACCGACGTTATGGCTACCACCGAACGTGTGGTTCCACGGCAACCAATCGACAAGGATCGGGGGCTCTTCGCCGAACACCGGGAAGGTCTGTAGCAGCATCTGCTGATTGGCGCAGAGCATGCGCTGGGTGGTGACCACTGCCTTGGGCAGCTTGGTCGACCCGGAGGTGAAGAGGAACTTGGCGATACTGTCCGGTCCGGTGGCGGCAAATGCCGCTTCGGCCTCAGCGCCACCGGGCTGCTCCAGCAAACTGCTGAACGCAATGTTACGACGTCCGGCGATCTCGCCACGCACTGAAATTACCGGCACCTCGGCTGGCAGCACGGCGTCGATGGCACGCTGGTAGGGCACGCTATCACTCGCGAACACCAGTCCAGGCTGCAGCAAATCACAGATATGGCGCAGCTTGCCGTGATCCTGGGAGAGCAGCGAATACGCCGGCGACACCGGGCAATAGGGAATGCCGGCGTACATGGCACCGAGGGCAATCTGCAAATGCTCCAGGTCGTTGCCGGAAAGAATCACCAGCGGCCTGTCGGCGCTCAAGCCGAAACCGAGCAGCCCTTGGGCGATGGCACGTACCTTGGTAAGCATCTGCGCGTAGCTGATACGCTGCCACTCGCCGTTCTTGTCACGTGCGGCAAAGAAGGTCTGTTGCGAACGAACCTCGGCCCAATGCACCAGGCGGTCAAGCAGGCGATCAGGCCGTGGCGCCAATGACTCCAGCGAACGTATATGGAGGATGCCCTGGTGTTCGCTGACTTCCACAGCCGGTTGGCTGATGGATACCTGGCGATAGCGCGGTCTTGAATCGGAGTTCACCTTGCGTTTCTCCATCCGGGCGGCACGGGCCGCCGCTATTGTTCTTGTTCTAACGACACGTCGCAGGCCCCCCTCCTAAAAGAATAGGTGACATGCGAACGCAGGGATGCACGAGCCGGTCGGCTATATAGGGTAATGCCGCGGGCCGTTCTGCAGGGTCACCCAACGCAACTGGGTGAACTGCTCAATGGCCGACTTGCCACCGAAACTGCCGTAGCCGCTGGCCTTGACCCCGCCGAAGGGCATTTGCGCCTCGTCGTGCACGGTTGGCCCGTTGATATGGCAGATGCCCGATTCGATTCGTTGGGCCAGTGCAAGCGCTCGACCGGTGTCGCGGCTGAAGATTGCCGATGACAGGCCAAACTCTGAGTCGTTAGCCAGGCGCAGTAAAGCTTCGTCACCCTCGGCACGCAGCACGACAGCCACCGGCCCAAAGGACTCTTCGGCGTACAGACGCATGGCCGGGGTCACGCCATCGAGCAGTGTCGCCTGCATGATGCTGCCTTCGACCTGACCGCCGGCGACCAGGCGTGCACCTTTAGCCACGGCGTCCTCGACCAGTGCCTTGATACGCTCACCGGCCGAAGCGTCGATCAACGAACCCAACACCGAATCACTGGCTTGCGGAGCTCCCGCATGCAAAGTAGCGATCTTCTCGGCCAGTTTGGCGACGAAGGCATCAGCGACCCGACTGTCGACCACCAGGCGTTCGGTGGACATGCAGATCTGCCCCTGATTGAAGTAGGCACCGAAGGCAGCGGCCTCGACTGCTGCGTCCAGATCAGCGTCATCCAATACCAGAAACGGTGCCTTGCCACCCAGTTCCAGCAGGGCCGGCTTGAGGTGCCGGGCTGAAAGCTCGCCAATGATCCGCCCGACCTTTGTCGAACCGGTGAAGTTAACCCGGCGCACCGCCGGATTGGCGATCAGCCGCTCGACGATGATCGCGGCATCTGCCGGAGCATTGCTGATGACGTTGACCACACCGTCGCCCAGACCGGCGTCCTGCAGGACCTGGCCAATCAAATGATGCACCGCCGGGCTCAGCTCGGACGCCTTGAGCACTACGGTATTGCCACAGGCCAGCGGCATGGCGATGGCGCGGGTGGCGAGAATCACCGGGGCGTTCCACGGCGCGATGCCGAGGATGACACCGCAAGGCTGACGCAACGCCATGGCGAAGCTGCCAGGTACGTCGGAAGGAATCACCTCGCCATTGATCTGCGTAGTCAGCGACGCCGCCTCGCGCAATATATTCGCCGCCAGTTTCACGTTGAAGCCGTACCAGTCAGCCATGGCCCCGGTTTCACCGGCGGCGGCGATGAACTCGCCAGCCCGCGCCTGCATCTGTTCGGCAGCCTTGAGCAGGCGCGTGCGCCGCTCGTTGGGCGCCAGCGCGGCCCACACCGGGAAAGCAGCCTGAGCCGCGGCAACTGCCGCATCGGCGTCTTCAAGTGTGGCCGCGGCGACCCTCGATACCACCTCGCCGGTCACCGGATTACGGCGTTCAAACGTTCGCCCATCACGGGCAGGGCATGACTGACCACCGATCAGCAGGGGCACGTCCAGCATGATGATTCCTCTTTATTGTCTTTATCGGGAATAAAATCGGCGCCGTTAAACAGCGCCGAGTAAAGCAATCAGCGCTTGTAGGCTTGCAGACCTGGCTTGATGCTCTTGTCATCGAGGAACTGCTTCATGCCCTGCTCGCGGCCGCCTTCTTCATCGAGCAGACGCGACTGGTCAAGCTTGGCGTACAGGTAGTCTTCGTTCTGTTCCCAGGTCAGCTCGCGGCAGCGCTTGAAGCCGTGCTTGGCCGCACGCAGTACAACCGGGTTTTTCTCCAGCAGGTTGCGCGCCAGTTCCAGAGTTGTCTCGCGCAGTTGCGCCAAAGGTACGCTTTCGTTGACCAGGCCCATCTCGGCGGCTTTCTGCCCGCCGAAGGTTTTGCCGGTCATGATGTAGTACAGCGATTGACGGTGACCCACGGTATCAGCCATGGCCTTGCTTACCAGGTTGCCTGGCGGAATGCCCCAGTTGATTTCCGACAGGCCGAAGGTCGCTTCGTCGGCACAGATCGCCAGATCGCAAGCCACCAGCGGGCTGAAGCCGCCACCGAAGCACCAGCCGTTGACCATCGCGATGGTTGGCTTGGTGTACATGCGCAGCAGGCGCCACTGCCACTGCGAGGCCTCGCGACGGATTTTCTCCTGGAGGATTTCCGGGCCGGCATCCACTTCGCGGAAGTATTCCTTCAGGTCCATCCCTGCGGTCCACGCCTCGCCGGCACCCGTCAAAACCAGTACGCGAGCTTCGGCATCCTGCTCCAGCACATCAAGAATCTCGACCATTTCGCGGTTGAGCGTCGGGCTCATGGCGTTGCGTTTTTCTGGACGGTTGAGGGTGACCCAGGCGATGCCTTCTTCCACATCTACCTTCACGGTTTGCCAGCGATTTTCGTATTTGCTCATGGGATTGCGCTCTCGTTGTTCGTTGTCGATGGACAGAAATTAACCGGGCAAAGTAGTTATGTCAATTAACTATTATCTTTATTCATCATTTTTGATGCACACGCAACAGGTGCCTGATCGGCTCCGCTAGCGGGAGGAAGTTGAAGCCATTGACGCATCGGCAGTCGCGCGCCGGCTCATGCTCAGCAACACCATTGCAGCGATGACCAACCCGGGTGAGGCCGCTAACAACACGCCTGCCGTCCCCGCGCCAGCGGCGAGAATCTGCCCTGCCGCCAAAGGGCCCGCGACCGAACCAAAACGTCCCACGGACACGGCAGCACCTACTCCGGTAGCTCGAACCGAAGTGGGGTACAGCGCGGGAGCCAATGCATAGAGCACCAGTTGTGCAGCGAGCATGAAAAGCCCTGCGGCGAACCCGGCAATGGCCATCGCCAACATGCCTGAAGCCAGGCCAAGACCGGCCAGGGAGAGAAGTAACCCGCCATAAGTGAACAGCACCACGGCGGTGCGACTACGACGATCCAGCAATAAGCCGCCAAGCAATGAACCGATGGCCCCACCGACATTGAACAGCATCTGCACCGTGCCGGCCTGGGGCTTGCTGAAGCCCTGTTCGAGCAGCAACGAAGGCAGCCAGTTGAGCAGCATGTACATCACGGTGAGCGTGAAAAAAAAGCTCACCCATAACGCAACGGTTCCAGCGACGCGCCCCTCGCCAAACAGGGCATGCACCGTGGACGGCCGAAAGGGTACGGCTATCTGGTGCTGCTCGCGAAAAGCCCGCGACTCGGGCAATAGCATCGCCAGCAGCGGTGCAATCACGAGGGGCACCAGACCACCGACGATGAACACCCATTGCCAGTGTTCACCACCAAGCATGCCGGCCACTGCGGCGATGGCGCCGCCCAGCGGTACACCGCAGTACATGATGCTGATGGCGGTCCCGCGACGGCGCTCGTCCACCGCTTCAGCGCACAGGGCAATCAGGTTGGGTAACGCAGCACCCAGGCCCAGTCCGGTCAGGAACCGCGCCAGTAACAGTCCGCTAAACGTGTCGACGTAGGCCGTCCATAACGAGAAAATGCCGAAAATGATCACGGCGCCGAGCAGCACCCGCTTGCGGCCGATTCGGTCTGCCAGCCAGCCACCGAAGAAAGCCCCGGGCAGCAAGCCGATGATGCTGGCGCTGAACATCCAGCCCATCATTTTCTGATCCAGTTCGAATGCCTGACGGATGCCCGCAGCGGCGATGCCCGCCGATTGCAGATCCAGCCCTTCGATTAATGCAACACAGAAGCAAAGCAGAACGGTCAGCGTCGAGCGACGCGAAGGCGTGTTCATGGCAACCTCGATTTATAGCTTTTATGTTCAAGTTCGCCGAGACAGGGATGCCACGGCGAAATCCGGCACGCGCCATCACCACAGGTTCAGGTTGTATCCCACGATGAAGCGGTTTTCATCGATATCGGTGGTCAAGCCGCTACCAGAGCGATACTTGACGTTGCGAAAGCGCAGGCTCACCCCCTTCAACGGACCGTCCTGCACGACATACATCAGGTCCGCATTGCGCTCCCACTCTTTGGCGTCGTCGCTTTTGGCCGTATGGATATCGGTGCCCTTCACATAGCGAGTCATGAAGGTAAGGCCGGGGATCCCCAGTGCCACGAAGTTGAAATCGTAGCGGGCTTGCCACGACTGCTCGTTCTCCAGCGTGAACCCGTTGTAGGTGATCAGGTTGACCATGTAGGGATCGCTGCCGGACATGAATGGCATGTTGCCGGTGCCCTTGATCGACTGGAAGGCGCCAGTGAAGGTATGAGGGCCGACGCTCAGGGCCATCAACCCCATGGCGGCATGGTTATCCAGTGCACCGCCGCGGGCCTGTCCGTCCTCGGTGTTTTTGAAGTAACGGAAATCCGAACGCAGGCCCACACCTTCAGTGATCGAAAAACGATGAGTAAGGCCGACGTAATGCTGCTGGTAGGCGTTTTCAAGTTCGCCATAGTAGTAACTCAGCGCCAACCCGTTGTGCAGATCGTAAGTACCGCCAACCAGGTTGAAGTCACCCGTTTCGGCCTTGTTGTAGCCATACGTCAGAACATCCCGGCTACTGGAGTTACGTAGCGTCACTTCGGTAATTTTGCCGGCATTCAGGGTGAGACCCGGCAGCTCGTTTTCCGAGGTGATCATCCCGCCGGTAAAGTTGCCGGCGAGCATGCGCGTATCGTTGTACTGGACGACCGGCAAGGTCGGTTGCAGCGTTCCCACTGCCAGTGTCGTTTTGGATATACGTGCTTTTGCGGTCAAGCCCAACAGGCTCCACTCGTCGTCGGGATTGCCCTTGGAGTCCACTGCCAGAACACCGGTATTGCTGTTGCCGGGAGTGGAATCGAGTTTCAGACCCAGTTGCCCAAGCGCGTCGGCACCAAAGCCTACCGGGCCGTCGGTAAATCCGGATTTGAACTTCAGGGTGAACCCCTGCCCCCAGTCCACCGCGTCATGGGCGCCCGAGCGGAAATCGCGATTGATGTACATGTTGCGCAGTTCAAGGTTGGCTTTGCTGTCGTCAATGAAGTCCGCCTGCACGAATCCACTGAACGCACCACTGGCAAGCAAAATGCAGTGGTAAGGCACGCACCTTTCCAGGGCTTTGATCATTGTTATATCCCTTGAGGTCTTTTATTAGAGGTGTGGTTTACGGGGTTACGGAACGATGTCGATGGTGACGCGGCGTCTGGAGGCCATCTGCAACCGGGCCTCTGGCAGAGCCGCCGGTTTCAGGTTTTGCTGAAGCTGGATGGATCCTGGCTCGACACCCAAACGACGCAGTGCTTCGGCGATCATCCGGGCACGCTTCATGGCGATCGCCGACTGTTCAGCCTGTTTTCCTGCGGACACCACGGCGCCGACCGTATCGGCGAAACCGGTGACGGTGACGCGACTGGCCTTGCTGGTGGTGGCATAGAGAGCGGCGCGCTCTACCATCACATCGGCGCCTTGATAGACGATGAAATCCGAGTCGAAGTTGAACAGAACGTCAAAGCGCTGCGCCGTGAAGGGTGGTTCGGGCAGTGTGCGAGGCACCTTCACCGGCATGATTATTTCATTCGGCAATACCGCCACGACGCCGAGATAGCCATCAGCCGGCAGCATGCTGCTCTTGCAAGGCGCCTCAAGAACCGAGTTGCTGACCGGATCGAGCATCACTGCGCCACATCTGTTGGTCTGCTCCTTGGCCACCTGCGCCTCGATCAGGGACTGATGGTTGAACAGCGGTTTGGTTCTGGCCGAGGAGATGTCATAGCGCACCCCCGTCGCCAGATCAGTGATCAACCAGCAGCCCGATTTACGACCATTGTCAGTGTCGCGATAAACCGGGCAGGAGACGAAACTGAGTGTCTCGCCGTCGGCGGCCAGGCAACCTTCCCAAGTCCACAGGCCCATGCAGAAAACGATTAACAAGGTACGCAGTCGTGATGTGTTCATGCTTCACCGTGCCAAATGAATAAGTAGGGTTGCGTCACAGCGTGCTCAGGAAATTCACCAGGTCCTGTTTCTCCTGCGCCGAGTAGCGGATGTTGTAGCGCCGGTCGTAGTACTCGATGATCTGCGCCAGGTTTTTTGCGGAGCCGTTGACGAAATAGGGGGCCCTGGCGGCCAGGCCACGCATGGACTGGATGGTGATCTTGCCAATGTCGATGCAGCGGCCCGTGGTCAACGCGTAACCCGGGTCACTGGTGTAAACCACGCGACCGAGGAACGGATGTGGTGCGTATCCGGCCTTGCACGTCAGCTTGAACAGAGGGAGGTGCGGAGCCTCGGATGCGAAAGGCTCCGTGGTGGTGCCCAGGTCCACTTGCCCCGGGGCGATATCGTTGCCGACACGCGTGGCGTTGTGGCAAAACGCGCAGGAATCACGGGTCGGGTTGCCGAAGTTGTTGGAGTTGATGCCGGCACTGTCGGTGATGAGGAAGGTTCGGTTGCGGAAGATATCGATGCCGCGCGCGACCGACTCGCGGAACGCTTGCTGAGCAGCGTCTACCTTCTCCCCGGCGGCCGGCGGATCGAACCACGTGGAAAACTCTGCCCACATCGGATTCTTCGCCCGCTGATTGAGTACACCGGCCTCTGACTCGGCGAGTGTCCAGGGACCACCCTTCGCACCCTGCGCCGTCAGGCTGCCACCGACCTTGTCTGTGCTCTGCGCGCTGTACACCGACATCAGAAATTGCTGGATACGATCGACTTCACCATCGCTCAAGCCCGCATGCGCCCCCAGATGGTTGGCGTGAGCATCCCTTGCCTGATCGCGAACACCGGCAAATCGTGCGTCGGCCATCAGGTTTCCGCTGATCAGCGCACCGGTAACAGGCGCACGGGGCAGTGGCAGACCCGTCTTGGGCTCAAAAGAGAAACCGGCCGCCAGCACATACTTGAGGTTGGTCGCAGGGCGCGGGCGACGATAAACGGAAATCTGCTTCGCTTTGCCTTCCAGGCCATATTGCTCATCCAGATTGCAGCCGGCCGGATCGCGCACGACTTCAATGGTGAACTCAGGCGTCACCGGCTTGCCCTGGAACGGCTGGGGCGGCCAGGCACGAGCAACACGAAACAGACCATGCTCAATCAGCAGCGAATGAGACGCTGGGTCGTCTTGTGGGAGATTTGGGCAATTGGAGCCGTCAACAGAAGCAAACAAGGGGTCCTTGCCTTGGGTAATCTTCCACTGGGCTTGTGCGCTATCGGCAGAAAGACTCATGCCATCCGCTGGCTGATGACAGGACACGCAGGCCCGACCATTGCTGCCGACAGGCTCAAAAAATGGATGGCCCTTGGTGTTCACCTCACCTGAGGTGATCAGGGTGGCGACGGTGCCGGTACGGTCTTCGTATTCGCTCAAGGCGGGAAGTGTTGCTCCGGAGCCGGCTTTCCACCAACGATGGGAATCCATCAAATTGGAGATCCCGCCAGGCTGGACGGTCGCCGGCGTACTGCCACTCGCCGCGGGATCAATGGAAGCTGCAGCGCTGAAGTAGCTGACCACGAGCAGGCCAGCGGCAAAAGAGCAGCGAAAAAGATGGGTGTTCATGATCGATCTCTTTTTGTTCTTATGACGAGATTCAGGATTACCAGGCCAAATGGGCGCGGCAAAAAAAGATTAATAGGATTAACTAAAATCCTGCAATGCCCTCCGGTCGTTGATTTTTCCTGATAAACATCCTGATCGCTCTAGATCGGGCGTTGGTGCGAAATTAAATAATTAACATCATTAATTTAACGTTCGATTATCGGACATTTTTGTTGCGCAGAATTGAATGAAGGCTTCAGAGAGGTCGCGAGTGGCCTCGACAAAGTTGACATCCTGGCCAACGGCCTTGCGCCGCCTGCGGCAAATAATTAGCTGACATTTGTCGGTTGGATCCGCACAATTGTGAGTGCTCCTGACTTCACGCAGGACACCTGAGAGCAGTGCTGCGATTGGCGCTGTCCCTGTCAATAACAACAGACGGACGCCCGGTCGCAATTAGCACCAACGGCAGACAACCGTCCCGCAGCTAGCAAGGCTCATGACAGAACAACTCATAACGCTCTCCAGCGAGAGCTTGAAAGAACTGGCCGTCGAACGGCTGCGCAAAGCGATCCTTTCCGGTGAATTGGCGCCAGGGGCCAAACTGCGCATCAACTCCATGTGTGAACGATTCGGCCTCAGTGCCACCCCGCTTCGCGAAGCCATGTCGCGCCTGGTGGCCAATGGGCTGGTGGAAGTGATCGACCAGAAGGGTTTTCGAGTAGTCCCCCTCTCGTTGGAGGATCTGCAGGATATTCAGCTCCTGCGCGAGACGATTGAAGTTCGGGCATTAGGATTGGCGATCACTCATGGCGATCTGGTGTGGGAATCCAAAATTCAGTCGGCGTTGCACATCCTGCAAAATCTGGACAGAAATGAAATCCCCCCCTCCGGCGAGGGTCAGGAACATTTCGATATCGCGCACAAACGATTCCATCACGCCCTCCTCTCAGCCTGCAATTCACCGCGATTGATGGCCTTGCACAACGACCTGCATGATCAGATCTATCGCTACCGAATAATCCTGCGCTTGATCCCGAGACAGCGTGATGTGTCATCACAGGATCATCGCAAGCTGGCGGAACTGGCCATTGCGCGAGACATTCAGGGTGCCCAGGCGGCGCTTCTCGAGCATATCCGCTTGACCCAGATCGCTGTGTCCCACCTTTCTCCCGAACAATGGGACCGGACCATCAGCCTCCTCGCCAAGAAGATCTAAACGATTGCTTCGCCATGGGTACAGTTGCGCCCCAACAAAATAAATTTATTTTGTTGATTTGAATTTATTTTTGGATATCCTCTGCCCCATCGTCACTGCGGCACCGCCTCGCTGACACAGCAGATCTCTACTAAAAATAAATACAGAGATATCCGATGCACACAATTGACCATGCGCGGCATTCGTCCGAGCGGCGACGCAACGCTTCAGCCTTGATCATGATGGGAGTGACGGCGGCGATCATGCCGGCAGCACACGCTGCAACCCAACCCGACGCCGCAGCCCTGTTGGAACGCATCGAGCAGATCCAGCGTGATAGCCAGCGGCAGATCGACCAACTCAAGCAGCAAGTCGCGACCCTCGCGGCACAGGCCACTCCCGCACCGGTTGCGCCGCCTGCCGCAGGCAGGCAGCCAGACGCTGTGGCGCAAACGCAGGTGCCGGCACCGGCGCCCAAAGCCAAATCCGATGCACAGCAGCCAAGCAGCGATCGCTACGTCACGCGTGGCAATCAGCCGGGTTTTATCCAGATTCCGGACAGCGAAACGTCCTTCAAGGTCAGCGGCCGGCTCTACGTCACCAACACGTATGACTTCACTGGCTTCACCAACGGCAACAGCAGCAGCCCAGGTCCGGCGCCAGGCAACTTCGCGCCCAATCGCATTCCGGTTCCGGGTTTTTCTGCCGCCTACAAGCAGGCAGGTAAAGCTCCAGGCGGTTATGCGCTGCAAGCTTATGGTTCGGGTATTTATGTGGAGACTGCACGCGATACCCAGTTCGGCCTGCTCAAGTCACTGGTCGCCCTCGATGCCGTGCCACCCCCTCAGGTTCCGGTGAACCAGTCGACCAGCAACAACGTGACCGTGCGGCTGCAACGCGCCTACGTAACACTCGGGCCGTGGCTCATCGGCCAGGATTTCCCCAACTTCACGCCGAGCTTCCGTGCCGACACAGCCGACCCCGGGCCAGTGCCAGGGGTCGACTGGATGTTGCGGGCGCCGCAGATCCGCTACACCTTGGGGCTGTCGAAAAACACAGACCTGAAGCTTGCCCTGGAAAACCCTGACACCGACGTTGCCTGCTATTCGGGCGGCGCCAAAGATCGCTACAACTGCGGCACCGTGCCCACTGCCACCGTGCCCGGCACGGTCGGCAACACCTCACGCGGCAACAACGGCATCGGTTCGCCGCTGCTCCCGGTGTTCTCGGCCAAGCTGGAGCGTTCGTTCGGCGCCCAAGGCCTGCTGTCGGGCCACGCCATGGTGCATCAGCTCAATGTCGATGACGGTGGTGGCCATAATGCCAAGGCCAATGCCTGGGCACTTGGCACCGCGGCCTGGTGGCGGGTGGGGTCGCGTGATCGGGTGTACGGTCACTACTTCTTCGGCAATGGCCTGGGACACTACAGCGGCGACTACTACGGCTACTCAGGCATCTATGACGGCGCCAGCAAACTTGAGTTGCCAAGACAATGGTCGGCCATGTTGGGTTACCGCCATTACTGGACCGATTCCTTGCGTACGAGTCTGACCTATGGCAAGTCGCAGATGAGCAGCAACAGCATCCTGCCGGACTTCACCGAGGGCTACGTCAAGAGCCTGGAGTTCGGTGCACTGAACACCAATTGGGAGCTCGGCAGCGGTATCAACCTGTTCGCCGAATACGACTGGGGCAGGCGCACCATGCAGACGGACCAGAGTGGCGAGGGTGAGCGGATCGCCACCGGTTTGCGCTACTTCTTCTAACAAAAACCCTCCTCCAGGGAGAAGCACAATGTTGGACACAAGCCTGTCGGCTATCGAAAAAAGTACGCTGGGAAAGATCTCCAGACGCCTGGTCAGTTTCATCTTCGTCCTGTTCATCCTGAACTCGATCGACCGCGTAAACCTGAGTTTCGCAGCCTTGCAAATGAACTCGGACCTTGGACTGACGCCGATCCAGTACGGCATGGCCGCCAGCATTTTCTTCGTCAGCTACCTGCTGTTCCAGATCCCCAGCGTGATGTTGGGGCGCAAGGTCGGCGTGCGGGTATGGCTGGGGTTGATGCTGGTGGTCTGGGGCCTGGGGGCCACTGCGCTGGCCTGGTGCAACAGCCTGGTCGAGCTTTCGGCCTTGCGCCTGCTGATCGGCCTCGCCGAAGCGGGGTTCGCACCACTGACCCTCTACTACTACAGCTGCTGGATTCCCAAGCGTCATCGCGGCCGGGCCACCTCGAAAAACGTCCTGGCCATCGCTGTGTCCATCGTCATCGGTGCACCGCTGTCGGGCTGGTTGATCGACTCCTTTCATCAGGTGTACGGCTTTGCCGGGTGGCAATGGATGTTCATCGTTGAGGGCCTGCCGACGGTACTGCTGGGCGTGATGACATTTTTTTATCTGCCCAATCGTCCGGCAGACGCGCGCTGGCTGAGTGCTCAGGAGCGCACCTGGCTGGAGGGCGAATTAGCCAAGGAGCGCGTCGAACTGGAACGCACCGGACTGACCAGCTTTATAGCGGTCCTGACCAATCTCAGGGTGTGGGCCTGCGCTGGCGCGTGGTTCAGCCTGACCATGGGCGTCTACGGCGTGATTTTCTGGTTGCCGCAGGCGATCAAGCAGTTGTCCGCCCACAGCGTGTTTGTCGTCGCGACGCTCAGCGCTTTGCCGTGGATCGGAGCTGCCGCCGGCATGATCTACAACGCTCGCCACTCCGACCTCGCTCAGGAGCGCTACTGGCATGTGATTATCCCCGCGCTCATCGGCGCTGCCGGCTTGGCCGCCAGTGTCAGCCTGAGCGCCGGTTTGCCGGCCTACCTGATGCTGATGGTCGGGTTGGCTGGCCTGGGCGCTGCTCAAGCCGTGTTCTGGACCATACCGATGGCCTTCATGGCAGGCGCTGGCGCCGCCGGAGGGTTGGCGCTGGTCAATCTGATCGGCAACACCGCCGGTCTCGTTGGCCCAAACCTGATTGCCTGGTTGCGCACTACGACTGGCACCTTTTCGTCGGCGGGTTACCTGCTGGCAGGTTTTCTCACATTGGGAGCGGCATTGTTGTTTGGCATGAGTCGCGCCAAAGGTCCACAGCCTGCGGGAGACAGTCATGTCGTCCATTGAGTCAGCATTGCAACTGTTTACCGAAGCGTGGTCTGGCCGACACGTCGCCCCGCAACCCGCCGCAGTCGCCTACTGTGCACTCGGCGCGCCATTGGAGCTGGTGCAGGCGGCGGGGCTTTCGTCGCGACGCCTGTTTCCCGATCCGACAAGCGACACCCCGCTTGCGGATATCAGCATGGAGGAAATCTTCGACGGGGCCATTCGCTCGCTGTACGAACGAGCCCTGCGCGGTGATTGCCAAGCGACCGGCCTGCTGCTGATCCCGCGGTTCAGCGAAGGTTACTTGCAACTGTATTACTACCTGCAAGAGTCCTTGCGTTGGCAACCTGCACCCAGCCTGCCGCCGCTGCACCTGTTCGATTTGCTCAAGAGTCCAAACTGGTCGACACGTTGCTACGTGAAAAGCCAACTGTTGACCCTGCGCGAGACACTTCAAACCTTGGCCGGGCGTCCCATTACAGATGCCGACCTGGCGCAAGCGATCAAACAAAGCAACCAACAACGCCGTCTGATGCAGCAAGTTGACGAGCTGCGTCATTGCCAACCCTCACGCTTGACCGGCAGCGACTGGATGCGCATTACCGCGACTGCCGGCCTCTTGCCAATCGACGACCACATCCAGGCTTTGGAACATCTGCTGGCCGCAGCCAGTGACTTGCCGGCGCTCAACGGTCCAAGGGTCCTGATCAAAGGCAGTCCACTTGATGATCTGGGCCTTTATGAGGTGATCGAATCACTCGGCGGCTGTGTGGTGGCGGACGATCATGGCAGCGGCAACAGCCTTTTTCACGGGGCAATCGACGAGCATCAACCCTCAATGGATGCCCTCGCGCAGTACTACCATCGCGACCTGCCAACCCTGCGCACACTACCCGCGACACGTGACGATGAACGCCTGCTGAACCTGGTGCAGCGCAGCGGCGCACAGGCCGTGGTGTTTTATTTCGAGGAAAACGACGACACCCTCGGCTGGGACTATCCCCGTCAGAAACGGCTGCTCGATGCCCAGGGTATCGCCTCCATTTGCCTGCTCGATCAATCCTGGCGCCAGCCGGATCGCCCCGTGCAACGAGCGCAACTACAAGCCTGGTTGCACAGCGTGCCGACCTCGCCTCACGCCTGCCCGCAGGAGCTCGCATGACCGCTGCCCGACCTCAAGAACAGCAACGCCTGGCCAGCACCCTCGCCGCCGGGGAAAAACAGAAAGCGTGGTTCAAGGCCTTTCGCCAGGACGTCTTGGAAAACGGGGCGCCCTACGTCATAGCGGACGCTGTGACCCCCCACGAAATTTTCCACGCCATGGATATTCCTGTGGTGGCGGTGCCTTGGTACGCCTCGGTCATTGCCGCAAAAAAGCAGTCGCCCCACTACTTTGATCTGCTGGAGCAAGCGGGCTATCACAGTGGACTGCCACGCTACACCAGCCTGCCCATGGCCGTGACCCTGGAAAACGATTCGCAGAACGCCCCGTACGGTGGATTGCCCAAGCCAATGCTGATGCTTGACCGCCTGCGTGGCGACTATACCCAGCGCATCACTGAAGCTTGGGCCAAGCTGTTCAACGCGCCGGTCTTTCAGCTGGAAAGCTCAAGCGCCGTTTCGGTCCCGCGTGACTGGCACCTGCGCGTGCAACACGATTGGGAAGCGTTGTACGGAACCGCGCGACTGGATTATCAAGTCGAGCAATTGCAGAGCCTGATCCGCCTTACCGAAACACTGAGCGGTCGAGAGTTCGATGCCTCACGCTTCGTCGCAGAAATGCAGCGGATCAACGAGGCCGGCGAGTTGGTTGCGGAGATACGCGACATGCTGGCCAAGGCTCGGCCGTTACCCATTCCGTTGACCGAACAACTGGGCAACGTCATGGCCGCCACCTGGCACCGCGGCAGCACATGGGCGGTTGAACACCTGCGACGCTACCGCGATGAAGTCGCTGAGCGCATCGCCGCCGGTGCGGCAGCCTGCCCGAATGAAAAAATACGCCTGCTGTGGCTGAACAATGGGTTGTGGTTCAACACGGCCTTCTATCGCGCCTTCGAGGTCAAATATGGCGCGGTGTTCGTCTGGTCGATGTACAGCGACTTTCTATCCGACGGCTACCGCCGCTATTTCGACCCCGCCGACCCACAGATGGCCCTGCGCGCCCTCGCCTCGCGGCACATCGACATGAACGAGCAATTGCACCTGCCCCCGGCCATGGCCGACTGGATCGTCCATCAGGCCCGCGATTTCGGCGCCGACGGTGCGGTGATGCTGGTCCCCAAAGGGGATCGCATGTCGGCCTACGGCACCCGCTTTGCCAAGCTCGCTCTGGAGCGTGCTGGCATCCCCGTATTGGAACTGCACGCCAGCATGGTGGATGAACGGCTGTGGGACGACCAGGAAATGACTGAACAGGTAGCCACTTTTATCGAACAACGCCTTTGTGGCCGGAGCCGCTGCGCATGAAACCCCTTGAAGGAATCAAGATTCTCGACCTTTCCCACGCTGTGGCCGGGCCGCATTGCACCCATCAGCTACGCCTGCTCGGCGCACGCATCATCAAGGTCGAAAAACCCGGGGTCGGTGACGACCTGCGCCATTACACCGAGCATGCGGGGGCCGCGGGCCTGAGTGGTCCGTTCATCACGTTCAATTCCGGTAAAGAGTCTTTATCGCTGGACCTGAAGAATCCCGCCTCACGCGAGATCATCGAGCGCCTTGCCGCTCAAGCCGACGTGGTGGTGGAGAACTATCGACCGGGCGTGGCCGACAAGCTGGGCGTGGGCTGGAACACGCTGAAAGCGATCAATCCCAAACTCATTTACTGCTCGATCTCGGGCTTCGGCCAAGGCGGCCCCATCAGCCATTGGCCAGCCTATGACCATATCGTCCAAGCCATGTCAGGGATGATGTCGATCAATGGCGAGGCTGACCAGGGACCGCTGAAAGTGGGCATCCCGATCGCCGATATTTTCTCGGGTTACGTGGCAGCGTTTGCGATTATGGCAGCGCTGTTCCAGCGGGTTGGCACTGCCACAGGGCAATGCATCGATGTGTCGATGCTCGACGCCACGCTGCTGCTGCTCAACCCTCAGGTGGTCAATTATCGGCTCAGCGGCAAAGCGCCAGCCCGTACCGGGAACGCTGGATTCAGGCTGGTGGCGACCGCCGGCACCTATGCCACTGTCGATGGCCACATTGCGATCGGCGCCAATCACCCGCCGCAGGTCGCCAAGCTGTTCGACGTATTGGGCGTTCCAGAGTTACTGGAAGACGAACGCTTCAAGGACCACACCGCGCGCGTCACCCATGGCGCAGCGCTGACGGCGATCCTGGCCGATCTGTTCGCACAACGCAAAGCGCAAGAACTGGAATTGTCCCTGACCGCAGTGAACGTGCCCGCCGGACGTGTGCGCAGCTTGCCGCAGGTCGTCGAGCATGCCCATTTGCTGCAGCGCGGCACCTTTATCAACACATCGGTCCCTGGACTGGATCAGGACATCGCCACCGTTGGCGCGGGTTTTCGTTTCGAGCATGACGGGCCGGCCGTTAGCGGAACGGTGCCAAACGTCGGTCAGCACAGCGAGTCGATATTGGCGGAGGTCGGCTACAGCCACGAGCAGATCGGGGCGTTCCAGCAGGCTGCGGTTATTTGAGTCAGCCCCCTCGACACTGGCCGCGCAATCGATGAATTGAAAAGGGAGGCCTTTGCCTCCCTCATCCAGAAGCGGATTGTAAAGCTCATGCCTGCGAACGTACCAAAGAGAGAAGTATTGGCCACTACGAGGCAATTATGATCCACCGTTAGCGCCGATGGGCCGTCAACCTCTGCGGTTCGTCAATTGTATCGAGCTTATCGTGCGACAGCGGTGGTGCTGATCGGCCAACTGTTCGCAGTACATCAGCACCCACTTCGACCCACACCCGGACATCAGGGTGCGATGAATTGCGCTCCTCACGAGTTACGGATTGTCGAGGACGGCTTGCAGCGGGTAATGCGCAGCCTTGGCATGATCGACGAGCCTGCGCACATCCGCTTGCGTAACCTTGAGCTTCGGCCTTGACAGGATCAACTCACATTTTTCTAAAACGGCAACCGCGCCTGCAACCACAGCCGTGTCCCTTCGGACTTGTTCTTCGCCCCAAACTCCTCCTGCAACTTGGCTACCACGGCAAAGTCTTTGCTGAAGCGGTACATAGCGTAGGGCCCCAAGGCATCGACCGAACCGCGGTTACCGTTGCCATTGACCGAGGTTCCATCACGGCGGTCATCGGTTGTCTGCTGGTAGATGTAGCCGTTGATGCCGGCGCTCAAGGGTCCGTTGAAGCGATAGCCCGCGCTGAATTCAAGCGTGAGCTCATCGCCCGAGCGATAGTCGGTCTTGTCGTTTTTCGAGTTGATGCCGTAGCGCAGTTTGGCGCTGGCTTCCCAGTGCTCGGTGGGAAACCACGTCGCGGCATAGAAAGGTGCGACCTGGTAGTAGTTGCGCCCGGTGTTCACCGGCTCATCCTCGTCATAGTCGCCGGTGGGCAGGAAGGTTTCGATACCGGCGGTCTGGTGCAAGGTCTTGCCGTGCCAACCGAGCAGCACCGGGGCAAAGCTGAGGTCGGCCAGATTGGTAGAGGTGCCGCCCTTGTCCAACGGTGCCAGGGGCGCAGGGCGGGCAACGTCCAGGGTCAGGTCAATCGTGGGCGCCGCCAGTGCCGCTCGGGTTTCGACATTCGCGCCCAGCCATTTCACCCCGGGCCAAACATAGCTCAGGCGCAGGGATACGCTATCGGACCTGAGGCGATAGCGGGCAATGCCGGGGTTATCGTGACCGTCGTTACCTTTGACGTGGGTGGCATCGTAATGGGTGTAGTACAACAGCGACGTCAGGCCTTCGGGCAACATCAACCCTGACATATTGGTTTCCACCCCCAGCGGGTAGGAGTTGCCGTTGCCCTCGGTGGCGCTGACGGCACCGTGGAAACACAACAGCAAGCCGGCGGCCTGCAAGGCGCGAACATGAACAGCCTTCATTGAAAGTCCCTCTTTTTGTTGTTGTAGAGACGCAGCAAACAGCAATGCCCGGGCTTAACCGTCAGTCATGGCACACCTCGAACAAGCCAGCGACGCCCTGCCCGCCGCCTACGCACAGGGTCACCACGACATGGCGAGCCCCCCGGCGCCGCCCCTCAAGTAAAACGTGCCCGGCCATGCGCGCACCCGACATGCCGTAGGGATGCCCCATGGCGATGGCCCCGCCGTTAACGTTCAGCCGCTGCATCGGGATTCCCAACTGACGCTGGCAATACAGCACCTGGGAGGCGAAGGCTTCGTTCAATTCCCACAGGTCGATGTCATTGATGCTCAACCCGTGGCGGGCCAACAGGCGTGGTACCGCCAGCACCGGGCCGATGCCCATTTCATCCGGTGCGCAGCCTGCACTGGCAAAGCCTTTGAAGATCCCCAAGGGTTTCAAACCCCTCGATCTCGCCTGCTCGGCGCTCATCAGCACACAGGCCGCCACGCCGTCACTGAGTTGCGAGGCGTTGCCGGCAGTCACGGTTCGCTGTCCACCCTCAAGCACCGGTGCGAGCGCAGCCAGTTGGGCACGCTGTGTGCCCGGTCGATTGCATTCGTCTCGGTCGATACGCAGGGGCTTGTCGTAATACTCGTAACTGGCCTTGTCCACGGCTTTGGAGATGACGTCCAGCGGTACGATTTCTTCATCGAACAGTCCGTCGCGCTGGGCCTGAGCCATACGCTGCTGGCTGAGCAAGGCGTAGTCATCCTGGTCGCTACGGGAGATGCCATAACGACTGGCCACTCGCTCAGCCGTCTCGAGCATGCTGATATAGGCATCAGGTCGATGCTCCAGTAGCCATGGGTCTTGACCGTAGTGCTCGTTGGTCTGGGCGTTCTGCACCAGACTGATGGACTCGCCACCCACCGCCAGCATTATCGAACTGCCATCCAGCTGGATACGTTGCGCGGCGCTGGCAATGGCCTGCAGCCCCGACGCACAATGGCGGCTGACGGTCTGCGCCGCGACGCTGTCCGGCAACCCGGCACGCAAAGCGCTGAGCCGGGCAATGTTCTTGCCCTGGGTACCCTCGGGCCGTCCACACCCCATGACCAGTTCTTCGACTTCGGCGCCCTGGGTCCGGGCACGCTCGAGCACGGCCTGGATAATCGGCGCGGCCAGGCTGGGCATCGGGGTATGGTTGAACGCGCCACGATAAGCCTTGCCAATGGCCGAGCGGGCGTAAGCAACAATCACTGCGTCTTGCATGAGAAACCTCCGGCCGAACGCCGCGTGCAGCGTCCGGCTGCGATCAAAGCGCCTGCACGATGGCCTGGTGGGCTTCGGTGTGATGGGCCAGTGCCTGATAGGCAGCGGACAATTCGAGCAAGGGTTCCAGGCGAGTGTGCTGCCCTTCGCGCAACAGCTTCTTGGTCAGCCTCAGGGCATGCCCGGGGTTGGCCGCGATCCGTCGGGCCAGGTCCTGGGCGGCCGCCAGCAAGTCATCCGCCTCGACGACGCGCGACACCAGGCCATATTCGAGCGCCTGCTGCGCGGACACCGTCTCGCCGGTAAACGACAGTTCATAGGCCTGCGACAGATTGTTCAGCGCCCGGGGCAGTAGCCAGGCGCCGCCGTCACCGGGCACGATGCCTAGGCGGACGAAGCTTTCGGCGAATCGCGCCTGGTGCGAGGCAATGCGGATGTCGCACATCAAGGCCAGGTCGCAGCCGGCGCCAATCGCTGCGCCGTTGACGGCGGCGATGGTCGGCACCTCAAGGTGGTAGACCGCCAGCGGAATCTGCTGGATGCCATGCCGATAGCCGTCGCGCAGTTGATAAGGATCACCGGCGAACAGCCCCGCCCGCGCTTTCATGTCCTTGACATTGCCACCGGCGCAGAATGATTTGCCTGCACCTGTGAGGATGACCACCTTGACCGCAGGATCACGGTTGATGCGCGCGCAAACCTCCGTGAACCCGTCGAACTGCGCCTGATGGCTCAAGGCGTTGTGCTGCTCGGGCGCGCACAACGTCAGGGTGACGATGCCGTCTTCGAAGCGGTACTCGATAAAGTCGCTCATCTCAGGCCGCCTCGATCTTGAGCTGGGCGCTGACGCGCTCCACCAGGTCTTTCTTGGAGACCTTGCCGAAGGTCGACAGCGGAAAACTGTCCACCAACTCCAGGCGCTCCGGCAGTTTGAAACGGGCGATTTCATGGCTCTGCAGGTAATTGACCAGGTCTTCCAGGCTTAACTGCGCAGCGGGCTTGAGGATCACGAAGGCGCACATTTTTTCGCCCAGCACCGGGTCGGGCATGGCCACGCACGCCACGTTCGTGACGGCCGGGTGAGCCAGCACCAGGTTCTCGATTTCTTCGGCGGAAATTTTCTCGCCGCCGCGGTTGATCAAATCCTTCTTGCGCCCTTCCACCACATAGTTGCCTGAAGGCAGTTCGCGCATCATGTCGCCGGAGCGGTAGAAACCGTCGGGGGTAAACGCCCGCGCGTTATGCTCCGGCGCGTTGAAATATCCGCGCAAGGTGTAAGGCCCCCGGCAGCACAGCTCGCCCGGCGTACCCAGCGGCACCGGTTGATCATCCTCCCCGAGCAACAGGATTTCGTCGTCTTCACACACCGGCCTGCCCACCGATTCTCGGCGGACATCCAGCGGATCGTCCAGGCGCACGAACATCAACAGGCCTTCGGCCATGCCGAAGTTTTCCTGCACCGTGCAGTTGTGCAAGACCTGCTCGGTCAAGGCGCGAGTCTCCGGTTGCAGGCGCTGACCACCGGACTGAATCACCCGCACGCTGTCCAGATTGAAGGCCTCGACCCGCGGATCGTTCATCCACATGATCAGCAGGGCCGGCACCACATGGATATGGGTGACCTTGAAGCGCTCGATCAAGGCGAACACCTCTTCAGCCCGGGTGCTGGAATGCAGCACCACCTTGGCACCGCAGAGCATGAAGCCCTGCAAGCCTGGGCACGCCAGCGGCAAGTTGTGGGCAATGGGCAGTACGTCCAGCAACACCGAGTGCTCATCAATGCCCGTGTATCTGGAGGCCAGCCGCGAGTTGCAGACGTAGTCGTTGTGCGAGCGCGGGATCATCTTCGGGATGCCGGTCGTGCCGCCAGACAATAGAAACAGCGCCGGGCTGCACGGATCGATTGCAGCCTGGATCGCCTCGATCTCCGCGACATCGCGAGAGGGCTCAAGCGCCAGCAGATCGTCCAGCGAGACAAAACCGTGCGCCGCGCTGCCAAGGACAAATTTGCGCCGGATGCTGGTGGTATCGGCCTGGACGCGGTTGACGATATCGATGAAATCGCAGTCCTTGGAGCGGTCCGCCGTGATGGTTGCAGTGGCACCAGACAACTCGACAAACTGGCGCAACTCGCGGTATCGGTGGGTGTGCAGCGCCAGGATCGGCCGCACACCGATTTTCTGCAGGGCCAGGTAAACGAAGACGAACTCCAGCACGTTGCCCAGTTGCAGGACGACGATATCGCCCGGCACCAGGCCGGCATCCAACAGGTTCAAACCCAGGCGAGTAGCGACCTGGTCAAGCTCGGCGTAGCTCACTTCACGGGACGCATCGCACACGGCAATGCGCTCGCCGTACTGGCGGCACACCGCCTGGAAGGTATTCGCCAGGGTCTGGTCCTGCCAGTAGCCCTTGGCGCGATACTGCTCAACGAACTTTTCTGGAAACGGCACGAATCCCATCATGGAAATGTCCTCGATGTTGTCGTTATTGTTGGAAGGAACACGCAGGGCCAGAGCGCAGCACTGGCCCGGAAGAGTTAGCCCTGAAGAGTCCGCTCAGGTGGTCTTGGCGAAGCCGCCATCGATGACAATGGTTTCGCCGGTGACAAAGTGCATGTGCTCGATCAGGGTGAGCACCACTTCAGCTACGTCCGGCATGGTCACGCAGCGCTGCAGGGGCGTGGCGCGCGCGCGGCGGGACATCAACTTGTCGTAGTTGTCGCCCAGCATCCATTCCATCCACTCGCCTTCCATCCAGCCCGGGGCGATTGCATTGACTCGCACCTTGGGGCCCAGTGCGTTGGCCAGGGTCTGGGTCATGCTGATGACAGCCGCCTTGGACGCTGAATACGGCAGCGGCTGGGCACCGGGGCGCATGCCCACGATCGAGGCGGTGTTGACCATGCACGGCCGGGGTGCCTCGAACAGCAGGGCCTTGGTGTGCTTGGCGATCAGGAACAGGCCGCGCACGTTCACGGCGAATACCCGATCCCAATCTTCCACGTCGATCTCGTCGAACTTTTTCGGTGGCGTATCGATGGACACGCCGGCGTTGCTGCAGACCACGTCCAGGTGGCTGTATTGCTCGCTGATGGCGGCGACCATGGCCTTGACACTATCCTCATTCGACACATCGCACTGCAGCAACATCGTCCGCGCTCCGGCTGCCTCGCAGGCCTGCACCGTGGACCTGGCCGAGGCTTCGCTGCGGCTGTAGTTGACGATCACGTCATAGCCGGCCTTGGCCAGTGCCACGGCCACCGTGGCGCCAATGCCGGATGCGGACCCTGTGACCAGAGCGACTTTCTTGGATGGGGACATGTTCGACCTCGTTGTTGTTTTTAAAAGAACATGTTCATTTTTAGACATGATCATATTGTTTGTCAAGGCCCCGACCATCACTTAAGATGAGGTCTTCTCGAACCCCGACAACACCAGAAAAATCAAAGGTCTGACATGAACGTGAAATCGAATGCCCCGCTGGGTTTGCGCGAACGAAACAAGCTCGACAAATTCCTGCGAATCCGTGCCGCATCGAAAAAACTCTTCACCGAGAACGGCTTTGAGCCGACCACGACGCGGCAAATCGCCCAGGAAGCAGATGTAGGCCTGTCGACCCTGTTTCTGTACGCCACCGACAAGCGCGACCTGTTGTTCCTGGTGTTCAACGACGATCTCGACGAGCTGACCACACGGGCTTTCGCCGACTGCCCCGCCGACCGTCCACTGCTGGACAACCTGCGCAACGCACTGCGGCATTTCTTCGTGTTTTACGGACAGGACAAGGTGATCTCACGGGACCTGACCCGCGAGATCACCTTCTATACAACGGGGATGCAGAGCGAGCGCTTCCAGGCGACCCGAGCGCGCACCATCGACTCGATCTCGACCCTGCTCGCGCATGCCCGGGCCCTTGGAGAAGTGCGCTGCCAGGAAGACGACAGCATGATCGCCAAGACCATGTTCTATCTGTTGGCAGCGGAGATTCGCATGTGGTTGGCGGACGACTCGCAGGATCCGGAAGATGGTCTCAATGAGCTGATGAAGCGCCTGCATCTGATAATGCACGGTTTGCAGGCGGCCTGATCACGGGCCCCTTCTGCTGCGCATGGAGATCCGGATAGCGGCCGACACAGAGCATCAATACACAGGCCACCACCATGCAGCCGGCGAACAACAGCAGGACGGCGTCGTAACTGCCATTCAGGGTCTGACCAACGCCCATCAACAGCGGTCCGAAGGCGGTGCCCAGACAGAACAGACCGAACAGGTAGCCGTAGATTTCACCAAAGGCGCGCAAGCCGAAATAACGAGCGATCAGGTAGGCAATCAGGTCCACCTCCGCGCCGACACCCAGGCCAATCAGGGCCGCGCAAAACATCGCCGTGCTGCCGCTGGCGCCGCTGTAGAGCAAGAGAATGCCGATCACCGGGCCGATGAAGAAAAACACGGTGACAAAGGGCGCAAACAGATAGTCGAGCAAGTACCCCGCGCCCACGCGGCCGACGATCAGCGCGATGCCGATGATCGATGCGATGCGAGCGGCTTCCTCGGCAGGTACTCCGCGGTCGGTGAGCAGTGGCACGAAGTGTACCGAGCAGCCGTTGATCGCCAGGGCTGCGAGGAAAAACGCCACGCCGATCAGCCAGAACGAGCGGCTGCGTAGCGCCTGCCCCACGCTCAGGCCAACTTCGTCCGGCGCATGAGGCACGCCGTCCACAGTGGGCTGGTTGTCCGGGAAAAGCCCCAGGTCAGCAGGCTTGTTCTGCAGTTTCCAGGCAACACCAGCGGCGCCGAGAATAATCACCAGACCCATCACCACATACGCCAGGCGCCAGCCCAGTGCGGCCACCGCATGCTGCGCCAGCATCGGCAGTAACGCCGCACCGATGCCGATACCCGCCATGCTCAAACCCAGGGCCAGGCCACGACGGCGGATGAACCAGCAACTCACTGACATGGCATAGGCCGTGGGTGTGCCGCCGGTGGACAACAGGCCAATTACGCAGAACGCCAAATAGAAAAGCACCAGGTTGGCAGGCAAGAGGCCTAGCGACATGATCCCGACGCCGAACAACAACAAGGCCGGAATTGCCACTTGGCGCGCCCCCTTGCGATCAATCAGCCGCCCGATCCAGGGCGTGCACAATGCGGCCGTAAGGATAGCGATGGTCAGCCCCAGTGACACTTGCGAGCGGCTCCAGCCGAACTCGGCGCCCAAGGGTTTCATGAAAATGCCGAACGTAAATACCAGGATGGGGCCTTGGCTGACGATCATCCCCGTGATCGATGCGATCACGACCCACCAGCCGTAAAACATGCGCGACGTATTCATTGCCTGTCACCTGTGATTATTTTTATTCAGGTAACGGTACCGCCGTCTGAGCGTACCGTATCGGGTAGAAACCGGCTGCAGTGCTTCAGCATCCTCGCCATTGCGGTCGACGTTTTTCGGCAAAGGCACGCGGCCCTTCGAGACTGTCTTCGCTGGCCTTGCGCCGCTCTTCGGCGTCGTAGCGCCGGGCCACAGCGTCGGCCAGCGGCAGGTCAAGGCCTTGCATGGCACATGTCTTGGTGGCGCGCACCGCCAGTGGCGCACAGGCCAGAATGTCCGCCACCCACTGCTCGACAGCCTCATCGAGCAGGTGCGCGGGAACCACTTCGTTGATCAGGCCAAGCTCGTAACCCCGTTGCGCGGTCATGGCTCGCCCAGTCAGCAGAAATCCCATTGCCGCCTTCAGACCGATCTGCCGCGGCAGGCGATGTACGCCGCCAGCCGTGGCAATCAGCCCACGCCGGGGCTCGGGCAGGCTGAGCCGGGCATGTTCGGCGGCGACGATGATGTCGCACGCCAGGGCCAGCTCCAGTCCACCGCCATGGGCCGAACCGTTGAGCCGTGCAATCAGCGGCTTGGCCAAACCGAAGCGATCGGTCAGGCGTGTGGTGCGCTGCCATAACGCCGCTTCAGCCTGTTTTTGCGCTTCATCGGCGACGGCCATTTCAGCCAGTTGCTTGAGATCGCGCCCGGCACTGAAGGCCTGGTCGCCCTCCCCGGTCAGCACCCCGAGCCACAGATCGGGGTCAGCCTCCAGCTCATCGCATGCCAGGCTCAACTGATGGTAGGTGAGCGGGTCCAGCGCATTGCGAACCTGGGGCCTGTTGATGCGGATATAGAGCACGTGCCCGCGCCGTTCGGTCAGCACATTGTGCTGCTCGCTGCCCATGTCAGAGGCCCAGCACGCGTTCGGCGTTTTTGTGGAAGAACAGCTCCAGCACTTCATCGGAGTAGCCCAGCTCATTCCACTCCTTGAACAGCCGCTCGTGGGGAATGCTCGGGTAGTCGCTACCAAACATGACCTTGTGCTTGAGTCGCCCGCGAATATCGCGCTTGAGCGCCTCTGGCAGGTATTTGGGCGCCCAGCCGGACATCTCCCAGAACACATTGCCCTTGTGCAGTGCACAGACGGTGGTTTCGTCGATCCACGGATAACCCGGGTGCGCCATGATGATGGTCAAGTCCGGGAAGTCCGCCGCCAGGGTATCGATAGACGATGGGTGTGCATGCCGGGTCTTGGCCCCGAAGCCACCGGGCAGGCCTGCGCCCATGCCGGTCATGCCGACGTCGATCATCACCGGCACCTTGAGGGCGTTGATTTCTTCCCAGAGCGGGTAATAACGCTGATCATCGACACTGAAGTGCTGCATGATCGGATGGAAGTGGAATCCAAGCATGTCCAGGTCACGGATCGCATGCTTGGCTTCATCGATCGCCACCTGCCCCATGGCCGGCTCCACGGCCCCCCAGGCCTGGATGATGCAGTCGTGTCGATCCCGCATGCCGGCCACATAGTCATTGTCACACGGCACAGTGTTGATGGTTGCCCGCAGATCCAGTGCCACCAGTACCGCCTCGATGCCGGCGCTCTGGAACTCGGCAACCACTTCTTCCTCGGTCTTGGCCTTCCAGTCTCGGTGCCAGTATTCCGCAAGAGCCTTGACGTAGGGCCCCTGGCAGTCGATCCAGCGTTGGGTGTTGGGGTAGCAGTGCAAGTCGATTCGGCGCATATGATCGCATCCATTATTGTTGTTGATCATTTATGAACGTGTTCTTTATATGACCGAGTTCAGCTTATGTCAAGCGTCCGACACGAGTGTCTGAGAGGCGAATTCGTTTATTTAGCGAGGTTCAAAGATTGCGCGTTCTTCGCAGCATTGATCGGTGTCTCGATCTGAGCGACTTGCGCCATTACCTCGCCGACTTCTGCAGCCCGATTGAGCGTCCCTCGATTGATCCCGAACGGATGATCCGCATGCTGATGGTGGGCTATTGCTGCCGAAGCGGTCACTCCGCAAGCCCAACCAGCTCCAACAACTTTTCACTTACCGGTCCGTACCTGCTTCGCGATAAAGCCGAACTGTGTCATGTTGGTCTCATACCGGACAAGGATCCGTTCCATGACACTGCAACAACTCCACTACTTTCTCGCCGCCATTGAACACGGTACGTTTTCCAAGGCAGCAGAAAGCCTGCACATTTCACAACCCTCCCTCTCCGAACAGATCCTGCGGCTGGAAGAGCACCTGGGTACGCATGTATTCATCCGCACCAACCGCCGACTGATGCTCACCGAGGCCGGACGACGATTGCAGCCCTTTGCGCAAGGCATGGTGAGGTCGGCGCGCCAGGGTTATGAAGCGGTGCAAGCAGTACGGGAGCTATCGGGAGGCGTGGCCAGTTTTGGCACCTTCGGCACGGCGCACCACTACTTCCTCACCGACCTGATCGAACAGTTCCGCACGCAGCACCCGGACATGCGTATCAAGATCGTCGGCTATAACTCTTCGGAAATTGCCGAGCTGGTGAGCCAGGGCGAGATTGAAGCAGGCTTGGTCATGCTGCCGATCAAACAGCAGAATCTCGCGGTGAGCGAGCCGGTATGGTCGGCCCAGGTGGGATACATCAGCGCCAATCCGGAACGCCTCAAAGAACCAAAAACCATCAGGGACCTGGCAGTAGCACCGTTGATCCTGACGGAGGCACGCTGGAGTACCGGTGATCCCATTCGCCGCTTGCTCGCACAGCTGGCGGCCAAGGGGGGCGAGGTTCTGGACCCGATCATCGAAGTCGAGCACCAGATCACCGGCTTTGAACTGGCGGCACGCGGGCTGGGTGATGTGATTGCCACGCGCCCCATCCTGCATCAGCTGGGCTTCAATGATCGCCTGGGCTGGGTACCGATCAACCCACCGATCTTCGAAGTATTTGGCTTCATCCACCGCCACGACACGCCCATCTCGCCGCCCACGCGGGTGCTGATCAACCTGATGCGCAGCCACTTGAGCCGTATCCAGAGCATGTATGCCCATTTGGAGTCCATCTAGCCATAGGCAACACCTATAGGACACACATGGCTTAGCCCATTCATCCGTCCATTGCCTGGACGGATACTCAAACCACGGACGCCAACAACAGGCGCTTCCAACGTTCGAGGAATGGGGAGTCATAATGTCCAATCAATCGCACTACTGCATCATTGGCGCCGGCGCTGCTGGCCTGGCCGCCTTGAAGACCATGACCGACGCCGGTTTCCATGTGGACTGCTTCGAAAAGTCCGGGAACATCGGCGGTCACTGGAATACCGACTACGATGCCCTGCACCTGATTACGCCGAAAAGCAGTTCCTGCTTTGACGGGTTCCCCATGCCCGCAGACTACCCGGTGTACCCGAGCCGCGATCAGGTCAAGGCGTACATGAATGCCTACACCGACACCTTCGGCCTGCGTGAAAAGATCACTTTCAACACCGAAGTGCGCAGCCTGACCCCGCTCGGCGGAAACGGTGAAGCCGGCTGGCAAGTGACGCTCGCCGATGGCACCAGCAAGCGCTACGCCGGCGTGCTGATCGCCAACGGTCACCTTTGGGATTGCAAGATCCCCGAAGTGGGCCAGCGCTTTACCGGCGTGTCGATTCATTCCGGTGAATACCGCAGCGTCAAGCAAGTGGAAGGCAAGGTGCTGGTCGTCGGCTTCGGCAACTCCGGCTGCGACCTGGCGGTGGATGCCGCCCAGGCCCGCCTGGACACGACTATCGTGATCCGTCGGGGCCAACTGTTCCAACCCAAGACTATCTTCGGCGTACCTCGTGGCGAGCTGCCATTCCTCGGGCAACTTCCGCCTGAACAGCAGAACATGGTCATGAACATGCTGATCATGGCCAGTGTCGGCACCCACAAGAACTACCCGGGCATGCCGGCCCCCGAAACCTACGACCTGGATGCGCAGCCACCAGTGGTCAACACCCTGCTGCTGTACTGGATCCAGCACGGTCGCATCAAGGTTGCTCCCGGGATCGAAAACATCGAAGGCAAGACTGTGACCTTCTCCGATGGCACTTCGGCCGATTACGACACCATTGTCTGGGCCACCGGTTTCAACACCCGCTTGCCGTTCCTCGATGAAAGCTTGCTGCACTGGCGCGACGGGGTTCCGCTGCGTACGGCAGCCATGACACTGCCGACCAACCTGGAAGGCTTGTTCTACATCGGCCTGGGCGCCCCGCGTGGCCCGCAATGGCCGGTGTATTGCGACCAGACCAAACTGGTCATGCGTTTCCTCGACCTGCGCGCTGCCGGCATGAAAGGCCTGGCCGCCAAATTCGCCAAGCTGCAACCGGCCGAGTCGCGCATCGATATCGTCAAGCGCGAATGGCTGAGCAATTACCAGGACACCCAAAGCCAACTGGATGTCATGGAGCTGTCGCTACCTGCCAATGCACCTCTCCCTCAACTGGCCTGATCGGATAACCACCATGAACAATGCACCTCACTCCAGCGTCATCGTTACCGGTACTTCTTCGGGCATGGGACAGGCCGTCGCACAACGCTTTCAGGATGAAGGCTGGCACGTCGTTGCCGTTGACGTCACGCCGAGCAAGCAAGCCGCCAGTGCCCTCTTCTCGCCGGTCGTCGGCGACATCACCCGCGAAGAAGCGCTGACCAGTGCGGTCGATGCGGCGCTCGATGGCAAGGCTCCGTTGCGCGCCATCGTCAACGCTGCCGGGATCTTCCCGACGTCGTCGCTGGAAAGCTACAGCGAGTCGCTCTACCGCAAAATTTTCGACATCAACGTACTAGGCTCATTGAACATCGCCCGCATCGGCACACGCCACCTGAAGGCGGCCGGCGGTGGCTCGATCGTGTTCTTTGCTTCGGTTGATGCGTTCACCGTGTCGAAGAACCAGCTGTTGTACAGCGCCTCCAAGGCAGCAGTGGTTGCGATGACCCGCTCGCTGGCCATCGAACTGGCCGATCACAACATCGTAGTGAACGCCTTGGCTCCGGGCTGGGTCGACACTGAAGGGACCCGTGCCGGCGGTCGAATCGAAGCCGCCATCGAGTCCATCCCGCTCAAACGCGCGGCGCGCGTTGAAGAAATCGCCGACTGGGTCTGGCAACTGAGCGCCAAACCCTCCTACATCACGGGCGAATCGCTGTGCATCGCCGGTGGTGTGTTCATGCGCTGACCCGAGCGCAGGCCCCACGCGCCAGACGTGGGCCTGCTCCCCAATTGACTGCTGCCTCACTACAAATATTAAAGAGGGCAATATCATGGGCGAAGTACAGGCTACCGCGATCCCTGGGTTTTCCAGCAACCGCACTCCTGCTGAGCAATCGCGTAAACGCCTGTCAAAAGCCGTCGTCGGCGTGACGCTTGGCAACATGGTCGAATGGTTCGACTTTGCACTGTATTCCTCGTTGGCGGGCATCATCGGCAAAACCTTTTTCCATGATGACAACCCGACGACGCAATTGATGGCGATCTACGCCACCTTCGCCGCAGGCTTCCTGATTCGCCCGCTGGGCAGTCTGGTCTTTGGCCCTATCGGCGACAAATACGGCCGTCGCACGGCGTTGTCCCTGAGCATTTCATTGATGGCCATCGCGACTTTCGCCATCGCCCTCATCCCGAGCTATGCCAGCATCGGCGTGTTTGCTCCCATTTTGCTGATTCTCATGCGCCTGCTTCAGGGCCTTTCCACCGGTGGTGAATACGGCGGTTCCTGCACCTTCATCGCCGAACACGCTCCGGACAAGCGTCGCAGCTATTTCACCAGTTGGCTTGAGTTCGGCAATATCTCCGGCTTCCTGCTGGGCGGTGCCGTCGTCAGCCTGTTCACCCTCGGTCTCGGCGAGCAAGCCATGACGCAATGGGGCTGGCGCGTGCCATTCGCCATTGGCGGCGTCATCGGTTTGATCGCGCTCTACCTGCGACTTGGCCTGGAAGAAACGCCCGTTTTCAAGGAAATCCAGAAAATTGACGCGCTGGAGAAATCGAGTTCGGGTGAAAAAACCAGCCGTTTCAACCTGCTGATCAACGAGTGGCCGCAACTGCTCAAGTGCATGGGCCTGGTGACCGTATTCAACGTCACCTATTACATCGTGCTGGGCTACATCCCCGGTTACCTCGAAAACGTGCTCGGCTACAGCAGCAGCTTTGCGTTGTCCCTAGGGCTGGCGGCCACCTTGTTCATGCTCGTGCTGATCCCGGTGTCGGGTCACCTGGCGGACCGGATCGGCCGTAATCGCATGATCATCTGTGGCTGTGTGTTGCTGATCGTGATGGCGTTCCCCTGCTTCATGCTGCTGCACACCGGACAAGTGGGCTTTCTGTTCGCCGCCCTGCTGACCCTGACCCTCGCCCAGCTGTTTTTTGAAGGTGCGATGCCAGCGACCCTGACTTCACTGTTCGGTGCGCGCGTGCGCTACAGCGCCCTGGCCCTCAGCTACAACATCGCCGTTTCGCTGTTCGGCGGCACCGCACCCTTGATCAACACCTGGCTGATTTCCACCACCGGCAATCAGATGATTCCTGCCTGGTACCTCATCGCCGGTGCTGTGGTCGGCCTGATCTCGATCCTGTTCGTCAAAGACTCCACCGGTAAACCCCTCCCCAAATGAGACACGACATGACCAGCAAAACTGCATCACGGCAAAACATTTCCTCGGGTGGCCAATACGAGGCCGTGTTCGGTTACTCCCGCGCCGTGCGGGTAGGCAACCATCTGCACATCTCTGGTACCTGTGCCTCACCCGAATACGAACACAGCAACGCCTATGAACAGGCGCAGGCGATTCTCGGAACGGTGAAAAAGGTGCTGGCCGAAGCCGAGATGAGCGTTGAAGACGTAGTGCGCACCGTGGTCTACCTGCGCGACATCAACGATGCCGCCATCGTCGCCAAGGCCCACAGCGAAGTGTTCGACGGCATTCGTCCGGCCAGCAGCCTGATCCAGGTGGATTCGATGCTGCGCCCTTGGCAGAAAGTCGAAATCGAAACCTACGCCATCGTCGCCGACTGACAGTTCCAGCTGTACCACAGAGGCCGCGTCCCCCTGTCGCGGCCTTTTTTTGACCTCAAGAAAGCTGAGCCCATCATGATCAAAGCCGCAGAATTAGTTGTGAAGTGTCTGGAAAACGAAGGGGTGGAGTACATTTTCGGTATTCCTGGTGAAGAAAACCTCGACCTGCTGGACTCCCTTTCTCGCTCTTCCATCAAGCTGGTTCTGACCCGCCATGAGCAGTCTGCCGGCTTCATGGCTGCTACCTATGGCCGCCTGACCGGCAAGACCGGGGTGTGCCTGTCTACCCTCGGCCCGGGCGCGACCAACCTGGTGACCGCCAGTGCCTATGCCTACCTGGGTGGCATGCCGATGATGATGATCACCGGGCAGAAGCCGATCAAGAAATCCAAGCAGGGTCGTTTCCAGATTCTCGACGTGTGCGCCATGATGGCGCCGCTGACCAAGTACACCCATCAGTTGGCGTCGGCCGACAACATCCCGTCGCGCATCCGCGAAGCGATTCGCCTGGCCGAAGAAGAAAAGCCGGGCTCGGTGCACCTGGAACTGCCCGAAGACATCGCCGCCGAGTTCACCGAAAGCACGCCCATCGCCCCAAGCCTGAGCCGTCGTCCGGTGGCCGAACACAAGGCAATCAGCGCGGCTGTGGCCAAGCTCGAAGCGGCACGCAGCCCGGTACTGGTGATCGGCGCTGGCGCCAACCGCAAGATGACCGCGCGCGTCTTGCGTCAGTTGATCGAGAAAACCGGCATCCCGTTCATCACCACGCAGATGGGCAAAGGCGTTGTGGATGAGCGTCACCCACGGTTCCTCGGGAACGCGGCGCTGTCGGCGGGCGACTTCGTCCATCGTGCGCTGGAGTCCGCCGACCTGATCGTCAACATCGGCCACGACGTCATCGAGAAACCGCCCTTTTTCATGGTGCGCGGTGGAACCGAAGTGGTGCACATCGGCTTCCGATCCGCCGAGGTCGACCCGGTGTATTTCCCGCAGATCGAAGTGGTCGGCGATATTGCCAACGCGGTCTGGCAAATCAAGGAAAGCATCGAGGTGCAGCCCACCTGGGACTTCGAACGCCTGCTGACCATTCGCGAAGCCAATGAAGGCCACGTTGCCGAGGGCAGCGACGACGCGCGCTTCCCGGTGTACCCGCAGAGACTGGTAGCGGACCTGCGTTCGGTGCTGCCGTCCGATGGCATCGTTGCCCTGGATAACGGCATCTACAAGATCTGGTTCGCCCGCAACTACAAGGCCTACATGCCGAACACCGTGTTGCTGGATAACGCGCTGGCGACGATGGGTGCCGGATTGCCCTCGGCCATGGCTGCACGCCTGGTCTATCCCGACACGCCGATCGTGGCGGTGTGCGGTGACGGCGGCTTCATGATGAACAGCCAGGAAATCGAAACCGCCGTGCGGCTGAACATGAATCTGGTGGTCATTATCTTGCGCGACGACGGCTACGGAATGATCCGTTGGAAGCAGCAGCAAATGGGTTTCGCTGACTATGGTCTGGACTACGGCAACCCGGATTTCGTGCGCTACGCGCAGAGCTACGGCGCCCACGGCCACCGCGTTGAAAGCGCGGAGAGTTTCGCCCCGCTGGTCGCCGAGTGCCTGCAAACCCCAGGCGTGCACGTGATCGACTGCCCCGTGGACTATTCGGATAACGAGCGCATTTTGCTCCATGACATCAAGACACTCAGCGGCAGCCTTTGACTCTTGGCCTGGCTCGCCATGCGTGCCAGGCATGGACCTTCGATGAAAAAAAAGGAGATTCACAATGACAACTCCCTCCACTCTTGCGAGTAGCAACAACGACTGGCTCGGTCTGGCCGGCAAAGTGTGCGTGGTAAATGGCGCTGCCAGCGGGATTGGCGCCGCAATTGCTACCGCACTGGCGGAACTCGGTGCGCATGTCGCCCTGCTCGACCGCAATGTTCAAGGTTGCGAGGCCTTGCATCAGACGCTCGCCGATCTGCCCGGACGCCGACTCAGCCTAGGTTGCGACATTGCCGATGAAGCTCAGGTCAAGGCAGCGGCTGAAGCCGTCGCCCGCGAGTTCGGTGCCTGTGATGCGTTGGTCAACGCCGCCGGCATTTTGCGTTCGGTGAACCTGGCGGATATCGAACTGGCCGACTGGAACGCGATGCTTTCGGTCAACCTCAACGGCTACTTGTTGTGCGCACGCGAGTTCGGTCGGCAAATGCGCAACGCGGGTGCAGGCAGCATCGTGCACATCAGCTCGATCGCCGCGCACAATCCCCAGCCGTACAGCGGCGCCTATACGCCAAGCAAGGCCGCAGTGTCGGCATTGTCCCAGCAACTGGCCGTGGAATGGGGGCCGCACGGAGTACGCAGTAACTGTGTGGCTCCGGGCATGATCCGCACCGCATTGACCGCTGCCTACTACGACCACCCCGGCATCACCGAAGCGCGCGAAGGGTTTACTGCCACCCGCCGCATCGGCACGCCCGAGGACATCGCCAACGCGGTGTTGTTTCTGCTCAGTGAACGGTCCTCCTACATCACCGGCAGCGAAGTCGAAGTGAACGGTGGTTTGTCGTGCATGTTGATGGGCAAAATCCCGCGGCCAGGGTTCTCCGCTAATCCACAGTAACCTGTAGGAGCAAGCTTGCTACGGGCGGCGTTCCGACGATGGTCGTTAACGATAACGCTGGCAGCCTGACAACCCGCGGTGGTCTCGGGTCTTTCGCGAGCAAGCTCGCTCCTACAGTTACAGTTACAGTTACAGTTACAGTTCCAGTTCCAGTTCCAGTTACAGCCCTAAAGCCTTTCGGGCCTGGGCAATCGAAGCCGGTGCAATCCCGGCGAACAGATTCGCCGTACTTTTCACCAGCCCGGTGCACTGCGCCACACCCACCATGGCCTCCAGGTACTTGAGCGCCACCGTCGACGAGTCCACCACCGGCACATCGGTGCCCTGCACCTGGCGATAGCCGGCTCGACGCAACAGCGGCCCGTAATAGGCGCAACCCACCAGAATCACATCCGCCCCCTCTTCGATGCATTGCCGCGCCACGGCTTCCAGCCTTGGAATGAAGTGCTCCGCCGGAGAATGTGTGGCTTCCAGCAGCAACGAGGCATCCGAAAACGGGTGGATCGAGCGCACTGGCCGGTGGATGCAACGCTCGCTCAGACCATAGCCGATGATATCGCGCTCTATCGCAACAGCCGTTTTCTCCGACACCGTAATCACCGCAAACCGTTGTCCCATGGCGAGCGCTGCCAACATCGACTGCTCACCCACCGAGGCCACCGGGATGTCGAGCATTTCCCGGGCTTCCCAGAGTGGATCATTCCAGCAGCCGAGTAAGACTCCGTCGTAACCGTCAGCCTGGGCCTTGATCGCGGCCTCCACCATCAACACTGAGTTCAGGTGTTCGGCGTAAAGCGAACGGGTAAAGCCACCGCTGTTGTCGAGGAAGCGAAAGTCGAGTTTCGTGCCCTGCGCCAGAGCACCGCCAAGCTCGTCATGAATGGTGTTCCACAAGGGTTCCAGAGTCGCATTACGGCCCGTGGGATGAATCCAGCAAAGTTTCATGGGAAAGCCTTCCAGTCGGCCAAAAAAAACCGGCGACACGGGTCGCCGGTTGGGAAAGTGATACAGCTCAGGGCATTGGTTTGCCGGTGCGGTCTTCGGTCATCAGGATCGCAATCAGTCCCACGACGGCGGCGGCAATCAGGTAGTAAGCGGGGATCATCGTATTGCCGGTTTCGCCAATCAGCCAGGTATTGATCAGCGGCGCGGTGCCACCGAATGCCGACACCGAGATGTTGTAGCTCAGGGCCAGGGCACTGAAGCGCACGGGTGCCTTGAACAGCGAGACCAGCGTTGCACCCATCGCCCCTTCGAACAGCAATTGGGCAACCAACAGACCGAGTACCGCGACGTAGACCAGCACCACATTGTGGGTCTGCAACATGGTGAAGGCAGGAATCGAGAACACAATCAGCAGGATGCAGCCCAGGGCCACCAGACGGTTGCGACCAACCTTGTCGGCGAGCAACCCGGAAAATGGAACCAGCAGCAACATGCTGAGTGTGCCGACCATGCCCAGCACGCTGCCAAAGCTGCTGGAATAGCCCAGTTCGTTGGTCAGATAGCCCGGAATGTAGCCCAGCACGACGTAGTAGCAAACGTTGTAGATGGCGACCAGGCCCATGCTCTTGAGCAAATTCGGCCACTCTTCGATGAGCATCGAGGTTAGGCTTTTCTTGTTCGTCACCTGCTTGAGTTCGTTCTCTTGCATTTCCTTGAAGATCGGAGTTTCTTCCAGGTTCAAGCGCAGGTACAGGGCGATCATGCCCAGCAGCCCGCCGATCACGAACGGAATCCTCCAGCCCCAGGCACGCATGGTTTCTTCACCCAGCGCGAGCATCAGCACACTGACCACCGCCCCGCCGAGCAGGAACCCGGAGAGAATCCCTACCTCCAGCCAACTGGTGAGAAAGCTTCGACGGTTGTCCGGTGCGTGTTCTGCGATGAAGATCACCGAGCCGCCGTATTCGCCGCCGGTGGACAGCCCCTGAAGCATGCGCATGGCCACCAACAGTATGGGTGCCATGATGCCAATGCTTTCATACGAGGGTATCAGTGCAATGCAGAAGGTTGCGATCGCCATCAGGGCGATGCTCAGGGTCAGTGCCGCACGACGGCCAAAGCGGTCACCGATGGGGCCGAATACCAGGCTGCCGAGGGGCCGCATCAGGAAGCCTGCGGCAAAGGTGGCATAGATGGCGATGAGTTGGGTGGTTTGGCTTTCACTGTGAAAGAAGATGTCGCCGATCATCACTGCCATCGACGAATACAGGGCGAAGTCGAACCACTCCACCATGTTGCCCAGGGTCACCCCCAGTACGGCCTTGTTCAGCGGCTTGCTCTTTGCCTTGGTTGACTGAGTCGACTGCGGGTCGTTGCCCACAAGCCCTTCGATAATGCCGGGTGCTGCTGTTGAAGTACCGTTCATGATGCACGCCTCTGAAATTATTGTAATTCGTGGCAGAGAGTTGGATGGGGCGGTCGGAACGGCAGGATCAAGTCTTGGCTGCAATCTTCTGCTGAGTGTTCCGGCCCCTTGTAACAAGAGCGATCGGGACCCGTGGGCGCATTGTTGCGCTCTTTTTGCAGAGGGATGAACAGGACGATTCCAGTGTGTGGCATAGGCGATGCCTATACCTGACAGGCAGGTCAGCCCGTGGGAACGGCGTGGCATTGAAGTACGAGACGATAAGTCAAACTCGATTTGTCGCGACCGCATTTTGCTGATCGCGGTCAAAGCTCACTGGCAGCTAAGGGTCGATTGCTGCCCTTCGTAATCGGCAGCAAAGCATCCGCAAACGATGCTGCTAGGTCGCCTGCGAAAACCTCATGGCAAGATACAGCAAGACTTGAATTTATCCCTTTTCCCACTAGGCCATCTAGCTACCGAGATAGCGTTGGGCTCCCGCTATTATTCCCCGACTTGTACATACAACCCTTCCCGCCGATCCCCATGCAAATCATTGCGCGCACTAATCCGCTTATTCCGCGCCTCGGCAAGGTTGAGGGTTGCCAACAAAACCCGCTCCCCCCCCTGCTCCGCCGGCCCCGCCAACGGATACCCATCCGCATCAACAATCACCGACCCCTGCACCCAACCCACTCCCCGCTCAAATCCATGCCGATCACACGCAGCTATAAACATCCGATTCACCGAAGCATTCGCCTGAACCCGCACCACTTCCGCCGGACGCTCCGTCGGCGGCCTGGGCCCATCCGGCCAATTAACCGGCGCACACAGCAAATCCGCACCCGCCAGCGCCGGTAGCCGCACCCACTCCGGAAACTCCAGGTCATAACAAATCAACATCCCAATCCGCCCGTGAACCGTTTCAACCACCGGCGGTGCGACATCACCGGCAGTGAAGATTTCACTCTCCGCATCCCACAGATGCGCCTTGCGGTACACGGCGCGCAGGCCTTTGGCATCAATCATCGCCGCGCTGTTGGCCAGTTCATCGCCTTCCAGTCGCTCGCAAAATCCACCGACCACGACGATGTTCAGTTCGCGGGCGAGCGCCTCCCACAGACGCAAGGTCGGCCCATCAACCGTTTCCGACAGCGACAACGCTTCATTGCGGTCATTGAACACATACCCGCTCTGCACCAACTCAGGCAACACCACAACCTGCGCCCCTTGATGCGCCGCCGAACGAATCGCGCGTTCGGTCAGCGTCCGGTTGAAAGCAAGATCACCAATCTTCGGCGCCACTTGGCAGCAAGCAACTACCGTATTTTTTGCAGTGTTCAACGTCCCTCCTCCACAGCCGGTTGGGTCATGGCAATGATGTCGCTCTCGGTAATTGCGTCGATGATCCGGCGCTCGGCCGCGAGGTCTATTGAACGGCTGAGGATGTAATACGTCAGGCCCGACACCACCAGCCCCACCAGCCAGGCGATGTCCACGCCTTCGAGCATGCGCGCCAGCGGGCCGACGAAGACTTCTTTGTTCGCCGCCGCATCAAAGATGTAGAAGAACGGGACCATCGCGGCAAAGCCGATCAGGTACGAGACGATGCCGCGAAATTGCCAGGCGCCGTAGATGCCGTTCGGGGTGAAGAAGTGCGGGATGGCGTAGCGGCCTTTGCGCACGAAGAAGTAATCGACCAGGTTGACGGCGGTCCAGGGCACGAGGAAGTACAGCATCAAGACGAGGAAGGTGTTCAACAGCGCGATGCCATCGCCTTTGACCGACAACACGCAGGTCAGCAGGATTGCGCTGATCGCGGCAATGGACAGGATGCGGGCGCGGGGGGTCGGGGTGATTTTCTTGATCGAATCGGCACCGGTGAGCAGCGTGAGCATGGCGCTGTAGGTGTTGAGCGCGATGATCGGCAGGAAACCCGCCACCGAGACGATCACCAGCACATTGCCCAGCCCCGGAATCATCGAAGAGCCGACTTGGTTCAACGCCACCAGCGCATCCACTGCTTTCAGCTGCTGTGCCAGCCACGCACCGAGGCCGATCATCCAGCCACCGGACAGCGAGGCACCGATGAACACGGCGGCGATCAGTTTTGGGCGGCTGGTGTTTTTCGGCAGGTAACGGGAGTAGTCGGAGACGTAGGGTGCGTAGGAAATGTTGTAGCTGGCGCCGATGGCGAACAGCGTGGCGAACGCGACCCAGTTGAAGCCGAGGTCCGTCGCAGGGGTAACGCCCTCCTGGCCGGCGCCGAACATCAGGGCGATGGTGACCAGCGCGTACAGCGGCAAGGTGGCGAGCAACGCCCATTTGAAGGCTTTGTGCATCAGGTCGTGGCCGTAGATAGACAGCAGCGCGCCAATCAGCACCACCGCCACCGCGACAATCGTCGGGTTGAATCCGAAGACATGTTCGAGGCCGCTCATGATCAGCGAGATGTTCACCACGTTGAAGCCGACGAACACAAACATTGTCGCCATCAAGGCCAGGATCACGCCGCGATAACCGAACTGGGCGCGGGACTGGATCATTTGCGGCAGGCCCATTTCCGGACCTTGCGAGCCGTGGAACGCCATGAAAATCGTGCCGAACATGATGCCCAGCGCACCGGCGAGCATGGTCCACAGCGCCGACAAGCCGAGGCTTGGGCCGACGAAACCGATGGAGATGGTGAAGAAGTGGAAGTTGCCCAGAAACCAGAACGGTCCCTGGCTGCTGAGTTTGGCGTGACGTTCGTTTTCCGGAATGTAATCGATCGAGTGGCCTTCGATGGCCAACCCGCTGCTCGCTTCGAGGGCGTGCGCAGATTGTGGGGACCCTGACATACGAATGTTCCTATGCTGGTGATTGTTGTTTTTATGGGCAAAACGCCGGTTTCATTGCAATGTAGGGCGTTGGTCAGGACGGTAAAATACCGAAGGCGCACTGTTTACATAGATCGGCGCCTATGTAATGAACATCGGAGGCAATACATGCTGGGCACTGTATCGGAGCTGGACCTGCGCTTGATCCGGGTCTTTTTGACTGTCGTCGAGGCCGGCGGAATCTCGGCCGCGCAAACGGCGCTGAATACCACGCAACCCACCATCAGCGCGCAATTGGCGACGCTGGAAGCGCGGGTAGGTTTTCGCCTGTGCGAGCGCGGGCGCGGCGGGTTTTCGGTGACGCCCAAGGGTGGCCAGTTTGTCGACGCGGCCCGTCGGTTACTGGCGGCGACCGAGGGCTTTCGGGTTGAAGTACAGCACATCAACCGCAAGGTGTCGGGCACTATCAATATCGGTTTGCTCGGTCAAATCGACCCGTCCGCCAACAAGAACATCGCCCTGGCCATTGCCCGTTTGCGCTCGCGACATGAAGGGTTGTACTTCCACTTCACCGAACTGTCGTCATCGCTGCTGGAAGAGAAAATCATCAACGGCCATATCGATCTGGCCATCGGTTATTTCTGGCACCGCTTGCCCAACATCGATTACTACCCGTTGTTCCAGGAAACCCAAATCGCCTACTGCGCCCCGGCGCATCCGCTGTTCGATCACGTCGGTGCGCTGAGCCGCGAGGACGTGCGCGATTACGATTGGGTCTGGCCCAGCCACCCTTTGCCGGAAATGCCCGCGCCCACGTCCATCGAGCGCTTGACGGTACTCACCGACAGCATGGACGGCGCCGCCCTGCTGATTCTGTCGGGGCAGCATTTGGGCTTTTTGCCACAGCACTACGCGGCCAAACATGAACAGCTGGGGCAATTGCATCCGCTGAATTCGGAGCAGTTGCGCTATGAGGTTGGCTTCCATGCCGCCGTTCGACATTCGGCGCGACAACGGGAGGTGGTGAGTGCATTTCTGGCGGAGTTGATCGGGATTTTTGCAGCCGGGTGAGTTCACAAACAGGTGTACGGCGACTTCGCAGCTGGCCCTTACGCTATATAGTTTTGTATATTGCGCAGCTCGAATCGCCAAGACCTCCTCCATGAGCCGCATTCGCCAACACAATCAGCACCTCATTCTGGCCGCCGCCAGAGAAGAGTTCGCCGCCAACGGTTTCGATGCCACCCAGACCCGGGACATCGCAGCGCGTGCGGGTGTGCCCAAGGCGAATCTGTATTACTACTTTCAAAGCAAAGAACACCTCTACGCCTGCGTACTGCTCGGGTTTGTCGAGCCGCTGCTGCAAGCCTCGGCTGTGCTGCGCGAAAGTGATGATCCGGTGGTGGGATTGCAGGCCTACATCGCCGCGCGGATCCGCATCGCCCGGGAGCATCCACACATTGCGAAAGTGTTCAGCGGGGAACTGCTGCTGGGGGCCCGGCAATTGCCTGAAGATTGCAGGGACCTGCTGTATGCCGAGGCACAGCGCAATGTTGACTGCCTGCGCAGCTGGATTGATCGGGGCTTGCTGGCGCCGGTGGACCCGGAACATTTGATGCTTTTCATCTGGTCGGCTACCCGGACCTACACCAATCTGGGCTGGCAAATGGCGCATATCACCGGTCAGGAAACGCCGCGGGACGAGGACTACGCAATGGCGGCGGCGACGATTACCCGGCTGGTATTGGGGGGTGTGGTGCCGGAAGTTGAGCAAGCGCCAAGGTTGTTGTTTGCAACTTGAGCGTTGAGGGCTGCTGCGCAGCTTGAAGCGTGCGAGCCACAGGGCTGAAAGCGGAATCAGATGCGGATTTCACCCGAAGACATGACGCCAATCCGGGCCACCGAGCCGCGAGTCAGGGACGAAAATAGATCCGTCCCCTTTTAGACACTCAATGTTCTTCAAGCACACCGAAGCGTAGGTTGTTGGCCACGTAATCCGGATGGAAGACATCCTGATCGAGCTGGAACAGTTCTTTGTGCTGCTGCGGACTCTCGTTGAATGGGCCTTCGGGGATCACGCCTGTTAGCTCGGCGAGAAGTTCGCCAATCAGTTTTTCTACGCTCATTTTATTTTTCTCTTGACGGCTGAAGGTCTGCGCGGTCGAACCGCCGAATTGCGGGGCTTGCAGCGCAGATCTGAACAGAGTTTTACAGGCGGGGGCGTTATCAATTTTTCAATCGGCGACAGCGTTTTATCATTTCATGACAATTTATGTCCGTTGATCCGGCAGTCGTTTCAGATGCGGATTTCCCCCGCAGGCATGACGTCAATCCGCGCCACTGAACCGGTCAGGTGCGCCAAATCCTTGTTGTACTCGGTGATGATGTCTTCGGCGCTAAGGTTGCCGTTGTCGACGGTGGAGTGCGCGTCCGACGCCAGCACCACGTCGTACCCCAGTTTCAGCGCCTGGCGCACGGTCGCGTTTACGCAGTAGTCGGTTTGCAGCCCGCAGATGATCAGGCGCTCGAATTCATCTCTCGGCAGCTGGTTTTCCAAGTGGGTCTGGTAGAACGAATCCGGGGTGGTTTTGCGTACGCGGATATCTTCGGGGGCGGTTTCCAGCGCTTCGGCCAGTTGCCAGCCAGCGGTGTCGTGCACCAGAGGACCGTCCGCGTCTTCGTGCTGGATGAACACGACCGGAATCCCGGCTATCCGGGCTCTGATGCTCAGGTGATTGATGTTCTCGATGACACGGTTGATCTCAAAGCACTCATCCTCGCCAGCGCAGAGCGCCTGCTGGACGTCGATGATTAACAGCGCAGAGGCCATGATCCGCTCCTTGAAAATCAGTGAATCAGGGGACGAAAATAGACCCGTCCCCTTTCAAACTCAACCCTTAGTAGCCGAGCGACAACCCGGTGTTTCGACGAGGGTCGTTGGCGCCGTAGAAGCAGTTTTTGCCGACCGGTTTACCTTCCAGTGAAGGCGCGCCGACCATGATCGCCGCGACGTGGTTGGCATCCTGTGGCCCGGCAAATTTATGCCCCCAGCTTTCGAGGATCTTCACCGTGTCCGGACTGCTGGTGAAGGTCTCCAGGTTGGTTTCTTCCGGCAACCACTGCTGATGGAAACGCGGCGCGTCCACCGCTTCCTGGATGTTCATGCCATAGTCGATCGCGTTGAGCATGGTCAGCAAGGTGGCGGTGATGATACGACTGCCGCCGGGGGTGCCGAGGACCATCACCACCTTGCCGTCCTTGGTGACGATGGTCGGGCTCATCGACGATAGCGGCGCTTTGCCGGGAGCGATGGCGTTGGCCTCCCCTTGCACCAGGCCGTACATGTTCGGCACACCGACTTTCGAGGTGAAGTCGTCCATTTCATCGTTGAGGATGACCCCGGTTTTACTGGCCATGACACCGGCGCCAAACCAGTCGTTGAGGGTGTAGGTCATCGACACCGCATTCCCCCATTTGTCGACGATGGAGAAGTGCGTGGTGTTGCTGCCCTCATGCGGTGCTACGCCGGGTTTGATGTCGCGGGACACGCCGGCCTTTTGCGGTTGGATAGCGGCGCGCAGTTGGGTGGCGTAGTTTTTGTCCAGCAGGTGCGCGATCGGATTTTTCACGAAGTCCGGGTCGCCGAGGTAGCTGTTGCGGTCCACATACGCGTGACGCATGGCTTCGATCTGATAGTGCATGCCTTGGGCCGAGTGGTAGCCCAGGTCTTTGATCGGGTAGCCTTCGAGGATGTTCATGATCTCGCAGATCACCACCCCGCCGGAGCTTGGCGGCGGTGCCGAGACCACGTGGTAGCCACGGTAATCGCACTCAATCGGCGCCAGTTCGCGGGTTTTGTATTTGTCGAGGTCGGCCTGGGTGATGATGCCTTTGTTGGCCTGACTGGAGGTGACGATGGCGTCGGCGACCCAGCCTTTATAGAACCCGTCGGCGCCCTTCGCGGAAATTTCCCGCAGGGTCTTGGCCAGATCCTTCTGCACCAGTTTTTGCCCGACCTGCATCGGCTCGCCATTGCTCAGGAAAATCGCGCCCGAGTCTTTCATGTCTTTCTTGAACACGTCGGTGGCGTAGTCCAGCAAATCGACATCGCCCTGCTCCAGGACAAAACCGTCTTCGGCCAGTTTGATCGCCGGGGCGATCACTTCCTTGCGTGGTTTGGTGCCGTACTTGGACAGGGCCAACTCCATGCCGGACACAGTTCCTGGCACGCCGACGGCCAAGTGGCCACGGGTACTGAGGTCTGGAACGACATTGCCTTCTTTATCGAGGTACATGTTGGCGGTGGCGGCCAGCGGTGCTTTTTCACGGAAATCGAGGAAGGTCTTGCGCCCGTCCGCCAACTGAATGGTCATGAAACCGCCGCCACCCAGGTTACCCGCCGCGGGATACACCACCGCCAGCGCATAAGCCACCGCGACGCCGGCATCGACAGCGTTGCCGCCGTTCTTTAACACATCGACCCCCACCTGGGAGGCCAGATGCTGGGCCGTGACCACCATGCCGTTTTCGGCCGCGACGGGGGCCACGGAGGCGGCGTAGGCAGTCAGGCAGCTGAGCGCCAAGGAAGTCGCGATGAGCGATTTGGCAAAAGGTTCGTACTTCATGAGTCGGTCTCTTTTTTGTTTTCGGGCTCGGTTCAAAAGCACAGGCAAGTATGGTCGGGATTGCGTATTGCGCCTCCCCGTCGAAGCAGTATGCTGAGCCCCTGTTCAGCCCTTCTGCGGAGACCGCCAGCATGACCTACACCTTCACCACCCTGGCGTCTCCGGTCGGCGAACTGAAGCTGGTGGCGAAAGATGCACGACTGGCAGCCATCCTCTGGGAAAACGACAAACCAAACCGGGTGCGGCTTGGCCCGATGCACGAAGCCCCGGACAACCCGATCCTGGTGCGCGCCGTTCAGCAGTTGCAGGAATACTTTGCCGGTACGCGAAATCGCTTCGAGCTGGAACTGGATTTTGCCGGGACAGACTTTCAGAAGAAGGTCTGGCAGGCCCTGCTGACCATCCCGTTCGGAGAGACACGCAGCTATAGCCAGATTGCCCAACAGATCGGCAATCCGAGCGCGGTGCGGGCGGTGGGCGCGGCGAATGGGAAGAACCCGATCTCGATTGTTGCACCCTGCCATCGGGTGATCGGCGCCTCGGGCAAGCTCACCGGGTTTGCCGGCGGGCTTGAAGCGAAAGAGCGGTTGCTGACGCTTGAAGGGTGCGAGTGGTCAGGTGTCGGCCGGATGGATGATCTGTTTTGAAGTGCGCTCAAGGCGCCGAGAAGATGTCCTTCATCGCCGCATATTGCAGGAGCATGATGGTCTTGGCGTCGCAGATCTCACCGCGGTAAAACGCCTCCAGTGCCTCGTCGAAGGCCCACTCCAGTACTTCCAGCTCCTCGGTCTCTTCTTCCAGCCCGCCGCCCTCGCTGACTTTCAATCCAGCGTCATATTCGGCGATGAAGAAGTGCAGCTTTTCGGTGACCGAACCCGGGCTCATATAGGACTCGAAGACCTTCTGCACATGGTGCACGCGATAGCCGGTTTCTTCTTCGGCCTCGGCGCGAATGCGTTCTTCGGGATCGGCACCCTCAAGCAACCCGGCCGCCACTTCGATCAGCAAACCATCATGACCGTTGACGAACACCGGCAGCCGAAACTGGCGTGTCAGCACAATGGTTTTCTTCGCGCGATTGAACAACAGAATCGCCACGCCGTTACCCCGGTCGTAGACCTCGCGGGTCTGGCGCTGCCAATCGCCGTTGTTGCGTTGATAGTCGAAGGTGATTTTCTTCAGCAGGTACCAGTCGTGGGACAACACCTGGGATTCGATGATGTTGACCCGTTCGGCTGTGTTCGCCATGACACCGTATCCTTTTTTTTCGTCGGAGTGGCCCATGGTAGGCGAAAACGAAAAAGCCCGGCATCCCCCCGAGTTCAGGACAGCTGAGCCTTGTATTCCTTTTCATATTGGCCGGCGAGTGCTTCTTTCTGCTTGTCATCGAGTAGCTTGCCGGCCATCTGGAAGAACTTCTGCTCTTCCTCCTCCAAGTGGTGATGCACTTTCTCGGTGAGTTTTTTCGCGGTCGCCAGCCAAGCCGGGCTGGACATATCGGTCTCGTCCAGTGCCTCCATCATTTCGTCCATTTCATGGTGTTCGGCGATGGCGTGGCGGCTCAGGTCGACGCCATTGTCGAACTCCATCAGCGGAATATAGAAATAGCGCTCTTCAGCGGTTTCATGGGCCTGCAGTTCGGACTTGAGCTGCTTGTAAGCTTCGACCCGTTCCGGGGTGTCACCACTGGTTTTGACCAGGGCTTTGGAATAGCTGCGTTGACGCTCGTGGCTTTCACGCAAGGCTTCGAAAATATTCACGGGGTGTCCTCGTTGGCCGCGTTCCGAAATGACGCTGTTTAGGCTAGACATCCGCGCGACTGCGACGGTTCCACTCGCGTCGGGGGGATAGAACAATCGCCGCGAGCGCGATAGGCTCCAGACTCATTGCCATAAGGATGTAGCTCATGACCCTGCGAATCGAACGCTCGCAAAACCCCACCGATGAAGAGCGCGAGGCCATCCTCACGCCGCTGCGCGCCTATAACGCGGCACAGGCCGGACCGTCGAATGCGCAACCACTGGCCTTGCTGGTGCGCGACGACAACGGCGAAATTCTCGGCGGGTTGTATGGCCGGTTTTTTTACCAGTGGTTGCTCATCGAATTGCTGTCCGTGCCCGAACAGGCCCGGGGACAGGGTCTGGGCTCGAAACTGATGCAGATGGCCGAGGATCTGGCGCGGGAAAAGGAATGCGTGGGGATCTGGCTGGACACCTTCGACTTTCAGGCGCCCGAGTTCTACAAACGGCTCGGCTACAGCGAATTGGGACAGATTGCCGACTACCCGCCGGGGCACAAGCGCTTTTTTTTCCAGAAACGCCTGATCAACTGATCAACACACAAAACCCTGTAGGAGCGGACTTGCCCGCGAAGGGGCCATCAGCTTCAACATAAACGTTGACTGACATACCGCTTTCGCGGGCAAGCCCGCGCCTACAGGGGTATGCGTCAGCCTTGGATTAGAGGCAAGTCGCCAACGCCGCCAAGCGGCGCTTGGCGACGAAGTCGTCATGCTGCGCGTAATAATTCAACACGGTGCCGGAAGCGTCGGTGGTCACGTCCACAAAGGATTCCGCCGACCGCGTGTAGACCGTCGAACCGCCATTTTTACCGGGCTGCAAATAGGCGGCAGCGTCCACACCGAACACCGCCTCGTCCTGCCAGGAAAACTGCACGCATTGGGCCACGACCAAATGCGGTTTGTCCGACTTCAGGGTTTTGTACGGGGTCTTGGTGCGAGCATCGTCCATCACCGAGCCCGCGCATCCCGCCAGCAACGTTACGGCCAGCGCCACCATCAGAATTCGCATTACGTTCGCTCATCAAGAAAAAGCGGACTTTATCACCGTGGCGCAGCGTTTCGTTCTGCTTTACTTCATTTATACCGCGACACCGCGTAACGATTCGCGCACCCTGTCGCGCCATAAACACCGTATCGCGCCTTTTTTCTGGAAACCCCAATGACACCCAACGCCGAATTCTACAAACCGACCCCTGAATACGCCGACAAGCTGATCAGCCAGATCGGCCAGACACCGTCCTGGATTGCCAAGCGCATTGGCGTCACCGACAAACGCATCCGTTACATCCTCGACGGCGAACGCACCGTCAAAGGCGAAACCACGCCGATCAAAATGACCTACACCGAGCAGTTCGCCCTCGAATGCCTGGCCGCAGCGGCCAAGGCCAGCAAGAAACAATCTTCTTAACCCGTGACCAAGGAGCGACCATGGCGGCAACCGATCAGCAACACGAACAGGCGCTGAAGAAGTTTCTCGATGAGCGCCCCGAACTGCGCCACGAACTCGACAACCTCAACCCGCTGCTGGCTCAGGCCAAGGGTGAAACCCCCGCGCAGTACCGCGACGAGCGACTGCACGAGGCGTTCGAAGCTGAAGCCGAACGCCAGGGGCTGTTCGCCTGGGAACTGACGCTGTTCCTGACGGCCGCCACACCTCAGGAATACGAGGCCCAGCGCCGGGAAGTACATATCGAAGTCGCAGAGATGGCCGCAATGGACTGGCTGGATTATTGCGAGTTGTACGGGATAGAACCCTAACCACTGCTCAAGGATGTCCTCGCCGATGCTGCCTTCCGCTTCGTCTACCCACGCCAGCCCTGGCCACCTGCACACGCAAAAGTGGCGTGGGCGCATCGGCATGACGCTGGTGGCCATGCTCTCGGTGCTCGCCGGCATGACCGACGCCATCGGCTTCATGGCCAGCGGCGATTTTGTCTCGTTCATGAGCGGCAACACCACCCGCCTCGCCGTCGCCATCAGCGTCGGCGACCTGGGGCTGACCGGGCGACTGCTACTGCTCGTGGCCACCTTCATCGTCGGCAATGCCTTCGGCATTATGGTCAGCCGCCTCGGCGGGCGGCGGGCGCTGCCGTTGATGCTGAGCATCGCCGCACTGCTGTGCGCCGCCGCGATCTGGCCGTTTGACGAACAACTGCCCGCACTGCTGGCCGCGATCATCGCCATGGGCATGCTCAACGCCGCTGTCGAGGAAGTGAACGGTCTGCCGGTCGGCCTGACCTATGTCACCGGCGCCCTGTCGCGCTTCGGACGCGGGCTGGGGCGCTGGCTGCTCGGCGAGCGGCGCAATGGCTGGCGGGTGCAACTAATCCCGTGGACAGGCATGTTTGCCGGGGCTGTCCTTGGAGCAGTGCTGGAGCATCATTTGGGGCTTCAGGCGTTGTTTGCCAGCGGGTTGCTGGCGGGGGTGCTGGGGGTGGTGTCGTTGAAGATTCCGCGGCGGTGGCAGTTGGGGTATATGCCTCGCTGAATTTTGTATTGACCATGCGGGCCCCTTCGCTGGCAAGCCAGCGAAGGCGGCCTGACAGACAACATCGATTTAGCCCCCCCGCCGATAAAGCTTTATCATGGCCGCAGTTTCGCTGATCGAGTCCGTCATGAAGTTCGCCATCGCAGTGTTTTCCGCCGCCCATGCGCCCTCCTCGCGCCGCGCCCTGTTGTTTGCCCAGGCTGCGCTGGCCGGTGGTCATGAGATTGTCCGGCTGTTTTTTTATCAGGACGGCATCTACAATGCCTCCGCCAGTGTGGTCACGCCGCAAGATGAACTGGACCTGCCCAAGCAATGGCGCGCGTTTGTCAGCGAGCATCAACTGGACGGCGTCGTGTGTATCGCCGCCGCCTTGCGCCGTGGTGTGTTGAACGAGGAAGAAGCCGGACGCTATCAGCGTGACGCTGTTGCCGTGGGCGCGCCGTGGGAATTGTCGGGGCTGGGTCAGTTGCACGACGCGGTGCAGGACGCTGACCGCCTGATCTGTTTCGGAGGCGCGTGAGATGCCTAAATCCTTGCTGATTATCAGCCGTCAGGCGCCATGGTCCGGCCCGAATGCGCGCGAAGCACTGGACATCGTGCTCGCCGGCGGCGCCTTCGATCTGCCCATCGGCCTGTTGTTTCTCGATGACGGCGTGTTTCAGCTCGCCGCGAAACAGGAAGCCAAAGCGCTGCAACAAAAAGACCTGAGCGCCAACCTGCAAGCCTTGCCGATGTTCGGTGTCGAGGAACTGTTCGTCTGCGCTGACAGTGCCGCAGAACGTGGGCTGGACCCTTCCGGTTTCTCGCTGGAAGAAGCCCGAGCGCTGACCGCCCACGACATCACCGCCCTTATTGACCGTTACGACCAGGTGATCACCCTCTGATGTCGACTTTGCATGTGTTGTCTCATTCCCCGTTCGGCGGCGATCGCCTGACCAGTTGCCTGCGCGTGATCGGCGCCAACGATGCGCTGCTACTGACCGGCGACGCGGTCTATGCCCTGCAGCCGGGTACCGCGCCTTTCAACGCGCTGAATACTCGCGGCCTGAAGCTGTTCGTACTGACCGAAGACGTTCAAGCCCGGTCCATTGAAGTGCCAGATTGGGCCAAGTCGATCGATTACCCGGCCTTCGTCGAGCTGTCGATTCACTACGACAAGGTCAACAGTTGGCTATGAATTCCCTGACTGTCGGCGCTCGCGCCATCGAGTTGGACAAGGACGGTTTCCTGGTTGAACTGAGCGACTGGTCCGCCGATGTGGCCAGCGCCCTGGCCGCCGCCGAAGACATCGAGTTGAGCCCTGAGCATTGGGAAATCCTCGAACTGCTGCGCCGTTTCTACGACGAATACCAGCTGTCGCCGGCCACCCGCCCGTTGATCAAATACACCGCGTTGAAGCTCGGCCCGGAAAAAGGTAACAGCCTGCACCTGAACCGACTGTTCAAAGGCACCCCTGCCAAACTCGCCGCGAAACTGGCGGGCCTGCCCAAACCGACGAATTGCTTATGACCGACTTTCCAGCACTGACCCTCGAAACACCCGCCGAGCACCCGTTCGCCCAGTTCGTGCGAATCCTCGGTAAAGGCAAACGTGGAGCCCGCGACCTGACCCGCGAAGAAGCACGCGACGCCATGGGCATGGTGCTCGACGACAAGGTCGAAGACACCCAGCTCGGCGCGTTTCTGATGTTGCTGCGCCACAAGGAAGAAAGCGCCGAGGAAATGGCCGGTTTTACTGAGGCCCTGCGTGAACGTTTGCAAGCTCCCACGTTAAATGTCGATCTGGACTGGCCGACGTATGCCGGCAAGAAGCGTCATCTGCCGTGGTACCTGCTGGCGGCCAAGTGCCTGGCGCAGAACGGCGTACGCATTTTCATGCATGGCGCCGGCGCCCACACGGCCGGACGGCTGTACAGCGAACAACTGCTGGAAGGACTTGGCATTCCGCTGTGCCGGAATTGGCAACAGGTGGGTGCGGCACTCGATAACGGCGGTCTGGCGTTCATGCCGTTGGTGGATTGGGCGCCGCAACTGCAGCGCATGATCGACCTGCGTAACACCTTGGGCCTGCGCTCTCCAATTCATTCCCTCACGCGCATCCTCAATCCGTTGGGGGCCCGTTGCGGACTGCAAAGTATTTTCCACCCCGGCTATCAGGCCGTGCACCGCGATGCCAGCGGCTTACTGGGCGATACGGCGATTGTGGTCAAAGGCGACGGCGGCGAGATCGAGATCAACCCGGACGCCGACAGCCACTTGTATGGCACCACCGGCGGAGAAAGTTGGGATGAGGAATGGCCGCAACGGTCGGCCCAGCGTCACGTCAAACCCGCCGCCCTCGACCCTGAGCACATGAAGGCGGTCTGGCGTGGTGACGTGGTCGACAGCTACCCGCAAATGGCCCTGATTTCGACCATGGCCTTGGCCCTGCGTGGGCTCGGTCAATCCCGTGATCAGGCGTTCGAAACCGCCCAGAAATACTGGGACGCTCGCGACAGATCGATTTAACCGATCATAACTGCCCAACCTTTGCGCTATTTGTTCGAACTCATGAGCATAGACTCCTCTCCAACGATTTAGGGTTTGAGGAGTCTTGATCATGGGTTTATTAGTCGAAGGCCACTGGCAGGACCAGTGGTACGAAAGCAGCAAAGACGGCGCGTTTCAGCGTGAGCAGGCACAGCGCCGCAACTGGGTGACCGCCGACGGCAAACCGGGCCTGACCGGTGTCGGTGGCTTTGCCGCTGAAGCCGGCCGCTATCACCTCTACGTGTCCCTTGCCTGTCCGTGGGCGCACCGCACACTGATCCTGCGCAAACTCAAAGGTCTCGAAAGCCTGATCGACGTGTCGGTGGTCAGTTGGCTGATGCTGGAAAACGGCTGGACCTTCGATCAGAGCCTCGGCTCCACCGGCGACAAACTCGATCACCTCGACTTCATGCACCAGCGCTACACCGCCGATACCGCCGACTACACCGGCCGCGTCACCGTACCGGTGCTGTGGGACAAACAACAGAATCGCATCGTCAACAATGAATCGGCAGAAATCATCCGCATGTTCAACAGCGCATTCGACGACCTGACCGGCAATGACCTGGACTTCTACCCAGCGCCACTGCGCAGTGAGATCGACGCGTTAAATGAGCGGATTTACCCGGCAGTAAACAACGGCGTTTATCGCGCCGGGTTTGCGACCTCGCAACACGCCTATGAAGAAGCGTTCGATGGACTGTTTGAAGAGCTGGATCGACTGGAGCAACTGTTAAGCGCCAATCGTTACCTGACCGGTGAATACCTGACCGAAGCGGACATTCGGCTGTTCACCACGTTGATTCGTTTTGACGCGGTGTACTACGGGCACTTCAAGTGCAACCTGCGGCGGATTGCCGATTATCCGAATCTGTCGAACTGGTTGCGCGAGATTTATCAGTGGCCGGGGATTGCCGAGACGGTGGATTTCGAGCACATCAAGAACCACTACTATGGCAGCCACAAGACCATCAACCCGACGGGAGTGGTGCCGAAAGGACCGGCGCAGGATTTCACCGCGGCGCATGATCGAGCACGGCTGAACGGGAAAGGAGTTTGGCGCAAGGCCTGAGGTTTGTGCTGGATTTGAAGGCCCCATCGCGAGCAGGCTCGCTCCCACATTGGATCTGTGTCGTTCACAAATCCCCTGTGGGAGCGAGCCTGCTCGCGATGGCGACAACTCGGTATTCAGACCTGCGCCTGAGCCCCTTCAAACCACGCCAATTTCTCGCGCAGTTGCACCACTTCCCCGACAATCACCAACGTCGGCGCATGCACTTCATGCTCCGCCACCAACCGTGGCAAATCCGCCAACGTGCCGGTAAACACCCGCTGATTGACCGTGGTGCCCTGCTGGATCAACGCCGCCGGGGTGTCTGCCCCACGACCGTGCTTGATCAACTGCTCGCAGATGATCGGCAAGCCCACCAGACCCATATAGAACACCAACGTCTGCGCCGGCGCGACCAGGTCGGCCCACGGCAGATCGGTGGAACCGTCCTTCAAATGTCCGGTGACAAACCGCACCGACTGCGCGTAATCGCGGTGGGTCAGCGGAATCCCGGCATACGCCGCGCAACCGCTGGCCGCCGTGATACCCGGCACCACCTGGAACGGGATGCCCTGGGCTGCCAGTTCTTCGATCTCTTCACCGCCGCGACCGAAGATGAACGGATCACCGCCCTTCAGCCGCACCACCCGCTTGCCCTGTTTGGCCAGGTCCACCAATTGCTGGTTGATCTGATCCTGCGGCACCGCGTGATCGGCGCGGCGTTTGCCGACATAGACCCGCTCGGCATCGCGACGGCACAACTCCAGAATGGCCGGAGCCACCAGGCGGTCATACAGCACCACATCGGCTTGCTGCATCAGGCGCAAGGCGCGGAACGTCAGCAGGTCGGGATCACCCGGCCCGGCCCCCACCAAGTAAACCTCGCCCGTGGCTTCCGGCGCCTTACCTTCGATTTTTACTTGCAGCAGACGCTCTGCTTCGGCGCCCTGCCCGGCCAGTTGCCGGTCGGCAATCGGGCCCTGGAACACATCTTCCCAGAACGCCCGGCGTTGCTGCACGTCCGGGAACAGACGTTTGACCTGGCCGCGAAAACGCGCAGCCAGACCGGCCAATTGGCCGTAGGTGGACGGTATCCAGGTTTCAATCTTGGCGCGGATCAATCGTGCCAGCACCGGCGCATCGCCGCCGCTGGACACTGCAATAATCAAGGGTGATCGATCGACAATGGCCGGAAAGATCACGCTGCACAGGGCCGGCGCGTCCACAACGTTGACCGGCACACAACGCCGATGGGCGTCGGCAGAGACTTGCGCGTTCAATGGCTCGTCGTCGGTGGCGGCAATGATCAGCCCGCAACCGTCCAGATCCGTCTCGGCATAACCGCGCAACAGGCACTCGCCACCGCTGCCGACCACCAATTCGCGCAGTTGCGGTTCGATTTCAGGTGTAACCACCCGCAGCAGCGCACCGGCGTCGGCCAGCAGGCGGGATTTGCGCAAGGCAATTTCCCCCCCACCGACAACCAACACACGACTGCCGCGCAGGTTGTGAAACAGCGGCAGATAGTTCATTTAGCCGATGACCTCAAGGCCACCCATGTACGGCTTCAGGACTTCAGGCACACGGATCGAACCGTCGGCCTGCTGATAGTTTTCCACCACGGCCACCAGGGTACGACCGACCGCCAGGCCGGAACCGTTCAAGGTGTGAACCAGCTCAGGCTTGCCGGTTTCCGGGTTACGGAAACGCGCTTGCATACGACGGGCCTGGAAATCGCCGCAGTTGGAGCACGACGAAATTTCGCGGTACTTGTCCTGGCTCGGGATCCACACTTCCAGGTCGTAAGTCTTGACCGCACTGAAGCCCATGTCGCCGGTGCATAGCGCCAGGGTGCGGTAAGGCAGCTCCAGCAGTTGCAGGACTTTCTCGGCGTTGGCGGTCAGGCCTTCCAGCGCTTCCATCGACGTCGATGGCTCAACGATCTGGACCATTTCGACTTTGTCGAACTGGTGCTGACGGATCATGCCGCGGGTGTCACGACCCGACGCGCCGGCTTCACTGCGGAAGCAGGGCGTGTGCGCAACGAACTTGATCGGCAGCAGCTTCGAATCGACGATTTCGCCGGCGACGATGTTGGTCAGCGACACTTCGGCAGTCGGGATCAGGTACAGATCAGCTTCGCCTTCACGAGCGATCTTGAACAGGTCTTCTTCGAACTTCGGCAGTTGACCGGTGCCTTGCAGCGCCGGGGCCTGGACCAGATAAGGCGTGTAAGCCTCTTCGTAGCCGTGCTCGGTGACGTGCAGGTTGATCATGAACTGCGCCAGGGCGCGGTGCAGACGGGCAATCGGGCCGCGCAACAGGGCGAAACGCGCGCCGGAGAGCTTGGCGGCGGTTTCGAAGTCCAGCCAGCCGAATTTCTCACCCAGGGCGACGTGGTCCTGAACCGGGAAATCGAACGCGGTCGGGGTGCCCCAGCGGCGCACTTCGACGTTGCCGTCTTCGTCATCGCCAATCGGCACCGATTCGTGCGGCAGGTTCGGAATGCCCAGCAGGATCGAGTCCAGATCGGTCTGGATGGCGTCCAGCTCGACTTTACCGGCGCTCAACTCGGTGGCCATGCGCTCGACGTCAGCCATCAGTGGCGCGATGTCTTCGCCGCGCTGCTTGGCCTGACCGATGGATTTGGAACGGGCATTACGTTCAGCCTGCAGTGCTTCAGTGCGGGTCTGGACGGTCTTGCGCTGTTCTTCCAGCGCTTCGATGCGCGCGACATCCAGCGTGTAGCCACGGGATGCCAGGCGGTCCGCTACGTCCTGAAGGTTGCTACGTAACAGTTTGGAATCGAGCATGTCGGTTTCTCGTTTATCAAAGTTTGGTCAAGGACAGGCCGGCCCAGGTGGCAAGCAGCCCGCCGAATACGCTGAGCGTCGCATAGCCCAAAGCCAGCGGCACTTGCCCGCTTTCCAGCAAGCGCACCGTATCCAGTGAAAAGGATGAAAAAGTCGTCAGCCCTCCGAGGAAGCCGACGATCAACCCGGCACGCACCTCAAACGGCACCTCCGGGCGTATCAAAAACAGACCGTATAGAACGCCGATCAGCAAACAGCCCACGATATTAACGGCCAGCGTAGCCGTATAGAAGTGCCTCGGCCAATTAGCATTGATCCAGTTTCCGGTCGCGAACCGCAACAGCGTGCCGGCGACACCGCCGATGGACACCGCGATGACCAATGGAATCACTATTTTCTCCGCTGCCGGGGGCTCAAACGGTCAAGTTGGGCGAGGTGATTGAGCTTCTCGCCGATCTTAAGCTCCAGGCCACGCGGCACCGGCTGATAGAACGGCTGCGGTTCGAGTTCTTCCGGGAAATAATCTTCGCCAGCGGCATAGGCATCCGGCTCATCGTGGGCGTAACGGTATTCGTCGCCGTAACCGAGTTGTTTCATCAGTTTGGTCGGGGCGTTGCGCAGGTGCAGCGGCACTTCCAGCGAACCGTGCTCGGTGGCACTGCGCATGGCGGCCTTGAAGCCCATGTACACCGCATTGCTTTTCGGCGCGCAGGCCAGATACGTGATGGCCTGGGCCACCGCCAATTCACCTTCGGGGCTGCCCAGGCGCTCCTGCACTTCCCACGCGGCCAGGCACAGGCTCAGGGCGCGCGGGTCGGCGTTACCGATGTCTTCGCTGGCCATGCGCACCACGCGGCGAGCCAGGTACAGCGGATCGCAACCACCGTCGATCATCCGCGCGAACCAATACAGCGCGCCGTCGGGGTTGGAGCCGCGTACGGATTTATGCAGCGCGGAAATCTGGTCGTAGAACGCCTCGCCGCCCTTGTCGAAACGCCGACGGGTATCACCGAGCAGGCTTTGCAGCAGATCGACGCCGATTTCGCTGTTGTCTTCGGCCAGGTCCGACGCGTTTTCCAGCAGATTCAGCAGTCGCCGGCCATCGCCATCGGCGGCGGACAGTAGCATCTGGAAGCCTTCATCACTTAGCGTCAGTTGCCGCTTGCCCAAGCCACGCTCTTCAGTCAGTGCGCGATGCACCAACTTGCGCAGAGCCGCTTCGTCGAGGCTTTTGAGCACATAGACGCGGGCCCGCGAGAGCAAGGCGTTATTGAGTTCGAACGAGGGGTTTTCGGTGGTCGCGCCGATGAAAATCAGCGTGCCGTCTTCAACGTACGGCAGGAACGCATCCTGCTGGGACTTGTTGAAGCGGTGTACTTCATCGACAAACAAAATGGTGCGCTTGCCGTACTGCCCGGCTTGCTGTTTGGCAATTTCTACCGCCTGCCGGATTTCCTTCACACCGGCCAGCACCGCCGAGACCGTTTCGAAGTGCGCATCCGAGACTTCCGCCAGCAGCCGCGCCAGGGTGGTTTTGCCCACACCCGGTGGGCCCCAGAAAATCATCGAATGCAAGGCACCCTGCTCCAGGGCTTCGCGCAAAGGTTTGCCGCGAGCCAACAGGTGTTCCTGACCGACGTACTCGTCCAGATTGGCCGCACGCAAGCGGGCGGCCAAGGGCTGAGCTATCGGGGCGCTGCGAAACAGGTCCATCACTACTTGCGAAACCTCACTGACTATCAGCCAATCACTTGAACACCGCCGCTCCCACAGGTCCGGTGCCTTACTCTTGGATCACGTCCGCCCCTTTAGGGATGTCGAACTTGAACTTGGACGGCGGAATCGGCTCGTTGGCCTTCACGCCGGTGAACAGAATATTGGTGCGCTGACCAACGCTGTCGATCATTTGCATGTCGTTGACCAGACCGTTACGGAACGACAAACGCAGGCTGTCGAACAGGGTGTCTTTGGTTTTCGGCTTCAGGGTGAAGTCGATCACGCCGCCGGCTTCCTTGGAGGTAATGTCGAAGCTCTGGCTGATCTTGGACACATCACCGGACAACAACAGTGCAGGCGTCTGGGTCAGGCGTTGATCGAGTTTCTTGATCGTGGCCTGCTCCAGGTCCGGGTCCCACAGGGTGACCTTTTGGCCGTCGGAGACCATTGTTTGTTCAGCCGGTGCATTGGTGTGCCAATAGAACAGGCCCGGACGCTGCAACGACATCTCGCCAGCGGTTTCCTGCAACTGGGTACCGCTGCCATCCAGCGTCAGCTGGGAGAAACGCGCAGTCAATGTCTGGGATTTTTCCAGCAATTGGGTCAGGCGCGCCACATCCTTGTCATCGGCGTGAGCCGAGAGCGTGGTCAAAGCCAATACCGGCAGCAACAGCATGCGGATAAGACGCATGGGAGTCCTCATAACATTCGTAGGGGATCGGGCGGCGCGTGTGCGCCACTCGCTTTTCAATTTAAGGAGGCGATTCAAATCTAATCAGTCGCGCACCGGGCCCGGGGCCAGGACTTCACGCGAACCGTTGGTGTTCATGGACGTCACGACCCCGGCCATTTCCATGGCTTCGATCATGCGCGCGGCGCGGTTGTAGCCGATTTTCAGTTTGCGCTGAACCGCAGAGATGGACGCGCGACGGCTTTCCAGGACGAACTGCACCGCTTCGTCATAAAGCGCATCGGTTTCGGCATCATCATCGCCACCACCACCGCCATTCTCGAAGCCGCTGCCGGCTTCTTCGACACCGGCGAGGATGTCGTCGTTGTATTCCGGCGCGCCGCGCAGTTTCCAGGCTTCTACCACGCGGTGAACCTCGTCATCGGAGACGAACGCGCCGTGAACACGAATTGGCAGACTGGTGCCCGGCGGCATGTAGAGCATGTCACCGTGACCCAGCAGTTGTTCGGCGCCGCCCTGGTCGATGATGGTCCGGGAGTCGATTTTGCTCGACACCTGGAACGCCATACGCGTCGGGATGTTGGCCTTGATCAGGCCGGTGATCACATCCACCGACGGACGCTGGGTGGCGAGGATCAAATGAATACCAGCGGCACGGGCCTTCTGGGCGATACGGGCGATCAGTTCTTCGACCTTCTTGCCGACGATCATCATCATGTCGGCGAACTCATCGACGACCACGACGATGGTTGGCAGCTTGGTCAGCAGCGGTGCTTCGTCATGAATGCTTTCGCGTTTGTACAGCGGATCGGTCAGCGGCGTGCCGGCGTCCTGGGCTTCCTTGACCTTGGCGTTGAAGCCGGACAGGTTACGCACGCCCATCTTCGCCATCAATTTGTAGCGACGCTCCATCTCCGCCACGCTCCAGCGCAGGGCGTTGGCTGCGTCCTTCATGTCGGTGACGACCGGGCACAACAGGTGCGGGATGCCTTCGTAGATCGACAGTTCAAGCATCTTCGGGTCGATCATGATCAGCTTGGCGTCTTCCGGGCCGGACTTGAACAGGATCGACAGGATCATCGCGTTCACACCCACCGACTTACCGGAACCGGTCGTACCGGCCACCAATAAGTGCGGCATTTTCGCCAGGTCAGTGATGACCGGCTTGCCGCCGATGTCGTGACCGAGGGCCAGGGTGACCGGCGACTTGAAGTTGTCGTACTCGGGGGTCGACAGCACTTCGGAGAAGCGCACGATTTGCCGGTCTTCGTTCGGGATCTCGATACCGACGGTGGTCTTGCCGGGAATCACTTCAACCACACGCACGCTGGTCACGGCCAGGGAGCGCGCCAGGTCTTTCGCCAGGTTGGAGATGCGGCTGACCTTCACGCCTGCGGCCGGCTGAATTTCGTAACGGGTAATCACCGGGCCGGGGTGAATCGAATCCACCGAGACTTCGACGCCAAATTCCTTGAGCTTGATTTCCAGCAAATGGCCAACCGCAGCCAGGGATTCGGGCGAGTAATTGAGTTGTTTCTTTTCCGCGGGATCGAGAATGGAGATCGGTGGCAAGGTGCCTTCCACGGCGCTGTCGATGAACAACGGCGTCTGTTTCTCTTTTTCCACTCGCTGGCTCGGTGCAGCCGGTTTCGGCGGCGCTGGTGCAATGACCGGCGGAACCTGCTTTTCGCGTTCCGACATGTGCTTGCTCAGGGCTTGCTCACGTTCGATCAGGCGTTCCTTGACCTTGGCCTGCTCGCGCTTGTCGGTAACGGTTGGCGCGACCACCTCATTCACGCGATCGTCGACTTCACGCAGTTGCGCCACCAGTTGCTTGCGTTCGTTACGGGCCGCCCACCAGCGATTGGCCGCGCCCTGGAACAGTTCGAACAGGTCGAGGGTAATCTTGCCGGTGAGGTCCATCACCTTGAACCACGACAGGTCGGTAAACACCGTCAGGCCGAACAGGAACAGAGCGATGAACAGCAATGTGCTGCCCTGAACGTTCAGCGCGTTCCTGGCCAGATCGCCGAGGCTTTCACCCAGCGCTCCGCCGGCACCTGCCGGCAGACCCGTGGCGGCGTGGAAATGGATGTGCGCCAGCGCAGCACCCGACAGCACCAGGAACACCAGGCCAATCAGGCGCCAGGAGAATAGCCAGCCGCTCCACTGCCACGGTTCGTGGCGCTGACGGAAGATCTGATAGACCTTGACCGCGAGCAACAACGGGAAGATGTAGGCGAAGTAACCGAGCACCATGAACAGAATGTCGGCGCTGTAAGAACCGGCCGGGCCGCCGAAATTCTGCACGTCATCAATCTTGCTGTTATGGCTCCAGCCCGGATCGTCCTTGCCGTAGGTCAGCAATGCCATCATCAGGAACAGGCACAAGGCGCCGATGGCGATCAATGCACCTTCCTTGAGCCGGTAGTGCAAATGCTGGCGCCAGAGCGGCACGACTGTTTTGGGTGCTGCGGTGGATTTCTTCAAAACGTTACTTTTCCTGCGCCTGGGGCGCGTCCATCTGTTGAATGACTATAAAAAACTGCCCAATCCAGGCAGGTAAAAAAGTTAACAGGCGCAACCGGGACTACTTTTAACACTGCACCCGGTGTTTTATAAACACGGAGCGCACTGCTTATTTTGTTACACCCCCCTTTGCACGCAGGCATTGTACGGGTTTGTTCGCCCGATAACATGCGTGAGGCATTGGGTACAGCATAGCCAAAAAGTGCCGGTACATGCGGCCAATTTGAGCATGCATTCTCTTTCGTGACAAAGGCTTATGAGGTGTTTTTATGAGCGAAGCGAAGCATTCACGCCTGATCATTCTGGGTTCCGGCCCTGCCGGTTACAGCGCAGCCGTTTATGCCGCCCGCGCCAACCTCAAACCCGTTGTCATTACCGGCATACAGGCAGGTGGCCAGCTCACAACCACCGTCGAAGTCGACAACTGGCCCGGCGACGTCGAAGGCCTCACCGGCCCGGTACTGATGGAACGCATGCAAAAACACGCCGAACGCTTTGACACAGAGATCGTTTACGACCACATCCATACCGCCAAGTTGCAACAGCGCCCATTCGAACTCATCGGTGACGGCGGTACCTACACCTGCGACGCCCTGATTATCGCCACCGGCGCTTCGGCGCAATATCTGGGGTTGCCCTCGGAAGAGACGTTCGCCGGCAAAGGCGTTTCAGCCTGCGCCACCTGCGACGGGTTCTTTTATCGCAATCAGGTGGTGGCGGTAGTCGGCGGCGGCAATACCGCCGTCGAAGAAGCCTTGTACTTGTCGAACATCGCCAAGGAAGTCCACCTGATTCACCGCCGCGATAAATTGCGCTCGGAAAAAATCCTCCAGGACAAGCTGTTCGAAAAGGCAGCCAACGGCAATATTCGCCTGCACTGGAATCAGAATCTGGATGAAGTGCTGGGCGATGCCAGTGGTGTGACCGGCGCCCGCCTGCGTGACAGCAAGACCGGCGAAACTCGTGAATTGGCGCTGGCCGGGGTGTTCATCGCCATCGGCCACAAACCCAACACCGATCTGTTTGTCGATCAATTGCCCATGCGCGACGGTTATCTGCTGATCAAAAGCGGCAACGAAGGCGACGCCACTGCCACTGCAATCCCCGGCGTGTTTGCCGCCGGCGATGTCGCCGATCACGTTTACCGCCAAGCTGTCACGTCTGCCGGGGCCGGCTGCATGGCCGCGCTGGACGCCGAGAAATACCTCGACGACATTCCCGGCGTTTAACGGCACACTTTACGGCGGGCCGACCAGCCCGCCTCTGCCCTCCCCTTCTGCAAGCCCGGATGCCATGCTGACTTGGTTACAACGTAATACCCTGACCTTCCCCCCGCTGGAAAAAGCCATGCGCGACCCCAACGGGCTGCTGGCTGCAGGTGGAGATTTGTCTGCCGATCGTCTGATTCAGGCCTATCGCCATGGATGTTTTCCATGGTTCTCCGAAGGCCAGCCGATTCTTTGGTGGTCGCCGGATCCGCGCACGGTGCTGTTTCCCGACGAACTGCACGTTTCCCGCAGCCTGGGCAAATTGCTGCGCCAACAACGCTATCAAGTGACCTTCGATCAGGATTTCGCCGCCGTCATCCGCGCCTGCGCCGCACCGCGTGATTACGCCGACGGCACCTGGATCACCCAGGCCATGCAGAACGCTTACATTGAACTGCACAGACGCGGTCACGCGCATTCAGTGGAAGTCTGGGACCAGAGTGAGCTGGTCGGCGGGCTGTACGGACTGGCGATGGGGCAGCTGTTTTTTGGCGAGTCCATGTTCAGCCGCGCCGACAATGCGTCCAAATATGGCTTTGCCACACTGGTGCGACATCTGAAAGACTCGGGTTTTGTGCTGATCGACTGCCAGATGCCGACCGATCATCTGCACAGCCTTGGCGCACGAGCGATTCCTCGCCGCGAATTTGCTGGCTACCTGGCGCAGCATCTGGATCAACCCAACCGCGCCACATGGGTTTGCTGAGCGACTTTTGCGCAGGTGGCTTACACTTAGGGGGCGTTCTCAACGAGTTTCGCGGCGGTGAAACTCATTGAGAACGAACGCCCCCAATCAAAGCTTATCCCGAGGGTTGATCATGACCGAGTTGGCGCGTTTGAAGTTCTATGCCACTCAGCCCCACTCTTGCAGCTATCTGCCAGATGAACAGGCTACAACCCTGTTCCTCGACCCTAGTCAGCCCATGGATGTGCATGTCTACGCAGATTTGTCTGAAATGGGTTTTCGTCGCAGTGGCGATCATCTTTACCGGCCACATTGCCAGAACTGCAATGCGTGCGTGCCGGCGCGCATCCCTGTTGCGCAATTTACCCCCAACCGCCAACAGAAACGCATTTTCAAACGCAATGCCGACCTGCAGGTTCGCCCGGCTCGGGCACAGTTCACCGAAGAATATTTCGGCCTCTATCAGCGCTATATTGAACAGCGGCACGCCGATGGCGACATGTACCCGCCAAGTCGCGATCAGTTCGCGACCTTCCTGGTGCGCGACCTGCCGTTCTCGCGCTTCTACGAATTTCGCCTCGAAGGACGGCTGCTGGCGGTAGCGGTCACCGACTTACTGCCGAACGGCCTGTCGGCGGTGTATACCTTTTACGAACCCGACGAAGAACGCCGCAGCCTGGGGCGCTACGCGATTCTCTGGCAGATCGGCGAGACCCGCCGCCTCGGACTGGACGCTGTCTACCTCGGCTACTGGATCAAAAACTGCAAAAAGATGAGCTACAAGACCCAATATCGGCCTATCGAACTGCTGATTAATCAACGCTGGGTCGTCCTGAACTAGAACCCCTTGGCTTAACCCCCATTTTTCGGGCACAATGCACGCCGCTTTTGCCTGGCGCAGTTGCACCGGGCCATTCATTGGACACCGAGGGCTTTACTGCATGTCGAAAGAAGACAGCTTCGAAATGGAAGGCACTGTCGTCGACACCCTGCCCAACACCATGTTTCGTGTGGAGTTGGAAAATGGGCACGTCGTAACCGCGCATATCTCCGGCAAGATGCGCAAGAACTACATCCGTATTCTTACCGGTGACAAAGTGCGCGTCGAGCTGACGCCCTATGACTTGAGCAAAGGGCGCATCACTTACCGCGCTCGCTAATCAAGTCAATACAAAACGCCCGGCTCTGCCGGGCGTTTTTGTTTGCCTGCGATTTGATGCAGCACGCCGACCCCATGTAGGAGCTGGCTTGCCAGCGAAGGCGTCGGCATGTCTTGTATTAGTGTTGCCTGCTCCATAGCTTTCGCTGGCAAGCCTGCTCCTACAGTTGATCTCGGGTGCTCTCTGGACAGCAAAAAGGCGCCTCTCGGCGCCTTTTGCTTTGGAGCGGTTAACGTCAGGCCATTTCAGCCGTGGTCTCGAACTCGAAGGTCAGCTCGCCGTCCTTGAGATCGATATGCACCACACCGCCATGGTCGGCCAGTTCGCCAAAGAGGATCTCTTCGGCTAGCGGACGCTTGATCTTGTCCTGGATCAAACGCGCCATTGGTCGAGCGCCCATTGCCGTGTCGTAGCCACCCACTGCCAGCCAGCCGCGCGCCGCGTCCGTCACTTCCAACTGCACGCGCTTGTCTTCCAGCTGCGCCTGAAGCTCGGTAAGGAACTTGTCCACCACGCTTTTGATGACCTCATGACTGAGGCGACCAAACTGGATAATGGTGTCCAGACGGTTGCGGAACTCTGGCGTGAAGCTCTTCTTGATCACTTCCATCGCATCGGACGAGTGGTCCTGATGGGTGAAACCGATCGAAGCACGCGCTGCTGTTTCGGCACCGGCGTTGGTCGTCATGATGACGATCACGTTACGGAAATCCGCCTTGCGCCCGTTGTTATCGGTCAGCGTACCGTGGTCCATGACCTGCAGCAGCAGGTTGAAGACTTCCGGATGCGCCTTCTCGATCTCATCGAGCAATAGCACGCAGTGAGGCTGCTTGGTGATGGCTTCAGTCAGCAGGCCGCCCTGATCGAACCCGACGTAACCTGGAGGCGCACCGATCAGACGCGATACGGTGTGGCGTTCCATGTATTCGGACATGTCGAAGCGAACCAGCTCGATGCCCAACGCCTTGGCCAACTGACGCGCCGCTTCGGTTTTACCGACACCGGTCGGCCCTGCGAACAGGAACGAACCGACAGGCTTGTCAGGCGACTTGAGGCCGGCACGGGACAGTTTGATCGCCGTCGACAACGAGTCGATGGCGGCATCCTGGCCAAATACGGTCAGCTTCAGGTCACGCTCAAGGTTACGCAGCAACTCTTTGTCAGAGCTGGTAACGTGCTTGGGCGGAATCCGCGCGATTTTCGCTACGATGTCCTCGACCTGAGGCACCTCGATGCGCTTCACACGCTTCTCGATCGGTTGCAGACGCTGATAGGCGCCCGCCTCGTCGATCACGTCGATGGCCTTGTCCGGCATGTGCCGGTCATTGATATAGCGCGAAGCCAGTTCGGCAGCCGCACGCAGCGCTTCATCACTGTATTCGATGTTGTGGTGCGCTTCGAAACGCCCCTTCAGGCCGCGCAGGATGCCGATGGTGTCTTCCACCGAAGGTTCCGACACATCGACCTTCTGGAAGCGCCGGGCCAAGGCACGGTCCTTCTCGAAGATCCCGCGAAATTCCTGGAACGTGGTCGAACCGATGCAACGGATATCACCCGAGGACAGCAGTGGCTTGAGCAGGTTCGAGGCATCCATGACGCCACCGGACGCGGCGCCCGCACCGATAATGGTGTGGATTTCGTCGATGAACAGGATCGCCTGCGGACGTTTTTTCAGCTCATTGAGCAGCGCCTTGAAGCGCTTCTCGAAATCGCCACGGTATTTGGTCCCGGCCAGCAAGGCACCCAAGTCGAGGGAATACACCACACTGTTGGCCAGCAAGTCCGGCACCTGGTTGTCGACAATGCGCTTGGCCAAGCCTTCGGCAATCGCGGTTTTACCCACGCCCGCCTCGCCCACCAGCAGCGGATTGTTTTTGCGACGGCGCGCCAGAATCTGCGCAACGCGTTCGACTTCCAGCTCACGGCCTACCAATGGATCGATTCGACCCTGACGCGCGAGCTCGTTGAGGTTGCTGGCATAAGCATCCAGAGGATTGCCTGAAGAAGAAGACTCACCGCCCTCGTCGTCCTGCATATCTTGCTCACCTTCAGAGTGATCGCCATGCCCCGGCACTTTGGAAATGCCATGAGCGATGTAGTTGACGACATCGATGCGCGCAACGCTCTGCTGTTTCAGCAGGAACACAGCTTGACTCTCTTGCTCACTGAAAATGGCGACCAGCACGTTGGCACCAGTCACTTCACGCTTGCCCGAGCTCTGTACGTGAAAAACAGCACGCTGCAGTACACGCTGGAAGCCCAAGGTTGGCTGGGTTTCGCGATCCTCATCATGAACGGGGATCAATGGCGTGGTGGAATCGATGAACTCCTGCAGGTCATGCTTGAGTTTGTCGAGGTTTGCGCCGCAGGCACGCAAAACGGTGGCGGCAGCCTCATTGTCCAATAGGGCCAGCAGGAGATGTTCGACGGTCATGAATTCATGACGCTTCGAACGGGCCTCCTTGAAGGCAAGATTGAGGGTGACTTCGAGCTCGCGGTTTAACATAGCTTCACCTCATACCCAAGTGGTCGGCGATTAACCGTCCTTCTCGATTTCACAGAGTAGCGGATGCTGGCTTTCCCTGGCGTACTGGTTGACCTGCATGGCCTTTGTCTCGGCAATGTCGCGGGTAAACACGCCACATACTGCCCGCCCTTCTGTATGGACGGCCAGCATGACCTTGGTCGCCAGCTCGCGATTCAGGTTAAAAAACACCTCGAGCACTTCGACGACGAAATCCATCGGTGTGTAGTCATCGTTGAACAAAACCACCTTGTACATCGGCGGCGCCTGTAACGCAGGCTTCGCCTCCTGAACAGCAATGCCTGCGGAATCGTCGTCGTGTTCCTCCGGGCGATCTTTCTGGAGAGTCGGGCGATCCTGATTGAATGTTAGTCGAATCTGGCTGATTGCATGCATGGAAAGAAAGGTTCGTCAGTTGTGCTAATACAGTGGTGGGGGCGTTTATGGACGATTTCAACACCGACCACCCGGTCACCTTGACTATCGGGAAAACGGTGTTACAACCAATAGAGCCCACAGTGGGTAAAAAAGGTCCGCAGAGTCAATCTAATTTATAAAGACTGACTGTGGATGTACCGGATGATACTCCAGTGATGGAGTCTGTTGCAGAGGGATATGAGCATGTCAGTCGGCAAGGTGAAATGGTTCAACAATGCCAAGGGATTCGGTTTCATTAACACCGACGCCAGAGAAGGCCGTGACGAGGATGGCAAGGAAATCGATTTCTTTGCCCACTATTCGGCCATTGAGATGGACGGCTACAAGACCCTCAAAGCCGGACAGATCATCAACTTCGAGATCGTTCAGGGCCCCAAAGGTTTGCATGCAGTGAAGATTACCGCTGCCACGCTCGCGAGCGAACAGACAGCGCCCGTCACCCAGCAAGAAACGGTGTCGAGCTGACGCAACCCGTCATCCAGCCATAAAAAACCGCCCGCCTCAACGTATTGAGGCGGGCGGTTTTGGTGTGGCCGTGATTCAGCTACACAGGCCGCTTACATGTGCGAGATGAGCGCATCACCAAACGCAGACGAAGACAACAGGGTAGCCCCTTCCATCAGACGTTCGAAGTCATAGGTCACGGTCTTGGCGGAGATCGCGCCATTGGTGCCCTTGATGATCAGATCTGCCGCTTCGGTCCAGCCCATGTGACGCAGCATCATTTCAGCCGACAGGATCAGCGAACCCGGGTTGACCTGGTCCTTGCCGGCGTACTTCGGTGCAGTACCGTGGGTCGCTTCGAACATGGCAATGGTGTCGGAAAGGTTGGCACCCGGTGCGATACCGATACCGCCCACTTCCGCCGCCAGGGCGTCGGAGAGGTAGTCGCCGTTCAGGTTCAGGGTCGCGATCACATCGTACTCGGCCGGGCGCAGCAGGATCTGCTGGAGCATGGCATCGGCGATGGCATCCTTGACGATGACATTTTTGCCGGTTTTCGGGTTCTTGAACTGCATCCACGGACCACCGTCGAGCAGGGTTGCGCCGAACTCTTCAGCGGCCACTTCGTAGGCCCATTCCTTGAAGGCACCTTCGGTGAACTTCATGATGTTGCCTTTGTGCACGATGGTCAGCGAGTCGCGGTCATTGTCGACCACATACTGCAGGGCCTTGCGTGCCAGACGCTTGGTGCCTTGCAGCGAAACCGGCTTGATGCCGATACCGCAGTTTTCGTCGAAACGGATCTTGGTGACGCCCATTTCATCTTTAAGGAACTTGATGACTTTGGTCGCTTCCGGCGAACCGGCTTTCCATTCGATACCGGCGTAGATGTCTTCCGAGTTCTCACGGAAGATCGTCATGTCGACGTCGCCTGGCTTTTTAACCGGGCTAGGCACGCCTTCGAACCAGCGCACAGGGCGCAGGCACACATAAAGGTCGAGCTGCTGGCGCAGGGCCACGTTCAGGGAACGAATGCCGCCACCGACCGGAGTGGTCAGAGGGCCCTTGATGGAAACCACGTAATCCTTGACCGCGTCCAGGGTTTCCTGAGGTAGCCAGGTGTCCTGATCGTAAACCTGAGTCGCTTTCTCCCCGGCGTAGACTTCCATCCAGGAAATATTTCGCTCGCCGCCGTAAGCCTTCTTAACAGCAGCATCGACAACCTTGATCATGACCGGGCTGATATCAACACCAATACCATCGCCCTCGATGAAGGGAATGATCGGGTTGTTAGGAACATTGAGAGAATGGTCCGCGTTGACGGTGATTTTGTCGCCGACGGCTGGAACCTGAATCTTCTTGTATCCCATGCTGAACTCCATTGTTTGGATTGAACATCTGGCTTGGTTCGAGCGTAACCCAGTTAAATCGGCGCGCAAACCCTATGTTCCATTCATCTGCCGCAAAGCGGCATGCGTCGCGAGCTACAAGCCTGAAAGCAAAGGGAAAAACGCCAAACTCAAGCACGCCGAACGAATCTACGCGCAGCCCGCCCCTGCGACCTTTAGACCAATGGACGAGAATTGTCATGCATCAACCATCGGCAGATTGCCAGCTACCTATGTATAATGCCGCCGCTGACTAAAGGGTCACGAAGGCTGGACGGCTCTATGATGAGCCTTTCGCCGGAAAAGCCGGTCTGTTACCGCAGCCCGAACGCTTGACGCCCTACTGATGCACCCAACATCACAGCAACGAAATCTCGATATTCGGCTCATGGATGACTTTGAACGAACGCGCTTACCCGGCGCCCCTCGAGTTTCTGCGCACGCTTTAGCAAAGAAGAGAGAGTTAATCCGAATATGCCCACCCGCTCGAAGATCATCTATACCTTCACCGACGAAGCCCCAGCCCTCGCCACCTATTCACTGTTGCCTATCGTAGAGGCTTTCACCGCCTCGGCTGATATCGCCGTTGAAACCCGCGATATCTCTCTTGCAGGACGCATTCTGGCCAGCTTCCCCGAGCAACTGGGTGATAAAGCCGTAGCCGACCACCTCGCCGAACTGGGCGACCTGGCCGTTACGCCAGAAGCCAACATCATCAAGTTGCCAAACATCAGCGCTTCCGTTCCGCAGCTGCAAGCAGCCATCAAAGAACTGCAAGCCCAGGGCTTCGCGCTTCCTGACTACCCGGAAACCGTGACCAGCGACGCCGACAAACTCGCCAAATCGCGCTACGACAAGATCAAGGGCAGCGCCGTAAACCCGGTTCTGCGCGAAGGCAACTCCGATCGTCGTGCACCACTGTCGGTCAAGAACTACGCACGCAAGCACCCGCACAAAATGGGCGCCTGGGCTGCTGACTCCAAGTCCCACGTCGCACACATGAGCACCGGCGATTTCTACGGCAGCGAAAAAGCCGCCCTGATCGAAGCCGCTGACGCCGTCAAAATCGAACTGATCGCTCAAGACGGCACCACCACCGTCCTGAAAGAAAAAACCACCGTACAAGCCGGTGAGATCCTCGATTGCGCGGTTATGAGCAAAAACGCTCTGCGCAGCTTCATCGCTGCCGAGATCGAAGACGCCAAAGCCGAAGGCGTGCTGCTGTCGGTTCACCTCAAAGCCACCATGATGAAGGTCTCCGACCCGATCATGTTCGGCCAGATCGTTGCCGAATTCTATAAAGACGCACTGGCCAAGCACGCTGACGTGCTGGCTCAGATCGGCTTCAACCTGAACAACGGCATCGGCGACCTGTACGCTCGCATCAAAGCCCTGCCGGCTGAGCAGCAGGCTGCCATCGAAGCCGACATTCAGGCGGTCTACGCCGTTCGTCCGTCGCTGGCCATGGTCAACTCCGACAAAGGCATCACCAACCTGCACGTGCCGAGCGACGTCATCGTCGACGCCTCGATGCCGGCAATGATCCGTGACTCCGGCAAAATGTGGGGAACTGACGGCCAGCTGCACGACACCAAGGCCGTGATCCCGGATCGCTGCTACGCGACCATCTACCAGGCGGTCATCGAAGACTGCAAGGCAAACGGCGCTTTCGACCCAACCACCATGGGCAGCGTGCCAAACGTCGGCCTGATGGCGAAGAAAGCCGAAGAGTACGGTTCGCACGACAAGACTTTCCAGATCAAGGCCAACGGCGTTGTCCGCGTGACCGATAGCAAAGGCACCCTGCTGCTGGAGCAATCGGTTGAAGCCGGCGACATCTTCCGCATGTGCCAGACCAAAGACGCGCCGATCCAGGATTGGGTCAAACTGGCCGTCAACCGTGCTCGCGCAAGCAGCACCCCAGCGATTTTCTGGCTGGACCCGATGCGCGCTCACGATGGCGTAGTGATCGAAAAAGTTCAGGCCTACCTGAAGGATCACGACACTGCCGGCCTGGACATCCAGATCATGGCACCCGTCGACGCCATGAAATTCACCCTGCAGCGCACTCGCGAAGGCAAGGACACCATCTCGGTGACTGGCAACGTATTGCGCGACTACCTGACTGACCTGTTCCCGATCATGGAACTGGGCACCAGCGCCAAGATGCTGTCGATCGTTCCGCTGATGAATGGCGGCGGCCTGTTCGAAACCGGCGCTGGCGGCTCGGCACCGAAGCACGTCCAACAGCTGCTGGAAGAAAACTTCCTGCGCTGGGATTCCCTGGGCGAGTTCCTGGCCCTGGCCGCTTCCCTTGAGCACTTGGGAGTGACCTACAACAACCCTAAGGCGCTGGTTCTGGCCAAGACCCTGGATCAGGCCACCGGCCAATTCCTGGACAACAACAAGTCGCCATCGCGTAAAGTCGGCAACATCGACAACCGCGGCAGCCATTTCTACCTGGCGCTGTACTGGGCTCAAGCCCTGGCTGCCCAGACTGAAGACGCTGCACTGCAAGCGCAGTTCACGACTTTGGCCAAAACCCTGACCGAGAACGAAGCAACCATCGTTGCCGAGCTCAACGCCGTTCAGGGCAAGCCAGTGGACATCGGCGGTTACTACCACGCCAATGCCGAGCTGATCAGCAAGGCCATGCGCCCTAGCCCAACCTTCAACGCGGCAGTAGCTGCGCTGGTTTAAGGTTGTAAGGATGCATCACAAACCCCGGCCATGTGCCGGGGTTTGTGTTTTCGGGCTAAACACACATTTAACTATTTGAACCGGACCCTGTGGGAGCGAGCCTGCTCGCGAATGCGGTATATCCTTCAACACTGCATTGACCGGCCTACCGCTTTCGCGAGCAGGCTCGCTCCCACACTGATTTTTATTCCAACTTCAGAATCGAGGAAGCTTCATGGACTGGAAACCCCACATCACCGTCGCCACCATCGTCGAAGACAACGGCCGCTTCCTGATGGTCGAAGAACTCAAACACGACCGTGTCGTAATCAATCAACCCGCCGGCCACCTCGACCCGAATGAAACCCTGATCGAAGCCGCGGTACGCGAAACCCTCGAAGAAACCGGCTGGGACGTCGAAGCCACCGGCGTAGTCGGCATTTACCTCTACACAGCCCCGAGCAACGGCGTGACTTACCAGCGCGTTTGCTTCACGGCAAAACCGCTCAAACACCACCCGGACTATCAGCTGGACGACGGCATCGTCGGCACCAAGTGGCTGACGCGTGACGAATTGCTGGAACAGCGCGCAAACTGGCGCAGTGAGCTGATCATCCGCTGCATCGATGATTATCTGGACGGTAAACACTTCGGTCTCGAACTGATCCGCCCTTCTCTTTAGCCTTGCGGGCTCCGGCCTGTTAGAATCGCGTCCTTTTTCAAGACACTCATTGAATCCCTATGCGTGATCCAGCCCCTTCTGACACACAAAAGAAGCGCGTCATTGTCGGTATGTCCGGCGGCGTGGACTCTTCCGTTTCCGCCCTCCTGCTGATCGAGCAGGGCTACGAGGTGGAAGGCCTGTTCATGAAGAACTGGGAAGAAGACGATGGAACGGAATACTGCACTGCCATGGACGACCTGGCGGACGCCCAGGCTGTGTGCGACAAAATTGGTATCAAGCTGCACACCGCCAACTTCGCCGCCGAGTACTGGGACAACGTGTTCGAGCACTTCCTGGCCGAATACAAGGCCGGGCGCACGCCGAACCCGGACATCCTGTGCAACCGCGAGATCAAGTTCAAGGCGTTCCTCGACTACGCCATGATATTGGGCGCCGACCTGATCGCCACTGGCCACTACGTGCGCCGCCGCGATATCGCCGGTCGTACCGAGTTGCTCAAGGGTCTGGACGCGAACAAGGACCAGAGTTACTTCCTGCACGCCGTTGGCGGCGAACAAATCGCCAAGACCCTGTTCCCGGTCGGCGAACTGGAAAAGCCCGAAGTGCGCGCGATTGCCGAGAAGTACGAGCTGGCGACCGCGAAGAAAAAGGACTCCACCGGCATCTGCTTTATCGGCGAACGCCGCTTCAGCGACTTCCTCAAGCAGTACCTGCCCGCGCAACCGGGCGAGATCAAGACCACCGAAGGCGAAGTGATCGGCCGTCACCACGGCTTGATGTACCACACCATCGGCCAGCGTCAGGGTCTGGGCATCGGCGGCTTGAAAGACGCCAGTGACGAGCCGTGGTACGTGCTGATCAAGGACCTGGAACACAACGAGCTGATCGTCGGCCAGGGCAATGACCATCCGTACTTGTTCTCCCGCGCCCTGCTCGCTTCGGACATCTATTGGGTCAACCCGATTGATTTGACCGAGCCGCGCAAGTTGACCGCCAAAGTCCGCTATCGCCAGAGTGATCAGCCTTGCACGCTGGAGAAAACCGCCACCGGCTACCGCGCAACCTTCGATGACCCGCAACGCGCGGTTACCCCAGGTCAGTCTGTGGTGTTCTATGACGGAGAAATCTGCCTGGGTGGTGGCGTGATTGAAATTGCCGAGCCATGGACCAGCAAAGGCCAGCATCAATGAGCCCGACCCAGGAGCAACTGACGGCGCTGGGCGGCGTATTTCTCGCCGCTGTCCTGGTCGACAAGATTGCCAAGAGCGGCCAAACCTCTGAAGCCGGCCTGACCTGCATGCTCGGCAGCCTGCTGATTCGTGACCCCAAGGACACGCTGGAAGTCTACGGCGGTGACGACCTTAATCTGCGCGAAGGCTATCGCGCCCTGGTCGGCGCACTTGAACGCGACCCGAGCGCCCTTCAGCGTGAGCCCTTGCGTTACGCGCTGGCAATGCTGGGTCTGGAGCGTCAGCTGGCCAAGCGCGGCGACATGCTGGAGGTGATCGGCAAGCGCTTGCCGCAGATCCAGTCCCAGGTCGAGCACTTCGGCCCGGCCCATGAAAATGTAATTGCCGCGTGCGGCGCACTGTACCAAGACACCCTGAGCACCTTGCGCCAACGGATTCAGGTCCACGGCGACATGCGCAACCTTCAGCAGCCGAGCAACGCCTCGAAAATCCGCGCCCTGTTACTGGCAGGGATTCGCTCGGCACGCCTGTGGCGGCAGTTGGGCGGCCATCGCTGGCAACTGGTGATCAGCCGCCGCAAGTTGCTGAAAGAGCTTTACCCCTTGATGCGTAACGAATAAGTCGCGCAGACAACCATTTACTCTGCATTACGCGTAATACGCCGGTCAGTTGGCGACGGACCGGCGGATTTTTTCATGTATGATACGCGCCCCATTTCGTTGCCCGACTGTCCGAGAACACCCCATGCAGCTTTCTTCGCTCACTGCGGTTTCCCCTGTTGACGGCCGCTACGCCGGCAAAACCCAGGCCCTGCGCCCGATTTTCAGCGAATACGGTCTGATCCGTGCTCGCGTCCTGGTTGAAGTGCGCTGGCTCCAGCGCCTGGCCGCTCACTCTGCCATCAGCGAAGTACCGGCGTTCTCCGCCGAAGCCAACGCTGTGCTGAACACCCTGGCGGAAAACTTCTCTCTGGAGCACGCCGAACGCGTCAAAGAGATCGAGCGCACCACCAACCACGACGTCAAAGCCATTGAATACCTGCTCAAAGAGCAAGCGGCCAAACTGCCGGAGTTGGCTGCCGTCAGCGAATTCATCCACTTTGCCTGCACCAGCGAGGACATCAACAACCTGTCCCACGCCCTGATGCTGCGCGAAGGCCGTGATGATGTGATGCTGCCGCTGATGCGCCAAACCGCCGAAGCCATCCGCGAACTGGCCATCCGCTTCGCTGACGTGCCGATGCTGTCGCGCACCCACGGTCAGCCGGCTTCGCCGACTACCCTGGGCAAAGAGCTGGCGAACGTGGTTTACCGTCTGGAGCGTCAAATCGCTCAGGTCGCTGCCGTTCCGCTGCTGGGCAAGATCAACGGCGCTGTCGGCAACTACAACGCTCACCTGTCGGCCTACCCTGAGATCGACTGGGAAGAAAACGCCCGCGCCTTCATCGAAGACGAACTGGGCCTGGGTTTCAACCCGTACACCACGCAGATCGAACCGCACGACTACATTGCCGAGCTGTTCGACGCCATCGCGCGCTTCAACACCATCCTGATCGACTTCGACCGCGACATCTGGGGCTACATCTCCCTGGGTTATTTCAAACAGCGCACCATCGCTGGCGAAATCGGTTCGTCGACCATGCCGCACAAGGTCAACCCGATCGACTTCGAAAACTCCGAAGGCAACCTGGGCATCGCCAACGCACTGTTCCAGCACTTGGCGAGCAAACTGCCAATTTCCCGCTGGCAGCGTGACCTGACCGACTCCACCGTACTGCGCAACCTCGGTGTCGGCTTCGCCCACAGCGTGATCGCGTACGAAGCGAGCCTCAAAGGCATCAGCAAGCTTGAGCTCAACGCTCAGAAAATCGCTGCCGACCTGGACGCCTGCTGGGAAGTGCTGGCCGAGCCGATCCAGACCGTGATGCGCCGCTACAACATCGAAAACCCGTACGAAAAACTGAAAGAGTTGACGCGCGGCAAGGGCATCAGCCCAGAAGCGCTGCAAACTTTCATCGACGGCCTGGACATGCCAGCCGCTGCCAAGGCCGAGCTGAAACTGCTCACCCCGGCGAACTACATCGGTAACGCTGTAGAACAAGCCAAACGCATCTGATTGACCGCTGGACATGCTTGAAACGCCCGGCCGCGCCGGGCGTTTTTATTCATGTCTCAAAAGTGCTTTTTTTCAATAGGTTACACATGAATCCTGACATTCCTCTTCAACTTCTGGGCGGCATCACGGCACGCGAATTCCTGCGCGATTACTGGCAGAAAAAACCGCTGCTGATCCGCCAGGCGATTCCTGATTTCGAAAGCCCGATCGACGCCGACGAACTGGCCGGTCTGGCACTGGAAGAAGAAGTCGAATCGCGCCTGGTGATCGAGCACGGCGAGCATCCTTGGGAATTGCGCCGCGGCCCGTTCGCCGAAGACGAATTCAGCAAACTGCCGGAACGCGAGTGGACCCTGCTGGTTCAAGCGGTCGATCAGTTTGTGCCCGAAGTCAGCGAACTGCTGGAACACTTCCGCTTTCTGCCGAGCTGGCGCGTCGACGACGTGATGATCAGCTTCGCCGCCCCAGGTGGCAGCGTCGGTCCGCACTTCGACAACTACGACGTATTCCTGCTGCAAGGCCACGGCAAGCGCAACTGGAAAATCGGTCAGATGTGCAACTCCGAGAGCGCACTGCTGCAACACGCAGACCTGCGCATCCTCGCTGACTTCGAAGCCACCGATGAGTGGGTGCTGGAACCGGGCGACATGCTGTATCTGCCACCACGCCTTGCCCATTGCGGCGTCGCGGTCGATGATTGCATGACGTACTCCGTCGGTTTCCGTGCACCGAGCGCCGCTGAAGTGCTGACCCATTTCACCGACTTCCTCAGCCAGTTCCTGACAGACGAAGAGCGCTACACCGACGCCGACGCGCTGCCTGCGGTGGATCCGCACCAGATCCAGCACGACGCCCTTGATCGCCTCAAAGCCCTGCTGGCAGAGCACATGAGCGACGAGCGCCTGCTGCTGACCTGGTTCGGCCAGTTCATGACCGAGCCGCGCTACCCGGAACTCGTGGCAGGCCCGGAAGAGATCGAGGAAGACGACCTGCTCGCCAGCCTTGAGCAAGGCGCCGTCTTGATCCGCAACCCAAGCGCCCGCCTGGCCTGGTCCGAAGTCGATGACGACCTGCTGCTGTTCGCCAGCGGCCAAAGCCGCTATCTGCCGGGCAAGTTGCGCGAACTGCTTAAAATGATCTGCGCCGCCGACGCGCTGCACATCGACAACCTTGGCGAGTGGCTGGCCGACGAAGACGGTCGCGGCCTGCTGTGCGAACTGATCAAGCAAGGAAGCCTGGGGTTTGCTGATGAATAAAATTCACGTAAGTGTCGCAGACTGGCAGAAGGATATCGCCGAGATCCGGCGCATTCGTGAGACGGTGTTCATCGCCGAGCAACACGTTCCACCTGAGCTGGAATGGGATGCCGATGACGCCACCGCGGTGCATTTCCTGGCCTTCGAAGGGGACTTCCCGATTGGCACCGCCCGCTTGTTGCCGGACGGTCACATTGGCCGGGTATCGGTACTCAAGGACTGGCGCGGCCTGAAGGTCGGCGATGCACTGATGCAAGCGTTGATCGGTGAAGCCGAAAAGCGCGGGCTGAAGCATCAAATGCTCAGCGCACAGGTGCAGGCTACGGCGTTCTATGAGCGCCTGGGCTTTCACATTGTCAGTGAGGAGTTCCTGGAAGCCGGGATTCCGCATGTTGACATGGTGCGTCACTCCGCTTGAGACCCTGTAGTGAGGGGCTTGCCCCCTCGCCACAGAGAACACCACAAAACGCCCCGCCATTTTCGGATGTCGGGGCGTTTTGCTGTCTACGATTCAACTTGCGCCATGCCGGGCCGACAAACTGGCACTATCAAGGCATTAGAAGTCGGAGATAACGGATATGTCCCTACGCACCCTGCTCACCACCCTGCTGCTGACCTGCAGTTTTTCAGCCGTAGCCGCCACCGAAATCGTGCCCCTGAACTTCCGCACCAGCGCCGACATGCTGCCCGTGGCGCAGGATTTCATTGGCAACGAAGGCCAGGTCAGCGCCTATGGCAATCAGCTGATCGTTAACGCGGATCAGCGCAAGATCGACGAACTTAAAGCCCTGATCAGCCAACTCGATGTCACCGCCAAGCGCCTGCTGATCACCGTCGACACCAGTGACAACAATTACCAAGGCAACGGCGCCAAGGCGAACCAGACCCGAATTATCCATCGCAGCACCGCCAGCCGTGACGGCGGAGTCCAGCAGGTACAGGCCAGCGAAGGCACACCCGCACTGATCCAGGTCGGCCAGAGCGTTCCACTCGTGAGCGCGCAGACCGACTCCTACGGTGATTTGCGCAGTCAGACCGAATACCGCAACGTCACTCAGGGCTTCTACGTCACCGCCAGCGTCACCGGTGAAATCGTTCACTTGGCGATCAGCACCAACCATGACCGCATGAGCCAGGAACGTCCCGATGTAGTGAACGTGCAAAGTACCGACACAACTGTCACAGGTCGCCTCGGCGAATGGATTACGGTGGCCGGCATCAACCACCAGAACCTGGCTGACAAACGGACCCAAACCCGCAACTACGCGACTCAGGGCCGGGACGACATGACCTTGCGAGTGAAAGTCGATACTTTGGACTAAAGCACCGATAACTGACTGATTAGTCGTATTAGACCAAAGATGTAGTGGTTGAAAAAAAGCACTACAAAATGTTTGACGATCGAAAAAAGCAAAGGCATGATGGCCTCGCTCCCGCTAATCAGGGGCCCTGGCAAGGGCCTTCGAAGCGATGCTCGCACCTATCCCGCGAGCCGCTTCGTGTCTGTACCGCCCACAAGGTGTGTTTGACGAGGTTGCCGACTGGAACGAAGTTGTCCCGAGGGACGGAAGCGTAATTAGGTAACCCGGCACCACACTGAAGTTCGCAACAAGGCCCACGATGCCCGAATGCGCTCACCAGTTTGCCCTTACCTGCTCACTTCCCCTCGAGCCCATCGTTCATCCCGTCGCTACCCCGCCGAATCCGACTTGACCATCCAAGCTTCTGGTCAGCGAGCGCATGAATTTTCCACCGCAGAACAACTTTCCGTAAAAGACGCGACGAGGTTTATCTCCATGGCACTGACACGCGAACAGCAAATTGCAGCCCTCGAAAAAGATTGGGCTGAAAACCCACGCTGGAAAGGCGTGACACGCGCTTACTCCGCTGCTGACGTCGTCCGCCTGCGTGGCTCGGTTCAACCTGAGCACACCTTTGCAAAACTGGGCGCCGAGAAGCTGTGGAACCTGGTCACCCAGGGCGCCAAGCCTTCCTTCCGCCCCGAGAAAGATTTCGTCAACTGCATGGGCGCCCTGACCGGCGGCCAGGCTGTACAACAAGTCAAAGCCGGTATCCAGGCGATCTACCTGTCGGGCTGGCAAGTCGCTGCGGACAACAACTCCGCCGAATCGATGTACCCGGACCAGTCGCTGTACCCGGTGGACTCGGTTCCGACCGTGGTCAAGCGCATCAACAACTCGTTCCGTCGTGCTGACCAGATCCAGTGGAAAGCCGGTAAAGGCCCGGGCGACGAAGGTTACATCGACTACTTCGCTCCGATCGTGGCTGACGCTGAAGCCGGTTTCGGCGGTGTACTGAACGCTTACGAGCTGATGAAGAGCATGATCGAAGCAGGCGCCGCCGGCGTTCACTTCGAAGACCAACTGGCCTCCGTGAAAAAATGCGGCCACATGGGCGGCAAAGTACTGGTTCCAACTCAGGAAGCCGTACAGAAGCTGACCGCTGCTCGCTTGGCTGCTGACGTTGCCGGTACTCCGACCATCATCCTGGCCCGTACCGACGCAAACGCAGCTGACCTGTTGACCTCCGACTGCGACCCGTACGACCAGCCATTCGTGACTGGCGAACGTACCCAGGAAGGTTTCTACAAAGTGCGCGCCGGTCTGGACCAGGCCATCGCTCGCGGCCTGGCTTACGCTCCGTACGCCGACCTGATCTGGTGCGAAACCGCCAAGCCGGATCTGGACGAGGCTCGTCGCTTCGCTGAAGCGATCAAAAAGGAATACCCGGACCAACTGCTGTCGTACAACTGCTCGCCTTCCTTCAACTGGAAGAAAAACCTGGACGACGCGACCATCGCCAAGTTCCAGCGCGAACTGTCCGCCATGGGTTACAAGCACCAGTTCATCACCCTGGCCGGCATTCACAACATGTGGCACAGCATGTTCAACCTGGCGCACGACTACGCCCGCAACGACATGACTGCCTACGTGAAGCTGCAAGAGCAAGAGTTCGCTGACGCTGCCAAGGGTTACACCTTCGTGGCTCACCAGCAGGAAGTGGGCACCGGCTACTTCGACGACATGACCACTGTGATCCAAGGTGGCTCGTCTTCGGTAACCGCACTGACCGGTTCGACTGAAGAAGAACAGTTCCACTGATTGGCTTCGCCTGAGTCAACGGCCGTTGCGGACCGGATAGAAAGCTAACCGCAACGCTGCACTTCTGACGCCCCGACTGGTTCGGGGCGTTTTTTTGCCTGCGATTTTCGACCACTGCATAACCTGTGGGAGCCGGGCTTGCCCGCGATGGCGGTCTTTCAGTCAACATCTACAGCGCCTGACACGCCGCCATCGCGGGCAAGACCGACTCCCACAGGGAATGTGCAGGCCGAAAACCGCGGCCAAAAACATTGATGCAGCGCGGTATCGGCACCAGAAAAACCCACTAAAACACTCACTGTCGCTACTTGCAGTAATGCGCACAAAAGACAACTTTGCGGCCCCCACCCCGTTAATCAGTTTAAAAACCAGCGCAAACAATATTGATTATCATTTAACTACAACTATGTTCGTTGCATTTCCCACAAAACAATATTGATGAAAAGCCGGCTAATGCCCGCCATGCATGGGCTGTGGGGCTTTGGAGGTGCGCCATGTCCTTATTCCTATAAATAATTTCGCTATAGGAATTTTACTTGCTGAGTGTTGTGCCATAAAATCAGCGGGATTGATTGCTGCGACATATCGTCACTGCGTTGTTACTTTTTCAAGCTCAGAGACCTTTGCTCTCTGTTAAGGATTACCAGCATGCCCGAAGCGACAGGACTCATGGCCCACAACTGGGGCTTTGCCATTTTCCTTCTGGGCGTCGTCGGCCTATGCGCCTTCATGCTCGGCGTCTCCAGCCTCCTCGGGTCAAAAGCCTGGGGTCGCAGCAAAAATGAACCGTTTGAATCCGGCATGCTGCCTACAGGTGGCGCCCGTTTGCGGCTCTCAGCCAAATTCTATCTGGTCGCGATGCTCTTCGTGATCTTCGATATCGAAGCCCTTTTTCTCTTTGCATGGTCTGTGTCCGTCCGCGAAAGCGGCTGGACCGGATTCGTCGAAGCTCTCGTTTTCATAGCAATTCTGTTGGCAGGCCTTGTCTACCTATTCCGAGTGGGCGCCCTTGACTGGGCTCCGGAAGCTCGTCGTAAGCGGCAAGCGAAGCTGAAACAATGAGGCTTTGGCAATGCAATACAATCTCACCAGGATCGACCCCGATGCTCCTAACGAGCAGTATCCGATTGGCGAACGGGAAACCGTTTCCGATCCGTTAGAAGATCAAGTCCACAAAAACATCTTCATGGGCAAGCTCGAAGACGTGCTTAACGGCACGATCAACTGGGGGCGCAAAAACTCCCTGTGGCCGTATAACTTCGGTCTTTCGTGCTGTTACGTGGAAATGACCACCGCCTTCACGGCGCCCCACGACATCGCGCGCTTTGGCGCCGAGGTTATCCGGGCATCGCCGCGTCAGGCGGATTTCATGGTTATCGCCGGTACCTGCTTCATCAAGATGGCGCCGATCATCCAGCGTCTCTACGAGCAAATGCTCGAACCTAAATGGGTTATCTCCATGGGTTCGTGCGCCAACTCCGGTGGCATGTACGACATCTACTCTGTCGTTCAAGGGGTGGACAAGTTCCTTCCCGTGGACGTCTACGTGCCTGGCTGCCCGCCCCGTCCTGAAGCTTTTCTGCAAGGCTTGATGCTCTTGCAAGAGTCGATTGGACAGGAGCGTCGTCCGCTTTCCTGGGTCGTCGGCGATCAAGGCGTATACCGCGCCGAGATGCCTTCCGAGAAGGAAAAGCGCCGCGAACAGCGAATCGCAGTCACCAACCTGCGCAGCCCCGACGAAGTCTGATCCAGATCTGCTTCTTTAATAGAACGAGACACTGGCTTCATTCTTTACGTTGACCGAAAGCGATAAATAACCATGACTACAGGCAGTGCTCTGTACATCCCGCCTTATAAGGCAGACGACCAGGATGTGGTCGTCGAACTGAACAACCGTTTTGGCCCCGAGGCGTTTACCGCCCAGCCAACCCGCACCGGCATGCCGGTGCTTTGGGTTGCGCGTGCCAAACTCGTCGAAGTACTGACCTTCCTGCGTAACCTGCCCAAGCCGTACGTCATGCTCTATGACCTGCACGGTGTGGACGAGCGCCTGCGCACCAAGCGTCAAGGGCTGCCAAGCGGCGCCGACTTCACTGTGTTCTATCACTTGATGTCGATCGAACGTAATAGTGACGTGATGATCAAGGTCGCCTTGTCCGAGAGCGACCTCAACGTGCCGACCGTGACCGGTCTGTGGCCGAACGCCAACTGGTACGAGCGTGAAGTGTGGGACATGTACGGCATCAACTTTGCCGGTCACCCGCACCTGACCCGCATCATGATGCCGCCGACCTGGGAAGGTCACCCGCTGCGCAAAGACTTCCCGGCCCGCGCCACCGAGTTCGACCCGTTCACCCTGAACCTCGCCAAACAACAGCTTGAGGAAGAAGCCGCGCGCTTCAAGCCTGAAGACTGGGGCATGAAGCGTTCCGGTGCGAACGAGGACTACATGTTCCTCAACCTCGGCCCTAACCACCCTTCCGCGCACGGTGCGTTCCGCATCATCCTGCAGCTGGACGGTGAAGAGATCGTCGACTGCGTGCCGGACGTTGGCTACCACCACCGTGGTGCCGAGAAAATGGCCGAGCGTCAGTCCTGGCACAGTTTCATCCCGTACACCGACCGTATCGACTACCTCGGCGGCGTGATGAACAACCTGCCGTACGTGCTCTCGGTCGAGAAGCTGGCCGGCATCAAGGTGCCGGACAAGGTCGACGTCATTCGCATCATGATGGCCGAGTTCTTCCGGATCACCAGCCACCTGCTGTTCCTGGGGACTTACATCCAGGACGTCGGCGCCATGACCCCGGTGTTCTTCACGTTCACCGACCGTCAGAAGGCGTACACGGTGATCGAAGCCATTACCGGTTTCCGTCTGCACCCGGCCTGGTACCGCATTGGAGGCGTTGCTCACGACCTGCCGCGCGGCTGGGAAAAACTGGTGAAAGACTTCGTCGAGTGGATGCCAAAGCGTCTGGACGAATACCAGAAAGCCGCCCTGGACAACAGCATCCTGCGTGGCCGGACCATCGGCGTCGCCGCCTACAACACCAAAGAGGCCCTGGAATGGGGCGTCACCGGTGCCGGCCTGCGTTCGACCGGTTGCGACTTCGACCTGCGCAAGGCTCGCCCATACTCCGGTTACGAAAACTTCGAATTCGAAGTGCCGCTGGCCGCTAATGGCGATGCCTACGATCGTTGCATCGTACGCGTCGAAGAAATGCGCCAAAGCATCAAGATCATCGAGCAGTGCATGCGCAACATGCCGGAAGGCCCGTACAAGGCGGATCACCCGCTGACCACGCCGCCGCCGAAAGAGCGCACCCTGCAACACATCGAGACCCTGATCACGCACTTCCTGCAAGTTTCGTGGGGCCCGGTCATGCCGGCCAACGAATCCTTCCAGATGATCGAAGCGACCAAGGGCATCAACAGTTATTACCTGACGAGCGATGGCGGCACCATGAGCTACCGCACCCGGATTCGTACCCCAAGCTTCCCGCACTTGCAGCAGATCCCTTCGGTGATCAAAGGCAGCATGGTCGCGGACTTGATTGCGTACCTGGGTAGTATCGATTTCGTTATGGCCGACGTGGACCGCTAAGCATGAACAGCACGCTTATCCAGACAGACCGTTTCACCTTGAGTGAAACCGAGCGCTCGGCCATCGAGCACGAGTTGCATCACTACGAAGACCCGCGCGCGGCGTCGATCGAAGCCCTGAAGATCGTCCAGAAGGAACGTGGCTGGGTGCCGGACGGCGCTCTGTACGCCATCGGCGAGATCCTCGGCATTCCGGCGAGCGACGTCGAAGGGGTGGCTACTTTCTATAGCCAGATCTTCCGCCAGCCAGTGGGCCGCCACATCATTCGCGTTTGCGACAGCATGGTCTGCTACATCGGTGGTCACGAATCCGTGGTCAGCGAAATCCAGAGCAAGCTGGGCATCGGCCTGGGTCAGACCACCGCCGACGGTCGTTTCACCCTGCTGCCGGTCTGCTGCCTCGGCAACTGTGACAAGGCGCCGGCGTTGATGATCGACGACGACACGTTCGGCGATGTGCAGCCTGCCGGCGTTGCCAAATTGCTCGAGGGCTACGTATGACCCTGACTTCCTTCGGCCCTGCCAACCGCATCAAGCGGTCGGCCGAGACTCACCCGCTCACCTGGCGTCTGCGTGACGACGGCGAAGCCGTGTGGCTCGACGAGTACCAGGCCAAGAACGGTTACGCCGCTGCGCGCAAAGCCTTCGCCGACATGGCTCAGGACGACATCGTCCAGACCGTGAAGGATTCCGGCTTGAAAGGTCGCGGCGGTGCAGGCTTCCCCACGGGCGTGAAGTGGGGCCTGATGCCAAAAGACGAATCCATCAACATCCGCTACCTGCTGTGCAACGCGGATGAAATGGAGCCGAACACCTGGAAAGACCGCATGCTGATGGAGCAACTGCCCCATCTGCTGATCGAAGGCATGCTGATCAGTGCTCGCGCGCTGAAAACCTACCGTGGCTACATCTTCCTGCGTGGCGAATACACCACCGCCGCCAAGCACCTCAACCGTGCCGTGGAAGAAGCCAAGGCAGCGGGCCTGCTGGGCAAGAACATCCTGGGCAGCGGCTTCGATTTCGAACTGTTCGTCCACACCGGCGCCGGGCGTTACATCTGCGGTGAAGAAACCGCACTGATCAACTCCCTCGAAGGCCGCCGCGCCAACCCGCGCTCCAAGCCGCCCTTCCCTGCCGCCGTTGGCGTGTGGGGCAAGCCGACCTGCGTGAACAACGTTGAAACCCTGTGCAACGTCCCGGCGATCATCGCCGACGGCGTGGACTGGTACAAATCGTTGGCCCGCGAAGGCAGCGAAGACATGGGCACCAAGCTCATGGGCTTCTCCGGCAAGGTCAAGAACCCTGGGCTGTGGGAACTGCCATTCGGCGTTACCGGCCGCGAGCTGTTCGAAGACTACGCCGGCGGCATGCGCGACGGTTACACGCTCAAGTGCTGGCAGCCAGGTGGCGCCGGTACCGGTTTCCTGTTGCCGGAACACCTCGACGCACAAATGTATGCCGGCGGCATCGCCAAAGTGGGCACCCGTATGGGTACCGGCCTGGCCATGGCGGTGGACGACAGCGTCAACATGGTGTCCCTGCTGCGCAACATGGAAGAGTTCTTCTCCCGTGAGTCGTGCGGTTTCTGCACCCCGTGCCGTGACGGTTTGCCGTGGAGCGTCAAGCTCCTGCGTGCGATCGAGAACGGTGAAGGGCAAGCCGGCGACATCGAGACCCTGCTGGGTCTGGTCGGTTTCCTCGGCCCTGGCAAGACCTTCTGTGCTCACGCACCGGGCGCCGTGGAACCGTTGGGCAGCGCAATCAAATACTTCCGTCCAGAGTTCGAAGCCGGCATCGCTCCCACCAGCGCCGTCGTCCCGCCTCTGGCAAGGCCGATCGTAGTCGGCGCGTAAACGCTTAAAAAAGGCGAAGGGTCCGTGCCCTTCGCTTTCTCGCGTGATGACGCCTTTAAACGGCTGTATTGATTCACGCGAATACAAGATTCCATTAGCCACGCCCGCTGACACCGGGCCAACGAAGAACTTTGAACCATGGCCACTATCCACGTAGACGGCAAAGAGCTCGAAGTCGATGGGGCAGACAACCTGTTACAGGCATGTCTGTCGCTAGGCCTCGATATCCCGTATTTCTGCTGGCACCCAGCCCTTGGCAGCGTTGGCGCTTGCCGCCAGTGCGCGGTCAAGCAGTACACCGACGAGAACGACAAGCGTGGTCGGATCGTCATGTCGTGCATGACCCCCGCCACCGATGGCAGCTGGATCTCCATCGACGACGAAGAAGCGAAAGTGTTTCGCGCCAGCGTCGTTGAATGGCTGATGACCAACCACCCTCACGACTGCCCGGTCTGTGAAGAAGGCGGTCACTGCCACCTGCAAGACATGACGGTAATGACCGGCCACAACGAGCGCCGTTACCGCTTTACCAAGCGTACTCACCAGAACCAGCAACTGGGCCCGTTCATTTCCCACGAAATGAACCGCTGCATCGCTTGCTACCGCTGCGTGCGCTTCTATAAAGACTACGCTGGCGGCACCGACCTCGGTGTGTTCGGCGCCCACGACAACGTGTACTTCGGTCGCGTTGAAGATGGCACCCTGGAAAGCGAGTTCTCCGGCAACCTCACCGAGGTCTGCCCGACCGGTGTGTTCACCGACAAGACTCACTCCGAGCGTTACAACCGTAAGTGGGACATGCAGTTCTCGCCGAGCATCTGCCATGGTTGCTCCAGCGGTTGCAACATCTCCCCGGGCGAGCGCTACGGTGAACTGCGTCGTATCGAAAACCGTTTCAACGGTTCGGTAAACCAGTACTTCCTGTGTGACCGTGGCCGTTTCGGCTATGGCTACGTCAACCGCGAAGATCGTCCGCGTCAGCCTTTGCTGGCCAACGGCGCCAAGCTGAGCCTCGACGAAGCGCTGGATAAAGCCGCTGACCTGCTGCGCGGTCGCAACATCGTCGGTATCGGTTCGCCGCGTGCCAGCCTTGAAAGCAACTACGCGTTGCGCGAACTGGTCGGCGCCGAGCACTTCTACTCCGGTATCGAAGCTGCCGAGCTGGACCGCATCCGTCTGGTCATGCAGGTGCTGAAAGACAGCCCGCTGCCGATCCCGAACATGCGCGACATCGAAGACCATGACGCGATTTTCGTCCTCGGTGAAGACCTGACCCAGACCGCTGCGCGCATGGCCCTGTCCCTGCGTCAGTCGGTCAAAGGCAAGGCCGAAGACATGGCCGACGCCATGCGCGTTCAGCCTTGGCTCGACGCCGCCGTGAAGAACATCGGTCAGCACGCGCTGAACCCGCTGTTCATCGCCAGCCTGGCTGAAACCAAGCTCGACGACGTCGCCGAAGAATGCGTTCATGCAGCACCGGACGACCTGGCCCGCATTGGTTTCGCCGTGGCTCACGCCCTCGACGCCAGCGCTCCAGCGGTTGAAGGTCTGGATGCTGAAGCCCTCGAACTGGCCAAGCGCATTGCCGACGCCCTGCTCGCCGCCAAGCGTCCATTGATCATTGCCGGCACCTCGCTGGGTTCCAAGGCGCTGATCGAAGCCGCCGCGAACATCGCCAAAGCCCTGAAGCTGCGCGAGAAGAACGGTTCCATCAGCCTGATCGTGCCAGAGGCCAACAGCCTCGGCCTGGCCATGCTCGGTGGTGACTCGGTCGACGCCGCGCTGCAAGCGGTGATCGATGGCAAAGCCGACGCCATCGTCGTGCTGGAAAACGATCTGTACACCCGTACCGACAAAGCCAAGGTTGATGCCGCACTGAGCGCCGCGAAAGTGGTGATCGTTGCCGACCATCAGAAGACTGCTACCAGCGACCGCGCGCACCTGGTTCTGCCAGCGGCGAGTTTCGCTGAAGGCGACGGTACGCTGGTCAGCCAGGAAGGCCGCGCCCAGCGCTTCTTCCAGGTCTTCGATCCTAAATACATGGACGCCAGCATCCTGGTTCACGAAGGCTGGCGCTGGCTGCATGCCCTGCGCGCCACCCTGCTGAACCAGCCGATCAACTGGACCCAGCTGGACCACGTCACCGCTGCCGTCGCTTCGAGCACGCCGCAACTGGCGCGTATCGTTGATGCTGCACCGTCCGCCTCGTTCCGCATCAAGGGCATGAAACTGGCCCGCGAACCGCTGCGTTATTCCGGTCGTACCGCCATGCGCGCTGACATCAACGTGCACGAACCGCGTACCCCACAAGACAACGACACCGCGTTCAACTTCTCGATGGAAGGTTACTCGGGCTCGGTCGAACCGCGTCAGCAAGTGCCATTCGCCTGGTCTCCGGGCTGGAACTCGCCGCAAGCCTGGAACAAGTTCCAGGACGAAGTCGGTGGTCACATCCGCGCTGGCGACCCGGGCACCCGCCTGATCGAAAGCACCGGTGACTCGCTGAACTGGTTCGCCGCTGTGCCGCGTGCATTCAACCCGGCTCCGGGCACCTGGCAGGTTGTGCCGTTCTTCCACCTGCTGGGCAGCGAAGAGACCTCTTCGAAAGCCGCGCCGGTTCAGGAACGCATTCCGGCCGCTTACGTCGCTTTGGCCAAGTCCGAAGCTGATCGTCTGGGTGTCAACGATGGCGCCATGCTCAGCTTGAGCGTGGCTGGCCAGACCCTGCGTCTGCCGCTGCGCATCAATGAAGAGCTGGGTGCCGGTCTGGTTGCATTGCCTGCGGGCATCGCCGGCATTCCGCCAGCGATCTTTGGCAAATCCGTTGACGGTCTGCAGGAGGCAGCGCAATGACTTGGTTCACTCCTGAAGTGATCGCCGTGATCATCTCGGTCATCCAGGCCATCGTGATTCTGCTCGCCGTGGTGGTGTGCGGCGCGCTGCTCAGCTGGGTCGAGCGTCGTTTGCTCGCCCTCTGGCAGGACCGTTACGGTCCGAACCGCGTCGGCCCGTTCGGCGCGTTCCAGATCGCGGCCGACATGATCAAGATGTTCTTCAAGGAAGACTGGACCCCGCCGTTCGCCGACAAGATGATTTTCACCTTGGCACCAGTCGTGGCCATGAGCGCCCTGCTGATTGCCTTCGCGATTATCCCGATCACCCCGACCTGGGGCGTGGCGGATCTGAACATCGGCATCCTGTTCTTCTTTGCCATGGCCGGACTGTCGGTCTACGCGGTGTTGTTCGCCGGTTGGTCGAGTAACAACAAGTTCGCCCTGCTGGGCAGCTTGCGGGCCTCGGCGCAAACCGTGTCGTACGAAGTGTTCATGGGCCTGTCGTTGATGGGCATCGTGATCCAGGTCGGCTCGTTCAACATGCGCGACATCGTTGATTACCAGGCCCAGCACCTGTGGTTCATCATTCCGCAGATCTTCGGTTTCCTGACCTTCTTCATCGCTGGCGTGGCCGTGACTCACCGTCACCCGTTCGACCAGCCGGAAGCGGAACAGGAACTGGCCGACGGTTACCACATCGAATACGCCGGCATGAAATGGGGCATGTTTTTCGTCGGCGAGTACATCGGTATCGTGCTGATTTCGGCGCTGCTGGTGACCTTGTTCTTCGGTGGCTGGCACGGTCCGTTCGATATCCTGCCGCAGATCCCGTTCATCTGGTTCGCACTGAAAACCGCGTTCTTCATCATGATTTTCATCCTGCTGCGCGCTTCGATCCCGCGCCCACGGTATGACCAAGTGATGGATTTCAGCTGGAAGTTCTGCCTGCCGCTGACCCTCGTCAACATGCTGGTGACCGCTGCGATCGTGTTGCTCAACACGCCCGCCGTCGCGGCTCAGTGAGGATAGAGAATCATGAAGTACATATTTGACATCGTGCATGGCTTCTTCACCCAGCTTCGCAGCCTGGTGATGATTTTCGGCCACGCCTTCCGCAAGCGCGACACGCTGCAGTACCCGGAAGAAGCCGTGTACCTGCCGCCGCGCTACCGTGGCCGTATCGTCCTGACCCGCGACCCTGATGGCGAAGAGCGTTGTGTAGCCTGCAACCTGTGTGCCGTGGCGTGCCCGGTTGGCTGCATCTCGCTGCAGAAAGCTGAAACCGAAGACGGTCGCTGGTACCCGGACTTCTTCCGCATCAACTTCTCGCGCTGCATTTTCTGCGGCCTCTGCGAGGAAGCCTGCCCGACCACCGCGATCCAGCTGACACCGGATTTCGAGATGGCCGAGTTCAAACGTCAGGACCTGGTTTACGAGAAAGAAGATCTGCTGATCTCCGGCCCCGGCAAAAACCCTGATTACAACTTCTATCGTGTTGCAGGTATGGCGATTGCCGGGAAGCCGAAAGGCTCCGCGCAAAATGAAGCCCAGCCGATCAACGTGAAGAGCTTGCTGCCTTAAGGAAGAAAGATGGAATTCGCTTTCTATTTCGCATCGGGTATCGCTGTGGTGTCCACGCTTCGCGTGATCACCAACACCAACCCTGTGCACGCCCTGCTCTACCTGATCATTTCGCTGATCGCCGTGGCCATGACGTTCTTCGCCCTCGGCGCACCGTTTGCCGGTGTACTGGAAGTGATCGCTTACGCTGGCGCCATCATGGTGCTGTTCGTGTTCGTGGTGATGATGCTGAACCTGGGGCCCGCCTCGGTTCAGCAAGAGCGCGTCTGGCTCAAGCCCGGCATCTGGCTCGGCCCGGTGATTCTCGGCGCATTGCTGCTGGGTGAACTGCTGTATGTGCTGTTCAGCCATTCCAGCGGTCAGGCCGTCGGCCACACCACCGTAGACGCCAAGGCCGTGGGCATCAGCCTGTTCGGCCCGTATCTGCTGGTGGTCGAACTCGCCTCGATGTTGCTGCTTGCTGCAGCCGTCACGGCGTTCCACTTGGGCCGCAACGAAGCCAAGGAGCAATGACGATGCCTGCTATCCCTATGGAGCATGGTCTGGCGGTCGCCGGCATCCTGTTCTGCCTCGGTCTGGTCGGCCTGATGGTCCGCCGCAACATTCTCTTCGTGCTGATGAGCCTGGAGGTCATGATGAATGCCTCCGCTTTGGCGTTCATCGTTGCCGGTAGCCGCTGGGCGCAGCCGGATGGACAGATCATGTTCATCCTGGTGATCAGCCTGGCAGCCGCCGAGGCCAGTATTGGCCTGGCGATTCTGTTGCAGCTGTATCGCCGCTTCCACACTCTCGATATCGACGCTGCCAGCGAGATGCGCGGATGAATCTTCTCTATCTGACTTTCGTATTCCCTCTCATAGGTTTCCTGCTGCTGGCGTTCTCACGCGGCCGCCTCTCGGAAAACCTGTCGGCGCTGATTGGCGTCGGTTCCATCGGTCTGTCTGCCATCGTCTCGGCTTACGTGATCTGGCAATTCAACGTCGCCCCGCCGGAAGGCGGCCACTACACCCTGGTGTTGTGGCGGTGGATGGCGGTGGAAGGCTTTACGCCGAACTTCGCGCTGTACCTGGATGGCCTGTCCGTGACCATGCTCGGTGTGGTCGTCGGTGTCGGCTTCCTGATCCACCTGTTCGCGTCCTGGTACATGCGCGGTGAAGCCGGTTACTCGCGGTTCTTCGCCTACACCAACCTGTTTATCGCCAGCATGCTGTTCCTGGTCCTGGGCGATAACCTGTTGTTCCTGTATTTCGGCTGGGAAGGCGTGGGCCTGTGCTCGTACCTGTTGATCGGTTTTTACTACAGCAACCGCAACAACGGTAACGCGGCCCTCAAGGCTTTCATCGTGACCCGTATCGGCGACGTGTTCATGGCCATCGGCCTGTTCATTCTGTTCGCCCAACTGGGCACGCTGAACGTCCAGGAACTGCTGGTGCTGGCACCGCAGAAATTCCAGGCCGGCGACTTCTGGATGGTCATGGCCACCCTGATGCTGCTGGGCGGCGCTGTCGGTAAATCCGCGCAACTGCCGCTGCAAACCTGGCTGGCGGATGCGATGGCCGGTCCTACCCCGGTTTCGGCACTGATCCACGCTGCGACCATGGTGACCGCTGGCGTTTACCTGATCGCCCGTACCCACGGCCTGTTCACCCTGGCGCCGGAGATCCTGCACCTCGTCGGCATCGTCGGCGGCGTGACCCTGGTGCTGGCTGGTTTCGCCGCACTGGTTCAGACCGACATCAAGCGTATCCTCGCCTACTCGACCATGAGCCAGATCGGCTACATGTTCCTGGCCCTGGGCGTTGGCGCTTGGGACGGCGCGATCTTCCACCTGATGACCCACGCCTTCTTCAAGGCGCTGCTGTTCCTCGCGTCCGGTGCGGTGATCGTTGCCTGCCACCACGAGCAGAACATCTTCAAGATGGGCGGCCTGTGGAAGAAACTGCCACTGGCCTACACCAGCTTCATCGTCGGCGGCGCGGCACTGTCTGCCTTGCCGCTGGTGACCGCAGGTTTCTACTCCAAGGACGAAATCCTCTGGGAAGCGTTCGCCAGCGGCAACCACGGTCTGCTGTATGCGGGGCTGGTCGGTGCGTTCATGACCTCGCTGTACACCTTCCGCCTGATCTTCATCACGTTCCACGGTGAAGCGAAGACTGAAGCGCACGCGGGTCACGGTATCGCTCACTGGCTGCCACTGTCGGTGCTGATCGTGCTATCGACCTTCATCGGCGCGATGATCGTTCCGCCGCTGCACGGTGTGCTGCCGGAAAGCGTCGGCCATGCCGGTGGCGAAGCCAAGCACAGTCTGGAAATCGCCTCGGGCGCCATCGCCCTGTCCGGGATCCTGCTGGCCGCGCTGCTGTTCCTCGGCAAGCGTCGTTTCGTCACTGCCATCGCCAACAGCGGCATCGGCCGCTTCCTTTCGGCCTGGTGGTTCGCTGCCTGGGGCTTCGACTGGATCTACGACAAACTGTTCGTCAAGCCATACCTTGCGATCAGCCACGCACTGCGCAGAGACCCGCTCGACCAGACCATCGGTCTGATCCCGCGTATGGCCAAAGGCGGCCACACCGCCCTGAGCCGTACCGAAACCGGTCAACTGCGTTGGTACGCGGCATCGATGGCAGCCGGCTCCGTGCTGGTCATCGGCGCCATCGTGCTGGTAGCGGTCTGAATATGAACCTTGCGAACTTGCGAAAGGAATTGAGCCCGTCATGATTCTGCCTTGGCTAATCCTGATCCCCTTCATCGGCGGCCTGCTGTGCTGGATGGGTGAGCGCTTCGGCGCCACCCTCCCCCGCTGGATTGCGCTGTTGACCATGACCCTGGAACTCGCGCTCGGCCTCTGGCTGTGGGCCCACGGTAACTATTCATTTGCTCCGGCGCCTGGCGCCGATCCGGTCTGGGCGCTTGAGTTCAAGCACATCTGGATCCAGCGTTTTGGCATCAGCGTGCACCTGGCCCTCGATGGACTGTCGCTGCTGATGATCCTGCTGACCGGTCTGCTGGGTATCCTCTCGGTACTGTGCTCGTGGAAAGAGATTCAACGTCATGTTGGCTTCTTCCACCTGAACCTGATGTGGATCCTGGGCGGTGTGGTCGGCGTGTTCCTCGCCCTCGACCTGTTCATGTTCTTCTTCTTCTGGGAAATGATGCTGGTGCCGATGTACTTCCTCATCGCGCTCTGGGGTCACAGTTCTTCGGACGGCAAGAAAACCCGGATCTACGCGGCGACCAAGTTCTTCATCTTCACTCAGGCGTCCGGCCTGATCATGTTGGTGGCGATCCTGGCGCTGGTCCTGGTCAACTTCAACGACACCGGCGTGATTACTTTCAACTACGCCGACCTGTTGAAAACCAAGATGTCGATGACCACCGAGTACATCCTGATGCTCGGCTTCTTCATCGCCTTCGCGGTCAAGTTGCCCGTCGTACCGTTCCACTCCTGGTTGCCTGATGCTCACGCCCAGGCGCCAACCGCGGGTTCGGTCGACCTGGCCGGTATCTTGTTGAAGACGGCGGCTTACGGTCTGCTGCGTTTCGCCCTGCCGCTGTTCCCGAATGCCTCGGCCGAGTTCGCGCCGTTCGCCATGACCTTGGGTCTGATCGGGATCTTCTACGGTGCGTTCCTGGCCTTCGCCCAAACCGACATCAAGCGTCTGATCGCCTATTCCTCCGTTTCCCACATGGGCTTCGTGTTGATTGGCATCTACTCCGGCAGCCAACTGGCGCTGCAGGGCGCGGTGATGCAGATGCTGGCACACGGTCTGTCGGCGGCAGCACTCTTTATCCTCAGCGGTCAGCTGTACGAACGCACTCACACCCGCGACATGCGTGAAATGGGTGGCCTGTGGTCGAAGATCGCTTACCTGCCGGCCATCAGCCTGTTCTTCGCGGCTGCTTCCCTGGGCTTGCCGGGTACCGGCAACTTCGTCGGCGAGTTCCTGATCCTGATCGGCACCTTCCCCGCTGCGCCGTGGATCACCGTGATCGCAACGTCCGGCCTGGTGTTCGGTTCGGTCTACTCGCTGATCATGATCCACCGTGCCTACTTCGGCCCGTCCAAGTCGGACGCAGTGATGCATGGCATGGATGGTCGCGAACTGATCATGGTGGTCGGGCTGGCGGCGCTGCTGATTTACATCGGCGTGTACCCACAACCGTTCCTCGATACCTCTGCCGCGACGATGCATGGCGTGCAGCAGTGGATCGGCTCCGCCTTCACTCAACTCGCTTCGGCCCGGTAAGAGCGCTATGGAATTCACGACTCAACACTTTATCGCGCTAGCGCCGTTGTTGATCACCAGCGCCACGATCATCGTGGTGATGCTGGCGATTGCCTGGCGCCGCAACCACTCGCAGACCTTTCTGATTTCGGTGGCAGGTCTGAACCTGGCGCTGCTGTCGATCCTGCCAGCCCTGAAAGTCGCGCCATTGGCCGTGACCCCGTTGCTGCAAATCGATAGCTTCGCTTGCTTGTACATGGCGCTGATCCTGGTCGCCACCCTCGCTTGTGTGACCCTCGCCCACGCCTACCTCGGCGATGGCGGTTCGGGTTACCCAGGCAACCGTGAAGAACTGTACCTGCTGATCCTGATGTCCGCCGCCGGTGGCCTGGTTCTGGTCAGCGCACAGCACCTGGCCGGGTTGTTCGTCGGTCTGGAACTGCTGTCGGTGCCGGTCTATGGTCTGGTGGCGTATGCCTTCTTCAACAAGCGCTCGCTTGAAGCCGGTATCAAGTACATGGTGCTGTCGGCCGCCGGTTCTGCATTCCTGTTGTTCGGTATGGCGCTGCTGTATGCCGACTCGGGCAGCCTGAGCTTCAGCGGTATCGGCCAGGCGCTGGCCGCTACTGGTCTGCCAAGCTCGCTGGCGCAACTGGGCTTGGGCATGATGCTGATCGGTCTGGCGTTCAAGCTGTCGCTGGTGCCGTTCCACCTCTGGACCCCGGACGTGTACGAAGGTGCTCCGGCACCGGTGGCCGCATTCCTGGCGACCGCTTCCAAAGTTGCCGTGTTCGCGGTGATGGTGCGTCTGTTCCAGATCTCGCCAGCGGCGAGCAGCGGTGTGCTGAGCGACGTACTGACCATCATCGCCATTGCGTCGATCCTGTTCGGTAACCTTTTGGCTCTGACCCAAAGCAACCTCAAGCGTCTGCTGGGTTACTCGTCCATCGCGCACTTCGGCTACCTGCTGATCGCCCTGGTGGCGAGCAAGGGTCTGGCCGTGGAAGCCATCGGCGTGTACCTGGTCACCTACGTGATCACCAGCCTCGGCGCTTTCGGCGTGATCACCCTGATGTCCTCGCCGTACAACGGTCGTGACGCGGATGCCCTGTACGAATACCGCGGCCTGTTCTGGCGTCGTCCGTACCTGACCGCCGTGCTGACCGTGATGATGCTGTCCCTGGCCGGTATCCCGCTGACCGCGGGCTTCATCGGCAAGTTCTACATCATCGCTACCGGCGTCGAGTCCCATCAGTGGTGGCTGGTCGGTTCCCTGGTACTGGGCAGCGCCATCGGCGTTTTCTACTACCTGCGTGTGATGGTCACTCTGTTCCTGATCGAGCCGAACCTGCGTCGCCACGATGCGCAACTGCACTGGGAACAACGTGCAGGCGGCGTGATGCTGCTGGCTATCGCGCTGGTCGCGTTCTTCCTCGGCGTCTACCCACAACCGCTGCTGGTTCTGGTTCAGCAGGCAGGTTTGGCGGGCTGATCCCTCGGCGACATCAGGCTACAAAAACATAAACGGCACCTTCGGGTGCCGTTTTTGCGTTTGGGGATAGTGGTTTTCAGACATCGATATATGCACCGCTTCCCTGGTCAGTCCTACTGCCTGCCAAGCATCCCCTCTCCTTTATCGAATGCTCTCACCGCACTGGTCGACTCGTCCTACAGGTGTTTTTACGACCGGGGTCTACCGTTGAAACGGGAGCGAAAAAGGATGGCTTGAAGGCCTTGACCGATTCGATTATCGAGACAACACTATACGTAGGTAGCGTACAGAACATGGATGCTCTTTTTATCGAATTACGTATGTTTCAAAAACACCGAGACGATTATCTGGACGACGATCTGTTTCGCAGCTTCCAGTTGGAGTTGCTGAGGAATCCGGAAGCGGGCGATCTCATTGAGGGCACTGGTGGATTGCGCAAAATTCGCTTCTGCGATCAACGACGAGGTAAAGGCAAGCGCAGCGGATTACGGGTGATTTATTACTGGTGGTCAGGCTTTGATCAATTCTGGCTATTCACCGTGTACAGCAAAAACGAGCAAGACGACTTGTCGTCCTCCCAGAAGAAAATTTTCAGACAAGCACTAGAAAGAGAAATCAACACGAGATCCCACTATGAAACGTGACATTTTTTCCGAACTGATGGATGGCCTGGAAGCCCTGGCCGATGAGCGCCAAGGCAAGATCACTCTGCGTACCCACAAGGTCCAGCTGCCAAAACTGATGCCCATCACTGCCGAGGAAGTGCTAGCCATCCGCCAACAGCTAAACCTCTCCCGGTCAGTGTTCGCCATGTATCTGCGCACCAACACCCGAACTCTCGAGAACTGGGAACAGGGACGAGCGACGCCCAATGCCCAAGCCACGACACTGATCCGTCTGGTTGAACGCTATCCGCAAACGATCGAACAACTCGCAGCCTTGACCTGAACCATTTAGGCAAAACGGGCTGTCAGCCATTCAATAAAAATGCGGCCCTTCTAGCGCCGCGTTTTTTGGTATCTGCCCCGTCCCGTTGATCAGCCAGCGGGGTCGACGTTATCCAATGCCTTGTTCACTGCCAGTTCGCCGAGCATCACCACCTGCGCAATCCCCAATAACGTCTGACGGTGCGTGCCTTCCAGCAGCGCGGCAAAGTCACCGAGCATGACCGTGGCCGAGGCCAGGGATTCGCAGGCATTGGCCAGCAGCGATTCGGTGTCGGCTTTGGGATTGACGAAGAACATCTTATTGGGGGTGTATGGCGTGGCCATGATTTTGGCGCTGGGGTTGAGGTAATAGTCGAGGGCGCGGTCAGCGGCTTCGTGGAGTTTTCGGGTGTCGACAGAGGCGTAGGGGGATGTTGGGTCGGCGTCCGCAACAGCGTCTGCTTCGGGAGGGTTGGGTGTTGATTTTTTCATGATGTATTTCCGGTGAGGAGGTGGAGCTGGCCCATTCGGTTCCACGCGAAGGGGTGGCAGCTGTACGCAGGTTGGAACCCGGGCCACCGAAAAACCCGACAGACTCGAAGTCTCCCGCGCACAGCCGCCATAACGGAGTGCACACCATCAAGGTGCGCAAGCATACGTCATGAAAGCCACTTTTGCGCTTTCGGGGTTCCGGGGTTCCAATCCCGATCGCTGAATTGGCAGCGACGTCCACTGGCTAGAGAGCTGACGTCCGACGGGCAACCTGAAAACATTGTGGGAAGGTTCTGCCAATCCACCTAAACGCTTAAACATCCAGAATTGAAATACGAACTGTGGTTCACGGCTTTCCCGCGAATGCGGTAGGCCAGGCAACATCAATGGTGAATGTCAGCCCGTTATCGCGAGCAGGCTCACTCCTACAGATTTTGCGTCGGTCACAAATGCTGTGAACATCGCAGATCATTGTGGGAGTGAGCCTGCTCGCGATTGCAATGGATCAGGCACAAAAGCAAACGGCACCTTTCGGTGCCGTTCGCCTTTCTCAGGACAGTGCTTACTTAGGCGCGTTCGCCCACGACTTCAGCAGCTCGTTGTAGCTGACCGTTTCACCCTTAGGCTTCTCGTTCGCCAACTTAGGCTTCGGTGCGCCCGGCTGATCGAACCAGTATTGCGCATCGCGCTCGGGGTTCATTTTCGGGGCACAGGTGATTTGCGCCTTCGAACGTTCCAGACGGGACATGATCGCGTCCTGATCCTTGGCCAGACCGTCCAGAGCCTCTTGCGGAGTTTTCTCGCCGCTCGCCGCTTCGGCGATGTGGCTCCACCACAGTTGCGCCAGACGCGGATAGTCCGGCACGTTGGTCCCGGTCGGGGTCCATTGCACGCGGGCCGGGCTGCGGTAGAACTCCACCAGGCCACCGAGCTTCGGTGCCAGGTCGGTCATCGCTTGCGAGTTGATGTCCGACTCGCGAATCGGCGTCAGGCCGACGATGGTTTTCTTCAGCGACACGGTTTTCGAGGTCACAAACTGGGCATAGAGCCAGGCAGCCAGTTTCTGTTTCTCAGGTGTGGACTTCATGAACGTCCAGGAACCCACGTCCTGATACCCCAGCTTCATGCCCTCTTCCCAATACGGACCGCGCGGGGATGGCGCCATGCGCCATTTCGGCGTGCCATCGGCGTTTACCACCGGCAAACCGGGCTTGGTCATGTCCGCAGTGAACGCGGTGTACCAGAAAATCTGTTGGGCAATGTTGCCTTGGGCCGGTACCGGGCCGGCCTCGGAGAAGGTCATGCCCGCCGCCTCCGGTGGTGCATAGGCCTTGAGCCAGTCGACGTATTTCTGGGTGGCGAACACCGCCGCCGGGCCGTTGGTGTCGCCACCGCGGGTCACGCTGGAGCCCACCGGATGGCAATCCTCGACCCGAATGCCCCACTCGTCCACCGGCAAACCGTTGGGCAGGCCCTTGTCACCGCCACCGGCCATGGAGAACCAGGCATCGGTGAAGCGCCAGCCCAGGGACGGGTCTTTCTTGCCATAGTCCATGTGCCCGTAGACTCGCTTGCCGTCGATTTCCTTGACGTCTTCGCTGAAGAATTTGGCGATGTCTTCATAGGCTGACCAGTTCACTGGCACGCCCAATTCGTAGCCGTATTTTTCTTTGAACTTGGCTTTCAACTCCGGCCGCTCAAACCAGTCGGCACGGAACCAGTAGAGGTTGGCAAATTGCTGATCAGGCAGCTGATAGAGCTTGCCGTCCGGGGCCGTGGTGAAGGAAGTACCGATGAAGTCCTTGATGTCCAGGGTCGGCGAGGTGAAGTTCTTGCCTTCGTTGGCCATCAGGTCGGTGATCGCTTCGGTCTTGCCGTAGCGGAAGTGCGTACCGATCAGGTCCGAGTCGTTGACCCAGCCGTCATAGATGCTCTTGTCCGATTGCATCACAGTCTGCAGCTTTTCCACCACGTCGCCTTCTTGCAGCAGGTCGTGGGTGACCTTGATCCCGGTGATCTCGGTAAAGGCCTTGGCCAGCACCTTGGACTCGTACTCGTGAGTGGTCAGGGTTTCCGAAACGACCTTAATGTCCATCCCGCGAAACGGCTCGGCCGCCTTGATGAACCACTTCAATTCCGCGAGCTGCTGATCGGCCGTCAGGGTGGACGGTTTGAATTCGTCGCCAATCCATTTCTTCGCAGCGTCTTCATAGGCGTCGGCCCAGGCCGCAGCGCTCAACCCACTGAGTGCCAGCATGGCTGCCAATGAAATGCTATGTCGCAGCTTATTGTTTTTGTCGAACATAGAAACCTCCCGTTTAAGTTTCGGAGCAACATTGCCGAGCGATTCGACTAGCCCCAACGCATCACAGCCAACAGCCACACCAGGGACAACGCGGACGCTACCCAGATGCTCCAGTCGGTGACGCCAATTACCAGCAAATGCAGGTAGGCGCTGCCGAGAAGACCGATAAACAGCCGATCGCCACGGGTAGTGGCAATCGGCAACAAACCCCGCCGAAGAATGCTCGGCGAACGCAATTCCCAGGTCGTCATGCCCACCAGAATCAGGCCAATGACAACGAAGAATGCCGCTGTGGGGACCGTCCAACTCATCCATTCCATCATCAGCTCCTTATACCCGGCCGAGGGCAAAGCCCTTGGCCACGTGGTTGCGAACAAACCAGATCACCAGCATGCCCGGCAGGATGGTCAATACCCCCGCCGCTGCCAGTACGCCCCAATCGATGCCGGACGCCGAAACCGTGCGGGTCATTACCGCCGCAATCGGTTTGGCATTGACCGACGTCAGAGTGCGCGCCAACAACAACTCGACCCAGGAAAACATGAAGCAGAAAAATGCCGTGACGCCGATACCGGAGCCGATCAGCGGGACGAAAATCTTCACGAAAAACTTGGGGAAACTGTAGCCGTCGATGTAGGCCGTTTCGTCAATTTCCTTGGGGACGCCGGACATGAAGCCCTCAAGAATCCACACCGCCAACGGCACGTTAAACAGGCAGTGAGCCAAGGCCACCGCGATGTGGGTGTCGAACAGACCGATCGAGGAATACAGCTGGAAGAACGGCAACAGGAACACCGCCGGTGGTGCCATGCGGTTGGTCAACAGCCAGAAGAACAGGTGCTTGTCGCCGAGGAAGCGATAGCGCGAAAACGCATACGCCGCCGGCAGCGCCACGCTCAGGGAGATCACCGTGTTCAGGCTCACGTAATACAGCGAGTTGAGGTAACCGGTGTACCAGCTCGGATCAGTGAAAATCACCTTATAGTTATGCAGGGTGAAATCGGCGGGGAACAACGTCAGGCCGCCGAGGATTTCGGTGTTGCTCTTGAACGACATGTTCAACAGCCAGTAGATCGGCACCAGCAGGAACAGGATGTAGATCAGCAGTGGAATGAGTTTTCTCTTGCTCATGGCAGACCTCAGCGGTTGGCGTCAGAGTGAGTCATAGCGGTGTAGAACAGCCACGACACCAACAGGATGATCAGGAAGTACACCAGCGAAAACGCTGCGGCCGGCCCCAGGTCGAATTGCCCTACGGCCATCTGGGTCAACGTCTGACTGAGGAACGTCGTTGCGTTCCCCGGCCCGCCACCGGTCAGCACGAACGGCTCGGTGTAGATCATGAAACTGTCCATGAAGCGCAGCATCACCGCGATCAGCAGCACGCTTTTCAGCTTGGGCAACTGGATGTGCCGGAATACCGCCCAGGCCGAGGCCCGATCAATCCGCGCCGCTTGGTAATACACGTCCGGAATCGCCCGCAAACCGGAGAAACACAACAGCGCGACCAACGACGTCCAGTGCCACACATCCATCACCAGCACCGTGACCCAGGCGTCCATGGTGTTCGACGCATAGTTGTAGCTGATGCCCATGGCATTGAGGCTCGACCCCAGCAGGCCGATGTCGGCCCGGCCGAAAATCTGCCAGATCGTGCCGACCACGTTCCATGGGATCAACAAAGGAATCGCCAGAATAATCAGCACCAGCGACGACCAGCGCCCCTTGGTCGGCATGGTCAGGGCGATGGCGATTCCCAGCGGGATTTCGATCAGCAGCACGCAGGCGGAGTAGATGAACTGGCGCAGCAGCGAGTCGTGCAGACGCGGATCGAGCAGCACTTGCCTGTACCAGTCGGCGCCGACGAAGTAGCGGCTGGACTGGTCGAAGATGTCCTGCACCGAATAGTTGACCACCGTCATCATCGGGACCACGGCACTGAAGGCCACCAGCAGAAACACCGGCAACACCAGCCACCAGGCCTTGTTGTTTTGCACCTTGTTCATGGCTGTGCCTCCAGCAGGAATTCATCGGCATAGACCATCAACCACTGCGCCGGAAAACTGATGTACGCCGTGCCTTCGGGCACCGGTTTGTCTTCAGCCAGGCGTACTTTCAACGGAGCGCCGTCGAGGTTCAGGCTCAGGATCTTGTAGGTGCCGAGGTCTTCAATGTGTACGACCTGTGCCTTCATCGCGTCATCAAAGGGTTCTTCCCACACATGCACGAACTCTGGCCGGATGCCGACCTTGAGGGTTTCCCACTCGGACTCGGCGATGCGTTTCTGTTGTGCTTCAGACAACGGTAGATGCGTCGAGGCGAACCCCACGCCCCCCGGTTGCGGCTTGACCTCGATCAGATTCATCCCCGGGCTGCCGATGAAATAGCCGACAAAGGTGTGGCTAGGCCGTTCGAACAATTCACGCGGCGTACCGAACTGCACGATCTGCCCGCCGTACATCACCGCGATCTTGTCAGCGAAGGTCGAGGCCTCCAGCTGATCGTGGGTGACGTAGACCATGGTGATGTTGAACTGCTCGTGGATCTGCTTGAGCTTGCGCCGCAGCTTCCACTTCAGGTGCGGGTCGATCACGGTCAGCGGTTCGTCGAACAAGATCGCCGAGACGTCATCGCGCACCAGCCCACGACCCATGGAGACTTTCTGCTTTTCGTCAGCGGTGAGGTTGCTGGCCTTTTTACTCAGCAGCGCCTGCAGGTCCAGGACCTCGGCAATTTCCTGCACCTTGCTGTGAATTCTGGCTTCGGCCATACCCTGATTACGCAGCGGAAACGCCAGGTTATCGAACACCGTCATGGTGTCGTAGACCACCGGAAACTGAAAAACCTGGGCGATGTTGCGCTTCTCTGGCGTGAGGTTGTTGACCGTTTTGCCGTCGAACAACACATGCCCTTGAGAGGGGCTGAGCAGCCCGGAAATGATGTTGAGCAAGGTTGACTTGCCACACCCCGAAGGCCCGAGCAACGCGTAGGCGCCGCCCTGTTCCCAAACATGGTCCATCTCGCGGATCGCGTAATCCTCGGGTCCGGCCGGGGTTTTGGTGTAGCTGTGGGCGAGGTTCTGCAAACGGATTTCGGCCATCAGGCAACCCTCGCAATACGGCGGCTGGGCGCCTGGATCAAACGCCCCTGCGCATCGAACACAAACAGTTTATGGGTCGGGATATAAATGCGGATCGGCGCATCGACGTCGTATTCGTGAACGCCGGGCAAGTGCAGCACCAGCAAAAAATGCTCGTTGCGCACATGCAGGAAGGTTTCCGAACCGCTGATCTCGGCCACCTCAACGGTCACGGCCAGCTCCAGGTCATCGTCGTTGCTCGGCACCAGCGAGATGTGGCTCGGCCGCACGCCAAAGCGGAACTCGCCCTCGCCCACCGACCGCAAATCCACGTTCAACGGGAAGTGCACGAAATTGGCAAAACTCACTTCGTTGCCGGCAATGCGCCCCGGCATCAGGTTGATCGGGGGCTCGGAGAACAGCTCTGCCGCGAGCACGCTTTGCGGCTGGTGATAGACCTCGGAGGAATTGCCGCTCTGGATCACCCGGCCCTCGTGAAGAATGGTCGTGGTGCCGCCCAGTGCCAGGGCTTCGTTGGGCTCGGTGGTGGCGTAGATGGCGATGGTGTGCCGCGCCTTGAACAGCTCGCGCATTTCCTGGCGCAGTTCTTCGCGCAGCTTGTAGTCGAGATTGACCAGTGGCTCATCGAACAGGATCAGCTCGGCATCTTTGACCAGCGCGCGGGCCATGGCCGTGCGCTGTTGCTGGCCGCCGGAAAGTTCCAGGGGATGGCGCTGAAGGAACTTCTCGATGCGCAGCATCTTCGCGGTTTCCAGCACTTTGCTCTGGATCAGTTCATTGGAAACACCGCCCTGGCGCAACGGCGAGGCAATGTTTTCGAAAACGGTCATGGTTGGGTAATTGATGAACTGTTGATAGACCATCGACACGTTACGCAGCCTCACAGGGCGTTGGGTGACGTCGACGCCATTCATCAGGATGCGGCCGCTGTCGGGCTTGTCCAGACCGGCCATTAAACGCATGAGGCTGGTTTTGCCGGACAGCGTGCGCCCGAGCAAAACGTTGAAGGAACCGGGTTCAAAACTCAGGCAGGCATCGTCGATCCAGGTCTGGCCCTCGACGGTGCGGCTGACGTGCTCCAGGGTTAATGACATGGCTCGGCCTTTTTTATTATTTGGAGTCAAGCGACCGGAGCTACAGAGCGAGTTTCGTGCCAAAAAATGCAAGCCTTTGATCTGGCTTGAAAATCCCTTAATTGGCAACTTGCACACTTTCGTTGATGAACAGAAATGAACAACCGTGACTGAACAACTGAACAATCCACCGATTGACAATGAACAATAGTGAACAACACTCTACGGACTGTTCACGCCCCCTGTAGGAGCCCGGCTTGCCGGCGATGGCGTCATCAAAATCGCCATCGCCTGGAACAATCCCGGCGTGCGCTCCCACAGAGAACTACCCATAAAAACAATAAAAGCTTGCTCAGAGATCGACTGCCATGGCCGCACCTGCCTCGCCGCTCTCCCACGATGCCGTCATTCAGGACTCCTGGTCTCGCTGCCGCGCGTTCGGCCTCAGCCATCAGAGCGCCCCGGCGTTTGACCAACTGCCCGCCGAAGGCATCGCACAATTGCTGGAGAGCCAACATTCGCTGGTGCAGACCACGCACCAGGAAGTGCTGCCCTATTACGAAAACATCCTTAGCAATTCCAACTGCCTGATCATGCTCGCCGACAATCAAGGCCAGGTCCTGACGTCGTGGGGCACCCAGCGGTTTATCGAGCCGAGCCTGACCCGTGGTTTCAGCGCTGGCGCCAGCTGGATGGAGCATTGCAGCGGCACCAATGCCATCGGCACCGCGCTGGTGTGCGAGCAAGCCGTGCACATTGAGCACGATGAACACTTTCTGAAAGCCAACCGCTTCATGACCGGTTCCGCCGCACCGATTTTCGATGCCGAGCGCAAAGTCATTGCGGTGCTGGATGTGTCCAGCGACAGCTACCTGCCGCCGTCGCACACCCTGGGCATGGTCAAAATGATGAGTCAGACCGTGGAAAACCGGCTGATTCTCAACCTGTTCCATGGCCAGCATTTTCAACTGACCTTCAACACCGGGCTTAACAACCTCGACAGCCAATGGGCCGGCCTGCTGATCTTCGATGAGACCGGCCAGGTGTTATCCGCCAACCGCCGAGCCGACAATCTATTGGGCATCAGCCTGTCGCGAGTGAGCATCGAGAGCTTGTTCAAAGTCTCGTTGCTCGAACTGCTGAACCAGCCCGACGGCCTGCCGTTCGCCCTGCAAGCGTCGGGGCGCAACCGCTTTCAATGCCTGTTGAGGCGGCCGAAACAAGTGCCTATTCAGGCGCGACTGTTTTCTGAACCCAAGAGCGCGGAGCCGGTCGTGGCGGCACCCGAAGCAATCACCCTCAATTCCCTGCACTTCGGCGACAGCCGCGTTGAAAAAGCCGTGCGCCAAGCCGAACGTCTGTTGGAAAAGGACATTCCGCTGTTGATTCACGGGGAAACCGGGGTCGGCAAGGAAGTGTTCGTCAAAGCCTTGCATCTGGCCAGCTCCCGCAGCAAAAAACCGTTCATTGCGGTTAACTGTGCAGCGATTCCCGCCGAACTGGTGGAATCCGAACTATTCGGGTATGAAAAGGGCGCGTTCACCGGAGCTAACCAGAAAGGCAGCATCGGGCTGATTCGCAAGGCGGATAAAGGCACCCTCTTCCTCGATGAAATCGGCGACATGCCGTTGCCGACTCAAGCTCGGTTATTGAGGGTGTTGCAGGAACGTTGCGTGCAGCCAGTGGGCAGCAGCGAGCTGTTCCCGGTCGATATCCGGATCATTTCGGCGACTAATCGTGCGTTGCGCGAGCAGGTGCAACTTGGCCGCTTTCGCGAAGACCTGTATTACCGGATTGGCGGCTTAACCCTGGAGTTGCCGCCGCTACGGGAACGCAGCGACAAGCAGGCGCTGTTCAAGCGCTTATGGGAACAACACCGCGAGCCGTCGCAGTGGGCCGGGTTGAGTCGTGAGGTATTGGAGTTGTTCGACCGTCACCCGTGGCCGGGGAATTTGCGTCAGGTCAGCAGCGTGATGCAAGTGGCGCTGGCCATGGCCGAGGAGCAACCGGTGCGGCCGGAGCATTTGCCGGATGATTTTTTTGTCGATCTGGAGATGGAGCCAGTCGATTCGCCTGAAACGCTGGCGGTGGACTTGAATGATGTGGAGGACTTGAATCGGCAGTTGCGAGCGGCTGGGGGGAATATTTCGTATCTGGCGCGCCGGTTAGGGGTTAGCCGTAATACCCTTTACAAGCGCTTGCGCCAGACTGAATGATGGGTTGGCCGGACGGGCCCCTTCGCTGGCAAGCCAGCTCCTACATCTATGGTTACCCCCTTTTCTGCAATACTGTTTTTGATGTCGTGTTTGGCTTGCTTTCATCTATCCGGCGTCTGAGTGAGAGTGTCACTCCGCGCCTCGATGAGAATCGATGCCCAACGACCCTAATTAGTGGAACGGCCTTTCAGCCGTGTAGGAGCTCAGGGTTGTCGTCAGGCCGGTTGGCCGTTCACGTCATCAGTTATCCAGCATCGCAAAACCAGGTGGGTGGTGCTCGGGTGACAGCGGGGTCAGGCGTTCATCGCGGCGGGCCCCGCATCGAATTCAGTGTGATGGGCCGCGATTGCCCAGGCGATTCTTGCCAGCTTGTTGGCCAGCGCGCAGACCACGAGATTGGAGTGATGGCGGGAGGCTAATAGTTGGCGGACCCAGTCCGCCAGGGCTCCTTTCTGTCGCTCCAGCTGTATCAGGTACACACGGGCGCACTGAATGAGCAGGCGTCTCTGGTTTCGATCACCACGCTTGCTGATGCCCAACAGCACGGTTTTGTCGCCCGTGCCGTGCTGTTTGGGCACCAATCCGATCGAGGCCGCATAGCCCCGCCCGCATTTGAACTGTTTGCCATCGCCCAACTCGGCAGCCAGGACGGTGGAGGTGATCGGCCCGACACACGGCATGGTCATCAAGCGCGTCGCCAGGTCATCTTCAGCGGCCTGGCATGCCACATCCTTGTCCAGCGTTTTGACCTTCCCATCCAGATAGTTGAAGTGTTCATGCAGCCCCATCAGAATTTTTTTGATGGAGCCGGAAAATGAACTCATCTCAAGCAACGCTGGAAGCTCTTTGATCGACTTGAAGCCGGGAGCCAGGCTGACACCCACTTCCAGCAGGGCTGCATGAATCCGGTTGACGGTGGCGGTACGGTCTTTGATGTACGACTCACGCACCGAATTGAGCATCGCCAACGCCTGCTGAGCCTGGGTTTTTGGGTGCACGAAGCGCATTGTGGGGCGAGTTGCCGCCTCGCAAATTGCTTCGGCATCGGCGAAGTCGTTCTTGTTGCTTTTCACGTAAGGGCGTACCAGATGCGGCGCAATAAGCTTGGGCGTATGTCCCAGTTTGGCGACCTCCTGTGCCATGAAGTGGGCACCGCCACAGGCTTCCATCACGACGGTGCAAGGTTCCAGTTTCGCCAGATACTGGGTGAGCGCTGCCCGCGTAAACTTTTTGCGGTAAACCTCGTGGCCGCGATCATCTTGAGCATGCAGATGAAAGGAATGTTTTCCGAGGTCGATGGCGGCAATAGCTACATTGTTCATGGCAATGATCTCCGATGAGCCCCCTGTGAAAGCTTAGTGGGCGATCACAGGGAGCGGCGGGGGTAGCCATTTCATTAGTGTCCGTGGTGTACGTAATTTTGGCGAACGGCGCGACCTTGTAGGAGCTGGCTTGCCAGCGAAGACGCCAGCCCTGTCACCGCAGAATTAGCGAACAGCCCTTAAAAACAAAACCCGCACTTAGCGGGTTTTGTTTTTTAGCATTACATCTATCAGTCAGCCAAACGCCAGGTCGTACCGCCCTTCCCGTCTTCCAGCACCACACCCATCGCAGTGAGCTGGTCGCGGATACGGTCGGATTCGGCCCAGTCTTTACCGGCACGTGCCGCCAGACGTGCAGCAATCAGCGCATCAACTTCAGCCGCATCAACACGGCCTTCAGCGCCGGCCTGCAAGAAGTCATCAGCCTCAAGCTGCAACACACCCAGCACGCTCGCCAGTTCTTTCAAGCGCGCCGCCAGACCCGCCGCCGCATCAAGATCGCTCTCGCGCAGACGGTTGATCTCACGCACCATCTCGAACAGTACGGCGCAGGCTTCAGGGGTGCCGAAGTCGTCGTTCATCACTTGGGTGAAGCGCTCGACGAAGGCTTCGCCGCCAGCAGGCGCTACGTTCGGCAGGCCTTTCAACGCGTGGTAGAAACGCTCGAGTGCGCCTTTGGCGTCCTTGAGGTTGTCTTCCGAGTAGTTGATCGCGCTACGGTAGTGGCTCGACACCAGCAGGTAACGCACGACTTCCGGGTGGTACTTTTCCAGCACGTCGCGAATGGTGAAGAAGTTGTTCAAGGACTTGGACATCTTCTCGCCATTGATGCGAATCATCCCGCAATGCATCCACGCGTTGGCGTAGGTCTTGCCGGTGGCCGCTTCGCTCTGGGCGATTTCGTTTTCGTGGTGCGGGAACTCGAGGTCACTGCCGCCGCCATGAATATCGAAGGTTTCACCGAGGCAGCAGGTCGACATCACCGAGCACTCGATGTGCCAGCCCGGACGACCGTCGCCCCACGGCGAAGGCCAGCTCGGCTCGCCCGGCTTGGCGCCTTTCCACAGCACGAAGTCCAGCGGATCCTGCTTGGACTCGTCGACTTCGATCCGCGCGCCGATGCGCAGGTCTTCGATTTTCTTGCGCGACAGCTTGCCGTAGCCCATGAACTTGGCGACGCGGTAGTACACGTCGCCATTGCCCGGGGCGTAGGCATAACTTTTGTCGATCAGGGTCTGGATCATCGCGTGCATGCCGGGGATATGCCCGGTGGCGCGCGGTTCCATGTCCGGCTTCTTGATGTTGAGGCGCGCTTCGTCTTCGTGCATCGCCGCGATCATGCGCTCGGTCAACGCTTCGAACGACTCGCCGTTCTCGTTGGCCCGATTGATGATCTTGTCGTCAATGTCGGTGATGTTGCGCACATAAGTCAGGTCATAACCGCTGAACCGCAACCAGCGGGTCACCAGGTCGAACGCGACCATGCTGCGGCCGTGGCCCAGGTGGCAGTAGTCGTACACGGTCATCCCGCACACGTACATGCGCACCTTGTTGCCATCCAGCGGTTTGAAAACTTCTTTGCTCTTGGTGAGCGTGTTGTAGATCGTCAGCACGTCATGTTCCTTGAATCACTGGCCCCAGGAGTCACGCAGGGTCACGGTACGGTTGAATACCGGAGCGCCCGGTTTCGAGTCCTTGATATCCGCAACGAAGTAACCTTCGCGCTCGAACTGGAAACGGTCTTCCGGCTGTGCATTGCCCAGTGAAGGCTCGGCACGACAACCGGTGAGTACTTGCAGCGAGTCAGGGTTGATGTTGTCCAGAAAACTGGCGCTGTCTTCGGCCTTCTCAGGGTTGGCCGAGCGGAACAGGCGATCGTACAAACGCACTTCGCACTCGACGCTGGCCGCGGCCGGCACCCAGTGCACCACGCCTTTGACCTTGCGGCCTTCAGGGTTCTTGCCCAGGGTTTCCGGGTCGTAGGAGCACCGCAGTTCAACGATGTTGCCATCGGCGTCCTTGATCGCTTCGTCGGCACGGATCACGTAGCTGCCGCGCAGACGCACTTCGCCAGCCGGTTCCAGGCGCTTGTAGCCTTTTGGCGGTTCTTCCATGAAGTCTTCACGGTCGATGTAGATTTCACGGGCGAACGGCAGAACGCGCAGGCCCATGTCTTCTTTCGGGTGGCACGCCAGTTCGAGGTTCTCGACCTGGCCTTCCGGGTAGTTGGTGATCACGACTTTCAGCGGACGCAGCACGCACATGGCACGCGGGGCGCTGTGGTCGAGGTCGTCACGGATGCTGAATTCGAGCATGCCGAAGTCGACCACGCCGTCGGAACGGTTGGTGCCGATCATTTCGCAGAAATTGCGGATCGATTTCGGGGTGTAGCCACGGCGGCGGAAGCCCGACAGCGTGGACATGCGCGGGTCGTCCCAGCCATTGACGTGCTTTTCGTCCACCAGCTGCTTGAGCTTGCGCTTGCTGGTGATCGTGTAGTTCAGGTTCAGGCGGCTGAACTCGTACTGACGCGGGTGCGCCGGCACCGGCAGGCTGTCGAGGAACCAGTCGTACAGCGGACGGTGGCTTTCGAATTCCAGGGTGCAGATCGAGTGGGTGATGCCTTCGATGGCGTCCGACTGACCGTGGGTGAAGTCGTAGTTGGGGTAGATGCACCACTTGTCACCGGTCTGGTGGTGGTGAGCGTGACGGATGCGGTACATGATCGGGTCGCGCAGGTTCATGTTCGGCGAGGCCATGTCGATCTTGGCCCGCAGCACACGTGCGCCGTCCGCGAATTCGCCGGCACGCATGCGGGCGAACCAGTCGAGGTTTTCTTCCACGGAGCGATCACGGAACGGGCTGTTTTTGCCCGGTTCGGTCAGACTGCCACGGTATTCCTTGGCCTGCTCCGGGCTGAGGTCGTCAACGTAGGCCTTGCCGGCCTTGATCAGTTCAATGGCCCAGTCGTGCAACTGATCGAAATACTGCGAGGCGTAGCGCACTTCGCCGGACCATTCGAAGCCCAGCCATTTGACGTCGCTTTCGATCGCGTCGATGTATTCCTGGTCTTCCTTGGCCGGGTTGGTGTCGTCGAAACGCAGGTGGGTGACGCCGCCGAATTCCTGGGCCAGGCCGAAGTTCACACAGATCGACTTGGCGTGACCGATGTGCAGGTAGCCATTGGGCTCAGGCGGAAAACGGGTGACGATCTGCGTGTGCTTACCCGAGTCCAGGTCCGCCTGGATGATCGGGCGCAGGAAATTGACCGGCACGGCAGGGCCGGTCTTGGCATTCGAGGTAGGGTCGACAGTGGGCTTGCTCATAGGATCCTTGAACGTACAAGTGCGCGGCCAGAAGAAGGGCCAGATAAAACAAAGCCGCTATCATAGCCGATGCTGTCAAGCAGCTGACAGAGCGCGCCTGCAAACGGTCGTATTTAATCGGCTATCGATGAAAAACAACCTCGAAATTCGCGCCCGGCACGCTAAACTGCGCACCTTGGCCGACGCTGGCCAGACCGGTTGCGGGCTGTAATGCCCCGAAACCCACGAATTCCTTTAAAGAGTACCGATCATGACCCAAGTCAAACTGACCACCAACCATGGCGACATCGTCCTGGAACTGAACGCTGAAAAAGCCCCGATCACCGTGGCCAACTTCATCGAGTACGTCAAAGCCGGTCACTACGAAAACACCGTTTTCCACCGCGTCATCGGCAACTTCATGATCCAGGGCGGCGGTTTCGAGCCAGGCATGAAAGAAAAGAAAGACAAGCGCCCAAGCATCCAGAACGAAGCCGACAACGGCCTGCCGAACGTGAAGTACAGCGTTGCCATGGCCCGCACCATGGAGCCGCATTCGGCTTCCGCCCAGTTCTTCATCAACGTGGCTGACAACAGCTTCCTGAACCACAGCGCCAAGACCACTCAGGGCTGGGGCTACGCCGTGTTCGCCAAAGTCGTTGCAGGCGAAGAAGTCGTCGACAAGATCAAAGGTGTTTCCACCACCATGAAGGCCGGCCACCAGGACGTACCAGCAGAAGACGTGATCATCGAGAAAGCCGAGATCATTGAGTGATACTGCTGATTTCAGACTTGCATCTGGAAGAGGAGCGCCCGGACATTACCCGGGCGTTTCTGGATTTGCTCGCCGGACGCGCCCGCTCGGCGAGTGCGTTGTATATCCTGGGCGATTTTTTCGAGGTGTCGATTGGCGACGACGCCATGACGCCCTTTCAGCGTTCCATCTGCCAGGCCCTGCGCGAATTGAGCGACAGCGGCACGGCCATTTTTCTGATGCACGGCAATCGCGACTTCATGCTCGGCAAGGCCTTTTGTAAACAGGCCGGCTGCACGCTGTTGAAGGACCCGAGTGTCGTTCAGTTTTACGGCGAGCCGGTGCTGCTGATGCACGGCGACAGCCTCTGCACCCGCGACGAAGCCTATATGAAGCTGCGTCGCTACCTGCGCAACCCGATCAGCCTGTTCATCCTGCGGCACTTGCCACTGCGCACACGACACAAACTGGCGCGCAAGCTGCGCAGTGAAAGCCGCGCGCAAACGCGGATGAAGGCCAATGACATTGTGGATGTCACGCCAGAAGAAATTCCGCGGATCATGCAGGAATACGGCGTGAAAACCTTGATCCACGGGCATACCCATCGCCCGGCCATCCACAAGTTGCAACTGGGCGAGCAAGCGGCCAAGCGCATTGTGCTGGGGGATTGGGATCGTCAGGGCTGGGCGTTGCAGGTGGATGAGCAAGGCTTTGCCCTGGCACCGTTCGATTTCGCCCCGCCACCACAATTGGCAGCCCCCGCCAACTGACGGCCCAACACAAGCCCGCTCCCACAGGGTTTTGTGTCTGGCTTAGTGACCGCTGGCAGCAGGCCCGGCCTTGGCCGTGAACGGTGGTTTGGCCAGCCACACGATCAATATCAGCCCCATGAACATCCAGCCCAGCAGGGTGAAGTAATCCACCGTGGACATGATGTACGCCTGGCTGATCACCATCTGATCAAGCTGCGAATAGGCCTTGGCCCCTGCCCCGCCCAGCGTTTTCAGCGTCTCGCGGGTGGCCGAATCAAACGGGGTGATGCTTTCGGTCAGGTAAGCGTGGTGTTGATCAGCCCGGCGAATCCAGATCCACGTCGTCAACGACGCCGCGAAACTACCGCCCAACGTGCGCAGGAACGTCGCCAGCCCCGAGCCATCAGCAATCTGGTTCGGCGGCAAATCCGACAGCAGGATGGTCAGGGTCGGCATGAAGAACAGCGCCACACCGACCCCCATGAACAGCTGCACCAGGGCAATGTGCTGAAAGTCCACTTCGTTAGTGAATCCGGCACGCATGAAGCAACTCATGCCGATGGCCAGGAACGCCAGCCCCGCCAACACCCGCATGTCGAACTTCGGTGCGTATTTACCGACAAAGGGCGCCATCAACACCGGCAGGATGCCCAGCGGCGCCGTCGCAAAACCGGCCCAGGTTGCGGTATAGCCCAACCGCGTCTGCAACCATTGCGGCAGGATCAGGTTGATCCCGAAAAATCCGGCATACCCCAGCACCAACACGATGGTGCCGAAACGAAAGTTGCGATACGCGAACAGCCGCAGGTTGACCACCGGATGCTCGTCGGTCATTTCCCAGATCACGAAGAACACCAGGGCGATCACCGAAATCACCGAGCCGATGACAATGAAGCTGGACTCGAACCAGTCGGCATCGTTGCCCTTGTCGAGCACAATCTGCAACGCCCCGACCCCGATGATCAGCGCAATCAACCCGATGTAGTCCATCGGCTGGCGGCTGGTGACCACCGGGCGTTTTTTCATCTGCTGGGTGACCACCCACGCCGCAAACAGGCCGATCGGTACGTTGATGAAGAAGATCCACGGCCAGCTGTAGCTGTCAGTGATCCAGCCACCGAGTATCGGCCCGGCAATCGGCGCGACCACGGTGACCATCGCCAGCAGTGCCAGGGCCATCCCCCGTTTCGCCGGGGGGTAAACCGCGATCAGCAGCGTCTGGGTCATCGGGTACAACGGCCCCGCGACCACACCTTGCAGGACGCGAAAGCCCACCAACTCGGGCATCGACGTGGCAATCCCGCACAGAAACGAGGCCAGCACAAACAGCAGGGTCGCCCAGATAAACAGCTTCACCTCACCGAAGCGGCGGCTGAGCCAACCGGTCAACGGCAGCGCAATGGCGTTGCTCACGGCAAATGAAGTAATCACCCACGTGCCCTGCTCCGAACTCACGCCCAGGTTGCCGGAAATCGTCGGCAGCGCCACGTTGGCAATGGTAGTGTCGAGCACTTGCATGAAGGTCGCCAGCGACAGGCCGATGGTGCTGAGCAGCAGGCTGGGCGGCGTGAAAGAGGCGTTATTGCTCATCGCGAATCCTTTGAAACCGGGTGGGCGCGGCGCCCTTTAGCCAGGCGCAGCTAATGGATTGGCGAATCAGCGTTGCGCGGTCTTGCTGACCGCAGCGCTGTTGTCGTGGATCAACTGAGTGATCATCGCGTCGGCTTCGGCCAACTGACGGTCATAGATGCTGGTGCTGAACGAGGCTTTTTGCGGCGGCTGTTGCGCCAGTACCGGGCCGCTCTGGTCGCGCAGGTTCACATCGACCTGAGTCGACAGCCCCACGCGCAATGGATGCTTGGCCAGTTCTTCGGCGTTGATGTGAATCCGCACGGGTACGCGCTGCACGATTTTGATCCAGTTACCGGTAGCGTTTTGCGCTGGCAGCAGGGCAAACGCGCTGCCGGTGCCGGCGCCGAGGCTGTCGATGGTACCGCTGTATTTCACGTCGCTGCCGTAGAGGTCGGCTTCGATGTCCACCGGCTGACCGATGCGCATGTCACGCAGCTGGGTTTCCTTGAAGTTGGCGTCGATCCACAGCTGATCCAGCGGAATCACCGCCATCAACGCGGTGCCCGGCTGAACCCGTTGACCCAATTGCACGGAACGCTTGGCCACGTAACCGGTGACCGGCGCGATCAAGGTACTGCGCGAGTTGTTCAGGTAGGCCTGACGCAGTTGCGCGGCAGCCGACATCACGTCCGGATGCGATGAGACCACGGTGTCATCCACCAAAGCGCTGGTGGTGTTCAATTTCTGTTTGTCGTTGGCCAGGGCGTTTTGCGCCGAGGTCAGGTCGTCGCGAGCGTGGGACAGCTCTTCCTGGGAAATCGCGCCGCCGGCGGCGAGGTTTTTCCGGCGATTGAAGTTGTCCTGCGCCTTCTGCACTTCAGCCTGCTGGGCATTGACCTGGGCTTTCATGCCGTCGACGTTGCTGTACAAGCCGCGTACCTGACGCACGGTGCGGGCCAGATTGGCCTGGGCACTTTGCAGCCCGACTTCAGCGTCGTTCGGGTCGAAGTTGATCAGCACCTGACCTTCGTGGACCAGGTCACCGTCATCGGCACCGATGCTGACCACGGTGCCGGTGACCAGCGGGGTGATTTCCACCACGTTGCCATTGACGTAGGCGTCGTCGGTGCTTTCTTTCCAGCGCCCGTAGAGTTCGTGATAACCCCAGACGCCGACACTGGCGAGGACGACCAGGATCGCCAGCGCGACCAACATGACTTTGCGTTTGCGCGGATTGTTTGTGTCTTGCGCGTTGTCCGGGGCTTGAGGTGCATCGACAGTGGCCATGACCAATACCTTGAATTAGTTGTACTGCGTGGCTGGGGTTGCGTTGGCTGCGGTCAGGGTGTCGCCCTGAAATCCACCGCCCAGCGCTTGCATTAATTGGATCGACAGGTCGATCTGCTCGGCATTCAAGTTGGCCAGCTGACGCTGGGCCTGGAGCAACTGCTGCTCGATGCTGAGCACGTCCAGATAGTTGCCGATGCCGGAACCGTACCGTTGGAGCGCGGTGTTGTAAGAATCCTGGGCAATATCGGTAGCGTGCTGCTGAGCACCGATCTGCCGGCCGATATCGTGTAACTGATTAATGGTGTCGCTGACGTCACCGAGTGCTTTCACCAGGCTTTTGTTGTACTGCGCCACGGCGAGATCGTAATCGGCGTCGCGCGAATCGAGGTTGGCACGCAGGCGGCCGCCGTCGAAAATCGGCACGGAAATCGTGGGGGCGATATTGAAGAAGCGGCTCGCCGAACCAAACATTGCGTCGCCCAACAACGATTCGGCACCGGCGGCGGCGCTGAGGTTCAAGTTGGGATAGAACTGGGTTTTGCCGGCGGCGATGTTCTTGCTCGCCGCCTCGACTCGCCAGCGTGCGGCCACCAAGTCGGGACGACGACCGAGCAACTCGGCGGGCAACACCGACGGCAGAGCGACAGCGCTGGCCTGAAGGATCTTCGGCCGAGCGATTTCTTTGCCGCGATCCGGGCCTTTGCCTAACAGCACGGCCAGAGCGATTTTTGCGCTGTTCAGGCGTTTTTCGGCATCAATCAGGCTGGCCTCGGACGTGGCTTCCAGGCTTTGGGTTTGCTGGAGCTGGTACTCGCTGTCGATGCCTGAACTCAGGCGACGCTGGCTCAAGTCGAGCATTTTGCGGGTGCGTGTCAGGTCTTCATTAGCCAGGTCATAGACGATGTGCGCCTGACCCAAATCGCTATAGGCGCGGGCGACGTCGGCGGCCAAGGTCAACTGCGCGGCCTGTTGATCGACTTCGGCAGCACGGGCTTGGCCCAACGCTGCTTCCCAGGCGTCGCGCTGACCGCCCCATAGATCGAAGTTGTAATTGAAACTGGCGCCGATGTTGCGCACGGTGGCGTAAGTGTCGCCCTGCCCGGTCGGGTCTTGGTCACGGGACAGTCGCGAACGGCTGACGCCGGCGCTGGCATCGAGGGTCGGCATGCGCGCGGCGTCGGCGGCGTAGGCAGCGGCGCTGGCCTGATGCGCGCGGGCGTCGGCGATTTGCATGTCCGGGCTGTCGTGCAGGGCTTCGCGGATCAGACCGTCCAGCTGCGGGTCGCCGAGGCTTTTCCACCAGTCGGCTTTCGGCCAGGCCGCCGGCGACAGGGTTACGCCACTGAGGGATTGACCGGCCTTGAGGGTTTTCGCGTCGAGGCTTTGGCCTTTGGTGGTCAGGCCGCTGTAGCTGGCGCAACCGGCCAGGGTCATGGCGGCCAGTACCAGACTGAGGCCGGTACGCAGGGTTTTACTGTTCATTTGTCACCTACCCGCAGCAGGGTGATCGAATCACCAGCTGCTACCAGGATTTTCTTCAGAATCTGTTCCAGCGTTTTCAATTCAACCGGGGTGATGGCCCTGGCCAGTTCGTTCATCGCGTCGGCGCCGATGTGCGGCAGACGGTCGGCGAGTGCCTGGCCTTCTTCGGTCAGCACCAGTTGAACCTGGCGGCGATCCGCCTCGGAGCGTTGGCGGACGAGGAAGCCTTTCTGTTCCAGACGATCAAGCATGCGGGTCATCGAACCGCTGTCCAGCGACAGGTGACGGCACAGCTCGGCCGGGGTATCGACGCCGTACTGGGTAATGATGATCAGCACTTTGAACTGCGCAGCAGTGATGCCGTGAGGTTCCATGTGAGTGTCGATGAGCCGGTCCTTGAGTAGCGCGGCGCGCCCGAGCAAAAGGCCGAGGTGGCAATTGCGGAATTCGTCTGGCGTGAAATGTTTCATCAGTCCACCAATTAGCTGCCTAGGCAGTGAATGTATGACCGAATGTTACTGCCTAGGCAGCCAATGTCAACGTAATAGTTAGCCTGCTTGGTAATTAGTTGACCAATGGTGTCGGGTATTTTGCGTCGGGCACACTGACGCCATCGCGGGCAAGTCGAATCGTCGCACCGCCGCTCCCACAAGTTCACAGCGGACCTTGTGGGAGCGAGCCTGCTCGCGATGGGGGCGACTCGGTGTCTTTGAAGGAAACGGGCCTAGAAATCCCGCTTGTAGAAGATGTCCAGCGAACTCGCCACGCCGCTCGCCGCTTCGAGGAAAACCTTCTTGCTCAGCTTGTAGCGCAGGGCAATGGTGTTGGCCGGTTCAAAAACGCCTACGCCATAACGCAGGCTGAGTTTTTCCGAGAGGTTACCGCTGGCCACGACGGCGGTGGTGTTGCCGCTGCCCTCGGTATCCAGCTGGAAATCCTGGATTCCCAGGTTTTTGGCCAATCCGCCGGTCACCCCCGAACTGCCCATCAAACCCAAGCCGAGCGCGGCCTGGGCGAGCACGTTGTTGTCTTCGCCGTTGGTGCTCAGCGGACGCCCCAACACCAGATAGGACAACGCCTGTTCCTGGCTCATGGACGGTTCGGAGAAGATCTGCGTGGTCGGCTGTTCGGCGCTGCCGCTCAGGCGAATACCGGCGATCACGTCATCAGTCTGGCGAATCGCCTCGATGTCCAGGTACGGCTGATCAAGGGGACCGGCAAACAACAAGCGTGCCCGGCGTACGGTCAGGCGCTGACCGTAGGCGCGATAACGCCCGTCGTTGAGCCACAGTTCGCCCCGCGTATCCAGGTTGTCGCCGATGTGCACCTGCCCCTGCACATTCGCGGTCAGGCCAAACCCGGCAAAGCTCAGCTTGTCAGCGCCGACCACCACATCAATGTCCATCTTCATGGCCAAGGGTGGTTTGCCCTCTTCGGTCTGTTGGCCAACGATCACCACGTCATCGGATACCTTGACCGTGGAAGGCGGCAACTCACGGATGGTGATATCGCCTTTGGGCACCAGCACTTTGCCGGCGATCGCCAGCTCGTCACCTTTCATCGAGATCTTCAGGTCCGGCGCGACTTCCAGCTTGGCGTACGGCTCGACGCTAACCGGTAACTGCGAGCCCTTGAGCGCCAGGTCCACCACCAGCGCCTGCCCCCAGGCGATGTTACCGTTGAGGGTGCCCTGCCCGGTCTTGCCGCTTTTCCAGTCGCCATTCAATTGCACGGTTTCACCGGCAATCACTGCTCGCAGCTGCAAAGCTTGCAGCGCCATCGGCAACTCCGGCCCGGAGACTTCGCCGTCGCTAAGCAACAGGCTGCCGTTAACCTGCGGCGCCAACAGGCCACCGGTAATCGTGCCACTGCCATTCAAGCGCCCGGTGAGTTTCTCGACCATTGGCACGAACGGTCGCGCCACCGACAGGTCCAGGCCGCTCAAGCGGAACGAGCCGGTCAGCGGTTTGTTCTTTGGCAATGGATTGAGCTGCGCCTGAACCATCAACTCGCCGAGCTTGCCGCCGACGAAGTTGAGGTCGGTGTCGATGCGTTTCGGTGTGAGTTTGCTGGTGAGTTTCAGCGTCTGGTACGGGAAGTCCAGCCACTGGTCCTTCTCTTTCATGCGCAACGTACCGCCGCTGGCGTCGATACTGATCAGGCCATTCGGGCCGCTGGCGGGCAGGTCAAGTTGCAGGTCGGCGTTGAGCCTGCCCTTCCAGGCGAGATCTTTGGGCAGCCATTGCGCCAGGCTTTCAATCGGGAACTGCTTGAGGTGAAAACGCAGCGTGGGCTCCGGCATTAAGCGCTGGTCGTCACCGCACAGGCTGGCCGGGCCGGACATCCAGCAGTGAGCGCCGAGGTTGATTTTGCCGTCCGCCAGCCGCTCCAGTTTCGCCGGGCCTTGCAGTTTCCAGTCCTGACCACCGGTCTGGATGTCACCGCTGGCCAGGCGCCCACGCCAGTTGCCTTGGTCCAGCGCACCGTCTAGACCAAGGGCCAGTTTCAATTGCGGCCCTTGCAGATCGAGGCTGAGTTTCTGGTTTTTGATGTCACCCTGACCGCTGGCGGTCAGCGTGCCCAGCGACGTGGCGCCAGCTTGAATGCCGCTGCCCTTGAGGTCGATTTTCGCCCGTTGCGCACTGTCGAGGGTCGCGTCGAGGTTGAGGCTTTGCAGGCGATTGTCGTCGAAAGCCAGTTGCGTGCCTTGCAGCCCTAGCTTGCCTTGCGGCGCCTTGAGCGTGCCGGCGACATCGATGCGGCCGTTCAGTTGTCCGCGCAGTTGCGGCCAGAGTTGGGCCAAACGCGGCATCTTGATGTCGATCTGACCGGCGAGTTTCTGTTGCAGGCTGCCCTTGCCGCTGATGCTGTTGTCGCCGAGGCGGATTTGCAGCGCATTGAGGTTCCATTGCTCGCCGCCGCCATCCGCTTTGGCCTGGATCACGGCAGGTTGCCCGCGCAGTTTGCCTTTCAGGTCGAGGTCCGCATTGAGGCTGAGTTTGTCATGCTTCATCTCGCCTTTGCTGCGCAACGGCCCGGCCAGTGTGCCCGGCAGCTCCGCCACCCAATACGCCGGGTTGATCGCTGACAGGTCGAGTGCGGTGTCCCAGGCAATGCCGTCGGCAAATTGCAGGTTCAGGTGCCCTTCGGCCTTGCCCTGCCCCGCCTGGAGCTGGATTTGTTGCAGGTAGATTTTCGTCAGATCGCCGCTGAACGGGCTGTTCAGGGTGAAGGCGCCGGCCGGGCCATCCAGCGCCGCTGTGAAGCTGCCGAGGTACTGGCCGTCGGTGTAGGAGATGTCGCCATTGAAGCTGCGCAACGCGACGTCCGGCTCGTCTATCAACGGATAGAGGCGGTGCCACGGAAAATCCAGCCAGTCGATTTTCGCGTCGGCACTCAGGCCTTTGCTCCAGTCGAGGGTGCCGCTAAGTTTGAGGCTTTGCTTGTCGTTGGCGGTGAGGTCAAGGCCGGCGATCTGCGCGCCCTTGGCGTCAACCTTGCCTTGCAGCAGCAACGCGACCGGACCTTGTTCGGCAGGGAGCGTGGCTTTGCCTTGCAACTGGTAACCGTTTTTCAGGTCGCCGTCGCCGGTGAGTTCCAGCTGATTGAGTTGCAAGGTGTCTGGCAAGTCGGCGGCAGGTTTGAAGCCGTCGGCGGTGATTCGTACCTTGGCCGGCAGGTTGTCCGCCAGCGGTTGCAATTCACCGGTCAGTTGCCCGTTCAAGTAACCGCTGCTGTCGGCTTTCAGGTTCAGGGTTTTCAGCAGGTCGCCGTCCACTTTCAGCGCCAGCGCCCAAGGCTCCGGGGCCGGCAGGGTCAGGTTGCCTTCAGCCTTGAGCGGCCAGTTACCGCTGGGTTGCAGCAGGCCGGAGAGGTTCAGGCTCAGGTCATCGCGTTGCAACTTCACTGAATCAATTTGCAAGCCTTGCGCCGTCCAGTGCGCCGCCAGTTGCAGGCCTTTAAGTGCTTCGCTGCCGTTGAACAACAGGCTGCCGACCTGGACATCACCCAGTTCAATCGCCAACGGCAATGTCAGATCCGGAAGGCTGATCGGCCCGCTGCTTGCTTCTTCGGTGCCCGGCGGAAACTGCAGGGTGACCTGATCGACTTTCAGTTGCTCGATGCACAACGTCATCCGTGTCAGGCACAGCGGTGACCAAGCGAAAATCACTTTGCTCAGTTCGACCCGGCGGGTGTCCTGCTGCCACACCAGATGATCGGCACTCCATTGTCCACCCAGACGCCCCTGAAAATTTTCGAGGGTCAGCCCTGGCACAAAACCGAGCGCCCAACGGCTACCCCCAGCGGTGCCTAATACCGTGGTGACGGCGACAACGACCAGCATTAGCAGCGCCAGAGTCGCCAGCAGCACTATTTTCAAACCACGATTCACAACTCAGGCCCCATGGAGAAGTGCAGTCGAATGCCGCCGTCGTCATCCAGCGCGTGGGCCAGATCGAGGCGCAACGGCCCCACCGGCGAGATCCAGCGCAGGCCGATACCCACCCCGGTCTTGAGGCTCGGCAGATCAAGTGTATTAAAGGCGTTGCCCTGGTCAACGAAGGTCGCAACCCGCCATTTTTCGGCGATTGAGTATTGGTATTCTGCGCTCGCCGCCACCATGTAGCGGCCACCGATACGGTCGCCCTCGGAGTTTTCCGGGGACAGACTTTGAAAGTCGTAACCGCGCACGCTCTGATCGCCACCGGCAAAAAACCGTAACGACGGCGGCACTGACTTGAAGCCATTGGTAGCGCTGCCGCCGACCTGCACCCGGCCGAGAAACCGGTGTTTGTCGAAAACCGTGGTCAAGCCTTTTACCAACGCAGTGCCGTACAACAAGTTGTTGTCCGAGCCCAGGCCTTCTTTAGCCACTTTGGACTCGAATTGCAGGCGGTAACCGTTGTGCGGATCGATGCGGTTGTCGCTTTTTAGGTAGGAGTAGCTGACGCCGGGCATGAGCAAATTACTCAACCCCGAATCGTCACCCAGTTTGTAATCCTCGCGCTGCCACTTCAGCGACACCACGCGTTGCCAGCCACTGGGCAGTTTGCTGTGCCACTCGGGCCCGATGGTCAGCAATTTGCTGCGGGTGTCGGTGCCGTCAATTTCTTCGTTCTGATAACCACCGGCAAAACGCAGTTTGTCGGTCAGCGGCGGGTCCAGGGGAATGTCGTAGAACAGCCCGACGTTTTGCCGGGGCGCCGAGACTTCAGCCTCCCAGCCATAACTGTGCCCCTGTGGGTTGACCCAGTGCCGGGTCCAGTTCGCCTTGATCCGGGGACCGACGTCGGTCGAGTAACCCAGCCCCAGGCCCATGGTCCGAGGTTTGCGGGTTTCGAGTTTGACATCAACCGGGATCACATCATTTTTGGACGCCGTCGGCGTCGCATCCACTCGAACACTGTCGAAATAACCACTCGATTGCATGGCCTGATTGAGCTCCGCGATCAGTTCGGAGTCGTAAGGAGCGCCTTGCTTGAACGGCACCATGCGTTGCAGCAGGTCTTCGTCAAACGGTGTGTCGCCTTCGAAACTGACCTTGCCCAAGGCGTAGCGCGGGCCGCTGCTATAAATAAGCTCGATATCGGCCACGCCAGCGCGCGGGTCCACCAACAGTTTTTGACTGGTGAAGTGACCGCTGAAAAAGCCGAAGCGCGAGGCTTGATTCTGAATCAGGCGTTTGGCGTCTTCGTAATGACCATGATTGAGCACCGCGCCGGTTTTCAGCGAAGCGCTTTTGGGCACACGAAAAGACTTGAGTGAAGCGGCCGGGCCGTCGATGCGAATCGTGACATTGCGCAAGTGCACCGGTTCGCCGGGGTCGATATTGAGCACCAGGCGCGGCGTTTTACCGCCCGTCACATCGCTGTCGATCTGCGGCTGGTAATAACCCAGGGCCTGGGCGGCCTTGCGCGCCTGCTCCTCGGCGCCTCGACTGAAGCGCTGCAAAGCTTCTTCGTCACGATCGCCGAGGCTGCCGATATAGCCTTCTATATTGACTTTGAGTTCATCGTTGGACGGTTTGATCCGCACATCCAATTCACTTTGGGCCAGCGCCGCGCAGCTGGTGAACAGCATCAGCACGCCACTGGTGAATCTTCCTGGAAACTTCATAGGCGCGGATGCTATCACGAGCTTGGGAGCGTGATAGAGCCTGGCGTGGCGTTAAAGTTCTACCGTTTATGCCGTTGCGGTTTGTACCACCTGAGGATTGGCGTGAAAAAAAACGTGTTCGCGAATCGGTCCTACGGCGACCTCGCCGATTTCCTCATAGCCCTGACGCTTATAGAACTCCAGATAGCGAGGGTTGCCGGTGTCGAGGATCACACCCTGAGAGGTTTCATCCACCGCGCACCAGTTATGCACCGCTTGCAGCAGTTGTTCGCCGAAGTGTTTGCCCTGAAATTGCGGGTGAATGCCCAGCATTGGTAGCACATGGACCGAGTCACTCGGCACGCAGGCGGCAACGGCGGCGTGGTAGTCGAGATAGCGGCGGGTGCTGCGAAAACCCGCGCTGAGCACCATGCGCAAACGCCAGGCCCAACTTTCGGTGATGCCCAGGCGTCGTAGCGGCGGCGCGATCAGGGCGATGCCGATCAAACGGTCGTTGACCAACAGGCCAATGGCCGGCAAGTCCTGAAGAAAGTGCTGTTTAACCAGCTCTCGCACGGTCGCCCGCACGCGATGTTCATAGCCGGGGCGTTCGGCCTCGAACAGGTAACCGAAGGTCGGTTCGTGCCGGTAAGCGTGATACAGCAGGGAACGCGCTTCGTGGGCATAACCACTGTCGAGCATGTGAATGTCGGCGATGGCGGTCGAGGTTTCAGGCATAACGGTTGATCTCCCCGGTACAGCTCAAATGGCTGTGCTCTTGTTGTGACGAGCCTATCGGTACTGACACAGTTCCTTACTAATCGACATCAGTGCTGACGCCATCGCGAGCAGGTTCGCTCCCACAGTTATAGACCAGACTGGGACTGTAGGAGATTAGCCTGCTCGCGATGAGGCCCGCATGAGCCATAGAAGACCTACCGCCGAACACGAATCCCCTCACCCCACACTGGCCCGATTCCTACATGTCAGCTAGCATCGCCCTTTTGCCAGGACTGCCGACCATGAAGATCGTCTCCTTCAACATCAACGGGCTGCGTGCTCGCCCGCATCAGCTGGCGGCGCTGATTGAAAAACACCAGCCAGACGTCATCGGCTTGCAGGAAACCAAAGTTCACGACGACCAGTTCCCGCTGGCCGAGGTACAGGCGCTGGGCTACCACGTGTATTTCCATGGGCAGAAAGGCCACTACGGCGTCGCCCTGCTCTCGCGCAAAGAACCACTGGCCTTGCACAAAGGCTTCGCCACCGATGAAGAAGACGCTCAACGACGCTTCATCTGGGGCACCTTCGCCGACGCCAATGGCGTGCCGGTGACCATCATGAACGGCTATTTCCCACAAGGTGAAAGCCGCGATCACCCGACCAAGTTCCCGGCCAAGCAACGTTTCTACAGCGACCTGCAACAACTACTGGAAAGCCAATTCAGCAACGATCAGCCGCTGGTGGTGATGGGGGACGTGAATATTTCCCCGGAAGACTGCGACATCGGCATCGGCCCGGACAACATGAAGCGCTGGCTGAAAACCGGCAAGTGCAGCTTCTTGCCGGAAGAACGCGAGTGGATGGCCCGTCTGAAAAACTGGGGCCTGGTGGACAGTTTCCGTCACCTGAACCCGGACGTAACCGACCGTTTCAGCTGGTTCGATTACCGTAGCCGCGGCTTTGAAGACGAGCCCAAGCGCGGGCTGCGAATCGACTTGATCATGGCCTCCCATGGCTTGTTGCCACGCGTCAAGGATGCGGGTGTTGATTACGACCTGCGCGGGATGGAAAAACCGTCCGATCATGCGCCGATCTGGCTTGAATTGAGCTGATATTCAAAGCGCAACACAAACCCCTGTAGGAGCTGAGCTTGCTCGCGATAGCGGTATACACACCGCAGATTTGACTGGACGACCGCTATCGCGAGCAAGCTCAGCTCCTACAGGGGCAACTGTCATCTTTCGGAAATCTTGCTGACTTATTCTCGCCGCACTTTCTATGATTTTTTAAGGTGCCGGTATGCCGCTGCGCGTTTTGTTTATATTGATGCTGTGCGCCGGCCTGCCATTGACGGCATCGGCCGCTGATTTAGCGATACCCGCCAATGGCCCCGTGCTTCGCATCCAGGGCTCCAACACCATCGGTGCGGCCTTGGGCCCGGAACTGGTCGAAGGCCTGATGCGCGAGCAGGGTCTGATCAAGGTTCACAGTGAACGTGCAGAAAAAGCCAACGAACAACGCATCGTCGGCGAAACCGCACAGGGTCGCCGAGTCGTGGTTGAAGTCGCGGCGCATGGCTCCAGCACCGGGTTCACGGCCCTGAAAAACGCCAGCGCCGACCTCGCCGCTTCCTCGCGCCCGATCAAAGACAGCGAACTGGTAGACCTCGAATCCCTTGGCGACTTCAAAAGCCCTGAGGCCGAGCAAGTCATCGCCATCGACGGGCTGGCCATCATCCTTCACCCACAAAACCCGCTGAATCAACTCAACACTGAACAACTGGCGAGAATTTTCAGCGGCGAAGCAAAAACCTGGGAAGCACTCGGCGGGACCGGTGGAGCGATTCACCTCTATGCGCGCGATGACCAATCCGGCACCTATGACACGTTTAACGAAATAGTCCTCAGTCAGCGTGGGAAAACGCTAAACAGCGCCACGAAACGCTTCGAATCCAGCGAGCAATTGTCCGACGCCGTCAGCCTCGACCCGCAGGGCATCGGGTTCATCGGCCTGCCTTATGTACGCCAGGCCAAAGCCGTGGCGATCGTCGATGGCCAATCCCAGGCCATGCTGCCGCTCAATAGTCTGATCGCCACGGAAGACTATCCGTTGTCCCGCCGACTGTTCTTCTACCTGCCGCCCCACGGCAAAAACCCTTGGGCCGAGGCCCTGGCGGTGTTCGCGCAAAGCCGCCAAGGTCAGGCGATTGTCGCAGCCAACGGCTTTATCGCTCAGTCCGTCCAGGCCATCACGGTCACACCGAATGCGTTGATGCCGGAGGGTTATCAGGCCCTCAGTCGTCATGCTCAGCGGCTGTCGGTGAATTTCCGTTTTGAAGAAGGCAGCGCGACGCTCGACAACAAGGCACAGCAAGACCTGTCACGGGTGCTCGACTACATAAAGCAGCGTGATAAAACCAATCGCCAAGTCACGCTGGTAGGGTTTGGCGATGCCAAGAGCGACCCGGCGCGCGCCGATTTGCTGTCGAAACTGCGGGCCATGGCGGTGCGGCGGGAACTGGTGAAAAGCGGCGTGGTGTTTCGCGATATTCGCGGCTTTGGTGCCGAAATGCCGGTGGCGGCCAATAGCGCGGATGAGGGGCGGATCAAGAATCGGCGAGTTGAGGTTTGGGTGTATTGAGTCAGAGGCTTCTGTGTTGAATTGACCGACGCCATCGCGAGCAGGCTCGCTCCCACAGGGTTCACCTTGACCTTGTGGGAGCGAGCCTGCTCGCGAATGGCAGGCGCCGAGGTGTTACTGCCCGCTACGCATCATCTCTTTCGGCACATATTTGCCAATTTCGAACTTGCCAATCGCCGCGCGGTGCACTTCGTCCGGGCCGTCGGCCAGGCGCAGGGTCCGCTGCATCGCATACATGTAGGCCAACGGGAAATCGTTGGAAACCCCTGCCCCGCCATGGATCTGAATCGCCCGATCGATGACCCGCAAGGCCACGTTCGGCGCGACTACCTTGATCTGCGCGATCTCGCTTTTCGCCACCTTGTTGCCCACGGTGTCCATCATGTACGCCGCTTTCAGCGTCAGCAGGCGGGCCATGTCGATTTCCATCCGCGAATCGGCGATCTTGTCGATGTTGCCGCCCAGACGCGCAAGTGGCTTACCGAATGCGGTACGGCTGACCGAGCGTTTGCACATCAATTCCAGCGCCCGTTCAGCCATGCCGATCGAACGCATGCAGTGGTGAATCCGGCCCGGGCCAAGGCGCCCCTGAGCAATTTCGAAGCCGCGTCCTTCGCCCAACAGGACGTTTTCGTAGGGCACGCGGACGTTTTCGAACAGCACTTCAGCGTGGCCGTGAGGGGCGTCGTCATAACCGAACACCGGTAGCGGACGGACGATCTTCACGCCAGGGGTATCCACCGGCACCAGGATCATCGAGTGCTGGGCATGGCGCGGCGCATCCGGATCGCTCAGGCCCATGAAGATCAGAATCTTGCAGCGTGGATCGCAGGCGCCAGAGGTCCACCATTTTTTGCCGTTGATAACCCACTCGTCGCCATCACGCACGGCGCGAGCGGCCATGTTGGTGGCGTCAGAGGAGGCAACATCCGGTTCGGTCATGGCAAACGCCGAGCGGATCTCGCCGCGCAGCAGCGGTTCGAGCCAGCGTTGTTTCTGTTCTTCGTTCGCGTAGCGCACCAGCACTTCCATGTTGCCGGTGTCGGGCGCTGAGCAGTTGAACGGCTCCGGCCCCAGCAACGAGCGGCCCATGATTTCGGCCAACGGTGCGTATTCGAGGTTGGTCAGGCCGGCGCCGAGTTCGGATTCAGGCAGAAACAAATTCCACAGGCCTTCAGCCTTGGCCTTGAGTTTGAGCTCTTCCATGATCGCGGTCGGCTGCCAGCGATCGCCTTCGGCAACCTGGCGTTCGAACACCGCCTCAGCGGGATAAACATAAGTGTCCATGAACGCGGTTACGCGCTCACGCAGTTCCTGAACCTTGGGCGAATAAGCGAAATCCATGAGCATTACCTTCTTGGGCAGAGGTTGTTTAGGTCATGGAATTGATGCTAGAACAGCGCTGATAATTTACCTAGCCTATTCTCGTCGTGTATTAACATTCATCACCGATATATGATCAGCTGATCGAGAACCTACAATAAGAGTGCAGCGCAAATGAATCTGAGCAAGGTCGATCTCAACCTTTTCATCGTCTTCGACGCGATCTACACCGAAGCCAACCTGACCCGCGCCGGACAGATTGTCGGCATAACCCAGCCAGCGGTCTCGAACGCTCTGGCTCGTCTTCGTGAGACTTTCAACGATCCGTTGTTTGTGCGTACCGCCCAGGGCATGGTTCCGACGCCCATGGCCCAGAACATCATCGGGCCGGTGCGTAACGCCCTTTCCCTGCTGCGCGTGTCGGTGCAGGAAAGCCGCATTTTCAACCCGCTGCAAGCGGTCAAAACCTATCGCATCAGCATGACCGACCTCACCGAAGCGGTGATCCTGCCGCCGCTGTTCCAGCGCCTGCGCCGCCTGGCCCCGACGGTGATCATCGAAAGCTTCCTGTCCAAGCGCCGTGAAACCACCAAGGAACTGGCAGCCGGGCGTCTCGACTTCGCGGTAGATGCGCCGCTCAACACCGACCCGCAAGTACGTCACGTCAAGTTGATGGAAGACCGTTACGTGTGCGCCATGCGCAAGGGACATCCGCTGGCGGGCAAAGAGAAATTCAGCCTGGATGATTATTTGTCGCTGACCCACATCCACATCTCCAGCCGCCGTAGCGGCCTGGGCCATGTTGATCTGGCTCTGGGAAAAATGGGTATCCAGCGCAAGATCGCCCTTCGCTCCCAGCACTACTTGATGGCCTCGCAAGTGTTGCAACAGACCGACATGGTCATGACCGTCCCGGAGCGCTTTGCCCGTCGCAACGATTTGCACGCCTTCAGTCTGCCGGTCAACGACGTACCACCGGTGGAAACGCATCTCTACTGGCACGAAAGCACCGACCAGGACCCGGCCAACCGCTGGATGCGCGAGCAAATGATCGAGTTGTGCCAGCAGGTGACGGCGCATGAGAAGAAGCTCGAAAAGGTGTAGGACTTGGTACCGAGGCGCCCCCATCGCGAGCGGGCTCACCCCTACAGGAGATCTCTACACGGACATAGATTATGTGTTCACTGTAGATCCATGTGGGAGTGAGCCTGCTCGCGATGAGGCCAGTGATGACTCAGAAGATCTCCGCCCCTTGACGTAAACGTCAACCTGCCATTAGCTTAGCGCCATGACCTTTTTCGAGCGCTTCCATGAGCAGCCAGACCTATAGCATCTCCGACCTCGCCCGCGAGCTCGACATCACCACGCGAGCCATCCGCTTTTATGAGGAACAAGGCCTGCTCAGTCCCGAGCGTCGTGGCCAGGAACGCATCTACTCGCCCCGCGACAAGGTCAGCCTGAAACTGATCCTGCGGGGCAAGCGCATTGGCTTCTCCCTGGCCGAGTGCCGCGAGCTGATCGAGCTGTATGACCCCACCGGCGGCAATCAGAAACAACTGCAAACCATGTTGAACAAGATCGCCGAGCGCCGCGAACAACTGGAGCAACAGATGCTCGACATCGAGCAGATGAAGCTGGAGCTGGACACCGCGCAGGAGCGCTGTACTCAGGCGCTGGAGCAGACCATCAAAAGCCAGCAGGTCGTGTAGGAGCTGAGCCCAGCTCCTACAGGGTTCTGTGAACATTCATACAATTACAACAGGTCCAACACCATGTCCCTTCCCACCCACGTACGCATTGTCGAAGTCGGCCCTCGCGACGGTCTGCAAAATGAAGCCCAACCGATCAGCGTTGCCGACAAGGTGCAGTTGGTCGATGCGCTGACCGCCGCCGGCCTCGGTTATATAGAAGTCGGCAGCTTCGTCTCGCCCAAGTGGGTACCGCAAATGGCCGGTTCCGCCGAGGTCTTCGCGCAGATCCAGCGCAAGTCGGGCGTCACCTACGGCGCACTCGCCCCCAATCTGCGAGGGTTTGAAGATGCGATGGCGGCCGGGGTCAAGGAAGTCGCGGTGTTCGCCGCCGCGTCTGAAGCCTTTTCCCAGCGCAACATCAACTGCTCGATCAGCGAAAGCCTGGAGCGTTTCGTGCCGATCATGGACGCCGCCAAACAACACGGCGTGAGCGTACGCGGTTATGTGTCCTGCGTGCTGGGCTGCCCTTACGAAGGTAACGTCGCCCCCGAGCAGGTCGCCCGGGTTGCGCGCGAGCTCTACGCCATGGGCTGTTACGAAGTGTCGCTGGGCGACACCATCGGCACAGGCACCGCGGGCGCCACCCGCAAGATGTTCGAGGTGGTCGCGGCCGACGTGCCCCGTGAAAAACTCGCCGGGCACTTTCACGACACCTATGGCCAGGCCATGGCCAATATCTACGCCAGCCTGCTGGAAGGCATTTCGGTGTTCGACAGCTCCATCGCCGGCCTCGGCGGCTGCCCGTACGCCAAGGGCGCCAGCGGTAACGTTGCCACCGAAGACGTGGTGTACCTGCTCAACGGCTTGGGTATCGAGACCGGTATCGACCTGGATGCGTTGATCCTGGCCGGTCAGCAGATTTGCACGGTACTGGGTCGTCCGACTGGTTCGCGTGTGGCCAAGGCTCGCAGCGCACAGTGAGTGTGTCCGGGTGTTACCGCACGGTCTCAAAGGTGGGAACAAGCGAGTAACACGGAAACAGATTCTAGGGTTTTACCTGAGGCGCAAAACCCTACAAAATCTCAAGCAGTTGATTTATAAGGATTTTTAAAAGTTGGCACGGCTTCTGCTATATCTTCTGCATAACAAGAACAAAAAAAGCAGCAAACACTAATAAAAATAAGACGTAACGACTCTGACATAACAAAAACAACACGGCAGAGACGCAGCTAACAGATTTTTTTGGAGAAGATGTGCTTTTCAGGGTGCTTTTCGGAGTTACCCGCAACCGGGCAGAGAACAATAAAACTACCTTCAGGTAGCTCCCGAACTGGTTGGATCGCTCAGCGAAAAAGTGATCAGCGCTCAAAAAAATACGTTTGCTCTTGATCCCGGATGGGGATCGACAAAAACAGCGGTAAAGGGTCACGGTTTCCAAAAACAAAAACAGACCGCCCCTCAATAACAAAAAAAGAGCACGCGCAACGACAAAATTAAAGGGGAGCTTCGGCTCCCCTTTGTGCTGTCTGGCGTTCAGGTTTTCGCTGTCCTTTGCCCCTTATCCTTTGTAGGAACGAGGCTTGCCCGCGATGGCGGTGGGTCAGTCAACATGAATGCTGGATGTTCCGCCGCCTTCGCTGGCAAGCAAGCTCCTACAGCTTCGCTTTGAGCTCCGCGACGCTGATCTCGCGCATCCGGAATTTCTGGATCTTGCCGGTCACGGTCATCGGAAATTCCTCCACGAACTTGAAGTAACGCGGCGTCTTGAAATGCGCGATGCGTTCCTTGCACCAGGCTTGCAGCTCTTGCTCGGTGGCGCTGTGGCCCGGGTGGAATTTGATCCAGGCAACAATCTCTTCGCCATAGCGCGAGCACGGAATGCCGATCACTTGCACGTCCGCCACCGCCGGGTGGGTGAAGAAGAACTCTTCCAGCTCCCGTGGGTAAACGTTCTCACCACCCCGGATAATCATGTCCTTGTTGCGCCCGGCAATGCATACATAGCCATCGTCGTTCATGCTCGCCAGGTCGCCGGTGTGCATCCAGCCGGCCTGATCGATGGCCTCGGCCGTGCTTTGCGGGTTGTTCCAGTAACCGAGCATCACGCTGTAACCGCGGGTGCACAGTTCACCGATGGTGCCGCGCGGCACGAGGTTGCCTGCCTCGTCGATGATCTTGCTTTCCAGTTGTGGCTGGGTGCGACCGACGGTGGTCACGCGTAACTCCAACTCGTCTGACGGACCGGTCTGCAACGACACAGGACTTGTTTCCGTCATGCCGTAGGCAATTTGCACTTCGCTCATGTGCATTTCGTTGATGACCCGGCGCATTACCTCGATGGGGCAGGTTGCACCGGCCATGATCCCGGTGCGCAGGCTCGACAGATCGAATTCCGCACGCTTGGGCTGATCGAGCATGGCGATGAACATCGTCGGTACGCCATACAGCGCCGTGGCTTTTTCTTCAGCGACGGTAGCCAGAGTCAGCAGCGGATCGAAGGCATCGTTTGGGTAAATCATGGTGCTGGCATGGGTGATGCAACCGAGGTTGCCCATGACCATGCCGAAGCAGTGATACAGCGGCACCGGGATCACCAAACGATCATCGGCGGACAGGCCCAGGCTTTCGCCGACCATGTAGCCGTTGTTGAGAATATTGTAATGACTGAGGGTCGCGCCCTTCGGGAACCCGGTGGTGCCGGAGGTATACTGGATGTTCACCGGCTGATCGAAATGCAGGTTGTCTTGGCGTTCGCGCAGCTGTTGAATCGAAACGCTAGCGCCCAGATCGGCCAATTGTGACCACGGCAGAAAACCTGAAGGCGGCTGCGCATCCAGGCTGATGACGCCGCGCAGGTCGGGCAGGCGTTCGCTGTGCAATTTTCCGATGGATTGCTCGGCCAGTTCGGGAACCAGGCCTTGCAGCATCCCGTGATAGTCGGACGTTTTGAAAGCTCCGGCGCAGACCAGCCATTGGCAACCGGATTGCTTCAACACGTATTCGAGTTCGGAGCTGCGGTACGCCGGGTTGATGTTGACCAGAATCACGCCGATTTTTGCGGTGGCAAACTGGGTGACGCACCACTGCGCGCAGTTCGGTGCCCAGATGCCGAGACGGTCACCGGCCTGCAAGCCTAGCGCGAGCAGCGCTCTGGCATGCAGATCTACGGTGTCGGCCAGTTGCTGCCAGGTGTATCGCACCTGCTGATGGCGCACGACCAGCGCCTCCCCGTTCGAATATTGCGCAACGGTGTTATCGAATGCCTGACCGATGGTCATCGCCAGCAAGGCTTTGTCCTGGGAACCGCGGGTATAGCTGCGCTGCGGGCTTGCACTGGGTTGATCCATGACGACCCCTATTGTCTTTATTAGTGGGTTATTGGACCGAAGCATATGACTAGCCTCGATCATTAAGAACTGCCTCTACTCTCGCTCAAGTTGACGTTAACGTAAAGGGTGATTGACAGCCATTCGTCACAGGCTTACGTTAACGTAAAGGTGAGAAGCGAATCGCCGCCCTCCCCGCCCTACAAAAAAGCCAAAAGGTGCCCCATGAGCTATCCATCCCTGAATTTTGCCCTCGGTGAAACCATCGACATGCTGCGCGATCAGGTTCAGTCCTTTGTCGCCAAAGAGATCGCACCGCGCGCCGCTCAGATCGATATCGACAACCTGTTCCCCGCCGACCTGTGGCGCAAATTCGGCGACATGGGCCTGCTCGGCATTACCGTGCCGGAAGAATACGGCGGTGCCGGCCTGGGTTACCTGGCGCACGTCGTGTCCATGGAAGAAATCAGCCGTGGGTCGGCGTCGGTTGCCTTGTCCTACGGTGCGCACTCCAACCTTTGCGTCAACCAGATCAACCGTAACGGCAACCATGAACAAAAATCCAAGTACCTGCCGAAGCTGATCAGCGGCGAGCACATCGGCGCCCTGGCCATGAGCGAACCGAATGCCGGTTCCGACGTGGTCTCTATGAAACTGCGTGCCGATAAACGCGGCGATCACTACGTGCTCAACGGCAGCAAGACCTGGATCACCAACGGCCCTGACGCCAACACCTACGTGATCTACGCCAAGACCGACCTGGAAAAAGGCCCACACGGCATCACCGCGTTCATCGTCGAACGTGACTGGAAAGGCTTCAGCCGCAGCAACAAGTTCGACAAGCTCGGTATGCGCGGTTCCAACACCTGCGAGCTGTTCTTTGACGACGTCGAAGTGCCAGAAGAAAACATCCTCGGCGTGCTCAACGGTGGCGTGAAAGTCCTGATGAGCGGCCTCGACTACGAGCGCGTTGTCCTCTCCGGCGGCCCGACCGGAATCATGCAGGCCTGCATGGACCTGATCGTTCCCTACATCCACGACCGCAAGCAATTCGGCCAAAGCATCGGCGAATTCCAGCTGATCCAGGGCAAGGTTGCCGACATGTACACCCAACTCAACGCCAGCCGCGCTTACCTATACGCAGTGGCACAGGCCTGCGAACGTGGCGAAACCACGCGCAAGGACGCTGCAGGCGTGATTCTGTACAGCGCCGAACGCGCCACGCAAATGGCCCTCGACGCGATCCAGATTCTCGGTGGCAACGGTTACATCAACGAATTCCCGGCCGGCCGTCTGCTGCGTGACGCCAAGCTGTACGAAATCGGCGCCGGCACCAGTGAGATCCGTCGCATGCTGATCGGTCGCGAACTGTTCAACGAAACCCGCTAATCGGAGCTGTCCATGGCTATCCTGCATACCCAGCTCAACCCTCGTTCGGCGGAGTTCGCGGCCAACAGCGCGGCGATGCTCAAACAGGTCGACGACCTGCACACCTTGCTCGCCCAAGTGCAGCTCGGTGGCGGCCCGAAGGCTCAAGAACGCCACACCTCGCGCGGTAAATTGCTGCCCCGCGAACGCATCAACCGCCTGCTCGATCCGGGTTCGCCGTTTCTGGAAATCAGCCAACTGGCGGCCTATGAGGTTTACGGTGAAGACGTTCCAGCCGCCGGCGTGATTGTTGGAATCGGCCGCGTGGAAGGCGTCGAATGCATGATCGTCGCCAACGACGCCACCGTGAAAGGTGGCTCGTACTACCCGCTGACCGTGAAAAAACACCTGCGCGCCCAGACCATCGCCCAGCAAAATCGTTTGCCGTGCATCTATCTGGTGGACTCCGGCGGCGCGAACCTGCCGCGTCAGGATGAAGTGTTCCCGGACCGCGAACACTTCGGGCGGATTTTCTTCAACCAGGCCAACATGAGTGCCATGGGCATTCCGCAAATCGCGGTGGTGATGGGCTCGTGCACCGCCGGTGGTGCGTATGTGCCTGCGATGGCTGACGAAGCGATCATGGTACGCCAGCAAGCGACGATTTTTCTTGCCGGCCCGCCACTGGTAAAAGCCGCGACCGGTGAAGTGGTCAGCGCCGAAGACCTCGGCGGGGCCGATGTGCACTGCAAGATTTCCGGCGTCGCCGACCATTACGCCGAAAGCGATGAACACGCCCTGGCCATTGCCCGACGCAGCGTCGCCAATCTCAACTGGCGCAAGCTCGGCGAAGTGCAACAACGCGCGCCTATTGCGCCGCTGTACAGCAGTGACGAGTTGTACGGCGTGGTGTCGGCGGACGCCAAGCAACCGTTCGATGTGCGCGAAGTTATCGCACGTCTGGTCGACGGTTCAGTGTTCGATGAGTTCAAAGCGCTGTTCGGGACCACGCTGGTGTGCGGCTTTGCCCACTTGCACGGTTACCCCATCGCGATCCTCGCCAACAACGGCATCCTGTTCGCTGAAGCTGCGCAGAAAGGCGCGCACTTTATCGAACTGGCCTGCCAGCGCGGCATCCCGTTGCTGTTCCTGCAAAACATCACCGGTTTCATGGTTGGCCAAAAATATGAGGCCGGCGGCATCGCCAAGCACGGTGCGAAATTGGTGACGGCGGTGGCCTGCGCCAAAGTGCCGAAATTCACCGTGATCATCGGCGGTAGTTTTGGTGCCGGTAACTACGGCATGTGCGGTCGGGCTTACGACCCGCGCTTCCTGTGGATGTGGCCAAACGCGCGCATTGGTGTGATGGGCGCGGAACAGGCTGCCGGGGTGTTGGTACAGGTCAAACGCGAGCAGGCTGAGCGCAGTGGTCAAGGATTCAGCGCCGTGCAGGAAGCCGAGATCAAACAACCGATCCTCGATCAATACGAAGAACAGGGTCACCCCTACTATTCCAGCGCACGGCTGTGGGACGACGGCGTCATCGACCCGGCGCAAACCCGTGATGTGCTGGCCCTGGCCTTGTCCGCGTCGTTGAACGCGCCTATCGAACCGAGCCGCTTCGGCGTGTTCCGGATGTGATCGGGAGAAAACCATGAGTGACTTCAAAACCCTCGAACTGCTGACCGACCCACGGGGTTTCGCCACCCTGTGGCTCAGCCGTGAAGAAAAGAACAACGCGTTCAACGCCGAAATGATCCGCGAACTGATCCTCGCGCTGGACACCGTGGCGAGCGACTCCAGCCTGCGCTTTTTGCTGGTGCGTGGACGCGGCAAACATTTTAGCGCCGGCGCCGACCTGGCATGGATGCAGCAATCGGCCGAACTCGATTACGGCACCAACCTCGATGACGCCCGGGAACTGGCGGAGTTGATGTACAACCTCGCCAAGTTGAAAATCCCGACCCTGGCCGTGGTGCAAGGCGCGGCCTTCGGCGGTGCGCTGGGCTTGATCAGTTGCTGCGACATGGCGATTGGCACCGACGACGCGCAGTTCTGCCTGTCGGAAGTGCGCATCGGCCTGGCGCCAGCAGTGATCAGCCCGTTCGTGGTGCAGGCCATCGGTGAACGCGCGGCACGCCGTTATGCGCTGACCGCCGAACGTTTCGGCGGGCAACGGGCGCGGGAAATCGGATTGTTGTCGGAAAGCTATCCGGCCGCCGAGCTGGAGCAAAAGGTCGACCAGTGGATCGACAACCTCCTGCTTAACAGCCCCGCCGCCATGCGTGTCAGTAAAGACTTGTTGCGTGAAGTCAGCCATGGCGCGTTAACCCCGGCACTGCGCCGTTACACAGAAAACGCTATCGCCCGTATCCGCGTCAGCCCCGAAGGTCAGGAAGGCCTACGCGCCTTTTTGCAGAAACGTCCACCAAGCTGGCAAGTCACCACCAAGGAGCCGCGTTGATGAGCGCACCTGTTCTCACCACCCTACTGGTGGCCAACCGTGGCGAAATCGCCTGCCGGGTCATGCGCACCGCCAAGGCCTTGGGCCTGACCACTGTGGCCGTGCACAGCGCCACTGACCGTGACGCGCGACACAGCCGCGAAGCGGATATCCGCGTCGACCTCGGTGGCAGCAAAGCCGCCGACAGTTATCTGCAAATCGACAAATTGATTGCGGCAGCCAAAGCCAGCGGCGCTCAGGCGATCCATCCGGGTTATGGCTTTTTGTCAGAGAACGCCGGGTTTGCCCGCGCGATTGAAGACGCCGGCCTGATTTTCCTTGGCCCGCCTGCCTCGGCCATCGACGCCATGGGTAGCAAATCCGCGGCCAAAGCGCTGATGGAAACCGCTGGCGTGCCTTTGGTCCCTGGTTATCACGGCGAAGCGCAGGACTTCGACACCTTCCGCGATGCCTGTGAGCGCATCGGTTATCCGGTACTGCTCAAAGCCACCGCCGGCGGTGGTGGCAAAGGCATGAAAGTGGTCGAGGACGTCAGCCAGTTGGCCGAAGCCCTGGCGTCGGCCCAGCGTGAAGCGAAATCCTCCTTCGGCGACTCGCGGATGCTGGTGGAGAAGTACCTGCTCAAACCGCGCCACGTCGAAATCCAGGTCTTTGCCGATCAGCATGGCAATTGCCTGTACCTGAATGAACGTGACTGCTCGATCCAGCGCCGCCATCAGAAAGTCGTTGAGGAAGCACCTGCGCCAGGCTTGAGTCGGGAACTGCGTCGCGCCATGGGCGAGGCGGCTGTTCGCTCGGCACAGGCCATCGGTTATGTCGGCGCCGGCACCGTGGAGTTTTTGCTGGATTCGCGCGGTGAGTTCTTCTTTATGGAAATGAACACGCGCCTACAGGTTGAGCATCCGGTCACCGAAGCCATCACCGGCCTCGACCTCGTAGCCTGGCAAATTCGCGTGGCCCGTGGCGAAGCGCTGCCGATGACCCAGGCCGAAGTGCCGCTGATCGGTCATGCGATTGAAGTGCGTCTGTACGCAGAGGACCCGGCCAATGATTTCCTGCCGGCCACCGGGCGCCTGGAACTGTATCGTGAATCAGCCGAAGGCCCGGGACGTAGGGTCGACAGTGGTGTTGAAGAAGGTGATGAGATTTCGCCGTTCTACGACCCGATGCTGGGCAAGCTGATTGCCTGGGGCGAAGACCGCGAACAGGCGCGCCTGCGGTTGTTGAGCATGCTCGATGAGTTCGCGATTGGCGGACTCAAGACCAACATCAACTTCCTGCGCCGGATCATCGCACACCCTGCGTTTGCAGCGGCAGAACTGGACACCGGGTTTATCCCGCGCTTTCAGGAGCAATTGTTGCCAGCGCCCTCGGACCTTAGTGACGGGTTTTGGCAAGCCGCCGCTCAGGCGGTTGCCCAGAGCCAGCCAGGTTCACCGCGCGCCGATGACGTGAGTTCGCCATGGGCAATCGGCAATGGTTTCCGGGCTGGGTTGCCAAAAGAAATCACCCTGCACTTGAGCTGCGAAGGCCAGGACCGCGCACTGACCTTGGGCGACATCCGCACCGCCCACCTTCAAGGTGAGCAATTGCTGACCGAGCACAACGGCGTACGCCGCCAGCATCGGGCAATCCGTCATGGCGACTCTGTCTATCTGCAATGGGACGGTGAACTGCGCCGTATCGAGTCCTACGACCCGATCAGCGCCGTCGAAGCCAGCCACAGCCATCACGGTGGGCTCACCGCGCCAATGAACGGCAGCATCGTGCGAGTACTGGTGGAGGCCGGGCAAACGGTCGAAGCCGGGGCGCAACTGGTGGTGTTGGAAGCGATGAAAATGGAGCACAGCATTCGTGCGCCCCACGCGGGCGTGATCAAAGCCTTGTATTGCCAGGAAGGCGAAATGGTCAGCGAAGGCAGTGCGCTGGTCGAACTGGAAGAAGCGTGAAATGAAGATCGGTCCTACGTTTTACGCGGACCGATCTGATTAGAATTTGGCTGTTGCCTGAACCACTACACCGATAATTCGACATTCATCGGTGTAAAGGGCCTTCGGATACGTCGGATTGAGCGGGACCAGATAACGCTGCCCGCCCTCTTCGATCAGTTTGCGAAAGGTCGCCTCGGTGCTGTCCGACCACTGCGCGATCACCAGCTTTCCAGGCTCCGGCACAATGGCCGGATCCACCAGGATCATCATGCCCTCGGCTATGCTCACGCCGGTGGGTGCGGTCATCGCATCTCCCACCACCACCAGCCAGAACGCCGCACCTTGCGCGTGGTAATCGGTCAGCTCGAAACGCGGCTTGCCGTAGACCGAAAGCTCACCATCACGCACTTGCGCGGGCTCTCGCCAGTCACTGACCGGGTAACGGAAGTACGGGTTGTACTTGTGGGCCAGGCAAGGCTCGTCGGCATGCGAGACCAGACGCTCGCGAATCACCGTCGCCACTTCCAGAAAATCCATCCCGAGCGCGCGCAAGACACGATTCATGTCTTCGATGCTCGGCTGACGGCGCTTATTCAGCCAGTGGCCCACGCCACCCTGGGACATCCCGAGGCGGTCGGCGAGGACCTCTTGAGTGACTTTGAGGTCACTCATCTTGGCTTTGACTAACTCAATCCATTTATCCATGTGCGGCACGATACGTGGGGTACTCCGACCAACAAAACACAAATTGTAGTATTTAAATTCCAGTCACAAATACAGTTTGTACTAGGATGGATTCACGGATCTGAATTTATCACGGAGCTTGCCATCGTCATGACGTTACCCTGCAATGACCTGCCAGATATGGAAATCGATACCACGTTGACCTCGCCAAAAGGCAACGCCGCCGCGCAACGAGCGCTGGATTATTACTTGAAACCAACTGTGTCCGAACCCGCTGCTGTAGAGCGGTTCTTTGATGTGAACCCACAGATCAGCGCAGAAGAGGCACTGGTTCATGCCTCGGATTTATTGCGATGCGCTGCGGCAACTGCCCATGAGTCAGCCAACAACCTGCACGGTGCAAGCCGAGACCTGGCCTTTTCGACGGTGCACATGATCGACATGGCCAAGGCGATGATCGATCGATCTTTGCAAGGGCATCAGAATGTGTGAACCAGGCGTGCTTTCAGGGAGACAGGAAAGAATTTTCCAATCGAGCAGATAAAATCATTTGACTCTTAAACGAGAATGATTATTATTGCACCCAGCTGATCGCGAGATCAGTCGATCGTCCAGATGACCTTAGGTCGGTCTCCTGGACTGTCTCCTCATCAGGCTAATCACGGTTTTTGACCCGGCTTTTTTTGCCGGGTTTTTTTTCGCCCGTTACTCTGGCTTTCCCTTCAGGCGAATGAAGTCTTCAGGTGCTGCAAATTCGATGGCGCGGGCAATATCAAAAGAATATCAGTTGGCAAAAAAAGCCCCGGTAGCATTGGGCCAAACTAATGTACAAATAGCACTTGAGAATCAATCGCACAGCCTCTAAGCTGCGCCTGCGTCATGGAGGACGCCCCCTTTTTACCCCGCAATTTCCCCCGATTCTCCTTCGGTAAGCAATGCCGCTTTCGACACCACTCTTGGCTGAACGACCTGCGATTCCTCGCTCACTGTCGAGGTGACCATCGTCGCGATAATCGACTTAAGCGCCAACTGTCCCAGTGGCTGACCCTGACTGCCTGTGACGACTAATTCATCGAGCCCCGCCTCAACCAGTCTTTTAACCGCAGACTCCAATGACGTCCCGATGGGTACGGCCAACGTCGCCCCGACTTTCAACTGAACAATGGGCCGCATGATTGCCTCGACGCCGATGACCCGCCCCCGATTCACTTCTTTGACGAAATTGGCGATGTAATCATCGGCAGGATTCATGACGATTTCCTGTCGGGTGCCTTGTTGTACCACCTCACCATCTCGCAAGATTGCAATGCGATCTCCGATGCGCAGTGCCTCATCAAGATCATGGGTAATGAACACGATGGTCTTCTTGATCTCTTTTTGCAGGTCCAGCAGCACAGACTGCATGTCCATGCGGATCAACGGATCCAGGGCCGAGAATGCTTCATCCATCAGCAGAATCGGCGCATCACTGGCCAATGCCCGGGCCAGGCCAACGCGCTGCTGCATGCCTCCAGACAGCTGATTGGGATAGTGATTCGCGTAACCCTGGAGCCCTACCCGGTCCAACCAGCCTGTGGCGATCTCTACTTGTCTGTCACGGGGCAATCCCTGGATCTCCAGCCCATAAACGGCATTGTCGAGCACGGTGCGGTTGGGCAGCAGCGCGAACTTCTGAAACACCATGGAGATTTTATGCCGGCGAAACTCTCGCAAATCCTTCTGGCTCATCTTGAGCACATCCACGCCACCGACGATGACTTCGCCGGCGGTAGGTTCGATCAATCGGTTGATATGGCGGATCAAGGTCGACTTGCCCGAACCGGAGAGTCCCATGATCACCTGAATCCCCCCGGACGGCATGCTGATATTGATGTCTTTCAACCCCAGCACATGACTGTGATTGCTCAACAGTTCAGCCTTGCTCATGCCCTGTTTGACCCGCTCGATACTGGCCTGCGCCTGGTAACCGAAGATCTTGTAGAGATGCCTGATTTCGATGCCGAAATCGTTGGTCAGATTAATGGCCATGAACCCTCTCCAAATGCTTTTGCAGTCTTCGGCCATAGGCTTGGCTGACTCGGTCGAAGATCACCGCAATACCGACAATGGCCAACCCGTTGAAAATACCCAGGGTGAAATATTGATTGGAAATAGCCTTGAGCACCGGTTGGCCCAAGCCTTGAACCCCGATCATCGACGCGATGACCACCATGGCCAGCGCCATCATGATCGTCTGGTTGATGCCGGCCATGATCGAGGGCAACGCCAAGGGTAACTGGACGTTTTTCAGTTTCTGCCAACTGGACGAACCAAAGGCGTCGGCGCACTCCAGCATCTCGGCGTCAACGTGACGGATGCCGAGATTGGTCAGGCGGATCATCGGCGGCAAGGCATAGATCACAACCGCTATCAGCCCCGCGACCTTGCCGATCCCCAGCAACATCACCACCGGAATCAAGTAGACAAAGCTCGGCAGGGTCTGCATCACGTCCAGTACCGGGTTGACCAGGTTCTGCAGACGATTGGAGCGGGCCATCGCGATCCCGGTCGGCAAACCGATGACGACCGATATCACCGTGCAGACGAAGATCATCGACAGTGTCTTCATCGTGTCGGACCACATGTCCAGATAACCGATCGCCATGAGTGTGAACACGCACCCCAGGACGATTCTCCAGCTGCGGCTGGCGAACCAGGCAATCAAGGCAACCAGCACAATGATGATCGGCCATGGCGTCGTGGTCATGAACCTTTCGGACTGATTGAGGAAAATCTGCAATGGCTGGAAAAAGGCTTCGAAGCTGTCGCCGTAAGTGCTGGTGAAGTTACGAAAGGCTCCATCGATGACCTTTTTCAAAGCCCGGAGTCTTTCGTCCTCCATGTGTGGAAAGCTGAGTAACCACTCCATGACATTCCCCTTTTGTAGAAGACCGTGAAAAGCTGGCAGGTCGTTTCAATACGTGGGTGTTTTTATTTTTATCAAAGTGCGAGGTTCAATGCAGCGCGCGCCGGCGAGCTGCATCGATCCCAGTGGATTAAAGCGCAGCCTTGATCTTGCCGCTCGCTTCAGGGGTGACCCATTTAGTCCAGAGCGCTTCGTTGTTTTTCAGGAAATACTTGGCGCCCTCTTCACCGGTGGCCTGGTTGTCGGTCATCCAGGCAATCAGTTTGTTCACCGTCTCGTTGGACCAGGCGCGCTTGTTCAGGTACGCCATGACCGTAGGCGAGCGAGCGGCGAAGGATTTGGTGGTGAGGGTGTAGACCCGGTCAATCGGCCAGCCATTGGGTTTGGGATCAGGACAGTCGGCGACGGTATTGCAGCGCTTCCACTCTGCGGCATCGATCGGATGGCCATTGTCCAGTTTGACCATCGGGTACTTGCCCAATAAAGCAGTCGGTTCCCAATAAAACCCCAGCCAGGGCGCCTTGCGCTCGTAGGCCTTGGCGATGGAGCCATCCAGCGCCGCGGCCGAACCGGTGTCCACCAGCACAAAACCGGCCTTCTCGAAGTCGTATGCCTTATAGAACTGACTGGTGACCACGGTGCCGCCCCAACCTTGCGGGCCGTTGTAGATCGCGCCTTTTTTCGTGTCGTCAGGGGCCGGGAACAGTTCGGGATGCTTTTTCACATCCTCGAAACTTTTGATGTCCGGATGGGCGTCGGCGATGTACTTCGGAATCCACCAGCCTTGCGAGCCACCGTCGGACAACGAGTTCGCCGCCTGGATCAGGTTGCCGCTCTGAATGCCGGTCCTGGTGACTTCCGGGACCAGGTCGATCCAGCCTTCGGGCGCGATGTCAGGCCGGCCCTTCTCGACCATGGAGGTGATGGTCGGAACCGTATCCCCAGTGACCAGATCGGCATTGCAACCGTAACCTGCATTGAGAATCAGCTTGTCGACGTTGGCCATGACTTCAGCCGATTGCCAGTTCATGTTGGCAATCGTCACATCACCACACTCGGAGGCTGACACCCAACCGCTGAAGGCGACGATGCCGAGTGCAAGTCCCGTTTTCGAGAAAGACTTTAAATTCATAAACGCTAACCTCGATTGCGGCCAGAGTTAAGGAGGGCCAACTACCGCGTCATTGGACCTTCTTTCGTGTCAGCAGAATGGGCAAAGGAACTCATGGAACTGGCGACCGAGGCCGCTGCTTCCAGCCCTGTTTTTATTGTTTTTTCAAATCCGCTGGCGAGCATGGCGTCGAGACCCGCCGCCGTGACACCGCGATAACTGATGAGCGCCTGCAAGAGTTCGTCGACGGAGTGCCCATTACCAATCAACTGGCTGGCTTGCACCACCACTGCATGGGCGGCACGCTGGGCGATCACCGGTGGCAGGCCGCTGCTCACGGCATGTTGAAACAGGCTGCGAGCCAGCAACGCCGGGTAAGCAGGCCCTGTTCCCACCAACGCCGTCAGGTAATTCAAATGACTTTCGCTGAAGACTTCATCGGCACCACCAAAGGTTTCGAACAACCGCTGGGCGAACGCTTTCTGCTCTTCGCCGACCTCTAGAGTAGCCAGCCAAGGCGTATAGGATTTGCCGATTTCGGCGGCGGCATTGGCCATGGCGCGAATCACCTGCCGACTGCCGGTACGCTGCACTACGTCTTCCAGAGAAACACCTGCCATCAAGGAAATCACCAGCCGGTTTTCAGCGAAGATTTCCACCTCGGCAAACTGTTCGGGGCGCACGGACAAGATAACTACTTCACAGCGCTCCACCAGCTCCTGGTTGTTGCGCGTTACCGTCACCTGCGGCCACTTGGCACTCGACAGCGGGTTGCTCGCGCTGCGATTCGAAAGCACCAACGCACCGGGCTGGACAAAAGCCTTGTCGAGCATCGCCAGGGCAATCGAACGGCCAAGCCATCCCGATCCACCGATAATGCCTATCGTGGGTTCTTCAAACATGTGAACCTGCCTTCGTCAGTCAGACGGTGAGATCAGTCTTGGGTAGACGATGAAACCTCATCCATCACATACCCATGGCGGGAGTAGAAGCGTTTCAATTCGCGCTCCAGGGGTTCCTGGCCGGTGAATATCTTCACGTACTCGGGAATCCGCCGCATTCGCTCCCCGATATCCTCTCGGGTGTTGGTGCTGATGTAGCCAATCTGTGTCAGGTAAATCGTCCGGGCCCGCACATCGGCACCCTCGTATGTGTAGTCGAAGCGCATGAACATCCGGATCAGGGCTTCGCGCCGGGCAATGTCGGCAACGCGGATATGCTCGGACACTTCAGCGGACTGCAAGGCCCAACTGCGCATGGCAAATTCGAACTGTGAATCGAACAGGTCGGGGTTTAGCCAACAGTCGAAAACGTTAAGCATCGCTTCGGCAATGCTCTCGGCATAACACTCGGTCTGGGCGACCAGATTACCGGTGTTCTTCACCCTCCAGCGCTCGATCAAAGCCGCGAGCAACTCTTCGCGGTCCTTGAAAAACCAGTAAAAACTGGTTCTCGACAACCCCAGCTTTTTCGCCAGCGGCATCACCCGCACCGTGTCGACCCCGCACTCGGTCAGGCTTTCATAAGCTGCATCGAGCCACCCTTCCAGTGACCCTCTCCAGCCGGTTTCTACTGCTTTGGTTTGTTCGTTCATGGCTCGATCCTAGTCGCTGAAACAACACCACGCAAGCAAAATGTACACCTGTGTCCACAGTGTTGACACAGGTGTACATTTCACCCTAACGTAATTTCAACGTAGGTCCTTGCCCTCTTTCGGAGAGTCTTGACGATGCTGAATGATCCGCTCCTCCAGCCCTATCAGTTGAAGCATCTGACTTTGCGAAATCGCATCATGACCACCGCCCACGAACCGGCTTATCCCGTGGACGGCATGCCCAAGGAGCTTTATCGCGCCTACCACGTGGAACGGGCAAAGGCCGGCGTGGCCTTGACCATGACTGCAGGGTCCGCTGCGGTCTCCCGGGACAGCCCGCCGGTGTTCAACAACATTCTGGCCTACAAGGACGAAGTGGTCGGCTGGATGCGCGACTTGAGCGACGCCTGCCACGAGCATGGCGCGGCCGTCATGATCCAGTTGACGCACCTGGGCCGGCGCACGCGCTGGGACAAGGGCGATTGGCTGCCCGTGGTGTCACCCTCATTCGAGCGCGAAGCCTCCCATCGCTCCTTCCCGAAGAAGATGGAAGACTGGGATGTGGAACGCATCATCAAGGACTATGCTGACGCTGCCGAACGGATGAAGTTTGCGGGCCTGGACGGCATCGAACTGCAAGCCTACGGGCATCTGATGGATCAATTCTGGTCGCCACTGACCAACGACCTCGATGCCCCGTATGGCGGTTCCATCGATAACCGGCTGCGTTTTACCTTCGATATCCTCCGCGCCATTCGCCAGCGCGTCGGCCACGAGTTCATCGTCGGCGTGCGCTATACCGGTGACGAATTAATGCCCGGCGGGCTGACCGCGGCCGACGGCCTGGACATTTCCAGGCGCTTGAAAGACAGCGGCATGGTGGACTTTCTCAACGTTGTCCGCGGCCACATCGACACCGACGCGGGTTTGACCGACCTGATTCCGATCCAGGGCATGCGCAACTCACCGCACCTGGACTTCGCGGGAGAAATTCGCGCCGCCACCGATTTCCCCACCTTTCACGCGGCGAAGATTCCGGACGTCGCCACCGCCCGCCATGCCATCGCCTCGGGCAAGATCGACATGGTCGGCATGACCCGCGCGCACATGACCGATCCGCATATCGTGCGCAAGATTGTCGAGGGGCGCGAAGAGGATATTCGCCCCTGTGTCGGCGCCAACTATTGCCTGGACCGGATCTATCAGGGCGGTGCTGCCTATTGCATTCACAACCCGGCCACCGGCCGTGAAACCAGCATGCCCCATGACATTCCCAAGGCTGCGCGCAAACGTAAGATTGTGATTGTCGGGGCCGGTGTCGCCGGGCTGGAAGCGGCGCGAGTGGCGGCCGAACGTGGCCATGAGGTGGTGGTGTTCGAAGCCGCCAACCAGGCCGGTGGTCAGGTTCGGCTTACCGCGCAATCGGAACGCCGGCGGGAAATGATCAGCATCGTCGAGTGGCGCATGGCCCAGTGCCTGGCGCGCGGCGTCAGCTTTCGTTTCAATACCTGGGCCGAGGCCAGCACCGTCCACGACGAAAACCCGGACGTGGTGATCATCGCCACCGGCGGCCTGCCCCATACGGAGATTCTCTCGGCGGGCAATGAGCTGGTGGTTTCCACCTGGGACATTATTGCCGGGGATGTGAAACCCGGGCGCAATGTCCTGCTGTTCGACGATGCCGGTGATCATGCGGCGCTGCAGGCGGCCGAGTTCATCGCCAGAAGTGGCGCAAAAGTCGAGATCATGACGCCGGACCGAACCTTCGCGCCCGAAGTCATGGCGATGAATCTGGTGCCCTACATGCGCTCGCTGCAAGCATTGGATACCACCTTCACCGTCACCTTCCGGCTGCTCGCCGTCGAGCGCGAGGGTCAGGATCTGCTGGCAACGATCGACAGCGATTACGGCAGTGCGCGCAAGGTTCGACGCGTCGACCAAGTGGTGGTCAACCACGGCACCCGACCGCTGGATGACCTGTATTTCGAATTGAAATCCGCTTCCAGCAACGGCGGTGTGGTCGAACATCAGGACCTGATCGTCGGCAACCCTCAGCAGGTGGTGACCAACCCGGACGGCAGATTCCAGCTGTTTCGCATCGGAGATGCCGTGGCTGCACGCAACACCCACGCAGCGATCTACGATGCCTTGCGACTGGTCAAGGACTTGTAAACGAACCCAGGTGAAAAACATGCCAAGCGATGAAACACCCTCATGGAGAATTGCCGGGAAAAACGGCATCCAGGGACCGGTCGAAGGCTCTCTCTATTACGCTTCCTCGATGGATGACTGGCTGCCGACAAAGGCAGAAGGTTTCTGGATCAAACCGCTGTTCGAGGACAGCGAGCGCGGTGAAAAAACGCTATTGATGAAGGTCGACCCTGGCGCCCATGTCGCCAGTCATACCCATGAAGGCGAGCTTGAGCAACTGTTCGTATTGCAAGGCTCATTCTACGATCAGAACCGAACACTGAACGTCGGCGACTACTGTTGCCGCGCGCCGAACGCGGCACATAGTGCGGGCTCGGTGCTGGGGGCCATCCTGATGGTGATCTATACACGTCGATGAAGGTTTCACTTCACCGCAACGCTATGTTCCGAGTGAATGGCGCCACGGCGACCTATAGGGCCTGGCGATTTTTCCAGCCGCCTATTCCCTTCCCAGCGTGTAAAGTAGCAGCCATAAAATCATATTCAGGAACCGACTATGACTGCGGCCAAATCCTCCTTCGACATCAGTGCAAACTTTGACAGCGGCAACATTGAAGTGCTGGATATCAGCAATCCGCTGCAAGCGTTACTGGCCATCACACCCGACACCCGCAGCCAGCATTTTCAATGGTTCCACTTCAAGGCCAGCGGTCTGCACGTCGGTCAGGAACACTGGTTTCGCCTGAACAACGCCAGCAAGTCCTCGTACAACAAAGCCTGGGACGGTTATCAAGCTGTTGCATCGTACGACCACGTCAACTGGTTCCGCGTCCCCACCATCTTTGAAGGCGACTGCCTGCGCTTCAGCCTCGAAGCCACCGCTACTCACGCCTGGTTTGCCTATTTCGAACCTTACGGCCGTGGCCGTCACGACTGGCTGATCGAGCAGGCGCTGACCAAGGCCGGCACCGAGTTGCTGGCCACCGGCAAAAGTGTTGAAGGTCGAGACATCCAGCTGCTGCGTAAGGGCACGGGTGCTGAAGGCCGGCGCAAGGTCTGGATGATTGCTCAGCAACACCCCGGCGAACACATGGCCGAATGGTTCATGGAGGGCGTGATCGAGCGCCTGGAAAAACACGACGACCCGGTACTGAACAAGCTACTGGCCAGCGCCGACCTGTACCTGATCCCAAACATGAATCCCGACGGGGCCTTCCATGGTCACCTGCGCACCAACGCCATGGGCCAGGACCTGAACCGTGCCTGGCAGAGCGCCAACCAGGAGATCAGCCCGGAAGTGCTGTTCGCCCAACAGCAGATGGAAAAATATGGCGTCGACTTGTTCCTCGACGTCCACGGCGATGAAGAAATCCCTTACGTGTTCACCGCTGGCTGCGAAGGCAATCCCGGCTATACGCCGCGAATCGAAAAACTCGAAGAGCATTTCCGCAGCCATCTGAAACACCTGACCAAGGATTTCCAGACCAAGCACGGCTACACCCGCGACGAGCCGGGAAAAGCCAATATGACCCTGGCCTGCAACAGCGTCGGTCAAAAATTCGACTGCCTGTCGTTGACCCTGGAGATGCCGTTCAAGGACAACGACGATGCACCCAATACGCTCACAGGCTGGTCCGGCAAGCGTTCGAAGCAATTGGGCAAAGACGTGTTGACCACCATCGCCGACATGGTCGACACCCTGCGCTGATGGCCTTCAATGGCTGCATGCCGGGCATGCAGCCATACCACACTCAGCCGCGATCCTTGCCGCGCAACATGCTGTCCAGCACGTCATCGCGCCGCACCCAACCGTGAAACAACGCCGCTGCCAAATGCAGCAGCACGGTGAGAAACAGCAGATACGCCAGATACCCATGCGCCTTGCGCAAGAACGCAAACACCTGCGCATTGGCCGGCAGGATCGATGGCAACTGGAGCGAGTTGCTGATCATCACCGGGTCACCCGCCGCCGAAATCATTGCCCAACCGAGCAATGGCAATACCAACATCAAGACGTACAGCAAGACGTGCGAGGCCTTGGCCGCCAGCGCCTGCCAGCCCGGCAGATCCGCTGGTAACGGTGGCTGTTGCGTGGAAAAGCGTACAAACAAACGCACGATCACCAGCAGCAAAATCGCAACGCCCAATGGCTTGTGGAGATGGATCAACCACTCATGGCGCTCGGACACCGACGCCACCATCCCCGCGCCAATAAACAGCATCGCAATGATCATCAGCGCCATCAGCCAATGCAGCAGCCGCGCCAACGGCGCGAAATGATTCGGTTGAGCGCTCATTGTTGAGCCTCCTGTTTAGCGGCGGGCAACTGACTGACTTCACTGGTACGGCGCAGGTAGGAATTGGCGTAACCGGCTGAGCGAGCAGCGAGCAATGGGTCGTCGGAACCTTCGATGCCGCTGGGCAGCACGAGCGGATCGTAGTTGATGTCACGGCACTCGCCATTGAGTTGTGGCTGGGTGCGCTCAAGGACCAAGGTGCCGGCATTCAGGACTTTTCGACCGTCGGGCCAGGCCTTACTGGCGTCGTCGATCGGATCCTCCGGGTTCGCCAACGTGATCCTCAACTGCCAACGCAGCGGTCCGGCCGACAACCGCTGAACCAGGTCTTTCTCAAGAAAATCGCTGCCTTCAGGCGCTGTGGCACCCGCTGCATCCTGTGCCACGGGCACCATGCTCCAACGCACTGCCTGGCGTTGACCGGCGGCGTTCACCAAGTAAAACGCGTTGACGCTGTTGTAAGTCTCCGTCGCATAGCTGGCCGACGGCTTGGCGGTTTTTATCCAGGCCAGGAACGGCGCAGATTCCGGATGCGAACCGAAGAATGCCGGGACTGCTGCCGGGTTAGGTTTACCGGTGGCAGGATCCGGTGACTGGGCTTGTTGAAATTGATAGAACGCTTCAGGGGTGCCCACCGGGAACACCGGCATGCTGTTCATCCCCGTGCGCCATTGCTGGCCGTTGGCCTGGGTAAAACGCAACGCCATGCTGCGAATCGGCACGGCGCTGTCCGGTGCATAAGGGTTGCCGGCGGGCAACGCGAATCGCCCGACCACCGGGGTCTGGGCTTCGCTGAACACCTGCGCACTGGAATAACTGCGTGCTTCAGCGGTGCTTTCGAAATGCCCAATCACGCACACACCTTTTGCGTGATTACGGCGGAAGCCCGGGTGTACGCCGTTGTTCTTTTCCAGCACATTGATCAGCGCTTTTGGTGTCAGGCGCTGTGGGTCGAGTGTGCCGTTGACGTAGGCAAAGGCACCGGCCAGCGCGGCGACCACCACCGCAATGCCAGTCAAGCGCAGCGTCAGGCTTGCGGCACTCAGCGGTGGCCGGGTGGGCGGTGATGAGCGATCTACCATGAATAACTCCAGGGCCATCGGCCACAAGTGAGAAGAATCAAGCAGACGTACCCCACAGTGCTTTATTCCATCGCCCGGTGTTTATTTTTGCAGGCGTGGAATAACCTCGAATGCCGGGCGTCTTCCTAGTCCAAAGCGTAGTGACTAGTCAGAAACACATGAACGATATCGACGAACAACTCAGAGAAATCATTCCCAGATTGCGGCGTTTCGCCGTTTCGCTGACGCGCAATCCCAGCAGCGCCGACGATCTGGTGCAGTCAAGCCTGGAGCGAGCGCTGTCGAGTTGGGGTGACAAACGCCCCGAGGGCGACTTGCGCGCCTGGTTGTTTTCGATTCTGTACCGGCAGTTTCTGGATGCCCATCGCCGCACCCGGCGTTATGCGCGAATGCTCGAATTTTTTACCGGGCGCGACGACGCACAGCCGTCGGTCGAACGCACGGTGATTGCCCAATCGACGTTGCACGCCTTCGATCAGCTCACCACCGAACAGCGCGCGCTGCTGCTCTGGGTGTCGGTGGAAGGTTTGAGTTATAAAGAGGTCGCCGAGATTCTCGACGTCCCCACCGGCACCGTGATGTCCCGCCTGTCCCGCGCCCGCCAGGCCTTGCGCCAGCTCAGCGACGGCGAAATCACCAGCCCTTCTTTGCGGATACTCAAATGATCAGCATGCCCCCGAGCGAGCGTGACCTGCACGCTTACGTCGATCACCAACTCGACGACGCCGACCGACGCCTGGTCGAGACCTATCTGGCCAGCCACCCGCAAATGGCCGCGCAAGTGCGCGCCTGGCAGCAGGACGCCCAACAACTGCGCGCTGCGCTGAGCGGCGCCCTGCAACAACCCGTCAATCAGGAGCTTGACCCGGCGCTGATTCGCCAGCGCCTTAAACACCAATCCCGTCGCCATCTGGCCAGCGCTGCCGTGCTGTTGATTGCCGTCAGCGTCGGTGGGTTGAGCGGCTGGCAAGCGCGCGAGATGACCCTGCCCGGCGCCCCGCCGCCGATGACCGATGCCATACAGGCTTATCGCCTGATCGCCCAGCAAGGCATCCTGCCGGCCGACTATAAAGTCAGCGCCGACGGCGACATGCAGAGTTGGCTCGATCGGTATTTCACCCGCGCCAATCGCCTGCCAGACCTGTCGGGCGCAGGCTTCAAACCGGTTAGCGGTCGTTTGCTCAGCACCGAACAAGGGCCTGCGGCGATGGTGGTCTACGAGGATCAGGGCGGGCACAAGATCAGCTTCTACGTGCGCCCACCGGGACCGAAAAACAATTTGCTGCCACGAGGCAGTCGCAGCGATGGCGAGTTGCAGGCCGAGTACTGGTCCGGCAGCGGCTACAACTATGCGATGGTCAGCCCGAGCGACACACCGGCGGCTCAGATGCTCAAACAAACTGCACAGTTTTGACCGCCCCCCCCTGTGGGAGCGAGCCTGCTCGCGAAAACGGTCTGCCTGTCGACATCAATGTTGGATGTGCCGGCCTCTTCGCGAGCAGGCTCGCTCCCACAAGGGGTTCGGCGATCATTTCGAGAATGTGTTCAGCCTTGCCCAAACACCTGCGAAGGCCGACACCCCAATCAACCCGCCTCACCCGTCGACAGGACTGGAAGGGAAATTACCCAACTGGTTACACTACGCCGCCGCTGCTCGGGGAGCCGGCCTGACGATTTCTGGATGTTTTGACCATGGCCGCTCGACCGCCCAACCGTTCGCGACTGACACCACGCTTGCCTTCCATTCGCAGCCTTTTGCGTAAAGCGCTTGCGGTGCCGGCCAGCGGCATGACTGCGGGTAAAGTCGTCCATGAATACTTCCGCCAAAAGGCCCATGCCCAGGGCTACACCCTCAGCCACAGCCAGCAGCGAGTGATCGATTGCATGGCACAGCACGCCACAGCGCTGCTTGGCGAGTCCGCGAAAGCCCTCCCCGGTCTTTACCTGCATGGTGCGGTTGGACGCGGCAAGAGCTGGTTGCTCGACGGCTTCTTCCAGGCAATCCCGATCGAGGAAAAACAGCGGCTGCACTTCCACGAGTTCTTTGCCCGACTGCATCAGGGTATGTTCTCCCATCGCGATCAGCCCGATGCGCTGGCAGTCACCCTCGATGAACTGCTGAGCGATTGCCGAGTGCTGTGTTTCGACGAGTTTCACGTCCATGACATCGGCGATGCGATGCTCATCACACGGTTGTTCAAGGCGCTGTTTCGTCGCGGCATTCTGCTATTGGTGACGTCCAATTATCCTCCGGAAGGGTTACTACCCAACCCGCTTTACCATGCGCGCTTCAAACCGGTGATCGAGCTGATCCACGCCCGCATGCGCGTGATGGAGGTCGGCGGCCCGCATGACTACCGCAGTCAGATGAGAACGCATGCACAGCAGGTGTTTACGCAAGGGCGGTATGTCTGGCCGGGTAGCGTGACGCAACGCCAGGCGTTGAGCCTGCCAGAACGCGATGCCCCGCCTTTGCAACTGCCGGTCGGCACCCGGCATTTTCAAGCGAGGCATTGTGAAGAGCGGACCATCGGCTTCACCTTTGGCGATCTGTGCGAACACCCCACGGCGGTCATGGACTATCTGGAGCTGTGTCGGCGCTTCGATCACTGGATCATCGACGAACTGCCCAACCTGGCCGACTGTTCGATCGCCGCGCAGCAGCGTTTTATCAATTTGATCGACGTTTTATACGATCAGGATAAGCACCTGACGCTGCTCGGCCAACAATCGTTGCGTGAAAGCCTGGGGGGCGATGCCATCGATCTGGCGCGTACGCGCAGCCGTTTGGGGCAGTTGCTGGAAGTACGCTTACCGGTCTGACAGGCGAGCCTGCTTTACCGCTATGATGTCGCCCATTTCCAGGCCCCCGCGCCTTCCCTTGATCAATAGCGAACCCGCACATGGATACCCTTGCCCAATTGCGCGCCGGTCAACTGACTGGCATCACCCGCCTGGACCTGGCTTGCGGCCTGACAGAGTTCCCCCAGGAAATCTTCGACCTGGCAGACTCGCTGGAAGTGCTCAACCTCAGCGGCAACGCCTTGCGCAGCCTGCCGGATGACCTGCATCGCCTGACCCGCTTGCGGGTGCTGTTCTGCTCGGACAACCTGTTCACCGAACTGCCGGCGTGCCTGGGCCAATGCACCGCGCTGACGATGATCGGCTTCAAGGCCAATGCCATCGAAACCGTCCCTGCTGCCGCGCTACCACCGTTGCTGCGTTGGTTGATCCTGACCGACAACCGCATCGCTGAACTGCCCACTGAACTGGGCGACCGACCGTACCTGCAAAAACTCATGCTCGCCGGCAACCGCTTGCAGCGTCTGCCCCGCAGCCTGAGTCAGTGCCATCGGCTCGAACTGATTCGCATCGCTGCCAATCAGCTCAGCGAACTGCCCGAATGGCTGCTGGCCTTGCCCAGCCTGACCTGGCTGGCGTACGCCGGTAACCCGCTGGAAAACGAAGCCGATGCGGCTGCGCTGCAAGCCACGGCCCAGATTCCCTGGGATGAACTGCGTCTGGAGCAGCAACTGGGCGAAGGTGCTTCGGGGGTAATTCATCGAGCCACCTGGGAACAACCAGAGCAATCGGCCGTGCCGGTCGCGGTCAAGCTCTACAAGGGCGAAATGACCAGCGATGGCTCCCCCCTGCACGAAATGAACGCCTGCATCACCGCTGGCCTCCACCCGAGCCTGATCCGGGTCGAGGGCCGAATCGTCGATCATCCCGACCAGCAGGCCGGGCTGGTCATGCAACTGATCGATCCGAGTTATCGCAACCTGGCCGCGCTGCCGAGCCTGGCGTCCTGCACCCGCGATATCTACGCCGATGACACTCGGTTCAGCGCCGGCGTGGCCTTGCGCATCGCCCATGGCGTCGCCTCGGCAGCCAAACACTTGCACCGCCAGGGCATCACCCACGGCGACCTCTATGGCCACAATATCCTGTGGAACGAGCACGGTGATTGCCTGCTGGGGGATTTTGGCGCGGCGTCTTTCCACGCAACCGGCGACAGCCCGCAAAGCCGAGCGCTGCAACGGATCGAGGTCCGGGCGTTTGGTGTGTTGCTGGGGGAGCTGCTGGAGCGCATCGACTCGGGATTGAGCGATGTCGCGCGCGAAGAGCTGGAAGTGTTGCAGGAGCGCTGCTGTCACCCAGAAGTGCTGAAGCGACCGGGGTTTGGCGAGATTTTGCGGGAACTGCAAGATCGGTGACCGCTGCGCGGTCATTCGCTGGCAAGTCGAATCGTCGCGCCGCAGCTCCTGCATTCAACTGCAGGAGCTGCGTTGCGACGATTCGACTTGCCAGCGAAGGCGGTCTATCAGACGACAAATTCGTCCCAGCTGGAATGCTTAACCCGCCAGACCCACAAACATATCTTGCACATCATCATGGTTGTCGAGGCCTTCCAGGAACGCTTCAACTTCAGCCATCTGCTCGTCGCTCAAACCGCTGACCGGGTTCTTCGGCTGGTAGCCCAGTTTCGCCGACAACACTGTGAAACCTTGCTCTGGCAGTGCTTTCTGCACCGCATCCAGGTCCGCAGGCTCGGTCAGGAACAGGGTCGTGCCCTCTTCTTCACCTGGCTCGAAATCCTGAGCACCCGCTTCAATGGCGGCCATTTCCGGATCGGCGTCCGGGCTGTCCGGGGACGCCTCGATCATGCCGACATGGTTGAAGTCCCACGACACCGAACCGGAAGCGCCCAATTGGCCCTTGCGGAATGCCACGCGGATTTCAGCCACGGTGCGGTTGATGTTGTCGGTCACGCATTCAACGATCAGCGGCACCTGGTGCGGTGCGAAACCTTCGTAAGTCACGCGATGGTATTGCACGGTTTCGCCGAGCTGGCCGGAGCCTTTCTTGATCGCGCGTTCGAGGGTTTCGCGGGGCATCGAAGCTTTTTTAGCTTGTTCAACCACCAGACGCAGGTGTGCGTTGGTGGCGGTATCGGCGCCGTTGCGCGCAGCAATGGTGATTTCTTTCACCAGTTTGCCGAAAATCTTGCCCTTGGCGTTGGATGCCGCTTCTTTGTGTTTAACCTTCCACTGTGCGCCCATTACTCACTCTCTTGATCTGTGGCGCCGAGACATCTATTGGCCGACGCGTTGCGCAAGTTTATACGGCCTAAAGTTGGCAATCGACCAAAAAATGCCGACTGACTCACCGGCATCCCGGATCGACATTTTCGCCAGCACTCGTAGGGCGATTCTGAAACCCCGATTTACGGTAACCACTGAGGCCTTTGGTTTCGTACCCTTCGCGTCCGTACTCCATGGCAGAAGCGCGCTCGATGCACAACGACAAGGAAAGTCTCTACACCCTGACCCTCCTCGACAGCGAATTGAGCCTGCAGGTCCTGCAGTTCAGTGGCACTGAAGGCCTGAACCAGCCCTATCGATTCGACATTGAAGTGATTGGCCTGGCGCCAGCGATGAACCTCGACCCTCTGCTACAACAACCGGCTTATCTGAGCATGGGCGATGGCACCGGCATTCACGGCATTCTTTACAGCGCTGGCCGTGAACATCGCGGCCCGCATCGCATCGGCTACCACCTGGTACTGGTGCCATACCTTCAAAACCTCGACCACCACCCTTGCCGTCGGGTGTTTCATGGCCTCAGCGTGCCGGAAATTCTGCGTCAATTGTTCCAGGAATATGCGCTGCCCGATGCCAGCTATCGCCTGGAACTTGCCACCGCGCACTACCCGCCCCGAGCGTTTTGCATTCAATACGAAGAGACCGGCCTGATGTTGATGCAGCGACTCTGCGAAGAAGAAGGCATCCACTTTCACTTCGAACATCGGCACGACGGGCATGTGCTGGTGCTGGCTGATGACACTCAGAAATTCCCCCAGGAGCCGCTCCTGCTGCCCTTTCAGGCCGATACGAGTCACGAGACTTTATTGCCGGTCATCCATGAGCTGTTCCAGCGTCATGGCGCGCGCACCCGACCTGAACGCCGAATCGCCCACCATCGCGGTCCTCAAGCCACCGGTGACGGCGCAGCCAACCACACCTTCACCAAAACATTCGCTACGACCACACGCTCTACCCCCGAGCAAGCACACCGCGAGCAGCTCAGTCGTCGGGGACTGGAACGGCTGCGCTGCCAGCATCGGCAGATTGAAGGTCGAAGCAATCAACCTGACTTGCGCAGTGGAAGCATCGTACAAGTGACGGAGCACCCACTGTCAGGCTTCAACGATCAGTGGCTGATCACCGATGTCCAACACCAGGGGCAACAGCCTTCAATCCTCGCCGACCAGCGTCCACGGCGTTACAGCAATCAGTTCACCGCCATTCCATGGTCAACGGAATTCAGGCCCGTGCTCACACAGCCCCGTCTGAGCATTCCGGGCTATCAGAAGGCATTAGTGCTGGGCGCGGCCGGGAAACCGGCAGCGCTGGATGAGCAAAATCGAATACAGGTACGGCTGTGGCCAGCGCTGGAAGACGACGCGGATAACTCCACCGGCCTGTGGCTTCCCGTGGCCCTCGCCACGGCGGACGGTCGGTTTGATCCCTCCTGGCTGCCCATCGCCGGCACTGAGGTGCTCATCAGCTTTCTCGACAGCGACCCGGACCGCCCGGTGTTGTGTGCCGCCGCCGGCAGCCCGCCAAAGCCTCCAGCCGCTTACCCATCACGCGGTGATGGGCGTTTGTTGCTCGATTGGCTGATCAATCGCTAGGCGCCAGATCAAAAAACGCCTGAATCAGGCGCAAATCCCTGCGCCGTTCCATGCACCCGATCATGTGTCGGTTAACCAGCCCCTCGCCAATAATCGGCACCGCCACCACTCGTGGGTCATGGCTGACTTCCACCGACGACACCACACCCACCCCCAGTTCGACCGCCACGGCCTCGGTCACCGCTTCCCGACTGTCCAGCTCCAGCAACACCCGTGGATTGACTAATGCCGCCGTGCAGGCGTCGTCGAAGGTGCGTCGGGTAATCGAACTCGGTTCACGCATCACCATGATCACTTGATCCAGCTCCTTGAGCTTTACGCCTTTTGATGCCTTGGCCCAAGGATGACTGTCAGGCACCAACGCACAAATCCGCGATTCGCTCAGCGCCTGCAAATGCAAGCCTTTGCGCGGCTGAACTTCGGTCAGCACCGCCACGTCGGCATGTTCGGACAATAACGCCGCCAGGGTTTCCTGGGCATTGCCCAGCCGCAGGTTCACAGTGATCCCCGGATAGCGTGCCCGCAAACTGGCCAACATCGGCATCACCAGGTGTGGTCCGTCTGCCGCCACTTCCAGGCGCCCGGTCAGCAACTGCCGGTTCGCTTCGAGCATTACTTGCGCCTCTTCCGCCAGGCCGAACATGGCTCGGGTAATCGCGGCCAGTTGGGTGCCTTCTTCCGTCAGTTCCACTCGTCGTGCGGTACGGCGCAACAAGGTGATTTGGTAATGCTCCTCCAGGGACTTGATATGCCCGGTTACCGCCGGCTGACTGATGAACAACCGCGCAGCGGCGCGGGTGAAGCTGCCTTCGCGGGCCACCGCATCAAAGGCGCGAAGCTGGAACAGGTTCATGAATAACTCTCACTGATGGCTGGCATAACAACAAACAATTTGATTGATAGCACGGCAAATTGCAATTTATGCCCCGTAACTTCATCCCATCGATTGCGAGGACACGAGAATGAGCACTGCCGAACCCATCCTGCTCACCCCCGGCCCACTGACAACATCGGCCCGCACCCGCCAGGCAATGATGGTCGATTGGGGTTCATGGGATGACCGTTTCAACCAACTGACGGCCAGCCTTTGCGAACAGCTGCTGGCCATCCTCAACGGCGGTGACAGCCACCACTGCGTGCCTCTGCAAGGCAGCGGCACTTTCGCGGTCGAAGCGGCCATCGGCACGTTGGTGCCCCGCGACGGCAAAGTGCTCGTTTTAATCAACGGCGCCTACGGCAAACGACTGGCGAAGATCTGCGAAGTGCTCGGTCGCTCTTTCAGCACTTTCGAGACCGCTGAAGACGAACCGACCACCGCTGCCGACGTCGACCGCCTGCTGCACGCCGACCCCTGCCTTACTCACGTCGCACTGATTCACTGCGAAACCAGCACCGGAATCCTTAACCCGCTGCCAGAAATCGCCGACGTCGTTGCGCAACACGGCAAACGCCTGATCATCGACGCCATGAGTTCCTTTGGAGCCCTGCCGATTGATGCGCAACAGGTGCCGTTCGATGCCCTGATCGCTGCGTCGGGCAAATGCCTGGAAGGTGTACCAGGGATGGGGTTCGTCTTCGCCCGCAAAGAGTCCCTGGCCAATGCCGCCGGCAACTCGCACTCCTTGGCGATGGACCTGTTCGACCAGCACACCTACATGGCCAGGACCGGCCAATGGCGCTTCACTCCGCCAACCCACGTGGTCGCGGCGCTGCACGAAGCCTTGCTGCAATACAACGAAGAAGGTGGCTTGCCGGCGCGGTACCAACGCTACGCCGACAACTGCAACGTGCTGCTCGATGAGATGGCCAGGCTCGGCCTGCGCAGCTTTCTGCCCGCCTCGATTCAGGCGCCGATCATCGTCACGTTCCATGCACCGAAAGACCCGCGCTACCAATTCAAAGCGTTCTACGAGCGGGTCAAGGCCAGGGGTTTCATCCTCTACCCCGGCAAATTGACCCAGGTTGAAACCTTCCGCATCGGCTGCATTGGCCACGTCAATCAGGCCGAGATGCGCGCAGCTGTGGCGGCGATCGCCGACGTGCTGCGCGAGATGGAAGTGTTAGCGATCTAAACAACACCAAAAATCCCCTTGTAGGAGTGAGCCTGCTCGCGATGTGGCCATGTCAGTCAACGAAGATGCTGAATGAACAGCCGCCATCGCGAGCAGGCTCACTCCTACATTTGAATGGCATTGCCAACTCAGGAATTTTATCGACATGAACTACGCAAACCCAACCCAACTGCAAGGCGCTATCCTCGACTGGGCCGGCACCGTCGTCGATTTCGGCTCCTTCGCCCCCACCCAGATTTTCGTCGAAGCCTTCGCCGAATTCGACGTCCAGGTCTCCATCGAAGAAGCCCGTGGGCCGATGGGCATGGGCAAGTGGGACCACATACGCACCCTGTGCGACCAGCCACAAGTCGCTGAGCGCTATCGTGCCGTGTTCGGCCGCGCACCGACCGACGATGATGTCACTGCTATCTACAAACGCTTCATGCCGCTACAGATCGAGAAAATCGCCGAACACTCGGCACTGATTCCGGGTGCACTGGACACCATCGCCCACCTGCGCCAACAAGGGATCAAAATCGGCTCCTGCTCCGGCTACCCGAAACAGGTCATGGACAAAGTGGTCGAGCTGGCCGCCACCAACGGTTACGTCGCCGACCACGTAGTCGCCACTGACGAAGTCCCCAACGGCCGCCCATGGCCGGCTCAGGCCCTGGCTAACGTGATTGCGCTGGGCATCGACGACGTCGCCGCCTGCGTGAAGATCGATGACACCGTGCCGGGCATTCTTGAAGGTCGTCGTGCCGGTATGTGGACCGTGGCACTGATCTGCTCGGGCAACGCGCTGGGTCTGGACTACGAAGGCTATCGCGCCCTCGGCAGCGATAAGCTGGACAGCGAACGCAAGCGCATCCACGCGATGTTCGCAGGCTCACGCCCGCACTACATGATCGACACCATCACCGACTTGCCGCCAGTGATCGCAGACATCAACAAGCGCCTGGCCAACGGCGAAATGCCGCAAAGTAGCTGATCACGGTTCTCTGCGCATAAAAAAGCGTCAGCTTACTTAACGAGTTGGCGCTTTTTTGATGTCAATCACCTGAACCAGAGCGTTATACGGCACAATCCCCGAAGGCAAATCCGTCAAAGCGGATTACAGTTAAGGAACACCGTCGGACAAGAACGGTGGCTTCAGACCAGACCTGTGAGGAACACCGTATGCCCTGGAAGAATTCCGAATCACGCTACAGCACCGTATCGATTACGCTGCATTGGTTGATGCTGGTCTTGCTGGCGCTGGTTTACGCCTGTATTGAATTTCGCGGGATCTTTCCCAAAGGCAGTGGCGGTCGCGCGCTGATCGTTGAATCGCACTTCATGCTGGGCCTGACCGTGTTCGTATTGGTATGGCTGCGGCTGTTCGCTCGCAGCCTCGGCCCCGCACCACAAATCTTCCCCGCCTCGCCTCACTGGCAAACCACGCTTGCGAAATTGATGCACTGGGCGTTGTACATTTTCATGATCGCGATGCCGATACTTGGCTGGCTGGTGACCAGCGCCAAGGGCAATCAGGTGATGTTTTACGGCTTTGATCTGCCGTTACTGGTGGCCGAAAACAAGGATTTCGCCAAAGAGCTCCAGGGCTGGCACGTGCTCGGTGGCACCATCGGCTACTGGCTGATCGGCTTGCATGCCGTGGCCGGGATCTATCACCACTATGTGGTGGGGGATAACACCTTACTGCGGATGATGCCTAAACGCGGTTGAGCGCGGATGGTGTGTTTATCGAAATCCCCGGCGCCCCTGCAAGCCGCCGGTGTGGATGAAGATCAAGCGCGTCCCCCTTTTAAAATGCCCAGCCTCGACTTGCTGTTTAAGCATCAGCAACGCTTTGCCGGTGTACAACGGTTCCAGAGGCATACCGCTGGCTTGTTCGGTTTGATCGATGAAGTCGAGTAACGGCTGATCGACTTTGGCAAAGCCACCACGGCTGGCGTCCAGCAGTTCGTAGTTGCGCAGCGCTACACCCGCTTCTTGCAGTATCGATTCGACGTGTTGCGCAATGCCGTGATCGTCGGGCACCGCCATCGCACCGTACACCTTGCGTTCGCCAGCCTCCCCCAGCACAAGGCCGGCCAGGGTGGTGCCGGTTCCGCAGGCCAGCCACCAGCCGTCGTAGTCGCTCCAGCCCAAATGACCCAGTTGATCGTCGACCATTGCCTTCAACGGTATGCAACCGCGCGCACCTCGTAGACCGCCGCCCCCTTCGGGCACTGGATGCAGATCGGGGTATTGCGCCTGCCAGGGTTGCCAGAAACCCGGCTCATGCCGCGCCCGGTAACCGCCATACCCCAACCAATGCAATTGCATGCCCAAAGCCTGCAAGTCCTTCACCGTCGGAGTTTCCTGCGGATGACCGCGCAACAGGCCGACGGTGCTGAATCCGAAGCGTTTGCCGGCGGCGGCCAATGCGTGCAGATGATTGGAGTGGGCACCGCCCAGGCTGATGATGCCATTGGCACCTGCAACGTCAGCGGCGTGAAGGTGTTCGATGAGCTTGAACCACTTGTTTCCACTGATCAGCGGGTCGATCTGGTCGAGGCGCAGAGCGGCGACTTCGATGCCGGCGGTGGTGAGCCAGTCGAGATTGAGGGATTCGAGGGGGGCTTGGGGTAGCCAATCGTTGGAAGGGAGAAGCATCGATGCCGGCTCTGGGTTAAGAGCTGGCATTCTAGTCGCTCATAGGCAGCCATCGCGAGCAAGCTCGCTCCCACAGTTGATCTTCAGTGCGACAGAGATCGAGTGTGGGAGCGAGCCTGCTCGCGATGGCCATTGGCACGCTAAACCTGCAGATTACAACTCAGCAGCCAATCGCGAACCCTGATTGATCGCACGCTTGGCATCCAGCTCCGCCGCCACGTCCGCGCCGCCAATCAAATGCACGTTCTGGCCCGCCGCCACCAACCCGTCCTGCAATTCACGCAGCGGATCCTGCCCGGCGCAAATCACGATGTTGTCCACCGGCAGCACTTGCGGCTCGCCGGCTTCGCCGATACGAATGTGCAGGCCTTCGTCGTCGATCTTCAGGTACTCGACGCTGTTTAGCATCTGGACCTGCTTATTCTTCAGCCCGGCACGGTGAATCCAGCCAGTGGTTTTACCCAGGCCGTCGCCAACCTTGGATTTTTTGCGTTGCAGCAGGAACACCTCACGGGCCGGTGCATGCGGCTCAGCCTTGATGCCCGCGACACCGCCGCGCGCTTCAAGGTGAGTGTCAATGCCCCACTCCTTCCAGAACGCTTCACGGTCCTGACTGGTGGCCACGCCCTGGTGCACCAAAAACTCCGACACGTCGAAACCGATACCGCCAGCGCCGATCACCGCGACACGCTTGCCCACGGGTTTGCGCTCAAGGATCACGTCGAGGTAACTCAACACCTTGGCGTTTTCCACGCCGGGAATCGCCGGGGTTCTGGGCGCGATGCCGGTGGCGAGGATGATCTCGTCGTAACCGCCCTCGACCAATTGCGCCACGTCAACGCGGGTGTTCAGGCACACCTCAACGTTGGTGGTCTGCAATTTGCGGTTGAAATAGCGCAGGGTTTCGAAGAACTCTTCTTTGCCCGGTACGCGCTTGGCAACGTTGAACTGACCGCCGATTTCGCTGGCCGAATCAAACAGCGTCACTTGATGCCCACGCTCGGCGGCCACCGTCGCAGCGGAAAGCCCCGCAGGACCGGCACCGACCACGGCGATTTTTTTGATCTGCTGCACCGGCACGTAGTTGAGCTCGGTTTCATGGCAAGCGCGCGGGTTGACCAGGCAACTGGTCAATTTGCCGCCGAAGGTGTGATCCAGGCACGCCTGGTTGCAACCGATGCAGGTATTGATTTCATCGGCGCGTCCTTCAGCCGCCTTGTTGACGAAGTCCGGGTCGGCGAGGAACGGCCGCGCCATCGACACCATGTCGGCGTCGCCTTCGGCCAGAATTTGTTCGGCCACTTGCGGGGTGTTGATCCGGTTTGTGGTGATCAGCGGAATGCTCACCGAGCCACGCAGTTTGGCGGTGACTTTACTGAACGCCGCACGCGGCACTTTGGTGGCGATGGTCGGAATCCGCGCTTCGTGCCAGCCGATACCAGTGTTGATGATCGTTGCGCCAGCCTGTTCGATGGCCTTGGCCAAGGTGACGATTTCTTCCCAGGTGCTGCCGCCTTCCACGAGGTCGAGCATCGACAGGCGGAAGATAATAATGAAGTTCGGACCCACCGCTTCACGCACACGACGGACGATTTCCACCGGCAGGCGCATACGGTTTTCGTAGCTGCCGCCCCAGCGGTCGGTGCGGTGGTTGGTGTGGGCGGCGAGGAACTGGTTAATGAAATAACCTTCCGAGCCCATGATCTCGACGCCGTCGTATTCGGCGGTTTGCGCCAGTACCGAACAGGTGACGAAATCGCTGATCTGTTTCTCGATGCCTTCCTCGTCCAGCTCTTTGGGCTTGAACGGGTTGATCGGCGCCTGGATGGCGCTCGGCGCGACCTGTTTCGGGCTGTAGGCATAACGCCCGGCGTGGAGTATCTGCATGCAGATCTTGCCGTCCGCCTCATGCACCGCACGGGTGACGATCCGATGTTTGAGTGCTTCCTCCTCGGTGGTCAGCTTGGCCGCTCCGGAATACACCCCGCCCTCATCGTTCGGGCCGATACCGCCGGTGACCATCAGGCCGACACCGCCACGGGCGCGTTCGGCAAAATACGCCGCCATGCGTTCGAAACCGCCGGGTTTCTCCTCAAGACCGGTGTGCATCGAGCCCATCAGGGTGCGATTGCGCAGTGTGGTAAAACCCAGGTCCAGCGGGGCCAACAGGTGCGGGTAATGTGCGGCGGCCATTTGTAACTCCACATCGAACGATCACGAAAAAAGTGCAGGGGCTCTTCGGCTCCTGTCAGTCATGTGGCACAGACTAAGAGTCGCGCCGCTCTCACTCAATGATCGAAACTGACAACTTAATGATCCAAATGTGCATCAGCCTTTGGCAAGCGCCTGAAAAAAAACGGGCGATGAATGCTTCATCGCCCGTTATCTTGTCAGCTGCGTGGGCAGTCAAACACGCCTGCTCGACTGCTTCAACCAGCACAATCGATGGCTTGAGGATTCTTACTCGGTTACCCCAACGATGTGCTCAGGTGCCGGCTCGGCACTGCCGATCGGTGCGTTGAGCAGCAGGTAGTACGCCAGGGCCGAACACAGCGCCACCACCGCACTGATCATGAACGCAGTGTTGAACGAACCCGAGTATTCAATGCTGAAGCCGGTGACGATCGGCGCAACGGAACCGGCGATGTAGCCGCCGAAATTCTGGATCGAACCGAACGAGGCCACCCGGCGGCTGTCGACGATGGTGTTGACGATCATCCAGGCCGTAGCGCTGGCCATGTTGATGCTGAACAGCGCCAGGCATAGCAGGATGATGCAACCGGTAAGACCCGAGACAAACGACAGCGGCAGGGTGAACAGTGCTGCCAGTACCAGGCCCGTGATCACGCCGAACTTGCGGCTGGCCAGGATGCTCATGCCACGGCGCACCAGCCTGTCGCAGAAGCGTCCGGCGACGATGGTTCCCAGCGCGCCGAAGCCATAGGCCAGCGACACCAGCCACGCAGTCTTGTAAAGGTTCATCCCATGCTCGCGCTCGAAGTAACCGGGCAACCAGGTCAGGTGAAGCCACAGCATGTAGATCACGCCCATGAAGCCCAGGACCGCCCCCCAGGTGCTGCGGTGCTTGAACAGGTCGAGCCAGCCGGCGAAGTAAGACACCTTCGGCGCCTGCGAAGTGGCCGCTTGTACCTGAGGCTTTTTCTCGGTTGGCAACGGTTTGCCTTCAGCTGCAAGCTCGGCCAGGTACTGCGCCTTGCTCTTGTAGAAGGTCAGCCAGCTCAAGGCTAGAACGATACCGAGCGCGCCGGTAATGATGAACATTCCGCGCCAGCCGAAGTTGACCATGAACACTGTCAGCAACGGAGGCGCCAGGCATGGACCCAGGCATGTCGATGACCAGACGATCCCGGTCGGCGTACCGCGCTCGTCGGCATCGAACCATTCGGACAGGGCCTTGGCCGCCGAAGGGAACATCGGTGCCTCGCCAATCCCCAGCAGCACGCGCAGGCCCATAAAGCCGGCAAAGCTGTTGACCATGCCGAACGTCGACTGTGCCACCGACCAGGCCAGCAACGAGGCGCCCAAGGCGATCTTGCTGCCCAACCGGTCGATGATCAGGCCCATCGGCAACTGCGCAAAGGCGTAGGCAATGGAGAACGCCGACAACAGAATGCCCATCTGCGAGGGGCCGATCATCATGTCCTTCTGAATCGAGGTATTGGCGATCGACAGTGCGCTACGGTCCAGATAGTTGACGATGCCGATCAACAGCAGGAAAACAACCGTGATGCTTTGATACTTCTTAAGTGTGTTCATCTGATGGCCTTTATTATTTTTGTTACCGCGGTTTCAACGCCGGGGTGATCCTTCATCCGGTGCCACACTCGTCCTTGGGATACGGAAAAATCAGGCCTGGCGCGCCGTCACCGCCGCATCGAGCAGGCCACGACGACTCAGGCTCTCGATCAGCGAGCGCAGGCCGAAATCCCACTGCGGCGCCTGGTCACTGGTAGTCACTCGGTTGCTCAGAGCGCCCAGTTGCACGTTGCTGATGGTCACCACGTCGCCCAGTTTGTGGGTGAAACCGTTGCCAGGCTGGTCGCGATCCTGCTTGGGGGCAAACAGGGTACCGAGAAACAGCACCAGGCCATCCGGATATTGATGATTTTCATTAAGTGTTTGCTGGACCAGGTCGAGCGGGTCGCGGCTGATCTGGCTCATGGAACTGCGGCCCTCAAGGATGAAACCGTCTTGGCCTTCGACGCGCAGATCCACTTGCGCGTTACGCACGTCATCCAGGCTGAAGGTCTCATCGAACAGGCGCAGCAAGGGTCCAAGTGAGGTGGAGGCGTTGTTGTCCTTGGCCTTGCCAAGCAGCAAAGCGCTGCGCCCTTCGAAGTCGCGCAGGTTGACGTCGTTGCCAAGCATGGCGCCCTGAATCGTACCGTTGCTCGACACCGCCAGCACCACTTCCGGCTCCGGGTTGTTCCAGCTCGACTTGGGGTGAATGCCAATGTCGGCGCCGTGGCCAACTGCCGACAGGGGCTGGGCCTTGGTGAAAATTTCGGCGTCCGGGCCGATGCCCACTTCCAGATACTGTGACCACAGGCCCTGCTCCACCAGCACCTTGCGCAAGGCTTCAGCCTGGGTCGAGCCCGGGGCGATTTGCGAAAGGTCGGCGCCAATGCGGCTGGCCAGGGTGTCGCGGATCGCGTCAGCCTTCGCCGGATCACCCTTGGCTTGCTCTTCGACCACACGCTCCAGCAGGCTGGCGGCAAAGGTCACGCCAGCCGCCTTGACCGCTTGCAGGTCAATCGGCGCCAGCAGCCACGGCAGGTTTTCGTCGCGCAGGCTCGGGTCGCTGTTGTCGAGCAACTTGGGTAACTCGATCAAGGCCTCGGCCAAGGGCAATGCACGCAGGTACGCCACCGGGTCAGCCACTTCAAGCAAGGCCGAGACAGTCGCCACGTGGGCGCTGATGTCGTGCACGGCACCGGACTTGACCAGTACCACTGCCGGCCCTTGGCCGGGCAGCCAAACGCGCCCGACCCAACTGCCGTTATTGAACACGGCGGCGTTATTGCTCAACTGCAATGGTGCTTGTGCTTTCGATTCGTTTGTCATGTCTGCACTCTTGTTGTCATTGTGTTGGAGCGTTAGGAAAGTGCTGGCAGCTGCAACTGCCCGGCCGTTCGATTGAGTTCATCAACCACGTTCTGCGCCAGATTCACCCCTTCGTGCAGGGCTTGTTTGCGCAGCTTCAGGCCGGCTTGGCCAGGCAAGCGCACCGGGCGCTCGGGGTCTACCGGACGGCTGTCCAGAATCAGCTTGCTCAGGAATGAACTTTCATCGGTGAAGGCCTCCAGCCCGCCGAAGAAACGCGGGTCAATCACTACGGCCGTGGCCGAGGCGCCCCATTGGTCCGGTGCGTCTTTACGCCCATGGCCGGCCAACCCCGAGGTCAGGGCCTCGACCAGAATCGCCAAGGCAAAACCCTTGTGTCCAAAAGCCTGGCCACCCAAGGGCAGGATGCTGCCCGGCGGAGTGGTGAAGAAGTCCACCGGATCGTCACTCAAGCGGCCCTCGTTGCTCATCAGCACCGGGTGCGGCAGTGTGCTGCCGGCATCGCGACTCTGGCCGATCAAGCCCAGGGTCACGGTGGACATGCTCACATCCAGCAGGATTGGCTCGCCCAGGGTCGGGATTCCGGCGGCAATCGGATTGGGTGTATAGATCGGGTCGATCCCGCCATGGGCGCACACCAGCCCTACCGAAGGGTCAGAGGAATACACCATGGCCACCAGGCCACGGTCAGTGAAGGGTTTCAGGTAAGCGGCCAGGCAACCGATGTGCGAGGCACGGCGCACCACGGCGATACCTATGCCCTGCGCTGTGGCGCCCTTGGCCGCGCAGTCCAGAGCACGGCTGACACAATAAGGGCCAAGCACATAGTGGCCATCGAACAGGGTCGAAATGCCGCTGTCCGAGACTTGCTCCAACAACCTGGCACTGGCCTTGACCTGCCCGGTCAGTATGCCGCCGATATAGCGGCTCACCAGGTTGAGGCCGTGGGTGCGATGGCCCAGCAGCTCGCCTTCGAGCAGTACCCGGGTCACCACTTGGGCGACCTCGGCGTCAGCTCCGGCTTTTTCGAACAGTTGCTCGACGAACTCGATGAGCATTTGAGCGTCGTAGCGTTTAACTTCAGTCATGTTGCTGCTCCGTGATCAATTCAACGCCGCTGTGCTGTGTTTGCCATCGACCAGGCGCTGTATGCCCAGTGGGTTGGCGTTCTTCAAGGCATCAGGCAGCAACGCATCGGGCACGTTCTGGTAACACACCGGGCGCAGGAAACGATCGATTGCCAGCGTGCCGACCGACGTGCCGCGGGCATCGGAAGTGGCCGGGTATGGGCCGCCGTGGACCATGGCATCACACACCTCGACACCGGTCGGGTAGCCGTTGACCAGTACTCGACCGACCTTCACCTCCAACGCATCAAACAGTTGAGCAAAGGTGGCCAGATCATCGTGGTCGGCCAGCAGCGTGGCCGTGAGCTGGCCATGCAAGGCATCGACGGCGCGCAACAGTTGCGCTTCATCCGCCACCTGGATAACCACCGTGCACGGGCCGAAGACCTCTTCCTGAAGCAGGGGATCCTGTTCCAGCAATAGGCTGATGTCGGCCTCGAACAACTGCGGCTGTGCCTGATTGCCCTTTTGCGCCAGGCCGCTCAAGTGTTTGATGCGCGGGTGAGCAAGTAATGCCTGCACGCCTCTGCCGTAGCTGTTCAAGGTGCCGGCATTGAGCATGGTCTGCGGCGCTTGCTCGGCCATGTGCCCGGTCAGGTGCCCAAGGAAGGTGCTGAACGCCGGCGAGCGAATACCCAGTACCAGGCCAGGGTTGGTACAAAACTGGCCACAGCCCTGTACCACCGAGGCGCTCAGTTCCTTGGCTATTTGCCCGCCACGGTTGGCCAGGGCCTCTGGCAGTACCAGCACCGGGTTGATACTCGACATTTCGGCAAACACCGGAATCGGCTGCGGCCTTGCTGCCGCCATGTCGCACAGGGCACGGCCGCCTTTGAGCGATCCGGTAAAGCCCACCGCCTGAATGCCCGGGTGCTTGACCAGCGCCTCGCCGACGCCGGCACCGAAGATCATGTTGAACACGCCAGCCGGCATGCCGGTGCGCTGGGCGGCGCGGATCAGCGCTTCGGCCACCCGCTCGGCCGTCGCCATGTGGCCGCTGTGTGCCTTGAATACCACCGGACAACCGGCGGCCAGGGCAGCAGCGGTATCACCGCCGGCCGTGGAGAACGCCAGTGGGAAGTTGCTGGCGCCGAATACCGCCACCGGCCCCACCCCGATGCGGTACTGGCGCAAGTCAGGCCGTGGCAAAGGGCTGCGTGTCGGCAGCGCCTGGTCGATGCGTGCACCATAGAAGTCACCACGGCGCAGCACTTGGGCAAACAGACGCATCTGGCCACTGGTACGACCGCGTTCACCCTGGATTCGAGCACTCGGCAGCGCCGTTTCCTGGCAGGTCAAGGCGATGAAATCGTCACCGAGCGCGTCGAGCTCGTCAGCGATGGCTTCAAGGAATTCGGCCCGGCGTACCGCTGGCAGGTTTCTAAACAGTGGGAACGCCACGCTCGCTGCTGCCACCGCAGTATCGACCTCTGCCAAGGTTGCCTGGTGGAAAGCGCCTGTCAGGCGTTCGCCGGTGTGGGCGTCGACGCTATAGACCAGGGTATCGCCCAAGGCGCTGCGCTGGCCGGCAATAAAGTTGTATCCGGAAAATTGCATGGGTTTTTCACCTGGTAAATGTTGCAGGGCTGTCAGTCAGGTCACGGCACCGATCTGCCAGGGCACGAACTCGTTCTGCCCATAACCGTGTTGTTCGCTCTTGCTGCGCTCACCGGAAGCGATGCGCAACATGTGTTCGAAGATGTAAGCGCCGCGCTCTTCAATGCTGGTGGAACCATCGGCGATGCCGCCGCAGTTCACGTCCATGTCTTCTTCCTGGTGTTCGAACACCCGGTTGTTGGTGGCCAGCTTGATCGAAGGTGCCGGCGCGCAGCCGTAGGCCGAGCCCCGGCCGGTGGTGAAGGCAATCAGGTTGGCGCCACCGGCGACCTGGCCGGTGGCCGAGACCGGGTCATAACCTGGGGTATCCATGAACACCAGGCCCTTGGCCCGAACCGCTTCGGCGTACTGGTACACATCCACCAGGTTGGTCGAGCCGGCTTTGGCCACTGCGCCCAGGGATTTTTCCAGGATGGTGGTCAGGCCACCGGCCTTGTTACCGGCCGAGGGGTTATTGTTCAATTCGGCGTTCATGCGCCGGCAGTAGTCCTCCCACCAGTGAATGCGCGCGATGAGTTTTTCCCCCACCTCGCGGCTCACCGCGCGGCGCGTCAGCAAATGCTCGGCACCGTAGATTTCCGGAGTTTCCGAGAGAATCGCAGTGCCGCCCGCCGCCACCAGACGGTCAACAGCATTGCCCAGCGCGGGGTTTGCGGTGATGCCCGAGTAACCGTCCGAGCCGCCGCATTGCAGACCGACGATCAAGTGACAAGCGCTGACCGGCTCACGCTGCACTTGGTTCGCCTTGGGCAGCAATGCCCTGACCTGCTCAATGCCACTGGCGATGGTTTTCGACGTGCCGCCTACACCTTGTATGGTGAAGGCGCGCAACTGGTCGCTGGCCTTGAGCCCCTGAGTCTCCAGCAGGCTCTCGATCTGGTTGGTTTCACAGCCCAGGCCGATGATCAGCACCGCCGCAAAATTAGGGTGAACGGCGTAGCCACCGAGTGTGCGGCGCAACAGACCCAGAGCCTCGCCGCTGGGGTCCACTGCACAACCGGCGCCGTGGGTCAGCGCCACGACGCCGTCGATGTTCGGGAAGGCGGCTAGCGCCTCGGGGTGGATATCCCGGCGAAAGTAATCGGCCACGGCCCGGGCCACGGTTGCCGAGCAGTTCACCGAAGTGAGAATGCCTACGTAGTTGCGGGTCGCGACGCGACCATCGGCCCGCACGATGCCCTGGAACACGGCTTCGGTGCCTGGCGTGGCGTGGGCATCGACGCCGAAGGCGTAGTCACGGGCAAAGTCGCCCATCTCCACGTTGTGCACATGCACGTGGTCGCCGGCTTCGATGGGCTGCGAAGCAAAACCGATGATTTGCCCATAACGGCGCAGGGGCTGGCCCTGCTCCACGCGCTGGGTGGCGACTTTATGTCCGGAGGGAATCAGCTGGCGCACGATGACCGCTTCGGCTTCCAGGCTCAGGCCTTCAGGCAGGGCCAGCCGTGCAATCAGTACGTTGTCCAGGGGGTTGAGGCGGATCACGGCTGGGTCGCCGGTCCGTGTACTGGCAATCAGTTGCATGGGACCTCTCAGGGCAGTACGGCTGACTTCTTGTTATGGCGCCGCCCTTTCTGTGAAGGGCGAATCTGCGATAACTGTAGGGAGCCAGCCACAACATTCCCAATGAGATGATCCGATCAATCGATAACCTGGTGTTATCAATTGGCGTTATCGAACGGCTGTAATCAATCGGTCGCCAAGCCCTCCTCCTGACGTTCACGCGCGAAATCGAGCAGAATTTCGACGAATTCCTGCGCAGAACCGGTGAGCGGCTCGTCCTTGCGGGTGATGATGCCGTACTCCAGCGGCGCCAGGCACAACGGCGCCTGTAGCTCTTTGAACTGACCGCTGTCCAACTGCGCTGCCACCATGGATCTGGGCAGCATGGCAATCATAGGCCCCGAGTGCAGCAGTCGCAGGAACATCTGCATAGAGATGGTTTCGACACTGTCAGCCGGAGAGGCGATACCCGCAGCCTTGAACGCCAATTCCAGGCGATCGCGAATCGGTGTACCGACCGGGTACAGCACCCACGGCCACTGGCCCAGCGCTTCAAGTGGCGTGCAGTCCAGTTCATTAAGCGGATGGCTGCTGTTGACCACCAGGCTGAAGGGCTCAGGTTCCAATGGCTCGAAGTCGAAGACCTGGCTGTAACGCTCTTCGGTAAAGCGACCGATGATCAGGTCGAGTTTGTTTTGCTCAAGCATGGCGAGCAGGTGATCACTGGACTGCTCCACCACTTCGATCGACAGCAAAGGGCTGCGCGCCTTGATCGCGGCAATGGCTTGGGGCAGCACTACCGAGGTTGCCGCAAAAATCCCGCCCACCTTGAGAAAGCCATGGCCGCCTTTGCGCAACCGGTTGACCTGGTCGACGAATTTGTGTGAATCGGCCAACGCAGCCTGTGCATAGCGCACCACATACTCGCCAAGCTCCGTGGGCGGCATGCTGCGTGGCAGGCGCTGGAACAGGGCAAAACCGAACTGTTCCTCCAGGTCTCGCAGCATCTTGCTCAAGGCTGGCTGGCTCAGGTTCATCCGTATGGCAGTGGCGTGCATATTGCGCGTGCGTGCCAGGGTGTCGATCAACACCAAGTGCTTGAAGCGCACCCAGTTGCAAAAGCTGGAATGGGTAATGTCCGACGACATCGGGGTCATTTCCTTTTGAAGGTGGTATGCATTGTCTGTCAGGCCATCCGCCCGAACAGACGAAGTCAACGCTATTGGCCCCGTAAATATTGCAGCAACGTATTCAATGCCACCGACCTCGGCCGAGAACGCAAGGTCAACAGGCCAATATTGACCATGGAGATTGGCAGCTCGACCGGCAGGATAGTGACCATGCCATAGCCCGCATAATGCTCGGCCACGTCATTAGGCACCACCGCGATCATGTCCGACGCTTCGAGCATCGCCGTGGTTACCAGGATCGAAGCGGTCTCGATAATGTCCAGTGCCTGCACCAAACCGCCAGCCTGCAAAGCACTTTCCACCCGGCGGCGCATGGGGCTGCCGATGGGGTGCAGGATCCAGGTCAATGTCATCAAGTCGGCCAACTGCAATGGCGAAGTACCCGCCAACAGGTGGCCAGCCCGGGCGATCACACGCATCTGTTCGCCGTTGTCGAACAGCTCGATGTCCAATTCCTGGCTGTCGCACTGGTCTGGCAAGCGCCCCAGCACCACGTCGAAATCGCCGCGCAGCAAGGCAGGCAGCAAGGTATCGCTGGTACCGACTTCAATGGAAATCCGCACCTTGGGGTGGTCACGTTTATACGCCAGCACCGCTTTAGTCAGTAACTTGGGCACCGGCCCCATCACACTGCCAATACGCACCAGTCCCGTGGCCCCGCGGGCCAGTTCCGCGATCTGCGCCTGAGCATGCTCGAACTCATGCAGTGCGCCCTGGGCGTAGCGGATCATCACTTCGCCATAAAGGGTCGGCTGCATACCGCGTGGCAAGCGCTCGAACAGCCGCACACCGAGGCGCTCTTCCAATTGCTGCAATAGCAGGCTGGCGGCCGGTTGTGTGGTATGCATCGCCGTGGCCGCCCGGCGCAGGTTGCCAAACTCACCCAAGGCATTGAGTAAGGTGATCTGCCGGCTGGAAATCTTCAGGGAGCCAAGGTTGCGTGGCGTGAGCGTGTTGAGTTCTGGATGGGGAGACATATCAAATCCGGTATCCCTACTTAGGAAACCGTGATTATGCATGTATCGCTCGGCGACCTACAGTCGAGGCTCCTACTGGCCATCGAACACGAGAGCCCGCCATGAGTATCCGCATCACCCATCTGAGCGTACGCGACATCCGGTTCCCCACTTCCCTGTCGCTGGACGGCTCCGATGCGATGAATAGCGCGCCGGATTATTCCGCGTCCTACGTCGTACTGCACACCGACGCCCCTGCCGGCATTGAAGGACACGGCCTGACGTTCACCATTGGCCGTGGCAACGAAATCTGTGTGGCGGCCGTGCAATCGCTGGCTCCGATGGTGGTCGGCCTGACCCTGGAAGAGATCGTTGCCGACATGGGCGCCTTCTGGCACCAAATCACCGTGGGCGACAGCCAACTGCGCTGGCTGGGCCCGGAAAAAGGCGTGATCCACCTGGCCACCGCGGCCATCGTCAATGCCGTCTGGGATCTGTGGGCCAAACACGAAGGCAAGCCGGTGTGGAAGCTGTTGGCCGACATGACGCCCGAGCAACTGGTGCGTTGCCTGGACTTCAGCTACGTCACTGACGTGCTCACCCCTGAAGAAGCCATCGCCCTGCTACGCCGCCAGGTGCCGGGTAAGGCTCAGCGCGAAGTGCAAATGCTGCGCGAAGGCTACCCCGGCTACACCACCGCGCCGGGCTGGCTGGGCTACAGCGAAGAAAAAATGCGCCAACTGGCCCGAGAAGCGGTCGAGGATGGCTGGACCCACATCAAGCAGAAAATCGGTGCCGATCTGGAAGAAGACATCCGTCGCGCCACAATTCTTCGCGAAGAAATTGGCTGGGATCGTTCCCTGATGATGGACGCCAACCAGGTCTGGGGCGTCGACGAGTCGGTAGCCAACATGCGTCGCCTGGCCGCGTTCGATCCTCTGTGGATCGAAGAGCCCACCAGCCCCGATGACATCCTCGGCCATGCCAGCATCCGCCGGCGCATCGCACCGATTGGCGTCGCCACCGGGGAGCATTGCCACAACAGGGTGATGTTCAAGCAGATGTTCCAGGCCGGCGCTCTGGACTTTTGCCAGCTGGACGCGGCCCGCCTGGGTGGTCTCAATGAGGTGTTGATCGTGCTGTTGATGGCCGCCAAGTTCGACGTGCCGGTCTGCCCCCATGGCGGTGGCGTCGGTTTGTGCGAGTACGTGCAACACATCGCCCTGTTCGACTACATCGCCGTGTCGGCCTCGCTGCACAACCGTGTTCTGGAATACGTCGACCACCTGCACGAGCACTTCCTTGACCCGGTTGTGATCCGCCGCGGCCGCTACATGCCCCCGCGGCGCCCGGGCTATAGCATCGAAATGACTGCTCAATCCCTGGAACGATATCAATATCCCGACGGCCCGGTCTGGCTCGATATTGCCCGCGCCTGATCGCCGGGCCGAGGCAGCCATAGGCGGCTAAAAGATGTAGGCAGAGCCATACCGGCCTCTGCCCCCCATTATTTCAGACTCCCCGCCAAAAACTGCTGCAAACGCTCGCTACGGGGCTGTTCCAGCAACGTGCCTGGTGCCCCCTGCTCCTCCACCCGGCCTTGGTGCAGAAACATAACGTGGTTCGATACCTGTCTGGCAAAAGCCATTTCATGGGTAACGACCACCATCGTCCTGCCTTCTTCGGCAAGCTGCTGCATGACTTTGAGCACCTCGCCCACCAATTCGGGATCCAGGGCAGAGGTCGGTTCATCGAACAACATCACCTGGGGTTCCATCGCCAGAGCGCGGGCGATTGCTACGCGCTGCTGCTGGCCGCCGGACAGGTGGACCGGATACTGGTCCTCGACCTTTGCTGGCAGACCGACCTTGGCGAGGTAATGACGCGCCCGCTCCAATGCTTGCGACCGAGTGATACCCAGCACACTCATCGGGCACTCAATGAGGTTTTCCAGCACCGTCATGTGGCTCCACAGATTGAAATGCTGAAACACCATCGACAACTGGCTGCGCAGGAGTTGCAACTGCCGGGGATCGACCGCAGACAAGTCCCCCCTTGAGTTCTTGCGGGTCAGCAGCTCCTGCGAATTGACGATGATCCGCCCCGCCGAAGGTTGTTCCAGATGATTGATGCAACGCAAAAAAGTACTTTTCCCGGACCCAGAGGAGCCGATGATGCTGATCACATCACCCGCCCTGGCCTTGAGCGAAACACCCTTCAGAACTTCATGGTTGCCGTAGCTTTTATGCACATCTTCAACGATCAATTTATACATGTGAGCAAGTCCGATGGGGTCAGTGCGTACGGGGATTGAGGTAAGCCAGCCAATGCAGCTCGCCTCGCCGGAACAGCCAGATCAGGAAAAAGGCGCTGGCGGCGTACAGCACTCCGGCAATGCCGAACGCGGTGAACGAGGCATAAGTCGCTGAGTTGACGTCCCGGGCTATCTTCAGCAAATCGGGCACTGTGGCGGTAAACGCCACCGAGGTGGAATGCAGCATCAGAATCACTTCATTGCTGAAGAATGGCAGGGCCCGGCGCAATGCTGACGGCAGGACGATCCGGCGATAGAGGGTGAACCGACTCATCCCATAAGCGCGAGCGGCCTCGATTTCGCCGTGGGGCGTCGCTCTGATCGAGCCAGCAAAAATTTCGGTCATGTAGGCACAGGTATTGAGCCCGAACGCCAGCACCGTGCAGTTGAAGCCGTCACGGAAAAACGCGTTGAGAAAATCCTGGGACCGAACCACATGCAAGCTGTACACCCCGGTGTAGAAGAACAGCAGCTGGATGTACAGCGGGGTGCCGCGAAACACATAGGTGTAACACCAGACCGGCAAGCGCAGCAGCGGATTACGGCTGACGCGGGCAATAGACAATGGCACCGCGAGCAAGAAACCACTCACCACTGCCAGAATCAGCAGCCACAAGGTCACCGCCAACCCGGAAAAATGTGGCCCGTCACTCCACAGGTAAGCCTGCCAGTAGTCTTCGAAAATGCCGGTCATAGCGAAGCCTTCCTGACACCCACCGAGTAACGGTGCTCAAGCCACATCAATACCCCGTTGGACACCGTGGTAATGGCCAGATAGATCAGGCCGCCCACCAGCGTGAAATAAAAGAACTGCATCGAGCCCTTGCCCGCGTCCTGGGTGGCCTTGACCACATCGGTCAGGCCGATGATCGAGACCAGTGCAGTGGACTTGATCAGTACCTGCCAGTTGTTGCCAATGCCCGGTAACGCGTGACGCAGCATTTGCGGGAACAGCACCTTGCGGAAAGTCTGCCCGAGCGTCATGCCGTAGGCCCGTGCGGCTTCGAGCTGACCAGCCGGAACGGCCTGGAAGGCACCACGAAACGTCTCGGTGAAGTAAGCCCCGTAAATAAAGGACAAGGTCACGACACCGGCCAGAAACGGGTCAATGTCGATCTGACTGACACCCAGCCAATCGGTCATCCGGTTGAGCAGCATCTGCAGACTGAAGAACAACAGCAACATGATCACCAGGTCCGGCATGCTGCGGATCACCGTCGTATAACCGGTAGCCAGCGATCGCAATAAACGGTTGGAGGACAACTTGGAACTGGCGCCGAACAGCCCTGCCAGTACGGCAATCAACAATGACCACAGCGCCAGTTTGATGGTGGCCAGGGTGCCCAGCAGGATTTGCGGGCCAAAGCCTTCCAGAAGCATTTCACTCTCCTTGTTCTTATTAGGTTGAGGTGAAGGGGATGCTGAAGCAGAGCAGTCTGGTCGACCGCCCTGTACAAGGTCGCGAGGGGGGCGTTACTTAGCGCCGTAGACGTCGAAATCGAAGTATTTTTTATTGATCCGTGCATACGTGCCGTTGGCCAGAATGGTCGCCAGCGCCTTGTTCAAATCTTCGCGCAACTCGACATCGTTCTTGCGCAAGCCGATGCCGTCACCGACGCCGAAAAAGCCTGGATCATCCAGAGTCCCGCCGGCAAATTCATAATCCTTGCCTGCGGCGGTGCCGAGGAAGCCGTAACTGGCCTGAATGGCGCCCTGCAGCGAGGCATCGAGCCGTCCCACCACCAGATCGGCGTACACCTGGTCCTGATTCTGATAGGACAGAACGTCCACACCTTTCGAGCCCCAAACGGCTTTGGCATACGCTTCCTGGGTCGAGCCCTGCTCTACGCCAATGCGTTTGCCCTTGAGCGATTCAAGGGTCGGCAGCAGGCCCGATCCACGCTTGACCACCAGCCGTGCCGGCGCATTGGAGACCTTGTCGGTAAACGCAATCTGCTCCAGACGCTTGGGCGTCACGGTCATCGACGACGCCACCGCATCGAACTTGCGCGCCAGCAGCGCCGGGATCATCCCGTCCCAGCTGCTTTCAACCCAAATACAACGGGCTTTGAGTTCGGCACAAAGCGCTTCGGCGATATCGACTCCAAAGCCGGTCAGGGTGCCGTCCTGGTTTTTGTATTCCAGCGGCGGGTACGTGGGGTCAACCCCCAGCTTCAAGACTTTGCCAGACCAGTCGGCCGCGCCGGCCAAGCTGGATGCCGTCAAGCAAAGCAATGAAACAGCCGCAATCAACTTGTTCATTTTTATTTTCCCTCTCTAGACCGCAGACGTTTTTTGTACAGACTGACGCTCGACAATATGGCGTCTCAACTCAGAAAACCCTCGACCAACTTGACCCAGTAGCTCGCCCCGATTGGCAGGCAGGCGTCATTGAAGTCGTAGCCGGGGTTGTGCAGCAGACAGCCGCTTTCGCCGTCACCATTGCCAATCACCAAGTAACTGCCGGGGCATTTTTCCAGGATGAAGGCGAAGTCTTCACTCGCAGTAAAGGGCCGCAGGTTGTCGATCAATTGCCCTTCGCCCAGCCAGTCCCGTGCAACCTCTCGGGCAAACGCCGTGGGCTCGGGATGGTTGATCAACACCGGATGACAATGCTGATAGTCGATTTCGGCCCGGGCACCAAAACTGGCTGCCTGGCCGTTTACCAGCTCGGTGATTCTGACTTCGAGCAATTGGCGAATTTCGGGGGTCAATGCACGCACGCTTAAGCTCATCTGTGCGCTCGACGGGATGACATTCGAAGCACTTCCCGCATGGAGGGAGCCCACCGTGACAATCGCCATGTCCTGCGGGTTGACGTTGCGCGAGACGATGCTTTGCAGCGCAATCACAATCGACGAACAGACGACCACCGGATCGACCGCTTTGTGCGGCACCGCGCCATGGCCACCGTTGCCGATGATGTTGATCGTCACGGTATCGGCAGACGCCATGAACGGTCCGCTGTAAAACCCCAGGTGCCCGACCGGATAACCCGGCACGTTATGCATGGCAAAAATCGCATCGCAGGGGAACCGTTCGAGCAGGCCGTCCTCCAGCATTTTCCTCGCACCGCCCAGACCTTCTTCGGCCGGTTGGAAAATCAGTTGCAACGTACCGTTGAACGCTCGGGTCTGCGCCAGGTACCTGGCGGCCGTCAACAGGGTGGCCGTATGACCGTCATGGCCGCAGGCATGCATGACTCCATCGATCCGGCTGGCGTAGGGTAAACCGGTGGTCTCCTGAATCGGCAGTGCATCCATGTCGGCGCGCAGGCCGATGGACCGGCCCTCGCCATTTTTCAGGGTACCGACGACGCCAGTCTTGCCGATGCCAGTGCTGACCTGGTAACCCCAGCGGGTCAAACACTCTGCAACCCGCTCACTGGTGGCGAACTCTTCAAAACCCAGTTCGGGATGAGCGTGAAAGCTGTGGCGCAACGCGATCATTTCATCTTGCATCACTGCAATACCAGGCAGGACATGGCCGGCATTCATTGTTGTTCCCCTTCGACAAGAGCTGAGCGGTTGATGGGGTGGATCTTAGGGAACAAGTTCTGGGCTGGGGAGATGCAGTTTGGTTATGATGACAACCATTAGTTGTCACTAGGGTGAGCAGATGAAACTGCATCAATTACAAGCGCTGATTGCCAGCGCCGAAACCGGCAGCATTCGCGCGGCCGCTCGTTCGCTGGAGATTTCCCAGGCCGCCGTGACCAAAGCCCTGCGCGAGCTGGAAACCAGTCAACAGCTACCGCTGTTCACCCGAACCGCCAGCGGCCTGAACTTCACCGAATATGGAAAAGTGCTGCTGACCCACGCTCGGCTGGTGCTCAAGCAACTGGAGCACGCACAGACCGAACTCGATCACATGCGGGGCAAGGCTCAGGGCCGACTCTGTGTCGGGATCACGCCGTGGATCGCCCTGACTTTTTTGCCCGAGGTGGTCCTGGCCTTTCGCGAGCGTATGCCGCAAATCCGCCTGGAGTTGTTCGAAAGTCTCATGGCTGTGGCTCAGCCGCTATTGCGCGATGGCAGCATGGACTTTGCAATCGGTCAGCTTCACCCGACGCAATCAACCCAAGAGTTCGCCTGCGAAACACTGCTCGACTACCAGACCTCGGTGCTGGTCCGTCAGGGCCATGCCCGACAGGATGCGCGATCGATCCATGAGCTGCTGGAGGAAAACTGGACGCTGAACTATGCGCCGGATGGGCACGATGGACTGATGCAGGAGTTGTTCTGGCAACATAACGCGCAGATCGATGAAAACCGCATCGTTCGTGCCCACTCAATGGCGATTTTGCAGATGATGGTCGACCGGGCCGACATGTGCACTTGGGGGCCGTCCATCGTCAGTATTGCCCCTCCCTTCCTCGGTCGGGTGGTTTCCTTGAGGCTGGCTGAACAGTTCGAACCGCGACAGTTGAGCATCGTGACTCGTCGCAATGGTGCACTCAGCAATCCGGCAATGTGCTTCACCGACTGTCTGTTGCAGGTTATTCGGCGCCACGCGCGCTCGGCCAAAAAAGAAGATCGTCAGTTATTCGAAACGTTGCGTCTGATGGTGTGAAACTACATCGAGTCGCGTTCCCAAGGATGTGCCCAATAGGCTCTCGCATACCCGTAGCCGTTGCGATTCAAAGGAAAAACCCAGCCTTTAGCGAAAAAACAAACCACGAAAAAAAGAAATTCAACCACTAACTCATTGATTCGCTTTATCCTCGATCCAAATCCCGATGCAAAGCCATTCCTGCACACGGTCGTTGACTGCTCCCCCATGCGCAAACTTCTGTACCTGACCTTTTCCATGGCGATCATTGCCGCCCTGACAACCTACGCCATGTGGGCGGCAGATCGTCCCGTGGGCCATTACCTGTCGGACCTGCGCATCAACCTGGCCATCGATCAAGGCACTCCCGCCGATCGCGGCAACCTGCTGGGCATCCAGCCCGAGCTGTTCCCGACCGACTATCAAAGCCCCGAGCGCTTGCATCGCAAACTCGCGGCCTATTTGCAGAAAGCCCAGGACCAAGGCTTGCTGAATGACAAGACTATCGTCGTGCTGCCCGAACATGTCGGCACCTGGCTGATGGTCAGCGGCGAGAAAGACGAGCTGTACCAGGCCACGACGATCAAGGAAGCCATGAACTGGCTGGCGGCGAGCAATCCTTTGCAGTTCGTTCGCGCGCTGATCAACGCCGAGGGCGGCAGCCGCCTCGACGATGCCCATTTGCGGATGAAAGCCAAAGCCATGGCCAAGAATTACCAGGCGCTGTTCGGCGGGCTGGCGAAGGAGTTTCACGTGACGCTGGTGGCGGGCACCATCGTGTTGCCGGAACCCAGTGTTATCGACGGCAGGCTGAAAATCGGACGCGGTGCACTGTACAACAGCAGTGTGATCTTTGATCGCGATGGCCTGCCGATTGGCCAGCCTCACCGGCAGATGCATCCAATGTTCGAGAAGCTTGGCGACACCAGGGCCAATGACCAACAGGCACTCAATGTTATCGACACGCCAGCCGGACGCTTGGGCGTGTTGATTGGCAGCGACAGTTGGTACCCGGAGAATTACCGCACGCTCGACGATCAGGGTGTGCAACTGGTGGCGGTGCCGGCGTTCGTCATCGGACGTGACACCTGGGATAAGCCGTGGCGTGGGTATCGGGGATTGCCGACACCCAAATCCGTCAGCCTCAAACCCGGTGAACTCAGTGAAGGTCAGGCCTGGCATCGCCTGACCTTGACCGCGCAACCGCCGAACAGCCAGGCAATCGCCGGTATGAGCGTGTTCCTGCGCGGCCAGTTCTGGGATCAGGGCAGCGCCGGGGAAAGTTTTCTCAGCAATAACGGTCAACAGTTCGCCGATGGCAATGCCCATGGCGCGCGGTTGCTGAACCTCTGGTTGTAACCCATGAAACCGTTGCCGATGCGCCTCGGGGATTTGTCGGTGGGTTTTGTCCACAGCCTGGCCGATGCGGTGCACAGCCACGGCGTAGACCCTCAACCGTTGCTCGATCAATACGGCCTGGATGCGGCACGGTTAGCGGAGCCGGGTGCCCGGCTGTCGATCCCGCGCTACATGCGTCTGGGCCACGGGGCGATTCAACTGACGGGTGATCCGGCACTGGGGTTGCGCATGGGCCAGCTCAGTCGTCTGAGCCAGGCCGGTCTGGCCGGCGTCACCGCCGCCCAGGCGCCGACGGTTCGCGAAGCCGCGCGCTGCCTGATTCGTTTCGAAGCCTTGTACGGCTCCAACTATCGCGGTCAGTCGAGCTTTCATGAAGACGCCCGGGGCGCATGGCTGCGCTTCTACTCCATCAGCCCGTACAACGCCTATAACCGCTTTGTGGTGGACTCGATCATCGCCGGCTGGTTGCAGCAATTGTCCAGCCTGAGCTCTGCCGCGCTGCGCGCTGAGCGCATCGAGATCGAATTCACGGTGCCGGATTACCACGAAGCGTATGCCCTGCTGGGCGATTGCCCGATCCAGTTCGGCGCCGAGCACAACCAACTGCGTCTGAGCCTGACCAGCCTCGCCCAACGCAACCCGGTGCACTGCCCGAGTACCTGGCGGCATTTGCTGCAACTCTGCGAACGGGAACTGGAGCAACTGACACGCACCCGCAGCCTGCGTGAACGCATCACTCAGTTACTGGGGCCGTTGCTTAATGGAGGCCGGGAACCGGACCTGGAAGAAGTGGCGGCACGCCTGAAGCTGCCCACCTGGACCTTGCGCCGCAAACTTGCCGAAGAGGGCACGCAATTTCGCGCGATTCTCAACGACACCCGTCGCGACCTGGCCATGACCTATATCCGCGATACCGAACTGGCGTTCGGAGAAATCGCCTACCTGTTGGGTTTCGCTTCAGCGGAAGCCTTCCAACGGGCCTTCAAACGCTGGAATGGCCAGACACCCGGCGAGTTTCGCCGCAGTCATCGCCAATCCGCTTGACGCTTACAGCTCGGTAGCGTCGTCGGCGGGCTCCAGCGGGTCCAGTTCAAACGCCTGATACTCGAGCAGCTCCTCTTGATAATCGTCCATTTTTGAATCCCCCAGCGCTCGTTTAAAAATGCCTGAATAAATGACCAACGCCCCGAGCATAAAGTGCCCCTGTGAACGAAAAATGACACAGGTGCACCGCTCAACGGCTACTTGATAAAACGTAGCAGGCGGTCAGGAATTTATCACCGATTTTTTTCGATAGAGGCTGTAGGACTACGGCCTGGCTGATGCAGATCAACGTAAAGCGCCTACGGGATCGGTGTCGTCTGACCCGACCCCGTCGGGAATCGATTACTGACCAGAAACCGGCATGGCCGGAATTGGCTCGCTTGGTGGCGGCAAGTCTGACTGCGGTGGCGGTGTGACCGCTTCTGTGGACAGTGCCGGTTCGCTGATTCGCGCAGGGGTGATCGGCGCGGGTTCAGCCGGTGGTGCGACCGGTTCCGAGGCTACTGGGGCGGGGGCAGGCTCGGCAGCCGGGGCTGGAGCTGCGGCTGGCGTTGGTTCTACCGCAGCTGCCGGTGTAGGTGCAGATGCCGCCTTGGCTTCAGGCACGCCCAGGTCGGTGGCCTTCGGCTTCTCGACGATATGCGCGGCCTTCTTCGCTTCCGGTGGCAGGAACAATTCCACCAGGGTGAAAAAACGTTCGTAGAACTTGGCCGAGGAAACGGTTTCGCTGGCGACCTTGACCATCGAATCGTCGGACGAACCAATGGGCATCGATACCGAACCCAACACACCGACGCCCAGACTGGCGGAGTTATTGGTTTTCTTCAGCGCATAACGGTCCTGCAAGGCGTTGGCGAACATGGTCGCGTGGTGCCCGTCGCTGCCGTCATCGGCACAGACCACACTGAAACTGATTTCCATGTGCGTGTCGCCGGTCTGCTGGAAGCTCTTGTGCCCGCTGATCAGCTTGGGGTCGCTGCTGGTAATGATGTAACCCTGACTGAGCAAGGCTCGGCGTGCTGCTTCGCAGGTCTTCGCATCAGTCACGGGGTAATTGCGTGAAAAGGTGCCGGAGTCCGCGAAATTCTCATGCTCATAGATCGCGGCTTTCTTGGACGAGCAGCCAGCAGCGGCGAGCACCAGTGCCAGCCCGACGAGACGCATGGGAATTGATTTAAACATTGAACATCCTGAGGAAAACGGTCCGGGGCGTATTGTGCAACAGATCGATGCTTAGCGGCGCATCGATTAGTGTCTTAAAACAATTACAAGTGTAAAGACTGCCATTGGCACGAAAAGGTCGCTCCCCACCCGCCTCTGGCGACGGATAACCGTTTCCGTTCCCTTAAGACACAAAAAACCCCGGCCTTTCGACCAGGGTCTTTGAGTTGCGAAACGCTCAATCAGGCATCAATAACGCTTGATATCAGCTTCGCTTTCCAGCTGCTTGCGGTAAGCCGCGAAGTCTTGCTGGCCAATGCGCGAGGCGAGGAAGCGACGGTATTGAGCCTTCTCTTCTTCGGTCGGTGCGGCCGCTTCGTTCACGTTGTTCAAACGCACGATCACCAGGCTACCATCGGCCAGGGTCACGTTGCTGAAGGTCGGCTTGTCTTTGGCGGCAGGCTTGGGCATCCGGAACAGCGCTTGCAGCACGGTTGGGTCAACCCCTTCCTGAGAGCGGGTAGCCGCTTCGGTAACTTTCCAGCTCTGGCCATCAATTGCCGTATCCAGCGGGGTCTTGCCGTCACGCAGGCTGGCAATCAACTGTTCAGCCTTGGTCTTGGCGGCAGAGCTGGCATGTTCCTTGGTCAATTGCGTGCGGATCGCGACGTTTACGCTTTCCAGCGGCAGTTGTGCCGGTTTCAGGTGTTCCTTGGCGCGCAACACGATCACGGTTTCCGGATCGAGTTCGATGGCGGTGCTGTTGGCACCCTCATCCAGCACTTCAGGACTGAACGCAGCCGCTATCACCGCGCGGTTGGCCGCAATGCCCTCACCGCCTTCACGACCAAATGGCTTGGAGGTGTGAACGGTCAGTTTCAGGTCTTGCGCCGGCTGGGCCAGATCGGACGCTTCGAACGAGGCGTCCTCCAGCTGCTTGGTCGCTTCGACGAAACGCTGCTCGACCTGTTGGGTTTTCAGCTCGCGGGTCAGCTTGTCTTTGAGGCTGGCAAACGTCGGCACTTCAGGTGCTTCCACACCTAACAACTTGATCAGGTGGAAACCGAAATCGGTACGAACCGGCTCGGAAACTTGATCCTTGGCCAGCGAATACAGGGCTTTTTCGAAGGCCGGGTCGTAGACACCAGGACCTGCATAGCCGAGGTCACCGCCGTTGTTCGCGGAACCCGGATCCTGGGAGAACTCTTTGGCCAGCGCATCGAATTTCTCGCCTTTGGCCAGACGTGCCTGAACTTCTTCGATCTTGGCCTTGGCTTGCGCCTCGGTCATTTTGTCGTTCACTTCGATCAGAATGTGCGCAGCCCGACGTTGTTCGGACAGGTTCGCGATTTCTTTCTGATACGCCGCTTGCAGGTCTTCGTCCTTGACGGCGACTTGATCGAAGAAGGAAGCCTTCTTCAATTCCAGGTAATCAATGATCACCTGATCCGGCGTCATGAATTCCTTGGCGTGCTCGTCGTAGTAGGCTTTGACTTCTTCGTCAGTCAGCTTCACAGACGCAGGGTCAACCTTGACATTCAGGGAAGCGAAATCGCGGGTCTGTTTTTCCAGACGGGCGAAGGCCAACACCTGAGCGTCGGTGACGAAACCGCTACCGGCCAGGCCAGCGCGCAGCTGACCAATCAGCATTTCCTGAGCCAGCATCTGGCGGAACTGCATACGGCTGTAACCGAGTTGGCGGATCACCTGATCGAAACGCTCAGGGCTAAACTTGCCGTCGACCTGGAATTCAGGCGTCTGCAGGATCACCTGGTCCAGAGCGGCTTCGGAGAAAGCGAATTTCGAGTTTTGTGCGCCTTGCAGCAGCAATTTGCGATCGATCAAGCCTTTGAGGGCCGATTCACGCAGCATTTTTTCATCGAGCAAGGAAGCATCGAAATCTTTGCCCAGCTGTTGCATGAGTTGACGGCGTTGCATATCAACCGCCTGGCTCAGCTCGTTCTGGGTGATTTCTTCACCATTGACCTTGGCCGCATCATTGCTGTGCGTAGTGGCCTTGAAAATGGCGTCGAAACCGGTCAAAGCCATCAGTGCAACGATGACCCCGATAATGGTCTTGGCAATCCAGCCTTGTGAATTGTCCCTGATATTCTGCAGCATGCGTCCCCCAGAAACGGTTGAACTTCAAAATTAGGCAACCGTGGAGCGTGGGTAGAATCCGGATAGAAGAAAGGCGCATCCGGGGATGCGCCTTCTCGTAACTGGCGGAGCGGATCGAAGGGTCGAACATGCGACCCTCGGTGTCTCGGACCGGCGACTTGCCGACTGGACTACCGCTCCGCTGCCAGGTCAGGCATGACCCTGACCCGGATAGGCAAAAACCTGAATCGAACTTAGTTGACAGCTTCTTTCAGTGCTTTACCGGCTTTGAAACCTGGTTTTTTGGCTGCTGCGATTTCCAGTGTCTTACCGGTCTGAGGGTTACGACCAATGCGAGCTGGACGATCAGTCACGGAGAAGGTACCGAAACCAACCAGAACAACAGAGTCGCCAGCCTTGAGAGCGCCAGTGACGGATTCGATTACAGCGTCCAGCGCACGGCCAGCAGCAGCTTTCGGGATATCAGCGGATGCAGCGATAGCATCAATCAGTTCCGACTTGTTCACTCTAAGTCCCCTTATATCTATTTGAGTATGATTCTAAGTTTTTTTTGGTGAAAGCAAAAAAACGTGTGTGCTGAATGGCCTACAGACACTTAAGAGCCGCTTTATAACAAGGGCTCTAAAAAACTGTCAAGGAAGCCCCCCAGGCAAATGCGTACTAATGCGTGCTAATTCTTTCCTTAGAGTCAGACTCGCGTTTTTCATCCTTTGCAACGATCTCTGGAACCACATCAGGCAAGGGCTCCGGCGCGTATTGCAGCGCAATTTGCAGGACCTCGTCAATCCATTTAACCGGTTTAATCTGCAGATCTTGCTTGATATTGTCAGGAATTTCTTTGAGATCGCGTACGTTCTCTTCAGGAATGATCACGGTCTTGATTCCGCCACGGTGAGCCGCGAGCAGTTTTTCTTTCAAGCCACCAATCGCCAACACCTGACCACGCAACGTGATTTCACCCGTCATGGCGACGTCCGCACGCACCGGAATCCCGGTCAATGCCGACACCAGGGCCGTGCACATGCCTACACCGGCGCTAGGGCCGTCCTTCGGGGTCGCCCCTTCCGGCATATGGATATGCGTGTCGCGCTTCTCGTGGAAGTCCAGAGGAATCCCCAGACTCTTGGCACGGCTGCGGACAACGGTCAGCGCTGCGGTGATCGATTCGACCATCACATCACCCAGGGAACCAGTCTTGATCAACTGGCCTTTACCCGGTACGACAGCGGCTTCGATGGTCAGCAATTCGCCGCCCACTTGCGTCCAGGCCAGCCCGGTCACCTGACCGATCTGGTCCTGCGATTCGGCCAGGCCGTAGCGGAATTTACGTACGCCCAGGAAGTGCTCAAGCATCTCGGCAGTGACTTTCACCGAGAAGCGTTTTTCCAGCGCATGCTCTTTGACCGCCTTGCGACACACCTTGGCAATCTGGCGTTCCAGCCCACGCACACCGGCTTCACGGGTGTAGTAGCGGATGATGTCGCGGATCGCGTCAGCATCGAATTCCAGCTCGCCCTTCTTCAAGCCGTTGGCAGTAATCTGCTTGGGCGAGAGGTATTTGACGGCGATGTTGATTTTCTCGTCTTCGGTGTAACCCGGCAGGCGAATCACTTCCATCCGGTCCAGCAAGGCCGGCGGGATGTTCATGGAGTTTGAGGTGCACAGGAACATCACATCGGACAGGTCGTAATCGACTTCCAGGTAGTGATCGTTGAAGTTGTGGTTTTGCTCAGGGTCGAGCACTTCCAGCAACGCCGACGCCGGATCGCCACGCATGTCGCTGCCCATTTTGTCGATTTCATCGAGCAGGAACAGCGGATTGCGGACGCCCACCTTTGTCATCTTTTGAATCAATCTTCCTGGCATCGAACCGATGTAAGTACGGCGATGACCACGAATTTCAGCTTCGTCACGCACGCCACCGAGGGCCATACGCACGAATTTGCGGTTGGTGGCGTGAGCAATCGACTCTGCCAGCGAGGTTTTACCCACGCCCGGAGGACCGACCAGGCACAACACCGGGCCACGAATTTTCTTCACGCGTTTTTGCACGGCGAGGTATTCGAGGATCCGTTCTTTGACTTCTTCCAGACCATAGTGGTCTGCATCGAGTATGTCTTCGGCACGCGCAAGGTCCAGACGCACTTTGCTCTGGGCCTTCCACGGCACCTGAACCAGCCAGTCGATGTACGAACGCACCACGGTCGCTTCCGCGGACATTGGCGACATTTGCTTTAGCTTGTTCAATTCGCCCTGGGCTTTGGCCAAGGCATCTTTTGGCAGACCGGCGGCATCGATGCGCTTTTTCAGCTCTTCGATTTCGTTGTGGCCTTCTTCGCTGTCGCCGAGCTCCTTCTGAATGGCCTTCATCTGCTCATTCAGGTAGTACTCGCGCTGACTGCGCTCCATTTGTTTTTTGACGCGACCGCGAATGCGTTTTTCAACTTGCAGCAGGTCGATTTCGGCATCCAGCAGCGCCAGAACGTGCTCGACCCGGGCCGACAAATCGATGATTTCGAGGATTTCCTGCTTCTGCTCGATCTTCAGGGCCATGTGCGCGGCCATGGTGTCGACCAGGCGGCCCGGCTCGTCGATGCTGTTGAGCGACGACAGGACTTCAGCCGGGACTTTTTTGCCCAACTGCACATATTGTTCGAACTGAGCCAGCAGGCTACGCACAAACACTTCCGACTCGCGCTCAGGCGCGTCGACTTCGTCAATCAACGAGACTTCGGCACGGCAGTGGCCATCCACTTCGCTGAAGCGCTCCACGGCGCCTCGCTGCTCGCCTTCGACCAAAACCTTGACCGTGCCATCAGGCAGCTTGAGCAGCTGCAGAACGGTCGCAATAGTACCTACGCGATAAAGTGCATCTTCACCGGGATCGTCGTCAGCAGGGTTTCTCTGAGCCAGCAGAAGAATCTGCTTGTCGCCCGACATCGCAGCCTCGAGGGCTTCGATGGATTTCTCGCGCCCCACGAACAGCGGGATAACCATGTGCGGATAAACCACAACATCACGCAATGGCAGGAGAGGCAATTCGATGGTTGTCTTCATGATTTCGCCTCTACGGCGGCCATAAGGCCGTAAACAGATGGAAGTAAGCTTGAAACCAAGATGGGGGCTGCCTTCAAAAAAAACAAGCGTAAAGACAGGGATAAAAGGCAGTAAAAGCAAAGGGGCCCGAAGGCCCCTTCTTTGTTCCAGCTGCGTGACGCTTAGGCGTCTGGCGCTGCCTTGGCAGCAGGCTCACTGTTTTCGTAGATATACAGTGGCTTGGACTTGCCTTCTATAACGCTTTCGTCGATCACCACTTTACTCACCTCGGACTGCGAGGGAATTTCATACATAGTGTCGAGCAACACGCCTTCGAGAATCGAACGCAGTCCACGGGCACCGGTCTTGCGTTCCAGAGCACGTTTGGCGACCGATTTCAGTGCGTCGGCCCGGAATTCCAGGTCCACGCCTTCCATCTCGAACAACTTGGCATATTGCTTGGTCAGAGCATTTTTCGGCTCGGTGAGAATCTGCATCAGTGCAGCTTCATCAAGCTCGTCCAGCGTCGCAAGTACCGGCAGACGACCAACAAATTCCGGGATCAGACCGAACTTGACCAGATCGTCAGGCTCGACTTCACGCAGGGACTCACCGACTTTCTTGCCTTCTTCCTTGCTGCGTACTTCCGCGTTGAAACCAATGCCACCCTTGGTGGAACGGTTTTGAATAACCTTTTCCAGACCGGAGAACGCACCACCGCAGATGAACAGGATGTTACGGGTGTCGACCTGAAGGAATTCCTGCTGCGGATGTTTACGACCACCTTGAGGTGGAACGGAAGCGACCGTGCCTTCGATCAACTTGAGCAGCGCCTGCTGCACGCCTTCACCGGAAACGTCCCGGGTGATCGACGGGTTGTCAGACTTGCGCGAGATCTTGTCAATCTCATCGATGTAGACAATGCCCATCTGGGCTTTTTCTACGTCGTAGTCGCACTTCTGAAGCAGCTTCTGAATGATGTTCTCGACATCTTCACCTACATAACCCGCCTCGGTGAGGGTGGTTGCGTCGGCAATGGTGAACGGAACGTTCAACAAGCGGGCCAGTGTTTCGGCAAGCAGGGTTTTACCCGAGCCTGTCGGGCCGATCAGCAAGATGTTGCTCTTGCCGAGTTCGACGTCGTCATTCTTTTTGTCACGCTGGTTCAGGCGCTTGTAGTGGTTGTACACCGCTACTGCCAGAACCTTTTTCGCACGCTCCTGACCAATCACGTATTGATCAAGGATGCCGCTGATTTCTTTAGGCGAAGGCAATTTATGCGCGCTGCTTTCGGCCTGGGCTTCCTGCACCTCCTCACGGATGATGTCATTGCACAGGTCGACGCACTCGTCGCAGATAAAGACCGAGGGGCCGGCAATCAATTTGCGTACTTCATGCTGGCTTTTGCCACAGAAGGAGCAATAGAGCAGCTTGCCGTTGTCCTCGCCGTTGCGGGTGTCAGTCATTCGTTCGATCCAAATCCGATAGGCTTGCAACACAAGATGAAGGCTATTGCGGGCTTTTTCAAGCCCGCCGGTGATCAGACAAGCCGACCAACCCTATTTTGAGCTGCTTATTTTTTAAGCCGGGCGCTGGCTGATCACTTCATCGATCAACCCGTACTCACGCGCAGCTTCTGCACTCATGAAATTGTCGCGGTTGGTGTCGCGCTCGATTTCTTCAAGAGTGCGCCCGCTATGCTTGGCCATCAGCGTGTTGAGACGCTCACGGATGAAGAGGATTTCCTTGGCATGGATTTCGATATCCGAGGCCTGGCCCTGGAAACCGCCCAGTGGCTGGTGAATCATCACACGCGAGTTCGGCAGGCAGTAACGCTTGCCCTGGGCACCGGCGGTCAACAGAAACGCACCCATGCTGCACGCTTGACCGATACAGGTGGTCGACACGTTTGGCTTGATGAACTGCATGGTGTCGTAGATCGACATGCCCGCTGTCACCGAACCGCCCGGCGAGTTGATGTAGAGATGGATGTCCTTGTCCGGGTTTTCCGCTTCAAGGAACAGCAGTTGCGCGCAGATCAGGTTGGCCATGTAGTCCTCTACCGGACCAACCAGAAAAATCACTCGTTCCTTGAGAAGGCGCGAGTAGATGTCATAGGCGCGCTCGCCACGAGCAGATTGCTCGACAACCATCGGGACCAGGCCGCCTGCGGCCTGGATATCTGAGTTCTGCTGAATATACGAATTACGGAACATGCTCTGCAGTCACTCCCAAATAGTTATGTCTTGAATACGCATAAGCCAGCACGAAGGCTGGCTTATGGTGATTACTTCTTAGCGCAAAAACGATCAGTCGGCTTTTGGAGCTTCTACCGGCTTGACTGCTTCTTCGTAAGAGACCGATTTGTCGGTCACACTAGCTTTCTGCAGAACAGTATCCACAACTTGTTCTTCCAGCACAACCGAACGGACTTCGTTCAGCTGCTGGTCGTTCTTGTAGTACCAGGACACAACCTGCTCAGGCTCTTGGTAGGCCGAAGCCATTTCCTGAATCATTTCACGAACGCGGGTTTCGTCAGGCTTGAGGTCGAATTGCTTGACCACTTCAGCCACGATCAGACCCAGCACAACGCGGCGCTTGGCTTGTTCTTCGAACAGCTCGGCCGGCAGTTGGTCAGGCTTGATGTTGCCGCCGAACTGCTGAACAGCCTGCACGCGCAGACGATCAATTTCGTTGGACAGCAGAGCCTTAGGCACTTCGATCGGGTTGGTGGCCAGCAGACCGTCCATTACCTGATTCTTGACCTTGGATTTGATCGCCTGACGCAGTTCGCGCTCCATGTTCTTGCGAACTTCGGTGCGGAAGCCTTCCAGACCAGTTTCCTTGATGCCGAATTGAGCAAAGAACTCTTCATTCAGCTCTGGCAGCTTTGGCTCGGAAACAGTGTTCACGGTAACGGTGAACTCGGCAGTTTTGCCGGCCAGATCGAGGTTCTGATAGTCAGCCGGGAAGGTCAGGTTCAGAACACGCTCTTCGCCGGCTTTAGCGCCAACCAGACCGTCTTCGAAGCCAGGGATCATGCGGCCGGAACCCAGCACCAGCTGAGTGCCCTTGGCGGAACCACCAGCGAACACTTCACCGTCAACCTTGCCGACGAAATCGATGTTCAGTTGGTCTTCGTTCTGGGCAGCGCGATCGGCCACCTCGAAACGGGTGTTCTGCTTGCGCAGGATGTCCAGCATTTTGTCCAGATCGGCATCAGCCACGTCAGCGCTCAGGCGCTCTACAGTGATACCTTCGAAACCGGCAACGGTGAACTCAGGGAACACTTCGAAAACTGCGACGTATTCCAGATCCTTGCCAGCTTCCAGGGATTTAGGCTCGATCGAAGGCGAACCAGCCGGGTTCAGCTTCTGCTCAACCACAGCTTCGTAGAAGGAGGACTGGATCACGTCGCCTACAGCTTCCTGACGAGCATCGGCACCGAAACGGCGCTTGATTTCGCTCATTGGCACTTTGCCTGGACGGAAGCCAGCAATCTTGGCCTTTTGGGCGGTCTGCTGCAGACGCTTGTTGACCTGGCTCTCGATGCGCTCAGCCGGCACGGTGACGCTCATGCGGCGCTCAAGAGCAGTAGTATTTTCAACAGAAACTTGCATGGATATTCCTCGTTGCACAGACGTTAGCCGGCCGTTTCCGACCCCAGAATCAAGGGCATGCATTCTAGTGGGTCAAACTCAAGAAGTCACCCTACTGAAAACGGGTAAAAACGCAGCAGGCAATTTATAGATGCGAATGCACGAATGCACCTCGCCCCGATGGCAAATACAGCCAATCACGCCAGGGCCCTGCGCCAACCCTTCTATATAGAAGCGATTGCCAATCATCTCCCTGACAGCCGATCTTGCGAGCAAGGCCGGCGGGCAGCGCGGCATCATCGAGAAACATAAATACGACGAAACGCCCTGCCCCAGCGACCCAAAACCTGCAGCCGCCAATCACTCGAACCGCTGAAACAAAAAAGGCGCCAGACTGTTAAATCTGGCGCCTCTCGAAATATGGGGTGGACGAAGGGGATCGAACCCTCGACAACGGGAGTCACAATCCCGTGCTCTACCAACTGAGCTACGCCCACCATATTGCCTGTCAAAGAAGCCAAACAACCTCTTTGTGAACCCCAACCACGCCAATCGGCACGAGTGAAGCTTATTTGGTGCGGATGAAGAGACTCGAACTCTTACGCCTCGCGGCGCTGGAACCTAAATCCAGTGTGTCTACCAATTCCACCACATCCGCGTTGAAGCCTTTAAAGCAAAGGCGCCAGACTGTTAATCTGGCGCCTTTCGAAATATGGGGTGGACGAAGGGGATCGAACCCTCGACAACGGGAGTCACAATCCCGTGCTCTACCAACTGAGCTACGCCCACCATATTGCGCTACTTGTGCCAAAGCTGCCTAATGGCGCACCCGGCAGGACTCGAACCTGCGACCATCCGCTTAGAAGGCGGATGCTCTATCCAGCTGAGCTACGGGCGCCTTTTTAATTTGTACTCTTGGAGGACTACAAACTAAGTGCTTTCCAGCCTTGCAGAACCGTAATCCTGCTTGACCTTCTAACCAGTGCTAGGCTGTGCCCGACAAGTGCGACGAATAGTATAGAGCCCCCTGAAGGTCGTCAAATCCTTTTTATAAAAAATTCATTTAATTAAAGGAGTTAGGGGAATTTGCAGACCAAGCGCCTTTGCCCTCACCTCATGACATGCGAGAATGCGTTCTCTTTTTTTCCCCTCTCGATGGTTAATCACGCGCAATGACTGCACAACTAATCGACGGCAAATCGATCGCCGCCAGCCTGCGCCAGCAGATCGCCAAACGAGTCGCCGAGCGTCGCGAGCAAGGCTTGCGCACACCCGGCCTCGCAGTGATCCTGGTCGGCAGCGATCCCGCCTCTCAGGTTTATGTCTCGCACAAGCGTAAAGACTGTGAAGAGGTCGGCTTTATATCCCAAGCTTACGACCTGCCTTCCGAAACCACTCAAGAAACGCTGACCGATCTGATCGATCGCCTGAACGACGACCCGGCAATCGACGGCGTTCTGCTTCAGCTTCCTTTACCTGAACACCTGGACGCCTCTAAATTGCTGGAGCGCATCCGTCCGGACAAAGACGTCGACGGCTTCCATCCTTACAACGTCGGTCGTCTGGCCCAGCGCATTCCCCTGCTGCGTCCATGCACTCCAAAAGGCATCATGACCTTACTGGAAAGCACCGGTGTCGATCTTTACGGGATGGATGCAGTGGTTGTGGGCGCGTCCAACATCGTTGGCCGCCCGATGGCGATGGAATTGCTGTTGGCCGGCTGCACCGTGACCGTCACCCATCGCTTCACCAAGGACCTGGCTGGCCACGTAGGTCGTGCCGATCTGGTAGTGGTTGCCGCTGGCAAGCCCGGCCTGGTCAAGGGTGAATGGATCAAGGAAGGCGCAATCGTGATCGACGTCGGCATCAACCGCCAGGACGATGGCAAACTCGTCGGCGACGTGATTTACGAAACCGCCCTGCCCCGCGCCGGCTGGATCACACCAGTACCGGGTGGCGTCGGCCCGATGACCCGCGCCTGCCTGTTGGAAAACACGTTGTACGCAGCGGAAACCCTGCACAGCTAAGCGCTAAAGCAGACGCAAACAACAAATTGAACAACCCCGCCCCTCGGCGGGGTTCTTTTTGCCTGAAAAAAGTACGAGCACCCGCTGGAAAATGACTTTTTTTTCATATTCCAGAAGACTTTCATTACTTCCTGGAACAACCATCGACAGTTATTCAGCCATACTCCAGAATGTCGCGCTTTTTACGAAATAGCCCGTTACAAAACGGCTTAACAACACATAATGAGTCTGCCAGCGTGAAAATCCGTCTATCCATCCTGAGCCTATTTTTTGCAGTTACAGGGACTTTCATCACGCCGATCGCCAGCGCTGGCGATACCACCGCCGCGCCTCGAGATACGACACATCTCAAGCTCGCTTCGGGCAGCTCATTAGTCATGGATATGCAGACCAACAAAATCATCTACGCCAGCAACCCTGACGTGGTGGTACCGATTGCGTCTGTCAGCAAACTGATGACTGGCCTGGTCGTGGTTGAAGCCCGGCAGAACATGGACGAATACATCAACATCAACATCAGTGACACCCCGGAAATGAAGGGTGTGTTCTCCAGGGTCAAACTCAACAGCGAAATGCCCCGCCGGGAAATGCTGCTGATTGCGCTGATGTCTTCGGAAAATCGCGCAGCGGCGAGCCTGGCCCACCATTATCCCGGTGGCTATGCGGCCTTCATCGCCGCGATGAACGCCAAGGCCAAGGCGCTGGGTATGACCAACACCCACTTTGTTGAGCCAACCGGTCTCTCCCCGCGAAACGTGTCCACTGCCCGTGACCTGAGCAAACTGCTGGTCGCTGCGCATAAACAGCCGCTATTGACCGAGCTGAGTACTACCAAAGAAAAAATCGTGTCGTTCCGCAAGCCCAATTACAACCTGGCGTTCCGCAATACCGACCATTTGATCCGCAATCAGAGTTGGGACATCCAACTGACGAAAACCGGCTTTACCAACGATGCAGGTCACTGCCTGGTGCTGGTCACGAGCATGGGTAATCGCCAGGTTGCGCTGGTCATCCTGGATGCCTACGGCAAGTACACCCACTTTGCCGACGCTACCCGTATTCGTAACTGGGTAGAATCTGGCAAGGGGGGCGCAGACGTGCCTTCGGTCGCCTTGCAGTACAAATCTGACAAGAACCTCAAAAGCCGTCAGCCTGGGGTGATTGAAGCCTCCAAATAGACAAACGCGCCCACCAAAGCCCCGAACTTTCGGGGCTTTTTATTGGGCGGATGTCAGTCGTTGGGCAGCGGCATCTGATCGTCATCCGGAATACCGTCCCCAGTGCTCGGGTCCCGCATGCCTCTGGGATGCTGCGTCGGCACCACCACCGGTCTGGCCAAAGGATCGCGCAGCGGACTGTCCGGATCCATCACCGGGTCCAGGTCCTCTTCAGGGGTTGTCGGAACACTGTCCGGACGCTTGTCATCAAAACTCGAATCGGTAGACATACGCACCTCATCAGGCTCAGGGTTTCAGATCAGCGAGGGGGTCATAAGGCTTCGCTGGCGCCTTTGGGTTGTCGCCCGGTTTCACGTCCCTTGGCGCCTTGGCGGGGCCGATGGGATCGACCTGAGGATCAGCGAGGTCCGGCGAATCGGGATCGAACCCCAACTCATCGCCCGAAGAATGCTCGGACGAGTGCGGGCCCTCGGGGGTAATGGAATGTGCCATGGGAGCCTCCTTGGGAGCGGCCCGGACAAATCCGGGCACTTTCCTTTAGAGAGCGAGTGCGCACGGCAGTGCCATGCAGAATGACGAACGGACGTTTACTGCGCGGTCAGGGCCTTCTTGGCCCGCGTGGCCGCTTGCTCCTGACCAGCCTGACCCAGATCATTCGCCGCCTTGAGCCAACGCTGCTGATCGACATTGGCCGGAATCTGATTCGGCTTCTGGATCAGCACGGCCCAGCCGCCAGCGCCCTTGAACGAGGACTCAAACGAGCTGAAGCTCATCATATTCCGACGATCCATCCCCGCGCGAAGCAGCACGGTCTGCTTCTTACGGTTGTAACCGGCGAGAATGGCGTAGCGCGGCTCAGACCAGAGTGTGCCTTCGGTAAAACGCAGCATCACCGGATAGCCGGCGGCGACCTGAGTCAGCAGCGCTGGCAAAGTGCTGTCGAGGGGGTAAACCACCATCCCGTATTCGCGGGCCAGATCCTGCATATTCTGCTGCAACTTGCCTTCGGCGCCCGGCAAATGCAGCGGTTTTTCGAGCAGGCCCGGGGTAATCACGATGCCCTGTTGCGCCAACATGCTGGCCAGCACTTGGGGTCCGCTTTGATAGGCTTGCCCGCGGTAGAACGTACCGCTAAGTTCCACCCGCTCCGGCAGACGCTGGATTTCAGGCGCAACGCTCCCGGCGCAACCTGCCAACCCGGCAACGCAGCCAACAATCAGCGCCGCCGTTCGAATTCGAGACAATACCCGCTCCATGTTCACGCTCTTGTTCAGACGCCAGGTAACAGACTCCCGGCTTGGCCGTCGATCATAAGACGCCGCGCGACGGCGGTATAGCCTTAACCGGCAGTTACATGCTTTCGATAGAGCGAACTGGTTAGTGACAGACGACCTTTGGTCAATTGCCTGACACAGAGCACCGGCTAGACTGGTAATTGCAAAACGTGTGTGCCCGATGCAGGGCAAAGAGGAGGCACGATGAGCCTGACAATGACGATCGTGATGTTGATTTCTGGCTGGCTGGCCGTCGCCGCTGCCATGTTATGGGGAGTCCTGCGCATTACCCGGCGACACTATCATCACCCGATTCAATCAACGGCTGTGGCCGAAAACGAAAAACCGGCTGAACACCACGCCACCGCGCACTGAATAGCCATTTCAGTTTTCAAAAAAAGGCCGCCTGAACACGTTCGTATTCAGGCGGCCTTTTCATTTATCGCCAATCAAGCTTCAGCGCCAATGCGCTTCTGCCGGGCCCGACGCGACATCATGTTCAAGCACTCGATCGTTGCCGAGAACGCCATGGCCGCATAGACGTAGCCTTTCGGTACGTGGGCGCCGAAGCCTTCGGCGATCAGCGTCATGCCGATCATGATCAGGAAGCCCAGCGCCAGCATTACCACCGTCGGGTTGTCGTTGATGAACTTGGCTAACGGATCAGCCGCCAGCAACATCACCAATACCGACACCACCACCGCGATGATCATGATCGGCAAATGCTCGGTCATGCCGACCGCAGTGATGATGCTGTCAATGGAGAACACCATGTCCAGCATCAGGATCTGCCCGATAGCAGCGGCAAAGCCCAGGGTCACGGTCGACGTCGCCGACTTCGGATCTTCCGGTGCCGGGTCCATGCTGTGATGGATCTCGGTGGTGGCTTTCCACAACAGGAACAGGCCGCCAGCAATCAGGATCATGTCCTTCCAGGAGAACGCATGGCCGAGGATTTCGATCACAGGCGCCGTCAACTGGACGATAAACGCTATGGTGCTCAGCAGACCCAGACGCAGGATCAGCGCCATGCCGATACCAATGCGGCGGGCCTTCTGCCGATGTTGCTCGGGCAGTTTATTGGTCAGGATCGAGATGAAGATCAGGTTATCGATGCCAAGCACGATCTCCATGACAATCAACGTGGCCAGGGCGACCCAGGCGGTAGGGCTTGCAGCAAGTTCTAAAAGGTATTCCATGGGTCAATCCTGACTCGTATTAGACGTTAGATTTCCTGGGACGTAGCTTCGGTTTTGTCTTTGTCTTCGCCCGCTGATTCTTTCTTGCTGATCAGGCCGCCGGTGGCATCGCTGAGTGCTTGTTCGGCAGCTTTGTGGGTGTCGTCAATTGCCTGTTTAGCGCTTTCCGCAGCCTTGCCCATCAGTTGCTGAGCACTTTTTTCGGCCTGGTCGCAACCGGCCAATACCAGTAAAGACGCGAACAGCACTGCTGTGGTTTTGAACTTCATGATGCTTCCCTCGTTAGAACAAACGGCACCAAAACCATGGCCCGTTGATAGCGACGCATTCTAGGGAGGCAAACACTTCAGGAAAATTCGTATTTTTAGCGGTTATACTTCGGTTTTTACGAACTGTAGACCGTCATGCTCAACTATCGGCAATTGCATTATTTCTGGGTGGTGGCCAAAACCGGCAGCATCGTGCGTGCCTGCGAGCAGTTGAACCTGACACCGCAGACCATCAGCGGGCAGATTTCCCTGCTCGAGCAAACCTACGGCATCGAATTGTTTCGACGGGTGGGCCGGCAACTTGAACTCACCGAGGCGGGCCGTCAGGCCCTGCCCTACGCCGAGCAGATGTTTCAGCTGGGGGGCGAACTGGAATTGATGCTGCGAGCGCAGCCCAATGAGCAGCAGATTCAGTTTCGGGTGGGTGTCGCGGACGTCGTGCCCAAGTCCATCGTTTATCGGTTGATCGCGCCGACGATGGAATTGAGCGAGCCCCTGCGCATCACCTGTCGCGAAGACAAACTCGAACGGTTGCTCGCTGACCTGGCGATCCAGCGTCTGGACATGGTGATTTCCGACAGCCCGATGCCCTCGCACTTGGACATCAAGGGCTATAGCCAGAAACTCGGGGAATGCGGAATCAGCTTCTTTGCCACGGCTGAATTGGCCGCGCGCTATGGCCTGGATTTCCCCCGCAGCCTGAACGGCGCACCGCTGTTGATTCCGGGGCCGGAAACCGTGGTGCGCAATCGCTTGCAGCGTTGGTTCGCCGAGCAGCAGATCCAGCCGCGCATTGTCGGCGAGTTCGACGACAGTGCGTTGATGCAGGCGTTTGGTCAGTCCGGCAGCGGGATCTTCATCGGCCCGAGCGTGATTGCCGACGAAGTGAAACGTCAATATGGCGTCGAGGTGATTGGCCAGACTGACGCCGTGACTGAATCGTTCTACGCCATTTCAGTGGAGCGCAAGGTCAAGCACCCCGGCATTGTCGCCATTACCGAAGGTGCCCGACGTCAGTTGTTCACCGAACTGTGAGCGTCAAGCGCAGACTTCACGCGGCTTGAAGGTCATCAGCGCAATCGCCAGCAGAATCGAGGCGAGGATAAAAGCGGCAGCCGCGAACCCAAGGCCTTGCAGACCGAAGTTGTCAATCACCCGTCCACCGACCATGGCGCCCAGACCGATGCCGAGGTTGGCCCCGGCGATGTTCAACGATGCAGCGAATGCCGGCGCCTCGGGCGCCGCCTTCATCAGTCGCACATGGCTGACCAGGAATAACGCTGCCTGCGTCACGCCCCAGATGCCCATCGCTGCCGCCAGACCAAGGGGTGAGTGAATGTTCGGCACCAGCGCCACCAGGCCGGCAATCATGAACGCGCAGAACATCACCGACGCAATCAGCGGATGACGATCCACCGCGCGGCCACCCAGCGAGTTACCGATTAGCCCGACCGCGCCAAAGCCCATCAGGCACCAGCCGACCACCGTGCCGTCGAAACCGGCCAGGCGTTCAAGAATGTCCGCCAGGTAGGTGTAAGCAGTAAACATGCCGCTGAAGACCACAATCGATAGCAGCACATGACCGACCATCAACGGGCTGCGCAGGATCTTGAATTGCGAACGAAAACTCACCTGATGCTGGTGCAGGTTGGTTTTCGGCAGGTAGATAAACAGCAACAAGGCTTTGGCAAAGGCGATCACCGCCAGAATGCCGAAGGCGCTGCGCCAGCCGAACGCGTCGGAAATCAGCGTGCCCACCGGAATACCGAACACCGTGGCGCAGACAATGCCGAAGCCGATCTTGGCAATGGCGCGCCCCGCGTAGTCGGGGCCGACAATGTCCACCGCCGTTTCACTGGCCAATGCCCAGAACACCGGCAAGCCGAGTGCGGGAATCAACCGGGCAAACGCCATCACCCAGATATTGGGCGCAAACGCCGCAAGGGTGTTGGCCAGACCGAACATGATCAGCACCGAGATGAACAGCTTGCGCCGCTCAAACCGAGCGAAGTACGCGGTCAGGAACGGCCCGAAGGCCGCGACAGTAAAAGCGAACAAGGTCACCAGCAAACCCGCTTGCGGGATGCTGACGTCAAGGTCACGGGCAATCGCCGGCAACAGGCCGACGATGACGAACTCCGTGGTCAGCACCGTGAAACCGGCGGCAGACAACAGAAGAATGGGCAACAGCATGCACAACTCCAGAAAACGACAACACCAGCGAATAGCCCGAAGGCCCACTGGCAGATTTGAAAATGAGGATGGCGAATCTTAACAGAGTGTTTCCAAACCGGGTTGCACGAACCTGTTTATCTCGTTGTTTGCACAGGTGACAGATCGTCACAGGCCCGAAAGATCGGTCCGACGCTGTGATAAAATCCGCGCCCTGCAATACGCACACCTTATTCATCGGCCATTGATTGGCATTGATGTCGCGATACCCCGCACTTAAAAACAGAGATGCCGTTTTATGACCGCTTCCTCCCCTTCGCTATTGCAATGCCTGAAACGCTTGAGTCTGGTCACGCAAATCATCATCGGCCTGATCGCTGGGATTGCCCTGGCGCTGTTCGCGCCGGACGTGGCCAAATCCTGCGCCTTCATCGGCAAGGTGTTCGTCTCGGCACTGAAAGCCGTCGCGCCGATTCTGGTGTTCGTGCTGGTCATGGCGTCGATCGCCAACCATAAGCATGGTCAGGAAACCCATATCCGACCGATTCTGTTTTTGTATTTACTGGGGACGTTTGCCGCGGCGGTGGTCGCGGTGGTGGCCAGCATGATATTCCCGTCGAGCCTGGTACTCGCCACCCACGACGTCGCGGTCACTGCGCCGGGCGGTATCGGCGAAGTGCTGCAAAGCCTGCTGCTGAGCGTGGTCGATAACCCGGTCAGCGCGTTGATGAACGCCAACTTCATCGGCATCCTGGCCTGGGCCATCGGTATGGGCATCGCCATTCGCCATGCCGGCGACACCACCCGTGAAGTGCTGGGCGACCTGTCCAACGGCGTCACTGTGATCGTGCGGCTGGTGATTCGCTTTGCACCGCTGGGGATCTTTGGCCTGGTGGCCTCGACCCTCGCCACCTCTGGCTTCGGCGCCTTGATCGGCTACGCGCATTTACTGGCGGTGCTGCTCGGTTGCATGCTGTTCGTGGCACTGGTGATGAACCCGGTCATCGTGTTCTGGAAGCTGCGCCGCAACCCGTATCCGCTGGTGCTGACCTGCTTGCGCGAGAGCGGCATTACTGCGTTCTTCACCCGCAGTTCGGCGGCAAACATTCCGGTGAACCTGGAGTTGAGCAAGCGCCTGGGCCTGCATGAAGATACCTACTCGGTGTCGATCCCGCTGGGCGCGACCATCAACATGGCCGGCGCAGCAATCACTATCACCGTGCTGACCCTGGCGGCGGTGCATACCCTGGGCATCGCCGTGGACATTCCAACCGCGATTCTGCTGAGCGTCGTCGCGGCGATCTGCGCCTGCGGTGCTTCGGGTGTGGCGGGTGGTTCGTTGTTGCTGATTCCACTGGCGTGCAGCCTGTTTGGCATCCCGAGCGAGATTGCCATGCAGGTCGTAGCGGTCGGTTTCATCATTGGGGTGTTGCAGGACTCGGCGGAAACGGCGCTGAACTCCTCCACCGATGTGCTGTTCACCGCGGCGGCTTGCCTGGGTGAAGAACAGAAAGCAGAACGCCTGGCCTGACCAACACCGCAAAACCTGTGGGAGCGAGCCTGCTCGCGAAGGGGCCGTCAGCCTCAATGTAACCGTTGACTGATACACCGCTTTCGCGAGCAGGCTCGCTCCCACAGGGGATTGTGGTGTTGGTGAGGAATGCGTACTTATAAAAAAGCCCCCACAACCTCAGGCTGCGGGGGCTTTTTTGTACCCGGACGGTTTAGAACGCGCCCATGAAGTCGCGCTTGCCCACTTCCACACCGTTGTGACGCAGCAGTGCGTACGCAGTGGTGACGTGGAAGAAGAACTGCGGCAGGCCGTAGCTCAGCAGGTAAGCCTGGCCACTGAAGCGCTTCTCTTTAGGCGTGCCCGGACGGGTAACGATTTCGATGCCTTCCTTGCCATTGATCTGCTCTGGCTTGATCTCGGCGATGTAAGCCAGAACCTTGGTCAGCAGCGCTTGCAGCTCGGCGAAGGTGGTTTCAGTGTCTTCGTACTTCGGCAATTCAACTTCGGCCAGACGCGAGGAAACGCCTTTGGCGAAATCAACGGCGATCTGCACTTGGCGCACCAGCGGGAACATGTCCGGGTACAGGCGGGCTTGCAGGAACGCGTTCGGGTCGATGTTCTTTTCGGTAGCGTGCGCTTCGGCTTTTTTCAGCACGTCACTCAGGGCGGTGAGCATTTGCTTGAAAACAGGGACAGAAGCGTCGTAGAGGGAAATGGTCATGGCAGTCTCGTGTGGTGACAGGAGGGGAAAACGTCGGCCGATTATAGCCATGCTCGCCCCTCCTGCGACGGGTCTTTTTTCAGTGGCAGTCCCCACCCATGCGCACGAGCAGCGCGCCGCGGTGCGGTTTCAGATAGGAGTCGACTTCACCGACTTTGCACGACGCCAGGTTCTGCAATTGCGGATCGAGAGGCTCTTGCAGGAACAGCAGCCCAGCCGGGCGCTTATCATCTTGCAACTGCTCAAGCGTCAGCGGCGCAACCGGTCGGCCCATGTAATAAACCAGGCGGATATCCGGCTCACCAACGCTGTAGGCCTTCTGACCCGGCTGCCCGGCGGCCAGTGTGGCGACCTGTTCCAGACCGCCGACGCGGTGAGACAACACGCGCGCTTCGATAAACGCATAAAACACCACAAACCCGGCCAACATCACATAGGGAACCGTGGCCAGACAGGTTCGCCAGCGCCCCTTCATGTCTTCGAGCACTGCCGTCCAGTGCATGGCCAGCAGCAAGGCCATGGACGGGTAAACCGGCAACAGGTACTTGCCGTGTTTTTCGGTGAACATGGAAAAGACCAGCAGCGGCAGCAACGTGCAACACAGCAGCATGGCCGCCTCGCGGCGCGATCGGATCATTGCCCAAAACGTGCGTGGCTGTACAAACACAATCAGCCAGAACGGGAAGAAATCACCGGCCAGATACAACAGATAGGCGTACCAGGCCTCGGCGCCCTGCCCGTCGATCTTCCTCACAATGTCTTCGCTGATGATCGACGCCCAGATCCCCCAACCCTGACTCAACGACACCGCCACATACCATGAACTGCCCAGCACCACGGCCATCAGCCAGCCCCAACCGTCACACAGGTAGGCTTTGGCCCGTGCATCACGGTAGATCAAGGCGTAAGTCAGAATCGGCGCCGTCACCCACAGCAGGCAAACCGGCCCTTTGGTCAGCAGCGCACAGCCTAAAAGGAGGTAGCTGAGCCGGCTCCACAGCACCCGGCCCTGCTGGAAGATGAACTGCCACGCCGCCAGCAACGCGCCGAAACACAGCAGGGTCAGCAGCATCTCGATTTCCGAGCGGCGGGCGAACAGGCTGAAGGCGCCGTTCGCGGCCAGAAACACCACCGCGAACAAGCCGACCTGACGCCCGGCTTGTCGGACGCCGTACCAATACGTACCGAGGCAGCACAAAATCGCCGCCACCGCCGAAGGCAGGCGTACGCTCCACTCGGACACATTGCCCAGCACGGCCGTCGATACCAGGCCGGCCCAATAGAAAAACGGCGGTTTGGACAGGTACAAATCGCCGTTCATGTACGGCAGCAGCCAGCTCCCGGCTTCGTGCATTTCACGCACGGTGACGGCGCGGCGTGCTTCGTTGACGCTGAGAAACGGTACGCTGCCCAATCCCCAGAAAAACAGCAGCGCGATGGCGACCGCCGCCAACATCGTGATGTTTCGGGTCGATAACGATCCGCGCATGACCTACTCCTTTAGGTTTTTGCTTTTAGCGATCAGTTGCAAGTTGCGAAAATAAACAATAGAGCCAAAGGCCTGGCCGACGATGAATACCGGGTCTTCCCGGTAAATGGCGTACGCGAGCAAAAGCGTGCTGCCGACGATACTCAGGTACCAGAAACTCACCGGGATCACGCTGCGTTTTTTGTATTCGCTGTACAACCACTGCAGGATAAAGCGGCCGGTAAAGGCGATCTGGCCGACAAAACCGATCCCCAGCCACAAGGCTTCGCGAGAAAAATTCATCCTTCGATCTCCTGCGCATGGGTGTTCAGACGCGTGCGCTTGATCAGCCACCACACCCCGACCAGGTCGAGGATGCCTACCAGGGCGCGGTCGAGATTGCCGTACTTGGACACCCCCGCTGTGCGCGGGCGGTGGTTGACCGGATGGACGATCATTCGGCCGTTATGACGCTGGATCAGCGCCGGAATAAAACGATGCATGTGATCGAAGTACGGCAGACGCAAGAATGCGGCGCGCTCGATCAGTTTCAAGCCGCAACCGGTATCCGGGGTGGAGTCCTTGAGCAAGCGGCGGCGCAGACCATTGGCGAAACGCGAAGCCCAACGTTTGCTCGCGGTATCGCGGCGATTGACCCGGTGCCCGGCCACCAATTGCACGTCGCCCGCCCCCGGGTTACCGCGCACCAGCGCCAGCATGCCGGGTATGTCCGCCGGATCGTTTTGCCCGTCGCCATCGAGGGTCGCCAACCAGTGTCCGCGCGCCTCGAGCGCTGCATGGTAGAGCGACGTGCTCTGCCCCAGCGAGCGCTCATGGTGCAGGATGCGCAAAGCGCTCAGGCCGTTGTTCCGGATCTGCCGCAGTTCATGCAGGGTGGCATCGGTGCTGCCATCGTCGACGACGATGATTTCGTAGGGCTCGTCAGCCAAGGCCACGCGAATTTCCTCAAGCAGGGGCTTGAGGTTGTTGGCTTCGTTTTTGGCGGGAATCAGTACGGATACAAAAATGTCTTGGCTCATGGAGTCTCTCTCGCCCTTTTTGATTTTCAGTTATCGGAGGCGAATAAAGGTGGCGTACACCGAGTGACTCGATGCAGGGGTCAAATGTTCGGAACGATGCAGCCCAACGGCCACAGCGACTTGCACGGGTACACGCACGAGGTCGCGCGGGCACGCATACGGTGCCCGTGAGTTTGTAAAAATGTCGTTAATATTTCATTGGGATTTCGTCATCGCCAACTTCGGGGCACAACGAATTCTGTTGCCATTGGCGCTCGCCAAACTAAAGTGCATTCACGCAAGTGAAAAACATGAACCGGGTAAGGATGCGCCACCATGAGCACTGAGCAAGAGACGACCTTCGACGAGCCGCGGCTTAACAGCACGGAAATCCGCATTTTGGGCTCGCTGATCGAAAAGCAGGCCACCAGCCCGGAAACCTATCCGCTGACCCTTAACGCCCTGGTGATCGCCTGCAACCAGAAAACCAGCCGCGAACCGGTGATGAACCTGACTCAAGGCCAGGTCGGCCAGAGCCTGCGGGCACTGGAAGGACGCGGCTTCACCAAACTGGTGATGGGCAGCCGCGCGGATCGCTGGGAACACAAAGTCGACAAGGCTCTGGAGCTGGTGCCCGCGCAGGTGATACTGACCGGGCTGTTGTTTTTGCGCGGCCCGCAAACGGTAAACGAATTGCTGACCCGCAGCGGGCGCATGCATGAATTTGAGGACGCCGAACAGGTGGTTCATCAACTGGAGCGTTTGATTGCTCGGGGTTTGGCGTTGTTGATCCCGCGACAAGCCGGGCAGCGCGAGGACCGGTATATGCATGCGCTGGGTGATCCGGCGGATATCGAGACTATCCTGGCGGCACGCCAGAACCCGGCGGAGCGCGGCACGGGAAGCGGCGTTTCGATTGAGCGCATCGAAGAGCTTGAAGCGCGCATTGCAGCGCTGGAAGAACGCCTGGCACGCCTCGAATAACCAGTCCACACCTCTACAACTGTGGGAGCCGGCTCCAGGCGGCATTCCGACGATGAGGCCAGCACATCCAAATTTGATGTTGACTGACACTCCGCCATCGCGAGCAGGCTCACTTCCACATTGAAACGATGGCGCCTGTAGCTACTCACCTTCCCAATAATCCACTCCGTCGCCCGGCCGGGCGATGGCGACAAAGCCTGATGCATTACCCTCGGCATCCACCTTGAAATCATCCATCACCGCGTATTTACCGGAATCCGGGTACTCGCAGATCTCCGGCGATTGCTGGGTGCTCACCGCCAGATAACGCAATCCAGCGTTGCTGGTGTTGATAATCTGATGCGCCGTTTCCGGGCCACCCGGCGGGCAGGCAATCACGTCACCTGCCCGAATCGGGAAACGCTCTGCCCCAAGACGGATCTCCCCTGCCCCGGCCACGATGTAAAACATCTCCTCGTTGACGCGATGACTGTGAAACGGACTGCCTCGCATACCCGGTTCCAGCACATATAACCGATACCCAAGCTTTTGCGCGCCCAGTTGCTGACCGACGCGGGCCATTCGCTGCTGATAGCGTCCGGCCGTGTCGCCCGTAGGCGCCAAGGCTTCGGGCAACGGTTCAAGATCGACCTGGTTCAGGTTGAGAATGCGCGGATGCATGGGACTCCTCCTAGCTGCGGGCAAATTCCACGGCTTTGTGAAACTGTTCATCCGTCGGCCGAACACCGGTGTACAGCACGAATTGCTCCAAGGCCTGGATCGCGACGACCTCCAACCCGGTAATCACCCGCTTGCCTTCAGCGCGCGCCCGGACGATCAGCGGTGTTTCCGAGGGGATCGCCACCACATCGAAGACAGTCTCGGCAGCGACTATAGCTGCAGTATCGAACGCCAGTTGATCGGCCTCCGGACCGCCCGTCATGCCGATCGGTGTAACGTTGATCAGCATTTGTGGTCGCTGGGCGCCCAGGTCCGCTTGCCACTGATAGCCCAGCGCCTCAGCCAATGCACGCCCGGCGCGCTCATTACGGGCGACGATCAAGCCGTTTTTGTAGCCGCCGTCGCGCAACGCGCTGGCCACTGCCTTGGCCATGCCGCCGCTGCCGCGCAGGGCAAAGGTCGAATCCTTGGGGACTTCATGGGTGTTAAGCAGTTGCTCGACGGCAAGGTAATCGGTGTTATAGGCCTTTAAATGGCCATCAGTATTGACGATGGTGTTGATCGATTGAATGGCCGCCGCCGAGGCGTCCAGTTCATCCACCAATGCGATGCACGCCTCCTTGAACGGCATCGACACGCCGCAGCCTCGAATACCCAAGGCGCGAATCCCCCCCACGGCACCAGGCAAATCCTGGCTGCTGAAGGCCTTGTAGTAGAAGTTAAGGCCAAGCTGTTCATACAGATGATTGTGAAACCGCAGGCCGAAGTTACCGGGGCGCGCTGACAGGGACATGCACAGTTGTGTGTCTCGGTTGGGGTTCATCTGCATGAAACTTTCTCCTTCAATAGCACTTTCAGATGGACGGGGTTAGCCATTCCATCGGGTCTGTTCGATCATTACTGTACCGGCTGCGCGCGATAGCGCGGGCCCGTCAGAAATCCGGTAAAGACCTTACACAAAATTTACCTATCTACTGTGCTGATTTTCGAAAAAACGCTGTCTTAGAGGTATCCCCGCGACAATCCTTGAGTCTATTGCAGACGCAAGCGCCGGGTCGAAGAACCGAGGAATTATCATGATCCGTAAAATCCCCACAGTTGCCTTGCTGATCGGCGCACTCGCTGTCGCAGGACAGGCACAAGCCCATGGCGGTGGTTGTGGTAACTGCTGGGAAGGTCCAGCGGTCTTTGGCGCGATAATTGGTACGGCCATGGTCGGTTCGGCCCTGATTAACGCCAATCGGCCGGTCTATGTACAACCTCAACCGGTTTACCAGCCGGCGCCGGTTTACGTGCAACAACCGCCGCCACCGGTTTATTACCAACCTGCACCTGTTTACGTGCAACAACCGGTCATCTACGCCCCGGCGCCGGTTTACTACGGCCCGCCGCGTTATTACGGCCCGCCACGCGGTTACTACTATGGCCACGGTTATGGCCACTGGTAACAGAATCACCCGGCCCCGCCTCAACAGCGGGGCTTTTTTATGACCGCTCGTCGACGAACGTCTGGATAAATCGCGTCAATGTCGCTTTGGGGACAGCATCGGTGGTTCAAATTGGCAACATTGACTTGAATCATCCCCGCCTTGCGCCAAACGGTCATATTTATGTCATGTCGGGTCCGCAAGCTTGGATCTGTCCGCAAACAATAGGTCAATAACAACAAGGACGACCTCATGCCCACACAAAACCCGCACCGCATTGTCGGTTTGTGCACCTCCAGCAAGGTGTACAACGCTTTGACCGAACTCAAGCACCTGGAAGGACATCGCAGCGCCAAGTTCCTTTCGCTGCTGGCGGAAAACCTGGTGCGCAAAGGCCTGCTCAACGAGCACGAAGTGGTTCATATGCTCGATCTGGTCGTCGACTGAGGCGAACAGTCACCGACGTCAATGACGACTATCGAAAGCGTTGATTTTCCGATCCGGCACCAGGTCCGTAAGGTAGCCCCATCGATTGATGGAGGTACTTATGTCCCATGTTCAAATCATGTCTGTTATCGGCAGTGCGGTTCCCGCCCCGCTTAGAGCGCTGGGATTGCTCGCCTGTTGGTATCTGGTGCAGGACGGTGAAGCAATCAGCGGTCCGCTCACCTCGCTGCCGGACGCCCAGGCCTTGTCGCAGCTTATCGACCAGGGCCAGCTCAGCGCCTAAGGCAACTGCACTTTCGGTTTGGTTTCAAGGAAAATGGCCCAGCTGGACATGAACAAGGCTGCGATCAGTGGCCCGATGACAAAACCGTTGAGGCCAAAGATCGCCAGACCGCCCAGGGTCGATATGAGGATCAGATAGTCCGGCATCTTGGTGTCCTTGCCCACCAGGATCGGTCGCAGCACGTTATCCACCAGACCGATAACAAAAATCCCGTACAGCCCCAACACTACGCCCTGCCACATCGCCCCGCTGAGCAGGAAAAACGCCGCCACCGGCGCCCAGATGATCCCTGCCCCCACCGCTGGCAACAGCGACAAAAACGCCATGAGGACCGCCCAGAGCAACGCGCTCGGGATGTCCAGGAACCAGAAAATCAAGCCCCCCAAGGCGCCCTGCGTGATTGCTACCAGCAGGTTGCCCTTTACCGTCGCCCGCACTACGCGATTGAACTTGAGTTGCAACCGACGTTTTTGGTGTTCCTGCAACGGCACGGCCGCGCGAACTTCGCGCGCCAACTCGGCGCCGTCGCGCAGAAAGAAATACAACAAGTAGAGCATGATGAAAAAGCTCACCACGAAATCAAACGTACCCTGGCCGAAACTGAATACCTGCGTGGCGAAAAACTCGTTACCCGTCACCGCACTCTTGATGATTTTCTCCCGCAACCCGCTCAGCTCCCCCACCCCGAACCGATCAAGCAAGTGCTGAAAGTACGGCGGCAGGCTGTGCTTGAAGTGCGACACATATCCCGCAATGTCCAACTCACCGCTTTCGATGTTTTTGTACAGAATCGCTCCCTCTTGAACCAGGAAGAAGCTGAGGATGATCACCGGCAGGATCGCAATCACCAGGCAGATACTCAGCGTGAGCAACGACGTCAGGTTGCGCTCCCAGCCCAGCTTCAATTGCAGTCGACGCTGCATCGGCGCAAAGAGGATGCCGAGGATCACTGCCCAGAACACCGCGCCGTAAAACGGCAGCAAAATCCAGATGAACGCTACAGTGACCAGCCCAAGCAAGATCACCAGCGATTTGTTCCGTACGGTTTTTTCGTTCATGTCCGATCCGTGTCAGTACGCAGGGACACAGGCTCTTATAAGTTGAGCTGTCCTTATGCTTAGTCCTCCAAGGTTCGCGCGAGTGCCATGCGTTTGTTCACAAAGCCTGGATCCAGATCAATAAACTCCAAGCGCAAGACGATTACGCTCCAGGCTTTTGCGACTGACATTGCCATGACTCCCCTTGCCCCCGAACTGCTCGCCCCCGCCGGCACCTTGAAAAACATGCGTTATGCCTTCGCTTACGGCGCCGATGCGGTGTACGCCGGCCAGCCGCGCTACAGCTTGCGGGTGCGCAATAACGAATTCGATCACGCCAACCTGGCCCTTGGCATCCAGGAGGCCCAAGCCCAGGGCAAGCGCTTCTATGTGGTGGTGAACATTGCGCCGCATAACGCCAAGCTCAAGACCTTCCTTAAGGACCTGGCGCCGGTGATCGCCATGGCGCCGGACGCGCTGATCATGTCCGATCCGGGCCTGATCATGCTCGTGCGCAGGCACTTCCCGCAGATGCCGATTCATCTGTCGGTGCAGGCCAATACCGTCAACTGGGCGAGTGTCGAGTTCTGGCAGCAACAGGGCGTGAGCCGGATCATCCTGTCGCGGGAACTGTCCCTGGAAGAAATCGGTGAAATCCGCCAGCAAGTGCCGGCCATGGAACTGGAAGTATTTGTCCACGGCGCGTTGTGCATGGCGTATTCCGGACGCTGCTTGCTGTCGGGCTACATGAACAAGCGTGATGCCAATCAAGGCAGTTGCACCAACGCCTGTCGCTGGAAGTATTCGGCCCAGGAAGCCACAGAAAACCAGCTCGGCGAGATCGTCCAGCAGTATCAGCCCGAACCGACCTTGGGCATCGGCGCCCCCACCGGGCAGGTGTTCCTGCTGCAGGAAGCCAATCGGCCAGACGAACTGATGCCGGCCTTCGAAGACGAGCATGGCACTTACATCATGAATGCCAAGGACCTGCGCGCCGTGCAACATGTCGAGCGCCTGACGCTCATGGGCGTGCACTCGCTGAAGATCGAGGGACGAACCAAATCCCACTTCTATTGCGCCCGCACCACGCAGGTGTATCGCCGGGCCATCGACGATGCCGTCGCCGGCCGTGAATTCGACCGTAGCCTGATAACCGACCTGGAGTCATTGGCGCAGCGCGGCTACACCGAAGGATTTTTGCGTCGGCATGTGCATGACGAATACCAGAACTATCAGCACGGCAGCTCCGTGTCGGAGCGACAGCAGTTTGTCGGTGAATTGACCGGTGAGCGGCGTGAGCGGTTGGCGGAAGTCAAAGTGAAGAACCGCTTTGGCCTGGGTAATCACATGGAATTGATGACACCCCAGGGCAACTTCCATTTCGATTTACATCAATTGCAAAACGTCAAAGGCGAGCCGATTGAAGTGGCGCCGGGGGATGGGCACACGGTGTATGTGCCGATTCCGGACGGGGTGGAACTGGATTTCGGGTTGTTGATGCGTGATGTTGGCGCTAGCACGACGTAACCGAGCGGCAAGCCCCCTCACAACAATTGTCATCCATCCGCCGAAAATCGGTCACGGCTGTTGGTCAGGTGCAGCCACATCGCCGCCCGCGCTGCATCCGGATCCTGGCGCTTGATAGCGTTGAGAATCGCCTCATGCTCAAGGTTGGCAAGTTGCCCAAGCTTGCTTAAATCCGTCGCTCCGCGCTCGGCGGCATTGACGCGGGTTCGCGGGATCATCGCACTGCCCAGGTGTTGCATGATGTCGGTGAAGCACACATTGCCGGTGGCTTCGGCGATCAACAGATGGAAGCGCCTGTCGGCCTCGACGCAGCTATCGTTGTTGCTCAGCAAGCGCTGATAGTCGTCCAGCGCTTCTCGCATCTGCGCCAGTTGCCGTTCCGTCCGACGGGTCGCGGCCAGCGCAGCGGCTTGGGTTTCCAGTCCCATACGCAACTCCAGAATGCTGCGCACGCCCAGTGCAGTATCGACATTCAGTCTTAAGCCCTGCTCCGATGCGCGTTCGATAACAAACGTGCCAATGCCGTGACGGGTTTCCACCAGTCCCGCAGCCTGTAATTTCGAGATCGCCTCGCGCACCACGGTGCGGCTGACGCCGTGTGCCTGAACGATCGAATTCTCCGATGGCAACTTGTCCCCGGGGAGCATCTGACCGAGCAGGATGCTTTGGGTCAGTTTTGCCACCAGGTCGTGAGCGAGGTTGTGGCTGCGCCTGGGGACAGGCGTGTCTAGGTCTTGTTGCATGGCAATTATCCGGAAACAGAGCTAACGGAATCGTAGCACCGCGCAGGATTGGGTTCTCTATAAAACAGCGCCAAACTTGTATGACAACACTCAACAATCGTGCCTAATCCAAAGATCCACGCGCCTTAAACAACCCGTAAAAAATTGCACGCCACCTACACGCCCCCAATTTTGTTGGTTGCCAACGCTTGCAGAACAAAAAAATGTAGTTGTATGATGTCTATCAACAACGCAGCACAAGCCACACCCCGCATAAAAATAATCAGTGGGAGAAAACCAAGTGAATACATCCGTATCAGGGATGCACCACGGCGCCGATTCGGTCCTGAAGTCCGCCATCTCGAAGGTGAAACGACATGTCCTGCCGCTGTTCGTCATCATGTTCATCGTCAACTACATCGACCGCGTGAACATCGGCTTCGTCCGCGCCCATATGGAGCATGACCTGGGCATTGGCGCCGCCGCTTATGGCTTCGGCGCCGGCCTGTTCTTTGTCGGTTACGCGCTTTTCGAAGTCCCCTCCAACATCCTCTTGCAAAAAGTCGGCGCCCGAATCTGGCTGACCCGCATCATGCTGACTTGGGGTCTGGTGGCCGCCGGCATGGCTTTCATCCAAAACGAAACCCACTTTTACATCCTGCGATTTTTGCTGGGTGTGGCCGAAGCCGGGTTCTTTCCGGGGGTGATTTACTACTTCACTCGCTGGTTACCTGGTGTGGAACGGGGCAAGGCAATTGCGATTTTCCTCAGCGGCTCGGCGATGGCCTCGCTGATCTCCGGCCCGCTGTCTGGTCTGCTCCTGCAACTCAACGGCTTCGGGTTGCACGGCTGGCAATGGATGTACTTCATTGAAGGAATGTTTTCGGTCGGGCTGTGCGTGTTTGTCTGGTTCTGGCTGGACTCCAAACCCCACGACGCCAAGTGGCTGACCCGCGCCGAACAGGATGCGCTGGTCAACGCCATCGAGGACGAACAACGGGCCCGCGAAGCTGCAACGTCGATCAAACCGACGCTGGGCAAACTGCTCAAGGATCGCCAGATCATCCTGTTCTGCCTGATCTACTTCTTCATTCAGCTGACCATCTACGCCGCGACCTTCTGGCTGCCGAGCATCATCAAGAAGATGGGCGACCTCAGCGACATTCAGGTTGGGTTGTTCAACTCGATCCCCTGGTTGCTGTCGATTGTCGGCATGTATGCCTTTGCTTCCCTGTCATCCAAATGGAAACACCAACAAGCCTGGGTCGCCGCTGCGCTGCTGATTGCTGCCGCCGGGATGTTCATGTCAACCACAGGCGGGCCGATCTTTGCCTTTGTTGCGATCTGCTTTGCGGCGCTGGGTTTCAAATCCGCCTCGTCGCTGTTCTGGCCGATTCCACAGGCGTATCTGGATGCGCGGATTGCCGCGGGTGTAATCGCGTTGATCAACTCGGTGGGCAACCTCGGCGGCTTCGTTGCACCGACCACCTTCGGCTTGCTGGAGGAACACACCGGTTCAATTCAGGGCGGACTGTATGGGTTGGCTGCAACCTCGATCATCGCCGCGATCATTGTCTTTGCCGCACGTAATGCTCCAAAAATCGCACCGCCCGTTGCGCTGGGCAAACCAACGCCCAACCACGCCTGATCCGTTGCTTAAAAGGACAAGAAAATGCACCCACAAGACTCAGCAAAAACCCCAATCATCACCAGCATGCAGGTGGTTCCGGTAGCCGGACACGACGGCATGCTGCTCAACCTGAGCGGCGCCCATGGTCCGTTTTTCACCCGCAATATCGTGATCCTCAAGGACAATGCCGGACACACCGGTGTCGGTGAAGTTCCGGGTGGCGAGCGTATTCGCCAGACACTTGAAGACGCCCGTGCACTGGTGGTTGGCAGCCCGATCGGTACGTATCAGAAGATCCTCAATCAAGTGCGCCAGACCTTTGCCGATCGCGACGCTGGTGGTCGCGGATTGCAGACGTTCGACCTGCGCATCACTATTCACGCGGTTACCGGCCTGGAAGCCGCCCTCCTAGACTTGCTCGGCCAGCACCTGGACGTGCCGGTTGCCGCCCTGCTCGGCGAAGGCCAGCAGCGTGACGAAGTGAAGATGCTCGGTTACCTGTTTTACGTCGGTGATCGCGACGATACCGACCTGGCCTATCGCAGCGAACCGGACGCCGACAATGACTGGTTTCGTGTGCGTCATGAAAAAGCCATGACCGCTGACGCCGTGGTCCGTCTGGCCGAGGCCGCCCACGCCCGCTACGGTTTCAAGGACTTCAAACTCAAGGGCGGCGTGCTCAGTGGCGATGAGGAAATCGAAGCGGTCACTGCGCTGGCCGAACGCTTCCCGGATGCACGTATCACCCTCGACCCGAACGGCGCATGGTCACTCAAGGAAGCCATTCGCTTGTGCCGCGATCAGCATCACGTTCTGGCTTACGCCGAAGACCCGTGCGGTGCGGAAAACGGTTACTCGGGCCGCGAAGTCATGGCCGAGTTCCGCCGTGCCACCGGCCTGAAAACCGCGACCAACATGATCGCCACCGACTGGCGGGAAATGGGCCACGCGATCCAGTTGCAATCGGTGGATATCCCGCTGGCCGACCCGCACTTCTGGACTATGCAAGGCTCGGTGCGTGTGGCGCAGATGTGCCACGAATGGGGGCTGACCTGGGGTTCGCACTCCAACAACCACTTCGATATTTCCCTGGCAATGTTTACCCACGTCGCGGCAGCTGCGCCGGGTGAAATCACCGCCATCGATACCCATTGGATCTGGCAGGATGGCCAGCGGTTGACCAAAGCACCACTGCAAATCGTCGACGGTTGCGTGCAAGTGCCGAAGAAGCCTGGGCTAGGTGTGGAATTGGACATGGATCAGTTGGCCAAGGCCCACGAACTGTACAAAGGCATGGGTTTGGGGGCGCGAGATGATAGCGTGGCGATGCAGTTTCTGATTCCGGGCTGGAAGTTCGATAACAAACGGCCGTGTCTGGTGCGCTGACCTTCTACCCTGTGATCCGCTCCTTGTGGGAGTGAGCCTGCTCGCGATGAGGCCAGTACATTCAACATTGATGATCCTGACAGTCGCCATCGCAGGCAAGCCAGCTCCCACAGGTTGGCATCCGCTAATCCATTTCGGCCGCTTGCAGCAGCCAATCCTTGAACGCCGTCATCGCCGCCGTTTCAGGGCGCGACTGCAATCGGGTCAGCCAATAGCTGCCGGTGGTGACGCCGATGGCGAACGGTTGCTCGATAGCCCCCGCCGCCAAAGGCCGGGAGAACATCAGCGGCGGCGCCAATGCAATGCCTGCGCCTTGAAGTGCAGCCTCCATCATTGCCAGAGATGAGTCGAAAACGATGCTCCTGGCTGGCGGCGTGTTGGCCGCAAGCCCAGCGGCCAGAAACCATTCGGGCCACTCGTCGGTCCGGTAGGAACGCAACAACGTTTGCTTCAACAGGTCCGCTGGCGAATGTAACTGCCGGGCCAGTTCGGGAATGCACAATACGGACAGCGGCGCATCGATCAAACGTAGCGCTTCAATGCCGTGCCACGCTCCGGCGCCAAATCGAATCGCGTAATCCAGCCCTTCAGCGGCTACATCCACCCGGTTGTTGTTGGTCGACAGACGCAAATCTATGAACGGATGTTTCACCTGGAAGTCCCCCAGTCGCGGCAACAGCCAACCTACTGCAAACGTCCCCACCGCCCCCACCGTCAATACCTCCCGATAATGCCCACCCTCGAAACGCTCAAGCGTTTCGGCGATACGGTCGAAAGATTCGCACAATACCGGTAGCAAGGTTTCACCTTCACTCGTCAGCATCAGCCCGCGGGGCAAACGCTTGAACAGCGTCACATTAAGCTGAGCCTCAAGACTTTTGACCTGATGACTCACTGCCGCTGGAGTGACGAACAACTCCACCGCCGCCCGAGTGAAGCTCAAATGACGTGCGGACACCTCGAAAGCACGCAATGCATTCAGCGGCAAGTGAGGACGAATCATGCCAACTCCATATTTTTTCTAATAGCTAACCCAAAATATCGTCGTTTGTCGCCGCTCGGCTGACTCCCTAAATTTGGTGCGCCTGTTCGCTAGCCCGATTTGCAAGAGCGCATGGAGTGTAGCGGGTTACCATCATCACAACTCATGAAGAGTGGATCAGACATGTACAAAGTAAAATTGCCAAAGCCTGCGTCCTACAGCACTTTTGCACTCATCCTCAGCGCAGCACCATGCATGGCCGCCACACCGTCCGACCAGCAACTCGAAACCCTGGTCAACGCCGCCGTCAGTCCAGTAATGCAGCAACAGAACATTGCGGGGCTCGCCGTTGCGATCACCAAAAATGGCCAGCAGCATTACTTTAATTACGGCGTGGCTTCTAAAGAGGACCGCAAATCGGTCAGCCAGGACACCCTGTTCGAAATCGGCTCAGTCAGCAAAACCTTCACCGCCACGCTAGCGGCCTACGCGCAAGCCAACGGCAAACTGTCCCTGGCCGATCCAGCCAGCGCTGTTTTGCCGGCACTGCGCGGCAGTGCATTCGACCACATCAGCCTGCTGCAACTGGGCACCTACACCGCCGGTGGATTGCCGCTGCAGTTCCCTGACGAAGCTGACCATCCAGAGATAATGCTGGCTTACTTCAAGCAGTGGACACCGGTTTATCCTGCCGGCACCCATCGCCTGTATTCGAACCCAAGCATAGGGCTGTTCGGTTACCTCGCCGCCAACAGCATGGGCCAGTCGTTCGATGTCCTGATGGAAAAGACCTTGTTGCCGAAACTGGGCCTCAAGCACACCTATCTCAAAGTGCCGCAAGACCAGATGGGGCTTTACGCACAGGGATACAACAAGGACGACAAGCCCGTGCGTGTCGGGCCGGGCGCGCTGGACTCCGAAGCCTACGGCGTGAAAACCAGCGCCTCGGACCTGCTTCGTTATGTCGAAGCGAACATGAAACCGGCAGGGTTAGAAAAGCCACTGCAGCAAGCCGTCGACACCACCCACACCGGTTATTACACCGCAGGCGATATGACACAAGGGCTGGGCTGGGAGCTCTACCCTTACCCTGTCACGCTGGATCGGCTGCTAATCGGTAATTCGACCGAGATGGCCATGCAGGCTCATAAGGTCCAGTGGTTGAACCCGCCGCAGCCGCCGCAGGAAAACGTATTGATCAACAAAACCGGCTCCACCGGCGGCTTTGGCGCTTACGTTGCGTTCGTGCCCTCGAAGGACATCGGCATCGTGATCCTTGCCAACAAAAACTATCCGAATCCGGAACGGATCAAAATCGCCCACACAATATTGAGTGCCTTAACCGAGTAAACAAGAGCAACAAATTTTCGGCGAAAAAAGTGGGCGCCCGCTCAAGGCCGCCCGTTTTCGTTAGATGCCTGCTTAATGCCGGGTCACTGACTGACCGACAGACGCATCGTCAAGTGGAGCAAGGTTGTCCCGTGCCTGAGTCACCAGCAACTCGGCGACCATGGCCAACTGTTGGATCGAAAATATTTCACCGCGGTTTGGCCCTTCGAGTTTTGCAGCAAAATTCTCGAGCAGGGCATTCAGAGACGCGAGGGTTTCGCAGGCTTGTTTTAGCAGGGTCAGTGTGTCAACACCGGGGGCAATGGCGAATATCTGCTGGGGCGAGGGAATACGCCTGGGCCGTGGAGTGGCCACCGCTTTCGCGGTATCGCAAACCTTCGCAGGAGCAGGATGATCGGCATCGATTTGGGTTTGCGGTTGTTGAGGTTTGCTGAGCTTTTTCACAGGTGAGGTTCCTTTTTTGCCACTGGTGTTTTCGTCCTTGGGTCTCACAATGTCGCGGACTTCCATGAAGGCTAGCGGTGTGCGCTGTAGGGCACCAGTTCATCAAGTGCTACACAACTTGAAGGAAATTTCCGAAGCCAATGAAGGTGGATACTTCACCTGCAAAAAAATGGGCGATTGTTTAGATCGCCCATTGTCATTACTGCGGCTGCAATCGTCGTCCGATGACATCCATCAAATCACAACCGTCACGAAGCGGTATCGCCAACACTCGCGCAAAATCCTGTAACAGCAAGGCATCACGGCCCACTCCCTCCCCGACGGACAGGGTTTCCAGCAGTTGGGTCACGCTACGAATGCGATACGCTGCGGTGTCATGCAACACATCCACCGGCGCATCCGTATCAATCCGCAACGACGCAATTTGGCAATCGATACCCGTAATCGGCATATCTCTGGCCATTAGTGATCATCCCCTCTCAATGCTGTACAGGTGGCTGAACGGCAGGCCCACCTTCAGGGGGATCAATGTTATCCAGAGCCTGGTTCACCAATAACTCGGCGATGACCGCCAACTGCTGAGTCGAAAGTGCCACGTTGCGTTTCGATCCTTCCAGCTTGCAGGCCAGGTCCGTAATCAGGACATTCAGCGATGCAAGGGTTTCGCAGGCATGACTTAGCAGGGTTGTTGAGTCGACGTCCGCAGTGATCGTAAAGATGTGGCTGATGGGGTCGGCGTGGCTGGGGTTTCGCAAGCGCGCGCTGACTGTGCGTTCTATGGTTTCGGAAAGTTGGACGGGATCGAGAGTGTCAGCTTCTGCTGGAACTTCGGGGGGATTGGGACTTAGTTTTTTCATGTGCGAAGAACCTCGGTAATTAAATAAACTGCCGATCTCACTTCCACAGAGAGGGTGGCAGCTGTACGCAGGTGTGGAAGTCCGGGATACCAAGAGAAACCCAGTGCACTCAAGAGTGCTCCTGCGCAAAGCTGCCATAAGCAACAATGTTGGCATAAAAAAACGCCAACATGTGTTTACAGGTGCACACGCGCTCTCGGTAACCACCGGACTTCCACATCCGACCGCTGGTTTTGCAGCGGCCCGACAAAGGTATCGGCAGGATGATTGGCGCACCCGTTCATGAAGTACGACGCGTCTCGAAGGAAATGTCCGAAGCCTTCGCAGGCCAGCGCACGTGGTCCTAGGACGCCCCGATTTTGTAGGAGGGTTCAGTCATCCGGCATTTCAGGGACCTTGGCGGGTTTACCCGATTTGCCATGCTTGGCGGGCTTTGTGCCCTGGGCATCTTTGCCCGGTTCGGCTGCAACAGGGGCCGCTACCGTCGGCGCGGGGGCTTCTTTCTCTGCCGCTGGCAGGGCGTCAATGGTCGCGAAAATATTCTTCAAATCGACCGACTTTGATTCCTCCCCCGAACTCTCAAGCTTCTTCTCGCCGTCCTTGCCGATCAGGATCACTTTGGGCAACGCCCCCGCCCCCAATTTCAGGGCGCGGATCAGTGCCATGGTGTCCTGCTGACCAAGATCCCTGCCGTCGAGCTGCCCGAACATGTTCAGCACGCTGTACACCCTGATATTGCGCTGGGCGATGCCCTCCTTGTTGGCCGGATCGTCCAGTGACTTTTTCAGGCCCGTCCAGACCGGGTCGACGGTGCTGGGCGCAATGACAATCAGTGGCCGGAACCTGCCTTTATCCATGTCCAACGGTGAATCGCTTTCAGCTGCGAGCAAGGGACTGGCGAAAGCCAGCAAAGTTGTCAGGGTCAAAAACCTGATGAGCATGCGCATCTCCTTTTGATAACCACGCTCTAATGATTGCGCATCGCGGTGTTCGTTCCGGGTGACGCACCGCAATTGTGTTTCGCCTTGACCCAAGCTTAGGTCAGGGCGGTCATTGCGCAACAGGCTGGGCTAATCTCAAAGCTCATAATGATCCACCTGCACCGCCGTGAGGACTTCTCCATGAGCGCTCAGCTGAACCACACCATCGTCTGGTGTCGCAACAAGCAGCTATCGGCGTATTTCCTCGCCGAGCTCCTCGGCTTGCCCGCTCCCGAGCCTTTCGGCCCAATGCTGATCGTCAAATTCGACAATGGCGTGTCGCTGGATTTCTACAATAACGAGCCGCCGATAGCGTCCCAGCACTATGCGTTCTTGATCGATGACGACGACTTCGACAAGGCCTTCGCGCGCCTGCAAGCACACGGCCTGCCGTGGTGGGCGGACCCGGGCAAGCAGCGGCCGAAGGAAATCAATGATTACGCCGGGGGACGGCGGGTGTATTTCGATGACCCGGACGGTCATCTGCTGGAGATTTTCACCCGGGCCTAAGCCGCAACCGTCACCAGCGCCGGAATGGAAAAGGTAAACACGCTGCCCGCTCCCGGCTCGCTTTGCGCCCAAAGCTCCCCGCCATGAGCCCGCACAATGGCGCGGCAGATGTACAAACCCAAGCCACTGCCGTTGGGGTTACCTTCACGGGTCGACCAGTAGCGTTCGAAAATGTGCGGCAAATGCGCGGCGTGGATGCCGCTGCCATTGTCGCGCACGGAAATCAGGACCTTGCCGTCCACCTGCCAGGCATTAAGGTCGATGCGCCCTCCCGCCGGGGTGAATTTGATCGCGTTTCCCAGCAGGTTCGACAGCACTTGAAACAGCCGTTGGGGATCGGCGTCGAAGCTCAACCCTTCGGCGCTGGTGCAATTGAGTTCAATGTTTTTGTGCGACGTCAGGGTTACCAGCAAGGCACAGGCCTGCTCAAGCAATTCGACGACATCCAGCGGTTTGCACTCGAGCGGGTAGTGACCGGCGTCGAGTTTCGACTTGTCCATCAGATCAGCGATCAGGGCGTTCATCCGTCCGGTCGCATCTTCCATGGTGTCCAGGGCCGCGTTCATGCGTACGGTGTGCTTGCCTTCGTCACGGGCGACGAGGCGCTGCATCATTCCGCATTGCATGATGATAATGGTCATCGGATTGCGCAGGTCATGGGACACCACGGCCACCAGCTCATCACGCTCGCGGACCGCTTCGTGCTCGCGGTGTACCTGACGGGCCAGGTCGTTTTCGATGGCACAGCGACGCAATTCACTGGCCGCGTAATAATCCACCGTGCTCCACTCCCGCGCGCACCCCTCCACCCGTTGCTCCCACAAGGCAAACGAGGTTCGCGGTTGCAACCGGTTGTCGGCTCCGGCACTGAAATGCTCATCTGGATTGCCACTCCACTTCATGCTGGAACGCAGTTGCGCCCGGAACCACATGACGCCATTGTCTATGGGCTTTGGCAGCACGAAGGCCAGCAGACCGCTGGCCACACCGCTATATAGCGCGCTGGAGCCGTGGCAACGTTGCAAGGAATCGGTCAATAGCGGCTCGCCGCTCTCCAGACATTGCTCGCGCACCCACAAGTAAAGCGCTCGTACCTGCTCATCGGTCGGGCACTCACCGAACAGATGCAGGCGGTCCTCGATCAGCACCGCCACGCCACTGGCGCCGGTCAGCTCTTGCAGTGGCAGGGAGTTGTTGATCAAGCCCTCCAGCACATCGCCTTCAGCCTGGCGCATCGCCGCTGTCAGTTCATTGATCAAGCGGGACTTCTGTTCACGCTGCTGCTGTTCGTTTCGAGTGTGCAGGGCCGTGATCTGCATGCTGAGCAACTGGGCAATGGCCGCGCACATTGAACGTACCGAATGACTGACCAACAGCGGTTGCGGATGGCCACAGGTGATCAGTCCCCACAGCTGCTCATTCGCCAGCAGCGACAAGCTCATGGAGGCCCGCACGCCCATGTTTTCCAGGTACTGGCAATGCACCGGCGACACACTGCGCAACAGCGAAAACCCCAGATCCAGCGGCTGTCCGGTATCCGGACGTAGCACCGGAAGGATCGGCACCGGCACATAGCGCGCATCCGGAATCACCCGAATCCAGTTCAGGCGATACAACTCGCGGGCTTGAGGCGGAATGTCCGACGCGGGGAAACACTGGCCCAGATAACCGGGTAGAACGCCGCCCAGCGCTTCGCTGATCACTTGTCCATGCCCCGCCGGCTCGAAGCGATACAGCATCACCCTGTCGAAGCCGCTCAGCACACGGATTTCATCGACGCAGACGGTGTACAAGTCCTCCAGCGTCGTCGCCGCCTGCATTCGCCGCAGGGCCCGCAGCACAATGGCGGTGTTGTCCTGGACGACGTCGAGCAACGGTTCGAGTTCAAGAATGACCACGCCATCATGACGGCTGAGGGTTGCGTTAAAGCACTGGGCATCGATCTCCAACACCACGGGGTTGGCATCTTCCAGACAGTTCGACAACAGTGCCTGACGCACCTGTTCAGCCGCTGCGTTACCCGCCAATGTCGCGAGCGGTTGTTGCAGCAACGCGGCGGCGGTCTGATCGAATACGGCTGCACAATTACGGCTGATCTGCTGAATGATCAATGCAGGCTCATTCAACGTCAGCAAAATACCGTGTGGCTGAATCGCCCCCGGCACCCGGATCGCTTCACTGGCGCATTCGGCGAGCGCGGCGTCGAGTTGTTCGTCGGTCAGGCGATTCATATCAAGACCTCGCAATGTTCAAGCCAGGCTTCGAAGGCCTCAAACGTCGCCTGCGCGGCCACCACCGACGCTGTCCGTTCAAGCGGATCGCGCACTTCATATAGACAGGCCAGAAAATCGCGCCACATTCTCAGGGTTGCCGCGCCATACACCGCAAAAAAAAGACCGCCCTTGCGTTCATCGATACCCAGGCGTGAGTACAACCCGCTGCGCAGTGATTGCCCGCCCAGCGTTGCGCCCTCCAGGACATACAGCACGCCCAGCACATCGGCGATGGAGTCGGTCTGAAAGGTCAATGTGCACCGAGGGATGGCATCAATGGCCGCGGCATCGAGCCCCAAGGCATACAGATCGGCCTTCAGCGACGGGGTTTTGCTGCGAATCAGCCAGTCCAGATCGGGAATGCTCATTGCCACCTGAAACAGCTGGTTTTCCAACGGCCGATAGAAACCGTAGTAGGCCCTGATCAGGCGGATATACAGCAATCGATCGGCCGTGAAGAACGGAATGCGTAACTCCAATGCCTGGTGCTGCCGGGTCGTGGCGGTGCGCAATTCACTGAGAATCAGCGGCAGGTGTTTCGGCGGGGCGTTCACGACGGTGTGTCGAGGCAAGACCCGGCATCGGAGAGGTGATCTTTAGCGATAGGGATTAACGCAAACACGTGCCACCTCTTCCTTGTCGATCACGGGGGATTGCCGACAAGTCATTCGCGGACGAATGATGGCTGGCTTTCCACCGTAGCACCTAAAGGAGGACGGGATGGATTTGTTTCAGAAAACCGGCTCAGAACGCCAGTTTGTAGCCAATCAGCACCAACATCGTCGCCAGGCAAGGACGCAGCACTTCATCAGAAATCTTGCCGGTCAAATGACTGCCCAACCAGATACCGGGTAGCGAACCGATCAGCAGGTAACCCAGCACGTGCCAATCCATGTTGCCCATGCTCGCATGGCCAAGCCCTGCGACCAGGGTCAGCGGTACGGCGTGGGCGATTTCCGTACCGACGAGGCGACGGGTTGGCAACAGCGGATACAGGATGAACAGCGCCACGGTGCCAAGGGCGCCAGCACCGATGGACGTCAGCGCAACCATGGTGCCCAGCACCAAGCCGGTGATGACCGTCATCACGTTGAGGCGCTTGCCACTGGGGTTGTAGTTACCACCGGCACGATTGTGCGCAAACTCAAGCAGGCGCTTTTTGAAAAGAATCGCCAGCGCCGTGGCGAACAGGACGAAGCCCAGCGCTTGTTTGATGATGGCATTCATCGTTTCTGGCGCGGTGTGCAAACTGCTCAGGAACCACAGCGTCAACGCCACCGCCGGCACGCTGCCAAGCGTCAGCCAGCCGGTTATTGCCCAGTCGATGTTGTTGTTTTTTCTGTGAACCAGCACGCCACTGGATTTGGTGATCGCCGCGTACAGCAGATCGGTACCGACCGCCGTCGCGGGGTTGATGCCGAACCACAGCAGAATAGGGGTCATCAACGACCCACCACCGACGCCAGTCATGCCAACAATAAAGCCAACCACCAACCCGGCAACAACCAACCCGATGTTCACTAAATCCATTGATACGTCCACAAAGACCGCAGGGAGAAATCTGGTCCGCAGCATAGCGATTTTTCTTATAACCACTTATATCGATGCGGACTATCGTTATATCCGAGCTGTAATTCCCCCCCATTCCACTAGGAGCGGAGCTTGCTCGCGATGGCGGACTGTGAGCCAACACATATGTTGAATGCTATGCCGCTATCGCGAGCAAGCTCGGCTCCTACAGGGGTCTGCGTCGGCAGTTATTGCACCGGCAGAAAGTTCAGGAACAGCAGACTCTGCGCGTAGTTCAAGCCGATGCGCCGGTAGCGTTCGTCCAGCATCTGCGTCAGCAAATCCAGGCGCGCAACGATCTTGCCGAACTCCACGGCAAAACTCAGGTTGCTGCCCTCCTCCGAGATTTCATTGGAGAACAGCAAGGGTTCGCCTTGCTTGTTTTGCCGTTGACTGAGAATCCACGTGGCTATCTCGATGTTGCGCGCGGCATTGCTGACGAACGTCGGATTGATCGCATCCGTCATGTAGAACTCCAGACGATTGCCGTGGGCGGTCACCAACATGCTGCCGATGGCATAAATGAAAGCACCGACCCGGTCACCGAGAAACTCCGGGCTCATGGCATACCTGAGCGCCGCCAGGTCTTTTTTGCCGCCTAGGGTGGGCAGCGGCTGTTGGTCTTCGATGGCCATGCGCACTTGCTTTCCAGCCGTTCGGGCGTTGAGGAAGCCGGATTTTTTCAGCTCATCGGGGTTGCGCAGGTAGAGCTTGCTCATCAGCACGTAGAGGCTGTCGAGATTGTCACGCATCGTCAGCGTGGCCATGCGGTCAACGCTGGTCTGGAGAAATTCCTGGGGGCGGCCTTCGCGGAACTGGCTGACGATGTCTTTGCCCTGCTGCTGGCTGCAACCGGTGACAACGAGCATCGCCAGGCAAGCCAGGAGCAGGCAACGGCGATGGATCGGTGGAGGGATTCGGGGTAAAACTCGAGCCATGGGTTCTTGAACTTGGGCATGGGCCAGCGGTGGGGATCGCCGCCAGCTGCCAAAGGATAGAGCCACCAAAGCCAGAAAAGTGCGGTGCCGGTGGTCCGTGAACACGCAGGCCAGTCCTTAAAGCTGAGATTTCGTCTTGTTCGCTATCATCAGGAATCTACCGTTCCAAGGAACAACGGCGTCACTTTGCTGCCAATCTACTATTCACCGAGTCACAGAGTGGAGGTTTTCATGCGCACGCTAGAGTTGGCCGGCGTCAAAGTTCCGGTCGTTGGCCAAGGCACTTGGCGTATGGGTGAGGATCCCTCGGCGCACACGCGGGAAGTCTCGGCCCTGCGCCTGGGCATCGAGTTGGGCATGACGCTGATCGATACGGCTGAAATGTACGCAGAAGGCGGCGCCGAGGAAGTGGTCGCTGAAGCTATCACCGGTCTGCGCGACAAGGTCTTTCTGGTCAGCAAGGTCTACCCGCACAACGCCAGTTGCCAAGGCATTCCCCAGGCCTGCGAGCGCAGCCTTCGACGCTTGAAGACCGATTACATCGATTTGTACTTGCTGCATTGGCGTGGCCAGTATCCCCTGGAGGAAACCGTTGAGGCCTTCGAGCGTCTGCGTGAGGATGGCAAGATTAGCCGCTGGGGTGTGTCCAATTTCGATATGGACGACCTGCACGAACTGAACTCACCGGCCTGCGCCACCAATCAGGTGCTCTACAACCTGGAAGAGCGCGGCATCGAATTTGATTTGCTGCCCTGGAGTCAACAGCATCGGCAGCCGTTGATGGCGTATTGTCCAATCGGTCAAGGCGGAGAAATGCTTGCCCATCCAGCGCTTCAAAAAATTGCCGCCCGTCACGAGGTGACACCGGCCCAGATCGCGCTTGCATGGATCCTGCGACACAAAGGTGTCATCGCCATCCCCAAAGCGGTCAAACCTGAGCATCTACAATTAAATGCACAAGCCCCGCAATTGCAGCTCGATCCCGGGGATCTGGAGGCGCTGGACCACGCGTTTCACGCGCCACAACGCAAGCAGCGATTGGCCATGGTCTGAGCCATCGCCGTATTGTCAGAGGGTTTCTGCATGAGAAGCACCGATCAGCTCGATGCTTTCAACTTGCCACGGTTCGTCAAGGCTCAAGACCCGGTATTCGAGTGGGTTCAGGAAGAACTGAGCGCCGGTAAAAAACGCCGACACTGGATGTGGTTCATTTTTCCGCAGCTTGCCGGACTGGGCGGGAGCGAGATGTCCCGATACTTTGCCATACGCTCTGAAGAGGAAGCCGTGGCGTACTTGAACCATCCACTGCTGGGTCAACGTCTGCGCACGTGCACGCAATTGGTCCTGAACGTCAAACAGCACTCGATCGCCGAGATTTTCGGCCATCCCGATGACCTCAAGTTTCATTCGTCAATGACGCTATTTGCCCAGGCATCCCCCGAAAACAGCCTTTTCCATCGGGCCCTTGAGCAGTATTTCCATGGCATACGGGATGACTGGACGCTGTCATTGCTGGACTTAAAACAGGCCCAATTGCCCACCAATCAGGGTTGAGAAATCGTCGTCCACAAACGGCAGGATCGCGTCCGCCACGGGTTGCAGTTGTCGGGTGACGTAGTGGTCATAGTCGATGGGCGCGCTGCGAATCTCCAGTGGCTCGGGTCCGGCGACGGTGATCACGTAGCTGATCCAGCCGCCGTTCTGGTACTGACGCGGACGGCCCTGGCGGTCGTTGAAGTCATCGGCGATGCGCGCGGCACGCACGTGGGGCGGTACGTTGCGCTCGTAGTCGTCGAGGGTGCGGCGCAGACGCTTGCGGTAGATCAAACGATCGTCGAACTCGCCGGCCAAGGTCTTTTGCACGTAGTCGCGTACGTAATCCTGATAAGGCTTGCGATGAAAAATCCGCGAGTACAGCTCTTGCTGGAACTGCCGAGCCAGGGGTGACCAGTCGGTGCGCACGGTTTCCAGGCCTTTGTAGACCATTTCATCAGTGCCATCGGCGCGGGTGACCAGACCGGCGTAACGCTTCTTGCTGCCCTCCTCCGCGCCACGGATGGTCGGCATCAGGAAGCGTTTGTAGTGGGTTTCGAACTGCAATTCCAACGCGCTTTCCAGCCCGTATTCTTCACGCACATGTTCGCGCCACCACTGGTTGACGTGGTCCACCAACGCATGGCCGATCCGCGCGGCCTCCTCTTGACCGTGGGCGCGGCGCAGCCAGACGAACGTGGAGTCGGTATCGCCATAAATCACCGTGTGTCCCTGGGCTTCGATCAATTGCCGGGTACGCAACATGATCTCGTGGCCGCGCAAGGTGATGGACGATGCCAGCCGTGTGTCGAAGAAGCGGCAGCCGCTGGAGCCGAGCACGCCATAGAACGCATTCATGATGATCTTCAGCGCCTGGGACAGCGGCGCATTGTGTTCGCGCTTGGCGGTTTCGCGGCCTTCAGCCACCCGGGCGACAATCGCGGGCAGGCAATGCCGGGTTCTTGAAAAGCGCGCCCCACGAAAACCCGGTACAGAGTCGCTGTCGTCGGGATGTTGCAAGCCTTCGATCAGCCCGACCGGGTCGATCAGAAAAGTACGGATGATCGACGGATAAAGGCTTTTGTAGTCGAGCACCAGCACCGATTCGTAGAGACCCGGTTGCGAGTCCATGACAAACCCGCCGGGGCTGGCCTGGGGTGACTTACCGCCCAGGTTCGGCGCCACAAAGCCCTGGCGGTGCATCAGCGGCATGTAAAGGTGGGTGAACGCCGCCACCGATCCACCGCTGCGATCCGCCGGCAAACCAGTGACGCTGGCGCGTTCCAGCAAAAACTTCAGCAGTTCGGTCTTGGCGAAAATCCGTGTCACCAGTTCGCAGTCTTTGAGGTTGTAGGTGGCGAGGGCCGGTTTGTCCTCGGCGAACATGCGGTTGATTTCGTCCATGCGCTGGTAAGGCGTGCTGATCGCCTTGCCCTCGCCCAACAGAGTTTGCGCGACGTTTTCCAGGCTGAACGAGGGAAAGTTCCAAGTCGCCGAACGCAGGGACTCAATGCCGTCGATGATCAATCGCCCCGCTGCCGCCGCGAAGTAATGATTGCGGCTACCGTGTTCGCGCCACTGCATCTCTTCACCACCGCGGCCAAGCTTGAGCGGCACCGCCAGGCGTCGAGCGTGTTCATGCAGTACGCGCAGGTCGAACTGCACGACGTTCCAGCCGATGATCGCGTCGGGGTCGTGGCGGGCAAACCATTGGTTGAGTTTTTTTAGCAGCAGGGTTCGCGAGTCGCAGTATTCGAGCTGGAAATCCACCTCGCTGGCGTCGCCATTGGCTGGCCCGAGCATATACACCTGGCGCTCACCGCAGCCTTCCAGGGCGATGGAATACAACTCGCCTTGAGCGGTGGTTTCGATGTCCAGCGAGACCAGCCGCAGGTTGGGCCGGTAGGTCGGGGCGGGTTTCATCTGCGCGTCCAGCAGCAGGCCCTCGCCATTGGGCGTACCGCCAAAGATCACCGGCGCTGTGATGAACCGTTCCATCATGTAGCGCTCGGGCGGGCGAACGTCACCCTCGAACATCTCGACCCCAGCCTTGCGCAGCGCGGTTTCCAGGCGCATCAACTGACCGTGCTGTTGGCAATACAGGCCGAGCACCGGGCGGTGCTCGAAATCCACAAGGGCCAAGGGCTTGAGCTCGACATTTTTCTCGCCGAGCAACACCCGCTCTGCCTGCTCACGTTGCTGCTGCGCAATGAACGCCACCGACCGTTGATGAGGCAGGCGGATACGCCGGGGACCGGTGTCAGTCGCCAGCCAGAACTCGACTTCCGTGCCGGCCGGGGTGTCGCGCCAATGCCGGGTCAGGACGAAGCCCTGCTGTAAATCCACCACTGCAACCTCACGCATTGATTCAGGCCGCAATTCTACGCGTCATCGAAACATAAAACCTGCTCGCTCCCACAGGGATCTACTGAGCCCATGAATCATGTTTATCGAAGAAAAACCGCTGAATGGCGTTTTTTGAGTGTTATCTGCCGTTTTCTCCCTTGCCCTCAGCGCTTGGGTCTACGATTCTTCAAGAACAACGACAACACCCGAGAAGCCACCATGAAAACCGTCGCCCAACTGCTCAAGCTTAAAGATCAGAAGAATCAGGAAGTGCACCAGATCAAGCCTGATCACATGGTGCTGGAAGCATTGATGAAGATGGCCGAGAAAAACGTCGGCGCCTTGCTGGTGGTTGAAAACGATGAAGTGCTGGGCATCATCAGTGAACGCGATTACGCACGCAAACTGGTGCTGCATGGCCGTTCTTCGGTGGGCACGCCGGTGCGCGACATCATGGTGTCCCCGGTCATCACCGTGGACACCCATCAAACCGTCGATACGTGCCTGGGCATCATGTCCGATCGCCGACTGCGTCACCTGCCAGTGGTGGAAGACGGAAAATTGATCGGTTTGCTGTCCATCGGCGACCTGGTCAAGGAAGCCATTGCCGAACAGGCGGAATTGATTCAACAGCTGGAGCAGTACATCCGCGGCGAATAATCCGGATACACCCTGGACCAAATGTAGGAGTGAGCCTGCTCGCGATTGGGGTGTGTCAGTCAGCACTTTCATTAACTGATACACCGCAATCGCGAGCAGGCTCACTCCTACAGTTTTTATTCGGTATTCAGGCGGGCCAATGCCGGGCGAAGACCGGTGCCAATGTCGGATGTCGGTCGATGCGTTCCAGCCACGCAAAAAAACCGGGGCGGGCGTTGCGTAAATGCTCCCGACTACCGGCCCATCTGGACACGACCGCCGCCAGCACATCCAGCGCGCCCGGGGCTTCATCACCCAGGTACAGCTCACCGGAAAACTGATCGGCAAACACCTCCCAGCTCCAGTGCAATCGCGCGCGGGCACCGGCCATGAGATTTTGTCTGGACGCCTCATCCGTCTCGGCCAGCCAGCGTTCGGGGTAATCGATAATGCCGATGGCCACATAGCAATTGCTGACGATGTACGCCAGGCCCCGGATCGCCTGATCGCGGTCAGCAGGCAGTTTCGGCAACAGATTCGACTTGGGAAAGGTCAGCCCGAGATGAATCAGAATCGCCGCGCTTTCGGTGAGAACGCTGCCATCGGGCAGTTGCAGTGTCGGAATCTGCTTGAGCCGGTTGAGTTTCTCCAGTGTCTGGGCTGCCTCCGAGGACAACTCTACGTCGATAAAGCGGTAAGGAATGTCACACAGCTCCAGCGCCGCTTCTATCGCTGCCGCGCCTGAGTTCTGGTGTCCATAAAGCTGATACATGGTGCGGCCTCCTGGCGAGACAAGAATGGGATCATTAGAGGCGTCATCTGCTGGTCACGCTCCCAGTGTAGAAGCGCCGGCTGACCTCATCCGCGCCATCCGACGACTGAACCATCACTCCCGCGTGGGGCGACTCACATCGCCTATCAATACCGTCGATGTTCACAATCACATCAATGAAGTTCTCATAAAAAATCCTCGGCGTAACATCCGCTCCATACCAACCAACTACATCCCGGAGCACACCATCATGAAACGCCAAACCCTTCTCAGCATCGCTTTCTCGGTTTTCGCAGTTAACGCTTTTGCCGCTACCTCGGCTCAGCCTGTGGTCGCTGAAGGCGGCTCGGATCGTCTGATTGAAAGCCGTGTGGCTGAAGGGGGTTCGGATCGTTTGATCGAAAACCGCGTAGCCGCTGATGGTTCTGACCACCTGATGGAAAACCGTGTAGCCGCTGACGGCTCTGACCACCTGATCGAAAACCGCGTTGCCGCTGATGGTTCTGACCACCTGATGGAAAACCGTGTAGCCGCTGATGGTTCTGACCACCTGATGGAAAACCGCGTAGCCGCTGATGGTTCTGACCATCTGATGGAAAACCGTGTAGCCGCTGACGGCTCTGACCACCTGATCGAAAACCGCGTTGCCGCTGATGGTTCTGACCACCTGATGGAAAACCGTGTAGCCGAAGGTGGCTCCGACCGTCTGATCGAAAGCCACGCGGTATAAATGCAGGGTTTAGCGCAGTACTCAATGAAAACCCCGGCATCATCCGCCGGGGTTTTTTATGCCTGTTTTTTGAATCGGGTCACTGGCCAGCCCGCACCATACAGCGCTGATAACGCCCGTCGACCCGATTGGCGAACCACGCAGTGGTGAGTTTTCGGGTGATTTTCGGGCTTTGCAGCTCAATTCCCGGCAATACCGCACGAGGCAATGGCTGGCCCTCGGCCTGATCGGCCAACGCGAACACGCGCTGATAGAGTTCGGTCTCTTCGAACTTGAGACTTTTGCCTTCCCCCAGTTGATTGCGAATGGTCATATTGCGCATACCCAATTGCTTGCCGAGGCTGCGCACTGCCAGTTCGGTGGAGCCGGGCATGATCGAGTCATAGCGGACCAGATCGCCATCCAGCGCCAACGGGCTGCCGGACACCCGACTCAGCGCATTCTGAAACGCCGCGTTGCGGCTGGCATACCAACCGGCATTGAAATCAGCGAAGCGATACAGCGGTTCTGTGTAGTTCACCGGGTAACCGAGCAAGTGGGCAATACCGAAGTACATGCCGCCGCGTCGAGTGAACACTTCATGGCGGATCGAACCGTTCACCGGATACGGGTAACCCCGCGTTTGCTGTTCGGCGAAATCGATGCTGACCTGCATAGGCCCGGCGGTGTGCACCGGGTTGAAGCCACCGAACAGGGTCTTGCCCATGGGCACCATGCCAATGAAGTCATCGAAAATTGCGCTGAGTTCTTTTTCGCTGCGCGCCGCGTTGAGACGGTCGCTGTAACTCTTGCCATTGGGTGATCTCACCTGAAGCGCACCACTGATCAACAGGCTGGGGATGTGGGCTTTCGCCGCGCGACGATCGATTTCCTCCCGAGCGATCTTGCCCAGGCCCGGCACGGGTGGGTCAACCTGGAACGTGGACTCCTGCTCGGTCACAGCAAGCACCGAGCACAGGTTTTGCGTGGACGGATAAATGTTCTGCGCGGCGAAGGCGGCGTAGATGTCCGTGGCCCAGCCCTGGCGATCCGTGGTGTTGGCCGGCAGCAGACGCACGATCTCGGCCTTGACCTCGGCGGGCTGGCGCACGGGCGGTTCCAGCGTGCGCTGAGTGCCGCAACCGGCCAGCAGCAACAGCGCTGCGACACCGCTGATCAATCGATTGGCTTGCATGGTGCTCCATCAAATCCGTTGAGCCGGGTTAACCATACGATCAATGGCATGGCGCAGGCTATGACTGCGGCCGCCGCGCCCTGTTCCATCGTCACGCCTGCCGGGTCCTTTTCCGTTGAGCAGTCAGCCTGCCTGTGCTTTGCGACTGGACCATACTTGAGCCAGGCATCGAGGAGGACAGTCTGATGAGTCGTAGCGACGTACTGATCGTCGGCGCGGGCCCGACCGGGCTGGTACTGGCGCTGTGGTTGAGCAAACTGGGAATCCGCGTGCGCATTCTCGACAAGACCTCAGCCCCCGGCACCACCTCACGGGCACTCGCGATTCAGGCGCGGACGCTGGAGCTTTATCGCCAGCTCGACCTCAGTGAAGCCGTGGTGCAAAACGGTCATCGAGTGGCGGCGGCAAATTTCTGGGTCAAAGGCGCACCGGTGGCGCGTTTGCCCCTGAGCCGCATTGGCGAGGGTTTGACGCCCTACGCCTTCCTCGAAATCTACCCGCAGGACGAGCACGAACGGCTGCTGATCACACGCCTTGAAGCGTTCGGCATCCACGTGGAGCGCAACACTGAGCTGGAGTATTTCGAAGACACCGGCGCTGGCATCACCGTGCAACTGCGCTTGCCCGACGGTCAACAGGAAATCTGCCAGACCTGCTACCTGGCGGGGTGCGACGGCGCTCGCTCAGTCGTGCGCAAGACACTGGACACCGGGTTCCCGGGCGGGACCTATCAGCAGATTTTCTATGTCGCCGACGTACAAGCCAGCGGACCGACCTTCAATGGCGAATTGCACGTGGACCTTGATGAAGCGGACTTCCTCGCGGTGTTTCCCCTCGCCGGTACGGGCCGCGCGCGGTTGATCGGCACGGTGCGCGACGAGCGCGCGGACCTGGCCGAAACCCTGCGCTTTGAAGACGTCAGCAGCCGGGCCATCGAACACCTGAACGTGCAGATCGAACAGGTGAACTGGTTCTCGACCTATCGCGTGCATCACCGGGTCGCCGATCACTTTCGCACCGGGCATGCGTTTTTGTTGGGCGATGCGGCGCACGTTCACAGCCCCGCCGGTGGTCAGGGCATGAACACCGGGATTGGTGACGCCATTAACCTTGCGTGGAAACTCGCGGCGGTGTTGAGTGGCGGCGCCGAAGCCAATCTGCTCGACACCTACGAAACCGAACGCATTGCCTTTGCACGCAAACTGGTCGCCACCACCGACCGCGTATTCAGTTTCGTGACCGCCGAAGGGCGCATGGCCGATGTGCTGCGTACACGGCTGGCACCGTTCGTGATCCCCAAAATGGCCTCATTCGAGGCATCCCGCGAGTTTCTGTTTCGCACCGTCTCACAAATCACCCTGAACTACCGCGGCATGCCATTGAGCACAGGAGTCGCCGGGCACGTTCACGGCGGTGATCGCCTGCCTTGGGCGCATGACGGCGAAGGCGACAACTTTGAATCGCTGAGTAATCCGAACTGGCAGGTGCACGTCTATGGCGACACCAGCGACGAAATGATCGCCTGGTGCAATGAGCATCACCTGCCGTTGCAGGTGTTCGAATGGCGGCCGGCGTTTGAAGCGGCAGGGTTGGGACGCAACGGGTTTTACCTGTTGCGGCCGGATACGTATGTGGCGATTGCCGAGACGTGTTCCGATCCGAAAGTGATTGAGCGGTATTTCCAGCATCACGGGATTAGGCCTTACTTCGGCCCACCCTGACTCAAAACAAATCAACTGTGGGAGCGAGCCTGCTCGCGAAAGCGGTGTATCAGTCAATATAAATGTCGACTGTCACGGCGCCTTCGCGAGCAGGCTCGCTCCCACAGGGGGGATGTGTTGGGGTTTAGATCCCGGCCAGGGCCAGGTCCATCGCGAAGTAGGTGAAGATCAAATCCGCCCCCGCCCGCTTGATCGCCCCAAGGCTTTCACGCACCACTCGATCCTCATCAATGGCCCCCGCCTGCGCCGCGAATTTGATCATCGCGTACTCGCCACTGACCTGATACGCCGACAGCGGCAAACGCGATACCTCGCGGATGTCGCGGATGATGTCCAGGTACGCCCCGGCCGGTTTGACCATCAGTGCGTCAGCGCCTTCCTGTTCGTCCATCAGCGATTCGCGCACCGCTTCGCGGCGATTCATCGGGTTCATCTGATAGCTTTTGCGGTCGCCCTTGAGCGCGCTGCCGCCGGCTTCACGGAACGGGCCGTAGAGCGCCGAAGCGAACTTGGTCGAATAGGCCATGATCGCCGTCTGACTGAAACCGGCGTCATCCAGCGCTCGGCGAATAGCCTGGACCTGCCCGTCCATGGCCGCCGATGGAGCAATCACATCGGCGCCGGCCCGAGCCGCCGCCACGGCTTGTTTGCCGAGGTTGATCAGGGTCTGATCGTTATCGACTTCGTGGTTGTGCATCACGCCGCAATGACCGTGGTCGGTGTATTCGCAGAAGCAGGTGTCGGACATCACGATCATTTCCGGAACGGCATCCTTGGCGATTCGCGACATGCGCGACACCAGTCCGTTGTCGCTCCAGGTGTCGCTGCCGCTGCTGTCCAGGTGATGCGACACGCCAAAGGTCATGACCGACTTGATCCCGGCCCGGGCGTAGCGCTCAATCTCGCCAGCCAGTTTCGACTCCGGAATGCGCATCACGCCGGGCATGCTGTTGATCGGCACAAAATCGTCGATTTCTTCTTCGACAAAAATCGGCAGCACCAAATCATTCAGGCTGAATTCGGTTTCCTGGAACAGGCTGCGCAGGCTCGCATTGCGGCGCAGGCGGCGTGGACGTGCTTCGGGGAACTGACTGGACATGGGCATTCCTGAAAACGGAGGATTAGACGATCGTCGTAGGGGGCGAAGCTTATGCCCTGCAAGGCGCAAGGCACAAACCTCAGGCGCGGAAAAAACCCTTACCGGCTCGGCAATAATCTCTGCATCCAACACAGAACCCTGTGGGAGCAAGCTCGCTCCCACAGGTTTTGATTTCCTACAGGTTTAGAGCGTCAGAGTGCCGCTGATGCACGTCACCACCGCACCACCAATCCAGATTTCATCGCCCACTTGATCCACCTGAATGCGCCCCGCCCGGCCCATCGTCAGGCCCTGGCTGACCACATAGGACGCTGGCGCCAGCCCCTCAGCGAGCAACCACTGCGCAATCCCGGCGTTCAAACTGCCGGTGGCCGGGTCTTCCGGCATGCCGTCACCAGAGATGAAGGCCCGTACTTCGAACTGCGCATCATCGCCATCACGCTCGGGATTCCACGGTGCGATCACGCCGACCGCCAGCCCCAGCATCTGCGAATGATCCGGTTGCAGGTCCAGCACTTGCTGACGGTCCTCGACCATGACCGCCAACCAGCCCGCACCGTTATCCACCCACTGCGCCCGGACAATCGCGCCGACCTCCAGGCCAAGCCCGCGTCGCACGCGCTCCACCAACTCGGCGTCCAAAGGCCCGGCGTTGAGCAGGGGCGGCGCGAGAAAGGCCAGTTCCGCACCTTGTCGACGAACCCGTACCAGCCCGACGCCGCACTCCTGAATGATTTCTTCGCCCTTGGGCACACCACCCGCCTCGAGCCACGCATGGCAAGTGCCCAGCGTCGGATGGCCGGCGAACGGCAATTCGTTCAGGGTGGTGAAGATCCGCACGCGATAGTCGGCCCGTGGATCGCGTGGTTCCAGCACGAACGTGGTTTCACTGAGGTTGGTCCAGGTGGCGAACGCGGCCATGCGTTCGTCACTGAGCTCGTCCGCGCCGAACACCACCGCCAACGGATTGCCCTTGAGGGCGACTCGGCTGAAGACATCTACTTGTTTGAAATCGAATGAACTCATTGCCTGCCTTGGCCTCGTTGAAATCAAAGGGTCGACTTGGGAATTTCCAGCCCGCGCATCACCGCCGGCCGCGCCAGGAAGCGCTCCAGCACACGCGTGACGTTCTTGAAGTCTTTGATGCCCACCAGATCGCCGGCCTCATAGAAACCGATCAGGTTACGCACCCACGGGAACGTCGCGATGTCGGCGATGGTGTAGCGCTCGCCCATGATCCAGTCGCGCCCCTCAAGGCGTCCATCCAAAACCTTTAACAAACGTTTACTTTCATCGACGTAACGGTCGCGGGGGCGTTTGTCCTCGTAGTCCTTGCCGGCAAACTTGTTGAAGAAACCGACCTGGCCGAATATCGGCCCGATGCCGCCCATCTGAAACATCAGCCATTGAATCGTCTCGTAACGCGCTGCCGATTCCTGAGCCAGCAGTTGCCCGCTCTTGTCGGCGAGGTAAATCAGAATCGCCCCGGACTCGAACAACGGCAGGGGTTTGTCGTCAGGACCGTGGGGGTCGAGGATCACCGGGATCTTGTTGTTGGGGCTCAACGATAAAAACTCGGGGGACATTTGATCCTGAGTGTCGAAGCCTACCCGATGCGGTTCGTAGGGCAGCCCGATCTCTTCAAGCATGATCGAGACCTTGACGCCATTGGGGGTCGGCAAGGAGTAAAGCTGGATCCAGTCAGGGTATTGAGCCGGCCATTTTTGGGTAATCTGGAACGCAGACAGATCGGTCATCGGGAGCATCCATCGCCAAAAGAAAGGCTTGAGCATAATCCAGGATCACCACCCACAGGTTGCGATTTTTTGGTGTCATGGAAACCGTTGATAACCACGATCAACAGAACTCAAATTTCACCAGCCCCTCTAGCGTGTACCCTGTCCATAATTTCGCAACATCTTGTCGATATCCTGAGCTGCAACCTGTTCAAGGTTGTCGATAAAGTGCTGCGCGACGGTCGGAATCGAACCAAATCGGCTTCAGATGACTCAGAGCAACGCCCTTTCGATACGGACCGTCCCAACGACATGGAAAACACCCGAAGCTGGGAGCTTGTGGTGTAAAGGTTTGTCAGCCTTAACTGAACGCGCTGAAGATCACTTATATAAATGACCAACCTTTTGAGATTCGCTAAACGCTTCAAGCACCATGCGTATGTACTTCTGCCGGCGGTGCTGGTGGCGGGCGGATTGTTTTTGTCGCTGGAGTCCCGCGAAAGCCGCGCCCAACAGGCAAACGGCACGCAGACACTGGTGTTCCTGCGTCACGCGGAAAAACCCGCTGGGGGTCTGGGCCAGCTCAATTGCCAGGGCCTCAACCGCGCCATCGACCTGGCCACCTTGTTGCCGGAAAAATTCGGCAAGGCCAATTATGTGTTTGCCGCCAACCCGACGCGCAATGTCGAGGAAGGCGAACTGGACAACTCCTACAGCTATATCCGTCCGCTTTTGACCATCAGCCCCAGCGCGATCAAGCTCGGCTTGCCGGTGAACATCAACTTCTCGGCCAACGACACCAGCGACCTGGCTGAAGAGTTGCTTCAAGACAAGTACCACAATGCGGTCATCTACACCGCCTGGTCCCACGGCTACCTGCCAGAGTTGATCAACCAGGTCGCTGAAGAAGCCATCGGCAAGAAACAGAACATCACCGAAGATTGGGAGTCCAGCGACTACGATTCGGTGTATGTGCTGACCCTGACCTGGCGCAACGGCAAGGCCAGCCTCGTCAGTCATAGTTACAAGCAAGGGCTGGATAACGGATCGCAGACGTGTCCGACCTAAGCAGTCGGCAACATCCCACCAGCGGTTAGGACCATGGGGGTTGGTGTGATTAGTGGATTGGTCGGGGCTGCTTTGCTTTAAGTTATGTAGCGCCTGCACGGGCCCTATCGTCGGAACGCCGCCCGGAGCCGGCTCGCGATGGGGCCGGCAAAGACAGCATCAACCTAGCTGGCTCACCCGCTCCTGCAGGTATTCAAGGACCGCCCCCTTCTCCCCCGCAAACTCAATCCGCACCCCTTTCTTCTCCCTCTGAAACGCATACATCGGGTCGTAATATTCACGAAGCAATCCTTCGATCCAGCCACGGTGCAAGTCCACCGCACCGCTTCGGCCCTGCTCTGCCAAGGCCTCTTCCATCAAGATCAGCATCCGCCGATGGCGTTCGCCACCCAGACGCTTCTGAACGTTGTTCAGGCTTTCCAGCAAGCGCTCGGAAAACCGCGCGAATCCTTCCTCGCCATGCACACCAATGAATTCGGCACACAGGTCCACCACGTAGTCGCGCAGAATCCGCTCGACGCGCCCTTCAAGGCTGTCTTCCAGCCAGACCATCGCAAACTGCTGCATGCCCTGATACAGCGGCAACGGCAAGGCGCAACTGCCGACCGCACGACTCTCATCTTCCAGCACAAACTGCTCGATGCCGTGGGCGCGTTTCTTCAGAACATCCACTGCCAGTCGGTTTTCAAAATCGATGTTGGTCGGTTGCCCCGTCGCGCGTTTGCCAAAGCTGGAGCCGCGATGATTGGCGTGGCCTTCAAGGTCGATTCCGTTGTTCAACTGCGTGAGCACTTCGGTCTTGCCGGTGCCGGTCATGCCGCCCAGCAAGACAAAATCGCACTGGGTAACCGCTTGATCGAGCGTGTCGAGCAAGAACGTGCGCATGGCCTTGTAGCCGCCACCGACCCGGGGATAATCAATCCCGGCCTCGTCCTTGAGCCACTGTTGGACGATCTGTGAACGCAAACCGCCGCGAAAACAATACAAATAGCCCTCGGGGTGCGCCCGGGCAAAATCGGCCCAGGCCTGGATGCGCTCAGCCTTGATCTCGCCGGACACCAGTTGATGCCCCAACGTAATGGCCGCTTGCTGCCCGTGTTGCTTGTAACAGGTGCCGATGCGCTGGCGCTCGCTGTCATTCATCAGCGGCAAGTTGACCACGCCGGGGAATGACCCCTTGCTGAATTCCACCGGGGCGCGGGCATCCATCATCGGACGGTCGTTGAGAAAGATATCGCGGTAATCGGTGAAGTCGATCGACATCAAAACACCTCAACCGCGTGTACCTGTCGCTCAATCAGTTCACCGATCGGTTCAAGGGTCAGGCCCAGTTCAGCCGCCACGGCGAGGAACCGTTCATTGCCCTCGGGCGTGACCGCTATCAGCAAACCACCACTGGTCTGCGGATCGCACAGCACGCGTTTATGCAGTTCCTGGAGCCGCCCCAGTTTGCTGGCGTAGCTGTCGAAGTTGCGCAGCGTCCCGCCCGGCACGCAGCCCTGGTCGAGGTAGTACTCGACACCCGGCAGGCGCGGCACGCGGTTGTATTCGATGCGGGCGGTCAGATGGCTGCCGTCGGCCATTTCCACCAGATGCCCCAGCAGACCAAACCCTGTGACGTCGGTCATTGCGGTCACGCCGTCGAGCTTGCCGAAACGGCTGCCGGGTTTGTTCAGGGTGCACATCCAGTCGCGGGCCAGACCGATGTCGGCCGTGCGCAACTTGCCCTTTTTCTCGGCGGTGGTGAGGATGCCGATGCCCAGCGGCTTGGTCAGGTAGAGCAGGCAACCGGCAGTCGCCGTATCGTTGCGCTTCATGTGGCGCTTTTCCACCAGCCCGGTCACGGCCAGGCCGAAGATCGGCTCCGGCGCATCGATGGAATGCCCACCGGCCAGTGGAATCCCGGCCTCGTCGCAAACTGAGCGGCCGCCGCGAATCACTTCACGGGCAATTTCCGGCGCCAGCACATTCACCGGCCAGCCGAGGATCGCAATCGCCATCAGCGGATCGCCGCCCATGGCGTAGATGTCGCTGATGGCATTGGTGGCGGCGATGCGGCCGAAATCGAACGGGTCGTCGACGATAGGCATAAAGAAGTCCGTGGTCGAGACCACGCCCCGCTCTTCATCAATGGCGTACACCGCCGCGTCATCGCGCGAGGCGTTTCCGACCCAGAGTTTGGGGTCGAGGTTCTGCGCCCCGCTGCCGGCCAGAATCACTTCCAGGACCTGGGGAGAGATTTTGCAACCGCATCCTGCGCCGTGGCTGTATTGGGTCAGACGAATCGGCTCGCTCATGGGGTGCACCTTGTGGGATCAATGCGGCCGATTCTAGCAGACGAGGTTGATGGCGACTGTGCTGGCCTCTTCGCGAGCAGGCTCGCTCCCACAGTAGATCTCCGTCATACACAAAATCTGTATTCACAGAAGATCAAATGTGGGAGCGAGCCTGCTCGCGAAGGGGCCGACACAACCAGCATCATTGCCGGTTATGGCAACAGAATCACCTTGTCACCGCCGCCCTGATTCACTTCCGAGTACCGCTCCAGCCCTTGCGCCAGCGGTGATTCAAACAACCCTTCCGGCAACGGCAACAAATCCTGATCGAAGAACGTACCAAACTGATCGAGCATCGCCGCGCAGGCTTGAACCCCGTACAGCAACGAATTGATCCCCACCACCGAGCCACCCTTGCGATACAGCGCCAGCGCCGGCAGTTGCACCATGCCGTCCACCGGCGCGGCGATGATGGCGATGCGGCCGAACGTCGCCAGTGCCGGGACCGAGGCCGGCAGCCAGAACCCGGTGGTGTCGAAGATCACGTCAGCGCCGCCGGTATACACGGCGTTCACTTGAGCGCCCAAGTCTTCTGGCCTGTCCAGCTGCAACGTCTGATAACCCTGAGCCTGCAACTCCTTGACCTGCTCCGGTCGTCGCGCCGCCGCCAGCAATTGAGCACCGCGAACCTTGGCCAGCGCCAACGCCGCACTGCCCACCGCCCCGCCGCCGATGACCAACAATCGCGTTTGCGCCGTCACCAGGCTGCGCTCTAATGCGTCCCACGCCGTGGTGTAGGGCACACCGAGGCTGGCAGCCTGTGCAAAACTCAGGTGGGTCGGTTTGAGCGCCACGCCATTGGCTGGCAATTTGACGAATTGCGCATGGGAGCCATCGGCAAAGAACCCCAACTCACGTCCAGTGCCCCAGACTTCCTGGCCGATCAACGCTTGTGGGCCTTCAATCACGACCCCGGCAAAATCCCGACCGGGGATCCGTGGCAACGTGGTGTAGGGAAAACGCCCCAGCACGTTCTTCACATCGCTGGGGTTGAGGCCGGCGGCCTTGATCTGCACCAGCACTTCATCGGCGCCGGCAACCGGGGTGGGCACGTCGACGTAGCGCAAGGCCGAGAGGTCGCCGGTTTTATCGAACTGCAATGCTTTCATGGGCGTTTCCTTTGAATTAATAAACTGTTCAGGAGATCCAGCCAGCGACCAGTTGTCGGCCCATGGGCCACAATTTTTCGCCGGCCAGCATGCCGAGCAGCCCGACCAGCGCGATGGCCGGTGGTGCGGGGGAACGAAAATCCAGTGCGCCATAGAGCAAACCGACGCCCAGACCGATGGCCAGTGAAATGAGGTAGCTCATGGCAGACTCCGAGGGCAATTGTGATAGGCCCAGAGTCTAGTAGGAGGTCGCGCCGGGCATCGGCCAAGTGCTTCTGCTTTTCGGCCAAATCGCTAATGCCGGACGCAAGGCATCCTGTGCAGCTGGCGAAGCCCTGTAGGAGCGAGCCGGCTCCGGGCGGCGTTCCGACGAAGGCGGTCTTTCATTCAACATTAATGCTGAACATGACGGCCTCTTCGCGAGCAAGCTCGCTCCTTGTATGTTGACCCTGATTCCAACGAGAGAGGTTACGCTCAAGGATTCATACAACAGCAAGTGCGTTTCTGGGGGAGGCCGATCACTCCTGAAGGCAGGATTTGCTCCTGACCTTGTCTGTAGAGAGGCCCCCCCGCCTCATTGCCCACCACGAAGAGTATCGAGAAGCCGACAAGTCGGACTTCGCATTACAAGGTTGCGGTGGCATGAAGTTCGAGGTCGGGGGAACCGGAAGCAATCTTACCGAAAGTCAGGGAAGTGAAAAGCATGAATACTCATGTCGGCATAGACATTGGTGCCCGTACGTCTGCGATGGGATGGCGACAGAACGGTAAGACATCAGGCCAGTGGGAGATTCAGCACACGTCGAAGGGGCGTAAGGCTGCCGTGACCAAGATGTTGGGCCTCAAACCGCTGAGCGTGATCATGGAGGCCACCGGCATTTACTACCTGGACCTTGCGCTGGAGCTACACGCCGCCGGTTTGCCGGTCTCGGTGATTAATCCCAAAAGCTTCCACAACTTTGCCAAGCTGATGCTGCAAAACAGCAAGACTGATCAGATTGATGCCCAATTGCTGGCCGAATACGGTGAGCGCATGGCGCCTAGACTGTGGGTCCCGCCGACTGCAGATCAACTAATGCTGCGTGCGCTTGGTCGCCATATCAACCGGCTGATTGGTCATCGGACCAGAGCCAAGAATGAGCTGCACGCGCTACAAGCGACACAAACGAGTGTCGAGCTACTGATCGAGGATGAGAAAGATGCGATTGCAGCGCTGGACACACGGATTGATCGTTTGAAGAAGGCGGCACGCGAGGCCATCGCCAAATGCCCGGATCTGAGTTTGCAGTTTCGCTGCATGATGGCTGCTCCCGGCGTGGGAGAAGCCTCGGCTATCGCCGCACTGGCTGAGCTGACGACCTTGCCTGTGACGCTCAAGTCGGCACAGGTCAGCCGTTATGCAGGGCTCGACGTCAGGCTGACCCAGTCAGGCACCAGTGTGAACCGACCAGGTCGAATGTCCAAATGCGGTAACGCGTATTTGCGTGCAGCGATGTTCATGCCGGCGATGACGGCAATTCGCTGTGATGAGAATGTGAAGGCCTTTTACGAGGCGCTGCTAGCTCGCGGCAAGAAGAAAATGCAGGCCATTGGAGCGGTGATGCGCAAATACCTGACCGGGTTATGGGCATGCATGCGTTCTGGAGAAGAATTTAATACGGCCAAGCTTTTTAGCGAAAAACATCTCGCGAAAGCTTGACCGTGAACAGAGTATCTACAGGGTTTGGTTATGGCTGGAAAATTGTGAAGGCGCGACGCCCAGCTCACGACGGAACATGTCACTGAAACTGCTCGGCGTATAACCCAGCTCGCGGGCGATCGCGCTGACCGGCACGCCCTGAATCAGCTCGGCCACCGCCGTCGCCAGCTGCACCTGTCGCCGCCACTCGGCGAAGCCCATGCCCAGACCGTCCTTGAACAACCGCGCCAGGGTGCGCACGCTGGCACCGGCACTGTCCGCGTGTTGTTCGAAGGGAATGTTCAGTGATGGCGCGGCCATGACTGCCTGACAGAGGTTCATCAGGCGTCGGTCGGAATCATCCGGCAGGGGGATTTTCAGCTCGGATCGTTTGGCACGCCGCAGCTCCAGCAGTGCCAGGCCGACCAGCGCTTCGTAATACTCGGGCGCACCGTCGTCGCCCTGCTCCACCAGCCCGACAATCAGCTCGCGCAGCAAGCCGCCGACTTCGATGACCTGGACCGTATCGTCCAGCGTCGCCGCCAGGGAGGGGCGCAAGTAGATGTTGCGCATCTGCAGGTCCGAGACCACGCGTATCCCATGAGGTACGCCCGGCGGCAGCCACACCGCCCGTTGCGGCGGCACCACCAGCGCCTCGTGGGGTGTTTCGACCCACATCACCCCGCTCATCGCATACAGCAACTGGCCCCAGACATGCTCGTGCGGCTCGATAAACAAACCGCGCGGATAGGTGCGCGCCAGCGGCTGCACGGGCACATCGGTGTCACTCAGGTCAGGGGGCGCGGCAAGGGCCATGGGGCAGCAATCATTGAGGTTTTCGGGTCTTGCATGGTAACCAGCCGGACGCCTTGTCGCCACTGGCCGCCACCGCCTGAAAATCAGAGTGAATTTTCCGCAACCCCAGCGATCCCTCTATTACCACAGGGAGGAATACGGGCTTTATGAACAGCGCAAAACTTTTCGTCATTGAATACACCCTTCATGGCGTCCCCAAGTCATTCATCATCCGACTGGACAAGATGGACAACGCGGAAGCTTGGCATTGGGCGAGCTGCGATGCCGGCGTGGGGAGGATTCCCCGATTCGGCCGGGAGAAGGTGCAAAAAACCAGCAAACCGATGGCAGAAAAGTTCGGCGTCGAAAATGTGACGTGGCGGCCGGCGAGTTAAAAAGTGGAGCCCGATCAGGCTACTGGAACCTGTGGGAGCGAGCTTGCTCGCGATGGCGTCGGTACGTTCAACATGTTTGTGACTGACAGGCCGCTATCGCGAGCAAGCTCGCTCCCACATTGATTCGGGTTGATTGGCCTTCCCGATCAGGCTCCACTTTTTTGCGATGCACTACTTCTCGTGAGCACACTTGCAGCCCTTGCTGGAACACTCTTCGCCATGTTCATGGTGCTTGGCGCAGGCTTCGCAGCAATAGTGTTTGCCGTGGCGCGCGATGGGATGTTCGCCCAGCTTGCACGAGCATTTGGGGCAATCGCAGATACTGTCACTGCTGATCATGAGTCGGACTCCATGGGTGTGGTCGTCGGGGTGCCGCAAACGCGGCCCGTCTTACCAGTGTAGGAGTTTGTTTCAGGCCTGCCGGGTGCTGCTGCGATACATAAACACCAACGCCAACCCCAGGCACACCATCGCCACGATCCGATTGTTCGACAAGTCGATGGCCGGATTGCCCAGCCAGCCGAAATTGTCGATCAGCATGCCCATGCCCAGTTGCCCGACGATCACGGCTACAGTAGCCACTGCCGTCCCGACCCTTGGCACCGCGCCGACCATGACCATCATGTACACCACGCCGAACAGCGCGCCACCGAGTTGCCATTTCGGCACGTCCAGCAAGCTCATCGCCTGCGCCGGCTCGAAAAACAGAATCAGCAACCCGGTGACCACCGCCCCCACCACAAAGGTCAGCAAACTGCTGCGCAACACACCAACCGTTTCGCCCAGACGGCCATTGATCGCCGCCTGCACACTCAACACCGCACCGGCCGCCACGATCACGGCCAACAAAATAATCAGATTCATCTTCAACCCCGGGCGATCAGAACAAGTGCCACGACAATCAGCAGCAGCGCCAGCCAACGTTCACCGTTGACCTTTTTGCGGCGGGTGCCGAACCAGCCGAAGTGGTCGATCAAAACGCTTTTGCCAACCTGCCCGCAAAGGATCGCGATCATGGTCATCGCAATGCCGATGTGCGGCGTGGCCAAGGTCAGCACAACCACATAGATCGGCCCGAGAAAGCCGCCGATCAACTGCCAGCGCGGCAATGTGTTCAACGCCGGGCCTTGTTGCGGGCCGCTGAACAACAGCAGCAAAAACAGAATCGCCGAGCCGACCCCGAAAATGCTCAACGTCGCCCATAAATGCCCGACCTGAACCCCGAGCGGCCCGAGCAGACCGGCCTCTACGGAAAGGCCCATGCCGGCCAGGATTACCAGCGGGAGCAGCAAAAGCCGCAGGCCTGGTTTGGTCGCGGGTGTGACAGCGATGTCGGTTGAAGACGCTTGCATATGGAAGACCCTGCCATTCATCAGATGAAACATGAACCCACTGTGGGAGCGAGCCTGCTCGCGATGGCGCCTGCACATTCAACATCTCTATGACTGAAGCACCGCCATCGCGAGCAGGCTCACTCGCACAATTATCCGATGGCAGTGCTTTGCGATAAATGGGAGCATCCTGACAACACTTTTGCATAACTCGCACAGCAGGACACACCATGCACGGCCTCAATGAACTCGGATTCAAGGCACTTCGACTGTTCGTCGCCGTGCTCGACCACGGGAGTTTTTCCGAAGTGGCACGGCGCGAAGGTCTGGCGCCCTCTTCGATTTCCCGCCAGATCCAACTTATGGAACAGGCCCTGAGCCAGCAATTGCTCTACCGCCACACGCGCGCCGTCACCCCCACCGAAGCCGGGCGCATGCTCGGTCATCATGCGCGGCTGGTGCTGGTACAACTGGAGGAAGCCGAGCAAGCCTTGCAGGAACAGCAAAGCGAACCCAGCGGATTGGTGCGGATCAACGCCCCAGTGGTGTTCGGCCAACGGCACCTGACGCCTTGGCTGGGGCACTTGTGCGAGCGCTTTCCCAAGCTTCAGTTAGATATTCAGCAAACCGACCATTACGTCGACCCGCTGCAAGCGGGCGCCGACCTGCTGTTTCGCATCGGACCACTGCACGACTCCAGCATGCAAGCGCGAATCCTGGCACCGCACCGGTTTCAAGTCGCCGCCAGTCCGGCCTACCTCAAACGCCACGGCACGCCACAAGGTCCTGAGGACCTGGCGGCGCATCAATGCCTGGCCTATAAAGGCGCGACCGGCCGGCAACGCTGGTTTTTCCGCAAGGATCAGCCGGACTGGACGCCCTACTCGGTCAAAGGGCCGATCACCGGCAATCACGCCGACACCCTGGTTCAAGCTGCCAAACAAGGTTTGGGGTTGGTGATGTTTCCGTCGTGGCTGATTGGCGAGGCGGTGCGCGAAGGCACGCTGGTGCCGGTGCTCGACAACTTTCAGGTATCCAACAGCCTTGAGCCGCAGCAGATTGCCGTGCTGTGGCCGGGCAGCCGACGGTTGTCAGTGAAGGTGCGTACGGTGATTGATTTCTTTGCCGAATGCTTTGGCGCGGTGCCGTATTGGGACAGGCCGTAGCCACGGATTATCCCTGTGTGAAATTCCCCCTGTGGGAGCGAGCCTGCTCGCGATGAGGGCGGTATATCCAACATCTATGTGACAGACATACCGCTATCGCGAGCAGGCTCACTCCCACATTTGATCTGTGGTGTTTACAAAACCATCGCCGCCACCCAACCAAACGCCAGCAACGGCAGGTTGTAGTGCAGGAAAGTCGGGACCACGGTGTCCCAGATATGGTGGTGTTGGCCGTCGATGTTCAAACCCGAGGTCGGGCCCAGGGTGGAGTCGGAGGCTGGCGAACCGGCGTCACCCAAGGCGCCGGCCGTGCCGACGATGCACACGATGGCCAGCGGGCTGAACCCCAATTGCACGCACAACGGCACGAAAATCGCCGCCAGGATCGGCACGGTGGAGAACGACGAACCGATGCCCATGGTCACCAACAAGCCCACCAGCAACATCAGCAGTGCACCGATGCCTTTGCTGTGGTTGATCCAAGAGGCCGAGGACTCCACCAGCGTCTGTACCTGACCGGTGGCTTTCATCACTTCGGCAAACCCGGACGCGGCGATCATGATGAAGCCGATCATCGCCATCATCTTCATGCCTTCCGTGAACAGGTCGTCGGTTTCACGCCATTTCACAATGCCCAACACCGAGAAAATCAGGAACCCGACCAAGGCGCCGATGATCATCGAGTCCAGCAGCAACTGAATAACGAAGGCCGCCACGATGGCCACGCCAGCCACCATCAGGCTCAGCGGGTTGTATTGCACCGCGACCTGTTCGACTTGCTCGATTTTTTCCAGGTCGTAGACGCGTTTCTTGCGATAGCTGAAAAACGCCACCGCCAGGCCGAACAGCATGCCCAGCGCCGGGATGCCCATGGCGTGGGTGACGTTGATGCCGCTGATGTCCACGCCGCTGCGGGCGACGTTGGCCAATAGAATCTCGTTGAGGAAAATGTTGCCAAACCCCACCGGCAGGAACATGTACGGGGTGATCAAACCGAAAGTCATCACGCAGGCAATCAACCGGCGATCCAGTTGCAGCTTGGTCAGCACGTATAAAAGCGGCGGCACCAGCAACGGGATGAACGCGATATGTATCGGCAGAATGTTCTGCGAAGCGATGGACACCACCCACAGCAAACCGATCAGCAGCCACTTGACCTGACTGCCACCGCTGGCGTGTTGGCGATCAACCATCGCCAGGGCCTTGTCCGCCAAGGCATGGGCCATGCCGGATTTGGCAATCGCCACCGCGAACGCCCCGAGCAAGGCATACGACAACGCCACCGTCGCCCCGCCGCCAAGGCCGCTGTTGAAGGCTTTGAGCGTGGCGTCGATACCCAGGCCGCCGGTCAGGCCACCCACCAGCGCACCGACAATCAGCGCGATCACTACGTGCACCCGGGACAGGCTGAGAATCAGCATGATGCCGACCGCAGCAATTACAGCATTAATCATTGTTACCTCAGGCACGCGAAATGAGCTCAGCCGGCAGTCTGCGAAGCGCCGCCAGCGGATTAGATAATAGGTTTTATTAGAGGGCGCGCACTGTGCCGTAGCGTTATTGCCTTGTCAAAGCCAACGAAGCCCTGTGGGAGCGAGCCTGCTCGCGATGGCGTCGTGTCAGTCGATATTTGTGTTGCCTGATACGCCGCTATCGCGAGCAGGCTGATCTGGTCCAGTAATTTTGGACATTGTTTTCGGTTCTCACGCCGCCATCTTTTCTGCCGCTACCGGCGAGTGGTAACCGTTGTAGCTGTGGCGCCTTACATTGTTGTAGCGCGCCACATATCGGTTGATATCTACTCGGGCCTCATATTCCGAGTGGTAGCCCTCTTCAGGCACCCATTCGGACTTCAAGCTGCCAAAAAAGCGCTCCATCGGGGCGTTATCCCAACATTGGCCTTTTCGACTCATGCTCTGCTTTAGCTCGTGAGCCATCAGTTCGTCCCTGAATTTATGGCTGGTGTATTGGCACCCTTGGTCAGAATGAAACAGCACACCTTTAGGTCGTCCTCTCAATTCGACAGCCATACGCAGTGACTCGCTTGCTAGGGTCGCGTCGGCGACCAACGAATACGACCATCCCACCACCCGTCGTGCAAACAAATCCAAAACCACAGAGAAATAGAGCCAACGCTTGCCCAGCTGGATAAAGGTAATATCTGCGCACCAGACTTTATTGATATCAGCTACGTAAAACTCACGGTCCAGCACATTCTCAGCCACGAGCGATTCAACACCCGACGACTTGTACTTATGGCGGCGGCGTTGGCAACTGGAAATCCCAGCCTCCTTCATCAAACGAGCAGCCATGTAGCGCCCCACCTTATGCTTTGCGCCCTGCATATCCTTGGAGAGAGTGCGGGCGCCCGCCGAGCCTTTTGATGCTTTGTGGTACTTGATCAGAGCAACCCTGAGCGCTTCGCGCTCGGGGTTCGTTTTTCCTTGGCGCTGACGCCAGGCGTAATAGCTGCTGCGGTTGACTTCAAACACGCGACAACAATCTGAAATGCCGTACTGTTCTCCTAGCTCGCTGATCAGAGGGAATGATCTTTGGAGTCCAAAAGCAGGAGAACACTGGCCTTTTTTAGGATTTCGATATCCCGGTCTTTCTGCCTGAGCAGAGTCTTGAGTTCCTGGATTTGTTTTTGGTCGGCGGTAATGGCTTTTGTTCCCGCTAACGTCGAGCCTGCACGTTCTTTCCTGACCTGCTCGACCCAGCGGCGCAACGCAGTAGGGCCGATATCGAAGTTGGCGCAGACCTCAAGAATGGGCTGGTCTTCATCAAGCACCATGCTTGCAGCATTGAGCTTGAACTCGCTGGAATAGGACTTTCGCATCATCATGCACACCTTAGATTTGGGCGCCATCATAGCGCCCTATTGATGTGTCCAATTTCATTAGGCCAGATCAGGCTCGCTCCCACTGGGGGTTCACCGGCTGTTACAAATTTTGTGTCGTCGCTTATTTGAGCGTATGGATAAAGAAAGCCGAATCGCAGCCGCTACAGTGCAAAGTCTCAGATATTTATCGAATAAAGGACGTCTCCATGTCACTAAGACAACTTTCCATTCAATGGAAAATCACCCTGCTGGCGGGGCTTTGCCTGGCCGGCATCGTGACCCTGCTGGTCGGTCTTTCGCTGTACCGTATGGAGCACAGCTCCGAGATGGTGAAAGCCTCAAGCATGGAGATGCTCACCGAAGCCGCCCAGGCGCGGATCGAATCCCAGGGTGAAAACCAGGCGCTGCTGATTCGTCAGCAGTTCATGGACGCCTATCAATACGGCCATGGCTTTTCGCGTCAGGTGTTGTTCCTGCGTGATCAGGCGGAAAAGCGCTTTCTGGATGCCTTCGACCTGCGTGAAGACCTGACCCGCCAGGTCAAGTCCGCGCTGCAAGCCAACCCGGAATTGCTCGGCCTGTCGCTGGTGTTCGAAGCCAATGCGCTGGACGGCAAGGACGAACTGTTCGCCGGCCAGGCGGAGCTGGGCAGCAACGACAAGGGCCGTTTCGCCCTGTACTGGTCGCAGCCGACACCGGGCAAGGTCACATCCATGGCGCTGCCGGAAAGTGACATGGCCGACACCAGCACCGGCCCGAGCGGCGAACCGGCCAACGCCTGGTTCACCTGCCCGCGCACCTCGCTCAAGCCGTGCGTGATCGAACCATATTTCTACATGATCGAGGGCCAGAACGTACTGATGACCAGCATCGTGTTCCCGCTGATAGTCAACGGTAAGGTCATCGCCTCCCTGTCTGTGGACCTCAACCTCAACAGCCTGCAAGCGATGAGTCAGGGCGCGAGCAAAAAGCTCTATGACGGCCAGACCAATATCAGCATCCTCAGCCCGGTCGGCCTGCTCGCTGGCTACAGCGCCGACGCCAGCAAACTCAGCCAACGCCTGGACACCGTGGACAAGGCCAACGGCGCCGAGCTGATCCACATGCTCGCCAGCAGCAGCAAAACCGAAAGCCTGCACAACGATCACCAATTGAAAGTGTTGTCGCCGTTCCAGCCGATTCCCGGGGGTAAATCCTGGGGCGTGCTGCTCGACGTGCCTGAGAAGGTTCTGGTCAGCCGGGCGGAGACGCTGAAAAAACAACTCGATGACAGCAACCGTACCGGCACCCTGGTCGAGCTCGGTCTCGGCGTGCTGGCCGCGTTGATCGGCCTGATGCTGGTGTGGCTGATGGCCCGCAGCGTGACCCGACCGATCCTCGGCGTGGCGCACATGCTCGAAGACATCGCCAGTGGCGAAGGCGACCTGACCCGGCGCCTGGCCTATGACAAAAAGGACGAACTGGGCCAGTTGGCCGGTTGGTTCAACCGTTTCCTCGACAAGCTGCAACCGATCATCGCCGAGGTCAAACGCTCGGTGCAGGACGCGCGCAATACGGCGGACCAGTCGTCGGCCATCGCGACCCAGACCAGCGCCGGCATGGAGCAGCAATACCGTCAGGTCGATCAGGTCGCCACCGCGTCCCACGAAATGAGCGCCACCGCCCAGGACGTCGCCCGCAGTGCCGCGCAAGCGGCTCACGCGGCCAAGGATGCCGATCAGGCGACGCGTCGAGGGTTGACCGTGATCGACCAGACCACCACCAGCATCGACAACCTCGCCGCCGATATGAGCGCGGCCATGGTGCAAGTCGAAGGACTGGCGGCGAACAGCGAGAAAATCGGTTCGGTACTGGAAGTGATCCGCGCGATTGCCGAACAGACCAACCTGCTGGCACTCAACGCCGCCATCGAAGCAGCCCGTGCCGGTGAAGCCGGACGTGGCTTTGCGGTGGTCGCCGATGAAGTACGCAACCTGGCGCGTCGCACGCAGGAGTCGGTCGAAGAAACCCGCCTGGTGATCGAGCAATTGCAGAGCGGCACCCAGGACGTGGTCGGTTCGATGAACAATAGCCATCGGCAGGCTCAGGGCAGTGTCGAACAGGTCAGCCAGGCCGTGACCGCGTTGCGCCAGATCGGCGATGCGGTGACGGTGATCAGCGACATGAATTTGCAGATTGCTTCTGCTGCCGAAGAACAGAGCGCAGTGGCTGAAGAGATCAACAACAACGTGGCGACGATTCGGGATGTGACCGAATCGCTGTCGGGGCAGGCCAATGAGTCGGCGCGGGTGAGCCAGTCGCTGAACAGCCTGGCGAATCAGCAGCAGAGTCTGATGGATCAGTTCCGGGTCTGACCCGAATCCCACAGCCACCGAAGATCCCCTGTAGGAGCGAGCCTGCTCGCGATAGCGTCGGCACACACAACATTCATGTGACTGACAGCCAGCAATCGCGAGCAGGCGCACTCCAGGATTGGGGTTAGCGCTTGGGGAGTCCGATCAGGACCTTGAGCCCGCCCCACTCGCTCTCTTCCAACCGCAAAACCCCGCCCCACGTGTCGACGATGTCGCGCACAATCCCCAGCCCCAACCCGTGCCCATCCGTCTGTTCATCCAAGCGCGTACCGCGACTGAACACCTGAGCCCGCTGGTCTTCGGGAATCCCCGGACCATCGTCTTCGACACTCAACTCAAACCCGTGCGCCGTCTCGACCACGCTCAAGCGAACCTCGGCATCTGCCCATTTACAGGCGTTGTCCAGCAAGTTACCAAGCAGTTCAAGCAAGTCTTCGCGGTCCCACGGCAACTGCAAACCGGGCGTTGCACGGTAGCTGAGCGCCAGGTGCTCGCCATGAATCATGTTCAACGTCGCCAACAACCCTGGCAGTTCTTCATCACAATCAAACAACGCCCCCGGCAGCGCGTCACCGGACAACCGTGCGCGGTTGAGTTCGCGATTGAGGCGTTGCTGGACCTGCTCGAGTTGCGCCTGAATCACCTTGCGCAACTGCGGGTGGGCGTCGAGTTTTTCGCTGGACGCCAGGCTCAACAGCACCGCCAACGGGGTTTTCAATGCATGCCCGAGGTTACCCAAGGCATTGCGCGAACGCTTGAGGCTGTCTTCGGTGTGCGCGAGCAGATGGTTGATCTGCGCCACCAGCGGCTCAAGCTCGACCGGCACCTGATCATCCAGTTGCGAGCGCTGGCCTTGCTGTAACTGGGCGATCTGCTCACGGGCATTCTCCAGCGGACGCAAGGCGCGGCGCACGGTGATGCGCTGCAGCAGCAAAATCAGCAACAACCCGGCTAATCCCAGCCCCAGTCCCACTTGCTGCATGCGCTTGAAGCTCTCGCGCACCGGGGTGTAATCCTGCGCGACGCTGATGGAAATCGACTGACCAAGGCGTCGATAGTCGGAACGCAACACCAGCAACTGCTGCCCTTCCGGCCCCAATTGCAGGTTGCTGTGCAGGCCCGGATGCTCCAGCCGTGGCAACTCCTGATCCCACAGCGAACGGGAGCGCCAGTGGTTATCGTCGAAGTCTATGCGGAAGTAATGCCCGGAGAACGGTCGTTGATAGGCCGGTGACAGGTGCCGTTCATCCAGTTGCAAGCCTTGCGGCCCACGGACCAGCGCAACCAGCAGGTTTTCGCTGTCGTTACGTAGCCCGGCTTCGAGGTAGCGCTGCAAGCCCATTTCGAACAACCACAGACTGGTTTGCGCCAGTACCAGGCCGACGACGACCATGACGCTGATCAGTCCCAGGCTCAAGTGGCGCTGGATCGACCTCACTGAGCGCCCCCGCCGAACAGGTAACCCTGACCCCGACGGGTTTCGATCACGCTGCGACCGAGTTTGCGTCGCAGATGGTTGACGTGAACTTCCAGCACGTTGGAGTCGCGCTCGGTTTCTCCGTCGTAGAGGTGTTCGGCGAGGTGGCTTTTGGAGAGGATCTGTTCGGGGTGCAACATGAAATAGCGCAGCAGGCGAAATTCGGCGGCGGTGAGCTGAATGTCGGCGCCGTCGCGGGTCACGCACTGACGACCCTCGTCCAGGTGCAGCCCGGCAGCCTTGAGTGTCGGCTGATTCGCCTGGCCGTGGGAGCGACGCAGTAGCGCCTGAACCCGCAGGTGTAATTCTTCCGGATGGAAAGGCTTGCTCAGGTAATCGTCGGCGCCAGCCTTGAGGCCTTCGATGCGCTCGGCCCAGGATCCGCGCGCGGTGAGGATCAGCACGGGGGTCATCAGGCCACCGGCGCGCCATTGCGTCAGCACTTCAAGCCCCGGCAAACCGGGCAGACCGAGGTCGAGTATGATCAGGTCATACGGTTCGCTGCTGCCCTGATACACCGCATCGCGACCGTCGGCCAGCCAATCCACGGCGTAACCCTGCCGGTTGAGACCGGCCATCAATTCGTCGGCCAGCGGCACGTGGTCTTCCACCAACAGCAATCGCATCGGTCAATCTTCCTTGTCTTTCAGTAAACGGCCGGTGGTGGCCTCAATGTCCAGTTCACGGACCACGCCTTCGGGGGTCAGCAGCTCGACTTCATAAATGTAGACGTCGTGCTTTTCTTCAAGCTCGGCTTCCAGCAGCTTGGCGCCGGGATAGCGACCCAGTGCCTGTTGCAGCAATTGCTCCAGCGGCAGGATCATCCCTTGCTGGCGCAAGCGCAGGGCTTCGTCCTGGTCCAGGTCGCGGGCCAGGACCGCCGAGCAAAACGCCAGAAGCACCAGCGCCATGCATGAAAATGAACGCACCTTCATTACGTATCCTGATGATTCTTGAGAACCTGGCCGCTGACAGCGTCTAATTCCACGTCCCACTCGATGCCCTGTGGGTCGCGCAACTCAACCTGATAGATGAACTTGCCGTACTCTTCTTCCAGTTCGGTTTGGGTAACGGTTGAACCGGAGTGTTTGGCCAGCGCCATGGCGTTGAGCTTCTCGAAAGACACAATGGTACCAGCGTCACGCAGCCTCAGGGCTTCGTCGGGGCCGAGGTCGCGAGCGTGGGCGAGGCTGGCGGTCATGGCGATGATCGAGGTGCTGAACAGGACGGTCAGGATGTTCATGGGTGTCTCCGGAGTTTTTTGTTGCTTTCGCAAGGCACCTTAGCGAGCTGAACTTAACTGAAACTGAATTGCCATCATTGGCACACGTCACCCCGAAATTGCGGACCTGCTCACTCCCACAATGACCGTGTTGCACGTCGACATCTCTGTTACCTGACACACCGCATTCGCGAGCAAGCTCACTCCTACAATGACCGTGTTGCATGTTTATAATCTTGCGCTTGCCAACAATTGAGACCGGTATGACCGCTATCCACATCAAGTTCCCTTCCCTGACCCTCAAGGCCGGCCCGCGTGCCTTCGCGCGCATCCGGAAAGACGGTTTGAGCGCCATCGACGTCGGCACGCTGCCGGGTGCCGCTGGCGGGCCTAAGGCCCTGGGGATTCAAGGTCTGGACCTGGCGTTGTTTGGCGAATGGCTGCCGGCCGCACCGCGCGAGCGTTCACTGATTGGCGCCTCGGTCGGTTCCTGGCGCTTCGCCAGTGCCTGCCTGCCGGACGCCGCCGAGGGCATCCGCCGCCTCGGGCATTTGTACACCGAGCAAAACTTCGCCAAGGGCGTGACCATGGCGCAGATCAGCCAGAGCTCGCAGCGCATGCTCGATGAACTGCTGGACGGTCGCGATGCCTCGATCTTGAGCAACGTGCATTACCGACTGAACATCATGGTGGTCAAAAGCCACGGCCTGTTGGCACACGACCATCGCGGCCGGCTCGGGCTGGCGCTGGGATCCGTGATCGCCGACAACCTGCGCGGGCGCGCGCGGCTGTCGCGGCATTTCGAACGACTGATCATCCACGACCCGCGCCTGGCGCCGCCGGTCAATGCGCTGAACGACTTCCCCTCACGCTTCGTCGCACTCAACACCGGCAATCTGCGTCAGGCGCTGCTGGCTTCGGGCTCGATCCCGATGGTGATGGAAGGCGTGCGCGACTTGCCCGGTGCGGGCGCAGGAACGTTCCGCGATGGCGGTTTGCTCGACTATCACCTGGACCTGCCCTACAGCGGCAACGACATCGTGCTGTACCCGCATTTCACCGACCGGGTGATTCCCGGCTGGTTCGACAAGACCTTGCCGTGGCGCCGCGCCTGCCCTGCGCGTTTGCAAGATGTTCTGCTGCTGGCGCCGTCGAAGGAGTATCTGGCGCGCTTGCCCTACGGCAAACTGCCGGATCGTAACGATTTCAAGCGCTTCATGGGCGACGCGCCGGCCCGGCAGAAATACTGGCGCGCCGCGATGGATGAAAGCCGTCGCCTCGGTGATGAATTCCTCGAACTGGCCGCCAATGGTCGCCTCGGCGAGCGCTTGCTGACCCTTTAGTCAGTGTTTCGTCCGCAGCTCTGTTAAACTCGCCACCTGCCCACATCGCCGTGGCGATCGCCACCTGACAGAGCTGAAATCACCTGTGGAAATTTTCAAAGAGTTTACGTTCGAATCCGCCCACCGCCTGCCCCACGTGCCGGAAGGCCACAAGTGCGGTCGCCTGCACGGGCACTCGTTCAAAGTGGCGATCCACTTGAGCGGCGACCTCGATCCGCACACCGGCTGGATCCGCGACTTCTCGGAAATCAAGGCGATCTTCAAGCCGCTTTACGAGCGCCTGGACCACAACTACCTGAACGACATTCCTGGTCTGGAAAACCCGACCAGTGAAGTGCTGGCCAAATTCATCTGGAATGAACTGAAGCCCCTGCTGCCGGAACTCAGCGCGATCCGTATCCACGAGACGTGCACCAGCGGCTGCATCTATCACGGCGAGTAACCCGCCAACCCCCTTGTAGGAGCGAGCAAGCTGTTGTGGCTCAATGTTTTTGGACCATGATGTAGGAGTATCGACCTAAGGAAGCATCATGGGATATCGGGTTGTTAGTCCTGAGGAAAAAGCGGAGGCCATTCGTTTGGTTGTGGAGATGAAATGCTCCATTCCTAAAGCCTGTGAGCTTACAGGCGTGGGGCCCACAGCTCTACGCCGATGGGTTTTGCACTGGCACCGGGAGCATGCGGGGGTTTTGCAGGCCTCCCGGCCCCAAGATCAGCAAATGATCGAGTCGTTGCAGGCAAAATTGGCCCTGCTTGAGGCCGAGAATCATGTCTTAAAAAAGCAATTGCCCTCTCATCTGAAAGTTCTGTTCAACCGAACCAAGTGATTGATGGCGTTAGAGGAGCAATGTCGATTCGACGTATGTGCTCGGTCCTGGGTTTGGCTCGCAGTAGCTTTTACGCGAAGCGTAAGCCTGCGTTGCCGCGTGTTATCGAGAAAGACCTGGAGCTGAAAATTCGTGCGATACATCAGGAGCATCGCGAAGCACTGGGTGCGCGCGGGTTGTCCAAGGAGCTGAGAAAAGGTGGTGTTTTCATTGGGCGTCACCGAATGCGCTCCTTGATAAATACTTTGGAACTCGCCAGACGTCGACCGCGTTATGCCCACTATCGTCGCGCCACCAAGCCCGGAGTCACGGCACCAAACATACTTGATCGTCGTTTTAATCCAGTCCAGCCGGACACGCTATGGGCGGGTGATATCACCTACATCAAAGTGAGGGATAGTTGGTTGTATTTGGCGGTAGTGATGGATCTTTTTTCACGCAGAATTGTGGGGTGGGCCTGTTCCAGGACGGCTGACACGGACTTGTCCATCAAAGCCCTTAAGCTGGCGGTTGCGCTGCGTCGTCCGATGCCGCAGCTGTTGTTCCACTCAGACCAAGGCTGCCAGTACACCTCTGACCGCTTCGCGACATGCCTGGAAGAAAGCCGGATCGTGCATAGCGTAAGCCGGCGTGGAAACTGCTGGGACAATGCGGTGGTCGAGCGTTATTTCAGAACATTGAAGCATGACTGGATGCCGGAGAGCGGCTACCAGAACCATTTCGAAGCGGAGAAGGATGTGATCGATTTTGTGTCGCATTACAACCATCGTCGTTGCCACACCGCTTCGAATAACCTGCCGCCGGCTCTCTTTGAACAGCAGGCGGCCTAAAAACTCCTACAGAGTGGTCCAAAAAAACTGGACCCCAACAAGCTCGCTCCTACAAGGGGCACTGCGTTTCGTCAGTGAATGATCAAGCCACCTTCAGCGGTGGCTTTTTTATGCCTATGCTTTTTGCCTCGCCCCCGCCAAGAGGACACGCAAATGGCTGACTGGCTGCTGGACCGCCAATACCGCTTCAACGGGCACCGCATTCACTACGCCGTACAAGGCGACGGCCCGCCGCTGGTGTTCGTGCATGGCACGCCCTTCTCTTCTTATGTGTGGCATCGCATCGCCCCGCACTTCATTGCCACGCACCGGGTGCATTACTTCGACCTGCTGGGCTATGGCCAATCGGAGAAAATCGACGGCGACGTATCGCTGGGCGTGCAGAACGGGTTGTTGGCGCAATTGCTCGATCACTGGGCAATCGAGCGACCCGACGTGGTGGCCCACGATTTCGGCGGCGCCACCGTGCTGCGCACTCACCTGCTGAACGGTCGGGACTACCGCAGTCTGACATTGATCGACCCGGTGGCGCTGACGCCTTGGGGTTCACCGTTCGTGCAGCATGTGCGCCAACATGAAGCCGCATTCAGTGGCGTGCCGGATTACATCCAGCAAGCCATCGTACCGGCCTACATTCGCGGGGCGATCAAACGCGACATTCCCGATGAAGAACTCGCACCGTACGTACAGCCGTGGCTGGGGGAGCCAGGACAAACGGCGTTCTACCGGCAGATTGCGCAGATGGACGAGCGCTATACCCGTGAGGCTGAAGGTTTGTACCCGACCATTCGGTGCCCGGTGCAGATTCTGTGGGGCGAGGACGATCAGTGGATCCCCATCGAGCGCGGCCGCGCGTTGCATCAGCTAATACCGGGATCGCAGTTTCATCCGATTCCCAATGCCGGGCATCTGGTGCAGGAAGATGCGCCGGAAGCGATTGTTGCAGCGTTGCTGAAATTCTTGTCCCTGATCCAATGAACCCACAGAGCTTTGGTTTCCTCTGGATGGACCGCATTTGTGCCCTCCCGCGTCAACCCGTCAGGCTCGGCTATAAATAACTACACCCTCACCCTTGGCACGATCACTGCTCTCCCTACCGCGTCCTCCCCAATTCGTAAGGAACGCCACATGACGCAGAACGACCCGGGAAACGACTACCCCCTCAGCGAAGTCCCGATGCATGCCCGCAAAGGGCTCAGATCCACGGCGATGGTGCTACTGGGTTTCACCTTCTTCACCGCCACCATGTTCGCTGGCGGCAAGCTCGGTGTGGCGTTCAGTTTTGCCGAGTTAATGGCAGTGATTATCGCCGGCAATCTGTTGCTGGGCATCTATGCCGCCGCATTGAGCTTTATTGCGTTCAAGAGCGGACTCAACTCGGTGCTGATGGGCCGTTTCTGCTTCGGTGAAGTGGGCAGCAAGCTCAGCGACCTGATCCTCGGTTTTACTCAAATCGGCTGGTACGCCTGGGGCACGGCCACTGCTGCCGTGGTATTGGGCAAGTATTTCCATTTGAGCCAAGGCACGGTCCTAGTGCTAATGGTGCTCTTCGGGTTTCTATTTTGTGCGACGGCCTATGTGGGTTATCGCGGGCTGGAAATTCTCTCTTACATCGCTGTTCCGGCCATGATGCTGCTGCTGATGCTGTCGATGTGGGTGGCGACGGTAAAGGTCGGCGGGCTCGATGGTTTGCTCGCCGTAGTGCCAACGGGAACGATGGATTGGTCGACCGCCATTACCCTGGTGTTTGGCACATTTGTCAGCGGGGCGACTCAAGCCTCCAACTGGACGCGCTTCTCGCGCTCGGCACGGGTCGCGGTGCTGGCGAGCCTGATCGGGTTCTTCACCGGCAACGGTTTGATGGTATTGATCGGCGCCTACGGGGCCATCGTCTACCAACAACCGGACGTGGTCGAAGTGCTGCTGTTACAAGGTTTCGCCATCGCTGCGATGGCGATGTTGATGATCAACATCTGGAGCACCCAGGACAACACCATCTACAACTTCGCCGTCGCCGGTTGCAACCTGCTGCGCACCGGCCGGCGAAAAACCGTGACCCTGGTCGGCGCGGTTATCGGCACGCTGCTGGCCCTGCTGGGCATGTACGACATGCTGGTGCCGTACCTGATTCTGTTGGGCACGGTGATTCCACCGATTGGTGGCGTGATCATGGCGGACTTTTTCTTTCGCTATCGAGGCCATTATCCCAAGTTGGCCGACGCACGGTTGCCCGCGTTCAACTGGTCGGGTTTGACGGCCTATGCCGTCGGCACCATGGCTGCTTTCAGTTCGCCGTGGGTCGCACCGCTGGTAGGGATTGCCGCTGCCGCGCTAACGTATATGTTATTGACCGCCGTGCTCGGTGCTCGAACCGCCCCTGCGCCACAGAAAGACTTATAAAAGGACTCGCCTCATGCACATCATCAACGCCCGCCTGCGCAACCAAGAAGGCCTGCATGAGTTGCACCTGGAAAACGGCCTGATCCGCACCATCGCCCGGCAGACCGAAGCCCCGACCCTGGGCCCCGACGATCTGGACGCCGGCGGCAACCTGGTGGTGCCCCCTTTTGTCGAGCCGCACATTCACCTCGACGCTACGCTGACCGCCGGCGAGCCGCGCTGGAACATGAGCGGCACGTTGTTCGAGGGCATCGAGTGCTGGGGCGAGCGCAAGGTGACGATCACCGAGGAAGACACCAAAACCCGCGCCAAGAAGACCATCCAGACCCTCGCCGCCCACGGCATCCAACATGTGCGCACCCACGTCGACGTCACCGACCCGCATCTCACTGCACTCAAGGCGATGCTCGACGTGCGCGAGGAAACCCGTCACCTGATCGACCTGCAAATCGTCGCGTTCCCGCAGGAAGGCATCGAGTCGTACCGCAATGGCCGCGAGCTGATGGAAGAAGCAATCCGCATGGGCGCCGATGTAGTCGGCGGCATTCCGCACTTCGAGTACACCCGCGATCAGGGTGTGAGTTCCGTGAAGTTCCTGATGGACCTGGCCGAGCGCACCGGTTGCCTGGTGGACGTGCATTGCGACGAAACCGACGACCCGCATTCGCGCTTCCTCGAAGTGCTAGCCGAAGAGGCCCGCAGCCGTGGCATGGGCTCGCGGGTTACCGCCAGCCACACCACGGCGATGGGTTCCTACGACAACGCTTACTGCGCCAAACTCTTTCGCCTGCTTGGGCATTCTGGGATCAGTTTTGTCTCCTGCCCCACTGAAAGCATTCATCTGCAAGGACGCTTCGACACCTTCCCGAAACGCCGTGGCGTAACCCGGGTCAACGAGTTGCTCGAAGCGGGGATGAACGTGTGTTTCGGTCAGGACTCGATTGTTGACCCGTGGTATCCGCTGGGCAACGGCAACATCCTGCGGGTGCTTGAAGCGGGATTGCACATCTGCCACATGCTCGGTTACCGCAACCTGCAAAGCGCGCTCGACCTGGTGACGGACAACAGCGCCAAGGCGATGAACCTCGGTGATCGTTATGGGCTGGAAGCGGGACGGCCGGCGAATTTGCTGGTGCTGTCGGCGGACAGTGATTACGAGGTGATTCGCAGTCAGGGGTTGCCGCTGTATTCAGTTCGTGGGGGCAAGTTGCTGATGAAGCGGACGATGCCGGTGGTGGAATGGCCAAATCAGTTCTGAATTTTCGCTAACTGTCAGGGCCCCATCGCCAGCAGGCTGGCTCCCACAGGGGATGTGTGAACGACACAGATCCAATGTGGGAGCCAGCCTGCTGGCGATAGCTATCTTGAAATCAACCGATCAACCGAGCCGTGCCAAATAGCCTGACCCGACTCAATTCCCCATCCATTTCCTCCAGCAAAATCGGCGCCGTGCCGCCTGGCATTACCACTTTCACCTCGCCCGCCGCGACCCAACCCACCCGCCACGCTGCACACGCCACGGCACTGGCGCTGGTGCCCGACGACGCCGTCGGCCCTTCCCCGCGCTCAAACACCCGAGCAACGACCCGGCCTTCAGACTCAAGCATCGCCCACTGCACATTCACCCCCGCCGGGCACGGGTCACCGGCCCCGGTCGGCATGGCATAAGCAATACGCATCAACCCTTCAGCCAACGGTGATTCACGCATCTGCTCATTGCTCGGCAACGCAGCAGCATCCGCCACCAGCGTCACGCAATGCGGATTGCCGATGCGCGCAAACTGGCTGCGGTTCCAAGCGGGTTCAAGCGCGGACAATGGCCGCACATGGCTGACTTCTCGTCCATTTAACAGCACGCTTTCCACCCCCTGCGCGCCCACCGCTTGCGGTCCTAACAAAGGTTTCCCCAAATCCAGCCAAAACCCTTGCACACCATCGACCTCAGCCGGTTTGACTGACGTCTCGCCCGGCGACACCACGTCCGTCTTGTCGTGATGAACCCGCAGCAGGCACGCCCCATCTTTCGGCATCAATCCTTGCTCACTCAGCGCCTGAGAAAAAATCGTCAGCCCATTGCCACTGCGTTCGGCTAACGTGCCGTCAGTGTTGACGATCAGCAAGTCATAAGGCGGCGCCGATTGAAACGGCCCGACCAGCAAGCCGTCGCTGCGATGGTCCTTGCTGCCGGGCGGCTGAGTACCAGGGGCCCAAGCACAAAACGCCTCGATGGCCGCCAACGCCCAGTTTTCGCGGGTTTGCGCAGCCTGGCTGGCCAGCATCGGTAGGTCGATACCGCAGCCACGCACCGTCTCTGGTGCCACAACCGCGTAAATATTGCCTCGAGCATCGTAATACGCTGTCATCACGCCCCCAATCTGAACCATGAAGTGCCGACAATATCGCGAAACAACGACCCACTGTGCAAGGATGTCCGCTGACAGCGAGCCAGGCGCACGTGCTGATCGAACCCTCACCGGTGAATCACTGTCCCTTGGGTACGCGATGTTTTTTGCCAAGGATTGATATGACCAGCTTCAAGACCCAAACCTCCTTTGTCCCCGGACGTCTGGAGCAGATGTCCACCCGCATCGCGTTCTTCATCGCCGGTCTCGGCATCGCCGCCTGGGCGCCATTGGTGCCTTACGCCAAGGCGCGGGCCGGGTTGGGTGAAGGGACGCTCGGTTTGCTGCTGTTATGCCTCGGAGTGGGGTCAATTCTGGCGATGCCGTTGGCCGGATTACTGGCCGCACGCTTCGGATGCCGGCGCGTGGCGGCCGGCGGGACGCTGCTGATTTGTGCAGCGCTGCCGTTGCTGGCGACCGTATCGACCGTGCCGGCGTTGATCGCCACGCTGTTCATGTTCGGCGCCGGGCTGGGCACGGTGGACTCCACGGTCAACCTGCAAGCGGTGATCGTCGAACGGGCCAGCGGCAAGCACATGATGTCGGGATTTCACGGGATGTTCAGCCTGGGCGGGATCGTCGGTGCCGCAGGCGTCAGCGGCCTGCTCGGCCTGGGCATGTCTCCGCTGGGCGCGATGCTGGTAGTGATTACGGTGCTGGTGCTGGCCCTGCTGAAAGCCGCGCCGCACCTGCTGCCGTATGGCAGCGAAAGCACCGGGCCAGCGTTTGCCGTGCCCCATGGCATCGTGCTGTTTATTGGCGGGATGTGCTTCATTGTGTTCCTGGCCGAAGGCGCGGCGCTCGACTGGAGCGCGGTGTTCCTGGCGCAGGAGCGCGGGATCGACACGGCGTATGCGGGCCTGGGGTATGCGGCCTTTGCACTGACCATGACAGCCGGGCGCTTGACCGGTGACCGGATTGTCCGGCGCCTGGGTGCTACGCAGGTGATTGTGTTCGGTGGGCTGACCGCCGCAGCGGGCCTGGCGCTGGCCACGTTCGCACCGGCTTGGGAGGCGGCGCTGGCGGGTTATGCGTTATTGGGTGCGGGCTGTTCGAACATCGTGCCGGTGCTGTACACCGCCGTCGGCAAACAGACGGTCATGCCCGAACACATCGCCGTGCCGGCCATCACCACACTGGGTTACGCCGGCATCCTCGCCGGCCCTGCGGTGATCGGGTTTATTGCCCATGGCAGCAGTTTGAGCTTTGCCTTTGGGTTGATGGCGTTGTTGCTGGTGGCGGTGGCCATTGGCGGCAAGGTGTTGAAAGTCTGATAAAGCTATCGCCAGCAGGCAGGCTCCCACAGGGGATCTTCAGCAAACACAATATCTGTGTATGAAGGAGATCAATGTGGGAGCCAGCCTGCTGGCGATGGGGTCACCTCGGTCTTTTAGAACCCCACACTGGCCTGCACAAAGAACGTACGCGGCGCCCCCACATACATCCCCGAGTTGTTGTCGCTGGACCGGGTGAAGTACTGCTTGTCGAAGATGTTTTTCACCCCGGCGCCGAGTTTCAGGTTCGACAGTTGCGAACCGAAGTCATAACCAGCGCGAGCGTTCCAGATCATATACCCCGGAATGTCGCCGAACTGACCGTCTTCAGTCCCTTCAGTGATGTAATCGCCGTTGAAGCTGCCATCGGCGTTGACGCCAGTGCCCGGCGAGCGCTGCTTGGACTGGGCAAATGCATCAAGGTTGTAGGTCCAGCGATTGATGTCATAACGCAGCCCGGCGGTAAGCACCTGACGCGAATAGAACGGCAGGTCACGGCCCTTGAAGCCCGGAATGTCGCCTTCATAGGTAGCACGCGTGTAGGTGAAACCGGTGTAGGCAGTCAGGCCATCCAGCATCGGGTTCAACGCGGCCAAGTCGTAATGCACTGAAGCCTCAACGCCCTGGTGCTTGGTCGCGCCGAGGTTGGTCCAGCCCACATCGTTGCTGATGTATTGCAGCTCGTCTTCGAAGTCGATGTAAAACAGCGTCACTTCCCCGCCCCACACATCATCGTTGTAGCGCGTGCCGATTTCGTAAGTCTTGGCCTTTTCCGGCTCCAGGCCATTGGCCGTGTTATCGCCAACGCCGCCCTGGCCGAGCTGGAAATACTGCAAGCTGCCGAACGAAGTCTCGTAGTTGGCGAACAGCTTCCACTCTTGCGACATGTGATACATCACGCTCAGGGCGGGCAGCGGTTCGTTGCTTTCGATGCTACGGTTTTTCTCCGGCACGGGTTTGCCGGCAGTGTCGAGCACGGCGCGGTCGTGCCAGTCGGTGCTGATGTGTTCGAAGCGAATGCCCGGAGTCACGGTCCAGTTGCCGACATCAATCTTGTTGTCGACATACACCGCGTTGGCTTCAGTGCCACCGGTACGATCCTGGTACACGTGGCCGTCAGAGCCCGGGGTCAACACCGGCACATTGTCCACCAGCGCCACACGGCTCGCTTCTTCGTGCATGGCTTCTTTCAGATAGCGGTAACCGACGCTGACTTCCTGGAGAGTCGGCCCCACATCAAACACATGGGACACCCGAGGCTCGATGCCGAAAGTGTTGTAAGTGCGCGGATACGAACTGAGGGTTTTCTGGTCGCGGGCGGCGATGTTGCTGCCACGAAAACTGTCGGTGTAATACGTCAGCACTTCGGCCTGGGTGCGGTCGTCGATCTGCCGTGCCCACCGGAACGACACGTCCTTGCGGCGGCCGCTGAAGTTGTCGTGGTCACGTACGGACTGGAACGGGTTCTCGTCGTATTGCTTCTGTGTCAGGCCGCCCGGCATGTCAGCGCTGGCGTCGTAGTAGTGAAAGTTGAGGCTGAAATCGTCGACATCAGTCGGCGCCCAGTGGGTCTTGAGGATCACATCGTCGATGTCATTGTCGTTGTTGCCTTCACGGTAACCATCGCCGTTCACCCCGGAATACAACAGCGCCGCGCCGATGCCATTGTCAGCCGTGCCGCCGAGGAACGCGCTGTCGAGGTGTTTCCAGCCGCCGTACTGCGAGGTTTCCAGGGTGGTGCCAATTTCACCGGTGGCTTCTTGCGGGATCGCGCGCGTCACGAAGTTAATCACACCACCGACGTTTTGCGGCCCGTAACGTACGGAACCGGCGCCGCGAACCACGTCGATGCTGTCGAGGTTGCCCGAGGAGATCGGCGCCATCGACAGCTGCGGTTGACCATAGGGTGCAAACGCGGCCGGCACGCCGTCGATCAATACGGTGGAGCGTGGCGACAAGCGCGAGGTCAGGCCCCGCACGCCGACGTTCAGGGAAATATCGCTGCCACCGGTGCCGTTGGCGTCCTGCACTTGTACGCCAGGGACACGCTTGAGCACCTCGCCAACGTTCATCGCGCCTTGCTCGACCATCGCTTCGCGGCGAACCACCGTTCGCGCGCCGGGATGGTTCTGCACCAAGGCCGCGTCGGCATCGTCGAGCCAATTACCGACCACTTTGATGTCGGTCACGTCCAGCTCCAGCGGACCGGTCGAAGCGGACGTCGGCGCGGGTGTCAACGTCACCGAGCCTTGATCGATCTGGTATTGCAAACCGCTGCCTTGCAGCAATTGGCGCAAGGCCTGTTCTGGCGAAATATCGCCATCGACAGCCGGGGCTTGTTTGCCGGCGACCAGATCAGGACTGAAAAAAACCTGCAATGAAGATTGCTGACCCAACTGACTCAAGGCATCGCCCAGTGGCTGCGCCTGAATATGAATGCCTCCGGCGGCGAACGCCTGAGGCAGCGCGGTACTGACCGCCAAGGCGAATGCCAACCGCAACCAATGGGAAATTTTGTTGTGGCCAAAGGTGTTTTTCACGTCGAACAGTGTCCTGTGGAACGCAAGAGCATGCGTTTGTTAATGCAAACCAGTTGCAGTTGGACAAGGAGACGATGAACTCGAAAAAAACCTGAATCTATTTTGAAATTATTTCCTGACTGCCGTCATCGAGGGTGCGCACGGCCACCGGCAGGATGCTCGGCAAGGCCTTGATGAGTGCATCAGTGTTGTCGGAATTGGATACGCTGGTCAGGCGCAGATTGCCGACTTTATCGTTGCCGACGGTGAGCGGTTTCTCGCGGTAACGCGATACTTCGGCAGCCACCTCGCTGAGGCGGGCGTTGTTGAACACCAGTTTGCCGCCGCGCCACGCGGTCAGCTCGGTCGGGTTGACCGCATAAGCCGCCGCAACAACCCCTTGGGCATCGATGCGAGTGCCGAGGCCGGCACTAAGGCTGATGACATCGGTACCCTGCCCCTGAACCTTGACCGTGCCCTGCTCCACCGCCACCCGGGTTTGCAAAGGGTCGCGGCGCACATCGAAGCGCGTGCCGGTGACCGTCACCTGGCCGTTGCCCGCTTCGACCACGAACGGTCGGCGGGTGTCGTGCTCGACGCTGAACATCGCTTCGCCTTCCGTCAGCTCGATGCCGCGCCGATCTTTTTCAAAGCGCACCTGAATATGGCTACGGCTGTTCATGTCAATCAACGAACCGTCCGGCAATACCACATGCCGACGCTCACCCAGCGCCGTGGAATATTCAGCGGTAAAAGGTTCCGGGTGATGCAAACCACTGAACCATCCTACGCCCAGCGCCACGGCCACCACACTGGCTGCCACGGCATAACGCACCCACGGTTGACGTGTGCGGGGAGCCGGGGCGGTTTCACACAAGGCTTGCAGACGCGCGGCCGGCACCAGGTCAGCCGCCATCCACAAGCCCTGGAGCATTTCGAATTCATCTTGATGTTGAGGATGCTGGTTCAGCCAGGCCTCAAAGCGCCGATATTCCACGACGTCCACGGCCGGTTCCTGCAAACGCACAAACCACCGCGCCGCATCGTCACGAACCGTTGTTTGCCCGCACGCACAATCACGAGTATCCATTATGGAAGTTCCTGTTTGGCTGGGGGTGAGACGACGCGGCCGGTCATGGTTGCGATCCGCCGACGCGGTCACGCAGATGCCGCAAAGTGCGGATCATATACTTTTCCACCATGTTCTTGGACAGGCCCAGGCGTTCGGCGATTTCAGCCTGGGTCAGGCCTTCGATCTTTTGCCATACAAACACCTTGCGGCAATTGACCGGCAACTCGCAGAGCGCCCGTTCGATGGAATCAGCCAACTGGATCGCCTGCATGTACTGCTCCGGGTCGCCGGACGGCGACACACTCAGATCAATCGCCTCCGACTCCATGGCGCCCCGCCGATCCTCACGCCGATAACCGTCCACCGCGATGTTGCGCGCCATCTGGTGCAGATACGCCCGAGGTTGTTCCACCGCCGCCGAATTCGACTCAAGCACCCGCACGAAGGTGTCGTGGGCCAGGTCCTCAGCCTGCTGACGATTTCTCAGGCGACGGGTCCAGGTACCAACCAACTCTTCGTAATACTCGAAAAAGCCATGTCTGCGGGGCAGCTTGGGGATCATTGCGGTGTGCTGTGGAGAGGGGGTGCGAATAGTAATGCTTCCTATTAACTGGAAGCAATGGATTCTATGTCGTCCGAGTTACGACAGATCATCACACTTCCGCAACTTGCATAACCAATTGACCAGCGATACATCGCACCGCTACCGACTCCAAATGTGCCCCCTTACAGGGACCGTCAATACACTGCCCGTCCTCGAAACGAAACATCGCGCTGTGATGCGCGCACATCAGGACCTTGCCGCGATAAGTGCAAAATTCCTGCGGACGATAGTCCAGAGGCACTGAAAAATGCGGGCAGCGGTTGATGTAGACCCACACCTGCCGGCCTTGTCGCACTGCCACCAGGCCGGCCGGATGCAGCTGCTGGTGCTGGGGCAGGCCGAGGGCACCGCCGTCGGCGATGTCGTCCAGTTGGCACAACGTGATCGTGGTCATGCTCAGCCACGCAATTCCGGATTGCCGAGGCTCCAGTGCCACGGACGGATCTGGATACTCGCAAACAACCCGGCCTGTACGTACGGATCGTCCTGAACGAACGCCTCCACTTCCGGCAAGCTGTGCGCCTCGATCACCAGCAATGTGCCGTTCATCGCCGCACCGGTCTCATCAAGGGTCGGACCGCCGAACCGCACGACCACCCGATGGCGCTCGGTCGCACGTAAATGCGCTTGATGACTGGGTCGCAAACGCTGACGCAAGGCCAGCGAATTTGGATGGTCTGTGGCGAACACTGCAAAAAACTGGCCCATGCTTCACTCGGCTTCCATCACAAATTCGTAGCACGCGCGCTTGAACGGCACGTCCATACCCAGTTTGGCCGACACATCGTCGTGGCTGATGCGGTCTTCGTAAATCACCTGCAATGACTGTTTGACGCCGAACACCGCATCGGACGCTAGATACGGGTCATCGTGATTGAACAAGTGCGTGACCAGTTTGCGATAGCCGGGCACCTCAATCATGAAATGCAGGTGCGCGGGCCGCCACGCATGACGGTTGGCCGCATCGAGCATGCGCCCCACCGGACCATCGGTCGGTATCGGGTAGGCCACCGGGACAATCGTGCGAATCGCAAAACAGCCGTCCGCATCGGTGCGATAGCGACCGCGCAAATTACCAAACGGCTGCTCGGTGTCCTGGCCGGAATACATGCCGTTCTCGGCGGTCTGCCAGACATCGAGCACCGCACCGGCCAAGGCGTTACCGCGAACATCGACCACGCGGCCACGAACCAACGCCGTTTCGCCTGGGGTGAAGGCCATGTTTTCGCCGAACGCCCGATCTGGCATGCCGTCGATGTAGAACGGCCCGAAGACCGTGGTCTCAGTCGCCGTTGCGCTGTGCCTGTGGTTGATCGCATCCACCAGCATCGATACACCGAGAGTGTCCGACAGCAGAATGAATTCCTGACGTACCAGACCGTCGCATTTATGCCCGGTCTCGGTCAGGAAGCGGATGCCTTCGAACCATTCCTGTTCGGTCAATTCGACCTCGCTGACGAAGGCGTGCAGATGCCGCGTCAGACTTTGCATGATCTGTTTGTAACGCGCGTTGGGCGCGTCGTTGAAACTGCTCACGGCTTGCGCGGAAATCAGGAATTCCGTGGCTTTGTCTTGATCGGTCATTGTTGTTATTCCGATGAGAGTTGTAATGGCTGGACCATCAGGCTGGCGCCAGCCCTTGCATCGCGCGGGTCAACAGCGCTTCGATCGGGCCTTGTTCAAACGGCCGTGGATTGTAATAAGGGCTGGCACAGGCGATGTGCGCCGCTTCATGCGGGCCGTTCGCGGGGAAGCCGATGTCCGCCAATGCCAGCGGAATGCCCAGCTTCTGGTTCAGCGCATACAGCAAGGCGCCGACTTCGCTGGCGTCGCTGCCACCCAGTGCGCGAGCGGCACGCTGCAATGGCCCCGCCGCCGCTTCGCGGTTGTAATGCGCGGCGTGCGGCAGAACGATGGCGTGGGCCTGGGCGTGGGGCAGATTGAAGGTCCCGCCCAAGGTGTGGCAAAGCTTGTGGTGCAAGGCCATGCCGACCGAGCCCAGGCAAATCCCCGCCAGCCACGCGCCGTACAACGCCTGGCTGCGGGCCTCGGCGTCATTGGGGTCCTTGACCACGCCGGGCAACGCCTGCGCCAGCGAGCGAATGGATTCTTCGGCCATGAAACCGATAATCGGATTGGCGTCCTGGGCGTACAACGCCTCAACCGCGTGGGCCATGGCGTTCATGCCCGAACAGGCCGAAATTTGCGCCGGCAGGGTCAAGGTCAATTGCGGATCGTAGATCACCGTCTTCGGCAAAACCCTCGGATCACGCCCGGTTTTCTTCAGGCGATTCTCGGTCAGCCCGTAGATCGGCGTCATCTCCGAACCGGCGTAAGTGGTCGGCACCGCAACGATCGGCAGGCCGGAATCCATGGCAATCGCCTTGCCCAGACCGATGGTCGAGCCACCGCCGATGGCCACGCAGCTATCGGCATCCAGACGCGCCGCTTCAACCCGCGCCGCCTGCGCCACTTCCAATGGAACGTGCATCACCGCTTTGGCATAAACCCCCGCCGCGCGGTCACCGAGCAACGCGGCAACCCGTTCGCCCAGACCTTGCTGTTCAGGGGTGGTAAGGATCAGTGCTCGCCGCGCACCCAGCCGTTCGATTTCTTCAGCCAGCGCCGAGAGTTTGCCCCAGCCGAACACCACGCGGGTCGGCAGGCTTTGGTAGATAAAAGGATTCATGACAAGCCTCAGCGTTTGAAGTGCAGCGGGATTTTTGCGTCGACGTTGACCCACACCGAGCGAGCTTCGGTGTAGTCGTGGATCGCCTCGAAGCCCATTTCCCGACCGTAGCCGGACTGACCGACGCCGCCAAACGGACTGCCAGGGCTGACGCGTTTGTAGCAGTTGATCCAGCACATGCCGGCATGAATGGCATCGGCAATCTTGTGTGCGCGGCTCAGGTTCTGCGTCCACAGACCGCTGCCCAGTCCGTAATCGGAGTCGTTGGCGATGGCCAGTGCTTCTTCGTCAGTGCTGAAACGCACCACGGTGACGAACGGGCCGAACACTTCTTCCTGACACACCCGATCACTCGGTTTTGCCTCGACAATCGTAGGTTCGACATAAAAACCCTTGGCCAGGGCCTTGTCGTCCGGCGCCTTGCCACCAGCGAGAATCTTGCCGCCCTGCTCGATGGCAATATCGATGTAGGCCATCACGCGGTCGCGGTGCAGCGCCGAGGTCAGCGGGCCCATTTCGGTTTCCGGGTCCATCGGGTCGCCAAGGCGAATGGATTTGGCCAAGGCAATGAAACGCTCAAGGAACGGGTCAGCGATGTCCTTGTGCAGAATCAAACGCGAACCGGCGATGCACGCCTGGCCCTGGTTGTGAAAGATCGCCCAAGCCGCGCCATTGACCGCTGCGTCCAGGTTGGCGTCTTCGAAAACGATGTTGGCACCCTTCCCGCCCAGTTCCAGCTGGATGCGCTTGAGGTTGCTCTTCGACGCTTCAACGATCCGCCGCCCAGTGGCGGTCGAACCGGTGAATGCAATCTTGCCCACGTCGAGGTGTTCCGCCAGCGCTTGCCCGGCGGTGTGGCCGTAACCCGGCACCACGTTGACCACGCCTTTGGGGAATCCAACTTCGGTCATCAACTCAACAATGCGCAAGGTCGACAACGGGGTGATTTCCGAAGGTTTGATCACAATGGTGTTGCCCGCTGCCAGTGCCGGGCCCATTTTCCAACTGGTGAACATCAGCGGAAAATTCCATGGCACGATCTGCCCGACCACACCGATCGGTTTGCGCTGCACGTAATTGAGGAACCCGGCTTCGACCGGAATCACCGCGCCTTCGATCTTGTCGGCCATGCCACCAAAGTAGCGAAAGCACGCGGCGGTACGTGGCACGTCGAGGCCACGGGAATCGCGAATCGGGTGCCCGGTGTTCAGGGATTCGAGCTGCGCCAGTTCTTCGCTGCACGCTTCGATCTTGTCCGCGAGTTTGAGCAGCAGGCGTCCACGCTCGGCCGCGCCCAGCGCCGACCAGGCCGGGAACGCGCGTTTGGCCGCGGCGACAGCCAGGTCGACATCAGCGGCTTCGGCAGCGGCAATGCGGGTGATCAACGAACCGTCATGGGGCGACACCACGTCGATGGTGCCACCGGCGACCGCATCGACGAAGCGGCCATCGATATAGAGCTGATTTTGCATAATGGTTTCCTCGCACCGCGCCTGTCGCGCAGTGTCTGACTGAATGGCTGAAAGCATGGCCCGACGTGATGCCGGGCAAGACGCGGGGCCTTAGAACTCGATCGGGTACGGCTTGAGCTCGCCGCTTTCGTAACGTTGCGGCAGGTTCGGCGTGGCGTTTTCCCAGACCAGCAGCATTGAGCGTTTGGTCGAATAGCCCTGGTGGCGGATGTCGGCGGGCATGGCGCAGATGTCTCCTGCACGCATGGTGATCCGGGCGCGGGGATTGCCGTCGTCCTTGTCGCCGACGTCCCAAATGATCTCGTCGGACATTTGCAGGAACCACTCGACCCGGTCATTGCCATGGAACACCGGCAGGATGAATTCCTCGGTGGTCGGGCAGAACAGGCTGGCCTTGCACACCGAAGTCACCGACGGGTTCCAGGTCACGTCGGAACGCGACAAGTACTTGTGCAGGTTGAAGGCATGCAGTTCACCTTCGAAACCTTCGGCGGAGTGAATTTCCGGCTCGTCCTGCGGCACGTCGATGAACTGGCGATTGACCGGCAGATCGTTGCGCAGCGGCGAATCGTCCGGCAGGCCCGGCATGCGTTTAGTGGCGATGCGGAAGCGTTCGATGGCTTCAATGTTGTCGCCGTTCTTGCGGCCGAACGCGCTGCCGGTTTCTTCCGGCGCAGCGAACGGGTCGAATGTGGCGTTGGTCCAGTCGCGCAGGATGGCCTTAAAGGTGGCCATGATCAGCGGCGTTTCGAAATTTTCGGTGTAATTGACGCCTGCCGCCTTCAGCGTGCCATTGAAAGTACCGGCGTACAGGTCGACCTTTCCGTAGTAGTTGCGGGTGCCGATAACCTGGTCGAAGTTGACCCAGCCGTAGAAAAAGCCCCAGGCCACGTCGCGCATCATGGCGCGCAGGAACGCGTCGACCGGAATCAGGTGCGAGCGGGTCTGACCTTTGGCGGGCCAGGTGATGCGGGCAAAATACTCGTCACGCGACAATTCGAAGGCGCCAAGTTGGAATGAGCGGTAGCCGGTAACGGCATGGGGCGCGCTGGCCTGGACGTCATCGTCGGCAAACAGGGCGGTATCGGCGGCGGTTTCAAGCATGGCCATGGCGGGTTTCCTCTTGTTTTTGTGGGATGGACGGTCGGGCTCGGCAGATCACTTGAAGCAGATGTCTGCCCACTTCTCGACCGACAACGGGCCTTTGATGGTCTGCTGCAGAATCACACCCGGGCGGCTGGCCTCGAAGCGATACGCGGTGCCCAACGGCAACAGGCATTGGTGACCGCGCTTGAGCAACACGTAACCCATTGGCTTGCCCGCCGGCAGGTCACCGGCCAGTTGCGTGCCCTCGCCGGTCTTGAGCGGCGCATCGAGCTTGAGGAAATCCACCCGCACTTCGCCGTCCATGACGATGGCGAACTCGTCGTGCGCTGCGGTGAACCAAGGCGATTGGCCTTCGGCGCGCAGGGTTTCAATCACGTAGCCGAGGTTTAGGCCGACGACGACTTTTTCATAAGGAAGGGATTTTTCCGCCACTTCGAAAATGTTCGAAAAGGCGTAGTGACTGGCCTGGCCGCTGATGATTTCAACCGAGCCTTTGCTGTAGTTGTCCAGCGAGCCGAAGACTGTTTCGATTGCCGCGCTACTCATGGTTTTCACCGTTTTGTTGTTGTAGTAACAGTGAGCCAACAGTACGTCGCAGCTGGTCTTGGGACAATTAGAGGACCGGCGACAACAGTGTTCGCGAAACGCAAACATTGGCGTCATTGCAATCCTTGTGGGAGCGAGCCTGCTCGCGAAGGCGGTGTGTCAGCCAACATCCCCGCCGGAGGTAAAACCGCCTTCGCGAGCAGGCTCGCTCCCACAGGTTGGGGGTATTGGCTCAGCGCACCCAGCCACGCTCCAGCAAGGGTATGTCCCAGCATGGCTCATCGCCGAAGTTCTCCACCAGAAAGTCGATCAACGTGCGCACTTTCAAGGCCCGGCGCTGGGTCGCGGGATACACCGCCGAAAAATTGAAGGAGGACAAGGCGTACTCCGGGAGTACCGGAATCAACCGGCCACTGAGCAAATCATCACTGGCCACCAGTGTCGGCAGGCAGACAATGCACACCCCGGTCTGCGCGTAATCGCGCAACAAATGCACCGAGTTCGAACGCACTTGCCCCGGCAAGCTCAACTCTACGTGTTCGTCTTCGCGGCTGAAAATCCAGCGGTTGCGCGACGGATAGCCCTCGTACAACGCAATTTTGTGTTGCAGCAGTTCCTGGGGATGGGTCGGCACGCCGAACTCGCTGGCGTAGTCGGGTGACATACAGAACAAGCGACGCACGCTGAACAGCTTGCGCTCGATCAGCGTCTCGGCCATTGGCGGGAACATCTGGAACGCCACGTCGAAACCTTCTTCAATGGGGTCGACCACGCGGTCGTTGACGATCACGTCGACTTCGATGTCCGGGTACAGCCGGGTGAACTCGGCCAACATCCGGCCGAAGTGACCAATGGCAAACCCCGGCAGCATCTGCACCCGAAGTTTGCCGGTGGGTTTGGCCCGCAATTCACGCATGTGCTCGGTCAGCGAGTTGAAGCCCGCGACCATGTCGGCGCACTCCTTGTAGTAAGTCTCGCCCACTTCGGAGAGCCGCACATGCCGGGTGCTGCGATGGAACAGCGGCGTGTTGATGAACTGTTCCAGTTGCTGGATACGGTGGGTGATCACCGAGCGGGTCACGCCCAGTTGCTGGGCGGCCTTGGCGAAATTGCCGGTTTCGGCCACCCGCACAAAAGCTTCGACACTGAGTAAACGATCCATGGGGCAGGCTCTCTGGAGGCTTTTGTTCTTATAGGAACAGCGAGGTTAGCCTGTCGGCACCTCGCACTCCAGATCCGTGCTGCGCGTCATGGCCGGGGCTGTATCGACAACCGTCGCTGCATCGGAAAAACCTGCCAGCCCAGGCGTTCGCTGATCAGTCCCCACACCCCTTGCGGTGCCTTGAGCATCATCACCACCGCGACCACGCCGAGGATGATCATGTACACCGCGCCGTACTGCGCCAGGCAGCCGCGCAACACAAAGTAAATCAGCGTGCCGATCAACGGGCCTTCCAGGGTGCCGATGCCGCCGATGATCACGATGAAGATCACCACAGCGGTCCAGTCCTGCAGGTTGAACGCCGCATCCGGGGAAATTCGCAGCTTTTGCAGAAAGATCAACGCCCCGATCACGCCCGTGCAGCCGGCGGCCAGTACGTAGACCATCAATTTGGCGCGAAACGTATCCACCCCGAGGCTGCCGGATGCCGGTTCCGAATCCCGAATCGATGCCAGGGCCAGCCCCTGCCGCGAGCGCAACAAAAAGTACACCACCGCCACGGCGCCGATGGCGATGGCCAGTGCGGTGAAGTAGATCAGCGTTTCGCGCCCGTCCCGGTCATTGCCGATCTGCCGCACAATTGCTGCCGGCAAACTTTGCCCAGATCCGCCGCCCAGGCTGCTCATTTGCGCCAGGCCCAAGCGGAAGACCTCCGCTACCACCCAAGTGCCGATGGCGAAATAGGCGCCACGCAGGCGAAAGACGATCAGCGCCGTGGGAATCGCCAGCAACGCGACCAGCACCCCAGAGAGCAGGACCGCGAACAATGGCGGTACGCCGAACCGGGTCGCCAACATGAACAACAGATACCCGCCGAGGCCGACGAAGGCCTGCTGCCCCACCGAGACCATGCCGGCGTACCCTGCCAGCAAATTCCACATTTGTGCCAGGGCCAGGTAGTAGGCGAATTCCACCACCACCCGCAGGCTGGCGCGATCGGCCCACAATGGCGCGCTGAGCAACACCAGCACACAGAGCCCGAGCATCGCCAGGCCGATGGTGCTGCTGGTGGTGGTGCGTTGTACCCGGTAAACCGGCGCGGGATTGTTCAAGGCATTCATCAGTCGACACTCCGGGGAAACAGGCCACGCGGACGCACGACCAGGATCAGCAGAAACACAAGATGACCGGCGAGAATTTGCCAACCGGGATCGATTTTTGCGCCCAGGGCTTGCGCAACGCCGAGAATCACCCCGCCCGCCAGCGTGCCCCACAGGCTGCCCAAGCCACCGATGATCACCGCTTCGAAACCGTACAACAGACGCGCCGGTCCCACAGTGGGGTCGAAACTGGTGCGGATCGCCAGGAACACCCCGGCAATCGACACCACCGCCATCGCCAGCGCCATGGCCAGGCCGAAGATGTGCGCGTTGTTGACGCCCATCAGCCGTGCGGTGTGCTGGTCATCGGATGTGGCGCGAAACGCCCGGCCCAACGAGGTTTTGTAGAACAGCAGTTGCAGGCCGCCGATGATCAGCAACGCGCTGCCAAACACAATCAGCGGCATCACGCCCACGCTCAGGCTGCCAATGCCGACACTGGCGACCTCAAGATCGCCCTGGGACAGCTTCTGGCTATCGGCGCTGAAAAATTCCAGTAACAGGTTTTGTACGATGATCGACAGGCCGAACGTCACCAGCAATGGCGGCAGGATGTCCGTGCCCAGAGTGCGATTGAGCAACAGCCGTTGCAGCAGATAGCCGAAACAGAACATCAGCGGCACCACGATCAGCAAACTTGCCAACGGACTGAATCCCAGATGATTGACCACCATCAGCGCCAGGTACGATGCCAGCACGATGAAGTCGCCGTGGGCGATGTTGACCAGGCGCATGATGCCGAACATCAGCGACAGCCCCACCGCGAACATCGCGTACAGGCCACCGAGCAACACGCCTTGAAGCAAAGTATTGAGCCATTCCATCACTAGATCCCGAAATACGCGGCTTTGATTTGTGCTTTGTCCGCATCCCCAGGGCGCCCGGTCAGGGACACGCGCCCTTCCTGGAAGCAATAGAAGCGGTCGCACACACTCAGCGCCTGATTGATGTCCTGCTCGACGAGAATCACCGTGGTGCCGTCGGCCTTGATCGAAGGCAGCGCGGCGTAGATGTCCTTGATCGTCGTCGGCGCCAGACCCAGGCTGATTTCATCGCACAACAGCAGGTGCGGGTTGGCCATCAGGCCACGGCCAATTGCAACCATCTGCTGCTGGCCGCCGGACAGTGCTGTGCCGGGTCGCTTGCGCAGTTTTTCCAGCACCGGGAACAGCTGATAGATGCGCTTCAGCGTCCACGGTCCCGGGCGGCGGCTGTAGGCGCCGATCAGCAGGTTTTCTTCGACGCTCAGTGACGGAAACAGCTTGCGACCCTCCGGCACCAACGCGATGCCGCGCTCCAGCACCTGATTGGCGGCCATGTCGCCAATGGCCTGGCCCTTGAACGTAATGGCGCCGGGCTGGTTCTTGATCAGCCCGGCCAGCGAACGCAGGAACGTCGATTTGCCCGCGCCGTTGGAGCCGATGATCGCCACGGTTTCACCGGCCTCAAGGGTCAGGCTGATGTCGAACAGCGCTTGAAAATCGCCGTAGCCGGCACAGAGTTTTTCGATGATCAGCATGATCAGCTCCCGATGCCCATGTAGATGTCCTGGACCCGAGGGTCGGCCATGACACTGCGCGGCTCGCCTTCGGCGAGTTTGGCGCCGAAGTTGATCACCGTCAGGCGACTGACCACCGCGAGCAACGCGTGCACGATGTGTTCGATCCAGATAATCGCGACACCGGACTTGTGGATGCCCTGAATGGTGTCCACCAGCGCCAGGCACTCCGGCTCCGTCAGGCCACCGGCGATTTCGTCGAGCAACAACAAGCGCGGTCGAGTCGACAAGGCCCGGGCCATTTCCAGGCGTTTACGGTCGAGCAAGGTCAGCGAACCGGCCAGCACGTTGGCCTTGTGCATCAGGCCGGTGAGTTCCAGCGTCTGCGCACACCATTGGCTGGCCTCCTTGTCCCGCAGCCGCGCACCAAAGGTCGCGCCCACCAGCAGATTTTCGAACACGGTCATTTTCACGAACGGGTGCGGGATCTGGTGGGAACGGCCGATGCCTTGCTGGCAGCGCTTGAACACCGGTTCACGAGTGACGTTGCGGCCCTCGAAATGAATCGTGCCTTTGTCCGCCGCCACGCCACCGGCGATCAGGTTGAACAGCGTGCTTTTACCCGCGCCGTTGGGGCCGATGATGCCCAGTGCTTCACCCGGTTGCAGGGTCAGGTCTATTGCATCCGTGACCTTCACCGAACCGTAGCTTTTGTGCACATCAGTCATTTGCAGAAGTGGTTGTTGCATGGTGCACCCGTGTCTTGTTGCGCGATCAATACGTAATGGCCTGCATCTCACCGCCCAACGGAATCGCTGGCGCGGTGGCATTGCTGGTCACGATCAGGTCGTATTTGCTGTCATTGCCCAGGCGCCACTGACCACTGACCAGCGGGGTCTTGGCGACGTTCTTCACCGGCCCGCCGTTCCAGTTGATCGGCCCGACCACCGTGTTGAGGTTGGTCTTGAGCAAGGCATCGCGCACCGCATGGGCGTTGCCGACTTCCTCGGTGCGCTTGAGGATGTCCACCGCCAGTTCGAACAAGGCATGCACGAAGCCCAGTGGCTGCGTCCATTGTTTGCCGGTGGCCTGGGTGAAACCCTGGGCCAGTTGCCCGGCACTGGCGCCGGTCAATGAAGAGCTGAACGGGTGTGTCGGGCTCCACCAGATTTCGGTCGACAGGTTGTTGCCGGCCTTGCCCAGCGCCTCGACGGCGGTGGGAAACAGCAGCGCCTTGCCCACCGACACCGCTTTGGGTTTGAAGCCTTGCTGGCGAGCCTGGGTCCAGAACGTGCTCAGGTCCGGTGGAATCACCACACCGGTGACGATCTCGACATCGGCCTTTTTGAACGCGGCGATCTGTGCGGAGAAATCGTCGGTCAGGCTTTGAAAGCGGCCGGGGTCGACCAGTTGAAAACCCTTCTGCGCCAGCACTGGCGGGAAACCGAGCTTCTGATCGCCCCAGGCATTGCCGTCGCCATCGTTGGGGAACAGACCGCCGACTACTTTGTTCGACGGCATCGCCCCCCACATCGAACTGTAAGTGCCGATCACATCTTCCAGGCCCCAGAAAAAGTGATAAGTCCACTCAAAACCTTGGTCAGGCTTACCGCCCCGCGTGAAGAACCACGGCTGCCACGGGGCGACGGTGGAGATGCACGGAATCTCGTTGATTTCGCACTGGTCGGACACCGGGTTGGTGGTTTCCGGGGTCGACGACACCAGCATCAGGTCGACTTGATCTGACAGAATCAGCTCGCTTGCCACTTCCGCCGCACGGTTGGGATTGGATTGGCTGTCCTTGACGATGACTTCCAGGCGATAGGCCTTGCCGCCGACATTGATCGTATTTTTCAGCACTTGCTTGAGCGATTCGATGATGTAGTTGTCGGCCGCCGCAAACGGCGCCAACGGCCCGGTCTGCGGGCTGACATAGCCGAGCTTGATTACCCGCTCACCGCCGATGGCAAAGGTGAACGGCATGCTCGCCAGTGCCACGCCACCGGCAGCAATGCCGGTGCTGCGCAGGAAATCGCGGCGGGAGAAGTTGCGGCCAAACAGGTTGTTATCGTTGTTGTCTGTCATGTCAGTACTCCAAAAGCCTGGACGAACGGGGTCGCCACGTGTGGCCGGGCCATCACGCAGGATCAGGGGTAAACGGAAGAAGTCGGTTTAAAAGAAGAGGCTGACGTCGAAGGACGCCACGACCTGCGAGTCCTTTTGCCCATCGGCGTAGGCATCGCGCCCGGGGCCGGAATGGATGTCGTAGCGCAGCTCCGGGCGCAGGCGCACGTTAGGTGTCGGCGTCCAGGCCACGTTGGTGGTCACGCCGTAAAAACTGCCCCAGGTCGGGTCCGGGATGCCGGTGTTCGGGTCGATATTGGCCATCATCACGTGCACCGGCGCATCGGTGTAGAACCACTCGGCGCGGCTGTTCCACATCAGGTTTTCACTGAGTTTGTGATACCAGTTGAGGTCCGTGCCGTACCAGGTGGCATCGTTTTTGTTGGCAAATCCGGCGAAAGCGCCCTGCTCCTGCTTGCCGTAGTTCAACTCCAGCGCCACCCGGTTGTTCGGATCGAGCACCTGCGACAGCGTCAGGTAAGACGCCAGGCGTTTGTAGTCGTCATCCTTGGTGCCGGCCGGCAATGGCGAGCCGCAACTGCATTCGGCAAAGCTGTCACCGGCGTCGTTGCCGTATATGTTTTCCCAGTCGATCCAGGTGCTGAAGTCCGCCGAGCGCCAGCGCACGTTGGCGATCACATCCGGGTCGTGGTTGGGGTCTTGCAGGTTGTTCCAGCCCTGCACCACGCCCAGCTCGAAGCCGAGCATGCTTTCGCCCGGCGCCGAAGGCAGCTTGAACGAGTACAGCGCGCCGGCATGTTTGGCCGGGCCGTGCATGAAGGAATAGGTGTGCGAGTAGAAATCAGTTGGTGCGGGTGACGGCAAAGCGAAGCCAATTTCATTTTCCAGCGGCGTGTGGAAAATCCCGATCATCAGCTCCGAACCACCGAGCACCGGGAAGTAAAAATTGACGTAGGCCTGGGCGATGGTGAGCGCAGGCTTTTCGGGTTTGTTGCTGCGGTTCGCGCTCAGGTCTTCGTCCCAGCCGTAGGTCTTGAAGTAGCGTGCATCCTTGCCGTACACCGTGGTGACGTTGAAACCCCAGTCAGCCTCTTGGGGCATCGGACCAGGAAACGGACCCACGCGGGCGATCACATTGCTCTTGGGTTTCTTCTCCACGGCGAGGGCGAACTGGTTGAGGTTCACGCCTTCGTCGGTATTGAAGAAGCTCTGCTTGCTGACGTCATCCGTGCCGTTATTGTTGTAGATCACACCGGCCTGAGCCCAGCCGTAGACCTTGATCCCGTGTTCACGCTCAAGGCTGTCGCCGAAGACATTGCGCACCAGCGAACCCAAGGGATCGTCTGCCGCCAGGACCATAGAGGGAAACAAAACGTCGGCCCCCAGAACGGGAGCGAACAGGGTTGCTGCGCAAACCCATGCACGAATACTCATACCTGCCTTCCTTATTTTTATTAGGCGCCAATCCCCCGAAGGGGCATGAGGCCGAAAGCAAGGTATGACGTCTTGATGAGCCCTGGCATGAGCTCCACCCGACCGTTGGCGGATCGTGGTGTTCGGCGTAATGGAGGCTACAAGCCAGCCACTACGCCAACAATTCCATTCTCGGCGACTTCAGTGTTTGCATATTCAGAACAATGCTCCCCCCGTGGCGAGATGATGAATGTCGGTACGTCCTCCAGTTCCAGTACCCGAGCCAGACGCATAAAAAAATCCGATGCCTATTCAGGCATCGGATTTTGATTTCTTGCAACCAAAGGTGAAGCAACCAACGGCCCCCATTGCAGGGGCCGTTGCAAATCACTCAATCAGTGCGCAATACACACAGACTTCAGCTCGGTATACGCCTCGATCACCGCACGCCCGAACTCACGGCCCATGCCCGATTGCTTGACGCCACCGAATGGCATCGCCGGGTCCAGTAGCACGTGGGCGTTGACCCACACCGTACCGGCCTCGATACGCGGCACCAGGTTCATGGCTTTGCCGAGGTCGTTGGTCCACAGGCTGGCGGCCAGGCCATAGCGGTTGTCGTTGGCCAGCGCGATCACGGCATCTTCGTCGTCGAACGGCATTACGCCCAGCACCGGGCCGAACACTTCTTCACGGGCCACGGCCATGCTGTGGTCGATGTCGGCCAGAATGGTTGGCTGCACGTAGAAGCCCTCGCCTTCCACCAACTCACCGCCCGACACCACGCGCGCGCCTTCGCGGCGGGCCAGTTCGATGTGTTTGAGCACGCTTTGTTGCTGCTTGCGCGACACCAGCGGGTTGATCGCGGCATTGCAGTTCATGCCCGCGCCGATTGGCATGGCGGAGACTGCAGCGGCGAGCGCTTCGACGAATTGATCGTGGATCGAGCGATGCACATAGAAGCGCGAAGCCGCCGCACAGACCTGACCGTTGTTCAGCAAGCCGCCGAGGATTGCACCTTGCACGGCTTTTTCGATGTTGGCATCGGCGAGCACGATCATCGGGTTTTTGCCGCCCAGTTCCAGCGAGAACCGCGTCATGTTTTCCATGCACGCCACGCCGACACTTTTGCCCACAGCAGTGGAACCGGTGAACGATACTTTGCTCACCAGCGGATGCGCAGTCAGTACACCACCGACCGAGGCGCCGCCGCCGGTGACGACGTTGAACACGCCGGCCGGGATGCCCGCTTCCAGGGCCAGCTCGGCCAGGCGCATGGCGGTCAGCGGAGTTTCCATCGCCGGTTTGATGATCACGGTGCACCCGGTAGCCAGTGCTGGCATGAGCTTCCAGGCCGCAATCAGCAGTGGGAAGTTCCACGGCACAATCCCGACCACCACGCCCACTGGCTCACGCTTGGTGAATGCAGTGAATTTGGCGCCCGGTGGCAACGGGATCGACACATCGAAGGTCTGGCCTTCGATCTTGGTCGCCCAGCCGGACATGTAGCGCATGAACTCCACGGTAGCGTTCAAGTCGAGGGCGCGGGCCATGTTGATCGACTTGCCCTGACTCAAGGTTTCCAGCTGCGCCAGCTCTTCGGCGTGAGCCTCAACCAGTGCGGTGAAGTTCAGCAAAATGCGTTCGCGGTCGGCCGGACGCAAACCGGACCACACGCCGGATTTGAACGCGGTATGGGAGGACTGTACGGCGCGTTCGACCACGTCCAGCGGCGCGTCCAGGGTTTCGCAAAGGGTTTGCCCGGTGGCCGGGTTGACCACGGAGATAGTCGGGCCATCCGCCAGCACCCATTGGCCGTCAATAAAGCAGCCATGACGGCGGCCAAGGAAAGCAGCAACCTGCGGCAGAATTTCAACGTTGCTCATAATTCACCTGTCATTCAAACGTGTGGTTCAACCTGGAAATCCGGCTGATTAGCGTTGTTCTTTGAGATAGCAAACGACCGCCTGGCGGTCATCGGCGGAGGCCAGCCCCATGTAGGGCATGTAGGTCCCGGGCACATAGGCCTGGGGTTCGGTGATCAGTTGGCTGATGGTTTCGGCTTGCCAGGTCACGTCTTTACTGCGCATAGCCTGGGAGTAGCTGAAACCTTCGAGCGAGCCGGACTTGCGCCCGACCACGCCCGACAAGCTCGGCCCCATCATGCCGACCGTGCCTTTGCTCACCGAATGACACACCCCGCATTCATTGGCGAACACCTGGGCGCCGTGGCCCTGGTCCGGTGTGCAATCGGCGGCAACCACGGTTTGCGCCAACGCCAGAGTCAGCAAACCGATGAGGGAGAATCTCTGTGAAATGAACATAAGAATGCGACCTTGAAAATCCGTGAGGGGAAGCAACAGCAGGGTTGAGACGGATTGTCAGTGGTCAGTGACGCGCAGGCTTTGCCCTGCGTGCCAGTTATGTTGGCTGGGCTGCCAAACCGGGCATTTTGGCAAGCACAGGCAACTCTTTGGCAACCACACAAAAGGGTGAAAAAGTTCCGGGCCTTAGTATCGAAAAAGACCTCAACCCTGTGGTCATGAACAAGAATGGATGCCACACCATGCTCAAGTCCCCCTTGCTTCGTCTCTCGACGCTCGCGCTGATGATCAGTGCCGCCCAGGCCAATGCCTACGAACTCTATTCCAATAACGACAGTCATTTGAACGCCACGCTGGAAGCCGTCTTCGGCGCTTTTCACAGCCAGGAAAACTACGCACTGTCGGGCCGTCTCAGTGAAGGTTCCTCGTCTTGGCAAGAGGGCTACATCAAGTACGGCCTGAGCTTTGACAAAGGCCTGGCCGACTTCGGCACCGCTTACGGCGCCGGCAATATGCTCAGCTCCGGCACTTGGGGTGACGGCGATGCCGCCGGGTTCACCGACGGTACGGAACGCACCACCAAGTACGAAGACGCTTACCTCGGCTGGCGCTCGGGCAAGCTGTTTGAAGCGCTGGGTGATGACGGAGTCGACCTGTCTTTCGGTCGCCAGAACATCGTGGTCGGCGACGGTTTCCTGATCGACGGCGACGCGCTGAACCTGGGCAAAGGCGTAGCCGACGGCGAGTTCAATCGGGGCGGTGCCTACTACATTGCGGCCCGTAAAGCCTTCGACGAAACCGCCGTGTTGCGCCTTGGTGGCAAGCAAGGCTGGCGCAGCGACTTGATGTGGCTGAAATCGGATAACCGCGCGCAGGCAAAAACCGAAATGTACGTCGGCACGCTCGAACACGTCGCTGACGCCGGCACGATCGGTTTGACCTACATCGACACCACCGATGTCGACAAGCAGTTCGCCTCGCCATTGCAGCTTGAGCGCGACGGCATGAAGACCTACGCCTTGCGCGCGACGGGCAACGCCGGGGTGAAAGACCTGTTCCTGTCCGGCGAATACGCCGAAGAGGATAAACCGCACACCAGCAACGAAGACGCCTGGTACCTGGAAGCCGGCTGGACCTTTTCCGACGCGATCTGGACACCTTATGTCGGCTACCGCTACAGCCGCTTCTCGGAAAATTACGACACGTTGTTCTACGGCTTCAGTCGCGGTTACGGCACCTGGTTCCAGGGTGAAGTGGCCGGTAACTATGCCGGTCCGTTCAACACCAACTCACGTATCCAAAACGTCTCGCTGAAAGTCTCGCCACTGCAAAACCTCAACGTCGGCGTGCTGTTATTCAACTACGACACCATCGACCGCAACCTGGGCAACACCGATGGCAAAGAGGTTGATTTGTACGCCGAATGGCACGTCAACGATCACTTGACCGTCATGCCGCTGCTCGGTCTGTACCAGCCAGACAAGAGCGCCGCCCAGGGTGGCACCCAGTTAGGCAACACCGACAACAACCTCTACAGCCAAGTGGTGTTTGCCACCACGTTCTAGGTTTTGTCCGACGCAAATCTTGTAGCCACCGGCGATCCCCCTGCGCCGGCGGCTACAGATTGCGTTTGCAGCGTCATTGTGTTTCAAGGAAAAAGGCCTTTCCAATGCACTCAAAATTTCTGACGATCCAGAGCAAAATCGCCCTGCTCGCCGGCCTCTGCCTGCTGTTGGTGGTGAGTTTGCTGATGGGGTTGTCGCTGTATCAAACCCATCAAAGCAGCCAGCAAGTCGCCCAAGCCAGCAGCGACATGCTCGCCAACGCCGCCAAGGAACACATGCAGGCGCTGGGCACCGTGCAGGCAATGCAGGTGCAACGCACCTTCACCCAGACTCACGAGTACGGCCAAGGCTTATCACGCTATTTACTTTACCTGCGGCAGCTGCAACAGCAGGGCCATCTGACCCGCCCGCAATTGCGCCAGGCGCTGAACACCCAGCTTCACCAAGCCCTGATCGACAAGCCCGACCTGCTCGGGCTTTATGTCATTTTCGAACCCGACGCCCTCGATGGCGCCGACACCGGTTTCGCGGATCAGGCAGACATGGGCAGCAACGAGACGGGACGTTTTTCCCTGTACTGGGTGCAAAGCAAACCCGGCGAACTGCAAGCGGTGATCGGCGACGAAGCCCTGCTCGCCAACACCTCCCCCGGCCCCAGCGGCGCGCCGTACAACGCCTTCTACACCTGCGCTCGCGACACCCGCCAGGCCTGCGTGTTGGAGCCGTATTTCGACGAGGCGTCCGGCAGCCGCAAACTGGTGACCAGCATTGCGTTTCCATTGATGGACAACGGCAAAGTCATCGCCGTGGTCGGCCTCGACATCAACCTCGCCGCTCTGCAACACAACAGCGAAACCAGCGCGCATCAACTGTTCGACGGACATGGGCAGATCAGTATCGTCAGCCCGCGCGGGGTGATTTCCGCCAACAGCCTAGACATCAGCCGTCTCGGGCAACCGCTGGACGATGCCCCGGTAATGGACGCCTTGCGTCAGGGCCAAGCGAAGGTGTTTGTCGATCAGCAGCAAATCAACGTCCTCGAACCGCTGGCGCCAATTGCCGGTGCCGAGCCGTGGGGTGTTTTGGTTGGTGTGCCGCAGGACGTGTTGTTGGCGCCGGTGACCACGCTGCAAAAAGAACTCGATGCCCAAGGCGTGCAAAGCACTGCGCTGGAAATGCTGGTCGGTGGCGGCTCCGCCCTGCTCGGCTTGCTGTTGATCTGGTACACAGCGTTTCGCATCACCCGGCCGCTGCAAGTGCTGACGCGGGTTATGGAAGACATCTCCCGGGGCGAAGGCGACCTCACGCGGCGTCTGGAAGTGCAATCGCGGGACGAGATCGGCCAACTGGCGACCGCGTTCAACCGCTTTGTCGAACGCATTCACCAATCGATTCGTGAGGTGTCTTCGGCGGCGATTGGCGTGAATGAAGTGGCCAAGCGTGTATTGGTTGCCTCCAATTCGTCGATGAGCAACTTCGACGAACAATCGACCCGCACCAACAGCGTCGCCGCCGCAATCAACCAACTCGGCGCCGCTGCCCAGGAAATCGCCCACAACGCCTCCGATGCTTCGCAACAGGCGTCCGCCGCACGAGAACAAGCCGAGGACGGCCGGCAAGTGGTGGAGCGCACGATTGAACTGATGAACGAACTGTCCGGAAAAATCAGCGCCTCGTGCGTCAACATCGAAGTGCTGAACGACAAAACCGTGAACATCGGGCAGATCCTCGAAGTGATCAAAGGCATCTCCCAGCAAACCAACCTGCTGGCGCTCAACGCCGCCATCGAGGCTGCACGCGCCGGTGAAGCGGGCCGTGGGTTTGCAGTGGTCGCCGACGAAGTGCGCAGCCTGGCCGGGCGTACTCAGGCATCGGCGGCACAGATTCAGCAGATGATCGAAGAACTGCAAATCGGCGCCCGCGACTCGGTCATCACCATGACCGAGAGCCAGCAGCACAGCGAAGAAAGCGTCAACATCGCCAACCTCGCCGGCAAACGGCTGGGCAGCGTGACGCAGCGTATCGGTGAGATCGATAACGTGAACCAGTCGGTTGCGGCGGCGACTGAAGAACAGACGTCGGTGGTCGAGGCGTTGAACGTCGACATTACCGAGATCAACACCTTGAACCAGCAAGGCGTGGAAAACCTGCACTCGACGTTGCGGGCCTGCACAGAGCTGGAGCGGCAGGCGGATCGGTTGAATCAGCTTGTGGGGAGTTTCAGGATCTGAGATGGGTGTTGCCTGAACCACCGCCTTCGCGAGCAGGCTCGCTCCCACATTAAACCGCGTTCGTCTGGACAACTCGGTCAACTGTGGGAGCGAGCCTGCTCGCGAAGAACGATGACACGGTCTCAGCCTATTACTTCGGCACCTCAACGTTATCCATCATCCGGTTCGCCGCCAGTTCCGCCAGCATGATGATCTGCTGGATCGCCATGGCCGTATGCCGATGCGGTCCTTCCAGGTACCCCGCAAAATCGCTGGCCATGACACTGGCCTGGGCCAATGACTCACAGGTGTGGGCCAACAGGTCTTCGTCCCGGATATCCGGTGCGAGCATGAACATCGTGCTGGGTTTGCGGGTCGGCGGGGATTTGATGGCGCCGGGGTTGAGGTAGTGATCGAGGGCGCGTTCGGCGGCTTCGTGGAGTTTTTTTGAATCGAGTGATTCGTAGGGGGATGCCGGATCTGTGTCTGGCGGATTTGGCGTTACCTTGAACATATTTACCTTCGTCCTTATCGGGCAGCCACGCCTCGCTACTAATACGAGGGGTGGCGGCTGTACGCAGGTTAGTAGACCGGGGATCGAAGGCAAAGCCGGCGCGTCCGAGGACGCCCTGCGCACAACCACCATCAAATACAGGCATGAAAATACCTGTCTGACAGTCACTTGTGCAGCCTTCACATCCTCGGGCTACTAAACCCGATCACTGGGAATCAGTGACGGGAATCAAGTTACCGAGGGCGTCCAAAGCGCACAAGCCGGCGGATTCTGGCGTAGTCGTAGGTAATGGCGCAAGGCGTTGTAGCTTTCCGGAAGCATCCTTAAACACCTTTAAACATGTGCTCCAATTTTAGACCGCCATCGCGGGCAAGCCCGCTCCCACAGGGTTTGAGGTGAACAAAAAATCAGCGAACGCCACGCACACTGTGGGAGCGTGGCTTGCCCGCGATGAACGATAACGCGGTCCCCCTGCCCTCACCCAACCCAATCTGGCATCCACAAACAAGCGGATGGCATACGCACACACAAGCCCCACCCCCACCCCCGCGTAGTATCAAAACCGATCCCCTTTTCTACCCCCCAAAAACAACAAATCGACCCTAGGGTCGCGGGAGACTTCTGTGCTTAAGAAAAGTGCGTTGGGCTGGCCAAAGATTGCCGGCCTCGGAATTGCGTTAGTGGTGGCCGGGCAGTTCTCCGGCTGGAATTTCGGCTTGATGGCCGGCGGCTGGATGAACATGCTGATCGCCACGGTGTTGATGGCGTTGCTGTGCGGCGGGCTGGCGTTGTGCGTCGCCGAACTGTCGACCGCATTACCCAGTGCCGGCGGCGTGTTCGTCTATGCACAAAGCGCCTTCGGGCCGTTTGTGGGTTACCTGGTCGGTGTCGCCTGCGCGATAGCGCTGACCATCGGCACCGGTGCGGCGGCGACGTTTATTTGCGCCTACACCGAATCGATTTTCGGCCTCGGTGGCTGGCCGGTGAAAATCGCCCTGTTCGCGGTGATTATCGGCATCCACCTGCGTGGCGTCGGTGAGGCCATGGGCCTGACCATGATCGCGGGCGTCATCGCCGTCGTCGCGCTGCTGACCTTTGGCGTGGCCATGGCGCCGCACGTCGAAATGGCGAACCTGTTGAAGATGCCGGCGGCCCTTACGGGCCCAGCCGTCAGCCTCGGCGGGATTTTTGCCTGTGTGCCCTTCGCGATCTGGCTGTTCATTACCGTGGAGCAGACCGGTTCGGCGGCGGAAGAAGCGCATAACCCCGGCCGCACCATGCCACGCGGAATTCTCGCGGCCATCGGCACCTTGCTGGTGACCGCACTGGTGGTGATGGTCTGCGCACCGGGCGCGGGTGGTGTCGAGTTGGTCGGTTCGGCGGGGGATCCGTTGTACGCTGCGATGACCAGCACCAGCGTCTACGGTGATGCTTCGTGGCTGGCCAAGGTGGTGGGCTGCGGTGCGGTGTTCGGGCTGATCGCGACGTTCTTCTCGTTGATTTACGCCGCCTCGCGCCAGCTGTTCGCCATGGCCCGCGACGGTTTGTTCCCGCAGTGGCTGGGCAAGACCGGCAAGCGCGGCACGCCGTTCCCGGCCCTGCTGCTGATCGGTGCGATCGGTCTGCCAATGTCCACCGTCGACCCGGCCACAGTGATGCTCGCCGTCGTGCTGCTGCTCAACGTTTGCTACCTGTTCATTTTCGGCGCGTACCTGCGCATCAAACGCAGCCAGCCTGATCTGCCGCGCCCGTTCCGCCTGGCCGGCGGCACCGTGGTTGCGTGGCTGGGCCTTGCCCTGACGCTGGTGGTGATCGCTGCCTGTTTCCAACTCGACATGATGATGCTGATCGCCCTGGCGACGACCTTCGTGCTGTGCATTTTCAACTTCCTGCTGCGCGCCCGGATGCCCGCCTGCAGCACCGACCTTGAGGTTCCAGACCATGCCTGAAGACACACTCCTGCAACGCCGCCATCGCGTCCTTGGCAGCGCTTCACCGTTGTTCTACGACAAGCCGTTGCACCTGGTGCGCGGTGAAGGTGTCTGGCTGTACGACGTCGACGGCCAGCGCTACCTCGACGTCTACAACAACGTGCCCTGCGTCGGTCATTGCAACCCGCACGTGGTGGAAGCGATGCACCGCCAGGCGACGACGCTGAACATCCACACCCGTTACCTCGATGAGCAAGTGGTGCGTTACGCCGAGCGCCTGACCGCAACCTTTGCCGAGCCGCTGGACACCGCGATGTTCACCTGCACCGGCAGCGAAGCCAATGAGCTGGCATTGCGCCTGGCGCGGTTCGCCAGCGGCGGCACCGGCATCATCGTCAGCGATTACAACTACCACGGTAACTCGGCCTCGCTGGCCGAGGTCACCACGGCGCTGCCGTCGCCGGAGCCGTTTGCCGCCCATGCCCGCGCGGTGCCTATTCCGTGCCTGTACCACGCGCCCGCCGGCACCAGCGAAGCGCAACTGGCGGAGGAGTATGCCGCCAATATCAAGGCAGCCATTGTCTCGATGCAGGCGCAAGGCATTCGCCCTGCTGCACTGCTGATCGACACGCTGTTCGCCAATGAAGGCTTGCCGCGAGTGCCGGCCAGTTTCGTCAATAAAGCGGCCGAATTGATTCGTGCTGCGGGCGGTTTGTTCATCGCCGACGAAGTGCAATCCGGGTTCGGCCGCACCGGCGATCATCTGTGGGGGCATCAAGCCCACGGTGTGGTGCCGGACATCGTCACCCTCGGCAAACCGATGGGCAACGGCTATCCCCTCGCCGGGCTGATCACCAGCAAAGCATTGGTCGAGGCCTTTGGGCGCAGCGCCATGTACTTCAACACTTTTGGCGGCTCGCCGGTCGCAGCAGCGGTCGGCATGGCGGTGCTGGATGTGATTGAAGAGCAACAGTTGCTGCACAACGCGCAATCCGTCGGCGCCTATGTGCAACGGCGTCTGCAAGTGCTCGCCGGCAAACACTCGATCATTGGCGATGTGCGCGGCAAAGGGCTGTTCTTCGCCATGGAACTGGTGCGCGACCACGCGAGCAAGGAGCCCGCCGGAGCCGAAGCGCGAAAAGTGGTGAACGACATGCGCAACAACGGCGTGCTGATCAGCAAGATCGGCGCCGGCGACAACATTCTCAAACTGCGGCCGCCGCTGGTGTTCAACCGCGACCACGCCGACCTCTTCGTTGACACGCTGGACCGCGCCCTGAGCGCCCTTTGAGGCTTTGTCATGACTGAATTCCACACCCTGAGCCACGACCAGCAAGTCGCCAAACTGCACGACCTCGCCCGCCATGCCCTGCAACACTGGGACGGCGAGTTTGGCGAGATAGAACTGGTGAAATTTCGCGAAAACGCTGTGTTCTCCGCCCGGCGCGAGGACGGCCAGCGCGTCGCCCTGCGCATCCACCGCAATGGCTATCACTGCGAGGCGGCGCTGCGTTCCGAGCTGCAATGGATGGAAGCGCTGGCCACCGCCGGCATCACCGTGCCGCAGATTATCCGCGCGCGTAACGAGCAGCATCTGGTCGAAGTGCTGCATGCCGACATCGGCGAACCGCGCCACATCGACATGCTCGCTTGGCTGCCGGGCGCGACGGCGGGCACCTCTGAAGCCGGGGTCCAGGCAGATACGGAGATTGATTTTCTGTTTGCCGAAGCGGGCGCCATTGCCGCGCGCATTCATTCGCATGCGTCGGGTTGGCAGCAGCCGGACGAGTTTGTGCGGCATGCCTGGGATGAGGACGGATTAATCGGTGCCAATCCGTTTTGGGGGCGGTTCTGGGAGTTGGAACAGCTTACCGACGAGCAGCGTGAGCTATTGCAACAGGCCCGTCGCCATGCCCGCAGCGACTTGCGTCGTTACGGCCGGAATCTGGACAACTTCGGCATGATTCACGCGGACCTGGTGCCGGAGAATCTGCTGATTGAAGGCCCGCAGCTGCGGCTGATCGACTTTGATGATGCCGGGTTTGGCTGGCACATGTTCGAGCTGGCGACGGCGTTGTACTTCTGCCTGGATGATCCGCGCTATGAGCAGATCAAAGCGGCGTTGCTGACCGGGTATGACGCGGTTAAGCCGTTGACCGAGGCTGATCGCGAGACGCTGGCCCTGTTTCTGATGCTGCGTGGCACCACGTACCTGGGCTGGATTCATACCCGCAAAGGTACGCCGACGGCTATTGAAATGGCGCCGATGTTGATTGAGCGGGCTTGCCATTTGGCTAGGGAATATCTGCAACAGGTGCGGTGACTGATAGTCCGCTATCGCGGGCAAGCCACGCTCCCACAGGTTTTACGGAGGACACAAAATTTGTGTACCGCGCAAAACCCTGTGGGAGCGTGGCTTGCCCGCGATGAACGATAACGCGGTCCTACTGACTCACCACCCGCGCAACCTGCAACACCACGAAATAGGAAATTTCAGCGCTGCTTTTAGGAAACGTCCTAACGCCAACACCTGAGCTTCCCGGATAGGTTCGGAGCTGCTTTGGTCACACGCGGAAAAGGACGCCTATGGCACGCGACAAGGACATCCCCCAGGTTTGGGAGCATGTGACAGGTAACGGCGGTAGCGGGACCGGTGTCCGTTACCTGCGAGACATGACCTCGACCGAAATCGCCGAGCGCGAGGCACGGCAAAAGACCTACGACGACATGCTCGCCCGGCAACAGGCCTTTGAAGAGCGCTGGCTCAAACAAATCGAACAACGCAAACAACTCAAAACCCAAGGTTGCGTGTTCGCCAAAAGCTGCAACCTTCCGGACGGCATCATCAACCACAACAACCCCGCCGGTTTTGTCCCAGTCGAACGATTGGCCGACTACGGATCGTGGGCGGTATTGGGCACCGGTGCGACGATTACCGCCGAAGGTATTCCGCTCAGATGGGTGGCCGGTTCGGTCACGGGGAATGCGCTTGCCCAGCGCCTAGGCGGTTCGCTGGCCCTGTCCCTGACAGGTTCGGTGGTGGCGACGGGGGCTGCAGTCGGGACCGTCGCCCTGCTGATGCCGAACACCGACCTTTCACCCGACAGCGCCTTCTACAAAAACGAGCAATACGCGGAGCTGGACGCGGGACGAACCCGAGTGCGCGTCAACGTGAAGACATTGCCGGATGGCTCTGTCAGTGCTTACGGCTTCTACACCGGCGGGAAAAAAGACTGGGAATTCGTCCCGGTCATCAAAGCCAGCCAGCAAGGTGAGCAATTTGTCGCTGACCTCGGCAGTGGCATTGGTCTGACCTGGACGCCTGCAGCGAATCCTGACGACGTACCGGGAGTTCCAGCACTGGAAGGCGCCCCGCTGCTGCCGACGATCTGGGTGTACCCGCCCACCGAGCAGGCTGACAAGATACTGGTGAACCCGCAACACCCGCCCGAATATCAGGATGCAATCATCTGGTTTCCGGCCGATGCGGGGCTTGAGCCGATTTACATCGTGCTCAATGCTCGGTATGAGCCGGGTGGAGTCACGGGGGTGGGTGAAGATGTGGCGGGTGTTTGGCTGGCTGGGGCTGGTAGCGGGCTGGGTTCGCCCATTCCAACGCGGATTGCTGATGAGCTGCGCGGACAACACTTTAAAGACTTTGATGCATTCAGAAGAGCGTTTTGGACCGCTGTAGAAAATGATGCCGAGCTATGTAGTCAGTTCAATCCTGACAACATAGAGCGCATGCGTAACGGCAACGCTCCAAAGGCTCGTTACAGAGATGCGGTAGGAGGAAAAAGCTCTTTCGAATTGCATCATGTCAAATGGATCTCAAAAGGCGGAGAGGTCTACAACATAGATAACTTAAGGGTTACCACCCCTAGAAACCATATTGATGTTCACAGGAATCAGGGCCATGAAAACAAACTTTTCTGATTTCACCGAAGCAGAGTTCATTCAACTGATGCAGAACATCCGGGCCGCAAACAAAAACGCACCGGATGAGGTTCTCGATCCGTTGCTGAAGCAATTTTGCGAACTTACAGAACATCCCGATGGAACTGACCTCATTTACTACCCCGAAGACGGTGCGGATAACTCAAACGAAGGTATTACGCATCTTGTGAAGAAATGGCGAGCAGCTCAAGGTTTGCCAGGGTTCAGAGAAGAATAGCCTTGCAGTGCTTCGAACTGGCATCGCTATCGCGAGCAGGCTCGCTCCCACAATTGACCGCGTAGTCCAGGCCGGCGCGGCTTACTGTGGGAGCGTGGCTTGCCCGCGAAGAACGATAACGCGGTGTCTCAGCAATGCGCGCCCGCATGCTCCAGCCGATGAAACAACCGGTTGAAATACACCAGGCTATCCCTCTCTGCGCGCACACCAACATTCGACAATTCAACGAACATCACCGAATGCGACCCGACTTCCTTGCACTCGGTGATCCGCCCTTCCAGCTGCACCAGCGCATCGCGCAGCAACGGCACGCCGGTGTCGCCTTCGTCCCACAAATCCCAGGAAAAACGTTCGGCCATCGACACTTTGGTCATGCCGGCGAAGTGGCGGGCCAGGTCTTCCTGTTCGCCGCACAGCACGTTGACGCATAAATGGCCGTTGGTACGGAACACATCATGGGTCGCGCTATTGCGGTTCACACAGACCAGCACGGTGGGCGGTGAGTCGGTGACCGAGCACACCGCGCTGGCGGTGATGCCGCATTGTCCGCCGGGGCCGTTGGTGGTGATGATGTTCACCGCAGCAGGCAGCTGCGCCATGGCGTTGCGAAAGTCGATTTGCTGCTGGCTCAGGTCGGCCATGTCGGTGCCCCTTCCTTCAGGAGGACCGTCGTTGCGCGGCCCTTGGTAATGGAACAAGACTAAGGCCCGGCGCTGCCCGCAACCATTCTGACGATCCCCATGATGAGGTGGGCTTTCCGCTAGTCGACTAGGTGGTTTCTTTATCGTCAGGGCCCTTAGCAATGGGTATCCTGCTTTGAGGCGCCAACATAGGCGCAAGTCCGCCGCAACGTGCATGCGTGCGATAACAATAAATAGAATTTCTCGTGGCAGTCCCTGATGGAAACCCGCAAACCGATTGTTTATATCGTCGATGACGACAAAGACCTGCGCACCTCGCTCGCCTGGCTGCTGGAGTCGGTCAGTGTGCAGGCGCAATGCTTTGCCGGCGCTGAAGAGTTCCTGAGCCAGTACGATCCCAAGCAGCCGGCGTGTCTAGTGCTGGACGTGCGCATGCCGGAAACCAGCGGTTTTCAATTGCAGGAGATCCTCAACCAACGCGGCAGCACCCTGCCGACGATTTTCGTCTCGGCCCATGGCGACATTCCGATGTCGGTCACAGCGATGAAAAACGGTGCGCTGGATTTCGTCGAGAAGCCGTATAACCCGCAGCAAATGATCGACCGCATTCAGGCGGCGCTGAAGACCGCCGTGCATGCCCAGGCCGATCAGCAGCAGCGTCAGAACCTGCAAGGCAAGCTCGCGCTGTTGACCAGCCGGGAACGGGAAGTGTTGATGCTGGTGATCGATGGCAAGGCCAGCAAGGTCATCGCCCGCGAGCTGAACATCAGCGTGAAGACCGTTGATGTGCACCGGACCAAGATCAAGGAAAAGATGGGCGTGAGCAGCATTGCCATGCTGGTGCGCGAGGTGTTGCATTTGCCGGTGGATGAGCCGGCGCGGCACTGAGTGTATTCTTCGGCGGTCTTCAGGCCGCCATCGCGGGCAAGCCCGCTCCCACAAGGCACGGTGGTGTACACAGGATCTGTGAACACCATAATTCCCTGTGGGAGCGGGCTTGCCCGCGATTGAACGATGACGCGGTCAGTGGCTATAGCGCTTGCGATACTCGCCCGGCGAGACGCCAAAGCGTGATTTGAACGCCGAAGAAAAATAGCTGGAGTCCGAGAAGCCCCAGGCGTAGCACAAGGCTGAAAGCTTCTGCTCGACATCGGAACGTCGCAGGTTTTCGGCGCAGAAATCCAGGCGACGATGCTTGATGTATTGCGCCACCACCAGGCCGCGCTTGGAAAACATCCGGTACAGACCGCGCACCGACATGCCCACCTCCCGGGCAATCAGCTCGGGGCACAGTTCTTCGTCGCTGATGTGCTCGTCAATGTAGGCGATGGTTTTGCGAAATTGCCGCTCGTGGGCATCCACGCTGGCGTCGCGCGCGCTGATCCCCGGCAATAGCAGACTGACCAATGCGTCGAGTACGGCTTCGCTTTCCTGCATCTCCAGCCCTTCCTGGCGCTGGGTCTCCAGCACCATGCGGTTGGCCAGTGTGGCCAACGGTGTGCTGGCCGAAATACGCGTGGCGCAGTTGACGGCGTTGAAGTGCGAACCACGCTGCACCACCTGACGCGGCAGGATCAGCGACAGTTGCCGGGAATCATCGTTATAGGTCATGTCGCTGGGACGGCTGGCGTCGATCAGGGCGATGTCGCCACAGCCCAACAGGGCGCGGTTATCGCCCTGTTCAAGTTGCGAGCTGCCGCGCAGTTGGAACACTGCGTAGTAATGGCCGTCGCTGCTGGTGCTGACGTCTTTGCTGGTGCGATACAGATGCACGTGGGCCATGTCGACCACACTGAGGTTGATCGCGCCGTTGCGAAATTCTGCCAGTTCACCGTAAAAATTCGCGTCCAGTGCGCGGGCGTCGAAGCGCCCACAGGCCTGATTGACCTGGCTTAACCAACTTTCGAATGCATCGTTGCGCACCGCCGAAGTAGTACTCATGACCGCAGGGCCTCACGTCAGTTTTATTGTTATTTTTCGACCGCTTCGTCGAGCGGTTCGATTAATTCCGGGTACTGACCGTCGCCTCCCTAGACGGTCGTGGGCCGCCGATTTAATCGACTCCCACGCAATGTTTCCAGGGGTTTCGCCCCTTACAGGTCCAATACCAGACGAGCGGAAAGCGCTCGCGAAACGCAGGCGCAAATTTGCTTGTTGCCCGCCTTCTCTTTGCTCGACAAACAGTTGTCGCGGTGTTCCGGAACCCCGTCCAGCACCTCGACGATGCAGGTGCCGCAGATGCCTTCGCGGCATTCAGTGTCGATGTCACAGCCGTGGGCTTGTAGCACGTCGACCAGACTGGTATTGGCCGGCACCTGAAGTACCACGCCCGAGCTGGACAGTTCCACTTCAAAACCACCGCTCGGCCCGGCATGGGCGGCGGGATCGGCCTGGAAGTGTTCCAGGTGAATTGCGTCTTCGCTGCGGCTGCGGGCGGCCACTTCCACTACTTTATTCATGAACGGCGCGGGGCCGCAGGTGTAGACGTGGGCGACGCTGCCGGCCTGAGCCAGGCTTTGGGTCAATGCCGCGTCCATGCCGGCCGGTTCGACGCCGTAATGAAACTGCACATGATCGCCAAAGGTGCTGGCCAACAGCGCGGAAAACGCTGCGTACTCCGGCGAACGGGCGAAATAATGCAAGCGATATGGCTGACCACTGTCTGCCAGTTGATAAGCCATGCTAAGCAGCGGCGTAACACCGATCCCGGCGGCAAACAGTACGTGTTCGGTGGCAGTCGGGTCGAGGCGGAACAGGTTGCGTGGCGCCCCCATTTCCAGCTCCATGCCCTCTTCCACCTCGTGCAGGGCTGCGGAACCACCACGCGACTGCGCTTCTTTCTTCACGGCGACCAGATAGGCGCGGCGATCCTGCGGCGGACTGCACAGCGAATACTGACGGGTCACCCCGGTCGGCCCGGTCAGGTCGACATGCGCCCCCGGTTCATAACTGTCGAGCGGCTGACCGTCACTGCGCACGAGGCGAAAGGAACGGATATCCAGCGCTTCGTCGACGATCCTTTCGATCCTCACCTTCATCATTGCATCACCTGAAATACGGTTGATTTTTGTTATCGCGGCACCCGTGGGCACCCTGCTCTTAACGTGACGAACACCTGTAGGAGCCGGCTTGCCGGCGAAGGCGACCTTGAGACTTGCATCGCCAGTGAGGACGCCTTCGCTGGCGAGCCAGCTCCTACAGGTTTGGTTCGCCATGAACTTGCTCAGCGCATAAACAAGCCGCCGTTGATGTCCCAGCACGCGCCGGTAACCGAGGCGGCGTGCTCGGCGATCAGCAGCAACACGCTGTCGGCGATGTACTCCGGGGCGCCGAGGGTGCCGGCCGGGATCATCTTCAGAATCTGCTCCAGTCGCTCCGGGGCCACGGTTTCGCGCACGATCGGCAAGTCCAGCGGACCCGGCGAGATGCTGTTGACCGTCACACCTTGCGGCGCCAGCTCACGGGCAAAGACCTTGGTCAGCGTCGCCACGCCGCCCTTGGCCGCCGCGTAATGCGCGCCAGTGGCGGTGCCGCCGTTCTGACCGGCGAGCGAGGCGATGTTGACGATGCGACCAAAGCCGCGTTCGGCAAAGTGCGCGCCGAACACTTGGCAGGCGACAAACGTACCGCGCAGGTTGATCGCCATCGACTCGTCGAATTCCTCAGGCGTGATGTCCATCAGCGCGGCCACTTTCGATTGGCCCGCGTTGTTCACCAGAATGTCAGTACCGCCCCAACGCTCTGCGAGCAGGTCGCGGGCACGGACAAAATCGGCCTTGTTACGCACATCCAGCTCGATGGCGACGGCAGTCGCGCCGCTGCCATCAAGTTCCGCTGCCAACTGTTGCACGCCGTCGAGGCGCACATCAGCGAGAGCGACGCGATAGCCGGCCGCGTGCAAGCGACGAGCGATGCATTCGCCAAGACCGCGCGAAGCACCGGTCACCAGGGCTACTCGGTTCATGGTGGCGGCCCTCATAGCAGGAAGCCGAGCGCGCTCAGGCTGTCGGTGGAGTTGATCAGGCGCACAACCTTTCGTTCCAGTTTCGCCACACCATCGACAATGCGAATGCGGTGGTTGAGGTCGGCCACGAACGGCGTGTGCACGCCGCGCTTGTAGGCGTACAACACCTGTGCGGAATTGACTTCAACGAGGTCGCCGGCCGCTTCAACCAGACGGAAACGCGAGACCGTGCGGATGGTTTTCGCCGCGTCCACCGCCGACGGCGAGTAGCCGGCGGTCAGGCGTTCGATGCGCAAGTCACGCATGCGCGCATCGTCGTAGGCGTAGTTGAGCGTGGCTTCAAAGTCTTCGGTGTCCGGGTCGATCGGCACGATGTACTTGCCGCTTTCGCTCCACAAGGTCGCCCATTCGGCGTAGTCCTTGTGGTCGAGCAGTTCGGCTTCGCGCCAGATGAATTCGATGGCCAGGGCCAACGGGCCGGAAAAACCGTTCAGGGTGTCTTGATTGCTCATTGGCTCATCATCCTCTTCCACATGTCGTAAGCACCGCGCATGCCGCCCTCGTCGGTGGCGTGGCTGACCTTGTCGCCGTTCTCGGCGGTGATTTCGCGATTGAGGCCGCGGTTAACCAGGATTGGCGCATCGACGCCGGCGTACGAGCCACGCTGCACACGGTCCCAGGCCTCGGCATCGTCGGGGCTGCCGAAACCGAACGGGCCCTGGAAGTGTTCGTGAATGCGCATGCGTTCGCGGTTGGCGATTTCCGGGCCGCCGTCCATGCCGAGGGCGACATGGCGGATTTCGGTTTCGGTGACCGAGACCGGGCGCAGCACGCGGAAGAACGACATCGACATCGCCACGTTCGGGAACAGGTTCAGGTTGAACCCAGCGCCGTGCAGCGAACGTACAATGCGACGCACTTGATCCGCCGGCATGGTTTTCGACAGTTCTTCGGTGACGTGAGCGAAGCGTTCTTGCAGCTGTTCAGTGCCGTCGTCGTGATCGAGGTCGACGTGCTCCGGCACCATCACCATCACGCTGTGGCCGTTGCCCAGCGAGTGGGTGACCGCTTGCTCGTCGGTCATGAACGAGAGCATTTCCGAGGTTTCTTCATCCACCGACGACATGAACGACTTGTGCACGATCGGGAAGTGGTAACCGTCGGTGGTGTTTTCCAGCTGGATCTTCCAGTTGCCCTTGAAGCTGAACTTGTGTTCGCCCTGGGTCTTGATTGGGTAGCCGGCGCCCTGTTTCATGAACAGGTCCATCCAGTGCTTGGCGCCGCCGAGGAAGTCTTCCAGCGGTTCGATCTCGTCGTTGTAGCTGGCGAAGACCATGCCGGCATAGCTTTCCACGCGCAGGCTGGTCAGCGGCAACTCGGTCTTTTCCAGAATGCCTTCGTAGCCGTCCGGGTATGGCAGCGCACGCAGTTTGCCGTCCAGGCCATACGACCAGCTGTGGTACGGGCAGGTGAAACCGGTGGCGTTGCCTTTGTGCTTCTCGCACACGGTGGCGCCACGGTGGCGGCAGCGGTTTTCCAGAACGTTGATGTTGTTCTTTTTGTCGCGAACAACGATCACAGGGCGACGGCCGATGGTGGCGGTCTTGAAGTCGCCGGAATTGCGCACTTCGCTTTCGTGGGCAACCCACACCCAGGTGCGGTAGAAAATCTTGTCCAGCTCGGCTTCAAACAATGCTGGATCGTTGTACAGCGAGACGTCGACGCGGTCGTGACTGACCAATTCGTCGGGGCTTTTCGATGATGCGATCAGCCGGTATTCATGAGTGCTCATGCGGTTCTCCTCATGGCGTGTTCTTATGATTTCGATTTAGAGCCAGACCGTTCACCGGTCATGCTCTGTTGCAGCTGCGCACCAAAGGCGCAGACCAATTCGTCCTGACCTTTACGGCCGACAATCTGCAGGCCGACCTTCAGCCCGCCGCAATCCAGTTCCACCGGCACCGTCAGCGCCGGATGGCCGCTGAGGTTGAACGGCCGAACCAGCGGGGTCATGCCGGCCACGGCTTTGCTCGCGCTGCGCGCTTCGATCAGCGTTGGCGGCAGGCTCGGCATCGTCGGCAACAGCAGCACGGCGAACTGCTCCAGTGCGGCGTCCACTTGCTGGCTGAAACGCGCGCGGACTTTCTCCGCTTGCGCCAGGTCGGCGGCGCTGGTGCGGCTCGCGGCTAACAAGCGTTGCTCGACATCCGCACCGATCAGGCCTTTGCCGGTGAGGTGGCCGAACGCGGCCCAGTTTTCAAAATTGATCACGGTCAAACCGGCAGCGAACGCCGCTTCGAATTCGCTCAAGTGCAGATTGCCGCGACGCCAGCCAGCGCGGTCAGCGGCGGCGCCGAGGCTCGCTTGCAGATGCGGATCGCAGTCGACTTCGAGGAAGCCGACGGAGGCATTGCCCGACGGCAAACCTTGAACCTGAAATCCAGGACAAATCACTTGCATCGCGGCGATCAGGTCCGCCATGTCCGCGGCAAACGGCCCGACGCAATCGAGGCTCGACTCCGCTGGATGCGCGCCGATCCGACTGACGCGACCATAAGTCGGCTTCAACCCGGCAATGCCGCAGCACGCCGCCGGCACACGCACCGAGCCGCCGGTGTCGGTGCCGAGGGCGATGTCCGCCAAACCGGCCGCGACTGCGGCGGCCGAACCGCTGGAGGAACCTCCCGGTACGCGATCAGGCGCTTGCGGGTTGATCGGTGTGCCGGTCCAGTCGTTGATGCCGGTGACGCCAAACGCCAGCTCGTGCATGTTGGTTTTGCCAACGATTTGCCAGCCCGCGTCGAGAATCGCGTCGACGACGTCGGCATTGCGGGTGGCCGGCGCCGCATCTGCAAACGCGCGACTGCCCGAACGAGTCGCATACCCGGCAATGTCGATGGAGTCTTTGATCGCGACCCGTTTGCCGCTGCCACCGATCAAGAATTCGCTGATAAACGTGCTCATGCGCCCAACCCCGTATTGAACAAGCGTTGCGTACGGAAATGCGCGATCAGCCAGACGCCGTCGACACAGCGGAAATCGATGTTCAGGCGTGTGCCAAACAACTCGCTGCGGCCATCGGCGTAGGTGGAAACCTGCTGCATGATCCAATGCCCTTGGGCCTTGCTGCCGTCGACCGTGATCGCCTCGCTGGTGAGGTAATGCAGGTTCAGGCAAAAGTGATCCGAGGGCGGCAAATAGCCGCCGACGAATGCCGCTATCGCGTCGCGCCCATGGTGCTGACCGAAGGTCTGCGCGGTCTGGGTGCCGACGCCTTCCCAGATGGCATCGACGCAGAACAGCTCCGCCAATTCGCGGACATAGGTCGGCGCCCTCGGCACATCGCACAGGTCCATATAGCGCGCCATCAAGCGACGCACCTGGCTCTCCCCTTCCAGCGTTTCAAGCCGCTGCAGCAAGGCCTCGTTCATGGTTTAAACCTTGGCAGCGTCAGGAATGGTCAGTGGGCGACCGATGCGCGCTTCGACCTTGGCGTAGCGCCACAGGCTGTATTCGTTAACCGGCGTGGTGCGGAACAGGTTGCAGGCATCGATTACCGATTGGTGGCAGTCGACGTCGGCCATGATGTAGACGGTCCACGGCGAAGTGGTGGACGGGCCGACCATCAAGCGGTCATCGTCCATCGCGCCGAGTACGGTGATGCCAGGCATGGCGCCCAGCGAGCCCATCATTTGGCTGAAGCCTTTCCACACGCTCAGGCCTTCGCCGGTTGGAAGGTCGAAAAAGTTCTGGGTGATGCCGATGCAGAAGACGACGCGCAGTGGCTCTTGAGTGGTCTGGGTCATTGGGTTTGATCCTTGAAAGAGTGGGTTCAGATGTAGCCAGGGAATGGCGATACGCCGAGGAACACGGAACCTGCGCCGTCGTACAGGCCTTCACTGAGGAATGCGTGCTGAGTGACCACCAGCGAATCGCGCAGGTAGCGTTGCAGCGGGTGGCGCAGGTAAATCGCAGTGGTGCCGGCGAGGCTATAAGCGCTCTGCACCACGGCCGCACCGGCCTGGGACACGTGAATCGCAGACAGCCGCAACAGGCTGGTTTGCTCAGGCGTGACCGGGTTGCCGGCCAGAATCGAGTTCCACACCTGCTCGGTCGCGTTGTAGAAGAAGCCACGGGCGGCGGCCAGTTGCGCTTCGGCCTTGGCGATTTCGATGCGCACGTAAGCGCGGTCGGCCATTTTCGGCGCACCGGTGATGCCGCTGCCAGCAGCCATGCGGCTGACTTCATCGAGAGCAGCGCGAGCCAGACCGAGGTTGACCACGGCCAGCACTTGCGCGGCGTAGGCAATCGACGGGTAGCGGAACAGCGGCTCGTCGATGGTCGCGGCACCGCCACGGATAAAGGTCCAACGTTCATCGACGTGTTTGCCGGTGACGCGCAGGTCGTGACTGCCGGTGCCTTTGAGGCCGACCACGTCCCAGTTTTCAATGATCTCGACCTGATCCGCGCGGAACACAGCAGTGCGCGGCTTGCCGCCGGCGGCGCCGATGCCGACACCCAGCAGGTCCGCACCTTTGCAGCCGCTGGCGAATTTCCAGGTGCCGTTGACCTGCCAGCCGCCATCGACCGCTTCAGCAGGCTGCAATGGGAACAGGCCGCCAGCAAACACCAGATCAGGGCTGTCGGCGTAGATTTCAGCCAGGGTTTCTGGCGGCAAAGCGGCAAGATAAACGCCAGCGCTGCCGAAGCTGGCGACCCAGCCGGCGGAACCGTCGGCTTCGGAGATGCGTTCGATCATCTGCAGGAAAAGCGCTGGCGCCAGCGCATCACCGCCGAAGCATTTCGGCGTGGCAGCGCGGTAGATGCCCACCTGTTTGAAGCGTTCGATCATGTCCCGTGGTACGTGGGAACCGGCGTCGAATTCATCGCGACGTTGGCGCACTTCATCCAGCACCTGCTGAAATTCCTGGCGGTGGACGCTGGTGTCGTCGACGCCTGGCAGAGGGTCTTTCTGCGCGGTAGCTGAACGCAGCATGGGCTTGATCTCCGTTGACTTGTTATTAGACGGAGCCTGCCTGGGGGCGTGGCGACCGTTGATGGGTTCAGTGTAAAAACCGCATCCGCTCGCCACTATTGGGGCGTGTAACCCCCCGACTAAAGAAAACCCCTAGCCCGCCCCCGGTAACCTCTGAGCGCATCGCCGGGCGCAAGCCGGTATAAAACGCCATACTTCGACTTCATCTGTAGTCGACCCCTCTGCCGCCAAGGGCTGCGCGATGTATCTGCCAAAACCGAAAGACTTCTACGCCTTGATCGAAGCCATGCCGCTGTGCATCATTCTTCACGACGCCCACAGCAAGGAGATCCTGTGGGCCAACGCCGCCGCCCTGACGGCGCTGGGCTTTACCCTCGAAGAACTGACACCGCTCAAAGCCCCGGACATGACCAGCAATGCGCCGCAGTACCGGCGCTCGGTCGGCCTGCGTTGGCTGGAAGGCGCGGCGCGCACCGGCCAACGCGCCATCGAGTGGTGTTATCGCTCCAAGCAAGGGGTGGAAATCCTCTCGGAAGCGGTGGCGACGCTGGTGCACCTGGACGGTCGCGATGTGTTGATGGTGCAGTTCCGCGACATCTCCAAGGAAGACAAGGTCAAACGAGACCTCAAGCGCTTCGAAAGCCGCCTCAAAGCCTTTATGCAGGACCTGGCCGAAGGCGTTGCGGTGCTCGGACCACAAGGCGATATCCGCTTTATCAGCGACTCCGCCGTGCAACTGCTCAACAGCGAAGATCAGTCGCTGATTGGCGAAAACTTCCTGGACTGGTGCGACGAGACTTCACGCTTGCGCCTGCTGCAACAGATGTCCTGCGAGCCGCCGGAACACACGCCGTTCAGCGTTCACTATCACTTGCAGCGGCGAGACGGTGAATGGCGCTGGCACCACGCGACGTGCCGCTATATCGAGATTGAGGATGATTTGGTCGGCTATTTGCTACTGTTTCGCGATGTCACCGAACAGGTGCGCGCCGAAGAAGCCCGGCGGGTCAGCGAGCAGAAACTGGAATACCTGGCGCGCTATAACGCCATGGGCGAAATGGCCGTGGCGATTGCCCATGAACTGAGTCAACCGCTGGCAGCCACGCGTAATTTCATCGAAGGCGCGGTGATTCGCCTTGGCAAGGATCAAGGCAACGACCAAGGCGTGGCCTGGGGTTTGCAGAACGCGGTGCGGCAAATTGAGCACGCCTCGCTGATCATCAAAAGCGTGCGCGAATACGTGGTCAAGCTGGAGCAATCCGAAGAGCTGATTGACCTCAACGAGCTGCTGCGCGAAACCCGATACTTCATCAGCCTGCGTGCCGACCCGAGCCGGATCAAGGTCGAGATTATCACCAGCCCTGAACCGCTGCTGATCAGTTGCGAGAAGGTTTTGATCGGCCAAGTCATCCTCAACCTGGCCTTTAATGCCATCGAAGAGATGAGTGATTTAGCACCCGAGCGGCGGGTGCTGCGTATTCACGCGAGCCGTGATGAACAGGTTGCTTTGGTACGGGTTGAAGATCGCGGACGCGGGATTCAGGCGCTGGAGCAAGACAAGCTGTTCGACGGTTTTTTCTCGTCCAAGGTCAGCGGCAACGGCATTGGCTTGGCGCTGTGCAAAAACATCATCGGCCGCCATCGCGGGGATATCTGGGCGCAGAACCTGGAGCCTTGTGGCGCGGTGTTCACCTTCTCCCTTCCCCTCGCCACTCCCGCCTGACACCTGTAAAGGCACCCATCGATCTCTTGAACGACACAAACCCTGTGGCGAGGGGGGCTTGCCCTAATGCCAGTCAGTTAAGCCCTCTTGCCTTCTTTTTGGGATATTTGACTGGTCTGGGCTTGACCACTCGTGGATAACTTCGCTCTCGTCTGGCAGGCAGCATGAAGTGCTTAGCCTGGACTCTCAGTTCTGCCAGTCGTTTAGGGATCGTGCCTGGCGTTTCCAGCGGGCAGAAGCGCAGCGCATTGGTGACCGCTTGAGCCAGCCAGAGAAAACTCAAGCGCTGCGGCACCACCTTTATTTCTTCAGCCATCAAGCGCATTTCCTGACGGATCAGGTTGTAGGCCAACAGAGTTCCCCACAGTTCTTGGCGCACCAAATCAGGTTGTTTACTGCGTAATTGCTCCCCCTTAAGCAGGTTTTGCTTGATCTCGCGGTAACCCAATTCAATTTCCCAACGTTCGTTGTAGTGCCCCGCCACCCGATTGGCAGGGTAACGCTCGGCATCGATCAACGAGGTGAGATAACGGCGGGGTTTGTCGTCTATCGAATACTCAATCAGCCGTGCATGCCAATGGGTAGGAAGGTCTGGACGTTGCTTGAGCGCATCTCGGGATACAGCCAATCGCACGAGCCAATCACCGGCGCCCAACTCTTCGACTACCTCGTATTTAAGCGGTTTGCGTGCCCGCATGAGCCAATGCCGTTCGGTTCCACTGTGCTGCCAGTCGAGCAAGAGGGCTGCCGAGTAATAGGCACGGTCAAAAATCGTCACCGAGTGATCGCTTACCGCTTTCTCCAGACCTTTGGCATGGCGAAGTTCGCCGATAGCAAACTCGCCAAAACAGGCGGCCCGAATCAAGTGACTATAGGTATCCATCAGGCAAACACCGCGCACTTGTGGCCAGGCTCCGTCTCCCGAGTGAGTCCGCCCGCCACCGAAGGCTTGGCGGTTTTCTGGCGTGTCGGGGGTGGACCACACCACGCCGTCTACCGCAAAGCTGCGTAACCCTAAAAAGCCAGCCGAAGCGGGCTGCTCAGCGCCGCCCCATGACTCGGCCAATTGCTTGAACAGTGCGGCCAGCGGCTCTGCTCCAAGCCGTTGCCGGGCCTGGACTGCGGCGCTGGGCACAGGCACCTTGGCTTCGCCCAAAGCCAGTCCCAGCTGCTGCACAATGAGCCAAATCGGCTCGTTCTTGAACAAAGCCAACCCCACCACCAACCATACGATGCGCTCGGCCGGCAGGCGTCTGCGGCGCAGAGAAACCGTTCCGGTCGAGGCCAGCGCTTGCTCGATCCATAAAGGATCAATCAGTTGCGCAAGGCGCTCGAAAGAGATCGGATTGAGTTTGGTAACTTCTTGAAGGGCGTTTTGCAGGGACATGAAGCGGGCTCATAAAAACATAAGCCCGTTTCTATTACTGCTTGGCGGGCAAGTCAATTCCTTAACTGACTGGCATTAGGGCTTGCCCCCGTTCGGCTGCGAAGCAGTCGTAAACCCAGGCAACTCAGTCTGTCTGTAAAAATGCAGGGGCTGCTTCGCGACCCAACGGGGGCAAGCCCCCTCGCCACAGGCAAGCTCCCTCGCCACAGGGTACTCACCCGAGATTCGATGTGCGTTAACCGGCTCATCCGACGCTTTCGAAACGCATTCCCCACGACTGGCACAGACACACAAACACTTGGCAGCCACAGCAATTCTCAGCGTTTCCCGGCGAGGCAGAATCGAATTGTAAGAATCTGCCCAAGCACCCGCGATCTGCGTGAATAACAATTCAGGGAGTTCCCCTAATGCGAACCAACAGGATCAACGTACAGTCAGCGCTAGGTCTGAGCCTGCTTGTACTCGGCTTGACCAGCGCCCGTGCGGACCTGCCGGCTGATACCATCGGCCAGACCGTTTTGGCCTTTCCGCCGGAAGTCCATCGGGCGTTTATCGTCGACGTCGAATTCGACAGTTTCGTGGCAGGCCGCGTCACCGTGGTCGACCCCGACAAAAAACGCATCCTCGGCATGGTGCCGACCGGTTTTGCCGCACCTTCGACGCTCAGCCGCGACAAGAAAACCCTCTACAGCGCCGACATCTTCTACTCACGCGGCACTCGCGGCACGGTTACCAATGTGCTGACCGCATGGGACAGCTCGACCCTGGCGCCGGCCTGGGAAGTAGTGATTCCACCCAAGCGCGCCGAGTCGTTGACCCAGCGTTTCGGCATTGGCACCAGTGCAGATGACCGTTTTGTCTACGTCTACAACTTCACGCCATCGACTTCGGTGACCGTGGTCGACACGCAAACCAAGTCCGTCACCGCCGAGCTGGCGATTCCGGGTTGCGTGCTCGACTACCCGATCGGCAACCGCCGCTTCGCCTCGCTGTGCGGCGATGGCAGCTTGCAGGTGATCACGCTGAACGATCAGGGCCAGGAAACCGCGCGCACCCGCACGCCGTTCTTCGACCCGAACGCCGAGAAGCTCGTTGAGCGCGCGGTGAACGTCGGCGATACCTACTACTTCACCACCACCACTGGCACCGTTCGCCCGGTGGATTTCTCTGGCGACACGCCGAAGATCCTGCCGTCGTGGTCGTTGACCACTGACGAGGAAAAGAAAGCCGGCTGGGCACCGGGTGGCTGGCAGCTGATGGCCGTGGCGCCGAAGCTCGACCGCTTGTACGTGCTGATGCACGACGCGCACGAACCGATGAAGTGGGAAGACCCAAGCCCGCTGATCTGGGCGTTTGACCTCAAGACCCACAAGAAAGTGGCGACGCTGGAAGCGCCGGTGCCGGTGTGGAGCATGCAAGCAACGGGCGACGACAAGCCGCTGTTGCTGGGTGCCGACGTCGAAGGCGGCTTGCAGATTTTCGATCTCAAGACCAACAAGCTCACTGGCAGCATGCCGAAAGTCGCCAAAACCGCGACTCAGGTCATGAGCTACTAAACGAGGTTCGGCCATGCACTTAGATCCGATCTTCATCATTGCCAGCGCCCTCACCATTGCGGTGTTGCTGGCCAGTGCCGCGACGCACAAGGTGCGTGCGCCGGCACGGTTTGCCAAACAATTGGCGGACTACCAACTGCTGCCTGACATGTTGGTGCGCCCAGTCGCTCGTGTGATTCCAGTGGTAGAGCTGGTAATCGCGTTCACGTTGCTGGTGCCGGTCTGCCGGTATTGGGCAGCGTTGGCAGCGGCCAGCCTGATCGCGCTGTATGCCGCGGCCATTGGTATCAACCTGTGGCGCGGCCGCCGCGATATCGACTGCGGTTGTGCCGGGCCGGACCAGGCGCAACCGTTGCGCCCGGTCCTGTTGCTGCGCAACAGCGTGCTGGTGGGCGTGGCGCTGTTGGCCAGCGTGCTGCCGATGGCCCGCGACCTGGGTTTTTTTGATGGCTTCGTCACTGTTGCCGCCAGCGCCGTTGCGCTGCTTTTGTACGCCGCAGCCGATGGCTTGCTGGCGAACTCCCCTCTTCTGCTCAAACTGATTGGTAGGTGATCAATGGAAGGCTTAATTGTTTCCAACGTTTTGCTCTGGATTTTGCTGGCGGCCGTGGCGTTTGCCGTCATGGGCCTGGTTCGTCAGATTGGTGTCTTGCATGGCCGCCTGGCTCCGGCCGGGGCGCTGATGATGGACAAAGGCGTGGCGGTCAACGAAGCCGCGCCGCAAGTCACCGCATCCGATCGTAACGGTCGCCCGGTGAACTTCGGTTATGCCGGCGAAAAGAACCAGCTGCTGTTCTTCCTCTCGCCGACGTGCCCGATCTGCAAATCGCTGTTGCCGGCGATCAAGTCCATCGCCAAGGAACAGGCTGATCGCCTGGACGTGGTATTCGTCAGCGATGGCGACATGGACGCCCAACAAGCGCTGATCCGCGAACACAAACTGGAAGACGCCACCTACGTAGTCGGGCCGGAAGTCGGCATGACCTATCAGATCGGCAAGCTGCCCTACGCAGCACTGATCGACAAAACCGGCACCTTGCGCGCCAAAGGCCTGGTCAATTCCCGTGAGCACCTGGACAGCCTGTTCGAAGTCGAACACCTGAAAAGCGCCACGCTGCAGGAATACCTCAACAGCCAGCCGCGTCCACATGACCACAGTCATGACCACAGCCACGGCCATAGCCACTGATTAAGGCAGGGAGACTTTTATGAAACTGCTGGATCTGTTGTTCGAGCGCTCGACCCGTCGAGTTGCCGACACCACCTCACGCCGCAAACTGCTGTCGCGCATGGGCTCCTTGATGGTCGCCGGGGCCGCACTGCCGCTGCTGTTGCCGCTGGACCGCACCAGCAAAGCCCTGGCTGCCGACGACCCGAAAGCCGGTGACCCGGGCGATCCGAACAGCTGCGACTACTGGCGCTACTGCTCCATCGACGGATTTCTGTGCAGCTGCTGCGGCGGATCGGTGACGTCCTGCCCACCGGGCACCGAAGCCTCGAAAGTCACCTGGATCGGCACCTGCCGCAACCCGGCCGACGGCAAGGACTACATCATTTCCTATAACGACTGCTGCGGTAAGCAGAGCTGCGCCCAATGCGCTTGCACCCGTAACGACAGTGAAGAACCGGCTTATCGCCCGTTCAACAACAACGATGTGAACTGGTGCCTGGCCGCCAAATCGCACATCTATCACTGCACCGTTTCGGTCATCCGTGGCGTCGCCATTTAACGCGCATTGCCGCCGGTTGCTCACGCAATCGGCGGTTTTTTTTGTGCCCCAACGCGATTCCTGTGGCTGCCGCCGAAACCTGTAGGAGTGAGCCTGCTCGCGATAGCGGTGTATCAGGCGACTCAAATGTCGACTGACACTCCGCTATCGCGAGCAGGCTCACTCCTACACAGGTTTCGTCGGCGGCTGCAGAAAATGTGTTTTACCGTAGAGGTGCTTGTCATGCGTAGGTTGCTATTTCTCGGTCTGGTTTGCGTCATTGCCGCCCCGCTCGCCTATGCCCGGGCCATTCCCGACCCGGCGCAACGGCATGCACCGGGCAACGACGAACCGCAAAAACCCATCGCCCAGGCCGGCTACAGCGTCGGCGTGAACTACCAGCTGCAATGCGCCGGTTGCCATTTGGGTAACGGCATGGGCTCAGCAGCCAATGACACCCCTCGGCTCACAGGGTTTGTCGGCAACTTTCTCAAGGTCCCCGGCGGCCGCGAGTTTCTGGTGCGGGTTCCCGGCATGTCGCAATCGGCGCTGAACAATGCGCAGTTGGCTGACCTGCTTAACTGGTTGATGCGCGACGGCGGCCTGGCGGGTAAAAGCACGCCTGCCGATTACCAACCTTACAGCGCGCAAGAAGTGGCCGAATTGCGCCACGTGGCTATGCTCAATTTGCCAGGTACTCGGGCAGAGTTGATCAAGGCAATGCGTGCGCAAGGAATCGCGATTGAAGACGGTATGAGTGACTGATTCAGCCAGGTGCCGCAAGGTACCCTACTAGAAGCGAGTGTCATTCCCGCCATTATCGACGCTATTTTTTCTGAGCGGCTTCCGGCGGCCAACAGTCTTCTAGACTCATCGAAACAGGGGGAACCACGCTACACGCGCGTTTCCATACGCTGATGAATAACAAGGAAAATAACCTTGAAAGCTTCGATACTCATCGTCGCGGGCAGCGTACTGTTTTCGATGGCGGCTTCAGCCACCGGGATCATTCCGGTCTTCGACCTGGATTTCACGAGGTCAGCGGATCAAACGCTGAAAAAACTCAACATCAACGACGGCTGCATTGTTGCTGCCCCAGACCCCGTCACGTTTACCTACTGCCGGGAAGGCTCGACAACGCTCTGGAAGTATCAAGTACTGGACCTGCAACAACAGGCAGCGATCCGCAATGTTACCCAGCAGCCGCAGATGGGCTATGGACAAATCAGCGTTCTGGAACTCAACAGCGCGGCCTGTGATCACGAAACCCAGGCCGAGGCTAAACCCGCCATGACTTGCATGGCCGTCCTCAGTCTGCTCGCGTTGTTTCTGCTGATTGGCTTGCGATACACCTACCAGGTCCTGCGCCATTACCACAGCAAAAGCTCAGCGTCTTCGATTCCTCCATGGCAGCCAACGACCGAGCCTGAGCCTGAACCTGAACACCATGCCATGGCAAAGGCGTTGGGCGCGTTTGTTGTCGCTGCTGTGATGATGATGGTTTATTGCACTTTCTGCGTTTTTTAATCTCAACTCGCCACTGAACAGGCAAAAATCGTGTTTTTGGGCACTCATTTGTCGGCTTGAGATTGAAGCATGATGGCGAGTGGATATCTGCGCGAAGGTGATTATGCTTCAACTATTGCGGCACACCTGCGAGGCCGTCAGCCTGTTTTCTTGCTTCGTGCAATTTGCAATCCGGCGACATCAGCCCCAGGGCCTGGGTGCGGCAACTGATGTGAGGTACTCCGGCCTATAACAAGAGCAAGACGGAGAACACGTATGGCCGTAATCGACAGTACAACCACGGGCAGCACGCCCGGACACGGTATAACCAAGGAAGAGCGCAAGGTCATTTTCGCCTCGTCCCTAGGCACCGTATTCGAATGGTACGACTTCTACCTTTACGGCTCCCTCGCCGCCATCATCGCCAAGCACTTCTTCGCCGGCGTCAACGAGACCACGGCATTCATCTTCGCCCTGCTCGCCTTCGCCGCAGGCTTCGCTGTACGGCCTTTCGGCGCCATCGTGTTCGGTCGGTTGGGCGACATGATCGGGCGCAAACACACCTTCCTCATTACCATTGTCATCATGGGTATCTCCACCGCCATCGTCGGTTTTCTACCTGGCTACGAAACCATCGGCGTGGCCGCGCCGGTCATCCTGATCAGCCTGCGCTTGCTGCAAGGCCTGGCCCTGGGGGGTGAATACGGCGGCGCGGCGACGTACGTGGCCGAACATGCACCACCAGGCCGGCGGGGTTACTTCACGTCGTGGATCCAGACCACCGCGACCCTCGGTCTGTTTCTGTCGCTGCTGGTGATCCTCGCCTGCCGCACCTTGCTCGGCACGGAAGCGTTCGAGGCCTGGGGCTGGCGGATTCCGTTCCTGCTGTCGATCCTGCTGCTGATCGTCTCGGTGTACATCCGCCTGCAACTCAGCGAGTCGCCGGTGTTCAAGAAAATGAAGGAAGAAGGCAAGGCTTCCAAAGCACCACTGACCGAATCCTTCGCCCGCTGGGACAACCTGAAAATCGTAATCATGGCCTTGCTCGGCGGTACCGCTGGCCAGGCCGTGGTCTGGTACACCGGGCAGTTCTATGCGCTGTTTTTTCTCCTGCAAACCCTGAAGATCGACCCGCAAACCGCCAACCTGTTGATTGCCGGTTCGCTGCTGGTCGGCACTCCGTTCTTCGTCATATTCGGCAGCCTGTCCGACCGCATCGGCCGCAAGGGCATCATCATGGCCGGCTGCGTCCTCGCAGCGCTGACTTACTTCCCGATCTTCCATGCGTTGACCCAGTACGGTAACCCCGACGTGTTCGTGGCCCAGGAGAAGAACCCGGTCACGGTGATCGCCGATCCAGGCCAGTGCTCGTTCCAGTTCGACCCGGTGGGCAAGGCCCGTTTCACCAGCTCCTGCGACCTCGCCAAGAGCGTGCTGGCGAAGAAAGCGATCCCCTACAAAAACGAGAAGGCCGAACCGGGCACGGTCGCGCAGGTTCGCATTGGTGACAAGGTGGTCCAGAGCTTCGAAGGTACCTCCCTGCCGGCCGCCGAGTTCAAGACCCGCAACGACGCCTTCATCGCCACCCTCGGCACTGCCCTCAAGGACGCCGGCTACCCGGAGAAGGCCGATCCGGCGAAGACCAACTACCCGATGGTGTTGCTGCTGCTGACCATCCTCGTGATCTACGTGACCATGGTTTATGGCCCCATCGCCGCATGGCTGGTGGAACTGTTCCCGGCGCGCATTCGCTACACCTCGATGTCGCTGCCATATCACATCGGCAATGGCTGGTTCGGCGGGTTTCTGCCGACAGTGGCTTTCGCCATGGTCGCGGCCACGGGGGATATTTACTACGGGCTGTGGTACCCGATCGTGATCGCGGTGATGACGGCCATTCTGGGTACGTTCTTCCTGCCGGAAACCAAGGACCGAGAGATTCACCACACCTGAAATGGGCAGCCGCCCTCTTCTGCCAGGGAGAGGGCAAGACTGTTTTATTTGACGAGCCGAGTTTCCTTGGACGGCCGGTAGCCGAAATACGCGCTATAGCACTTGCTGAAATGGCTCGGTGAAACAAAACCACACGCCACTAACACGTCCACTTGGGACAGCTCGGTGTGTTGCAGGAGTCGACGCGCCTCGGTGATCCGCAGTTCCAGGTAATAGCGTTGCGGCGTGGTACCCAGTTGCTCCTTGAACAGGCGTTCGAGCTGGCGACGTGAACGGCCGGCGTAAACCGCCAGCTGCTCCAGCTCCAGCGGTTCTTCGAGGTTGGCGTCCATCAGCTTGACCACCTCGCGCAACGGCGCACTCACACAGATATTTTCCGCCGGTTTGATGCGCCGGTAGCGAGACTCTTCAAACGCCAGAATGTCCTCGATCCCCTCGACGAGGGCCTTATCGTGCAGCCCTTTGATCCAGTCCAGTGCCATATGAAAGGCCCCCGAAGGGCTGGACGCGGTGAGCCGGTCACGGTCAATTACATAGGGCTCGCTGGTGACATGCGCCGCTTTGGAAACCTCTGCCAGCGCGGGGCGATGCTCCGGGTGAATGGCGCACCGATAACCGTCCAGCAGACCGGCGCTACCCAAAAACCATGCGCCATTCCACAGCCCGGCCAGGGTAACACCGCGCTCTGCCGCGGCTCTCAACAGGTGGATGAACTCATCGGCGGCCTTCAGCTCCGTGCGGTAGCCGCCACACACGACCAGCAGATCAAGTTGCTGAATCACCAACGCATCGAAGCGTGCGTCCGGCCGGATCACCAGGCCCAGGTCACTGATGACCTCCCCATCACTCAAGCCAAAGGTTCGGGAAGCGAACAAGCCGGGGCGCAGCAGATTCGCGGTGACGATCGTGTCCAGTGCTTGCGTGAACGCAGGCAGCGAGAAGTGTTCGAGCAGTAAAAAACCTGTCCGCGTTACCGGCGCATGCTTGTCAGCAGGCTCGTTTAGATAGCGGAGGTTTTTGCCCTTCATCCCGCCGCTGAATTGCCGTCGTTCGATCAATGTCCGACCCACTCGATTACGTTAACTACACAAGTCAAAACCAGTGGATTCATTATGCGACAGATCAGACGAGCTGAAAGCCGGCCAACGCCAAGTTGTTTATTGTGGGTTAACCTTGGTCAACGATCATTTAGGCACGCAGCAACAGGAATCTGGCAGGAATTCACAAGAAGCCATCCACTGGCTGTAGCAAAGTGTGGTGTGCTGTCACCGGCTTCCCCAAGGAACTCAGAAATGTTCACGTCCATTGCCTCGTTAAAAAGAAAACCGTTCGCCCGACTCGCGCTGGCCATCACCCTGGGCACCTTCGGTTTGCCAGGCTGGATGTCCACCGCACAGGCCCATGGCGGGGCCGCCGAAATGGTGCCTTTGCAGTCGACCCTTGAGGAATTCGGGGCCACGGTCAAATGGGACAACTACGCCAACCTGTTCGTGATTGCCAAGGACGGGGTCTACCTCAAGGTCAAACCGGACAGCAAAGTCGCCATGCTCAACGGCAAGCCCATGAAGCTGGCCGTCCCGGTGGTGTTCAAACACAACACCGCCTACATGCCGAAGGACTTCATCAATCAGGTGTTCCAGTCCGGCCTGGACAAGACCTTTGTCGTCGAAACCCGCCCTAACCCGCTCAATCCACTGACCGCGGACGAAATAAAGGCGGCTGTGGACATCGTCAAGCAGTCCGAACACTACAAACCCGGTTTTCGATTCACCGAAGTTTCGGTCAATGAGCCGCCCAAGGATCAGGTCTGGAACTTCGTTTTCACCGGTCAGAACGTCGCGCAGCCGCGCCAGGCCAACATCGTGGTGCTGGATGGCAAGTATGTGATCGAAGCCCTGGTTGACCTTGACGCCAAGGCGCTCAAGTCCTGGAAGCCTATCGAAGGTGCGCACGGCATGGTCCTGCTGGACGATTTCGCCACTGTGCAATCGTCCGTGGAAAACAGTCCGGAATATGCGCAGGCCCTGGCCAAGCGCGGCATCACCGATGTGAAGAAAGTCGTCGCGACCCCGCTGACCGTCGGTTATTTCGACGGCAAGGACGGGCTGGCGCAGGACAAACGGCTGCTGAAAATTGTCAGCTACCTCGATACCGGTGACGGCAACTACTGGGCGCACCCGATCGAGGGCCTGGTGGCGATTGTCGACCTTGAGCAAAAGAAGCTGATCAAGATCGAAGACGAGGCCTTGATTCCGGTGCCGATGAAACCGACGCCGTATGACGGCCGTGGCCGCAAGGGCGTGCAGGTCAAGCCGCTGGAAATCACTGAGCCAGAGGGGAAAAACTACACCATCACCGGCAACAGCATTCACTGGCAGAACTGGGACTTCCATGTTCGCCTCGATTCGCGGGTCGGCCCGATCCTGTCCACCGTCACGTATGACGACAAGGGCAAGAAGCGCAAAATCATGTACGAAGGCTCGCTGGGCGGCATGATCGTGCCTTATGGCGACCCCGACGTCGGCTGGTACTTCAAGGCCTACCTGGACTCAGGCGATTACGGCATGGGCACCCTGACCTCGCCGATTGCCCGTGGCAAAGACGCCCCGCAAAACGCCGTGCTGCTCGACGCCACGATTGCCGACTACACCGGCGCACCAACCGCGATTCCCCACGCCATGGCAGTGTTCGAACGCTACGCCGGCCCGGAATACAAACACCAGGAAATGGGCCAGCCTAACCTCAGCACCGAGCGGCGTGAGCTGGTGGTGCGCTGGATCAGCACCGTCGGCAACTACGACTACATCTTCGACTGGGTCTTCCAGCAAAACGGCACCATCGGCATCGATGCCGGTGCTACCGGTATCGAAGCGGTCAAGGGCGTAGAGTCCAAAACCATGCACGACACCACCGCCAAGGAAGACACGCGCTACGGCACCTTGCTGGACCACAACATCGTCGGCACCACGCACCAGCACCTCTACAACTTCCGCCTGGACATGGACGTGGACGGTGAAAGCAACTCGCTGGTTGAGGTAAACCCGGTTGTGGTCCCGAACGACCGTGGCGGCCCGCGCACCAGCACGATGCAGACCGAGCACAACGTGGTCAGCACCGAGCAGCAGGCTGCACAGAAATTCGACCCGTCGACCGTTCGCCTGATGAGCAACTTCAGCAAGGAGAACAAAGTCGGCAACCCGGTTTCCTATCAGCTGATCCCGTATGCCGGCGGCACGCACCCGGTGGCCAAGGGCGCCAACTTTGGCAAGGATGAATGGCTCTATCACCGCCTCAGCTTCATGGACAAGCAGCTGTGGGTGACGCGCTATAACCCGGAGGAAAAGTACCCGGAAGGCAAATACCCGAACCGTTCGGACAAAGACTCGGGGCTTGGGCAGTTCACCGCAGATAACCAGTCGATTGAAAACGCCGACGACGTGGTCTGGCTGACCACCGGCACCACGCACATCGCGCGGGCCGAGGAATGGCCGATCATGCCGACCGAATGGGTGCATGTGCTGTTGAAGCCGTGGAACTTCTTTGACGAGACACCGACATTGAACCTCAACGTCCCGCAGTAACTACACACACAAAACCTGTGGGAGCGAGCCTGCTCGCGAAGGCGGAGTGTCAGATAAATTAATGTTGTCTGATACTCCGCCATCGCGAGCAGGCTCACTCCTATGGGGGTTGGGTTTCTTCAAATAGATTTATCGTAAGTTTCTTGCGGCATTATTGGCTGACCACAATCTTCCCGATCATCTGCGGATGCAGCGCACAGAAATACTCAAACTCCCCCGGCGTGTTGAACACCCAGGAAAAACTGTCATTGGTGTCCAGCGCACCCGAGCGAAACACCTTGTGGGTTTCCGCCACCGTGTGCGGAATCTGATCGTCGTTCACCCACGTCACTTTGGTACCCACGGCCACGTTCAAATCCTTGGGCCCGAACATGAACTCCTTGATATCGATTTTCACCTCCTGAGCCCACACCGGCATCGACAGCATCAGGCAAGCCACGGCCAACAGTCGCTTTTTCATCCCGGCACCCTCCCCTAAACCAGCGTCGAATCGATCAGCGCCAGCGGATGATCACCCTGCGTCGCTCGCACATCGGTGATTCCCAAATAATTGCGCAGTTGATCAGCCGCCACCGTCATCGGCCCTGGTGCAGGTGCCGCACCGGGTGCGGGTTGGGGATAAGCGGTGCCACGGGCCGTGTGGAAGGTGATATTGCCTTCGACCTTCTGGATGACCTGATGGATATGCCCGTTCAACACTGTCACCGAACCGTACTTGCGCAGCATGGCAATCGCCTGATCACCATCCTCGGTGCCCCAGCCCCACGGCTGGTAAATCGTCCACAACGGAATATGGGTAAACACCACGATTGGCGTGCTGCTGGTCACGGCGCGCAGGTCATCGGCCAGCCATGCCAGTTGATCGGTGCCCAGGGTCGCTTCATGGCCGGCCTGGAAGTTGAAGACATTCACCAGCGCAATAAAATGTACGCCGTGGTCATCGAAGCTGTACCAGCCATTGCCTTGGGTGCCCTTGCCGTAACGCTCCAGGTAGAGTTTTCCGCCACCCTCGTCAAGGGTGTCGTGCTCGCCCGGGACGTAGTGCACGGGGGACGGCAGCCCCTTGAGCAGTTGCGCGGCCGTGTCAAATTCCTCAGGTTTGGACAGGTGGGTGATATCGCCGGTATGCAGGATCAGCGACGGCGGTTTTGGCAGCGCGATGACCTTATCGATCGCCACCTGCAACGTCTTCACCGGTTCCGGATTGGCCTCCTTGTTGAAGCCGATATGCGAGTCGCTGATCTGCACGAAGTGGAAGGTGCTGGCCAGTGCCTTGGGGTCCGAGACGTTGCCCGACGCATCCAGGGCAAAGGCCCGGGGAATACCGCCGCTCAGGGCCCAGATGACCCCCGCCCCGGCCCACGCCGAGCATTTCAACAGTGTTCGGCGGTCGGGGTTGAGCGGGCCGTCGGTACGAAGCGGGTGTCTTGATTGAATGTCCATCGGTTTTCCCTCGCAGGCGAACTACAGTGATGGTGCTGACACGAGGTACAACCCTGCGAGACGGGTGTTTATTCCGGGTCGGAAAAATAAATTTTTTCAGGGAATAAAAGCGAACGCAGCACAGTTATAGGGGTGGGACAGTGCGGGAACCACTATGAAGCGATTTGAGGAACTGTTTGCGCCCCACCTGGACGCGGCCTACAACCTCGCGCGCTGGCTCACGGGTAACGACAGCGCCGCACGCGATGTCGTTCAGGAAAGCGCCCTGCGCGCCTTCAGATTTTTACACCGCTTCGCCGACGGCAACGCCAAGGCCTGGTTTCTGACCATCGTGCGCAACGAAAGCTACACCTGGCTCAAGGCCTCGGCCGGGTACCATTGGGTTGCTATCGGCGACGAGCTGTCCGAAGAGGACGCCGCGCTGAGCCACAGCCAGACCCCCGAGCTGCTGGCCATTCACATGGAAAATGCGGCGCTCATCCAGCAAGCCCTGTGTGCTCTGCCGCCGGCGTTTCGTGAGGTGATTGTTCTGAAAGAACTCGAAGAACTGCCCTACAAGGACATCGCCCTGGTGGTCGATATTCCCATTGGCACCGTCATGTCGAGACTGGCCCGGGCGCGCGCCATGCTCAAACTCGAACTGCTGAAGTTGCACGATCATGAATGAACTCGACTGCACGGCTTGCCAGACGTTGATGCATGGCCATCTGGACAAAGAACTTGACCCTGCGACAGCTGCGACAGTCGCCGGGCATTTGGCTGGGTGCGCCGAGTGCTCGCGGTTACACGATCAGGCGAGGGTGCTGATGCTCAGTGTGAAGCGCCAGGCGCCGTATTACACGGCCCCGGCGTCGTTGACGGCCAGTGTGTTCGCCGCTGCTACCCCGCCCTCAAGCATTGTCGAGCGTTGGCGAAAATGGTTAGCCCCGGTCTTTTCATCGGCGGCGCTGGCCTTGGCGTTGGTGCTTTATGTGGCAACGCCTGCCAGCGAGCAGCCATTAATGGAAGAGGCGGTCTCCAGTCACGTCCGCTCGTTGATGGGCGAGCATTTGAATGATGTGGTGTCGTCCGACCGCCACACCGTTAAGCCTTGGTTCACCGGCAAACTCGACTTCTCGCCACCGGTCGTCGATTACTCGGCACAAGGGTTTGTGCTGTTGGGGGGGCGGTTGGATTACTTGCAACACCAGGCCACGGCGGCCCTGAGTTATGGGCGGGCCAAGCACATTATCAACGTATTTATCCTGCCCGCGCCGGAGGCGGACAAGCCGCAACAGAGCCAGACGATTCGTGGCTTTAACGTGGTGTCCTGGCAAGCGAATCACATGCGATTTGTGCTGGTTTCCGATCTGGAAAAAGGCGAGCTGGAGGCGTTCAGCCAGTTGCTCAAGCCGTAGAACACACAAAATCTTGTGGGAGCGAGCCTGCTCGCTCCCACAAGGGAAAGCGTTCATTCAGTCAGATCTCACGCATGCTGCTTGCGGTACTCGCCCGGCGCTATACCAAACCGCGATTTGAACGCGGTGGAAAAGTAGCTCGAATCGGAAAAACCCCAGGAGTAACCCAGCACCGACAATTTCTGCTCGGTACGCGATTGGCGCAGGGACTCGGCGCACAAGTCCAGCCGACGATTTTTGATGTATTTCGCCACCACCAAACCCTTCTTGGCAAAAATCCGGTACAGCCCCCGCACCGACATGCCGACTTCCCGTGCCAGCCATTCCGGGCACAAGTCTTCAGAGCGAATGTGCGCGTCAATGCATTCGAGCGTCTTGCGAAAGATACGCTCGTGCAAATCGTTGCTGTCTTCGGCTTGACTGATGGCCGGGCGCAGCAGGCTGACAATTGCTTCCAGCGTCGCTTCGCTTTCCGGCAGGCTCAGGGTGTTTTGCTGCGCAGCATCGAGAATCAGGCGGTGAGAGAGCATTGCCATCGGCGACGTCGCAGCGATGCGGTGACCGCACCGGACCTGGTTGAAACGCAAGGATTGCTCAATCAACGGCGAGGGCAGAATCAGCGACAACTGCCGTGAGTTTTCACTGTAGGTGAAGTCGCTGGGGCGCGAAGCGTCGATCAGGGTGATGTCACCGGCGCAGAGCAACACCTTGTTGTCGCCCTGGGCCATGCCCGCCGTGCCGTCGAGTTGGAACACCGCAAAATATTTGCCGTCCTCGCCCGCAGCGACTTCCGCTGGCGTGCGGTACAGTCGCGCCTGGCAGGCGTCGACAAAACTGAGTTTCAACGCACCGCTGCGGTGCTCCCGGATCCGCCCGGAAAACCCGGTGCCCAGGGTTTGCCCATTGAAGGCGCCACAAATCTGGTTGATCTGATGGATCCACTGATCAAATCCATCACCGCGCTGTGCATTTGCAAAAATCATGTTGGGCCTCATGCAGGCTTATTTTTATTATCTACACCAATTCCCAGGTTCTCCCTAACCACTCCACTCCCACAACAATGGCGAATTACTTCAACCCGCCAAACCGTCGATAGAAACTTTCACCCACGTCCGGCAGTGGACCGTCGGCGGTTTCCAGCGCACTGTTCAACCATTCCTCGGCTTTGGCGTAGATCAGCCGGTAAATGTTGCGACACAACTGGCGTGCTGCCCGACCTTCCCAGTCGCCGGGCAGCAATTCGTCCGGCAGTTGCGGGTCGCGCAGCAGCAATTTTCGGTATTCATGAATAAGCAGGACCCGTGCCAGGAAGCAGTCGCACGGTTGCAGGTTCTCCTGCTCGCGAAGCGCTTGCCAGAGCGGTCGGAACAGCTTGATGAATTCGCTGTAGTGAGTTGCCAGCTCTTCGATGTTCCAGCTTTCCTTCACCTGCAAACGCAGCGCCTTGGACGCCAGGACGTCCTGCGCCGTGGTTTCGAAGACGATGGTCTCTTCCTGGACGCCGAGGTCGAGCAGGGTCGCGTTGAGGTCGTTGCGATCGCTACGTGGACACGCCAGCACTGCCGGCGAAATCGCACCAAAACCTTGCCACTCCAGTTCTTCGCGCACTTGTTTGCGCTTGTCCTGTGTCAGCTGCGTGAGCATTACCAGGCACCAGGAACCGTCCCACGCAGGCACGGTGGAGCTGTAGACGCGCTTGAACGCCTTGTCGAAACGCCGGCGACCGGTACCGGTCAGGCTGTAATAGCTACGACGCCCGACTTTCTCTGCGGTCAGCCAGCCTTCCTTCGTCAGGCGGAAAATCGACGTGCGAATCAGCCGCTCGTTGATGCCGATGGGCTCGAGCAATTGAATCAGGCTGCCCAGCCAGACTGTCCCGCCGTGGGGTTCGATGGCATCGCCATACAGCGTGATGATCAGCGAACTGGCGCGGATCGGCGTCTGTTCCTGGAAGCGGGTAATCAGTTGGTTCAAGGGTGTCAGGGACGACATGAGCGTACCGGGCTGAAAAAAGAAAAGGAATATACCGAATGCACGCCGCCCTGTGGGAGTGAGCCTGCTCGCGATAGCGGTATGTCAGTCACCATTGATGTTGAATGTCAGACCGCTTTCGCGGGCAAGCCCGCTCCTACAGGAGATCAGTGTTCAATGGGCGCTGCCTTTGGGGCGAAAGCCGCTGTCGCTGATGCGAGGGCGATCCGCTTCCGGCTCGGTCAACGGCTCGCAGACTTGCATCTGTTCAAGGCAACGCTTGGCCAGTTGTTGATATTCGCGGGTGCCTGCTTGCTTCCACGACACTTCTTCATCGCTGAGGCCGCGCTTGACGCTGGCAGGTGCGCCCATCACCAGTGACTGTTCAGGGCATTCGAACCCTGCCTTGACGAAGGCCGTCGCCGACACGAATGAGCGCGGGCCAATGCGTGCGTTGTCCATCACCACGGCGTTCATGCCCACCAGCGCGTCCGCGCCGATTCGGCAACCGTGCAACACCGCGCCATGCCCGATGTGGCCATTGCGCTCGACCACTGTGTCACTGTCCGGAAAACCGTGCATCACGCAGGTGTCCTGCAGATTGGCGCCCTCCTCCAGCACGATCCGCCCGAAGTCCCCGCGCAAACTCGCCAGTGGCCCGACGTAGCAATGGGGGCCGACGATCACGTCGCCGATCAGCACCGCGGACGGATGAACATAAGCAGTGGGATCAACCACCGGGGTCAAGCCATCGAGGCTGTAACAAGTCATGGGACTGTCCTTTAAACGCATTCGTAAAGCGATGCCGATACAGGGCCATTTTGTATCACATCGCTTTTGCCAGCACAAAGACAAAAATCCGTATCACTTAGCTCCGATTATGACGGGAGGCCTCGCGACACCTGTAAATCCGCCACAAAACCCAATAAAACCAGCGACTACTCAGTCACCTGTCTCTTATAGACACCTCTCTATTCAGATCAGCCGCCTGTCAATAAGACACATTAAATACGCTTTACTATTGTATTTACGTATCACGTTGTAGGTATACTCAGGCAAAACCGGCCCACCGCGCCGATCCAATAATGAGCCGGCATTGCAGCCGAGCACACACTGTGAGGGCATCCGCCATGCCTCTAACCCTTGCTGTCGAAATCATCGAGCCTGGCGTTCGCCTGATTACCCTGCAACGCCCTCAGGCATTGAATGCCTTGACCACCGAACTGCTCGGTGAGCTAGCCGATGAACTGAACGCCGCGCAAGCCGATCCCGACACCCGCGTCGTGGTCCTGACCGGCAGCCGCAAGGCCTTTGCAGCTGGCGCCGACATAAAGGAAATGGCCGAGCGCAATCTGGTCGGCATCCTCGACGACCCGCGCCAGGCATCGTGGCAAACCATCACCCGCTTCAACAAGCCGCTGATCGCCGCCGTCAACGGCTTCGCCTTGGGCGGTGGCTGCGAACTGGCGATGCACGCCGACATCATCATTGCGGGTGAAGACGCTCGTTTCGGTCAGCCGGAAATCAATCTCGGGATCATGCCCGGCGCCGGTGGCACCCAACGCCTGCTGCGTGCTGTCGGCAAATCCATGGCCATGCAAATGGTCCTGACCGGCGAGTCGATCGACGCCCGCCAGGCGCAGCGCGCCGGCCTGGTCAGCGAAGTGACCCAGCCAGAATTCACCGTCGAACGCGCTTTGCAAATCGCCCGCAGCATTGCCGGCAAAGCACCGCTGGCCGTGCGCCTGGCCAAAGAAGCGCTGCTCAAGGCCATGGACACCGACCTCGCTAGCGGCCTGCGCTTCGAGCGCCATGCTTTCACCGTGCTGGCCGGCACTCGCGACCGCGATGAAGGTATTCAAGCCTTCCAGGAAAAACGCACGCCGACCTTCATTGGCCAGTAATCACCCCGCCCTTTTTTAAAAAAAGCGAACCCTCCCAGAGAGCGCCATGACCATGAACTTCGAACACATCCTGTTTTCCATCGAGGCCGGCGTCGCCCTGATCAGCCTCAATCGTCCGGACCAGCTCAATAGCTTCAACGCGCAGATGCACGGTGAAGTAAAGGAAGCCCTGAAACAGGTCCGGCAGAACCCGGACGTGCGTGTGTTGCTGCTGACCGGTGAAGGTCGCGGCTTCTGCGCCGGGCAAGACCTCAGCGACCGCAATGTGGCGCCGGGCAGCGCTGTGCCGGATCTGGGCGAGTCCATCGAGAAATTCTACAACCCGCTGATCCGCCAGTTGCGCGACCTGCCGCTGCCGGTGATCTGCGCGGTCAACGGCGTGGCCGCCGGCGCTGGCGCCAACATCCCGCTGGCTTGCGACCTGGTGCTGGCGGCGCGTTCGGCAAGTTTTATTCAAGCTTTCTGCAAAATCGGCCTGATCCCCGATTCCGGCGGCACCTGGACTTTACCGCGCCTGGTCGGTATGGCCCGCGCCAAGGCATTGGCCTTGCTCGGCAATCGCTTGAGCGCTGAACAAGCCGAGCAATGGGGCTTGATCTACCGCTGTGTGGAGGACGCCGAACTGCGCGATGAAGCGCTGAAACTCGCCCAACACCTGGCCACCCAACCGACCTACGGCCTGGCCCTGATCAAGCGCAGCCTGAACGCCAGTCTGAGCAACACCTTTGATGAGCAGCTGGAGCTGGAAAAAGACCTGCAGCGCCTGGCTGGGCGCAGCGAGGACTACCGTGAAGGCGTCGGCGCCTTCATGGAAAAACGCAGCCCAAGCTTCAAGGGGCGCTGAGTCATGACTGCACTGAACATCAATGCTCGCATCGCCGTGATCGGCGCCGGGGCCATGGGCGCCGGGATCGCGCAAGTCGCGGCGCAGGCCGGCCACAGCGTGCTGCTGCTGGACAATCGCCCCGGCGCGGCGGCGCAAGCCATTGAAGGCATTGCCCGACAACTGGGCAAACGCGTCGACAACGGCAAGCTCTCGGCCGAATCGCGCTCGTCCACCCTCGCCCGGTTGCTGGCGGTGGAAGCCATCGAAGCGCTGGCCGATTGCGAGCTGGTGATCGAAGCCATCGTCGAGAACCTTGAGGTCAAACGCGCCCTCTTCCGCCAACTGGAAGAGATCTGCGGTGAGCGCTGCATTCTGGCCAGTAACACCTCGTCGCTGTCGATCACCAGCATCGCCGCGCAACTGAATCACCCACAACGCTTGCTCGGCCTGCACTTCTTCAACCCGGCGCCGGTCATGGCGCTGGTGGAAATCGTCTCGGGCCTGGCCAGCGATCCAGCCTTGGCCGCCTGCCTGTACGACACCGCCAAGGCCTGGGGCAAAAAACCGGTACACACCCGTTCGACACCGGGCTTCATCGTCAACCGCGTGGCCCGACCGTTCTACGCCGAGAGCCTGCGCCTGCTTCAGGAAGGCGCTGCCGACTGCCCGACCCTGGATGCGCTGATGCGCGATGCCGGTGGCTTCGCGATGGGAGCTTTCGAACTGACTGACCTGATCGGCCATGACGTCAACTATGCAGTGACCTGTTCGGTGTTCGACGCCTACTACGGCGACACGCGCTTCTTGCCTTCATTGATCCAGAAAGACCTGGTGGACGCCGGGCGTCTGGGGCGCAAAAACGGTCATGGCTTTTATAGCTACGCCGAAGGTGCCGAGCGGCCGCAGCCGACCACCCTCAGCAGCGAACAGAGCGTTAAAACCTGCGTCGTCGAAGGTGATCTGGGCATTGCCAATGCGCTGATCACGCGCCTGTGTGAACACAATATCGAAGTCATTCAGCGCGACGGCCAAGGCCTGCTGCGAGTCGGTGACGCGGTCATGGCGCTGAGCGATGGGCGCATGGCCTGTCAGCGCGCCAAGGAAGACGGGCTGCGCAATCTGATCTTGCTCGACCTCGCATTCGATTACGGCAACGCCAGCCGCATCGCGATCAGCTACGCGGCCGACATCGAGCCATCCGCGCTCGATCACGGCGTCGCGTTGCTGCAACGGGCCGGGTTCACCGTCAGCGCACTCAGTGACAGCCCGGCCCTCGCCGTGTTGCGCACCGTCGCCATGCTCGCCAACGAAGCCGCCGACGCCGTGCTGCAAGGCGTGGCATCGGCCGCCGACATCGATCTGGCAATGCGCGCCGGGGTGAACTACCCGCAAGGCCCGCTGGCTTGGGCGGATGCCGTTGGCCTGCCGCACGTGCTCAAGGTGCTGGACAACCTGCAAGCCGGTTACGGCGAAGAACGCTATCGGCCATCACTGCTGTTGCGCCGCCGGGTCGCCGAAGGGAGGACGTTCCATGACTAACCATGAGGCGATGAACCTGGCCAGCGATTGCGCAAACGCCCTGTTCAGCCGCGACACCGCCAGCCAGGCGATGGGCATGCGCTTGCTCGGGGCAACACCCGGCTGCGCCCGCGTAGAAATGGGCGTGCGCGCCGACATGCTTCAGGGCCACGGCACCTGCCACGGCGGCTACCTGTTTGCGCTGGCCGACTCGGCGTTCGCCTTTGCCTGCAACAGCTACAACGACGCCACAGTGGCCATCGGTTGCAGCATCGACTACATCGCCCCGGCACGCCTGGGCGACACCTTGACTGCCGAGTGCACCGAGCAAAGCCGTTCCGGCCGCACCGGCAACTACGACGTACGTATCGAAAACCAACAGGGTCAGTTGATCGCCCTGTTCCATGGCAAATCCTACAAAGTGCGCGGCTCGGTGCTGGCGCAGGAGACCCCGAATGAATGACGCCTTGATCATCGACGCGGTGCGGACCCCGATCGGTCGCTACGCCGGAGCCTTGAGCAACGTACGTGCCGACGACCTCGGCGCGGTGCCCCTGCGTGAACTGCTGCGTCGCCACCCGCAGGTCGACTGGACTGCCGTGGATGACGTGATCTACGGCTGCGCCAACCAGGCCGGCGAAGACAACCGCAACGTCGCACGCATGTCGGCGCTGCTAGCCGGATTGCCGGTCAGCGTACCCGGCACCACCCTAAACCGCTTGTGCGGTTCCGGGCTGGATGCCATCGGCACCGCGGCACGAGCGATTCGTTGTGGCGAGGCCGGGCTGATGCTGGTCGGCGGCGTCGAATCGATGTCCCGCGCGCCGCTGGTGATGGGCAAGGCCGAACAGGCGTTTTCCCGTGACGCACAGATTTACGACACCACCATCGGCTGGCGCTTCGTCAATCCGCTGATGAAGAAAACCTTCGGCATCGACTCCATGCCGGAGACGGCTGAAAACGTCGCCGAGCAGTTCAACATCTCCCGCGCCGACCAGGACGCCTTCGCCCTGCGCAGCCAGCAACGCGCCGGCGCGGCCCAGGCCAGCGGCCGTTTGGCTAAAGAAATCGTCGCGGTGGAAATCCCTCAGCGCAAAGGCCCGGCCAAAGTCGTCGAGCATGATGAGCACCCTCGCGGTGACACCACGCTGGAACAATTGCAAAAACTCGGCACGCCGTTCCGCGAAGGCGGCAGCATCACCGCCGGCAATGCGTCCGGAGTCAACGACGGTGCCTGTGCGCTGCTGCTGGCCAGCCCCGAAGTCGCCAAACGCCACGGCCTGAAGGCGCGCGGCCGGGTGGTCGCCATGGCCACCGCGGGCGTCGAGCCGCGCATCATGGGCATCGGCCCGGTGCCGGCGACCCGCAAAGTGCTGGAACTGGCCAACCTGAGCCTGGCCGACATGGACGTGATCGAACTCAACGAAGCGTTTGCCGCGCAAGGTTTGGCGGTGCTGCGCGAGTTGGGCCTGGGCGATTCCGACCCGCGCGTCAACCCGAACGGCGGCGCGATTGCCCTCGGTCATCCGTTGGGCATGAGCGGCGCACGGCTGGTGACCACCGCCCTGCATGAACTGGAAGACCGTCAAGGCCGCTACGCCCTGTGCACCATGTGCATCGGCGTCGGCCAAGGCATTGCGCTGATCATCGAGCGCCTATCCGACTAAAGAATCGCGATTCCCAAGGAGCCGAGAGGTATCCTTGGGGCATGCACTCAAAGCCCTGCCACGGCGGGACTGGAACACAAAAATAATTCGAGTGAAGTTATGAACATGCCAATAGCCAAAGCCATGCTTGATCCTGTGCTGGACCCACTGGAAACCGCCAGCATCGACGAGTTGCGTCAACACCAACTGGATCGCCTGCGCTGGAGCCTGAACCACGCCTACAACAATGTGCCGCTGTACCGTCAGCGCTTCGATGCTCTGGGCGTACACCCGGATGACATCAAATCGCTGGAAGACCTGGCGAAATTCCCGTTCACCACAAAAAACGACCTGCGCGATAACTACCCCTACGGCATGTTCGCCGTGCCGATGAACGAAGTCGTGCGCCTGCACGCCTCCAGCGGCACCACCGGCAAACCAACCGTCGTCGGTTACACCCAGAACGACATCGACACCTGGGCCAACGTGGTTGCCCGTTCGATTCGCGCGGCCGGCGGTCGTCGTGGCGACAAGGTGCATATTTCCTATGGCTACGGCCTGTTCACCGGTGGCCTCGGCGCCCACTACGGTGCTGAACGCCTGGGCTGCACGGTGATTCCGATGTCCGGCGGCCAGACCGAGAAACAGGTGCAGCTGATCAAGGATTTCCAGCCGGACATCATCATGGTCACGCCGTCCTACATGCTCAACATCGCCGATGAAATCGAGCGCCAGGGCATCGACCCGCATAAACTGGCTCTGCGCCTGGGCATCTTCGGTGCCGAGCCGTGGACCGGTGAACTGCGCAGCGCCATCGAGAATCGCCTGGGCATTACCGCGCTGGATATCTATGGCCTGTCGGAAATCATGGGACCAGGCGTCGCCATGGAATGCGCCGAAACCAAGGACGGTCCGACGATCTGGGAAGACCACTTTTACCCGGAAATCATCGACCCGATCACCGGCGAAGTGCTGCCGGACGGCCAGATGGGTGAACTGGTGTTCACCTCGCTGAGCAAAGAAGCCTTGCCGATGATCCGCTACCGCACCCGCGACCTGACGCGCCTGCTGCCGGGAACCGCGCGACCGATGCGACGGATCGACAAAATCACCGGGCGCAGCGATGACATGCTGATCATTCGTGGGGTTAACGTGTTCCCGACGCAGATCGAGGAACAAGTCCTGAAAATAAAACAACTTTCAGAAGCTTATGAGATCCATCTGTATCGCAATGGCAACCTGGACAGTGTGGATGTGCATGTGGAGCTCAAGGCCGAACATCAGCATTTGAGCGATGAACAGCAGAAGGCTGTTTGTGGCGAGTTGAGTCGGCATATCAAGACGTATATCGGGATCAGTACGCGGATTGTTTTGCAGCCGATGCATTCGATCAAGCGTTCTGAGGGCAAGGCTTGTCACGTGATGGACAAGCGCCCGAAAGCATGACTGCTGCACCTTTATGGCCCCGCTTATGCGGGGTTTTTTTTGCCTGAACACACGCCCCCTGTAGGAGCTGGCTTGCCAGCGAAGACGGCCAGACAGCCATCCAGTCTCTTTGCGGATGTACCCGGCCCCCGTGTAGGAGCTGGCTTGCCAGCGAAAGCGGCCTGGCAGCCGACCATTTTCTATCGGGTGTACATATCCATCTCTGCGGTAACGGCTGCTGGCGGTTTCGCTCTTACAGCGAGTCCCTTTTCCAAACGCCGAAAAGGAACCAAAAGGCTTTGCCCCTCCATTCGGTGCCTCGCTTAGGCTCGGCATGCCCTCACTCCGGCATTGCTCCGGGGGCCCGCCGCCATCGGCCATCCATGGCCGGGGGCGGCTACCGCGGCATCCTTGCCGCGGTGCCCCCTCTGCAACGCCTGCGTTCGGCCTCTGGGAAAGGGGCAACAGATCAAGATCAAGATCAAAAGCCGAAGCAACGGCAACGGCAACGGCAAGATCAACAGCTTCGCGAGCAAGCCTGCTCCCACAGTTGGGCAGGGTAAATCCCTGAGAGATTGGTCGGCTGCCAGGCCGCCTTCGCTGGCAGGCCTGCCCCCACAAGGGATCGGCGTACGGCTTTGCTTCTCACCACTCATCAGGCCGAGCGTTAGCTCGCCTTCAGCTTTTGATTTTGACGCACCGCCCCCTCGAGAGGCCGAGCGCAGGTTCTGCGCAGTGGGCAACCCGGCATGGATGCCGGGTTAGCCGCCCCCGGCCATGGATGGCCGATGGCGGCGGGCCCACGGAGCAGGACCGGAGCGAGGGCATGCCGAGCCTGGGCGAGGCACCGAACGAAAGGGGCAGAAGCGCTTTGGTTACTTTCGCGCTTTTCGAAAGTGACCCGCTGTAAGAGCGGAACCATAAGTGGCCGTTACCGAAGAAACGGATATACACCCAAAACGACCACTCATCCCAAAGCGATACAAAAACACATACGACACCGTATTTTATGTTTGATATTAAATTCTGTATCGCTTATAAAGTTCTCCATGCCTTCAAACAGATTCAAGGCGGGAGACCCCCATGTACGCACAGCTCGTAGAAACCGGCGTAAAGCGCATCAAAGACCTGTCGGAGATGTCCGAACAGGAACGCGCATTCCAGGAAAAAATCGATTCAGAAATCAAGATCGAAGCCAAGAACTGGATGCCAGATGCCTATCGCCAGACCCTGATCCGGCAGATCTCCCAGCACGCCCACTCCGAAATCGTCGGCATGCTGCCCGAAGGCAACTGGGTCACCCGCGCGCCAACGCTCAAACGCAAACTGCAATTGATGGCCAAGATTCAGGACGAAGCCGGTCACGGCCTGTACCTCTACAGCGCCATGGAAACCCTGGGTGCCGACCGCGATGAAGAGATCGCCAAGCTGCACAGTGGCAAGGCCAAGTACTCGAGCATCTTCAATTACCCGACGCTGAACTGGGCCGACATGGGCGCAGTGGGCTGGCTGGTAGACGGTGCCGCCATCGTCAATCAGGTGGTGTTGCAGCGCACGTCGTACGGCCCCTATTCCCGGGCCATGGTGCGGATCTGCAAGGAAGAAAGTTTCCACCAGCGCCAGGGCTACGAAATCCTCCTGACCATGATGCGCCACGGTAATCAGGCGCAAAAAGACATGGTCCAGGACGCGATCAACCGCCTGTGGTGGCCGTCGCTGATGATGTTTGGCCCAAGCGACGAACACTCGCCGAACAGCGCACAGTCCATGGCCTGGAAAATCAAGCGCCAGAGCAACGACGAGCTGCGCCAGCGCTTCATCGACCAGACCATCCCTCAACTGGAGCTGCTGGGCTGTACCTGCCCTGACCCGGACCTGAAGTGGAACGCCGAAACCGGCCACTACGACTTCGGCGAGATCCAGTGGAGCGAATTCTACGAAGTGCTCAAGGGCAACGGCCCGTGCAACCAGGAACGCGTCGCCACCCGCCGCAAGGCGATTGAAGATGGCGCCTGGGTTCGCGAAGCCGCCGTCGCCCACGCCCGCAAAAAACAGAACAAGAACGCCGCCTGATCGGCCACCTGATGTGGAGTCATTGAAATGTCTGAATGGACCCTTTTTGAAGTCTTCGTGCGCAGCAAGCACGGCCTCAACCACAAGCATGTTGGCAGTGTGCACGCCGCCGACACCACCATGGCCATCGAAAACGCTCGCGAGTTGTACACCCGGCGCAGTGAAGGCGTAAGCCTGTGGGTTGTGCCTTCGGCGCTGATCACTGCTTCGTCGCCGGATGAAAAAGACCCGCTCTTCGATCCGTCGGACGACAAGGTCTACCGCCACGCCAGCTTCTACGAGCTGCCGGCCGAAGTCGGGCACATGTGAGGTCGACCATGAACAACCAGACTGATTTGATCGAATACCTGCTGCGCCTCGGCGACAGCGCCCTGATCCAGGGCCAGCGCCTGTGCCAATGGTGCGGCAAGGCCCCGGCGCTGGAAGAAGAACTGGCGTTGATGAACGTCGGCCTCGACCTGGTGGGTCAGGCGCGCAACTGGCTGGAATACGCCGCCGAACTGTTGAACGACGGCCGCAATGCTGATGACCTGGCCTTCCGCCGTGACGAACGCGCCTACCGCAACTTGTTGCTGGTAGAGCAACCGAACGGCGATTACGCGGTGACCATCCTCAAGCAGTTCCTCTATGACGCCTGGCACCTGCCAGTGCTCAGCGGCCTGAGCCAGTCCAGCGACGAACGCATCGCCGGGATTGCCGCCAAAGCTGTCAAGGAAGTCACCTATCACCTGCGCCGCTCCAGCGAGTGGGTAGAACGTCTGGGTGACGGCACCGAGGAAAGCCACAAGCGCATGCTCGCGGCCATTCCTGAGGTTTGGCGCTTCACCGTCGAACTGATCAGTGCTGATGAAAGCGAACAACGCCTGTGCGACGCCGGCATCACCCCGGACACCGCGCAAGTCGCCGCTGCCTGGCAAGCCAAGGTCAGCGAGATTTTCGCCAGCGCCACCCTGCCCGTACCGAACGCGCCCAGCTATTTTTACCTGAATGCACGCAAGGGCCTGCACACCGAACACCTCGGCATTCTGCTGGCCGAAATGCAGTTCCTGCCACGAGCGTACCCCGATGCGACCTGGTGAGCTGATCGCCAGCGATCTCGGCGCCCGGCCGGCACAACCGACCGACCTGGCCGCCGCGTGGGCGATCCTGGCGCAGGTCATGGACCCGGAAGTGCCGGTGGTCAGTGTGGTCGACCTCGGCATCGTGCGCGATCTCGACTGGCAGGCCGGGCACCTGCACGTGGTGGTCACGCCGACCTACTCCGGCTGCCCCGCCACCGAAGTGATCGAAAGTGATATCCGCGACGCGCTGGTGCTGGCCGGGTTCGAAGCCCCGCAACTGGAACGCAAATTGACCCCGGCGTGGACCACCGACTGGATCAGCGCCAGCGGTCGTGAACGCCTGCGCGCCTATGGCATCGCCCCGCCGGAGGGCAGCACCAGCAAGCGCAGCCTGCTCGGCGAAAGCCCGGTGATTGTCTGCCCGCAGTGCGGCAGCGCGCACACCGAAGTGCTCAGCGAATTCGGTTCCACCGCGTGCAAGGCGCTGTACCGCTGCGTCGATTGCCGGGAACCGTTCGACTATTTCAAGTGCATCTGAGCGGCAATCGGCCGTCCCAGCTGGAGAACAACAATGAGTAAATTTCACAGCCTGACCATCAAGGACGTGCGCACCGAGACCCGCGATGCGGTGTCTATCGCCTTCGAGATTCCGCAGCACCTGCAAGACAGTTTTCACTTCACCCAGGGCCAGCACCTGGTGATGCGCACGCAACTGGATGGCGAAGAAGTTCGCCGTTCCTATTCGATTTGCACCGGGGTCAACGACGGTGAACTGCGCGTCGCTATCAAGCGTGTGGCTGGCGGGCGATTTTCGGCGTTTGCCAACGAGCAATTGAAAGCCGGACAGAGCCTGGAGGTCATGCCGCCCGCCGGGCATTTCTGTGTCCAACTCGATCCGGCTCGCCATGGCAGCTACTTGGCAGTCGCGGCCGGCAGCGGTATCACGCCGATCCTGTCGATCATCAAGACCACCCTTGAAACCGAACCGCACAGCCGCGTCACCCTGCTGTACGGCAACCGCTCCAGTTCCGGTGCGTTGTTCCGCGAACAGCTGGAAGACCTGAAAAACCGCTACTTGCAGCGCTTGAATTTGATCTTCGTGTTCAGCCGCGAGCAGCAGGACGTTGACCTGTACAACGGCCGGATCAACGCCGAAAAATGCGAGCAACTGTTCAGCCGCTGGCTCGACGTCAAAGCCCTCGATGCGGCGTTCATTTGCGGCCCGCAGGAAATGACCGAAACCGTGCGCGACAGCCTCAAGGCCAAGGGCATGGCGCCGGAACGCATCCATTTTGAACTGTTTGCTGTCGCCGGTAGCCAGCAAAAACGCGAAGCCCGCGAGGCGGCCCGGCAAGTGGATGCTGCGGTCAGCCAGATCACCGTGATCAGCGACGGCCGCGCCCTGGCGTTCGACCTGCCGCGCAACAGCCAGAGCATCCTCGACGCCGGCAACGCCCAAGGCGCCGAACTGCCCTACTCGTGCAAGGCCGGCGTTTGCTCGACGTGCAAGTGCAAGGTCATCGAAGGCGAAGTGGAAATGGACAGCAACCACGCCCTGGAAGACTACGAAGTGGCCGCCGGCTATGTGCTGTCGTGCCAGGCGTTCCCGATCAGCGACAAAGTGGTGCTGGATTTCGATCAGCTCTGAACCCCATTTACAAGAACACCGCAAAACCCTGTGGGAGCGAGCCTGCTCGCGATGAGGGCAGTCCAATCAACATTAATGTTGACTGGCCCACCGCTATCGCGAGCAGGCTCGCTCCCACAGTGGTCCTGCGGCGTTTTCAAAACTTTTGAGAGTCAATGCCATGTCCCACGCCCCTACCCTGCAAAGCTTCATCGCCGGTCGCTGGATCGGCCAACAAGGTGCCCAGGTGCTGCGCAGCGCCATCGACGGCCATGAGATTGCGCGCACCCACGAAGAGCGTCCGGACTTCGCCGAAGCCGTCGAACACGGTCGCCGTCAAGGCATCAGTGGCTTGATGGCGCTGGACTTCCAGCAACGCGCCCAACGTCTCAAGGCGCTGGCCTTGTACCTGAGCGAACGCAAAGAACAGCTCTACGCGATCTCCCACCACAGCGGCGCGACCCGTGCTGACAGCTGGATCGACATCGAAGGCGGCAACAGCACCCTGTTCACCTACGCCAGCCTCGGTTCGCGGGAATTGCCATCGGGCAACATCGTCCACGAAGGCCCGGCGATGCAGCTGAGCAAACTCGGCACCTTCGCCGGCACCCATATTCTGGTGCCGCGCGGCGGCCTGGCCGTGCACATCAACGCCTTCAACTTCCCGATCTGGGGCATGTTGGAAAAGTTTGCACCGAGCTTCCTCGCCGGCATGCCATGCATCGTCAAACCCGCCAGCGCCACCAGCTACCTGACCGAAGCCGTGGTGCGCCTGATGGACGAATCCGGCTTGCTGCCAGCGGGCAGCTTGCAGTTGATCATCGGCAGCACCGGTGATTTGCTCGACCGTCTGCAAGGCCAGGACGTGGTGACCTTCACCGGTTCTGCCGACACCGCCGCCAAACTGCGGGTCAATCCGAACCTGATCCGCAACTCGGTGCCTTTCAACGCCGAAGCCGACTCGCTGAACTGCGCGATCCTCGCCCCGGACGTCACCCCGGACGATGAAGAGTTCGAGCTGTTCATCAAGGAAGTCGCACGCGAGATGACCACCAAGGCCGGGCAGAAATGCACCGCCATCCGCCGCGCCATCGTGCCGGCCAAACACATCGACGCGGTCGCTACACGCCTGCGTGATCGCCTGAAGAAAGTCGTGGTCGGCGACCCGTCGGTGGAAGGCGTGCGCATGGGTGCCTTGGCTTCCCACGACCAGCAAAAAGACGTCGCCGAACGCCTGGAAAGCCTGTTGCAGAGCAGCGACCTGCTGTTCGGCGCCCGTGACGGTTTCGAACCGCGCGGCGAGAACGTCAGCCAGGGCGCGTTCTTCGCCCCGACCCTGCTGCAAGCCCGCGACCCGCATGCCGAAGGTGGCGCCCACGACATCGAAGCGTTCGGCCCGGTCAGCACCCTGATGGCCTACGACGATCTGGACGAAGCACTGGCTCTGGCAGCGCGCGGCAAAGGCAGCCTGGTGGCGAGTCTGATCACCAAGGATCCACAGATCGCCGCTAAAGCAATCCCGGTGGCTGCGGCGTGGCACGGTCGTTTGCTGGTGCTGGATCGCGAGTCCGCCGCCGAATCCACCGGTCACGGTTCGCCATTGCCGCAACTCAAGCATGGCGGCCCGGGTCGTGCCGGTGGTGGTGAAGAACTCGGCGGTCTGCGCGCGGTGAAACATTACCTGCAACGCGCAGCCGTACAAGGTTCGCCAACCATGTTGGCGGCCGTTACCGGTGAATACGTGCGCGGCGCCAAGGTCATCGAAACCGAAGTGCATCCGTTCCGCCGCTTCTTCCAGGATTTGCAGATTGGCGAGTCGTTGCTCACGCACCGTCGCACCGTGACCGAGGCTGATCTGGTGAACTTCGGTTGCCTGTCCGGCGACCACTTCTACATGCACTTCGACGACATCGCCGCCAAGGAATCGCAGTTCGGCAAGCGTATTGCCCACGGTTACTTCGTGCTGTCGGCCGCGGCCGGGTTGTTTGTCTCCCCGGCGCCGGGGCCGGTGTTGGCCAACTATGGCCTGGATACGTTGCGCTTTATCAATCCGGTGGGAATTGGCGACACGATTCAGGCGCGGTTGACCTGCAAGCGCAAGATCGATCAGGGCAAGAAGAGCCCGCAAGGCATCCCGCAAGGGGTGGTGGCGTGGGATGTGGAAGTCACGAACCAACTGGGTGAGTTGGTCGCCAGTTACGACATTTTGACCCTGGTCGTTAAACGCGAGGACTGACCACAAATATTGTGGTCAACCCACCACCACTGTGGGAGCGAGCCTGCTCGCGAAGAGGGAGTGTCAGTCGACTTAAATGTTGCCTGACACACCGCTATCGCGAGCAGGCTCGCTACCACAGGGTGTTGGGGGTGGTTGTAGATTTTGGTCAGTGCTGGCGCAACCACTCGATAAACAGCGCAAACAGTTCCGACTGCGACCCGACTTCCAGCTTCAAATACAAATTCTTGCGGTGCATGCGCACCGTCTCCGGCGAGATGCTCATCTGGCTGGCCGTGAACTTCACGGAATGCCCCCTGAGCACCATGTGCGCCACTTCCCGCTCACGTTCGGTCAGCACGTCACAGCCAAATTTTTCGAAAGCCGACTGCACGCGCTGCTTCAGGTCGTCACTTCCAATGACTGCGCTGTGCGCCAGCCCACGACGGCCGAACTCGCTGATGAACTCCCGAACCAAGGGCTCCACCGCCCGTAACAGGTTCAACTGTTCCGCCCGCAAGCACTCCCCGCCAAATCCCTGAAACAGGCTCACCGACACCTGGCTGTCATGCCCCGTATCGATCAGGTAAAAACTGTCCTCCGAACACCCGGTCTTCAAGTAGTAAGTCTTGTAGTACTCGCTGTCGAAGAAGTTGTCCGGGGCGATTTCCTCCAGGTGATAAAACCCTTCGGCCAGCCCCTGCTCCACCGCCAGGCAAAACGGGTCGAGCAAGTAACCACCGGAAAAATAGCGGTCGATGATCGAGTCCCGATACTCCTCCGGTATACCGCGCTGGTACAGCAACTGCGGCGCACGGTCCTTGTGTTCGAGGCTGATCATCACTGATTCGATGGACACCAGATGCCCGAACGCCGACGCCAGGTAGTGCAGCGCATCAGGCGCGTCGACATGGGCGAATGCCTCGCGCATGTCGCCGTGCCATTTGTGCAAGGCCCCGAAGGGCAATGCGATCAGCGTATCGTCGTTGGGTTTGCTCATGCCCCGCAGTCTAGCGGGAGAACCGACGCCGGGTAACCGCCGATTGACCGAACTCATTGCCCGACGTACTGGCCGCTTTTCTCAAGCTCGGCCGCCACTTCAAGAATGCACACCCGCAGGATCTCGACGATTTCATCGACCTGGGCGCAGGTCAGGATCAGCGGCGGCGACATCACGTTGAGGTGCATGATCGGCCGTACCAGCAACCCTCGGGCCTGGGCCCGGGAGTGAATCATCTCGCCAATGTTGACCTCATCGCCGAACAACGCCTTGGTGCGTTTGTCGGCCACGAACTCCACGCAGGCCATGAACTTCTGGCAGCGCACATCGCCCACCAGTGGCAAGTCGCTGAGGGTTGCCAGCCGTTCTTCGAGATAGGCGCCGACCACCTCGACATGCTCCAGCAGGTTTTCCCGTTCGATGATCTCGATGTTCTTCAGCGCCGCCGTGCAGCACACCGGATGGCCGCTGTAAGTGAAACCGTGGGTAAAGCAGCGGCCCTTGCCGGGCTCGGCGATGACTTTCCAGATACGGTCGGAAAAGATGCACGCGCCCAGCGGTAGATACGCCGAGGTCAGGCCTTTGGCCGTGGTGATGATGTCCGGCTGCACGTCGAACAGATCATAAGAGGCGAAGAATTTGCCCAGACGCCCGAACGAGGTCACCACTTCATCGGCGACAAACAGAATGTCGTAACGCTGGCAGACTTCCCACATGCGCTTCAAGTAGCCCTTGGGCGGAATGATCACCCCGCCCGAGCCCATGATTGGCTCGGCAAAGAAGCCCGCGACCTTGTCCGCACCGATGGCCAGGATCTTGTCTTCGAACTCCTTGATCAGGAACTCGAGAAACTGCGCCTCGTCCATGCCGTCCGGTGCGCGGTACGGGTTCGGGTTGGAGACGTGGTGAATCTTGTCGTTGGCGTAATCGAATTCCGGCACACGGTCGGCGGCTTTGTTGCCAATCGACATCGTCAGCGTGGTGGAGCCGTGGTACGCGTTAAACCTTGCGATGACGTGCTTCTTCTCCGGTTTGCCACGGCAGTTCTGGTAGTACTGAATCAGCCGGTACGCGGTGTCCACGGCGGTGGAGCCGCCAGTGGTCAGGAACACATGATCGAGGTCGCCCGGCGCCAGGCTGGCGAGCTTTTCGCACAATTGAATGGCGACGTTGTTGGACATGTCGGAAAACGGATTCGAATACGCCAGTTGCCGCACCTGATCGGCAATCGCCAGGGCCATTTCTTCGCGACCCAAGCCGATGTTGGTGCACCACATGCCGCCCACCGCATCGAGAAAACGGTTGCCGTGAGCGTCGTAAATATAAGCGCCCTCACCGGCCACAATGTTGAGTGCGCCTTGTTCGGCGTGTTCGTCAAACACGTGGTAGCCGTGCATGTAGTGGGCTTTATCAGCCTTGATCAACTGGGCGTCATCAACGGCCGGCAGTGATTTCAACGTTGGAGTAGCCATACAAAAACCTCAAACCGAAGGGGTAAACGAAATGAAAGATCACTACACAACTCCTGTGGGAGCGAGCCTGCTCGCGAAGACGGAGTGTCAGTCGACATCGTTGTTGCCTGATACACCGCTTTCGCGAGCAGGCTCGCTCCCACAGGTTTAGTGTTCAGATCCCGCTCTTCACCGTGCTCCAGACGCGGGTGATGGCGCGCATTTCCTTTGCGTCCTGAGTCTTTTGCGGAAACAGCCGCTGGCGGGTTTCTTCATCGGGGTAGATCGCCGGATTGCTGCGCACATCGGCATTGAGCAATGGCGTGGCTGCCGCGTTGCTGTTGGCGTAATGGATGTAGTCGGTGACGTCCGCCATCACTTGTGGCTGCATCAAGTACTCAAGGAACTTGTGTGCGTTGGCCACGTGCGGCGCGTCGGCGGGGATGTACATGTTGTCGAACCAGATCAGCGAACCTTCCTTGGGAATGAAATAGGCCAGTTTGATCTTCAACTTGGCTTCTTCGGCGCGGGCCATGGCGGTGGCGTAGTCGCCGGACCAGGTCATGGCCATGCAGACATCGCCGTTGGGCAGACTGGTCAGATAGTTCACCGAGTCGAACTTCTTGATGTACGGCCGAACGGACAGCAACAAGTCCTGCGCGGCTTTCAAGTCTTCCGGCGATGCACTGCGCGGGTCCCGTCCCAAGTACTTCAAGGCCAGCGGAATCACTTCAGTGGGCGCATCGACCAGGGTGACGCCGCAGTCGGCGAAGCGCGAGACGATTTTCGGGTCGAAGATCATCGCCAGCGAACCAATCGGCGCGTCCGGCATACGTTCCTTGATCTTGTCGACGTTGTAGGTGATGCCGTTGCTGCCCCAGGTGTAAGGCGCTGAATACAGCGTGCCGGCATCAAAACCCTGCAAGTCCTGCAAGACTTTCGGATCCAGATTGGTCCAGCCCGGCAGCAACTTCTTGTCCAGAGGCTGGAACACTTTGGCCTTGATCAAAGGCGGCGCAAGGGAGGCATTCAACACCACCAGATCGTAACCGGAGTGCCCGGTCAGCAACTTCGCCTGGACGGTTTCGTAGGCATCAAAGGTGTCGTAGATCACCTTGATCCCGGAGGCTTTCTCAAAGTCGGCGAGGGTTTTTTCGCCGATATAGTCCGCCCAGTTATACAACCGGAGCGTATTGTTTTCGTTCACGTCGGTGGCGGCTTGAGCATTCAGTGTCAGCGGAACTAGCAACAGACTGGAAATCACCATGAGGGCCTTGCGCATAGCAAATTCACCTTATCAAGCGAAGTCGGTTCTGGATGACCGGTTGCCCCCACTATTGAGCGATTGGGCCAACGGCACCATACCCCGAATGGGTGTGTGAGCCGTTTGGCGGCCAGCGCCGCGGCAAAACATGGCAAAAAGCAGCAGTTTCGTTGACTCGTTTTGTCATAGCTCCCAAGCCGGCCGGGCGCTTAGAGTGGCTGCCGGACAAAACAAGCGGGGCATTCCATGAGCGAGCTGATCAAACAAGATCGAAACGAAGGCGTTTTGACGCTCACGCTTGACCGCCCCGACAAGCTCAACGCGCTGAATAACAGCCTGTATACGCAGTTGGCTGATCGGCTGCTGGCCGCGGATGAAGACGCCAGTATCGGCGTGATAGTCCTCACGGGCGGCACCACGTGTTTCACCAGCGGCAATGATCTGGCAGATTTTCTCGAGCATCCGCCGACGCATCTGGACAGCCCTGCGTTTCGCCTGATGAACGTCGTCATTCACTTGCAGACACCGTTGATCGCCGCCGTGTGCGGAGCGGCCATCGGCATTGGCACCACCCTGCTGCTGCATTGTGATCAGGTGCTGGTCACGAAAAACGCCAAGCTGCGCGCGCCGTTTGTGAACCTGGGCCTGTGCCCGGAGTTCGGCGCGAGCCTGTTGTTGCCGCGCCTGCTTGGCCATGCCCGCGCCGCACGTCTGCTGCTGTGGGGCGACAGCCTCGACGGCACAGCGGCGGTGGCGTGCGGACTGGCCAACGAACTGTTCGACGACGGGCAACAATGCCTCGACGCCGCACAGCACTTGGCTCGACGGCTGTTGGCATTGCCGCAGGATTCCGTGCGTCAGACCCGGCAGTTGCTCAAACAGGCGGTGTTGCCGGAGTTAAAAGCCACTATTCGTCAGGAAAACCTGTTGTTCATCGAGCGCCTCAAGACACCTGAAGCGCAAACAGCGTTGACCGCCCTCCTTATTCGCAGTACAGAAAAGCATTCACCAAGAGGAAAGCCGTAATGAACACCCCGGATATTTTTGTTGTCAGCGCCGCACGTACCGCCATTGGCACCTTTGGTGGTTCGCTCAAAGACGTTCCGCTGGTCGACCTGGCGACCACGGCTGTCAAGGCCGCCCTGCAACGCTCCGGCGTAGACCCGGCGCAAGTTGGCCATCTGGTGATGGGCAGCGTAATCCCGACCGAAACCCGCGACGCGTACATCTCCCGGGTCGCCGCGATGAACGCCGGCATCCCGAAAGAGACCCCGGCCTACAACGTCAACCGCCTCTGCGGTTCCGGCCTGCAAGCGATCATCAATGCCGCGCAAACGCTGATGCTGGGCGATGCCGACATTGCCATCGGTGCCGGTGCCGAATCCATGAGCAGTGGCCCGTACCTGATGCCTGCCGCCCGTTGGGGTGCGCGCATGGGTAATATCCAGGCTATCGACTACATGCTGGGCATCCTGCATGACCCGTTCCATGGCATCCACATGGGCATCACCGCCGAGAACGTCGCCGCACGCAACGGCATCACCCGCGAGATGCAAGACGCCCTGGCCCTGGAAGATCAGAAGCGCGCCGCGTTCGCCATCGCCAACGGCTACTTCAGCGAGCAAATCGCTGCAGTGGAAATCCGTGATCGCAAGGAAACCAAGCTGTTCAGCGTCGACGAACATCCTCGCGCCACCTCCCTGGAACAACTGGCGGGCATGAAGCCAGCGTTCAAGAAAGACGGCACGGTGACTGCCGGCAACGCATCCGGCCTGAACGACGGCGCCGCTGCGCTGGTCATGGCCACCGGCGCTGCCGTACAAGCCAACAACCTGCGCCCGATGGCCCGTCTGGTCAGCTACGCCCACGCCGGTGTTGAACCGGAACTGATGGGGCTCGGCCCGATTCCTGCCACACGCCTGGCACTCAAGCGTGCCGGCCTGACCGTCGCCGACATGGACGTGATCGAAGCCAACATCGCTTTCGCCGCCCAAGCCTGTGCAGTCAGCCAGGAACTGGACCTCGACCCAGCCAAGGTCAACCCGAACGGTTCGGGTATTTCCCTGGGTCACCCGGTCGGCGCGACTGGCGCGATCATCGCCACCAAAGCGATCCACGAACTGCACCGCACCAACGGCCGTTATGCGCTGGTGACCATGTGCATCGGTGGTGGTCAGGGTATTGCGGCGATTTTCGAACGCGCTTAAGTGTCAGCGCGATGCCCGGTGCAATGCCGGGCATCGCAGCCGCTTGATGATTTCCTTCATCAACTGGTCGCAATTCATCAATCCCGCCCCTTCCTAGCGCCATAAATTAACTCCCAGAGCCAGTTGCCGTGCCGTGCGGCCAGCCCCTGTGGAGATCGCCCCCATGCAAAACTTCCAAGCCCGCAAAGAGCAAAGCCCCGTCGAGGGTTGGGATCATCAGGACCCGGAAGAAGCCTTCACCCTGCCCTCGCGTTATTTCTACGACGAGACCTTGTTCAAGGCCGAGCGCGACAACATTTTCATGCACGCCTGGCACGTCGCCGGACACGTCAGTGAATTCGCCGAGCCGGGCCAGTACGTGGTAACGGATCTGTTCGATCAGAGTGTGGTGGTGGCGAAGAACCGTCAGGGGCAGATCCACGCGTTCCATAACGTTTGCCAGCATCGTGGCAACCGCTTGCTCGAAGAGCGTCGCGGCACCACTGGCGGCGTGGTGCGTTGCGCCTATCACTCGTGGTGCTATGAAATGGACGGCAGCCTGCGCAGCGCACCGCGTTGCGAAAAGATGAAGAACTTCGAGTTGCAGCAGTTCAACATCCCGCAGATCCGTACCGAAGAAATGGGCGGCTTCATTTACTTCAACCTCGACCCGGCGGCACCGTCGTTGCGCGACTTGTTCCCGGGTGCCGATGAGGAAATGCATCGGGTATTTCCAGACCTCGCCAACATGCGCCTGATCGAGGAGCAGGACGTGATCGTGCCGGCCAACTGGAAGGTGATCATGGACAACTCCATCGAGGGTTATCACTTCAAGTTGTCCGGGCCGTGCCACATCGACCTCGCCAAGTTGATCGACTTCAAGGGCTATCAGTTGACCAAACGCGACAACTGGTGGACCTACATCGCCCCGGCCAACCTCTCGGTGACCGAAGCCTATGGCGTGCCGCTGAAACCCGACGTCAACCCGGACGAATGCTTCTTCAACATCGGCCTGTGGCCGAACAACACCTTCTACACCTTCCCGTTCTCGGAGTTTCTGGGCTCGTTCATCATGATCCCGCTGGACGCCGAGCGCTCGCTGCTGCGTTTTGGCTACTACACCAACAACGCAGAAACGGCTGCGGTCAGTGAGTCCTGCATGAAATGGATGAACGAGGACCTGGGACCGGAAGACATCGCGTTGAACATCTCGGTGCAAAAGGGCTTGCGTTCACTTGGCTACGACCAGGGCCGCTACATGATCGATGCCCAACGCAGTAATGAAAGCGAGCATTTGGTGCATCACTTTCATCGGCTGGTGTTCAACGGCATACACGGCCCATCCGCCGCCTGAGCCAACGCAACAACCCCTGTAGGAGCCGAGCTTGCTCGCGATGGCGGAGTGTCAGCTGACACATGTGTTGCCTGATACACCGCCATCGCGAGCAAGCTCGGCTCCTACAGGGATTGTGGGGTGATCTTTAATTTATGGAGTACAGCGAACCATGGCCGATCATGCGTTTGACTACCTGATTGTGGGCGCAGGGTCTGCGGGCTGCGTGTTGGCCAACCGCCTGGGCGAAGACTCGAGCGTGCGGATTCTGTTGCTGGAAGCCGGCCCGGCGGACAAGAGCTGGACCATCGATATGCCCTCGGCCGTCGGCATTGTGGTCGGTGGTACGCGCTACAACTGGAGCTATACCTCCGAGCCGGAACCGTATCTGGACGGTCGTCAGATTGGCACGCCGCGAGGCCGGACGCTGGGCGGTTCGTCGTCGATCAACGGCATGGTCTACATCCGCGGCCATGCCCGCGATTACGACGGTTGGGCCGAAAAAGGCTGTGATGGATGGAGCTATCAGCAGGTGCTGCCGTACTTCAAACGGGCGCAAACCCATGCTGATGGCGCGGACGATTACCGAGGGGGGGCGGGGCATCTGCACGTCACACCGGGCAATACCGAAACGCCGTTGTGCGCGGCATTTCTCGCAGCGGGCGCCGAGGCCGGGTATGGCTTGAGCAACGATTTGAATGGCTATCGTCAGGAGGCCTTCGGGCCGGTGGATCGCACCACGCGCAACGGACGACGCTGGAGCACGTCGCGGGGTTATCTGAGTGAGGCTCTGGCGCGCGGCAATGTGCGGGTGGTCACTGACGCGCTGGCGTTGCGCATTTTGTTCGATGGAAAACGCGCCATCGGAGTTGAGTACGAACAGAGCGGCAAGACTCATCACGCCCACGCCCGGCGAGAAGTTGTGCTGACGGCTGGAGCGATCAATTCGCCACAGCTGTTGTTGTTATCGGGCATCGGCCCGGCGGCTGAATTGCGTGACCTGGGGATCACCGTTAAACACGACCTGCCCGGCGTCGGCAAACGACTCAACGATCACCCCGACACGGTGGTGCAGTACCTGTGCAAGCGGCCGGTGTCGCTTTATCCGTGGACCACCGCGCCGGGCAAGTGGTGGATTGGCGCGCGCTGGTTCGCCACCCATGACGGGCTGGCGGCGAGTAACCATTTCGAGGCCGGCGCGTTTATCCGCTCGCGAGCCGGGGTCGAACACCCCGATTTGCAGCTGACCTTTATGCCGCTGGCGGTCAAACCCGGCAGCGTCGATCTGGTGCCGGGGCACGCCTTTCAGGTCCACATCGACCTGATGCGCCCCACCAGCCTGGGCAGCGTGACCCTGAACAGCGCCGACCCTCGACAGCCGCCGCGCATCCTGTTCAATTACCTGAAAACCGAGCAGGATCGAGCCGACATGCGTGCCGGTGCACGACTGGTGCGCGAGATCATCGGGCAACCGGCGATGGCCGCGTTCAAAGGCGAAGAACTGGTGCCCGGCCCCGCCGCGCAAAGTGACGAAGCGCTGGACGCTTGGGCCAGACAGGTCACGGAAACCGGCTACCATGCCAGCGGCACCTGCAAGATGGGCCCGGCCGGCGACCCGCAAGCGGTGGTCGATCCGCAACTGCGTGTACACGGTCTCGATGGACTGCGCGTGGTGGACGCGTCGATCATGCCGGTGATCGTCAGCGGCAATACCAACGCACCGACGGTGATGATTGCGGAAAAGGCCAGCGATATGATTCGCGGACTGCAACCACTGCCGCCCATGGAGGCGCCGGTGTGGATTCATCCGCAATGGCAAACACGGCAACGATGATGTTTGAACCCAGAGATCCCCCATGAGCAATCAGCCGTCCGACAGCACAATGCCCCCTGAAACCCGTTTCACTTGGCGGCGAGGCGATCGTGCGCCGTTGCGGGTCGCGGTGTTGCTGTTGCCGTCGTTTTCCAATTTCGGCCTGGCCGCCGTGCTGGAGCCTCTGGCCATCGCCAATTGGCTGACGCAACGACCGATTTTCGAATGGACGCTATTGTCGCTGGACGGCGAACCGGTGCAGGCCAGTAACGGCTTGATTACCGTGGCGAACCACGGCCTGCGCGCCGATCAGGGGTTTGACGTGTGCCTGGTGATCGCCAGTTTCGATGTACACAAACACAGCCGCAACCTGGCGCTCAAGAGCTGGCTGCGCAAACAGGCGCTGTTCGGCGCGGTGTTGATGGGCGTGGAAACCGGCACTGAACTGCTCGCCGCCGCTGGCGTGCTCGATGGCTATGAAGCGGCGGTGCACTGGGACAATCTTCAGGGTTTTCAGGAAAGTTATCCGCGGGTACTCGCCAAGCCGCAGCTCTACACCCTGGAGCGTCAGCGCATGACCTGCGCCGGCGCGACGACCACGCTGGACATGCTGCTGAGCTGGATCGGGCAAAGCGTCGACAGCGATCTGGCCCGGGAGATCGGCATGCACCTGCTGATGGGGCAGGTGCGTGCACCGGCAGACAATCAACTCGACAGCGGCCTGACTAACTCCGGGATGCAGGGCAGCAAGATTCGCCGCGCGGTGCAGTTGATGGAAAAGGCCTTGGAAGAACCGCTCGATTGCGAAGCGATTGCCAACCAGGTCGGCCTTTCGCGCCGGCAGCTGGAGCGCCAGTTCAAGCATCAGACTGGCCTGTCGCCGCTCAAGTACTACATCACGTTGCGCCTGGCCAAGGCCCACAGCCTGTTGCAACAAACACGCTTGAGCGTGGCGCAAGTGGCGGCATGTTCCGGGTTCGGTTCGCTGGAGCATTTCTCACGCACCTATCGCGCCCGTTTCGGCTGCCCGCCCAGCGAAGACCGCAGCCAGGTCTGGACCGCGCCGGTGATGCGCCAGCCGTTAAGCAAGGCGCATCGCCCGGTCGAGGCTGACTGAATTTACAGGCGATACTCGGCCTCCTCTGCGTCCAGAATCCCCATCAATGCGTTGAAATGCTTGTCGGCAAAGCCCGGATAGTCGAGCCATTGCCGGCAGGTTTTTCGCGCAATCTCATCGCTGGCGATGCGCAACTCTCGGCCGGTTGAAAGCGCGGTGATGTAAGTCTCGCAAGCGCGTTCGAAGTAATACAGATCATCGAACGCCTGGGCGATGGTTGGCGCCGCGACCAGCACGCCATGGTTGCCCATCAACAGAATCGGTTTGTCCCCCAGCAGATGGCTGACACGCTCGGCCTCATCCCCAAGGCCCATGCCGTCGAAGCCGTCGTCGATGGCCACCCGCTCGAAAAAGCGCATCGAATTTTGCTCAATCGGTGGCAACCGTGAATCCGCCAGGCACGCCAGCGCCGTCGCGTATTTCGAGTGGGTGTGCAAAATGCAGCGGGCGTGCGGCTGGTTGCGATGCAAGGCGCTGTGCAAGGCCCAGGCGGTAATGTCCGGCGCATCCGGGCGGTCGAGGCTGGCTGGGTCGTCAGCGTTCACCAGCAGCAGGTCGCTGGCCTTGATCGTGGAGAAATGCCTGCCGTAAGGGTTGATCAAAAACTCGCGACCGTCCCCCGACACCGCCACGCTGAAGTGATTGGCGATGGATTCGTGCAGGTTCAAACGCGCAGCCCAGCGAAAGGCGCAGGCCAGGCGGATTCTCAGTGGCTCGACAGCTTGATTCATCGCATCCCCTCTCGGCTCGTTTAGCGGTTGCTGGCAGTGTAGAGAGACGTGCTGCGCGCACTTGACGGGAAGCGACACGAGTTGCCGTTATGACACGAACGCACAACAGTGGGAAAACGGCACGCTTATGCCGCGTTTGATCAAGAGCACCACCAGCGGCACCGCCATAGTGACGACCACGACTCACTGGGCAGGAGACGCAGATGCAGCAGATTCCGTTGTTTATAGCCGGTGTTTGGCAAGCGCCGCAGGCGGCGCGATACCGTGATGTGATCAATCCGGCCACCGAGGATGTACTGGCGCAGGTGGCCGTCGCCGGCCCCGTGGATGCGCAACGGGCGATCAGCGCCGCACGGGAAGCGTTCGATAGCGGGCCGTGGTCGACGATGGCGGTGACGGAGCGGGCGCAATGGATGCAACGGATCGCCGACTTGATCGAACGGGACGCCTCGAATCTGGCACGTCTGGAAACCCTTAACGCCGGCAAGACCTTGGGCGAAAGCCTCGGCGATATCGGCAACGTAGTCGCCACGTTTCGCTACTACGCAGCCTTGCTTGAAACCGAAAGTGCCAGCGTCAACAGCCATGCCCCGGCCCATGTCATCAGCTTCAACCAGCGCGAACCGGTGGGCGTGTGCGCCTTGATCGCGCCATGGAATTATCCGTTGCTGCAAGCCGTCTGGAAAATCGCCCCGGCCTTGGCCGCTGGCAACACCGTGGTGTTCAAACCCAGCAGCCTGACGCCGCTGACGGCGCATCGGTTGACTGAATTATTGGTTGAAGCAGGCCTGCCGGACGGCGTGTTCAATTTACTCTGCGGTCCCGGTGACGTCGGCGAACTGCTCGCCGCCAGCCCTGACGTAGACCTGGTCTCGCTGACCGGCGGCGCCGGTGCCGGCGGCAAGGTGATGCGCGCGGCCTCGGGCAATTTCAAACGGGTGGCGCTGGAGTTGGGCGGCAAAAATCCGAACATCGTGTTCGCCGACGCCGACTTCGAGGTGGCGCTGGACCAAGCACTCAACGCCGTGTTTTTCAATGCAGGGCAGATCTGTTCCGCCGGTTCCCGATTGCTGGTGGAAGACGGCATTCACGAGCGTTTTGTCGACGCCTTGCAGCAACGCATCCAGAAGATTCGCCTGGGCGATGGCCTGGATCAGCTGACGCAAATGGGCCCGCTGATTTCTGCCAACCAGCGCGATCAGATCCTGACGATGATTGCCGGTGCCGTGGAGCAAGGCGCTAGGTTGAGGGCCGGCGGCACGATACCCGGACAGTTCGAACGCGGCTTCTGGCTGTGCCCGACTTTGCTCGATAACGTGACGTCCGAGATGCAAATCGCCCGGGAAGAAATCTTCGGCCCGGTCATCACCGTCGAGCGTTTCAGCGGTGAGGCACAAGCGCTGCAATTGGCCAATGACACGCCATATGGCCTGGCAGCCGGCGTCTGGACCCGGGATATCGGCAAGGCTTACCGCATGGCCAAACGGCTGCGGGTCGGCACTTTGTGGATCAACGACTACAACGCCGCATTCCCGCAGGCGCCGTGGGGTGGCTACAAGTCCAGCGGCATCGGGCGCGAACTGTCCCGGGCTGGGCTGGATGAGTTCACCGAGCTCAAGCACATCTACCTCAACACCGAACCCGCGCCGCTGAACTGGTTCGGTGTCTGACGTTTACCCTCGAGGAGTCGCCCCCATGAAAGCCTTGCTCTTGCTTGCATCGATCACCCTGCCCCTGCTGGCCCACGCGGCGGAACCGGAGTCCTGCGCCACGGTGCGTTTTTCCGATGTCGGCTGGACCGACATCAGCGTCACCACCGCCATCGCCAGCGAAGTGCTGGAATCGCTCGGCTACAAAACCAAAACCACCCTGCTGTCGATTCCCGTGACCTATCGCGCCCTGTCCTCCGGCAAAGAGCTGGACGTGTTCCTGGGTAACTGGATGCCCACCACAGAAAACGACATCAAGCCCTTCCGCGACGCCGGCACTGTGGAAACCGTGCGCGCCAACCTGCACGGTGCCAAATACACCTTGGCCGTGCCCGACTACGTCTACGACGCCGGGCTGCATGACTTCGCCGACATCGCCAAATTCAAGGACAAACTCAAAGGCCAACTCTATGGCATCGAACCGGGTAACGACGGCAATCGCCTGATCCAGAGCATGATCGACAAAGACGCCTTCGGCCTGAAGGATTTCAAAGTCGTGGAGTCCAGCGAAGCGGCGATGCTTTCACAACTCAAACGCTCAACGCGAAAGAACGAGTGGATGGTATTCCTCGGCTGGGAACCGCACCCGATGAACACCCGCAACAAGATGAAGTACCTCAGCGGCGGCGACGAGTACTTCGGCCCGAACTACGGCCAGGCCACGGTCTACACCAACGTGCGCAAGGACTACCTGAAGGAATGCAGCAACGTCGGAAAACTGCTGCAGAACATGGAATTCTCACTGGCCATGGAAAACCAGTTGATGGACGCGGTGTTGAATCAGAACCAGAAACCAAGGGCGGCGGCAAAGGCATGGTTGAAGGCTAATCCGGCGGTGTTGGAGGCGTGGCTGACAGGGGTGAGCAGTCGGGATGGGCAGGATGGGGTTAAGGTTGCCAGTGCGCGATTGGCTCCTTAACAGCTGCTATTTTTTGACTTACAAGTGCCTGCCCAATAGCGGCAGGCGCTGTTTTTCATGTGCTGGATCCTCACAAATCCTCATTAAGCCTCTTCCCACACAAATGCAAGGCGCATTCTGGCGCTCACATTTCTTAAACAATTGATTCCCTCTTCCTTCCGCTGGGGTGACCTGACGATCGGCAGCAAAAATCAATTGCCAGAAAATATTACCTACGTCATATTACATTCGTAATAAACAGCCGTCTCCACAGGTAGATCTCCATGACCAGCATGACCAACCTCGAATCCGACCTTGCTGTCCCGGTGAGCACACCCAAGCCTCCCCTGCTCAAACGGTTGATCCTGCTGACGGCGGTTATCGCTGCCCTGGGGTCCGCCGGGTTGTATGCGACTCACTGGTGGACGGCCGGTCGTTTCATCGAGGAAACCGACGATGCCTACATCGGCGGCGATGTCACGGTAATAGGACCAAAAGTCGCCGGGTACATCGAAGAAGTGCTGGTCACCGACAACCAGACAGTGAAGGCCGGTGATGTGTTGATTCGCCTGGACGCTCGTGACTACCGCGCGAATCTCGCCAAGGCCGAAGGCGCAGTCGCCGCCGAAGAAGCCTTGTTGGCCAACCTCGACGCCACTGAACAATTGCAGTACGCGGTGATCGGCCAGGCCCGCGCAGGGATCGATGCCGCTGGCGCGGAAACCGCCCGTTCCCGGGATGACAATGCCCGCTACAAAAAACTGGTGAGCACCAATGCGGTCTCGGTGGAAAGCGCTCAGCGCGCTGATGCTACGTTCAAAACCGCTCAGGCGATCAGCTCGCGGGCCCAGGCCGAATTGCTGGCCGCCCAACGTCAGCTGAACGTGATCGAAACCCAGAAACAGCAAGCCCGCGCCGCGCTGATGCAGGCTCGGGCCGAACGGGATCTGGCGCAATTGAATGTCGGCTACACCGAACTCAAGGCCCCGGTGGATGGCGTGATCGGCAATCGCCGGGCGCGGGTCGGCGCGTATGCGCAAGCCGGTTCGCAGTTGCTGTCGGTGGTGCCGTCCAGTGGTTTGTGGGTGGATGCCAACTTCAAGGAAGATCAGCTGGCGCGGATGATTCCGGGGCAACGCGTGGTCATTCATGCTGATGTGCTTTCGGGGCAGGAATTCCACGGCCATCTGGGCAGCCTGGCGCCAGCCAGCGGCTCGCAGTTCAGCGTGTTGCCACCGGAAAACGCCACGGGCAACTTCACCAAGATTGTCCAGCGGGTGCCGGTACGCGTCATCCTCGATCCGGCCGACGGTGTGCTCGGTCACTTGCGTCCGGGCCTGTCGGTGACGGCTGAAGTCGACACCCGCAAAAGCGCTGAAACTCCAGCCGTGGCCAGCGCACCATGAGCCGCACCCTCGCCGTCCCTGCGCAACCGTTCAATGCCGCCGACATGGCGACGGCGACCAAGGTGTTCGCCTTCGCCAGCATGTGCATCGGCATGTTCATTGCGCTGCTGGATATTCAGATCGTTTCCGCCTCATTGCGTGACATTGGCGGCGGACTCTCGGCCGGCACCGACGAAACGGCGTGGGTGCAGACCAGTTACCTGATCGCCGAAATCATCGTGATTCCACTCTCGGGCTGGTTGTCGCGGGTGTTTTCGACTCGCTGGTTGTTCTGCGCTTCGGCGGTAGGTTTTACCTTGGCCAGCCTGTTGTGCGGCGTGGCCTGGAACATCCAGAGCATGATCGCCTTCCGCGCGTTGCAAGGCTTTCTCGGCGGTTCGATGATCCCGCTGGTGTTCACCACGGCGTTCTTTTTCTTCACCGGCAAACAACGAGTGATCGCGGCTGCAACCATTGGTGCGGTGGCTTCGCTGGCACCGACGCTGGGGCCAGTGATTGGCGGCTGGATTACCGACATTTCGTCCTGGCACTGGCTGTTCTATATCAATCTGGTGCCGGGGATTTTCGTCGCCGTGGCGGTGCCGATGCTGGTGAAAATAGATCAGCCAGAACTGTCGCTGCTCAAAGGCGCCGACTACCTGAGCATGGTGTTCATGGCGCTGTTTCTCGGCTGCCTGGAATACACCCTGGAAGAAGGCCCGCGCTGGAACTGGTTCAGCGACAGCACCATTCTCACCACTGCATGGATCAGCGGCCTCGCCGGCCTGGCGTTCATCGGCCGGACCTTGCACGTGGCCAATCCGATCGTCGATTTGCGCGCCCTGAAAGACCGCAACTTCGCGCTCGGCTGTTTCTTCTCGTTCGTCACCGGGATCGGCTTGTTCGCCACCATTTACCTGACGCCGCTGTTTCTCGGCCGAGTGCGGGGCTACAGCGCGCTGGACATTGGTCTGGCGGTTTTCTCCACCGGGGTGTTCCAGATCATGGCGATTCCGCTGTACGCCTTTCTGGCCAACCGCGTCGATTTGCGCTGGATCATGATGACCGGCCTGGGTCTGTTCGCGTTGTCGATGTGGGATTTCAGCCCGATCACCCATGACTGGGGGGCTAGAGAGTTGATGCTGCCGCAAGCATTGCGCGGGATTGCCCAGCAACTGGCGGTGCCGCCAGCCGTGACCTTGACCTTGGGCGGTCTGGCGCCGGCACGGCTCAAACATGCGTCGGGGTTGTTCAATCTGATGCGTAACCTGGGAGGCGCCATTGGCATCGCCGCCTGCGCAACCATCCTCAACGACCGCACCAACCTGCATTTCACAAGGTTGGCGGAACACCTGAACAGCACCAACGAAGCGCTGAACCAGTGGCTGTCCCAGGTCGGCAACAACTTCACTGCCCTCGGCCACAGCGGTGACACTGGCATCACCGCCAGCCTGCACCAGCTATGGCTGTTGACCTACCGCGAAGCCCAGACACAAACCTATGGCGACGCGTTTTTAATGATCATGGTCTGCTTCATCATCGCCACGGCGATGGTGCCCTTGATGCGCAAGGTGCAACCACCGGCCGCGCCGTCAGCGGATGCTCACTGATCAGGCTTGAGGCATTTTGCGGAAACCAATGGCCAGACGGTTCCAGGCATTGATCGTGGTAATGGCCACGGTCAGGTCGACCATTTCCTTCGGGCTGAACTCGGACGTTGCCAGCTCGTAGTCCTCATCAGGCGCGTGGGTCTGGCTCACCAGCGTCAAGGATTCGGTCCAGGCCAGTGCTGCGCGTTCACGCGGAGTGAAGAATGGCGTTTCACGCCAGGCCGACAGCGTGTACAGACGACGCTCCTCTTCACCGCCCTTGCGGGCATCGGCGCTGTGCATGTCGAGGCAGAAGGCGCAGCCATTGATTTGCGAAGTGCGCAGCTTGACCAGTTCGATCAGGGTCTTTTCCAGCGGCAGCTTCGAAACAGCGGTTTCCAGGGCGATCATGGCTTTGAGCGCATCCGGGGAAGCGGTGTAGAAATCGATACGAGGTTTCATGGTGGGCTCCGATAGCAAGTAGGGGTGGAGCTAAGTTAGCCCCGCCTGCCCTTTGGACAAATAGCCAATATTCCAGAAGTCGAGGAGGCCATTGGAGACCAATGAGAAATCAGCCGGGTCTGAAATGGCCATCGGGAGCAGCGGCCATCCTCCGCCGATCACTAAGCCCTGTTACGCAACCATTGCAAAAAACCCTTCCTCACCACAGCCTTCGGCACTTCCTGAGTCAGCGTCTGCGCTTTGTTCAAGCGGAAATCCAGCAGCGCCTTCATCGACTCGCCAATGTCATGCCGCGCATCCAGGCAGGGCTTGAGGTAGTCCTTCTCGATCCGGTACAAGCTGCAGGCAGTTTTCGCGATGAAGTCTGCCGGCATCGCGGCATCCAGTAAAATCCCGCCCTCGCCGATCACCTCGCCCGGCCCCATGCGTCCCGGCTCGAACTTGACCCCGCCACGGCTCATCTCCACCGAAACCACTCCGGATTCGATGATGAACAAATGATCGCTGACCTCCCCCGCCGGAAGAATCACGTCCCTGGCACGAAAGTTTTGCAGGGTCATGTGCTGGCTGAAAGTTTCTTTCTCATCCTGGCGCAGGGTCGAAAAAATGCTCGAGCTGTCCAGCAAAGCGCGTGCCCGCGACGGGTTCGCCGGCGCATTGGGCTCAACGCTCGACAACAGGTTGATACCCGACGCCTGCAAATGCCGGTAGGCCAGGTCATACAGCAGATTGCGCACCATGCGTTTCTGATCCATCGAGACCACGAAACCACTGATTTCGTATTCCACGCCAGTGACGCTGGAGCCTTTGAGGGCAACGCACGGTGCCGGATGACTCAAAAAATAACGACAGCCCTGCATCGCTCGTTCCAGCGCGTCGATTACCGTTTGCGGACGCGCGTGGGGACTCAGTTGCAGGCTGATTGATACGCCAAAAATGTCGCTCGGCCGACTGAAGTTGATGATCTTGGCCTTGGCCGCCAGCGAGTTGGGAATCACCGCCATGCTGCCTTGGGCGGTTTGCAGGCGCGTGGCGCGCCAATCGATGTCGGTGACCCGGCCTTCGGTGCCGTCTATCGAGATCCAGTCATCCACTAGATACGGTTTGGTGGTGTTGAGGACAATCCCGGAGAACACGTCGCTAAGAGTACTTTGCAAGGCCAGGCCGACGATGATCGCAACGGCGCCGGAGGTTGCCAGCACGCCTTTGACGGGCAGATCGAGCACGTACGCCAGCGCCGCGATAATCGCGATCAGGAAGATCACCGCACCGAGCAGATCCTGGAGCAAACGCCCGGTGTGCCCGACCCGCTGCATCATCACCGAGCCGATCAGCACCGTCAGGGTCCGCGCGCCGAACAGCCACCACGCAATCTGCAAACCGGTGGCTGCCAGGTGCAACGGCACGTTGTCGGCCCAAGGGGCAACCTCCAGCGGGTTCAAGCCTTCGTTGAACAGCAGGACGCTGAACAACGAGAAAATCACCAGCCTGACCAGCAATTTCCAGTTGCTGCCATTAGCGCTGATCAAACGCCACAGACCCAGATCGATCAAGATCAGGACCAGTGCGCAGACCAACGGATGATCGGTGAAAAAAGATTGCATCGAGCAACTCCAGCGAAGGCCAATGGCGCGAAGATCTCACACATTGGGCACAGTGTAGGAGGGTTTCATGCAAAACAAATGTGGGAGCGAGCCTGCTCGTGATAGCGGTGTGATAGTCACTGAATAGGTGTCTGTTATACCGCTATCGCGAGCAAGCTCGCTCCCAAAGGGGATCTAAGGTGTCAGCCGTTATTTGCTATTGGTCAGGGTGTTGTAGCTGGTCATCAGGTTGCGATAGTCCGGGATGTGGTTGGAGAACAAGGTGCCCAGCCCTTCCACATCGTTGCGCCAGTCGCGATGCAATTCACAAGCGAGGCCGAACCATGTCATCAACTGCGCGCCGGAGGCTGACATGCGGTCCCAGGCCGATTGTCGGGTCAGCTCGTTGAAGGTGCCGGAAGCGTCAGTCACCACGAACACCTCGAAGCCTTCGGCCAGCGCCGAGAGTGCCGGGAACGCCACGCAAACTTCCGTCACTACGCCAGCGATGATCAGCTGTTTCTTGCCGGTCGCCTTGATTGCCTTGACGAAGTCTTCGTTGTCCCAGGCATTGATCTGGCCAGGGCGGGCGATGTAAGGCGCATCCGGAAACAGCGCTTTAAGCTCAGGCATCAGCGGACCGTTGGGGCCGTTTTCGAAACTGGTGGTGAGGATGGTTGGCAACTTGAAATACTTGGCCAGGTCGGCCAGGGCCAGCACATTGTTCTTGAAACGGTCCGGTTCGATGTCGCGCACCAGAGACAGCAGACCCGCCTGGTGATCAACCATCAAAACCGCAGCGTTGTCCTTGTCGAGACGTTTGTAGGAAGTTGTCATTGCAGTAGTCCTCGCGTGTTGTCGATGCCGAGTGGATATCGGCGTGGGGGAGTCGTTTAGCGCTGGGAGTCCAGCACTTCGTGTTCATTCGCCACTTGCTGAGCCTTGAGGTAGCTTTCGATCAACAATTGATAATGCGGCATGGCCTGGGCGTAGACCGCGGCCCACTGCTCGGCATCCGGACGGTTCCACGAGCCTTGCAGTTCAGAGAGCGTGGCCATGATGTCGATCGGCACGACTCCGGCCTGTGCCAAACGGGCGATGGTCAGATCAGTAGCCAGTTTTGAGTGGTTGCCGGAGGCGTCGACCACCGCAAACACTTTGTAGCCCTCATGCACCGCCGCGATGGACGGAAACGCGAGGCAAACGCTGGTCAGCGTGCCGGCGATGACCAGCGTTTTCTTGCCGGTGGCTTTTACTGCCGCGTGAAACTCGGCGTTGTCCCAGGCATTGATTTCGCCTTTGCGTGCCACGTATCGGGCATGCGGAGCGGCTTCGTGGATCTCCGGAATCAACGGTCCATTCGGCCCTTGCGGGACGGAAGCGGTGGTAATAACCGGCATGTTCAGCAAGGTCGCGGCTTTGGCCAGGGCAATCGCGTTGGCGCGTAGTTGTGGCACGTCCATGTCCTTGACAATCTGGAACAGCCCGCTCTGGTGGTCGATCAACAGCATGGCGCTGTCGTTGGGATCGATGGTCGGTTTTTGGCCATTGAAGTTGGCCGCATTGACGGTATTCATGTGCGTTTCCTCTTTCTTTCAGGCAATAGCCATCCCTGGCCTGCGAACCGGCCTACGCGTCCTGTGCAGAGCGGGTTGTTGACCTGTTACGGGCTAACCGTGCATCCGGCCGAAGCGACCGGACTGGAAGTCGGCGAAGGCCTGGTGAATCTCTTGCTCAGTGTTCATCACGAACGGGCCGTGACCGACAATCGGCTCGTCGATCGGCTCCCCGCTGAGCAACAGCACCACCGCGTCCTGGCTGGCTTCAAGGGTCAACTGATCGCCGTCGCGTTCGAACAAGGCCAACTGACCTTCGCGCACCGGCTCCTGACCATTGACCTGAACCGTGCCGTGCAACACAACCAATGCCGTGTTGCGACCTTCGTGCAGGTCCAGAGTCAGCAATTTGCCGCCCTTGAGACGCAGGTCCCAGACGTCAATCGGTGTGAAGGTGCGCGCCGGACCGGTGTGGCCGTCGAACTCACCGGCGATCAAGCGCAGGCTGCCGGTCTGGTTCTTGAGCGGGATGTTCGGGATATCGCCATCGAGGATCGTCTGGTAACCGGCGTCGGCCATTTTGTCCTTGGCCGGCAGGTTGACCCATAGCTGCACCATTTCCAGAGTGCCGCCGGATTTGGCGAAACCTTCGGAGTGAAACTCCTCATGCAGGATCCCGGAAGCAGCAGTCATCCACTGCACATCGCCAGGGCCGATCGTGCCGCCGCTGCCGGTGGAGTCACGGTGTTCCAGTTCACCCTTATAAACGATAGTCACGGTTTCAAAACCACGGTGCGGATGCTGACCAACGCCACGTCGTTCGGTAGTCGCGGCGAATTCGGCAGGAGCGGCATGATCCAGCAGCAGGAATGGGCTGATGTGCTTGCCCAGGGTGTCATAGGAAAACAGCGTACGAACCGGAAAACCGTCGCCGACCCAATGGGGGCGTGGACTGGTGTAGATACCGATGATGTTTTTCATGGTGTCTCCTGATGAGGTGAGTGAAGCCATGGACAAAGCTTAAAACCCGAACATTTGGTGCGCTAGACTGCAAAAAACAGCCTTTGCGTTCTATTTGGGGAACGATAATGGAAGACCTCAACACCCTTTACTACTTCACTCAAGTGGTGGAACACGGCGGTTTCGCCCCGGCTGGTCGGGCGTTGGACATGCCTAAATCGAAGCTCAGCCGACGCATCGCCGAGCTTGAAGAACGCCTCGGTGTCCGCCTGCTGCATCGCACCAGTCGCCATTGTTCGTTGACGGAAATCGGCCAGGCCTACTACCAGCGTTGCCTGGCCATGCGCGTAGAAGCAGAAAGTGCCGCCGAACTGATCGAGCGCAATCGCTCCGAGCCTCAAGGCCTGGTGCGCATCAGTTGCCCGACGGCGCTGCTCAACTCCTGGGTCGGGCCCATGCTGACGCGCTACATGCTCAAGTACCCGCTGGTGGAATTATTTATCGAGAGCACCAATCGCCGGGTCGACCTGATCCACGAAGGGTTCGACATCGCCCTGCGCGTGCGCTTTCCGCCATTGGAAAACACCGACATGGTGATGAAGGTTCTAGGCAACAGCACCCAGTGCGTGGTGGGCAGCCCGGCCTGGGCCGAGCGCCTGTCGTCCCCCGTCTCCCCCGCCAACCTGAGCGGTTTGCCGAGCCTGCATTGGGGGGCGGCCCAGCGTGAATATCAGTGGGAATTGTTCGGTGCCGAAGGCGCCAGCGCACTGATTCGACATACGCCACGCATGGTCACGGATGATTTGCTCGCGTTGCGTCACGCAGTGGTTGCGGGTATTGGCATTGCGCACCTGCCGAGCGTAGTGGTGCGTGATGACATGGCGGCCGGTCGGTTGGTCAACCTGGTGCCGGGTTGGGCACCGAAATGCGGAATCATTCATGCAATCTTTCCCTCTCGCCGAGGACTGCTGCCGTCGGTGCGCACATTGATCGACTTTCTAGGAGAGGAGTTCAACCACGCTGACATCGCTTGATGTCACGCGACACACGGCGCTGGCGGAGTTTTTATTTCGGACATAATATCGACATGAATTACAGTCATAATATTCTTTCCGCACGAGGACATGTCTATGCAAAGCCCCACCCGCGAAGCCACGCTCGCTCAGTGGATCGCCCAGGAACACGCCATGCGCGCCCGCCTTGCCGGCCCTGGTAGCTTGTCCATGGCCGACGTCAGTGCGCTGTCGCCCGCCGAATTCTTCGAAGGCATCGGCAACGGTGAGCTGCCGTCGCCGCCAATTGGCGCGCTGATGGATTTCATCCCCATCGAATGGTCAGCCGGGCTGTTTATCTTTCAGGGCACCCCGGACGCACGGCATTACAACCCGTTGGGCAGCGTGCATGGCGGCTATGCAGCGACCTTGCTGGACTCATGCATGGGCTGTGCGGTTCATACACAGCTGAAGAAGGGTCAGGGCTATACGACGCTGGATCTGCGCATCAGCTATGTGCGTGCACTGACGGGTGCCAGCGGGCCGGTGCGCGCCGAAGGCAAGATCATTCACCTGGGACGTTCGACCGCACTGGCCGAGGGGCGGATTTATGATGTGGATGGGCGGTTGTATGCGACAGGGTCGACGACTTGCATGATTCTTGAGGCTCGCGGGTAAGGCTTGGGACTGAGTCGTGGAGAGCGGCTGGGCAGTCCTGAAGGCACCGCATCGCACCGGGATTAAGCATTAGTCACGTTTGAGGTGCTGCCCGAGACTTTTCATGGCGCGCTGCAATTGATCAACGGCTTCATCGATGAGTGCCGTGCGCCCCTCGGCGCAGGCTCGCTCCAGATCCTCGCAACACTCAATCAAACGTGCTGCGCGGACCACCCGCGCACTGCCCTTGATGCGGTGCGCCAGTTCCTGAAGAAGCGGACGATTATCGCCAACGTGCGCTTGCAGCAAATGAATACGGTCATCGCGGTTGGTCTCGGCCAATTCGCGCAACAATTGATTGATCAGCGTGCGGTCTTCACCGACGTAAAGCTCCAGGCCGGACAAGTCCATCTCTCGGGCGGCTCGAGCGTCGACCGGGATCGGCGGCTCACTGGAAAATCGTGCTGCCAGCCATACGCTCAAATCCGCCAGCAGGATGGGCTTGAACAAACAGTCGTCCATGCCTGCTTCCAGGCATCGAATCTTTTCCTCAGGCTGCGCATTGGCGGTAAACCCCAGAATCAGGGTGGGCGGCAATCCATAGGCGCGCTCTTCATCACGAATCGCGCTCGCTAATTCATAACCGCTGAGCCCAGGCATATTGCAGTCGCTGATGACGATATCGAACTCATGCATGCGCCATTGTTCAAACCCTTGCTCGCCATCCTCGGCCTCTATGACACGGTGCCCCAGATAGCTCAGCTGAAGGTTCAGCAACAAGCGATTTGCCGGGTAGTCATCGACCACCAAAATTGTCAGCGGTCGGGTGTATAGCGCTAATCCACCGCCCACCGTGTCACAAGGGGGCAAGGCTTTCAATGCCACCAGCGACAGACTGATGTCGGCCTGAGTACCCTTCCCAAGAAGACTGCCGAGCACCAGCCGCCCTCCCATCATTTCGCACAGGGTGCGACTGATTACCAGCCCCAGACCGGAACCCTTGCGCCCCGACTGTGGGCTGTTTCCGGCCTGGACGAACGGGCTGAACAAGCGCTGCTGATCATCCGCGCTGATGCCTATACCACTGTCTTCGATATGTACGTTTACCGCCAGATGACCTGAATTCCCCGGCACCACCCGTAGTCTGAGGCTCACCTCACCGGCATGGGTAAACTTGATCGCATTGCTCAGCAGATTGGACAGCACCTGCTTGAAACGCGTTGGGTCGATCAACACGTCACGATCACTGCGCGCGTCCAGGTCAACTCGCCAGGCGAGGTCTTTCTCCCGAGCCAGGCCTTCGAACACCCGGCACACCGATGCCACCAGCGCATGCAAATTGACACGCTCAGGCGTCAGGGACAAATGGCCGGATTCGATGCGGGCAATGTCCAGGATGTCGCCGATCAATTCCAGTAACTGTTGCGCGGCAGTGGACGCGACCTCCAGGGCACAACGATCGGCGATGCCCTCTTTCGCCCGCAACCCGGCCAATTCGAGCATGCCGATCAGGGCATTCATCGGCGTACGGATTTCATGACTCATGGTCGCCAGAAACGTGGTTTTCGCGCGATTGGCGTCGTCGGCGGCGTCCTTGGCGTCCTGCAATTGTTGCAACCAGCGTTGACGTTGGCGGATCTGTCGGCGCTGCCAGGCGATCCAGCCCAAAGCCAGCAAGAGCAATGCGGCGGCGGCGGCAAACGCCTGCAAGATGGCTGGGCGATGACGCAACCAATAGCTGTCATCCACCACCACATCATTGCCCCAGCGGGCGATCAGGCCGTCCATTTCTTCGGGCGAGATGCTCAACAACGCCTTGTTCAAGATCGATTGCAATTCCAGATCACCGCCGTTCATAGCCATGGCGATGCGCGCCGGTTCTTCACCTACCGTGCTGCTGATCCGTAAACGTCCCTGGTAATAGCGGGCAATCAGGTAACGGGTCATGAACAACGAACTGACTGCCGCGTCGGCCTGTCCGTTCATGACCAACTCCAGACCTTGCGCCGGGTTTTCAACATCCACCATGCGCACGCCCGGCACCCGCGCCTGAATAAATGCGCGTACCGGGTGATTGTGATAAATCGCCAACCGTTTACCGGCCAAGTCATCCAGCGTCTTAGGGCTATCGGGCGCGTTTACACTGACCAGCGTGTACGGATAAGTCACATAGGGGCTGGTAAAGTGCAGATCCGAGATACCTTCGGTGGTCGGAATGATGGCGGGTATGACGTCGATCTCGCCAGCCTTGAGTCGCTGAATCTGTTGATCAATGGACCGCCCCCGTAGCACGTTGAAGTTCAACCCGCTGCGTTGGCTGATCAGCGTCAGCAATTGCGCGGTCAGCCCGCTGAATTGCCCCTCGGCATTAAAGAATGACAGCGGCGCAAAGTTCTCCACTACCCCGACATTCACCTGTGGGTGACGGTCCAGCCAGTACTGTTCACTGGCGCTCAAATTGACTCGCGCCTGACTCAACCTGTTGACCCTGCCGGCGCTCCAGCGCTGATCGATAGCCGCCCGTTGATCCATAGGGATCGCCGCCAACGTCTTGTCGATGATGTCCTTTAGAGGCAGGTTGTCCTTGGCCATGGCAAAGCCGAACGGGTTGGCGTCGAGCCCGGATGGCCCCATCAGCTGAATGTCATTGAGGTAGTTATTGTTGATCAGGTAACTGGCGCTGATGAGGTCCCCCAGATACAGGTCATCTTGCCCATACGCCACCGCCCCGAGCGCATCAAGCGCTGATGGATACCGTTGCAGGCTGGCCTCGGGATAAAAAGCCTGGACGGTCTGCGCCGGCAGATAGTCATTGACCATAGCAATGCGTTTACCCGCCAGATCCTCGGGCATGCGCTCGCCCAGTCTGGTGACCAGCATCGGCTGATCTTCTGCATAGGAGCTGGACAGGATCAACTCGGGGTCGGACGCCTCGAAATTGTTCGAGGTCCCGAGTAGATCAAGTGCATCGAATTTCAGCGCCTCCATGGCCGCTTCCCGCGTGCCATAACGCTGAACTTGAATCGGAATGTCCAACAGTTGCGCAATCAATTGGGCGTAATCGGCGGTGATACCTTCCAGCTCATCGTGATTGCGCGTGACTTCAAAGGGTGGGTAGTCTGGCCCGCTCACTCCAAGGCGAAGGACACGCTTGCTGCGCAGCCATTGCCGGTCCTTCTCATCCAATTGGACTTCATAACCCTCCACCGTGGAACGCCCCAGCAGCTGCAAAGACTTTGGCGCGCCATCCTGGGCGGCCCACGTCAGCGGCACAAGGCATAGCATCAAGACGCACAACAAAATACGCATGTACAGGCGCCCTCAGATCAAGTGATTGCGTCTGGCGAAATCGCGTAAATGCACTGACGCCTTCACGCCGAGCTTTTCGATCAAACGGGTCTTGTAGGTGCTGACCGTCTTGTGGCTCAGGTACATCGCTTCGGCGATGGCTTTGTTTGAGGTCCCCCGGGCCAGGTACTGGAGGATGGTCAGCTCGCGGTTGGAGAGTTTATCGATCATTTGTTTTTCGCTTTGCTGCAGCGCGTCCATTGATGCACTGGGCAGCTGCGCGAAATAGGTGTACCCGGCCATCAACGCGTGTATGGCCTTGTGCAATTGACTGAGGTCGTTGGTCTTGGCGACATAGGCCAAGGCCCCGGCGCGCATGCAACGTTCCTGGAAAAACAGCGGGTCAAGTGAAGTGAATACCAGCACTACACACGACAATCTGCTGGCTTTGATTCGCTCCAGAACGTCCAGCCCGTTACCGCCGGGCATCACCAGGTCCAGAATCACCAGATTGACTTTGTGCTCACGGAGTATCACCGATGCCTCACCAACACAGGAGGATTCATGAATCCGTTTGAAACCTTCCCGCTCAAGTACCAGTTTGACTGCGGCGCGAACCACCGGATGATCGTCCACAATCAGCACTGACTTCATGGCAACTCCCTGTGCAAAAAATCGACGATGAGGCCACGAATGCCCGCCGGAAATCTCCGGAATGCACGCAGCATCTGCGCGAAAACTCTTACATGGCGAGGAGATGAAAACCACCTGTCAAAAATGACAGTTCAGACGAGCGGTCACCTCGGTTCAACTCGCCATTTGCCGGTATCGCGCCGTCTGGCGATGTTGCGTACGAATCGACGTTCGACATCAGGCGCTTAACGCACATCAGATCAGGAAGCGCCACAGGACTCACCTGAATCGACTGTTTTAGGCAGAAAGGCATCGTCGCCAACTGGACAGTCGGGTCGTTGAAAATCAGGGCATGACGCACCTGGCAGCTATCGAGGAAGAACCCGCGCAGGTCCAGTAATCCAACCGCTAGAGAGGCATTGATGACTACCAGGTCAAACGGTTCGCAACCGTATTCGACCAAGGACAATAATTCTTCAAGGCTTTTAACCGGTGCCACCCGGTAGTAGCCCAAATGGTTGAACAGGCGCTCGACCTTCATCCGGTGAAAGTGTTGCTCGTCGGCAATCAGGATTCGTAATGCTTTGGTCGTCAAAGTGAGGTCCGCTGGGTATCGATGTGGTGCGCAAGACTACGGAAGCCTGATACCGGTTTATGTAGGACTTTTCCTGATTATTCGGTCTTCCTTTCTGATTTCAACGAGGGTTCAAGGCTGGATCTGTGATTCGTCGCGCGTTTGCAGCCAGCGCAAAAAACCCTCGCCACTCATGGGTCTCGCCTACCTAAAACGCTAAGCGGCATGATGGGAATGACATGACGCGGCGTTTTTTTGTTGCAAGTTCCCTTTCCACCAAAAGGGAATTGCAACCGGACGATTTACTGCCAGCCAAACCGGCGGATGTAGAACCCCTTCACCGCCTGCGTCAACGCCATGTACGCCAGCAAAATCACCGGCAGAAACACAAAGTACAACGATGGTAGCGCCTGCAGTTTGAAGTAGTGCGCCAGCGGCCCCATTGGCAGAAAAATGCCCACGGCCATGATAATCCCGGTCATGACCATCAACGGCATCGCCGCGCGGCTTTGCAGGAACGGGATTTTCGGGGTGCGGATCATGTGCACGATCAGCGTCTGGGTCAGCAGCCCGACCACGAACCAGCCGGACTGGAACAACGTCTGGTGGTCCGGAGTATTGGCGTCGAACACGAACCACATCAGTGCAAACGTGGTGATGTCGAAGATCGAGCTGATCGGGCCGAAGAACAGCATGAAGCGCCCGACATCCGCAGGTTGCCAGCGCTGTGGTTGCTTGAGCATTTCTTCGTCGACGTTATCGAACGGGATGGCGATCTGCGAAATATCGTAGAGCAGGTTCTGCACCAGCAGGTGCATCGGCAGCATCGGCAGGAACGGGATGAATGCGCTGGCCACCAGCACCGAGAACACGTTGCCGAAGTTCGAACTGGCGGTCATCTTGATGTACTTGAGCATGTTGGCGAAGGTACGGCGCCCTTCGAGCACGCCCTCCTCCAGCACCATCAGGCTTTTTTCCAATAAGATAATGTCGGCCGCTTCCTTGGCGATGTCGACGGCGCTGTCCACCGAAATACCGATGTCGGCGGTGCGCAGTGCCGGGGCGTCGTTGATGCCGTCGCCCATGAACCCGACCACGTGGCCGTTGCCCTTGAGCAAGCGCACGATGCGCTCCTTGTGCGACGGCGTGAGTTTGGCGAAGACGTTGGTGGTCTCCACCGCCACGGCCAGCTGGGCGTCGCTCATGCGCTCGATGTCGTTGCCCATCAGCAGGCCCTGCTGCTCCAGACCGACTTCGCGGCAGATTTTCGCGGTGACCAGTTCGTTGTCGCCGGTCAGCACTTTCACCGCTACGCCATGAGCCGCCAGTGCTTTGAGGGCCGGCGCGGTGCTTTCCTTGGGTGGGTCGAGGAACGCCACGTAACCGATCAGCGTCAGTTCCTGTTCATCGGCCAGGCTGTACGTGTCGCGCCCTTCTATCATCGGCCGCGCAGCCACCGCGACGACTCGCAGACCTTCGGCATTGAACGTCGCTGTTACTTGGCGAATCCGTGCCAGCAGTTCATCGCTCAGCGCTTCATCCACCACGCCGTGACGCACCCGTGTGCACACTGCCAGCACTTCTTCCACCGCGCCTTTGCAGATCAGCAGATGAGCATGCTCGCGCTCGGCGACCACCACCGACATGCGCCGGCGGGTGAAATCGAACGGGATCTCGTCGATCTTGCGAAACGCTGTGCCGACCTTGAGTTCACGGTGGATTTCCACGTGTTCCAGCACGGCCACGTCCAGCAGGTTTTTCAGACCTGTCTGGTAATAGCTGTTGAGGTAGGCCATTTCCAACACGTCGTCGGAGTCGTTGCCCCAGACGTCGACGTTGCGGGCCAGGAAGATTTTGTCCTGGGTCAGGGTGCCGGTCTTGTCGGTGCACAGCACGTCCATGGCACCGAAGTTCTGGATTGCATCCAGGCGTTTGACGATGACTTTTTTACGCGACAAGAACACCGCGCCTTTGGCCAGGGTCGAGGTGACGATCATGGGCAGCATTTCCGGGGTCAGGCCCACGGCAATCGACAACGCGAACAGCAGCGCCTGGGTCCAGTCGCCTTTGGTGAAACCGTTGATGAACAGCACCAGCGGCGCCATCACGAACATGAAGCGGATCAGCAGCCAGCTGACTTTGTTGACCCCGGTCTGAAACGACGTCGGCGCACGATCTGTGGCTCCGACCCGTTGCGCCAGGGCACCGAAATAAGTGTCGTTGCCCGTGGCGAGAATCACCGCCATCGCTGTGCCGGAGACCACGTTGGTCCCCATGAACAGGATATTGTCGAGGTCCAGCGGGTTGTGGGTGTCGTTGTCTTGCTGGCGCGGAAATTTTTCCACCGGCATCGATTCGCCGGTCATTGCTGCCTGGCTAACGAACAGGTCTTTGGCATTCAGTACCCGGCAATCAGCGGGAATCATGTCGCCGGCCGACAACACAATCAGGTCGCCCGGCACCAAGAGCTTGATCGGCAACTCGGTGCGCAGTGCGTCGCGGCGCAGGACTGTCGCGGTGTTGCTCACCATCGCCTTCAGCGCGTCGGCGGCCTGGTTGGATTTGGTCTCCTGCCAGAACCGCAGCAACGTCGAGAGCACCACCATGGAGAAAATCACGATGGCGGCTTTCATGTCCTCAGTCAGCCAGGAGATGACCGCGAGTAACGTCAGCAGCAGGTTGAACGGGTTTTTGTAGCAGTGCCACAGGTGGGTCCACCAGGGCAGTGGCTGTTCATGCTCGACCTCGTTGAGGCCAAAGCGCTCGCGCAGGGCGTCGGCTTCTTCTTCGCTCAGGCCATCGGTGTGGGTGCCGAGTTTGTCCAGCAGTTGACCGGTGTCGCTGTTGGCGGCACCCACCAGGGTTTGCGCCAGCGTCGGCGGTACTTCACGGCTGACCGTGGTGTCGGTGAAGGTTTCCAGCAGCGCCAGGCGACGGAAGTGCCGGGCGATGTGGCGGGTGCGCAGGAATCCGGCGAAGAATTCCTTGAGCAGGGTCAGGTTCATGGCGTTGCCCCCCAGGGTCAGCCGGGAAACCGTCGAGCAGGCGTGTCGAGTCGCTGCGATGACAACCAGGCAGGTGCCATCACACGAAAGTGTGTCGATGAGAGGACATCGGGATCGCGCCAGGACTGGCTCGACCGGGAGGCCGCTGCTCGCTGTACGGCGAGACAACGGCACAATAAAGCTGCGCGTTATCTTGCCGAGAAGGTGCCGGTTACTGAAACCGGCCGACTACTGTCACTCGAACAAGTACCCACTGTGGGTCTCCGCTATTGATGAAAACGCGCGATGCTTACGCCGCGATTTATGCAGAGTAAACGAAGGAACGGCGTGCGGTGGGGGAATCGCGGGGTTCTTCAGGAAGGGTTCAGCTTGCGCCATTGGCGCTGTTCTTCAGGGCCTCATTGCGAGCCAGGACTGTGAAATAAAATTCAAAGGAAAAGGATCAATGAGCGTCCCACTGGTGCATCCGCCCCCGGCAGTGCTTCATCGCATTGACGATGTGCTTTTCTACCAGGGCCCGCGAAATACCCAAGCGTTCGGCGATCTGTGGGGGCGAAAGAAACGCCCGGGGCTGTTCGATGCTGAAATTAAAAATGCCCGTGTCGTGAGAGGCGGGGGTTTTTTGGCTGGAATATTTGTGTTGAATGTCTGGCCGCCTTTATTCCGGCAAATGAACTCCAGGCCACTCAAACCAGTCAGCTAGTTAGGCCCTCACCACTATGCGCTAACTTTCATGCAGATCGCCCTCGACCCGCTCCATCCCGAACGACAAAGCGCCATCGACGCCCACGGCATCATCGGCGATATGCGCAGCGCGGCACTGGTCAATGACAAGGGCAGCGTGGACTTTTTCTGCTGGCCGGAATTCGACAGCCCTTCAATTTTCTGTTCGCTGCTGGATACGCCTGAGGCCGGTATTTTCCAGTTGTCGCCGGACATGCCCGACGCCCGTCGTGAGCAAATTTACCTGCCGGACACCAACGTGCTGCAAACCCGCTGGCTCAGTGAGCGCGCGGTGGTCGAGGTCACCGATCTTTTGCCTATCGGCGACAGTGAGGACGATCTGCCGCTATTGATGCGAAGGGTTCGCGTGGTCAGCGGTGAAGCGACGTTTCACATGCGCTGCGCCGTGCGTCATGACTACGCTCGCGCCAAGACTTGCGCACAAATGGATAAAAAAGACGTCACGTTCGTGGCCGCCGACCAGCTGCCCATGCGCCTGTCATCGGATCAGGTTTTGCGGATTGATGGCAATGCTGCAGTCGCCGAATTCACCCTCAAACAGGATCAGAGCGCACAACTCCTGCTGGGTGGCCTCGACGACCCGCGCTTCAAGGACGGTGCCGCCGCCATTTGCCTGGAACGCACCTTAAAGTTCTGGCGCGACTGGATCGGTCAGTCCAACTATCGCGGTCGCTGGCGGGAAATGGTCAACCGCTCGGCCCTCGCCCTGAAGCTACTGACCTCGCGTAAACACGGCGCCATTCTCGCCGCCGCCACGTTCGGCCTGCCGGAAACACCCGGCGGCGAACGCAATTGGGATTATCGCTACACGTGGATCCGTGATGCTTCGTTTACCGTTTATGCGTTCATGCGCCTGGGCTTTGTCCAGGAAGCCAACGATTACATGCGCTGGTTGCGCGGTCGGGTCAGTGACAGCCATGGAAAATCGATGAAACTCAACATTCTCTACGCCATGGACGGTCGCCAGCAGCTGCCGGAAGTCGAACTGCCACACCTGTCGGGCCATGGCGGCGCCAAGCCGGTGCGCGTCGGCAACGGCGCATACGATCAGGTCCAGCTCGACATCTTCGGTGAGCTGATGGATGCGATCTACCTGGTGAACAAGTATGGCGATGCCATCTCCCATGAAGGCTGGAAACACACGGTGGAAGTGGTCGATCAAGTGTGCGAAACCTGGCAGCAGAAAGACGTTGGCATCTGGGAAATGCGCGGCGAGCAGCATCACTTCCTGCACTCACGGCTGATGTGCTGGGTCGCACTGGATCGGGCCATTCGCCTCGCCTCCAAACGCTCACTCCCCGCCCCGTTCGCCCGCTGGGACCAGATGCGCCAGGCCATTTATGCCGATATCTGGGACAACTTCTGGAACGAAGAACACGGGCATTTCGTCCAGCACATCGGTGGCACCGCTCTAGACGGCTCGATGTTGCTGATGCCGCTGGTGCGCTTCGTCAGTGCTAAAGACCCCCGCTGGCTCGCCACCCTCCAAGCCATCGAAAAAACCCTGGTGCGCGACGGGATGGTCTACCGCTATCGCAACGAAGACACCCGAATCGACGGCCTCGACGGCACCGAAGGCGCCTTCGCCGCGTGCTCATTCTGGTACGTCGAATGCCTGGCCCGCGCCGGTCAGGTGGAAAAGGCTCATCTGGAGTTTGAACAGTTGCTGAGGTATGCCAACCCGTTGGGCTTGTATGCCGAAGAGCTGGACAGCCATGCGCGGCATCTTGGGAACACACCGCAAGCGCTGACGCATTTGGCGTTGATCAGCGCGGCGTGTTTTCTGGATCGGAAACTGAGTGGGGAGAAGAGTTTCTGGCAGCCTTGAGACCATGGCGCCCCCATCGCGAGCAGGCCATCAGCCACAACACCATTCACCGACAGAGCCCGTCGGAAATTTCACGTTTTGCGCGTCCACTTGTAGGAAAAAGTTTTGTCTACAAAGGGCTTAAACACCTCCCAAAAAACATAACAGCCCCACTCCAGTGAGACTTGATGGGGTGCTGCTGCCTGGAAACCTACAAAAGCCAAACAAGCATTCCCCCTACCCCCCAGCATCGTGCATTCCTACGCCCCGAAATACCTTGTTGCCAGTCGTTACATCCCCCCCTAACATCCAACGTCAACGGGCACAGCGGAGCTGTCCAATAAAACCCGAATTCAAGGAACCAGAATGAACCAGCGCATCCACCGCAGCATCGACTCCCCCTTCCGGTCAGGCCTGAACCGCGCTGAATTATGGGAAGGCCCCGACAAAGGCTTGATCAAATGTTGGGAAATCGGCCGCCAACGCACCTACCGCTTTCCCGAACTCGCCAAACGAAGCCTTGCCGGGGAACTGCCTGTGCTGGGCTGGAAGGGAGGCGTCAGTCGCAGCCTGAAGAAACTCGAAAAATACGGATCGCTCAAATACCTGGCGCAGTGGCAGGGTTTGCGCGGGGAAGATCTGGATATTGATTTGGGTGAAGAGCGGGCGTTGGCCTGCTCCCGAACCGGCATGATGGTGACCTTTACGCCGGATCGGTCGAAGTACTTTAATCAGGTGGCGGAAGTGGAAGCGTAAGCAGTAGCACTCATGGTCGATTGACTCCGGCAACGACCTGATCAAGAAACCGTTTGTTCCGCCCACTCATTTTGATTGGCCTTATGAGCGGCGCATACCGGTAGGTATCGGTCATAACATTCCCAAGGAAGCCCGAGACGATCCTCAAAACGCTACTGGATCTACTGCAACACCGACAGAAAACCGCTCGCGATAAGCCTGCGGTGTCACCCCCATAGCCCTTAGAAAACTGCGCCGAAGCGTCTCTTCGCTGCCAAAACCGCATTGCACCGCCACCCGTTTGATCGGCACGCCGGTATCGCTGAGCAACCGTCGCGCCGTTTCGACCCGGATCAATTCAATGGCTCGCGCCGGGGTTTGCCCGGTGTCCGCGCGGTAGTGGCGCACGAAGCTGCGCTCGCTCATGCCCGCCTGCAAGGCCAGAGTTGGAATGCCGAGATCTTTGGTCAAATTTTCACCGATCCAGGCATGAAGTTCGTCGAAACGCTCACCTTCCTTCTGCAAAGACAAGGTCACGCTGAACTGAGACTGGCCACCCGGACGCTTGAGGAATACCACCAGTTGTTGGGCGACTTCCAGCGCCATGTTGCGGCCAAGGTCCTCTTCGACCATGGCCAGGGCGAGGTCGATGCCAGCCGTGACCCCGGCCGAGGTCCAGACCGGCCCGTCGTTGATAAAGATTGGATTGGGTTCGACCTGCAGCAGAGGATACTTCTGCGCTAGCTGCTCGCAACGCGTCCAGTGTGTCACCACCCGTCGGCCATCGAGCCAGCCACTGGCCGCCAGCAAAAAAGCCCCGGTACACACTGACGACACACGCCGGCAAGCCGCTGCATGTTCACGCACCCATGCCACCAGCGTCTGATCTTCTGCAGCCGCATAAACGCCCCAGCCACCGGCAATGACCAGCGTGTCACTGCCATCCTCGGGTAACGCTTCAGCCAACAGCGCCAGCCCCGCCGACGACATCACCGCCCCGCCACCACTGGCAATCACCGACGGCGCGTAAGGCGGCGGCAGCCCTTTCTGGCGGGCAATATCGTTGGCCGAAGCAAACACCTGCAAGGGCCCGGTGACGTCGAGCAGTTGCACATTGGCAAACGCGAGCACGTGAATGGTTTTCGGCATGATTGGCGTAATTCGTGGGGTGATTGGCGGATACGCCAAATCCTACGAGCCTACAGTGAAGACGTCCACCCACCTCAGGAGAAATAAGCCATGACGTTGCAGATCGGTTTTCTGTTGTTTCCTCAGGTTCAGCAACTCGACCTGACAGGCCCTTACGACGTATTGGCCTCTTTGCCAGACGTAAAGGTGCACTTGATCTGGAAAGACCTGGTGCCCGTCACCGCGAGCACGGGGCTAATGCTGAAACCGACCATGACGTTCGATGATTGCCCGGCGCTGGATGTGATCTGCATTCCCGGCGGCGGTGGCGTCGGGCCGTTGATGGAGGATGAACAAACACTGGCGTTCATTAGGGCTCAAGCCGCCAAAGCGCGGTATGTCACCTCGGTGTGCACCGGTGCGCTGGTGCTCGGCGCCGCGGGGTTGCTCAAGGGCAAACGGGCGACGACCCACTGGGCCTATCACGAGTTGCTCAAACCACTGGGCGCGATCCCGGTGAAGGACCGAGTCGTGCGCGATGGCAATCTGCTGACCGGTGGAGGGATTACCGCAGGGATCGATTTTGCCCTGACCCTGGCGGCTGAACTGTTCGACAAAGACACGGCGCAACTGGTGCAGTTGCAACTGGAATATGCCCCGGCACCACCGTTCCAGTCGGGCAGCCCTGAAACAGCGCCGCAAAGTGTTCTGGACGAAGCACATCGCCGTGCAGCTGCCTCGCTTGAGCAACGGACGCAGATCACCGAACGGGCAGCGGCCAGACTCTAAGCACCGCCAGACTTTTCGACAGGCGAAAAAAAACCCGCCGAAGCGGGTTTTCCCAAGACCATTGTCGACTCCCTGTCGGTAGCCAATCCTTGCTGATGGTCGATCATCCGTGATCCTGAAGCGCTTCCTGTGCTTCAGTTGATGGGGCTAGATTACGTGTCGGATCCAATGTGCAATAGACGACATAGCTACCACCGCGTGTAAGACATTCGCTATAAGCACCCTTCCGTAAACCCTTAGACACCTAAGGGATCCGGCCTGGAGGCCCCGAGTTTAGCGACCTGTAACCTCAACCACCCTCACGTTCGTGAGCTTTGGCGCTTTCAATCAAAAACTGTTCGATGTTGTTCATCTGCTCTTCCCAACCACGGCTGTCCATGCGAAACGCTTTTTCGCGACGCGCCTGGGGAACGTGGTCGAAACCGGATTCAGACACCTTGAGCAGCGTGCCGTTGTCCATGTCTTCGAGCTCGAACTTCACCAGCGTGGTCGGCTCCTGGGAGTAGTCGACTTCCGGGTTGATGGCGTAAGGGTGCCAGCGAAACGAAAACAATCGCTCCGGCTCGACCCGCTCCACCAGCACATTCCACAGCAAGTGCTCATACCCGGGATAGGTGATCTGCCCCTGGGTCCACTCACCGGCGACGAAACGCTTGCCTTCCAGTGCCACGCCAAACCATTGCCCGAACGCCTCGGCATTGGCCAGCACGCGCCAGACGTGTGAACGCTTCGCCTTGAGCAGGATTTTCCTTTCGATGCGATCTGATGCTGGGTTCATAAGTCACCTCCTGTACTGAACAGTAGGTCAGTAACAACCACAAGACCAACCCTAAAAATGTACCAATCGCTTGTCGCGATCAACCATGCCCGCAATATTCGGCCGCATTTGCGCGCATAAGTTCGGCTTTGCAGACGAGACAGTTGACTGGCAGCGCTCTACAGCGCAGGTCACCCTCGGTCGACGAATCGCTACACTGCTCCCCAATTTCCCCTTGTCACAGCGAATTACCTCCATGAACTCACGCTTTCTCCTGGCGCTGGCGCCTGTGATGTTTACCTCAATGGCTGTCGCCGCGGACTGCGAAAACGCCAGCGACCAGGTCACGATGAACCAGTGCGCGGCGCAGCAGCATGCCGCGGCCGACAAGGACTTGAATGCGTTGTATCAGCAAATCACCACGCGTCTGAAAGGCGAGCCCGATCGCAAGAAATTGTTGGTGGGGGCGCAACGGGCGTGGGTTGCGTTTCGGGATGCCGAGTGCACGTTTTCGGCTTCGGGGGTGGAAGGGGGCAGCGTGTATCCATTGATTTACAGCAGGTGCACCACTGACTTGACCAGGGCGCGGGTTCAGACGTTCAGGAATTATCTGAAGTGCCAGGAAGGGGATGTGGGTTGCCCGGTGCCAGGGGTTTGATATTGGGGTGTTTGGGAGGGCCTCATCGCGAGCAGGCTCGCTCCCACATTGGTCCTGCGTTCACAGTTCCAGTGTAGGAGCGGGCTTGCCCGCGAAGGCGTCCGATCAGGTAACACCGATTACCGGACAAACACCTGCGCCGTAGTAATCGCCATATCCCCACCCGGCATTTTGATGCTGCCGATCTGCTTCAAGCTGTCGGCATCAAAAATCGCCACGTCGTTAAACGTCCCGGCCAGGTAGATCTTGCTGCCATCCTTGTTGAAGGAAATGCAGTAGTAAGAATGATCCAGCGTCGCCGACTGGAGCATTTTCTTTTCCTTGATGTCGTACTTGGCCAAGCGGTTCAGCACCCCGAACATCAGGTTCGGATCCTTTGGCGAGCGCATGCCGCTGAAGTAGATTTCCGTCAGGGGGCCGAAGTCGGTGGTTTCGGTCTTGCCGGTTTTCAGGTCGATGCTGAACAACCCGTAGAGGTATTCGGCGGTCAACGGGTCCTGCTTCTTGTCCTTGAATTTCGCGGTGGTGTAGAGCAGCGAGAAATCATGGCGATAAGTCTGCTGGTTCCACACGTAGAGCACGTCCGGCGCGCTGTAGTTCGGGCGTTTCCAGTGACGGCTGGGGATCAGCACGTCGAACTTGCCGGTGTTTACATTGACCTTGTAGACGTCCGCCCCGGCCACGTACAACGTGCCGTCATCGCCGCTTTGCATGATGGTCAGTTGCCGCGGCGCCGGGAAACTGCGCACGGGTTTGGCGTCCATGCCGGCGTCAGTCTTGTACACATCGAGCCGCGGCTGCTGCACTTCGTAGCGGTCATTGAGCATCAAAGTCGGGTTGGCAATGGCAAACAGTTCCTTACCGTCGTGGCTGAGGGTGAAGGCAAACATTGACCGCGCTTTCTCCCCCGGCTTCTGGGTGATGCTGGCGTGGAATACCTGCTTGCAGTTGTCCAGTTCGACGCCATAAACATCGGCGTAGTGGTTGTTCAGCACATAGGCAATCTTGCGATCCGGCGACAGTTGCACGGTGCCGGGGCCGAAGGCGTCGGGCATCTTACAGGTCTTGAACAGGGTGTCAGTGGCCAGGTCGATGACATGCAGGTTGTTCGGGTAATTGGTGGTCACCATGTACTCGTGACCGTCTTGCAGTGCAGTGTTTTCATCGGCCAGAACAGTGAACGAACAAGTGCTCAGGACGGCGAATGCGGCCAGGCCGCAGGCTTTGATGCTGTGCATGCTGGAATCCTTCTTATTATCTGATCACTTGTCTTTGGGGAAGACAGTGCCGAGGTTGCGCCAGTTTTCGTTGGACGCCTGGGCATCCTTGTTCCAGTCCGGGTAGGTGCTCATCATGTCGGGCACCTGGGCCGGCCACCAGCACGGGTCGGAGCAGCCATACAGGTCGGCTTCCATCGGCTGGCACAGCGACGACACCCCGCCGAACGCATCGATTTCCCAACCCGGGTCAGTGGTCGAGGCGCAGCCCGCAACAGAGCTCATCGCCACCACTTCTTCGATACGGTTTTCGGCCGCGGCCTCGTCCAGTTTCAGCGCTTTGTTATTGATTGCCTTGAGATGTTTCATATCAGTGAGCCTTGCGCGGAGTGATGTAGCTGCTGATAAACGCAGGGTTATGGGCCATGATCCGGGTGTAGACCTCGATGCCAAAGTCGACCCAGTCACGCATCAGTTCGCAGTAGTGATAGGTCGGGTGGGTCGGGTCGCCGTAACGGGCGTAGCTCTCGTGGTAGCAGCCGCCGGAGCACAGGTTGCGGATCTGGCAGTCCTCGCAACCGGTGTTGGTGCGGTCGAGGCGCTGGGACAGGAAGTCGTTCAACTCCACCTGTTTGACGCCGCTGTGCACGTTGCCGAAGGTCGGCAAACTCGAACCGGTAAAGCGGTGGCACAGGTTCAGCTCGCCCTTGTGATCCACCGCCAGCATCTTCAGGCCCGCGCCGCACGGCAGGGCTTTTTTGTGGCCTTCGTGGATGTCGGTGATCAGCTGGTGCAGGTTGGAGAAACCGATATTGCGGTGTTCCAGCGCTGCTTCCAGGTAACGGCGGCCGAGCTTCTTCATGTTGGCGAAGACTTCGATCAGCTCGTCGCTGGACAGGTTGAAGGTGCTGATATCACCGGAGGTCACCGGGGCAAACCCGACTTCGGCAAAACCCAGTTCATTGAACAGGTGATCCCAGATGGTTTCGACGTCGGTGACGCCAGTGGTCAAGGTCACCCGCGCGCCAACAGGACGGCTGTTGTAGCGCGACAGCAGCATCTCGGCCTTGCGCCTCACCACATCATAAGTGCCCTGCCCGCCTACGGTGATGCGGTTGCGGTCGTGCACGGTTTTCGGCCCGTCGATACTGACCGAGAGCCCAAAACGGTGGGCGTTGAGGTAGTCCACGGTTTCTTCGGTGAGCAGCGTGGCATTGGTGGTCATGACGAACTCGACGAACTTGCCGGCTTCGCGGAAACGCTTTTCGCAATAATCGACCATGTACTCGATCAGCTTGCGGTTGCTCAGCGGCTCGCCACCGAAAAACACCACGGTGAAACGCTCTTCGTCCGGGGATTCGCGCAGCAGCATCTCCACCGACGCAACCGCCGTTTCGACGTCCATTTTCTTGCCCGCCGACGGTTTGTCGAGGTCTTCCTTGTAGCAGTAGGTGCAGCTCAAATTGCAGCCGGTGTTGACGTTGAGCACCATGGTATTGATCGCGGTGCGCTCGACCCGTTTGGTGCCGATGTCCGGGGTCAGTGGCGAGCCGTCGCTGACCAGTTCCAGAGACATCAACTCACGCAAGGTCTCGGTGATTTCCTCGCCGTTGAAGCGTGAGGACAAGCGCTGGATCAGGTCGTCCGACGAACAGCCGGGACCGCGCAGGGTATCGATGATGGTCCCGGTCAGCTCATCGCTGGCGAACAGCGAACTGCTGGGAATGTGAAACAGCATGCGGTCGGCGTCGACATGCACTTCGTGCAGGTTCCGTTCGACCAGATTCAAAATAGCGCCCATTGCAACCTCCTGTGCAAACCCCGTTTGACGGGGCCTGCGGTCATTCCGAAAAAGTGTCTGAAGCCGTAGGGATCAGCGAACTCATGGAATGGGTGGATTGTTCCAGCGTTGCACGGTGACGATCATATGGCCTTCGCCGGTCAGGGATTTCCCTGCATCGTCGACGGCGGCAATCACCTTGAGGTTGCCGGCATTGTTGGTGGACATTTTGCGTTGCGGGTTCGGCCCGGCATCGCCCGGTGTGAACACGCCGCTGTCGGCCTGCATGGTGCCGGCGAACTTGACGTCTTCATCTTCCTTGGCGCGATCATCGAAGGCTTCGACCTTCCACTGCGCCGGGAACACACCGATGCGATACGGCTTGCCGTCAGCGCCCTTGCCCCAGGCTTCGGCGTCGAAACGGCCCTGGACTTTCGGCGTCGAACCACCGCCCTCGCCGATTCGCGCCACCGAGAACTCCGGCACGACTTTGACTTCGGCGATTGAGTTGTAGACCGACAGGGTCGGACCTTTCAGCGAGCCGACAGAGACGTTGCGCAGACCCGGTTGGGCGTTGGCGGCAGCCTTGAGTTTGACCTTGATCCGTTCCGGGCTCTGCTCGACGATTTCGACGACTTCCACGCCTTTGCCGAAGTCCGGTTTGCCGCTGAGGCCGCTGCCGACCAGGGTGAACTCCGTTTCGCTACCGGCCTTCAGATAACCTGGCTGCACCGCCAGCAGACGGTTGGAACCCTGCTTGGCGGCAACGAAGTCCAGCCCGCGTTCATCATGCTCGGCCTCGAACATGCGGCCCTGCATCGCATTGCCTTGAACGGCGAACACCTGGCGCATGGTCACGCCGTCGATGATCACGTTGCCGCGCCATTCGTAGCCGGTGTAGAGAATCGCGCTGCCGTCGCCGTTGAACGGAGCACCGTCGGCGTACTGGCCTTTCACGGCGATCTTGAAAGTGTCGCTACCGTCAGCGCTGACGGTCATCACGCCGGCCAGTTCGCCCTTGCCCGGCAAGTGGCCGCTGAAGCTCCAGTCGCCCACCAGCGCAGCGGATTTGGGTGCTACGCTTTGCCATTTTTTCCAGGCCGGGTTATCCAGCGGATAACGCTTGGCCAGCAGCGGCACCATCTCTTTGCGAGCGATGTCGAACCAGTCGCGGTCCCGGGCCAGGGCCTGGTATTCGAGGGACGGCCATTGGCCGAGGTGGAAGTTCACCAGACGTTCCCATTCCTGGGCCGGACGCCGTTGCAGAGCGACCCGCGCACCGGAGTGGCAGCGGCCACACATCTGGCTGGTCTGGTCGTCGAACTTCTCGACGGTATTGAGCCGGCGTTCCAAAGCATATCGCACGCCATCGGTCTCGCTCGGTGCCAGGCCCTGGGTGTCCGCCAGGTACTTGACCAAGGTCCTACGGTCGTCATCGCTGATTTGCAAACCGTGCATGGTTTGCATCCGGGCGATGCTCATCAGCCAGCCTTCCGGGGTCTTGCGCTGGTGACTGATGCGACTGAGGCCGTTATCGGCTTCGGGAGTATGACAGCCCTGACAGGTTTCCTTGAGGATGGTCTGAGCGTCGCGGGCTGCCAGGCTGTAAGGCGAATGCAGCGCCGCACAGGCGGCCACGGCCAGCAGGCTGGCGCTCAAGCCTGATCGGAGTTTTCTCTTCATCAACGTCGAACCTCGCACGGTGCGTTCTTATTGTTGTGGCTTATCGTTTTTATGGTTTCTGCCGCCGGCGGCGAACCGCTGACGGAGGCAAGAGAAACGTCTGCGATGACCAATACACGGAGCGTGCCAGCTTGCCGATATCCTTATATATCAATCAGTTGCGTGAAAAAATCGGCGCTCGAACCGCTTTCGACGAGATCGCCTGCGTCTAATATCGCGACAGCTGTTGCAGTCTGAGACAAGCATAGATGCTAGTAGAAACAGCTCATCGCCCGACGATTGACGGCATGGGGATGCGAGCGCGAAATGGGTGTTCACTGATTGCCAGCAAGGGGATAAAAATGGCAAGCATCACTGTCTTGGCGGGGGACTTTCTGCAGGGTGATGTGAGTACAGGGACGGCGTTTTTTCCCTCAGGACACCGCTTCACCCGTGACCCGGCCTTAGCCTCCCGCTCTCAGCGTTCAAGCGTGTGGAAATCGCCAACGAGGAGTCGATCAACAACTTCAAGGATGCCATCGGGTTCGGCGTGGCGGGCGCCATGCTGCTGGGCCCCATCGGCGCGATTGCCGGGTTCATGTTGGCCGGCAAAGAGACTGAAGTGACCTTTCTGGCCACGCTCAAGGATGACAGGACGTTACTGGCGGCCCTTGATAGCAGCACGTTCGATGAGATTTCGCGAAAAACCCCCTCATGAACACCTAAACGCGGGCCGCACCACACGCGGTGGTGCGGCTGACGCTGGTTCAACTTAAAAACGTTGGATGGACGCCTTTGTGTGCGTTGATCTCTTGCTGCATCTGCGCCACCAGCGTCGCAATAGCATGCGCCGTATCCAGTCCCCAGACGGGAACGTGGGTCGCCACAAGGTCCACTTTGCCGGTCATGCAGTCGCAAACCCGAATCGTCATTGACTGATCCGGGGCCATGCTGCAGGTGCATATCGAAGGCAGAAAACTCTGCTCAATGATGCTTTGAATCTCCAGGGTTGAAAGGTTCATCACAACCTCCCTTGCGCGAGATGTGTGGCCGGGTAAATGTTCCGTCGTTTCACCCACCGAGCAAAAAAATTCTAGCCCTCAACTCAAGGGGGTTCAATGTCGCAACCGGGTTGCTCGTCGTCTCAGCGGATGTCGCAATTTGCGAAAAAAATCTCCCCGCAGCCCTCCTTCTGCGCCCGGCGATCCCCGACTAACCCAAGGCCCGCCTGACCTTGCCGCGACTTGGCACAGCCATTGCGAAAGCCCTGTTCTCACGAACAATAAGAGGCTTCGCCATGTCGCTCCCTAATTTGCTTCCCGCCACCTCCGCGTTCATCCAGCGTGCTCCGCGCATGCTGATCGGCGGCGACTGGGTCGAGGCCGCCGACGGCCAGACCATGCCCCTGCACAACCCGGCCACCGGCGAAGTATTGTGTGTGGTGCCACGGGCCACGCCCGACGATGTCGATCGCGCCGTGCTGGCCGCGCGTCAAGCCTTCGACGATTCGGCCTGGACCCGCACCCGCCCGCGCGAACGGCAGAATCTGTTGTGGAAACTCGCAGACCTGATGCAGCGCGATGCCGAGCTGCTGGCGCAACTGGAATGCCTGAACAACGGCAAAAGCGCCGCCGTCGCCCAAGTCATGGACGTGCAACTGGCCATCGATTTCCTGCGCTACATGGCCGGTTGGGCGACCAAGATCGAAGGCTCCAGCGTTGAGGTGTCGTTGCCATTGATGCCCAACGATCAATTCCACAGCTTCATTCGGCGTGAAGCGGTGGGCGTGGTCGGCGCCATCGTCGCCTGGAATTTCCCGCTGCTGCTGGCCTGCTGGAAACTCGGCCCGGCCCTCGCCACCGGTTGCACCGTAGTGCTCAAACCGGCGGATGAAACCCCACTGACCGCGCTGAAACTCGCCGAGCTGGTACTGGAAGCCGGCTACCCCGAGGGCGTATTCAACGTGGTCACCGGCACCGGCATCACCGCAGGTTCCGCCCTGACGCACAATCCGCTGGTGGACAAGCTGACCTTCACCGGCTCCACCGCCGTGGGCAAGCAGATCGGCAAGATCGCCATGGACTCCATGACCCGCGTGACCCTGGAGCTGGGCGGCAAATCACCGACCATCGTCATGGCCGATGCCGACCTGCCGAGTGCCGCCGCCGGTGCCGCCAGCGCGATTTTCTTCAATCAGGGTCAGGTGTGCTGCGCTGGTTCGCGGCTGTATGTGCAGCGCAAACATTTCGACAACGTGGTGGCGGACATCAGCGATATCGCCAACGCCATGAAACTCGGCAACGGCCTGGACCCAAGCGTCGAAATGGGGCCATTGATCTCGGCGCGGCAGCAGGAGCGCGTGTTCGGGTACATCGAAAAGGGCCGGGAAAGCGGCGCGACCATCGCCTGCGGTGGCGAGCAATTCGGGCCGGGGTTTTTCGTCAAGCCGACGGTGATCGTCGATGTCGATCAGAAGCATTCGCTGGTGCAGGAAGAGATTTTTGGCCCGGTGCTGGTGGCGATTCCGTTCGATGACGAAGCCGATGCGTTGCGCATGGCCAATGACAGCCCTTATGGGCTCGGGGCGAGCATCTGGTCGAATGATCTGGCGGCGGTGCACCGGATGATTCCGCGGATCAAATCGGGCTCGGTGTGGGTCAACTGCCACAGCGCCCTGGACCCGGCGCTGCCGTTTGGCGGGTACAAGATGTCGGGGGTTGGGCGGGAGATGGGGTATGCGGCGATTGAGCATTACACCGAGTTGAAGTCGGTGTTGATCAAGCTGTGATTATCGGCGCTCTTTAGGCCGTCATCGCGAGCAAGCTCACTCCTACAGGGGGATTTGTGATCGACACAGATCCACTGTGGGAGTGAGCCTGCTCGCGATAGGGCCAGACCGGCCACTACAAATCTCAGGGTTTGAACCCTTGGGCCAACAACCACCCCCGAACCACCCGCCCCTGCTCCACTGTCAACCCGGCCAACACCTGCTCAGCAGGCTCGCTGCGCAACCGCCGCACCAACGGCGCAACCTCAACCCCTTGCACATGCCAGATCCCCAACGGCTGATCCGTCGTGATCACCACTTCGGCTTCATCGACAAAACTCTCATTCAACACTGGCGCCCGCTCAATCCTCAGCGCGGTAAAATCCGCCTCGGCATGGGCTATCCCAGCATCCGGCCACTGTCGCCGAGCCTGCCAGAATGGCTGGTCCAGCCAACGCTGTTCATCGGCATAAAAATCACGACCAATCCGCGCAAAGCGTAAAAACAGCTGTTCCACACGTTGCTGATGAAAGCGCTGTGCCAGGGCTGTTCGCTCAGGCTTTCGCAACAGCGTGTTGATCACTGCAGGCGCCTGTAGCGCCGAAGACAATGATTGAAAAATCCCGTTGCCCGACAGCGGATCCACCGCCATCGCCGCATCCCCGACCCGAATCCAGTTTTGGCCGCACACCTGCGGGCACAGTATCGCGGTGCTGCTGCGGGCATGCAGTTGCAGGTCGGTTTCAGCCGTGTCCCCGAAAAACGCCTGCGCCAGTGCCGAGCCTCGGCGCCGCTGACGACAATAGTCGAGCAACTGCGCCTTGCGCGGCAGTTCCGCGCTGGCCACGTCCACCGTCCACTGCCAATAACACTGGCCGTCAGCCCGCCGCGCCATCCAGGCCCAGCCATCCTCAAGGCTTTCCACTGCGCTGGCGGTGCTGCCCGGCATGGCCTGCCAGCGATTGAGCAGGCTGACCGTCTCCGGACCTCTCAGGCCTTTGCCGAGCGCCGGCGCCTGACGCCCTCGAGCCTCCACCAGAAAGTCCGCAACCAGCGTTTCGCACCCTTCGATCTCGATTCGATGCCCCGTAGCATCGGTCTGAACAGCTAGCACCCGACCTTCGATCACCTCAACACCCGCCAGCCGCAGGTCTTCGCGCAGGCCTCGGTCGAATACTGGACGGTCCAACAAGAATTCAATGTTCTGCGCATGCTGCTGACCGTTCCACGACACCTGCCGCTGCGAAGGCAACGCCGCATCCGCCAGCGCCTGATGCAGGCCCGCGCCGCGCAAGGCCTCCAACACCCGCACCGAAACACCTTCCAGCGCGGCAAATCGGCGCCACTCGCTGACCAGCGTTACGGGATAACCGAGCCGCCGCAAACCCAGGGCCACCGCCGCTCCCGCAGGTCCGGCGCCGAGAATCACCATCATGGCCCCATGCGCCGTTCAGGGCCGCGATAACGCGCGTGCTCGCGCAACCATTCGAGCACCTGCTCGTTGCTCGCCTCAGGGTGTGTAACCAGAAACGCGGCGATGTGCCCACTCAATGCGGCACACCCCAGGCTGGCGCCGGACTGCCCCGGATAAGTCCCGTGCACACACGCGGCGAAATCCGCTTGCGCGCTGTGGAGCCACGACCATTCCTGTTCAGCGCAACGGGCGTCGCCGGTGACGCGCAGCACCTGCGGATAATTCGCCGGGAACACGCCCTGGCCTTGCGCCGGACTGGATGCGCAGAGTAGAACCCCGCGTGCCACCGCCGCTGCGCAGGCTTCGCGCAACAGGCTGCGATCCTGTCGCAAGCCGAGGCTCAGATTGATCAACCGAACGTCCTGTGCCACCAGCCAGTCGATGGCGCTAGCGATCTGCAAGGCGCTGGTGACGCCGCGCTGGTCAAATACCTGCCCCACGCAAAACAGCGCCGAAGGTGCCCGCCGCCCGATGGCTTCAATCACTGCGCTGCCGTGGCCCAGCGGATCGTCGCGCAAGTCGCTTTCGGCGAGTCCATCGTCCAACAACGAGAAGCGCCGGCCGGCGATGACTTGCACCCTTTGCGCCACCGAATGCCCGCTGTCGACTACACCGATTCGCAGTTCAGGCTTCATGCAGCACCGTTTTTGAAGTGAGCACGCCGTCGAGCAATTCAAAACGCAGGTCAGCATCGGCCAGGGTTGAGGGACGGTGGCTGATCAAGATTCGTGTCCGCCCGGCAAACAATCGGTCGATGGCCTCGATCACTTCCCGTTCGGTGGCTTCATCCACCGCCGATGTGGCTTCGTCGAGCACCAGAATCAGCGGGTCTTGCAACAGTGCCCGGGCAATCGCGATGCGTTGTTTCTGCCCGCCGGACAACTGCTGACCACGTTCGCCCAGCGGACTGTCCAGACCTTCGGGCAACGATTCGATCAGGCTGTCGAGTTGCGCCAGCCGCGCGACTTCGGCGATTGCCTCGCGACTGGCGTGCGGCACCGCGTAAGCGAGGTTATCGGCGAGACTGCCGCGAAACAGCACAATGTCCTGACTGACCACGGCGATCCGCCGACGCAGCTGGAACAGGTCCAGTTCCCGAAGGTCGACCTCCCCCAGCAACACCCGGCCGGACTGCGGGTCATGGTGACGTTGCAGCAGGTCGATGAGGGTTGATTTACCTACCCCGGAGCCGCCACTGAGGGCGACTTTCAAGCCGTAGGGAATGCTCGCTTCGATACCGCGCAAGGTCGTCGGGCGACCGGGATGGCTGAAATGCACATCGTCGAATCGCAGGTCACCGCAGGCAGGCATCGGTTGCGGTTGGATCGGCGTCAGAACGGTTGGCTCTTCGCCGCGCAGTTCCATCACGCGTCCGAGGCTGACGGTCATCCGTTGAATGGCGACGTAAAGTCCGAGCAGGCTCTGAACCGGTCCGACGGCCATACCCAGATAGGTAGAAAACGCGATCAACGCGCCCAACTGCCAAGTCCCCTGTACCACCCAGTAACCGCCAATCAAAAACGCACAGGCACGGGACAACGACGTCAATGTGCCCGGTACGGCCTGGGTAAAAAACTCGGTGACTTGCAGGCGCAGCAATTGGCTCATGTACCCTTGGCCCAGCGTTTCCAGCCGTCGCGCTTCCCGCTGTTGCTGGCCGGCGGACTGAATGAACTTCATCACCGGCAGCGTCTCGACCATGAACGAGGACATGTCCGCCGAGCGCTCGCGCAACTGCCGTACATCGCGCTCGACCTTACGTCGCATCCAGCGCAGCCAGAGCACGTCAAGGGGGATCAGCACCAGCGCCAGCAACGAGAGCTTCCACGACAAGGTCAGCAACATCGCCACCGCGCAGACCAGACCGATCACGCTCGACACCGCCGAGAACAGCGAGTCCACGGCAAAACGCTGGATCTCAGCGACGTCACCATCCAGGCGCGACATCAAGTCACCAATCCGCCGTTGCCCGTAAAAACCCGGTGAGAGCGTCTGCAAATGCCGATAGAGGTCATCACGCAGGGCAAACAGAATCCGCCCGGACAACCGCGTGTGCAGGTAGCGATTGACGCCCGACAGTGCCGTGCCCAGCAGGCCGGCAACGATCATCAGCCCGGCAATCAACACCAGCATCGGAAAATTGCGCGCCAGCAGACCATCGTCGATCAAGAGCTTGGTCAGCCACGGTTGCACCAACACCAGCAGCGAGGCGCACACCGACAAACCGAGCAGCCCGGCGATGGCCAAGCGATGTGGCCGCACAAAGCTGTAGAGCCAGCGCAGTGCCGCTTGCAGGGCTTCGGGATTCTGGCTGTCAATCAGCCGAACGATCAGGCGCTGCATCACGAGCGCAACTGTTTGAGCTTGCGATACAGGGTCGCGCGACTGATGCCCAACGCGTCGGCGGCGGCCGAGACGTTGCCCTGATGAGTGTCCAGGGACTGACGAATGAGCTCCAGTTCGTTTTCACGGATGCTGCCGGCCTGGGGCCGTTCGGTCGCGGTCAATTCGTCGAGCATGCTGTCAGGCAAGTGGTCGAGGGTGAGGACAGTTTCCCCCGGTTCGCGCATGGCCAGTGCGGTGCGCAACACCATCTCCAGTTGGCGGATGTTGCCGGGCCAGTGATAGCCGCTGAGCAGGCGGTTCAAATCGTCATGCAGTACGACGGTCGGTGCATCGAGCCTGGCCAGCAAACGCCCGACCAACGCACTGAAATCTTCGCGCTCGCGCAAGGCCGGGAGCATCACGCTGATGCCGTTGACCCGGTAGAACAGGTCTTCGCGGAAGTGCTTTTCTTCCACCAGACGCTTGAGGTCGCGGTGCGTGGCGCAGATCAACGCGACGTCAATGTCCTGCTCTTCACCTGCACCCAGCGGCGCGACTTTGCGGTCTTGCAGCACTCGCAGCAAACGCGCTTGCAACGCCAGCGGCATGTCGCCGATTTCATCGAGAAACAAGGTGCCACCGTGGGCCTGTTGCAGGCGACCAATCATGCCGCCACGGCGGGAGCCGGTGAAGGCGCCTTCACGGTAGCCGAACAGTTCCGACTCGATCAGGCCTTCGGGGATCGCTGCGCAATTGACCGCGACGAAGGGTTTGTCGCAACGGGTTCCAGCCATGTGCAGGGCGCGGGCGATGACTTCTTTACCGGTGCCGGTTTCACCGAGCAGCAACACCGGCAATTCATTGGCCAGGCCTTGCCGGGCCATGCGCAAGGCTCGGGCATAACGCACGTTACTACCGGCCAGTGACTCAAGGTCCGGCTGGGGTTTCGCGGTTTTGGCGGTCGTGCGAGGCGGGGTGCTTACGTTGATTGACCGCTGAGGCGCACGCAAGGTTTTGTAGAAGAACTCGCCTTTGGCGGTTTGCAGGCTGCCGACACCGCCCTGGTGCAGACGAGACAATAATTGCAGGCCGTCGACCCCGAGAAACTCTTCACAACGCCGACCGACCAGCGCCGAACGTTCGGCGTGGAGCAACTGACAGGCCTGGGCGCTGACTGCGAGGATCTGACCGCCAAGGCTCACCGCCAGCAGGCCTTGCCAGGGGGATTCGAGGTATTGGCGACGGCTGTGGAAGGCCAGCACGATTTCGTCGGGATAACTGGCGTTGAAAACGCGGCTTTCTATCTGGCTGACGGCCATCGCCAGCAACGCAGTACTGTCATGAGCGCGACCGAGCGGGCCTTCGCGGGTCAGGTCGAGCACGCCGAGCATGCCGCCCTGCGGACAATGGATCGGCACCGAGGTGCAGGAGAAATCGGTCAGGCGATCGAGGTAATGTTCGCCGCAATCGATCATCGTAGGCCGGGCTTCGACCAGTGCGGTGCCTAGCGCGTTGGTGCCGCGAGCGGCTTCGCTCCAGCAGGCGCCCAAGGTGATGTCTTGCAGGCCGCTGTCCTTGAGGCGGTCGGCGCGTCCTTCGACGGCGAGAATGGTGGCGTCGGAGTTGGCGAGGATAATCAACCCTTCCTTGCCCTGACGTTCGGCCAGGTAATCAATCGCCGGCAATGCCGCGTCGATCAGCAGTCGGTTGCTTGCCAACAGCACGTCGAGGCTGGCGCTCGATTCCAGCGCCAGCTCGTGCTTGCCATTGAAATGCACGCCATGACTGAGGCTGCGCCGCCAGGACGCATCGATTTCCGCGCGCAATACGCCATCGGGGACTTCGCCCTCCAGATGGAGTTTTTCCCGGGCCAGCCGAGCTTCGTGGTGACGTTTCGGTGGTGTTGTTTTTATTGGCGTCATCAAGCGCTCCGAATCGGTCCGCCTTGCGCTGTTTTAAGTTCAGCGCCTTGCCGCAATGTTTACGTTAACGTAAGGGCAATGGCAAGTGCCTTACGGCGCTTGTGTTTCATCAGTTGCACCGCGTTATCGTTTTTCGCGAGCAGGCTCGCGATAGCGACCGACACAATCAGACATGGCAACCCAAGGCTGCGAATTCGCTCCCCCAACACCGCAAGCCCTTTTCGCGTGACCGCCACTTTGCTCTGTGGGTCCAATTCGAAAATATCGAACCCGAGGGACAGCACCAGCACTTGGGCACGGAAATCCTTCACCGCCGTCAACGCGACCTCCAGTTGACCGAGGAAGTCTGCCTCACTCACACCATGGGCCATCGGCAAGTTCAGGTTAAAACCCTCTCCCGCCCCGACACCGCGCTCATCACCAAAGCCTGCAACCCTTGGATAGAAACTCTACTACATGGACTAATCATGCCCTCCCCTTCTAACCACTGTTTGGGCAAAAGAATCTGCCCCTGGAACAGCTTGCCGTAGAGAACTTCGTCAGCATCGCCAGTGACCAACCCGGTGGCAACCTTTCGCCGCTGGCACTGTGTCGCGACCAGCAAGGCTTTACCGGCAAGATCGTCGCAACATCGACCAGCTTCGAAGACATTTATTGCCTGATCTGCGCAGGGTATGGCATTGGCTGTCTGCCGATACACCTGGTGCGCCGGGATGTCGAAAAAGGGTTGCTCTGGCGTTTACCGCCAGAAGAGTGCGTGGTGGATTTCGATATCCAGCTGTTGTGGAATCCCGACCAGAAGATGAGCCAGGTCGAAACCGTGTTCCTCGAAAGCTTCACAGCACATGCTCAGCATTCGTGAGCCTGTGCTGTGAAGCTTGCCCTTTTAGACGTGAGGATCGCCCGGGGCTTTGCTCGGGGCGGCGTATTGCGGTTTCAGGTGACCATCCTGATCCAGTAGCCAGGCGTCCATGATCTGTCGGACCACAGGACCGGCAACGCGACCACCGGCCTCGCCGTTTTCGATCATCACCGAGATGACAATCTTCGGGTGCTCGGCCGGGGCGAAACCGACGAACAAGGCGTTATCGCGGTTACGCTCCAGGGTTTTCGCCCGGTTGTAGCGCTCGCCCTGCTTGATCGCAACGACTTGCGCGGTACCACTCTTGCCGGCAATGCGGTATTGAGCCCCCAGCGCTGCCGCCCGGGCAATCCCGCGAGCATCGTGCATCACCATCTGCATGCCGTGGTTGACCTGTTCCCAATCATGCGGATTCTTTAGCAGGATGTTGGGCATCGGGTGCTCATCCACCGGAGCGACACCGTCCACGGTCTTGGCCAAGTGCGGCCGGTTCCAGACGCCTTTATTGGCGATCAGCGCAGTGGCCTGGGCTAATTGCAACGGTGTGACTTGCATATAGCCCTGACCAATACCGAGGATCACCGTCTCGCCAGGAAACCAGGCCTGACGGCGCGTGGCGCGTTTCCAGGCCTGGGATGGCATCAGACCGGCAGACTCTTCGAACATGTCCAGCGAGACCTTCTCGCCAAGACCGAACATCGCCATGTAGTCGTGCAAGCGATCGATGCCCAGCTTGTGGGCCAGATCGTAGAAGTAGGTGTCGTTGGAGCGCATGATCGCTGCGTCCATGTCCACCCAACCGTCGCCGCTGTGGTTCCAGTTGCGGTATTTGTGATCGTAGTCCGGGAGCTGGTAGTAACCCGGATCGAAGACACGGGTCTGTGGGGTGACGACGCCGGCATCGAGGCCGGCAATGGCCACCTCAGGTTTGATGGTCGAACCCGGTGCGTAGAGGCCTCGCAGCACGCGATTGAACAGCGGACGGTCGATGGAGTCGTGCAGCGCCGCGTATTCCTTGAAGCTGATCCCGGTGACGAACAGGTTCGGATCGAAGCTTGGCTTGCTGACCATTGCCAGCACTTCCCCGGTCGACGGGTCGAGCGCGACCACCGAACCTCGACGATCGCCCAAGGCTTCTTCGGCGGCCTCCTGAAGTTTGACGTCCAGACTCAGGACAATATTTTTACCGGGGACCGGATCAGTGTGTTTAAGCACGCGCAGCACGCGGCCTTGGGCGTTGGTTTCGACTTCTTCATAGCCGACTTGGCCATGCAGCTCGGACTCGTAGAATTTTTCAATACCGGTTTTGCCAATAGATTGGGTGCCACGGTATTCCACCGTGTCCAGGGCTTTGGATTCTTTCTCGTTGATGCGACCGACGTAGCCGATCGAATGCGCGAAGTGCGCGCCCATCGGATAGTGGCGAACGAACTGTGGCTCGACATCGATCCCCGGCAAGCGGAACTCGTTGACCGCCAGTACCGCGATCTGCTCTTCGCTCAGTTCATAGAACAGGGTGACCGGCACGAACGGATGACGGGTCTGCTTCATTGCCTTGTCGAACGATGTTCGATCTTCTGTCGACAGGTGCAGGAGATTGACCACCTCATCCAGCTCTTCTTTGACATCGGAGGCGCGTTCGCGGGTGATCGTCAGATTGAAGCTCGGCCGGTTGTCCGCCAGAACCACGCCATTGCGGTCGTAGATCAGCCCTCGGGTGGGCGTGATCGGCAGGACGTGGACACGGTTGTTTTCGGAGATGGTCGAGTGATAGTCGAATTCGACCACTTGCAGGACATACATACGCACCATCAGCGCGCAGGAAATAGCGACGACGAATAAGCCGCAAGCCATCAGTCGTTTGTTGACCAGGCGCGTCTCTTTTTCGTGGTCCTTGATCGGTATCGGTTCGGGCATTTCCGCAGCAGCTCTTTAACTAAAAAAGGGTGCCGATCCGTAGGCGTGAAATCAGTCCGTTAAAAACGAGCTGCACCATACCAAAAACTGTCCGCTCACTTTAGTTCGATTTCCTCTAACAGCTGTCCTTGAAGATCAAAACGACAGTCACCTGCTCTCTTTCCAGGCGGAATCATGCGCTGTATTTGGGGGATAGCCATGCCCCGAGCCCTTGCATAGAAACCCGACAAGTCAGCTTTCCTGCGGACAAAACAAAACCCCTACCTGCATACGCAGATAGGGGGTTCGGAATTTAATCTTGACGATGACCTACTCTCACATGGGGAAACCCCACACTACCATCGGCGATGCATCGTTTCACTGCTGAGTTCGGGATGGGATCAGGTGGTTCCAATGCTCTATGGTCGTCAAGAAATTCGGTAGCCAGCTCGTGCTCTCTTGCGAGATCACGCTCCAGCGAATGGGTATGCAATAGATTTGTGCGTTGCTTTCGAACTTTCGGTTCTTTCGTCTTCACACACCGCAATCTGGTCTTTCGACGCAAATTGCTTGGGTGTTATATGGTCAAGCCTCACGGGCAATTAGTATTGGTTAGCTCAACGCCTCACAGCGCTTACACACCCAACCTATCAACGTCGTAGTCTTCGACGGCCCTTCAGGGGACTCAAGGTCCCAGTGAGATCTCATCTTGAGGCTAGTTTCCCGCTTAGATGCTTTCAGCGGTTATCTATTCCGAACATAGCTACCCGGCAATGCCACTGGCGTGACAACCGGAACACCAGAGGTTCGTCCACTCCGGTCCTCTCGTACTAGGAGCAGCCCCTCTCAAATCTCAAACGTCCACGGCAGATAGGGACCGAACTGTCTCACGACGTTCTAAACCCAGCTCGCGTACCACTTTAAATGGCGAACAGCCATACCCTTGGGACCGGCTTCAGCCCCAGGATGTGATGAGCCGACATCGAGGTGCCAAACACCGCCGTCGATATGAACTCTTGGGCGGTATCAGCCTGTTATCCCCGGAGTACCTTTTATCCGTTGAGCGATGGCCCTTCCATACAGAACCACCGGATCACTAAGACCTACTTTCGTACCTGCTCGACGTGTCTGTCTCGCAGTCAAGCGCGCTTTTGCCTTTATACTCTACGACCGATTTCCGACCGGTCTGAGCGCACCTTCGTACTCCTCCGTTACTCTTTAGGAGGAGACCGCCCCAGTCAAACTACCCACCATACACTGTCCTCGATCCGGATAACGGACCTGAGTTAGAACCTCAAAGTTGCCAGGGTGGTATTTCAAGGTTGGCTCCACGCGAACTGGCGTCCACGCTTCAAAGCCTCCCACCTATCCTACACAAGCAAATTCAAAGTCCAGTGCAAAGCTATAGTAAAGGTTCACGGGGTCTTTCCGTCTAGCCGCGGATACACTGCATCTTCACAGCGATTTCAATTTCACTGAGTCTCGGGTGGAGACAGCGCCGCCATCGTTACGCCATTCGTGCAGGTCGGAACTTACCCGACAAGGAATTTCGCTACCTTAGGACCGTTATAGTTACGGCCGCCGTTTACCGGGGCTTCGATCAAGAGCTTCGCGTTAGCTAACCCCATCAATTAACCTTCCGGCACCGGGCAGGCGTCACACCCTATACGTCCACTTTCGTGTTTGCAGAGTGCTGTGTTTTTAATAAACAGTCGCAGCGGCCTGGTATCTTCGACCGGCATGGGCTTACGCAGTAAATGCTTCACCCTCACCGGCGCACCTTCTCCCGAAGTTACGGTGCCATTTTGCCTAGTTCCTTCACCCGAGTTCTCTCAAGCGCCTTGGTATTCTCTACCCAACCACCTGTGTCGGTTTGGGGTACGGTTCCTGGTTACCTGAAGCTTAGAAGCTTTTCTTGGAAGCATGGCATCAACCACTTCGTGTGCTAAAAGCACACTCGTCATCAGCTCTCGGCCTTAGAATCCCGGATTTACCTAAGATTCCAGCCTACCACCTTAAACTTGGACAACCAACGCCAAGCTGGCCTAGCCTTCTCCGTCCCTCCATCGCAATAACCAGAAGTACAGGAATATTAACCTGTTTTCCATCGACTACGCTTTTCAGCCTCGCCTTAGGGACCGACTAACCCTGCGTCGATTAACGTTGCGCAGGAAACCTTGGTCTTTCGGCGTGGGTGTTTTTCACACCCATTGTCGTTACTCATGTCAGCATTCGCACTTCTGATACCTCCAGCAAGCTTCTCAACTCACCTTCACAGGCTTACAGAACGCTCCTCTACCGCATCACCTAAGTGATACCCGTAGCTTCGGTGTATGGTTTGAGCCCCGTTACATCTTCCGCGCAGGCCGACTCGACTAGTGAGCTATTACGCTTTCTTTAAAGGGTGGCTGCTTCTAAGCCAACCTCCTAGCTGTCTAAGCCTTCCCACATCGTTTCCCACTTAACCATAACTTTGGGACCTTAGCTGACGGTCTGGGTTGTTTCCCTTTTCACGACGGACGTTAGCACCCGCCGTGTGTCTCCCATGCTCGGCACTTGTAGGTATTCGGAGTTTGCATCGGTTTGGTAAGTCGGGATGACCCCCTAGCCGAAACAGTGCTCTACCCCCTACAGTGATACATGAGGCGCTACCTAAATAGCTTTCGAGGAGAACCAGCTATCTCCGAGCTTGATTAGCCTTTCACTCCGATCCACAGGTCATCCGCTAACTTTTCAACGGTAGTCGGTTCGGTCCTCCAGTTAGTGTTACCCAACCTTCAACCTGCCCATGGATAGATCGCCCGGTTTCGGGTCTATTCCCAGCGACTAGACGCCCTATTAAGACTCGCTTTCGCTACGCCTCCCCTATTCGGTTAAGCTCGCCACTGAAAATAAGTCGCTGACCCATTATACAAAAGGTACGCAGTCACCCAACAAAGTGGGCTCCCACTGCTTGTACGCATACGGTTTCAGGATCTATTTCACTCCCCTCTCCGGGGTTCTTTTCGCCTTTCCCTCACGGTACTAGTTCACTATCGGTCAGTCAGTAGTATTTAGCCTTGGAGGATGGTCCCCCCATATTCAGACAAAGTTTCTCGTGCTCCGTCCTACTCGATTTCATGACCAAGAGATTTTCGCGTACAGGGCTATCACCCACTATGGCCGCACTTTCCAGAGCGTTCCGCTAATCTCAAAGCCACTTAAGGGCTAGTCCCCGTTCGCTCGCCACTACTAAGGGAATCTCGGTTGATTTCTTTTCCTCAGGGTACTTAGATGTTTCAGTTCCCCTGGTTCGCCTCTTAAGCCTATGTATTCAGCTTAAGATAACCATCTTATGATGGCTGGGTTCCCCCATTCAGACATCTCCGGATCAAAGTCTGTTTGCCGACTCCCCGAAGCTTTTCGCAGGCTACCACGTCTTTCATCGCCTCTGACTGCCAAGGCATCCACCGTATGCGCTTCTTCACTTGACCATATAACCCCAAGCAATCTGGTTATACTGTGAAGACGACATTCGCCGAAAATTCGCAATTTAACTCACAAATTTTACCTTAGCCTGATCCCACACCAGTGAAAGTGTGGTCCAGTCTATCTTTCTATCACATACCCAAATTTTTAAAGAACGAACTAGTCAAAGACTAGAAATCAACATTCACCATCATCGCGATGGAATGCTCATTTCTAAGCTTTATACCGACAGAAGCAGTAGTGGTGGAGCCAAACGGGATCGAACCGTTGACCTCCTGCGTGCAAGGCAGGCGCTCTCCCAGCTGAGCTATGGCCCCGTATTTCTACAGGCGTTTCCCACACAAAATTGGTGGGTCTGGGCAGATTCGAACTGCCGACCTCACCCTTATCAGGGGTGCGCTCTAACCAACTGAGCTACAGACCCAATTTCGGGCTGCTTCTTTCGTCTTCTTCAATGAATCAAGCAATTCGTGTGGGAACTTATGGAGCAGCTGATGTCGTCGATTAAGGAGGTGATCCAGCCGCAGGTTCCCCTACGGCTACCTTGTTACGACTTCACCCCAGTCATGAATCACACCGTGGTAACCGTCCTCCCGAAGGTTAGACTAGCTACTTCTGGTGCAACCCACTCCCATGGTGTGACGGGCGGTGTGTACAAGGCCCGGGAACGTATTCACCGCGACATTCTGATTCGCGATTACTAGCGATTCCGACTTCACGCAGTCGAGTTGCAGACTGCGATCCGGACTACGATCGGTTTTCTGGGATTAGCTCCACCTCGCGGCTTGGCAACCCTCTGTACCGACCATTGTAGCACGTGTGTAGCCCAGGCCGTAAGGGCCATGATGACTTGACGTCATCCCCACCTTCCTCCGGTTTGTCACCGGCAGTCTCCTTAGAGTGCCCACCATTACGTGCTGGTAACTAAGGACAAGGGTTGCGCTCGTTACGGGACTTAACCCAACATCTCACGACACGAGCTGACGACAGCCATGCAGCACCTGTCTCAATGTTCCCGAAGGCACCAATCCATCTCTGGAAAGTTCATTGGATGTCAAGGCCTGGTAAGGTTCTTCGCGTTGCTTCGAATTAAACCACATGCTCCACCGCTTGTGCGGGCCCCCGTCAATTCATTTGAGTTTTAACCTTGCGGCCGTACTCCCCAGGCGGTCAACTTAATGCGTTAGCTGCGCCACTAAGAGCTCAAGGCTCCCAACGGCTAGTTGACATCGTTTACGGCGTGGACTACCAGGGTATCTAATCCTGTTTGCTCCCCACGCTTTCGCACCTCAGTGTCAGTATCAGTCCAGGTGGTCGCCTTCGCCACTGGTGTTCCTTCCTATATCTACGCATTTCACCGCTACACAGGAAATTCCACCACCCTCTACCATACTCTAGCTCGTCAGTTTTGAATGCAGTTCCCAGGTTGAGCCCGGGGCTTTCACATCCAACTTAACGAACCACCTACGCGCGCTTTACGCCCAGTAATTCCGATTAACGCTTGCACCCTCTGTATTACCGCGGCTGCTGGCACAGAGTTAGCCGGTGCTTATTCTGTCGGTAACGTCAAGACAGCAACGTATTAGGTTACTGCCCTTCCTCCCAACTTAAAGTGCTTTACAATCCGAAGACCTTCTTCACACACGCGGCATGGCTGGATCAGGCTTTCGCCCATTGTCCAATATTCCCCACTGCTGCCTCCCGTAGGAGTCTGGACCGTGTCTCAGTTCCAGTGTGACTGATCATCCTCTCAGACCAGTTACGGATCGTCGCCTTGGTGAGCCATTACCTCACCAACTAGCTAATCCGACCTAGGCTCATCTGATAGCGCAAGGCCCGAAGGTCCCCTGCTTTCTCCCGTAGGACGTATGCGGTATTAGCGTTCGTTTCCGAACGTTATCCCCCACTACCAGGCAGATTCCTAGGCATTACTCACCCGTCCGCCGCTCTCAAGAGAAGCAAGCTTCTCTCTACCGCTCGACTTGCATGTGTTAGGCCTGCCGCCAGCGTTCAATCTGAGCCATGATCAAACTCTTCAGTTCAAACATCTTTGGGTTTTTAAGAAACCCTAAACTTGGCTCAGCAATCGTTGGTTACATCTTTGATTTCTCGCGGAGTAACTTGTGATGCTGATAATCTTGTTGACTATCAGTCTGACTCCACAAGCACCCACACGAATTGCTTGATTCAGTTGTTAAAGAGCGGTTGGTTAAGATCTTTCGTCTCAACCGAGGCGCGCACTCTACAGCAGCCTCTGTTGCTGTCAAGCGGTTATTTTCAGAAGCTTTCAAAGTTTCCTTTGTAACTTCAACCACTTGCGCTTTCGATCTCTCGTCAGCGGGAGGCGAATTCTACAGCGTTACACGCTGCTGTCAACACCTCTTTTTCAACTCCTTTCGGGCTTCGATAAACTGAAGCCGCTTGCTGCCGAAAACTGCATAACTCTTTGTTTACCAAGGAGTTTTCCGTTTCGACTGCGCCGGAAGTGGGGCGAATTATAGACACCCAGAATCTGCCGTCAAGCATTGATTTAGCTTTTCTATCCGGTTACTCAAAATCACTGCTTATATATAGACGCGCCCGCCTCGAATGCGCACTATATTGCTCAACCGCGATGAAAAGTACTTTCGCTTCCTACTTCGGACGATGCCACGTAATGAATGATCAGCCCCGCAGTCTTGCCTCGACCTTGTTCCCGGTGGGCCTGCTGCTAATAGCTATGGCGTCGATCCAGTCCGGAGCGTCTTTGGCTAAAAGCATGTTTCCTGTTATCGGTGCCCAAGGAACCACCACCTTACGCCTGATTGTCGCCAGTGTGATCATGTTGCTTCTACTCCGCCCATGGCGGGCGAAGCTCACTGCAAAATCCCTACGCACCGTGATCATTTACGGAATGGCATTGGGCGGCATGAACTTCCTCTTCTATATGTCTCTACGCACTGTCCCCCTGGGAATTGCCGTAGCTCTGGAGTTCACCGGGCCGTTGGCGGTGGCAATCTACGCCTCGCGTCGCGCGATCGACTTTTTGTGGATAGCGTTGGCCGCAATAGGATTACTCCTGCTAATCCCGACAGGAGCCACAACTGCCGGGATTGACCTGGCAGGTGCAGGTTATGCTTTGGGCGCGGGTGCTTGCTGGGCTCTATACATTCTTTATGGTCAGAAGGCCGGCGCTGATAACGGCGTGCAAACCGCAGCACTGGGCGTGATGATTGCCGCATTGTTCGTGGCCCCTATCGGCATCGTCCATGCTGGCGCTGCACTGTTGAGTCCGGCGCTGATCCCCGTGGCCATCGGGGTTGCCATACTGTCCACCGCCCTCCCCTACACGCTCGAAATGGTTGCCCTCACCCAAATGCCAGCCCGCACATTTGGCACATTAATGAGCATTGAACCTGCGTTCGGCGCGTTGTCTGGCCTGTTGTTCCTCAATGAATACCTATCACTGTCACAATGGATGGCTATCTTGTGCATCATTCTCGCTTCCGTGGGTGCAACCATGACAATGGGCAGTGCTGCCAAGCCAGCGGTTGCGGCAGATTGAAACAGGGTTTTACACGGGTCTGGTAATTGCCGTTCAATTAGGCCATGTTTAGAGCCGTAACCCAGTGCCAGGCATGGATTTTTCAGGGTAGGGATATCAGAACGCTTTAAGAGCGAGTGCGAATGCAGCGAGACCCGGGCACAAGATCCGGGAACGCTATAAGGACAGCAATGAAACGAATGTTGATAATGATCACCGTACTTGCAATTGCGGGATGTGCGGCGACCTCGAAAACACAAGTCAAACACGGCAAAAAAGGGCTGCATATCAACTGCTCAGGACTCACATCCTCGTGGGAAAAGTGCTACACCAGCGCCGCCAACTCGTGCGCACCCAAGGGGTACAAGGTTCTCGCCAAATCGGGGGACGCGGTGGAAGAACCCGGAGATTATCCGTTCGGGCTCAATCCAGCCGGCTACACCAGTCGCAGCATGATCGTCATTTGCAAATAGATTGATGCCTTCCGGCAATTTGACGACCAATCTCATCGCAACTGGACTTCAATACATTATTCTGGATGCTTGGCGTCGCCAGCATCCGGGCGACAACTAAAGCACCGATACATTGCGACAGGATGGCCCAAGCCAGACTGTCGCTCTCCAGAATACGCGCCCAACTCTCCTGTAGCTGACAAATCCAGCGTTCTGCCTGCTGGCGAACCAGCACATCCGAACGAGCGATCTCTGCGCCTAATGCCGGCAAAGCGCATCCGGATTCTGGATGCTCGACATGCGCCATGCTCAGGTAATGCTTAACGCAACGTTCAAGTTTTTCACACTCCTGGTCGGCGCCTAGTCGCTCCAAGCTTTGACTTAGCTCCCGCTCGACGATTGAAGCGAACAGTTCGTCCTTCGACGAAAAATGACTGTAGAAAGCCCCGCCACTCAAGCCAATCGCCTTCATCAAGCCGTCGACACCGACCGTGGAAAAACCTGACTTCTTGGCAGACACCGCACTGCTTTCCAGCAGTTTCTCTTTTGTTTGCAACTTGTGGCTAGCCGAGTAGCGCATTTCCATTTCCTCAGGATTGATCATCTTGACGCCTGCCGAATCGTAGCATAACGTTCGTTCAGTTAACGATCGTTTAGCAAAGGAAGCCCCCCATGAATAACAAGAAAGTCGTACTGGTTGTCGGCGCAGGTGATGCTACCGGCGGTGCCATTGCCAAACGTTTTGCTCAGGAAGGCTACGTAGCCTGCGTCACCCGACGCAGTGCAGACAAACTGCAGCCGTTGGTTGACGCGATCAAAGCCCATGGCGGTGACGCCCACGGTTTTGCTTGCGATGCGCGCAAGGAAGAAGAGGTGATTGCATTAGTCGAACAGATCGAAAGCGAGATCGGGCCCATTGAAGCGTTTGTCTTCAACATTGGCGCTAATGTGCCCTGCAGCATTCTCGAAGAAACGGCCCGCAAGTATTTCAAGATTTGGGAGATGGCCTGTTTTTCAGGTTTTCTTAATGCTCGTGAAGTCGCCAAGCGCATGGCCAAGCGTCAACGGGGCACTATCCTTTTCACAGGGGCGACGGCTGGCATGCGCGGTGCCGCTGGATTTGCAGCGTTCGCCGGCGCCAAGCACGGCATTCGTGCCTTGGCCCAAAGCATGGCGCGTGAGCTCGGCCCCATGAATATCCATGTTGCTCACGTCGTCGTCGACGGGGCTATCGATACCGATTTCATCCGCGAGAGTTTCCCGGAAAAATACGCGACCAAAGACGAAGACGGCATTCTCAACCCCGAGCACATCGCCGAAAACTACTGGTACCTGCATAGCCAGCCAAGGGACGCCTGGACTTTCGAACTGGATTTACGGCCCTGGAGTGAAAGCTGGTAAGTCCTTCCCTACAACAATAAACAGAGCGTACCGACCATGAGCAAAACCGTGGAATTCTTTTTCGACCTCGGTAGCCCGGCCACGTACCTGGCCTATACCCAGCTACCAAAAATCTGTGAGCAAACCGGCAGTCAACTGATTTACACGCCAATGCTGCTGGGTGGCGTCTTCAAAGCCACCGGCAACGCTTCACCGGCGGTCATCCCGGCCAAGGGCCGCTATATGTTTCAAGACCTCGACCGCTATGCAAAACGCTATGGCGTGCCACTGAAATTCAACCCGCACTTCCCCATCAACACCCTGATGCTCATGCGCGCCGTGACCGGGATTCAGTTACGTCATCCCGAGCGCTTCCTCGCGTTTATCGACTGCCTGTTTACTGCTCTCTGGGTTGAAGGCCGCAGCCTCGATGATCCCGCCACCGTCGCCGCTGTGCTGACACAAAACGGTTTTGACCCCAATGAAGTACTGGCCTTGACTGCCGATGAGGAAGTCAAAGCCGCCCTCAAGGACAATACCGATAAAGCGGTACAGCGCGGTGTATTCGGGGCGCCGAGCATGTTCGTCGGCAACCAGCTGTTCTTTGGCCAGGATCGGTTGGAGTTCGTTGTTGAAGCCCTGAGTTAAATCTCGACCACCAACCGTCCCTGCGCACCTCCCGAAACGAGCAATTCATGAGCGGCCTCGGCAGTTTCCAGCGTGAACTGCCGAGGATCGAGCAGCGGTTTCAACTGACCCGCCTCAATTAACCGCGTCGAGTCCTGAAGAATCTGGCCATGATGCACACACCCCTTGCCGGTCAACAGCGGCAACAGCGTAAACACCCCGGAATAAGTCGCACCACGAAACGATAATGGCGCAAGACTGTGCTGCCCCCAGCCCAGACAGCTCACTACATGCCCGTCATAAACCCGCACAGCCTTGAATGAATCATCCAGCACCCCTCCGCCCACCGTGTCATAGACGACATCGAAGCCCTCCCCAGAAGTGAACTCAGCCACATAATCCTCAACCGAAGACGCGCGATAATCGATAAACGTTGCACCGAAACTTTCAATAATCCCCTTATGACCCGCTGAACCCGTCGCGAACACTTCCGCACCGAAAGCCCGGGCAACTTGCACAGCCACGTGCCCGACACCACCCGCGCCACCGTGAATCAGCACTTTCTGACCAGCCCGAACCCGAGCCCGATCAACCAACCCTTCCCACGCAGTGATCAATACCAATGGCAACCCTGCGGCCTCGCGCATGCTCAGATTCTTCGGCTTGTGCGCCAGAAGCCGCGAATCAACCACCGCGAACTCCGCGAGAGAGCCCTGCGCACCGCCAATTCCGGTCGCCATCGCATAGACCTCATCACCCGGCAGCCACCCGCTGACACCCTCTCCTATTGCCTCAACGATCCCCGCGAGATCCATGCCCAATACAGCCGGCAATGGCTGCCGTGCATGAGTCGCCTGTCCCGAACGAATCTTCGCATCCAGCGGATTCACCCCGCTGGCCTTGATCCTCACCAGCACTTGGCCCGCTCCCGGCACAGGCCGAGGCAGGGAAACCGAGCGTAAAGGCCCATTGGCCGAGTCAACAATCAGAGCGCGCATTTCAAGTGAGTCAGTCATTTCGCCAAATTCCGTCAGAAGTGGGTGTGAGATTAATCTTCATCCAGCTCACTCATGCCGATAAGACGCTATATAGCTATAGTGATCATGCCTATACAGCATCAATGAGAAATCTGGTGGACACACTCAACGCAATGGCCACTTTCGTCCGGGTCGTCGAACGTGGCAGCTTCTCGGCCGTTGCCCGGGAGATACAGACCAGCCAGCCGACTATCAGCAAAATATTAAGGGCGCTGGAAACCAGACTGGGCGCCAAGCTGATTAGCCGCAGCACCCGCCAACTGTCACTGACCGATGAAGGTCAGCGCTACTACAATGAATGCCGGCAAATCCTGGCCGCCGTGGACGCAGCGGAACAGCGTTTTCGATCGGGACGCGAATCCGTCGCCGGCAACCTGAAAATCGGTTCATCCGTGAGTTTCGGGCGCTTGCACATTGCACCCCGACTCCCTGAGTTTCTCAAAGCGCACCCTCAGGTTCAGATTGACTTGCAACTCAGCGATCAAAATCAGGACCCGGTCAGTGAAGGGCTGGACGTGACGTTCAGAATCGGGGAGTTGACCGATAGTGGCCTGCTCGCGCGTCACATCGGTACCACCCACCGGATTACCGTTGCAGCGCCTGACTACCTCAAGCAACACGGCCAGCCGCAAACCCCGGAAGAACTCGGCACGCATAATTGCCTGCAATTCAATTTGCTGAACAGTCAGAACCTATGGAATTACGAAAGAGGCAACCAACGCCACGAAGTACGCATCAAGGGTAATGCGCAAAGCAATAACTCCGAGGCGATTCGCGAGATGGTGCTGGGGGGATTGGGAATTGCGCTGTCGCCAGTTTGGCTATTCAGCGAGGATCTGAAAGCCGGCCGAGTGCAGGCCATTTTGCAAGACTACACGGCCCAGTCGCTGCCGATTCATGCCGTGTCCCCGGCGAATCGTCGCCAATCCGCCAGGGTCAAAGCTTTTGTCGACTACATGAGTCAGGCGCTCAACCAAGCGCCTGAACTCCAACCCGTCAAATAGCCGCAGTACGGGTATTCAACCACTCAAGGGCGGCACCATCGAGCAGAGGGCTCAAGCGCTCTCGCACTTCAGCGTGGTAGGCGTTGAACCACTGTTTCTCCTCCAGCGTCAGCAGCGACGGCTCCAGACAGCGGGTGTCGATCGGGCACAGCGTCAGGGTTTCAAACTTGAGGAACTCACCAAATTCGCTGGTGCCCGCCTCACGGTTCAGCGCCAGGTTCTCGATACGCACCCCCCAACGGCCCGGACGGTAAGTGCCTGGTTCTATGGAGGTGATCATGCCCGGCTGCATCGCGGTCTGCGGAGTAGCAGCGGCCTGATAGGCGATGACCTGCGGGCCTTCGTGAACGTTGAGGAAATAGCCTACGCCATGGCCGGTACCGTGACCGTAGTCGACGCCTTCAGCCCAGATCGGCGCGCGAGCGATGGCATCGAGCAACGGCGACAAAATCCCCCGAGGAAATTGCGCACGGGACAATGCGATCACGCCTTTGAGGACACGTGTGCAGTCACGTTTCTGTTCGTCCGTCGGTGTACCCACCGGTACCATCCGCGTGATGTCGGTGGTGCCACCCAGGTATTGACCGCCGGAATCGATCAGCAACAGACCGTCACCCTCGATCACCGCGTGCTCTTCTTCGGTCGCATGGTAATGCGGCATCGCGCCATTGGCGTTGAACGCGGCAATGGTATTGAAGCTCAGCGACACGTAGCCAGGACGTCGGGTACGCGCGGCGGTCAGGTGTTCGTCAATGGTCAGCTCTGTGATGCGCTCACGACCCAGGGCCGAGTCCAGCCAAGTAAAGAATTCGCACAGCGCGGCGCCGTCCTGCTCCATGGCCTGACGAATGTGCTCGGCGTCGGCCAGGCTTTTCTGCGACTTGGCCAGCGTAGTCGGGTTCAGGCCTTCGACCAGTTTTACACCACTGTCGAGGTTCTCCAGCAAACCGGCGGTGACGCGTGCCGGATCGACCAGCAGACTCGCGCCGCTCGGCACGGCGCGCAAAGCGGCGGCCACTTCACTGTAATCGCGCAGGGTCACGCCGTCTTGTTCAAGCACCGCACGCAGTTCGGCATCGACTTTGCTCAGGGCCACGAACAAGGTGGCCTGCTCCTGGCTGATCAAGGCGAAGGACACGAACACCGGGTTGAACGACACGTCGCCGCCGCGCAGGTTGAACAGCCAGGCGATGTCATCAAGGGTGGCGACAAAATGCCAGTCAGCGCCACGGTCTTTCATCACCTCGCGCAGCTTCGCAAGTTTTTCACCACGGCTGACTGTCGCCTGCGGTGGCAAATGTTGATAGATCGGCTCATTTGGCAGCGTCGGACGGTCACTCCAGACTTCGTTCAACAGGTCGATGTCGGTACGCAGGCGAGCGCCGCGCTCTTCGAGTTTTCCACCCAGCGTACGCGCCGAGGCTACCGCCATCACCGCACCATCCACCGCGACGACGCCCCCTTCAGGGGTTTTTTCGGCCAGCCAGTCCAGCGGGCTGGGTTGACCCGGTTGCAGCTTGACCAGTTCAATGCCGCTGCCCTTGAGTTCCTTGGTCGCTTGCTCCCAATAACGGCTGTCGGCCCAGACGCCGGCAAAATCCGGCGTAACGATCAGTGTGCCGACCGAGCCATGGAAGCCCGACAACCACTGCCGCCCCTGCCAGTAGCCTGGCAAGTATTCCGACAGGTGCGGATCGGCCGACGGCACCAGCAAGGCATGAATGCCTTCGCGGCTCATCAGTTCGCGGGTTTGCGCCAGGCGCTGGGGCACCGATCCATTGATCGAAGGCTGCGTACTCATCGTGTCTCCTGCTAATCACTTCAGCTTTATTGTTGAGTGCCGATCTGAGTCGGCGCTTTAAGGCGCTACTGCCAGAATGCCGGGGCGCTGGCGCAGGCCGCTTTGATCAGGTGCACCGCTTGGTCGATGTCTTGCTCGGTGGTGAACCGGCCGAGACTCAAGCGAATCGTGCGGCTCGCCAAATGGGCATCATGCCCCAAGGCCAGCAGCACATGGGATGGAACGTTGCTGGCGGAGTTACAGGCCGACGTCGCAGAAAAGGCGATCGAATGGCTCAACGCCGCAGAATTAAACTCACCTTCGCTGAAGGTCAGGCTCATGGTATGAGGAATGCGTTGGGTCGGGCTGCCATTGAGGCGAACGCCGGGAAGGCTGAGCAATGGCTCAAGCAAACGTTCGCGCAAGCGCACGATCATGGCTTTCTCTTCATCGAACGAAGCGGCGGCCAATGCGAAGGCAACGCCCATGGCTGCGATCTGATGGGTCGCCAGAGTGCCGGAACGCAATCCGCCCTCGTGACCACCACCGTGAATCTGTGCCTGCAAACGTTGCTGCGCACGCGGGCCGACGTACAGCGCACCGATGCCTTTGGGGCCGTAGATTTTGTGCGCGGAAAACGACATCAGGTCCACCGGCAAGCGGGCCAGATCGATAGCCACTTTGCCCGCACCCTGAGCGGCGTCGACATGGAACAACGCATCGCGAGCGCGCACGACGTCGCCGATGGCGGCGATATCGTTGACCGTGCCCAGTTCGTTGTTGACCAGCATCAGCGATACCAGAAAGGTGTCTTCGCGCATCGCTTCGCTGACCGCTTGCGCGGTGATCAAACCGTCGGCATCAGGCGCCAGATACGTCACCGCAACACTGGTGTCCTGCAATTGTTTCGCCGTGTCGAGAATCGCCTTGTGTTCGATCTGGCTGGTAATGATGTGCCCACCGCTGACACCGCGCGCCTGGGCCACGCCTTTGAGCGCGAGGTTGTTGGATTCAGTGGCGCCGGAGGTCCAGACGATCTGCGCAGCCTGTGCGCCGACCAGTTCGGCGACCTGCTGCCGGGCGTGCTCGACCGACTGTCGGGCTTGCTGGCCAAAGGCATGGGAGCTGGACGCCGGGTTGCCGAAATTGCCGGTAAAGCCCAGACACTCGACCATGACCTTGATGACCCGCTCATCCACCGGCGTGGTGGCGGCGTAATCGAAATACAAAGGACGTTTATTCATAAAAGACTCGCAGAGCGTGTTCCGGGATCAGGAGGCTCGTAACGGAAACGTCAAAGCGCAGCCTTGTGAGCTGCGCGGATATTTCAGTACGTTAGAAATACCTGATCGGAGGCCGTTAAAGAAGAACAACTTCATTTAAAAGTGCGTAGGAACGCTCCTGAAGTCGAGCTTAACAGGCATCGGGCAAGCGGTTGAAGCAATGCATCAGTGAATGCTTTCAAGAAGTAACGGATACATCGAAGCTACCAACAGCGCCGCCATGCCCCAGTTGAAAAGACGCAACCAGCGGCGATCCTTCAACACGTTGCGTAACAACGTGCCGCAGCCGGCCCAGACACTGACGCTAGGCAAGTTGATCAAAGCGAACACCGCCGCAATCACGAGCACATTAGTGAAGTAGCCCTGCATTGGCGTATAGGTGCTGATGGCACCAATGGCCATGATCCACGCCTTGGGATTGACCCATTGGAACGCCGCTGCCCCCAGGTAGCTGATGGGCTTGCTCTCGCCGTTCTCGCTCTCGGAGACAGGACCTGAATGGGCAATTTTCCACGCAAGGTACAGCAAATACGCCGCGCCGACATAGCGCAGCACGGTGTAGAGCATGGGATAGGTTTGAAACACAGCGCCGAGGCCGAACCCGACAGCGACCACCAAGACAAAGAAACCGCAGGTGACACCCAACATGTGCGGGATGGTGCGGTTAAAGCCGAAGTTCACACCCGATGCCAGCAACATGGTGTTGTTGGGGCCGGGAGTAATCGAGGTAACCAGCGCAAACAGGGCGAAGCCCATCAGCAGGTCGAGTGAGAGCGTCATGAGCGGCAGTCCATTAGGGTCAGTCGGTTGTTAAGACCCTATCGCACGCCTTGCGGGAAACCCACGGACAGTTACGTAAAACTTCGAGCGGTACAGTTTTCGATCAGCTTGAACGACCGTGAAGCTGTACAGCACGCTCGGCGTTCATCTCGCCTTGTTTATCGAAACCAAACGATTTTTGCGGTTGCCCAAGCAACGCCGCTTTCTTCGCGTGGTACTCCTCGAATGAGAGGCTACGACGATTCAACTCCTCAAGCGCCAATTCCTTGGATTCTTCGGCGGTGTAGGGCCGTAGTTCAGGTGAAACATGGCTGGCACATCCGGCAAGCACGGAGATCGCGAGCAGCAAGAAAGTGGCAATTAGAGGTTTCATTTTGGCGTCCTGCATCTGGGTACGGGGGCATGAACACAGGCTACTCGTGCCGTTTCACGGGCAAAAATCAACGCTCTCGATAGTGGGTATCGACTTTGGCGAACGCACTGAAGCCGCATCGATACTTATTCCAATAGCGTTCGTCAGGTGCTCGGTGGCCAACACCACGCTGACCTATATTTATTCGGCCGCAGGTCGGCACAGGACACCTTGTCACCCACAACAACAAACAGGGAGATTCATCATGACCGTCAAACCCATTCCAGAGGGTTATCACAGCATCACCCCGTATCTGGGCATTCAAAAAGCTGCCGAAGCGATCGAGTTCTACAAGAAGGCCTTTGGCGCCATCGAAGTCATGCGCCTGGCCATGCCTGATGGCAGCATTGGTCACGCCGAACTGAGGATCGGAGACTGCCCGATCATGCTTGGCACACCGTGCGATCAGGGGCCGTTGAGCAATCCTGAAAAGTCACCTTCAGTGGGTCTGCATCTGTATGTGACGGATGTGGACAAGTCCTATAAACAGGCGATTGATGCGGGCGGCACGGTGGTGTCCGAGGTCAAGGATCAGTTTTACGGCGACCGCTCCGGGACGCTGAAGGATCCGTATGGGCATTTGTGGTTTTTGGCCACGCGCAAGGAAGACCTGACTCAAGCGCAGATCGAGCAGCGGGCGAAGGAGATGTTTCAACAGGGTTGAGAGCTTTATTGCCTGATCGGGCCTCATCGCGAGCAAGCTCGCTTCCACAGGGGATCTATGCCACACCCAAGATCCATTGTGGGAGCGAGCTTGCTCGCGAAGGGGCCATCCCCAACACCGCAATAACCACGCCCTGTAACAACTACCCGCCAATAAGAAACATTTACTTTCATCTCCCTCTTCGGGATTTCCGATTCTCATCCGTCTTATAGAGATGCAGTCGGCGTGCGCTCGCAACGGCCCTCGCCGGCCTTTTCATGGACCTCCACGCTGGGAAGCCCGCAGCAGAGGTTCTCTCATCGATACAAGACCTTTAATCATGTCGAAGAAATCTCGTTCCAAACTCTGGTTTCTGGTCCACAGCTGGCTGGCATTGCCGATCTGGTTTTTCGTGCTGATTGTCTGTGTCACCGGCACATTGGCGGTGATCAGCCAGGAAATCGTCTGGCTGGCCACCCCGCAAATGCGCGCCAGCCAGCCGTCGGACGATGCGCCGCAGCTCAGCTATGACCAGATCATCACGGCAATCAAACAGGCCGAACCCGACACGCTGATCGAGTCCATCAGCCGCCCCGACGAATCCCTCTTTGCCCTCGACGTCAGCGTCAGCTACCCCGACGGCCGCTCGGTGACGGTGTACGTCAATCCATACAGCGGCGTTATTCAGGGCACCGCCCCGGCCTTCGATTTCAAGGCCTTTACCCACGCGCTGCACGGCTGGTGGCTGGTGGCTGGTGCCGTTCACCGACGGTTACAGCTGGGGCTGGTACCTGGTGTCCTTCTTGAGCCTGCCGTTGCTGGCGTCCCTGGTCACCGGGCTGGTGGTGTACAAGCGCTTCTGGAAAGGCTTCTTGCGCCCAACCTTACGCATTCGCCATGGCGCGCGGATTTTCTGGGGCGACTTTCATCGTCTCAGTGGCATCTGGTCGATCTGGTTCATTGCGGTGATTTCCGTCACCAGCACCTGGTTTCTGATTCAAGCTTTCATGTTCGATAACCAGATCACGATTTCCACCGCGCCGGCGGCACAGGTGGTTCCGCGCGAAAGTGTGCCGGTCATCAACGATGGCTCGCCGGCACGGATGATCAGCCTCGAAACCGCGATTGCCCAGGCCAAGGAGCGCATTCCCGGTCTGAAAGACCACTTCGTCAGCCTGCCCGCCAATGCTTACAGCTACTTGTCGGTGGGTGGACGCAGTTGGTATCCACTGATGTACCAGACCGCCGACATCAACCCGTACACCGGCGACGTTGCCACCACGCGCCTGCTGTTGGACCGCACCAAGCTGGAGCTAGTCACCGAGTCCATGCGTCCATTGCACACCGGTGATTTCGGCGGCATCTGGATCAAACTGATCTGGTTCTTCTTCGGCCTGGTCCTGAGCATGATGGTCCTCGGCGGCTTGCTGATCTGGACCAAACGCACCGCCCTCGCCACGGTCAACGCCCTCCAGCGCAGCCACAAACAGCCACGGGTGCAGGCCGCGACGCAGGTCAGCCAATGAACGCGCACGCCAAGCAAACATCGGACTCGACGCTGCACCGCTTCTGGCTCAAATGGCCCTTCCACCTCAATGTACTGCTGTTGTTGGTGCCGCTTGGGTTCATGCCCAAATACTTCGCTGACGCGGCGCTGTTTCGCGGCGATACCGGGGTGGGTGAGCGAGAGATTGGAGAAGTCCAGGTCGGCCCGTGGAGCCTGCGTCTGGCCGAGCTGCACAACGAGGCCCCCACACTCGACGGACCGGCCGGCCACATGAAGAACTTCACCGCCGCGCTGTGCGAGCGCTGCCGCGATCAGGTCAAGGCGACTTACCTGCGCATCGGCAAACCGCGCAGCCTGCGGGCCGCCGGGGTGATTTTCTTCGGCACGCCGCACCGCATGGGCGCCATGGTGCCGATCCCGGAAAAGACCAGGGCTGACGCCGAGCTGTGGATCACCATGGAAGGCTGGGACGGCGCGATGCACCAGGCCGCCCTGCCCCTGAGCCAGGCATCGCCGGCCACCTTCGCGTGGCTGAACCAACAAGGAGGTAAACCTTGATCAGCGTTTTGCGCCCGTTCCAAACCGTGTTGCTGGTGCTCTGCGTCGGTTTCAGCGCCAGCGCGCTGGCGCACAACCCGATGTGCAAGTGCAAAGCCGTCGATGCCGAACAGATCAAATGCACCGGCGGTTTCTCCGACGGCAGTGGCGCGCCGGGCGTGACCCTGGACGTGATCGGATACGACGAAACCATTCTGGTGCCGGGCAAGCTCGGCGCCGATTCCACGTTGACCTTCAAGAAACCCGGCGCGGAATTTTATGTGCTGTTCGACGCCGGTCCCGGCGACGTCGTCGAGATCGACCAAGCGGACATCGAAACCCCATGAGCACGTAGAGACGGCGCCGAATGGAGGTGAGGAGCGGCACGGAGAAGACAGTTACTCTCACAAGGGGATTTGTGTGGATTTCAGGCCGATTGTAGCGGCATGGTCAACTCAACCCGCAGCCCGTCTGGCTGGCTGTCAAAACGCAATGTACAGCCGCAACGCTGGACAATCGCCTGAACAATCGCCAGCCCCAACCCGCAACCGGTGCTCTGGCCATTGCGCCAGAAGCGTTGGGTCAGGTGTTGCAGATCGTCTTCGGCAATCCCCGGGCCATGATCGCGAACCAGAAAACACACACGATTGCCGGTGGTTTCCAGGCTCAACTCTACGACACCATCGCCCGGAGTGTGACGCAAGGCGTTGTCCAGCAGGTTGCGCAACGCGGCAATCGACAACACGGCGGGCATTTGTACCGGTGCATGGGAGAATTGGTTTGGCATTTGCAGCTTGATTCGCTGCCGATCCCCGCTGGCGGCGTCCTGAATGGCCAGTTTCGCCACTTGCTCAGCGCTGCACTGTACGCCGTCATCGAACGACAGGCTGCCCTCGACCCGCGCCAGTAACAGCAGTTGCTCAAGCGTCCGGTGCATACGGTCGGCGCCCTCTTCGGCCCGGGCCAGGGACTGATCCCGCGCCGCGCCGTCGGTCATACGCGCCACTTGCAGGTGGGTCTTGATCGCGGTCAGCGGGCTGCGCAGTTCGTGCGCCGCATCACCGGTCAGACGGCGCTCGCGCTCGATGGTCTTGCCGATGCGCTGGAGCAGTTGGTTCTGGGTATCCAGCAGCGGTTGCAGCTCGCTGGGTAGCGGCTGGATCTGCAACGGCTCGAGAGAATCGGCGCTGCGCCGCATCAGCGCATCGCGCATTCGGTTGAGAGGTGCCAAGCCTTGGCCGATGCCCAGCCACAGCAAGCACAGGCAACCGAGCAACGCCACGCCGACCGGCACCGACGCCGCCAGCAGGATCGACATGTTCAGCGCCTCGCGCTCGATTTGCCGGTCGGCGGTGGTGATGCGCAGATCGCCTCGGGCCAGGGTGAAACTGCGCCACGGCGCGCCGTCGATCATTTGGTCATGAAAGCCCATTTTCTCGGCTTCCAGGGTTTGCTGCGGATCGGTGTGACTGCGAGCGAGGATTTCGCCACGCAATGAACTGACCTGACAGGCCATGCCGCCGGGGATATTCAATTGTTCGGCGCTGAAATGGGTGCCCTCGCCCTTGGTCGGCAGTGCCGGCAACTGCTCCAGCAGCCCGGCGACCATCCGCGCCGAAGCCACCAGCCGCTGGTCGAGGGAAAACATCATTTGATTACGCAGGTCGCTGAGCATCCAGGCTGCCGCCAAGGCCCAGATAAAGGCAAAAGCGGCGCCGAGGGTCAGGCTCAGGCGTAAACGCAGGCTCATCACTTCGAGGGATCTCCGCCATCAGCCGGCCCCAGGCGATAGCCCAGGCCGCGCACGGTTTCGACGATGCCGTTACCGAGTTTGCGCCGCAGGTGATGGATGTGGACGTTGAGGGCGTTGCTTTCCAGTTCGTCGTTGAAACCGTAGACGCTGTCCTTGAGTTGCTCGGTGGAGAGCACGCGCCCGCGGTTATGCAGCAAGGCCTGCAACAACGCCTGCTCGCGGCGCGACAGGTCCACCGGTTGTCCGCCGAGCAGGGTTTCGCGACTGCTGGGGTCGTACGTCAGGGCACCATGTTCGATCAGGTTGACGCTGCGCCCGGCTACCCGGCGCAGCAACGTGTGCAGGCGCGCAGCAAGTTCACGCAAATCGAACGGTTTGAGCAGGTAGTCATCAGCGCCGGCCTGCAGGCCATCGACGCGATCCGTCACTGAATCCCGTGCGGTGAGAATCAACACCGGAATCTCCAGACCGTTGTGCCGCAGTTGCTGTAGCAGTTTCAGACCGTCTTCGTCGGGAAGACCGAGGTCGAGCACCATGACGTCGAATTCAGCGACCTTGAGCATCGCGCGCGCAGACGAAGCGGTGGCGACGTGCTCTACCGTCAGGCCTTGAGCGGAGAGGCCGGCAACAATGCCGCTGGCGATCAGCTCATCGTCTTCACAAACCAGTACGTGCATGGGCGCTCCATGAGCAAAAACGCTATTCAAGCAGTTGAGGATTAAGGCGCAATTATGGCAAGTGCGGTGGCTGAGGAACAGCGCCGCGTTCTGCCACCCTCATTAGTTGAGCCCGCTAGACCAACTTAGTTGCAAAGCGAAACAAACAACCGCAAATAAACATACTAATAAATAATCAAAAAACGATAAGCTCCACCCCACAGCAAACCTTAAACATTCAAAACTTAAAACAATGAAGACTTCCCACTTGAAAAATCAAAAAGTCTTCCAATCACTGAAAGGAATCAGTACATGACTGAATTAAAAAATTTTGCAACTGTTGACTGGCGCTCCGGAAAAGACGGCATTCACTTCTTCTTTAAAGACATCAATAAATACTCCCGGCACAGCATCGATGATGGCAAAGTTGGCGAAGGATACCCAAGCGCTATATCGCAAGGTAACTGGGGCGACTTCCATTCTCATGCAAAAAACTTGCGCTTCGGCTTCACTACCACGGACCTGCCCGGTGAAACTGAAGGCTTTGACTCTGACACCTCATGGTTATTTTTTTACAAGGACAATGCTCCGACCGTCTGTAAATACAATCAAGACAGTGACAAAGTTAGTTATATCAAGCCGGTAAAAGATTCAGTATGGGCTCCTCTACTCCCCTATTTTGACCGTATTATCGCTGGAACGTGGTGGGATCTGGTCGGCAAATCGTTCGTATTTAAATTTATCCTGCGTGACGGCAATCACATCACTTTTGATTTCAAGAAAAAACATCTACACGAGGCAGCCATTTCCCGCACTGCATGGAACGGACTCAACCCCTATCTAGATCGAATTATTACTGGCGCACAAAAAGACCGAACATTTGCAGACAACTACTTCTACATCTTCCTGACCAACAACCAATACCTTATTTATAACTTGCAGCTTAATACCGTGCAATCTGGTCCTCACGCGGTCAATGACACGACGTGGCCGGGCTTGCAGCGCGACTGAAGATTCACGGGCGCGCGGTTAATCATTGGTTAATCGCCGCCTCCCATTGTGCACCTCACCTGCACAGGGATAAGGCTTACCCATGCGTCGTCTGTTTCTATTTTTCGTCCTCTTGATCTCGGGTCTGGCCCAGGCAGGGACCAATCCGTTCGACACAAAACCTGAATTTCTACCGGTAGAAAAGGCGTTCGCCTTCACGTCTGAACGCCTTGAATCGGGTGAAACACAGCTCTATTGGCAGATCACCGATGGTTATTACCTTTATCAGAAACGCCTGAAATTCGATGGGTTGCCTGCTGAACTCCATCCCGTCTTGCCAGAAGGCGAAGCACACAGCGACGAGTTCTTCGGCGAACAACAGGTTTATCGCCAAGGTCTGGAACTGAAAGTCCCGGCCGGCGCGACCGGTCAGATCAAGGTGGGCTTCCAGGGCTGCGCCGATGCCGGTTTGTGTTATCCGCCGCAGACGCAGGTCGTGGATTTGGGCGGTATCGCGCCGATTGCTGCAGACGAAGCACCGGATCAAGCCTTGGCCAGCGACCTGCAACAACGGGCGCTGGGCTGGAGTTTGCTGGTGTTTTTTGGCCTGGGTCTGCTGCTCGCGTTCACGCCTTGTTCGTTGCCAATGCTGCCAATTCTGGCCGGCTTGGTTGTTGGCAGCGGTGCCACGCCTAAACGTGGATTTGCCCTGGCGGGCAGCTACGTGGTGAGCATGGCGCTGGTGTACGCGGCGATGGGCGTTTTGGCCGCGTTGCTCGGTGCGAACTTGCAAGCGCTGCTGCAAAACCCGTGGCTGCTGGGCAGTTTCGCGGCGGTGTTTGTGTTGTTGGCATTGCCGATGTTCGGTTTCTTCGAGCTGCAATTACCGGTAGCCGTACGCGACCGTCTGGAAAACGTGTCGCGCAATCAGCGTGGTGGCAGTCTGGTCGGCGCTGGTGCCCTGGGCGCCTTGTCCGGTTTGCTGGTGGGTCCGTGCATGACCGCGCCGTTGGCCGGAGCCCTGCTCTACATCGCGCAAAGTGGTAATGCGCTGCATGGCGGGCTGATTCTGTTCGCCATGGGCATTGGCATTGGTGTGCCGCTGCTGTTACTGGTGACGATCGGCAACCGCTTCCTGCCCAAACCCGGCGCCTGGATGAACCTGCTCAAAGGCATCTTCGGTTTCCTGTTCCTCGCCACCGCGTTACTGATGTTGCGTACGGTGCTGAATGAGTCGCTATGGATCGGTTTATGTGGCGCGTTGCTGTTGATTGCTGCTTACAGTGCCTGGCGCCAGTCCAGCGGTTTTGGTCGAACAGCACACGTGTTCGGTGCCAGTTCATGGCTGCTGGGTTTGTGGGGCAGCCTGCTGGTGATCGGCGCCGCAGGTGGCAGCGACGACTTGTTTCAGCCACTGCAGGTCTATCGCGGTTCAAATATAGCCAGTGCCGCCGCTCCGGTCGGCCACGACGCCTTCATCACGATCAAAGACCCGCTAGCGCTGCAACGGGAACTGGACGCGGCCAAGGCTCAGGGCCAGTGGGTGCTGCTGGATTACTACGCCGACTGGTGCGTCTCATGCAAAGTCATGGAAAAACAGGTCTTCGGCAAAGCCAAGGTAATGCAAGCGTTGAGCGATGTGCGCTTGCTCCGGCTGGATGTCACCGCCGACAATGCCGCCAGCCGCGAACTGCTCGGCCGTTATAAAGTGCCGGGACCACCGAGTTTTCTGTGGATCGGCGCCGACGGCGAAGAGCGTCGCAGCCAGCGCATCACCGGCGAGGTCGATGCCGACACCTTCCTGCAACGCTGGACCACAACCCGAGACGCCCGTTAATGCTGACTTTCACCCTCGGCACCTTTGCCATTGCGCTTAATCATCTGCTGCTGATCAGCGCCCTGGCGCTGGCGACGTTTATCGGCTGGCGGGTGGCCAAGCGGGGTGGCGAGAACCCCGAGTCGGTGCTGTTCAGCCTGTTCCTGATGGGCATGCTGGCAGCCCGGGTCAGCTTCGCGGCTGTTTACTGGGCGCACTATCGCAACGATCCGTGGCAAATCATCGACCTGCGCGACGGTGGCTTTCTTGCCTGGCCTGGGGTGATCGTGTTGCTGCTCGCGGCGCTATATCGCGGCTGGCGTCGTCCGGGTTTACGTCGGCCTCTGGGGTTCGGCGTGGGTAGCGGTCTGGCGTTCTGGCTACTGGCGACCATCTCCTTGAGCATTTACGAACAAGGCACGCGCCTGCCGGAAATCACCTTGCGCAATGCCGCCGGTGAAACCGTGCAATTGGCCGATTATCAGGGTGGCCCGCTGGTGATCAATCTCTGGGCCACCTGGTGCCCGCCGTGCCGGCGGGAAATGCCGGTACTGGAAAATGCCCAGCAACACCGGCCAGACCTGACTTTCCTGTTCGTCAATCAGGCCGAAAGCATGCAAAGCGTCGCCACCTTCCTCGAAACCCAGGGCCTGAGCCTGACCAACGTACTGTTCGATGGCGGCGGTCGATTGGGTCAAGCCGTGGGTTCGATGGCGTTGCCGACTACGCTGTTCTATAGCAATGACGGTCGTCTGCTGGGCAGCCACTTGGGCGAACTCTCGGAAGCCAGCCTGGCCCGCGCCCTGGAAAACTTCGCCGCCCCTCCTTCTGCCGCACCGTCCACCTCTTCAAGGAAACTGCCATGCCCCGCCTCCGCCACCTGCTGACGCTAACCCTGGGCGCCGCCCTGCTGCACCTGCCGTCGGTACAGGCCGCTGAAGAACTACCTGACGCGATCAAGAAGATCGAAGCCAAGGGCGCGAAAATCGTCGGCCAGTTCGATGCACCCGACGGCTTGCGCGGTTATGCAGCGCAATACCAGAATCGTGGCATGGCGCTGTACCTGACCCCGGATGGCAAACATGTATTGCTCGGCAACCTCTACGATGCCGACGGCAAAGACCTGACCACCGCACCGTTGCAGAAGCTGGTTTATGCGCCAATGGCCAAGGAAGTCTGGGGCAAGATGGAAGCCAGCAATTGGATCGCGGATGGCAAAAAAGATGCCCCGCGTGTGGTGTATCTGTTCAGCGATCCGAACTGCCCTTACTGCAACGTGTTCTGGGAACAGGCACGGCCATGGGTGAAGGCCGGCAAGGTGCAATTGCGGCACATCATGGTCGGGATCATTCGTGAAGACAGTCCGGGCAAATCGGCTGCATTGCTGGTGGCCAAAGACCCGAGTAAAGCGCTGGAAGAACACGAAAAGGCTGGTAAGGAGAGTTCGCTCAAAGCCCTCAAGGACGTGCCGCCGGCGATTCAGCTGAAACTGGCGGCGAACATGCAGTTGATGCAAGACCTGGAGTTGCAGGCAACCCCGGCAATTTTCTACATGGATGACAAGGGCGAACTGCAACAGCAGCAAGGCGCGCCTTCGCCGGACAAATTAGCGAAGATTCTGGGGCCGAAGTAGGCCTTGCCGGCGCTTTCAGCTATCGGGCACCGGCACCACGGCAATTTTGTACGGATCAAAAATCTGCAGCATCTGCCCGTTATCGCGCAATCCTTGCAGCAACTTGCCGAACGCCTCACCACTGATGGGCGCGGCGGGACGCAAGATGGCGTAGTGGTGATAGACCTGATCGATGCGCTGGGACACCAGCAGTTGGTCGCCGACTTTCTCATTGCGCAGCAGGTAATCGCTCAGGTAGGAGCGCGTCACCAGGGCAATGTCCGCTCGACCGCGCAGCACCATCAACAAGTTGCTGTCGTGGGAATAGGTCAGCGCAGCGTTGTAGTTTTGCGCGAGGAATTTCGAGTCGGCATTGAAGTTGGCGAATTCGTAGTGATAACCGCTGAACAGGGCCAGTCGCTTGCCGGCAAGGTCGGCAAAGTAGTTTTGCTGGCGGTCCGGCAGGCGTTGCGCGACAAAGATCTCGGCGTCTTCCAGGCCCATGTCGACGCTGGAATGCGGGATGTCTTGCCAGCCCCAGTTCGGGTTTTCAAAAATCGCCATGTCGACCCGGCCCTGCTTAAAATCACCAAAGCGCCGGGGAATGGAGGTGGGCACCAGGACAAACCGATAGTCGCTTTGCAGGCGATTTAACGCCTCGACCAATTGTGGCAGCAGACCCGTGTCGACACCGGATTCCGGGCGGATGGTATAGGGCGGAAAATGGGCGGCACCTACCCGGACCGTTTGCGTAGCGTGGGACGGCAATCCCCATAGCGTCGTAAGCGATGCCAGCAATAGCCGCGAAGCCGTCCTGATTGGCGAAGACATCAAAACAACCCACTCCTTGAAAAAATACGCATCAATGCATTCAAGCCAGGTGGTTTAGGCCACTTAGCCAGTTCCCTTGGACCGGCACAACCTTACTGCCTTTCTTCCAGTACGAGAATCAAGGCTTCATCGGCCAATTGATCGAGGCTCATGCTGCCGCCTGCGCGAAACCAGGTGGTGGTCCAGGACAACGCGCCCGTCAGGAAGCGGCGTGTGATGAATACATCGCCGCGAATAAAACCCGCCTCTTTGGCCTCACCCAACACCTGCAGCCAGATGTCTTCATAAATATCACGCAGTGCCAGCACCTGCACCTGCCCGTCTTCGGACAACGAGCGCCATTCATACACCAGCACCGCCATGGCTTCGCCGCGCCCCCCCATGATCGACTGCAATTCGCAGCGAATCAGCGCCAGCACACGTTCGCGCACATTGTTGGCCTCGGCGAGGGCTGCCCGCATCAATGCCATGTTGTAGCGGATGGTCTCTTCCATCACCGCGCGCAGGATTTCGTCCTTGCTTTTGAAGTGATGAAAAATACTGCCTGACTGGATGCCCACGGCGCCCGCCAGATCGCGTACGGTGGTGCGCTCAAAACCTTTATTGCGGAACAGGTGAGCCGCCACTTGCAGCAATTTGCCGCGGGCGCTGTCCGGGTCGGTCAATTGGCCGTTGTCGACCAATTCGCGCATGACCCTCAGGGCTTTTTGCTCGTCCACCCGTTCTCTCCTACAGTCGATCAATCAAAGACGCCGCTCGCCGCTAAAACAGCGGGGGTGCGCGGGCAATTTAAGCTGGCGACGACCACCTAGCAAGCGCTCGGGCAGAAGATATTTCAGGCATTTACAAACCAAGCGCTTGCTTGGTAGTCTCGATTCACTTCAGTGGGAGGTGGCTATGGAGTTGACTGTGCCTAAAACGATTCGCATCGGCTGCGCCAGCGCCTTCTGGGGCGACACCTCGACCGCCGCTGCACAACTGGTGGAAGGCGGGCGTCTGGATTATCTGGTCTTCGACTATCTGGCCGAGATCACCCTGTCGATCATGGCCGGCGCGAGGATGAAAGACCCACAGGCCGGCTATGCGGGCGACTTCATCGAAGTCCTCAGCCCTTTGTTGGGGCAACTCGCGGAACAGAAGATCCGCGTCATCAGCAACGCCGGAGGCGTCAACCCATTGGCCTGCGCCGCCGCCCTGCAATCGGCCTGCGACAAGGCCGGGGTGGCGCTGAAAATCGCGGTATTGCTGGGTGATGATCTGCAACCGCAGTTCAAACAGCTGAGCAGCCTTGGCCTCCATGAAATGTTCAGCGGTGCACCCTTGCCGCCTATATGCGTCTCGACCAACGCCTACCTCGGCGCGCCAGGTATCGTCGAAGCCCTGCGCTTGGGCGCGGACATCGTCATCACCGGGCGCGTGGTCGACAGCGCCGTGGTCAGCGCTGCGCTGGTGCATGAATTCGGCTGGTCCTGGCACGACTACGACAATCTGGCACAGGCCGCGCTCGCTGGACACATCATCGAATGCGGCGCCCAATGTACCGGTGGCAATTTTACCGACTGGCGCCAGATCCCCGATTACGAACACATCGGCTTCCCTATTGTCGAGGTCAGCGCCGACAGCCAGTTCATCGTCAGCAAACCTGAAGGCTCCGGCGGCCTGGTCACGCCACTGACTGTCGGCGAGCAGATGCTGTATGAAATTGGCGACCCGCGGGCTTACCTGCTGCCCGATGTGGTCTGCGATTTCACTCAAGTCAAACTTCAGCAACAAGGTAAAAACGCGGTTCAGGTGCACGGCGCCAAAGGCCTGCCGCCGACCGATCAATACAAAGTCAGCGCGACGTATCTGGACGGTTTTCGCTGCACCGCCAGCTGCCTGATCGCGGGAATCGATGCGGTCGACAAGGCGCGGCGGGTCAGCGAAGCGATTATCAACAAGACCTCGGAGATCTTCAGCCAGCGCGGCTGGGCGCCGTACAGCGAAGTGAACATTGAACTGCTGGGCAGCGAGGCCACGTACGGCCCCCATGGCCAGCGTCAGGACAGCCGCGAAGTGGTGATCAAACTTGCCGTGCGCCACCCGAGCAAACAAGCCTTGATCGTGTTCTCCCGGGAAATTGCCCAAGCCGCAACGGGCATGGCGCCGGGGCTGACCGGGATCGTCGGCGGACGGCCGACGGTGTATCCGCTGATCCGGCTGTTTTCCTTCCTTATCGACAAAACCGCCTGCACGCTGGACATTAATTTCAACGGCCAGCGTCACGCTTGCGCCCTGCCCGCCGTCGATGTGCTCGACCCGGATGACTTGCCTGTCCCGTTCGACCCATCGCAGCCCACAGACCGCGCCGACGCCAGCGTGGCCCTGATTAAACTCGCGGTCGCCCGCTCTGGCGACAAGGGCAATCACAGCAACATCGGCGTCATCGCCCGCGAGCCCGAGTATCTGCCATGGATCGCCGAAGCGCTGACGCCGGAGGTCATGGTCGACTGGATGAGCCACGTCCTCGACCCCATCCACGGGCGCGTCGAACGCTGGTATTTGCCCGGCACCCAGAGCCTTAATTTTCTACTGGAAAACGCCCTCGGCGGCGGTGGCGTGGCCAGCCTGCGGATCGACCCGCAAGGCAAAGCCTTCGCCCAGCAGCTGCTGGAAATCCAGATTCCGGTGCCTCAGCGCATCGCCGACCAAGTCAACTAGAGGACTGTCGCCATGGCTTACGATTCGATTTTCAAAGCCGATTTGTTTGCAGGCCAAACCATCATTATCACCGGTGGCGGCAGCGGAATCGGCCGGTGTACCGCACATGAATTGGCGGCGCTCGGCGCGCATGTGCTGCTGGTAGGACGCAAGGCGGACAAGTTGAAAGGCGTCGCCATAGAGATTGCCGAAGATGGAGGCAAAGCTAATTGGGCCGTCTGCGATATTCGCGAGGAAGAAGCGGTCAAGCACCTGATCAGCGAGCTGATTCGCAAACACGGGCCGATACACGGGCTGGTCAACAATGCCGGCGGACAATTCCCTTCGCCACTGGCTTCGATCAATCAGAAGGGTTTCGAAACCGTGGTGCGCACCAATCTGGTGGGTGGTTTCCTGATGGCACGGGAAGTGTTCAATCAATCCATGAGCAAGCACGGCGGCGCCATCGTCAACATGCTCGCCGACATGTGGGGCGGCATGCCCGGCATGGGGCATTCGGGCGCGGCGCGTTCGGGAATGGATAACCTGACCAAGACCGCCGCCTTCGAATGGGGTTACGCCGGAGTGCGGGTCAATGCGGTAGCGCCAGGCTGGGTTGCATCCAGCGGCATGGACACTTACGAAGGCGCCTTCAAAGCGGTGATTCCAACCTTGCGCGAACACGTGCCGCTCAAACGCATCGGCACCGAATCGGAAGTCAGCGCCGCGATTGTGTTCCTGCTCAGCCCGGCAGCGGCGTTTGTCAGCGGCAGTACCTTGCGTATCGACGGCGCCGCCAGCCTTGGAGGACGCGCCTGGCCGATCCACAAGGCTACGAACAGTGAGTCGTATAACGGTTTTCACCGCGCGTACTTACCAGAAGTGCTCCAGGACAAGGAATAAGCCATGCCGGTGATTCAGTCGCAAGTGGACCCGTTCAGCGCGCAGTTCTCCCAGAACCGCGCAGCGATGCTGGCCGTGATCGAACACGTCCGCCAGCTCGAACAAAACCTGTTGAACAAGGCGGCCGAAGCCAAGCCAAAATTCGACAAGCGCGGGCAACTGCTGCCGCGCGAGCGCCTCAACCTGCTGCTTGACCCCGGCGCGCCGTTCCTCGAACTGGCGAGCCTGGCCGGCTACAAGCTGCACGACGATAAGGACGGCAGCGCGGCCGGTGGCGGTTTGATCGCCGGGATCGGTTACGTGTCCGGCGTGCGGGTGCTGGTGGTGGCGAACAACAGCGCGATCAAGGGCGGCACCATTTCCCCCAGTGGATTGAAAAAATCCCTGCGCCTGCAACAGATCGCCATGGAGAACAAACTGCCGGTGATCACCCTCGCCGAAAGCGGCGGCGCCAACCTGAATTACGCCGCAGACATTTTCGTCGAAGGCGCGCGCAGCTTTGCCAATCAGGCGCGGATGTCGGCCATGGGTCTGCCGCAGATTACCGTGGTGCATGGTTCAGCCACTGCGGGTGGCGCTTATCAGCCGGGACTGTCGGATTACGTGGTGGTCGTGCGCGGCAAGGCCAAGCTGTTTCTCGCCGGCCCGCCACTGCTCAAGGCGGCGACCGGTGAAGTCGCCACCGACGAAGAATTGGGCGGCGCCGAGATGCATGCGCAAACCGCTGGCACCGCCGAGTACCTGGCCGAGAACGATGCCGACGGTGTGCGCCAGGTGCGCGAGATTGTCAGCCTGTTGCCCTGGAACGATCAGTTGCCCTGGCGCCCCGAACGGCGCTGGGAAGAACCGCTCTACCCCATCGACGAACTGCTGGGCTTGATCCCGGATGACCCGAAAAAACCCTATGACGTGCGCGACATCATTGCCCGTATCGCCGACGGTTCGAACTTCCTCGAATTCAAAGGCGAGTTCGATCAGCAGACCGTTTGCGGCCAACTGAAAATTCAGGGGCGTGCCTGCGGCTTCATCGGCAACAACGGCCCGATCACGCCCAAGGGCGCCAGCAAGGCCGCGCAGTTCATCCAGCTCTGTGACCAGAGTCAAACGCCATTGCTGTTTTTCCACAACACCACCGGGTTCATGGTCGGCACCGAGTCGGAACAACAAGGCGTGATCAAACACGGCGCGAAGATGATTCAAGCGGTGGCGAATGCTCGGGTGCCGAAACTGACGATTGTCGTCGGCGGCTCCTATGGCGCTGGCAACTACGCCATGTGCGGCCGCGGCCTTGATCCACGCTTCATCTTCGCCTGGCCCAACAGTCGAACGGCTGTGATGGGCGGTGCCCAGGCCGGCAAGGTGCTGCGGATCGTCACCGAAGCCAAACAGCTCAAGGACGGTCTGGTGCCGGACCCCAAAATGCTCGACATGCTCGAACAGGTCACCGCGCAAAAACTCGACAGTCAGTCCACAGCTCTTTATGGCAGTGCCAATCTGTGGGACGACGGGCTGATCGATCCGCGGGACACTCGGACGTTGCTCGGCTACTTGCTGGATATCTGTCACGAGGCCGAGGTGCGGCCACTGCAAACCAACAGCTTTGGCGTCGCCAGGTTCTGATCGCGGATTACAGGAGAACAATAACAAATGATCTTTACTCAGGAACACGAAGCACTACGCCGCACCATCCGCCAATTCGTCGATCACGAGATCAACCCTCACGTGGAAGAGTGGGAAAAGGCCGGTCGTTTTCCGATCCACGAGATCTTCCGCAAGGCCGGCGACCTCGGGCTGCTCGGGATTTCCAAACCGGAAAAATTCGGCGGAATGGGGCTCGACTACAGCTACTCCATTGTCGCGGCCGAAGAGTTCGGCACCATCCATTGCGGCGGGATTCCGATGTCTATCGGCGTGCAGACTGACATGTGCACCCCGGCGCTGGCGCGGTTCGGCTCCGATGAGTTGCGCGACGAGTTTCTGCGCCCGGCCATCACCGGTGAACAAGTCGGCTGCATCGGCGTCTCCGAAGTCGGTGCCGGCTCCGACGTCGCCGGGCTGAAAACCACCGCCCGCAAGGACGGCGACGACTACGTGATCAACGGCAGCAAGATGTGGATCACCAACTCGCCCAGCGCCGATTTCATCTGCCTGCTGGCCAACACCTCGGACGACAAACCGCACATCAACAAGTCGCTGATCATGGTGCCGATGAACACGCCAGGTATCAGCCTCAGTTCGCACCTGGACAAGCTCGGCATGCGCAGCTCGGAAACTGCCCAAGTGTTTTTCGACAACGTGCGCGTGCCGCAGCGCAACCGCATCGGCCATGAAGGCGCCGGGTTCATGATGCAAATGCTGCAATTCCAGGAGGAACGCCTGTTCGGTGCGGCGAACATGATCAAGGGCCTTGAGTACTGCGTCGACAGCACCATCGAGTACTGCAAAGAGCGTAAAACGTTCGGCAATGCGCTGATCGACAACCAGGTGATCCACTTCCGTCTGGCGGAGCTGCAAACCGAAATCGAATGCCTGCGGGCGCTGGTCTATCAGGCCACCGAGCAATACATCAAAGGCCAGGACGTCACCCGCCTGGCCTCCATGGCCAAACTCAAGGCCGGACGCCTGGGCCGTGAAGTCAGCGACAGCTGCCTGCAATATTGGGGCGGCATGGGTTTCATGTGGGACAACCCGGTCGCCCGCGCTTACCGCGATGTGCGGCTGGTGTCGATTGGCGGCGGTGCCGACGAAATCATGCTGGGGATCATCTGCAAACTCATGGGCATCCTGCCGGGGAAAAAGAAATGAGCACTCTGCCCGATTGCCAGACGCTGCTGTTGGAGGCGCATAACGGCGTGTTGCACATCACCCTCAATCGCCCGGAAAGCCGCAATGCCATGAGCCTGCACATGGTCGCCGAACTGCGCAGGGTATTCGCGGCGGTGCGCGATGATCGAGCGGTTCGGGCATTGGTGATCGGCGGTGCCGGTGGGCATTTCTGTGCCGGTGGCGACATCAAGGACATGGCCAACGCACGCGCTCAAGGCCCCAGCGCCTATCGCGAGTTGAACCGGGCGTTCGGTGCGTTGTTGCAAGAGGTGCAACACGCGCCACAAGTGGTGATCACGGTGCTGCAAGGTGCGGTGTTGGGCGGTGGCCTGGGGCTGGCTTGTGTCAGCGATGTCGCCCTGGCCGATCACCTGGCGCAGTTCGGCTTGCCGGAAACCAGCCTCGGATTGCTGCCCGCGCAAATAGCGCCGTTTGTGGTGCAGCGCATTGGTCTGACCCAAGCCCGGCGCCTGGCGCTGACCGCCGCACGTTTCGACGGTACACAGGCGCGGCGGATGGGCCTGGTGCATTTTGTCGAGCATGACGCACAGGCGCTGGCCGAGCGCCTTGATGAAATCCTCGCCCATGTGCTGTGCTGCGCGCCGGGTGCCAATGCGACGACCAAAAAACTGCTGCTGGCGAGTGCCGGACAACCGTCGGATGCGTTGCTGGATGACGCGGCGCAGTGGTTCAGCGAAGCGGTGACCGGGGCTGAAGGTGTCGAAGGGACCATGGCTTTTGTGCAAAAAAGAAAACCGGGGTGGGCGCCTTAAAAGCATCGCGAGCAGGCTCGCTCCCACAGGGGATCTTCAGCGTACACAGATCCAATGTAGGAGCGAGCCTGCTCGCGAAGAGGCCATCACATTCACCGCAAAACTCAAGGGAACAGCCCATGCCCGGACTCAGAAAAATCCTGATCGCCAACCGTGGTGAAATCGCCTGCCGTATCCAGCGCACGGCTCAAGCGCTGGGTTATCGCACGGTTGCCGTGTTCAGCGATGCCGACGCCGATGCCCTGCATGTGCGAATGGCCGACGAAGCCGTCAACATCGGCCCGGCCCCGGTGCAGCAGTCTTATCTGAATATCCCGGCCATCATCGACGCCGCCCGGTGCACCGGTGCTGATGCAATCCACCCCGGCTACGGCTTCCTCTCGGAAAACGCCAGCTTCGCCCTTGCCTGCCGTGACGCTGGTATTACCTTCATTGGGCCCAGCCCCGAAGCCATCGAGTTGATGGGCAGCAAGCGTCTGTCGAAAATTGCCATGATCGAGGCTGGCGTGCCGTGTGTCAGAGGCTATCAAGGTGCCGAACAGGACGACACAACCCTGAGCCGCGAAGCCGAACGCATTGGTTATCCGTTAATGATCAAGGCCAGCGCTGGTGGCGGCGGACGCGGCATGCGCCTGGTGCATGACGCCACTCAATTGCTAGAACAACTGCGCACCGCACGCTCCGAAGCGCAGCATGGTTTTGGCAGCAGCGAACTGATCCTTGAACAAGCCTTGATCGACCCGCGCCATGTCGAAATTCAGCTGTTTGGCGATCAGCACGGCAACCTGATCTACCTTGGCGAACGCGACTGTTCGATCCAGCGACGCCATCAAAAAGTCATCGAAGAAGCCCCCTGCCCGGTGATGAGTCGTGAGTTGCGTCAGGCCATGGGCGAGGCCGCGCTCAAGGCGGGTCGGGCAGTGAATTACGTCGGCGCAGGCACAGTGGAGTTTCTGCTGGACGCGCGCGGACAGTTCTACTTTCTGGAGATGAACACCCGGCTGCAAGTGGAACACCCGGTGACAGAACTAATCACTGGGCTGGACCTGGTGGCCTGGCAATTACTCGTCGCCGAAGGGCAACCGCTACCGCTACGACAAGACCAAGTGCAACTCAACGGGCATGCCATGGAAGTGCGCCTGTACGCCGAAGACCCGACCCACGATTTTCTACCGCAAACCGGTCAGGTCACCGCTTGGGAACCCGCGTTGACGGGCGGCGTACGGATCGATCACGGCCTGATTGAAGGCCAGGACATCAGCCCGTTCTATGACCCGATGCTGGGCAAGATCATCGCCCACGGTGCAACCCGCGAAGAAGCTCGGCGCAAGTTGCTGCGGGCGGTGCAGGACAGCGTGCTGCTGGGCGTGCAAAGCAATCAGCGCTTGCTTGCCAGTCTGCTGCAACACCCGCAGTTCATCAGTGGCGAGTTCAGCACCGGGTTCATCCCGACCTGCTTCGCTGACGATCCGTGTTTACAGGCCCACGTCCCGAGTACCGCCGAACTGGCCATCGCTGCGGCGCTGCTCTATCAAGCGTCGGCACAGATTCACCCGGGACCACTGGCCGGATGGCGCAACAATGCCAGCGTGCCCTTGCACTATCGCATCGGCCTGAATGATCAGGACTGGCCGGTGGAACTGAACGCCTCGCCTGACGGGGCGTTGCGAATTCGAGTGGCCGAGCAATATCTCCAATTGAAGATCATCCGCTGCGACGGGCGCTGGGCAACGCTGGACATCGATGGCATCCACCAGCGTCATGCCTATCACATCGAGGCCGGGCACCTCTGGTTGTTCGCCGGCCCCGGCAGTTTGAAGCTGGTGGACCGGACCCGGGCGCTGGTCTGCAGTCAAGCCTGCGTCAGTACCGGCACACTCAAGGCGCCCATGGACGGCGCCATCGTCGACGTGCTGGTCACCGAGGGCAGCCCGGTCAGCAAAGGCCAACTGTTGGTGGTGCTCGAAGCCATGAAAATGGAGCACCCGCTCAAATCCGGCATCGACGGGGTACTCAAGCGTTTGCAGGTGCGGGTCGGCGATCAGGTAAAAAATCGCCAGATTTTGTTGGAGGTCGAATAAGCCGCTAGGCGGATCCCTCGGGTTTGGCTACGCTCATGTCCTATCAGGACGCGGATACCAGGAACCATGCAATGCCTCACTGGCTGGTGATAGATCTGGAAGCCACCACCGATGAGGGTGGCTGGCCAGTAACGGAAATGGAAATCATCGAAATCGGTGCCACCCTGGTGGACCGCAAAGGTCGCGAACTGGACCACTTCCAGCGTTTCGTACGACCGTTGCGTCGGCCGTTGCTGACACCGTTTTGCCGGGAGCTGACTCACATCACCCAAGGCAATATCGATACCGCGCAATCTTTGACCGAGGTTTGGCCGTCATTCGAGCGTTGGCTGGGCCACCATCATTCACGACTGGAAGGTTGGGCGAGCTGGGGCGACTACGACCGCAAACAGTTGGTTCAGGAATGGGAGCGCCTACAACTCGACAGCGCCCTGAGCCGGGTGCCACACATGAACCTCAAGCAGCGCTTTGCCAAGGCCAGACGGCTGGAACGTCCGCTGGGGCTCAATGGCGCCTTGCAACTGGCAGGCATGCAGTTCGCCGGCCAGCAACACCGGGCGCTGGAAGATGCGCGCAATACCGCACGCTTGTTGCCACTGATTCTTCCCACCTAGAGAGGTGACGGCGTTCGAGGCCTTGTGCATACTGGCCGGCCCTTTTCAGCCCTTTTCGAGGAATCGCCCATGTTTAAAGTCAACGAGTACTTCGACGGCACCGTCAAGTCGATAGCCTTTGGCACCGCTGAAGGTCCTGCGACCATTGGCGTCATGGCTCCGGGTGAATACGAGTTCGGCACCAGCCAACGTGAAATCATGCACGTGGTCAGCGGCGCCCTGACCGTCAAGCTGCCTGACAGCAGCGACTGGGAAACCTTCGCTGCCGGTAGCCAGTTCAACGTGCCTGCCAACAGCAAGTTTCAGCTGAAAGTGGCCGTCGAAACCGCTTACCTGTGTGAATACCGCGGCTAAACCCGAGGGTTCACAGCGAAAAAAAAATGCCCGTGTCTTTGGACACGGGCATTTTTCATTCAGGGGCTTTTAATCGAGAATCGTCACTGGCATCCCGACTTCGAGACGACCGTTGCTGTCGTTGACCAGGTTCTGGCCGAACATCGCGCCGTCGGCCTGTGAACGGTATTTCTGCAACGTGGCCAGCGGTTCGCGATCAACGCTGCGTAAACCGGTTTGCGGGTCGATGGTGGTCAGAATGCAGCGTGAACAGGACTTGACCACCCGGAACTCGACATCGCCGATGCGGATACGCTTCCAGCCATCTTCGGCGTAGGCTTCGCTGCCTTCAATCACCAGGTTCGGTCGAAAGCGCAGCATTTCCAGGGGCCTCCCGACCTTTTGCGACAAGTCCTCCAGGGACGCCTGCCCGATCAGCAATAACGGATAGCCATCGGCAAATGCCACCTGATCGTCGTCCTTGCCGTAACCCGCCTCCGTCATGCGCGCACGATCAAGCGGAACTTGGACCAGGCGAGTCGGTTTGCCAATGAAAGCGCTGACCCAGGCCCCTGCCTCGTCACCGGCATCCGGTACCCGCAAGGTGTCGCGCCAGATGGTCACGCCACGTAGTTCAGCGCTGCTTGAGGGCAAAGTGATATCGATCGGCGAACGGCCTGGGGCACTGAGGGTCAAGCCGCCACTGGCATTCCACAACGCCGACAGTTGGCTCATTGACGCCACCGCGCGCTGGGTCAGAAAGCGCCCGCTGGCCTCGTCCACCAGCATCCAGCGTCGATCACCGTCCAGCCCCAGCTTGTCGAGCCCGACTTGCTGCAAGATTTCACCCTTGCCGGATTTCAACGGATAACGGTAAAGCGCGCTCAGACGCAACATGGCCAGATCCCTGGTAGGCAAAAAGGCCACCCTATACGAGCTTGCTCACCGAATCAAAGGCTGACATGCCTGCCAGCCTGCCGCCCCGTGATCAGGCTGGCACTTCGTCGAGCATCAGGCGCTGGCGCACCACGTCGACGAGTTTGTCCGGCTGGAATTTTGAGAGGAAGTTGTCACAGCCGACTTTCTTCACCATCGAATCGTTGAAGCTGCCCGACAGCGACGTGTGCAGAACCACGTAAAGGCCACGCAGACGCGGGTCATTACGAATTTCGGTGGTCAGTCGATAACCGTCCATTTCCGGCATTTCTGCATCGGTGAACACCATCAGCAGTTTGTCGGTCATGGACACACCCGTATCCGCCCAAGCCTTGAGCATGTTCAGCGCCTTCAGGCCGTCGCTGGCAATGTGCATTTTCACGCCCAGTTGACCCAAGGTGTCACGCAATTGCGACAAGGCTACGTTGGAGTCGTCGACCAGCAGCACCTCCCGGCCACGGGCGCGTTCCAGTATGGGATCGTCGAGTTTTTCGCGGGAGACCTTGGCGCTGTAGGGCACGATTTCGGCCAGGACTTTCTCGACGTCGATGATTTCCACCAACTGGTCATCGACCTTGCTGATCGCCGTGAGGTAATGCTGGCGACCGGCGCTGGTCGGCGGCGGCAGAATGGCTTCCCAGTTCATATTGACGATGCGGTCCACACCCCCGACCAGAAACGCCTGCACCGAACGGTTGTACTCCGTGACGATGATCGTGCTGGTCGGACTCGGCACCAGCGGGCGCATGCCGATGGCCTGGGACAGGTCAATCACAGGCAACGTCTGGCCACGCAGGTTGACCACACCGCAGACGAACGGATGGCGCTGCGGCATCAGTGTCAGCTTGGGCAGTTGCAGCACTTCCTGCACTTTAAACACGTTGATCGCGAACAATTGCCGACCGGCCAGACGAAACATGAGAATTTCCAGGCGATTCTCACCCACAAGTTGCGTACGTTGGTCTACCGTATCGAGAATGCCGGCCATTAATGACTCCTGGGCTTGTTCTGATGAATTCACTAAAGGGAGTTATCGGCTGTTATTGCCAGATCTTGACCCTGAGACAAAATGCCACGACCGAGCATTGATGCCATATTAACATCATGCTTTACTGCATCCGTGATTCATCTACTCAACTCCCAGCGGCCCGACCACAGCTCGCACGTTAAGTTCCCTTGCCTAAGGGATTCCCCTAGTAACAATCAGGCCCAACCTGATATTCGCAATATCCAATAGCCATTAATGTGACGCCATTCTCATTGCGTGACGGAGTCAGGCTTTTGTGTGCGATCGCAGGAAAGTGGCCATCCACCCTCTTAAGTTCCCCAGCCTGCTGGAGCGCGATCTCATGCAGGCATGGCAGCGTCGAGACGTTGGACGTCCTCATCGACATACGCGACATTCCCTCATTTGACATGACGTTGTGGAGGTAAGCATGCCGAACAAACCCAAGCAGTGGGCTCAGCGTCTACCGGAGTTTCTTGTCGAGGCAGAAACCCTTCTGGCCAAATCGGAGGAGTGCCTGAGCCACCTGCAATTGATCAGCAATGACAAGGACGCAATCGATTGCATGCTCAGCAGTCTGCTCAAATTGGCGAGCCGGGCCGATGCCTTGGCACTGGAAGCCGTGTCCGTGTTTTCTCTGCATATTCATGGTTTGCTGAACCACACACACCACCGGATTGACCTGCACGATCAAGCACTGGGGGCACTGAAGGAATGCTTCACGTTGATGGCCTGGCAGCTCGAACTCATCGATCAAACCACCGGTCAACTCAGCCTGGACGACACTGAGCAAACTTCTTTGATCGAAGCCTTTGCGTTCCAGGTCGGACTCAGTCCATTTCAATTACCCGCGAATTCCAAACCGTTTACGCTCGTTTCCTATTCGGAACGGCAAGCTTGAAATAGTCAGACAATCTTGTCTTGTTGGCCGAGTGACGCTCTATAACCGAATGTGCTCATGTCGCAATTGAATATTTCATACCCGCCAGCGACAGTTCGCGATTAATCGCCCCCTTCCGTTAAACATTTTCCATTGTGGAACTTGCGTTTGACCGGCCTATTCCTGATGGTATGGGCAAATATACCGAGCGCGACCAACGGTATCTTAAGTGGTATTATGCCGACCATTCGTTGACGCCAATTAATGGCCAGGTGACATCAACTGAGAGCAGCCCGATAAAACTGCACTCTGCTCAAGACGAGCCACTATAGATTTTCAGACAGAGACCCGTCAGCCCTATGGCCGGTCTGCCCGCAGCGAACATTCATTGGCTCCATCCGCTATGTACGCCAGCCTCAAGCCAGTCATCCTCTGGTCACCTTCCCAGAAAAACGCGCGACGTTTCACGTTGTTGCTGTGCACCTGTTCGGCCCTTGGCAGCCTATTGGTCTTCTCTCTGTCCGCCCCCCTTCCGCTGAGCGTGCTAGTGCTCAATATCGCAGCGTTGGCCTGCGTCTGGGTGCAACATCGCCTCTCGAGCACGTCGATAAAATTTGAGCCGCAGGAGCTGGCGGACCGACTGTTGGAAGTTCAGGAAAATGAACGTCATCGTCTAAGCAGAGAATTGCACGACGATATTGGCCAGTTGCTGACAGCCGCAAAACTTCAAAGTGCATGGCTCAAACGTCGGATGCCTGAAGAAATGCAAGGCCAGTGCTCAGTGCTCTGCGACACACTGGAAGAAACCCTGACCAAAGTACGTGACGTCTCGGCCATCCTTAATCCCAGGCAATTGGCGAGCCTCGGACTGGAAGCCAGTCTGCGTGCGCATCTGCTCAAAACCCTGGCCAATACATCAATGCACTGGAGCCTGGAATGCCATCAACGCTTGACCGGTATACCGGAGGAAATGGCGGTGGCAGCGTTTCGAATTACCCAGGAAGCAGTGACCAATATTCTGCGTCACGCTGAAGCGAAAAATCTGCTGGTCCGCCTGCAACGTACGCCCCAAGGTCTGGCACTGTCGATCAGCGACGACGGGCTGGGTTTCGCACCTGCGGTCGACCCCAGTCGAGAAGGACAGCGGGGGATGGCCGGGATGCAGGAACGGATTGATCAGTTGGGCGGGACCTTGGCCGTGACCAGCGAGCCGGGCAAAGGCACTCAAATCGAAGCACTCTTCCCCTGGGCGCCCCGTGCGCTCGAACGGGCCAGTACGAATAAGGTTTTACATTGACTTGTAACTTGCTTCTGGTAGATGACCACTCGCTTATCAGGGCAGGCGTGCGCGCCCTGGTGCTGGATATTCCCGGCTACGCAGTCGTTGGCGAGGCCGATGATGGCTCGCAGTTACTCGAGATGGTCGAGAAGCTTTCACCTGACATTATTTTGCTGGATATCTCCATGAAGGTGACCGGCGGCCTTGAAGCCATGCAGCGACTCAAGCGGGTGCGCCCGCAAAGCAAGGTGCTGATCCTGTCGATGCACACCGATCCAGCACTCATCATGCAAGCGCTTGAGTCCGGCGCTCATGGTTATTTACTCAAAGACACCACGGCCACCGAGCTGGAACATGCCCTGAATGCCTTGCGCAATAACGAACGCTACTTGAGCCCTGCCATCGCCCACACAGTCATCAATCAAGCGTTGATCCGCAACCAGAAACAGCAGCCGCAATTGCCCGACACACATAACCTGACGGCACGCCAACTGGAAATCCTGCGACTGATTGTTCGCGGAAAATCCACCCGGGAAATCGCCAATGGCCTGGACCTCAGCATCAAGACTGTTGAAACCCACCGCTCGCAGATCATGAAACGCCTGCAGATCTACGACGTGGCTGGTCTGGTCCTGTTTGCCGTACGCGAACAGATCATCAGTCTGGATGATTAACCGATAGCGATGCACTCAACAGCGGTGAGTTCTCCGGCAAATGCACAAGCAATGCCGCGGCACGCGCAGAAAAACGCAGGCTATCGCCCTCCAGAGGTTCGCCATCAAGGTTAATGTGCAGACCTTCCGAGACCTTGATCTCGACCCAGGGTAAACGGGCGCGCACAAACATGTTGTCGATGCCAAAACCATCGGCAAGCAGGTTTTTCAAGGTTCCGACCACTTCCTGAGGGGCCGGTAAAATGCTGATGTCCAGCAGACCATCGTCAACCAGCGCCTGCGGACATAGCACATGCCCACCTCCCGCCTGCCGACCGTTGCCGATACCGAGGGCCAGTAGCTCGCCGCGCCAATAAAAGTCCGGCCCCTGCAATTCGCCAAAAGCCGCGTGCAACTCGCTGAAGCGTGAAAGACCGGTAAACAGATAGGCGGCACCGCCCAGGACTTTCTTCAGGTCTTCTGACGTATTGGCCGTGACTTGACTGCCGAAACCGCCTGTGGCCATGTTAAGAAAAACTTGCCCGCCCACTTCTCCCAGATCGACAGGATGCGGGGCAACATCCAGAAGCTCCAGTGCCAGAGCCGGCGCCAGAGGCACGCCAGCAGCGCGAGCAAAATCGTTGGCGGTGCCCAATGGCATCAAGACCAGGCTGGCCCGATTCGGGTACGCCGCCAAGGCCTCGGCAATATCGCGCAACGTGCCATCGCCGCCACCGGCAATCAGATGCGTATAACCTGCCCTCAGCGCTTCCTCCACCCACCGCTGCGCGTCCCCCGCCTCCCAGGTCAGTCGGACGGCCAGTTCCCAGCCCTGCTTGCGCTTACCCTCAACGGCTGAGCGGACCTCCTCATTGAGTGCCTGCTTGCCATGCAGAATCAACAGCGCCTTGCGCTCACTCATTGTTGTAGCTCCTGATTGGAATTCATTCAGGAGATGTTGACCTCACTGCCCCCTATAAAGGTCGCAAGGCGTTGAGGTTTTTCGAGGCGTGCAGGTTTACGGTCCTACAGGGCGGGAAGTTTTCTTACGATATGTGAGGAATCGGCTCAATTGACCGACCGGGGCGATTGGTACACCTTGATGTCAGCGGTTATCTGTCATCAACAGCAAAGACACAGGGATGTGCAAGCAATGAGCAAACCCCGTTCAAGGGCTACAAAAAACGCACGCATTACGAATTTCGGCCACCCAAGCGGCATTGATGCAAGGAGCGGTTTTCTCCATGCAAACTCATGACATCAAGTTGTCGCTCAACCCGGTAACGCCGTTCGCAGAAAGTCGCGCCAATCATCAGGCTGAATTCAACAACAACGCAAAACCCGCTACAGGAGTTGATATGGAACCTCGCGTCATTGAACTGGAGACCCATCTGAAATACATCCGACGAGACATGGATGAAGTGCGCAATGATGTCAAATCCATCAAGCACAGACTGGCCTACTCGGCGGGTGGAACCGCGGTAGTCCTCGGGCTGCTGGGCTGGGTTGCCAATAGCCGCTTTGACCAGGTCGTGACACTTCTGGTTCGTTAGGCGCTAATCATGCACGCAAGACCCGGCAGATGTTCCGGGCTTGCGGCAACGAGCAAAACGAGGTCAGTTCAGGACTTCACTCAAAGGAATGAAAACGACATATTCACCCTCGATCAACGTGCGATCTTCCAACACCTCAACCAGGCCATCTGCCCAAGCGGCACTGCGAAGTACGCCAGAGCTCTGATTCTTGTAAATGATCGCTCGGCCATTCTCCAGGCGTCCACGCAAGTACTCTCGTCGGTTACCAGGCTTTGGCCAGACAAAACCGGCCGGCACTTGAAACTTCAGCGGCTCGACCTCTGTTACACCTTGACGGCGCAGGAGATAGGGCTTTGCCAACAACGCAAAAGTGACCAGTGTCGACGCCGGGTTACCGGGCAAACCAATCACAGGTACGCCGCGAAAATGCCCGAATGTCAGCGGCTTGCCAGGTTTGATGGCCAACTTCCACAGCGTCAGCTCGCCCTCTTCGCGCAACGCCATGCCCAGGAAATCGGCTTCTCCTACAGACACTCCTCCCGTGGAGAGGATGAGATCAACATCCTTCAATTCGCCGAGGCGGGCACGGGTGGTCACCAAATCATCAGGAAGAATACCGGCATCTATGACTTCACAGCCCAAGCGTTGCAACCAACTGCACAGCAACACGCGATTGCTGTTGTAGATTTGTCCTGGGCCCAGGGCCTGGCCCGGTTCTACCAATTCATCTCCGGTTGAGAGAACCGCAACACGAACTTTGCGAATCACCTCCAGTTCAGCGTATCCCAGCGATGCCGCCAAGCCCTGCTCGATAGGCCCAAGTCGTGTGCCGGCCGGCAAGACTAGCTCGCCAACCGTGGTTTCCTGACCTTGTGGTCGGATGTTTTGACCCGGGGTCATGGATTCGAGGAAGCGGACTCGCTGATCCGCTTGAACCTCGGCATTTTCCTGCATCTCGACACAGTCGGCGCCTGCAGGCACCGGCGCACCGGTAAAGATTCGGACACAGGTACCGGGCTTCAAGGGGTCGGGCGCCTGACCGGCAAATATCTTCTGACTGACCACCAACGGCTCTCCCGTCCAGTCAGCGACACGCAAGGCGTAACCGTCCATGGCACTGTTCGGCCAAGGTGGCAGATCGAGGGTCGAAAACAAGTCATCGGCGAGCACACGACCCTGAACCTGCGCCACCGGCAAGCGTTCACGCTCGCGGATGGGTGAGGCTTCTGCCATTTCCAGCAGACGCGCCAACGCCACCTCGACAGGCATCAAGCTTCCGGTTTTACCCGGCTTACCCGCGGGATTCACAGGGTGCCGCCTGCTTGAGGTGAGCCACGAAATTGCAGGGACGATGTCGCGAATCCAGCTGTTCGCCGAGAATGCCATCCCAGCCGGTACGCACGGCATTGGTCGAACCTGGCAAGCAACAGACCAGCGTACCGTTGGCCAAACCGGCCAACGCTCGGGACTGCACGGTCGAGGTGCCGATATCGGCAACAGAAATCTGCCGGAACAGTTCACCAAAACCATCAACTTGTTTGTCCAGCAGGCAACTTACGGCCTCTGGCGTGCTGTCGCGTCCCGTGAACCCGGTACCGCCAGTGATCAGCACCACCTGCACCACCTCATCGGCAATCCAGTTGGCGACTTGCGCGCGAATTTTGTAAAGATCATCTTTAAGCAAAACCCGAGCAGCAAGGTTGTGACCGGCGGCGCTCAAGCGGTCGACAAAAACCTGGCCTGACGTATCGGTTTCCAGGGTTCGGGTATCGCTGACCGTCAGCACCGCGATGTTTAGCGGCGCGAAAGGTACATCAGCCTTGGCTTTCATAGGCTCGTCCAGTTGTAGGAAAAACAGCTCGGTGTTATATCACAGCGCTTCACTTTTTCAGCCCCCCCATGGAGACCTGCCATGCCCCCTGACCCACTGTTGCCGCCCTGCTCCATTTTGCTTCTGGCGGGTGGTCGTGGCCAACGCATGGGCGGTCAGGACAAGGGTTTGCTGGAATGGCACGGCGAGCCGCTGATCGCGCACCTGCATCGCAAGACCCGCGATCTGAGCGATGACCTGATCATCTCGTGCAACAGGAACCTGGACAAATACGCGCCTTACGCCGATCACCTGGTCCATGACGACGAAGGCGATTTCCCTGGCCCCTTGGCGGGTATTCGCGCCGGCCTCAAGGCGGCCCGCCATCCTCATCTGCTGGTGCTGCCCTGCGATGTCCCTCGCATCAATTCCGCGCTGCTCCACAGCATGCGCGAAACCGCCAGTCAGTATCCGGACAAACCACTCATGCTGCGCCAGGGCGAACATTGGGAACCGTTGCTGTGCATTATTCCTGTCGCACTCTGCGCGGCGTTCGACACGGCATGGAATGAAGGTGAACGCAGCCCGGGTCGCATCATGCGAAAACTGGGAGCCATTGCTCTGCAATGTGCTGACAACGACCCTCGCCTGGCCAATCTCAATACTCCTGAATTGTTGAGCGCACACTCCATGTCAGAATCACCCTAGCCAAGGAACTTGCTTGCGTTGTATACGTCTCAAACTCAGCAACCAAAAAAGAACTCTTATTCGGAGACACACTCATGACTCAACGGACCCTCGCCACTTTCATGCTTGCAGTGGGCCTCGCGACCTTGGCGGGCTGCGCCTCGCCGTCTGTGATCACCTTGAATGACGGTCGCGAAATCCAGGCCATCGACACGCCAACGTATGATGAAAAGTCGGGTTTCTACGAATTCGAACAGCTGGATGGCAAGGAAACTCGCATCAACAAGGATCAGGTTCGAACCGTTAAAGAGTTGTAATCTTTACTGCGCCTGCCAGATGCGACAAAGCCCGCTTGATGCGGGCTTTTTAGTGACTGGTATTTTTCACCACTGCAAGGTGATGGTACTTTCAAACACCCTTTCCTGGCCTGTGACCGGATCCACAAAGCGCAAGCCCTGAGCGAGCAATTTCATTGGATTGGCGTAATCATCTTCGACGTCCTTGAGCACCTGCGGGTAAAACGGATCGTTGCAGATACTCGCGCCCAGCGCAGTCATGTGCACGCGCAATTGATGTTTCTTGCCCGTCACCGGGTATAGCGCATATCGCCAGAGGTCTCCGTTCTTTTCCCGAACCTCGACGGCTGTCTCCGTGTTGCTGACACCCGGACCTTCCTGCATGCGGAAAAACGGTTCGCCATCGATGAGCCGGCTTTTATGTACCAATGGAAAGGCCCGTTCAGGCAATGCAGCCGCAATTGCCTCGTAGCGCTTTTCAATCTGTCGTGTTGGAAACAACGACTGATACGCTGAACGGCTCTGCGGGTTGGCAGAAAACAACACCAGCCCTGCCGTATGCCGGTCAATGCGATGCAATGGCACCAGATGTGGGTTATCCAGTCGACGGATCAACCTTCGCAGCAGCGTCTGCTCCACGTACTCGCCTGCCGGCGTCACCGGCAGAAAATGCGGCTTGTCTGCGACCACCAGATGCTCGTCGGCATAGAGGATCGACTCGACCACCGGGATCGGCTTTTCGTCCGGCACCTCACGGAAGTAATGAATCCGCAGGCCTTCCTTGTAAGGCAGATCGACCGCGATCGGCATTCCATGCCCGTCGAGCACCCGACCGCGAGCCACCCTGTCCAGCCATTGTTCACGACCGATAGCGCTGAAGTGATCGCACAGGCAATCGATAACGGTCAGCCACGAACCGGGAGGCAAGTAGAGTGTGCTGGCCTGGCTGTGTGCAGCGGAAAAAGATGAAGTGGACATACGAACGTTCTGACCCTCAATACAGGTCCGCATTATCCAACAGTGGCCGAGTCGAACCTAGCGGAGAATCCTCATGCCGGAATCTGTGTGCGCGCCGCCGCGTCAGTGAACGCCTTGAGCCAGCGCAACACATCGACGGCTTCCCAGCGAGCGGGATCGTAAAGCGCGTACAACAACCCCTGATAGCCCACGACATCCAGTTGCCGGTGGTAACCCGCCCGCTGGAACAATGCTTCGATTTCGGCGAAACAGGTATTGAAATGCAGTTTGTTGAAGGGTGTTTTTCCTTCCGTCACCAGACCGTCCAGACGCAACTCGAGGACGGCCTCGCGCACAACATCGACCGACATCCGGTTCACGCTGTTTTTCAATTGTTCGACATTGACCACGATACATCCCTCTCACGCCCGGAACTGCCTGCGCAAACCCGAAAACCCGGGACGACCAAGCAGAACCTCGAATAACTGTACGCGCATACAGTATCCGAAGAGCATCAATTAAGCCAAGGGGATCAATCGCAAAGATCGACAGACGGAACCATCGCCGCCGCCAAAACCGCTTAACGCAAGAACGCCACCACCTCGTCAGCACCGAATGGCCAACCCAGTTCCGCGCCGGTATCGATTCGTCTCAAGACCGGAATGCGCAGACTGTAGGCTTCGAACCAGGTTTCATCGACAGCGATATCTATCAGCTCAACCAGTAGACCGCGTTCGACAAACTCCATCAGCATGGCTTCGGCCACTTCACAGAGGTGGCACCCAAGGGTGCCAAACAGCTGACATTCAGGAAGCATGAGCGCTCAACCGAAAAAATTAAGTGACCATTCTAGGCCTGCTCCGAAAAGCCGTCGAGCCATTGAATCTTCGGGCCTGGAGCATGAATCGCAAGGGCGGGCGGTATAACCCTGATGCAAATCAGTCGTCGCTTGTGCCATTTAAGCAATGCTCACGTTTTTTTTGCTTCTACGCTTGAGTAGCTAGCGTCTATCAGCGGAGTGTTTTGTGTTTGCCAATCTCTTGATTATTCTCGTTTCTTCACTGGTGGTCATCGCGCTGTTCCAGCGCCTGCGATTGCCCCCGGTCCTGGGCTATCTGTGTGTGGGGCTGATGGTTGGCCCTACCGCCTTCAACTGGGTGAAACAAAGTGAAGGGCTGCCCTACCTTGCCGAGTTAGGCGTGGTGTTCTTGCTGTTCTCGCTTGGTCTTGAGTTCTCCCTGACGAAAATGATCGCACTACGCCGGGTAGTGTTTGGTCTTGGCAGTTTACAAGTGCTTGTAAGCGGGCTGCTGCTGGGTGCTTTGCTGATGATGTTCGGGATGCCGGTGACCGCCGCGCTGTTACTGGGCGCGGGACTGGCGCTGTCGTCCACCGCCATTGTCAGCAAGGAACTGACCAGCCTGGGTGAGATTTTCAGCAGTCATGGCCAGAATGCCATCGCCGTACTGCTGTTCCAGGACGTGGTGGCTGTATTGCTGTTGACCCTGGTGCCCGTGTTCGCTGGCAGTAGCGATCAGGCCTGGTATTGGGCTCTGCCCCTGACGCTGGTCAAGACCGTGGTGTTGTTTATCGGTCTGCTGCTGGTCAGCCGCTGGCTGTTGCCCAGGTTGTTCCATGAAGTCGCCGCCGCCCGTTCTGCCGAACTGTTCGTACTGCTGGCGCTGGTGATTGTTCTACTGACGGCCTGGTTGACTCACTTACTGGGTCTCTCCCCCGCCTTGGGCGCTTTTCTCGCCGGCATGCTCCTGGGCGAAAGTCATTACCGGCATCAGGTCGAGGCCGATATACGCCCATTTCGCGACATTCTGCTCGGGGTGTTCTTCGTCAGCATCGGCATGCTGATCGATTTGAGTTTATTCGCCAGCCACGCCCTGCTGATCCTCGGCCTGACGCTAGGATTGCTATTGATCAAGGGCACCGTGGTGGCGCTGCTGGTCAAATGGCGTGGCAGCGATGGCGAAACCGCCTGGCGTAGCGGCCTGGCACTGGCCCAGGGGGGTGAGTTCTGCTTTGCACTGATGGCGCAGATGCAACAAAGCGATCTGATACCCGCGCAACTCGGCGGCCTGATGCTCGCCGCTACGTTTTGTTCGATGCTGGTCACCCCACTGATGCTGCGTGCAGCTCCGTCTATCGCAAAGGGCCTGCACCGCAAGTCCAACAAGGAAACACAACTTGAAGAAATCAGCGCGCTTAACGCGGACCTCGACAAGCACGTCGTCATCTGTGGTTACGGGCGCGTTGGTCAATCCATCGGGCGCTGCCTGCGCCAACAGCAGCAACCTTACATTGCACTGGACCACGATTCGGTAAGGGTCGAGGAAGCGGCCGCCAGCGAAAGCTGCGTGCATTACGGAGACTCGCGTCGAGGCGAGTTACTGGCTGCCGTAGGACTGGCCCGCGCCAAATTGTTGGTGATCGCTGTGGACCAGACCGACATCGCGCTGGAGATACTCAAGGAGGCACGCAGGGTCAATTCGGGTGTGCCGATTCTGGTCCGCACCCGGGACGACAGTCAGTTAACCGAATTGAAAGAGGCTGGCGCCAGCGAAGTCGTGCCGGAACTGCTGGAGTCCAGCCTGATGCTCGCTTCCCATGCACTGATCATGCTGGGACTACCCGCCCATCAAGTACAGGAGCGGGCAGACCAGATACGACATGATCGCTACCAGATGTTGCACGATTTTTATCCCGGAGCCGAAGATGCAGAGAAGTGATTCAGTCCTGACTGACAGCGCCGATCTTGTGTACCGACAAGTCCGCGCCGTAATACTCCTCTTCCTGACTCAAGCGCAGCCCATGAAATGCCTTGATCGCTCCATACACTGCAAAACCACCCGCCAGCGCCACAACCACCCCCAGAGAAGTGCCGATCAACTGGCTGATCAGACTAACCCCGCCCAAACCGCCCAAGGCCGTCTGGCCAAAAATCCCGCAAGCGATTCCGCCCCACACGCCACACAGGCCGTGCAAAGGCCACACACCCAGCACATCGTCGATATGCCATTTGCCCTGCGCCGCGGTAAAGCACCAGACAAAAAGTGCTCCGGCGACGGCGCCGGTCACCAGTGCGCCCACTGGGTGCACCAGGTCGGAACCGGCGCAGATGGCCACAAGTCCGGCCAGTGGGCCGTTGTGCAGAAAACCTGGGTCATTGCGCCCTACGATCAGTGCCGCCATGGTTCCGCCGACCATGGCCATCAGCGAGTTCACCGCCACCAATCCGCTCACGCCTTGCAAAGTCTGGGCGCTCATGACGTTGAAGCCAAACCAGCCAACTATCAGAATCCACGAGCCCAACGCGAGAAAGGGAATGCTCGACGGTGCAAACGCGACCAGGCGACCGTCGCGATAACGCCCTTGCCGTGGCCCGAGCAACAATACCGCCGCGAGTGCCAACCAGCCACCCATGGCATGGACCACTACGGAACCTGCAAAATCATGGAAGCTGGCCCCAAATCGGGCCAGCAACCACGCTTGCAAACCATAATTGCCATTCCAGATCATCCCTTCGAAAAAGGGATAGATGAACGCCACGATCAGCGCGGTCGCGCACAACTGCGGGACAAATCTTGCTCGTTCGGCGATGCCACCGGAAATGATCGCCGGAATGGCCGCGGCGAAGGTCAGCAAAAAAAAGAATTTCACCAGTCCGTAACCATGGTCCGCGTTGATCACCGCCGCCGGTTGCAGAAAGGTGACTCCATAGGAAATCCAATAGCCTATAAAGAAGTAGGCCAAGGTCGAAATGGCGAAGTCGCTGAGAATCTTCGACAGGGCATTAACCTGGTTCTTTTGCCGAACCGTGCCAACCTCAAGAAAAGCGAAACCGGCGTGCATGGCCAATACCATGACTGCACCTATCAGGATGAACAGTGTGTTGGAGCTGTGGACCAGACTGTCCACTGCACTTTGCAGATTTTCCATGGATTGGCAGACCTTAAGACTGAAAAAGCACCAAAGCAGTTCGCGCAGACGATGTACGCACCAAGTTGCGGCTTATCAGGATCGAATCGTTGATCCCCATGAACCGTTTTGGCGCAAAACAGCGAAATCTTCGCGCGAGATTTTATTGTGTGAGTCGAGGTTTTCCTGAAGTCACGCCCGGCAACAGCGCAGCGGTGCCGGCAAACGCACCACGACACAGCAAAAGTTGTACCAGTCATTTGTACTGAACCTTCACGCAAGGCTCATACTCGAACCCATCAGAAGCCACTACGGAGATCCACCCATGGCCAGCATCAAGGCAAAGACTGCTCAAGAAATCCTGATGACCGATTTTCAAACACTGGTCAGCGACACTGAACGGTTGCTGGAGCACACCGCCACCCTGGCCGGCGATCAGGCTGATGAGCTGCGCAACCAGATCCATGACAGCCTGTTGCGTGCCCGGGAAACCTTGAAGCTGACCGAAGACTCGTTACGTGAGCGCGGTCAGGCCGCCGTCACCGCTACCGAGGATTACGTTCAGGCCAATCCATGGCAATCGGTCGGGATTGCCGCCGGGGTAGGCTTCCTCATTGGCCTGCTGGCTTCTCGGCGCTGATATGTCTATCGGCGAATCCAGCTCGTCTGCGACGGGCACTAGCACTTCAACGCGGCGCCTGGGGGCCGCTTTTCTCGGACTGTTGCACAGCCATGTCGAACTGTTTGGCATCGAGTTGCAGGAACAAAAAGCGCGCACCGTAAGCCTGCTGTTATTTGCAGGCCTGGCGCTGGTCTTTGCATTGCTGCTGTTGGTGGGGTTGTCGGGACTGGTGTTGATTGTGTTTTGGGACACCTATCGCCTGCCCGCCATTATCGGGCTCTGCGTGTTCTATGCCCTTGCCTCGATATTCTGTGCTTTCCGCTTGAAAGCGGCGATCTTCGATGAATCCTCGCCCTTCCATGGCACCCTGGAAGAATTGGCCAATGATCGGGAGCGCCTGCTGCCATGAGCCTACCTGAATTGCCGCACAACAGCTCGCGCACGGAAATGCGCAAGGCATTGATTCGCCTGCGCATGGAAATGCACCGTCAGGAAATTCGCCATGAATCCAGGGAACTGCTGCTGCCCTTACAGCGGATACGCGGGATGTCGCAAGACCTCCAGAGCAGTTTTGGCATCAAGCATGCCCCGCTCTGGGGCGTGGCGGCGGTTACCTTGCTGGGGTTTTTGAGCGGAAAAAGTGCCAGGAACGGCGGCGTCAGCAGCCTGACTCGCCTGATTCGTCTAGGGACCAGCCTCGGGCCCTTGATAAAGCTGGTCCTGCAAAGCAATTCGCGCAAAGACTAAATAGCCACTCTTTGGTTGCATTCATGCCACACCACCGGGATGAACCTCTTTTTCGAGAGGTTCAATCCTGTGTGCCTACCCAGTGACCCAGTGAATCCAAAAACAAGTCCTGCCTAGCTACCGGGCTTTTTTCAACAGTGGTGAGCGACTGCTGCTCATCGACAGCGACGCCGCCGGGCTCTAGGCTTAGGGATCAGTCACCTGACGGAGAGACCAGCCTTGGATTGGCAAACCTTGCTTACCCGCGAACGCCTCGGAAAACCTCTGCACAGCCCGGAAGAGCTCGGTCGCAGTCCTTTCCATAAAGACCATGACCGCATTATTTTCTCGGGTGCTTTTCGTCGACTGGGACGCAAGACCCAAGTCCATCCAGTCACCAGCAACGATCACATCCACACGCGCCTGACTCACTCGCTGGAAGTCAGCTGTGTCGGTCGCTCATTGGGCATGCGTGTTGGTGAAACCATTCGCAGCGCCCTGCCCGACTGGTGTGATCCAAGTGATCTGGGGATGGTGGTGCAATCGGCCTGCCTGGCCCATGACATCGGCAATCCACCCTTCGGTCACTCCGGCGAAGACGCCATCCGTCACTGGTTCCAGCAGGCCGCAGGCCGTGGCTGGCTGGACGACATGAGCGAAATTGAACGCAATGACTTCCTGAACTTCGAAGGCAACGCCCAAGGCTTTCGCGTGCTCACTCAGCTTGAATACCATCAGTTCGACGGGGGCACTCGGTTGACGTACGCCACATTGGGTACGTATCTGAAGTATCCCTGGACGGCGAAACATGCCGACTCACTGGGCTACAAGAAGCACAAGTTCGGGTGTTATCAGAGCGAACTGCCGTTGCTGGAGCAGATCGCCCATAAACTCGGCCTGCCACAGCTCGAGGAGCAGCGCTGGGCACGCCATCCATTGGTGTATCTGATGGAAGCCGCCGATGACATTTGCTACGCGCTGATCGACCTGGAAGACGGCCTGGAAATGGAGTTGCTGGAGTACGCCGAAGTTGAGTCTTTGCTGCTTAACCTTGTGGGCGACGATCTTCCGCAAACCTATCGCCAACTGGGACCACTGGATTCGCGTCGACGCAAATTGGCGATTCTGCGAGGAAAAGCCATCGAACACCTGACCAATGCCGCTGCTCGCGCCTTCGTCGAACAACAGGACGCCCTGCTGGCCGGCACGCTACCCGGCGATTTGGTGGAGCACATGCATGGCCCGGCCAAGCGCTGTGTCTTGAACGCCAAAGACATGGCCAGAAAAAAAATCTTTCAGGACAAACGCAAGACACTGCATGAAATCGGCGCCTACACCACGCTGGAAATTCTTCTGAACGCTTTCTGCGGGGCGGCACTGGAACAACACAACGGTCGGACACCATCGTTCAAAAGTCGCCGCATCCTCGACCTGTTGGGCAACAATGCGCCCGATCCTCGCGGTCCTTTGCACACTTCATTCCTGCGCATGATCGACTTCATCGCCGGCATGACCGACAGCTATGCCAGTGAAATGGCCCTGGAAATGACTGGTCGTTCAAGCCGCGGATGAATGCCCCTCGACCCGCGGTTCAGATCGTCTGAGGAGCGGGTCGATGTTCATTCGCACTTCAGCACCAACAGAATTGCCCTACACCTTGTGCAGAGCCGACTGATCGATTGCTCTCTCTGCTCACGCAATAATCACCTTCCATTCTGATCGACAGATCAAGCATGAAAAATGTCAGGTTCAACCATAATTGCCGAATCTTGCTGGTGGAAGATCATCCCTTTCAGCTTAAAGCGACCCAATGCCTGCTTGAGAGTTATGGCTTCACTCAACTCACCGCTACGGACAGTGCCGAGAGCGCTTTGCACCGGATGCGTGAGTCTTCGCATCCCTTTGACATTCTCCTGTGTGATCAATGTCTGCCCGACCTCACTGGCCTTGACTTGATCGAACTCGCCAGCCGCCGCGGAATGATCAAGCAGGCGATACTACTAAGTAGCCTGACACCCGGTGAACTGGACCAACTAAAAAAAACGGCCGAGGAACACAACCTGCCCCTGCTGGGCTACTTGATAAAACCCTTGAAACAATCAGACTTTAGAAATCTGTTGACCGAGGCTTATCTATAAAACCCAGCACTAAAAATACACTTAGTATATAAACAAAATTATTAAATTAACCACTGCGATCACCCCACCACTTAATACAACACTTTTATTGATCCTCATTCAAAACCTAGTTGCACCGTAGTCCGATTCCTCTTCGGCTGTAGGAATTCTCCTATATCACTGCTATCTGCCTGTCGGTTCATGCCCCCCCTCAACTATCTGAGCTATGGTGCGCGCTTTATTTGAGCTCGCATGGGATCTGATTATGAACTCCGTTTTTATTGTCGACGATCACCCCGTTATCCGTCTTGCCGTCCGAATGTTGCTCGAACATGAGGGTTATAAAGTCGTCGGAGAAACTGATAATGGGGTCGACGCCATGCAGATGGTTCGCGAATGCATGCCGGACCTGGTCATTCTCGACATCAGCATTCCCAAACTGGACGGACTGGAAGTACTCTCCCGTTTCAACGCCATGTGTACCCCGTTAAAGACCCTGGTTTTAACGGCTCAGTGCCCGACGCTGTTCGGTATTCGCTGCATGCAGTCGGGGGCGTCGGGCTATGTATGCAAACAGGAAGACCTCAGTGAACTGGTGAGCGCAATCAAGGCGGTGCTTTCAGGCTACAACTATTTCCCCAGCCAGGCGTTGAACCCTGTCCGTAGCGATGACACGCGATACGCCGACCTGGAGCTCTTCAAGGCAGTCAACGACCGGGAGTTGATGGTGTTGCAACTGTTTGCACAAGGCCGTACCAACAAGGAAATTGCCAAGGGTATGTTCCTCAGCAACAAGACAGTCAGCACCTATAAAAAGCGCTTGATGCAAAAACTCAAAGCCAAATCACTGGTTGAACTTATCGATATGGCAAAACGCAACGCCTTAGTGTGAGAGCCCGGATGCCCAGTCGTATAAAGGATTATCTAATACTGATAACTGCAGGCCTATGCCTGAGCACTTCAGTGTCTGCGACACACTCCGCCAGCGAGCATTACACCCTGCTCAGTCGCTCAATGGTCGGTCACATGGAAGTCCAACTGGATAAATCACAACGGCAATGGCTCAACAACAAACGTGAACTGACTCTGGGCACTTCAGCCCCCGATTACCCGCCCTTCGACCTGACCAACAGCGGCAGCGACTATGAAGGTTTCACGGCCGATTACGCGGGCATCATTGGCAAGGTTACCGGCCTGCCCGTCAAGGTTCAGCGCTACGCGTCCCGAGAAAACGCGATCGAGGCGCTGGAAAACGGTGAGGTCGATATGCTTGGCAGTGCCAATGGATTTGAGGCACGCAACGCCGACATTGTGCTTTCCACACCTTACGCCGCGGACCAGCCGGTTCTGGTGACACGAGAAGGAGAAACCCGATCCCTGACCGATGGCCTTGCCGGCTTGCGGTTGAGCATGGTGTACCACTACTTACCGATGGAAGAAGTCAAATCCCTGTATCCAAAGGCAATTATCTCAACCTTCCCGTCTTATCAGAATGCAATCAACGCTGTCGCGTTCGACCAGGCTGATGTCTTTCTCGGTGACACCATTTCAACCCATTACCTGATTAACAAGGGTTACCTGAATAACGTCCGGATGGCCAACTTCGGTAAACATGAAGTCCACGGATTCAGTTTTGCCGTGCACCAAAACAACCCGGAACTACTTGGGGTCATCAACGCGATACTGAATGCCATTCCGACCAGCGAGCGAGAAAACATAGCCAAACGCTGGAGTGCAGGCAGTGACATCCTGCTCACGGATCACAAGCTGCAACTCACCGGTCGCGAAGAACGCTGGCTAACGCACCATCCAGTGGTTCGCGTGGTGGTCAATGAAGTGTTTGCGCCGCTGACGTTTTTCGACGATGAAGGCAACTTTCGAGGTGTTACCGCCGACCTGCTCGAATTGATCAGGTTGCGCACTGGCTTGCGCTTCGAAATCCATCGCAGCCGGAACGATGACGAGATGATCGAGCGAATCCGTCATCATCAGGTCGACTTGATTGCCGCCCTGCTGCCCAGCGCACAACGTGAAACGCTGCTGAACTTCAGCCGCCCCTACCTGGAAAACTCCTTTGTCCTGCTGACGCGCAAAGTGGCCGACAGCCCGACCGACCTCACACAGTTTTCGGGCAAGCGTCTGACGATTGCCCAAGGTAATCCGATGGTGGATTACCTGCGTCGCGAGTTCCCGCAGGTCAATCTGATCGAAACCCCGGACACTTTCAGTGCCGTGCAGTCAGTTGCAGAGGGTCAGGCTGAAGGCGCCGTAAACTCGCTGGTGATCGCCAACTACTTCATCTCATCCAGAATCTTCGAGCAGCCCCTTCAGATCAGCTCAACCCTTGGCACGCAGCAGGCTGCGTTCTCTCTGGCAACAGGGCGTGATGCCAAAGAACTGAGCGCCATCCTCGACAAGGCGTTGCTGAGCATTACCCCGCAAGAGCTGGGCATTATCAACAGCCGCTGGCGCGGATACTCGTCCACTCCTCAAAACACCTGGCGCAACTATCACCGGGTGTTCTATCAAGTGGTGATCGGTGTTGGTGTGCTACTGCTGATTTCTGTTGCCTGGAACGCCTACATGCGCCGTCAGATAAAACAGCGTCAGGCGGCCCAACTCGCGCTGAATGATCAACTTGAGTTCATGCGTTCACTGGTCAATGGCACACCCCATCCGATCTATGTGCGAGACCGCCAGGGTTTGCTGCAAAGCTGCAACGACAGTTACCTGGAGGCCTTCAGCGCAAAATACGAAGACGTGATCGGCAAAAGCGTCATTCAAGGCAACTTGAGCAATGCATTCGAGGCGCGGGAGTATCAGGCTGACTATCAGCGCGTCGTGAGCGAAGGCACACCGTTGATTCTCGACCGCACCCTGCAAATCGGTAGTCGCCAGCTGACGATTTATCACTGGATTCTGCCTTACCGCGACTCGAGCGGTGAAGTGCAGGGCATCATTGGTGGCTGGATTGACATCAGCGAGCGGCGACAACTGTTCGATGACCTTCGAGCGGCCAAGGAACGCGCCGATGAAGCGAACAGAGCCAAAAGCACTTTTCTGGCAACCATGAGCCATGAAATCCGCACCCCGATGAATGCAATCATCGGCATGCTGGAACTGACCCTCAAACGTATCGAGCAGGCTCATCCGGACCGCCCCGCCATCGACGTCGCCTACAACTCGGCGAAAGACCTGCTGGAACTGATCGGGGACATTCTCGATATCGCCCGCATCGAATCCGGGCATCTGAGCCTGAACCCGGAGCGCGTCAACCTCGGTGAAACGGTGGCCTCGGTGGTCAGAATCTTCGACGGGCTCGCCCGGCAGAAAAACCTGCGCCTGTTGCTCGACTTCAGTCCGGCACATCCGCCAACCGATGTCCTGTTAGACCCGATGCGCTTCAAGCAAGTGTTGTCCAATCTGGTCAGCAACGCTATCAAGTTTACCGAACAGGGTCAGGTCCTGATTGTGGTTGAGTTACAGGCCACTGACGAGCCCGAGCGGGTCGTGCTGCGCGTCCTGGTCAAGGACAGCGGAATGGGGATCAGCGAGGAGGATCAACAGCGTTTGTTCGAACCATTCGCTCAGGCGACCCATAGCGCGCAGTCGGCCCGAGGGGGCGCCGGGCTGGGCCTGGTGATCAGTCGCACACTGTGCGAGATGATGGGCGGCAGCCTGCAATTGTGTAGCCAGCCCGGTGAAGGCACTCAAGTCGAAATTTCGCTGCATCTGGCGACATTGCCGCCAGAGTTGATGCCGAAAACCGTCGAAGCGCCACTTCAACCTACCTCGACCCCGTTGAACGTTCTGGTAGTCGACGATCACCCGGCCAATCGTTTGCTGATGTGCCAGCAACTGGAGTTTTTGGGGCACCACTACAGCGCAGCAGCAGAGGGCGAGGCCGGATTCGCGGCGTGGAAACACGGACTGTTCGATCTGGTCATTATTGATTGCAACATGCCGATCATGAACGGCTACGAACTGGCCCGGCTAATTCGTCAATACGAACAGCAGCAGGCGCCTGCGGTCTGCACCCTGCTGGGTTTTACCGCCAATGCACAGCCGGAAGAAATACAACGGTGCAAACAGGCCGGGATGGACGACTGCCTGTTCAAGCCCCTCAGCTTGACGGCCTTGAGGCAGTGGATTGAACGCATCAAGCCAATCGCCCGCGACCCGGCGTTCAGCCTCGAAGGGCTGCAACTGCTGACCGGCGGTAACCCGAAGCTGGATCACCGCTTGTTATCCGAACTGCTGAACAGCAATCGTCTGGACCGTGAGCAATTGCGGGCGCTGTCCCAATGCAAAGACCGTCAGTCTTTTCTCGACGTCGCTCACAAAATCAAGGGCGCAGCCCGAATAGTCCACGCATGTCGCTTGATCGACAGCTGTGAAGCGCTCGAAATCGCCTGCCATGAAGTGTTCCACCCCGAAACCGTAGCCGACTGCACTAAAGCCATCGAGCGCGCCATGCTCGAACTGGAGCAAGCCTTGCAACAACAAATAGGGCATAACGAAAAAAGCAGAACGATGGAGCATTAACTATGCTTGAGCGTAGAGCAGTGTGTTTAACCTCATGGAGAGACCCGTAATGCCAAGCTCACTGCGCTCCGGTCAACGCCGATTTTCGTTACACGTCCATATCAGCGTGATGTTTACCCTACTCCTGCTACTAACAGGCATGGTATTGGGCATTTTCAATTACCGGCAAACCACGCAGATCATCCTGTCCAGCAGCGAAAAACTCTTCAACCGGATCGAACAGGATGTCCGGCTGGATCTGCAAGGCACCTATGAACCGATCCGCCACCTGTTGAGCTTGCTGGTGGACAACCCGGCGACTGAAGCGTCGGCGCTGGAGCAACGGCTCGCGCTGCTGAAACCCTTTAGCCAGTCGCTCAAAGACAATCCCAACCTGGCCTCGCTGTATCTGGGTTACAGCAATGGCGATTTTTTCATGGTGCGTCCTCTGCGCATCCCGGCCGTGAAAGCACTCACCAATGCCCCGGAAACGGCGGCCTATCAAGTCTGGAGCATCGAACACCCGGCCGGAGGTGGAAAGGTGCGATCCCAATCTTTGTTTTTTGATGAGAACCTGATCCTCATCAACCACCACGATAACCCCGACGAAACCTTCGATCCGCGCACACGCGCCTGGTTTAGCAGCGCTCGCAGCGATGAGAACCAGATCACCACCGAACCCTATGTGTTTTTCTCCACTCACGATGTTGGCACCACCCTGGCCCGGCGCAGCGGTGCGAACGCAGTTATGGGCGCCGACCTCACCCTCGCCGAACTGTCGGCGACGCTGGCCAAACATGTGGTAACCCCGCACACAGAAATCGTGCTGTTCGATGGCGAGGGTAATGCCATTGCCTATCCCGACAGCAGCAGGCTGATCGTCGACGACCAGACCGTACGCTTAATCAAGGCAGCCGATTTGAATCCGGCACTCGGTGCCCTGCTCGCCCGTCCGCCCGAAGGCAATCGCCTGGACGCCGCGGGCCGCCAATGGATTGTGGCCCGCAGCAGCATGAAGGAAGGCGGGCCTGAAGGATTGCAGCTGGCGCTGTTGGTGCCGGAAGATGAATTGCTCGTCGATGCCTATCGCATGCGCTGGCAAGGCGCACTGATTACTCTGGCAACGTTGCTGTTGTGCCTGCCGCTGGGGTGGCTCACCTCCAGAGTTCTGGTCAATCCCCTGCGCGCATTGGTGCAGGAAGCCGATGCGATCCGCAGCTTCAATTTCAACTTTCCTGTCAGTCGACGCTCACCCGTGCTGGAAGTCGACCAACTGAGTGTGTCGATGGCACGCATGAAGGACACCCTGGCGAGCTTTTTCCAGATCACCGACAGCCTGAGCGCCGAGACCCGTTTCGCACCGTTACTGCAACGGGTGTTGTTCGAAACCGTGAAAATCGGGCAGGCCCAGGCGGGCCTGATTTACCTGCGCGAACAGGATGGCGACCGCATGGAGCCTCATGGTCTGGTGATCACCGACACTTCCCAGGCACTACCTGCGTTCGGGATTCAAGGCTACGAACTCCAGAACCCGCAGAGCCCTCAGTGGATGCAGCAGTTGTCGAACGCCGACAATGTCGTCACCAGTCTGAGCTTTGAAAACGCCGCCGATCTGCAAAAGGTGATGCTTGCGCTGGAAAGTCCTCGGGTTCATTTGATCGGTATCCGATTGCACAACCGGCATAACGAAACCGTGGGCCTGCTGATCCTCTTGCTGGCCGACAGCGGTACACAAAATGACCTGGAAAAGCTTCGCCCGGACCGCATTGCGTTTCTCCAGGCGGTGTCAGGTGCGGCGGCGGTGAGTATCGAAAGCCACCGGCTGCAAGCCAGACAGAAACAGTTGCTGGACTCGTTCATACAACTGCTGGCTGGGGCGATCGATGCCAAAAGTCCTTACACCGGTGGGCATTGTCAGCGGGTGCCGGAGTTGACGCTGATGCTCGCTCAGGCTGCCGCCGCCAGTCAGGAGCCGGCCTTCAGCGATTATCAGCCTACGGAAGATGAGTGGGAAGCCCTGCACATCGCGGCGTGGCTGCACGACTGCGGCAAGGTCACCACCCCTGAGTATGTTGTCGACAAAGCCACCAAACTTGAAACCCTGAACGACCGCATCCACGAAGTCCGCATGCGTTTCGAAGTGCTCAAGCGCGATGCCTGGATCAATTATTGGCAGGCCATTGCCCAAGGGGGTGACGAGCATCACCTGGCCGAATTGCGCAACGCCGTTCTGGCGGGACTGGACGATGATTTCCTGTTCATTGCCCGCTGCAATCTGGGCGGCGAAGCCATGGCCGAAGCTGACCTGCAACGCTTGCGCGACATTGCTCAACGCACCTGGACCCGAACCCTGGATGATCGGCTTGGCGTTTCATGGGAAGAGAACCGCCGCCAGGAACGAACGCCGGCGCCGACGCTGCCCGTCAGCGAGCCGTTGCTGGCAGATAGACCCGAGCACCTGTTCGAACGTGCCGAAAGCGAATTGATCCCGGCTGACAATCCGTGGGGGTTCAAGCTCGATGTACCACACTACAAATACAACCGGGGCGAGCTCTATAACCTGAGCATTGCCCGAGGCACGCTGACTCGCGAAGAGCGTTACATCATCAATCACCACATGGTGCAGACGATCCTGATGCTCAGCCGCCTGCCCTTTCCCGAGCATCTCAACAACGTTGCGGAAATCGCCGGCGGCCATCACGAGAAAATGGACGGTACCGGTTACCCCAAACAGTTGAAGCGCGAAGAAATGAGCCTGCCGGCGCGCATGATGGCGATTGCCGATATTTTCGAAGCACTGACGGCTGCCGATCGTCCCTACAAAAAAGCCAAAACCTTGAGTGAGGCCTTGGGCATCATGGCCAACATGTGCCGTGACGCCCACATCGACCCGCAATTGTTCGGGCTGTTCATCAACGCACACATTTATTTGCAGTACGCAGAACGATTCCTCGATCCTCAGCAGATTGACGCTGTTGACCGGTCAAGCCTGCTGGTCAAGGCAGGCTTGAGTGCATGATCAGCAATCGGTGAGGCGCAGGAAAATCGCTGCCAGCCGCTCGATACCGGCCTGATCCTCAGCAGTAAAACGCGCCAGTTTCGGGCTGTCGAGGTCCAGCACACCGATCAAACGACCGTCCTTGACCAACGGAACAACCAGTTCGCTGTTCGATGCGCTGTCGCACGCGATATGCCCGGGAAATGCGTGCACGTCTTCAACCAATTGAGTCTGCAAGGTGGCCGCTGCCGTACCGCACACGCCCCTGCCAAAAGGTATGCGGACACAGGCGATCTGCCCCTGAAACGGCCCCAGCACCAACTCTTCGTTGCGATTGAGGTAGAAACCGGCCCAGTTCAGATCATCGAGTTGGTTGAACAGGAATGCCGAGAACTGTGCAGCATTGGCGATAAAATCACGCTCGTCCGCCAGCAACGATTCCAGCTGCGCCCACAACATGCCGTAACCCTCCAGGCCTTGGCCGCTCTTCTGTAAATCAATCATGCTTTGTGCTCCAACAGCTTGAGCCCGACCCAATAGCGGGCAAATTGATAGGCGCAACGGCCATTGCGATTGCCTCGGCCCGTGGCCCAACGCACCGCGAGGATGTCCAGCTCTTCGTTTCGCTGCCACTCAAGTCCGGCTTTATCGGCCAGTTGACCGATCCAGTGTTCGACAACGTTGAGGAAATGTTCCTGAGTAAACGGATAAAACGACAGCCACAAACCGAAGCGGTCCGACAGCGCGATCTTGTCTTCCACCGCCTCGCTGGGGTGCAGTTCGCCATCGACCCGTTTCCAGTTTTCGTTATCGCTTTCCTTTTCCGGCACCAGGTGACGACGGTTGGAGGTGGCGTAAAGCAGAACGTTATCCGGTGCCTGCTCAAGGGAGCCATCGAGCACGCTCTTGAGTACGCGATAGTCGCCCTCGCCCGACTCGAACGACAAGTCATCGCAGAACAACACGAAGCGCTGCGGCAGCTTGCCGATTTGCTCGACCACTCGCGGCAGGTCCGCCAGGTGATCGCGCTCAATTTCGATCAGGCGCAAACCGGCGTTGGCGTGCTCGGCGAGCAAGGCACGCACCAGTGACGATTTACCGGTGCCGCGCGAGCCCCAGAGCAAGGCGTGATTGGCCGGCATACCGTCGATAAACTGTTGGGTATTTCGCCCCAACTGTTCCAGTTGCCGGTCGACACCGATCAGGTCGGACAGGCGCATGTCGAGGCTGACGTGCAGGGGCAACAGAAAACCACTGCGCCCTTCACGTTGCCAGCGCGCGGCCAGGCATTGGCTCCAGTCGATGGTTTGCCGAGGTGCGGGCAGCAGCGGCTCGATACGGGCCAAAACAGCATCGGCGCGTTCAAGAAAAGCATTCAATCGGGCGTCCACGTCTTCTCCTCGGGCACGTTCACAGTGATGATGGCGATACAGCGACGAATACACGGCGTTCGGTGCCCGGCTCTTCCCTTGCTCAAGGGTTCGCGAGAACATCGGTATCCCTGCATGATCGACTATGCTTGAGCAGCGAAAGAAAACGGAAGTGGTTCAACACCCCATGGATATCAAATTCACCCACCGGCTGTCCTACAAGCAAGCCAAGCTTACTGTGCTGGTCGGTTTCATTCTGGGCACGCTGCTCAGCGTGCTGCAAATAGGCATCGATTATGCCAGCGAAGACGCCTCCATCAACCGCGAAATACGGTCTTTGCTGGAAATCAGCCATAATCCCGCCTCGCGCATCGCCTACAACATCGACGCCGAACTCGCCCAGGAATTGACCCAGGGGCTGCTGCGCTCACCGGCGATCATCAGTGCAAAACTGACCGATAACCGCAATACCGTGCTGGCCAGCGTCAAACGTCCAGGCACGCAAAACGGTTATCGAGTGATCAGCGACTTCCTGTTCGGTGCCAATCGGCACTTCGAAGACCGTCTCTTTCTCGATCACCTGCCAAACGAATCCCTCGGGGCCTTGCAACTGGAAGTCGATACCTACGCCTTCGGTAGCCGCTTCCTGCGCCGGGCCGAAGTCACACTGCTCAACGGCTTCACTCGAAGCCTGATCCTGACAGGCATTCTGCTCGCGCTGTTCTACGTGATGCTGACCAAACCCTTGGTGCGGGTCATTCGCGAACTCAGTGGCCGCGATCCGCGTAGCGTGGAGCCGACACGGGTGGAATGTCCGCCGGGGCATGAAAACGATGAAATCGGTGTACTGGTCAAAGCCGCCAACGAACAATTCGAAAACACCGCCACCGAAATCCATCAAAGACGCAACGCTGAAAACCGCCTGACCGACTACCTCAGTCAACTGGAAAGCATCGTCTCGACGCGTACCGCTGAACTCAAGGCAACCAATGCCAGGCTCAGCCAATCCAATCGGGAGCTCGAAATCGCGCGCACCACCGCCATCGATATGGCCGAGGCACGCTCGGTGTTTGTAGCCAACATGAGCCATGAAATACGCACGCCCCTCAACGGCCTGCTAGGGATGATCGCGCTGTCGCTGGACGGGCCGCTCACTGCCGAACAGCAGCAACAGCTGTCGATCGCTCATGACTCAGGCAAAGTGCTGGTGGAACTGCTCAACGACATTCTCGACCTGTCGAAATTCGATGCCGGCCAGCTTGAACTCGAGCACATTCCCTTCGACCTTGGCTCGTTGGTCGAAGATACTGCCAACCTGTTGTCCCAGAACGCGGCGCCAAGCGTGGAGCTGACGTGCCTGATCGATCCGCAGTTTCCGGCGCTGGTGCTGGGGGACCCGACTCGAGTGCGGCAGATCGTCAGTAATCTGTTGTCCAATGCGCTCAAATTCACCCGCTTCGGTCGCGTCGACTTACGTCTGTCTACGTTCGCAGAGGGCGTCAGAATCGAGGTCTGCGATACCGGCATCGGGATCGCCCAGGATGCCCAGGTCAAGATCTTCCAGCCGTTTACCCAGGCCGGTGCCGGTATTACCCGGCAGTTTGGCGGTACGGGGCTGGGCCTGGCCCTCACCTATAACCTCTGCGAAGCCATGCAGGGACGGCTGACGATCAGCTCGGAAGCCGGTTTCGGCAGCCAGTTCTGCGCCGACCTGCCGCTGCCCGCCCACACCCGCGCCATGCCCCCGCCACCACTGTCCGGCAAGGTACTTGTGATCACCGCCGCCAGTAGCGGGCTGGCAGAACTGCTGAAAACCCTGTTACCCGCGTGGGGGCTCGACTATCAACAGCGCTCCATGGATGACTCGTTGATTGGCCTTGAGCCTGATGTCTTGATCACAGACTGCCCCGAATGCCTGTTTGGTCTGCGCCCCACCCTCGCCGCGCCGATTCTGTTGGTAACCGCATATGGCAACTTCATGCCCAGCGAACAGGTGAGCGCCCTCGCGCCCTTGCAGCAACAGGCACGACCGCTGGCGCGCAATGCGCTGTACCAGAACTTGCAGCGAGTCTTGCAGCCGGAAACCACATTGATAAACGGAGCGCGGGTCGACGTCGTGCCTCATCAGCGGCGTGGCCGCGTATTGCTGGTCGAGGACAACCCGGTCAATCAAATGGTGGCCAAGGGCATGCTGGGAAAACTCGGCTGTGAGGTCATCGTCGCCGCCCACGGTGCCGAAGCGCTGAATCAGCTTGAGCACACTGACTTCGATCTGGTGTTGATGGACTGCAACATGCCGGTAATGGACGGCTACGAAGCAAGTCGGCAAATCCGTCGCAGCGGGCGCTGGCCGCAGCTACCCATCGTCGCGCTGACCGCCAACGCAATGTCCGAGGAACGCGAACGTTGCCGCGCGGCGGGCATGAGCGACTACCTGGTCAAGCCCTTGCGCCGTGAAGAACTGGCCGCATTGCTTGACGTGTGGGTTGCGACTACGACAGTGCTTTGATCTGCCCTAACAAATGATCAAGGCCATCGCGCAGATCATTCAGACGATCCAGATCCACCCCGCTGTCGCACAACAGGCGAGCCTTGAGCGGTCCGACCTGATCACGTAACGCCTTACCGGACGGTGACAGGCTCAAGTGCACCTCGCGCTCATCGCGGACCGACCGCTGACGCTGCACCAGCTGCAATTGCTCAAGTCGCTTGAGCAATGGCGTCAAGGTGCCGGAATCCAGCGCCAGGCGTTCGCCCAAGGCCTTGACCGTCGGCTGCTCGGGAGCGGTCTCCTGCCATTCCCACAACACCAGCATGGCCAGGTACTGCGGGTAGGTCAGGCCGAGTTGGTCGAGCATCGGCTTGTAGGCACGAATCACCGCCCGGGAAGCGGCGTACAACTTGAAGCAGAGCTGACTGTCGAGTTTCAGGGAATCGATGGACAGGGTGTTCATTTGAGCAAGGCTTCGATCTCGCGGCTCAGGTCCTGCGGTTTGGTCGCCGGGGCGAAACGCTTGACCAACTGCCCGTCCTTGCCAATCAGGAATTTGGTGAAGTTCCACTTGATGCCCTGCGAACCCAGTACACCCGGTGCGCGTTTTTTTAACTGAACGAACAATGGATGGGCGCCGGCACCATTGACTTCGATCTTCTTGAACAGCGGGAAGCTGACACCGAAGTTCAATTCGCAGAATTCGGAAATGGCGCCCTCATTGCCGGGTTCCTGCTTGCCGAACTGATTGCACGGAAAGCCGAGGACCACCAGCCCTTGGTCCTTGTAGGTTTGCCACAACTCTTCCAGCCCTTTGTATTGCGGAGTGAAGCCGCACTTGCTCGCGGTATTGACCACCAGCACGGCTTTGCCGGCGAAATCAGCCAGGGTCTTTTGTTCACCCTTGATAGTGGTGCACGGAATGCTCAGCAGATTGTCGCTCATGGCTTGGACTCTTGATTAAAGGAGAGAGGCCAAACATAGCGAGCAATTGAATTGTGTGCAATTTAATAAATCAATCTGACTGACTGGGGCACGACAATCCCTGTAGGAGCCCGGCTTGCCGGCAATGCAATCTCAAAGACGCCATCGCCGGCAAGCCGGGCTCCTACAGGGCTCACATTATTCGCGCGGCACCAGGTCCAGACACACCGAGTTGATGCAATAACGCAGACCGGTGGGTGGCGGGCCATCCGGGAACACGTGCCCAAGGTGTGCATCACATTTGGCGCAGACCACTTCCGTGCGGATCATGCCGTGGCTGACGTCACGGATCTCGACCATCGCGCTGTCGCCGATCGGTGCGTAGAAGCTCGGCCAGCCGCAGCCGGAGTCAAATTTTGTTTTTGAATCGAACAGCGGTTCGTTGCAGCAGATGCAATGATAAATACCGTCAGTCTTGGTGCCGTTGTATTTACCGGAAAACGGTCGCTCGGTGCCTTTGAGGCGGCACACGTTGTACTGCTCCGGGTCTAGCATCGCCTTCCATTCTTCCAGGGTTTTTTCCAACTTTTCCATCATCACACCTCAGCAGCTGAAAAAGCCCGATCTGTACCTTTTCCACGGATCAGGCGGCACGTATGATTGCGCCTCGTCAAACGCCAGTCTGGCAGCCAGACCACGCGCATTCAAACGGATTTATGGGTGCTGCATCTCAAGGCGTCAGGCCTGTGTGAATACGCAGGATTCCCAGTACGGTAGTTCATACACCGCCTGGATCGTTCATTTTCGGGAACACATCGCCATGCAGGTCAGCAAATCGAACAAGCTCGCCAACGTCTGCTACGACATTCGCGGCCCAGTGCTCAAGCACGCCAAACGCCTGGAAGAGGAAGGTCATCGCATCCTCAAGCTGAACATCGGCAACCCGGCGCCTTTTGGTTTCGAAGCGCCGGAAGAAATCCTCCAGGACGTGATCCGCAACCTGCCGACCGCCCAGGGCTATAGCGATTCCAAAGGTCTGTTCAGCGCACGCAAGGCCGTGATGCAGTACTACCAGCAGAAACAGGTTGAAGGCGTCGGCATCGAAGACATCTACCTGGGCAACGGCGTTTCCGAGCTGATCGTGATGTCGATGCAGGCCCTGCTCAACAACGGCGATGAAGTGCTGGTGCCGGCCCCGGACTATCCGCTGTGGACGGCTGCGGTAAGCCTGTCGGGCGGCAACCCGGTACATTACCTGTGCGATGAGCAAGCCAACTGGTGGCCGGACCTGGCCGACATCAAGGCCAAGATCACCCCGAACACCAAGGCTCTGGTGATCATCAACCCGAACAACCCGACTGGCGCGGTGTATTCGAAAGAAGTGCTGCTGGGCATGCTGGAACTGGCCCGTCAACACAACCTGGTGGTGTTCTCCGACGAAATCTACGACAAGATTCTGTACGACGACGCCGTGCACATTTGCACCGCCTCCCTCGCACCGGATTTGCTGTGCCTGACGTTCAACGGTCTGTCCAAGTCCTATCGCGTGGCCGGTTTCCGTTCCGGCTGGATCGCCATCTCCGGCCCGAAGCATCACGCGCAGAGCTACATCGAAGGCATCGACATGCTGGCCAACATGCGCCTGTGTGCCAACGTGCCAAGCCAGCACGCGATCCAGACCGCACTGGGCGGCTACCAGAGCATCAATGACCTGGTATTGCCCCAGGGCCGCTTGCTGGAACAGCGCAATCGCACCTGGGAACTGCTCAACGACATTCCGGGCGTAAGCTGCGTCAAACCGATGGGCGCACTGTATGCGTTCCCGCGAATCGACCCGAAAGTCTGCCCGATCCATAACGATGAAAAGTTCGTGCTCGACCTGCTGCTGTCCGAGAAGCTGCTGGTGGTTCAGGGCACAGCCTTCAACTGGCCTTGGCCGGACCACTTCCGCGTGGTGACCCTGCCGCGCGTGGACGATCTGGAGATGGCCGTCGGCCGGATCGGCAACTTCCTCAAGTCCTACCGCCAGTAAGGGGTCTGTCACCGTGCAACTTTTGCGGAAGTCGCACGGTGATTAATTCAGCAACACATCTTTGCGTCCTGCGGTACATCCTTGCTTCACGCAATGCCTTATCACTTGTTGGTTGCTCGCGCCTAACAACCACGGGGGCTTTCTCCGGGCGTTGCCTGTCAAGCACTTCCCTTGCTCGCGTCGGAAATGCCCTGCAAACGACTACACTGTTGCCGTAGGACACAGTTTGAAATAGTCACCCGGTTGAATAGCCCGCTGCAGAGCCTTATATACCCCGCAGTACGCTATATCTTTAGCAAAAGGAGATTTCTACAACCATGATGCGCATCCTGCTGTTTTTGGCCACTAACCTGGCGGTCGTGCTGATTGCCAGCATCACCCTGAGCCTTTTCGGCTTCAACGGGTTCATGGCGGCCAACGGGGTTGATCTGAACCTCAATCAGCTGCTGATTTTCTGTGCGGTCTTTGGTTTTGCCGGTTCGCTGTTCTCGCTGTTCATCTCCAAGTGGATGGCGAAGATGAGCACCAGCACCCAGATCATCACCCAACCGCGTACCCGTCACGAGCAATGGCTGCTGCAAACCGTCGAGCAATTGTCCCGGGAGGCCGGGATCAAGATGCCAGAAGTCGGAATCTTCCCGGCCTACGAGGCGAACGCATTCGCCACGGGCTGGAACAAGAACGACGCATTGGTCGCGGTCAGCCAGGGCTTGCTGGAGCGTTTCTCGCCAGATGAAGTGAAAGCCGTTTTGGCCCACGAAATTGGCCACGTAGCCAATGGCGACATGGTTACCCTGGCGTTGATTCAGGGCGTGGTGAACACCTTCGTGATGTTCTTTGCACGGATCATCGGCAACTTTGTCGACAAGGTGATCTTCAAGAACGAAGAAGGCCAGGGTATTGCCTACTACGTGGCAACCATCTTCGCCGAACTGGTCCTGGGCATTCTGGCCAGTTCCATCGTCATGTGGTTCTCGCGCAAGCGTGAATTCCGTGCCGACGAAGCCGGTGCACGTCTGGCCGGTACTGCCGCGATGATCGGCGCACTGCAACGCCTGCGCGCCGAACAGGGCTTGCCGGTGCACATGCCGGACACCTTGAACGCCTTTGGCATCAACGGTGGCATCAAGCAAGGGTTCGCCCGGATGTTCATGAGCCACCCACCGCTGGAAGAGCGTATCAACGCACTGCATCGACTTCAGCGCTGATTGTTCAGCAGTAAAAAGAAGGCCCGCAGCGATGCGGGCCTTTTTTGTTTGCTTGGTTGATGCAGTGCTCTTTGGGGCCTCTTCGCGGGCAAGCAAATTCAGCGAAATTTAACTGCTAGAAACCCGATACACCCGCTCCTCAAGCCGAGAAACACCCGCTTCCAGGAATTTCCCGCTCGAACTCAAAACATCCTGATCCTCCAGAATTTTCAACTCCCACGAGCTACCGAACAACCGCTGCGCTTCATCATCCAACACAGCAAACGGCGGGCCTTCCATTTGCGCCTGGTCGTAGTCCAAGGTAATCAGCAACCCCAGCGACTCTTTCGGCAAAATCCGCTTGAAGTGCTCGGCGTATTGCTCCCGCATCTTCGGTGGCAAGGCGATCAATGCAGCGCGATCGTACAGCGCGCTGCAATCGGCAACATCACCGGCGGTCAACGCGAAGAAATCACCACACCAGATCTCGATCGAACCCGCCCGATAGACCGTGAAGGGGCCTTGGTCGCTGACGTCCGGATCAAATTGATGCTCGTGGAAAAAGTCTTCCACCGCTTTTTCCGACAACTCGACGCCCAACACCTCGTGACCGCACTTCGCCAGCCATAGCAGATCCAGGCTTTTCCCACATAGCGGCACCAGTACGCGCGAGCCCTCTTCCAGGCCCAGCTGCGGCCAGTACCGCTGCAGATAAGGATTCACTTCCGGCAAGTGAAAGCCGATCTGATTCGTCGTCCACCGCTTGTGCCAAAACTCCGGCTGCATAATTAATCCCAAAAATTCGATCAAAAGACTCTAAAACTTATATTAGATTTAGATCAATGATCTGACTGAAGATGGTGCCATCTTACTCTCAGGAGCTCATTCATGTTCCCTAGCCTGTACATATCCCATGGCTCCCCCATGCTGGCACTGGAACCCGGCGCCAGTGGGCCGGCTCTCGCTCGGTTGGCCGCCCAAATTGAGAAACCTAAAGCCATCGTGATTGTATCCGCCCACTGGGAAAGTAATGAGCTGCTGATCAGCGGCAATCCCCAACCGGAGACCTGGCACGACTTTGGCGGCTTTCCCCAAGCGCTGTTCGACGTTCAATACCCGGCACCCGGTGACCCCCAATTGGCGGCGGACGTTGTCGAGTTACTGAAGGCCGCCAGTCTGCCGGCACGCATCGACTCCAAACGCCCGTTCGATCACGGCGTGTGGGTACCTTTGACATTGATGTATCCGCAAGCTGATATCCCCGTGGTGCAAGTCTCTCTGCCCACCCGTGGCGGCCCTGCCCTGCAAACCCGCGTCGGCCATGCCTTGGCCAGTCTGCGTGATCACGGCGTGCTGTTGATCGGCTCTGGCAGCATCACGCACAACCTGCGTGAACTGGATTGGCATGCGGGCCCGGAAAGCGTCGAGCCGTGGGCCAAATCCTTCCGCGACTGGATGATCGACAAACTCGCGGACAACGACGAAGCGGCGCTGCACGATTATCGTCAGCAAGCGCCGAATGCCGTGCGCAATCACCCGAGTGATGAGCATTTGTTGCCACTGTATTTTGCTCGCAGTGCCGGGGGCGAGTTCAGCATTGCCCACCAGGGTTTCACCATGGGTGCGCTGGGCATGGACATCTACCGCTTCGGCTGACCAGAGCGTGGGAACGATCAGGCAAAAAAAATCCCCGAACCAGTCGGGGATTTTTTATGTGCGATCAATCAGCTCAATAGCGGATTAATCTTCGCGATAGCGACGCAGCTTCAACTGCTTACCGGCAACGCGAGTGTCCTTCAGCTTGGTCAGAAGCTTCTCCAGACCATCTTCCGGCAGCTCGACGAGGCTGAAGCTGTCACGCACCTGGATGCGGCCGATGGCTTCACGAGCCAAACCGCCTTCATTCAGGATAGCACCCAGCAGGTTCTTGGCAGCGATACCGTCACGCGCGCCCAGCGCGGTACGGCAACGAGCACGACCTTCGGCCAATGGAACCGGAGCACGACGCTCACGATCACCACGGTCCGGACGATCACCGGTACGCTCTGGACGATCACCGCGCGGGGCGTTGTTCGGCACCAGTGGACGTTCTTTCTCGATGGCAGCCAGGGTCAACGCCTGAGCGTTGGTCGCCTTGCGCAGCAGAGCAGCGGCCAGTGCACGCGGAGTGCAACCGATGTCGGCAGTCAGACGATCCAGCAGATCACCGTGAGTCGACTCGGCATCGGCAACCAGCGGCGACAGGCTGTTGGTCAGTTTCTTGATGCGGGCATCGAGAACGGCCTGAGCGTCCGGCAGGCGAACTTCGGCAACCTTTTGACCGGTTACACGCTCGATCACTTGCAGCATGCGGCGCTCACGTGGAGTCACCAGCAGCAGTGCACGACCTTCGCGACCGGCACGGCCGGTACGGCCGATACGGTGAACGTAGGATTCCGGATCGTACGGCATGTCAACGTTGAACACGTGAGTGATGCGCGGAACGTCCAGGCCACGAGCAGCAACGTCGGTCGCCACAACGATGTCCAGACGGCCATCCTTGAGGGAGTCGATTACGCGCTCACGTTGGTTCTGGGCAATGTCACCGTTCAGCGCAGCGGCTTTGTAGCCTTTGGCTTCCAGGGCACTGGCCAGGTCCAGGGTCGCTTGCTTGGTACGCACGAACATGATCAGGGCGTCGAAATCTTCCACTTCCAGCAGGCTCAATACAGCCGAGGTCTTCTGGTCAGCGTGAACCAACAGGTGAGCCTGTTCGATCGCGGTAACGGTCTGAGTCTTGGTCTGGATCTTCACGTGTTGCGGATCGCGCAGATGGCGTTCGGCAATGGCACGGATCGACTGCGGCAGGGTGGCCGAGAACAATACGGTCTGACGGGTTGCAGGCAGTGCCTTGAAGATGACTTCGAGGTCGTCCATGAAACCCAGTTTGAGCATTTCGTCAGCTTCGTCGAGGACCAGGTGATTCACGGTCGACAGGACTTTTTCGTCACGACGCAGGTGGTCGCACAGACGGCCCGGAGTGGCGACAACGATCTGTGCGCCATTACGGATTGCTTTCAGTTGTGGACCCATAGGGGCGCCGCCGTAAACGGCCACAACGGTAACGCCCGGCATTTGCTTGGCGTAGGTTTCGAAAGCGGTTGCTACTTGCAGCGCCAACTCACGGGTTGGCGCCAGGATCAGGGCTTGCGGCTCGCGCTTGGCAGGATCGATGCAATGCAGAATAGGCAAGGCGAACGCGGCGGTTTTACCGGTACCGGTTTGCGCTTGGCCAATCATGTCGTGGCCGGCCATGATGATCGGGATCGATTGCTGCTGAATAGCCGAAGGCTCTTCGTAGCCAGTCGCAATGACGGCTGCAAGGATATTCGGATTAAGATTAAAAGCGGCGAAGCCGCCGGTTTCCTGGGTCATGGGTCTGCCTCTAAGTGCATCCGCAAAGACCCATGCTCCAAAGCTGCGCATGCCGTGTAAGACTCAAGAGTCGCCCTGGCTGCTTTGTCGGCGGGGATTTGCGAAAACGAATGAATGAAAAAGATTCGTCAAGGGAGAGTCCGCTGTGCGGACGTGCAGCCGAAGCTGACTTCGGGGAATTGCGCTACCTAAACGCGGCCCGGTTAAAGGCCGGCGCGCACTATACCGGAATTCGCCCAAAAAGGGAGCATTATTTGTCGGAAAACTGACGGATACACCGTTGTGTCACACGCTTTGCGGATATTCCTGTGAAGGTCTATTTTTCAAAGGCCCGGCCCTGCTGGCGATGGCGCTAAAACGGTTCATCGCTATCAGGCAGTCCTGCGGTCTGACACCCCCTTCCCGCCCGAGGAATTGCCCCATGAATCAGCCCGATTGCAGTCGTGTCACCCGTGAACGACACGGTCATGTCCTGATGATTGGCCTGGATCGGGTGGCCAAGCGCAATGCCTTCGACCTTGAGCTGCTCAACGAACTGAGTCTGGCGTATGGCGAATTCGAGGCCGATAGCGACCTGCGGGTGGCGGTGGTATTCGGCCATGGCGAGCATTTCACCGCCGGGCTCGACCTGGTCAGCGCCAGCGCGGCATTGGCCCAAGGCTGGCAGGCCCCGCCCGGTGGTTGTGATCCGTGGGGTGTTTTTGCCGGCCCCCGCGTCAGCAAACCGGTGATTGTTGCCGTGCAGGGTTACTGCCTGACCATCGGCATCGAGTTGATGCTGGCCGCTGACATCAACCTGTGCGCCAGCAATACCCGCTTTGCCCAGAAAGAGGTGCAGCGCGGGATTTTCCCGTTTGGTGGCGCGACATTACGCTTGCACCAGGTGGCAGGCTGGGGCAATGCGATGCGCTGGCTGCTGACCGGCGACGAGTTCGATGCGCATGACGCGTTGCACTTGGGATTGGTACAGGAAGTCATGGCCAGCGAGGATCTGCTGCCACGGGCAATCGAATTGGCCGAGCGGATTGCCAGCCAGGCGCCATTGGGGGTGCAGGCGACGTTGATGTCTGCGCGGCAGGCGCGTTATGAAGGGGAAACCGCCGCGGCGCAGGGATTGCCGCCGCTGGTGAAGAAGTTGTTGGCGAGTGAGGATGCCAAAGAGGGGGTGCGGTCGATGGTCGAAAAGCGGCCCGGCATCTTCAAAGGAATTTGAGGCATGTATTGACTGATAAAAAGCTATCGCGAGCAGGCTCACTCCCACAGGGGAATGCATTTCAAATGTGGGAGCGAGCCTGCCCGCGAAGGGGCCATTACAGGCAACACATCAAGTCGCCGGGCGAATCGCCTTGATCAACGACTGCAACGAATACCCCAAGCGCGGCGCCAGCTCTTCAGCCCGGGCGATCAAACCGTCCATATCCAGCTCCTGATCCAGCTCCGAAGGCACGATCAGAATCACATTGCCCTCCTTCACCGGCAACTCCCAGTAATGCCGGTGATAAAGCCCGCGCAACAACGCCGCGCCCAACGGTTTGCCGTCATCCGTGGCCCATTGGTTGATCACCAGCCAGCCACCCGGATTCAAGCGTTTCTGACAGTTTTCCAGAAAGCTCCACGCCAGATGCCCGACACCGGGCCCGACATCGGTATAGAGGTCGACAAAAATCAGGTCCGCCGGCTCAGCGGTATCGAGTAGCTCCAGCGCATCACCGACGCGGATATACAGCCGAGGATCGTCATCCAGCCCGAGGTATTCAATGGCCAGGCGCGGTACGTCGGGGCGCAACTCAATCGCCTCGACATCCTCCAGAGGCAAAAATTTTAGGCACGCCTGGGTCAGCGTGCCCGCGCCAAGCCCCAGAAACAGCGCGCTCTCCGGCTGCTCGTGGCACAGCGCACCGATCAGCATCGCCCGGGTGTAGTCGTATTCGAGCCAGCTCGGATCAGCGGTGAAGACGCAGCTCTGCTCGATGGCATCGCCGAACTCCAGAAAACGGTAATCGGCCACTTCCAGCACGCGTATCACGCCGAACTCATCCTGTACCTCGGCGAGCAGATGCTCGACGCGCTCCTCAGTCATTTCGTCTCCTGATCGTTGCCGCGCCGGCCTGTGATAAACAGCAGCGCAATAAAACCGCGAGCGGGCGCGGCAAAGGCGCGATTGTCCGCGAAGCGACGGGAACAGGTCACGCACTAATTGCTGATAACATGACCATCCGAGCGGAAAATACTAGAGAACGTGATGAGCCAACCCTGGAGCCCTGACAGCTGGCGCGCCCTGCCGATCCAGCAGCAACCCCACTACCCCGACACCGCGCATTTGCAGCAGGTCGAGCAAACCCTGGCCAGTTATCCGCCGCTGGTGTTTGCCGGTGAGGCCCGGGAGTTGCGCCGTCAGTTTGCCGAAGTGACCCAAGGGCGCGCGTTCCTGTTGCAGGGCGGCGATTGCGCCGAGAGCTTTGCCGAGTTTTCCGCCGCGAAAATTCGCGACACCTTCAAAGTCCTGCTGCAAATGGCCATTGTCATGACCTTCGCCGCCGGCTGCCCGGTGGTCAAAGTCGGGCGCATGGCCGGACAGTTCGCCAAGCCGCGTTCGGCCAACGACGAAACCATCGACGGCGTGACCCTGCCCGCCTACCGTGGCGACATCGTCAACGGCATCGGTTTCGACGAAAAAAGCCGCGTCCCGGACCCCGAACGCCTGCTGCAGTCCTACCACCAGTCCACCGCGACCCTGAACTTGCTTCGCGCATTCGCCCAAGGCGGGTTTGCCGATCTGCATCAAGTGCATAAATGGAACCTGGACTTCATCGCCAACTCGGCACTGGCGGAAAAATACAGCCACCTGGCCGACCGCATCGATGAAACCCTGGCGTTCATGCGCGCCTGTGGCATGGACACCTCGCCGCAGCTGCGCGAAACCAGTTTCTTCACCGCCCACGAAGCGCTGCTGCTGAACTACGAAGAAGCCTTCGTGCGGCGCGACAGCCTGACTAACGATTACTACGATTGCTCGGCGCACATGCTGTGGATCGGCGACCGCACCCGTCAACTCGACGGTGCACACGTCGAGTTCCTACGCGGGGTGAATAACCCGATCGGGGTAAAGGTCGGCCCGAGCATGAACCCTGAAGACTTGATTCGCCTGATCGACGTGCTGAACCCGGACAACGATCCAGGTCGCCTGAACCTGATCGCACGGATGGGTGCCAACAAGGTCGGCGATCACCTCCCGGCATTGATTCGCGCCGTGCAGCGCGAAGGTAAACAGGTGCTATGGAGTTCCGACCCGATGCATGGCAACACCATCAAGGCCAGCAGCGGCTACAAGACCCGCGACTTCGCGCAGATCCTTGGCGAGGTGAAGCAGTTCTTCCAGGTTCACCAGGCGGAAGGCAGCTATGCCGGCGGTATCCATATCGAGATGACCGGGCAGAACGTGACCGAATGCATTGGCGGGGCGCGGCCGATTACTGAAGATGGGTTGTCGGACCGGTATCACACCCATTGCGATCCGCGGATGAATGCTGATCAGTCGCTGGAATTGGCGTTCCTTATTGCTGAGACATTGAAGCAAGTTCGACGCTAGACCGCGTCGCCTCCATCGCGGGCAAGCCCGCTCCCACATGGATCACCTAAACCCTGTGGGAGCGGGCTTGCCCGCGATGGCGTCCGCTTAAACACCAGAGAATTGAGCCAATGCCACTCTCAACCTGCTGGCACTCACCCGCTGACAATTCAACTGCACCCGCTCAAGCCCCAACCAATCCGCCATCTGCCGCAAATTGACCGCCAGCGCCTGCATCCCTTCGTCATCCAGCCCCGGCTCTTCCTCATGTACGGCGTGCACCGCCAACCGCCCCACCGTCCGCTCCGCCCGTAAATCCACCCGCGCGGCAATCCGTTCGTTGTGCAAAAACGGCAACACGTAATACCCGTAGACACGCTTGTCCTGCGGAGTGTAAATCTCCAGCCGATAGCGAAAATCGAACAACCGCTCGGTGCGACTGCGTTCCCAGATCAGCGAGTCAAACGGTGAGAGCAACGCACTGGCCTCAACCTTGCGCGGCACTTTCGGCTCGGACGGGCAATACCCCGGTTGTCGCCAGCCTTGCACTTCGCAGCTCAGCAATTCACCGGCCTCGACCAGTTCCGCCAGACGCGGACGACTGTCTGCCGGATTCAAACGAAAATAGTCCCGCAAATCCTTTTCCGTGCCGACACCCAGCGCCGTCACCGCATGCAATAACAGCCCGCGCTGAGCCTCGGCCTCACTAAGCTCCGGCTGCTGTAAAATGGCCGACGGAATCACCCGCTCCGGCAAATCATAAAGTCGCTCGAAACCCCGGCGCCCCGCCACGGTCACTTCACCGGCGGCAAACAACCATTCCAGCGCGTGCTTTTCCGCACTCCAGTCCCACCACGGCCCGGCCCGTTCCTGACGGGTCGACAGACTTGCGGCACCCAGCGCTCCGAGTTCTTCGACCGACGCCAGTACCCGGCGAATCGTGTCCTGCTGTTCGCGTCCGAACCGTGCCAGTTGCTGATAGATGTCTTCTCCGCGACTCGCGCGCTGCATGCGCCAGCGCATCAGGGGATACATCGACAACGGCAGCAACGAGGCCTCATGCCCCCAATATTCAAACAGCGAACGACGTCGGCCCTGACTCCAGGCTGCCTGGTCGAGCAAATCGGTTGAGTAATTACCAAGACGAGAAAACAAGGGAAGGTAGTGCGAACGCACCAACGCATTGACCGAATCGATCTGCAAAATGCCCAGCCGTTCGATCAGCCGGTTGAGTTGAACCGGTTTGATCGCCGCTGGCGACTGACGCCCATTGAACCCTTGGGCAGCCAGTGCCAGACGTCGAGCCTGTTTTTTGGAAAAGGACAACGTTGCGGGCATGAATACCTCCGTGTCTGCTCGCAACCTACCTCACCAGAGAGGGGTTTGTGTAGCAAGGACCTCATCATTTATGCATCGGATCATCCCAGAAGGGTCTGACCGATTCATGTTCGACATCGGCGCGGCTCATGCCGATGTCCTTCAGTGCTTCATCGCTCAAACTCGCCAGCAGTTCGCGCTCACGATGAAGCTCGTACCAACGACTAAACTTGTGCAGCAGATCGGATACCGCGTGGATTGAGAATTTTTCTTCCGTTACGTGCTCGTTATGACCTTTCATCTTGATGTCCTCCGTTGGGGATGGCCCAAGTCTCGCCCTAGGGATAAGATCAATCCAACGAATGTTTCTGATGGTAACCATCTCGGAGATTGATGGATGTCAGCTTTCCCCAGTATCGATACGGATGTGCTGCGTACCTTTGTCGCCATCGCCGACCAGGGCGGTTTTACCCGTGCCGGTGAATTGGTCAACCGCACGCAGTCGGCGGTGAGCATGCAAATGAAGCGTCTGGAGGAGGACGTGTTGCAGCGCCAGTTGTTCGAACGCGATGGACGACAGGTCAAGCTGACCGCCGAAGGCCAGGTTTTGCTTGGGTATGCGCGGCGCATCCTCAAACTGCACAGCGAAGTTTTCAACACGCTGCGTGAGCCGCACATGGTCGGCACCGTGCGCATCGGGACGCCGGACGACTACGTGATGCGCTTTCTGCCGGGAATTTTGTCGCGCTTTGCCAAGAGCTATCCGCTGATCCAGATCGAGGTTCACTGCGAATCATCAAAACAATTGCTGCAACGTCAGGACCTTGACCTGTCCATCGTGACCCGCGAACCCGGCACCGAGATTGGCCAGTTGCTGCGCAAGGAACGTTTTGTCTGGGCCGAGGCGCAATGCTTCAGCGCCCATGAGCAGACGCCGCTGCCTCTGGCGATGTTCAACAGTGATTGTTTCTGCCGGTTGTGGGCCTGCAATGCACTGGATGCGCTGGGCCGCGACTACCGCATTGCCTACAACAGTTCGAGCTTGTCGGCGTTGATGGCTGTGGTCAGCGCCGGGTTGGCGGTGACCGCGCAACTGGAAAGCCTGATCACCCCGGACATGCGCATCCTCGGTGACGCCGAAGGCCTGCCAGAGTTGCCGGAAGCCTGCATCATGCTCGTGCGCAACCTGCACAACCCGTCGCCGATTACCGAGTGCCTGGCCGAGCACATCGTCGAAGGCTTCAAGCTTTAAACGCGAGCATCACCGCGCAGAACACCAGAAAGCCGCAGAACAACCCGCGCAGCAGTCGTTCCGGCAGGGAGTGGGCGATTTTCACTCCCCAACTGATGCTCATCAATCCGCCGATGGCCAACGGCACGCCAATCAGCCAGTCCACCTGATGGTGCACCGCGTAAGTCACCAGAGTGACGCCGGTGCTGGGTAACGCCAGCGCCAGCGATAACCCTTGGGCCACCACTTGGCTGGTGCCGAACACGCTGGTCAACACCGGCGTTGCCACCACCGCCCCGCCTACACCAAACAAGCCGCCCATGGCCCCCGAGGCCGCGCCGAGTACGCCCAACCATGGCCATCCGTAATGCATCTGCGCAGAAACCGGGGTGTTGGCGCTGAACATTCGGATCAAGTTATAGGCGGACAGCGCCACCAGGAACGCAACAAAGCCGATCCGCATGGTTTGCGCGTCGATGCCGACCGCCCAGATCGAACCGATCCAGGCAAAGCAGAAGCCCATCGACGCCAAGGGCAACGCGTGGCGCAATTCAATGCGATTACGCTGGTGATAGCGCCACAGCGCCAGCATGACGTTGGGTACGACCATCACCAGTGCGGTGCCTTGGGCGATCTGTTGATCGAGCCCGAACAGAACGCCCAGCAACGGGATCGCGATCAAGCCGCCGCCGATGCCGAACAACCCGCCGAGGGTGCCGAGGGCCGCGCCAAATACCAGATACATCACGAACTCGATCACAGGCGATTTCCCTTTTGTCAGGGTGTTCATGCTACGCAGTCCGCGATGGCGCGGAAACGCATAGCAACGCACAATGGCTGTGCCAACTTCGCATAGCCGCTGATCACCATGAACCCCAATCAATTGACCGAACAGCTTGGGCTGTTTCTGGATGTGCTGGAATCCGGGAGCTTCTCCGCTGCCTCCCGCCGACATCCCCTGACCCCATCGGCCGTGGCGCGGCGCATCGACAGCCTGGAAAAAGCCGTCGGCAGCCAGTTGTTCATTCGCAGTACCCATGCCGTGATGGCGACCCCGGCAGGCTTGGCCTTTGCCGAGCGCGCACGACGGATTGTCGCCGAGCTTCGGCTGGCCCGGGCCGAAGCGGTGTCCCTGAGCAGCGCGCCTGAAGGCTTGATTCGAGTGGACGCGCCTGCGGCGTTCGGTCGACGGCATCTGGCCCCGGTGATTGCCGACTTCCTGATGCTTTACCCCGGCCTCGATGTGCAATTGCAATTGATCGACAGCTTCGTCGACATGCAAGGCTTGAATCTGGGCAAGGTCGATCTGGTACTGCGCGCCGGGCAAATGGCCGACACCCGACTAGTGGCCACGCCACTGGCGAGCATGGTGCGCATTGCCTGCGCCAGCCCGGACTATTTGCAACGCCGCGGCGTACCGATCGAGCCGGCGCAATTAGTCGATCACGACGGACTCGATTGGGATGGCCTGGCCCCGCCCTTCGCCTGGCGCTTCGAACGCGATGGGCAGATGCATTTGCACCGTCCGGCGCGGATCCGCATGAGCGCCAACAATGCCGAAGCGCTGGTCTGTGGCGCACTGGCCGGGTTGGGCATCGCCCACCTGCCGACCTGGCTGGCGAGCGAATACCTTCTGCGCGGTGAACTGCTGCCGCTGTTTTGCGAAAACGGCCTACCAAAATCAGAAACCGCCGGCATCTATGCCTTGCGACTGATGCAACAGCCCAACTCGCGCAGTCGTTTGTTGCTGGAATACCTGAAGACACGTTTCAGCCCTGTCCCGCCTTGGGATCTGGCGCTGCAAAACACCCTGGATCGTCACTAGTCCAGAATTATCTGGCGCATTAAAGATTCGCCCGCTAGATTCTGAGGATTACCGAGCAAGGCTTTTGAAATGACCACCGAACGCGACACCCTGGATAACTGCGAACACCTGCTGCTGGATAATCAGGCCTGCTTCGCCCTGCACTCGACTTCGTTGCTGATGACCAAGGTCTATAAACCGCTGCTGCAAGCGCTGGGCCTGACCTATCCGCAATACCTGGCGATGATGGTGCTGTGGGAGCGCGATGGTCTGACCGTCGGTGAAATCAGCACGCGACTGCTGACCGATCCTGGCTCACTGACCCCGCTGCTCAAGCGCCTGGAAGTCGAAGGTCTGCTCAGCCGCACGCGCAGCCGCGAAGACGAGCGGGTGGTGATCGTCGAACTCACCGAACAGGGCCGCGCCTTGCGCGACAAGGCACGGAGCATTCCGCAGTGCATCCTCGGCGCCAGTGGGATGACAGTGGAGAGGCTGAACAAACTGCAAGCGGAGCTGCAAGTGCTACGCAGCAATCTGCAAGATAGCCTCTGATCTTCAAATCAACCTAGATCACCTGCTCGCGATAGCGGTCTGACATTCGAACATTGATGTCGTCTGATGCACCGCTATCGCGAGCAGGCTCACTCCCACATTTGTTTTGCAGCGTTCTTTCGACCTCGTTCAGCCCTTCCTCAAAAAAATTTCAACCCTGAAAATCCCCCTCCACAGCTCTAACTCGGCCCTTCACATCGTCCGCCAAAATCCTGATCAAAACTTTTTCAAAAATTTATATTGCGCGCTAAATATTAGCGAGATACATTCATCTCGCACTTACTTAGCGCGCAAACATTTAGCGCAAAAAATCCAAACCCAAAAGAGGCTCACACCATGCAAACTCTCTACACCGCAATCGCAACGTCCACCGGCGGCCGTGATGGTCGTGCTGTTTCCAGCGACAACATCCTCGACGTCAAACTCGCTACCCCGAAAGAACTCGGCGGTGCGGGCGGCGCAGCGACCAATCCTGAGCAACTATTCGCAGCCGGCTACTCCGCCTGCTTCATCGGCGCCCTGAAATTCGTCGCCAGCCAGACCAACCGCACCATCCCGAATGACGCCTCTATCACCGCCCACGTCGGCATCGGCCAAATCCCTGGCGGATTCGGTCTAGACATCGACCTGCACATCAGCCTGCCGGGTCTGGAACAAGCCGCTGCACAAGCCCTGGTCGACGCTGCCCACCAGGTCTGCCCGTACTCCAACGCTACCCGTGGCAACGTCGATGTGCGCCTGCACGTTACTGTTTAAACCCGAGGTAAAAATGTGGGCGCGAGCCTGCTCGCGAATGCGGCGGGTCTATGAGCAGAGATGTCGCCTGACGCACCGCTTTCGCGAGCAGGCTCGCTCCCACAACGGCCAGCGTTGAATTTGAAATTGCAGCCCACAAAAAAGCCCGACTCAATGGTCGGGCTTTTTCATTCCTGAAGCAGTGCTTATTTAGCACGGCCTTTGTAGGAACCGCCTTCGCGGGTATCGATCTCGATCATGTCGCCGATTTCGATGAAGTCAGCTACCGACAGTTCGGTACCGTTCTTCAGTTTGGCAGGCTTCATCACCTTGCCGGAAGTGTCACCGCGAGCGGAACCTTCGGTGTAGTCAACCTGACGCACGATAGTGGTCGGCAGTTCTACGGAAACCAGACGCTCTTCGAAGAAGATCGCTTCGCAAACATCGGTCATGCCTTCTTCAACGAAAGGCAGAACGGCTTCGATGTCTTCAGCGTTCAGCTCGTACATGGTGTAGTCAGTGGTGTCCATGAACGTGTAGGTGTCGCCGCTGATGAAGGACAGGGTCGCTTCTTTGCGGTCGAGGATTACGTCGTCCAGTTTGTCGTCAGCGCTGTAAACGATCTCGGTCTTGTAACCGGTCAGCAAGTTTTTCAGCTTGGTCTTCATGATCGCGCTGTTACGACCGGATTTGGTGAATTCAGCTTTCTGAACCAGCCAAGGATCGTTTTCGAGACGGATCACGGTCCCGGGTTTCAGTTCTTTACCAGTTTTCATTGCGAATATCCGAATTTGGATGGGATTTACAAAAATCTAGGCCGCGTATCATATCCAATTTACATAAAACTGTACCAGCGCCGCGGCAAGATCGGCCTGCAAGGCTTGTTCCAGACACCACGCCTCGGCGTGTTTTTGCAGCTCTGACCAGTGTTTGCGGGCCGTGCGCCAGTGGTCGGACATATCATGACCGGCATTCCACGCGTGCCAAAGACCGTTGATCGCCTGGCTGGCCGGCTCGGACAGGCCTTTTGTGTACAGCGCGAGGAACGCATCGAGCTTGTCCAGGTGGATGTCCTCCTCTTGCTGATAGATGTGCCAGAGCATTGGCCGACCGGCCCATTGGGCGCGAACGAAAGAATCTTCACCGCGCACGGCGTTGAAATCGCAGCACCATAGCAACTGATCGTATTGATCCTGTCGGACGAACGGCAGCACCTGGACAGTCAAGCCGTCGCGCACATGCAGAGCACCCGAGGCCAATCCTTCAATGCCGAGCCAGCGTTCGACATCGCCGAGAATCCGCCCCTCGGGCACCAGCAAATGCGTGGGCGTCGACTCGGCGGCCAGGACATCCAGCCAACTCGACAACCCGGCATTCTCATAGGCAAACAGCGAAATCAATTGCGCATTCGGGGCACGATCAATCCCCATTCCTTGGAGGAATGCTCGTTGTGCCTCGGGACTTTGCTGGAACTGCCGGCGGCGCTCGAGCAATCCTCTCTCACGTAACAAACCTCCGGTGCCCTTCTGGAATCCTGGGAAGAAGAAGTACTTCTGCACCGTTTTGTACTTGACCGACGGCAATCCGTGACAGCCAATCACCCAGTCCTCGGCGCTCAGGTAATCGAGGTTCATCCACAGCGGCGGTTGCTCCCGTGCGGCCATGGCGTCCATATAGGCACTGGGCAACTGACAGGCAAACGCGGCGATCACCACGTCCGCCGCGTCAGTGGTCTGCCACTCGGTTGGCCATTGGCGCACTTCGACGCCTGACTGCCATTGCTGCGCGGCATGGCTATCGATCTCGGGACACAGACGCTCGAAGGCGCGCAGGTCATCGACCCACAAACGTACGTCGATGGCGTGCTCGGCCACCAGTTGTCGAGCCAGGCGCCAGGTCACGCCGATGTCGCCAAAGTTATCGACCACGGTGCAAAAAATATCCCAGCGCCAGCGGTTTTTCACTTGAGGCAGTTCAGGCATTCCAGGCTCCCGTTGGCAAAGGCGCCGATTGTCCGCATAAATTGCCTCGTGCAGAAGAGCCGACGGCGATTAATCTTCGTGCGACAATCACCGCTCGCCCGTGACCATCCGCCAGGAGGCAGCCATGCCCTACCGTCCCAACCCGCGCCGCTCGCTGCCGATCAAGCTGAATGCCCTGCAACTGACCGGCAGCATTGCCCTCGGTTTATGGCTGGGATTTCTCGTTATCGCACTGACCTGCTGGCTCGCCTCTGCGCTGTTTTTCAAAGAGCAATTGGCACCGGTGGCGGCCGCCGTGGAGCAATTGGCCAAGCCGCCGGTGGTCGTGGATCAGCCGCGGCCGGATATTCCACCGCAGAGCCCGATATTCGAACAGTATGAAGAGAACCTGCACAAGAACGAGCAGCAGGTACGAATGGATCAGGCCCGTAGCAGCAGCCGCAACCTGTCCAATCCAAAATGCCAGTTCTGGCTGCAACAGGACCACACCGCGCCTAGCGAAAAAAGCCGCGCCAATGTTCTGCAATTCTGCGACTGATCATGAACAAACAGACCGTCCACCAACTGATTCTCGACAAGCTGCGGGTCGATCTCGACATCGCCGAGCGTGCCGCGCAAACCGCGTACGAAACGGCGACCCACGAAGAAAACATCGCCGAAAACAAATACGACACCCTGGGGCTGGAGGCCTCCTATTTGGCGGCCGGACAGGCCAGGCGGGTGGAAGAGATCAGGCAGTCACTGGCGCTGTGCCAGAATCTGACTTTGCGTCCTTACAACAATCAGCGCGGCATCGAAGTCGGTGCGTTGTTCGGTCTGGAAGACGAAAAGGGCCGCGAGCAATGGCTGTTTCTGGCCCCCGATGCAGCCGGCCTGAAGGTGGATCTGGTGGGGCAATGGATTACCGTCATCACCCCCCGCTCGCCGCTGGGCAAAAGCCTGCTGGGCAAGTTTGAAGGGGATGAAGTGGAAATTCTGGTGGCGGGCGCTCGGCAACAGTTTTCTGTTACCGAGGTGGTCTAGAACAAGGTGTCCTGCCTCGCGAATACGTTCCTCTTTTGACGAGTGGCTGTTGTCGTCAGGCAAGGCGCCGCGACGAGTCATAGCCCGCTATCGCGAGAAGCGGCAACGCAGCATGACGGCAACAGACGCCGTCAAAAAGGAACAGTATTTGCGAGGCACCCATTAGTGCACCGGCAATTCGACGCCGTCGAACAGCTCTTCCAGTTCCTGCTTGTTGTGGCACTGAATGGCTTTGGCCATGACTTCGCGGGTCAAGTGTGGGGCAAACTTCTCGATGAAGTCGCACATGAAACCCCGCAGGAAGGTACCGCGACGGAAACCGATTTTGGTAATGCTGGATTCGAACAGCTCACTGGCATCGAGCACCACCAGGTCGCTATCGAGTTTGGTGTCCACTGCCATTTTCGCGACGATGCCCACGCCCAGGCCCAAACGAACGTAGGTTTTGATTACATCGGCATCGGCGGCGGTGAACACCACTTTAGGCGTCAGGCCGCGATGGCTGAACGCTTCGTCGAGCTTGGAACGGCCGGTGAAACCGAACACATATGTCACGATCGGGTATTCGGCCAGGGCTTCGAGGGTCAGCGTCGACAGTTTGGTCAGCGGGTGACCTTGAGGCACGACTACGCAGCGGTTCCAGCGGTAGCACGGCATCATCACCAGGTCGCCGAACAACTCCAGCGCTTCAGTGGCAATGGCGAAATCCACGGTGCCGTCAGCGGCCATTTCAGCGATCTGCATCGGTGAGCCCTGGTGCATGTGCAGGGCAACGTCCGGGTATTGCTTGATGAAATTGCTGATCACCGGTGGCAACGCATAACGTGCCTGAGTGTGAGTGGTGGCGATCGACAGAGTGCCCTTTTTCTCGTTGGAGAATTCCTGGGCAATCTGCTTGATGCTTTCAACTTTGCGCAGAATCTCGCCGGCGGTGGTGATGATGCGCTCGCCGGCCGGGGTGACGCGGGTCAGGTGCTTGCCGCTGCGGGCGAAAACCTCGACCCCCAATTCGTCTTCCAGCAGACGGATCTGTTTACTGATACCCGGTTGCGAGGTGTAAAGGCTTTGGGCAGTAGCGGAAACGTTGAGGTCGTGGTGCGCCACTTCCCAGATGTAGCGCAATTGTTGAAGCTTCATATGAATCCCTCAAAGCAGGTAGACGCCACGGGCATCAGCGACGGTATATAACTATATTAATGGTTTGAAGAATAAATCTAGAACTTTTTTGTCGAATTGCCACTATTCATATTCTAGCGATCATCCTGCCGGCGCCGCTCCACCAGCGGCACCAGATAGACCGGCACCCGAGACAACTGCAACACCCGTGCGGCAGTCCTGCCCAGAGGTGTTTCCGCGCCAGCACCGTGGCTATGACTACCTACGATCAGCAAATCAACAGAGAGTTTCTCAGCCTGGTCGAGAATCACCTGCGACGGATCGCCCTGAAGCACCCTCACCGCTTGAATCCGCGCCAGGTCCTGCTCCCCTTCGCCCCCCAACTCTTCACGAAAGCTGTCGAGCACCCGCTGCTCGATGCTGGCGATCACTGTGCTCAGGCCCTGACTGTGAAACTCGTTCAACGCCTGCTCATCGAGGTAACTCTGAAGCACCGATTCGGCAAACAAACCCATGGGCTCAACCGCGTGCACCACATACAAGTCGGCATTGAATGTCCGCGCCAGGGCCAAGGCGTGCTGCATCACCAACGGTGCATATAGGCCAAGGTCAGTGGCATACAGCATCGACTGAATCATAGGATCTCCTCGCAAGCCAACATGGCGGAGATTGATTCAGCTTAGCAGTGCCTTGGCGAGTACGACGCTTTGCGTAACGCATTGAACCGCGGGCTTAAACCTTTTGTTCATTGCTTACGCCGTGCGGTACGTGGCCGGTGGCGACGACTTCGCGGGCCAACTCGCAATGGCCGGCCTGATCGTCGAAAAACACGTCGGCAGCAAATGCTTCGAGAAATGCGGATTTGGTCAGGCCACCGAGAAACAGCGATTCGTCCAGACGAATATCCCATTCGCGCAGCGTACGAATCACTCGCTCATGGGCCGGCGCCGAACGGGCCGTCACCAACGCCGTACGGATCGGGCAGTCGTCGTCGGGAAATTCACGCTGCAACAGGTTGAGAGCGGCCAGGAAGCCCTTGAACGGCCCTCCACGTAGCGGCTCGCGAGCGGCCTTACGCTCGCTGGCCTGAAACGCTTCCAGGCCACCGGACTGGTAGACCCGCTCCGACTCGTCGGAAAACAGCACCGCATCACCGTCGAAGGCAATCCGTAATTCATCACTGGCCGCACGGCTGGCACCGCCCGACAGAATGGTCGCCGCCGCGAAACCGGCGTCCAGTGCACTGCGCACGTCTTCGGCGTGCGTCGACAGAAACAGGTCACAGCCAAAAGCCTTGAGATACGGATAAGGACTTCGCCCACCGACAAACGCCGCACGGGAAATCGCCAATCCATAGTGGTGGATCGAGTTAAATACCCGCAGGCCGGTGTCGGCGCTGTTGCGCGACACCAGGATCACCTCGACCCGCGCTCGACCGAGGCGGGTATTGAGGCTCAGGAGTTTCTGCACCAGCGGGAAGGCATCACCGGGTTCGAGGATTTCGTCCTCGTGCTCAATCTGATATTGCCGGTAGGCTTCGACGCCGCTGGACAGGTATACCTTGTGGCTTTCGCTCAGGTCGAACAGCGCTCGTGAAGAAATCGCCAGCACCAGTTTGTCGTCGATAGTCTTTGCCATGCCTTCCCCCTCAGGTAGATCGGCTCACCTGTTGCGTCGATCGATGAACCCCAAACTGCGATACAACGCTTCAATCAGCGGCAATTCGCACCCCGCCGCTTTGGCCGCCGCCAAGGGCCGCGCATAAATCGCGGCCAGTTCCAGCGGTCGCTTGTGCAGGAAATCGTGGTACATGCTCGGCCAGTAGTCCGGCATTTTTTCGGTCACCATGAACAGATGATCGGCATAACCGGCCGGTATGTCGTGACCACAGGCGATTGCCCCCTGAACCACTTCGGCCATCAATGCCTTGATCAGTTCCCGGCTGTCAGCATCCGCCATCAATGGCGTGGTGCTTGCCCCCAGCAGAACCGACAGGCCGTTGTACGGGACATTCCAGACCAGTTTTTGCCAACGTGCCTGGTGCAGGTCCGGCATGGCCTGCGAATCGATACCGGCACTGTGGAATAACCCCGCGCCCTCCTCGACAATCGCCATGCGCGCCTGCTCATCAGCAGCGGGGCCACTGTGGTAGCCGATGTTGACGGCGCCGAGCGCCTGATGGGTGATTTCCCCGGGGCCGGTGCGATGGACGCAGATAAAACACAGCCCGCCCAGCAGGTGCAATGAGTCGGGGAGCAATTCGCGCAGAGTGTCTTCAACGTCCAGGCCATTTTGCAATACCAGCACTTTGGCGTTCGGTGCGGCGACCTGGATGATAGCGGGCGCCAGGTCCGCGTTGCTGGTGGTTTTGGCGCCGACCAGCAGCCAGTCGCAGGCGGGCATGTCTTCAGCGCACGAATAAGCCTGAACCGGGTTCAACGTCAACGCGCCATGCACCGCACTGTCGAGTTGCAACCCGCGTTCGGCCACCGCTGAAAATTCACTGCGCAGCAAGAAGTGCACATCGAAACCGGCACGCGCCAGCATCATCCCGTAGAACCCGCCGATTGCGCCGGTTCCGATTATTCCGATTGTCGGCTTGGTGATTGTGCCCATCATGGCAATTCCTCTGTTGTTCTCATCAGCGCCCGATCGACCGCTTCGTTGAGCTCAGTGCCGGTCAGACGCGACTTCAGTTCCCCGAAAAACTCACCGTCGCGCACCACAAACAGCGCCGGCAAATGAAAAACCTGATAACGCTCGACCACCCCGCCATTGCTACCGGCATCGATCCAACACAGTCGATCAACCTTCAGATCGAGCCTGGGCAATTGTTCGCGGGCAAATCGGCAACTGGCACAGCCGACACTGGTGAAAATCACCAGGGATACGCCGCTCATTGCCAGTAGCCGTTGGTCGGTATCGAAATCGGTCAGTTCCAATTCGACCACTATACTTCGGGAAACAATGTCAGATGGCCGACACAGGGAGTCCGTGTTCATGGGACGTTTTATTCCTCATCCTGACGATGTGCCCGTCGAATTAACGTTACTCAAACATGAGTGCATCTCGCGCCAGCGCTTGCACACTATCAGCCTCGGAGGCATGGCTTGCAATTATCACCGGGCCTGGCGCCACGGTACGGCGCTGGAAGTGCGCATGCCGACCTTGAACCCCGACATGCGTTATCTGGGCTATGTGGCCTGGTGCTTGCGGCGTAAACATGGCTACCTGGTGGGCATTGCGTTTGTGGACGAACAGATGCTGTTCAGTGCCCGGATGGGCGAACAGGTGTGCCAGATCGAACACTACTGTCGCCTGCATGATGCGCACGAAGACTTGCAGGATATTCAGGCGCTGGCAATCGAATGGGTCCAGGAGCATGCCGACGAGTTCTCTCAAGACACCGTTGATAAGGCATTTGCACAGCCTGTGCTGGATGAAACCCATTGTCGAGCAGGCGGATAACGCGCTAAGGTTCGGCTCCCCGACGCGCTTAATTTGCTGTGCTCCGCCGCGCGGGTTCGCTGGCGGCCGGCACCCGTGACCTGACGAGTAAACGATGGCTGATTTACCGATCAACGACCTAAACGTCGCTTCCAACGAGACGCTGATCACTCCTGATCAGCTCAAGCGGGATATCCCTTTGAGCGACGCCGCCCTGCGCACCGTCACCAAGGGCCGCGAAGTCATCCGCAATATCCTGGATGGCACCGACCACCGCCTGTTCGTCGTCATCGGGCCTTGCTCGATCCACGACATCAAGGCGGCCCACGAATACGCCGATCGCCTGAAGGTACTCGCCGCCGAAGTGTCCGATACCCTGTATCTGGTCATGCGCGTGTATTTCGAGAAGCCACGCACCACCGTCGGCTGGAAAGGCTTGATCAACGACCCGTACCTGGACGACTCGTTCAAGATCCAGGATGGTCTGCACATTGGTCGTCAATTGTTGCTGGACCTGGCCGAAATGGGCCTGCCGACCGCGACCGAAGCTCTCGACCCGATCTCCCCGCAGTATCTGCAGGACCTGATCAGCTGGTCGGCCATCGGTGCGCGCACCACCGAGTCGCAGACTCACCGCGAAATGGCTTCCGGCCTGTCCTCGGCAGTCGGCTTCAAAAATGGCACCGACGGCGGCCTGACTGTGGCGATCAACGCCCTGCAATCGGTTTCCAGCCCGCACCGTTTCCTGGGCATCAACCAGGAAGGTGGCGTGTCGATCGTCACTACCAAGGGCAACGCCTACGGCCACGTGGTACTGCGCGGTGGCAACGGCAAGCCGAACTATGACTCGGTCAGCGTCGCGCTCTGCGAACAGGCGCTGAACAAGGCCAAGATCAAGCCGAACATCATGGTCGATTGCAGCCACGCCAACTCCAACAAGGACCCGGCCCTGCAACCATTGGTGATGGAGAACGTTGCCAACCAGATTCTCGAAGGCAACCAGTCGATCATCGGCTTAATGGTCGAGAGTCACCTGAACTGGGGCTGCCAGGCCATCCCGAAAGACCTCGCCGACCTGCAATACGGCGTCTCGATCACCGACGCCTGCATCGATTGGTCCGCCACTGAAAACACCTTGCGCAGCATGCATGCCAAGCTCAAGGACGTGTTGCCAAAACGCGATCGCACCTGATCACCGTTTAGCGCACACAAAAACGCCAGGCTTAAACCTGGCGTTTTTTTATGCGTTCGTTTTGGTCACAGCTTGGCGGCGTGCCGCTGGTGACGCTCCATGTAGCGCTCAACGTAGGAGCACGATGGAATGACGGTGTAACCCATTTCGTCTGCGTACTCCAACGCCTTCTCCGTCAAGGCTGCGGCAATGCCGCGGCCACGCAATGCGTTGGGCACAAAGGTGCGATAGATATCCAGGGTCTGTTTCCCCAGATCCATATAGGTCAGGTAGGCACGATGACCGTCCACAGTGGTCTCGAACTGATGACCAGCCTGGTCATGGTGGATGGACAACGCCTCGCTCATCACTACTCCTCGCGGGTCTTGAATTCTGACCCCTACCTTACCGATGTTTTTCCGGCGAAGAAACATCTACGCCACCCCGTGCCTGAATGGACACCGAGAAGAGCTGCACCGATCTCGCGCAACCGAGCACGTACAAATAGTAGGCACCAATGGCAGAAATGCTCAAGGTGCGCTCGTCATCATGCTCAGCCAGCCGATGCTGCTCCGGGTACGCAGGAATGGCTCGACCAACGGTCTTTGCGGGTCGATAGCCTGAACATTGCCGGATGTTGAGACATAAGACGAACCGGTTCTCTTAAAGTCACCTCTACATGGATAAAGATTATGAGAGCCGCCGCACAAAATTCGAACGAAAGTATGGACGAATTCATCTAGCCAGACTTTAGCCAAGACCGAAAAAAAACACGGATGGCGCGCGGAACTTTTCCTCAGCGGCTCGCTCATCTCGGGCCTCGCAGATGGATATTTTTTAAACAACGCAGTTAAAAGTTGCTCGAAAAAGAATCAAAGCCTACAATTTTTTTTGCTTCTTGCTTTACGTCAGTTTACTTACGAGTAGTAATGAGTAGTATGTACGCCGGCTATTTCCTCACTCTGAGGAGACAGCTAAATTAATAGTAAGTCCTTGAAGGGGAACACGATGAACAACGTTCTGAAATTCTCTGCACTGGCACTGGCCGCAGTTCTGGCTACCGGTTGCAGCAGCACATCGAAAGAAACCGAAGCACGTCTGACCGCTACTGAAGACGCAGCTGCTCGCTCCCAGGCTCGTGCAGACGAAGCTTACCGTAAAGCTGATGAAGCTCTGGCTGCTGCTCAAAAAGCACAACAGACTGCTGACGAAGCTAACGAGCGTGCTCTGCGCATGCTGGACAAAGCTAGCCGCAAGTAATAATCCTTCGGGATTATTATCAAGCCGACCCATTTTTATGGGTCGGCTTTTTATTGCCTGATGCTTTCCTTCCGGCAATAAAAAACCCGCCGACGCGGCCTGCGTCGGCGGGTTTTTTTCAAGCCTTACTGCAATGGATCGAGCGGCGCACTCGACATCATCGGCGCGGTATTGCTCGGCACGGCGATTTCCACCGGCAAGCCATCTTCAGCGGCGACTACGTCGCGCACCACATCCCAATTCATGCGCAGGTTGTTGGTGATGTCTTCACGCTTGAGCATCGCATTGATAACTGCAGTGTGCTTGTCGACCACCGATGGGTTGCCCTTGTCATCCAGCGGTGTGTGCGCTTCCAGGTAAACCTTGCCACCGCTCATACCGAACTTGTACGGGTCGTTGATAATGCGCACCGACGTCCCGACCGGCACCATGCCGGCCATTTCCAGCACGTTGTTGTTGAACATGCGGAAGCAACCGTGACTGGTGCGCATGCCGATGCCGAACTTCTTGTTGGAACCGTGGATCAGGTAGCCCGGTGTGCCCAATGTGAACTTGAACGGCCCCAGCGGGTTGTCCGGGCCTGCCGGCACCACATTTGGCAGCGGATCACCGTCGGCGGCGTGCTCGGCCTTGATCGACGCTGGAGGGGTCCAGGTCGGGTTCGGCGTCTTCGCGGTGATGCTGGTGTGGGCAATTGGCGAGCCCCAGCCTTCACGACCGATACCCAGCGGGAAGGTGTAAACCACATTCTTGCCTTTGGGGTAGTAGTAGAGGCGGTATTCAGCCAGGTTGATCACGATGCCTTCACGCGGACCCGGTGGCAGGATGAAGCGTGTCGGCAGAATGACTTCGGTGCCGGCGCCCGGCAACCATGCATCGACCCCCGGGTTGGCCGCAACCATTTCCGTGTAGCCCAGGTCGTAAGCGGTACCAAGGTCAGCGAAGGTATCTTCGTACTTGGCCTTGATCACCTGCACCTGACCGATGATGTCTTCACCGGGCGGTGGCAGGGGAAACTCCAATGCTGCAACTGGGCCTGCCACACAAAGGGCGGCAAGAGACAGGAAGCGGGTGACGGCAGGAAAACGCGGCAACATCCGGAAAGTCCTTCGCAGATCAACAAGGGTAAAAGCGGGATTGTACACCGACGCCCGTAAATTCGGGGAGCCGGCCGATAGCACGCTACCTTTTCTGCGCTAGAGCTCGAACCGCAGCTCTGGCCAGATCGGCGAGGTGCCGCGTTTTTGCGATTCCAGAATGGCCCGGCACAGCGAGCACAGACGCTGGTCCTGGAACACCCGACGATCGACACTCGACCAACGCGGCTGCGCCGGCAACAGGCTGCCGCACAAGGTTCGGTCCGCCGAGCCGCCCAGCTCCAGTTGACGGGTTACCAGATGCACCCGCACTTCCTGGCAGGCGAACAGATCCAGCTGTTCGTCAGGCTCGATCAGTTGGTAGGCAAAAAGTGACCAGGCAGGACGCGGCATCGGGGGCTCCAAATCGGGGGCGCCACCATAGCCGAAAGCCCGCGCCTAGAAAAGGGTCATAACAGCGGTTTTAGCGTAGGCCAGACATTATCCAGCAACTTGTCCTGAGCCCCGGCTGCCGGGTGTATGCCGTCAGCCTGCATCAAGTCCGGATGGCCGCCCACGCCTTCGAGAAAGAACGGCACCAGCGCGATGTTTTTCTCGTTGGCCAGCGTGCTGTAGACCTTGGCAAAAGCCTCGGTGTAACGAACGCCATAATTGGGTGGCAATTGCATGCCCAGCAGGAGGACCTTGGCACCGTTGTCGCGGGAGGTGTCGATCATCGAAGCAAGGTTTTGTTGCAAATTAGCCGGGGGCATTCCACGCAGCCCGTCATTGCCCCCCAACTCAAGGATCACCAGTTCCGGCGTATGCTCTGCAAGCAGTGCAGGCAGGCGTGCCTGGCCTCCGGCGCTGGTGTCGCCGCTGATGGATGCGTTGACCACTTTATCGTCGAAACCTTCGTGCTTGAGCCGCTGTTCGAGCAGCGAGACCCATCCCAACCGGGTATCCAGTCCGAAACCCGCGCTGATACTATCGCCAACGATCAGGACAGTACCCGCCGCTGCGTTCTGGGCCATGCACATCAAGGCCAGGCCAGCACTCAAAAACCACACACGCATCGGATTCTCCATGGGCGCAAGCATTCTCACCGCGAAGAACCTCAGCAAAGTGGTTCCCAGCGCGGAAGGTGAACTGACTATCCTGCACGAACTCAGCCTGGAACTGAACAAGGGCGACAGCCTGGCCATCGTCGGCGCCTCCGGTTCCGGCAAATCCACCCTCCTGGGCCTTCTCGCCGGGCTCGACCTGCCCAGCAGCGGCGAAGTGACCCTGGCCGGACAAGGGTTGAGCACCCTCGATGAAGATCAACGCGCACGCATTCGGGCCGAGCATGTCGGTTTTGTGTTCCAGTCCTTTCAGTTGCTCGACAGCCTCAATGCCCTGGAAAACGTCATGCTGCCCCTGGAACTCGATGGCCGCAAAGACGCCCGCGAGCGTGCCACCGAGTTGCTGCAGCGGGTCGGACTGGGCCAGCGCCTGACGCACTCACCGCGCCAGCTTTCGGGAGGTGAACAACAACGTGTGGCGATTGCCCGGGCGTTTGCCGCCGAACCCGATGTGCTGTTCGCCGATGAACCCACCGGCAACCTCGACAGCCACACCGGCGAGCGCATCAGCGATCTGTTATTTGAACTCAACCAGGAACGCGGCACGACGCTGGTACTCGTGACTCACGACGAACGCCTGGCACATCGTTGCCGGCGCCTGATCCGCCTTGAAGCCGGCCTGCTGGTCGCCCCTCTGGAGCCTTGATGGCACGCCTGCCGCTGTTGCGTCTGTTCAGTCTTGCCATTCGCCAACTGCTGCGCGATGCCCGCGCCGGCGAGCTGCGCGTGTTGTTCTTCGCCTTGCTGGTGGCCGTGGCGGCGAGTACCGCCATCGGCTACTTCGGCGCCCGTCTGAACGGCGCCATGATGTTACGCGCCACCGAGTTTCTAGGTGCCGACTTGTTGCTCGAAGGCAGCTCACCGGCACGGCCCGAACAGATCAAAATCGGTGTGGAACTGGGGCTCGATCATGCTCAAGTGGTTGAGTTCTCCAGCGTCATCGCCACTGACAATGGCATTCAGCTGTCCAGCATCAAAGCAGCTGATGACGTCTACCCACTACGCGGCGAACTGAAAAGTGCCCCGGCACCCTTCGCCCCGCAAGTACCCGGCGGCGGACCGAAACCCGGTGAAGCCTGGGTTGAGGCGCGACTGCTGACGGCGCTGGATTTGAAGATCGGTGCCAGCATCGACGTCGGCATGAAAACCCTGAAACTGGCACGCGTGCTGACTTACGAACCCGACCGGGCTGGCAACTTTTACAGCCTCACGCCACGCGTGCTGATCAACCTCAGCGACCTTGCCGCTACCGGTGTGGTGCAACCGGGTAGCCGGGTCAGCTACCGCGAGCTCTGGCGCGGTAAAGCCGAGGCGCTGGAAACCTATCGCCAACTGATCAAGCCTGGTCTGGCCGCCAACCAGCGCCTGCAGGACGCTCGCGACGGCAACCGACAAATTGGCGGTGCGCTGGGCAAGGCCGAGCGTTACCTCAACATGGCGAGCCTGGTGGCAGTTCTGCTGTCCGGTGTGGCGGTGGCGCTGTCGGCCACGCGCTTCGCCACCCGCCGATTCGATGCCAGTGCGTTGTTGCGCTGCCTGGGTCTGTCACGCCGGGAAACCATGGTGTTGTTCAGTTTGCAGCTGACGGTACTCGGACTGCTCGCCAGCCTCAGTGGCGCCTTGATCGGCTGGCTGGCACAACTTGGGCTGTTTGCGTTGCTGCATGATTTGCTGCCGAGTGATGTACCGCCGGGTGGTTTGCTGCCGGCCATTGCCGGGATTGGCACGGGTCTGGTTGCCCTGGCCGGATTCGCGCTGCCACCGCTGGCCGCACTCGGTCGCGTGCCTCCGCTGCGAGTGTTGCGTCGGGACATGCTGCCGATCCCGTCCAGCACCTGGATGATCTATGGCGCCGCCTTGGGCGCCCTCGGCCTGATCATGTGGCGCCTGAGCCTGGACCTGGTGCTGACCTTCGCCCTGCTCGGCGGTGGCGTGATCGCCGCGCTGGTGCTCGGCGGCTTGCTCTTGCTGCTGCTCAAAAGCCTGCGCCGACTGCTGGCCCGCGCTTCGCTGCCCTGGCGTCTCGGGCTGGGCCAGCTGCTGCGTCATCCGTTGGCTGCAGCGGGACAAGCCTTGGCTTTCGGCCTGATTCTACTGTCCATGTCACTGATCGCACTGCTGAGGGGCGAACTGCTGGACACCTGGCAGAACCAGCTGCCGAAAAACGCACCGAACTACTTTGCGCTGAATATCCTGCCGGCGGACAAACAGGCTTTTACAGATCACCTGATCCAACTGTCAGCGCAGTCCGCGCCGCTTTACCCGGTGGTGCCGGGTCGACTGATCAGCATCAACGGCGAGCCAGTGCAGGACAAAGTCAGCAAGGACTCGGCGGGTGATCGAGCGATCCAGCGCGACCTGAGCCTTACTTGGGCCGCCGACTTGCCGGCGGGCAACAAACTCACGGCGGGTAACTGGTGGACCGAACAGACACCCGACGATGTTCCCGGCGTTTCGGTTGAAGGCAAAGTGGCCGAAAGCCTGAAGCTCAAGCTCGGCGATCACCTGATATTTACCGTAGGCGGGGTCAATCGTGAAGCGAAAGTTACCAGCTTGCGAGAGATCAACTGGGACAACTTCCAGCCGAACTTCTTCATGATCTTTCAGCCCGGCACCCTGAAGGATTTGCCGGCGACTTACCTGACCAGTTTCTATCTGGCGGCCGGTCATGATCAGCAGATTGTCGACCTGTCGAGAAGCTTCCCGGCGGTGACCATTCTGCAAGTCGAAGCCTTGCTGGAACAGCTGCGCAGCATCCTCGCCCAGGTCACCCTCGCGGTGGAATATGTATTGTTGTTTGTCCTGGCGGCAGGGATGGCGGTGTTGTTTTCCGGCTTGCAGGCGACGCTCGATGAACGCATCCGACAAGGCGCCTTATTGCGAGCGCTGGGGGCTGAACGGCAATTGCTGGTGAAGGCCCGACGGATCGAGTTCGGTTTACTCGGCGCAGTCAGCGGCTTGTTGGCGGCACTGGGCTGCGAACTGGTGAGCCTGGTGCTCTACCGCTACGCCTTTGACCTGCCATGGCATCCGCATCCGTGGTTATTGGTGTTACCAGTGATCGGCGCAGTGCTGATTGGTAGTGCCGGTGTGTTCGGTACCCGTCGTGCGTTGAACGCCAGCCCCCTGACAGTGTTGCGCGAGGGTTGATAGACTCCAACCTTCACCATTACAAGAAGCTGCCATGAGCCGTTATCGCCCTCCCCGCACCGCTGGCACCGCGCTAATCACCCCGGAAGGTGAAGCGCGGATGCGGGCCGAGTTTCATGAACTATGGCATGTACGGCGGCCGCAAGTGACGCAGTCGGTGAGCGAGGCCGCGGCTCAGGGTGATCGTTCCGAGAACGCGGAATACACCTACGGCAAAAAGATGCTGCGCGAGATCGACAGCCGTGTGCGCTTTCTCACCAAGCGGCTGGAAGCGCTCAAGGTCGTCAGCGAAAAGCCCAGCGATCCGAACAAGGTCTATTTTGGCGCCTGGGTCACGATTGAAGACGAGGACGGCAAAGAGTCGCGCTATCGCATTGTCGGGCCCGATGAGCTCGACCTGAAAGTCGGGCTGATCAGCATCGACTCACCGCTCGCCCGCGCACTGATCGGCAAGGCGCTGGACGCTGAAGTGCGTGTCCAGACACCGACCGGTGAGCAATGCGTGTATATCGTGGCGATTGAGTACCTTTGAATTTCAGCGGCGGGTGATCAGGCCTTGTCGGGCAACGCGGGTCAGCTGCCTGATCATTTCCGGCGCGTCTTCAAGGCTGGGGGATTGAATCACTGCCAAGTCAAAACTGTCGGTGGCAAATCGAGCCAGCGATTCGCCGTCTTCGACAAACTGGATGAGGAACGCAGCAGGCCCACCCGTACGACGTGGCCAGCCATCGAGATAACGCAGAAGCGTCGGCTGATGTTGACCGCCAAGCAGGATTTTTGGATTGCGCTGGGTGAGATGTGCCGTGATCGGCGCGGGACGTACTGTAGGGCTAAGTGCGTTCATCGAGTCGTGTCTCTGCCTCAAAAGTCTGCATGGCAGGTGAGAGGCAACACCGAACCAGCGCTTTAGCGGTATTTCGAAGCCTGTTTCAAGCTTCTATCGGCAACTGAATGAGTCACCTGGCGCCCCGCAAGTAGCTGTTTAAATCGGCGCATGGGCAACATCCTAGAGAAGCTGACTGGACAGTGTCAAGAATCACGCACACAAAAAAGACCTGCGCAATGCAGGCCTTTTCGTTGAGCCAGAGCGCTCAGTCGGCTATAGCGCGGTCTATCGACAGCTTGCCGGCACCTTCGATCAAAACCGCGATGCTGCCACCGAGCAGGGCCAAAGCGAATTCATAACCGTTGTTGGCCATGAACAAACCGTTATGGATGTGTACTGTAAAAATGGCGACCAGTGAGAGCAAAGTCAGCCCCAGTGCTGCCGGACGTGTCAGCAGACCGATGATCAAGGCCAGGCCTGCGAAGAACTCGGTACCACCGGCCAGAATCGCCATCAGATGGCCCGGTGCCAAGCCCACGCTTTCCATGTACTGCGCAGTGCCGGCGATCCCATAACCCCCAAACATCCCGAAAAGCTTTTGTGAGCCATGGGCTGCGAAGATGATCCCGACGACGATCCGTACAACAGTCAGGCCAAAACCGGCGCGGGTAAACAGTACCTTGTTGATCAGTGAGCTCATGCTGTGTCATCCATTGCGAGAGTGTGTTCGTTGGGCGCCATGTTAATCGATAAACCAAATGCTATAAGCGCAATAACCGCGACATAACGATCAGTTTAGTTGATCATTTGCGAGAGACAACGTTTTGTCCCTGAGGCTCCAGCGACTCCCTCTCACGATCGAATGCCAAGTAATACTTGTTCACGCTATTAACATAGCTGACAGGGGCCATCCCCACCTGCTCCATGGCTATGCGCTCGACCTGGAAGAACCACTGATTGGGATTCAGGCCGCGCCGCCGGGCTTCGGCGCGCATGCCTTGAACCCGCTCCGGGCCAATGTTGTAGGCCGCCAGCACAAACGCCATGCGTTCACGCTCGTTGAGTTTGGGGCTGGCGAAGAACTTGCGGCGGATCATGGCCAGGTATTTGGCCCCGGCCTGGACATTGGCATCGAGGTCCTGAATGTTGTTGACCCCCACTCGCTGGGCGGCAGACGGGGTGATTTGCATCAGGCCTGTGGGACCGTCGCTGTTGCGGGCAGCGGGCTGCAGTCCCGACTCCTTGAACGCTAGCGCCGCCAGGTTCAACCAGTCCATGCCTTGTGAATCGGCATGCTTTTGCAGCACCGGTCGCAGTTTCTCCAGGCGCTGGCGGTCGGCCTTGGCCAGCGGATAGTGCACTTGATACAGGCGCCGATAAATCCGCAAAAACGCCACGTCCTGGTCCGACGGTTTCTTGTACGTCGTCAGAAAACTATCAATGCTCGCCCGTAACATCGAAGCATCGCGGCGCACAAACCAGAACTCTTCGCCCGGCTCGCTGATCAGAACCTGCTTGTCGAAGCGCAATTTGGGCAGGATCTTGCCCCAGCGCTCGGCTATCGGTTGCTCGACGATAGTGAGATGAAAAATCCCGCCCTGAACCATTTCCAGTACATCTTCGACGGCAAGGCTAGGATCGACCCACTCGATCTTTATCGGTGCCAACTTGTGCAGCGCCAGTTTTGAGTTGATCTGGCTCACCGCATCCCCGGCGGCACTGCCGTTGGGCAACGCCAGAGTTTTGCCCGAGAGTTGTTCAACGCGAGTGTATCGACGCTCACCTTTAATCCCCACCAGCACCAACGGGATATTGCTGGCGATCGGTTCACTGCTGCTGACGGCGTGACCTGGCTGCAAATCGAGCAACTCTCCGGGTGCGACCAAATCCCCCTCCCCGCGCTGCAAGGCGCCGAGCAGTTGATCCTTGGCTTTGGGGATGATTTTGAGAGTGACTTCCTGACCGTCACGGGCATGGCCGTTGAGGTATTGCTCGAAGGCGCGCAAGCGGTGGTATTCGACACCGATGGCCTGACCCTGGACTTCGCCGGAGCTGTTGCGGCTCTGGTTGACCAGCACCCGCAATACCCGGCTGCTGCGAATCTCTCCCAGGTCGCGCACCTTCGCCGCCGGCACGGCTTGCAGCGGCCCGGCCAGACGCGCAACCGCCGGCAACGGCAGCAGCAACGACCAGCACAGCACTAGCAATATCGAGGGACGTGTCATCCACTCTCCGGAAAGAATACTGGGCCGATTTCCAAAAAAATCATGAAACCGAACGTCAGAAACAGAGCGCCATGAGCGCTGGCAAAGTGCGAAAGACTGGCACAATGATGGCACCTTGACCACCCTGCCCTGTCTCGCGGCATCAAGAGACAGCTTTAACTCGTTGTAGTTCTTGGCTTTTCTTATAAATCTACAGCTCTGATATGCTTTCCGGCCTTTGGTCCGAGGTAGCACCATGCAACTCATCGATATCGGCGTCAACCTGACCAACCCCAGTTTTGCCGACAAACACCAGGCCGTACTCGACCGCGCGTATACCGCAGGGGTCTGCCAATTGGTCCTGACCGGTACGAATGTCGAGGGCAGCGAACAGGCTCTTGAACTGTGCCAACAACTGGACGAAACCGCTCAACGGCTGTTTGCCACGGCCGGCATTCACCCGCATGCGGCGACCGACTGGAACGCTGACAGCGCGCAGCGTTTACGCAGTTTGCTCAGGGAGCCAAACGTGGTGGCCGTGGGCGAATGCGGACTGGATTTCAATCGCGACTTCTCGCCGCGCCCACAGCAGGAAAAGGTCCTCGAGGAACACCTGGCAATGGCGGTCGACTTGCAGCTACCGGTGTTCCTGCATGAGCGCGATGCCAGTCAGCGGCTGCTGGAAATCCTGCGAGATTACCGAGATCAATTGCCGGCCGCCGTCGTGCATTGTTTCACCGGCGAAAAGAAAGCCCTGTTCAGCTACCTCGATCTGGATCTGCACATCGGCATTACCGGCTGGATCTGCGACGAGCGCCGGGGCACGCACCTGCATCCGTTGGTGAAGGAAATCAAACGGGGCCGGCTGATGCTGGAAAGCGATGCGCCGTATCTGCTGCCACGCAGTTTGCGGCCCAAGCCGAAAAATGGCCGCAACGAACCGGCGTATTTGACTGAAGTGTTGCGGGAAGTGGCGTTGCATCGCGGCGAAACGGCGGAAGATCTGGCAGATCACACCACTGCCTGCGCACGAGCGTTCTTCGGCTTGCCCACAATCCCCCAGTAACCACATTCCCCCCCTGTAGATACTCTGTTCACGGTCAAGCTTTCGCGAGATGTTTTTCGCTAAAAAGCTTGGCCGTATTAAATTCTTCTCCAGAACGCATGCATGCCCATAACCCGGTCAGGTATTTGCGCATCACCGCTCCAATGGCCTGCATTTTCTTCTTGCCGCGAGCTAGCAGCGCCTCGTAAAAGGCCTTCACATTCTCATCACAGCGAATTGCCGTCATCGCCGGCATGAACATCGCTGCACGCAAATACGCGTTACCGCATTTGGACATTCGACCTGGTCGGTTCACACTGGTGCCTGACTGGGTCAGCCTGACGTCGAGCCCTGCATAACGGCTGACCTGTGCCGACTTGAGCGTCACAGGCAAGGTCGTCAGCTCAGCCAGTGCGGCGATAGCCGAGGCTTCTCCCACGCCGGGAGCAGCCATCATGCAGCGAAACTGCAAACTCAGATCCGGGCATTTGGCGATGGCCTCGCGTGCCGCCTTCTTCAAACGATCAATCCGTGTGTCCAGCGCTGCAATCGCATCTTTCTCATCCTCGATCAGTAGCTCGACACTCGTTTGTGTCGCTTGTAGCGCGTGCAGCTCATTCTTGGCTCTGGTCCGATGACCAATCAGCCGGTTGATATGGCGACCAAGCGCACGCAGCATCAGTTGATCTGCAGTCGGCGGGACCCACAGTCTAGGCGCCATGCGCTCACCGTATTCGGCCAGCAATTGGGCATCAATCTGATCAGTCTTGCTGTTTTGCAGCATCAGCTTGGCAAAGTTGTGGAAGCTTTTGGGATTAATCACCGAGACCGGCAAACCGGCGGCGTGTAGCTCCAGCGCAAGGTCCAGGTAGTAAATGCCGGTGGCCTCCATGATCACGCTCAGCGGTTTGAGGCCCAACATCTTGGTCACGGCAGCCTTACGCCCCTTCGACGTGTGCTGAATCTCCCACTGGCCTGATGTCTTACCGTTCTGTCGCCATCCCATCGCAGACGTACGGGCACCAATGTCTATGCCGACATGAGTATTCATGCTTTTCACTTCCCTGACTTTCGGTAAGATTGCTTCCGGTTCCCCCGACCTCGAACTTCATGCCACCGCAACCTTGTAATGCGAAGTCCGACTTGTCGGCTTCTCGATACTCTTCGTGGTGGGCAATGAGGCGGGGGGGCCTCTCTACAGACAAGGTCAGGAGCAAATCCTGCCTTCAGGAGTGATCGGCCTCCCCCAGAAACGCACTTGCTGTTGTATGAATCCTTGAGCGTAACCTCTCTCGTTGGAATCAGGGTCAACATACAAGGAGTGAAAACGGCTTGCCGGCGATAGCGGTCTGTCTAACGCATCGATGTTGCAGGTACTGACGCGATCGCGAGCAGGCTCACGCCTACAGGGGACTGTGATGGATGTTGACCCATATCAAATTCAGAATTTCTCGATAGCGGCACAATGCTAGCACCTTGCCAATATTGTTTCCGCTATCAGAGAAGACCTCCATGGGTGCCTGGCTTAGCAATATCTCGCTGAAATACAAGTTTTGGGCGGTCAATGCGGTCGCCTTCTTCACGACGCTGTTGCTGGTGCTGTACGCCGTACAGCTCGAACAACAGGCCCGCAGTCACGCTGCGCAAGCGTCCGCCCAAGCGCAGGCGCGATTGCTCGGCGCGTGGCCACCCGGCCAACGACTGCCCAAGGCCGACAACCTGTTGACCTTCAATCGAGGGCAAGCGCCGTTGCTGAACGATCAACCGCTATCGGAACTGGCGGATAGCCACGGCTGGGTCGAGATCAACTCAATGCCGCTGTTCGGCGAAAATCCGTTAATGGGCGCCGAGGTGTTCACACGTCCAGACGGCCAGAACGTCGCGGTGGTCGCCTTTGGTCCAAGCCTGAGCCAGGTATTCAGCGAGCGTTTCGCCAACTACGCGGTGGCGGTATTTATTTTGATGCTGGCAATGCTCGGCGCTTCGCAACTGTTGATACGCTTCTTGCTGAGTCAGCTCAACACCTTGAAGGACGTGATGCTCCACGTCGAAAAAACCGGCGACCTGTCCGCCCGTGTGCCGCTGGCCTGCAAGGACGAGGTCGGGCAAATGGCCAACGCCTTCAACGCAATGCAAGCTGGCTACCAGCGCGTGGTCAACACCGTCGCCAGCACGGCGCGACAACTGGATGTCGGCGCCGCACGCCTGGCTTCGAGCATGAACGAAGTGCGCCAGGGCATGCTCGGCCAGCAAAGCGAAACCGATCAGGCGGCCACGGCAATCAATGAAATGACCGCCACCGTTTACCACATTGCCCAACACGCAGGCGCCACTCGCGACCTCTCGCAAACCGCAGACACGCTGGCGGGCAGTGGGCAACAGGTGGTCAGTCGCGTGCAGAAGTCGATTGCCGGGTTGTCCAGCGGCGTGCAACAGACGGCCGAGATGATTCAGCGCCTGGCCGAGGACAGTCAGAAAATCAACGGGGTGGTCAGCGTGATTCACAGCATTGCCGAGCAAACCAATCTGCTGGCCCTGAATGCGGCCATCGAAGCGGCACGCGCCGGTGAAATGGGCCGAGGCTTTGCGGTCGTCGCCGATGAAGTACGCAATCTGGCCAAACGCGTACAGACCTCCACCGACGAGATCACCCTGATGGTGACCGCCTTGCAGGCCGGGACTCGAGACGCGGTGGACTTCATGCAGGACAGCTCATTCAAGGCCGACGACTGCGTAAAACAGGCTCAAGAGGCCGGTGCCGCGCTGGCAGAGATCACCGGCGCCGTGGCGCAGATGCGTGAAAGCAATACGCAGATTGCAGTGGCGGCCGAGCAGCAAAGCCAAGTGGCGGAAGAAATGAATCGGGCGGTAGTGAGTATTCGCGATGTGACTGAAAATACCGTGCAGCAGACCATCAGTTCAGCAACCACCAGTGATGAACTGGCGGCGCTGGCCGGGGAATTGAGCAAGGCGATCGGGCAGCTCAAGCTCTGAAGGCCCCTTCGCGCGCAAGTCGAATCGTCGCACCGCCGCTCCCACATTTAATCGCATTCACCTGTAAAAACTCGGTCCACCTGTAGGAGCTGGCTAGCCAGCGAAGGCGTCAGCCCGGACAACATCAATCCCGACCTATCAGTCCAATAGCCAGCCTCGATTCGCCGCCCCCACTCACCGCGCCTATTCTTCAATCATACGGTCAACACTGATTGAGGAGTTTCAACATGGGCAAACGTCACCCCAACCTACCCGCCTGGCAATGGCGAGCGTACCCGAACAATCATCAGCACCCGACCAACCTGGTGCTGCACTTGATTGCCGTGCCGCTGTTCATCGTGGCATTTCTGCTGATTGTTTCCGGGGTCTTCAGCCTGAGCCTGGTGAACATCGCCATCGGCGTGGTCGGCCTGCTCGCTGCACTGAGTCTGCAACGTCACGGTCACAGCCTGGAGGTGCAAGCTTCCGAGCCGTTCAGTGATCGCAAAGATGCGGTGTCACGCTTGCTGGTCGAGCAGTTCCTGACATTCCCACGGTTTTTCTTGAGCGGTGGCTGGTGGCGCGCCTGGCGTGAACGCCACCGTCGCCACTGATCAGGCGAAAATCGTCACCGTCTGCCGGCTGATGGCGATCAACTGACCGTCCGCGCTCCACAACTTCGCGGCCGCATGGCCGTAGCCGTCTGCAGCGTGTTCGGTTTCCACCCGGTATTTGCACCAGTCCAGCGTGCTCATCTCCAGCAATGGCTGGACGAATTCGATGGTCCAGGTCAGCGTGCTGCCCATCGCCGGCCTTTTCAGGTACGGCAGCAAGGACGGCGGCCAGGCGTCCACCAGCGCGAGGATATGCGACTCGGTAACGGCCTCTTCCTTCACGTCCCCACGCAATCGCACCCAACCACCCATCTCACGAGAGTTGTTGCCGGTAAACGGCATGCCACCGACGGCCCAACGCATCGCCAGATGCTGCATGAACTCCGGCATCACGCCGGGGATGAATGGCATCTCCTGGCACTCGTCCCAGTGCTTCATCTCGGGTGCCGGCTCGGCCCTCACCGACACCTCCGAGGGCCGTGACGCACCGAAGCTGCCCTGGATCAACGTCACCACTTGCCCCTTCTGCATTGCCCGGCCCAGCACCTGACTGACGGCTTTGCCTTCACGCAACACATCGACTTCAAAGCTGACAGGCACTTCAGGCTCGACCGGTCCGACAAAGGTGATCGCCAGCGAACGCACCGGCCGGTCTGCCGGAACTGTTGCGCGCATGGCTTCGTATTGCAACGCTGCCACCAGGCCACCGAAACTGGCACGCCCCTGCGCCCATCCAGCCGGAATAGACAGCTCCAGCGGTTGCCGGCGGACGGCGTCGAGCAAATCGCAAAAGCGCATGAAAACCTCGGAGACGGGGAAAAGTAGAGGGGGATCTTAACCAGCCTGCGACGTCGACACAGCGATTATTCCGGCCAAAAGCACTGACAGAAGAGCCGCGCCTGGTGTCGTGACATACGAATCTTCATCCAACACAAAATAAATGTAGGAGCGAGCTTGCTCGCGAAGGCGGTGTGTCAGTCGAGATAAATGCTGAATGACACACCGCTTTCGCGAGCAAGCTCGCTCCTACATTTGATCTGTGGTGCTTTCAGGATTTGAAGCAAGTAGCACTGAGCTTGTCGAGGACGCGGTCGGCGTTGCTTTCGGCATCGACCAACGTGGTTTTCCAGACGGCGACACAAGGCAGTAAATCTGGCTCATCAACAGCCCTGGCCAGCCATTGCCAACTGTCGTGCCAATCACCCAAGGCGCTCTGAGCCGCTTTCAATCGGGCCAGGGCGGCCTTCGGCAAACGGTCCAGTTCGGGATAGGCTTCGATGCCGTAGCGCACACGTTTGATCAACAATCGCAAGCGGTGACGGTCGTGGGCCGGATCGTGCAGTGCAACGTCCAGTTTCTTCCACTGTTTTCCCAAGCGTTTTTCTATGCGCTTGCGCAAGCCCTTGAGCAAATCCTGACGTTGGGAGGCACGCAAAAAACGCGGGAAGGCATCGAGGATCATCATCAACTGCGCCAACTCAGGACTGGCCGCCACCGCCGGATACGCCTGCGCCATCTGCGCCATACGCCAATGCGCGGCTTCGGGTTGACCGTGCTCAAGCAAATACGCCGCCAGTACTTCGCGATCACGCAACGGCGTGGTCAGCTCGCCGACCCGGGCCGCCGCCACTTCGACCTGCTCGACGCCGGGCAGGCCGCGCAAGGGTCGCAACAGGCTGCGCAAACGGCGAACCGTGGTGCGCAGTTCGTGCAATGCCTCAGGATCAGTGCGGGCACTCAATCGTGCCTGACAGGCCAACAAGCGGACTTCAAGGCCCAGGACATGAGCCACCAACCGATCAACCAAATCAGACATCGCTTACTCCCTGAATCGAGTGTCCCTGGTGCCTAAATGATGCTTCAACGGCCGGCACGAGACTCACGAATATAGAAGCGCGCTTTCTCGGCCTTGCTGGTGCAGCCTTCGTAAGCTTCGAATTGTTGCTGGGTCTTGGCGCCGGTCAGCAACGACAAGGCCTTGGAGTAGCTGACAGTCCCGGCGAAACCTTCGGCCTTGGCCAAGTCTAGCTCACGCCACGCCGCGTCTATCTGGCTACCGCAGCTATCACGGTAGGCCGTTTTGCCAGCACAACCAGCGAGCGCCAGAGCAATCAAAGGTACGCAAATCCAGGCTTTCATCAATAACACCTCAAGATAGGTCAACAATCGTGCAGGTAAGACGGCCCGGCGGGTGAAAAGTGCCTTGGCCGCACAAAGCAAACTCACTATAGCGTGCGCAAGAATAGCCATCTGCCGCCATGGAGTGTCGAAAAAACGACGCACTCGGCCCATCGAACGACCTTGGCGATTGAAGCACGCCCCTTGATGGGTGCATTGTTGAACCTTGTCAGACGAGGGCGATTCATGAAAAAGCGTATCGCACTGGTACTGGGCTCAGGTGGAGCCCGAGGTTATGCCCATATCGGTGTCATTGAAGAGATCGAACGGCGTGGCTACGACATCGCCTGCATCGCCGGTTGTTCCATGGGGGCGGTGGTCGGCGGGATTTATGCCGCCGGCAAACTCGACGAATATCGCGACTGGATCGAGAGCCTGGATTACCTCGATGTGTTGCGTCTGGTGGACGTCAGTTTTCGGCTTGGCGCCATTCGCGGTGAAAAGGTTTTCGGGCAGATCCGCAAGATCGTCGGCGAGATCAATATTGAAGACCTGCGCATTCCCTACACGGCCGTGGCCACGGACCTGACCAATCAGCAGGAAATCTGGTTCCAGGAAGGCTGTCTGCACCAGGCCATGCGCGCCTCGGCGGCGATTCCCAGCCTCTTCACCCCGGTGATGCAAGGCAACCGGATGCTGGTCGATGGCGGCATCCTCAACCCGTTGCCGATCGTGCCGGTGGTGTCGAGTCACTGCGACCTGATCATCGCGGTCAACCTTAACTCTACCAACCAGCGCCACTATCAAATGCCGGTTATCCAGCGCCCGGCAGCCTTCAAGAGCCGTTTCGACAACTTGATCAATTCACTGGGTTCGAAGATGCCGTTCCGACGCAGTCAGGCGGAAAAATTGCTACTGCTGGAAAAGGAAGCATTGATGGCTGAAGCGGCCGACATCAACCCTTGGATCGAATCTGCCGACCCCGAAGCCCAGCAACCCGCCGCCGCCCCAGAACGCGATGGTGCGCCGAAGTCGGCCACGGGATCATTCATCATCGATAACGTTGGGCCGGCCTCATTGCTGGACCTGATCAACCAGAGTTTCGAGGTGATGCAGACGTCACTCGCGCAGTACAAGATTGCCGGTTACCCGCCGGATATTTTGATTAACGTGCCGAAGCGGGTATGCCGGTTTTTCGAGTTCTACAAGGCACCGGAGTTGATCGCACTGGGGCGGGAAATTGCGCGGGACACCTTGGATCGGTATGAGAATGAGCGAGATTCCTGAGATTTTTTTGGGTGAATCTAAGGGCCCCATCGCGAGCAGGCTCACTCCCACAGGGGATCTTTGGTGATCACATAATTTGTGCATCACCTCAATCCACTGTGGGAGCGGGCTTGCCCGCGAAGGGGCCGGATAATTCAACCTAAAAACTAAAGGCTTACTTCACTCAACAACCGATACCCAACCCCCGCCTCGGTCAAGATAAACCGAGGCTGAGTTGGATCATCCGCCAGTTTCTGACGCAAATGCCCGACCACAATCCGCAGGTAATGACTGTCCTCGGTATGGGTCGGCCCCCAGATATCCTTGAGCAATTGCTGCTGGGTTATGACCCGCCCCGGATGCCGCGCCAATTGCGCCAGCACCGCGTACTCCTTGCGCGTCAGGGCCACTTCGATGCCATCGAGCAGCACTCGCCGATACGCCAGGTCCACGGTCAACGGGCCGAACGTTAGCGCCGCTTGCTGAGCTTCACCCGCTGGCGCCTGGCGCAGCAAGGCACGCACGCGCGCCAAAAATTCCTGAATACCAAAGGGCTTGGTCACGTAGTCGTTGGCGCCGCCATCCAGCGCTTCGACTTTCTGCCCTTCGCTCGCACGCACCGACAGCACCAGCACCGGCACCGTCGACCATTCACGAAACTCGCGCAGCACTTGCTGACCATCCATGTCGGGTAAACCGAGGTCGAGCACCAGCAAATCCGGTTTGTTCAGCGCCGCTTGCGCCAGGCCTTCGTTGCCGGTGCCGGCCTCCAGCACTTTGTAGCCTTGGGAGACCAGGCTGATGCGCAGGAATTTGCGGATTTGCGGCTCATCGTCGATGACCAAAATGGTCGCAGTCTGGCTCATGGTGTCTGATCGCGGCATGAAGATGTGCAAAGGGTATCAGGCTTCATGTTCAGCGCTCACTTTCAAAAGCAGGCTGTTCTTGCAAGGGCAAGTGCAAGGTGATGCAAGTGCCGCGCCCTTCGATGCCATCGCCGACGCTGATCCGCCCGCCATGTGCCCCCACCATGCCCTGACAAATCGCCAACCCCAGCCCGGTGCCCTGTCCGCCCCGATCACCGCGCGCGGCGGTGTAGAACATGTCGAAAATCTTCGCCCGTTCCTCCTCGGGAATGCCTGGTCCTTCATCGCTCACCGAGAAAAACAGCTCGCGGTCATCAGCCCCGGCACGCAATTGCAGCCGCCCATGAGCCGGTGAAAATCGCGCGGCGTTTTCCAGCACGTTGACCAGCGCCTGTTCGATCAGCGCGGCGTGGACAAACAGCAGCGGCAATTGCGGCGGCACGTCGGTACTGACCTGCAACGGCGCCAACACCGCGCGCAGTCGATTGAGCGAACTGCCGACAATGTCGGCCGGCGACACCCAATCACGCGCCAGCTTCAACGCGCCGTGGCCGAGTCGGGTCATGTCCAGCAAGTTCTGGATGTAGCGATCCAGGCGCTCGGCTTCGTCACGTGTACCTTCAAGCAGTTCGCGGCGATCCTCCAGCGGAATGGCCTCGCCGAGGGCCAACAGACTGTCGATGCTGCCGCGCATAGACGTCAGCGGCGTACGCAAATCGTGGGATACCGAGGCCAACAGTGCGCTGCGCAGTTGTTCGGTTTCGCCGTGCAGTCGCGCCGCTTCAAGGTCTTCGGCCAGTTGTGCACGAGCCAGCGCCTGGGCCAGCGGCTGGCTCAACGCGGTCAACAAACGCCGACGCTGGCCGCTTAACGTCTGGCCCTCTTTAGCGCAGACGCCGAGCAATGCCAGAGGCCCGTCTTCCACCGATAACGGCCACCACCACCAACGCCCCAACGGCAACGTGCCGGTGCCAGCACCCGCCGGTTGATCGTGTTGCCAGGCCCAATCGGCGGCCGCGCGTTCGGCTTCCGAAAACTCCAACGGGCCTCCGGTTTCAACTTTCCAGCCACCCTGCCCGTCTTGATTGAGCAGGCACAGCTGCAAGTCACTCCAGCCATTGAGGTGCTGGGCGGCGGCGCTGACCACGGCTTGACGGTCGGTGGCGGCCGTCAGTTTGCGCGACAGGTCGAGCAGTTCGCTGGTCTCTTCTTGAGTGTCACGCAGGGCCTGCAATTGCCTGCGTTGCCGGGCCGCGAGATTGCCGGTGAGTGCCGCCATCAGCAAGAAGAACAGCAAGGTCAGCACGTCTTCTTCGCGCTGGATGGCGAAGGAAAAATTCGGAGGGATGAACAGAAAGTCATAGGTCAGAAATGACAGCGCCGCACAGGCCAGTGCCGGGCCAAGACTGCTGCGCACCGCTACCAGCAACACGGCGGCGAGGAACACCAGCGAGATGTTGGGCAGCGGCAAAATACTCGCCACGCCCCAGGCCAAGGCACTGGCCAACACCGTCGCCACTGCCGCCAGCGCGTAATCGAACCACACCAGCGACTGCGTCGAACGCTGGCGCGGTTGATGCGGCAGGTGATCGCTGTCGAGGACGTTGATTTCCAGCCCACGCGCATCACGCAGCAGGCGTGACGCCAAACCACCGCCGAACAAGCGCCGACGCAAACGCTGCCGGGACTGGCCAACCAGCACCAGGCTGGCACGGCGTTCGGCGGCGTGCTGAATCAGGGTTTTCGCGACTTCGCCAGCGCGCAACAACACCACTTCGCCACCGAGGCGTTCGGCCAATTGTTGGGCACTTTGCAGGCGCAGGCGCGATTGCTCATCACGCACGCTGCCGTTGTCGACATGCACCAGACTCCACGGCAAATGCCGACGCTGGGCGACACGACTGGCGTGACGCACCAGACGCTCGGCCTGCGCATCGCCATCGACACCGACCAACAGACGACCGCGCACCGCTGGCGCCGCTTGACCGAGTTGGCGATACCCCTGGGCCAGGTCATTGTCGACCTGAGCAGCGGCGGTTTGCATCGCCATTTCGCGCAGGGCGGTCAGGTTGGTCTGGGTGAAAAACGCGTCGATGGCCGCTCGCGCCTGCTCCGGCACGTAGACCTTGCCGTCGCGCAAACGCTCAAGCAATTCCCGTGGTGGCAGGTCGATCAGCAGTAGTTCGTAGGCTTCTTGCAGCACCCAGTCCGGCAGGGTTTCACGCACCTGCACACCGGTGATGCCGCGCACTTGATCGTTGAGACTTTCCAGGTGTTGGACGTTGACCGTGGTGAACACGTCGATGCCGGCGGCGAGCAACTCCTGGATGTCTTGCCAACGTTTGGTATGGCGGCTGCCGGGGGCGTTGCTGTGAGCCAGTTCATCGACCAGCACCAGTTTCGGTTTGGCCGCGAGCAGACCATCGAGGTCCATTTCTTCGAGCATCACGCCCCGGTATTCCGAGCGCACCAACGGCTGTTGCGGCAAGCCGCCGAGCAGCGCTTCGGTTTCGGCGCGGCCATGGGTTTCCACCACACCAGCGATGACTTTTACGCCTTGGCGCAATTGGGTGTGAGCGGCTTGCAACATGGCGTAGGTTTTGCCGACACCGGGCGCTGCGCCGAGGAAAACCTTGAGCCGGCCACGGCCATCGCGGGGCAGGTCTGCTAACAGCGCGTCGGCGCGGCCGGAGTCACTCATGTCTGGGAATCTCTTTATTCAGATAGTTATGCGGTGATTGATCTACCGCCATCGCGAGCAGGCTCACTCCTACATTCTGGAATGCATTCCCCTGCGGGGGGAGCGAGCCTGCTCGCGATTGGCTGCACCACCGATCTACAGGTTTTCCAGCGCGATATTCAGCGCCAGCACATTCACCACCGGCGGCCCCACCAATGGCTGCTCGATGTGCGCGTCCAGCAGTTGTTGCAGCGTCGACACCGGCAGATGACGTGCCGCAGCGACTCGCGCCAGTTGATAGGCAATCGCGGCCGGTGGCAAGTGCGGATCGAGGCCACTGCCAGAGGTGGTCACCATGGCCAATGGCACTGGCCCCTGCCCCGGCACCAGCAGTTTGTTGGCATCGTCGATCACCCGGGTTGCCAGCGCCGGATTGCTCGGCGACAGGTTACTCGCGCTGCTCGACACGGTGGCAAATGCACCGGCCGATGGGCGTGGATGGAACCAGTCGTCACCGACGAAATCCTGGGCAATCAGTGACGAGCCACGGACCTTGCCGCTGGCATCGTGTACCAGGCTGCCATTAGCTTGATCCGGGAACGCGACCTGGGCGACACCGGTGACGACCAAGGGGTAGGCGACGCCGGTGATCAGGGTCATCAGGACCAGCAGGCTCAAGGCCGGACGTATCATTGTGGACATTTCAAAATCCTCGAATTCGGATAACACATACAGGGTTCGATCAGGTGCACCGAGGTGCTTTCATCGCGAGCAGGCTCACTCCTACAAAAGCACCGCATCCCCCTGTGGGAGCGAGCTTGCTCGCGATGGCGTCAAACCAGATGCAGCGCCGTCAGCAGCATATCGATCGCCTTGATGCCCACGAACGGCACCACAATTCCGCCCAATCCATAGATCAACAGATTGCGTCGCAGCAACGCCGCCGCACTCGCGGCCTGCACTCGCACGCCGCGTAAGGCCAGTGGAATCAGCACCACGATAATCAAGGCGTTGAACACAATGGCCGACAGAATCGCACTCTGCGGACTGGTCAGGTGCATGACGTTCAGCACGCCCAGTTGCGGGTAGATCGAAGCGAATAGCGCCGGCAAAATCGCGAAGTATTTGGCCACGTCGTTGGCGATGGAAAAGGTCGTCAACGCACCGCGCGTCACCAGCAGTTCTTTACCGATCTGCACCACGTCCAGCAGCTTGGTCGGGTCGCTGTCGAGGTCGACCATGTTGGCCGCTTCGCGCGCCGCTTGTGTTCCGTCGTTCATCGCCATCCCGACGTCCGCCTGGGCCAATGCCGGGGCGTCGTTGGCGCCGTCGCCGCACATGGCGACCAGGCGACCGTCGTTTTGCTCATGACGGATGCGCGCCAGTTTTTTCTCCGGTGTGGCTTCGGCCAGCACGTCATCGACGCCCGCTTCAGCGGCAATCGCGGCGGCGGTCAGCGGGTTGTCGCCGGTCACCATGACCGTGCGAATCCCCAGTTTGCGCAGCTCGGCGAAACGTTCACGGATGCCGGGTTTGACCACGTCCTTGAGGTGAATCACACCGAGCAATTTGCCGTCGGCACAGACTAGCAACGGGGTACCGCCACTCTGGGCAATCTTGTCGATTTCCCGGGACAGCGGCGCGGCCAGGTCGGCACGTTTCAGGCCGACGAAGGCCAGCAACGAATCCACCGCGCCTTTGCGATACACGCGGCCCTGATAGTCGACGCCGGACAGGCGGGTTTCAGCGCTGAACGGTACCGCCGTCAGCAACTCGGTGGCGGGCTCTGGTTGTGGTTGAGTCCCGCGCAGGTACTCGACGATGGACTTACCTTCAGCGGTGTCATCGGCCAGCGAGGCGAACAACGCGCCCTCGGCCAGTTCCTTGGCGGTGACGCCCGGTGCCGGATGCACTGCGGTGCAACGACGGTTACCGAAGGTGATGGTGCCAGTCTTGTCCAGCAGCAGGACATGTACGTCCCCCGCCGCTTCCACGGCACGGCCGGACTTGGCGATCACGTTCAACCGCACCAGGCGGTCCATCCCGGCGATACCGATGGCGGACAGCAAGCCGCCAATGGTGGTCGGAATCAGCGTGACCAATAACGCCACCAGGAACACCAACGGCAGGCTGCCATTGGCGAAGTGGGCGAACGGTTGCAGGGTGACGACCACCAACAGGAAGATCAGGGTCAGGCCAATCAGCAGGATGTCGAGCGCCACTTCGTTCGGGGTTTTCTGACGTTTGGCGCCTTCGACCAGAGCGATCATTCGGTCCAGTGTCGATTCGCCCGGGTTGGCGGTGATCTTCACCAGCAGCCAGTCGGAGACCAGTCGGGTGTTGCCGGTGACGGCGGAGCGGTCGCCGCCGGACTCACGAATCACCGGCGCGGATTCACCGGTAATCGCCGCTTCGTTGACCGCCGCAATGCCTTCAATCACTTCGCCGTCACCGGGGATCATTTCCCCCGCTACGACGCGCACTACATCACCTTTTCGCAGGCTCGTGGCCGGCACCACCTGAAACGTGCCGTTGGCGGTTTTACGACGAGCGCTCAAGCCTTCGCTGCCGGCCTTGAGGCTGTCGGCGCGGGCCTTGCCGCGACCTTCGGCCAAGGCCTCGGCGAAGTTGGCAAACAGCACGGTGAACCACAGCCACAGGGCGATTTGCGCGGCGACAAAGGTCGGCACTGCCACATCGGGAATGAAGCACAGCACAGTGGTCAGGATCGCGGTCAGTTCGACCACCAGCATCACCGGCGCACGCTGCAATTGCCGAGGATCGAGCTTGACGAAAGCTTGCACCAGCGCCGGGCGCCAGAGGGCCGAGATTGCTGTTTTTGGTTGTTCCGGCGCCTTGACGACGGCGGTTTTAGTTACGGGCATATTCATCATCAGATCCTCAGCTCCTTATTCAAAAGGCAGCCATGCTCAAATGTTCAGCAATCGGACCCAGCGCCAGCGTCGGCAAGAAGGTCAAACCACCCACCAGCAAAATGGTCACGGTCAGCAGGGTCACAAACAGCGGGCCATGAGTCGGGAAGCTGTTCTGGCCGATCGGTGCGGTTTTCTTCATCGCCAGGCTGCCGGCCAGGGCCAGTACCGGAAGGATGTAACCGAAGCGACCGATCAACATTCCAAGCCCCAGCATCAGGTTGTGAAACGGCGTATTTGCACCGAAGCCGCCGAATGCCGAACCGTTGTTGGCGCTGGCCGAGGTGTAGGCGTACAGCAACTGACTGAAACCGTGAGCGCCAGGATTACTCACCGCCGCGACCGGACCGGGCAGGCTTGCGGCAATCGCGCCGAGCACCAGCACGCCGACCGGCATCACCAGCAAGGTCACCACCAGCAGTTGCACTTCTTTGGCTTGCAGTTTTTTACCAAGGTATTCCGGGGTGCGGCCGATCATCAGGCCAGCGAGGAACACCGCGATCAACACGTTGAGCAACATGCCGTAGAGCCCGGCACCGACGCCGCCGAAGATCACTTCGCCGACCATCATGTTGACCAGCGCGACCATGCCGGTCAGCGGGTTGAGGCTGTCGTGCATGGCGTTGACCGAGCCGTTGGACGCGGCGGTGGTGGTCACCGACCACAGCACCGTGGCGGTGGTGCCGAAACGCGCTTCCTTGCCTTCCAGCGGTGCGGTCTGTTCAACGGCGACGTTGTTCAGCGCCGGGTTCGGCTGGTATTCAGCCCACAGCGAGGTCGCTCCACCGATCAGGAACAAGGCGAACATGCAGGCAACAATCGCGCGGCTCTGACGCAGGTCTTTGACGTAGTGGCCGAAGGTGAACACCAGCGCGACCGGGATCAGGATGATCGATGCCATCTCGAACAGGTTGCTCCACGCCGTCGGGTTCTCGAACGGGTGCGCCGAATTGACGCCGAAGAATCCACCGCCGTTGGTGCCCAGTTGCTTGATCGCAATCTGACTGGCGGCCGGGCCCAGCGGAATCACCTGATCGACGCCCTGCATGGTCACGGCATTCACGTATTGGGCGAAGGTTTGTGGCACGCCCGCCCAGACCAGATACAGCGCCAGCAGCAAGCACAGCGGCAACAAGCCGTAGAGGGTGGCGCGGGTCATATCGACCCAGAAATTGCCGAGGGTCTTGGTCGACTTGCGACCGATACCGCGACACAGCGCAACCAATACCGCCAGCCCGGTAGCAGCGCTGACAAAATTTTGCACGGTGAGGCCGACCATTTGACTCAAATAGCTCAGGGACGCTTCACCGCTGTACGCCTGCCAGTTGGTGTTAGTCATGAAACTGATGGCGGTGTTAAACGCCAGCGTCCACTCCTGACCCGGCAAGTTTTGCGGGTTGAGCGGCAAGTGATCCTGGAACAACAGGATCGCGAACAACAGCAAGAAGCCCGCAAGGTTGAAGGCGAGCAAGGCCAGGGTGTATTTCTGCCAGCTCTGTTCAGCCTGCGGATCCACACCGGCTACGCGATAACAGCCGCGTTCCACCGGGCCGAGAATCGGTGTCAGCCAAGTGCGCTGACCTTCCATGACCTTGTAGTAAAAGCGCCCGAGGAACGGCGCCGGGACCAATACCAGCGCGAAAAACGCGAGGATCAGCCAATAGTCATAACTGTGCATAGCCGCTCCTAGTTCCGGTCCGCGCGCAACAGCGCAACCAACAGATAAATGAACAGCCCCACTGCCAGCAGCAGTGACACTCCGTCCAGAACGCTCATGGAAGTTCTCCGTGATACGGCGTAGTGCCGCGTGTGGAGTCATTGTCGGCAGGGAGGCTGTAAAGGAACGAGACCGAGGGGGCGGGCGGGGCATAAAGAATGCGTAAAGAGTGGGTTTATGCGCGCGTTACAGCGTGGTTTTGTGGGGATTGGACTGGCCCCATCGCAAGCAGGCTGACTCCCACATTGGTATGCGATTGCCCGGACTACACCGATTCCCTGTGGGAGCGAGCCTGCTCGCGAAGGCGACACAACAGTCAACCCTGCCCTCAACTGGCGCATAAACACGCCGGCATCCAGCGCAGAACATCAGTTGCGCGCCGATGCACCGGCGGACGCATGTTGACCGGGCTATAAACAGCTCAAGTGCGATTGGGATATCAGGCATAGAATGGAACCACTGCGAAAACCCATCGCTCAAAGTGGTATGCATGATCGATTGGCGACCTCCGCCAATCGCCCTGCCCTCAAGGAGAGCCCTATGCCCTGGTATGCCTGGTTAATTCTGGTCGTTGCAATCGGCTCGATTGTTGGTGGTTTGATGATGTTGCGCGACACCGCCAACAAGGTCGAACTGACCGATGAGCAACGTAAACGCGTCGCTGAACGCAATGCGGAAATGGATGCCAAGGAATCGCAGGACCGCTAAACCATAACCCCTGTCATTTTCAGTGAATGACAGGGGTTTTGTGTGTGTCGCGTTGTAGGTAAACACCAGCCCCATACAATCTGGTCAAGAGCAGTCATTATTTGTGACAAGTCTTTGCCGCTTTTATAACGAAGTTGGACGCATCTGCATGCTTTTTAGAGGTAGAAGTACAATCACCATCTTATTTTCATTGGTTAAGATGGCGCATTGTTGCGGAGATTTCAGATGCGTTACTCGCAGGACCATAAAGCCCAGACCCACAAACGCATCATCAAGGAAGCCTCAGCGAGATTCCGCCGGGACGGTATTGGGGAAACTGGCCTGCAACCACTGATGAAAGCATTAGGGTTGACCCACGGCGGTTTTTACTCGCACTTCAAGTCCAAGGACGAACTGGTTGAAAAGGCGCTGCAAGCCGCTGGCGAAGAGGTCGAAGCATTGTGTGCCGAGCTGTTCGCCCAGGATCGCCCACTGGATGCCTTCATCGATGCTTATTTGTCCGAATGGCACCGGACCTCACCTCATGAAGGCTGCCCGTTGCCCACCATGTCTTCGGAACTTGGTTTGCGTGGGCAGCCCAGTCCGACCTCGGACGTAATGCTGATCGCACGGCTCCAACAAATAGAAGGCACCCTGGAAGGCGAAGATGCCGCGGACCAGAGCATCGTCATCATGTCTGCTCTGATCGGGGCATTGCTGTTATCGCGCAGTGTCGAGAATCCCGAGCTAGCCCAGCGGATTCTCGACGTAACACGCGCGTTTCTTAAACAACCCCGGACTAATTCTGCCAGCGCTTAAACAGCACGCTGGCATTGACTCCGCCAAACCCGAAGCCATTGGACAGCGCATACTCGATCGCCATTGGCCGCGCCTGACCGTGGACGATGTCTACGCCTTGTGCCGCGGGGTCCGGATTATCGAAATTCAGGGTGGCCGGCACAATCTGATCGCGAATCGCCAACAGCGTGAAGATCGCCTCAATCCCACCGGCGGCACCGAGCAAATGCCCTGTCGCCGATTTGGTCGACGTCACCGCTATCTTGTTATCTGAACCGAACAACGATTTGATAGCTGCCAACTCGCCGAGGTCGCCCACCGGCGTCGACGTGGCGTGCGCATTGAGATGTTGCACCTGAGCCGCTGAAATACCCGCCTGCGCCAATGCCAGCGACATCGCCCGGCGCGCACCGCTGCCATCTTCCGGTCCCGCGGTCAGGTGAAAGGCGTCGGCACTAGTGCCGTAGCCGACCAACTCGGCTAAAGGTTGAGCCCCTCGCGCCAAGGCATGCTCCAGGGATTCAATCACCAGAAGACCCGCGCCCTCCCCCATCACAAAGCCGTCGCGCCCACTGTCGAACGGCCGAGAAGCCCGCTCAGGAGTTTCGTTGTAACCACTGGACAAGGCACGCGCCGCCGCGAAACCGGCCAGGCTGACCCGATCGATCGCTGCCTCCGCACCGCCACACACGGCAATATCCGCTTCGCCGCAACGAATCAACCGCGCCGCATCACCAATCGCTTGCACCCCGGCCGCACACGCCGTCACCGGAGCGCCCAACGGGCCCTTGAATCCGTGCTGGATCGACACATGACCCGCCGCCAGATTGACCAGGAACGACGGAATGGTGAAGGGCGACAGGCGCCGAGGTCCACGGCTGTCGGTGGTGCGTACCGCATCGGCAATCGCGCCAAACCCACCGACCCCAGAACCGATAATGGTTGCCGTGCGTTCCTGGGCTTGCGGGTCCAGCGCCTGCCAACCGGCCTGCTCCAACGCCTGCCGCGCAGCCTCCATGGCAAACAAAATGAAGCGATCCATCTTCTTCTGCTCTTTGGGTGGCGTTGCTCGCTCCGGGTCAAAACCCGCCTCGGGATCTTCCGCCACGGTAAGCACCGCGCCGCCAACCTTGGCCGGTAGATCGGCAACCACCTCTTCAGGTAAATGACGCAATCCGGAACGCCCGGCCAGCAAACGCTTCCAGACAGCTTCAACACCGCTACCCAGCGGAGACACCAGGCCCATGCCGGTGACAACTACTCGACGATCACTCATGTCGCAATTACCTCAAGCCGATGGAAGGCGCCTCATTTGTAACGTGCGGCGGCCGTACTTTTGGAAAGATTCGGCGCCATTACCAAGCGGGCCTTCACAAAGTCGTCCCACTCGGAAGCGTTTGGCAACGATGGAATGGTGATCAGTTCACCTTGATCCAGACCGGCTAACGCTGCATCAACCATTTCACCTGCTTCCATGACCATTTCCGCCGGAATCTGGCTAGCGTCGATACCTGAGCGCTCCCAGATCTCAGTGCGCGTTACGCCTGGCAACACGGCTTGAACCTTGACGCCAGTGCCATCCAGTTCGGCATTCAAGGACTGCGTCAGGCTTAACACGTAAGCTTTACTGGCGCTGTAAGTCGCATTGAAGCGCTCAGGAAACAACGCCACCACCGACGCTATATTGATAATAGAACCTCGGCCGGCCTTGGCAAAACTGGCGGCTGCCGCCGATGCCAGGCGAGTGACCGTGGTGACGTTCAGTTGAATCAGCTTTTCCAGCTGCTCCATATCGGCATTCGCCAGCAGACCATCCGCTGCGACGCCAGCGTTATTCAGCAACAGGCTGATACTCGAATCGCTGCGAAGACGTTGTTCGATCTTCAGTACATCATTCTTTTGTGTCAGGTCTGCCTTGAGCACTTCCACCTGAATACCGTGCTCGGCGCGCAATTTCGACGCTGCCGCCTCAAGCCGCTGCTCGTCACGAGCAACCAACAACAAATCAAAACCACGCGCTGCCAACCGCTCAGCGTAGATGGCACCGATACCGGAAGAAGCACCGGTGACGAGGGCCGTACCTTGGGATTGGGTGGAAGTCATGACGGTGCTCCTGAGAATAACTTAGAGAGGTAAGCGTCTGAACATCAGCACGCTTCAGCGGATAACACACGAATTATAGGCATAATATAAGACATATATGATAGCCATAATTTTTTATGAACCGATGAAAGGCGTCTAACCACCCCTATCGCCAGACAGCAAAAAGGCCGGTCAATGACCGGCCTCTGGCGTTGAGCTACAAGCTTAGTTCACCTGAAGCTTTTCGCGATTTTTGTCCAGAATCGCTTTACCTATCCCCTTCACTTCCAGCAGCTCGTCTACAGAAGAAAATGGTCCATTACTGTCACGATAAGCAACAATCGCCTTGGCTTTGGCCTCTCCGATACCGGTCAACTCGCGCTGCAGTGTCGGGGCATCGGCTGCATTGAGATCGACTTTGACAGACTGCGTCTTAGGGGAAACCTCCAGTACCAGAGGTGCGCTGCCTGATTCGGGTTTCGCCGCAGGTGCAGCAATTGTGGCAACGGAAGCGGTGGTGAGCAGGGCGAAAACCAAAGAGTAGAAATAGCCAGTACGCATAATTGAAGCTCCATAACATCGTTTTAGAAAGCAGCTTTTCCGAAGCTGCCTTCCAAACTTAGGCGATGTGATGGAGCTGTCAAAAGTGTGTCCGTTACAGAATGTGAAACAATCAAGGCTCGAGGCGGCGTTGCTGATGAATCCAGTCGACGATCTCGCCATCAGGTGTGTAGCCGCTGACGGTTTCGCGCAGGAGTTGGCGCACGCGGGAGTAATCGTCCTGCTCGACGGCGTTGAGTAATTCAGCCAAACGGGGTTTGAGTAAATCCCAGGATAGGTGGTCTTCGTTGGCGCTCATGATCATCGGGTGCTGAGTAGCCGCTACGTTGTCACCGATCAGCAATTCCTCGTAGAGCTTCTCGCCTGGGCGCAGGCCGGTAAATTCTATGGAGATATCACCTTGCGGGTTCCTCTCCGAACGAATGCTCAAACCGGAAAGATGAATCATTTTCTCTGCCAGCTCGACAATTTTTACCGGCTCGCCCATGTCCAGGACGAACACATCACCACCCTGCCCCATGGAGCCAGCCTGGATGACTAATTGCGCGGCTTCGGGGATGGTCATGAAATAGCGAGTGATCTTGGGGTGGGTGACCGTCAACGGGCCGCCTGATTTGATCTGACTGTGGAACAGCGGGATTACGGAGCCGGACGAACCCAGCACATTGCCAAACCGAACCATTGTGAAACGCGTCTTGTTGACTCGGGATACGTTGCCCTTGTCGCCGAACAAGACGGGGGCGATTTCACGGCTCAGGGCTTGAAGGGTCAGCTCGGCCAGGCGCTTGGTGCTGCCCATCACATTGGTGGGGCGAACGGCCTTGTCCGTGGAGATCAGCACAAAGTTGGATACACCAGACTGCAGGGCAGCCTGAGCCGTATTGAGCGTTCCGATGACATTGTTCAGCACGCCCTCAGCAATGTTGTGCTCCACCATTGGCACATGCTTGTAAGCGGCAGCGTGGTAGACCGTGTCCACGCGCCAGGTCTTCATGACATCGAGAAGCTTGTGCGGGTGACGGATGGAACCAAGAATTGGCAACAACTTGATCGATACCGAATTACGAATGCCACGCTGCTCCAATTCCGAGAGAATGCTGTAGAGGTTGAACTCGCTGTGATCGAACAAAATAAGCGTGGTCGGCCCTAACAGGAAAATCTGTCGGCAAAGCTCTGAACCGATCGACCCGCCGGCGCCAGTAACCATTACGGTCTTGCCTTTGATACAGCGTGCGAGAAGTTCTGGTTGCGCTGGTACAGAGTCGCGGCCCAGCAGGTCGGCGATGTCCACTTCCTGGATGTCTTCGACCTTTACCCGGCCGCTTGCGAGATCGGTGAAGTTCGGGACGCTTCGAATGTGAAGTGGGAAGCCTTCCAGCAGATTAAGAATTTCCCGGCGACGTGCACGAGTAGATGACGGCAGGGCCAAGAGGATTTCCTGGGCGCCGGTGACGTCGATCATTTGTTGAATGTGTTTGGGTTTGTAGACCTGGAGGCCGGAGATAGAGCGATCAGCGATACTTGCGTCGTCGTCGATGAAAGCGACTGGACGCATCACCTTGCCCATACGAAGGGCCGCAACCAGTTGATTACCTGCGACTCCGGCGCCGTAGATAGCCACTTTGGTCAAACCGTTGTCTCGATTGGTAAATGGCACATGCTGGGCAGCAGTGAACCAGTCGCCCATGAAGTATTGGCGCATACATAGCCGCAGCCCGCCGATGATGACCAGGCTTAGCCACCAGTAATTGAAAATGATCGAACGAGGTACAACGGCCTCATGGTTACTGTACCAATAGACCACCACGACCAGAATAAGGGACGACAAACTGACGGCCTTGATAATGGCGATCAACGCGTCATTGCCAAAATAGCGCATGACCGCACGGTACATACCAAAGCGGATGAATAGAGGAATGGCTATGACGGGAGCACAGGCAAAGAGCCAAGTATGGACTTTGATGGGGTTGTACATGTCATCGATACCCAAACGGACGATGAATGCCAACCACAGCGCAACCCAGACTAAAACAATGTCTGTAACGACCTGAATCAGTCGTTTTCGGCTTCTGGGAAGCCCTAAAAGACGCTCTCTGGCTTTTTCCATTAACTCTTCAAACACCTCAGAACCTCCCTTTAACTGTTGAATCGCCGCGGTGAAGCTTGCTGGCGTATCGCTTCCACCCTAAACCTCAATACTGTTACTTAGCTCTCGACTGAAGCGCCTTCCTGCTCTCCTGCACGAAACTTGATCGCCAGCACCACCAGTGGAGCATAGGCCAGAATCAAGCCGAGGATACCGTCCAGGCCATAGTGCGTAACTCCCACCGCTATAGGCAACAACCAGAGCACATTGATCACTCCAACAGCCGTAGTAACCGCTAAATGGCTGCCAAACCGACGAGAGGCAAATTGATAGGCGTGACTTCTGTGCGCTTCGTAAATTTTGTCTCCCCTGAGCAAACGGCGAAACAACGTGAACGTGGCATCGACGATAAAAACACCGAGCAGTATTAACCAGCCCCACAGCAAGTTGGCAGAGACCGAGGTGGCCTGTAGCGACAAGCCGCCCAGGATAATGCCGAGAAACCCGCTCCCCGCATCGCCCATGAAAATTCTGGCAGGTGGAAAATTCCAGAACAGAAAACCGGCCACGGCCACCGCAAGTAAAAGCGGCGCCCAGACAAGTTGAGGCGTGCCGCTACTCCAATAGAGGACGCAAGCACCGAGACAAACACAAATCGCCTCGACACTGGCAATGCCATCGATTCCATCCATGAAGTTGTAAAGGTTGAGCAACCACACCAAATAAAATACCGCCAGCACATGCCCTAACCAACCCAGATCGACCAAAACGCCCCCGAATTGGACGGAAGGCAGGCCACCCAGCCAGAACAGCAACCAGGTCGATGCTACAAAATGCCCCAACAGGCGCCACCGGGCTGCAATGTGACCGTGGTCATCCATAAACCCGATCACTGCAATCATAGCGCCGCCACCTGCGATGGCCAAAAATGCCGAAAACTGCATCAATCCTGTAGACAACAGCATTCCCTGAGCCAATGTAAATGCCAGGACAATTGCAACCCCGCCCCCCCGGGGCGTGGGCACCGAATGAGAGCTTCGAGCGTTGGGAATATCAATCAGGCTTCGCGACAGCGCGTAACGACGCAATGCCCAGGTCAGGGAAAAAGATACCGTGACGATGACAGGGATGAACCAGCCAAAACTCATGATTTACGGGAATCCAGAAAATATTGTGCCGTCAGGCCCAAAGCTTTATCGAGGGTGACTGGAGGTGCCCAGCCCAATAGTTGTCGGTTTTTGCTGATATCAACCTGCAGCGAGCCGAAGATACGATTCGACAGTGCGCGCTGGCCCAATAGCGCTGCCACACCGCTCATGAGCCAAACAGGTATTGGCAACAAACGGGCAGGCTTACCCAGAGCCGTCGCCAACTTGCGCAATAATTGTGTGGTCGATACGTCTTCGCCATCACTAACCAAGAACACTTGATTGGCAGCGGCTGGGTGGTCGGAACAGGTCACGATAAAATCCACAATGTTGTCTATGGCAACAAGACTGCGGTGATTGTGGACAGCGCCTAACGGCAAGGGAACGCCACGGTACAGCCAGCGCATCATGCTAAGAAAGTTGGCTTTGACGCCAGGCCCATAGACCAGCACAGGGCGGATGATAACCACTTCCATCCCCGTATCTGCGGCAAGCATTTTCAAGCCTTGCTCTGCCTCAAGCTTCGAAATCCCATAAGGGTCAATCGGAGCTGGCACGTCATCTGCGCTGTACGCAGTGCCCGGAGGAGTCCCCTCACCGTTTACCTTAATCGAGCTGATGTAGATAAAACGCTTCACTCCGGACGCCGCAGCCGCGCGAGCGAGGTTCAATGTTGCCTCGACATTGACCTGACGAAACGCCACCAGCGGATCGGAAGTGACTTCTTTCATGACGTGAACGCGAGCAGCTGCATGGACAATAACTTCGACGTCGGTGAGGGCCTCACTCCAATCGTTTGAACCATTGAGACTCGTCAGAGGTAGCCGGCGCACGCCCGCCGGGAACACCACTGACGCGGCTCGGACCGGCGCCACGACAGAACAATCAGGCAACTGCGCCAATTGTGTAATCAGTGCGTGCCCTAGAAAACCATTGCCACCGGTAACCAGGAATGTTTTAGATCTCATCGGTGCACCTTGGGAATACATAGAACATCTATGTTCTGCCAGTCCGCAGAGACATTTCCGACATAGATGATTTGATGCAAATACTGCAGTCAGACCAGCAAATACTTCAAAGCAGGGACCGATAAATTTCTGCGTAAGCTTTCGCCATCGAATCAGCTGAAAACAATTTTTCGAAACGCCGTGCAGCCGCCTCCCCCATCGAAGCAGCAACCGCTGGTTGATTCCAGAGGTGATTCATTGCCGCCGCCAGTGCGACAGAGTCGCGAGGAGGAACGACCAAACCGGTTTCTCCTGCAATGTTGATGTAGGTCGTGCCGGAGCCTATCTCACAAGAAATCATCGGCTTCCCGTACATCGCACCTTCTAGCAACGAAATACCGAAAGACTCGGATCTCAGGTGCGAAGGAAAAACGAACGCATAGCACAGTGTCAACAGAGCGGCTTTGTCATCGTCAGGCAAACCACCCAGAAAATGCACATTGGATAGACCCAATTGATTCGCCTGAGCTTTGAGCTCTAACTCAAGGTGCCCTCCGCCCAGTATCACTACGGGCAATTGAGTCGTTTTTGCGGCCTCAAGTAGATAATCCAACCCTTTGTAATACCGCAGAGCCCCGACAAACAGGAAAAAACGCTCCCCCAAACGCGCTCGCCAGAATGCTAATTTTTCAGCCGAGGGAACAGGGTAGGTATCTCGGTCCAGGCCATAAGGAACAACGCGGACTTTGTCTTTGAAACGCGTTAATACCGGACTGCTTTTGGCGTAGTTTGGCGACGAAGCGACGATACAGTCAACGCTGGACAAAAAACGATTCATCAAGGGCTGATAAAGCTTGAGAAGTGTCTTTTGCTTGACGATATCAGAGTGATAACTGACGACAGCTGGCTTGTGAATTCGACTGGCAAAATGCACAAGATCCATGTAAGGCCACGGAAAGTGATAGTGAACAATGTCTACCTTCCCCACCAGTTCGGCAAAATCCTTGAACGCCGAGAGCGAGAATCCGGTGGATGCAATATGTAGATCAAGTTTTGAACGATGAGTCAGGTGATGTCCCACATACTCATTGCGAGCCGCACCTCGCTCGCTGAGATAAAGCACTTGGGACTCAAACCCGTACTTTTTTCCACCTTCAGCAATCTGAAAAATGACCTGTTCAATTCCGCCCATTGTCTCTGGGTAGTAGGTCTTAAAGAAGTGCAGAACCTTGATCATTCTCCTTTGACCACCGCCTGATAAACCTCAAGCGTTTGCATTGCACATCGCTCCCACGAAAATCTCGCGGCATGCAATAAGCCTTGCTCGATGGCACTGGAACGCCAGGACTCGTCTTCCAAACCTCGTTGGATGAGATCTGTCAACGTTTCGGTGTCCATGGCTTCGCACATCAGGGCCGCATTACCGGCGACCTCCGGAAGTGAGGAGCTGTTTGAACAAACGACAGGGACGCCAGAACTCATCGCTTCCAGAACCGGCAATCCAAAACCTTCATACAGCGAAGGGAAGGTAAAAAGACGAGCCCCGGCAAACAGCAGGGGTAGGTCCTCACTGGGTACAAAGCCTAGATAAAAGGCCCAGCCCTCGCGCCGGGCGCTTTCGAGCCGTTGGTGAATGCTTTCGTTGCGCCAGCCGTGATAGCCAGTCAACACCAAAGGCCAGCGCTTGCGTACCTCGATAGGCAGTCGGGAATAGGCGTCAAGCAACGTATCGATATTCTTGCGAGGCTCGATCGTCCCAACAAACAGGCTGTAACCATCAACCGTAAGACCGTGACGTAAAAGCGTGTTTCTGAGCTCACCCGCGCTACGAGGATGAAACTCGGCTGAGCTGGCCAGCGGCACTGTATGGATACGCTCAATAGGCCAGGAAAAGTACTCCGCCAGCTCTTTGCGTGTGTACTCAGAATCCGTAATCAGCGCATCTGCTCTTACCAGTGTGGTTTTAAGCTCTTTCTGCAAGTAACGCACAAGTTGCGGCGTATGGCAGTGAGACCAGGTGAACGGTGACAGATCGTGGAAGGTAGCAACACTGCGACCAGCAAAGGGCGGCAGATAATAATTCGGGCTATGGTAAAGAAAATCACCATGGCTTTTTAATGCACGCTTCCTAAGCAGTGGCATAAGAAGTCGGTACGCTTCAACCGCCAGGAAATTTTTCTGGACTGCTCGTTTCAAGCCATAGCCGTTGCCCGACTCATCGGCAGCCGTGGGCAGCGCTGGTAGAAACCGCCGACCGGCAAAAAATTGAAGGTCGGTGATTTTTGGGCTCTGCTGCAGTCGCAGCGCCAATTCGTAGGTGTAGCGACCAATACCGGTCAGCGGAAAGCGGACCGGTTCAACTGAAAGAATTAACTTCATTTATTCAGCAGTCAGCATCCAGCTAAGGGTTTCGCCCAAGGACGGTGTTGTCCAGCCGGGGACCAGCGTCCGCAACCTTGAGTTGTCCCCGCAAAGAGTTTTCACCTCATTGGCTCGTACAAAGGCTGGATTCACTTCGACTTCGATATCATGTCCGGAGAACCCTTTGCACATTTCGATGACTTCGCGAAGCGAATGGGTATTGCCTGAGCTGACATTAATAGTCTGCCCCAGCGGCTTCGCCTCGATTAGCCCTCGATATGCTTTCACCAATGCGCGAACATCGCTGAAATCACGCCAAACATCGAGATTACCCAATTCGATTTTTGGTGCCTTCCGACGAAAATGAGAAACAATTTTCGGCAACAGGAAGTTCTCGGCCTGGCCAACACCGGTGTAGTTGAAAGGACGAGTGATGACGATAGGCAGGCGCTCGTGCCAAAGGTTGGCCATGTACTCCATGGCCAACTTGCTGACGGCATAATCGTTGGCCGGTGCCGGAGTAGTAGTCTCCGACAACAGGCCACCCGAAGCGTTGCCATAGACATTGGCGCTGCTAGCAATCAGCACGCAGTCCAGGGACTTTCCACTGGCCTCAACAGCCTCCAGCAGATTACGTGTTCCTATCAAGTTGACCTGATAGAACGCCTCCGCTGCACCATGCCCGACAAACGCCAATGCCGCGAGATGCACAACAACATCCGGCTGAATTTTTGCCAGCAACGTACGCAAACCTGGGCCATCCGCGAGGTCCACCTGGTGATAGTTGCGTTGATCGGAAGGCTGACTGCCTAACCCGATCACCTCGTAGCCATGAGCCCGAAGTTCGTCCGCCATGTAACGACCGGTGAAGCCTTGAATCCCAGTAATCAGTGCACGTTTGCCAGCAATAACCATCAGAACGAAAATCCTTGTTTATTACGACGCAGATCCGCTTCGACCATCATGCGGCACAACTCTTCCAGCGAAGTCTTCGGCTCCCAACCCAAAACTTCCTTGGCTTTGGCCGGGTTGCCGATCAGCAACTCAACCTCGGTCGGGCGGTAGAATTTCGGATTGATGGTGACCAGCACTTTACCGGTGGCAGCATCAGTACCTTGCTCGGCCTCGGCAGTACCCGACCACGAAATAGTGATATCAACAGCCTTAAACGCCATGGAAACGAAATCGCGGACAGTTTCGGTGCGATTAGTCGCCAACACGAAAGTATCCGGCTCATCGGCCTGCAGCATGCGCCACATCCCTTCCACATATTCCTTGGCAAAACCCCAGTCGCGCTTGGCGTCGAGGTTGCCCAGCTCCATCTTGTCCAACAGACCCAGCTTGATCTTGGCCACGGAGTCGGTGATTTTGCGGGTCACAAACTCACGGCCACGCAGTGGGGATTCGTGGTTGAACAAGATACCGCTGGTGGCAAAAATCCCGTACGACTCACGGTAGTTGATGCTCATCCAGTGAGCATAGAGCTTGGCGACACCGTACGGGCTGCGCGGATAGAAAGGCGTGCTTTCGATCTGCGGGATAGCTTGTACCTTGCCGAACATTTCGGAGGTCGATGCCTGATAGAAACGAACCTTCGGATTAACAATTCGAATAGCTTCAAGCAAGTTTACCGCACCGAGACCGGTGATTTCTGCGGTAGTGAGCGGCTGTTCGAACGACACACCGACAAAGCTCTGCGCAGCGAGGTTGTAGACCTCAGTGGCCTCGGTCGTTTGCAGCAGACGGATGCTGGCCGACAGGTCGGTCAGGTCATACTCAACCAAATGCAGATTAGGGTTGGACTGAATGCCCAACTCCTCGATGCGCCAGAAATTGACAGAGCTGGTACGACGGTAGGTACCGTATACGGTGTACCCCTTCTCCAGCAGCAGTTCCGCCAGGTAGGCGCCGTCTTGACCAGTGATGCCGGTAACGATTGCTTTCATGCGAATCCTCTAAACTCCATTCAAGCCTTTTCGGCTGCGGGTAAAAAACGGTTCCGCACTAAGCCGAACCTAATATTATCGGCCTGATCATACAGAAATTTTGGAGGAGATACGACGTCCGCCTGAATTCGGTGCTCATCAGAAGTTAAGCTTTCTTCTATTTCGCTCGAGCGATTTCCGCTTGAATATATCGCACTTTTTCGGACCGCCAGATCGTCGACATTTGTCAAAAAGCCGTATGGATTTACCAAGGCCGAGTGGACCATCCTGCTGTTTTTCACCAGAAGAAAAACTGACTGTTCGCTACGACGGCCGGTCGTCCAACTTTACAACCTGGCCGAAAGGGTCAAAGCCAATAGCTTGCAGCCCTATACCCACTTGCGCTTCGCGCTCGTAAAATTGTCGCGAGTCAAGCTTCTTTTGTTCAGCCGGGCATCCGACGACTGACGGCACGTCGTACGCGCACCAAAGTACCAACTGGCTGAGCAAGGCGTCACGAACAACGATCACGCTGTAGACAAGGATGGCGGTATCTCCGAAACAGCGATACAGAGACTCAACGCCACCCCATCGATACCCATTTGATACGCGGTTGTCGCTTACCTTCGCCCCGGGGCTGGGCGCTCCAACGCCGACGCGAAAAGTGAGCCTAGCCGAAAGGACGCCACTCCCGACAATTTCATAATCAAAGCTTGTCGCACCGAGAATTGATTGTTGGTGTAGTGACTCGACGTAGGCGGATTGAGGCAACCGTCCACCGACCGGGCTGTATGCGAGCGAGGGAATGCGCAAAAAAAATGCGTAAGACTACGGAAAAAAGGGTGACGCTCCCTCCATCTGAAGATTAAGATGGACCGCTGACGCTCAGAACTTAAGCAATGAAACTAATTATACAAATACCTTGTTTTAACGAAGCGCAAACTCTCTCAATTGCGCTGTCTGCATTACCGCGCACAGTTCAAGGGTTCAACTCAGTTGAATGGCTGATTATCGATGATGGAAGTCAAGATAATACTGTAGAGGTCGCTAAAACACACGGTGTGGATCACATCATTCGACACGCTGGCAACAAGGGATTGGCTAGAGCGTTCATGACCGGACTGGATGCTTGTCTACGCCTGGGAGCTGACGTAATAGTTAATACCGATGCCGACAACCAATATAACGCGGACGACATTCCAGCACTTGTACACCCTATTCTTCAACACCGTGCAGAATTGGTAGTTGGTGCCCGCCCGATATCTACAATCGAGCATTTTTCACCTATCAAAAAACTACTCCAAAAGCTAGGCAGCTGGGTTGTACGCGTAGCAAGCAAAACGGATATTCCAGACGCTCCGAGCGGATTCCGCGCAATGAGTCGTTCCGCTGCGCAACGCTTGATGGTTTTCAACGACTACACGTACACCCTGGAAACGATCATTCAGGCTGGCCAGAAAAACATGGCGATCACATCCGTACCTATTCGGGTCAATGAAGATCTTCGACCATCGCGCCTCGTCAAGAGTATCCCCTCCTACATTAAGCGCAGCATCATCACTATTGTCCGTATCTTCATCATTTATAGACCTTTTAGTTTTTTTGGCTCAATTGGAATCGCCCTTTTTGGAATTGGCTTCCTTATTGGATTACGTTTTGTATGGTTCTACTTCAACGGTGTTGGCGAGGGTCATATACAATCACTAATCCTAGCATCGGTTTTCCTAGGTATCGGCTTCCAAACACTCCTCGTGGCATTTGTTGCAGATTTGCTAGCCGCTAATAGGAAACTTTTAGAGGACATCCGATTTAAGGCCAATGTGACACGCGACGAACACATTGAACAAGCCGAGCCCAGCGGCATGGCCGAAAGCGAAACCCCAACAACAAGTGCGAAGAGTTTATCATGAGCATCAAGATTGCCGGCGGAGCAAAAGAAAATGGCATTGTAATCGGGAATGCTTATGATAAATACGGGGCACGAAACCCAATCGTCAAATGGATGATGAGGGGTTTCGAGTCATCCTTGTCTGATTTCGTAGCAAAGTCTGCGCCTCAATCCATACATGAAATTGGCTGCGGGGAAGGTTACTGGGTATTAGGCTGGAATGAACAAGGGCTGTCGGCAAGAGGATGTGACTTCTCGAAAAACGTTATTGAGCTGGCACGGGAAAATTCCATCGCGCACGGATTTTCGCCTTCTATTTTTGAATCATGCAGCATCTACGATCTAGATACTGATAAGGACAGCGCAGACCTCGTTGTCTGTTGCGAGGTGCTTGAGCATCTTGAAAACCCTGAGGCAGGCTTACAGGCACTACAACGTGTCACCAAACAGCATTTGATCCTGAGTGTCCCCCAGGAACCTCTCTGGCGCACACTCAACCTTGCACGCGGCAAGTACATTACTCGCTTTGGAAATACGCCAGGACACATTCAACATTGGTCGAAACACGGTTTTGTCCAATTGGTATCTCGGTATTTCGAAATTATTGAAACAAAGAGCCCCTTGCCGTGGACGATGCTGCTATGTCGCCCGCTTACTTAAGCATGAAATCCGCCCTGCGCCGCAAGCTGCATTGGCTTGGTAGCGTACTAGCCATGATTGGCGTCGTTTTTGTCGCGATCCGACTGCACACCTATTGGCTCGATCTTGATTTCTCACGAGTCACACTGCCAGTCTGGCTCTCCATCGTGGTATTTGCCGGGCTTTATGGCTCAGCGAACCTGCTGCTTGCGTCGGCCTGGAGGCATTTACTGATACATCTAGGTGCGCCAGTAACAAGACTATGGTCGGTAAAAATCTATGGTATATCTCAACTAGCCAAATATCTCCCCGGTAATATTTTCCACCTCGCCGGAAGGCAGGCGCTCGGAATGGCTGCCGGTCTATCGGCAGGCATACTTGCCAAATCAACCTTATGGGAACTTGGCTTAATTGCTCTTACTGGCACCTTGTTCGGCTGGCTGATATTGCCACTCCTCTTCCCTGCCTACTCTGAAGTTGTAAGTGCCTTACTTCTGCTGGGGTCTGCGTGGCTTGTCGCAAACATATTGAAAAGGGTGGTTGGCCACCAGCCAGCGCTGGCATTTATCTGGCAAATTCTCTTTCTCGTGATTTCAGGCGGGATCTTCGTCGCACTGCTTGGCGTTGTTGCTGGGAGCGAGGCTGTTCCTGTTCAGCTCTGGCTGACCATTGGCGGAGCATACATCGCGGCCTGGCTGGTTGGATTGGTCACGCCTGGAGCCCCTGCTGGTGTCGGGGTGCGTGAAATGATCCTGCTTTTATTGCTAAAGGGCGTCATGCAGGAGGCTGACTTGCTCATGGCAATCCTACTTGGTCGCTTGGTTACAGTCTCAGGGGACTTATTGTTCTTTGTATCCGCATCGTTCATCTCGACAGCTAAATAAATTCAATTGAGAAAAACCATGTCTGACAGTCAAAAATGGACACTTTGGGAGGCGATGCTTGCCTTATTGGCAATTGCTTTTGTGCTTATTATCCATGGGGCAGTCCCATTTTTGATGATACCTACGCTTGGTCAGGCTGTCTGGTCGATGGGGTTCTCGCAGTCCCTTGCAAACGGTTCCATATTTAGTGTCTTTGCACATGACTTTGGTATCCCACAGCCTGCGGCAATTGCATTTGGGCTGGCTGGCGCCTGGCCTGCTAGCCTACTAATTAGGCTAGGACTTCACCCTGCAGATGCCTATTCTGGTATAGCCGCACTATGGTTGGGGCTGGGGTTCTTTTCTGCTTATCAGATAGTCCGTAAATTCGGCGCCAGAAGAACGATGTCTCTGCTAGGTGGGGTGGCCTGGTTGAGCATGCCTATCATCTGGGCACATGCAGAATACAGCATGCTGTCTTGGGGAATTGCGCTGCTGCCATTTTACTTTCTGGCAGCCTTAAAACTATTTCTGGTCGAGTCTGGATCTAACCGAATTCACTTATCAACCATTACTCTTTATTTCGTTGCAGCCAACATTGCAATTTTCATGGATGGATACACATTCATGATGTTTGCAACGGGGGCAAGTATCTTGCTGCTTTATATGATGATCTCTCGACGCGATCTGCGTACGCAACTCTTACGGATCGCTGCCCCCGTCCATGGAGCCAGTTTTGCTTTGGCCTATTTCCTCTACAGCGCCTATATTGGAAAGTCTGGTTTTGAGGCTCAATCCATCGACTTTTTTAGAGGATGGGGGCTGGACTTATCCTATATTATCATCCCTACACAGGGCATACTCTGGCTACCAGATATGCTTGGATTGAGTCTACAACGCACAGATGAGCTTCATTTTGGAGATGCATCTGTTTGGACTACGACCTTTTTCTTTCCTGTACTGTTACTAGGCCTTATTGCCTGGAGGCGGACTAGAGCGCATTTCAAAACCTCTAATGGGGTTTTGCTTATTGCGCTCTTTGGCTTGTATATGGGGCTCGGCCCCTCATTAAATGTGAACACTACAAAACCTGATTTTTTACAACTAAGCGCTCCTCGCCAGCAAAGCAATGTGATGACTGTTGCGTTTTCTAACATTCCAACCGGTAATGCATGGATATCTGAGAACCTGCCAGGTTTCAAAGTTATGCGAGCTTCTTACCGCTGGTCTGCGTTAGGAATTTTTGGATTTTGGCTTCTGACAATGATATGGGCTTCGCGCTCAGAGAAAAAAGATCAGGCTATTTGGTTTTTGGCATTAATAGCTCTTACGCTGATTAACCTGCCAAATTTGCAGAAAAAGTGGCAGATGGGCATCGACGAGCGGAGCATGTTTCAACAGATTGACCACGAACTTGTAGCCACACTTACCCCGTATGTCCATTCAGATGATAAAGTTGCGTTTATTCCCTGGAGCAATGACTTTATAGCCAACTATTTGGCGCCAAAAATCGGGTTCCGCACATTCAATATTGGTGGCGACAAAAACTTGGCCACTGCTCAGGTGAGTTGGCCGCTGGAGTTGAGTAGCCTCGGGGGGAAATTGGACCTAGAAAAAACACGAAGCGCGGTAAAGATGCTTGTCGATGGAACTACTGATGCTGTAATTCTGCCCTACTTTCACATGCTTTGGTCACCGTATTTATGGCCATGTTTAGCAGAAACAACGGCCACACTCAGTAAGGAGCAACAAGAGTTTTTCCGAAGTATTCCTGACTTTCTGTGCCCAATTGATCGAAAGAAAGTACTAAAGCCGTTTGTTGCCGCGCTGAGAGAACTTCCATATGTAGAGGTTGTCGATACTAGCCTTTTTGCTGTGGTCAGATTACGCCCCGAAATTCTGGAGCGCGGAAATGCGCTGAGGAATACGATCCTCGGGAATGTTCAATACCCGATTGCAGTCGATGCAGGATTCAAGGAAAGCCCCTATGTGCTCCGAAAGGGATGGTATGCTCCAGAGTCCAATCATGTCTGGTCCCAAGATGCCGCTGAACTGATACTTCCCATTCCGAAAGATTGTGAAACGATGCACTGTAACGCGGCCCTTAAGTTCGCGGTTTTCGGCGCCAGCCAGCAGAGGCCCGTATCTATCGTATTTGATAGTGGAGAGCGCACTTGGCAATGGAACGAACATATCGTAGCAGCCTCTGAAAATACAATTGAGGTCAAGGTACCCCTCATCGGCGCGAAGGGAGTGCGAAAGGTTTCGATCTCCATCCCTGAGGCAACCTCTCCACAGACACTAACCGGGTCACCCGATTCTCGAATTTTAGGTATTTCTCTTCAGCGAATCGAACTGACAAAACAATAAATTCTGTCAGATGGACTTGGAGGTTTAATCGGTTTGAGGTGCAGGGATGTTGTCGCTGACTGAAAACTGCCCCGGGTGTTCAACTGTTTCTGCTCAATTTTTGAGCAGGGGAACACGGGGTGACCAGCATGGAAATGCTGGGCAAAATTCGGCGCATGTATTTTCGCGACAAGCTGTCGCTGCAGCAGATAGCCAAGCGTACCGGGCTGTCAAGAAACTCCATCCAAATGGGTCAGAGCGCCCGAAGCAATGGTCACGGTAGGAATGGCAGTCACCTGCCACCCCCCGCACAGATCCGTACATGCAGAATTACCGCATACGGCTCCTGCCTTGGGTTTTGAGTATCCGCTCCATGAACTCCACATTCCAAGCTGATAGTTGACGGCTGATGCTGTGCTCCCGATTTCCATCAGGAGCCCATCACCATGATGCGTCCAAATGCCAGCGTCGAAAAAGTGTACCTCTACCCGAAGCCTGTAGATTTTCGAAAGTCCATCGACGGCTTGGCTGCGTTGGTCGAACTGGACATCAAAGTTGCGGTGTTCGACCCCGTGCTTTTCGTCTTTCTAAATCGCCACCGCAACCGCGTCAAAGTGTTGTACTGGGAGCGCAACGGCTTCTGCCTTTGGCTCAAGCGCCTGGAGTCGGAACGTTTCAAAACATCGCCCGATGCCACCGACGAGGCCATCGTGTTAAGCGTCCAGGAGTTGAACTGGTTACTCGACGGTTTTGATCTGTGGCGTAACCGCCCCCATCAGGTTTTGACTCCAAGATTTGTCGCCTAAAGGTTATAATCCGCGGCATGATTTCCATGCCTGACAACCTTCCTGATGACCCCGTGCGTCTCAAACAGATGCTGCTTGAGACGTACGAAGCGCGTGCACGTGATCAGGAAGTCAAAGAGGCTTACCAGACCCATATCGTTGATCTGAAAGAGCAGATCAAGTTGCTGCGTGACCGTATATTTGGCTGTAAGTCCGAACAAACGGTCGAATCCAACACGCCGCAACTGGCGCTGTTCAATGAGCCCGAAAGTGAACCGATGCCCGCCGTCGAGGATGCCGATGAAGAAGTCGTTGCTCCAGCTCCACGCCGTGGTAAACGCAAGCCACTATCTGCTGATCTGCCGCGTATCGAAGTCATCCACGAATTGCCTGAGCACGAACTGACCTGTGCCTGCGGTTGCCGCAAGCATGTGATCAGCGAAGAAACCAGTGAGCAGCTGGATATCGTGCCGATGCAGATTCGGGTGATCAAACACATCCGTAAAGTCTACGGTTGCCGTGGTTGTGAAACCGCTCCGGTCACTGCTGACAAACCCGCCCAGTTGATCGAAAAGAGCATGGCCAGTCCGAGCGTCTTGGCGATGCTGCTAACCACCAAGTATGTCGACGGATTACCGCTGCATCGTTTTGAAACGGTGCTGAGCCGACACGGTATCGATATCCCGCGTCAAACCTTGGCGCGCTGGATCATCCAATGCGGCGAGCACTTGCAACCGTTGCTGAATCTGATGCGTGATCGATTGCTGGAAAGTCCGGTCATCCACTGCGATGAAACCCGCGTCCAGGTACTCAAAGAGCCAGGTCGAGACCCGACCAGTCAATCCTGGATGTGGGTGCAAGCCAGTGGGCCGCCAGATCGAAAAGTCGTGCTGTTCGACTACACCTCCAGCCGTGCGCAGGAAGTACCGTTGCGCCTGCTGGAAAGTTATCGCGGCTACGTGATGACCGACGACTACGCGGGTTACAACGCATTGGCGTTGCAGCCCGGTGTCGAGCGGTTGGCGTGCATGGCCCATGCGCGACGCAAGTTCGTGGACGCGCAAAAAGTGCAGCCCAAGGGCAAGACGGGACGTGCCGATATCGCGCTGACGATGATCAACAAGCTGTATGGCATCGAGCGTGAACTCAAGGACGTCAGCGATGAACAGCGCTTTATGAATCGTCAGGAAAAGAGCCTGCCGATCCTGGCGCAGTTGAAAAGCTGGCTGGATAAAACGCAGTCGCAGGTGACACCGCAAAGTGTTTTGGGCAAGGCCGTTAATTATCTTGCCAGTAACTGGAGCCGACTGGAGCGCTACGTGGAGGCTGGGTTTTTACCCATCGACAACAACCCGGCAGAGCGTGCAATAAAACCATTTGTAATCGGTCGCAAGGCTTGGCTGTTCAGCGACACGCCCAAAGGCGCGACTGCCAGCGCGCAGATCTACAGTCTGGTCGAGACCGCCAAGGTCAACGGCCAAGAGCCCTATACGTGGCTGCGCCACGTACTGGAACGACTGCCGCATGCGCAGTCGGTGGCCGACTACGAAGCACTATTGCCATGGAACTGCTCGCCAGAGATGCCACGGTAAACGAGGCGGTAGTCTGGCGGTAGGTGTAGTTCATGGATCGGATACGGTTTTGACGCCGAAGCGGGTTATGGGATACGGATGCATTGGTAACTCTCGTGGGCAGGGTATGAACAAACGGGCCAGCGAAATCATGCGCTCCCAATTCAACCGGTGACGCTGACTTCGTCGTTTTAGAGCATGCCTCCATGCCCCGATAATTTCACGGCGAAAGGCATCCAGCCGCCGCGTATTACCGGGGACATGGTAATAATTGCAATACCCTCTAAACAACCGATTCAACCACTGACCAATCACTGGGACTGGCTCGTGCCTGCGCTTGTGAAGTTGCGCTCGTATCTCTTTGAGCGTTGCCCTCATGCGCTTACCAATGGTTACACGCCCAACCACAAACATACCGCTCTTGGTTTGATCACAGAAATGGGTGAACCCGAGAAAATCGTAACCGTCCGGCCAGTACCCACTCCTGAGAGCCTCCAAAATTAGCAAAAATAGTGTCCATCATTTTTTAGTGGACACTATCTTGGATATCATTGCCCCAGCCCGTCGACCCGGTCGCCGTCCCAACTTCCCGCCAGAGTTCAAACGCAAAGTTGTCGAAGCCACGTTCCAGTCTGGCGCCTCCGTGTCGTTGATCGCTCGCGAACATAACGTCAATGCCAACCTGGTCTTTCGCTGGCGGCAGCAATATCAAGAGGGCTTGTTCGGCCCGGTCAGCCAGAGTGCAACGCTTTTGCCTGTCCAGGTGATCGAGGCGCCAATAGATTTACCGCAAGTCATTCAGTCACCGCCAGAGTGTCATTCCGTGATCGTTGTTGAGGCGGGAAAAGCCAAGCTGCGCATCACTGGCACGCCTGACCCGCATACCCTGCAAATCATCTTGCAGCAGTTACTGCGATGATTGCTCCTCCCGCTGGAACCCGCATCTGGATCGCTGCCGGCGTCACGGACATGCGCCGTGGCTTCGACGGTTTAGCCGCACTGGTGCAGACTCAGCTTGAAGCCGATCCGTTCTCCGGTCAGATTTTCGCCTTTCGCGGACGGCGCGGTGACCGGATCAAATTGCTATGGTGGGACGGCGACGGGTTGTGCCTGTTTTGCAAACGGCTGGAACAAGGGCGCTTCGTCTGGCCGCAAGCAACCAGCGGCAGCGTGTCGCTGACGGCTGCGCAGTTGTCGATGCTGTTGGAAGGCATTGATTGGCGCAGGCCAATTCGTACAGCGCCCGTCCTCGCGGTCTGACTTGCCACGCTGAAAAAATCCCAAGTAACATTCGGTCATGACTCTCGCGACCGACTCCCTGCCTAACGATCTTCAAGCCTTGAAGGTTCTGGTCTCTGCCCAGCGGGCAGAGATTGAACGTTTGAAAATGATGATCGCCAAGCTGCGTCGTATGCAGTTCGGTCGCAGCTCCGAGCAAATGGACGCGATGATCGATCAGCTCCAACTGAGTCTTGAAGAGTTGCAAGTCAGCCAGACTGAACTGACGCCGCCAACCGAACCGCCACCTCGCCCTGTCTCTCGGCGCAAGCCATTACCTGAACACCTGCCTCGCGAAATTCACGTCCATCAGCCCGAATCACAGTGTTCTGGTTGTGGTGGGAAACTTCGCCACTTGGGGGAGGATGTGTCTGAGGTGCTGGAGTACGTCCCAGCGCGTTTCAAAGTGATCCGCCATGTTCGCCCGAAGCTGGTTTGCCGCTGCGGCGAGCACTTCGCTCAGGTACCGGCGCCGAGTCGCCCGATAGCCCGAGGCCTTGCAGGCCCTGGGCTACTAGCCCACGTGCTGGTCTCCAAGTTTGTTGACCATTTGCCACTGTATCGACAATCCGAGATCTACGCCCGTGAGGGCGTGGATCTGGAGCGCTCAACTCTGGCCGACTGGGTCGGCCAGAGCAGTCAATTGCTCAGGCCGCTGATCAACGCCCTTGAGCGTCATGTCATGAGCGGCCATAAAGTCCATGCCGACGACACGCCGATTGGTGTACTTGCGCCGGGCAACGGCAAAACCAAAACGGCTCGCCTATGGACATACGTGCGGGACGACCGACCTGCCGGTTACACGACGCCGGCGGCTGTATGGTTTGCCTACTCGCCGGATCGCAAGGGGCAACATCCCCGTGCTCATCTCAAGGGTTTCAGCGGGATCTTGCAGGCTGACGGCTACGCCGGTTTTGCTCAGCTGTATGCTACAGGCACCATTCAGGAAGCCGCCTGCTGGGCTCACGCCCGCCGCAAGTTTTACGATGTCTACAAAGACCAGGCTTCACCACTTGCTGGCGAGGCGCTGCAACGGATTGCGGCCCTGTATGCCATCGAAAGCGAGATCCGAGGACAACCGCCAGATCATAGAAAAACGGTTCGGCAAAGTCGGGCGAGTCCACTGCTGGAGCACCTGCACGCGTGGCTTAACCAGACGCTGGCTCAACTGTCGAAAAAATCGACATTGGGCGGTGCAATCCTCTATCCCCTCAACCGGTGGCAGGCTTTAACGCGCTTCTGCGATGACGGCCGAATCGAAATCGACAACAACGCCGCCGAACGGGCGCTGCGCGCCGTCGCCCTGGGCCGCAAAAACTACCTGTTTGCCGGTTCCGATGCCGGCGGAGAACGAGCGGCTGCGATTTACAGCCTCGTGGGTTCGGCCAAGCTCAACGACCTGAACCCGCAAGCCTATTTGACCCACGTGCTGGAGCGCATCGCCGACTACCCGATCAATCGGGTCGACGAACTGCTGCCTTGGCACGTTTCTCTCACACTTACTGAATTCTGCGAGGCTGCCTGATCCATGGCCAAAAATGTTCGCCTGCTAAAACCCGAGCCTGATTTGTTGCTACTGCACATTGAATTGAAATGGATCGAACCTGCCATCTGGCGCCGCGTGGCGGTGCCCGAGAACATTACTTTGAGCAAATTGCACACAGTGATCCAGTTCGCGATGGGCTGGGAAGGCGGGCATCTGCATGAATTTGAAATTGCCGGAGAGAATTACGGCACTCCCGACCCCGATGGATGGGGCCCACCCGTGAACTCCGATGCCCGCAAAACCCTGATCAAAGCGTTGAACGGGAAAAAGACGTTTCGCTACCTCTATGACTTCGGCGATGGCTGGGATCACCGAATCAAAGTTGAAAAGAAATTACCCGCTGTGGCATGTCCTCAGGTGCCGTATTGCATCGACGGCGCCAATGCTTGCCCGCCGGAAGACATCGGCGGTGGGCCAGGTTATGCCGACTTCCTTGAAGTGATGGCTGACCCCAACCACCCAGAGCATGAAGACATGATGGAGTGGCATGGCGGTACCTTCGATCCAACGGTTTTTGAATGGGAGCGCGTCAATCAATGGTTGAAGGAGATTAAGGTCTGAGTTTCAAGGCGGTGTAGCTCGGACGGTTACAGAAAATCGAATGTTTCGGGTTTACCTTCTCCGCGCTTCTTACGATCTTCGACCGCGAACCAGCCAAACCGCAGCAAGCGTGTTTTCTCTGGATGCAAGGTCAGGTTGAACTGCGCAAGTCGAACTTCCAACGCATGGCGAAAACTCCATGCATCTTCATGCTTTTCAAACCCCAGCACACTGTCGTCTGCGTACCGCACGGCAATCATCCCGCCCTGGCTGCACGCCGACGCCATTGCCTGACCCATAAATCCATCACGTAGTGCAGGTAGATATTGGCTAATAGCGGTGAAATGGGCGAACCTTGTGGTGCGCCCTGTTTCGCAGGAATGCGCTTTCCGTTTTCAAGAACACCTGTGCGTAACCATCGGGCTATTAACGCTAACACCCGTCGATCCGCGATTCGGTGTTGCAGGAAACACATCATCCACTCGTGATCGATGGTGTCAAAGAACGCACGAATATCCACGTCCAATACCCAGCGAACACGAGAGTTCTGTATTCCTACCGATAAAGCGTCCAATGCATCGTGTTGCCCTCGACCAGGGCGAAACCCATACGAAAGTCCGAGAAAGTTCTGCTCATAAATCGCATTGAGCACTTGCACGACCGCGGCCTGGACGATCTTGTCTTCCAAGGCATTCACGCCAACGGTCGCTCGCTACCGTCTGCCTTTGGGATATATAAAGCCAACGGCCAAGAACCCTATGCGTGGCTGCGCCACGCATTTGAATGCCTGCCAAAGGCAACCTCGGTTGAAGATTACGAAGCCCTGATGCCTTGGAACTGCTCGCTCACATCGCCTCGCTGTATCCGATCCACGAAGTACATCTACCGTAAGAAGCGCATCACGTTTACCGTGGCATCTCTGGCGAGCAGTTCCACGGCAGCAAAGCTTCCAAGCCCCTACCGAAATAACTTGCGGAGGTCGGTCAAGGACTACGAAGTACTACTACCGTGGAATTGGAGGCAGCATGAGTATCAATATTGATCATCTGAGTGTCGATAAATTAGCGTCGTTGAATCACCACACCATCGAGTGCCCGAAGATGCTGGAGTCATTGGACGCTCACAAATCGATGATGCAGTTCCATCCCGGTTGGACTTGCCCCTACAAAACCGGACACCAACTCCCTGTTAATTTGATGCTGCGGCCAAGCGCCTGAACTCCCTCGGCGAGCGATAGCTCAAGGCACTGTGCGGATGCTGCTCGTTGTAATGCTCGAAGGCAATGGCCAGGTTGCGCAGCGCCGTTTCTCGATCCGGCTTGGGCATGTGCGCCACGTAATCACGCTTGATCGTCTTCACGAAGCTCTCGGCCATGCCATTACTCTGCGGGCTACGCACTGGTGTGGTCACCGGCTGCAAGCCGATCTGTCGAGCAAACAGGCGCGTCTGTTCGGCGGTGTAGGCCGAACCGTTATCGCTGAGCCACTGCACCGGCGTTGCAGGCAGTTGATCACCGAAGCGCTTCTCCACGCTTTCCAACATCAAGTCGCGGATGTCATCGCCGCTGTACCCGGTTGGGCTGGCGACCCAGCCGATGGCTTCGCGATCACAGCAGTCCAGGGCGAAGGTCACGCTCAGTTTGGCGCCGTCCTCGCAACGGAATTCGAAGCCGTCCGAGCACCAACGCGTATCGCTGGTTTGCACCGCAATACGGCCTTCGTGCCGACGCGGCACGCCGGGTTGCTTGATCCGGCGTTCAAGCAGCAGGTTGTGATCACGCATAACCCGGTAAACCCGCTTCACGTTGATCGCAGGCAGCAACTGGGTTTCACGGGCGCGACGCAGTAATCCCCAGACTCGACGGTAGCCATAGCTGGGCAGTTCGCTGACCTGTTGCTGGATTTCGACCACCAACTCAGCATCGTTCACAGGCCTGCTTCGCCGTGTCTTGGGCGATACCGATTGCTTGATTCGAACCGTTAATTGCGAGCGCGCCACACCGAGACATTCGCTGACCAGCTTCACTGGTCGTCCCCCGGCAACAAGGGTGAGTGCGCAATCCATTTTCGCGACCGGGCGATCTCCACGGCCTCTTTGAGGATTTCCGCTTCCATTGTTTTCTTGCCCAGCATCCGTTGCAGTTCACGGATCTGCTTGAGCGCATCGCTCAACTCGGACGCAGGCACCACCGCTTCACCGGCACTGACCGCCGACAGACTGCCGTCCTGATACAGCTTGCGCCACAGGAACAACTGGTTGGCATTGATGCCGTGGCGCCGAGCGACGACCGACACGCTTTGTCCTGGCTCAAGGCTCTCGCGAACCATGGCCAGCTTTTGCTCCGGGCTCCAGCGGCGCCGCCGCTCCTGACCCAAAAGCTCCCCACTCTTATCGTTGCTGTTAGTCATAAACATAACCGTTTGCCTATCCCTTATCGTAAGGGGGAAACGGTGTCCTGTCTTTCATGGGGCTCGTTCACCGGTACAGGGGCTAGCTTCAACTCGCCACACGGCGGACGCCTGTCCGGGACCGTCACGAAGTTCAACCGCAAGACCGTCACGGTGGTAAACGATAACAGCCAACGCGGGAATATCTCCTGCGCTTACTCTCACCAATCAAAGACCACGGAGAATTCGCGATGGCAAATTCCGATTTACTCCCTTCCCTGCTTTTCAAAATCAACGAAAACCAGCTAGCCTTGGAGGCGCAATCATGGAGTTGCGCTTTGGGTTGAGCAGCACGGATCGGACGAGGCCGGTGGCAATTTCCGTGCCCTCCAACAAACAGTTGATGAGAGCGAAGAGCTCATCAAAATGACGTTCGCGGTGATGATGGCGCCGGAGTGACGGACATCCACCAGAGAGCGGAAAGGCGATCAGGTGGATGAAGATCAGATAGCGCGGGAGAGAGAAATGTCGAGGCGTAGCATCAAGGAAAGCTGAGACTCTGCATATATGTCGCGAGCTGAGAGGTATGTTAGCGTTCCTAGTCTGCGATATCTGGCCCGTAAATATAAATTGGTTACAGTGAGAATTATGGCGCAAGACGAGCAGACGGCTGTGCTGGCGATGAAATGTGCAAAAACGCTAAGTCACAATGATTTGGGGTCTTAATGACCCGCTTGTGCCAAAATATATTGAGAGGTGGACATGGAAAAAGTTGAATTTCTTAATGCGATATCTCAGGTACTGCGATTGGTTCCCGATGAAGCCATTGGTCTCCCCGCGTTCTGCGGGCTACAAGAGGATGAGCGGTCTTTTTGTGACGATGTGCTTCGCGAGGTCGAGGACTATATTGGCCTTCCCGCAGCTCAGTCAGACTATTACACCTCGTCCAGAGAAAGGTTTCTGATTGTGGTGGCGCTTGCGCGCCGTCACCTCAAACAAGGGGCGACGATTCTTGACATCGGGAACGCGCCGGGGTTTCTTGCGTTGGCCCTGCATATATCTGGGTTCAATGTGATTGGGGTAAATCTCTCGGATAATTGGTTGGCAACATATCCGAATCCACAAATGGCCGAGCTATTTTCAGTTCGCTCTTGCGACATAGAGCAACGTGAATTGCCTTTTGGTGATGGCGAGGTGGATGCAGTTTTATTTACGGAGGTGTTGGAACATATCGCGATAAAGCATCCAAAAGATATTCTTCCTGAATTTCGGCGCGTCCTAAAAAGCGGTGGCCACGTATTGTTCTCGACACCAAACGTCTGCAACGTTAGCAATGTAATAGCTTTGATGACAGGGTTGAACGTATTCTGGCCGACAAACTTATTTTTTGGGTCTACAGATCGACACAACAGGGAGTTTACTCCACGTGAAGTTTCCGATGTATTCTCGAGTTGTGGATTTAAGGCTGTCGATTTTTTTGGTGAAAATGATCACGCGAATTGGCGCACAGGAACCCAAGAGTATGTTTACAGTTACATGTCCCAGTGCGATATCAGTCATGCAATGCTGAGAAATACAATTTTCGGAGTGTTTGTAAACGAATAGTTTATTATTTCCGGCAGTCACATGTGTAATCGATCAAAAAAGCAAAGTACCAATAAAACCTGGGACATCCTTACGTTGGATGTCCCGCCCCCCTGACTACACTGTCAGCGGTACAAAAATCAGTACAAGCTTCATTCCCTACTTCGGAATTCTGCCGACCTACACCCATTCACTAAACAGCTTGCAGAGTCATTGTTCTCCGAACTCGTTTTTTCAGTTTTATCGTAGGATTGTCAACAAATACGTGTAAGGCGCATGTAATACTTATCACAAACAGAGCTGCTGCGGGGACAGCAAACTCAACCCAACAACCGTACTCAAGCAAGCCCCTCATGATCGAGTAGACAGCCAGGGAGTAAACTACGTACAGCCGATATCAGAAAAAAGTATGCGATCCATAAACCCCACCTACTAAGAAGTGGGCTTTATGTTTACCGTGACATCTCTGGCGAGCAGTTCCACGGCAGCAAGGCTTCGTAGTCTTTTACCGACGAGGCCTGCGGCAAACGCTCCAGTACGTGGCGCAGCCACGCATAGGGCTCCTGGTCGTTGGCTTTGGCAGTTTCAACGACGCTGTAAAGTTAAGCGCTGGCTCTCGCGCCGCTGGGCGTATCACTGAACAACCAGTTCTTGCGCTTATGCCAAGCTTGGCATAAAAGGAATTATCCGCAGTCGGAAATTATGTCGGGTATGCGGCGGCGGTGGCAGCGCGCCTGGTTGCCCACCACTGCCGACTTTGCATAATTTCAGAGACTTTCCAGAAACTTCAGCAGGGTGTGAGTCGGACGATAGCGCGTGCGTTTGGTTTCGGGTGGGCCGATGGTGGCAAGCGCACGCTCCTTCATGGCCAGATCGGCTTCGACATAACCGTGAGTGGTGACCGGGCTTTCGTGGCCCAACCATAGAGCGATGACAGTGATATCCACCCCGGCCTGCAGAAGATGCATGGCTGTCGAATGACGCAGCGTGTGTGGTGATACCTTGCGTTGCTGCAACTGGGGACGAGTCTTTATCGCCCCAGTGACAGCCAGGGCAATCCGCTCAGCCACACTCGAGCGCGTCATCGGCAGTCCGCGTCGGCTGGGTACGAGGGGCTGCTCCGCCCGCAAACCAACGTACTGCAGCCAGTGACGGATTTCGACGGCCGTTTCCTTCCACAGCGGCACGGTTCGCTGCTTACGCCCCTTGCCGTGCAGGCACACCGAGGGCGTGGCTTCCAACGTCACGTCAGCCACGCGGATGCCGATCAACTCGGAGACGCGGGCCCCCGTGTTGTAGAGCAACGCGATCAGGATACGATCGCGCCGGCCACACCATGTATTGGCATCGGGCGCGGCGAGCAGTGCCTGAACCTCGTCGCGAGAGAGGAATCCGAGCAGTGGTTTGTCGAACCGCTTCATCGGGATGGACAAGATTTGCTGGGCCAGCTGCAGAGCTGGCGGGCATTGCAAGGCCACGTAATTGGCAAAGGCTCGCACGGCTGCCAAGCGCGCGTTACGGCTACGCACCGAGTTGTGGCGCTCGGCCTCAAGATGGGCCAGGAAGTCGAGCACCAATGTCGCATCGAAGTCTTTCAGCGTCAGCTTGGCGGGCGGTTTGCCCCTCTCGCTTTCGGCATAACGCAGCAGCAGACGGAACGTGTCACGGTAAGCGGTCACCGTTCTCGGGCTGACGTTCTTTTGTTGAATGAGGCGCTCGGCAAAGAAGCGCTGGAGCAAGGCAGAAAATTCAGCAGAATCGGCCAGCAAGGGGTTCATTGCGATGCTCCCAGTGCATAACGGTGGAAGCGCTCAGCCGCAATCGTCATCAGTTCCGGCACACCGGTGACATACCAGTAGGTGTCACTTACCTTGGCATGCCCCACGTACGTCGATAGCGCCAGTACGGCGTGCTCACCATCGATGCCCTGCTCGTAGAAGCGCAGCATATTGCCCACGATAAAGGTGTGTCTCAGATCGTGCAGACGGTGATGTGCATGGTTCCCGCGCGGCTGCCAGTCAAGTTGCCGGCACAATGTCTGTAGGGCGTACAGCATTGCGCGCCGATTGGCCGGCTGGCCGTCATCTCGCAGAAAGAACCGTTCGCAAGCAGGCCGCGATACGAGTTCGTCACGCCGCAGGGCATATGCGCGTAGCTGCTCGGCAACGCTCGGATGAAGCGGCACCAGACGACGCTGATGGAACTTGGCGTCCTTGATACAGAGTACCCCGCTCGTCAGATCGACGTCGGCACGCGTGAGCGCGAGCGCCTCGGCGATACGCAGCCCACTCGCGGCCAGCAATCCAAATACAGTCCGGCAGGTTACGGCGCGTAGCCCGTTGATCGGAATGAGATCATCGGTAGCCTTGGGGAGGGCGGCCAGCTCTGCAGCCGTACAGATGTGGGGGATTAGCCGCCGGTGAGCAGAACCGAAGAAGTCGCGTGGAGGAATCTCGGTGGCCGGATCGAAACGCAGGCAGAAGCGGGCGAAACCACGCAGAACCTCAATGCGGCGCGCCCATGTGAGTGGGTCTTGACGGCGTGAAGTGCGGGCCCATGCGACGGCAAGCGCCACCGTCAGATGATCCGCCGTGCTGATCTTGTTAGAGAAACGGGCGAATGATCTGAGCTGCGTTTCATCGATCGTCAGCTTGAATCCGAGACCGCGCCGATGCGCCAAATACGCCTCGACGTGTGACATCCAGAAGATAGGCGTCTTCATGAGCGACTCCCGGTCCAGGGCAATGCGACGGCGCGCAAACCCTCTAGGTCGACGCGGGCGTAGGCGCTTGCCGTGTCGATGCTTCGGTGGCGCAGCAAGTCGGCGATTTCCTTGACCGACGCTCCAGCGCGCTGCAGACGGGTTGCCGTGGTACGACGTAGGACATGGGTATTGCAGAACTGATCACGCAAGCCGCAGCGGACAAAGGCGCGATTCATGGCGTTGCGGATGGCTGCCACGCTGAGCGGTATGTCGGCGGGCGCACGGTGGCGCACGAACAAATTGCGGTCGGTTGTCTGCGGTCGTCCGTATCGCAGATAGCGGGCGATCGCTTCTCCGGTGGGCACAGGAAGGGGCAATTGCTGTATGCGTTTGCTCTTACTGGTGTCGAGCGTAAGCGTGCCGTTGCGCCAGTCGACAGACATCAGTGTCAGGTGGGCCACTTCATCGCCACGCAAACCAAGGTCAAGCAGACAGCGTGCAATGGCGTAGTCACGCAGTTCGACTGGATTTGAGCAATCGAACGCCTTGAGAAACGCCTCCAACTGGGCGTCCGAGAGCGCCTTGGGCAAGGTGGTATGCCGCCAGTCCGCGACCCTCGGGAGCGTCGCCGAGAGTGTGTCGGTCGACTCCCCCAGCAAGGCACGGAAACGAAAATAGCTACGCAAGCTGTTGCACACCACCCGCAGCGATGCCGGCCGCAAGCGCGGGATCAATGTAGCCAGAAACGCATCAATCTGGGCGCCGGACAGTGGTGATAGGACAAGCGGTTCGGCTCCGAAGCAGTAAGCGAGAAGTGCCCCGACATCTTTGCACCGACGAGCATTCGTTTGAGGTGCCACGCCGCAGATGTTCTGAAGATATTCGTCAAACCGGCCAAGTTCGGCAGTGATCGGATCATCTCCAGGTGATTTCACTGGACGCTGCTGTGCCAGCAGCTTCAGCAAATACCGAAGTGCCGCCCGGGTATCGGCCACACCGGAATGCAACGACATAGAACAGGTGCAGGCAGGTAAATGCTCGTGTACGAAGCGCTCGGTGAGCGCTGCATCGATGCTCTCCAGACACAGCGTTTCGGCCTCCATCCAATGGCCGAAGTGGGCCAGAGCATGCAGATAGAGGCGGATCGTGGACTTAGCGTAGCGCTGGGTAAGCAGGGCTTCGACGTAAGGGGTGACGGTGGCGCCGAGCGGGCTGTTATTGAATTCTTGGCGGCAAGAAAGTCTCGCCAGGTATTGATCCGCAGGCATGGTGTGCTCCTGTAGAGGGGGAGGTGTTCTACAGGAAACCACCGAAAATTATGGCGTGCCCGAAACGCGCCAGGAAACCCGGAGAGCAGGCGGGCTATGCGATCGCAAAACCGGGCACGGGCGAGCTGAGCATAATTTCCGACTGCGGATAATTGCGCTTATGCCAAGCTTGGCATAAGCGCAAGAACTGGTTGTTCAGCGACATGCCGAAAGGCGCGACGTCCAGCGCTCAACTTTACAGCCTGGTTGAGACCGCCAAAGCCAACGGCCAAGAGCCCTATGCGTGGCTGTGCCACGCACTTGAGCGGCTGCCACTGGCGTCTTCGATTGAGAATTACGAAGCTTTACTGCCCTGGAACTGCTCGCCGGTATCGCGTAGTTAAACGCGCTATCCATCTTGATGGCTGGTGGGGTTTACGGTGAGCTTACAAAATACGAGCGGAGCAACGATCATGGAATACGACGATAAATTGATTGAAGAAGCCGTGCTTGCCCTGTTGGCAACCTTCAGTTTTGATGACGGCAATGCTTGGAAAGGGTTCGACTTCGAGACCATGAACCGATTGCATGAACAGGGTTTCATCGGTAATCCGGTGAACAAGAACAGATCTATTTGGTTGACGGCTGAAGGGCTGGAGCGAGGTCGGCAGATAGCCGACCGGTTGTTTGGGGTAAGAACTCAAGTGGAGCATTTATCCGACTCGGATACCTGACTTCATACCCCGGCCAAACGGTAGGTGGGGTTTATGGATCGCTTACCGCATAGGGCTCTTGGCCGCTGGCTTTAGCCGCCTCGACCAGGGGCAGAGATAGACTTTTTCGACTTTTGCGTCAGGACGCATCATGAGGTGCTGGCTCCGGAAAGGAATCGGGAGCACAGCATCGGGGATCAGGTGGTGACTTTAAATGTGGGGTTTATGGAGCGCTTACGTCGTACCAACGCATGAAATCCCACGCCCAAGCTAGTGCAGAGTCCAGGCAAACCATCCAGCGGCCAATGAGGGCCGTATTTCAGTGTACTTAACAGCGACTCCGAGTAGGGATTTTCGTTGTGACCCGTGTTCGGCTTCTCGAGGGCGTGATGCACAGTTGGTACATCGTAAGGGATCCATGAACCCCACATTCAAAGCCGCCTATTGAAGCCTGATGCTGTGCTCTCGATTTCTTTCCGGAGCCAGCCCGTCATGATGCGACCCGACACCAAAGTCGAAAAAGTGTACCTCTACCCCAAGCCTGTCGACTTCCGTAAATCCATCGACGGTCTGGCCGCCCTGGTCGAGCTGGATATTAAAGTCGCCGTATTCGACCCGGTGCTTTTCGTATTTCTGAATCGCCACCGTAACCGAGTGAAGATCCTCTATTGGGAGCGCAACGGCTTCTGTCTTTGGCTCAAGCGCCTGGAGTCCGAGCGGTTCAAAACGTCGCCTGATGCCACCGACGAAGCCATCGTATTGAGCGTCCAGGAGCTGAACTGGCTGCTCGACGGTTTTGATCTCTGGCGCAACCGTCCGCATCAGGTTCTGACTCCACGTTTCGTGGCTTAACCCGGTATAATCCGGGCATGACTTTCATGCCCGACGACCTTCCAGACGATCCTGTTTTGCTCAAGCAAATGTTGCTTGAGGCGTTCAGTCGTCAAGAGGAAGTGGCTCAGTCCTACCAGACCTACATCGTCGATTTGAAAGAACAGATCAAATTGCTACGCGACCGTCTATTCGGACGTAAATCCGAACAGACAGTTGAGCCCAACACGCCGCAACTGGCTCTTTTCAACGAGCCAGAAAGCGAACCGATATCTCTCATCGTTGATATCGAAGAAGAAGTCGTTACACCGACCCCGCGCCGTGGTAAACGCAAACCATTGTCGGCTGACCTGCCGCGTATCGAAGTCATCCACGAACTGCCTGAACACGAACTGACCTGTGCCTGCGGCTGCCGCAAACACGCCATCGGTGAAGAAACCAGCGAGCAACTGGACATCGTGCCAATGCAGATCCGGGTGATCAAACACATCCGCAAGGTTTACGGCTGCCGCGGTTGTGAAACGGCGCCGGTTACCGCCGACAAACCCGCCCAGCTCATCGAAAAGAGCATGGCCAGCCCGAGTGTGCTGGCCATGCTGTTGACCACCAAGTATGTCGATGGCTTGCCGCTGCATCGTTTCGAGACGGTCTTGAGCCGACACGGTATCGATATCCCACGTCAGACCCTGGCACGTTGGGTTATCCAGTGCGGTGAGCACTTACAGCCGCTGCTGAATTTGATGCGCGACCGCTTACTGGAAAGTCCAGTCATCCACTGCGATGAGACTCGCGTCCAGGTACTCAAAGAACCGGATCGAGATCCGACCAGCCAGTCCTGGATGTGGGTGCAGGCCAGCGGCCCGCCGGATCGAAAAGTCGTGCTGTTCGACTACACCTCCAGCCGTGCGCAGGAAGTGCCGCTACGGCTGCTGGAAAGTTATCACGGCTACGTGATGACCGACGATTACGCAGGTTATAACGCGCTGGCGTTGCAACCGGGCGTGGAACGCCTGGCGTGCATGGCCCATGCGCGGCGCAAGTTTGTTGAGGCGCAAAAAGTGCAGCCCAAGGGCAAGACGGGCCGCGCCGATATCGCGCTGACCATGATTAATAAGTTGTATGGCGTCGAGCGCGAACTCAAGGACGCCTGCGATGAACAGCGTTTTATTGGCCGTCAGGAAAAGAGCTTGCCGATCCTGGGTCAGTTGAAAAGTTGGCTGGAGAAAACGCAGCCACAGGTGACGCCACAAAGTGTGCTGGGCAAGGCCGTGAATTATCTGGCCAGCAACTGGTGCCGGCTGGAACGCTACGTGGAGGCTGGGTTTTTACCGATCGACAACAACCCGGCAGAGCGTGCAATAAAACCGTTTGTGATCGGGCGCAAGGCATGGCTGTTCAGCGATACGCCTAAAGGCGCTACCGCCAGTGCCCAGATCTACAGCTTGGTCGAGACCGCCAAGGTCAACGGCCAGGAACCCTATACGTGGCTGCGCCACGTACTGGAGCGACTGCCACATGCGCAGTCGGTGGCAGACTATGAAGCACTGCTGCCGTGGAATTGCTCGCCAGAGATACCACGTTAAATCTGCCCCCTATTGAGGGAGGATCGAATCGTACGCTCGGGAGACCTCTGGATGTCCTTGGTGTACCGCCAAAACCAACCAACACGTAATAGATTCGTGACGTTTTTAGAGCGTCCGGCCGCCATGAAAACTAGAGCGTCCGCCCCCCGGTACAAAAAACGTCCTACCCCTGGTACAGGATCAAAGTGGCTCAAATGAGCACAGAGAGGGCGAAACTCCGCATTTATGTGGCTTTGTTGGGGCTTTGTTGTGCCACAGAAATAGCCGGACTTTGCATTTTTCTGCCATCTAAACCGGACGTGACTATTTATGTGGCACAACAAAGCCGCAACAAAGCCACAACAAAGCCACAACAAAGCCACAACAAAGCCACAACAATGTCACATGTGCCAAGCCAAGAATCCTATGCGTGGCTGCGCCACGCACTTGAACGCCTGCCACAGGTAATCTCGGTTGAAGATTGCGAAGCCTTGATCCTTGGAGCTGCTCGCTTGCATCGCCTCGCTAAGCGCGACGCCTATTTTGAATGGGTGGGGTTCATGGAGCGCTTACGGTACATCTTGCTCAATAACGTCACCGATATCATCGGTGTTCCGTTGTCCGAGTACAGCACCATCAGTTCGTGTAAACACTGCTCGCCAATCACGCTACAGCATGCCCAAGCAGGCAATTATTCAGTAAAATATAGCGCCCCATTACAGAGCGCTCAGCGCCAAAATCCCAGCCTTATCACACCGACAAAAAACGACCTGAAAAATTCATCCATGAATTTTCCTTGGCGTGCGCAACAGAGTTTCGCTCCAAGGTTGCATAAAGCTCAGCGCTGGACAGGACCTCAAGAATGCCTTCCGAAATATTCTTGACGCTTGGCATAACGGTAAACGCTACGCTGCGCACCTCATCAAATATTTCTGCATTTGAAACGATCAATGGCAATCCAACACACATACAGTCAGCGGCTGTAGCACTACCACCTTCGTTGCTCTGCTCATATGGTAATACCGCTAGGTCGGCCTTCGCCAGCTCCTCCAAGACAACCTCCTTATCAAGAAAGCGGGTGTCTAATCGAACAGCATGAGCGATACCAAGCCGAGCGATTTCCAGCTCGCAAGCTCTGAACTCGCTCTCAGAGTCATCACTCGGATACAAAGCACACTGAATGACTAATTGTGCACCCGGCATTTTCTTGAGAACCTCGGGCATGGCGCGAACTAAGGAAACAACACCCTTATGTTTGCGTAAAAAACCAGTGGTAATAATGACAGGCGGTTGCTTCACCCAATCTCGGCTAGCGATGGACTTCGGCTCTACACCTTCTTTAAACTCCATTGCTAGTGGGACCCTTTCCAGCACTACACCTAGCGCCTTAGCCTGAATGACTTCGGTGGTTCGATGAGAAAACAAGGCGACGCCCAGGCCATTGAGCCTGCGCATCGCCGCAGCAGTCTCATTGGTAAAGTTATGCACGATAACAGTGACGGCAATCCCGTGGAACCTGACTGACTCGACAAAAGAGATCAGCATTTCAGCTGGATAATAACCGGGGTGGTACTGAACGATTAGATGAGTAGCATCCCACTCCAGTAAACGTTCAAGCGCCTTCGGCCCAACATAGCTGCTGTTCCAAGTTACATTATCATAAAACCAAACAATATCGACCGGTATCTTAAAGCCCGATAGCACTGGCTTTTCGTTCGCAGCCTCGCCAGCCAAAATAAAGTTGGCTATACCGCTGCTTTGATAGACGCTGATCAATTTTCGGGTGTATTCACCAATACCGCACTTCAGCCCTACAGTGCTTAAGTGAGCCACGCGCAAATTAATCGCTTGCTCCGGTGAGAGCAGCAGTGCGGCTCCCTGCTTGCGCAGATGTGCACTGCGCAAAGTGCCGCCCAACGCCGGAGAAATAGCCTCCCAAGAGAAACTCTTCTCCACGGTGCGTCGATTTTCCTGCCCTCCCGTAGCCAAAGCGCCACGATCATTAAATATATTTCGTACCAAGGTGCTCACACCTTCACGTTCTGCGATGTACAGCCCACCAGTACTTTCAAATGCAATGCCCCTTGCCCCAATAGGAGTAGTAACAATAGGAAGACCAGCTGACATGAAGTCAAACATCTTGATATTGGTACCCGACCCGGAAAACATTGGGTTGATTGCAAAATCACTGGCATGTAGCCAACGAACCTTGTCTTCCTCTTCAAGAAAGCCAATGGAGCGAACGTTTTTTGGCAATGTTGCCGGCAATCGGCTGCACACTCCCCCCCCAATGGCGAAGATGTAGTCTGGATGATCCTTTGCCAACTCCCCAACAATAAACAGACCCGCTTCAATATTGGGCGCGTAATTGCTGCCGATGAAGAAGGCTACACGATCACTCTTGAGAAGACCAAGCGCCTCTCGCGCTGCCGCCTTCTGCTCAAGCGTCGGCGGCTGGATCACATCGCTGAACACACCGTTGGGCACCAACTTGAGCTTGGTTCTGCTCCAACCAAAGCGGCTGACGAAGCCTTCAATATCCTCCTGCGAACAAGCCAAAACGATATCAGCTCGATCCCCGACAAGTTTTTCCGAACGAACAACCTCATCCAGCACGTTTTTCTCAAATGGGTTACCCAAATCTAATAACTGGGAGCGCAACTCCGACTCTACATTCTGCGAGTCATAAATCACGGTCTTCCCTGCCAACAATTCGTCGCTAACCAATGGTGCAACCCATGGGTGAGAGAAGACTACAACCTCTGCCCATTTAACAGCGTCAAAAACTTCCTGCAGGTACTCAGGAGACAAATGAGCCTGCTGAGGGAACAACATATCAATTACGGTTTTACCACCCGCCTTGCACGCAGATTGCAACGCTGCCGCGTGGTGTTCGGCGCTTAAAGGAACATCAATCTCTTCAAACGTAGGACTGATAGTGTGACGCCGGTATTTTTCGCCAGGCCAGTCATAAGACCCGACGTAGCGTGCGTGTAGTTCTGCTCCCAACGCATGGTAAAGACCTAACAGGCGAAGGCGCCCGCCGCCTACGGCAGGAATAATTGGTTGCATATCAAGCACTGCCACCTTGAGCGGCACTTTGACTCTGACAACAGGAGGCTTTATCTCGGGAAAGCCGGCCTGGAGCAGCCGATTAGACACGATTTTCCAGTTAATACCGGACACACGTTCCCGACCAGCATTGCCCATGCGCGAGGCAAGCGTACGGTCTTGCCAAAGCTTTTCAAATGCCTCGCAAACAGACTGAGGCTGCGGCGCACAGACAAACCCTGAAACTTCGTTCTCAACAAAAACCTGAGGTTCGCCCGAATCGGTGCAAGTAATAACCGGCTTTCCAGAGGCAAATGCTTCCAGCGTAATGTAACCGTAATCCTCGCGAATAGGCAGGAATGGAACAGCCAGAGCGCCAGCGTACAACCGCTTGAGCGCGTCGTCGTCAACACGCCCCAAGAACTCAATCCTTGCATCTCCATTCGCGATCTCACGCAGATGTTGCTCGGCATCACCCGCTCCAGAAATAACTAACTTCATAGGCAACGAAGAGGACTTGATAGCCTTAATAGCCAAGTCCACTCGCTTCCATGCATGAAGACGACCCGGCATAAAGAAATAATCGCCAGAGCCCGCGTTGTAAAGACCTTCTATATCTATGGGCGGATGAATCACCTCAGCATCATAGTTGTTCCAATCGACTAAGCGCTTGGACACTTCCGTTCCGATCGAAAAGCGATGTTTGACACCTGAAAAGGCCCTGTCGTCCTCCTGATGAATCCAGCTTTGCTGCGCTTTGAGCTCATCATTTGCATCAGGGAAGACGTCATTAAACATGTCATAGAAGACCCTGACCGTATGGACAAGGTAAAGAACGTGGTTTGGGTGATTCACGGCATAAGACGGCGCCTTAGTGGAGATCACCAGATCAAACCCACTCAAATCCAGTTCAGCAAAGTCCTGATAACCTTGTTGAATGCCACCAAAGGTAGCCTCATCGACAGGCAGACAAACTAACTCTACGTCACAACCTTGATCTTGCAGCGCCTTGATTAATCCGGAATAAAAGCGCTCGGCGCCGCCAGCTACACCAGAACTGGACACTGGAGCCAAGACAGCTACCTTTTTCCCTGCATAGTATTTATCTGTATCGAATGAAGTTTGCGCGGATTGGTCTTGAGACTCACGAATCAGTGCTGTCGTAATCTGCGGCGACTGTTTTTTTGGTGCATGAAAAAGAGTGCTCGTTGCAGGCGCCATATTCGCCTGAATCAAACCGCGATGGCGAGCAAACTGCACAAGACGAGCGTGCAGTCTTGGATAGCGTTTCAGCCCCGCACTAATGGGGTTGCGCAACACTGGCATGGCCAGCAAACACCGAACCAACAATGCAGCCCCCCTACGGACAACCGCCTTTATCATGCGCACCGCGGGGATCACTATCCGCCGCAGGGCGCGCATGATCACGCGTATCGGCCATGTAATACGCCAAGACGTGCTGCTTAAAATGGCGTTAACTCTCGACTCATGAGCTTTTGCGTTCGTCCACCAGTGATGGGCGCTACCCAAGGCGTCATTCAAACGTGCATTAAGGTCATTAACTTGAGCACTCAAGTCTTGGGCATGGCTAACCGCTGTATTTCGCTCTGCTTCCAGTGCTTTGATATTATCTTCAGCTTGGCTGGCTTTAGAATTATCTGCGTCAAGGTGAGTTTCCAGCAGCTCGTGAATAGAATTGTGCAACTGACTGTTCTGCCGCTCAACCTCTTGAATCTTCTCAGCAATCGTACCTAAATCCTGACTAAGCTCATTCGTACGACTTTCAAGCTGCTCGTGAAAAGAAGCTTGCAGCTGACTATTCTGCCGCTCAACCTCTTGAACCTGCTCAGCAAACGTACCTAAATCCTGACTGAGCTCATTCAGTCGACTTTCAATCTGGCTATTACGAGATTGAGCCTCGGCGTCATATCGGTGAGCCAATACTTCAAGGGGCAGCCCATGGTCTTGTTCAAAGACAGGATCGAAAGACTGCAACTCTTCAGGCAATGCCTCTTTTTGCGCCACAATAGCGTAGTCTGGACTCACACCACCCAGCACACTCATTAGTGCCGTTGAGGATGCGCTCGCAAGCTCTGGAGATTCCTGCAAACGCAGCAGTTTCGATCGGGAGAAACCGCTGTATTCGGTCAGAAAGCTCAATAAAAGGTGAGGAATTGGGCGTTCATGAGTTGGGTCAAGATAGAAATTCTGCGTGCCGACCACAATATTTTCGGCGTTTGGAGTTTCCAGGATCAGCAGCCCGCCAGGCTTGAGGACTCGCAGCGCTTGTGCCACCAACTCTTTCAAATCATCAAAAGGAATATGTTCAGCTATATGAAATCCCGAGACGACAACTTGACTCTCATCCGGCAGGTTTTTAAGGACTTCAAGAGCATCACCCTGGATGGCAGGCAAATTTAGAGACTTGCATCCCTCAAGCATACCCTCATCCAAATCAACCCCCATAGGGGTAAAGCCGTTTTGCAAAAGCACTTGCAACCATTCTCCGCGCCCACACCCAAGGTCCAGCGCCGGACATTCACCGTAGAGCTGTTTCAGGGGGGCAATAAAAGGTAGATAGATATTCAAGCGATCAAGAATCAGCTCACGCGAACCACGATGACGATCTTCAAAAGCACGATAAAAAGGCACTATCATCTTGTGTACTCCACAACAGGGGGTATCCATGCCAATCCCACAAACTCTGATTTCGAAGTATTCACAACATTAAAGACCAATGCCAAATCAACCCATTCAAAGTTCTTCGAAAGGTGGGTTTCCGACGTGTGCAAAGCTACAGCTACGGAGTAGGAGCCCACTCCAAGATTGGCGGGAAAGGAAAAGCTATATTGAAGCTCTTCATTGGCCTGAAGATTTTCCAGCTTGCACCCAAGATAGTGAGTATTTGTACCAAAGACTGGCTGCCCCAGTCGGTCCTTGATGACATAACCAACCACCAATTCCGGAACTTGCGTGTTGATACGCACCTTGATGCGCAGCGAAACCGTGTCTGCTACCGGGACATATTCAATAGACTGTCCTGCAACATTATGTAGGCTGACCGACTCAATACTCGCTTCCCCGGTTCCAGAGCGCGTTTGGGTAGAACCACCTTTCAGCTCACGCACCTTAACCGTTTTGTTTTCTTTTTCTGCGATGAGGGCATTATAGAAATCCATGACTTCTTCAGGATTCCCGTCCTTTATCACCGTGCCGCTTTCCAAGAGTAGCGCACGACTGCATAGCGCCTGAATGGAGGCCCTGTCGTGTGAAACGATCAGCAGCGTGGTGCCCTGCTTTTGAAACTCTCGGATACGGTCGAAGCTTTTATGCTGAAAATAAGTGTCGCCTACAGACAGAGCTTCATCAACGATTAGAATCTCTGGACGAATAGCAGTTGCGACAGAAAACGCAACTCGCATTTGCATACCACTGGAATAGGTTCTGACAGGCTCGTCAAAATATTCGCCAACCTCTGCGAAGGCTTCGACATCTTCAATAACCTGATGCGTCTGCTCAGTAGTAAAACCCATCAATCCGGCTGCATGATAAACATTTTGCCTCCCTGTCAAATCAGGGTTGAATCCCATTCCCAATTCCAGAATGGCGGCAATCCGTCCATTGACCTGAACGCTGCCTTCCGTTGGCTGAAGCGTTCCGGTAATCATTTTAAGCAGAGTCGACTTACCGGCACCATTCTGGCCAACGATGCCAATAGCCTCTCCCGGCCGAATCGAAAAACTAACGTGTTTGATTACCCAGTGCTCTTCACTAGGCTTTGTCGGCAGACCAAACCAGCGACCTACTCGTTGTAACTCTGAAGGGTAAACTCTGTAAGCCTTACCTAAGTTACTTACGGTTAAAAGACTCATAAAACGTCCACCATCTCTGGAGCTGCTCGCCTGAACATAAATAGGCCTAACAGCATTAATGCAACCGCAGCGACTAAAGGTCCTACGAGGCTCTGAAGATCAGGCATCTGCCCGTATACCAAAACGTTATGGTATGCCGTTACAATTGGATACATGGGATTGAAAGCCAGGAGCCCCTTAAACTCTTCAGGAATAATGTTGGCTGGATAAGCGATAGGCGTGAACCAAAACCAAGCTTGAAGGACGATCGGTACCACTTGGCCGATATCACGGACAAAGACGTTCAACACCCCCAAGATCAGCCCCATACCCACGGCCAACGCGGCTACGATGAAGGTTAAAGGTATTACCCAAAGCATTTGCATACTTGGAAGCTGTCCAAGAAGTGCGAAGACGAAAAGTAATGCTCCAAAGAGCAAAACATAGTTGAGCAGGCAGGAGCCCAAAACAATCACGGGCAAGGTGATTCGGGGAAATCGCATTTTTTTCATCAGGTTTCCCTGATCGATAAATAGAGTAAGACAACGCCCGACCACTTCGGAAAACAGGCTCCAAGCCAAGATCCCCGCCATCAAATATAGTGAATAAGCATACTTATTATCAATACCCGACAACTTGGCCGCAAGCACATTGGACAGCACCAGCGCGTAAATCGCGACCTGTGCCAGCGGGTTAATAATCATCCATAGCCCACCCAGGCGACTACGGGAGAAACGGGCAATGAACTCATTACGAATGGACGACCAGACGAAGCCTCGGTACTCCAAAAGGCTTCTAAACAACCCCAACATCGCTGACTCCTGAAAAATGCAGGCTAATGCCTGGTGAAAAAATGCAGGCTAATGCCTGACTTATTGTAACACCTACTCTCGAACTCCAGCCCTTCATGCCAGCGCCTAGACGGTAAGAAGCGCGCCATTTACCTGTTTTGGAAGCGCTACATTACTCAGCCACTGGTCCTACCATAGATATCTTCGAACCGCACAATATCGTCTTCCCCCAGGTAGTCGCCCCCCCCTGCACCTCGATCAGTACCGAGTCGATAACACCCGGGTTTTCCACGCGGCGGGTGTGACCAGCAGGAATGAAGGTCGACTCGCTGGTATTCAGCAGGAGTTTGCGATCATTATCAACCACGCGCGCCGTACCGCTGAGCACGATCCAGTGTACGCTGCGGTGGTGATGCATTTGCAACGAGAGCGAGGCTTGGGGCTTTGGGCTTGACTACAATACGCTTGATCTTGAAGCGCAGGTCTTCCTCCAAGGTAGCATAGGCGCCCCAAGGACGACGTACAGTTGCATGGTCGAGGTGTGCGCCATGACCATTTTTCTTCAATTGAGCAATGATCGTCTTGGTGTCCTGCGCGTGCTCTCTGTGGGCGATCGACAGTGCATCTGGGTATCAACGATGATAAGATTTTCAACACCCACCACCAGACTACGCTGGTAGCGAATATAGTTATTGCTGGAGACATGAAGAATAGCTTCACCTTCGATACGGTTACCTTGTTCATCCGTCGGGAATAACTCGCTCATGGCATTCCAAGAGCCAATATCGCTCCAGCCAATATCGCAAGAAACAGTCGCCACTTTACTCGAACACGCCATCAAAGCGAAGTCGATGGAGATATCTGGGGCCATGGCAAAACTCTCTGATTTCAAGTGCAGGCTACGATGGCTGCGGCTTTTCATCAATCCGAAGCCTTCCAGACACAGATAAACTGTGCTGGAAACATCGGGTGTGCACAGAGCCATTTCTTTTAGTAGTGTGCTGGCCCGGAAGCAGAACATTCCTGAGCTCCAGAAATACTCACCGGACGCCAGTAGCCTTTGGCCGTTTCCAGATCTGGCTTCTCGACGAAAGACTTGACCTCGAAGCCGTTACCCAACGGCTGATCATTGAACAGCATCTATCAGCGTTTCAATCTCCTTCAGTCGCGCAAACATCAATTCACTATCACCTTTAGCTTCAACGTTCAGTCGTAACAAAGGTTCAGTATTGGAACCTCGCAAGTTGAACCGCCATTCGTCGAATGCAACGCTGATACCGTCAGTTAAGTCCAGGGCCGGTGACAGAGGTCTAAAATGAGCCAAGACATATTCAATCGTTTTGGCGACATCGACCACTTTGTAGTTAATCTCACCGGTACAGGGGAAGGAAGCAATACGTTCATCGACTTGCTCGGACAGTGGTTTTCCAGTACTCGAAACCAACGCTGCTACCAACAACCATGGAATCATCCCGCTGTCGCAATACGCAAAATCCCGGAAGTAGTGGTGAGCGCTCATCTCTCCGCCATACACCGCATCTTCCTCGCGCATGCGTTCTTTAATGAACGCGTGCCCAGTCTTGCTCTGAATGGCGATACCGCCCGCCTGCTCAACCTGTTCAATGGTATTCCAGGTCAGACGCGGGTCGTGGATGATCTTGCTGCCGGGGTGTTGTTTGAGCAGCATTTCGGCGAGCAGGCCGACGAGGTAATACCCTTCAATGAACCGCCCGTCGGCATCGAAGAAGAAGCAACGATCAAAGTCACCGTCCCAGGCCAGGCCGATATCGCACTGGTTGATCAGCAGCGCCTGGCGAGTCAGTTCGCGGTTTTCGGGCAGCAGTGGATTAGGTACGCCGTTCGGAAAGTGACCATCAGGCACTTCGTTGATGAATACCCATTGCAGCGGCAGACGCGCAGCCAACGCCTGCAGCACGGGGCCTGCAGCACCGCTGCCCGGGTCCGCTAGAATTTTGAGAGGTTTCAAGGCGCTGACGTCGACGTAAGTGAGCAAATGGTCGATGTAGGCAGTCTTGTCGAACTCTTGGCGAACCGCGCCTTTTTTTGCCGAGAAAGTGCCTAGGTCACCCTGATCGACACGCTGGCGAATGGCGTCGAGGCCAGTGTCGCCGCTGATAGGGCGAGACTCGGCCCTGACGAGTTTCATGCCGTTGTAGCCTTTGGGGTTGTGGCTGGCTGTGATCATCACTCCACCATCAACCTTGTAGTGACTGGTGGCGAAATAGACTTCTTCGGTGCCGCACAACCCAATGTCGATCACATCGGCACCCGCTTCGTTAATGCCCCGCATCAGCGCTGCCGCCAGGGGTGGGCTTTCGAGCCTCATGTCCTGGCCGACCACGAAGATTTTGCCTTGCAGCTCGGCAACGAGCGCACGGCCTATGCGGTAAGCGATTTCTTCGTTGAGTTGAGCGGGGACCTGACCACGAATGTCATAGGCCTTGAAGCATTGAGTCACGATAGGAGGATACATACTACTCACTAACTGATAAGTCCGATGCCGCCCTAAGGCGGCAACGGCAAAAATGGATCGCCAAGGCCTCATGCCCCAGGCGCGTTGCCTCCCTGCAAAGCACGGGGATCGCACCGGGTTCAGTGTAGTTACTTGTCGACGCGACCGTAGATGTCTTCGAAACGCACGATATCATCTTCACCCAGATAGTCACCGCTCTGAACTTCGATTAGCACCAGGTCGATAACACCCGGGTTCATCAAGCGGTGCTGATGACCAGCACGAATAAACGTAGACTCGTTAGTGTTCAACATCAGTTCTTTCTGGTCGTTCACCACAACTGCCATCCCACTGACAACAATCCAGTGCTCACTTCTGTGGTGATGCATTTGCAGGGACAGAGAAGCCTTGGGCTTCACCACGATGCGCTTGATCTTGAAGCGCTCGCCATTTTCCAGCGTTGTATAGGTGCCCCAAGGGCGATGCACTGTACGGTGGAGCAAATGAACAGTATGACTGCAGGCCTTGAGCTGACCGACGATATGTTTTACGTCTTGGGCGTGATCCTTGTGAGCAATCATCACCGCATCCGGGGTGTCGATCACCAGCAAGTTCTCGACTCCCACCAGAGCTGTGAGCCGACCTTCGCTGTTTACGTAGTTGTTGCGAGAGGCATGAGACAGTACCTCTCCTTCAAAGCGGTTACCGTTTTCATCAGGCTCGGTCAGCTCACTGACAGCATTCCATGATCCGATGTCACTCCAGCCGATGTCACATGGAACGGTCGCTACTTTCGAGGAGCGCTCCATCAAAGCGTAGTCGATAGAAATATCTGGCACCTCTGCGAATGCATCAGCATCGAGTGCAAGGCAACGGTAATTGGCAGATGAAGTAAGGCGCGATGCTTCAATCGTCCGGCTGACGGCTTCCACTACGTCTGGAACATGCTGACGAAGTTCTTCGAGGACAGTGCCCACCCGGAAGCAGAACATCCCCGAGTTCCAAAAGTAGTTGCCTGCGGCGACATAACTTTGCGCGGTGTCAAGATTGGGCTTTTCGACAAAGCGCGCCACTTTCAGCCCCCCCTTCAGCGGGGCATCTTTCTGCGCTTCGATGTAGCCAAACCCTGTTTCAGGGTACGTCGGCTGGATACCGAAGGTGACCAACCAGCCTTCGGCGGCAAGCGTCATGGCATTGGTTACGGCTGCGGCAAACGCTTTTTCATCGTTAATCAGATGGTCAGCAGCCAGCACCAGCATTTGGGCGTCGGGACCATGTGTGGTTTCCAGCTGAAGCGCGGCGGCAGCAACGGCTGCTGCGGTATTACGCCCAAAAGGCTCCAGGATAAAGCCCTGAGCGTGTTTAGCTGTATTGACTGCGCCGTATTCGTCTTCGGTCTTGAACAGGAGTTCACGGTTAGTCACCGTAAGAACCTCCACAACACCTTCCAGGCGCGAAGCACGAAGAAAGGTTTTCTGGATCAGATTCTGGCCATCTGGCAGCTCCATGAATGGCTTTGGATGGGCTTCTCGAGAAACGGGCCACAGCCGGCTGCCCACTCCGCCAGACAAAATTACGGGAATCAGTACCATGCGCTAAATCCTTAATCCCCTTCTGGTAGATACATCCAGAAAGTGGGGCTCAGTTATATTGTGGGTCATCCTTACATTGTCAGCGATGCAAATTCATTGCTCGAGGCGATTGCAAGGGTGAGAGCTCGACTTCGATCCAAACCCATCGGCTTTGTGCCTGACGCCTCTCTGATTGACCTGCTCAGATACCAGACTACCTTTTTTTTGGGGTGATATCGACATATGGGAATCGTCCCTGGAAGGGAAATAGGATCAGATGATAAGGCATGCGATGTTGAACGGGATCAGGCAACTCTGCCGGCAATTCTACAGGTAGTGCCGGGGAATTATTAACTCATTCGGAAGGTGGAAGGTAAAAAATCATTTAAAAACAAACGTGCGTTTCAAATGCGAGCTCAAAATAACATCAACCGCAAGCACCGATCAAATCTCAGCAACCAGGAGCTTCCAAGAGCTTCCAAGAGCTTTCCAGATAACGACCATAACCAGTTTTTCCAAGCCGCCCAGCTTGAGCTGGCAGCTCAGCCGCGGCGATCCACCCACCGATTTAGGTGATTTATTCGAGGCAGGCCACGTTCAAGCCTTGTCGCTTCTCGATTGTGTGTACGAAGTGGCTAGCGTCTAGCAGCGAGTCATGAGTGCCAGTGTCCAGCCATGCGAGTCACGGCGTGGTTGGACTTGGACTTCAGCGGTTTCTCTTCGATACTCAGCGCCCGACCAGTGGCATCAAATTCAACCACACCAAAACGCTCCGGATCAGACACGTGATAGCCGAATACGATAGCGCCATGCTGCTGAGCGCTGGCAGAACGTAGGTGCTCCGAGAAGCGCTGACCGTAGAAGATATTGTCGCCCGGGATCAGACAGCAAGAGGCCTTGCCAATGAACTCCTCACCGATAATGAAGGCTTGCGCCAAGCCATCCGGGCTAGACTGCTCGGCATAGTGCAACTTAATGCCGTAAAGACTCCCATCACCCAACAGCCAGCGGGATGGCGATCCTGCGCAATCAACTCACCCAACGGTGCAAGTGAGCGTTGCAACTCCCAACCAACTTGGGGCGCGGGCGTGATCTTCGACGCACAGCCAGTCACGGACCTGATTGCCTTTGCCATAGGCCGGCAGCGGCTTGCTTTCCAGGGCATTGAGGATGATCAACGAAATCAACTTCTCAGGGAAATGGCAAGGGCCATAGTTAGTCGAGCAGTTGGTCACCAAGGTTGGCAGGCCATAGGTACGGCTCCTGGCTCGAACCAGGTGATGGAACTGGCCTTACTGGCGGAGTAAGGCGAGCTTGGCTGATAAGGCGTGAACTCGGTGAGTCGTGAAGTGCATGAAGACATCTGGCTGGTGCTCACACATAAAGCGGCCGATCTGCTCACGATCGCAGATGTCGACGCGCTCAAACACGTAACGCGTGTTCTGGTTAACTTCAGCCAACGACCCAAGGTTACCGGCGTAAGTCAGCTTTTCGACCTTGATGACCAAGTCGGAGGTCTTGGAAATGATGTGACGGATAGCCGCCGAGCTGATAAATCCGGCGCCACTGGTTACTAGAGTTTTCAAACGACCTTTGGCTCGCAGTCAGCGTGACCCAAACCTCCAATACACCCCATTGCAATGAGATACAGTCTCATAACGATTCCACTAATGGATACCGACAGCATAGGTGCAAATTAGACGTATGCCGCGCCTTTAACAGAATCAGGCAAGGTGCTTGCGTGAAACTCTGGACGTACGCCCCAGAAACCATCCCAGAATCGGCCCGATCACCATCCCAATCAACAGCGCAACAACTATGACCAGCGATACTGGCAGTTGCGGTGCCGCCCAACCTAGAAACAGCAGGGAAACCGATTGCTGATTCTCGAGAACGAACGCCAGAATCACCAAAACCAGCAACAGGACGAACAAAGCGAGCAATATGCGCTTGAGATTACGCATGAGCAGCTCCTTGAACAACGGAGGCTGTCAAAGCCCTTCCTCCTCATCCTCGTTGACACGATCGCGCAATTCTTTGCCTGGCTTGAAATGCGGCACGAACTTGCCGTCGAGGCTGACAGACTGACCGGTTTTCGGATTACGCCCTACCCGCGGCGCACGATAGTGCAAGGAAAAGCTACCAAACCCACGGATCTCGATGCGATCACCGGTGGCTAGACATTGGGACATTTGTTCGAGCATGGTCTTGATGGCCAGCTCCACATCTTTGGATGAGAGCAGCCCTTGATGGGTGACAATTCGTTCGATCAACTCCGACTTCGTCATGTTTTTCCCTTCTTTTTCAAGCAGCTAGATCAGCGCTTTAAAGGTTTTAGCACGCCCGGATGAATTTGAACAGTCCGAGTTTTGACATACTCAACCGGCAGTGAGATGCCCGCGTCGAGAGCATCCAAATACTTATCGCGCACACTCATTTACAGATGACCAGCATGGTGTGCGTCAGGTATCGGCGCCTTTTCCAGCGGTCGCTCCCAACCACGCATTTTGAACGCAGCAGTACCGGATGGTTTGGAGCCTGCCCCTGCAAGCAGACTACGGTGACCCCACTCCCATATTTGATACGTATCCGATCCATGAACTACACCTACCGCCAGACTACCGCCTCGTTTACCGTGGCATCTCTGGCGAGCAGTTCCATGGCAATAGTGCTTCGTAGTCGGCCACCGACTGCGCATGCGGCAGTCGTTCCAGTACGTGGCGCAGCCACGTATAGGGCTCTTGGCCGTTGACCTTGGCGGTCTCGACCAGACTGTAGATCTGCGCGCTGGCAGTCGCGCCTTTGGGCGTGTCGCTGAACAGCCAAGCCTTGCGACCGATTACAAATGGTTTTATTGCACGCTCTGCCGGGTTGTTGTCGATGGGTAAAAACCCAGCCTCCACGTAGCGCTCCAGTCGGCTCCAGTTACTGGCAAGATAATTAACGGCCTTGCCCAAAACACTTTGCGGTGTCACCTGCGACTGCGTTTTATCCAGCCAGCTTTTCAACTGCGCCAGGATCGGCAGGCTCTTTTCCTGACGATTCATAAAGCGCTGTTCATCGCTGACGTCCTTGAGTTCACGCTCGATGCCATACAGCTTGTTGATCATCGTCAGCGCGATATCGGCACGTCCCGTCTTGCCCTTGGGCTGCACTTTTTGCGCGTCCACGAACTTGCGTCGCGCATGGGCCATGCACGCCAACCGCTCGACACCGGGCTGCAACGCCAATGCGTTGTAACCCGCGTAGTCGTCGGTCATCACGTAGCCGCGATAACTTTCCAGCAGGCGCAACGGTACTTCCTGCGCACGGCTGGAGGTGTAGTCGAACAGCACGACTTTTCGATCTGGCGGCCCACTGGCTTGCACCCACATCCAGGATTGACTGGTCGGGTCTCGACCTGGCTCTTTGAGTACCTGGACGCGGGTTTCATCGCAGTGGATGACCGGACTTTCCAGCAATCGATCACGCATCAGATTCAGCAACGGTTGCAAGTGCTCGCCGCATTGGATGATCCAGCGCGCCAAGGTTTGACGCGGGATATCGATACCGTGTCGGCTCAGCACCGTTTCAAAACGATGCAGCGGTAATCCGTCGACATACTTGGTGGTTAGCAGCATCGCCAAGACGCTCGGACTGGCCATGCTCTTTTCGATCAACTGGGCGGGTTTGTCAGCAGTGACCGGAGCGGTTTCACAACCACGGCAACCGTAGACTTTACGGATGTGTTTGATCACCCGAATCTGCATCGGCACGATATCCAGCTGCTCACTGGTTTCTTCGCTGATCACATGCTTGCGGCAACCGCAGGCACAGGTCAGTTCGTGCTCAGGCAATTCGTGGATGACTTCGATACGCGGCAGATCAGCAGATAGTGGCTTGCGTTTACCACGGCGTGGAGCTGGAGCAACGACTTCTTCATCGGCATCCTCGACGGCGGGCATCGGTTCACTTTCGGGCTCATTGAACAGCGCCAGTTGCGGCGTGTTGGATTCGACCGTTTGTTCGGACTTACAGCCAAATATACGGTCACGCAGCAACTTGATCTGCTCTTTCAGATCAACGATATGGGTCTGGTAAGCCTCTTTGACTTCCTGATCACGTGCACGCGCTTCGTACGTCTCAAGCAGCATCTGTTTGAGACGCACGGGGTCATCAGGAAGGTTGTCAGGCATGGAAATCATGCCGCGGATTATAACCTTTAGGCGACAAATCTTGGAGTCAAAACCTGATGGGGGCGGTTACGCCACAGATCAAAACCGTCGAGTAACCAGTTCAACTCCTGGACGCTTAACACGATGGCCTCGTCGGTGGCATCGGGCGATGTTTTGAAACGTTCCGACTCCAGGCGCTTGAGCCAAAGGCAGAAGCCGTTGCGCTCCCAGTACAACACTTTGACGCGGTTGCGGTGGCGATTTAGAAAGACGAAAAGCACGGGGTCGAACACCGCAACTTTGATGTCCAGTTCGACCAACGCAGCCAAGCCGTCGATGGACTTTCGAAAATCTACAGGCTTCGGGTAGAGGTACACTTTTTCGACGCTGGCATTTGGACGCATCATGGTGATGGGCTCCTGATGGAAATCGGGAGCACAGCATCAGCCGTCAACTATCAGCTTGGAATGTGGAGTTCATGGAGCGGATACTTTGATACAGCATCGCTAGCTCACTCCAGCGTTCGTGCCCCCCCCAACAAAGTATTTTTACCCGATTACGGTGGTGACTCAGAAAAACGAAAAGCACAGAGTCGAACACAGCGAATTTAATGCTAGCAACCAGGGCCGCCAGACAGTCGATGGATTTTCGGAAGTCAACGGGCCTGAGGTAGAGATAGACTTTTGGGATTTTTCATCGGGACGCATTAGGAGGTGCAGTCTCCGGAAAGGAATCGGGAGTACAGCATCGAGGATCAGGCGGTGATTTTTAATGCGGGGTTTATGGGGCTACAGATCACTCGGAGTCGTTACAATGAATTTAGGAGCGCTAAGCGGGAGAGATAGCAGGTAACACAGGAGCACGAAATAGAGCCCCCTCCCCCGCAAGCTGGCAACATAACAACATCCTCCATTGCGCATCTAACAGTTAGCCAGATGCGCCTTCAATGAAAAATGTTAGCCCTCCCCAAGATTACTGGCTTCTAAACCAATACGCTGTTTAGCGCTTTGAACAGCTATATCATACGCTTCATGCAGTAATGCATGCCGTTCGGCCCGCACATGTGAATCAGACGGTGTACGGAACAATGAGGTTGTTTTTTCGACGTAGCGAAACTTCCCGCCAGACCCATAGCACAACCACAAGTTCCAGTCCTCTAGCTGATCCAGTTCGAGATCAAATCCACCCCAGCGAAGGTACAACTCCTTCTTGAAAATTATAGACTGGATCGGTATGAAGTTATGGCGCTGCATCACCTCATAATCCCAAACCTGGCGAAAAATCGGAGGAGTATAGAACATCTCCTCAACATAAGATGTTTTATCTTCATTGACATGCGTAGTAACCTCAAACGCCAGGCTGTAAGCAGCATCAATGGACGTATCCGCATTCAAGCACTGCATCAACGTTTCCACATGATCAGAAAACAGTAAGTCATCATCATCCAAAAACATATAGTACTCGCCGGAAGCAACAGCCATTGCTGCGTTCCCGACGCCAGAGCGGCCAATTTTTTCATTTTCCAGGAATCGAACCCGGACATTAGACGGCGCAGATTTGGCTAGCGATTCGACCAACTCCGCTTGGGTATTACCACCGTCCTCGGCTACCAAGAGCTCAATATTTGGGTAAGTTTGATTGAAAACACTCGCCATCGCTTGTTTCAGGAACATCCCACGACCGCGGTAGGTTCTCGTAATTACCGTGACCATGGGCAAGAAATCTGGGCGGACGATTGCTTCCGCTTGAAAGAATGCGCCCTCCCTAATTAGTTCGTAGTCGTAACCGCGAAATGGAAATCTTGCAGGAACAGGTCCCTTCCCTTTCAAAAAGTGCGCTAGATTTTTCAAGAGCTTCGGCACATTACGAAGTAGCATTTTTTTCGAACCCGGAAACTGTGACGGGTACACAAAAAGAGCAGCATATAGCACAAAGGCCATAATACGATCGCTAAATGAACCGTAACGAAGACGAATATAGCTATTACCAAGAACACTACCGGCAAACTGAAGAGGTTTGATTTCTCCCGCTTCCTCGTAGGTGTAATGAAGCACTGGAGCGCTAGGCAAATATTTGAGCGAGTACCCGAACGAGCGCAGCCTATAAGAGAACTCGACATCTTCACCATACATGAAAATAGCATGGTCGTAGCCCCCACAGCGCTCGTAGGCTTCCCGCTTGAGCAGCACACAAGCGTGAGATGACCAATTTGTTTCTAGCGTAACGGGGTCATAGTACTTAGGGTGCTCATACGGTAGCTGCCGTAACTCCCAGCTTCCTACAGAGGAATCCTTATCGCTAATTGCTGTGCGAACAGCTGTAACGATGGAATCAGCGAGAAATTCAAGATCAAGGTTCACGATCAGACAGAATTCCGAATGGCCGGCTTTTAGGCCACGATCGTGCCCCGCACCAAAACCTAAATTTTTCTGCTGAATGACTTCCGCGCTGGCAAACTCACCTCCTCGCGCTTTCAGATACTCTTCGAACAGCGCCACCGTATTATCGGTAGAACCGTTATCAACCACTTTAAAATGAATTTTCGACAGCGGGTAATTTTGAACCGCCAAAGACGCAAAAAAATTATTCACCCAACGAGAGCTATTATAGGAAACAGCTGAAATATCAATCTCTGGAAGTTCACTCACTGGCAAATCTACTTGAGCGACAACGGTTTTAGAGAATCGGTTATCAGACAAAGAATTCAAGGAATGAATATTCTCACTTGAGAACGTCTTGTCTTGAATAACCCGCGCCAAACTCATTTTTTTTTGCTGATAAAACGACCAAGCAAATTTCAAAAACGGCACCCTGAGGTATACAGCGCGCGCAAAACTTCTCAGTACCATTTTGTCACCACGAACCAATGCGCGAGAAACATCAAACAATTTAGAGGAAACACGTCGAAACACACGTAAGGGCCGTGTTAATGTCCATGACTTACTTCTAAGAATATCGTCCAGCTGAGTCCGTAGCGTATCCACTTGTGTCTGTAAGGTATCAACCTGAATGTTGAGCGTAGGATTATGCGATTCGAAGCTACTATTTTGCGCGGACAGACTCTGAAGTTTCAAAGAAATTACATCTGCCCAAATTTCGGATCGAACAACATAAGTACGCAGGACACGATCATTGAGGATCATAGACAACGCCGCAAGCGAATCAAGTGGTGAGGCCACATCAGACTGCTCAATATTAAACTCAACATGCAAGCGAGTTACACCGCATGCAAGCGCTGCTCGCCTAACAAAATCATGCCATGATCCATTATTGCCTGCAAAATACGGATCATTAAATTCGCGCACATAACCGGCAGGAATCAGGAGGCGCCAAGAAGCATTTGTCGCCACCGAAGAAAACAATTCGAATTGATTCGGCATATCGCCAGAACTCACGCCCTCTGCGAGTTCAACAACTGAATTTCCACGCGCGCAATCCAATTGCGCAATCAGCGCATCCAATGCGCAACCACACACCTCCTTAGGTATAGTGACAAATGACCAATGGCTAGTGCGCAATGAAGTCTTCACAACGGTCTCAAGAGTTGCCTCACTGTAACGTAAAACACTCCATGAATCCTCGAAATCCCCCTCAATGCGCCCAGGGAGCACCAGATCGATTTGGTCACGGCACTCAAGTGTTGCAAGCCTGGATATCAAACTTGAGACTTGATGCGCAGTGGTCGTTTCCGAAAACACAAGCGAAACGGAAACACCCGTTCGCTGAGGCTGCTGTTTTTTGATTACATCGCCAGGCACATATGCTCGTACAAACTGGTAGACGCTTGCATTCGGATCCAACACCCCCTTTAGCGCCCTGAAATCCTGGCCAATCCCTGTATCCCGATTCAATACCAGGGAAGGACGCTCAAAAAACTGCTCACTGAACTCGAGGTGATAATCATTGACTGCGACTTGTCTCCAACCGTTTTTTTGAGTAACTTCGAGCAAGTTGCTTTCGGTGTACACAACGGTATGGGTTTTATCTAAAATCCCTGTATCGAGATAATCATACGCACCCGCAAGCAGTTTAAGCGCTACATCGGTGTGTGACGAGTTTGGAACAGACAAGATAAGTGCAAGCTGTTGCTCACTAGAGAATGATTCCTTAATTCGACTCAACACACCGCAGTCGTAGTCAAGATGTTCAATGACATCCAACATCGATATCGTAACAACTGGATACCCCTCACACAGCGACTTCAGTTGCGAGATCACTACCGACTCTTGGGTCAGGTCTAGCTCATAGGCTTCGATGCCGTTGATCTTCAAGGCTTCGACGCTTTCACGATTCGCATCGAAGCCGATGTACCTAGCACCACCTTTCTCAATCTGACGAGCGATGGCTGCATAGCCACACCCCAGATCTACGTGTATAGCCCCAGCGCCGGAATACTTCCGTATCAGATCAACGGCGCAGGCATATACACTGACCGGTTCATAAGAGAAATTATATTTTTTATCCATTAGATTGCAACTCGATATCAATCATAGGAATCCCGACCAAACCTGTAGACACACTACTACTATGGGATTTGAAAGCTATTGCGTCGTGCACCCAGCTATGGATAACATGATTATCTTGGGTGCCATTTGCGATCGCGACACCTATTGTATAGTCGCCAGCGGGCATCATTGGCATTCTGAATTTAAACCTCGCGGTAAAATTATTACCACTGTTTATTTTTACCGCTTCATCGACATAGGTAAGGTAAGTATTGTCACCAAACAGGTGCTGACCATTCCTATCTTTAACCAGAAAGCCAACAATAGGCTGATCCAACTGAACTTCGGTGTGGATTTTTACAACCAGCGCGACCAATTCCCCCCCGACAAACCAGGATATCGGCGCACCCGACTCACTCCCCAGATACACGTCGAGAACATGCGCTTTACTCAGACCAAACTTTTCTCCTTCATTAGAAAACCTAAAGACTTCCAAATCATTTCTAATGACAGAAGAGTTAATAAAATCCTGCCGCACATCTCGAAAGTCTTCTACCGCTCGCGCCAACTCTATTTTTGGCTCAGGTACTACCTGAGTCGAGCCAGATGAGGCGTAGTACTCGGCTAGATAAGACTGACAAACCGTTTTCGAGTCGCCGTAAGCTTTTCGATCTCCGGACTGAAGCCAAACGGCACGCTCACAAAGACTCATAACACTATTAGTGTCATGAGTTACAAAAAGGATAGTTCCACGCTTCTTGAATTCCGCCAGAAATCGCATACATTTTTGAGTGAAAAATATATCGCCAACAGCTAGGGCCTCATCAATGACTAATATATCAGCATCAACATTGGCAATGACTGCAAAAGCAAGACGGACATACATACCGCTAGAGTACGTTTTTACCGGCTGCTCGATGAATTCTCCAATTTCGGCAAATTCTAAAATCGCATCATAGCGTGCATCGATCTCGTTTTTACTCAAGCCAAGAATACCGGCATTCATATAGACATTTTCACGACCACTAAACTCAGGATTGAATCCAGAACCCAGTTCCAGCAGTGCTGCGATACGCCCAATAGTTGTCACACTTCCGCTCGTAGGTTGAAGTGTTCCGCAGATCATTTGCAGGAGAGTTGATTTTCCGCTGCCATTGCGGCCAATTATGCCAACAGTTTCACCTTTTCTCACCTCAAATGAAACGTCTTTGAGCGCCCAAAACTCTCGAAAATATTGTTTTGCAGATTGTCCTATAGCTCGCTGAAACGGCGGCATTACAAACTGTTTGAGACGATCACGAGGCTGCTCATATATTTGATAGCACTTGCTAAGATTTTCGACTTTAATAGATATTTCAGAGGACATCAGCAAACCCCTTTCGAGTCTTCTGGAACCAGGCAAAGCCTAACCACGCAACGAACATAGTAACAACCAAGTAAAGCCCGACCATAGCAAAGTCCGGTGCCTTTCCCCAATACAGCACATCCCGCGTCTGCTCGATAACAGGCGTCATCGGATTTAAATACAGTAGACCGCGATATCGTTCAGGTATCGCTGTCACAGGATAGAAAATTGGAGAAAGGAACATTAGGGTGCTGGTAACAATGCCGACAAATTGAGCCGCATCACGCAAGTACACCCCTAACGATGCCAACGCCCAACTCAATCCCATTATAAAAAAAATCAGCGGAAGAAGAATCACAGGCAGATAGAGTGCGGTGAGATGCGGCACACCAAAAAAGACAATATAGGCCAGCATCCATACGAAAAGACTGATGGCCCCATGAAAAAGTGCAGAACCCAGATTCACCCAAGGTAAAATTTCCAGAGGAAAAACTACCTTTTTTACATAATTTGGATTACCCAGAATCAATCCTGGAGCTCGGTTTATACATTCTGCGAACAGACTAAAAACCATTAACCCAGCGAAGAGGATGAGGGCAAACTCGGTTTTTGAGTCCCCCCCCGTCCCCCAACGAGCTTTAAAAATAACACTAAATACAAATGTATATACCACAAGCATAAACAGAGGATTCAGGAAGGACCATAGAATCCCCATAAATGAGCCGCGATATCGACCGAGCACATCCCGTTGCACAAACGACTTTATCAAACTCCGGTGCCGCCAAAGACTTGCAACTAGTTCCCTGGGGGTCGCTGAAAAATTCTGCATCAAGCAAACACCTTAGAAAAAAATATTGCTGAGCAATTCATAAACACTCTCCTTTCGTCATGACTTTCACGCAGCATACCCGAGCAGGCGTGTTGCACCGCGCGCCGCCGCGAAAAATATCTTGCCCTATAACAATCTGAAAATAATTGCCTTACCATTAAATCCACTTGCCCCTGTCACCAGTACTAGCAGCCCGCTCATGAAGCTTCATTTCCTAGCAATGCGGTGGCCCAGCAAATGCAAAAGAAGAACACCTTGTCGCGAATCCGACGCCGACACTTCCAGGCGCTGAATGACAATTTCATTAACTGTCGACGCTGTAATTGCAGCCACATTTTCACGAACGGATCATCGTCCTGCCCCACCAACAACGCAATCATTCGCACTTGGTTGAACCACCATCCATCATGGATTGTCTTGTATCGATTAACCAACGAGCTTAATCCTTTGTTAGCCCCAACCTGATTGCTCTCATGCTGACGATATTCCATGGTTGGCATTGGATCGATATACCAACGATATCCATGGCTACGAGCAAATGCATAGAAGTACCAATCATGCAGACTAACCTTCTGCAGCTGCTGCCAATTGTTGAGCATCGATTTTTTTAGAGACAACGCGAAGCGTTTTCCAAAAACATATGTACAACCTGGCCCCGCTGCCTCGAACAAAAAATCCCATGCAACTTGAGGCTGTGCCTTGTCCAGCAAGTGACTTCTGCCATCAGCCCAAAAGGCCATTACGTTGCTGGAATACGCATCAACCTGCTGGGAGTCAATCGTAGAAGTTGCGCGTAGGAGCTTATCAACACGCCAAATATCATCTTGATCGGAAAAGGCTATGAAGTCGTAGGCTTCAAAATCTACGTCACGAATCAACCGAAAGAAATTGCGCGCTGCACCACCAAATTTTCCTGCATCCGGGAGGACTATGACACGTGGATGCTCAGCCGCGTAAGCTGCGCACCATGCCTGCGTGCCGTCAGTAGAACGGTCGACGCTGATATAAACCATTACGTCGACGTCGCATTGGCAAAGGATCGAGTCGAGCTGTTCCTCGATCCAATGCATTCCGTTGTAGGCAGCCAGCAAAACTGCAACCTTGGGTAAACTAACTGGCATGCCATTCCTGCCTGCACATTTGGAACGTTGATGATTAAAAAAGACAACGTCCGGGTTTAGCGAGCGCTCGATTCCAAGAGTTTTTGCAGATACTGACCATAACCTGTCTTTTTCAAGGCATTGGCCTGGGCACCCAACTGGTCAGCAGTGATCCAACCGTTGTTGTAGGCAATTTCTTCTAGACAAGCCACTTTCAAGCCTTGGCGCTTCTCGATTGTGTGTACGAAGTGGCTAGCCTCTAGCAGCGAGTCATGAGTACCAGTGTCCAGCCATGCGAAACCGCGACCGAGCATTTCAACATTGAGCGTATTCTGCTGAAGATAAGCGCGGTTAACGTCGGTAATTTCCAGCTCGCCACGTTCGGACGGCTTGATACTCTTGGCAATATCAACGACCTGATTGTCGTAGAAGTACAAACCGGTCACGGCGTAATTGGACTTGGGCTTCAGCGGTTTCTCTTCAATGCTCAGCGCCCGACCAGTGGCATCAAATTCAACCACACCAAAACGCTCCGGATCGGACACGTGATAGCCGAATACGGTAGCGCCATGCTGCTGAGCGGTGGCAGAACGCAGGTGTTCCGAGAAGCGCTGACCGTAGAAGATATTGTCGCCCAGGATCAGACAGCAAGGGTCCTTGTCAATGAACTCCTCGCCGATAATGAAGGCTTGCGCCAAGCCATCCGGGCTAGGCTGCTCGGCATAGGTCAACTTGATGCCGTAAAGACTCCCATCACCCAATAGCTTACGAAAACAAGGCAAGTCTTCAGGCGTAGAGATAATCAGAATTTCACGCATGCCCGCGAGCATCAGCACCGACAACGGATAAAAAATCATCGGTTTGTCGTAGATCGGCAACATCTGTTTGGACACACCGAGGGTCAACGGATGCAAGCGCGTGCCCGAGCCGCCAGCGAGGATGATGCCTTTACGATTGGTCACGATCATTTGTTCAGAACTTCCCTAAGCATTCGGGTTACGCCACTTTGCCAATCCGGCAAGTGTAGAGAAAAATTGTCACGCAGCTTTTGAGTATTCAATCGAGAATTCAAAGGGCGGCGAGCAGGTGTGGGGTAGGCGGTCGTTTCAATCGGGCTGATTGTCGTGACTACGAGCTGCTCGCCATTGGCCTGAGCAAAACCGATCACGTGGCTGGCATACCCGTGCCAGGACACTTCGCCACTGGCGGCCAAATGATACAGGCCTGCAAGCTCCGGGCGCTGCATGACTTGCTGGATGGCCAGCGCGGTCACATCAGCGATCAGATCTGCACCTGTCGGCGCACCGATCTGGTCCGCAATCACGCTTAGCGTCTCGCGATCCTTGGCCAGACGCAGCATGGTCTTGGCAAAATTGTTACCCCGAGCGCCGTAGACCCAGCTGGTACGGAAGATCAAGTGCTTGCAACCTGACACTGAAATCGCCTGTTCGCCGGCCAACTTACTGGCACCGTAGTGATTCACTGGGGCGACTGCATCGGTCTCTTGCCATGGCTGCGAACCTTGACCGCTGAAAACGTAGTCGGTCGAATAATGGATCAGCCAGCCGCCTAAAGCAGCAACCTCCTCAGCCATGACCTGACTGGCCAGACCGTTAACACGGTCGGCCAGCTCGGTCTCGGACTCAGCCTTGTCGACGGCAGTATAGGCCGCTGCATTGACGATGACGTCAGGCTTAACCTGGCGGATCGTGGCGCGCAATGCCTCCAGATCGGACAGATCGCCACATAGTCCATCAACGGTATGACGATCCAGTGCAATCAACTCACCCAACGGCGCAAGTGAGCGTTGCAACTCCCAGCCGACTTGGCCGTTTTTTCCCAGCAGGAGGATTTTCATGCCTTGCTCGAACGATCCGCATAGTTCTGGTCGATCCACTGTTGGTAGCTGCCGCTCTTCACGTGAGCCACCCATTCAGTGTTGTTCAGATACCACTCGACCGTTTTGCGGATACCGGTTTCGAACGTTTCTTCCGGAGTCCAACCCAACTCACGCTGAATTTTGCTGGCATCGATCGCGTAGCGCTGGTCATGGCCTGGGCGATCCTGAACGTAAGTGATCAGGCTGGCGTGCGGGCGATGAGCGGAGTCCGGACGCAGTTCATCGAGCAGTGCACAAAGGGTGTGTACAACTTCGATGTTTTGCTTTTCGTTATGACCGCCGATGTTGTATGTCTCACCGATAACACCTTCGGTGACGACTTTGTACAACGCACGGGCGTGATCTTCGACGTACAGCCAGTCACGGACCTGATTGCCTTTGCCATAGACCGGCAGCGGCTTGCCTTCCAGCGCATTGAGGATGATCAGCGGGATCAACTTCTCAGGGAAATGGCATGGGCCATAGTTGTTCGAGCAGTTGGTCACCAGAGTTGGCAGGCCATAGGTACGGCTCCAGGCGCGAACCAGGTGATCGGAACTGGCCTTACTGGCGGAGTAAGGCGAGCTTGGCTGATAAGGCGTGGTCTCGGTGAAGAGGTCTTCCGGACCTTCGAGGTCTCCGTAAACTTCGTCAGTCGAGATGTGATGGAAGCGGAAATTGGCTTTCCGCACCTCATCCAGAGCCGCCCAATAGTGGCGCGCAGCTTCCAGCAAGGTGTAAGTGCCGATGATGTTGGTCTGAATGAATTCAGATGGGCCAGAAATCGAGCGATCGACGTGGGACTCTGCCGCCAGGTGCATGACGGCATCTGGCTGGTGTTCACGCAGCACTCGGTCGATCTGATCGCGATCACAGATGTCGACGCGCTCGAACACGTAACGCGAGTTCTGGCTAACTTCGGCCAATGACTCAAGGTTACCAGCGTAAGTAAGCTTATCGACGTTGATGACCGAGTCGGTGGTGTTGGAAATGATGTGACGGATGACCGCCGAGCCGATAAATCCGGCGCCGCCGGTTACTAGAATTTTCACGCGAAACAATACCCTTGAGTAACTGACAAGGCCGCCAATTGAGCGCTGTCTAATCCATAAATGCAAAAGCCACCAAACGTGCTGAGGCTTCTGACAGAGTCAGCCTGAACCGATGCAGGCATATGCCACTTATCGGATACGTGCAACATTTTACAGCTTAACGAAGGTTTTACTAATGGAGATAGACAAGCTGCGAGACAAATTCGACGTGCATCTCGGGCTTATTGCAATCAGACAGCGTGCTTGCGCGAAGATCTGAACGCACGTCCCAAGACCCAACTCAGAATCGGTCCGATTGCCATGCTGATCAATAGCGCCAAGACCGAGAGCAACGAAACTGGTAGCCGTGACCCAAAGAGCAACAGAGAAATCGATTGCTGATTTTCTAGGATCGTCGTCATTCATCCGACCTATAAGCTCTTTTGCCGGCTTGAAATGCGGGACGAACTTACCATCGAGACTGACGGACTGACCGGTTTTTGGATTACGACCTACGAACGTTGCGCGATAGTGCAGAGAGAAGCTGCCAAACCAAGGGCCTCGATGCGATCACCGGTGACCAGGCATGGAATTTGAACAGCCTGAGTTTTGCCCCCCCCGAACAAGCCAACCAATCTCAAAGAACCTCAACACAGATCAACCTCGACAGACCACCAGCATGGTCCGCGTGAAGTAGCCCGCAGGATTGAAGCCAAAAGGGAATACATCCTCATCCTTGGCATCATCAGACCTTACCAAGACCCTATAGCCCGCCGCCTTACATTCCTTTTCCGCACGTTTGAGGCACTTCTCCCACCCGGAACCCAGCCCCGAACAGTCGATTTCGATACCACTGACCCCATGCACAACATGGGTTTTGGCATTAGTGGCACAACCCGCCAATGTCAGTACTGCCATTACGACAATGAGCTTGTTCATTCACTTCCTTATGCCGGCCGCCCTGCCCGACTGTCATTCACGTCAAACTATAGGTTAGCCGCAAATAAACGATTGATCCGATTAAAGAAAGAGACAGCTTATCCAGCATGTTGGTTGCACAAGCAACCATTGCAGCCGCAAGCATCAGCGACACCCATCAAATCGCAGGCATGAAAAAGGGCGACCGAAGCCGCCCTTTTTCTATGGTCTGACAGAACTTAGTTCTGTTTTTCCATTTGTGCACGCAACAGGTCGCCCAGAGTGGTAGGACCAGCAGCGACGTCAGCAGCAGGCTTGTCTTTCAAGCTCTGGATTGCTTCTTTCTCGTCTTCAACGTCTTTCGACTTGATCGACAGCTGGATTACGCGGCTCTTACGGTCAACGCTGATGATCTTGGCTTCTACTTCTTCGCCTTCTTTCAGAACGTTGCGCGCGTCTTCAACGCGGTCACGGCTGATTTCGGAGGCTTTCAGAGTCGCTTCGATATCGTCGGCCAGAGTGATGATGGCGCCTTTAGCGTCAACTTCTTTCACGATGCCTTTAACGATTGCGCCTTTATCGTTCTCTTGAACGTACTCGGAGAACGGATCGCTTTCCAGTTGCTTGATACCCAGGGAGATGCGCTCGCGCTCTGGGTCAACCGACAGGATAACGGTGTCCAGCTCGTCGCCCTTCTTGAAGCGGCGAACGGCTTCTTCGCCCACTTCGTTCCAGGAGATGTCGGACAGGTGAACCAGACCGTCGATGCCGCCGTCCAGACCAATGAAGATACCGAAATCGGTGATCGACTTGATGGTGCCGGAGATTTTATCGCCCTTGTTGAACTGGCCAGAGAAATCTTCCCATGGGTTAGATTTGCACTGTTTGATGCCGAGGGAGATACGACGACGCTCTTCGTCGATGTCCAGAACCATAACTTCCACTTCGTCGCCGACTTGTACGACTTTCGAAGGGTGGATGTTCTTGTTGGTCCAGTCCATTTCGGAAACGTGTACCAGACCTTCAACGCCTTCTTCCAGCTCAGCGAAGCAGCCGTAGTCGGTCAGGTTGGTTACACGAGCGGTAACGCGAGTGCTTTCTGGGTAACGGGCTTTGATAGCAACCCATGGATCTTCGCCCAGTTGCTTGAGGCCCAGGGAAACACGATTGCGTTCGCGATCGTACTTCAGAACCTTGACATCAATCTCGTCGCCAACGTTGACGATTTCGGAAGGATGCTTGATACGCTTCCAAGCCATGTCGGTAATGTGCAGCAGGCCATCGACACCACCCAGATCGACGAATGCGCCGTAATCGGTGAGGTTTTTGACGATACCTTTGACTTGCTGACCTTCCTGCAGGGATTCCAGCAGAGCTTCACGCTCGGCGGAGTTCTCGGCTTCGAGGACGCTGCGACGGGAAACGACAACGTTGTTGCGTTTCTGGTCGAGTTTGATGACCTTGAATTCCAGCTCTTTGCCTTCCAGGTGCGTAGTATCGCGCACAGGACGGACGTCAACCAGAGAACCTGGCAGGAACGCACGGATGCCGTTAACGTCGACAGTGAAGCCGCCTTTAACCTTACCGTTGATAACGCCCTTGACCACTTCTTCGGCTGCGAAGGCTGCTTCCAGAACAATCCAGCATTCAGCGCGCTTGGCTTTTTCACGGGACAGCTTGGTTTCACCAAAGCCGTCTTCAACCGAGTCCAGAGCAACGTGAACTTCATCACCGACGTTGATGTTCAGTTCGCCAGCGTCGTTGTAGAACTGCTCAAGCGGGATGAGTGCTTCAGACTTCAGGCCAGCGTGAACGGTTACCCAGCGAGCCTGGTAATCGATATCAACGATAACACCGGTGATGATGGAGCCTGCCTGAAGGTTCAGGGTTTTTAGGCTTTCTTCAAAGAGTTCCGCAAAGCTTTCGCTCATTTTAATTCCTGTTGATGAGGGCGAAGACTACGCCCATCTCCACACCCCAGACGGTATGGGTTAGTTTCATTTAAAAGAAGCCACCGCAGGACTATGACTGGTCCCCTGCGGCCTTCTTGGTCACCCGGCGATATCGCGAATGGCGATCTCGCTCATGATGCGTTCCAGCACCTGATCGATGGATAATTCCGTGGAATCCAGCTGTATGGCGTCAGCCGCCGGTTTGAGCGGGGCTACCGCTCGCTGGGTGTCGCGCTCATCGCGGACACGTATCTCATCTAGCAGACTCGACAGACTAACACCATCGACTTTGCCCTTCAACTGCAAGTATCGACGGCGCGCACGCTCCTCGGCACTGGCAGTGAGGAAAATCTTCAAGGGCGCGTCCGGAAATACAACGGTGCCCATATCGCGGCCATCGGCTACCAGCCCCGGCGCTTCCTGAAAAGCACGCTGGCGTTGCAGCAGCGCCTCGCGTACGGCGGGCAATGCAGCGACTTGGGACGCGCCGGCACCGACACTTTCCGTACGAATCACATCGCTGACTTCGTCGCCCTCGAGAATGATTCGCTGCAGCTGACCGTCCGTCGCAGCAATGAATTGCACATCCAGATGAGCGGCCAATTTCTTCAGCAACTCTTCATTGGTCAGATCAACACCATGATTGTGCGCAGCGAACGCCAGCAGACGGTACAGCGCACCGGAATCCAGAAGATTCCAGCCCAGACGCTTCGCCAGTATCCCGGCGATCGTGCCTTTACCGGAACCGCTCGGGCCATCAATGGTAATGACTGGCGACTTGTTGATCACGACTGAGCCTCTTCAGCAACCCGGATACCGACCTGCGCGCACAGTGCGAGGAAGTTCGGGAACGATGTCGCAACGTTCGCGCAGTCATGGATGCGGATCGGTGCAGTCGCGCGCAACGATGCAACGCTGAATGCCATGGCAATCCGGTGGTCGCCGTGACCATGCACTTCGCCGCCGCCGATCTGGCCGCCGTCGATGATGATGCCGTCCGGGGTCGGTTCGCATTTGACGCCCAGCGCCAGCAAGCCATCGGCCATGACCTGAATCCGGTCCGACTCCTTGACTCGCAACTCTTCAGCACCACGCAGGACAGTACGCCCTTCGGCGCAGGCCGCAGCCACGAACAGCACCGGGAATTCGTCGATAGCCAGTGGAACCAGCGCCTCGGGAATCTCGATACCTTTGAGTTTAGCTGCACGTACGCGCAAGTCCGCGACGGGCTCGCCGCCGACTTCACGCTGGTTTTCCAGGGTGATATCGCCGCCCATCAGACGCAGGATGTCGATCACGCCGGTACGGGTCGGGTTGATGCCGACGTGTTCCAGCACCAGCTCCGAACCTTCGGCGATCGACGCCGCCACGAGGAAAAACGCGGAGGACGAGATATCGCCCGGCACTTCAATGTGGGTCGCCGTCAGCTTGTGGCCGGATTCAACCGAAGCGGTTGCGCCATTTACGCTAACCGGGTAGCCAAAGCCTTGCAGCATGCGTTCGGTATGGTCACGGGTCGGTGCAGGCTCAGTGACAGTGGTCTTGCCTTCGGCATACAGACCCGCCAGCAGCAAGCAGGATTTCACCTGAGCACTGGCCATCGGCATGGTGTAGGTCAGGCCTTTGAGCGTGTTGCCGCCACGAATGGTCATTGGCGGACGACCTTCAGCAGCGGTCTCGATCACGGCGCCCATTTCACGCAGTGGATTGGCCACACGATTCATCGGACGCTTGGACAGCGAAGCGTCGCCGGTCAGGGTGCTGTCGAAGTTCTGCGCAGCCAACAGCCCGGACAGCAGACGCATCGAGGTACCGGAGTTGCCCAGATAGATCGGGCCTGGTGCAGGCTTCAGGCCATGCAAGCCAACGCCGTGAATGGTCACACGACCATGGTGCGGACCTTCGATCACAACGCCCATGTCGCGGAAGGCTTGCAGGGTCGCCAGGGCGTCTTCGCCCTCGAGGAAGCCTTCGACTTCGGTAACGCCTTCGGCCAGGGAGCCGAGCATGATCGAACGGTGGGAAATCGATTTATCGCCCGGTACACGAATCCGCCCAGTCAGGCGGCCACCAGGTTGTGCCAGGAAAATCAGGTCGTTGGAATTCATAGCGTCCACATAGGCCCGGCGGGCCAGGATTTTACTGAAATGCTCGCGGGCAACCCGGGCGCGCGTGAACACGCCCAACAATTGGTGCCCATCCCCTGCATCGACCGCGTCGCGCAAGGCGTCGAGGTCGCTGCGAAATGTATCGAGTGTGCGCAGGACAGCTTCGCGGTTGGCGAGGAAGATGTCGTGCCACATGACCGGGTCGCTTCCCGCAATTCTTGTGAAATCGCGGAAACCACCGGCAGCGTAACGGAAGATCTCAAGGTTTTCATTGCGCTTGGCCAACGAATCGACCAAACCGAACGCCAGCAGGTGCGGCAAATGGCTGGTCGCCGCCAACACTTCATCGTGGCGCTCGACCTGCATGTGCTCGACATCGGCGCCCAATTCGCGCCACAACCGGTCGACCACTGCCAACGCGGCCGGATCGGTTTGATCCAGCGGTGTCAGAATCACTTTATGACGACGGAACAGCTCGGCGTTGGAGGCTTCCACCCCGCTCTGCTCGGAACCGGCAATCGGATGCCCCGGCACAAAACGCGACGGCATACCGCCAAACGCTTCAGTCGCCGCACGGACGACATTGCCCTTGGCGCTACCGACGTCGGTCAGAATGGCCGACCCCAGATCCATTGCAGCCAGGCGCGCCAGCATTTTTTCCATGGCAAGGATCGGGATGGCCAGTTGAATCACGTCAGCGCCCTGACAGGCAGCAGCCAGGTCTTCTTCACAGCGATCCACCACGCCCAACTCAACCGCCAGCTTGCGCGATTGCGGGTCGAGATCGACCCCGACCACTTCGCGACACAGACCGCTTTCACGCATGCCCTTGGCGAACGAACCACCGATCAATCCCAGACCGACCACCACCAGGCGACCGATCATAGGTGCAGCAGATTGCAGTGCAGTGACATCAACCACGAGCCAGAACCTTGGTCAGCGCCTCTAGGAAGCGGCTGTTTTCCGCCGGCAAACCGATGGTGATGCGCAGGTGGTTCGGCATGCCGTAGTTGGCCACCGGACGCACAATCACGCCTTCGCGCAACAAGCCCTGAAACACCGGCGCAGCAACGCGACCGAGGTCGACGCAAATGAAGTTGCCTTTGGACGGAATCCAGCTCAACCCCAACTCACGGAAACCGGCTTCCAGTTGCAGCATGCCGGACTCGTTCAGGCGACGGCTTTCAGCCAGGTATTCGCTGTCTTTCAGCGCAGCGCAGGCAGCAGCCAGTGCCAGACTGTTAACGTTGAACGGCTGACGCACGCGGTTCAGCACGTCCGCGACCACGGCGGTGGACAAGCCATAGCCGACTCGCAACGCCGCCAGGCCGTAAGCCTTGGAGAACGTGCGCGAAACCAGCAGGTTCGGATAAGCCGCCAGATAGTCCAGACCGTCCGGCAAGTCGCTGCCCTCGGCGTATTCGATGTAGGCCTCGTCCAGCACCACCAGCACATGCGCCGGAACATCCTGGAGGAATTCGTCCAGGGCTTCGGCATCAAACCAGGTGCCGGTCGGGTTGTTCGGGTTGGCGATGAAGACCACGCGAGTGTCAGCATCGATCGCTGCCAGCATGGCCGACAGGTCATGCCCCCAGTCTTTGGCCGGAATCACTTTGGCCTGGGCACCTACGGCTTGGGTCACAATCGGATAGACCGCAAACGCGTGCTCGCTGAACACGGCGTTGAGGCCCGGCGCCAGATAGGCGCGCGCGACCAGCTCCAGAATGTCGTTGGAGCCATTGCCCAGCGTCACTTGATTCAGTTCGACACGGCACTGCTCGGCCAACAGGGTCTTGAGTGCAAAGCCGTTGCCGTCCGGGTACCGGGTCAGTTCAGCCAGCGCATTCTGAATCGCCGTCAGAGCCTTGGGACTCGGGCCCAACGGGTTTTCATTACTGGCCAGTTTGACGATGCTTGCCGGATCGAGATCCAGCTCGCGCGCCAGCTCGTCCACAGGCTTGCCCGGGACGTACGGCGAAAGTTGTTGCACGCCCGGCTGTGCCAGAGCGAGGAAGTCACCACTCATTTGCTACCCCTTAGAGAACTGCTTTCGGGTAGGAACCCAGCACTTTGAGTGCCACTGCTTCCTGACTGATCTTTTCCAGCACACCTTTGATCAATGGATCGCGATGGTGGCCGACGAAGTCGATGAAGAACACGTAGGTCCATTTACCGCTGCGCGACGGACGCGTCTCGATGCGCGTCAAGTCGATACCGTTGTCATGGAACGGCACCAGCAATTCGTGAAGCGCACCCGGTTTGTTGCTCATGGAGACGATGATCGATGTTTTGTCGTCGCCCGTCGGCGGCACTTCCTGGCTGCCGATCATCAGGAATCGTGTGGAGTTATCCGGACGATCCTCGATTTTTTCGGCCAGTCGGGTCAGCCCGTACAGGCCTGCAGCCATGTCGCCGGCAATGGCCGCCGAGTTCCACTCACCTTTAACCCGCTTGGCCGCTTCGGCGTTGCTGGACACTGCCACGCGCTCGACATTCGGGTAATGGGCGTCCAGCCACTTGCGGCACTGAGCCAGCGACTGAGCGTGGGAATAGATGCGGCTGATGCTGTCAGTCTTGGTGTTTTCTCCGACCAACAGGTGGTGGTGAATCCGCAACTCGACTTCACCACAGATGACCATGTCGTGTTCTAGGAAGCTGTCGAGGGTATGGTTGACCGCGCCCTCGGTGGAGTTTTCCACCGGAACCACGCCAAAATTCACCGCACCGGCCGCCACTTCGCGGAACACTTCGTCGATCGCCGCCATCGGCTTGCTGATCACAGCGTGGCCGAAGTGTTTCATGGCCGCTGCCTGCGTGAACGTGCCTTCAGGACCGAGGTAAGCCACTTTCAGCGGCTGCTCGAGCGCCAGACACGAGGACATGATTTCGCGAAACAACCGCGCCATCTCTTCGTTACCCAGCGGCCCTTTATTACGCTCCATCACACGCTTGAGCACCTGAGCTTCGCGCTCAGGACGATAGAACACCGGCACTTCGCCTTCGGCCAGCGAGGCCATCTTTACTCGCGCAACTTCCTGGGCGCAGCGTGCGCGCTCACTGATCAACTCCAGGACTTTCTCGTCCAGGGCATCAATGCGCAGGCGCAGTGCCTTGAGTTCTTGCTCAGACATTAGCCGTGTTCCTTCTCGAACTCTGCCATGTACGAAATCAAAGCGTTGACCGCAACGATGTCGACGGCGTTATAGATGGAGGCGCGCATGCCGCCCACGGAACGGTGACCCTTGAGGTTCAACAGGCCTCGCTCGTCGGCACCGACCAAAAATGGCTTGTCCAGACGGTCGTCAGCGAGACGGAATGGCACGTTCATCCACGAGCGGTCGGATTTGTTGATCGGGTTGCTGTACAAGCCGCTGGCGTCGATGAAGTCGTACAGCGTGCGCTGCTTCACTTCGTTGAGCTTGCCGATGGCTTCAACACCACCCTGCTCTTTCAGCCACTCGAACACCAGACCGGACAAGTACCAGGCCAAGGTTGGCGGGGTGTTGTACATCGAGCCGTTATCGGCCGCGACCTTGTAGTTGAGCATGGTCGGGCACAGGGAACGAGCGTGCCCCAGCAGGTCTTCGCGAACGATGTTGACCACGATACCGCTCGGGCCGATGTTTTTCTGGGCGCCGGCGTAGATCATGCCAAAGCGCGAAACATCGATCGGGCGCGAGAGAATGTCCGAAGACATGTCGGCCACCAGCGGAACATCACCGGTTTCAGGAGTCCACTGGAACTCCAGACCGCCGATGGTTTCGTTCGGCGCGTAATGAACGTAGGCCGCGTCTTTCGACAGGTTCCATTCGTTCTGACCGGGAATAGCGAAATAGTCGTAAGGCTTGGCGGTCCCGGCGACATTTACATTGCCGTAGCGCGAAGCTTCTTCGATGGCTTTCTGCGACCAGATACCGGTATCGATATAGTCGGCAGTGCCGTTTTCCGGCAACAGGTTCAGCGGGATCTGAGCAAATTGCTGGCTGGCGCCGCCTTGCAGAAACAGCACTTTATAGTTCGAGGGAATATTCAGCAGATCACGCAGATCCTGCTCGGCCTTGGTGGCAATGGACACGAACTCATCACTGCGATGGCTCATTTCCATGACCGACAGGCCCTTGCCGTGCCAATCAAGGAGTTCACCCTGGGCGCGCTGCAGGACAGCTTCGGGAAGTGCCGCAGGACCGGCACAGAAGTTATAGGCTCTCTTGCTCACATCCAATCTCGCTCTGATTTGGTGGTAATCACGCAATAAATCACAACATCAATCGACACAGAGTCTCTGCCAAAGCAGAAAACCTGTGGGAGCGAGCCTGCTCGCGAATGCATCACCGCGGTGTCTCAGAGGTACCGCAGCGCCTGCATCGCGAGCAGGCTCGCTCCCACAAGGGATCTCCACTGATATCGAAATTTTCCGTACGGACAAACAACAAGGGGGCGAATTCTCATCCGCCCCCTATGTGTTCGCTTACTCTTGTGGCTCTTCGTCAGCGGCGGCATCGAGTTGCTGATCGTCAACAACGTCGTCGATCACGACTTCGCCAACGAACTCTGCACCCTCTTCACCTTCCAGCTCTTCACCTTCGACTTCCGACGGCTCCTGAACCCGCTCCAGACCGACCAGTGTTTCATCGCTGGCCAACTTGATCAGGGTCACGCCCTGGGTGTTACGACCCAGGCTGGACACTTCGTCGACACGGGTACGAACCAAGGTGCCCTGGTCGGAAATCAGCATGATTTCCTCACCATCGAGCACCTGGACCGCGCCGACCAGACGGCCGTTACGGTCGTTGCTGACCATGGCGATAACGCCCTGACCGCCACGCTTGTACTCAGGGAACTCGGTGATCGCCGTACGCTTGCCGAAACCGCGGGCCGAAGCCGTGAGGATCTGGCTGCCTTCTTCCGGGATCAGCATGGAAATCAGCTTCTGGCCTTCCGGCAGACGCATGCCGCGCACACCGCGAGCGGTACGGCCCATGGCGCGAACGTCGGTTTCCTTGAAACGGGTAACCTTGCCGCCGTCGGAGAACAGCATGACTTCGCGCTCGCCATCGGTAATGGCGGCAGAAATCAGTACGTCACCTTCGTCCAGCTCCAGCGCGATCAGACCGACGCTGCGTTGACGGCTGAAGGATTCCAGCGGGGTCTTCTTCACGGTGCCTTTGGCGGTCGCCATGAAGATGAAATGACCTTCGGTGTATTCCTCGACCGGCAGCATGGTGGTGATGTACTCATCACTGTCCAGCGGCAGCAGGTTGACCAGCGGACGACCACGGGCTGCGCGGGACGCTTCTGGAATTTCGTAGGTTTTCAGCCAGTACACTTTGCCTTTGCTGGAGAACAGCAGCAGCGTCGTGTGGCTGTTGGCGACCAGCAGGTGAGCGATGTAATCCTCATCTTTCACGCCGGTAGCCGATTTGCCTTTACCGCCACGACGCTGTGCCTGGTACGCAGCCAATGGCTGGGTCTTGGCATAGCCACCGTGGGAAATGGTCACGACGCGCTCTTCTTCCGGGATCATGTCACCCAGGGTCAGGTCGAGACGGGCATCGAGGATCTCGGTGCGACGCACATCGCCGTACTCGGCGCGGATCACTTCCAGCTCTTCGCGGATCACTTCCATCAGGCGCGTGGCGCTGCTGAGGATGCGGATCAGTTCGCCGATCTGGTTGAGGATCTCTTGATACTCGGCCAGCAGCTTTTCGTGTTCCAGACCGGTCAGACGGTGCAGACGCAGTTCCAGAATGGCTTGCGCCTGTTCCGGCGACAGGAAGTACTTGCCGTCGCGCAGGCCGTATTGCGGATCCAGGGTCTCTGGACGGCAAGAATCGGCACCAGCACGCTCAACCATGGCCACCACGGCGGAGGATTCCCAGGCCGTGCTGATCAACGCTTCCTTGGCTTCCGATGGCGTTGGCGAGGCCTTGATCAGGGCGATGACCGGGTCGATGTTCGACAGGGCAACCGCTTGACCTTCGAGAATGTGACCACGTTCGCGAGCTTTACGCAGTTCGAACACGGTACGGCGGGTAACAACTTCGCGACGGTGACGAACGAAAGCTTCCAGCAGGTCCTTGAGGTTCAGGATCCGTGGACGGCCGTCGATCAGCGCAACGATGTTGATACCGAACACCGCTTGCAACTGGGTCTGGGCGTAGAGGTTGTTGAGAATCACCTCAGGCACTTCGCCGCGACGCAATTCGATCACAACGCGCATACCGTCTTTGTCGGACTCGTCGCGCAGCTCGGTGATGCCTTCTAGCTTCTTCTCTTTAACCAGCTCGGCGATCTTCTCGATCAGACGAGCCTTGTTGAGCTGGTAAGGGAGCTCGGTAATGACGATCTGCTGACGGCCACCGACCTTATCGATGTCTTCGATTGTCGAGCGGGCGCGCATGTAAATGCGCCCGCGACCGGTGCGGTAGGCTTCGATGATGCCGGCGCGACCGTTGATGATCGCGGCGGTCGGGAAGTCCGGACCGGGGATGTATTGCATCAGCTCATCGATGGTCAACTCTGGGTTGTCGATGAGGGCCAGGCAACCGTCGATGACTTCACCGAGGTTGTGCGGCGGAATGTTAGTCGCCATGCCCACGGCGATACCGCTGGAGCCGTTGACGAGCAGGTTGGGGATACGGGTCGGCATGACCGCCGGGATCATTTCGGTGCCGTCGTAGTTCGGCACCCAGTCCACGGTTTCTTTGTGCAGGTCAGCCAGCAACTCGTGCGCCAGCTTGGTCATGCGCACTTCGGTGTATCGCATGGCCGCGGCGTTATCGCCGTCCACCGAACCGAAGTTGCCTTGACCATCTACCAGCAGGTAACGCAGCGAGAACGGCTGCGCCATGCGGACGATGGTGTCGTACACCGCGGTATCACCGTGCGGGTGATACTTACCGATGACGTCACCGACAACACGGGCAGATTTCTTGTACGGCTTGTTGAAGTCGTTGCCCAGCTCGCTCATCGCGAACAGCACACGCCGGTGCACGGGCTTCAAGCCATCGCGCGCATCCGGCAGGGCCCGCCCGACAATTACGCTCATTGCGTAGTCGAGGTAGGACTGCTTCAGCTCGTCTTCGATATTGACCGGGAGGATTTCTTTGGCCAGTTCGCCCATGAGAAGCTCGATTCCTTTTTCTGGTGAAACTTCGTCACATCCATATGGGACGAACGAAGCTCGCCGCTGCAGGCTGAGTGCCATACACCGACTTACGACAAATCAACAAATGAACCATGGATTTGCGCAGTAAAGACAACCCCGGGGGGCTGCCTCGGAAAACGCCGGATGTTATCACAAGAGCCGCCACGCACCTATCCCCCAGACGCGCATGGAGCATAGTAAGTTGACCGGTGACAGGCTTGAGGGAGACGAGAGGGGCTTAGAGCAGCGCCGAATCAAAAAATCATGCCTGATTCACGCTGATTCATTGACTTTGATGGCCTCTTCGCGGGCAAGCCCGCTCCTACAGGGGTCACTGCAAGCCCGATACTTCCCGAACGACGCAGAACCTTGTGGGAGCGGCGGTGCGGCGATCCGACTTGCCCGCGAAAGCGATCTTTCAGGCCCTGGAAATTATTAATGCAAACGTTTACGGCACATCAACTGCGCCATTTTCGCGGTGTCCGGCCGCTCGACGATGCCTTTTTCGGTGACGATCACGTCGATCAGGTCCGCAGGCGTCACATCGAACACCGGGTTGAACGCATCGACATCCGCCCCGACCCGCTTGCCGCCGATCTCTAGCAACTCACGGCCGTCACGCTCTTCGATTGGAATATCGTCGCCACTGGCCATGTTCAAGTCGATGGTCGAGCTCGGCGCCACCACCATGAAGCGCACGCCATGGTGCATGGCGTTGACCGCCAGTTGATAGGTGCCGATTTTGTTCGCCACATCGCCATTGGCGGTGATGCGGTCCGCTCCGACGACCACCCAGGTCACGCCTTTGGTTTTCATGATGTGCGCGGCGGCGGAGTCGGCATTCACGGTCACAGGAATGCCTTCATTGGCCAGCTCCCATGCGGTCAAACGCGAACCCTGCAGCCACGGCCGGGTTTCGTTGGCGTAAACGCGCTCGACCATGCCTTCGATAAAGGCTCCACGAATAACGCCCAGCGCCGTGCCAAAGCCACCGGTGGCCAGCGCGCCGGTGTTGCAGTGGGTCAGGATCGTCTGGGCGTTTCCCTGGTGCTTGCGGATCAGGTCCACACCCAGTTGGGCCATGGTCAGGTTGGCTTCGCGATCACTTTCATGAATGGCGATGGCTTCTGCCTCCAGCGCCACCAGAGGGTCTGCGTCTTCCTTGAGACGGTCCAGGCGGTCACGCATGCGACTCAAGGCCCAGAACAGATTCACCGCTGTTGGACGGGAATCGGCCAATAACGCGTAATCCTCTTCCCACGCTGCCTGCCAGTCACCGCCCTCGGCAATTCGCGCGCGAGCTGACAGCACCATGGCATACGCCGCACTGATGCCAATCGCTGGCGCACCGCGTACCACCATCGAACGGATGGCCTCGGCCACACCGGCTGCACTGGTATAGGCGATCCAGGTTTCTTCGAAAGGCAAAATACGCTGATCCAGCAGGTACAGGGCGCCATCACGCCAATCGATGGCCTTCACTTTCTCTGCAGCCAACAGTCGATCGCGCATCCCTCACCCCGCACTCAAGCACAAAAGCCGCCGATTATAGCGATCCCCCCGCGAAGACGCTCGGGTATACTTCGCCATCCTTTACAAAAGCACTGGAACCGATTCTCGATGCCGAACACTGCCGCTGCGCTCGACTTGTTGTTGCTGCCGACCTGGCTGGTACCCGTCGAACCCGCTGGCGTTGTCCTCAAAGAGCATGGCTTGGGCATCCGTGACGGACGCATCGTTTTTATCGGCCCACGTTCGGCTGCACTGAAGTTTAATGCAACCGAAGTCCGTGAGTTGCCGGATATGCTGCTCACCCCTGGCCTGATCAATGCCCATGGGCACGCCGCCATGACGCTGTTTCGAGGCCTGGCCGATGACTTGCCACTGATGAGCTGGCTGGAAAACCACATCTGGCCAGCAGAAGCCAAGTGGGTCGATGAAGAGTTCGTACGAGATGGCACGGACCTGGCCATCGCCGAACAGATCAAAGGTGGCATCACCTGCTTCTCAGACATGTATTTCTTCCCAAAGGTTGCCAGCGAGCGCGTACATAACAGCGGTATTCGCGCACAAATTGCGATTCCAATCCTCGACTTCCCTATCCCGGGCGCCAGCACGGCGGACGACGCTATTCGTCAGGGCGTGGAATTGTTTGGCGACCTCAAGCACCACGAGCGCATCAAAATCACCTTCGGGCCCCATGCCCCCTATACCGTGGGCGACGAAAACCTGGAGAAAGTCCGCGTAATCGCCGAAGAGCTTGACGCTTCGATCCACATGCACGTCCATGAAACCGCCTTCGAAGTGCAGCAATCGATCGAGCAGAGCGGTGAACGCCCGCTGGCTCGCCTCGGCCGCCTGGGTTTGCTCGGACCAAGGTTCCAGGCCGTTCACATGACACAAATCAGCGATGAAGACTTGGTGATGCTGGTAGAAACCAATACCAATGTGATTCATTGCCCGGAATCCAACCTCAAGCTGGCCAGCGGTTTTTGCCCGGTCGAGCGGTTGTGGCAGGCGGGCGTCAATGTGGCCGTCGGCACCGATGGCGCGGCCAGCAACAACGACCTCGACCTGCTAGGCGAAATCCGCACCGCTGCGCTGCTGGCCAAAGCCGTCGCTGGCTCGGCCACCGCACTGGATGCTCATCGCGCCTTGCGCATGGCCACGCTCAATGGCGCCCGCGCCTTGGGGATCGAAGCTGAAACGGGCTCGCTGGAAGTCGGCAAGGCGGCCGATATGGTGGCGTTTGACCTCTCAGGCCTGGCGCAGCAACCGGTCTATGACCCGGTTTCTCAACTGATCTACGCCACCGGCAGGGACTGCGTGAAACACCTATGGGTGGCCGGCAAGCAACTGCTTGACGACCGGCGCCTGACCCGCCTCGATGAAGAACAGTTATGCGCCACCGCCAAGGCCTGGGGCCAGCGCATCAGTGGCCGCACCGAATCGTAAGATCCCCGGAGCAAAAAACCGGGGCAACAGGATTTTTCAAGTTTTAGAGGACTGAACCATGAGCAACGTCGACTACGCCGAAATCGCCAAATTCGAAGCCCTGGCCCATCGCTGGTGGGACCGTGAAAGCGAGTTCAAGCCGCTTCACGACATCAACCCGCTGCGGGTCAACTGGATTGACGAACGCGTCAAGCTGGCCGGCAAGAAGGTGCTGGACGTCGGTTGCGGCGGCGGGATTCTCAGCGAGGCCATGGCCCAGCGCGGCGCCACTGTCATGGGCATCGACATGGGTGAAGCGCCGCTTGCGGTCGCGCAATTGCATCAACTGGAATCCGGTGTGAACGTCGAATACCGACAGATCACCGCCGAAGGCCTCGCCGAAGAAATGCCCGAGCAATTCGACGTCGTCACGTGCCTGGAAATGCTCGAGCACGTACCGGATCCATCTTCGGTCATCCGTGCCTGCTTCCGCATGGTCAAGCCCGGCGGCCAAGTGTTCTTCTCCACCATCAACCGCAACCCGAAGGCGTACCTGTTCGCCATCGTCGGCGCTGAATACATCATGAAACTGCTGCCGCGCGGCACTCACGACTTCAAGAAGTTCATCCGCCCTTCCGAGCTTGGCGCCTGGAGTCGCATGGCAGGCCTGACCGTCAAAGACATCATAGGCCTGACCTACAACCCGTTGACCAAGCACTACAAACTGGCGGCCGACGTTGACGTCAACTACATGATCCAGACCCTGCGCGAGGAGTAAGCCGATGCGTATCAGAGCAGTCCTTTTTGACATGGACGGCACGCTGCTCGACACCGCGCCGGACTTTATCGCCATCTGTCAGGCGATGCGCGCCGATCGTGGCTTGCCACCTATCAATGACAAGCACATTCGTGACGAGATCTCCGGCGGCGCCAAGGCAATGGTCGCCGTAACCTTTTCGATGGACCCGGAGTCGCCGGGCTTTGAAGAGCTGCGACTCGAATTTCTGGAGCGCTATCTGGCCGGGTGTGCGGTTCACAGCAAGCTCTTCGACGGCATGGGCGAATTGCTGGCCGACATCGAGAAGTCCAACCTGATCTGGGGCGTGGTCACCAATAAGCCGCTGCGTTTCGCCGAACCGATCATGCAGCAACTGGGGCTGGCCGAGCGTTCCGCGCTGCTGATCTGTCCCGATCATGTGAAGAACAGCAAGCCTGACCCGGAGCCGCTGATTCTGGCGTGCAAGATGCTCGACCTGGACCCGGCCAGCGTGTTGTTTGTGGGCGATGATCTGCGCGATATCGAATCCGGCCGCGATGCCGGCACCAAGACGGCTGCGGTGACCTACGGCTACATACATCCCGACGACAACCCGCGGCACTGGGGTGCGGATGTGGTGGTGGATCATCCACTGGAATTGCGCAAGGTTTTAGATAGCGCTCTCTGTAGCTGCTAAGGATTCAGAGCCCTACCAATGTGGGAGCGAGCCTGCTCGCGATGGCGGTATTACATTCAACATCCATGTTGACTGAGCCGACGCCATCGCGAGCAGGCTCACTCCTACAGGGGATAGCGTTTGACCTGAAGAATTTTTGTAGAGGTACTTTATGTTTGATTATTCCGCTCGCCCTGAACTGCTCAAGGACCGGGTCATTCTGGTCACCGGTGCCGGCCGTGGCATCGGCGCGGCCGCTGCGAAAACCTATGCAGCCCATGGCGCCACCGTATTGCTGCTGGGCAAAACCGAAGCCAACCTGACCCGGGTTTATGACGAAATCGAAGCAGCCGGGCATCCACAGCCGGCGGTGATTCCGTTCAACCTGGAAACCGCCCTGCCCCACCAGTACGACGAACTGGCCGCCATGATCGAAACCGAATTCGGCCATCTCGACGGCTTGCTGCATAACGCCTCGATCATCGGTCCGCGTACGCCGATCGAACAGCTATCGGGCGAAAATTTCATGCGTGTCATGCACGTCAACGTCAACGCCATGTTCATGCTCACCAGCACCCTGCTGCCTCTGCTAAAGCTGTCGCAAGACGCCTCGGTGGTATTTACCTCCAGCAGCGTCGGCCGCAAGGGGCGTGCCTATTGGGGCGCGTATGGCGTGTCCAAGTTTGCCACTGAAGGCCTGATGCAAACCCTGGCCGACGAAGTGGACACCGTGGCGCCAGTACGTTCCAACAGTATCAACCCGGGCGCGACGCGCACCAGCATGCGGGCCCAGGCTTACCCAGGGGAAAATCCGCTCAACAACCCTACCCCGGAAGAGATCATGCCGGTCTATCTCTACCTGATGGGCCCGGACAGCACCGGCATCAATGGCCAGGCGTTCAACGCCCAGTAACACGGTGCGTCGCTTTCGTGCCGCGCCGATTTCCCGGCGCGGCACTCAAGGAGCATCTTAACTACACCCTTTCCTAGTCAAACAACTGTCACCCATTTCGCCATCAGACCTCAGCATCAATCTCAACATACTGATTTTTATCGGTTTTTATCAAAGTGAACCGAATGGCACGACTTTCGCTCTAAAGTTGCTCAGACATGCAGTGTGAAAGCGGACTAGACTTGCTCCAACTGTCCTTCGGGACTGATGGACCAGTATGACGCGCAGCCCAAAGCCGCTCTCACCCAGCCTGTAAGACAGCATTACAGCTTAGGGGCCCACGCCATATGAAATCGCCTTCCCAGACCAACGCAATTGACTTTGACAGTGCCAAATTGCAACGCCTGGGATTTGGTCAGCAACCTCCCCTCCTGGCACGACCCGTCAGTCTTGCGCAATTACGCCAGCAACTGGGTCAGCAGCTGCAAACCAGTCTTGAGCCACAACGAATTCTTGGACTTTTCTTCCGCGAAGTTCAGCGCCTGGTGCCGCTGGATGCCTTGAGCTATCGGCATCAGGGCAGTGATTTGCGCCTGGAGTTTGGCCATCGTGGCCATCACTCGGTCAGTTACAGCCTTAGCCATGAAGGTGAACAGCTCGGTGAACTGGTGTTCCGCCGCAATCAGCGATTCAGTGAGCCTGATCAAGGCCATCTGGAGTCGTTGCTGTCCGCCCTCCTCTTCCCGATGCGCAACGCCCTTCTTTACCGCGCCGCCACTCTAAGTGCATTGCGCGACCCTTTGACCGATACCGGTAACCGCATTGCCATGGATCAGACCCTGGAACGCGAAATCGAAATGTCGCGACGCCACTTGATGCCTTTGTCGTTGTTGATGCTGGACATCGATCACTTCAAAAACGTCAACGACAGTTACGGCCACAGTGCGGGCGATGATGTACTCAAGACTGTGGCCACGGTGATCAAAAACCAGTTGCGCAATGTCGACATGGTGTTCCGGTTTGGTGGCGAAGAGTTCCTGATCCTGCTGTCCAACACCACCCGGGAAGCTGCAGCCATTGTTGGCGAGCGGCTGCGGATTGCGGCTCAGGCCCAGGAATATCAGGCCGATGGCAATGCCATAGAGCTGACCGTCAGCCTCGGATGCTCAACCCTGCTGCCTGGCGAATCTGCCGACAGCTTGTTACGTCGGGCCGACAGCGCGCTGTATGTCGCCAAGCGTGAAGGACGTAACCGGCTGACGATGGCGGGTTGAGTCCTAAGCAACACTATAAATCAATGTGGGAGCGAGCCTGCTCGCGAGAGCAGACTGACAGTCAACGATGATGTTGACTGATAATCCGCAATCGCGAGCAGGCTCGCTCCCACATTTTTTGGCGTGTGTTGCCTATGGATCAGCTTTCAGCCAGCGCCAGGCGCTCACGCGTCACCGACGCCTTTTCCGAGTGCTCCAATTGCATGCAGCGCTCCAGAAACAGGTGCATGTAGTCGTAGCTCTTGCACACTGCCTGTCGCAGTTCCACTTGCAGGGATTTGCTCGGGTTCATGCCCGCCAGGGTACAGATGATCTCCAGGGCTTCCCATGGATGGGCATCGTCGTATTGCGCGTGCATCTTTAACCACTTCATGGCCCGCTTGCGATCTTCTTCCGGGAATGCCGCGGCGTAGACGCCACTGGAGCAGACCAGGGCCGACCACTCTCCAGTCGCGCCTTCAATGGCATAGTTGGTCGCCGCGATGGCCACGATCAACGAATCGGCCGAACTGGTGTGCCAACACCAATGGCTCAAGGCGTGAAGTTCGGGGGCAACCTGTTGCGCTTGCAGATCTTCCAGGCTGACCCCATGAGCCCGACTCCAGTGCACCCAATAATCGGCATGGTTCAGCTCCACACGAATATTGCGCATCAGCCAACGACGCGCCATGTCTTCCCCGGGATGACGGGCAAAGCGGGTCTTGGTCAGGTTTTGTGCCATGTACAACGCGAACTGTTCAACAACCGGCCAGCCACCAATAAGGTACTGGCGCATGGTCTTGGCGCTGAGTTTGTTGTCTCGCATGCGCTGATACAGTTCGTGTTCAACAACCCGGCGCTTACTCTCGCTGCAATCCTTGATGAGCTGTTGAGCCCAGGCAGGATAACTTGCGGCTTCCATGAGTGGTCCGGTTCGGTTGAATGTGTCGATCACTGTCGAGCTCCTTTTGATTGTGATTGTTTGGATCAGCAAGAGATTTCAACGGAACGTGCCAGGGGCCTTGAACAACAAAGGCTGAGGCCTGGCAGGACGACTTTGCAAACTATCGCAGGTAAACGGATTCGGGCGTTCAATCACATACCCTTGAGCGAAATCGACCCCGATTTCCAGCAATGCCTGCTCAATCTGGGGGGACTCTACAAACTCGGCAATCGTCCGCTTACCCATGACATGCCCGATGTGGTTAATCACTTCGACCATGGCTCGGTTAATCGGGTCGTCCAACATATCCTTTACGAAACTCCCGTCGATCTTCAGGAAGTCTACAGGCAAATGTTTCAAGTAAGCGAACGAGGACATTCCGGCGCAAAAATCATCTAACGAAAAATGACAACCTAAGCCCTTGAGTTCATTGATAAATCTAATTGCACTGCCCAAATTGGAAATTGCACTGGTTTCTGTGATTTCAAAACAAATCATTTCAGGTGGAATTGAATAGTTAACAAATTGTTCACGCAGGAAGTCCAGAAACGCCTCATCTCCGATAGTTGTGCCTGACAGATTAATCGCACACATGGCTAATGGACCTTTGCGCTGTTCAGCCCTGCATTGGGCGATGACCTTGAAGACGTTCTCGACCACCCAGCGATCAATTGCTGTCATCAACCCATAACGCTCGGCGGCCGGAATAAAACTGTCCGGCAAGATCATGCGGCCGGATTCATCATGCAGACGCAACAGGATTTCGATATGCCCCCCCCCACGCTCGGTATGCCCCAACGGCGCGATTTGCTGGGAGTACAGGCAAAAGCGATTCTCTTCCAGCGCTATGTGCAGGCGCTGCACCCAGGCCATCTCGCCAAAACGCAATGTCAGTTCCGAATCATCGGCGTGATAGACCTGAACCCGATTTCGCCCCTTTTCCTTGGCCATGTAACACGCCATATCAGCGGCGCGCAGTGATGCTTCCAGCGTCGTGGGAGGCTGCGCGACGTGCACCAGCCCAATGCTTACCGTGGTGACAAAGGGTCGACCTTTCCAGACAAAGTGCAGGTTTTGTACGGTCAGGCGCAAACTTTCGGCAATCTTCTCGGCGGTGTCCGGTACACAGTTTTCCAGCAAGATGCCGAACTCATCGCCACCCAACCGAGCCAAGGTGTCACCTTCGCGCAACCCCGATTGCAACAACGCACAGATATGCCGCAGCAGCTCATCACCCGCCGCATGACCGCACGTGTCATTGACCAGTTTGAATTGATCCAGATCGAGAAACATCAGGGCATGGCGTCCGGTATGACGCGTCAAGTTGTGCAGTGCCTGCTCCAGTCGAAATTCGAACTCGCGGCGGTTGGCAAGCCCGGTCAAGGCGTCATGAGTCGCCTGCCAGGACAGATTGGCAATGTATTGGCGCTCCTGCGTCATGTCATGCAACACCAGTACGGTGCCACTGACCTTGCCCACATTTCGAATCGGCGACCCCACCAACGTCACCGACACCGTGCTGCCATCCAGACGCTGAATCAGTTTGGAATGTTCGCTGCCACCGCTGAGTTGACCGCTCAGAATATGTTCGATCAACGTGAACCCGTCAGCCTGAGCGTTTTCATCCAGCAAGTTGAACAGCGCCGCCAGCGGCAAACCCGTCGCCTGTTCGGCTTTCCAGTGGGTTAGCGCCTCGGCGGCGGGATTCATGTAGGTGATAGCGCCTTCGACATCCGTGGTGATCACGCCGTCGCCAATGGATTGCAACGTGATCTGCGCCCGGTCTTTCTCCAGTTGCAACGCTTCGGCGAATTCATGGCGCTGCTTGAGCAACTTGTGGGTGCGCAGCAACGCAAGCGCAATCAAGCCCAGCGCCGTGGCGAGGTTGGTCACCAGCAACAACTGGAGGATCAAGCGCGAGCCCTCACCCAATGCATCACTGAACGCTTTGGCGGCGGGTGTCACGGCGTCGTTGATGGCGAGTATCTGGTCTTTCCAGCGCCAGAGATCTGCGGGCGAGACCTGTTTGTCGGCAACGCGCTTGTGCATCTGCTGCGCAACATCATCGAGTTGCAGCAGGTACGCGTCACCCACCGTCCAGCGGTCGATGGCTTTTTCAAGGTAAGAGAAATGCCGGAAGTTGAGGTACAGCCAGATCAGACTGGAAACGTCGTCAGGGTGGTTGCCCCCCTTGAGGATTGCCACTCTCGCGGCTTCGATTTCAGGTGGCTGGTGATCCAGCGCCAGCCGCAACTCGTGCCCCCCCTGAGGTATGGCAATGGCGTTCTGGTATTTGAGGAAAATCGCCTCGTCGCGACTGTCCGCGTAGAGGTTGAGGTAGTAGATGGCGTCTTTTTGCCCCTTCGACCACAAGCTTTCACCGGCAACATAGCCGCGCACGGCCGACAGCACGTACAGGCTGACGCCCCCCAACAGGGCCTGAAACAGCACGACGGCAATAAATGGCCAGACAATGCCCAATAACCGTGGCGTTCCGAGAGTCCGGGTTTGATTCATGTGGTCCCTTGTTTTAGCACTGCCAGATCATCATCCCAACGTGATCGCTATAGCTAGACTAGGGTGCGTTCTCGATCCCGGCAAGCAAACCGTCAACACCGCCAATACATATGTACCGCATTGACTGCCCTTGAAACGCCGAAACTGAGCGTCCACTTTTCAGGCACAGACTCTTTTTTATGTCGACCACCATTCCCCCGACAACAACCTCGCAGCAACAACATACCGCGCAACTGGCTGAATATGACGCGTTGATAATATCTCTGCGCGATGCCAAGACCAACACCCTTGCTCCGCCCGAGATCTTTCTTTCCCCCCAGCCCCATTCTCCCCTTGCCCAAGAGCATGATATTGGCCAGGCCCACCTGCAAAAACTGCTCGAAACGCCGGACTACCTCGACCTGCGGCGTTCGAAGGGAGCAAGCACCCACTTCAACTTACTGTCAGTCGCGTTCAGGGACGGCCGTGCGGTCTATGAAACGGCTGATGCGGACGGGAAAAGCATCACCCTGCCGTTAAACGATCAAATATCATTACACAGCCTCGCAGAAAAAATCGAGAAAGCCGCCCTGAACGTCGGCGGAAAATTACGCTCCGATCGCCTGCTCAGTCTTCCTCAGATCCTGTGGTACTACGGCCTGCAGCCGGAGCAGCCTCAAAATGCTGACTCGCTAAGCACAATGATCCTGGAGCTGGAGGAAAGGCGGGCCAATCATCTGCTCGATCTTGAAAACGGCCTGGATCTGGGCAGTCTCATCCGCCAAAGCGACCACAGCCCCCTACTTGCCGCCGTCAGCCTGATCCTTGAAGACGATGAGACATCTGTCCTCGAAAGCCTGGGTAAAGAAGCGCTTGCCAATATCACCACAGAACAGTTGCGCGCTAGCCCTGCGGTCTATCTGCACAAGTTGCTCAACGGTAGCAAAGCGCAGGGGCTGGCAAAGCGGCTGCTCGACGTGCTGGACTGGTACGGCGCACATCCTGGGGAAGAGACCGCCCTTCACATTCAGACCAGACTGGTCGCTGAGGCCATCCGTCGCTGGTACAGCCTCACAGGCAGCGAACCGGATGAAACAATTGCACGCTTTCGACTTGAACAACCTTCGAACTGGGGCAAGAGCTATCAAACCCTGCGCAGCGAATTTGAAACCTATCTGATTGATTCTGACCATGTGACCACGCCAAGCGAAGCTATCTTGCTCGCACGCCTGCTTCTGCCCCAGCTACCCACCGAATTTCAGGTACGTGACATACCGCAGGACCTGCCCTATAGAAGCTCAGTCGTGTGGGTCAACTTTGTCCATGGTGTAACGCTCGCAGAAGCCATGGTGCCTGACTCGCTCCATCGCATGAGCTTCCAGCAACTGGTGGACTTTCCAATTCAGCAGTCGATGCACGCCAACGAAAAAGAGCGGGAGCTCGTCGCATTGTGCAGGCTGCCTCCAACTCTGGAATGGGCTATTACCGCCGGTATTATTGCGCAAAGGACCGACTCGGATTACTCCACAGAGGAAATAGCGCAATCTGTTAAAGCACTCGATGAACATACCGACGCCTTGAAACAAGCAATCATTCAAATGGATGTCAACTATCCAGAAAGATCGGCTATTGCCGAGAGGGAAATAAAAACGTATTTCAAGGACGCCTTGCGCATGGGGCACGATGGAGCGCCAAAAAAAGTGTGGGGCAATCGACACGCTTTCTTCGCGTTCATTTCCGATGGAAGAAAACTGATTGAAGACTACGGAAATACTAAAGGCGGTGGGATTTTACAGACGCCTCAACTAAAAGACAAAATCTACACCTTTAAAGATGTTTATATTTCGGGTGCCCTGAACGAAAACAGAAGCTGGCTAATTACATCAACGGACGGAATACGTAAAAGCCGTTACCGAATCGGTATTAACGCAGACCGCACAATAAAAACCGATGCGCCCTGGCTTCCTGCAACGCTGACTCAAACGCCCCTACCCGATGTAGGAAAGTTATTTGAGTCGGCGTTCAACAATTACATTGAACTGAGTAAAGGCGCGTATCAAACACTGCTGAAAAGCCAGCTTACTTCGCTTCCCTACGAGGATCGCCAAGCCATTGAACTGGGGGAGGTAAAGATCCATACCTTGAGAAAATCCACCGACGAGATAGAACTGGAAGACGAGACGCCGGAAATCACTTTACCGCTTCGGCTTCGAATGGGCTTTATTTTGCAGATCTCGTATAACACCAGGGTTTCCTATTACGAATGTTTACCACGTTCCGGGATTATTCGAAGGCGTGATGATTTTTCATTAGACATGCTCAACGGAAAAGAGCAAGCCCAGCAAATCACAGGGTCAATCCTCGGAAACACTGACGTAATTAAAGTGCGACGTGGAAAAAGCGTTCCATTTGACTGGGCCGCTCATGAAACCGGTAGTTTCCCGAAAAAAAATGTGCGGTGTAACGCAATCATTGAACAACTGGGTAATACATTTACCGCCCCTACCCTTCGCATCGAGAGCGAGCAATTTACGCATTCGACCGTTACGACTTCCCGCGCCATGGAACTTGCCAACTACATTGCCAGAAACTTCTTCTACTATGACGAAAAACTGCTTCGCGCCGAAGCCAGGGGCGAAACAGAGATAGAACGCATCGCGGCTCGCCCTCACTGGTTGGACTCAGTAAAAGGGTTTATACCGTTTTGGGGCGGCATCAGCGACCTGCTTTCAGGCGACCCTAATAAAAAGGGATGGGCCATTTTTGGCCTGATTGTGGATGTGGTTTCGTTTGCGTTTCCCTTGGGGAAGTTTGTTTCGGGCTCAGTGAAGCTGGTCTCCGTAGCTGTCCGATCAGGCGTACGCGTCGCACTTCCGCGATTTGGCGCACTGACTGAAAAGCTGCTGGTTTCAACCGCACAAAACGTAATCCCTTTCTATGGCCTCCCGACGTTAGCGCTAAGGCTCTCGGGTGGAGCACTGCGAGGTTTGTATGCAGGCGTTAAATTCGCGGTCAAAAAGTCGTATAACAGTTTGAAGCCCGCACTCGGCAGAGCAGGCAAGTACAGTTTCATCGAGGGCTTGCCTCAGGCAACGGCTCCGGGGCACTGGAAGCCCCTTGCACAGGGGGACCAATTGGGATCGGTCGACGGTATCGCAGACATAGCGCTTCGCCGGACCAGCTCTGGCAGCACGTCACCCTATCATCTGATAGACCCCCTATCGGGCAAGCCCTATGGTCCACGATTGGCCGCAGATGTCGGAGAGGTGTCGATCGGCAGATCCGGATACTCCCATATAGATGAAGCTGAAGATCAGATCATCTTCGATATTCCTGAAAATGCTCGAGTGCATCAGATTCAGGAAGTGGACGGTCGAACGACACTGCTGATTGATGAAGTCCCCTACAGACTGGATCAAGGGGCATTACGTCGCGTAGACACTATTGATGCCAGCAAAACCCTGCAGGCCAAACCCTGTCGAGTACGCCGCGGTGTAGACGAGGTTTGCCTGAACAGCTTCGTTTATCGCAAGGCAGCACCCACACCCGAGCCTGGTAGCTTTGATCCGGTAGAAGACTTTTGCCCGTGGTTCGGCGACCGAATTTACACACCCGCTCCGGTGAAACCGGGTCGTTCTGAACCCGTTCTGGCGCTGGACGGCCAACTCTATACAGGGTCTGGTGGAACCTTGAAGCTGTTCGAGGGCAAGAAATCCGCTTTGGGACTTCCCAAACGCATGCCCCCCAAGGCGCGTGTCGAGGGAACCATCGAGTTTCAAAAAGGAATATATGGGCGGATCAAGGTCAAAGGCGCTCAAGAAGGCCTGGACGATGATATGCGACAAGTCAGTACGCTGATCATTGAGTCAAAACTCGATGCAAAAAAAGAGTATCTCTTCACTCAGCTAAATGCCAACGACTACTACTTCGCTGAAATTGCCAAAGGAAAAAGCCTCGCGGGGCCGCATAGATTGCAACGTATCCCAGACTCTGCCTTACAAAGCGATCCCTTGTACAAGGAACTCTTCACGGTATTTACCGGGTCGATGCAAGCGAACAATATCGCTGCCATCTACGGAGTGGGGAAAGTGAAAGAGGCCGTTCGCACCATGGATGAAATCGCCGTGCCACTGGGCGGCCTGGCGAATCCTCCGGCATCTCTAACCAGAGTGAAGGTTGCCACGACACCGGGTGAAGCGGTCCTGTTTGACCATCAAACCCGCATGATCGTCTGCAAGTACCCTGCAACAACGAAAACCTGGACTCGGAGCAAAGAAGCACCCGAGTCATTGCGTACAAGAACCGCACTAATCTTCAACGCACTGTTTGACAAACCCCTCTACAAAATGAATGAACCAGGGGCCATGCAGATTTCCAATACGATGAAAGAACTTCAAACCATTGTTAAGAAGCACAAAAACATGGATCGACCCCGAAACATCGCTTATGCGGAAATTACGCCTGTCAACGGCAACACCGAAGTGTATGTAAGCGTCTCCGGTAGCGGGGGTGATACCGGTTTTCTACCACTTTTTGCAAAGCATCCCCATGCAAAAGAGGTGAAAATCGGAACTACCACTTACATCAATATCGATCACAAAACACAGTTCCCGAGAACATCCCTCAGCACGACAGCTGAGGGGCAGTTTCAAGCCATCCCTCGCACCATCGACAACATTGCGACCTACACGCCTGAACTGACCCTGCGACCTACCTCGCTGGATAGCGAAAGCAAGCTGATCAGGGCCATACGAGAAAAGTACCCGGACGATGCCACTCGCAGCCCGGTTACCGTCGCGACCACGATGGCACCGTGCGATTCCTGCTCAGTGGTGATGCAGCAGTTTGCTCACAACGGTGGCAAAGACGCGCTGAAAGTTATCTGGGACTGAACCGCTTCCGGCCTTATAGCTGCTGCAAATGCCCATAAAGTTTGGCGTACAACCCACCATCAGCAATCAACTGCTGATGGTCGCCGTCCTCGGCAATCTGCCCGCCATCGAACACCAGCACGCGGTCGGCCTGCTTCACCGCTGACAACCGGTGCGCAATGATCAGCGTGGTGCGGTGGCTTAAGAACCGAGCCAGGGCCTGATGCAGGTTGTATTCGGTGGCGGCGTCCAGCGCCGAGGTTGCCTCGTCGAGGATCACCACTTTAGGTTCGGCCAGAACCATCCGCGCTATTGCCAGGCGTTGGCGCTGGCCGCCGGACAAACGCACACCGGAGCGTCCGACGATGCTGTCGAGGCCGTCAGGCAGTTCTCGAACCGTGTGCTGCAGTTGCGCGATTTCCAGCGCTTGCCAGCAGGCTTCGTCGCTGCGCTCACGCCCCATTGTCAGGTTGGCGCGAATGGTGTCGTTGAACAGCGCAGGGTGTTGCAGCACTACGGCGACGTTTTCGCGCACGGTTTCCAGGCCGATCTCCTGCTGGGTCGAGCCACCGAAGCGGATGGTCCCGGCCAGCGGCGTATATAAGCCCAACAACAGTTGCACCAGCGTGCTCTTGCCGCCGCCACTGGCACCGACAATCGCGACTTTTTCGCCGGGGGCGATGGACAGGTCCATCTTGTTCAACACCAACTCGTCGCCGTAACCGAAACTCAGGCCCTGGACTTCAATACCCACGGTGTCACGCCCTTGAAACGGATCGACACCACCCGGGTATTGCGGCTCATCGGCCCGGGACAGCAGCTCGTTGATCCGCGACAGCGCACCGCCGGCGGCGTAATAGGCGTACTGCAAATTCAGCAGTTGTTCCACCGGGCCGATCATGAACCACAGGTAACTGAACACCGCCAGCATCTCGCCGATGGACAGGTCGGAAAACAGCACGGTGAGCATGGCCGCGGCGCGGAAAATATCGATGCCGAACTGGAACAACAAGCCGCTGGCGCGGTTCGAGGCATCGGTTTTCCACTGTGAGTTCACTGCATAGTCGCGAACTTCCCTGGCTCGCAGGCCAAGACGCCCCAGGAAGAATCCCTGGCGGTTACCGGCGCGTACTTCCTGGATCGAATCGAGGGTTTCGGTCAGTGCCTGGGTGAACCGCGAGGTGCTGTCGTTCTCGAGCTTTTTCAGGTGTTTGACGCGTTTACCCAGCTGCACCGTGGCGTAAATCACCAACGGATTGAACAGCATGATCAACAGCGCCAGCTTCCAGTGCATCCAGATCAGAATGCTCGCGGTGCCCACCAGAGTCAGCATCGCCACGAGGAAACGACTGAGGGTTTCGCCGACGAATTTGTCCAGCGTGTCCAGGTCGGTGACCAGGTGGGTGGTCACTGTGCCGCTGCCCAGGCTTTCGTATTCACCCAGGGAAATACGCTTGAGCCGCTCAATCAGCCGGGTGCGAATGCGATAGACAATGTCTTTGGCCAGCGCCGCAAACAACTTTGCCTGCACCACGTTGAACAACAAAGCGCCGCAACGCAACAACAAGGTCACGAGCAACATCAGGCCAATGTAGCCCGCCGCTTTCTGCCAGCCTTCGGGCAGGGCGTGATTCATCACCTTCAGCGCGGCGTCACCGTGCCCCAACAACACTTCATCCACCAGCAACGGCAGCAGCAACGGAATCGGCACGCTGCACAAGGTCGCCAGCACGGCGACGCCGTTGGCGATCCACAGGGATTTTTTATGGTGCAGGGCCAGTCGGCGGATTTCGGCCCAGCTCAGCCGATCGACACGCGTGGGAGCCGGGACGTTATCTTGGACATCATGCACAGGCAGCGCGCTCCAGCCAGCGGCCGAGCAACGGGGACAGTTCAGTCAGGGGTTGATAGCCATTGGTCAGCAACGCCAATTGACCATTACGCTCAGCCAGCAAGGTGGGGAAACCGGCAATGCCCAGGTCCTGGACCCAGGTGAAATCGGCCGCCGTGGCGGCGTGCATATCGGCACGGTCGAACGCGGCAGCGAATTCAATGCGCGGCAGATCGGCCTGCTCGGCCAGCTCCACCAGCACGCTGGCGTGGGTGACATCGCGACCTTCGACGTAGAACGCGTGCTGAATCAGGCCCAGCAGTTTCCACGCGCAATCCGGCGCCAGGCTGCGCGCGGTCACCAACGCCCGACAGGCGGGTTCAGTGTCATACACAAAGCCATCAGGCAACGCGCCTTCGGTTTTGAACGGTTGGCCGGTGGCCTCGGTGACCGCTTGCCAATGCTCAAGAATGTAGCGTCGGGTGGTCGGCTCCAGCGCTGAACCACTGCCAGTGCGCAAACCACCGACGATTAAATGCACCTCTACGCCCGCCTCGCGCGCCTGCTCGACCAAGGCGTTAGCCACTGGCGCAAAGCCCCAGCACCAGGAACACATCGGATCCATCACATAGAGCAGGCGGCGTGCAGACATGGTTCAAGCCTCGGAAGGGGTTTGCTTGTAGTTGTAGCCGATCGGGTGAGGCAAGTTGCGCGCCTTGGCCAGTTCGATCTGCTTCTGCCGATCAATGGCACTGCGGCGAGTCTTCTCGCTCAGCGTATCCCAGCAATGCGGGCAGCTGATGCCGGCCATGTAATGCTCGGAGGCGCGGTCTTCGACGCTTATCGGCGTACGGCAGGCATGACATTGATCGTAGTCGCCTTCACTGAGGTCATGACGCACGGTCACTCGGTTGTCGAACACAAAGCAGTCGCCCTGCCATTTGGTTTCTTCCTGCGGCACCTCTTCGAGGTACTTCAGAATGCCACCTTTAAGGTGATAGACCTCATCGAAGCCTTCGCTGAGCATGAAGCTCGACGCCTTCTCGCAGCGAATGCCGCCGGTGCAGAACATCGCGACTTTCTTGTGCACGGCCGGGTCGAAGTTGGCTTTGATGTAGTCGGGAAATTCGCGAAAACTGGTGGTTTTCGGGTCGATGGCGCCTTCGAAGGTGCCGATCGAGACCTCGTAATCGTTACGGGTGTCGATCAACAACACTTCCGGATCGCTGATCAGCGCATTCCAGTCCTGTGGATCAACGTAGGTGCCGACCTTTTTGTTCGGGTCCACACCTTCAACGCCGAGGGTGACGATTTCTTTCTTGAGTTTGACCTTGGTGCGATAGAACGGCTGATCATCGCAGTACGACTCTTTGTGATCGATGTCGTCCATACGTGGGTCGTTCTTGAGCCAGGCCATCAGCCCGTCAATGCCTTCGCGACTGCCGGACACAGTGCCGTTGATGCCTTCTTCGGCGATCAGCAGCGTGCCTTTGATGCCGTTCTCGACCATTGCTTGCAGCAGTGGCTCGCGCAAGGCGACGTAATCTTCCAGGGTGACGAACTTATACAGTGCCGCCACGACAATCTGTTGTGTCATGGGTGATTCTCCAGGTGGCTACCCTCGTAAAGGGTGAACCGGATGCGAAAAAAAACGCGCCGGGGGAGCGGCGCGTTGCGGATTCTAGCAAAAAACGGGGGTTTAATGCTTGCTGCCGCCAGCACAGGTCGGTGAGGCCGGGGCCGCGTCGATCTGTGCCCATTCCTCAGGCGTGTAGGTATGCAGCGCCAACGCGTGAAACTCGCCCATCAGCTCGCCAAGCGTTCCGTAGACTTTTTGATGACGCTTGACCCGGTTCAGCCCTTCGAACTGCTGGCTGACCACCACGGCCTTGAAGTGGGTCTGCAACCCACGGCTGTGCATGTGGCTTTCATCCTGCACTTGCAGATGCTGTGGTTGTAACAGGCCCAGCGTCGATTCAATGCGTTGTTGCATGGTCATACCGAACTCCGCTTAAGGCTTTTTCTTGGCTGGAGCGGCGGCGCCTTTAGGCTCCAGCTCGGCCGTCATGTCAGCCAGCAGCTTGTTGACCACAGGCACCGCGCTTTCCAGCTTGGCTTGAGTCATCTGGGCCGATTGCTGAGTCAGCTGCGGCATTTTTTCCAGGACTTTCTTGCCCAGTGGCGACTGGTAGAACGCAACCAGGTCTTTAAGCTCGGATTCGCTGAAGTTGGTGGTGTAGAGCTTGACCATGTCCGGCTTCAGCTTGTTCCAGCCAATGGCTTGGTCCAGCGCGGCGTTGGCTTTGGCCTGATACGTTTCCAGCACGGCTTTTTTCGATTCAGGGGCTTTGGTCTGTGCAAAGCGCTGAGCGAACATTTGCTGCACTTGCATGTACACCGGAGTGCCTAATTTGTCAGCGTGCGCCAGGGTCAGGAAAGCTTCGGCACTGGCGTTGTGGCTGGCGGTATCGGCAAAAACTGGGCCGCTGGCGCAGACCAGTGCAACCGCGGTACAGATGGCACGAAGACGAGTCATCGAGTTTCCTTTTCTAGCAGGCGAGGTAAAACCCCAAGGGCGTCTATTCTGCGCCTAAAAAAGTGTGTCGCTCAACCCCAAGCCTTGTCGGGCTTGAATTAGAGGGCTTGAATCGGCAAAAACCGGTCAGATGGAACCACTACCGCCGATCACAGCCTAAACTGCGCTATCAGACCTACAGGAGTGTGCATGATGAGCCGTATCGAAACCGACAGCCTTGGCCAGGTAGAAGTCCCGGATGAAGCTTACTGGGGCGCTCAGACGCAACGCTCGCTGATTAACTTCGCCATCGGCAGCGAGAAAATGCCACTTGCGGTACTGCATGCCCTGGCGCTCATCAAGAAAGCCGCGGCGCGGGTCAATGACCGTAACGGCGACGTACCCGCCGATGTCGCCCGGCTGATCGAACAGGCCGCCGACGAAGTACTCGATGGCGACCACGACGACCAGTTCCCGCTGGTGGTCTGGCAGACCGGCAGCGGCACCCAAAGCAACATGAACGTCAACGAAGTGATTGCCGGTCGCGCCAACGAACTGGCTGGCAACCCGCGCGGCGGCAAGTCGCCGGTGCACCCTAACGATCATGTCAACCGCTCGCAAAGCTCCAACGACTGCTTCCCCACCGCCATGCACATCGCGGCGGTCCAAGCGGTGCAGCATCATTTGCTGCCGGCCATCAGTGAACTGTCTGGCGGGTTGGCCGAGCTGGCGGCGGGACACATGAAACTGGTCAAGACCGGTCGAACACACATGATGGACGCCACGCCGATTACCTTCGGCCAGGAAATTTCGGCGTTCATCGCACAACTGGATTACGCCGAACGGGCGATCCGCAGCGCGCTACCTGCCGTGTGTGAACTGGCCCAGGGTGGCACTGCTGTCGGTACGGGCCTGAATTCACCGCACGGTTTTGGCGAAGCGATTGCTGCCGAACTGGCCGCCCTCTCCGGCCTGCCCTTCATCACCGCGCCGAACAAATTCGCCGCGCTGGCCGGTCATGAACCGCTGACGACCCTGTCGGGGGCGCTGAAGACATTGGCGGTGACCCTGATGAAAATCGCCAACGACCTGCGCCTGCTGGGCTCCGGTCCTCGGGCCGGTTTCGCCGAGGTGAAATTGCCCGCCAACGAACCGGGCAGCTCGATCATGCCTGGCAAGGTCAATCCGACGCAGTGCGAGGCGCTGTCGATGCTGGCGTGTCAGGTCCTGGGCAATGACGTTGCCATCGGCTTTGCGGCGAGCCAGGGCCATCTGCAATTGAATGTGTTCAAACCGGTGATCATCCACAACCTGCTGCAATCGATCCGACTGCTGGGGGATGGCTGCAGCAACTTCCAGCAGCATTGCATTGCCGGACTTGAGCCGGATGCAGAAAAAATGGCTGAGCATTTGGAGCGGGGGTTGATGCTGGTAACGGCGTTGAATCCGCACATTGGCTATGACAAATCGGCGGAAATTGCCAAGAAGGCTTACGCCGAAGGGCTGACATTGCGGGAGGCGGCGTTGCAGCTGGGGTATCTGACGGATGAAGAGTTTGATGCGTGGGTAAGACCGGAGAATATGCTGGAGGCCGGGGCCAAGGGCTGAGATGTGTAGCGTCAGTTAGATTGTCATCGCCGGCAAGCCGGTCTCGCTCCCACAGGGAATCGCATTTTCCTGTGGGAGCGAGCCTGCTCGCGATTGGCAGCGATGCAGATGTTCAGCCTAGCGCTATTTTAGTTTTTCGCGCCTTGAGTCCTGCAATGAGCGAAGGCCCCAACGCCACCAACGCCGACCCCAACACCACCAGCACCGCACCGCCATACCCCAAACCGTTGATCGTTTCGGCCTGTACGAAGTCAGGCCACAACCACGCGGCCACGGCCACCGCGACAAACGTCACCAACGGCGTGATCGCCAGCGTCGCACTCACCCGCGACGCTTCCCAATGGGCCAGCGCTTCGGCAAACGCGCCATAGGCGATCAGCGTATTCATGCAGCACGCCAGCAGCAGCCAGCCTTGCAGCGGGCTCAATTGCAGCGCTTCCAGTGGATGTACCCACGGCGTCAACAACAGCGCGCAGAACAGGTAGATCACCATCATCACCTGCAGCGAATTCCACACCGTCAGCAATTGCTTCTGCCCCAAGGCGTAAAAGGTCCAGACCGTGGACGCCAACAACACCAACAGCACGCCGGTGGTGTATTCGGTCAACGAAGTGAGCAGCTCGGCCAGGCGCTGATTGAAAAACAGGGCGAAACCGATCAGCAGCACCAACAGACCAATCCCCTGACCCACGCTGAAACGTTCCTTGAACACAAACAGACTGGCGATCAGCAACATGATCGGGCCCATCTGCACCACCAATTGCGCAGTGCCGGCGCTGAGCAGGTTCAGCCCCATCAAGTACAGCACGTAGTTACCGACCAGACCGAGCACCGCCATCAACACCAGCCAGCCACCCCGTGGGCCGAGGACTTTACGAGTCGGCAAACGCTTGGTCGCCGCCAGATAAATAAACAGGCACCCACCGGACACGATCAGGCGAAACCAGGTGACGGTCACCGGGTCCATCACCAACAACACTTGCTTGAGTTTGATCGGCAGGATTCCCCACAACAGCGCAGTCAACAAGGCCAGAAACAGACCGTAGACCCAGCGACCGGATGAAATGTGCATGCGAACCCCAACTGCCAGATGGCGAGAATCGTCATTCTAGGCGCAGAGGCGTCTGGCACACAGGGACAGTTGGCGAGCAGGCGCGAATGAAACTGTGCAGGTCGCCGGGAGATTCAAGCGTATATCGAGCGGATGCTGAATTTGAGTGCCCGCCGCTAGACCGAGGCGCTGCCTTCGCGAGCAGGCTCACTCCCACAGTTGATCGCATTTCTCCAGGAAGAACTCGGTCAACTAGGAGCGGCGGTGCGACGATTCGACTTGCCCGCGAAGGCGGCCTGACAATCACCACAAACTCTTGAGGCTTAACGCACCGCCTCAAACAACCCGGTCGCGCCCATCCCGCCACCCACGCACATGGTGACGATGCCGTAACGCAATTTGCGCCGCTGCAATTCCCGCACGAGATGCCCGACCTGACGCGAACCGGTCATGCCGAACGGGTGGCCAATGGAAATCGACCCGCCATTGACGTTGTACTTCTCGTTATCGATCTCCAGCCGATTGCGGCTGTACAGGCACTGCGAGGCGAACGCTTCGTTGAGTTCCCACAGATCAATGTCGGCCATTTGCAACCCCTTGGCCTTGAGCAACTTGGGCACCGAGAACACCGGGCCAATGCCCATCTCATCCGGCTCGCACCCGGCGACCGTGAAACCCCGGAAGAACGCTTTGGGCTTCAAACCCAGCTCCAGCGCTTTTTCCAGGCTCATCACCAGCGTCATCGACGCCCCGTCGGACAGTTGCGAGGAGTTGCCCGCCGTGACCGAACCGTCTTCGGCAAATACCGGTTTCAAGCCCGCCAGACTTTCCAGCGTGGTGTCCGGGCGGTTGCAGTCGTCACGATCGACGATGCCATCGAGGATTTGAATTTCACCTGTGTTTTTGTCTTCAACCCGGTACTTCACCGCCATCGGCACGATTTCATCATCGAACAAACCGGCGGCTTGAGCCTGAGCGGTACGCTGCTGACTTTGCAGGGCATACAGGTCTTGATCTTGGCGACTGACGTTGTACCGACGCGCGACGATTTCGGCGGTCTGGCCCATCGGGAAGTAGATGCCTGGCACCTGCTCCTTCAGCAGCGGGTTGATCAGGTTATCGGTATTGACGCTTTTCATGGTCAGGCTGATGGACTCGACGCCACCGGCAACGATGATGTCGCTGCAACCCGACGCAATCTGGTTGGCCGCAATGGCAATCGCCTGCAAGCCCGAGGAGCAAAAGCGGTTAAGGGTCATGCCGGCGACGCCGACGCCCAAACGCGACAACACGGCGACGTTGCGACCGATGTTGTAGCCCTGCGCACCTTCGTTGGAGCCCGCGCCGACGATGCAGTCTTCGACACTGGCCGGGTCGATGCCATTACGTGCCAACAAAGAGTCGACACAATGCGCCGCCATGTCATCTGGCCGGGTCTGATTGAACTTGCCGCGAAAGGATTTGGCCAGGCCGGTCCGCACGCTGTCGACGATCACCACTTCACGCATGGCATACCTCATTGTTGTTATCGGTTGAGAGTGGTCCGAGCATAAGTCCACCTCATAAGGGACCGCGACAATCATTCATCCCGCGTATGCGTAACCATCGACTCAGCTCTTGTGCTTCCTGGCCTTCTTGTCGGACTTGTCGAACGCGGCTTCCAGCGCCCGATTAATCGTGCGCAAGACTTTGACCCGCGCCCAGCGTTTGTCATTGGCCTCCACCAACGTCCAGGGCGAGACCCCGGTGCTGGTGCGATCGACCATGTCACCGACCGCTGCACGGTAAGCGTCCCATTTATCGCGATTGCGCCAATCGTCTTCGGTGATCTTGAAACGCTTGAAGGGAATTTCTTCCCGGGCCTGGAAACGCTCCAGTTGTGTCTGCTTGTCGATGGCCAGCCAGAACTTGACCACGATGACGCCCGAATCGGAAATCTGTTCTTCGAAGTCGTTGATCTCGCTGTAGGCCCGCAGCCAGTCCGTCGGCGGGCAAAAGCCTTCGATGCGCTCTACCAGCACTCGCCCATACCAGGAGCGATCAAAAACCGTGAATTTGCCCTTGGCCGGAAGGTGGCGCCAGAACCGCCACAGATACGGCTGCGCCCGCTCCTCTTCGGTCGGCGCGGCAATCGGCACGATGCTGTATTGACGCGGATCGAGCGCCGCCGCAACTCGCCGGATCGCCCCGCCCTTGCCCGCCGCATCGTTGCCTTCAAACACCGCCACCAACGCGTGCTGACGCATGCGTTTATCGCGCATCAAGCCCGAAAATCGCGCCTGTTCGGTAATCAGTTGTTCTTCGTAATCGTCCTTGTCCAGGTGCAGGCTCAAGTCGAGGCTGTCGAGCAAGTTGATCTGATCGATATGGATCGGTAGCGGCGCGGCATTGACTTTGTCAGGATGGACATCCGAACGTTTCAGCGCATTTTGCAGACCTTCAAGCAGGATCTTGCCCACCGCCAGGCTACGGTAATTGGCGTCCAACCCTTCAATCACATGCCACGGCGCGTAGTCGCGGCTGGTGCGGCGCAACACACGCTCGCCGTATTTCACGAATTTGTCGTACGTCTGGGATTGTTGCCAGTCCAGCGGACTGATGCGCCAGCTGTGCAGCGGATCGTCTGCAAGGGCCTTAAGGCGCGCTTTCATTTGTTTTTTGGAGAGGTGGAACCAGAATTTGAAGATCAGCGCGCCTTCATCGCACAGCATCTTTTCAAAACGCTCGGATTGGTTGATCGACTGATCCAGCACGGCGTCTTTGAACAGGCCATGAACCCGGCCTTGCAGCATCTGGCTGTACCAGTTGCCGAAGAAAATCCCCATGCGACCCGAGGCCGGCAGCATCCGCCAATAACGCCAGGCCGGTGGCCGCGCCAGCTCCTCATCCGTCTGCTGGTCGAAGGTACGGACCTCTATCAGACGCGGGTCCATCCATTCGTTGAGCAACTTGACCGTCTCACCCTTGCCGGCGCCTTCGATGCCATTGATCAGGATGATCACCGGGAAACGTTTTTGCTGCTGAAGTTCGAACTGCGCTTCAAGCAGGGCCTCGCGCAGCGCCGGCACCTCGGCGTCATAGGTTTCTTTGTCGATGGCGTGACCGATTTCGGCGGATTCAAACATTGGACGGCTCCTTCCAGAATTATCCAAGACTAGCGGATTGGGCCGGTCACCCACACAGAAAATTCCCTGCGATGTGGGCTTTTGTGGCGAGGGGGCTAGAATGGCGACCTTGCCGTTGCCGAGCCTGCCATGAAACCTGTATTGCCTCACGCCCAACTCGACTGGGACGACCAGGGTCGCCCGTATTCGCGGGTGTTCGACGACGTGTATTTTTCGGACAAGTCGGGCCTTGAAGAAACCCGTTACGTGTTCCTTGAGCAAAACAATCTGCGTGAACGTTTCGCCGCGTTGCCGGACGGCGGTCGACTGGTCATTGGCGAGACCGGCTTCGGCACCGGGTTGAATTTTCTGTGTGCCTGGCAGTTGTTTGAACAGCACGCGGTGGCGGGTGCGCGGCTGCACTTTGTCAGCGTCGAAAAGTACCCGTTGAACGCTCCCGATCTGCAAAGGGCCCTGGCGTTATGGCCAGAACTCAAACCGTTCGCCGATCAATTGCTCGCGCAATACGTGGCGATCCATCAAGGCTTCCAGCGACTGGTGCTGGACAACGGCCGCGTCACCCTGACGCTGCTGATCGGCGATGCACTGGAGCAGTTGCCGCAACTGGACGCGCAGATTGACGCCTGGTTTCTCGACGGTTTCGCCCCGGCGAAAAACCCCGACATGTGGACTGCCCAATTGTTTGCCGAACTGGCTCGGCTGGCAGCGCCAGCCTCTACCATCAGCACGTTCACCAGCACGGGTTGGGTGCGCCGGTTGTTGAATGCGGCAGGCTTCAAGATGAAGCGCACACCGGGCATTGGCCACAAGTGGGAAATTTTGCGGGGCGTGTTTCTCGGTTGGCCTGGAGATGTCGCAGCCCCTATTGCCGCCAAACCCTGGTTTGCTCGTCCAATGCCTCTGACGGGCGAACGTAGAGCCTTGGTCATCGGTGCCGGCCTGGCGGGTTGCGCCACGGCCGCCAGCCTCGCCACGCGAGGATGGCAGGTCAGTTTGCTGGAGCGTCATGACGCACTGGCCCAGGAAGCCTCGGGCAACCCACAAGGCGTGTTGTACCTAAAGCTTTCCGCCCATGGCACCGCATTGTCTCAATTGATTGTCAGTGGTTTTGGCCACACCCGACGCTTGCTGGAGCATTTGCAACGCGGTGTCGACTGGGACGACTGCGGTGTTCTGCAACTGGCGTTCAATGCCAAGGAAGCAGAGCGTCAGGCGCAATTGGCGGCGGCGTTTCCTGAAGATCTGCTGCACGTGCTGGATCGAGAAAACGCCGAGATTCAGGCCGGTATCGCGCTGCAATCAGGTGGCCTGTTTTACCCCGAAGGCGGCTGGGTGCATCCGCCCGCCCTGTGCCACTGGCAAGCGACGCATCCGAACATCCGGATTCTTACCCATCGTGAAGTGCTGGAACTGCGCCGTGTCGATGGGCACTGGCAAGCCTGGGATGGCGAATCATTATTAGCTGACGCCCCCGTGGTGGTGCTCGCCGGCGCCGCCGAGATCAACCGTTTCCCGTACAGCAGCGAACTGCCGCTCAAACGTATTCGCGGACAAATCACTCGCCTGCAACAGACACCTGAGAGCCAAAGCCTGAGTACCGTGGTTTGCGCCGAAGGTTATGTCGCCCCGGCTCGATTGGGTGAACACACGCTGGGCGCCAGTTTCGATTTCAACAACGATGACCTGACGCCGACAGCTGCTGAACATGCTGGCAACCTGCACATGCTGGAAGAAATCTCGGTGGATCTGGTTGCTCGGCTCGGTGCAGACACCTTGCAACCTGAAGCTCTTGAGGGTCGGGCCGCGTTTCGCTGCACCAGCCCGGATTACTTGCCGATTGTCGGGCCTTTGGCGGACAGCCAGGCGTTTGCCGACGCCTACATCGCCCTGAGCAAGGATGCCCGGCAAACCCCGGACATCCCTTGCCCCTGGCTAGAAGGTTTGTTCGTCAACAGCGGCCACGGTTCACGAGGGCTGATCACCGCGCCATTGTCAGGCGAGTTGCTGGCAGCCTGGCTGGATGACGAACCGCTGCCATTGCCCAGAGCGGTAGCCGAAGCCTGTCATCCAAACCGCTTTGCCTTGCGGCGTTTGATCCGGGGTAAGTGAATCCACTCGACTCATGACGCCCCGGGTCAGGCGCACGGTCCCGATGGCGTTGCCCTCCTTGTCCGTCCCGCGGACTTATTACTTATCGATCTAAAACTCCCTCGCCCCCACTGGGTCAGTTTCTGAGTACCCGCCGTTTTGGCCGGGTATCGATTGACCCTCCCCAACGGAAAAACCGGTAAGGATTTTATGTGCGGATTAGCTGGCGAGTTACGCTTTGATCATCAACCTGCGGACCTCGCAGCCGTTGAACGAATCACTCATCACCTGGCTCCTCGCGGCCCGGATGCCTGGGGTTTTCACGCTCAAGGACCCATTGCCCTAGGCCATCGGCGCCTGAAAATCATGGACCTGTCGGACGGCTCAGCGCAGCCGATGATCGACAGTCAATTGGGCTTGTCCCTGGCCTTCAACGGCGCGATCTACAACTTCCCGGAATTGCGCGCCGAGCTCGAAAGCCTCGGCTATGCCTTCTACTCCGGCGGTGACACCGAAGTGCTGCTCAAGGGCTATCACGCCTGGGGCGAAGCCTTGCTGCCCAAGCTCAACGGCATGTTTGCCTTCGCCATTTGGGAACGCGATGCCCAGCGTCTGTTCATCGCCCGCGACCGTCTCGGTGTGAAACCGCTGTACCTCTCGCGCACCGGCCAGCGCCTGCGCTTTGCCTCGGCACTGCCGGCGTTGCTCAAGGGCGGCGACATCAGCCCGATGCTCGATCCGGTGGCGCTCAATCATTACCTGAACTTCCACGCCGTGGTCCCTGCGCCGCGTACCCTGCTGGCCGGCATTGAAAAATTGCCACCCGCCACCTGGATGCGCATTGAGGCCGATGGCCGCACCGAGCAGAAAACCTGGTGGACCCTGCCCTACGGCCCCCGCGCCGACGAAATGAACCTGACCCTCGAAGACTGGCGCGACCGGGTGCTCGACAGCACCCGCGATGCGGTGGCGATTCGTCAACGGGCGGCAGTCGACGTCGGCGTGTTACTGTCAGGCGGCGTCGATTCGAGCTTGCTGGTCGGGCTGTTGCGTGAAGTCGGTGTGGAAAACCTTTCGACCTTCTCTATTGGTTTTCAGGATGCCGGCGGCGAGCGCGGCGATGAGTTCCAGTATTCGGACCTGATCGCCAAGCACTACGGCACCCAGCACCATCAATTGCGCATCGACGAAAAAGAGATCATCGAGCAACTGCCCGCCGCGTTCCGCGCCATGAGCGAGCCGATGGTCAGTCATGACTGCATCGCCTTTTATCTGCTGTCCCGCGAAGTGGCCAAGCATTGCAAAGTGGTCCAGAGCGGCCAGGGCGCGGACGAGTTGTTCGCCGGGTATCACTGGTATCCGCAAGTCGACGGCGCCGCCGATCCGTACACCGCCTATCGCGAGGCATTCTTCGACCGCAGCTATGACGATTACGCTGCCACCGTGCAGCCGAAATGGCTGACAGCGAATGACGCCGCCGGTGACTTCGTGAAGGAACATTTCGCACAGCCCGGCGCCGATGCGGCGGTCGACAAGGCCCTGCGTCTGGACAGCACGGTGATGCTGGTGGACGACCCGGTCAAACGCGTCGACAACATGACCATGGCTTGGGGCCTGGAAGCGCGCACGCCGTTTCTCGACTATCGACTGGTAGAGTTGTCGGCCCGGGTACCAGGCAAATTCAAACTGCCCGACGGTGGCAAACAAGTGCTCAAGGAAGCGGCGCGCCTGGTGATTCCGAGTGAAGTCATCGACCGCAAGAAAGGTTACTTCCCGGTGCCCGGCCTCAAGCACTTACAGGGCGACACGCTGGACTGGGTGCGCGAATTGCTGCTCGATCCGAGTCAGGATCGCGGTCTGTTCAACCCGGCGATGCTCGACCGTTTGCTGACTGACCCGCAGGGTCAATTGACTCCGCTGCGCGGCTCCAAGCTGTGGCAACTGGCGGCCTTGAATCTGTGGCTCAGTGAGCAAGGAATCTGATCAATGAAACCCCACGCCACGGCTTACGGCCAACGCTTGTTGCGCGGCCAGACACCTTCTTATGAACGCTTACAGGCGCGTCTCGCCGAAGACGGCAGCGAACTGAGTGCCGCACCGATTGCCGTGCATTGCGGCTGGGGCCGGTTGCTGATCGGGCACACTTTTCCCGATCCAGCCAGCCTCGCCCAAGAGTTGCTCAATGAGCAGCCGGGCGAACGTGACATTGCGCTGTACGTTGCCGCACCTCAGCAAATACTGGGGCTTGAACCGGCACAGCTGTTTCTTGACCCGTCCGACACCTTTCGGTTGTGGTTCAGTGATTACCGTCAGGCCACTCGCGTGTTTCGAGGTTTTCGTATTCGTCGTGCACAAAGCGACGCCGACTGGCAGGCAATCAATCAGCTGTATCAGGCGCGCGGCATGTTGCCCATCGATGCGAATCTGCTGACCCCACGTCATTTGGGTGGCCCGGTGTATTGGCTGGCCGAGGACGAAGACAGCGGCGCGATCATCGGCAGTGTCATGGGCCTCAATCACCACAAGGCATTCAACGATCCAGAAAACGGCAGCAGCCTGTGGTGCCTGGCGGTCGACCCTTGCTGCTCGCGGCCCGGTGTCGGTGAGGTGTTGGTGCGGCATTTGATCGAACACTTCATGAGCCGTGGGCTGAGTTACCTCGACCTGTCGGTACTACACGACAACCGACAGGCGAAAAGCCTTTACGCCAAGCTCGGCTTTCGCAACCTCTCGACCTTTGCCATCAAGCGCAAGAACGGCATCAATCAGCCGCTGTTCCTCGGGCCGGGGCCGGAGGCGGAATTCAATCCGTATGCGCGGATCATCGTTGAGGAGGCCCTTCGCCGCGGCATTGACGTGCAGGTTGATGACGCCGATGCCGGCCTGTTCACCCTCAGCCATGGCGGGCGCCGGGTGCGCTGCCGCGAATCGTTGAGCGACCTGACCAGCGCCATCAGCATGAGCCTGTGTCAGGACAAAAGCCTGACGCATAAAGTGCTCAAAGCCGCAGGGCTGAACTTGCCTTCGCAACAAATGGCGGGCAATGCCGATGACAACCTGGCGTTTCTCGATGAGTACGAGCGGGTGGTGGTCAAGCCGCTGGATGGCGAGCAAGGCCAGGGCGTCGCCGTGGATTTGCAGACTATCGAAGAAGTGCAGCAAGCCATCGAAGCGGCTCGCAATTTCGACAGTCGAGTGCTGCTGGAAAGTTTTCACGAAGGCCTCGACCTGCGGATTCTGGTGATCGGGTTTGAGGTGGTGGCGGCGGCGATTCGGCGGCCGGCGGAAGTGGTCGGCGACGGTCAGCATTCCATTGGCGCGTTGATCGAAGCCCAGAGTCGACGGCGACAAGCCGCGACCAGCGGCGAGAGCAAAATCCCGCTCGATCATGAGACCCAACGCACGTTGCATACGGCGGGTTACGACTACAGCAGCATTCTGCCGGCGGGCGAGCACTTGTTCGTACGGCGTACGGCGAATCTTCATACGGGCGGGGTGCTGGAGGATGTGACGGCGATCCTCCATCCGACCTTGGTGGATGCGGCGGTACGTGCGGCGCGGGCGCTGGATATCCCGATGGTCGGACTCGACTTGATGGTGCCCGCTGCCGATCAGCCGGCGTATGTGTTTATCGAGGCCAATGAGCGCGCCGGGCTGGCCAATCATGAGCCACAGCCGACGGCTGAGCGGTTTGTCGATTTGTTGTTTCCGCATAGTCAGCCGGCTGCCTCTTAGTGATGTGTCGTCTGGACTGACGCCTTCGCGAGCAGGCTCGCTCCCACAGTTGACCGCATTCCCCTGTGGGAGCGAGCCTGCTCGCGATGGCGGCCTGACAGGCAATACAAATCCTTTCCCTCATCGAAACCATCGATGTTCTGTACCCATCAGGAGTTTCCATGACCAGCAAAATTCCCGAACCGGATCTCAACTACCTGCAAAAAGTCCTGCTGGAAATGCTCGCCATTCCCAGCCCGACCGGGTTCACCGACACCATCGTGCGTTATGTCGCCGAACGCCTTGAGGAGCTGGGCATCCCCTTCGAAATGACCCGTCGCGGCACCATCCGCGCCACCCTCAAAGGCAAGAAAAACAGCCCCGACCGCGCAGTTTCCGCGCACCTGGATACTATCGGTGCAGCGGTTCGCGCCATCAAAGATAACGGTCGTCTGACGCTAGCCCCGGTCGGTTGCTGGTCCAGCCGTTTTGCCGAGGGCAGCCGGGTCAGCCTGTTCACCGATAACGGCGTGATTCGCGGCAGCGTGTTGCCGCTGATGGCTTCCGGGCACGCCTTCAATACCGCCGTGGACGAGATGCCGATCAGTTGGGATCACATCGAACTACGCCTGGATGCTTATTGCGCCACCCGTGCCGACTGCGACTCGTTGGGGATCAGCGTTGGCGATTTCGTGGCCTTCGACCCCTTGCCGGAATTCACTGAAAGCGGCCACATCAGCGCCCGCCATCTGGACGACAAGGCCGGGGTGGCTGCATTGCTCGCGGCGATAAAAGCCATCGTCGACAGCGGCGAAGAGTTGATGATCGACTGCCATCCGCTGTTCACCATTACCGAGGAAACCGGCAGCGGCGCGGCGGCAGCGTTGCCTTGGGACGTCAGCGAGTTCGTCGGCATCGACATTGCGCCCGTCGCACCCGGCCAGCATTCCAGCGAACACGCCGTGAGTGTGGCGATGCAGGATTCGGGCGGGCCTTATGACTATCACTTGTCGCGACATTTGCTGCGCCTGGCCCGAGACAACGAATTACCGGTGCGTCGCGACCTGTTCCGTTACTACTTCAGCGATGCGCACTCTGCGGTGACGGCCGGGCACGACATTCGCACCGCCCTGCTCGCCTTTGGTTGCGATGCGACGCACGGTTATGAGCGAACGCATATCGACAGCCTGGCGGCATTGAGCCGCTTGCTGGGTGCCTACATTCTGAGTCCGCCGGTGTTTGACAGCGATGCGCAACCAGCGAAGGGGTCGCTGGACCGGTTCAGTCATCAGATCGAACATGACACGCAGATGGAAAGTGATACGCGGGTGCCTTCGGTGGATAGCCTGGTGGGGCAGCGGTCCGATAGCTGATCCGGACATTTTTATTGCCTGATCCGACGATGGGGGCAGACCAGACAACACATTAGCCCGAGGCTAGCCGCCATCGATCATTCGCCGTAGCATCGCGCCATTGTTTAGCCGAGGTGCCTATGCTGATCCCCCACGACCAACTTGAAGTCGACACCCTGACCCGCCTGATCGAGGATTTCGTGACCCGTGACGGTACAGACAATGGCGATGACACGCCGCTGGAAACCCGTGTGTTGCGAGTTCGCCAGGCATTGACCAAAGGCCAGGCGCTGATCGTTTTCGACCCGGAAAGCGAGCAATGCCAATTGATGCTCAAGCACGATGTGCCCAAGCACCTGTTTGACTGAACGATTCAGCGTCCCTTGGTCTTGGCCAGTTTGACCTGGATGCGCTCATAGACCTCAGCCCGATGCACATTGACGCTCAACGGCGCCTCGACGCCAAAACGCACACTGTTGCCGCTGACGTTGAGGATGCGCACTGAAATGTCGTCACCGATGGAAATTACCTCGCCCACAACGCGACTGAGTACAAGCATGGTATTGGTCCTTGAGGATTGCCGGCCCTTGAAGATGCCCGGCGTTTAGCGGGTCTTCAATGCGAGGACAGCAAATCAGTCCAGCCCTACAGCGCCAGACGATCACACCTGACGGAAGCGTCCGACAAATCGATTGAATGCAGGACCGATCCTTCAGGACGCAGAGAAGCGCGGGCCAAACAGAATGATGCTGGCCCCGATCACACACAGCGCCACGCCAATCCAGTCCGAGCTCAATGGTCGGATTCGCTCGACGACTGCCAGCCAGCCAATTGAAGCAATGATGTAAATGCCACCGTAGGCGGCATAGGCGCGCCCGGCGTAGGTGGCTTCGACTCGGGTCAGCAATAACGCGAACAGGGTCAGGCTGAGTAACGCCGGCACGATCCATAAAACGCTTTTGCCTTGGCGCAACCACATCCAGAACGCGAAACAACCGGCAATCTCGAACAGCGCCGCGAGGAAAAACCACAGGTAATTGAGCATATAGGTGCCTCGTGAGGATGGCCGATGGCGGCCACCCTAACGACGCTGCTGCCTACGGGCAAGTTCAGCCAGCGTTTTGTTTGGCCTTGGCGCGCATTTTGTCAGCCATGACGGTCATTTCGTTGTAGAGCAGTTGCGGGTTCTTCTGTTTGATCGCCCAGGCCATGCGGCCTTGTTCGTGAGGCAGGATCATGAATTCGCCGGCGGCCACCTGTTGGTAGATATAGTCGGCAATGTCAGTGGCGGTGATCGGCGAACTTTCCAGCAGCTTACCAACCTGCGCCTTCATCGCCGGGGTCGGACCGCGGAAAGAGTCGAGCAAGTTGGTCTGGAAGAACGACGGGCACACCACATGCACACTCACTTCCTGCTGTGCCAGTTCGATCAACAGGCTTTCGGATAACGCCACCACGCCAGCCTTGGCCACGTTGTAGTTGCTCATGGCGGGGCCTTGCATCAAGGCGGCCATCGACGCGATGTTGATGATCTTGCCTTTGCTGTCTTCCAGCAGCGGCAGGAACGCCTTGCAGCCCTTGACCACTCCCATCAGGTTGATCGCGATCTGCCAGTCCCAGTCCTCCAGCGACAGTTCACTGAAGAAGCCCCCCGAAGCTACACCGGCGTTATTGACGATGATATCGATGCCGCCCAGCTTTTCTTCGCAGGCCTGGGCGAATGCAGTCAGCTGGCTGTAGTCGCGTACATCGCAACGCTGAACAAAACCATCGCCACCGACGTCGCGAACCAGTTTCAGGGTTTCCTGCAGGCCGGGCTCACTGACATCCGACAATGCCAGTTGCCAGCCTTCGCGCGCCCAACGCAGCGCGATTTCGCGACCCAGGCCCGAGCCCGCGCCAGTGATCATCATGCGATTTTGCATAGCAAACAGCCTTGTGGTTCCGGGGAAGATGCGCTGAGTGTAGCGAAGGAGATTGCCCGACCCACGCTCCATCAGATTGCTGAATGGCCCGAGCAAACCGTGGGCGCGTGTGACTCAACTAACGCTGGAACAAATGAAATAAGCCTGACTTCGAAAAACATCAAAAAAACATGGAATTTTCCGACTCGCGCACCAGTCGGACTTTGTAAGCAGCTAGAAATTATTGCCTTCCAGCTGACAGTTTAAAGACAGGTCATTCCAGAACACTTTCAACAAGGAAATAGACATGGGCACAATTCTGATCGTTATTCTGATCCTCTTGCTGATCGGTGGTCTGCCGGTTTTCCCACACTCCAGAAGTTGGGGTTATGGCCCGTCGGGTATCATCGGCGTGGTGCTGGTGGTGCTGTTGATCCTGCTGTTGCTTGGCCGGATATAACGGACATAACAAGTTAACAGACGAAAAAAAAGGCCCTTGAAAAAGGGCCTCTTTTTTATTCCGCCGAATACTTAGTCCGGTTTGCCATCAACTACACCCGCAGTGTTGTCGAGCAGGCTTTTGGTCGCCGTCTGCAGGAACGATTCGAGCTTGAGTTTCAACTCCGCAGTGCGTGGATCGTTAGGAACGATCTCGGAACGCGGATTGGCGCCCAGCTCGTAGCGGTACATCTTAGGCTCCATATCCTTGTCTTTCGGCAGCACCAGAATCTGGTCAGCGGTAAGAATGGCCGTGGTCTGCTCGCTGCCCGAAGGTTTGATCACGCCAAAACCGGCGTCGCCTTCCGGCAGGTTGAGCAGGTCACGACCCCAGCACTGGTGGCGCACTTCGCCACCGATACGGCCCATGATAGTCGGCACGATGTCGATCTGAGTGCCCACGGTATGGTCACGCTGACCGAATTTCTCCTGGATGCCCGGTGCGATCATCAGCATCGGCACATTGAAGCGCCCCAGGTCCATTTCGGTGATTTGCTGCTCGTTACCGAAACCATGGTCACCCACGATCACAAAGAGGGTTTCCTTGAAGTAGGGCTCTTTACGCGCTTTCTCAAAGAACTGGCCCAGCGCCCAGTCGGAGTAACGCATGGCGGTCAGGTGTTCGTTGAGGTTGCCGCGATCGGTCACGCGCTCAACCGGTAAAGGTGTCGGCAAGGCATACGGCGTGTGGTTGGACAGCGTTTGCAGCAAGGCATAGAACGGCTTCCCGTTTTCCCGAGCCTTGAGCTCCACCAGGCCACGGTCGAACATGTCCTGGTCGGACACGCCCCAGGTCGGATCAGAGAACACCGGGTTCACGTAATCGTTACGACCGATGAAGTTGGTCATGCCCTGGTTGCTGAAGAAGCCAGACTGGTTATCCCAGGCGAAGTCGCCGTTGTAGACGTACACGTCCTCGAAGTCACGTGCACTGAGCAATTGCGGCAGGCCGGACAGTTTGTGGCTGCCTTCCGGGGTCTGCATCAGGTATTCGAAACCCGGCAGGTTCGGGAAGCAGGCCATGGTGGCGAACATACCCTGGTGGGTATGGGTGCCGTTGGAGAAGAAGCGGTCGAACAACAGGCCTTCCTTCGACAGTTTGTCGAGGTACGGCGTGATGTTACCCGGTCCGCCCAGCGCGCCGACCGAGTGACCGGCCATGCTTTCCATCAGGATCACGACCACGTTCTTGATCGGCAGGGTCTTGTCGGCCGGTGGCGTGTAATCGCGACGCACGGCGGCTATTTCGGCATCCACCAGTTTTTCGTCTTTCATCACCAACATGTCACGCACGGTCTGCTGAGCCAACGGCTGCGGCAGTGTGGCTTTCCAGATATTGTCGCGATCTTCGGACATCCGGCTCTTTGCCGCCGCGATCAGCGACAGGGTGCCGTTAAGGCCCAACTGGTTGGCAAAGTTCGAATCGGTGGTGTAGACGTCCCCCCAACGCAGCGGTGGGCCCTGACGCAGAGTGCCACGAGCTGCGACCACACAGATCAGCAGGCAGACGACGAACACGCCGACGCGTGCATACCACGGGGCGATCTGGCGTGTGCTGATGCTGCCACCGCTGAACGGGCCACGAGGCCGGGTCGCACGATCCGCACCTTTGAACGCCAAAGTCAGGATCAATGTGCCAAAGGCCCACGCCAGCAGATAGCGAACCACCGGGAAACCGTACCAGAGCATGCTCATCACGGTTTTCGGGTCTTCTTTCACATACTGAAAGACCAGGCCGTTGAGGCGCTGGTGAAACTCGCGGTAGAAGTCCATCTCCATCAGGCCGAGGAACAGCGCAATACTCGAAGCGAGGGTGAGCCAGAAGCGGAAGAACCCGCGAGCGGCCATCGCACGGGCGCTGAACAGCGCCAGCACCAGCGGAACGCAGAGGTAGACCACCAAGCGCAGGTCGAAACGCAGGCCGTTGGCGAACGCTTCAAGAAAGGTCGCAGCCGGTGTATCGAGGATCATCGAGCGGTTGTAGACCAGCAGCGCAACACGCAGCAGGCTGAACATGACCATCATGATCAAGGCGCACAACAGCGTATAGGCCAGATGCGATTTGACGGTCGGTTGCAGCAGGCGACTAGAAGCTCGCTGCTGATTCAGGGCGTCCGGGTTTGCCATGTCGTTTTAGGACCCATTGGAAGTTGAAGTTTCAAAATTACAGCGGCGCCCTGCCCTCTATTGGCCATTAGTTGGCCCCGGGGCTTGCGCGGTGCGCAAATGTTGCACGATCACCCGCCTCATTGCCATTGATTACTGTTTGGCTGACGGATGCGGGCGGATTGTCTTGGAGGCTTTGTGAAAATTTTGTGCAACGCATATCCGGAAACACAATAAAGCCGCGCACGGATAAAAACGCAAACGCCCCGAACCAGTCGGGGCGTTTTGCAGAAAAATGGTGCGATTACTTCTCGGCGCGTTCTTTCAGGTTTTTCAACGTATTGAACGGTGCATCGACCACGAACTTGTTGGCGACCATCGAAGGCACGCTACCGCCTGGCTCGGTGTGAACCTGATAGGTCACTTCAACCTGGTTACCCTTGGGTACGAACTTCCAGAAACCGTCGACTTTGGCGACCCGCACAAAACCTTTTTCTTCCGGAATGTAGTTCGGCACGCCTTCGAGCTTGCGGGTCAGGCTGCCATCGGCGCCTTCAACGGTGGTGATGTGCAAAATCGAATCACGCGGGGTGACGGGCCACGGGGTATTGAACTGAGTGTAGGTCCAGCTCTGATCGCCTTCGCGCTTGAGCAGTTTCTGCATTTTGCACTCGTGGATCCAGGCACAGGCGCCGGCCACGTCTTCCTGCAATGCACGCAGTTTGGCAACGGTGGTCTTCATCAAGGCTACGCCCTGATAGGACTTGTAGTCCGACCCCGGCACTTCAGCCAGAGAGATCTTGATGCCGTCTTCGTTCTTGGCGACCTTCCAGTCTTCAGCCTGGGCGGCCGTAGTGGCCAACACGGCGGTCAATCCACACAACACAGCGATACGATGCAGCGAACCCATGGTTTTATTCCTTATTGTTGAAGTTCCGTTGGTTAAACACATCACGCCGCCGTCATTTGCTCCCACCATCCCAGCAATTTGATCGCCTCGTCACTGCTGCTGCCGCACACTTCAACATCGGCTTCAAATGCCGAACACACTGCGGGGCGTTCGGGGTTACCGAAGATGTTGCACAGGTTATCGACCGAAAGTTGTACGCAACGTTCGCCAGCGGCTTTGCCATTGGGCATACCGGGAATCGGCGAGCTGATGGAAGGGGCTATGCAACAGGCACCACAGCCTTCACGGCATTTCATGATGACGGGCTCCTCACGAGGTGTGATGTGTAAAAGGACGGGACACAGAGTAACCGCTAAAACAGTTGTTTAAAATTACCTGAACCGGGGTTTTTTCGTTCGAATCAACGTGACTGACCAGTCTCCGACAAAGCGCCTGGGCAGCGGGTCACGGACAGGATTGATTTACCGCTTGAACTCGAAATCCAACGCCGCGCCTTCGACTTCGCGACGCTCATCGTTGCGCAGTTGCAGCTGCATTTCATTATTGAGTAGTCGACCGTTGAGCTGAAACGGGCTGCTGCTGGTCTTTTCGCCAAACATGGGTGGTAGCAGCGCATCGTTTTGGGGCAACGGCACCGTACCGATCGGTTTCAGTTCTTGTGCCATTTGCGGGGGCAATTTCAAGTCAAGTTGGGCGGGCGGGAGTTGGGTTTTCACCACTTCGCTGGCCGCTTTTGACTTGGAGGCAGTGGGTGGACGCTTTTTCACCACCTTGACGGGCTCGGCTTTTTTGGCAGGCGCCGGTTCTTCCGCGGTTTCGCCGCTCGCCGGTTTTTCCTGACCAGCCGCCGCCATGACGCCTTCAGCGTGAACGGTCATCAACAGGCAAAAAAACAGGCAGACGGCAGGAAAAATTGCTTTCATGAACCTAACAGCAAAAAACGGCAGAGGGCCATATGCTCCCCTGTTGCACGCTACATGACAAGCACCGCAGTGAACGACCGGCTCAGAAGCCGCCGGCCGTCTCTTGGCAAAGTTGCGTGGCCAGCATCCCCAGGGTCATCAATGCACGTTCGGCTTCACGATTCCAGGGTGTGCCACAGTTCAGCCGAATACAGTGATTGAACTGCTCGGTATTACTGAAGATAAGCCCCGGCGCAATACTGATGCCCTGCTGCAACGCCCGCACGTGCAATTCTTGAGTGTTGACCCGCCCCGGCAAACTGACCCACAAAATGAAGCCGCCGGTTGGTCGGGTCATCTGTGTACCTTCAGGGAAATACTGCTGGACTGCCAGTTGGAAGGCGCTGAGGTTTTTGCGATATTCCTGGCGGATGTAGCGTAAGTGGCGGTCGTAACCACCGTTTTCCAGATAGGCCGCAATGCCCATTTGCGTGACGCTGCAGGCCGAATGGGTACTGAACGTCTGCAAGCGCTGGATTTCCTGCTGGTATTTGCCGGCAATCATCCAGCCGATCCGCACGCCCGGCGACAGGGTTTTGGAAAAACTTGAACAATAGATGACCCGATCCAGCCGATCATAGGCCTTGAGCGATTTGGTGCGCCCCTGCTCGAACATCAGCTCGCCGTAAATATCGTCTTCGACAATCTGGATATCAAAATCCGACGCCAGGCGCAGTAATTGCTTTTGCCGCTCCTCGGGCATGGTCCCGCCCAATGGATTGCTCAGGCGCGTGGTCAGCACCAGCGCCTTGATCGACCACTGATTGGCCGCCAGTTGCAGGGCTTCAAGGCTCATGCCGGTGGCCGGGTCACTCGGAATTTCGATCACTTTGAGACCGAGCAAGTCTGCCAATTGCAGCAGGCCATAATACGTCGGCGACTCGGCAGCGATCAGATCGCCTGGCCGGGTCAGTACACGCAGGGACATCTGCAACGCATCAACACAGCCGTGGGTGATGACCACTTCAGAGGGATCAACCACCACGCCAGCATCGCGCATGCGGATCGCCACTTGCCGGCGCAACGGTTCAAAACCGGGGCTGAACATGTAGCTGAACGCCCGCGGGCTATGGAAACGGGTGACTTTGGCCAATTGCTGATGCAGCGCCCGCACCGGCAGGTAATCGACGCTGGGCACTGCGGCGCCCAGCGGAAAAACACCTTCGCGGCGGGATTCGACCAACACCTGTTGAATGATGCTGCTACGCGTAACCAGCCCCGGACGCTCTACCCGAGCGATGTCCGGCGTCGGCGCGGTCAGGGCTGGCGTTTGGTGAACGTAGTAGCCCGATTGCGGCCGGGCCCGGATCAGCCCCTGGTCTTCGAGATTGGCATACGCCTGCAACACCGTCGCATGGCTGACGTTGAGCTGCGAGCTCATCTTGCGCACCGAAGGCACGCGCTCCCCCGGTTGATAGACACCACGGCGGATGTCTTCGGCCAGTTGTTGAGCAATACGTTGGTAGAGCAAGAGATTGGTCATGACGCAGCACTCGATTTCACGGGCATTTTATTTTTGTACGAAACAATACCGGAACAGTTTAGAAGTGTACGGGGACAGTTGCCACAATAGTCCACCGTACAGTGCAGTGTCAGCAAAATCTGTACTGCTTTTTGCCAAGAGCCCCTGACAATTGGCAGACGCAAAAAAACCCGGCGCTGTCTGGCAGGCCGGGTTTTCCAGAAACGCAGCCCTTAACGGACAGCGCCGAGCTGGCCTTTTTCGTCGGAGAACACAATTTCCACCCGACGGTTCTGCGCACGGCCGCGCTCGGAAGCGTTCACGTCCACCGGGTATTCATCGCCGTAACCTTCGACCTGAATGCGTTTGTCATCAATGCCCAAGTCCATCAAGACGTCGGCTACCGATTGCGCACGGTCACGCGACAGTTTGAGGTTGTCGTGTTTGCCGCCGGTACTGTCGGTGTAGCCCTCGATCCGTACCACACGCTTCGGATTGAGCTGCAGAAACTGAACAACCTTCAGCACCACACGGTTCGCCGAGTTTTTCAGCTCGGCTTCACCCGTATCGAACAACACATCCCCCAATGTCATCACCAGCCCCCGGTCGGTCTGGGTGGTCGCCAACGCGGCAATCTGTTCTTCGAGCCATTTGCCCTGCTGCTGAACGCTGAGCAGTTTGGATTCGCGCAGCTCCAATTGCAGACGCTGACGTTCCAGTTCGAGCTTCGCAGCACGCTCTTCGTTGAGCACTTGATTGGTGTGTTCACGGGCGATTTCGCTGTAGCGCTGGCTCAGGTAGGCGTAATGCGTCACATCCGAACCGCTGCCCCAATAGCTGGACAAACGATCCGCCCGGGCCAGGGATTCACCGGCGCGGATCACGTCTTTGGGCGCGATACGCAGCACATTGGAATCTTCCTTGACCTTCTGGAAGTCGGCTCCTGCTTCCTGCAAAGCAGTTTCACTGTGTTGACCGGCGCAGCCATACAGGCAGGCGAAACCGGCGAGGATCAAGCTACTGAGCACTGTTGACTTGAGGCTCATTGGGCATCTCCCAGTTGCTTGCGCAGACGAGTGATGCGGGTATTGAGCACGTTCAGTTGCTCCTCGCTCTTGAGCGTCAGCACCTTGGCTTCGGCCAGACGCGCGTCCAGTTCGGCCTGCTCGGCCCGCATGCGCGCACGTTTGTAGGACTGATCGGTCATGTTGCTTTGGGCACGAGCGAGTTTTTCTTCGGCCAGTTTCATTTCCGGCATGTCGTCGGCGGTGGCACCTACAGCTTTGGCTTGTACGAGGGCCTGTTCGGTCAGGCGAATCTGTTCATTCGGCGCCGGATCGGCTGCACAACCCGCCAGAGCCAGAACGGCCAGGGCAGCGAAAAGAGGTCGAATACTCACTAAAAATCCCTACTGTTTTGGGGTACTGACAGGTTGTTGCTGTTGCTGCGTTTTCCAACGCTCGATATTGCGTTGCAACGCAGCGTCCGTCAGTCCTGAGGCGGGCAATTCTGTCATCTTTTTGGCCAGCTGTCCGCGCAACCACGGATCGTTGCAGGCGGAGTTATGCGAAAGCGCGAGGTACAGACCGGGCTTGTCGATCGGTTGCGGGTGGGCGACCAGGTCGTTGGCCATGCTCAGCGTCTGCGCGACCGCCGTGCCTGAATAATGTCCGGCGAGGACAAATTCCACCTCACTCAGGAGCAATTTCTGAAAGGCCTGGGTCAGGTTGGGCGTACGGATGAGGGTCAATTGATGCTCGGCAAAAGTGCCAAATGCCGGGGTCATACGAGACTTTTCCGACAACGCGCCGGGGTGACCGTGAAGGTCCTGAGCTTCGTTGTAGATCAATGTCGAATTCTTGCGGGTCCAAACCAGGTAGTCGTTTTCCAGCAGCGGCGGATGAATGTAATCCAGGGTCTCCAGTTCGCTGATAGTCAATGATGCATCGGCCAACATGTCCATGCGCCCGCTGCGCACTTCGTCCAGCGCCTGGGAGCGTTTGCCGGCATAGAGCAACTCGACCTTGACGCCCAACTCCCCCGCCACGTGCTGCAACAGATCAGCACTGGCACCGATCAGGTGTTTAGGATTTTGCGGGTCTTGCCACAGGTACGGCGGTGCGTCCGGGCTGCCGGTCACGATCAGTCGCTCGCACTTGCCCGATGCATTGGCCAGCGTCGGCAACATCGTCAACCCCAGCAGAAATAACCAGCCGTACACACGACGCAGATCCATGGCAACACTCTCCACTAAAACCCTGTTATATCGCCTGTAGGAGCTGTCGAGTGAAACGAGGCTGCGATCTTTTGATCTTCCGCTTGGGATTCGAGCGGACCTGAAAATTCGCAGCCTCGTTTCACTCGACAGCTCCTACAACAGCGCCTATAGAAATCGGCATAGGGGGCAGCCTTCATAGGCCGCTCCCCTGCCACACCACCCGGCATGCGGGTCCGCACCGGGCGGTTCGAGAGATTGAGGTTATGAGAGTCGCACCAGTCCCAGCCTGTCGAACCACGCCAAATCCAACACTCGATTCAGCTCAAATCGGCTGTTACGCCACCAGCTATGCGAGTTGGCCGCCACTTTCCGGGCCGATTGGCTGCTGGCTCCCAACGTCCGCAGTTCGCGGTAGATCGTCGGTCCACGCCTCCATTGCTTAAGCTGGATCGCTCGCAGTCGGTGTCGTATCCATTCATCCAGCTCTCGCCAGATTTTCGGTGTTTGCGACAACCCAAAATAAGTTTTCCAGCCCAAGAGATAAGGGCGTAGATTCTCCACAACTTGTCGCATACTGCGACCGCCTGAGCGACGGGTGAGCTCGCGTATCCGTTGCTTGAACTGCTTGCGCGCCTTGACCGCTACCGCTCTTTTGACGCCTTGTGGAGATGCCCAGAAGGCGTAGCCCAGAAACTTGCGACCATACGCACTCGCCACCGCACTCTTGCTCTCGTTGACGCTCAAGTGCAGCTTGTCATACACACGCTTCAGCAAGGCCATCACCCGCTGCCCTGCCTTGCGACTACGGACATACACATTCGCATCGTCGGCATAGCGCACGAAACAATGACCTCGACGCTCAAGCTCCCGATCCACTTCGTCCAACAGCACATTCGCCAACAACGGCGACAGCGGGCCACCTTGCGGCGCCCCGCAGCGGCTTTTCTCGACCACGCCATTGATCAGCGTTCCTGCATCCAGATACGCCCGAATCAGCCGGATAACCGCCCGATCCGCAATCCGCTTGCGTAAACGATCCATCAAAATGTCGTGGTCGACCCGGTCAAAGAACTTCTCCAGATCCACATCCACCACCACTTTTCGGCCCGAAGACACGTGGCGCTGAGCTGCCAACACGGCGTCTTGCGCGCAGCGTCCCGGGCGAAAGCCGTAGCTGTGTTCACTGAACGTCGGATCGAGTAATGGCTGCAGGACTTGTAGCAGCGCTTGTTGGATCAAACGGTCGGTGACCGTCGGGATACCCAACTCGCGTTGACCGCCGTCAGGTTTGGGAATGACCACACGTCGTACCGGACTGGGCCGGTAGACACCTGAGAGAAGCTGTTCACGAATCGCTGCCCACTGGGTTAACAAGTGTTCGGCAGTCCGTTCAATATCCAGACCATCGACTCCCGCTGCCCCTTTGTTGGCCTTGACCCGCTTCCATGCCCGCTTCAGGTTTTCTCTCGCAAAGGCCCGTTCCAGTAGCCCTTGCCCTGCGTTGTCGGTTTCATCTTGCGGGCGATTGACCTCGTCACTGACGGAGCTTCTCACGGCTTCACCGCTCGCAGTCTCGATCCGCCCCGCGTTTGGCAGGCATCTGACTTCCGGTCGTTCGCATCAACATGGCCTATAACGCTTTCTCTCGTTCGGCCCTTCGTCAAAAAAAAAAGACTACTACGGCCTCTGCTGACTTCTCGCTCCGGCTGGCGCCGTCGCCCTTTCAGGCACGAGGCGAGATCTCCCCAGGTAAGAACGCAATCCTTCCCCGCACAACCGCCGGATTTACGCAGCCTGATCTTTGACCACAAGAGCTTCGCGATTTTTGGCTCGCTCGCCCTGATCGGCTTCGCCTTGTATCCGGTTCTTGTCCATCGGCTCACGGCTTCGATTCACGCTTCCTCCCCACACTCGGTCACCCTCATGCAGTTGCGCTTCACTTCGTTCGCTGTGGTCAGCTTACGGCGGGACTTTCACCCACAAGATTGCGCCCATGCTGGGCGCACGAAAAAAAAAGCCCGACCAAAAGGTCGGGCTCTTTATAAGTCAGGCCGCTGGATTAGACCAGCTTCTCGAACTCGGGGATGGCTTCGAACAGGTCTGCCACCAGGCCGTAATCGGCCACCTGGAAGATCGGCGCTTCTTCGTCCTTGTTGATCGCAACGATCACTTTGGAGTCTTTCATGCCGGCCAGGTGCTGGATCGCGCCGGAGATACCGACCGCGATGTACAGCTGTGGAGCAACGATCTTGCCGGTCTGACCGACCTGCATGTCGTTGGGTACAAAACCTGCGTCGACCGCAGCGCGGGATGCACCGACGGCAGCGCCCAGCTTGTCAGCCAGGGCGTACAGGTGTTTGAAGTTGTCGCCATTCTGCATGCCGCGACCGCCGGAAACGACGATCTTGGCAGCGGTCAGTTCCGGACGATCGGACTTGGCCAATTCTTCGCCGACGAAGCTGGAAGTGCCAGCATCGTGGGCAGCGGCAACCGCTTCAACAGCGGCCGAACCACCTTCAGCAGCCACCGGGTCGAAACCGGTAGCACGCACGGTGATCACTTTGACCGCAGCGTTCGACTGAACGGTAGCGATGGCGTTACCGGCGTAGATCGGACGCTTGAAGGTGTCAGCGCTTTCAACCGAGATGATCTCGGAGATCTGGTCAACGTCCAGCTGCGCAGCAACGCGCGGCAGGATGTTTTTGCCGTTGGAAGTAGCAGCAGCCAGGATGTGGCTGTAACCTTTGCCCAACTCGGCAACCAGCGGGGCAACGTTTTCCGGCAGTTGGTGAGCGTAGGCGGCGTTGTCGGCCACCAGCACTTTAGACACGCCAGCGATTTTCGCAGCGGCTTCAGCCACGGCGCCAACGCCCTGACCTGCAACCAGAACGTGGATATCACCACCGATTTTGGCGGCAGCAGCCACGGTATTCAGCGTGGCCGGGGCCACTACTTTGTTGTCATGTTCTGCAATAACCAAGATAGTCATTTAGATTACCTTCGCTTCGTTTTTCAGTTTCTCGACCAGTTCAGCCACCGACTTGACCTTGATACCCGCGCTGCGTGCAGCAGGCGCTTCGACTTTCACGGTCTTGTTGGTAGAGGCGGTGGAAACGCCCAAAGCGTCCGGAGTCAGCACTTCGAGAGGCTTCTTCTTGGCTTTCATGATGTTTGGCAGGGACGCGTAGCGCGGCTCGTTCAAACGCAGGTCGGTGGTGACGATGGCCGGCAGTTTCAGGGAAACTGTCTGCGCGCCGCCGTCGACTTCGCGAGTCACGGCAACGCTGTCGCCGCTGATTTCAACTTTGGACGCGAACGTGCCCTGACCGTAGCCGCTCAATGCAGCGAGCATCTGGCCAGTCTGGTTGTTGTCGCTGTCGATGGCTTGTTTGCCAAGGATCACCAGCTGAGGCTGTTCCTTGTCCACAACAGCTTTCAACAGTTTGGCAACAGCCAGCGAAGTCAGGTCTTCGGCGGATTCGACGAGGATGGCGCGGTCGGCACCCAGAGCCAGCGCGGTGCGCAGTTGCTCTTGAGCGGTGGACGGGCCGACGGAGACGACGACGATTTCAGTCGCAACACCTTTCTCTTTCAGGCGTACGGCTTCTTCCACTGCGATTTCGCAGAACGGGTTCATCGACATCTTGACGTTGGCGAGGTCGACGCCGGAATTGTCCGCCTTGACGCGAACCTTGACGTTGTAATCAACAACGCGTTTGACAGCTACAAGAACCTTCATGGATTCCTCGTTACTCTCCGGTGAAAAGAAAGTCGCCTAGGCGAACTTGGCGGTTGATGCTCATCGGGCGCAAGGGCACCTCTAAAAACGCAGCGAATTAGTGTCAAGTGACCATCGCTCACAATGATGATGACCATTCGTCAGTGGTGACTGAAGAGTCATTCTTTATCGTGGCGTGTAAACTGAGCGCCATACGTGCGCAGCGCATCACCTTGTACTGCCATCGCCCTGTCTTTAGAGGTGCTCTTGAATCCAACAGTGTGCCTACGGCGAGCGCAAAACCGCCCGTATCTTGACCGGAACGCCTATTCCGGTCAATACGGTAAAATGGCCGTTCGTAAGCCGCGTGACTTTGATTTCTCTGGCTTTGAGCCAATTCAAACAAACGTTTGTATTGGACGCTAGGAGTGGTGTAGATATAATGCGCCACCCAGAGAGAAAGGTGGGCAATCGATTGTCCTGTTCCGCGCTCGCGCAGGGATTCATGGATGCGACACCAAACCTCCAAAATTAGAAAAAAAACTGTTGAGCCTTGAGTAGGAGATAACCTGTGGAACGCGAATACATGGAATTCGACGTCGTCATCGTCGGTGCCGGCCCCGCTGGTCTTTCCGCTGCCTGCCGCTTAAAGCAGAAGGCTGCTGAAGCCGGTAAGGAAATCAGCGTCTGCGTGGTCGAAAAAGGCTCCGAAGTCGGTGCTCACATCCTGTCTGGTGCCGTGTTCGAACCACGCGCCCTGAACGAATTGTTCCCGGACTGGAAAGAACTCGGCGCCCCGCTGAACACGCCAGTCACCCGCGATGACATCTTCGTTCTGAAAAACGCAGAGAGCGCGCAAAAAATTCCTGACCTCTTTGTGCCCAAGACCATGCACAACGAAGGCAACTACATCATCTCCCTGGGCAACCTGTGCCGCTGGCTCGCTCAGCAGGCCGAGAACCTGGGCGTAGAAATCTACCCCGGCTTCGCCGCTCAGGAAGCGCTGATCGACGAGAACGGCGTGGTTCGCGGGATCATCACCGGTGACCTGGGTGTTGATCGCGAAGGCAATCCGAAAGAAGGCCTGTACACCCCCGGCATGGAACTGCGTGGCAAATACACGCTGTTCGCCGAAGGCTGCCGTGGCCACATCGGCAAGCAGCTGATCAAGCGTTTCAACCTCGACAGCGAAGCCGACGCCCAGCACTACGGCATCGGCCTGAAAGAAATCTGGGAAATCGACCCGGCCAAGCATCAGCCAGGCCTGGTGGTTCACACCGCCGGCTGGCCGCTGGACATCATGGGCACCGAGAACACCGGTGGCTCCTTCCTCTATCACCTGGAAAACAACCAGGTGGTGGTTGGCCTGATCGTCGATCTCTCCTACAGCAACACTTACCTGTCGCCGTTCGACGAGTTCCAGCGTCTCAAGCACCACCCGGTGCTCAAGCAGTACCTGGAAGGCGGCAAACGCATCAGCTATGGCGCTCGCGCCATCTGCAAAGGCGGCCTGAACTCGCTGCCTAAAATGGTCTTCAAGGGCGGCGCGCTGATCGGTTGCGACCTCGGCACCTTGAACTTCGCCAAGATCAAAGGCAGCCACACCGCGATGAAGTCCGGCATGCTCGCCGCTGAATCCGTGGCCGAAGCGCTGTTCGCCGAGAAAGACGGCACCGAAGAGCTGACAACTTACGTCGACGCGTTCAAGAAAAGCTGGCTCTACGACGAACTGTTCGCCAGCCGCAACTTCGGCCCGGCGATCCACAAGTTCGGCGCGATCGTTGGCGGTGGTTTCAACTGGCTGGACCAGAACATCTTCGGCGGCAAACTGCCGTTCACCTTGCATGACACCAAGCCGGACTACGCCTGCCTCAAGCTGGCCGCCGACTGCAAGAAGATCGACTACCCGAAACCGGACGGCAAGATCAGCTTCGACAAACTCAGCTCGGTGTTCATCTCCGGTACCAACCACGAAGAAGAACAGCCTTGCCACTTGAAGCTGGCCGACCCAAGCATCCCGATCAGCAAAAACCTGCCGCTGTACGATGAGCCTGCCCAGCGTTACTGCCCGGCCGGCGTGTACGAAGTGATCACCAAGGAAGACGGCGAGAAGCGCTTCCAGATCAACGCCCAGAACTGCGTTCACTGCAAGACCTGCGACATCAAGGACCCTGCACAGAACATCACCTGGGTGACGCCGGAAGGTGCTGGCGGCCCGACTTACCCGAACATGTAAGTCGAACGCCTGAACATCAAGGCTCCCGATTGGGGGCCTTTTTGTTGTCTGCCATTCAATCCACAACACCGCTCAACTAATGTAGGAGCCGGCTCCTACAGGGTGATGTGTCAGACCTTCAGGCCTAACTCCGCCGACAGCCGAGCCGTGACCCCTTTGATCAGGGGAATCAGCTCGGCCATTTTTTCCAGCGGCATGTACGGCACGGTACTGGCGATGCTGATGCCGGCGACAATGCGCTTGCTGGCATCACGAATCGGCGCCGCCACACAACGGATCGACGGTTCGTTGTCTTCCAGATCAAAGGCGAAGCCGCCCGCTACGTACTCAACCATGCGCTGCTGAAACTGCTCCCAGGATTGCTCCGGGTGCTGCGGCCAAAACAGATTTTTCCCACCCGCCGGCAAGCTGATTTCGTACAAACGCTGCCACTCTTCCTGAGTGTCATCCAGCATCAATGCCTTGCCGATTCCGGTGCGTGCCAACGGCATGCGATGGCCGACCCGCGAACGCATTTCCGGGCCATTGCGCCCCGGATTCTTGTGCAGGTACAGCACTTCGTCGCCTTCACGAATTGCCAGGTGAATAGTGTCGCCGGTCAACGCCGACAGCTCATCCAGATACGGCCCGGCCAAGGTCACCAGCGGTAACTCTTCTCGCGCCTGGAAACCCAACTCGATCAGCTTCGGCCCCAACAGGTAGCCGACCTGCGGCACCACACGCAGGTAACGCTCGTCCACCAGGCAACTGGCCAGACGATGGGTGGTGCTGCGCGTCGTGCCGATCAGCCGGGCGATTTCCTTGAGGTCGCGGGCGCCGCTGGCCACGGCCTGAACCACACCCAGACCACGAAGCAGTGTCTGGGTGCCCGTCGGGGCGGCGTCCTTGGCGATTTTTGGGGCGTCTTCCTGCATATCCAGCCTTTACCGTTGAGCGAGTGAACGGGCGGCATTATGGTCGCCCGATGCCTGCGACTACAACTTGATACGCTCGACTTTGCCCACCAGCAAGATGTAGGAAAGTGCCCCAATCAATGCCAGAACCGAGATGTAGGTAATCGCCGGGGCAAACGAATCACCGGAGGCCAGGAAACCGATGACAATCGGCGTGGTGATCGCCGACAGATTGCCGATGAAGTTGAACACTCCGCCGGTCAGCCCCAACAATCTCGCCGGTGCCAAGGTGGAAACCAGCGACCAGGTGATCGACGCCAGCCCGTTGCCGAAAAACGCCAACGCCAGGAAGGCAATCACCAACGGCGTCGACTCGACGAAGTTGGCGCCGATGATCGAGGTGGAAATCAGCAGGCCGCCAATGATCGGCAACTTGCGAGCGAAGCCCACTGTGTAACCGCGACGGATCAGGAAGTCGGAGAAGAACCCCGAACACAGCACACCGATGAAGGCGGCGAGAAATGGCAGCGACGCCAGCAGACCGGACTTGATGAAGTCCATGCCGCGATACTTCACCAGGTAGGTAGGGAACCACGTCAGGAAAAACCACAGCGTCGAGTTGAGGCAGAACTGGCCGAGGTAGATGCCCCACAGTTTGCGTTTAGTCAGGACAATCCCGAGGTCGATCCAGCTGAATTTCGCTTTGACTTTGGCTTGTTCGGCCTGGATATCCACCAACCCGCCGCCCTCGCGGATCAGGTCGATTTCAGCGTCGTTGGCGCCTTTGAAATCCCGGGGTTCGCGGTACACCGCGTACCAGATCACCGCCCATAGAATCCCCACCGCGCCGGTGCTGACAAACACCATGTGCCAGCCAAATTCATGCTGCAACCACGCGAGTACCGGTGTCAGGAATGCCAGGCCTACAAATTGCCCGGAGGTGTAGAAACCGATGGCCGTGGCGCGTTCACGCTCGGGAAACCAGGTGGTGACCACACGGCTGTTTATCGGGTAGGCCGGCGCTTCCAGGGCTCCGACCGCCATGCGCAAGACGAACAGCGCGATGAAACTGCCGGCGAAACCGAGCATGACCGTGGCGATCGACCACAGCAGTAAGGCCACGCTATAGAGGATGCGCGGTGGCACACGGTCCACCAGCCAGCCGCCGGGGATCTGCATGGCGGCGTAGGTCCAGCCGAACGCCGAGAAGATCAGCCCGACGTGGATCGGATCGATGCCCAATTCGCTGGTCAGCGCCGGGGCTGCGATGGACAGGTTGCTGCGGTCCAGATAGTTGATCACCACCGTGATGAACAGCAGGACCATGATGAAAAATCGCTTGCGACTGGGCGTCACCAACGACGCGTGCCCGGCGAGGGTTTGCGGTTGCATGAGGAGTGCCTCTTTTTATGTTTATTGAGGTCAATGTGAAACGCAGATCTCGCTAACCATGGAGATCAAACTGTGGGAGCGAGCCTGCTCGCGAAAGCGTTCTGGCAGTCACATCAAGGTTGGATGTGCCGCCGTCTTCGCGAGCAGGCTCGCTCCCACAGGGGTTATGTGTTGTTGAGTCGGATAGCTCTTACCACTCAGCAAAACTGCCATCGGCATGGCGCCAGATCGGGTTGCGCCAGCGGTGGCCGACCGCCGCGCGTTCGATCACGTATTCCTCGTTGATCTCGATGCCCAGTCCCGGGCCATTGGGGATCTTCACGAAGCCTTTGTCGTAGTCGAACACCCGCGGATCTTTCACGTAATCGAGCAAGTCATTGCTCTCGTTGTAGTGGATGCCCAGGCTCTGTTCCTGGATAAACGCGTTGTAGCAAACCGCGTCCAGTTGCAGGCACGCAGCCAGGGCGATCGGCCCCAGCGGGCAATGCAACGCCAGCGCCACGTCGTAGGCTTCAGCCATGTTGGCGATCTTGCGGGTTTCAGTGATGCCACCGGCGTGCGAGGCATCCGGCTGGATGATGTCGACGTAACCCTCGCTCAGCACACGCTTGAAATCCCAGCGCGAGAACAGCCGCTCACCAAGGGCAATCGGGGTACTGGTCAGCGGCGCCAGTTCCTTCAGCGCCTCGTAGTTTTCGCTGAGTACCGGCTCTTCGATAAACATCAGTTTGTACGGATCAAGTTCCTTCATCAGCACCTTGGCCATGGGCTTGTGCACCCGGCCATGGAAGTCGACGCCGATGCCGACGTTCGGCCCGACTGCGTCACGCACGGCGGCGACGTTGGCCAGGGCCAGGTCGACTTTCTCGAAGGAATCGAGAAATTGCAGTTCTTCGGTGCCGTTCATTTTCACCGCAGTAAAACCACGGGAGACCGCTTCTTTTGCCGCGCGAGCGGTGTCTGCCGGCCGGTCGCCGCCGATCCACGAATACACGCGGATTTTGTCGCGCACCTGACCGCCCAGCAAATCACTGACCGACACGCCCAGGGCCTTGCCCTTGATGTCCCATAGCGCCTGGTCGATACCGGCCAGCGCGCTCATGTGGATCGCGCCGCCCCGGTAGAAGCCGCCGCGATAGAGCACGGTCCAGATGTCTTCGATGTTGCGTGGGTCTTTGCCGATCAGGTAGTCGGACAATTCTTCAACGGCAGCCGCCACCGTGTGGGCGCGCCCCTCAACCACAGGCTCGCCCCAACCGGTCACGCCCTCGTCGGTTTCGACCTTGAGGAAGCACCAGCGCGGCGGAACGATGAAGGTGGTCAGTTTGGTGATTTTCATTTTCTTCTCTCTTATTAGAGGCAGCGCTCACAGCGCCAAAAAGTCTTAGCGAAGGGCTTTCCAGGCAGCCACGTAGGCCTTGGCGTTGACAGCCACGTCCTCTGGGGTCATTCCCGGTTTGAACAATCCGGAGCCGAGACCGAAACCTTTGACGCCCGCGTCGATAAACACCTGCATGTTGTCCGGCGTGATCCCGCCGACCGGCGCCAGGATGGTTCCGGCCGGCAATACTGCGAGCCAGGCTTTGACGACCGCCGGTCCCATCTGCTCGGCGGGGAACATCTTCAGCACGTCCGCGCCTTCGGCCAGTGCGGCGAACGCTTCGGTCGGTGTGGCAACACCTGGCGACAGGAACAACCCCGCCGCTTTCGCTGCGCGCAGCACTTTCGGATCGCTGTGCGGCATGACGATGACTTGTCCACCGGCGGCTTTCACCTGCTCGACCTGCTCCGGTGTCAGCACCGTGCCGGCGCCAATCAGGCAATCGGCGGGCAGGGTGCTGCGCAGGATGCGGATACTGTCGTACGGCTCGGGGGAATTGAGCGGCACTTCGATGACGCGAAATCCGGCGGCGTACAGGACTTCGCCGATGGCTGCCGCCTCTTCCGGTCGCAGGCCACGCAGGATCGCGATCAGGCCGTTTTGCGCCAGGGCGTGTTTGAGCATGTCAGATCTCCAGTCAGGTTTAACGGGATGGGTTGCAAGTGATCAGTCCGGCGGCGAGCGCCAACTGCCACAATCCGCGCTCGGTGGCTTGTTCAGTCAACGTCACCCGGGCAAAACCGCAGGCATCAAGCGCCCGGCTGTAGCGGGCACAGAGTTGGGCATTACCGATGAGGATGATCGAAGGCAGGTGCACGCTATTGCGCCGACGTCGCTGGGCGGTGGCCAGCGCTGACAGCTCATGACCGATCAACAGCCCCGACAAATAATCCGCCTGGGCCATGGCGCTCAGATCACCGGTCAGTCCGAGGCTACGGGCACTGAACACGGTCGACAGCGGGCCGATCTCGCCGTCCCCCGACAAGGCCACTTGCACCCCACGATCAAAAGCCTGCCCATCGAAGGGCGCGCCCTGTTGCTGGGTTCGCCCCAGAATGCTGTGCTCGCTGAGCACGGCGAAGATTTCGCCGGTCATGAAGGTATCGAAATGCACGATGCAGCCGTCGGCCACTTCCACCCATTTCGAATGACTGCCCGGCAAGCCGATCAGCAGATCGTTGCCCGCCTCGCCCTGAAGATTCTGCAGAACGCCCAACACCTGGGTTTCTTCGCCGCGCATGACGTTCGGCAACGGCGAGCGCTGAATCACCCCTGGCACGATGTGCACATCGACACCGCGAAGGCTGCGAACCGTTTGTAGGGAAGTTCCGAGAGTGGCGACGTTCGCCGGCGTATCGCGGTAGGCCGCTTCACGCCAGCCCTGGGCGCTGCCGACCATGCCACAGGCGATCACCGGCAAATCCGGCTGCGCATCGAGCCAGTCACCGCAGGCCTCATCGAAGGCCAGTTCAAAACCGTCAGTGCATGCATGACCATTAATGATTCGCGGCGTCTTGGGCAGCTGCATGATCCCCGCCGATAACGAACGTTGTTCAAGCACCAGGCCATCCGCGGCGAGTTTGTAAGCACGTAATGAGGTTGTCCCCCAATCGAGCGCGATCAATTGCGCCAGCATCGCTTCACCTGTTCTGTTTTATTGGCAGTGAGTGAGCGGAACTATAAACCCGGAAGCGACACAATCTCAATATATAAATATCACTCCCATATAATGGGATTAACGCAAAAAAATCGCAGCCTTAGCTGCGATCTTTTAACTGGTAACACAGTCGATCAATTGCCCTCGGCAAACTCGCGCAATACCTTCCCATCCATCCGATACCGCACCCACTCTTCCTGTGGCTGCGCGCCCAATGATTTATAGAACTCGATCGCCGGCTTGTTCCAGTCCAGCACGCTCCATTCAAAACGCCCGCAATCATTGGCACAGGCGATTTTCGCCAGGTGGCGGAGCAAGGTTTTACCCGCGCCTCCACCGCGTTGCTCGGGGGTGATGTAGAGGTCTTCGAGGTACAGGCAGTTGCTGCCGAGCCAGGTGGAATAGCTGAAGAAGAACACCGCGAAACCAATTGGCTGGCTGTCGCGCAGACAGATCAGGCCGTGAGCGGTGGCGCCTTCGCTGAACAGGCTGCGCTCAATGTCGGCGACACTGGCGATGACTTCATGGCGGGCACGTTCGTAGTCGGCCAGTTCAGTGATGAACCCGAGGATTTGCGGTGCATCGCTGGGGGTCGCCGGGCGGATCTCGATCGTCATGGGGACGTGCCTTCGTCAAAGGTTGAAAACGCCATACTAAGTTGCCACGCTGCGTCCGTCACATGGGAAATTAATCCTGTTTCATGGACCGCGCTTTCACATTCAAAGGAAGGTTATGACCACCAACGCTTTCGTCCCCCTGCAAAACCTCGCGGCTCAATTGCTGTCCCACGCACTGGAACCCTCAGAGGACGGTGCTCACGACCTGTCGCACTTGCAGCGGGTCTGGCACAACGTGCGCACGATTCATGCGCAAGAAGGTGGCGAGCTTGAGGTGCTGCTGGCAGCGGTGCTGTTGCATGATTGCGTGGCGGTGGAGAAGAACTCGCCATTGCGTTCGCAGGCGTCTCGACTGGCCGCCGAAAAAGCGTCCGGCGTGTTGGCCGACCTACATTGGCCGAACGAAAGAATCAGCGCAGCAGCCCACGCTATAGAAGCACACAGCTTTTCCGCCAACGTCACCCCCACCACGCTCGAAGCGAAAATCATGCAGGACGCCGACCGCCTCGACTCCCTCGGTATGCTCGGTGTAGCGCGCACGTTCTACGTAGCCGGGCGCATGGGCAGCTCGTTGTACGACTCCCTCGACCCAGAGGCGAAGAACCGCGACTACGACGACAAACGCTTTTGCCTCGATCATTTCCAGACCAAGCTGCTGAACCTGGCGGACGGTTTCCAGACCGCCACCGGTCGACGCCTGGCGCAGATCAGGCATGAGCGTCTGAAAAGATTCATGGAGCAGTTCAAGGAAGAGATCGGCGTCTGCTGAAGGCAATACTCCGGCCAGCGCTAATCCTGAAATCGCTAACCCAGGACCTAACATCGGCGCGATGCGTGATAGATATCAGACGTTCATTTCTATCGGCTCAAGGAACCGCGTCATGTCCAGCGCTACACCCCCAGTCTCCCGCCGGTTGTTCGGCCTGTTTTGCCTTGCCAGCTATTTGCTGTCGCTGTCCTATGGTTCGACTTTTTTGCTGTCGTTGCTGATCGGCTCACGCGGTGGCAATGAACACGATGCCGGCAGTGTGATTTCGGCGGCCATGCTCAGCACGTTCGCGGCGGTGATCGTCTCGGGGCATTTGTCTGATTGGCTCGGCGCCGCGCGTTCAGTTGCATTGTTCGGCGTCTTGCTGGTGGCGGCCAGCCTCGGCTTCGCCTTGACTCCGGGCTTCGGCAATCTGTTGCTGTTTTTTGGACTGATGCTGGGGCTGGGTTGGGGCGTGTTCTACACCCTCGGGCCGATTATTGTGGCCAGCCTGGTGACACCGGCCCAACGCGCCAAATACTTTGCATTGCTGTCGGGCAGCATGATGACCGGAATCGGCAGCGGCCCGTTACTGGGCCGCGCTGCCAGCGCCCTCGGCTATCCGCTAACCGCCGCGTTTTACCTCGCCGCAATGGCCAGCCTGATTGGCGTTTTACTGTTCTGGCGACTGGATGCACAGCTCAAGACAACGCCCGCGCCCTCCACCTCGGTCGCGCGAATTTCCTGGCGCGCAACGGTTCAGGTACTGTCGTCCCGGGCCGTGTTCCCGATCGTCATGGTCGGTCTCGGTGGCTGCGTGTTTGGCGGTCTGTCGAGCTTCCAGACCAGTTATGCCGCATCCCGCTCGCTGGATTACTCGTTGTTCTTTTTTGGTTTCATGGGCGCGGCGATCAGCAGCCGCATGCTGATCGCCGGCATCGTAGTCAAACGTGACCCGTTCCGCGCATCCTGCCTGTTGTCGGGTCTGATGATGGGGTCGATAGTGCTGTTTGGTTTCGTGGTCGACAGCGGGGTCAGCTATGTACTGGCGGCCATGATGCTCGGGGTCGGATACGGGCTGACCTATTCAGTGATCAACGGCCTGGCGGCCAACGAAGCGCCGCACGGCACAACCTCGCAAGCCTTGCTGTTGTTCAGCCTCTCCTACTTTATCGGTGTGTTTGGGTTTCCCTTGCTGGCAGGGAAAATCATCGTCGAACAAGGGATGCCGGCGCTGCTGTTGACTGTGCTGGCCGTGGCTTTTCTGAACTGGCTGATCACCGTGGGGCGACTGATCTGGCGTCGCGTCGCTCCAGTAAAAGTGGTGCAACAGACCTAGACCGTTCGTCATTCATCAGGCACCAATCCAAACGGGAAGAGGACCAACATCAGGTAGAGACTCTATTAAACGGAGACGATGCCATGTTCATGTCCAGGTTGACCGCCCTCGCTCTCGCCACACTGCTGCCCTTCGCCGCGTTCGCCGCCACACTCGCTGAAGGTACGGGCCCGACCAACCCGGTCGAGGGTCCGAAAGCGCCCGCCATCCAGAGCGCACCCGGCATGGACACTAACGGCACCGGTGTCGACAGCAGCCTGCCGTCCACTACAGGCACTGACCCTCGGACTCAGGGCAACGACGCCGGCCGCCAAGGCGGACTGAACCTGCCCGACACCCAGACAACCGACAACACCGGCATCGGCATCGGCTCGAAAACCACCACCGGTGGTTCGGGCTCCGAGGGCAGCACCAATCAATAGCTCGCCCACGCGAGCGACCTCCCCACATACATCAAGAGGTCCGCATGAACGACGATAAAAACCTGGAAAAAGAAGTCCTGATCCGCCTGTTGCATGCCCACCCGAGTGGCTTGGGCAAAGAGGTTCTGGACAATTATCGAGGGGAGAAAGTTGTGGCCAGTACCCTCGCCGCTTTACAGGACCGGGGGCTGATTCAACACGGCCATGTGTGCTGCAATGAAGCTGGGGAACACACGGTGAATCTGCCGATCAAACTGAGTGCTGCCGGTGTTGAGGCGGCTCGCAAACTGGATTGTTGAACACCCTCGGTAAAATTCAGGATTGTTGTTGAATTGACTGACCCCATCGCGAGCAGGCTCGCTCCCACAGGGGGATTTGCGATCGACATAGATCCACTGTGGGAGCGAGCCTGCTCGCGATGGCGTTGGCAAATCCAACACTAATGCGTTAGACCCACCGCTTTCGCGTGCAGGCCCGCCCTAACAGTAACGGGGTATCAGCGCTGTTTCAGGCGGTCAATGACGACTGCAAGCAACAGAATCGAACCACGAATCACGTACTGATAAAACGTGTCGATGTTCTTCAGGTTCATCGCATTCTCAATAATCGCCAATATCAGCACCCCGGCAATCACGTGCCGAATCATACCGATCCCACCACTCAACGACACACCGCCCAACACACAGGCCGAGATCACAGTCAGCTCAAAACCCTGGCCAATCATCGGCTGCCCGGAGGTCATGCGCGACGCCAGAATCACCCCGGCCAGCGCAGCAATCACGCCATGTACGGCAAAGATGATGATCTTGGTCCGGTCAACGTTGACCCCGGCCAGCAATGCCGCTTCCTGGTTGCCGCCGATGGCCATGGTATTGCGCCCATAGGTGGTGTAATTCAGCAGCCAACCGAAAAACAGGAAGCAGACAATGGTGATCAGAATCGGCACGGGCACGCCAAACAACTGGCCGTTACCGAAGACGAAGAATTGCTCCTGCGACACGCCGACCGCTTTGCCGTTGGCAAAGATATAAGCCAGACCGCGAACGATCTGCATGGTCGCCAGTGTGGTAATCAACGCATTGACCCGCAGCTTGGCAATCACGATCCCGTTGATCAGCCCGACAATCAATCCCATCACCAGCGCGGCACTCACGCCGAGGAACACGCTGTCGGTGTCGCGCATCACCACCGCCGCGACCACGCCGGCACAGGCGATTACCGAGCCCACCGATAAGTCAAAGTGCCCGGACGCCAGGCAATACAACATGGTGCACGCGGCGATCCCGGTAGTGGAAATCGCCAACCCCAGGCCGCGCATGTTCAGTGGCGAGAGGAAGTTGTCGATCAGCAACGTGCAGAGCACGAAGATCCCGACCGCCGCCAACAGCATCACCCAGTCATCGAGAAAGCGCCGCAGGTCCAGAGGTTTGCGCTGGGTAGGCAGAGCGTTGTTTTGGGTTGTCATCATAGTCACCTCTCAGTTCGCCACGCCGTCAGCGCGTTGGCGCGGCAAAGCCAGTTGCAGCAGGTTGGATTCATTGGCTTCGGCGCGAGACAACTCGCCGCGCATCGCGCCTTCGCAGAGCACCAGAATGCGGTCGGAAATACCCATCACTTCCATCAGGTCGCTGGACACCACAATCACCGCGATGCCGCTTTCGGCCAGGTTATGGATGATCTGGTAAATCTCGGCCTTGGCTCCGATGTCGATGCCGCGGGTCGGTTCGTCGAGCAACAGGACTTTCATCGGCATCGACAGCCAACGACCGAGAATGGCCTTCTGTTGATTACCGCCGGACAGGTACATGATTTTCTGCTCGGCGCTGGGCGTCTTCACTTTCAGCGCCTTGATATGTTTTTCGGCGTTGCCCTTTTCCCACAGGCCACGCAACAGGCAGCCGAAGGTGGAGTGGGCGCCGCGTGCGCTGATGTTGATGTTCTCGGCGACACTGCCAAGCGGAATGATGCCCTCCTTCTTGCGGTCCTCGGGGCACAGCAAAATCCCGGCCGCAATCGCATCACGAGGTGAGCGCAGTTTCAGTTCATGGCCGCGTAATTCCAGGCGTCCGGCGCTGTTGCGCTCCAAGCCGCTGAGCAGACGGAACAACTCTGTGCGCCCGGCACCGACCAGGCCGAACAACCCCAGGATCTCGCCTTTGTGCGCCTCGAAACTCACCGGCTCGCGCAAGCCCGGGCCGAGTAGGCCATCGACTTTCAGCGCGACCGCGCCGCGCTGGCGAGGACGGTAATCGTAGATGTCCTGAATGTCGCGACCGACCATGCATGTCACCAATTGGTCGTGGGTCAGTTCATTCATGTCCTCGAATGTGCGCACGTAACGACCGTCCTTGAACACCGTCACCGCATTGCAGATGCGGAACACTTCTTCCATGCGATGAGAGACATAGAGCACCACTTTGCCTTCGTCACGCAGGCGTCCGATGATCGCCATCAAGCGGTCGATCTCGCGGGCCGACAGACTGCTGGTCGGTTCGTCGAACGCAATGACGTGTGCGCCACGGGACAGCGCCTTGGCGATTTCCACCAGTTGCCGCTGGCCGAGGGACAGGCGCCCGACTTTTTCTTGCGGGTCGATTTCATCGGCCAGGCCTTTAAGACAAGCCAATGCCTGTTGGCGCAAAGTACCGCGATTGATCAGGCCGAAACTGGCCGGCAGGTGCCCGAGAAACAAGTTCTCTGCCACGGTCATTTCGGGCACCAGGTGCAACTCTTGATGGATCACCGCAACGCGGCTGGCGATGCTATCGGCGGTGGACTTGAACGCCATCGTCTGCTCGCCGATTTGCAAGTTGCCGCTGCTGGGCGTGTAAGCGCCGCCGAGGATTTTCAGCAGTGTGGATTTGCCGGCGCCATTCTCGCCCATCAAGGCATGAACCTGCCCCGGATGCGCTACGAAGCTGATGCCATCCAGCGCCTTCACCCCGGGAAAGGTCTTGCCGATCCCGTTGAAGCGCAGGCTGCCGCCAACGCGGTGTTCGTGTGTCTGTACGTGCGCGTGCATAAAACCACCTCTTTACAGGTCAGGCAGCCCCGTCGCCGGGGCTACCGTTGAAATCAACCGCGCCTCAGTTCCACAGGCCGATCTTTTCCAGTTCCTGCTTGAAGTTGTCGCGCGTGATCAGCGTCACGTCGTCCATCGCGGTGTATTTCGCCGGTTCAGTGCCAGTGGTGACCCACTCGTACATCATGCTGGCGGTGTTGTAGCCCTCGATGTGGGGGCTAGGCAGCATCGAGCCAAAGAAACCGCTGTGGGCCTTCTTCAGTTCGCCGATGGCGTCGGTGCCATTGATGCCGATCCCAATGACATTGGCAGCAGCGAAACCGGCGCTTTCAGTAGCGCGCACGCCGCCGAGTACAGTGTTGTCGTTCATGCCGCCGATGATCAGGTTTTTCGCCGAGCCCGGCAGTTTAACCAGCGCCGAGTTGGTGGCGTCCATACTGCCCGGTACGTCGAGGGTTTTCAGTGCCGAGAACAGGATGTGGTCTTTGGGCATGCCGGCGTCTTCCAGCGACTTGACCGAACCGTCGGTGCGTTTTTTACCAGTGTCGAGTTCGTTGAAGGTGTTGATCACAGCGTAAGTGTCTTTCCAGTCCCAGCCCCGTTTCTTCGCTTCGGTGGCCATGGCGCTGCCTTGCTTCTGCCCGACTTCGAACGCGGCCATGCCGAGGTATGGAACGTCTTCCATGAACTTGCCGCTGGCATCGACAAAGCGGTCATCGACGGCGATCACTTTCAAACCATTCAGCTTGGCTTTGGCCATGATCGCAGGGCCCAGGGACACGTCGGGCGGGCAGATCACGAAGCCCTTGGCACCGTTGGCGGCGAGGCTGTCGATGGCCGAAAGGGTTTTCTCGCCATCCGGCACAGCGATTTTGATGAGAGTGAAGCCTTTCTCTTTCCCGGCCTTTTCGGCGAATGCCCATTCGGTCTGGAACCAGGGCTCCTCCGCTTGCTTGACCAGAAAACCGATTTTCACTTCCTCGGCCGCCAGCAGCGTACTGCTCAGGCTAACCGCGGTGACCGCCAAAGCGGCACAGCACAGGGAACGGATCCCGCGACGACGATTCATAAGCTGACTCCTTTGTTATTTTTTTTGAGCGTTATTTGATGCCGGTGCAAACGATGAAGCCAATAGTCATATCGTATGATGATTGTATTCCAGACGGAGTTCCGCGCCTGAAAGCCGTTTTGTTCAGTCGTGATACATCACTGAGCGCCCACCATCGATGGTGATGCACGAGGCATTGATGAACGGCGCTTCATCACTGGCCAGGAATACGGCGGTCATGGCTACTTCCATCGGCTGACCGATGCGACGCGGCGGATGCAAGTCAAACGCGCGCTGACGCTCGGCCTGCGGGTCGGCAAAACCGTTCCAGTAATCCACGTTCAATTGGGTTTCGATGTAGCCCGGTGCGATGGCATTGACACGAATGCCCTTGGGCGCGTATTCGATGCCAAGTGCACGGGTCAGGCCGAGTAAACCGTGCTTGGCCACCGGGTACGGGAAGCAGCCCGGGATAATGTGGGAGGAATGGGTCGACGCAATGTTGATAATGCTGCCGATGCCCTGCTCGATCATTTGCGGCAATACCGCCTTGCAACCGAACCAGGCGCCGTCGAGGTCGATGGCAAAACAGCGACGCCAATCTTCTTCAGTCATTTCCAGTGGATCACAGAACACGTTGACCCCGGCGCAGTTGACCAGTACGTCGATCCGGCCGTGCAGGTCGATCGCCAGTCTGGCCATGGCGTGCAGGTCTTGCTGGCGCGATACGTCAGCCTTGATCGCCACCACGTTGGCGCCTTGTTCGCGCCAATGTGCCGCGACTTTCTCGACTTTTTCCGCCTGGATGTCGCTGATGACCAGCTTGGCTTGCTGTGCTGCGAACGTCGCGACGATGGCTTCGCCGATGCCCTGAGCGGCGCCGGTCAGCAGCACCACTTTGTTTTTCAGACGCTCGCCCTTGGGCGGCTCGGGTACAGGTGGCAAGGAAAGAGATTCAGGCATGAATCAACGCTCCTTTTTGCAGGCCCGACAAAAACCGGGCATCTGTCGATATCCGGTCAAAAAGCTGTTTGGAAAATCGCTGCATCACTTCACCTGTTTTGTTTTTTTAAGTGTGAGTGCGTGTAACTGATGGCCGACTATAAACCCGCCCACTAAAAAATCTCAATATATAATTTTGCATCCCATATTTTGGGATTCAACCAGCAAAACGTGTACAGGGCTTTCCAGTCACATCCACTCGAATCGATAACACCGCGCCATCCAGCGGATGGTTAAGCGGGCTCGCAGCACTGGTGATGTACAGGGTTTTCAGGTCTTCGCCGCCGAACACGCAACTGGTGGGACGGCTGACGGGCAGTTCGATGATTCGATCAACCTGACCGTCCGGGGTGAGCCGGAGCAAACAGCTGCCGTCCCAGCGGGCGTTCCACACGTAACCTTCGGCGTCCATGGCAGAGCCATCGGGAACGCCGCGTTTATCGGGACCGAACCAGACGCAAGCGGTGTCGAGATTGCCGTCGGCATGGATGTAATGCCGGTACAGCGTGGCGTCGAGGCTGTCGGCGAAAAACAGCGTCGTCGCGTCATCACTCCATAGCAGCGTGTTGGGGATCCCCAGTCCTCGAAGCAGCGGCGTCACCCGCGCGTTACGGTCGATTCGAAACAGGCCACCGGAGCGACGAGTAACAGGCAGGTCTTCACCGTTTTCGCCGATGTTGTTTTGCATGGTGCCGAGCCAGAGCCGGCCCTGCGCATCGCAACGGGCTTCATTGGGGCGATTGCCGGGTTGCGGGTCGGCTACACAGAGCAAGGTCAGGCGCGGCTCAAGACCCGGTGACTCGAGGTCCAGTCGATAGACGCCACTGCTCAATGCGACCAGCGCATCACCGCTTTCGCAGGGGATGAATGCGGAGATATGTTCCGGCATTTCCCAGATCTCGACGTTGGCGCCGATCAGCCGAAGCGCTTGTTTGCCGGCGATATCAACCCAGTACAACGCCTGCGTGGGCACGTCCCAGAACGGGCCTTCGCCAAGCCGCGCGCGGTGTTGGGTCAGCGCATTCAACGTCATGAAACCTCCATCGTTTTTGTTGTTTTTTTGTGGGAGCGAGCCTGCTCGCGATAGCGGTGTGCCTGTGACATCAATGTCGGATGTGCTGACGCCTTCGCGAGCAAGCTCGCTCTTACAGGGGTTTTTTATGTTCAGCCGGCTTTTTTGTCGGCCATGACTTGTGGGTAGTAACGCTTGATCGCCAGGTCTGCGTTATCGATCAGGGTCATGCAGGCCCACACCCCGCGTGCGGCGTCGCGGGCGGCGATGGCGTCGGCCATGTCTTTGTGAATTGGCAGCGTACGACGCAGCTCGTCAGGGTCGGCGGCGGAGACCTCGAACGAAACCGCTAGCAGCGCGCCCAGGGCCGGGACCATTTGCTCAATGAACTGATTGTGGCTGGCGGCGAGAATGCATTCGTGAAAAATCTGGTCGGCACGGTTGTAATCGACACCGCTTTCCACGGCCCGTTCCAGCGCGTTATAGGCCAGAAGCACGGCCTGCACTTGCTCGACCGTCGCCCGCTCACAGGCCCAACGCACGGCCATGGGTTCGATGGTGCGGCGCAGGTCGAGCAAATCGTCGACGAAGTTTTCCGGCAAACCGCTGCGTGACAGCCAGCCAACGACTTGTGGATCGAAGAGGTTCCAGCGGCGCACTGGCAACACCCGCGTGCCAACTTTCGGCCCGACTTCGAGCATGCCTTTGGCGACCAGGGTTTTGATGGCTTCGCGGATGACCGTGCGACTGACACCGAGCTGTTCGCCCAAGTCGGCTTCGACCTTGAGCGTTTCGCCAGGCTTCACCTGACCAGCGGCAATCCAGCAACCCAGCCAATCAACGGTCGATGCATGAAAGCTGCTGGACATGGAAACCTCGAAGCAGGGACGGCAAAAAGCCGTTCGCGATGGAGGCCTACGCTAATCATCATATGATTGGGTGTCAATTGGATTTTCTATGAGATTCAGCGGCAGTCACATACCACTGGAGGAACGGCGGTGCGACGATTCGATTTGCCCGCGAAGGCGGTATAACAGGCAACATTGAAGTTGAATGTTAACTCCCCTTCGCGGGCAAGCCCGCTCCTGCAGTGTTGTGTATTAAGGTTCGAGCCCGATAGGGAAGAACTCGCCACCGCTCCACACACCAAGCCATCGATGCCCGCCGATTTCACGGGTCACAGCCAGCTCAACCAATTGGTAGAACACGTTGCGATGGATCAGTGCTTCTAGGTTGGTGCGCACGTGGACATAGGGCGCAGGCTCTTGAGTGACCGGATCGATCACCACACGAATCGGGTGCTCCGCGCCGGCCTCGGTAGTTTCATCAACGTTGGTGGTGAACCGCAGAAGCTGAGCTTCACCCTCGCCTTCCACATCCACGGTGATCGCCACAAACGGCACATCATCGACCTTGATGCCAACCTTCTCGACCGGCGTGATCAGAAAATAGTCATCGCCATCGCGGCGAATGATGGTGGAGAACAGTTTGACCATCGGCTTGCGCCCGATCGGCGTGCCCAGGTAATACCAGGTGCCGTCGCGGGCGATGCGCATATCGATGTCGCCACAGAAATCCGGGTTCCACAGGTGAACCGGCGGCAAGCCTTTGGTTTTGGGGATCTGCCCCAACAAATCGTTGGCTTTTTGCGGGTCACTCATTGCGTACTCCTTGAATTTACTGGTCGCTGATCCCGATCAGGCTTCGCGCGTATTGCTGCAGCGGCGGGCCAATCAGGTCTTCTGGCCTGTTGTCGTGGAACGTCAGTAAACCGCCACGACTCTTGATGGTTGCAGTATCAATCAAATACTGGGTGCTGGTCTCGATCAACATGATCTGAATTACGCCGCTGTCGATACCGAGGCGATCCACGTATTCCTGATCGATCCAGTCATCCATGTTGCCGATGCGGTCGTCAGCGTTGGCAAAACGGGTGTAAAGCAGGTAATGGGCACCGACGGCGCGGGCATCAGCCATGGCCCGATCGAGACCCTCGGGTGTGCGGGCGCGGCGTACCATCGGGAAGTATTCGATAAAGCCTTTGAAGGCCTCTTCGGCCACCGCATTAGGGCGCGGATAAGTACTGTCCGGTGGCGCGAAGGGACCTTGGGCGATGTAGATGAACGAGTCCGGTTGAATACGCAGGTTGTTTACTCGACGGCTGTCGCTGTGATCCAGCAGCCCAACGTCGCTCATCTGGTAATGAGTCTCTTCAGCCATGTCGCTGACTTTCATGCAGCCACCCAGCGCCAAAACGGCCAGCAGCAAAACCAGACTACGCATCCTACCCTCCAAGGCCGGTGACGGAAAACCGGCGAATGGCCATTGGATGCAGCTTCCGCGCCAGCTCAAGGATGTAGTTGCCTTATAGATAGCAATCGCGAGCAGGCTCACTCCCACAGTTTTTGTACAACTCATTGTGGGAGCGAGCCTGCTCGCGATGAGAGAGGATCAGCCGCCAATAATCTTCATGACCGTAGCGCCACCCGAAAACGCCACTTCCTGTTTATCACCCAAGGCCTTCACCAACAGCCGTTGCAATGCTGGAAGCGCTTGATGGCGCGGTTTGTCCAGCAAGTCGCCGACATAATGGCGATTACTCGACGACAGGCAGCCATGCAACCAACCCGTGGACGAAAGACGCAAGCGCGAGCAAGTACGGCAGAACGGCACGCTTTCATTGGCGATCACGCCGAAGTGTCCAAGCCCTGGAATTTCATAGCGCACCGCTGTTGCGTCGACTGGCGCATCAGCTTGCAGGTATTCATAACGCTCGCCGATCAGGCTCAGCAACTGCTGGAGGCTGACGAACTGTTGCAGGAAAGCATTGGAGTCGGTGGCCAGGTGGCCCATGCGCATCAGCTCGATGAAGCGCAATTCGTAACCGCGCTCCAGGCAGTAATCGAGCAGCGGCATCACCTGATCAAGGTTCTGTCCGCGCAATGGCACCATGTTGACCTTGATCTTCATACCCGCCGCGCTGGCTTGATCCATACCGTCGAGTACGGTCGCCAGATCGCCGCCGCGCGCAATGCTGCGAAAAGCGCTGGCGTCCAGGGTGTCGAGGGAAACGTTGATACGACGAATGCTGGCATCCACCAGCAACGGCAGCTTTTTCGCCAGCAATTGACCATTGGTGGTCAGGCTGATGTCTTGCAGGCCCATGTTGCCAACGGCGGTCATGAAGGCTTCGAGTTTAGGACTGACCAGCGGCTCGCCACCGGTGATGCGCAAACGCTCGATACCTGCTGCTTCGATCAAATACGCCACGCCACGCGCCATGGCCTCGGCCGACAATTCATCCTGCGCAGCCACCAGCCGCTTACCGTTAGGCACGCAGTAGGTACAAGCGTAGTTGCAGGCTGAAGTCAGACTGATCCGCAAATTGCGAAAACGCCTGCCTTGACGGTCAACGATCATGGAGCACTCCGGCGATGGGAAATTGGAACGCGCAAAACTTGACTCACAATTCAAGTTTTAGCAAGTCCCATGCCTGAGTATATTCCTGCGGTACTGCGCCATATAGCTAAATCATGGCGCAATCAGGCAGCTGAATGATTCAGTTGCTCGGGGTGTCACTATCGCGCTTGCGCTTGTTGCCCATGCGCACGCCGATGTCCATCAGGAACTGGAAGAAACCTTCCTGATCTTCCAGCACATTGCTCCAGAACGGCGAGTGATACAGCGCCACGGCGCCATGCACCAACGCCCAGGACGCGCAGTAATGAAAGTAAGGCGGCACGTCTTCGAGCTTGCCTTCGCTGATCCGGCCTTTGATCAGCAGGGTCAGGCGTTCGAAGTTGGAGGCGCGGATCTTGTGCAGTTCCTCGACCATCTCCGGCACTTGATTGCCCTTGACCACCTTCTCTTCCAGTCGGTCGAACAAACGATAGCGTTGCGGATCGCGCATGCGGAATTCGAAGTAAGCCCGGGACAGCGCTTCCTTGTCCTTGTCGACATCGGCCGAATGCAACAGCTCGTTCAAATCACGCTCGTAATCGAGCATCAGGCGCAGATAAATCTCCGCCTTGGATTTGAAGTGCTTGTAGATCGTGCCCTTACCGATACCGACGGCATCAGCAATCATCTCGACGGTGACACTGTCTTCACCCTGGTCGAGGAACAGCTTGAGCGCGGTATCGAGAATTTCTTGCTCGCGGCGACGAAACTCACGGACCTTACGAGGTTCTTTATGCATAAGAAAAGGTCTGTTTGGGTCAAAATTCGAAGCCGCGTATTATGCCTAACTTACGCAAAAATGCACGGATCATCCGACCATATCTGCGTTTCGTGATGATTTCCAGCAGGGTCGCCCATTGATGAGAACTCTTCCGAAGCGGACGTATTCCAAAATTGTTTAAAAATCGCGACCGGTAAACTGGACTAGGCGCAATAGTGATCAATACTTGAACTGTCGGCGAGACATCTCCCCCAAGTGTTGCGCCGATATTGGTACCAACGGACCGTGTGCCATTGTTTTACTCCTAATGGTCTTAACCCGGATTCACCCCCCAGAACCCGGGTTTTTTTTGCCTGCGATTTAACCTTTCACATGCGCCAGCGGGAACAGCCGCTTGAAGTTCTCAGTGGTCTGCTCGGCAAATCGCTCGTAGGGCTCACCTCGCAACATTGACAGAAATTCCGCTACTTCACGCACGTACTGCGGCAGATTCGGCTTGCCGCGATAAGGGATCGGTGCGAGGTACGGCGAATCGGTTTCCACCAACAACCGGTCGGCCGGCACCTTGCTGGCCACATCGCGTAGCGCGTCGGCATTGCGAAAAGTGACAATACCGGACAAGGAAATGTAATAGCCCATGTCCAGCGCAGCCTTGGCCATGTCCCAGTCTTCGGTAAAGCAATGCAGTACGCCCGCCTGAGGCAGCGCCGCTTCGCGCAACAAGCTCAAGGTATCGGCACGCGCGCCACGGGTGTGGATGATGACCGGCTTGCCGGTCTGCCGGGCCGCTTGCAGGTGCAGGCGAAACGACTCTTGCTGCAACTCGGCCGCTTCCGGTTCGTAGTGATAATCCAGACCGGTTTCACCAATCGCGACCACACGGGGGTGATTGAGCTCACGCAACAGCCAATCCAGCGCAGGCGCAGCGCCCGGTTGCACGTCCAGCGGATGAACGCCGACCGAGCAATCGACATCGTCGTAACGTTCGGCCAGAGCCTTGACGTCGGCGGCATTGTCGACACTGACGCCGATACACAGAAAGTGCCCTACCCCGCGCTGGCGGGCCGCATCGAGTGCAGCATCCAGAGAGCCGTCGTGGGCGGCGAGGTCGAGGCGATCAAGGTGACAATGGGAATCTACGAGCATAAAGGGGCTGCAACTGACATCGTATGAATGGGACGGTCGGACTTGAGGGCTCCGGCCAGATGGGGGCAAATGCATAGAGTCTAGGCGCAGACAGTCACTTGCGGGTAGGCAAGGACGCCCATTGCACCAGCAGCGCTTCCAGCAACAGCGCCGGATTGAGGTTGGCTTTGCTCATGACCTTTTGACGCTGGGCAAGGATCCAGTCCTGGATATTCAAGACCTTATCCTGAGCGGTTTTCTGTGCCAGGTACTGAATAACCTTTCGCATGTCAGTCAATCCCAGACCTTCTTCATCCTGGGTCAGCTGATAGCGCAGGATAAGACTTGACCAGTCACAGAACCAGTCGAACAGCAGCAACTGCGGAATGGTTTTCCATTCTTCAGCCAATTGCGTCGGCGATTGCTCTTGCTTGAGCAACTTCTTCACGCCATCGACCACCAGCGCTCTCTGTTCGCGCACACCCTGTGTCTGCAACTTGACCGCGGCCAGCGGAGAACCGGCGGCCAGCGTCAGCAGCTCCATACGCTCTTCTTCCGAGCTGTCCGGCAAGGCTTTGGCCAGCCAGGCAAGACTCATTGCCTCGCTTGGCAACGGGCAGGCTTGCTGGACGCAACGGCTTTTGATGGTCGGCAACAGTCGACTGGTCTGGTGGCTGACCAACAGCAAAACGGTATCGCCCGATGGCTCTTCAAGACTTTTGAGCAAGGCGTTGGCAGCGTTGATGTTCATCGACTCGACCGGCTCGATCAACACGACTTTGCGCCCGCCCATCTGCGAGGTCTGCACCACGAAGCTGACCAGTTCGCGCACCTGATCGACCTTGATCGCCTTGTCGGCTTCTTCCGGTTCCAGGATGTAATTGTCGGGATGGCTGCCAGCCTTCAGCAGCAGGCAGGATTTGCATTCACCGCAAGCGTCCTGCGCAGTCGGACGCTGGCACAGCAGACTGGCCATCAACCGCTCAGCTAGCGCGCGCTTGCCGATCCCGGCCGGGCCATGCAGCAGATAGGCGTGAGCGTGTTGCTTACGACCGGCTAACTGCTGCCAGAGACTGTCCTGCCACGGATAGGCTTCAGCCACGTGTCAACTCCAGCAGACGGGGCAGCAGAACGTCCAAAGACTGCTGAACCCGCGCCAACGGTTGGGCCGCATCAACCAACACATACCGTGCTGGGTCCGCTTCAGCGCGCTTGAGAAATGCACGGCGTACCGCATCAAAAAAGGTTCGGCCTTCGAGTTCAAAACGGTCCAGTCGACCGCGAGCGCTGGCACGGGCCAGGCCCACTTCCACCGGCAGGTCGAAGATCAGCGTCAGGTCCGGGCGCAGATCGCCCTGGACGAAAGTTTCCAGGGTCGCGATGCGCTCCAACGACAAACCGCGACCGCCGCCCTGATAGGCGTAGGTCGAGTCCGTAAAACGATCACACAAGACCACCGCATCACGGGCCAACGCCGGGCGAATCACCTCGGCCAGGTGTTGGGCCCGTGCGGCGAACACCAGCAACAGCTCGGTGTCGGGGTTCATGACTTCATCAGCCGGTGCCAGCAGCACGTCGCGAATCCGCTCGGCCAATGGCGTACCACCCGGCTCGCGGGTCAGTACCACCTCGATTCCGGCAGCACGCAGGCGCTCGGCCAAGTACTCGCGATTGGTGCTTTTGCCGGCACCTTCCGGGCCTTCCAGGGTAATAAACAAGCCAGTCACGGGCAGTCCTTAGTCAGAATTATTGCGGGGTTTGCGGAGCGACCGCATCCGGCGCGGGCTCAGGTGCAGGGGCCGGTTCAGGGGCCGGTTCAGGCGTAGCTGCAGGAGCCGTTTCTTGCGGCACCACGGATGGCAAAGCCTCGGGATCGGGATCGGGATCGGGCGAAGCCGCCGGGATCGGCGACTCGGTGTCCAACGCTTCGCCATTCACCGTTTCTGATGCAGGGATCGGCGCCGGACTGGAACGATAATCGGCACGACGCTTGAGCTGGAACTCGCGCACCGCGTTGTTATGGGCATCCAGATCATCGGAAAACACGTGGCTGCCATCACCGCGCGCAACAAAATACAAGCTGTTGCCGGCGACCGGGTTCAATGCAGCATGGATGGCTTCGCGGCCGACCATGGCAATCGGCGTCGGCGGCAGGCCCGAGATCACATACGTGTTGTACGGGGTCGCTTCCCTGAGGTGGGCGCGGGTCAATTTACCGCTGTAGCGATCACCCAGACCGTAGATCACCGTGGGATCGGTCTGCAGCAACATACCGATCGCCATGCGTCGAACGAAGACGCCAGCAATCTGCCCGCGCTCCTGCGGCACGCCGGTTTCCTTTTCCACCAGCGAGGCCATGATCAGCGCCTGATAAGGTTCGGTGTATGGCACGTCAGCAGCGCGCTGATCCCACTCTTTGGCGAGGACCTCGTCGAGGCGATCGTAGGCTTTTTTCAGCAAGTCGACGTCGGTCATGCCACGCACAAACCGATAGGTGTCGGGGAAGAAACGACCTTCGGGAAAGATCCCCCGGTGACCGAGCTTCTCCATCACCTGACTGTCACTCAAACCGTCGAGGGTCTGCTCCAGTTTTTCGTCTTTGGCCAGGGCTGAACGAACCTGACGGAAATTCCAGCCTTCGACCAGGGTCAGACTGTATTGAACCATTTCGCCGCGCTTCCACAGGTCGATCAGCCCCTCCACCTTCATGCCCGGAACCATGCGGTACTCGCCGCTGTGCAACGGCTGTTTGGGGAGGTTGAAGCGCCAGTAAACGCGCAGCCAGAACGCGTCCTTGATGACGCCATCGGCTTCAAGTCGATAGAAGGTGCGGGTTGGTGTCGTGCCTTTGGGCACGTCCAGCAGTCTTTCCTGTGTGATGTTCAGCGGCTGTTCCAGCGCCGAATGGATTTTCCAGGCAGAAGCGCCCAGACACAGCCCCGCCAGAACCAATCCGGTTTCCAGCAGCAGCAAGAATTTACGTCTCACGTATCAAACATCCAGTAGCGCGCGGGCAATGGTTTGGAGTTTACGGGTGAGCGGCCCAACCGGCCAGCTCAACGCAGCATAGGCGCGCACCGGCCAAACGCCATACACGCTGTTGCAAACAAAGACTTCGTCGGCCCATTGCAGCTGATCGAGGCTGATGTCGGTGATTTGCGTGGAAATCCCCAGTGACTCGGCTTGAAACATTAATTCGGCACGCATCACGCCGGCAACGCCACAGCGCTTTAAATCGGCGGTGATCAGCACGCCCTCGCGCACCAGGAACACATTACTGAACACTCCTTCGATGACGCGACCAACCTGATCGAGCATCAAGCCTTCGGCATGTTCGGTGTCTTGCCATTCGGCACGGGCAATTACTTGCTCAAGACGGTTCAGGTGTTTGAGTCCGGCGAGCAAGGGTTGCCTGGAAAGTCGCGTAACGCAGGGGAACAAGCGAACGCCCTGCTCTGCATGAACAGCCGGATAAGCAGCAGGAGGACTGCCTTGTAGTATGCGTCGGGCTTGCGCGGAAGGATCAGGGGCATAACCGCGCAAGCTGTCGCCACGCGTGAGAATGAGCTTTAGCACACCCTCTCCGAGCGCCGCGGCGTAGGCCAGCAATTCGTTGCGAACCAGCGCGTGATCTACAGCGATCGCCAGGCGCGAACAGCCTTGCACCAGACGCGACAAGTGCCGGTCCAGCAACAGCGGCTGCCCACCACGCACGACAATGGTCTCGAACAAACCATCGCCGTAAGCCAGGCCGCGATCTTTCAGCGACAGAGTGTCGGCCGGCTGACCGTCGACCCAGCTGTCCATCAGTCAGCGAACCGGCGGAACACCAGCGAGCCGTTGGTCCCACCAAAACCGAAGGAGTTGGACAGCACCACATCGATGTCCAGGTTACGCGCAGTGTGCGGTACGAAGTCGAGGTCGCAGCCTTCGTCCGGCTCATCGAGGTTGATGGTCGGCGGCGCGACTTGGCTGTTGATCGCCAGCACGCTGAAGATTGCTTCGACTGCGCCCGCGGCCCCCAACAGGTGACCGGTCATGGACTTGGTCGAACTGACGGCCAGCTTGTAAGCGTGATCGCCGAACACCGACTTGATCGCACAGGCTTCGGCAAGGTCGCCGGCCGAGGTTGAGGTGCCGTGGGCGTTGATGTATTGAACCTGATCAACGTTGACCTTGGCATCACGCAGGGCGTTGGTGATGCAACGTGCTGCACCCGCACCGTCTGCCGGTGGCGAAGTCATGTGGTAAGCGTCGCCACTGGTGCCGAAGCCGATCAGCTCGGCATAGATGGTCGCGCCGCGCGCCTTGGCGTGTTCCAGCTCTTCGAGCACCAGAGCACCGGCACCATCGGACAGGACGAAACCGTCACGACCCTTGTCCCACGGACGGCTGGCACGGGTTGGCTCATCGTTGCGGGTCGACAGCGCGCGGGCAGCACCGAAGCCGCCCATGCCCAGTCCGCACGCGGCCATTTCGGCGCCGCCGGCAATCATTACGTCGGCTTCGTCGTACATGATGTTGCGGGCCGCCATGCCGATGCAGTGTGTACCGGTGGTGCACGCAGTGGCGATGGCGTAGTTAGGTCCCTGTGCACCCAGGTGGATGGACAGGAAACCGGAAATCATATTGATGATCGAGCCTGGCACGAAAAACGGAGAGATCCGCCGTGGGCCGGAATCATGCAGGGTGCGACTGGTTTCTTCGATATTGGTCAGACCGCCAATACCCGAGCCCATGGCCACGCCGATGCGCTCGCGGTTGGCGTCAGTGACTTCCAGACCGGCGTTGCGTACAGCCTGAAAACCTGCGGCCAGACCGTATTGAATAAACAGGTCGAGCTTGCGAGCTTCCTTGACCGACAGGTACTCCTCGACATTGAAGCCCTTTACCGAGCCGCCAAAACGGGTGGAATAGGCAGAAAGGTCGGTGTGTTCGATCAGACCAATGCCACTGCGGCCAGCCAGAATGCCCTGCCAACTGCTCGGCACATCCGTGCCCAGTGGCGACAACATACCCATACCGGTGACTACGACGCGTCTACGCGACACAGCACTCTCCTTTTTTCAAATGACGACTTTGCATCAGGCCTAAAGAAAAAACCGCACGCCGTGATGGCAGTGCGGTTTTTCCATGACAGCAAGCAACGATTACAAGCTATTAAGCCTGGTGGTTAGTAACGTAATCGATTGCGGCTTGTACAGTAGTGATCTTCTCAGCTTCTTCGTCAGGGATTTCGGTCTCGAATTCCTCTTCCAGAGCCATCACCAGCTCAACGGTGTCAAGGGAGTCGGCACCCAGGTCTTCAACGAAGGAAGCGGTGTTGACCACTTCTTCTTCTTTAACGCCCAGTTGCTCAGCAACGATTTTCTTGACGCGCTCTTCGATGGTGCTCATACCTTGTTTTCACTCCTAATGGACAAATTCAGGCAGCTGGCCAGTGGGTAAGTGTATAGAAAGACTTTTCAGCTTTTCAACTGAAAGCTTCACTCCTCAAACCCGACAGCCCTCTGCCTATAAATAGATTGCAGCTTTATAACGGATTTTAGACAGCTCGTATGACATTTTTTTGAAGCGATCCGTCACATTTAACTCATGTACATCCCGCCGTTCACCGGGATTGTAGCCCCAGTAACGTAAGCCGCACCGTCGGAGGCAAGAAAAGCGACCACAGACGCGATCTCTTGAGCTTGCCCCAGACGGCCCAGCGGAATCTGCGTCTGCAAGGCTTCACGCTGTGCCTCGGGCAGTTCACGGGTCATATCGGTGTCGATGAACCCTGGGGCCACCGAGTTTACCGTAATCGAACGCGAACCGACTTCACGCGCCAGTGCGCGACTGAAACCTTCCAGACCGGCCTTGGCGGCTGCGTAGTTTACTTGGCCTGCGTTGCCCATGGCACCCACAACCGAGCCAATACTGATAATTCGTCCCCAACGGGCTTTGGTCATACCGCGCAAAACGCCCTTGGACAGGCGGAACAGACTGTTCAGGTTGGTATCGACGACGTCATGCCACTCGTCGTCTTTCATGCGCATCATCAGGTTATCGCGGGTGATACCGGCATTGTTGACCAGGATCGCCGGGGCACCGAACTGTGCAGTGATGCTCGCCAGTACTGCCGCAACGGATTCGTCGCTGGTGACATTGAGCTCAAGACCGGTGCCTTGAATACCGTTTTCTTTCAGGGTTGCGGCGATGCGCTCAGCACCGGAAGCGGAGGTCGCGGTGCCTATCACGGTGGCGCCCTGACGACCCAGTTCCAGGGCGATGGCCTGGCCGATCCCACGGCTCGCGCCGGTGACCAGTGCAACTTTACCTTGCAGACTCATGCAAGTTTCTCCTGATTCAGGCCAGCGCTGCACGGGCGGCAGCGAAAGCGTCTGGGGTATTGAGGTTGGATGTCGACACGCCTTCGGCGCAGCGTTTGTTCAGACCGGCCAGCACTTTGCCAGGACCGCATTCGACCAGTTGGGTCGCGCCCTTGGCAGCCAGTGCCTGGACCGATTCAACCCAGCGCACGGGCTTGTAGAGTTGTTCAAGCAGATCACGCTTGAGGGTTTCCAGATCGGCCGGCACATTGGCGCTGACGTTCTGTACCACAGGGATCTGCGGCGCCTGCCAGTCGATGGCGGCGATCGACTCGGCGAAACGCTCGGCCGCCGGACGCATCAGTTCACAGTGCGACGGCACGCTGACCGGCAACGGCATGGCGCGTTTGGCACCACGGGCCTTGCAGCCTTCGATGGCGCGCTCGACCGCCGCCTTGGCACCGGCGATGACCACCTGGCCCGGGGAGTTGAAGTTCACCGCGCTGACCACTTCGCCTTGCGCCGCTTCGGCACAGGCTGCCAGGACATCAGCGTCTTCCAGACCGAGGATCGCGGCCATGCCGCCCTGCCCGGCCGGAACGGCTTCTTGCATCAACTGGCCGCGACGCTCAACCAGCTTCACGGCGTCGCCCAGACTCAGGCTGCCCGCAGCGACCAGGGCGCTGTATTCGCCCAGGCTGTGACCGGCAACATAAGCCGGGCGAGCGCCACCTTCGGCCAGCCACAGACGCCACAAGGCGATCGAGGCGGTCAGAATGGCCGGCTGGGTTTTATCGGTTTGATTGAGTTGCTCTTCCGGCCCTTGCTGGGTCAGCGCCCACAGGTCGTAACCCAGAGCATCGGAAGCTTCTTTGAAAGTTTCGAGGACAACCGGATGTTGCGCGCCCAACTCGGCCAGCATGCCGAGGGACTGCGAACCCTGTCCTGGAAAGACGAATGCGAGGGAAGCAGACATGTAACAAGCCCCTAATGATCTTGTCGTCGGAGAATTGATGTCCCAAGTGGGGGACGCAAGAAACTGACAGTTGGATGGCCAATTGGCCCAAGCGGTCACATTTAAGCATTGTCCGACGAAAACGCCTAAAGCAACAAATCCTCCAGACGACCGTGAATCCGCTCCGGCAGATTTTCCTGAATTTCGATCAACGCACGGGAAATGGCGCTTTGAAACCCCTGAACGCCGGCCGAACCATGGCTTTTCACCACAATCCCTTGCAAGCCGAGGAAGCTGGCACCGTTATGCCGCGCAGGTGCGAGCTCAGCCTGAAGACGCTTCATCAATGGCAACGCCAGGGCCCCCACCATTTTCGAAGCGAGGTTTTTCTTGAACAAGGCTTCGATACGCCCGGCAATCATGGTCGCCAGCCCCTCGCTGGACTTGAGCAGGATATTGCCGACAAAGCCGTCACACACCACCACATCCGCCTCGCCACGGTACAAACCGTCACCTTCGACAAAACCGATGTAGTTGATGCCCCGAGCGGCCTGCAACAAGGTGGCCGCCAGCTTGACCTGCTGATTACCCTTGATGTCCTCGGTGCCGATGTTCAGCAGCGCGACACGCGGACGAGCAATACCGAGCGCTTCCGCCGCCACCGAGCCCATGACAGCGAACTGCAACAAGTGCTCGGCGCTGCAATCAACATTGGCGCCCAGATCGAGTAACTGGCAGTAGCCCTTTTGCGTCGGAATCGCCGCCACCATTGCCGGGCGATCAATGCCCGGCAAGGTCTTGAGCACAAACCGCGACAACGCCATCAGCGCACCGGTATTGCCGGCACTGACACAGGCCTGGACCTTGCCATCACGCAGCAATTCAAGCGCAACACGCATCGACGAGTCGGGCTTGCCGCGCAGGGCCTGCGCAGGCTTTTCGTCCATGGTGATGACTTCAGATGCAGGCGCAATCGAAAGGCGCGAGCGATCCACAGCCAATTGGCCAGAGAGCAATTCTTCAAGAAGGGAGGGTTGACCGACAAGGGTCAGGTGCAGCGAGGGTGTAGCAGACAGGCAAGCGAGGCTGGCCTGAACAATGCTGCGGGGACCGAAGTCCCCGCCCATTGCGTCAATCGCGATGACTTGAGCGGACAAGTGATTACTCGTCAGCGCCCTTGTCGATCACTTTACGGCCACGGTATACGCCTTCTGGCGATACGTGGTGACGCAGGTGAACTTCACCGGTGGTTTTTTCTACAGACAGGGTGCTAGCCTCGAGAGCGTCGTGCGAACGGCGCATGTCACGGGCGGAGCGGGATTTTTTGTTCTGCTGAACAGCCATAATTGATTAACTCCTAAACGTTTGGGTCACGCTTTAACTGCGCCAATACACTGAACGGGTTGGACCGCGTTACCTCGTCCTCGCTCGGTTCGGGCTCATCGAGACCCGCCGGCTGCTGGCATTCTTCCGGATGATGAGCAGGCACAATGGGCAAGGCGAGCAGAAGCTCCTCCTCGATCAGTGACTGCAGATCCAAAGGATCTTCGCCCAGTTCCAGCACGTCATAACCTTTCGGCAACGACTGGGTATTCGCACCCTCCTTCACCACAGCATAACTGCATTCGCTATGGATCGGCAGGGTGACCAGCTCAAGACAACGCTGGCAAACCATTTTGACCTCGGTGTCGATAAAGCTGTGGATGACCACAGATTTACGTTCATCTCGTTCAAAAACGAATTTAGCCTGCACCGTACCGACAGTGTCGGAAAGCGGGTCGCAGAGTCTCTCCAAATCGGCCAGCAGCATTTCACCTTGAAGGGTGGTGCCACGATCAGCCAATTTGCGCGGGTCAACGTGAGGTGGAATCGGGTCATTCAACATAGGCGCAGCATTATAGGGATGCCCCCAGCCATGTCAAAGGAAATTCAGCCCTGTCCGTCACTTGCAAGCCTCCGCTAGAATTCACGCCTGACTTTTGGAGTTGCGCATGCTGCCTTTATTACTCGCTTCAAGCTCGGTGTATCGCAGGGAATTGCTGGCCCGCTTGCAGCTGCCATTCACCTGCGGCTCGCCGGATATCGACGAAAGCCATCGACCGGGTGAGCCGGCCATCGAACTGGTCAAACGCCTCGCCAAAGAAAAAGCCCAGGCACTTGCGGGCAACCATACCGCCCATCTGATCATCGGCTCCGACCAGGTCGCGGTACTCGGCGATTGCATTATCGGCAAACCCTACACCTTCGAAAAAGCCCGCGAACAGTTGCTGGCCGCCAGCGGCGCCAGCGTGACCTTTCTCACCGGCCTGGCGCTGCTCAACAGCCAGACCGGTGAATGCCAGGTTGATTGCGTGCCGTTCACCGTACATATGCGTGTACTCGACCAGGCACGCATCGAGCGCTACCTGCGCGCCGAACAGCCCTACGACTGCGCTGGCAGCTTCAAGGCCGAAGGATTGGGGGTCAGCCTGTTTCAAAGCACCAAAGGCCCTGACGCCACCAGCCTGATCGGTCTACCGCTGATCCGCCTGATCGACATGCTACTGGCCGAAGGCGTGCAAATCCCCTGAGGACCACAATCGTACAGGGACCGCGCAGGTACTAAAAAACCGGCCACTTGGGCCGGTTTTTTCAGCACCGAAGAAGATCAACGCATCGACGGACCGTGAAAACCCATCCACATTGCCAATTGCTCCGCCACGCTGGCACCGAGCTTTTTCGAGAAGCGATCGAACGCCGACTCCTGAACAGTAAAGTCCACCAGCTCTTTCTCGCCAATCACGTCACGCGCCACCGAACTGGCATTACCCAGGCCATCAATCAGACCGAGCGGCAGCGCTTGCTCACCGTTCCAGACCAGCCCGGAGAACAACTCCGGATGTTCTTTGTCCTTGAGGCGATCGCCACGCCCCTTCTTGACGCTGCTGATGAACTGCTGGTGCGTGGTGTCCAGCACGCCCTGCCAAAATTGAGTTTCCTCTGGCTTCTGCGGCTGGAACGGATCGAGGAACGACTTGTGCTCACCCGATGTGTAAGTACGACGCTCGACGCCCAGCTTCTCCATGGTGCCGACAAAGCCGTAGCCAGCCGCCGTCACACCGATGGAACCCACCAGGCTCGCCTTGTCGGCGTAGATCTGGTCCGCCGCACTGGCAATGTAGTAAGCGCCCGAAGCACCCAGATCCGAGATCACCGCATACACCTTGATGTCCGGATGCAGACCGCGCAGGCGGACGATTTCGTCATACACGTAACCCGACTGCACCGGACTGCCGCCCGGGCTGTTGATGCGCAGAATGATTCCTTTGACCTTCTCGTCCTCGAAGGCCGCACGCAGACTGCCAACGATGTTATCGGCACTGGCCGACTCCTTGTCGGCGATCATGCCCGTCACGTCGATCAACGCCGTGTAGTTGGAGCTGCGGGTCGCACTCTTTTCCATGTCCATCAGCGGCGTGAACAGGATCAGCGCGACAAACAGGTACACGAAAGTCAGCAGCTTGAAGAAAATCCCCCAGCGACGCGACCGACGCTGCTCCTGCACACTGGCCAGCAAGGTCTTTTCCAGCAGCTTCCAGCTTTTTTCGTCACCGCTCTCTGCGCTCGCCTTGGCGGGCGCTTTCCATTCGTCGGTCATGACATCTACCCCAGCAAAAATCTATTAAGCCCGCCGATTCAGCCAGGCGTGCAATTCTGAAAAACGATCAATGGCCAATGCCGGCTCGAACAACTTAAGCGCCTCGATTGATTGCGCGCCGTAACTGACCGCCACCGAATCCATGCCGGCATTGCGCGCCATCTGCAAATCGAAGGATGAATCGCCGACCATCAGTGCCTGCTCGGGACGAACCTCGCAATGGGCCAGAATCTGCTCAAGCATCAGCGGATGTGGCTTGCTGGCGGTTTCGTCGGCGGCGCGGGTGATATCGAAATAATCTTCCCAACCGTGCGATTTCAGCACCCGATCCAGCCCGCGACGGGCCTTGCCGGTCGCTACAGCCAAATGATACCCCTCGGCACGGAACGCCTCCATCGACTCGACTACACCATCAAATAGCGGCGAAGGCACGGCTTCGGAGGCGACATAGTGATCCGCATAGTGCTGACGAAATGCGACCAATTCGGCATCGCCAATGTCGGGATACAGGGTACGAATCGCTTCTGGCAAACCCAGGCCGATGATGCCCTTGACGGCAAAATCATCACGCAACGGAAATCCGGAACGCTCGGAGGCGACATGCATCGCCTCCACAATCCGACCAATGGAGTCGGCCAACGTGCCATCCCAATCGAAAATCAGCAGTTTGTAATCAGATGGGCGCACTCAATCGCTCCACGGTCTTGGCCCACATCTCGTCCACAGGCGCCTGCAATTTCAGCTCGCCACCATCGGGCAGCGGCACGGTCAGCATGTAGGCGTGCAGAAACAGGCGCTTGCCGCCCAGGTCACGGATTTCCTTGCTGAAACCTTCGTCGCCGTACTTGGTGTCGCCAGCGATGCAATGCCCGGCGTGCAAGGTATGGACACGGATCTGGTGAGTCCGGCCGGTAATCGGCTTGGCTTCGATCAGGGTGGCAAAGTCGCCGAAGCGGCGCAGGACCTTGAACACGGTCACGGACTCCTTCCCCTCCTCCTCGTCGACCTCGACCATGCGCTCGCCGGAGCGCAGATTGCTCTTGCCCAGCGACGCGCGGACCTGCTTGATCGAGGTCGCCCAGTTACCACGGACCAGCGCCATATAGCGCTTATCGACGCCATCGCCGCGCAATGCAGTGTGCAAATGGCGCAACATGCTGCGCTTCTTGGCGATCATCAACAGGCCTGACGTATCACGGTCGAGACGGTGAACCAGTTCGAGCTCCTTGCAATCGGGACGCAACTGACGAAAGGCTTCGATCACCCCGTAAGTCAGGCCACTGCCGCCATGAACCGCTATGCCGCAAGGCTTGTTGATCACGATCAGCGCCTTGTCTTCAAAGACAATCGAGGCTTCGAGGCGCTGCAGCAGGCCTTGGGCCAGCGGCACTGGCTCGTCGCGCTCAGGTACACGAACCGGCGGCACGCGCACGATATCGCCCGCCTGCAGCTTGTATTCGGGCTTGATCCGACCTTTGTTCACTCGCACTTCGCCTTTGCGCAAAATGCGGTAAATCAGGGTCTTGGGCACGCCTTTAAGCCGAGCGAGAAGGAAGTTATCAATACGTTGGCCGGCATATTCCGGCGAGACCTCCAGCAGTTGTACGGCTGGGGTCGAAGGGGCTGTAGTCGTCATGGCGCGGATGATAACAATTTTTTATGGAATTGAAGCACTTAATCATTGCTGCTATAGTCGCGAACGCCGCCAAAAGCGGCTGGACAGCGGACCAACGGTCAAAAACCGGCCCTGACCAACGCAATTCACCAGGACGCGAGGCCGTCCTACGGGGCTTTCGCTACGTAACGGTGGAGTTTGCAGCTGTAACCAGCGCAGGTGACATGAGGCCTGAATCATGCCGCAAAGCAGAGTTTTAACTCGCCTTGCGAGCAAATATTCACGGCCAGTTCACAAAGTGCAGTCAGCCTCGAACGACCCTGAGCGAACGCTTCGGAAACAACGCCTAAATTAGCCATGATGCGTGACCTCCCCCTTCGGAGCTCACGGTAAATGCCAACCCGCTGCGGATTCTGCGCGCGGCAGCACCCGAATTATCAGGGATACGTGTAGGGTGGAGATGCACAACCGCTGGACTGTGTAGCAATAGGCTTTATCAAGACGCTTCATCTCGTCCACAGCCGCTGGTTGATTCCTCCTCCTGACTGAGTGCTTAAGTAGCCACAGCAAGCAGGACGCGTACGTCGCGACACCGGCCCAATTGGTCGGGGTTCGCTAGACACTGGAGTGGCCAACCACTCCTGACGCACCTGACACCGACCGTGAGAAGTCGTGTGTGCCGAACGCCGTTTCCGGCAGCCCGGAAACCGACGGTACTACATGAAAAGAATGCTGATTAACGCAACTCAACCCGAAGAGTTGCGTGTTGCACTGGTAGATGGCCAACGCCTCTACGACCTGGACATCGAATCCGGTGCACGCGAGCAGAAGAAGGCCAACATCTATAAAGGCCGGATTACTCGCATCGAACCAAGCCTTGAGGCTGCCTTTGTCGATTTCGGCTCCGAGCGCCACGGCTTCCTGCCCCTTAAAGAAATCTCCCGCGAATACTTCAAGAAAGCCCCCGAAGGCCGCGTCAATATCAAGGACGTCCTGAGCGAAGGCCAGGAAGTCATCGTTCAGGTCGAAAAAGAAGAACGTGGCAACAAGGGCGCCGCCCTGACCACCTTCATCAGCCTGGCTGGTCGTTACCTCGTTCTGATGCCGAACAACCCGCGTGCCGGCGGTATCTCCCGTCGTATCGAAGGTGAAGAGCGCAACGAACTGCGTGAAGCCCTGAACGGTCTGGTTGCCCCGGCCGACATGGGTCTGATCGTGCGCACTGCCGGCCTGGGCCGTAGCAGCGAAGAAATGCAGTGGGACCTCGATTACCTGCTGCAACTCTGGACCGCCATCAAAGAAGCTTCGCTGGATCGTTCCGCGCCATTCCTGATCTACCAGGAAAGCAACGTGATTATCCGCGCCATCCGCGATTACCTGCGCCAGGACATCGGTGAAGTGCTGATCGACAGCGTTGAAGCCCAGGACGAAGCCCTGACCTTCATCCGCCAGGTGATGCCGCAGTACGCCAGCAAGATCAAGCTGTACGAAGACAGCGTTCCGCTGTTCAACCGTTTCCAGATCGAAAGCCAGATCGAGACCGCTTTCCAGCGCGTCGTCGAACTGCCTTCCGGTGGTTCCATCGTTATCGATCCGACCGAAGCCCTGGTGTCCATCGACATCAACTCGGCGCGAGCCACCAAAGGCAGCGACATCGAAGAGACCGCCCTGCAGACTAACCTTGAAGCCGCCGAAGAAATCGCCCGTCAGTTGCGCTTGCGCGACATCGGCGGCCTGATCGTCATCGACTTCATCGACATGACCCCTGCCAAGAACCAGCGCGCCGTGGAAGAGAAAGTCCGCGAATGCCTGGAAGCCGACCGCGCTCGCGTGCAAGTCGGTCGCATCTCGCGCTTCGGCCTGCTGGAAATGTCCCGTCAGCGCCTGCGTCCATCGCTGGGCGAAAGCAGCGGCATCGTTTGCCCGCGTTGCAACGGCACCGGCATCATCCGTGATGTTGAATCGCTGTCGCTGGCGATCCTGCGCCTGATCGAAGAAGAAGCCCTGAAAGACCGCACCGCCGAAGTTCGCGCCCAAGTGCCGATTCCGGTGGCCGCCTTCCTGCTCAACGAAAAACGCAACTCGATCACCAAGATCGAACTGCGCACCCGTGCCCGCATCGTCATTCTGCCGAACGATCACCTCGAAACGCCGCACTTCGAAGTTCAGCGTCTTCGTGATGACAGCCCGGAAGCCAGCATCAATCAGTCCAGCTACGAAATCGCTGCTGCCGCTGCCGAAGTCGAAGAAGTCCAACCAGCCGCTGCGACCCGCACCCTGGTTCGCCAGGAAGCCGCGGTCAAGACCGCTCCGGCCCGTGCCAACGCACCAGTTCCGACCGAAGTCGTCGCTGCCGCGCCAGTGGCCGCACCGGTTGCTGCGCCTGAGCCAAGCCTGTTCAAAGGCCTGGTGAAGTCGCTGGTCAGCCTGTTCGCGACCAAGGAAGAGCCTGCTGCTCCAGTCGTGGTTGAAAAACCTGTGACCACCGAGCGTCCGGCCCGTAATGAAGAGCGTCGCAACGGTCGCCAGCAGAGCCGCAACCGTAATGGTCGCCGCGATGAAGAACGCAAGCCTCGTGAGGAACGTGCACCGCGTGAAGAACGCGCACCCCGTGAGCCACGCGAAGCCCGTGAAGAAACCCCGGCCGTAGCCCGCGAAGAACGTGCTCCACGTGAAGAGCGCGCACCTCGCGCCCCTCGTGAAGAACGTGCACCGCGCGCTCCACGCGAAGACCGCAAGCCACGTGGCGATCGTGAAGAGCGTCCGGTTCGTGAACTGCGCGAGCCTCTGGATGCCGTTTCGGCCGCTCCGGCCGCTGCTGCCGCGACTGCTGCCGCTGAAGAGCGCCCGGCTCGCCAGCCACGTGAAGAACGCGCTCCACGCCCACCGCGTGAAGAACGTCAGCCACGTGCAGAACAAGCCGCTGCCGCCGTCGCTGAAGAAGAACTGACCGCCAACGAAGAGCAACTGCAGGAAGACGGTCAGGAAGGCGCCGAAGGCGATCGTCCACGCCGCCGCTCCCGTGGCCAGCGTCGTCGCAGCAACCGCCGCGAGCGTCAGCGTGATGCCAACGGCAACGTGATCGAAGGTTCGGAAGAATCCGAAGGTAACGAAGCTGGCGAAAGCAGCGAAGCGCCAAGCACTTCTGATCTGGCCGCCGGTCTGGCTGTGACCGCAGCCGTTGCCAGTACCGTGATCAGTGCACCGGCTGAAGCACAAGCTCACGAGCAAGCTGAACGCGCCACTGCGGCTGTTCAGGAAACGGCTCCGGTTGAAGCGCCAGTGGTAGAAGCAACGACTCCGGTCGAAGCAACTGCCGCTCCGGAAATCGAAGTGGCTCCAGTTCGTGAAGCACAGCCTGTTGTTGAAGCTGCTGCCGAGCCTGCTACCTTCGCTGAGCCAGCCGCCGCGCCAGTAGTTGCTGCAGAGCCAGCTGCCGAAACCGTCACTGAAACTGTGACCGAAGTTGTCCGCGAAGTTCGTGAAGAACAAACTGCGTTCAACTGGGTTGCCGAGCCGGTTGCTGTTGAAGCACCTGCACCGGTTGCTGAAGCGGAAGTCGCTGAAGCCATGGTTTCCGAACCAGTGGTTGTAGCAGCCGAACCTGCTCCAGTCGTTGAAGCGCCAGCTCCAGTGGTTGCCGAAATGGCTGTTCCAGCAGTTGAAGTGGCCCCGGTCAGCGCCCTGACGCCAAGCGGCCGTGCGCCTAACGACCCGCGTGAAGTGCGTCGTCGCAAGCGTGAAGAAGAGCGTCTGCAGAAGGAAGCCGAACAGGCTGCCACTGTTGCCCCGGTCACAGCTGAAGTGGTCGAAGCGGCACCTGCCGAATCGGTCATCGAAGAAGCACCACGCTCCGTTCAGGAAGCCGTGGAGCAACACGAACAAGCCCAGGAAAAAGAGCACGAGCCTAAACCCCTCGTCTAATCTCCTAGGCCATTAAAAAGCCCCGCCTGGTAATCCCAGGCGGGGCTTTTTTTATGTCTCCGAACATCACCGCAATCCATGTGGGAGCGAGGCTGCTCGCGATAGCAATTTATCGCTCAACATTGATGCAGACTGATCCACCGCTATCGCGAGCAGGCTCGCTCCCACAGGGGATTTATGCTGGCTTGAAGGTCAGTGATTCAGGCACATCAACGTCCCACAGCACTCCCGGATCATCCACCGCCACCTCAACCACCCTTCCCTGCGCAAACAACAGCTTGGCACCGTGATCACCGGACAATCCCGCCAACCCCGACCCAAAGCTGCGACCGAACCCGACCGGATGCCCGTACTCGCCCGCATGCACCGGCACACTGACGCAATCTGCAGCAATTCCTTCCACCACCCGCTCAATACTCGACGGCAGGATAAACGGCATATCCCCTAGCACAATCAACCAGCCAACAAGCTCCGGGCATGCCGCCACGCCAGCTGCAATGCTGTCGCCCATACCGCTCGACTCGATCAACACAATCTCGAAACCGTAGGCCTGAGCCATGCGAATCACTTGTGGACGATCCTCTGTGGTCACCAGCACGCGTTTATCCAGCGAAGTCGGCACGTTCACCAGCACCTGCTCGATCACCGAACGCACAGCGCCGTCGCGCCCCGTGCAATCAGCCAACAGTTTGTCCTTGTCGGCCCCCGCCACCTGGCGAAAACGACTGCCCTGCCCCGCCGCCAGCACAATGACGCCGATGGATTCACTCATATAGCCTCCTGCAATGGTTTCTTTTGCTTCAGCTCGACGCCGTTCTTGATCGCGACAATTTCGGCCAACAGTGACAAAGCGATTTCCGCCGGACTATGGCTGCCAATGTGCAACCCAATCGGGCCATGCAGGCGCTCGATCGCCTGTGGCGACAAGCCTAGCTCGGCAAGGTTTGCCCGGCGCTTCAGGCTGTTGATCCGCGAGCCCAGCGCACCCACATAAAAAGCCTTGGAATCGAGGGCCGTGAGCAGCGCCATGTCATCCAGGCGAGGATCGTGAGTCAGGGCGACGATGGCCGTGCGCTCGTCGGCCTGAATGGTCAGCACCGCCTCATCAGGCATGCCTGAGACAAAGCGACCCTGCTGCTCCTCCCAACCATAAACGAACTCGGGGCGTGGATCGCAGATCAGTACTTCAAAGTCCAGCAGCCGAGCCATCTCGGCGACGTAATGGGACAATTGCCCCGCGCCGATCAGTAACAAGCGCCAACGCGGACCATAAATCGCGCGCAGCGTGTTGCCGTCGAAATTCAGCACATCAGCCTTGTGCGCTGACTGCAACACCACTTCACCCGTCGCAATATCAAGCGCACGAGCGACAATTTCATGCGCCTCACAGCGCGCCAGCAATTCGGCAACCCAATGTGGATCGCCGACCCGCTCCTCAGTCAGGCGCAACGTACCGCCACAGGGCAATCCAAAACGCGCAGCCTCCTCGCGAGTGACGCCGTAGGTGATCAACTGCACCGGCGGCCCATCCGCCGGGTTACGTCCGTCATGCAGCCGGGCAATCAGATCATCCTCGACACAACCGCCCGACACCGAGCCAATCACCACGCCATCTTCACGCAGGGCCAGCATGGCGCCAGGTGCCCGAGGCGCGGTGCCCCAGGTCTGGACCACGCTGTACAGCACCACCCGCTGACCGGCGCGGCGCCATTCGAGCACGCTGCGCAGGACATTCAGATCGACGCTGTCCATCAGGCTTGTGCCTTCTGCCAACCTTGCAGTTGATAGCGAACCGGCAGGCTGCGGATGCGTTTACCGGTGGCGGCGAAGATCGCGTTGCACAGCGCTGGCGCAATCGGCGGCACGCCCGGCTCGCCGACACCGCCCAATGGCACAACGCCTGGTGGGGTGACCAGATGAACGGCGACTTCCTTGGGTGCCAACGACATGCGCGCCACTTCGTACATGTGGAAGTTGTCCTGTTGGACCTTGCCGTCCTTGAAGCTGATCTCCCCCAGCACTGCGTTGCCCAGCCCCATGACGCAGGCGCCCTCAAACTGCGAGCGGATGCGCTCGGGGTTGATCTGCGGCCCGCAATCGACGGCGATGTCAGCCTTGTGCACGATCAGTGTGCCGTCGTCTTTGACTTCGACCTCGATCACCGCCGCCACATAGGTGACGAAGCTGTATTGCACCGCCAGCCCCAAGCCTCGGCCTTTCGGCAACTCGCGCCCCCAACCGGCGGCTTTGGCGGCGGTTTCCAGCACCGTGCGCAGCCGTGCAGTATCGATCGGATAACGCTCAGGGGATTCGCCGTAGTTCCACTCGTCACTCAAGGTGCGCGGATCGATCTGACGGTCCGGGCCGAGCAATCTGATCTGGTACTTGAGCGGATCCTGCCCGGCCTTGTGCGCCAGTTCATCGACAAAACTTTGAATCGCAAAGCCGTGCGGGATGTTCGACACCGAGCGATACCAGCCGACACGGGTATGAGCCGTCGCCTCCGGGTTTTCCAGGCGCACGTTGGGAATCGCGTAGGCCATATTCGTGAACCCCATGCCCAGCTCAAACGCCGCTTCATGGTTCATGCCTGGTGCAAACAACGCGGTGATGCTTGGCGCCACAGTGCGGTGCAGCCAGGCGGACGGCAGGCCGTCCTTGTTCAGGCCGGCTTTGAGGTATTCCGCCGACACGGTATGGAAATAGGAACAGTGGATATCGTCTTCACGGGTCCATTGCACCCGCACCGCCTTGCCGGGGAACTCCTTGGCAAGGATCGCCGCTTCAATGATGAAGTCAGGCTTGGATTTTCGACCGAAGCCTCCACCGAGCAAGGTGACGTTGAACGTGACGTTATCGAACGGGATGCCGAGGCGCTCGCCAATCCGTGTACGGGTGACCTGCGGCGCCTGACTCGGCCCCCAGGCTTCACAGACACCGTCCTTGAAACGGGCAATGGCGACCATCGGTTCCATTGGCGCCTGCGCCAGGTGCGGCAGGTAGTAGGACGCTTCGAGGATGCTGTCGGCGCTGCCCATGGCCTCCTCGATGTTGCCGGTATTGCGCACCACTTTGCCGGGTTTGAGCGACGCGGCTTCCAGCTCCTTGCGATAGGCGATCGAGTCATAACTGGCGTTCGGGCCGTCATCCCACTCGATCTTCAGGGCCTCGCGGCCCTTGATTGCCGCCCAGGTGTTCTTGGCCACCACGGCCACGCCACCCAACGGTTGGAATTCGGACGGCACCGGGCTGGCGCCAATCTGCAACACCTTAATCACGCCGGGGACTTTCATCGCTGCGCTGGCATCGAAGGTTTTGACCTTGCCGCCGTACACCGCCGGACGCGCAATGGTGGCGTAGAGCATGCCGTCGAAATGCACATCGGCCCCGTAAATGGCACGGCCGTTGACGATGTCGGCGCCATCAATGGCCTTGGTGCCTTCCTTGCCGATGTAGCGAAACTGCGACGGATCCTTGAGCCGTACGCTGTCGCGAGCGGGCACCGCCAGCGCACCGGCCGCCACGGCCAGCTCGCCATAACCCAACTCACGACCGGTCGGTGTATGAATGACTTTGTGCAATTGCGCATGGCACTCGCCCACCGGTACTTTCCATTGATCGGCGGCGGCCTGTTCCAGCATGGTTCGAGCGGCGGCACCGCACCGTCGCATTGGCTCGTACCAGTGACGCATGCTGCGCGAGCCGTCAGTGTCCTGGTTGCCGAAACGCACTTCGTCGCCCGGCGCCTGTTGCACTTTCACCCTCGCCCAGTCGGCATCCAGTTCATCGGCCACCACCATCGTCAGGCTAGTGCGCACGCCCTGACCCATTTCCGAGCGGTTGCAAACCACGGTCACCGTGCCATCGGTGGCGATGCTGACGTACACCTTGGGATCGTCAATCGCGCCGTGGGGCATGCCGTCGGCGCCGAACTTCTTCGATGCCTCTTCGGCGAAAGCGTCCTGCCAACCCCAACTGGCCGCCAGCACCAATGCACTGGTAGCGCCGACGCCTTTGAGGAAACCGCGCCGGCTCAGGTTGCTGAGATTGCTCAGGGCAAAATCATTCGGTAACTGGCTCATGCCTTGGCCTCCTTCAAGTGAGAGGAAGCCTGACGGATGGCGATTTTGATGCGGTTGTAAGTCCCGCACCGGCAAATATTGCCGACCATCGCTTCTTCAATTTGCGCGTCGGTGGGGTTCGGATTGGTTTTAAGCAGCGCTGTCGCCGACATGATCTGCCCGCCCTGGCAAAAACCGCATTGCGCGACGGCGGTATCAAGCCAGGCTTGTTGGACCACCTGCCCGATCGGGTCGACGTGCAAGTTTTCAATGGTGGTGACGTTCTGCCCGACCACCGAGCCAATCGGCGTGATGCAACTGCGCGCGGGCGATCCGTCGATGTGAATCGTGCAAGCACCGCACAGGCCCATGCCGCAGCCGAACTTGGTGCCGTTGAAACCGGCCACGTCGCGGATGGCCCAGAGCAGCGGCATTTCCTCGGTGACGTCGAGTGGATGGTCTTGACCGTTGAGCTTCAGGGTAATCATGGGCACGCCCGCATAGTGCTTGGGTTATGGGGTCGAGCAATCTGCCGTGGGATCTTGGTTCGTGACACGCAGATCAACTCAGGCTAATGAGGCTCTCTTGTGCGACGGGAACGTCTGCACCGGGCCTTTGGTGGAGCAAATGTTTGCATCGTCAGGTGGCTAAGTTAACCCGGCATTAACAAAAAAGCCCTGCACAGTGGAAGTGTGCAGGGCTTTGAGATCAGACCTGAAAGCTTAGCTTCAATACTGGTTGGGCTCCATTTCCAGATCGACATGAAAACGTTCCGAAATGTCTTTCTGGATTCGCTGCGCCAGGTTGAGCAATTGCAGGCCCGTGGCACCGCCGTAATTGACCAGCACCAGCGCCTGTAACTTATGCACGCCGGCGTCGGCGTCACGGAAACCTTTCCACCCCGCCCGCTCGATCAACCAACCTGCCGCCAGCTTCATTTGCCCGTCGGGTTGCTGATACGCCACCAGATCAGGGTATTCACCCTTGAGCTGCGCGACCAGTGCCGCTGGCACCAAAGGGTTTTTGAAGAAGCTGCCGGCATTGCCCAGTACCGCCGGGTCCGGAAGCTTTTCATTGCGGATGCTGCAGATCGCCTGGCTGACATCCGTGGCCGTCGGTTGCTCGATGCCTTGCTCGGTCAGGCGCTGACGCACCGGGCCGTATTCCAGATGCAGGTGCGCGGCGCGGTCGAGGGTGAAACGAACGCGAAGAATCAACCAGCGTCCCGGCTCTCGCTTGAACAGGCTGTCGCGGTAAGCGAAGTTGCACTCAGCCAACGTGAAGTCCCGCAGCTCGCCGGACTGGCGATCCAGCGCAGTCAGGCCGGCGAACACGTCCTTGATTTCGACCCCGTACGCGCCGATGTTCTGCATTGGCGCCGCACCGACGGTGCCGGGGATCAGGCTGAGGTTTTCCAGGCCCGACAACCCCAGCGCCAGGGTGTGCTGGACGAACGGATGCCAAGACTCGCCGGCCTCGGCTTCGATCACGACTTTACTGCCGTCATCACTGAGGATGCGAATCCCGCGTGTGGCCATGCGCAGTACCAGCGACTGAATATCGGCGGTCAGCAGCAAGTTGCTGCCGCCACCAATCACCAGCAGTGGCACATCATGTGCGGACGCGTAAGCCAGCGCTTCACGCACGTCGGCATCGCTGTGGGCCTCGGCGAACAGGCGAGCCTGAACGTCGACACCAAAGCTGTTGAACGGTTTGAGTGAAACCTGCGATTGAACCTGCAAACTCATAACCGTCCCTTCAATTCGATCACTAACAAGTCACTGGCGCGCTCGATCAGGTCCAGCACCTGTTCGAAGCCCTGGTCGCCGTCGTAGTACGGGTCCGGCACTTCATCGAGTTCCGACTGGAAGCGACGCAGGAACAAGTCCAGCTCGGCTTTACCGTTGGCCGGTTGCAAGGTCTTGAGGTGACGCAGGTTGCTGTTGTCCATCGCCAGGATCAGGTCGTAGGTAGCGAAATCGGCGCGGGTGACTTGCTGGGCGCGCTGGGCGGACAGGTCGTAACCGCGCAATTTTGCCGCGGCCTGGCTGCGCTTGTCCGGCGCCTTGCCGACATGCCAGTCACCGGTGCCAGCGGAGGCAACTTCAATCTGATCGGCCAGCCCCGCTTCGCGCAGTTTGTGCCGCAGCACGCCTTCGGCCGTTGGAGAACGGCAAATGTTGCCCAGGCACACGAACAGAACGCGCATCAGGCTTCCAGCAGGCGACGAACGCGCTCAAGGTCTTCAATGGTATCCACACCAGCAGGCGGCGCGATGAGCGCGTCGGCGACATGAATCCGCACGCCATGCCACAGGGCACGCAGTTGTTCCAGGGCTTCAGTGTTTTCCAGCCAGCATGGGCCCCAGCTGACGAAGTCATGCAGGAAACCGGCGCGGTAGGCATAGATGCCGATATGGCGGCGATACGGCACGCCTTCGGGCAATTGCTCGCGGCTTTGGGCGAACGCGTCCCGCGCCCACGGCAATGGCGCGCGACTGAAGGTCAGTGCCAGGCCATTGAGGTCGCTGACGACCTTGACCACGTTTGGGTTGAACAGGGTTTCCACGTCTTCGATGGGCTCGGCCAAGGTGGCCATGCGCGCTTCGGTATGGGCAGCAAGGTTGGCCGCGACCTGATCGATCACGCTCGGCGGGATCAGCGGTTCGTCACCCTGGACGTTGACCACAATGGCATCGGGCGCCAAGCCGAGTTTCGCTGCCACTTCGGCCAGGCGGTCGGTGCCGGAATTGTGGTCTTCGCGGGTCATCACGACTTCAGCGCCAAACGAGTTGCATACCTCGGCAATGCGCGCATCGTCAGTGGCGACCACCACGCGCTGTGCGCTGCTTTTGCTGGCCTGTTCCCAAACATGCTGGATCATCGGCTTACCGGCGATCAACAGCAGTGGTTTGCCCGGCAAACGGGTGGAGGCGTAACGCGATGGAATGACAACGGTAAAGGCAGTGGTCATTTATCCAGACGCTCGTCGGTGGTCAGGGTGCGCGCTTCGGTTTCGAGCATCACCGGGATGCCATCGCGGATCGGGTACGCGAGGCCTGCGCCCTTGCTGATCAGCTCCGTCTTGTCGGCGCTGAGCTTGAGTGGGCCTTTGCAGACCGGGCAAGCGAGGATGTCGAGCAATTTGGTGTCCATGAGCATTCCCTGGGTAAAAACGGAGTTAAGGCAAAAGGCGATCCGGTAACAGGCGCATCAGCTGCGTATCGAACCAGGCCACGAAGGCTGGCGATGGCACAGCATCGACCGCCAGGTACCACCAATCGGCGGCGGCGAAGGCACGGCACTTCACCGCGTCCTTTTCTGTCATCACCAACGGCAATGACGGTGTGAAATTCAAGGCCTGCACACTGTATTCGGCGTGGTCGGCAAACGCATGAGGTATTGGCTGCCAGTGTAGCGTTTCGAGGGTTGTGAAGAAACGCTGCGGATTGCCGATCCCGGCCACGGCGTGCAGCGCCTGGCCTGCGGGAAAGTGGTCGAGGGGACGTCGCTCACCGCTTTGCAAATTGATCAGGGCGGTGGGCTGCAGCTGGAAGGCAAATCCTCCCTCGCGATCATCTGCGGCACCGTTGTAGAGCACCGCGTCGACGCTTTGCAGGCGCTCGATCGGCTCGCGCAGTGGTCCAGCAGGCAGGCAACGCTGGTTGCCCAGGCCTCGGGCGGCATCGATCAGTACCAGTTCCAGATCGCGCGCCATGCGGTAGTGCTGCATGCCATCGTCAGAAAGAATCAGGTCCAGCGGTTCGCTCGCAAGCAGCGCTTTGACCGCGCGGCTGCGTTGCGGGTCGATCATCAACGGCACGCCGGTGCGCTGGACGATCAACAGTGGTTCGTCGCCCGCCATATCCGCGCTTTGATCGGCTTCCACGCGCCACGGCAGTTGCGGCGGTTTGGCGCCGTAACCGCGACTCACCACGCCAACCCGCAAACCGCTGCGCTGGCAATGCTGGATCATCCACAGAATCAGCGGCGTCTTGCCGGTGCCACCCACCGTGATATTGCCGACCACGATCAGCGGCACGGGCGGCTGATAGATCTCGCCCTCACCGGCCAGGAATCGCTTGCGCTTGTTCATGACCACCCGTCGATACAACCACTCCAGTGGCTGTAACAGCTTCAGGGCCGGATGACCTTCGTACCAGGCGGCGAGCAAACGATCAGACATGGCCATCAGGGCGCGGGCGGCGCCGCCTCGACAGTGGTCATGCGCAAGTGGCTGAAGCCGAGCTTGCCGGCGGCGTCCATGGCGGTGATGACGGACTGATGTTGAGTTTTGCCGTCTGCGCTGATGGACAGCGGCAGGTTGGTGTCGCCGTTGGACTCTTTCTGCAGCGCTTCCATCACTGTCGCCAGGTCGCTCTTGGGCAATACCCGATTGTTCAGCGAGAACACGCCTTCGGCGTTAATACCGATGTCCAGTTGCTTGACCTGTTGATCCTCAGCCGGCGAACCGCTAACCGCTTCCGGCAATTCGACACGCAGCTGGGTTTCACGGGTAAACGTGGTCGTGACAACGAAAAAAAGCAGCAAAATAAACACCACGTCGATCAGCGACGCGAGGTTGATGTCTACCGTTTCCCGCGGCTTGCGGCGGAATTTCACGCTCTGCCCTCAGTCAGGTCCACATCACGATCACCCTGCACCACTTCGACCAGTTTGATCGCTTCCTGCTCCATGCCCACCACCAGTTCATCGATCCGGCGTTGCAGGAAACGGTGGAAGAACACCGACGGGATGCCGACCATCAGGCCTGCGGCCGTGGTGATCAAGGCTTTGGAAATACCACCGGCCAGCACCGCCGCGTTAGTACCCATGCCCGAGCCCATGAACGCGCTGAAAATATCGATCATGCCCAACACGGTTCCCAACAACCCCAGCAGCGGGGCCATGGCCGCGATGGTGCCCAAGGCATTGATGTAGCGTTCGAGTTCGTGAATCACCCGCGCAGCAGCTTCTTCAATGCACTCTTTCATGATCTCGCGACCATGTTTGGAGTTGGCCAGGCCCGCTGCGAGGATCTCGCCCAACGGTGAGTTGGCGCGCAGTTCCTTGAGCTTTTCTTTATTGAGTTGCTTGTCCTTGATCCACACCCAGACCTGCCCGAGCAGATGCTCCGGGGTCACACGGCTGCTTCGCAGGGTCCAGAGACGCTCGGCGACGATCGCCATGGCCGCGATGGAACTCAGAATGATCGGCAGCATCATCCAACCGCCGGATTTGACCAATTCCCACACAGTGACGCCCCCTCGAAAAAGTGCGCCACTCTAACATAGGGGGTGAGCGCACCGAAAACCGTGATGTCGCTTCCGGTCGGGCTTTAATAACTCTCGGCTATTTGTTGATACGCGGTGGAGCGCGCCAGAAACGCCGATCCAGACGCATTGTCCACGGTGGCTTGAAACGCCCCAGCTGCAGATGAATGGCACCTTGCTCGGCGCTGTCGTAAATCACCATGCCGCGTTTCTGATAGCGCGCAACGACCGTGGGGTGCGGATGGCCAAAAGAATTGCCCTGGCCACGGGAAATCAACACCGCATTGGGTTGCAACACGCTCAGCAGTGCCATCGACGAGGAACTGCGGCTGCCGTGATGAGGAGACTGCAGCCAATTGGTGGCCACCGCCAGAGGACTCTCAAGCAAGGCCCGTTCGGCAGCGATGTCAATATCGCCGGTCAGCAACAGACGCTCGCCGCTGGCCTCTATTTGCAAGACGCAGGACTTCTGATTGCTGTCATGGGCTGACGTCCATTGCCACAGTTGGAAATTAACACCGTCCCAGCTCCATTGCCGGCCACTTTCACACTTTTGGCCTTGCAGTTCGACAGGCAAACCCTCGGGATCGCCACTGACTACCTGCTTGACAGGCAAGCCATTGGCCACAGCTCGAGCACCGCCGGCGTGATCGGCATCGGCGTGACTGATCAGCATCAGATCGAGCGCCTTTACCCCGAGTTTGCGCAACGATGGCAGCACCACCCGTTCACCGAGGTCGAGATCGCCAAAACGCGGTCCGGCGTCATACAACAGCGTGTGATGTCGGGTACGCACGAGGATAGCCAACCCTTGGCCGACGTCCAGCTGCCAGACATCAGCCATGCGTTCAGGCAACAACGGCCGAGGCGGAAAAACCAGCAACAGCATCAACGGCCACCCTAACGGGCGCAGCGGTACGCCTCGCGGCAGCAAGAGTAGAAAGGCCCCCAAAGTACCGAGTCCCCAACACCATAACGGTACGGCCACCGGTACCCATGCGGGCAATTGCCCTGCCATTAATGCCAGCGCCTTGAACAGCCCGTCGATCAAACCGCCTGCCAGCCACAACAACCCTTCGCCCGCATAAGGCACAGGCAACAACAATGTCCCGAGCAAGGCGGGTGGCAACACCACCAGACTGATCCAGGGCACTGCCAGCAAATTGGCCACCGGCCCGCTGATGCTGATTGGCAGGCCGAGCACCAGCAGCAACGGGCACAGACCGATTGCGATCAGCCATTGAGCCCGGGTCCAGGTTTGCCACCATCGCCAGGGGCCCAATCGCCCGCCAAAGGTAAAGATCAACACCGCCACGGCGGCGAAGGACAACCAGAAGCCAGGTTGCAGACTGGCCAACGGGTCCAGCAGCAAAACGCCATTCAGCGCCAGTAGCAGCGGCCACCAGGCCCCAAGGTGACGAAAACGCAGCCGCCACAACAACACCAGACCGACCATCACACAAGCGCGTTGCACCGGAACGTCGAAGCCGGCCAGCAGCCCATAAGCCAACGCTGCCGAGAAGGCCAGCCCGCACGCCCAGGGCAACCACGGCAAACGGCCTGGCCACAGACCAAAACGTGCCAGCCCGGCGATCAGCAGGTAGACCAATCCCGCCAACAATCCGATGTGCTGCCCGGAAATCACCAGCAGATGCACGGTGCCAGTGTCTTGCAGTACTTGCCACTCCTCACGACTCAGCCCGGCGCCATCTCCGAGTACCAGCGCCGTCAACGCTGCGGTTCGGCCCTGGGCATCGACCGCTTGTAAACGCTGTCGGATGCTGTCGCGCCAGGCCCCTCGGGCTTCGTTGAGGCGCACACCCGCCTTGACCGTGCCGGTCGCGCCGATGTGTTGCGCCAGCAGCCAGGCGTCGTAATCGAAGGAATGCGGATTGAGCAGCCCGGAGGGTCGCTTCAATTTGACCGCCAGGCGCCAGCGCTCACCACTGTTGACGGACGGTCCGTCGTACCAGGCCAGCCGCAGTCGCGCGGGCAGCTTGGTTCGGCGTGATTGGCTGTCCGTGAGTTCGAATCGCACCACGCCGTCGGCATTCTGCGGCAAACCCGTCACCCGTCCTTCTATCCAGCGGGTTTCGCCATCAAGATCCAGTGGTAGTCGATCATCCAGCGCCCACTGCACATTCGCGCATGCCCAGCTGAAACCGAACAGGAAAAACGCCAACGGATAGGTCCGAAACGGCAACAACATCAAGCCCACTGGCGGCAGTGACATCCATAACCCGACCGGCGGTAAAACCGGCAAAAAACGCAGGGCCAACAGACCCAACGCCAGCGCCATCATCCCTGTGCGCATACACTCGTCCTAGAGAGTCCCCATCTAGGCTTAGCCGGCTAATCGCACAGACGCCGTTAATAATTGTCACAAAGTCTGAATGGGCGGTTCGCAGAATCCAGACATACTTGCCGCCTTAATCGACCGAGAAGCCTTATGCCCCGGCGCTTGTTCAAACGCTACATGCCAGACCCGACCAGCATCAAGGAACACAAATCCTTACGCTTTCTCGGCACCCTGCTGCATGACCCCAACCTCTGGCACCTCAACCGCCACTCTGTGGCTCGTGCGATGGCAGTTGGCCTGTTCGCGGCGTTTTTGCCGATCCCGATGCAAATGCTGCTGGCCGCCGTGCTTGCCATCATGGTGCGGGGCAATATGCCGATTGCGGTAAGTCTCGTCTGGCTGACCAACCCCATCACCATGCCTGCCGTATTTTTCTGCACGTACCAGACCGGTGCCTGGCTGTTGGATGTGCCCACCCGCCAGTTGCCCGACTCATTGTCCTGGGAATGGGTCAGCGGCGAGTTGTCTACGTTATGGCAGCCGTTTTTGCTGGGTTCGGTGGTGACTGGTCTGGTGTCGGGTGCTCTCGCCTACTTCCTGACCATGATGTACTGGCGCTGGTGGGTGGCGCGGCAGTGGAAGCGGCGTAAGAAAAACAGGATGTAGGAATGCAAAACGACCTCCAGTGTGGAGGCCGTTTTTATTGCGGTGTTTGTGTTGACGCCATCGCGGTCTTAATCAGGTACGCATCCCGCGACCACTGACCAGCAACCGTGCGCAACCGACGTACAACACGATAGTCGCCACCAGCATGAAGGTGATCGCGATGCTGATCTTGATATCCGAAACGCCGAGGATGCCGTAGCGGAAAGCGTTCACCATGTGCAGCACCGGGTTCGCCAGTGACACGGTCTGCCAGAACGGCGGCAACAGGGTGATCGAGTAAAACACCCCGCCCAGATACGTTAGCGGTGTCAGCACGAACGTCGGGATGATCGAGATGTCATCGAAATTGCGGGCAAACACGGCGTTGATGAAGCCCAGCAGCGAGAAGATCGTCGCCGTCAGCACGACCACCAGAATCGTCACGCCCAGGTGATGCACCTGCAAATCGGTGAAAAACAGCGACAGCAAGGTCACGATGATCCCGACCATCAACCCACGCAGCACACCGCCCAAGGTGTAGCCGATCAGAATCGTATGTGGCGACACCGGCGACACCATCAGTTCCTCGATGGAACGCTGGAACTTGCTGCCAAAGAAGCTCGACACCACGTTGCCGTAGGAGTTGGTGATCACCGACATCATGATCAGCCCCGGCACGATGTACTCCATGTAGGTGAAGCCACCCATGCCACCAATCTGCTTGCCGATCAGGTTGCCGAAGATCACGAAGTACAGAACCATGGTGATGGCCGGCGGCAGCAGCGTTTGCGGCCAGATCCGGGTAAAGCGCCGGACCTCACGGTAAACGATGGTATTGAGGGCAACGAGGTTGGGTTGAAGCTCGGAACTCATACCGCCACCTTCGACAGATTTTTCTCCACCAGGGACACAAACAACTCCTCAAGGCGATTGGTTTTGTTACGCAGGCTCAGCACTTCAATGTTCTGCTGCGCCAGTTGAGTAAACAGCGCGGTGATGCCCATGGCTTTGTCGACCTGGACTTCCAGCGTGCGACTATCGAGCAGACGGGCCGGGTAGCCGAGCAACTGCGGCGCACTGGTCAACGTGTTTTTGGTATCGAGCAGGAATGTTTCCACATGCAGTTGGCTGAGCAACTGTTTCATGCTGGTGTTCTCGACGATGGTGCCGTGGTCGATGATGCCGATGTTGCGGCACAGCTGCTCAGCCTCTTCCAGATAGTGCGTGGTGAGGATAATGGTGATGCCTTTTTTGTTCAGCTCGGTGAGGAAGGTCCACATCGAGCGCCGCAGTTCGATGTCCACCCCTGCCGTCGGTTCATCGAGGATCAGCAAGCGCGGTTCATGAACCAGCGCACGTGCGATCATCAGGCGACGCTTCATACCGCCGGACAGCGAGCGTGAAGGCGTGTCGCGTTTGTCCCACAGCCCCAGCTGGGTCAGGTATTGCTCGGCGCGTTCCTTGGCGATTTTCGCCGGAATGCCGTAGTAACCGGCTTGGGTCACGACGATATCGAAGGTCTTTTCGAACTGGTTGAAGTTGAATTCCTGGGGTACCACGCCGATGGAGCGCTTGAGCTGCGCAGGGTTCTTGTCCAGGTCGTGACCGAAGATATTCACCGTTCCGCTGGTCTTGTTCACCAGGGTCGAGAGAATGCCGATGGTCGTGGATTTGCCGGCGCCGTTAGGGCCGAGCAAGGCAAAGAAGTCACCTTCGGCGACGTCCAGATCGATACCACTCAGGGCCTGGAAACCGTTGCCGTAGGTTTTGGTTAGCTGCCGGATGGACAGAGCGGAACTCATATCGGATTACGCACCTAGAAGGAAAAAAGGAATAAAAGATGGTCGACGGCGACAGGTACAGCCGCGGCGCATGAGCGCAATGGTGCTTGTCGCCGCCACACAAGTACAGTCAAGTGTGTCGATAGTGAGTATTAAGTCAACGCAGTCATGACGGCTTTTTGATACGCCGGACGCTGTTTCAACCGGGCATACCAGGCCTCAAGGTGCGGCTGCGGAGCGCGCTCGATCGGCATCTCGAACCAGGCATAAATAAAACTGCCGAGCGGGATATCGCCCATGCCGATTTCGTCACCGGACAGGTACGGTTTGGCGGCCAATGCCTGATCGGCCATCGACAGCAGATCTTCACACTCCTTGATAGCGGCGTTGATAGCCAACCAATCCTGCTGGTCTGCCGGGGTGCGCAACACGCCCCAAAATACGGTGCGGAATGGGCCGGCTAAACTAGAGGTGGTCCAGTCCATCCACTTCTCGGCCGTGGCGCGAGCTTTTATATCCACCGGATACCAGGCACTACCGTTGGCATGAAGGGCCATCAGGTAACGCACGATGGCATTGGATTCCCACAGCACAAAACCATTGTCTTCAATCACCGGCACGCGGCCATTGGGGTTCATCGCCCGGTATTGCGGCGTGTCGACGACACCAAAGGCGCCGCCTGCATCAATGGCCTCGTAGGCCAACGCCAGCTCTTCTGCGGCCCACAATGGCTTTTTGACGTTCGACGAGTTTTTCCGACCCCAGATCTTCAGCATGACTGCCTCTTATTCGACAAGTGGGCAGGCAGCATACGCCGGATCAGGCGCGACTCAAATCGCTCTGCATATCCCCTAGCAGCACGGGCAATTGCTCGCTGAACAGATGCGGATAGCACTTTTGAATGTGTTCGAAAAAGAACGCTTCCGGCACATCGGTGAACTGGCCGTGGTCGACCAGGTATTCCATCAACTGCGCGCCATCGCGATTGAACGGATGAAAGACACTGTCGTTGATCCCGTCGAATTCCAGCGGCGCGACATTGAACAGTTCACAGAGTTTTTGGTTGAACGCCGGAGTTGCCTTCACCCAACGGCCATTCAGATAGAGCTCCGTATAGCCGTGCATTGCGAACACATCGCTTTTGAGCAGTTCAAGCAAACGCGGGGTCGACAGGTGATTACGCACATCAGCCAAACCAATCCGCGCCGGGATGCCGCAATGTCGCGCAGCGCCGGCCAGCAATGTGGCTTTGGGCACGCAATAACTTTCCCCAGTGGCCAGCGCATAACTGCCGCGCAGGGACTCTGGATCGCGGCTGAACGTGTAGGGGTTGTAGCGCACGGCCTCGCGTACCGCGTAGTACAAGTGGATCACCTGTTCGACCGGATCTCGACGGCTGCCGCGATGTTGTTCGGCGAACTCCACCACCGAGGGATGGTCACTATCGATGAAGCGGCCGGGACTCAAGTACTCGTGCATGAGAATAATCTCCTTAGGAAGCCCCGAGTCTAACGACAGGTTCAGCACAGAGATAACGACGTTTCGGCCAAACATGGGCGCATTGCCGCGTAGGAAACGAACGATTTCCCGAACGTGTTGCCAACCGAGCCTACAAATTTCATCCAGGGTTTCCCACGATTTCAATCACATCGCTCTGACCACCCTGTTTGGCGGATGCCGTCTAAGCTCTGAAGGTTGGATTTACCCTGGTTCACGGAGGATTAAATATGCTGCTGTTGTGGATACTGGTTCTGGTTGTCGGGATTGCCTGGTTAGCCCATCGTCGCATCGCGCTCCTGCCCGCTCTTTGCATCGTTGCCGTTTACGTGGTGGCAATGGGTGCTTTCAGCCGCGCGCCCGGTTGGCTGCTACTGATCTTCTGGGTGTTGATCGCAGCCATTGCGGCGCCATTGTTGCTGCCCGACCTGCGTCGCAAGTTCTTCAGTGCGCCGCTGTTCAACTGGTTCCAGAAAACCCTGCCGCCGATGTCGCAAACCGAACGCGACGCCATCGATGCCGGCACCGTGTGGTGGGACGGCGAACTGTTCAGTGGTCGCCCCGACTGGGACAAACTGCTGTCCTATCCAAAAGCCCAACTAAGCGAAGAGGAACAGGCCTTCATCGACGGCCCGACCGAAGAGCTTTGCGCCATGGTCACCGACTGGCAAATCGGGCAAGACATGGACCTGCCGGCTGAAGCCTGGACGCATATCAAGGAAAACGGCTTCTTCGCGCTGATCATTCCCAAAGAATTTGGCGGCAAAGGCTTTTCCGCCTATGCCCACTCACAGGTCGCCATGAAGCTGGCCACCCGCAGCGGCGACCTTGCATCCACCGTGATGGTCCCCAACTCCCTCGGCCCCGCCGAACTGTTGCTGCATTACGGCACCGACGAACAACGCAACCATTACCTGCCACGCCTGGCCCGAGGCGACGACATCCCCTGTTTTGCGTTGACCGGTCCACTGGCCGGCTCCGACGCCGGGGCAATGCCTGACACAGGGGTGATCTGCAAAGGTGAATGGGAAGGTAAGGAAACCCTCGGCCTGCGTCTGAACTGGGAAAAGCGTTACATCACCCTCGGCCCCGTGGCCACCTTGCTCGGCCTCGCCTTCAAGGCCTATGACCCGGATCATCTGCTGGGTGACGAAGAAGACCTGGGCATCAGCCTGGCTCTGATTCCAACCGACACGGCCGGTGTTGAAATCGGCCGCCGTCACTTGCCGTTGGGTGCCGCGTTCATGAACGGCCCCAACTCCGGCAAGGACGTGTTCGTGCCGCTCGACTTCCTTATCGGCGGCCAGGAAATGCTCGGCAAAGGCTGGATGATGCTGATGAATTGCCTGTCGGTCGGGCGTTCGATTTCGCTGCCGGCAGTCGGCACCGGCGCGGCCAAGTTCACCAGTCTGGTGACCGGTCAGTACGCTCAGGTTCGCGAACAATTCAACGTGCCCCTGTCGGCGTTCGAAGGGATCCAGGAAGCCATGGCGCGCATCGGCGGCAACGCCTGGATGATGGACGCGGCGCGCATGCTGACTGCCAATGCCGTGGATCTGGGCGAGAAACCGTCGGTGCTGTCGGCGATTCTCAAGTACCACCTCACCGAGCGTGGCCGCGAGTGCATCAGCCACGCGATGGATGTTCACGGCGGTAAAGCGATCATCATGGGGCCGAACAACTACCTCGGTCGCAGCTGGAATGGCGCGCCGATTTTCATCACCGTGGAAGGCGCGAACATTCTCTCGCGCAACCTGATGATCTTTGGCCAGGGTGCGATTCGCTGCCATCCGTTCGTGCTCAAAGAAATAGCCCTCGCTGGCCGCGAAGACAAAGACCAGGCACTCACCGAGTTCGATGGTCTGTTGCTCAAGCACATCGGTTTTGCCGTGAGCAACGCCGCCAGCACGCTGGTGCTGAACCTGGGTTTCGGGCACTTCGAACATACACCGGGCAACAAGCTCAGCCAGGGTTACTTCCGGGCGCTCAACCGTCAGGCCGCGGCGTTCGCCCTGCTGGCGGACCTGAGCATGATGTTGCTGGGTGGCGAACTGAAACGTCGCGAACGCCTGTCGGCACGCCTGGGGGATGTGCTCAGCAACCTGTACCTCGCCTCTGCCGCCCTCAAGCGTTACCACGATCTCGAATCACCGGAGCACATGGCGCCGCTGTTTACCTGGGCCATGGAGGAAAGTCTTGGTCAGTCGGAACGAGCACTGGATGAACTGCTGAGCAATTTCCCGAACAAGGTGTTGGGTAGCCTGTTGCGGGTCATCGTGTTCCCGTTCGGCCGTCGACACAAAGGGCCATCGGACTCACTCGGCGCCGAAGTAGCTGCCGTGATTGGCCGCGCCAAGGGAGACCCGACGCTCGAAGAGTTGCTGGGCGGTTGCTATCGACCGCAATCGGCCGATGACGCCGTAGGGGCTTTGCAACACGCCTGCAATTTGCTCAATGCAGCGCAGCCCCTGCAGAAAAAATTGCACATGGCGCTCAAAAGTGGCCAGCTCAAACCGGCTGCCGGGGAGAACATCATCGATGCAGCGCTGGAGGCAGGCGTTTTGCAGGCAGTGGAAGCGCAGACCCTGCGTGCTGCCGAGGCGGCGCGGCGCAAGGTGATTGATGTCGATGATTTCGATAAAGAAGAGTTGGCGCTGGCGCAAGGAAAGGTCCGCTGATCCAGCCAGACATGTACGCCAATGCAAAATGGGCGCGGGCGCTTTATACTCCCGCGCCCGTTTTGCTCTTGAGGACTTATCTCGTGTCCAACGTCGTTGCCGACCATCTCGTCTTGCTTGACCACTTGCGCAGCATCCTGGTCGCCGTGGGTGAGGCCGAACAGGTTCCCGAAGAAAGCCATGCCTTGTTCCTGGAGCGCTTCGACGAACTGCGTGCGTTGCTGCCGGTCGATCCGATCGAAAGCCAATACCTGGGCCAGGACATTCTCTGCCAGGTGATCACCCGCTACCCGCAAATTGCCCACCTGGTCCCGCGCGACCTGCTGTGGTACTTCGCCGGTGACTGCCTGCATTACATGCCCGATGATGAAATCGATCTGTATCAGGCGCTGGAAGAACGTCGCTTCGAAGCTGAACAGAACGACGAACCATTTGACTGGAACCAGGAAAAACAACTGCTGGCGATGTCGAACGACGACAGCAAGCACTGATCCCGGATCAGTTATACAAAAGGCCCGCATGATTGAACATGCGGGCCTTTTTTTGCGCTCAGAACAAGCCGTCACTCTCCGGCATTTCATATTCCGATGAGGACCAAACCGGACCATTCGACTTGACCGGCTTGCCCAATGTCGGCTCCTTCTCAAGACACGCCACCAGGTAATCAATCAACACCCGTAACTTGGGAGGCAAGTACCGGGTTGGCGAATGCAGCAACCAGGCACCTCCGTGGTAGGACGCCAGAAAGGTCCAGTCCGGAAGGACCTGCACCATCAACCCTTTCTCCAGGGCATGGCGTGCAGTGAAATAGGGCAAGCTGCCAATGCCGATGTGCTGCAACACCGCGCCAAAACGTACGCCGGTATGATTGGCGGCATAACGCCCGCGCACACCGACGGTTACCGATTTGCTGCCCTTCTTGAATTTCCAGCGCGCATCGCTCGGGGTTTCGCCCAGGTAAATGCAACTGTGATTGAGCAAGTCATGGGGGTGAGTCGGCGTACCGTGTTCGGCCAGATACTGCGGTGTCGCGCAGAGCAAATGGTCGATGGTGAGCAACTGCCGTCCCACTAACCCCGCAGGCGGCCGGTCAGTGATGCGAATCGCAAGGTCGACGTTGTCGTCGATCAAATCAACCTGACGGTCCTCAAGCAACAGCTCCACGTCCACTTTGGGATAACGGCGCAAAAATTCCGGCATATGCGGATGAATCACGATCCGGCCTACCGCTTTCGGGACGCTGATACGCACCAGCCCCTCGGGTTCGTCAGTGAACTGACCACTGATTTCCATCACTGACTTGGCCGCGCTGACCATTTCCTGACAACGCTTGAACACTTCTTCGCCACCGTCGCTCAGGCGCAGTTTTCGCGTGGTGCGCTGCAGTAGACGCGTGGCCAGGGCCTTCTCCAGACGCGAAATACTGCGACTCACTGCCGACGGCGAAGTGCCCAATTGACGAGCCGCTTCGGAGAAGCTGCCGGTCTCGACAACCTTGACGAAAATCGCCATTTCACCGAGCAGCGGTAGCGGAAGATTTATGCTCACAGCGCAACAGTCCTTTGATGATTGAACGGATTATCACGCAATTCCACGCTTCATATAATAAAAATAGAAATTTTAATAAGGGCATGGAATATGACGCTTCGCCTCTTTTTCCATAGTGATGACCTCAAAGCCAATGTGGAAGTCCTGGATTGCACGCCCTACGAGAATGAATTTGCTGTGGTACTGCGCGCCACTCTGTTTCACCCACAGGGTGGCGGACAGCCCTTTGATACGGGCTGGATCGGCGATAGCCAGGTACTACGGGTCATCCAGGACCCTGACCGGATCATTCATTTCGTCGACCAACCGGTAGCACCCGGCATGACCCTGATTCGGGTGGACGGGGAGCGTCGCCAGTTCAATACACGCCTGCATTCAGCCGGGCATCTGATCGGCCACTTCGTCCAGGCCAAGGGCTGGATGCCGACCAAAGCACATCACTGGCCGGGCGAAGGGCGGGTGCAGTTCAAGGCACTGGATTGCGCACAAGACGTCGACGCCCAAACCATTCAACTTGGCATCGAACAGTGGGTTACCCAGGATTTTCCACGTCTGACGTCGTTGCGCGAAGGCGCCCGGGAAATCGGTTTCGGTGAACTGCCCGCCTACGGCTGCGGCGGTACCCATGTACGGAGCCTGAAGGAGTTGGGCACGGTCACGATCGCGTCCCTTTCATTGAAGAAGGGAACGCTGTCAGTCCACTACAACGTGGGTTGAGCATTTGGGCGATGTCGACACCATCATCGCCTGACGCAGGGGGAACCTGCGTTCGCGGGTACTGTTGACTATCTGATAGAGGGACCTAAGACATGATGCTTGACGTCGAGCGTCTCGATGAGACGTGCATAAAAAACTGGCTAATGAAGAAGTCCTCGCGATCCGCATCAAAGGCTTGTTGCCCCAACCGCTGGCGATTCAGATTGGCGACAAGATCCTCGCCCCGGGCTTCGAAGGTTATATCAATGCGCCAAGCATCGGCCGCATCGGCATGGCGTTTTATGAAGCGGAAAACCAGCCACTGTTGATCGAGGACTACTTCGAACGCGCCACGCGCAACATTTCAGAGTTGCGTAACCGTTGCGCCCCCTATTCATCCCCGGTCGACACCCTGCGCTGCATGCTCGACGAATCCTGGCCGGCGGGTGCGCACCTGGAAAACCTCTACGGCCGCAAGATGTATGTCGGGCTATCACGGGTGGTGAAACCGGGGGTGTGCTTCCTCGCCCACCACGACATTTTCGCCAAGGACGCCCCGGACAGTTACCAGGCCAGAAGCCTGGAAGCGCAGTTCGCCTGCAACGTTTACCTGAACATGCCGACCGAGGGCGGTGCGCTGCAGGTGTGGGACGACGACATTTCGCCGGATCAGTTCGACAATATGCGTGGTGACAGTTACGGCATCGACCCCGCCCTGCTAGGCCCTCCGACCCTGGAGATTCGCCCTGAACCAGGCGATTTCATCATGTTCAATTCGCGCCGCATGCACTCGGTGACTCCGGGCGTGGCGGATCCGCGACTGAGCCTTTCGTTCTTTGTCGGTTACCGCGGCAATGCTTCCCCCCTTACCTTCTGGAGTTGAGATGCTTTCGAATTACCTGGGCGAATTTCTGGCGCTGGCAACTATTCACTTTCTGGCCGTGGTTGCACCCGGGCCGGATTTCGCCGTGACCATTCGTCAGAGCGTGCGTTTCGGCCGATGGGTGGGCATCTGCACGGCGTTGGGTATCGGCGCGGGAATTTCCGTGCACGTGCTGTACACCCTGCTCGGGGTCGGCGCGCTGATGCATACGACGCCTTGGCTGTTGACGGTGGCCAAGGTCGCGGGCGGCGCCTACATTTTGTACCTCGGTGTCAGCCTGTTGCGCAGCAAACCCAAGTCCGCGCTTGAGAGCGATAAAAACTCGGACGAGCCTATCGCCGAGCAAACGCTGTTGAAGGCATTTACCACCGGTTTTCTGACCAACGCAACCAACCCCAAGGCTACGCTGTTTTTCCTGGCGATTTTCACCACCATTATTAGCGCCACGACGCCGCTCAAGATTCAGGCGTTGTATGGAGTCTGGATGTGCTTCGTGAATGCTTTGTGGTTTGTGATCGTTGCTCTGTTCTTTTCCAGTGCCCGGGTACGAATGCTGTTCATGCGCATGGGCCATTGGTTTGAACGGACAATGGGGGGGATTCTGATCCTGTTTGCCGGGCGCTTGATCCTGTCGATGTAGTCGCCTCAATTGTAAAAGGCCCGCACAGCCTGACTAGCGGGCCTTTTTAGGCATGAACACTAAATCACGCACAAACAAAAACGCCGCTCATTGCTGAGCGGCGTTTTTGTTAAATATGGAGCGGGAAACGAGACTCGAACTCGCGACCCCGACCTTGGCAAGGTCGTGCTCTACCAACTGAGCTATTCCCGCAAATGGCGTCCCCTAGGGGACTCGAACCCCTGTTACCGCCGTGAAAGGGCGGTGTCCTAGGCCACTAGACGAAGGGGACACGCTAACTGAAACACATGGTGTGTATTTCAGTGCCCAAATCCGCATCCGAAGATATCGGTTCTGGTTTCACTCAACGTCGCCCGAAAGCAACGCCGCTTAAAAATGGAGCGGGAAACGAGACTCGAACTCGCGACCCCGACCTTGGCAAGGTCGTGCTCTACCAACTGAGCTATTCCCGCATTGGCGTCCCCTAGGGGACTCGAACCCCTGTTACCGCCGTGAAAGGGCGGTGTCCTAGGCCACTAGACGAAGGGGACACACGTACAACATTCACTCCCTACCGCGTTTCGCTGTGTGCTTTCCGCTGTAAGTGGCGCGCATTCTATGGATGGATTGAGGGGTCGTCAACCCCCAGTTATAAATTTATTTAAATCAATGACTTCGCCCTGCTTTGAGACAGGTTTCAGGCTTTTCCTCAGCCAAGCCTTTGACGCCTATTTTCCGACATCCATCAAGGCGCTATAGTCCATGCGGTCAAAATGATGGCAACTCGAAACCTATTTGCCACCATTTATCTAAGCAGGACAACGGCCGATACATAGATAAGCCATAGCTGATTCAAGTGATCGAGCGGCCTATGCGCCCCCGACGCCGAGCCACTACTCTCGAATGCGAACCCTATAAGAGGTTTTACCGGTGACACCACTCATGATCACCCTGCTCGTCGTAGCAGGGATCGCTCTGTTGATCGCCATTGGCTATATGAACCATGTGGTGGAAAACAACAAGCTGGAAAAGGCCCGCACCAAGATTGAGCTCAACGACCGCCTGCGCCGCTGCGGCGAAATCACCGAGACCTTTCCCGGTCAGTTGATGACACCGGCGCTCAAGTTGCTGTTGACCCGCCTGGAACTCAACGTCTGCCAGCGCCTGCTCAACCTGGAGAAAACCAGCGCCAACCTCAAGGCGCGGATTGCCGAGCTGGAGACGCTTGCTGATCAGGGTGAATCGATCACGGTCAACAACCCGCCGGCACCGATCCAGACCGAAGCCAAGGCCAAGGATGTACGCTTCCTGCTCGAAGCCTTGCATGGCCAAATCACCCGCGCCGCCCAGGACGGTTTCCTGCCGACCAACGAAGCCAAGCGCTGGATCCGCGAAGTCCGACATATCCTGGTGCTGCTGCACATCGAGTTCTTCAACAACCTCGGCCAGCATTGCTTGCAACAGAACCAACCGGGCCAGGCGCGCCTGGCGTTCGAACGTGGCGTGCAGTACCTGCGCAAACAACAAGAGCCACAAGTCTACGCCGAGCAGCTGGAGTACCTGGAGAAACTCCTGGCTCGCGCCAACGCCATGGTGATGGACAACGTCGCTGCGGTTGAAAATGAGGCCAACCAGTTGAACGTAGGCCTCAAGCAAGTCGACGCCGATGCCGACTGGAAAAAGAAAGTGATCTACGACTGATCAGCACAACAGAAAAGCCACCTGCTAAGGTTAATGCCGATCAGTTAAGGCGTTGAGCGCCGCAATCCTTGTGGGAGCGAGCCTGCTCGCTCCCACAAGGATTGGAGTTATCCGCGGGCCGCTTTCGCTGGCAAGCCAGCTCCTACAAGAGCCGGAAGTGCCCCACCATCCCCTTCAACTCAACGCCCAGCTGAGCCAGTTCAATGCTGGACGCTGCGTTGCCCTGCATCGCCAGCGATGACTGATCCGCGCTCGCACGAATACTCGTAACGCTGCGATTAATCTCCTCAGCCACCGAACTCTGTTCCTCGGCTGCTGCGGCAATCTGCTGATTCATCTGCTGAATCAACGATACCGCCGCAGCAATACTTCCCAACGCGCTCTCAGTCTGCAACGCATCACTGACCGCCAGCTTTACGAGCTCGCCGCTGTTCTGAATCTGCTGCACCGACGATTTCGCGGCCGAGCGCAAGGCACCGACCAGACGTTCGATCTCTTCGGTCGATTGCTGGGTACGCTTGGCCAGTGCCCGGACTTCATCGGCCACCACGGCAAATCCCCTGCCCTGCTCGCCAGCCCGTGCGGCCTCGATAGCCGCGTTGAGCGCCAGCAGGTTGGTCTGCTCGGCGACACTTTTTATCACGCCGAGCACCGTACCGATGTTCTGGATCTCTGCACTCAAGCTTTCGATGCTGGAACTGGCCGACGTCGCCGAATCCGCCAATTGCTCGATGCGCGCCATGCTCTGGCGTACTACTTGCTGGCCACTTTCAACCTTGCCATCTGCAGTCTGGGCAGCCTGGGCGGCCTCCTCGGCGTTACGCGCCACGTCGTGTACCGTCGCGGTCATCTGGTTCATCGCCGTGGCAACCTGCTCGGTTTCTTCTTTCTGGCTGCTGACTTCCAGGTTGGTCTGCTCGGTCACCGCCGACAGCGAATGCGCTGAATTCGCCAATTGTTCGATACCGGCCTGCAAGCCGCTGACGATACGGCTGAGCCCGGCACCCATCTGTTGCATTGCCTGCATCAATTGGCCGATCTCGTCACGCCGCGTGACTTGAACCGTCGCACTCAAATCACCTGCGGCGATCTGCTGCGCCACACGGATCACACTGCGCAGCGGTGTCACGATCAACCGGGTAATTACCCACGCCGCCACCAGCCCGACCAGCAACGCCAGGGCCGAGGAGCCAAGGATCAGCAACGCGTTCTTTTTCAGCTCGGCCTGCATCGACCGGTCTTCGGCGACATAGGCTTGATCGACCCGCTCAACTACTTGCGCTGCACGCTGATGCAGTTGTTCGTAGACGGTTTTCTCCTGAGCCAACAGACCGGTGTACTCCGTGAGTTTTTCGCTAAAACTGCCGATGTGGCCGGTTACTTCATTGAGGACCGTCTGATAGCCCTCATCCTTGACCGTGGTTTTCAGCCGTTCGGCCTGAGTCAGCGCCTGATCCGCCTGCTCGATCTTGCCCTGGCCCGCACTGTCGTCGCCCTTGCGGCTCTGGTCCAGACGCACACGTGCTTCGTTCATGGCTTGCAACATCAACCGCGAGACCTGGCTGACCTGACTGGCCTGTTCGAGAAACTGCCCTCCGTCCTTGCCCTCGGATTGCTTCAAGGTATAGGCGCCGTCATCGGCCAGGCCGGCTTGCAGCACATCAAGGTTATTGGCCACGCTGGACACCGACCAACTGGCCATTTCCAGCGCCAGGTCCTTGGCCTGACTCAGCGAGACGAACTCATCGAACGCCTTGCGATAGGCACCCAGCGACTGCTCGACCTCATTCATCACTGGCACGTTAGCCGTCGATGCCGCCTTAAGCCCCGTTGCCAGAGCAATCAAGCCATCAACGCCTTCGTGCAGGGCATCGGCGGTTTTCGGGCTTCCGTGCAAGGCGTACTCCTGCTCAAGCAGTCGCACTTTGAGCAAACCACTATTGAGCGATGACATCTGTTTGAGCCCATCGAAGCGCTGACTGATGGTTTGCAGGGACCCTACGCCGATGGCAGCAACCAGCGCTGTCAAAAGCAACACCAGTACAAACCCGACACCCATTTTGTATGCCATACCGAGGTTGGCAAAACGTCCTTGCGCGGCCGAAATCATGGCGCGTATTCTCCTGACATAATCTGTTGACACAGGGTCGCAACGGGCCTGTGCCAGCACAAGTCTCTGGCGTCGCAATAATGGCAAAAAGCTACGCCCGCGTCGTTTTCAGAACGCCTGAGGTCGATTCAGCGCAGTGGCCTGAAAAAATGCCCGCGCCCGAGGATCACAGGCGTAGGCCACGTTGATGCGCTGCCAGTCCGTGGCCTCGCCGCCAGGGCTGAATGCTGTAGCTGAAGACAGCAACACCCCAAAGCGTCGGGCCTGTGCGCGCACCTGCGCGAAGTCGGACTTGCGGGATCGCGCCCAGATGAACAGACCGCCCACCGGCTTGCCGAAAACTTCCCAATCGGCATCTTCGAGGACTTGCAGGGCTGCCTCTCTGTCGGTATTCAATCGCTGGCGCTGACGCTGAACCAGTTTGCGATACGCACCTCTGGCCAACAGACAAGCCAGCACCGCTTCACAGAACCTTGAGGCGCCCATGCTACTGGTCATCTTGACCTCGGCCAGTCGCGCAACAACCGCGTCACTGGCCACGACAAAGCCGACGCGTAATGAACTGCTGAGGGTCTTGGAGTAACTGCCGACGTAAATCACATTGTCGTCTATCCCCATTGCAGCGAGTCGAGTGCCGGGGCCACTGTGCAAATCGGCATAGACGTCATCTTCGATTACCTGCACGCCATGATCTTTGGTCAGTTGCAGCACCTGCTGCGCCACCAAGGGTGTCAGGCTGCTGCCCGTCGGGTTGTGGTAGAGGCTATTGATGAAGAGCGCACGGGGCCGGTATTTCACCAACAGCGCTTCAAGCGTCTGCGTATCAGGCCCACGCGGGGTGCGCGGCACCTCGATCATCGTCACGCCGTTGAGCCTGAGCAGATCGAACAACAGTGAGTACCCCGGACTTTCCACCACCACGCAATCACCCGGTTTGAGCAGTGTACGCACGATCAGATCGAGCCCGTGAGTAGCCCCATTCGTGGTCACAATCCTTCTTTTATCCACTTCAATGTCGAGTTGCTGGAGACGTTTGAGGATTTGCTCCCGCAAGGCAGGCAAACCCAGTGGTGTGCTGTAGTTGAACAACCCGGCCATGTCGGTGCGGCTCACCTGACGGATCGCGTAGGTCAAATCGTCAGTTTCACGCCAGCTTTCGGGTAGGCCGCCCCAGCCCAGCTTGAGTTGGCCCGAGACGTCGCCCTGCGTCATTTCTGCCGCTTCGAACCAAGGGCCATCCTGTCGCCCCTCGGTGGCCAGCGCAGGTATGGCAACAATGAAGCCGGCGCCCTGACGCGGCGCCAGCAAGCCTTGTGCCACCAGGCGTTCACAGGCTTCGACGACGCAGGACTGACTGAGCAAATTGACCCGTGCAATTTGCCGCGCAGAAGGCAAACGCGCCCCCGGCAGTATCCCGTCCTGACGGAGCCAGCCGGCCAACGCGTCGACGATTTGCTGCACGACCGGCACCAACGCCTGTCGATCGATTCTCAATTCCATGAGCAAGCACACTCCTGTCCGTTTTGCTGGAGACAGTTAATCACAGGAGCGCTGGATCAGATGTGCGACAACGCCGCTAAATCCCTCGGTTCTAACCGTTTGAAACACATTGCTCCGCCCCGTCACGGAACTGTAAAAAAACCCGCAAAAATACGGGTTTATTCCTACGTAGCAGCCCCTGATTCAAAACGCGGTAACGCCACCATCCACTGCCAGCGAATGGCCGGTGGTGAACGCTGCGCCGTCGCTGCACAGGTACAGCACAGCGCTGGCAATTTCCTCGACTTTGCCGATGCGCCCCACCGGATGCATGGCGTTGGCAAACTCACCCTTCTTGGGGTCCGCTTCGTAGGCACGGCGGAACATGTCGGTGTCGATCACTGCCGGGCATACCGCGTTTACACGAATTTTTTTCTTGGCGTATTCGATGGCGGCCGACTTGGTCAGCCCGATCACTGCATGCTTGGACGCCGCGTAAATACTCATCTTCGGCGCAGCCCCCAGGCCCGCCACCGAAGCAGTGTTGACGATTGCACCGCCGCCCTGGGCCAACAACAAAGGCAATTGATACTTCATGCACAGCCAGACGCCTTTGACGTTGACGCCCATGATTGCGTCGAACTCATCCAGCGTGCCCTCGGCGAGTTTGCCTTTCTCGATCTCGATGCCGGCATTGTTGAAGGCATAGTCCAGACGGCCGTAGGTTTTCACCACTTCGTCCATCAGATTCTTTACATCGCGTTCCAGCGTGACGTTACAACGCACAAAGGTCGCTTCCCCACCCGCGATACGAATTAGTGCCACGGTGCCTTCGCCGCCGGCGGTGTCCAGATCGGCGACCACTACCTTCAGCCCTTCGGCGGCGAACGCCTGGGCGGTCGCACGACCAATACCGTTGGCTGCGCCAGTCACCACAGCGACCTGGCCGGAAAACGTCATGCTCATTGTTATGTCCTCGGTGAGAAGAATACGGGGGATTGCCTGTTTTCAGTCTAGGCATAGAGGACTTCAGCACGGCAGCACTATCAGAAGGCCGGTTGGGCGGCCATGAGTGGGAGTGATAGAACACTAGCCTCGACTATCACTGCATTGGATCGATGTGCATTCGCCTCATCAGCCAAACTTGCGGCATTGCCCATGAAGGGCTATCTACAAGGCTTCATTCATCTTGAGTGCCTGTCATGACTTCCCAGACCAATCGCCAGTTCCTGCTCGCCAAACGTCCGGTGGGCGCGGCCACCCGCGAGACCTTTACCTATCAGGAAGTACCGGTCGGCGAGCCGGCGGCGGGTCAGATTCTGGTCAAAAACGAATACCTGTCACTGGACCCGGCCATGCGCGGCTGGATGAACGAGGGCAAGTCCTATATTCCACCGGTGGGTCTGGGTGAAGTGATGCGCGCATTGGGTGTCGGCAAAGTCGTCGCCTCGAATAGTCCAGGTTTTGCCGTCGGGGACTACGTCAACGGTGCCCTCGGCGTGCAGGATTACTTCCTCGGCGAACCACGAGGTTTCTATAAGGTTGATCCGACACTGGCGCCATTGCCGCGCTACTTGTCCGCCCTTGGCATGACCGGGATGACCGCCTACTTCGCCCTGCTCGATGTCGGTGCGCCGAAAGCCGGGGACACCGTGGTGCTGTCGGGCGCTGCCGGCGCGGTGGGCAGCATTGCCGGGCAGATCGCCAAGATCAAAGGTTGCCGCGTGGTCGGGATTGCCGGCGGCGCAGACAAGTGTCAATTCCTGATCGACGAATTGGGTTTTGACGGCGCCATCGACTACAAAAACGAAGACGTCATCGCCGGTCTTAAACGCGAATGCCCAAAAGGGGTCGATGTGTATTTCGATAACGTCGGCGGCGACATCCTCGACGCAGTGCTGAGCCGACTGAACATGAAGGCGCGCGTGGTGATTTGCGGCGCAATCAGCCAGTACAACAACAAGGAAGCGGTCAAGGGCCCGGCCAATTACCTGTCGCTGCTGGTCAACCGCGCGCGGATGGAAGGTTTTGTCGTGATGGACTACGCAGCCCAGTTTGCCGCCGCCGGGCAGGAAATGGCCGGCTGGATGGCCAAGGGGCAGCTCAAGAGCAAGGAAGACATTGTTGACGGACTGGAGACATTCCCGGAAACGCTGATGAAATTGTTCAGCGGCGAGAATTTCGGGAAGTTGGTGTTGAAGGTTTAACTACAAATTCGAAATACACCCAAAATCAGTGTGGGAGCGGGCTTGCCCGCTCCCACAGGTTTAGCAGTGTTTAGGCGAGTTCGGCCACTACGGCGGCGAGCGCCTTGGCTGGATCCGCCGCCTGGCTGATCGGACGACCAATCACCAGATAATCGGAACCGGCGTCCAGTGCCTGGCGCGGGGTCAGGATGCGGCGTTGATCGTCTTGCGCACTGCCCGCCGGACGAATGCCCGGGGTCACCAGTTGCAACGACGGGTGCGCCGACTTCAAGGCCTGGGCCTCCAGCGCCGAGCACACCAGACCGTCCATCCCAGCTTTTTCCGCCAGTGCGGCCAGGCGCAGCACTTGTTCCTGCGGCTCGATGTCCAGACCGATACCCGCCAGGTCTTCACGTTCCATGCTGGTCAGCACGGTCACACCGATCAGCAGCGGTTTAGGCCCGGTGCGCTGGTCCAGCACTTCACGGCAGGCCGCCATCATGCGCAGACCGCCGGAGCAATGGACGTTGACCATCCACACGCCCATTTCCGCGGCGGCTTTGACGGCCATGGCGGTGGTGTTCGGGATGTCGTGGAATTTCAGGTCCAGGAACACTTCGAAACCCTTGTCACGCAAGGTGCCGACGATTTCCGAGGCGCAGCTGGTGAACAGTTCCTTGCCGACTTTTACCCGGCACAGTTTCGGGTCCAACTGGTCGGCCAGCTTCAGTGCGGCGTCACGGGTGGGGAAATCCAGGGCGACGATGATAGGAGTCTGGCAGACGGACATGTGCGGGCTCTCAGGCAGGACGAAATCGGCGCGCATTGTAGCGGAACCAGCGGCGCTGCGGGACCCGATGATCGGTAATTCGTCATCGGCGCTCAAGCAAGACTAGTCTTTTGGAACCGCAACAAACACTTTAAGGCCGATGATCTTCCACCCGCGCCTGACTCTTGCTCCAGTCCGTCAGCAAGCTATAAGCCACGGCCAGCAAAGTCGGGCCGATAAACAACCCGATAAAGCCAAACGCAATCAACCCGCCAAACACCCCCAGCAGCACAATGACCAACGGCAGGTTTCCACCCCGACTGATCAGGTACGGCTTCAGCACGTTGTCGACGCCACTGATGATGAACGTACCCCAGATCCCCAGAAATATCGCCATTCCGTACTCACCCTTCCAGGCCAACCAGGCCGTGGCCGGGATCCATATCAGCGGCGGCCCCATCGGAATCAGACTGAGCAAGAAGGTCCCGATGCCCAGCACCAACGCGCCAGGCACCCCGGCAATCAGGAAACCGATCAACGCGAGCACCGCTTGCGCCGCTGCCGTACCGATCACACCGTTCACCACCCGCTGCACCGTGCCCGCCACCAAATCGATGTAATACTCGGCACGCTGACCGATCAGGCGCTCCAGCAACCCATGAACAAACACCGCCAACCGTGGGCCGTCGCGATAGAAAAAGAACACAAACACGATGCTCAGTGTCAATTCGAGAATACCGCCGCCAATCTGTGCACTGCGCGCCAGCAGCCAGTTACCGACCTGTCCCACATAAGGTTTGAGGGACACCATCATTGCGGCGCCTTGCTGATCGATGCTGTTCCAGATCACCACCAGCCGTTCGCCAACTAAGGGAATGCTGTGCAGCCACGCCGGAGCTTCAGGCAGACCGCCAACCTGTACATCCTTGATAAACACCGTGGCGTCACGCACATGGTCAGCCAGGTTGAAACCCATCCATACCAGCGGCACCGCCACCAGCAACATCCAGCCGAGGGTCAGCAATGCGGCCGCCAGGGATTCACGGCCATTGAGCCAACGGGTCAACAAGCGCATCAACGGCCAACTGGCAAACGCCAGCACCGCGCCCCAAAACAGCGCCGACCAGAAGGGCGCCATCACCCAGAAGCTCGCGCCAAACAGCACCAGGAGCAGAATCTGCACCAACAGGCGATCGTTATTGGGCATGTAAAGTCTCAAAAAAGTCAGTCAAAAAAAGGGTAGACGAACGCGCAATCCACGTTCGCCTGTACAGCTTATCGCAACAGCTCGATGTGCAGGCCAGAGCCTTCGACGTTACCAGCCTCCATTCGCGCCGCACGTACGCCCTGGGTGATCAGTGCCTCGCGCCAGGCTTCAGCCTTGGCTCCGGAAACACTGACTCGCAAGGTGGTGTCCAGGTTCAAACCGCGAGAAATCAGACGTAGCCATGTGTCATCGGGACCGGTGCCCAATTTTTGAAAATCGAGTACACCAGTGCTTTTGAGCTGGCGCAGCAAAGTAGCGGAAGTCGGCAACAAGTCGCCCAAGGGCGCCGCCGCATCGAATTGTTCGACGTGCAGATAGGCTTTGCGATTACCACGAGTGATGCTGTAAAGCGCCACCAGCGAGTTGTCCTGCGGCGCCGCCAGTCGCAGCAATAAATACGCCTGCTGATCGTCGGCACCGTAGAGCTTGGCGTTGCCGAAGACTTCGTTGGCCCACAGACTGCTTTCGCCGCAATCGCGGGCCTGGCACCAGAACAACAACTCGGCGCCCTGCTTTTGCAAGGCTTCACGCGCAGCCGTAAAGGCTTCGGTGGAGGAGTGTTCCGGTGGCAACTCATAGGTGACCGACGTGGTTTTCCCACGGGCCGTGACCTGACCGTCAAAGCGCAACTGGCCGCTGATCTTGCGGATAGACCCCAGCGGGTAGATCCGTTCAAGCTCTACGCCCGGACGATAATCGACGATCTGCGCATCGTCCATGCGCGGAAGGATCAACAGGTCCTGACTGCCGGGGACATCGGCAGCCAGCGACAAAGGACTAAAACAACACAGCGCCAGCAGACTGAGTGAACGCATGGATAGGCTCATCGGATCAGCATGGCCTGGGCACCCTTGACGACGCTGGCATCGTCGATGCGTTCCGGCACCAGCAAACCGCGCTGCACCCCAGGGCGCGCCGCCATGGTTGCCATCCAGCGCTGCAAGGCAGTCAAACCGTCGACCTCGACCCCGGACCACTCATGACCACGGACCCACGGATACGTGGCGATGTCGGCGATGCTGTACTCGCCAGCCAGAAACTCTTCGGTTTTCAGGCGGGTATCTAGCACCTCATAGAGGCGTCGGGTTTCATGTTGATAGCGGTCGATGGCACCCTGAAGTTTTTCCGGAAAGTAGCGGAAAAACACGTTGGCCTGACCTTGCATCGGACCGATGCCACCCATCTGGAACATCAGCCATTGCAACACCACCGAACGCCCTTTCGGGTCCAGGGGCATCAGTTTGCCGGTCATTTCAGCGAGGTAAATCAGGATGGCGCCGGATTCAAACACGGCGAAATCGCCATTGGCGCGGTCGACAATCGCCGGTATCCGGCCATTGGGATTGATCTTGAGAAAGTCCGCGGACTTCTGTTCCTTTTTGTCGAAACTCAGGGCATGCACCGTGTAGGGCAGGCCGAGTTCCTCGAGCACGATAGAGACCTTGTGGCCATTCGGGGTCGCAGCGGTGTAGAGATCTATCATGGTTGTCTCCCATTTCAACCCGCCCAGCCTCGACAGTTGCCGGGCGCAAGTCAAGGAACGGCGAAGAACCGATTGAAACAGTCTGCGACAAGGTCGGCACCGGGTTCGTCATTCAGGTGCAAATGATGACCGCCTGGCAGCTGTTCACGGCTAAAGGGTAGACGCTCCAGCAACTCAGGATGTTTGGCGAGCATGCCTTGCGCCGCAACCACCAATTTGGCAGGACAACTGATCCGCTGGACAAACGCCATCGCCTGTTCGGAGGTCATACGCAACGGCGATGGCAGTGTCAGCCGGTTGTCGGTACGCCAGGTGTAACCGCCCGGTACCGGCATCAAGCCACGCTGTGCGAGCAGCTCGGCCGCTTCGCGACTGACGGCCACCAAACCCTTCATACGCGCTTCAATGGCGCGGTCCAGGGTGGCGTAGACCGGTTTGTGTTTGTCCCGCAGATCCAACTGCGCTTGCAGGGCCATGCCCATGCGCTCGGCAGCATTTTCGCCTTTGTCTGTAGGAGGAATGATGCCGTCGATCAGGGCCAGGTGGGTGACGCGCTCCGGCATCGACCCGGCAATGATCAGAGAAGCGATCGCCCCCATGGAGTGTCCCATCAGCGCAAATTTCTTCAGACCAAGCTGTTCGGCAACTTGCAGCACGTCATGAGCGTAATCCCACATCGCGTATCCGGCACCGGGCGGGCGATGCCCGGAATGACCGTGACCGGCCATGTCCAGGGCGATGATACGCAGGCCTTTGAGCTTGGGCGCCAGGCGGGCAAAGCTGTTGGCATTGTCCAGCCAGCCATGCAGTGCAATCACAGGAAGGCCGTCTTCAGGACCAAACAGGTGCGCCGCCAACTCGATGTGTGGCAGGCTCAGGCGGACTTCTTCGACGGCATGGCTCATGCGCAATCCTGTTGGCTGCGACCGTCCCACCGGCTGAACAGGTTTTTCAGCAGCGTAGCCGTGTCGTGTGGACGTTCAAGAGGAAACATGTGGCCACCGGGCACGGTCAGGGATTCACCCAGCGGCATGCGTCCGACGGAGCTCGCATGATGACGCATCACCACGCGGCTCTTGTGCCCGCGCACCACCGCAAGCGGCACTTTCAGCTGACGCGTGCGACCGGGGCTGGTGTGGGGCACGCCACGGTAAATGCTGATTTCCGTAGCGGGATTGAAACGCAGGCGCAGTTTGTCCCCGACCTTGTGCAAACCATGTTGCAGGTAGGCATCAAAGCATTCCGGATCAAAACTGCGGAACAGGGTTTTGCCCGCGAAATAGCGGCGGGCGCTTTCGATGTCAGCGAACTCTTCCCGGCGCCCCAGGGTGCGGCCGGCCGGGGTCAAACGGTCGATAAAACCGAAACGCTTGGCGGCGCGGATGACCCATCGATCGGTCAGGGTCAGGACCGGAGAGTCGAGCATCACCACGCCGCGATACAACTCAGGGCAACGCAGCGCCGCGTGCAAATGCAGCAAGCCACCAAAAGAATGGCCGACACCCCACACCGGTTCCGCTTGTTGCTTGAGGTGATGGATCAGCTCATCCACCAGGTTGTACCAATTGTCGTCCGCCGGAAAACGCGGATCATGAGCGTGCTGCTCCAGATGGGTCACCTGATACTCGGGCGCCAACGCCGCAAACAACTTGCCGTAGGTCCCTGAAGGAAAGCCATTGGCGTGGGCGAAAAATATCTGTTGCGACATACCGGTAAATCCATGAGCGAGAACAGGCGTTGATTGTCCGTAAGACGACGACTGACAGCAATGACTGTAAGTGACAGGAATGATGACAGTCCGGTCAAGCCTATGGAGTGGAGCCATTGTGGCGAGCGAGCTTGCTCTCTCGCCACAAAAGGCCAAGCAGATTGCCCGGGACTTCAGCGCACTGGCGGGTTCTCGCCCAACGGCACAACCGCCATGGTCAACCGCGACACGCAACTGGCCTTGCCTTCATCGCTGCTCAAGCGAATATCCCAAACGTGCGTCGTACGGCCAATGTGGATCGGCTTGGCCACGGCAGTCACTCGCCCACTGCGCAGTCCGCGTAAATGGTTGGCGTTGACTTCCAGCCCCACGCAGTAAAACTTGCTGGCGTCGATGCACAGGTAGCTGGCCATTGAGCCGACCGATTCGGCCAGCACCACCGAGGCACCGCCATGCAGCAGGCCGTATGGCTGGTGAGTGCGGTGGTCAACGACCATGCTTGCGGTCAGGGACTCTTCGTCGAACGCTTCGAAGCGAATATCCAGCACTTCGCCGATGGTGTTTTTCTGGATTGCGTTCAACTGCTCAATGTTCGGAGTGGTACGCCACAGACTCATCGCAACTTTCCTTTGTGGGTGTCGTTCGTCGCTCAATCCTGCCACAACACCGCCTCGCTGCGCTCGCTCCATTCTTCGAAGCGGGCTCCGTAGGCCGCTTCGATCACGTTGCGCTTGATCTTCAGGGTCGGCGTCAGGAAACCGTTTTCCACGGCCCAGCTGTCCTTGACCACCACCAGACGCCGCAAACGCTCATGTTTGTCGAGGACGCCATTGACCTCATCCAGCAGTTTTTCGAGGCTTGAATGCAGCCCCGCCCTCGCCATCCCGCTGGCGTCTTGCTGCCCGACCGCTGACAACACACACAGCCCCAGCGGCGCACTCAAACCATCACCGACCACGCACACTTGCTCGATTCGGGAATGCACCGCCAGACGATTTTCGATCGGTGCCGGCGCCACGTATTTACCCTTGCTGGTCTTGAAGATTTCTTTCAGCCGCCCGGTCAGGCGCAGGTTGCCTTCAGCGTCCTGCTCGCCCTTGTCGCCGGTGCGCAGGAAGCTGTCTTCGGTAATGGTTTCAGCGGTTTTCTGCGGTTCCTTAAAGTAGCCGAGCATGGTCGCGCCACTGCGCACCATGACCTCGCCCGACTCGTCGATCCGCACTTCAACCTCCGGGCAAGGCCTGCCGATCCAGCCGGGTTTGTGCTCGCCGGGGCGGCAAATGTGGGAGTAGCCGCAGCTCTCGGTCATGCCGTAGACCTCAAGCACATCCAGCCCCAGCTTGCGGTACCACAGCAGCAAGGTGTGTGGCACGGGCGCCGCGCCGGACAAGGCGACGCGCAATGCGTCCAACCCCAGACCGGCAAGGACTTTATGCCCGATCCGCTTACCAACGAAGGGCAGGCCAAGCAGAAAATCGAGGCGTTTTGCCGGGATCTTGTTGTATACACCCATCTGGAATTTGCTCCAGATCCGTGGCACCCCGAACAAGGCAGTGGGCCGTGCGCGCTTTAAATCCGTCAGGAAGGTGTCGAGGCTTTCGGCAAAGAACACAGTTTGCCCGGTGTAAATCGATGCCATCTCAACGAACATCCGCTCGGCAACGTGACACAGCGGCAAATAGGACAGCAGTCGATCCGACTCGTTGAGGCCAAACAACTGCGTACCGTGCGTAGTAGCAAATCCCAGATTGCCAAAGCTGTGCATCACGCCTTTTGGCAGCCCGGTGGTACCGGATGTGTAAATAATGGTCGCCAACTGCTCGGCGCTGGGTTTGGGGTCATCCTGGATGGGCGAGCTGCGCTGCAAATCGGCCCAACTGAAATCGAAACGGCCCGGCGGATGCAGCGGCAGACTGATCGTCGGCAAGTCAGGGCTGACACCATGGGACATGCTCGGCCAGTCATCGAGTTTGCCGATAAACGCCAGCGCCGCTTCGGAGTGGTCGAGCACCTGGGCCACCGACTCGGCGGTCAGATTGGGGTACAACGGCACAGAGACATGCCCGGCCATCCAGATCGCCAGGTCGGCGATGATCCAGTGGGCACAGTTTTTCGAGATCAGAGCGATATGGCTGCCTTGCGGCAAATCACGCGCCCGCAGCCAATGCGCGGCGCAACGCGCCTGATGGCCGACGTCGGCCCAGGACAGAATCTCGACCTGCCCGCCGCCCGTGGGCTGGACCAGAAAACGCTGGCGTGGATGACGGGCCTCGCGCTCGTAGAAGACATCCAGCGGCAAACGAAAAGCAGCAGACATGCGACTCGCTCCTGATTTTTTTGTTCTGGAGCAAGCGTAGTCAACCAAGCAGTTGCTTGGTTGACTATTTCACACAAAAATCAGCAACACCGCCGCACCCGGTAGGAGCTGGCTTGTCGGGTCGCCGCATCGCGGCGAAGGCAGTGTGTCTGGCACACCGCATGGAAATCTTCGCCGGCAAGCCGGCTCCTGCAAAAGCCAAAACAAAGTGGTTATGGGTGTTTGATGCCCTTGAGCTTCATCGACCCGATCAGCAACTCATCACCCTTGATCTCCGCCAGCCCTGCGGTGGAGACTTTTTCCGGCGGATGCCCGGCGCCGTGTTGCAGGTAGCTCAGCAGGTTTCCCACCAGCGGGTTATGACTGACCAACAGGACATTGCTCACTGACACGAGTTGCTCGGCCACCTTATCCGGGTCAGTTTCCGGGGTCAGCCATTCGACCGTGCGGATCTCCGGTTCGAATCCGAGGGCTTCACGCACCAACTGCGCAGTTTGCTGCGCACGCAGGTAAGGGCTGGCGTAGATCGCGGTAATTGGCTGACCAATCAAATGCGCAGCACTGCGCAGCACTTCTTCGCAACCATGAGGGGTCAGTGCTCGTTCCGAATCGGGACGCGAGCCATACGGTTCAGCCTCCCCATGACGCAATACCCAGAGTTTCATAGCTTGGGTTCCTCATCTCGGGCCGGATGCGGCGCGGGCGCCACGACATGTGGCGCTTCACCTTCCGGTGTCCGCGGCGTCGGCCAGTCGGCGAACGGCCAGGGTTTCTGGTCGCTGTGAAAGCTGGCGAAACGCCCGATCTGCGCCAGGAACTGGCTCAGGCTGTCACCGAAGTTCATCAGGCTGGCGCTCGGGGCGCCATAGAACAAACGATAGATCAGTTGCACCAGCACCAATGCGCCAAGGATGAACTGCGCCACTTGCCAGACCAACAGGAAGACGACCATCCACAGCACCCGCAGCAGAATGGATTCGTACTTGGTATCTAATTTCGGATCGGTCATGTCGCGCTCCCCTGCTTTTTTGTAAAGCGTACTTAGTTGAAACCGCTGGTTGAAATAAAGTCGACGTCGGTTTTCGGTTCGCCGCGCATCAACAGCTCTATCACCTGATCAAGCGTGCGCCCTTCGAACAGGATCGCGTGCAGCCCGGCGACCAGCGGCATGTAGACGCCAACCTCCTGAGCCTTGGCCTTGAGCACTTTCAGCGTGTTCACACCTTCGGCCACTTCGCCCAGACGGGTGACCGCGTCTTCCAGACTCAGGCCCTGGCCCAGGGCGAATCCGACCTGGTAGTTGCGGCTTTTCGGTGACGAGCAGGTGACGATCAAATCGCCTACACCGGCAAGACCGAGAAAGGTCATCGGGTTGGCACCCTGATTCACCGCAAAACGGGTCATTTCTGCCAGCGCCCGGGTGATCAGCATGCTCTTGGTGTTTTCACCCATGCCCAGCGCCACTGCCATGCCGGCAATGATCGCGTAAACATTTTTCAGCGCCCCGCCCAACTCGACGCCAAACCGGTCGGCGCTGGCGTACACGCGAAAGGTCCGGCCATGCAGCGCTTCCTGTACCCGTTGGCACAGCTCTTCGTCTTCACTGGCGACCACGGTGGCGGTCAGCGCGTGTTCGGCGATTTCACGGGCCAGGTTCGGTCCGGACAGCACGCCGATGCGCGCTTTCGGGGCGATTTCCTCGAGGATCTCGCTCATCAACTTAAATGTGTGTGCTTCGATGCCTTTGGTCAGGCTGACCAGCAGTTTGCCGCTCAACAGTTCGGTGTGCGGGACCAATACCGAACGCAATGCACTGGAGGGCAGTGCGACGAAACACAGGTCGCAGGCTTCCAGCGTGGCGTGCAGGTCCGTCACCGGTTCTACTGCCGGAAGAATCTTGATGCCTTTGAGGTAACGCGGGTTCTCGCGATGGACCCGAATGGCCTCGGCCTGTTCAGGGTCACGCATCCACTGCCGGACCTGATGCCCGTTCTCGGCCAGCAAATTAGCCACGGCGGTGCCAAAACTTCCGCCTCCCAGGACCGCAATTGGGCGCTGTTCAGTCATATGCAATCCGTTAATCCATACCAGTGGCGATCTCGGCATTATACGGAGCGGCCCCGTGGCGGCCAGCCCCCGCTTCAATTACCAACACCTGTAAGAAGAAGACCAATAAATCCTAGGAAAATGCCGGCATCGTGAATGGAAAAGTCAACGAGCTCGGTTAACATGCGCACCAGCTCATCACGTTCAAGGGTATGACGTGTCGTTTGGTTCTCCTTCACCCCGCTCGCCGCTGGTGATGGCGCTGATCTTCAGCCCGTCCATGCTTGCCGACGACTTGTTTCTCGACAATGAATCTCGCGCCACATCAGCGAACGGTGTGGCGACATCGATCAGAGCTCCCGAAAATCGCGCGATGACATGGAAGTGCAAGACACCCTCAGCCTGTCCGACAGTCTGCGAGTTTTAAATGCGGCCTCGTCTGGCACGGAAATCGCCGCCACTGTGGCGCCTGCTGGCCCGGCTGTGCCTGGTGGCTGGCTGCCTGCTCTTCGCCCTGGCGACACAGGCCGCCGACATTCTGTTGACCGGTGCCGAAGACAATCCCGGCGTGCAATCCTTCGTCCGCGCGCTAAGCGACATGCGCCCTGCCGACAGTGTGCGTTTCCAGCCACTGGCGAGCCTTCCATCGCCAGGTAAACTGCCCGCCGCCACCCGCCTTATCCTGCTTGACCTGCCCAGTCTCGACTGGCGCGAGCAAGAGACCCAAGGTCCGGCGACGCTGGTGCTGCGTATCAGCCGCTTGCAAGCCCAGCAACGTTTCGGTGTTAACGTTCCACCCCACCTCAGCCTGCTTTGGAGCGATCCACCGCTGGACCGGCAATTGCGCCTGACCCGACTCATCCTGCCCCAAGCGCAGCGCGTCGGTGCGCTATACGACAATCACAGCGAATTCCTGGTGAAAGAGTTGCGCCTGGCCGCCCTTGGACTTGAGCTTGAAGTGGTCACCGAGCGCTGGGATAACACCCAAGACAGCCGCCCCTTGCAAACCTTGCTGAAAAATTGCGACGTGCTGCTGGGCCTCGACGATCCTGACCTCTACAACCCGAAAACCGCAAAAAACCTGCTGTTGAGCAGCTATTCCCGGCAGCTCGCATTGATCGGCCCCAACGCCGCTTTCGTCAAGGCGGGCAGCCTGGCCAGCACTTACAGCGATCAGAGCGACTGGCTGCAGGTGCTCGACGAATTGCTCGATTTACCGGCGCCGAGTTGGCCACGTGCGCTCTATCCGCAACACTTCAAAGTATCAAGTAATCCGCAGGTGGCTCGCTCATTAGGTATCGAACCGATAAATGAAGCAGCTGTTGCCACCCAATTGGCTGAAGGAAAAAGCCTGCCATGACCTACCGACGCCCCTGGGATATCAGCACCCGCACCCAGATGATCAGCCTTGGCCCTGCCCTGCTGTTGACGTTGCTGCTGATCAGCTTCTTCACCTTCGTGCGGATCCAGGACCTGCGTCAGGAGCTCAACCGCACCGGGCAATTGATCGCCAACCAATTGGCACCCGCCACCGAATACGGGGTGATTTCGGGTAACAACGAGGTGCTTGAAAATTTGCTCAAGGCAACACTCGCCACGCCGAACGTGCGCTTTCTGGAGGTTCAAGACAACGCCAATCGGATCTTGGTGTATGTCGAGCATCCGTCGGAAACCTACAGGCGTTCGCAGCAGGTCGAAGTGTTCCAGGCGCCAGTGCGGCTGCAGCGGATAGCGCTCAACAATGATTTCCTGCAGGGCCCCAAAACCGCCAGCATTGGCCCCAGCGAGGACTATCTGGGACGGGTGATCGTCGGACTGTCGAATGACGCCTTCAACCAGCGTCAGCAGGAAATCCTCTTGAAAGCCGCCATCCTTGCGCTGTTCGCCCTGCTGTTTACCTTTTTGGTGGCCCGGCGACTGGCGGGCAGCCTGTCGCAACCGATCCGCGATATTGGCAACGCGGTGAAGGCGATTCAGGACGGCGATTACAAAACACCCCTGCCGATTGTTGACGACACCGAGCTCGGTGCACTGTCGCAGCATATCAACAACCTCGCCGCCGGCCTCGAACAAGCCAGTCGCGAACAGCATCAGGCGATGGCGCAATTGATCCAGACGCGCGAGGAGGCAGAAAAGGCCAACAATGCCAAATCCGACTTCCTGGCGATGATGAGCCATGAACTGCGCACGCCGATGAATGGCGTGCTCGGCATGCTGCAGTTGCTGGAAACCACCGACATGACCGAGGAGCAGATCGAATACGCAGCGCTGGCCTCGGAGTCCACCGAACACTTACTCAAGGTCATTAACGACATTCTCGACTTCTCGCGCATCGAGCGTTCGGAGCTGGAACTGGAGCACATCCCGTTCAACCTCGCGGACCTGATCAGCAGTTGCGCCCAATCGTTCCAACACAGCGCGTCGCAGCGCGAGCTTGATTTGCAGTTACTGATCCCCGAAGACATGCGCGCCCTTCAGGTTCAGGGCGATCCGACACGGATCCGGCAGATTCTGGTCAATCTGGTTGGCAACGCATTGAAGTTCACCGAGCAGGGCTGCGTCAGCATTGAGCCGCAGTGGCAATCACTGGATCACGAACTGCTGTGGTTTACCTGCACGGTGCGCGACAGCGGCATCGGTATTCCGGCTGAAAGCCTGGATTTGATGTTCAATGCCTTCCAGCAGGCCGACAGCTCTATTTCAAGGCGCTACGGTGGCACCGGTCTGGGCTTGCCGATCGCCCGCACCCTGGCTGAGCGCATGGGCGGCACCTTGCGGGCGCAAAGCGAAGAAGGCCAAGGCTCGGTGTTTACCCTGGAAATCCCGCTGGCGCTCTATAAGCAGTCGCTGCCGGTACTGACAGCCCGGACACAGACGGGTAACGATAATGGTGCAGGTCGCAATGTTCTGCTGGTCGAGGACAACCTGGTCAATCAGACCGTCATCGAAGCAATGTTGCGCAGCCTGGGCTTTACTGTCAGCGTCGCGATCGACGGAGCGCAAGCCGTGCGCAGCGCCGAGAGCCTTATTTTTGAAGCGATTCTGATGGACTGCCGACTGCCGATCGTCGACGGCTACGAGGCGACTCGACAGATCCGCCAGCTGCCCGGATGCGCGGACTTGCCGATCATCGCTTTGACCGCCAATGCCTTGCAGGGCGACCGCGAGTCCTGCTTGTCGGCAGGCATGAACGATTATCTGGCCAAGCCCTTCAAACGGACTGATTTGCAGCAAATTCTGCAGCGCTGGGTGCAGTAGTACAGGCCTTTCGACCATCTGCGACTGGCGTGAAAGGCGAAAGTGCGGCAGTCTTAGGCACCCGAACAGGCCCGAAAAGGGGCTTGAATAATAATTTCAGTGCACAAGTGTACATTCATGTCCTTGGTGCTGTGACTTTCACCACAACGCAATAGTCTATGAGTAGGCTGCTGACTCGAGGCATGAACGCTTCGATCGGCCGGGAGATTTGCCCCACCCTGCCGCATGGGACTATTGAGGAGCTCGCATGACCCAACAAAACGCCTTTACTCGGGAAGACCTGCTGCGCTGCAGTCGCGGTGAGCTGTTCGGCCCAGGTAACGCACAACTGCCCGCCCCGAACATGCTGATGGTGGATCGCATCACCCATATCAGTGCCGAGGGTGGCAAGTACGGCAAAGGTGAATTGGTCGCCGAGCTGGATATCACTCCGGACCTGTGGTTTTTCGCCTGCCACTTCGAAGGTGATCCGGTGATGCCGGGCTGCCTGGGCCTTGACGCCATGTGGCAACTGGTCGGCTTCTTCCTCGGCTGGCAAGGCCTGCCGGGCCGCGGCCGTGCGCTGGGTTCGGGCGAAGTGAAATTCTTCGGCCAGGTCCTGCCGACCGCCCAAAAAGTCACCTATAACATTCAGATCAAGCGCGTGTTGAAAGGCAAACTGAACCTGGCCATTGCCGACGGTTCGGTCAGCGTCGACGGCCGCGAGATCTACACCGCCGAAGGCCTTCGGGTCGGCGTTTTCACCTCCACTGACAACTTCTAAGGGTTATCCGCATGCGCCGCGTCGTTATCACTGGTCTGGGCATCGTTTCGTGCCTGGGCAATGACAAAGAGACCGTCTCCGCTAACCTGCGTGCAAGCCGCCCTGGCATCCGGTTCAACCCGGAATATGCCGAAATGGGTCTGCGTAGCCAGGTTTCCGGCTCCATCGACCTTCCCCTCGAAGAGCTGATCGATCGCAAGATCTATCGCTTCGTTGGCCACGCGGCGGCTTACGCCTACCTGGCCATGAAAGACGCCATCACCGACTCCGGTCTGACCGATGAGCAAGTCTCCAACCCGCGTACCGGCCTGATCGCCGGTTCCGGTGGCGCCTCCACGCTGAACCAGATGGAAGCGCTGGACATCCTGCGCGAGAAAGGTGTGAAGCGCGTTGGCCCATACCGTGTAACGCGGACCATGAGCAGCACCGTTTCCGCTTGCCTGGCCACCCCGTTCAAGATCAAGGGCCTGAACTACTCCATCGCTTCTGCCTGTGCCACCAGTGCCCACTGCATCGGTACTGCCATGGAACAGATCCAGATGGGCAAGCAGGACATCGTGTTCGCCGGCGGCGGTGAAGAAGAGCATTGGAGCCAGTCGTTCCTGTTCGACGCCATGGGCGCACTGTCCAGCCAGTACAATGAAACCCCGGAAAAAGCTTCCCGTGCCTACGACGCCAAGCGTGACGGTTTCGTCATCGCTGGCGGTGGCGGCATGGTCGTGGTCGAAGAACTGGAGCACGCTCTGGCTCGCGGCGCGAAGATCTACGCGGAAATCGTTGGCTACGGCGCGACCTCCGACGGCTATGACATGGTCGCCCCAAGCGGCGAAGGCGCTATCCGCTGCATGCAAATGGCCATGTCCACCGTTGACGCTCCGATCGACTACCTGAATACCCACGGCACCTCGACTCCGGTCGGCGACGTCATGGAAATGAAAGGTGTGCGCCAATTGTTCGGCGACAAGGCTCCGGCCATCAGCTCCACCAAGAGCCTGTCGGGTCACTCCCTGGGCGCCGCCGGCGTTCACGAAGCGATCTACTGCATGCTGATGATGGAAGGCAACTTCATGGCGGGTTCCGCCAACATCGACGAACTGGACCCGGAAGTGGCAGACATGCCGATCCTGACCAAGACTCGCGAAAATGCCACCATCAACACTGTGATGAGCAACAGCTTCGGTTTCGGTGGCACCAACGCCACGCTGGTACTGAAGCGCTGGGCAGGTAAGTAATACCTCACCGTTTCGCTGCACAAAAAAAACGCCCCGACTGGTTCGGGGCGTTTTTTTTGTGCCTGAATAATGGAGAACACCACTGACCCTGTGGGAGTGAGCCTGCTGGCGATAGCGGTATTTCGGCCGACATCACTGGTAACTCACCTACAGTCATCGCGAGCAGGCTCACTCCTACTAGGGTCTGCGGTGCGACCTGAAGATGAAGCTTTTGTCATGCAACCAAATGCCCTGCGACTGAATGTCGCGGATTTGGCGGGCTGCAGGATTTTATTCAAATTTGCAAAAGTCTGTTTCCAGATCCGTGAGTTTACTTAGCAACCTAACAAACTCTATAACAAAGATCTGCACACGCCTTGGTGCAGGTAATTGAGATTGGAGCTAGCAGATGACTGTAAAAGTAACTGAACGCGACGATTCACATAAATCCCATGAGGGCGTAGCCGCCGGTATCCGTATCTGGGATGTCCATCAACAAGACCTGTTGGTGGGGATGTTTCACTCCGAGACTGACGCGCACAACTACAAAGCCGAACTGGAAATCCTGGAGCGGCAACGCTGCGTCTGAGCAACTACAGCATTGAAAACGACAAACCCCGCCATGAGCGGGGTTTGTCGTTGTTGAAGCCTTTAACGGCTTACCACATCAGATCGTCCGGGATCTGATAGGCCGCGTACGGATCGTCCTCGGCGGCCACTTCTTCAGTCTTCACGTTCATCTGCACGATGCGCTGCGGATCGCGCTCCTGAATCTTCAGCGCCGCTTCACGCGGGATCACTTCATAACCGCCGGCGTGGTGCACGATGGCCAGGAAGCCATTGCTGAGCTGGTTACGCATCAACGTGTTGACGCAGAGGCGCTTGACCTTCTTGTCGTCAACGAAGTTGTAGTAGTCCTCGGTGGTCAGCTTGGGCAGACGCGAGACTTCGATCAATTGCTTGATCTGAGCGGCGCGGGCCTTGGCCTCGACCTTTTCCTGCTGCTGACGGTTCAGCTCCTGGTCGCGCTTGACCTTCTCGGCCATGGCTTCCTGGGCTGCACGCTGCTGCGAGTCATCCAGTTCGATCTGCCCCTTGTGGGCCAGGCGCTGTTGTTTCTGCTTCTCTTTGCCGACCTGTTTGGCCTGCTTCTGGTTGACCAGCCCTGCTTTGAGCAACTGGTCGCGAAGGGAAATGCTCATGGTGCTTGTTTCTCACTTAGGCAACTGCTCAACCGCAGCTGGTCAAATTCTTTTCCTGACGTTTGGCTTCGCCCCACAAGGCGTCCAACTCTTCGAGGGTGCAATCTTCTATGGGACGGTGGGTGTCGCGCAATGCCTGTTCGATAAAACGGAAGCGTCTTTCGAATTTGCTGTTGGCGCCACGCAGCGCGGTTTCCGGATCAACCTTGAGATGACGCGCCAGATTGACCACCGAAAACAGCAGGTCACCGACCTCATCGGCAATCGCTGCCGAGTCGTTGTCGGCCATGGCTTCAAGCACTTCATCGAGCTCTTCGCGAACCTTGTCCAGCACCGGCAAAGCATCCGGCCAGTCGAAACCGACCTGCCCGGCGCGCTTCTGCAATTTCGCCGAACGGGACAAGGCTGGCAGCGCAGCCGGTACGTCGTCAAGCAACGACAACTGCAACGGTGCCGCTGACTTCTCGGCGCGCTCCTCGGCCTTGATCTCTTCCCAGCGCTGCTTGACCTGCTCTTCACTCAGGCGCGGGATGTCCATAGGCGCATACAGATCACCGGTGGGAAACACATGAGGATGCCGACGGATCAACTTGCGGGTGATGCTGTCGACCACACCGTCGAATTCGAAGCGCCCTTCTTCCCTTGCCAATTGGCTGTAATAAACCACCTGAAACAGCAAATCGCCCAATTCCCCCTGCAAGTGATCGAAGTCACCGCGCTCGATGGCGTCAGCGACCTCGTAGGCTTCCTCAAGGGTGTGCGGGACGATGGTGGCGTAGGTTTGCTTGATGTCCCACGGGCAACCGAACTGCGGGTCGCGCAGTCGGTTCATCAAGTGCAGCAGGTCTTCAAGTGAATACATCAATCCGTCTCTACACAATCCTTGTAGGAGCCTGGCTTGCCAGCGATGCAGACACCTCGGTTTTTCAGGAACACCGAGGTGACATCTTCGCTGGCAAGCCAGACTCCTACAAAAGCACAGCCTGCAATAAGGTGCCCCATCAAGGCGTCCGGTTACGGCGGGTTTCGATGATGTTCGGCAACTGGGAAATCCGCCCCAGCAACCGCCCCAACGCATCCAGCCCCGGAATCTCGATGGTCAGGGACATCAACGCAGTGTTGTCCTCTTTATTCGAGCGAGTGTTGACCGCCAGCACGTTGATCCGTTCGTTGAGCAGCACCTGCGACACGTCACGCAGCAAACCGGAACGGTCGTAGGCACGAATGACGATGTCCACCGGGTAGGTGAGCACCGGCACCGGGCCCCAGCTGACCTGGATGATGCGCTCAGGCTCGCGCCCGCCCAGTTGCAGCACCGAAGCGCAGTCCTGGCGGTGAATGCTTACGCCACGACCCTGGGTGATGTAACCGACGATGGCATCCCCCGGCAACGGCTGGCAGCAGCCGGCCATTTGCGTCATCAGGTTGCCGACGCCCTGGATCTGAATGTCGCCGCGCTTGCCCGGTTTGTAACCGGTGGCTTTGCGCGGGATCAGTTCCAACTGTTCGTTGCCGCGCTCCGGCTCGACCAGTTGCTGCGCCAGGTTCACCAGTTGCGCCAGGCGCAAATCACCTGCGCCCAACGCAGCGAACATGTCCTCGGCGGTCTTCATGTTGGCCTTGTCGGCCAGCTTGTCGAAGTCCACCGCCGGCAGGCCGAGGCGACTGAGCTCACGCTCAAGCAAGGTTTTACCGGCCGCGACGTTCTGATCGCGCGCCTGCAATTTGAACCAGTGGACAATCTTCGCCCGTGCCCGCGAGGTGGTGATGTAACCCAGGTTCGGGTTCAGCCAGTCGCGGCTCGGGGTGCCGTGCTTGCTGGTGATGATCTCGACCTGTTCACCGGTTTGCAGGCTGTAGTTGAGCGGCACAATGCGCCCGTTGATCTTCGCGCCACGGCAGTTGTGACCGATCTCGGTGTGCACGCGGTACGCGAAATCCAGCGGTGTCGCGCCCTTGGGCAAGTCGATGGCGTGACCGTCCGGGGTGAAGATGTAGACCCGGTCCGGCTCGATATCGACCCGCAACTGTTCCGCCAGGCCGCCGATATCGCCGAGCTCTTCGTGCCACTCGAGGACCTGACGCAGCCAGGAGATTTTCTCTTCGTAGTGGTTGGAGCCGGATTTGACGTCGGTGCCCTTGTAGCGCCAGTGCGCGCAAACGCCCAGTTCGGCTTCCTCGTGCATGGCGTGGGTGCGGATCTGCACTTCCAGCACCTTGCCTTCAGGACCAATCACCGCCGTATGCAGTGAGCGGTAGCCGTTCTCTTTCGGGTTGGCGATGTAGTCGTCGAATTCTTTCGGGATGTGCCGCCACAAGGTGTGAACAATGCCGAGTGCGGTGTAGCAATCACGCATTTCCGGCACCAGCACCCGAACGGCGCGCACGTCGTAGATCTGGCTGAACTCCAGCCCCTTGCGCTGCATTTTGCGCCAGATCGAATAAATGTGTTTGGCCCGGCCACTGATGTCGGCATCGACACCGGTGGCCTGCAATTCGTTTTTCAGTTGGCTCATGACGTCGCTGATGAAGCGTTCGCGATCCAGGCGACGCTCATGCAGCAACTTGGCGATCTGCTTGTACTGCTCAGGCTCCAGGTAACGGAAGGACAAGTCCTCCAGTTCCCACTTGATATGACCGATACCGAGACGGTGAGCCAGTGGTGCGTAGATGTCGAAAACTTCACGGGCGACCTGATTGCGCTTCTCGTCGTCGGCGGTTTTCACCGCACGAATCGCGCAGGTGCGCTCAGCCAGTTTGATCAGCGCAACGCGAACGTCGTCGACCATGGCCACCAGCATTTTGCGCAGGTTTTCGACCTGGCCCTGGGTGCCCAGCACCAAGGTTTTACGCGGGCTCAGACTGTCGCTGATCGCCGCCATGCGCTGCACGCCGTCGATGAGCTTGGCCACCACCGGACCGAAGCGCTGGCTGACAGCAGGCAACAGGATCTGACCTTCGCGCACGCCACGGTACAAGATCGCGGCGACCAGTGAATCCTGATCGAGTTTGAGATCGGCCAGAATCTCGGCGATCTCAAGGCCCGTGCGGAAACTCGAGTTCCCTTCAGACCAGAGATTCTTCGCCGCATTGGCCTGTTGTTCCGACATACGAGCGAACTCGCATGCTTCCTTCAAGGCTTCGCGATCCAGTGCCGGATCGACACTGACCGCATGATCGAGCCATGCCTCGAGATTGATACTGCCGTCTGTATTGATCGGCTGGTGTGCTCTCACCTGTACCATCTTGCTTACCTTCCCTATGACGCAGATTCAATGCGTCAAATCGCTGACCTTCGTTGCCCGATTGCCCTCACGGGGCTGATGCGAGAGCTGCACGGGCGGGCCAGTCGGACCAGACGAGCCGTCCTAGCTCGCTTCAAATAACGCCATGGCCTCGACATGTGCCGTTTGAGGAAACATATCGAGAATCCCGGCACGTTTTAACCGGTAGCCCTGCTTGATCAACTCAACTGTATCGCGCGCCAACGTTGCCGGGTTGCACGACACATACACCAACCGTTTGGCGCCCAGGGACGCCAGATTGCGCACCACCTCGAAAGCACCGTCACGCGGTGGGTCCAAGAGTACCGCACAAAAGCCTTCGCGCGCCCATTCGGCGTTAGTCAAAGGCTGGGATAAATCGGCCTGAAAAAACTGCGCATTATTCAGATTATTACTAGCGGCATTAACGGCGGCGCGCTCGACCATGGCCTGCACACCTTCCACCGCCACCACTTCACGAACGGCCTTGGCCAGCGGCAGCGCAAAGTTGCCCAAACCACAAAACAAATCCAGCACCCGCTCATCCGCCTGAGGCTTGAGCCAGTCGAGCGCTTGGGCAACCATGGCTTCGTTGACCCCGGCATTGACCTGAATAAAATCTCCCGGCCGGTAGGCCAGATTCAGATCCCATTGCTCCAGGCGATATCCCAGGGACTGGCCGGCTTCGACCGGTTGCGGTTCGCCCTCTCCGTGTAGCCACAATTGGGCCTCATGGAAAGCGCAGAATTCCTTGAGGATCGTCAGGTCGGCTTCAGACAACGGTGACATGTGCCGCAGCAACACGGCCAACGATGAACCACTGAATAATTCCACATGCCCCAGCGCCTGAGGTTTGCTCAAGCGACGCAGCATCTCCGGCAAGCCGGTCATGATCGGCTGCAAAGACTGTACCAGCACCGTGCATTCGTTAATCGCGACGATGTCTTGACTGCCAGCGGCACGGAATCCGACTTCGAGTTTTTTCGCCTTCATGTCCCAACGCACCGCCACCCGGGCGCGACGGCGGTAACCGAATTCCGGACCACTCAACGGCGCGGCCCACTCTTGCGGTTCGACACCGGCGACCTTGGACAGCTGCTCGGCGAGCATCCGCTGTTTCAGGGCGAGTTGTTCGGTATGAGGCAGATGCTGCACGCTGCAACCGCCACAGCGACCGGCATGCGGGCAGGGTGCCGGACGACGCAATTCGCTGGCCTGGAACACGCGTTCGGTACGCGCCTCGACCACTTTGCCATGGGCGCCCAACACCCGCGCTTCGACTTCTTCACCGGCCAGGGCGCCGATGACAAACCAGGTGCGACCTTCGAAAAAGGCGATACCGCGACCGTCATTGGCCAGGCGCTCGATGCTCAAGCGCTGCTTTTTGCCGGTCGGGATTTGTGGGGCCTTGCTGCCGCCCGTGGGTTGGAAGCGCAGGCCTCTCTCGTGCTTGGCCATCAGTTGGGCGCGTCGAAAATGCCGGTCGACAAGTAACGGTCGCCACGGTCACAGATGATCGCGACGATCACCGCGTTTTCAACTTCTTGGGACAGACGCAGCATCGCTGCCACCGCACCGCCCGAGGACACACCACAGAAGATGCCTTCTTCGCGGGCCAGACGACGGGTCACGTCCTCGGCTTCGCTTTGCGCCATGTCGACGATGCGGTCAACGCGATCCGCTTGATAAATCTTCGGCAGGTATTCCTGCGGCCAGCGACGGATGCCCGGAATCGCCGAGCCTTCCATCGGTTGCAGACCGATGATTTGCACGCCTTCGTTCTGCTCTTTCAAGTAGCGCGAGACGCCCATGATGGTGCCGGTGGTGCCCATCGAGCTGACGAAATGGGTGATGGTGCCCTCGGTCTGACGCCAGATTTCCGGGCCAGTGGTGGTGTAGTGCGCCTCCGGGTTATCCCCGTTGGCGAACTGGTCCAGCACCTTGCCACGGCCTTCGGCTTCCATTCGCTGAGCGAGGTCGCGGGCGCCTTCCATGCCTTCTTCCTGGGTGACCAGGATCAACTCGGCGCCATAAGCCGTCATGGCGGCTTTACGCTCGGCGCTGGAGTTGTCCGGCATGATCAGGATCATCTTGTAACCCTTGATCGCGGCCGCCATCGCCAAAGCAATCCCGGTGTTGCCGGACGTTGCTTCGATCAGCGTATCGCCGGCGTGGATCTGCCCGCGCAACTCGGCGCGAGTGATCATCGACAGCGCCGGGCGGTCCTTGACCGAACCCGCCGGGTTATTCCCTTCGAGCTTGAGCAAAAGGGTATTGCTGGTGGCGCCGGGCAGGCGCTGCAAACGAACCAGCGGGGTGTTGCCGACGCAATCGGCGATGGTTGGGTACTGCAAGGTCATGGCGTATTCGCAATCCAGACTGCGGGGGCGACTATCATACCGACAAACGTTCGCAGGCCATATCACGCAAAGTGTGGTGCTTATGGCTTATGGGAATAAGCAGCTGGATCAGGCCTCTTCTACTTGCGCGATGTTCAAGGCGTAGAACTCGTGCAGCTTGGCCTGCAACAGCTGCTTGTCCGGTAGCTGGACTTGATACTCGGCGATCAGTGCAGGCGACAGACTGCGGTTAAGCGCGTATTCGACCACCTCGTCCTCTTTACTGGCACAGAGCAATACACCGATAGCTGGATTTTCGTGGAGCTTACGCTCCTTGCGATCCAGCGCTTCCAAATAGAAGTTCAGCTTGCCCAAATATTCTGGTTTAAAACGACCGACCTTAAGCTCGATGGCAACAAGACAATTAAGGCCTCGGTGGAAGAACAGCAGATCCAGGGCAAAATCACATCCACCCACTTGCAGCGGATACTCCGAACCGACAAAGCAGAAATCGCGTCCGAGCTCGCTCAGAAACTCTTTGAGGCGCGCCATCAACCCTTTGTGCAGATCGGTTTCGGCATGGCCGCCGGGCAGGTCGAGAAATTCGAGCATGTAGGCATCACGGAATATCTCAAGCGCTGCCGGGTGGGCTTGTCTCAGCACTGCCGAGATTTTTGCTGGTTGGGTCACGCTTCGTTCGAACAGTGCAGTTTTGAACTGACGCTCTAGTTCGCGCTTCGACCACTTTTCCTGAACTGCCAAACGGACGTAAAACTCCCGCTCTTCTGGCCGTTTACTCTGGCTGAAAATGATCAGGTTATGCGACCAGGACAATTGTCGCACCAGTGGTGCGACTTTCTCTTCAGCGTGATAAATCTCATAGAACTGGCGCATGCGAAATAAATTCGACCGGGTAAAACCACGCAACCCTGGTTGGGTCGTGGCCAGATGCTCAGCCAACTGACTGACCACAGAATCGCCCCATTCGGCTTTTTCCAGCTTTCGACTGATGTAAGCACCGACCTGCCAATACAGTTCGATCAGCTGGGTATTCACCGCCTGCATGGCCTGCTGTTTGGCACTTTGAATCAGTGCAAGCACTTCATTGAAGCGGTCGTCGGGGACGCTGGATGGATTCATGCCGAACTCCTTGAGGCTGAGGAAAAACGCGAGTGTATTGCGTCAGGTCAGGCTGGAGGTGTCGGCAATACCCTTTAGGAAAGGTCGTACAAATAAACGGGAACGCTCCGGCAAAACCAGCTTTGGTGGCTGGGAAGGCCTCATCGCGAGAAGGCTCACTCCTACATGGGGATCGGGGTGATCACACCATTTGTGGGCGACACACCTCCACTGTGGGAGCGGGCTTGCCCACGATGGCGTCATCACTCACACCATCAATATCAGCCAGCAACCGCATATTCAGCCGTAACCCAACCCCAGTGTTCTGAGCCCAAAGCTGTCCACCCTGTCGCCGCACCGCATTTCTCGCAATGCTCAACCCCAACCCAAACCCGCCATCCCCCGGTCGCGAGCCATCGAGCCGAATGAAAGGACTGAAGATCCGCTCAAGTTCTGCCTCAGCCACCCCGCCGCCCTCATCTTCCAGCCATAAATGCCAGAAGTCGCCATCGCGCTGTCCACCGAGACTCACCACGCCGCCCTTCGGCGAATGACGAATGGCATTACGCAGAATGTTTTCCAGTGCCTGCGCCAGGGTGTTGAGGTTGCCGCGAACCCAGCACGATGAATCCACCGTGCAATGCAATTGACTTCCTGGCCAGCCACTTTCATAGCAAGCATTTTCCGTGAGCATTTCCCACAGTGCCTGAATCTGGATCGCTTCATCGGGCAACGGTGAACGCTCGGTGTCGAGCCAGGCCAGTTGCAGCGTGTCTTCCACCAGTCGCTGCATGCCATCGACCTCCCGACCGATACGCTCGCGCAACGCTGATAGCCCCTGCTCGCTTTCACTGGCCACCCGCAACCGACTCAGCGGCGTGCGCAGTTCGTGGGACAGGTCGCGCAGCAATTGTTGCTGCAAGGCCACGGTGCTTTGCAGGCGCTCGGACATGTGATCGAAAGCCCTGCCCAACTCACCGAGTTCATCCGAACGATTGGTGGTGCTGCTCGACAAGCGCACGTTCAAGTGGTCCGCGCGCCAGGCGTTGGCCTGTTCGCGCAGACTGTTCAACGGCACGACCAGCAGCCGATACAGGCCCACACATAGCAGCAAGGTGAACAAGCCCGGAATGATGCCGTTGGTGATCACGCGCCAGACCAGCCGGAATTGCCCCGGAACAAAACGCTGGGGCAGTTCGATCACCAGGCTGCCGGCTGCCGGGTCGTTTGGAAAAGGAATTCGCAACCATGGCAAGCCTCTGGTATGGCGACTCGTTGGCCAATCAAGCCCGCGCAAAAAGGTCAGGCGCTGGACTTCTTTTTCCGTCAGCGGATAGCTGCTCAACGACTGCAAATCAGCGCCGATGACACCGACCCAAGACGTCTCGCGCTTGCCGATACCCTGCAGCCAGACATCGATACCTACACGTTGGCGTTGATTCCAGGCTTGCTCGGCTTCGGCAGCGTAGCGCGTCAGCGTGAGCCTGGCCTCTTCGGACAAGAACAGGTTTTTCTGTTCCATGTACCGGCCCCAGGACCAACTCAGCCAGATCATCAGCAGACAAAACGCTACCAACAAACAGGCGAGTTTCCAGAACAGCGAATGCCGGCCTGGCAGGTCAGACCATTTCATCAGCCGCACTCAATACATAACCCTTGCCCCAAACCGTGCGCACTTCCCGCTCCGTATAACCGATGCCTTTGAGTTTGCGACGGATCTGGCTGATGTGCATATCGAGGCTGCGGTCATGGGCGGCGTAACCGCGTTGCAGCACGTGCTGATAAAGGAAGGCTTTGCTCAACACTTCATCGTCATTGCGATTGAGTGTTTCCAGCAATCGATACTCGCTGCGGGTCAGGCCGGCGGCGTGTCCGCCATAGAAAACCTCACACAGTTCATCGTCAAAATGCAGGCTGTCCGCCTCACTGGCCAGCGGTGCCGGCGCCGGACGACGGTCGAGTGCCACACGACGCAGGATCGCTTCGATGCGAACGCGCAATTCGGCCATGCTGAACGGTTTTGGCAAATAATCGTCGGCCCCCAGGCGAAAGCCGCTGATGCGATCTTCTTCGGCGCCCAGAGCGGACATCAGCACCACCGGCGTGGTATGGCTCTGGCGCAACTGCGTCAATACATTGAGCCCGTCCAGGCCCGGCAACAGAATATCCATCAACACCACATCGAAGGCTTGCTGGCGCGCGATGGCCAGGCCTTCCTGGCCGTTCTGGCACCAGGTCACCTGAAAACCGCAACGGCCCAAATGCTCGTGCACATAGGCACCGAGCACCAAGTCGTCTTCGATGGAAAGGATTCGGGGGTGGCCAATCGGGATGGGAGTCATCAGTATCTGCAAATAATTCTCAGTTGGCGATTATTCAAGATTGCCTGCCGCTGGGCAACCCAAGGTTTGCTCTGGAGTTAAAAGCCGACGAATGACGACATCAATTTTACGAAGATTGCCTGCCTGCAACTCGTTACACTGCCCGGGTGGCGCCTACCGGACGTACACGCAGGTCAATCAATCGCTGGATGCAGGAGAGTTGCGTGCTCAAAAAACTGGGAATTAAAGGCCGCGTGCTGTTGCTGACCTTGTTGCCGACGACTCTGATGGCATTGATCCTGGGTGGCTATTTCACCTGGATGCAGCAATCCGACCTGCAATCCCAGCTGCTGCAGCGCGGCGAAATGATTGCCGAACAGCTTGCGCCGCTGGTGGCCCCGGCCATGGGTCGCAAGGACAATGACCTGCTGGAGCGTATCGCCACCCAGTCGCTGGAAACAGCCGACGTGCGCGCAGTGACCTTCCTCGCCCCCGACCGCACGCTGCTGGCCCACGCCGGCCCGACCATGCTCAATCAGGCACCGGTGGGCAATGGCTCGCAGTTGCTGCGTCGTAGCGGCAACGATGCGACGCGTTATCTGTTGCCGGTGTTCGGCAAACACCGCAATCTGGCCGGCGACTTGATTCCCGATGAAGCCAACCGCCTGCTTGGCTGGGTCGAAATCGAACTGTCCCACAGCGGCATGTTGCTGCGCGGTTACCGCAGCCTGTTTGCCAGCCTGCTGATGATCGCCGCCGGTCTGGCCGGCGCGGCGCTGCTGGCACTGCGGATGGGGCGGACCATCAACCGACCGATCAGCCAGATCAAACTGGCGGTAGCGCAACTCAAGGACGGTCACCTGGAAACCCGCTTGCCGCCCCTCGGAAGTCAGGAACTGGATGACCTGGCGTCCGGCATCAACCGCATGGCTGGCACTCTGCAAAATGCGCGAGAAGAATTGCAGCACAGCGTCGACCAGGCCACTGAGGACGTGCGGCAGAATCTGGAAACCATCGAAATCCAAAATATCGAGCTGGACCTGGCGCGTAAGGAAGCCCTGGAAGCGAGCCGGATCAAATCCGAGTTCCTGGCCAACATGAGCCATGAGATCCGCACGCCGCTCAACGGCATTCTCGGCTTCACGCACCTGCTGCAAAAAAGCGAACTGACACCGCGCCAGCTCGACTACCTGGGCACCATCGAAAAATCCGCCGACAGCCTGTTGGGAATCATCAACGAAATTCTCGACTTCTCGAAAATCGAGGCCGGCAAACTCGTGCTCGACAATATTCCGTTCAATCTGCGCGACCTGCTGCAGGACACGCTGACCATCCTCGCCCCGGCGGCCCACGCCAAACAGCTGGAACTGGTGAGCCTGGTGTATCGCGACACGCCCTTGTCGCTAGTGGGCGACCCGCTGCGGCTCAAGCAGATCCTCACCAACCTGGTCAGCAACGCAATCAAATTCACCCGCGAAGGCACCATCGTTGCCCGCGCCATGCTTGAAGAAGAGCATGAAGACAGCGTGCAACTGCGCATCAGCATTCAGGACACGGGCATCGGCCTGTCGAACCAGGACGTGCGTGCGCTGTTCCAGGCCTTCAGTCAGGCCGATAACTCGTTGTCCCGGCAACCCGGCGGCACGGGGCTGGGGTTGGTGATTTCCAAGCGACTGATTGAACAAATGGGCGGAGAAATTGGCGTCGACAGTACACCGGGCGAAGGTTCGGAATTCTGGATCAGCTTGAGTCTGCCCAAGACCCGCGATGACGCCGAAGACCTGCCAGGCCCTCCTCTGCTCGGGCGCCGCGTGGCGGTGCTGGAAAACCATGAACTGGCGCGACAGGCGTTGCAGCATCAACTGGAAGACTGCGGCCTTAGCGTAACGCCGTTCAATACCCTGGAAAGCCTGACTAATGGCGTGACCGGCGCGCATCAGACCGATCAGGCCATCGATCTGGCAGTGCTTGGCATCACCAGTAACGACATGCCGCCGGAGCGTCTTAACCAGCACATCTGGGACCTCGAACACCTGGCTTGCAAAGTCCTGGTGCTGTGTCCCACCACCGAACAGACACTGTTCCATCTCTCGGTGCCTAACCCGCACAGTCAGCTTCAGGCCAAACCGGCCTGCACCCGCAAACTGCGTCGGGCTTTGTCCGATCTGGTCAACCCGCGCCAGCAGCGCAGCGAACCGGGCGAACCTCTGTCCAGTCGCGCGCCGAAGGTGCTTTGCGTCGATGACAACCCGGCCAATCTGTTGCTGGTACAAACCCTGCTCGAAGACATGGGCGCCAAGGTGCTGGCCGTGGAAAGTGGTTACGCAGCGGTCAAGGCAGTGCACAACGAAACCTTCGACCTGGTGTTGATGGACGTGCAAATGCCCGGCATGGATGGGCGTCAAAGTACCGAAGCGATTCGACAGTGGGAAGGTGAACGGCATTGCACACCGCTGCCGATCGTGGCCCTCACCGCCCACGCCATGGCCAATGAAAAACGTGCGCTGCTGCAAAGCGGCATGGACGATTATTTGACCAAACCCATCAGTGAGCGGCAATTGGCGCAGGTGGTGCTGAAGTGGACAGGCCTGGCCCTGCGTAACCACGGGCCGGAACGTTCCAGCGACAACCACGGTGGCGGCCACGATTTGCAGGTGCTCGACCCCGAGGAAGGTTTGCGTCTGGCCGCTGGCAAAGCAGACCTGGCAGCGGACATGCTGGCGATGTTGCTGGCCTCGCTTGAAGCCGACCGCGAGGCCATTCGCACGGCCCGGGAAAGTAAAGACCAGAATGCATTGATCGAGCGCGTCCATCGCTTGCACGGGGCAACCCGCTATTGCGGCGTCCCGCAGCTGCGCGCCGCCTGCCAGCGCAGCGAAACGCTGCTCAAGCAACAGGACCCGAAAGCACCCGGCGCACTGGAAGAGCTCGAACGGGCGATCAATCGCCTGGCTGCTCATGCCCGTATAAATGCTTGATGCAGTGCAATAGAGCGGATCACCATCAGCGGTAAGCTCATGGCCTACAAAAAGCATGACCGAGTTAAATGGAGAACCGCATGCGCACAATTCTTTTCAGCAGCCAGACCTACGACCGCGACAGTTTTCTGGGCGCCGACTTGCCCGCCAACATCGAGTTGCATTTTCAGTCAGCGCGGCTGAGCCTCGACACTGCGGCACTGGCGCAAAAGCACGAAGTAGTCTGCGCCTTCATCAACGATGACCTCAGCGCCCCGGTGCTGGAACGTCTGGCGGCGGGGGGCACACGCCTGATCGCCTTGCGCTCGGCCGGTTACAACCATGTCGACCTAACGGTGGCCAAGCGTCTGGGCCTGTCGATCGTGCGCGTCCCGGCCTACTCGCCTCATGCCGTGGCCGAACATGCGGTGGCGCTGATCCTGGCACTCAACCGCCGCTTGCACCGTGCCTATAACCGCACCCGCGAAGGCGACTTCAGCCTTCATGGGCTGACCGGCTTCGACCTGGTGGGCAAGACCGTCGGCGTGGTCGGCACCGGGCAGATCGGCGCTACGTTCGCCAAGATCATGAACGGTTTCGGCTGCCAGTTGCTGGCCTATGACCCCTTCCCTAATCCGTTGGTCGAAGCCCTTGGCGCTCGCTACTTGAGCCTGCCGGAACTGCTGGCCGAGTCGCAGATCATCAGCCTGCATTGCCCTCTCAACGAACAGAGTAAACACCTGATCAACCGCGAAACACTGGCGCACATGCAGCCCGGCGCAATGCTGATCAACACCGGGCGTGGCGGCCTGGTGGACACTCCGGCGCTGATCGACGCCTTAAAGGACGGCCAATTGGGCTATCTGGGGCTGGATGTGTATGAAGAAGAGGCGCAGCTGTTTTTCGAGGACCGCTCCGACCTGCCGCTGCAAGACGATGTGCTGGCGCGGCTGCTGACCTTTCCGAATGTGATCATCACCGCACACCAGGCCTTCCTGACCCGCGAAGCGCTGGGCGCGATTGCCGCGACAACCTTGCAAAACATCGTGGCCTGGGCCGCCGGTACGCCGCAGAATCAAGTCGAGGGCTGATCGACTCAGTCCTTGGACCTTGTCCATTCCTTAGAAGCACAAAAGCGGCAGTGTGCCATTAGTCATCGGGTCGTTTGAACCTGATCGAAGGTCATCTGCCCGCGCCATGCAGCGCACAGGCCCGTGATAGCATGTCGCGCATATTTGGAGGACCCATGGTCGAACACGATTTCCGCTACACCCTGATGAACCCGCAACACACCCTCACCGAATGCCGCGCCCTGGTGCCGGGGCGTTATCAAGTCACCGGCAACGGCGGCTCGATTCGGATTGGCGACGTGCTGGTAGTGACCCTTAAAGGCAGCAAGGACTTGTCCATGCGCCTGACCGTCGAAACGGTTCGCCACCTGATCAACCCGCCAGGCCAATGGGTCGCGGTGAGCAGTGGCCCGGTGTTCGGCGAACTGGCAATCCACACCTGGGAAGTCAATTGCGACAGCTGTGCCAAAGCGCTGAGCTTTGAGTTCGCGGTCGACGCCAAGCTCGGCAACAAGGCTGAAAAGCCTGCTGCCACGGCGCGGATTGCCGAGTTGGGCTGGACCTCTGTTGGCGAGAAACACCTGTGCCCGAAATGCCAGGAGCCTGCGTGATGAAACGCCTCGCTCTGACCACCATGGTCGGTGCCAGCCTGCTGGGCTGCGCCGCCGAGCCGGTGCAGCTGGAAAAAAATCGTAGCTACATTCTGGAATGGATCGGCGAAAATCCATTGATGGACTACAGCCACCTGACCATCACCCTCGGTGAAGACGGTCGGGCCTACGGCAATGGTGGCTGCAACCATTGGTTCGCGCCGTACACCCTGGAAGGCGACAAGTTGACTTTCGGCAAGATCGGCAGCACCCGCAAGCTGTGTGCGCCTTCGATCATGGAGCAGGAAAAACGCTTCCTGCAAGCGCTGGAAGGCGTACAGCGCTGGGACGTCTCACCGATCGAGCAGATGCGCTTCTGGCCGGCGGAAGGCAAGCCGTTGCGTTGGTGGCTTGAAGAGGGTTGATCCCTCAACCCGATCGTTCCCACGCGCGTGGGAACGATCATACGATCACTTGACTGCCTGCAACGCCTCAAGCTTCGCCATCACCCCCGCCGCCGTCTGCTCGCCCATCAGCTGTTCGCGTACCTTGCCCTTGTTATCGATGATGTACGTCACCGGCAATGCCTCATTGCGCGGCAGTTCAAAAAGATCGGCCGGGTCTGAAGCCAGTACCGTGAACTTGATCCCCAGTTTTTCACTGGCGCTTTTCAGCTCTTCACCCTGCACATTGTCGTAGTTGATCCCAAACACGCCAATTTTCTTGTCCTTCAACTGATCAGCCAACGCATTCATCTGCGGGATCTCGGTGCGGCATGGGCCACACCATTCCGCCCAGTAATTGAGCACCACCCATTGTTTGTCCAGCCGTTCGGACGCAACTTTCTGGCCGTTCTGGTCGACGCCATAGTCATTGCCGCAGCCCCCCAGCATCAACGCCCCGAAAATCGCCAATGCCGCTGCCAGTTGCCTTGTCATGTCGTGTTCCTTGTTCAAAATTGAATGCGCCTGCGACCCATCGCCTCTCAAGGTTCAGGATTGCGCGCTGCACAGTTAGAATAGCTGCCACTTTACGCAAGAAGCGACCCGCCCATGACCGATCTGACGCTTTATCACAACCCGCGCTGCTCGAAATCCCGCGGTGCGCTCGAACTGCTCGAAGCCCGCGGCCTGACCCCGACGGTCATCCGCTACCTCGAAACTCCGCTGGACGCCACGCAAATCCAGAGTTTGTTGAGCAAACTCGGTATCGGCGCCCGACAACTGCTGCGCACTGGCGAGGACGAATACAAAACCCTCAACCTGGCCGACAGCAGCCTGAGCGAAGCGCAATTGATCGCGGCCATCGCGGCTCACCCGAAACTCATGGAGCGCCCGATTCTTGAAGTCGGCGACAAAGCCGTCATCGGCCGTCCACCAGAGAACGTGCTGGAGTTGCTGCCGTGAGCGCACCCTACATTCTGGTTCTGTACTACAGCCGCAGTGGCTCGACCAACGAAATGGCCCGACAAATTGCCCGTGGCGTCGAGCAGTCCGGAATGGAAGCGCGCCTGCGCACCGTGCCGGCGATCTCCACCGAATGCGAAGCCGTGGCGCCTGACATTCCGGACACAGGCGCGCTGTACGCCAGCCTCGATGACCTGAAGAACTGTGCGGGCCTGGCCTTGGGCAGCCCGACCCGCTTCGGCAATATGGCGGCGCCGCTCAAGTACTTTCTGGACGGCACCAGCAACCTGTGGCTGACCGGCGCACTGGTGGGCAAGCCGGCCGGCGTGTTCACCTCCACCGCGAGCCTGCACGGCGGTCAGGAAACCACGCTGCTGTCGATGATGCTGCCGCTGCTGCACCACGGCATGCTGATCGCCGGCCTGCCTTACAGCGAATCCGCGTTGCTGGAAACCCGTGGCGGCGGCACACCGTATGGCGCCAGCCATCACGCCGGGGCCGATGGCAAAAGCGGTTTGAATGAACACGAAGTGGCGCTGTGCCGGGCCTTGGGCCTGCGGTTGGCGAAGACTGCGCAAAAGCTGGGGAACTGACGTGGCCAAGAAGCCGAAAATTTTGCCCTCCATCGAATGGCTCGAACCGCGGGTACGGGCGATGCGCATCGTCAGCCTGCTGTGCTTTTTCGGACTGGTGGGGCTGTTATGCGCCTATTACTTGGTGTTTGCCGACCTGCATGGCGCACGGCCGTGGGTGATTTTGCTGATCGAACTGGTGCCGCTGCTGTTGCTCGCACCGGGGATGATTGTCGGCAGCGCCCGTGGGCATTCGTGGATGTGTTTTGTGGTGAACCTGTATTTCATCAAGGGCGCACTGGCGGCGTATGACCCGAACCGGCAGCTGTTTGGCTTGCTTGAGATGGGCGCGAGCCTGGCGGTGTTTTGCTCAGCGCTGTTGTATGTGCGGTGGCGGTTTCAGCTCAATCGCAAGCTTGCGGGCGAAGGTGAGATTTCCGTCGCCTGATCTGGCGCCTTCGCGGGCAAGCCTCGCTCCTACAAAAGCACCATCTGCCCTGTAGGAGCGAGGCTTGCCCGCGATGGGATCAACTCGGTCTTAATGATTGACGGTGTAGGCAAGCATCATCGAAATCTGGCTCATCGGCCGCCCGCCACTCTGTTCATGCCACTGGTTGAACACATCCTGCACCAAGGCCAGATCCCGCAAACTGCTCGGCACCTTGTCGACGATCTTCTGCGCATTCAACGCCGCGACCACGTCGTAGCTCGGCACAAACGTGTCCTTGCCGACCATGCGCAAGAAACGCGGCGCCGACAACCCGCCCAATTGATGGCCGCGCTTTTTCAGGTACGTCCACAGCCCGACGATATCGGTCACCGGCCAATCGGCAATCAGTGCACCGAAGCTACCCTTCTCATGCGCCACGTCGAGAATGAACTGCGCATTGCGCGGCACGCTCTTGAGCTTGCCCAGGTGGCGGATGATTCGCGCGTCCTGCATCAGGCGCTCTAGGTGTTCGGCGCTCATCAGCACGACTTTTTCCGGGTCGAACTTGAAGAACACTTCTTCGAAGGCCGGCCACTTGGCGTCCACCAGGCTGTGCTTGAGGCCGGCGCGGAAGACACGCAGCGCCATGGTCGAGAGGTAGCGGTCGTCGCTGATCTTGCGCAATTGCGTCGGGGTTTTCGGAACGGGCAGATGGGCTTCCAGTTCAGCTGCCGAACCAAAACGGTTCAGACAGTATTCGTGCAGCCACTTGTAATCACGCATGCCCTCTCCTGATGAATAAGTGAATAGCCCCATGTGGGGGCCAGCCTGCTGGCGATGGCGGCGGGTCAGTCAACAAAGATGTGTCTGCCCCATCGCCATCGCCAGCAGGCTGGCTCCCACAGGGGTTGTGGTTAGAGGTTGACTACGTTGACGAAGCGCGAAGCCGCTGTCTCGTCGATCTTGAGGCTGGTGAAATCAAACAGGTTACGATCCGCCAATTGCGACGGCTGCACGTTCTGCAAGCTGCGAAAAATGCTTTCGGTACGGCCCGGGGTCTTGCGTTCCCAGTCTAGCAGCATGTCCTTGACCACCTGACGTTGCAGGTTTTCCTGAGAACCGCAGAGGTTGCACGGGATGATCGGGAATTGCTTGAGGTCCGAGTAAGCCTGTATGTCTTTTTCGTTGCAGTACGCCAGCGGGCGGATGACGACATTGCGGCCATCGTCGGCGCGCAGTTTTGGCGGCATGGCCTTGAGCGAACCGTTGAAGAACATGTTCAGGAAGAACGTCTCGACGATGTCGTCACGGTGATGACCAAGGGCCATTTTGGTCGCACCGATTTCATCGGCAAAGGTGTACAGCGTGCCGCGACGCAGGCGCGAGCACAACGAGCAGGTGGTTTTGCCCTCAGGAATAAGCTCCTTGACCACCGAGTAGGTGTCTTTCTCGACGATGTGGTACTCGATGCCCAGCTCTTTGAGGTAGGCCGGCAGCACATGCTCCGGGAAACCTGGCTGCTTCTGGTCCATGTTGACGGCTACGATCTCGAACTTGATCGGCGCGACCTTCTGCAAGTGCATCAGCACGTCGAGCATGGTGTAGCTGTCCTTGCCACCGGACAGGCAGACCATGACCTTGTCGCCGTCTTCAATCATGTTGAAATCGGCAACCGCCTCACCGGCCTGACGGCGAAGGCGCTTTTGCAGTTTGTTCTGGTTGACCGTAAGAGTGCCCATGTCGCGAAATCCGTGAGGTGTGACGAAAGGCCGGCATTTTACGCAAAAACCCATCAGGGGCGAAGTGCCCACCGTCTCCATGGAGTGAGCTGCGTGCACAGACCCGTCGGCGATTAACAGAGCTATTTACAGCGCGATTTGCTCTAAGTCCCTATTACCTGTGCGGTTAAGTCCTTCCTATACTGCGACATAAGGTCGCATTCAAATCCAGACCTTTACTTACTTGGCCACTTTGGCCCGTAGGCGCTCCGCTGGGGGGCGACGGTAAAAACAAGAGGAGTGACTGGCATGATCCATCACGTAGTGGGGCTTTTCACCCACCCCGACCAGGAATGGAAAGAGATCCGTGGCGACCACGAGGAAAGCATAAGCCACATGTACCTGACCCACACGCTGATTCTGGCGGCGATCCCAGCCGTGTCAGCGTTTATCGGCACCACAAAGGTCGGCTGGGTGATTGGCAGCCGGGCACCCGTGATGCTGACGCAGGAAAGCGCGCTATGGATGACGATCATGTCTTACGTGGCGATGCTCGGCGGTGTTGCAGTGATGGCCGCGTTCATCCACTGGATGGCGCGCACCTATGACGCCAACCCGAGTCTGGCCCGCTGTGTTGCGTTTGCGACCTATACCGCGACCCCGCTGTTTATCGGCGGACTGGCGGCGCTGTATCCACACTTGTGGCTAGGAATGATCGTCGGGACGGCGGCCATCTGCTACACGGTGTACTTGTTGTATGTGGGGCTACCCACTTTCATGAACATTCCATCAGACGAGGGGTTCCTGTTTTCAAGTTCGGTGCTTGCAGTAGGCCTGGTGGTGCTAGTGGCCATCATGGCGTTCACAGTCATTGTCTGGGGACTCGGCGTGGGGCCGGTCTATACTAATTAGTGATTCTTTCCACCCAAAAACAAGATCTGCCAACACAGGCCGCCGCAAGGCGGCCTTCTAATGTCCAGGGATAGAAAGCGCTGACGACCATTCGGCACTTCGGCGATTCGCAAGACCCCAGGGTTGCGGCATACTCGACGTCTCTGGAGATCCATCAAGCATGCCTGAGCAGCTCAATAACCGCGTCGAAGATTGTTACCAACTCGCTGAATCCTTTTTCAAACGCACTTTCAAACGCCCCGTGGTGAGCCTCAAGCTGCGCGGTCAAAAAGCCGGTGTTGCGCATTTGCACGAGAACCTGCTGCGCTTCAACCTGCAGTTGTACCGGGAAAACACCGAAGACTTCCTCAAGCAAACCGTGGCCCACGAGGTCGCCCACCTGATCGCTCATCAACTGTTTGGCGATCGAATCCAGCCCCATGGCGAAGAGTGGCAACTGATCATGCGCGGCGTGTACGAACTGCCGCCCAATCGCTGCCACACCTACGACGTCAAACGCCGTAGCGTGACGCGCTATATCTACAAATGCCCGTGCGCGGACAGCGATTTCCCGTTTTCGGCGCAGCGCCATGGTTTGGTGAGGCAGGGTCGGCGGTACTTGTGCCGACGGTGCCGGAGTACGTTGGTGTTTAGCGGGGAGATGCGCGTCGAGTAAGTCAGAGTTATGTTGCCTGGTCAGGCCTCATCGCGAGGCAAGCCCTAATGCCAGTCAGTTAAGACGTAATACCTGTGGGAGCGGGCTTGCCCGCGAAGGGGCCAGTAAAGCCGCTATAGAATCACCTTGCCACGCCGCAACTTTTCTATCCGCTGCGCACTAAACCCCAACTCCCCCAACACCTGATCCGTATGCTGCCCCAGCGCCGCGCCAATATGCCGAGGCTCTGGCAAGCCATCTGAAAACTTCAACGGACACGCCATCTGCGCCTGGCTCGTGCCATCCCCACGCGGTACCTCAGTCACCAGCTCCCGCGCCTTCAGCTGCGGATGCTCAATCGCTTCGCTCAAACTCAACACCGGCTCGACACACGCATCCAGTTCGGCAAACAGGCTGCACAACTCATAAAAGTCGTGTTTCTCGAATTCAGTCTTCAGCGCGTTCTTGAGCTTATTCTGGTCCGCAGGTGTTGGCGACAAGCCCAAGGGCGACAACTCCTCCAGACCCAACGCCGTACACAGTTGCTTCATAAATGCCGGTTCCAGACTACCCACCGACAACCAGCGACCATCGCGAGTACGGTAATAGTCATAGAAGCTACCGCCATTGAGCATCTGGTCTTCCCTGCCCGGCTCCGCGCCACAGGCCAGATACCCGGCGCCCGCCATGGCGTTCAGGCTGAATGCACAGTCGGTCATGCTCACATCCAGATACTGGCCCTGCCCGGTCTGCTGCCGAGCGATGACCGCCGCCAGCAGTCCGATGACCCCGTGAAGCGAGCCCCCGGCGACGTCCGCCACTTGCATGCCCAACGGCAGCGGCCCGTCGTCGACGCGACCGGTGTAACTGGCCAAGCCCGCCAGCGCCAGGTAATTAATATCGTGGCCAGCGCGATCCTTGTAGGGGCCGGTCTGGCCGTAACCGGTGATCGACACGTAGATCAGCTTCGGATTGATCGCCTTCAATGCTTCATAACCTAGCCCCAGGCGTTCCATTACACCGGGACGAAACTGCTCCAGCACAATGTCGTAGTCGGCCAGCAGCTGCTTGATCACCTCCAGCGCCTCAGGCTGTTTGAGGTCCAGCGCCAGGCTGCGCTTGTTGCGATTGAGGTAGGCGTGGCTAGCCGACACGCCGTGATCGTGGGGCGGCAACACCCGTAGCAAATCCATGCGGCTCGGCGATTCGATGCGCAACACCTCGGCGCCCATGTCTGCCAGCAACAACGAGGCAAACGGCCCCGGAAGAAGCGTTGAAAAGTCCAGAACCTTGAGTGATGCCAGTGGCCCGAGCATGAGCGATCTCCGTGAACGATGCCTCCAGCCTAGGCAGCCGATGCCATTGCAGCAATCACCCGAAGTGTCAGCAAAGGTGACCGTTACGCTCAAATCCCGGGCATGAAAAACCCGCCGAAGCGGGTTTTTCAGTACAGCGAGGCTTACTTGACGTTGGTTGGGGTTGGGCCTTCGGCCACGCCCAGGTCGTCTTCAGGACGAGTGTTGGAGATGCCGTGACCGCCAGAAGCCAGTTCCGCGTGCATCACGTCTACGTCCAACTCCTTGACCCACTTGGCCACCACCAGCGTGGCAACCGCGTTACCCACCAGATTGGTCAGGGCGCGGGCTTCGGACATGAAGCGGTCGATGCCGAGGATCAGCGCAAGGCCGGCAACCGGCAAATGGCCAACGGCGGACAAGGTGGCAGCCAGCACGATGAAACCACTGCCAGTCACGCCAGCAGCGCCTTTGGAGGACAGCAGCAACACCACCAGCAGGGTGATCTGGTGAGTAATGTCCATGTGGGTGTCGGTCGCCTGAGCGATGAACACGGCTGCCATGGTCAGGTAGATCGCCGTGCCGTCGAGGTTGAACGAGTAACCGGTCGGGATCACCAGACCCACAACGGATTTCTGCGCACCCAGACGTTCCATCTTGATCAGCATGCGCGGCAGCACCGATTCCGACGAAGAAGTACCCAGCACGATCAGCAGTTCTTCACGGATGTAGCGGATGACTTTCAGAATGCTGAAGCCGTGAGCGCGAGCGATGCCGCCCAGTACGACCAGCACGAATATGACACAAGTGATGTAGAAGCACGCCATCAACTGACCCAGTTGCACCAGCGAGCCGACACCGTAGGCGCCGATGGTGAACGCCATGGCACCGAAGGCACCCAGTGGCGCGAGCTTCATGATCATGTTGATGATGTTGAACATCACATGGGCGAAGCGATCGATGAAATCCAGCAGCGGCCGGCCGTAGGAGCCCAGGCGATGCAGGGCGAAACCGAAGATCACCGAGAACATCAACACTTGCAGGATATCGCCGGTAGCGAACGCGCCGAAGATGGTGTTCGGAATGACGTTCAGCAGGAAGCCAACAACGCTTTGATCCGCACCGGCGGCAACATACTGCGCCACTTTGGAGGCATCCAGCGTGGTCACGTCGATGTGCATGCCGGCACCCGGCTGGACGATGTTGACCACCACCAGACCGACCAGCAAGGCGATGGTCGACACGATTTCGAAGTACAGCAGCGCATAACCGCCGGTCTTGCCGACCGATTTCATGTCCTGCATGCCCGCGATACCGCTGACCACGGTGCAGAAGATGATCGGGGCGATGATCATTTTGATCAGCTTGATGAACCCGTCACCCAGCGGCTTGAGGGCCACACCGGCCTGCGGATAAAAGTGACCGATCAAAATGCCGATGATGATGGCAACGATCACCTGAAAATACAGGGATTTGTACAGTGGCTGACGAGTCGTCATTGCAAAGTTCCTCAAGAGTGCCCGGTGACAACATCCACCTGTTGTTCCATGACACCTGAATTGCGAACCCTCCTGCTTCTGGAGGGATTTGTTTTTCGAGCTGCGCGACGGCAGGCATCTGCTCGTTGTATCGCAAGGCCCGTGCCACCTTCGCCGAAATGCCAGCAAGCCTTTTGACATCAAGGGCTGCAGGTTTTTCTTCGTCACTGAGCGGTGACACAGATGTGGCGGATTTCCGCCCATCCCTCAGGCCTCGTCCCGCAATTTGGCGGATATCCGCCTTGTTCGTCGATGGTCAGCGCGGCTACCATCCGTCGTTCAATGGACGGACCTGCCTGCTTATGCGCGAACGCACCATCGCCAGTCATTTCGCCCGCGCCGCCCTCGGTGGCGCGCGCCGGCTGGGTGTCGACACTTCAGACCTGCTACAACAACTGGGCATCAGTCCCGAGTTGCTGGACGAGCCGCGTGCGCGAATCGCACCTGAACAGTTCACGCGATTGATCCAGGGTCTGTGGCTGGCACTGGACGACGAATACCTCGGCTTCGGGCCGGTCCCGAGTAAAACCGGGACCTTCGCAATGATGTGCCACGCGGTGATCCATTGCCGCAACCTGGAAAAAGCACTGCATCGCGGCTTATTGTTTTATAGCTTATTCCCCGAAGGTCCGCGCCTGACCCTGAGCCACGAAGGCGAAATGATCCGCCTGAGCCTCGATGATTCGAAGTTCCAGGACCCGGACCATTTTCTCACCGAAAGTCAGTTGATGGTCTGGCACCGCTTCGGCAGTTGGATGATTGGCCAACGCATACGGCTGGAGCTGGCGACGCTCAGTTACCCAAGGCCTGAACACGGCGCCGAATACGACTTGATGTTCCCCTGCCCGATGCAATTTTCCGCGGTGCAGAGCAGCCTGCTGTTTCACAGTCGATACCTGAACATGCCGCTGTTGCAGGACGAACGTACCCTCAAACATTTCCTCGAACACTCCCCCGCCGACCTGCTGTCGCGCCCGGATGACGGCGACAGCCTGAGCAGCCAATTGCGCCGTTTGCTCAGCAGCGACAGAGCACGCTGGCCGGACCTCGAAGCCGTGGCCGCGCAGATGCACATCAGCCCGCAGACGTTGCGTCGGCATTTGCGCGAGGAAGGCACCAGTTTTCAGGAGTTGAAGGATCAGCTGCGGCGCGATATTGCGATTTATCACCTGGGGCGTGCGGATTTGTCGTTGCAGCAGATCGCCGAGCAGCTGGGGTTTTCCGAGCCTTCAGCGTTTCACCGGGCGTTCAAGAAGTGGACGGGGCTGACGCCTGGCGCCTATCGCGCGCAGGAGAACTGATTTTTGGGTTGAATCGACTGGCCCTTACGGGGGCAAGTCGAATCGTCGCACCGCCGCTCCTACAGGTTTCGGTTTTGAACACAAAATTTGTGAACGACACAAATCCCCTAGGAGCTGGCTTGCCAGCGAAGAACGATGACGCAGGCTACCTGCCTGAACGACTACGGCGGATCAAGCCTGTCCAGCATCCGATTCACCGCCAGTTCCCCCAGCATCACAACCTGCTGAATCCCCAGCACCGTGTTGCGCTGTGTACCCTCCACCAGCCCTGCGAAATTACTCAGCATCACACTCGCCGATGCCATGGATTCACAGGCGTTGACTAGCAGGGTTTCATCATCAGTGTCGGGCCCGACGAAGTAGATCGTGCTGGGTTTGCGCGGGGTGTCTTTGGGAATGACCGGTTTGAGATAGTAATCGAGGGCGCGGTCGGCGGCTTCGTTGAGCTTTTTGGAATCGGGGGTTTAGTAGGGGGAAACATCGTCGGTTTCGGGCGGGTTGGGTGTGATCTTGAACATATGAAGCTCCTAGAGTAATGGAGCCGCTACACATCGCTGCTAGACGAAAATAGGGTGGCGGCTATGCGCGGGTTAGCAGACCAGGACTCTAGAACCCGGCGCACCGAAGTGCCCCACGCAAAGCCGCCATAAAATCGACGACTGACGTTGTACGTCTAGAGATGAGCCGGGCTGCTAAACCCGATCGCTGAAAATCAGCGACCGGGAAACGATAGAGCCCACGCCCCAGACGCACAAGCCGGCGGATTCTGGCGCAGTCGTAGGCAGCGGCGCAAGGAGGTGTAGCCTGAGTGAGTGTCTGGAGATATGTTTTAAACATCTCCGTTTAATACTCACTCAGGCCTCACGGGGCACAAGATCGGCTAGATATCTTTCCTGTGCTCTAGATCAAATCAATTAACTAGACGGTTTATTAGTCCAATAGTCGACAAATGTCGTTCCGTCCGCATGGAGCGTAGCAACACCGAATCGCGGTTCTTCGCCCTCGGCATTTTTCGCAATTGTTATCTGTCCTTGGTAAGGAGGTGGCACCATGATTCCTATTGGGATGGTATGCGCACTTATCCGCCTAGACGCGATTTGCACCCAGCGATTTGTCAAGCTATTGGCAATCATAAAACCACCTACCTGGCTTATGTATGCTCTGGCAGCCGTTAAAGTTGTTCGTGGGGTGCGTTCGATGTGAGTGACATTAGCGGTTTCCACATCAAATGACTTTTGCTGACCCGCAGCATCGCGAACCGAGATTGTGGTACGACCGTTTCCTTCACTACGAACCACCCCTTTGCTATCGACTGACGCTATTGTTCGGTCGAGTGACTCGTAGGTATACGGAGGAACTCCTCCGGACGCGGCCCGGCTTGCAGCAGTGTTAATGGCATCGTCACCTGTGTACTCAACGTGGAACCACCGGAAAGTGTAATTCTCCCCTTTCAAGCTCAGAAGCGATGTATCCACAATCAGCTCCGGAAGAGTAGGCGTTGCCTTGACCGTATAAGTGCGCACCGGAAACGCCACCGCCGTTAGCAAGTCGCGCGCCCCGGAATAGTTGACCCAGAGCGTAATCGTGACTGCGGTGCCATGCTTGAGCGTTTTAAACCAATCCACCAATGCCTGCCCGATCGGCCGCGTCAGTCCCTGCGCTTCGTTGTGCGGCACACCAATGAGGTCATCGAAGAATATCGGCGCCCCACTGCTGCTAAACCCGTCATAACGCAACCACACATACTGCCCAGCCACTTGAAGCAGCCATTGCGCAATACTCAACAGATCGGTAACCACCAGTTTTGTGACATCCAGCTCCTGCCCGAGCTGACCGGCAATGACTGGTGTCGGAAGTCGCGTATCACCATTGGCAATCCCGCTCACGTTCAACACCAACGGCCCGGACCGGGCAATCTCCTTGCCACCCCGAATCAGCGCCCATAAAAACTGTACGGCTGTGCCGTGCCACGCCCCGAGAAACAGCGCTTGAAGGTTAAAGGAGGCTTGATGATTCGCGTCAAGCGGCAAATCGGAAAACGTAGGTGGGTTCGGTAGAGGGTCGACCAAGACCAATCGAGCCTGATCCCCTGGCAGCGATGCCGCAAAGGCAACCTGAATGGTCAGACCTTGAGGGTAGGCCAACGGGTCAACGGGATTGGCAGCCGGGACAGGTGGATTGAGGGTAATTGTGTCGCTACCAATAACCTGCGCCGTGGCAGTTTTAGAACTGGCGATCACCGTACCGCCTCTTTTCAGCGTAAATGCCACCTTTACCGTGCTGTCAGTGATGACCTTATCGTTCGCCACCTGGAGGATGCAGGGCTTTTTTTGCCCGAACTCATCCGTTTCGACGTTTCCTGTGACGATCACCACCACATCGGGCTGCCCCGGGATTGTCGCGGTGTACGTTGCCTCAATGAGGTCGCCTGCCCGAAAGCGCGGATCGCCTGTCAAGACAATCACTAACAACGGATTACCCGCCAGTTTGTCCCGATCGATAATGCCCGGATCGTCCGTAGGATCATTCTGGATTTCCCGCAGGATCGGCGCCGGCAGGCGGGTCCCGGCCAGATCCACATCTACGATTTGCGAAGCCGACCACGGCGAATCGGGGTCCGGGCTATTACCGAGCTGATCGGTGACCGTGTAGGAAAATACGAACTCAGCGCTGTCGCCACCACTGGCCAAATCAGCGCGGGTCACGGTGAAGCACACCGTCACTGGGGTATCCGAACCCGGCAGTGGCGCTTCGCTCGCCGTCACCGTATGAAAAACGTTATGCCCGTTACAGTTCAGTCGAATGACATCGTAGGCGCGACAATAAGGGTAGGACACACAGACTTGCGCCCCTGCGACCGGGAAATCGGGGCCGACGCCATTTTTGATGGCATCCGGTAGCAACAACACCAGTCGGGAATGGCCCTCGACACCGGGGTCAGTATCTTCGTTGCCGGGGCGAATGGCGTTGTACAACACCTCCAGGGGCTCGGACGTGCCCATGTTCTGGCTCCCCCGCGTCACGGTAAAAGTGAGGCGGTTGACGAAATCGGGAAACAGCAGTTTTTTGGGCAGGTACAAGGTAACGGTGTCGTTTTCACTCTGAGTCAGCTTACTGACAATATCCGGTTGGCCGTTCAGGTTGAGTGCCACTTTATCGCCTGACTGCTGGCCCAGATACGGGTCAACGGAGACTTCCAGCCCCATGGGCTCCAGATCATAAATGTGTAAAGGGACGCCACACTGCCCGCCCACCACCGGCTGAGTCCCTCTCGGAACCCGCGGTGCATACAGCACCAAAACGGAGCTCTCCATCGGGGCACTATCAAGTGAATTGCCGGACGGGACTGTCATGAAAGTGCTCCTTTAAAGAAGGATGCCGCTGACCATTAATAGCCGGCGGTCGGGAGCTCATCACACAGGAAAGCGGAATGATTCGACTACTGTCAGATCTGACAGTAGCGACGAAAGGCTAGAAGGAAAAAAGGGTGCATTGTTTCCCCCTATATCTGGAACTCCAGCCTCAAACCACCGGAAAATGAATCCGAAACGCCGCCCCACCCATCGGCGAGTCCCCCAGCGTCAGCTTCGCGCTGTAGCTCTCGATAATGTCCTTGACCACCGCCAGCCCGATCCCCTGTCCCGGATGCTGACGATCCAGCCGCTCGCCCCGTTCGAGAATCCGTGCGCGTTGATCCATTGGCACACCGGGCCCATCGTCCTCAACACACAACTCAACCCCGCCCAACGTTTCACGCACGCTGATGCGCACTTCACCCAGACACAGCCGATAGGCGTTTTCCAGCAGGTTGCCCATCATTTCCAGCAAGGCGCCCTGCTCGATCGGTACGTAACACTGCGGCGGCAGATCGAAAGCAACGCGCACTCGTTTGTCGCGATAGACCTTGTCAAGCGTGTCGCACAGGCTTTGCAGCACCGGTTGCAGGCGCACCTGATGGCGCACCAGACCGCTTTTGCGCAGGCTGGCGCGTTGCAGTTGGTAGCTGATTTGTAGGCTCATGCGTTCAATCTGGGTTTGCAGCACCCAGGCCTGATCGCGGTCTTGCGGGCGTTGGGCCATGTCTTCGCTGACGCCTTGCAGCACGGTCAACGGGGTTTTCAGGCTGTGGGCCAGGTCGTCGAGCGAGTCGCGATAACGGCTGCGCTGTTCGCGCTCGCTGTGCAGCAAGCGGTTGAGGGAGCCGGTCAGGCGCAACAGTTCGCGCGGGTGTTGTTCGCTGAGGCTTTCCCGGGCGCCGCTTTCGATTTCGTCCAGTTCCTGACTGAGCCGGCGCAAGGCCTGCAAGCCCCAGGTCAGACCGATCCACAGCAATGCGAGCAACACCAATAGCGCCGCACCGAAGCCCAGGTAAAGGTTTTCGCGCAGGCCTTCGACGGTGACTTCGTATTCGCGTACCGGTTGCAGGGCGACGATGCTGAACGCCGCACTTTTGCCGCCGAGCAGTTTGACTTCGACGTCGTATACGAAGAATTCCTGGCCATTGGCCTCGCGAATGCGCGCGAACTCATTACCACGTCCATCGTAACGCGGCGTGTAGTTGATCATTTCTTGGCCGGTGGCCTTCGAACGCCAGACAAGGTGACCTTCGCGGTCAAAGATGTAGCCAAGCAACCGACTGTCCGTCAGGTTGAAACGTTCATCCGGCAACTGCGCCGGCATAAGCAGTGTGTTGTTTTCCACGCGCGCGGCGGAGATCAGCGTGGTGACGTCCGAGGCCAGGCGTTGCTCGATCGAATCCTGCAACGCCAGGCTGAACGCGCCTTGCATCGCCGGCAACAACGCCAACATGAACAACACCGCCAGCAAAGTGGCGGCGAGCATCAAGCGGACACGAAGAGAACGAATCAAGTGCAGCGCTCATTGAACAGGTAGCCGAGGCCACGCACGGTGTCGATCGGTTTGAAACCGGCAGGGCCTTCGAGTTTGCGGCGCAGACGGCCGACCAGCACTTCGATCACGTTCGGATCGCGCTCGTCGTCGTCCGGGTAGAGCTGTTCCATCAAGCGGTCCTTGGCCACCACTTGCTGGTGATGACGCATGAGGTATTCAAGGATCCGGTACTCATAGGCGGTCAGGGCCAGCGGTTGTTCACCGAGCGTAGCCTGTTTGCGGTTGAGGTCGAGCAGCAGTGGCCCGGCGACGATGGTCGACTGGGTGAAACCGCTGGAACGGCGCAGCAAGGCATTCAATCTGGCGTCGAGCTCTTCGAACTGGAACGGCTTGACCACATAATCGTCGGCACCGGCGGCGAGGCCTTCGACCTTGTCCTGCCAGTTACCGCGCGCGGTAAGGATCAGGATCGGGAACGTCTTGCCCCGCGCGCGCAGCTGACGGATCAGATCGAGCCCGCCCATGCCTGGCAGGCCGAGGTCAATCACCGCCAGGTCATGGTTGAACTGCTCGGTCTGGTACAGCGCCTCTTCGGCGTTGGCCACGGATTCGACCACGTGACCACTGTCCGTCAGGCGGGTTTGCAGGTGATGGCGCAACAGCGCTTCATCTTCGACGACCAGCAGTTTCATAACGCTCTCCCAGGCAAAGCGACCTCTCCAATGGCACAACGGCGCATCCAACAGTCAAGACAAATCATAGCGGCCCTTGAGGTCTTCCTGACGGAGTTTAAAGCCATTGTGCGAGACCGACACGTTGGCGTAACCGGCGGAGTAATCGCGCGGGTTGTTCAGTTGGCCCAAATGCGTGCCCCAGGCACTTTCATTCCCCATCGGGCTGACCCTGCTGAAGCTGTTCAGGGTCAGGGACTTTTTGACCTTCTCGTTGGTTTTTCCAAGCGCAAGGCTGGCGACGATGTCATCGGAGGCGAGCGCTGCGGTGCTCGCGCTCAGAACGGTGAAAGCCAGTATCAGGTTTTTAAAGCCAGTCATTAGGGAATTTCCTCATGCGCAGGTGCTTTGGGTAAGAGTCACCTTACTCATCCGCCCCTGAACTGCCCCTGAACACAGACTGAACCCAAGCTGAATAAGATCGACTAGGCTGTCTTGATGACTTTCTTGCAGGAGATCCGACCATGCGCACCTTCCTCGCCCTCTGCTTGCTGGTGTTGAGTGGGCTGTCTCAAGCCGCCATCAAGACTCAGGAAATCCCCTATAAAAGTGTCGATGGCACAAAAATGATTGGCTATTACGCCTACGACGACGCCATCAAAGGCCAGCGACCCGGTGTCCTGGTGGTGCATGAATGGTGGGGGCTGAACGACTATGCCAAGCGCCGAGCCCGTGATCTCGCCGGTCTGGGCTACAGCGCGCTGGCCATCGACATGTACGGCAACGGCAAAAATACCGAACATCCAAAGGACGCCATGGCGTTCATGGAGGAAGTGCTGAAAGACAGCTCGGCGGCCGCTGCGCGCTTTCAGGCCGGGCTTGAACTATTGGAGCAACAACCACAAACCGACCCGAATAAAATCGCGGCGATTGGCTACTGCTTCGGCGGCGCAGTGGTGCTGAATGCAGCGCGTCAGGGTTTGCCACTGGCGGGCGTGGTGAGTTTCCATGGCTCGCTGGCAACCAAGACCCCGGCTGCACCTGGCACTGTGAAGGCGAAAATTCTCGTGGAACATGGGGCGATGGACAGTATGGTCACGCCGGAAAACGTGGCGGCGTTCAAGGCTGAAATGGACAATGCCGGCGCCGACTATAAATTCGTCAGCCTTGAGGGCGCCAAGCATGGGTTCAGCAATCCGGATGCGGATCGGTTGAGCCACGGCGATCATGGCGGGCCGGATATTGGTTACAACAAGGCAGCGGATGAACAATCCTGGGCGGATATGCAGGCGTTTCTCAAAAAGATTTTTAGTTGATCAGGTAGACCGTGGCGCGGCTAATCCGAACCTTTGCACTACCCAGCGTTAGAGCAACCCGGCAAAATGCCCGGCATGAATCCCGCGCCCGCCCTACCCGCCTGCTGCACCCCACTCGACGCCCATTGGCCGCTGCCGCTTGTGCTGCCCGATACGGTGCTGCTGAGTACCCACTTCGATAGCACACAACTGGTCAGCGATGACTTTCAGCGCAGCGCCATCGAGCCGCCAGCGAGCATCCAGCGTTCAGTCGCCAAGCGTCAGGCCGAATATCTCGCTGGCCGGGTGTGTGCTCGAGCCGCGTTGCAACAATTGGAAGGGCTGAGTTTTATCCCGGCCATCGGCGAAGACCGTGCGCCGGTATGGCCTGCGCACATCGCCGGTTCCATCACCCACAGCACCGGCCGGGCAGCAGCAATTGTCGCGCGCAAAACCGCTTGGCGAGGCCTGGGCATGGACCTGGAAAACCTGCTTAACCCTGATCGGGCCCAGCGCCTTGCGGGAGAAATCCTCACGCCACCGGAGTTGCAGCGCATGGCGGCCGGCCGTCGTGATGATCTGGCGCTGCTGGTGACGCTGACGTTTTCGGTGAAGGAAAGTCTGTTCAAGGCGCTGTACCCGATTGTTCAGCAGCGCTTTTATTTTGAACACGCCGAGTTGCTGGAGTGGACCGAAGCGGGTGAGGTGCGTTTGCGGTTGCTGGCGGATTTGTCGGGCGAGTGGCGCAATGGCACCGAGCTGGAGGCGCAGTTTGGGGTGCTGGATGGGCAGTTGTTGAGTCTGGTCAGTATAAAGGCTTGAGCTTATATAGCGCCTGTAGTGGCCCCTTCGCGGGCAAGCCCGCTCCCACAGTGGATCTATGTAACGCCCGAGATCCCTGTGGGAGCGGGCTTGCCCGCGAAGGGGCCCGAACATTCACCACAAATCTCAGCGTTTCTCCTGATTGCGCGGCCAACTCAAGCTAAAGCATGCCCCCCCCAGGCTCTTGCTCTTGCTGATCAGCGCCCGCCCGTCATGCCAATGGATAATCCGCCGCACGATGGACAACCCCAACCCATGCCCGCCCGAAGCGCGGGTACGGCTGTCATCCAGCCGCAGGAACGGCGTGAAAACTCGTTCCCATGCCAACTCCGGCACACCCGGCCCGTCATCCTCGACGTCCACCCGGCAACGCTGCTGTCCCACCTGATAACTGACCGTCACCCGCGATGAGGCGTGGCGCATGGCGTTGCTGACCAGGTTCTGAAGGGCCCGATGCAAATAACGCGGTTCAGCCTCGACCCAGGCGTCATCGCAATCAGCGGCCGACAGACATAAGCCGCGCTGCACCGTGACCTCGGCGCGCAATGGCGCCAACTCTTCGATGACTTGATTGACCAGGGCATCCAGATCCATCCGCTGGAAATTCAGTGCCGGCGAGCCCTGCTCCAGCCGCGCGTAGGTCAGCATCTCGTCGACCAGTTTGTCGAGGTCTTCGATGTCATGGTCCATGCCCTCGCGGTATTTCTCCAGTTGCTGCGGCGTGGTAGCCGAGCCGATCATCTCCAGGCCGAAACGCAGGCGAGCCACCGGTGTGCGCAACTCGTGAGACACGGCGCGCACCAGTTCTCGCTGGATCGCCAGCAATTGCTGCAAGTGCTCGGCCATGCCGTTGAACGCCGCCGCCAGTCGCCCCACCGAGTCGGCGCCGCGTGCCGGTACGCGGGTTTCCAGGCTGCCTTGGGCAATACGCGTGGCGGCCGCTTCCAGACCGCGCAAACGACGCTCCAGTTGCCGCACCAAGAGGTAGACGATCAGACCGATCAAGCTCAAACCGAGGGCGGCGATCAACACTAGCCACTCTGGCGGATAAGGATTCATCTGGTACAGCGGGCCGATTTCCAACACCCACGGCGTACCGACCATGCCGGCAAACACCCGGATCGAGTCGCCGCCCTTGCCCAGCGCCATCACCGTATCGCCCTCGGACACCCGGCGGCTCTGGTCTTCGTCCATGTCCGCCTGCTCGACCTTGACCAGGCGCAAGTCGAAACCAAAGCTTTTCTCTTCTTTCAACTGCGCCAGCCGCTGGGGTTGCTCGGCCACCGGGTAGCGCACCAGCTCATCGGCCAGCAGATAAATAGTGGCGCGGGCCAGTTGTTCGCTGATCTGCTGAACCTCACCCACCAGCACAAGCTGTTCCTTGTCGCTGACCAGCCGATAGACCTTCGCCGCGTGCGGGCCGGTCTGTTCCACCAGCGCCTGGCCGCGCACCACGCGGGTGCGCTGGGTGAGGTCGAGGTCGGTCTGGGCAAACGTGGTCAGCGCCAATGGAATCCCGAGCAAGCGCTCCCAGACCAGCAAGGCGCGATGGCGCTCGGTTTCGTTCATCGGATTGAGGTTGTCGGCCATCAACGAAAACGTACCGTGGGCCAGGCGCTCGCGGTATTGCTCGCCGCGCACCTCGTTGAGCAAGTGCAACGCCAGCACGCCCAGCACCGCGACCAAAATCAGCGCCGCACACATGCCGCCATAAATGCGCAGGAAGATCGAATTCACAGCGACGGGTCTACGCAAGCTTCAGGAACAAACAGATAACCTTTGCTGCGGATGGTTTTGATCAGCCGCGGGTGCTCCGGGTCATCGCCGATTTTCGGGCGGATGCGCGAGATTCGCACATCGATGGACCGGTCCTGACCGTCATAACCGACGCCGCGCAAGGCGGTGAAAATCTCTTCACGGGACAGGATGCGCCCGGCGTTGGCCACCAGCAGCCAGAGCAGGTCGAACTCGGCGCTGGTCAGCTCGATGCTGTTGTCATGCAGCCAAGCTTCCCGCAACGCGTTGTCCACCACCAGCGGACCAAACTGCAGGCGCCGCGGTTTTTCCGGGGTGGCTTCCAGTGCTTCGCTGCGGCGTAACAGAGCCTGGATGCGCGCCAGCAACAGGCGCGGGCGCACCGGTTTGCACACGTAGTCGTCGGCACCGAGGTCGAGACCGAGGATTTGGTCGGTGTCGTCGGTGCGGGCGGTGAGCATCAGGATCGGGCCGTCATACTGGTCGCGCACCTTGCGGCAAATGCTCAAGCCGTCTTCGCCGGGCAGCATCAGGTCGAGAATCACCAGGTCCGGCTTCTCCTTGATGATACGAGCCGCTGCCAGCGCCCCATTGCCTTCGATCGAGACGCGCAGGCCATTGGCCTCCAGGTAGTCGCGGGTCAGTTCGGCCAGGCGCTGGTCGTCCTCCACAATCAATACCTGCCAGGCTTCTTGCTCCACGGTGACCTCTACTTGCCAACAACACTAATAAGGAAGGATCCGCCCGTTTTTTTGTAATGATTGGGAGGATAAGAATGCGTAACCATGGGGCGATTGTATAAACGCCGCCTGTCGAGAACACAAGCCGGAAAATGCGTTCGGACATGTCGGTTTTTTGTGGTAGGGTTCGCGCCCTTAAAAATCCGGACGGCTGTTTTCAATCCTTGAAAATCGATGAAAAATGCCTCGGTCCCGCTAGGTCGCGGCCTACACGCCGGTTCCACCTTTCACACACAATTTACACACAGGTTTATCCACAGGCAGTACGTTGCAACACCTCCAAAAACGCACTATCTTGTACCCCGGCGCTAAAAAAACCCTACATGTAGGGTTTTAGCTTAAAAGCCCAACCACATTTCAGACCAGAAACTCAAGCGCTTTATTGCCTGTTTATGGTTGAACACAGCGTGATTTTACAAGACCAAACCGCACTGGCGGATGGCACCGTTTTTTCAGGCCCGAACAGCCAAAACGGTACGGGTGTTGCAGTCAGTACTGGCACCCCGAAAGGAATCCGGTTTCGAGCCCAGGCTCGCAACCAAAAGACTTCGGCAAGGACGCGGCCTCATTAGCCTTTTTCCTACTGTCCCGAAGTTGTTATGCCCGACACCACGTCGGTTGTAGTGCTTCAGGACAGAACGGTGGGCGCCGTGATGGTGCCCAAACAAACATAGAGAATGTGGAGACAACCCCCCATGCAAACCGACACAACTCGCGAGAACCCGCAGGGCACCTTGCCGCAGGCCGCTGATTCGACTTCGGATCTGTCCGCCACCGCGCCTGGCCAGCTGCGCGTGATCAAGCGTAACGGCACTGTCGTTCCTTACACCGACGACAAAATCACCGTCGCGATCACCAAAGCGTTTCTCGCAGTTGAGGGCGGCACCGCTGCCGCCTCGTCGCGAATCCATGACACCGTTGCCCGCCTGACCGAACAAGTCACCGCGACCTTCAAGCGTCGCATGCCATCGGGCGGCACCATCCACATCGAAGAAATCCAGGACCAGGTTGAACTGGCCCTGATGCGTGCCGGCGAGCAGAAAGTAGCCCGCGACTACGTGATCTACCGTGACGGCCGTTCGAAACAACGCGCCGCCCACGCACCGGCCGAAGAAGCCGTCAACGCTCACCCATCGATCCGGATCACCCGCGCCGATGGCAGCTTTGCACCTCTGGACATGGGCCGCCTGAACACCATCGTCACCGAAGCGTGCGAAGGCCTGGAAGAAGTCGACGGCGACCTGATCCAGCGCGAAACCCTGAAAAACCTGTACGACGGCGTGGCCCTGACCGACGTCAACACCGCCCTGGTGATGACTGCCCGTACCCTGGTTGAGCGTGAGCCGAACTACTCGTTCGTCACCGCCCGCCTGCTGATGGACACCCTGCGTGCCGAAGGCCTGAGCTTCCTGAACGTTGCCGAAAGCGCGACCCACCACGAGATGGTCGATCTGTACGCCAAGGCGCTGCCTGCGTACATCGCCAAGGGTATCGAATTCGAATTGCTGAACCCGGTCCTGGCAACTTTTGACCTGGAAAAACTCGGCAAGGCGATCAACCACGAGCGCGATCAGCAGTTCACGTACCTGGGCCTGCAAACCCTGTACGACCGTTACTTCATTCACAAGGACGGTATCCGCTTCGAACTGCCGCAAATCTTCTTCATGCGCGTGGCCATGGGCCTGGCGATCGAAGAGAAGCAGAAAGAAGACCGTGCCATCGAGTTCTACAACCTGTTGTCGTCCTTCGACTACATGTCCTCGACTCCAACCCTGTTCAACGCCGGTACCTTGCGTCCACAGCTGTCGAGCTGCTACCTGACCACCGTGCCGGATGACCTGTCGGGCATTTACCACGCAATCCACGACAACGCGATGTTGTCGAAATTCGCTGGTGGCCTGGGCAACGACTGGACGCCGGTTCGTGCACTGGGTTCGTACATCAAGGGCACCAACGGCAAATCCCAGGGCGTTGTACCGTTCCTCAAAGTAGTGAACGACACCGCCGTCGCCGTTAACCAGGGTGGCAAGCGCAAAGGCGCTGTGTGTGCCTACCTGGAAACCTGGCACATGGACATCGAAGAGTTCATCGAACTCCGTAAGAACACCGGTGATGACCGTCGTCGTACCCACGACATGAACACCGCCAACTGGATCCCTGACCTGTTCATGAAGCGCGTCTTCGATGACGGCAAGTGGACCCTGTTCTCGCCATCCGAAGTGCCGGACCTGCACGACCTGACCGGTAAAGCCTTCGAAGAGCGTTACGAGTACTACGAAGCCCTGACCGAATACCCAGGCAAGGTCAAACTGTTCAAGACCATCCAGGCCAAAGACCTGTGGCGCAAAATGCTGTCCATGCTGTTTGAAACCGGCCACCCATGGCTGACCTTCAAAGACCCGTGCAACCTGCGCAGCCCGCAGCAGCACGTCGGCGTGGTTCACAGCTCGAACCTGTGCACCGAGATCACCTTGAACACCAACAAGGACGAGATCGCCGTTTGCAACCTGGGCTCGATCAACCTGCCGAACCACATCGTCAACGGCAAGCTGGACACCGCCAAGCTGGAACGCACTGTAAACACTGCCGTTCGCATGCTCGATAACGTGATCGACATCAACTACTACTCGGTGCCACAAGCGAAGAACTCCAACTTTAAGCATCGTCCGGTTGGTCTGGGCATCATGGGCTTCCAGGATGCTTTGTACCTGCAGCACATTCCTTACGGTTCCGACGCTGCCGTCGAGTTCGCCGACAAGTCGATGGAAGCGGTCAGCTACTACGCGATCCAGGCTTCTTGCGACCTGGCCGACGAGCGTGGCTCATACGAGACATTCCAGGGTTCCCTGTGGTCCAAAGGCATTCTGCCACTGGATTCGCAACAAATCCTGATCGAACAACGTGGCCAGAAGTACATCGACGTTGACCTGAACGAATCCCTGGACTGGGCACCGGTGCGTGCCCGCGTTCAGAAAGGCATTCGTAACTCCAACATCATGGCCATCGCGCCGACCGCGACCATCGCCAACATCACTGGCGTCTCGCAGTCGATCGAACCGACCTACCAGAACCTCTACGTGAAATCGAACCTGTCGGGCGAATTCACCGTGATCAACCCGTACCTGGTTCGCGACCTGAAGGCTCGCGGTCTGTGGGACGCGGTCATGATCAACGACCTGAAGTACTACGACGGTTCGGTGCAGCAAATCGAGCGCATCCCGCAAGAACTCAAAGAGCTCTACGCGACTGCTTTCGAAGTGGACACCAAGTGGATCGTTGACGCGGCAAGCCGTCGCCAGAAGTGGATTGACCAGGCTCAGTCGCTGAACCTGTACATCGCTGGCGCATCGGGCAAGAAGCTGGACGTGACCTACCGCATGGCCTGGTACCGTGGCCTGAAAACCACTTACTACCTCCGTGCCCTGGCCGCGACCAGCACCGAGAAGTCGACCATCAACACCGGCAAGCTGAACGCTGTTTCCAGCGGCGGCAACCACGGTGATGATTCGGTCCTGGCAGCACCTGCCGGCCCTGCTCCAGTGCCGAAGGCTTGCGCCATCGACGAGCCGGATTGCGAAGCTTGCCAGTAAGCTGAGCCGGTAGGCGCCGCAAGGCGCTTAGTCAAAAACCCCCGATCAGTCCTCTGGATTGTCGGGGGTTTTCTTTTGCCTCAAGGAAAGCGTCGACTGTGCTGACACCATCGCGAGCAGGCTCGCAGCCACAAAGTGTCAGTAGCTGTTGATGCCCATCCGGCACGCAATCTCGAACGCCTGGCGAATCGCCCCGACGTTCGCCTTACCCTGCCCCGCGATATCAAACGCGGTTCCGTGCGCCGGGGTGGTAATCGGAATTGGCAAGCCGCCCTGCACCGTCACCCCACGGGAGAACCCCATCAACTTGATCGCGATCTGCCCCTGGTCGTGATACATCGTCACCACCGCGTCAAAAGCACTGGCATCGCCCTGCACCTTGAGGAAAATCGTGTCGCCTGGGTACGGCCCTTCCGCCGCAATCCCCAACGCCTGGGCGGATCGCACGGCGGGGCCGATGATGTCCAGTTCTTCGCGACCGAATGAACCGTTGTCGCCGTTATGCGGGTTCAAGCCACACACGCCGATGCGCGGTTTTTCCAGACCGTTGCGCTTGAGCGCGGTGTCGATCAATTGAATGGCTTCCACCACCCGCGCTTGCGTGAGCATGCCTGGCACTTCTGCCAGCGCCACGTGGGAGGTCACCCTTGAAGTCCAAAGGTTGTCGAGCACGTTGAACTCGCAGAACGGCCCGTGGAAATCCAGCAACTCGGCGAACCAGTGCAGCTCATCGTTATGGGCCATGCCGGCCATGTGCAGCGAGGTCTTGTTCAGCGGTCCGAACAGCACTGCGTCGGTGATACCGGCCTCGGTCAGACGCAAGGCTTTTTCCAGGGTATCGAGGCTGTAGCGGCCGCCGATGATACTGGCCTCATTGCGCGCAAATTCGCCAAGGGTGTCGCCGCGAAAGTCATAGAACAGCGGTGTGTCATCGACAAACGACAGCTGCTCCAGCGACGCCACACGACGATAAGGGAACTCCGTCTCGGCGATGCGCATACCGCGACGCATTTCCGCCTCGTCGGCAATCAGGATGACATTGGCTTGACTGCGCACCTCGGGCGCGGCGAGCAGGCGTGCGATCAGTTCCGGGCCGATGCCTGCCGGGTCGCCCAGGACCATCGCGATGGTGGTTTTGTTCATGCTTCACTCCTCAAGGGTTCGGGCCATGTCCGGTCAATGGCGCAGGGCTCGCAGCGATAGACTTGCTGCGCGTTGCTGTAGAAAAGCCGTTGCTGATCGGCACTCGGAAAATCGGCAACGATGGATTTGAAACCGCTATAGATGTCGTCGAACGAGCCGCACAGGCTGTCCACGGGGAAGTTGCTGGCGAACATTGCCCGGTTGCTGCCGAACATGGCGATGACTTCGCGCACGATCCAGGCATTGTCTTTGGCTCGCCAGCGTTGACCGCCCTGCCCGAGGCCGGAAATCTTCACCCGCACATTCGGCCACTGCGCCAGCCGCGCCATCGCCAGGCGCCAACCTGCCAGCCCTTCGGCGCTGCGGTCGTTGGGCAATCCGGCGTGGTTGAGAATCAACGTGATGCCGGGAAAGTCCCGGGCCAGGCGCTCGGCTTCGTGCAGGTTCCACCAGGGCGTCTGCAAATCGAAATGCAGGCCCAGGCCTTCGAGCGCGGCGTAACTGCGGCGCCAGAGTTCGTTGCTCATCAGGCTGCGAGTGTGCCCCACCTGCGTAGGCGCGATCGGGCCGCCGGGCTTGTGGCGCACGCTGCGCACGCACTTGAAACTCGCTTGCTCGGTGAGCACTGCGATGGCGTCCGGATGGTCAAGCCAGGCTTGTGCGACGATGGCGTTTGGCACGCCGTAGCGAGCGGCCAACCCCTCGATAAAACGGGTTTCTCCGATGGGGTCTTGCGGATTCCACTCGGTCTCGACGTACACCGTTTGCACAACGTTATGGGAGCCGGTGTCCTTGAAGTAATCGTCGGGAAAATAGCGACGCTTGATCGCGCTGTAATCACCGTAGCGAAACGGGATGTTGGCCTCGGGCGCGAGCCACGGATGGTCGTTGATCGAGGGGTCCCAGAAATGGTGGTGGGCGTCTACGATCGGGCCGTTCCACAACTCATTCATGACGCACCTCATCCAGGCTGATAAGCAACGTGGCCAAAACGAAGACTGCCGAGCACGCCGCAAAGAAGCCCAGCACGGGCGCAAACCCGCCGGCCATTTGCACAATGACGCCCACCAGAATCGGCACCGCAATGCCGCCCGTGCTGCCGGCCATGTTCATCACGCCGCCGATCAAACCGACCCGCGCCGGTGCCGCCAGCAACGCCGGGAAGCTCCAGTAGAGGCTGCCCCACATCAGAAAAAACGCGGTCATGGCCAACAACGCCACGGCCGCAAATGAATCGCTCAGGGTCGGCAACAACAAGAACGCGCCCAGGGCCACGACACCGGAAAACGCCAGCAGGCTCTTGACCGCGACGCCCCGGCTTACCCCTTTACGGATCAGGCCGTCGCAGAGAAAACCACCGGTCAACGAACCCAGCGCACCGCAGATGAAAATTACGAACGTGGCCGCGCCAATGCCTTTGATGTCGAAGCCGCGAGCCTGCGCCAGGTAACTCGGGCCCCAGGTCAGCAAGCCGAAATACACCATCGCCCAACTGGCACGCCCGATCAGCAATCCTGTCAGTGAGCGGGCCGCAATACCCAGCCCCTTGACCGGCGCACGTGCGGCTTCGGCGGCAGGCGTGGCACGTCCGGCGTTGATCTTCTCCAACTCTTCGGCATTCACTTGTGGGTGCGTGGCCGGGTCATCGCGCAGATAACGCCGCGCCAGCCAGGCCAGCACCAATGTCGCGATGCCGGCGATCACGAAGGCCAGACGCCACGAATCCAGCGAAGCAATCAAATACGCAATGATCAAACCGCCCAGTGCCACACCCAGCGGGCTGCCACTGTCCATCAGCACCGCGCCGCGACTGCGCTCGCTCGGTGCCAGCCACAGGGAAATCAGCTTGCCCCCCGAAGGAAACAGCGGTGCTTCGGCGGCGCCTAACGCCACCCTGGCGAACAACAATGACAAGCCGCCCGTGGCAAACGCCGCCAGTACCTGAAATGTGCCCCACAAACCGGTGGACCAACTGATGACCCGGCGCGGACCAAAACGGTCGATCAACCAGCCGCCAGGAATCTGCAACAGTGCATACGCCCAGAAGAAGCTGCTGAGGATCAGCCCTTGCAGACTCGGCGACAGGGAAAATTCATGGGCGATGGTTGGCATCGCGATGGATAACGACACCCGATCGATCAGGTTGACCATGGTCAACGCAAAGATGATCGCGAAGATCCGCCAGCGCACGCTGCTGGCCTTGGTGGTGCCGGTCAGCGGAGTTGCCGCTGCCGCTGATTGAATACCTGCGTTGTGCAGATGCAGGGAAGCACTGGGGCGAGCCATGGTGCGTACCTCGATTTATTATTTTTGTGGTGACGACATTGCCGCTGCGTCGCGGCATTGGTGAGCACTATCGAAGGCCCAGTGATAACCGTCTAATCAAAACTTGAAATCAGGCGATAGCCTCGAGTTATGGCATGCCCTGCTTTCGCACAGCTTTCAACGGGGCTCGCCCTTTCGACTTTCCTCGAAAAACGCTCTGGCGCAAAGCCTTGAGCGATAGCCGCCTTTTTCAATGAGCAGACCTATAACCTCAGGCTATCGGTGTATGTATTGTTTTGACTAGACGCGGGGCCGGAGGCTTCCCACACTCAGGCCAGGCTTGCAGCTTTACCGCTCCGACAAGTCACTTATAACAACTACAAAAACGAGGCCATTCCATGCGAAATGCATTCGTCCGTCGCACCTCCCGTCTGTTTCTCGGTTGCACGCTGGTCGCCGCTGGCGCCCTTCCCGCTCTCGCTAACGCCGCCTGGCAGCCGGACAAGAACGTCGAAATCGTTGTCGCGGGTGGCCCCGGTGGCGGTACCGACCAACTCGGTCGCCTGATCCAGTCGATCATCACCACCCACAAGTTTCTCGATGTGAATACCATCGTCCTGAACAAGGGCGGCGGCAATGGCGCCGAAGCCTTTCTCGACCTGAAAATGAACAAGGGCGATCCGGAAAAACTGGTGATCGGCACCAATAACATCTACTTGTTGCCGCTGGTGTCCAAGCTCGGTTACGAGTGGCAGGAACTGACGCCTGTTGCCGCCGTGGCCGAGGATGACTTCATTCTCTGGAGTTACAAAGACGCGCCCTGGAAGGACGCCAAAGGCTTCTACGCAGCGGTCAAGGCTGACCCATCGAACCTGCGCATGGGCGGCAGCCAGTCCAAGGATGTCGACCAGACCCTGACCCTGCTGTTGAACCAGACCAATAACAGCAAACTGGTGTACATCCCATTCAAGAGCGGCAGTGAAGCCGCGACCCAACTGGCCGGCAAACACATCGCCGCCAACGTCAACAACCCCAGCGAAAGCATCAGCCAATGGCGTGGCGACCAGGTCGAGCCGCTTTGCGTCTTCAGTAAGGAACGCATGAGCTACACCGAGAAAGTCGCCGGTGATAAATCCTGGGCCGATGTCCCGACCTGCCACGAAGAAGGTCTGGGCATCGATCAGTACCGTTTCCCGCGCACTGTGTTCATGCCCGGCGACGTCACCGCCGAGCAGCGCGCGTTCTATGTCGAGCTGATGCGCAAAGTCACCGAGACCCCGGAGTTCAAGGCCTACGTCAAACAGAACGCGCTGGTGCCGACCTTCCTCGAAGGCGAGCCGCTGACTGCCTACATTGAGAAAGACACCGCCCGCGTAACGCCGGTGTTCAAAGAAGCCGGCTGGCTGAAAAACTGAGTTGCCAACGGCCGTCCGCCTGCGCACGGCCGTCACCTCTGGAGGTGTTTTCATGTCTCATTCTTCGGATTCACCGGCGCTGGTCGGCACCCGCTGGGTCGAACTCGGTCTGACAGTTTTCACCACGCTGATCGGCGTGGTGGTGATGTTCGGCAGCGTCGAACAAGGTATCGGCTGGGGCGATTCCGGCCCCGAGCCGGGTTACTTCCCCTTTTACATCGGCCTGCTGTTGAGCGCCGCCAGCGTCGGCAACGGCATTTTGACTGTGGTGCGCTGGCAAGCCCTGAGTATTTCATTCGTCAGCCGCAGTGCGTTCAAACAAGTGTTGTCGGTGTTCATCCCGATTGCGCTGTTTGTCGGCGCGATGCCCTTCACCGGCATCTACGTGGCTTCGGCCTGTTTCATCGCCTGGTTCATGTGGCGTGACAAGGTCCGCGTCAAACCCTACGGCAAGTTGATGATCGGCACGGTGTCGCTAGGCGCGGTGCTCGCCAGCTACCTGATTTTCGCGCTGTGGTTCAAGGTCCCGCTGGATGCCGGTCCGATGGGCGACTGGATTGCCCTGGCCGGGAGAAATTTCAAATGAACGAGTTCGATTCCCTGCTGCAAGGCATGAACCTGATCCTGACCCCGGGTCATATCGGCCTGATGGTGATCGGCGTACTACTGGGCATTCTGGTCGGTGTATTGCCCGGCCTCGGCGCCCCCAATGGCGTGGCGTTGTTGCTGCCGCTGACATTCACCATGTCACCGGTGTCGGCGATCATTCTGCTGTCGTGCATGTATTGGGGCGCGCTGTTCGGCGGCTCGATCACTTCGATCCTGTTCAACATCCCCGGTGAGCCCTCATCGGTGGCGACGACGTTCGACGGTTACCCGATGGCCCGTGAAGGTCGTGCCGCCGAAGCCCTGACCGCCGCGTTCAGTTCGGCACTGATTGGCGCACTGGCCGGGGTATTGCTGCTGACGTTTCTGTCGACCAGGATTGCCGCGTTTGCCATGTCGTTCAGCTCGCCGGAGTTCTTCGCGGTGTACCTGTTGGCGTTCTGCACTTTCATCGGCATGAGCAAAAACCCGCCGCTGAAAACCGTGGTCGCGATGATGATCGGTTTCGCCATGGCGGCAGTCGGAATGGATACCGTGTCCGGCAACCTGCGCCTGACCTTCGACCAGCCGATCTTGATGACCGGCATCAGTTTCGAAGTGGCGGTGATCGGCCTGTTCGGCATCGGTGAAATCCTCTGCACCGTCGAGGAAGGCCTGGTGTTTCGCGGCGAGCATGCGCGCATCACACCGATGGTGATCCTGCGAACCTGGGCCAAGTTGCCGCGTTACTGGTGGACGATTGTGCGCAGCACACTGGTCGGCTGCTGGATGGGCATCACGCCGGGCGGGCCGACTGCGGCCTCGTTCATGAGCTACAGCCTGGCGCGGCGTTTCTCGAAGAATCGCGAGAACTTCGGTAAAGGTGAACTGGAAGGCGTGATCGCCCCGGAAACCGCCGACCACGCAGCAGGCACCAGCGCCCTGCTGCCGATGCTGACCCTGGGCATTCCCGGTTCGGCCACGGCAGCGGTGATGCTGGGCGGCTTGATGATCTGGGGACTGCACCCTGGCCCGACGTTGTTCGTCGAGCAGCATGATTTTGTCTGGGGCCTGATCGCCAGCATGTACCTGGGCAACGTGGTCAGCCTGATCGTGGTGTTGGCCACCGTGCCGCTGTTTGCTTCGATCCTGCGCATTCCATTCTCGATCATTGCGCCGATCATCATCATGGTCTGCGCCATCGGTGCCTACTCGGTGCACAACTCGTTCTTCGACGTGGTGCTGATGCTGGGCTTCGGTGCGCTGGGTTATCTGTTCAAGAAACTCGGTTACCCGATTGCACCGCTGGTATTGGCGGCGGTGTTGGGCGACAAGGCTGAAGACGCGTTCCGTCAATCGATGCTGTTTTCCGACGGCCATTTGGGGATTTTCTGGTCCAATCCGCTGGTGGGCAGCCTGACCACGGCGGCGCTGTTGATGTTGTTCTGGCCGCTGATTTCCAAGGTACTGGGAACCCTGATGGGCCTGCGCAAAACCCACGTCGGCAAAACCAAATCGGTGCTGTGACACAGCAATGCTGGCAACGCCTGACATTTGTTGTCAGGCTTGCCGCAGACTTTCTTGCGAGCCACGGCCCATGACCCGAATTCCTGCTGCCAATGTGATCCACAGTCGACTGCGTCTGCGCCAACTGCGGCTGATGCTGGCATTGCAGGAGTTCGGTTCTTTGCGTCGCGCCGCCGATCATATCGGCATGACCCAACCGGCCGCGACCAAAATGCTCCACGAGGCAGAGGACTTGCTCGGCGTCGAACTCTTCGAACGCCTGCCTCGGGGCATGCGCGCCACCCCGTTCGGGGAAACCGTTATTTACTATGCGCGCATGGTGTTCGCTGAACTCAGCGGCATGCGTGAAGAACTGGTGGCACTGGAATCCGGCAACCTTGGCCGGGTGGCGGTCGGTGCGATTCCGGCGCTGGCGTCGGGGCTATTGACCCGAACCATCGCAACCTTGAAACAGAGCCATCCGCGGTTGTCCATGAGCATCCAGGTCGACACCAGCGACGTGCTGGTGCAGGCGCTGTTGCAGGATCAACTGGATATCGTGCTGGGGCGGATTCCGGCCGGGGCGCGGGCCGAAGAGTTGCTGTTTGACAGCCTCGGTGAAGAAGCCTTGTGCGTGATCGCCGGCGCGAAAAATCCACTGGCCCAGGAAAAACAGCTGAGCTGGGCGGAACTGCAACACATGACCTGGGTGCTGCAACAGCATCCAAGCCCGATGCGCGCCATCATCAATCAGGTGTTTCACAACGCACGGGTCGACATCCCCAACAGCATTGTCGAAACCACCTCGATCATGACTTTGCTCTCGCTGGTGCAGCAGACCGATATGCTAGGCGTTACGCCAGTGTCGGTGGTGGAGGATTATCCCGGTCGTGATTTGCTAGCCATTTTGCCGATCAGTTTCGAAGCACGGCTGCCGCCCTATGGGCTGATCACCCGGCGCCATCGCATTCAATCGTCGGCCATGCAGGCGTTCATGAATTCGGTGCGGGCCGAGCACACGCTGGCCAAATAAAAAAGCCCGGAGCTTTGAGTGCTCCGGACCTTTTTTCGGTTTACGCGCTTTTACGGAACACGAAGACCAGACCGACGATAATCAGCAGCATGCCCAGCAGGCTCAACGCCGCCAGCTTGTTGCCGAAAATCAGATAGTCCATCACCGCCGTCACCGCCGGCACCAGGTAAAACAGACTGGTGACATTCACCAGATTGCCCTGGGCGATCAGGCGGTACAGCAGTAACGTCGCCAGCACCGACACCACCAATCCCATCCACAACACTGGCACGATAAAACCGGTGCTATGTTCAAAGTGAAAGGGCTGGAACGGCACGAAGATCCCGCACAGCAACATCCCGGCCAGGTATTGCACCGGCAGTGTGCCGAGGGGATTGTCGGTGATGCGTTTCTGCATGATCGAGCCGAACGTCATGCTCGCCAGCGCCAGCAACCCGAAGAGCATGCCAGCCATCGACATGCCGGCCAGGCCGATGCCCTGATACACCACCATGATTAATCCGGCCAAACCCAACCCCAGACCGAACATCCGACTGATAGAGCGCTGACGCTCCATGATCACCACGGTGAGAATCGGCTGTACGCCCATGATCGTCGCCATCACCCCGGGAGTGACTTTCAGGTCCAGGGCCAGCAGATAGAAAATCTGATAAGCCCCCAGCAACACCACGCCCGTAGCCATCGCATACAACATCGGCTTGCCGCCCTTGGGCAACTTCAGCTTGAGCAACGGCACCAGCAGCACCAGACCGCACAAGGCGATGGCGAAGCGCACCAGTAAAAAAGCAAAGGGCGACGCGTGCGCCAGCCCCCATTTGGAGAAAATCGCCCCGCTGCTCCACAGCAGAACGAACAGACTCGTGGATGCCGCCGCGAGCGCGGATTGTTTCGAAAGGACAAACATGAATACCACCTGTAGTCAGGCAAAAGCCAACTCAGCCGAAGCTGAAATCCAGTAGTTTTTCAGACGGGCAAAGGGCAACAGCAAAGAGAAGCTGATCAGCCCGAAATGCCAACGCCCGGCGGTGATACGACTGCGTACACCGGCGTGCTACGGACAGGTGGAGGGTAAAGACTGATCTGCGCAGGCTGCTGATTCCCGCACGGCACGACGCCAGCGTTGACCGCTGAATCGACTACCGCGTTGATGAGGGATACAGGCATGGGCTGATCTTTTTGGGTGAGATGGACGGCGGGTTGGACATCGCCGTGCGCCGACTATAACCAGCGACTGACATGGATTGCAATGACTTGGACAAAGGGCCAGTAACGACAGTCAAAGAAGCGCTGCTTGTTCTGAGTGAGCACCTTGTATGTTGACTACTGACCAATTAGTGACCAACAGCGGAGGGGATATGCGCAACGTAATCAAGAGGCCCTCCACGAGGAAAAGCTCGCGCACTACGCAAGGCAAAACAATCGCTGTAGAACTGACTGCCAGTCAGCAGCGTCTTTTACAAATACTTGTCACGGACACCAATGCCGACGAGCCGAGCCTGCTCGCGATGACGGTGGCACAGCCAACACCTGCGTTGCTTGCCAGTCCGCAATCGCGAGCAGGCTCGCTCCCACAAGGATTTCGGCGTTCAACGCCTTAACTGATCGGCATTACTCACAAGGAGCGCTTTTTTTTGTGCCGCGGCCAGAATTACCCAAACAACCAATACCCCAGCAACGCCAGCACCACCGCCGCCGCCACCGGCCGCAGCACGCGGTAAGCCTTGGGATTGCGACGCTTCCACTGTTTAACCACCCCACTGAACTTGTCACTGGAGTTCTTGCTCCAGGCGTACGCCCGGTTTATCCCGCCGACGCGTTCATCATCAAGGTTTTGAGGGGCTGTGGCGCGACCGAGAAAACCGCTGATCCCGCGGTTGATCTGGGTCATAACGCGGCTGCTCAATGGGCGTTCGATGTCACAAAACAGAATCACCCGGGTCTTCTCTGTTTCGTTTTTGACCCAGTGCACATAGGTTTCATCGAACATCACGTCTTCGCCATCGCGCCAGGCGTACACCTGGCCGTCAACGAAGATGCGGCAATCATCAGAGTTGGGGGTCGACAGCCCCAAGTGATAACGAAGAGAACCGGCAAATGGATCACGGTGCGGATTGAGGTGGCTGTCACCTGGCAGTAACGCAAACATCGCACCCTTTACGTTGGGAATACTGTTGACCAGTTCCACGGTCTTCGGGCACAGGGCTTCTGCCGAGGGCAGTGCCTTGTCGTACCACTTGAGGTAAAAGCGCTTCCAGCCTTTTTTGAAAAACGAACCGAAACCGGCGTCGTTGTTCCTTTCGGCCGCACGGATATAGCCCTCGTCGAACAAGTGCATGGCTTCGTCGCGGATCACTTCCCAGTTGTCCTTGAGCACGTCCAGCTCCGGAAACTTGCTGCGGTCCAGATAGGGTTTGGACGGCACCCCGGAGAACAGGTACATCAAGGCGTTGTAGGGAGCGAACAACGCCGAGTGATTGACGAATTGCCGTAAAACCGGCAATCGCGCCTGGCCACGCAAATGGACATAGAGCGTACTGCCAAGAAACAGCAGCAACACCGACGCTTTCGCGACAATGGAAAAGCTCATCTACAACTCCTTGAGAACAGGCTCATCGCTCAACACCCTTTACCCGACGTAGCAGCGAGCCATCATAAACATTCCCACCCATGGGAAACACCCGCTTGTCGCAACATTCAGTAATAATCGCGCAACAAAGCAATTCTTAGCATATGAAACCTGAACGAGGACTGACCTTGATCAATCCCGCCAGCTCATCTACAGACGCGTCGGCCCGACGCGCTTATTGCTGATTCTCCTGTTCGGTAAACAGGTCGCTGAACAGCATGCTCGACAGGTAGCGTTCGCCAGAGTCCGGCAGGATCACCACGATGGTCTTACCTTGCATTTCCGGGGTTTCCGCCAAGCGAACAGCAACAGCCATGGCCGCGCCACACGAAATACCACACAAAATCCCCTCTTCCTGCATCAAGCGCAAAGCCATGGCCTTGGACTCGTCGTCGGTGACCAACTCAACCCGATCAACCATCGACAGGTCCAGGTTTTTAGGCACAAAACCGGCACCAATGCCTTGAATTTTGTGCGGGCTCGGCTTGATTTCTTCGCCAGCGATGGCCTGGGTAATCACCGGCGAACCCGCAGGCTCAACAGCCACCGAGATAATCGGCTTGCCCTGGGTATTCTTGATATACCGCGAAACACCGGTAATGGTTCCGCCCGTTCCAACACCCGCCACCAATACATCGACCGCACCGTCGGTATCGTTCCAGATTTCCGGACCGGTGGTTTTTTCGTGGATGGCCGGGTTGGCCGGATTGTCGAATTGTGCCGGCATGAAGTACTTGGCCGGGTCGCTGGCAACGATGTCGCCGGCTTTCTCAATCGCGCCCTTCATGCCCTTGGCCGGTTCGGTCAGCACCAGTTCCGCGCCGAGTGCCTTAAGCACTTTGCGTCGTTCGATACTCATGGATGCCGGCATGGTCAGCATCAACTTGTAGCCACGGGCAGCGGCGACAAACGCCAGGCCGATACCGGTATTGCCCGAGGTCGGTTCAACGATGGTCATGCCAGGCTTGAGTTTGCCGCTGCTTTCTGCGTCCCAGATCATGTTCGCTCCGATCCGGCACTTGACTGAATAACCGGGGTTGCGCCCTTCGATCTTGGCCAGGATGGTCACGCCACGCGGGGCAATGCGGTTGATCTGCACCAAGGGCGTATTACCGATGGAGTGGGCGTTGTCAGCGAAGATACGGCTCATGTCTGGGTCCTTAACTGCAGCATGGAAATAGCGCATCAAGGTAAGCCTCTTGCCCCTAGGCGTCCAGTCAGGTCGAACGTCCGGTGTTCAGCGCAGTCAATCGATTTACATCGCCAGAGATTTACCGCCATGAAACGTCGATACAGTTGGCCCCTGTGGACTCTCGCCGGCCTTTTTGTGCTGCTGATTGCCTTGCACATCGCCCTGCCCTATATGGTGCGCGACTACCTGAACGACAAACTGGCAGACATGGGTGACTACCGTGGCCAAGTCACTGACGTGGACCTGGCCCTGTGGCGCGGCGCTTACAAAATCAATGGACTGAAAATCGTCAAGGTCGAAGGCAAGGTCCCGGTGCCGTTCGTCAATGCACCGCTCATCGACCTCTCCGTCAGCTGGCATTCACTCTGGTATGACCATGCGGTGGTGGCCCAAGTGCAGTTCTTCAACCCCGAGGTGAACTTTGTCGACGGCGGCGCCAATAAGCAAAATTCGCAAACCGGTCAGGGCACCGACTGGCGCGCGCAACTGGGCAAATTGTTACCCGTCACCCTGGACGAAGTGCGGATCCACGACGGCAAACTCAGTTTTCGTAACTTCAACTCAAAACCTCCCGTCAACATGAACGCGACGCAGGTCAATGCCAGCATTTATAACCTGACCAATGTGGTCGACAAAAAAGGCAAGCGCGATGCTCGCTTCGAAGGTAAGGCCCTGCTGCTCGGGCACGCCCCTCTGGAAACCACCGCGACGTTCGATCCACTGAGCAATTTCGAAGACTTTGAGTTTCGTCTACGCGCCAAAGGCATCGAACTCAAACGCATGAACGACTTCGCCTCGGCCTACGGCAAGTTCGACTTCAACGCGGGTCATGGCGACGTGGTCATTGAAGCGCAAGCCAAAAAAGCCCAATTGACGGGCTACATCAAGCCGCTACTCATAGACGTCGACGTGTTCAACTGGCAGCAGGACGTTGAAAACAAGGACAAAGGGATTTTCCGATCGATCTGGGAGGCCATCGTGGGTGGCTCTGAAACCGTTCTGAAAAACCAGGGCAAAAATCAATTCGCGACCCGAGTGGAACTGAAAGGCAATGTGCATCGCCAGGATATCAGCGCGTTCCAGGCGTTTTTGCAGATTTTGCGCAATGGTTTCATCCAGGCGTTCAACGCCCAGTATGAGCGTCCGAAGCCGGAGGCCGGCTAAAGCTGCAAGCAGCCAAGACAGAGTCAATATGTGACGCCCCATTCAGAGACTGAATAAGTCGTCTGCGTTCACAGTCGGCCGGCCAGCGCGGTATAGTCGGGCATCACCATTATTGCGTCCCGCCCTGCCCCGTTCAGGTCGGCGTTACCGTTCGAGGATTAGCAGATGAAGTTCGAAGGCACCCAGGCCTACGTCGCCACCGATGACCTGAAGCTGGCGGTCAACGCCGCCATTACCCTGGAGCGTCCGCTGCTGGTGAAGGGCGAGCCGGGCACGGGCAAAACCATGCTGGCCGAGCAACTGGCCGAGTCCTTCGGCGCCAAGCTGATTACCTGGCACATCAAGTCCACCACCAAGGCGCATCAGGGCCTGTACGAGTACGACGCGGTCAGCCGCCTGCGTGACTCGCAACTGGGCACGGAAAAGGTCCACGACGTTCGCAACTATCTGAAAAAGGGCAAGCTCTGGGAAGCCTTCGAATCCGAAGAGCGGGTGATTCTGCTGATCGACGAGATCGACAAGGCCGACATCGAGTTCCCGAACGACTTGCTGCAAGAACTCGACAAGATGGAGTTCTACGTTTACGAGATCGACGAGACCATCAAGGCCAAGAAGCGCCCGATCATCATCATTACCTCCAACAACGAGAAAGAGCTGCCGGACGCCTTCCTGCGTCGTTGCTTCTTCCACTACATCGCCTTCCCGGATCGCACCACGATGCAGAGGATCGTCGATGTGCACTACCCAAACATCAAGAAAGATCTGGTCAGCGAAGCGCTGGACGTGTTCTTCGACGTGCGCAAAGTGCCGGGCTTGAAGAAGAAGCCATCGACCTCCGAACTGGTGGATTGGCTGAAGCTGCTGATGGCCGACAACATTGGCGAAGCGGTACTGCGTGAACGCGATCCGACCAAGGCCATTCCGCCGCTGGCCGGCGCGCTGGTGAAGAACGAACAGGACGTGCAGTTGCTTGAGCGCCTGGCGTTCATGAGCCGTCGCGGCACCCGCTAAGAGGCTGATGCCATGCTGCTCAACCTGTTCAATGAAATGCGCGCCGCCAAGGTGCCAGTCTCGGTGCGCGAGCTGCTGGACCTGATCAACGCGCTGAAACAACGCGTGACCTTCGCCGACATGGACGAGTTTTACTACTTGTCCCGGGCGATTCTGGTGAAGGACGAAAAGCATTTCGACAAGTTCGACCGGGCGTTCGGGGCTTACTTTAATGGCCTGGAAAAACTCGACGATCACCTTCAGGCTCTGATTCCTGAAGACTGGTTGCGCAAGGAATTCGAACGCTCCTTGACTGACGAAGAGCGCGCGGCGATCCAGTCCCTCGGCGGCCTGGACAAACTGATCGAAGAGTTCAAGAAACGCCTCGAAGAACAGAAAGAACGCCATGCCGGTGGCAACAAGTGGATCGGCACCGGCGGCACCAGCCCGTTCGGCTCAGGTGGTTTCAACCCGGAAGGCATTCGGGTCGGCGATGCCGGCAAACGCCAGGGCAAAGCGGTCAAGGTCTGGGATCAGCGCGAGTACAAGAACCTCGACGACTCGGTGGAGTTGGGCACGCGCAACATCAAAGTGGCGCTGCGCCGCTTGCGCAAATTTGCCCGTCAGGGTGCAGCCGAAGAGCTGGACATCGATGGCACCATTGACCACACCGCCAAAGATGCCGGGCTGTTGAACATCCAGATGCGGCCGGAGCGGCGCAACACCGTCAAGTTGTTGCTGCTGTTCGATATCGGCGGCTCGATGGACGCGCATGTGAAAATTTGCGAGGAGTTGTTCTCGGCCTGCAAAACCGAGTTCAAGCACCTGGAGTACTTCTACTTCCACAACTTCATCTATGAGTCGGTGTGGAAGAACAACATGCGTCGCACCTCCGAACGCACATCGACCCAGGACTTGCTGCACAAGTACGGTGCCGACTACAAAGTGATCTTCATCGGTGACGCCGCCATGGCCCCTTATGAAATCACCCAGGCGGGCGGCAGTGTAGAGCACTGGAACGAAGAAGCCGGTTATGTGTGGATGCAACGGTTCAAGGAGAAGTACAAGAAGCTCATCTGGATTAACCCGTATCCGAAGGATACGTGGGGCTATACCTCATCGACCAATATTGTGCGGGATTTGATCGATGACCAGATGTATCCGCTGACCCTTCGGGGGTTGGAGGAAGGGATGCGGTTTCTGTCCAAGTAATCTTCTCAGCCAGTTCGGACCCCATCGCTGGCAAGCCAGGCTCCTACAGGTTTCAGGTGGTTCACAAGTTATGTGAGCAACCTCAATCCCTGTAGGAGCCTGGCTTGCCAGCGATGCTTTTAGCGGTTCAAAAACCTGCGCAAATACTCGACCTGTTCACGATGCGCCACCTCCTGCACCACCGGCCGCAATCGCACCTTCGCCCCCGGCAAGCACTGCGCCAGCCGCGCCAGCGCCAACGGCGTCAACGCCCCCAGTCGCGGATAACCACCAATGGTCTGACGATCATTGAGCAACACAATCGGCTGCCCGTCCGGCGGCACCTGCACCGCGCCGAGCGGGATGCCTTCGGAAATCATCGGTTTTCCCTGGTACTGCAACACCGTCCCCAGCAGGCGAATGCCCATCCGGTCGGCGCGGCTGTCGAGGGTCCACACACTGTTGAACGCGTCGAACAGACTCTGCCCGCTGAACTCGCCAATCTGTGCGCCCAGTACCAGATCCAGCGGAGAATTGTCGGTGAAGTCCGGTCGCTGTTCCACTGGCAACTCCCGCAGCAATAGCAACGCACTCCCGCAATAACTCAGCTGCGCACCTTTGGCTAACGCTTGGCCCATCCCATCCAGACCGCCAAGTTCCTCACGGACCACCGTTGAACGGCTGCCCAGGACGTTTGGCGCATCAAACCCACCGGGTGCCGCGAGATAAGCCCGAGCCCCGAGCAGCGGCTGGGTGAATTGCAATCGCTGACCTTTTTGCAGTCTGAAACTGCGCCATGGCGCCAGCGCCTCGCCTTCGACCTGAGCCCCAAGATCCGCACCGGTCAACGCCAGCATACAATCCTCTTCGGCCACCACCGTGAACCCACCGAGGGTAATTTCAATCACTGGAGCATTCAGGTCATTACCCAGCAGCCAGTTGGCCCAGGACATTGAACGCCAATCCAGCCCTCCCCCCTGCGTCACGCCCAGATGCCGCACGCCAAAACGCCCGGCATCCTGCAACAGGCACAGGGGCGTACTCGCTTCAATTGATAAGCGGCTCATGCCTGCGCCTCCAATGGTGTGTCGTTGCCGCCCAAATTGATGAACTCGGCATGGCTGACCGCTTCAAAGCGCACCGTGTCGCCGGGTTGCATCAAGCTGTAGCCGTCGCGTTCGCGGTCGAACAGTTTGGCCGGGGTGCGGCCAATCAGGTTCCAGCCGCCGGGAGAGACAACCGGATAGGCGGCGGTTTGGCGCTCGGCAATGCCGACACTGCCGGCCGCGACTTTTTTGCGCGGGGTGTTCAGGCGTGGCGCGGCGAGTACTTCCTCGACCAATCCCATGAAGGCGAAACCCGGCGCGAAGCCCAAGGCAAACACCTGATACTCGCGCCCGCTGTGACGGCGGATCACCTCCTCAATCGCCAAGCCGCTGCGTTGCGACAACAGGCTCAGCTCCGGGCCGACGCTCACGTCATACCAGACCGGCAGCACATGACATTTACCGCCGGTGCGGGTGTTGGGCGACAAGTCGATCAGCGCTTGAGCGATCAACTCCCGAGCCTGAGCCGGGCTTAGCGCGGTCAAATCGTAATGCACCATCAACGTCGTATAGGACGGCACCAGATCAATGAGATGCCCGCCGAACGCAGCCCGCAGGTTTTCGCTGGCCGCCAGCATCCACGGCATGTTGGCCTCGCTGATCTCATCGAACAGACGCACCATCAGACAATCCAGCGCCACCACCTCTACCCGCAGTTTCATGGTGCGCTCTGCTGATCAAGGGCTTCGCGAATCCGTTGCACCGCGGCAACTGAACTGGAGTTGTCGCCGTGTACGCAAAGTGTGTTGGCCTGCAAGTGCAATGCACTGCCGTCGCTGGCAGTGAGGGGATCGCCACGGGCGATGATCAGCGCCTGCTCGATGACTTTCTCGGGATCATGATGCACCGCGCCCGGCAGTTGTCGCGAAACCAGCATGCCTGCGTTGTCGTAGGCGCGATCGGCAAAGGCTTCGAACCACAAAGTCACGCCATATTCATCGCCCAGTAGCTGCGCAGCACTATTGTCGCGTGTCGCCATTAACATCAGCGGCAACGTTCGGTCATAAGACGCCACGGCCTGAAGCACCGCACGCAATTGTGCGGGATTGGCCATCATGTCGTTGTACATCGCGCCGTGGGGTTTGACGTAGCTGACACGCCCACCTTGAGCCCGACAAATGCCGTCGAGGGCGCCAATCTGGTAATGCAGAATGTCCTGGAGTTCCTGGGCGGTATACGCCATCGAGCGACGACCGAAACCGACCAGATCCTGATAGGCCGGGTGCGCGCCGATCTGCACGCCGTTGCTCAATGCCAGGCTGACGGTCTTGCGCATGATGCTCGGGTCGCCGGCGTGAAAGCCGCAGGCGATGTTGGCGCAATCAATGTAGGGCATGATTTCGGCGTCCAGACCCATGGTCCAATTGCCGAAACTCTCGCCGATGTCGCAGTTCAATAGCAGGCGGCTCACGGAGAACGCTCCTGTAGGTTTTATTCTTTTTAGAGGCAGGCAGATTACTGCGCATCCAGTTGTTTGCCACGGGTTTCCGGCAGGCTCAGCGCCGCGAGGATCACCACCCCGTAGGACACTGCCGCAAACGCCCCGATGCCTACGCTCAATGGCACCTTCTGGCTAAGCAAACCGATCAACAGCGGAAACAATGCCGCCAGCGCCCGACCGATGTTGTAGCAAAAACCCTGGCCCGAACCGCGAATCCGTGTCGGAAACAACTCAGTCAAGAACGCGCCCATACCGCTGAAAATCCCCGAAGCGAAGAAGCCCAGCGGGAAGCCCAGCCACAGCATCACGCCATTGCTGACCGGCAATTGGGTGTAGAGCAACACGATGGTGAACGAGCCAACGGCGAACAGGATGAAGTTCTTCTTGCGCCCGAGAATGTCAGTCAAATAGGCGCTGATGACGTATCCGACGTAAGAACCGACGATCACCATCGCCAGATAACCGCCCGTGCCGAGTACGCTCAAGCCCCGCTCGTTCTTCAGAAATGTCGGTAGCCAGGACGTGATCGCGTAGTAACCGCCCAGGGCGCCGGTGGTCAGCACCGAAGCGCGAATCGTGGTGAAGAGGATACCGGGGGCAAAAATCTCGTAAAACTTCGCCGGGTTGCTCGGTTCCTGTTTGGCCTTGGCTTCGCGATAGATTTCCGGGTCCTTGACCAGACGACGAACGAAGATCACAAAAATCGCCGGCACGATGCCGAGAATGAACAACGCACGCCAGGCATCTTCTGGCGGCAACAACGAAAACAGCAGCGCATACAGAATCGCCGTCAGCCCCCACCCCAGCGCCCAGCCCGATTGCACCATGCCCACCGCTTTGCCACGGTCCTTGGCACGAATCACTTCGCCCATCAGCACCGCACCGGCGGTCCATTCGCCGCCGAAACCGAAACCCATCAGGGTGCGGCTGATCAGCAGTTGCTCGTAGTTTTGCGCAAAGCCGCAGAGGAAGGTGAAGAAGGCGAACCACAGCACCGTCAGTTGCAGGGTGCGCACACGACCGATGCGGTCCGAAAGTATCCCGGCCACCCAACCGCCAATGGCCGAGGCGATCAGGGTGCTCGTGTGAATCAGCCCGGCTTCGCCGGTGGTAATGCCCCACATCGCAATCAGTGTCGGTACCACGAAGCTGAGCATCTGGGTGTCCATGCCGTCCAGGCCATAGCCGATCTTGCAGCTCCAGAAGGTGCGGCGTTCCTGCTGATTGATGTTGCGGTACCAGTCAAAAGGTCCCGGACGGGCCGTGATTTTGGGGATATCGAGCGTGTCGGGCGCACTCATGGCAAATCTCCGCGCTAGTTTTTATTGGTATTGTTCTGAGCCCCGACGACGCCTATCGTGGGAACCGGATGTGCCGATTTTTGGGTTCCCGGCCCTGTTGCGTCCAACTAATAAAAACCGGGCTTAGGCATAAGAAAAAGTTGATCCCATGAATCTGAAGTTTCTCGAGACCTTTGTCTGGGTCGCCCGACTCAAGAGTTTTCGCCTGACCGCCGACAAGCTCTTCACCACCCAGGCCTCGATTTCCAGCCGCATCGCCGTGCTCGAAAGTGAGCTGGGGGTGAAGCTGTTTTTGCGCGATTCACGGGGCGTCAGCCTGACGCCCGAAGGCCTGAAAGTGCTCGACTATGCCGAGCAGATGCTGGACACCATGCAGGCGCTCAAACAGTCGATCGAGACCCGTTCAAGCAAGATCGGGCGGGTGCGGATCGGCGTCATGGACACAGTCATCCACACCTGGCTGAGTCCGCTGGTGGCGCAGATGACGGATCTCTATCCGTTGGTGGAAATCGAACTGGTGGCCGATACCTCGCTCAACCTCTGCGATCAGCTGCAAAAAGGCTTTCTCGATCTGATTCTGCAAACCGACTTGATGCGTCAGGAAAGCGTGCGCAGCCTGGAGCTGGCCAGCCACCCCATGGGCTGGATCGCGGCGAGCAATTCCCTCTATAACCGCGACTATTCGGGCATAGCCGATCTGGCGCGCGAGCGGATCATTACCTATTCGAAAAACTCCCATCCGCATCAAGAGGTGCTCGCCCTGATGCAGACCAATGGCGTGATGACGCCACGCCTGAACTGCGTGAATTCGGTGTCGGCGATCACCCGGTTGTTGCGCGATGGTTTTGGCATTGGCGCGCTGCCGCCGGTGCTGGTGGCGGCGGAACTGGCGCGGGGGGAATTGACGTTGCTGGCCATTGATCAACGACCACCTAATTTGCAGGTGGTGGTGTCGTGGCGCACGGGCGTTGAGTGGGTCGAGGAGATTGTGGCGTTGTGTCAGCAGGTGCTGGAACGGTATGCGCAGGAGATGGGCGAGGATTACATCGTTCTTGCACGCTAGTAAAACCCCTGTGGCGAGGGAACCCCTCATTACCAAAGCTCCCCTCGCCACAGGAGAACTGATCAGTCAGAGCCCGCGCACATCCCGGTCTTCAATCGGCCGGCTCTGGCGCAGGCGTTTGCCGCCCAGCACCACCCAGTCGATCAACCGGAACAGGCATTCAATGCCGAACGACAAAAACAACGCGCCGCTCATGCCCCAGATCATCGCTTGCGGCGTCAGCAGGATCTGGTAGCTGTAGCCATTCCAGGTTTCCTTGCGGATGTCCGGGTCGGCGGCCAGCACCACTTGCAGGAAGCGGATGTACCAAGGGCCTTGCATGGCCTGGAATTGCTTGTCCAACGCCAGCTGACGGGTCAGCAGGTTGCTCAGGCTGTCGGCATCGCTGCGAAAGATCGGGTCGTCACTGGCGCGGTAATGGGCGACCAGCGCCTGCATGTCGCCCTTGAAGAACTCATTGGCTGTTCCCTGGAAACCGCTCAACCCGGTCTGCGCCTCGATCAGGTGCGCCTCGACCCGCTTGGCGTAATCACTGATAAACCCCGGCACCTGGACACCGATCAACAGGCCCGCCGCAAATAACACCAGCCGTAGATAACTGAGCAACATCGAGGGGAGATCCTTATTCGGTCTTGCCTAGACTGACGCATTCGCCGCGTCGCCAGAGGCTCCATTGGCCCGGTTCGTAGCGGGTCCAGGTTTCGTTTTCGGTCAGGGGTTCGGTGGCAATCACTGTCACCACGTCGTTGGGCGTGGTTTCAGCCTGGAAGTCGACGATCACATCGACATCCTTCAAGCGCGCAGGGCCGAAAGGCGCCCGACGGGTAATCTGGGCCAATTTGCTCGAGCAATAGCAGAACAGCCAATCGCCGTCGCTGAGCAGGCAGTTGAACACGCCTTTGCTACGGTATTCGGCGCAGGCCGCCACCAGGTCGGGCAGCAATTTTTCCACCTCGACCGGTTCCGGAAACGCCGCGCGCACGCGGTTGAGCAGATCACAGAACGCCGCCTCGCTGTCGGTGTCACCTACGGGGCGGTAGAAGCTGGCGGTCGGTTGAAAGTCAGCGAGTTGGCCGTTGTGGGCGAAACACCAGTTGCGCCCCCACAGTTCGCGCACGAACGGATGCGTATTGGACAGGCAAACCTTGCCGACATTGGCCTGGCGGATGTGCCCGATGACCACTTCACTTTTGATCGGATAGCGCTGCACCAGATTCGCAACTTCAGACTCGCTGCTGGCGGCCGGGTCCTGAAACAATCGAAGACCGCGACCTTCATAGAACGCGATCCCCCAGCCATCACGGTGCGGGCCGGTACGGCCGCCGCGCTGCATCAGCCCGGTGAAGCTGAACACGATGTCGGTCGGCACATTGGCGCTCATGCCCAATAACTCACACATGTTCGGACTCTCGATGAAAAGGCAGGGGCAAGGTTACAAACGCGGCTCGACTCGCAATCGCTGAGGATTGCTCGGAACTGGCGGGCGGCCGTAACGATCATCGCCGGCACCGCCGAAGGGATGTTCGTCATCCGGGTCTTCGGCCTTGGCCGCAGCCTTGGCGGCAGCTGCCTGTTCCTTGCGAGCGTTGGAGGCACGCTCGATGGGGAAGCGGATTGCTACCATGACCAGATAAAGACCAAAGGCGATCATGCCGTACATGAGCAAATCGGAAATCGCCCGCCACGCGTTGTTGCCGACCTTGAACAACAAGTCGAGCGCCGTGATGGCGATGGCCGGCGCGACTTTATCCTTCACCGGATCGATGATCGTCGGGCTGAACAGCAACACGGCCACCAGCAGCCGCAGCGGCTCGCGCAGCCAGCGCCACATCCAGCGGGTCAAGCGCATCCACACCAACAGGCAGCCCAAAGCGGCAAAGGCGTAGAAGCCCCAAGCGATCAGATAGTCGTTCTCGGTCATGGTGTCCATGGCAAGGCAGGCAAAGAGGCGCTTATAGTAACGACTTTTCGCACATCAGGCTTGTCCTTGTGGGAGTGAGCCTGCTCGCGATAGCGGTAGATCCGCCAACATTGATGTTGAATGTAATGGCCTCTTCGCGAGCAGGCTTGCTCCCAAAGGTGCGCCCCCCAAATTCGTACAACGTTCGAGAGTCTTTCATGCCCTTATCCGCCAACGTTTCCGACGCACCCATTGCCCACAAGGCCGAAGGCTCTGATCCGTATGCCTGGCTACAGGAGCGCGACACGGACGCGGTGCTCGACTACCTCAAGGCTGAAAACAGCTATCAAGAGGCGCAAACTGCCGACCAGGCCGGCCTGCGCGAAACCCTGTACGAAGAGATCAAGGGCCGGATTCTCGAAACCGACTTGTCGCTACCCTCCCCTTGGGGCCCGTACCTGTATTACACGCGGACCACCGCCGGTGACGAATACGCCCGGCACTACCGCTGCCCACGCCCGGCCGATGACAGTCTGCAACTCGACGAAAGCCAGGAACAGCTGCTACTGGACCCGAACGAGTTGGCCAACGGCGGCTTCTTTTCCCTGGGGGCGTTCAGCATCAGCCCCGATCACCAGCGCCTGGCCTACAGCATCGACGCCAGCGGCGACGAGATATACACGCTGTTCGTGAAGGAATTGTCCGACGGTCGCGTCAGCGAACTGGAGTTTCAAGACTGTGACGGCAGCATGACCTGGGCCAATGACAGCTTGACGCTGTTTTTCGGCGAACTGGACGAGACCCATCGCCCGCACAAACTGTTCCGTTATCGGCTGGACGGCACTGCCGCCGAAGAAGTGTTCCATGAACCGGACGGACGCTTCTTCCTGCACTGCTACCGTTCAAGCTCCGAACTGCAACTGCTGCTGTCCCTTGGCAGCAAGACCACCAGTGAAGTCTGGGTGCTTGACGCCTCCTTGCCGCACCAGGCTTTCACTTGCCTGGCGCCACGGGTTGAAGACCATGAATACGACGTCGACCACGGTGCCCTCGACGGAGAATGGACCTGGTTCATTCGCACCAACCGCGACGGCATCAACTTTGCCCTGTACAGCGCCGTCGACACCGGCGTGGCGCCCATCGAAGCCAGCTGGCAAAACCTGATCCCCCACAGCGACACCGTGATGATCGAGGGTATGAGCCTGAACACCGGCGCCATGACCCTGAGCCTGCGCGAAGGCGGCTTGCCGATTATCGAAGTCCACCCGCAAGGCCTGACGCCTTATCGGGTGCAATTGCCGGATGCAGCGTACAGCCTGCACGTCCAGAACAGCCTGGAGTTCGTCAGCGACCGGATCCGCCTGCGCTACGAGGCGTTGAACCGCCCAGCGCAAATTCGCCAACTTGAGCTGAATAGCGGCGAGCAGAAAGTGCTCAAGGAAACCCCAGTGCTCGGCCCGTTTGATGCCGATGCCTACGTCAGCCAGCGCCTGTGGGCAACCGCACCGGACGGTACACAGGTGCCGATCAGCCTGGTGGTCAAACGCGCACATCTGGGCCAACCCGTGCCCCTGTACCTTTACGGTTATGGCGCTTATGGCGAAAGCCTCGACCCGTGGTTCTCCCACGCCCGCCTGAGCCTGCTGGATCGCGGCATGGCCTTCGCCATCGCACACGTGCGTGGTGGCGGTGAATTGGGCGAAGCCTGGTATCGCGCCGGCAAGCAGGAGCACAAGCACAACACCTTCAGCGACTTTATTGCCTGCGCTGAACATTTAATTGCCAATGGCTTCACCACCGCCCCACAACTGGCGATCAGCGGCGGCAGTGCCGGTGGTTTGCTGATTGGCGCGGTGCTCAATCAACGGCCGGAATTGTTCGGCGCGGCGATTGCCGAAGTGCCATTCGTCGACGTGCTCAACACGATGCTCGACCCAGACCTGCCGCTGACCGTCACGGAATACGACGAATGGGGCAATCCTGAAGAGCCGGACGTTTTTGATCGAATCAAGGCCTACGCCCCGTACGAAAACGTCACCGCGCAAGCCTATCCGGCGACACTGGTAATCGCCGGCTACAACGACAGCCGTGTGCAGTACTGGGAAGCCGCCAAGTGGGTAGCGAAATTGCGCGCGACCAAAACCGACAGCCATCTACTGTTGCTCAAAACGGAATTGGGCGCCGGACATGGCGGGATGAGCGGTCGTTATCAGGGATTACGTGACGTAGCGCTCGAATACGCATTTTTGTTCAAGGTTTTGGGCATTGCCTGAGGAACTTGGCGCGGTGTTCTGGTCTTAAGACCAGCCCCCAGGCCCGGCATTCACTCCATCCCCTGTGGGAGCGAGCTTGCTCGCGATAGCGGTGCGTCATTCAACATTGATGTTGAAAGTGATGGCCTCATCGCGAGCAAGCTCGCTCCCACAAGGATTAGCGGTGAGCTCAGGGCCTTGAACAGCAACAGACACAAGAAAAAGACCGTGACGACATGTCAGAACCGACCTTACTGAACAACGAAATTCGCGACTGGCTGATGGACTGTGGCCTGTTCAATCAATTGCTGCCCGCCGATTTTGCGGCGGCCTCGGGCTATTTCAGCATTAGCACCGTGGCGCAAGGCGAGGAGATTTTCCACGAGGGTGATACCGGCAGTTTCATGTGCATCATTCACACAGGCCAGGTGGCGGTGCAAAAAACCAATGGTGACGGGCAACTGGTGACCATGGCCACGTTGCGCAGCGGTCGCTCGTTCGGCGAGATGGCTGTGCTGGACGGTGAACGGCGTTCAGCCAGTTGCGTGGCCGCGAGCAACTGCCAGTTGCTGAACCTGGGCAAGGACTCGCTGGAAAAGATGATCAACGACGCGCCGAAAATCGCCGCCAAGATCATCCGCGCCCTCGCTGTCTCTCTCTCCAAACGCTTGCGCATGGCCGACGGGCAGCTGCTTTCGCAGCAGGTTTAACCGCCCGGCGATTTGACTTTCGTCGGGTTTTGCTCGATCCCCGGCACTGGCTGATCCTTGGTCGGCGGGCTCGGCATTTCAATCGGTACCAACGGCGGACCGCTACTGCCGGGGCCGGTTTTTGGCAAAGAGGGCGCGGTGATTTGCGGGTACGGCGTCGGCGTCGCGGTGCCTGGCGAACCGGGCATGGGAGCGGGGCTGACGGGGATCGTTTGCAGCGTTTGCGCCTGCACTGCAGTAATCGAGAGCGCGGCCAGAGCAATGGCCGTTAGAATAGTGCGCTTCATCAATGGCTCCGTTGGCCTTGTTGTCCCTTTCAGGCTACTCCCAACTGCGTCCGTTTGCCCTCCCAGTTTATGCAAGACTTTCTCAAGAGAGCCCCATGAAACGTTTCGTCCTGCTCGACACCACGCCCATTCCTGAAAACGGCGGTGCCCTGTGCCTGTTCGAATATGGTGAGGATTTCGTCATCAAGATCCAGGGTGGCGACGGCGGGCAACTGATGAACACCCGCATGCACGGCTCCGAAGACGCGCTGGCCGAGATCCCCTGCCGCAAAGTGGCGGGCCGGCCGAATTCGCGCGTGCTGATCGGCGGCCTGGGCATGGGCTTTACCCTCGCCTCGGCGCTCAAGCATTTGGGCAAGACCGCAGAAGTGGTGGTCGCCGAGCTGGTGCCGGGCGTGGTGGAATGGAACCGTGGGCCGCTGGGCGAGAAAGCCGGCAACCCGTTGCTCGACCCGCGCACCGTGATTCGCATGGAAGACGTGGCTAACGTGTTGCAGGCCGAGCCGCAAGGGTTCGACGCGATCATGCTCGACGTCGACAACGGTCCCGAAGGCTTGACCCAGAAAGCCAACAGCTGGCTCTACTCCGCTGGTGGCCTGAGTGCCTGCGCCAAGGCCCTGCGGCCCAAGGGCGTGCTGGCGGTGTGGTCGGCCAGCGCCGACAAGCAGTTTTCCGACAAATTGAAGAAGGCCGGTTTCAAGGCCGAGGAAGTCCAAGTCTTCGCCCACGGCAACAAGGGCACGCGCCACACCATCTGGATTGCCGAGAAGCTCAAGGGCTGAGCTAAACTCACGTCATAACCGTCATTAGTCTTTTTACAAAGGTGAACCCATGAGTTCGTCCACCCCGACCAATACTTCGAAGCTGGACCGCATCCTCGCCGACAACCAGCGCGACAAGGAAATGGGCTACCGCGACAAGGCCCTGAAGATGTACCCGCACGTGTGCGGCCGCTGCGCCCGTGAATTTTCCGGCAAGCGCCTGAGCGAGCTGACCGTACACCACCGCGACCACAACCACGACAACAACCCGCAGGATGGCTCTAACTGGGAACTGTTGTGCCTGTACTGCCACGACAATGAACACTCGCGGTATACCGATCAGCAATACTTCGACGAAGGCTCTCTGAGTACACCGAAAATCGCCAAGGCGACGCATAACCCGTTTGCGGCGTTGGCGGGGTTGATGAAAAAAGAAGACTGAAGGTCTTCAGTGCTTCCACCGGCCTCATCGCGAGCAGGCTCACTCCCACAGGGATCTTGAGTGGTCACAAATAATATGTGCACTGAAGATCCAATGTGGGAGTGAGCCTGCTCGCGATAACAATTGTCCAGAGACCACCAATCTACAAACTGCCCCCATTCTCCAATCCCCCGTATAATCGCGCCTTTTCCCCCGAAGGCACCCCGCTCGTGGCAGACAAACGGTACAGCTGCATTGGTTTGTACAACCCTAAATCACCGGAAAACGTCGGTTCGGTCATGCGCGCCGCCGGCTGCTATGGCGTGGCGTCCGTGTTTTATACCGGCAAGCGTTATGAACGCGCCGCCGACTTCGTCACCGACACCAAGCGCGTCCACTACGACATCCCGCTGATCGGTATCGACGACCTGAAAAAAATCCTGCCGCTGGGCTGCGTTCCGGTTGCCGTGGAACTGGTCGAAGGCGCCCGTTCCCTGCCGGAATACACTCATCCGGATCGTGCGCTCTACATCTTCGGCCCGGAAGACGGCTCGCTGGATAAAGAGATTCGCGACTGGTGCGAAGACGTGGTCTATATCCCGACCACCGGTTGCATGAACCTGGCGGCCACCGTCAACGTCGTGCTCTACGACCGCATGTCCAAAGGCCTCAACACCCGTTCCGGGGCGAAATTTCGCTGATTCAACGTACATCCGATGGAACAAGCCGCCGGCCTCGGCAGTCTGCTTAACTATCCACGACTGAAGCAGCCATTCCTGCCAGGAGAAAGATCATGAGCGAACTCAAACGCGTACAGCGCATTGAATCCACCCCGTTCCAGTCCCCTTCCGAACAGAACGTTCACGGCTGGGAACGCGCCGGCTCCGTGGCCGGTGGCATCGTGATGATGGGCAAGGGCCTGCGTCGCGGCGGTATTTTCGGCTTGATTCAAGTGGCGATCGGCGGTGTGGCACTGGCTCGCGGGATTACCGGGCACAGTTCGGTCAAAAGTATGATCGAGAAAAGCCGTCAGGACATGGACAATGTGCGGGCGAAGATTGAACGGGCCGGGGAAGAGTTGAACACGTTGAAGGCGAATGCCGAGGCGGCGACCAAGACGGCTACCGTGACGGGGAATGATTCGTTGGAGTCGCCGAAGACTGGGGTTTGATCCGGAAGATGTAGTGAGGCTTAGGGCCTGCTCGCGATGGCGGTGTTACTGAAGCAACTCTGTATCAAGGACTTTGGAGGGCTCACCAATGACGCTCTCGGCCAGCTGAACAAACTCCTTGGTATCGACGCTTTCCAGATGCATCACCCCGCGCAAAACATCATCCAGCGAGCGCTTGTTGCGTGTCTTCAAGCGTATCTCGCGGTCCAGCTCTTGTAACAACACCGCCGCTTTCGACACCTGCGCCGGGTTGATCTGTTCGCCACGCAGGGTCGTGACCTTTTGGCCGTCCTTGACTAACTTGCCGTGCAAACTTTCATAACGCTCATCGCTTATGCCGCCGGCGCGGCGCACCAGTTCGATGGCGTAATACTCGGCAAAACCTTCAGTAATCCAGTCGCTGCGCTGTTTATCGTTGATCCGCCCGAACACCTGCACCAACTCACGCACCAGCGCACTGCTGCCGCTTTCGCTGACCAGCGGCAGACGCGTGTTCAGGTAGATCGATTCGTGTGCGGCCAGGCTGCCGCGCCACATAGGGTCGTTGGCGCCGACAATCAGCAGTTTGCTCGGATGACGCGGGAACACGGCCTGGACTTGTGGCCAGACAAAGGTCAACAGGGTCAGCACGTCCATGCGGCGCATGCCCTGACCCTGGGGAGACGCGACGGTGACTTCGGTTTCCCCCAGCCGCGTGCGACGACTGCCGAGGTGGCCCGCGAGCATCCAGCCGGTGGGCCGGTCGAACAGTCGGGATACATTGTCGATGCGGAATTTGTTCTTGCCGATTCGCGGCCAAGCGGTTTCGACGCTTTTCCAACCGCTGGGCAACTCGAATTCAAGACGCGACACCAGCTCGACGTCGTCCTGCTGATCGAGTCTGGCTGGCGGCACTAGCTCGTCACCGCGCATCAGCGCCCAACCGGGCGTCATGCGCGTATCGAAGCTGCCGTTCTTGCGCCCGTGGCTGATGCGCACGCGGTAGGTCAGGCTGGCCTTGTCAGCGGCAGGATGCCAGACCCCACGCGCCACGTTGCCCGGTGTGAGTTGCCATTGGCCGTCAGCCTTGAAGTCGCTGTAGTGGCTGCCGTCGCCCAGATCAAAATCCAGGCTGCGTACCGCTGAACCCTGCGCCAGCGTCAGGCGCACCTCAGCTTGATCACTTTGTGGCAACAGGCGCACGTGGTAATCCAGATCGACCTTCTTCACCGCCCACGCGGACGAACTCAGGGCCAGTAGCCCAACGCCCAACGCCAGCCGCCATCCCACAGCCATACACACTCCTTCGTGAAAAGCTAAAATCGTCGGCGATTAACCCGCGCGAAATATCAGGTAGTCTTCCCAATCATCTTCGGCCACGCAGCCTTCGGCGAGCATGCGCCCGGATTGTGAAATACGCTCGTGGTGCACCGCATCACGGTCACCGCACACCAGATGGTGCCAGAGCGGCAGGTCCTTGCCTTCACTGACCAGGCGATAACCGCAGGTCGGTGGCAACCATTTGAACTCGTCGGCCTTGCCTGGCGTGAGCTGGATGCAGTCCGGGACGAAGTCACGCCGATTGGGGTAATCAGTGCACTGGCAGGTTTTCAGGTCGAGCAGTTTGCAGGCGATACGCGTGTAATAGACGCTGTTGTCGTCTTCATCTTCGAGCTTTTGCAGGCAGCACAGGCCACAGCCGTCGCACAGCGACTCCCATTCCTCTTGATCCAGTTGATCGAGGGTTTTGCGTATCCAGAACGGTTCGACTTTGGCGGCCATGGCTCAAGCATCAACATCAGGTGGTGAAAAGGCCGCCAGTCTAGTGCCAAGGCCCGTATGGGCCAAGCATTGGCGACTGCCGGTAGAACAGGCTTGTCAGTTTTTACGCCGCCCAGTAGGGTTTCGCGTCGCTCCCTCACTTTCAAACATAGCAAGGAAACTCTTGATGAGTGCTAATCCACGCGTCGCCGACTACGCCATCCACCCGCAGTTCACCGATCGCTGGTCACCCCGCGCGTTCACCGGCGAGGCTATCCCGGAAGAAACCCTGCTGAGTTTCTTCGAAGCCGCGCGCTGGGCACCCTCGGCCTATAACTCGCAACCTTGGCGGTTTCTCTATGCACGTCGCGACACGCCAAACTGGGAGCGTTACCTGGGCCTGCTCAACGAGTTCAACCGTGGGTGGGCACAACACGCCTCTGCGCTGGTGATCGTGATCTCGAAAACCACCTTCACCGTGCCGGGCGCGACCGAAGAAACCCCGGCCCTGTGGCACACCTTCGATACCGGTTCGGCGTGGGGTCACCTGGCGTTGCAAGCGAGCATCAGCGGCTGGCACACCCACGGCATGGCCGGCTTCGATCAGGAACTGACCCGCAAGGAGCTGAACATTCCTGAAGGTTATGCGCTGCACGCGGCCATTGCGGTGGGCAAACTGGGCGACAAGGCATCGCTGGCGGACTACCTGCAAGCGCGTGAAGAGCCGAGCCCGCGTCGCCCGTTGAGCGAGTTGGCCGCCGAGGGCGACTTCATCCTCTAATCAACACCGCAAAACAAATGTAGGAGTGAGCCTGCTCGCGATGGCGGTGTCACAGTCAACATGGATGTTGAATGTGCCGGCCGCATCGCGAGCAGGCTCACTCCCACAGGTTTTTGTGCGATGTTCAAGCGAGCGGCGGTTTTAATAACCGCGACTGAAATCCACTTCCCCGCGCAATGCCTCACCCGCCAGATACGCCCGCAGGTTTTCGACAAACAGGTTCACCATCATCGAAGGTGACGTCGGCGCCGAGCTGTGGCCGGTCAGCAGCAAGCCCCAGGCAGTCCAGAACGGATGACGTTGCGGCAGCGGCTCCTGACGGCAGACATCAATCACCGCACCCGCCAGATGCCCTTCCTTCAACGCTTCCACCAGATCCGCATCGACCACCGCGACACCGCGACCGACGTTCATGAACAACCCGGTCGGCTTGAACTGCTTGAACAGTGCCGCGTCGTACAGGTCGTGGGTATTGGGGGTGTTGGGCAGCAGATTGACTACGTAATCGACTTCCCCGACCAGGCGCGGCAAGTCCGCCAGCGTACCGACTTCAACAAACGGTGCCTGTTCGCGAGCTTCGCTGGCAATGCCGTACAACTCGACGCCAAACGGCACCAGGAACTTCGCCACTGTCCGCCCGATGTCACCGCTGCCGACGATCAATACCTTGCGCCCCGCCAGGCTCTGGCCATGGCGGCTGTCCCATTTGCGTTCGACCTGGCTGACCAGCCGCGCCAATACTTCGCGCTCGTGGCCAAGCATGTAGGTCAGCACGTATTCGGCCATGACCTGACCGAAAATGCCGACCGCACGGGTCAGACGATAGTGACGTGGCAAACCGTCGGCCAGCAGTGGCGTGATGCCCGCCCAGGTCGATTGCAGCCATTGCGGCTCGTGGCCCTGACGCAACAGGGTGGCCAGCAGATCAGGCTGCCCCAGCCAGACCGGGCAATCAGCTGCCAGACGAGCCAGTTCAGCGGAGTCTCCACTGGTGAGCACTTCCAGCTCAGGCGCCGCCTGACGCAACAATTGTGCATACACCGGGTGGTCGTGTTCAGCAATCAGAACGCGCATGTTTCAAACCTTTCAAAAACCGTGCAGACGACCGCGCACGGAGCATCGCTCTCTCGTCACGGCCATCGCCAAAAATCATTCAGTGTTTCACACAGACTCTGAATAGAGCCTGTCTGCGGGTCACATCGGATCGTTGCGGCGCAGCAATTCTTCCGGCAAATGTTCGATGTACTCGTCTTCGGCGGGCGGCATTTGCAGGTGATAGCCCTGCTTTTCAAGGTTTTCCAGGACCACGGTAATGTCCTCGCGCGACAGCTTGCGCTCGGGGGTCAGCACCAGGTCGAATGCGTGGTGCGGTTTGCCGAAGGCGGCCATCAATGATTCCGGGACGCGCTCTAGTGCATCACTTTTGAGCACATAGAGGTACATCTCGTTTTTCTTCAGGCTTCGGTAGATCGAGCAAATACGTTTCAAGGCTGTTCTCCGGCGGTGGCCAGGCTATCGAGCAACGCCTGGCCCATCAATTCGCGGCGCCAGCCACGTAGCGAATCAGGCAATTGGTAAGGACCATTGGGGAAGCCGCTCTTGAGCAGCGCTTCCAGTGTTTTCTTGCGCAGCATCAGTTCCGGCGCAATGTTCAAGCGTTCGGCTTCGGCCTGACCAATGGCGCGCAGCTGTTTGACCAGCACGGCGGCATCCACCGGCAGCGGCTCTGGCACGGCGGGCGGCCATTGATCGGGCGACACACTGCCAGCGCGCTTGATCAGATCCAGCAGAAACTCGCCATCCTGACGCACGGTGCGCGGGTGCATGTCTTCGATTTTCGCCAGTGCGCCAAGGTTGTCCGGCTGAGTCCGCGCCAGCGGCCACAGGGAATGCTCACGAACGATGCGGTTGCGCGGCAGATCGCGGGCACGGGCTTCACGCTCACGCCAAGCGCACAGCTCGCGCAATACGGCGAGTTGGGCGCGGGACAGCTTCCAGGCCAGTTTGGCTTCGCGGTAGACCTCGTACGGGTCGACCTCGCGGCGCAGGTTGGCTACCAGCTCGGCGCCGTCCTCCAGGACCCAGGTGTACTTGTCGTCAGAAAGCTTCGGGCGAAGCTGTACGAAAACTTCCGCCAGGTGCAAAGCATCTTCAGCGGCGTAGCTGATTTGCGTGTCGGAAAGCGGACGTTGCAGCCAGTCGGAACGGGTTTCGCCTTTGGGCAGGTCGATGCCGAGCACCTCTTGCACCAATCGAGAGTAGCCCATGGAGAAACCCAGGTTCAGGTAAGCCGCCGCCAGTTGCGTGTCGAACAGCGGCGCCGGCAGGCTGCCGGTCAGGCGCAACAGGACCTCAAGGTCTTCGCTGCAGGCATGGACGACTTTGACTACGGCCGGGTTTTCCAGCAACGCGGCCAAGGGTTTCCAGTTGTCGATGGTCAGCGGGTCTATCAGGTAAGCGCGTACGCCATCGCCGATCTGCAGCAGGCCGGCAATCGGGTAAAAGGTGTCGACCCGCATGAATTCGGTGTCGAGGGCAACGAATGGCAGCTGCTGCCACTCGGCGCAAAACTGACCGAGGCTATCGTTGTCGCGAATCCAGTGAATATCGATGGCCACACGGCTCTCCCTTGAAGAATGGCGCGCAGTATATATCGCCGCTGGCGATTTCCGCGCATCCACTGAACAGGAGCTTTAGCGAAAAGACCTGCCTGACAGCAAGAATTGTCTGACAAGCGGGGCCTAACTGGTCTTACTCAGCACATAGACCCGCATCCACGTGCAGCCCGGCAGGAAATCCTGATGGCTCAGCACGCTGAAACCGGCCTGCCTGAATTCAGCTTCAACCTCGGCCTTGCTGACCGGTGGCGGAGCGTGAGTGACCTCCGCCTCTGATCGGCGCAGGTTGAAAAAGCCGTCGACCCGTACTGCCACAATCACGGTATCGCGGCTGACCCGGTGGAACTCCCGAAGCATGGCCAACCGAGGTTCGGAGCAGGTGATGTGCTGAAACAGTTGCATGCAAAAGATGCAGTCCACGGCATTGGCGGACAAACCAAGGGTGAAGGCTGAGCTCTGGAAGGTCTTGATCCGCTTGAGCAGACTCTGCGGATGGTGAGTCTGTGCATGGTTGAGCATGTCCTGAGACGGGTCCGACGCGAGGATCACGCGGTTGGCGTGCTCGGCCAGCACCGGCCAGAAGCGCCCGGCGCCGCACGCCACGTCAAGAATCAACCCCGGCTCGCCAGCCTCCTTGAGCGCACTGCGCACCAGGTTTTCCTCGCGCCAGAACGCCAGACGCCCCATCAGGCTACGCGGTTGCGGCTGCTGACAGACGCGGGCGTGCTCCTGATGGTAGCGCCGGGCGAACTCAAGCTCGATGGCGGATGTGGGTTGCGCAGACATGTGCAATGACTCTTGGTGGTGACTCTACCCGCCGCGGGCTAGCGGCCGTTGTGTAATAAAGGGCGAAGCATTCAATCTTTGGCCAACACGCCATCGATGACCGCACCGCGACATCCGGCGAACATATCCAGGTCATGGTTGTAGACCTTGCTGCTGACTTCCAGCAGCCCCAGCATCGAATGGAACAGGTTGTCCTGGCTCAATGGCTTGTTGCGAGTCTGTTGCAGGCACTGAGTGTCCACCGAGAACGACTTCTGATAGCTATCGGAGAACCACGCCAGCATCGCTACGTGCTTCTGTTGTTCTGGCGCCAGCATGTAAGGCGTGCCATGCAGGAACAAGTTGTATTCACCCAGCGACTCTCCGTGGTCGGACAGGTACAGCATCGCGGTGTCCACTTTTTCCTGGTTCTTGCGCAACAGATCGATCAGGCTCGACAGCACATGGTCCGTATACACCAGCGTGTTGTCGTAACCATTAACGATACTTTCGCGACTGCAGTTGTTTAGCGCGTTACTTTCACAAACCGGGGTAAACCGCTCGAATTCTTTCGGGTAGCGCTTGAAGTATTCAGGGCCATGGCTACCCATTTGATGCAATACCAGCACGGTGTCTTTATCGAGTGTGTCGATAAAGTGCTGCAATCCTTTGAGCAGGATTTCATCGCGGCATTCGCTGTTGGCGCACAGTATCGGGTCTTTCAAGTTGCTCACGTCTTCAAGGGTGACGCGGTCGCACGTGCCTTTGCAGCCCGACTGGTTGTCACGCCAGATCACGTCCAGACCGGCACGTTTAAGCACGTCCAGCAGGCCTTCTTCATTCTTTGCCTTGCTGGCGTTGTAGTCCTTGCGGCCCATGTTAGAGAACATGCACGGCACGGACACGGCGGTTTCCGTGCCACATGAATGCACATCGGTGAACGCGATCAGGCCGGCTTCTTTACTCAGCTTCGGGGTGGTGTCGCGGTCGTAACCCAGGATGCCGAAGTTCTCGGCACGGGCACTCTCGCCAACCACCAATACCGTCAGGGATTTGCGGTCATGAGCTTGCCAGACCGGATTCTTCTGCGCGTCCTCGCCAATTTTGACAAAGGGTTGACGGGCAGAAACCACTTGTTCACGCAAATAGCCGGCCGAGGCACCGATGTAGTTGCTCGGTACCACCATCAGGCGCAACTCGTGGTGATTGCGAAACAATGAGGACAACCCCTGATAGTTAATCAGGGCAACACCGCCAATGACGACAACCGAGGCAACGCTCACCAACACCTTGCTTAATAACTCATGGTGCCAGCGGCGGTAATTAACCGGTGTTTTCCATAACAACCATGACGGCAATACACCCAAGAACAGGATATAAGCCAACATCTTTAATGAGAGTAAGTCCCGTACTTCCGTCGCATTGGTTTGAGCAAAGTTACGCAACATGCCGGTGTCAATCAGCACACCGTACTGACTCATGAAGTAGGCCACGCTGGCGCTGATCATGAAGATCAGCGTCAGGACCGGCTTCAACACACGCTTGAAGGCCAGAAAGGTCAGCACAATGTTGAAAGCCGCCAGGATCATCGCCCCGAATGCCACGCGCAGGACGATGCCTTTACCGTCGGACGCGGTGATTTCAAACAAGTGCTGCCACAGCACAAAATTGAAAGCTGCTAACAAAAAAGCGCTGGCAATCAGTGTCACCCATTCCGGGCGCACGGCTTTAATCTTCAACATGGTGGTCGGTTGTTCCTAAAAAGAGTGCCTACGGCAAATGTGAAAATTTCATTGACCGCGACACTACTGATGTTAGGCACCCAACCATCAATTTTTTGTGAAAAAGAAGCCAACGATTAGTTGGCTTATGAAATCTGCGACCAACGTTTTGTCCCGGGTTCAGGCCTGATTCAGATACCAGCGCCAATCCTGCTCACCGACCTCGCCCATGAACTGTCGGTATTCGGCGCGCTTGACCGCCAGGTAAACGCCAAGGAAAGGTTGCCCGAACGCCTCACGCGCCCAGGTCGAACCCTCCAGCGCACGCAATGTGGTCAGCCAATCGGTTGGTAGCAATTGCGTGGCCTGGGCGTACCCATTGCCTTGCACCGGCGCACCCGGGTCGAGTTGCTCGCGGATACCGCGATGAATACCGGCCAGAATCGCCGCGGCCGCCAGGTACGGGTTGGCATCAGCACCGCAGATACGGTGTTCGATGTGCCGGGAGAACGCCGGCCCACCCGGCACGCGCAAACTCACCGTGCGGTTGTCCACGCCCCAGGTCGCGGCGAGAGGCGCGTAGCTGTTGGTCTGGAATCGACGGTAGGAGTTGGCGTTCGGGCAGAACAACAGCAACGAATCGAGCAACGTACTGAGCATGCCGCCGACCGCTTGCCTGAGCAACGGCGTGCCGTCCGGGGCTTCGCTGGCAAACAGGTTGTTGCCCTCTCTGTCCGCCAGGCTGACATGCATGTGCATGCCGGTGCCCGCCATGTCGTCGAAGGGTTTGGCCATAAAGCAAGCGGTCATTCCGTGCTTGTGGGCCACGCCTTTGACCAGTCGTTTGTAACGCACGGCTTCGTCCATCGCCTGCAGGGCATCGGTGCGGTGTTCTAGGGTGATTTCCACTTGTCCCGGCGCGTATTCGGAAATCGCCGTGCGCGCCGGAATGCCTTGCAGCTTGCAGGCGCTGTAGAGATCGGCCAAAAACGGTTCGATCTGCTCCAGCTCACGCAGGCCATAGACTTGCGTGGTGCGCGGCCGCCCGCCATCGATATCTCGCGCCGGTTGCGGCCGCCCGTGGCTGTCGCGCTGCTGATCCAGCAGATAAAACTCCAGCTCTGCCGCCATCACCGGGTAATAACCGTCGGCCTGCAGGCTTTCGATCACTTTCGCCAACAAATGTCGGGGATCGGCGATCGTCGCCGGCATGCCTTCTTTCGGGTGCATGCTGACTTGCACCGCCGCTGTCGGAATCAACCGCCACGGCATGCGCGTCAGACTACCGCTGACCGGATAGGCGCGGCAGTCAATATCGCCAACGTCCCAGACCAGTCCGGAGTTTTCAACGTCGTCGCCATTAATGGTCAGGCCAAGAATGGTGCTCGGTAACGGCCGGCCACTGTCGTACACCGCCAGCAGTTCATCGCGATGCAACAACTTGCCCCGGGGCACGCCGTTGTTGTCGAGGATGAACAGCTCGAACATTTCAATGTCCGGGTTCTGTTCGAGAAAGGTCTGGGCTTCTTGCGGGGAGGCAAACGATGTCGTGGCACAACTCATGGCAATTCTCTTTTTTCCGCGTCAGGCAAACGCACAGGCGTCGCCGATTTGATCCAGCGCATGACGCGGGACCTGTCAGAACAATCAACGGGAAATGCAGGAATCCGGTGGGCGAGCGTGACGACAGTGCCACAGCGCCCAGAAGGCCAACTCGGAGGGAAGTGCGACGGGACAATCGCCCATAGGTAAAACCGTAGAGGACAGATGAGCGGCAGCGTCACACGGGCGCTCAGGTCTTTAAATCGGGATTTGAAGAACCTTGGTTGCGGATGGACTAAACAATCATCCACTTAACACCCTAAATCCCTTGTGGTTTAGGTATTTAATTTTTAAATAGTGCTGCGGAGTATCTGATTTGCGGCCGCCAGCCCTGGCGCGCCTAATCGGGGCCTTGTTTTGGAAGGCCTATTTGATGGAAAACGTTCGCGCCACGACCCGCCCTGCCCTTTGGCTGATGTTGGGCATCATGCTCGTCGCCCTGAACCTGCGTCCGTCGATGGCGGCGGTCGGGCCCTTGCTTTCGTCGATCCGCGCGGACATTGCGCTGAGTTTCAGCACGGCCTCGCTGCTGACAATGCTGCCGGTAATGGCCATGGGCTTGGCGATGTTTTTCGGCTTGCGGGTGAGCCAACGCCTCGGCGAACAGCGCACCGTAGTGCTGTCGCTGTTGATCATTGGCGTGGCCACTGCGTCGCGGCTGTTGCTCGATTCAGCCGCTGAACTGATCCTCAGCGCGGTGCTGGCGGGCATCGGTATTGCGCTGATCCAGGCCCTGATGCCGGCGCTGATTAAAGCCCGACTCAGTGACAACGTTGCGATGTGCATGGGGCTCTATGTCACGTCGATCATGGGTGGCGCGGCGATTGCGGCCTCCTTTGCGCCGCTGGTCATGAACCAAAGCAGCAGCTGGCGTATCGGCCTGGCGATCTGGGCGGCGCTGGCCGTCGTGGCCCTGCTGCTGTGGTCTGGCCAGGGCGATGGGGCAGCGGCACGTCCGACGCCATCAGCCCGCCAGCCCAGCTTCTTTGCCAACTCCCGTGCATGGTTACTCGCAATCTTCTTCGGTCTGGGCACCGCGTCCTACACCTGTGTGCTGGCGTGGCTCGCGCCGTACTACGTGGAAAAGGGTTGGAGCGAGCAACACGCGGGGTTGCTGCTGGGCTTTTTGACGGCCATGGAAGTGTTGTCGGGGCTGGTGACGCCCGCCATTGCCAATCGCAGCCGTGACCGGCGTCTGGTGCTGGTGGTGTTGCTGGCGTTGATCATGGCCGGTTTCTGCGGGCTGATTCTCTGCCCGCAACAGCTGAGCCTGCTCTGGCCGTGCCTGCTGGGGCTCGGCATCGGCGGACTGTTCCCGATGAGCCTGATTGTGTCGCTGGATCACCTCGACGACCCGCAACGCGCCGGCGCCCTGACGGCATTCGTGCAAGGCATTGGGTACTTGATCGCCGGCCTCTCACCGCTAATGGCCGGGATGATGCGTGACCAATTGGGCAGTTTCGAATGGGCCTGGTGGGCGCTGACCGGGGTCATGGGGTTGATGATCCTGATGGTCCTGCGCTTCAACCCACGGCATTACCACCAACACATCCACTGATCGGCGCAGAAACTTCTTACAAGGCATTCTCCTGGCACCATCGTTCCGTTAGGATCTTTCGCACACGTTAGCGCACTGATCGCGCACGGAGCACAGCGAGACAGAACGGATGCTGAACAGTAACTTGCTTAGAAAGCTCGACATGCAGGACCTCATGGTGTTTGTCGCCGTGTACGAGCAAAGCAGCGTCACCGGTGTGTCGGAGGCGCTCTGCGTCAGCCAGTCCACGGTGAGTTACTGCCTGAAAAAGCTGCGGACCAGTTTTGAAGACGAGTTGTTCATCAATACCCGCACCGGTATGCGCCCCACCTACAAAGCCAGCACCATGTACGCGCATGTGCTGAAAATCCTCGAAAGCATCAACTTGTGCCACGCCAGCGCCCAAGCGTTCGACCCGACCTTGCAAGCGGTGACGTTCAATATCTGCGCGCCGGAGTACTTTGAGCAGCTGATTCTGCCGCGTCTGCTCAAGCGCTTCGATTTCGCCGACCTGCCGGTGATGGTCAACATGCACAAGTTCGAAACCGACATCCCGGCGGACGAATTGCGCGATGGCCGTCTCGACCTGGTGATCTGTTTTGGCCCGAATTTTCATCGCAGCCACACCGATTTCAAATCCCGGCTGTTGCTGGAGGACGACCTGGTCTGCGTGTTCGACAAGCGCGCCACGCCGCTGGAGCCGCGGTTAAGCCTGCAAGCCTTTGTGCAACGCCGGCATGTGTTTCCAACCCCATGGACATCCAGCACCAATATGGTCGACGGCTGGCTGGCGCAACAGGCGCACAAACGGCAGATTGTCGCGCGAGCCAACAGCTACAGCGCGGCATTGAAGATGATCACCGGCACCGACTACATCCTGACCCTGCCCCGCCGCATCCAGCAATTGTTGGCCAACGAGGCGATCTTCAATCATTGCGAAGCCCCCAACGGCCTGCCGGGTTTCACCCTGGACATGCAGTGGAGTCAAAGTGCCGATCAGGACAGTGCTAACACCTGGCTGCGCGAGCAGGTAATCGAAGTCTGCGCCGAGCAGGCACTGCTCTGAAATTCAGAGGTTGATGGCGGTCTTGGCGTAGGACTCGCGATCAATATCGAGGATTTCCACGCACAGCTGCACATCGACACCCGTTGGCCATTCACACAGGTCCTGAACCACGGCCAGCAGGCTCGCCGACAACTGCTGTTTAATCTGCGGTGAGCGACCGCTCAACAATGCCAGCTTCACATGCACAAACGCTCGTTCACCCAACGCAGTACCGACCTTGAAGGTCTCGACCTTCAGCGCTCGGCTTTTGATGTCGGACTCCGCCGCAAACTGACCGGAAGCCACCAAGGCATTATTGAGTCGCATCAATGCCACGTCAGCGTTCAACTCGGGCAGATTGGCGGTGTATTCCATGTGCAGGTGTGGCATGTGGCGGCTCCAGATAGAGGGCAGAAAGATCCTACGTATAACACAGCACCGTCTTACTCACTGGGGCGCCGGCAATGGCGAGCGCTCACTCATGAACACTTCCAGACGCGAACGCAACCAGCGTTCGGCGGGGTCGGTATCGACATGGCTGAGCCAGACCATCGACAGGTCGAGGGTCGGGGTCTTGAACGGGAACGGTTCCTTGAACAGCAAACCGGATGCCGCCATGGCTTCGGCCGTGTAATCGGGGAGGCTGGCGATCAAATCGGTGCCGGCGAGCAACGCTGGCAACGAGCTGTATTGCGGCACGGACAGGACCACCTGGCGTGTCCGGCCAATCTCGGCCAGCCACTCATCGGCGTAACCGCTAACGTTCGCGGTGTGGGAAACCAGCACATGAGGGCGTGAGCAATATTCATCGAGCGTCAGCGGTGTGTCGGACGCATCGGCGCGCAGGATGCTTGGCTGAATGTGGCGCAACAATTTGCGCTTGGCGTTGGCCGGCAGGCCGCGGGTCTGGCTGATGCCGACCGTGATGTCGCCGGCCGCCAGCAAATCGGGAATACGCCAGTAATCGACATGCTGAACCACAAAAACCACCTTCGGCGCTTCCTGGCGCAAGGCGCGCAAGAGCGGCGGGAGCAGGCCGAACTCGACGTCATCCGACAGTCCGATACGAAAGGTCATGGTGCTGCTGGCCGGGTCGAAACTGTGGGTCAGGCTCAACGCCACCGACAACGAATCCAGCGCCGGCGACAGGTATTGAATCAACTCCTCGGCACGGGCCGTCGGCTCCATGCGGTGGCCGACGCGGATGAACAGCGGATCGTTGAACATCGTCCGCAGGCGGTTGAGCGCGGAGCTGATGGTCGGTTGACCGAGAAACAGCTTCTCTGCCGCCCGCGTCACGTTGCGCTCAAGCATCAACGTTTCGAACACCACCATCAGGTTGATGTCCGCCTTGCGCAGTTCATTGCGATTCATTCCTTGCCCCCGGTCCCCGACACTTGAGGCAGTGTAGAAAGGCCCGACGGAGGCGTCTATGTCCAGCGGAAATCAATTGGCGACCCATCGTCCCGCAGCGTCGGTGGAAATATTTTCAAATGCCTGGAAACAAATGCCTGATGGCCAAAAAAACCAGCTCCGCTAGGCTTGCCCCCGATGCGTCACACAGGTTGTCGCAATTACCCATCGCATGGAGCGAGCAGTATGTATTTCGAGATTTACAGGCAATCCAAAGGCACCCCGAGCACTGGCAAAGGACAATGGCGTTGGCGCCTGAGGGCGGGGAACCACGAGACCATCGCCAGCGGCGAGTCGTATGTGAACAAAGCCGATTGCCTGCACGCCATTGGGTTGATCAAAGGTGTTGAAAGTGAAACGCCGGTGAAGGAAATCTAAATCTGATAGCCAATGCCGAAGCTGTTCAGAGATCAGGAACAGCTTCGGCCCGATCAGGTTAAAAAAAAGCGTCGAGCGGCATTAGCGTTTCGCGAGTTTTGCCCTGATCCAGTTTTTTCTGAAGTTGTTCCGGGTCTGGAGCGAACTGGAAAAGCGTGGGGCTTACACCCTGTTTTTTGGCGCATTCAACTTCCTTCTGCGCGACACCACCACCCCCCAGGATATTGAATTCGCCGTGTTTCTCAGCGGCATAAGCCGTGTAGGAATGAGTGCCTTCCTGGTTCAGGACCTCCCAGGTGTTATTAGGGTCAGGAACGAAAATTATATTTTCGCCACATTCCTTCGCCAACGAGTGGGGGCACTGTTCTTTTACCACCTCGGAAACCAGGCCAATAAGCTGTACCTGCGAGAAATTAGGGTCGTTTTTTGCTAATGCGTAACCCATGCCTATCCCATCATTGGTTCCGCCAATGACCAGAGCCACGCCTTCTGGATGATTTTTTATAGCCTCATTGAGTAACTCAGTAATTTTTTGCCCAACCGCTGTTGGATGTTCATAACCCAAACCAGAAAAACCGGCCAGTACGACGGCATATCGCTCGCCTCTTAAGGCATCAAATTTTTTAGTAATGTCGTCAGGTGGGGTTCGTGAAGGCTCAGCTGCCGCGAGGATTTTTACTTCTTTCGGAGAGGTCACCGTGGAAGTCGAGAATGCAGGTTGTGTAACGGAAACTGAACCGAAGGATGAACTTACGCTGATCATCTGAATTCCAGATTAATGGTTAACAAGAGCGAAGCGTAGAAATGCACAGGCAATCCGACTATCAAAAACCGCCAGTTTTTTAGCCAAGGGAGCTTTCACATAGAGGGGGAAGGCATTTCGCGATATTCCTCAACCCTCCCCCTCTGCGACCATACGATTCAGCCAACCACGCGCGAACCGGACAACGGATACAACGCCTCATCAAACTGAGCCAAACGCGGAAACTGCATCGGCTGGTCATCGCTGATGTGTTTCAGCCGTTGCTGATAGCTCTTCAGAAACTCCTGACGTGCCTCGTCGCTGATGTAAGGCACATGCCAGGCCACGAATGGTTGCAACACGTCGAAGCCGACATACGCCAGCGTGCCACGCAGGATAGGCCGCAGCATGTCTTCCAGCGGACCGTGAATCGCGCCGTCACCGAACATGTGTTCGCGCCCACCCAGGGTGACGGTGACGAGCGCCTTCTTGCCGCTCAAGCCGCCTTGATCGTAAAAGCGTTTGCCTCCGTAGCAGATCCCGGACACCAGCACCCGGTCGATCCAGCCCTTGAGCATGGCCGGGGCGGAGAACCAGAAAATCGGGAAATTGAGGATCAACAGGTCAGCCCACAGCAATTTGTCGAGCTCCTGCTGGATGTCCGGTGCCAACGACTGGCTCTTCACCCCAAGACGTTGTTCCAGCGCGTACACCAGATATTCCGGGTTCTCCCGCGAAGAGAAATCATCGGCGCTGGCCACCGGGTTCCAATTCATCGCGTACAAGTCGCTGACCTGAACCTCATGCCCTTGGGCTTCCAGGGTCGCGACAGCCTGGTCGCACAACGCGGCGGTAAAGGATTTTGGCTCTGGATGAGCGTGGATGATCAGTACTTTCATGACAATTCCTTGAGACGATTGAAGTCGGTAATGCGCGCGTGGTCGTTGGACGATTACACCTGAATCGCCTTCACTTCAACAAACTCGTTGAGCCCTTCTTCGCCCCATTCCCGGCCATTGCCCGACTGTTTGTAGCCACCGAACGGCGCCTGATAATTGAACGCCGCACCATTGAGAAAACACTGCCCGGCACGCAGCTGCCGCCCCAGGTGCAAGGCGCGTTCAGCGCTGCCGGCCCAGACGCCACTGGACAGGCCGAACGGCGAATCGTTGGCGAGCTGAATCGCCTGCGCTTCATCGCTGTAGGGAATCAGGCAAAGCACCGGGCCGAAAATTTCTTCCTGGGCGATGCGCATCCGGTTGTCGACATCGGCGAACAGCGTCGGGCTGACGTAGAAACCGCGCTCGAATGCGTCGGCCGTGTCACCGCCGCACACCAGCCGTGCGCCTTCCTGCTGGCCGACCTGAATGTAGTCACGCACCGTACGCCGTTGCGCCGCCGAACACATCGGCCCGAGGAAACTCTGCGTGTCCAGCGGATCGCCCATGCGCAGGCTTTGGGTTTCGGCGATGGCCACTTCCACGGCTTCGGCGTAACGACTGGCCGGCAGCAGCATGCGGGTCAACGCGGTGCAGGTCTGCCCGGAGTTGATCATCACGTCCTGCACGCCGTAGCGCACAGCGGCGGCGAGGTCGGCGTCTTCGGCAATCAGCAGTGGCGACTTGCCGCCCAGTTCCAGGCACACGCGCTTCACCGACGGCGCGGCGGCTTGCGCCACGCGAACCCCGGCGCCGGTGGAGCCGGTGAACGACACCATGTCGACGTCCGGGTGTTTGGCCAGCGCTTCACCGACCTTCGAACCCGGCCCGCTGACCAGGTTGAACACGCCGGCCGGCAAGTCGATGGCTTCAATCATCTGCGCCAGCAAAAAGGCGTGCAGCGGGGTTTCCTGACTCGGCTTGACCACCACGGTGCAACCAGCGGCCAGCGCCGGGGCGAGCTTGCCGATCAGTTGGTGCAGCGGGTAATTCCACGGATTGATGAAGGCGCATACGCCCACCGCTTCACGCATCACCAGCGAGTTACCGACCTCACGCACTTCGTCCATCAGGCCGGCGAGTTCGATGTAGTGCTCCAGCCCGATGATCGGCCCGTCAACCTGCACCGAGCGGCACCATTGCACCGGCATCCCCAGTTCAGCGGTGATGACCGAAGCCATCTCGTCAGCTCGCGCGCGCAACTGCTCGGCGAGGGCGCGGATGTAGCCGGCACGCACATTCGACGGCGTCCTCGACCATGAACTGAACGCCTTGCGTGCGGCGGCCACCGCGTTGTCGACATCACGCTCATCGCCCAGCGGCACTGAGCCTGCGATCTCTTCAGTGGCCGGGTTGATCACCTCGGCGATGCCCTGCCCCGACGGGTTTTGCCAGCGGCCATCGATAAACAGCGTTGTGTGGTTATGCATGGACGTGAGCTTCCATCAGTTCAGTGGCGCACCGGGTGATGCGCTGGCAGGCGTCACGCAACGGTTCCGTGTCCAATACCAACCCAAGGCGAATGTGCCCGGCGGCGCTCGGGCCGAAGGCTTCACCGGCCAGCACCGACACGCCATGGCGGTCGAGCAAGCGGTCGGCAAACGCCTGGGCGCTGAGCCCGGTGTCGCGGATATCGACCATCACGAACATGCCGCCATCGGGTTTCAAGGCACGCACGCCAGGGCAATCGGCCAGGCATTCGCAAACCAGATCGCGGCGCTGGCGGTAGGCTTCGCGCATCGCCTCCAGCTCTGGCAAATGGCTTTCGAGGGCGACGACGGCGGCGTCCTGCACAAAATCCGGCAAGCCGTAGAGCATGCACAGCGCGAGGTTTTCCAGGTGCGCAGCGAGGGCGGGTGGTGCTATCGCCCAGCCGATTCTCCAGCCGGTCATGGCGTGGGATTTCGACAAGCTGTTGAGCGTTGCTGTGCGCTCGGCCATGCCCGGCAAACTCGCCGGGCTGACGTGCTCACCGTCGAACAGCAACTCGCTGTAGACCTCATCGGAAATCAGCCACAGGTCGTGGGCGATGCACAGGTCGGCCAACGCTTGCCAGGTGGCGCGCGACAAGCTGGCACCGGACGGGTTGTGCGGGCTGTTCAGCGCCAATGCGCGAGTGCGCGGTGTGATGCGGGCGGCGACGTCTTCGGGCTGCACGCGGAAACCGTTTTCCGGACGCACCGGCACCGGCACCACCACCGCGCCACAGGCACCAAACACTGCTTCATAGGTCACGTACATCGGCTCGGCGACGATCACTTCATCGCCGGGATTGAGCACGCATTGGGCGACGCTGAACAACGCGCATTGCGCGCCGGCCAGCACAATGACCTGATCGGCCGAGACCTGCTGGCCGCTACGCCGTCCGTAGTGTCTGGCGATGCTTTCACGCAGGGCGCGTTTGCCACGCACGTCGGCGTAGTGGGTGTTGCCGGATAACAGGCTGTCGATGGCAGCCTGCACAATCGGCGCCGGGGTGTCGAAATCCGGGTCGCCGACCGACAGCAGCAGAATGTCTTCGCCCTGTTCTTGCAGCGCGAGCGCACGGTAATGAATGTCCCACGCGGCAGCGCCGTCACCGGCGATACGTTGAGTCAGATCGGAAAAGCGCATGGCGATACCTCAACCAGAAAATGAAAATCAGTGCGCGCACGCGTGCTTGAGTTCGATCAGGGTCACGCCGTTGCGCTTGAAGCCGTGGCGCAGATCGGTTTGCAGCTCGGCCAGACTCTGTGGCTGGCTCACGGTGCAGCCGAAGGCGCGACCGAGGGCGGCGAAATCCGGGTTGCGTGGCAGTACGCCAATCGGTTCGATGTCGAGCCCGAGCATGTCGTCGCGAATTTGGCCCAGCGCGTCGTTGTTCCACAGCAGTACCACCAGCGGGCTGTCGAGTTCTTCGACGGCGGTCGCCAGCTCTTGCGCGGTGTAGAGGAAACCGCCGTCGCCAACCAGCACCAACCCCGGACGCTGCGGCGCGCCGAACTTGGCACCGATGCCCGCCGGCAAGCCGTAGCCCAAGGTGCCGTAGCCGGTCGGGTGTAACCAGCTGCGTGGTGCCAGGCTGTGGAAGGCGTAGTTGCCGGTGTAGGCCAGTTGGGTCATGTCGGTGCTGATGAACGCATCCTCCGGCAACTCGGCGGCGATACGGTCGAGAATGGCCTGGTGAATCGACTGCAACGGGCCATGGCTTGCCTTCACGGCTTCGCGCAATGCTGCGACGGCAGCCATCGCCGCGCTGGCATCACGCGCGGTGGACGGCAGTCGCTCCAGCAATGCGGTGAGGGTTTGCTGCGCATCGCCATGCATCGCCACCGCGCACGGGTAGAAGTCGTTGAACTTGCGCGGGTCGATGTCCACGCGCAGCAGTTCGGCATTCAGCGGCAAGCGTTCGCGCCAGAAATCGGTGTCGGCCATTTCGGTGCCGACCGCCAGCACTACGTCGGCCTCGGCGATCAGGTTCCAGCCGGGTTCCACGCACAAAGTCGAGCCGGCGTTCAGCGGTGCATCCGGAGGTAACAAACCTTTGCAGGCGACGCTGGTGAACAGTGGCGCGGCGAGTCGGGTGCTGATGTCTTGCAGTGCTTGCTGAGCATTTAATGCGCCACCACCGGCAATGATCATCGGCCGCTTGGCGTTTTTCAGCTTGGCCACGGCCTCGTCCAGCGCCGTGGTTGAGGCGGCGCCACGACCCGGGCGACGGACCACGTCGTTGCTCCAGTCACGGGTGATTTTTGCGGACAGCACGTCCAGCGGCACCGAGATGTGCACCGGGCGCGGGCGCTCGCTGTCGAACACCGCATAGGCGCGGGCGATCAGCTCGGGCAAGTCTTCGGCGCTCAACGCGACCGCCGAGAACGCGGTGATCGGTGCGGTAATTGCGCGTTGGTCCTGGGTTTCGTGCAAGCAGCCCCAGCCCTTGCCAAGGCTGGCGGTGTGATTGACGCTGGAAATCACCAACATCGGAATCGAGTCGGCATACGCCTGGCCGATGCCGGTTGCGGCATTGGTCACGCCCGGCCCGGTGATGATGAAACACACGCCCGGTTTGCCGCTGACCCGCGCATAGCCGTCGGCCATGAAACTGGCGCCTTGCTCGTGGCGAGTGAGGACATGGCGAATGCCGCTGCCCGGAAGGCCGCGATACAACTCCAGCGTGTGTACGCCGGGAATGCCGAACACGGTGTCGACGCCGTAGTTGGCCAGCAGACGCACCAGGGCCTGGCCGCCGGTCAATGTTGTGGTTTGCATATTCAATTCCTCATTCGTGGCCGAGGCGAATCAACGCATCGACCGCAGTCGTGCCAGCGGCACCGACCAATAATGGGTTCACATCGAGTTCCAGCAACAGCCCGGCGTTTTCGCAGGCGTAATCGGCCACCGCACGGATCGCCGTCACCAGCGAATCCAGATCCGCCGCTTCGCGCCCGCGAAACCCTTGCAGCAAACTCGCGCTGCGCAGGCTCAATACGGCCTTGCGAATGGCGCCGTCGGTGGTCGGCAACAGCAGGCTGCGACTGTCCTTGAGCAACTCAACCAGAATCCCGCCCGCACCGATGACCAGGGCCAGGCCGAAGTCGTTTTCACGCTTGATGCCGACGATCAATTCAGCCAAGGGCGGTTTAGCCATGGGCTCCAGCAGCACTTGATCGAACGGCACGTGCGGTGCGTAGTCGGCAATGCTTGCGCGCATTTTTTTCAGTGCCGCGCTCAGGGCCGCGGCGTCCTTGAGGTTCAGCGCCACGGCGCCGGCTTCGGTTTTGTGTGGCAGTTGCGCGCTGACCGCTTTGAGCACCAGCGGATAACCCAGCACATTGGCGTCACTCAGCGCTTTGTCCGGCGTACTCAAAACGCCGTTGGGCGTCGGCAGGCCAAAGGCGCGCAATGCTTTTTTCGAATCCCACTCGTTGAGCAGGCGTCCTTCGCCGACCAAGGCGTGCGGACAGTGCGGCACCAGCACCGATTCACCGAGCGCCAGCAGTGCCTGACGATTGCGCTGATAACCGGCAATGCGCCCCCACGCCGCCAAGCCGTCTTCCACGCCTTGCAACGCGGCCACGCCTTGCGCATGCAGACGTTCACGAGCATGGGCAGGCAGCAGTTCCGGAAACGCCGAGGTGACGAAACCGGTCTTGCCGTGGCGCACCAGTGCGGCGCAAAACAGCTCCAGCAGCAGGTCGCATTCCTTGCGCTCACCGGTGAACTCAGCCGGGTAATCGAGCACTAGCATCGCGGCGTCGGCTTCGATGCGCAGGGCGCTGTCGAGCATGCGGTTCAAGGCTTCACCATCGCCCCAGATTGCCGTGGTGAAATCCAGCGGATTGACCAGGTTGGCGTAGCTTGGCAGCACTTGCGCCAATTCCTCGACTTGGCCTTCATCGAGCTTGGGCAGACTCAAGTCATTGCGTTCGGCGTAGTCGGCAATCAACCCGGCGTCACCACCCGAGCAGGCCAGCGCGATCAGGCTGTTGCCCGCGGGCAGCTTGCCGCACGCCGCAGCTTTCAGGGTTTCGACAAAACTCACCGGGCCACTGACACGGATCACGCCGAGGCGTGCAAACAGGCTGTCATAGAGTGCATCAGAGCCGGACAGCGAACTGGTGTGACTGAGCGCCAGTTCGGCACCGATCTGCGACACGCCGGTTTTCAGGGCGATGATCGGGATGCCTTTCTCCAGCGCCTTGTGCGCGGCGCGGGCGAAACCCGGTACGTTTTTCAGGCCTTCGAGGTGCAAGCCGATGGCCGTGACGCGCGGCTCATCGAGTAACACGTCCATCAGTTCGGCGATGCCCAATTGCGCCTGGTTGCCGACCGACGCCATGTAGGCCACCGGCAGCGAGCGGTCGCTCATTGACAGGTTGTAGGCGAAGTTGCCGCTCTGGGTCAGCACGGCAACACCCTTCTCCACCGGTTTGCCGCCATGGGCCACCGGCCACAGTGCGGAGCTGTGCAGGTAGTCGAGCAAGCCGTAGCAGTTGGGGCCGAGCAAGGCCATGCTGCCGGCGGCTTTGAGTAATTGTTGCTGCAAGGCCAGGCCTTCGGCACCGGTCTCGGCGAACCCGGAGGCATAGCAGATCGCCCCGCCTGCACCCTTCGCCGCCAGCTCGGCGACGCAGGTCAGGGTCAGCTCGCGGTTGGTCGCGATGAACACCGCGTCCGGGCCGCACGGCAGCTCGGCGATGCTGCGCACACACGGCACGCCTTCCAGCGTGTCGTGCTGCGGGTTGACCAGCCACATCTCGCCCAGGTAGCCACCTTCGGCGCAGCGCTTGAGGGCGCGGGCCATGCTGCGGCCACCGACAAACGCCAGGTGGCGCGGCGCGAGCAGGCGTTTGAGGTTGTCACGAATCGTCTGCGACATAAAAATTCTCCGGGCCGATCAGCGCAACAGCGGCCGCAGCAATTCGCGGGAAATAATGTGGCGCTGGATTTCCGAGGTGCCTTCCCAGACACGCTCGATTCGCGCGTTACGCCAGATGCGTTCCACCGGACATTCATCCATCAGGCCCATGCCACCGAAAATCTGTACTGCCTCATCGGCCACTTTGCCGAGCACTTCACTGGCGAACAGTTTGGCCATGCCGGCCTCGCCATCGGTCATGGTGCCCTGGTCCATTTTCCAGGCGGTGTGCAGGGTCAGCAGTTCGGCCGCGCGGATCTGCGTGACCATGTCGGCGAGCTTGAACGAGATGCCCTGATAGGTGCCGATCGGCTGGCCGAACTGCTTGCGATCCGCCGCCCATTGCAGCGACACATCCAGCGCGCGTTGTGCCTGACCGACGCAGTTGGCGGCGACCATGACACGCCCGGCGGTCAGCCAGGCGTTGGCCACGTCCCAGCCCTTGCCGACCTCGCCGAGCACTTTGGAAGCGGGGACGCGGCAATTGTCAAAGAACATTTCGAAGGTGTGATAACCGCGATTGCTGACGCACTTCGGACCACGGCGGATGGTCATACCCGGTGTGTTGCGGTCGACCAGGAACGAGGTCACGGCGTTGCGCTTGCGGCCGTTGTGCTCGTAGGTATCGGTCACCGCGAAGACGATGGCGAAATCGGCGTGGCCGGCGTGGCTGATGAAGTGTTTGCTGCCATTCAGAATGAAGTCATCACCGTCGCGGACGGCGCGGGTCTTGATCGCGTTGGCGTCGGACCCGGCACCCGGTTCGGTCAGCGCGAAGCAGTCGATTTTCTCGCCCTGAATGCACGGCAACAGGTAGTCGTTGATCTGATCGCCGGTGCAGGCCATGAGGATTTTCGACGGCCGCGCGACGAACACATGCAACGCCCATGAAACCTTGGACAGCTCACGTTCGATCAACGCCTGGGACAGGTAGTCCAGACCGCCACCGCCGACTTCTTCCGGCATGTTGAAGGCATAAAAACCCGCCGCAATCGCCTTGCCGCGAATCTGTGCCGCCAGCTCCGGGGAGACTTCGTCGGCACGGTCGACCGCTTCCTCATGGGGTAGCAGTTCCTTGGCGACAAAACTGCGTACCGCGTCCACCAACATTTCTTGTTCTTGGGTCAGTTGGAAATTCATGGGGCTACCTGTTGTTCGTGTACTGAATTGGGGTCAGGGCTTATCGACCGATAAAACTGGCCGGGCGTTTTTCGCTGGAGGCGCGCAGGGCTTCGTTGCCGTCTTCGCTACGACCGCACAACAGGCCGGCGGCCAACTCGGCTTGAAGTTGTTCCGGCAGGTTGCGCTGGGCGCCTTCGCGCATGAGTTTTTTGGTCTGGGCGAAGGCGAAGGTCGGGCCGTTGGCCAGGCGTGTGGCCAGTTCAGTGGTGACGTCGAGCAGTTGCTCATCGGCGCAGACTTCGCCGACCAGGCCGGCGGCCAATGCGCGATCGGCGCCCCATAATTCGTCGAGGAACAGCAGGCGCTTGGCTTGTTCGGTGCCGATCAGCCGTGGCAGATGCCAACTGGCACCGGCGTCCGGCGAGTAGGCCATGCTGGTGTAACCGGCCTTGAAGCGCGCCGATTGCGCAGCGATGCGTAAGTCGCAGCACAGCGTCAGGTCCATCCCGGCGCCGACGGCGGTGCCGTTGATGGCAGCGATGGTGGGTTTTTCCAGGCTGTACAAACGGCTCATCAAGGCGTGGGCGGTTTCCGTCCAGCCGTAGGTTTCGAGAGCGCCACGGGCTTCGGCTTCGGCCCACTCGGCAAGGTCAGCACCGGCGCAGAAGCTGCGACCGCTGCCGGTCAGGACTACCGCGCGCACGACGGGGTCGGCGTTGTAATTGTCCAGCAAGGCGTGGAGGTTTTTCAGGGTCGGAATGTCCAGCGCATTACGCTGGGCAGTGCGATTGAGGGTGATCCAGGCAACGCCGGCTTCGACCTGACTGAGCAGAGAAGATTGAGTAGTCATGCGAATCCTCGAATTATTTTGATTGGTCTGAGGTGATGCGACTTGAGGCCATACTAAACGAGTGTTCAGTAAGGCGGCAATCAGCAAAAAAATTGGCTGTAACAGCCTAAAAAATAATCTATCTATTTGTATTTAAAGGATTTATTCAGAAAGTCAGGGCTAGCAAGGATCGCACTGTTACAACTTCGAACAACTGCCTACAGCCCGCCGCAAAACAACTGTGGGAGCGAGCCTGCTCGCGAAGAGGGCATCACATTCAACATATCTGTTGACTGATCCACCGCTATCGCGAGCAGGCTCGCTCCCACAGGAAAAACACTGAATCAAACGGTCGGCAAACTCGGCGCCAACACCGCTTCGCGCTTGCGATGAATCAGGAAGTACGCGCCATAGCACAGCGCAATAAATCCAAAGCCCCAGTACAGAGAAGGCCGTTGCGTTTCATCCAGCGCCAGGAACACAAACAACGAGCAGCACAACGCGATGCACGTCAGCGGCAGCAGCGGGAACCACGGCGCGCGGTATTTCAGATCACTGAGCTTGCCGCCATCACGCAGATACGCCCTGCGGAATTTGTACTGCGCCAGCGCAATCACAATCCAGGTCACAGTGCCGGACATGCCGCTCACTGCCATCAACACCATGAACAACGTGTCTGCCGCGACAAAACTGGTCATCAGCGACACCAGCGCAAAGCACAATGTAATACTCAGCGCGCGCAGCGGTACGCCGCGTTTACTCAAGGGCGACAGGCTTTTCGGCGCCATGCCGGTCTTGGACATTGCCCACAGAATGCGCGTCGAGGCATACAGACCGGAGTTACCCACCGACAGAATCGCCGTGAGGATTACGAAGTTCATCAGGTCAGCGGCGTACGGAATGCCGACCATGTCGAACACTTGCACGAACGGACTTTCCATCAACCCGGCCTGCTGCCACGGCACGATTGCCGACAACACCACAATCGCCAGCACATAGAAAATCAACACGCGAAACACCACATTGCGCACCGCGCGCGGGATGCTTTTTTCCGGTTGATCGGTTTCACCAGCGGCCACGCCCATGATCTCGCAACCCTGGAATGCGTAGACCACGGTCATCATCACCGCGAACACCGCTGACAGGCCATTAGGGAACAACGAGTCGCCGATCAGGTTACTCATCATTGGCGCCGGAGCACCGCTGGTCAGCGGGATGGCGCCGAAGATCACCAGCACGCCGACGACGATGAAGCCAAGAATCGCCGCGACCTTGATCCCGGAGAACCAGTACTCCGCTTCACCGAAGGCGCGGGTTGCCAACGCATTCAGGCCGAACAGCACCACCACGAACAACGCCGACCAGTACCAGATCGGCACCGCAGGAAACCAGCGCGTCATCAACATGCCCGCCGCCGTGAACTCCAGCCCCACGGTGGTCGCCCAGCTCATCCAGTACACCCAGCCGATCATGAAACCGGTGGCCGGCCCGATGAATTTGGTCGCGTGGGTTTGAAACGAGCCGGACACCGGCATTTGTACGGACAGTTCGCCCAGGCACACCATCACCAGGTACATCAGGAAACCGGCAACCAGATACGCCAGAATCGCCCCCACAGGGCCGCCCTGATTGATGGTCACGCCGGAGCCCATGAACAGCCCGGTGCCAATCACGCCGCCTAGCGACAACATGAAAATGTGCCGGCTTTTCAGGGCGCGGGTCAGTTGGATGCCTTTGGTTTCGGTAGATTTGCTCATGTCTGCACCTCAATAATCAGCAAGGTGCGCGGCATGGCGCGGGGAAAGATCAGCTTTACGGCAGTTCATTATTATTATCTCCAATAAGCTTCGAAGACCGCGCTGTGGCGGTTGCCTCGATTATTGGAAGACCATGTAAGGTCCCGTTGACCGTTAAGATCGAAGTTGTAAAAAGTCGTAACAAACTTGTACGTCAGCGGTGCAGCAACTCAGCCAGCGTCTGTTGCGAACGCTGCAATTGCGCATGAATCTGCGGGGCCAAGGCCCGCAAAGTCTGCTCATCATTGGCCATCGCGGCCTCCTCCAAGGCGCGCAGCACATTGGCCAACGCGCGAAAGCCCAATGAGTCGCTGCTGCCGGCCAGTCGATGCGCGAGGTGTGCGACTTCGGTACAGTCGTCGGCCTCGATGGCTTCGCTCAGTGCTTCGCGATGCTGATTGATCGAGTCGCGCAACACCGCCAGCAAGCCCTGAAATTTCTGTTCACCGAGCAAGGTGCGATGGGTGTCCAGCAGCGGCCAATCCATCGCCTCGTCATCAACGTGTGGCGCCGATACCGGCAAGTGCCCGGCCAGCGCTTGTCGCAGGTTTTCGAGCTTCAGAGGCTTGGCGAGAATGCCATCCATCCCGGCCTCCAGATAACCGCGCATCAACGCCGGCTGCACGCTGGCGGTCAGGGCAAAGATCCGGCTATGGCGGTTCGGGCCTTCGTTTTTGCGAATCAACTTGCAGAGTTCGACACCGCTGATACCCGGCAGGTGCACATCGAGCAGGATCAAATCGAAAGTCTGCCCAGCACATTGCACCAGCGCCTGCTCCCCTTCTTCGGCGAGCCAGACCTGATGCCCGTCGCGCTGCAACAAGCCGCGGACCACTTCACGGTTCAGCGCTACATCCTCGACCACCAGAATATTCAGTGCCCGCACGGTTTCGCTGTTCTGCACCACAACGGTAATGCCGGTAGACGCCTGCAACGTCAGCTCGAACCAGAAACAACTGCCCAGCCCGGTTTCGCTTTCGACGCCAATTCGCCCACCCAATTGCTCCACCAGATGCTTGCTGATCGCCAGCCCGAGCCCGGTTCCGCCAAAGCGTTGCGCCACCTCTTCGCTGGCCTGGGTGAAGCGCTCGAAAATCTTTTCCTGCATGGCCGGGGCGATGCCGATGCCGTTGTCCGTTACGCTCACGCGCAAGCGTTGCCCGCTCTGTTCCGGGGCTTGAGCCAGCAGCGCCACCTCGACCTCAACCCTTCCTCCTTCAGTGAACTTGATCGCGTTGGCCAGCAAGTTGCTCAACACCTGACGCAGGAATTGTTCGGCTCCGTGGTGCCGCTCGGCGACTTGCGGATCGATTCGACAGTGCAACGTCGTGTCGTTGCTCAGCGCGCGCGGTTCCAGCAGCGTCAGTACCTCATCGAGCAATTGCCGGATCGAGAAATCGACCGGCTCCGGATGGCTGACGCCCTCCTCCAGTCGGGCGAAATACAGCACTTCGTTGAGAATCGACAGCAACCCTTCACCGGCCTTGTACAACGCATCCAGACGTTTGCCGTCGAGCTCGTCCAGACGTGCGCCACGCAGCAACTCGGCCATGCCGAGAATGCCGTTGAGTGGGGTGCGCAACTCGTGGCTCATGGTCGCCAGAAAACGCGACTTGGCGAGGTTGGCGGCCTCGGCCTCGTCCTTGGCGCGCATCAGGCTGGCGGTGCGGCGCTCGACCAGCCTGAGCAGTTCATCGCGGTTGTCTTGCAGGGCCAGTCGATCGGTTTCGCGGCGGTCAATGTCACTGAGAATCGCCCGGCGCATATCGTCGAGTGCATGGGCCACGGTGTCGATTTCGTCTTCGTGGGCGTGGCGGCGCTTGTCCAGGTGCAAGGGCTCATGCCAGTCGCCGCCAGCGATGCGTCGGGCAAACTCAGCCATGACTTGCAGGTGCCGCGTAACCAAGCGGTAAAACAGTCCCGACAACGTCACCGCCAGTCCGCACAGAAACACGCTCATCCACAACAGGCTGGTCAAACCGGTGGCGAACAGGCGCTGATGCACCGCGCCCAGATCGGTACTGACTTCCAACTGGCCAAGGTGCCGTGAAGGACCGGTCGGCGGTTGATAATTCAGTTCAAAACGCTCGATGCGCAACGGCCCGACCGGGTCGGAATTGCCTTGCAGCAGATCGAAATCGGGGCTGGTCAAATGCACCCGCGCCACGTCGGAAAAGTCCACCAGCCCCCGCAACTGCACGTTCAGTTGTTCCTGGTTCAAGTCCCAGAGACTGCGCTCCAGACTGGCCAGGTAACCGGCACGAATCAGTTCCATTCGCGAGTCGATGTCGCGCATTTCGCGGCGGTATTCGAAGTACAGTTGCACGGTGCTCGCCAGGACGGTGAAGCACAGGCTGAACAACAGAATGAACAGCAGCAAGCGCCGCAACAGGCCACCCGGACGCGCACGGATCATTTTGAGTTCGCCGGCAGGTTGATCATGTCGCGGTAGGTGACTTCGCTTTCATTCAACAAACGCTCGATCTCCCCGGTATCGACCATGTGTTTCAATTGCTCATCGATGTCCGACATTCGATTGGCCAAGGGCGACTTACGCGACACAGCCACCCGTAAATAGTCCACGCTCAAGGCATTGGGCAGCGCGACGATGTCTTGCGCGCCTGGCAGGTTCTCGACGTACAGCTGCCCGGTGCGTCGCTCCGAGGTGATGAAATCGATGCGTCCGCGTATCAGTTTGCCGAAGTTCTGACCGCTGTCTGAGACCCATTCGATGTTCTGATGCGCTGCCACCAAACGGTCGAAATCCACGCCGTAACTTTCGCCGAACAGCAACCCGCCACGGTAATTGGCCAAGTCCTCCAGACGCTCGAATTTCACCGGGTGCTGACGATTGATGAACAATGCAACTTCCTCACGCAACACCGCTACCGTCGAAAAAACCATGCTCTGTTCGCGTTGCGCAGTGCTGTAGGCCAACACCACATCGACCCGGCCTTCGGCGGCGTCGAGCAGGCAGCGTTTCCAGTTGCCGAGCACGACAATTTCGACGTCGTAGCCCAATTGCCCAAAGAGGTTTTTCACCACGCTCGGTGCCAGGCCGCGCACTTGTTTGCCGTCACTCCAGGAGATCGGCGGGTACACCGGGTAGTCGCAGTAGCGAACCTTTTCCGCTGCCAGCGCGCTGTTCGCGGCCAACGCCAACAGCAGGCCAAACACCCGCCACATCGGGCTCAGGCCGCCACGCTGGCGGTAAACAGGTAACCGGCGCCGTGAATGGTAATGATCAATTGCGGCTCGGCCGGATCGTCGTGCAACTTGCGACGCAAGCGTCCGACCAGCACGTCGATGGAGCGGTCGTTGGGCACCCATTCGCGATTGCGGATCTGGTCCATCAGTTGATCGCGACTCAAGGTGTGGCCGCTGTTGCGCAGGAACACGCTGAGCAACTGGTACTCGCCGTGGGTCAGCAGGGTTTCGCTGCCAGTCTGGTCGATCAACCGTCGGCGGTCGGTGTCCAGCGCCCAGTCGGCGAATTGTTTGACCGGTTTGGCGATGGCCGCTGCCGGTTGCGGCGTCTGCGCGTGACGAACCCGGCGAATCAGGTTTTTCGCCCGGGACACCAGTTCACGCGGGTTGAGCGGTTTGATCACATAGTCATCGGCGCCGCATTCAAGGCCGACGATGCGGTCGATTTCGTCGTTGCGCCCGGTGATCAGAATGATCCCGACTTCCGAACGCACCCGCAGCTCCCGGGTCAGGGTCAGGCCGTCCTTGCCCGGCAGGCGGATATCGAGCATCACCAGATCGACTGTCTGGCTCGCCAGGAAGGTTTCGGCCTGCTCCGCCGTGGCGGCGCAATGCACTTCATAACCGTCCTGGGACAGGTAGGCGTGCAGCAGTTCGCGTATCAGCGGATCGTCGTCGACGATCAATACCCGAGGAGTCATCGCATGGTGTCCCGCGTATGCCCGAAGGCGTGTTTCTTATTAGAGTGGTTTGTTGCTTTGGCGCCAGAGAGTATCGACAGCTGAACGACCGATCAACAACCCGTCGTCTGGACGCAAAACCGCTGACGACCGCCGGCCTGCAATCCGTCGACCCAGGCTTCGCAAATCTGGATGCCTTGCTCCGGGGTGAAGGTGCCGGGGTTGAGACCCGACTCCAACCACAAACCGTCGAGCAAGGCGCTGAGGCTGATGGCGGCCAGATCGGCATCGAAATTTTCCCAGCTTTCTTCCAGCGCCAGCTCGGTCAGGACCTTGCGCAAGATGCCACGGTACTCACCATAGGAATGTTCGTGCGCAAGATTGATTGACTCTGCCGTGCGCACCGCGCCCCAGAATGCCAGCCAGGCATCGATCAATTGCGGATCGAGCAATTCGGCGGAAAACGAGCCGCGGAAGAACGCCGACAGACGCTCGCGGGGGTTGGGCGCCGCGTGTGCCATGGCGTCGCGCAGCAAGCTCATGACGCGGCCAGTAATCGCCCTGTAGGCCTCGGCCACCAGTTCATCCTTGCCGGAATAGTGATGGCTGATCAGCCCGACCGAAACACCGGCCTCGGCAGAAATCTTGCGGATCGAGGCGCCCTGGAAACCGTGGCGCTTGAGGCACACCAACGTCGCCTCGATCAGATTGGCCTTGCGCAACTCCGGCTCCATGCGGGAAAAACGGGCTTCCTGACTCATGCGCGACACTCTCCGTGGATCAATCGTTGGGGATGCGGTTGGATAATCCGCGCGCTGAACGACTGTACAGCAAGAACGTGGCAAGTCTCCAGTCAGATGCCTGGCTCTGAGACCGTGTCGCGGCCATCGCGGGCAAGCTACGCTCCCACATTTGATCTGTGTGTTTTCATTGTTTGCGTCCAACACAAAACCCTGTGGGAGCGAGCTTGCTCGCGATGGGCCAGCCCATCAATACGAATCCGCAGGTCAATCCCGATAACCCGATGCCACCCGATCAAGCAATCGCAGCATCGCAGTCCAAGCCAATTGCATGGCATCCGGGTCACTCAACTCGCCTTCCTCCAGCGGTCGGCCTGGGTCGTTGAACTGACGCTCGGTGTGTTCGCAGACCTCCGCCGGGGGCAAAACCAACTCACCCGCTGCCTGCGCGGCAAGCTGGATTTCGCAAGCTTTTTCCAGGTAATACATACGCAAAAACGCCTGGCTCACTGTGTCACCCACGGTCAGCAAACCGTGGTTGCGCAGCATCAACACCGGTTTGTCGCCGAGGTCTTGCACCAAACGCTGTTGCTCGCTCATGTCCAGCGCCACACCTTCATAATCGTGGTACGCAACCCGGCCATAGAATTCCATCGAGATCTGATTCACCGGCAACAACCCGCATTTCAACGCAGCGACCGCACAACCGGATTTGGTATGAGTGTGCAGCACACACTGCGCGTCTTCACGAGCTCCGTGAATCGCGCTGTGAATCACAAACCCCGCCGGATTCACCGGGTACGGCGACGGCTCCACAGCCCGGCCATCCAGGCCGATCTTCACCAGATTGGACGCAGTGATTTCATCGAACATCAGCCCGTACGGATTGATCAGGAAGTGATGCTCAGGCCCCGGCAGGCGCACCGAGATGTGGGTGAAGATCAGATCGGTCATACGAAAATGCGCGATCAATCGGTAACAGGCGGCTAATTCCTCGCGCAGGCGTTGCTCGGTGGCGCTGCGCTGAGAAAACGTGGCGATCTCGTTCATTGTTCTAGGTCTCCAGGCTGATCGACTGCGCGAAACAGTAAGGCTGGACGCGCTCCCACGTCCAGCCGCTTGCGGTTACTTGCTGGCCCAGGCCAAATGAATCTAATGCGAGCGCTAGTAAAAAAACAAGTTGATTTTTTACTAAAGGTAAACTTCTATAGGCAAATAATAACAACGCCGAAAACCCGGCCTTTCGGCTTCAGCCTGCCTGGAGTACCCGCACCATGCCGTCCTCTTCCGCCGCTTTTGCACACTTGTTCGAACCCTTGCAGCTGCGGGGCAAACGCCTGAAAAACCGCATCATGTCCAGTGGTCACGACACGTCGATGCCCACCGACAACCTGGTCAACGAGCAACTGATCGCCTATCACACCGCGCGAGCCGAAGGCGGTGTCGGGCTGATCGTGCTGCAAGTGGCCGGGGTGCATGACAGTGCGCGGTACACCTCGCACGTGTTGATGGCGACCGATGACGCGTGCATTGAGGGTTATCAGAAAATCGCTGACAGTTGCCATGCTCACGGCACGGTGGTGCTGTCGCAGATCTTCCATCCGGGGCGCGAAATCATGGAGTCCAGCGATGGCCTGCTGGCCGTCGCGTATTCGCCTTCGGCGGTGCCCAACGAGCGCTTCCGGGTGATGCCGCGTGCGCTGGATCAGACGATGATCGACGAGATCGTCGCCGGTTACGGGGCGGCGGCCGGGCGCTTGTACCAGGCCGGGATCGACGGCGTGGAAGTGGTCGCCAGCCATGGTTACCTGCCGGCGCAATTCATTAATCCACGGGTCAACCGTCGCACCGATGGCTACAACGGCGAACTGGAACAGCGCCTGCGTTTTCTGCGCGAAGTGATCGCCGCCGTGCGCGCCAACACCGATGAACACTTCATCATCGGCTTGCGTATTTCCGCCGATGAACGCGATTCCGAAGGGCTGACCGAAGACGAATCCCTCGCCGCCGTGCAATCGCTGCAACCACTGCTGGATTACGTGCACATCGTCGCGGGCACCTCCGCCTCCTTGGGCGGCGCGGTGCACATCGTGCCGCCGATGGCGATCGAAGCCGCTTACCTGGCCAAGGAGGCCGGAACGTTCAAGGCCGGCCTGTCGATTCCGCTGTTCGTTACCGGGCGCATCAACCAGCCACAGGAAGCCGAATTGATTCTGTCGCGCGGTCAGGCAGACGTCTGCGGCATGACCCGCGCGCTGATCTGCGACCCGCAAATGCCCAACAAAACCGACACCGGCCACGTTGAAGATGTGCGCGCCTGCATCGCCTGCAATCAGGCATGCATCGGCCACTTCCACAAAGGCTTGCCGATCTCCTGCATCCAGCATCCGGAAACCGGGCGCGAATTGATCTTCGGCCAACGGCAAATGGCGGGGCAACGTAAACGCATCATGATTGCCGGCGGTGGCCCTGCCGGGATGAAAGCCGCTGCCGTGGCCGCCCAGCGCGGACATGACGTGACTCTCTACGAAGCCAGTTCGCAACTCGGCGGCCAAGTCTTGCTCGCGCAACTCTTGCCCAAGCGCGCTGAATTCGGCGGCGCCAGCACCAACCTACAACGCGAAATGGAACTGGCCGGCGTGCGCGTCGTGCGCAATACCCGCGTCGACCGGGCACTGGTGGAACGTGAACGGCCGGACATGGTGATCGTTGCCACCGGCGCCGAGCCGTATTGGCCGGCGTTCGAGCGCGGCGGCGAATTGCAGGTGGTAGACGCCTGGCAAGTACTGCGCGATGAAGTACAAATCGGCCGATCCGTGGTGGTGGTCGACTGGCGCTGCGACTGGATCGGCCCCGGCATCGCCGAACGTCTGGTCCGCGCCGGGCATCAAGTGCAACTGGCGGTCAACGGTACCCATTGCGGGGAAAACCTGCCGCTGTACGTACGCGATCAACTGGCCGGCGAACTGCACAAACTCGGTATCCCGATTACCCCTTACGCCCGCCTCTATGGCTGCGACGACAACACCGTCTACCTGCAACACACCGCCAGCGGCGAACCGATGCTCTTCGAAAACATCGACACTCTGGTGCTCTGCCAGGGCCACCAACCGGTCGACTCCCTCGGTGCAGAACTACAAGGCCTGGTGGAGTTTCGCCGCATCGGCGACTGCCTCGCCCCACGCACCGCCGAAGAAGCCATCTACGAGGGGCTGAAAGTCGCCTGGGAGCTTTAAGGCTGTTTATACTCCGGGGTTTTGACAGATCCCGGTTTGGAGCACGCCATGAGCAACAGCAGCAAGATGCAGCCTGCCAACGGCGCGCCCACACAGGACAGCGCCACCGCTGAGCCGCACTTCCTCGGCACACGAATTCGTGGCTTGCGTAAGCGCCGGGGCATGACCTTGGCCGAGTTGGCGCAATTGAGCGAATTGACGGCGGGCTACATCAGCCAGCTCGAACGCAACCTCGCCTACCCTTCCATCCCTGCCCTGTTCAACATCGCCCGGAGCCTGGGCGTGACCATTCAATGGTTCTTCGCCAGCGAAACGCAAACGGCGCCGGAAGACGACGGCATTGTCGTGCGTAAAAACACCCGGATGAGCGTGCATTACGAAGATGGCATTGTGGATCACTTGCTGACACCGCAACCGAATCGGCAGCTGGAGATGCTGCACTCGCGGTTTCCGCCGGGGACGTATAGCCAGCAGAGTTATAGCCATGAAGGCGAAGAAGCTGGGTATTTGCTGTCGGGGAGTTTTGAGTTGTGGGTCGGGGAGCGGCACTTTTTGCTGGGTGAAGGGGATAGTTTCAGCTTCTCCAGCCAGGAACCGCATCGGTATGGGAATCCTGGGGATGTGGATGCGGTGGTGATTTGGGTGGTTACGCCGCCTACGTTTTGAGCATTTGGCATCGTAAAGCAGCGCGGAGTATCTGTTGCAGACTCACAGATTCTTCTGTTGAGCTGAATCGTCAGCAGACAAAATGATTGGCTGCTCCGCTGTCAGCCCCGCATCGTTCTCAGCCTCCGCTTCAGGCTGGGGTTTGGCAGTGACAAAAAGGGCAACTAGACCCCGCACGCCCCTTTCAAGCAATGAGAGGAGTCCAAAGGTGACGAAGCCGAAGATCAGCCCGACAACCAGAATACTCAACGGGTGGATTTGCTCTGCGTCAGAGCTGTCCATCATGTAGAAAAAAGCCAGTACACCAGCGGCCAAACAGGCCGCTGCGGCTGCTATCAGCTTCACAGACAACCATAGCCGTTGCCATTTGTTCATGCATCCTCCATTATCCGGTAATTTGCTGTGTATTGCATGATAGCTAATGACGTGGATTTGCCTTCGAGCTGTCGCTTCCTGTTTTGGCGTTCAGGTTTTGTGTTGCACGGTTAGCAGACTATCCGGGTGACTCTTGATGAAGTTGTAGGCAAAATCCGAGAGTTGCGTAAGGGGGTACGCTTGCTGTGCTTTTGAGCAGGTTGCCACCTTGTTGGCCATATATTCAGCGGGATACTCTCCAGACGTCGCTGCACATTCAGCGATCGGGCTTGGTAACCCGGTGGAATATGGCGTAACAGCGCTCCCAACGAACTGCAGACGTTTTTTCATCTGCGATTCCGTTTTGGCGGCTGTGCGTGGGACGTCTTCGGACGTGCCGGTTTCCTTGATTCCCCGGTTTACCAACCTGCGTACAGCTGCCACCCATTCGCTTGGTATCGAATGCGGCAGCTCCTCAAATCAAGGGAACTGAACAATGCGCAGTACAAATCCGCTCAAAATACAGCATCACCCTCAAATCGATTCCGAGTCACTGCTCCCCTTCTCCCGCCGCATCTCCCTCACTGGAGGTGGCAAATGACCGAACCAGCAGAAGCGAAAACTATCGGCTTCACCCCCATCTACTGCTCGGACAATGCAATGTTCCACGTCAGCGCGGGTGTGCCCATCAGTGTTGCATTGGCACAGGCCTCGGATTTCCTGTTCCTGGCCAAGGCGCTCACTGAGGACGCAGCTTATGCAAAAGACACCGACCGTCATGCTTGGGCTGCGCACTATTTGACGGCGATGGGAAAAGCGCTGATCGATGATGTGGTGAAGGCTGTTTCGCCACGACCTGTTTGGAAGAGTGAAAAGACAGCAGGTTAGTGGCTCGCCATTCTGAGTATTCGCCCGAGATATCAGGGGCCTCCAACTCTGGTTGAAAGCGCAGCTAAAAATACCCTGAACGAAACGCCAGAAACGAAAAAGCCCCGTAACTTTTCAGCTACGGGGCTTTTTCTATGTAATGGCGGAGAGATAGGGATTCGAACCCTAGGTACCGGTGAAGGTACAACGGATTTCGAATCCGTCCCATTCGGCCACTCTGGCATCTCTCCAACGGCGCGCATCATAACAACACTTTCGCCGGAAGCGAACCCCCTAAGCGAAATTTTTCCGTGCTATCAGATGCTTGCGTCGATTAAAGCGGTACGCCCAGACGATTGGCGACTTCTTCGTAGGCTTCGATGACGTCACCGAGGCCCTGACGGAAGCGGTCCTTGTCCATTTTCTTGCCGGTGGCCTTGTCCCACAGGCGGCAGCCGTCCGGGCTGAATTCGTCGCCCAGGACGATGGAGCCGTCGTGGAATACGCCGAATTCAAGTTTGAAGTCGACCAGCAACAGGCCGGCGTCGTCGAACAGTTTGCTCAGGACTTCGTTGACCTTGAGCGACAGTTCTTTCATGCGAACCAGTTGCTCGGCTGTGCCCCAACCGAACGCCACAACGTGGGATTCGTTGATGAACGGGTCGCCCTTGGCGTCGTCCTTCAGGAACAGTTCGAAGGTGTAAGGGTTGAGCTTCATGCCTTCTTCGACGCCCAGACGCTTGACCAGGCTGCCGGCGGCGTAGTTACGCACGACGCATTCGACCGGGATCATGTCGAGTTTTTTCACCAGGCATTCGTTGTCGCCCAGCAGTTTGTCGAACTGGGTCGGCACGCCGGCGGCTTCGAGTTTCTGCATGATGAAGGCGTTGAACTTGTTGTTCACCATGCCTTTGCGGTCGAGCTGCTCAATGCGCTTGCCGTCGAACGCCGAGGTGTCGTTGCGAAACAGCAGGATCAAGCGGTTAGCGTCGTCGGTCTTGTAAACCGATTTGGCTTTGCCGCGGTAGAGTTCTTCACGTTTTTCCATGATGGGCTCCGCTTGCTAAGTAGGTGGGCTAGGCGATGTGTCGCCAGTCGAGCCCTGAATCTTGATCGGCCAGTTGCAGCCAGTCCGGATCGCACCCGAGGGTGTCGACAAAACATTGCCGGGCCAGCTGCGGCAGGTTGTTCTTACTGCTCAGATGGGCCAGGACCAGGTGTTGCAGGCCTTGCCAGCCCAACTCGGACACCAGGAATGCCGCCTGGTGGTTGTTCAAATGTCCCAGTTCACCACCCACCCGCTGCTTCAGAAAATACGGGTAGTGACCGCGAGCCAGCATGTCACGGCAATGGTTGGACTCGATCATCAACGCATCGAGGTCCCGATAGCCGTCCAGCACCTTGTTGCAATACGAGCCCAAGTCGGTCAGCAGGCCGAAGCGTCGCTCACCGTCGCTGAAGACGTATTGCGTCGGCTCCTGTGCATCGTGGGCCACGGCAATGACGCCAATGCTCAGAGCACCGATCTGCAGTTGCTCGCCGCCGGCCAGAAGGCCAGCCGGTTCAATCGGTTTGCGCATCCCGCGCAGGGTCCCGCGACTTAGGTAGACAGGCAGATTGTAGCGCCGAGACAGCAAACCCACGCCATGCACGTGGTCGGCATGTTCGTGGGTCACGAGTATCGCGCTCAGCTGCGCAGGGTTTACACCCAGGCGCAGCAGGCGTTTTTCGGTTTCTCGCAGGGAAAAACCACAATCCACCAGCACATACGTGTCATCGCTGGCTATCAGCGTGCCGTTCCCTTGGCTACCGCTGCCGAGAACGGCAAAACGCATGTGATCAGCCCAGTTTGTCCTGAATCTCGCTCAACACTTTGCGCGCCACGTCTGCCGGCGCCACGGTGTTGATGTTTTTCTCGACGGTGACCTGGACGTTCTCGCCGACCTTGCTCAGGCGAACCTGATAACGCTCGGCACGGGCTTCCACTTCTTCCTTGCTCGGCGCGCTGCCGAACAGGCTGCTGAAGAAGCCAGGCTTCTCGTCTTTCTTCTCGGCTTTTTCGGACAAGTTGATGTAGTACAGGCCCAGGCTGCGGTTGATATCTTCAACGCGCCACTCGCCCTGTTCCAGCGCACGACCGACGCTCGACCAGGCACGATCCAGGTCGTTGCCGACGTTCAGAACCGGGTTGCCGCTACCGTCTTCGCTCAGGCTGATACGACCTGGTGTATCAAAATCACGTGAAGCCAGCATGGAGACCGAACCGCCCTTCTCCGAAATGCGGCTCATGCTCGCGAGCAAATCGTTGGTCAGTGCCGCATCCAGGCCGGTGTTGAGCGAACGGTTGGTGAACTCCACGTCGGCAGTGCTGCCCGCAGGACGTTCGGCGCTGACCACATAGATTTCACTGGTGTTGCGCTGCACGCCCGGCTCGATACGTACCCGAACGCGGGTTTGGCTATCGGTGCTGACGCCGGCTGCGCTCAGGCGCTTGGCCATTGCGGCGGCCAGTTCGTCGGAATGCTGCCAGGTGGTGGTGAATTCGCCGGTTTGCGGACGCTGTTCATCCAGACGGAAACCGTTGTCCTGGAAGAACTGCACAGCCACAGGCCAGATTTCGGCCGGTGGGTTCTGTGCCAGGATCGAGCGCGAATCGCCGACTTTCTGCAGCGAGTAAGGACTGGCATCGGCCGACGCCGCCAACGGCTGTGGACGAGGAACGATGTATTCGCCCTTGGCGGTGTCATCAGCCACGTTACGCGGGATCGGCAACAGCGGTTCCAGACGTTTGGCGTCTGTGATATTCGCTGGCAGTTGCATCGGTGCAGTCTGTTGCGCTTCCAGGTAATCGCTACCACGGTCACGGAAATAACCTTCCGGGCCCCAGACCCATCCACAGCCACTGGTGCTGGAGATAATCAAGGCAAGTGCGGAAAGTCCGGCCATTCGCTTCATGCGTTGTACTTCCTCAATTAAACCAGGACGCCGGACTGGCGCATGGCCTGACGCAGCGGTTCGTGACAGGCAGCACTGAGCCAGGTGAGCGGCAGACGGATACCGTCCGGCATCAAGCCCATTTCATGCAGAGCCCATTTCACGGGAATAGGGTTGGATTCGATAAACAGGGTTTTATTGAGCGGCATCAGCTTTTCGTGAATTGCGCGAGCGGTCACGGCGTCGCCTTTCAGGGCAGCGTTGCACAGGTCGCTCATGTCGCGCGGCGCAACGTTGGCGGTGACCGAGATGTTGCCTTTGCCGCCGAGCAGGATCAGCTCGACTGCGGTGGCGTCGTCACCGGACAGCACCACGAAATCTTTGCTCACGCCATCAATGATGGCCTTGGCACGGCTCAGGTCGCCAGTGGCTTCCTTGATGCCGATGATGTTTTTCACGGTCGACAGGCGGATCACGGTTTCTGTCAGCATGTCGCAGGCTGTACGGCCGGGCACGTTGTAGAGAATTTGCGGGATATCGACAGCTTCGGCGATGGCCTTGAAGTGCTGGTACAGGCCTTCCTGGGTCGGCTTGTTGTAATACGGAGTCACCAGCAGGCAAGCGTCGGCACCGGCGATCTTCGCATTGGTGGTCAGCTCGATGGCTTCGCGAGTCGAGTTTGCGCCAGTCCCGGCGATCACCGGAATGCGCCCTGCAACCTGCTTGACCACGTAACGAATCACTTCGATGTGCTCGTTCACGTCGAGGGTGGCCGATTCACCTGTAGTGCCGACCGCCACGATGGCGTGGGTGCCGTTTTGCAGGTGAAAGTCCACCAGTTTGCTCAGGCTGTCCCAGTCGAGATTACCTTTTGCATCCATGGGTGTGACCAGTGCCACCATACTGCCCGCAATCATGCAACCGCTCCTGCCGGAAAAAGAGAGCCGTAATGGTACTGGCGCCAAGATGCTTGTACAAGCGAAGTACTACGCTGCCGCCATTCCCCTTGGCGCTGCTTTTCGCTACCCTTCAGACTTTGATCGGTACTGATAAGCTCGTACGCCAGTTTCCAGCCTCCATTTACGGCATCACAAGCCCTGCTCCAGCGTTGCCGACCCTCGCTCCTGCCTTACTGGAGCATGTTGCAACCTTGTAGCTCGGTTTTTTGAATTCGCATCCGCAGGCTCGTTCCCGGAAAAAGCCCTTAGACGTATCGACCGCTCATCGCTTTAGGAATGCTGCATGTCCACCCCCACAGTTCGCGAACAATTCCTTGTCATCAGTGCCCTCGGCGCCAACCCCATGGAGCTGACTAACGTCCTGTGCCGCGCCAGCCATGAAAACCGCTGCGCCGTGGTCACTTCCCGCCTGACCCGTCATGGCGAATGCAGTGCGTTGGTCCTCGAGATTTCCGGCAGCTGGGACGCCCTGGCGCGCCTGGAAGGCAGCCTGCCGAGCCTCTCCAAAAAGCATGCGTTCACTGTCAATGTGGTGCGCAGCGCGGCGCTGGAGAATCGCCCTCAGGCGCTGCCTTACGTGGCTTATGTCAGTTCGGCCTATCGCTCGGACATCATCAATGAGCTGTGCCAGTTCTTCATGGACCACAACGTCGAGCTGGAAAACCTGACCTGCGACACGTATCAGGCGCCGCAAACCGGCGGCACCATGCTTAACGCCACATTTACCGTGACCTTGCCGGCTGGTGTGCAAATCAGCTGGCTGCGTGATCAGTTCCTGGATTTCGCCGACGCGCTGAACCTGGATGCCCTGATCGAACCGTGGCGCCCACAAAATCCAATGTAAGGAAGCTTTCATGGCCGTTGCCATCGACCAACCGGTCGCCGACTTCGAAGCACCCGCCACCAATGGACAGACCGTCAGCCTCACGGGCCTTAAAGGCAAGCAGGTGGTGATTTACTTCTACCCGAAGGACAGCACCCCAGGCTGCACCACTGAAGGTCAGGGCTTTCGCGATCAGCTAGAGGCTTTTAAAGCGGCCAACACCGAAGTGTTCGGCGTATCCCGTGACAGCCTCAAGTCCCATGAGAACTTCAAGGCCAAGCAGGCGTTCACCTTCGAGCTGATCAGCGACAAGGAAGAAGCGCTTTGCCAGTTGTTTGATGTGATCAAGTTGAAGAAGCTGTATGGCAAGGAATACATGGGCGTTGATCGCAGCACATTCCTGATCGACAAGAACGGTGTGCTGCGTCAGGAATGGCGTGGTGTGAAGGTGCCGGGGCATGTGGATGCGGTGTTGGCGGCAGCTCAGGCGTTGAACAAGGACTGATTCATTCGGCGCCTGTTGGACCCCTTCGCAGGCAAGCCGGCTCCCACAATTAATCTGTGTGAACACAAAACCATGTGGGAGCGGGCTTGCTCCGGGCGGCGTTCCGACGAAGAGGTCATCAGCCTCACCCTATAATCAGGGCTGAGCGTTAAAGCAGAGGCGCGACTTCCGGCTCCTTGCGCGGCCACGCGTCAAGTACGGCTTTGAACAGCGTCGCCAGCGGAATCGCAAAGAACACTCCCCAAAATCCCCACAACCCGCCAAACAACAGCACCGCACAAATGATCGCTACAGGGTGCAGGTTGACCGCTTCCGAAAACAGCAACGGCACCAGCACGTTACCGTCCAGCACCTGAATGATCCCGTAGACCGCCATCAAGTAAATGAACTGATCGCTCCAACCCCATTGGAACAGCGCAATCAGCAGGACCGGGACGGTCACCACCACGGTTCCGACGTAAGGCACCACCACCGACACGCCCACCAGCAAGGCCAGCAGCGCCGCGTAGTTAAGCCCCAGAACGACGAAGCCGATGTAGGTCGCACCACCGCAGATGAAGATCTCGATGACCTTGCCGCGAATGTAATTGGCGATCTGCCGGTTCATTTCGTGAGCGACTCGGGTGATCAGTGCCCGCTCACGGGGCAGGTAACCGCGTACCCACTGACCGATCATTTCCCGATCCTTCAGAAAGAAGAACACCAGGATCGGCACCAGAACGAGGTAGATCATGATGTTCACCAGCAGCGGCAGACTCGACAGGGAAAACGTCAGCGCCCACTGGCCGAACTTGCCGATTTCGCCGCGCGCCACTTCGATGAACTGCAATACCTGTTCATCAGACACCATATGCGGGTAGCGCTCGGGCAACAGCAATAACAGGGACTGCCACTTGAGGAGCATGCCGGGCAACTCGTTGAACAACGTCATCAACTGATTCCAGAGCAACGGCACCACAACAATCAAGAAGACCAGCAGTGCGCCCATGAACAGCGCGAAGACCAGCCCCACCGCCACACCGCCGGGCATACGCAAGCGTTCGAGAGTGGCTACCAGGCCTTGCATGAGATACGCCAGCACCATCCCGGCCAATACCGGCGCGAGCATGCCGCCCAAAGTGAGTACGGCGGTGAATGCCAGAAACAGCAACACGGCCAGTACCACGGCTTCTTCATCGGAAAAGTAGCGCTGAATCCAGTCGCGTAACACTTTGAACATCAAAATTCCTTAGAAACGAACGCCGCAGGTTTCAGGCTTTTTTTATCCAGTAGCGGTAAACACCCGCCTCATCTTCTTCACGAAGCAGGGTATGACCGGCCAATCGGGCAAAGGTGCGAAAGTCGCGCTGAGAACCGGCATCCGTGGCGATCACCTTGAGCACCGCGCCACTGGCCATGAGATTGAGTTCAAGCTTGGCCTTGAGCAACGGCAACGGACAATTCAGGCCGCTGGCGTCCAGTTCGGCGTCATGGGCTACAGCATCGGTCATTACTTCACTCCGGGGACGTGGTTGAGAGGCTTAGAATATCTGGTCGCAAGCCCTGTGTCCGGCTACAGTAAGGTCTTTGTCGACTAAGGCTTTGTGCATGACTTTTTTGCGCCCTACCCTGCTGACGCTCGCTTGCCTGCTTGCCTCACCGGGCTTTGCCGACGACCTGCCGTCACTTGGCGACGCCAGTTCTGCCATCGTCTCACCGCAACAGGAATACCAACTGGGCCGTGCCTGGCTGGCACTATTGCGCAGTCAGGTCTCGCAACTCAACGATCCGCAACTCAAGGATTACGTCGAATCCAGCGTTTACCGACTGGTGGAAACCAGCCAAGTGAGTGACCGGCGACTGGAATTCATCCTGATCAACAGCCCGCAGCTCAACGCCTTTGCGGCGCCGGGCGGGATTGTCGGGGTCAACGGCGGCTTGTTCCTCAATGCGCAGACCGAGGGCGAATATGCGTCGGTGCTGGCTCACGAACTGGCTCACTTGTCGCAACGCCACTTTGCCCGTGGCATTGAAGCCCAACAGCGTATGCAAGTGCCGATGATGGCTGCCCTGCTGACCGGGATCGTGATTGCGGCAGCCGGTGGCGGCAACGCCGGGATTGCGGCCATTGCGGGTACTCAAGCGGCGGCCATTCAGGAGCAACGGCGTTTCTCGCGCCAGAACGAACAGGAAGCCGACCGCATCGGCATTCTCAATATGGAAAAAGCCGGTTACGACCCACGCGCGATGCCGAGCATGTTCGAGCGCTTGGCGCGCCAGTACCGCTTCGACGCCAAGCCGCCGGAATTTTTGATGACTCACCCGGTTACCGAATCGCGGATTGCCGATACCCGCAACCGCGCCGAACAGGCTCCACCGGGCGGCATCGAAGACACCCTGCGTTATCAGCTGATTCGTGCACGAGTCCAGTTGTTCTATGAAGAAACCCCAGGCCTGGGCGCCAAGCGCTTCCGTGCCGAGCTTGACGAAAACCCGAAAAGTGATGTCGCACGCTATGGTTTGGCGATTGCCCAAATCAAGGGAGGCCGGCTGAATGAGGCTCGAGAGAACCTCAAGCTACTGCTGGCAAAATCGCCGAACGAGATCATCTACAACCTGGCGCAGATCGATCTGGACATGACCAACAGTCGACTACCGGATGCTCAATCTCGTGTTGACCGGATGCTTACTCAGTACCCCGGTAACTATCCGCTCAATCAGATACGTGTCGATTTGCTGCTGAAACAGGACCGCACTGCCGATGCTGAAAAGGCACTGGAAGGCCTGCTCAAGTCGCGTCCTGACGATCCCGACGTGTGGTATCAGGTGGCCGAAACTCGCGGCCTGTCAGGCAACATCATCGGCCTGCATCAAGCTCGCGCAGAGTACTTTGCATTGATCGGCGACTATCGCCAGGCCATTCAGCAACTGGATTTCGCCAAACGTAAAGCCGGCAGCAACTTCCCGCTGTCTTCGCGCATCGATGCGCGTCAACGTGAGCTGATGGAACAGGAGCGCATGATCAAGGACATGATGGGCTGACGTTCCGCTGTAAAAGCCGAGCACAAAAAAACCGCCTCTTTCGAGGCGGTTTTTTTATTCAGCCAACAACCGGTTTAATCCGCCAGTTTGAAGGTGATGAAGCTGGCACGACCTTGGCGCAGAACCCGCATCGAAACCGACCGGTTCTTTGGCAGTGCCTTGGCAATTTCGGTGAACTCCTTAGTGGAGCCGATGGCCTGGTTGTTCAGGTGAGTGATGATATCTCCTGGCTGCAAACCAATCAGGGAGGCCGGGCCATCCTGAACTTCCTTGATCACCACACCACCTTTGAGGTCGTAGGTTTTCTTCTGTTCATCGGACAGCTCGACGACGGAGACACCCAAACGATTACTGCTGATTTCAACGCCCGACTTAGGCATCGTATCCATATCTTTTTCTTCGTCAGGAATCGCGCCAACCGTTAGCTCGACATTCTTGCGCTTGCCTTCGCGAATCACTTCAAGATTGGCCTTGGAGCCCGCCTTCAACGCGCCCACCAGATGTGGCAAATCGGCCGACATGATGATCGGCTGGCCGTTCATGCTCAGAATGACGTCGCCGACTTGCAGACCACCCTTGGCAGCCGGGCCGTCGTCCTGGATCTGAGCTACCAGCGCACCGGCCGGTTTCTCAAGACCAAACGACTCGGCCAGGTCCTTGTTCACTTCCTGAATCACCACTCCCAACCAGCCACGACTGACTTTGCCGCCCTCTTTCAGTTGATTGGAAACATCCATGGCAACGTCGATAGGGATCGCGAACGATACACCCATGAAGCCCCCTGACCGGGTGTAGATCTGCGAGTTGATCCCGACCACTTCGCCATTCAGGTTGAACAGCGGACCACCGGAGTTACCCGGGTTGATCGGCACGTCGGTCTGGATGAACGGCACATAGTTTTCGTTCGGCAGACTACGCCCGATGGCGCTGATGATGCCTTGGGTCACGGTGTGATCGAAACCAAACGGCGAACCAATGGCCACAACCCACTGACCGGCTTTCAGGTCCTGGGATTTACCGAGCTTGAGAACCGGCAGGTCCTTGCCTTCGATCTTCAGCAGCGCCACGTCGGAGCGCGGGTCGGTGCCGACCAGTTTGGCCTTCAGTTCACTGCGATCAGCGAGACGCACGAGAATTTCGTCGGCATCGGCAATCACATGGTTGTTGGTCAGGATGTAACCATCAGGCGAGATAATAAAACCCGAGCCCAAGGACTGCGCTTCACGCTGGCGATCACCGCGAGGTGAACGCGGCTGTTGAGGCATGCCCCTTTCAAAGAACTCGCGCAGCGCTGGCGGCAAGCCTTCGAGGTCCGGCATTTGCCCGGAGACTTTGCGGTCAGGCAGTTTCTGAGTGGTACTGATGTTCACCACGGCAGGCGAGGCCTGCTCGACGAGCTGAGTAAAATCAGGCAACTCGGCTGCTTGAGCAGTGACCGCCTGACCGAGAACCAGCACGGTGGCAAAAATGGTGAGGTAAGACTTTAAGCGTGGTATCGACATACGGCTCCCGTTACGACGAGCAGGGTTAAGCGATATGGAGCAAGGAACACCGGGAACAATACGCCGGTATTTATGTTCCGCAAACAACAAAACAAGGCCAGAGCAGTGAGGCTCTAACCTATAGAAAAATTCAGTATTTTTTGCAAATTGAAATGTTCACCAAACATTTCGACATTCGCTCACTGCTTGGTTGCAGTGGTATCGGTGCGCATGGACAGCGCAATCCGTTCAGCAGTGCCTATCGGGATCTCACCGACGACGGTCACCATCATTTCGCCTTGAGGCGTGGTCAGGCGCCGGGATACAGCGACAGTAGGACCCAACTGTGTCCGGGTGTCCGTCACGGTTGCGCCATTCAACGGCTCAAGAAATACCGAGAAACGTGCCAGACCGTCGTCATACATCAGACTATTGACCTGGGTTTTGGTCTCCGGGTCCTTGCGAGCGCTGCTGCTGATCAATTCAAAACCAGGTGGTAACCAATCCGAATGCCAGACTTGAGCCGCTTTAATGGCGGAAGCCTTGTCACTGTCGAGAGTGACAGCCTTGCAATCGTCACCTGCCTGCAAGTCGCTGTCAGACGGCACCTTGGAGGTATCCAATTGCGTAAACTGGAATCGCTCCAGCAACTGCCCTTTGTCATTGAGCAACAATGACTTGAGCGGCAGGCCGGTTTCTTTATCCAGATGAAGCTCAAAACCGTAACGGTGCTGATCACGTGGCGTCAGCGAAACGATCACTGCCGCACGTCCAGCCACACGCGACTTGCCGATGACGGCAAGGTCATACCAATTCTTTAACTTTTGTGGATCCAGTGCACGAGCAGCAGAATTGGGTGAATCCCCCAGTCCTGCCATCAGGGTGCCGCTGACGCATTGAGTATGCCCATCAATGCGCACGACTTCCTGTGCTGAGCCATCGAGCTGGAGTAAACGCTCTCGGACTTTGCCATCCTGGACGCGATGCCAGATGTTATGGGTAGAAAAACTACCGTTACGCTCGTAAACGAAAGTACCGCGAAAACTTTGCTGTTGCTCGGCCTGACCCAGACGGGTCAACCAATCCTGGGCCTCATCAGCGTAGGCTGGAACAACAAACCAGCCTGCAAGCAGAAGCGAAAGTAGAGGTATGGAGCGCATGATCCTCCTTAACGGTTTTCCAGGCTTGCTGCACGAGCATAAGGCAACGCACTTTCAGTGCCTTTCAATGCAGCCTGTTGAGCATGTTGGCGCAAGTAACCTGGCAGACGCTGATCATGCCAGCCTGGCTGACCTTGCAATACGCCGTTGGCCATAGGGCCAGTGGCATCCGAACTCTCATTGTAGCCTGCTAATACAGCGGGGCCTTTAACTTGAGGAACGGCCAGACCTGGTTGATTGGATTGCTGAGCCAGTTCGACACCAGCGATCTCGTCCTGATTATACAAACGAACGCCAGCCAGTACAGCCAGTGTGACTGAAGCGGCAACTGCCAGACGCCCCAGGCTGCGCCATGGACCACGGGAGACTTTTGCCGGCACAGCTTCGTCGGCCAACGCAGCAGACACTGCCGCAGCGATATCCAGCCGTGGAAGCAGCAAGTCCTTGTGCATGACTGCCCGAGCGATTTGGTAACGAGCCCAGGTTTCACGGGTTTCAACATCGTCCAAGGCATTTAATACCCGACGCAATTCCAGTTCGTCCGCTTCGTTATCCATCACTGCGGACAGCGATTCCTGCAGGGCTTCACGACTCATGGCGTTCCTCTCTTGGCTATCGCCGCTGTCTCAGTTTTCCTGCAACAACGGCTGCAGGGCTTTATCGATGGCTTCCCGAGCGCGGAAAATCCGGGAGCGCACGGTACCCACCGGACACTGCATGACTGCAGCAATGTCCTCGTAACTCAGACCATCGAATTCACGTAAAGTTAAAGCCGTACGCAAATCTTCTGGCAGTTGCTGAATGGTTCGATGAACGGTGCCTTCGATCTCATCCCGCAACAACGCGCGTTCTGGCGACTCGAGATCCTTGAGGCCATGATCGCCATCGTAGAACTCTGCATCCTCGGAACTGACATCGCTATCCGGCGGCCGACGGCCGCGTGAAACCAGATAGTTTTTCGCCGTATTGATGGCGATGCGGTAAAGCCACGTGTAAAACGCGCTGTCTCCGCGAAAATTTCCAAGGGCTCGGTACGCCTTGATAAAGGCTTCCTGCGCCACATCCTGGGCTTCATGGGTGTCGTGCACGAAACGCACGATCAACCCGAGAATTTTGTGCTGGTATTTCAGCACTAGCAGATCGAAAGCTCGCTTGTCGCCACGTTGAACGCGCTCGACCAGTTGCTGATCCTCTTCCTGGGTTAGCATGAACACTCCTCGATAAGCTCGGAGGAGGCTTGCATATCTGAACGACCAGGCTTGCAAACATAGACTCGGGCTTTTCGCAAAAGTTCTCCCCTCCAAGCAAGTTTCCTGCGGGCTCTGATTTGGCACGCACGAAAAGCGCAGCGCGGGTTACCCGGCTGCGCGAATAATCTTGTCATCGGATTCGCCAGCAAGGATCAAACTACAGATCCCGCCCTGAAGCCGACACTGTCCCTTGAATCTGGCAACCGTCTATTGATCTTGGGCCTTTGGCAAAAGTTCCATATTTAAAAATGGACGGCACCGAGATTGTGCAACCCTGAATAGAAAAATACTGTTAAATCGACGATACAGTCGTCTTGTCGTCGATTCGACCAAAAAACCATCCGACGAAGCGTCGGGTATTTCCCGTCACAGTAGTTTCACAATGCCATATGTGCTCGGGTATTGTGCCGCGCGCCCCCTCTATATACTAGTGGGCTTTGTGGCCGACCAGACTCGCCGTTCCAGCAGTCTTGCGCCACCCCCGACCCGGGTCGCTTTGAGCGGAATCCTGAAATGAGCCAACAGTTTCAACATGATGTTCTGGTGATTGGTAGCGGTGCTGCCGGTTTGAGTCTTGCGCTGACCTTGCCCGATCATTTGCGCATCGCGGTACTGAGCAAAGGCGACCTCTCCAACGGCTCGACTTTCTGGGCCCAGGGTGGCGTCGCGGCCGTTCTGGATGACGCCGACACCGTCGAGTCTCACGTCGATGACACCCTCAATGCCGGCGGCGGCCTGTGCCATGAAGACGCTGTTCGCTTTACCGTCGAACACAGCAAAGAGGCGATCCAATGGCTGATCGACCAGGGCGTGCCGTTTACCCGCGATGAACAATCCGGCACCGAAGACGGCGGATTCGAGTTTCACCTGACCCGTGAAGGCGGCCATAGTCATCGGCGTATCATTCATGCCGCCGATGCCACGGGCGCCGCGATATTCAGAACATTGTTGGCCCAGGCAAAACAACGGCCTAACATCGAACTGCTGGAACAGCGTGTCGCGGTGGACCTGATCACCGAAAAACGTCTGGGTCTGGACGGCGACCGCTGTCTTGGCGCCTATGTTCTCAATCGCGGAACCGGCGAAGTCGACACCTACGGTGCACGCTTTGTCATCCTCGCCTCCGGTGGCGCGGCCAAAGTCTATCTCTATACCAGCAACCCCGACGGCGCCTGCGGAGATGGCATTGCGATGGCCTGGCGTTCTGGCTGCCGGGTGGCGAACCTGGAGTTCAACCAATTCCACCCCACCTGCCTTTACCACCCGCAGGCAAAAAGCTTCCTGGTCACCGAAGCCCTGCGCGGCGAAGGTGCACACTTGAAGCTGCCTAACGGCGAGCGCTTCATGCAACGCTTCGACCCGCGCGCAGAACTGGCACCACGGGACATTGTTGCCCGGGCCATCGACCATGAAATGAAGCGCCTGGGTGTCGACTGTGTCTATCTGGACATCAGCCACAAATCCGAAGCGTTCATCAAGACACACTTTCCAACGGTGTACGAACGCTGCCTCGAGTTTTCCATCGACATTACCAAGCAGCCGATCCCGGTGGTTCCGGCTGCGCACTACACCTGCGGTGGCGTGATGGTCGATCAGAACGGTCGCACCGACGTGACAGGGTTGTATGCCATTGGGGAAACCAGTTTCACCGGCCTGCACGGCGCCAACCGCATGGCCAGCAACTCGCTGCTGGAGTGTTTCGTCTACGCCCGCTCAGCGGCGGCGGACATTGTTGAACAGCTACCGCACGTGTCGATGCCAGTCACCCTGCCCATTTGGGATGCGAGCCAGGTCACCGATTCTGACGAAGACGTGATCATTGCGCACAACTGGGACGAACTGCGGCGATTCATGTGGGACTACGTCGGTATCGTGCGCACCAACAAACGCTTGCAACGGGCCCAGCACCGTGTGCGGCTGTTGCTGGACGAAATCGATGAGTTCTACAGCAACTACAAGGTCAGCCGCGATTTGATCGAGTTGCGCAACCTGGCTCAGGTAGCAGAACTGATGATCCAGTCCGCCATGGAGCGTAAGGAAAGCCGGGGCCTTCATTACACCCTCGATTACCCCAATATGCTCCCGGTGGCCTTGGACACTATTCTGGTGCCGCCCACCTACGTCGACTGAACGCAAGTCGAACCCGCAGGCGTCGGTGCACATCCGCCGCCTGCGAGTCGTGGGGTATGCAGATCGATCTGACCCGCCGTTCGCCGCGCAGGCGAAACCGTAGCACCACGATCAATGGCAGCGCGAGGCTGTCCGGTCGCAGCTGCACCGGCTGCCAACCCTGAGCCTGATTCCATAACTGCCAACCCTCGGCGTCGCGTCGCAAGCCGCGAAATGCCTGCGGGTGCGTCAGTGAAATCTGACGCGGCAATGCCCAAACGCCATGCGCCAGACAGCAAAAAGCGCCGAGCAGACTGGCCCAGACCGGTATAGACAGCAGAAACAACGAACCCAGCGCGAATAGCTGGGCCAGGAGATACGCCGCCAGCAACTGCCGTGAGGCATGCCAGCGGCATTCGAACGTTTTACTTGGGCTGGACACGGTCCAGGATCATGCGAACCATGCGCTGGAGCTCCGGATCTTCGGATTCGGCGCGTTCCATGAACCAGCCAAACATGTCCTGATCCTCGCACTCTAGCAGCTTGCGGTAGCAATCGCGGTCGACATCATTGAGGTGCGGGTAGACCTCTTTTACAAACGGCACCAGCAATACGTCCAGCTCAAGCATGCCGCGGCGGCTGTGCCAGTAGAGGCGATTCAGTTCAACATCTTCGACCATGGAGCGCTCCTCAAATAGGCGGCAAGTATACAGCCCCGGGCTGCCTCGAACAGTCAGCTTTGGTCGGGCTATTCCGACCTTTTGTGAACTACCCATTTCACGGGCGCCCCCTTATGATGTCCCCCAGACTCTTTACCCTGCGATGACCCATGGCCGATTCTGCTTTTTTCTGCACCCTGTCTCACGAAGGCGTTCTCGCGGTCCGCGGCGCGGATGCCGGCAAATTCCTGCAAGGCCAACTGACCTGCAACCTCAATTACCTGAGCGATACCCTGGCCAGCCTGGGCGCCCGCTGCACGCAAAAAGGCCGGATGCAGTCGAGTTTCCGCATTCTGCTGGAAGGTGATGGCGTTTTGATGGCGATGGCCACCGAACTGCTGGAACCGCAGTTGGCTGACTTGAAAAAATACGCCGTTTTCTCCAAATCCAAGCTGACCGACGAAAGCAGCGCTTGGGTCCGCTTCGGCCTCGACCATGGTGATGCCGCGCTGAGCAGCCTCGGTCTTGAGTTGCCGGCAGACACCAATAGTGTCGTGCGTCATGACGGTCTGATCGTCATCCGTGTTTCACCGGATCGCGCCGAACTGTGGGTCGCTGCCAATCAGGCCGACGCCATCAAAGGCAAGCTGTCCGCCCTGTTGGCCGAAAGCCCTCTGAACCAATGGTTACTGGGCCAGATCCGCGCAGGCATCGGCCAGGTCATGCCACAGACACGCGAACTGTTTATCCCGCAGATGCTCAATCTACAAGCCGTCGGTGGCGTGAGCTTCAAGAAAGGCTGCTACACCGGCCAGGAAATCGTTGCTCGCATGCAGTACCTGGGCAAACTCAAGCGCCGCTTGTATCGCCTGACTCTGGATGCCAGCGCACTGCCCGCCCCCGGCACGCCACTGTTTTCCCCGTCCCATGGCAGTTCTATCGGCGAAGTGGTCCTGGCGGCCAACGCGGAACAAAACATTGAACTGCTGGCCGTGCTGCAAGCCGAAGCAGCTGAGGGAGGTGACATTCACCTAGGCACCCTCGAAGGACCGGCCTTGAACTTGCTCGACCTGCCTTACTCACTGGATCGCGACCGCGAAATCCAGCGTTAACCGCAGCATTTGTTGCAACACCCTAGAGAAACGAAATGAGCGATCTGGCGGAAAAGGTCCAACAGGATTTGGTTGAGGCCATCGATAACGATGACCTGGTTCTGCCAACATTACCGGAAGTGGCCATGCAGATTCGCAAGGCTGCCGAAGACCCGGAAATCAGTGTCAGTACACTGAGCAAAGTGATCGGCCGCGATACGGCGTTATCGGCGCGCCTGATCAAAGTGGTCAATAGCCCGCTGCTGCGTGCGACTCAAGAGGTGAACGACCTGCACACGGCAATCACGCGACTGGGTGTCAACTACAGCAGCAACCTGGCGATCGGCTTGGTGATGGAACAGATTTTCCACGCCCGCTCCGAAGTGGTGCAACAGAAGATGCGCGATGTCTGGCGCAAAAGCCTGGAGATCGCCGGGGTCAGCTATGCCTTGTGCCGCCACTACACACAACTCAAACCCGACCAGGCCGCCCTCGGTGGTCTGGTGCATCAGATCGGTGTGTTGCCGATTCTGACCTACGCCGAAGATCACTATCAGCTGCTGTCTGACCCGGTCAGCCTCAACCATGTGATCGATCAGATTCATCCGTTGATCGGTGACAAACTGCTCAGGGTTTGGGAGTTTCCGGAAAAGCTGGTGAAGGTGCCAGGGCAATACCTGGACTTCAAGCGTCAATCTGAGCGGCTTGATTATGTCGATCTGGTGCAAGTGGCCAGTCTGTATTGCCACAAGGACACCGATCATCCGCTGGCTCAAATCGATGTGCTCAACGTGCCGTCGTTCAAGAAGCTGGGAATCGATCCCCAGAACGAAGCGATGTGCAGGGATCTGGAAGAATCGCGGTCGATGTTTTACTAGCCGAGACCGTGTCGCTGCCATCGCTAGCAGGCTCGCTCCCACAGGGGATCTTCAGCGTTACGCAGATCCATTGTGGGAGCGTGCCTGCTCGCGAATGGACCAGTCCAGACAATACAAAACTACCCGGCAATAAAACTCACCCGAACCTTCAACCCCGCCGTCTCACCATCATGCAGGCTGATCTGAGCCAGGTGCGCGCGGCAGATTTCGCCAACAATCGCCAACCCCAGTCCCGACCCGGCAACCTGTTGATTGCGTCGGTAAAAGCGCTCGAACACCCTCTCCCGGTCTTCAACCGGAATCCCCGGCCCGTCATCCTCAACCTCCAGGATCGCTGGTGCAGTGACCCGCAGAATCACGTTACCGCCGGACGGCGTATGGGCCAGTGCGTTGTCCACCAGATTACTCAGCAATTCGTTCAACAGCATCGGTTCACCGCGTAGCCACACCGGCTCGTCCGCTTCCAGTGCCAGGGCAACACCGCGCGCATGGGCCAGCGGCGCCATGGCCATGCCCAACTCCCGCGCCAACTGACTCAAATCCAGCAACTGCGCCCCGCCCTCGGCAATGGCCCGAGCACCGTTTTCGACCCGCGCCAGCGAGAGCAATTGATTCGCCAAGTGCGTCAATCTATCCGTGCCCTGGGCAGCGGTTTCCAGAGTGCTGCGCCAGGTTTCAGGCTCACTTGCCCGCAGGCCAAGCTCAAGCCGCGCCTTGAGCGCCGCCAACGGCGTACGCAATTCATGAGCGGCATCGGCGATGAACTGAGCCTGACGCTCGAACTGCTCGCGCAGCCGCTCGGTAAAGTGATTGAGCGCGCGTACCAGCGGCCACAACTCGTGTTGCACTTCCACTATCGGCAATGGCCGCAGATCATCCGATTGGCGCTCTTCCACTGCCGTGCGCAAGCGTTCCAGCGGGCGCAACGCCGCACTCACGGCAAACCACACCAGCAGCAACGCGCCAATCGCCAGCATGCCCAGCCGCAGCAACGTATCCGCCGCCAGACTGCGGGCCATACTGACCCGTGCCTCATCGGTTTCCGCAACGCGAATTTCCGCCATGCCATTCATGTTCGGCTCGCTGACCGGCTTGAGCAGGCTGACCACCCGCACGTTCTGCCCGCGATACGTGGCGTTGTAAAACCGTGCCAGCGCCGGGTAGTCATCGGTACGCGGCGTTCCCGGAGGTGGCGCAGGAAGGTTTTCGTAACCGGAAATCAAATTCTGGTGGATGTCATTGACCAGGTAAAAAATTCGCCCCTCACTGTCGTAGGCAAACGTATCCAGCGCCACGTAGGGCACGTCGGCACTGAGCGTGCCGTCACGCTGGGTGACACCCGCCGCAATAGTTCGCGCCGACGCCAGCAAGGTGCGGTCATAGGCTGTGTCGGCCGCTTCGCGCCCATTCCAGTACGCGCTCAAACCGCTGGCCAGCATTAACACCACCAGCAACAGCGCGAGGTTCCACAGCAACCGCCAGCGCAGGCTACTGGGCTTATGCATCGCGGCTTTCCAGCAAGTAGCCAAGACCACGAAAGGTCACGATCGCGACCGGTTGGCCGTCGAGTTTTTTGCGTAAGCGATGCACATAGATTTCGATCGCGTCAGGGCTGGCTTCTTCGTCCAGACCGAACACCTGGGAGGCCAGTTGCTCCTTACTCATCACTCGACCGGGCCGGGCGATCAGCGCCTCGAGAACGGCCTGTTCGCGGGAGGTCAGGGTCAGCAATTCTTCGCCAAGGGTGAAGCGCCGGGTGTCCAGATCATAGACCAGCACACCGCAGCGCTGTTGACGCTCACCGCCCAGCACACTGCGGCGCAACAAGGCTTTGACCCGTGCTTCGAGTTCGGTCAGTTCAAAGGGTTTGGCCAGGTAATCGTCAGCACCAAGGTTCAGGCCATGGACCCGATCCTTGACGTCGCTGCGAGCGGTCAACATCAGCACCGGCAGGTTTTTCCCCCGGGAGCGCAAGCGCGCGAGCACTTCAAAACCGTCCATGCGCGGCAGGCCGACATCGAGAATGGCCATGGCGTATTCCTCGCTGCTCAAAGCCAGGTCTGCGGCCACACCATCATGCAGCACGTCCACCGTCAGCCCGGTGCTCTTGAGCGCCTGGGCGACACTTTCGGCCAGCTGCAAGTGGTCTTCGACGAGCAGAACACGCATGGATCTTTACCTCAATCAGGGGATGGTCGACGCCATTCTTTGGCGCGGAGTTTACAGCCGCATCCGCTGCTGTGAAGCCCGTAAACCGTGAAACCCTGCTGAAAGGTTAGTGAAAGGTTGTCCCGTTAGAGTCGGCCCACGGAGGGTTTCGAATGCCGGCCCTCCAATAGTGCTTTGAAATGTAGCGCCCGAAAAACGCCATGACGCGTTTTCGTCAATAAGAACAATAAACGAGGTACTGCACCATGCTGTCCACACAGCTTCAGGCTAGCCCGTCTCGCCCTTCCTTTAAAATCCCATCGTTTACGCTTGCCAGCACCGCTGCCGGCTGCACGACGCAAAACCGCCGCACCTGACACATTCCCAAAAACAAAAACTCCCTTGGAGACAAAAATGAATCGATCACTGCGCCGTTTCGCCCTCGCCGCCAGCTGCATGCTGTTCGCCGGTCAATTGATGGCCGAACCCAAACGCCCGGAATGCATCGCCCCGGCCTCACCGGGCGGTGGTTTCGACCTCACTTGCAAATTGGCGCAGAGCGCGCTGATCAACGAAAAGCTGCTGACCAAACCGATGCGCGTGACCTACATGCCCGGCGGCGTCGGCGCAGTGGCGTACAACGCGGTGGTCGCTCAGCGCCCTGCTGACGCCGGCACGCTGGTGGCCTGGTCCAGCGGTTCGTTGCTGAACCTGGCGCAAGGCAAGTTTGGTCGATTCGATGAAACCAACGTACGCTGGCTGGCCGCCGTCGGCACCAGCTATGGCGCCATCGCGGTGAAAAGCGATTCGCCCTACAAGACCCTGGACGATCTGGTCAAGGCACTGAAAGAAGACCCGAGCAAAGTGGTGATCGGTTCCGGCGGCACCGTCGGCAGTCAGGACTGGATGCAAACCGCACTGATCGCCAAGGCCGCCGGGATCAACCCCCGTGACCTGCGTTACGTCGCCCTCGAAGGCGGCGGTGAAATCGCCACCGCCCTGCTCGGTGGCCACATTCAGGTCGGCAGCACCGACATCTCCGACTCCATGCCGCACATCATGAGCGGCGACATGCGCTTGCTCGCCGTGTTTGCCGAGAAGCGTCTGGACGAGCCGGAAATGAAAGACATCCCGACTGCCAAAGAGCAAGGCTACGACATTGTCTGGCCGGTGGTTCGCGGCTTCTACCTTGGGCCAAAAGTCAGCGACGAAGACTACGCCTGGTGGAAAGACGCCTTCGACAAACTGCTGGCGTCCGAAGACTTCGCCAAGCTGCGCGATCAGCGTGAACTGTTCCCGTTCGCCATGACCGGCCCGGAGCTGGACACGTACGTGAAGAAGCAGGTAGCGGACTACAAAGTGCTGGCCAAAGAGTTCGGCCTGATCCAGTGATCGCCTCTGTCTAGCGGCTGCGGCCTCGTTCTTCGGGGCCGCGGCACAGGAGTTCCCCATGCTCTTACAACGCATTTTTGCTTCGGTGCTGTTGCTGGCCTGTGTTGGCTTGGCACTGATGGCGTGGCCGTATAAAGCGGCTTTTTCCTACGAACCGGTGGGGCCTCGGGCCTTTCCGCTGCTGATGCTCGGGCTGATGGGCCTGGCGCTGCTGTACATGGTGTTTCGTCCGGCGCCGATCAAGCACGACGCCGACGAACCACCGATGGACCGCGAAACCCTGACCAAAATCGGCATTTGCGTGGTGCTGTTACTGGTGTTTGCCGGCACCTTCGAACCCCTTGGTTTCATCGTCGCCAGCATCCTGATCGGCATTCCGATGGCACGCCTGTACGGCGGTCGCTGGGTGCCCAGCATTGTGATCATTACGCTAATGGCCGTCGGCCTTTATCTGCTGTTCGACAAGTTGATGGACGTGCCACTGCCCTTGGGCGTGCTCGACGTTCTGGAGAACTGATATGGATACGCTTGGCTATTTGGGTCAGGGTTTTGGCGTCGCGCTGAGCCCGTACAACCTTGTGACCGCGCTGTGCGGCACCCTGATCGGCACCGTGGTCGGCCTGTTGCCGGGCCTGGGCCCGATCAATGGCGTGGCATTGTTGATCCCGATTGCATTCGCGCTCGGCCTGCCACCGGAATCGGCACTGATCCTGCTGGCAGCGGTGTACCTGGGTTGCGAATACGGCGGACGAATCAGCTCGATTCTGCTGAACATTCCCGGTGAAGCTTCTACCGTTATGACCACACTCGACGGTTACCCGATGGCCCGCAAAGGCCTGGCCGGTGTCGCGCTGTCGTTGTCGGCGTGGAGTTCGTTTATCGGCGCGTTCATCGCCACCTGCGGCATGGTGCTGTTCGCCCCGCTGCTGGCGAAATGGGCGATTGCCTTTGGCCCGGCGGAATATTTCGTGCTGATGGTGTTCGCCATAGTTTGCCTTGGCGGCATGGCCGGAGACCGACCGCTGAAAACCTTTATTGCGGCGTTGATCGGCCTGTTTCTGTCGAGCGTCGGGATCGATGCCAACAGCGGCGTGTACCGGTTCACCGGGGACAACATCCACCTGACCGACGGCATTCAATTCGTCGTGTTGGTGCTGGGGCTATTCTCCATCAGCGAAATCCTCCTGCTGCTGGAAAAAACCCATCATGGTCAGGAAGCAGTGAAAGCCACCGGCCGCATGATGTTCAACTTCAAGGAAGCCTCGGCGGTGTTCGTGGTGAACCTGCGTTGTGGTGTGCTGGGCTTCATCATGGGGGTGTTGCCGGGAGCCGGCGCTACCCTCGCCAGCGCCGTGGCCTACATGACCGAAAAACGTATCGCCGGCGCCAAAGGCACGTTCGGCCAGGGCGACATGCGCGGCCTCGCGGCACCGGAAACCGCCATCGGCGGCGCAGCGTGCGGCGCACTGGTGCCGATGCTGACCCTCGGTGTTCCGGGCTCGGGCACCACAGCGGTGATGATCGGCGCCCTGTCGCTGTACAACATCACGCCGGGGCCGCTGCTGTTCCAACAGCAACCCGATATTGTCTGGGGCCTGATCGCTTCGTTGTTCATCGCCAACATCATGCTGGTGATCCTCAACATCCCGATGATCCGCATCTTCACCCGCATCCTCGCCGTGCCTAACTGGGCGTTGGTGCCGGTGATTGCGATCATCACCGGGATCGGCGTCTACGCGGTTCACGCCACGACGTTCGACCTGTTCCTGATGATCGGCATCGGCATCTTCGGCTACATCCTGCGCAAGCTGGACTTCCCGTTGTCGCCGATTTTGCTGGGCTTCATCCTCGGCGGCCTGATGGAACAAAACCTGCGTCGCGCGCTGTCGATTTCCAACGGTGCACTGGAAATCCTCTGGTCCAGCCCGATCACTTTCGGCTGCTGGGTACTGACCGCAATCATGCTGCTGATGCCACTGCTGCGGATCTGGCGTAAACGTTCGGCCGCTCAACGCGCTATCGCCGATGTCTGATCGAACGCCGCTCAAAGCCTGGTGGGGAACGCCGCTGGTCGGTCTGCTGGGCGGTTACCTCGCCAGCCAGATCGGCTGGCCGCTGCCGTGGATGGTCGGCTCGCTGCTGGCGATCATCCTCGTGCGTTGCGTGACCCCTTGGCAATTGGCGGAAATCCCTGGCGGGCGCAAGTGCGGCCAGTGGATTGTGGGAATCGGCATCGGCCTGCACTTCACCCCGGTGGTGATGGAGCAGGTGCTGGGGCATTTCGGTCTGATCTTCTTCGGTGCGTTGGTCACCAGCCTGTCGGCGGTGGTCGGGGTCTGGTTGATGCGGCGTACCGGTGAAGATCGCGCCACCGCGTTCTTTTCCAGCATGCCCGGTGGCTCCGGGGAGATGGTCAACCTCGGCGCGCGCAATGGCGCAGTACTCAGCCGTGTAGCGGCGGGGCAAAGTTTGCGGGTGTTGGTGGTGGTGTTGTGCGTACCGGCGGCGTTCAAGTATTTGTTGGGTGACGGTGCGCCGGTTGTTCATCCGACAGCCGTCAATGGGTGGTGGCTCGCTCTTCTATTCCCGGCAGGCGCCTTGGCGGCGTGGCTCTGGGAACGTCTTCGTCAACCCAATCCATGGCTGTTCGGCCCGTTGCTGGTGAGTGCGGCGGTAAGTATCAGTTGGGATTTGCACATCGGTTTGCCCAATGGCGGCAGCCAGATCGGCCAATGGCTGATTGGCAGCGGCTTGGGTTGTCACTTCAACCGACAGTTTTTCCGACGTGCGCCTTCATTCATGGGCCGGACCTTGGTTGGCACAGTGTTGACCATGTTGATCGCCACGGCGGCGGCAATGGGATTAAGTGCACTGACCCATCTGGATTTGCGTTCGCTGACCTTGGGCATGATGCCCGGCGGGATTGCGGAGATGAGCCTGACGGCGGAGACGCTGCAGTTGTCGGTGCCGCTGGTGACCGCGATGCAGGTGATGCGGTTGCTGTTTGTGCTGTTTCTGGCGGAGCCGTTGTTCAAGTATTGGAACCGAGTGCCGGAATCTTCCTGAAGACCGAGTTGTCCCCATCGCCGGCAAGCCGGTCTCACTCCCACAGGGTTCGCGCGATTCTTGTGGGAGTGAGCCTGCTCGCGATGCTTTTAGAGTGGCGGCAACCGCCACTCAATCGGCGTCTCGCCATTCTGCTCAAGAAACTTGTTGGTCCGGCTGAAGTGCCCGCATCCCAGAAAACCTCGATACGCTGACAACGGCGACGGATGCACCGACGTCAGCACCAGGTGCTTGGTCGCGTCGATCAGCTTCTGTTTGCTCTGGGCATGCGCGCCCCACAGCATAAACACCAGATGCGGCTGCTGTTGGCTGACAACCTCAATTATCCGGTCGGTGAAAAACTGCCAGCCCTTATCCTTGTGCGCATTGGCATTGGCGCGCTCGACCGTCATGGTGGTGTTGAGCATCAGCACGCCCTGGTCGGCCCAGCGCTGCAAATAGCCATGATTGGGGATGTCGATATTCAGGTCGCGCTTCAACTCTTTATAGATATTCACCAGCGACGGCGGCGCCGGCACGCCCGGTTGCACCGAGAAGCACAAACCATGGGCCTGGCCCGGGCCGTGGTAGGGATCCTGACCAAGGATGACGACCTTGACCTTGTCCAGCGGTGTAGAGTTGAGCGCATTGAAAATCATCGGGCCCGGTGGATAGATCTCTTTGCCCGCCGCACGCTCCTGTTGCAGGAATTCACGCAACTCTGCCATGTAGGGCTGGTCGAATTCGGCACGCAGTGCCTCCTTCCAGCTCGGTTCGAGTTTGATACGGTCGTCAGCAGTCATGGTTACATCCGGCAAAAACAATGGGGCGAACCCTAGGAAAGCCCATCATGCTTGTCAATTGATCTGACGCACATCCGGCACTTTCCTGTACAGCGATCATACTGAACGCTCAAATTCCCGATCGAGGTCACGATGAATCTGCACTTCGAAGAACTCACCGGCACCGACGGCGCTCGCATCGGCATTGCCAGCCTCGATGCCGAAAAGTCCCTTAACGCCCTGTCCCTGCCGATGATCAACGCCCTGCGCGATCAAATGGACGCCTGGGCCAAGGACCCGCAGATAGTCTGCGTGTTACTGCGCGGTAACGGTGCCAAGGCCTTCTGTGCCGGTGGTGAAGTGCGCAGCCTCGTGGAAGCCTGTCGCGCGCATCCCGGGGAGGTGCCGCCGTTGGCCGCGCACTTCTTTGCGGCGGAATATCGCCTGGACTTCAAACTGCACACCTACCCGAAACCGTTGATCTGCTGGGGCCACGGTTATGTGCTCGGCGGCGGGATGGGTTTGTTGCAAGGCGCGAGTATCCGGGTTGTCACGCCAAGCACTCGGCTGGCGATGCCTGAGATCAGCATTGGCCTGTACCCTGACGTTGGCGCCAGTTGGTTTCTATCGAGACTGCCCGGCAAGCTCGGGCTGTTTCTGGGCCTGACCGGTGCCCATATGAACGGGCGCGATGCGATCGACCTGGACCTCGCTGACCGTTTCCTGCTCGACGAACAACAGGAGGAGCTGATCGAAGGGTTGCTGCAATTGAACTGGCAGGAACAAACGCCGATGCAGCTCAACAGTTTGCTCAAGGCCTTGCAGCAGGAAGCGGTCGCGCAAATGCCCGAAGCCCAGTGGTTGCCACGGCGCCAGCACATCGATGAGCTGCTGGACGTCAGTGATGTGAGTTGCGCCTGGAAAGCCATCAGCCTGCAACGCGACAGCGCCGACCTGCTACTCAGCCGTGCTGCAAAAACCATGAGCGAAGGCTCGCCGCTGACCGCGCATCTGGTCTGGGAGCAAATCGCCCGGGCGCGGCATTTGTCGCTGGCCCAAGTATTCGAGATGGAATACACCTTGAGCCTCAACTGCTGCCGTCATCCGGAATTCAGCGAGGGTGTGCGGGCGCGGTTGATTGATAAGGACCAAAAACCGCACTGGCACTGGCCGGACATCAACAAAGTGCCGGATACGGTGGTGGAAGCGCACTTTCAGAAGGCCTGGGAAGGCAGGCACCCATTGGCGGATTTGTCGGAATACTGAACGGAATGTGGGAGCGAGCCTGCTCGCTCCCACAGGGTATTGCGTTTAGCTCAAATTAACGGTGACCGCCTCGGCCGTTGTTGTGGCCTTGACTGTTTTGGTTGCCTTGACTGTTGTGATCACCGCGTCCGTCGTGATGGTTGTTGCGTCCACCCCCCTGGTAATCATTGTTCCAACCGCCGCGATTATGGCCGTCCCACCCATAATTTTGATGGGCCCGGTAATCGCCCCGCGACGGGTAATAGCGCGGGGCCGGTTGATAGACCCTTGGTTGATAGTAATAGCGTGGGGTCGGCTGGTAATACCGCGCTGGCGGTGAGTAGTACCGGGGCGGCGGCGAGTAATACCCCCCGCCTCCTGAATAATAGGATCCGCCACCGGCGTAATAGGTTGGCGCTGGCGAGGTATAGACCTCGGAACTGTAGTAGTTGGCTCCTCCATCGGAATAGGGCACGCACGCACCAAGAGACAATCCCGATAGAGCAATCAGAAGAATTCGGCGCAGCTGTTTTCGACAGAGCATGGCGGCCTCCTGGACCGCGAGTGAGCTACACCAGCGACGCTGGCGAGCGACAGTCAATTATTCGGTGACTGTCGAAAGATCAGACATCGATTTCGAAATCTGGTGCGCCCATGAAACACATTGAAACATCTGCCCGATGAAAGGTTTTTCATCTATTCGCGCACTGATTAATGGTGCCAGCCGTGATATCCACCACCGTAATAACGCGGTCCGTGGCCACCGTAATAACGGTAGCGATAACCCCCGTAATACCGTGGGCCGTAATAGCCACCGTAGTAGTAAGGCGAGTAATAACCAGGATAGTAATAACCGGGGTAGTAATAAGAAGCGCCGTACTCGTCGTAGGGGCCTGTGGAGTAATAGCAACCAGACAACCCCAAACCGAACAACACAGCCAACACAATTCGACGCAGCATGACGGCCTCCGAAAAGACCTGGGACAGCAGCCGACAAAGGCCGACTGACATTGCTTTTGACTTGAAAAACGCCATCGAGTGCGGGGCCGCAAATACCTTCAGATCAGCGGGCAAACCGTTCCATTGCGGTGCAGCTGCGCACCATCACAAGGCAACCTTGCTCCCCCCTCCCGACGTAGTCCTCGCGTCATCCCCACGCTAGAGCGCTCAAGCCGACTTGGCACGTCTCTCGCTTTAGTAAAAGCGTGCAGGAGTTAATTACAGGTTCGCGGCACCACAATTTGCAATGGCTGACTAGGGTTCCGGCTCGCATGAGCGAGTGGCTGGTCCGAGAGTTGGCGACCTCCAGTTGAGGTTACACGGCGGGACAAAAGCCCGGGAGACAAGCCACCGTTCGCGGTGCCGCGTTGACTCCTGCCCGCCCCTGATCAACTGGAGAACCACCATGTCCCAGCTTCGTCTACCCACCCTGCTCGCCGCTGCATTCGCAGCCTTCGTAAGCTTCTCGTCCCAGGCCGCCCAGAAAGACCACTTCAGCGTATGTTGGACGATTTACGCTGGCTGGATGCCCTGGGAATACGCCGGCAGCCAAGGCATTGTCGACAAATGGGCAAAAAAGTACGGCATCAAGATTGATGTGGTGCAGCTCAACGACTACGTCGAATCGATCAATCAATACACCGCTGGCCAGTTTGACGGTTGCACCATGACCAACATGGATGCGCTAACCATTCCGGCCGCTGGCGGCGTCGACAGCACCGCGCTGATCGTCAGCGACTTCTCCAACGGCAACGACGGCATCGTGCTCAAGGGTGACGGTAAAAAAATCACCGACCTCAAGGGCATGGACGTCAACCTGGTGGAGCTGTCGGTTTCCCACTACCTGCTGGCCCGTGCGCTGGATTCGGTCGACCTCACCGAGAAAGACCTGAAAGTGGTCAACACCTCCGACGCCGACATTTCGGCCGCCTTCAACACCGAACAGGTCAACGCGGTCACCACCTGGAACCCGATGCTTTCAGACATCAAGGCCAAACCCGACGTCACCGAAGTCTTCAACTCCAGCCAGATCCCCGGCGAAATCATGGACATGATGGTGGTCAACAGCGCCACCCTCAAAGACAACCCGGCGCTAGGCAAAGCGCTGACCGGTGCCTGGTTCGAAGTCGTCGAATTGATGAACGCGAAAAACGCCGCCAGCAAAGCCGCGCTCGAACATATGGCCAAGGCATCCGGCACTGACCTGGCGGGTTTCCAGGCGCAACTCGACACCACCAAATTGTTCGCCACGCCCAAAGAAGCTCTGGATTTCTCCACCAGCAAGCAACTGCCGGCCACCATGCGCAAAGTTGCCGAGTTTTCGTTCCAGCACGGCTTGCTCGGCGAAGGCGCCAAGGACACCAGCGCCGTCGGCATGGCGTTCGCCAATGGCGTGACCAGCGGCGACACGTCCAACCTCAAGCTGCGCTTCGACCCGACCTTCGTGCAGATGGCTGCCGACGCCAAGCTGTAAACAGGAGGAGCTGGCCATGCGCCTGATCAATCGCCACCTGGACCGCCCGAGTCGCCTGTTGCTGGTGATCCTGCCATTTGCCCTGGTGCTGTTCGCCTACTTCATGGGCTCGGCCGAGCGACTGGCAGACAACCCCAACGACAAGCTATTGCCAAGCGCCGTGCAGATGTCCGACGCGGTGAAACGCCTGGCCGTAGTCGCCGACACCCGCACCGGTGAATACCTGCTCTGGCAGGACAGCGCTTCCAGCCTGCGCCGCTTGGCCATCGGCCTCGGCATCAGCGCATTGGCGGGGCTGTGCCTGGGCATGGCTGCCGGGACTTTACCGTTGTTCGGTACGCCGTTGTCACCGTTGTTGACAGTACTGTCGATGGTGCCGCCGCTGGCGATCCTGCCGATTCTGTTCATCGTGTTCGGACTTGGGGAGTTGTCGAAAGTGATGCTGATCGTGATCGGCATCACCCCGGCCCTGGCCCGTGATCTGGAACAACGCGCCCGGGAAATTCCGGTCGAGTTGCTGATCAAGGCGCAGACCCTGGGCGCCTCGACCTGGACCTTGATGCTGCGCGTGGTGCTGCCGCAACTGCTGCCGCGCTTGCTGATCTCGTTGCGGTTGATGCTTGGTTCAGCGTGGTTGTTCCTGATTGCCGCTGAAGCCATCGCCTCGACCGATGGCCTCGGTTACCGGATCTTCCTGGTGCGCCGTTACCTGGCGATGGACGTGATCCTGCCGTACGTGGTGTGGATCACCCTCCTCGCCTGGCTGATGGACTGGGGCCTGAAGCGCCTGACCCAACGTGCTTTCCCTTGGTATGAAGGAGCACGCGCATGAGCTTCATCACCGTAAAAAACGTGTGGCAGCAATACGGCGACCAAGTGGTGCTCGAAGGACTGAGTCTCAGTATCAAAGAAGGAGAGTTCTGCACACTCGTCGGCGCCTCAGGCTGCGGCAAATCAACCTTCCTGCGCTTGTTGCTCGGCCAGGAACGCGCGAGTCGCGGCGAGATTCTGCTCGACGGTCAGGCTCTGGCCGGCGAACCGGATTCCAGTCGTGGCGTGGTGTTCCAGCGCTACTCGGTGTTCCCGCATTTGACGGTGCTGGACAACGTCGCCCTCGGCCTCGAACTGCCACGCTCGCCGTTGCTCGGACGTCTGTTTGGCAGCGCCAAGCGTGATGCCCGGGAGCAGGCTTCGGTGTTGCTGCACAAAGTCGGCCTCAATCACTCGCTGGACAAGTACCCGGCGCAGCTTTCCGGTGGCATGCAGCAACGGCTGGCCATCGCCCAGGCACTGATCATGAAACCTCGCGTGTTGCTGCTCGATGAACCCTTCGGCGCGCTCGACCCGGGTATCCGCAAAGACATGCACGCCTTGCTGCTGGAGCTGTGGCGCGAGACGCAACTGACGGTGTTTATGGTCACTCATGACCTGTCCGAAGGTTTCAGCCTCGGCACGCGCCTGCTGGTGTTCGACAAGGTCCGCGTCGACCCGCACGCCCCCGGCGCCTATGGCGCACGTATCACCTACGACATCCCTTTGAACAGCGACCGCCGCACCACCCGTGCCGCCGTCGACGCCCTGCCGCTGCCACTGGCAGGCACGCTTCGTATCGCTTAGAGGAATCTGCAAATGACTGATTCGACCCAACTGTTCACACCCTTCGCCGAAGAATTGCTGCCCGGTGGTGGCCATCGTTCGTTCGTGCTGAAGCGCGGCCAATTGCTGCGCCTGACTGACCTGCGTGGCGGAGCCAACGTCAGCCTGACACTTCTCAACGCCAATGAAAAAACCGAACGCCTGAACCTGCCCGACAGCCTCAAATGCCAACACACCGCCAAGCTCACCAGCGGCCACTGCCTGTACTCGGACATGGGCCGCGTGCTGGCTGCAATCACTGCCGACACCTGTGGCTGGAGCGACAGCCTCGGCGGTGTGCTCTGTGCTGAAGAAGTCGCGCAAAAATACGGTGCGGGGCGCTATCAGGAACTGCGCAACGGCTTCTTCCGCAACGGTACTGACAACCTGCTGGTGGAGCTGGGCAAATGGGGTTTGGGCCTGTCGGACTTGCTGATGACCCTCAACTTGTTCAGCCGGGTGAACGTCGATGAAGCCGGACGCTTCCACTTCGTCGAAGGCAATTCCAGGGCCGGTGATTACATCGAGTTGTACGCGCCGATGGACACACTGGTGGTACTCACCGCCCTGCAACACCCGATGGATCCGTCGCCCGAATACGCACCGAAACCCCTGAAGCTCAGCTGGATGAACGCCGACGCCAGCGTCGCCGAACACTGCCGCACATCCCGCCCGGAAAACGAGCGCGGCTTCATCAACACCGACCGTCTGTTCGCCTGAGGATCGCTGCCATGTCACTTGCAATCTCTACTGCTGCCGTTCACACAAGCAGGCATCCAGAAGCTGCTATCTACCGCGCGACCATCCCCGCCGGCGAGCCGTGGCTGATGGAAGTCAAGACCGGCCAGACCTTGCGCATCCTCGACCTGGAAGGCAATCAAGCCGTCGATACGTTGTTCTACAGCGTGGCCAATCCGAAAGAACGCTACGACGTGCAACGCACCTTGCGCCGGCAAAACAGCGTGTACCTGAGCACCGGCAGCGTGCTGTATTCCAACCTCGGCAAGCCAATGCTGACCATCGTCGCCGACACCTGCGGGCGTCACGACACCTTGGGCGGCGCCTGCGCGCAAGAGAGCAACACCGTGCGCTACGCCCTGGAAAAACGCTACATGCACAGCTGCCGCGACAACTACCTGCGCGCCTGCGTCCACGACGGGCGACTGGGCAAGGGCGACATCGGGCCAAACATCAATTTCTTCATGAACGTGCCGGTCACAGCGGACGGCGGGTTGACCTTTGAAGACGGCATTTCGGCGCCGGGCAAATACGTCGACCTGCGGGCCGAGATGGACGTGATCGTACTGATTTCCAACTGCCCGCAACTGAACAACCCGTGCAACGCCTACAACCCGACGCCCGCGGAGTTACTGGTATGGAACTGAAATTCGCGCGGTTGCGTAAATGGTTGTTCGCCCTGTGTCAGGCCCGCTCCGGCCAGTGCATCAAGTAACCGCTCCTACAGGGCGGTGTGAATTTCTGTCATCGGGGACGGCCCTGGTGCATTTCGAAGAACTGCGGGACGGCCCGCATCCCAGGTCGAGGCTGATGCGCTATCGCCTCCAGGGGTTATGCCATGTTCGAAAAAGTCCTGATTGCCAACCGTGGCGCCATTGCCTGCCGCATCCTGCGCACCCTGCGTGAATTACAGGTCAAGGGCGTCGCCGTGTACTCCGAAGCCGATGCCGCCAGCCTGCACATCCTGCAAGCCGATGAGGCTTACAGCCTCGGTGAAGGCGCGGCCGCCGGCACCTATCTGGCGGTCGAAAAGATCCTCGCCATCGCCAAAGCTACTGGCGCGACGGCGATCCATCCCGGCTACGGATTTCTCTCGGAAAACGCTGCGTTCGCCGAGGCCTGCGAAGCCGCCAACATCGCGTTCATCGGCCCGACACCCGAACAGCTGCGCGTGTTCGGCCTCAAGCACACCGCCCGTGCCTTGGCCAGACAACATGGCGTGCCAATGCTCGAAGGCACCGAATTGCTCGACAGCCTCGACGCCGCCCTGATCGCCGGCGAACAGCTCGGCTACCCAGTAATGCTCAAAAGCACTGCCGGCGGTGGTGGCATCGGCATGCGCGTGTGCCGCAGTGCCGCAGAGTTGAGTGACTCCTTTGAAGCCGTCAAACGCCTCGGCCAGAACAACTTCAGCGACGCCGGTGTGTTCATCGAGAAGTACATCCAGCGTGCGCGGCACCTGGAAGTTCAGGTGTTCGGCGACGGCCGGGGCGAGGTGATTGCCCTCGGCGTGCGCGATTGCTCGGTGCAACGGCGTAACCAGAAAGTCCTCGAAGAAACCCCGGCGCCGAACCTGCCTGAAAGCATGGCCGACGACCTGTGCGCAGCCGCCATCAAACTGGCTAAAGCAGTGAACTACCGCAGCGCCGGCACCGTAGAATTTGTCTTCGACAGCGAAGATCAACGCTTCTATTTCCTTGAAGTGAACACCCGTTTGCAGGTCGAACACGGCGTCACCGAACAAGTCTGGGGGGTCGATCTGGTGCGCTGGATGGTCGAACTCGCAGCCGGTGATTTGCCGCCACTGCGTGAGTTGAGCCAAGGGTTGAGAGCTGAAGGGCACGCGATTCAGGCACGGCTGTACGCCGAAGATCCGGGGCGTGATTTCCAGCCAAGCCCGGGCTTGCTCACCGCCGTGAGTTTCCCTGCCGCCAATGGTATTCAACTGCGCATCGACACCTGGGTGGAGGCCGGTTGCGAGATCCCGCCGTATTTCGATCCTATGATCGCCAAGGTCATCAGCTGGGCACCGACCCGCGAAGAAGCGCGCACCGATTTGCATCAGGCATTGGCTGACAGTCAGCTCTATGGTGTGGAAACCAACCGCGATTACTTGCGGCAAATTCTGCTCGATGCGCCATTCGCCAGCGGCCAGCCGTGGACGCGTTGCCTGGAAGGTTTGGTCTATCAGGCCAACACCTTTGAAGTGCTCAGCGCAGGGACGCAAACCAGCGTTCAGGACTATCCGGGGCGCCTCGGCTATTGGGCGGTGGGTGTGCCGCCGTCTGGGCCGATGGACAGCCGCGCACTGCGTCTGGGTAACCTTTTACTGGGTAACGAAGAAGGTGCCGCCGCGCTGGAAATCACCATGAGCGGGCCGTTGCTGCGCTTCAATTGTGATGCGGTGGTGACGGTGACTGGCGCGGTGATTCCGCTGACGCTGAACGGTGAAACCGTCGTAATGAACACGGCGTTGTTGATTCCGGCGGGCGCCACGTTGAGCCTTGGCACAATGGCCGGTGCCGGCGCGCGCAGCTATCTGTGCGTACGCGGTGGCTTGCAGGTACCGGATTATCTGGGGAGCAAAAGCACCTTCACCCTCGGTCAGTTTGGCGGGCATGGTGGTCGAGCCTTGCGGGCCGGTGACGTGCTGCATGTTCCTGCTTTGATCGACCGTAGTGTTGGTGCTGAACTGTCTGACGTTCAAGTCACCGCATTGCCTGCCGTGCGACAAATCCGCGTGATCTACGGCCCCCATGGCGCACCGGAATACTTCACCGAAAATTACATCGGCACGTTCTTCGCGACCCAGTGGGAAGTGCATTTCAACTCCAGCCGAACCGGCGTGCGCCTGATCGGACCGAAACCGGAATGGGTGCGTGCCGATGGGGGCGAAGCGGGACTGCATCCGTCGAACATTCACGACAATCCATACGCCATCGGGGCGGTGGATTTTACCGGTGACATGCCGGTGATCCTCGGCCCGGATGGCCCGAGTCTCGGTGGCTTTGTATGCCCGGTGACGGTGATCGAAGCTGACCTTTGGCAACTGGGGCAACTCAAGGCCGGGGACAAAGTGCAGTTCATCCCCGTCGATATCAAAACCGCCCGCACCCTCGCCTTGAAATGGAACACCCCCTGTAGGAGCTGGCTTGCCAGCGAAGAAGTTGATGCCGTGTCTGGACAGGCCTCTTCGCTGGCAAGTCGGATCGCCGCACCGCAGCTCCTACAGGGGGTTGAGTCGCCTGTGGTGTTGGATTTGGGTCAGGGGGATACACGGCTAGTAGCGAGGCTGTCGGGGGATACTCACCTTCTTCTTGAAATCGGCGCACCGGAACTTGATCTAGTTTTACGCTTCCGCGCGCACGCCCTCATGCAAGCGCTGGAAAGCAAACACCTGCACGGCGTAATCGACCTCACCCCAGGCATCCGTTCGCTGCAAGTGCACTACCAACCTGAGCAACTGCCACTGGCAGACCTGATCGGCATCGTCGCTGGTGAATGGGACGCCGTGTGTGCCGCCAAGAACCTGCAAGTTCCCTCGCGCATCGTTCACTTGCCACTGTCCTGGGACGACCCGGCCTGCCAGCTCGCCATCGAGAAATACATGACCACCGTACGCAAGGACGCGCCGTGGTGCCCGAGCAATCTGGAGTTCATCCGTCGCATCAATGACCTGCCCAACCTCGACGAAGTGCAGCGCACGGTGTTCGACGCCAGCTACCTGGTGATGGGCCTGGGCGACGTCTACCTCGGCGCTCCAGTCGCCACCCCACTGGACCCGCGTCATCGTCTGGTGACCACCAAATACAACCCGGCCCGCACCTGGACCGCCGAAAACTCAGTGGGCATCGGCGGCGCCTACATGTGCGTCTACGGCATGGAAGGCCCCGGCGGTTATCAGTTTGTCGGGCGCACCTTGCAGATGTGGAATCGCTACCGCGAAGTCGCCGCGTTCGATGGCAAACCGTGGCTGTTGCGCTTCTTTGACCAGATCCGTTTCTACCCGGTGAGCGCCGATGAACTGCTGCGCATCCGCAAGGACTTCCCGCTCGGGCGTTTCGAGCTGAACATCGAACACAGTCAGTTGAACCTCGCAGACTATCAGGCGTTCCTGACCAAAGAAGCCGAGACCATCGCCGCGTTTCGCGATCAGCAGCAAGGCGCTTTCAACGCTGAACGCGAGCGCTGGATCGCCAGCGGTCAGGCGCATTTCGACAGCGAAGAATTGGCCCCGCAAGCGACCGAAGATGCAGCGCTGGCCAGCGGTGAAATGAGCGTCGACAGCCACATTGCCGGCAACCTCTGGCAGGTTCAGGTGGAAACCGGCAGTCGCGTGGCCGCCGGTGATGTGCTGGTGATTCTGGAGTCGATGAAGATGGAAATTCCGCTGCTGGCGCCGATGGCCGGCGTGGTGCGCGAGATTCGTGTGCAACCGGGTTCGGCGGTGCGCGCCGGACAGCGCGTTGTAGTGCTGGAAGTCGACTGAAGCCATTTCGAAAAGGATTAACCCCATGACCCTAAATCTGCAACTCGACGTCCTGCGCAGCGCTTACCGCGACGGTAGCACCACGCCTCGAAAACTGCTGCCGAGCCTGCGCGACAAAGCTGCCGCGCTGAACCCGGACTATCACCTGTTCATCCACTTGCTCAGTGTCGAAGAACTGGAACCGTACCTCGCCGCCCTCGACGGCCGCGACATCGACAGCCTGCCGCTGTACGGCGTGCCGTTTGCGATCAAGGACAACATTGACCTGGCGGGTATTCCGACCACCGCGGCGTGTCCCGACTTTGCCTATGTGCCGGAACGTTCGGCGACAATCGTCGAGCAGTTGCTGGCACTGGGAGCGATTCCGTTGGGCAAGACCAATCTCGATCAATTCGCCACCGGCCTCAACGGCAGCCGCTCGCCGTATGGCGCGTGTCCGAACAGCGTGTTGCCGGAGTATCCGTCGGGCGGTTCCAGCGCCGGGTCTTCGCTGGCGGTGGCGCTCGGCGTGGCGAGCTTTTCCTTGGGCACAGACACCGCGGGATCGGGTCGTGTACCTGCGGGGTTGAACAATCTGGTGGGACTGAAAGCCACTAAAGGATTGATCTCCACAGCGGGTGTGGTGCCGGCCTGCCGCACGCTCGATTGCGTGACGACCTTCACGGCTACGGCTCGCGAAGCCAGTCAGTTGCTCGCACTCACCGCACACCTCGACCCGCGCGACGAATACAGCCGCAGCAACCCGCTGTGGAACGACGGATCGGCGTTCGGCTCACCTCGTCCTTTGCGCTTCGGCGTTCCGCGCACGCAGGATCTGGAGTTCTTCGGTTGCCCCGAAGGCCCGCGGTTGTTCGGGGATGCCATCGACCGACTCAAGGCGTTGGGCGGTGAAGCCGTCGAACTGGATATGTCGCCGTTTCTCGAAGCGGCACGCTTGCTTTATGAAGGGCCATGGGTGGCCGAGCGTTACAGCGTGGCCGGCGAATTGATGGAGCAAAATCCGCAAGCGGTGCTGCCGGTGATTCGTGCAGTGCTGGCCAAAGCGCCGGCTGTGACTGGCGTGCAAACCTTCCGCGCGCAATACCGACTGCAAGCCTTGAAGGCGCTGTGCGACAAGGCACTGGAAGGACTCGATTGCGTGGTCACGCCAACCATCGGCCGCCCGGTGACACTGGCGCAGTTGGACGCCGAACCGGTGCTGCGCAATTCGGAACTGGGTTACTACACCAACTTCATGAACCTGCTCGATTACGCCGCCGTGGCCGTACCTAGCGCCTTCATGGGCAATGGCCTGCCATGGGGCGTGACGCTGTTTGGCCGGGCGTTTACCGATCAGTATTTGTTGAGCGTGGCGGATGCTTTCCAGCGCCAGCAAGGTCTGAATGCACCAGCGCCAACGGCGGTTGCGCGCAACGACCGGGCGCGGTTGGTGGTGTGTGGCGCGCATCTGGATGGGCTGGCGCTGAACTGGCAGTTGAAGCGGCGCGGGGCCCGGTTGGTCGAGGCGACGTTCAGCTCGCCGGATTATCAACTGTATGCGTTGGCCGGTGGCCCGCCGTTTCGTCCGGGAATGGTTCGGGTGAAGGATGGCGGTGTGGCGATTGCGGTGGAGGTGTGGGAATTGCCGAGCAGTGAATTGGGCTCGTTCTTGACCGGGATTCCGGCGCCGCTGGGGTTGGGCAAGGTGCAACTGGCGGACGGACGTTGGGAGAGCGGGTTTATCTGTGAGGCGTATGGGTTGGAGGGGGCGGTAGATATCAGTCATCTCGGCGGATGGCGTGCATATCTACAATCCCTGACCTGAACACCAATCCCTGTGGGAGCGAGCTTGCTCGCGAAGGCGTCAGCACATTCACCTATGATGTCGCCTGATGCACCGCCATCGCGAGCAGGCTCGCTCCCACAAGGTCCAGCGCAATTACGCCAGTTATTTTCCAGCAGTCCCATTAGAATGCTTGCCATCGGCTCACTGCCAGGCAACCTGGAAATATCTCACTCGCGTTATGAGTAACCCTTTATGAACCGGCCTGAACTGTGCCCGGCCTGCGGCGCGTCCAACGACTGCACCCTGGCCGCCCCGCAAACCGCTGATCGCGCGTGTTGGTGCTACGGCGTCAGCATCGACCCGGCCGTGCTCGAAGCGCTGCCCCCTGAACTGCGCGACAAATCTTGCCTGTGCCCACGCTGTGCGCAGGTCGAAGCGCAGCTGTAAGCAAGCGCCCGGCCGATCACGTAAGATACGCGCCCTTTTCCCACCGATCTCTTGCCATGCGCGTTGACCGTTTCCTCAGCAACCTGCCGCGCTTCAACCGTAAGCAGGTACGCCTGTTGCTGGTGGAAAAGCGCGTGCGGATCGACGGAAACATCGCCAGCGACCCGCACGCCGAGGTGCTCGAATTCAGCCGCGTCGAAGTCGACGAAGAAGTCCTGCAAGTCGGCAAACCTGCACGCTACTTCATGCTGCACAAGCCACCCGGCTGCGTCAGTGCCACCCGCGACCCGGAGCACCCGACGGTCCTGGACCTGATCGATGAACCGGACAAGGACGAATTGCACATCGCCGGTCGCCTCGACTTCAACACCACGGGTCTGATGCTGATCACCAACGACGGCAGCTGGTCGCGACGCCTGACCCAACCGCAAACCAAACTGCCCAAGGTCTACTACGTCGAGACCGAGCAAGATATCGGGCCGGAGTACGCACTGAAATTTACCGAAGGGCTGTATTTCGCCTTCGAAGACCTCACCACTCAGCCTGCCGAGCTAGAGCTTCTAGGACCGAAGTCGGCGCGTCTGAGTATCGTCGAAGGCCGCTATCACCAGGTGAAGCGCATGTTCGGCCACTTCGACAACAAGGTCATGCGCCTGCACCGCGAGCGCATGGGCCCGCTGGTGCTCGATAACGCGCTAAAACCGGGCGAGTACCGCGCATTGCGCACCGAAGAGATTCATTTGATCTAAGCAGGCGACCGCTCAGCAGAAGTTGTCGAACAATTTACAAAAGGCTCTTGCGCGAAGGCGTCGCCCCTGCTTGAATCAGGTCGTCAGCCGAAATGTGACTGATGAGTCACCACATACCTCTAAGAAACTTTTTGTCGGTTAGAGAACCTTCAGGTTCCACCTCAGACCGGCAGACTGCCCGCCAATAATAATACCCGTCGACCTGCTGTTACGGATCGACATGGGCCCCAAAATTCCAGGCGTATGCCTACCTGTCATAAAGCTCGTGCAATCTCATTTGCGCGCATACCCGCTTGCCAGGAGTCATATGACATGAGGCCAGAAATCGCTGTGCTGGATATACAGGGTCAGTATCGGGTCTACACGGAGTTCTATCGCGCAGACGCCGCAGAGAAGACCATTATCTTGGTCAACGGCTCGATGGCCACGACTGCGTCGTTTGCACAAACCGTGAAAAACCTTCATCCGCAGTTCAACGTAGTCTGCTACGACCAGCCCTACGCGGGCCGGTCCAAAGCCCACAACCTGCATGAGAAATTGCTGACCAAGGAAGTCGAAGGACAGATCCTGCTGGAGCTGATCGACCACTTCGGCGCCGAACACGTGCTGTCGTTTTCCTGGGGCGGCGCCGCGACCCTGGTCGCCCTCGCCCATCGGCCACGGCGGATCGAAAAAGCCGTGATCAGCTCGTTCTCCCCGGAGATCAACGCGCACATGCTCGACTACCTTGAGCGCGGAGTCGACTACCTCGGCAGCCGCGACGGCGACCGGGTCGGCAACCTGGTGAACAGCACCATCGGCAAACATTTGCCTAGCCTGTTCAAGCGTTTCAATTACCGGCACGTCAGCAGCCTGGCCGATCATGAATACGGGCAGATGCACTTCCACATCAGCGACCTGCTGCACAGTGATCGCCAGTGCTTCCTCAAAGCCTCGGAGAAAATCAACGTGCCGGTGCTGTTCATGAACGGCGAATGGGACGAATACACCGCCGCCGATGGCGCGCGATTGTTCGCCAACCACGTTCAGAACGCCACCTTCACGACACTGGAAGCGACCGGCCACTTTCTCGACATGGAACACAAAGCCGCCTGCCGAGACAGCCGCAATGCACTGATGGGCTTCCTGAAACCATCGCAGCATGAAAGCCGAACGCGTTACCACTACGTCAAGGATAACCATGCACTGGCAATCTGAAACTGCGTCCTCGCGAGCAAGCCCCGCCCTACAGTGTTGAACGCATTCCTGTAGGAACGTAGCTTGCCCGCGAAAGACCGCCTCGCGGTCTTTGGCCAGCTTCACCTGCGCTAAAGTCGTCTCGCGCAAAGAAAAACTTCATTTCCACGCGCACATCTGGTACAAAGTCAGCCGCTCTGAGCGGGTGTCGTATAATGGCATTACTCCAGCTTCCCAAGCTGATAACGAGGGTTCGATTCCCTTCACCCGCTCCACTATTTTTAAGGCTTCCAGCGGTGCATGTATATCACTGCAACCAACTGGGGGCCGTATCGGGGGCCACTTCTTAGAACTGCTCTCCCCACTCCAGCGAACCAGGTACTTCCCCAGCGCCTGCGAGTATCAACCTTTAGATCCCCCCAGCCGTAGAAGCGAATTTTTATTTTCAGGTTGGGGTTTAAAGTGACTATTAAAGGTATTTAATTTTTCCTTCCCCTCTCCAACCTATACAGATCAAGGCTTCCAGCGCTTTCACTAACCCTCTTTTTTTCGCCACCGCAGGTATTTACGGGGCTATCACGAAGGCTATTAACGCCGTCTTTTAACTGACTGATTTATAAAGGTTTTTTTATAAATACCTTTTTAAATAGCCCACCCGTCCACGTGACCGCCATGTATCAAAGCCACGTTCTACGCGGGCTACAGAGCATTAATCGCTCGTTTGCGGACAGGGTGGCGAAAAATAGCCACTTTTGACGACCACCTGAAAACTGCTCCGTCAGGCCAGGCAAAGGTTGATCTGTAACGGGGTTAAAAGCGTCGCTGTAAATTCAGCCACCGGGATTGGGTCCGAGCAACGGGGCCATCCTGGATGTTATGTTCCTAGCTGACTCGGCACTTAACTTTAAACAGGCGAACAGACGTCAGATGAAGACCATCAGCAAGCAGCCAGCGCTGCCCGTGATCCTCGTTATCAAGGTTGGAAATAAGTACAAGGTGGACTGGGACAATCAGGGCACGCCGGAAAGCAAGGTTTTGCATACCAACCAGACATTTCTCCGAGGCTACATTTGGGGTGCACTTGCAGCTCTGGACATCCCATCTGCAAATGTAAGCTGCGCGGCGGGAACAACCGGCACCGTAAATAAATTGGATGAAAGCACCGCCAACAAGCTGGCTGCGCTGCTAAAAAACCTACTTCATCCAATGGTCGCAGAGGAACACAAACGGTTAACCAATGAATTCAATCTCCCCCATGTCAAATTCATGAGAGAACGTGAAGAGGCACAGGAGACCGAAGTGACGGATACCCATTCCATCACTGTTGAGATTTGAATTTTTTTGACATCACAGACTGTGTTTCCCTGGCGATTTCCTTGTGTAAAAAAATGAAATCTTGAATCCACCCTGCAAAACGCTTGTAGCCCTTCAGCCATAAGGGCTACCGCCCTGCAACACTCCCCGCCTGGCTTCAGCAATTCCCCATCGAAAAGTTGGCGTGCCAATTTGGAAGACACACCCTTCTCCGCGTTTTCCCGTTTTCCACCGCCCTAGTCCGGGCCTCTTCTCTTTTCTCCGTCTGCACACCATCAAGTGTGTCGTGTGAGTTTTCTTTTCCAAAAACTGAAAAACCTTTCACAAAATGAAAAACGCTCTAACCCGCCAAGCCCCACAGCCGCCTTGGGCTGGAGGGTTGTTTTCATCGCCCGATTCTTTTCGCAAAATTTGTACACGAAGCCCATCGGCGGGAGGGGGAAAAGTGCGTTCCTTGCCTGCACTTTCTAGGCGCGAGATTTTTCCTGTGAAGAGCAGGCACATCGGTGCGTGCACTGCTCAAGCACCAAGCGACAGATAGACCGGTTATGAAAATCGGGGAGATTTTGGTGTAGGAAGGGTCGCAGTGGCGCAAGTACACGGGCCGCACTGAGGACCGCGTGATGGGCATGCACATGCACTTCTACATGGCGGCCCTGCTCACGCGGAGTGAGAACGAATTGTCCCGTGTCGTCGCCATCATGCGCGCGCAGGGGCCGACGTCGAGCTAGGGCCACTACCGGTCGGCCGGCCCGCCAGCTTTGGCTGAAACGCAAGCTACTGCGAAATTGCACTCCACTTGACCAGCCGGTTGCGTTCGACCTGACCAGCGATTGCATCGGATTTGTCCTGCACGCTTTGTAATCATGATCGGCAGAGAACGGCTAGAAGCGGTCCTTCATTCAAGAAAACCGTCGTTTTGCTGGCAAATTGAATCCCTGTATTGTTGTGATCGGCGACAACTCCCACCTAAGCCAATTGGATCAGTCTCAGAGTCCTTACGGAGCGACTGCTGCCGGTCATACCCAACCGAAATCGACCAGCAGCAAAACTTAAAATGAAAGTAACCCGCGCCACGACCAGGTGGCTGAACCTCCGATAACTACAGGGTGCCTCGGCTATGCAAAGTACGCATAGCTACGTCCGAGGTTTGCATTGGTCCAGGGCATTTGCACTCCGGCATGATGCGGGCAGAGTTGGCAGCTCTACTCTCAGCCCCCAAGTCAAAGGATCCATGCACATGGCTATTTGCCCTGAAATCCAAGCCCTGACCACCGATATGCGCGCCTGGCGCCAACAGATTCACAGCCAGCCGGAAATCGCTTTCAAGGAACACAAGACCGCCAACTTCGTCGCCGAACACCTGCGTTCCTGGGATATCGAAACGCACACCGGTATTGGCCAGACGGGTGTCATCGGGGTGATCCACGGCAACCTTGGCCCTGGACCGAGTATCGCCTTTCGCGCCGACATGGATGCCTTGCCTATCGTCGAAGAAGGGCAGCCCTCTTATCGCTCCCTGAATCACGGAATATTCCACGGCTGCGGCCACGATGGCCATACTGCCATCCTCTTGGGCACGGCCCGTCTCTTGGCCCAAAAGCGGAATTTTAGCGGCAAAGTGGTGCTGATATTCCAACCTGCCGAGGAGATCATCCAGGGTAGTAGGGCCATGTTGGAGGATGGCTTGCTGCAGCGTTTCCCTTTCGACGAAGTCTATTCCCTGCACAATCACCCTTCCCTGGCGGCGGGCACCATTGGCGTACGCACTGGTGCCCAGATGGCCTCGGTGGACTTCTTCTCGATCCGCATCACCGGCGTGGGCAGCCACGGCGGCATGCCCCATTTGAGCGTCGACCCGATCGTTATCGGCTCGAGCCTGGTCACAGCCCTGCAAAGCATCGTGAGCCGCAACGTCGATCCGATAGAGAATGCAGTCGTCAGTGTCTGCCGCTTCCAGGCTGGAGAGACCAACAACGTTATCCCTGAGTTCGCCCAGCTCAATGGCACCGTGCGCACCCTGTCCATTCCTGTTCGCCAACAGGTCATCGAGCGCATGCGTGAGGTCTGCCAGGGGCTGGCATTGAGTCATCACTGTCAAATCGACATGACGCTGTCCAATAGCACCCCACCGGTGGTCAACAGTCCGGAGCATACCCAGCACGTGATCCGCGCCGCGAAGAGTGTAGTCGGAGCCCATAACCTGTTCGACAACGTCGCACCGATCATGGCCGGTGATGATGTCGCAGTGTTTCTCCAGGAGCGTCCCGGTTGTCATTTTCTGCTGGGGCAGGACGGCCCCATGTGTCACCACCCGCACTACGACTTCAACGATGAGGTGGCGAGCACTGGAGTCGCGATGTTTGAGCAATTAGTTCGCTTGCGCCTTGGCGCCTGACGCAACAACAACAACAACAACAACAACAACAACAACAACAACAACAACAACAACAACAACTAAGTCCGGAGCCCGGCATGAAACCCAAAACCCTTCCAGCGTGTTTTTCACTGCTGTTCCTGCTGCTGCTTTCGAACCCGGCCAGTGCGGCCACTGGCAGCAGTTACGCCGCCAACTGGCACACCCTGGTGCCGTTTTTCCTGCTGATCACCCTGACCCTCGGCATCACCCGTTGGGCCAGCCGCCGCAACCACAGCACCGCGGACTTCTACACCGCCGGCGGCGGCATCACGCCCTGGCAAAACGGCTTTGCCCTGGCTGGCGACTATATGTCAGCATCGACCTTTCTCGGCGCCGTGGCCATGCAGGCCCTTTACGGCTATGACAGTTTGATCTATGGGGTCGGCACCCTGGTCGGCTGGCCGATCCTGTTGTTTCTGGTGGCCGAACCCTTGCGCAATCTTGGCCATTACACCCTGTCGGATGTGGTTTCGTTCCGCCTGCAAAAACGCCCGGTACACCTGCTGACAGCCGCCAACTCTCTGGTCATCGTGCTGCTCTATCTGGTGGTGCAGATGGTCGGCGCCGGCAAACTGATCCAATTGCTGTTTGGTACGCCCTATCTGCTCTCGGTGGGCATGGTCGGCATTCTGGTACTGTTTTATGTGCTTTTTGGCGGCATGTTGGCCACCACCTGGGTGCAAATCACAAAGGCCGTGCTGATTTTGGCAATCGGCAGCTTCCTCTGTTTCATGGTGCTGAAAAGTGTCGGTTTCAGTACTAACCAGCTGCTCGACAGAGTGATCAAAGCCTATCCCCAGGGCTTGGCCGTATTGGCCCCCAGCAAACTGATAGCCAACCCGATTGATGCAATTTCCCTTGGAGTCTCGCTGATCTTCGGTATGGTCGGTCTACCCCATATCCTGATCCGCTTCTTTACCGTGAAAAACGGCGCCGCCGCCCGCCAGTCGGCCTTCTACGCCACCTGCATCATTGCTTACTTCTACACCCTGCTGGTGGTGATCGGCGCGGGTGCAGCGATTTTCGTCATAGGTAACCCACAGTTCCTCGACACCGCCAGCCAAACCCTGATCGGTGGCAACAACATGGCCGCGATGCACCTGGGTACCTTCTTCGGGGGCGAACTGTTCCTGGGGGTGATGTCCGCCGTAGCCTTCGCCACCATCCTCGCAGTCGTCGCCGGCCTGACCATCTCCGGCGCGTCGGCGGTCGGCCACGATATCTATACCCACCTCTTCCGCCAGAAAGAAAATGACCCCAAGCGAGAACTGAAAATATTCCGGGGGGCTTGCATTACCCTGATCCTCGTCGCCCTGCTGCTCTCGCAACTGGTGCAGAACCTGAACATCAGCTTCCTCGCTGGTCTGGTATTCGCGGTTGCCGCAAGCACCAACTTTCCGATGCTGATTCTGTCGATCTTCTGGCGTGGACTGACCACCCGAGGTGTCGTCGCCGCCTGCCTGTGCGGTCTCATCTCGTCGGTGGGCCTGCTGGTACTGGGGCCGACGATCTGGGTGGGAGTGCTGGGGCACGATACGGCGATATTCCCTTATTCCAACCCTGCGCTGTTCTCCATGAGCCTAGCCTTTATCGCCGCCTGGGTCGCCTCGGTCACCGACCGCAGCCCGTCGGCCCAAGCCGAGCGCGCCAGGTTCGATGCCCAGCACTACCGTTCGCTGACCGGCATCAACGCCAGCAACGCCGTGGCTCACTGACCCCTAACTGCAAACGAGGTACCTACCATGCCGACCCCGTTCATTGCCCCCAAAAGCGACACGTCTCTAGCCCGTCTAAAAAAGATCCGCCTCAGGTTAATCCTGGGGCTGACTGTACTGACCCTGAGCACCTACTTCGGCTTTATCCTGCTGGTAGCCTTTGTTCCCCACTGGCTGACCCTGCCGCTGTCGACAGAGTCGCGGCTGACAACCGGAATCGTGGCGGGAATTGGCCTGTACTGGTTCTGTGTCGCTGTCACCGGCTTCTACACCTGGTACGCCAACCGCCACATCGATCCGCTGTTGCGTGAAATGCAGCGCTCGGCCGACGCTAAAGGCACCCAGCTCCAAGTTGATCAATCGTCAACTGCGGGCGCCACGGCCAGCAGTTCGGCGTAACCTGCGAATATTTTATGGGCCAACGCCTTGGCCCCCTTCACCGAGGGGGCCAAGGTACGTCCTGCAAGGCTGACCGAGCCGAAACGCGCGCTTCGTTGCAGCGGCGGACTCAAGGCGATTTCCTGCAACCGACCGCCGCCCAATGCCTGCCAAAAAGCCGGACGGCTGCCAAAGATCACCGAGCTCCCAGCCAGAGCCAATGCCTCCAGATCTGCGAGCACATCAGTCTGAAAATGAATAGCCGCCTCGATAGATCCCTCAAAATACACATCCAGGTCAGCCATGGCCCACGCAGACAACTTGATGCAACCCAAGGGGTAATCCAACAACTCGGCCGGGGTGACCAGGCTTCTTTGCGCCAGAGGATGGTTGGCGGCGCAAAAAAAACCGCTGCGCCAACTGGGTAACGAATCGACCTGCAAATCCTGCCGATAGGACAGCAGTGCCACATCGCCGAAAAAAATGTCGATTTTCTCCTCCAGCAGCAATCTCAACAACTCTTCATAAGTGCCGCCTTTGACGGTCAGCCGTACCTGCGGTGCATTCAGGGCAAAATGCTCCAGCAGTGGGGTCTTGAGCAGGGCGGCTGCCGTCGGCCCGAAACCCAGGGCAATCTCTCCATACTCACCGCGCCGCACCAACTCGATGTCCCGGCGTAACTCATTGAGTTCGGCCAGTACCTTACGCGCCCGTTCGGTAAACACCTCGCCGTAGGGGGTCAGCTCAACACCAGTGGGCCCGCGATCAAACAACTGAACCCCAAGTTCGGCCTCGATCGACTGAATGCTCCGAGTCAGGGCCGGCTGACTCAGGTTGACCTCGATACTGGCTCGGGTGAATGTCAGGTGCTCTACCAGCCCCAGGACGTGACGCAGTTTCCTAGTATCCATTTTTCTCTTTCTTGACTGTCGGATCTATTGGACATAGCCAAGGACAATCCTACAAAAGCCCACCTGCGTCCATATTGATCTGGCATCGCGGGTTTCGAGTTTCTGCTTTTGGCTGTTTTCTCGTCACGAATATTCGCTTCAGCGACGTAATGCTTCAGTGACCACTTCACATCCGAAGCCGAGGCAGCGCCTTCGGCCTCAAGTTTGTTCGTGTAAGCATCCAACAGGTTTTGAAAGGTGCCAGCGGCTATCACCACTTCTTTTTCCACTCGGCACAGATCACGCGCGCCAGTCAGGCTCATTGCTGGCCACGTACCGAGTTTGGTTTTGATTTTCTTTCCATCCAGTCGACGCTGGAAATAAAACTCTTTGGTGCCGGTAGGTCGCACCCTCAGCATCAAAACGCCTTCGCCTCTCGCACTGCGTCCATCCGAAACTGTGTATTCCCGTTCCTCAGGTTTCATTGCCCTGATCTGTTTATCCGTAAGCATTTGGGGGCCGTATCTGGGGGCCGTTAGGCCAGAACATGGAGGTAATCGGCGGAATAGCATGAAACTGACCACCTAGCGAAAAGCCTTGATCTAGAGAGGTTAAACACGCACAAGCATACCTTACGCGTCTGTCTGATACTCCACCCACCATAGTTTCCCAAGCTGATAACGAGGGTTCGATTCCCTTCACCCGCTCCAATCGAATTTTGGTCTCACGTTGAGGTGGTTTTGACGGGGGACGTAGAGATAGAAAAAAACCGGTCCTGAGTGGCCGGTTTTTTTATGCCTGAAAATTGAGCTACGCAGCGCTTCGGTAGGGATGCAAAACCCTGCAATACAGAAAACACCTCATTTGAGGTTATCCCCAAACCCTCTCCTCAAGCCCTCCTAGACTGGTTTCTTCGCACCTGACCAGAGCCGCCAAAGAAGGCTCAGTGGTTATAGTGTTGATCATAAAAAATCAGTAGGCATAGTAACCACCTAAGCACACCACAGGGAGGTGATGTGAATAGCCGATTTTTGATAAGCCAAATCGTTGCGGATGGATGGTACCTGGTTCGAATCAGGGCTGGTGACAGTTCCTCACCCGAAAAAGGATCTGCTCAAAAAAAACGGCTATCAGTATTTTGCAACAGGCGCTGCTCTGAGGATCTCCATGCGCGGCGTCACAGGAGGACAATGAACATGCTTTATCCGATTGCGATTTCAATAGGCGATAATGAACACGCTTGGGGCGTGGAAGTACCCGATATTCCTGGCTGCTTCTCTGCCGGTGAGGATTTGGACGATGCGATGGCCATGGCTCGCGAAGCCATTGAGGGTCATTTCGAAATCCTGGCTGAAGACGGTTCGCCGATTCCAGCCGCGAACAAGGTCACTTTGCATGCGGCCAATCCGCAGTACGCACGCTGCACGTGGGCTTTGGTGGATATTGATGTCACCAAGTATCTGGGCAAAGCCCAGAAGCTGAACATCACACTGCCCGGCTACCTGCTCAACCGAATCGATGAGTACGTACTGCATCATCCAGAAGAGAAAAGCCGTTCAGGTTTTCTCGCCTCGGCAGCACTTAAGGTATTGCAGCAAAACTGATGAACTTATTTCAGGGACGTATCTACCGGCCCTGAGTGGCCGGTTTTTTGTGGGTGGGATTTAGTGAACCGTTGTTCTTCGGCCTAAGTGGCCAGTCAGTGACTGCAAAATCAGGTGTAGATCAACCATTCACTGGTGGCCCTGCTAGCGTTTTTCTTGCGCCTATCAAGGATTTCGTCAATGCAATAGGGTTTCAGGGGCTCGCGACCGCTATGGCATTGCACTGGTACGGTTGCATCTCGTCAATGCGAAGACGACCACCTCCCAAAACGGGAGGACTTGCGGTGCGAGTGATTGCAAAAGGGACATTGAGGGAATTTTGGGAAAGCAGTTCAGCCTACACTGACGCAGAAACACCGCTTGTTGAATGGTATCGACATATGGAAAAAGCCGTTTATCGCACGCCTCAAGAGGTCAGGGCGGAGCTGAGAATTGCCAGAATTTTCAAGGGCGGCAGGGTTGTATTCAACATCGGCGGCAACAAATATCGCGTGATTCTGGCAGTCGACTATCAACGACAGCTCGGCTTCATCAGATTCGTTGGCACCCACGCCCAATATGATCAGATCAACGCGGAGACCGTGTAATGAACATTAAACCTATTCGCAGCCAAGAAGACCTGACTGATGCATTTGCTCGATGGAGCAACTGTGGGGGGCAGACATTGGTTCACCTGAAGGCGATGAGCTGGAAATTCTGGCGCTGCTCATCGAAAAATACGAAGACGAGCATTACCCAATGCCGCCGTCCGATCCGATTGAGGCCATCTTTTGAGCGCACTTGGCTGCCTCTTTTTGGTGGCTGTGCGTGGGAGACCTTAGGGTCTGCCGGTTTTACCATGGCCCGGTTCGCCAACCCGCGTACAGCTACCACCCTATTGTTTGGCGACGATTGAGTGGTAGATCTTCCTCCTATCATGCTGATCAATCTTGAAAGAATATATGGCTTTAACCAGCAACGCCGACGATCTACCTTCCCTGTTCGTCAACACCACCCAACCGCTGCACTCACTGCTCAGCACGGCCAGTTACAGAGTTCGGGCCGTGACGCAGATCCTGGAAAACCTCGCAATGCGAGGTGATATCACCACTGACTCGGTCATCCTCAGCGATTTTGCATTGCTCCTCTGTGTGCCTTTGCGCGACGGTTGCGATGTGCTGGATGTCATCGCTCGACGCATGGATGCAGAACCATCCTGACGTGATAGCGGGCGCCTTTCGGGGCGTCCTTTGCGTTTCATGGCCGACTATTGTGACGTATCACGGTGGCGAGGGTGCTTGCTCCCTCGCCACAGGTTCAGTGTGTGCTTACCGAGTCGCGACAATAAACAACCGCGGAAACGGCAACAGCACCGAACCATCGCTCAACGCCGGATAAGCCTGCTCTATCGCAGCATGGTATTGCTTGAGGTACTGCACCTTTTCCGCGGCATCCAGCGGTTCAAGAAACGGCCGCAAACCGCTGCCCTTGAACCACTCGACCACACCCGCCGCACCGCCCGCCAGCGGATGATGGTAAGTGGTGCGCCACACATCGACGCGCGTGCAGTGCGGTCGCAGCATCGAGTAATAATTGCCGGCACTCGCCATTTCCGTGCGTTGCCCGGCGGCGTCCGCCAGTTTGCTGGCCCAAGGGCCTTCGGCGGCCACTTCGCGCATCAGGCGATGGGACGGTTCGTTGAGGTTGTCGGGCATCTGAATGGCCAGGCTGCCGCCCTGGGTCAGTCGGGCGGCCAGCGACGGCAGTAACGTCGCGTGATCGGGCAGCCACTGCAACACGGCGTTGGCGAATATCACATCGAACGGGCCGCTATTGTTCCAGGTTCCGATATCAACGATGTCGAACTGCACGTTTGGCAAACGCTTGCGAGCGGCCTCGATCATGTCGGTCGAGCTGTCGACGCCACGCACCGTGGCGTTAGTGAAGCGCTCAACCAGCAACTCGGTCGAATTACCGGGCCCACAACCGATGTCGATGGCCGAGCGCGCGTCCACGGGCGCAATCGCAGCGAGCAAGTCGCGCGCCGGGCGGGTGCGTTCATCTTCAAAAGCGACGTATTGTTTGGCGGACCAACTCATTGCGTTCTCCTGTCGGTGTGTTGTGGGCCAGAGGCCGACAACCGGTCCGATACGATACCTCGACCAACGCATACGGCCCTATCCCGGCCTTTGTCCAACGCAACAAATTGACCGCTCGTCGATCCAGCCATAAAGCGATTTTGACAGTCTGAATATCGCATCTATAGTCCAATCGCGGCCCGTCGGAAGGAACCCGAACCTGTTGGTTTGCACGCAAGGAGCAAGGCCAGCTCATGCCCGTGACAGGTGGATTCCGCCCGTAGTGTTTGCGCAACGACCGCAAGGCAAGCAATCGTTGTTGTGCCTGGAAAGATGCCAGGCGTTCACTATGAAAAAGGAGCTTCACTATGTCACGAGTCACGGATGTACTGGTTTCAATCGACACCGAAACCATTCTGAAAAACTACCCCAATATCAGCAAAAACCCTGCCGCGCCGACGATGATCGACGTCAATCATGTGTACATGGTCACCAACCAGAACAACGTGGTCAGTGGCCAGGCCGGTGGCGAACTGAACTTGAAAGCACAAGTGGGCGACCTGATCCGCTGGCGGGAAACCAGTCTGTCACAGAGTTTTGAAACCGCCGTGATTTTCTACAAATTCATCGGCAATGTCGGCAACGAGCTGATCTCCACCCCCACGCCGCGCAAGGCCACAGCTTGCGTTGCCGTCCCTAACACCAGTAATCCTTCGGTGCCAAGCTGCCAGAAAGTCGATAACCATTACTGGTCTTCGGAAACACTTTCGTGCGGCAGCGTGACCTACCACTTCCACTTCCTGATCGTGGACCGCGATTGCAAGATCGTCGGCTGCTGTTCGTGGGATCCGTTCATTACCATCCGTAACTGACGAGAGTCTGGCCCCTTGGCAACAAGGGGCTTGCCACGCAAGTTGCCGCCTCGACAGGAACGGGATGTCTTGCGTGAACCGAAGCGGCTGCCGTCATCTGCCAACATCATGAAAGGAATCCATGATGACTTCCGAACCGATCAAATCCCCTTCATCCAGCGTCGCGACCGCGAGCAATGTATTGCTGATCGTCGATGCCGAATCGTTACTTTCACGCTATCCGCAACCCAGTCTCATGCCGCAATTACCTACGGTGATTGAGGATGGATTTATCTTTTCCATCGGCGGACTAAAAAATACAACTAATGACAGTAATTTGACTTTAAACGCGGATAACGGGACGACATTCCTTATCCGTGCAAGAACCGTCAGTTTGCTCGCCGAGCACAGTGTGGTGCTTTACGAGATGTCCGTGGGCGACGCCGGCGTACTGTCAGCGCCCAAGTTGGTGGTCCATGGCAACATGACGGTACCTACGCCAGCCCCTGAAAACCCGACCGAGCCAGGTAACCATGTGGCTGACGATCATTATTGGGAATGCACTTACCTGTCCTCCGGGGTGGAGGCGTGTGAGCTGAATTTCATGCTGATCAATAAAAGCTGCGAGGCGTTGGGTTACTTCAGTTGGGCGGTTGAAATAACCCTAACTGACTAAACGCAACTTGTAGCAGCCGGACGCAGGCTCCGCCAGCTGCTACAAAACTCGCCTCACCGCCGAATCCGGGAATGTAAGTAGAATTTTCAACACGCCGTCGCTGTCTGAAATTCAGGCGCATCCCTATAAGGAACACGGCAATGAAATTCGCAAAAATCTCGCAGAAACTCGCTCTGTAGGCCAGTAGCCCCAAGACGTTTATGGCGGCGTTGCTTCTGATTGCGCTGTGGGGCTTGAGTGGGCCGGGTTTTGGTTTCAACAACACTTGGCAATTGGTCATCAACACGTCCACCACGATCATCACGTTCCTGATGGTGTTCCTGATCCAGAACACGCAGAACCGCGATACCGACATCCTGCATTTGAAAATCGATGAATTGTTGCGGGTGAACAAGGAGGCGAAGAACGCAATGCTGGGGCTGGAGGTACTGGACCTCGAGCAACTGGAGGCGCTGCGCAAGCACTATCGCGCCATGGGCGAAAAAGAGGTGCATGACCTGGCGGGGCTGGCGACGTCGAGCCAGCGCAAACAGAATTTGAATGAGTGCTCAGTAAAATGAAACGGCGCGTGATGTGAGTCACGCGCCGTTGGCTTTAAATGCCACTATCGACCGGCCTGCAACGCCCTGGCCATTTGCAGATGGTTTTGCAGTTTGGGCAGGGTTTCTTCGGCGAAGGCTTTGAGTTCCGGCACGTCGGTGCTCTGCGCTTCCTGCTGAAGTTGTTCGATGGCTGCCTGGGTGGTTTTCACCTGACTGGCGGCGTAGGCCTGATCAAAGGATGCACCGTCCATCACTTGCGGCATCAAGGCTTTGGCCTTGTCGACTACTTCTTCACGCGGGGCCACCGGCAAATCCAGTTGTTTGGCGATTTTTGCCAGGTGCTGGTTGGCGGTAGTACGGTCATTGATGACGACGATGGTGTAGTCCTTGACCTCTTTGGATTCGGTTTTCTGGTGTGCCAGTCGACTGGCTTCAATGTCGGCCATGCCTTGGGCCGAGGTATCGTTGATGAATTCTGCAGGGGACTGGGCCAAAGCACTACTGGCACACAGGCCCAGTAATGTGACAAAACCTGCATGACGTATTCGGGTGGCCATCCTGTTCATGGTCGCGCCCTCCTTGTAAAAAAATTCAAGCGGGAGCTTTCGCCCCCGCCCAAAACCATCTTCAACCACTACTTTGATTTCTGACCACGTTTGCGGCCCATTTCGGGTTTCGTAGAGTCTTTATCGACAGTCGTGGTCGTGGTTTTCCCACCTTTGCGACCAGCTTCAGACGCCTTCGCTCGATCATTGGCGAAGTTTCCCGAATTCGAGTTTCTTGAGTTAGGCATGATTCTCTACCTCTTGGTGATGACCTAGGCGAGCAGCAGCCCGCATAAAATCAGAATGGAAACACCCCAAAAGGTTTAGTAAACCTGAAAGCGCCGCGACGAACGGCGGCGCAGTTTCAGACTTCGAGCCGCAGATGATGTTGGCGCTTGGCGGTGTACATGGCCTCGTCGGCATGCCTGAACAACTGCTGTTCTTCGGTGCCGTGCTCGGGGAAATGAGCGACACCGATGCTGATCTGGATGTTCAGGCTGTGCCCGTCCAGACGCAGTGGCTGCGCCAGGACCTGAAGGATTTTTTCCGACACACGGTCGGCATCCTCCGAAGCGTGGATGCTGTGCAGCAACACTACAAACTCGTCCCCGCCGATGCGTGCCACGGTGTCGGTTTCGCGTACGCAACCCTTGAGTCGATTGGCCACCGCTTGCAGCAGCATGTCGCCCACCGCATGCCCGTGGGTGTCGTTGACGTCCTTGAAGCGATCAAGATCGACGTACAGCAACGCCATCCGCCCGCCATCTTCCCGAGCCAGCGCCAATGAAGCCTTGAGACGATCACGCAGCAGCTCGCGATTGGGCAGTTGAGTCAGTTGGTCGTACTGGGCCATTCGCTGCAGCCTGGCATTCAATTGCTTGCGCTCGATGGCGGTCGCGACCTGAGCACAGACGTATTGCAACAGTTCCTTGTCCTGCTCGGTGTAGCGCTCGCCCCCAGCTACGCTTTTGACGATGAGCGCGCCGATGGTGCCGTTTTTCGAGTTCAGAGGCACACCCAGCCAGCACGACGAATTCGGACCGGCGACCGACATCTCAAAGCCTGCCTGCGAATTGTCTTGTTCCGGGGTCAGTAAAATCGGCTGACCACTACGGATCACTTCCGCGCACAGGCGCCCGGTCATGGTGCCAGGCTGCTCGGGTTGCAGTTCAACGTCGTCGACGTGATAAGGAAAATTCAGCTGCGCGCAGTGTTCGTCATACAGCGCCACAGAGAAATTCAGCGCGGGCAGCCATTCGCCGATGATCAAGTGAACGCGTTTGAACAGCGTCAGTAAATCTTCCGCTGCGTGGGCCGCTTCGGAGATCGCATACAACGCTGCTTGCCGGGATTCGGCCTGCTTTCGTTCGGTAATGTCCCGCGCCACCGCGATGCGCAATTGATCGACTTCCGACCAGCGCGCCGACCAGAGGATATGCACCACTTGGCCGTCCTTGCGCAGGTAACGGTTTTCGAAGTTGAGTTTAGGCTCGCCGCCCATGATCTCCCGCGCAGCGTCGAGGGTGCGCTGGCGATCAGCAGGATGCACCAGATCAATCATCGATTGACCGATCATCTCGTCGGGGGAGTAACCGAAAATGCGCTCGAAAGCCGCACTGACAAAAACGAAGCGGCCTTGCTTGTCGACCGCGCAAACGGCGTCCAGCAATAGATCGATGTAGCTCGCCAGCGGCGCGGAGTTACTGTTTGCCATGGTGCCCTGCATGTGGCCTCAAGCCTTGTTCGTGACCAGCCCCGGCAACGCATGCGCCAGGGCATTAATGGCAAAACCGATAAACATGACCCCGCACAACCGGGTGATCGCCAGTTCATGTCGCTGATACAAGGTACGAACCTGCCGCGCACCGACGATGCCGATGAGGATAGCGTAGGCGATCAGGCCACCGACGAAGCTCAGGACAATCAACCACGGCAGCATCGACCAGTGCAGCAGTTCTGCGCGACTCGATAACAGCGCGGTGAACGTGGCCACCGCCACCGGGTAAGCCTTGGGATTGGTCAGACCGAACACAATGCCGTGCCAGAACGGTTGGCGAGCCGGGCCTTGAGGAGCCTCGGCACTGCTGCGTTTCGCCCGAACGGCGCGCAAACCGAGCCAGAACAAATAGAGACCGCTGAGCACGCCCAAGACATCGAACGCTGTGCTGCCAATTTCCCGTGCACCGACAATCGCGATCAACGCGGTGCTGCACCAGACCACATCACCAAGCAAATGCCCGCACAAAAAACCCGCCCCTGCCCGCCGACCGCGCGCCGCGCCAATGCCGAACACCGCCAACACACCCGGCCCCGGCGTGATGCCGTAGATAAAGCCCGAGGCGAGAACAGCCATAAGCAGCGATGGGGTCATGGGAAGTCCTGATGAACCAATGAGCGAATGGACGCCAGTCTATCCCAGCGCCCGCGCCACAATCATCAACCGCACGCTATTCCCTCGTTAATCCGCCCATTCAACCAATTCAACGCCTGATCCCCTCCCCGCCGCTTGTGCCACGCCAATACAAACGTAAACGACGGAATATGAAACGGTGGCGGCACCACCACCAATGACCGCACATCGACATCGCGCAGCCCACGCGAAGCCACCGTCAGAATCAAATCCGAACCACTGATGAATTCCGGCGCCACGCTCCAGTGCGGCAGGCTGACGGCCACTCGACGGCGCTCGCGCAACGCAGTCAGCGCCCGTTCGATTTCCGGCGTGCCGCTGCCGCGCATTTCCAACAGAACATGCGGGCGGGCGGTTTGGGGGGGGCTTTATTTCGTTGGCGCTGATGCTGCTGCCCAGGCTCGGGGCGTCGGGATTTATTGCTTTAGCACTGGCGGGACAGGTGGTGGCGTCGTTGGCGCTGGATCGCTTTGGGTTGTTTGGGTTGGTGGAGCGGCAAATGACCTCGCCGCGAGTGATTGGGGCGGTTTTTTTGCCAGTCGGTGTGGCGTTGATTCAGTTCAGTGGGACGCCGGCCATGGGATTGGTGACGTCGGGTTGAGGGGTCAACTGACAGTGAGATGTTGACTGTCAGACCGCCATCGCGAGCAGGCTCGCTCCCACCTTTGATCGGCGGCGTGGCACAGATCGAGTGTGGGAGCGAGCCTGATCGCGATAGCGGCCTGTCTGACGATACGGATCTCAGAACTTGTCGAGGGTGCGCAACTTCTGCGGCAATCCCCACATCAACAACGCAACGGCGATCAGCGCGCAGACTCCGATGACATACAGTGCCGGCGTGGTGCTGCCGGTCAGGTCCTTGATCCGCCCGACCATCACCGGACTGACGATGCCGCCAAACTGACCGAGGGTGTTGATCACCGCAATCCCGCCCGCCGCCCCTGCGCCGGCACCGGCCAGCAGTTTCGGTGGCAGGGTCCAGAAGCTCGGGATTGACGCAATAATCCCGGCACCGAGCAAGCCCAGCGCAACAATCAGGAAGGTCGTGTGGTTGGCGAAGATCCCGGCGCAGAAGAACCCCACCGCGCCCACCGCCACCAAGCCTGCGACAAACTTGCGCCGCTCCCCGGTCGAGTCTGACAAGCGGCCGATCACCACCATGCTGATCGCGCCGCAGATGTAAGGGATGGCAGTTAGCAGACCGATCATCACCGGGCTTTCAGTGCCCGCACTGCGGATCAGTTGCGGGGCCCAGAAATTCAAGCCGTAGGACGCCACCTGAATCAGGAAGTAGATCAGCCCCAGCGTCAGGAAACCTGGAATCCGCAGCGCGGCGAGCAGCGAGCCGCCACTCTTATGCGGTTCATGGTGCGCGATGCGGCTGGCCAGCAACGTCTTCTCTGAAGGCGTCAGCCAATGGGCGTCTTCAATGCGATCCTTGAGCAGCGTCAGCACCAGCAAGCCGAGGCCGATGCACGGCACGCCGCCGAGCAGAAACAGCCAGTGCCAGCCACGCATGTCGAGGAAGCCGTCGAGGTGTTGCAGGACCAATCCGGAGAACGGTGCGCCGACCAGACCGGCAAACGCCGACGACAGAAACAGCATCGATGTGATCCGCCCGCGATAGTGCTGCGGGAACCACAGCGTCAGGTAATACAGGACTCCCGGTGCAAAACCGGCTTCCATCGCGCCAATCACAAAGCGCAGCGCATAGAACTGCCATTCGCTGTTGACGAAGACCATGGCAGCGGTGGCGAGGCCCCAGGACATCATGATCCGGGCGATCCAGCGCCGCGCGCCGACCTTGTACAGCATCATGTTGCTCGGCACTTCGAACAGCACGTAGCCGACCACAAACAACCCGGCGCCGAGGCCGTAAGCGGTGTCGCTCAGGCTCAGGTCGGTCTGCAACTGGAACTTGGCGAAGCTGATGTTGATGCGGTCAAAAAACGCGAACAGGTAGCAGACCATGATCAGCGGCATCAGGCGCCAGGCGACCTTGCTGACCAGGGCTTTTTCTTCGTCGTGGCTAACGGACGGGCTCGCGCCCGCCTCCAGTACTTTGAGGCTCATGGTGGTTCTCCAGGCGGACTTCCCGTGGGTATCCGATTGTTTTTGTTGTCTGGTTGAGTGGCTCTATATGGGAGCTTTACTGTGGGAGCGGGCTTGCCCGCGATTTCGGTCTGACATGCAGCAATGATGTCGACTGACACTCCGCTATCGCGGGCAAGCCCGCTCCCACAGGGGATTTCGGTGCGGTCAGGACGGGCTTGGGTGCAGGTCACAATTGCGTCCGGCCTTGGCCAGTTGACCGGGCACTTCGTGGCCCAGCAGCGTGGGCAATCCTCGGGACAAGCGCAGCAGCAGCGGCAGATCGATGCCGGTGTGGATGCCGATTTCATCACACAGGTTGACTAGATCTTCCGTGCAAATATTGCCCGAGGCACCAGGCGCAAACGGGCAACCGCCGAGCCCGCCGAGCGCTGCGTCAAAGCGTCTGGCACCCGCCTCATAAGCAGCCAGCACGTTGCACAAACCGAGGCCGCGGGTGTTGTGGAAATGCAGGGTCAAATCCGCCGGCGAAACCCGTTGCAAGACTCGACGGACCAGGCGGTCAACCTGTCGTGGATTGGCCATGCCGGTGGTGTCGGCCAGGGTAATGCCCTGAATCCCGAGTTCCTGATAGGCCTCGACGATTTGCAGCACGCGATCCTCATCAATCTTGCCTTCGAACGGGCAGCCAAAGGTGGTGGCGATGCTGCCATTGAGCCGCACCTGCGTGCCGCCCACGTAATGCACGATCTCGCCGAACGCGGCCAACGAGTCTTCGCAGCGCATGCGCATATTCGCCAGGTTGTGGGTCTGGCTGGCGGACATCACAAGGTTCAGTTCATCGGCCCGCGTCGCCAATGCCCGTTGCGCGCCCTTGAGGTTGGGGATCAACGCGACGTAGATCACCCCCGGTTGTCGGGTGATGCCCTTGAACACCGACTCGCCATCGCGCAATGCCGCAATGGCTTTGGGCGACACGAACGAGCCGGCTTCGATACGGCTGAAACCGGCCAGCGACAGCTGATCGACCAGGGCAATCTTGTCGGCGGTTTCGACCCAGGTCGGCTCGATCTGCAAACCGTCGCGCGGGCACACTTCCTGAACAATCAGGGTTTGGGAAAAGTCAGTGATCATTGCACCACCCCTTCAGTTTTCAGGCGTTCGATATCTGAATCCGTCAGGCCCAGCCCGGCGAGAATCCCGTCGGTGTGCTGGCCCAGACTCGGCCCCGACCAATTCACGCCGCCAGGGGTTTCCGAGAGTTTCGGCACGATGCCCGGCATCTTCACGGTGGCGCCGCCCGGCAGGTCGGCACTGAGCAGCATGTCCCGCGCCTGATAATGCGGATCGGCGACGATGTCGGCCACCGAATAAATGCGCCCGGCGGGGACTTCAGCAGCTTCCAGCGCCGACAACACGGCGTCGATGGGCAGGCTGCTGGTCCAGTGGGTGATCGCGGCGTCGAGCACATTACTTTTCAATGCACGGCCATCGTTATGGGCGAATTCCGCTGCATCAGCCAGATCGCGCCGACCGATGACCTCCATCAAGCGCTTGTAGATCGGGTCGCTGTTGCCGGCAATCACCACATAAGCGCCATCGGCCGTCAGGTAGGTATTGGACGGAGCGATGCCCGGCAAAGCGCCACCGCTGCGCTCACGGACATGGCCGAGCATGTCGTATTCCGGCACCAAGCTTTCCATGACATTGAACACGCTTTCGGCCAGCGACACATCGACCACTTGCCCACCGCCCTGCCCGGTCTTGACCCGCAGCAGTGACATCAAGGCACCGATCACTGCGTGCAGCGACGCAAGGGAATCACCGAGGCTGACACCCACCCGCGCCGGCGGTGAGCCGGGGGTACCGGTGGTGTAGCGAATCCCACCCATGGCCTCGCCGATGGCACCGAAACCCGGACGATCACGGTAGGGGCCGGTCTGGCCGTAACCGGAAATCCGTACCAGCGTCAGGTTGGGATTGAGGGCGTGCAACACGTCCCAGCCCAAGCCCAGTTTTTCCAGGGCGCCGGGGCGCAGGTTTTCGATCAGCACGTCGGCGCCGGTCGCCAGTTGCTTGACCAGTTCGATGCCTTCGGGGGATTTGAGATTCAGCGCCAGCGACTTCTTGTTGCGCGATTGCAGGTACCACCACAGCGAGGTGCCTTCGTGCAGTTTTCGCCACTTGCGCAGGGGATCGCCCAGGCCCATGGCTTCGATCTTGATCACTTCGGCGCCGAACTCGGCGAGCATGCGCGCGGCGAAGGGGGCGGCGATCAGCGTGCCGATCTCGATCACTTTGATTGCACTTAACGGGGCAGTCATCGCGGGGTACCTCTTGTTCTTGGAATAGGTGCCAAGGCTAGAGGAGCGAGGGGTGAGGAATCCAACCTTCAGTTGGCAATGGGCGTTCGTCAAACGCGAACGCTCTGGAAGATTGCCGCGGCCTCAGGTCAGTCATCGCGAGCAGGCTCGCTCCCACACTGGATCTGCGGCGTCCACAAATCCCCAAGGAGTGAGCCTGCTCGCGATGAGGCCGGCACATCCAATGAAGAAATTTCAGACCGCCCCACGCAACTGCTCAAACAACATCCGGCTCACCGGCGACAACCCCGCCTCATCCCGCACCACAATAATCAACGCCCGATCCGACCATTCATCCGTCAACGGCACCGCATGCAGCCCCAACGCCCGGCCAAACAATTCATAAGCCTTCTGCGGCAAAATCCCGATGCCCATGTTGGCCTGGACCATCCGGCACATCGCATCAAAACCCGGCACATGAATGCGCAACCGCAACACCTTTCCCGCCTGACGCGCCGCCGCATGGGTACGCATGTTGATTGAACTGGCGGAATGCAGCCCGACGTAATCACTGTCCAGCGTGTCGGCAAACGCCAGGCTAGAACGGTTGGCCAAGGGATGATCGGGCAGCATCATCACCACCAGTTTGTCCTGCCGGTACAGCACGCTGTGCAACCCTTTGATGTCGCTGTCGATGGAGCAAATGCCGAGGTCCGCCACGCCATCCAGCACCCCCTGAATCACCCCGCCGCTGGGACGTTCTTCAAGGTCGGTCTTGACCTGCGGATGGCGCTCGGAAAAGTCCCGCAAGTCCTCGGGCAAAAACTGAATGATCGCCGACAGATTGGCGAGCATGCGCACATAGCCGCGAATGCCGTGGCTGTGCTCGCCCAGTTCGAGGCCCATTTTCTCAACGTTGAACAGCATTTGCCGGGCATGGTGCAGCAAGGTTTCGCCAGCCGGCGTCAACGCCATGCCTTTGGCCTGGCGCACGAACAGACTGATTCCCAACGCCTCTTCCAACTCCATCAAGCGCTTGCTGGCCGCTGACACTGCGATGGCTTCACGCGCGGCAGCACGGGTCAGCGTGCCCTCTTCGTGGACGGCGACGAACAGCTGGAGGGTGATCAGGTCGAGACGGCGAATCAGGCTTTTTTGCAGCATGGAGGGCTCGATGACTTCTGTGCGGCGGAATGGGCAGGATAACCGGGTTTTGCCTCACATCCACACAGCCATCGCCCTACACACAAATCTCTTGTAACACTCAACCGAACCGGAAACAGCCGATTCAGCGGCAACGTCGCACTCTGTAAAGTCTGGCAACACACACGGACGGCTTCACCACTCAAGGACAGACACTTCAAATGGACCAGACAACGCACGCGGCAAATACCTTCACCAACTATCGAAAACTGATCTCGCTGGCCGATCACGACTGGGAAACCGCAGAAGCAGGAAAAGTCGCGGGGCTGAACGTCGACATCAGAAGCAGCAACCGCATGGTTGACCAGCACGGACGCGCGTTTCATCACTTCTGCACCACCTCCTACCTGGGCCTGGATCACCACCCCGACTTGCTCGACGGCGCCATGACCACCTTGTGGGAAACCGGCACCCTGCGCATCGCCAACTCGAAAAACCGCTGCAAACTGGCGATCCTCGATCAGTACGAAACCGAGCTGTCAGCATTGTTCGGCGCCACGTGCCTGAGCACCTTGTCATGCAGCGCGGCAAGTGCCGGCATCCTGCCTCTGTTGGCCAGCGGTGTGTTCACCGAGAACCGGCCGCCGGTGATGGTATTTGACCGCTTGGCGCATGACTCGATGAATCACCTCAAAGCCGCCTGCGCCGATGAAACCAGGGTCGTGACCAGTCCGCACAACGACATGGACTTTCTGGAAACCCAGTGCCAGCAAAACACCAGGGTCGCGTATGTTGCCGACGGTGCGTACAGCATGGGCGGGGTCGCCGACATGGACAGTCTTTTGTACCTGAAGGACCGTTATGGGTTGTTTCTCTACCTTGACGACTCCCATGCGCTATCCACCGTCGGCACATTTGGGGCAGGCCTGGTGCGCCCCAGGTTTCAGGCCCTGGAAGATGACGGCCTGATCGTCGCCTCATTGGCCAAGTCATTTGGCGCTAGCGGCGGGCTGGTGATGCTGGGCAATGAACGGCAGAAAAAGCTGATTCAACGTTACGGCGGCCCCAGCAATTGGTCGCAAAGCCTGAACAGCGCGGCCATCGGCGCGGGCAGAGCCTCCATCCAGCTGCATCAAACACCGGCATTTGCTGCGTTACAGGAAAAACTTCAGGTTAATATCCGGCTCTTTGACAGCCTGATCCGTACCGCACAGCACGGCAGCAATATGCCGATTCGCTTGATCCACTGCGGTGAGGCGGTGCTGGGCAACCGCATCGCCATCGAATTGGCCAATCTCGGCTTCTTCACCTCGGCGGTGTTTTTTCCGCAGGTAGCACAAAGCAAGGCTGCTCTGAGAATCACCTTGCGGGCGGACATGGAACCGATGCTGATCCGCCACTTTTGCGAGCTCGTCACCGAGCTTTTATGCACAGCCGCCGGGGTCGTCGGCGACTGAACACCAGGGAAGTTGTCATGAAGAGCCGCACCACCCTCCTCGTCACCTACAGCACGGTTTTTCTCGCTCAACTGGGCATGAGCATTTACCTGCCGGCGCTGCCGGAGATGGCTCGGCACCTGTCTGCCGATGCCTCGCAGGTGTCCTGGGGCCTGGCGGTGTACTTGATCGGGATGGCATTGCCGATGTTGTTCTGGGGCAGCCTCGGTCAACGCATTGGTCGTAAACCGGTATTGCTCGCGGCGCTGGGCATTTATGGGCTGGGCAACCTTGCACTGCCGCTGGGCCAGACACTTGAAGCGTTTCTGTTTTTTCGGCTGCTTCAAGGCATTGGTGCCAGCGGGATTTCAGTCATGGCCCGGGTGTTGATCCGCGACAGTTTCCGCGGCGATCTGCTGGCAAAGGCGTTGTCGTGGATTTCGATTTCGTTCGTGATAGCGCTGGGAATCGGCCAGTACCTGGGGTCGGTTATTCAGGTGGCGCTGGGCTGGTCCGCGATCTTCTATCTGTTGGGGGGCGCGAGCCTGTTGATGGCGACGGTTGTGGCGCGGGTCCCGTTTGCGCGGCTGACCGAGGACAATGTGCAGTTGTCTGCATGGCCGAGTTACGGGCGCATTCTGTGCGATCGTGCCTTCCTGCTACCGGCCCTCACCGGCGGCCTCGGTTATGGGGTGATCGTCGCATTCAACACCGCCGCTCCGTTGATTCTGCAAGGTCCGTTCAATTGGTCGGCGGTGGAATACGGGTTGCTGGGGTGGCCGATCAGCGCGGCGTATTTTTTGGGGGCGTTGGGGGTCAATGGCTTGGTACTGCGCACCGGTCAGCGTCGATTGATGACGACCGGCGTCGGGCTGGTGCTGGCGGGGAGTGCGATGATGTTATTGGGCAGCTTCGTCGGCACCACCATTGCGCTACTGTTCTGGTTGCCCTATTGCGTGGCGGTGTTGGGGCAGTCGCTGACCTACCCCATCAGCCTTTCCCTGGCCAACGACGGTTCACCGGTCGGCGGTGCCTATGCGATGGCCCTGAGCGGTTTTATTCATCAACTGATGGCTGCCGTGATTGGCGCGATTGCCAGCCTGATTGCCAGTGAGCAAGCGTGGCCGCTGTCGTTGTTGTGCACATTGCTGGCAGTGGGCGCGATGCTCTGCGTACTGCTCGCGCCGGGTCGCCAAACTACATGTTGATCTGACTCGATGCCCGGCCGTGATAAAGTCGCCGCCCATTAGCCCCTTTGCTTCGAGACGACCACCGCAATGACCGATTTCCAGGATGTTGATGCCCAACTTGAAGACTGGAACGCCTTGCGCGCTACCGCATCGTTCAGCGGCCTACTGGTGGGTAACGGCGCCAGCCGTGCGGTGTGGGACGATTTTGGTTACGACTCGCTATTCGAAAATGCACGCACCGTCGAAGAAAAACCCCTGAGCCAATCCGAGCTGAGTGTGTTCGAGGCGATGCAGACGCGCAGTTTCGAACAAGTACTGAGCGCACTGAAAACCACCAGCCGCGTGAATAAGGCGCTGGCTGTCAGCTCCGCCGCACCGCGCAATCGCTATTACGCGATCAAGGAAGCGCTGATCAACACCGTGCACGCCGTGCATATTCCGTGGCGGCTGGTGGTGCCTTCGACCCTGGCGACCATCAGTCAGGAACTGGGCAGCTATCAGACGGTGTTCACCACCAACTATGACTTGCTCAACTACTGGTCCATCCAGCATCAGCCGGACGCGATCACCGATCTCTTCCAGGGCACCGAGCCGGGCTTTGACCTGAGCGCCACGGCGACCGATAAAACCCGCTTGCTGTACCTGCACGGTGGTTTACACCTGGTGCGCAATCAGGACGGTACGGCGCGCAAGCTGATGTCGACCGAGGGCACATTGCTTGGCAGTTTCGCGATCAACAATACGATCAAGACCCTGGATGACGTGCCGCTGTTCGTGAACGAAGGGCCGGCGCAGGACAAGCTCAAGACGATTCGCAGCTCGGATTATCTGTCGTTTTGTTATGACCAGTTATTGGGGCATGGCGACGGGTTGTGCGTTTTTGGTCATGCGCTGGGCGAGCAGGACAGCCATATCGTTCATGCGTTGCGCCAGGCGAAACCGTCGGTGGTGGCGATCTCGATTTATCCGCGCAGCAAGGCGTTCATTCAGCATCAGAAGCGGCATTACGCGAAGGTGTTTGAGGGGACCGGATCGCAATTGCGGTTTTTCGATTCCAAGACGCATTCGCTGGGGAGTCCGAAGCTGACGGTTCCAGTCGAGGTTTAGTGGCGACCCGGCGAGCCACTTCGCGAGCAGCCTCGCTCCCACCTTTATCGCGTTCCCCCAGGACAAATGCGGTCGAAAGTGGGAGCTTGGTTTAGAGCACAGGCAAGGTCTTGTCCTTGATCACCTTGGTCGGCCCGTTGGCTTTCACACTGGCGATGCCTTTTTCCCGTGCGGCCTCGGAGGAATAGGCTTCGCTGCTGCCGATAATTTCGTGGTTGGCGGCCTTGAGGTTGAAGTAAGGATGGCCATCCTTGGTGGTCTTTTTCTCGTAGCGCTCATCCAGCGGACTGTTTTTTTGCACCGAGGCAATGCCGTTGTCGGCCGCGCTGCGGGTGGTGTAATGCTCGCTGGCCAGAATGGTTTCGGCATTGGCCGCCTTGAGGACAAACCGAAACTGGCCGTTGCTGGTTTTGCTCACTTCATACCATCCAGACATGCTCTATCTCCTTGGCAATTGAGAGGCTTTGCGCTTCAGATTAAAGACCACGTCAAGGTTTCTGTCGCCTGTACCGGCCCCTTCGCGGGCAAGCCCGCCCTCACATTGGAATGCGATCCCCTGTGGGAGCGAGCCTGCTCGCGATTGGGTCAACACGATTTTCGCTACTTCACCACCGCCCGAACCACCGACAACTCCGGCACAACCACCCGCCGCTGACTCAGATAGCGCATACAACTCACCCGCAAAAACGACGCAAAATTCACCACTTCCCCGCGGTAATCCATCACCTCTTCATACAGCTTGGCGATCAGCTGATTCGTGGTCATACCGTCGACTTCGGCGATTTCGCTGAGGATGTCCCAGAACTGGTTTTCCAGCCGCAGGGTGGTGACCACCCCGCAGATGCGCAGCGAGCGGGACCGCGATTCGTAGAGGATCGGATCGGCCTTGACGTAGAGCTCGCACATGGACAAATCCCTCGTTACAGCGTGATTTTGGTGCCCAGCAACCCGAGGAAACCGGCGAGCCAGCTCGGGTGCGCCGGCCAGGCCGGGGCAGTCGCCAGATTGCCTTGAACATGACCTTGCGTCACCGGGATGTCGATGAACGTACCGCCGGCCAGGCGCACTTCTGGGGCACAGGCCGGGTAGGCGCTGCACTCGCGCCCTTCGAGAACGCCGGCCGCCGCCAGCAGTTGCGCGCCATGGCACACGGCAGCAATCGGTTTGCCGGTCTTGTCAAAGGCGCGCACCAAATCCAGGACTTTTTCGTTCAGGCGCAGGTATTCCGGCGCTCGGCCACCGGGGATCAGCAGCGCGTCGTAGTCGGCTTCAGCGACCTTGGCGAAGTCGAAGTTCAGGGCGAACAAGTGGCCAGGCTTTTCACTGTAGGTCTGGTCTCCTTCGAAATCGTGGATCGCCGTGCGCACAGTCTGGCCCGCGGTTTTGTCCGGGCACACGGCGTGTACGGTGTGACCAACCATCAGCAGTGCCTGGAACGGCACCATCACTTCGTAGTCTTCGACGTAATCGCCGACCAGCATCAGGATTTTTTTAGCAGCCATGGGGAGGACTCCTCTGGGGGAACATTCGCAGGAATATTCAAGGTAGTCCTTATCCGCGGGGTCGGGTAATAACCTGCTACTACCTGATAGACCGCGTCATCGTTCATCGCGGGCAAGCCACGCTCCCACAGGTGATCGCATTCCCATGTGCGACTCGGTTAACTGTGGGAGCGTGGCTTGCCCGCGATGGCGTCCTCAACTGTACGGATAACTCTGCGCCTAGCTGTAACAGCGCAGCCGGCGCGGTTTGTGGCTAGATGAAGACTCTTCCTCCACTCTGAATTCTGGTTGCCATCATGACCTCGCGCGAAAACACCGGCATGGCCCTCGGCCTGCTCGGTGTTGTGATCTTCAGCCTCACCCTGCCCTTCACACGCATCGTCGTGCAGGAACTCCATCCCCTGCTCAATGGCCTCGGTCGTGCGCTGTTCGCGGCGGTGCCGGCGGCGATGCTGTTGCTGTGGCGTCGGGAGAAATGGCCGACCTGGAAACAGGTCAAAGGCCTGACGTTGGTGATCGCCGGGGTCATTCTGGGTTTTCCCGTATTGTCGGCGTGGGCCATGCAAACCTTGCCGGCGTCCCATGGTGCCTTGGTCAATGGTCTGCAACCGCTATGCGTGGCGCTGTACGCCGCGTGGTTGTCCCACGAGCGACCGTCAAAAGCCTTCTGGGCCTGTGCCGCGCTGGGCAGTGCGTTGGTGTTGGGTTATGCGCTCATCAGCGGTGCCGGCAGCATTCAGGCCGGTGATTTGCTGATGCTCGGGGCGATTGCGGTGGGTGGCCTGGGTTACGCCGAGGGCGGACGCCTGGCCAAGGAAATGGGTGGCTGGCAGGTTATCTGCTGGGCGCTGGTGCTGTCGACACCGCTGTTGATCGGGCCAGTGGTGTACCTGGCGCTGCAACATCAGGGTGAGATATCGGCCAAGACCTGGTGGGCGTTTGGTTACGTTTCGTTGTTCTCGCAGTTCATCGGCTTCTTCGCCTGGTACGCCGGGCTGGCGATGGGTGGGATTGCTCGGGTCAGTCAGATCCAGTTGTTGCAGATCTTCTTCACGATTGCGTTTTCGGCGCTGTTCTTCGGCGAACACATCGAACCGATCACCTGGCTGTTTGCTGCCGGAGTAATCGTGACCGTCATGTTGGGCCGCAAGACCGCGGTTAAACCCGCACGCATTGCCACCGCCTGAACTGTAGGAGCCCGGCTTGCCGGCGATGGCGTACTCGAAATCGCTATCGCCGGCAAGCCGGGCTCCTACAGTGTTTAGAGGTAGCCGTCAGCCCGCAGCAGGGTTTCCAGGCAATGTTCGCTGATGTGGTAGAAATCCTTCAGTTCCTGAATCTTCACCAACAGCTGGGCCGGGTCCGCCGGCTCGGCGCGTTTGACCGCCAGAATCATCTTGTTCTTGTTGGTGTGGTCGAGCGAGATGAACTCGAACACCTTGGTTTCATAACCGCAGGCTTCGAGGAACAGCGCGCGCAAACTGTCAGTGACCATTTCTGCTTGCTGACCCAAGTGCAAACCGTATTGCAGCATCGGCTTGAGCAGTGCCGGACTCTGGATTTGCAGGCGGATCTGTTTGTGGCAGCACGGCGAGCACATGATGATCGAGGCGCCGGAACGGATGCCGGTGTGGATCGCATAGTCGGTGGCGATGTCGCAGGCATGCAGCGCGATCATCACGTCCAGTTCGCTCGGCGCCACGCTGCGCACGTCGCCGCATTTGAACACCAGCCCCGGGTGCTCAAGCTTCGCGGCGGCGGCGTTGCACAGGTTGACCATTTCTTCGCGCAACTCGACCCCCGTCACCACGCCTTCGGCGTTCAAGGTGTTGCGCAGGTAATCGTGGATGGCGAACGTCAGGTAACCCTTGCCCGAACCGAAATCCGCCACCTGCACCGGCTTGTCCAGCGCCAGCGGTGAGGTAGTCAGCGCATGGCTGAAGACTTCGATGAACTTGTTGATCTGCTTCCACTTGCGCGACATCGCCGGGATCAGCTCGTGCTTGCTGTTGGTCACGCCGAGGTCGGCGAGGAACGGCCGGCTCAGATCGAGGAAGCGGTTCTTCTCGCGGTTATGCTCGGAGGACGGTACTTCACGCAATTGCTGAGGTTTGCTCTTGAACAGCGAAGACTTGCTCTTTTTGCTGTATTCGAGCTGGGCTTCGTCGGTCAATGACAGCAAATGCGCATTTTTGAACGAAGCCGGCAGCAGCGCGGCGATGGTCGCAACGCCTTCGGCAAGCGGCAGATTCTTGGTGATGTCGCGGGTTTTATAGCGGTAAACGAAGGACAGACAAGGCTGATCCTTGACCGTCAGCTGCTTGATGATCAGGCGCTGTAAATCCGTTTCAGTGCCGACGTACTTGGCCAGCACCAGTTTGATGAAGGTGTTGGCGTCGAGGCTGGTTTGCAGCAGGTCGATGAACTGGGCGTGGTGATCCGGCGCGAGGCTGGCGGGAGTGGCGGTGACGGACATGAAAAAACGGCCTCGGGCGGAGCGAATCGAAGAATGGCGGGTATTTTAGGGGGGATGGCCTCTGGGGACACGCAGTTATTTACCGAACGGCGCGATCTGCAGGGAATGAGTTGCGGCTTAGCCCAACACCACCAACCGGTTCGGCAACTCATTCCTCTCCAGCGTCACCGGCACATGCACTTTGAGCAATTCACCACACGCCTCGATGCAGGTCACGAACCCTTGCAACGTCTGCCCCTGTTTCACTTGCTGGGTAAACGCCGCAACTATCCCGTCCCAGTTCTTGTTGTCCAGCCGTTTGGAAATCCCCTCATCCACCAGGATCTCCACATAGCGCTCAGCCTCGCAGACAAAAATCAGCATCCCGGTGCTGCCGGCCGTGTGGTGCAGGTTCTGCTCCAGAAATTGCCGGCGCGCCAGGTTCGAGGCGCGCCAATGCCGCACCGAGCGCGGGACCAGGTGCGTGGTGACTTTGGGAAGACGGAACACCAGGCACAGCACGATAAAGGTAACCCATTGCACCAGCAGCAAACTGTGCAGGGTCAGCCAGCCGGTCAGGTAATGCACGATCCCCGGCACCATCAGCGCCAGCAGGCTGGCCCACAGCAGCGGGATGTACGCATAGTCGTCGGCGCGGGCGGCAAGCACAGTCACCAGTTCGGCGTCGGTGTTGCGCTCGACCCGGGCAATCGCCTCGGCGACTTTGCGTTGTTCGTGTTCAGTCAGTAACGCCATGTTCAAAAGTGCCTGCTCATTATTGTTATCACCAGCCGCCCGACGAACCTCCGCCCCCGAAACTGCCCCCGCCGCCACTAAAGCCCCCGCCTCCACCGCCACCACCAAAACCACCACCGCCGAAACCACCGCCCGAACCACCCGAGCCCCCTCGGCCAGCGGGCAAAAGCCCGAGCATCTGCAAAACAAAAATCGTCAGGATGAACAGCATCACCAGAAACACAAAAACGCCGGGATGGCGCGCCACGAAGTCGCTATCCTCATCGCCTCGCGGTTCATAGACGGTCGAGGGTTCATCCAGCGGGCTGCCGCCCAACACCACCAACATCGCCGCGACCCCGTCGCTGATGCCTTTGCTGAAGTTGCCGGCCTTGAATGCGGGGGTGATCACCTGATTGATGATCACCGAACTTTGCGCGTCGGTCAGGCGATCTTCGAGGCCATACCCGACTTCGATGCGCAATTTACGCTCATCGCGCGCGACGATCAGCAGTGCGCCGTTATTTTTATCTTTCTGGCCGATGCCCCAGGCGCGCCCCAGCTGGTAGCCAAAATCCGCGATATCGGTGCCTTGCAAGTCCGGCAACGTGACCACCACCAACTGCTCGCCGGTGGCGCTTTCATGGGCCTTAAGTTGCTGCGTCAGCTGCTCGCGCACCGACGGCTCGATCATCTGGGCGTTATCGACCACCCGCCCGGTCAGTGACGGAAATTTCAACTCGGCCTGTACCGTCAGGGCGCACACCCAGAGCACCAGCATCAGGCCCACTTTCAACACGCGCATTGGCAACCTCATCCGTGGTGATGCTCAGGCCGATCAAAACTTCACTTGCGGCGCCTTATCGGCATCCGGGGTGGTCGCCTCGAAGGTTTCTCGGATCGGCAAATCGCTATACATCAGGCTGTGCCACAGGCGACCGGGAAAGGTGCGGATTTCAGTGTTGTACTTCTGCACCGCAAGGATGAAGTCACGACGGGCCACGGCGATACGATTCTCGGTGCCTTCAAGTTGCGACTGCAAGGCCAGGAAGTTCTGGTTGGCCTTGAGGTCCGGATAACGTTCGGACACCACCATCAAACGGCTCAGGGCACCGGTCAGTTGATCCTGGGCCTGCTGGAACTGTTTGAGTTTTTCCGGGTTATCAAGGGTCTTGGCGTCCACTTGAATCGACGTCGCCTTGGCCCGTGCTTCGATCACTGCGGTCAGGGTTTCTTCTTCATGTTTGGCGTAGCCTTTGACAGTTTCCACCAGATTGGGGATCAAATCGGCGCGACGCTGATACTGGTTTTGCACCTGGCCCCACGCGGCTTTGGCCTGCTCGTCGAGGGTCGGAATCGTGTTTATGCCACAGCCCGCAAGCATGGTGATCAGCAACATCAAGGCTGCAACCTGCAGGCTTGAGCGATAAGGGTGTCTTGCATTCATCTGGGTCACTCCCTGGCACATTCCGTTGAAAAACAACCTGTACCCTTCTGACCGGGCACTTGGGGCATAATCAGCCGCCACCACTGGATTGCATCGAGCCAATGGGCTAAAAGATGCCCCTAGCGCAAAATACTGCGCAAGTGTGCATGCATTTACCTGAACAACAATAGTCGCTCCCTAACTTTTGGCTGACCGGCGCGTATTCCCTGCCGTTTAGGCTCTCGAGAAAAACATTCATGAAGAAGCTGTGTTTGCTGGGCCTGTTCGTCAGCCTGGCCAGTCATAACGTATTGGCCGCCACGACGCCCGCACCTCTAGAGAACAAGGACGCCTTCATCAACGACTTGATGAAGCAGATGACCCTCGATGAAAAGATCGGCCAGTTGCGCCTGATCAGCATCGGCCCGGAAATGCCACGCGAGCTGATCCGCAAGGAAATCGCGGCCGGCAACATCGGCGGCACGTTCAACTCGATTACTCGCCCGGAAAACCGTCCGATGCAGGACGCGGCCATGCGCAGCCGGTTGAAGATCCCGATGTTCTTCGCCTACGACGTGATCCACGGCCACCGCACCATTTTCCCGATCCCGCTGGCCCTGGCTTCGAGCTGGGACATGGACGCCATTAGCCTGTCCGGGCGCATCGCCGCCAAGGAAGCCTCATCGGACGGCGTCGACCTCACCTTCGCGCCGATGGTCGACATCTCCCGCGACCCGCGTTGGGGCCGTACGTCCGAAGGCTTCGGTGAAGACACTTACCTGGTGTCACGCATTGCCGGCGTCATGGTCAAAGCCTTCCAGGGCACCGGCGCCAACGCGGCGGACAGCATCATGTCCAGCGTCAAACACTTTGCCTTGTACGGCGCGGTCGAGGGCGGTCGCGACTACAACGTGGTCGACATGAGCCCGGTCAAAATGTACCAGGACTACCTGCCGCCGTACCGCGCGGCGATTGACGCCGGTGCCGGTGGGGTGATGGTTGCCTTGAACTCGATCAACGGTGTGCCGGCCACCGCCAACACCTGGCTGATGAAAGACCTGTTGCGCAAGGAATGGGGCTTTAAAGGCCTGGCCGTCAGTGACCACGGGGCGATTTTCGAGCTGATCAAGCACGGCGTTGCCCGTGACGGTCGTGAAGCCGCGAAGCTGGCGATCAAGGCTGGCATCGACATGAGCATGAACGATTCCCTGTACGGCAAAGAGCTGCCGGGGCTGTTGAAGGCAGGCGAGATCGAGCAAAGCGACATCGACAACGCCGTGCGTGAAGTGCTCGCCGCCAAGTACGACATGGGCCTGTTCAAGGACCCGTACCTGCGCATCGGCAAGGCTGAAGATGATCCGGCCGACACTAACGCCGACAGTCGTCTGCACCGCGCCGAGGCCCGCGATGTCGCGCGCCGCAGCATGGTGTTGCTGAAGAACCAGAATGAAACCCTGCCGCTGAAGAAAACCGCAAAAATCGCCTTGGTCGGCCCGCTGGCCAAAGCGCCTATCGACATGATGGGCAGCTGGGCTGCTAATGGTAGACCGGCGCAATCGGTGACCCTGTTCGACGGCATGACCAACGCACTGGGCGCGCAATCGACGCTGATCTACGCCCGCGGTGCCAACATCACCAGCGACAAGAAGATCGTGGATTACCTGAACTTCCTCAACTTCGACGCCCTGGAAGTGGTCGATGATCCGCGTCCGGCGCAAGTGATGATCGACGAAGCGGTGAAAGCCGCCAAAGATGCAGACGTGGTGGTGGCAGCGGTTGGCGAATCCCGTGGCATGTCCCACGAATCATCGAGCCGCACGGACATCAACATTCCGCAAAACCAGCGTGAACTGATCCGCGCCTTGAAAGCCACCGGCAAGCCACTGGTGCTGGTGTTGATGAACGGCCGTCCGCTGTCGATTCTCGAAGAAAAAGAACAGGCTGACGCAATTCTGGAAACCTGGTTCACCGGCACCGAAGGTGGTAACGCCATCGCCGACGTGCTGTTCGGCGACTACAACCCGTCGGGCAAACTGCCGATCACCATCCCGCGCTCGGTGGGTCAGATTCCGACCTACTACAACCACCTGAGCATTGGCCGGCCCTTCACGCCGGGCAAACCGGGCAACTACACCTCGCAGTATCTCGATGACACCACCGGCCCCCTGTTCCCGTTTGGTTTCGGTCTGAGCTATACCGACTTCAGCCTGAGCGACATGGCCCTGTCGTCGACCACGCTGAACAAGACCGGAAAGCTCGACGCCAGCATCACGGTGAAAAACACCGGCAAGCGTGACGGCGAAACCGTGGTGCAGTTGTACCTCCAGGACGTGACCGGTTCGATGATCCGACCGCTCAAAGAACTGAAGAACTTCCAGAAAGTCATGCTCAAGGCCGGCGAACAGAAAGTCGTGCACTTCACCATCACCGAAGACGATCTGAAGTTCTACAACACCCAGCTCAAGTACGTTGCCGAGCCGGGCAAGTTCAACGTGCAGATCGGCCTCGACTCCCAGGACGTGACACAGCAGAGCTTTGAATTGCTGTAATTATTCAAACACCGCATGAACCTGTGGGAGCGAGCCTGCTCGCGAAAGCGGTCTAACATTTAGCATTTTCGTTGAATGTTATTCCGTCTTCGCGAGCAGGCTCGCTCCCACAATGGTTTTAGGGTGTTGCAGAGATTGGTATCAACCCCTGAGATTCAGCAGGTTCACCACAAGCCGATCCACCCATCCCCAGACCCGTTGCTTGACCCGCCGCCACAGCGGTCGGCGTTGCCATACCTCCAGGCTGACTTCCTGACTCTGCGCAAAGTCCCGCTGGAAACTTCCCGCCACGGCCCGCGTCAGCCCAGGGTCCAGCGCTTCCAGGTTGGCTTCCAGGTTAAAGCGCAAATTCCAATGATCGAAATTGCACGAGCCGATGCTCACCCAGTCATCGATCAAGACCATTTTCAGGTGAAGGAAACACGGCTGGTATTCAAAAATCTTCACGCCAGCCTTGAGCAGTCGTGGGTAGTAGCGATGCCCGGCGTAGCGCACCGACGGGTGATCAGTGCGCGGCCCGGTCAGCAACAGTCGCACATCGACGCCTCGACTGGCGGCACGCCGCAGTGAGCGGCGGACTTTCCAGGTCGGCAGAAAATACGGAGTCGCCAGCCAGATCCGTTGCTGGCCGCTGTTCAATGCACGAACCAGCGATTGCAGAATGTCGCGGTGCTGGCGGGCGTCGGCATAGGCCACCCGGCCCATGCCCTCCCCCGTGGACGGCACCCGAGGCAGGCGCGGCAAGCCGAAATGCGCGGCCGGTTTCCAGGCACGTCGATGACGGTTGGCGATCCATTGGCGATCGAACAGCAACTGCCAGTCAATGACCAAAGGTCCGGTGATTTCCACCATCACCTCGTGCCATTCGCTGGTGTCCTCACCCGGCGTCCAGAACTCATCGGTGACGCCCGTGCCGCCGACCACCGCCAGGCTTTGATCCACCAGCAACAATTTGCGGTGATCGCGATAAAAGTTACCGACCCAGCGCCGCCAGTTCAGGCGATTGTAGAAACGCAATTCGACCCCGGCCGCCGTCAGGCGCTGACGCAAAGTCAACGTAAATGCCAGGCTGCCATAGTCATCGAACAGGCAGCGCACGCGCACACCGCGCTCAGCCGCCGAAACCAATGCTTGCACCATGGCCTCGGCACAAGCACCCGCCTCCACTAGATATAACTCCAGTTCGACCTGTTCTTCGGCGCGGGCAATCGCGACCAACATGCGTGGGAAAAACTGCGGACCGTCGATCAGCAGTTCGAAGCGGTTGCCTTCACGCCAGGGAAAAATTGCGCCGGCCATGTCAGCGCGCCGTGAAAATCAGTACCGCACCCACCGGCACTGACAAACTGATGGCCGACAAACCGGCGACCTTGCGCAGCGATTCCAGTCCGGGTGCCAAATCGAAGTCTTCGGCATTGATGACCAGCGGCTCGAGCGTTACCACTTGAAAGCGTCGATCATCGAGACGCGTCGCCAGCAGTTCGGCGTTGTAGGCGTGTTGCTTGCCATGCAGGTTGACGGTCAGCGGCAAACGCAACTCCAACTGCGCGCCAGGCGCGAGGTCGTTAATGGGACGCAGATCAATCTGCGTGGTGATCAACGCTTCGGGGAAGGTCTGGATCTCGAACAACTCCTTGCGCATGCGTTCATCGCGCAACGGGATGCCACTGTTGACCGAGTCCAGTTCGACTTCCACCTCGGCCAGGCCATTGGCGTCCACCTTGCCATGCAGCACCAGAAAGCGCTGCACTTCGGAAATGCTGGCGTTTTTGGTGCTGATGAACGACAGCCGCGAGGACTCGCCGTCCAGATACCAATCGGCATGGGCCGACAGCGTGGCGCCGGCCAACAGCAGGAACGTGAGGGTTTTGCGCAGGGAGCGGTTGAACATGGAGACTCGTGGGGCAGATAAACCTGCACGAACCTTAACCGCCCGACAGCCAATTGCAAAACTTGCTACGGAATCAGACGGCAGCCTTGACGCTCGCCGATCCACGCGGCGCTGTTGCTACGGCCCATTCCGCTGACTGTCACGCGTTTGCTGGCGGCGTCATCGAGAAAGCTGCTAGTGGGTAGCCACTGCGTTACATAGCTGTGGCAATACCCGACCTCGTTGTTCATCACATACCGGCACGAGCAATACTCCTTGGCGGTATAGGCGCTGATGATGTCGGGGAAGGCCCATAGCGAAATCCGCTCCTGCCAGACCCAACCGAGCAAGGCGATGAGCAGGATCAACAGCAACGTGCTGAACGGTCGGCGACGAACAAAACCGCGACGGTTCATGGCTGCACCTGTTGCGCAAACGCCTTGAGCGCGAGTCTGAGCAAATCGTTGTGCTGGTAGCTGTCGTCGCGATCATCGCCATAGCGCACGATCACCAGGTGTTCACTGGGAATCACATACATCGCCTGCCCCCAATGGCCCAACGCCGCGAAGGTATCGGCAGGGGCATCGGGCCAGGGTTGTGCTGCTCCTTCCACCGCGCGGTTGAGCCACCATTGGCCACCGGGCACGGCGTCATCCTCATCGGCGTGATAGTGGGCGAACGGTTCGCGATTGAAGGCAACCCAGTCGTCAGGCAGCACTTGGCGATCCTGCCAGCGCCCGTTGCGCGCCATCAACAACCCGACTCGCGCCAGATCCCGTGCCGTCAGGTAGGCGTAGGACGAAGCGACGAAGACTCCCGTGGCGTCGGTTTCCCAAACGGCATGACGAATGCCCAATGGCTCGAACAGCGCGGTCCATGGATAGTCCGGATAACGTCCCGGACCTACGATGTTTCTCAGCGCGGCAGACAGCAGACCACTGTCACCGCTGGAGTATCGAAAGGCCTGACCGGGCTTGGCGTATTCGGCGTGATCGGCAGTAAAGGCGGCCATGTCCTGATGCCCACGGGTGTAAAGCATGGCCACCACCGAGGACTTTAACGGGGCGTATTCGTAGTCTTCCTGCCAGTCCAGCCCCGAGGCCCAGTGCAACAGGTCAGCCATCGTCACACCGGGGTGTTTTTTCATCGGTGGATAAAACGTCTGCACCGAATCCTGGAGCTTGAACAGGCCTTCGCCATACGCCACCCCCAGCACCGTGGCCATGAGGCTTTTGCTGATGGACCACGTCAGGTGTGGCGTGTCGGCGGTGGTCGGGCCGGCGTAGCGTTCATAGATCAACTGGCCGTCGCGGATCACCAGCAAGGCGTCAGTGCGGATGCCTTTTCGGGTGCTGTCATCACGGGGTGGGAAGGCGTAGGTTTCCAAGGCCTGGAGCGCTGGCCCTGAGCTTTTCGGGCCGATGGACCATTGCTCGTCCGGCCAGTTTTCGGCGTGGGCGGTGAGGCCGAGCAACAGCATGACAATCAGGGACAAGCCTTTGAACATGGCGTGGGCTCAGAGGGATTAACTTACAGAGCCTAGTTGAGGTTGATGACAGTTTTGGAGTTTGTGTTGCCAGTCAGGCCGCCTTCGCTGGCAAGCCAGCTCCTACCGGGGAATGCATTTCAAACTGTAGGAGCTGACTTGCCAGCGAAGGGGCCAGTCAAATCACCGCCAACGCTTTAGCCAATCGCTTACCCCTGGCCCCCGCCGCCAAATCCATCACCAGCCGATCGCGCTGCCACATCGCCGCCCAATGCGGCGGCCCGTCGGCCAGCGCCTGATCGATCTCGGCCTGGAGCCCCTCGAACTGGGCAAACAACCCACCCAGCAACACATGCCCGGCCGGATTGTTCGGTGCCTGACGGCTGACTTCCGCACACCCGGCCAGCAACGCCAGTAACCGCAGTTGCAAGACTTGCGGCCAGTCACTGTCCTGGCCAACGCCATACAGCCACGCGGTCATGGCGCTCAATACGTAAACATCTTCAAGGGTGCGGAACGGTTTGACGTAAGCATCCCAACCATCCCCCGCCAACAACTCGCACAGGGCATTGTCGAGCAACAACCGGCCGTGACTTATGTCTGGTATGAGCGCGATGGCCGGGAGTTTTTCCAGACGCACGCCCGGCTCATCGGGGTAGACCACTGCCAGGCTCAGACGCGCCGCCTCGCCGGGCGCTTCACTGCGGGCGGCAATTAACAGCCATTCGGCGGCATCACCGGCGGTGACGAAATCCTTGCGCCCGCTCAGGCGCAAATCGGTGAGGCGGGTTTGCATGTCCGCCGGCCGCAGGCTGCGCTGTTCGGTGGCGCACAACGCGCCGAGCCTCAGCGGCGCGCTCGGCCAAAGCATTCGCAACGCCGCCTGATACCCCACCAGAAACGCCAGCCCCGGCGTGGCCATCACGCGCGCGCCCGCCACCGCCAACTCGAACGGCGTCACCGTGCCCAATTGATCCAACAAGGTCGCGAAACCTTCCGCCAGGTCCGGGTTGGCGGGCAGGCGCTCGCGGCGCTTCAACAGGGTTTGCCAGGGCATAAGAGGCTCCTCGTGGGCTGTCATATAAGCATCACCAAAGCTTAATGGCGATGACACTGGGGCTACATAGCCTGACCTTGCACAAAACGGCCACATAAAGAAAGTCGATCCGCTGTAACTCACGTCAGGTGAGCAGCCCGCAAGGAGATTTGCAATGACTCAGATCGCCCGCATCAGCGACACCGGCAACGACCGCCGCCTGCAAGCCGAACGACTGATCGGCAGCGCCGCCTTGCAGGAAGCTCAGGCCTTGCGCTTCAACGTGTTCAGCGACGAATTCAACGCCAGGCTGAAGGGCGCCGAGCTGGGTTTGGACATGGATGACTATGATGTTCACTGCGCCCACATCGGCGTGCGTGACTTGAACACCGGACGTCTGGTGGCGACCACCCGTTTGCTCGACCATGCGGCGGCCAGCAGTCTGGGCAAGTTCTACAGCGAAGAAGAATTCAGTCTGCACGGCCTGGTGCACCTCAAGGGCCCGATTCTGGAAATCGGCCGTACCTGCGTCGACCCTGCGTACCGTAACGGCGGCACCATCTCTGTGCTTTGGGGTGAACTGGCCGAGGTGTTGAACCAGGGCGGCTACAGCTATTTGATGGGGTGCGCGAGCATTCCGATGCAGGACGGCGGCATTCAGGCCCACGCGATCATGCAGCGTCTGCGCGAACGCTACCTGTGCACTGAACACCTGCGCGCCGAACCGAAAAAGCCGTTACCCACCCTGGATATCCCCTCCAACGTCATCGCCGAAATGCCGCCGCTACTCAAGGCCTACATGCGCCTCGGTGCGAAAATCTGCGGTGAGCCGTGTTGGGACGAAGACTTCCAGGTGGCCGACGTGTTCATTCTGCTCAAGCGCGACGAACTCTGCCCGCGTTACGCCAAGCACTTCAAGGCGGCCATGTGATGAGCCGCCTTCGGGTGTACGCGCGGATTGCGCGAGTGTTGGTGGTGGTCGCGTTGGGCTTGAGCATGGCCAGCGTGTTCGGATTGTTCGAGCGGATGGGCATCGCCCACTCGATGATCCGCCGCCAGCGTTGGTCGCGATTTTTCATGGCGCGGTTGAGCAATGCCCTGCCCTTCCACGTCACTGTGCATGGCGAGTTGCCCAAAGCACCGATGCTGTGGGTCAGCAATCATGTGTCCTGGACCGACATCCCGCTGCTGGGCATGCTCACGCCGCTGTCGTTCCTGTCCAAGGCCGAAGTGCGCACCTGGCCGGTGGCGGGCTGGTTGGCGGCCAAGGCCGGCAGTCTGTTTATCCGTCGCGGGTCGGGCGACAGTCAGCTGATTCGCAAACAAATGACCCGGCACCTGGAACAGAAGCATCCGCTGCTGATGTTCCCGGAAGGCACCACCACCGATGGCCGTTCGTTGCGCACGTTTCATGGGCGCCTGCTGTCGGCGGCGATTGATTCAGAGGTGCAGCTGCAACCGGTGGCAATTCGTTACCTGCGCGAGGGTCAACTCGACACCTTGGCTCCGTTTATTGGTGACGATGATCTGCTGTCGCACTTGATGCGCTTGTTTGCCAATGACCGTGGGAATGTGGAGATTCATCTGCTCAAGCCGATTGTTTGCGAAGGCCGGGAGCGTGCGGCGCTGGCGTTCGAGGCGCAGCAAGCGGTGCAGAAGGCGTTGTTTGGGGTGATTCCTGAAACTCAGAAAATCCCAATGCGTCCCGCAATTGCTGCCTGACACAATCTTTGATTCAACTGGAAACCCTGTGGGAGCGAGCCTGCTCGCGATAGCGGTGTGTCATTCACATGGATGTTGAATGTTAAGCCGCAATCGCGAGCAGGCTCGCTCCCACATTAGATTCGCGGTGTCGCTGCAAAGGCCTGAAGCTGCGGATAGAACAACCGAAAGTCCTCACTCAACGGTTCATACAACACCCGCAATTCCTGCATCGCCGCCGCCAGCTCCTCAGGCCGGGTCAACCGTCGCGAAATCCCCCGCAGCACCTGCTCCAGCACCTCGAATTCCCGGTAAGAACCCAACCAGTCATTCGCCACCATGTACGGCGCGATCTTCGCCAGGCGCTCGGGCAATTGCGGCTCGGCCTTCAGCACCCGATACACATCAGAGGTGAAGAGTTCCAGTGGCCGGTCAGCGTACAGTGTCCAGTCCCGTGCCAGGCAATGGTCAAAAAACACGTCGAGTACGATCCCGGCGTAACGTCGGCGCGTCGTGGAAAACCGCGACAACGAAACATCCACCAACGGGTGGCGGTCGGTAAACACGTCGATGCTGCGGTGCAGCTGGATGGCCGCCTCGATCTCCGGAGCGTATTGCCCTTGCAGCCGTCCTTTGACGAAATCGCCATACAGACTGCCGAGCCATTGGCCGGGACGCTGACCACCGAGGTGAAGATGTGCGAGATAGTTCATGGGCGCAGCTTAGCACTGCGCCTTTGGATCTTTACATCCCACGTATCGTTATAACCCGATATACCGAATTGTTAGCGGTTCAGAGCCAAATCATATTTGTATATCGCGAAATACCGATTTAAAGTTCGCTTCATCGCGATATAGCGTTTTAACCATCACGAGTTCACCCCCATGACCATTAATCTCGACGAAATAATAAAAGCCCTGGCACACCCAGTACGGCGAGAAATTCTGCACTGGCTCAAAGACCCGGACGTCGAATTCCCGGACCAGTCCCACAGCAACGAGCACGGCGTTTGTGCCGGGCAGATCGATCAACGTTGCGGCTTGTCGCAGTCCACCGTGTCCGCGCACCTGGCGACCCTGCAACGCGCCGGCCTGATCAGCAGCCGAAAAGTCGGCCAGTGGCATTTCTTCAAACGCAATGAGGAAACCATTCAGGAGTTCCTCAAAACCTTTAGTAAAGAGCTCTGACCCTTAACGTCAGCCAGCCGACAAGGAATTAACCCATGCCCCTCTCGCTCCTCATTCTGGCCTTGAGCGCCTTCGCCATCGGCACCACCGAGTTCGTCATCATGGGTCTGTTGCCTGATGTGGCGGCGGACCTCGGTGTGTCGATCCCCGGCGCTGGCTGGTTAGTGACCGGTTACGCCCTGGGCGTGGCCATCGGGGCGCCGTTCATGGCGCTGGCCACCGCCCGACTGCCGCGCAAGGCGGCACTGGTTGCGTTGATGGGGATCTTCATCGTCGGCAACTTGCTCTGCGCCCTCGCCAGTGACTACAACGTGTTGATGTTTGCCCGCGTCGTCACGGCCCTCTGCCACGGTGCCTTCTTCGGTATCGGTTCAGTGGTGGCAGCCGGTCTGGTGCCGGCTAACAAACGCGCTTCGGCCGTGGCCTTGATGTTCACCGGGCTGACCCTGGCCAACGTGCTCGGCGTGCCACTGGGCACCGCGCTCGGCCAACAAGCCGGCTGGCGCTCGACCTTCTGGGCCGTGACGGTAATTGGTGTGATCGCCCTGATTGGCCTGATCCGCTTCCTGCCGGCCAAGCGCAATGAAGAAAAACTCGACATGCGCGCCGAACTGGCCGCACTCAAGGGCGCCGGAATCTGGTTGTCCCTGAGCATGACCGCGCTGTTTGCCGCCTCGGTCTTCACCCTGTTCACCTACGTCGCGCCGCTGCTGGGCGAAGTCACCGGTGTCTCGCCCCGTGGCGTGACCTGGACGCTGATGCTCATCGGCCTGGGCCTGACCGTCGGCAATATCATCGGCGGCAAAATGGCTGACAAAGGCATGGCCGCAACGCTGATCGGCGTGTTTATCAGCATGGCGGTGGTGTCCACCTTACTGACGTGGACCAGCGTCGCGCTGATCCCGACTGAAATCACCCTGTTCCTCTGGGCGACCGCGTGTTTTGCCGCCGTACCTGCCCTGCAAGTGAACGTGGTGACCTTTGGCAAAGCGGCACCGAACCTGGTGTCGACCCTGAACATCGGCGCTTTCAACATCGGCAACGCACTCGGTGCCTGGGTCGGGGGCAGCGTCATCGCCCACGGCTTCGGCCTGACCAGCGTACCTCTCGCGGCTGCCGCACTGGCGGTACTCGCCCTGCTGGTGACCTTGATTACTTTCCGTCAGAGCGGCAATCCCGAACTGGCTCCAGCGACTAACTAACCACATAGACCTCACGAGGGTGCATTCATGACGACTATTTTCGATCCGATCAAACTGGGCGACATCGAGTTGGCCAACCGCATCATCATGGCGCCGCTGACCCGCTGCCGCGCCGACGAAGGCCGCGTGCCGAACGCGCTGATGGCCGAGTACTACGTCCAACGCGCTTCCGCCGGCCTGATCCTCAGCGAAGCCACGTCGGTTACGCCAATGGGCGTTGGCTACCCGGACACCCCCGGCATCTGGTCCAACGACCAGGTACGCGGTTGGGCTAACGTAACCAAAGCCATCCACGGCGCGGGCGGCAAGATCCTCCTGCAACTGTGGCACGTCGGTCGGGTTTCTCACACCTCGTACCTGAACGGTGAAGCGCCGGTTGCACCAAGTGCCATCCAGCCAAAAGGTCACGTCAGTCTGGTTCGCCCACTGGCGGATTACCCAACCCCGCGAGCCCTGGAAACCGCTGAAATCGCCGACATCATCGACGCCTATCGCACCGGGGCCGAGAACGCCAAGGCCGCGGGTTTTGACGGTGTGGAAATCCATGGCGCCAACGGTTACCTGCTCGATCAGTTCCTGCAAAGCAGCACCAACCAGCGCACCGACAACTATGGCGGTTCTCTGGAAAACCGAGCGCGCCTGCTGCTGGAAGTGACCGATGCTGCCATTGAAGTCTGGGGCGCTGGCCGCGTCGGTGTACACCTGGCACCGCGCGCCGACTCCCATGACATGGGCGACGACAACCTCGCCGAAACCTTCATCTACGTCGCTCGCGAATTGGGCAAACGTGGCATCGCGTTCATCTGCTCGCGGGAAAAAGAAGCCGGTGACAGCCTTGGCCCACAATTGAAAGAAGCCTTCGGCGGCCCGTACATCGCCAACGAACGCTTCACCAAGGACAGCGCCAACGCCTGGCTGGCCAGCGGCAAGGCCGATGCGGTCGCCTTCGGCGTCCCGTTCATTGCCAACCCGGACTTGCCCGCACGTTTGAAGGCCGATGCGCCGTTGAACGAAGCGCGTCCAGAGTTGTTCTACGGCAAAGGGCCGGTGGGTTACATCGACTACCCGACGCTGTAAACGTGATCCATTGAAATGCAAAAGCCCCGACTCTTGAGAGCCGGGGCTTTTCGGTTTTCGGGGTGGAGTGCTCACGCTCATTCACACCCAGGACACAATTTCACTACAAAATACGTACGTCGCTACCTGTCAACCAGGGGAGCGTCCGTATATAAAAGCACCCCTGGCCATAAAAGCGAGCCGGTGAAGGAATCGGCGCCCGCCTTGATCGTTGACATGAACGAAGCCAGTGACTGACTTTTGTTTCATTTGCGCAGGCTTGGGCTCAAGCGCAGCATGTCCAGCCCGGTCTCCACCCAACGCTCGGCGTCGATGTGCAATTGAAAACTGTCGGGGGCCAGCAGCCACTGGTAGAGGATGCCATCGATATACGCGTGCAGACTGATGGCCGCACGCGCCGTGTCGAGGTCTTCGGGCATTTGCCCCCGATTCACGGCATTACTCAGGGCCAGGGCAATTCGCACATTGCAATCCAGGCTGACCGTTCGACGCTGCTGACGCAGGTCGCACATTTCATCGGTGAATTCGCATTTATGAAACAAAATCTCATTGATGCGTCGGGTTTTCGGGTCCAATGCAACTTGATAAAACAAATGTATCAGCAGCTTGCGCATGCAGCCGAGCGGATCAAGTTCATCTTCGCTTTCACTGGCCCTGGCCATTTCGTCCAGCGGCTCATGCAAGGTATCCAGCATGGCCTGCACCAGATCGGCCTTGTTGCTGAAATGCCAATAGATTGCACCGCGAGTAACGCCGGCCAAGGTAGCGATATCCGCCAGTGTCGTACGCGCCACGCCCCTTTCATAAAAGGCTTTCTCTGCCGCTTCAAGTATCTGGCTGCGGGTTTCTTGAGCTTCCTCTTTGGTGCGACGGACCATGGCAGTAAAACCTCAATCAGGGTGCTTCAGCGATGTCTGAATATCAGCTGAATAAAAGTGGAGCGACCGCTCTAGGGCGCCGTCCCCGTCTTACAATTCAAACCTTTGAACGGCTTTTGTAGTGAAGTGGATACGCAGCCGAGGTGTTTACAAACAACCATGAACGTAAGTATATTCCTTAGCAAGCTACTTATCTACTCAGCCCCCCATTTTTACCTTTCCACCTTTCTCGTGCGCATGATGCGCGCCTGACCCGAGGATTTTCATGCAATTCAAGCCAGCTGTTACCGCTCTGGTCACTGCCGTCGCCTTGGCATCGCTGCTCAGCGGATGCAAAAAGGAAGAAGCCGCACCAGCCGCACCGCCTCCTCAGGTCGGCGTTGTTACCCTGCAAACCCAAGCCTTCACCCTGACATCTGACCTGCCGGGCCGTACCAGCGCCTACCGCATCGCCGAAGTTCGTCCTCAGGTGAACGGCATCATTCTCAAGCGCATGTTCAAGGAAGGCGGCGACGTCAAGCTTGGCCAGCAGCTGTATCAGATCGATTCGTCGGTTTATGACGCTACGTTGAAAAGTGCAGAAGCCAACCTGCAACAAACCAAGTCGATCTCCGACCGCTACAAGCAACTGGTCGCCGAACAAGCGGTAAGCCGTCAGGAATACGACACGGCCGTGGCCAATCGGATGCAATCGGAAGCTGCCCTGCAAACCGCCCAGATCAACGTGCGCTACACCAAGGTTTACGCACCGCTGACCGGTCGTATCGGTCGCTCCAACGTGACTGAAGGCGCGCTGGTCACCAGCGGCCAGGCTGATCCGATGGCGGTGATCCAGCAAATCGACCCGATCTATGTCGACGTGACCCAGTCCTCGGTGGAATTGCTGCAACTGCGCCGCGAACTTGAAAGCGGTCGCCTGCAAAAGTCCGGTGATAACTCGGCAGCGGTCAAGCTGACCCTCGAAGACGGCAGCCAGTACAAGCTGGACGGCAAGCTTGAATTCTCAGAAATCTCGGTTGACCAGACCACCGGTTCCGTCACCCTGCGCGCCGTGTTCCCGAACCCTGAGCACACCCTTCTGCCGGGCATGTTCGTTCACGCCCAGTTGCAGTCCGGTGTAAACGCGGCAGCGATTCTGGCCCCGCAACAAGGCGTAACCCGCGACCTTAAAGGCACCCCGACCGCCCTGGTCGTTGGTCCGGACAACAAAGTTGAACTGCGTCAGCTCAAGGCCAACCGCACCGTCGGTAACCAATGGCTGATCGAGGATGGTCTGAAGGCAGGCGATCGCCTGATCACCGAAGGGCTGCAATTCGTCAAGCCTGGCATTGAAGTCAAAGCCACTGAAGCGACTAACGTTGGCGTAAAGAACCCGGCCCCCGCACAGGCAGCTGACAAAGCTTCCAGCGGCAAAGGGGAGTAAACCATGTCGAAATTTTTTATCGACCGTCCGATTTTCGCCTGGGTGATAGCCCTGGTGATCATGCTGGTCGGTGCATTATCGATCCTCAAACTGCCGATCAACCAATACCCGAGCATTGCGCCTCCGGCAATCGCCATTTCCGTTGCCTATCCGGGTGCTTCGGCACAAACCGTACAGGACACCGTGGTGCAGGTGATCGAGCAACAGCTCAACGGTATCGACCACCTGCGTTATGTGTCCTCGGAAAGTAACTCCGACGGCACCATGACCATCACGGCGACCTTCGAGCAAGGCACCAACTCCGATACCGCGCAGGTTCAGGTCCAGAACAAACTGAACCTGGCCACCCCGTTGCTGCCGCAAGAAGTGCAGCAGCAAGGTATCCGCGTCACCAAGGCGGTGAAGAACTTCCTGTTGGTGATCGGCGTGGTCTCGCGTGATGGCAGCATGACCAAGGACGACCTGTCGAACTACATCGTATCGAACATGCAGGACCCGATTTCGCGGACGGCCGGTGTCGGTGACTTCCAGGTATTCGGCTCCCAGTACGCCATGCGTATCTGGCTCGACCCGGCCAAGTTGAACAACTTCAACCTGACCCCGATCGATGTCAAAAATGCCATCGCCGCACAGAACGTCCAGGTGTCGTCCGGCCAGCTTGGCGGCTTGCCTGCCCTGCCCGGCACACAGCTGAACGCCACGATCATCGGCAAGACCCGCCTGCAGACCGCTGAGCAATTCAATAAAATCCTGCTCAAGGTCAACAAGGACGGCTCCCAGGTTCGCTTGAAAGATGTCGCTGACGTCGGTCTGGGTGGTGAAAACTACAGCATCAATGCGCAGTTCAACGGCGCCCCGGCCTCCGGTCTGGCGGTAAAGCTGGCCACTGGCGCTAACGCTCTGGATACCGCCACCGCCCTGCGCAAGACCATCGACGACCTCAAGCCGTTCTTCCCGGAAGGGATGGAAGTGGTGTTCCCGTATGACACTACCCCGGTGGTGACCGAGTCGATCAAAGGTGTGGTTCACACCCTGGTCGAAGCGGTTGCACTGGTGTTCCTGGTGATGTTTCTGTTCCTGCAAAACTTCCGCGCCACCATCATCACCACGATGACCGTGCCGGTGGTGTTGCTGGGTACGTTCGGCATCCTCGCGGCTGCCGGTTTCAGCATCAACACCCTGACCATGTTCGGTATGGTCCTGGCCATTGGCTTGCTGGTGGACGACGCCATCGTTGTGGTGGAAAACGTCGAGCGGGTGATGAGTGAAGAAGGCCTGTCGCCCAAGGAAGCCACCAAAAAATCCATGGGCCAGATCCAGGGAGCATTGGTGGGTATCGCCCTGGTGCTGTCGGCAGTTCTGCTGCCAATGGCGTTCTTCAGCGGCTCCACCGGCGTGATCTACAAGCAGTTCTCGATCACCATCGTCTCGGCCATGGCCTTGTCGGTACTGGTTGCACTGATCTTCACGCCGGCGCTCTGCGCCACGATGCTCAAGCCCATTCCCAAGGGTGAGCACGGCGTACCCAAGCGCGGCTTCTTCGGTTGGTTTAACCGCAACTTTGATCGGGGCGTCAAAAGCTACGAGCGAGGCGTGGGCAGCATGCTCACGCAAAAGGCGCCGTACCTGTTGGCCTACCTCCTCATCATTGTCGGCATGATCTGGCTGTTCACCCGTATCCCGACGGCGTTCCTGCCTGAAGAAGACCAGGGTGTACTGTTTGCCCAAGTGCAGACGCCGGCCGGTTCAACCTCCCAGCGCACCCAGGTGGTCGTGGACGAGATGCGTGAATTCCTGTTGCGTCCGGGCAAGGATGGCGGTGAAGGCGATGCGGTGAACTCGGTGTTTACCGTGACCGGGTTCAACTTCGCCGGTCGTGGCCAGAGCTCGGGTATGGCGTTCATCATGCTCCGGCCATGGGACGAACGTAACGCCGACAACAACGTGTTCAAGGTGGCGGCCCGTGCCCAGCAGCACTTCTTCACCTTCCGTGATGCCATGGTGTTTGCCTTCGCACCACCGGCGGTACTGGAACTGGGTAACGCCACCGGTTTCGACGTGTTCCTTCAGGACCGTGCCGGTATCGGTCACGAAAAGCTGATGCAGGCACGCAACCAGTTCCTCGGCATGGCAGCGCAAAGCAAGATTCTGACCCAGGTCCGTCCCAACGGCCTGAACGACGAACCGCAATACCAACTGGAAATCGATGACGAGAAGGCCAGTGCCCTGGGCATTACCATCGCTGACATCAACAACACCCTGTCGATCGCACTGGGCAGTAGCTACGTCAACGACTTCATCGACCGTGGTCGCGTGAAGAAGGTTTACGTACAAGGTCAGCCCGGCTCGCGTATGAGCCCTGAAGACCTGAAGAAATGGTATGTGCGCAACAGCGCCGGCACCATGGTTCCGTTCACGGCGTTTGCCAAGGGTGAATGGATTTATGGGTCGCCGAAGCTGGCCCGTTACAACGGCGTCGAAGCGATGGAAATCCTCGGCTCCCCGGCGCCGGGCTATTCCACCGGTGAAGCCATGGCCGAAGTCGAAGCCCTTGCCGCCAAACTGCCAGCGGGTGTCGGTATTTCCTGGACCGGCCTGTCGTACGAGGAACGGTTGTCCGGTTCGCAAGCGCCAGCGCTGTACGCCCTGTCGCTGCTGATGGTGTTCCTGTGTCTGGCGGCGTTGTATGAAAGCTGGTCGATCCCGATTGCGGTGATGCTGGTGGTGCCTTTGGGGATCATCGGTGCACTGATGGCGACCAGCCTGCGTGGCCTGTCCAACGACGTGTACTTCCAGGTGGGCCTGTTGACGACCATCGGCCTGGCGGCGAAAAACGCCATTCTGATTGTCGAATTTGCAAAGGAACTGCATGAGCAAGGGCGCAGCCTGCGCGATGCGGCGATTGAAGCCAGTCGGATGCGTTTGCGACCGATCATCATGACCTCGCTCGCCTTCGTCCTGGGTGTGGTGCCACTGGCCATTTCCACCGGTGCAGGTTCGGGTAGCCAGCATGCCATCGGCACCGGAGTGATTGGCGGTATGATCACCGCCACCGTTCTGGCGATCTTCTGGGTCCCACTGTTCTTCGTCACTGTGTCGTCCATCGGTCAGCGCAAAAAAGTCGACCAGGATGACGCCACTGAAACTCCTAAAGAGGCTGGCCAATGAGCAAGTCGCTACTCTCCCTAGCCGTCGCCGCGTTTGTGCTTGGTGGCTGCTCGCTGATACCCGACTATCAGCAGCCTGAGGCACCGGTGGCAAGCCAATACCCGCAGGGCCCGGCGTATTCGCCGGCTCAGGCACCGAGCCAGGCTGCGGCGGAGCAAGGCTGGAAGCAGTTTTTCCATGACCCGGCCCTGCAACAGCTGATTCAGGTCGCACTGGAAAACAACCGTGACCTGCGTGTCGCGGCGCTGAACATCGATGCCTTTGCGGCTCAATACCGCATCCAGCGTGCCGACCTGTTCCCGGCCGTATCGGCCAATGGCAGCGGTAACCGCCAGCGCGTTCCGGATAACGCTACGCAGACCGGCCAGTCAGGTATCGTCAGTTCCTACTCAGCCACAGTCGGCATCAGTGCCTATGAACTCGACATGTTTGGTCGGGTTCGCAGCCTGAGTGAAGAAGCGCTACAAAAATACTTCGCCACGGAAGAAGGTCGACGCAGCACGCAAATCAGCCTGGTGGCCAACGTGGCCAACGCCTACCTGACCTGGCAAGCCGACAAGGAACTGCTGAAAGTCACCCAGGACACCCTCGGTGCGTTCGAGGAGAGCTACAAGCTCACCGCGCGCAGTGCCGAAGTCGGTGTGGCGTCGGCGCTGGACCTCGCCCAGTCACGCACCTCGGTGGAAAACGCCCGGGCGCAACTGGCGAAGTACACCCGCCAGGTCGCTCAGGATGAAAACAGTCTGGTGCTGCTGCTCGGCACCGGCATCCCGGCCAACCTGCAAGCCGCGAAGCCGCTGTCTGACGATTTGCTCAGTGATGTGCCAGCCGGTCTGCCATCGGACTTACTGCAACGTCGTCCGGACATCCTCCAGGCTGAATACAACCTCAAGGCCGCCAACGCCAATATTGGCGCGGCACGGGCTGCGTTCTTCCCGAGCATCAGCCTGACGGCCAACGCCGGCACCCTGAGCCCGGACTTGTCCGGTCTGTTCAAGGGTGGTTCGGGTACCTGGTTGTTCCAGCCGCAGATCAACTTGCCGATCTTCAACGCCGGCAGCCTGCGCGCCAGCCTGGATTACTCGAAGATCCAGAAAGACATCGGCGTGGCGAACTACGAGAAGTCCATTCAAACGGCCTTCCAGGAAGTCGCCGACGGCCTGGCCGCCCGCCAGACCTACACCGCTCAGTTACAGGCTCAGCGTGACTTCGTCACCGCCAACCAGGAATACTACCGTCTGGCCCAGCGTCGTTACCTCATTGGTGTCGATAGCAACCTGACCTTCCTCGATGCCCAGCGTCAGCTGTTCAACGCCCAACAAGTGTTGATTACCGACCGTCTGGCGCAACTGGTCAGCGCGGTCAACCTGTACAAGGCCTTGGGTGGCGGCTGGAATCAGCAGACCGCCAAGGTCGAACCGTTGAAAGAAGAAGCGCCGAAGATGAAGTATTTCTGATAGCGCTCTGAACACAGGAAGCCCACCTTTTCGGTGGGCTTTTTGTTGGCTGTTGAAAAGTTGAGTGGCCAGTTCCGGCCCCTTCGCGAGCAGGCTCGCTCCCACAGGGGATCTTCAATCAACACAATACTGATGAACAACAGAGATCAATGTGGGAGCCAGCCTGCTCGCGAAGAGGCCCGCCCACTCGCCACAAATCACTCGCCAAATCTTACGTTCGATAATCGCCCAAATCTCGCTTTCACCAATTGAACCATCTAGTACATTCCCCGCACCATCCTTCGCACAAGACCAACAACATCAGGTTCACCCCATGCGCCCTGCCCTGTCCGGCTGATATCACTGCGTTTAATCAATCAGTTCTTTTGACTGCGACCCTACGTTGCGGCAGTGCCCTGTTTCATCCCCAAAAATTAGAGAGACCCGAGCCCATGACGCCTTCCACCGCGCAGTATTTCTTCCCTGGCCTGATTGCCATTGCTGTGACCACGGCGGCCCTGCCCGCCCAAGCCGAGGACTCGGGGTTTGTCGAAGGCGCCAAGGTCAACCTGAACCTGCGCAATTTCTACATCAACCGCAACTTCACCAACCCGGCCTTCCCCCAAGGCAAGGCTGAAGAGTGGACGCAGAACTTCATTTTCGACGCCAAGTCCGGTTTCACCCAAGGCCCGGTGGGATTCGGTGCGGATGTGCTCGGACTGCTGTCGGTCAAACTCGATGGCGGTAAAGGCACCGGCGGCACGCAGTTGTTGCCAATTGGCAGTGACGGTCGCCCTGCCGACAGCTTCGGCCGTCTGGGAGTAGCCGGGAAGATGAAAGTGAGTAAAACCGAAGTGAAGGTCGGTGAATGGATGCCAGTACTGCCCATCCTGCGTTCAGACGATGGCCGCTCGCTGCCACAAACCTTCCAGGGTGGCCAGTTGACGTCCACCGAAATCAACGGCCTGACGATCTACGGTGGCCAGTTCCGCCAGAACAGTCCGCGTAACGATGCGAGCATGCAAGACATGTTCATGAACGGCAAATCCGCTGCCATCACTTCGGACCGTTTCAACTTTGGTGGCGGTGAATACACCTTCAACGACAAACGCACCCAGGTGGGTGCCTGGTACGCAGAACTCAGCGACATCTACCAGCAACAGTATTACAACCTGAACCACAGCCAGCCGATTGGCGACTGGGTCCTCGGCGCCAACCTTGGTTATTTCATCGGCAAGGAAAACGGCAGCGCCCTGGACGGCGATCTCGACAACAAAACCGGGTTCGCCATGCTCTCGGCCAAATACGGTGGCAGCACCTTCTACGTCGGCCTGCAAAAACTCACCGGTGACGATCAATGGATGCGCGTCAACGGCACCAGCGGCGGTACCCTGGCCAACGACAGCTACAACTCCAGCTACGACAACGCCCAGGAAAAATCCTGGCAGGTGCGCCACGACTACAACTTCGTCGCCCTCGGCGTGCCGGGCCTGACAATGATGAACCGCTACATCAGCGGCGATAATGTGCACACCGGCACAATCACTGACGGCACGGAATGGGGTCGCGAATCGGAACTGGCCTACACCGTGCAAAGCGGTCCATTGAAAAGCCTCAACGTCAAATGGCGCAACGCGAGCATCCGCAAGAGCTTCAGCACTAACGAGTTCGATGAGAACCGGGTGATCATCAATTATCCGATCAGTTTGCTGTAAGGGAATCCCACCACGAAAAACCAAAACACCAAGCCACATCGGAAGTGGCTTATTCAAAAACGTCGAACATGCTTTCGTTGCCGGACAATCTTATAACCAATCTAACGCCCTTCTATTATTAAAACGACTTAAAGCCTGTTAGTTCTAACAGTAGTTTGCCATCCACCAGGTTTCTAATATCTGCTTAAAGCAACACCTCGCAGATGACAACCATGGAAGGGAATACTATGAGCTGGTGGCAGATCGACACATTGATTATGTTTTCTTATGGCTTCGTCCACTCCTGCCTGACAACCCGTCCAGCGATGAAACTTTACGAAATATTCTTCCCGGAATGGAGTTGGAACATCGGCATGTGCGTGTTTTCTGCCGCAACGCTGGCACTCGGCATTGTTTACTGGCAACCCTCGGGAGATTACATCTATGTATTGATTCCGGGTAGCCCGCTGTTTCACTTCGCAGCGTTATCAATGGTGACTCTACTAGGTCTAACTATTTACTGCTTTCGTTATACCTCCACCTTTTGGCAGTGGCTCGGTGCTCACCAATTAATTGCCAAATTAAAAGGTCAAAAACCCCCTACGCCTTACCGAATGAACGTACAAGGCATCAAGCGATACATACGTTTCCCCCATCATACTTTTCTGATGTTGTTTTTCTGGGCCCACCCGATCATGACCTACGACACATTGCTTTTTTCGGTCGGTGCCACGATCTATATGTATTTGGGTACATGGCACATGGACAAACGTCTGGAGTCCATTTTTGGAAATGAATGGCGAGCTTATAAAAAAGTGACTGGATTAATGCTGCCGTCACCTAAAGCATGGTCACAACTTTTTGCAGATCTTCGTCAACCGCGCAATGCTATTTAACCCAGTGCCGCACATTGCGTTTAAACCTCTTTGCAAGGATGCAAGCCATGTTTGAAAAAGAGCTCAAGCCGTATCAGGATCGATTGGCCCAACACCCGATTTATAGCGCTATCCGTTCGGTCGAACACGTCAGAATATTCATGAGTCGTCATGTATTTGCAGTATGGGACTTTATGAGCCTGGCCAAACGCCTGCAACGCGACTTCACTTGTGTCGAGCTACCCTGGATGCCGGTGCTGAATGAAGATAGCGCCCGCCTCATCAATGAAATCATCACCGGCGAAGAATCGGACATTGGCCATGATGGCCAGCCGGCCAGTCATTTCCGTCTGTACCTAGACGCAATGATTGAAGTCAGTGCGCCCACTGAAAAAATCGAGACGTTTATCAGTCAATTCGCCCTTACTTATGCACTAGGGAAGGCACTAAACCAGGCCCGTGTTCCTGCGTACGTACAGACGTTTGTTAAACACACTATTAAGACCGCTCGCAACGGCTCGACTGCCGAAGTGGCCAGCAGCTTTCTTTTTGGCCGCGAAGACCCGATCCCCGAAATGTTCCAGACCTTAATGAAACGTTGGGGGCTAACGGCTCAACAAGCGCCCAAGTTGACTTACTACCTGAATCGACACATCGAAGTGGACAGTGGCGACCACGGACCAGGCGCACAAAAAATGTTGTCTCGATCAATCATCACGCCGCAGGTGCGGGAAAAAGCATTGCGGGCGGCCATTGACGCTATCGAGCAGCGAATCAGGTTATGGAACGGTATCTACCGTGAAATAAAAAAGTCGGATGCAGGTGCCTAGTCATTCACTGACCACTCATGGCCACAGAGGACTACCTCATGCCCACGCTACGAAAACTTAAGGCTTCAGTTAGCACTACCGACTGGGACGCCAAGGCCTATCAGCAATTCTCCCGACTTCGACAACGACCGGTGAACGAATTGCTCGACCGTGTCGACATCAAAAACCCCAAACACATCTACGACCTGGGTTGCGGCACGGGCATTGCGACGCAGGTTCTGGCCAAGCGCTGGCCCCGAGCGCACCTGTTGGGCATCGACAGCTCGGAGCAAATGCTTCAGGAGGCCAGGTGTTTGCCGATCAAAGCCCGGTGGAAGCAATGCGACCTGCAAAACTGGCAACCCGAACAACCCGCCGACCTGCTGTTTGCCGCCGCCGTGCTGCATTTCATCGACGATCATCCACAGCTGTTGCCTCGATTGCTCAAGCACTTGAACCCGGGCGGTTGTCTGGCGGCGCACATGCCCGATTGGCGCGATGCGGTGTGGTATCAACTGATGCTCGACACCCTCGACAATGGAGGCCACGACGGTCAGCCGCTGGGCACTCCGCAGCTACGTGAAAGCATGGCGCGGCGGCCATTGTTGTCGCTGGAGGACTACTACCGCTTGCTGGCGCCGCGCTGCGCAACACTGGATATCTGGGAAACCGAGCAGCTACAGGTCGTCGACGGCAAGTCGCCGATTTATGACTGGATCAAGGTGTCGGCGTTGCGGGCGGTGATGCAGGGGTTGGAGGATGACGAACAGGCCAGGTTCATCTATCACTTCACGATGCGGGTGCATGCGCATTACCCGCAGGAAGATGACGGGCATACGTTGTTTCCGTTCAAGCGGGTTTTCATTGTGGCCACTGTGTAGGCCATGACATCGCCTTCGCGGGCAAGCCCGCCCCACATTTGAAACGCATTCCCCTGTAGGAGCGTGGCTTGCCCGCGATGGCGTCAGTTCAGACAACAAAAAAATTGAATGTTAATCCCGCGACTCAACCCCCAACTCATCCCAAACCGACTCCGCCAAGTGGAATGTCGCATTTGCCGCCGGGATGCCGCAGTAGATCGCGCTCTGCATGATCACTTCCTTGATCTCGCCACGGGTTACGCCGTTGTTGGCTGCGGCTCGCAGGTGCAGTTTCAGTTCTTCGTTGCGATTCATGCCGATCAGCATGGAAATGGTGATCAGGCTGCGGGTGTGGCGCGGCAGGCCCGGGCGGGTCCAGATGTCGCCCCAGGCGTGGCGGGTGATCATCTCCTGAAATTCCGAGTTGAACTCGGTCAGGGCGGTCAGACTGCGGTCGACGTGAGCATCGCCAAGCACTGCGCGACGGACTTTCATGCCCTCGTCGTAACGTTGTTTCTCGTCCACAACAATCCCCTTAATGAGCGTTCAAAAACGCCAAAACCCGCTCGCTGAACGCAGCGCTGGCCTGGACGTTGGACAAGTGCGCGGCGTAGAACTCGGCGTATTCGGCACCTGGCACATGTTCTTGAATGAAGTGTCCGCCAGACGGCGGCGTAACCGCGTCCTCAGTGCCGGCGATGACCAGCAGCGGCGCCTTGATCGAAGACAACTGCTCACGGAAGTCCGCATCACGCACCGCCGCGCAATTGGCCGCGTAGCCTTGAGGCGAAGTGGCGGCCAGCATGTCGGTGATCTGCTTCGCAGCAGATGGATTGGCTTCGACAAAGTCCGGGGTAAACCAGCGCGCAATCGAGGCATCGCGCAGCGCAACCATGGCAGCCGGACCGTCACGCAGCACGGTTTCAATGCGCGGGTTCCAGATCGACGGATCGCCGATTTTCGCGGCGGTGTTGCATACCACCAGTTTGTTCAATCGATCACCGGCATGGATCCCCAGCCACTGGCCGATCAGACCGCCCATCGACAGACCGCAGAAATGTGCGCGTTCAATGTGCAACGCATCCAGCAGCGCCAACACGTCGCGGCTCAGTTGCTCGATGCTGTACGGTCCCGGCGTCACCAGCGATTTACCATGGCCACGGGTGTCGAAGCGCAGCACCCGGAAATGTTCGGTGAACGCCGCAATCTGCGCGTCCCACATGTGCAGGTCGGTGCCCAGCGAGTTGGACAGCACCAGCACTGGCGCATGTTCAGGTCCATCAAGTTGGTAATGCAGTTCGCCCTCGGCGAGTTGTACAGAAGCCACAGCAATCTCCTTCAGGCAGTCAATGCAGAATGTTCAGCTATCGCCCGCTCGACCCAGGTCTTGGCCTGGCCGAGGTAATGGGCGGGATCCAGCAAATGATCGAGTTCAGCAGCCGAAAGCTCGGCAGTCACTTGCGGCTCGTCACCGAGGACGGCGCGCAGATGACGCTGTTGCGCCACCGCACGTTTGCAGCAGAGTTCCAATAGATGATGCGCAGTGTCGCGACCAACCCGTTGGGCAAGGACGATGCTCACCGCTTCAGCCAACACCAGGCCTTGGGTCAAATCAAGGTTGCGAGCCATGCGATTCGCGTCCACTTCCAGCCCCTGCGCCACCAGTAAGGCTTGCTTGAGGCTACCGGACACCAGGCAGCAAATCTCTGGCAGGGTTTCCCACTCGGCATGCCATAGACCGAGGCTGCGTTCGTGTTCCTGCGGCATCGCGCTGAAGAGTGTCGAGAGTAAGCCCGGCACACGCGTCGCCGCACCGATCAGCACTGCTGCACCGACCGGGTTGCGTTTGTGCGGCATGGTCGAGGAACCGCCCTTGCCCGGCGCCGACGGTTCGAAGACTTCGCCCGCCTCGGTTTGCATCAACAGGCTGATGTCGCGGCCAAGTTTGCCCAGGCTGCCGGCGATCAATCCCAGCACCGAGCCAAACTCCACCAGGCGATCACGCTGGGTGTGCCATGGCTGATCCGGCAAGGTCAGTTGCAGCTCCTTGGCCAATGCTTCAGCAATCGGTATCGCCTGTGCACCGAGGGCTGCCAGAGTTCCGGAGGCGCCACCAAATTGCAGCACTAACAGACGAGGCTTGAGCTCTTGCAAGCGTTGACGGCTGCGAGTGACCGCCCCCAGCCAACCAGCGATTTTCATGCCGAGGGTGACCGGTGTTGCATGCTGCAACCAAGTGCGGCCGGCCAAAGGTGTAGCGACATAACGTTTGGCTTGAGTCGCGAGGGTGTCGCCCAGTTGCGCCAGATCACTTTCGATCAGCCCCAGCGCCCCACGCAATTGCAACACCAGCCCGGAGTCCATCACGTCTTGGCTGGTCGCGCCCAAATGCACATAACGCTCGGCTTCGGCATCACTGGCCGCGATTTGCTTGCCCAACGCCTTGACCAATGGAATGGCGGAATTGCCCGCAGTGGCAATCGCCTCGCCGAGGGCGGCAAAGTCGTAATGCCCGGCCTGACACGCAGCTTCAATCGGGGCGACAGCCGTTTGCGGAATCAACCCGACACGCGCCTCGGCCCGGGCCAGCGCGGCTTCGAAATCGAGCATGGCCTGTACGCGGCCTTGATCGCAGAACACCTCACGCATATCGCGCGCAGTGAAATAGGCATCGAACAATTGATTGCCCGGTCGCTCGTTCATAAACAGTCCCTGGAGGCGCGAGCCCGTGAGGCCCGCGCGTAAAGATCAAAGGTCGTGGTGCAAATACTTCGCCTGTTTCGGCAGGCGCAAACTGAACAGGAACGCCACTGCCATCATCACTGTGACGTACCAGTAGAAGGCGTTTTCCATGCCCACGGCTTTCAGGCTCAGGGCGACGTATTCTGCTGAACCGCCGAAAATCGCATTCGCCACCGCGTACGCCAGGCCGACACCCAGGGCACGCACCTCCGGCGGGAACATTTCGGCTTTTACCAGGCCACTGATCGAGGTGTAGAAACTCACGATCGCCAGCGCCACAGTAATCAGCACAAAGGCCAGGAACGGACTGCTGACGCTTTTCAAGCTCAACAGAATCGGCACGGTGCACAACGTTCCGAGCGCGCCGAACCAGAGCATCGAGTTCCGGCGGCCGATCTTGTCGGCGAGCATGCCGAACACCGGCTGCATGCACATATAAAGGAACAGCGCGCCGGTCATGATGTAACTGGCAGTCTTGGCCTGCATGCCGGCCGTGTTCACCAGGTACTTCTGCATGTACGTGGTGAAGGTATAGAAAATCAGCGAGCCACCGGCGGTATAACCGAGCACGGTAATGAACGCGGCTTTATGGTCGCGGAACAACGCACTGATGCTGCCGGCGTCTTTGTTTTCACGCATTTCCTTGCTGCTGGTTTCTTTCAGAGAACGACGCAGGAACAGCGAAATCAACGCGGCCAGCGCACCGACCACAAACGGAATCCGCCAGCCATAGGCACGCAAATCATCCTCGGTAAGGAACTGTTGCAGGATCACCACCAGCGACACCGCCAGCAACTGCCCGCCAATCAGCGTCACGTACTGGAACGAGGCGAAGAAGCCGCGCTGGCCCTTGAGCGCGACCTCACTCATGTAGGTGGCCGTGGTGCCGTATTCGCCGCCTACCGATAAGCCTTGAAGCAAACGCGCGAACAGCAACAGGATCGGCGCCCAGACCCCGATGCTGTTGTAGGTCGGCAGGCAGGCGATGAGCAATGAGCCGAAGCACATCATCAGCACCGAAATCATCATCGAGCTCTTGCGCCCGCGCTTGTCCGCCAGCCGGCCGAAAATCCAGCCGCCAATGGGGCGCATCAGGAACCCGGCGGCGAATACGCCAGCAGTGTTGACCAACTGAACCGTGGGGTTGTCAGACGGAAAAAAAGCCGGCGCAAAAAAGATCGCGCAAAAGGCGTAGACGTAGAAGTCGAACCATTCGACGAGGTTGCCGGACGAAGCGCCGACAATGGCGAAGATCCGCTTGCTGCGCTCTTCACCGGTGTAGTGTTCTGTAGTGGCGGTGGTTGTTGTCATTGTTTTTCACTCAATGGGGACAGTGAGAGTCTAGACACACTTCGCAACAGTCCTGTTCCCAAGTAGGCAATGCTGTCCCCTGTAGGAGTGAGCCCGCTCGCGATTGCGGTGTATCAGTGCCATCAATGCTGAATGACACTCCGCCCTCGCGAGCAGGCTCACTCCTACAGGGATTTGCGGTGTTTTCAGTAGTCGAAGAACACCGTCTCAGCATCAGTTCCTTGCAAAATCACATTCCACTGATAAACACCCGACGCATCTTTTTTCGCCAGCAACGTACTGCGGCGCTCGGCCGGAACACATTCCAGCAGCGGATCCGCCACGTTGGCCGGTTCGCCATCAAAGTAAATCCGCGTCAGCAAATGCTTGACCAACCCGCGAGCAAACACCAGCACCACCAGGTGCGGCGCCTGGGTGGAGCCCTTCAGGCCTGCAACCGTACCCGGTTTGATGGTGGTGAAACGAAAACGTCCTTCGGCATCCACCGGCACCCGGCCAAAGCCTTCGAAGTTCGGGTCCAGCGGTTTGTCCTGATCATCTTCCGGATGATCGTACTTGCCGGCGGCGTTGGCTTGCCAGACTTCCAGCATCGCGTCGTTGACGACGTCGCCGTTGCCATCGACAACTTGCCCGGTGATCGCCACGCGCTCGCCGAGGGTTTGCTCCACGGTCAGGTCTTCGCGGTTCAGCCAGGTCAGGCCGATGTGGTAATACGGCCCGACGGTGTGGGACGTGGTCGCGTTCAGCGTCATCTTATTTCTCCATCGGCGTGGCGTCGCGGCCGCGCAAGACGATGTCCCAGCGATAACCGAGGGCATAGGAAGGGATGGTTTTTTCCAGATCAAACGTCGCGATCAAACGCTCTTTGGCGCTGGTGTCCGGCACGCAGTTGTAGATCGGGTCGTAGGCCAGCAACGGATCGCCCGGGAAATACATCTGCGTGACCAGGCGCGTCAGAATGCTCGGCCCGAACAGTGAGAAATGGATGTGCGCCGGGCGCCACGCGTTGTGGTGGTTGCCCCATGGATAGGCACCAGGCTTGATGGTCTGGAACTGATACCAGCCGTCGGCGTCGGTCACGGTGCGGCCGGTGCCGGTGAAGTTGGGGTCCAGCGGCGCGTCATGCAGGTCGCGGGCGTGGTTGTAGCGACCGGCGGCGTTAGCCTGCCAGATTTCCACCAGAATCCCCGGCACCGGCAGACCGTTTTCATCCAGCACGCGGCCGTGAATGATGATGCGCTCGCCCTGTGGTTCGCCCTCGTGTTGGGCAGTCAGGTCGTTGTCTTTCTCATTAATGCGATCGGCGCCGATGGTCGGTCCGGTGATTTCCGACAGCGAGTGCGGCAAAAATACCAACGGCTTGGACGGCGAGCGCAGGTTGGTGGATTGATACGTCGGGTGCAGGTAGTCGGGCTGAGTGCCCTCCTGCGGGCGGCGGTAACCAGGCTTGTCAGTCATTTCGCTATCCTCTGTTCTTATAGGTCGACGCGGCGTGTCAGACGCGTTCGATCGCCAGGGCCAGACCCTGACCCACGCCAACGCACATGGTCGCCAGACCTTTCTTGCCACCGGTTTTTTCCAGCTGATGCAACGCGGTCAGCACCAGACGTGCACCGCTCATGCCCAGCGGATGGCCCAAGGCAATTGCGCCACCGTTCGGGTTGACCTGAGCCGCGTCGTCCGCCAGCCCCAGTTCACGCAGCACCGCCAAACCCTGGCTGGCGAAGGCTTCGTTGAGCTCGATCACGTCGAAATCGCTGACGGCCAAGCCAAGACGCTCGGTCAGTTTACGCACCGCCGGGACCGGGCCAATGCCCATCACCCGAGGCGCAACGCCGGCACTCGCCATGCCGAGCACTTTGGCGCGGGCGGTCAGGCCGTGTTTTTTCACCGCTTCAGCAGACGCCAGAATCAACGCCGCCGCACCATCGTTCACGCCCGAAGCGTTGCCGGCAGTGACGGTTTTGTCGGGGCCGTTGACCGGTTTGAGTTTGGCCAGCGTTTCCAGGGTGGTGTCGGCGCGAGGATGTTCGTCCTGCGTGACCACCGTTTCACCCTTCTTGTGGGCAATCCGCACTTCAACGATTTCTTCAGCGAAAAATCCTGCGGCTTGTGCAGCGGCTGTGCGCTGCTGGCTGCGCAGCGCGAAAGCGTCCTGGTCTTCACGGGACACTTCGTAATCGTCGGCCACGTTGTCGGCGGTCTGCGGCATCGCGTCCACGCCGTATTGCGCTTTCATCAACGGGTTGATGAAACGCCAGCCGATGGTGGTGTCTTCCAGCTTCATGTTGCGCGAGAACGCTGCATCAGCCTTACCCATCACGAAAGGCGCGCGGGACATCGACTCGACACCGCCGGCAATCGCCAACTCCATTTCGCCGCTGGCGATGGCGCGGAACGCAGTGCCAATGGCATCCATGCCTGACGCGCACAGGCGATTGAGCGTAATGCCGGGAATGCTTTCCGGCAGCCCGGCCAGCAGCAATGCCATGCGCGCAACGTTACGGTTGTCTTCGCCGGCCTGGTTGGCGCAGCCGAGGAACACCTCGTCCACCGCCGTCCAGTCCACCGACGGGTTGCGTTCCATCAGCGCCTTGATCGGCACGGCAGCCAGATCGTCCGCGCGGACGGCCGACAGACCGCCGCCGAAACGGCCGATGGGGGTGCGAATGGCGTCGCAGATATAAACGTCACGCATCAGGCTTCTCCGGGGGCTTGGCCATGGGCGGCGGCGGTGCGGGCTTCAAGATCGCGCAGTGCGGTCAATTCGACTTCGGTGGGCTCGGCAGTGTTTTCAACCGTGTCAGCGAAACGAATCGCCCAACCGGTGGCGGCAACCACTTGCTCACGGGTCACACCTGGGTGCAGTGCGGTGACCACAAATTCATGGGTGCCGGCTTCGGGTTCCATGATGCACAGGTCGGTAATAATGCCCACCGGACCGGCGCCCGGCAGACCGAGACGCTTGCGTGAATCACCGCCCTCGCCATGGCCGACCGAGGTAATGAAGTCGAGTTTATCGACGAAGGAACGCGCCGACTGCTTGAGGATAATCAGCACGCTTTTGGCCGAACCGGCAATCTCCGGCGCGCCACCAGCACCCGGCAGACGAACTTTCGGCGCATGGTAATCGCCGACCACGGTGGTGTTGATGTTGCCGAAACGGTCGACTTGCGCGGCGCCGAGGAAACCGACGTCAATACGCCCACCCTGCAACCAATAGCGAAAAATCTCACCGGTCGGGACCACGGTGTCAGCGGTTTCAGCCAGCTCACCGTCACCAATCGACAGTGGCAGTACGCTTGGTTTGGCGCCAATCGGACCCGATTCGTAGATCAGGACCACATCCGGCGAAGAAGTAAGACGCGCCAGGTTCGCCGCTTTCGACGGCAGGCCGATGCCGACGAAACACACCGAACCGTTTTTCAAACGGCGAGCGGCGGCAACGGTCATCATTTCATTGGTGGTGTAAGTCATTACTTGGCCTCCGAAGCAGCGGCCAGCTTGGCCTGGAACTCGCTGAAATCAGCGCAGCCGTGGATGTATTCGTTGATCCACGCGGTGAAGGTTTCACGGTCGCGGGCAATCGGGTCCCAGGCTTGGTAGAAACGGTTATCACGCTCGGTGTAACCGTGAGCGTAGGAAGGATGCGCGCCGCCGGGTACATGGCAGACTGCGCTCAAAGCCCAGGTCGGCAGTACACAAGCGTTCATCGGTGCATTGAGGTCGTCGACGATTTCTTCGACGGTGACGATGCAACGCTTTGCGGCCAGTGCGGCTTCTTTCTGCACACCAAGAATGCCCCACAGCAGCACGTTGCCTTTGCGGTCGGCTTTCTGCGCGTGAATGACTGTGATGTCCGGACGCACCGAAGGCACCGCTGCGAGCACTTCGCCGGTAAACGGGCAGGTGACGGTTTTGATCAGCGGATTGACCTTCGGCAGGTCGGAACCGGCGTAAGCCCGCAGCACCGCGAATGGTAGGCCGGAGGCGCCAGCGACATAGGCATTGGCGAGGTCGGCGTGGCTGTGTTCTTCGATTTCCAGCGCGTGCGGCCACTGCTTCTCAACTGCGTCACGCAGACGGTGCAGCGAACCGACACCCGGGTTGCCACCCCAGGAGAAAATCAACTTGCGAGCACAACCGGCGCCGATCAACTGGTCGTAGATCAGGTCCGGGGTCATGCGTACCAGTGTCAGGTCTTTCTTGCCCTGACGAATGATTTCATGACCCGCCGCCGTAGGGATCAGATGAGTAAAGCCTTCGAGCGCGACTGTATCGCCGTCGTTTACGAATTGCTTCACCGCGTCGTGCAGCGAAAGGATTTCAGCCATGGGGCAGGCTCCCGTTTTGTTGTGAACCGACAGTGGAAGAAAAAGGCGCGATGCGCAGCGCCGGAATGACTGAAGGTTAAGCCTGTGCAAAACGCCAAACAATCCGATAATCGACTAAGCGTTCGTTTATCGAACATATTGTTGGCTCGCTATCGACCCTCAAAAGCATCGCGAGCAGGCTCACTCCCACAGTTACCGCGTTCCCCTGTGGGAGCGAGCCTGCTTGCGATGAGGCCATCAAGCTCACCAAGAATCCTGGATCAGCCCCTCAAGTCGCATCCGCATGACTGACCATGCCCTTGATCACCACCGCCGTGGTCGCCAAGGCCGCCGGGATCACCAGCGCCGTCAACACTTGCTCAAAATTCCAGCCCAACCCGAGCAGCGTCGCGCCCATCCATGCCCCGAGAATCGCGCCAAACCGGCCAATCCCGAGCATCCACGACACCCCGGTCGCCCGCCCTTGTGTCGGATAAAACCGCGCTGCCAAGGAAGGCATCGCCGATTGCGCACCGTTGACGCACATGCCCGCCACCAGCACCAACGTCGCCAACAGCGTGATGTTGCCCAGGCTCTGCCCCACCGCGTAGGCAAACACCCCGGCCAGCAGGTAAAAAATGCCGATGACCTTGTGCGGATTGAACCGGTCCATCGCCCAACCTACGCCCACCGCGCTCAGCACCCCGCCAAACTGGAACAGTGCGCCTATGAACGCAGCCTGCTCCATGCTCGCGCCGCTGTCGCGCATCAGTGTCGGCAGCCAACTGGTCAGCAGGTACACAATCACCAGGCCCATGAAGTAGGTCAGCCACAACAGCAATGTGCCGGTGCTGTAGGTGCCGGAGAAGATCACCGCGAACACGTTGCGCGCCTTCACGGTTTTCTGTTCCGGCACGCTGAAGCTTGAAGCCTGGGCGACGATGGTCGGGTCGATGGGCGCCAGGGTCTTGCGTACTTTGTCGGTGCCGCGGTTACGGACTACAAGGTAGCGCGCCGATTCCGGCAGCCAGAACAGCAGGACGACCGAGAGGATCAGCGGCAAGATCCCGCCGATCAGCAGCAAACTGTGCCAACCGAAAGCCGGGATCAACTTGGCCGAGATAAACCCGCCGCCGGCCATGCCGAGGTTGAAGCCGCAGAACATGCTGGTCACCAGCAGGGACTTCTTGCGCTCCGGGGTGTATTCCGACAGCAATGTCGTGGCGTTCGGCATGCCGGCGCCAAGGCCCAGGCCGGTGAGGAAACGCAACACCAGCAATTGATCGACATTGGTGCTGTAGGCCGACGCCAGACTGAAGACACCAAACAATAACACCGCGCCGACCAGTACGACTTTTCGCCCGAAGCGGTCAGCCAACGGGCCGGACCCCAGTGCGCCGAAGACCATGCCGATCAACGCAGCACTCATGACCGGGCCGAGACTGGCGCGGTCGATGCCCCAATCCTGCGACAGCGCAGGCGCAATAAAGCCCATGGCCGCCGTATCGAGGCCATCCAGGAAAACTATCAGGAAACACAGGATCACCACTCGCCACTGATAGCGCGAAATGGGTTGAGCATTGATGAAGGACTGCACGTCGAGGCAGTTACCTACAGCAGACTGGGGCTGGTTCATTATTTTTATTCCATACAAGAACGCAGTCGGATAGGTGCCAGCCTGGGCTGGCGCTGCCGCGACAGTAATGATCCCGGGGAAAGAGCGTCAATTCGATAAACGCAAGTCTGTGCGTTTATCGAACATCTTAGACAGAGGGCTTAGGCGAAGAGCTGCGCGCTGAGGTCGCGGCTGGCACTGAGCAGTCCCGGCAGGAATCGTTGTTCCAGCTCATTGCGGCTGACACGGCCAGCGTGGGTGCTGACGTTCAAGGCAGCCACTACCTGGCCAGAAGCGTCATATACCGGCACGGCAATCGAGCGCAGGCCCTGTTCCAGTTCCTGATCGACGATGCACCAGCCTTGTTGCCGCACTTCTTGCAGGCATTCGAGCAACGTCTCGGGCGTGTGCAGCGTGCGGCTGGTCTTGGCTTGCAGCTCTGCATGATCGAGGTATTCGCGCAGCGAGGTGTCATCCAGCGCGGCGAGAAGAATCCGGCCCATTGAAGTGCAGTAGGCCGGCAGGCGGCCGCCCACTGAAAGGTCGACGGAAATCAGCCGTTGGGTCGTTGCCGAACGGGCGATGTATAAAATGTCGTCCCCTTCCAGCGTGGCCATGTTGCACGCCTCATGAAGTTGCTCACTCATGCGGTCCAGGTACGGCTGGGCCGAGACAGCCAAAGGCGTCGAAGACACGTAGGCATGGCCCAGGGTCAACACTTTGGGCAACAGTGAATAGGTGCGACCATCGGTGGTGGCGTAGCCGAGTTTGATCAAGGTATGCAGGCACCGTCGCACGGCTGCGCGGGGAATTTCCGTGCGATGACTGATCTGAGCAATGGTCAGATGTCGCTTGCGCTCCTGAAACGCTTGCACCACCGCCAGGCCACGAGCCAGCGAGGTCATGAAATCGGGGTCGCCGGTCAGGGCCTGAATTCGCTTGGCAGGTGAGGCGACAATCGGCGGCGCGACTGAAGTGAAAGAGTTGCGCAGTTGATCGTTCATGAAAGATCCTTTCCGAGGCAGATCAGCGGTTATTACACGCGCCCCCTGCTTCATCACACAAGACAGGGATCGCCGAGACTGGGCGATTATCGAACCACAGGCCGATAATCGCAATCCACACCATGCACTGCCCAGCGTGCTCGCCGCTGGTTTTCGCGCCGACCAGCCGATACTTTTTATCGTGTTCGATCACTGACTTGAAAAGCCATGTATTAGGCTTAACTTGCTCGACTTCATGGCGCCAGAAAGACATCACTGCAGATGTGACATCACCGCCCCCCTTATTAACGTTAAAAGTTGCGAGTAACAAAATCATCACACAAGAAGAACTACTTTTAACGCTCAAATGATAGTGTTCTTCAAATCGACCGCTATAATGCACCTCAGTGGCAATCCGGTTTTTATGTACCGATTGCGCCACCCGGCAGCCCGGTATTCTATCGTCGCTGCCCGCAGCAAGCGCTTGGCGCTCATTCATTGCTTCGCCAACGCCCTCGCTGAAACAGGTAACTGATGCTACGTCAGCATTTTTTCTCTGGTGCCGTGGCCGCCTGCAACATGGAAGTATTGTTCGCATGCCCTAAACGATGCTTTTGGCATTGTCCTTTGCGCGATTGTGGTCAATAGATTCGATGCAGCGCGTTTCACCAGAATTTATCTCAACTCATACAGGTAGCACTGTGACGAAAGACGAACTGCGCGCGGAACTTGAGCGCCAGGAACAACGGTACAAGGAAGTTTACGGCGGGGAAGTCACCACCTACGCCGCCCAGCCCGAGCCGGAACGTAAACCCTGGCGTAAACGCGCCACCGTTCAGGATCAGGCGTTCACTCAGGAATTGCAGAAGATGGAAAAGGAACTTAAAGCCGAAGAGCCTTGACCGCCTCGGTCGAAATCCTTTCAAGGGTCTGCGTCTGCTCCTGTTAAAAGCGGGTTGCATTGATCAAGCCTTTCGCGCCCGCTACAAGCGGGCTGCGGCTACCTCTCCCATCGGATGAGGTCCATGGCTCCTTTCTGACCCTTTTCTCAGATATTTCCCAAAGGCGTTTAAATCTCTCGACTTCACGAGAGAAACCCTTGTTTCCGCGGTATTTCCCTATGAATTCAAGGGCTTGTAAAACCCGGTAAAACGCTGGGAGATAGGCAATCGCCACAAATTAATTCGTTGAAGAATGTTACCGATGAGCAGCAAGTGCATTGATTAGCAGTCTTTTCTGGCATAATCGCGCCCCCTTACGACCGGGTCAGAAAACCTTCATGATCGATTTATTCAGCGGACTTGATGCTTGGGTGCTTGTGAGCCTCTTGCTCGCCCTGGCCTTTGTCCTCGCCTTCGAGTTCATCAACGGCTTTCATGACACCGCAAACGCGGTGGCCACTGTTATCTACACCAAAGCCATGCCGCCTCATCTGGCGGTGTTCTTTTCCGGTGTGTTCAACTTTCTCGGCGTGCTGCTGGGCGGTGTTGGCGTGGCGTACGCCATCGTCCACCTGCTGCCGGTAGAACTGCTGATCAATGTGAACACCGGTCACGGACTGGCCATGGTGTTCTCGCTACTTGCTGCCGCCATCACCTGGAACCTTGGCACTTGGTACTTCGGTATCCCGGCGTCCAGCTCCCATACCTTGATCGGTTCGATCCTCGGTGTCGGCCTGGCCAACGCGTTGATCAACGACATTCCTCTGGCGGATGGCGTGAACTGGCAGAAGGCTATCGATATCGGTGCCTCCCTGGTGTTCTCGCCAATGGCCGGTTTCCTCGTCGCAGCGCTGGTATTGATCGGCCTTAAATGGTGGCGTCCACTGTCCAAGATGCACAAGACACCGGACCAGCGCCGCAAGCTCGACGACAAGAAGCACCCACCGTTCTGGAACCGTCTGGTCCTGGTGATCTCGGCCATGGCCGTGAGCTTCGTGCACGGTTCCAACGATGGCCAGAAAGGTATCGGCCTGATCATGCTGGTACTGATCGGGATCGTGCCGGCACAGTTCGTACTCGACCTGGGCAGCACGACTTACCAGATCGAACGGACTCGCGATGCGACCCTGCACCTGAGCCAGTTCTACAAGCGCAACGCCGACACCCTGGGTGAATACCTGGCGCTGGGCAAAAGCGTAGAGGGCGATCTGCCGGAGAAATTCCGTTGCAACCCGCAACAGACGGAACCGACCATCTCCGCCCTGCTTGGCACCCTTAAAGGTGTATCGGACTACCACTCGTTGTCGTCGGAAAGCCGCATCGAAGTGCGTCGTTATCTGCTCTGCCTGGATGACACGGCAAAGAAAGTCGGCAAGCTGCCTACCCTCAATGCCCGCGAAAAGGCTGACCTGGACAAACTGCGCAAAGACCTGACCACCACCACCGAATACGCCCCGTTCTGGGTGATTCTGGCGGTTGCACTGGCGCTGGGCCTGGGCACCATGGTTGGCTGGAAACGCGTGGTACTGACCATCGGCGAGAAGATCGGCAAGCAAGGCATGACTTATGCCCAAGGCATGTCGGCGCAGATCACCACCGCGTGCATGATTGGCCTGGCCAACATCTTCAGCCTGCCGGTGTCCACCACCCACGTGCTGTCCTCGGGCGTGGCTGGCACCATGGTCGCAAACAAAAGCGGCCTGCAAGGCGGCACGGTGAAAACCATCCTGCTGGCCTGGGTTCTGACCCTGCCCGCGACGGTGGCCCTGTCGGCCGGACTGTTCTGGCTGGCATCTAAGGCACTGGGCAGCTGATACATCGCTGCCAAATAAAAAGGCGCGTTCCGTGAGGTTCGCGCCTTTTTTTGCATCTGCAATCTATCAATCACCGCAGTTCCCTGTGGGAGCGAACTTGCTCGCTCCCACAGGGGTTTTATGTAAGCCAATAGATTTTTGCAGACAAAAAAAGGGCAACCTAAGTTGCCCAAAATGCCTTGCGTGCTCATTACATCTGGAAAGAACTACGATTTGCGCTTGTGCGAATCTTTCCAGATAAAAATTCCTAATCCTGCGAAAAACATAACCATGAGGCTGACAGTCAGCACTCCGGCGAACACCACGTTGTCGAAAAACATGACTGGCCTCCAGGACTTGCTCTGTTGCGATAGGGCTAAGTTAACCAAACAGGCAGATCAGAAAATTGACCTGGATCAATGTCGCCCGAGACCGGACGTAAAGGAGGGGAAATAACTGACCTGCGTCAAAAGACGCAGGGTACTTCAACGCTTTTTCGGCTTGCTCTTCGGTTTCTTCTTGGCTTTACCCAATGGCATCGCCTGTTCAAACGCCTGCCGAACTTCGTTCAGACGTTTTTCATTAAGGTCGTGAACCCGCTTGGCGCGTTCAGAATTGAGATCAATCAGCTTATCGTCTTGGCTCATGGTGCTCTGTGCATCGTTTGACAGGGTTGTCGTAATAATGCGGTCTGATGGCCGCGCTGACCAGCCGCAACCTCAAATCTGAATATCGACCCACAAGCCCTGACGTGGCTGATCTTCCATCAACGGCGCCACCGGCACCGTATTGTCGGCATTCAGTTCGTTACCGGGAATCGCCAGATGCGCCTCCGGGTCTTCATCGGCTTCGCGACGGCGACGCTCGCGTTCCTGCTTGCGACGCTGCTCCTCGCGCAGCTGAAAAGCCGCTTCCTCGGGATCGCGCTGCTGCAAGTCGATCGTGCTCTCGCTGGAGCTTTCCTGCACGGGCACCACCGGCGGAATATCCGGGCGCTGGCGAATCGGGTCCTGCTGGGAAGTGATCGGCACGGCACTCAAGGGGAGCATCGGTGGCAACATAATTATTAGTCTCCTGTCAGCACGCTGTCGGCTGCGGGGATGGCGACTTGAGCCATCGGTCGCAAACTGTGACCCGTTTGGCACGAATGGGCGCCCTGGCCTGCGGGCATGGTTTCGTTGGGCTAACGTAAGACTGCGAGTTTTTATGAGAGTCCTTTGGCCCTGAAGGTCTCATTCCGTTAAGATAGCCCGCTTTTTCAAGGTGGGAGTCAGGCAGCATGGCGCAGCAGTATCAACCGGGGCAACGCTGGATCAGTGACAGCGAAGCCGAGCTGGGTTTAGGTACCGTTCTGGCACAGGACGGCCGCTTGTTGACCGTGCTCTATCCGGCCACTGGCGAAACTCGCCAGTACGCGCTAAGGAATGCGCCCCTCACCCGCGTGCGATTTTCGCCCGGTGACTCGATCACTCACTTCGAAGGCTGGAAACTGACAGTTCAGGAAGTCGACGACGTCGATGGCCTGCTGGTCTACCACGGCCTTAACGCGCAGAACGAAGGGGTCACCCTGCCGGAAACCCAGCTGTCGAACTTCATTCAGTTCCGTCTGGCCAGCGATCGTTTGTTCGCCGGACAGATTGACCCGCTGCCCTGGTTCTCCCTGCGGTACAACACCCTGGAACACACCAGCCGCCAATTGCAGTCCGCGCTTTGGGGCCTCGGTGGCGTACGTGCGCAACCGATCGCGCACCAATTGCACATTGCCCGTGAAGTCGCCGACCGCATTGCACCGCGTGTTCTGCTGGCGGACGAAGTAGGCCTGGGTAAAACCATCGAAGCCGGTTTGGTGATCCATCGCCAACTGCTCTCGGGCCGCGCCAACCGCGTACTGATCCTCGTTCCCGAGAACCTGCAGCACCAGTGGCTGGTCGAGATGCGCCGCCGCTTTAACCTGCAAGTTGCGCTGTTCGACGAAGAACGCTTCATCGAAAGCGATGCCACCAACCCATTCGAAGACACCCAGCTCGCGCTGGTCGCACTTGAGTGGCTGGTCGAAGACGAAAAGGCTCAGGATGCGCTGTTTGCTGCTGGCTGGGACCTGATGGTCGTCGACGAAGCCCACCACCTGGTGTGGCATGAAGACAACGCCAGCCCGGAATACACCCTGGTCGAGCAGCTCGCCGAAACCATTCCCGGCGTGCTGTTGCTGACCGCGACCCCGGAACAACTGGGTCAGGACAGCCACTTCGCCCGTCTGCGCCTGCTCGACCCGAACCGTTTCCATGACCTGGCCGCCTTCCGCGCCGAGAGCGAAAACTATCGCCCGGTGGCCGAAGCCGTTCAGGAGCTGCTGGACAAGGGGCGCCTGTCGCCTGAAGCACACAAAACCATTCACGGCTTCCTCGGCAACGAAGGCGAAGCCCTGCTGGCCGCCGTGAACGACGGCGACACCGAAGCCAGCGCCCGCCTGGTGCGCGAACTGCTGGACCGCCACGGCACCGGCCGTGTGCTGTTCCGTAACACCCGCGCCGCCGTGCAGGGTTTCCCGGAGCGCAAACTGCACCCGTACCCGCTGCCATGCCCTGACGAATACCTCGAGTTGCCACTGGGCGATCACGCCGAGTTGTACCCGGAAGTCAGCTTCCAGGCCCAACCGGACGCCAACGAAGAAGAGCGCTGGTGGAAGTTTGACCCGCGCGTCGAGTGGCTGATCGACACCCTGAAGATGCTCAAGCGCACCAAAGTGCTGGTGATCTGCGCCCATGCCGAAACCGCCATGGACCTGGAGGACGCCCTGCGCGTACGTTCCGGGATTCCGGCCACGGTCTTCCACGAAGGCATGAACATCCTCGAACGTGACCGCGCCGCCGCGTACTTCGCCGATGAAGAATTCGGTGCACAAGTGCTGATCTGCTCGGAAATCGGCAGTGAAGGTCGCAACTTCCAGTTCTCGCACCACTTGGTGCTGTTCGATCTGCCGTCGCACCCGGATTTGCTGGAGCAGCGTATCGGTCGTCTGGACCGGATCGGCCAGAAGCACACCATCGAACTGCACGTGCCGTATCTGGAAACCAGCCCGCAAGAGCGCCTGTTCCAGTGGTATCACGAAGCGCTGAACGCGTTCCTCAACACCTGCCCGACCGGCAACGCCTTGCAGCATCAGTTCGGCCCACGCCTGCTGCCGCTTCTGGAAGAGGCTGACGACGGCGAGTGGCAAGCGCTGATCGACGAAGCCCGAACCGAGCGTGAGCGTCTGGAAGCCGACTTGCACACCGGTCGTGACCGCTTGCTGGAGCTCAACTCCGGCGGTGCCGGTGAAGGCGACGCACTGGTTGAAGACATTCTTGAGCAAGACGATCAGTTCGCCCTGCCGATCTATATGGAAACCCTGTTCGATGCATTCGGCATCGACAGCGAAGACCATTCGGAAAACGCGCTGATCCTCAAGCCGAGCGAAAAAATGCTCGACGCCAGCTTCCCGCTCGGCGACGACGAAGGCGTGACCATCACCTACGACCGCAACCAGGCGCTGTCTCGCGAAGACATGCAGTTCATCACCTGGGAGCACCCGATGGTTCAGGGCGGCATGGACCTGGTCTTGTCCGGATCGATGGGCAACACCGCCGTGGCGCTGATCAAGAACAAGGCGCTCAAACCTGGCACCGTGTTGCTGGAACTGCTCTACGTCAGCGAAGTGGTTGCCCCGCGCTCGCTGCAACTGGGCCGTTACCTGCCACCAGCCGCCCTGCGCTGCCTGCTCGATACCAATGGCAATGACCTCTCGGCCCGCGTGTCGTTCGAAACCTTGAACGATCAACTGGAAAGCGTACCGCGTGCCAGCGCCAACAAGTTCATCCAGGCTCAGCGTGATCAGTTGACGCCACGGATCAACGCGGGCGAAGAGAAAATCTTCCCGCGTCATGCCGAACGTGTTGCCGAGGCGCAGCGTCGTCTGGCCGCTGACACTGAAGAGGAACTGGCTCGCCTGACCGCGTTGCAAGCCGTCAACCCGACCGTGCGCGACAGCGAACTGGTTGCCCTGCGCAAACAGCGCGAGCAAGGGTTGGCCATGCTCGAAAAGGCTGCGCTGCGACTGGAAGCGATTCGGGTGTTGGTGGCGGGTTAATCTCCCGCATCTACACCGTCAATAAAAAAGGCCCGCAGCGATGCGGGCCTTTTTTATTGGACGAATTCTTGGTCTTGTCAGTTCAGGATTTCAAACTTACAAGCAGAACTTTCTAATAATTGCGCAGGACGCTTCTGACAACTGCATAGGACAATTCGTTAAAGCCATAAAGCAGCAACAAATACATTTAACATCGCCTCTTCTCCACACCCAAAAAGAACTTTCCTACTCAACTCTCAGACCCATTCTTACCATTAACACACTAGTATAAAAACACAGACCACCGCACCAAGCGCGAGGAATGCACGTAGCACTCGCTACTGACAACCATAAAATATTGTAGGATTTTACAATGAGTAATGGATTAACTCTCCCTCCCCTCAACATTACAGCTACAGCACCAGGATATTCCGTATCCGATCCATGAACTACACCTACCGCCAGACTACCGCCTCGTTTACCGTGGCATCTCTGGCGAGCAGTTCCATGGCAATAGTGCTTCGTAGTCGGCCACCGACTGCGCATGCGGCAGTCGTTCCAGTACGTGGCGCAGCCACGTATAGGGCTCTTGGCCGTTGACCTTGGCGGTCTCGACCAGACTGTAGATCTGCGCGCTGGCAGTCGCGCCTTTGGGCGTGTCGCTGAACAGCCAAGCCTTGCGACCGATTACAAATGGTTTTATTGCACGCTCTGCCGGGTTGTTGTCGATGGGTAAAAACCCAGCCTCCACGTAGCGCTCCAGTCGGCTCCAGTTACTGGCAAGATAATTAACGGCCTTGCCCAAAACACTTTGCGGTGTCACCTGCGACTGCGTTTTATCCAGCCAGCTTTTCAACTGCGCCAGGATCGGCAGGCTCTTTTCCTGACGATTCATAAAGCGCTGTTCATCGCTGACGTCCTTGAGTTCACGCTCGATGCCATACAGCTTGTTGATCATCGTCAGCGCGATATCGGCACGTCCCGTCTTGCCCTTGGGCTGCACTTTTTGCGCGTCCACGAACTTGCGTCGCGCATGGGCCATGCACGCCAACCGCTCGACACCGGGCTGCAACGCCAATGCGTTGTAACCCGCGTAGTCGTCGGTCATCACGTAGCCGCGATAACTTTCCAGCAGGCGCAACGGTACTTCCTGCGCACGGCTGGAGGTGTAGTCGAACAGCACGACTTTTCGATCTGGCGGCCCACTGGCTTGCACCCACATCCAGGATTGACTGGTCGGGTCTCGACCTGGCTCTTTGAGTACCTGGACGCGGGTTTCATCGCAGTGGATGACCGGACTTTCCAGCAATCGATCACGCATCAGATTCAGCAACGGTTGCAAGTGCTCGCCGCATTGGATGATCCAGCGCGCCAAGGTTTGACGCGGGATATCGATACCGTGTCGGCTCAGCACCGTTTCAAAACGATGCAGCGGTAATCCGTCGACATACTTGGTGGTTAGCAGCATCGCCAAGACGCTCGGACTGGCCATGCTCTTTTCGATCAACTGGGCGGGTTTGTCAGCAGTGACCGGAGCGGTTTCACAACCACGGCAACCGTAGACTTTACGGATGTGTTTGATCACCCGAATCTGCATCGGCACGATATCCAGCTGCTCACTGGTTTCTTCGCTGATCACATGCTTGCGGCAACCGCAGGCACAGGTCAGTTCGTGCTCAGGCAATTCGTGGATGACTTCGATACGCGGCAGATCAGCAGATAGTGGCTTGCGTTTACCACGGCGTGGAGCTGGAGCAACGACTTCTTCATCGGCATCCTCGACGGCGGGCATCGGTTCACTTTCGGGCTCATTGAACAGCGCCAGTTGCGGCGTGTTGGATTCGACCGTTTGTTCGGACTTACAGCCAAATATACGGTCACGCAGCAACTTGATCTGCTCTTTCAGATCAACGATATGGGTCTGGTAAGCCTCTTTGACTTCCTGATCACGTGCACGCGCTTCGTACGTCTCAAGCAGCATCTGTTTGAGACGCACGGGGTCATCAGGAAGGTTGTCAGGCATGGAAATCATGCCGCGGATTATAACCTTTAGGCGACAAATCTTGGAGTCAAAACCTGATGGGGGCGGTTACGCCACAGATCAAAACCGTCGAGTAACCAGTTCAACTCCTGGACGCTTAACACGATGGCCTCGTCGGTGGCATCGGGCGATGTTTTGAAACGTTCCGACTCCAGGCGCTTGAGCCAAAGGCAGAAGCCGTTGCGCTCCCAGTACAACACTTTGACGCGGTTGCGGTGGCGATTTAGAAAGACGAAAAGCACGGGGTCGAACACCGCAACTTTGATGTCCAGTTCGACCAACGCAGCCAAGCCGTCGATGGACTTTCGAAAATCTACAGGCTTCGGGTAGAGGTACACTTTTTCGACGCTGGCATTTGGACGCATCATGGTGATGGGCTCCTGATGGAAATCGGGAGCACAGCATCAGCCGTCAACTATCAGCTTGGAATGTGGAGTTCATGGAGCGGATACCTCCGACGGGGCAAACAGCAATTGTTCTAGACAAGGTACCTTACAATACTGGCTCAAACTCTTTTCTCACCGAGATGTGGCTTGGCAATATTACTTTAAAAATTGAAGGCACAATCATGAAGTATGAAAGTGGCAAATTGTCTTTCAATGGTGGAGCTCGATCTTACAATGACATCTACGACGCTAACCCAGGGGATTTTCGCAGTGCAATAGGTGAAAGTGCTACCCGCGTTCTTGCCGCCGTTGAAAAATACTTGAACGCCCAACCTTATCAAATAGCAATTAAAGGGACGAATGTGATAACAATAGAGCGCTAACCGCCTCCAACAACACATTATAATAGATGCAATATTGGTCGCGTACATAATGTGCGACCAATCCATATATCAGGAACAACACTCCATGCGACCATACCAACGTCTACTGATTTCATTTGTACTATTCATTGCCGCCTGGTTTTCCTTGTTTCATGCAGCAATCCAACTCCCACCAAACCCGAAGGATCTTTCCGATACTACAGGCCTACCTGTTGTATTACTACTGACGATAGCACTGCTAGCCATAGGCATCCCAGCCATCATATTTTCAAGCGTAGGCATTCTTATATCGATCTTTACAAAATTCAAATCATTTCCTGTAAGGCTACTCATTTTTTCAATTTCAAACTTCCCCCTATTGCTTGCCTCACTTCTCGGAATACTCGTGATTGGTTTATTTGTAATTGAGACATTAAACAGTATCATCGGGGTCATTTTTTTTGCAGGCGTGATAGTCCTGCTAGTGTCTGCCACCCCTAAACGGGTAGCAGACAAAACCAAAAGTGAACCCCTTTAGGCAGTCTCCACAGCAACTCCAGGCTCAACCACAGCCACCAACCCTTCCTTCATCCGCTTCGAATCCCGCACAAAACACCGCGATGCTATAAACAGAAACACCATGGTGAAAAACAACGCCACCGGAATCAGGTACATCGCGTCATGCAGCCCGACCGCCTTGAATGCCTCGGTCATCTGCTCGGTACCGGCTGCCAGCATCGCCATGTGCGCAAAGTGGTCAGATAAACCGCCCACCACCACTGGCCCCAAGCCACCGCCCAGCAAATACAGACCGGCAAAGAACAGGGCCATCGCCGTAGCCCGCAAGCGTGGCTCGACCACGTCCTGAATCGCGGTGTAGACGCAGGTGTAGAAATTGTAGGCAAACAACCAGCCCACACTGAAGACCGCGACAAACACACCAATCTCGATTCGGCCGGAATGCAGCGCCCAGGCCGTGCACAGAGTCGAGATAATCAGGCTAAACGCTGCAAACAACAGCCGCCCGTTGGCCACCCGCTGGTGAATCTTGTCAGCGACCCAACCGCCGAGCGTCAAGCCGAACAGACCGGTGACGCCGACGATCACACCTGTTGCCACTGCAGCTTCCTGCAATGGCATCAGAAAGTAGCGCTGCAGCATCGGCACCAAAAATGAGTTGCAGGCGTAGGTCGCAAAGTTGAAACACAGCCCCGCCATCACCAGCCACAGGAAAGTCGGAACCGCCAGCACCCGGCGGATTGGCCGGTCTATGCGCTCCTGGGACACCTGCACCGTTTCTGCTGCGCCGCGTTTCGGCTCCTTGATGAAGAACATGAAAATCGCCAGGATCAACCCCGGTACTGCCGCGATAAAGAACGGTGCGCGCCAGCTGTCGAACGCCTTGACCATTGCGCCGATGGTGAAAAATGCCAGCAGCAGCCCCAACGGCAGGCCCAGCATGAAGATGCCCATCGCCCGCGCCCGGCGATGCGCCGGAAACAAATCGCCGATCAGCGAGTTGGCGGCGGGAGCATAACTGGCTTCACCGATACCGACGCCCATGCGCACGATCAGGAAACTCCAGAAGCTGCCCACCAGCCCGTTGACCGCCGTCAGCCCGCTCCAAACCGCCAGGCCCCAGCCCATCAACTTGCGGCGCGAACCGGTATCGGCCATCCGTCCCAATGGCAAGCCGGCTATTGCATAAACGAGGGTGAAAGCGGTGCCGACGATCCCCAGTTGAAAGTCGCTAAGGTGCCATTCCATGCGGATCGGCTCGATAATGATGGCGGGGATAGTGCGATCGAAGAAGTTGAACAGGTTGGCCAGAAACAACAGGAACAGAATGCGCCAGGCATTCGCCGCTTGGGTCGAGTTCTGCATGGGTCCGTCTCTTTTATTGTTATTGGGGCCTCACTGTCCCCGGAACCGTCAATCTAGGCAGGCCCGCCAACACTGTCTGTCATTATTTGTCAGGCTGATATCAGTCCATGGCATTTAAGCAGACCTGCTGACCGCCAGGCCCTGGTTTCACGAGCATTGGGCCGATGTTTTCACAGTGCCACCCGTCGTTGAAAAATACCTTTCGCCCCCCCTTCCAAAGCCCGTGGCGAAGCCTAGAATAGCGAGCCTGCCCGCTTCCCAGCGTGCCTATTCCTCCTTAGATAATCGCCCATGTCCGAAGTCAGTCCATGCCTGAATTGCGGTGCCTGCTGTTCTCATTTCCGTGTGTCTTTTTTCTGGGGTGAATGCACCTCGGCCGGGGGAACGGTGCCTGACGACCTGGTCGCGTCGATCAGCCCCAGTCGGGTGGCAATGCTTGGCACCGACTGCAAACCCACCCGCTGTGTCAGCCTGGTGGGTGAAGTCGGCAGCGAGGTCAAATGCTCGATTTACAACGAACGTTCCAGCACCTGCCGTGAATTCGAAGCCTCATGGGAAAATGGCGAGGCTAACGTGGATTGCGACGCGGCCCGGGCAGCGTTCGGCCTTCCGGCCTTGCAACCGGAGTTCGACATGCCCTACGAACAAAGCGCCTGAGGCTTAGCCTGGCTCGCGGTACATCTGCACTAACGTTGACGGATCTTTTTCCAGGAAACCCTGACACCCATGCAGTCGCATTAACTGTGCAGCCAATCCACTGAGTGGCGTGGCCGAACCCTGTTCGCGGGAAAACTTCACGGCGCTGTCGAGGTCCTTGAGCAGCGTGCGCACATGCCATTTCACCGGTTCAAATTGGCTGAGGGCCATTTGCGGAGCGAGGATCTGCAACGGTTTTGAATCGGCAAAACCACCGGCGAGTGCCTCGGCGATCATTCGAGCATCAACTCCGGAACATTCTGCCAACGCCACCACTTCGGCGATGACCAGCGCATTACACGCCACGATCATCTGATTGCACGCCTTGGTCACCTGCCCGGCCCCGACTCCGCCCATGTGGGTGACACGCTGGCCCACAGTCAGCAAAAGCGGACGCACTCGCTGCAGATCCCCGGCCTCGCCACCCACCATGATCGTCAGGCTGCCGGCCTCGGCGCCGACCACGCCGCCGGACACCGGAGCATCCAGCCAACTCATCCCCGTGATGTTGATCAACTGTTTGGCCATTTCTCGTGTGGCGCTGGGCTCCAGGCTGGAAAAGTCCACCAGCAACTGACCGCTTTTCGCCCCTGCAGCCACCCCGGCCGGGCCAAAAACCACCTCGCGCACGACTGCGGTGTCCGCCAGGCACAACATGACAATGTCGGCCTGCTGACACAATTCAGCAGGCGTTGCCACTTGTCGAGCACCGGCCTCAACCAGCGGCGCGCACTTGGCTGGATTGCGATTCCACACGGTCAACGGATAGCCCGCTGCCAACAGGCGCCGGCACATGGGCAGGCCCATCAGACCGATCCCGGCGAACCCCAACGAAGGTAGCGTTGACATCATTTAGCCTCCCTTTGATTAAAGAACGCCGAATATTGGCCGATTCATCATGACTAAGGAAAGGATTCCCCCACTGTTGCTCAGGAAAGTCCCTGAGACTTGGGCCAAATACGCGCAAAAAAAGACGCGAGCCCCCCCATTCCGTGAATGGTTCGACGACAGATGTCGCCAACCAACAAGTCCAGGTAGATGGCGCACAATGACTTCTAAAAATAACCCGGCCACTGCGGTCTCCGATCTGCTTCTGAGCCCTGCGGCGAACAGCCCCTCATCGTTGAAGCCATTGATCCCGGCGCGCCCGCTGGCCACACAGCAATACCTGTATTTCACCGAAACCAATACTGACCGCATCCTCGATAACCTCGACGGCCTGCGCGACATGGTGTTCCCGCGCCCCCCACATTTGGAAGGCACCAGCGAACAGCACAGCGACCAGGAATTCCCGTCGGTGTGCCTGATCGGTTTGGGCCGCTGCGGTTCCAACATCGCCCTGGACGTTGCGGAGCTGGTGTACAACGCCCGCAAGTTTTATCTCAACGAATTCAATAACGAAGACCGTCTGTCGTCGGACAAACGTTATGCAGAAAAGGGCTACAGCCCGGCACAATGGATTCGTAATAACCTGCGCCTGGGTACCAACAAGGGCGCCAAGCCGGTGTTCCTGGTGGAACCGCTGGTCATGCTCGGCGACCTCGACAAAGACATCGCCGGTCGCATCCGTTTCTCGCGCAAGGGCGAAAAAAGCGGTTTCCTGCGCGACTACAGCAAAATGAAAATCATGGACTTGTCGGAAGTCCACGCCGGTGGTGCCGGTAACGCACCAATTCTCGGTCAGTACCTGGCCAAGATCATCCTGAACAAGGATACCCAGCGTTTCTCCAGCCCGGACTGGAAGATGATTCACTCGTACCTGATCGACAGCTGCGGAATCAAGGCCAATCAGTCGCGCCTGTATTTCTCGATTTTCAGCGCCGGCGGCGGTACCGGTTCGGGCATGGCTTCCGAATTCGGCCTGGCCCAGCAGCACTCGTACATGAACAAGACGTTCGACACCAAGCCAATGGACGAGCACGACGGCAAAAGCGGTCATTCCTTCGTCTTCGAGCCGATCTTCACCAGCGGCATTTGCGTACTGCCGAACATTTCCGATCACCGCAGTGAAATGTCCGAGGCGCTGCACATCAACGCCGGTCGACTGCTGTGCAAATACCTGTCGGAAGAGTGGGACTTCTCCTACAACTTCGCCAACGAAGACAGCAGCGAAGCCAGCGTCATGGGGCGTATCCGCCCATGGAACGCCATGATGCTGATTTCCAACGACATCATGCGTTATGCCGAAGAAAGCGATGACGGCAACATCCAGAACATTGACGTCAATGCGATGGAAAAACACGCCAACCAATACATTTCGCAGCAGATCTTCAACATCCTGACCGCGCAAGCGGTCACGACGGACTACGATCAGAACTATTTCCGCCGCGCCGGCATCGACATCGGCGAAACCATTCGCCTGGACGCCAACGACCTGTTCATGAGCCTGGCCGGCCCGGTGGCGATTGCCTATGCCGAGTCCGTGGTGCCGGAAACACCACCACCAAGCAGTGACAAGTTCAAGGTTTTCGAGAAAGAGCCGCAGCGACTGAACATCGACGATTTGTTCTTCCGCTCCATCGACCTGCCGCACTTCAACAAAGTGACCCAGGCGATCGAAGGCATCAGCCTGCTGCCGATCGAGTCCAAGCGCTATCGCGCGTCGCTTGAGCAGTACAAGAATTCCGGTTACGACGCGGCGGCATTACACGACCTGCACTTCTTCAAGAACTGCTCGTCGGTGGTGTCGATTGTGTCCTTGCCCAAAGACTACAAGTTGTCCTACATGGATCTGAACCGGTTGAAGACCCACCTCAACAGCCTGTTCCCCAACACCACGCTCAAGCGTTACGCGCTGGTGATCGGCGCATCGGCCAACTTGTCGCTGACCACCCTGATCGCCAAGAGCCCGTGCCTGTCGGACGACTTCCTGACACTGATCGTCGCGTTCATCAAACGCTGCTTTGCGAAAACCCCGTATCGCTTCGACGAAACGCTGGATAACTCGATCCTCGACTTCATCATTAATGAAGAGTTCGACGAAGACCGGATCGACGACTTGCTCAATGAATTCGAGAACCCGGCGAAGATCCTCGATACCAACTGGTACGCGATCAAACCGATGTACGAGAAGAAGTACCGCGAGCTGATCAACGACAAGGACAAGTTTGTCTCGATCAACGACATTCGTTTGTCGCGTGATTGTGTGAAAAAAGCGATCAAGTACTTGCGTGAGATCTACCGTCACCGGATTGGCAAGACCAAGGTTATTTCCCTCAATAACCATACTGGCAAGACCGCCTAAGACCGGCGCAACACCGCGTCGTGGCCAATCGCGAGCAAGCTCGGCTCCTACAGGGGCGATGACGATCACAAAATTTGTGAACGCCAGCGAACCCTGTAGGAGCCGGGCTTGCCCGCGATGGCGGCATCAGATTCGCCACAAATCCACAAACCAGAAACAATTAAGCAGCCCTTCGGCTGCTCACTGAACTGTTCCCGTTACGTTTACGTCACCGTGATGCTGGCCCCGCCTGTGGCCTTTCTCTACGGCAACATGCCATCACGCTACTCACCTACACACTTTTGGTCGCCAACGGGGTGCACCAATAAGGCGCAGCGATTCAGTTCGTCGCCCTTTCCTGGATCAGAATCCACGGCGAAACCACGACAGCCCATAGCTGCGGATCGCGTTCAAAAAGATCCAACGCCCGCGTTTCAGAGAGCTTGGCGATTTGATCAGCAGCCAGCCAGGCAGCCACTTTCTCGCCCTCATCCTGGGCCACGGCCTCGGCGGCGGCGATCAAATCCAGATCCGGATCGACCCACAATAGGGCACCCCTGGCGAAGAACGGTTCCAGTTCTTTCCAGGTAATAGATGCGGTTTCACCAAGCAGCTTGGCATAGAGGGTGCTAGGTTCTTGAGTCATGGGTCCTGTCCGGAAAAGAAATCGACGCGAATGATAACGTTGGTGGTCCGTCAGAAAAACCCGGATGCAATTTAGTCACCGATTGAAAAAACCCAGGAAAGCCAAGGAATGCTGCTGAATCAAGCAATTAGCCAGCTAACATCCCGCCGCTATTCTGTCTTTTTCTTTCAAAAAAGCGACATCCTCAGGTTTTGCCCCCTTGCGCCAGCTTCCCAGGCTAACAATTGGCGCTCTACACTGTACCGGTACAGTTGTCGGGGGCATTTTCCGGAAGGTATCGCAGATATCTGACCCGGTTCTGCTGCTACGGCGCCAGGACTATAAAAACTACAACAGTAAGAGTGGAGCACTATGACTAAGGCTACTAAGCAGATTTCCAAACTGTTTGCCGCTATGGTTCTGGCCGGGGTTGCCAGCCATTCGTTCGCAGCTGACACGATCAAGATCGGCATCGCCGGCCCTAAGACCGGTCCTGTAGCCCAATACGGCGACATGCAGTTCAGTGGCGCCAAAATGGCCATCGAACAGATCAACGCCAAAGGCGGCGTAAACGGCAAGAAACTCGAAGCCGTTGAATACGATGACGCCTGTGATCCGAAACAAGCGGTCGCGGTCGCGAACAAAGTCGTCAACGACGGCGTCAAGTTCGTGGTTGGCCACCTGTGCTCCAGCTCCACTCAACCGGCTTCGGACATTTACGAAGACGAAGGCGTGATCATGATCACCCCGGCTGCCACCAGCCCGGACATCACCGCTCGTGGTTACAAAATGGTGTTCCGCACTATCGGTCTGGACAGCGCCCAGGGCCCTGCCGCCGGTAACTACATTGCCGATCACGTAAAACCGAAAATCGTTGCTGTGCTGCACGACAAACAGCAATACGGTGAAGGCATCGCCACCGCCGTGAAGAAAACCCTGGAAGCCAAAGGCGTCAAGGTTGCCGTGTTCGAAGGCGTCAACGCCGGTGACAAAGACTTCTCGTCGATGATCGCCAAGCTCAAGCAAGCCAACGTCGACTTCGTCTACTACGGCGGCTACCACCCAGAGCTGGGTCTGATCCTGCGTCAATCCCAGGAAAAAGGCCTGAAAGCCAAGTTCATGGGTCCGGAAGGCGTGGGTAACGACTCCATTTCGCAGATCGCCAAAGACGCTTCCGAAGGTCTGCTGGTAACCCTGCCGAAATCCTTCGACCAGGATCCGGCCAACGTTGCCCTGGCTGACGCGTTCAAAGCGAAGAAAGAAGACCCGAGCGGTCCGTTCGTGTTCCCGTCCTACTCGGCTGTGGAAGTGATCGCTGACGGCATCACGGCTGCCAAGTCCGAAGATACGGCCAAAGTGGCTGAAGCTATCCACGCAGGCACCTTCAAGACTCCAACTGGCGACCTGAGCTTCGACGCGAAAGGCGACCTGAAAGACTTCAAATTTGTGGTTTACGAGTGGCACTTCGGCAAACCAAAAACTGAAGCTTCGCCTCAGTAAGGCTTTGCCATACTGACTGCCAATAAAGCCCACGGCGTGCCGTGGGCTTTGTTTTACGAACGTTTTGGGCCGCGCTGGCGTGATCCGCCAGTCTCCCCACCTGAAAATCTCAAAACCGTCATCAGCGGTTCGCTGGCAAACCTCGAATTCGAAGTGGATGCAGATCCATGGGGCTCGAGCGGGAAAATGACTCCACCAGTGAAATGCGTATCAGGTTTTTAGGAGCGCTGTAATGCCTGACATCTATCACTTTTTCCAACAGCTGGTTAATGGTCTGACCATTGGCAGCACGTATGCCCTGATCGCCATCGGCTATACGATGGTTTACGGCATCATTGGAATGATCAACTTCGCCCACGGCGAGGTGTACATGATTGGTTCCTACGTGGCGTTCATCGCCATTGCCGGGCTGACCATGATGGGACTCGACAGCGTCCCGCTGTTGATGACCGCCGCTTTCCTCGCGACCATTGTCGTGACCAGTGCCTACGGTTACAGCATCGAACGGATCGCCTACCGCCCCCTGCGCGGCAGCAACCGTCTGATTCCGCTGATCTCCGCCATCGGCATGTCGATATTCCTGCAGAACACGGTTCTGCTGGCGCAAGACTCCAAGGACAAATCCATCCCCAACCTGATTCCGGGCAACTTTGCCTTCGGGCCAGGTGGCGCACATGAAGTGCTGATTTCCTACATGCAAATCGTGGTGTTCGTGGTGACCCTGGTCGCCATGCTCGGCCTGACGCTGTTCATCTCCCGCTCTCGCCTGGGCCGCGCCTGCCGTGCCTGTGCCGAAGACATCAAGATGGCCAACCTGCTGGGTATCAACACCAACAATATCATCGCCCTGACCTTCGTCATCGGTGCGGCTCTGGCGGCCATCGCGGCTGTGCTGTTGAGCATGCAATACGGTGTGATCAACCCGAACGCCGGTTTCCTCGTCGGCCTCAAGGCCTTCACCGCAGCGGTATTGGGCGGTATCGGCAGCATCCCCGGCGCCATGCTCGGCGGGATCGTGCTAGGGGTAGCGGAAGCCTTCGGTGCCGATATCTTCGGCGACCAGTACAAAGACGTCGTGGCTTTCGGTCTATTGGTTCTGGTGTTGTTGTTCCGGCCAACCGGCCTGTTGGGCCGTCCGGAGGTTGAAAAAGTATGACTAGGAATCTTAAACAGGCGTTGTTCAGCGCCTTGCTGGTGTGGGCCGTAGCCTACCCGGTACTGGGTCTGAAACTGACCATTGTCGGCATCAACCTCGAAGTCCATGGCACCAGTAACGCCACGCTGATTACCATCGCCGTGTGCTCGGTGCTAATGTTCCTGCGGGTGTTGTTCGATCATCAGATCAGCTCGGCCTGGAAATCCTCGCCGAACATGCCGGTAATGCCGGCCAAGGCCAGTAACTTCCTGACCCTGCCGACCACCCAGCGCTGGATCATCATTGCGCTGATCATCGGTGCGCTGGTCTGGCCGTTCTTCGGCTCGCGCGGCGCGGTGGATATCGCCACTCTGGTGCTGATCTACGTAATGCTGGGCCTTGGCCTGAACATCGTGGTCGGCCTGGCCGGCCTGCTCGACCTCGGCTATGTCGGTTTCTATGCCGTCGGCGCCTACAGTTATGCGCTGCTGTCGCATTACTACGGCCTGAGCTTCTGGATCTGCCTGCCAATCGCCGGGATGATGGCGGCGACGTTCGGCTTCTTGCTGGGCTTCCCGGTATTGCGTTTGCGCGGTGACTACCTGGCCATCGTGACCCTGGGCTTCGGTGAAATCATCCGTCTGTTCCTGCGTAACCTGACCGATATCACCGGTGGCCCGAACGGCATCAGCAACATTCCCAAACCAACGCTTTTCGGACTGACCTTCGATAAAACGGCCGCAGAGGGACTGCAGACGTTCCACGAGTACTTCGGCCTGGAATACAACTCGATCAACAAGGTGATCTTCCTTTATCTGATCGCGGTGTTGTTGTCGCTGCTCGCCCTGTTCGTCATCAACCGCTTGCTGCGCATGCCTCTGGGCCGTGCCTGGGAAGCGCTGCGTGAAGATGAAATTGCCTGCCGTGCGCTGGGTTTGAACCCGACCATCATCAAGCTTTCGGCCTTCACCCTGGGTGCGTGCTTCGCCGGTTTCGCCGGTAGCTTCTTCGCCGCGCGTCAGGGCCTGGTGACACCGGAGTCCTTCACCTTTATCGAGTCGGCGACCATCCTAGCCATCGTGGTGCTGGGCGGCATGGGCTCGCAACTGGGCGTCGTGCTGGCGGCCACGGTGATGATCCTGTTGCCGGAAATGATGCGTGAGTTCAGTGAATACCGCATGTTGATGTTCGGCGCCTTGATGGTGCTGATGATGATCTGGCGCCCTCAAGGCCTGCTGCCCATGCAACGTCCTCACATGGAGCTGCGCAAATGAGCCGCGAGATCCTTAAAGTAGAAAATCTGAGCATGCGCTTCGGCGGCTTGCTGGCGGTCAATGGCGTGGCCCTGACCGTGAAGGAAAAACAGGTCGTGGCATTGATCGGCCCCAACGGTGCCGGCAAAACCACGGTGTTCAACTGCCTGACCGGTTTCTACAAGCCGAGCGGCGGCAGCATCCTGTTGGACGGCGAGCCCATCGAAGGCCTGCCGGGCCACAAGATCGCCCTCAAAGGCGTGGTGCGCACCTTCCAGAACGTGCGGTTGTTCAAGGACATGACCGCGGTCGAGAACCTCTTGATCGCCCAGCACCGTCACCTGAACACCAACTTCCTTGCCGGCCTTTTCAAGACTCCGGGCTTTCGCAAAAGCGAACGCGAAGCCATGGAGTTCGCCGCGTACTGGCTGGACAAGGTCAACCTCACGCAGTTTGCCAACCGTCCGGCCGGCACCCTGGCCTACGGTCAGCAACGTCGCCTGGAAATCGCTCGCTGCATGATGACCCGCCCGCGGATCCTCATGCTCGACGAACCGGCTGCTGGTCTGAACCCGAAGGAAACCGAAGACCTCAAGGCGCTGATCAGCGTGCTGCGTGAAGAACACAACGTCACCGTGCTGTTGATCGAACACGATATGAAACTGGTCATGAGCATTTCCGACCACATCGTCGTGATCAACCAGGGCACGCCTCTGGCCAACGGTACGCCGGATCAGATCCGCGACAATCCCGAAGTGATCAAAGCCTACCTGGGGGAAGCGTAAATGCTGCAGTTCGAAAACGTTTCCACCTTCTACGGCAAGATCCAGGCCTTGCACAGCGTCAACGTGGAAATCCGTCAGGGCGAAATCGTCACCCTGATTGGTGCCAACGGCGCGGGCAAATCCACTTTGCTGATGACACTTTGCGGTTCGCCGCAAGCCCACAGCGGCAGCATCAAGTACATGGGTGAAGAGCTCGTGGGGCAGACCTCGGCGCAGATCATGCGCAAGAGCATCGCGGTGGTCCCGGAAGGTCGTCGAGTGTTCTCCCGCCTGACCGTGGAAGAAAACCTCGCCATGGGCGGCTTCTTCACCGACAAGGGCGACTATCAGGAACAGATGGACAAGGTTCTCGGACTTTTCCCACGCCTGAAAGAACGTTTCGCCCAGCGCGGCGGCACCATGTCCGGCGGCGAACAGCAAATGCTCGCCATCGGCCGTGCGCTGATGAGCAAGCCCAAGCTGCTACTACTCGACGAACCTTCGTTAGGCCTGGCACCGATCATCATCCAGCAGATCTTCGACATCATCGAACAACTGCGCAAGGATGGCGTGACCGTGTTTCTGGTTGAGCAGAACGCCAACCAGGCGCTGAAAATTGCTGACCGCGCGTACGTTCTGGAGAACGGCCGGGTGGTGATGCAAGGCACCGGTGAAGCGCTGCTGACTGATCCGAAAGTGCGCGAAGCGTATCTGGGTGGTTGAGTCTTTGCGGTAAACAAAAACGGCCTTCGGGCCGTTTTTTTGTGCCTGCCATTTACCTTGCAGACAATGACAATCCCCTGTAGGAGCCGAGCTTGCTCGCGATGACTATTTCACTTTCAACAAAGATGTCGACTGATCTACTGCTATCGCGAGCAAGCTCGGCTCCTACAAGGGATTGGTGGTGTTTTGAGGTTTTTTAAAAAGTTTTGGGGATGGCTGTAACGCATCGCCATGACCTTTCTCTAGAGGGGTAAGCCGGCACAAACGCCGCTGACCAAAACCTCAAAAACCGGAGAAACATCATGACTGCTACCACCCGCACCCTGTCCGCCACCGCCCTGGTGCTGGCCCTCGGTTCTGCACTGAGCATGGCCGCTGTGTCCACCGTCCACGCAGCCGATGACATGGAAAAATGCTTCGGCGTAGCCATGAAGGTTCACAACGATTGCGCCGCAGGTGCTGGCACCACTTGCGCCGGCACCTCGAAAACCGACTTCCAGCCTAATGCCTGGAAACTGGTCCCGAAAGGCACCTGCGCCACCACCGCAAGCGAGACCTCGCCGACCAATTTCGGTCAGTTGGAAGCCTTCAAAGCCAAAGCAAAAGCCTGATCTGAACCCCGCCCGAGTGTCGACAATGAACCATTCACCGTTCGGGCTCCCGCCCCGCGCCGGGCTGGGGCTCAAGACCGAGCACTTTCGTGAAGTGCTCGGTTCGGAGCCGGACATCGGCTTTTTCGAAGTCCACGCCGAAAACTACATGGTGGCCGGCGGCCCGTTTCATCATTACCTGGGGTTGATTCGCGAGCAGTATCCGCTGTCGCTGCATGGCGTCGGCTTGTCGATTGGCGCCGAAGGTCCGCTGGACACTCAACACCTCAAACGCCTCGCCGCACTCATCGAGCGCTATCAACCCCAGGCCTTTTCCGAACACTTGGCCTGGTCCAGCCATGGCCCGGTGTTCCTGAATGACTTATTGCCGCTGACCTATGACAACGCAACCCTGAACCGCGTCTGCGAGCACATCGATCAAGTCCAAAACACTCTCAAATGCCCGATGTTGCTGGAGAACCCGGCCACCTATCTGGCGTTCGAACGCTCAACCATTGATGAAGCCGGCTTCATCAGCGAAGTCATCCACCGCACCGGCTGCGGGCTATTGCTGGATGTGAACAACGTCTACGTATCGTGCATCAATCATCATCGCGATCCGTTGGCCTACATCGACGCCCTGCCCCTTCATGCCGTCGGCGAGATTCATCTGGCGGGTTTTGCCGAAGACACTGACAACCTCGGTGACCGCCTGCTGATTGATGATCACGGCGCCCCCATCGATAACGCGGTCTGGTCGTTGTACCAGCACGTACTGGAGCGGACAGGCCCGATAGCCACCCTGATAGAACGCGACAATCAATTGCCGGCCTTCAGTGTCTTGCAGGCCGAGGCGCGTCAGGCCGATGAGTTGTTGCTGTTCCCGGGAGGTCGGCCTTGAGCACACAAGCCGCGTTTGCCGCCGCCCTGCTTGATTCCCGACTGATCTGCCCTGAGGGTTTGTTCAGTAGCAACGGCGCCGATCCCTCCAGCCGTTTCGCGGTGTATCGCAATAACGTACAGAGCTCGCTGATCAACGCCTTGGCCCACAGTTACCCCGTCGTAATGCAATTGGTAGGTGAGGAATTCTTCCGTGCCATGGCCGGGGTTTATCTGCTCAACAACGCGCCCCAGAGTCCGCTGATCAAAGACTACGGCAACCAATTTGCGCAGTTCATCGACGGCTTCGAACCGGCGAACAGCGTGCCGTATCTGGCCGATGTCGCGCGATTGGAGCGCTTACGAACCATCGCTTATCACGCAGCCGACGCCCAGCCGTTGAGCCATGAACAGATCGGCGCAGCGCTTGCTGATCCGCAAGCCCTGAACGAGCTGACAGTCGAACTTCACCCGTCCCTCAACCTGCTGACCTCTGCCTTCGCAGTGGTTTCGATCTGGGCGGCTCATCAGCAAGACGCAACACTGGCCGGGATTGACCTGCACCAGGCGCAACACGCACTGATTCTGCGCAATGGCCTGGACGTTGAAGTCTTCGTCATCGAGCCCGGCGCCGGCGCCTTCATCCACAACCTGCGAAGTGGACAGCCGCTGATTCGGGCAGTGGAGACCGCACCCGCATTCGATCTCAGCCAGACCCTGGCCCTATTGATCAGCCACGACGCCATTACTCACTTACACCACAACAAGGTATTGCCATGAACACCCAGAACCCGATCAGCCGCGCCATTGCGCTGCTGGAACTGATTCCACAGAGCCTGATCGCTTTTATTGCGCGGTTTTCCATCGCGGCGGTGTTCTGGAAGTCCGGGCAAACCAAAGTCGAAGGCCTCGCCATCGACCTGATCGAGGGCACGTTCGAGTTCGGCTGGCCACACCTGGCCGACTCAACCATCCCGTTGTTCAAGAGTGAGTACCCCGTGCCGTTGCTGTCGCCAGAGATCGCTGCGCACATGGCGGCGTTCGCCGAACACTTTTTCCCGGTGCTGATCCTGATTGGCTTTGCCACGCGTTTTTCGGCGCTGGCCTTGCTGGGCATGACCCTGACCATTCAACTGTTCGTGTACCCGGACGCCTACCCGACTCACGGCACCTGGGCGGCGGTGTTGCTGTACCTGATGGCGACCGGGCCAGGGAAATTGTCCATCGATCACTTGATCGCCAGGCGTTTCGCCCGCTAATGCCGCCCCAACACTCCAGGTGATGAAGATCCCCTGTGGGAGCGAGCCTGCTCGCGATGACGGATCAACATTCAACAGAGATGTTGACTGATCTACCGCTATCGCGAGCAGGCTCGCTCCCACATCAGGATTGTGGTGTGCATTCAAAATCTAGCGCTGAAGGCGATCCAGCGCCTCACCGCTGCGCTTGAACCAGCCGATCAGGTAATCCGCCAACACTTGCGTGCGTTTCGGCAGGCCGCCCTGATACGGATGAACCAGGTACATCGGCATACGCCGCGTCTGATAATCGCGAAGGAGCCAACGCAAGCGTCCGTCAGCCAATTCCGCTTGCAGCAGATACGACGGCAAACGGGCAATACCGGCACCCGCCAATGCGGCTTTTTTCAGCAAGCTGTAGTGGTTACTGGCAAACGGCCCCGACACCCGCACCCGCAGCAACTCGTGTTGCTGGTGATAGAGCCATTCTTCGCGACCGCTGTAATGGCTATTGAGCAAGCAACGGTGTTCGGCCAACGCCTGGGGCGTCTGGGGCTCATCGTATTGTTGGAGATACGCCGGGCTGGCGCAGGTCATTTCGTGCCAGGCCAACAGCGGACGTGCTACCAGACGCTCGTCCTTGCCCACCTCGGAGCGAATCGCCAGATCGAAGCCATCCCGTGACAAGTCGTGATACTGATTGCTGAGGTCGAGTTCGATCTGCACCTCCGGGTACTTGCTGGAAAACTCCAGCAACAAACCATCGAAGAAGGTTTCCCCCAGTGACACCGGGACTGTCATGCGCACCGGCCCGGCCATGTCGTCCTTCAAACGCGCCAATGCCTGACGCGCCCGCTCGACTTGCACGACCAGTGCCTGAGCCTGGGGCAACAAAGCCGCGCCTGCCGCCGTCAGACTTAAACGGCGGGTAGTGCGTTGCAGCAACACCACCGAAAACCGCGCTTCCAGCAAACTGATGCGCTTGGACAGCTGCCCCTTGCTGCAACCCAGCTGCTGCGCTGCCAGGGTAAAGCTCCCCGCTTCGATCAATACCGCGAACGCCGCCAGGTCATCCATCTCGCTCATGGATTGTTTCCATTTGAAAACCAAAGGTTGCCTATTAGCGCGCTTATCAACAGAAAAAACCACTCTAGACTGAGACCTCATTCAACCAATCGAGGAACAGCACGATGAAAATTCTATTGATAGGCGCAGGTGGCACCATCGGTTCGGCGGTCGACAAGGAGCTGTCCCAGCGTCACGAGATCATCCGTATTGGCCGCACCAGCGGCGACTTTCAGGTGGACATCAGCGACAGCGCCTCGATCCGCAAGCTGTTCGAACAGACTGGAAACTTCGATGCGCTGGTCTGCGCGGCGGGTAACGTGACCTTTGCACCACTGGATGAAATGACCGAAGAAAGCTTCGCGTTGGGTCTGAAAGACAAACTGATGGGCCAGGTCAATTTGCTGCTGATCGGCCGCGAGTTCGCCAATGACGGCGCCTCGTTCACCTTCACCACCGGCGTGCTCAGCCATGACCCGATTCGAAGTGGCGCCTCGGCAGCGCTGGTCAATGGCGCACTGGACAGCTTCGTGCGCGCCGCCGCCATCGAACTGCCACGTGGCCTGCGCGTGAACTCGATCAGCCCGAATGTGCTGGTGGAAGCCATGGGTAAGTACGCGCCTTACTTCCGTGGTTTCAAACCGGTTCCTGCAACTGATGTGGCATTGGCCTACGCCAAAAGTGTAGAAGGCTTGCAGACAGGCCAGACCTTTCATGTGGGCTGAGCCCTTGTGATGAACGGTCAGGCTGAGTAACGTGGCAGCACTTGTCTGGAGAGCCAAAGATGCGTGTTGCCCGTTCCTTAGTCGTTGTTGCCCTGCTGCCGCTGTTTGCCGCCTGTCAGTTGTTCGATGGCCCGCGTGAAAACGCCTCCCACGAGGGCCAGACCCGCATGCAAGGCCAGTTGACAGCGGCGGACGGCAAATTGCTGTTCCAGCCATGCAATGAAACACGCAGCTTTGTGGTCAACGACACCGGCAACACCAGCGTGCTGCAACAGGCCGCGTCACTGGCCGATGCCAAGGGCAAGTTGTTCGCCGACGTGCGCGGGCGCATCGTCGACAGCCGTCTCGATCTTGAGCAGCTGTACCGCGTCGAGCGCTCGGGCACGGCATGCGACGATCCCAATTTCAAACTGCAGACTCTTCGCGCGGCGGGTCACTCGCCCGAGTGGAGCGTCAAGGTCACCGGCAAAGGCATGGTGATTGATCGCGCCGGTCAACCGCCTCTGGCCCTGCCATACGTGGAAGAACAACTGGGCGATGGCCGTTTCAACCTCGGCACCGAAGCCAATAACCAGCACATCGAACTGTGGGTCACGCCGCAACGTTGCGTCGACAGCACCACCGGCAGCGTCCAGCACATGAGCGCCGAACTGCGCATCAATGGCCAGGTACAACGCGGTTGCGGGTATTTCGGCGGTTCGCGTAACGACTGATCGTTTAAGCCTCACGGGAAACCTCCTTTGGGGCTTATAATCGCCGGTTTCAAACGCCTTGGCGCAGTTGTGCGCCCCGCGAACCGGGTCCTGCCATGTTACGAATCACTGAACTCAAGTTGCCGATCGATCATCCCGAAGAAGACCTGCGCCCTGCCATCGTGCAGCGCCTGGGCATCGCCAGCGATGACCTGCTCGATTTCACCTTGTTCAAGCGCAGCTACGATGCGCGTAAAAAGTCCTCCGAACTGTGCTTCATCTACACCATCGACCTCACCGCCAAGGACGAGGCCGCGTTGCTGCAAAAGTTCGCCGATGACCGTAACGTCAATGCGGCACCGGATGTCAGCTACAAAGTAGTCGGCCACGCGCCGGCCGATCTGCAGCAACGTCCTGTGGTCGTGGGGTTCGGGCCGTGCGGGATTTTCGCCGGGCTGTTGCTCGCACAAATGGGCTTCAAGCCGATCATCCTTGAGCGCGGCACCGAAGTGCGTCAGCGCACCAAGGACACCTGGGGCCTGTGGCGCAAAAGCGTGCTCAACCCCGAATCCAACGTGCAATTCGGTGAAGGCGGTGCGGGGACTTTCTCCGACGGCAAGCTCTACAGCCAGATCAAGGACCCGAAATTCATCGGCCGCAAAGTCCTGCACGAATTCGTCAAAGCCGGTGCTCCGGACGAAATCCTCTACGTCAGCAAGCCTCACATCGGTACGTTCCGTCTGACCGGTGTAGTGGAAAACATGCGTGAACAGATTCGCGCCTTGGGCGGCGAAGTACGCTTCCAGCAACGCGTCACCGATGTGTTGATCGAAGATGGCCAACTGGTCGGCGTCGAGCTCAATGGTGGCGAGCAGATCCATTCGAAGCACGTGATTCTGGCCCTTGGGCACAGCGCCCGGGACACTTTCCGCATGCTCCACGGCCGTGGCGTGTTCATGGAAGCCAAGCCGTTTTCGGTGGGTTTCCGTATAGAACACCCGCAGTCACTGATCGACCGCGCGCGGTTGGGCAAGTACGCGGGCCACCCGAAACTCGGGGCGGCCGACTACAAACTGGTGCACCACGCCAAGAACGGTCGTTCGGTCTACAGCTTCTGCATGTGCCCTGGCGGCACCGTGGTTGCAGCGACATCCGAGCCGAACCGCGTGGTCACCAACGGCATGAGCCAGTACTCGCGTAACGAGCGCAACGCCAACTCCGGGATCGTCGTCGGGATCACCCCGGAAGTCGATTACCCGGGCGGCCCGCTGGCCGGCATCGAATTGCAGGAACGCCTGGAATCCCATGCATTTGTGCTGGGCGGCAGCAATTACGAAGCACCGGCGCAACTGGTGGGTGACTTCATTGCCGGCAAGCCATCGACTGAACTGGGCAGCGTTGAACCGTCCTACAAACCAGGCGTTGCATTGGGTGATTTGTCGTTGGCCTTGCCGGCGTTCGCCATCGAAGCCATTCGTGAAGCATTGCCAGCGTTCGAGAAGCAGATTCGCGGTTACTCGCTGCATGACGCCGTGTTGACCGGGATCGAGACACGCACCTCGTCACCGCTGCGCATTACCCGTAACGAGTCGATGCAGAGCCTGAACGTGAAGGGCTTGTTCCCGGCGGGCGAAGGCGCGGGTTATGCGGGCGGGATTTTGTCGGCGGGTGTGGACGGTATTCGAATTGCCGAAGCCGTGGCCCGCGACATCCTCGGCCTGGAAGCCTGACCGAGATCCTGTAGGAGCGAGGCTTGCCCGCGAAGAAATTGACGCGGTCTTTCTGAAAGACCGCATTATCGTTCTTCGCGGGCAAGCCTCGCTCCTACGGGGGGCGAAGTTTGGTATTAGATATTAGCGCGCAGCACGCTGGCCGGAAGCGGCTCACCGCGCTCGACGCTCGCCGCTACGGTATCCATCAACCCACTCAACTCATACCCTTGGCCCTTGAGCCAATCCTGATCGTAATAGGTGGTGGCATAACGTTCACCGCCATCACACAGAATAGCCACGATCGACCCCGACTCCCCCGCCACCGCCATCTGCTGAGCCGCCATCAAGGCGCCGATCAGGTTGGTCCCGCTCGATCCGCCCACCCGCCGCCCCAGACGTTGCGCCAGGTAGTGCATGGCCGCCAAGGACAACGCGTCCGGCACTTTGACCATGGCATCAATCACTTTAGGCAGGAACGACGCTTCCACCCGTGGCCTACCGATGCCTTCAATCCGCGATCCATAGTCCAGGCGCAGGCTGGCATCGCCGTTCTGGTAGTAATCGAAAAACACCGAACGTTCGGCATCGGCGCACAGCACACGCGTGCAATGCTGGCGATAACGCACGTAACGACCCAGCGTTGCGGTGGTGCCGCCAGTGCCAGGGCTGGAGATCAACCAGCTCGGCTCCGGGTGCCGCTCGAAACGCATTTGATGGAAGATCGATTCGGCGATGTTGTTGTTCGCCCGCCAGTCCGTAGCGCGTTCGGCGTAGGTGAACTGGTCGATGAAATGACCATCATGCTCGCGCGCCAGCCGTTCGGACTCGGCGTAGATCTGGGTCGGGTCATCGACCAGATGGCTCTTGCCGCCATAGAACGCAATTTGCGCGATCTTCTCTTTGGAGGTGGTCGCCGGCATCACCGCAATAAACGGCAAACCCAGCAAGCTGGCGAAATACGCCTCGGAAATCGCCGTCGAACCGCTGGACGCCTCGATCACTGGCGCACCGGGTTTCAACCAGCCATTACACAAGGCGTAGAGGAACAAGGAGCGCGCCAGGCGGTGCTTCAGGCTGCCGGTGGGGTGACTGGATTCATCCTTGAAATACAACTCGATGCCCGGAAAACCCGGCAGCGGCAAGGGGATCAGGTGGGTATCGGCGCTGCGCTGGAAGTCCGCTTCGATGATCCGGATGGCTTCGCGGGCCCACTGTCGGTTGTCGCTCATGATGGTTTTCTCGTGGAATCAGGCAAGAGTCAGCCTTTTTGCAAGGCTCAGCCCCAAGCTTAGGAAAAAACCTACAGCACGCACAGGTACAGCTGACGTTCAATACGGCCGGCAACTGCTAGGCTCAAGTCCGGTCCCGTCCTTCACGTTGTTACGGCATATAACAAAAAAGAATATAACTTTTGTTTTAACAACTAACGGTACGGGTTAGGGTGTGCCACCTTTTGAATTATCGATGGAGAGCGACCTTGCCTCTGCGTAGCACTTTCACGCGTTTCTTTCAGTTGGAAGCTGCCAGCGGTCTATTACTGATCGCCGCTGCAGCCCTGGCTTTAATCATCAACAACTCTTCCCTTTCGTGGCTCTACAGCGGGCTGCTGGACACCCCTGTCGTCGCTCAGATCGGCGCGCTGAAAATTGCCAAGCCGTTGCTGCTGTGGATCAACGACGGCCTGATGGCGATGTTCTTCCTGCTGATCGGCCTGGAAGTGAAGCGCGAAGTCCTCGACGGCCAATTGTCGAACCCCTCGCAAATCGTCCTGCCCGGCGCCGCGGCGATTGGCGGCATGGTCGTGCCGGCGCTGGTCTACTGGTTTTTGAACCGAGACGACCCGACAGCCCTGGGTGGCTGGGCCATCCCGATGGCCACCGACATTGCCTTTGCCCTCGGCGTACTCGCCTTGCTGGGCAAACGGGTGCCGGTGTCGCTGAAGCTGTTCCTGATGACCCTGGCGATCATTGACGACCTGGGCGCGATCATCGTCATCGCCGTCTTCTATTCCGGCACGCTGTCGACGCTGTCGCTGGCACTGGCTGCCGCCTGCATCATCGCGCTGATCGCCATGAACCGGCTCGGCGTGGTGAAGCTCGGGCCCTACATGATCATCGGCTTGATCCTCTGGGTGTGTGTGCTCAAGAGCGGCGTCCACGCCACTCTCGCCGGTGTGACGTTGGCCTTCTGCATACCGCTGCGCACCAAAAACGCCGAGTCTTCGCCGCTGTTGACCCTTGAACATGCCCTGCACCCGTGGGTGGCTTACGGCATTCTGCCGCTGTTCGCCTTCGCCAACGCCGGCCTGTCCCTGAGCGGCGTCACCGTTGAAAGCTTCACCCACCACGTCCCGATGGGCATTGCGACGGGACTGTTGTTGGGTAAAACCGTCGGGGTATTCGGCCTGACCTGGCTCGCCGTGAAGATCGGCATCGCCGCCCTGCCCCAAGGCGCCAACTGGGGCCATGTGCTGGGTGTATCGATCCTCTGCGGGATTGGTTTCACCATGAGCCTGTTTGTCGGCTCCCTGGCGTTTGAGCCAGGCGTCAGCGATTACGCCGGGATGGACCGGATGGGAATTTTGACCGGTTCGATTCTGGCGGCATTGATCGGCTATGCCGTGACGGCAATGGCAAGTCGCAAGAGCGCCGTGCTGAAATCCTGAGCAATAGAGAACGCTCTTAGCAGCATTCAGGATTCGTCCTACAGCCACGATTAACCTCGTTCGTTAACCTCGCACAGCTCCATTTTTGGAGCTGTCGACGGACGAACGCAGGGAAGATCAGTGGCTGGTAACAAGGACGTTCCCAGGGTTAAAAACCCACCCTCCGGTGACGGTCATCACGTCACCTACCGCTTCATGACGACCACCGAGCTGGCCGAATGCGAGGCACGACAAAGCGCTTACGACGCCATGCTCGCCCGGCAACAGGCATTTGAAGATCGTCTTCTGATCTCGGCGAAAAAGCCCGAAATCGCGCGCGGGAGCTGCGGCGTTGGCCGGTGTCGTCGCGTTGTTCTGGACGCCGAGCCTGGGTGACAGCGCGCTTTATACCGAAGACCAATTGCGCGCCCTCAAGCAGGCCAGAATCCGTGTTCGTTTGCAGATCGAGCAACAGGCTGACGGCAGTCTCAAGGGCTACTGTTTTTACACCGGCAAAAACCGCGATTGGGAAATGGTCGATGTCGTGCAGTTCACATTGCGCGGCAGTCAGCAGGTGGTGGATCTCGGGGATGGCATTGAGCTGATCTGGACGCCCGCTGTGGATGGTTCAGACATCCTCGGCATTCCAGCACTGGAGGCTGCACCACAAGCACCACATATCTAGGTGTATCCGCCGACGCCTGCGGCGGACAGCATTATCGTGAACCCGGTGTATCCGCCTGAGTACAAGGATTTCATTCTTGTGTTTCCGGTGGGGTCGGGGGTGAAGCCGGTTTACATTGTGGTGAGTGTTTCTGATCACAAATATCACCAGGCACCAAAAGGTCTAACCGCTTTTCCTGATGCCGTGAAAGACAAAGCAAGGAGCAACGTTCAAGGTGGCAGCGGACTGCGCAAACGCTGGAAAGACCGCAAGGGGCGGATTTACGAGTGGGATAGCCAACATGGGGCGGTTGAAATGTACGACACGCAAGGAAAGCGTTTAGGCGAATTCGACCCGGAAACAGCGGAACAGACCAAGCCCGCGAAACCAGGAAGAACCACGCCTAAATAGACTGAGAGGTAGTTATGTATTTGTGCATTACGGGATTTTTGCCTGACAGCTTTGAAGATAGCTCGCTGAAATATGAGCTAGATGTAGATACTGCCTTCAACGACCAGATTGTGCAGCTCCTCGGTCATAAAAACCTAAACGAAATGGCAAGCGGAGAATGGCTATTAACAGCTGAGCAGATTGGTGCGTTGATCAATCAACCCATTCCCCGCAACCTTGAAATTTTTATTGGCGTTGAGGCCTAGCCCCAAGGGTGCAAGTCCATTAAGGCTCGCTTGAACGGTACTGGAAAATTTGAGTACCTTCGCAAACACCTGTCCATGGTTTGAAAAATATTGAATCTGACATAACCGACGACCCCAGACACAAAAAACCCCGACCAGTCACCTGATCGGGGTTTTTCTTTACCCATTTCCGCTTAGTGCGAAACGCGGCTAGTCCCGTCAACAGTAGAAATCCGCACCCGCTCACCCACGCGGAACACTTCATTCTGCTGAACCTGCTGTACATAGGCGCGCATGCTGCCGTCGTCTTCGCGTACGGTGATTTCAACACCTTGGGTGCGGGTCAGGCCTTCTTCGGCCGCCGAGCCCACCAGGCCGCCGGCGACTGCGCCGATGACCGCGGCAACGATACTTCCGTTACCTTGACCGATGGAGCTAGCGCCTACACCGCCGACCACTGCGCCAGCAGCGCCACCAATTGGCGTTTTGGTGCCTTCGATTTTCACTGGGCGCAGCGCTTCGATGGTGCCCATACGAATCGTTTGTACACGACGCGCTTCATCACGGGAGTAGGAGTCACCGGTCAGGCTGGATTGGCAGCCAGTGAGCAACATCGCCATCGTGGAAAAGGAAGCAACCAACAAAACAGACTTACGCATAACATCAACTCCAAAGGACAGGTGTCCATTAAACCCCGCAGCTTGACGCCTGTCACGGCATCGCCCGGATAAAAGTGGTTTGATTCAGGCCAAGTACAGGCGAACCCACAAACTCACCAACCGGTTATCGGCCACTTCCGCAATCCACGCAGCCCCAAGGATTTTCATGGACTACTTCATCATTGTCGCCACGACAGTCGCGGGTCTGTACTTCCACGGGTGGCTGTACGTGCGGATAAAACGCTGGATGGATCGTGATCTGGCGCTGGCCCTGGCTGGGGAAGACGAGCAGAAAAAAGCGTTCATGCTCCAGCAACTGGCAAACGCTCAATATCAGAAAATCAAGCGCCGGGACCTGCAGCAGTGGCTTGAAGCCGCTGCTGCACGGTATCCCGAACGGTAGACTGCCTAGGGTGCCAGACGTTCAAGAATCCAGTCGGCGCCCTGTAGGCGGTAGTTGAGGCGATCGTGCAGGCGGCTCGCGCGGCCTTGCCAGAACTCGATGCGCTCTGGCAGCAAGCGGTAACCGCCCCAATGATCCGGGCAATGAGGCGCTGTGTCGCTGAAACGTTGCTCGGTGTTCTTGAGCAACGCTTCCAGTTCCGCACGATCAGCAATCACCTGGCTTTGCGGTGACGCCCAGGCACCGAGTCGGCTGCCCAGTGGACGAACCTGGAAATAGGCGTCGGACTCTTCAGGCGAAACCTTCACCACCCGACCTTCGATGCGCACCTGGCGCTCCAGGGCCGGCCAGAAAAAGGTCATGGCCGCGAACGGATTCGCCGCCAGATGCTGTCCCTTGGCACTTTCGTAGTTGGTGAAGAACGTAAAGCCCTGCGCATCCAGACCTTTGAGCAACAGAATGCGGCAATGCGGCCGACCTTCCTGATCAACCGTCGCCAACGTCATGGCATTAGCCTCCACCGGCGCTTGCTCGGTTTTCACCGCGTCGGAAAACCACTGGTGGAACAGCCCGAACGGCTCAGCCGGGGCTTGAGCCTCGGTCAAGCCATCACGGGTGTAGTCACGACGCATATCAGCCAGGCGCTGGGTCATGGCGCATTCCTTTTGGTTAACGAATCACTTTTTGGTGGCGTCAGCGGCGACGTCGCTTTTCTTGGTGTCGGCAACCGCTTTAGCCGGAGTCGTTTTCTTCGCCGGCGTTGCGGTTTTAGCAGGCGCTTTCTTGGCGGTGGTTTTGCTGGCCGGGGCCTTTTTCACAGCAGGTACAGCCGCTTTCTTCGCCGCAGGCGCCGGGGTGACCGGTGTAGCCACTGGCTTGATGTCCTTGGCCGCAACCATGCTCACTGGCGCCGGGGCTGGCATGTTGTACTTGGCCAGCAACGCCACCATGGTGTTTTGCGGGGTCACCAGCAATTCCACGCGACGGTTCAAGGCCCGACCTTCAATACTGTCGTTAGCCGCACGCGGGGCATCACCGCCCATACCGCGGAGCATCAGGCGATCACGCTCCAAACCGCTGAGGCGGAAAATCGCCGCCACTGCTTGAGCACGTTCCTGGCTCAGTTTCACGTTGGCCGGTGCGGCACCCGACGTATCACTGTGGCCGAGGATCAGCACGGCAGTTTTCGGGTCGACTTCGAGTATTTTCGCAACACGGGTGAACGGGCCAAGAGTGACCGGCAGCAGCATGGCCGGACGATCCGGGTTGAACGAGCCTTCTACCGGCGCGATGACCACCAACACGTTTTCACGACGCTCAACCTTCAGGTTGCTGTCCTTGACCGCTTCGCGCAGGCGCGGCTCGTAGTCGTCAAGCCAGGCCTGGGTGACTTTAGGGTCTGGCATCGGTACGGCTTTGGTGCTGCTCTTCTCTGCCCCACCGAACGGCCAGTACCAAGGGCTGGCGCTTTCAGTTTTAGCGACGGGTGCGATGGCGGCAGGTTTCAGCGGCGCCGGGGTCGGTTCTTTAGCGGCGGACGAACCGAACGGCCACCAGCTGCTGCCATCGGAATCACTTTGTGGGGTCTGTGCGCAACCGGTGATAGCGAAGCACAGGGCCAGGGCGAGAGTTGGTTTGGATGACATTGGATATCCACAAAGTTGAAGTAATGAAAAATCAGACCGTATCGGCCCGCACAAACTGAAGCTTTGAAACAGAAAAGACTACCGGGTTCCGTTCTGGAGCCCGACAGCCGTTTTTACAGACAAGTGGCCAGTACTCGCGCAAGGTTTTGCGCGCGTGGATCCATCAAGACGTACGGCCCCAGGGTATTTGTCACAAAACCGAAGGCTACATCGCGTTCCGGGTCAGCAAAACCGATGGAGCCACCAGCGCCCGGATGACCGAACGCTCGCGGGCCGAGGCCGTAAGTCGCGTTGGGGACGTCCGGTTGATCGAGCATGCACCCCAGGCCGAATCGGGTTCGGGTCAATAAAGTCTTGTCGTCGCCAAGGCTGTGTTCGCGGGTCAGCTCATCGAGCATTTCGCCTTCCAGCAAGCTGCCGTCGAGCAGCCCTGCGTAGAAACCTGCCAGGCTGCGCGCATTGCCATGGCCGTTGGCGGCGGGTTGCTGCATGCGCCGCCACTCGGGTTTGTTGGTACTGGTCATGATCGACGGGGGATTGGTGAAGGCGCGGGTAGTCATTGCAGTGGGCTCGCGCATGGTCACTTGCAGCAGACGCTGGGCCGCTGCATCACCGACGTTACCCTTGCCACGGGCGATGTGCGCCACGCGATGAAACTCCTCATCCGCGAGGCCGACGTGGAAATCCAGCCCCAATGGCTTGGCAACGCGAGCGACAATGGACTCACCCGGCGCACGACCATCGGCGCGGCGCAATAACTCGCCGACCAGCCAGCCATACGTGATCGCGGCGTAGCCATGGCCTTGGCCCGGCGTCCACCACGGTGCTTCGGCCGCGAGGGCATCGACCATGGTTTGCCAGTCGTAAAGGGCTTCCGGTGCCAGCAATTCGCGCAACGCCGGCAAGCCTGCCTGATGGCAGAGCAACTGACGCAGGGTCACGGATTCTTTGCCGGCTGCGGCAAATTCGGGCCAGTAGCGTGCAACCGGGGCGTCCAGTTGCAACTTGCCTTCAGCCACCAATTGCAGGGCCGTGACGGCGGTGAATGTCTTGGTGCAGGAGAACAGGTTGGCGATGGTGTCGCTGTGCCAGGCTTCGCTGCCGTCCTTATCGGCGGTGCCGGACCAGAGGTCGAGGACGGTTTCGCCGCCGATCTGGATGCACAAGGCTGCGCCGCGTTCCTGAGGATCGTCGAACAGTGCCGCAAACGCTTCGCGCACCGCTTCGAACTTGAGCTCGTAATGACCCTGAATCTGCACCCGAATTGCTCCCGGATAATCGCTATACAAAGTGGCCCGCATTGTTCCAGCCCTTGAGGGTTTTGGGAACAGGGTTGGGCCGGGCGGTCGCCCGGTTACCAGCTTGCTTGAATAAATCGCTGATGCTGATGACGCCTTCGCGAGCAAGCTCGCTCCTACACTTTGACCGCACCCGTCTGAACACTTCGATCAACAATGTGGGAGCGAGCCTGCTCGCGATGCTCCTGGAGTTTAATGACCATTACCCGAATGCCCACCGGCATGCCCGGCGCCCTTCCCCGGGCCTTTGCCAGCCTCGGCCTTTCTGCCGCCTTCGGTATCACGGCTGACTTTGTCAGCCTCGGCCGCCGCTTTCTCGGCTGCTTTGCCCAACTGGTCGACAGTCGCCAGGTTGCTCTTGCGCACAGACTCGACGAACCCCTGGAACGGCACATCGGTGATGCCCACCAGACCAAAGTGGCCATTCTCACCATCCAGCAAACGTCCGGTCACGGGTTGGTCCAGGTACTGGAACCAGTGCACACCGACAATCGAAGGTTCGCTCAACGCCTGTTTAAGGAAGTTCGCGTAGGCTGACCCCCGGTCTTCTTCCTTGGCCAGTTGTGTCACACCGCCCCAGAACGGTCCGCGATCTGTCGAGCCGAAGTTGAATTCGGTGATCAGCACCGGTTTGTCGAGGCTGCGCAATTTAGTGAAGTCGTAACCGTCCTGCGGTTGCAGGGTGTACATGTTGAAGCTCAACACGTCGCAATACTGGGCGCAGGAGTCCACGGCTTCCGGGGTGCTGATGGCGAAGCGACCGCCCAGCAACAGCTGGTTCGGCGCATGCCACTTGAGCGAATCGGAGATGGTTTTGAAATAAGTGTCGGCGAAGACCTTCTGGAAGTATTTGAAGTCCGCTTCGATTTCCGGGTGGTCAGCGCTTGGCAGCGGCGGTACGAAGCCTGGGTCTTCCATCAACTCCCAGGCCGGCAAGTCGATGCCCCAGGCTTTTGAAAGACCGGCCTGATTACGGTACTTGTCGCGCAGTTGCTTGAGAAACGCGCGTTTGGCCGGCACGTCGGTGGTCATTTTCAAGGTGCCGTAAGCCAAGGCGTAACGGGCTTTCGGGTCATCACCGGGACCGGCCCAGGCCAATTCGTTGTCAGCGTAGTAACCGATCAGCCACGGATCGTCGCGATGGTCACGGGCGGCAATGGCCACGGCACGTTCGGTGGCCATGGCAAAGCGTGGGTCGAACGGATCGGGCATGCCGCCCCACCAATCGGTACCGGTGCTGATGCTGGCGTAATCGCCGACGATCGATAGTGGCAAGGTGTAAGGCACTCGATCAGCATTGCCTAGCGCCGCAGCGCTCCAGTTGCCAATGGTGTTGAAACCCCAGGCTTGCAGGCGATCCAGGGTGTGACCAGTCCAGCGTTGTTCATCCACCACCGCTTTGCAGGGTTCGACGGCGGTGTGCTCAGCCTTTTTCGCGTCAGTCGCGTCGACGGCGCCAGTCTTTGCCGCTTCGGCGACACCAGATTCGGCGGTCGACGGGATCACAGGGGGCTCGGCGGCCTTCTCGACCGTCGCTTCGACTGCGTCAGCCTTGGCCGCTGCGGCGACGCCAGCCTTGGTGTCACCGCCCAATGCACAGGGTTCGCCATACAAACGCTGCAAATTGGCGCCGTAAAAGTCGTACCAGCGACCCGCGTCGTAGCTACGGCCCTGATCGGTACCATTGCCCCCACGGTTGTTACCTTCACCAAAATGATTAGCCAGCACTTCGTCGGGTTTCGGCAGGGACTCGAACATCCATTCACGGCCTTCGACATAGGTCTGGTTAACGTCCGGGGTCACAGTGTTGACCCCAAGCGAATAAAACGGATGCCCTTGCGGGGTCACCAGATACCAGCGACCGTCGCGCTTTTCGGTGCGGAAAAAGCCGCTGGCCTTGAACGTCGGGCCTTTGGTCCAGCCACCGAAAGTGTCCAGGGATGATTTTTCACGTTCGGCCAGCCAGGTTTTCAGTTGCTGCTGTTCCTTGGCGGCGGCGCTTTTGAGTTGCTCATCACTGCTGACCTTTTCCGGCCATTTGGCCCGGGTCGACTGGCCGTAAGCATCCACCAACCCGCCATAAACGGCCTGGATCACAGCCTCGCCGTCCTGCACGCCAAAACGCTCCAGCAAAATATTCTGGGCCACTTTAGGTTGATCCATCGACAACGTCACCGACACCACTTGGCCGCGATCCAGTTGCCCGGCGCTGCTGGCCAGCAAAATGCGCTGCCCGTCGACCGTCATCGGCATGGGCGGCCCGGCTTTCATGCCCTGGCTCAACGGTGAGCTTGCCACCAATGGCACCAGCAAGGTCTGCGCAGGGCCGGCCGGCAAATCGACGCGACTGAACAGTGTCTTGCCGTCATTACTCTGGATTTTGACGTAAAGGGTCACGGCCCAGTCCATCGCGCTCTGAATCCGCAGGCTCATGACACCCGACTGCGACCAGTCCCAGGCGCCGCTTTGCGGCGTCAGTCGCAGACTCGGCTGCGCCACCGGGTTGAAAGTGACCCGGCGCAAGACTTCGCCTTCGGCTGTTTGCTCCGCATTGGATTGCGGCAGGCTGGCATCCTGAGTCGTCACCTGGACCACGTCGGCAGGGCGTACAAAGTTGAACAGCGTCTGTTGACCGGCGGGGGCCGCCAGCAAAGGGGCTGCGAACATCAGGGCAAATACAGCGGGCAACGAACGGCGAATCATAGGAACGTGGATCTCCCTAACGACCTTCAATGGTCAGTGGAAAAGCGATGGTAGAGAGATAGACAACACGGTGGGCAAATGTGCCCACCGATGTATCAGGAAATTTCGCGACGGAATGGCGGCAATGCATTGAGGATGGCTTTGCCGTAACGCTGGGTGACCAGACGCCGATCCAGCAAGGTGATGGTGCCGCGGTCTTCTTCGGTACGCAGCAAGCGACCGCAGGCCTGGACCAGTTTCAGCGAGGCATCGGGCACGGAGATTTCCATGAACGGATTGCCGCCACGGGCTTCGATCCATTCCGCCAGCGCCGCTTCAACGGGATCGTCCGGCACCGAGAACGGGATCTTCGCGATCACCACGTGCTCGCAGTACGCGCCCGGCAAGTCGACCCCTTCGGCGAAACTCGCGAGGCCGAACAGCACACTGGAGTCCCCGCCATCGACACGCGCCTTGTGTTTGTTCAACGTTTCCTGCTTCGACAGGTTGCCTTGAATGAACACTTGCTTGCGCCAGTCGCGGTCGAGGCCGTCGAATACGTCCTGCATCTGCTTGCGCGAGGAGAACAACACCAGCGTACCGCGCGAGCCTTCAACCAAATCTGGTAAATCGCGAATGATCGCCGCAGTGTGGGCCGGCGCATCCCGCGGGTCGGCTTTCAGATCCGGCACGCGCAGTACGCCGGCATCGGCGTGGTGGAAGGGACTTGGGACCACAGCGGTCACGGCTTTTTTCGGCAGGCCGGCACGCATGCGGAAACGGTCGAAAGTGCCGAGGGCTGTCAACGTCGCCGAGGTCACCAATGCACCGTAAGCGACGTTCCACAGATTGCGCCGAAGCATTTCCGCCGCGAGGATCGGGCTGGCATTAACCTCGATGTCGAACAGCGAACCGCTTTCAGCCAGGGTCAGCCAACGAGCCATGGGCGGGTTGTCTTCCGGGTCTTCCGCAGTGAACGCCACCCACAATTCCCAATTGCCCGAGGAACGGGACAACAGGCTGCCGAACAGGGGATACCACTCTTCGGCCTGATTGCTGGCGATGCCAATGTTGACCTCGCCGTCCATGCCCTCCTTGAGCAACTCGGTGAGCCGGGTGAACAGGTCGGTAAGCCGGACAAAGCCCTTCTTCAACTCGATGCCCATCTCGCGCATGTGCTCGGGAATCACCCCGCCAACGAATCGGTGACGCGGCCGCTCGCGACCTTCGACGTCTTCGCCGGGTTTGAAATCGGCGGCCTGTTCACAGGCGGTGAACATGAATTGCTGCTGGGTCTTGATCTCGCGGGCCAGTTCCGGCACTTGCTCGATCAATTTGCCGAGGTCGCCTGGCAGCGGGTGTTGGGCCAACAATTTGGTGAGGTTTTTCGCGGTGGTTTCCAGCCAGTCAGCGGTGGAACGCAGGCGTGTGTAATGGGCGAAATGGCCGATGGCCTTGTCCGGCAGGTGATGGCCTTCGTCGAATACGTAGATGGTATCGCGCGGATCCGGCAGCACGGCACCGCCACCCAATGCGAGGTCGGCCAGCACCATGTCGTGGTTGGTGACGATAACGTCGACCTTGCCCATGCCTTCGCGTGCCTTGTAAAAGGCGCACTGGCCGAAGTTCGGGCAATGGCGGTTGGTGCATTGGCTGTGATCGGTGGTCAGACGCGCCCAGTCGGCGTCTTCCAGGGCCGTGGACCAACTGTCGCGGTCGCCGTCCCATTTATTGCCGGCGAGTTTTTCGATCATGCTGGTGAACAGCTTCTGACTGGCCTCGTCGACCTCGATCTTGAAGCCTTCTTCTTCGAACAGCTGCGCGGTAGCGGTTTGTGCGTGGCCTTCCTGCAGCAGCATGTCGAGTTTGGACAGGCACATGTAGCGCCCACGGCCCTTGGCCAACGCGAAGCTGAAATTCAGCCCGCTGTTGCGCATCAGGTCAGGTAAATCCTTGTAGACGATCTGCTCTTGCAGGGCCACGGTGGCCGTGGCGATCACCAGACGTTTGCCGGCAGCCTTGGCGGTCGGGATCGCCGCCAGGCTGTAGGCCACGGTTTTACCGGTACCGGTGCCGGCTTCCACCGCAACAATTGCGGGGTCGCCACTGCGCCGGCCTTCGTCGTCGGTGTCGATGTCACCGAGGACTTTGGCAATTTCGGCGATCATCAGGCGTTGGCCGTAGCGCGGTTTGAGGCTCTTGGCTTCGAGAAAACGCGAATAGGCGCCCTGGATCGTGGTTTTGAGTTCGGTGCTGATCATGGATTGTCGGGCGCAAAAAACGCTGGATAAATTTTCAGTGGTTTGGATGGGCAGCTATCATACCCCGCTAATTAATCCCGCGCAGAACGGAGTACCCCAATGACACCTTTTGGCATCGTTTATACCCTGCATGTCCTGTCCGCCCTGGTATGGGTAGGCGGCATGTTTTTCGCCTGGATGGTCTTGCGCCCCGCCGCAATGAAGGCGCTGGAGGGCCCCGCCCGGTTGAAGCTGTGGGTGGAAGTGTTTCAAGGATTTTTCCGCTGGGTCTGGGTCGCGGTCGTGCTGTTGCCGATAAGCGGTGTCGGCATGATTCATCTGCAATACGCCGGGTTCGAGACCGCGCCGCGCTATGTGCAGGTGATGATGGGGTTATACGTGGTGATGACGGCGCTATTTATCCGGATTCAGGCACTGATGTTGCCGCAGTTGCGCACAGCGGTGACGGCGCAGGATTGGCCGGCAGGTGCGGCGGTGCTCGGTAGAATTCGGCGGTTGGTGGGGATTAATCTGCTGGTGGGTTTGTTGCTGGTGGCAGTTGCTGCGGCGCGACCTATCTTTTAAAAAAGTATTGACTGATCGAACGCCATCGCGAGCAGGCAAGCTCCCACAGGGATCACACTATCCATTGTGGGAGCGAGCCTGCTCGCGATGGGTATCGTTCAGTCGGCAAACCTTTCGCAACTACTTACAACCGCTGAACCGTCACCGAACCCGTCGCACCGGCAGGCCCCGGCTGGCCATCAGCACCTGGTCGGCCACTCTGGCCACCCTCGGTGGTGTACACGAGACAGCCCTTGGCCTTGCCACCGGCCCCTGGTTTGCCGCCAGGTCCTGCAAGGCCACCGGCACCGCCAGCGACCTGAACCTTGATTTTATCCGCAGGGTATTCGCGCGGCACTTCCAGTTTTACCAAGGCACCCGAGGCGCCTGGCTGACCATCACTGCCATCGCTACCATCGGCACCGCGACCGGCCTGCCCCCAGGTGCAACCCGGTGCCTGGCCATTGCCGCCATCAAGTCCAAAAAATCCCGGAGCACCCGCACCGCCGCGAGCATCTACCGACAGTTGCGGTGCTTTCAGTGCCTTGATCTGCAAGTTCAGATTACGCCCCGACCGTGCCGCTTTCTGGAAGCTACCTGGCGCTCCCCTCGTGGTGATCTGGCTGCCTTCAGACAACTCGGCGCGCAGGACTTTCAATTCCAGCGCCTGCTCACTCGGCACGATGGCAATTCGCGCTTCACGCCCCAAATGCAATTCGCCCACCGTCACTTGGGTCACATTCGAAGGAATCAACAAGGTGCCGTAATCGGCGACTTCCAGCCGTTCCAGTTGCAAGGTGCTGGCCGTGTTGGGCAGGCGCATCAGCGAGTTGGTTTCGACACTGACAACCTGAGCGCAGGCCAGTGGACTGATAAAGGCGGCGAGCAGACAGAGATTACGCATGGGAAGCCTTGGATGCGGAGGGAGCCGGAATGGTTTGCAAATGAAACACGCCGAAAATGGCAATCTGAAAGCGATCACGCCAAGGATGGACGCGGCCTTTGAGGCTGCGGTTGCAGAACAACAGCTCCAGAAGATGGAACAGTGCCAGTACGCCACCGGCCAGTTCGACCAACGAGTGCAGCGGATAAACAAACGGCGTGAGCAGATTGACCAGCACCACAAACCAGAACAGCAGGGTCAATAACTTCCCCAGCCCCCAAAACACCTTCATACGCTCCCCCACTGATCATTATTCTTTGCGCGCACAGTAGCGGCTTCCACAAGGAGTACGCCAGAGGACAACTGAAAAATCTTGATGAAGACCGCCGAATGGCCGTCGATCCCACTACAAGGCTGGCCGACGGCTGTATTTCGTGGCTTAGGTCAAATTAATGTGCAAATCCACGCGACGGTTTTTCGCGCGCCCTTCTTCGGTATCGTTACTAGCCACAGGCTCACTTTCGCCCTTGCCTTCACTGGTGACTTTGTTCGGCGCTACGCCCTGACTCAGCAGGTAGTCCGCCACGGCACTGGCGCGGCGTTCCGAAAGCGCCTGATTGTAGGCATCGGTGCCGACGTTGTCGGTATGGCCGACCACCTTGATACTCATCACGTCGGCGCCTTGTAACCTGGACATCAAGGCATCCAGCTGACTCTTCGCTGCTGGGGTCAGGTCAGATTGGTTGGTGGCAAACAACACATTGCCAGCATCGCTGAGGGTGATGACTTCCGACTGCACAACCGGTTCTTTCACGCCACCCGGGTACTGTGGCAGCGGACAGCCATGATGCTCGACGGGCGTATTGGCAGGGGTATCGGGGCAACGATCACGTCGATCGAAGACACCATCGCCATCTTGGTCGCCATCCTGGGCGTAACAGATCAAGCCGCCGGTCAAGATTCCGAGCGCTGCGCCTCCGGCCGCCCAGGCACCACTTTCGATAGCGCCCAAACCTCCGCCCACCAGACCGCCAATGACGCTGCAGATCGGCCAGTTTTCTTGATTGAGAGGGGCAGTGCCATCGCTGTGAGTTGCGCATCCGGTCAGCAGGCTGCCAAGCAGCAGAACCGGTAGGACGGTCCTTGTGAGAACGCTCATATTGAAAGCTCCTGTGTTACCGGCCCATACCGGTTACACAGGAGTAAAGACCCGCATCCGCGACTGCACAAGCCGCGGAGCGGAAGGGGCTTAGCGCTGGATATGGATTTCTGTGCGACGGTTCTGCGCGCGGCCGTCAGCGGTGCTGTTATCGGCGACCGGATTGGTTTCACCAGCACCGACCACAGACACGAAGCTGCTGCGTGGCACGCCTTTCTGGATGAGGTATTCAACCACCGAGTGAGCGCGTTTATCCGACAATTTCTGGTTGTAGGCATCGCTGCCCACGCTGTCGGTATAACCGGTAACGGTCAATTGAGCAGTAGGTGCTTCCGCTTTCAAGCGCGTGGCAATCTTGTCGAGTACCTCCTTGTCAGATGCGGTGAGCGTGGCTTTGTCAAACTGGAAGTGAACATCGCGGATGACAATCGTTTCTTCCTTGACCACAACGGCCTCTTCAACCACTGGCGCTGGTGGAGGGCAACCGTTGGCATCGACATGCACGCCGTGTGGAGTGCCTGGGCACTTGTCGCGGCTATCCGGTACACCATCGCCATCTTCGTCGCCATCACCGTGCACCCAGCAATAGGCCGCTGCCGTGCCGCCGACAAGCAGCGCACCATAGCCTGCCCACGCCGAGCTCTCGGTCGCGCCGAGACCCGCGCCCACGACACCACCGACCAACGCACAGGTCGGCCAGTCGGTTTTCTGCAAACCTGCGCAACCAGTCAACACACTGGTTAGCAGAACCAAGGGTAATGCTGTCCGAACTATGCTCATCTAGTTTTCTCCTGAGGGATCGGCTTAGAACCGATTCTGGTAGTAAAGACCCGAGTATTAATCTGCGCCAGCAACAGGCCATGGCTGTTTTAAACGTGTTCACCACGGATTGGCGTATTTGCTGTCAACCTGCGCTAGGCCCGCACGTTCAGGCAGGCTAGTCTTGGCGCTCTGATTGAGGATCTTTGATGATTGCAGGTATTTCTTCGCGCACGCCGCAGCAGGCGTTGGCTGCTTTGCTGGACCGTTACGCCCCCGCACAGCTCTTGTTGATCGGCGCCAGTGAGTTCCCCGCGCTGGAGGCATTCAAGCTTGCTCACCCGGATACATGTGTGGCCCATGCGCCCCCCGGGCCATTGCCCGAAGAACTGGCGGCGCGCCGGTTTGACCTGGCGCTGGCGGTCGATTGCCTCGAACATTTGCCCAAGCGCGATGGCCTGAACCTGCTCGGCGGGATCCGCAACCTCAACGCCAGCCGCATTGCCGTGCTGGCGGATTTGTCGGCCAGTGGCTGGCAGGAGACGGATTTTTTCTCCCTGGCCCTGCAAGCGAGCGAGCGCTTCCAGCGCGATGAACAAGTGTTGACCCTGTTTACCTATGATCTGCTTGAATACAAGCAAGTACCCGACTGGCTCAACTCTCGCTTTTGGGCCAATCCGGAAAACTTCGGGAAATATTGGTGGTAATGCAATGAATACATCCATTTGCCCTTGTGGCAGCGGCACCCTGCTCGATGCCTGTTGCGGTCATTACCATGCCGGGCACCCGGCGCCGTGTGCCGAAGCCTTGATGCGTTCACGCTACAGCGCCTACGTGCTGGGGCTGATCGACTACCTGGTGGCGACCACCCTGCCTGCGCAACAGTCCGGCCTGAATCGTGAATCCATCAGCGACTGGAGCGCACAGAGCACATGGCTGGGTCTGGAAGTGGAAGGCTCCGAAGTTTTTGGCGGCCAGCCGGAACACGCGTTCGTGACCTTTACCGCGCGCTGGCACGATGGCACCGGCGAACACAGCCACCGTGAGCGCTCGTCATTCGTGCAGAATGCCGGCCACTGGTACTTCATCGACCCTACCGTGCAACTCAAGGCCGGGCGCAATGACGCTTGCCCATGCGCCAGCGGGCAAAAATTCAAGAAGTGTTGTGCAGGTTATTTCAGCAATTGAGGTGACGCCCCTGTAGCAGGTTGAAGGGAGATACACGACCATGATCACCCGGCGACACGCATTTTATCTGCTCAGCCTGCTTCTGTTTTTGGGGCTCACCGGCTGTGCGTCCTGGTTCGATGACGATGAACCGGACCCCGAGGTGCATCTGGTCAAAGTCGAAGTCGTGCGGGCAAAACTGCTGGAACAGAAATTTCTCCTGCACTTTCGTATCGACAACCCCAACGACAGCGACTTGACCGTGCGCAGCCTCGAATACCGGATTCACTTGGGTGACATCCTGCTGACTGAAGGCGACTACGACAACTGGTTCACAATCGGCCCCAAGCACAGCGCCTACTTGAAAGTGCCGATCCGTACCAACCTGTGGCCTCAGGTGCGGACCCTCATGAAAATGCTGAAAAAACCCGATCAGCCCATTCCCTATCGTCTTGAAGGTGAACTGCAAACCGGTTTATTCATCGCGCATGACGTGCACCTGGCGCGCAATGGCGTGATAATCGCCGCCGATTTAATTCCGGAGTAAACCCGATGACCCAGCAACCCCACGTCCATGGCCCTGACTGCAACCACGACCATGACCATCACGACCATCATGATCACGACCATGGCCATGTTCACGGCCCAAACTGTGGCCACGCCCCCCAGGAACCGGTGCGCAACGCCCTGAAAGACGTCGGCCGCAACGACCCTTGCCCGTGCGGCAACGGCAAGAAGTTCAAGAAGTGCCACGGCGCTTGATGCTTCGAGCGGAGAAATTTTTCGCTTGTTGAATCGCTATCGCGAGCAGGCTCGCTCCCACATTGGATGTTCGGTGTACAACGATCCCTGTGGGAGCGAGCCTGCTCGCGATGACTGACTTGAAGTCACCCCTTCAGGATCTGCGCAGTGCTGACGACCGTCGCATACTCCCCGTGCAAATTCCCCAGTGACATCGCATGCACGTCCTCGGCTGATCGGGCATTACCAAAATAATCCGCCTTGTCGAAGGTAAAGCACGCATCCTCCACCACCCATGTTTCAAACCCCAGGTTGCCGGCCGTTCGCGCCGTGGACTCCACCGAGTTGTTCGTTGCCACGCCAACAATCACCAATTGATCAATTCTCGCCTCGCGCAAACGCGCCTCCAGCTCCGTTGCACAAAAGGCATCCGGCACCTGTTTCTGAATCAGCTGCTCACCCGCCATTGGTTCAAACCGTTGCTGAAACTCCACGCCTGATTGCTGCGGCCAGAACACTGAATCCGCTGAGCGGGACAAGTGCTGCACATGAATCACCGGTCGCCCGGCCCGACGCCAAACCCCCAACAACTCAAGGATTCGCTCCTCGGCCTGTGGATTATTTCGGCGACCGAGTCTCGGGTGCAGAATGCCTTTTTGTTGATCAATGATGATCAGCGCTGCGTGGGTCTTGAGCTCCATTGCGGTTTTTCTCATGCAAGGTCATTGAGTCTCACCACTTCAGCATCACGTCCTCTAACAGGCAAGTCATGGAACGCTGGAGGACTTCCCGGCTGTATTGCGACCGTTGAATCAGACAAATCTTGAAATAACCCCGCCCGCCGCTTGCGCGCCCTCCTCCTGCTCACTAACGTAGCGCCTTTATTGCGCCTCTACCCCCGCAGGAGCTTTGCCATGGCCTCGCCAGCCCTTACACATTTTCTTCCCCGGTTCGGCGTTGCCGCAGCAGTAGCCAGTGTTTTGAGCCTGACCGGTTGTCAGACCATGAACGCGCAGGACACCCTCCCGCCGGCCTCCGGCGTGCAGCCGCTCAAGGGCTTGGCGCAGAACGTTTCGGTCCGCCGCAATGCCATGGGCATGCCGCTGATTGAAAGCAACAGCTACCACGACGCGTTGTTCGCCTTGGGTTACGTCCATGCCAGCGACCGCATCACGCAAATGGTGACGTTGCGCCTGCTGGCCGAAGGTCGTCTGGCGGAAATGTCCGGCACTGACTTGCTGGATGCCGACCGCTATATGCGCGCGGTCAACCTGAAAAAAAATGCCGGCGAGCTGTATAAAGCTTCTTCGCCGCGCCTCAAACGTTTCTTCGAAGTCTATGCTCGCGGCGTCAACGCCTACCTGTTCCGCTACCGCGACAAGCTGCCGGCGGACCTCGCGGCCACCGGTTACAAACCGGAATACTGGAAACCGGAAGATTCGGCGCTGATTTTCTGCCTGCTGAACTTCAGCCAATCAGCCAACCTGCCGGAAGAAATTTCCTCGTTGATGCTGGCTCAGACCGTCACCACCGACAAACTCGCCTGGCTGACGCCGTCCGCGCCGGATGAAAAACTGCCGCTGGCTGAAGCCGAAAAACTGCAAGGCATCAAGCTCAACGGGGCTATCCCCGGGTTGGCCGAGATCAGTAAAGCCACGACCCAACTGTCCGACCTGAATCTGTTGGGCGCCAGCGCGTCGAACAACTGGGCGATCGGCCCGCAACGCAGCCGCAGTGGCAAAAGCCTGCTGGCCAGCGACAGCGATGGCTCGCTCGGCGTGCCGTCATTGTTCAGTTACGTGCAGATTCGCGCGCCGAAATATCAAGCCTCGGGCGTGACCATTGCCGGTCTGCCAATGGTACTCAGTGGTTTCAACGGCAAAGTGGCCTGGAGCATGACCACGGTCATGGGCGACAACCAGGACCTGTTCCTGGAAAAAATCAAACGCCAGGGCAACGGCCTCACGTACGAAGTAGCCGGCAAATGGCAGCCAGCAGTCGTGCGCAACGAAACCTACTTCGTCAAAGGCCAGCGACCCATTCGCGAAGCGGTGTACGAAACCCGTCACGGTCCGCTGCTCAACAGTGCCCAAGGCACGACACTGGCGAACGGTTTCGGCCTGGCCCTGCAAACGCCGAACTTCACCGACGACAAAACCCTGGACGCGTTTTTCGACCTGTCCCGGGCCCAGACGGTCGAGAACGCGTCGGACGCCAGCCGCGAAATCCGCGCCATCGCACTGAACCTGGTCTTCGCCGACGCCAGCAACATCGCCTGGCAAGTCACCGGCCGCTACCCGAACCGCCGCGAAGGCGAAGGCCTGTTCCCGTCGCCGGGTTGGGAAGGTCGCTACGATTGGGACGGTTACGCCGACCCGATGCTGCACCCCTACGACCAGGACCCGGCCCAAGGCTGGCTCGGCACCGCCAACCAGCGCGTCATTCCCCATGGCTACGGCATGCAATTGTCCAATTCCTGGGCGGCACCGGAGCGTGGTGAACGCATGGCCGAACTGGCGGGCGCGGGCAAACACGACATGCGCAGCGTGATCGCGATGCAGTATGACCAGACCACCACGTTCGCCGCCAAACTGAAGAAAATGTTTGAAGCACCGGGCATGGCCCAGCCACTCAAGCAGGCGATTGATGCGTTGCCGGTTGCCGATCGGGCCAAGGCTCACGAGGCGTATACGCGCCTGATGGCGTTCGACGGCAAGCTCGCCGCGACCTCCGCTGATGCGGCGCTGTATGAGTTGTTTCTGCAGGAAAGCATGAAGCAAATCTTCCTGGACGAACTGGGTCCGCAAAGCAGCCCGACCTGGAAAGCCTTCGTGGCCAACGGCAAGTTGTCCTACGCCGCTCAAGCCGATCATCTGCTGGGGCGCGAAGACAGCCCGTTCTGGGATGACGTGCGCACGCCACAAAAAGAAGACAAACCGGCGATTCTCGCTCGCAGTCTGGCAGCGGCGATCAGCGCCGGTGACAGTCAGTTGGGCGGCGATCACAAAGCCTGGCAGTGGGGCAAACTGCACCGCTATGAATGGAAAAATGCCAACGACCAGACCGTCCGCGGGCCAGTCGCGGCGGGCGGTGACCACACCACGTTGAACACGGCGGCTTTCGCCTGGGGTCAGGACTTCAACACCACGCTGGCGCCGGCCATGCGCTTTATCGTCGACTTTGGCCAGGCGGAGCCGCTGATGGGCCAAAACAGCACCGGTCAGTCGGGCAACCCTGCCAGCCCGAACTACCTCAACAGCATCGAGCCTTGGCTCAAAGGGCAATACATGAGCCTGCCGATGCAACCGCAGAACTTTGACAAGGTGTATGGCAAGACTCAGTTGACCCTGACACCCGGCAAGTAAGGCTCACCACCGAACCCATGTAGGAGCAAGCCCGCTCCTGCATGGGAAATGTGATTGTTCAATGGATTCAGATAGAACTTCTGGCTCCACGCCAACCTCATAGCTAACAAGTCCCTCCATCCTGGCAATGACATGGATCTTGTTATCGCGCGTCCTGAAGGCTTGTACTGCCCGGCCGGGGATTTCTATATCGACCCGTGGCGGCCCGTCGAGCGCTCGGTCATCACCCACGCTCACAGCGATCATGCCCGTAGTGGCAATCGACACTACCTGACGGCTTCAGCCGGCGAAGGCATATTGCGCGCTCGTCTCGGTGCAGACATCAATCTGCAAACCCTGCCATACGGCAAGGTCCTCAAACATCATGGCGTCACCCTCAGTTTTCACCCCGCCGGCCACGTACTCGGCTCGGCCCAGGTGCGCCTGGAATACGGTGGCGAAGTCTGGGTTGCCTCAGGGGATTACAAGACCGAAGCCGACGGCACCTGTGCGCCCTTCGAACCGGTGCGATGCCATACTTTCATCACCGAATCGACCTTCGGCTTGCCGATTTATCGCTGGCAACCCCAGGCCGAAGTGTTTGCCGAGATCAATCAGTGGTGGCAGGCCAATGCCGCCGCCGACATTGCCAGCGTGCTGCTCTGCTACTCGTTCGGCAAAGCCCAGCGCATTCTCCACGGCATCGATGCCAGCGTCGGCCCCATTCTGGTGCACGGCGCCGTGGAGCCGCTCAATCAGGTGTATCGCCAGAGCGGCGTTTTCCTACCCCCAACACTCTATGCCGGCGACGTCAAGAAGAGCGATCCGATGATGCGCAAAGCCCTGATCATCGCCCCGCCGTCAGCGGGCGCCAGCACTTGGATGCGTCGTTTCGGTGAGTACAGCGACGGCTTCGCCAGCGGCTGGATGCGTTTGCGAGGCACTCGCCGCCGGCGCGGAGTCGACCGCGGATTTGTCCTGTCCGACCACGCCGACTGGCCGGGCCTGCTGTGGGCGATTGAACAGACCGGCGCCGAGCGAGTCATGGTGACCCACGGCTCAGTCGGCGTGCTGGTGCGCCATCTGCGTGAACAGGGACTGGATGCACAGGGCTTCAACACTGAGTACGGCGATGACGAGGAAGAAAACGCCGGGATCGAACCTGAAAAAGACAAGGTGCTGGCATGAAGGCATTCGCCGAGCTGTATGCCGAACTCGACGCCACCACGTCGAGCAACGCCAAACTGGCCGCGATGCAACACTACTTTGCCCAGGCCTCACCGCAAGATGCCGCATGGGCGGTGTATTTTTTGTCCGGTGGGCGGCCGCGGCAACTGGTCCCTGTGCGCGTGCTGCGAGAGCTGGCGCAAGCGTTTTCCGGGCTTGAACCCTGGCTGTTCGAAGAGAGTTATCAAGCGGTGGGTGATCTGGCGGAAACCATCTCACTGGTATTGCCCGAATCGCCGCACCGTTCCACCGACGGGTTAGCGGCATGGATTGAAGACAAGCTGCTGCCACTGCGTGGCGAATCCCCCGAAGTGCTTGCCGAGCGCCTGCCCGAACTCTGGGCACAACTGGATCGCACCAGCCTGATGCTGTGCATCAAACTGATCACCGGCAGCTTCCGCGTTGGCGTATCCAAGTTGCTGGTGACCCGTGCGCTGGCGGCCATGGCCGGGCTCGACAGCAAACGCGTGGCCCAGCGAATGGTCGGGTACACCGACCTCACAAATCGCCCGAAAGCGGTGAGTTACCTGAAACTGATCGCCGCCGAATCCGCGGGTGAACACGCTGAGCGGGGTGGTCAGCCCTATCCTTTTTTTCTGGCCCATGCGCTGTCGCAACCGGTCGAGCGATTCGAAGGGTTGCTTGGCCCCGCCAACCAATGGCTGGTGGAATGGAAATGGGATGGTATTCGTGCCCAAGTGGTCAAGCGCGACGGGCGTTTGTGGATCTGGTCGCGGGGGGAAGAGTTGGTGACTGAGCGCTTTCCCGAGTTCGATCATCTGGTGCACGGCTTACCTGACGGCACCGTGATCGACGGCGAAATCGTTGCCTGGAAAGCGGCCCGACCCAACACCGAGGATGCATTTGACCCGACTGAACCCGCCACACCAACCGTACAACCGTTCGCCCTGTTGCAACAGCGAATCGGACGCAAAGTCCTCAGCAAAAGAATCCTCGACGATGTGCCCGTGGTTGTCCTCGCCTACGACCTGCTGGAATGGCAAGGCGCCGACTGGCGCAATCAACCGCTGGCCACGCGTCGCGCTCAGTTGGAAACAGTCGTCGCCACCTGCAACAGCCCGGCGTTACTCGTCTCACCGATACTCACCGGCGATGACTGGTTCGACCTCGCCCGCCAAAGGGAAGCCTCCCGCCGACTCGGCGTCGAAGGCATGATGCTCAAGGCGCGGGATGCGCTGTACGGGGTCGGCCGAACCAAGGACATGGGTGTGTGGTGGAAATGGAAAGTCGACCCGTTCAGCGTCGACGCAGTGCTGATCTATGCGCAACGCGGCCATGGACGCCGCGCCAGTCTCTACAGCGATTACACCTTCGCGGTGTGGGACGCGCCGCCCGATGCCAGCGAACGCAACCTGGTGCCCTTCGCCAAGGCCTATTCCGGACTGACAGATGAAGAGATCCGTCAGGTCGACAACATTGTGCGCAAAACCACCGTGGAGAAATTCGGCCCGGTCAGCAGCGTGAAACCGAGCCTGGTCTTTGAATTGGGATTCGAAGGCATTGCCCTGTCAAAAAGACACAAGAGTGGGGTCGCCGTGCGTTTTCCAAGGATGCTGCGCTGGCGTCAGGACAAGACGGTTGAAGAGGCTGACGACCTCGGTACATTGCAGAATCTATTGAGCTGACCGGATCTCTTTGTGGGAGCGAGCCTGCTCGCGAAGAGGGAGTGTCAGCCACATCCATCTCGACTGATACGCCGTCTTCGCGAGCAAGCTCGCTCCTACAGTAATTTGTGTCAGCCTGAACTACATTGGTGCGGCACTTTCATAGCGCCCGTTTTCGTGCACAATTGCCGCGCAGTCATTTCTTGTATGACCTTTTAAAACGCTTGTTCGGGACTCTGGTTCGGAAATTGCTACTTCATCAGGTCTTACGCTTTCCAGTAACAATAATTCTGCGCCACAAGCGCTCATATTGGTTCTTAGGGATTGAATAATGAAAAAAGCATTGCTGACCTTTTCTGCACTGGCGTTGTGCATGGCTGCTGGTTCCGCACTGGCCAAGGAGTACAAAGAATTGCGTTTTGGCGTTGACCCTTCCTACGCACCCTTCGAGTCGAAAGCGGCCGACGGTAGCCTGGTAGGCTTCGACATCGATCTGGGGAATGCGATCTGCGCCGAGCTGAAGGTTAAATGCAAATGGGTCGAAAGCGATTTCGACGGCATGATTCCGGGTCTCAAGGCCAATAAATTCGACGGTGTGATCTCTTCGATGACCGTCACCGAAGCCCGCGAAAAAGTCATCGACTTCTCCAGCGAGCTGTTCTCCGGCCCGACGGCCTACGTGTCCAAGAAAGGTTCTGGCGTGACTGAAGACGTCGCCTCGCTCAAGGGCAAAACCGTCGGCTACGAACAAGGCACCATTCAGGAAGCCTATGCCAAAGCCGTTCTGGACAAGGCTGGCGTGAAAACCCAGGCCTACGCCAACCAGGATCAGGTCTACTCCGACTTGACGTCCGGTCGTCTCGATGCAGGGATTCAGGACATGCTGCAAGCCGAACTGGGCTTCCTGAAGTCGCCACAAGGCGCCGACTATGATGTCAGCAAGCCGCTCGACGACCATTTGCTGCCGGCCAAAACCGCCGTCGGCATTAAGAAAGGTAACACCGAGCTGAAGGCACTTTTGGATAAAGGTATCAAAGCGTTACACGATGATGGCACCTACGCCACCATTCAGAAGAAACACTTTGGCGATCTGAACCTGTACAGCGGCAAATAATGCCCGGCGCCCATCTCGCGATGGGCGCTTTTTTCATCCGATCAGGTTGCTGATTTTATGTTCGAAAACCTATTACAAAATCTGGGGCTCTCTGCCTTCAGCCTCAAGGGCTTCGGCCCGCTGCTGATGCAAGGCACCTGGATGACGATCAAGTTGTCGGCGTTGTCGCTATTGGTGGCCGTGTTGCTCGGACTACTCGGCGCCAGTGCCAAGCTGTCAAAAGTCAAACTGATGCGCGTGCCTGCCCAGCTTTACACCACCCTTATTCGCGGCGTCCCGGACCTGGTCCTGATGCTGCTGATTTTCTACAGCCTGCAAACCTGGCTGACGTCGCTGACCGATTACATGGAATGGGAATACATCGAGATCAACCCGTTCAGCGCCGGGGTCATTACCCTTGGCTTCATCTACGGCGCGTATTTCACCGAAACCTTCCGTGGCGCGATTCTCGCCGTCCCACGGGGCCAGGTCGAAGCGGCCACCGCTTATGGCCTCAAGCGCGGCCAGCGTTTCTGGATCGTCGTGTTCCCGCAGATGATGCGTTATGCCCTGCCGGGTATCGGTAACAACTGGATGGTGATGCTCAAGGCCACGGCCCTGGTGTCGATCATCGGCCTTGCCGATCTGGTCAAGGCTGCTCAGGACGCCGGAAAAAGCAGCTATCAGCTGTTTTATTTCTTGGTGCTCGCCGCGCTGATCTACCTGGCGATCACCAGCGCGTCCAACTTCATTCTGCGCAGGCTTGAACGTCGTTACTCCGCCGGTACCCGGGAGGCCGTACGATGATCGAACTTCTGCAGGAATACTGGAAACCTTTCCTCTATAGCGACGGCAACAACATCACCGGTCTGGCCATGACAATGTGGCTGCTCAGCGCTTCGATCTTCTTCGGTTTTATCGTGTCGATCCCGCTGTCAATCGCCCGTGTATCGCCGCGCTTCTACATTCGTTGGCCGGTGCAGTTCTATACCTATCTGTTTCGTGGTACGCCGCTCTATATCCAGCTATTGATCTGTTACACGGGGATCTACAGCCTGGCGGCCATTCGGGCTCAACCGGTACTGGATGCGTTCTTTCGCGATGCGATGAACTGCACCATCCTCGCCTTCGCCCTGAACACCTGCGCCTACACCACGGAGATTTTCGCCGGGGCGATTCGCAGCATGAACCACGGTGAAGTCGAAGCCGCCAAAGCGTATGGCCTGACCGGCTGGAAGCTGTATGCCTACGTGATCATGCCGTCAGCCCTGCGTCGCTCGTTGCCCTATTACAGCAACGAAGTGATTCTGATGCTGCACTCGACCACCGTGGCGTTCACCGCGACCATTCCGGACATCTTGAAAGTCGCTCGGGACGCCAACTCGGCGACCTTCCTGACCTTTCAGTCGTTCGGCATTGCCGCGCTGATCTACCTGACCGTGACCTTTGCGCTGGTCGGCCTGTTCCGTCTCGCCGAACGGCGATGGCTGGCCTTCCTCGGGCCGACTCACTAGGACCCGCTTTAGGGATAAAGAGACATGCGCCACCAGATTCATGACCTGCTGGCCCCGCTGCCGGGGACCGCACGACAGATCCACAGTTTTCATTACGGCCCTACATCGGCCAAAGGCAAGATCTACATCCAGTCGTCACTGCATGCCGATGAAATGCCTGGCATGTTGGTGGCCTGGCATCTCAAGCAGCGCTTGGCGGAACTCGAAGCCGCCGGCCGGCTGCGCAGCGAGATCGTATTGGTGCCGGTGGCCAATCCGATCGGCCTGGAACAAGTGTTGTTGGAGGTTCCGCTGGGTCGCTTCGAGCTCGAAAGCGGTCAGAACTTCAATCGCTGGTTCGTCGATGTGAGCGAAGCGGTCGGCAATGAGATCGAAGGCCAACTCGGTGACGATCCGCAACATAACCTTGGGCTGATCCGCGACAGTTTGCGCAACGCCCTGGCCAAGCAGACCGCCAGCACTCAACTGCAATCCCAGCGCCTGACCCTGCAACGCCTGGCCTGCGATGCGGACATGGTGCTGGACCTGCATTGCGATTTCGAAGCCGTCGCGCACCTTTACACCACGCCGGAAGCCTGGCCGCAGGTCGAGCCCTTGGCGCGATACATCGGTGCCGAGGCGAGCTTGCTGGCCACCGACTCCGGCGGCCAATCATTCGATGAATGTTTCACCCTGCTCTGGTGGCAGTTGAAGGAGCGCTTCGGCGAACGCTTCGACATTCCGCTGGGCAGTTTTTCGGTGACGGTCGAGTTGCGCGGCCAGGGTGACGTCAATCATCCGCTGGCCAGCCTCGATTGCCAGGCGCTGATCGATTACCTGATTCACTTCGGCGCCATTGCCGGCGAACCGGTGCCACTGCCTGAGCTGCCCTACCCGGCCACACCGCTGGCCGGCGTAGAGCCTGTGGCCACACCGGTCGGCGGTCTGCTGGTGTTCACCGCGCTGCCGGGGGAGTACCTGGAAGCCGGGCAGTTGATCGCCGAAATCATTGACCCGATCAACGATCGCGTCACCCCCGTTCATTGCACCGCCGCCGGGCTGATGTACGCCCGCTCGCTGCGGCGCATGGCCACTGCCGGCATGGTGATCGCGCACGTCGCGGGCACCGAAGCCTATCGCAGCGGCTACCTACTTTCGCCTTGAGGATGCATGCCCCATGTACAAACTGACCATCGAAGGCCTGCATAAAAGCTATGGCGATCATGAAGTCCTCAAAGGCGTTTCGCTCAAGGCCAACACCGGTGACGTCATCAGCCTGATCGGCGCCAGCGGCTCGGGCAAAAGTACGTTCCTGCGCTGCATCAACTTTCTGGAACAACCCAACGACGGCGCCATGAGCCTCGACGGGCAGAACATTCGCATGATCAAGGATCGTCACGGCATGCACGTGGCCGATGCCAATGAACTGCAACGGATCCGCACCCGCCTGGCCATGGTGTTCCAACACTTCAACCTGTGGAGCCACATGACCGTGCTGGAAAACATCACCATGGCCCCGCGCCGGGTGTTGGGTTGCAGCAAGGAAGAGGCTGAAGACCGCGCCCGGCGTTATCTGGACAAGGTTGGCCTGGCCGCGCGCGTTGCCGATCAGTACCCGGCATTTCTGTCCGGCGGCCAGCAACAGCGGGTCGCCATTGCCCGGGCGCTGGCCATGGAACCGGAAGTCATGTTGTTTGATGAACCGACGTCGGCGCTCGACCCGGAACTGGTGGGTGAAGTCCTGCGAGTGATCCAGGGCCTGGCCGAAGAGGGCCGGACCATGATCATGGTGACGCACGAAATGAGCTTCGCCCGCAAAGTCTCCAGCCAGGTGCTGTTCCTGCACAAAGGTCTGGTGGAAGAAGAAGGCGCACCGGATGACGTGCTGGGCAATCCGAAGAGTGAACGGCTGCAGCAGTTCCTGAGCGGCAATCTGAAATAATCTCGCTCCAAAAATAATAGCCAGACAGCTGACGTCTTTGCGGACATCAGCTGACTGGCCATTATTTTTGGCGGCAGATCAGGCGACAGGCGCCGGAGGCGGCTCATCCGGCAAAGTAGGTTCACCGGGTTCCGTCGGCTGTTCGTTCGGAGAATCGGGGTCTGGTTGACCGGGGATGCCCCCCGTCATGCTGACGGGTGGATGTGCCAACAAGGACCAGGCCAAAACGCCAATCTGATTGGGCTCAAGCCTTGCCAGTTCGGCACTTATTCGCGGATCGATCTTCATAAAGCACTCCTGAGCGAAGGCCCCGCCCGCTGTGCGCGAACCGGGCAGTACACCCCATAGAGTGTCTACCCGCTCAAGAATTCCCGCTGACTGTCCAGATGAACGGATCAGGTGCGCGGCAGGGTGACGCCGAGCTGGCCTTGATACTTGCCGCCACGGTCCTTATAGGAAACTTCGCACTCTTCGTCGGATTCGAAGAACAGCATCTGTGCGACGCCTTCGTTGGCGTAGATTTTCGCCGGCAGCGTCGTGGTGTTGGAGAACTCCAGCGTTACGTGCCCTTCCCACTCAGGCTCAAGCGGCGTCACGTTGACGATGATGCCGCAGCGCGCGTAAGTGCTTTTACCCAGGCAGATGGTCAGCACGTTGCGTGGAATACGGAAGAATTCCACGGTACGGGCCAAGGCGAAGGAGTTTGGCGGAATGATGCAAACATCGCTTTTAACGTCGACGAAGCTCTTCTCGTCGAAGTTCTTCGGATCAACGGTCGCAGAATTGATGTTGGTGAACACCTTGAATTCATCAGCGCAGCGCACGTCGTAGCCATAGCTCGAAACACCGTAGGAAATCACGCGCTCGGCGCCTTCGCCGCGCACCTGGCGCTCAACGAAGGGTTCGATCATGCCGTGCTCTTGCGCCATGCGGCGAATCCACTTGTCCGATTTGATGCTCATGGCGGGTGTCCTGAATAGCGAGGTGGAAAAATTCTGTTCGGCATCTTACCGGGCGCGCGCTTCGGGTTCAAAGTCTGGGGCAAAATTCTCACGGATCCCCCCTGAATTCGGGGCCTTTCCGCAAATTCGATTGACCGTCAGTCCTGAATTCAGAGAAACCTTCGCAAGAAGCATTGGCACGTTCGGGAAAAAGGGTTAAGGTGGCGCCACTGTGCTGCTTGTGTCACTGAGAATCTCTACACGATATGTTGAATTTCGATCCAACCATCTACAAGAATTTTTCCTGCTCTTTGCACTCAGTCTCGGCCAGGGTTCTTCCTGAGTCGCAGTTATCTTTGTTCAAGGAGTTACACCATGTCTAATCGCCAAACCGGTACCGTTAAGTGGTTCAACGATGAAAAAGGCTTCGGCTTCATCACTCCACAATCCGGTGACGACCTGTTCGTTCACTTCAAAGCTATCCAATCCGACGGCTTCAAAAGCCTGAAAGAAGGCCAACAGGTTTCTTTCATCGCTACCCGCGGTCAGAAAGGCATGCAAGCTGAAGAAGTTCAAGTTATCTAACTTGTACTTGCTTTAGTAAAAAGCCCCGCCCTTAAAAGCGGGGCTTTTTTGTGCCTGAATGTTTTGCAGGCACAAAAAGATCGCAGCCAATGACTGCGATTTTTTTTGCCTTACCAGGCCACGCCAAACCCGGCGGTGTAGCGGATCTGGTCCAAATCAGCGTCTTCGGTACCGCTGACGACATCTCGCTCGGCCTTCAGGTTCAGCGACGCCCATTCGGTCACCTTGTAGCGCAAGCCCAATTGCGCATCGAGTGCGTAATTGGCCACGTCCGACAACGGCTTACCCACTTCGCCATTGGTGAAGAGTTCCACCTTCTTGCCAATCAGGTAACGGTTGTAATCCCACGTCATGGCCAGGGCATAGAAGTTGTCCTTGCCGCCGTCCGTGAACTCGTAATCCGTGCGATTGACCAGCGAGCCCAGCGAGAATGCACCCAATTCGTCGTCCCAGAACTGATATCCCGGACCGGTACCGACGGTGCGCTGACGGGAAAGGTTTTCGACTTTATCGCGCTTATAAACTGCCCGCCCCTGCCAGAACCATTTCTCGGTCAGGAAGCGATCGAGCGAGTATTCCGCTCGCCAGTTGTCAGTCGTAACAACGTCATCCTGGAATTCGCGGTTGTACTCGCCTTCCGCCGTATGCCGCCATTTACCATGGCGCGCAGTTGTCTTGAAGGCGATGTTGTAATCATCGGTGTCATTTTCCGCCCGCTGGTAATCCAGCGCCGCGTCGATATTCCCCTTCCACACCAGATCTTCGACCACCGGCTTGGGCTTAAGTATCTGCTGAATACTGGCCAGCTCCACCGTCCTGGGAGCCTCGCCATTTTCCAGTGTCACCTTGCCGTCGCCTGCCGCATGCAGCGACTTGGCCTTCTCGCCCGTGTACGCATCCTGCTTGACCAGCAACTCTTGATCGCTTTCCAGGGTTTTGACCTGTTTCCAGTCAATCGGGATCGCACCGGCGTACTCGGTCTGGATCACCAATTTGCCGCCATCGAATAACGTGATCTTGCCGCTCAACTTGTCACCGTTCTTCAACCAAACGGTATCGGCGAACAAGGGCGTGGAAGCACTCAGGACAGCGAGGCAAAGCAGTGTTCTGGACAACATAAGCAAAAACAGACTCAAGTTTGCGAAAAAAAGTCGGCATTATCCTCAGGAATAAGACCCTAGCAAGGACTGACCCGACTCTTTCTATTGAGTTCATTTCTCAAACAGTGATCCGGGTTTTACTCTACAAACGGCAATGCGACATTTTTCAGGAATTGCGGACGTGACCGAACCAACCTCCGAAACCGAAAGTGCGGCGCAAATCCGACGCACGGCACTCTACCTGACGCTGGCACAAGTGCCAGAAGGCAAAGTGGTGAGCTATGGTCAACTCGCGGAGCTGGCCGGACTCGGTCGTGCTGCCCGCTGGGTCGGACGCACACTGAGCCAATTGCCGGGCGACACCAAACTGCCCTGGCATCGAGTTCTTGGTGCCGGCGGTCGGATAAGCCTGCCTGTGGGCAGCCCTTCAGGGGATGAGCAGCGCGCGCGATTGCGCTCGGAAGGTGTCAGTATCCAGAACAATCGAGTTGATATTCAGCGCCATGGCTGGCGCCCGGTAGAGCACAGCGGTTAGAGTGCGCGCTTTGTTTCCGTAATTCTTGAGGCAGACTCCAGCCCATGCCCCGTAAAACCTGGCGCGCCGCGCTCGCCGCCTATGCCAGCCCTTCGACGCTCGTGTTGTTGCTGCTTGGTTTCGCCGCCGGCCTGCCCTACATGCTGGTGTTTTCGACGCTTTCCGTCTGGCTTCGCGAGGCAGGTGTAGCTCGTGAAACCATTGGCTATGCAAGTCTCATTGGCTTGGCCTATGCCTTTAAATGGGTCTGGTCCCCCCTGCTCGATCAATGGCGCCTGCCATTTCTCGGCAAATTGGGGCGACGACGCTCGTGGCTGGTGTTATCGCAGGCGCTGGTGATCCTCGGTCTGGTCGGCATGGGTTTTTGCGACCCACAAAAGCATTTGTCCTGGCTGATCGCCATCGCGGTCGTCGTCGCCTTCGCCTCGGCGACGCAGGACATTGCTGTCGACGCCTATCGCCTGGAAATCGCCGAAGACAGTCGTCAGGCAGCACTCGCCGCCAGCTATATGTCGGGTTATCGGATCGCCGCGCTGCTCGCGACGGCCGGCGCGCTGTTCTTCGCCGAGGGCTTCGGCTCCACCGGCTTCAATTATCAGCATTCGGCCTGGGCAGGTACCTACGTGCTGTTTGGCGCGCTGATGGTTCCAGCATTGATCACCTCACTGTTCATGCGCGAACCACCGGTACCACTGCGCACCCAGCTTCAGGCCGGCCGCTACAGCTTTGCGCATCAACTGGCGTCGGTGTTTGTGCTGATCGTGTTGCTGGTGTCCGTGCCAGCCATGTTCACTCAACTCTATTACACCGACTTCGCCAGCGTCCTGTTCCAAGGCGTAAGCCTGCTCGACCTGGTACTCGAAGACCGGGCACTCCTGCGGGCGATCCTCTACATCACGCTGACCGCCATGTGCTTGTCGACCCTGGGTCGCCGCGGTCTGGCGCCGGTGCTGACGCCGGTCAACGACTTCATTACGCGGTATCGCTGGCAAGCCTTCCTGCTGCTGGGCCTGATCGCCACCTATCGGATGTCCGACACGGTGATGGGCGTCATGGCCAATGTGTTCTACATCGATCAGGGATTCACCAAGGATCAGATTGCCGGGGTCAGTAAAGTCTTCGGCCTGATCATGACCCTGGTCGGTGCCGGCATGGGCGGCCTGCTGATTGTGCGCTTCGGCATTCTGCCGATTCTGATGATCGGCGGCATTGCGTCGGCCGGCACCAACCTGCTGTTCCTGATGCTCGCCGACATGGGCGCCAACCTGAATATGCTGATCCTTACCATATCCCTGGACAACTTCAGCTCGGGCCTGGCGACATCGGCGTTCGTCGCGTATCTGTCGAGCCTGACCAACCTAAAGTTCTCCGCCACCCAGTACGCCCTGCTCAGCTCGATCATGCTGCTTCTGCCACGCCTGATCGGCGGCTACTCGGGGGTCATGGTCGAGAAATTCGGCTATCACAATTTCTTCTTGATCACCGCCCTGCTCGGTGTTCCAACACTGCTGCTGATCGCCCTCCACTGGTTCCAGGAGAGCCGTCGTGCAGGTCCGACACCGACGCCAGAGCCGGCTCCGCCCCAGATCGTGGAAGAATCGCAGGAGTCATCGCAAAGGGCGGTGTGATTCCCGCCCTCCTGCCACATCACCGACCGCACGCCTGTACGCCAGCGGATCTCGCCCGTACAATGCTCCGTCATTTCTCGTCATCAGCAACCGACAACGGCCAACCATGCGCACCAGTCAATTTTTGCTCGCCACACAGAAAGAAACGCCTTCCGACGCGGTCGTGATCAGCCATCAGCTGATGCTGCGCGCCGGCATGATCCGCAAACTCGCCTCGGGCCTCTACACCTGGCTGCCGATGGGCTTGCGAGTAATGCGCAAGGTCGAAGCTGTCGTTCGTGAAGAAATGAACGCCGCAGGCTCTCTTGAAGTGTTGATGCCGAGCACACAACCGGCTGAGCTGTGGCAGGAATCCGGTCGCTGGGAAGAATACGGCCCTGAATTGCTGCGCTTCAAGGATCGCCACGGTCGTGATTTCTGTGCGGGCCCGACCCACGAAGAAGTGATCACCGATCTGATGCGCAACGAGTTGAGCAGCTACAAACAGCTGCCAATCAACCTGTACCAGATCCAGACCAAATTCCGAGATGAAATCCGTCCACGCTTCGGCTTGATGCGCGGTCGTGAATTCATCATGAAGGACGCCTATTCGTTCCACGCTGACCAGCCTTCGCTGCAAGTCACCTACGACCGCATGCACCAGGCCTACTGCAACGTGTTCACCCGTCTGGGCCTGAAGTTCCGTCCTGTAGAAGCCGACAACGGCTCCATCGGCGGCGCCGGTTCCCACGAGTTCCACGTACTGGCCGATTCCGGCGAAGACGACATCGTCTTCAGCAACGGTTCTGACTACGCGGCGAACATCGAGAAAGCCGAAGCGGTACCACGGGAAACCTCGCGCGCGCAGCCTGCCGAAGAACTGCGCCTGGTCGACACCCCGAACGCCAAGACCATTGCGCAACTGGTCGAAGGCTTCAACTTGCCGATCGAAAAGACTATCAAAACCCTGGTGGTTCACGCTGAAGAGCCAGGCAAGCTGATTGCCCTGATCATCCGTGGCGACCACGAACTGAACGAAATCAAGGCGGCCAACCAGCCAGGCGTTGCCAGCCCGCTGGTCATGGCGTCCGAAAGCGAACTGCGCGACGCCATTGGCGCCGGCGCTGGCTCTCTGGGCCCGTTGAACCTGCCACTGCCGATCATCATCGACCGCTCCGTCGAGCTGATGAGCGACTTCGGCATTGGTGCCAACATCGACGACAAACACTACTTCGGTGTGAACTGGGAGCGAGACCTGCCGGTTCCGACCATTGCCGACCTGCGTAACGTGGTAGCCGGCGACCCAAGCCCGGATGGCAAGGGCACGCTGGAAATCAAGCGTGGTATTGAAGTCGGGCACATCTTCCAACTGGGCAACAAGTACAGCAAAGCGATGAAATGCGAAGTGCTGGGCGAGAACGGCAAACCGGTCACCCTGGAAATGGGTTGCTACGGCATCGGCGTTTCCCGCGTGGTGGCGGCGGCCATCGAACAGAACAACGACGCCAACGGCATCATCTGGAGCGACACCCTTGCGCCGTTCCAGGTTGCGCTGGTGCCATTGCGCTACGAAACCGAACAGGTCCGCGAAGCCACCGACAAACTCTATGCAGAGCTGACCGCAGCCGGCTTCGAAGTTCTGCTGGATGACCGCGACAAGAAGACCAGCCCCGGCATCAAGTTCGCGGACATGGAACTGATCGGCATTCCTCACCGCATCGTGGTGAGTGACCGCGGTCTTGCCGAAGGCAATCTGGAATACAAGAGCCGCACCGAACCTGAAGCTCAAGCGCTGCCAGTCGCTGACGTGCTGTCTTTCCTCCAGGCCCGTATCCGCCGCTGACACCAGATAGAGAAGTCATGTTCAAGCGAAACACCTTAGGCCTCGGTGGTGCCGCCCTGTGCGGCACCCTGCTGGTCAGCGGCTGCGCCAATCAGATGTCGCAACGTAGCGAGCACGAGGAACGTGTCGAGCGAAAATTGCTCGATCACAGCCTGCAGATCGATGTCGGTGACCCCAAGGTGCTTGATCTACCGCAACGTCGGGTGAAGATCCACGAGCAGAAGACCTTCGAAGTCACCGAATTCGAAGTCACACGCAATTACGATCGCTACACACCTTACCAACCCTGGCGGGAGATCTATGAAATCCCGCTGGGCGCGGTGGCCGTCATCGCCGGTGTCGGCGCAAACGTGGTCAACGTGTTTACCCTTGGCAACCTGCCGGACAGCGTGACCAAGGATTGGCTGAGCTACGGCTTCGCCGGGCTCAACCCGTTCATGAACGTTCAGTCTCACGGCCGTGCGCAGCAAAACCTGGCCAGCATCGACGAAGTTCAGCTCGACAAACGCACTGAATACTCGAGCCTGCCCTGGAGCGAACGTCCGGTGGAGGTCAAGGCCGGCAAGGAAACGTTCGAACTGAGCACCGACAAAAACGGCGTTTTGCGCATCAATCTGCTGGACAGCCCGTTCGCCGAGCATGACATCAACCATATAACCCGCCTGTTGATCACAGTCGAAAACGGTCCGGACGATGTGCACACTAAATCATCTTTGGAAGTCAGCAGCTCTTTGCGCGGCAAGCTGCTCGAAGCCCACGGACTGATTTACGACGATCTCGAAGACGACGAAGTGAGTCAGTGGGTACACCGGGTCAAGCGCCTGTCGGAACTGGGTCTGGAAGAAGAAGCCAGCGAACTGGAGCAAAGCCTGATCGAACTGACGCGCAACGATCCCGAGTTGCAGACCGAATTCCTCAAGTCGCTGACCAAGGATGCAGGGCGTCTGGTCGCGGGCCAGGGACCGAATTAAAGGCAAAAAGCTTCGCGAGCAGGCTCGCCTCCACATGGATCTTGGGTATGACATAGATCCAATGCAGGAGCGGGCTTGCCCGCGAAGGCGACCTGACATTCACCGCAGCATCAAAACCTGCTACTACCGCTCAAACAACTCCATCTGTTCAAACCCGCCCCGTAAATCCTCAAGCCTGACCCCAACTCCCAACAACCGCACCGGCTTCCCGCCGCGATTGAACGCCTGGGTCAGCAGCAGCTGATAACTCCCCAAATCCCGTCCTGCCCCGGCCTGCTCCAGCGTGGTCTGGGTAAAGTCATGGAATTTCACTTTGACGAACGGCTTGCCCGGCCGATAGCTACTATCGATTCGTGCCATGCGGCCCGTCAGGGTTTCCAACAGCTCGGGTAGTTTATCCAGGCAGCTCACCAGGTCCGGCAGGTCCACGTCGTAGGTGTTTTCAACACTGATCGACTGCCGACGACTGTCGTTGTGGACCAAACGCTCATCGATCCCACGGGCCAGGCTCCAGAGTCGCTCACCGAAACTACCGAATTCGCGCACCAGCGCTAATTTGTCCCACTCGCGCAAATGCGAGCAATCGACAATGCCGAGCCTGCCCAGCTTATCGGCAGTGACTTTGCCCACACCGTGCAACTTGCTCACCGGCAAGCCACTGACAAAGTCTTCCACTTGATCCGGGGTAATGACAAATAAGCCATTGGGCTTTTTCCAGTCACTGGCGATCTTGGCCAGAAACTTGTTGGGCGCCACACCGGCGGACACGGTGATGTGCAATTGATTGGACACTCGCCGACGAATGTCCTGGGCGATACGCGTAGCACTGCCACCGAAATGCGCGCTGTCAGACACGTCGAGGTAGGCCTCATCGAGGGACAGCGGTTCGATCATGTCGGTGTAATCGCGAAAAATCGTGTGAATTTCCTTCGAGGCTTCTCTATATGCCTCCATGCGCGGCTTGACGATGGTCAGGTCCGGGCACAGCTTCAACGCATGCCCGGAAGACATGGCCGAACGTACGCCATAGGCCCGCGCTTCATAATTACAGGTTGCGATCACTCCCCGTCGATCCGCCGAACCACCCACTGCCAACGGTTTACCGGCCAGGCGCGGGTCGTCACGCATCTCGATGGCGGCGTAGAAGCAGTCACAATCGACGTGGATGATTTTTCGCTGGGTCATATAAAAGCGCAGTTCATGACGAAGAAAAGGAGCGTTGGCGAGTCGGATAAGCAGTATCTCACCGACACCTGTATATAGCACCAGTACTAAGAATGTTCTTTTTCACCCGTAGGAAAGTACGCCGTGCATTTATTTTCTCAATCGAACGCAACCTGCCAATAGAGCTACAAGCCTTGCCACACCTGCCTTACAGCCATTCACTCCACTCTTTTTTCAAGCTAAGCGGTTGAACAGGAACAGGTTTTTCCAATATTTGAGGTTGACACCCCTGCGTTCCTCTGTAGAATGCCGACACACAGACGCGGGATGGAGCAGTCTGGTAGCTCGTCGGGCTCATAACCCGAAGGTCGTCGGTTCAAATCCGGCTCCCGCAACCAAACATCAAAAAAGGCTACTCGAAAGAGTGGCCTTTTTTGTGCGTGCCTGTTTTGTAGGCACGCAGGAAAAAATGAAATACGAACGCTTGAGCGGCCTGGAATGAGAATTCGTCCTGATTCCGAAACTTAGGCCTCCCCTGCGACCGCTCGCCACTCATTTACGCTTATTTGACTCATCTGGGGATTAACGGTTGACACTCCGCCGTTCGCCTGTAGAATGCCGCCACACAGACGCGGGATGGAGCAGTCTGGTAGCTCGTCGGGCTCATAACCCGAAGGTCGTCGGTTCAAATCCGGCTCCCGCAACCAAACATCAGAAAAGGCTACTCGAAAGAGTGGCCTTTTTTGTATCCGCTGAAAAAATCCTTTCGCAACAATGATCTGTCACAGTGTCGATAAGCGTCAGGGATCTTCACACTGCTGAGTCCAGACTATGCTGGAACTCAGTCTGTCCTCTTTTCGACTCATGACGCGCCATCGCCGGAACCCGGTGAGAGGCGTTAATATTCATGATTATTTTTTTCTACAGGGATTGGTAACTTGGCTCGATACCTCCATCCTGTCGCGCACAATCCAAGAGGTGATTGATGCGCGCCAACTCGTCTGATCCACAAGACACCGTCACAGTGACACAGCCGATCAAGGCCGAGCGCTTGCGCCTGCTCGATCTGATCAGCAAATACCGTCAGCCCATCGGCCTGGCGGTCACACTGCTGCTGTTCGCTATCGCGTTGATTGCCTGTCGTCATTTGCTGAGCGAACTCGATCTGTACGCTTTGCACGACTCGATTCTGGAAGTCCCGAAACCGGCATTGCTGGGTGCACTGGGTGCGACCATCGTCGGCTTCATCATTTTGTTGGGTTACGAATGGTCGGCCAGCCGCTATGCGGGCGTAACGCTGGCGCCTCGAATTTTGGCGCTCGGCGGGTTCACGGCCTTTGCCATCGGTAACGCCATTGGCCTTTCGATGCTCTCCGGGGGCTCGGTTCGTTACCGTTTATATGCGCGGCATGGTCTGGGGGCTTCAGAAGTCGCTCACATGACGTTGTTCGCCAGCCTGTCGCTCGGTTGCGCCTTGCCACCACTGGCCGCCCTAGCAACGCTCAGCGACCTGCCTGCCGCCTCCGCGGCACTGGGCCTGCCCGAAATTTTACTAGGCGCGATTGCCGCGGCGGTTCTGCTGCTGTTCAGTGTTCTGGCCATCGGCATCTACCGGCGCCGTCTACCGGAACAGCCTTCCCCTGACAACCTGCTGGTCAAAGTCGGCCGTCGTACCCTGCGCCTGCCCGGCCGCCGCCTGACCTTCCTGCAACTGATCATCACCGCCCTGGACGTGGCCGCCGCCGCGACGGTGCTGTATCTGCTGCTGCCAGAGGCACCGCCCTTCGGCGCCTTCTTGCTGGTGTACTTGCTGGCATTGGCCGCGGGTGTACTCAGCCACGTGCCGGGCGGGGTTGGCGTATTCGAAGCGATCCTGCTGGCCGCCTTCGCCGATACGCTCGGCGCGGCACCACTGGCCGCTGCCCTGTTGTTGTATCGACTCATTTATGTGGTATTGCCATTACTGGTGGCCTGCCTGTTCCTGCTGATCAACGAAGGCCAGCGCCTGTTTCAGTCGCGTCAGTCCCTGCGCGCAGCTTCGGGCCTCGCGGCACCGGTTCTGGCGGTGCTGGTGTTCCTGTCCGGCGTTGTGCTGCTGTTTTCCGGCGTGACCCCGGAAATCGACACCCGCTTGGAAAACATCGGCTTTCTGATCCCCCATCGCCTGGTCGATGCCTCGCACTTCGGCGCCAGCCTGATCGGCGTGTTGTGCCTGTTGCTGGCTCAAGGCCTGCGTCGTCGCCTGTCTGCCGCCTGGATGCTGACCACCATTTTGCTGCTGATCGGTGCCCTACTTTCCCTGCTCAAGGGGTTTGACTGGGAAGAAGCCTGCCTGCTGACCCTCACCGCCAGTCTGCTGGGGGTTTTCCGCCGCTCGTTCTATCGCCCAAGCCGCCTCACCGAATTACCGTTCTCGCCGCTGTATCTAGTGTCCAGCCTGTGCGTGCTGGGCGCCTCGATCTGGTTGTTGCTGTTTGCGTATCAGGACGTTCCGTACAGCCATCAACTCTGGTGGCAGTTCACCCTCGATGCCGATGCGCCGCGTGGCTTGCGCTCGCTGCTGGGCGCCGCCGTGCTGCTGGTCGTGGTGTCCCTGACCTGGCTGCTGCGCACCGCCCGCCCGGTCATTCACTTGCCGACGCCGGATGAACTGGACCGCGCCGTAAAGATCCTCATGGCGTCCGCCCAGCCGGATGGCGGCCTGGCCCTGACCGGTGACAAGGCGCTGCTGTTCCACCCTAACGACGAGGCATTCCTGATGTACGCCCGCCGTGGGCGCAGCCTGGTGGCGTTGTACGACCCGATCGGCCCGACCCAACAACGGGCGGAAATGATCTGGCAGTTCCGCGACCTCTGCGACGTCCACCACGCCCGACCTGTGTTCTATCAAGTGCGCGCCGAGAACCTGCCGTACTACATGGACATCGGCCTGACCGCAATAAAACTGGGCGAAGAAGCCCGGGTGGATCTGCATCGCTTTGATCTCGAAGCCAAGGGCAAAGAGATGAAAGACCTGCGTTACACTTGGAACCGTGGCACCCGTGACGGCCTGTCGCTGGAAATCCACGAACCAGGTCACGCACCGATGGACGAGCTCAGGGTCATTTCCGATGCCTGGCTGACCGGCAAGAATGTCCGCGAGAAAGGCTTTTCGCTCGGCCGCTTCAGCGATGACTACCTCAAACACTTCCGCATTGCGGTGATCCGTTTCGAAGGGCGCCCGGTGGCATTCGCCAATTTGCTCGAGACCTACGGCCATGACCTGGCCAGCCTCGACCTGATGCGTGCGCACCCGGACGCGCCGAAGTTGACCATGGAGTTCATGATGGTCGGCCTGATTCAACATTATAAAAATCATGGATACGCGCGTTTCAGCCTGGGCATGGTGCCGTTGTCGGGGTTGCAACCCCGTCGTGGCGCACCCCTGACCCAGCGTCTGGGCTCGATGGTTTTCCGCCGTGGTGAGCAGCTCTACAACTTCCAAGGCTTGCGCCGCTTCAAAGACAAATTCCAGCCTGACTGGGAACCCCGTTATATGGCCGTGCCCGCCGGACTGGATCCGCTGGTTGCCCTGGCCGATACTGCTGCCCTGATTGCGGGCGGCTTGACTGGATTGGTGAAACGCTGATGATTCAACGCTCCTTGCGGTACGTACTGGCCACACTGGTAGTGCTGGCCCTGATTCTCGGTGGCGGTTACTGGTACTTGAAACGCCCGGCACCGGCACCGACGCTCGAACTGCTGACGCCCGCCAATGGCGCCGCGATGACTCGTGTGATTCCCGGCACCACGCCGAAGGCTCAAGTGCTGGTGGCGGTCAACGAAGACCAGAAGCTCAGCGACCAGCAACTGATGACCCTGAGCCGCTCCGCCTCGGCGCAGATTGTTCAGGTGATTCTGCCTAAAGACTGCTTGCTGCAAAGCCGCGCCTTGCAATCGGGCTTGAGAGAACTCAACGGCCCGGCGACCCTGGTCAGCGGTATCGGCCCAGGCGCGGTTCTGGCCTGGCGCTGGTTGTCCGAACAAAAGAATGACAAGGCTCAGGCAATCTCGGTCGACCTGGCCCTGGAAAAAGGCGGTTGCACACACCTGTTTCCGAAAAGCGCCGCTCACGGTCACTGGCTGGTGGCGTGGAACGACAACCCGGACGACGCCAGTGCGGGTTTCGTGCGCGACCAACCCAACGCCGAAACCAGCATCAGCGACTACGACATCAACCTGCCGCAAGTGCTGAACAACGAACTGCGCAAAATCCTCGTCGGTGGCGACAAAGCCGCCGGCGGCTTGCAAATTCCAGTGGTCGAAGTGCCGGCTGGCCAGGCCAAGGACACCGTCACCCTGTTCCTCTCCGGCGACGGCGGCTGGCGTGACCTCGACCGCGACGTCGCAGGCGAGATGGCCAAGATCGGCTATCCGGTGGTCGGCATCGACACCCTGCGCTACTACTGGCAGCACAAGAGCCCGGAGCAAAGCGCACTGGACCTCGCCGAACTGATGCAGCACTACCGGCAGAAATGGGGCACCAAACGCTTCATCCTGACGGGTTACTCGTTCGGCGCTGACGTACTGCCAGCGATCTACAACCGCTTGGCCGAATCGGAACAGCAACGCGTCGACGCCATCATTCTGCTTGCGTTCGCCCGCACCGGCAGCTTCGAAATCGAAGTCGAAGGCTGGCTCGGCAACGCCGGCAAAGAAGCCGCCACCGGCCCGGAAATGGCCAAGCTGCCACCGGAAAAAGTGGTGTGCATCTACGGTGAAGAAGAAGTCGACGAAAGCGGCTGCACCGACAAGTCCGCCGTGGGCGAAACGATCAAACTGCCTGGCGGCCACCACTTCGACGAGAACTACCCGGCATTGGCCCAGCGCCTGGTGGACATCATCGTCAAGCGACAGGCCAAGGACGAGGCTGCGACGCAGGAGTGATCTGAGCGTCGCGCACAAAAAAGCCCCCGCAGCTGTTTGGTTGCGGGGGCTTTTTTTCATGTGCAGACGTGAAGTGCTTTCAGGTTAGAGCTGAACATCTATCCACGTTACGTCATCATCAACAGCGATAAAGTCGCTATCCGGTGCTGCCAACAAGCTGCGTTGCTGCGACTCCGTTAACTCTGCCCAGAAGCCATCGGTTACGAAGACCAGTCGCTCACCGACGGCCAACGGGTGAAAAACAAAGTCAGGGTCCGGAGCACGATTAACCTTCAGGCATCGGGTTATCCGGTTTCGAGCAGGATCTTTCGCCAACTCATGGTGCGAACGGTCGCGCCTCCAATTGGCCTTGCAGTGGGGCGGCGTAATCCATTCGATTGTGCCTGCCGGTGTCACTACACCGCACGAACAGTCACCCTCATACGCAAGCGTGAGCTTCCCGTGAGCTGCGAAGCCGACCAGGTAACACGCAGTCCCTGTCTGGTCCTCAAACAAAGTAGGGTGTAGCTCAGCCAACATTGCACCAAGTAACCGCTCAACGGCTCTGTGTTCAGTGATATCGACACTCTGATCCAGCTGATTCGGGTAGGCCGCCAAAACACCTTTGACGAAGTATTCAGCCAGTTGGCCACTGCCGGGCTTCGAAGTACCGTCCGTAATGACGAACAGCCCTCTGCCACCGTCGCAGAGAGCGCCAGCGGCGTCATGATTGGCTTGCGTGGTCCGTCCTGTCACCGATCTGGTGATGTATCTCATGCATTGCTCAGGTTTTTCATGCGCATGTAGATGATTCGACCTCTATCCGGATTGGCCTGCACCGAGCCCGAACTTTCAATCACGTAGTCGATACCACTGAGCCCCATGAGTTCTCGAATTCCAGACGTGATGAAACCCTTGAGCTCAGGTTCAGCCTGGCGAACCTCTTCCAAAAGCTCTGTACGACCATCAATCAAGATGAGGATGTCTTCGACATCTTTGTGGTAAGGGTCACCCCCACCACGACCGCCAAATGCCTCTAGTTTCGTCGCTAGAAAGTAAGTCGGTTTAAATATCTGGATGACGGTCCCACTGGGTAACGTAAATTTTTCGGCCCTCGCCAGCCCCTCTACGAACCAACGGTTGGCATATCCGAGAACAGCGGGGTCAGAAGGCATCACATCAACAACGACGTCGTTGAAACGGAAACGACAGTTGACTTCATCCTCACCGGTAATCTTGAAGTTCTTGGCCGCCAGCCGCTCAATGAGGTGTTGCCAAGCGCTAATCCCTGCCAGCTCGATCACTAGGTCAACATCATCGGTGAAACGAATATCGTCCAGCACAGCCGTATCAGTGACCAGCATGGCTGTGGTGCAACCGCCGACAAAAGCAACCTCAGTGAGAAACGCCGCCCCCAAGCCGTCTGCAACAAATTCTATGAGCTCGTAGTTGTGATCAGCGTTTGATGACATGTTATTTCAGGCCCATCCCTGCTTTTAAAATGTTAATCGCCACACTGCACTCTCGCGGCCCACCAATACGGATCGCATCAGCCAGCGCAAGATAGTGATAAAGGATCCTGTCCCGCTTCACCGCTTCCGGCACTGTCTTGTATAGCGGCTCTATCGCTTGACCACGTTCAGTTCCAAGTGCATCAGGCCAAACCGGAATCAACCCGCCAGCGCTCTTGATGCTTTTGGACAGCGCGGGGGCAGCGAAGCCTGTTGGAATACCGCGAACCATCGCGCCCGGTTTCACGGGAAAAAAGTATTTCAGAGCGTGCTCGGTGATTTTCAGCAGCTCTCGCCGACTAACTTTCGGGAGCCCGGTGTCGTAGTCATTGGTGAGCAGTCCGGACTCTCGGCATCTGGCTATAGCGTTTGAAATCTCGCTTTTGCTTAGCCCAAGAGACGCAGACAACGCACGCAACGAGTAGCTTTCACTCCAGCTCGCCAGCGAAGCAGAAGGTACGGGGTCCGACCACCCTTCCCAGTCATCCTCATCAACCAAGGATGAGTCGAACGCCTGGCGGTGGAATACAGTTTCTTCACCATCAGCGGGGTAGGTGACTAACGACTGCCCCACTCGCCCCCCTGCCGTCATTCGATTTATCTGCTGGGGCTTCAACAATTCCTCAACCGTGTTCGAGTTCGACTCTGACTCCATCTTCCCAATGAGGTTTTCCTCCTGGGCGTGCAGGCTGGCCATCTTGAATAAAAGCAAAATATCTTGACTCTTCATGAAGCCTGGAACTCCAAGTGTCCACATTCCATAAAACGTGGACACTTGTCTCATTGGAAATATTGAACCGTCAAGACCTTTCGATATTTGCAACAACGCGAAATCTCCCGCGACTTGTCAAATCCCTCACCGCGTTTAGTTTCGTTTACTTTGAGGTGTCGCAATATCGGATGACGCCCGCGGACCTTGTAGGCAAACTCCGAATCTCGTGGTTGGGCACTTTGCCGCCTTGTTGCGCGTTTCTTCGACGGGATACTCTCCGGACGTCGCTGCCAATGCAGTGATCGGGTGTGGTAACCCGGCGAAACAAACGCAATAGTGCACTGATCACGGACACGGGCAGTTATGCCCGCGATTCTGATATGGCGGCTGTGCGTGGGACGCTTTCGGGCGTGCCGGTTTCCTAGTTTCCCGGTTTACCACCCTGCGTACAGCTGCCTCCCTTTCGTGTGGTAACGGAAATGGCAGTTCCTCAAACTAAGGAGCTATACCGTGCACAAAACAAACCCGCCCGCGATTTCAGAATTAAAAACCATCGGCTTCACCCCCCTCATCTACTGCTCGGATCAAGCGCTATTCAACGTCCGCGCCGGCGTCCCCATCGTCGAAGCATTGTCCCAAGCCTCCGACCTCCTCTTCCTTGGCAAATCATTCGCCGAGGATGCCGCCTACGCAAAAGACACAGATCGCCACGCCTGGGCCGCGCATTACCTGACGGCGATGGGTAAGGCAGTAATTGATGATGTGTTGAAGGTTCTGACACCGCGACCAGCCCGGACAAAGACCGAATCCGAAGAAGAGCTGCCTGAAAGCAAGTAAGCCCACAGAAACGAAAAAGCCGCGTAATCACGCGGCTTTTTCATTTCAGCAGACACCGCAACTCCCCTGTGGGAGCGAGCCTGCTCGCGAAAGCAGGCTGACATTCACCATTGATGTATCTGACAGACCGCATTCGCGAGCAGGCTCGCTCCCACAGGGTTCTTCATGCACCAACGGAATTTGCTGAGGTGCAAAAAAACACGGACGCCAATCCCTTCTGAACCGCTCCGTCAGTCTTTTTGCGTGTACCGAGCCCGCAAATCATCGTGACTAACCGCCTCGGCTTGATCAAAACCAGTCAGTCGCTCCCGGGTTACAGTTTCAATCCGAAGCCCCTCAAGCTCATCGAGCATTTTCTGCTGCACATCGACGTTGATCTCTGCCTCCATACTCACCTCTCCCTCACTATCGTGCGCATGCACGCCTATGTGATCGCAAAATATTGCGTCGACGGAACATAGATCAAAGCCAACAGTCGAGAAACATAAGAAAAATCCAGACACAAAAAAGCCCCCGCTACCTTCACGGCAACAGGGGCTTTTTGTTGGGGCTTACATTTCTACCTGAGTACCGAGCTCAATCACCCGATTCAGCGGCAGATTAAAGAACCGCAAATTCCCATTGGCGTTCTTCAACATGAACGCAAACAACCCCTCTCGCCAACGGGCCATGCCTTCGAGCTTGGAGGCGATAACCGTCTCGCGGCTGAGGAAGTAGGTGGTGCGCATCGGGCTGAAGTCCAGGTCATCGAGGTGACACAGTTTCAGCGCTTGCGGCACGTCCGGTTCGTCGACGAAGCCAAAATGCAAGATCACCCGGAAGAACCCTTCGCCGTAGGAATCGACTTCGAAGCGCCGCGTCGGCGGTACCCGCGGGATGTCTTCGTAGACCACCGTCAGCAGCACCACTTGCTCGTGCAGCACCTGGTTATGCAGCAGGTTGTGCAACAGCGCGTGAGGCACGGCATCCGGACGAGCGGTCAGGAATACGGCGGTGCCCTGCACGCGATGCGGTGGTTGTACGGCGATACTGCTAATGAAGATCGGCAGTGGCAGCCCACCCTCGTCCATACGCTCCACCAGCAATTGCTTGCCGCGCTTCCAGGTGGTCATCAGCACGAACAGCGCAATACCGGCGATCACCGGGAAAGCACCGCCCTGGGCAATTTTCGGCACGTTGGCGGCGAAGTACAGACCGTCGACCAGCAGGAAACCGATCGATAACGGCACCGCAAGGATCGGTGGCCATTTCCACAGCAGCAACATCACCACCGACACCAGGATGGTGGTCATCAGCATTGTGCCCGTCACCGCCACGCCGTAGGCCGAGGCCAGGGCACCGGAGGATTCAAAACCCAACACCAACAGAATCACACCGACCATCAGCGCCCAGTTCACCGCGCCGATATAGATCTGGCCTTGTTCGGCGCTGGAGGTGTGCCGGATGTGCATGCGTGGGATGTAGCCGAGCTGGATCGCCTGACGGGTCAGGGAGAACGCACCGGAAATCACCGCCTGCGAGGCAATTACCGTGGCCAGGGTCGACAAGCCGACCAATGGAATCAGCGCCCAGCTTGGCGCCAACAGATAGAACGGGTTGCGAGCCGCTTCCGGGTCACCGAGCAACAGCGCGCCCTGACCAAAGTAGTTCAGCACCAGCGCTGGCAGCACAAGGATGAACCAGGCACGCGCAATCGGCTTACGACCAAAGTGACCCATGTCGGCGTACAGCGCTTCGGCGCCGGTCAACGCCAGCACCACCGCGCCGAGAATCGCCACGCCCATGCCCGGATGAACCACGAAGAAGCGCACGCCCCAGACCGGATTCATCGCTTGCAACACTTCCGGGTGCTGCATGATGCCGTAGACGCCCAGCGCGCCCAGCACCACAAACCAAGTGACCATGATCGGCCCGAACAGAATGCCGATGCGCGCCGTACCGTGGCTCTGGATCAGGAACAGCGCCACCAGCACGATCAACGACAACGGGACGACCCAATGATCGATGCCCTCGAACGCCAACCCCAGACCTTCAATGGCCGAGAGGACGGAAATCGCCGGGGTGATCATGCTGTCACCGTAGAACAGCGCCGCACCGATTAGCCCGCAGACCACCAGCAAGGTGCGCAACTTCGGATGCCCCGCCGCCGCCCGCCTGGCCAGCGCGGTCAGCGCCATGATTCCGCCTTCGCCCTGGTTGTCGGCGCGCAGCACGAACATCATGTATTTGATCGAGACGACCCAAATCAGCGACCAGAAGATCAGCGCCAGTATCCCAAGCACGCCGTCATGGTTGACCGGCACGCCATAGCCACCGGAAAACACTTCTTTGAGGGTGTACAGCGGGCTCGTGCCGATATCGCCATAAACCACCCCGACCGCCGCGACCAGCATGCCGATCGGCTTCGTCGCCGAATGCCCGGCGCTCGCTGCCTGACTACTTGCCTGACCCATCCACCACTCCTACTACCCAGACCGGACTTCTTTAGAAGAAGCACTATGCTTTGCCACGCAGCATGCGCTGTTTTACTTATGGTTACAGACGTTTCGTTGACTGTAAAAATTCGATAAAGCCTAACGGCGCGAAGCATAGCGCAGCACTCGTCGTATTTCCCTGCATAAAGCTGGTCAAGTGAACGACTCATCGCTAGAATTGCGCACTTTTTGATCAGAGGCGCGACAAAGCGCCCGTTTGTCGCCTTGCCGACTTCGGCTGGAGGCGTCACAAATACCGAGGTTAGACATGTCCACCACTCCTGCGCCGGCCAATCCAAAGGTTGGCTTCGTATCCCTGGGTTGCCCTAAAGCACTGGTCGACTCCGAGCGCATCCTTACCCAGCTGCGCATGGAAGGCTATGACGTTGTGTCCACCTATCAGGACGCTGATGTCGTGGTGGTCAACACCTGCGGCTTCATCGACTCGGCCAAGGCTGAATCTCTGGAAGTGATCGGCGAAGCCATCAAGGAAAACGGCAAGGTCATCGTGACCGGCTGCATGGGCGTCGAAGAAGGCGCCATTCGTAACGTCCACCCAAGCGTGCTGGCCGTGACCGGTCCGCAGCAGTACGAGCAAGTAGTCAACGCCGTGCACGACGCCGTGCCGCCGCGTCAGGATCACAACCCGCTGATCGACCTGGTGCCGCCGCAAGGCATCAAGCTGACCCCGCGTCACTACGCTTATCTGAAGATTTCCGAAGGCTGCAACCACAGCTGCAGCTTCTGCATCATCCCGTCGATGCGCGGCAAACTGGTCAGCCGTCCGGTCGGTGACGTGCTCGATGAGGCCCAGCGCCTGGTCAAGGCCGGCGTCAAAGAGTTGCTGGTGATCTCCCAAGACACCAGCGCTTACGGCGTTGATGTGAAATACCGCACCGGTTTCTGGAACGGCGCGCCGGTAAAAACCCGCATGACCGAACTCTGCGAAGCCTTGAGCACCCTCGGCGTCTGGGTTCGTCTGCATTACGTTTACCCGTACCCGCACGTCGACGAACTGATTCCGTTGATGGCCGCCGGCAAAATCCTGCCGTACCTGGACATCCCGTTCCAGCATGCCAGCCCAAAAGTCCTCAAAGCCATGAAACGCCCGGCTTTCGAAGACAAGACCCTGGCGCGCATCAAGAACTGGCGCGAGATCTGCCCGGACCTGATCATCCGTTCGACCTTCATCGTCGGCTTCCCAGGCGAAACCGAAGAAGACTTCCAGTACCTGCTGGACTGGCTGACCGAAGCCCAACTCGACCGCGTCGGCTGCTTCCAGTACTCGCCAGTCGAAGGCGCCCCCGCCAACCTGCTGGACGCGGCCATCGTGCCGGACGACGTCAAGCAAGACCGTTGGGACCGTTTCATGGCGCACCAGCAAGCGATCAGCTCGGCGCGCCTGCAAATGCGCATCGGCCGTGAAATCGAAGTGCTGGTGGACGAAGTCGACGAGCAAGGCGCCGTTGGCCGCTGCTTCTTCGATGCCCCGGAAATCGACGGTAATGTGTTCATCGACAATGGCAGCAACTTGAAGCCGGGCGACAAAGTCTGGTGCAAAGTGACCGACGCCGACGAGTACGACCTGTGGGCTGAACAGATCTAAACGCAAAAAATACGCAAAGCCCCGCTCTCTTGACGAGATGCGGGGCTTTTTTACGTCTATCGTTTGGGGGAGAAAGGACTCGCATAATTAACGCACATAGGGCATCCGGCCATGCGCCATCATTCGGTCATCCACACACCGAAACAAAGTGACTACGAAGAACTCGCCCGAGTCTGGGAAGCCTCGGTGCGCGCCACCCATGACTTTCTGCCGAACAGTTACATCCAGCTGCTCAAGGAACTGGTACTGACTCGTTACCTCGATGCTGTGATGCTGATTTGCACCAAAGACCCGCGCCAGCGCATCACCGGATTCGCCGGGGTCGCTGCCGGCAAGATCGAAATGCTCTTCATCGATCCGGCTCACCGCGGCCAGGGCCTGGGCAAACAATTGCTACGCTATGCCCTGGAACACCTGAATGCCGATCAACTGGACGTCAACGAACAGAACTCACAAGCGCTGGGGTTCTATTTCAAACAAGGCTTTGAAGTGATCGGACGCTCCGAATTTGACGGCATGGGCCAGCCTTATCCGCTGCTGCACATGCGCTTGCGCCAAAATCAACAGGTCTCACAGCACGGCTGACATAGCGCGAAACACGTGTGGGAGCGAGCCTGCTCGCGAATGCGGTCTGTCATTCAACAGATAAATTGACTGATCTACCGCTTTCGCGAGCAGGCTCGCTCCCACAAAAAGACATACCTTGCAAATGGAGCCGGGATTAACCGGCGCCAGGCAGGTACAATGCCCACCCCTTTTTTGTTACGGCCCTGTCATGACTGACCCGATTCGTCTCTCCAAACGCCTCATCGAACTCGTCGGCTGTTCCCGTCGGGAGGCTGAGCTGTTCATCGAGGGCGGCTGGGTGACCGTGGACGGTGAAGTCATCGACGAGCCGCAGTTCAAGGTCGACACGCAAAAAGTCGAGCTCGATCCAGAAGCCAAGGCCACTGCGCCAGAGCCGGTGACTATCCTGTTGAACGTGCCCGTGGGCATGGACGCGGACACCGCCATGGCCACTCTGAGCGCCGAGACCCTGAGCGACGAACACCGCTTCAGCAAACGTCCGCTCAAGGGCCATTTCCTGCGCCTGACCGCCAGCACCGACCTGCAGGCCAACGCCAGTGGGTTGCTGGTGTTCACCCAGGACTGGAAGATCCTGCGCAAGCTCACTGCCGATGCCAGCAAGATCGAGCAAGAATATGTGGTCGAGGTTGAAGGTGACATGGTGGCTCACGGCCTCAACCGCCTGAACCACGGCCTGACCTACAAGGGCAAGGAACTGCCGCCAGTCAAAGCCAGCTGGCAGAACGAAAACCGCCTGCGTTTTGCGATGAAGAACCCGCAACCGGGCGTGATCGCCCTGTTTTGCCAGGCCGTAGGCCTGAAGGTCGTCGCTATCCGCCGCATCCGCATCGGCGGCGTGTCCATCGGCAAAGTGCCGCTGGGACAATGGCGCTACCTGTCCGGCAAAGAGAAGTTCTAAGACTTCTCCCGCCGCCACACATTCCGGCGCCGCTGTCTGATGCGGCGCCCACTGCTGAATATCAGGATTGCACACCATGATTCACAACGACGTATTGCGCAGCGTTCGCTACATGCTGGACATCAGCGACAAGAAAGTCATCGAGATCATCAAGCTCGGCGGCATGGACGTGACCCTCGCCGACCTGCTGACGTACCTCGACAAGAAAGAGGAAGACGAGGAAGGCTTCGTCCGCTGCCCGGACGACGTCATGGCGCACTTCCTTGATGGCCTGGTGATCTTCAAACGTGGCAAGGACGAAAGCCGTCCGCCGCAGCCGATCGAAATCCCGGTGACCAACAACATCATCCTGAAAAAACTGCGCGTGGCCTTCGAACTGAAAGAAGATGACATGCACGCGATCCTCAAGGCCGCCGAATTCCCGGTATCCAAGCCTGAATTGAGCGCTCTGTTCCGCAAGTTCGGCCACACCAACTACCGCACCTGTGGCGACCAGTTGCTGCGCAACTTCCTCAAAGGCCTGACCCTGCGCGTTCGTCCGCAGTAAGCGCCCCCCGTAGGAGCTGGCTGCCAGCGAAGGAATCAAAAGCAGCGCGTTTATTCGGTCAACACGCGTTGTCGTTTACGACCATCGCTGGCTAGCCAGCTCCTACAGGAGCGTGTCTCGCCCGCGATGACGGAATGACAGGCACCAACGATCCTGTGGCTGCCCGGGTTATCATGCCCGCCCTCTCCCCGCTTCGACCCAGACCATGACTTACAGCGTTTCCCCCATCGGCTTCGTGCGCTCCTGTTTCAAGGAGAAGTTCGCCATCCCGCGCCAGCCGCAACTGGCCCCGGCCGCTCGCGGTGTTCTGGAGTTGGTCGCACCGTTTGATCAGGGGGATGCAGTACAAGGCCTTGAGCAGGTCAGTCACGTCTGGTTGCTGTTCCTGTTCCATCAGGCACTGGAAGAAAAACCGCGGCTCAAAGTCCGCCCGCCTCGCTTGGGCGGCAATAAATCCATGGGTGTATTCGCCACCCGCGCCACCCATCGCCCCAATGGCATCGGCCAATCCGTGGTCAAGCTGGACAAGGTCGAAGCCAATCGCCTGTGGATATCCGGCATCGACCTGTTGGACGGCACGCCGATTCTCGACATCAAACCCTACGTGCCTTATGCCGACATCATCGACAACGCCTCCAACAGCATCGCCAGCGCCGCGCCGCAGCTGATTCCCGTGCAGTGGGCGGATGCAGCGCTCCAACAGGCTCATGGCCATGCTCAGCGCCTTGAAGAGCCGCTGGTTGAGCTGATCGAGCAATGCTTGGCACAAGATCCGCGTCCGGCGTACCAGACGCCGACGCCCGAACGGGAATACGGCGCACAGTTCTGGGACCTGGATGTGCGTTGGCATTATCCGGAGGCTGGGGTGATTCGTGTCCTCGAAGTGATTTTCGCGAACATTTAAACGCCAGAATTAAAAAAGCTCACGCTGCCTTTTCAGACAACGCGGGCTTTTCTTTGCGCTACACGTCGATTGTAGGAGCTGGCTTGCAAGCGATAGCGGTTTGTCTGCCGGCATTATCGCCAACAGACAGACTGTCTTCGCTGGCAAGCCAGCTCCTACACAAGCCAGCCCCTACAAGTGATCTACGGTCACTTCTCGACGAACGCTCGCTCGATCAGGTAATCACCCGGCTCGCGCATCCGTGGCGAAACTTTCAGGCCGAAGCTGTTCAACACTTCGCTGGTCTCATCGAGCATGCTCGGGCTACCGCACAACATGGCGCGGTCGTCCTGCGGGTTGATCGGAGGCAGGCCGATGTCGCTGAACAGCTTGCCGCTGCGCATCAGGTCGGTCAGGCGGCCTTCGTTCTCGAACGGCTCGCGGGTCACGGTCGGGTAGTAGATCAACTTGTCACGCAGGGCATCACCAAAGAACTCGTTCTGCGGCAGGTGCTCGGTGATGAATTCGCGGTAGGCGACTTCGTTGACGTAACGCACGCCGTGGCACAGGATCACTTTTTCGAAACGCTCGTAGGTTTCCGGGTCCTGGATGACGCTCATGAACGGCGCCAGACCGGTACCGGTGCTGAGCAGGTACAAATGTTTGCCTGGCTTCAAGTCATCCAGCACCAGCGTGCCGGTAGGCTTCTTGCTGATGATGATCTCGTCGCCTTCCTTCAGATGCTGCAACTGGGAAGTCAGCGGACCATCAGGCACTTTGATGCTGAAGAACTCGAGATGTTCTTCCCAGTTCGGGCTGGCGATCGAGTAAGCGCGCATAAGCGGGCGGCCGTTGGGCTGTTGCAGGCCGATCATCACGAACTGACCGTTCTCGAAGCGCAGGCCCGGATCGCGGGTGCACTTGAAGCTGAACAGAGTGTCGTTCCAGTGATGAACACTGAGGACACGCTCGTGGTTCATGTTGCTCATGTACGTGGGACTCCTGGAGATTTTGCCTGCGCCATTGATGTGCGCAATTGCATCGCATTCTAAAGGCAGAGACAATATCTGTTAAATGGATTATTAAGATAAGGGTTATCGGTTATATAGATATGCGATTTACTCTCCGTCAACTTCAAGTATTCGTCGCCGTCGCCCAGCAGGAAAGCGTATCCCGTGCTGCGGGCTTGCTGAACCTGTCGCAATCGGCGGCGAGCACCTCGATCACCGAACTGGAGCGCCAGTCCAGCTGCCAGCTGTTCGACCGCGCCGGCAAACGGCTGAGCCTTAATGCCTTGGGCAAACAGCTGCTGCCACAAGCGGTGGCACTGCTCGATCAGTCCAAGGAAATCGAAGACCTGCTCAACGGCAAGACCGGTTTCGGCTCATTAGCGGTCGGCGCGACCCTGACCATAGGCAATTACCTGGCCACCTTGCTGATCGGCAGCTTCATGCAGCGCCATCCGGAAAGCCAGGTGAAGCTGCACGTGCAAAACACGGCCAATATCGTGCAGCAAGTGGCCCACTATGAAATTGATCTGGGTCTAATCGAAGGCGACTGCAGCCATCCGGACATCGAAGTGCAGAGTTGGGTCGAGGATGAACTGGTGGTGTTTTGCGCCCCTCAGCATCCACTGGCCAAACGCGGTATCGCGACCATGGAGGAGCTGAGTCACGAGGCGTGGATATTGCGAGAGCAAGGCTCTGGCACGCGGCTGACCTTCGACCAGGCCATGCGCCACCATCACAGCGCGCTGAACATCCGTCTTGAGCTTGAACACACTGAAGCGATCAAGCGCGCCGTCGAGTCGGGATTGGGGATTGGTTGTATTTCGCGGCTGGCGCTACGCGATGCCATTCGCCGTGGCAGCCTGGTGCCGGTGGAGACACCGGATCTGGACCTGGCGCGGCAATTCTATTTCATCTGGCACAAACAGAAATATCAGACCTCGGCGATGCGCGAATTCCTCGACCTGTGCCGCGCTTTCACCGCAGGGGTTCAGCGCAGCGACGAGATCGTTCTGCCAAACATCGCTTAAAGCAGGATGACGGCCCAGACCAGCGCGATCATGGTCAACGCCACGAACTGAGCAGCGCTGCCCATGTCCTTGGCGTTTTTCGACAGCGGATGCAATTCGAGAGAAATACGATCGATGGCCGCCTCCACCGCCGAGTTCAGCAACTCGACGATCAGTGCCAACAGGCAGACAGCGATCAGCAGCGCCTGCTCGACGCGGCTGACGTTCAAGAAGAACGAAAGCGGAATCAGGATGACGTTGAGCAACACCAGTTGCCGAAAAGCCGCTTCACCGGTGAAAGCTGCGCGCAGGCCATCCAGCGAATAACCGGAGGCATTGAGGATGCGTTTTAGGCCGGTTTGGCCTTTGAAAGGTGACATAGAGTAGGCAACTGACCAGATAGGAGTGGGAACGCTAGATGAAGCAAAGTCAAAAAAGCGTGAACATGTAGCCGCTTAGTGGCTCGGAATTGACTCAAGTTGTTGCAAGAGCAACGCTGCCTGCGTTCGGGTCCGCACATTCAGTTTGCGGAAAATCGCTGTAACGTGGGCCTTGATCGTCGCTTCGGAGACGCTCAGCTCGTAAGCAATCTGTTTGTTCAGCAAGCCTTCACAGACCATGGTCAACACCCGGAACTGCTGAGGTGTCAGGCTCGCGAGGCCCTCACTGGCCGCCTTGGCCTCATCGGAAACACTGACCGCTTCAAACGCCTGAGGTGGCCAGAATACATCGCCGTCGAGCACGGCGCGTACAGCTTTCTGGATGACACTCAGGTCGCTGGATTTTGGAATGAACCCACTGGCGCCGAACTCACGGGACTTGACCATAATCGACGCTTCTTCCTGCGCCGACACCATCACCACTGGAATTTGCGGGTACTGACCGCGCAACAGCACGAGCCCGGAAAAACCGTAGGCGCCGGGCATGTTCAGGTCCAGCAGCACCAGATCCCAATCAGATTTTTCACCCAGGCGGGCTTCCAGCTCGGCAATGCTCGCCACTTCCACCAGACGAACGTCCGGCCCCAGACCCAGGGTGACGGCCTGGTGCAGCGCGCTACGAAACAGCGGGTGATCATCGGCAATCAGGATTTCGTATGTGGCCATCTTTCAAATGATCCTGTTTTTCAAACGACTCAAGGCACAGCCACGGAGCAGCACCAACGGGGGCACATTCAACGCCAATTGCGTATCAAAACGGCGTATCAAACCTGGCCGCGCCCCAATCGGCGCCAAGCATGCCCAGCGAAGCCGGGGTGGTCAAGGTGCATGGGCAGTACAGTTCTTTGCAGTATGGGCGACAATCAGCAGATGACCGGGGCCGACCTTTGCACGAAGGGCATCAGTTCGGCGTGAGCTGGCGTTGCAACGTTCATGTCCAGCTGATGTTTCGCGTCGAGGTAATGCTGGCTGAACACGTCAAAATAAGCGTCCAGTGCCGAAGCGGCTGCCGTATCTCCCGCCAGATCGAGACACAATGCGGCCACTTCGGCTGTGCACAAATGCTCGCTGCGGGTCGACCTGCGCAACCGGTATCGCGACAGCTTCTCGGGCAGCAGGCTCAGGATCGGCAGGCGATCAAAATAGGGGCTTTTGCGGAAAATCTTTCGCGCTTCTGTCCAGGTGGCGTCCAGAAGAATGAATAGCGGACGCTTTGAATTGTCCGTGTCGACGCTGTTGGTGACACGTTCCGGTTCGACGTACTCCCCCGGAAACACCAGATACGGCTGCCACTGTGGGTCGTCCAGCAGGGCCAGCAGTTGTTCATCAACCTCTTTACGCGACCAGATGAACGCATGGTTGTCGCGCACCACATCGGCAATCAGCCAACCGGTGTTACTCGGTTTGAACACTTCCTTGTTCGTCATGATCAGGCACACACCCGAGCGCGCCTGGACTTGCGGGCGCCAGGCGCACAGGCAATGGCTCTCGATCACACGGCAGGCACGGCAACGCGGTGCCCTCCAACCTCGGGCCTGAATCGGCTTGATACCCTCTTCCTCTCGCGCATCGCGCAAGCGGGCTACGGCGTTGGCAGCAAAGTGTGGGGTGGCAGTGTTCATCGCGGGCAGCGCCGGCAGGAGAAGAAAATCGACACGAAAAGCACTCGGCAGGGCAAAAGTGGCGTCAGTTTATCAGAGCCGCCGGCGCAAGCCTGTACCGTCCGGAGCGCGTCCCCTATAATTCGCCGCCACTGAACGCACAGTCATGTGACGGGTCGAAGCACCAGTCACTGAACCAGGAGAGTTTCATGCTGCGCCTTATCGTTCCCACCGCCGCCATTCTGCTGGCGTCGTCCTTCAGCGCTCAGGCCGCGTCCTTGAAAGACACGGAACTGAACAAAATGCTGCAAACCGTTGCCAGTCAGAGCAGCGTCGGCACTCCACGGGCGATCAACGAAGACATTCTCGATCAGGGTTACACCGTCGAAGGCACCGAGCTGATCAATCACCTCAGCGTCCAGAGCAGTCACGCCGACAAGATGCGCGCCGACCCAAAAGCGGTTTACTTCCAGCTGGGGTCCACCGTGTGCAACAACCCGGGCTTTCGCAAGCTGATGGCCAAGGGTGCGACCATGCGCTACGAATTCACCGAGGTTAAAACCAACCGTCCGGTGGCCAGTGAGCGCTTCAAGGAATCAGATTGCCTGCAACCGGCCAAGAAGAAAAAGTAATCACTCGAAATTGGCGCGCCGCTGTTCATCCTCGGCGCGCAGTTCTGCCAGCAATGCCTGTAGGTAACTTGACCGTCGCTTAGCCTCCTCCAGGCGTCGGCAGCACTCTTCTTCGAGACTCACATGGTGGGTCTCGGCCGATGACTTGAGCACTCGATACAGTTGCGTATCGATCTCCAGAATGACCCTGGTCATAGCGTCCCGCCTCCTTGCTCCTCGCCCTGTTTGAGCGAAAATCCTTCAATTTCTTGAATCGCGCGCCCTGCCCTTGACGCAAAGTTGTCGTGTCACACCTTTAGCTTAGTAAATCAGAGCGCTGGACACTCGGCTCGCCTTCAGACGAGCGGTGAATTCACTTTGCAAATAGTCAATAAGCGGTTGCCAGGAAAGACTTTGCGGCGCAATGATCATGGCAGCGCAAACCGTCGCGAGGGTCTAGATTCATAGTGTTCCCATTCACTTTTACGGACTGGAAAGGAGCTACCAGAGACACGTTTTATGGTGCGAATGTTTCCTTCACCCAAGGGAAAACACAGCCTGTATGGAAGGAGAAATTGATGCCTTACCAACCGAATGACCTGCTTAGCCGTCATTTTGAAGAAAGCGGCCACGACCTCACCAGCAAGGTTGAAGAGCAACTCAACCTGGTTTCACCCAACAGCCCCAACATCCCTATCTACCGCGACATGATCCTGACCGTGCTACGCATGGCTCAAGAAGATCACAACCGCTGGAATGCCAAGATCACCCTTCAAGCGCTGCGCGAACTGGAGCACGCCTTCCGTGTACTCGAGCAGTTCCGTGGCCGGCGTAAAGTCACCGTGTTCGGCTCGGCCCGAACACCGATCGAACACCCGCTGTATGGTCTGGCCCGAGAACTGGGCGCCGCGCTGGCGCGCTCGGACCTAATGGTCATTACCGGCGCTGGCGGCGGCATCATGGCGGCGGCGCACGAAGGGGCTGGCAGGGAGCACAGCCTGGGCTTCAATATCACCCTGCCCTTCGAGCAACACGCCAACCCTACCGTGCAAGGCACCGCCAATCTGCTGCCCTTCCACTTCTTTTTTACCCGCAAGCTGTTCTTCGTCAAGGAAGCCGATGCGCTAGTCCTGTGCCCAGGCGGTTTCGGCACCCTGGATGAGGCGCTGGAAGTGCTGACATTGATTCAGACCGGCAAAAGTCCGTTGGTGCCAGTGGTATTGCTGGACGCGCCGGGAGGCAAGTTCTGGCAAGGCGCGCTGGACTTCATTCACCATCAACTGGAGGAAAATCGCTACATCCTGCCGACCGACATGAAGCTCGTGAGCCTGGTCTACAGCGCGGAAGAAGCGGTGGAGCAGATCAACCAGTTCTACAGCAACTTCCACTCCAGCCGCTGGCTCAAGCAGCAGTTTGTGATTCGCATGAACCACACGCTCAGCGATCAAGCACTCGATCACATGCAGGAGGCATTTGCCGACCTGCGCCTGAGCGACCGTTTTCATCAGCACGTCTACAGCGGTGAGGAGCACGACGAAGCGCAGTTCAGCCACCTGGCGCGACTGGCCTTCAACTTCAATGCACGTGATCATGGCCGGCTGCGCGAACTGGTGGACTACATCAACCTGCCGGAAAACTGGGCCCACTCCAAACCTCTAGCGCAACAACGCACGCGAGAGCCTTCAAAGGTGACTTGAGGCAAAAAAAATGGCCCGCTATCGAAATAGTGGGCCACTTTTTATCAATCATCCATTCCCCGGCCACTGAACAAGCGGCCGATCATCTCCATGGAATATCCCCGATAACTCAGGAAGCGCCCCTGCTTGGCACGCTCCCGCGCGTCTATCGGCAGTTGCCCGGAAAATTTACGCCGCCAGGTATCCTCCAGTTGCTCCTGCCAGTTGATACCGCTCTCGCGTAACGCAAGTTCAATATCGGCACGTTGCAGGCCTCGCTGGCCAAGCTCCTCGCGAATACGCAAAGGCCCATAACCGGAACGGGCACGGTAGGAAACAAAGCTTTCGAGGTAACGGGATTCGGAGAGCAAGCCCTCTTCCGTCAAGCGGTCGAGTGCAGTGTCGATCATTTCAGGGAGGGCGCCACGCTGACGCAGTTTACGCGTCAGCTCGACTCGACCGTGCTCGCGTCGTGCGAGCAGGTCCATTGCGGATCGCCGCACCGCGACGAGTGTATCGAGTACGGCGGTCATCGGATCAATCAGATATCAGCGTCAGCCAGGTCATCAGCAGTCTCTTTGACTGGCGATGCTTTGACATCCGGCGCCGGGGTCAGCAACTTGTCACGCAGTTGCTTCTCAAGCGTCGCGGCGATTTCCGGGTTGTCCGCCAGGAACTTGGCCGAGTTGGCCTTGCCCTGACCGATCTTGGTGCCGTTGTAAGCGTACCAGGCGCCGGATTTCTCAACAAAACCGTGCAGAACACCCAGGTCGATCATCTCGCCATTGAGGTAGATGCCTTTGCCGTAAAGGATCTGGAACTCGGCCTGACGGAATGGCGAAGCCACTTTGTTCTTCACGACTTTGACGCGGGTTTCACTACCGACGACTTCATCACCTTCTTTCACCGCGCCAGTACGACGGATGTCCAGACGAACCGAAGCGTAGAACTTCAGCGCGTTACCACCGGTGGTGGTTTCCGGGCTGCCGAACATCACGCCGATTTTCATACGGATCTGGTTGATGAAGATCACCAGGCAGTTGGCGTTCTTGATGTTACCGGTGATTTTACGCAGCGCCTGGGACATCAGACGAGCTTGCAGGCCGACGTGCATGTCGCCCATTTCACCTTCGATTTCTGCCTTTGGCACCAGAGCGGCGACGGAGTCGACGATGATCACGTCAACGGCGTTGGAACGCACCAGCATGTCGGTGATTTCCAGAGCCTGTTCGCCGGTGTCCGGCTGGGAAACCAGCAGGTCGTCGACGTTCACGCCCAGCTTGCCGGCGTACTCAGGATCAAGGGCGTGTTCGGCGTCGACGAATGCGCAGGTCGCGCCGGCTTTTTGAGCCTGGGCGATCACGGACAGTGTCAGTGTGGTTTTACCGGAGGATTCAGGACCGTAGATTTCAACGATACGACCTTTTGGCAGACCGCCAATGCCGAGCGCGATGTCCAGCCCCAGAGAGCCAGTGGAGATAGCCGGGATCGCCTGACGGTCCTGATCGCCCATACGCATTACGGCACCCTTGCCGAATTGACGTTCGATCTGACCCAGGGCCGCAGCCAAGGCTTTCTTCTTGTTGTCGTCCATTAAAGTCCTCACGTAATCAATAAGGCCTGACGGCCAACACCTGTATAAGTAGCCAGTATTATTCCACAGCGTTTCAGGATCGCCTACCCCTGATTTGAGATTTCTACGGCAGCATGGCGCAGCAGCCCCTCTAGCGCGGCCTTCACCGTTTGTCGGCGGACCTCATCGCGATTACCGGCGAAGTGTTGCTCTTCACTGAACACCCGCTCGCCAACCCCCCAGGCCAGCCAGACCGTGCCCACCGGTTTACTCGGAGAACCGCCATCCGGCCCCGCCACACCACTGACAGCCACAGCAAAATGCGCCCGGCTTTTTTCCTGTGCCCCTCGCACCATCGCCTCGACCACCTCGCGACTGACCGCGCCCACGGTCGAAAACAACTCGAGCGGAACATTCAACTGCTGGGTTTTCTGTCGGTTGGAGTAGGTGACGTAACCGGCCTCGAACCACGCCGAACTCCCCGGGATGCGAGTGATCGCCTCCGAGATGCCGCCACCAGTGCAGGACTCGGCTGCCGTGACGTGGGCATTGAGAACCTGCAGGCGCCTGCCCAGTTCAGCGGCCAGTTGGGTGATTTCTTTCACGGTCATCTCCTGAGCGAACGGAAGCGGATTTAGAACTACCGTACACGAGCGTATCGCGCTTGCAAGACGCAGGATCAATCAAAATGTGAGGGTGCGAAGGCTCTGATATAGGCGTGACAAGCCTGCAAGGCAGTCAGGCGACGCCAGTTCACTGCTGATCAGGACGAGAATCGCGCGGCGGCACTTCGCAGACGCCAATCCGCTTGGCAGCCCAGCGTTCGTATAGCCCGATGGCGACGTCTGCTCCGGCCATTGCGGTTAGACATCCAAAAGCCCCTGCGGTCCAGATCGACATGCCTGCGGAATACAGCAACATGATGGCCGAGATCCCGCAGATCATGCAGGCCCCCGAGCGCAATGCCAGACGCCGCAGAAGTGACCAGCCGCGAGCACCGTCCTTGTCGGCACGCCACATTTCGCCACATACCCCACCCACCAGGGCAAGGACGATGACGAGCCAGCTCGGAATGTCCAGCAATGCGTGTTGCTCAATTGTCATGTCTCACCTCCTGGTGTGAGTGTTAAGGGCTCTTTCAAACGGTCTGTAGCCCCCCTCTGAACCATTGACGCCAGTTCAGGGCCGCCTTGTTGAGCGGCTTGAGACGAAGAATATGCATGGATGCATATACAGTCAATGCGCAAATGCATTTAACCACTCACAGCAAATGCATTGATGCATATAGATCCCGACAAACAAAGGGGCAGGCGGTTTACTAAAGGCGAAAAAAACCGCTGAATGGCGGTTTTAATCTGAAACTGCTGAGGTTAGCGCGCGTACATGCCCCACCAGAATACGTGACCAAGAATGACGATCTGCTCTTCCTGGACTTCCTGGAAGGTGTAGTCCTCGTCCGGGTGCTCATCGCGGTTGAAGCTGCGCAGGCGAATCCCGGTCGGCAGGCGATAAAGCTGTTTCACGCGCAATTGACCGTTATGGTTGATCGCATAAAGGTCGCCATCAACAATATCGCCAATCCCGCACTTGCCGGCGTTCACGCCAACGGTTGCACCATCGCGCAACACCGGCAACATGCTGTTGCCGCGTACCGTCACGCATTTTGCCTGATCAAATTGCACACCATTGTGGCGCAAACTACGCTTTCCGAAGCGCAAGCTAGAGCGCTCGCTCTCTTCGATGACGAATCGTCCTGATCCTGCAGCCAATTCAACCTCACGAAGAAAGGGGACCGACACCTCATCGTCATCGACGGGCGTATCGTCGTCCCACAGACTTATATCCTTGAGTTCGGAATGCACTGCTTCGCGCCTCTTATTGGCGCCCACCGACACATCCGCGCGGCCACGCAACTGATCAGTGCTGACGGCGAAGTACTCGGCAATCTTCGAGATGTGTTTGTCCGAAGGATCGACGATCTTTCCGCCAAGGATCCGCGAGAGTGTGGATTGAGGCACGCCGGTGCGACGGTGAAGCTCCGTGGGGGAGATCCCGTGTTGATCGAGCAGTGCTCTTAAGACGGTAGAAACATTGCGCTTTTGCATAACGCGAATAGTGCGTGTTCTTTTTGCCGAAAACAAATGCCGTTTTGCATATTTAGTGCATATCCAGCAGAAATGTGACGCAGGGCTTTCATGCCTGCGTCGGGCGGACCGCCCATGGTAATCTTGCGCCCATTGCGGAAAAGCCGGGCCAATGCCCCTACCTTGCCCTACACCTTTCAACGAGTTTTCCTGAATTTCCGATGAATAAAGCCATCTCCGATCTGTCTTCCCACACGCCGATGATGCAGCAGTACTGGCGCCTGAAGAACCAGCACCCCGACCAGTTAATGTTCTACCGCATGGGCGACTTCTACGAGATCTTCTATGAAGACGCGAAGAAAGCCGCCAAGTTGCTGGACATTACCCTGACCGCCCGTGGGCAGTCGGCGGGCCAGGCGATTCCGATGTGTGGGATTCCTTACCACGCGGCGGAAGGTTACCTGGCGAAACTGGTCAAGCTCGGCGAGTCGGTGGTGATTTGTGAGCAAGTGGGTGATCCGGCGACCAGTAAAGGGCCGGTGGATCGTCAGGTGGTGCGGATCATCACGCCGGGCACGGTCAGTGATGAAGCGCTGCTGGATGAGCGTCGGGACAACCTGATCGCAGCGGTGCTGGGTGACGAGCGCCTGTTCGGTCTGGCCGTGCTCGACATCACCAGTGGCAATTTTACGGTGCTGGAAATAAAGGGCTGGGAAAACCTGCTGGCGGAACTGGAACGGGTCAATCCGGTCGAGCTGATGATCCCGGACGATTGGCCAAAGGACCTTCCCGCGGAAAAACGTCGTGGGGTCCGTCGCCGTGCACCGTGGGATTTTGAGCGTGACTCGGCGCTCAAAAGTCTTTGTCAGCAGTTCTCCACCCAGGACCTGAAAGGCTTTGGCTGCGAGAACCTGACCCTGGCCATCGGCGCCGCCGGTTGCCTGCTCAGCTACGCCAAGGAAACTCAACGCACCGCCCTGCCGCACTTGCGCAGCCTGCGTCACGAGCGCCTGGATGACACCGTGGTGCTGGACGGCGCCAGCCGTCGCAACCTGGAACTGGACACCAACCTGGCCGGTGGTCGCGACAACACCCTGCAATCGGTGGTCGATCGCTGCCAGACCGCCATGGGCAGCCGCTTGCTGACCCGTTGGTTGAACCGTCCGCTGCGGGATTTGACCGTATTACTGGCACGTCAGACTTCGATCACGTGCCTGCTCGACGGCTACCGCTTCGAGAAACTGCAACCGCAACTCAAGGAAATCGGCGACATCGAGCGGATTCTGGCGCGGATCGGCCTGCGCAACGCCCGCCCTCGCGACCTTGCTCGTCTGCGCGATGCGCTGGGTGCGTTGCCTGAGTTGCAGGTGGCGATGACTGAGCTTGAAGCGCCGCACATCATTCAACTGGCCAAGACCACCGGCACGTATCCGGAACTGGCGGCCCTGCTGGAAAAAGCCATTATCGACAATCCACCAGCGGTCATCCGTGACGGTGGGGTGCTGAAAACCGGTTACGACAGCGAACTCGATGATCTGCAATCGCTCAGCGAAAACGCCGGGCAGTTCCTGATTGATCTGGAAGCTCGCGAAAAAGCGCGCACCGGCCTGTCGCACCTTAAGGTCGGCTACAACCGCATTCACGGTTACTTCATCGAGTTGCCGAGCAAACAGGCTGAGTCCGCGCCGGCAGACTATATCCGCCGCCAGACGTTGAAAGGTGCCGAACGTTTCATTACCCCGGAACTCAAGGCGTTCGAAGACAAGGCACTGTCGGCCAAAAGCCGTGCACTGGCCCGCGAGAAAATGCTCTACGAAGCGCTGCTCGAAGACCTGATCGCCCAATTGCCGCCACTGCAGGACACCGCCGCCGCGCTGGCCGAGCTGGACGTATTGAGCAACCTGGCTGAACGCGCCCTGAACCTCGACTTGAATTGCCCGCGTTTTGTCAGCGAGCCCTGCATGCGCATCACCCAGGGTCGTCACCCGGTGGTGGAGCAAGTGCTAAGCACGCCGTTCGTGGCCAACGACCTGAGCCTCGACGATAACACTCGGATGCTGGTGATCACCGGCCCGAACATGGGCGGTAAATCCACCTACATGCGTCAGACCGCGTTGATCGTGTTGCTCGCTCATATCGGCAGTTTTGTGCCGGCGGCCAGTTGTGAACTGTCCCTGGTGGACCGGATTTTCACCCGGATCGGTTCCAGCGATGACTTGGCAGGTGGCCGCTCGACCTTCATGGTTGAAATGAGCGAAACCGCGAACATTTTACATAACGCTACCGAACGCAGCCTGGTGCTGATGGACGAAGTCGGTCGTGGCACCAGCACCTTCGATGGCCTGTCCCTGGCCTGGGCGGCCGCTGAACGACTGGCACATCTGCGCGCTTACACGCTGTTCGCCACCCACTATTTTGAGCTGACGGTGCTACCGGAGGCGCAACCGCTGGTGGCCAACGTTCACCTCAATGCCACCGAGCACAACGAACGCATCGTGTTCCTGCACCACGTGCTGCCTGGGCCTGCCAGTCAGAGTTACGGCCTGGCCGTAGCGCAACTGGCCGGCGTGCCGAGCGAAGTGATTGTGCGTGCTCGCGAGCACTTGGGTCGCCTGGAAGCCACCGCTCTGCCCCATGAAATTCCTGCACCTGCAAAGGGCAAACCGGCCGCGCCACAGCAAAGCGATATGTTCGCCAGCCTGCCCCACCCAGTGCTGGATGACCTGGCCAAGCTGGATCTGGACGACATGACGCCACGTCGTGCGCTCGAAATGCTCTATGCACTAAAGAACCGGATCTAACGCACTTGCCTACAAGCTGTTAGAATCTCGCGCGGTTTGGGATGCTGCTGGCTAATAGCCTGGCCAGCAGACTATCGCTCCCAAACCTGGCGACCCCAACGTGAAGGGGCTCCGCTGCCGCCGCCTGAGGAGAAAATTAGAAATGACCTTCGTCGTCACCGACAACTGCATCAAGTGCAAGTACACCGACTGCGTAGAAGTCTGTCCGGTGGACTGCTTTTACGAAGGCCCGAACTTCCTGGTGATTCACCCGGATGAGTGCATCGACTGCGCACTGTGCGAACCAGAATGCCCTGCCGTGGCCATCTTCTCCGAAGATGAAGTACCGGAAGGCATGCAGGAATTCATTCAGCTGAACGTTGAACTGGCCGAAATCTGGCCCAACATCACTGAGAAGAAAGAATCGATGCCAGACGCTGAAGAATGGGATGGCGTCAAAGGCAAGATCAAAGACCTCGAACGCTGATTTACCGCGCGCTCCTGAAAAGGCCCCTCGCGGGCCTTTTTGCTTTTCTTGAGGCAAAAAAAGGGGCGGTTTGACCCGCCCACATTTTTTCCCTATTCCCTGTGTTCCTTTTCATCGTCCTGATGAATCGCCTCCTGCGATGTCCGTCCCCCCTCATCCTTGAAGGGCGTGTCTGTCCGTCAACACCGTTTAAATACTAGAGAGTTCCCTGCCAAGAGCAATGGGACTGGTTCGTCAAAAACCTGTGTCATAAACTCTTAACAAAATTAAATATGCATATAAATCATATGGATAGAATTTAGCTGCGTAGGGAAATGTACAACTAGCCCACTGTTAAAATAGTGAATACTTACGAAAGAGTAAGCGAAGACTTACAGAGCAAGACGACAAACCAGCGGCAATCCTCACCCACCTTACAGGCAATAAAAAACCCCGAACCGAGCGGGGTTTTTTACTGCCAGTTGAGCCTATCGCTTATTGAAACAGCGACTCGCTCGACAAGCCGTTCTTCTCAAGAATCTCCCGAAGACGCTTCAGGCCTTCCACCTGAATCTGTCTGACCCGCTCCCGGGTCAGGCCGATCTCCAGGCCTACGTCTTCAAGCGTGCTGCTCTCGTGTCCGCGCAAGCCGAAGCGGCGTACCACCACTTCGCGTTGTTTGTCCGTTAACTCCGACAGCCATTGATCGATGCTTTGGGACAGGTCGTCATCCTGAAGCAGCTCACAGGGGTCGGTTGGACGGTCATCAGTCAGGGTGTCCAGCAGGGTTTTATCCGAATCCGGACCCAGCGAGACGTCGACCGAAGAAACCCGCTCATTCAAGCCGAGCATGCGCTTGACTTCTCCCACCGGTTTTTCCAGCAGGTTGGCGATTTCTTCGGGTGAGGGTTCGTGATCGAGTTTTTGCGTCAGCTCCCGGGCAGCCCGAAGGTACACGTTAAGCTCCTTGACCACATGGATCGGCAACCGGATGGTCCGGGTCTGATTCATGATCGCGCGCTCGATGGTCTGACGAATCCACCAGGTTGCGTAGGTCGAAAAGCGGAAGCCGCGTTCAGGGTCGAACTTCTCCACTGCCCGGATCAAGCCGAGGTTGCCCTCTTCGATCAGGTCCAGCAGCGACAGCCCACGATTGACGTAACGACGGGCGATTTTCACCACCAGCCGCAGGTTGCTTTCAATCATGCGCTTGCGCCCGGCCGGATCGCCACTTTGCGACAGACGCGCAAAATGAACTTCTTCTTCCGGAGAGAGCAATGGGGAAAAACCGATTTCATTGAGGTACAACTGCGTGGCATCAAGTGCACGCGTGTAATCGATGTACTTGTGTTGTTTCAGCGAAGCGGAGTGTTTGGATTTAGCACGAACGGAAGGTGGAGCTGCCCCTTCATCATTCGACATCGAATCCGTGGCGATGCCGGTCTCCATCAGGAGAACCTCATCGTCGATGTCAAACTCCGGCACTTCTTTACTGAGAGCCATTGTTATAGTCCTTTGGTGAGTTCGACCTCAAGCTCAAGCGACGCCTTTATCCTTGGCAACGCTGGAGCTTGTTCCCTCTACGTGACGGAACAAGCTGGCTAACAAATCAACGGCGTGGCAGGAATTGCAGCGGATCTACAGGTTTACCTTGGCGGCGAATCTCAAAATGCAGTTTCACCCGGTCTGTCCCCGTTGACCCCATTTCGGCAATTGTCTGTCCGACCTTGACCTGCTGCCCCTCCCGAACCAAAAGCCTGCGGTTATGTCCGTAGGCACTGACGTAGGTTTCGCTGTGTTTGATGATGACTAATTCGCCGTAGCCCCTTAAGCCACTCCCGGCGTATACCACCGTCCCATCAGACGCAGCTAAAACAGGCTGTCCCAAATCTCCGGCGATATCAATTCCTTTATTCAAACTACCGTTTGATGAGAACTTTCCAATCAAAATGCCATTAGATGGCCATCCCCAGCCGGTCGGGGCTGGACCGGCTGGCGGTAACGGAGCGGGTTCCGGCTTGCTGGCGACGGACGGTGTAACCACCACTGTGCTCGTGGTTGCGCCATTCGGCTGGCGTCGGATTACCGTGGTTTTCAGCGATGACGAAGGCGCAGAATCGGAAGCATTGGCCACCGCTGTCGACGTTGATCCGGTGCGACCATCGAAGCGAATTATCTGACCCGGATGGATCGTATAGGGTGTAGGAATATTGTTGCGTGCGGCGAGGGCTTTGTAGTCCCAACCGTAGCGAAAAGCGATCGAGAACAGGGTGTCTTTTGGTCGAACGACATACTGACCTGTGGTCACTACCGGACGTTGCGGCGCAACCTTGTTGCGTTCGACGACGTCTACGCTACTCGACTTGGTGCTGGAGCAACCGACCAGCAAGGTGCTCAAGACAAGGCCAGTCACCAGGCGCTGAAAGCTCGTTGTACTCATACGCTGCGCAATGACTGTGAGACTCACCCGCCGCTCCCTATGTGGTGGCTGAAATTGTGGATCGCCGTGGTCCGGCTCGAGATGTCGCAAGTATAACGGGCTGAACAGGCTTTACCTTTAATGAAGCTGAATCGCTCCGCGCACACGTTTGCCTACTGACGATAAATACCGTTTAACCAATCGATGCCGCTGTAAGACACGGCCAATCGAAGAGAATTCAGCGCGTAAAAACAAATGCTCAGGCCAGTGGCCCGTTGAGCAATGGGACGAAACGCACCGCCCCCAGAACACGTCGGGAAAAGCCTTGCTCTTCGCGGATGATCAGCATCAATTGCTGCACCTCGCCGGAGCCGACCGGGATCACCAGTCGCCCACCCGGCGCCAACTGATCGAGCAATGCCTGAGGCACATCAGTGGCCACTGCCGTGACGATAATGCCGTTGTAAGGCGCCAAGGCTGGCCAGCCCTCCCAACCATCGCCCCAACGAAACACCACATTGCGAAGGTTAAGCTCCACCAGGCGTTCCTTGGCCCGGTCCTGCAAAACCTTGATGCGCTCTACGGAAAACACCCGTTCGACCAGCTGTGACAATACGGCCGTCTGGTAGCCCGACCCGGTACCGATTTCCATTACCTTGTCCAAGGGACCGGCCTCCAGCAGCAACTCACTCATGCGAGCCACCATGTAGGGCTGGGAAATGGTCTGGTTATGCCCGATCGGCAACGCAGTGTCTTCGTAAGCGCGATGAGCCAGCGCCTCGTCGACGAACAAATGTCGCGGTGTACGGCGAATGACTTCCAGCACCCTGGCGTTGGAAACGCCTTCTTCATACAGGCGCTGAATAAGGCGCTCGCGAGTCCGTTGAGAGGTCATCCCGATGCCACGGCGCAGCATATCGTCTTGTTCACGGGTCATTAGCGCAGTCCCTCCAGCCAGCCATCGAGACTTCTGAAGGCATCATTGAAGGTGCGATCCAGTTGCAGCGGAGTGATTGAAACATAGCCCTGCATGACCGCATGGAAATCGGTGCCCGGGCCGCCATCTTCGGCATCCCCGGCGGCGGCGATCCAGTAACCGGATTTGCCGCGCGGATCGACCACCTTCATCGGCGCCGCAGCGCGTGCGCGATGCCCGAGGCGGGTCAGTTGAATACCGCGGATATGGTCCAGCGGCAAATTGGGAATGTTCACATTCAGTACTGTGCGTGGCGGCAGGTCGAGATCGCCATGGGCTTCGACCAGCTTTCGTGCAAAGTAGGCGGCTGTGGGAAGGTTCTCTACTTGGCGTGAGGCCAACGAAAAGGCAAACGAAGGACACTCAAGGAAGCGCCCTTCGAGGGCGGCCGCCACAGTGCCGGAATACAACACGTCATCACCCAGGTTGGCGCCCAGATTGATCCCTGCAACGACCATATCAGGCTGGCGCTCCAGCAGGCCATTCAGGCCCAGGTGCACGCAATCGGTGGGGGTGCCGTTCAGGCTGATGAAGCCGTTGGCCAAGGTTTGCGGGTGTAACGGACGGTCGAGTGTCAGCGAGCTGCTGGCGCCGCTTTTGTCTTGGTCCGGGGCGATAACCACGCACTCGGTGTAATCCGCCAACGCAGCATAAAGCGCGGCGAGACCGGGTGCAGTTACCCCATCGTCATTAGAAATCAGAATACGCATGGGCTGTCCGTCTGCCCCACCGGCACCAGATCAACGAGCTCGCGCACCAATACAGTGGCAAAGCATCCGGCCGGGAGGACGAATTCCAGTTGCAGAATGTCAGGCTCGGGATAATGCCACGTCAACCCACCAATGGGCAGCCGCAGGATGCGACGTTCGTGACTCATACCGGCGTTAATCAACCAATCACGCAAGTCCGCTTCGCGAGCGGCGATGTCCTGCTCCAGTACATGGACAACGCCGGTCGCCGGCGAGTCACCTTCACCCCACTGCGGGCCGGTCGGGTGCAGATCGAGAATCGCCAGTCGCGGATCGCTGCACTCCGCTTCACCGGCCGGAAAGAAGCTGCGGCTGTCGGTGAAGGCCAGAAGATCACCGACCTGGGCTTGCTGCCACGTACCGTCGGCGACACGTGCCGCCAACACCTGATTGAACAGAAAACTGCGCGCCGTGGAGAGCAGCCGCGAACGCACGTTGCGCTGCTCCGGCAACGCTTTGCGTGCCGCCCAGGCACGGGCATCGACGACGTTACCGCCGTCGAAGCCAAAACGCTGGGCTCCGAAATAATTGGGAACACCTTGCTTGGCGATCAATTGAAGCCGCTCTTCAATCGCCGCTTTGTCGCCAGCGAATTGCGTCAGGCGCAAGGTGAAGCCATTGGCCGAGTGAGCGCCGCGTTGCAGCTTGCGTTTGTGTCGACCGGTCTTGAGGATCTTCAGCGTGTCGTTTTCCGCCGCGGACAAATCCGGGTCAGCCTTGCCCGGCAGTTGCACGCTGAACCATTGGCGCGTCAGCGCCTGACGATCCTTGAGCCCGGCATAACTGACGGTGCGCAATGGCACGCCCGCCGCCTTGGCGATCCGCCGTGCCGCTTCCTCGGTATTGAGACCGCGTTTTTCCACCCAGATCCACAAATGCTCGCCATCACCGCTGAGGGGAATATTGAGCACTTCATCGACCTGAAAATCTTCTGCCGTGGCTTTCAGAACAGCGGTGCCAAGCGCCTCGCCATAGGCCCGTGGGCCGAGCAATTGCGATTCGTTCATGCGCGCAGCAACAAGGCAACGGAGTGCACGGCAATGCCTTCTTCGCGACCGACAAAGCCAAGCTTTTCGGTGGTGGTAGCTTTCACGTTCACTTGATCCAACTCAACTTGAAGATCCGCGGCAATCAGCGCGCGCATCGATTCGATATGCGGGGCCATTTTCGGCGCCTGGGCGACGATGGTGTTATCGACATTGCCGATTTTCCAGCCTTTGGCGTGGATCATCGCGACGACGTGACGCAGCAGCCCCCGGCTGTCAGCGCCCTTGTATGTCGGATCGGTGTCCGGGAAATGCTTGCCGATATCTCCCAGCGCTGCGGCGCCGAGCAAGGCATCGCTCAAGGCGTGCAGCAGGACGTCACCGTCGGAGTGAGCGAGCAGCCCGAAGCCGTGTGCAATGCGCACGCCGCCCAGAGTAATGAAATCGCCTTCAGCGAAACGGTGCACATCATAGCCGTGGCCAATACGCATAAAAAAACGCCCCGATTTTTGTCAGGGCGTGATTCTACCTGCTTTGTCGGACATTAGGCGCTTAGAGCACGTCCGTGATGCTGCAAGTGGTCGTCGATAAAACTGGCGATGAAAAAATAGCTGTGGTCGTAGCCCGGTTGCAAGCGCAACGTCAGCGGATGACCGGCCAGCTTGGCCGCCTGTTGCAAGGCTTCAGGCTTGAGCTGAGTGGCGAGGAAATCATCACGATCACCTTGATCCACCAGCAGCGGCAGTTTCTCGTCAGCCTCGGCGATCAGGGCGCAAGCATCCCATTCGCGCCACTTCGAACGGTCTTCCCCCAGGAAACGAGAGAAGGCCTTCTGACCCCACGGGCAGTCCATCGGATTGTTGATCGGCGAGAACGCCGACACCGATTGATAACGACCTGGATTGCGCAAGGCACAGACCAGTGCGCCGTGGCCGCCCATGGAGTGACCGCTGATGCCACGCTTGTCCGACGCCGGGAAATGAGCCTCGACCAATGTCGGTAATTCCTGCACGACATAGTCATGCATCCGATAGTGACGCGACCAAGGTTCCTGGGTTGCATTCAGATAGAACCCGGCGCCGAGACCGAAGTCCCAGGCGCCATCCGGGTCACCCGGCACATCAGGACCGCGGGGGCTAGTGTCCGGCGCAACGATGATCAAACCCAGCTCGGCAGCCATGCGCAACGCGCCGGCCTTGTGCATGAAGTTTTCGTCGGTGCAGGTCAGGCCGGACAACCAATACAGCACGGGCAGCTTACCGCCCTGCTCCGCTTGCGGCGGCAGGTACACGGCAAACACCATGTCGCAGCCAAGCACATCGGAACGGTGCCGGTAACGTTTGTGCCAGCCGCCGAAACTTTTCTGGCAGGAAATATTTTCCAGGCTCATGATCGACCTCAGAAATGAATGACGGAGCGGATGCTTTTGCCTTCGTGCATCAGGTCGAACGCCTTGTTGATATCTTCCAGGCCCATGGTGTGGGTGATGAACGTATCCAGCGGAATTTCGCCGGTTGCGGCCATTTCGACGTAGCTTGGCAACTCGGTACGGCCGCGCACACCGCCGAACGCCGAACCGCGCCAGACGCGCCCGGTGACCAGCTGGAATGGACGGGTGGCGATTTCCTGACCGGCACCGGCGACACCGATGATCACCGACTCGCCCCAGCCCTTGTGGCAGCACTCAAGTGCAGCGCGCATCAATTGCACATTGCCGATGCACTCGAAAGAAAAGTCGACGCCGCCATCGGTCATGTCAACGATGACTTCCTGGATCGGACGGTCGAAGTCTTTCGGGTTCACACAATCGGTTGCACCCAGCTGCTTGGCGATCTCGAATTTGGCCGGGTTGATGTCGATGGCAATGATGCGTGCTGCCTTGGCTTTTACCGCGCCAATCACCGCCGACAGACCAATGCCGCCCAGACCAAAAATGGCCACGGTATCACCAGGTTTCACCTTGGCCGTATTGAGCACCGCGCCGATGCCGGTAGTGACACCGCAGCCCAGCAGGCAGACTTTTTCCAGCGGCGCTTCCTTAGCAATTTTGGCAACGGAAATTTCCGGCAACACGGTATATTCGGAAAACGTCGAAGTGCCCATGTAGTGGAAAATTGGCTGGCCCTTGTAGGAAAAACGCGAAGTACCATCTGGCATCAGACCCTTGCCCTGAGTCGCGCGAATCGCCTGACACAGGTTGGTTTTGCCCGACAGACAGAATTTGCACTGACGGCATTCCGGGGTGTACAGCGGGATCACATGATCGCCCACTGCCACCGACGTCACGCCCTCGCCAATCGCTTCAACTACCGCGCCACCTTCGTGACCCAGAATCGACGGGAAGATGCCTTCCGGATCCGCACCGGACAGGGTGTAGGCATCGGTATGGCAAACACCGGAGGCAACCACACGCAACAGAACTTCGCCGGCCTTGGGCATGGCGACATCGACTTCGACGATCTCGAGGGGTTTCTTGGCCTCGAAGGCAACGGCAGCGCGCGACTTGATCATGTGGATTCTCCAGTGAATAAAAACGAGACAGGGAGTGTAATACAGCGCCTTACGATGAATAATCCGGACAAAAGCAAAACATTATTGCCATACAGGGATAATCATCGATGGTCGAAAGCCGCTGGGAAGGGATCGACGAATTCGTCGCCGTAGCCGAATGCAGCCAATTCACTGCCGCTGCCGAACGCCTTGGGGTTTCTTCCTCTCACATCAGTCGACAAATCGTACGCCTTGAAGAGCGCCTTCAGACCCGCCTTCTTTACCGCAGCACCCGCCGGGTGACGCTGACCGAAGCCGGGCAAACCTTCCTGCAACATTGCCAGCGCCTGCAGGACGGTCGCGAAGAAGCCTTGCGAGCGGTCGGCGACCTGACCAGCGAACCCAAAGGCATGCTGCGCATGACGTGCGCCGTGGCGTACGGCGAGCGATTCATCGTGCCACTAGTGACGCGTTTCATGGGGCTCTACCCGCAACTGCGTGTCGACATCGAACTGAGCAACCGCCCGCTCGACCTGGTGCATGAAGGCCTGGACCTGGCCATCCGTCTGGGTCGCCTGCAAGATTCGCGACTGGTTGCCACACGCCTGGCGCCCCGACGCATGTACCTGTGCGCATCACCGTCCTACCTGGAACGCTATGGTCGGCCACACAGCTTGTCGGAATTGAGCCGCCACAACTGCCTCATTGGCAGCTCGGACCTGTGGCAACTGGAACAGAACGGGCGGGAATTTTCGCAGCGAGTACAGGGAAACTGGCGCTGCAACAGTGGGCAAGCGGTGCTGGATGCTGCGCTACAGGGCGTGGGGCTGTGTCAGTTGCCGGACTATTACGTGCTGGAGCATTTGAAAAGCGGCGCATTGATTTCACTGCTGGAGGCGCATCAACCGCCGAATACCGCTGTTTGGGCGCTTTATCCGCAGCAACGGCATCTGTCGCCCAAGGTGCGCAAGTTGGTGGATTACTTGAAGGAAGGGTTGGCTGAGCGGCCGGAGTACGCCACTTAACGGCGATTGGCCCAACGCTGACGAAGCCATTCGAGATCTTCGGGACGCGTAACTTTGAGGTTGTCGGAACGACCTTCGATCAACCGTGGCGCCATGCCAGCCCATTCCATGGCCGATGCTTCATCGGTAACGACGGCATCCGCCACCAGACTGTCCGCCAACGCCCGATGCAAGGCACCAAGGCGAAACATCTGCGGTGTATAAGCCTGCCAAATCACGCTGCGATCCACGGTTTCAAGTACCCGCCCATGCTTGTCGACCCGTTTGAGGGTGTCGCGTGCCGGAACCGCCAGCAACCCGCCGACGGGATCATCAGCCAATTCACTCAGCAACTTGTCCAGATCATCCCGGCTCAGATTCGGCCGCGCAGCGTCGTGAACCAGCACCCAGTCTTCATCATCAGCACCCAGCGCATGCAGATGCAGCAACGCGTTGAGTACTGAGTCGGAACGCTCGGCGCCGCCGTCAACCCGCTGAATTCGTGAATCGACAGCACAGGCCAGGTTCGGCCAATAAGGATCATCAACAGCGAGACTGACCACCAAGCCCTTGAGGGAAGGATGATCAAGGAAACAGCCGAGGCTGTGTTCGAGAATTGTGCGTCCGCCCAATTGCAGGTATTGCTTGGGACGGTCTGCGGCCATACGGGCACCGACGCCCGCGGCAGGAATCACGGCCCAGAAGGCCGGTAACGAGGAATTCATTGAGCCAACTGGTAAAGGGTTTCACCGTCCTTGACCATGCCCAACTCATGACGAGCCCGTTCTTCAACGGTCTCCATACCTTTTTTCAGCTCGCTGACTTCGGCGTCCATGACTCGATTGCGCTCCAGCAATCCTTCGTTTTCAGCCTGTTGATCCTTGATCTGCTGAGTCAGCTCAGCCACTTGCGCCAGACTGCCATTACCTACCCACAGGCGGTATTGCAGGCCAGCCAGCAACAAGAGCAAGACGAGGAACAACCAATTGGGACTGCGCATCGAATATCAGGTTTCCAGTGAAAAAAGACAGCCATGCAAAAACTTTGAAGCTTCTGATAGCACGAAGCCTGGAAGAACCAGGCTTGTGCTTATAAGGCATCAGATTAGTGGCAAATTGATCGCTGTTGCGATTTTTTCGACACAATCCGGTGTCTTTTTACCATTTAGCAATCAGCCGCGGAACTCGCTGCGGCCGTTGTATTTGGCTTTACCGTTCAACTGCTCTTCGATACGCAGCAGTTGGTTGTACTTGGAAACGCGGTCCGAACGGCACAGGGAACCGGTTTTGATCTGGCCAGCCGACGTGCCCACCGCCAGGTCGGCAATGGTCGAATCTTCGGTTTCGCCGGAACGGTGCGAGATCACAGCCGTGTAACCAGCGGCCTTGGCCATCTGGATGGCTTCCAGAGTTTCGGTCAGGGTACCAATCTGGTTGAACTTGATCAGGATCGAGTTAGCGATCTTTTTATCGATGCCTTCTTTCAGGATCTTGGTGTTGGTCACGAACAGGTCGTCGCCTACCAGCTGCGTCTTCTCGCCGATTTTGTCGGTGAGAATTTTCCAGCCAGCCCAGTCAGACTCGTCCAGGCCGTCTTCGATCGAGATGATCGGATAACGCTCGGTCAGACCTTTGAGGTAGTCAGCGAAACCTTCAGCGGTGAACACCTGGCCTTCGCCGGACAGGTTGTACTTGCCGTCTTCGTAGAATTCGCTAGCGGCGCAGTCCAGTGCCAGGGTCACGTCGGTGCCCAACTTGTAACCGGCGTTGGCCACAGCTTCGGAGATCACTTTCAAAGCGTCTTCGTTGGAGGCCAGGTTCGGTGCGAAACCACCTTCGTCACCAACAGCGGTGCTCAGGCCACGGGCCTTCAGAACAGCTTTGAGGTGATGGAAAATCTCGGTGCCCATGCGCAGGCCTTCCGAGAAAGACTTGGCGCCAACCGGCTGAACCATGAATTCCTGGATGTCGACGTTGTTATCGGCGTGCTCGCCACCGTTGATGATGTTCATCATCGGAACCGGCATCGAGTAAACACCCGGAGTGCCGTTCAGGTTGGCGATGTGAGCGTACAGCGGCAGATCCTGGTCCTGTGCTGCTGCCTTGGCCGCGGCCAGGGAAACGGCGAGGATCGCGTTGGCGCCCAGGGAGCCTTTGTTTTCGGTACCGTCGAGCTTGATCATCGCGTGATCCAGCGCTTTCTGATCGCTTGGGTCCATGCCTTTCAACAGGTCACGGATCGGGCCGTTGATGTTGGCCACGGCCTTCAGAACGCCCTTACCCAAGTAACGGCTCTTGTCGCCATCACGCAGCTCGAGTGCTTCACGCGAGCCAGTGGAAGCACCGGACGGCGCGCAAGCGCTGCCGATGATGCCGTTATCGAGAAGCACGTCCGCTTCCACGGTGGGATTGCCACGGGAGTCGAGAACTTCACGACCTTTGATGTCGACGATTTTTGCCATTGTTGTAAACACTCCAAAGTTGACGAAAACGACGCAGCTAGAGGAAATCTTTTACCGTCGGCAAGTGAGGTGCAGCGGGCAGACTTGCGGACGATAAGGCTCAGGCCCGAGGGCCTGAGCAACAAATCGTGCGGTACTTTACCGGAGAATTGAGGTTTACGCGGTTTCTACCGTCGGAAAACTCTTCACCAGTTCGTCCAACGCTTTGAGCTGGGCCAGGAATGGCTCCAGTTTGTCCAGACGCAAGGCGCAAGGGCCGTCGCATTTGGCGTTGTCCGGGTCCGGGTGGGCTTCGAGGAACAGGCCGGCCAGCGACTGGCTCATGCCAGCCTTGGCCAGGTCAGTCACCTGGGCACGACGACCACCGGCGGAATCGGAGCGACCGCCGGGCATTTGTAGCGCGTGGGTTACGTCGAAGAACACCGGGTATTCGAACTGCTTCATGATGCCGAAGCCGAGCATGTCGACAACCAGGTTGTTGTAGCCAAAGCTCGAACCGCGCTCGCAGAGGATCAACTGATCGTTGCCCGCTTCCACGCATTTGCTCAGGATGTGTTTCATCTCGTGCGGCGCGAGGAACTGAGCTTTCTTGATGTTGATCACCGCGCCGGTCTTGGCCATCGCGACCACGAGGTCGGTTTGGCGCGACAGGAAGGCCGGCAACTGAATGATGTCGCAGACTTCAGCGACGACCGCGGCCTGATCAGGCTCGTGGACGTCAGTGATGATCGGCACGCCGAAGGCTTGCTTGATGTCCTGGAAAATCCGCATGCCCTCTTCCAGGCCGGGGCCACGGTAAGAGGTCACGGAGGAACGGTTGGCCTTGTCGAAGCTGGCCTTGAACACATAAGGGATACCGAGTTTCTCGGTGACCTTTACATACTCTTCGCAGACCTGCATCGCCATGTCGCGGCTTTCCAGCACGTTCATGCCACCGAACAGCACCATTGGCTTGTCGTTGGCAATTTCGATATTCCCTACGCGGATGATCTTCTGAGCCATCGGACTTACGCCTTCTTCTGGTGTTGAACCAAAGCTGCTTTAACAAAACCGCTGAACAACGGGTGACCGTCGCGTGGCGTCGAGGTGAACTCCGGGTGGAACTGGCAAGCGACGAACCATGGATGATCCGGTGCTTCAACCACTTCAACCAGTGCGCCATCACCGGAACGACCGGAGATTTTCAGGCCGGCCGCCATGATCTGTGGCAGCAGGTTGTTGTTCACTTCGTAGCGGTGACGGTGACGCTCGACGATGACGTCTTTGGCATAGCAGTCGTGCACCAGCGAACCGGGCTCCAGCAGGCAATCCTGAGCGCCGAGGCGCATGGTGCCGCCCAGGTCGGACGATTCGGTGCGGGTTTCGACCGCGCCGGTAGCGTCTTCCCACTCGGTGATCAGACCCACGACCGGATGGCCGCTGGCACGATCGAACTCGGTGGAGTTGGCATCTTTCCAGCCCAGCACGTTACGAGCGAACTCGATCACGGCCACTTGCATGCCCAGGCAGATGCCCAGGTACGGAACCTTGTTTTCGCGAGCGTATTGTACGGCGGTGATCTTGCCTTCCACGCCACGCAGACCGAAGCCGCCCGGCACGAGGATCGCGTCAACACCTTCCAGCAGCGCAGTGCCCTGGTTTTCGATGTCTTCGGAATCGATGTAGCGCAGGTTGACCTTGGTGCGGTTGCTGATGCCGGCGTGACTCATCGCTTCGATCAGCGACTTGTAGGCGTCCAGCAGCTCCATGTACTTGCCGACCATCGCGATGGTGACTTCGTGCTCCGGGTTCAGCTTGGCGTCAACCACGGCCTCCCACTCGGACAGGTCAGCGCTGCCGCATTGCAGGCCGAAACGCTCAACGACGAAATCATCCAGGCCCTGGGAGTGCAGAATGCCCGGGATCTTGTAGATGGTGTCGGCGTCTTCCAGCGCGATCACCGCACGTTCTTCAACGTTGGTGAACTGCGCGATCTTGCGTCGCGAAGAGATGTCGATCGGGTGATCGGAGCGGCAGACCAGCACGTCTGGCTGCAGGCCAATGGAACGCAGTTCCTTGACCGAGTGCTGAGTCGGCTTGGTTTTGGTTTCGCCGGCGGTGGCGATGTATGGCACCAGTGTCAGGTGCATCAGCATCGCGCGCTTGGCGCCGACTTCGAAACGCAATTGGCGGATCGCTTCCAGGAACGGTTGCGATTCGATGTCACCCACGGTGCCACCGATCTCGACCATCGCCACGTCGGCATCGCCGGCGCCCTTGATGATCCGGCGTTTGATTTCGTCGGTGATATGCGGGATCACCTGAATGGTGGCGCCCAGGTAATCACCACGGCGCTCTTTGCGCAACACGTGCTCGTAGACACGGCCGGTGGTGAAGTTGTTGTTCTGGGTCATGGTTGTGCGGATGAACCGCTCGTAGTGACCGAGGTCCAGGTCAGTCTCGGCACCGTCGTGGGTGACGAACACTTCACCGTGCTGGAACGGGCTCATCGTGCCCGGGTCAACGTTGATGTACGGGTCCAGCTTCAGCATGGTGACCTTAAGTCCCCGCGCCTCCAGGATGGCCGCCAATGAAGCCGATGCGATGCCTTTCCCCAATGAAGAAACAACACCGCCCGTGACGAATATGTAGCGCGTCATGAAAAACCCTAGAAGTCTGCGTTAAAGCGGTCCGAGCCGCCGGGGAAAGCGAAGGAAGGCCGAAGCCCCCGATCACCTGCATTAATCACAGTGCACCTTTCAAAAAAACCGCCGCGTTGGGACAGACCGGCAGATGAAACACCGGTACGTTGCTCGCTACACATTTTTTGGAATCGCCCAGCAAAGACTGCTTGGTAATCGGCAACTCCTGTAATTCAGGCGAATCCACAGAAGTTGTATCAAGAAGGGAGCGTAGTCTACCGGAAAGCCCCTTTCAGCTCAAACCTTGATCTTCGCTCGGTGGTTGCCACTGTAAATGCCAGCCGTCCTGCCCACTGCCATTCAAGCCCTGTACGCTCGCTACTGCCAGCATTTGTTCGCCACGATAGAGCAGCGGCAATCTGCCACGGACGAAGCCTGGAACCCCGCGTTCATTGAGCAAACGCTTCAGGTCGCGATGGCCGCGATCAGCTAAATGCATGACCTCGCCTCCCTCACGATAGCGGATTTGCAGCGGGCCATTGGGGATTTGCCCGGTGAGCGTGAGCACACCATTTTCCGGTAACGCCAACGACTTCGAAGGATCAGCCCAATGCACGGCAGGTGGCGGATTGCGTAGCCAACAGCCCGAAAGCCACCAGATACGCCCGGCCGAGCGATGCAGTTCTCCATCCGCCAGCCGCCAGACCGGACGGGCATCACCGGTAGCGTCGCGCAAATCCTCCCAACCCGACCAATGGTCGCTGTCCGGCAATCGGGTCAACGCTGCGAGCCAGTGGCTCAGCGCGTTGCGCTGGCGAGCGCCGGAGTGCCTAGCAAGGCAAGCCAGCTCCAGAGATTGCACGCCCAGGCATTCGAAATCATGGGTTGTTGCCGCTTCGGCCAAATCAATGTGCGCCAACTCATACAGCAAAGTCTGCGCTTCACTCAAGTGAGCAGCGCTACGTGCCATCGTCGCCGCCGCTTGCGGCCAGCGCTCGGTCAACACCGGGAACACCTGATGCCGCAGGTAGTTGCGGGAGAACTGTCGATCCTGGTTCGAAGGGTCTTCGATCCAGCTCAGGCGGTGCTCGGCTGCATAGGCCTCAAGTTCGGCGCGTGAGACATCAAGCAGTGGGCGCAGAAGATGTCCACGTCCCAAGACCCTCTCACGAGGCATCCCCGACAAACCTCTCACCCCGGCCCCACGTAACAGTCGAAACAACAGGGTTTCCGCCTGATCGTCACGGTGCTGGGCGGTTAGCAGAATGTCCTTGGCATGTATCACCGATTTGAACGCCCCGTAACGCGCATCCCGAGCGGCACGCTCAAGGCTGGCGCCGGGCTGAACTTGAACGTGAATCACCTCTAACGGCATACCCAAGGCATCACAAACGGACTGACAATGTGCCGGCCACGCATCTGCCGCCGCCTGAAGGCCGTGGTGGACATGGATGGCGCTGAGCGTTGGCAGGGATTGGTTTTTTGCGAGATGGGCAAGCAAGTGCAACAGGACGGTGGAATCGAGGCCACCGCTGAATGCAATGCGCCAAGCCGTAGCGTTGCGCCACGGAGCAAGCTTCAGCAGAAGCTTGGCAGGCAAATCAATCATTGGCTGACTCATAGCGCTCCCTTTGCACAAAACAAATGTGGGAGCGAGCCTGCTCGCGATAGCGGTATAACAGCCAACAGATGAGTTGAATGTTATGCCGCCTTCGCGAGCAGGCTCGCTCCCACATGGGAAAAGCGAGGTCAGATCAGAGACCGTAGCTCATCAGTCGCGCGTAACGACGGGCCAGCAGCGCGTCATTGTCGAACTTCTTCAACATCGCCAATTGCGCGGTCAACTCGGCACGGATCGATGCTGCCGCCGCCGCTGGATTACGGTGCGCACCGCCCAGTGGCTCGCCGATCACCTTGTCCACGATACCCAAGCCTTTCAGGCGCTCGGCGGTGATGCCCATGGCTTCGGCGGCATCCGGCGCTTTATCGGCGGTTTTCCACAGGATCGATGCGCAACCTTCCGGCGAGATCACCGCGTAGGTCGAGTACTGCAGCATGTTCAGTTGATCGCAAACACCGATTGCCAGAGCACCACCGGAACCACCTTCACCGATCACGGTGGCGATGATTGGGGTTTTCAGACGCGACATGACACGCAGGTTCCAGGCGATCGCTTCGCTCTGGTTACGCTCTTCAGCGTCGATACCAGGGTAGGCACCAGGTGTGTCGATGAAGGTCAGGATCGGCATCTTGAAGCGCTCGGCCATTTCCATCAGCCGGCACGCCTTGCGGTAGCCTTCCGGGCGCGGCATGCCGAAGTTGCGGCGAACTTTCTCGCGCACTTCACGGCCTTTCTGGTGACCGATGATCATCACCGGCTGGTCGTCCAGACGAGCAATACCGCCAACAATGGCGGCGTCATCAGAGAAGTGACGGTCACCGTGCAACTCGTCGAACTCGGTGAAGATGTGTTCGATGTAGTCCAGGGTATAGGGACGTTTCGGGTGACGCGCCAGACGAGCGATCTGCCAGCTGGTCAGCTTGCCGAAGATATCTTCGGTCAGCGTGCTGCTTTTATCCTGCAGGCGGGAGATCTCATCGCCGATATTCAGCGAATTGTCGTTACCGACCAAGCGCAACTCTTCGATCTTGGCTTGCAGGTCGGCGATCGGCTGTTCGAAATCTAGAAAATTCGGGTTCATAGGCGTCCGTCTTGGGTCGACATCCAAGAGAGCTTGGGCCGGCCGGTTGTCTATTCGCGCCCTACCTTAAGGGAGAGGCGCGTTCAGGTCGAGATTAAAAATTCAGGTCGAGATCAGGGCGCACTCTTGATGACAAGAAATGGCACCTGACCGTCAACGGTATTGGAGGAAGACGTTGTCTCGCCCGAACTGGTCACGCAAGGCTTGAATCAACGCATCCGCCGGATCGATTCGCCAGGTCTCGCCGAACTGCAGCAAGGCCTTCGCATCGGGGCTCGTGTACTCCATGGTGATCGGGCACGCGCCGCGGTGACGCTTGAACAATTCACCCAGCCAGCGTAGCTGATCGCCCTTCAAATCCTTGGTCTGCAGCTTCAGGCGCAGGCTTTCGGCAAGGTTGGTGCGCGCATCTTCCATGCTCATCACGCGCTTGACCCGCAGTTTCAGGCCGCCGGAGAAGTCGTCATTGCTGACCTCGCCTTCGACCACCACCATCGCATCCGTCTGCAACAGCGACTGCGCGGTATGGAACGCCTCGGCAAACAGCGACGCCTCGATCCGTCCGGAGCGGTCGTCGAGGGTGATGAAGCCCATCTTGTCGCCCTTTTTGTTCTTCATCACGCGCAGGGCGATGATCATGCCGGCGACAGTCTGGGTATCGCGTGCCGGCTTCAAATCGATGATGCGCTGGCGGGCAAAGCGACGGATTTCACCTTCGTATTCGTCAATCGGGTGACCGGTCAGGTACAGGCCCAGGGTGTCTTTCTCCCCTTTCAGCCGTTCCTTGAGCGTCAGCTCCTTGGCCTTGCGATGGCTGGCGTAAACGTCCGCATTTTCTTCGACAAACAACCCGCCGAACAGGTCGGCATGGCCACTGTCCTGGGTGCGTGCGGTTTGTTCCGCAGCCTTGATCGCCCCTTCCATCGCCGCCAGCAGCACCGCACGATTCTGGTCGATGCTCGCTTGATAAGCTTTCGGCTCATCATGGAAATAAGGCCCCAGACGATCCAGCGCACCGCTGCGGATCAAACCGTCCAGGGTGCGTTTGTTGATCCGTTTGAGATCGACACGGGCGCAGAAATCGAACAAATCCTTGAATGGACCGTCCTGGCGCGCCTCGGTGATCGCTTCCACCGGACCTTCGCCAACACCCTTGATCGCGCCGAGGCCGTAAATAATCCGGCCTTCGTCATTCACCGTGAACTTGAACTCGGAGGCATTCACATCCGGCGCGTCGAGGCGCAGCTTCATGGTGCGAATTTCTTCGATCAAGGTCACGACCTTGTCGGTGTTGTGCATGTCTGCCGACAGCACCGCCGCCATGAACGGCGCCGGGTAATGCGTTTTCAACCACGCGGTTTGGTACGACACCAGGCCATACGCTGCGGAGTGAGACTTGTTGAAACCGTAACCGGCGAACTTCTCCACCAGGTCGAAAATGTTACCGGCCAGGTCCGCGTCGATGTTGTTGGTCGCACAACCTTCAATGAAGCCGCCACGCTGCTTGGCCATTTCTTCGGGCTTTTTCTTACCCATGGCGCGACGCAGCATGTCCGCACCGCCGAGGGTGTAACCGGCCATAACCTGGGCAATCTGCATCACCTGTTCCTGATACAGGATGATGCCGTAAGTCGGTGCCAGTACCGGTTTGAGGCCTTCGTACTGGTAATCCGAATGCGGGTACGCCAGTTCGGCACGACCGTGCTTACGGTTGATGAAATCGTCCACCATGCCCGATTGCAAAGGGCCCGGACGGAACAGGGCCACCAGTGCGATCAAGTCTTCCAGGCAGTCAGGCTTGAGCTTTTTAATCAGCTCCTTCATACCGCGGGATTCGAGCTGGAACACCGCCGTGGTTTCAGCTTTTTGCAGCAGCGTGTAGGTCGGCTTGTCGTCCAGCGGAATGAACGCGATGTCCAGCGGTGGCTGATCGACCTTGGCGCGGTCGCGGTTGATGGTTTTCAGTGCCCAGTCGATGACTGTCAAGGTCCGCAGGCCGAGGAAGTCGAACTTCACCAGACCAGCGGCTTCAACGTCATCCTTGTCGAACTGGGTCACCAGACCGTCACCGGCCTCATCGCAATAGATCGGCGAGAAGTCGGTCAGTTTGGTCGGCGCAATAACTACTCCACCGGCGTGCTTGCCGACGTTTCGCACGACGCCTTCGAGCTTGCGGGCCATTTCCCAGATTTCGGCGGCCTCTTCATCGACCTTGATGAAGTCACGCAGGATCTCTTCCTGCTCATAGGCCTTTTCCAGGGTCATGCCGACTTCGAACGGAATCATCTTCGACAGACGATCCGCCAGACCGTAGGACTTGCCCTGCACCCGCGCCACGTCCCGGACCACAGCCTTGGCCGCCATGGAACCGAAGGTGATGATCTGGCTTACCGCATTGCGACCGTATTTTTCGGCCACGTACTCAATGACCCGATCGCGACCGTCCATGCAAAAGTCGACGTCGAAGTCGGGCATCGATACCCGTTCCGGGTTAAGAAAACGTTCAAACAGCAGGTCATATTCCAGCGGATCGAGGTCGGTGATCTTCTGCACATAGGCCACCAGCGACCCGGCACCCGACCCCCGGCCAGGACCTACCGGCACACCGTTACTCTTGGCCCACTGGATAAAGTCCATCACGATCAGGAAGTAACCGGGGAAGCCCATCTGGATGATGATATCCAGTTCGAAATTCAACCTGTCTACGTAGACCTGACGCTTGGCCTCATAGTCTTCCGTGGTGTCTTTGGGCAGCAGAACGGTCAGGCGTTCTTCCAGGCCATCGAACGACACTTTGCGGAAATACTCGTCGATGGTCATGCCATCGGGAATCGGAAAGTTGGGCAGGAAGTGCTTGCCCAGCTTCACTTCGATGTTGCAGCGCTTGGCGATCTCTACAGTGTTTTCCAGCGCCTCGGGCAGGTCACTGAACAGCTCGGCCATTTCCTCGGCGCTTTTGAGGTATTGCTGGTCGCTGTAATTCTTCGAACGCCGCGGATCGTCGAGGGCGCGGCCCTCACCGATGCAAACGCGGGTTTCGTGAGCGGCGAAGTCTTCCTGCTTGATGAAACGCACGTCGTTGGTGGCGACAAGCGGCGCGCCGATTTTCTCGGCCAGGGCCACGGCACCGTGCAACTGCTCTTCATCATTGGGGCGATTGGTGCGCTGGATTTCCAGGTAGAAGCGATCCGGGAACACCGCCATCCATTCGCGCGCGAGGTTTTCCGCTTCAGCCGGGTTGCCACTGAGCATGGCCAGGCCGATTTCGCCCTCTTTCGCCGCCGACAGCATGATCAGGCCTTCGCTGGCTTCGGCTACCCATTCGCGCTCGATGATTACCGAGCCATTGCGCTGGCCATCGATGAAGCCGCGGGAGATCAGCTCAGTGAGATTGCGATAGCCGACGGCGTTCATCGCCAGCAGGCTGATTCGGCTCAGGGCGTTGTCCGGATCCTTGTTCGACAACCACAAGTCGGCACCGCAAATCGGCTTGATCCCTGCACCCATGGAGGCTTTATAGAATTTGACCAGGGAACACATGTTGTTCTGATCGGTGACCGCTACAGCAGGCATGTTCATGCCGACCAGGGTCTTGACCAGCGGTTTGATCCGCACCAGACCGTCGACCAGGGAATACTCAGTGTGCAGGCGTAGGTGAACGAATGAAGCCGGCATAGTGATCCTGCGTTATGTCATGAAAACAACAAGGCCCGGATTGTACCGGGCCTTGAGTAAAACATCAGCCTTGCGACTAACTCTCGATCAGACTTTCCCGTGCCTCGTACGCCAGACGCACCGGGGCGAACGAGCGGCGGTGTATCGGGGTGGGACCGAGGCGGGCCAGCGCTTCCAGATGAACGGGCGTCGGGTAGCCTTTGTGCCCGCCGATGCCGTAACCCGGGTAAATCAGTTCAAACGCCGCCATTTCGCGGTCACGGCTGACCTTGGCCAGAATCGATGCCGCCGCAATGGCCGGGACCTTGCCGTCGCCCTGCACGACCGCTTCAGCTCGCATGGACAGTTTCGGGCAACGATTGCCGTCGATCATCGCCAGTTTCGGCTGGATGTGCAGGCCTTCAACCGCGCGCTGCATCGCCAGCATGGTGGCGTGCAGGATGTTCAGCTCATCGATTTCTTCGACTTCAGCCCGAGCAATGCACCAGCTCAGGGCTTTTTCGCAGATCTCGTCATAAAGCTTTTCGCGGCGGGCTTCGGTGAGCTTCTTTGAGTCGTTCAGGCCGAGGATCGGTCGGTTTGGATCGAGGATCACTGCCGCCGTCACCACTGCACCGCAGAGCGGGCCACGACCGACTTCGTCAACACCGGCCACGAGGTCTTCGACTTCGGCGACCAGGGTGAAGTCCAGGCCCATCTGAATGCTGGTTTTGCTCATTGTGGTTTGCCGATCAGGTTCAGTACTGCGTCCGCCGCCTGATTGGAGGCGTCCAGGCGCAAGGTACGGTGGATTTCGTCGAAGCCGCGAGTCTGTTCCTCGCCACCTTCGATCAAGGGTGAAAGTGTTTGAGCGAGGGCCTCGACCGTTGCGTCGTCCTGCAGCAACTCGGGCACCAACAGGCGCTGAGCCAGCAGGTTCGGCAACGAAACGTAAGGACTTTTCACCATCCGTTTGAGAATCCAGAACGTCAAGGGCGCCAGTCGATACGCCACCACCATCGGCCGCTTGTACAGCAACGCTTCAAGGGTAGCCGTACCGGAAGCGATCAGCACCGCGTCGCAGGCTGCCAGTGCCAGATGGGATTTGCCATCGAGCAAGGTCAGCGGCAGATCGCGACCGGCCAGCAGCTCTTCAAGCTGTGCGCGGCGTTCGGGGCTGGCGCACGGCATAACGAATCGCACGCCCGGACGCAGGGCGCGCAGGCGCTGGGCGGTGTCGAGGAACAACGTGCCGAGTCGGCCCACTTCGCCACCACGACTACCAGGCATCAGTGCAACCAGCGGACCGTCCGGCAAATCAAGTTCGGCACGCGCAGCGGCTCGGTCAGCCTCAAGCGGAATCGCATCGGCCAGGGAGTGCCCGACAAACCGCACCGGCACGCCCTTCTCTTCATAGAATTTCGCTTCGAACGGGAACAGCGTCAGCATCAGGTCGCAGCCTTCGCGAATCTTCAGGACGCGCTTCTGACGCCACGCCCACACCGACGGGCTGACGTAATGCACGGTCTTGACCCCGGCCTGACGCAGCTTGAGTTCGATATTGAGATTGAAGTCCGGGGCATCGATACCGATGAATACGTCCGGTTTTTCAGCGATCAGGTCGGCGATCAGCTTTTTGCGACGCGCCAGCAGTTCACGCAGTCGCCCCAACACTTCCACCAGGCCCATGACCGATAGCCGCTCCATGGGAAAGTACGAGACCAGCCCTTCGGCCTGCATCAATGGGCCACCGACACCGATGAATTCCACCGCCGGATGCTGAGCCTTGAGTGCGCGCATGAGGCCCGCGCCCAGAATGTCGCCGGAAGCCTCACCCGCTACCAGCGCAATACGCAGATTAGCCATGATTAACGAGTGATGCCGCGAGTCGAAGACTGGATGGAATCACGGAACACTGCGACTTCCGGGAACTGATCTGAGGGTTCGGCAAGCTCGGTGAGCGCTTGCTCGATTGTCAGGCCCTGGCGATAAACCACCTTGTAAGCACGACGCAAGGCGTGGATCGCTTCTTCACTGAAACCACGACGGCGCATACCTTCAAAGTTCATGCTACGGGCTTCGGCAGGATTGCCGAACACCGTGACATACGCTGGAACGTCCTTGCCGATGGCAGTCCCCATGCCGGAAAAGCTGTGGGCGCCAATGTGGCAATACTGGTGAACCAGGGTGAAACCGGAGAGGATCGCCCAGTCTTCAACGTGCACATGCCCGGCCAACGCAGTGTTGTTGACCAGGATGCAGTGGTTGCCGATAACGCTGTCGTGGCCGATGTGGGCATAGGCCATGATCAGGTTGTGATCGCCCAGGGTCGTTTCCGAACGGTCCTGAACTGTCCCGCGGTGAATCGTCACGCCTTCACGAATGACGTTGTGGTCACCAATGACCAGACGGGTTTCTTCGCCTTTGTATTTCAGATCGGGCGTGTCCTCACCTACCGACGAAAACTGGTAGATGCGGTTGTGCTTACCGATTCGGGTCGGGCCTTTGAGAATCACGTGCGGCCCGATCACTGTTCCCTCGCCGATTTCCACACCTGCGCCGACGATCGACCACGGGCCGACCTCGACGTCGTCGGCCAGAACGGCCGTCGGATCGATGATTGCGCGAGGGTCAATCAAACTCATAGTTTGCGTTCCGCACAGATGATTTCAGCAGAGCAGACTGGTTTGCCGTCGACCGAAGCCTGGCATTCGAACTTCCATATCTGACGTTTGCAGCTCAGGAACTTGGCTTCAAGGATCAACTGATCGCCCGGCAGCACTGGCTGACGGAAGCGCAGCTTGTCAGAGCCCACGAAGTAGTAAAGGGTGCCGTCCGCCGGTTTCACGTCGAGCATTTTGAAACCAAGGATCCCGGCAGCCTGAGCCATCGCCTCGATGATCAGTACGCCCGGCATGATTGGATGCGCAGGGAAGTGACCATTGAAGAACGGCTCGTTGATGCTGACATTCTTGTAGGCGCGAATGCGCTTGCCTTCCACATCCAGATCCACGACCCGGTCCACCAGCAGGAACGGGTAACGGTGAGGCAGGTATTCGCGAATCTCGTTGATGTCCATCATTTCGGGGGGAAGCCTATGTAAAGATTGGGAGCGCGCGACTGACACGCGCCCCTCTAGCAAATCAAGCAGGCAGTCTAACGGCTGTGCACACTTGATATGGAAATGGTATCAGCCATCTGATGAAGCATTACCGTCAGGGGTCACTTCCCCGACACGCTTTTCCAGCTGCCGCAGACGCCGCGCGATGTCATCGAGCTGACGGATGCGAGCCGCGCTTTTGCGCCATTCGGCTGCTGGCTGCATTGCCGTACCGGAAGAATAGGAACCCTTTTCGGTAATCGAGTGGGTCACCATGGTCATCCCGGTGATGAAAACGTTGTCACAAATTTCGATATGCCCCACCAGCCCTACGCCACCGGCGAGCATGCAATGCTTGCCGATTTTGGTACTGCCGGAGATCCCCACACAGGCAGCCATGGCGGTGTGATCACCGACCTGAACGTTGTGGGCGATCTGGATCTGGTTGTCGAGCTTCACACCATTGCCAAGAACGGTATCGGCCAACGCACCGCGATCAATAGCGGTATTCACGCCAATTTCCACATCGTCACCGACCAACACACCACCGATCTGAGCGATTTTCTGCCAGACACCTTTCTCGTTGGCAAAACCGAAACCTTCGCCCCCAAGCACGGCACCCGACTGAATGACCACTCGTTTGCCGATGCGAACGTCGTGGTACAGCGTGACCCGCGGAGCCAACCAACCGCCCTCACCAATTTCGCAACGGGCGCCGATGAAGCAATGCGCACCAATGGTCACGCCGGCAGCAATGCGTGCCGCACTTTCGATCACCGCAAAGGCACCGATACTCGCAGCCGGATCAACCACCGCGTCCTCGGCCACAACGGCTGTCGGATGAATACCGGGAGCCGCTTTCGGTTTTGGATCGAACAGGTGGGAAATACGCGCGTAGGCCAGATACGGATCAGGCACCACCAGCGCATTACCGGCAAAACCTTCGGCATCGGCGGCCTTCAGCAAGAGCGCTGCGGCCCGGCTGTCTGCCAGGTATTTACGGTATTGAGGGTTTGCGAGAAAGCTCAACTGAGCTGGGCCAGCCTCTTGCAAAGTGGCCAGCCCAGTAATTTCTTTCTCCGGGTCGCCACGTAGCGTGGCACCGAGGAACTCAGCCAGCTGACCGAGCTTTATAGTCGCTGTCATGGTTACTTCAGCTGATTCATGCGCTCGATAACCTGGCGCGTGATGTCGTACTGAGGTTTGACATCAATCACTGCGCCACGCTCGAAGACCAGGTCAAAAGCACCTTTCTTGATGACTTCTTCCACAGCGCTGTCCAGTTTCGGCTTGAGCTGCTTCAGCATTTCACGGTCGGCAACGGCTTTGGCTTCGTTCAGTTCCTTGGACTGGAACTGGAAGTCACGAGCCTTTTGCTTGAACTCGAGTTCAAGACGCTCACGCTCGCCTTGTTGCATCTTGTCGCCACCGGCCATCAGACGATCCTGAATGCCTTTGGCACTGCTTTCCAGCGTCTTTAGCTTGGTCAGTTGCGGGCCAAACTTCTTCTCCGCATCCACAGCGTATTTCTTGGCCGCGTCGGATTCCAGCAGAGCCATCTGATAGTTCAGAACGGCGATTTTCATGTCGGCAAAAGCCGGACCTGCTACCAGTACGGTTGCGAGGAGAACCAATTGAGTCAACTTACGCACGATGTACTCCTACAAAATCCATTGTCGTTATTTTGAGGCCGACGCTTAGAACGTCTGGCCAAGAGAGAATTGGAACACCTGAGTTTCAGCGTTATCCGGTTCTTTTACTGGCATTGCCAGCGCGAAACTCAGCGGCCCCAGCGCAGTGACCCATGTAACACCTACACCCACGGAACTGGCCATGTTGCTGTAGCTAATGTCGTTACATTGCGTATTGGACTTCGACTGAGGGTTGGTATTGGTGGTCTGCTCGCACTTGGAGTCAAACACATTACCCACATCCCAGAATACAGAAGTGCGCAAGGAACGTTGATCCTTGACGAAAGGCATCGGGAACAGAATCTCTGCACCACCTTGAATCAGGACGTTGCCGCCGAATGGCAGTGGATCTTGATCCGGGTCTGCAAGAGTACCCTGGTTGCCAGTAACGCCCTGGCCACGGCTCGGCGTACTGCGCGGGCCCAGCGTACTGTCCTTGAAGCCACGAACCGAATTGAAACCACCAGCGAAGTAGTTTTCATAGAACGGCAAACCGTTGGTCGAACCGTATCCATCGCCATAACCCAGCTCAGTGTGCAGGCGCATGGTGTATCTTTCAGTCAATGGCTGGAACAACTGGCCACGGTAGTCGAGTTTGAAGAACGACAAGTCGCTACCCGGCGTGGTGACTTCCGCCGTCAAGCTTTGAGAATGACCACGGGTCGCCAATACGCCTTTGTTCAGGGTCGACTCGGACCAGCCAGCCGAAGCCTTGAAGTTCAGGTATTCGTCGCCTTCAGTGTTAACAAAGTCGAAAATTTCGTCGACGGTGTATTGACCGGTTTTGATCTTGTCTTGCTGTCCAGTCAGACCAAAGGTCAGACGCGATGTTTCGCTGATCGGGTAACCGACGCTAATACCAGCACCCAGGCTGTCTACGGCATAGCTTGCTACGTCAACGTCGAGGTCTTTGTAGTCGGTGGTGCGATAGAAAGCGTTGTAACCCAGGCTCACACCGTCTGCCGTCCAGTACGGGTCGACATAACCGAAGTTATAGCGGCTCTGGTATTCACTTTTGGTCAAGCCGATGCTGACCTTGTTACCGGTACCCAGGAAGTTGTTCTGGGTGATCGAACCACCGAGGATCAGGCCGGCGCTTTGTGCGAAGCCGATACTGGCAGTGATCGAACCGGAAGCCTGTTCTTCAACGCCGTAGTTCACGTCAACCTGGTCATCGACACCTGGCACAGCCGGGGTTTCGACGTTGACTTCTTTGAAGAAGCCCAGGCGCTCAAGGCGCGTCTTGGATTGATCGATCAGGTAGGTCGAAGCCCAGCCGCCTTCCATCTGGCGCATTTCACGGCGCAGCACTTCGTCTTCGGACTTGGTGTTGCCACGGAAGTTGATACGGTTAACGTAAGCCCGTTTACCCGGATCCACTGCGAAGGTGATATCAACGGTGTGGTCTTCATTATGGGGCTGAGGCACGCCATTGACGTTGGCGAAGGTGTAACCCTCGTTACCCAGACGGCGGGTGATCAATTCCGATGTGGTGGTCATCAGCTTGCGCGAGAACACCTGGCCTTTCTGGACCAGCAGCAGGGACTTGATCTGATCTTCAGGGACTTTCAGGTCACCGCTCAGCTTGACGTCACGAACGGTGTACTTCTCACCTTCGTTGACGTTGACCGTGATGTAGACGTGTTTCTTGTCCGGTGTGATGGACACCTGGGTCGAAGCGATATCCATATTGATATAGCCACGGTCCAGGTAATAGGAACGCAGACGCTCCAGGTCACCGGAAAGCTTTTCACGCGCGTACTTGTCATCATTCTTGAAGAACGACAGCCAGTTGGTGGTCTTCAGTTCGAACAGGTCGATCAGGTCTTCTTCAGGGAAGACGGTGTTACCCACCACGTTGATGTGCTGGATAGCCGCAACGGTGCCTTCGTTGATGTTGACCTTCAACCCGACGCGGTTACGCGGCTGCGGCACCACTTCAGTGTCGACCGTGGCGGAGTAGCGACCCTGGGCGACGTATTGGCGCTGCAGTTCGTTACGTACACCTTCGAGGGTGGCCCGCTGAAAGATCTCGCCTTCAGCCAGACCGGATTGTTTGAGGCCTTTCATCAGGTCTTCAGTAGAGATCGCCTTGTTACCTTCGATCTCGATACTGGCGACCGACGGGCGCTCGACTACCGTGATGACCAGGACGTTGCCATCGCGGCCCAGCTGGATATCTTGAAAGAACCCGGTTTTGAACAAAGCACGAGTGGATTCCACCAGGCGACGATCATCCGCCTGTTCACCGACGTTCAACGGCAAAGCACCAAAGACGCTACCCGCGGAGACCCGCTGGAGGCCATTGACGCGAATATCAGAGATAGTGAAGGACTCGGCGTGAACTTCGGCGATCATCAATACGGTGAGAACCGCAGTTAGCAGCAGACGTTTCATGAAGTCCTTTCTTATTCCAACTGGCAATAAACAAACTGCCGCAAAATGCGGCAGATTCGCAATTCAGCGAAGTGTTACAGACGGCCCAAATCATTGACCAGAGCGAGCAACATCACCCCGACCACCAAACTGATACCGATCTGTATCCCCCAACCCTGCACCCGATCCGACAAGGGACGACCACGCGCCCACTCAATCAGATAAAACAACAAATGCCCCCCATCCAGTACAGGAATGGGCAACAAATTCAGAACCCCCAGGCTAATACTCAGATATGCAAGGAAATTCAGGAAGTCAGCAACGCCCGACTGGGCAGAAGCGCCCGCCACTTTAGCAATGGTTATCGGTCCACTCAAGTTTTTTACCGAGAGCTCACCGAACAACATTTTCTTTAGCGAATCGAGGGTCAGTACGCTCATGGTCCAGGTGCGGCGCGCCCCCTCTCCAATCGCGGCCAGCGGGCCGTAACTGACTTCGCGAATCATCTCTGGCGGCCAATCGACCGCCTTCACTCCGGCCCCCATATAACCGGTAGGTGCCTTGCTCTCGCCGCGAGCAGCCAGCGAAACAGGGACGTCGATTTGAGCACCCTCACGCTCGACACGCAGCATGATTTTGGTATCCGGATGCATACGGACAGTGTCGACCACTTGCTGCCAGTCATCCAGCGCCTTGCCATCGAGAGCCAGCAACCGGTCACCCGTCTTCAGGCCCGCGGCCTGCGCCGGCCCTTTCGGATCAATCTCGGCCAACACGGGAGGCAGCGCCGGACGCCAGGGACGAATACCCAACGAACGAATCGGATCCGGCTCGTCGGCGCCCTTGAGCCATTTATCCAGCGTCAGCTCGCGAGAAGAGTCCGCCGTAGAGCCTTGCTCACGCACCAATAATTGAAGCGAACCACTCTCGCCAAGACGACGAACCAACTGCAGATTCACCGCTGCCCAGCCGGAAGTTGGCTCGCCATCAATGGCAATGATTTCCTGACCAGCGCTCAAACCGGCCCTGGCAGCAATACTGCCGGACTCGACTGCACCAATGACTGGCCGCACCTGCTCGCTGCCGAGCATTGCCAACACCCAGAAAAACACCATTGCCAAGAGGAAATTGGCGATCGGACCTGCCGCCACGATGGCGATACGCTGACGGACAGATTTGCGATTGAAGGAATGCTCAAGCTGATCGACCGGCACCTCGCCTTCACGCTCATCGAGCATCTTCACGTAGCCGCCCAATGGAATGGCTGCCACCACGAACTCAGTACCTTTCTTGTCGTGCCAGCGCAACAGCGGCATGCCGAAGCCTACGGAGAAACGCAGCACCTTGACCCCACAGCGACGTGCGACCCAGAAATGGCCGAATTCGTGGAAGGTAACCAGCACACCCAAAGCCACCAGGGTGCCGACAATCATATAGAGCGCGCTCATCTACTTTCTCCGCAATCCTATTCAGTGCCGCATGGGCCAACGTATTGCAGCACTTACCGCCCGTGACGGCTCAACCATTGCCCGGCCAGAACTCGCGCCTTCGCGTCGGCCGTGAACACCGCCTCGAGATCTTCCACCGCAACGACAGGCTCGAGGTTCAACACCTCCTCGATAATACTCGCGATTTCCAGATAGCGAACCCGCCCGTCGAGAAACGCCGCGACAGCCACTTCATTCGCAGCATTGAGCATCGCCGGTGCGCTATTGCCAGCCTCGGCTGCCTGACGCGCAAGACGCAGACACGGGAAACGCTCTTCATCGGGGGGCTGGAAATCCAGACGCGCAATGGCAAACAGGTCCAGCGGCGCCACGCCCGAATCGATTCGCGCCGGCCAAGCCAGGGCGTTTGCGATCGGCGTGCGCATATCCGGATTGCCCAACTGGGCAAGCACCGAACCATCGATGTAGTCGACCAGAGAATGAATCACGCTCTGAGGGTGAATCACGACCTCGACCTGGGACGGCTTGGCGTCGAACAGCCAGCAGGCCTCGATCAACTCGAGCCCCTTGTTCATCATGCTGGCGGAATCGACCGAAATTTTGCGCCCCATCGACCAGTTCGGATGAGCACACGCCTGCTCTGGCGTCACATGCGCCAGTTCGGCTATTGGTGTCTGACGGAACGGGCCACCAGAGGCGGTAAGTAGAATCCGACGCACACCGACCGCGCCAAGCCCACGAGCGAAATCCTGCGGCATACACTGGAAAATCGCGTTGTGCTCGCTGTCGATCGGCAGCAGTACCGAACCACTTTTGCGCACGGCCTGCATGAACAGCGCCCCGGACATCACCAGCGCTTCTTTGTTAGCCAGCAGAATTTTCTTGCCAGCCTCGACTGCCGCCAGGGTCGGACGCAAGCCTGCCGCACCAACGATGGCCGCCATGACTGCATCGACCTCAGGATCGGAAGCAACCTGACACAACCCCTCCTCCCCTACCAGCACGCGAGTCGACAGGCCAGCCGCGCGCAAATCATCCTGCAGGGTTCGGGCTGCACTCGCTTGCGGCACTACAGCAAACCGCGGTGTATGACGCACGCACAAGGCCAACAGCTCGCTCAGGCGAGTGAACCCGCTCAAGGCGAAAACCTGGTAACGCGCTGGATGACGAGCAATCACGTCGAGGGTGCTCAGCCCAATCGACCCAGTCGCCCCCAGGACAGTAATCTGTTGTGGGCGGCTCACGGTGCAGCCATCCACAACAGTACGGCGAATACTGGAATCGCAGCCGTCAGGCTGTCAATTCGATCCAGGACACCACCATGCCCCGGAAGCAGGTTACTGCTGTCCTTGATACCCGATTGACGCTTGAACATGCTTTCGGTGAGGTCGCCCACCACCGAGATGAAGACGATCACTGCCGCACCGACCAACCCCATCAGAATCTGGGCGAAACCCCAGTCGCGCACTAAACCGACGATCGCCGTGATCACCAGACTCAGCAGCAAACCGCCGTACACCCCTTCCCAACTCTTGCCAGGGCTGACCTGCGGCGCCAGCTTTCGCTTGCCGAAGGCCCGGCCGGAAAAGTACGCGCCGATATCAGCCCCCCAAACCAACACCATCACAGCCATGATCAACCAGTTCCCCAGGGACTCCTGCTTGATCTGGACCAGGCCCTGCCAGGCCGGCAACAGGATCAGCAAACCGATCACCAGTTTGCTGGCGGCGCTGGCCCAGTACTCGCTGGAGCGCGGGTACGTCAGCACAAGATAAGTCGCCACCCCCCACCAGAGCACCGAAGCACCCAGCACCCAAGGCGCCAACCCCGGCAGGATGTGCATGACAAACAGCATCAACGCGACCACAACGGCATAGGCAACGCGAATCGGCTGAGCAGTGAAGCCGGCCAGCCGCGCCCATTCCCAAGCGCCGAGCGTCACTACAAACCCGATGAACAGCGCAAAGTTGGAACCTTCAAGCAGGAAAAACCCGCACAAAGCAATCGGCAGCAGGATCAGTGCAGTGATGATTCGTTGTTTAAGCATTAAACCCGGGCTCCATTCTCGACCTGCTCGCTCGTTTTACCGAAGCGGCGCTGGCGAGAAGCGAAATCGGCCAGCGCATTTCGCATGGCGTCGTGTTTGAAGTCCGGCCAGAACAGGTCGGAGAAGTACAACTCGGCGTAAGCCAGCTGCCACAGCAGGAAGTTGCTGATGCGGTGCTCGCCACCGGTACGGATGCACAAGTCCGGCAACGGCAAGTCGCCGGTAGCCAGACAGGTTTGCAGCAATTCAGGGGTGATGTCTTCCGGGCGCAAATGCCCGGCCTGAACTTCCCGTGCCAGGCGCTGAGCGGCCTGCGCGATGTCCCACTGCCCACCGTAATTGGCGGCGATCTGCAAGACAAAGCGGTTGGCACCGACAGTCATCGCTTCGGCTTCACGCATGGCAGCCTGAAGCTCGGGATGAAAGCGCGAGCGATCACCGATGATGCGCAGACTGATGTTGTTGTCATTGAGGCGCTTGGCCTCGCGACGCAATGCCTTGAAAAATAAATCCATCAAGGCACTGACTTCATCTGCCGGGCGCTGCCAGTTCTCACTGGAGAAGGCGAACAGGGTCAACACCTCGACCTTGGCCTCGGCGCATACCTCGATTACTGCACGAACCGCATCCACGCCCGCTTTATGCCCGGCAACACCCGGCATAAAGCGCTTCTTCGCCCAGCGATTATTACCATCCATGATGATCGCGACATGGCGCGGCACCGCGGACGGTACAGTCTGCTTGGTCTTTTCCATGAAAACGCGACCCTTATACGGCCATCAGGTCGGCTTCTTTCTGCTTGGTGGCCGCATCGATGTCAGCCTCAGCCTTGTCGGTCAGCTTCTGGATATCGGCCGCGGCACGACGCTCTTCGTCTTCGCTGATTTCCTTGTCCTTGACCAGCTTCTTAAGGTCACCCAAGGCATCGCGACGGATGTTGCGCACGGCAACACGAGCATCTTCAGCTGCACTGCGCGCCTGCTTGGTGAAGCCCTTGCGGGTTTCTTCAGTCAGAGCAGGCATGGAGATCAGCAGCAACTCACCCAGGTTGGTCGGGTTGAGGTTCAGGCCTGCACTCTGGATCGCCTTGTCGACGGCCGCGAGCATGTTGCGCTCAAACGCGACGACCTGCAGGGTCCGGGAGTCTTTTACCGTGATGTTGGCCACCTGGGTAATGGACGTGTCTGTGCCGTAGTACGGCACCATCACGCTACCCAGAATGCTTGGGTGGGCCTTGCCGGTACGAATCTGACCAAATGCATGGTTCAGAGAGTCCAGGGATTTCTGCATGCGCTCTTGAGCGTCTTTCTTGATTTCATTGATCATTGTTGGCCTTCCTCGATCAGGGTCCCTTCAGCGCCGCCATGCACGATATTCAGCAAGGCGCCGGGCTTGTTCATGTTAAAGACACGCAACGGCATCTTGTGGTCGCGGCACAGACAAATGGCCGTCAGATCCATCACGCCCAACTTGCGATCCAGCACTTCATCGTAAGTCAGATGATCGAACTTCTCGGCATGCGGGTCTTTGAATGGGTCAGCGGTGTAGACGCCATCGACCTTGGTCGCCTTGAGCACGACATCGGCATCGATTTCGATTGCACGCAAGCAGGCTGCCGAATCCGTGGTGAAGAACGGATTGCCAGTACCGGCTGCGAAAATCACAACTTCCTTGGCGTTCAGGTGGCGCATGGCTTTTCGACGATCATAGTGATCGGTTACGCCTACCATGGAAATGGCTGACATCACGATGGCCGAGATATTGGCACGTTCCAGCGCATCGCGCATGGCCAAGGCGTTCATCACAGTGGCCAGCATGCCCATGTGGTCGCCAGTTACCCGATCCATGCCGGCCGCGCTGAGCGCAGCACCGCGGAACAGGTTACCACCACCGATCACCAGACCGACCTGAACACCGATACCGACCAGTTGGCCGACTTCCAGCGCCATGCGATCCAGAACTTTCGGATCGATCCCGAACTCTTCCGAGCCCATCAGGGCCTCGCCGCTAAGCTTGAGTAGAATGCGTTTATAGCGAGCCTGATAACCACTGCCCTGCTGAGCCATTGCGAATCTCTCCTGCGGCGTATTTTAAAAATTCTGTGCGAGCTGTTTACAGCTGCGCTCACTCTAGCTTGGCGCTGTTTCAGCGCCATCGGAACATGGCTTTGTAAGCCAGTTCCAAAGGGAAGCCAATAAAAATTGGCAGCCCATCTGAAAAGAGGCTGCGCGCGTAAGCGGGCAGCCTCTTCAGGGCGACAGTTTAAAAAACCGTCTTACGACTTGGCAGCAGCCAGCTGGGCAGCAACTTCTTCAGCGAAGTTGTCTACTGGCTTCTCGATGCCTTCGCCCACTTTGAAATAGGTGAAGGAAACGATTTCAGCACCGGCTTTCTTGGCCAGTTCGCCAACTTTGATTTCAGGGTTCTTGACGAACGCCTGCTCAACCAGGCTTGCTTCAGCCAGGAACTTGCTGATACGGCCTTTGACCATATTTTCAACAATGTTTTCTGGCTTGCCTTTGATTTTTTCTTCGTTCAGCTGCAGGAACACAGCTTTTTCACGCTCGATCGCTTCGGCAGAAACTTCCGAAGGCAGCAGGAACTCTGGGTTGCTGGCTGCTACGTGCATAGCGATGTCTTTGGCCAGTTCAACGTTGCCGCCTTTCAGGACAACTGCAACACCGATCTTGTTGCCGTGCAGGTAACCACCAACAACATCACCTTCAACGCGTACCAGGCGACGGATGTTGACGTTTTCGCCAACCTTGCCAACCAGTACCAGGCGATCAGCCTCTTGAGCGGCGATCAGCGGAGCGACGTCAGTCAGTTTGTCGGCGAACGCTTTTTCAACGCTAGCAGCAACAAATGCCTTGAAGTCGTCCTGCAGGGCCAGGAAGTCAGTCTGCGAGTTTACTTCCAGCAGAACAGCAGATTTGCCGTCTTCTTTCAGAGCGATAGCGCCTTCAGCAGCCACGTTGCCTGCTTTCTTGGCAGCCTTGATTGCGCCGGAAGCACGCATGTCATCAATGGCTTTTTCGATGTCGCCGTCAGCCTTTTCCAGGGCTTTCTTGCAATCCATCATGCCTTCGCCGGTACGCTCACGCAGTTCTTTAACCAACGCTGCAGTAATTGCTGCCATTTTCAAAATCCTCTTGGATAGGTTTTCAACCATTCCACCCGATCGAACGGGCGATCAATTCTTCCCGAACCACCGTTGTAAGCCGCTGCACGTTACAGCTCTGCAAGTGCGGGGCCGACAAACGGTTTTCGAGGTGGCAAAAAGGGGGCAAAGCCCCCTTTTTGCTTACTGAGTCAACGCCAAGGCGTCAATTACTCAGCCGCTGCTACCGGAGCTTCTTCAACGAACTGCTCGGTGCCGCCAGCAACGTGGTTGCGACCGCGGATTACCGCGTCAGCCATCGAACCCATGTACAGCTGGATAGCGCGGATTGCGTCATCGTTGCCTGGGATGATGTAGTCAACGCCTTCCGGGCTGCTGTTGGTATCGACTACGCCGATAACCGGGATGCCCAGCTTGTTGGCTTCGGTGATCGCGATGCGCTCGTGATCAACGTCGATAACGAACAGTGCGTCTGGCAGACCGCCCATGTCCTTGATACCACCCAGGGAACGATCGAGCTTCTCAAGATCGCGAGTGCGCATCAGCGCTTCTTTCTTGGTCAGCTTGGCGAAAGTACCGTCTTCGGCTTGCACTTCAAGGTCACGCAGACGCTTGATGGAAGCACGGATGGTTTTGAAGTTGGTCAGCATGCCGCCCAACCAGCGGTGATCGACGTACGGCGAACCGCAACGTGCTGCTTCTTCAGCAACGATCTTGCCAGCGGAACGCTTGGTGCCGACGAACAGAATCTTGTTTTTGCCCTGGGCCAGACGCTCTACGAAAGTCAGAGCTTCGTTGAACATTGGCAGGGTTTTTTCAAGGTTGATGATGTGGATCTTGTTACGCGCGCCGAAAATGTATTTACCCATTTTCGGGTTCCAGTAACGGGTTTGGTGACCGAAGTGCACACCGGCCTTCAGCATATCGCGCATGTTGACTTGGGACATGATAGTTCCTTAATAAGTCGGGTTTGGCCTCCACGTATCCCAATGACCAACCAGCAGCATCAGCTGAAGGCACCCAGGTCATCGTGTCGACACGTGTGTGGATTTAAGCCTTTCGGGGCATCCCCGGAAAGCGGCGCATTTTATACCACAAGACTGCAAAAAACGGAACCCGGATTCTCAAAACCTGACACGCGTCTTTAATCGCCCCTTGGAATCGTTCAAGAATGCGCCAATCTACAGAGAGATGCGACGCACAGAGGCTCAGATTTGCGCTGATCGTCTGATAGAATCAGGTTTTTCAGGGCCGCGAAGATCGATCGCACACCGCCCATTTCGTTTTAACAAGCGCCATCGAGCGCAGAGAGAGCCTGTATGACCGTCACCCTCAAAACCCCAGAGGACATCGCAAAAATGCGCATCGCCGGCAAACTGGCTGCCGATGTGCTGGAGATGATTGCCGAACATGTAAAACCGGGCATCACCACCGAAGAACTGGATCGCATCTGCCACGACTACATCGTCAACGAGCAGAAAGCCATTCCTGCCCCGCTCAACTATAAAGGCTACCCGAAGTCGATCTGCACCTCGATCAACCACGTGGTCTGCCACGGTATTCCGAACGAGAAGCCGTTGAAGGATGGCGACACCCTGAACATCGACGTGACCGTCATCAAGGACGGTTACCACGGCGACACCAGCCGCATGTTTCATGTCGGCACCGTGCCGGTCTGGGCCGAGCGCCTGTCGCAAGTGACCCAGGAATGCATGTACAAGGCGATTGAAATCGTCAAACCCGGCTGCCGTCTCGGCGACATCGGCGAAATCATCCAGAAGCACGCGGAAAAGAACGGTTTCTCGGTGGTTCGCGAGTTCTGCGGTCACGGCATCGGCAAGGTGTTCCATGAAGAGCCACAGATCCTGCATTACGGCCGCGCCGGCACCGGCATGGAACTCAAGGCCGGCATGACCTTCACCATCGAGCCGATGATCAACCAGGGCAGAGCCGACACCAAGGTGCTGGGCGATGGCTGGACCGCGATCACCAAGGACCGCAAGCTGTCGGCCCAGTGGGAGCACACCCTGCTGGTCACCGAAACCGGTTATGAGATCTTCACCTTGCGCAGCGATGACACCATCGCCCGCGTCTCGGCCTGATCCGAGCCGCACCACTCTAAGCCTTATAGCTAGACAGGAAAGCCAATCGATGCCGCAGGTGGATCCCGAACTCTTCGACCGCGGCCAGTTCCAGGCTGAACTGGCCCTGAAGGCAAGCCCGATCGCGGCCTTCAAGAAGGCGATCCGCCAGGCCCGCGAGGTGCTCGACGGGCGCTTTCGCAGCGGCCGCGACATTCGCCGGCTGATAGAGGATCGCGCCTGGTTCGTCGATAACATCCTGCAAAAGGCCTGGGAGCAGTTCAACTGGAGTGAAGACGCCGACATCGCGCTGGTCGCGGTCGGCGGCTATGGTCGTGGTGAGCTGCATCCGTATTCCGACATCGATTTGCTGATCCTTCTGGACAGTGCCGACCACGAAGTTTTCCGCGACTCCATCGAGCGTTTTCTGACGCTGCTGTGGGACATCGGCCTGGAGGTGGGTCAGAGCGTGCGCTCGGTGGACGAATGCGCCGTTGAGGCCCGCGCCGACCTGACGATTGTCACCAACCTGATGGAAAGCCGCACCATCTGCGGCCCTGAACGCCTGCGCCAGCGCATGCTGGACGTCACCAGCACCGCGCATATGTGGCCGAGCAAGGACTTCTTCCTGGCCAAGCGCGCCGAGCAGAAGGCGCGCCACCACAAATACAACGACACCGAATACAACCTGGAACCCAACGTCAAAGGTTCGCCGGGCGGCCTGCGGGATATCCAGACAATTCTGTGGGTGGCCCGTCGCGAATATGGCACCCTGAACCTGCGCGCACTGGCTGGCGAAGGCTTTCTGGTCGAGAGCGAAAACGCCCTGCTGGCCTCGTCCCAAGAGTTTCTGTGGAAAGTCCGTTACGCGCTGCACATGCTCGCCGGTCGCGCCGAGGATCGCTTGCTGTTCGATCACCAGCGCTCGATTGCCGGGCTGCTGGGGTTCGTCGGTGATGACGCCAAGCAAGCCATCGAAAACTTCATGCAGCAGTACTACCGGGTGGTTATGAGCATTGCCCAGCTCAGCGACCTGATCATCCAGCACTTCGAAGAAGTCATCCTCGCCCCGGAAGATGAAGCGCCGCCGCAACCGATCAACTCGCGCTTCCAGTTGCACGACGGCTACATCGAGGCACGTAACGACAACGTATTCCGTCGCACGCCGTTCGCCATGCTCGAAATCTTTGTGTTGATGGCTCAGCAGCCGGAAATCAAAGGCGTGCGCGCCGACACCATCCGTCTGTTGCGAGAAAATCGGCACCTGATCGATGACGACTTCCGTAACGACATTCGTAACACCAGCCTGTTTATAGAGCTGTTCAAGTGCAAGATCGGCATCCACCGCAACCTGCGCCGGATGAACCGTTACGGCATTCTCGGGCGCTACCTGCCGGAGTTCGGTTTCATCGTCGGCCAGATGCAACACGACCTGTTCCACATCTATACGGTCGACGCTCACACCCTGAACCTGATCAAACACCTGCGGAAGTTGCAGTACACCCAGGCATCAGAAAAATTCGCGCTGGCCAGCAAGCTCATGGGAAAACTGCCCAAGCCCGAGCTGATTTATCTCGCCGGGCTGTACCACGACATCGGCAAAGGGCGGCTGGGCGACCACTCGGATATCGGCGCAGTAGATGCAGAAGCCTTTTGCCAGCGCCATCAACTGCCGGTTTGGGACACTCGCTTGATCGTCTGGCTGGTGCAAAACCACCTGGTGATGTCGACCACGGCCCAGCGCAAAGACTTGTCCGATCCGCAGGTGATCCACGATTTCGCCCAGGTCGTCGGCGACGAAACCCGTCTCGACTATCTGTACGTGCTGACGGTCGCCGACATTAACGCCACGAACCCGACCCTGTGGAACTCCTGGCGCGCCAGCCTGTTGCGCCAGCTCTACACCGAGACCAAGCGCGCCTTGCGTCGCGGGCTGGAAAACCCGGTCGATCGCGAAGAGCAAATCCGCCAGACCCAGAGCGCGGCGTTGGACATCCTCGTCCGTGGCGGTACCGACCCGGACGATATCGAGCAACTTTGGGCGCAATTGGGCGACGATTACTTCCTGCGCCACACCGCCGGCGACGTGGCCTGGCACAGTGACGCGATTCTCCAGCACCCGGCCGATGGCGGGCCACTGGTGTTGATCAAGGAAACCACTCAGCGCGAGTTCGAGGGTGGCACACAGATTTTTATTTATGCGCCGGACCAGCACGATTTCTTCGCCGTGACGGTGGCCGCGATGGACCAGCTCAACCTGAACATTCACGACGCCCGAGTGATCACCTCCAGCAGCCAGTTCACACTCGACACCTACATCGTGCTCGATACTGACGGCGACTCGATTGGCGACAACCCGACGCGAGTCAAACAAATCCGCGACGGCCTGACTGAAGCCCTGCGCAACCCGGCCGACTACCCGACCATCATCCAGCGCCGTGTGCCACGCCAACTCAAGCATTTCGCCTTTGCGCCACAAGTGACAATCCATAACGACGCCCAGCGTCCGGTGACCGTACTGGAACTCACGGCTCCTGACCGTCCGGGCCTTTTGGCACGGATTGGCACGATTTTTCTGGAGTTCGACCTGTCGCTGCAAAACGCCAAGATCGCTACGCTCGGCGAGCGAGTGGAGGACGTATTCTTCATTACCGACGCCAACAATCAGCAGCTGTCCGACCCGCTGCTGTGCAGCCGCTTGCAGGACGCGATCGTTGAACAGCTGAGCGTCAGTCACGAGCCCGATATCAAACTGTCACGCCTGAGTATCTGAATTAACAAATTTCCCCCTGTGGAGCCCGCCCCGTATAGGAGCTGGCTCGCCAGCGATGGACTAATAAGCGCCGCGTTTACCCGGTAAAATGCGTCATCGTTAACGACCATCGCTGGCAAGCCAGCTCCTACAGGGTTTGTCAGCCCCCACACCGAACGAGATCTACCGATGAACAACGCTCTGAACCAGCTCCAGCCTTACCCGTTCGAGAAGCTCCGCGCCCTGCTCGGCAGCGTCACGCCAAACCCGGACAAGCGCCCTATCGCGCTGTCCATCGGCGAACCGAAGCACCGCTCGCCGAGCTTTGTGGCCGAAGCCCTGGCCAGCAATCTGGATCAGATGGCCGTGTACCCGACCACCCTCGGCATCCCGGCATTGCGCGAAGCCATCGCCGCCTGGTGCGAACGCCGCTTCAATGTGCCGAACGGCTGGCTCGACCCGGCGCGCAACGTGCTGCCGGTCAACGGCACTCGCGAAGCGTTGTTCGCTTTCACCCAGACCGTGGTCAACCGTGGCGAAGACGCCTTGGTGGTCAGCCCGAACCCGTTCTATCAAATCTACGAAGGCGCAGCATTTCTCGCCGGAGCCAAGCCGCACTACCTGCCTTGCCTGGATGAAAACGGCTTCAACCCAGACTTCGACGCGGTTTCGCCGGACATCTGGAAGCGTTGTCAGATCCTCTTCCTGTGCTCGCCAGGTAATCCGACCGGTGCACTGATCCCGGTCGACACCCTGAAGAAGCTGATAGCCCTGGCCGACGAATACGACTTCGTGATCGCCGCCGACGAGTGCTACAGCGAACTATATTTCGACGAACAAACTCCGCCCGCCGGCCTGCTCAGCGCCTGCGTGGAACTGGGCCGCAAAGACTTCAAGCGTTGCGTGGTGTTCCACAGCCTGTCCAAGCGCTCCAACCTGCCCGGCCTGCGCTCGGGTTTCGTGGCTGGCGACGCCGACATCCTCAAAGGTTTCCTGCTGTATCGCACCTACCATGGCTGCGCGATGCCGGTTCAGACTCAACTGGCCAGCGTGGCTGCATGGAATGACGAAGTACATGTGCGCGCCAACCGTGTGCTGTATCGCGAGAAATATGACGCCGTGCTGGAAATCCTCAGCCCGGTGATGGATGTACAGCGTCCGGACGGCGGCTTCTATCTGTGGCCGAATGTTGAAGGCGATGACGAGGCGTTCTGCCGTGACTTGTTTGTTGAAGAGCACGTGACCGTGGTGCCGGGCTCTTATCTATCCCGTGACGTCGATGGCGCTAATCCGGGTGCCGGCCGTGTTCGTATGGCACTGGTTGCGCCGTTGGCGGAATGTGTTGAAGCGGCAGAGCGAATTCGAAACTTTGTAACTCGCAACCAGTAATAAACAACAGGCCTGCACCGTGCAACGCGGCGCAGGTCTTATTCGAAAAAACAACTAACACATAGCAACTTTACGCCACGCCACTTACACCACTAATATCCAAACCGAACAAAACAGAACCGCTCGCCCGCACGTGTCGACAAGGCATTCACAGCGCCTTACTTGCGGCCATGTAAATTTCAACCAACTTACAACAACACCCTCTTCAAAATAAAACAGATACATTAATTTAATGACAACAAGGATGTTCACATGAACAACACACATCATTGCGTCGCCAAAAAGCCAGACGACATGCAAGCCTCTTACGACGTTGCGGTCTCGGAGAACCCTGCCAATCGCCCCACCTCGGCATCGGGTCGGCAAAAACGCGCAGTCGGCAGCCACAAAAAATTCTGGGCTCCTGGCCGCACGCTGCGCATTGCGTTTCTGAACGGCGATCAAGCGTTCAAGGATGGCGTCAAGGCGGCTGCCAGTAACTGGTTGCCTTATATCAACCTCAAATTCGACTTCGTCGACGGTGAAGTCGGCGATATCCGTATTCGCACTGAACCGGCAACCTACTGGTCCAACATAGGCACCGACGCTCTACTGACGGTAGAAGGCCCCACCATGGTGATATCGGACTGGATGCTCCAGCCCCGGCTTTTCGCCCACTACGTCATGCACGAGTTTGGTCATGCATTGGGCGCCCAGCATGAACACTTGCACCCGGAAGCGAATATTCCATGGAACAAGACTGCGGTCTATCAAGACCACGGGGTACCTGAAGACGCCGATGAAAATGACTTTAGACGAAAGGCCGTTGATGATCGCTATTTCAACTTGCTCGACCCCAGCGAAGTCAACTATTCAGCCTATGATCCAAAGTCGATCATGCACTACGAAATCCGTCAGACCTGGACCCGCGGCGACTTTAAAACATTCCTGAACTTAGCGATCAGCGAAAAGGATAAGGCGTTCATGGCCGAGGCTTATCCTTACCCTGAATAAACAAGTGGCTGATGCCACCTGTTAATGCAGGTTATTTGACCTGACGCAGTTTCGTTTCACTTAAATCCAACTCCCCTAATACTTCCCTGAATACGTCATCGCCCATCGGGTGATGACGACTGAGGCGATGCAACTCCCGCGACACCGCCCCCCCCCGCCACAATCAGGATAGGGGCACGGAGATGCCGCGGCTTCCAGGCAATCGACAGCATTGAAGTGCCATATTAGCCGCTTAGACTGCAGGCTGGCCGATACATCAATGACGCACACCACCCCCTGACGATCGGACAAACCCGACCACAGCCGACGCGAAACCGTCCGGTCATGGCATAATCCGTCACCTTCGATTCCCAGCACCTGCAAAGGGGGCAATTCCTTGACCGTTTCAAGCAAAACGTTGCACCTTTTCGGCATCAAAGCCTGCGACACCATGAAAAAGGCGCGCACCTGGCTCGATGAACACGCTGTCAGCTATGACTTTCATGATTACAAATCGGCCGGAATCGACCGTGAACACCTGACCCAATGGTGCGACGAGCACGGCTGGCAAGTGGTGTTGAACCGTGCAGGTACGACCTTTCGCAAGCTCGACGACGAACGCAAAGCCGATCTCGACCAGCCGAAAGCCATCGAACTGATGCTCGCACAACCCTCGATGATCAAGCGCCCGGTGCTCGATCTCGGTGACCGAACCCTGATTGGCTTCAAGCCAGATATCTACGCGGCAGCGCTCAAGTAAGCCAGCCCGTTCAATTTTGTTAGAGGTTATTTACATGCCCACTACCCTGTTTAGCCTGGCCTTTGGTGTTGGTACTCAAAACCGTCAAGGCGCATGGCTGGAAGTGTTTTACGCACAACCACTGCTCAACCCTTCGGCTGAACTGATCGCGGCCATCGCGCCGGTTCTGGGCTACACCGAAGGCAATCAGGCCATCGCCTTCAGCACTGCTCAGGCCTCGCAACTGGCTGAAGCACTGAAAAGCGTCGACGCTGCTCAGGCCGCGCTGCTGACCCGTCTGGCCGAGAGCCACAAGCCGCTGGTCGCGACCATTCTGGCCGAAGACGTTCAGTTGACTTCCACGCCTGAGGCTTACCTCAAGTTGCACCTGCTGTCCCACCGCCTGGTCAAGCCGCACGGCCTGAACCTGGCCGGCGTGTTCCCGTTGCTGCCGAACGTGGCATGGACCAGCCAGGGTGCGATCGACCTGTCCGAACTGGCCGAACATCAATTGGAAGCCCGTCTGCGTGGCGAGCTGCTGGAAGTGTTCTCGGTGGACAAGTTCCCGAAAATGACCGACTACGTGGTTCCGGCTGGCGTGCGTATCGCTGACGCGGCACGTATTCGTCTGGGCGCTTACGTCGGTGAAGGCACCACCGTGATGCACGAAGGTTTCGTCAACTTCAACGCAGGCACCGAAGGCCCGGGCATGATCGAAGGTCGTGTATCGGCCGGTGTATTCGTCGGCAAGGGTTCGGACCTCGGTGGCGGTTGCTCGACCATGGGCACCCTGTCGGGTGGTGGCAACATCGTGATCAAGGTCGGCGAAGGCTGCCTGATCGGCGCGAACGCCGGTATCGGTATCCCGTTGGGCGACCGCAACACCGTTGAGTCGGGCCTGTATGTGACCGCTGGCACCAAAGTGGCGCTGCTGGACGAGCACAACAAGCTGGTCAAAGTCGTCAAGGCGCGTGAACTGGCCGGTCAACCTGACCTGTTGTTCCGCCGCAATTCGGAGACCGGTGCTGTGGAATGCAAAACCCACAAATCGGCCATCGAACTGAACGAAGCACTGCACGCTCACAACTAAGCGTCGAATGCTCACCTTTGTAGGAGCAGAGCTTGCTCGCGATGGGGCCCCTGAGGCCGCCAAAGCTTCGCGAGCAAGCTTTGCTCCTACGGGTCAGGCGTACACCCGCCCATGTTTACCAGGGCCGAATAACATGATGATCCCCTCTCCCTGGCGCGCCGATTTTCCGGCCATCGCCGCTCTGCAACGGCAAGGCCAGACCTATCTGGACAACGCCGCCACCACGCAAAAGCCTCAAGCCCTGCTGGATGCGCTGTCACATTACTACGCCAACGGCGCAGCCAATGTGCATCGGGCGCAACACTTGCCCGGCGCCCATGCCACCCAGGCGTTCGAGGCCAGCCGCAGCAAGGTCGCCCAATGGCTAAATGCCGGCGAGAGCGGGCAGATCATTTTTACTCACGGCGCGACTTCTGCGCTGAACCTCCTGGCCTATGGCCTGGAACCTCTTTTCAATCCGGGCGACGAGATTGTCATCAGCGCCCTGGAGCATCACGCCAACCTGCTGCCATGGCAGCAACTGGCCCGGCGACGCGAGCTGAAACTGGTGATCCTGCCGCTGGACCTTGATGGTTTGATCGACCTGGAGGCTGCCGCGCAGTTGATCGGTCCACAAACCCGCTTGCTGGCAGTCAGTCAGCTGTCCAACGTGCTGGGCGCCTGGCAGCCGTTGCCCGCGCTGTTGGCGATGGCTCAAGCGCATGGCGCATTGACCGTGGTCGACGGCGCGCAAGGCGTGGTGCATGGTCGGCATGACGTGCAGGCGCTGGGTTGCGACTTTTATGTATTTTCCAGTCACAAGCTCTACGGTCCCGACGGACTCGGCGTGTTGTACGGGCGCAATGAAGCGCTGAAACAACTGCGCCACTGGCAATTTGGTGGCGAAATGGTGCTGGATGCTGACTACCAAAGCGCTCGCTTTCGCCCTGCCCCGCTGGGTTTCGAGGCTGGAACGCCGCCGATTGCCGGTGTGATTGGTTTGGGGGCGACGCTGGATTATCTGGCGGCCCTTGATCAGCAAGCAGTGTCTGCGCATGAAGCGGCGTTGCATGATTATTTGTTGAAAGGCCTTGAAGCGCGCAATGGCATTCGGCTGCTGGGCAAGCCGCAACTGGCGCTAGCCAGTTTTGTCGTCGAGGGTGTGCATAACTCTGATCTGGCGCACCTGCTGACCGAACAGGGCATCGCCGTGCGTGCGGGTCATCACTGCGCCATGCCGTTGCTCAAGAGCTTCGAGCTCGCCGGGGCGATTCGGGTGTCGCTGGCGCTGTACAACGATTCCGAAGACCTGGAGCGGTTTTTTGAAGCGCTGGATCAGGCGTTGGAGCTGTTGCGATGAGCTTGCCTGCCTATGCGGTGACGGCGCTGGAGACATTTCAGAATGCTGCCGGCTGGGAACAGCGTGCGCGATTGCTGATGCAGTGGGGCGACCGTCTGCGTGTTTTGAGCGATGTGGATAAAGTCGACGCCAACCGGGTGCATGGCTGTGAAAGTCAGGTCTGGCTGGTGGGCTCGCTGCAGGATGGCCATTGGCAGTTTGCGGCGAGCAGCGATGCGCGGTTGATTCGCGGGTTGGTGGCGTTGCTGCTGGCGCGGGTCAACGGGTTGTCGGCAGCTGAGTTGCGGCAGGTGGATTTGCCGGAGTGGTTCAATCAGCTTGGCCTCTCCCGACAGCTTTCACCTTCGCGCAGTAATGGCCTGAATGCCGTGCTCCAGCGGATGAATGAGTTGGCGCGATAAAAGGTCTGCTTTGCAGCCCATCGCGGGCAAGCCCGCTCCCACAGGGTTTGAGGTGAACTCAAATTTTGCATTCAACCCGAACTAATGTGGGAGCGGGCTTGCCCGCGATGATGTCATCAGCAACCACAATTAAACCCCAGGTTTAACCCGATCCGAAGGGCGCCGAACCCCAGCCACAATCTTATCCACAGCCTTGGTCGCCGCGACCATGCCGAACGTCGCCGTCACCATCATCACCGCACCAAACCCGCCGGCACAGTCCAGTTTCACGCCATCGCCAACAAAACTCTTCTGCAAGCAAATGCTGCCATCGGGTTTTGGATAGCGCAGTTGCTCGGTGGAAAACACACAGGGCACGCTGTAATGGCGGGTCACCGTGCGGGAGAAGTTGTAATCGCGACGCAAGGTCGAGCGCACTTTCGACGCCAACGGATCGTTAAATGTGCGGTTCAAATCACACACCTGAATCAGCGTCGGATCAATCTGCCCACCGGCCCCGCCGGTGGTGATGATCTGGATCTTGCGACGTTTGCACCAGGCAATCAGCGCTGCCTTGGCGTTAACGCTGTCGATGCAATCGATCACGCAGTCAATATTCGGCGTGATGTATTCGGCCATGGTCTCGCGGGTGACGAAGTCTGCCACCGCATGCACCGTGCAGTCCGGGTTGATCCCGCGCAGGCGCTCGGCCATCACCTCGACCTTGGGTTTGCCGACGGTGCTGTCCAGTGCATGCAACTGGCGGTTGGCGTTACTGACACAGACATCGTCGAGGTCAAACAGCGAAATCTCGCCCACGCCACACCGGGCAACGGCTTCCGCCGCCCATGAACCGACGCCACCGACGCCAACAATCGCCACATGCGCCGCGCGCAGGCGCTCCAGCCCCTCGATGCCATACAAACGGGCGATGCCTGCAAACCGCGGATCTTCTGTGCTCATGACCAATACCCCAAAAACCGGCGCGCATTATAGGGCCACTGCGTGAGAACTTTTAACCTTCTGGCTACAAGTGTAAGAACTTATGTGAAACGGAATTGCCCAACGTCAGACTTTTTCTTACCTCTTGAGCGGTAAGTGAAAGCATTGTGTAGGATGCGCGCGCCACGTCCTTTGGCAGCCATCCTGCCGACCGTTCCTTCGTTCCACTGCCTCCGGAACCTGAAATAGCTATGTCATCCCGCAAATTTGGACTCAACTTGGTCGTGGTGCTCGCCATCGCAGCCTTGTTTACCGGCTTCTGGGCGCTGATCAACCGCCCGGTCACCGCCCCCAACTGGCCTGAACAGATCTCCGGCTTTTCGTACTCGCCATTCCAGCAAGGCCAGTACCCACAGAAAGAGCAGTACCCGACCGACGATCAAATGCGTCGCGACCTGGAGATCATGAGCAAGCTGACGGACAACATCCGTACTTACTCGGTCGACGGCACCCTGGAGGACATTCCCAAGCTCGCAGAAGAATTCGGCCTGCGCGTGACCCTGGGGATCTGGATCAGCCCGGACCAGGAACGCAATGAGCGCGAAATCACCCGCGCCATCGAAATCGCCAACACCTCTCGCAGCGTGGTTCGCGTGGTTGTAGGCAACGAGGCGATCTTCCGTAAGGAAATTACCGCCGCCGAACTGAGCGTACTGCTGGATCGCGTTCGCGCGGCCGTGAAAGTGCCGGTGACCACGTCCGAGCAGTGGCACGTCTGGGAAGAACACCCGGAACTAGCCAAGCACGTCGACCTGATCGCCGCCCACGTTTTGCCTTACTGGGAATTCATCCCGGTGGACAAGGCCGGCCAGTTCGTCCTCGACCGCGCCCGCGACCTGAAAAAGATGTTCCCGAAAAAACCGCTGCTGCTCTCGGAGGTTGGCTGGCCGAGCAACGGCCGTATGCGTGGCGGCACCGATGCCAGCCCGGCGGATCAGGCGATCTACCTGCGCACCTTGGTCAACAAGCTCAACCGCCAGGGTTTCAACTACTTCGTGATCGAAGCGTTTGACCAGCCGTGGAAGGCCAGCGACGAAGGTTCGGTGGGCGCGTATTGGGGCGTGTTCAACGCCGCACGCCAGCAGAAATTCAACTTCGAAGGCCCGGTGGTCGCGATCCCGCAATGGCGAGTACTGGCAATCGGGTCTGCGGTGTTGGCGTTGCTGTCCCTGACCCTGTTGATGATCGACGGCTCGGCCCTGCGCCAACGTGGCCGTACCTTCCTGACTTTCATCGCGTTTCTCTGCGGTTCGGTGTTGGTGTGGATCGGTTACGACTACAGCCAGCAATACAGCACCTGGTTCAGCCTGACCGTCGGATTCCTCCTGGCCCTCGGTGCACTCGGGGTCTTTATTGTTCTGCTGACCGAGGCCCATGAACTGGCCGAAGCAGTCTGGACCCACAAGCGTCGTCGTGAATTCCTGCCGGTGGTGGGTGATTCGGACTACAGACCGAAAGTCTCGATCCACGTGCCCTGCTACAACGAGCCGCCGGAGATGGTCAAACAGACCCTCAACGCCTTGGCCAACCTCGATTACCCGGACTTCGAAGTCCTGATCATCGACAACAACACCAAGGACCCGGCGGTCTGGGAGCCGGTGCGCGATTACTGCGAAATCCTCGGCCCGCGCTTCAAGTTTTTCCACGTTGCACCGCTGGCCGGCTTCAAGGGCGGCGCGCTGAATTACCTGATCCCGCACACCGCCAAGGATGCCGAAGTCATCGCGGTGATCGACTCGGACTACTGCGTCGACCCGAACTGGCTCAAGCACATGGTGCCGCACTTCGCCGATCCGAAAATCGCTGTGGTGCAGTCGCCGCAGGACTATCGCGATCAGAACGAAAGCACCTTCAAAAAGCTCTGCTACGCGGAATACAAAGGCTTCTTCCACATCGGCATGGTCACCCGTAACGACCGTGACGCGATCATCCAGCACGGCACCATGACCATGACCCGGCGCTCAGTGCTCGAAGAGCTCGGCTGGGCTGACTGGTGTATCTGTGAAGACGCCGAGCTGGGTCTGCGCGTGTTCGAAAAAGGCCTGTCGGCGGCGTATTACCACACCAGCTACGGCAAAGGCCTGATGCCCGATACCTTTATCGACTTCAAGAAACAGCGTTTCCGCTGGGCCTACGGAGCGATTCAGATCATCAAGCGTCACACCGCCAGTTTGCTGCGCGGCAAGGACACCGAACTGACCCGTGGCCAGCGTTACCACTTCCTCGCGGGCTGGTTACCGTGGGTCGCGGATGGCATGAACATCTTCTTCACCGTTGGCGCGTTGTTGTGGTCAGCGGCGATGATCATCGTGCCGCAACGGGTTGATCCGCCGTTGCTGATTTTCGCGATCCCGCCGTTGGCGCTGTTCGTGTTCAAGGTCGGCAAGATCATCTTCCTCTATCGCCGCGCAGTCGGCGTGAACCTCAAAGATGCGTTCTGTGCGGCGCTGGCCGGGCTGGCGTTGTCGCACACCATCGCTAAAGCGGTGCTGTACGGCTTCTTCACCAGCAGCATTCCGTTCATCCGTACGCCGAAACACGCCGATAGCCACGGCTTCTGGGTGGCCATTTCGGAGGCGCGTGAAGAGGTGTTCATCATGCTGCTGTTGTGGGGCGCTGCGCTGGGGATCTTCCTGGTCAACGGCTTGCCGAGCAACGACATGCGCTTCTGGGTGACCATGTTGCTGGTGCAATCGCTGCCGTACCTGGCGGCGCTGATCATGGCGTTCCTGTCTTCGCTGCCGAAACCGGTAGCCGAGCCTGAGCCAGCACCGGCCGTCTAAATCCGTAGAGATGTACTAAACGGCGGCCAATGGCCGCCGTTTTGCTTTAAGATAACCGCCATTTTGCGCGCCCAGCACCAATTCCTGTAGGAGCAAAGCTTGCTCGCGATTGATGCGACTCGGTGTAACAGAAAGACCTCATCATCGTTCATCGCGAGCAAGCTTTGCTCCTACACAATTAGCTTCCGGAGTTTTCCATGACGGCCCACGCCGACCTTTCGCCGACCCTTCAACTCGCCATCGACCTGATCCGCCGTCCGTCCGTGACGCCGGTCGACGCCGATTGCCAGAAGCAGATGATGCAGCGCCTGGGCGATGCCGGTTTCATGCTGGAACCGATGCGCATCGAAGATGTGGATAACTTCTGGGCGACCCACGGTAAACACGACGGCCCGGTGCTGTGCTTCGCCGGTCACACCGACGTGGTGCCGACCGGTCCGGTGACCGCCTGGCAGATCGACCCGTTCAACGCGCTGATTGACGAACACGGCATGCTCTGCGGCCGTGGCGCGGCGGACATGAAAGGCAGCCTCGCGTCCATGACCGTGGCTGCCGAACGCTTTGTCGCCGACTACCCGGATCACAAGGGCAAGGTCGCTTTCCTGATCACTAGCGACGAAGAAGGCCCGGCTCACCACGGCACCAAGGCTGTGATCGAACGCCTTGCCGCCCGTAAGGAGCGTCTGGACTGGTGCATCGTCGGCGAACCGTCGAGCACCACCCTGGTAGGCGACGTGGTCAAGAACGGCCGTCGCGGCTCCCTCGGCGCCAAGCTAACCGTTCGCGGTGTACAGGGCCACGTGGCCTATCCGCACCTCGCCAAGAACCCGATTCACCTCGCCGCCCCGGCCCTGGCCGAACTGGCCGCCGAGCATTGGGACCACGGCAATGATTTCTTCCCGCCGACCAGTTTCCAGATCTCCAACGTCAACTCCGGTACCGGCGCGACCAACGTGATTCCGGGCGACCTGGTGGCGGTGTTCAACTTCCGTTTCTCCACCGAATCCACGGTTGAAGGCCTGCAAAAACGCGTCGCCGACATTCTCGACAAGCATGGCCTGGACTGGCACATCGACTGGGCGTTGTCCGGTCTGCCCTTCCTGACCGAGCCGGGCGCGTTGCTGGATGCCGTGGCGTCGAGCATCAAAGACATCACTGGCCGCGACACCAAGGCGTCCACCAGCGGCGGCACCTCCGACGGGCGCTTCATCGCGACCATGGGCACGCAGGTAGTTGAACTCGGTCCGGTCAACGCGACGATCCACCAGGTCAACGAGCGTGTACTGGCCGCCGACCTCGACGTGCTGACCGAAATCTACTACCAGACCCTGATCAAGTTGCTCGCCTGATGCTCGCCTGCCCGATCTGCAGCGAACCACTGAACGCGGTGGACAACGGCGTAGCTTGCCCTGCCGGGCATCGTTTCGACCGCGCGCGACAGGGTTACCTGAACCTGTTGCCGGTGCAGCACAAAAACAGCCGCGACCCTGGGGATAACCTGGCCATGGTCGAAGCCCGCCGCGACTTCTTGAACGCCGGCCATTACGCGCCAGTGGCCAAGCGCCTGGCCGAACTGGCGGCGCAATTCGCGCCGCAACGCTGGCTCGACATCGGCTGTGGCGAGGGTTACTACACCGCGCAAATCGCCGAGGCCTTGCCCAACGCCGACGGGTACGCGCTGGACATTTCCCGCGAAGCAGTCAAACGCGCCTGCAAACGCAACCCGCAACTGACCTGGTTGATCGCCAGCATGGCGCGGGTGCCGTTGGCTTCGGGCAGTTGCCAGTTTCTCGCCAGCGTCTTCAGCCCGCTCGACTGGGAAGAAGCCAAACGTCTGCTGAGCCCCGGCGGCGGCTTGATGAAAGTCGGTCCGACCAGCGGCCATCTGATGGAGTTGCGCGAGCGGTTGTACGACGAAGTGCGTGAATACACCGACGACAAGCATCTGGCGTTGGTGCCGGAGGGCATGGCGCTGGCGCACAGTGAAACCCTGGAATTCAAGCTGACGCTTTCAAAGGGTCAGGACCGCGCGAACCTGTTGGCCATGACACCCCATGGCTGGCGCGCCAGTGCCGAACGCCGCGCGGCGGTCATCGAACAGACCGAGCCGTTCGAGGTCACTGTGTCGATGCGCTACGATTATTTCGTTCTTCAATAAATTTAAATTTTTGGCCTTGAGCAATCGCTTGAGGCCGGCTAAATCCGCGAATGGATTTTTCAGACCCGCAGTGAGGACATCCATGCGCCAACCCGATATCGAGATTTACCTGAAAGACGCCGACGTCGACTACAAGGCCATCGCGGCCTGGCTCGGCACTGCTTTGGGCCCGTGCACCGACTGGGTTCAGAAGGGACAGACCTACAAGTGCAAGGCCGGCGACGTGCCGGTCACCTGGCTACCCAAGGCCGTGGGCAAATGGAACAGCCTGTTCCTGGACAGCGACCAGACCCCATGGGAAGACGACATCGCCTGCGCCCGCGCTGCTTTTGCCGCACTGAACATCGAAGTGCGTTGCGCGCCGGGGACGTGGGTCGAGGAAGAAGGTGAAGAAACAGCGGATCGCTGGATGCGTATCAGCGCGGACGGTGAAGAAGAAATCACCTGGAAAACTGTTTAATACATGAACGCTGTACCTGTGGAGTGCCAAAAATGGCATGCCACAGGGAGATCCATTGTGGGAGCGAGCCTGCTCGCGATTGCGTCCTTTCAGTCAACATTGATGTTGAATGTCAGTCAGCTATCGCGAGCAGGCTCGCTCCCACAGTGGTTTTGGGTGATCTGAAGCTATGGTTTACAAGCCTACAACGTCTTCAGCCTGCAACCCCTTCTCGCCCGTCACCACTGCATATTCAACCTGCTGCCCTTCAGCCAGCGAACGGTGCCCTTCGCCGCGAATCGCGCGGTAGTGGACGAACACGTCCACCCCGTCCTCGCGTTGAATAAAGCCGTAGCCCTTAGCGTCGTTGAACCATTTCACATTGCCGGTTTCGCGCGTAGCCATGAATCAGTACCCCCCTTGTTTTTATTTTGGACGGCCGAGTATATGACAGCCGTCAAAACTCTCAACTCACTTTACTTAGCCGCTTTTTTGCCGATTTTCGGGGAATACGGCACACTATCGGCCGCCCGAGCATTTGCTCGGTTTCACTCACTCACGCAGAAGCCGTATGACCCGCTCCCCGTTCCGCCGTCTTGTGTTTGGCACCCTGCGCCGACTGCTCTATCTCTGGGTTCGCTCGGAGACGATCAACCAGTCGTCGTTCACCCTTGACCTCGATCGCAGTCGCCCGGTGTTCTACGTCCTGCAAAACCCTTCGCTGACCGACCTCGCCGTGGTCGACACCGAATGCAGCAAGGCTGGCCTCCCCCGCCCGGTGCTACCGGTTTCAGTGGGTAACCTGCTGGAACCCGCCGCGTTCTTTTACCTGACGCCGGAGCCCGACTGGCTCGGCCGTCAGGACAAACGCGGCGCACCGCCAACCTTGACCCGCCTGGTCAGCGCCCTGAGCCAAAATGCCGCCGAAGACGCGCAGATCATTCCGGTCAGCGTGTTTTGGGGCCAGTCACCGGACAGCGAATCGAGCCCGTGGAAATTGCTATTCGCCGACAGCTGGGCCGTCACCGGTCGTCTGCGTCGCTTACTGAGTATCATCGTGCTGGGGCGCAAGACGCGCGTGCAGTTCTCTGCGCCGATCCACCTGCGCGAGCTGGTCGATCACAACAAGGGCCACGAGCGCACTGTGCGTATGGCCCAGCGGATCCTGCGGGTGCACTTTCGCAATCTCAAAGCCGCCGTCATCGGCCCGGACATTTCCCACCGCCGCCATTTGGTCAAAGGCTTGCTCAACCAGCCGCTGGTCAAACAAGCGATCCTCGACGAAGCCGAACGCGAGAACATCTCCCCTGAAAAAGCCAAGGTACAGGCCCTGCGTTATGGTAACGAGATCGCCTCGGACTACACCTACACCGCCATCCGTTTTCTGGAAGTGGTGCTGAGCTGGTTCTGGAACAAGATTTACGACGGCATCAAAGTCAACCACATTGAAGGCGTGCAGAAGGTCGCCCAGGGTCACGAAGTGATCTACGTGCCGTGCCATCGCAGCCACATCGACTATTTGCTGCTCTCGTATCTGCTATTCCGCAATGGCCTGACCCCGCCGCACGTCGCCGCCGGGATCAACCTCAACATGCCGGTAATCGGCAGCCTGCTGCGCCGCGGTGGCGCGTTTTTCATGCGCCGCACCTTCAAGGGCAACCCGCTGTATACCTCGGTGTTCAACGAATACCTGCACACCCTGTTCACCAAAGGTTTCCCGGTCGAGTACTTCGTCGAGGGCGGCCGTTCGCGCACCGGACGCATGCTGCAACCGAAAACCGGGATGCTCGCAATCACCCTGCGTAGTTTCCTGCGTTCGTCGCGCATGCCCATCGTGTTCGTGCCGGTGTACATCGGTTACGAGCGCGTACTTGAAGGTCGGACTTACCTCGGCGAACTGCGCGGTGCGACCAAAAAGAAAGAATCGATCTTCGATATTTTCAAAGTCATCGGCGCGCTCAAGCAGCGCTTCGGCCAAGTGGCGGTGAACTTCGGCGAGCCGATCAAACTGGCGGAATTCCTCGACAGCGAACAGCCGGACTGGCGCCAACAGGAATTCGGCCCGCAGTTCAAACCGTCGTGGCTCAACGAAACGACTAACCGCCTCGGTGAAAAAGTCGCGCAGCATCTCAACGAAGCGGCAGCGATCAACCCGGTGAACCTGGTGGCCCTGGCGTTGCTGTCCACCAGCCGTCTGGCGCTGGACGATCGCGCCATGGCGCGGGTGCTCGATTTGTATCTGGCGCTGTTGCGCAAGGTTCCGTATTCGCCGCACACCACGCTGCCTGAGGGTGACGGGCGCGCACTGATCGAGCATGTGAAGGACATGGACCTGCTGTCCGAGCAGAGCGATGCTTTGGGCAAAATTTTGTATCTGGACGAGCAAAACGCCGTCCTGATGACCTACTACCGCAACAACGTCCTGCACATCTTTGCGTTGCCGGCGTTGCTGGCGAGTTTCTTTCAGAGCGCCTCGCGCATGAACCGCGAACAAATCCAGCGCTACACCCGCGCGCTGTATCCGTACCTGCAATCGGAACTGTTCATTCGCTGGTCCATGGATGAGCTGGACGCGGTGATCGATCAATGGCTGGAAGCGTTCGTCGAACAGGGTCTGCTGCGCTTCGAAAACAATGTCTATCTGCGCCCGGTACCAAGTTCGCGGCATTTCGTGTTGCTGACTTTGTTGTCGAAGAGCATCGCCCAGACGTTGCAGCGCTTCTACATGACTGTGTCTTTGCTGCTCAACAGCGGCCAGAACAGCATCAGCGCCGAAGAGCTGGAGGACCTGTGCACGGTCATGGCCCAGCGCCTGTCGATTCTCCACGGCCTGAACGCCCCGGAGTTCTTCGACAAGAGCCTGTTCCGGCACTTCATCCAGACCATGCTGGACCTAGACGTGCTCAAGCGCGACGAAGCCGGCAAGTTGAGCTATCACGAATTGCTCGGCGAACTGGCCGAAGGTGCGGCCAAACGGGTGTTGCCGGCGGAGATTCGCTTGTCGATCCGCCAGGTGGCATTGCATCGCAGTGAAGATGCGGCGGATCAAGCCAAGTTGGAGAGTCTGTAACTTCCTGACAATGACTATAAGAACAAGGATGTTCTTATTACCGCTCATTTATGAATTAATAGCCCCCCCATAACTAATCCCGATACGGATATCGCGATGAACTCATTAGAAGATACCAACCGCTACATCACCCTAACTTTTAGTTTGCCAGAAGACTTTCTCCCCCCCAGCGATGGCGAAGGTGAAACGTACATAAGTGTGCAAACTGCAAACTCGTCTACGCCTGTAAAAATCGCACAATCCCGAGAACCGGTTTTGCGCAGCGGGTGCTGGAACTTTTCATTTCCACACAACTATGCCGATGTAAGCGTTAAATACCGCGTGACAGTCAGCATGACCCACAATGGCGCTCCACTGCTGATTGACCTGGACTACTTCGTCATAGTCCACCGTGCACCGCATCGCCAAACCTTGCACCTGAGCCCTATCGGTCGTCTTTACATTCAGGCGCAAGAACCTCAACCGGTAGAACCGGAGCACGCGGTGACCATCGTCGCGCATGAGCACGACAATGCGGCGGTCCAACTGACTCAAGTGCATATCAGTGAAGAAATGGCAGAGGCGTTTTATCTGGAATACGATCCAGAGACTGTTGTGCCCGGTAAACGCTATACCCTGACGGCCACTGAGAATGAATACCGCAATTCAATAGAGGTGTATCCCCACTCCGTTGTATTGAAACCCTTCAGCAAAGTCTGAAAATAGCGTTCATCAGCAATACACGGGCGAAACTGCTGTAAAAATCCGTTAGATTGTCGCCAGCGTTTCACTAAACTCCTCTTTCGAACAAGGAAGCTGCCATGCTTCGCCCTACCCTTCGCTTCGCCGGCCTCTGTGCAGGCTTGATGATTTCTGCCAGTGCGTTGGCGCTGTCCCTCAGCGACCTGTCGCAAACAGACGCCACTGGTGGCCTCAAGGATGCCCTGACCCAAGGTGCGCAACTGGCGGTCAAACAACTCGGCACACCGGGTGGCTTCAGCAACAACCCGGACGTGAAAATCGGTTTGCCGGGCAAACTCGGCAAGGTCGCCAGCAAAATGAAGCAGTTTGGCATGGGCGATCAGGTCGACGAACTGGAAACCAGCATGAACAAAGCGGCAGAAATCGCCGTGACCCAAGCCCAGCCGATCCTCGTGGACGCGGTGAAGAAGATGAGCGTGGATGATGCCAAAGGCATCCTCAGCGGCGGCAACGACTCGGCTACTCAGTATCTGAACAAAACCAGCCGCGAACAGATCCGCGCCAAGTTCCTGCCGATTGTGAAACAAGCCACCGACCACGTCGGCCTTGCCAAGCAATACAACACCTTCGCCGGTCAGGCGGCGACCATGGGCGTGCTGGATGCCAAGAACGCCAACGTCGAAAACTACGTCACCGAACAGGCCCTGAACGGTTTGTTTGAGATGATTGGCAAACAGGAAGAAACCATCCGCCAGAACCCTGCAGCGGCGGCGACGAGTCTGGCGAAGAAAGTTTTTGGGACGTTGTGATTCAGAGCGACTGAACCCTGTAAAAAGCCCGCTGACCTTTACAGGTTCAGCGGGCTTTTTCATTCAAATGGCTTCCATGATGGATGAGGTCACGGGTGCGGCCCGCAAAAAGAACACCCACTCCCGCCCCATCTTCCGCTTCTCGAATACCTTCAGATCAACCAACCCGTTCAAGGTCGCCGAAGCGGTGTTGTAAGAGCATTCGAGGTTTTCCTTCACATTGACGGCCGTGAACTCCTTGGCCATCCCGCTCTTGGCCACTTGATAGACGGCGCGCTGCTTCTCGGTGAGCTGATCGAAAAAACCCGACGCCATCAACCAGCGATCAAAGCGTTCGGCATAGTCCAGACTCTTGCGATAGACCTCGGTAAAACCACTGACAGCCCGCAGGATCACCGAACACTGGAAATCGATGAAGTAAGTCAGGTCCAGTTCATCGGCCTCGGTATTCAAATACGACCGCCCGTATTTCACCGGCGCGTTGCGCAGCAAAACGCTGATAGCAATGTACCGAAAGGCCGAGAAGTCATTCTTGAACATGAACCAGTAGAACAGCGCCCGCGCGACACGACCGTTACCATCGCGGAAAGGATGCTCGTAACCCAAAGCAAAATGCAGCGAGATGCCTTTCACCAGTGGATGGAGGCAGTCCTCACGGTTGATATCGTTGTGGGTCTGATTGATCCACGTCGACAGCAGCTGCAATCGTGACACCAGCCCTGCTGCGGGCGGCGGTGTATGCACGGTGTTGCCCTCGCCGTCCTGCACCACCACATCATCGGTGCCTCTGAATTCGCCCGGCGAATACTGCGCGTCATCAATACCCTCGACGCCAACACGATGCATCGCGGTGATGAGCTCCACACTCAGTGGTTCATAACGCTGCTCCCAGGCAAAGTTCATCATCTGGTAGTTGCCAATGACCATTCGCTCATCGGGCGTACGCGGCAGGCGATGGCGCTTGAGCATGTCCTTGGCCACACGCGTGGTGGTTGCAGCGCCTTCGAGTTGGCTGCTGCTGATGGCTTCGTCTTCGATCAGGTCGTTGAGCAGATAGCTGAAATGCGCGCGCTCACCGATCTGGCTGGTCATGTATTCCAACGCGGCGGTGGTGGTTTGCCGATCGACTGCCGAAATGGCTTTCTGCGCCAACGGCGTCAGCACGAAGTTACCCCACAGGACCGGTTCACCCAAGGGCAGAAGGCAGGAGTACTGCGCTTTCCGGGCCTTTTTGACCAAGGCCCAGCACAATCTTGAATCCAGCCCCGGTGCCCAGCGATAACGCAATTCATCAAATGGAAGGTAACGCCCCTGATCATCCAGCGGCTTCAGCAGGGCCAGGTAGTCCGGGAGGCGTTCCTTGTGGGGGGATTTCATCAACAGGTCGAACACTGGATCGGTCCTGCCCGTTAAAGCAGGCGGTTTTTTCATAACTTCTGACTCAAAAACTCGTGAAACTGAGCCCTGAGTACAGCAGTCAGAGTCCTCTGACTCAATATCAGAGGATTCTGAAAGACATGTAGGAAGTCAGACCGGCTCTTTCTTCACCCTGAACCACGCCGCATACAACGCCGGCAAGAACAGCAACGTCAACGCCGTCGCCACAATCAACCCGCCCATGATCGCCACCGCCATCGGCCCGAAGAACACGCTGCGTGACAAGGGGATCATCGCCAGCACCGCCGCGAGTGCGGTCAATACAATCGGGCGGAAGCGGCGCACGGTCGCCTCGATAATCGCCTGCCAGGGCTTGAGGCCTGCCGCGATGTCCTGCTCGATCTGGTCCACCAGAATCACCGAGTTACGCATGATCATCCCGGACAACGCGATAGTCCCAAGCATTGCCACAAAACCGAACGGCTGGCGGAACACCAACAGGAACAAGGTCACGCCGATCAGCCCCAGCGGCGCGGTCAAGAACACCATCACCGTGCGGGAGAAACTGCGCAGTTGCAGCATCAATAGCGTCAGTACCACCACGATGAACAGTGGCACACCGGCTTTCACCGAGTTCTGGCCACGGGCAGAATCTTCGACCGTGCCGCCAACGTCCAGCAAGTAGCCGTCCGGCAATTCGGCGCGAATCGGATCAAGCGTCGGCATGATCTGCTGCACCAGGGTTGCCGGCTGTTCCTTGCCATAGATGTCAGCACGGATGGTCACATTGGGCTGGCGATTACGGTGCCAGATGATGCCTTCTTCGAAGCCGTATTCCAGCGTCGCAATCTGCGACAGCGCCACGCTGCGGCCGTTGTCGGTCGGCACGGCCAGGCTTGGCAGCAACGACAGTTCGGTGCGCTCGTGCAAGGTGCCGCGCAACAGGATCTCGATCAACTCGTTGTCTTCGCGGTACTGACTGACGCTGGAACCGGTCAAGGAGCTTTGCAGGAACTTCGACAGGTTCGCGGTGCTCACGCCAAGCGCTCGGGCGCGGTCCTGATCGACGTTCAGGTACACCACTTTGCTGGGCTCTTCCCAGTCCAGGTGCACATTGACCACGTGCGGATTCTCGCGAACCTTGGCCGCCACTTTTCGGGCCAGTGCGCGGACTTCGTCGATGTGTTCACCGGTCACCCGGAACTGCACCGGATAACCAACTGGCGGGCCGTTTTCAAGACGTGTGACCCGCGCACGCAGGGCCGGGAATTGTTCGTTGAGGGCTTCGATCAGCCAAGTACGCAGGGTTTCGCGATCCTCGATGGACTTGGCCAGGACCACCACCTGCGCGAAGCTCGCCGCCGGCAGTTGCTGATCCAGCGGCAGGTAAAAACGCGGTGAACCGGTGCCGACATAGGCCACGTAATTGTCGATACCGGCGCGATCCTTTAGCAAGGCTTCCAGGCGTTTGACTTCGTCGGCGGTGTTGCTCAGGGATGCGCCTTCGGCCAGTTTCAAATCAATCATCAGTTCCAGCCGACCCGACGCCGGGAAGAATTGCTGCGGCACGAAGCGGAACAGCGCCACTGAGGCCATAAACATCAGGATCGTCAGCACGATCACCGTTTTGCGTCGCCGTACGCACCACTCCACCAGACGTCTGACCCGCTGATAGAACGGTGTGCCGTAAGGGTCAGGCTGATCCGAGCCGTGCTTCGCCGCATGAATTTTCGCCAGATCCGGCAGGAGTTTTTCCCCCAGATACGGCACAAAAACAACAGCGGCCACCCACGAGGCCAGTAACGCGATGGTCACTACCTGGAAGATCGAGCGGGTGTATTCGCCGGTGCTTGATTGCGCGGTGGCAATCGGCAGGAACCCGGCGGCGGTGATCAGCGTACCGGTGAGCATCGGGAACGCCGTGCTGGTCCAGGCATAACTGGCCGCCTTGATACGATCGAAGCCCTGCTCCATTTTGATCGCCATCATTTCCACGGCGATGATCGCGTCGTCCACCAGCAAGCCCAGCGCCAGCACCAACGCACCGAGGGAAATTTTGTGCAAGCCGATGCCGAGGTAATACATGCTGGCAAAGGTCATCGCCAACACCAGCGGAATCGTCAGCGCCACCACCATGCCGGTGCGCACGCCGAGTGAGAAGAAGCTCACCAGCAACACAATCGCCAAGGCTTCCACCAACACCTGTACGAATTCGCCGACCCCGGTTTTCACTGCGGCAGGCTGGTCCGATACCTTGCGCAGTTGCATGCCGGCCGGGAGGTTTTTCTGGATGCGGTCAAACTCGACTTCCAGCGCCTTGCCCAGCACCAGAATGTCGCCACCGTCCTTCATCGCCACGGCCAGACCGATAGCGTTTTCGGCCATGAAGCGCATGCGCGGCGCGGGAGGATCGTTGAAACCACGGCGAACGTCAGCCACATCGGAAATGCGGAATGTGCGATCACCGACGCGGATCGGGAAGTTCTTGATCTCATCGACCGTCTGAAAATTCCCCGAGACCCGTAGCTGCAATCGCTCACTGGTGGTTTCGAAGAACCCGGCGGTCGACACTGCATTCTGTTCTTCAAGCGCTTGCTGCACAGCGGCCAACGGCAAACCAAGGGTCGCGAGCTTGACGTTGGACAGCTCGATCCAGATCTTCTCGTCCTGTAACCCTAGCAAGTCGACCTTGCCCACATCCTTGACCCGTTGCAGCTGGATCTGGATGCGGTCGGCGTAGTCCTTCAATATCGCGTAATCAAAACCGTCGCCGGTCAGGGCGTAGATATTGCCGAAGGTGGTGCCGAATTCATCGTTGAAAAACGGTCCCTGAATGCCCGGTGGCAAGGTCTGACGGATGTCGCTGATCTTCTTGCGGACCTGATACCAGAGCTCGGGAATGTCTTGCGAATGCATGGCATCGCGCGCGATAAACGTCACCTGGGACTCACCCGGACGAGAGAACGAGACGATGCGCTCGTACTCGCCAGTTTCCATCAGTTTCTTCTCGATACGCTCGGTGACCTGGCGCGACACCTCCTGAGCCGTGGCCCCCGGCCAGTTGGTACGAATCACCATCGCCTTGAAGGTAAACGGCGGGTCTTCGCTTTGGCCGAGCTTGGTATAGGAAATTGCGCCGACGATAGCCAGCAAGAGCATCAGGAACAGTACGATCTGGCGATTACGCAGCGCCCATTCGGAAAGGTTGAAGCGCATCGGGGATTACTCCTTGTCCGCCAGATTGACCACGCGGTTGGAGCGATCCACCGGACGCACTTGTTGCCCGTCATGCAGTACATGAACACCGGCGGCTACTACCCAGTCGCTGGCGTTCAAGCCTTCGAGCACCGGTACGGTTTTCTCGCCGAACGCGCCGACGCGGACCGGCGCTTTTTTCAAGGTGTTGTTGGCGCCGAGCACCCAAACGTAGGTCGCACCGTTTTCCGCCGTGACGGCCGATAACGGCACCGACAGGGCAATGGTTTCTGCCGTCTGGATGAACACCCGGGCACTTTGGCCGAGCTCCGCCGGGACTTTGCCAGCGGTGAACGCAATACGAGCGGCAAAGGTGCGGGATTTGGGATCGGCGGCAGGCGACAGTTCGCGGATGCGCCCGGCGAAGCGCTGATCAGGTTGGGTCCAGAGTTCTACTGACACCGGCTGACCGACCTTGAAGCGGCCGAAACTCTGTTCCGGCAGGCTGATCAACACTTCACGTTCGCCATCGGTGGCGATGGTGAACACGGTTTGCCCGGCGGCCACCACTTGTCCGACTTCCACGGCCCGATTGGCCACTACGCCATCCTGAGGCGCGCGCAGTACCGCGTAGCTCGCCTGATTGGTCGAGACATTGAATTCGGCTTTGATTTGCTTGAGGCGGGCTTCACCGGAGCGGTAAAGGTTTTCCGCATTGTCGTACTGCGAATGGCTGACCATCTGGCGGTCCATCAGGGTCTTGTAGCGATCCCGTTCGGCGCGCACCAGGCTCAGATTCGCCTCGGCGGCGGCGACCTGCGCACGAGCAGCTTCCAGTTGCAGGCGCACGTCTTGTGGATCGAGCTCTGCCAGCGGCTGGTCAGCCTTGACCCGCTGCCCTTCCTCGACCAGTCGTCGGCTGACTTTGCCGCCAATGCGAAACGCCAGGTCCGGCTCATATCGCGCCCGGACTTCACCGGGATAGCTTTCCATCGCCTGCGCCGAAGGCTCTGGCTGCACCACCATGGCCGGACGAATGGTGACTTGCGGCGCCTCTTCGTGACCACACGCCGTCAATAAAAACGCCAGACTGACTGGCAGCGCGAGGGACAAGGCATAGCGGAACATGGTGAACGACCTTTCGCTAATGGTGCTTGGAATAATTATACTGAGCAGTATGGTATTAATAGCAAACTCACCAGTCCAGTAATAAAAGCGAATATGTCGAACAATCTTTCAGCACCAACTGGCCCAGGCAGACCCAAGGATTTGGCCAAGCGCCAAGCCATTCTCGATGCGGCGAAAACGCTGTTTCTGAGTAAGGGCTATGCCAATACCAGCATGGATGCCGTCGCTGCCGAGGCCGGTGTGTCAAAGCTGACGGTCTACAGCCACTTCAACGACAAGGAGACGCTGTTCTCTACCGCCGTTGTCGCCAAGTGCGAGGAGCAACTGCCGCCGCTGTTTTTCGAATTACCGGAAGGCATTGCGGTAGAAACGGTGCTGCTGAACATCGCGCGCGGCTTTCATCATCTGATCAACAGCGATGAATCGGTGAACCTGCATCGCCTGATGATTACCCTGGGCAGCCAGGACCCGAAACTCTCGCTGATCTTCTTCGAGGCCGGACCGCAACGCATGCTGGATGGCATGGAGCGGTTGCTGGCCAAGGTCGATGAAAGCGGTGTGTTGAGCATTGATAAACCGCGCAATGCCGCTGAGCATTTCTTCTGTTTGCTCAAGGGTGCGGGGAATTTTCGGTTGTTGTATGGCTGCGGCGGGCCGGTGACCGGGAATGCGGCCGAGGAGCATGTGCGGGAAGTGGTGGAGTTGTTTATGCGGGCTTATCGGCCGGAGACAGCCTGATAGCAATTGGGTGTCTGGTCTGGCGCCTTCGCGGGCAAGCCCGCTCCCACAGGATATTCGCTAACCCTGTGGGAGCAGGCTTGCCCGCGACGCGGTTTTACGGCTTGAGCGCTTTCTTGGGGTAAATGTCATACCGGCTGGATTTCCCGTCCAGGGCATGACTCGGCTTCGGCCCCGCTATACACGGTGCTTTGCGCGGCCGCTTCACTACAACTCGATGACTGGCCAACGCCAACGCCGCCTCCAACAACGCCGGCGCATCCGGGTCATCCCCCACTAACGGCCGGAACAAGCGCATTTCCTTCTTCACCAGCGCGGTTTTCTCACGATGGGGAAACATCGGGTCGAGGTAGATCACCTGCGGCGGCTCGCCTTCCCAATTGCGCATTACCTCGATTGAGTTGCCCTTGAGCAATTTCATCCGCGCCACGATAGGCGCCACATCGAAATCTTCCGCACCACGCGCCAGGCCATCCTCAAGCAAGGCACCAATCAGCGGTTGACGCTCGATCAGACTCATCTCGCAGCCCAGGCTCGCCAGCACGAACGCATCCTTGCCCAGCCCCGCCGTGGCATCCAGAACACGCGGACGCACGCCCTGCGCGATGCCAACGGCCTTGGCGATCATTTGCCCCGTGCCGCCACCGAACAATCGACGATGCGCCGCCCCGCCTTCAACGAAGTCCACTCGCACCGGCCCCGGCGCATCCGCCCCAAGCTGTTGCAGCTGCAAACCCTGCTCGCCGACCTGCAAGGCAAACTCGCCGTCATCCACCTGCAGCGGCAAGCCCAGGCGCTCGGCCCATTGCTCGGCTTGTGGCTGAAAGGTCGTGCCCAGGGCCTCGACATGGATACGGCAAACCGCCGGTTGATCACTCATCGGAAAACACGCTCAAAAAATTAATGATCGGCAAAAACGGCCGATAACAAAACTGATAGGCATTTTGCCAGAGCTGAGCGTCGACCGAGAGAAATGTCAGACTTTCAAACCACAATCACAGGTTTTATCTCGCCCTACGGCGATTACAACCTGCGAAATACCCAGGCGTTGGGCGGTGTCAGTCACCTGTGGCAAGATTTTTTTGCCCGGGCGATGGCCGATCAGCCGGGTGATGGGGTACCAGAGTCGCTCAAATTTCCACCGGTCGATCTCGACAGCCCGGTCGAGCCCACCGTCGGCAGCGAGCTGCTGGCGCACATCGTTTCCCAGCGCGAATGCAACGTGACGCAAACCGTGGTCCGCCCGCCGGAGCCACTGTTTTTGCCGATTGCCGAGTTCGAAATGGACCTGGCAGACAAACCGGCCCCACCGTTCCCGCCGGAAGAAATCGTCGCTCAGCAAAAACAACAAGACTTCGAAAGCGGTTGGGTCCGCCCAATCGTGCTTACCGCCGGCCAGCCTGTGCCCGAAGCCGGCCCGGGGCCGCAACCGCGTGCGCTACACCTGCCGATCGCCGAATTCGAAATGGAGCTGCTGGACAAACCGTTCCCGCCGTTCTCCCCCCAAGAGCTGGTGGAACAACAGAAACAGTTCGATTTCGATAACGGCTGGGCTCGCCCGATCGTTCTGCAAAACCTGCGCATCGCCGCTTAACCCTTAGCGAAACCGCATCGTCAGCCTTTGAACAGTTGATTGGCCTTCGCGTACGGCATGGAACGCGCGGTAAACCCGAAGGTGCCCGACGTCTTGATCTCTTCGGCCGCACGAAAAAACTCGCCATACGCCGCCAAGGCCAAAGCCGAACCGACACTGATACGTTTGACGCCCATCTCGCTCAACTGCTCGACCGTCAATTTCAACCCGCCGGACATCAACACATTGACCGGTTTGGGCGCCACGGCACGGACCACCGCCAACACCTCTTCAGCACTGCGCAACCCCGGCGCATAGAGCACGTCGGCCCCCGCCTCGGCAAACGCCTGCAAGCGACGGATGGTGTCGGCGAGATCGGGATTGCCGTGCAGAAAGTTCTCGGCACGGGCGGTCAGCATGAAAGGGAACGGCAAGCTGCGCGCCGCCGCCACTGCCGCTTCAATGCGCGCCACGGCATGTTCGAAGCAGTAGATCGGCGCCGCTTCACGGCCCGTGGCATCTTCGATAGAGCCGCCGATAGCACCGGCCTCAGCCGCGCGCAAAATGCTTTGGGCACACTCGGCGGGGTCGTCGGCAAAACCGTTTTCCAGATCCACCGCCACGGATAGATTGGTCGCTGCGACAATCGCCCGAACATTCGCCAGCGTATCGTCCAGGTTCATCGCGCCGTCGGGGCGTGCATTGGAAAAGGCGTAACCGGCGCTGGTGGTCGCCAGCGCCTCGAACCCCAGGCTGGCGAGCATCTTCGCCGAGCCGGCGTCCCACGGGTTGGGAATGACAAAAGCGCCAGCGCGTTCGTGCAGTGCTTTGAACGCCTGGGCTCGAAGGGTTTGCGCATCCATTGGCAGGCTCCTGAAAAGGGGAACGAATCCGCCTCAGAGCAAGCCAAGTTGCTCCGCTGCGGGTTCTCTGTATAGCTCAGGCAGCGGCAGCAGGCCAGGCAAACGCAGCATCAGTTGTGCGTGAAAACGCTGCGCCAGTTTGGCGGCCAGCAAGTTGTCGGCGGTGTGCAGGAAGATGTAGGGCGTGCGCCCCTCTTCAATCCATGCGGCGATTTTCTCGACCCACGGCAGCAGAAACGTATCGTTGGCTTCCAACTGCGGATGGCCAATGAAACGCACTTGCGGGAATTGAGTGAACGCCGCCGGGCGTGGCGGCACCTTGGGCTTTTTCGATTGGGCGTGGAGCACAGACGAATCGGTAGTCGTACAGCTGAACAGCGCGCGCGGATCGAGGCAGATGCGCTCGACACCACGATCCAGCAGCAGGCGATTGAGCATTCGCTCGGCATCCCCCTTGGCGAAGAACGCGTCATGGCGCACCTCGACAGCCAACGGTCGCTCCAGCGCATCAATGAAAGCAGCCAGTTCGGGCAATCGCTGCGGCGTGAAGCTTTTCGACAATTGCAGCCACAACGGCGAAACCCGCTCGCCCAGGGGGCTGAGCAATTGCACGAAGGTTTCAGCGGCGGTCAGTTGCTCGCGCAGGTCACCGCCGTGGCTGATGTCACCGGGGAACTTGGCCGTGAAACGAAAGTGTTCGGGCATGGTTTCAGCCCAACGCTGTACCGTGGCGACAGCCGGGCTCGCGTAGAAGGTCGTATTGCCTTCTACGGCGTTGAATATTTGGGTATAGAGATTTAAAAATTCAGCGGGTTTCGCGTCGGGCGGATAGAGATAATCGCGCCAGGCGTTTTCACTCCAGGACGGGCAGCCGAGGTAGTAAGGCAACAGCATCAGATGTACAGGTCGAGGCCCAGCACATCCGTATCCCAATCGACAAAACTGGCCGTACTCAGGTAGCTGGCGAGTGCCGTGGCGACGCTTTTGCTCATGGCGCGCGGGTAGATCATGTCTTGCTGACGAACGGGGAAATTGCTCAGGCGTTGGGCAGAGGCTTTGGCAGCACGGGCAGTCATTTGCTCTTCGGAGGGGATTTCCAGCTCACCGTCGATATCGACGTAATCGTCTTCCGCCACAGGGCCTTTGCGAGGCTTGCGCTTGATGGGATAGGACTGAGAGGAAACGCCGTCTATACGCATGAGTACATGTCCGGTTTCAATGATGGCAGTCTAGTGGCGCATTGCCCACTTCGCAAACCGCTCGGTGATAACTAGAACACAGAAATGGGAAAAGGTTTAAAGCCCGGGGTAATAAACTGACGATTGGCTACGTTGCGCAAATCGCCATCGTCGGTACGCCGCCCGGAGCCGGCTCGCTCCCACAAGGGATTTGTGAACGGCGCATATGTGGGAGCGAGCCTGCTCGCGATAGAACCAACTCGGTATCGAGTAATCAACGCGCCTTAGGCGTCGCCACCTTGTCGCGCAGATAAACCGGCTGAGCCTCATCCGCCACAATCGCCTCACCGCGTTCCCAAGCAAATCGAGCCAGCGACAGCAGGTCTTCGGCATGCGGCAACATGCCCGCGTCCTGCCCGGCCAGGTTCACGGCAATGCGCTCGGCATACCCCCAACCCGTCCCCGCGCCAAACCAATCGCCACTGGCATCCGCCGGCAACGCCGCCACTTCCGGTGGCAACACGGCTTCATTGCCAACCAGGAGCATCTCCCCCGCCGTCTCGCGGTAGCAACCCCAATACACCTCATCCATCCGCGCATCAATGGCGGCTGCGACCTGGCTCACACCGTGTTCGCGATACGCGCGTTGCGCCAGTACCGCCAGGTTCGACACCGGCAATACCGGACGATCCAGGGCAAACGCCAAGCCTTGAACCACACCGATGGCGATTCGCACACCGGTAAACGCGCCCGGCCCACGACCGAAAGCGATGGCATCAATCGCTTGCAGGGTGGTCCCGGCATCGGCGAGCAATTGCTGAATCATCGGCAACAGCTTCTGCGCATGCAGGCGCGGGATCACCTCGTAATGGCTCGTGACTTTACCGTTATGCAGCAAGGCAACGGAGCAAGCTTCAGTCGCGGTGTCCAGGGCCAGCAAGGTGCTCATCGATGTTTCCGTAAGAGAGGTCAGAAAAAGTGCGCCAGTATAAACAACTACGGCCCGCAAGCGGGCCGTAGAAGATGAAGCGTTTTTTTAGCTCAGTGCTTCAAGCACTTTACCGGTGATCGCTTCAACCGAGCCAACACCTTCAACGTGGCTGTACTTCGGCTTGCCTTGAGCGGCGGACAGCTCCTGGTAAAACTTCACCAGAGGCTCGGTCTGGGCGTGGTAGACCGACAGGCGATGACGCACGGTTTCTTCGGTGTCGTCTTTGCGCTGTACCAACTCTTCACCAGTGATGTCGTCTTTACCGGCAATTTTCGGCGGGTTGTAGACGATGTGGTACACGCGGCCGCTGGCCTCGTGAACACGACGGCCGGCGATACGCTGAACGATGTCTTCATCTTTGACGTCGATTTCCAACACGTGGTCCAACTCAACGCCCGCCTTCACCAGGGCTTCAGCCTGAGGAATGGTGCGCGGGAAACCGTCGAACAGGAAACCGTTGGCGCAATCGGCCTGGCTGATGCGTTCCTTGACCAGGTTGATGATCAGGTCGTCGGAGACCAGGCCGCCGCTGTCCATGACGCTCTTGGCGATCAGGCCCAGCTCGGTGCCGGCCTTGACGGCTGCACGCAGCATGTCGCCAGTGGAGATTTGCGGAATGCCGAATTTCTCGGTGATGAACTGAGCCTGAGTACCTTTACCAGCCCCGGGAGCTCCCAGCAGAATGACGCGCATCGATGTGCTCCTCAATTTTTATATGGATAACGTCAGATTCGCCTCGTGGGGCCAATCTCAAAATAGGGGTCGTGGCCGCCCAAACGGCCAGAGGCTGATCAAGATACACAGCAGTTCCTGCCCACACAAGCCGCCGAAAGTCGGAGAAACTGCCGCCTGACTCGCCCTTTCGATGGAGTGCCCCAAGTCGCAACCCCATCATTAACTGTCGCCTGCCCGACCTTTTCAGCCCCCCGCCCACAGGCACTCGACGCCCGCGCCGAGTGCTTCGCCCCACGGCAAAAACCTTAGCCGGTATTTCGCAAACCCGCAGCAATCCCCGCCACAGACACCAGCAACGCCTGTTCTACCGGGCTGCCTTGCGCCACGTCTTGTTGTCGAGAACGGGCTAGCAACTCCGCCTGCAATAGATGAAGCGGGTCGAGGTAAGTGTTGCGCAAGCGGATGAATTCGAGGGTGTCTGGGCTATGTGCCAGTAGCTGCGACTGACCAGTCAACCCCAGGACCACGGCACATGCCTGCGACAATAGGTCGCGTAAATGCACACCTAATGGAAGCAAATCCGGCTCGACCAAGCGCTCATCGTAGGATCGGGCGATATCGGCGTCCGCTTTGGCCAACACCATTTCCAACATGTCGATACGAGTACGGAAGAACGGCCATTGCTCACGCATCTGCCCCAACAACTCGCCTTCACCGCGCTCCAGCGCCTTGCTCAACGCGGCTTCCCAGCCCAACCAGGCCGGCAACATCAGGCGTGTCTGGGTCCAGCCGAAGATCCATGGAATGGCGCGCAGGCTTTCGATCCCACCGGCGCGACGTTTGGCTGGACGGCTGCCCAGCGGCAATCGCCCCAGTTCCTGTTCCGGCGTCGACTGGCGGAAATACTCGACAAATTGCGGGTTCTCACGCACCACGGCGCGGTACGCCTCGACGCCATCGGCGGCCAATTCGTCCATCAAATGGCGCCAGGCAGGCTCCGGCGGTGGCGGAGGCAGCAAGGTCGCTTCCAGCACCGCGGCCAGGTACAGATTGAGGTTTTGCTCGGCGATGTCTGGAAGGCCGAATTTGAAACGAATCATTTCCCCTTGTTCGGTGGTGCGGAAACGCCCTGCGACCGAACCCGGCGGTTGCGACAGAATCGCCGCATGCGCCGGACCGCCGCCGCGCCCCACGGTGCCACCGCGACCGTGGAACAACAGCAGTTCCACTTGCTGCTCGCGGCAGATGTCAACCAAGCGTTCCTGCGCCCGATACTGCGCCCAGGCCGCCGCCGTCGTGCCGGCGTCCTTGGCCGAGTCGGAGTAGCCGATCATCACTTCCTGCGGGCCTTGCAAGCGCGAACGATAGCCCGGCAGCAGCAACAGTTTTTCGATCACCGGGCCGGCGTTATCAAGGTCCGCCAGGGTTTCGAACAGCGGCACCACGCGCATCGGCCGCAGCACGCCAGCCTCTTTGAGCAGCAATTGCACGGCGAGCACGTCGGAAGCGGCGCCGGCCATGGAAATAACATACGAACCGAGCGATGCGCCGGGCGCGGCGGCGACTTCCCGACAGGTCGCCAGCACTTCGGCGGTATCGGCCGACGGTTTGAAATACGCCGGCAGCAACGGCCGACGGTTGTTCTGTTCGCGCAACAAGAAGGCGATGCGCTCGTCCTCGCTCCAGTCTTCGTAGCGACCAAGGCCCAGGTAGTCGGTGATTTCGGTCATGGCTGCGGTATGCCGCGACGAGTCCTGACGGACATCGAGGCGCACCAGAAACAGGCCGAAGGTCACCGCCCGACGCAGGCAATCGAGCAACGGCCCGTCAGCGATCACGCCCATCCCACATTCATGCAACGAGTGGTAGCACAGCTCCAGCGGATCCAGCAGATCGCGGTTGTTTTGCAACACATCGGCTGGTGGCGCAGTACGTGTCGTCAAAGAGGCGTGTGCCCAATTACGCGTTGCCCGCAGGCGTTCGCGCAGCTGTTTAAGCACGGCGCGATACGGTTCTGCGCTGTCCCCGGCCTTGGCTTTTAATGCCTCGCTGGCTTGTTGCATCGACAACTCGGCTGCCAGTTGATCGACATCGCGCACATACAAATCGGCGGCCATCCAGCGCGCCAGCAGCAATACTTCACGGGTGACGCTAGCGGTCACGTTGGGATTGCCGTCGCGGTCGCCGCCCATCCACGAGGCGAACCGAATGGGCGCTGCTTCCAGTGGCAAACGCAGGCCGGTAGCGTCATACAGGGCTTTATCGGCCTTTCGCAGGTAATTGGGGATAGCCTGCCACAGCGAATGTTCGATGACCGCGAAGCCCCACTTGGCTTCGTCCACCGGCGTCGGACGGGTGCGGCGGATTTCTTCGGTGTGCCAGGCTTCGGCGATCAGGCGCTGCAACTTCGCCTGGATCTGCTCGCGTTCGGCCGGGGTCAGGTCGCGGTGGTCTTGCGCGGCCAGTTGCGCGGCAATCGCGTCGTACTTCTGGATCAATGTGCGACGCGCGACTTCGGTCGGGTGCGCGGTCAGTACCAGTTCGATCTCCAGCCGCCCCAATTGCCGGGCCAAGGCGTCGGCACTGTGGCCTTCGGCGCGCAAGCGTGCGAGCAGTTCCGGCAACACACGCGCCTCGAACGGCGCGGGCTGCGGGGCTTCGCGGCGGTGAATCAGCTGATATTGCTCAGCGATGTTGGCCAGATTGAGAAACTGGTTGAACGCCCGCGCCACCGGCAGCAACTCGTCTTCGCTCAATTGGTTGAGGCTGGCGCTCAGTTCGGCGTCCATCGAACCGCGTCGGTCGGCCTTGGCGCCCTTGCGGATCTGCTCGATCTTGTCGAGAAAGCCGTCCCCGTACTGCTCACGAATGGTATTGCCCAACAGCTCACCCAAGAGGTGAACGTCTTCGCGCAAGCGTGCATCAATATCGGTCATCTGCAGTTCTCCAGCAAAAATCCGGGCGGCCATGAACATCATGCTTTGCCCCCAAGAGTGCCGCCGTAAAGCCTTTCTTACAAGCAAACGACGAAGCGACTTTAAACTCCGTGCGCAGAAGCTAGTCTGAAGAGAAAGCCACACAACGGCTTTCGCCGGCCTCTGCCGGTCACTGACATGGCCTGCCACGAGCAGGAACGCACCGAGGTCACTATGAAAATTCGCGAGCTTGCCCAGCATTGGGAAGAAAACGCCAAAGGTCGCCTGACTGAAACGGGCTACACGATTCATCTGGACGTGGAGGCCGCCGCACGGCTGGCGGCCATTACTGACATGTACCCTAAACGCCAACCCGAAGAACTGCTCGGCGAGCTGATCGGCGCCGCTCTGGAAGAGCTCGAAAAAAGCTTTCCCTACGTGAAGGGCTCGACCGTTGTGGCCACTGACGAAGAGGGTGATCCACTGTACGAAGATGTAGGTCCCACACCGCGTTTTCTCGCCTTGTCCCGGCGTCACTTGCACGATTTAGCGACGGGCAACGACAAGCAAAAACACTGATCCAGACGATTTAAAACTGTGGGAGCGAGCCTGCTCGCGATGGCGGAGTAACAGACGACAAAAGTGTCGAATGTCAGGCCGCTATCGCAAGCAGGCTCGCTCCCCCAGGGGTTCTATATCGCTTCAAAAATGGTGTGTTTCCCGCGTAAAAACACTCGGGAATACCGCCTCTCACCGCCAAAGTTCCCGATTTAGAGCCTTGCCTGCTTTTTCCCCGGCAGAATCAATTTCTCTGAACTTTTAAAAAATGCCTCCGGTCGTACCCAGTAACCACGCCTGGTACGGTCGTTTCATTTCGCGCATCACGTACGTCGCCTACGGCTCCAGACCAGGATGGATATTCAAGTTTTTCAGGAGTTATTCCAATGGAGTTGAAGACCATGAAAACCCGAACTGCCAACACCTCATTCACCCACGTGCGCGGTCTGAAACTGGCGGCCCTGGCCATCGGCAGCAGTTTCGTTCTGGCCGGTTGCGCAGGCAAACCGCCAACCGAGCAATACGCCGTCACCCAATCCGCCGTCAACGAGGCGGTCAGTGCCGGGGGCACCGAATTTGCGGCGGTGGAGATGAAATCCGCGCAAGACAAGTTCAAACAAGCCGAAATCGCCATGCACGACAAAAAATATGACGAAGCCCGGATACTCGCCGAACAGGCCGAGTGGGACGCTCGCATTGCTGAACGCAAGGCTCAGGCGATGAAAGCTGAACAGACACTCAAGGATTCTCAGAAAGGTGTTCAGGAACTGCGTCAGGAAAGTCAGCGCACCGTGCAGTAAGCACGCATCCAGCCCCAGACCTTAAGCGCTTACCGATAGAAAGGACGAACGACTATGCGTACACAATTGATGATCCCCGCTCTCCTCGCCGCCAGCGTTGCCCTGGCCGCCTGCTCCACCCCGCCCAACGCCAACCTGGAACAGGCGCGTATCAACTACAGCAGCCTGCAAGCCAACCCGCAAGCCAGTAAAGTCGCGGCACTCGAAACCAAAGACGCCAGTGATTACCTGGACAAAGCCGACAAGGCGTACCAGGACAAGGAAAACCAGGCCACGGTCGACCAATTGGCTTACCTGACCAATCAGCGCGTTGAAGTGGCCAAGCAGACCATCGCTCTGCGCACCGCTGAAGCCAACCAGAAAAACGCTTCGGCACAACGTGCCCAGGCGCGTCTGGATGCGCGTGATGCACAGATCCAGCAGTTGCAGAACAGCCTGAACGCCAAGCAAACGGACCGAGGCACCTTGGTGACGTTTGGTGATGTGTTGTTCGCCACCGACCGGGCTGACCTGAAATCCAGCGGTCTGACCAACATCAACGAACTGGCGCAGTTCCTCTCGGAAAACCCAAACCGAAAAGTGATCGTCGAGGGTTATACCGACAGCACCGGCACTGAGAGCCACAACCTGTCGTTGTCAGAGAGTCGAGCCGGTTCCGTGCGCGCGGCGCTGGTGAAGATGGGCGTTGATCCTGCGCGCATCGTCGCTCAGGGTTACGGTAAGGAATTCCCGGTCGCGGAGAATTCCAGCGCTTCGGGCCGGGCGATGAACCGTCGGGTTGAGGTGACCATTTCCAATGACAACCAGCCGGTGATCCCGCGTTCGGCGGTGAGTTCGAACTAAGAAACATCTGCTGAAACACAAAAGCCCCGACTGAGTCGATCAGGCGGGGCTTTTCATTGGGCCAAACACAGCCCCCTGTAGGAGTGATGGTGAATGCAGGATGGGGTTACTGCTCCAGCTTCTGCGGGGTTTCCTGCCCCATGCAACGCACGGCTTTTTTCTTGTTGTTGACCAACACGCCGGTCAGGCCTTTTTGCTCGGTGTCGAACAACACCAGCACGCCATCAATGCACTGGGCCACTTGCGCCGCCGGCTCCAGGGAGACTTTGTAGTCTTCGCCCGGCACGGTCTTGAGCATGGTGAAGTCGCTGAGCAGCAACGCATCCTCAGGCTTGGCGAAATGCAGGTAGCCGTAGTACCACAAGGCGCCAACGGTGCCGAGGATGCTGCAGATACCGGTGATGATCAGCGGGATGGCGTTACGTTCTTCACTCATTGCGGGCTCTCTGGTGGTTCATCTTCTGAATTCGGGGGTACCGGGTAATTGGGGATTTCACCCAAGCGGCGCAGGCCGTTGAAATGCTGCGGATCGTCGAGATAACGCAGCATGACTTTCTGCCAGACCGGGTCGACGAATGTCTGCACATGACCGCCTCGGGTCAGTTGCAGCACACGTGGCGGCGGCGCAGCTTGATACAGTCGGATGCCGTTGGAAAGGGGCACGATCGGATCATCGATGCTGTGGTAGATCAGTATCGGCACACCTTTGAGCTGCGCTATCGAGTTGATTGCGCTGTCACCGTCCGGCACCAGCCAGGATAACGGCACCTGGAACGGCCAGGTCAGCCATGAGGTGCTCAAGACATATTGGCCGACACTGCGATAGCTGGCGGGCGCGCTGTCAAGGACCAACGCCTTGAGTTGTTTCTGGCGCTCGGGGTGTTGAGCCAGATAATGCACAGCCATCGAACCACCAAGGCTTTGGCCGAGCAGGATCAGCGGTTTGCCTTTGACCTCAGGTGCCTGATCGAGCCATTTGAACGCGGCATCAATGTCCTGATAGAGCTCCGGCAGGCTGGGCTTGCCTTCGGATAAACCGTAGCCGCGATAGTCGATCAGCAGTACTTGATAGCCGTTTTTAGGCAACCAATAACTCCCTCCCAGATGCATCGGCAAATTGCCGCCGTTGCCGTGCAAGTGCAGCACCGTGCCTTTGACTTCGACACCTTTCCTGGCAGGCAACCACCAGGCGTTGAGCTTGAGGCCGTCAGCGGTGACAAGGGTGACGTCGCGGTATTCGAGATGAGCTTTTTCCGGGGTGAACAGCTGACCCGGCTCAGGGTAGAACAGCAGGGAGCTGCAACCACCCAGGGTCAGAAGCAGGCAAAAAATGCCGAGGAATCTCATCCGTTGAAACCTCGCAGTAATGGATTGGGATACAGATCAAATGTGGGAGCGGGCTTGCCCGCGATAGCGGTGTGTCAGACAACAGAGGTGTTGAATGTTAGTCCGCAATCGCGGGCAAGCCCGCTCCCACAGTGGTCCGTGTCGTCAGAGGATGTTGGAGTAATCCGCTTCGATCCGGTCCAGGCTCAGGTGATTGAGGAAGTTGGAGAAGCACATCCACGCCGACAGCGCATTCAAGTCGCGGAACTGATCCGGCAGATACTTCGGCGGCACCACCAACCCTTCATCAACCAACTGACGCAGTGTGCGCATGTCTTCCAGCGTGGTCTTGCCGCAAAACAGCAGCGGAATCTGCTCAAGCTTGCCTTTGCGCACGGCCAACTGAATGTAGTTGTAAACCATGATAAAGCCCTTGAGGTAGGACAAGTCTTTGGTAAATGGCAGGCCGTTTGGCACTGAACCGCGGAACACCCGACTGGCGTTGCCGTAGCTTTCCGCCATTTCAAAGCCTTGTTCGCGGAAGAATTCGAAGATCTGCAGGAAGTCCGCGCCCTCCTCCACCATGTGAATGGCGCGGGTGCGGTTGGTCAGTTTGCGCAAACGACTCGGGTAGGAAGCAAACGTGATGATTTCCATCAGGATCGCCAGGCCTTCCTGAGTCACTGTCGACGACGGCGGACCTTTGGACAGGAAAGTGCAGATCGGCTGGTTCAAGCCGTTGAGCGTGGTGCCGACATGCACCAGCCCTTCGTGCACTTCCAGGGCACGGACGTCGCGATCGTTGAACATGGCGTCGGCGCGGATCTTGATGTAGTCGGCGCCGGCTGCCGCATCGGCGACGATCCCGTCGGACTCAAATACCCGAATGGTCTCTTCGGCCTCGCCAAACACCTTGTTCAATCGGGTTTGCAACAGGTGCACGGCTTCCTTGGCCGTGAGGATTTTTGGCTCATCCTTGAGATCGCCACGGCCATCGATGTTGTTCAAGTAATCGGAAAGCATCAACCCCAGATCAGCCAGGGTCGGGTCGCCGGCGTGAAACGCGTCGGATGCAGCGCCGTACAGCTCCTGGGAAATCAGGCCGAAATCCTCGGTGCCGCGCGCTTCGAGCATGCGCACCACCATCCGGTATTCCTTGCACATGCGGCGCATGATCTGGCCGACCGGGTTGAACTGGCCGAGCTGACGGGTGATGTCGCGTTCGATGTTCTGGAATTCCAGTTTCACTTTGCTGGAGTCGAACGACAGTGGCCGATTGAGGTAGTAATCACGGTCAATGGCCGGCATTTCCTTGCCCTTGGCCTTAAGGAACCCCTTGCGAATGCTGTCGTCCCACTTGACCGCATCGAGGACGCGAATCGGCGTCTGCGCCAGCACAATGCGATCGGACAAAATGCGTATCGTCTGCTGGTAATCGTCCACCCGTAACTCCTGTAGAAAAACCGTTATGTGCTGGGTTTATTTGCTTTTGGCCAGGCGCTGATAACGCACGGCTTCGACAAAAACATCGGAATTGGCCGGATCGTCGAGGTAGCTGAAGACCTGGTCCATCTCGTTGTTGATCAATACGCCGTCGCCGTCGTCGGTCTGGAAGCCTTCGCCGCTCAAGACTTTTTGTCCGCGGGCCTGGTTGATCTGCTCGATATCGAGGTTGTAGACCACCAGTTCATGCTTATCCGTGATCTCGAAACCGGCAATGGTGAAATGGCCGCCGAATCTGGCCGGGACCTTCGCCGACAGATACCAGCGGCTGCCATGACGCGAGACGGTGAAAGAATACGCTTCACGCTCGCCGGGTTTGGCCTTGAAGTAGCTGATTGCCTGATAGCGATTGTCGCCGATGCGCCTCAGCTCCAGATTCATCGGCTCGCCCCACGCGTTGGTGCTGGTCCATTTGCCGAGCAAACCTTTGGGCGCGGGCTCGCTGGCGGGCAGAGGTTCCTTGAAGGTCACCAGGCAGCCACTGAGCAGCAGGAACGACAAGGCGATCACCACGACGCGCCAGGCTTTCATTCAACACTCCCTATGAACACAACGCAGTCCTCAAGCGACCACTAACCCTGTAGGATCGCAGTCCCACAGGGAACTACACCGACGCGAGTACCAAGTGCATGTAACGATTGAGGATACCGAGCATTTCTTCTTCACCCACAGGCTCGGCGTCGTTGAGCAGGCCCTGATATTCCATCCGTCCGATAATCGCCGTCAACACTTTGGCATCCTCTTGTGGCTCACGCGAACCCAATACCTCGAAAAGCTGGCGCGTACCCTGGAGAAGAATTTGCTGATGCGCACGCACCAATACCGCCAGGCGCGGGTTCAACAAAGCCTCTTGGCGGAAGGCCTGTTCCGCCATCAAGTGCTCGCGACGGCTGAGCAGTTGGCGGTGAACATAGTCCGTCATCAACCGTGCAATATCGTCCGCCAGTTTCGAGCGCGCCTGCGGGCTGCCGTCACCGCTGACCACCATCTCGCGCAGCAGGCCTTCGTTGTTCACCCACAGCTTGGCCATGAACGCCGCACTGCGCTCCACGTACTGAGCAAAGGTATCGGTGAGCAAGTCATCGATGTCCTTGAAATAGTAGGTGGTCGCTGACAGGGGCACACCCGCTTCGGCCGCTACCGCGCGGTGCCGCACGGCCCGCACGCCATCACGCACGACAATGCGCATCGCCGCATCGAGAATGACCTGTCGACGTTGCTCGCTGCCCTGCCGGCTAGCCTTGCGACCCTGGTACTGAACACTTTCAGCGACCGCGGTGGCGATACCCGCGGCACCTTCTTGAGCCAATGCATGATTCACGACAGGTCTTTCCTCTCAGATGAAAGCAACAAATTGATACGTTTGTACCAGACAGGCAATAAAAAGCCGCCTGAGAAGGCGGCTTTTTAATTGAAACACTTACGCTTGCGGCCGCATGTGCGGGAACAGGATCACGTCGCGGATCGACGGTGAGTTGGTCAGCAGCATCACCAGACGGTCGATGCCGATGCCTTCACCCGCCGTTGGCGGCATACCGTACTCCAGCGCGCGAACGAAGTCGGCGTCGTAGTGCATGGCTTCGTCGTCGCCCGCGTCCTTGTCGGCGACCTGAGCCATGAAACGCTCGGCCTGGTCTTCCGCGTCGTTCAACTCGGAGTAGGCGTTGGCGATTTCACGGCCGCCGATGAACAGTTCGAAACGGTCGGTGACGTTCGGGTTGTTATCGTTGCGACGAGCCAGCGGCGACACTTCGAACGGGTACTCGGTGATGAAGTGCGGCTGCTCCAGCTTGTGCTCGACCAGTTCTTCGAAAATCATCACTTGCAGCTTGCCCAGACCTTCGAAGCCCAGCACCTTGGCGCCGGCTTTCTTGGCGATGGCGCGAGCCTTGTCGACGTCTTGCAGGTCGGCAGCGGTCAGCTCAGGGTTGTACTTGAGGATCGAGTCGAACACCGACAGACGCACGAACGGTTCGCCGAAATGGAACACTTTGTCGCCGTAAGGCACGTCAGTGCTGCCCAGAACCAGCTGCGCCAGTTCACGGAACAGTTCTTCGGTCAGGTCCATGTTGTCTTCGTAGTCGGCGTACGCCTGGTAGAACTCCAACATGGTGAACTCAGGGTTGTGACGAGTCGAAACGCCCTCGTTACGGAAGTTGCGGTTGATCTCGAAGACTTTCTCGAAACCGCCAACAACGAGGCGCTTGAGGTACAACTCAGGCGCGATACGCAGGAACATGCCCATGTCCAGCGCGTTGTGGTGAGTCTCGAACGGCTTGGCCGCTGCGCCACCCGGGATGGTTTGCAGCATCGGCGTTTCGACTTCCAGGAAGTCACGCTGCATCAGGAAGCTGCGGATGTGCGCGATGACTTGCGAACGTACGCGGAAGGTCTGACGCACGTCTTCGTTGACGATCAGGTCAACGTAACGCTGACGGTAGCGCTGTTCGGTGTCGGTCAGGCCATGATGCTTGTCCGGCAGCGGACGCAGCGACTTGGTCAGCAGGCGCACGCTGGTCATTTCGACGTACAGATCGCCCTTGCCGGAACGGGCCAGGGTGCCTTCGGCGGCAATAATGTCGCCCATGTCCCAGGTTTTCACCGCAGCCAGGGTGTCTTCGGTCAGGGTTTTACGGTTGACGTAAACCTGGATGCGACCGGTCATGTCCTGGATCACCATGAACGAGCCACGGTTGAGCATGATGCGACCGGCAACCTTGACCGGAATTGCAGCCTCTGCCAGCTCTTCCTTGGTCTTGTCCGCGTACTGTTTCTGCAAGTCATTGCAGTAGTTGTCGCGGCGGAAGTCGTTCGGGAAGGCGTTGCCCTTGGCGCGCTCGGCAGCAAGCTTTTCCTTGCGCAGGGCGATCAGGGAGTTTTCTTCCTGTTGCAGGGCTTGCGGGTCGAGTTCTAGGTCGCTCATGTCTTTAAATATTCCATCACGGGTTCGTTGCCCCCAGGCCTGCGGCCTGGGGATCGCCGGCAAGCCGGCTCCTACAGAGGATCGCGTGGGTCAGGCGATCCCGTATTGCATGGTTTACAGGCCTTGTTTCAGGCTGGCCACCAGGTATTCGTCGATGTCGCCGTCGAGCACCTTGTCGCAGTCGCTGCGTTCGATGTTAGTGCGCAAATCCTTGATTCGCGACGCATCGAGTACATACGAGCGAATCTGGTGACCCCAGCCGATGTCGGACTTGGTGTCTTCCAGAGCCTGGGAAGCGGCGTTGCGTTTCTGCACTTCCTGCTCGTACAAGCGCGCCCGCAACATTTTCATCGCGGTGTCTTTGTTGGCGTGCTGGGAGCGTTCGTTCTGGCAACTGACCACAGTGTTGGACGGTACGTGGGTGATACGTACGGCCGAGTCGGTGGTGTTTACGTGCTGACCACCGGCACCCGAGGAGCGGTAGGTGTCGATGCGCAGGTCCGACGGGTTGATGTCGATTTCGATGTTGTCATCGATTTCCGGCGACACGAACACGGCCGAGAACGAGGTGTGACGCCGGTTGCCGGAGTCGAATGGGCTCTTGCGTACCAGACGGTGCACGCCGATTTCGGTACGCAACCAGCCAAAGGCGTATTCGCCCTTGATGTGCACGGTAGCGCCCTTGATCCCGGCGACCTCACCAGCCGACAGTTCCATGATGGTCGCATCGAAACCGCGCTTGTCAGCCCAGCGCAGGTACATGCGCAGCAGGATGTTGGCCCAGTCCTGAGCCTCGGTGCCACCGGAACCGGCCTGGATGTCCAGGTAGGCGTTGTTGGCATCCATTTCACCGCTGAACATACGGCGGAATTCGAGTTTTTCCAGCGACTCGCGCAGGCGCTCGACTTCAGCGGCGACGTCATCGACGGCGGCCTGGTCTTCTTCTTCGGCGGACATCAGCAGCAGGTCTTTGGCGTCAGCCAGGCCGGAATGCATTTCGTCGAGGGTTTCGACGATCTGCGCCAGCAAGGAGCGCTCGCGGCCCAGTTCCTGAGCGTACGACGGGTTGTTCCAGACAGACGGATCTTCAAGCTCGCGATTGACTTCGGTCAGACGCTCATGCTTTTGATCGTAGTCAAAGATACCCCCGAATAGTTTCGGAGCGCTCGGACAGGTCCTTGATACTGTTAAGGATCGGGTTGATTTCCATGGCGGGCAGCACTCGTTGGCGAACTTTTGAAAGCCGGCGAGTATAACGGCAAACGGCTGGAAACGGCAGTCCGCCCGGCGGACTGAATGCCTTTCAGTTCCTTTTTGACAGCCCCAAATAGAGGAAAACCTCATAAAAGAAAAATCCCTCCAAATAAAAACTCTTCCTACGCAAGGAAAAGAATTGTCCTGCATCAATCCCGCATTCACTCATTCACATTCCCGCCCTTCTAAATCAGCACAAGGGATGTGTGATGTTCAGCCCTGCCAATCAACCGTCTTTCCTCCTGGATATCGAAGGTTTCGCCCACGACCTGCAAGTCCTTGAGTTCACCGGCAAGGAAGCCATCAGCCAACCCTTTCGCTTCGATCTGAAACTGGTCAGCGAACGTCCCGACCTGGATCTGGAAAACCTTCTGCATCGCCCGGCATTCCTGGGCTTTGATCGCCACGGCGCCGGAATTCACGGTCAGATTTATAGCGTCGGCCAGGGCGATTCAGGCAAGCGCTTGACCCACTATCAGCTCAGCCTGATGCCTCGTCTTGCCTATCTGGGCAACCGTTTCGACCACAAAATATTCCAGAAATTGAGCGTGCCAAAGATCATCGCCGAGGTACTGGAAGCCCAAGGAATCCTCGGCGATGCCTATCGTTTTGCCCTCGGCACGGACTACCGGCCCAGGGACTATTGCGTCCAGTACGGCGAGAGCTGCCTGCATTTCCTGCAGCGGCTCTGCGAAGAAGAAGGTCTGCATTACCACTTTGAGCACAGCCGCGAGGGGCATGTGCTGGTGTTTGGCGATGATCAAACAGTGTTCCCCAGACTCAACCACCCCACTGCCTACCTGCAGGACAGCGGGATGGTCGCCGATGCCCCGGTGATCAAGACCTTCTCCGTCACAATGGAAACTCGCAGCACTGGCGTGACCCGCCGCGACTACGACTTCGAAAAGCCTTTTCTGCAATTGGAGAGCGGTGCGAAAGATCTTTCGCCTCTGCGACTCGAAGACTACGGCTTCCCCGGCCATTTCACCGACCGCGAACAGGGCAAGCACCGCGCCCGACGAGCACTTGAGCGGCACCGCAGCGATTATCGACAAGCCGCTGGAAGCAGCGACCAGCCAATGCTGCTCAGTGGTCACTTCCTGTCCCTGACCGACCACCCGCGCCAGGAGTGGAATGACTTGTGGTTGCTGACCGAAGTCACCCACATCGGCAAACAGCCACAAGTGCTCCAGGAGTCGATCACCACGGTCTCAAGTGACGAGTTTTCTCAGGGCTACCGCAACACCTTTCTCGCCACACCGTGGGACGTGCCCTTCAGACCTGCACTCGACCACCCAAAAACCACGATCAACGGCTACCAGCATGCTGTGGTCTGCGGCCCACCCGGCGAAGAAATCCATTGCGACGAGTACGGCCGCGTACGTGTTCAGTTTCCTTGGGATCGTGACGGTGCTCAAAACGATCGCTCCAGTTGTTGGGTCCGGGTAGCCAGCGGCTGGGCCCATGATCGTTATGGCAGCGTGTTGATTCCTCGGGTCGGCATGGAAGTGATTATCGGCTTCTATCAAGGCGACCCGGACAAACCGTTGATTGTCGGCTGCCTGCCTAACGGCGCTAACCCGACCCCGCTCGACTTGCCCGCCGACAAAACCCGCAGCGTGTTCAAAACCCAGAGCAGCCCCGGCGGTGGCGGTTACAACGAGCTGCGAATCGAAGATCGCAAAGGTCTTGAGGAAATTTCCGTTCGCGCCCAGCGCGATTTCGTCCAGCACGTGCGCAATGACAAGCGAGTACAGGTCGACAACCAGCGCAGCATCGTCGTTGGCGGCAACTCCAGTCATGAACTGCGAGGCGAAGAACAGCACGTCACCCACGGTAACCGGCTGACTGAAATCAGGCAGGACGATCACCTGACTGTTCACGGCGACCGCCATATTCGCGTCACCAATCAGCGCTTGAGCGCCCAGCAGCAAGTGCACATTGGTGCTGGGCAGCACGTCGTCATCGATGGCGGCGCCAGCGTCACCCTTCAGGTCAGTGGCGCCTGGATCACGATCAATTCCGCAGGGCTGTTCAGTAGCGTGCCGATTCAGGTCGGTGGAGCACCGATGCCCCTGATGAACGCCGCCCCGATCAGTCTCGAAACGACCGAACCGCCGCTACCCGAAACGGTCTCAACCGCACTCCTCAAACAACTACTCGGCGACGAAGCATTGATTGAACTCTGCCAGATGCCCAGCGGTGGAACACCAATGGACTGCCCGCTGAGCGACTGCCAATGCCGCAAAGCCTTGGGCTATGGAGCTCGATCATGAATACCTGGATTCTGCTTGAACGCCCTGCCGCTCAGCTCAAAACCCTGTACAGCCTGGCGACCCATCCTGATACCCAGAAGCTGTTCGCCAGCACCTCGCTAAACAGTTTCGCCGAGCAAAGCCCGCTGCTGGTCAGGCTGAACAATCAGCCAACGCTCACCCAAGCGATCGAGCAAACCCCGTTGGAATGGCCCGGGCTGCTGATCGAAAGCGCCTGTGACACACCCTCCGTACTTGCTCACTTGCGACAGATTTTGTTCGTTCAATTCGATCAACAACGCAAAGGCATCCTGCGCTACAGCAATCCAACCGTCGCCAGCTATTTTTTTGTCGCCTGTACGGCGCAGGACCTCAGCCTATGGCTGGGACCAATCACGCGCCTGCGCTGGTTCGGTGCGACGTGGGCCGCCCAGGCCGCAGGGGAAACCGGTTGGAACCAGCTCACCAACCCCCATGCGACAGACTGGAGCATTGAACGCACACACAGGGATTTGTCCCTGAGCGTCACCCAGGAAGACGCTTTGATTCGCCAGCGCACCGAACAGTTTCTTTATGACTGGTGGCAGCAACATCCTGGGCGCTCATTTGTGCACGCCAATGAATTGATGGAAGAAGCGTTGAGCCAAGGCATCGACAACAGTGACGCCATCAGCGACTTTCTGAACGTCCACTGCACGCAGGCCCAATCATGAAGCGCCTCGGGAGGCTGAGTGACGGCCCCTGCTGCGAGTCCGACAAGCTGATCGTTCAGGTCATTGGCACTGCCCATGCGAAAAACCAGCGACTGCTGATCGTCGATCAGTCGGGCCTCGAACCACTCCAGGCCCTGACTGATGAGGTCGTGCTCGAAACTGAGCGTTCGACCAGCGTCCACAGCGAGCTGTTTGTGTGGGAATGGTCGGCACAACTCAAGCATCAACTGTGGCTGGAAATCGACACCACTCAAGGACCGCCCATTCGTCTGCCATTGCTGGATGACGTGCGCGTAACCCCGCGTCAACTGGAAGTGCAATGGAATCAGATCGTGCCGATCCTGCCTTTCGCCGCGCTGCCCGGCACTCGCAGCCGCTACGACCAGGGCACGCCGGTTTTGTGCCGCAGCGGTTATGTCTATGTGTTTTACCGCGATCGCCTCTGGCGTGAACTGGAAGTACAACAGGATGGGGAGCTCACAACTTACCGCGACGTCGACCCACAGACGTATTGCCAGAAAGACGGATTCAGCGGCGATTACCGACAACCGAGCGGTGTCGATCTCAGCGACATCTGGCTGCCCGCCACCTGGAATAATCAAGCCGCCGAAACGGTGCAACTGTGTTTCAGCGACATCCAGCTCAGCGCTGCCCGCCTCAAACGCCTGGAGGAAGACCCGGCGTTACGCGCCCAGCGTTGTCAAAGCCCGGCGCTGCAATGCGAGAGCCACGCATTCAAACGGATTTTCGACGAGAAACCCGATGGGCAGGCGATGCTAGAGGCCTTCAGCGGCATCAACGCGTGGGACGCACAAGCGTCCGATAGCGCGACGAAAGCCACCGTCACCTGGCGCAACCTCGCCGAGCGGGCCTTTCCGGTCAGCCTGATCGCCCCACAACGAGCACGCCAAAGCGGTTTCGAATACCTGCTCGACCATCCGGGGCGTTACGTGTGCGACCTCTCGGGACAATTCGCGGCACAGCGTAAAACCGAAGCCAAGGCGTGTCTTGATCTGTGGGAGCAAGGCATCACGCCGTCCTTACCTGCCACGTTCGAAAGCAGTGCCTGGGCCGATGGTCTCGCCACGCTGTTGAGCCAATTACGTGGTGAAACGCCGATCGCCGATGAAGCGGATCTCTGGCAACCCCAGCCCACCGTCGTCGATGTGCTGGAAGCCGCTCGCCAACGCCGTTTGTGCGGCGTGTTACTTGAAGACCCTCGTTACCGCTTGCGTCATCTGCTTTCACAGATCCACCTGCAGCAGCAATTGCTGACGTTGTATGCCGAGCGCGCCAGCCTTCACGAACACCACGCCAGCGCCGTACTGGTGCAGCAACTGATCGTGCCGGCGAACATTGGCGGTCAGAAAAACCCGCTGCACGCCTGTTTCGACAAAGTGAAAGAGGCGGGTCGCCGCGACATCAACCGCTTCACCGCCACCGCTGAACGCGCCCTGCTCTGGCAACAACTGACCATGGCACAGGCGCTGCTTGCCGAGTGCCTGCAACAACCGGTGACGCAGCAAACCCTGGCCGATCATTTGAGCCTGGACAGTTTTGACTACCTCGCCGCGTTGTTTGCCGTCAGCCAGACCTTTGCGGCCCTCGCCACCGTGCCCGCGCAACTCGATCCGCTGGCCAGCAACGGCGATGCCACCAACGCCGTGACCGGGTTGAGCCTCTACAGCCCGCAGGCCAGCGTCGGCCAGACATTGCTCAACGACATCGCCCACGACCCGGCGCACCCGTTGCATGTGATGCTGTGGCCCGCCGTCGATGACGCCGCACTGGCCGCGCCTTACGTGCCGCCCAGCGAGAAAACGGTTAACGAGGGTGATGGACGGTTGCGCGCCGATCACCTCGCCGTCTTCGAAAGCGACCCCGGGCCTTATTACCCGCAGGTCGAACACCTCGACGGCCATTTGCTCGAAGGCCTGCTGGCCAGCGGCGCGCTGAACAGCACGCTTACCGGCCAATCGAAAGCGGCAGTCGGGACGTTGGTCAGCATTTACGAAAACTGCGCGGGCGCTGTTGAAACCGCCAGCAGCGCGGTGAACAAACCGTCCGGGGCGCAGAGCGCGAACGTCGCACCCACCAGCGCCTATCTGCATGGGCTTGGCGTGGGGCTGTTGCGCAGCTTGATGCCCAAGACTTTTGGCGAGGCGCACTTCATCAACCGCCGCGATGCTGACCCGCAGCGGTACTACATCTTTGGTTTGTCCGATGTGCCGTCCGGCGAGCAACGGCCACGGCGGGTGATGGGGGAGTATTTGAGTGCTCGGGGTCAGCCGATGAAGGCGGGAAATGTTGATGCGTTCGAGACGCCTTCCCGGGTTCAAGGCAGTGATCACACACTGCTGGCGATGCCGGTGGAGCACCCGACGGTGCGCAATCTTAGTGCGCTGAATCAGCGGATTAATGCGGTTTATAAAGCGGATTTGGAGGTTCGGGGGACGGACAACGCGAGAGTGACAGGTGCGTTGCAGCAGAGTGTGGATGAGCATGCGGGGTTGGCGAATAGCCGGGTTTATCGGGTGTTGGGCTCGCTGCCGTTTGCGGCGGGGGTTTTGATGTTGGAGGTTTGGAATGTGCGGATGGAGTGGCAGGGGCGGGAGCAGGTAACGCGGGAGAAAGGTTCAGTTCGATTTCGTCTATCTATGTTTGGAGCCGGTGTTGATCTAGCTATAGCGTTGGAGATGTTGACGGTGAAACTTGCCGGTACCGAGTCCGTTTGGGCGGCTGGCCGCAAGATACTTTTTACTATTTCAGATGAGGCCGCGAGAACCTTAAGCTCTCGAGTAGCCGAGTATTTGGCAAAGGAGTTTACCGGTCGAATACTTGCGCAAATTGGTTCTGGGCTAGTTTTTACGGCCATAAGCTTGTACGACGCCTGGTACGCGTGGAAATGGGGCGATGACGCCGGTTGGGCATATCTGATGATGGCCATGGGTGGTGCTATCAGCGCGCTCAGCAATCTGGTCGTTCCTACCGTCACTTTTCTGGGTTTGGGTCCGGGGGGCTGGGCGGCACTGATACTAATCGTAATCGGTGCCGGACTGGCCTGGTGGCTCACCGACAAGCCCATCGAAGAATGGCTGGTCAATGGCCCTTTCGGCACTCAAATTCACGCCGACAATGTGCACCTGCTGGATCCGCAGCGCGGCTTCTACTACCTGATCAGTTTGTTTGCCGACATTCGCATCAACATCGGCAGCAACCCGGAATTCGTCCCCAACGCCAAACATGACATTCACGCCAAGACGCCGTTTCAGGTGATCTCGTCCAACACCTGCATTCGCGTAGAAAGTAACTTGCCGGGTCTGGTTACTCACCTGGGCGCGATCAATATCGATACTCACTGCCGACTCAATACGTTCGAACTCAAAGGCGGGCGCATTAAAAGTGAAACCGTGCCATTCAAAAAACTGATCAATAGCCAACTCGTCTCGCCCAAAGCGCAAAGACTGCTACCGCAAGGTCTGGAACTGTATTTCGAAACCCCGCCAAGTTACGCCTTCGATTCGGTCACCGGTTCATCTGGCATTGCACAACAATGGCAAGTGAGAGCGCAGTGTGTATTGGAGCAGAAAGGTCAGCTATGGCACTTTCCTGCGCCACCGCCCAAAGATGGCACGCCATTTGACGCCACCCACAACAAACCCAGCTTCGGCAGTGAGGGTGAAATTTACTGGGCAGACGAAGTGTCAAACAAATCACGGAACAGTAACTGATGAGCAATGAATCGTGGTACGCCCAAACTGCCTACGGGGCGAGTGAGGTACCTCAGCAAGAACGTTCAACTGAACGGTCGTGGATCATGCGTTTTGCCAAGGTCAGATTGCCTTGGGGCAATGCAGAGGACGTAACATCTGTAAACCTTCTCGAAAAATTCTCACCCAAAAAACTCCGTCTCTATGAAGGATTCAAGAAAGAGCGTGAAGAGAAAATTGCAACAGAGACCTACTCTCCGAGTCCGTTTGAAGACATTGATTTTCACATCAGGGATGACCACGAACGCTTTAGATATGCCCTCCTTCCCGCAAGCTCACACTTCTGGATGTACATGTCAGGCGGGGGGCGTTTTTTGTTCTTTTTGTTTTTAATTGTCAGTACCCCTATATTTTTGTTAGATATTTCAACTGGAACAGAGCCTGTATGGGAAGCAACAAGAAGTTGGTTTGTCGAGTTTTTCTCCTTAATTCTCGGCCTACCACTTCTATGCTGGGCAATCGGCTCATTAGTCATCAAACACTTCCCCAACCTCTGGATAAAACCCTCCCGAGGCCCCATCTGGGAACTTAACCGCCGCACCGGCCTGGTCACTGTCTTCGACTACAAAAACAACGGTGAATACAAAAAGAACGGCACCATCGGTGAACTCACCGCGCCGTTCTACGAGTTCGACGCCTACATCGCCACGTCCCCGGACAGTCAGGGCATGCCGCTGAACGTGCTCTACCTTGCCCACCGCTACCGCAACATCATGATCAACTTCGGCGCATTGCTCTGCCCCGGTCCCGAGACGCAACCCGCGTGCGCCCTGTGGGATTTCATCCAGAACTACATGGACGTCAGCCGCCCCTTGCCGGACCTGCCCCAATACGAGCAATACCGCCACCTCGACCCCACCACCGCCGAATACGACCGCCTCGCCGGCCGCAACCCGCGTTTCTGGATCGACATGGAGGATGCAACGTTCAAGCAGGCGGTCAAGGTGATGCATCAACGCGTCGCCAGCATTGACACGTTTGAGCGACCGAATTTGATGGCCAGGCATGTGACGTATGTCGATTGATCAACCACCACCCGAGAACGGGGCAATGATGTTCACTGATATCCCGAATACTCCAGAAACCGCTAACGACTACGCAATCATCCGAGTCCGCCACAAGAAGTCAGGAGCCATGGCGTGGCGGGTGTTTCACGACAGACGAACGGCAAGAACACCTATTGGATTGCGCAAACGACGACCCGTGAAGGCAAGAAACTTTCCCGGTCATTCAACGTGGAAAAGTTCGGTGAGAAGCAGGCGAAAGAAAAGGCTATCGAGGCGAGGAAGGAGCAGCTGGCGAGCATCGAGCATCGAGCATCGAGCATCGAGCATCGAGCATCGAGCATCGAGCATTTCGTCATCATGGCGGCGAAAAAATCTACGGTGCATTGCTGCTGCAGGTCTCAACAACGTAAGAGAATGCAGGGGGCCGCTTCGCAGCCCGGCGGGAGCAAGCTCCCTCGGCACAGGGGTATTTGCCAGGCTAGGTATCCGTGTTCATAAAGTCCAGTCGCCAGTCACTCAATCCCCACCTGATTACGCCCATTGTTCTTCGCCAGGTACAGCCCCTTGTCCGCTGCCAAGATCAATTGCCGGCAATTGCTGCCCGGTTGCGGGATCACGGTGGACAGGCCAATGCTGATGGTCAGGCTTGAGCCTTCGGTCGGTGCAATATGCGCAATCTTCAGCGCGGCCACGGTTTGGCGGAGTTTCTCCGCCACCAGACGTGCGCCGCCCAGCGTGGTATTAGGCAGCACCAACGCAAACTCTTCGCCACCATAACGGGCCGGCAAGTCAGACGGGCGAGAGCCGGCGTCGCGGATTGCTTCAGCCACCTTGCGCAAGGCTTCATCGCCCTCCAGATGGCCGAAGTTGTCATTGAAGGACTTAAAGTAATCGACATCGATCATCAGCAACGACAGTTGGCTCTGGTCACGTTGCGAACGTCGCCACTCCAGCTCCATGTACTCATCGAAATGCCGGCGGTTCGACAGCCCGGTCAGACCATCGGAGTTCATCAGCCGTTGCAGTACCAGATTGGTGTCGAGCAATTGCTGCTGGCTGACCCGCAATGCCCGGTACGCCGCATCGCGCTGTAACAGCATCGTGTAGGAGCGCGAGTGATAGCGGATCCGCGCGACCAGCTCGATGTTGTCCGGCAGTTTCACCAGATAGTCATTGGCGCCGGCTGCAAACGCCGCGCTCTTGATCAGCGGGTCTTCCTTGGTCGACAGGACAATGATCGGAATGTCCTTGGTCGCCGGATGATTGCGGTACTCGCGCACCAGGCTCAGGCCGTCCAGACCAGGCATCACCAGATCCTGAAGGATTACCGTCGGCTTGATACGGATCGCCTGGGCGATGGCCTGGTGCGGGTCGGAGCAGAAGTGGAAGTCGATATTTTCTTCGTTCGACAACCCGCGACGCACCGCTTCGCCGATCATCGCCTGATCGTCCACCAACAACACCATAGCGGCGTTTTCGTTGGTTTTGAAATCGTCGAGCTGTAAATCATTCATGTGCGATCACCTGAAGTACTACTTGGGCCAGGATTGCTGCTAATGGTCGTCACTTCGCAAAAATCTCCAGCAATCGTGGCGCTATCTTGTCCAGTGGACGAATCTCCTTGGCTGCGTCGATGGCCGCGGCCGCTTTGGGCATTCCATAAACCGCACTGCTGCCCTGATCCTGAGCAATGGTCAGGTAACCTTGTTCGCGCATGAGTTTAAGCCCCTGCGCGCCATCGCGCCCCATGCCCGTCAACAGAACCCCTACGGCGTCACCGTTCCAGTAATTGGCCACACTCTCGAAAAACACATCGATCGAGGGTCGGTAGATTTCATTGACCGGTTCGGCGGTGTAGGCCAGCGTGCCATTTTTCAACATTCGAATATGGTGGTTGGTGCCGGCCAGCAGCACGGTTCCGGCCTGAGGGGCTTCGCCCTCGACCGCCAGACGCACGTTCAAGCCACTGGCGCTGCCTAGCCATTCGGCCATGCCGGCGGCGAACACCTGATCCACATGCTGCACCAGCACGATGGCCGCCGAATAATCTCGCGGCAAGCCCTTGAGCAGAACTTCCAATGCTCCCGGCCCGCCAGCGGATGAACCGATGACGATCAGGCGTTGGCACGAGGCGGCGCTGCGCAGCGGGCTGCGCACCGATCGTTCCTGGTTACCCCGCTCGCCAATCAGCCAGCTGATGTTCATGATTTTGCGCAACAACGGCGCGGCCGCTTCCTGGGCATTACCGGCACCCAGCGCCGGAGTATCGACCACATCGAGGGCGCCATGGCCCATGGCCTCGAACACCCGGTGCACATTCTGCTGGCGATCCACGGTGACGATCACTATGGCACACGGCGTCTCGGCCATGATTCGTCGGGTTGCTTCAACCCCGTCCATTACCGGCATGATCAAATCCATCAGGATCAGATCCGGCGTCTGCTCGGCACACTGTCGCACCGCTTCCTCGCCATTGCCGGCGACCCAGATAACCTGGTGCGTCGGTTCAAACGCCAGGGCGCGGCGTAAAGCCTCCACCGCCATGGGCATGTCGTTGACAATAGCGATTTTCATCCTCGTGCTCCTCCAATGAGCTCAACCACTGCATCAAGCAGTGCATCATCATGAAAACTGGCTTTGGCCAGATAATAGTCAGCCCCGGCGTCCAGTCCACGACGACGGTCCTCTTCACGATCCTTGTACGACACCACCATCACCGGCAGTGATTGCAGGCGCATGTCACGACGCAACAACGACACCAGTTCGATGCCATCCATGCGCGGCATATCGATGTCGGTGATCAGCAGATCGAAATCCTCAGAACGCAGGGCGTTCCAGCCATCCATACCGTCGACTGCCACCGCCACGTCGTAACCGCGATTGAGCAGCAGTTTGCGCTGCAACTCGCGAACCGTCAGTGAGTCGTCAACCACCAGAATTCGTTTACGCGCCGCTTCGGCCACCTGATTGCTGTGGCGAGCAATGCGCTCCAGGCGCCCAGTGTTGAGCAGCTTATCCACAGAACGCAGCATGTCCTCAACGTCGACGATCAGCACCACCGAGCCATCGTCAAGCAAGGCCCCGGCGGAAATGTCCTGCACCTTGCCCAGCCGTTCGTCCAGCGGCAATACGACTAACGTCCGCTCGCCGATAAATCGCTCGACCGCCACGCCGTAAATCGCATCGCGCTCACGGATGACCACGACTTTCAGGGTTTGCTGAGGGCTCTGGTTGATCGGACGCTGTAACAGCTGACTGGCCGCTACCAGCCCGACATGCCGGCCTTCGTGCCAGAAATGCTGACGCCCTTCGACCTGCACAATGTCCGCCGGCTCCAGGTCGCACATGCGTTCGATGTGGGCCAGCGGAAACGCATAAGCCTCGTCACCGACTTCCACCACCAGGCTGCGGACCACCGACAACGTCAGCGGCACTTCGAGGTGGAAACGACTGCCTTTGCCCGCCGTTTGCTCCAGCACCACCGCACCGCGCAATTCGCGGACCATGTGCTGAACCGCATCCAGCCCCACGCCGCGCCCGGACACTTCGGTGACCTTGTCGCGCAGGCTGAAACCCGGCAAAAACAAAAACGTCAGCAGCTCTTCTTCGCTCAGTTGAGCGGCGGTCTGCGCGGGGGACAGCTGGCGCTCGACGATGCTGCGCCGAACCTTTTCCAGATCGATGCCCTGGCCGTCGTCGCTCAACTCCAACACCAGCAGGCCGGCCTGGTGAGAGGCTCGCAGACGAATCAGCCCTTGCGCCGGTTTACCGGCCAGCAACCGTTGCTCCGGGGATTCGATGCCGTGATCCACGGCGTTGCGCAGCAAATGCGTCAGCGGCGCTTCGAGCTTTTCCAGGACGTCGCGGTCGACCTGGGTTTTTTCGCCCTCGATTTCCAGCCGAACCTGTTTGCCCAGGTCCCGCCCCAGATCGCGGACCATGCGCACCTGCCCGGTCAGCACGTCGGCAAACGGGCGCATGCGACAGGCCAGCGCAGTGTCATACAACACCTGCGCCCGTTGACTGGCCTGCCAGGCAAATTCATCCAGCTCGGCGTTTTTCTCGATCAGCAGTTGCTGGGATTCTGCCAGCAACCGCCGCGCATCTTCGAGCGCTTCCTGGGCTTCCAGGCTCAGGGCGTGACCCTTAAGATGCACGTTGAGGTTTTCCAGCGCCCGCAGACCGTTGTTTTGCATGCGCTTGAGCCGCTGCATGGTCGCCAGGTGCGGCTTGAGACGCAGGGTTTCCACCAGGGATTTGCTCGACAGGTCGAGCAGGCTGTTCAAGCGCTCGGCCGTCACGCGCAGCACGCGCTCACCGTTTTCGGTGGTGCGTTTGGCCTTGCGTGGAGGCTCGACCGGCGCAGCGGCAGTCGGCTCAACGACTGGGGCTGGCGGCTCGACGCGAGGCTGTTCTGGCTGACGCTCGGCGACGAAGGGAGCGGCAGGCGCCAGCGGATCGAGCAACTGCGCCATCAACGCCACATAGGTGTCGATATCCGCCGGCATCACGCTGTTGTTGGGCGTGGCGATACGCATAAGCAGGTCGGTGCCTTGCAACAACGCATCGATATGCTCGGGCCGCAGGTACAAACGCCCTTCCTGAGCACTGACCAGACAGTCTTCCATCACGTGCGAGACGCTGACCCCGGCGTCGACACCGACGATCCGCGCCGCGCCCTTGAGCGAGTGCGCCGCGCGCATACAGGATTCGAGTTGATCGGCCTGGGTCGGGTCGCGCTCCAGAGCCAACAGGCCTGCGCTCAGGACCTGGGTCTGGGCTTCGGCTTCGAGGCTGAACAGCTCCAGTAACGAGGCGTCGCGCATTTGCTCGGGGGTCATGTGAGGCTCCGGGTCACGGCGGATAGCAGCTGTTCTTCATCCAGCCAACGCAAGCTGCGACCTTTGAAGGGCAACACACCTCGGGTGTATTTGCCACTGGCCTGGGTGCCCGATTGTGAGGCCGTATCGAGAACCCGCTCATCGATGGCATGAATTCCGTCGACCTCGTCCACCGGCACCACCACCGGCCCACCGTGGGCGGCGATAATCAGCATGCGCGGCATGATCCGCGCGCTGGAAGCCACGTTGTTGGTCGCATCGAGCCCGAGCAGCTCCTCCAACGACAGGCACGCAACCAGCGCACCGCGCACATTCGCCACACCGAGCAAGGCGCGGGAGCGCTGGTGCGGCAAGGAGTGAATGGCTTGCAACGGTGCCACTTCCACGAGGCTGCGAGTGGCCAGGCCCAGCCATTCTTCGCCGAGCCGGAACATCAGCAACGAACGGGTTTTCACCTCCGTTTCGACCGTTGCCGAGTGTTGCACGCGGTCGTCCTGCTGCAACGCATAACGGTCGAGCAATCGGGTGGCGGCGGCTGAGTACACTGCGCAGTTGCGGCAGTGAATGTGTTCGGTCAGCAGCGGGCAGGACTTGTCGCCGTGGACACCGATGCGATTCCAGCAATCGTCGATAGCCTGGGCATCTTCGTGGGTGACGCTAAAGCTGTCGGAGGCGCTCATCGTTTACGCTCACTGTCAGCGCGCTCGCTGCGAGCGGCGCGGTCCTGCAATCGTCTGGCACCCGCCACATCACCTTGAGATTGCAGCAAGGCCGCCAGGTGCATCAACGCGTCGGGATGTTGCGGTTCAAGGTACAACGCCTTGCGATAAAAACCTTGGGCTTCGAAGACGTTGGCGCTGACATCGCTGAGCAATCCCAGCCAATAAAACACTTGGGCGACCGGTTCGTGGCCACGCAGATAGCTTTCGCACGCGGCGCGGGCTTCAACACTTTTGCCTTCATTGGCCAGCACGGCAATGTTCGCCAGCAACGCGGCGGCGTCCGAGGCTTTCGCCGCGTCGGGTGCCGGCGTGACGGCGGCGAATGGGCGAATGCGCACGGGTGGCGGTGGCGCACTGCGCGCAGGTTGACGCGCCGGCAGCGGTGGCGGCACGAACGCAGGAAAGGGTTCCGGTTCCGGGAGGCTCTGACGGCTGAACGCAAATGACTGTGCGATGCCAATCGAGCGCATGCCAAAACGCCCCAGCAAACTGCCCTCGGCCGGGCCGATAAACAGCACACCGTCGACATGGGTCAGGCGCTTGAGCACCTCGAACACCTGCCGCTGGGTCGGCTGATCGAAATAGATCAGCAGGTTGCGGCAAAACACAAAATCATACGGTGGCTCGCTGGCCAGCAACGCCGGATCCAGCACGTTGCCGACTTGCAAACGCACCTGTTCAAGCACGCGATCACTGAGGCGATAGACTTCATCTTCGGCGCTGAAATGCCGCTCACGATAGGCGATGTCCTGTCCGCGAAACGAGTTTTTGCCGTACAGCGCACGTCGGGCTTTTTCCACCGACAGCGGGCTGACGTCCATGCCTTCCACCTTGAATTGATGCGGCTTGAGGCCGGCATCGAGCAAGGCCATGGCGATGGAATACGGCTCTTCGCCGGTAGAACACGGCAAGCTGAGAATCCGCAGCGCGCGCATGTTATTGATCTCGGCCAAGCGTTTGGTGGCCAGTTTCGCCAGGGTCGCGAACGATTCCGGGTACCGAAAAAACCAGGTCTCGGGCACGATCACCCCTTCGATCAGCGCCTGTTGCTCATCCTGCGAACCTTGCAACACGTGCCAATACTCGTCGGCCGACAGCGCATTGGACGCGAGGCTGCGTTGGCGCACCGCGCGCTCGATGATCGCAGGTCCTACCGACGTCACGTCGAGGCCGATGCGCTCTTTGAGGAAATCGAAAAACCGTTGATCGCTGCTCATGACCGCTCCTCAAGCAGCGCCGGATCGAGTGGCGGCGAAGGAAACAACAGCGCGCGAACGTGCTCATCGAGCAAGTCGGCGACCCGCACCCATTGCAGCAGACCCTGCGCATCTTCGCGCACCGGCCCCAGGTACGGCGCCTGCCGATTGTCGAGGCCGTACGGCTGAAAATCGGCCGGGAGGCAGCGCAACGTGTCAGTCGCCTGTTCCAGAATAAGCCCTAGCCATTGCGTTGGGGTCGTTTCATCCGGGCGGTAGTTGACCAGCACCAGCCGCGTGCTGGTGCGGGCCTGGGCCGGTTGCCCGAAGGTCAGGGCACTGAGGTCGATCACCGGCACCACCGCGCCACGATAAGCGAAGACCCCGGCAACCCAGTGCGGCGCTTTGGCAATCGGCTTCAACGGCAGGCGCGGCAGCACTTCCGCCACCTCGATGGCCTGCAAGGCAAAACGTTCGCTGCCGATGCGAAACACCAGAAACAACGATTGCTTGACCGGCACCACAGCGCCGCGTTTGGCCGCGAGTTCGTTCATCAGACTTTGAATCGCGAAACGCCGCTGCGCAGCCCTACGGCCACCTGGCTCAACTCGTCAATGGCAAAGCTGGCCTGACGCAAGGACTCGACGGTCTGGCTGCTGGCATCGCCCAATTGCACCAGCGCGTGGTTAATCTGTTCGGCACCGGTAGCTTGCGCCTGCATGCCTTCGTTGACCATCAACACCCGCGGCGCCAGCGCCTGAACCTGATGGATGATCTGTGACAACTGCTCGCCGACCTGCTGCACTTCGGACATGCCACGGCGCACTTCTTCGGAAAATTTGTCCATGCCCATCACCCCGGCGGATACCGCCGATTGAATCTCGCGCACCATTTGCTCAATGTCATAAGTGGCCACGGCGGTCTGGTCCGCCAGACGTCGCACTTCCGTGGCGACCACGGCAAAACCCCGCCCGTACTCACCGGCCTTCTCGGCCTCGATGGCGGCGTTCAGCGACAGCAGGTTGGTCTGGTCGGCAACCTTGACGATGGTCACCACCACCTGGTTAATGTTGCCGGCCTTCTCGTTGAGGATCGCCAGTTTGGCATTGACCAGATCGGCGGCGCCCATCACCGAATGCATGGTTTCTTCCATGCGCGCCAGGCCCTGCTGCCCGGAACCGGCCAGCACCGAGGCCTGATCGGCGGCGGTGGACACTTCGGTCATGGTGCGCACCAGATCGCGGGAGGTCGCGGCAATTTCGCGTGATGTCGCGCCGATTTCAGTGGTCGTGGCGGCGGTTTCGGTGGCGGTGGCTTGTTGTTGCTTGGACGTGGCGGCGATTTCAGTGACCGACGTGGTGACCTGCACCGACGAGCGCTGGGCTTGGGACACCAGGGAGGTCAGTTCGGTCATCATGTCGTTGAAGCCGGTTTCCACGGCGCCGAATTCGTCTTTGCGTTCCAGATTCAAACGGCCGCTGAGATCGCCGGTGCGCATGATTTCGAGGATTCTCACAATACGGTTCATCGGCGCCATGATCGCGCGCATCAACAACAAACCGCAGAAACCGGCGGCCAGTACCGCCACAAGCAGGGAAACACCCATGCTGATTTTTGCCGTTACCACAGCGTCGTCGATGGCCGCGATGTCCTTGTCGGCAACGACTTTGTTTTGGTGGATGATGTCACTGAGTTTCATCCGACCCGCCTGCCACGCGGGCGTCAGCTGTTCGTTGAACAGCTTGATGGCGTCGGCTGACTGATTGTTTTTTTGCAGGTCGAGCACCTTCGTCAGGATCTGCTGGTAATCCTCATGCCGCTTCTCGAAGGCCGCGATTTCGACCTTGTCTTCATCCGTGGTGACGGTGGCGCGATAATTATTCAACTGCTCCAGCAGTCGCTCCTCGAAGGCCTTGAAATCGGCAGCGTTTTCGACACTGATGCCCTGACCTTCCTTAAGGCCGAGTATTTCCTGGATCTGAAGGAAACTGTCGACCCAGGCACTACGAACCATCGAGCTGAAATACACCCCCGGCAGCGCATCATCGCGAACGCTGGCTTCACTGGCTTCAATCTTCAACAGCCGTGAATACGAGACGACGACCATCAACAGCATGATGGCGATGATTACTGCAAAACTCGCCAAAATGCGTTGGCGCAACGTCCAATTCTTCACAGTCAGTCCTCGGGGATGGCTCAAATGCTGGGGAGTATAGCCGAGGGTGGTGTTTCATCTATAAGACAGTGTGCTTCGGTTTGCATGCGGCAGGGAAAGCGCCAGGTCAATCAAGTGGGAGCGAGCCTGCTCGCGAAAAACTCTAACGCGGTGTCGCTGACCGCCCCCGACAACATTTGATCTTTACTTCATCACTCCCGCACGACTTCGATTTGATCAATGACAAACTGCCCATTCGTCCTGATTTTTATGGACTGGATACCTTGAAGGACACCAGAGTCAACCTGCATTTCGACGGTGTCCGCCGGCCATGGAACATGTTGGGCATCAATCACTCCGTCCGGACCGTTCATAAACCACACATCAAAATAAGGAATCAACGACGTGTTATTACCACTGGCCACCCAAAATCTGATTGTGCTTGCAGTTCCTTCTATCAACTCCAAAGAGAACGTCATCATCTTGTCAGTGTAAGCGTCATAATTACTGAGTGCATTCCCGCTTACCCACTGACCACCCCAATCTGCATTGGAAATTGCTAGATACTGCTTCGGATCCGTTACTTCCATATCAAGCAGTGTCACCTTGAAGATACCGGCCAACATTATTTGTCCGACTTCTTCGATTTGCGTGGGCTCAGCAGATTCGAAGTCTTCGATAATTTCGGATGGACCTATATCAAGAACTGAAACCGAGTCAGAACCCACATTAGCGGTGTATACCCGCGTCCCCTCAGGGTTGATCGCCACATCGAACGGACTCAACCCAACAGGCAACACCTCAATTCTCTCAAAATTTTCAGCATCAATAACCGATACCGTATCCCCCCCACCATCGGCGACATAGGCAAGATGCCCATCTGGACTGAATACAGCTGCAATCGGGTTGGGTCCAACGCTAACTGTTCCAACTACTGCGTCATCATTGAGACGAATGAATGAAACCGTATCATCATGAAAGTTGCACCCCACCAGAAATTCGCCATCCGAAGAGATGGCAAGGCCAGTAGGGCCTTGACCCACTTTTACCTTCTTGATTAATGCCCAAGTCTGCGTATTGAAAATCAAAACCTCGCCCGGCTCAGTGTTACTGATGTACGCCAACGGCTTAGACGGATTCAATACTATGGAAAATACATCAGGACGACCCTCTAAAGAAATCCTGTCAACCACTTCAAAACTTTCCGCATCAACAATCGTAATTTCCGGATCTCCGTAAGAGCAGAAATAAACGTATTTTCCATCCGGACTAAAAGGCGTATTCACCAAGGTTGAAACGCCCTCAATGACGGCCCTGACTTCAAGGCTACTGCAATCGATAACCGAAGCCGCGTTGCCATGACAAACAACAACATCACGACCATTTGGACTAGCGCTGGCACCTCTCGGGCCAGCACCAACTTCAATAGTCTTGATTGGCCTTGCCGACTTGACATCAATGACTGTGACCGAGCTCTCTCGGTTATTCAGGACAAAAGCAAGGTTACCTTCAAGACTGAAGACGACAGTGACCGGCCCGGCGCCCACCGGGATTTCAGCGCCTGTGTTGTTGATTCCAAGCGGTGACAGTTTTTGCGCAATAGCGCGGGGATCAGTCAACCTGTCTTTGCTGTTATTGGTTGATGGTTTCGTTGTCATGCTGATGGCTCCTGTCAGTAATAGACAGAGCCATTGGATGCTTGAGAAGCGGGACTGACTACTGTCAGATCTGACAGTACACACCTCATTCTGATAAGTGGTGACATCAACTATTAGCCAGTACACCGCTCCCACATTAGATTTGCTCTGGATAGGCCTACATAGAAGCCTGATGCACCTGCTTCTCCAGCTCTGCCTTCAACCCCGGCTCCAGCCTCAACTGCCGCGCCAGCTCATCAAGGTAGGACTTCTCCATAAAGTTCTGCTCATCCACCAGCATCACACTGGCGATGTACATCTCGGCGGCCATTTCCGGCGTGCTGGCAGCACGGGCAACTTCCGTCGGGTCAAGTGGCTTGTTGAGTTCGGTATGTAGCCAGTGCTGCAACGCCTGATCGTTGTCGAGCTTGATGAACTCACCTTCGATCAACGAACGCTCACGCTCATCAATGTGGCCATCGGCTTTTGCCGCCGCGATCAACGCTTTGAGAATGGCCTGGCTGTGCAGTTCGACTTGCGCCGGGGGCAAGCGGTCGAGGGTTTGCGGCTCAGTGCTCGGGATGGCGCTCTGCTGAGTCTGCCAGTTGCCATAGGCTTTGTAGGCAACCACTCCCAATGCCGCGAGGCCGCCGTAAATGGCGACTTTGCCGCCGACCTTCCGGGCTTTTTTGCTACCGAGCAACAGGCCCATGGCGCCCGCCGCCAACGCACCGCCGCTCGCGCCCGAGAGCAAACCACCCAAGCCACTGCTGGACGCCTTGTTCTGATGACCACCGGCTTTGTTCTTCAACAGATCCTGACCGGACTTTAGCAGTTGATCGAGCAAACCACGGGTATTCATTTTGCCACCTCCACCAAGGGTTAACCGGCCACCAGCCTAGATCGAAAGTGCCCGGCTTCTCCCTGAGAGAGTGCTTCCAGATGTTGCTCATGTCTTGCAACGCCCAGGAGCCCATCGATTAAAACGATATACACTCAAGCGAATCTATAAAAACCGCCCACCGGGTACTTTCCCATGATGACCCTGCGTCAGATTCGTCATTTCATCGCCGTGGCCGAGACCGGCTCGATTTCCGCCGCGGCGCAAACCGCGTTTATTTCTCAATCGACACTGACCCTGGCCATCCAGCAACTGGAGCAGGAAATCGGCGTCGGCCTGTTCAATCGTCACGCCAAGGGCATGACGTTGACCCACCAGGGTCATCAATTCCTGCGCCAGGCGCACCTGATCCTGGCCACTGTGGATAACGCCAAACGCAGCCTGCAACAGAGCACCGACCAGGTGGCCGGCCAGTTGATCATCGGCGTGACCAGCCTGGTCGCTGGTTACTACCTGGCGGATTTACTCACCCGCTTTCAGCGCGCTTACCCCAATGTCGAGATCCGGGTGATGGAGGATGAGCGGCCGTACATCGAGCATTTGCTGGTCAGTGGCGAGATCGATGTCGGCGTGCTGATCCTGTCCAACCTCGAAGACCGTCATGCCTTGCAAACCGAAGTCCTGACGCATTCGCCCCACCGTTTATGGCTTCCGGCACAGCATCCATTGCTGGAACACGACAGCATCAACCTCGCCGACGTGGCGCGAGAACCGCTGATTCAATTGAACGTCGACGAAATGGACCGCAACGCTCAGCGCATGTGGTCTGCGGCGTCCCTGCAGCCGCGCATCACCCTCAGAACGGCTTCAACGGAGGCGGTGCGAAGCCTGGTGGCCGCCGGTTTGGGTGTGTCGATCCAGCCCGACATGACCTATCGCCCGTGGTCACTGGAGGGCGACATTATTGAAGCGCGGGCGATTGCCGACCTGAGCCAGACCCTCGACGTCGGCCTGGCCTGGCGCCGCGGCACCGCGCGCCCGGCGCTGGTGGACCCGTTCCTGACCGTCGCCCGCGAGCAACCCCACGGCGGGCGCAAGCCATCTATTTAATCGAACGCCACCTTCAGTATTTAGAATTTGTCGACCTCGGGTCCGCGCACTAGTCTTGATGCATCTATATAAGACGGCCGGGCCCCAGTCACAGGGAGCAGCATGGCCACACAAGAAAAGAGAACCCGCAAAATGGCTGGCGCGCAGACCCCGTTGTTTACCGCGTTGTTGATCGATGGCGAATTGGTCGCAGGCCAGGGTTTTGTCGAACCGATCCTCAACCCCGCCACCGGGGAAGTGCTGACGCACATTGCCGAAGCGAGCACTGAGCAAGTCGAAGCCGCCATCCTCGCCGCCCACCGCGCCTTCGCCGGTTGGTCTCGGACGACGCCGCAGCAACGTTCAAACCTGCTGCTGGACATCGCCAACGCCATCGAAAAACAAGCCGACCTCCTCGCCCGCCTCGAATCGCTGAATTGCGGCAAGCCGTTGCACCAGGCCCGCCAGGACGATTTGAGCGCGACGGTCGATGTGTTCCGCTTCTTTGCCGGCGCCGTGCGGTGCCAGACCGGACAACTCAGCGGCGAGTACCTGCCGGGCTACACCAGCATGGTGCGTCGCGATCCTATCGGGGTTGTCGCGTCCATCGCGCCGTGGAATTACCCGATCATGATGGCCGCGTGGAAAATCGCCCCGGCCCTCGCCGCCGGCAACACGCTGGTGTTCAAGCCGTCCGAACATACCCCGCTGTCGATCCTGGCTCTGGCGCCTGCGCTGGCAGAGATTTTGCCGCGCGGCGTAATCAATATTGTTTGCGGCGGCGGTGAAGGCGTTGGCAGCCATTTGGTCAGTCATTCTAAAGTGCGCATGGTGTCGTTGACCGGCGATATCGTCACCGGGCAAAAAATCCTCCAGGCCGCGGCCAAGACATTGAAACGCACCCACCTCGAACTCGGCGGCAAAGCGCCAGTGATCGTCTGCAACGATGCGGACATTCAAGCGGTGGTCGAAGGTGTACGCACCTATGGTTATTACAACGCCGGTCAGGATTGCACCGCCGCGTGCCGGATTTATGCACAGGCCGGGATTCATGACCGTCTGGTGGCCGAACTCGGCGCGGCGGTCAGCAGCCTGCGCTTCGCTGGCAAACGCGATGCCGACAATGAAATCGGGCCGCTGATCAGCACTCGCCAGCGCGACCGCGTGGCCAGTTTCGTCGAACGCGCCCTCGGTCAACCGCACATCGAACGCGTGACCGGTGCAGCGGTGCACTCCGGCGCCGGCTTCTATTACCAACCGACGTTGCTGGCCGGTTGCAAGCAGAGCGATGAGATCGTCCAGCGCGAAGTGTTCGGGCCGGTGGTCACCGTGACCCGTTTCGATGGACTCGAACAAGCGGTGGACTGGGCCAACGATTCGGAATACGGCCTCGCCTCATCGGTCTGGACCCAGAACCTCGACAAGGCGATGCAGGTCGCGGCTCGCTTGCAGTACGGCTGCACCTGGATCAACAGCCATTTCATGCTGGTCAGCGAAATGCCCCATGGCGGCCTGAAGCGTTCGGGCTACGGCAAAGACTTATCCAGCGATTCGCTCCAAGACTACAGCGTGGTGCGCCACATCATGGCGCGCCACGGCGAGCATCTCTGACTACGCTAATAACAAGCCGCTAACGGCATGCTTCACCACGTTCACAACTGCCCCGACCATAATTAAAGAAGAGGGAATTCCCATGTTCGTGCACAAGACCGCACTGCTCAGTGCAATCACTACCGCGCTGCTGGCGAGTGCCAGTGTCCAGGCCGCCGAACCGCTGAAAGCGGTCGGTGCTGGCGAAGGTCAGTTGGATATCGTGGCCTGGCCGGGTTACATCGAACGTGGCGAAAGCGACAAGGCCTACGACTGGGTAACCGGTTTCGAGAAGGAAACCGGCTGCAAGGTCAATGTGAAAACTGCCGCCACCTCCGATGAAATGGTCAGCCTGATGGCCAAGGGCGGTTACGACCTGGTGACCGCGTCGGGCGATGCCTCGTTGCGGTTGATTGGCGGCAAGCGTGTGCAGCCGATCAACACGGCGTTGATCCCGAACTGGAAGAACATTGACCCTCGTCTCAAAGACGGGCCTTGGTACGTCGTCAATAAACAAACCTACGGCACCCCGTATCAGTGGGGCCCGAACGTGTTGATGTACAACACCAATGTGTTCAAGACTGCGCCAACCAGTTGGGGCGTGGTGTTCAATGCGGAAAACCTGCCGGACGGCAAGCCGAACAAGGGACGCGTGCAGGCGTATGACGGCCCGATCTACATCGCCGACGCCGCGCTGTACCTGAAAACCGCCAAGCCGGAATTGGGTATCCAGAACCCGTACGAACTGACCGAAGCCCAGTACAAAGCCGTACTTGATCTGCTGCGAGCCCAACAGCCGCTGATCCACCGTTACTGGCATGACACCACCGTGCAGATGAGCGACTTCAAAAATGAAGGCGTGGTCGCGTCCGGCGCCTGGCCGTATCAGGTCAACGGCCTGATGAACGAGAAGCAGCCGATCGCTTCGACCATTCCGAAAGAAGGTGCCACCGGTTGGGCCGACACCACCATGATGCACGCCGAGGCCAAGCACCCGAACTGCGCCTACAAGTGGATGGACTGGTCGCTGCAACCGAAAGTCCAGGGTGATGTGGCGGCCTGGTTTGGTTCGTTGCCAGCAGTGCCGGCAGCATGCACCGGCAGCGAACTGCTCGGCGCTGAAGGCTGCAAAACCAACGGTTTCGACCAGTTCGAGAAGATCGCCTTCTGGAAAACTCCGCAAGCCGAAGGCGGCAAGTTCGTGCCGTACAGCCGCTGGACCCAGGATTACATCGCGATTATGGGCGGCCGTTAAGCCCTCATCGCGAGCAGGCTCACTCCCACATGTAATCGCATTCCAATGTGGGAGCGAGCCTGCTCGCGATGTTTTTAAAGATTCAGATTTCCGGAGCACCGCACCATGACGCTTGCAGTCCAGTTCACCAACGTTTCCCGTCTGTTCGGCGAAGTGAAAGCCGTAGACCGGGTTTCCATCGACATCCAGGACGGCGAGTTTTTCTCCATGCTGGGCCCTTCCGGCTCGGGCAAAACCACCTGTTTGCGCCTGATCGCCGGTTTTGAACAACCGAGCGCAGGCTCGATCCGCATTCATGGCGAAGAAGCCGCCGGGCTGCCGCCGTATGAGCGTGACGTCAACACCGTGTTTCAGGATTACGCGTTGTTCCCGCACATGAACGTCCTCGACAATGTCGCCTACGGTTTGAAAGTCAAAGGCGTCGGCAAGGCCGAACGCCAGAAACGCGCTGAAGAAGCCCTCGACATGGTCGCCCTCGGCGGTTATGGCGAGCGCAAACCGGTGCAACTGTCCGGCGGTCAGCGCCAGCGTGTGGCCTTGGCCCGCGCCTTGGTCAATCGCCCGCGTGTGCTGCTGCTCGACGAACCCTTGGGCGCCCTCGACTTGAAGCTGCGCGAGCAAATGCAAAGCGAGCTGAAGAAGCTGCAACGTCAGCTCGGCATCACCTTCATCTTCGTCACCCACGACCAGACCGAAGCGCTGTCGATGTCTGACCGCGTGGCCGTGTTCAACAAGGGGCGCATCGAGCAGGTCGACACCCCGCGCAATCTCTACATGAAACCGGCAACGACCTTTGTCGCCGAATTCGTCGGCACCTCGAATGTGATTCGCGGCGACCTGGCGAAGCAGTTGAGTGGCAACCCACAGCCGTTTTCGATTCGCCCGGAACACGTGCGATTTGCCGAAGGCCCGTTGGCCAGCCACGAGATCGAAGTCAGCGGCTTACTGCACGACATCCAGTACCAGGGCAGCGCCACGCGTTATGAATTGAAGCTGGAAAACGGCCAGACCCTGAACATCAGCCAGGCCAACAATCAATGGCTGGACATCAGCGCCCAGCATCAGACCGGGCAACGCATCAGCGCTCGCTGGGCACGGGAAGCGATGATCCCGCTGCACGACACCGTTGCCGGCGGGGTGTGAGATGAACACCGTGGCTATCCCCCAAACCCCGGCCAGCGGTTCGCCGTTGCGCAGGTTTTCCAACCTGCTGTATCGCCGGCCGAATTTTTACCTTTCGCTGCTGCTGGTGCCGCCGCTGCTGTGGTTCGGCGCGATCTATCTCGGCTCGTTGCTGGTGCTGTTGTGGCAAGGCTTCTACACCTTCGATGACTTCACCATGGCGGTCACCCCTGACCTGACCCTGGCGAACTTTGCGGCCCTGTTCCAGCCGTCAAACTTCGACATCATCCTGCGCACGCTGAGCATGGCCGTCGTCGTCTCGATTGCCAGCGCCATCGTCGCGTTCCCGATTGCCTACTACATGGCGCGCTACACCACCGGCAAGACCAAGGCGTTTTTCTACATCGCGGTGATGATGCCGATGTGGGCCAGTTACATCGTCAAGGCGTATGCCTGGACTTTGCTGCTGGCCAAGGGCGGCGTCGCGCAGTGGTTTGTTCAACACCTGGGACTGGAGCCGGTATTGCAGTTTGTGCTGGGCATTCCGGGCGTGGGCGGCAGCACCTTGTCGACTTCGCATCTGGGCCGCTTCATGGTGTTCGTCTACATCTGGCTGCCGTTCATGATCCTGCCGATCCAGGCGTCGCTGGAACGTCTGCCTCCGTCCCTGTTGCAAGCCTCGGCCGACCTGGGCGCCAAGCCGCATCAGACCTTTATGCAAGTGATTCTGCCGCTATCGATTCCGGGCATTGCCGCCGGTTCGATCTTCACCTTCTCGCTGACCTTGGGCGACTTCATCGTGCCGCAACTGGTCGGCCCACCCGGCTACTTTGTCGGCAGCATGGTGTACGCCCAGCAAGGCGCGATCGGCAACATGCCGATGGCCGCGGCCTTCACGCTGGTGCCGATTGTCCTGATCGCCATTTACCTGTCCATCGTCAAACGACTGGGGGCCTTCGATGCACTCTGACAAAGCCTCTTTGGGCCTGAAAATCGCAGCCTGGGGCGGCTTGGTGTTCCTGCACTTTCCGATCCTGATCATCTTCATGTACGCCTTCAATACCGAAGACGCGGCATTCAGCTTTCCACCCAAGGGTTTCACCCTGAAGTGGATCGGCGTGGCGTTCTCACGGCCAGACGTGCTGGAAGCGATCAAGCTCTCGCTGCAGATTGCCTCCATCGCGACCTTGATTGCCATGGTGCTTGGCACACTCGCCTCGGCGGCGCTATACCGTCGGGACTTCTTCGGCAAGCAAGGCATTTCGCTGATGCTGATCCTGCCGATTGCCTTGCCGGGGATCATCACCGGGATCGCGTTGCTGGCGACCTTCAAGACATTAGGGATCGAGCCGGGGATGTTCACCATCATCGTCGGCCACGCGACCTTCTGCGTAGTGATCGTCTACAACAATGTCATCGCCCGTTTGCGCCGCACTTCGCACAGTTTGATCGAAGCTTCGATGGACCTTGGCGCCGATGGCTGGCAGACCTTCCGCTATATCGTCCTGCCGAACCTCGGCTCGGCGTTGCTGGCCGGCGGCATGCTCGCGTTTGCCCTGTCGTTCGACGAAATCATCGTCACTACCTTCACTGCCGGCCATGAACGCACCCTGCCGCTGTGGTTGCTCAACCAGCTCAGTCGCCCACGGGACGTACCGGTCACCAACGTTGTCGCGATGCTGGTGATGATGGTGACCATGCTGCCGATCCTTGGCGCTTATTACCTGACCCGGGGTGGTGAGAGTGTGGCGGGCAGCGGCGGGAAATAACTGAATAACTGGAGGAACACGACCCCTCTGTAGGAGCGAGGCTTGCCCGCGAAGCTTTTAGCGCTCATGAGGACGCCTTCGCGGGCAAGCCTCGCTCCTACAGGGGTCCCGGTTTCGACAGAACAATAAAAGCTGCAATGAGGACAAATGCCATGCAAACCAAACTCTTGATCAACGGCCAACTGATTGACGGCGAAGGCCCCGCCCAACCTGTGTTCAACCCGGCCGTCGGTCGCGTGTTGGTGGAAATCAACGAAGCCAGCGAAGCCCAGGTCGATGCCGCCGTGCGTGCCGCCGACAGTGCCTTTGAAGGCTGGTCGCAAACCCCGCCGAAAGAACGCTCGCTGCTGCTGCTCAAACTCGCCGACGCCATCGAAGCCCATGGCGAAGAGCTGGCCAAACTGGAGTCGGACAACTGCGGCAAACCTTACAGCGCCGCGCTGAACGACGAGATCCCGGCGATTGCCGACGTGTTCCGTTTCTTCGCTGGCGCCAGCCGTTGCATGAGCGGTTCGGCCGGTGGCGAGTACCTGCCGGGCCACACCTCGATGATCCGCCGCGATCCAGTCGGTGTGATTGCCTCCATCGCGCCGTGGAACTACCCGCTGATGATGGTCGCCTGGAAAATCGCCCCGGCCCTAGCCGCTGGTAATACCGTGGTGCTCAAGCCGTCGGAACAAACCCCGCTGACCGCCCTGCGTCTGGTAGAACTGGCGTCTGAAATCTTCCCGGCCGGCGTGCTCAATCTGGTATTTGGCCGTGGTCCTAGCGTCGGCAGCCCGTTGGTGACGCACCCGAAAGTACGCATGGTGTCGCTGACCGGCTCGATTGCCACCGGCTCGAACATCATTTCCAGCACCGCCGACAGCGTCAAACGCATGCACATGGAACTGGGAGGCAAGGCCCCGGTAATCATCTTCGACGACGCCGACATCGACGCCGCCGTGGAAGGCATCCGCACCTTCGGTTTCTACAACGCCGGCCAGGATTGCACCGCCGCATGCCGCATCTATGCGCAGGCCGGCATCTACGAAAAATTCGTCGAGAAACTCGGCGAGGCGGTCAGCAGTATCAAGTACGGCGTGCAGGATGATCCGTCGACCGAACTGGGGCCGCTAATCACCGCGCAACATCGCGACCGTGTGGCCGGTTTTGTCGAGCGCGCCATCGCGCAACCGCACATTCGCTTGATCACCGGTGGCAAGGCCGTGGACGGCAAGGGTTACTTCTTTGAGCCGACCGTATTGGCCGACGCTCAGCAAGATGACGAAATCGTTCGCCGCGAAGTGTTCGGGCCGGTGGTTTCCGTCACGAAATTCACCGATGAAGCGCAGGTGCTGGGCTGGGCCAACGATTCGGACTACGGCCTGGCGTCGTCGGTCTGGACCGCCGATGTCGGTCGCGCGCATCGGATGTCTGCTCGTTTGCAGTACGGCTGCACGTGGGTGAATACGCACTTCATGCTGGTCAGTGAAATGCCGCATGGCGGTCAGAAACTGTCCGGCTATGGGAAGGACATGTCGATGTACGGGCTGGAGGATTACACCGTCGTCCGGCATGTGATGTTCAAGCACTAAAAGCTTCGCGAGCAGGCTCGCTCCCACAGTTGAATGCATTCCCCCTGTGGGAGCGAGCCTGCTCGCGAAGGCGCCACCTCGGTTTCAAGGCAGAAACCGGCACTTAGCACCACCCAGGCTCCACCCCAAAGAAGCCAAAACAATAACCACCGATCCGGGCAGCGCCTCACGGCCCCGCCACGGTTTCGGACATCCGAAATCTGCCGATTTTCCGGAGCTGACACACTATGAGTACAACACCCGAACTCGCTGCAGCCGTCGCCGACAGCGACACCGAGCAGTTACGCAAGCTGGGCTACACGTCAAACTTCAATCGCAGCATGAGCCTGTGGGAAAACTTCGCCCTGGGCTTCACCTATCTCTCCCCGGTCGTAGGGGTTTATACCCTCTTCGGCCTGTGCCTCGCTGCTGGCGGCCCCCCCATGTTCTGGGCCTATTTGCTGGTCGGATGCGGCCAGTTGCTGGTGTGCCTGATCTTCGGTGAAGTCGTTTCGCAGTTCCCGATTTCCGGTGGCGTCTACCCGTGGGCCCGCCGTTTAGTGGGCAAGCGCTGGGCGTGGATGGTCGGCTGGATCTACTCCATCGCCCTGTGCGTCACCATCGCCGCCGTTGCCGTCGGTGCCGGTCCGTACCTGGCGGCCATGATGGGCTTCGAACCGAGCAACAACACCAACATCATCATCGCCCTGTTCCTCACGCTGTTCGCCACCCTAGTCAACCTCAGTGGCACCAAGGTGCTGGCACGCATTGCCATGTTCGGTTTCCTGTGTGAACTGGTCGGCGCGGTGATCGTCGGCGTTTACCTGCTGGTCTTCGAGCGTCATCAACCGCTCAGCGTGTTGTTCAACACCTTCGACATCAGCGTCGACGGCTCGTACTTGCCAGCCTTCCTCACCGCTTCGCTGGCGGGGATGTTCCTGTACTACGGCTTCGAAGCCTGCGGCGATGTGGCCGAAGAAACCCCGAACCCGAGCAAGAAAATCCCGGTGGCCATGCGCATGACCATCTACATCGGCGGCATCGCAGCGATGTTCGCTTGCCTGGCACTGATCCTCGCTGTGCCGGACATGCAAGCTGTCATCAACGGCACCGACAAGGACCCGGTTACCACCATCCTCAACAACGCCTTCGGCCCGGTCGGTTCGAAAGTGGTGATGGGCGTGGTAATGATTTCCTTCATCTCTTGCGTCATCAGCCTGCAAGCGGCAGCGAGCCGTCTGCTGTATTCCTATGCTCGGGATGAAATGGTCATCGGCAGCTCACTGCTGAAGAAGATTTCTCCTACGACTCAGGTTCCAGTCGCGGCACTGTTCGTCTCCGGCGTCCTGCCGGCTCTGATCATCATCCTCGGGTTCTTCTTGCAGGATGCCGTGGCAACTATCGTCAGCTTCGCCGCTATCGGCATCTACCTGGCCTTCCAGATGATCGTGCTCGGGGCTCTCTACGCCCGCATGAAAGGCTGGAAACCAAGTGGCAAATTCACCCTCGGGGCGTGGGGCTGGCTGGTGAACATCGGCGCGCTGGTGTACGGCGTCGGCGCCATCATCAACATGGCCTGGCCACGCACGCCCGATGCGGCGTGGTACATCAACTACGCCATGGTGCTGAGCACGGCGATCGTGATTGGCCTGGGGTTGTTGTACATGTGGATTGCCAAGCCGTATGACCATGGCATGGCGCCTGCGGGGGATGCTTGGAAGGTTAGTCATTAATTGAGTTCGCCCCGGTGCCGGTGACGCGGTATCGGGGCGAGTTGTTCATGGCTTAAAGCAGAAAACCTATAGGAAAAGCGATGGGTTCGAAGCGACTTCACTGCACTTCATGCAGAAACAGGAAAGTCCTACAGATTGACCCTTCCAGCAAAGACACCAATTCCTACAACTCGCGTCGCCAGAGTAGACTTGGCGCCGCGAGCACTTGAACGATAGGCTTTCCCTCGTCGCTGCCAAATCAGCGACCCGGGGTCGAAGCCGGAACAAATCAAAACGGTGCTTGCGCGCCCCCATAAAACTTAGGCTGTTCAAGCCTTGGTTTGCTATATGGCGGGCCGTGTGGCGCGGGCCTTCCGGCTTCCGTTTTGATTGGAAGTGTCCCGACTTCGAACGCCATTCGGTTCGCCACCCAACCTGTCGAAGGGTTGCTGACGACTTTCCTAATCAAAACGGAATTCACGTCATGTCAGAGCACGCTCAAAACTCGTTCCTTCCTTATTTCACACCATCCATCCCCCGCCACAACCGGTTCCTCCACGCCATCATCCAAGCAAACCAGGCCTGGTTCTGCGCTCAGGACCTGGGACGTTTGATGGGCCGCCCGCTGGACCAAAGACTCACCCAAAAACTCGATCCCGATCAGCGCCGATATATATCCGGCTGCTGAAAAACGGCAAACCGGTCGAATCACTCACGGTCAGCGAGTCCGGAATGTACGCTCTGCTGGTTCACCATTTCGTCCCGGAAAACCGCAACCTGCGCCAATGGCTTAGTAACGAAGTCATTCCTACGCTACGAGACACGAACGCGCCATCAGTGGAAAGCATTCCGAGCCTGAGTTCGTTGCAATGGGGTGGGCTCTCGGTGCCGCTGCTGCACTGGCAACATTCGGCGTGGATTAAATGGCGGGACATGCCGGATCTGGTGCAGGCACAGCGACCGTTCCCGATCATGGGTACCTGCAGCTAAAGGCAGGATGAATCGGAGGGGATGCTTGGAAGGTTAGTCGGTCAACGGGTTTGCCCCGGTGCCACCAATGGCAGCGGGGCACTCATTGCATTTCGAAATACATCCCCTTCTCCCGTTCTTCTTTCGCCCGCTAAGGTTTCTTCAAACCAATGCAAGGCGATCGGTTGACGAACAAGCCCGTAAGACCTAGGGTGTTTACGTCGTTTACAACGTATACATTTCTAGGAGAGCCGCCATGGCCTCGCCCGTTTTGTCTTTTCGAGTTGAAGAAACCCTCGCCCAACAGCTTGATAGTCTGGCAGCGGCCACCGATCGAGATCGTCAGTACCATCTCAAGCGTGCATTGGTTCGATATGTAGAAGCCGAGTCATGGCATCTGCAAGCCATAAGCGACGGCATAAAAGACGCCGACGCAGGAAAACTCACCGATCTGGATGCCGTAAAGGCTAAGTGGGCAAAACGTGCCGAGCGTAGTACTGACTGAAAAAGCGGAAAGTGACCTCGATTCTATTCATGAGTATTACCAAGGCGCCCTTGGTGCTGATGCCGCATTGGAGGTCATAGCGATTTTTCTGCAATCCTTCAACCAACTGGAGCAGTTTCCAGGGTCGGGAAGGCCTTCAGTAGTACCGGATGTACGTGAATTGGTATTCGGTCGTTATCCATTCATTGCTCCCTATCGATTGATGCATGGCCAGATACAGGTACTGCGTGTTCTGCACCAGCGGGCAGAGCGATCGCAAAATTGGTAATCAGCGACATTCAGCCGCAACACTATCGCGGCGGCTGAAAGTCGTACCTCCTTAAAACCGCGAAACAGTGCGCATCGCATCCACCAGATACCGCATCGCAATCCGGTCGCTCTCCGACAGCTCTCGATACCGTTCCAACAACTTCATTTCGTCCGGGTTGAGCCGACGCCTTCGCCGGCCGCTTGCCAAGCAAGGAAGGATTCCTAACATTTCGGTGATGCCTTGTACTTTTGTCATCGACGATGTCCTTTTATACGTCCGAGAAAACTTCAAAAACCGCATCGCCCTCTCCTTTTTGTTTGTCGCCGGCCTTAAGGGCAGAAGCCGGTCATGAGCACAGAATAGGAACATTCCCGGCGCTGAAAAGCAGTTTTTAGAGTAATTAGTCAAAAAAAGCAGAAATGCCCTATAAATCAGAAAGTACTGTCAGAAAACTTAACCGAAATTTCTTGTTTCATTGCCGAACGATCAAAGTGCTACCCATCAATTTTTGTCTGCAATCGAACGGTTTAAGCTAATCGGCATCTTAAAGTCCGTTGCGTTTGGTCGAAGGCATGTCCGAACCGTTATTTTTGATCCAGTACGTGCCAGGAACGGCGCGGGATTGCTCACGACAGGTTGTACTTATGCATCGCAGGAATTTGCTCAAAGCGTCCATGGCCATCGCGGCCTACACCGGTTTGTCGGCCACTGGCCTGCTGGCCGCCCGTGCCTGGGCCGGCAACGGTACGGCGGACGGCGAGGCCCAGGCGTTCGATTTCGAAGCGCTGAAGATTCAGGCCAAGCAACTCGCCGGCAACCGCTATCAGGACACCAAGCAGGTGCTGCCGCCGACGCTGGCGACCATGACGCCGCAGAATTTCAACGCGATCCGCTACGACGCGAACCACTCGCTGTGGAAGGATTTGAACGGTCAGCTGGACGTGCAGTTCTTCCACGTCGGCATGGGGTTCAAGCAGCCGGTGCGCATGTACAGCGTCGACCCCAAGACACGTCAAGCGCGGGAGGTGCATTTCCGCCCTTCCCTGTTCAACTATGAAAAAACCACGGTCGACACCAAACAGCTCACAGGCGATTTGGGGTTTTCCGGGTTCAAGCTGTTCAAGGCCCCGGAGCTGGACAGGCACGATGTGTTGTCCTTCCTCGGCGCAAGTTACTTCCGTGCGGTGGATAACACCGGGCAGTACGGTCTGTCGGCGCGCGGGCTGGCGATTGATACGTACGGCAAGAAGCGCGAGGAGTTTCCGGACTTCACCAAGTTTTGGTTCGAGACGCCGGATAAAGACAACACCCGCTTTGTGGTCTATGCCCTGCTGGATTCGCCGAGTGCCACCGGTGCTTACCGTTTCGACATCGATTGCCAGGCCAACCAGGTCGTCATGGGTGTCGATGCCCATATCAATGCGCGTACCGCCATCGAGCAACTGGGCATCGCGCCGATGACCAGCATGTTCAGCTGCGGCACCCATGAGCGGCGCATGTGCGACACCATTCACCCACAGATTCACGACTCGGACCGTCTGGCAATGTGGCGCGGTAACGGCGAGTGGATCTGCCGTCCGCTGAACAACCCGGCGACCCTGCAATTCAATGCCTTCGCCGACACCGATCCGAAAGGTTTCGGCCTGGTACAGACTGACCACGAGTTCGCCAGCTATCAAGACACTGTCGATTGGTACAGCAAGCGCCCGAGTCTCTGGGTGGAACCTACAACCGCGTGGGGCGAAGGCTCTATCGATCTGCTGGAAATTCCTACAACCGGCGAGACGCTGGATAACATCGTCGCGTTCTGGACCCCGAAAAAACCGGTCGCGGCCGGTGATTCCCTGAATTACGGCTACAAGCTCTACTGGAGCGCGCTGCCACCGGTCGGCACGCCGCTGGCGCGGGTCAACGCGACCCGTTCGGGCATGGGCGGTTTCACCGAGGGCTGGGCGCCAGGCGAGCATTACCCGCAGGTGTGGGCGCGACGCTTTGCCGTGGACTTCACCGGAGGTGGTCTGGATCGCTTGCCGGAAGGTGCGGGGATCGAGCCGGTGGTGACGTGCTCAAACGGGCAGGTGAAGGATTTCAACGTCCTGGTGCTGGATGACATCAAGGGTTACCGCATTACCTTTGACTGGGTCCCGACCAATGACAGTGTCGAGCCGGTGGAGTTGCGATTGTTCATCCGTACCAATGACCGGACGTTGAGTGAGACCTGGTTGTATCAGTACTTCCCGCCGGCGCCGGATAAGCGTAAGTACACCTGACAGTAATTAGTTGTCTGGGCGGGCCTCTTCGCGGGCAAGCCCGCTCCCACAGTGGAATGCGGTCAAATGTGGGAGCGGGCTTGCCCGCGAAGAGGGCCTGACAGGCACCAAAAACTCTGCACAGAAACGCAAAAGCCCCGATCACAACGATCGGGGCTTTTTGATTTCACAGCCTCATTCAGTCACGCAAATCCGACTCATGAATCGGCTGCTCCCGGTGCGTCGCCCGCTGGTACTGCGCTGGCCAGATAGCCTTGCGCCCGCCCAGATCATCATCGGCATGCAACGGCCAATAGGGATCGCGCAACAGTTCTCGCGCCAGGAAGATGATGTCCGCCTGGCACGTGCGCAAGATATGCTCGGCCTGGGCCGGCTCGGTAATCATACCCACCGTGCCGGTGGCAATCCCCGACTCCTTGCGCACGCGCTCGGCGAAGCGGGTTTGATAACCGGGACCTGTCGGAATTTCCGCATTGGCCGCCGTACCGCCTGACGAAACGTCAATCAAGTCCACGCCCAACGCTTTGAGGCGTCGCGCCAGCTCCACGGTTTCATCCGGGTTCCAGCCATCTTCCACCCAATCGGTGGCCGACACCCGCACGAACAGCGGCAGCTCTTCAGGCCACACCGCTCGCACCGCTTCGGTGACTTGCAGCACCAGCCGAATCCGGTTCTCGAACGAACCGCCATATTGATCGCGCCGCTGATTGCTCAGGGGCGATAGAAATTGATGCAGCAGGTAGCCGTGGGCGGCGTGGATTTCGACCACTTTGAAACCGGCAGTCAGTGCGCGCTTGGCCGAGTCAACAAAGGCCTGAACGACTTCAGCGATCTCACTTTCATCGAGTTGCCGTGGGTGGGTGTGTTGTGGGTCAAACGCAATCGTCGATGGGCCCACCGGTACCCAGCCGCCGTCTTCGGGTTTAACGCTGCCATGTTTTCCAAGCCACGGCCGATGGGTACTGGCTTTACGCCCGGCGTGCGCCAACTGGATGCCGGCCACAGCGCCCTGAGCGGCGATAAAGCGCGTAATGCGTTGCAGGGGTTCGATCTGTTCGTCGTTCCACAGGCCGAGGTCCTGGGCGGTGATCCGCCCGTCGGCGGTGACCGCCGTGGCTTCGGTAAACACCAGGCCGGCACCGCCGACCGCGCGACTGCCGAGGTGGACAAGGTGCCAGTCATTGGCCAGCCCATCGACGCTGGAGTACTGGCACATTGGGGATACCGCGATACGGTTGAGAAGGGTCAATTGACGCAGGGTATAGGGTTCAAGCAGCAGACTCATGGGTCACCTCTCGTATCAGTGGGCAGGCTCCAGGGTTCTGTTTGAAAAGTCGACGAGTGACAGGAAAAAGGCGCAGCACCCGCCCCCGCGGGCAAAAAATTCGACAAGACGTCACAAGGATAATCAAGCAGTGATTAGAGCCTAGTCGACATCGGGGAGATGAGGGAGGCTTCCTGGAGATTCGGTGCCAGGAAAATTGCTATCGCGAGCGAAGGGCTTAACGCGGTTCTATGTGGGCAATCATCAACTGCACCGTTTCGTTACCGCGAAACTCGTTGAGATCGAGTTTGTAAGCCAATTCCACCCGCTTAATGGTCGGATTCGGCCAGATTTCGCGGTCAATGCCGAAGGCGATGCCGTCCAGTTTCACCGAACCGCATTCGCTTTTCAGTACCACTTTCAGGTGGCGTTCGCCGACGACACGCTGTTCGACCAACTGGAACACGCCATGGAACAACGGCTCCGGGAAGTGCTGACCCCAAGGGCCGGCATGGCGCAAGGCGCGGGCCAGTTCAAGGTGAAACTCTTCAACTGCCAGCGTGCCGTCCGACAGCAGGCGCCCGGTCAGGTCTTCTTCGCGCAATTGCCGACGCACTTCAGCGTCGAAGGCCTCGGCGAACAGCGGAAAATTCGCTTCCGGCAGTGTCAGGCCCGCAGCCATGGCGTGGCCGCCATATTTGCTGATCAGATTCGGATGCTGCGCCGCCACCACGCTCAAGGCGTCGCGAATGTGGAACCCCTGAACCGAACGCCCCGAGCCCTTGAGCAAACCATCACCAGCATCGGCAAAGGCGATGGTCGGCCGGAAATAGCGCTCCTTCATACGCGAAGCGAGGATGCCGATGACACCCTGGTGCCACTCGGGATCAAACAGGCACAAACCGAAAGGCATCGACTCGACCGGCAAATCTTTCAGTTGCGCCAGCGCTTCACGCTGCATGCCTTGCTCGATGGATTTGCGGTCTTGGTTCATGCCGTCGAGTTGCACGGCCATTTCCCGCGCCAGACCCGCGTCGTCGGTGATCAGGCATTCGATACCCAGGCTCATGTCGTCCAGGCGCCCTGCCGCATTCAGGCGCGGGCCGACAATGAAGCCCAAATCCGTAGAGGTGATGCGAGTATGGTCACGTTTGGCCACTTCAAGAATGGCCTTGATCCCCGGCCGGGCACGTCCGGCGCGAATCCGCTCCAGGCCCTGGTGCACCAGAATCCGGTTGTTGGCATCCAGCGGCACCACGTCAGCGACGCTGCCCAATGCCACAAGGTCCAGCAACTCGCCGATATTCGGCTGCGGCGCGAGCTCGTACCAGCCGAGGCTACGCAGGCGGGCGCGCAGCGCCATCAGCACATAGAAAATCACCCCGACGCCGGCCAGCGCCTTGCTCGCAAACCCACACCCTGGCTGATTCGGATTGACGATGGCATCGGCCAGCGGCAATTCATCGCCGGGCAAGTGATGGTCGGTGACCAGCACGTTGAGGCCCGCCTTTTTCGCCGCCGCCACGCCTTCGACGCTAGAGATGCCATTGTCCACGGTGATCAACAGTTGAGGGTCTCGGGTCAACGCAACCTCGACGATTTCCGGCGTCAGGCCGTAACCGTACTCGAACCGGTTCGGTACCAGATAATCGACGTGAGCAGCGCCCAACAGGCGCAATCCCAACACGCCAACGGTACTGGCTGTCGCTCCGTCGGCGTCAAAGTCGCCGACAATCAGAATGCGCTGACGCTGCTCCAGCGCCGTCACCAGCAAATCCACGGCGGCATCAATGCCCTTGAGCTGCTGAAACGGAATCAGCCGCGCCAGGCTCTTGTCCAGTTCCGCCTCGGTCAGCACTCCCCGCGCCGCGTACAGGCGGGTCAGCAGCGGCGGCAGATCACCGAGAAATGGCAGGGTGTCGGGCAACAGGCGAGGTTCGATGCGCATGGGGTGACAGGTGCTTCTCTTGAATACGTAGGATAAAACCGGAGGAAACGGGCTGGCAGTGAATAATCAGCCGCGTTCGCCGCTCAACCATTGCAACTGGACTTCGTGCTGACCACGGTCGTCGGTGACGAAAATCGTCCCTTCGCTGATCATCACGTCCCACTTGATCACCCGTGGCATGTCTTTGGCCAGGGTTTCCAGGACGTCCTGCGGCACGGCAGCAATGTGCACGTTTTTCAGGTTTTTGATGGCAGGGATCACTTTGGTTTCCCAGACGCGCAAGCTGCCGTAAGCCAGCAGGCTGGTGCGTTCGGTGCGACGCGAGCACCAGGTCAGGCGATCGGCGTCGGGCTGACCGACTTCAATCCAGTGCAGGACACGATCATCCAGGCTCTTTTCCCACAGGGCGGGTTCGTCCACGTCTGACAGACCACGACCGAATGACAGCTGCTCGTTGTACCAGAAGGCGTAGGCCAGCAGCCGTACGGTCATGCGCTCTTCGGTTTCCGAAGGGTGACGGGCGATGGTCTGCTTCACGGTCTCGTAGATGCTGCGATCGAGGTCGGTGAGGTTCAGTTCAAACTTGTAGGTCGTGGACGGCTGGGCCATGAACGGGCTTCTTGATACGAGGAAAGGCGGCAAGTCTAACCGATGCTGTAGGCAATCATCGAACTGAAGGCAATTCTGCTTGCTCGTCTGACGTTCGGCTATGTTAAAACGGCGTATTCGCTCAGCCTTTGTCCTACAGGATCTCGCATGCCGCTCTCCGGAAAACCGCTCTCAGGTCTGAAAGTCATTGAATTGGGTACGCTGATCGCGGGGCCGTTTGCCTCACGCATTTGCGGCGAGTTTGGCGCCGAAGTGATCAAGATCGAATCCCCCGACGGCGGCGATCCGTTGCGAAAATGGCGAAAACTGTACGAAGGCACCTCGCTGTGGTGGTTCGTTCAGGCGCGCAATAAAAAGTCCCTGACCCTGAACCTGAAACACCCGGACGGCCTGGCGATTCTGAAAAAACTGCTCAGTGAAGCGGACATCCTGATCGAGAACTTTCGCCCTGGCGTCCTGGAAAAACTCGGCCTGGGCTGGGAAGTCTTGCATGCGCTGAACCCGAAGCTGGTGATGGTGCGTCTCTCCGGTTTCGGTCAGACAGGGCCGATGAAAGACCAGCCAGGGTTTGGCGCCGTCGGTGAATCCATGGGCGGCCTGCGCTACATCACCGGGTTCGAGGACCGGCCACCGGTGCGCACCGGGATTTCCATCGGCGACTCGATTGCCGCGCTCTGGGGCGTGATCGGCGCATTGATGGCCCTGCGTCATCGCGAAGTGAACGGCGGCCTCGGCCAGGTTGTCGATGTGGCGCTGTACGAAGCGATCTTCGCGATGATGGAAAGCATGGTGCCGGAGTTCGATGTGTTTGGTTTCATTCGCGAACGCACCGGCAACATTATGCCGGGTATTACGCCCTCCTCGATCCATACCAGCGCCGATGGCAAGCACGTGCAGATCGGCGCCAATGGCGATGCGATTTTCAAACGGTTCATGCTGATCATCGGCCGTGAAGACCTGGCCAATGACCCGGTGCTGGCTAGCAACGATGGGCGCGACGGCCGCCGCGACGAAATTTACGGCGTCATCGACCGCTGGGTCAACTCGCTGCCGCTGGACACGGTCATTGAACAGCTGAATCAGGCCGACGTGCCGGCCAGCCGGATCTTCAGCGCCGAAGACATGTTCAGCGATCCGCAGTACCTGGCCCGGGAAATGTTCCTGCAGGCCAAGCTTCCGGATGGCAAGAATTTCAAGATGCCGGGCATTGTGCCAAAACTCTCGGAGACACCCGGCACTTCAGAATGGGTCGGGCCGCAACTGGGTGAGCACAACGCACAGGTGCTCGAAGAACTTGGCTATGACGCGCTGCAAATCGCACAATTGCGTAAAGAGGGCGCCATCTAGCTCAAGCACTGACACTGCATTACGGCCAATCGCAGGCAAAAAGAAACCCCGAGAAGTGGGGAGACGACTCGGGGTCAAACGTGGCCTACATAAAGACCCGTAGCAGCAAGCGACAAGCACCGGAGCACAATGCTTGATCCTGCTGCTGTAGGGTCTGACTAACCTTTGCGCAGGAAGGTTCCCACAAAAATCACTTCAATTTCTGCTAGCCAGGATTTTGTCCTGAGCCGCATTGCGCAACGCCGCGATGACACAGGGCTCCAGCCTTCCTTCGGCGATGAGCACGTCACGGTGCAATCCGTCGACGACGTCGGTCAGCAGACGTTTGTCGGTCAACTGCGCCTGATTGAAGGCCCGTTCGACGACAATCGCACCCGTCGTATTTTTCAATGTCACCAGGCATTCACCCTGGGCGCCCGACGGGGTCAGTGTGACCTGATAGGGGCTCAGCGCCTCACCGAGCAATAGACTGATACTTTCCATCTCGATCACCACTCAATAGTCCGAAAACAAAGTGCCTGGGGCCTGCTCACAATAAATGACCACTGGCCCGAGAAGAAAGTTCTGGTTTTAAGGTGCTGGCGCGTAGGCGCCTCTGGTTGATAGAGCATGCACCGCGAAGATGACAAGGAGAAAACAACGGCTTCACGCTCCTCTTCGCCGGCTTCTGTCGGTCCAGCCTCCCAATAAACCTCGTAATTGGCCGTCCGCGCTGTACAACGGCACTGTCCATTGGTAAACGTTTCTGACGCCATTGTGGAACATCAAATGACGTTCAATGAACCGGGGCTTGCGCGTAGCGAGCTGGGCGATAAATTCTGCATGCAGCAGTTCAGCGGTCGCTTTGGGCAGAAGGTCGAGTTCGATCAACTGTCGACCCTGGACCTGATCGAAACGGGTCGACAAGCCTTCTTCATAACTCTTGTTGCACATGACCATCCGCCCTTCCAGATCACGCACAAACATCGGGTCGGGTATCGCGTCCAACAACGCGTGCTGGAAGGCCAGCTGATCGCTGAGACTTTTCTCGACCTTCAGACGTTGCTGGATCAACACCGCCAGACGTCGATTCCAGAGCAACGACAACAGGCCGAACAGGCTGACGATGCAAACGCCCCAGCAACCCCACTGGGTAATCCGTTGCCAGGCAGTCGGCGCACGCACCGGGCCGATTCCGTTGAGCCACTTCAGGCGAATGGCGCGCAACTCGGCAGGCGCAAACGCCTCAAGCGCCTTGTTGAGGATGCTCAGCAACTGCGGCTGACCTTTACGTATCGTCAGGTAGTCCGCTTCCCATTTGCCCTCAATCGTACGCCCCACCTTTAGTTGCCCCGAAGGGTAGAGTTGAGCGCCGGTTTCATTTTCGATGGTGGCGTAGGCTTCGCCGCTCTCGACCAGCGCCCGGGCTTCGGCATACGTTTTGACCGAGCGTAGCTCGATAGATGGATAGTCTCGACGAATCACCGACTCCAGCGCATGCCTGGCCGGCAGCACCAGCACCCTTTTCATCAGTTGTTCCAGAGACTGGATCTCAGGCACTCCTGCCCGCCCGACAAACACCCAACCCGCCCCACCGAATGCATGACTGAAATCCAGGAACGTTTTGCGCTCGTCGTTCATCGCCAGCGTCGTGCTCATGTCCGCCGCGCCGCTCTCCAGTCTTTCAAGCAACTGGGCGGTGGAAAACGACTCTTCGTGAACAAACTGCAACCCCGTCATCGCTCCGATGCGGTTGAGGACATCGTTGTTCAAGCCGCTCCATTGACCGTGCTCATCCTTGAACAGATACAGCGGGTACTGCGTCGACGCGACGATGACTTGCGGGTTTTCGGCCATCCATTTTTTTTCTTCAGCATCCAGCTCGATCAGCGCGCCGGCGACATGGCCCTTGGTCCCGTCTGTCGCCAACTGTGCGGCCAGAGACTCCTGGGCAAAGCCCAGAGCACTGACTAAAAACATCCAGCACACGGCTGGTTTGAACCCTCTGCAAAACCGCATTGCCACTTCCTTGGTGATCGACTCGCCCGTCCCTCATGGGCGGCTCTTCGTTTATGAAACAGGCACAAGTGTGGCATGCAGAAATGAGAAAGCCCGTCAGGAGACGGGCTTCAAAATGTGACAGCTTTTACCGGTTACAGTGGCTTGCCACGGTTGCCATGCTGACTTACAAAGGCCTGCACGGCTTTCAGGTCGTTTGGCAACACGGTGCAACGCTCATCTCTCTCAAACAAATCAGAAAGATGTGCAGGGAGCTCAAGCGCTTTTCCTACGCCAGCCTTCTCCACTGCGTCCGGGAATTTGACCGGATGCGCCGTGCCGAGGATCACCATTGGAATATCCAGGCTGCGACGGCACTCGCGCGCAGCTTTCACGCCGATTGCGGTGTGCGGGTCCAGCAGCTCGCCGGTTTGCTCGTACACTTCGGCGATGGTTTCGCAGGTTTGAACGTCGTCCACGGCCAGCGAATCAAACAGTTTGCGGGCTTCGGTCCAGCGCTCCTCTTCGACGCTGAAACCGCCACCCTGCTTGAAGCTGTCCATCAGCCCGGCAATCGCTGCGCCATTGCGACCGTGCAGGTCGAACAGCAGGCGTTCGAAGTTCGACGACACCATGATGTCCATCGACGGCGACAGCGTGGCGTGCAGGGTTTCCTTGACGTACTGGTTGCCGCTCATGAAGCGGTGCAGGATGTCGTTGCGGTTGGTGGCGACGATCAACTGATTGATCGGCAGGCCCATGTTGCGCGCAAGGTAACCGGCGAAGATGTCGCCGAAGTTGCCGGTTGGCACCGAGAAGGATACCGAACGCGCCGGGCCACCCAATTGCAGCGATGCGTGGAAGTAGTAGACGATCTGGGCCATGATCCGCGCCCAGTTGATCGAGTTCACCGCAACCAGACGCGTGCCTTTGAGGAAGCTCTGATCGGCGAAGCTCGCTTTGACCATTTCCTGGCAGTCATCGAAGTTACCTTCGATGGCGATGTTGTGGATGTTCTCGCCGAAGAGGGTGGTCATCTGCCGACGCTGCACTTCGGACACACGGTTGTGCGGGTGCAGGATGAAGATGTCGACGTTTTCGCAGTGCTTGCAGCCTTCGATGGCGGCCGATCCGGTATCACCGGAAGTAGCGCCGACAATAACCACGCGCTCGCCGCGCTTTTCCAGCACGTAGTCGAGCAGGCGACCGAGCAGTTGCAGGGCGAAGTCTTTAAACGCCAGGGTCGGGCCGTGGAACAGCTCCAGCACCCATTCGTTGCCGTTCAACTGACGCAACGGTGCCACGGCGTTGTGTGAGAACACGCCGTAAGTCTCTTCAAGAATCTTTTTGAAATCGGCGTCGGGAATGCTTCCGGTGACGAACGGGCGCATCACCCGGAAGGCCAGCTCGTGATACGGCAGGCCGGCCCAGGAGGCAATTTCTTCCTGGGTGAAACGTGGCAGGTTTTCCGGGACGTACAGACCGCCGTCGGTGGCAAGACCTGCCAGCAGGACGTCTTCGAAATTCAGGGCCGGTGCCTGGCCGCGGGTACTGATATAACGCATGACTGGCTCCAAATAAACGGTGTTCGAAAACCCGGGCGCTATAACAACGCCCGGTGAACAGAGACGACTTAGTTCAGGTGCTCGACGCGGATCCGCACAACCGGACCGACAACACCGGTCAACGTTTCAAGGGCCGCTATCGCGTCGTTCATGTGCTGTTCCAGCACACGATGAGTCAGCAAGATCATCGGCACCAAACCGTCATGCTCTTCCACTTCTTTCTGCATGATCGATTCGATGTTGATGCCACGCTCCGACAGGATGCTCGCCACCTGGGCCAACACGCCCGGATGGTCCTTGGCCTGAATGCGCAGGTAGTAGGCGCTTTCGCAGGATTCGATCGGCAGGATCGGGTGCGCCGACAGCGAATCTGGCTGGAAGGCCAGGTGCGGTACGCGGTTTTCCGGGTCGGAGGTCATGGCGCGAACCACGTCCACCAGGTCAGCGATCACCGACGAAGCGGTTGGCTCCATCCCAGCACCCGCGCCGTAGAACAGCGTCGAACCGGCAGCGTCGCCATTGACCATCACCGCGTTCATCACGCCGTTGACGTTGGCGATCAGACGATCGGCCGGGATCAGTGTCGGGTGTACGCGCAACTCGATACCGGCCGCAGTGCTGCGAGCCACGCCGAGGTGCTTGATGCGATAGCCCAGCGCTTCGGCGTAGTTCACGTCAGCGGTAGTCAGCTTGGTGATGCCTTCGGTGTAAGCCTTGTCGAATTGCAGCGGGATACCGAACGCGATGGAGGCCAGGATCGTCAGTTTGTGAGCTGCGTCGATGCCTTCAACGTCGAAGGTCGGATCGGCTTCGGCGTAACCCAGGGCTTGCGCCTCGGCCAGCACGTCTTCGAAGGTTCGGCCTTTTTCACGCATTTCGGTGAGGATGAAGTTGCCGGTGCCGTTGATGATCCCGGCGACCCAGTTGATGCGGTTGGCAGACAGGCCTTCACGGATCGCCTTGATCACCGGGATGCCGCCGGCCACAGCCGCTTCGAACGCCACAATCACGCCTTTCTCGCGAGCCTTGGCGAAAATTTCATTACCGTGAACGGCAATCAGTGCCTTGTTCGCGGTGACCACATGCTTGCCATTCTCGATGGCCTTGAGTACCAGCTCGCGGGCAACGGTGTAGCCGCCCACCAACTCTATAACGATGTCGATCTCAGGGTTCGTGGCCACTTCGAAGACATCGTTGGTAATCGCAATACCGGTCGTCTGGAACTGAGGCTTTGGCGTGCGCGTGGCAATTTGTGCCACTTCGATTCCACGCCCGGCACGACGAGCAATTTCCTCGGCGTTGCGCTGAAGTACGTTGAAGGTACCGCCACCGACGGTTCCTAACCCACAGATGCCTACTTTGACCGGTTTCACTGTGAACTCCCCATAAAACGGCCGACACAAGGTCGGCCGTGAAAACAACCGCGTGCTCGCGGTTCTCTATTAATGGCCCGGCGATGATGCTGCCGGACCATAATCGTCAATGGCTGACCGTGACGATGCGAATTTACTTCGCGCCCAGTGCCAGTTTGGCGACTTGTGGCGCAGGCTGGTAGCCCGGAATGACCTGACCATCAGCCAAAACGATGGCCGGCGTGCCGTTCACGCCGATCGACTGACCGAGGGCGAACTGTTTGGAAACCGGGTTATCGCACTTGGCGGCCTTGATTTCCTTGCCATCGACCATTTTGTCCATGGCCGCTTTCTTGTCTTTCGAGCACCAGACCGCTTGCAGCTGTTCGTCACCCGGCGAACCCAGGCCCTGGCGCGGGAACGCGACGTAGCGCACTTCGATGCCGCGCTTGTTCAGCTCGGGCACTTCGGCGTGCAATTTGTGGCAGTACGGGCAAGTGGTGTCGGTGAACACGGTGATGTGCGACTTGGTTTCGCCGATGGCCGGATACACCACGGTTTCCGCGACAGGAATTTCATTGACCAGTTTGGAAACGCCCAGGCGTTCGGTCTTCTCGGTCAGGTTGACCGGTTTACCATCCTTTAGCTGGAACAGGTAGCCCTGAACCACGTATTGGCCGTCGGCGCTGGCATACAGCACGCGGCTCCCTTTGAGTTTGACTTCGTACATCCCTGGCAGCGGGCTGGCCGTGATGGTTTCGACGGGCACGTCGAGCTGGAGATTTTCCAGGCTTTTACGAATGGCTTTATCGGCCGCGTCATCGGCGACGGCAAAGGTGCTGACCAACGCAATGGCAGCGGCGGCGAAAATCTGGGTCAGACGCATGAGAACTCCTGAAGGCGGACAAATGAAACGATCAGAACGCCCGTACCGAAACACCGGGTCATAACCGCCCATCGTGCAAACCGGCAAAGCCTACCACATAAGGTCCGTGTGACCGAATGCGCCTGTCGCCATACTTTCAGGACGACATATTTCCCTGTGGGAGCGAGCCTGCTCGCGAATGCGCAGTGCCAGCTAAATGAATGCTGGCGGACACTGCCTCTTCGCGAGCAGGCTCGCTCCCACAGGGATTTTTGTTCAACCACGCGGGTGGTGTTTGGCGTGCAGGTCTTGCAAGCGAGCGCGGGCAACATGAGTGTAGATCTGAGTAGTCGACAAATCGCTGTGGCCGAGCAACATTTGCACCACCCGCAGGTCGGCGCCGTGGTTGAGCAGGTGCGTCGCAAAAGCGTGGCGCAAGGTGTGCGGCGACAGCGACTTGCCGATCCCGGCGACCTTGGCCTGGTGCTTGATGCGATGCCAGAAGGTCTGGCGGGTCATCTGCTCGCCGCGCAGACTGGGGAACAGTACATCGCTGGGACGCCCGCCGAGCAACTCGCCGCGGGCATCGCACATGTAGCGCTCGACCCAGACAATCGCCTCCTCCCCCATCGGCACCAGCCGCTCCTTGCTACCCTTGCCCATCACTCTCAACACGCCTTGACGCAGGTTGACCTGCTCCAGCGTCAGGCTGATCAGCTCTGTCACCCGCAAACCACAGGCATAAAGCACTTCGAGCATGGCGCGGTCACGCTGGCCGATGGCTTCGCTCAAATCCGGCGCCTTGAGCAAGGCTTCAACGTCCGCTTCCGACAAGGATTTTGGCAAAGGCCTACCCAGTTGCGGCATGTCGACGCGCAAGGTCGGGTCGACGGCAATCAGTTTTTCCCGCAGCAAGTAACGATAAAAGCCACGCACGCCCGAAAGGAATCGCGCCGTGGAACGGGGTTTGTAGTTTTGCTCCAGTCGCCAGGCCAGGTGATCGAGGATCAACTCGCGACCGGCATTGACCAACTCCAGGCCCTTCTCCTGTAGCCAGCCGTTGAACAGGGCCAGGTCACTGCGATAGGCATCGCGGGTGTTGTCGGAAAGACCTTTCTCCAGCCACAGGGCGTCGAGGAATTGGTCTATCAGGGGATGGTCGATAGCAGGCATGATCGCTCTGGGCACGCGGTCTTGAGACGGCGTGCGAAAAAAGGGTGAACGGAATAAATGGCCGCTAGTCTTTCATAGCCGGCTACTTCAAGGAACAGGAGCTTCAATGAACGAACAGCAGATTCTGTTGGCGATTGGTGGTATCGGCGCAGCGGCGCTGGGTTGTCAGTGGCTGGCGTGGCGCCTGAAATTGCCGGCGATTCTTTTCCTGCTGCTGACCGGCATTCTAGTGGGGCCGATTCTGGGCTGGCTCGACCCGCAAGCCATGTTCGGGCCGCTATTGATGCCACTGGTATCGCTGGCGGTGGCGCTGATCCTGTTTGAAGGCAGCCTGACGCTGCATCTGTCGGAATGGCGCGAGATTGGCAGCGTGGTGCATCGACTGGTCACCATTGGCGCACTTTCGACCTGGGTGGTCATCGCCGTCGCGACCCATTATCTGCTGGGTTTCGACTGGTTGCTCGCCATCCTGTTCGGCAGCCTGACGCTGGTCACCGGGCCCACGGTGATCGTGCCGATGTTGCGCGTAGTGCGACCGAAAGCCTCGATCGCCAACATCCTGCGCTGGGAAGGCATCGTCATCGACCCGATTGGTGCCCTGCTCGCTGTTGTGGTCTACAGCTTCATCATCGCCAGCGCGGCGGGTGAAGGCTTGAGCCATAGCCTGCTGACCTTCGGCGGCGTGATTCTGTGCGGCAGCGTGTTCGGGGTTGCCGGCGGCTGGGTGCTCGGCATGATTATTCGGCGCCAGTGGCTGCCGGAGTACTTGCACAATCTGGCCGCGTTGGCCGCGGTGCTGGGTATTTTCATCGCCGCCAATGAAGTGATGCACGAGTCCGGGCTGCTGGCCGTGACCTTGATGGGCATGTGGCTGGCCAACATGAAGGGCGTGGATGTGCGACATATCCTGCACTTCAAGGAAAACCTCAGCGTGCTCCTCATTTCGGGGCTCTTCATCTTGCTGGCGGCGCGACTCGATCTGAACGCCATGATCGGCCTCGGGCCGCTGGTGCTGATTTTGCTACTGATCATTCAGTTCATCGCGCGCCCCTTGAACGTGATGCTCTGCACCCTGGGCTCGAATTTGAGCTGGCGCGAACGAGCGCTGCTGTCCTGGATAGCCCCTCGCGGGATCGTCGCGGCGGCCGTGTCAGCGATTTTCGCGATTCGTCTGCATGAGGCCGGGCACCAAGGCGCCTTGCTGCTGGTGCCGCTGACGTTTGCCGTGATCATTGGCACCGTGGTGCTGCAAAGTGCTACGGCGCGGCCGTTGGCGCGGTTGTTGAAAGTGGCTGAACCGGCACCCAGCGGCTTCCTGATCGTCGGGGCCAACGGTCCGGCGCGAACCTTGGGCAAAGCCTTGCAGCAACTGGGAAGCCGAGTGCTCCTGACGGACTCGAGCTGGGAAAATATTCGGGCGGCGCGCATGGAGGGCTTGCCGACGTACTTTGGCAACCCGGCGTCGCAGCATGCAGATGCGCACCTGGATCTGGTCGGGCTGGGGCATTTACTGACGCTGTCGCCGTCCGGTGAACTGAACACGCTAGCGTCGATGCGCTTTCGTCATGACTTTGGTCATCAACGCTTGTTCGGTCTGGCCAGTGGTCAGGAAAACCGACGCACCGACAAGCATCGCGCCAGCCATGAGCATCGCGGGCGTTTGCTGGGCAATGAGGATTTAACTTACGTCAAACTGGCTAACCAGCTGCATCAGGGAGCGCAGTTGTACAGCACGAACCTGACCGAGGGATTTGGCTGGGAGGATTATCAGGCCTTGCATGGCGAGCGTGCGACGTTGTTGTTTGCTCGCGATGACAGTGGCTGGGTGCATGTGGTGACGCCGGACAGCGCGCTCAAGCCTTCGGCGGGGTGGACGGTGTTGGCGTTGATTCAGCCTGAAGAAAGCGCCGCGACGTAAATCGCATCGCGAGCAGGCTCGCTCCCACATTGGATTTGCGGCAGCCACACTATTTATGAACGCCATAGACCCCTTGTGAGAGCGAGCCTGCTCGCGAAGGCCGCGCCTCGGTCTTGTGTCAGGCCACGAACCGGAGAGTTCGGTAAATCCCAGGCAACAAAAAAGCAGCCCGTAGGCTGCTTTTTTCTGCATCGGAAGCTGGAATTAAGCCAGTTTTTCCTTGATGCGAGCTGCTTTACCGGACAGGTCACGCAGGTAGTACAGCTTGGCTTTACGTACGTCACCACGACGTTTAACGGCCATGCTGTCGATTTGCGGGCTGTAGGTCTGGAAAGTACGCTCTACGCCAACACCATTGGAGATTTTACGAACGGTGAAAGCACTGTTTACGCCGCGGTTACGCTTGGCGATAACAACACCTTCGAACGCTTGCAGACGCGAACGGTCGCCTTCCTTCACTTTCACCTGAACGACAATGGTGTCGCCCGGGGCAAAGGTAGGGATCTCTTTGGTCATCTGCTCTGCTTCGAGTGCAAGGATGATTTTGTTAGTCATGCTGTGCTCCTAAGGTAAATCGTCGGATCTACCATCGATACGTTGTTAACTATCGTCCCGCTCGCGGATGTATTCCTCGAGCAGCTTCTTCTCTTCTCCAGAAAGCGAGCGGCTTTCCAGAAGATCGGCGCGTCGTTCAAAGGTCCTACCAAGGGACTGCTGTAAACGCCAACGCCGGATATGCGCGTGATTGCCACTTAGCAACACGTCGGGAACACGCTGATCCGCATACACCTCCGGTCGGGTGTAGTGCGGGCAATCCAGCAGACCATCCGTAAAGGAATCTTCCTCAGCGGAGTCCGCATGCCCTAAAGCTCCAGGCAGCAGTCGTGTAACCGCATCGATCAGGACCATCGCCGGCAGCTCGCCGCCAGACAGTACATAGTCGCCAATCGACCACTCTTCATCGACATGAGCTTCAATAAATCGCTCGTCAATGCCTTCATAGCGGCCGGCAATCAGGATCAATGCATCCAGATTCGCCAACTCGCGCACCGCCGACTGAGTCAGTTGACGGCCTTGGGGGGACAGGTAAATTACCTTCGCCGCCTCCCCGGCTGCTGCCTTGGCCTGAACCAGTGCATCTTCCAGGGGCTTGATCTTCATCACCATGCCCGGACCACCGCCAAATGGGCGATCATCCACAGTGTGATGTCGATCCGTCGTGTAGTCTCGCGGGTTCCAACAGGTGAGCTGCAAGAGCCCCTGTTTCACCGCCCGACTGGTGATGCCGTACTCGCTGATGGCGGAGAACATCTCGGGAAACAAACTGATCACTTCTACGCGCAAGTTAGCCACGCTTAGAAGTCCGCGTCCCAATCCACCTTCATCTCGCCTGCGGCCAGATCGACAGCCAACACGCATTGCTCCGTATAGGGCAACAGGCGTTCGCGATCATCCAGGCTGCCAGCGCAAGGCTTGACCACCATTACATCATTGGCGCCGGTTTCCAGAAGATGATCGATTTTCCCGAGCAATTGCCCGAGTTGATCAATGACCTTCAGACCTTCCAGCTGGTACCAGTAGTACTCGCCGTCGGTCAATTCAGGGAACAGGTTGCGCGGCACACAGATCTCATAACCGGCCAGAAGACGAGCTTCTTCACGATCATCAAGACCCTTGAGCTTTGCGACCAGGAACTTGTCGTTCCCACGTCCACTGACCAGCTCGACCTGTTTCACATTGCCTTCGCGCTTGAGCGTCCAGGTTTTGTACTGCAACAGGTTTTCAGTCGGATCAGTAAAGGAATACACCTTCACTTCGCCGCGAACGCCATGAACCGAATAAATTTTGCCGATAACGATCAAATCATCAGCAACAGCTGGCGTCGCGTTCATATTGCTCAGGCCGCAGCCTTAGCCGCGTCCTTCAACAACTGAGCAACACGCTCAGAAGGTTGTGCACCAACGCTCAGCCAGTAGGCTACGCGCTCTTGGTTCACGGACAGACGGACTTCTTGACCACGAGCAACAGGGTTGAAGAAACCAACCTGTTCCTTGTGCGAACCGTCGCGCGGGTTGCGGCTGTCGGTTACGGTCAAGTGGTAAAACGGGCGCTTTTTGGAGCCGCCAAGGGCAAGACGGATTGTTAGCATGTGAACATCGTTCCTGTAGTCGGTGCTGCAAATCTAAAGGCACAGCGGGCATAGGTGCCCGAAAGGCCGCATATTCTAAGGAATATCCGGACTTTTGCAAATGTCTTTTTCCGGCGGCCTATCGGACGCCATCCAGATTTGCTATAGAGCCGTCGTTGAAAACGGCCAGTCAGCTCCCGCCAAGTGCGGGTTTGCTGGAGATCCCACTTCCGTGTGGGCTGCGCAAGAGCAAGCCCTTGCGCGAATTTTTTACATCTTTGGCATGCCGCCGCCGGGCAACATACCGCCCATGCCGCGCATCATTTTGGCCATTCCGCCTTTGGCGGAGAATTTCTTCATCATCTTCTGCATCTGCTTGTGTTGCTTGATCAAGCGACCGATGTCCTGCACCTGAGTGCCAGAACCCATGGCGATCCGGCGCTTGCGCGAACCGCTGATCATCTCAGGGTCACGGCGCTCGGCCGGGGTCATGGAGTTGATGATGGCTTCCATCTGCTTGAATTGCTTTTCTGCCGCACCCTGGGCGTTGCCCATCTGCGCCAGGTTCACGCCACCCATGTTCGGCAGTTTGTCCATGAGCCCGCCGAGGCCGCCCATGTTCTTCATTTGTTGCAACTGATCGCGGAAGTCTTCGAGGTCGAAGCCCTTGCCCTTCTTCAGTTTCTTGGCCAGTTTGTCGGCCTTGTCCTTGTCGAGGGTCGCTTCGGCCTGTTCGATCAGGCTGAGCACGTCGCCCATGCCGAGGATGCGCGAAGCGATACGCTCCGGGTGGAACGGATCGAGCGCTTCGCTCTTCTCGCCCATACCGATGAACTTGATCGGCTTGCCAGTGATGGCACGAACCGACAAGGCGGCACCACCACGGGCATCGCCGTCGACCTTGGTCAGGATCACGCCGGTCAGCGGCAGTGCATCACCAAACGCCTTGGCGGTGTTGGCGGCGTCCTGGCCGGTCATGGCATCGACCACGAACAGGGTTTCGACCGGGTTGATCGCCGCATGCAGCGCCTTGATCTCGCCCATCATCTCTTCGTCGATGTGCAGACGACCGGCGGTATCGACGATGACCACATCAATGAACTTAAGCTTTGCTTCTTTTATAGCCGCTTGCGCGATATCGACCGGCTTCTGGCTCAGGTCGGACGGGAAGAAGGTAACACCGACTTCACCAGCGAGCATTTCCAGCTGCTTGATTGCCGCCGGACGGTAAACGTCCGCCGACACCACCATGACCGTCTTCTTCTTGCGCTCTTTAAGGAAGCGCGCAAGTTTACCGGCAGTGGTGGTCTTACCCGCACCCTGCAAACCGGCCATCAGAATGACGGCAGGAGGAACGGCGCTCAGGTTCAAGTCTTCGTTGGCCGCGCCCATCAAGCTTTCGAGCTCGGCCTGGACGATCTTCACGAAGGCCTGGCCCGGCGTCAGGCTGCGCGACACCTCGGTGCCGACAGCGCGCTCCTTGACCGAGTTGACGAAGTCTTTGACCACTGGCAAGGCGACGTCGGCTTCGAGCAACGCCATGCGCACTTCACGCAGGGTGTCTTTGATGTTGTCTTCGGTCAGCTTGGCCTTGCCGGTGACATGGCGCAGCGTCTGCGAGAGACGGTCGGTTAAGTTTTCAAACATTGCGCGATCCTTTCAGGCCCTGTGTAGACCGGGATAATGGCGGCCCAGACCGGAATAAACATGTGCTCGGCGAGCCTGCGGCGTGGGCAGGTCGCGGATTATAGCGAAGACTGAGTCTGGCGGACACCTCACACTTTCGTGCGGCGGGGGTTCTATGCCAAACTCAGCGCCTTTCGGGCTTGCCTAACAGGATTTATGCTCCCCTTGTCACCCAGTTTGCTTACCACGCTCGCCGCCGCCTGCTTATATGCCGCTGCGACTCTTTATCAGGGCTCTCGCCTGGCCACCGGTGCCAAGGCGAACAAGCGCCTGCTGGTCGCGCTCGGCGTGCTGGCCGTCCTGGCTCACAGCGCCAGCCTGTTCACCTACCTGGTGACGCCGATCGGCCTGGGCCTGGACTTTTTCAGCGCCGCCAGTCTGATTGCCGCTGCAGTCATCGCGCTGACCCTGCTGGCCTGCTCGCGGATCCCGGTGGAAAACCTGCTGATATTGCTGTTCCCGCTGGGGGCCGCAACCGTGCTGCTGGCGCATTTCGCCCCGGCCGGCACTGTACAGATCATCGACGAAGAACCGGGCATCCTCGCCCATATCCTCTTGTCGATCCTGGCTTACGGCATGTTCACCATTGCGGTGTTCCAGTCGTTGCTGCTGCTGGTTCAAGACCATCAGCTCAAGCACAAACATCCGTCAGGGCTGATCAGGAACTTCCCGCCGCTGCAAACCATGGAAAGCCTGCTGTTCGGTTTCCTGTGGGCCGGCTGGACCCTGCTATCGTTGTCGTTGATCTCGGGCTGGTTGTTTGTCGACAACCTGTTTGCCCAGCACCTGGTGCATAAAACCTTGCTAGCGTGCCTGGCCTGGATTGTCTTCAGTGTGCTGCTCTGGGGCCGCAACCGCCTCGGTTGGCGCGGACACAAGGCCATTCGCTGGACCCTGGCCGGTTTCTGCCTGCTGATGCTGGCGTATTTCGGCAGCAAGCTGGTTCGTGAATACATCCTGCATATCTGACGAGCGGCATTAATGGACGACTTGCCCATAGGGCCGATGGTCGCGGTATTGGCCTTGCTGATTTTATGGTCGGGTCTGTTTACCGCCATCGAAGTGGCACAACAGCAGTTGCTGGCCCAGCGGACTGCTTCGCGTTCGAGCGACAAACCGATGGCGAAGCTGAGCTTCCCGCTCAACAGCCTGATCTTGTGCAATACCCTGTGCCGTGCGCTGATCATGGTCATCAGCACATTGCTGGCGATTTTTACCTGGTCGGGCAACGGTCCATGGATCGCCTGCCTCGGCGCCGGCGCTGCGCTCTTGGTGTTCGCCGACTACCTGCCGCGCACCCTCGCCTCTCGCTACCCTGATGCAGTGCTGAACCTGGGCAACACCTTGCTCGGCGCGCCACTGAAAATCATCTACCCGGTCGCCTGGCTACTCAATGGCTTCAGCCAGTTGCTGATGCGACCGTTCGCTCGCAAAGTCAAAGTGGTGCAACAAAGCGAAGACGAAACGCCAACGGATCGTCACGATGATCATGACCACAGCGTCTGCCGCCCGCACCCGCTGTCCGGCATCCACGCGCTGGACAACATCACGGTCAACGACATTCTGGTGCCGCGCAGTGACGTCGACGGCATCAACCTCGACGACCCGATTGAAGAAATCATCGAGCAATTACGCCACAACAAACGTACGCGCCTGCCGGTATTCCACAGCGACATCAACCAAGTCGAAGCGGTGCTCAACACCCGACACATCCGTCATTTGCTGGCCGATGCCAGCCTGACGATGGAAGCGCTGATGGCAGCCAGCCATGACCCTTATTTCGTCCCGGAAAGCACTCCGCTGCAGCTGCAACTGCTGAACTTCCACAAACAACAGCGGCGCTTGGGCATGGTGGTCGACGAGTACGGCGAAGTGCTGGGTATCGTGACCCTGGAAGACATTCTTGAAGAAATCGTCGGCGAATTCGAAAGCCAGCACAGCCTGAAAAACCCGCACATCCATCCGCAAGCCGACGGACGCCTGGTGATTGATGGTGCGGCGTCGATTCGCGAACTGAACAAGAGCCTGGGCTGGCATCTGCCCAGCGATGGCCCGAAAACCCTTAACGGGTTGGTGACCGAGGCCCTGGAGACGATTCCGGACAGCGCGGTATGCCTGAAGATCGGGCGCTATCGACTGGAAATTCTGGAAACGGAAGACAACCGCGTCACGCGGGTGCTGATCTGGCATACCAGTTCAGTTCCAGTCGTCATCTAAAGCCCCTTGTTCAATCGTTAGGCACCTTCCTATAATCGGGGCGCTTACCCAAGCCCTTCCTCACCTCAGTGCTACCCGCACTCCGCAGCAAAACCCACATCCCTGGGTGTTCAACCATAATAATTCGCTCCACTGGGGCACATGACTGTCAGGGATAACCGCATGACGACCAGCACGACTTGTACCGAAACCACGTCCGCGCAACCGACGAACTCCGCCACCCGGGTGGCCACCGCGAGTTTCATCGGCACCGCCATCGAGTTTTACGACTTCTACGTCTACGCCACCGCAGCAGCGCTGGTGATCGGGCCGGTGTTCTTTCCGCAGACCTCCGGTACCGCCCAAATGCTGTCGGCGTTCCTCACCTTCGGCATCGCCTTTCTTGCGCGACCTCTGGGCTCTGCACTGTTCGGCCACTTCGGTGATCGCATCGGGCGAAAATCAACACTCGTCGCCTCTCTGCTACTGATGGGTGTCTGCACCACGCTGATCGGCGTGTTACCGGGCTACGACAGCATCGGCGCCTGGGCGCCGATCCTGCTTTGCGTGCTGCGCTTTGGCCAAGGCCTGGGGTTGGGTGGTGAATGGGGTGGTGCCGCGCTGCTGGCCACGGAGAACGCGCCAAAAGGCAAACGCGCCTGGTTCGGCATGTTCCCGCAGCTGGGCCCTTCGATCGGTTTCCTGGCGGCAAACGGTCTGTTCCTGACCCTTGCAATGACGCTGAATGACGAACAATTCCGCTCATGGGGCTGGCGGATTCCATTCCTGCTCAGCGCCGTACTGGTGATGGTCGGGTTGTACGTGCGCCTCAAGCTCCACGAAACACCGGTGTTCGCCAATGCCATGGCCCGCCAGGAACGGGTGAAGATCCCGCTGGTCGAACTATTCAGCCAATACTGGGCGCCAATGCTGTTGGGCGCAGGCTCGATGGTGGTGTGCTATGCGCTGTTCTACATCTCGACGGTGTTTTCGCTGAGTTATGGCGTATCGACCCTCGGCTACACCCGTGAAACCTTCCTCGCCTTACTGTGCTTCGCGGTGCTGTTCATGGCCGCCGCCACGCCACTGTCGGCGTGGGCCAGCGACCGTTACGGGCGCAAACCGGTGCTGATCATCGGTGGCGTGCTGGCGATTTTGTCCGGGTTCTTGATGGAGCCGCTGCTGACCCACGGCTCAACCTGGGGCGTGGCGCTGTTCCTGTGCATCGAATTGTTTCTGATGGGCGTGACGTTTGCACCGATGGGTGCGTTGCTGCCAGAACTGTTTCCGACCCATGTTCGCTATACCGGTGCTTCGGCTGCCTACAACCTGGGCGGGATCGTCGGGGCCTCGGCGGCGCCGTTCTTCGCGCAGAAACTGGTAGCGATGGGTGGTTTGAGTTATGTCGGGGGGTATGTGTCGGGGGCGGCGGTGCTGAGCTTGATTGCGGTACTGGGCCTGAAGGAGACACGGCATAACGATTTGAATCGGGTGGCTTAAAAAGCAAGAGCATCGCGAGCAGGCTCGCTCCCACAGGGGGCCGCGTTCAGTCAGAAAGAACGCGGTTCAATGTGGAAGCGAGCCTGCTCGCGATAGCCGCGCCTCGGTTACAGCTCGACTACAACAGCTTGAGCAGCACGGGTCGCTTTAGCCCGAGCCAATTCAATCGATTCATCCCGCGCCAACGCCACACCCATCCGGCGCTGACCATTCACTTCAGGCTTGCCAAACAGACGCAACGCCGTGTCCGGCTCGCTCAACGCAGCACCCAGGTTGGCGAAAGCGGTCTGGGTCGACTGCCCTTCCACCAGAATTACCGCTGAAGCCGAAGGCCCGAACTGGCGGATCAACGGAATCGGCAGGCCCAGAATCGCCCGCGCGTGCAGCGCGAATTGCGACAGGTCCTGAGAAATCAGGGTTACCAGGCCAGTGTCATGCGGGCGCGGCGAGACTTCGCTGAACCACACCTGATCACCTTTGATGAACAACTCGACGCCAAACAAACCACGACCGCCCAACGCTTCGGTGACAGCTTTTGCCACGCGCTCGGACTCAGCCAAAGCAATCGGACTCATGGCTTGTGGCTGCCAGGATTCCTGATAATCGCCCTTCTCCTGACGGTGACCGACCGGCGCACAGAACGTGGTGCCGCCGACATGACGCACAGTCAGCAGGGTGATTTCGTAGTCAAAGTCGATGAAGCCTTCGACGATCACGCGGCCTTTACCGGCGCGACCACCTTCTTGCGCGTAGTCCCACGCAGTTTTGACGTCATCGGCGCTGCGCAACAGGCTCTGGCCTTTACCCGAGGAACTCATCACCGGCTTGACCACGCACGGGAAGCCGAGGTCTTCGACCGCTTTACTGTAATCCTCAAAGGTGTCGGCGAAGTGGTACGGCGAGGTCGGCAGGTCCAGCTCTTCGGCGGCCAGGCGACGAATGCCTTCGCGGTTCATGGTCAACTGTGCAGCTCGCGCGGTCGGGATCACGGTGAAGCCTTCAGCTTCCAGTTCGACCAGGGTGGCGGTGGCGATGGCTTCGATTTCCGGCACGATGAAATGCGGCTTCTCGGCTTCGATCACCGCACGCAGGGCGGCGCCGTCAAGCATGTTGATTACATGGCTGCGATGGGCGACTTGCATGGCCGGCGCGTTGGCGTAACGATCCACGGCAATCACTTCAACGCCCAGGCGTTGCAGCTCGATCACCACTTCCTTGCCCAACTCACCACAGCCACACAGCAATACGCGGGTCGCGGTTGGCGACAATGGAGTTCCGATACGGGTCATCTCAGGTCCTCAAGAAGCGGATCATCGAGGGATGCAACGCCATGCGCGCTTCCCATGGGGAGAAAGCGCGGCATTTTACATGAACCCAAGGCTTTGGCTTCAGCTGACGACGGCCTGTTTGCGCAAGCGCCAGGCCATGATCAGCCACACGGCGGTCACGCCAGCGAACTTCGAACCCATCGCGGTGAGAATCACCCCCGGGGGTGAAGGCGTCGATCAGGCCGAAGAAAATGAAGGTATCGAGGGGAATGCTCAGCGTCGAACTTATCCACAGGCGGTCGCGGTCAGTGGATTTCCTCGGGGTAGGCTGTCTCCTGCCAAATGACCGTTTACACAAAACTAATTACACCCTTGAGCCCGCTCGCGAAGGCCGCACCTCATTTATCCGATTTTGCTCCAATCATCCAAATCAATCCGCTGGATTTGGCCCGCTCATGACACAACACCAACACCTTGCGGCGCTCCTCGTTATCCATTCGGCTCCAGCGGGTGATCTCTTCCACCGTCCGCTGGCACCCGGTGCAAATGTCATCGTCATCCAGTGCGCAAATATTCACACAGGGCGATGGCACCAGTCGTTCAGTGGCGGTCATTCTTCCTGCTCGACCAGATCACGGGCATAACGCTGCGAGTTATGCACATAGTGGGCAGCGCTGGCCTCAAGCATCTTCTTTTGCTGCTCGGTCAGTTCACGCACCACTTTGCCCGGCGAGCCCATGACCAGCGATCCGTCGGGAATTTCCTTGCCTTCACCAATCAGCGAATTGGCACCGATGATGCAGTTTTTGCCAATTTTCGCGCCGTTCAGAATGACCGCGTTTATACCGATCAAGCTGTAATCACCCACGGTGCAGCCATGCAGCATGGCGTTATGACCAATGGTCACGCCCGTGCCGATGGTCAGCGGGTAGCCCATGTCGGTGTGCATCACCGTGCCGTCCTGCACGTTGCTGTTCTTGCCGATCAGGATCAGTTCGTTGTCGCCGCGCAGCACGGCGTTGAACCAGACGTTGGCGCCCTCTTCCAGTTTGACCTTGCCCACCAGCACCGCATTGGGTGCGACCCAGCTCTGCGGATGGGTTTCGACGCGGGTGTCGCCCAGGCGATATTTCATTCTTGTTGTCCTCAAGGCCAGGCAGGCTCATACAAAGCACGGTTCACGCCATACGAACGATGGCTTCAGGTGTTGATAAAACTCTTGGGCGGTTGATGCAGGCTGATTTTCGCGTCATAGAGCAGATTGATCAACTCGACGATCATAATCGCCGTGAGGCCCCAGATTTTAAAATCACCATAACGATAACTCGGCACGTACCAGCTACGACCCTGGTAATCGATGCGATGGGTGTGTTCGCGCGGGTCCTTGCGGAAGAATTCGAGCGGCACGCTGAAGACGGCGGCGATCTCAGCATCATTAGCCCGATATTCGACAAAATCCGGAATCACCCCGACATAAGGCGTGACCTTGATGCCGTGCAGGGAGATCAACGGACTAAGCGGGCCGATGACTTCAACCAACCCAGGCGGCAGGCCGATTTCTTCTTCGGCCTCACGTAGCGCGGTGAAAATCAGGTCGGGGTCCTCGGGATCGCGACGACCACCGGGGAAGGCCACTTCCCCGCCATGGGTCGAGAGCCCGCTGGCGCGCAGGGTCAGAACCAGTTCCGGTTCATCACTGCGAGTGATGGGCACCAGAACCGCAGCCTCTGGGAAACGCTTGTCGGTTTCCAGTGTGCGTGGAGTGTGGTTGCTTACTCGATGCAGTAGCTCGTCCAGCATGAGACTTCTCGATTTATTCTCTACTTTGCATCATGCACCAATCGAACCGACCGCCCAACCCCATAACCACTGCATGTCGCTAAACGACAACTTGCCGACAGACACCGTCGCACGCCAAGATAGGCGCAGCATTCAGGAACCCAAGCATGAAATTTTGCAGCCAGTGCGGCAACCCGGTGACCCAGCGCATACCCGAAGGCGATTCGCGTCTGCGATTTGTCTGCGACAGCTGCCATACGATTCACTACCAGAACCCCAACATCGTCGCCGGTTGTGTCGCAACCTGGGGCTCGAAAGTGTTGCTGTGTCGACGTGCCATCGAGCCACGACTCGGTTACTGGACCCTGCCTGCCGGCTTCATGGAAAACGGTGAAACCATCGAGCAGGCGGCCATTCGCGAGACCGCCGAAGAAGCCTGCGCCCGGGTACGTAACCTGAGTATCTATACGTTGATCGACGTGCCGCACATCAGCCAGGTGCATGTATTCTTTCGCGCAGAGCTGGCGGACCTGGAATATTGCGCCGGCCCCGAGAGCCTGGAAGTTCAGCTTTTCGAAGAAGCCGACATCCCTTGGTCCGACCTGGCTTTCCGCACGGTGGGCCGTACCCTAGAATGCTTCTTTGCTGACCGGAGGACCGAGGTCTACCCCGTGCGGTCCGAATCGATCCCGCCGCTTGCTCAGCTTGCCATCACTTAAAACATCTATAACTAAAATAGCCGACACTCTTAGGGAAATCGTTTCAATGCGCTGGTTGCTTGCCGTGTTTTGCTTATCGTTCGTTGCCATGTCACAGGCTTCCGTTGCGGAAACCCTGGATGGCAGGGTCATCGAAAAAGTTTTGATTCTCAAATCTGCCCATCAATTGCAATTGATCAATGGCGGCAAGCCGCTCAAGACCTATCGCATATCCTTGGGCAAGCATCCCCAAGGTCCAAAACTGATGGAGGGCGATAAACGCACGCCAGAAGGCGTTTATTGGGTGGACTGGCGCAAAGTCAGCGATAAATTCAACCTGGCGATGCACATTACCTACCCAAACATCAGCGACTCCGCCCGTTCGCGCCGCGAAGGTGTCGCGCCCGGTGGCATGATCATGATCCACGGTACGCCGGACACCGAGGAAAACCCTGAAAACCTTTTCCACACCCTGGACTGGACCGACGGCTGCATCGCCATGCGCAACATGGACATGCGCGAAGTCTGGAACCTGGTGCCGGACGGCACGATGATCGAAATCCGCCCGTAATTCCACTTTGCGGCTGACATAGATCTCATGTGGGAGCTGTGTACATCCATAAAGTTGCAGGTAACAAAAAACCCGCTGAACGCGAATTCAGCGGGTTTTTCATTTCAGCAGCCAGAAGATCAAAAATCCTCCAACCGCCACACTTCATAAGCCGGCGTCTCATAGGGATGGCTCTGCTTCAGAGCCACCACCACCGCCCGAATCAACTCATCGCTGACAACCAGCTCAACCTTCCATTCCTCAACCTGTTCGACCTGCCCCGCTTCACCAATAAACGGCTGACTGCCGTCCAACGGGCGAAACTGGCCGAGGCCGAGCACTTGCCAGGCGCAATGGTCGTAAGCGCCGATCCGCCCGCCACCGGCGGCGAATACGGCACTCTTCACGTCTTCGACGTGACTAGCTGGAACAAAAAAACTGAGCTTGTACACAGCTGTCAGTTAACCCGCTTTTAGTTTACCCAGACCCGAGCGTTACGGAACATGCGCATCCAAGGTGCGTCTTCGTTCCAGTCTTCCGAACGCCACGAGTTCTGCACCGCGCGGAACACACGTTCCGGGTGCGGCATCATGATCGTTACGCGACCGTCGCGGCTGGTCAAACCGGTGATCCCGCGCGGCGAGCCGTTCGGGTTGGCCGGGTATTTTTCAGTGACCTTGCCGTGGTTGTCGACGAAACGCATCGCCACGCAACCCGACAGATCGGCTTCCAGCAACGCTTCTTCGCTGGCGAATTCGGCATGGCCTTCACCGTGAGCGATGGCGATTGGCATGCGCGAACCGGCCATGCCTTGCAGGAAGATCGAGTTCGACTCCTGGACCTGCACCATCGCCACGCGCGCTTCGAACTGCTCGGAGCGGTTACGCACGAAGTGCGGCCAGAACTCGCTGCCCGGAATCAGCTCGTGCAGGTTGGACATCATCTGGCAACCGTTGCACACGCCGAGGGTGAAGCTGTCGTTACGTTCGAAGAAGCCCTGGAACGCATCGCGAGCGCGGCTGTTGAACAGCGCGGACTTGGCCCAGCCTTCGCCGGCACCGAGCACGTCGCCGTAGGAGAAACCACCGCACGCCACCAGACCTTTGAACTCGTTCAGGTCGACACGGCCGGCCAGAATGTCGCTCATGTGCACGTCGATCGCGTTGAAACCGGCGCGGTCGAACGCGGCCGCCATTTCCACCTGACCGTTGACGCCCTGCTCACGCAGCACGGCAACCTGAGGGCGGATGCCTTTTTTGATGTAAGGCGCGGCGACGTCCTGATTGACGTCGAAGCTGAGCTTGACGCTCAGACCCGGGTTGTCTTCTTCCAGCAGCACGTCGAACTCTTGTTCGGCGCAGTCGGCGTTGTCACGCAGACGCTGGATCTGGTAGCTGGTTTCAGCCCACTGACGCTGCAGCAGACGACGCTGACCTTCGAACACGGTTTCGCCGTTGAAGGTGATGTTGATCTGACCGTTGTTCATCGGCTGACCGATCACCGACACGCAGTCGCCCAAACCAGCCGCGCTGAACTGCGCCAGGATGTCCGGGGTCGAGTCCTGACGAACCTGAATCACGGCGCCCAGTTCTTCGTTGAACAGAATCGCGGCGATGTCGGCGGAGGTTTCCGCGAGACCGTCGAGGTTCAGGCTCAGACCGCAGTGGCCGGCGAAGGCCATTTCCACCACGCTGGTCAGCAGACCACCGTCGGAACGGTCGTGGTACGCCAGCAGGTGACCGTCGGCGTTCAGGCCCTGGATCACGGCGAAGAAGGCTTTGAGGTCTTCGGAATCATCAACGTCCGGCGCTTGCGAACCGAGCTTGCCGTGCACCTGGGCCAGGATCGAGGCGCCCATGCGGTTTTGACCACGGCCCAGATCGATCAGGATCAGGTCGGTGGTGCCCTTGTCCATGCGCAGTTCCGGGGTCAGTGTCTGACGGATGTCAGCCACTGGCGCGAAACCGGTCACGATCAGGGACATCGGCGAGGTCACGGTCTTGTCGACGCCTTCGTCGCTCCAGCGCGTGGCCATGGACATGGAGTCCTTGCCCACCGGAATGGTAATGCCCAGCTCAGGGCACAGTTCCATGCCGACCGCTTTCACGGTGTCGTACAGTCGCGCGTCTTCACCCGGGTGACCGGCAGCGGACATCCAGTTCGCCGACAGTTTGATGTCGGAGATCTTGTTAATGCGCGAAGCGGCAATGTTGGTCAGAGTTTCGCCGATGGCCATGCGGCCCGACGCCGGGGCGTCCAGCAGAGCCAGCGGAGTACGCTCGCCCATGGCCATGGCTTCACCGGTGTAGACGTCGAAACTGGTGGCGGTGACGGCAACGTCGGCTACCGGAACCTGCCACGGGCCGACCATTTGGTCACGGGCCACGAGGCCGGTGATGGTGCGGTCGCCGATGGTGATCAGGAAGCTTTTGCTCGCCACGGCCGGGTGATGCAGAACGCGCTCGACGCAGTCTGCGATCTCAAGCGTGGACGGATCGAAATCGTCGCCCAGTTCGTTTTCACGAACAGCCGAACGATGCATGCGTGGGGCTTTGCCCAGCAGTACTTCCAGCGGCATGTCCACCGGGCTGTTGCCGAAGTGGCTGTCGGTGACCGTCAGTTGCGGTTCGGCAGTGGCTTCGCCAACCACGGCGAACGGGCAGCGTTCGCGCTCGCAGATCGCCTGGAAGCGTTCGAAGTCAGCCGGGCCGACGGCCAGAACGTAGCGTTCCTGGGATTCGTTACTCCAGATTTCGTGCGGGGCCATGCCCGGCTCGTCGTTTGGAATGTTGCGCAATTCGAAGCGGCCACCACGGTTGCCGTCGTTGACCAGTTCCGGGAAGGCGTTGGACAGACCGCCCGCGCCGACGTCGTGGATGAAGCTGATCGGGTTTTTATCACCCAACTGCCAGCAACGGTCGATGACTTCCTGGCAGCGACGTTCCATCTCAGGGTTTTCGCGCTGTACCGAAGCGAAGTCCAGGTCAGCCGAGCTGGTGCCGGTGGCCATGGAGGAAGCCGCGCCGCCGCCCAGACCGATCAGCATCGCCGGGCCACCGAGCACGATCAGCTTGGAGCCAACGGTGATCTCGCCTTTCTGTACGTGTTCGGCACGGATGTTACCCATGCCGCCGGCCAGCATGATCGGCTTGTGGTAACCACGAACTTCGTCGCCACGCGGGGTGGTGATCGACTGTTCGAAGGTACGGAAGTAACCGGTCAGGGCCGGACGACCGAATTCGTTGTTGAACGCGGCACCACCCAGTGGCCCTTCGATCATGATGTCCAGCGCGGTCACGATGCGCTCAGGCTTGCCGTACGGCACTTCCCACGGCTGTTCGAAGCCCGGGATTTGCAGGTTGGATACGGTGAAACCGGTCAGGCCAGCCTTTGGCTTGGCGCCACGGCCGGTCGCGCCTTCGTCACGAATCTCACCGCCACTGCCGGTGGATGCGCCCGGGAACGGGGCAATTGCAGTCGGGTGGTTGTGGGTTTCGACTTTCATCAGGATGTGCACCGGTTCCTGCACCGCACCGTACTGGCGGGTTTCTGGGTCCGGGAAGAAACGGCCGGCGACGTTGCCGACGATGACCGAGGCGTTGTCCTTATAAGCCGACAGAACGCCTTCGCTGTGCATCACGTAGGTGTTCTTGATCATGCCGAACAGGCTTTTTTCCTGGCTCTGACCGTCGATATCCCAACTGGCGTTGAAGATCTTGTGACGGCAGTGCTCGGAGTTCGCCTGGGCGAACATCATCAGTTCGATGTCATGCGGGTTGCGCTTCAAGCCGACGAAGGCGTTGACCAGATAGTCGATTTCGTCTTCGGCCAGGGCCAGGCCCAGCTCGGTGTTGGCTTTTTCCAGCGCGGCGCGGCCGCCACCCAGCACGTCGATCGCAGTCAGCGGCTTGGGTTCAGCGTGACTGAACAGGCCGGCGGCCTGTTCGAGGTTGGCCAGAACGATCTGCGTCATGCGGTCGTGCAGGGCGCCTTCAATAAGCTGTGCTTCGGTGTCGCTGAACTGGCCAGCAACGTAGAACGCAATACCACGCTCCAGGCGCTGGATCTTGCTCAGGCCACAGTTGCGGGCGATATCGCTCGCTTTACTGGACCACGGCGAGATGGTGCCGAAACGCGGTAACACCAGGAACAGACGACCGGTCGGCTCTTGTACCGGGACACTTGGGCCGTACTTCAGAAGGCGCGCGAGCACCTGCTGTTCGTCGCCGGTCAGGACGCCAGTAACTTCGGCGAAGTGAGCGAATTCAGCATACAAGCCGCTGACAGCCGGGACCTTCTGGCTCAGTTGCTCAAGGAGTTTGCTGTGGCGAAAGGCAGAAAGGGCAGGAGCGCCGCGCAGGATCAACATCTTCGGGACAGCCTCGGGAGGGGTGTGCTTTGAGGCCGTGCATTCTAGCCTAAACCGCCCGCGACATCACCCGAAACGGTACGGGCGGCTGCACCTGGGTGTCGGACCACAGATCCGGGCCTGAAAACGGCACTCAAAAAGGGTTATTTTTTCGGCTCAAAAAATGCTCTCCAGGCCCATTCCTGCGGGCTCTGGAGCGCTTTTCAATTGCCTAGCAGACAAGCCCTTATCTGTCGAGATATGGCGCTCGTGGTCCTTTGCGTATACTGCGCAGATGTTTTCCCCAACGGCTTTTCGTCCGCGGTACGCCAAATGGCTGATCGCAACCGGACTCTTCCTGCTGCTCAATGGCTGTGTTGATAAACCCAACACACTGGAGCGCGTAAAGGAGGATGGCGTGCTGCGCGTGGTTACCCGAAACAGCCCCGCCACCTACTTCCAGGATCGCAACGGCGAAACCGGCTTCGAATACGAGCTGGTGAAGCGCTTCGCCGACGATTTGGGTGTGGAACTCAAGATCGAGACTGCCGACAACCTCGACGACCTATACAGCCAGATCGGCAAGCCTAACGGCCCGGTGCTGGCTGCAGCCGGTCTGGTCGGCAGCGAAGAACGTAAAAAACAGGTCAGGTTTTCTCACTCCTACCTGGAAGTTACCCCTCAGATCATCTATCGCAACGGCCAATCGCGACCAACCGACGCCGGTGACTTGGTCGGCAAGAAGATCATGGTGCTCAAAGGCAGCACCCACGCCGAACAGTTGGCAGAGCTGAAAAAGAAATACCCCGGCATTGAATATGAAGAATCCGACGCGGTTGAAGTCGTCGACCTGCTGCGCATGGTCGATGAAGGCCAGATCGATCTGACCCTGGTCGACTCCAATGAAGTCGCGATGAATCAGGTGTACTTCACCAACATCCGGGTCGCCTTCGACCTCGGCGACGCCAGCAACCAAAGCTGGGCCGTGGCCGCCGGCGAAGACAACAGCCTGCTCAACGAAATCAATGACTACCTGGACAAAGTGCAGAAAAACGGCACCCTGCAGCGCCTCAAAGACCGCTATTACGGGCATGTCGACGTTCTCGGCTACATGGGCGCCACCACGTTCGCCCAACACCTGCAACAACGCCTGCCCAAGTACGAACAGCACTTCAAGGCATACGCCAAGAAAGAAAAAGTCGATTGGCGCCTGCTGGCGGCCATCGGTTATCAGGAATCGTTGTGGCAACCGGCGGTCACGTCCAAGACTGGCGTGCGCGGCCTGATGATGTTGACCCAGAACACCGCACAGGCAATGGGTGTGTCCAACCGCCTCGACCCCAAGCAAAGCATCATGGGTGGAGCCAAGTATCTGGCTTACATGAAGGATCAACTGGACGAGTCGATTCAGGAGCCGGATCGAACCTGGTTCGCCCTGGCGGCTTACAACGTCGGCAGCGGTCACCTGGATGACGCACGCAAACTGGCGACCAAGGAAGGCCTGAACCCGGACAAGTGGCTGGACGTGAAGAAAATGCTGCCGCGCCTGGCCGAGAAGAAGTGGTACAGCAAGACGCGCTATGGCTACGCCCGGGGCGGCGAGCCGGTGCATTTCGTAGCGAACATCCGTCGTTACTACGACATCCTGACGTGGGTCACGCAGCCGCAGCTTGAAGGTGATCAAGTGGCCGAAGGCAACCTGCATGTGCCGGGGATCGACAAGACCAAGCCGGCTCAAGAGCCCGCGCCGCTCTAACCCTGACGACACAAATCAAATGTGGGAGCGAGCCTGCTTGCGATGGCGTCTTAACATTCAACGAAGATGTTGACTGTAAGAAAGCTATCGCGAGCAGGCTCGCTCCCACAGTGGTTTTGCGTTGGGCTTTAGGCTTTGGCGGCAGCCAGGATCAGTGCTTTCATTTCAGACACCGCCGACTTGAAGCCGACAAACAGCGCATGCGCCACCAGCGCATGGCCGATGTTCAGTTCGTTGATGCCTTTGATCGCCGCCACCGCTTCGACGTTGTGGTAATGCAACCCATGCCCGGCATTGACGATCAGCCCCTGAGCCAAGCCAAACGCGACGCCATCGGCCACACGCTTGAGCTCTTCAGCCACGTCCGTTGGCGTCTCGGCATCAGCGTAACGACCGGTGTGCAGTTCGATAGCCGGCGCGCCCACACGACGCGACGCCTCAATCTGCCGCTCATCCGCGTCAATGAACAGCGACACTTCGCAGCCAATCTTTGACAAGCGATCCACAGCGGCTTTGATCCGCGCTTCCTGCCCCGCCACGTCCAGGCCGCCTTCAGTGGTCAGCTCCTGACGGGTTTCCGGGACCAGGCAAATGTGCGCCGGACGGATGCGTTCGGCGAACACCATCATTTCTTCGGTGACACCCATTTCGAAGTTCATGCGGGTTTGCAGCACGTCCTTGAGCAGCAGAACGTCGCGTTCCTGGATGTGCCGACGGTCTTCGCGCAAATGCACGGTGATGCCGTCAGCGCCCGCCTCTTCCGCGTCCAGTGCAGCCTTGACCGGATCCGGATAGCGAGTGCCCCGGGCCTGACGCAGGGTGGCAACGTGGTCGATGTTCACGCCAAGAAGAATGCGATTGCTGATGGTCACGGAAGCGCTCCTGAATTTAAAGATTCGGCGCACAGCATACGGGGAGACTACGGCTTGCGAAACAGCTCGCGACTGACTAGAGGACGACCGCCCAGGTGTACCGCCAATGCCTGGCGCATCAGACGCTTGGCAGCGGACAGCGCACCGGGCGCGGTCCAGTCAGCATCGGCCATGGCCAACAGTTCGGTGCCATTGAACAAACCGGGTTGCAGCAGATAGACCTGCTCCAGCCCCGCATCCACCTGCAAACGGTAAAGACCGTCCGGGGCAATGGGCTCTCCGTGGATGTCCGTGGTCAGTGCAAAGCCGTAGCCGAGGTCGTCCAGCAAGCGCCATTCGAACGAGCGCAACAACGGCTCCAACGGACGGCCCTCGGCCAGCGCGAGCAGAGTCGCAGCGTAGTGATCGAATACCCCGGGATGAGGGTCTTCGGAGGGCAATAGACGGATCAGCAGCTCATTAAGGTAGAGACCGCTGAACAGCGCCTCACCGCTAAGCCAGGTTGAAACACCGGCGGCTTCCATACGCCCGACGTTCTTCAATTCGCCGCGCCCCCGAAACTCGACTTCCAGGGGTACGAACGGCCGCGCCAATGTCCCGGCCTTGCCCCGCGCACTGCGCAACACCGCTCGCAGCCGACCTTGCGGTGTGAGGAAATCCACCAACGCACTGTTTTCGCGGTAGGCGCGACTGTGAAGCACGTAGGCGGGTTGGGCGGTGGGTGGGGTTTGGGACATGGACGTTGCAATTCTCAATGAGCAAACACAGTTTTACCGACCACCACAAACCACTGTGGGAGCGAGCCTGCTCGCGATGAGGGCACTACATTCAGCATCAATGTTGAATGTCAGACCGCTATCGCGAGCAGGCTCGCTCCCACATGGAAATTATGCAACCGGGATCAGGCGTTACAGGTCGCCATAACCCAACGAACGCAATGCGCGTTCATCATCGGACCAGCCGCCTTTCACTTTGACCCAGAGGTTGAGCATGATCTTGGAGTCAAACAGCAGCTCCATGTCCTTGCGGGCCTCGGTGCCGATTCGCTTGATGCGCTCGCCCTTGTCGCCAATGATGATTTTCTTCTGGCCGTCACGTTCAACGAGGATCAAGGCATGGATGTGCAGGGTTTTGCCCTGCTGCTTGAACTCTTCGATTTCCACGGTGATCTGGTACGGCAGCTCGGCGCCCATCTGGCGCATGATTTTCTCGCGCACCAGTTCAGCGGCGAGGAAGCGGCTGCTGCGGTCAGTGATCTGGTCTTCCGGAAAGAAGTGATCGTTTTCCGGCAGGTAACCGGCAATCACACGCTCCAGCGCTTCGAGGTTGTGCCCGTGCTGGGCCGAGATCGGCATGATCTGCGCGTTCGGCAGCTGTTCCTGCAACCAGGTAAGGTGCGGCATCAGCTCAGCTTTGTCTTCGATGCGATCAGTCTTGTTCAGCGCCACGATCAACGGACCGGTCACATACTGGACGCGCTCGAGGACCATCTGGTCTTCGTCGGTCCACTTGGTGCGGTCAACCACGAAGATCACCACGTCGACGTCTTTCAACGCCGCCGAAGCGGTCTTGTTCATGTAGCGGTTCAGAGCCTTTTCACCGCCCTTGTGCATGCCTGGGGTGTCGACGTAGATCGCCTGCACGGCGCCTTCGGTCTTGATGCCCAGCATGTTGTGGCGGGTGGTTTGCGGTTTGCGCGAGGTGATCGCCAGTTTCTGACCCAGTATGTGGTTCAGCAGCGTGGACTTGCCCACGTTGGGACGGCCGACGATGGCAACATAGCCACAGCGAGTTGCAGTTGAATCAGTCATTGCCATTCTCCACACCCAGGGCAATCAGTGCTGCGGCGGCCGCTACCTGTTCGGCAATACGACGACTCACACCCTGACCTCGGCTTTTTTCATTCAGTAAGGTGATTTCACATTCGACGAAGAACGTCCGGCAATGTGGCTCACCCTGGATATCCACCACTTCGTAACGTGGCAGCTCACAACCACGCGATTGCAGGAATTCCTGCAGGCGGGTTTTTGGATCTTTGTTGGTGTCGACCAATGTCAGGCCTTCGAACTCACCGGCCAGCCAGGCCAGCACGCGTTCGCGCGCCATGTCCATGCCGGCATCGAGGTAGATCGCACCAATCAGCGCTTCCAGGGCATCGGCCAGAATCGACTCGCGACGAAAGCCGCCGCTTTTCAGTTCACCGGAGCCCAGGCGCAGGTAGTCGCCCAGATCGAAACCGCGTGCCAGTACGGCCAGGGTCTCGCCTTTCACCAGACGCGCACGCAAACGCGACAACTGGCCTTCACGCGCCAGCGGGAAGCGATCGAACAGCGCCTCGCCAGCGACGAAATTAAGGATGGCATCACCGAGGAATTCCAGGCGTTCGTTGTTACGCCCGGCAAAGCTGCGATGAGTCAGGGCCAGGACCATCAGTTCCTGATCCTTGAAGGTGTAACCGAGCTGACGCTCGAGACGGCTTAAGGAGACGCTCACGGTTTACCCACGCTGAGTTCGTGGTTGGATTCCACCGCCATCGCCGAGAGTCGGCGCAGGCCTGGGACAATTAACGCTGTGTTCAAAAATAACGTCCTGAATATCATTGGCTTCATGCTTTTGGTACCGATTGTGTCGGTTCCAGAAAAGCATTCGGCGCTGTGTTCAACAGCGCCGTGTGTGATTACTTGATCAGGCCAACCCGCGAAAAATTCGGCAGGTGACTGAGTTTAGGTTCCGGCCAGCTCATCCAGACTGCGAAGGCCTTGCCGACGATATTCTTGTCGGGAACCATGCCCAGCAGATCCTTGGGAATACTTGGATCATCCCAAAAGCGACTGTCGTTGGAGTTGTCGCGGTTGTCGCCCATCATGAAGTAGTGCCCGGCCGGCACGGTCCACGAATGATCCGGGGTTGCTCGATAGCGGCTCATTTCCTTGCGGATCAGGTGCTCGGCAGCGCCGAGTTTTTCCTTATAGAGCTCAGCGCTGCCCAGCGTGCCCGGTTCGGTGCCGACCATCTGTTCAGCAATCGACTCGCCGTTGACGAACAGACGCTTGTCAGCGGTATAACGAATCTTGTCACCCGGCAGGCCAACTACTCGCTTGATGTAGTTGACGTTCGGATCGCTCGGGTAGCGGAACACCATCACATCGCCGCGTTGCGGATCACCGACTTCGATGACTTTCTTGTCGATCACCGGCAGGCGGATCCCGTAAGAAAACTTGCTCACCAGAATGAAATCGCCAACTTCCAGGGTCGGCTTCATCGAGCCGGAAGGAATCTGGAACGGTTCCACCAGGAACGAACGCAGGACCAGCACGATGAACAACACCGGGAAGAACGACTTGCCGTACTCGACCAGCAACGGCTCTTTGTTCAGTTTCTCGACCACCACCCTATCAGGCTGGCTGACGCTGCCCTGATAGGAGGCAATGGCAGCACGCCGACGCGGTGCCAGGAAAACCAGATCGAGCAACCCCAACAAGCCGCAGACGAACACGGCGATGACCAGCAACAGCGGGAAATTTAGTGACATAGGACCTAACTATCCAACCTGAGCACTGCAAGGAAGGCTTCTTGTGGAATTTCCACGTTGCCGACTTGCTTCATGCGTTTTTTACCGGCCTTTTGCTTTTCAAGCAGCTTCTTCTTACGGCTGACGTCACCACCGTAGCATTTGGCCAATACGTTCTTTCTGAGTGCCTTGACGGAAGTTCGTGCAATGATCTGCCCGCCAATGGCGGCCTGGATCGCGACGTCGAACATCTGGCGCGGAATCAGTTCTTTCATCTTCTCGGTCAACTGGCGACCTTTGTAGTGCGCGTTATCCTTGTGCACGATCAGCGCCAGAGCGTCGACCTTGTCACCATTGATCAGCACATCCAGTTTCACCAGACTAGCCGATTGATAACGGTCGAAATGGTAATCCAGCGACGCATAACCACGGCTGGTCGATTTCAGACGGTCGAAGAAGTCCAGGACCACTTCGTTCATCGGCAAATCGTAGGTCACCTGAACCTGGGAACCGAGGAACAACATGTCGTGCTGCACGCCACGCTTTTCGATGCACAGGGTAATGACGTTGCCCAAGTGCTCTTGCGGCACGAGAATATTGGCCCGCACGATTGGCTCACGCATGTCTTCGATTGAGGACAGGTCCGGAAGCTTCGACGGGTTATCGACGTAAATCGTTTCACCGGTTTTCAGCAACAGCTCGAAAATCACTGTCGGCGCTGTGGTGATCAGGTCCAGGTCGTACTCGCGCTCCAGGCGCTCCTGGATGATTTCCATGTGCAGCATGCCGAGGAACCCGCAACGGAAGCCGAAGCCCAGGGCGTCGGAGCTTTCCGGGGTGTACTGCAGGGACGAGTCATTGAGCGTGAGCTTTTGCAGGGCCTCACGGAAGTCTTCGAAGTCGTCGGAGCTGACCGGGAACAGACCGGCGTAGACCTGCGGCTGAATGCGCTTGAACCCTGGCAGCACGTCGACGTCTGGCGTCGAGCTCAAGGTCAGGGTGTCGCCCACTGGCGCACCGTGAATATCCTTGATGCTGGCAATGATGAAGCCCACTTCACCAGCCTTAAGGTCGGCGGTAGGGGTGTGTTTCGGGTTGAATACACCGACGCTGTCCACCAGGTGGATCTTGCCGGTGGATTTGACCAGGATCTTGTCGCCCTTCTTCACACGACCGTGGCGCACTCGTACCAGGGAAACAACGCCCAGGTAGTTGTCGAACCACGAATCGATGATCAACGCTTGCAGCGGATCTTCGTAGTTGCCGGTCGGTGCAGGAATGGTGGCGACCAGGCGCTCGAGCACTTCATCGACGCCCAGACCAGTCTTGGCAGAGCACTCGACCGCGTCGGTGGCATCGATGCCGATGATTTTTTCGATTTCTTCTTTAACGCGGTCCGGATCGGCCTGTGGCAGGTCGATCTTGTTCAGGACCGGCATGACTTCCAGGCCCTGTTCGATCGCCGTGTAGCAGTTGGCAACCGACTGCGCTTCAACGCCCTGACCGGCATCGACCACCAGCAACGCACCTTCACAGGCCGCCAGCGACCGGCTGACTTCGTAGGTGAAGTCAACGTGGCCCGGGGTGTCGATGAAATTCAGCTGGTACTTGATGCCATCGCGAGCGGTGTAATAAAGGGTGACGCTGTGGGCCTTGATGGTGATCCCGCGTTCACGCTCCAGGTCCATGGAGTCCAGCACCTGGGCTTCCATTTCGCGCTCGGCAAGGCCGCCGCACATCTGGATGAATCGATCAGCCAGCGTCGACTTGCCATGGTCAATGTGGGCGATGATGGAGAAATTGCGGATATGACTCAAATCACTCACGGATCAACACTCAAAAAGGCTGCAGGCATAGCCCGCCGAAAAATAGCCGGGAATTGTACCTGATCCACGGCGCAAGCGTCACGTTTGCAGGTCAGACGGCAGGCACAAAAACGCCCCGGTCCTGCGACTGGGGCGTTTTGAACGACCGGCAAGGCCATGAAAAAATCTTAATCAGCCGGCCCGGCGCAACAGCCAGACACCGGCCAGGGCACAAACACCCGCCGGAATGAGCACTGCAAACAGCGGCGAGAAACCGAACACCAGACTCGAAGGCCCCAACAAATCCTGAACGATACGAAAGGTGAAGCCCACCAGAACGCCGGTGAACACACGCTGACCGAGGGTTACCGAACGCAGCGGACCAAAGATGAAGGAAATCGCCATCAGCACTAGCGCGGCAGTCACCAGAGGCTGCAACACCTTGACCCAAAACGCCAGCCAGTAGCGGCCATTGCTCAGGTCCTGGTCAGCCAGATAGTGGATGTAACTCCACAGACCGCTGATTGACAGCGACTCAGGCGCCATTACCACGGTATCCAGCAACTGAGGGCTCAGGGCAATTTCCCAGCGCTCGACGGGGGTGACGACCACTTCGGTGCTCTTGTCATGGAACACCGTGGTCGTGACGTCGCTGAGTTGCCAGTGATCCTTGTCGAACTCGGCACGTTTGGCAAAGCTTGAGGACAGCATGTGCCGCTCTTTGTCGAAACGATAGCGGGTCACGCCGTACAGAAGGCCATTGGGTTGCACGGAGTTGACGTGAATGAACTCGTCACCCTGGCGGTGCCAAAGGCCGTGTTTGGCGCTTTGCGCATCGCCGCTGCCCTGAGCCAGCGAGCGATTGGCCTGAGCAGTGACTTCGGTGGCCGGCGCAACGTATTCGCCGATCAGCACCCCCACTAACATCAGGACCAGCATCGGCTTCATGACCGCCCAGACGATTCGACCGATCGACACGCCGGCAGCGCGCATGATGGTCAGCTCACTGTTGCTGGCCAGACTGCCGAGGCCAATCAGGCATCCGATCAGTGCCGCCATTGGCAACATGTCGTAAAGACGGCGCGGGGCCGTCAGCAAGACGTAACTGCAAGCATCCAACAGGGTATAGGTGTCGCTGACTTCGCTCATCTCGTCGATGAAGGCGAACAGCGTCGCCAGGCCGAGAATGATGCCCAGTACCGCCAGGATTGCCATGAATACGCTGCTACCGATGTAGCGATCGAGCTTAACCACGAGCCACCTCCAGCGCACTGCGGCGACTCGCCATCTTCAAGCGCAACGGCTCCCAGTAAAGCAACCCGAGACCGATGATCAGGAACACCCCGTGAACCCACCATAAGCCCAGAGCAGGCGGGATCTTGCCCTTATCGAGGGCGCCGCGGGCGGCAATCAGGATGGTCAGGTAAGCCATATAAAGAAGAATCGCCGGCAGCAGCTTGAGGAAACGACCCTGACGCGGGTTGACCCGCGACAACGGCACCGCCATCAGGGTCACAATGAACACCAACAGTGGCAGGGACAGACGCCATTGCAGCTCAGCGCGCAAGCGCGTGTCTTCAGTGCCAATCAAGGAACGAGTGGTCATCGCATCACGGTCTGTCACTTCGTCACTGACATCCGGTTTTGGCAGCAATACCCCGTATTCGTCGTACTTGATTGCGCGATAGTCGGCCTGCCCCGGATTACCGTCGTAGCGGTAGCCGTTGTCGAGAATCAGATAGCGGTTGCCGTCCGGACGGATTTCCTGGCGGCCCTTCTCGGCCACCAACACGGAAATCCCGCGATCTTTCTGGTCGGAGTTAATATTTTTTTGAGAAATGAACACACCCGCCAGATTGACCCGATCATCGGTCAGTTGTTCGGTATAGGTCACCCGAGTCCCGTCACGCAACGCCTGGAAGCGACCCGGTTCCAAGGTATCGAACTCAGTGAGCGCATCCTGCTTGTTCAGCAGCAGCTGGAATTGATTGGCACCTTGTGGCGCCAGGCTCAGGCTTAGCCAGGCCACTATCAGCGCGACCAGCGTGGCCGGAAACAGGGTAATGACAAACAAACGCTGCTGGCTCATACCGGTGGCCGACAGCACGGTCATTTCGCTTTCGAGGTACAGGCGACCGTACGCCAGCAGGATCCCGAGAAACAGGCCCAGAGGCAGGATCAGTTGCAGGAAACCCGGCAGACGGAAGCCCATGATCAGGAATAGCGAGCCCGGATCCAACAGGCCCGAGGCCGCCTGGGCAAGGTATTTGATGAAGCGACCGCTCATGATGATGACCAGCAGCACGGCGCTGACAGCGCTCAAGGTCAACAGGACTTCGCGGGACAGATAACGGAAGACGATCAAACCAGACACTCCAGGGTTGTCAGGCTAAGGCGGCCAAACAAGCAAACGTATCAGACAGCCCACAGGGCAGAGCCGCCGAAAAAGATGGCGCATTATCCTGTGATTGGGTGCACCTGTCACTGCGCATGCTCAAGCTGGCGGTCAATGCACTGAAGATCGTACAACCGAGGGTTGTCAGGCGCACGGAGCGAGGTTCAAACTGCGGCCTTTGTCGCGGGCCGTGACCTGCGTCTTTCTATTTATATAAGCAAGCGTCTGTGCGTCGCCGTTTTGCCCACGCACGTTGACCATCATTCAGGGACCCGGACATGGAACTGGTTGTAAAAAGCGTTAGCCCAGAAACGTTGAAGACCGCCACTCTGGTCGTCGCCGTCGGCGAAGGCCGCAAGCTCGGCGCCGTGGCCAGACAACTGGACGAACTGAGTGGCGGCGCCATCAGTGCAGTGCTCAAGCGCGGCGACCTCGCCGGCAAAGTTGGCCAGAGTCTGTTGCTGCATAGCTTGCCGAATCTCAAGGCCGAACGCGTTCTGCTGGTCGGCGTGGGCAAGGACGAAGAACTCGGCGACCGCCCATTCCGCAAAATCATTGCCGGCGTACTCAACACCCTCAAAGGGCTGGGCGGCAGCGATGCGGTACTGGCGCTGGATGAAGTCGTGGTCAAAGGCCGCGACAGCTATGGCAAAACCCGCCTGCTGGCGGAAACCCTGGTGGACGGCGAATACACCTTCGACCAATTCAAGAGCCAGAAAGCCGAACCTCGCGCCCTGAAAAAAGTCACCCTGCTGACCATCAAGGCTGCACAGGCTGAAGTCCAGCGCGCAGTGACCCACGCCACCGCAATCGCCAACGGTATGGCCTTTACCCGCAACCTGGGCAATCTGCCGCCGAACATCTGCCACCCGACATTCCTCGGCGAACAAGCGAAGAACCTCGGTAAAGAATTCAAAACCCTGAAAGTCGAAGTCCTTGACGAGAAGAAGATCAAGGATCTGGGCATGGGCTCGTTCTACGCCGTAGGCCAGGGCAGCGCCCAGCCGCCGCGCCTGATCGTCATGCAATACAACGGCGGCAAGAAATCCGAGAAGCCGTACGCACTGGTCGGCAAAGGCATCACCTTTGACACCGGCGGCATCAGCCTGAAGCCTGGCGCCGGCATGGATGAAATGAAGTACGACATGGGCGGCGCTGCCAGCGTGTTTGGCACCCTGCGTGCCGTGCTCGAACTGAACCTGCCGATCAACCTGGTGTGCATCCTGGCCTGCGCCGAGAACATGCCGAGCGGCAACGCTTCGCGCCCTGGCGACATCGTCACCACCATGAGCGGCCAGACCGTGGAAATCCTCAACACCGACGCCGAAGGCCGTCTGGTGCTGTGCGATGCACTGACCTACTCCGAGCGTTTCAAGCCGCAAGCCGTGATCGACATCGCCACCCTGACTGGAGCTTGCGTCGTAGCCTTGGGCTCCCACACTTCCGGCCTGCTGGGCAACAACGATGAACTGATCGGCCAACTGCTGAGCGCCGGCCAAACGGCTGACGACCGCGCCTGGCAACTGCCATTGTTCGACGAATACCAGGAGCAACTGGACAGCCCGTTCGCCGACATCGCCAACATTGGCGGCCCGAAAGCCGGCACCATCACCGCCGCCTGCTTCCTGTCGCGCTTCACCAAGAACCTGAACTGGGCGCATCTGGACATCGCCGGCACCGCATGGACCAGCGGCGGCAAGGACAAGGGCGCCACTGGCCGCCCTGTTCCATTGCTGACCCAATACTTGCTGGACCGCGCCAAAGCCTGAAACCGATGACCTGGGGCGGTGTCACTTTCGCGTGACACCGTTTCTGGCTCAGGAACCGCAATGACCAAAGTCGACTTCTATATCCTGCCCAGCGCCGCTCCGTCGGCACGGCTGGATTTCGCCTGCAAGCTCACAGAAAAAGCCTGGCGTATGGGCCACCGCATTTACCTGCATTGCAGCGATGCCGCCCAGCGCGAGGATCTCGATGCCCGCTTGTGGGCCTTCAAGGGCGAAAGCTTCGTACCTCATGGCCCTGCCGAAAGCGAACCAGACGGCCTGATCGTGCTGGGTCTGGGCGATGACTGCGGTCAGCACCAGGATTTGCTGGTCAATCTCGACCTGAAAGTCCCGGCATTTGCCAAACAATTCGCCCGCGTGGCGGAAGTGGTAGTAGAAGAGCCGACGATTCGCGCGGCTGCGCGGGAGAGTTTCCGTTTCTACCGCGAACAGGGCTATCCTCTGCAAGACCACCGTTTACAGCGACTCTGAGCATTCCGATGGACACTCCGAAACCGCAACAACAGTCCGCGCACTTACTGGACGACCTCGAGTCGATCCGCCAACTGCTAGGCGATGACAACCTGCAACCACCGCTGCTGACCGACACGGTCATCGACGGTGACCAGGAACAGATTCCCATGCTGTTCGAGCATGTCGGCAATGCGCCGCAGACGGTCGAACCGACACCGCCACCCGCCCCTGCCGCGCAGCCCTCGCCGGAACCCAGTAAAGGCCCCGACGCGTTGCTGCATCTGGATAGCGAATTGCGCGCGGCCGCGTTATTGATCATGCAAGACGTGATCGATGACTTTGCCCCGCACATCGAGACCGAAATAAAACGTCGGCTGGATGCGCGAATGGAACGGCTTCTCAGCCAATATGAATAACTCCATACCCTGTGGGAGCGAGCCTGCTTGCGATAGCATCACCTCGATTTCCTGAATGACCGTGACGCCTGCATCGCGAGCAGGCTCGCTCCCACACTGAATCAGCACTGTATTTTGATACTGCGCCCTATCCGCACCTGCTCGCCCTCTGCCCCATGCCCCGCTATACTTGCCGGCTTTTCCTGAATAAATGCCAATAGGGTCCCGCCGCGCATGGATAAGACCTACCAGCCGCACGCCATTGAAGCTTCCTGGTACAACACCTGGGAGTCAGAGAATTACTTCGCCCCGCAAGGCGCGGGCGAGTCCTACACCATCATGATCCCGCCGCCGAACGTCACCGGCAGCTTGCACATGGGTCACGGTTTCAACAACGCGATCATGGACGCCCTGATCCGTTTCCGCCGCATGCAGGGTCGCAATACCCTGTGGCAGCCGGGCACCGACCATGCCGGTATCGCTACGCAAATGCTGGTGGAGCGTCAACTCGAAGCCAAAGGCCAGAGCCGCCACGACCTGGGTCGTGAGAAGTTCCTGGAGAAAATCTGGGAATGGAAAGATGAGTCCGGCGGCAATATCAGCCGTCAGATCCGTCGCCTCGGCTCGTCCGTAGACTGGAGCCGTGAGCGCTTCACCATGGATGACGGTCTCTCGGAATCCGTGAAAGAAGCCTTCGTGCGTCTGCATGAAGACGGCCTGATCTACCGCGGCAAGCGCCTGGTCAACTGGGACACCAAGCTGCACACGGCGATTTCCGACCTTGAAGTGGAAAACCACGACGAGAAAGGTTTCCTGTGGAACCTGAAGTACCCGCTGGCCGATGGCGTCAAAACCGCGGAAAGCAATGACTACTTGATCGTCGCGACCACTCGCCCGGAAACCATGCTCGGCGACTCCGCCGTCGCGGTTAACCCGAACGACGAACGCTACAAAGCCCTGATCGGAAAATTTGTCGAGCTGCCGCTGGTCGGCCGCCGCATCCCGATCATCGCCGACGATTACTGCGACCCTGAATTCGGCACCGGCTGCGTGAAAATCACCCCGGCCCACGATTTCAACGACTATGAAGTCGGCAAGCGCCACAACCTGCCACTGCTGAATATCTTCGACAAGAACGCGGTCGTGTTGCCAGCCTGCCAGGTGTTCAACCTCGACGGCACGCTGAACGAAAGCATCGACGGCAAGATCCCGGCTGAATACGCCGGCCTCGACCGCTTCGAAGCCCGCAAGCAAATCGTTGCTGCATTCGACGCTGCTGGCCTGCTGGTCAGCGTCAATGATCACGCCCTGAAAGTGCCGAAAGGCGACCGTTCCGGCACGATCATCGAGCCTTGGCTGACCGACCAGTGGTATGTGTCGACCAAACCATTGGCTGAGCCTGCGATTGCTGCCGTTGAAGACGGCCGCATCCAGTTCGTACCCAAGCAATACGAAAACATGTACTTCTCGTGGATGCGCGACATCCAGGATTGGTGCATCAGCCGTCAGTTGTGGTGGGGCCACCGGATTCCGGCCTGGTACGACGAATCAGGCAAAGTCTACGTCGGTCGCGACGAAGCCGAAGTGCGCGCCAAGAACAATCTCGGTCCGGACATTGCGCTGCAACAGGACAACGACGTTCTCGACACCTGGTTCAGTTCGGGCCTGTGGACCTTCTCCACGCTTGGCTGGCCTGAGCAGACCGAATTCCTGAAAAAATTCCACTCCACCGACGTGCTGGTGACCGGTTTCGACATCATTTTCTTCTGGGTTGCCCGGATGATCATGCTCACCATGCATTTGGTGAAGAACGAAGACGGCACGCCGCAGGTTCCGTTCAAGACCGTTTATGTGCACGGTCTGGTACGTGATGGCCAAGGCCAGAAGATGTCCAAGTCCAAGGGCAACGTCCTGGACCCGTTGGACATCATCGACGGTATCGAACTGGAAGAACTGGTGCAGAAACGCACCTCCGGCCTGATGCAGCCGAAACTGGCGAAAAAGATCGAGAAGCAGACCCGCGACGAGTTCGCCGACGGTATCGCCAGTTATGGCACCGACGCCCTGCGTTTCACGTTCTGCTCGCTGGCGTCCACCGGTCGTGACATCAAGTTCGACATGGGCCGCGTTGAAGGCTATCGCAACTTCTGCAACAAAATCTGGAACGCCGCACGTTATGTTCTGGACAAGGGCGAAGACTGCGGCCAGAACGGTGAAGCCTACGAACTGTCTCTGGCGGATCGCTGGATCATCTCGCAGCTGCAACGCACCGAAGCCGAAGTGACCCGTCAACTCGACCAGTTCCGTTTCGACCTGGCGGCACAAGCCTTGTACGAGTTCATCTGGAACCAGTATTGCGACTGGTACCTGGAACTCTCCAAACCTGTGCTGTGGGACGAAAACGCACCGGTCGAGCGTCAGCGTGGCACCCGCCGTACGCTGGTTCGCGTATTGGAAGTGGCGCTGCGTCTGGCGCACCCGTTCATGCCGTTCATCACCGAAGAAATCTGGCAGCGCATCGCGCCGCTGGCCGGTATCGAGGGCAAGACGATCATGCTGCAACCTTGGCCAGTGGCTAACGAAGCGCGCATCGATCAGGCCGCCGAAGACGACATCGAATGGCTCAAGGGGCTGATGCTCGGCACGCGTAACATCCGTGGCGAAATGAACATCGGTCCGGGCAAGCCACTGCCACTGTTCCTCAAGAACGTCAGCGCCGAAGATCAGCGTCGTCTCACCGAGAACGAAGCCCTGCTGAAGAAGCTGGCTCGCCTTGAATCGATCACTGTATTGGCTGCCGGCGAAGAAGCACCGCTGTCCGCTACCGCACTGGTGGGTGAGATGGAAGTGCTGGTGCCGATGGCCGGCCTGATCGACAAGGACGCGGAGCTGGCACGCCTGGACAAAGAAATCCTGCGCTTGCAGGGCGAAGTTCAGCGCGTGGGTGGCAAGTTGTCCAACGCTGGTTTCGTGGACAAGGCTCCCGCTGAAGTCATCGAGAAAGAACGCGCCAAACTGGCTGAAGCCGAACAGGCTTTGGGCAAGTTGGCCGAGCAGCATGCGCGGATTGCCAGTCTGTAACGGCACATCGCAATGAAAAAGGGAGGCCCAGGTGGCCTCCCTTTTTTTGTGCCCTGTCCCGTCCTGAATAAGGTTTACACCTTCTGACCCATTATCAGGAGAGAGTAATGAATACGGGAGAAAGGCGCAGTCAGCGTGATTACACGCTGACCTTTAAATTGTCGGTCGTCGATCAGGTCGAAAAAGGCGAGTTGAGTTATAAAGAGGCTCAAGAGCGCTATGGCATTCAGGGTAAAACGACCGTACTGAACTGGTTACGCAGGCATGGTCGGCAGGACTGGAGTCAAGGCGCGTCCATTCGCTCCAAGAGACCCCGTTCCATGGATGAGCCCGATAAACCGCTGACACCCGAGCAGCGAATCAAAGAGCTTGAAGAAAAGCTTGCCCAAGCCAACCAGAAAGCTCAATTTTTCGAAGCCGTCGTTGATGTTTTGAAGAACGACTTCGGTGTTTCTGTCGTAAAAAAGCGATCCGGCAAGTCCTCTCTCAAGGGCAGATCCAAGACCTGAGCATTAGTCGGGCTTGCCAGTTCATAGGGATTTCCCGTCAGGCGTATTACAAGCGCAACCGGGCGTGTGATGCCCGGGCCCGTCATGCCCAGGAAGTGATGGGGTTCGTGAGGGAAAAGCGACTTAGGCAACCGCGCCTTGGCACCCGAAAACTTCACAATCTAATGCGCACTGAGCCAGAAGTGTCCGTAAAGGTTGGTCGAGACCGTTTATTCGATATCTTGCGAGATCGGCGCGAACTGGTTCCCCGCAGACGGGCCTATCACAAAACGACAGACAGCCATCATCGCTTTCGCCGGCATCCAAACCTGCTCAAAGATGGGCCGATTCAGGTAGTCGCCAAGGCGCCAGAACAAGTATGGGTTGCGGACATCACCTACTTACCGACGCAAACGGGTGTGGCTTATCTGAGTTTGATCACCGATGCGTACTCTCGAAAAATCGTGGGGCACCATGTCCATGAAAGCTTGCACACCGAATCGGTGATCCAGGCGTTCAACAAAGCCCTCAAGCAGCGGACAACGGAACAACGCCTGGTGCATCACTCGGACAGAGGCGTCCAATACTGCTCCGAGCTTTATCAGCGGCTGCATGCCAAGTACGGCATCACCTGCTCAATGACCGATGGCTACGACTGCTACCAAAATGCATTGGCTGAGCGTGTGAATGGGATTTTGAAGAACGAGTTATTGCTACATCGCCCCAAAGATTTTGCAGAGGCCATCCGGATGGTGGACGAGTCGGTGCAGATCTATAACAACGAGCGGCCTCATCTGTCGCTGAAATACAAAACGCCCGATGCGGTGCATCGGGCGTTTTGAGGCTGAAACAGGTGTAAACCTATTTCAGGACTAGACACCAGTACCTTAGAACTGACAATCACAACCCCTGTGGGAGCCGAGCTTGCTCGCGATAGCGGACGCTCAGATGATTTCCATGTCGAATGTTCAGGCCCCATCGCGAGCAAGCTCGGCTCCCACAGGGATCTATGTTGCTTCTGATAATGGGTTCAAGACAGCTGGATGTGGGACAATACCCGCCACTTTTAGCCATACCCGAATCGACAACGCCCATGAACGCCCCCCGCACACCCAGACCTGCGCGCAAAAAGCCCGACACCGCCACCCCGGCCAAAGCCGTGGAGCCGCGTGAGAAGGCCAGCCTGCACCCGCGCAACCGCCATCAGGGTCGTTACGACTTCCCGGCACTGATCAAAACCACGCCGGAGCTGGCGAAGTTCGTGATCATCAACCCGTACGGCAAGGAAAGTATCGACTTCGCCAGCCCCGACGCGGTGCGGGTGTTTAACCGGGCGTTGCTCAAGTCGTTTTACGGCATTGCCCATTGGGACATCCCGGCCGATTACCTTTGCCCTCCGGTTCCGGGGCGTGCCGACTACGTGCACTTCCTCGCCGACCTGCTGGCCAGCGTCAACGATGGCGAAATCCCTCGCGGCGCGCCGGTCAAGGTGCTCGATATCGGCATGGGCGCCAACTGCGTCTATCCGCTGATCGGCTACAGCGACTACCGCTGGCACTTCCTCGGTTCGGAAATCGACCCGACGGCCGTCGCCGCCGCCAAAGCCATCGTGCAGTCCAACGGGCTGAACAAAGCCATCCAGTTGCGCCAGCAAAGCAATCCCAAGCACATCCTGCTGGGCTTGCTGGAGCCGGGCGAACGCTTTGACCTGACCATGTGCAACCCGCCGTTCCACGCCTCGATGGACGAAGCGACCAAGGGCAGCGAGCGCAAATGGCGCGCCTTGGGCCGTGCCGATCCGAAACGCAAACTGCCGGTGCTGAACTTCGGCGGACAATCGGCTGAGCTGTGGTGCGAAGGTGGCGAAGCGCGGTTTGTGACGCAGTTGATTGCCGAGAGCGCTCACTTCCAACACAAAGTGCTGTGGTTCAGCACCCTGGTGTCCAAAGCCTCTAACCTGCCTGCGATCCAGACAGCCTTGAAAAAGGCTGGTGTGCTGGAAAGCCAGGTGGTGGAGATGTCCCAGGGGCAGAAGCAGAGCCGCTTCGTCGCGTGGACGTTCCAGACTAAATCCGAGCAGCAGGTCTGGCGCGAACGCTGGGTTCGCAAAAGCTGAGTAACTGTAGGAGCGGGCTTGCTCGCGAAGGTAGTCTTACATTCAACATCGATTTTGAATGTTATGGCCCCTTCGCGAGCAAGCTCGCTCCTACATTGGTTTTGCGGTGTTGCAGGTCAATCGCTGAATTTCAGACACAAAAAAACCGTGCCCGGATTACTCCGGAGCACGGTTTTTTTTAACAAGTCTTACTTGTTAACAGCGTCGGTCAGGCCTTTGGCCACAACCAGCTTGATAACTTTCTTGGCAGCGATTTCGATGGCAGCGCCAGTCGAAGGGTTACGGCCAGTACGGGCAGGACGCTCAGTCACTTTCAGTTTGCCGATACCTGGCAGAGTGATTTCGCCGCCGTTTTCCAGCTGATCAGCAACGATTTGGCCCAGTTGGTCCAGAGCGTTACGCGCGGTGGTTTTTGGCGCGTCGATAGCTTCAGCGATGTCGGCGATCAGTTGGTCTTTAGTAAGAGCCATGTAGTGTTCCTTCCCTATCAAATTCATATGGATTGCAGAGTGCAGTGTCAGCCATCGAGCCCGATCTTCTGGATCTGGCACCCTCGGCCAATAACCACTGGATCGGGGTTATAGATGCCGAAATCAGGGTTTGGTTCGACCTGACAAATGCTGAATGCACGCTTAACGCAGTGACTTCGCGTAAGACCGGGCAAAACTAGCACAGCGACGGGGAAATATCCGCCTCTAGCTACCCATTTGGTCAGCTTTATTGTGCTAAAACGGGAAAAAAACGCATAAGCACCGCCGGTCGCCCCGGATTTGCCCTTCATGCCGCGCCCAAACCAGTGGTTGCGGTACACTTGGCACTTTTTCGGGGAGCACGCCCTCCTCTCTTCAATCAGCCGAGAAGCCCATGCCGATCCGTCATTGCATCGTCCACCTGATCGACAAAAAACCCGACGGCACACCCGCAGTTCTTCACGCCCGCGACTCTGAACTCGCCGAGTCGAGCGCGATCGAGAACATGCTTGCCGACCTCAACGAGAGCTATAACGCCAAACAAGGCAAGGCCTGGGGTTTCTTCCATGCCGAATCCGGCGCACACCCGTTCAGCGGCTGGCTGAAGGAATACTTCGAGGGCGGCAAGGACTTCACGGCGTTCAGCCGGGTGGCGGTGGAACATCTGCAAAAGCTGATGGAAGAGTCGAACCTCTCAGTGGGCGGCCACGTGCTGTTCGCGCATTACCAGCAGGGCATGACCGATTACCTGGCGATCGCTCTCCTGCACCACAGTGAAGGCGTTGCAGTGACCGATCAGCTGGACGTGACTCCGTCCCGGCATCTGGATCTGGGCCAGTTGCACCTGGCGGCGCGGATCAACGTTTCCGAGTGGCAGAACAACAAGCAGTCCAAGCAGTACATTTCGTTCATCAAAGGCAAGAACGGGAAAAAGGTTTCGGAGTATTTCCGCGACTTCATCGGTTGCCAGGAAGGCGTCGACGGCCCCGGCGAAACCCGCACCCTACTCAAGGCGTTCAGCGACTTCGTTGAAAGTGAAGACTTACCGGAGGAGTCCGCCCGCGAGAAAACCAAGACCTTGGTCGATTACGCCAGCAGCCAGGCCAAGCTCGGCGAGCCCATGGGCCTGGAAGAACTCTCGGAGCTGATCGACGAAGAGCGCCCGAAAGCGTTCTACGATCACATCCGCAACAAGGATTACGGTCTGTCGCCGGAGATTCCGGCGGACAAACGCACCCTGAATCAATTCCGCCGCTTCACCGGCCGCGCGGAAGGCTTGTCCATCAGCTTTGAAGCGCACTTGTTGGGCTCGAAGATCGAGTACGACGAAGAAGCCGGCACGCTGATCATCAAGGGCTTGCCAACGCAATTGACTGACCAGCTCAAGCGACGCAACTGATGCTGAACGGCATCCTGAAGAAATTTCTGCTCATATTGCTGGTGGTCGTGGTTTATCAGAACTGGGGCAAGATCGAGCGGGTCTTCAACCCTTCACAAGGGGTGTCAGAGCAGACACAGGCCAAGGCCAACGTCGTGCTCTATGCGACGGACTGGTGCGGCTACTGCAAACTGACCCGGCGCTTTCTCGATCAGAAAGGCATTCCGTACAAGGAATTCGACATCGAAAAAGATGCCGAGGCGCGCAAGGCTTATGAGGCGTTGGGGGGGGGCGGGATTCCGATCATCGATGTGAACGGGACGCTGATTCGCGGGTATGACCCGGACACAATCCTCGCGGCCCTGAAATAAATGTGGGAGCGAGCCTGCTCGCGATTGCGGTGTGTCAATCACATTGATGTTGAATGTACCGCCGCTATCGCGAGCAGACTCGCTCCCACAATGTGTACGTCAGCGTTTTTCGATGCGGAATCCGAATCGCGGGAAGTGCACATGCACCACGCCGCCGCGCTCGTCTTCGCGGCGCAGAATCAGTTCTTCGCCACCCGCAAACAGCAACTCGCCCGCCACCGGGTCAACGCCGTAATCAATTGCGGCGATCGCCACTTGCTGGCCAGGTTCAAATCCGTTCGGCTCTTCAAATTGTTCATCTGGCAACGCTGCTGGCGTGGCTTTGCGCGCCACTTCCAACGCCTCCTCGGACGTCATCTCGCTGGACGCACCATGACCGAAGCCCATCACCCGTCCCAACCAGGCCGACACGGCCGGATAGGCGTCAACCAGCGGTGAAGTCACCGGCGTGGCTTTGAGGAACCACAACGGATGGGCCAGGGCAAAGTCGGCAATCGACGGCTCGCCAAACAGGAAGTCACCCTGCTCGCGCTGAAGTTGTTGCTCCAGCCGCGCCATGATCGTTGGCCATTGATGCTTGGCCTGCTGAGTGGACAACTTGGTTGCACTGCCACCACTGAATAGCCCGGCGCGGTCGGCAATGAACGCCTTGATCGCTTCCGGCGGCAAATGGCCGAAACGCACAGCGATCGACTCAGGCTGAAATACCAGGCTGACCGCATGCTGGAACACCACCGAATCAGCCCAGGTCGCAAAGCTCGCGGCGATCATTTCCTGGCCTTCCGGGAAAAACGCCGGCAAGGCTTTTTCCTGCTCTAGGCGACGGGCGATCAGCGACGTATCGCAATAGATATCTGCACCGATCTGCAACACTGGCGTCCTGCGGTAGCCACCGGTCAGCGCAGTCAGATCGGGTTTTGGCATCACCGGCGAGATGTTCACCGAGCGCCAGGACAACCCCTTGAAGCCCAACAGCAGGCGGGCCTTTTCGGCAAAAGGGGACGTCGGGTAATGATGGAGAATCAACTCGGACATGCTCGGCTCCGCCGCATGGATTAGGAATCTGCAGCTTAACGCGCAATCGGCAAGCGGCCTACAGCATTGCCTGATGGGCACTTATCAGTCAGGTTGATAAACCCGCAGTGGCACTCGCGACCAGGCATTCCTTGGCGCTTTTTTTGAGTTTTTTGATCAGTCGCTCCTGACGTAGCGCTTCACTTTTGTCGCGGCAGACTTCGGTGTAAACCAGGGCCACGGCCGGGCTGGAGAGGAAAAACCGCGCGCCCTTGCCGCTCTGATGAGTGGCGAAGCGGCGCACGGGATTGTCGCTGATCCCGCAGTAGAGCGAGCCATTGGCCGCGCGAACGAGGTAGACGAACCAGGGTTTGCTGACGGGCAGCACCGGTTCGGCGGCAATGTCGGAAGATTCGCTCAGGGTGCTCACGTGACGATCAGGGCGTGTAGGAGACAAGCCGCGATCTTATCAGCGACTGGCCTGGAATGCCTTCAGCCCCTTGAGCGCTTGAGCACGAACGGCGTTTCTGACCAGAGGCGTCCACCCCAGAATCAGCCCTTTGAAACCCAGCGCCTGCCGCGACCAGGCCCACAGGTCGAAGCTGTCGTGGTGCTCGCAGATCTTGCCGTCGCGAAACACGAAGCGTGCCTGAATGTCGTTGACCACAATGTTGCCGGTCTGGCTGAACAGATACGTCGCCACCCAGTGCGCACCGCCCGTGCGCTCGTCGGCCCGCACGTTGTCGAAGGTCAGGGAAAAGTCCTTGGCCCGGGTGGTCAGCATGCGCCACATGTCGCCGGCATCGCGGCCGCGCAGTTCGCCGAACGCCGGATCACTGAACACCACGTCGTCGGTGTAGCAGGCGCTCATGGCCTCGGCATCCAGGCGCTGGAAAGCCTGGTAGAACCGGGTGATCAATGCGCTGTGGGCATCACTCATGAACAGACTCCCTGTGCTTGCAAATCAGCTTCGTAATATTGCCTGCACGATAGTCTGCAAACGTCGGGAAAACCATCAGGATTCGCCGGGCTAATATCGCGACCATGGCATCTTGGGTGCAAATTTCCTGACTAGGGAACAAGGCCGTTGTCCCGGGCATAGGCAAAAAGATCCACATCCGTGAAAATGCACAGCCTGAGCATGGCCATATTTTTTTGTTTGCTGATGGTCGAAATGCTGCGTTTGTTATGGGCGGCGATCTCAGAGACCGTCATGCCAGTGGCAAGCATCCTCACGACTTCACGCTCCTTGGTCGACAGCGACGGCTCGCGTGCCGGGTCGCGGCTACCTGACTGTTCCAGCGGCGCGCGTAACGCCTCACTGATAAAACGTCGCCCTTCGCGTGCGGCCTTGATGGCCATGGGTAACTCCTTGGCCGACGCCCCCTTGGCCACAATGGCTACCACACCCTGGGCAAATACCGCCCTGAGCGTCGCTACATTGGCAAACATAGTCACCAGGATGATCGGCAATCGCGGGTAGTAACGCCCAATCGTGTTCAGCAACTTCAGACCATCGGCCTGCTGATTGCCAGGCATAGAGAAGTCAGTGACCAACAGATCGCAGGGGGTCCCAGACAGCAACTTCAGCAAGCTGTCCGGTCCGTCTGCTTCCCCCACAACCACGCACATTCGGTTCGCTTCGAGAAGCATCCGCAACCCGATACGTACGACAGGATGATCATCAGCAATAATTACGCGCATTGTCGGATATCTCCTATTCGGTGACCGGAATGCGCGGAAAATAACGTCCTCCTCCTCCCCCTACAACAGCGAATATGGCTGGTAAGCCACGTAACTCAATGATTACGGGGGTGCTTCCATTTTCCTATGAAAGAAAAAGAAGCCCCCTACACCTCCCGACTACACGCTGTAGTGCAGAAGAACTACAGACAGTTGGAACCCGACCAGCAAACAACGAATCAGCCCAGTCCCGCCCCCGACAACGCGTCGCACGCTTTCGTAATTGTTGCATTCCCCCTGCCCGGCCCGGCCGTTAGATTTTGCCGCACCGCAGATCGGCGTTGTCCGTTTTGCGCATGAACCGGGCGTACACCTTTGATAACGACCGCCAGCGCAGCACACCCGCTGCGCTGAAGTCGCGAGGTGCAACCCCCGACCTTCCTAAATCTTGCATCACGAAGAATCCATTCATGAACAAGCACCTCTCGATTTTTACCGCAGCCTTACTCCTCACCGGTACAACCTCCGCTTTCGCGGCATCCAGCACTGACCTGACCGTCAAAGGCACCATCATCCCGGGTGCCTGCACACCCACCCTATCCGCCGGCGGCATCGTCGATCATGGAAAAATGTCAGCAAAAGACCTGAAGCCAGACACCGCCACCTACCTACCCGACACGACATTGCAACTGGCGGTGAACTGCGACGCAGCGATCCTGTTTGCCCTGTCACCTATCGATAACCGTGCAGGTACTGGCATTGCCAAGACCTACTTTGGTCTGGGGCTGACCAATTACGGCGAAAAGCTGGGCTACTTTCGAGTTGTTCCGCGCAACGTGATGGCCGACAACGTCGTCGCACGGGCCATCCTGTCCACAGACGGTGGTCAGACCTGGCTCACGGAAGGGTCACAACAGTTTTGGGGGACGAATAACATCTGGGCCGTGGCGGCCACGAGCGATACCAGCACGCCGGTCGCGATCAAGGACATGGCCCTGGATCTCGTCGTGCGAACCGGTATTGCCCCTACCAATAGTCTGACCCTGACTGACGAAGTACAGATCGACGGGTTTGCCACCCTGGAAGTGAAGTACCTGTAACTCGACATCAACCAATGGGCTGGCGCGATACGGCGCCCGGCCCGTCAGTTTTGGGTAACCCGACATGGAAAACATCACCAGAACGTTCGCTGCAGTGCTGCTGATCGGTTGCGTCCCGGCGGCGGGATTATCGACCATGGGAAATTGACGGCAAAAGACCTGGCCCCTGAGAAGCCCACCGCGTTGCAAACCGGTTTGATCCGATTGCTGACGATGTGCCGGTGAGAACCATCCTGTCCAGTAACGAGGGCGTCAGCTGGAGGCCATCGTCCTATCTGGGACACGCAGGCTTGACCGCGTTCGCCACCCAGTCCGACTTGACCACCCCGGTTGCCATAAAAGACTTGAGTGCCAGGCTGACCGTATTCACCACAATCGTGCGGGCCAATGACCTGCCGCTGATGGATGAAATCCCAATTGATGGCCACGCCACGATGCAGCTCAAGTACTGGTAACGCCGGTCACTGTGTACCCACTCGACGAGACACCTGATGACGATGTTCATTACTTTCGCGCGCCTTCTGAAAACCAGTGGCCTTGGCGCAATAACCCTGCTGGCAACCTGGCAGGCTCAGGCCGACGGCATGATCCCGAACACTTCGGTGGTGATCGTCAATGAGGCGGACGGCGAGGCTTCCGTCTCCGTGACGAACAGCGACGCCAACCTGGCACTGCTGCACGTCACCATCGAAGACATTCCGCAAGACACCGAACCCCTGGTGTTCGTGACACCACCGCTGGCGCGCGTCGAAGCCTCCAAAGTCCAACTGGTGCGCTTCATTTTGCAATCGGAAAAACCCTTGCTTACCCAACGGCTGAAGCGGGTGATTTTTGAAGGCATGCCGCAAGGCAGATCCGCCACCGAACCTGGGCATGCCCGTGTGGGAGTGACGGTGCGACAGAACCTGCCGATGATTCTTCACCCCAAGGGCCTGGCGTCCAATCGCACCCCGTGGACGGACCTGCAATGGTCTCTGCAAAACGGCCAGCTAACCGTTCGCAACGACACGCCCTACGTCGTGCGCCTGGCTCAAGAGGTGCAACTGATGCCCGCCGCGACTCAGGCGATGTTGCCACGAACCTATGTGTTGCCCGGCGAGCACATCACCATCGCGGCGCCACCGGGGATGGCCACGCACGTGCGCTTTCAACCGGCCACCGTCTACGGTTTTGCGGTACCGATCCACGAAGCACCCATCAAATCCCAGGGCTGAAAATGCACGCTGCACGCGTGCCTGAAACCACAGCGTAATCGGCCAGCCAGCAAGTGAACTCCATGAACACAGTATTGATTTACCGTGGCGGCGAAGCCCTGCCCGCCATTCCGGCCGCCGCTCTTTTTTTGTCACGGCTCTGGGCAAATGTGGCCTTGCTGTTGACGCACACACTGATCCTTCTCGACGCCTGCGCCGATGACCTTGATGTGTCACCGCAGCTCGCATCGTTCGACAAAAACACCTTGCAACAGCGCGGTATCGATCCGGCGCTGGCCACGTTGCTGCTGGCAGCACCGCGCTTCACCGCCGGAAAACACCCGGTCACGCTGACAGTCAATGGCACAAGCCGCGGTCGGGTGGACGTCACGTTCAATCACCAGGGCGCCGTGTGTTTTGATCGCGTTCTGCTGGATGCGGCAAATTTGAGCGTGGCGGCCAGCGAAGACCCGGCCGAGGGCATGGTCAGGGACGATCAACCCTGCTTCGACATCCTCGGGACCTGGCCGCAGACGCTGATCGAGCACTACCCGGCAAGCCTCGGCCTGTCGTTGATTGTACCTACCGATGCCCTGCGCCCGGTTTCCCGGGACATCTCCGATTATCAAACCGGCGGGATCGCCGGCGTCCTCAACTACGATGCCACCACCCTGTACAACCACGATGGCGAAACAACGAGCCACTACGCCGCCGCCAACACCGAGCTTGGATTCAATGCGGGCGACTGGATCGTGCGCAGTCGTCAGGTGCAGACCTGGCAGGACGGTACTTCCCGCACGGACCATCTGGAGGCTTACGCTCAACGCACCTTTGCCAGTCAGGCGGCGGTGTTTCAGGCGGGTCAGATCAACCTCTACAACCCAGTGCTGGCCAGTGCCCAGATCACCGGCGCACAGATACTGACCGAACAAGCACTTCAAATTGAAGGCCGACGCGCCACCATCGGAGGCATCGCTTACAGCCAGGCGCAGGTAGAAGTCCGGCAGAATGGTTCGCTGATCCACTCGACGGTGGTGCCCGCCGGCCCGTTCTCCCTGAACAACATACGCCGACTCAACAGCCGCTCCGACGTTGAAGTCACGGTCAAGGAAGCCAATGGCAGCGAACGAACCTTTACCATTCCCGCCACGATGCTCGGCATCGATTTACCGGCACCGGGTTACTCGCTGGCCGCAGGCAAACTGCGCAACCTCGGTGACAGCGATGACGATACACCCTGGGTGATCAGTGGCGGATGGAGCGGTGCACTGCAGCGCGAAGTCATGCTCAGCGCAGGGTTGACCGGTGCCGCCGACTATAGCGCTGTCGGCCTGGGCCTGGGTATGCTGCCTTGGCCCGACACGTTGATTCAAACCACCCTTCAGGGCGCCGACACGCGTCGTGATGACTCCGCTCAGGGACTTCAAGCAGACCTGTCCCTCTCGCAACGCTTAAGCGAACAATGGTCGATCAATGCGGGGATGTCCTACCGCACCTTCGGTTATCGTGAACTCGAAGACGGGGTCATCGACTCTGCGTCTAACAATAGCCGCTCCCGTTACCGCGACCAACAAAACGCCGCCCTGGCCTGGTCGCACCCGTGGTTGGGAGGGTTTAGCGCGGGGGTAGCCCGCTCGAACACTTTCGACGATCAGAGCAGCAGCCGCGCGCTGGCATCATGGGGTACCAGCATCCTCGGCGTAGCTGTTTCGGTAACGGCGGAGTGGCAGGTCAGCGGTGAAAACCACAGTGATGACAGCCTGTACCTGAGCGTGAGTGTTCCGTTGGGAGAAAATCGTCGGGGGCGAAGCTGGGTGCGTAATTCCGGGGGGGAGCATCGCAGCGGCGTCGGCTTGAGTGAACAAGTCAACGATCAATTCGGTTACCGGGTGGGCGTAGAGCACGACTCTCGCAATCAGCAAACCCAGTCCACCGCGGGCGTTTCACTGCTGCCGCGCTACAGCCTGCTGGACCTCAACTACATTCGCTCCGATGCCCAAAGGTCCAGCTATCAGGCAAGCGCTCGCGGCGGTGCCGTGCTGCACCGTTCGGGAGTGACGCTCTCGCCCTATCCGGTGAGCGACACCTTTGCGCTGCTCTCGATAGGCGATATGAACGCCATCAAGATCACCACGCCCAGCGGTCCGGTCTGGACCGACCGGCAAGGTCAGGCCATCGTGCCGCAGTTGACCGCTTATGGCCGCAGCCCGGTTGAAGTCGATACCCGATCGCTGCCGCGCAACGCCGATATCAGCAATGGACTGGCGGTCATTTCAGCCGGTCGGGGGGCTGTGGACAACGTTGAATTCGAGGTCGAGATAACCCGCAGGGCCTTGCTCCACGTCTCCACTGGCAGCGGTGCCCCCCTGCCCCGCGGTGCCACCGTGAAGACCGAAGAGGGTGAGTTCGTCACCCTTGTGCAAGACGGCGGCCGGGTGTTTCTACCCAACGTCCTCGACCCACGAACGCTGTGGATAACAGCACCGGGGATGGCTCGCTGCCAACTGCACTTCGAGCTTCCTGCCAAAGCCGACACGCAGGCGTACTACGAGACCGTCGCTGCCCAATGCCGAACTCTTTGAGGATCACTTCATGAACTCGCCCCGCCTTTGGCTATGGACGCTTGGCCTGTTGACGCTCTGCGGGCTGCCACCGCTTGTCTGGGCTTTCCCCGACGATTGCCAGTTCAACCTGAGCCAACCCGTGCTCGACTACGGAAGGATGAACCGGGCAATAAATCCCGGTGCAACATCGGAGCGCAGCTTGGGCCAACGACGAATGAGTCTGAGCGTTAGCTGTTCGCAACCGATCGACATGAGCGTGTTTTATCGGGCGGTGGCGGCCACGTCCGAACGCTTTCGTTTTGCCGAACTCGGCAACTATGAAATACGTGTTCACGATGCGATCCTCGATGGGCAGTCGGTGCAACTGGGGTTGATTGCCGGCGACCGGCAGTCCGTGGGGGAAAGCGCTTCGAGCCTGGTCTGGCGACCGACTCAGGGGATCGCTCCAGTGCGGGCCGGCCTCCCTGTGCAAGGACGCAGTTTTGCCGTCCAGCTTGAGTTGACCGCATGGGTTCAAGAGCGAGCGTTACAGCAACGTGATGCAGTTTTCTGGGAGACCACCGGTATTTTCGACGTCGCAGCGGGACGCTCGCGGCAGACTACCCTGCGCGCCAGTTTCGCCCCGGCAGCTTGCGAGCCGGTGTTATCCAACGCAGGAGTGGTCGATTTCGGCACCTTGCCGAGCAAGGACCTGAACCCCGACAAGAGTACGCGACTGCCCCCCAAAACCCTGTCGTTACGCGTCAACTGCGATGCACCGACACATTTTGCCTTGCGCATGCAGGACAACCGCGAAGGGTCAGCGACGGTCACCAGCGAGGTTTACTACGGCCTGGGATTTGATCACCGCAACAACAAAGTGGGTCTGTATTCGCTGACCTTCGACCCGGCAAGTGCCGTTGCCGACAACTTCTCGCGCGTCTACCGAACCGACTCAACCACCTACGGCGCGGCATGGAGTATGGCCAATACAAACCCGATTTCGATCGCCCAAAAAAGTTACCTGGGGTTTACCGACAGTGCTGGCAGCAACGCGGGTCCGGTTGCGATCCAGCACCTTACAACCGGGGTGACGGTCGAGGTCGTCATCGCTCCCGCCTCACGCCTGGACCTCAGTAACGCCGTCAATCTGGATGGCTCGGCGACACTGGAGATTGTTTACCTCTAGGCACGGCCCCTGGACATCAGATCTTCTCACTGACGACTTGAACGTACAGCGAACGTCCGGCACCGAGGCCGGCGACGATTGCGCCGAGGCCAATGACGCCGAAGATCCATCCCAGCGCCGTCCAGCCGCCGGTCCAGTCATGCACGATACCGACCGCGAACGGCCCCATCGATGCCAGGGTGTAGCCAAACCCCTGGGCCATGCTCGACAGGTTGGCCGCCACGTGCGAGTCCCGCGAGCGCAGCACGATCAGGGTCAACGCCAGGCTGAACGTAGCGCCCTGCCCCAGACCGAGCAGAATCGCCCAGCCCCACAGGCCTTCGATCGGTGCGTAGAGACAGCCGAACAGACCGCCGAGGGTCATCAGCATCACCACCACAATGGCCAGGCGCTGGTCCTTGCCGCGTGTCGCCAGCCAAGGCGCCGCGAGAGAACTGGCCAACTGGACGATCACCGATCCTGACAGCACCAGACCGGCCTGGGTCGGTGTCAGCCCGCGACCGATCAGGATCGACGGCAACCAGCCGAACACGATGTACGCCAAAGACGATTGCAGGCCCATATATAACGTCACCTGCCAGGCCAGCGGATCGCGCAGTAATCCGCGAACACGGTAAGCGACGTTGTGTGCGCCAGTTTTCTGGCCACCCACTTGCGGCAACCAGAAGATCGCCGCGACCAGCGCCGGCAGCACCCAGAAGCCCAGGGCCATAGCCCAGCTCTTGTCGAAATGCTCACTCAACGGCACGGTTGCACCGGCGGCCATCGCGGCGCCCAGACACAGTGCCATGGTGTAGACACCGGTCATGGTGCCGGCCTGTTTCGGGAAGTCACGCTTGACGATGCCTGGCAACAACACACCGATCACGCCGATGCTCGCACCCGCCAGCACGCTGCCGGCAAACAAGCCGATCTCGCCAAATGAACTGCGCAAAATGATCCCGCCCGCCAGCGTCAACAGAATCCCCAACACCACCCGCTCTGCGCCAAAACGGCGCGCCAGCACCGGAGCCAATGGCGCGAACAAGCCGAGACACAACACCGGCAATGTCGTCAGCAAACCGGCCTGCGCAGCCGACAAACCGAGTGCCTTTGATATCTCGCTGAGCATCGGCGCCATGCTCGACAGTGCCGGGCGCAGGTTCAACGCCACCAAAATCAGGCCCAGCAACAACAACCATGGCCGGCGCAGCAGCGGGTGGCTCTGCTGGACTTGTTCGTCATCGGCCTCGGCGTCGATCAGCAACTCTTCGAGCTCCGCCGTGCGCTTGGGTTGCGTAAGATTGCTATCGCTGCTGGACATGGATTTCTCGGTTTCAAGGTTCATTGATCAACTGCCTCGACAGAGCTTTGGCCCGCTCCGGGTCCCGTTGCTCGACGGCATCCAGCAATTCGATGTGCAGGTCGAACACTTCCTGGCGTCGCGGGGTGATATTCAAGGACTGGCGCAGTTGCGCGCCGACAACGCTGGAGAAATAGCGATACAACTCGCTGAGCGTCGGGTTGTGCGCGGCGTCCACCAGACGGCGGTGAAACACCAGATCGCAAGCGATGTAACTGTCGAGATCCCCGTGATAGTGGCTGCCGCTGACGCCGAGCGCTTCGCGCAATGCCACCAGGTCTTCGTCTGTTCGGCGCAATGCTGCGAGCCCGATGGCCTCGACCTCAAGGATGTGCCGGGTCTCACGGGCCTGCTCGCGGGAGCAGCGGGACAGCGCTTTCATGGTATCCAGCGGATCGATCACCGCCCGCAGGTAACTGCCGTCGCCCTGACGGATGTCGATCAACCCGGAAAACGCCAACACGCGCATGGCTTCGCGCACGGTGTTGCGGCTGATGCCCAGCTCGGTCGCCAATTCCGGCTCGGTGGGTAGACGTTGGCCGACGACCCAGACGCCTTGCGTGATGCGAAGGCGTAGCTGATCCAGCGCTTGGTCGACCAAGGATCGCTTGGTCAATGGAGAAATGTCTGACATAGAATTCGCCCTTTCATCCAATCATAGGATGAATTTTCTGACAGGTTAGTCAGCTACACGTAGGACGGCAACCGCCTACGGTCAGAGAGAGGGAAATGGAGCGGGATTTTCGATTGGTCAAAATTACCCTTTAAGGGTAATTTCAGGGATAGGTGCAAGATTTCTTATGGAGAAGAACACGCCCCATTACAACCTCACGGTGATCAAGGACGATGTCAGGCGGCTTGGGAAAAATGCATTTACCGCAACCGCGCGGAAAAACGGCCGGGATCTGGGTTTAAGCCTCGAGGAAATGCAGGAAGTCGTTTTCGAATTACACGGCAGGATGTTGTACAAATCGATGACAACCTATAGCGATCATCGGATTTGGCAAGACGTGTACCACATCACTTCGCACGATTTGGAGATTTACATCAAGGTCACTTATTGCTCAGGCGGTGAACCTCCGGTGATCTCCTTCAAGGAGAAAAACCCATGAACACCAAACAATGCTTCAGTTGCGGCGCATCTGAAGGAATGCGGCACTTCGAAGGTCGCGGTCAAACCATGAGCGTGAAAGGAATGGAGCGCCGGATTGATGATTTGTCTGGATGGGAGTGCCAGGCATGCGGGGAAGTCATACTCGACCCCGGCTGCTCGGAGCGCTATTCGGATGCCGGCGACGAGTTAGTCCTCGCCGGCAGACAAATGATCGGCAACGAGATGAAGCGAATCCGCCGCAAACTGCACCTGTCGCAAAAAGAAGCGGTTCTGCTTTTGTCCGGAGGCGGGCATAACGCGTTTTCTCGTTACGAGCGCGGCGAACTGCTTCCACCTAAAGCATTGATGGTGCTGATGCGCTTGCTTGATCGCTACCCGCATTTGCTCACCGATGCGCGAAGTTTGGGCGAAGGCGCAGACTTGAGAGGTTTCAAGGACATCATTCACAAAGAACATGAAACGCTCACTGTGTCCTGAACAGCACACACAACAAACCCGGCACAAGGCCGGGTTTGTTTTACCTGTCAGCCGACATCAATGCAGGATCTGGCTCAGGAACATCTTGGTCCGCTCATTCTGCGGGTTATCGAAGAAGTCGTTCGGCGCGGCCTGTTCGACGATTTCACCTTTGTCCATGAAGATCACGCGGTTGGCCACGGTACGGGCGAAACCCATTTCGTGCGTCACGCAGAGCATGGTCATGCCGTCTTCAGCCAGGCCGATCATAGTGTCCAGCACCTCTTTCACCATCTCAGGGTCGAGTGCCGAAGTCGGTTCGTCGAACAGCATGATTTTCGGTTTCATGCACAGCGCGCGGGCAATCGCCACACGCTGTTGCTGGCCACCGGACAGTTGCCCCGGGAATTTATGCGCCTGCTCCGGAATGCGTACGCGCTCCAGGTAATGCATGGCGATTTCCTCGGCCTGACGCTTGGGCATTTTGCGTACCCACATCGGCGCCAGGGTGCAGTTCTGCAGGATGGTCAGGTGCGGAAACAGGTTGAAATGCTGGAACACCATGCCGACTTCACGACGGACCGATTCGATCTGCTTGAGGTCGTTGGTCAGCTCCACGCCATCGACCACGATGCGGCCCTGCTGGTGTTCTTCCAGACGATTGAGGCAGCGAATGGTGGTGGACTTGCCGGAGCCCGACGGGCCGCACAGCACGATACGCTCGCCCTGTTTAACGTTCAGGTTGATGTCTTTCAATACGTGGAACTGGCCGTACCACTTGTTGACGCCCTGCATCTGAATAATGCCTTCAGGGCTCACAGGCTTTTTGATTGCTTCGCTCATTACAGAACTCCTAACGCTTGTGGCCAGTGTCGAGCTTGCGTTCCAGATGCATGGAATAGCGCGACATACCAAAACAGAAAATCCAGAACACCAGGGCCGCGAAAACATAGCCTTCAGTGGCCATGCCCAACCATTTCGGGTCGGCGGCAGCTTGTTTGACGCTGTTGAGCAGGTCGAACAGGCCGATGATGATCACCAGACTTGTATCCTTGAACAGCGCAATGAAGGTGTTGACGATGCCAGGGATCACCAGCTTCAGGGCTTGCGGCAGAATCACCAGGCCCATGCTGCGCCAGTAACCGAGGCCCATCGCTGCAGCCGCTTCGTACTGACCTTTTGGAATCGCTTGCAGACCACCGCGCACCACTTCAGCCACGTAGGCTGACTGGAACAGGATCACGCCGATCAGCGCCCGCAGCAATTTGTCGAAGTTCATGCCTTCGGGCAGGAACAACGGCAACATCACCGAAGACATGAACAGCACCGTAATCAGCGGCACGCCGCGCCAGAATTCGATGAAGGTCACGCAGACCACACGAATCGCCGGCATGTTCGAACGACGGCCCAATGCCAGGACAATACCCAGCGGCAGAGCGCCAGCGATACCGACCGTCGCGATCACCAGGGTCAGCATCAGGCCGCCCCATTGGCTGGTCGCCACGGCGCTCAAACCCAACACGCCACCGTGCAGCAGGCACCAGGAAATGATCGGGTACAACACCAGGAAGCTCAGGCCATACACCGCTTTATGGTGAAAACGAGAGATGAACAATGGTGCAATGCCGATGACCGCCAGCCACACCGTCAGGTCCACGCGCCAGCGCAGTTCCGGCGGGTAGTAGCCGTACATGAACTGGCCGAAACGCTGTTGGATGAACACCCAGCAGGCGCCCTCCTTGGTGCAGTCGGCGCGGGTGGTGCCGACCCAGTTGGCATCGAGGATCGCCCAATGCAGGATCGGCGGGACAACGAGGTAAATCAGGTAGAACGCAAACAGGGTCAGCAGGGTGTTGAGCCAGCTGGAGAACATGTTGGCGCGCATCCACGCCACGACACCGATGCTGCGGTTCGGTGGCGGCATGTCAGGTTTGAAAGTATGAGTGCTCATGCGCTTTTCCTTACCGCTCGATCAGCGCAATGCGCTTGTTGTACCAGTTCATCAGCAGGGAAATGCTGATACTGATCGCCAGGTAGACGCTCATGGTGATCGCAATCACTTCGATCGCCTGCCCGGTCTGGTTCAGCACCGTACCGGCAAACAACGAAACCATTTCCGGATAACCGATACCGGCCGCCAGCGAGGAGTTCTTTGCCAGGTTCAGGTATTGGCTGGTCAGCGGTGGAATGATCACGCGCAGCGCTTGCGGGATGATGACCTTGCGCAGGGTGGGACCATTGCGCAGGCCGAGCGAGTGCGCCGCTTCGGTCTGGCCGTGGCTGACCGACTTGATGCCTGAACGCACGATCTCGGCGATGAATGCCGCGGTGTACACCGTCAAGGCCAGGGTCAAAGCCAGCAGTTCGGGGATCAGCACCCAGCCACCGACGAAGTTGAAGCCTTGCAGCTTCGGCATTTCCCAGTGCAGCGGCGCGCCAAATATCAAGGCGCACAGCGCAGGGATCACCAGAAGCAGCGCCAGGCCGACCCAGAACTTGTGGAACGGCACGCCCGTCGCTTCGAAGCGTTTGGTCGCCCAGCGGCTCATCAGCACGATGGCGACAATGGCCACAGCGACGCTGACCACAAACGGCCAGAAACCGTCCGCGACCAACGCTGCGGGCATGTTCAGGCCGCGGCTGCTGACAAAGAAGGTGTCGCCAAAGTTGTGGCTGTTGCGCGGCCCCGGCATGGTCAGGAACACCGCGAAGTACCAGAACAGGATTTGCAGCAGCGGTGGAATGTTGCGGAAGACTTCCACATAAACAGTTGCCAGCTTAGAGATGATCCAGTTCTTCGACAGCCGTGACACACCGACGATGAACCCGAGGATCGTCGCCAGGATCACGCCGATGAAGGTCACCAGCAGTGTGTTGAGCAGGCCGATGACAAACACCCGGGCATACGTGTCCGATTCGGTGTAGTCGATCAGGTGTTGAGCGATGCCGAAACCGGCACTGCGCTCCAGAAAGCTGAAACCGGAAGTAATGCCCCGGTGTTGAAGGTTGGTCTGCGTGTTGTCGAACAGATACCAGCCCATCGAGACCACCGCCACAATGGTGATGATCTGAAATACCCACGCACGCACTTTGGGATCGCTGAGGCTGAGCCTCTGCTTTGGTGCGCCGATTGAATTTTGCATGAAGTGCCCCGGATGTAATGGAACAGAACATCACCCGGCGGTTGGCCCGCCGGGCGATAGAACCATCAGCGCACTGGTGGTGCGTATTGAATGCCGCCAGCGTTCCACAAGGCGTTCAGCCCGCGGTCGATTTCCAGCGGGGTGCTCTTGCCGAGGTTTTTCTCGAACACTTCGCCATAGTTGCCGACTTGCTTGACGATCTGGACGACCCAGTCCTTTTTCACTTTCAGGTCTTTGCCGTACTCACCATCAGTACCCAGCAGACGGGCAACGTCAGGGTTCTTGGTCGACTTGGCTTCGGCTTCGACGTTTTTCGAAGTGATGCCTGCCTCTTCAGCGTTGAGCATGGCGTAGCCAACCCAGCGCGCGATAGCCAGCCACTCGTCGTCGCCATTACGCACGACCGGGCCCAGAGGCTCCTTGGAAATGGTTTCCGGCAGTACCACGTAATCCTTCGGCGAGGCCAGCTTGCTTCGCTGGGCGAACAGCTGGGACTTGTCGGAAGTGAGAACATCGCAACGACCGGATTCCAGCGACTTGGCGCTTTCGTCGGAGGTGTCGAAGGTGATCGGGGTGTATTTCAGACCGTTGCCGCGGAAGTAGTCGGAAACGTTCAGCTCGGTGGTGGTACCGGCCTGGATGCAGATGGTTGCACCGTCCAGTTCCTTGGCACTCTTCACGCCCAGCTTGTTGTTAACCAGGAAGCCGATGCCGTCGTAGTAAGTGATAAAGCCAGGAAACTTCAGGCCCATGCCCGAGTCACGAGAGCTGGTCATGGTGGTGTTGCGCGACAGAATGTCGATTTCGCCCGACTGCAGAGCGGTGAAACGCTCTTTGGCGTTCAACTGACTGAATTTGACTTTGGTCGCGTCGCCGAAAATGGCAGCCGCTACAGCACGGCAGTAGTCAGCATCGATACCGACGATCTTGCCAGTGGAGTCCGGAACCGAGAAGCCCGGCAGACCGTCACTCACACCACACTGTACGAAACCTTTTTTCTGCACTGCATCCAGGGTTGCACCCGCCTGAGCGAACCCACTGATACCGAGTACTGCGGCTGCAGTCACGATAGCCAGGGTGGATTTCAACATCTTCATTCAAACCTCCAGTTTTGCTCTTGTTGTGTCGGAGCTGAATCCTTCCGCACCCTTTTGAGGCGTAATCGACCCTTATTGGTTTTTTTTAGGGTCAACCGGCGTAGGACCTGCGCTATGAGTCTAGTAGGAGAAAATCCACATCATGGATAACTCCCTTCTCACCAATCGGCCGAACGGGCTGTAGCCCTTTCACGTTCGCGAAGCCCGTAACGGCCACTGGCGAACATCCATCACCGGATTCTTTGCTATCCCGCGGCCAGCAGTACACTGATAGTGTTACCGCAAGGCGCGAGATGGGTTGCACCGTTTCCCCTTAGCAAAGCCCGTACCAGACAGCTCGCCGAGGCCAATGCGCGACAGGTCAATAGCAAAACTTGTAGCCTTGCGACATCTTCTTAACTGATCAACCTGGCGCACACTTGGATCTCGCACCCAATGAGCGCGCACGCACAAAAATGGAGCAGCCATGACCGAGCCCCTTATTCTTCAACCCGTAAAGCCTGCAGACGCCTGCGTTATATGGCTGCACGGCCTGGGCGCCGACCGTTACGACTTTCTGCCAGTGGCTGAAACGTTACAGGAAGGCCTTCTGACTACCCGCTTCGTTCTTCCCCAAGCGCCGACGTGCGCCGTCACCATTAATGGCGGCTACGAGATGCCGAGCTGGTACGACATATTGGCCATGAGCCCGGCACGCGCAATCAATCGCGAACAGCTGGAAGAGTCGGCACAACGGATCATCAACTTGATTGAAGTGCAGCGAGCCATCGGAATAGACGCCTCGCGAATTTTTCTCGCCGGTTTTTCCCAAGGCGGCGCCGTGGTATTGCACACCGCTTTCCTGAAATGGCAGGGGCCGCTGGGTGGCGTAGTTGCCCTCTCCACTTATGCGCCGACGTTCAGCGATGAGCTCGAACTTTCCGCCAGCCAGCAGCGTATTCCCGCGCTGTCTTTGCACGGTCAATACGATGACGTGGTGCAAAATTCCATGGGCCGCTCTGCCTACGAGCATTTGAAGCAGCGTGGTGTCACCGCGACATGGCAGGAATACCCAATGGGCCACGAAGTGTTACCCGAAGAGATTCGCGACATCGGCGTCTGGCTTGCCGAGCGTTTGCGTTAACTGTTACGCAAATGCAGCCCTTTGATCATCCCACTACGCCGCGCCCGATTCTTGCATTACACTGGCCGGCGTACATTCCTTAACCAATTGATGAGATGACCGTGCTCAAAGCACTCAAGAAAATGTTCGGTAAAAGCGAGACTGAGCAGCTCGCGCCAGTTCCCAGCGCTCCGTCTCATACCCCCAGCCACCGCACCGACGGTAATCAGCCTGGCCGGACCGCCACTGCAGCGGCACCGAAACATGAGCCGATAACCACACCGACCACCCCTCCCGCCCCGGTCGTTGCCTCTGAACAGCCGCGCAGCGAAGCGCCGAAACCGGCAAAACCGCGTCGCGAACCCAAGCCCAAGGCACCCGTCATCCCCTGGAAACTCGAAGATTTCGTCGTCGAACCCCAGGAAGGCAAAACCCGCTTCCACGATTTCAAACTCGCCCCGGAACTGATGCACGCCATCCAGGACCTTGGCTTCCCGTATTGCACGCCGATCCAGGCGCAGGTGCTGGGCTTCACCCTGGCGGGCAAAGACGCCATCGGTCGCGCCCAGACCGGCACCGGCAAAACGGCCGCGTTCCTGATTTCGATCATCACCCAACTGCTGCAAACCCCACCGCCGAAAGAGCGTTACATGGGTGAACCGCGGGCGCTGATCATTGCACCCACCCGCGAACTGGTGGTGCAGATCGCCAAGGATGCGGCCGACCTGACTAAATACACCGGCCTCAACGTCATGACGTTTGTCGGCGGCATGGACTTCGACAAGCAGCTCAAGCACCTCGAAGCCCGTCACTGCGACATTCTCGTGGCCACCCCGGGCCGTTTGCTCGACTTCAACCAGCGCGGCGACGTGCACTTGGACATGGTTGAGGTCATGGTGCTGGACGAAGCCGACCGCATGCTCGACATGGGTTTCATCCCACAAGTGCGTCAGATCATTCGCCAGACGCCGCCGAAGAACGAGCGTCAGACGCTGTTGTTCTCCGCGACCTTCACCGAAGACGTGATGAACCTCGCCAAGCAATGGACCACCGAGCCATCGATCGTCGAGATCGAAGCGCAAAACGTGGCCAGCGAAAACGTCGAGCAGCACATTTACGCCGTCGCCGGTGCGGACAAATACAAACTGCTCTACAACCTGGTCAACGACAACGGTTGGGAGCGGGTGATGGTGTTTGCAAACCGCAAGGATGAAGTACGCCGCATTGAAGAACGCCTGGTGCGTGATGGCGTCAACGCCGCGCAACTGTCCGGCGATGTGCCGCAGCACAAGCGCATCAAGACCCTGGAAGGGTTCCGCGAAGGCAAAATTCGCGTACTGGTCGCCACCGATGTGGCTGGTCGCGGCATTCACATCGACGGCATCAGTCATGTGATCAACTTCACCTTGCCGGAAGTCCCGGACGACTACGTACACCGTATCGGTCGTACCGGTCGTGCTGGCGCCGATGGCGTGTCCATCAGCTTCGCCGGTGAAGATGACTCTTACCAGCTACCGTCCATCGAGGCATTGCTGGGTCGCAAAATCAGCTGTGAAACACCACCGACGCATCTACTGCGGGCGGTTGAGCGCAAACGCCCGTAACCGGGATTTGCAGAAAGAGGCGCAGCCGGAAACGGACTGCGCTTTTTTTTGCCTGGTTTTTTTCAACAGGAGCTTGCCCGAGACAACTAAAAGTCCATAATGGACAAATTAGTTTAATTCAGCACCCGGAGCCGGCCATGTCCAGTACGCCTTACGTGATCACCCAATCCCAGGCCCGCGAGCTGCTGGCGAAAGTCGACGTGCCGCAGATCCTGCGCAAGCTGTTCCGCGACTTGGCCGCCGGCCAGGCCGTACAACCGGCACAGCAACTGGTGGAATTCCCGCAGGGCGCTGGCGACTTCATCAACTACCTCGGCGTATTGGCGCAAGACGGTGTCTACGGGGTTAAAACTTCGCCGTACATCGTGCGTGAACAAGGTCCGCTGGTGACCGCGTGGACACTGCTGATGTCGATGCAGACCGGCCAGCCGTTGCTGCTGTGTGATGCCGGTGAATTGACCACCGCACGCACGGCGGCAACCACCGCTGTGGCCGTCGACGCACTCGCCCCGTTAGCAGCGCAACGTCTGGCGATTATCGGCAGCGGCAAAGTCGCTCAAGCGCACTTGCACTACGTCAAGGATCTGCGTGATTGGCACAGCATCACCCTGTTTTCGCCGAGCCTTAGCAACAAGGATCCTGAAGCACTGGCTCAGATCAACAGCCTCGACCCACGCCTGACCATCGTCGACAGTTGCGAAGCAGCGATTCAGGACGTCGACGTGATCATGCTGTGCACCTCGTCCGCAGGACCGGTGATCGACCCGTCGAGGTTGAGCAAACCGGCACTGATCACCTCCATCAGCACCAATGCCGCGCGCGCCCACGAAGTGCCGCCGCAGAGCCTCAATGACATGCAAGTGTTCTGCGACTATCGCCTGACCACGCCGGGTTCGGCGGGTGAGATGCTGATTGCTGGTGAGCAGCATGATTGGGACAAGCGCTTGATTGTCGGCGACTTGCCCGATCTGCTGAGCGGCAAGGTACAGCGCCCTGATTACAACCGGACTGTGTTCTTCCGCTCCATCGGCCTGGGCCTGGAAGACATCGCGGTGGCCAATGCCATTTACCAACTACAGCACTAACACCCAGGTCCCTGTAGGAGCGGGCGAGTCCATCCAATTACAGGGGATCTCCCCCATTTTGGCATTTGCGCTCAAAAGGAGACGTTCATGAGCCAGGCAGACTTCATCATCATCGGCGGCGGGATTGCCGGAGCTTCCACCGGTTTTTGGCTATCGCAGCATGCCAGAGTGATTGTGCTCGAACGCGAGTCCCATCCGGCCTATCACTCCACCGGACGTTCCGCCGCGCTGTACACCGCCGCCTACGGCACACCCCAGGTGCGCGCGTTGACCCAAGCCAGCCGCGATTTTTTCGACGCCCCGCCCGCCGGTTTCTGCGAACACCCATTGCTGACGCCGCGCGGTGAGATGACCGTGGACTTCACGGGTGACCCTGCCGAACTGAACAATCAATACCTCAGCGCCAAAGCCACGGTGCCCGAGATGCAACTGCTCAGTGCCGACGAAGCCTGTGCGCGCATGCCGATCCTGCGCCGGGAAAAAGTCCATGGTGCGATCTATGACCCGACCGCCAGCGACATCGACACCGATGCCCTACACCAAGGTTACTTGCGCGGCATCCGTCGTAACAAAGGCCAAGTCATTACCGACACCGAAGTGCTCGGCCTGGCCCGCGATGCCGCGGGTGTGTGGCAGGTAACCACCAACAGCCAGACCTTCAGCGCCCCCGTCATCATCAACGCCGCCGGTGCCTGGGCTGACAAAATCGGCGCACTGGCCGGTGCCCGGCCGCTGGGCCTGCAACCGAAGCGCCGTGCTGCCTTTATCTTTGCCGGCCCTGAGGGCGTGGATATCCATCACTGGCCAATGCTGGTCAGCCTCGACGAATCTTTCTACATGAAACCCGACGCCGGCATGTTCCTCGGCTCACCGGCCAACGCCGACCCGGTGGAACCGCACGACGTACAGCCCGAAGAGCTGGACATCGCCATGGGCATTTATCAGATCGAAGAAGCCACCACCCTGACCATCCGCCGTCCGACCCGAACCTGGGCCGGGTTGCGCAGCTTTGTCAGCGATGGTGATTTACTGTCCGGTTTCGATCCACAGGTTCCAGGCCTATTCTGGGTGGCGGCACAAGGTGGCTACGGCATCCAGACTTCGCCAGCCATGGGCCAGGCCAGTGCTGCGCTGGTACGCGGTGAAACCTTGCCCGTGGAGCTCACACGTTTCGGCCTGGACACCGGCATGCTCTCCCCCGATCGCCTGTTCAGGTGACGTGTCCGCACGATTACGGCAAACTTCCAGCGCCCCTTTTGCAGGGCGCTGACGCTGCCTGGAGCTCCACTGTATGAACGCACCTGAAAAAGACCCGGCGCTGGACAATTACCGTGCGATTGCCGATGCCATCGCCACGCTGTTCTTCCCCCATGCCGAGGTGGTGCTGCACGACCTTCGCACGCAAAAAATCGACTACATCGCCAATAACCTGTCCAAACGCGAAATCGGCGATGACGCCGCGCTGGAGGACATGCTCAGTGACGATGTCAGCGAAACCAACATTGGACCGTACGAGAAACTCAATTGGGATGGTCAGAAAATTCGTAGCTTGAGTACCGTATTGCGCGACAGCGAAGGTCATCCGCTCGGGGTCCTGTGCGTCAACCTGAACATCTCACTATTCGAAAATGCAAAAGCGGCGCTCGACCTGTTCCTGTCGCCCAGCAAACTGATCCCGCAACCAGACTCACTGTTTCGTGATGACTGGCAGGAGCGGATCAATACCTTCCTGCACGCCTGGCTGCGCGAACGTCAACTGAGCCTGAACCTGCTGACACGCGACCACAAACGCGAACTGGTTTTGGCGCTGCATGCGGAAGGGGCTTTCAAGGGCAAGAGCGCATCGAACTATGTGGCCAATGTGCTGAACATGGGGCGGGCGACGGTTTACAAGCATTTGAAGGAATTGAAGGAATTGAAGGGCTGAGCCCTGAGGAATGTGTTGTTTGAAAGGGACTCATCGCGAGCAGGCTCACTGCTACAGGAGATCTATGGCGTACAGAGATCCATTGTTGGAGCGAGCCTGCTCGCGATAGCTATCTATCAGTCACCATAGATATCCGACTTGAAGTACTTGTCCGAGATCTTCTGGTATTCGCCATTGGCGCGAATGCCATCAATGGCCGCGTTCAGTTCGCTCACCAACTCAGCATTGCCCTTACGCACCGCGATCCCGGCGCCCTCCCCCACGTATTTCGGGTCTTTCAACTCCGGACCGACAAACGCGTAGCCCTTGCCACGCGGCATCGACAGGAAGTCATTCAAAGGAATGGTGTCGGCAAAAATCGCATCGAGGCGACCAGCGGCCAGGTCCATGTAGATTTCTTCGTTGTTACTGTAGCGCTTGACGTTAATGCCCTTGGGTTCGAAAACTTCGGTGGCAAAACGGTCAGTGGTGGTGGCGCGCTGTACGCCAATGGTTTTGCCTTTGAGGCTGGCATATTGGTCATCGACCACCGCGCCGTCCTTCATCACCAGGCGCGATGAGGTGAAGTAGTACTTGTGGGTGAAATCCACCGACTTCTTGCGGTCTTCGTTGATGGTCATGGACGACAGGGCCATGTCGATTTTCTTCACTTTCAGGGAAGGAATCAGACCGTCGAATTCGCCTTCGACCCACACACACTGGACCTTCATCTGCGCGCACAGGGCATTACCGATGTCGTAGTCGAAACCGACAATCTTGCCCTCGTCGGTTTTGGAAGCAAACGGCGGGTAAGCGGCTTCGATACCGATGCGCAAGGCTTTCTCGGCGGCAAACACGCTGCTGCACGCCAACAGACTAAGGGCCAGACCGGTGATGAGGGGGAATTTCTTCATGTTCGTTCTCTCGCGGGTTGTTGTTGGTTTGGCAAGACAGAAGAAAGAGCAAAAACGGGGGACACCTTTTTTGTACTTAGATTTCCATACTGGACTTTTATGTATTAATCGTCAATCGGGCAAGCAGGATCATGCCTGGCCGATGGTCGGGCGGGGAGTCAGGAGGTTATTGGGTGTAGCGAATGGCCCCATCGCGAGCCTGCTCGCGATGACTTATTTGAAAGTACCGCAGGAACTACTGCTTCCAGCGATCCGCCGCCGCATGATCACTGTCACGCCCTTCCACCCATCGCGCGCCTTCGCTGGTGACTTCTTTCTTCCAGAACGGCGCACGGGTTTTCAGATAATCCATGACAAACGCACAGGCATCGAAGGCTGCCTGGCGGTGAGCGCTGGCGGCGCCAACGAAGACGATTGGTTCTCCCGGTTCCAGGGCGCCTATGCGGTGCAACACTTCCAGCTTCAACAGCGGCCAGCGCTGCTCGGCCTCGATGGCAATCTTGCCCAGGGCCTTCTCGGTCATGCCCGGGTAGTGCTCAAGAAACATCCCCGCCACATCGAGCCCGTCATTGAAGTCGCGCACATAGCCGACAAAACTCACCACCGCGCCCACGCCGACATTGGCGGCGTGCATGGCGTTGACTTCAGTACCGGGGTCGAACGCCGTGGACTGCACGCGAATCGCCATGGATCAGCCCCCGGTCACGGTCGGAAAGAACGCCACTTCATCACCATCGCTAACCGGTTCGTCGAGCTGGCAAAGGTCTTCATTGCGGGCGCACATCAGGTTCTGCTCGCTCAGCACATCGGCACCGTCGCGCTGAGCCAGCAGCGCGCGCACGTCATCGACCGTGGCGAAATCACCCTCAACCTTGACCGAATCCACGCCCAGCGCTTCACGGTATCGAGCGAAAAATCTCACCGTGATGTTCATGGCTGATCTGCCTGGAAATGACCGCTCTTGCCGCCGACCTTCTCCAGCAGGCGCACGCTTTCAATGGTCATGCCGCGATCCACAGCCTTGCACATGTCGTAGATGGTCAATGCCGCCACACTGGCAGCGGTCAGCGCTTCCATCTCGACGCCGGTCTGCCCGGACAACTTGCAACGCGCGACGATGCGCACGGTGTCGTCACCTTCGGCACTGAGCTCGACTTTGACGCCGGTCAGCATCAGCGGATGGCACAGAGGAATCAGATCGCTGGTTTTCTTCGCCGCCTGAATGCCGGCAATACGCGCCACGGCAAAAACATCACCCTTGGGGTGACCGCCACTGACGATCATCTGCAGGGTGTCGGGCAACATGCGCACCAGCGCTTGGGCCGTCGCTTCACGGAACGTCACGGCTTTTTCGGTGACGTCGACCATGTTGGCGCGACCTTGGGAATCGAGATGAGTCAGCACAGGGTTACTCCTGATCAGGAGCGTCGATTGTAAACCTGCGGGTCAATTTTCCGCACGTTTGATTATCGGCTCAGCACTAAACCCTGTGGGAGCGAGCTTGCGATGACGGTATATCAGTCAACATCAATACTGAATGTCAGACCGCTATCGCGAGCAAGCTCGCTCCCACAGGGTTATGTTTTGGGCATAAAAAACCGGGCGACCTTTAAGGGCCGCCCGGTCTGGATGAAGCAGTTACAAATGCGATTCAGCGTATTCAGCCAGAATCGAGCGAGGCACCCCTTGCAGGGTGATGTGTACTCCATTGGGGAAGTCTTTGAAGCGTTCGGTCAGGTACGTCAGCCCGGAGCTGGTCGCGGAAAGGTAAGGGGTGTCGATCTGCGCCAGGTTGCCCAGGCACACCACTTTGGAACCGGCGCCGGCACGGGTGATGATGGTTTTCATCTGGTGCGGCGTCAGGTTCTGGCATTCATCGATCAAAATCAGGCTCTGCTGGAAGCTGCGACCTCGGATGTAATTGAGGGATTTGAACTGCAACGGCACTTTGCTGAGGATGTAGTCGACGCTGCCATGGGTGTTTTCGTCGTCCATGTGCAAGGCTTCGAGGTTGTCGGTGATGGCGCCCAGCCAAGGCTCCATTTTTTCTGCTTCGGTACCGGGCAGGAAGCCGATCTCCTGGTCCAGGCCCTGCACGCTTCGGGTGGCGATGATCCGGCGATAACGTTTGCTGACCATGGTCTGCTCGATCGCTGCTGCCAGGGCCAGGATGGTTTTACCCGAGCCGGCCGCACCGGTCAGGTTGACCAGGTGAATATCCGGGTCCAGCAAGGCAAACAGCGCCAGGCTCTGATAGATGTCACGGGGTTTGAGCCCCCAGGCTTCCTGATGCAACAGCGGTTCCTGATGCAGGTCCAGGATCAGCAATCGGTCTTCTGAAATTTCCTTAATCCAGCCGACAAAACCCTGCTCATCAATGATGAACTCATTGACGTGCACCGCCGGCAGGTTGTCGATCAGTTGCACCTCGTGCCAGGTACGGCCATGGTCCTGACGGGTTTCGACCTTGCTCACACGGTCCCAGAAGGAGCCGGTCATGTTGTGGTATCCGTTGGGCAGCAATGAAACGTCGTCAACCAACTGGTCGGTGCTGTAGTCCTCGGACGCGATCCCGCACGCCCGGGCCTTGAGGCGCATGTTGATATCTTTGGTGACCAGCACGACGGGCAACTTGGGTTCGCGCGCGTGCAGATCAATCAACTGATTGATGATGATGTTGTCGTTCAGGTGTTCGGGAAGAATGATGTTCGGTTCGGCGCGTTTGCTCATCAGAATTGACAGCAAACCCTTGGGCCCACTTTTGCCACGCTGGATCGGAACACCCAGCTCTACATCTTCAGGACTGGCATCGCCCAGCGTCTTGTCGATCAGGCGAATGGCCTGACGGCATTCCGCAGCCACGCTGTGATGCCCGCTCTTGAGCTTGTCGAGCTCTTCAAGGACGGTCATCGGGATGGCAACGTGGTGTTCTTCGAAGTTGAGCAGCGCGTTTGGATCGTGAATCAATACGTTGGTATCGAGTACATAAAGGATTGGCTGGTTGGAGGAAGAACTACGTCCGTGATCATCCATACTCGGTCACCTTTGTGGGAGCCATTCGACGCAATACCGTGACAGTGCTGCGCCTCGAAGTGACTACCGAATTCACCTGCTGGGACTCAAGTGAACTGCATCAAGCTGGGTCTTGGGAGACGCCACCTGTGTTGCAGGTTTCGGCGGTCTGTCTTCGTAATACTCCAAAACCCATGACAGAAAAAAGTACTTTGACGTTTTTTTGAAGTTTATTTTTCAGAGTGACCAATAACACTTGGCGGACTGCCATCACCCCGTTAAAGTCGGAAGTCCGCCTGCATCGAAATCTCTCTCAAAAACGCCCCAAACCCAATGTTTACGGCGCTTGTGCCAATTAACTGCGTTTCAGTGAAAACCATCCTGACAGTCTTCCCAACCGATCCCGCTTTGCGCCGTTTGCGTAATAAGCCAAGGCATCGCCGTTTTCACCGCATCCTGCTTCACATTGAAATTGATCACGCCGTGGCGCCACAGCAGCATCAGCGTCAACACGCGTTGCGCGCTCGGATTGCCCTTGAGTTTGCCCGCTCCGTCCTGCGCATCGATATCCCATAGCGCCACCCGCAAGCCCTGAGCGCTGAAGAAGCCTTCGGCATCGGAGCGGCGCTGGCCATCGGGCGGACGAAACAGCGGCACGTAATTCTCCGGCAACTTGCTTTTGACCAGTTCAACGCTGCGTCGTACCGAGTCCTGCCAGTCCTGCCAGTGGCTGTGGGAGCGGAACTCCCAGCCCTGGACGCCGATGCACTGCTGCGAGTACATCGCTTGCAGGCTGGCCACCGAGCCATCGGCCAGACGCGCCTGAATATCCTTGCCAAGGACGAAGAAAGTGCCGCTGATGTTCGACTTGCGCAGGTACTCGGCGACCCAAGCGGTGTTGTCCGGCGCGACGTTGGCGGCGCTGTCGAAGGTCAGCAAAAACAAGCGGTCATGCATCCCGTCGCCGTTGCGCTCATAGTCGCCAAAACGATCGACTTCGCTGCTGATCTGTGGGAACAGGGCGGCCTTGCGTAGCTGCTCGTCCAGATACTGGGCGTGGAACAACCGGCTCGGTTCGGCCCACTTGATGTAGTAGCTGTCGTCACTGACCTGGAACTTGGCCGCCTGCCCGCGCAAGGTGTCAATGTCCTCGACCAGGAAACAGAAAGACGCATCCTGATCGCAGCTTTGCTGGGCGAAGTTGTAATTGGTCAGCAAGCGCTGCCACAAGCGCTGGCGCAGTTGGTTGACCGCTTCCAGATTGATTTTGCGTAATCCCAGATGCTGGGCCATGGCGGATTCGTCCAGCGATTCGCTGGCCAGCAGCACACGGGCAAACATGAGGATTTCGGCCCGCGACGCCACATCGAACAGGGTCGGGCTACTGAGCATCTCAGGCCAGGTGCTGCGATCTAGCGTCGCCACATCGCCGGGCGCCGCCAAGGCGCCAAAGCTCAACAGCCAGGCCGAGAATAGAAAAACGATACGCAATGGGATGTCTCCATAACAAAACCCGCGCGGCACTATAGCCGATCCAGTCCCAACTCCCGCAGTGACACAGAACTACTGTGGGAGCGAGCTTGCTCCCACAGGTTATGTGCATCACCACCGATCACCTATCGCCTTGATAGCTGGAGTCATCCGGCGCTACCCCCTAGAATCGCGCCCACGATTAAAGGAGACGACTTCATGCTGATGGTGATTTCCCCCGCCAAGACCCTCGATTACGAAACACCGCCGGCGACCCAGCGCTTTACCCAGCCGCAGTACCTCGATCACTCCCAAGAGTTGATCATGCAGCTGCGCGACCTGACACCGGCGCAAATCAGCGAGTTGATGCACGTTTCCGACAAGATCGGCGGGCTCAACGCCGCGCGTTTCGGCAGCTGGACACCCGCGTTCACCCCGAAAAACGCCAAGCAGGCGCTACTGGCCTTTAAAGGTGACGTGTACACCGGCTTGAATGCACAAACCTTCAGCGAAGCCGATTTCGATTACGCCCAACAGCATCTGCGAATGTTGTCCGGCCTGTATGGCCTGCTGCGACCGCTGGACCTGATGCAGCCGTATCGGCTGGAGATGGGCACCAAACTGGCGAATGCCCGTGGCAAGGACCTGTACGCTTTCTGGGGCACGCGAATCAGTGAATGGCTGAACGAAGCGCTGGCCGATCAAGGCGATGACGTGCTGCTGAACCTGGCGTCCAACGAGTATTTCTCGGCCGTCAAACGCAACGCCTTGAACGCGCGCATCATCAATACCGACTTCAAGGACCTGAAGAACGGTCAGTACAAAATCATCAGTTTCTACGCGAAAAAAGCCCGCGGCATGATGAGCCGCTTCGTCATCGAAGAGCGCATCAACAACCCCGCCGACCTCAAGCAATTTGACGTTCAGGGTTACCGCTACAGCGCCGAGCAGTCGAAACCGGACAATCTGGTTTTCCTGCGCGATCACGCGCCCGAATAAATGCACATATAGGGCGCACGACATCGACACCCTCGTCGTGCCCCCACCGCAAATCGTCCAACAATCCCCCTCCCGCACAGCTGATTTATTGGCGCCAAAAAAACATCACCTCCTTTTCTAACTTTAGTTTCACTCGACTTCGATGTTTTTTTTCAGTAGTGGCACTGAAAATTTTTATCGGTAGTGGCATAAAACTATCGAACTCGGTGATCACCCTATGTATCAAGGGTGAAACTGCAAGTGCCATCAATATGAAAGTAGTGCCATCTTTTCTAATATTTCAAGAAATTTCAGATTTCGTGATAGGCGGACTGGAACTATGTCCAAATGCGTAGCTCATACCACCGGTAACGATTATCAACGTGCTTGTACGAGATAACTTACGCAGACAAGCCATTCACATAGCGAAGTTGCCACATCAACTTCAGCCCTTGAGTCGCTTATTTGGGCAGCACACACAGGGACAGGAGATATACACCATTAATATCCCCTACAAGGCCAAGGCAGCGCCCCTATAAACGTGCTCACCTGAGCACCCAACCGCTTGATTTACAGGCGTATTGCCTGGCATTGAGCGCGCAAGATCCTTGCACCAGCGTCCTCAGATCAGAGGATCGGATGCATAACAGGGCACGTCATAACAATAAGGCCTAGTTGCGCACATCTTGAGTGAACTTATTTAGACACTCGAAACTTAATATGCCAGCACACGGCATTGTGGCGCCTGTAAGCCGCACTTTCGAGTGCACCATGACCGCTGAACACCCTTAACTCCGGCCATCTAATGGCTTGTTGAATACAGTCTTGATAACAGAGAGGTAATTGCGATGCGCATCAGCATATTTGGTTTGGGTTATGTCGGCGCTGTTTGTGCCGGTTGCCTGTCTGCACGGGGCCATGACGTCGTTGGCGTCGATGTGGCCAAAGACAAAATCGATATGATCAACGCCGGTAAATCACCGATTGTTGAACCGGGTCTGGGCGAGCTTCTGCGCAAGGGTATCGATACCGGCAAACTGCGCGGCACGACCAACTTCGCCGAGGCGATTCGTGACACCGACCTGTCGATGATCTGCGTGGGTACGCCGAGCAAGAAGAACGGCGACCTGGAACTGAACTACATCGAAGCCGTGTGCCGCGAAATCGGTTTTGTCCTGCGTGACAAGACCACCCGCCACACCATCGTGGTTCGCAGCACCGTGCTGCCGGGCACCGTGGCCAACGTGGTAATCCCGATTCTCGAAGACTGCTCCGGCAAGAAAGCCGGCGTTGATTTCGGTGTTGCAGTGAACCCTGAGTTCCTGCGTGAAAGCACCGCGATTGCCGACTACGACCTGCCGCCAATGACAGTCATCGGCGAATTCGACAAAGCATCCGGTGACGTTCTGCAATCGCTGTACGAAGAACTCGACGCACCGATCATCCGCAAGGACATCGCCGTTGCCGAGATGATCAAGTACACCTGCAACGTGTGGCACGCCACCAAGGTCACCTTCGCCAACGAGATCGGCAACATCGCCAAGGCTGTCGGCGTTGATGGCCGTGAAGTGATGGAAGTGGTCTGCCAGGACAAAACCCTGAACCTGTCCCAGTACTACATGCGCCCAGGCTTCGCGTTCGGCGGCTCTTGCCTGCCAAAAGACGTACGTGCCCTGACCTACCGCGCCGGCTCCCTGGACGTGGAAGCCCCGTTGCTGAACTCGCTGATGCGCAGTAACGAGTCCCAGGTGCAAAACGCCTTCGACATCGTTTCCAGCCACGACAAACGCAAAGTCGCCCTACTGGGTCTGAGCTTCAAGGCCGGCACCGACGACCTGCGTGAAAGCCCGCTGGTTGATCTGGCGGAAATGCTGATCGGCAAGGGTTACGACCTGAGCATCTACGACAGCAACGTCGAATATGCCCGAGTCCACGGCGCGAACAAGGATTACATCGAGTCGAAAATCCCCCACGTCTCATCCTTGCTCAACTCCGACTTCGACGACGTGATCAACAACTCCGACGTGATCATCCTCGGCAACCGTGACGAAAAATTCCGCGCCCTGGCGCAGAACGCTCCGAACGGCAAGCAAGTGGTCGACCTGGTGGGCTTCATGAGCAAAGCCACCAGCGTCAGCGGCCGCACCGAAGGCATCTGCTGGTAATACGGAATCCCGTCTCTGACACCGCGCTTTCGCGGATGAAACACCTGTAGGAGCCCGGCTTGCCGGCGATGACGTACTTGAGATCGCCATCACTGGCAAGCCGGGCTCCTACAGGGGCGCGGGGCTTGCAACTGACTTTAGGATTCCGATTATGCACAGGCTAAAGCACGGCCTGCTTCAGGCCGCCGGTTGGCTGTTTTACCTAAGTTTATTGATGGGCATCGCCATGGCGTTGCCTGCGTCCACGTTCGACTCCGAGTCGAAGGACTTCATCTTCCTGATCGGCTTCATCGGGATCTGGCGTTACTCGATGGGCGCTACGCATTTTCTGCGCGGCATGCTGTTTCTATACGTGGTCTACCCGCACCTGCGGCGCAAAGTGCGCAAGCTGGGCAAAGCGGCAGACCCCTCCCATGTGTTTTTGATGGTCACCAGTTTTCGTATCGACGCGTTGACCACCGCTCAGGTTTACGCCTCGGTGATCCGCGAAGCCATCGACTGCGGCCTGCCGACCACCATGGTCTGCTCGATTGTGGAAATGTCCGATGAGAAGCTGGTGAAGAGCCTCTGGTCGCGGATGAATCCGCCGGACCGGGTCAAGCTCGACTTCGTGCGCATTCCCGGCACCGGCAAGCGCGACGGCCTGGCTTATGGTTTCCGCGCCATCTCCCGCCACTTGCCGGACGACCGCGCCGTGGTGGCCGTGATCGATGGCGACACCGTGCTCGGCGAAGGCGTGGTGCGCAAGACCGTGCCGTGGTTCCAGCTATTCGGCAACGTCGGCGGCCTGACCACCAACGAGTTCTGCGAAGTGCGCGGCGGCTACATCATGAGCGAATGGCACAAGCTGCGTTTCGCCCAGCGCCACATCAACATGTGCTCGATGGCCCTGTCCAAGCGCGTATTGACCATGACCGGGCGCATGTCGGTGTTCCGTGCCACGGTGGTCACCAACCCGGAATTCATTGCCGACGTGGAAAGCGACTCGCTGCAACACTGGCGCCTGGGTCGTTTCAAGTTCCTTACCGGCGACGACAAGTCGAGTTGGTTCAGCCTGATGCGTTTGGGCTACGACACCTTCTACGTGCCGGACGCCGCGATCAACACCGTAGAGCATCCGCCGGAAAAGAGCTTCATCAAGGCCAGTCGCAAGCTGATGTTCCGCTGGTACGGTAACAACCTGCGCCAGAACTCCCGCGCCCTGGGCCTGGGGATCAAACGCCTCGGCCTGTTCACGTCGGTGGTGCTGTTCGATCAGCGTGTGTCGATGTGGACATCATTGCTGGGCCTGACGGTCGCGCTGATCGCCAGCTTCAAATACGGCACCGCGTTCATCCTGATTTACCTGCTATGGATCGGCATTACCCGCCTGATCCTGACCGTGCTTCTGTCCCTTTCCGGTCACCGGATCGGCCCGGCCTACCCGGCGATTCTCTATTACAACCAGATCGTCGGCGCGCTGGTGAAGATCTACGTGTTCTTCCGCCTCGATCAACAGTCCTGGACTCGCCAGCCAACTTCTCTGACCCGTGATCTCGCCAGCTTTCAACGTTGGTTCAACACCTGGTCGTCTCGGACCATGACCTTCTCCGCCGGCAGCATTTTTGTCGCCGTGCTGCTGATGATGGTCTGACCGCCCCCTTATTGAATTAACCAGGAAATCGCCCCCTATGAATACCGCCGTCAACGCCAACGTAGTGCATGAATCCGAAGCCCAGCGCCAACACGCCCGAGTGAAAATCCCGGCCAAGCTGCGTTTCTTCGGTCCTGACCGAACTCCGGTCGAAGCGCGAGTGATCGACCTCTCCGCCGGTGGCCTGGCCTTCAATGCCGGGCAACTGCCACTGAAGATTGGCGACAAGTACAAGGCCCGACTGCAATTCGTCATCGACAACCTCGGCCTGGCCATGGACGTGGAGTTGCAGGTGCGCTCCTTTGACCGCGAGAGCGGTCGCACCGGTTGCCAGTTCCAGAACCTGGAACCGCAAGACATCTCGACCCTGCGTCACCTGATCACCTCTCACCTGGCCGGCGACATCGTCAGCATGGGTGAAGTGCTGGCCACCCTGCAGCGCGACAACTTCACCAAGGCGCGCAAGGTCAAGGACGGCGGCCACGGCATGTCCGCGTTCGGTCGTCTGCGTGCAGTGACTTTCAGCCTCGGGATTTTCATCGTCGGCGTGGCGGCATTCGGCTTCATTTTCAAATCGGTGTACGGCATGTACTTCGTCAGCCACGCCCAGGCCGGCCTGGTCAGCGTGCCGGGCATGAACATCACCATGCCGCGCGACGGTACCGTACAAAGCCTGATCAAAGCCGACGGCGTCGCCGCCAAAGGCGCCCCGCTCGCGACCTTCAGCACCAGCATGCTCGATGTACTCAAAGGGCATCTGGACGAAGACCAACTGCAACCGGCCAAGGTTGAAGAACTGTTCGGCAAGCAAATGACCGGCACCCTGACCTCGCCGTGCGATTGCACCGTAGCGCAGCAACTGGTTGCCAACGGTCAGTACGCCAGCAAGGGCGACGTGATCTTCCAGCTGGTGCCGCGTAACAGCGAAGCCAACGTTGAAGCCCGCTTCTCCTATCGCCAGTTCCGCGACGTGCGTCCAGGTACTCCAGTCAGCTTCCAGGTTGCCGGCGAAGACAAGACCCGCACCGGCAAGATCGTCAGCAGCACCAGCCTCAAAAGCGCCGATCTGTCGTCCGACATCCGCGTGCTGATTCAGCCAGATGAAGCTCTGGACAGCAGCCTCGCCGGTCGCCCGGTGGAAGTGAACAGCGATCGTGGCCCGAACCTGAACTGGCTGATCGACAAAGCCATGGCCGCCGGTCTTTAAGTCGAGGACATGCCCGTGACGAGTCCACTCAGAATCCTGCCGGTCCCACTGACCCTGGCCATGGCAATCGCCCTGGCCGGTTGCGCCGGCCTGCCCGACCAGCGTCTGGCCAATGAAGCCCTCAAGCGCGGCGACACGGCGCTGGCTCAGCAGAACTACAAGCAACTGGCCGACCTTGGCTACAGCGAAGCGCAAGTAGGCCTGGCGGATATCCAGGTCGACAGCCGTGACCCGGCGCAGATCAAACAAGCCGAGGCGACTTACCGCGCCGCGGCCGACGTCTCGCCACGCGCTCAGGCTCGCCTCGGTCGCCTACTGGTGGCCAAACCGGGTTCCACCGAAGCCGAGCAACACGAAGCCGAAGGGCTGTTGAAAAAAGCTTCGGCCCACGGCGAAGGCAACACCCTGATCCCGCTGGCCATGCTGTACCTGCAATACCCGCACAGCTTCCCCAACGTCGACGCGCAGAAACAGATCAGTCAATGGCGCGCCGAAGGCAAACCAGAAGCAGGCCTGGCGCAAGTGCTGCTCTATCGCACCCAGGGCACTTACGACCAGCATCTGGACGAAGTCGCCAGCCTCTGTAAAGCCGCACTGAACACCACCGACATCTGCTACGTCGAACTGGCCACGGTTTATCAAAAACAGGCCAAGCCCGAGCAACAGGCTGAGCTGATCAAGCAGATGCAAGCCGCACACGCTCGCGGCACCGTTTCCGCGCAGCGGGTGGACAGCGTCGCCCGTGTGCTCGCCGACTCGACCCTGGGCAAGACCGACGAGAAAACCGCACAGGCGCTGCTCGAACCCATCGCCCCGGGCTACCCGGCGTCGTGGGTCACCCTCGCGCAATTGATCTACGACTTCCCTGAACTGGGTGATGTCGACCAGATGATGAAGTACCTGGACAACGGCCGCGCCGCTGACCAGCCACGCGCCGAACTGCTGCTGGGCAAGCTCTACTACGAAGGCAAAATGGTCCCGGCCGACGCCAAGGTCGCCGAAGAACATTTCCAGAAAGCCGTCGGCCGTGAAGTCGCCGCCGATTACTACCTCGGCCAGATCTACCGCCGTGGTTACCTTGGCAAAGTCTATTCGCAGAAAGCCCTGGATCACTTGCTGACCGCTGCGCGCAACGGCCAGAACAGCGCTGATTTCGCCATCGCCCAACTGTTTTCCCAAGGCAAGGGCACCAAGCCCGACCCGCTTAACGCTTATGTCTTCAGCCAATTGGCCAAGGCACAGAACACCCCGCAAGCCACCGAACTTGCGCAAACACTCGAAGCACAACTGCCGCCTGCCCAGCTCGCCGAGGCCCAACGCCTGTTGAAACAAGAACAGGCCGTTCGTGGTGCCTTGAGCCAGAACACGCTGGAACTGCATGCCCTGCAAGAAGAAGACGGCGAGGAATCCCTATGAAGTTGAATCCATTCGTTAAGGCCGGTATTGGCCTGACATTCGCCCTGTTGTGGTCCTGTCCGACCCTGGCGGCATTGACCGAAACCAAGAACTACGGCCTTGACGTGAAAATCACCGGCCAGTCCGAAGCCGACAGTGACCTCGGCACCCAGAGCGGCGGCGACGTCAACGGCGTCGGCCTCGACCTGCGTCCCTGGATCTATGGCGAGAGCGGCGCGTGGAGCGCCTACGCCATGGGCCAGGCCGTGACCGCCACCGACATCATCGAGACGGACACCTTGCAAGGGACCGCCGGCGATGGCACCACGCCGACCACCAACGATGATCGCCAGACCAAGAAAAACTACTTGGCGATGCGCGAATTCTGGGTCGGCTACAGCGGCCTCACGCCGTATCCGGGCGAGATGCTCAAGCTCGGTCGCCAACGCCTGCACAACGCCGATGGCGAATGGCGCGACACCAACATCGAAGCCCTGAACTGGACCTTCGACACCACCCTGTTGCGCGCCAACATGGGTGTCGCCGAACGTTTCAGCGAGTACCGCACCGACCTCACGGAACTGGCCCCCAAAGACAAGGATCGCCTGCACGTCTACGCCGATGCGGAGTATCAGTGGACGCCGGGCAACTGGGTCGGCATTCGCGGTCATCACGCCCACGATGACGGCAAGCTCGACTACCCGGAACCGGGCGTTCCCACCGATTCACTGGACAAGCAACAGAACGGTGACCTCACCTGGCTGGGCCTGACCGCCGACAGTGACGCCTACAACTGGCGCAACACCAACACCGTCAATTACTGGGGCAGCATCACCGGCATGAGCGGCGACACCGACAAGGTCAACCCGCTGAACGCCGACGGCACGCCTCCGGCCGAAGCCAAACGTGGCCAGGATCTCAACGGCTGGGCCACAGACGTCGGCGTGCGTCTGCGCCTCGATCCGCAATGGCAAGTCGGTGCCGCCTATGCCCGCGCCAGCGCCGAGTACGAACAGAACGGCCTGGAAAGCAACCGCTCGAACTACACCGGTACCCGCTCACGGGTTTCCCGTTTCGGCGAAGCCTTCCGTGGCGAAATGCAGAACATGCAGACCGCGACCCTGTTCGGTTCGTGGATGCTCAACGACGAATACGACGCCAGCCTGATCTACCACAAATTCTGGCGCGTCGACGGCAACAAGCCGATCGGCAGCAACGGCATCGACGCGGTTGAGAACAACACCGACGACGCCACCGGCGCGATCCTGTCCACCACCGCCCTGCCGCTGAACGATGGCGAAAAAGACCTCGGTCAGGAGATGGACCTGGTCGTCACCAAGTACTTCAAGCAAGGCCTGTTGCCGGCGGCGTTGAGCCAGTCGATCGACGAGCCTTCGGCACTCGTGCGTTTCCGTGGTGGTGTGTTCAAGCCGGGTGATGCGTACGGCAAGGAAGTCGATTCGTACATGCACCGCGCGTTCATCGACGTGATCTGGCGCTTCTGATGCGAACCGCGAAGGGAGTGCCCGACATGAACAATTCGAAACGAGGTTCGATCTCCTTGCTGGCTGGCGCGATGCTGCTGGCCAGCGCAGCCGCCTTCGCCAATGTGGAACCGGTCGCGCCCGTCCAGAAAGAGCAACCGGCAACGCTTGCCAAAGGTTTGCAACAGGCCAAGACCTACACCGTCAACAGCGCGCCGACCGCACCGCTGGAGCTTGAAAAGCCAAAACTTCCAGATCTGTCCGGCTACACCGCCGAAGCCATCGCCGCGAAAATCGTGCGCACCAAGGCCGGTAAAATCAGCGTGCGCCGGATGATGCAGGAAGACGCCCTGAAGGACTTCATCGGTGGCGACAACAAGATGGCCGAATGGGTGGTGCGTCAGCACGGTATCCCGCAGGCGATCTTCGTCGACGACGGCTACATGAACCTCAAGGACCTGGCGAAGAAGCTGCCCAAACAGTACTTCAGCGAAACCTCGCCGGGGGTGTTCCTGGCGAAGTTGCCGATCGTGGTCGGCCGTCACGGCATCCTCGAAATCGACAAGCAGACCCAGGAGTTGCGCCTGTCGCAAGAGGCCGGTTCGTTCCTGGTCAACGACGGCCAGCTGTTTGTGCGTGACACCAAAATCACTGGCTGGCGCGAGAAGGACAACGGCCCGGCGACATTCACTTCGCCGAAGGAATTCCGTCCGTTCCTACTGGCCTGGGGTGGCACCGAAACCTACATCGCCAACAGCAAGATCGCCAGTTTCGGCTACGCCAACAGTAAGTCCTACGGCGTGAGTATTTCCCAGTACACGCCAAACATGGCCAAGGTCCTCAAGCGACCAGAACCAACGGGCTGGATCGTCGGCTCCGAGTTCTCGGACATGTGGTACGGCTTCTACTGCTACGAAACCCGCGACTTCGTGGTCAAGGGCAACACCTACAAAGACAACATCGTCTACGGCATCGACCCGCATGACCGTTCGCACCGTCTGATCATTGCCGACAACACCGTCTATGGGACCAAGAAGAAGCACGGGATCATTATTTCCCGTGAGGTCAACGACAGCTTCATCTTCAACAACCGCAGCTACGACAACCACCTTTCGGGGCTGGTGATCGACCGTAACAGCGTGAACAACCTGATCGCCTACAACGAGATCTACAAGAACCACACCGACGGCATCACCCTCTACGAGAGTGCCGACAACCTGATCTACGGCAACAAGGTGATCAGCAACAAACGCCACGGCATCCGCATTCGTAACAGCGTCAATATCCGGCTCTACGAAAACCTGTCCCTGGCCAACGGCCTGACCGGTGTCTACGGCCACATCAAAGACCTGAGCGACACCGACCGCGACATCAAGCTCGACCCGTTCGACGCCGAAGTCTCGCTGATCGTGGTCGGCGGTGAACTGGCGGGTAACGGCAGTGGCCCGCTGTCCATCGACTCGCCGCTGAGCGTCGAATTGTATCGCGTGTCCATGCTCGCCCCGACCAAAGCCAGCGGCATCAGCTTCAGCGGGATTCTCGGCGAGCGCCAGGATGAAATTCTCGACCTGCTGGTGCGCCAGCAGAAAGCCGTGCTGATCGACCCTGTCGAACGCCAGACCGAAATGCGGGACTGAGGATAATTTTATGCACCCACACTTGATCAAATTACTCAGCCTGTCGGCCCTGACCGCCAGTATTCTCGCGGCCAGCGGCGGCGTCCATGCCGATGAAGCTCAGGCGCCGAAGTTCAGCGCCGAACCGTGCTGCAACCTGTGCCCCGAAGCGCATGACGCGAAGAACTACACCACGCGCTATCAGCAGAACTTCACCACGCTGGTGCAGGCTCAGGGCGATTGGTTATTCCGTACCCAGGAAGACTTGCGCACCGAATTCGACACCACCCCTGCCGGCTACAAACGCATGAAAGAACTGCACGATGCGTTCAAGAGCAAAGGCGTGGAACTGGTGGTGGTTTACCAGCCGACCCGTGGCCTGGTGAACCGCAACAAGCTCAACCCGGAAGAAAAGGCCAAGTACGATTTCGACACGGCGCTGAAGAACTACAAGACCATGCTCGGGCGTTTCGCCGCCATGGGTTACGTAGTGCCAGACCTGTCGCCGCTGACCAACGAATCGCTGCCCGACACCCTGCCCGCCCACGATTTCTACTTCCGTGGCGACCAGCACTGGACGCCGTATGGCGCCCAGCGAACGGCGAAAATCGTCGCGGAAAAGGTCAAGCAGATTCCAGCGTTTGCAGACATTCCGAAACGCGAATTCGAGACCCATAAGTCAGGTCGCATGGGCAAGACCGGAACGTTACACAACATGGCCGGTCAACTCTGTGGCACCAGCTACGCGATCCAGTACATGGATCAATTCACCACCGAGCCCAAGGGCGAAGCCGCCGACGGCGATCTGTTCAGCGATGCCGGCAATCCGCAGATCACCCTGGTCGGTACCAGCCACAGTGGCAAGAACTACAACTTCGCCGGTTTCCTCGAAGAGGCCATCGGCGCCGACATCCTCAACGTGGCGTTCCCCGGCGGTGGCCTGGAAGGTTCGATGCTGCAGTACCTGGGCAGCGAAGAGTTCCAGACCAAGCCGCCAAAGATTCTGATCTGGGAATTCTCGCCGCTCTATCGCCTCGACCAGGAAACCATCTACCGCCAGATGATGGCGCTGCTGGACAACGGTTGCGAAGGCAAAGATGCACAGATGACCGGCAGCACCACGCTGAAACCAGGCAAGAACGAACTGATGGTCAACAGCAAGAACCTGAACTTGCAAAACAGCAGCCACCAGGTCGACATCCGCTTCGCCGATCCGTCGGTGAAAACCCTGCACGCCACCCTCTGGTACATGAACGGTCGCCACGAGGACATCAAGATCGAAAAACCGGAAACCTCCGACACCGACGGGCGTTTCGCCTTTGAGTTGCGCACGGACGAAGACTGGGCCTCGCAGAATCTGCTGGCCGTCGAAGTCCAGGGCCCTGAAGCAGGTACCGCGCCGCAGAAAGTCGAAGCGAAAATCTGCCAACGCAACGTGTTCCCGAGTGCTGAGCAACGTACCGCTCAGGCCGGGCAATGAGGCCTGCCATGCGAAACCGAACGTTGAAAAATCTACTCGCGCCCTCGCTGTTAACCCTGGCGATGTTCGCCAGTGCCACCCAGGCCGCCGCGCCCCTGCGCCCGCCACAGGGCTACTTCGCGCCGATCGAAAAAATCAAAACCGGCGACAACAGCCAAGGCTGTGATGCGATGCCGACGCCGTACACCGGCTCCCTGCAATTTCGCAGCAAATACGAAGGCTCCGACAAGGCCCGCTCGACCCTGAACGTGCAATCGGAAAAAGCCTTTCGCGAAAGCACTGCCGACATCACCAAAATGGAGCGTGGCACCAGCAAGCGCGTGATGCAGTTCATGCGCGACGGTCGCCCGGAACAACTTGAATGCACCCTGAGCTGGTTGACCGCGTGGGCCAAGGCCGATGCGTTGATGTCCAAGGACTTCAATCACACCGGCAAGTCCATGCGCAAATGGGCGCTGGGCAGCATGGCTTCGTCGTACATCCGTCTGAAGTTCTCCGACTCGCACCCGTTGGCCAACCATCAGCAAGAGTCGCAGTTGATCGAAGCCTGGTTCAACAAAATGGCCGATCAAGTGGTCAGCGATTGGGACAACCTGCCGCTTGAGCAAACCAACAATCACTCGTACTGGGCTGCCTGGTCAGTGATGGCAACGTCGGTCGCGACCAACCGCCGCGACCTGTTTGACTGGGCCGTGAAGGAATACAAGGTCGGCGCCAATCAGGTCGACGCGCAAGGTTTCCTGCCGAACGAACTCAAGCGCGAGCAACGTGCCCTCGCCTATCACAACTATGCCCTGCCGCCTCTGGCGATGATCGCCAGTTTTGCTCAGGTCAACGGTGTGGACGTGCGCCAGGAAAACAACGGCGCGCTGAAACGCCTGGGCGACCAGGTGCTGGCCGGGGTGAAAGACCCGGACATCTTCGAGAAGAAGAACGGCAAGGAACAGGACATGACCGATCTCAAGATCGACTCGAAGTTCGCCTGGCTCGAACCGTTCTGCACGCTCTACACCTGTTCGCCAGATGTGTTGCAGAAGAAGCACGGGATGCAACCGTTCAAGACCTTTCGACTCGGTGGGGACCTGACCAAGGTCTACGATCCGGCCAATGAAAAAGGCAAAGGATCTTAGGCCCGACATACCCCCTGTAGGAGCCGAGCTTGCTCGCGATCGCGGTCTGACATGCAACATCGATGTCGACGGACACTCAGTCATCGCGAGCAAGCTCGGCTCCTACAGGGTCAGTGCAAGATTTGAGTTGAGTGATATTCCCCCGGTTTTCGGTGGGGGGTTTGGGGGGGCCGTTGGCCCTTGACTGTTGGTTAAACATGGAGAGATCGGGATGGTATTTTCATCCAATGTGTTCCTGTTTCTGTTCTTGCCGATCTTTCTCGGCTTGTATTACTTGAGCGGAATACGCTATCGCAACCTGCTGCTGCTGATCGCCAGCTACGTGTTCTATGCCTGGTGGCGTGTAGACTTCCTGGCGCTGTTCGCCGCTGTCACGCTGTGGAACTACTGGATCGGCCTCAAAGTTGGTGCCGCAGGCGTGCGGACCAAACCGGCCCAGCGCTGGCTACTGCTCGGCGTGGCCGTCGACCTGTGCATCCTGGGCTACTTCAAATACGCCAACTTCGGTGTCGACAGCATCAACGCCATGATGACGTCGGTCGGTCTGTCGCCGTTCATCCTGACCCACGTGCTGCTGCCGATTGGTATCTCGTTCTACATCTTCGAGTCCATCAGCTACATCATCGACGTCTATCGCGGTGACACTCCGGCGACCCGCAACCTGATCGACTTCGCGGCGTTCGTGGCGATCTTCCCGCACCTGATTGCCGGCCCCGTGTTGCGTTTCCGTGACCTCGCCGACCAGTTCAACAACCGCACCCACACCCTCGATAAATTCTCCGAGGGCTGCACGCGGTTCATGCAGGGTTTCATCAAGAAAGTCTTCATCGCCGACACCCTGGCAGTCGTGGCCGACCACTGCTTCGCCCTGCAAAACCCGACCACGGGCGATGCCTGGCTCGGCGCGCTGGCCTACACCGCGCAGCTGTATTTCGACTTCTCCGGGTACAGCGACATGGCCATCGGCCTGGGCTTGATGATGGGTTTCCGCTTCATGGAAAACTTCAAACAGCCGTACATCAGCCAGTCGATCACCGAGTTCTGGCGGCGCTGGCACATCAGCCTGTCCACCTGGCTACGTGACTACCTGTACATCACGCTGGGCGGTAATCGCAAAGGCACGCTGATGACCTATCGCAACCTGTTCCTGACCATGCTGCTCGGTGGTCTGTGGCACGGCGCGAACATCACCTACATCGTCTGGGGTGCGTGGCACGGCATGTGGCTGGCGATTGAAAAAGCCCTGGGCTTGAACACCTCGCCGCGCAGCATCAACCCGATCCGCTGGGCCCTGACGTTCCTGCTGGTGGTGATGGGCTGGGTGATCTTCCGCGCGGAAAACCTGCATGTCGCCGCCCGCATGTACGGCGCGATGTTCAGCTTCAGCGAATGGTCGCTGTCGGAACTGAATCAGGCCAGCCTCACCGGCCTGCAAGTGGCAACCCTGGTGGTGGCTTACGTGACGCTGGCGTTCTTCGGCATCCGTGATTTCTACACCAACCGTCCTCTTGAGAAGACCAAGCCTGCCGTCAACGTCGAGGCCGACGGCCCTGCCGGCGCAACCCCAGGAATGATCAAAGCCGTACCGGGCGACAACCCGGCCAGCATCCACCAACCGGGTTACACCGTTGGCGTTGAAGCCACCGTGCAACCGGCCTACTGGACCGCTGACTGGTCGCGCTACGTGATGCGCACGCTGGTACTGGTGCTGTTCATCGCCTCGATTTTCAAACTCTCGGCGCAAAGCTTCTCGCCGTTCCTTTACTTCCAGTTCTGAGGGATCTGACCATGACCCGCTCATTACGCATCTTCTACATCGCCCTGTTCCTGCTGACCTTGTTGGCACTGGGCCTGTGGTCCACGCGCAGCTTCTTCGGCTTCAACACCAACGCCGATGCCACGGTACTCAACGGTCGCTGGACTAAAGCCGTGGAGACGCACTACGACGACGAGTTTCCGATCAAGCGTCTGGGCACCAACCTTTGGGCTGCGCTGGATTTCAAACTGTTCAACGAAGGTCGCCCGGGCGTTGTGCTCGGTCGCGATCAGTGGCTCTACAGCGATGAAGAGTTCAACCCGATCGTCAATGAAGAGCTGAACCTGCAAGGTAACTACGCGTTGGTTGAAGGCGTGCGCCAGACCCTGAAAGCGCAAGGCGTGAAACTGGTGATGGCGATCGTGCCGGCCAAGACCCGCCTGTACCCGGAGCACTTGGGTGAAGTGAAGCCCTCGAGCATTCACGCCAACCTCTATCAGGACTTCCACGCCCGTGTCGCGGCCGACAAGATCCTCGCCCCCGACCTGCTCGGCCCGCTGCAACAGGCCAAACAGAACGGTCAGCAAGTGTTCCTGCGTACTGACACCCACTGGACTCCAGAAGGCGCGCAAATCGCCGCCGAGACACTGGCTAGCACCATCGCCGACAAATTCCCGTTGAGCGGCGAGCCACAAAACTTCGTCACCGAACCTGCGGAAAAAATCACGCACAAGGGCGATCTGCGCTTGTTCCTGCCGCTGGACCCGCTGTTCGAAAACCTGATGCCGGCGCCAGAACCCCTGCAAAAACGCAACACCGTGGCGGCTGAAGATCAGCCGGCCGGTGACGACGCGCTGTTCGCCAACACCGAAGTGCCGGTGGCCCTGATCGGCACCAGCTACAGCGCCAACCCGAACTGGAACTTCGTCGGTGCGCTGAAGCAAGCGTTGCACAGCGACGTGGTCAATTACGCCGAAGACGGCCATGGCCCGATTCTGCCGATGCTCAGCTACCTGAAAAGCGATGCTTTCAAGAACAGCCCGCCACAGGTGCTGATCTGGGAGTTTCCTGAACGTTATCTGCCTGTGAACAACGAAATCGGCGACGCCGATCCGCAGTGGGTCGCAGAGCTCAAAGAAGCCGGCGCTCGCCAACAAAACGTAGCCGCAAACACTAAATCCGAGACGCCCGACCGGGCGCAAAACTGAAAGAGAGGTACACCATGACTTTCACTACAACTCCTCGCCGTCTCGCCGCTCGCTCCTTAAAGGCAGTTGCACTCGTTGCAGGCATGAGCGTTCTGTCGATGCACGCTTTCGCCGGTGGTGACGCTGCACTCTACGGCCCGACTGCACCGAAAGGGTCGAGCTTCGTACGGGTCTACAACGCGGGTAACGCTGAAGTCAGCGCCACTGTCGGCAGCACCAACCTGAGCGACGTTGCGCCGCTGTCCAGCACCGACTTCAGCTTCATGCCGGGCGGTGATTACAGCGCCAAGGTCGGCAGCCAGACCCTGCCGGTGAAACTGGCCGGTGATCACTATTACACCCTGGTCAACAACGCCAGCGGCGCGCCGCAACTGATCGAAGAACCGCCGTTCAAGAACAAGCAGAAGTCCCTGGTGCGCCTACAGAACCTGAGTGACAAGTCCCTGACCCTGAAGACTGCCGACGGCAAGACTGACGTGGTGCCAAGCGTGGCCGCCAAGGGCCGTGGCGAGCGTGAAATCAACCCGGTGAAAGTCAGCCTGGCGCTGTTTGAAGGCGACAAAAAAGTCGGCGACGTCAAACCGGTTGCCCTGGAACGCGGTGAAGCGGCCGTGCTGTACGTCACCGGCAACGGCAGCAGCCTGTCGCCAGTCTGGGTAAAACGCCCGGTTTCGACGCGCTAACACATTTGCCCGATTGACCCATTCCCCTGTGGGAGCCGGGCTTGCCCGCGATGCAGACGACTCGGTGTAACAGACACACCGAGGTGATGCCATCGCTGGCAAGCCAGGCTCCTACAAGGGATCGAGGTGTCAGTCGGGGTACGGAACAAAAACAAGAGTGAAACGACAGAACGTTCGTAGCTCTAACCAATCGATTTTAAAGGAGTAACAACATGATTCCGGTGATCTTGTCAGGTGGTAGCGGCTCACGTCTTTGGCCGCTTTCGCGTAAGCAGTTTCCCAAGCAATTCCTCGCCCTGACCGGCGAACACACGCTGTTCCAGCAAACCCTGGAACGCCTGGTCTTCGAAGGCATGGACACACCGATTGTGGTGTGCAACAAGGACCACCGCTTCATCGTCAACGAGCAGTTGAGCAACCGAAAACTCGAAGCCCAGCGCATCATCATGGAGCCATTCGGTCGCAACACCGCGCCGGCCGTGGCCCTGACCGCGATGATGCTGGTCAATGAAGGTCGTGACGAGCTGATGCTGGTGCTGCCGGCCGACCACGTGCTGGAAGACCAGAAAGCCCTGCAACGCGCCCTGGCCCTGGCCACCGTCGCTGCCGAAAACGGCGAAATGGTGCTGTTCGGCGTACCGGCCACCAAGCCGGAAACCGGTTATGGCTACATCAAGTCGACCAATGATTCGCTGCTGCCCGAAGGCGTCAGCCGCGTGTCGCACTTCGTCGAAAAACCTGACGTGAAACGCGCCACCGAGTTCGTCCAGTCCGGCGGTTACTTCTGGAACAGCGGCATGTTCCTGTTCCGCGCCAGCCGCTTCCTCGAAGAACTGAAGAAGCACGATCCGGACATCTACGACACCTGCCTGCTGACCCTTGAACGCAGCGATCAAGATGCCGACACCATCACCCTCGACGAAGCCACATTCGCCTGCTGCCCGGACAACTCCATCGACTACTCAGTAATGGAAAAAACCCAGCGCGCCTGCGTCGTACCGCTGACCGCCGGCTGGAGCGATGTCGGTTGCTGGTCGTCGCTGTGGGAAGTGAATGAAAAAGACGCCAACGGCAACGTCACCAAAGGCGACGTGGTCATTCAGGACAGCAAAAACTGCATGATCCACGGCAACGGCAAACTGGTGTCGGTGATCGGCCTGGAAAACATTGTGGTCGTCGAAACCAAAGACGCCATGATGATTGCGCACAAGGACAAGGTCCAAGGCGTGAAACAGATGGTCAACACCCTCAACGAGCTGGGCCGCAGCGAAACCCAGAACCACTGCGAAGTCTATCGTCCGTGGGGTTCCTACGACTCGGTGGACATGGGCGGGCGCTTCCAGGTCAAGCACATCTCGGTCAAACCGGGCGCGTGCCTGTCGCTGCAAATGCACCACCACCGCGCCGAACACTGGATCGTGGTCAGCGGCACCGCCGAAGTGACCTGCGACGACAACGTGTTCCTGCTCTGCGAAAACCAGTCGACCTACATCCCGATTGCGTCGGTCCACCGTTTGCGCAACCCGGGCAAGATTCCACTCGAGATCATCGAAGTGCAATCGGGCAGCTACCTGGGTGAAGACGATATCGAGCGATTTGAAGATATCTACGGTCGCTCAACCCCGATCGAGCGTGGCGTTTCGGTGAAGACCATCGCACAGTAAGCGTTCAGTAAAACAAGAAGCCCCCGTCCAGCCCGCGGCGTCCCCTATCCGCAGTGGGTTGGGCGGGGGCTTTTTTAGTGCAATGACATCTGCCGGGCCAAGGCAGACTTCGAAGTTCCATTCAGAGATTGTCGTCTACCCGCATAAGGTTTAGGCGCGATAAGCCCGATCAAGTCCTGGTTTCTGTTCAACTGCTGAACCATCGCCCCTGTCGGCGTCGAAAGATCGGCAATTCGCGCAAAGGTTTCCGGGTTCGAGCTACCGGATTCGGCGAATTCAGTCTTGATCGCCTGCATCCTGAACTCCAGCATATCGATCACCGCTGGCGTATCGTCGTAGACCTCGCTAAGCGATGCAGCATCCAGTCCTTGCGAGGCCTTCAAAAACTCATGCCCCATCTTGATCAGCCCTTGCGCCTGCGATCCCAGCTTGCTGGCGATCATTTCGACAACTTTCTCGACAATGGCGGGAGCGGCTTTCCTCCCCAGCTGTGTTCGCCCCGCCTGCGTTCGCGGGTCTATTGCCGATAGCTGAAGTTTTACCGTGTAAAGGCTGGTTTTCTTTTTCGGCTCAACGCCCTCAATGAATGATTTTGGGTTCATTTCATTGCCCTTGAAGTTGATCGGCCGCTCCAGTCGAAATGTGTCCACCACCTTGGAAATCAGAGCATTTGCCGCCTTGGCGCCGATTGCCGCCCCACCTTTTCGTCCAAATGCGCCAACCACAGGACCTGCCAACCCGCCAATGGCACCGCCGACCTCAGCCCCCGCGGTCGTACCGGCGGCGCTGGTAGCACTACTGGCCAGCTGAGTCACGACGCGTCGGCCCAACGCTTTCCACCGATGTTGCATATAGGCGTGATTGAGCAGCGAATTTTTGAAGTCACCAGCCATGTCCCCAACCGATGCCAACAAAGCGTTTTGTTTATCCAGGCTGTCGTTCAGCTCCGAAGCTTCAGTCAACTCACCACCGTCGCTATCGACATACGTCATGGGGGAGTTTGCGACCATTTGATAGACATTCGGCCCATCAACAAGCCCTTTGGGGTCAGGATTAAGCCAACGGAACAACCACGGGATGTAATAACGCAAGCCAAAGTAGTAGAGCCCCGTTGCATCCCGTTCCTTACCCGAATAGCGAACGGTTTTATAGTCGACGTCAATCACATCGGGGCCGGCATACCACGCGGTCTCGCCGAAGGGGTAGAAGATCTCCCGACTGATAATTTGCGATTCAGCGGCCAGTTCCATGGTGCAGGAGTTCAGGTGATCAACCAGGTTGAAACGATACTGGTCGTTGGTGCCTGACGGCGGCGGGCTCTCCCAATGCAACACCCGCACAGCGTTGAGCCCAGCCTGCACGACAATGACTTGCAGCATCTCACCGGTGCCAGTGTCGGAACGAAGTTCAAGCCCCGGCAGGTAACGCACTTGTGCAACTACCGTCCGGGCACGGGTCTGCAACGAGCGAACTTTACGTACTCGCTGACCGGTCCCATCGTAGCAATAGGACTCCCGGTCATTGCCCCCTGAAGCGCGCACAACCGGGCTGACCGACTGCAATTGATTACGCAGATCCCACGTCAAAAACCGCCCCTGATCCAGCTCCAGCAAGTTGCCATTGGCGTCGAACGCGGCAGCGATTTCCTCCTCGGTGGGCGGCACGCCGTTACGCCACGGCAGACAGCGATTACTGAATGGGGCCGAACTCAAATCACGCCCCGGACTTTGCGCGCCACTGTGCGTCAGTTTCAGCAGATTGCCGCCCGTGTCATAGCGATAAGTCTGGCGGTAGTTATTGAGCGCCGCCGGGTCATTACGACCGACTGACTCCGGGCCCTGAGTCGGGGCACCCGCCTCCCAGCCAAATGCCTCGATCAATCGATAAAGGCTGTCGTAGGCAAACCGGCTGATCGGCTCGATGCGTTGATTGTTGAAATAACGTACCGGCAGCGCCTTGTCTTCGATGCTCAGCACATGGCCCATCCGGTCATAACGGTAAATCAGATGTTGCAGCAATCCGGCCCGATCGCTGTATGCCCGTCGCTCCAGCAGTCGACTGTCTTCAGGGCGGTATTTCAAACTCGTCAGCACCCCGTTGCCCGCGACTTCCCGTTCGACTTGCCCCGCTGCGTTGTATTCAATCTCACTGATCAGCACTTGCCAGGATATCTGGTCCACCAACTTCAGGGCGCTGCGGCGCAACCGCCCCTCTCGCGTGTAGTTGAAGGTCTGGTGGTTTTTCCTTGCATCAACCGTTTCCAACGCAACACCCAGCGGACCGTAGCGCCACGTGGAGATCGCGCCCTCGCCGGGTTCCAATAATCGCTGGCGTTCGGCCTCCGCCTCCGGCCAATCCGGCGCAACGGGCTGCAGTGTGAAGTGACGGATGTGTTCGAGGCATTGACCGATGACCGAAAATGACTCGAACAACACGGTTCCCGCCGGATCATCATGGCGAATCAATTGACCGCACAGGTTCCGCAGGTCTTGGTCGGGCCCGCCATACGTCATGCGTTCAACACAACGGCGTGGCTCCGCCCTCCCCTGTTCAAACACCGAAACGGGACGAAGCAAGGCGTCGTAGAAGATTTCGCGATGGGTATCGCGGCCATCCCATCCCTGCAAAATCTCATGGCCCAGACCAGGCAGGCTGAGTTGCCAGCCGGCATCAACACTGTTCGTGCGCAACGCCTCACCGGACAGCGAATGCAGGGTGACAAGGTTGGCGGGCGTCAATGGATCCTGCTCTTGCAGCGCCCAAAGTCGCGGCCCCCACTGCTTTACCGGGTGCCCAGCCGCGTTGAGCGAGGTGCGGTTGATGCGCGCTTGAGCGGCCCCGGTTTCGACATTGCGACAATAATCAACCAAGCGAATCGGTAGGCCACGAGGGTCGACAACAGACAATTGGGGTGTCTTGTGGTGCATTCCCATCGCCAATGCCTGCATGTCGATAACGTTCCTTTTTTACCAGCACTCATCTCACCGCCGCTGAACTTGGCTGTCTACTGTCAGAAATTACAGTAGCGACCAAAGGCAACGGTTCTTGAACCACAAATGCTCCCACGACACCGGTCGAGCACCGTGTATTGGTGGAAACCTTTGCGCACTAAGCGATCCCCAAAAAAAGAAGCCCCCGTCCAGTCCGCTGCGTTCCCTATCCGCAGTGGGTTGGGTGGGGCTTTTTTTATCCGTCACTCAGGACGCGCGGGAGATGGCCACCGAACAGAGCTTCCAGCCCGCGGGCCGATTGTGGGTGTATCCCAGCGTGACCGCTGCCGTGTAGTAACTGCCTGGCTGATAGACCTGGGCCGTCCAGTACTCAGGAATAGTCCCGTCATAGTTGTTGGTGAGGTCGAACGCGCCGACAGGCCATTTGTATCCCCGCACGATATCGCCCCACTCGGGGTACAACGCGCCTGGATAGCGCAACAGGTAGCCGTTGCCCAGTTCATGCGTCTGGGGCAACACCACACCATGGCTGATCGAATAGCTGTTGGCCGAGGCCCAGTTCATATGGCAAGCCAGTGCCGTGAACCACATCTTTGCTTTGGGCATCGCGTACTGCGCAATTTGATTGGCCGTGTCCTTGACGGTGAACACCACCTGCCGATTGCCGCCCATGGTGACTTCACCGGTGCTCGGGTCGATCGATGCCTGAGCAGGGTCTGCGCTGCTGAACGTGTAAGGCGGTGTGCCGCCGATGACGTTGATCCTGAAGCGCGCGCCGCTGAAGCCGCTGTACGGAAAACCGCTGTCCAGCGCAAACGTAAAGGCATCGGCCTGGGGCGAGGCGGTCAACGAAGTGACGCGCAGAACCTTGCTTTGTTCATCGAACACCTGATCCCTCGGATCGAACAAAAAAGCCGCCCGGTGTGCCGGTGTTGCAGGCAGACTGATGCGGATGATCGGCAGCATTAAACCGGTCTGATCATAGAAGTCCTGTTGATCATGCTGAGCCGATTTCAACCCGTTACCGACGTAGTACAACGCCTGGATGGGCAGCTCCCTGGGGATATTCTGCGGCCATGTCGCAAGCATCAGCTCATTGCGGCTATGGAACGCGACGTCCCTGTGCAGGGTCATTGCACGAATGGCTTGATAGAACGAGCCTGCCGCGGCGTCATTCATCTGGTCCCGAACATCGAAGCTGCACTGGTAGTAACTCTGGGCAACTCCCGGTCGGACAGTGTGTGCCAGCCACTGCTCGGCAGTGGTAATGCCTTGTGACTGGCAGCGCTTGCTTTCCTGGGGATAGACACGGTGGGCGCCGCATCCGGGGTTGTCTCTGTCAAATGTGGCGCCATCAATGGGAAATACACACAGAACTTCAATAGGCCGCTTGTCCCCCGGCGTGCTCAGCACTGGGTAAAAAATAAAGCCATGATCGTAGGTCGAGTCGATCTGCCGGAACTGCGAGTCCATCCTCAGGTAGGAAAACGACAGTGCACCCTTTTCCACGGCGATCGGGCTGGGGTTCCAGAAATGATATTGCAGCGAGTGGATCGTCCCCCGGAACAGAATCCCTGAACAAAGAAAGGCTGGCCTGGAAGCGCTGCCGCAATCGACACGTGTATCAGCGTAACGGGCCGCCAGCGCCGCCTCTGTTTCAATACCATCCTGTTCGAAATGAGCGTGACGGGATGAAACGGACAGTTCGTTGATCGACGGCTGCATGCACCCCGACATCACGATGCAGATTGCGTAAATCAAAAAACGCCTCATACCACCTCCTTATATGTAGACACCCGCCTGAGCGTGCAACCACTACGCGATCGTTCCTTCATGTGCACTATCCAATGCCAGCGTCACACGACTGGCCACTGTCAGAAATAACAGTTCAGACCAACGGTGCCCTCCGTTGATCCGCAAATGTCCATTCCCGCGCCGCTTCGGTCGGATGGTGGTAATGAGCCCAAGGAGCGTTTAAATATGTTCATCCGCGTCCTGCTGGTCATCACCTGGCTGATTCTGCTGCTGCGCTGCCCGGCGTACCCGCGAGATCAAGCAACTGGCACGCCTTGAGCTGCGAATCACCTACGCTCCCGAGCACTGCCCGGCAGACCGGCCGTTAAAGTTGACGATGAACAACGGCAACGATATGCCGTTGACTGAGTTGCGCTGGCGCATTGCGTCGTATGCGCCGGGCGATACGGTGAACCTGGCCGACAATCAATATTGGCGGGCGCCAGCGGATCTTGGTCCTGTAGCAACCAAAGCCGTGGGTCCCACTGTTTGGCGGCGTGCCCGGCGGCATTGTGGAGGGTGCGGTTGATGCGAGCCAGAGTCGGCTCTCCTTCAACCTCGCGCCAATAATCAATTGAACGGATCGGCAACTCTCGCGGATCGACGACAGTCAGTGTGGGGGTTTTGTAATGCATCCTGGCGTGTCCCTGTAAGCCAACGGTTATCTAACCGTTCGTGGCAATGACGAGCTACTGTCAGAAATTACAGTACCGACCAACGGCAACAGATCTGATCCATGAATGTCCATTCCCACAGCCCTTCGGTAGGATGGTGGTCATGAGTTCAAGGAGCGTACAGACATGTTCATCGGCGTCCTGCTGGTCATTACCTGGCTGATTTTGCTACTGCGCTACCCGGCAAAGGCGTTTCCCGTTTCTGTGGCGGCCGCCGTCGGTTTGGCGCTAGTGGCCACGTGGGTGATCTGGCTGGACAACCGCGAGATCAAGCAACTCGCACGCCTGGAGCTGCGCATTACCTATGCGCCGGAGCTGTGCCCGGCAGACCGTCCGTTGCAACTGAAAATGAACAACGGCAACGACGTGCCGCTGACCGAATTGCGCTGGCGCATCGCCGCTTATGCGCCGGGCGACACGGTCAATCTGGCCGACAATCAATACGACGCCCCACGTTATCGTGGCCCCGGCGAATTGCAGGCCGGCGCCAACTGGGAGGACTGTTTGCCACTGCCGCCACTGCGCCCTGGCTACCGCCCACAAACCCTGGAGTTTCGCGCCGAGCGATTGCAGGGTAGTTTTTCCGACTGATCCCCTTCTTCTTGTTGCACAAGGACCGCGCCATGCCCGTTGCGTTGATTACCGGTTGCTCCAGCGGCATTGGCCGCGCCCTCGCCGAGGTGTTCAAAAATGCTGGATACGAAGTCTGGGCCAGCGCCCGAAAAGCTGAAGACGTGGCCGCATTAGCCGCTGCCGGTTTCACCGCCGTGCAACTGGACGTCAATGACAGCGCGGCACTCGAACAGCTGGGTGAAAAGATCAACCTGCAACATGGCGGCCTCGACGTACTGATCAACAACGCAGGTTATGGCGCTATGGGCCCGCTGCTAGACGGCGGTGTTGCGGCCATGCAGCGGCAGTTCGAAACCAATGTGTTTGCGATCGTCGGCGTCACCCGCGAGTTGTTTCCGGTGCTGCGTCGCGCCAAGGGATTGGTGGTGAACATCGGCAGCGTTTCAGGGATTTTGGTTACGCCGTTCGCCGGCGCCTACTGCGCTTCAAAAGCCGCCGTTCATGCGTTGAGCGATGCGTTACGCATGGAGTTGGCGCCATTCGGAATCCGCGTGATGGAAGTCCAGCCGGGCGCCATCGAATCCAGCTTCGCTAAAAATGCCGGGCATGAGGCGGAACAATTGATCACCGAACAATCGCCATGGTTTCCCCTGCGCGAAGGCATTCGTGCGCGGGCCAAGGCGTCTCAGGACAAACCGACACCGACCCGGGAGTTTGCAGAGGGGTTGCTCAAGGCTGTGCAGCAGAGCAAACCACCGCGTTTGATTAGATTGGGCAATGGCAGCCGGGCGTTGCCGTTGTTGGCGGGGTTATTGCCGAAGGGGTTGTTGGAGGCGGGGTTGATGAGGCGGTTCGGGCTGAAGGGGCAACTCTGAGAGCGAGTCGACGCCATCGCGGGCAAGTCGAAGACGTCAGAACAGACACCGAAATATTTCAGGACACACTTCCATGACTGACTACACCGACTACTTCGACGAAGTCATCCAGGCCCACGTCGCCATCGAACAATGGCTGGCCGAAGAACGAGACGATTCAGAACTTGAACAACTGCTAAGCCGATTTTCGCCACAGTTTTCCATGATCTCGCCGTTGGGCCGGGTGCTGGACTTCGCGGCGTTGAGCGAGCTGTTTCAGCTGGCGGGCGGGAAGAAGCTCGGGTTCAGGATCGCGCTCAGCGAACTGCGCGGTATCGCGCTGTATGAAGAAGGCGCGGTAGTGAGTTATCGCGAGCAGCAGACTGATGCCACCGGGCTGCATTCGGATCGGCGTTCGACGGTGGTGTTTGAGAAGCAGGCCGATGGCAGGCTGATTTGGCGGCATTTGCATGAGACGTTTTGCAAGGCATGAAACCGAGTCGCTCCATTCGCGGGCAAGCCCGCTCCTACACTTGATCTGCGTCGATCACATCTTAGGTGTTCACAGCAGATCTAATGTAGGAGCAAGCTTGCTCGCGAAGGCCGCGACTCGGTCTAACGGCTAGTTAACCACCACCGTACACGTAATCCCCGCCGCCAAAAGCACCCCCTCCGGCACTTCATCAATGTGGATCCGCACCGGCACCCGCTGTGCCAGCCGCACCCAGTTGAACGTCGGGTTCACATCGGCAATCAGCTCGCGGCTTTCCGGGTTATCGCGGTCGTAGATGCCGCGAGAAATGCTCTCTACGTGCCCCTTCAGCACTTCGCCGCTCATCAATTGCATGTCAGCCTTATCGCCCACCCGCACGTGCGGCAGCTTGGTTTCTTCAAAGAAGCCATACACCCAGAACGAATTCATATCGACCACGGCCATTTTTGCTTCGCCGATGCGCGCGTAGTCGCCGCGATGGACGTTGAGGTTGGTCACGTAACCGTCCACTGCCGCCCGCACTTCGGTGCGTTTGAGGTTGAGTTCGGCGGCTTCGAGTTGCGCCTGAGCGTGTTGATAATCGGCCAGTGCCGAGTCGGCAATGTTGCTGGCGTCGTCGCGGCTTTCCTTCGAAATGACCAGGTTGTCCATGTCGGCGCGGCGATGAGCGTTGACCTTGCGCATCTCCCAAGTGGACTTGCGTGACGCCACCAGCGCCTGCGCCTGTTTGACCGCGATGCGGTAGTGCTCAGGGTCGATCTGCATCAGCAAATCGCCCTTCTTCACCTGTTGGTTGTCGCGCACCGGCACGTCCACCACTTCCCCGGTGACGTCGGCGGCGACATTGATGATGTCGGCGCGCACCCGGCCGTCGCGGGTCCACGGGGTGTCCATGTAATGCACCCACAGGGTCCGGCCGATCCATAGCGCGAGGGCCAGCACCAACAGGGTGGCGAGCAGGCTGAAAAGCTTTTTCATCAGGGCCCTTCTTTAGTGATAGAGAGTCAGAGATAGAGAGTCAACGGTAAACAGTCAGCGCCAAAGCGCCGAACAGACAGGTAAACAAACTCAAGCGCAGCAGTGCCGGGTGCCAGAAGAAGCGGTACAGATCGAACCCGGACAAGAACCGGTCCAGCGCCCACGCCAGTGCGGCAGCGATGAAAAACATCAGCGTCATGGTGGGCATGTACACGCCGTGGAAGGCGATTTCACGAGGCATGTTCAAGTCCTTGCGGCGCGGTTTTGGTGTAGGTAGCGAGCGGCGATTGCGGGTCCAGCAACGAGGTGCGAATGAAGTGCAGGTAGCTCTTCACCCGGCGCAAGGCCGAGGTGTCGAAGTGCGGCGCGAAAGGCTCGTCCGTGGCTTGCGCGCGGCTGATCGCATGGTCGACCGCGATCAGACTGCGCTCCAGATTGCTCTGACTCGGTTGCAGAAACAGCCGCACCAGCGAACGGCCCATCACCCGGATTGCCTGGCGCCATGGCTGGGATTCGGCGTAGGCCGGATGCACCGGCAGAATCGCCTGTTCCTTGCGCAATTCGATGATCGCGTGACCGACTTCCAGTACCACAAACATCCAGCGCAGCAAGTCCCGTTGCACCTGCGGTTGCCCCGCCGCCAAGCCATAAGCTTGATGCAGCAAGTCCCGCGTGCGGCTCTCAAAACTCGACGCCAACCCCTTGAGTTTGCCGCTGATCGCGTACACCACTTGCCCGCGCAAATCCTGCTCCAGCCGTCGCCACAACCAGCGACTGTTCGGCGGCAAAATAATCGCTCCGGCCGCCGCGCACACCAGCATCCCGAGCACCATGGCGATGTAGTCGTTGATGAAGGTGTAAGGGTTGTACACCGTGAGGTTGTCCGGCACCGAACCGGTGCTGAAAAAGATCAACAAGCCGAGGCCGACACCGGCATATTGCGGTCGCGACGTCAGGAACGAACCGAGCACGATCACCGGCGCGAGCATCACGCACAGCAGCGGAAAACCGTCGATCCACGGGAAGATGAAAAACATCTCGACGAAGCCGATCAGCGCGCCAAGGAATGTTCCGCAGGCCATCTGAAACGCCATGCGTTTCGGGTTCGGCGTTGCGGCCGAAAGGCCGACGGTGGCGGCGGCAATCAACGTCATCGTCGCCCCGCTCGGCCACGCCGTCGCTACCCAATAGCTGCCGAGCACCACCAGAATGAACGCCGCGCGAATCCCCGACGCCGCCGAAGCCATCCAGTTGGTTTGCGGGGTGAACGGCTCGTCCCATTGCTCGCGCTCATGGCTGTGATCGGCGAGTGAGGCGTGGGTCTGTGCATAACTGTGCAAGTCGTCGACGAAGCGATAGAGCAATTCGTACGCGGTGTGGAAATCCAGCAGCTCGGCGTCGCTGGGATGGCTTTCCTGAAAGGTCGTGCGCAGGCTTCGAACCCGCGCCGGCAAGCCTTCTTTGTACGTGCTCAACTCGACTACCAATCGTGCCGCATCCGCGTTGGTCAGGGCCCGACCGCTGAAACCGTCGAGCACTTCTGCCAGGTCTTGCAAACCCGGCTTGATTGCCGCGACCACGTGATCCGCCCCGCTGCTGTCCAAGCGTTCCAGCAACTGATGCAAGGCGTTGAATCGCGTGGTGACGCCCATGAACTCGCTGTTCAAACGATTGAGCCGACCGTTGCGTCGACGCATGTGCGGGTCTTCGAACACGGTAACGCTACGCAACCCTTCCAGCCCGACCGCTTCGGCGATGAAGCGCACGTTGCTGGCTTCAAACGCGTCCCGCTTGCTACGACCGCGCAAGCCATCGGTGACGAACAAGGCAAACACACCGAAGCGCTGATACAAGGCGTTGCGCATCGCGGCGCTGGCGGTTTGCGGCAGGATGGCGGCACTGACCAGCGTCGAACAGAGAATGCCGAGGGAGATTTCCAGTACACGCCAAACGGCGGCCATGAACGCCCCGTCCGGGTGCGCTAACGCAGGCAAACCGACCATCGCGGCGGTGTACCCGGCCAGTACAAAACCGTAGGCGCGAAAGTTACGATACCGCGCTGCGCCGGCCGTGCAGATACCCACCCAGATCGCCAGCGAGCCGAGGAACAGTTCAGTGTTCTGCGCGAACAAGGCAATCAGCGCGACCATCACCGCCGACCCGGTCAGCGTGCCCAGAAAGCGGTAAAAACTCTTGGCAAACACCTGACCGCTTTGCGGCTGCATGACGATGAACACGGTGATCATCGCCGTGCGCGGTTGCGGCAATTCCAGACGCATCGCCAGCCACAACGTCAGGAACGCCGCGAACAACACCTTGAAAATGTAGACCCAGGTCACACCGTCACTGCGTGCCCAGTCGAAGAAACCCCGGCGCCATTCAAGGGAATACAGCCAGCGCATGGGTGCGGGCAAGGAAGTCATGAAATCCTGCACAGTAAATGTCCATGGAAACTCAGAACCTGTGGGAGCGGGCTTGCCCGCGATGACGGTGTATCAAGCGCCATCAATGTTGGATGTGATGACGCCATCGCGGGCAAACCCGCTCCCACAGGGTTGGTGTTCAATTCGAGAGGCTCTGAAGCAGAGCCGGGGTTTTCGGTGCCTGGGTCTGGTTGTCTTTCGGCACATCATTACCCGCACCAAGCCCACCACCGAGCGCCGTCACCAATTCGGCATGAGCACTGAGCCGCGCCGCCTGCACCTGCTGCTGCACTTGCTGCTGCTTGAACAACAACGTCTGCGCATTCAGCACATTGAGGTAGTCGGTCAACCCACGCTGATACGCGATCATCGCAATGTCATACGTCTTCTGCGCGGTGGCCACGGATTCGGCGGCGAAGGCTTGCTGCTTGTCCATGGACTCGCGGCGGATCAACTGGTCGGAGATGCTTTTCAGCGCATTGACCAGCGTCTGGTTGTACTTGGCCACGGCGATGTCATACCCCGCCGACGCTTCGCCCAACTCCGAGCGCAAACGCCCGCCATCGAAGATCGGCAACGAGATCGCCGGGCCGACGCTGTAGTTGAGTTTCTTGCCGGTCAAAAACTCCAGCGCCCCGCCGCCCGTGGCCATGTAGCCGAGGCTACCGACCAGATCGACGTTGGGATAGAAACCGGCGTGAGCGACATCGATGCCGCGTGCCTGGGCCGCCACTTGCCAACGACTGGCCACCACGTCGGGGCGTTGACCGAGCAATTGCGCGGGCAACGACGACGGCAATTTCAGCGCCGCGCCCAACGACAGCGTTGGCCGTTGCAACTGCGCGCCCTCGCCCGGACCTTTGCCTGCCAGCGCTGCGAGCTGGTTGCGGCTGAGGGCTATTTCTTCGTCCAGCGCATCGATCTGGCGATGGGTTTCCGGCAACGGCGCTTGTGCCTGACTGACTTCAAAGTGAGTGCCGATGCCTCCGTCCAGACGTTTCTGTGCGAGGTCGAGAATCTGCTGTTGCTGTTTCAGCGTCGCTTCGACGATGTCGCGTTGTGCGTAATGCAGTGACAGTTCGATGTAGGCGCGCACGATGTTGTTCTGCAGTTCGAGCTGCGCCAGACGCGCTTCAGCCGCACTCATGTGCGCCATGTCCACGGCGCGTTCGGTGGCATTGCTTTCGCGGCCCCACAGGTCGAGCGCATAGCTGAAGCCCAGTGCGGCGTTGTTGTCCCAGGTGGTCGTGTTGGCCAGCTCACCCGGCCCGTAGAACTGATCGGTGGGCCAGTTGTGGCGTTTGAGGGTGGATTCGCCATTGACCTGCAACGACTCGGCGGACTCGGCAATACCGGCCATGGATTTGGCCTGGCGCACCCGCGCCGCCGCCATGGCCATGCTCGGGCTGCCTTGCACGGCAAGGTCGATCCAGCGGTTCAGTTGTGGGTCGCCATAGGCTTGCCACCATTGAGCGGTGGGCCAGTGCGCGTCCTGCGCAGCGTTTTGAATGGCTGCGTCGGTGGCCAGTGAATTGGCCTCCAGTGCCTTGCCCTGCGGGGCAATACCTGCGGTACCGATGCAGCCGCTGATTGCCAGGGATAAAGCCAAAACACTGAGCGTCTGAAGCGCTCTGCTGATGCGACGCGGCACTGCTGCGATTTCCTGAGGTGAGGAGTTGTTTCAAAGATGCGCAATTCTAGGGGCCGGCCTGAATGGCGATAAGCTGGGATTCTTGTGAATCTTTGTTACCGTTAACGCGATAATCCCTTCGTCGGGGGTCACCGCCCCCGTAACTTCGTGTCACAATTTGCCATCTCCCTTGAGAGCACCCCATGGACACTTTGCAAAACATGCGCGCCTTCAGTTACGTGGCCGAGGCCGGCAGTTTCACCGCCGCCGCCGTGCAACTGGACACCACCACCGCCAACGTCTCGCGCGCGGTCTCCAACCTGGAAGCCCACCTGCAAACCCGCCTGCTCAACCGCACCACCCGCCGCATCGCCCTGACCGAGGCCGGCAAGCGCTACCTGTTGCGCTGCGAGCAGATCCTCGCCTACGTCGAAGAAGCCGAAGCCGAGGCCAGCGACGCACACGCACGTCCGGCCGGGCAGCTGAAGGTGCACACCATGACCGGCATCGGTCAGCACTTCGTGATCGACGCCATCGCCCGCTATCGCAAGACTCACCCGGACGTGACCTTCGACCTGACCATGGCCAACCGCGTACCGGACCTGCTCGACGAGGGCTACGACGTGTCCATCGTCCTCGCCAGTGAACTGCCGGATTCGGGCTTCGTGTCCCAGCGTTTGGGCATCACCTACAGCATCGTCTGCGCCTCGCCGGCGTACGTGAAAGCCAACGGTTGCGCGCAAAAGCCCAGCGATTTGCTCAACCACATGTGCCTGCGCCTGGTGAGCCCGGTGATCCCGCTGGAAAAATGGGCCTTCGACGGCCCCGAAGGCCAGGAGACAGTGACCATTAACAGCTCACCGTTTCTGGTGAACTCGGCGGACGCGATGAAGACCGCGATCACCAGCGGCATGGGCGTTGGCGTGTTGCCGGTGTATGCGGCGATTGAAGGGTTGCGCAACGGCTCGCTGGTGCGGGTGATGCCAAACTACCGCTCGCAGGAACTGAACCTGTATGCGATCTACCCTTCGCGGCAATATCTCGACGCGAAGATCAAGACCTGGGTCGAATACTTGCGCGGGTCATTGCCGGAGATTCTGGCGGCGCATCAGGCGGAGTTGGCGGCGTATGAATTGAGCGGCAGTTTGGGCGGGGCTCGGCTGGCGAACTGATCTCACGGTCCTACAGACGCGCTGAATTTGGGGAAGGATTCCGACGCGTTCTGTCGGTTGTTGGGTCAGACGGGAAATGGGTAGGCTTTGTGGGTCGCTGCCAAATCAGCGATCAGGTCTGGAAAACCTGACAACCCTCCATCACACCTCATGGCATACTGCGGCGCTTTTTTTGCTCGCAGTTCTTTGTTATGGCGGCTGTGCGCGGGAGACCTTCGGGTCTGCCGGGTGTGATGGTGGTCCGGTTTTCCAGTCCGCGCACAGTTGCCACCCTTTCGCCTGGAAATCGAAAGATGGCAGCTCCATTTCATCGCCATTGAGTAACTTCCAAATGATTAAAGAAACTCCGAATCCTCCGGAAACCGACGACGTTTCCCCCTATGAATCCGTCGATTCCAAAAAATTCCACGACGCCGCCGAACGCGCGCTGAATCACTACCTCAACCCCGCAGTACTGAAGTCACCGCCCACCCGCAAACCCAGCACCATGTTCATGCTTGCGCCGGACCTCAAAGACGAAGACCTACTGGCCCACACCTGTGAATCCCTGGCCCAGGCCAGCGTAATGGCCGGCGATTTTGCCGCCTATCTGGAAGGCCCGCACCGCAACACGGCGATGGCGATCCAGCAAATCGTCATGCTCGCCGAACTGGCAGCGAACCGGATGATGGACAACCTCGAACTCCCCAAACCCACACCACACCGCTAAGTCCCCGGCAAACGCCAATCCCTTGTTGGAGTGAGCCTGCTCGCGATGACGATGTGTCTGTCGACTTCAATGTTGAATGCTAATCCGCCATCGCGAGCAGTACGTTCAAAAAGCAGTTCGAAACGGACTTTAATTCGCACTTTCGAGGTTCCGCCAACTGTCAACAATGACAGTTTACGAAGCCTGAACTTCCTCCTATGTTGAGTTCCAGGCCAGTCACCTCTGACTGACGGGACCCATCTCCAAGGAGCAGAACATGCTAACGGAACATATCTTTTCTCAAACAAAGAAAACCCCTTCCGAGGGCAGAATTTCCGCATTTGTGGTGGGAGAGCAGTCATTTGAAACAATGGAAATTAACTTCTCTTATGACTACTACACAACCGATCAGCAATTGAGGCTGACCCTGAACGGTACTCAAGTTTCCGAGGTCGAAAATGAAGAAAGAGTAGTGCAAGGGATTGAGATGGTTTTCAATGCCGACATTCACAGCGGCAAGCACTCAATAAAAGACGGGAAGGTCTGCGCCACTTACTGGAAAATCTGGGCAACAAATGGCCAAACCCGATTCCAAACATTCAATGCGGACGAAGGCGAGATCGAATTAGTCGTCGACCACGAATCAGAGTATTACGAGGCAATCTTTACTTTCAGATCCATTGGCCCTGCTGGGACAGTCAAGGAGATTAAAGGCGGCACCTTTACCGTAAAAGGAAGGGACAGTTTTACTCTCTGAACATTTCGCGATTTCGCCACCTACCTGGAAGGCCCGCACCGCAACACCGCCATGGCCATCCAGCAAATCGTCATGCTCGCCGAACTGGCGGCGAACCGGATGATGGACAACCTCGAACTCCCCAAACCCACGCCACACCGCTAAGTCCCCGGCAAACGCCAATCCCTTGTTGGAGTGAGCCTGCTCGCGATGACGGTGTGTCAGTCGACTTCAATGTTGAATGCTAATCCGCCATCGCGAGCAGGCTCACTCCTACAGTTTGGACGGTGTACACCCCGGCAGAAGCCAGTGCCCATAGTTTGGAATGGTGTACACCCGGTAATCCGGGGACTCGCATAATGTCAGGGAAGAATGTTAGCGTGCTTGGCATTCTCCAAGCCAAACCAAGCCCGACGAGCCCTCCTCCCATGAAAAAGACCGTCCTCGCCTTCAGCCGCGTCACCCCTGAAATGGTTGAACGCCTGCAACAAGACTTCGAAGTGATTGTGCCAAACCCGAAAAACGGCGACATCAATGCACAATTCAACGAAGCCCTGCCCCACGCCCACGGCTTGATCGGCGTCGGTCGTAAACTCGGTCGCGCGCAGCTAGAAAACGCCGCGAAACTGGAAGTGGTCTCCAGCGTTTCGGTCGGCTACGACAACTACGACGTCGCGTACTTCAACGAACGCGGGATCATGCTCACCAACACCCCGGACGTGCTCACCGAAAGCACCGCCGACCTGGCGTTTTCCCTGCTGATGAGCAGCGCCCGCCGTGTTGCCGAGCTGGATGCCTGGACCAAGGCCGGCCAATGGCAAGCCACCGTCGGCGCACCGTTGTTCGGCACCGATGTGCATGGCAAAACCCTGGGCATCGTCGGCATGGGCAACATCGGCACGGCCATTGCCCGCCGGGGTCGTTTGGGCTTCAACATGCCGATTATTTACAGCGGTAACAGCCGCAAGACCGAGCTGGAACAAGAACTTGGCGCGCAGTTCCGCACGCTGGATCAACTGCTGTCCGAAGCCGATTTCGTCTGTCTGGTCGTGCCGCTCAGCGAAAAAACCAAACACCTGATCAGCCACCGCGAACTGGCGCTGATGAAGCCGAGCGCAATCCTGATCAACATCTCGCGTGGCCCGGTCGTCGACGAGCCGGCCCTGATCGATGCGCTGCAAAACAACCGCATTCGCGGTGCCGGTCTGGACGTTTACGAAAAGGAACCGCTGGCCGAGTCGCCGCTGTTCCAACTGAAAAACGCGGTGACATTGCCGCACATCGGTTCCGCCACTCACGAAACCCGCGAAGCCATGGCCAATCGCGCGTTGGTTAACCTGCGCAGCGCGCTATTGGGCGAGCGCCCGCAAGATCTGGTCAACCCGCAAGTCTGGAAAGGCTAATTAAAACGGGCAGATACCTTTTAATGTACCTGCCCGTTTGTTACACAACTTGAAATTCAGTCCGACAACGAAAAAAAGTTAAGCCCTATACACTCCAGACACCTTATCCGACTCTACGGAAAAACTGTGATGGAGCACATAAACCTTGAACAACCTTTCCACTGACAAACTTGTTAGATACTGCAAGTTTTCACTAATAGCTTATATAAGCTTTTTTGGCCTGCTGGTGATGTACAGCAACTTCACCGACTACGCATCCAACTATGAATACGTCGGTCATATCCTGAGCATGGACACCACTCGGGAAAACCTGAACCTTAGCTACAGGGCCATCACCTCGCCCATGCTCCACCACCGGATCTACTGGTTAATTCTTACCCTGGAAGTTATCTATACGGCTTTTTGTCTGGTAGGTGCCTATCACCTTTACCGAAACATAAACGCGCCTGCCGAAGTTTTCCATGAGGCCAAAAAGTTTTCAATTATCGGATTACTGATCGCCCTATTTGTCTATTACGTCTGTTTGCAAGTGATCGGCGTCGAATGGTTCAACATGGATGAATCCCACGTTTGGAACGCCAAGGACTGGGCGCGGCATATTGTCGACTTCATACTTCCGTTGCTGATATTCGTAGCCCTCAGGACTGAGCGTTGAGTGACCTCGACGCTCGCCCAGATCTTTTCAAGCGAGCTTGCCAGTGCCTTGCGCTATCGGTGCCTTGGGCTTACGAAACACCAGGACATTGCCCAACATTACCAGCACCAAACCGACCAGTGCCGGTGCGGTCCATTGATAGCCTTCGACAAATGCCGAGACATTCAGCGCCACCACCGGGAACAGCACCGTGCAATACGCCGCGCGTTCGGGTCCCATGCGACCGACCAGTGTCAGGTAAGCGGTGAAGCCAATCACCGAGCCGGGAATGACCAGGTACAACAGTGAGCCGATGTAACGCGTACTCCATTCGATGTCGAACGGAATGCCTTTGACCATGCACCACACCGATAACATTGCCGCGCCATACGCCATGCCCCAGGCGTTGGTGGTCAGCGGTTTCAGACCGGCCTTCTGTTGCAGGCTCGACAGCATGTTGCCGGCCGAGAAGCACAGGGTTCCGAGCAACGCCAGGCCCAGGCCGAGCAAGGTTTGCGGGCTGGCGGTGTGCCCGGCGAGCTCAGGCCAGAACAATAGGCCAAGCCCGAACAAGCCCAGCGCGCCGCCCATCAGCACGTTGCGGGCGATTTTCTGGCCGAAGAACACCCGCGCGTTCAGCGCGTTCCACAGGGTGGCGGTAGAAAACACCACGGCGACCAAACCGCTGGGAATCCACTGACTGGCGGTCAGGAAGCACATGAAGTTGACACAGAACAGGCACAACCCCTGCGCCAGACAGATCAAGTGCCCGCGACGGTTCATCACTTGCAGACGTCGACTCAGCAGCAACATCGCGAACAGCACCAATGCTGCGAGGCCGAAGCGATAGACGATCGACACCGGAATCGCCACCACGCCCAGTTGCCATTTCAAGGCAATCCAGGTGGTGCCCCAGATCAGCACGGTCAGCAAGTACAACGACAGGTTCATGGCAAACACTCCTCAATAGAGGTTCAGTGTCCTGCGTCCGCTCATATCGCACTTGCATAAACTTGCGCTTTTGTCAGCGCAGAGGCTGGCAGGCCAAACTCTACGGAGTAGGATGCAAAGCGTTGGAGAGAAGCGATCATGCCCGCACTGGAAACACTGCAAGTCTTTCAAGCCCTTAACCGTTCGCCCAATGCTCGGCTGGAGCACAGCGCCGAACTCGGTGACGGCATGGCTGCAGCCTTGTGGAGCAACCATCACGACGCCCAGGACTATGAAGCGCCGAGCCATCACACGCTGTCGTGTTACATCGCTGGCGGCACTGGCACCTTCCGCCGCGACCAGCCCGGCACCAAGGGCGGCCCGGACAAGCTGTGCATCCTGCCCGCCGAGCATCAATCGGGGTGGGTGATCAACGGCGACATTCGCCTGGCCCACTTGTATTTCAGCCCCGAGCAATTCGCCCTCGGCTGCGTCACGTTGCTGGACCGCGAACCGCGCGAACTGCAGTTGCGCGAAGGAACCTTTCTCGACGATCCGGCACAAGCCCTGCGCTTTCGTCACATGCTCACCCTCAACTGGGACGAGCCCGGCGAACGCTTGCTGACCAGCAGCCTGGCCCACGAAATGCTCAGCCACGTGTTGCTTGGCCAAGTGGGGATGCGCGAGGGATTGCGGCTCAAGGGTGGATTGGCGGCGCATCAGCGGCGGCAGTTGGTGGACTTCATCGATAACCAGTTGGCCGAGGCCATCAGCCTTGGGCAATTGGCCGCGCTGTGCGCTTTGTCGGAGTACCACTTTGCGCGGATGTTCCGGGAAAGTTTTGGCTTGCCGCCGCATCAGTATGTACTGGCTCGCAGACTGAGCCGGGCGCGGGAGTTATTGCGTTCGACGTCGCAGCCATTGGGTGAGATTGCGTTGGCGTGCGGGTTTGCCAGTGCCAGTCATTTCACCAATCGGTTTCGGCAGGCTTTGGGTGGCACGCCAGGGGAATATCGGCAGGCGTTTTTGCGGTAACTCCCAAGATAATCGGTGTCAGTCAGGCCGCCATCGCGAGCAGGCTCGCTCCCACATTGGAATGCGTAAACCCTCGCAACCCCTGAAACAAGAACGGGCCTGCATCAGCAGGCCCGTCGTCAGTGGTGGAAAGGTAAAAAGTTGAATCAGGCGTCAACCGTTCTGTGCAGCCTGTTCGTTCTCGAGAAACTCGTCTTCCAGCAGCGCATCGGCTGTGGCTCGCTCGAACGGCACTACCGCGGCACGTGGTTTGCCCCGCAGTTTGCCGAACAGGTGCTCCAGGGCATGTTCGAGTTTTTCAGCCGCACCGTCGATCGCCAGTTCCAGGTTAGCGGCTTTATGAGTGACAGAAATCGGTTGGTGGCCTTTTGGCCGCGCTTCAAGTTGGCAGCGTATGTCGTGCGGTCCGGGCTTGTCGCCGTTTTCGTCCCGCAGATGAACCTCGACGCGGGTCAGGTCCTCTTCATAACGTTCGAGCGTGCTCTCAATGGTAGTACGTACCCACTCCTCCAGTCGGATGCTGCTTTGAATATGGTTATCGCTGTTGACTTGGATTTGCATAGTTCATCCCTTATTTCAGCTAGCTCGCGAGAGGCCCTTCGGCTAGCCCTTGGGCGTCGTCACCGTGACCTCTTACTTACACAATCGGTCTGTGCGCAGAACATTTCAACCCCTAAAAAAAGATAAATATCTATTAGCAAAAAAACCCGGACAACGAGCAAAAGCGCTGCTAAGGTCGGGAGTTGGGTCCGCTCGCTTCTTTGTCATAATTGCTCACATTTGTTGGTCTGCCAGCGGATGTAAACTTCGAAAGATCCCCGCCTCCTCCACCAGCCAGTCATGCACCGCGCGCACACCCGGATGGCTCAATGCCCCCGGCGCATACAGCAGCATATAGCGCTTGTGATTGGGCACCGCCAACCCGAACGGTACGATCAACGCCCCCCGCTCCAGCTCATCGTTGAGCAATGTGCGGCGCGCAATCGCCACGCCCATCCCGGCAATGGCCGCTTCGATGGTCAGGTGATTGCGATTGAAGGTATGCCCGCGTCGCACGTCCGCGCCCTCGAAGCCAATGGTATTGAGATAGAACTCCCATTCTGCGTATTCGTAGCTGCCGCGCCAGGCGGTAATGTCGTGCAACAACGGGAAATGCATCAGGTCCGCCGGGCCATGCAGCGGCGGTCGGCCTCGCAGCAGGCTCGGGGCACAGACCGGGAAAATCTGCTCGTCGAGCAAGGCGGTGGATAACAGACCGGGGTAGCTGCCATCGTTCAGGTCGATCGCCAGATCGAAGTCACCCTCGTGCAGCGGCACGCTGCTGTCTTCGGCCACCAGGCGCAACTGAATGTCTGGAAAGCGCTGCTGCAAACGTGGCAGACGCGGGGTCAGCCATTTGCTCAGGAATGAGGGAATCGAGCGTACCCGCAAAATTCCACTGATCATGCCGGCGTCCAGACGGCGCAACTCTGCATCAATGCTGCCGTAAGCCTCGTTCACCGTAATGGCCAGGCGCTGGCCTTCAGCGCTCAGTTCCACACCCCGGGCACGACGGTGAAACAGGCGAAAGCCCAGACGCTCTTCCAGCTGCCGAATTTGCTGACTGACCGCCCCCGGCGTGATGTGGAGTTCTTCGGCGCAACGGGTGAACGACAAGTGCCGCGCGGCACATGAAAATACGTGCAGCCAGACGTAGGTCTGGGCATGCAATTGACGACTCATCGTTTAGTCCTGCTAAAGGCTGTCTTAGGAAGTTTCGTTGGTCACGCTGGACCTAGGTTGGCAGTATCGCCGACATTGCGCTTGTCCTACAAAAATGGCAGCGATTTCTCTTCCATTGCTTGTATAGGGTTTAGCATGGCTATCAGTGTTTTCGATCTCTTCAAAGTCGGCATCGGTCCGTCCAGCTCCCACACCGTCGGCCCGATGCGCGCCGCTGCGACCTTCGCCCGGGTATTGATGGACCAAGGTTTGCTGCACGCCGTACGCCGGGTAGAAATCCGCCTCTATGGATCACTTTCCGCCACCGGCGTCGGCCACGCGACCGACCGCGCCTGTGTCATGGGCCTGATGGGCGAATGGCCGGACAGCATTGACCCCACGTCTATCGACAGCCGCATCCAGACCCTGCGTGAAACCGGCGAATTGTCTTTGGCCGGCAAAACGACAATCGCCTTCAACTGGCAGCGCGATCTCCTGCTGTTGGACGAGAGCCTGCCCTACCACCCCAACGCGATGTCACTGTCAGCCTTCGGCGAAACCGGCGAACTCTACGAGCAAACGTACTACTCCATCGGCGGCGGTTTCATCGTCGAAGCGGCACAGGCCGAGTCCGGCATTGCGCCCACCAGCGACGTGGTGTTGCCGTACGATTTCTCCAGCGCCGCCGAACTGCTAAGGCTCTGCAAACAGCACGGGCTGCGGGTTTCCGAGCTGATGATGGCCAACGAACTGGCGTGGCGCAGCGAAGCCGAAATCCGCCAGGGCTTGCTGCACATCTGGTCGGTGATGCGCGAGTGTGTAGAACAAGGCTTGCGTCACGAAGGCATCTTGCCGGGGGGCCTGAACGTGCCGCGTCGCGCCGCAAAGCTGCACCGTAGCTTGCTGGAAATCGGCAAGCCAAATGTCATCACGTCCACCCTGTCGGCCATGGAGTGGGTCAACCTGTTCGCCCTCGCGGTGAACGAGGAAAACGCGGCGGGCGGGCGCATGGTCACGGCACCGACCAACGGTGCGGCGGGGATCATTCCGGCGGTGCTGCATTACTACATGAAGTTCAATCCGGACGCGTCGGACGATGACGTGGTTGCGTTCTTTCTGGGCGCGGCGGCGGTCGGCATTCTGTGCAAGAAAAACGCCTCGATCTCCGGCGCTGAGGTCGGTTGTCAGGGGGAAGTCGGTTCGGCCTGCGCGATGGCCGCCGCCGGTCTGGCCGACGTGCTCGGTGCCACCCCGGAGCAACTGGAAAACGCCGCCGAAATCGGCCTGGAGCACAACCTCGGCCTGACCTGCGACCCGGTCGGCGGCCTGGTGCAAGTGCCGTGCATCGAGCGTAACGCGATTGCCGCCGTGAAGGCGATCAACGCCACGCAAATGGCCCTGCGCGGTGACGGTAAACACTTCATTTCCCTGGACCGGGTGATCCGCACCATGCGCGATACCGGCGCTGACATGCAGGACAAATACAAAGAGACTTCACGGGGCGGCCTGGCGGTGAGCTGGGTGGAGTGCTGATTGCACTGTCTGCGATCATCTATTCATTCATGCCCTGAAACGGGCAGGCGAATCACACTTTGTAGCAGCCGGACGCAGGCTTCGCCAGCTGCTACGGTTTGCGGTGCGGCTTAGTGAGTTTGCATTAGCCACGACGTCCGTCGCTTTTTTGCCGAGATAGTTGTTCGACAATTTTTCCGGCATACCCCTTGCAATATCACCGTGAGGCAAAAGGACTGTTGAAACCTCAGCGAGCGATCTGCCGATGGTCTGGAGTTGCGAACCAACCCGATCATGGCCGGTCAATACCTGCACGTTCAATCAAGCGGTGACGCAAAATGGACAACCCCTTTCAGGTCATTACCGATGCTTTTGCACCGGATTACCAGATCAACCTGAGCATTCAAGGTCTGGACGGCAGCATCATGCTAACCCTCTCCAACGCCGGCCGCGTGATTGCCAAACGCATGATCAGCACCGAGCAGCGCAATGACCCCAAACGCCTCAAACGCTTGGTGCAAAGTATTCAGTTCGGCATCGCCATCGAACAAGGCCACAGTGCTATCACCCTCCTCGAAGCCATGACCGAAGGCGACAATTGCTCCTTGCCGCCGCCCCCGCTCAAAGGCCAGCATCGATCTGCCATCAGGCTTTAAAGCTCGCCTTTCTCCACTTCTGGATGTTCACTGGAACCCGCACCAACCTTGCGTTGCGGGTGTTCGATCTTCACCGAAGGGAATTGCGACGAGGCGTAACGCACCACCAGAATCGAAAACGCCAGCAGCAGAATCCCGCCGCACAGATAGATGATCCCGACATCCGGCGGATTGTGGTGCGAGACATTGGAGATCAGCAGCCGCGTCAACGCGGTGATCGCCACGTAGATCAGGAATCGCACCGGCATGTGATTGGTCTTAAAGTAAATCCCGACCATCGCCCCCAGCTCGAGGTAGATGAACAGCAGCAAGATGTCGTCGATCTTGATGTGCCCTGCTTCGATCATCTGCAAGAATTCCATCACCGCCGCCCACGCGGTCACTGCACCAATGGCGAACAGCGCCAGGTAGTGGAAGGTCTCGACGAACAGGTTGCCCAGGGACTCGGCCAGTTGGTGCACGTTTTGCCGCAGGTTCTCGGCCCAGTTGATTTTCACGATGATGCTTCCTTAGCTCGGTTCGAGCGGATGATGCGGGATTGACGTGACGGTTGTTCTGCATGCAGAAAAAAGGCCAGGCATATAGTGTCAGATGGCGATGAGTTGAAATCGGACACTTTTGTGGTGTGTTCACCGACGTCATCGCGGGCAAGTCGAATCGTCGCACCGCCGGCTCCCACAGGGTTCACAAACGCCAATTTCGGTCTACATTAAAAAGCCACTACCCAAAACCCGGGGATTCGCTTATCCTTTTCGCTGTATATAAATACAGTAGTCGAAACAGACAACTAATGTGAAGGCATGTGAGGTGGTGAATGGCCGTCGAAGTGGTATACCGCAGCAGCCGAGATCTGGAGCGCTTGTTCATGGATAAAGCCGAAGCTGACCGTCATGACAAAATGCTCGAACTGGCCGAATTGCTGGCTGAAGTGTTGCAAAAAGCCGTTCCGTCCCTGACCGAGCAGCAAGTGGAAGAAGCCGGGATCTACATGGCGAAAAATCGTGACGTGTTCGCCAAGGCGTTCAAAAGCCAGCCGGATGCATTGTCCGAGCTGCTGAATGCGCCGGTTGAAGTGGTTGAACAGGCCGAACCTGTCGAGGCAGTTGAAGCCGCTGAGCCGACCAAGCCTGCCAAAGCGGCCCAGACGCCGAAGTAAGCAACGCCCGAATTGAATAGGCCCTGAGTCGACTGACTCAGGGCCTTTTTCATGTCCGGGATAACAGAACGACTCAGCGGTACAACACCTTCTCTGCCAATTCGTCCGCCACCCGCGCAGGCGAACGTTTTTCCGCTTGGGCATGGGCAAAGACCTCGGTCAGGCGTGAGGCGATTTTCGACAAGTGCGCGGTGATGGTCGTCAGCTCTTCGCCGCGGTGTTTGAGCGAAACGTAGATCAGCCCGCCCGAATTGATCACGTAATCCGGCGCATACAGAATGCCCCGCCGTTCCAGTTGATCGGCGACGTCCAGGTGTGTCAGTTGATTGTTCGCCGAGCCGGCCACCGCCGAGCAGCGCAGCTGCGTCACGCTGTGGCTGTTGAGCACGCCTCCCAGGCCGCACGGTGCGAGGATGTCGCATGGAGTGCTGAGCAGTGCTTCGTTGGCAATCGGGTGAGCGCCCAGTTGCTCCATCGCCAGTTGCACTTTGCCGTGGTCAATATCGCTGACCAGCAGTTCTGCGCCCGCCGCGTGCAGCTGTTCGGCGAGTGCATAACCGACATTGCCCAAACCTTGAATGGCCACGCGCAGGCCTTCCAGATTATCGCTGCCCAGACGGGCCATCGCGGTCGCTCGAATGCCGGTGAACACGCCCATGGCGGCATGCGGTGCAGGGTCGCCCGCCGACGTGGTACTGGTGACGTGTTGGGTCTGCTGGGCGATGCAATCCATGTCGGCCACCGAGGTGCCGCTGTCGATGGCGGTGATATAGCGGCCGTCGAGCTGGTTGATACAGCGCCCGAAGGCTTCGAACAGCGCGGCACGATTTTCCACATGGACCGGGCGAACAATCACCGCCACGCCGCCGCCCTGGGCTAGCCCGGCCAGTGCAGCCTTGTAACTCATGCCTTGCGCAAGGCGTATGGCATCCTCGACCGCCGATTCGTCGCTGGGATAGGCAAGGTAACGACAACCACCCAGGGCGGGCCCGAGCCGGCTGTTATGAATGGCAATGACCGCCTTCAACCCGGTGACCGAGTCGACGCTCAGATGCAGCGATTCAAGGCGAGTGCTTTGCATGAGAGCGAACATCGTGGGGCTCCCGAATCACTTCTAGTAGTCGCCAGTATAGGCTTGCGCCTGAAAATTGCAGAAGCACACCGGAATAAGCGGCGTTACTTTGATGGCTTTTGGACATAACCTGAAACCGCATGTGTGCAGCACTGGACGAATGCCGGAGACGGGGCTAAAACGAGGCATTCGCCGGAGATTTTGATGACGCCCCGCCAATGCTTCTTCGATTGCCTGCAACGTTCACCGCCCGCGCTTTTCGAAGCGGCGCTGTGGATTGCGGCCGAGCACGATACCAGCCTGAGCCCCGAGGCGGTGCTGGCAGGCTTCAACGACCTGGCACAGCACGTCAGCTATGGCTTGCCGATGCTTCCGGTCAGCGAGCTGGCTCAGCCGTTGTTGCGGCGGATGAATGACATGGGGTTCGCCCAGGACGACTTCACACCCCTGCGTCCACAAGTGGCTTTGCTCAATAAAGTTCTGGAACTGCGACGCGGCCAGCCGCTTTCCCTTGGGCTGATTGCGCTGGAGTTGGCCAAACGCCTGGAAATCCCGCTGGTGGGCGTCAATTTCCCCGGGCACTTCCTGCTGCGGGTTCCGGGCGCCGATCACCTGCTCGACCCCTGCGGGGGGCGTCGGTTGTACCCCAACGACTGCCGGGAACTGCTGCAACGCCAGTACGGCCCGAACATGAAACTCAGCGCCGACCATTTACTGACGGCTGATCCGGTGCAGATGCTGCAACGCCTGTCGCGAAACCTGCGTCAACTGCACCTCTCCCACGATGACTATATCGGCGCCTTGGTCGACGCCGAGCGGGTACTGGAACTGGGCAACGCCAACGCCGCCGACTACCTGGCCAGGGCCAGCCTCTATCAACGACTGGACTGCCCGAACGCCGAGCGCTTTGACCTGGAGCATGCGCTGTTGCTCAGCGACGACCCGATCCAGCGGATTCGCCTGACGGAACGCCTGGGGCATCTGCCACCCAACGCGGTCGTCCACTAATCGCAGATCCCCTAGGAGCGAGCCTGCTCGCGATGGCGGATTGTCAGGCGACGCAAGTGTTGACTGTGCCGCCGTCATCGCGAGCAGGCTCGCTCCCACAAAGATTGCGGAGCTTAACGCCTTAACTGATCGGCATTAGGGCAAGCCCGGCTCCCACAGGGTTCAGTAATTAGCTTCAAGGGGTGTCTGGCTGGTTGGCGGGGTGGGCTTTTATGAACGCAGGATGCGTGGCCGCCAACGCCGCAACCCGGCGAATCCGTGGATACGCCTCAAGTGAAATGTTGAATCGCTCGGCCGCGTACAGTTGCGGGATCAAGTAGACATCTGCCAATCCCGGTTCGCCGCCAAAGCAATAACCGCTCTCCCCGATCAACTGTTCCACCGTCGCCAGCCCCTGGCTGATCCAGTGCCCGATCCACTCCACCACTTGCGGTTCGTCATGACCCAATTGGCGCAGCTTGTTGAGCACGCTGACGTTGTGCAATGGATGCACGTCGCAACCAATCACCGCTGCCACACCGCGCTCATGGGCGCGGGCGGCAAGGTTTTTGGACAGCAGCGGCACCTGTGGATAACGTTCTTCCAGGTACTCGATGATCGCCGGCGACTGAATCAACACATCGCCTTCGTCGGTGCGCAAGGCCGGCACACGGCCTTGCGGGTTGATGCCCAGGTACGCCGGCTGTCGATTTTCGCCACCTTGCGGTGCAATCAGGTTGACCGGCAGGGCCTGGTAATCCAGGCCCTTGAGCGCCAGCGCGATACGCACCCGATAAGACGAGGTCGAACGGTAGTAGGTATAGAGTTCCATCACCCAATCCTCTTAACGTGCCGGCAGTACTTTGCCGCGGCATTCACCGAAGCCGATGGAGGCAAAACCCTCGCGGCTGCAACGGGCACGCAGGATGATTTCGTCGCCGTCTTCAAGGAATTTACGCACCTCGCCCGACGCCAGCTCAATCGGCTTTTTCCCGCCCTCGGTGATTTCCAGCAGACTGCCGAACTGACCGTTTTCCGGCCCCGACAAAGTGCCCGAACCGAACAGGTCGCCGGCCTGCAATTGGCAGCCGTTGACGCTGTGGTGCGCAACCATTTGCGCCACGGTCCAGTACATGTGTTGGGTGTTGCTGAGGGTCAGGCGATGGGCCGGCAGGTTTTGCTCGCGCAAGCCGTCAGTGAGCAGCAGCACTTCCAGTTCGATGTCGAAACCGCCCGCGGCTTGATCGAGCTTGTCGAACAGGTACGGCAGCGGCTGCGGATCGCCTTCAGGACGTGCCGGTTGAGCACGACGGAACGGCTCCAGCGCTTCGGCGGTGACGACCCACGGAGAAATGCTGGTGATAAAACTTTTCGATAGGAACGGCCCTAATGGCTGGTATTCCCACGCTTGAATGTCACGCGCCGACCAGTCGTTGAGCAGGCAGAAACCGGCGATGTGATCGGCGGCGTCACCGATGGCGATCGAATCGCCCATCTCGTTGCCCTGACCAATCCAGATGCCCAGTTCCAATTCGTAATCCAGACGCGCACACGGACCAAACGTCGGCTCGGTCTGACCGGCCGGCAAGGTCTGCCCTTTAGGACGACGAACGTCAGTGCCGGACGGGCGAATGGTTGAGGCGCGACCGTGGTAGCCGATCGGCACGTACTTGTAGTTCGGCAGCAGCGGGTTGTCGGGGCGGAACAGTTTGCCGACGTTTTGCGCGTGCTCAATGCCCACATAGAAGTCGGTGTAATCGTTGATTTTTGCCGGCAAGTGCATCACGCAATCAGCCGCCAATGGCAACAGTTTTGCGCCTTGGGCTTCGATCTTGCCGTGCAGGGTGCTGCCTTCTTTGAACAGTTCGATCAAGCGCTCACGCAGGGCAACACGAGCCTCGCGGCCCAACTCGAAGAATGCATTCAACTGACCGCCACGGGTCGCTTCAACTGCGGTACGAGCCGCGCCATCGAACAGGCCCGCTTCCAGCGCCGCCTCCAGATCAAAAATATGCTCGCCAATCGCCACGCCGCTGCGCGGGGCCGAACCGTTCACGCTGAACACACCCAATGGCAGGTTTTGCAGCGGGAAATCGGCGTGGCCATTGGCGGAGGCAACCCAGCTATGAGTGATGGTTGTCTGAGTCATGGGTTATCTCCGGGTCGGGTCGAAAGTGGCGGGCAGCGTGGCCCAGCAGGCATCGTAGTTGGTTTGCAGTTGCGGGCAATCGAGGGCGAAACGGCTCGGGCGTAATACCTGGCTGGTCTCGAACATAAAGGCCATGGTGTTGTCGATTTTCGCCGGCGCCAGTTCCGCGTTAATCGCCTTGGTGCAGGTTTCGCCGTCCGGGCCGTGAGCGCTCATGCAGCTGTGCAAGGACGCACCGCCGGGCACGAAGCCTTCGGCCTTGGCATCGTACTCGCCCTTGATCAGGCCCATGAATTCGTTCATCAGGTTGCGGTGGAACCACGGTGGACGGAAGGTTTTCTCGGCGACCATCCAGCGTGGCGGGAAGATCACGAAGTCCAGGTTGGCCAGGCCATGCACACTGGTTGGCGAGGTCAGGACGGTGAAAATCGACGGGTCCGGATGATCGAAACTTACTGTGCCGATGGTGTTGAAACGGCGCAGGTCATATTTGTACGGCACATTATTGCCGTGCCAGGCGACGACGTTGAGCGGTGAATGATCCAGCTCGCAGCCCCACAATTGGCCAAGGAATTTCTGCACCAGGGTGGTCGGTTGTTTGAGGTTTTCGTAGTGCGCAACCGGCGTCAGGAAGTCTCGCGGATTGGCCAAGCCATTGCTGCCTATCGGCCCAAGGTCCGGCAAGCGCAGCGGTGCTCCATGGTTCTCGGCGATGTAACCGCGGGCTTGCGGGTCGAGCAGTTCGACGCGAAATTTCAGCCCGCGCGGCAGCACGGCGATTTCCAGCGGCTCCAGCTCCAGCACGCCGAGTTCAGTGGCAATGCGCAAACGGCCAAGCTCAGGCACCAACAACATTTCGCCGTCAGCGTTGAAGAACACACGCTCCATGGAGCGATTGGCGCGGAAGCTATGGATGCTGATTCCGGCCGGCTTTTCCGTGCTTGAGTTGGCTGCCATGCTGACCAGTCCGTCGATGAAATCGGTCGGCTCGGTCGGGATGTCCAATGGGTTCCAGCGCAGGCGGTTGGGGGTCACTTCACCCAATGGGCCGCCGGCCAGTTGCCGATCCAGTTTGACGAACGCCGGGTGATTGGCCGATGGCTGAATGCGGTACATCCATGTGCGCCGCGCTTCACTGCGGGCCATGGTGAACGCGGTGCCGGAGAACAATTCGGTGTAGAGGCCATACGGGGCTTTTTGCGGGGAGTTCTGGCCGACGGGCAATGCGCCGGGCAACGCCTCACTGCTGAATTCGTTGCCGAAGCCGGACTGATAAGCCAGCGCTGGCGCGGTTGAATCAGGGTTCATGGAGCCTCCTGAACAGGGAGAAGGCGATGACCTGTCACTCTGTTGCAGAGGTTCGGCACGCCAGGGTTGTTTTTATCGTAATCTGATTACGCATAACGTAATTTGATTGGTATTGACCGTCAAGCTATAAAGACGCCCATTCGTCCCAGGATCAGACCGCCTCCATGGAAACGCCGCGCAACAACGACAAACAGAAAGTCCGCTCGGCCGAGGTCGGCACCGACATTCTCAAGGCCTTGGCCGAGTTGTCGCCGTCGACCTCGCTGTCGCGTCTGGCCGAACACGTGCAGATGCCGGCGAGCAAGGTTCACCGCTATTTACAGGCGCTTATCGCCAGCGGTTTTGCCGAGCAAAACACCGCCACCAACCACTACGGCCTGGGCCGTGAAGCGTTGCGTGTCGGTCTCGCCGCACTCAACAGTATGGATGTACTGAAAGTCGGTGCCCTGCCCTTGGCCGAGTTGCGCGATGAACTGAACGAAACCTGCTTTTTGGCCGTGTGGGGCAATCAGGGTGCGACCGTGGTGCACATCGAGCCCGCCGTGCGCGCGGTGACGGTGGTGACGCAATTGGGATCGGTGTTGCCGTTGCTCAGTTCATCCACCGGTTTGGTGTTCGGCGCGTTTCTGCCAAAGCGCGAAACCGTCGACTTGCGCGAGCAGGAACTGCAAACCGCAACCGCCCATGCGCTGGCGGACAATCAAGCCTATGCAGCGTTATGCGAACAGATCCGCGAACGCGGTCTGCATCATGTGCATGGTTTGCTGATGCCCGGTGTCGACGCATTGTCCGCCCCCGTCTTCAATGCGGTCGGGAACGTAGCTGCGGTCATGACCATTGTCGGTCCGACCTCGTTGTTTCACGCCGACGAAAACGGCCCGGCGGCACAGCGTTTGCTGGCGGCGACACGGGCCGTGAGTTGGCGGATGGGGTATCAGGCCGACGATGTCAGTCGCTGAACCCGACGCGGCATTGACGCTCAGTCATTGCCCTTACCTGATGGTGGTTTTACTGGTGATGCTCTCGGGGTCGTCGAGAATTTCCTGAATGACCTCCAGCGCCCGCTTATGTAATCGGGGCTGCCCGGAGATTTCAGCAAACAGCTTTTCCACGGTATACACATCCCCCAGCAATCCGATCAGGCTTTTCTGCACGGCAGTAGCACCCGACTTTCCCAGACCTGCCTTGCCCAAGGCCGCCAACTCAATCACCGCCTTCGCGAAATGACTCAGCGCTTTGGACCGATTGCCCTCGGAATAGGCGTGAACACCTTGCACCAGATTCTGAGTCAGCAAGGCGGCGCTCAATGCGATACCGACGGGAGCGTAGACAATGGCGATGACGCTCACCGCCGAAACAACGGCGTTGTACACCAGGCCGGTGATGATCTCTTCAAGGCTTTGCGTCTTTTCGTCGACATCAGAAATGACCTTGGTCAACACGTCGTAATAGCACCAGTACAAATCCGTGATCCGACTGTTACGCTCCAGTGTCGGCGCCTCGATAAAATTGGCAACCTGCTCGAGATCCGCCAGATAAGCACCGACCTGCGGCTGGTACTTCCCGAACACCCGATCGTAGAAGTAGTCGCCGAGGCCGTGGGTTTTCACCGCTCCCACGAAGTCCTTGAACGGCCTCAGTTCGCGTCCATCCGGAGCATCCGGGGTAAACAGATATTCCACAACCTTCCCGGCAACATGCAGCCTGAAGACGAACGCCCCGACGACTAAACGTCCCCTCAGATAAAGTTTGTACAGCGCACTGTGGCGCACCTCGTCAGGCGCCTCGCCTACCGGGCTGGTCGCTTGCGGATGATCGAACGCCGCAACAACCTTCATCAGTTCATCGACGTGTTCCTTCACCAACCGGCCGGTGAGTAGCGCCTGCATGACTGCCACGCGCATCTGGCGTTGCATGATCCCCATGTATAACTGCTGCTTGAAATAGCCATTGGAGCGGTCGATGTAAGTTGCGCGCAACATGTCGATGTACTTCTCGCCCGGACGCAGCGTTCTCGACCATCCGGCAACGTGGTGAATAGAGAGTTGGTTAATGGGTGGATGGTCAGTCGCCACCGTGAACCGCGGGTAGCCGTCTCTATCGGCGTTATCAGAGTAAAAATGCACCTCGTCGGCAATCAGCCGGGTCAGTGTCATCTGTTGGCCCCGTTCGATCTCCACAAAAATCCGGTCAGGGTTGACAGCGACTTGTTCACCTCTGGACAAGAGCACTTCTTCAACCTGCCGTTTGATCAAGTGGTGGCAAAAACGCTCGTAGCTGACAAATCCGCCTTCACGCACTTCAATTGTTTTCAGTGCCCGAAGTTCGCAAGTCATCCGGGTAAAGTTCTGGCGCTGCTGGTTTGTAGCAGTCCGATAACCATAGGGCGTGTGGTGTTCTTCTTGAGCCACCCGCCAGGCCCGCTGGTTATAAACCAGAGTATTCAGTACTTCTGCCCCCGTGTAAGGGGTCGGCGCGAGTGCCATACCACGCCATAGATTGGGCAGATTCAAGACTTGTTTCAGATAACCGCCGACTGCCTCGCGATCCACCGCATGGGAGCGCCATAACAAGTAGTCTCGCCCCTTGGTTGTTTCCGTCCAACCGCCAATATCAACGCTCATTTGTCTTAGCGTCGATAACTTGTACCAATCTTGCCCGCCAGGCGAATCCGGAGCGTACAGAAGCCAGTCGTCCTGGCTGGGGCTGCGGCTGCCGATGGCAACCAGCCCCAGGAGTGGTCGAGTATCGTCACGCAACTGCAATGGCGCGATGATTAAACTCGCATCCCCGTCCACAGCACGTTGAACCCGTTGGAGACTGGTGTCGTCGAGATGCCCCCGGAGCTTCGCGGAAAATGCACTCAGCCGCAATTGATCCCGGATGACGCTGTTCATGGCGGTGAGCACCCCACTGCGCTGGAACAGATCCCGAAATGCAGCACCGTAGGTGGCGCGCACGTCCTCGGCCAACGATTGCTCCAGCCATTGCTGGTTCAATCCGGGAGGAAGACCTTCCCCCTCAAAGGTGATGCTTCCCCGCTCATCTTCCTCGTGCAGGCCGCACAGGAACAAATCCGTCAGGGACCGTTTGTCCTCCTGCGTGACTCGACGCCCGGCCATATCGAAGCTGTAACGGCTGGTTGTCATCAGGTTGTCGGGATCCAGCGTGATGCCGAATTCCAGCTGCAGCAACTGACTGGCAATGCTTTTTGCGTAGGTCTGCAGACTGGCGTGTGTTCCCAGTTGTTTATCCAGTTCGGCCTGACTTGCAATCAACTGTTGCTCCAGTTCGCCAAAGTGGAGTTGTTCATTAATACTGGCACGCCCAAGCCACTGCGGACGATCGCCATTATCAATGGGTAGATACTTATTCATCATGTTCATCGCATTGCCCTTAGTAATATAGATAACGAAGCGAGAACCTCGCCCAATCAAATTAATCCAGGACAACCCAACACAAAAGCAATTAAACAATACCAACTATCACAACTGAAACCACGTGCAACACCAAAATCTTTACGTTATGCCCACTTTTTGTCTAGCGTTAACTTCAACCCCACAACCCCAACAACTTAGCCTTCGCCACAGCTTGCGTCCTACGCTCAACTCGCAACTTTCCGTGTATGCGCCGAGTGTGGGTTTTAACAGTATGTAATGAGATAAACAGCGAGTCGGCAACTTCTTGATTTGAATGACCAAGTGCAATCAGCTTCAGCACCTGCAACTCACGCTGACTTAATTTTTCCGTAGCATCCGCGCGGCTGCACATTGGGTTGCAAGACAAAAGAGTGGCCTGTTCATCCAACAACAATAACGGCTGACGCTGTCGCAACTCCTTCAACACTTGAGGTGCCTGATACCGCTCAACGTTACGCAACCCCTCCTGCAACATATCGATGGCCTTCGCGGTTTGACCGTCAAGCCACAGCACTTCGGCCAAGGCCAATTGCAATTCAGTGGTCAGCGCCCACATTCCACGGGCCTGCGCCTGGTTCATCAATAGTTCAAGCTGTGCTGCAGCATCGACTGCATCCGGCTCTGAGCGGGCTCTGGCAATGATCAACAAATACTCGATGCGCGGGATCAGCTCAAGTGTGGCCGGTGGCGCCTGCCGTGCCTGCGGCCCGCGATAGTGCTTGAGTACCCGTCTCAAGGCTTCGCACGCCAGTTCGGCGCGCCCCTGTTGCAACCAGAAATGGCTACTGACTTGCAACAGTACGCCTCGATACACCGTGTCTGGAATATGCCGTTGCTGCATCAGTCTCTCTGCGTCGCGCAGCAGGACGAACGCCTGAGCATAATCACGCTGATTAGCCGCCACTTGTGCCAGACCAAGAAAGCCGTACAGCACACGCTTGTCGTGGCTGCGTAAGCATTGCTGCAAACCGGCCTGAAAAAATGCCTCGGCGAGTTCATCGTGCCCTTGGCACAATGCAAGCCGCCCCCTACGTAGCGCAATTCGACCGAGCAACGGCACAGGACGCTCGACTGGCTGACTCAACAGCTCATGGATATTCGCGAGCAGGCTTTCCGCGCGCAGGGGAGCGCCACGCTGTTCAAGCAATTGCGCATGATCGAGTTCCAGGAGCCCTTCGAACACCAGCGAGCCCTGCGCACGCGCCAGGCACAACGCCTCACGATTCAACGCTTGCGCCACATCAAGCTCACCCCGCAACAATGCCTGCTGAGTCAACCCCGACAAGCACATCACGCGCACCGTCCAGAGCTCGGGGCCGAGGTCGTTCAATGCATCGAGAAAATGTGCGCGTGAAGCGTCCATCCGCCCCTGCAAATGCAGTAACCACCCCTGTTGCGCCTGCCACCGTGCAACCAGTTGTCGCTGCAGAATCGCCGAAGGCTGCGGAGTGAATCGCGACAACTGTTCGATGCATTCGGCGGCTTGTTCGAATCGCCCGGCAAACAACGAGGCCGCCGTGATCAAGCCGACCAGTTGCGGTGAGCCGAACATAAGCTCTTCGCCTTGATGCTCATACAAACGCAACAACAGCACGACGGTCTGTTCTTCGAACAAGTGCTCGAAACTGAAGTGCTGCAACAAGCTTACGGCGACTTCGAATTCTTCAGCCAGCAATGCCTGTTCAAACGCTGCTTTCCATTCCAGTTCAGTGGCGAACCATTGGCAGGCACGACGACGCCAGGAGCGCCCGGCAGGCCATAGTTCATCGCGCATCAATTGCGTAAGCGGCGGGAAAACCTGTAGCCAGTCGGTGGAATCTTGCCAGGGTTCGATAAAGCACCCCAGTTCCTGCAAGGTCTTGAGGCATTGCGCGCCCTCACCCGCGCCAAACAGGTGATCGCACAGCCGTGCATTGAATCGTGGCAAATGCGCGAGCACCCGCCAGACCTCGGTTAATTCCGGGGTCAGGGAGGTGAACAGTTCATGTTCAAGGTAATCGAGCAACGTGTCCGGTCGACCGTGCAGCGAGTCACTGCGTGACCAGTCGCACTTTTGCAGCAGCGCTAAACGAACCCCGGCGCACCAGCCGCCGCTGCGCTGGATGATCTTGCTGGCGGCGGTGTGGGCATCGGCCGAAGTCAGGTGGTGCAACAGCGAGGCGATTTCAGTTTGATTGAAGGCCAGCGTGGAGCACTCACATTCGAACAGTTCGTCATCGAGCAGCAACCGTGGCCAATTGCATTGCGGCCGACGGCGGGTCCCCAGCCACCAGGTCAACATCGGGCTGCTGACAGCCAGCATGCGATCGAGCAGTTGATCGAGTTCCGGGTTCGGCACACGGCAGTAGTCGTCAAGAAACAGCCAGGTCGGCGATTGCAAACGCGCCAGCGCGCGCAACATCGCGGTCTCCTCCGATGACCCCAACCCCAGTGACTCCGCCAGACGCTGACGAAAGACCTCCACGCTCATGGTGACGCCCGACAGTGGCAACCAATACACCCGGCACTGTGGCGGTGCCTGCAACAGGCAGTCGGCGAGCAGCGCAGACTTGCCACTGCCGGCGGGAGCGCAGATTAATTTCACCCGTGCGGCCGACGCCAGCAACGGCTCGCTCAAGCGATCACGCGACAGGTGATGCGAAGACAGACGGGGCAAAAATCCAGATCGGTCCAGACACGGAGTCATGGCGGTCATTACGGCTGCCTTTTTATAATTGTGGGGCAACCCTAGACCTGTCTAACGCGCTTGTTGAGAAGTATTCAGGACGTTGATTGGCGCCCATAAAAAAGGCGACCACTCGGTCGCCTTTTGTCCAGCGTCTATACCCAGTGACTTACCGGACACCCTCGGCACGCAACGCCGATGGCGTGTAGTCGGCAGCCTTGGCTACGAAGCCAAACTCGAAGCTGTGTTTCTCTTCGTTCTTCATTCCCAGCGCGATGTATCGGCCGGCAATAATGTCGTAGAGCGCTTCCAGCGTATAAGCCTGAGCCTGGTGATCGTAATAGTACTGGGCATGCCCCTCTGCCACACGCCACAGTTGACCGCGACCATCGTAGTGATCCACCAGCGCGGCTTGCCAGCTGTCTTCATCGATGTACATGTGGCGCTTGGCGTAGATGTGACGCTCGCTCGGCTTGACCGTGCCGATCACTTCCCACACGCGATGCAGTTCATAACGGGTCAGGTCCTGATTGATGTGGCCGGCCTTGACGATGTCGTCGTATTTGAGGCTCGGCGAGTCGAGTTTGTAGCTGTTGTAGGGGATGTACATTTCCTTCTTGCCGACCAGTTTCCAATCGTAGCGATCCGGTGCCCCGGAGAACAGGTCGAAGTTGTCGGACGTGCGCAGACCGTCAGCGGCGGTACCCGGTCCGTCATACGCCACTTGCGGGGCGCGACGCACACGACGCTGACCGGCATTGTAGATCCATGCCAGACGCGGTTCTTTCACCTGATCGAGCGTTTCGTGCACCAGCAGCACGTTACCCGCCAGACGCGCCGGCGCGGTGACCGACTGCTTGAAAAAGGTCAGCACGTTGCCGGCTTTGTCCCCGTCCAGATCCTTGATCAGTTGCGGAACGGCAATTTCTTCCTCGAAGCGGATCGGCGTGTAGCTGCCGTTCGTTTGCGGGGTCACCTGGGTAATGATGCGTTTGACGTTACCACCGTGGTAACGGGTGATGTGGTTCCACAGCACCTCGACGCCGTTCTTGGGAATCGGGAACGCGTAGTAGCGATTGCCGGTGAAACCAGCCAGGCCGTTACCGTCGTTGATGGTGGTCACGTTCAGTGCACTGCGCTTTGCGGACTCGTAAATTTCCGGCGGCACGGCTACGGTGCGATGGGTCGGGTAGACCGGGATCTTATAGGTTTCCGGGTAACGCTTGAACATCGCCACCTGGCCCTCTGACAACTTGTCCTTGTACTTGTCGACGGTCGCGGCGGTGATGACAAACAACAGTTTTTCGCTTGCGAACGGGTCAGACAGGAAGCCTTTGCTGTCCACCGCCCCAGCGTTTTTCGGGAGGCCGCCCGTCCAGGCGGGGATCGAGCCGTTGGCGTTGCCAGCCTTCTCGGCGCCCAGCGGCGTAAGGCTGGTACCGAGTTTGTTCGCTTCATCCGGCGAGACTGCCGCCATCACGTTGGCAGCCAGCAAGCTCAGAGCCAGGGCGCCGCATTGCAAAATCATCTTACGCATAGAAATCATCCTTCTCAGCCAGATCAGAAGTTCACGCCGAAGCTCAGCGCCACGAAGTCGCGGTCTTCGAGGACGTTAAAGTCACCGCCAAAGAAATCGGTGTAACTCAGACTCGCGGTATAGGTGTTGCGGTAGTCGGCATCGACACCAACGCTGACCGCCTTGACGCCTTCGTTGAACAGCCCGTTGGGACCATAGCCAGCGACGTCGTGCGACCACGACAAGTTGGGTTTGAGGTTGATCCCGGCGAACACGTTGGCGTAATCGAGGAGCGCCCGAGCGCGGTAGCCCCAGGAGGTCGAGGTCACAAAACCTTCGGTTTCACCGGCGAAGCCGTACTGACCGTAGACCGAGTCGCGGCCATAACGCAGTTCGCTGCGTCGCTCCAGACCACCGACGTGAACCACTGCCGCTTCGCCGACCAAGGTCAGTCGTTGCGCACCCAGTACCTGGTCGAAGAACTGCGTCATGCTGCTCTGGATTTGCGTGACTTCCTTGCGGCGATAGCCTTTGTTGTCCGCGCCAGGCGTGGTGGCGATGGGCGATGCGGCACCGCCGGCAATCGGGTTAAGCAACGCCAGGGTCAGGTCGTTGGTGTTGACCTGCACCGGAGCATTAGGGCGATAGCTGATCTCGCCGCTCCACGCGGTACCGGTCGGCAAGGTTGTAGAGAAACTCGCGCCATAGAGACGAATGTCTTCCGGATAATCGAGGTAATACTGACCACGACCCAGCATCACACTTTGCGCCAGACCCGCACCACTACCCGGTGCCAGACGGTTGGCGACGGCGACCATGCCCGGCAGGCTGGCCAGCGTCGATGCTCCGGCGGTGATGGTGCCGACCGTTGGTGTGCGACTGTGATAGTTCATGAAATACAGGCCGTACTCGGTGTCATCACCGAGCCAGCGCAAGGCGGTGCCCCACTGCCCGGAATCCCGCGCATCGCGGTCGCCGCCACGGGGAACGACCACACCTTCGCGGGTTACTAAAATCGGCTGGCCAAACGCGGCTGCCAGCGGCGCCAACGGCGCAATCGCGGGACTGCCGACGGTGTAGTTGTTGTTGCAACCATCTGCCGCCACGTCGACGCTGAAGAACGTGCCGCAATTGTCGAGAACGGTCTGGTCCCACTCCAATTGGTAGAACCCGTCGACCGAGAGCTGATCTGTCAGGCCTTGGGAGACATACAGCATGTTCACCGGAATCAGGCCTTCCTTGATCTCGGCACCCGGACGACGAAACGCAGAAACGTCCACCGGGTTGATGCTGTTGATCGAGTTGCCGATGAAGGTACTTTCACCCCAACTCACCACTTGCTTACCGGCACGCACGCTGCCTGGAAGTTCGGCGATGGCATAGTTGTGATAAACGAAGGCGTCGAGAATTTGCGAGCCTGCGGACTTGGCGCCTTCCTTGCGGCCGTGGTCGCTGATCTGCTTGAACGGGCGATCCTCGTCCTCCAACTCGAAGTCGTACCAGTACTTGCCACGAACGAACACACCGGTATCGCCGTACTTCAGTTCGAGGTCATGGATGCCTTTGAAGATTTTGGAAAAGGTTTCCCCCTTGGAGAAGTTCAGTCGCCCGTCATCACCGGTCGATGACTGCCCGGTCCCGCCGTTGACAGTGCCCACCAATGACTTTTCGGCATCGCGCATGCCCCAACTCGCGCCGACAGACAGTGAGGAGTCAAACGTCCCATCGATCTCCCCGATATTGAATGAAACAGCCTGCGCCTGGGCACAGCAACCCAAGGCAACCGCAACGGCCAGCGCTTGCGGTGTGAAGATGGCGCGCATTGTTGTTTTTGTCATGCGTCTTCCCCGGTGAGTGACAGAAGGCCCCACCCTACTGCCGCAACCCGGGCGCGATAAGCGCACCAAGGAGGTATTCGTGGTGTACCTCTAAAGGATGAATGGCCAGACAGGGCGCGGGTTTGCGCGGGGCATGGATGGGCTGGATGGAGGGTTATCAGCCAGATGCATGGGTGAGGTGAATGCCGACGTGTAGCCGCTGCCGGAGGCTGCGTTCGACAGCAGCTACACAATCCTGGCGAGCCGGGACTGTTGCTCAGACTGCAACACTGCATGTCGCGAATCACTATTTTTCCTTTGGGCTCAGCGACTTATTCTTGCCGGGCTTTCACGGTGAGTAGCCGGACAGCACGAAGCAATGGTGTGTGATCAGTTCCCACCATTGACGACAGATTTCAGATGAATCGACGCTCTGTCGATTGATCGCCCTGTGTTCACTGACGTTGATTTGTAGCTCCTGATCCAACGTCTTACTTTGGCCGCTGCGTTTGCAGCGGCCTTTTTTTATGGGCGATGGTTTTGCCGCGTAGAGCTTTGAGATTTTCCTTCAAAGCACTCACGCAAGAAGTTTCCTATAAGCGCATAAGAAACATCTCTTTACGGGATTTTTTGGACGCGCAACACCTTCAATATCAACGTTTGCCACACGAATGCACTGACGACAGTGACAATCCAATTCTGAATTTCTACTACCTACACATTCTTCGGAAGGCGACTACAGGCTTCTGTAAACACGCGAAGCGCACCACCCATTAAGGTTAGTTACAGATCAGCCATTAACTCTTATTGCGTGCTGACTTCACCTTAATTTGCTGCGAGCAGTCTTTCATGAAACCCATCATCTACAACAAACACCACGCCACCCAGAGTTCCAACAGCCGAGTGCGCTTTCTGATTTTCCACTACACGGCCGACAACTTCTCCAGTTCGGTCAATGCATTGACCGGCCCGAATGTCAGCGCACACTATCTGGTTCCGGACATCACCGATCCAAGCTACTTGAACGCAGGCTACACCGGGCAGGAAGTCTTCTGCCTCGTGGACGAAACCAGGCGCGCCTGGCATGCGGGCGTCAGTCAGTGGGGTAACCGAAGTAACCTGAACGACACGTCTATCGGTGTCGAAATTGTTAACCTGGCGACGTTCAGCCAAGGGGTTTTCGATTTTCCGCCGTATCAGCCAGAGCAAATCACCGCCATAGAAGAACTGGCGCTGAACATCCTTGAACGCTATCCGGATATCAGCCCGCCCCAAGTCTTGGGCCACTCTGATGTTGCGGTCGGCCGCAAGAGTGACCCAGGGCCAAAATTCCCCTGGCATGCACTTTATTTGAAAGGTGTTGGCGCCTGGTTCGACGATGCCACCCGAGACACCTATCTGCAGCAATACACCGAAACCGGCATTCCTGCCCGAACCGAATTGCTGAAGCTGTTCAAAACCTATGGCTATGACGTTTTAAAGGCATCAACCGATCAAGGTTTCACACAACTTGTTCGAGCATTTCAGTTGCACTTCCGCCCTGAAAATTACGACGGGATCATGGATGCGCAAACGGCAGCGAATCTGGCGGCACTGGTTTGCAAATATTTTCCTTGATAGCCACCGCAAACTAAAACGCTCTGAACATTAACAACCAGCAAGGTCGCGAGATCTTGCTGGCTTCCCTTAAAGCGAATACTTCTGCAGATTCCCCATCATTTCCTTCAGCGCTTCAATATTGTCCTTCGGATGCGCAGCCCCCTCAAAATCACAAATCTGCTCCCACTGCGCCGCCACGTCTTCCGGCGAGAACCCCACCCGCGGATCAAACCCGGCACCCAGGCTACGCTCCCAACGCACCTTGCCCATCCAGCCGCCACCGACTTCAAACAAACCGGAAGTCTCGTTGCAATTTTCACTGGCCAAGTACACCACCAGCGGGCTGACCAGTTCCGGTTTGAGTTGCTCGAATACTTGAGGCGGGATCAGGCCTTCGGTCATGCGAGTGCCGCCAGTAGGGGCGATGGCGTTGACCAGAATGTTGTTCTTGCGGCCTTCAATGGCCAGTGTGCGAGTCAGGCCATAGAGGCCGAGTTTGGCCATGCCATAGTTGGACTGGCCGAAGTTGCCGTAAATGCCCGAGGTCGACGCAGTGAAGATCACGCGGCCGTAATTTTGCTCACGCATGTGCGGCCAGGCGGCGCGGGTGACCTTGTAGGCACCTTCGACGTGGACGCGGTAAACCAGGTCCCAGTCGGCATCCTCCATTTTGTGGAAGGTCTTGTCGCGCAGGATCCCGGCGTTGTTGACCACTACATCGATACGACCAAAAACATCGAGCGCGTGCTGGACGATTTTATCGCCGTCAGTGACGGAGTCGTGGTTGGCCTCGGCAGTCCCGCCGGCCTCGCGAATTTCTGCCACTACGCGATCTGCTGCCGAGGCGTTGGCGCCCTCACCTTGCGCTGAGCCGCCGAGATCGTTGACCAGCACTTTGGCGCCCTGTTTGGCGAACAGCAGCGCATGTGCCCGCCCCAGGCCGCCGCCTGCACCGGTGACGATCACGACTTTATCTTCGAAGCGCACAGACTCATTCATGGGGGAACTCCAGCAGGCCAAGGGACGATGAACCCGAGTGTCAGGCACGGCGCTGCTGGTCACAATGAACAAGGGTCGGGCTGAATGGTGCCCGATAAGGCTGGGGGATAGTCAGGAACAGGCGGCCCTGCGCGGAGGCAACGCCAGCCGATCACGAAACTCCAGATAGTGCTTGAGTACCTGCCCCGGCGCTTCAATCTGTGGGTAATGGCCAATTTCGGCCAGCAGGATCGTGTCGGGATTGGGGATCAGTTCGCGATAGCGCGCGACCATGTGCGCACCGGAAATCGGATCGACCTCACCATCAATGACACGCAGCGGCACTTCACTGCGCTGCATGGCGCCGACCCAACGGTCGCGCTGGACCCGCCGCTCTGGAATATACGTGATGAGCCTGTGCATGATCCGAGGGCCGTGATTGCTGTTGACCAGCCCCCAGAAATCATCCATCTCACTTTCGGTCGGCCGAGTCATACGACCGAAAATCTGCCGAAAACTCTTCACCAGCGCGTCACGCGTGAACGCGCGGCCAATCATCCAGCCCAAGGGGCTGAGCAACAATTTTTGCGCCAGCAGCGGACGATGGGTTTCCGGAAACAGGCCACCGTTGAGGAACACACAACTGGCGATGTGAATGCAGGTTTCGTAATGTCGGGCCAACAGTTCCTGCGCCACGCTGTCGCCATAATCGTGGGCCAATACGTGCACCGGTTGCGTGACACTCAAATGCGCCAGCAACGCCTGTTGCAAGTCGGCCTGTTCGATCAGGCTGTATTCATGGTTCACCGGTTTGGCCGAGTCGCCGAAGCCGAGCATGTCGCAGGCAATTACCCGATAGCGCTGCGCCAGTGGTTGCCACAGGTAATGCCAATCCCAACTGGCGGTCGGAAAGCCGTGGATGAGCAACAGCGGCTCACCCTGCCCGGCCGTCCAATAGCGGATAGTCTGGCCATGGAATACAAACGTCTGGCCGCGTTTGCGCCAGACACACAGGGGGATCTCGGCGAGTGGCATCAGAGTTTATAACCCGGGTTTTGTTGATCGAGTTTACGTAGCAGCGCTGGCCAGGCCAACGCGCCACCCATCCCTTGAGTACTTTTGGTCACGCCGGCGATCATCGCCTTGGCGCCCGCCAGAATCTGCGGTTCGATGGCGATCAGTTCGGCGCCGCCGTTCTGTGCCAGCACCTGGATATCGCAGGCGCGCTGGAAGGTAAACATCATCAGGAACGTATCGGCGATGGTGCTGCCACAGGTCAGCAAACCGTGGTTGTGCAGCATCAGGAAATTGTTTTCACCGAGGTCGGCTTGCAAGCGCGCCTTCTCTTCATGGTTCAGCGCAACGCCTTCATACGCGTGGTAAGCCAGGCTGGACAGGACAAACAAGGATTGCTGACTGATTGGCAGAATGCCCTGCTTTTGTGCCGACACTGCAACGCCGGCAGCGGTGTGGGTGTGCAACACACAGACCACATCGTGGCGAACTTCATGCACGGCGCTGTGAATGGTGTAACCCGCTGGGTTGATCTCGTAAGGGCTGTCCATCAATTTGTTGCCGGCCTGATCAACCTTGACCAGGCTCGACGCCGTGATCTCATGAAACATCAGCCCGAACGGGTTGATCAGAAAATCTTCGGTGCCGGGCACCTTGGCCGAGATGTGCGTAAAGATCAGATCGTCCCAGCCATGCGCGGCGACCAGACGATAGCAGGCCGCCAGATCGACGCGGGTCTGCCATTCGGCGGCACTGACTTTACCTTTGACACTGTGGGGCGACTGGACGGGGGCAACATTCACGGCATGACCTCCTGTTCTTATTGTTCTACTGTCGTCACAGCAGTCTAGTCAGCCCTCAGTCTTCGTGTAGTTGCATTGGCAGCCAGCTTGATGGCCGAGCGAGTCAGTAGCGCAATGACCCTGGATCCATGTCAAAGGACCGACGCCGCTAACCGTGTCAGAACCCTGTCAAACCCGATCTTCACTGCAACGCGCTGACGAACTCTGCCAACCAGGGTTCAGCATCGGTTTCGGGTGTCACACTTTCGCTGGCGTCCAGGCGCAGCATGGGCTGCACTTCACGCAGGCCCAGTTCAACGAACAACTCACGCATCTGCTCGCCGCCGCCACAGAAGGTGTCGCCATAGCTCGCATCGCCCAGGCCGATGACCGCTCCCGGCAGACCGCGCCAGGCAGCGGGTAACTGATCACGAATCATCGAATACAAGGGTTGCAGGTTGTCCGGCAATTCACCCATGCCGGTGGTCGACGTCACCGCCAGAAACGCTTGCGGTCCAAATGCCAGGACATCGGCCAGGGACGCGCGCGGGTTGTGCATTGTTTCGAAACCGGCGGACTTCAAAATACTCGCGGCGTGACGGGCGACTTCTTCAGCCGTGCCGTATACCGAGCCGGAAAGGATGGCGACTTTCATCAATCTGATCCTGAAACTGAGTGAAAAACGGATATTAACAGCAGGACCTGCATTGTTCTTTTAGAATGCTGCGCTCAATCACTGCGGAAAGGATTCTCCAATGATCAATGCTCAATTGCTGCAAATGGTGATCAATGCTTCCAACGACGGCATCGTGATTGCCGAAAAGGAAGGCGAGCAGGACAACATCCTGATTTACGCCAACCCGGCATTCGAACGTCTGACGGGGTACACCAACGAAGAAATCCTCTACCAGGATTGTCGATTCTTGCAGTCCGGTGACCGGGACCAGGAAGCACTTGCCACCATTCGCGAGGCATTGGACAAGGAAGGATCCTGCCGGGAAATCCTCAGGAACTACCGCAAGGACGGCACCGCCTTCTGGAATGAACTCTCGCTGTCAACGGTGAAATACCCGCACGACGGGCAGACTTACTTCGTCGGCGTCCAGAAGGACGTCACGACCCAGGTCAAAGCACAACAACGTGTTGCGCAACTGGAAACGCAGTTAGCCGAGGCACTCGCCGAGCTTTCTGCGCTGAAAGCGACGAACGGCAAAAACAAAACTGTGAATTAATTGTCATTAACTACAATCACCAATGACTTTGTATCTATTTATTTCGAGCAAGCCATGCAGCGCGACGCACTCCTGACTCAGGACGAACTGGATTTCATCCAGACCATGCAGCACAACCCACAGCTCAATGTGCGGGATGCGACGTCGAGCCTGCTCGTTAACAGTGGCTCGCAGATACGTGATTTGCTCACGCGCCTCGCGGCTCATGAGCAAGTCACCATCCAGGCCAATTTCGAAAATCAGCAGATGACCTTTCCGCTGCACTTGGTGGAAGACGAGTTTCACGCGCTGCATTTGCGCTTGGGCGTGCCAAGCATTTACGAGGACGGGCCAATGGTTCGTCCATGGCGCCTGGCACTTGAAGAACCGGTGGCGCTTGAGAATGCCAAAGGCCAGCCAGGCACAATGCATGTGCACGAAATTTCGTTCAAAGGAGTTTTGCTGGAAGCCCGCAACAAGACCAAGCCACCGAAACACTTTGCCTTGTGGTTCAGCCCGTCAGGCTATGAACGGATTGCATTGCGCGGCACCTTTGAGCGTGAAACCGAGCAAGGTTTCTTCGCCTACGAATTGAGTCAGTCCGACAAGGACGAAACCGAGCGTCTGCGCCAGTACATCCTTCAGCAACATCGCCTGACACACCCCGCGCTGCACATCTGAATTTCAGGTATCAAGGTTTCCCGCCAGGAACTGTTTCAGACGCTGGCGCATTACCCTTCCGTCGCTCCCCAGACACCCGATCGATGATCCGGACAGGCGTTCTTGCGCCAGGTCCGACGCGTCCCCCGCCAGCAATAGCTGGCAGTCGAGGCTCATGGCCAGTCGACTCAACCGACGCGGCATTTCCGGGGACGGTGCATGATTGGACACCAGCACCAGCGCCGCGGGTTTGACCCTCTCGCAGACCAGCGTCAACTCGTCGAAGGGTTGACCGATAGCAAGTAGTTGAATCGCCAGATCGACACTGCTCAGGTACAGCCCGGTGACCAGGACATCCAGTTCCCGGGCCTGATCGGCCAAGGCGCAGACAATCACTCGGCGCGGTTGCATGACGCGCACCAGCAGCAGGCGTTGCAATACGCGGGAACGCAAAAAGGCCTCCAGAAACAACCACTCGCTTGCCTGACCGAACGCTTCATGGCGCTGAAGTAATTGCTTGCAGACCGGGAGAAAAATGTCCTGAAACACGACCGTCAGAGGGTAACTGGAAAAAATCTGACCATAGAGTTGCTCCAGCTGAACCTCGTCAAAGGCGCTGACCACCGCCTGAACCTGCTGCTGCCATTGGGCGTTATCAGCCTGAACGAGTTCGGTGGGAATGATCTGCGCCAGCGCCTTGAGCGGTTCGGTCCTGGCCAGGATTTTGCCGACTTTACTGACCGTGACGCCGCGGTCGATCCAGTGAAGGATGCTGCGAACCTTCTCGATATCGTGCATCGAATACAGACGGTGCCCACTTTCGGTGCGCGTAGGCTGGATCAATCCATATCGCCGCTCCCATGCACGCAGCGTTACCGGGTTGATGCCCGTCAGACGCGCTACCTCACGAATAGGAAAGAGCTCCTCCCGATCAAGGGACAGATCCGATTGCAGGGTAGAAGTAACGTCTGTCAGGACAGGCATCAGATAGTCGACGTCCATGGTTAAAAATTGGATCCCATTCTAACTCTCCCGCCGACTATTCAGCACCTTGATAATCGACGCATCACGCTGGTGTATTGGCCAGAATCAGGAATAATCCTTGCATACCTAAGAGCGCAGCCCACCACCCCGGCGTTGCGCCTGGCGAAACTCCTACCCGGAGTAACGCAACTGTCATATGGAGATACACAATGTCTGCCTCACCCGTCACGCTAATGGTTGCGCGCCGTGTTGCCGAAGGGCGCTATCAGGACCTGATGGTCTGGTTGCGCGAAGGCGAACAACTGGCCACCGATTTTTCCGGTTATCTCGGCTCTGGCGTGCTCGCTCCTCCGCCCGACGATGACGAATTCCAGATTATTTTCCGCTTTGCCGACGAGCAAACCCTGCACGCATGGGAACACTCCGCGTCTCGCACAGCCTGGCTGGCGCGTGGCAGCGACCTGTTTGCCCACAAGACGGAACATCGCGTCAGCGGAATCGAAGGCTGGTTCGGCGCGGTCGGTCAGCGCCCGCCACGCTGGAAACAGGCGGTGGCGATCTGGCTGGCATTTTTTCCGGTGTCCCTGTTGTTCAACTTTGTCCTCGGGCCTTTGCTGAGCGAAATGAGCCTGCTGCCACGGGTGTTCATCAGCACGCTGTGCCTGACACCGTTGATGGTCTACTTCTTCATACCCTTGTCGACCCGTCTGCTGGCCAACTGGCTGAACAGTGCCGTACTACGGCCGTTGCCCTCCGAGCCCCTCCCACAAAATCAATGATCCCAATGTGTGAGTGAGCCTCACGGTAGGTGAATGCCGCCGCTCGCTGGTATAGTTTTGCTCTTACCGCGACGCGAGCCGTTCATGACTTCTTCCGCAGCCCCCATCCTCATCACCGGTGCCGGCCAGCGTGTTGGCCTGCATTGTGCGCAGCGTTTGATTGAAGACGGCCAGCGGGTGATCTTCAGCTACCGCAGCGAACGTCCCGGCGTCCAGACGTTGCGCGATCTGGGCGCCACCGCAGTGTTTGCCGACTTTTCCACTGAAGCCGGGATCCTCGCATTCATCACCGCCCTGAAAACCCACACTAATAGCCTGCGGGCGATTGTCCATAACGCCTCCGAATGGCTGAGCGAGACGCCGGACACCGATGCCGCCGCCTTCACCCGCATGTTCAGCGTGCACATGCTTGCGCCTTACCTGATCAACCTGCACTGTGCCGACTTGCTGCAACGCTCACACCCTGCGGACATTGTGCACATCAGCGATGACGTGACCCGCAAGGGCAGCAGCAAGCACATCGGTTACTGCGCCAGCAAAGCCGGGCTAGACAGCCTGACCCTGTCCTTCGCCGCGAAATACGCGCCGACAATCAAGGTCAACGCAATCGCGCCCGCCCTGCTAATGTTCAACCCCGAGGATGACGCGGCTTACCGCGCCAAGGCGCTGGCCAAATCCGCGCTGGGTATCGAACCCGGCAGCGAAGTGATCTACCAGAGCCTGCGCTATTTGCTCGACAACCCGTATGTCACCGGCACCACCCTGACCGTCAATGGCGGACGGCACATCAAATAAGATGCCCCGCGAGGATGCTCCATGACACTAACCCTGCCCCAGAATGCCTTGTCCCAGAGCTACCGCGAGATTCTCATCGGCCTCGGTGAAAACCCGGATCGCGAAGGCCTGATCGACACCCCGGTGCGGGCGGCCAAAGCCATGCAGTACCTCTGTCATGGTTACGAACAAAGTGTTGAAGAAATCGTCAACGGCGCGCTGTTCGCCTCTGACAACGATGAAATGGTCATCGTCGACAACATCGAGCTGTACTCGCTCTGCGAACATCACCTGCTGCCCTTCATTGGCAAGGCCCATGTGGCTTATATTCCAACGGGCAAGGTGCTGGGCCTGTCGAAAATTGCGCGGCTGGTGGACATGTTCGCCCGTCGCCTGCAAATCCAGGAAAACCTCACCCGGCAAATCGCCGAAGCGGTGCAACAAGTGACCAATGCCGCCGGCGTCGCGGTGGTCATTGAAGCCCGGCACATGTGCATGATGATGCGCGGTGTCGAGAAACAGAATTCGACCATGAACACCTCGGTGATGCTCGGCGCCTTCCGCGAGTCGAGCAACACCCGCCAGGAGTTCCTGCAATTGATTGGACGGAGCACGTCGTAATGCCACAACTTCAACCAGGAATGGCACGCATCCGGGTCAAGGACCTGTGCCTGCGGACCTACATCGGAATCAATGAGGATGAAATCCTCAACAAGCAGGATGTGCTGATCAACCTGACCATCCTGTATGCGGCCCAGGAAGCGGTGCGCGACAACGATATTGATCACGCGCTGAACTACCGCACCATCACCAAGGCAATCATCGCCCATGTTGAAGGCAATCGCTTTGCGCTGCTGGAACGCCTGACCCAGGAAATCCTTGATCTGGTCATGGCCAACACCTCGGTGCTGTACGCCGAGGTTGAAGTCGACAAGCCTCATGCGCTGCGATTCGCCGAATCGGTGTCGATTACCCTCGCGGCAAGCCGCTAAGCTTCAAGCTTCAAGCTTCAAGCTTCAAGGGTTAAGCTACAAGCCACCGCAATCCATCTTGCAGCTTGAAGCTTGCCGCTTGAAGCTGCCCCGCAGAGACCCCCATGACCGATCAACAACGCCTGGAACTTGAAGCCGCTGCCTTCCGCCGGCTGGTGGCCCATCTGGACAGCCGCAAGGATGTGCAGAACATTGACCTGATGAACCTCTCCGGTTTCTGCCGCAACTGCCTGTCCAAGTGGTACAAGGCCGCCGCCGACGAACGTCAGATCGACGTCAGCCTCGATGACGCCCGCGAAGTGGTTTACGGCATGCCGTACGCCGAATGGAAAGCCCAATATCAGCAAGAAGCCAGCGCCGAACAACAAGCGGCGTTTGCCAAAGGAAAACCCCATGAGTGATTTGAATACCCTGCGCGCCAGCCTCCAGAGCGGCGAGCACGTCTTTGCCGACACCCTGGCCTTCATCGCCGCCGGTTACGACTATCAACCACAGGCCTTCAACAACGGTGGCGTGGAAAACGCGGCCGGCCAGAACGAAGGTTCGTGCAAGACCCTGGGTCTGGCGTTGCTGGAAGGTCTGAGCGATGAAGAAGCGCTGCTCGCGTTTGGCGAGCATTACCGTTCGGTAGTTGCAACGCCAAATGGCAGCGACCACGGCAATATCCGCGCATTGATTACCCATGGGCTGGCTGGCGTGAATTTCACTCAACAGCCGCTCATTCGCCGCTGATTCAACGCCTGACCAACACATCCCGACTTTTAAGATTGACCCGGCAACTTTATTTCGTTTGCCGGGTACCGCTGCTCACGGCTTAGATAAAAAGAAGCATCCCTTCTTCAGAGTCGGTCATCCATGAGCAGCGAATCCATCAGCCAGTCGATCAACATCGTTCATCCTGTCACGCTCAGCCACGGCAAAAATGCCGAGGTCTGGGATACCGATGGCAAACGCTACATCGACTTCGTCGGCGGTATCGGGGTACTGAACCTCGGCCATTGTCACCCGCGCATCGTCGAAGCCATTCGCGAACAAGCCACGCGATTGACCCACTACGCATTCAACGCCGCCCCGCATGTGCCTTACATCGAACTGATGGATCGCCTGACTGCATTCATTCCGGTGGACTACCCGGTCAGCGGCATGCTCACCAACAGCGGCGCGGAAGCGGCGGAAAACGCCCTCAAGATTGTCCGTGGCGCCACAGGCCGCACCGCCGTGATCGCCTTCGACGGTGCATTCCACGGTCGTACGCTCGCCACCCTCAACCTCAACGGCAAAGTCGCCCCCTACAAACAGAAAGTCGGCGTGCTGCCAGGGCCAGTGTTTCACTTGCCGTACCCGAGTAAAGACAACGGCGTAACCTGCGCCGATGCCTTGAAGGCCATGGACCGACTGTTCAGTGTCGAGATCGACGTCGACGACGTGGCCTGTTTTATCGTCGAACCGGTGCAGGGCGAAGCGGGCTTCCTGGCGCTGGACGTGGAGTTTGCCCAAGTGCTGCGAAAGTTCTGCGATGAAAAGAACATCCTGCTGATCGCTGATGAAATCCAGTCCGGTTTCGGGCGCACCGGCCAGCGTTTTGCGTTCTCTCGACTGGGCATCGAGCCGGACTTGATCCTGCTGGGCAAAAGCATTGCCGGCGGCGTGCCACTCGGTGCGGTGGTCGGGCGCAAAGCGTTACTCGACACCCTGCCCAAGGGCGGTCTGGGCGGTACTTATTCGGGCAACCCCATCGCCTGCGCCGCCGGGTTGGCGACTCTGGATGAAATGACGGATGCCAACCTGCAAGCATGGGGCGCGCAACAGGAAGAAGCCATTGTCAGCCGTTTCGAAGCCTGGCGTGACAGCAAACTTTCACCGTATCTGGGTCGTTTGACTGGCGTTGGCGCGATGCGCGGCATCGAACTGATCAAGGCCGACGGCACACCGGCGTCGGCGAAGCTGACGCATCTGCTGAGCCTTGCAAGGGACGCAGGTTTGCTACTGATGCCCAGCGGCAAGTCGCGCCACATCATCCGCCTGCTGGCACCGTTGACCACCGAAGCCTCGGTGCTGGAGGAAGGGCTGGACATCCTTGAGGCATGCCTCGCCAAATTATCTTGATAAAAAATGAGCTCAGGGACTGACATAGCGGATTAAGTTCGCTTGTTGTCCCCGAATTCGTGTCGCAATACTGGCCAAAGCCTCGCTCCCACATTGGAATGTGGTCAGGCAATAAATCACGGGGATAAAAAAACCGGCTGCAAAGCCGGTTTTTTCATTTCAACAATCTTAGAACTTGGCGTTCTGCAGGTTGTCCAGGTAACGCTCGGTGTCCAGTGCGGCCATGCAGCCAGCGCCGGCCGAAGTGATGGCCTGACGGTAAACGTGGTCAGCCACGTCACCGGCGGCAAAGATACCTTCGACGCTGGTCGCCGTTGCGTTGCCTTCACGGCCGCCTTGCACCACCAGGTAGCCGTCTTTCAGCGTCAGCTGACCTTCGAACAACGAGGTGTTCGGGGTGTGACCGATGGCGATGAACACGCCGTCGACTTTCAGCTCGTCGAAGCTGCCGTCATTGTTCTTCAGGCGAGCACCGGTCACGCCCATGTTGTCGCCCAGGACTTCGTCCAGGTTCGAATTCAATTTCAGCTCGATCTTGCCTTCGGCAACGCGGGCATTGAGCTTGTCGATCAGGATCTTCTCGGCGCGGAAGGTTTCGCGACGGTGGATCAACGTCACCTTGCTGGCGATGTTGGCCAGGTACAGGGCTTCTTCAACCGCGGTGTTGCCGCCGCCGACCACAGCCACAGGCTTGTTGCGATAGAAGAAACCGTCGCAGGTCGCGCAGGCCGAAACGCCTTTGCCCATGAACGCTTCTTCGGACGGCAGGCCCAGGTAACGAGCGCTGGCGCCGGTCGCGATGATCAGAGCGTCACAGGTGTATGTCGCGCTGTCGCCGACCAGGGTGTACGGCTTGGAAGCAAAGTCTACGGCATTGATGTGATCGAAAACGATCTCGGTTTCAAAGCGCTCGGCGTGTTCTTTCATGCGCTCCATCAGCGCCGGGCCGGTCAGGCCGTGGACGTCGCCCGGCCAGTTGTCGACTTCGGTGGTGGTGGTCAGTTGACCGCCGGCCTGCATGCCGGTGATCAGCAGCGGCTTGAGGTTGGCACGGGCGGCATAGACCGCAGCGCTGTAACCGGCAGGGCCGGAACCGAGAATAATCACTCGCGAATGACGGACTTCAGACATGACCTGCTCCTGTTGACCGGCCCTGAACAACGGGCGCGGAACGCCGGGTTGCCGGCGGGAATAAAAAAGGACCGTGGTTGACCTTGGGGAAGGCTTGAGTACGACAGTCCTGCAAAAAGATTGGGTGCAGCGTATCGAGGGGGCGAAGATTAAGGAAATACGGTTTAACAATCCAGCTCATAGGTGGTCTCTATCCCACTGCCGAGACTATAAAGACGTCTTTGTTACAGTGAATGTCGATTCCACTGCCGCGCTTTCCCCCTTCCGGCAAAGCCGGTAAGGTCGGCGCGTTTCCCCCTGCCCGGAGCACGTTATGCCCGCACCTGTCCTGTCCGGACCGCAATACCTGCGTGAAGGCCTCAAGCTGGTTCTCAGTCCCAGCCTGCGTTTATTCGTGTTGTTGCCGCTGGCAATCAACCTGGTGCTGTTCGTCGGATTGATTTATCTGGCCGGCCATCAATTCAGCCTGTGGGTCGATACGCTGATGCCGAGCCTCCCCGACTGGCTGAGTTTTCTCAGCTACATCCTCTGGCCGATTTTTGTGGTGCTGGTGGTGTTGATGGTGTTTTTCACCTTCACCATGCTCGCCAATGTCATCGCCGCGCCGTTCAACGGTTTCCTCGCGGAAAAAGTCGAAGTGGTGGTGCGGGGCACCGACGATTTTCCGGACTTCAGCTGGGGTGAACTGACCGCAATGATCCCGCGCACCCTGGCCCGGGAGATGCGCAAACTCGGCTACTTCCTGCCGCGGGCGATCGGGCTGTTCATCCTGTCCTTTATCCCAGTGGTGAACATCATTGCCGCACCGTTGTGGCTGCTGTTCGGGGTGTGGATGATGGCCATCCAGTACATCGACTACCCGGCGGATAACCACAAACTGGGTTGGAACGAGATGCTCGCCTGGTTGCGACAGAAACGCTGGCAGAGCATGAGTTTCGGCGGCAGCGTGTATCTGGTGCTGCTGATCCCGGTGGTGAACATCCTGATGATGCCGGCCGCCGTGGCCGGGGCGACATTATTCTGGGTGCGTGAGCGCGGCGCGGAAAATCTGGTGGCCCAGCGCTGACCGGGTCACAAATCCATCATCAAAGCGCCACAATGACGACATGGCCTCAGCCGACACTGAGGCCATGACGACAGCTCTGCATATCACCCTGATTACTGAAACATTCCCACCGGAAATCAACGGCGTGGCCAATACCCTTGGTCGCTTGTTCGATGGCTTGCGCGCGCGCGGGCATCAGGTGGAATTGGTGCGGCCACGTCAGATGTGTGATCAGCTGTTGAGCAGTGACGAGGATTTGCTGTTGTGTCGCGGCTGGCCGCTACCGGGTTATCCCGGTTTGCAATGGGGTCAGTCGTCGATGCACAAGCTGCTAAGGCGCTGGACGCGGCATCGCCCGGACGTGCTGTACATCGCCACCGAAGGGCCACTGGGTTTGTCTGCGTTACGCGCAGCACGGCGGCTGGGGATCTCGGTGGTCAGCGGCTTTCACACCAACTTCCAGCAGTATTCCAGCCAATACGGGCTGGGGGTCCTGACCCGATTGCTGACTCACTACCTGCGCTGGTTCCACAACCGCTCGACCCTGACACTGGTGCCGAGCCCCAGCCAGCGGATGGAACTGGAGCGTCGGCAATTCGAGCGTTTGGCATTGCTCTCTCGGGGTGTCGACAGCCAATTGTTTCATCCGAGCAAAAGGCTGATATCGCTGCGCGAACAGTGGGGGTTGGCCGAGGATGACATTGCAGTCATTCATGTCGGGCGCTTGGCCCCCGAGAAAAACCTGGGCTTGCTCAAGCGCAGTTTCGACGTGCTGAAATCCACTTATCCACAGCGCCACTTGCGCTTGATCGTGATCGGCGACGGGCCGCAACGAACGGCGCTTGAGCAGGAACTGCCCGAGGCTGTTTTCTGCGGTTCGCAACGCGGCGAGGCGCTGGCCAGTCACTACGCATCCGGTGACGTATTTCTGTTTCCGAGCATGACCGAAACCTTCGGCAACGTGGTGCTTGAGGCATTGGCCTCGGGATTGGGTGTGGTGGCGTACGACCAGGCGGCAGCGGCCCAGCATATTCGCCATGGCTACAACGGCGTACTGGCGATGCCGGGGGATGAAGAGGCGTTCTGCGATGTGGCAGCGTGGCTGTTGGAAGATTGCGAGACCTTGCGTTGCGTGCGATTGAATGCGCGCCAGCATGCGAGCCGGCAAGGTTGGGCGGCGATAATCGAGCAGTTTGAGGGGCAGTTGCGGGGGGCTTGCGTGGGGGAGTTGGTGGCGCCGAATGCTTCGACCGTCCCCTAGGTTTTGGGTGATATTGAGTCAGTCTTCGCGGGCAAGCCCGCTCCCACAGGGTTCCAGGGTGTTCACGGATTATGTGATCGCCACAAAACCTTGTGGGAGCGGGCTTGCCCGCGATAGCGTCAGAGCAGACGCCGCTTAAACCAGCGTCGTCAACGCCTCACGACTGAACGGCAGGATGTCTTCCTCGCGACCGTCGCGCACTTTCTGCGCCCAGTCCGGATCGACCAACAACGCACGCCCCACAGCCACCAGGTCAAACTCCTCGTTGTTCAAACGCTCCAGCAGTTTTTCCAGGCTCGCCGGTTGGGCGATCTTGTCGGTGTTGACCATGAATTGCAGGAACTCGCCATCCAGGCCAACGCTGCCCACGGTGATGGTTGGCTTGTCAGTGAGTTTGCGGGTCCAGCCGGCCAGGTTCAGCTCGGAACCGTCGAATTCAGGCTCCCAGAAGCGGCGGGTCGAGCAGTGGAAAATGTCCACGCCAGCCTCGGACAACGGCTTGAGGAATTCGCCCAGCGCTTCAGGGGTTTGCACCAGGTGCGCGGTGTAATCCTGCTGCTTCCATTGGGAGAAGCGGAAGATGATCGGGAAGCCTTCGCCGACCGCTGCGCGCACGGCTTGAATCAGTTCGATAGCGAACCGTGAGCGGTTGGCCAGATCGCCACCGTACTCGTCTGTGCGCTGGTTGCTGCCTTCCCAGAAGAACTGGTCGACCAGATAACCGTGGGCGCCGTGGATTTCCACGCCGTCCATGCCAATGCTCTGGGCATCCTTGGCAGCTTGGGCAAACGCAGCGATCACGTCCTGGATGTCTTGCTTGGTCATGCCGTGAACCACGACCTGACCGTCCTTCAATTTTTCCGACGGGCCATAACCCGGAACGCTGGCGTCCGGCTCGGTGCCAATACGGCGAACACTACCGACGTGCCACAGTTGCGGAACGATTTTGCCGCCTTCGGCATGCACGGCGTGGACGACTTTCTTCCAGCCGGCCAGCGCTGTTTCACCGTAGAAATGCGGCACGTTCGGGTAGCCGTTCGAGGCTTTGTGACCGACGGTGGTACCTTCGGTGATGATCAAACCCACACCGGCAGCGGCGCGACGGCGGTAGTACTCGATAACTTTGGAGTTAGGTACACCACCCGGCGAAAACGAACGGGTCATTGGCGCCATGACGACGCGGGTCGGCAGTTCGAGGGTGCCGAGGTGGAACGGTTTGAACAGGGCTTTAACGGGCATGGGACGCTCCACGGAAATTATTTTATGACGCAGATAATATTGCGAGCGCAGCGTATTGAATAGCACTATTGATTGCAGTGATTAAGGCCTAAAAGTTCGTAAACATTGTAGAAGCCGGCTTGCTGGCGAATCAGGCGATGCGGTGTGTCAGATACGCCGCGTTCGCTGGCAAGCCAGCTCCTACAAGGAAGGGGTCAACTCAGCGCTTTTTCAATCGCATGAACGATCGTCGGATCATCCGGCGCCGTACGCGGTGAAAACCGCGCCAGCACACGGCCGTCCTTGCCCAGCAGGAATTTTTCGAAGTTCCAGGTAATGTCACCCGGGAATTCCGCACCCTCGCCCGCCAGCAGGCGATACAACTGATGACGTTCATGACCGTTGACTTCCAACTTGCTGGACAACGGAAAGGTCACGCCATAGTTGAGGCTGCAAAACTCCTGAATCTCTTTCTCGGAACCTGGCTCCTGCCCGGCAAACTGGTTGCAAGGCAAGCCGAGCACGCTGAAACCTTTACCTTTGTATTGCTGGTAAAGGTTTTCCAGCGCCGCGTACTGTGGGGTCAAGCCACATTTGGAGGCGACGTTGACCACCAGCACGACTTGCCCCTTGAAGGGCGCCAGCGGTAGTTCCTGTCCATCCAAGGCTGTCAACTTAAGGTCGTGAAAAGCACTCATGACGAACTCCAAATTCCCGTGTTCTTCTCGAAACAGCCACTTGGCAATGCCACCAAGGACAGCCGCGGACTAAAAAGGCGCCCTCGGGCGCCTCTCCAGTTCTCTGAGCTTAGCGCAGAAAATCAGTGGTGATGGCCACCTTCGCCATGGACGTGACCATGAGCGATTTCTTCCTGGCTGGCATCACGGATGTCGATGATCTTGACCTTGAAATTCAGGCGCTGACCGGCCAACGGGTGGTTGCCGTCAACGGTGACGTCGTCGCCGTCCAGATCGCGAATGGTGACGATCTGCATCTGGCCGTCCGGAGCGGAAGCGTGGAACTGCATGCCCACTTCCAGCTCATCGACGCCTTCGAACATGCTGCGGCTCAGGGTGCTGACCAGTTCGGCAGCGTATTCGCCATAGGCATCTTCAGGTTCAACGGCTACGGTCAGCTCGTCGCCGACTGCTTTGCCTTCCAGAGCCTTTTCCAGGCCCGGGATGATGTTACCTGCGCCTTGCAGGTAGACCAGCGGCGCGCCACCGGCGGAGCTGTCGATGACCTCACCAGCGTCGTTGGTCAGGGTATAGTCGATGGAGACAGCCTTATTGGCGGCGATCAGCATGGGGCGAGACCTTTTGCATAAGAATGAAGAAAGGCCAAGTTTAGCGAAGCCATCGCCCGAAAGCGAACACAACCCGGACGGAAGGTTCAAGGCGCCTGGCGTAACGGTCACCGGCTTCCATCAGGATGAGGATGGGCATTGGGTGGCCGAACTTTCCTGCGGCCACACCCAGCACCTGCGCCACCAGCCACCGTGGCAATCGCGCGCCTGGGTTCTAGACCCCGCGCAACGTGTTGAAAAAATAGGCCAGCCCTTTGATTGCGGTTGGTGCGCACAGGGCCCGGTTAGCGATAACCTTGACGACTGAATTTCGGTAGACGACCAGACATAGATCGTCACCATTGCCATGCACCTTTAGAGAATCCGCATGCAAACTTTTTTTATTGCACCCACCGACTTTGGTGTGGGTCTGACCTCCATCAGCCTCGGGCTAGTGCGCACGCTTGAGCGTGCGGGCCTCAAGGTCGGTTTTTTCAAACCGATCGCCCAGCCACATCCGGGCGATACCGGCCCGGAACGCTCCACCGAACTGGTGGCCCGCACCCACGGCTTGAAGCCGCCCCAGCCGCTTGGCCTGGCGCATGTCGAGCGCATGCTCGGTGATGGTCAGCTGGATGAACTGCTCGAAGAAATCATCACCCTGTATCAGCAAGCCGCCGTCGGCAAGGACGTGCTGGTCGTCGAAGGCATGGTCCCGACCCGCAGCGCCAGTTACGCCGCGCGGGTCAATCTGCATTTGGCCAAGAGCCTGGATGCCGACGTGATTCTGGTCTCGGCGCCAGAAAGCGAAGCCCTGACCGAACTCTCTGGCCGCGTGGAATTGCAGGCGCAATTGTTCGGCGGCCCGAAAGACCCGAAAGTCCTGGGTGTGATCCTTAACAAGGTCAAGACCGAAGAAAGCATGGACGTCTTCGCAACGCGCCTGAAGGAACACTCGCCGTTGCTGCGCAGCGGTGACTTCCGTCTGCTGGGCTGCATCCCGTTCCAGCCGGAATTGAATGCGCCGCGCACCCGCGACGTCGCCGATTTGATGGGCGCGCAAATCCTCAATGCCGGTGACTACGAAACCCGGCGCATGACCAAAATCATCATCTGCGCCCGCACCATGCGCAACACTGTAGAGCTGCTCAAGCCCGGAGTGCTGGTGGTAACGCCTGGTGATCGCGACGACATCATCCTCGCCGTCAGCCTCGCTGCCATGAACGGCGTGCCATTGGCCGGCCTGCTGCTGACCAGCGACACCCTGCCCGACCCGCGCATCATGGATTTGTGCCGTGGCGCGTTGCAGGCGGGTTTGCCGGTGCTGTCGGTGAGCACCGGCTCCTACGACACCGCCAATCAGTTGAACGGTTTGAATAAGGAAATCCCGATCGACGACCGCGAGCGCGCGGAGATCATCACCGATTTCGTCGCCAGCCACCTCGATGCCAACTGGCTGCATCAGCGTTGCGGCACTCCGCGTGAGATGCGCCTGTCGCCCGCCGTGTTCCGCTACCAATTGATCCAGCGCGCCCAGGCCGCCAACAAACGCATCGTGCTGCCAGAAGGCAGCGAACCGCTGACCGTGCAAGCGGCGGCGATCTGTCAGGCGCGTGGCATTGCCCGTTGCGTGTTGCTGGCGAAACCGGCGGACGTCGAAGCCGTGGCTCGCGCACAAGGCATCGAGCTGCCGCCGGGGCTGGAGATTCTTGACCCGGACTTGATTCGCGAACGCTATGTCGAACCGATGGTGGCGCTACGCAAGAGCAAAAGCCTCAACGCGCCGATGGCCGAGCAGCAACTGGAAGACACCGTGGTGATCGGCACCATGATGCTGGCGCTGGATGAAGTCGACGGCCTGGTGTCCGGGGTCATTCACTCCACGGCCAACACCATTCGCCCGGCCCTGCAGCTTATTAAAACGGCACCGGGCTGCACCTTGGTGTCGTCGGTGTTCTTCATGCTGTTTCCGGAGGAAGTGCTGGTCTACGGCGACTGTGTGATGAACCCGCACCCGAGCGCCAGCGAACTGGCCGAGATCGCCCTGCAAAGCGCCGACTCGGCTGCCGCGTTCGGCATCACCCCGCGCGTGGCGATGATCAGTTATTCCAGCGGTGAGTCGGCCAGCGGCGAAGAAGTCGAAAAAGTGCGCGAAGCGACATTGCTTGCCCATGAACAGCAAAATTCGCTGCTGATCGATGGCCCGTTACAGTACGACGCCGCCGCCAATGAAACTGTCGCTCGGCAACTGGCACCCAACAGCCAGGTCGCCGGCCGCGCCACGGTGTTCGTGTTCCCCGACCTGAACACCGGCAACACCACCCACAAAGCCGTGCAGCGCAGCGCCGACTGCGTGAGTCTCGGGCCGATGCTGCAAGGCCTGCGCAAACCGGTGAACGACCTACCGCGCGGTGCGCAAGTCGATGACATCGTCTACACCATCGCGTTGACCGCGATCCAGGCTGCCAACCGACCTATGGATGTTTAAATGCTGGATTTCCTGCCTGCCGCCATACGCGGCGTGATTGCATCGTTGTTGTTGGCCCTCAATACCATTCTGTTGTGCTCGATTCTGTTCTGCGTGGCGCTTTTCAAGGTGCTTCCGTTCGCCATCACCCAGCGTTTCACGCTTTGGCTGATGAGCCATATACATGAGGCCTGGATCAGCAACAACAAAGCCTGGATGAACCTGGTTTGCCGCACCCGATGGCACCTCAGTGGCCTGGAAGGTCTGGACTATCAGCACTCCTACCTGATCACCAGCAATCACCAGAGCTGGGTCGACATCATGGTTCTGCAATACGTGCTCAACCGCCGCATCCAGCCGCTGAAGTTTTTTCTCAAGCAAGAGCTGATCTGGGTGCCGGTGATTGGTCTGGCGTGGTGGACGCTGGGCTTTCCGTTCATGAAGCGCTACTCCAAGGCGTATCTGGAAAAACACCCGGAGAAAAAAGGCACAGACCTGGAAACCACCCGCAAGACCTGCGCAAAGTTTCGCAACAACCCGGTGGGGATCTTCAATTTTGTTGAGGGTACGCGCTTCACCGAAGGTAAACATGCGCAGCAGAAATCACCGTTTCGCTATCTGCTCAAACCCAAGGCTGGCGGCATTGCATTCGTGCTGGATGCGATGGGTGAGCAGCTGGAATCCATCGTCAACGTGACGATTCACTATCCGGGCGGGCGTCCGGGGTATTGGGATTTGCTCTGCGGGAATGTGAAGGATGTAGTCGCGCATTTTCAGGAGGTGAAGATTCCGCCACAGTTTATTGGCAAGAACTACGACCAGGATGGGGAGTATCGGTTGCAGTTCCAGGGGTGGATCAATCAGCTGTGGCTGGATAAGGATGCGTTGTTGGGGCAGATGCATCGGGAGTATCCGGCCAAGTAAGAGAGTGCCTGTTCGGGCCTCTTCGCTGGCAAGTCAGCTCCTGTAGGAGCGGGCTTGCCCGCGAAGGCGTCCGACCAGACACAAAAAACCCGCCGATGATCACTCATCGGCGGGTTTTTTATGAACGGCTAACGCTTAGATCGCGCCGCGCTGACGCAGCAGATCCAGCACCTGCTTGACGCTTTCCTCCAGCGACAGCGATTGGGTGTCGACCACAAGGTCAGCGTCCAGCGGCACGTCGTACGGGAAGGAGTCGCCCGGAATGTTGTCGCCGCCAGCGGCGTACAACCCTTGCGGATCACGTTCAGCACAAACGGTCGGAGAGGCTTGCACGTAAACAGTCAGCAAACGCTCCTTGCCGATCAGCTCCCTGGCCTGCTCACGACCTTCAGCACTTGGCGCAACGAATGCAGCCAGGGTCAACAAACCAGCTTCGTTGAACTGACGTGCAACGTGCGCCGCACGGCACCAGTTCTCGGTACGCCCGGCACGATCCTGTGGCAGACCTTTGTTCAGGTCATGCCGCAGGTTCTGGCCATCCAGTACAAACACCGCACGGCCCATGTCGAACAGCTTGCGTTCAACCGCGTAGGCCAGGGTGCTTTTGCCAGCGCCCGACAAGCCGCTGAACAACACGGTGGCCGGCTGCTGGCCGAAGCGCTGGGCGCGTTCGTCGGTGGCGACGTGAGCCAGCTTGCCATGGTGCGTGCTGCTGCCATGCGCCACTGGCTGAGCGATGATCATGCCGGCGGCGACGGTGCCATTGGTCAAACGATCAATGACGATGAACGAACCGGTGGTGCGGTTGCTCGCGTAACCGTCCAGCGCGATGGCCGCGTCGAGGCTGATCTTGACCCGACCGATTTCGTTCAGTTGCAAGGCACTGGCAGGGCCTTCTTCCAGGGTGTTTACGTCAACTCGGTTGACGATGCTGGTGATCGAACCCGGCACGTACGTCGTGGCGCGTTTGATGTCGTATTTCTTGCCCGGCAGCATCGGCTCTTCGGCCATCCACACCAACATGGCGTCGAAGCCGTCAGTCACTTGTGGCAGGTTGTCGGCGTGTACCAGCAAGTCGCCGCGGGAGATGTCGATTTCGTCTTCCATGGTCAGCGTCACGGCCTGACCTGGACCTGCATGCTCCAGCTCACCTTCGAAGGTGACGATGGATTTCACGCGGCTGCTCTTGCCCGACGGCAGCACAACCACTTCGTCACCCTTATGAACGACGCCGCTGGCCAGGGTGCCTGCAAAACCACGGAAGTTCAGGTTTGGACGGTTGACGTACTGCACTGGGAATCGCAGGTCGTTGTAGTTGCGGTCGCTGGCGATTTCGACGGTTTCAAGAATTTCCATCAGCGACTGGCCGGTGTACCACGGCGAGCGCTCGGATTTGTTCACCACGTTGTCGCCCTTGAGCGCCGACATCGGCACGAAGGCCATGGTGGTCGGCTTGAAGGCGATGCCTTCGGCGAACTTCAGGTAATCGGCCTTGATCGACTCGAAGACTTTTTCGTCGAAGCCATTGAGGTCCATCTTGTTGATGGCGACCACGATGTGTTTGATGCCCAGCAACGAGGCAATGAAACTGTGGCGACGGGTCTGGGTCTGCACGCCGTAACGGGCGTCGACCAGGATGATCGCCAGGTCACAGGTGGACGCACCGGTGGCCATGTTGCGGGTGTACTGCTCATGGCCGGGGGTGTCGGCGATGATGAATTTGCGTTTGGCGGTGGAGAAATAACGGTAAGCAACATCAATGGTGATGCCCTGCTCACGCTCGGCCTGCAGGCCGTCGACCAGCAAGGCCAGGTCGATGTCATCGCCGGTGGTGCCGACTTTTTTCGAGTCGCGGGTGATGGCTTCCAGGTGATCTTCGTAGATCATTTTGGAGTCGTGCAGCAGACGCCCGATCAGGGTGCTCTTGCCGTCATCGACGTTGCCACAGGTCAGAAAGCGCAGCATTTCCTTGCGTTCGTGCTGGCCCAGGTAGGCGAGGATGTCCTCGCTGATCAAATCAGATACGTGCGACATGACAACCCCTTAGAAATAACCCTGACGTTTCTTTTCTTCCATCGAGCCTGCGCCATCGTGGTCGATGACCCGGCCCTGGCGTTCGGAAGTTCGCGTCAGGAGCATTTCCTGAATGATGTCGGTCAGGCTGGTCGCCTCGGACTCGACCGCACCGGTCAGCGGGTAGTCGCCGAGCGTACGGAAACGAACCTTTTTCTTGACGATACGCGCCTTGTCTTCATCGCTCAGGTGATTGAGCAGACGTTCGTCGTCGATCATGATCCAGGTGCCATTCATCTCGATGACGTCGCGCTCGGCGGCGAAATACAGCGGCACAATCGGGATGCCTTCGAGGTAGATGTACTGCCAGATGTCCAGTTCGGTCCAGTTCGACAACGGGAACACGCGAATCGATTCGCCCTTGTTGACGTTGCCGTTGTAGACGTTCCACAGCTCCGGGCGCTGGTTTTTCGGGTCCCAGCGGTGCTTGGTATCACGGAAGGAATACACGCGCTCTTTGGCACGGGACTTCTCTTCGTCGCGACGGGCACCACCGAAAGCGGCGTCGAAACCATACTTGTCGAGGGCCTGCTTGAGGCCTTCGGTTTTCATGATATCGGTGTGCTTGGCACTGCCGTGGGTCAGCGGGTTGATGCCCTGCGCAACCCCGTCAGGGTTGACGTGCACCAGCAGGTCCAGGCCGAGCTCTTCAACCATGCGGTCGCGGAACGCGTACATTTCCTTGAACTTCCACTGGGTGTCGACGTGCATCACCGGGAACGGAAGCTTGCCCGGGAAGAATGCCTTGCGCGCAAGGTGCAGCATCACGGCGGAGTCTTTACCGACGGAGTACAGCATCACCGGGTTATCGAACTCGGCGGCGACCTCGCGGATGATGTGGATGCTTTCGGCCTCCAGCTGTTTCAGATGCGTCAGTTTGTCGACCATGGCTACTCACGAAAACGATCTTATGGACGGCCAGCGGGCCGTGTTCGAGCGAGGAATCCTAGCACAGCGACCTCTTCTAATCAGGGCACCAGCTAGATCGAAAGGGTATATGAATATACCCCCATGTTTGGGCAACACCGGACCTGTAGGAGCTGGCTTGCCAGCTCCTGCAAAGGCGATTTTGTATTCAGATCGGATTCGGGCAATCGATGAAGATGTGTTCGAGGGCAAATCGACGCGCCAGATAATCGCCCAGCGCCTGCACACCATAACGCTCGGTGGCGTGATGGCCGGCGGCGATGAAGCTGATGTCGTTTTCCCGGGCGCTGTGGAAAGTCTGCTCGGAGGCCTCGCCACTGAGGTACAGATCGACGCCGGCCAAAATCGCCTGGTCGATGTAACCCTGACCGCCACCGGTACACCAGCCTACCCGACGAATCGTCGCGCTGCCTTCGATCAGCAACGGCTCCCGGCCCATGACTTCCTGGACACGACGGGCGAAATCACGCGCCGTCATCGGCTCGCTCAACGAACCGACCAGACCAACGACTTTAAGGTTGGCCGGATCCAGCGGACCTTCGACGGTGATGTCCAACTGCCGGGCCAACTGCACGTTGTTGCCGACTTCCGGGTGCAGATCCAGTGGCAAGTGATAGGACAGCAGGCTGATGTCGTGCTTGAGCAAGGTTTTCAACCGACGCTGCTTCATGCCGGTGATGCACGGATTTTCGCCTTTCCAGAAATAACCGTGATGCACCAGCACCAAATCGGCCTGGGCTTCGACGGCAGCGTCCAGCAGCGCCTGGCTGGCGGTGACTCCGCTGACGATGCGCATCACTTGCGGCCGACCTTCGACCTGCAAGCCGTTGGGGCAGTAATCCGCAATTTTGGCGCTGGTGAGGTATCGGTCGGCTTCTTCGACCAGGGTGCTCAGGGCGACGGCCATAAAAGACTCCTAAATATCCCGTTCAGAGGCGTGCGTGGCCTCGTATAATGCGCGACATTATGGGCGGTCTCATACCGCCTGCAACTTTTCAGGACGTGCTTAATGCTCAAGGCGCTGCGTTTTTCCGGCTGGCCGCTGTTGGCCGGCGTGCTTATCGCTCTTTTGATAATTCAGCGTTACCCGCAGTGGGTCGGGCTTCCAAGCCTCGACGTGAACTTGCAGCAAGCACCGCAAACCACTGGCGTGCAACAAGGGCCGGTGTCCTATGCCGACGCCGTGGTCATCGCCGCACCTGCAGTGGTCAACCTGTACACCACTAAAGTCATCAATAAACCGAATCATCCGTTGTTCGAAGACCCGCAGTTCCGCCGCTTCTTCGGTGACAACTCGCCCAAGCAGAAGCGCATGGAATCGAGCCTGGGTTCCGGCGTGATCATGAGCCCGGAAGGCTACATCCTGACCAACAACCACGTGACCACCGGTGCCGACCAGATTGTCGTGGCGCTCAAGGATGGCCGTGAGACCCTGGCCCGCGTGATCGGCAGCGACCCGGAAACCGATCTTGCGGTATTGAAAATCGATCTGAAAAGCCTGCCGGCAATTACCATCGGCCGTTCCGACAACATCCGCATCGGCGACGTGGCGCTGGCCATTGGCAACCCGTTCGGTGTCGGCCAGACCGTGACCATGGGCATCATCAGTGCCACTGGGCGCAACCAGTTGGGCCTGAACAACTACGAAGATTTCATCCAGACCGACGCTGCGATCAACCCCGGCAACTCCGGCGGCGCGCTGGTGGATGCCAATGGCAACCTGACCGGCATCAACACCGCAATTTTCTCCAAGTCCGGCGGCTCGCAAGGTATCGGCTTTGCGATTCCGATCAAACTGGCGATGGAAGTGATGAAGTCGATAATCGAGCACGGCCAGGTGATTCGCGGCTGGCTGGGCATTGAAGTGCAGCCGTTGAGCCAGGAACTGGCGGAATCGTTTGGTCTGTCGGGACGTCCGGGGATTGTGGTCGCGGGGATTTTCCGGGATGGACCGGCGCAGAAGGCCGGCTTGCAACTGGGAGATGTGATCCTCAGCATTGACGGTGAACCGGCCGGGGATGGTCGCCGCTCGATGAACCAGGTCGCGCGGATCAAGCCGACGGACAAGGTCACGCTTCAGGTAATTCGCAACGGTAAAGAACTCAAGCTCACAGCCGAGATTGGCCTGCGTCCGCCACCGGCGCCGGTCAAAGAGAAAGAAGAAGAGTAACAGCCAACACAAAAACCCTGTGGGAACGAGCCGGCTCCCACAGGTTCAACAGTGGCTTAGAGATCGCCCAAGCCGTTGATCAGCGCCTGATTCTGCTCTGGTGTGCCGATGGAGATCCGCAGGAACTGGGCAATCCGCTCCTGCTTGAAGTGCCGAACGATCACACCCTGCTCACGCAACTTCGCCGCCAACCCGGCCGCGTCATGCTTTGGGTGACGGGCGAAAATGAAGTTCGCCGCCGACGGCAATACCTCGAAGCCCTTCGCCTCCAACTGCCTGACGACCTTGTCACGGCTATCGATGACCAACCGGCACGTCTTGTCGAAGTACTCGCGATCCTCGAACGCCGCCGCAGCCCCCACAATCGCCAGGCGATCCAGCGGATAAGAGTTGAAGCTGTTCTTGATCCGTTCCAGCGCTTCGATCAAGTCTGGATGCCCCACCGCCAGGCCAACCCGAAGGCCGGCCAGCGAACGGGACTTGGACAAAGTCTGTGTCACTAGCAGGTTTGGATAACGATCGACCAGGCTGATGGCCGTCTCACCGCCGAAGTCGATATAAGCTTCATCCACCACGACCACCGAATCCGGGCTGGCCTTGAGGATTTGCTCCACGGCGTCCAGCGCCAGCAGGCAGCCGGTGGGGGCGTTCGGGTTCGGGAAGATGATCCCGCCGTTCGGCTTGGCATAGTCGGCCGGATTGATCTGGAATTGCTCGTCCAGCGGCACGGCGTCGAACTTGATGCCATACAACCCGCAATAAACCGGATAGAAGCTGTAGCTGATGTCCGGGAACAGCAGCGGCTGATCGTGTTGCAGCAATCCGTGAAAGATGTGCGCCAGCACTTCATCGGAGCCGTTGCCGAGGAACACCTGATTGCCTTGGACGCCGTAGTACCTGGCAACAGCCTGCTTGAGCACATCGCTGTTCGGGTCCGGGTACAAACGCAGGTTGTCGTTCAGCTCAGTCTGCATGGCGGCCAAGGCTTTAGGCGATGGACCATATGGATTTTCGTTGGTGTTGAGCTTCACCAGTTTCGTCAGTTTCGGCTGCTCGCCTGGCACGTAAGGCACCAGACTCTTGACGAAGGGGCTCCAGAATTTACTCATCTTCAGTTCCCCTGCTTGTCGTCAATGATGCGGTATTCGGCGCTGCGGGCGTGGGCGGTCAGCGACTCGCCACGGGCCAGCACGGAAGCGGTCTTGCCCAGTTCGGACGCACCCTGCTCGGAGCAGAAGATGATCGAAGAGCGTTTCTGGAAGTCGTAAACCCCCAATGGCGAGGAGAAACGCGCGGTGCCGGAAGTCGGCAACACGTGGTTCGGTCCGGCGCAGTAATCACCCAAAGCTTCGCTTGTGTGGCGCCCCATGAAAATCGCGCCCGCGTGACGGATCTGCGGCAACCAGGCTTGCGGATCAGCGACCGACAGCTCCAGGTGTTCCGGGGCAATGCGATTGGCTACTTCGATGGCTTGTTCCATGTCGCGGACCTTGATCAGCGCGCCACGGCCATTGATCGAGGTTGTGATGATCTCGGCACGCTCCATGGTCGGCATCAATTTGTTGATGCTCGCGGCAACCTTGTCGAGGAACTCGGCATCCGGGCTGACCAGGATCGCCTGGGCGTCTTCATCGTGCTCAGCCTGGGAGAACAGGTCCATGGCGATCCAGTCCGGATCGGTCTGCCCGTCACACACCACGAGAATCTCGGACGGACCGGCGATCATGTCGATGCCGACCTGACCAAACACGTGACGCTTGGCGGTGGCGACATAGATGTTGCCCGGGCCAACCACTTTGTCGACCTTCGGCACGCTTTCGGTGCCGTAAGCCAACGCGGCAACCGCTTGCGCGCCGCCGATGGTGAATACGCGATCAACTCCGGCAATGCAGGCCGCGGCCAGCACCAGTTCGTTGATTTCACCACGCGGAGTCGGCACCACCATGACCACTTCGGTCACGCCTGCCACTTTGGCCGGGATCGCGTTCATCAACACCGAGGATGGGTACGACGCCTTGCCGCCCGGGACATACAGACCGGCGCGGTCCAATGGCGTGACCTTCTGCCCCAACACCGTGCCGTCAGCTTCGGTGTAGGTCCAGGAATCCTGTTTCTGTTTTTCGTGATAGCTGCGCACGCGGGCGGCGGCCTTTTCCAGGGCTTCGCGCTGTGACACAGTGATCCGGGTCAGGGCCAGTTCCAGACGCTCACGCGGCAGGATCAGGTCGGCCATTGAGGCGACTTCGAGGCCGTCGAATTTCTGGGTGAATTCCACCAGCGCCGCATCGCCACGCTCGCGCACGGCTTTGATGATGTCCAGCACCCGCTGATTGACCGAGTCGTCAGACACACTTTCCCAGCTCAGCAAATGATCCAGATGATGTGCGAAATCCGGGTCAGCAGCGTTGAGTCGGCGAATTGCAGTCGGTGCGGTCATAGCGAGAGCCTCATAGGATTGGCAAAAACTCAGGTGCCCGAAGCTAACATTCGATCCGCTTGGGCACCTGAGAATTCTGGCTATGAGGCGGATAGACGGCGCGACTTGACGTCGCGCAGGTAAATCAGCCGCGGTGTCGAGACTCCACTGCCTTGCGCAGGGTGTCGATCAACGCCTGGATTCGGGCGTGTTGCATTTTCATCGACGCTTTGTTGACGATGAGCCGGGAGCTGATGTCGGCAATGAAATCCTGGGGTTCCAGGCCATTGGCGCGCAGGGTATTGCCGGTGTCGACCACGTCGATGATCTTGTCCGCCAGACCAATCAGCGGCGCCAATTCCATCGAGCCGTAAAGCTTGATGATGTCAACCTGACGCCCCTGCTCGGCGTAGTAACGCTTGGCAACGTTGACGAACTTGGTCGCCACCCGCAGGCGGCCCTTAGGCTCGACATCACCAACACGGCCGGCGGTCATCAGCTTGCAGAGGGCAATTCGCAGGTCCAAAGGCTCGTACAGGCCTTGGCCACCATATTCCATCAGCACATCTTTACCAGCGACGCCGAGGTCCGCGGCACCATGCTCGACGTAGGTCGGCACATCGGTGGCGCGCACGATCAGCAGTCGTACGTCAGGCTGGGTCGTGGGAATGATCAGCTTGCGGCTTTTGTCCGGATTCTCGGTCGGCACGATGCCCGCTTCAGCCAGAAGCGGCAGGGTGTCGTCAAGGATGCGGCCCTTGGACAGTGCGATGGTCAACATGGGAAACGTCAGTCCTTATCAAGGTACTCATGCCCGGTCGCAAACGGCGCCGAACACACATCGAGCCGGTAACCGGCTCGACTTTAAACGAATTCAACGGACACATCCTTGTGTCCATGTAGCGGAAACTAGCCAGGTACGCGGCGGATTTTGGCGCCGAGCATTTGCAGCTTCTCTTCGATGCACTCGTAACCACGGTCGATGTGGTAGATGCGGTCGATCAGGGTGTCGCCTTCCGCGATCAACGCCGAGATGACCAGGCTGGCCGAAGCGCGCAGGTCGGTGGCCATGACTGGCGCGCCCTTGAGCTTTTCGATTCCGGTAACGATGGCGGTGTTGCCTTCGACCTGGATGTGAGCGCCCATGCGGTGCAGTTCGTAAACGTGCATGAAGCGGTTTTCGAAGATCGTCTCGATCACAGCGCCCGTGCCTTCAGCAATGGCGTTGAGGGAGATGAACTGCGCTTGCATGTCGGTCGGGAACGCCGGGTATGGAGCGGTCCGCACGTTGACGGCTTTGGGCCGCTTGCCGTGCATGTTCAGCTCGATCCAGTCTTCGCCACAGGTGATTTCGGCACCCGACTCACGGAGTTTTTCCAGAACGGCTTCGAGGATGGTCGGATCGGTGTCCTTGACCTTCACACGCCCACCGGTCACCGCCGCCGCCACCAGGTAGGTGCCGGTTTCGATACGGTCAGGCATCACTTTATAAGTGGTGGTGTGCAGACGCTCAACGCCATCAATGGTGATGGTGTCGGTGCCGGCGCCAGTAATCTTGGCGCCCATGGCGATCAGGAAGTTCGCCAGGTCGATGACTTCAGGTTCGCGAGCGGCGTTTTGCAACACGCTGCGGCCCTTGGCCAGCGCGGCCGCCATCATGATGTTTTCGGTACCGGTCACGCTGACGGTATCAAAAAAGAAGTTCGCGCCGCGCAAGCCGCCTTCTGGCGCCTTGGCCTTGATGTAGCCGCCTTCGACGTCGATGACCGCGCCCATGGCTTCAAGGCCACGGATGTGCAGGTCAACCGGACGCGAACCGATGGCGCAGCCGCCAGGCAATGCGACTTCGGCTTCGCCGAAACGGGCAACCATCGGGCCGAGTACCAGGATCGACGCACGCATGGTTTTAACCAGTTCGTACGGTGCGATCAGAGTCTTGATGGTGCGCGGGTCGATTTCGACACTGAGCTTCTCGTCGATCACCGGCTCAATGCCCATGCGGCCGAACAGCTCGATCATCGTGGTGATGTCGTGCAGGTGCGGCAGGTTGGCCACGGTTACCGGGCCATCACACAGCAGGGTTGCAGCCAGGATCGGCAGGGCAGAGTTCTTTGCCCCGGAGATGCGGATTTCGCCATCAAGACGAACGCCACCGGTAATAATCAATTTATCCATAAGAATCTCGACGCCCTTGGGCTCAGGTGCGCTCGGCCCAGGCCGCGCTGCTGAAAAATTTCATAGTGACCGCATGGATGCTGCCATCGGCGATCCACGGGTTCAAATGGGCATAGATGCTCTGCTGACGCTTGACCGGGCTCAGTGCCGCCAGTTCATCGCTAATCACGTTCAGCTGAAAGTTGCAGCCTTCGCCTTCAACTTCTACCTGAATTCCTGGCAGCTTTCCTTCAAGGAAGCTCTTCACTTCTACGGCCTGCATGCTCAACCTCAATCGGCGCCCTGTGCGCACGGGTCGGACATCATACAAAAAAGCCCCGCGCCTGCGAACCCCGCTAAGCAGGACTCTGACGGGGGGCTTCTTTATAGATGCGGTCAGGGGTGCGCCAACAGCTCGGTCAATTCGCTGACCTGAGCGATTTCACGCATGTCTTCGGGCATCCCGCGAATGCTCAGCGCCTTACCGGCCGCCTCTGCGTCACGCATGAAGCACAGCAGCAGCGACAAGCCGACGCTGCTGGACTTCAACACTGCCGAACAATCGATCACCAGTTCAGTCGCCGTGCTGGACTTGATCAACGCCTGCCCCTGCTTACGCAGATCCGGGCCGGTGCGATAGTCCAGCATGCCACTCAACCGCAGTTCGCCGGTTTCGCTCATGCGAATGGACGACACACTCATTGGGCGTTGGTCTCGGTGGATGCCTTGGCTTTGGCAACTTCCCCGGCCCAACCGTTGATGGTCTTGTCCAGGTCGTTGCCATTGCGCTGCATCGCATCAGCGAACTGATCACGGAACAGCTTGCCGATGTTGATCCCGTTGATGATCACGTTGCGCAGCTTCCACTCGCCATTGATCTTCTCAAGGGTGTACTGCACGGGATAAATCGCGCCATTGCTGCCTTTGACGGTCATGCCGACGCTGGTGCGGTCGCCCGACTCGTCCTTGGCAGGGTCAACGACGATGCCCTGGTTGTTGTACTCAAGCAAAGCATTGCCATAAAACTGGAACAGACCCTTCTTGAAGTTCTCTTCGAAGGTTTTCATCTGCGCCGGCGTGGCTTTCTTTGAGTACTTGACCGTCATGATGCTCTTGGAAATACCCTCGGCATCCACCACAGGCCCGACGATCGTGTTCAGCGCCGTATAAAAGTCCTGCGGGTCCTGCTTGTACTTCTCTTTATTGGCCTTCAGATCGGCCAGCATACGGTTAGTGGTGTCCTGAACCAGTTCGTGCGCGGAAGGCGCCGCCACGGCGTTAGCCATCAACGGCAGCGCCGCGAGTACTACCAACAGGCCACGTCGCAAGGTAGAGATCATTCAAAAGCTCCTCATTTGGCGTCTTTGCTAACGGTATTGAGCAGAAATTTACCGATCAGGTCCTCGAGCACCAGCGACGACTGGGTGTCGTGAATGGTTCCACCATCCTTGAGCAAGGCTTCTTCGCCGCCCACGCTGATACCGATGTACTTCTCGCCCAACAGGCCAGCCGTCAGGATAGATGCAGTGGAGTCAGTCGGCAGGTTATCTACGCGCTTTTCCAGTTGCATGGTCACCCGACCGGTGAAGGTGTCGCGGTCCAGATCGATCGCCGTGACCTTGCCGATGGTCACACCGGCCATGGTCACCTTGGCTCTGACCGTCAATCCGGCGATATTGTCGAAGTACGCATAAAGTTTATACGTGTCGGTGCTCGGGCTCGGGGACAGACCACTCACCCGCAACGCCAGCAGCAACAAAGCCAGGATGCCAGCCAGCAAGAAAAGGCCGACACCGATTTCCAGGGTGCGGTTTTGCATCAGAAATCTCCAAACATCAAAGCGGTCAGAATAAAGTCCAGGCCGAGCACAGCCAAAGAGGCATACACCACGGTCTTGGTAGTGGCACGACTGATCCCCTCGGAAGTGGGCTCACAGTCATAGCCTTGGAATACGGCGATCCAGGTCACGACGAATGCGAAGACGATGCTTTTGATGATGCCGTTGAGCACATCATCAGTGAACGTCACGCTGTTTTGCATGTTCGACCAGTAGGAGCCTTCATACACACCCAGCCAGTCGACAGCCACCCACGAGCCGCCCCAGATACCCACCACGCTGAAGATCATCGCCAGCACCGGCAGGGAAATGAAGCCGGCCCACAGGCGCGGGGCAACAATGTATTTGAGTGGGTCGACACCAATCATTTCCAGACTGGACAACTGTTCGGTGGATTTCATGTTGCCGATTTCGGCCGTCAGCGCCGAACCGGCACGCCCGGCGAACAACAACGCCGTCACAACGGGACCCAGTTCACGCAGCAGCGTGAGCGCAACCATCTGCCCGACCGCCTGCTCCGAACCGTAGCTCGACAGAATGTTGAAGCCTTGCAGCGCCAGCACCATCCCGATGAACACCCCAGAGACCACAATGATCACCAGAGACATCACACCCACTGAGTGCAGTTGCTTGATCAGCAGGCCAAAACCGCCGCCGATACCACCGCGACCGAGCAAGGCATGAAACAGGAATATCGTCGAACGACCGAATACTGCCAGCACATCGATGCCGGCGTGGCCAAACTGGCGCACGCGTTCTATTAGTGAAATCTTGCGCATCAACGCTTCCCCAGAAGATCTGCGCGGTAATCCGTCGCTGGAAAGTGATATGCGACCGGACCATCGGGTTCGCCGGTCATGAATTGACGGATCCGTGGCTCCTGCGAGCTCATCAATTCCTCGGGAGTCCCCTGCCCCAATACCTGACCTTCACCGACGACATAGATGTAGTCGGCGATACTCGCGGTTTCAGCCAGATCGTGGGAGACCACGATGCTAGTGATGCCCAGCGCATCGTTGAGCAGGCGGATCAGGCGCACCAGCACGCCCATGGCGATGGGGTCCTGGCCGACAAAGGGCTCATCGTACATGAGAATCTGAGGATCGAGGGCAATCGCCCGGGCCAGCGCTACACGACGCTTCATGCCACCGGACAATTCGTCAGGCATCAGGTCGATGGCGCCACGCAAGCCCACGGCCTGCAATTTAAGCAGGACGATGTCACGGATCATTTCTTCCGGCAGCTCGGTATGAACGCGCAGCGGGAAGGCGACGTTCTCGAACACATCGAGATCGGTAAACAGGGCGCCGCTCTGAAACAGCACCCCCATGTGCTTGCGCGCATCGAACAGATCACTGCGCGACAACTTCGGCAGGTTCTGGCCGTTGACCCAGACTTCGCCCTTTGTTGGACGCAATTGTGCGCCCATCAATCGCAACAGCGTGGTTTTGCCACACCCAGAAGGCCCCATGATGCCGGTGACCTTGCCGCGTGGGATACGGATATCGACGTTATTGAAAATGCTGCGCGTACCGCGCTTGAAGGACAGTCCCTTCAGCTCGACCGCGTAGGCGTTATCGGCACTCATCTAAACTCCTTGCGATGCAGCCTCTCACTCGGACGCCTGACTCTCTGACGAAAGCACATACCTCCCCGGGCAGGCCGAACTGGCCGCGAACTATATCACTGCAAAGGCCCAGCGCCCAAGGCCAAAGCCAGCACATCTTCAGTAACATCATCGGCAAAAAGCCTCGTTTAGAGGGGATTGCGTCATCGAGAATGACAAAGCGTAACGAACTTGCGTGAGGGTTTTGATCATTACCGCTATAATCGCGGCCCTTCATCAGGCTATACGATTTCCGACATGAGCCAATCCAGTGACCTGATTCAATCAGCACAACGCACCCTGCGCCTCGAACTCGAAGCCGTAGAAGGCTTGCTGCCCCACATCGACGCAGATTTCGTACGCGCTTGCGAGATGATTCTGGCCAGCAAAGGCCGCGTGGTGGTGGTCGGCATGGGTAAATCAGGACACATCGGCAACAAGATCGCCGCGACCCTGGCAAGCACTGGCACCACGGCTTTTTTCGTCCACCCGGCCGAAGCCAGCCACGGCGACATGGGCATGATCACGCGGGATGACATTATCCTGGCCCTGTCGAACTCCGGCTCCACCAATGAAATCCTGACCTTGCTACCCCTGATCAAGCGCCTGGGCATTCAATTGATCAGCGTGACGGGCAACCCGGATTCCCCGTTGGCCAAGGCCGCCGAGGTCAACCTCAACGTTCATGTCGAACACGAGGCCTGCCCGCTGAACCTGGCACCCACCTCCTCCACCACGGCCGCCCTGGTGATGGGTGATGCCCTGGCCGTCGCACTACTGGAAGCTCGTGGCTTTACCGCTGAAGACTTCGCCTTTTCCCACCCCGGTGGCGCGCTTGGCCGACGCCTGCTGTTGAAAGTGGAGAATGTCATGCACGCCGGGCAAGATTTGCCACAGGTTCAGCGCGGTACCCTGCTAAAAGACGCATTGATGGAAATGACCCGCAAGGGCCTGGGAATGACCGTCATTTTGGAGGCTGATGGCAAACTGGCCGGGATCTTCACCGACGGTGATTTGCGTCGCACACTGGATCGCAGCATCGACATCCATAGCGCCACCATCGAACAGGTCATGACAGCTCATGGCAAGACCGCCCGCGCCGAAATGCTCGCTGCCGAGGCCTTGAAAATCATGGAAGACCACAAAATCAACGCCCTGGTCGTGGTCGACAGCGAAGACCGTCCGGTCGGCGCCTTGAACATGCACGATTTACTGCGTGCAGGAGTAATGTAATGAACACGGACCTGCTGCAACGCGGCCAACAGATCAAACTCGCGGTGTTCGACGTCGATGGCGTGCTGACCGACGGGCGCCTGTACTTTCTCGAAGACGGCAGTGAATTCAAGACATTCAATACGCTCGACGGCCAAGGCATCAAGATGCTGATGGCAGCGGGCGTGCAGACCGCAATCATCAGCGGCCGCAAAACCCCGGTGGTCGAACGGCGAGCGAAAAACCTCGGCATTCCCCACCTTTATCAGGGGCGGGAAGACAAACTGGTAGTGCTGGACGAGCTTCTGGCTCAACTCAACCTAAGCTATGAACAAGTGGCCTACCTGGGTGACGACCTGCCGGACCTGCCGGTGATTCGCCGCGTCGGCTTGGGCATGGCGGTAGCCAACGCCGCCAGCTTCGTGCGTGAAAATGCTCATGGCATTACCGTTGCCCGGGGCGGCGAGGGTGCCGCTCGTGAATTCTGCGAATTGATCCTGCGCGCCCAGGGCCGCCTTGATGCGGCCAACGCTGCGTATCTGTGAGCCCATTATGCTGAGCAAAAAGTTTCGTAACATCCTGCTATTCAGCTGCATCGCCGCGCTGTTCGCTGCGGTCGGCTACTGGAACATCAGCCCGGAACGCTTCCTCGACAAAACTGTGGTCAAGGTCGATGAAAGCGCGATCGACTATTACGCGACCAATGCTCACAGCGTGCAGTTTCTGCCGGACGGCAAATTGCAGTACGAAATGACGTCCGACAAGGTCGAACACCTGAAGGCGTCAGAGGTCACATTGCTGACCAATCCGGACCTGAACATGTTTCGCGGCACCGAGTTTCCCTGGCACGTCCAGAGCGAGCACGGGGAAGTCAACCCGGACGGCACCCAGGTCGAGTTGATCGACTCGGTGCGCATCACCCGTTTTGACGAGAAAAACCGCAGGACCCTGATTACCACCACCCGTATGACTGTGTTCCCGCAGCAGCAATATGCGCAGACCGATCAACCCGTTAGTATCGACGGCGCTGGCGGTGTATCGACAGGCATCGGAATGAAAGCGTACTTGAAAGAAAGCAGGATACACCTGCTATCTAACGTAAGAGGACAGTATGAGGCTCGTTAAAACCCTCCCTATTTTGCTCAGTCTGGGCGCAGCACTGGGAAGCGTGAGCGCCTGGGCTCTGCCGAACGATCAAGACCAGCCTATCCGCATACAAGCCGACGACGCCCAGCTGGACGACAAGAACGGCGTTGCCACCTATACGGGCGACGTGATCATCACCCAGGGTTCGATGAAGGTTACCGGCAATAAAGTGACCATGACGCGCACCCCGGCGGGTGACATCGACGTGGTGACCTCGGTGGGCAATCTGGCCTACTTCGAGCAACTGCAAACCGCAGGCGACCCCAAGCCTGTCCAGGGCTGGGGTGTGACCATCCAGTACCTCGCCGCGAAAAATCGCGTCGTACTGATCGACAAGGCAAAGGTTATCGACAAGGACAACAACATCACCCAAGGCGAGAAAATCGTCTACGACACCGACAAAAAGCTTGCCAGCGCCGGTCGCGCTACCGGCAGCAAGGTGACCGAATCGCGTCCGCGTATCGACATGGTGATCCAGCCGAAGAAGAAAACCGACGAGCAAAAGGCCCCGTAATGGCAACTCTGAAAGCTCAGCATCTGGCCAAGAGCTACAAGAGCCGCCAGGTCGTGCGTGACGTCAGCCTGTCGATCGACAGCGGTCAAATCGTCGGTCTGCTGGGTCCTAACGGCGCCGGCAAGACCACCTGCTTCTACATGATTGTCGGCCTGGTTCAGGCCGATCAGGGCCGTGTGCTGATCGACGATCTGGATGTCAGCCACCAGCCAATGCACGGTCGTGCAAAGGCCGGTATCGGCTATCTGCCGCAAGAAGCGTCGATCTTCCGCAAACTCTCGGTCGCCGACAACATCATGGCGATCCTCGAGACCCGCAAGGAACTCGACAAGGCAGGGCGTCGCAAAGAGCTGGAAAGCTTGCTGCAGGAATTCCACATCAGCCACATCCGCGACAACCTCGGCATGAGCCTGTCAGGTGGTGAACGCCGTCGCGTGGAAATCGCCCGGGCATTGGCTACCAACCCGAAATTCATCCTGCTCGACGAACCATTCGCCGGCGTGGACCCGATTTCGGTAGGCGACATCAAACAGATCATCTACCACCTCAAGGCCAAGGGCATTGGCGTGCTGATCACTGACCACAACGTCCGTGAAACCCTGGATATCTGCGAAACCGCCTACATCGTCAACGATGGTCAGCTGATCGCTGAAGGCGATTCCGCCACTATCCTGGCCAACGATCTGGTTAAAGAAGTCTATTTGGGCCATGAGTTCCGCCTGTAAGCGTTGAGGTGTCTGACTGTTCTCTCGGGCGCTTGTCTCGATAAAAAATCAACATTTTTTTATTGTTACAGCGCTCTAGGCAAACGCTGCAGTTTCGGGCATATAATTTGCTTATGTTTGGCGCTCCGGCGCCCTGTAGTGGATGGCGCATGCGCGCCGGCGAATAAGGTGTTAAGCCCCTGCCATGAAACCATCGCTAGTCTTGAGAATGGGCCAGCAGCTGACGATGACACCGCAGCTGCAACAGGCCATCCGCCTGCTCCAATTGTCGACCCTGGACCTGCAACAGGAAATCCAGGAGGCCCTGGAGTCCAATCCGATGCTCGAACGCCAGGAAGATGGCGACGACTTCGACAACGCCGACCCCTTGGCCGACAAAGCCGAGCAACAACCCAACGCCGACATTCAAGAGCCCTCCTACCAGGAAACCGCTCCCACGGTTGACAACCTCGAGGAAGGTGACTGGAACGAGCGCATTCCCAATGAACTGCCGGTTGATACCGCATGGGAAGACGTTTACCAGACCAGCGCCAGCAGCCTGCCGAGCAACGATGACGACGAATGGGATTTCACCACTCGCACATCGGCCGGTGAGAGCCTGCAAAGCCACCTGTTGTGGCAACTGAATCTGGCGCCGATGTCCGACACCGATCGCCTGATCGCCGTGACCCTGATCGACTGCATCAACAATCAGGGCTATCTGGATGAAACCCTCGAGGAAATCCTCGAGGCCTTCGATCCGGAACTGGACATCGAACTGGACGAAATCGAAGCCGTCCTGCACCGCATCCAGCAATTCGAGCCGGCCGGTATCGGCGCTCGCAACCTGGGCGAATGCTTGCTACTGCAATTGCGCCAATTGCCAGCCAAGACGCCTTGGCTCGCCGAAGCCAAGCGCCTGGTCAGCGACTACATCGATCTGCTCGGCAGCCGCGACTACTCTCAGCTGATGCGCCGGATGAAGATCAAGGAAGATGAACTGCGCCAGGTCATCGAACTGGTCCAGAGCCTCAACCCGCGCCCCGGCTCGCAGATCGAATCCAGCGAAGCCGAGTACGTCGTTCCCGACGTTATCGTGCGCAAGGACAACGAACGCTGGCTGGTGGAACTGAATCAGGAGTCGGTGCCACGACTGCGGGTCAACGCCCAATACGCCGGGTTTGTCCGGCGCGCTGATACCAGCGCCGACAACACCTTCATGCGCAATCAGTTGCAAGAGGCCCGCTGGTTCATCAAGAGCCTGCAAAGCCGTAACGAAACCCTGATGAAAGTCGCCACCCAGATCGTCGAGCATCAGCGTGGCTTCCTGGAATACGGCGACGAAGCCATGAAACCGCTGGTCCTGCATGACATTGCCGAAGCAGTGGGCATGCACGAATCGACAATTTCACGGGTCACCACGCAAAAATTCATGCATACCCCACGGGGTATTTATGAGCTGAAATACTTTTTCTCCAGCCACGTCAGCACCTCCGAAGGCGGTGAATGCTCGTCCACAGCGATCCGCGCGATCATCAAAAAGCTGGTTGCCGCGGAAAATCAGAAAAAGCCGTTGAGTGACAGCAAGATCGCTGGTTTACTGGAGGCACAAGGCATTCAGGTGGCTCGCCGCACCGTCGCCAAGTACCGCGAGTCCCTCGGGATCGCGCCTTCGAGCGAACGCAAGCGGTTGATGTAGAGCCACGCCACAGCGTTCCAGTGGTAGATCATCTGATCTACCGCTTTATGCACTGGCAACGAAGGAGAAGCTGTATGCAAGTCAACATCAGTGGACACCAACTGGAAGTGACCGAACCCCTGCGCACCTACATCGGCGAAAAACTCGAACGATTAGAGCGGCATTTCGACAAGATCACCAACGTGCAGGTCACGATGACGGTCGAGAAGCTGAAGCAGAAAATCGAAGCCACCCTGCATATTCCCGGCAATGAAGTGGTCGCAAACGCGGAACATACCGATATGTACGCGGCGATCGACTCGCTGACCGACAAGCTCGATAAACAACTCAAAAAGCATAAGGAAAAGACCCAGAGCCTCCTCCAGGGTGCGACCGGTCGTTAACACTCCCAACCCATGATCCGACTTGAAAACATCCTGACCCCCGGCCGTTCCCTTGTGAACGTGCCGGGCGGCAGTAAAAAGAAAGCCCTTGAGCAAATTGCCAACCTGATCGCCCGGGAAGTGCCGGATCTGGAGATGCAAGATGTCTTCGAGGCTTTGATTGCCCGTGAAAAGCTCGGCTCGACCGGTTTTGGCAACGGCATCGCCATCCCCCACTGTCGCCTTAAAGGTTGCGAGTCGCCCATCAGCGCCTTGATGCACCTCGACGCCCCCATTGATTTCGACGCCATCGACGGCGCTCCGGTTGACCTGCTGTTCGTACTGCTGGTCCCGCAAGCAGCTACCGATGCACACCTGGAACTGCTCCGCCAGATCGCCAGCATGCTCGATCGCAAGGAAGTCCGTGATCGTCTTCGCAGCGCCCCAAGCAACGAAGCCTTGTATCAGGTTGTCCTGGACGAGCAAAACGGTCAGTAATCATGCGTTTGATCATCGTCAGCGGCCGCTCCGGCTCAGGTAAAAGCACCGTCCTCGATGTTCTCGAGGACAACGGCTACTACTGCATCGACAACCTGCCCGCCGGCCTGCTGCCGGAACTGGCGGAAGGCGCCTTGATTCATACCGAATTGCTACAACCGCTGGTCGCTGTATCCATCGACGCGCGTAACCTGCCGAGCCACCTTTCGCGTTTTCCCGAACTGCTGGAAGAAGTCCGCGGCCGGCACATCAAGTGCGATGTGCTGTACCTGGATGCCGATGAAGAAACCCTGCTCAAGCGCTTTTCCGAAACCCGCCGTCGTCACCCGCTGAGCACCGCCAACCGTTCATTGGCTGAGGCAATCGAGGATGAAAGCACTCTGCTGGGGCCGATCGCCGATCTGGCAGATCTCAAAATCAATACCACCCACCTGAACCTGTATCAGCTGCGCGATACCATCAAGCTGCGCCTGCTGAATCAACCGGAAGCCGGCACTGCGTTCCTGGTCGAGTCTTTCGGATTCAAGCGTGGCATGCCGGTGGACGCGGACCTGGTGTTCGACGTGCGCTGCCTGCCCAATCCCTACTGGAAGCCGGAGCTGCGTGCTCAGTCCGGGCTTGATCAACCGGTGGCCGAGTATCTGGCAGCTCAACCGGATGTCGAAGAGATGTTCCAGGACATTTCGTCGTATTTGCTCAAGTGGCTGCCGCGCTTTGCCGCGAGCAACCGCTCTTATGTCACCATCGCCATTGGCTGCACCGGAGGACATCACCGCTCCGTCTACCTGACCGAACGTCTGGGCCAGGTTCTGCAACAATCCCTGAAGAACGTCCAGGTCCGCCACCGCGACCTCAGCTAAAGGATTCACATCGCGATGCCTGCTCTGGAAATCGAAATCATCAACAAGCTGGGCCTGCATGCCCGCGCTTCTGCAAAATTTGTTGGAGTAGCGGGTCAGTATCCGTGCCAGATCAGAGCCGGGCGGACGCCAGAATCGATGGTCGACGGCAAAAGCATCATGGCCATGATGATGCTCGCCGCCGGCAAGGGCACCAGGATCCACCTGAGTACCGAAGGCGAGCAAGAACAGGAAGCGCTGGATGCGCTGGTGAAGTTGATCAACAACTTCTTCGACGAAGGCGAGTAAAAACAGCCCTCTGTAGCGGCAGCTGAAGGCTGCGTCAGGCTCACTCCCACAGGGGGGCGGTGCACGGCACATAAAAAAAGCGCGTTACCTGATAGGTGACGCGCTTTTTTTTTGCAACGTTGAGCGTTAGCTACCCGCTACCGTCATCCGCTCGATCAGCACCGACCCCGTGCGAATGTTGCTGCGCAATTCCAGGTCATTACCGACCGCAACGATCTGTTTGAACATGTCACGCATGTTGCCGGCGATGGTGACTTCCTGCACCGCGAACTGGATCTCACCGTTCTCAACCCAGAAACCCGCCGCGCCTCGGGAGTAATCGCCGGTGACCATGTTCAGGCCTTGGCCCATCAGTTCCGTGACCAACAAACCACGCCCCATGCGACGCAGCAACGCGGCCTGGTCTTCATCCCCATGGGTAACGAACAGGTTGTGCACGCCGCCGGCATTGGCGGTGCTCGGCATGCCGAGTTTGCGCCCGGAGTACGTGCCGAGGATGTAGGAGACCAACTCACCCTTTTCGACGAACGGTTTGGCGTAAGTCGCCAGTCCATCGCCATCGAATGCGGAACTGCCCATGGCGCGCATCAAGTGCGGACGCTCATCGATGGTCAGCCATTCAGGGAACAACTTCTGACCCAGCGTGCCCTCCAGGAACGACGACTTGCGGTACAGGCTGCCGCCGGAAATGGCCGACAGGAAGCTTCCGAACAATCCACCGGCCAACTCAGCGGAAAACAGTACTGGCACTTCACAAGTCGGCACCGGACGCGCGCCCAGACGGCTCGCCGCCCGTTGCGCGGCACGCTGGCCGATGCTCACTGGGTCGGCCAGCAAATTGCCCTGACGGTTTACGTCGTACCAGTAATCGCGCTGCATCTGGCCATCGGCCTCGGCGATCATTACGCAACTCAGGCTGTGGCGCGTCGACGCGTAGCCACCGATAAATCCGTGGCTGTTGCCATACACGCGGCAACCCTGATGGGTGCTGAGCGTAGTGCCGTCGGCATTCTTGATCCTGCTGTCAGTGGCAAACGCGGCGGCTTCGCAGGCCAACGCTTGCTCAATAGCTTGTTCCGGCGTGATATCCCATTGATGGAACAGGTCGAAGTCCTGCAGATCGCGAGCCATCAACGCGGCATCAGCCAGGCCCGAGGCCTCATCTTCGGAGGTGTGTTTGGCGATGGCCAGCGCCGCGGCGACGGTTTCGCGAATGGCGTCAGGGCCACTTGCCGACGTACTGGCCGAGCCTTTGCGCTGGCCGACGTACAAGGTGATGCCAAAGCCCTGATCGCGGTTGAACTCGACGGTTTCGACTTCACGCTGACGCACCGACGTCGACAGGCCCTGCTCCAGGGAGACGGCAACTTCGCAGGCACTGGCGCCCTGACGCTTGGCTTCAGCAATGATCTGCTCGACTTGTTCTTGCAGTGCCGGCAACGCTTGTGGGCCGACGCTTTCAACTGCACTCATGCTGTTCTCCACTCAAATTCTGCTTTCGGTATGGCCTTCGAGCGACCGGGCCGGACAAGCGGCCCCCGACTGGTTATCATGGCGGCGTTTCTTTGCGGACGGCCACCATGGTTGATTCTTACGATGACTCCCTCGATACGGGAGAAAAAAGCAAATCCCAGGTTAAACGCGAGCTTCATGCTCTGGTTGACCTTGGCGAGCGCCTTACAACACTCAAGCCTGACTTGCTGGCAAAACTGCCGTTGACCGACGCTATGCGCCGGGCCCTGGCCGATGCGCCCAAGCACACCGCGAATATCGCGCGTAAACGGCACCTTATGTTCATCGGCAAACTGATGCGCGATCAGGACACTGACGCCATTCTGACCTTGCTCGATCAACTCGATGCCTCCACCCGGCAGTACAACGAACGTTTCCATGGCCTGGAACGCTGGCGCGATCGCTTGATCGCGGGCGACGATGCAGTCCTGGAGAAGTTCGTGCTCGACTACCCGGAGGCTGATCGTCAGCAATTGCGCTCCCTGATCCGTCAGGCCCAGCACGAACTGGCGACCAACAAGCCACCGGCATCGAGCCGTAAAATCTTCAAGTACATCCGTGAGCTGGACGAGACTCAACGCGGCCTGCGTTAAGTCCCGAATCGGGTGAGTCGCCAAGCGGCTCACCCGAAGCTTCACTTTTTCAAAAGCCACTTATGCGCCTGTGCCACCCACAGTGATCGCATCGATTTTCAGCGTTGGCTGGCCGACACCCACCGGCACCGACTGCCCATCCTTGCCACACGTCCCCACACCGCTGTCCAGCGCCAGATCGTTACCGACCATCGACACCTTGCTCATGGCTTCCGGACCGTTGCCGATCAATGTCGCGCCTTTGACCGGCGCCGTAATCTTGCCGTCTTCAATCAGATACGCTTCGCTGGTGGAGAACACAAATTTGCCGCTGGTGATGTCCACCTGACCGCCGCCGAGGTTGGCGCAGTAGATGCCGCGTTTCACCGAGGCGATGATTTCAGCAGGGTCGCTTTCGCCCGCCAACATGTAGGTGTTGGTCATGCGTGGCATTGGCAGATGAGCGTAGGACTCACGACGACCGTTGCCGGTACGGGCCACGCCCATCAGTCGTGCGTTGAGCTTGTCCTGCATATAGCCTTTGAGTACGCCGTTTTCGATCAGCGTGGTGCACTCGGTCGGGGTGCCTTCGTCATCGACGCTCAGGGAACCGCGACGGCCTGCCAACGTACCGTCATCGACAATGGTGCACAGTTTGGACGCAACCATTTCGCCCATGCGCCCACTGTAGGCAGAGCTGCCCTTGCGGTTGAAGTCACCTTCCAGACCGTGGCCGACCGCTTCGTGCAGCAGCACCCCGGACCAGCCGGAACCCAACACCACCGGCAACGTACCGGCCGGCGCTGGAATCGCCTCAAGGTTGACCAGCGCCTGACGCAATGCTTCACGGGCATAGCCCATGGCGCGGTCGTCACTGAGGAAATAACGGTAATCGGTTCGACCGCCGCCGCCATGACCACCGCGCTCGCGGCGACCGTTTTGCTCAACAATCACGCTGACGTTGAAGCGCACAAGCGGCCGTACATCGGCGGCCAGGCTGCCGTCGGTGGAGGCAACGAGGATTCGCTCCCAGACACCGGCCATGCTCACCGTGACTTGCTGGATACGCGGGTCGAGGGCGCGAGTGGCCGCATCGATGCGCTTGAGCAGTTCGACTTTCTCGGCGCGGGAGATCACTTCCAGCGGGTTATCCGGCCCGTACAACTGGGCGACGTCCTGGGTGGTGAACGCCTGCACCGTGCCGTTCTGCCCGGCGCGGGAGATCGAACGTGCGGCACGGGCCGCCGCACCGAGGGCCTCCAGGGTGATGGCATTGCTGTAGGCAAAACCGGTTTTTTCACCCGATTGCGCACGCACGCCGACACCTTGGTCGAGGTTGAAGCTGCCTTCCTTGACGATTCCATCTTCCAGCGCCCAAGACTCGGAAATCTGCCCCTGGAAATACAGGTCGGCGGCATCGATGCCCGGGCCGGCCAGATCGCCGAGCACGCCTTGCAGGCTCTCGATTGTTACGCCGCCGGGCGCCAGGAGGTGTTCACTGACTGAGGACAACAACTCGCTCATATGCTTTACGCCTTAAATTCATCGTTCTGAGGCAGGTCGCCGAGCGCCCTGCGAGAAAAAGCGCCGGTGACTGGACACCGGCATCCGCGTCCTGATGGACGCCTGTTCGCTGCTATCGCGTTCGGCCAGCAGCACGGCCTCGCCCTGATCCTGTTGCGCCAGCACCCGCCCCCAGGGGTCAATGATTGCGGCATGCCCCCAGGTTTCTCGCGGCCCCGGATGAATCCCACCCTGAGCGGCCGCCAGCACATAACATTGCGTTTCGATGGCGCGGGCGCGAATCAGCACATCCCAATGCGCCGCACCGGTCACCGCGGTAAACGCCGACGGCGCGGTAATCAGCTCTGCTCCGGCAGCGCGTAATTCGCTGTACAGCTCCGGGAAGCGCAGGTCATAACACACCGTCAGCCCGACTCGACCAACCGGCGTATCCGCCACCACCACCCCACTGCCATAAGCATAGTCATCGGACTCGCGATAACGTCCACGATTGTCCGCTACGTCCACGTCGAACAAATGCAACTTGTCGTAGCGCGCCACCGTCTCGCCGTGATCATTCACTAACAGTGAGCAGGCATGCACTTTCGCCGTCGGCTGATCCACCGGCGGCAGCGGCAACGTGCCGGCCACTATCCATAACTTGAGGTCGAGGGCGGTCTGTTTCAACCAGGGCAGGATCGGGCCGTCGCCCGACGCTTCAGCACGGCCGATATCAGCGATGTCACGACGGCCCATCGCGGCGAAGTTTTCCGGCAATACGGCGAGTTGCGCACCGCCGGCCGCCGCTTGCTCAAGCAGCCGGCGTGCCTGGGCCAGGTTGGCCAGCACGTCGCTCTGGCTGACCATTTGAATCACCGCTACCGACATGGTCTGTCCTTACTTGATAAGTGTCCGCCAACCTGTAGCAACTGCCGAAGGCGGCTACAAGACCTTCGTCATGCTACTCCATCAGCACAAGACGTGGCTTTTCAAAAAGGCTTGTCGAAGGTGATTTTCGGGTCTTTCCACGGGCCTTTGACGGTGTATTGGACACTGGCAAAACGGGACATGCGGTCACCGATCAGTTTGTCGATCAGGAACAACGCGCCGCCGACAGCCGGAGCGCCAACGATCAACGCCGCAATCGGCAAGTTATTGGTCACCGGCAACGTCACCAGCAACTTGGCGTCGATCCGATCCCCCACCAGGTTCAAGGTGCCATCAAGCTCAAGGTTGGTGGACGGACCGGTCATCCGGATCGGTTCACGGGTGACGTAGACGCCATTGGTCCCGACCAGCACACCTTTGACCTGGTCATAACTCAGGCCTTTGCCGAACAAGTCGGAAAAGTCCAGACGCAAGCGTCGACCGATGGAGTTGAAATTAAGCAGACCGAAGACTTTCAGGGCCTGGGCACTGGCGTCGACCTCTACAATCTGGCCCTTGGTGATCGTTGCATCAAGGGTGCCGGAGAAGCGCTTGCTGGCCAGCCAGGCCGGCGAACCGGGCCAGCGACCGTCAACGTCCATTTGAAATTTTTCACTGGTGACACTCGGCGCAAAGCCCCAGCCTTTGAGCACATCGGCGAGATTCTTGCCGCTGATCTGCCCCTTGTACCAACTGCTGGAGCTACCGGGCACACCTTCCCAGCCGCCACGGCCTTGCAACAGAATCCCTTTGAGGCCCATGTCCAGCGCATTGAACGCAATACCCTTCGCGGTCGGACGGATTTTGAGCGACCAGCCGCCCACCAGATCCGGCCCCAGGAACAGCTGATTGATGGTGATGTCCAGTGCCGGAATCTTTGTCGGGTCCACCGTGGCCAGTGGATCGGGTGCGTTCTCGTCGGTCACTACCTTAGGATCGGCAGCGGGCAGGCGTATGTATTGCAGATTAACCGTGATCGGTGCGCCTTTCGCATCCGGAACACCGACGGTGCCTTTGACCTGCTGACTGTCGAGTTGCAGAGCCCAACTGGCGGGCTTTCGGTTCAGCTGCACTGAAGCCTGATCGAGGGTAGCGCCCAGAGCACTGAGCTTACCAACCTTGAAGTCCGCACTGCTGAGCAACTGTTTGGCACTGTCGCCCGAAACCTGGCCAGCGTACTTGTCCACCAAATCCTTCCACGGGCCGACATCCAGCTCCGACAGCACGCCCCGCACCCGCAAACCTTTGGCACCGGGCAATTCGGCATCGCCACCACCGAGGAAAAGCTCACCGCGCCCCTCGGCAAAATTGTCGTTCGGTGCTGCAAACGTAAAGTTTGCCAACTGACCATAGTTGACCCAGTAGCGCCGCTCAGCTCCTTGCAAGGTCATGCGAAATGACGTGTCGCGGCACGCACCGGCCGTCAGGCCGAACGGGGCAGGTAGATCGACTGTCGCGCCTTTGAGGCAGGAGTTGACCATCAACTGACTGTTAGCGCCGTCCAGGTTCAGTTGCAGCTGATACGGGATCACTCCGGAAACCGGCACTGGCTGAGTCACGTGCAACCAGTCAGTGAGTTTTTTGACCTCGACCTGACCGGCAGCCGTGACGCGTGTCTTGAGTTGACTTGCATTGCCGTCGGCAAAAATCTGCGCGGTGACAGGCTTGTCAAAGGCGCGTGCGCTGATGTGCTGTCCGCTCAATCCCTTGGTGCTATCAAAGCGGAAATCGCCCTTGAGTTGAGTCAGCTCCAGCGTTGGCTCGGCCAGCTTCAGACGCGCCTTGTCGGTTTTGAAGTCGACGACAATCTTCGGCAGCTCACCTTTGGCCAGCGGGATATCCAATTTTACTTTGCCCTGTAGATCGCCCTCACCTTCCCAACCGGCGAAAGTTGCAGCCGTGCCTATCGGCGCTTCCTGAAGAATTTTCAGGCCATCGCGCAAGCCGCCGGCGAATCCACCGTCGAGGAATAGATGAACGTTTTTTCCATCAGGGACATGGGGAATATCGACGTAGATGTCGCGTACCTGGGTGTCGAGCAACTGCCCCTGGCTGGCCAGAACCCGCACGCCACTGTCTTCAACAAACACGTCACCTGTGACCTTGCTGACATGCGGCCAGCCCGGCTGGAAAGCCAGCTCGGCATCGTGCACTTTGAAGAACAGGCTGATGCTGCGGTCGGCATCGCCGGCACCAGATTTCAGCGACCCTTGATACTGGAAGAAACCTTCGTCCACCGCACCTTTGATAATCGCCGTACGCAGCCATTCGTCCAGCGCCGGGCTGAGCATGGTCGGCAGGTATTTGGCGGTGTAACGACCGTCCCCCTCGACCATGCCGACCCGCAGGTCCATGTAATCTTCCTGAGCGGGATCGAAACGCAGGCGAATCAGGAAGTCGCCGGCAATCTTGCCTTCTTCGCCGAGCACCTTGAGGTACGGCGCAATCAGGGTGAAGCCTTCTTTATCGAGCTTCCAGGTCAACGTCGCGTTGGCCTGAATGTATTGCCATGGCTTGGCGAAAATGGGCGTCAGGTGCAGGACAAAGTCCTTGCTGTCCAAGCGCAGCTCGCCTTTGCCAAGGTCACCGCTGATGCTGCCGCTGACATTTCGCGCCGCCGGAGCACCGTAATAGGCATCAAAACCTACCCGATCGAGATTCGCGGCGAAACTGAACTTGCTGTCGTCAGTGGCATTGGGTCGAATGTCGATCAGCACATTGCGCAACCCGCCGGTCACCTTGAGCGCTTCGACCGCTTTGGCAACGCCTTCGGGCAGTGGACCCAAGGCGTTCAGCAGCGGCGTAAGCGGGGTGAGGTCGAGGCGGTCGACTTGCAGGTGCCAGAGTTCTTCGACCTTGTCGGTAGCTGAAGTTTGTTTGAGTTGCAGATGCGATTCCCAGCGCGTCTCGCCGAAGTTCATTGCCAGGGAATCCAGCGTCACCACAACGCCTTCGGCGCGGCGCTGGAAATAGCCATTGAGCGCAAAATTGTTGATCTGGATCGGCTTACGTTCGGCGTAAGCCCCATTGAGCTGCGGCGCGTTCAAGCGGATTGCAGCGCTTTGCAGTGTGCCCCGGCCCCAATTGACCCAGAGCTCGCCACCGGCCTTGATCTCGGAAAAATTCCATTGCTGGGTAAGTCGCTCGGGCAGCCATTTCGACCAGTCGCTTTGCGGCAGGCTCAGGTAAGCCTCGGCTTCACCGTCCTGCCACTGGCTGGCGTTGATGCGGGTGCGCAAGCTCATGGCCACCGGCTGGCCGTCAGGCAAGGTCAAACGGGCATCAAGGCGCTGGCGGGCAGCACCGACTTTCAGACTAAGGCCGACGTAGGTCAGGGTCAGTGGCGGATGATCCAGGGGTTGCAAAGTTACCTGGCTGTCGATCACCGACAACTGCTGGACCATCTGCATGCGGTTGAGCAGTTGTTCAGGATCAAGCGGCTGATCCTTCTGCACCGGTAGACCTTCCAGCGCCCACTTCCCGTCGTCACCTTCCTTGAGGCTGATCTTCAGGCCGTTCAGCTCCAAGTGAGCGATGCGCACCTGGCGAGCCAATAAACTTTGCAACAGGTCTGGCACCGCACGCACCTGGTCCAGGCGCAGGGCATTGGCGCCCTCTCCGACTGTCACGTCATGAGCCAACAAGATCGGCGCAAAACCACTCCAGTTACCTTCCAGCTTGCCGATTTTCAGCGACATGCCCAAAGCTTCGCTGGCTTTGGTTTCGACTTCTGTACGGTATTCGGCCACCAGAGGCGTCAGTTCACGGCCAAGGCTGACGTACAACGCCATCAACACCAATGCCAACGCGCACAGGCCCAGACCCCATCGGGTCAGTGCGACCAATATGCGTGTCAGACGCTCCATGTCAGGTGGCTCCCATGACAAAAATGCTGCAAAAAGCTGAGGCCAGCCGTTCTAGTAAGGAGGAAACACAGCGATTCAGAGCAACACCACGTCGTATTGTTCCTGGGAATACATGGTTTCCACCTGGAACCGAATGGTGCGTCCGATAAATCCTTCCAGTTCGGCAACATTACCTGACTCTTCATCGAGTAATCGGTCGACAACTTTCTGGTTCGCCAATACACGATAGCCTTCCGCTTGATAGGCGCGCGCCTCGCGGAGGATTTCTCGGAAAATTTCGTAGCAAACCGTTTCCGGCGTCTTCAGTTTGCCTCGCCCCTGGCAACTGCTGCACGGTTCGCACAATACCTGTTCAAGACTTTCACGGGTTCGCTTGCGGGTCATCTGCACCAGGCCCAACTCGGTAATGCCGATAATGTTGGTTTTGGCGTGGTCGCGCTCCAGTTGCTTCTCGAGCGTGCGCAATACCTGACGCTGGTGCTCCTCATCTTCCATATCGATGAAGTCGATGATGATGATCCCGCCCAGATTGCGCAGGCGCAGCTGACGGGCAATGGCTGTGGCGGCTTCAAGGTTGGTCTTGAAAATGGTTTCTTCAAGATTGCGATGGCCAACAAAGGCGCCGGTGTTGACGTCAATGGTGCTCATGGCTTCCGCCGGATCGACCACCAGGTAACCGCCGGACTTGAGCGGGACTTTGCGCTCCAGGGCTTTCTGGATTTCGTCTTCAACACCATACAAATCGAAAATAGGCCGCTCGCCCGGATAGTGCTCAAGACGATCGGCGATTTCCGGCATCAGTTCGGCGACGAATTGCGTGGTTTTCTGGAAGGTTTCCCGGGAATCGATGCGGATCTTCTCGATCTTCGGGCTCACCAGGTCACGCAAGGTCCGCAACGCCAGGCCGAGGTCTTCGTAGATCACACTCGGTGCGCTGATGGTTTTGATCTGATCGCTGATCTGGTCCCAAAGCCGGCGCAGGTAGCGGATGTCCATGAGGATTTCATCAGCGCCCGCCCCTTCGGCCGCGGTGCGCAAAATGAAGCCGCCAGCCTCTATGATGCCTTCTTTGGCCACGCAATCGGTGACCACCTGCTTGAGGCGTTCGCGCTCGGCCTCGTCTTCTATCTTCAGTGAAATACCGACGTGAGCGGTGCGCGGCATGTACACCAGATAACGCGATGGAATCGACAGCTGAGTCGTCAGGCGTGCGCCTTTGGAGCCGATCGGGTCTTTGGTGACCTGGACCACCAGGCTCTGGCCTTCATGCACCAGGGCACTGATGCTTTCGACCGCTGGGCCTTCGCGCAACGATATTTCCGAGGCGTGAATGAACGCCGCGCGGTCCAGACCGATATCGACGAACGCCGCCTGCATGCCTGGTAAAACCCGTACGACCTTGCCTTTATAGATGTTGCCGACGATCCCGCGCTTCTGCGTTCGCTCGACGTGGACCTCTTGCAACACACCGTTTTCGACCACCGCCACGCGCGACTCCATCGGCGTGATGTTGATCAGAATCTCTTCACTCATGGCAGGGTCTCGTTCAGGCGTATTCACGATAATGGCTGCATCTTGTCAGTACGACGCTCAGCGCGCGTTAAGTGTTTGCCAACAGGGTATGCCGAAATGGCCGAGAAGTTCTGCGGTTTCGCACAGCGGCAACCCGACCACACCCGAGTAGCTGCCGTCGAGCCCGGCAACAAATACCGCACCCAGTCCCTGAATCCCGTAGCCACCCGCCTTGTCGCGAGGTTCACGACTGGCCCAATAGGCTGCCGCTTCTTCGCGACTAATGCTGCGAAACCGTACCAGACTGCGCACCACCCGAGACTCGCAGCGCTCTGCGTCGAGTACGGCAATCGCGGTCAGCACTTCATGCTCACGGCCGGCCAACAGCATAAGCATGGCGCACGCCTCGGCTTCGTCCACCGGTTTACCTAGAATTTTCCCGTCCAGCACCACCGCCGTATCGGCCCCCAACACGCAAAAATCCGCATCGGACACAACCACGCCTCGCCCGGCCTCGGCTTTGCCGCGCGCCAGGCGTTCGACATAGGCCGACGGGGATTCGTGAGTTAACGGGGTTTCATCAATGTCCGCGCTGACGGCGGAGAACGGCACGCCAATCTGCATGAGCAGTTCACGCCGGCGCGGCGAGCCTGAGGCGAGGTATAGCTGTTTCATCAAGACATCTCCCTGTCGAGGTGCGGGCCAATGCCTGACCGAATTAATTGATTTTGTAGCGCCGACGCAGACCGCGCAAACCGTAGCTGACCCATGGCCACAGCAACGCACTGACTAGGGCCGGTAGTACCAGCGCCAGGGTTGGTTGACGATTACCGGTCAAGGCACTCAGCCATAGTTGAACAAGCTGTGCGAGGCCGAAGATCACCAGGATCACTAGACTCTGCTGCCACATCGGGAACATACGCAAGCGCTGTTGCAGCGACAGCACCAGGAAGGTGATCAACGTCAGGATCAGCGCATTCTGGCCAAGCAACGTGCCATAAAGCACGTCTTCAGCCAATCCCAGGCACCAAGCGGTGAGCATGCCGACTTTTTGCGGCAGGGTCAGTGCCCAGAACGCAAGCAGCAGCGCTAGCCATAGCGGGCGGAGAATTTCCATGAATTGCGGCAACGGCGAAACACTGAGCAACAGGCCGACAGCAAACGTCACCCAGACAATCCAGCCATTACGGGAGGCTTTCACACCGACCATTATTCTTGTCTCCCAGTGGAAGCCGGCGCCGGGACAGGCGGTTTGGCCGCAGGCTTCACGGCCGGCGGTTTACTGGCGGCTGGCTTGGCAGCGGCAGGATGGGCCGGTTTGGCCGGGGTAGCAGGCGCCGGTGCAGCGGCGGCCGGCGTGGCGGCAGGCACCGCAGTGGCCGCGGGCACCACGGTGTTCGCAGGAGCCGGTTTGGGAACAGTCGCCGGAATAACCGGCCCGCCGCCGTGCTGGTCCAGTGCTTCTTGTGCCTGGGCCGCATCATTGGCACGTTCTTCGGCCGTGCGGCCATCACTGAACACCAGCAGTAAATAACGGCTACGGTTCAACGCGGCGGTTGGCACAGCCCGCACAATGGCAAATGGCTGACCAGAGTCGTGAATCACTTCCTTGACCGTCGCCACCGGGTAACCCGCCGGGAACCGCTGACCAAGGCCGGAGCTGACCAGCAGATCGCCTTCCTTGATGTCGGCGGTATCGGCTACGTGACGCAGCTCAAGGCGCTCCGGGTTGCCGGTGCCGCTGGCAATCGCCCGCAAACCGTTGCGATTCACTTGCACGGGAATGCTGTGGGTGGTGTCGGTCAACAGTAATACCCGGGAGGTGTAGGGCATCAACTCGACCACCTGCCCCATCAGTCCGCGCGCATCGAGCACCGGCTGACCGAGGATCACACCGTCGCGCTCACCTTTGTTGATGATGATGCGATGGGTGAAGGGGTTGGGGTCCATGCCAATCAACTCGGCCACTTCTACCTTCTCGTTGACCAGTGCTGAGGAGTTGAGCAACTCGCGCAGCCGAACGTTCTGCTCTGTGAGGGCGGCAAGCTTCTGCATGCGCCCCTGCAACAGCAGGTTTTCGGTTTTGAGTTTTTCGTTTTCGGCGACGAGTTCGGTACGGCTGCCAAATTGGCTGGCCACACCTTGCCATAGCCGCTGCGGCAGGTCGGTGATCCAGTAAGACTGCATCAGCACCAGCGACATTTGGCTACGCACTGGCTTGAGCAGTGTGAAGCGGGCATCGACCACCATCAGCGCGACCGATAGCACGACCAGCACTAACAAGCGCACGCCCAGTGAAGGCCCTTTGGCGAAAAGCGGTTTAATAAGCCGCTCCTCCCAGGCAAATGTTCTCTTTATTCATACGGCATCAAACCGGCCTGGATGCAGACTGACAGAAGATAAACGCCAACAGGCAGCACTGCAAAGTGCTGCCTGCGCGCCAACAGCATAGATGCAACCGGCGAAATCACTCGCTGGAAAGCAGGTCCATGGTGTGTTTATCCATCATTTCCAATGCACGGCCACCGCCGCGAGCAACGCAGGTCAGCGGGTCTTCGGCGACGATTACCGGCAAACCTGTTTCCTGGGCCAGCAACTTATCGAGGTCACGCAGCAAGGCGCCACCACCGGTCAGTACCAGACCGCGCTCGGCGATATCCGACGCCAGCTCGGGAGGCGATTGCTCCAGTGCACTTTTCACAGCCTGAACGATGGTGGCCAGGGACTCTTGCAGAGCTTCCAGCACTTCATTGGAGTTCAGGGTGAAAGCACGTGGAACGCCTTCGGCCAGGTTACGGCCACGCACGTCGACTTCACGGACTTCGCCGCCTGGGTAGGCCGTACCGATTTCCTGCTTGATGCGCTCGGCAGTGGATTCGCCGATCAGGCTGCCGTAGTTGCGACGCACGTAGGTGATGATCGCTTCGTCGAAGCGGTCGCCGCCAACCCGTACGGATTCGGCGTAAACCACACCGTTCAGGGAGATCAGTGCGATTTCGGTAGTACCACCACCGATATCGACCACCATCGAACCGCGTGCTTCCTCAACCGGCAGGCCGGCACCGATCGCAGCAGCCATTGGCTCTTCGATCAGGAACACTTCGCGAGCACCGGCACCAAGGGCCGATTCACGGATGGCACGACGCTCAACCTGAGTGGATTTGCACGGAACGCAGATCAGCACACGAGGGCTAGGCTGCAGAAAGCTGTTTTCGTGAACCTTGTTGATAAAATATTGCAGCATCTTTTCGCAGACGCTGAAGTCGGCGATCACGCCGTCTTTCATCGGACGAATGGCAGCAATGTTGCCCGGCGTTCGGCCGAGCATGCGCTTCGCTTCGGTGCCGACAGCAACGACACTTTTCTGGTTACCGTGTGTCCGAATAGCCACAACCGATGGCTCATTCAGGACGATACCGCGCTCGCGCACGTAAATAAGGGTGTTGGCAGTGCCCAGGTCAATGGAAAGATCGCTGGAAAACATGCCACGCAGTTTCTTGAACATGGGAAAGGGACCCTAGGCAACGCGTGGGTAAAAAAGTGCGGCAAACTCTAACAACGACAGGGATTTTGGGCAAGGCGCCAATATGTTAAATTGGCCGCTTTTCTGTGCACCAACCCCCACAATCGCGGCCTTATGACCGTAGAAATGCGGTAGTGTTCAGACAATCTAACACACGGACGCCGTCCGTTCTGTTTTCCACTGGAGAATCGCAATGGCGCTTGAACGCTCCGACGTGGAAAAAATCGCTCATTTGGCCTGCCTTGGCCTCAATGATGCCGATCTTCCACACATCACTTCGGCCCTGAACAGCATTCTGGGTCTGGTCGACGAAATGCAGGCGGTCAATACCGACGGTATCGAGCCGCTGGCCCACCCACTGGAAGCCAGCCAGCGCCTGCGTGCAGACGTCGTGACCGAGACCAATCATCGCGAGGCCTATCAGTCCATCGCACCATCGGTCGAAAACGGCCTGTACCTGGTTCCGAAAGTCATCGACTAAAGGGAAAGAGCCTGCAATGCATCAATTGACTCTGGCCGAGATCGCCCGCGGACTCGCCGAAAAAAAGTTTTCCTCCGAAGAGCTGACCAAGACCTTGCTGGCGCGTATCGCCCTGCTCGATCCTCAACTCAACAGCTTCATCAGCCTCACCGAAGACCTGGCGCTCCAGCAGGCGAAAGCCGCTGACGCACGTCGGGCCAATGGCGAGAGCGGCGCCCTGCTCGGCGCGCCGATTGCGCACAAAGACCTGTTCTGTACCCAGGGCATCCGCACCAGCTGCGGCTCGAAGATGCTCGACAACTTTAAAGCACCGTACGACGCCACCGTCGTTGCCAAGCTGGCCGCTGCCGGGACCGTGACCCTGGGCAAGACCAACATGGACGAATTCGCCATGGGCTCGGCCAACGAGTCGAGTTACTACGGCCCGGTGAAAAACCCGTGGAACCTGGAACATGTGCCTGGCGGTTCGTCCGGCGGTTCGGCAGCAGCGGTTGCCGCGCGCCTGCTGCCTGCGGCCACGGGTACCGATACCGGCGGCTCCATTCGTCAGCCCGCTGCGCTAACTAACCTCACGGGCCTGAAACCGACGTACGGTCGCGTTTCGCGCTGGGGAATGATTGCCTACGCCTCCAGCCTCGATCAGGGCGGCCCGATGGCGCGCACGGCCGAAGACTGTGCAATTTTGTTGCAAGGTATGGCCGGCTTCGATCCAAATGACTCCACCAGCATCGATGAGCCTGTGCCTGATTACAGCGCCAGCCTTAACGGTTCGCTGCAAGGCCTGCGCATCGGTGTGCCGAAAGAATATTTCAGCGCCGGTCTCGACCCGCGCATTGCCGAGCTGATCCACAACAGCGTCAAGGAGCTGGAAAAGCTCGGCGCCGTGATCAAGGAAATCAGCCTGCCAAACATGCAGCACGCGATTCCTGCGTACTACGTGATCGCCCCGGCGGAAGCCTCCTCCAACCTGTCGCGTTTTGACGGCGTGCGTTTCGGCCATCGCTGCGAAAACCCGAAAGACCTGATCGACCTGTATAAGCGCTCCCGTGGCGAAGGTTTCGGCCCGGAAGTGCAGCGCCGGATCATGGTCGGTGCCTACGCGCTGTCGGCCGGTTACTACGACGCCTACTACCTGAAGGCCCAGAAGATTCGTCGCTTGATCAAGAACGACTTCATGGCAGCCTTCAATGAGGTCGACATCATCCTCGGCCCAACCACGCCAAACCCGGCCTGGAAGCTCGGCGCCAAGAACAGCGACCCGGTCGCTGCTTACCTGGAAGACGTCTACACCATCACCGCCAACCTCGCCGGCCTGCCGGGCTTGTCCATGCCCGCCGGTTTCGTCGATGGCCTGCCGGTGGGCGTGCAACTGCTCGCGCCGTATTTCCAGGAAGGTCGCCTGTTGAACGTTGCCCACCAGTATCAGCTAAACACTGACTGGCACACCCGCACCCCGCAGGGGTTTTGAAACTGCTGCGCTCGGTAATGCTGCGTTGAAAACTGGCTCGTAATGCTCATTGACTAAAGTCAACTCCGCTTACTCGCCAGTTTTCGCCTTGCCTTACCTTCGCTCGCGACGTTTCAAAATCCCCAGCAAAGGCTTCTGAGGAGACACACATGCAATGGGAAGTCGTGATCGGGCTGGAGATTCATACCCAGCTCACCACCCGGTCGAAAATCTTTTCCGGTAGTTCCACCACGTTCGGTTCCGAGCCGAACACCCAGGCCAGTCTCGTAGACCTGGGCATGCCCGGCGTACTGCCGGTGCTGAACCAGGAAGCGGTGCGCATGGCGGTGATGTTCGGTCTGGCGATTGACGCCGAGATCGGTCAGCACAACGTGTTCGCCCGTAAAAACTATTTCTACCCGGATTTGCCGAAGGGCTACCAGATCAGCCAGATGGAATTGCCGATCGTCGGCAAGGGCCACCTGGACATCGCCATGGAAGACGGCACGATCAAACGTGTCGGCGTGACCCGTGCGCACCTGGAAGAAGACGCCGGTAAAAGCCTGCACGAAGAATTCAACGGCGCCACCGGCATCGACCTGAACCGAGCCGGCACACCGCTGCTGGAAATCGTGTCCGAGCCGGACATGCGCAGCGCCAAGGAAGCCGTGGCTTACGTCAAGACCATCCACGCGCTGGTACGTTACCTCGGTATCTGCGACGGCAACATGGCCGAAGGCTCGCTCCGTTGCGACTGCAACGTGTCGATCCGTCCGAAAGGTCAGGTTGAATTCGGTACTCGCTGCGAGATCAAGAACGTCAACTCGTTCCGCTTCATCGAAAAAGCGATCAACAGCGAAGTTCAGCGCCAGATCGAGCTGATCGAAGACGGCGGCAAAGTGATCCAGCAGACCCGCCTGTACGATCCGAACAAGGACGAAACCCGTCCGATGCGCAGCAAAGAGGAAGCCAACGACTACCGTTACTTCCCCGATCCGGACCTGCTGCCAGTGGTCATCGAAGACTCGTTCCTCGACGACGTGCGCGCCACGCTGCCGGAATTGCCACCGCAAAAACGCGAGCGTTTCCAGGAGCAATTCGGTCTGTCGGTCTACGACGCCAGCGTGCTGGCCACCAGCCGCGAGCAAGCCGATTACTTCGAGAAAGTCGCGAGCATCGGCGGCGACGCCAAACTCGCGGCCAACTGGGTGATGGTCGAGTTGGGCAGCCTGCTCAACAAGCAAGGCCTGGACATCGAAGACTCACCGGTTTCGGCCGAGCAACTGGGTGGCATGCTGCTGCGCATCAAGGACAACACCATCTCCGGCAAGATCGCCAAGGTGGTGTTTGAAGCCATGGCCAACGGCGAAGGCAGCGCGGACGAGATCATCGACAAGCGCGGCCTCAAGCAAGTGACCGACAGCGGCGCCATCTCGGCGGTGCTGGACGAAATGCTCGCGGCCAATGCCGAACAGGTTGAACAGTACCGCGCGGCAGACGAAGCCAAACGCGGCAAAATGTTCGGCTTCTTCGTCGGCCAGGCCATGAAAGCCTCCAAAGGCAAGGCCAACCCGCAACAAGTGAACGAATTGCTCAAAAGCAAGCTCGAAGGCTGATGACAATGGAGCCAGTTTTAACGCCTGGCTCCACCCCCTGTGGGAGCGAGCCTGCTCGCTCCCACATTTGTTCGTGGAAACCATTAAATGAAGCGTCTACTCGGTGCCTGCGCCCTGCTCGCTCTGCTGGCCGGTTGCGCCAGTAACGATGTTGTCGATCCACACGGCTATGACAAGACCGGAGTTGCGTCCTATTACGGTGCCAAACACCAAGGCAAACGCACCGCCAGTGGCGAGCGTTTCGACAAGAATTCCATGACCGCCGCCCATCGCCAGTTACCCTTCGGCACGCGGGTGAAGGTCACCAATCTGAACAACGACAAGTCCTGCGTGGTCCGCATCAACGATCGCGGGCCGCATACCCGTGGACGTCTGATCGATCTGTCCCATGCAGCCGCCGAGCGCTTGGGCATGGTCAGCAGCGGCACCGCCAAGGTTCGCGTACAAGCCCTCGACGACTGACAGACGGAGTACCGACCATTTTCGGACTTGCCGATTTACCCCTGATCAGTGTGATTGAATTGCTCAGTGGTCTGGTTTTACTGATCGCAGGCGCCGAACTGATGGTGCGTGCTGCCGTACGCCTGGCGGCGCGGTGGCATGTGCGACCGCTGATCATCGGCCTGACCATCGTCGCCCTCAGCAGCAGCGCGCCGCAGATGGCGGTCAGCCTGCAAGCCACCCTGGCGGAAAATGCCGATATCGCCGTCGGCAGCGTGATCGGCAGCAGCATCTTTAACATTCTCGTCACCCTCGGGCTCTCGGCGCTGATCATTCCACTGCGGGTTTCGCGGCAACTGGTGCGCCTGGATATTCCGCTGATGATCGGCGCCAGCCTGCTGGTGTTCGTCCTGGCCTGGAATGAAGAACTGACCCGCACTGATGGCGTGATTCTGCTAGCTGCACTGGCGCTCTACCTGGGCTTGCTGCTGCGCCAGTCTCGGCACTCGACTCGTCCGCCATCGAGCGATCCCCACAGCCATCCGGCCCCCTGGTTCAGTAGCCTGGTGATGATCGTGGTCGGGCTGGGGATGCTGATCTACGCCGGGCATCTCCTGCTCGGGGCGGCCGTTGAGGTGGCGACCGATTTTGGCCTGTCGGAACGCATCATTGGCCTGACCATCGTTGCCATCAGCACGTCCCTGCCGGAGTTGGCCACCTCATTGATCGCCGCCTTGCGTGGTGAGCGGGAGATTGCGGTGGGCAACGTGATCGGCAGCAACCTGTTCAACCTTTTGGGCGTGCTCGGCGTGACGGCACTGATCGCACCGTCGCCCCTGTCGGTTTCGCCCAACGCCCTGGATTTCGACTTGCCGGTGATGCTCGGTGTCGCGGTGTTCTGTCTGCCGCTGTTCTATACCGGCTACCGGGTGACCCGGGCCGAAGGTTTGCTGTGCCTGGGTTTGTACCTGGCTTACGGGCTGCACGTGGTGTCGTTCACCACTGGCATGCCACTGGCCGGCAAACTTGAACACCTGATGCTGTTTTTCGTCCTGCCAGCGCTAGTGGCGTTTTTGCTGTTCACGTCGCTGCTGGCTTGGCGTCGCCAACACCACAAGAGGGAAGTGCCATGACCGACAATAAAAAACCCGGCGTTGAAGTGCGCCGCCAGGTGATGGGCGACGCTTTCGTCGACCGCGCATTGGGCAATGCCACAGAGTTCACCCAGCCGTTGCAGGACTTCGTCAATGAACATGCCTGGGGCGCTGTGTGGAACCGCGAAGGGCTGGCGCTGAAAACCCGCAGCCTGATTACCCTCGCCGCGCTGACGGCGCTCAAATGTCCGCAAGAATTGAAAGGCCACGTGCGCGGCGCACTGAACAACGGCTGCACCGTTGAAGAGATTCGTGAAACGCTGCTGCATTGCGCGGTGTATGCAGGTGCACCGGCGGCGATAGATGCGTTTCGGGCGGCGCAGGAAGTGATTGAGAGTTATCAGAAGCCGGAATAAAGATCCGGTAATTGTGGTGAAAGGTCTGCCGTCATCGCGAGCAAGCTCGCGATGAGGCCCTACAGAACGCCGCAGATCCTGAAGCTAAATCCACCCGCCCCACTGCAACAAAAAGATACCGATGTTGGTGGTCACCGCTGCCATCAATGTGGTGATCACAATGATCGCCGCCGCCAGTTCGTAATTGCCATTGGCCTGCCGGGCCATGACAAAACTGGCCGCAGCGGTCGGGCTGCCAAAGTACAGAAACAGAATCCCCAGCTCCGCCCCACGAAAACCCCAGAGCCAGGCCCCAAGGGTTGTCAGTACCGGCAGGCCAATCATCTTCACCAGGCTTGAGCTGAGCGCCATGTTTCCGCTCTTGCGCAGCGCTGCCAGCGACAGCGTGCCGCCAATGCAGATCAACGCCAACGGCAAAGTGGTCTGCGCCAGGTACTGCCCGGATTTCTCCAGCCAGCCCGGCAAGCCAATACTGAAATAGGCAAACGGCGCCGCCGCAAACACGCTGATGATCAAGGGGTTGCCCATCACGCTTTTGCAGATGCTCCACGGATCGGACTTGATCACCGGGCTGTACACCGCCAGCACAATGGTCGAGAGCGTGTTGTAGAACAGAATCACCAGCGCCGCGAGTATCGCGCCCAGGGATATCCCGTAATCACCGTACATACTCGCCGCCAGCGCCAGGCCGATCACCCCATTGTTACCGCGGAACGCGCCTTGGGTGTAGATCCCCCGGTCTTCACGCGGGCACTTCCAGATTGCCCAGCCCCAGGCAATGGCGAAACTCACCAGCGTGGCAATCGAGAAGTAGATCAGCAGCGCCGGTTGTAGCGCGACGTTGAGGTCGGCATGCAAGATGCCCAGAAACAACAACGCCGGCATGGTGACGTTGAACACCAGGGCCGACGCGGTGTGGATGAAGTTGTCGTTGATCCAGTTGATGCGCTTGAGCAACACCCCCAGAAACAACATGGCAAACACCGGCGCGGTGATGTTCAGGGTTTCGAGGAAGATAGCCAGCATGCCGGAGGGAACCTTGGGTGAGCGTCGTTAGGGGGCTAATGATAAGCCACTGGGGACGTTGGCGTCTGGTAGAACGCCTTCGCGGGCAAGCCTCGCTCCTACAGTTTTAAGTCGTTCGCGGAAAATACGTACGACACAATCCTGTAGGAGCGAGGCTTGCCCGCGAAGAACGATAACGCGGTATCAGGTGATAGGCGCCGGGTTGAACAGGGTGATGTCGTTATGCAGCTTGTGTTGCTCGGCCCACGTCTGTTTCTTGCCGCTGGCCACGTCCAGGTAGTAGTGAAACAACTCCCAGCCGAGGTCCTCGATCGAAGCGCGCCCAGTGGCAATCCGCCCGGCATCGATGTCGATCAAATCCGGCCAGCGCTGCGCCAGTTCGGTCCGAGTCGACACCTTCACCACCGGCGCCATCGCCAAACCATACGGCGTGCCACGCCCGGTCGTGAACACGTGCAGGTTCATCCCCGCCGCCAATTGCAACGTCCCGCAGACAAAATCACTGGCCGGGGTCGCGCAGAAGATCAGCCCTTTGCGCTTGAAGCGCTCGCCAGGGCCAAGCACCCCATTGATCGCGCTGCTGCCCGATTTGACGATCGAGCCCAGGGACTTCTCGACGATGTTCGACAACCCGCCCTTCTTGTTGCCCGGCGTGGTATTGGCGCTGCGATCCGCTTCACCCTTGGCCAGGTAGCGGTCGTACCAGTCCATTTCCCGCACCAGCTCCTGCGCGACTTCTTCAGTCTCCGCGCGGGAGGTCAGCAAGTAGATGGCGTCGCGCACTTCAGTCACTTCGGAAAACATCACCGTCGCACCGGCACGCAGCAACAGGTCCGAGGCATAACCCAACGCCGGGTTGGCGGTGATCCCGGAAAACGCATCACTACCACCGCACTGCATGCCCAGAATCAGCTCGGACGCCGGCACGGATTCCCGGCGACGCTGATCGAGCTTCTTCAGACGGGTTTCGGCCAGCGCCATGATCTGCTCGATCATCTCGGTGAAACCGTGACTCGAATCCTGCAAGCGGTACAACCACGGCTCGCTCAAATCCACAGAACTGTCGTTCTCGTGCATCACCTGCCCAGCCTGCAACTTCTCGCAGCCCAGACTGATCACCAACGCTTCGCCCCCCAGGTTCGGGTTGCGCGCCAGGTTGCGCACGGTACGGATCGGGATGTACGCGTCGGCCGCCGTAATCGCCACACCACAGCCGTAACTGTGGGTGATCGCGACCACGTCATCGACGTTCGGGTACTTGGGCAGCAATTCATCCTTGATGCGCTTGACCGCATGATCGAGCACACCGGTGACGCATTGCACCGTGGTGGTAATCCCCAGAATGTTGCGCGTGCCGACGGTGCCGTCGGCGTTGCGGTAACCCTCGAACGTAAAGCCTTCCAGCGGTGCCTGCGCCGCCGGCACTTCGGTGGACAGCGGCAAGCTGTCCAGCGGTGGCGCGGTGGGCATGCGCAGTTGATCTTCCTTGACCCAGCTGCCGCGCGGAATCGGCTGCAACGCGTAGCCAATAGTCTGGCCGTAACGGATCACCTGCCCGCCTTCTGGAATGTCTTCCAGCGTGACTTTGTGGCTCTGTGGCACGAAGTCCACAGTCACCAGGCCATCGGGAAACTCGGTGCCGGCTGGCACGCCCTGGTCATTGACCACGATCACTACGTTGTCCCGCTCGTGCAGGCGGATGTAGCGCGGCGAGTCGGAATGTTCAATCAACTGCATGACGCCGCTCCTCAGGAATGCGCTTGTGACAATTTGTTGTTTGTTTCAGGACCGCTGACAGGCGGCTCTTCGAGCACCACACGTTTGATCGGACCGACGATCACCAGGTAGCTGAACACCGCCACCAGTGCGTTGCAACCGACAAACACCAACGCCCATTTGAACGAGCCGGTGGAGCTGATGATGTAGCCAATCACGATCGGGGTGGTGATCGACGCGATGTTGCCGAACATATTGAACAGGCCGCCACTCAAACCGGCGATCTGTTTTGGCGAGGTGTCGGACACCACCGCCCAGCCCAATGCGCCCACGCCTTTGCCGAAGAATGCCAAAGCCATGAAGCCCACGACCATCCATTCGATGTCGACGTAGTTGCACGCCACGATGCTGCTGGACACCAGCAGGCCTGCGATGATCGGCGCCTTGCGGGCGAAGGTCAGGGAATGGCCTTTGCGCAACAGGTAATCGGAAATCACACCGCCCAACACACCACCGATAAAACCGCAGATCGCCGGCAACGAGGCAATAAAACCAGCCTTGAGGATGGTCATGCCGCGCTCTTGCACCAGGTACACCGGGAACCAGGTCAGAAAGAAGTAGGTGATGGCGTTGATGCAGTATTGGCTCAGGTACACGCCGAGCATCATGCGGTTGGTCAGCAACTGACGCACATAGTCCCATTTCGGACCTTCAGCAGCCTTGTCGGCGGCTTGCCCTTTGCCTTTTTCCTGGTCCATGTCGACCATGCCGCCGTTCTCGGCAATGTGCTTGAACTCGGCCTCGTTGATCATGGGGTGCTGGCGCGGACTGTGGATAACTTTCAGCCAGATCAGCGAGAACACGATGCCGATGCTGCCCATCACCATAAACACATGCTGCCAGCCAAAGGTGTAAACGATCCACCCCATCAGCGGTGCGAACAGCACGGTGGCGAAGTATTGCGCCGAGTTGAAGATTGCAGACGCAGTACCGCGTTCAGCGGTCGGGAACCAGGCCGCGACGATGCGTGCGTTACCAGGAAAGGATGGCGCTTCGGCCAGACCGACGAGGAAGCGCAGCATGAACAGCGCAACAATCGCCGTGGACATGCCAAATTCGCCGACGTAGCCCTGGAGCACGGTGAACAGCGACCAGGTGAAGATGCTCAGTGCATACACTTTTTTCGAGCCGAAACGGTCCAGCAACCAGCCACCGGGAATTTGCCCGGCCACGTAGGCCCAACCGAATGCAGAGAAGATATAGCCGAGAGTGACCGCGTCGATGCCGAGGTCTTTTTGCAGGCTGGAGCCCGCGATGGCGATAGTGGCCCGGTCGGCGTAGTTGATCGTGGTCACCAGAAAAAGCATGAGCAGGATCAAATAGCGGACGTGAGTCGGCTTGGTCGCTTGCATGTAGATGTACTCCCACTGATTATTTTTATGCGGGTAATAACGGTGTTCAGTAGGCGCCGGCTTTTTGTGGAAGCTGGCTTGCCTGCGATAGCATAACCTTGGTGTGACTGACACACCGCGGTGCCTGCATCGCGGGCAAGCCCGGCTCCCACAAAAGCCGGTTCGCACAGGTATTGCGTGTATCAGGAACCGATGTAAGAGGTCTTCACCACGGTGTAGAACTCTTGCGCATAGCGACCTTGCTCGCGGGATCCATAGGATGAACCTTTACGCCCGCCGAATGGAACGTGGTAATCCACGCCAGCGGTCGGCAGGTTGACCATCACCATCCCGGCCTGGGAGTGGCGTTTGAAGTGGTTGGCGTACTTCAACGACGTGGTCGCGATACCCGCCGAAAGGCCGAACTCGGTGTCATTGGCCATGGCCAGCGCTGCTTCGTAATCGGCAACGCGAACCACGTTGGCCACCGGACCAAAGATTTCTTCGCGGCTGATGCGCATCGCGGCTTCGCTGTCGGCAAACAGTGTTGGCGCTAGGTAGTAGCCTTCGGTGTCGCAGGTCACCAAACCACCGCCGCTGACCAGACGTGCACCTTCAGACTGGCCGATGTCGATGTACTTCATGTCTTGTTCAAGCTGCGCTTGTGAGACGACCGGACCAATGTCAGTGCCAGCTTTCAGCGCGTGGCCGACCTTGATCGACTTCATGCGTTCGGCCACAGCTTCGACGAATTTGTCGTGGATGCCGGCAGTCACGATGAAACGGCTCGAAGCGGTGCAACGCTGGCCAGTGGAGTAGAACGCGCTCTGTACCGACAGCTCGACCGCTTGTTTGAGGTCGGCGTCGTCAAGAATGATCTGCGGGTTCTTGCCACCCATTTCCAGCTGAACCTTGGCCTGACGGGAGACGCAGCTAACTGCGATCTGACGACCGACACCCACAGAACCGGTGAAGCTGATGCCGTCGACTTTCGGGCTCTGCACCATCGCATCGCCAACCACACGACCGCTGCCCATCACCAGGTTGAACACGCCAGCCGGGAAGCCTGCGCGGGAGATGATTTCAGCCAGGGCCCAGGCGCAACCCGGCACCAGATCGGCCGGCTTCAGCACGACGCAGTTGCCGTAAGCCAGGGCTGGAGCGATTTTCCACGCAGGGATTGCGATCGGGAAGTTCCATGGAGTGATCAGGCCAACCACGCCCAATGCTTCGCGGGTCACTTCAACGTTCACACCCGGGCGTACCGACGGCAGGTAGTCGCCGGACAGACGCAGGGTTTCACCAGCGAAGAACTTGAAAATGTTACCGGCGCGGGTCACTTCGCCGATAGCTTCAGGCAAGGTCTTGCCTTCTTCACGGGCCAGCAAGGTGCCGAGTTCTTCGCGACGGGCGAGGATTTCAGTACCGACTTTGTCCAGCGAGTCGTGACGTGCCTGAATGCCCGAGGTCGACCAGGCCGGGAACGCGGCGCGAGCGGCGTCGATGGCGGCGTGGACCTGAGCCAGATCGGCTTTGGCGTAGTGACCGATGGTATCGGTCAGTTCGGACGGGTTGATGTTGGCGCAGTAATCACTGCCCGCTACCCATTCACCATTGATGTAGTTATCAAAACGCTTTGCATCTGCCACGGAATGTTCTCCTCACGCAAAAGGCCGCTGATCACTCAGCGGCCTTATTAAATCGGATGTGTTATTGCGCACCTTGCTTGTCGATCAGAGCGGCGAGCATTTCGTACTCTTCGGCCGTCAGATCGGTCAGCGGTGCACGCACAGGACCTGCGTCATAGCCGGCGATTTTTGCCCCGGCCTTGACGATGCTCACTGCGTAACCGGCTTTGCGGTTACGGATGTCCAGGTACGGCAGGAAGAAGTCGTCGATGATCTTGCCGACGGTGGCGTGATCTTCGCGAGCGATGGCGTGGTAGAAATCCATCGCGGTTTTCGGGATGAAGTTGAACACCGCCGAGGAGTAAACCGGCACACCCAAAGCCTTGTAAGCCGCGGCGTAAACTTCGGCGGTCGGCAAACCACCCAGGTAGCTGAAACGATCACCGAGGCGGCGACGGATCGACACCATCAGCTCGATATCGCCCAGGCCATCCTTGTAGCCGATCAGGTTCGGGCAACGCTCGGCCAGACGTTCCAGCAACGGAGCGGTCAGGCGGCAGACGTTACGGTTGTAAACCACCACGCCGATTTTCACCGATTTGCACACGGCTTCAACGTGGGCGGCAACGCCGTCCTGGCTGGCTTCGGTCAGGTAGTGCGGCAGCAGCAACAAGCCTTTGGCGCCCAGGCGCTCTGCTTCCTGTGCGTACTCGATGGCTTGACGGGTCGAACCGCCGACGCCGGCCAGAATCGGCACGCTGGTTTCGCAGGTGTCGACGGCGGTCTTGATGATTTCCGAATATTCGCTGGCCGCCAGAGAGAAGAACTCACCGGTGCCGCCCGCGGCGAACAATGCCGTGGCGCCGTATGGGGCCAGCCATTCGAGACGTTTGATGTAGCCCGCGCGATGGAAGTCGCCCTGAGCATTGAAATCGGTAACCGGGAAAGACAGCAGACCGGAAGAGAGGATGGACTTCAGTTCTTGTGGATTCATTATTCGAACACCCTGGGTAGCACGTTTGTGTGTGTGTGTGTGAGGAACTGTTCAGCTTCCGCCGAGTTGTAGGTCATCGTACAACTTAAATAAAAACCGTCAACTGCATTTCATCGCCGTCCGCTGATTTTGTGTGGGACGAGTATTTTCTTGACGTAGGAAATTTCTCACCTAAGATCGAGACAACTGTATGCATATACAGTTAAATAAAGTTCGTACCGATGACATATCAAGGAGAAAGAAATGTCAGGTCTACTCACAAAGTCGCAAGAAACCCCCAATCAGGTCGTTGCCAATCTGGATGATCTTTTTACCGAAGACGGCATCACCATCGGCGCCAACGAACACTTGGTTCTGCGCCTTGGCGAGCAACACAATGCTGCACCTCAACCGCCCGCCACAGCATCCGTGCATGCTCTGAAAAGCCAGCCTCAGCTGCGTTTCGAGAGCGGTGAACACACCGCAATCGGCGACACCACGCTGCTGCGTTTCGTCAAGGATGCCCCCGCCATTCCAGCGGCACAGGTTGAGCTGCACCTGCCCAACGGGCTGGCACTGACCTATGGCCAGGCCATTGCGTTGGGGGGTGATTTTTATGGCATTCCCGATCAGCCCATCAGTGATGGCGCGACGCCTGCAGATCGCATCCAGCGTTTCGCCAGTGCCTTTAATTCCCTCGCCGTTCTACCGGCTTCCAATGCCGAGGCGAAGCAGATCCTCGCCGTCATGCAAAAGGAAATCGCCGCGGTTAACCAGGCGATCCGGGACGGTAAACAACCTCACGAGGCCTATGACGCTCTCGGAGATAGGTTGTCGGAAGAGTGGAATAAGATTACCGGTGGCGGCAGTTTTGTTTCGGCGCTGTTCCCATTAGGGCGCTATCTGAAGCTAGCCGCGAACAATTCTGACCACTTTGCCGAAGGGGCACTGGCAGCCTATATCGCAGGCCACACAGCAGCCGTGCAGCAAGCGGTGCTGGCGAAAAACAGTGGTGATGAAAAACAGCTGGAAATCGCCTACGCGATGAATGCTTTTGCTGATCACTACCTGACCGACCTGTTCTCCGCTGGCCATCTGCGCGTACCGCGCAAGCAATTGGCCGCGGTGGTCACACCCAGCGACCTGGGCTCGCTGATCACCCGCTTCATGCACGATGAAGACAGCAAGTTCGGCCTCAATGTGCGCAATGGCCACGGCGACCAATGGCGAGCCTACGGCGACAAGCGTTATTTCGATGCGATCGACAGCGCCAACCGTCTTCAGGTTAATCAAGCGGTACAGCTTTCTGCGGACGAAATCTTCGCGGCGTACCTCAGCGGCGTCGCACCGCTGCCCGGCAATTTCAGCGCCTTGAAAAAGTTGCCGGACCTGCAAGCCGTGCTGAACCCGGCGGGTAACTTCTCGCCACTGTTCAAGGTCGAGGGCAACAAAGTGCTGCGACGCAAGGACGTCAATAACTTGAACGATACCGCCACCATTGACGACTGGTGGGGCTGGAGCACTTACTTGCTGCTCAAGGACTACGCACCCACTGGCAACGTTGCCTGATAAGGAGATCGATGATGACTATCAAATTGACACTGGAACTGGCTTCGGGGCAATCGCTTAAGGGGGCGCCGCTGGAGTTGTTGTCCAAAGGGATGCCGATTGCTCGTGGGGTTGTGGATCAACATGGAAGTGTGACGTTCGATGTTAAATCTACGACGGCACAGTTGGCCGTGCGGGTGGATCGTTCGATTCTGAAAACTGGCTGAAGCTAATGGCCCCATCGCGAGCAGGCTCGCTCCCACAATTGATCGAGGGTGAACACCCATAGTGTGGTTACTGAAAATCTCCTGAGGGAGCGAGCCTGCTCGCGACTCTTCGCGGGCAACTGCCTTTACTCCTTCACCACTCGTCGGAACTGTAATTCCTGACAGTAGTCTGGCAGTGCAGTGAATAGCATAAATGGCGGGTAGCGCATGCCCCCCAAACCAGTAAAGGACCGCTGATCATGACAACTCAATTAAAACCCCTACCCGCTCCCGTTCTGGAAAATCGCGAAGGTCAGGCTCTCCCTGACAATAAGATTTCCGTGAGTAATAACAGCGCCGGAGTGGTGATCAAAGTCGACACAACCCCCTTCACCCAAGGCATAAAACTTACTGCCCATTTCAGCGTGATTAACGGGGTGGATTGGAGTGAGTTCAAACTGGTCGAGGGGACAGAACTCAAGTTCATCCTCGATAACGCGAGCTTCAAGCTGCATGCGGGCAAAACGGCAACGATCAAATACTCAATTGAAAACAATTACTCTGAGGTGGTTTTCGCACCGATTGTAGAGTAACCCGTCAACTTGAGCTGGGCGCCTTTGTGTTGCAGCAAAAGGCGTCGGCCTCGACCGCACGCCAAGCATTTACCCCCGCTGCGCCTCAGCCTCTTCATGCGCATGGCGCAACCGCTCGCGGCTGTTGGTCAGGTGCAAGCGCATCGCCGCCCGCGCCGCATCGGAATCCTGGCGGGCGATGGCGTCGTATATTTCTTCGTGTTCACGGCTCAGACGATTCATGTAGTGCTGCTGGTCATCATGGGCCAGGCGCGCCGAATTCAGCCGCGTGCGCGGAATGATGCTGGTGCCCAGGTGGGTCATGATGTCGGTGAAGTAGCGGTTACCGGTCGCCAGGGCAATTTGCAGGTGGAACTGGAAGTCCGAGGCGACCGCATCGCTGGCATGGGAAGCGCTTTCGTTCAGGGCGTCCAGCGCGGCACGCATCAACGCCAACTGCTCGGCGCTGCGGCGTTGCGCGGCGAGGCCGGCAGACTCCACTTCGAGGCTGATGCGTAATTCCAGAATGGCCAACACGTCACGCAAGGTGACCACCGTTGCCGGATCAATACGGAAACCGCTCGGGCTCGGGGTGTCGAGCACGAAGGTGCCGATGCCGTGACGGGTTTCAACCTGCCCGGCTGCCTGCAAGCGGGAAATCGCTTCACGCACCACGGTGCGGCTGACGCCATGGGCATCCATGATCGCCGACTCGGTGGGCAATTTATCGCCGCGCTTGAGGTGACCGTCGCGGATCTGCTCGGACAGCACCGTCACCAATTCCTGTGCGAGGCTGCGGCGCTTGCGAGGGAGGCGTGGTGCGTCGATCGGGTTTTCCATGGTGAACATCTTTCTCGAAAATTCGGCTGAAACCGCATCATAGCTCAACGCGGTTGTACGATCACCGTCAGTGTAGGAGCAGGGCTTTCCCGCGATGAACGATAACGCGGTCGTTCGGATAGACCGAGTTGTGGCCATCGCGGGCAAGCCTTGCTCCTACAGGGATTTACGGTGTTTATGCGGTCACGGTCTGGTCCACCAAATGGCCGCTCTCGATACGAACATGCCGTGGGTGGAAACGTTTCAAGCTGCTACGGTGCCCGACGCTGATAATGCTCAGCCCCGGCAACTCATCGATCAACGCTTGATACAGCGACGCTTCGTCCTCTTCATCCATCGCCGAGGTCGCTTCGTCCATGTACAGCCATTGCGGTGCATACAGCAGCGCACGAGCAAACGCCAAACGTTGCTGCTCACCCGGCGAGAGCATGCGCTGCCAGTGGTTCGCTTCATCCAGACGTGAAACGAGGTGCGGCAAACGGCAGGTTTCGAGCACGTGAACGTAACGCTCGTGCGGGTAGGTATCGCCAGCCTGTGGATAACTCAACGCTTCACGCAGGGTGCCAATCGGCAGATAAGGCTTTTGCGGCAGGAACAGGTAGCGCGCCGATGGCAGGCGAATGCTGCCGTGGCCGCGCGGCCACAGATGCCCCATGGCACGCAACAAGGTCGACTTGCCGCTGCCGGAACGACCGCTGAGCATGACGCGCTCACCCTCTTCAACCGCCATATCGGCGTTGGTCAGCAAGTGGCGACCGTCCGCCAAATCGAGGCCGAGGTTATGAATCTTCAGTTCATCGCCCTGATTCTGTACGTCGATCGCCGCCTGGCGCTCTTCGTTGTCGGTCATGGCCTGACGGAAGCTGAGCAGACGATCACAGGTGGCACGCCATGAGGCGAGGTTCTGATACGCACTGATAAACCAGCTGAAGCTTTCCTGCACGTTGCCGAATGCCGAGCTGATTTGCATCAGATCACCGAGCTCGATCTTGCCGGCAAAGTAACGCGGCGCCGCGACCATGAAGGGGAAAATGATCGCGGCCTGGCTGTAACCGGCCGTGAAGAACGTCAGGCGCTTGGACACTTTCATGATGTCCCAGAAGTTGTGCCAGACCATTCCGAAACGGCTGCTCAAGCGACGATTTTCGTTCGGTTCGCCGTTGTACAGCGCGATACTTTCGGCATTTTCGCGAACCCGGACCATGGAGAAACGCAGGTCGGCTTCAAAGCGTTGTTGTTGATTGTTCAGGCCGATCAAGCGACGACCGATCAAATGCGTCAACCAGCTGCCTACCACTGCATAAACAAGTACGCACCAGAACATGTAGCCTGGAATAGTGATGCCGAAGACTTCAATACTGCCCGACACGCCCCACAAAATGATCGAGAACGACACCAGGCTAACGATATTGCGCAACAGCCCGATACCCAGCTCAAGGGTGTTGGACGTGAAGTTATTAAGGTCTTCGGAAATCCGCTGGTCCGGGTTATCGGTGTAACCGCCCTGCTCCAACTGGTAGTAGTTTTTGTTACCGAGCCAGCGGGCAAAATGCTTTTCGGTGAGCCAGGCCCGCCAGCGGATGGTCAGCATCTGCGTCAGGTAAAGCCGGTAGACCGCGCCGACAATCGCCACGGCCGCAATCGCGCAGAAATACAGAATCAGCTGCCAGAAGGCCGCTTCATCTTTCTTTTGCAAGGCGTTGTAAAAATCCTTGTACCAGGTGTTGAACCACACCGAGATGCCCACGCTGATCAGCGACAACGCAATCACCGCGATCAGCAGGGTCCAGGCCTTGACCTTCTCTTCACTTCGCCAGTAGGGCGTGATGATCGCCCAGACTTTGCGGAAAAACTGCCCGCGCACGGCATCGTTGACCGCGGAATATTCAGCGTTCTGATTCATGGATAAGGCTCGATAGGGAAAAGAACACACACGAACCGATCATAGTTGATCGGCTCGGGTTATCGCGAGGGCTGGCGATGATCGTTCAGCGTCCGTTCAGCGGCGGACCGGACGTTTCTGCAGTTTGCGCTGCAGGGTTCGGCGGTGCATGCCCAAGGCGCGGGCCGTGGCAGAGATGTTGCCTTCGTGTTCGGTCAGCACGCGCTGAATGTGTTCCCACTGCAAGCGGTCCACCGACATCGGGTTTTCCGGCACCAGGGTATCGAGGTCGGCGTGCTCGGACAGCAGCGCGGCCAGCACGTCGTCCGCGTCCGCCGGTTTGCACAGGTAATTGCAGGCGCCGCGCTTGATCGCTTCGACAGCGGTGGCGATGCTCGAATAACCGGTGAGGATCACCACGCGCATTTCCGGGTCCAGCTCAAGCAGCTTGGGCAGCAAGACCAAACCCGAGTCGCCGTCCATTTTCAGGTCCAGCGCGGCGTAATCCGGCAGATCGGCCTGGGCGATGGTCAGGCCTTCTTCGGCAGAGCCTGCGGTGCTGACGCGAAAACCACGGCGGGCCATGGCGCGGGCCATCACGCGGGTGAAGGTTGCATCGTCGTCGACCAACAGCAAATGCGGCAGTTCTTCGCCTTCTACTTGGATCTCGTCACTCATGTTCGTCTCCTCGGGCGACACGGGGCAGGCGCAGCTCGGTGAGCGTACCGCCTTCCTCATGACTGTAGAGTTTCACTGAGCCGCCGGCGCGTGTCACGCTGGCCTTGCTCAAAAACAGGCCCAGGCCGAAACCTTTGCCCTTGGTGGTAAAAAACGGTTTGCCAATCTGCTCGGCGATGGCCAGTGGCACTCCTGCGCCGTGGTCGCGGATGCTGATGGTCAGGTCTTCGGCGTTCCAGTCCAGCGTCACTTGCAGCCCTTCCGGGCACGCATCGGCGGCGTTGTTCAGCAAATTCAGCAGCGCTTGGGTCAGGTCCGGCGGCGGCGCCATGCGTGGCACGGTGCCTTGGCCCAAGCGCTGGAAGCGATAACTGGCTTCGGGGCGCATCAGGTGCCAGCGATTCAGCGCTTCGTCGAGCCAATCGGTGACGTCCTGCATCTCCACCGCCAAGCGGCGATTGGCCTCGGCGGCGCGCACCAGATGCTGCAAGGTTTCTTTGCAGAGTTTGACCTGATCCTGCAACACGCTCAAATCGTCCTGCAACAACGGGTCGTGATGGTCCTGACGCATCTCCTTGAGCAACACGCTCATGGTCGCCAGCGGCGTACCCAGTTCATGAGCCGCACCAGCCGCTTGCGTCGCTACGGCCAGCAATTGCTGATCACGCAGGCCTTCTTCACGACGAATGGCGCGCAACTCTTCCTGACGACGCAGCTCTTCAGCCATGCGCGCGGCGAAAAACGTAATCACCGCCGCAGCCAGCGCAAAGCTCAGCCACATCCCGTAGACCTGCAGGTTTTCCCGGGCAATCGGGAAGGTTTGCAGTGGATAGAAACGTACGAGCAGCAAGGTGTACATCGTCAACGCGATACCAGACAGAATCACCGAATAGCGCCATGGCAACGTCACCGCAGCGATGGTCAGCGGCACCAGGTAATAAGAAACGAACGGGTTGGTCGAGCCACCGGAGAAATACAGCAGGGCACTGTGGATAAACAAGTCGCAGGCCAGTTGCAGCGCGTATTCGAGCTCGGTTACTGGCCATGTCGTACGCAGTCGAACCGCCGTGAACACGCACAGCAGCATCGAACACCCGAGGGTCATTGCCAGCTGCACCCACGGCAGCGGCAATAGGTCGAACCAGTAGGCCAATCCCACGGAACCGGCCTGAGCGGCGAGTACTAATGTGCGGATGAACGTCAGCCGCCAGAGGTTCTGGCGAGTGGCAGAAGTGATTTGAACGGGGGCGAGCATGAGCTCTCCTGATGAGCGCTCCAGGCGGATCGCATGGAGTATAACCAAGCGCGGGGGCTGGCAGGCAAAAGTGCGGCAAAGCGCCACATGGCAGAAAGCATTTTGGCGTCTATGAGACCGCTATCGCGGGCAAGCCACGCTCCCACAGGGGAACGCATTTCAATGTGGGAGCGTGGCTTGCCCGCGATTGACCGCGCAGCGGTCACCTTCTCCCCATCTGTATAGAAGTTGTAACTGTGCGAACCGGATCATCAAAGCTAGAGTCTGATGGTTTCATGCAGGTTCGGACCTAACACCTGCGCAACGCCCAAGGAGCTTTCATGCACACATTGCGCCGCTGCACCGCCCTTCTCGCCCTGAGCGTAGGCAGCCTTGCCAACCTCCCGGCCCTTGCCGCCGACGAGTTGCACTACAACCAGATTTCCTTACGCACCGAAGTCAGCCAGGAAGTGCCGCGCGACCTGATGATCGTCACTCTTTACACCGAAGACCAAAACACCGACCCGGCCAAACTCGCCGCCGACGTCAGCACAACCATGAACAAAGCGCTGGCCCAGGCCAAACAGGTCAAGGACATCACCCTGCGCCAGGGCAGCCGCAACAGCTACCCGATCTACGACACCAAGGGCCAGAAAATCACGGGCTGGCGTGAACGCGCCGAACTGCGCCTGGAGAGCTCGGACTTCGCGGCCCTGTCGAAACTGACCGGCGAACTGCTCACCGACCTGAAAATGGGCGGCATGGACTTCGCCATCGCCACACCGACGCGCAAGGCCAGTGAAGATGCACTGCTCAAAGATGCCGTAACCGCCTTCAAGGCTCGCGCGCAATTGGCGACGGATGCGTTGGGCGGCAAGAGCTACAAAATCGTTAACCTGAACCTGAACAGCAACGGTTATCCACAACCGTACATGCGCGGGCCAATGATGATGAAAGCCGCCGCGATGGATGCAGCGCCGGTGACACCGGATGTCGAGGCGGGCACGAGTCAGGTCAGCATGACGGCGGACGGGTCGATTGAAGTGTTGATGCCTTGATTCATTAACACGTACACAAAAACGGCGATCACTGGAGTGATCGCCGTTTTTTTGTTGTCTGCCAAAGGCGAGGGTGAACCCTTCAGTCCTTTGGTGAGGGATCTGCCGTTATCGCGAGCAGGCTCACTCCCACAGTTGATCTCTAGTGTTCACATAATTAGTGAAATAAAGAAGATTCCCTGTGGGAGTGAGCCTGCTCGCGATGAACGATAACGCGGTCTATGCCGGATCGACGTTATCCAACGCCCGATTCACCGCCAACTCCGCCAACATGATGATCTGCTGAATCGCCATCGCCGTACTTCGCTGCGGACCGATCAGATTAGTGGCGAATTCACTGGCCATGACACTCGCCGAAGCCAGTGACTCGCAGGCTTGGGCCAGGAGGCTTTCGGTGTCCATGTTCGGGGCGATCATGTACATCGTGCTGGGGCGGCGGGGTTTTTCGGTGTATTGCGACGGGGGATCGAGGTAATAGTCGAGGGCGCGTTTTATGGCTTCGCGGTCTTTGAGCAACGTCTCGGGGCGTAAGTCTTCGGCTTCGGGGGTGGTGGGCGGATCGGGGATTAACTTATCCATGGAAACTCCTACTGGTAACGGGAGCCATCCTTTCGCCGGATCTCAAGCGGCGAAGAGGTGGCAGCTATGTGCAGAGTGAGATCACCGGTAGTAGGCACCCGGCCAGACCGAAGTCTGCCCGCACACAGCCGCCATGACGCATTTACAGGCAGCAGATAAGCTGACGCCAATTATGGTTGCATTGGCGCTAGATGAATACTAATTGCCGGGGATCTCACGCCCGGTCGCTGTTTTTGCAGCGACAGCGGGAGATTAGAGACAGGGCTTCCTACCCGGCAACCTGAAAAATGCGTGGGAAAGCTCTTTGTTTTTTACACATTGCTAAACATATAAAAGCAGGATGAATATAAATCGGGGATAGCAGAAAGGGCTGGTTGGCTGTCAGGTCGTCATCGCAACGATGCGGCGACCCGACAAGCCAGCTCCCACCTTTTGGAAATGTGGACACAAACAAATACGGGGTAGCAGTCATGTTCTATCATCCCTAAGGCGCTACCGAAAACAGCGGCAGTTGCCCCCAAACCGTGGGTATCAATAAGTAACACCGCGTTCAATCGGGTGCGCTACAGGCTCGTACCGCCCTGCATCGGTGCGCCGATTGCACCGAAAAAACCCAGCGCAAACGGTCAAATGCGCCTGAATTTATACATATGCGACATTAAGGTACGTACGTGCCACTGTTTAACGCCTATGCTCGATCAGGATCTTGCATTGGGTATGGCCCCTGCATAAGTATCCGCAGGGTCGACTCACGAGGTCGTCCTATAATTCCAAAAAAGCCACAATCATGAGGCCACCATGCTTAAACACGCGGTCATTCCGTTTTTGCTCGGCGCCAGCTTGTTAGCTAGCGCACCCTTCGCCCAAGCCGCGACTAACCTGGTGTTCTGCTCCGAAGGGAGCCCGGCTGGTTTCGACCCAGGTCAATACACCACGGGAACCGACTTCGACGCCTCTGCGGAAACGATGTTCAACCGTCTGACTCAGTTTGAACGTGGCGGCACCGCCGTGATTCCTGGTCTGGCGACCAGTTGGGACATCTCCCCGGACGGTCTGACGTACACCTTCCACCTGCGCGACGGCGTCAAGTTCCACACCACCCCGTACTTCAAGCCGACTCGTGATTTCAACGCCGATGACGTGCTGTTCACCTTTAATCGCATGATTAACAAGGATGACCCGTTCCGCAAAGCGTACCCGACCGAATTCCCGTACTTCACCGACATGGGGATGGACACCAACATCACCAAAGTCGATAAAGTCGACGACAAAACCGTCAAGTTCACCCTCAAGGAAGTTGATGCCGCGTTCATCCAGAACATGGCCATGAGCTTCGCCTCGCTCCAGTCCGCCGAGTACGCAGCCCAGCTGCTGAAAGAAGGCAAAGCCGCCGACATCAACCAGAAGCCGATCGGCACTGGTCCGTTCGTGTTCAAGAGCTACCAGAAAGACTCCAACATCCGCTACACCGGGAACAAGGACTACTGGAAGCCGGACGACGTGAAGATCGACAACCTGATCTTCGCCATCACAACCGACCCGTCGGTGCGTATCCAGAAGCTGAAGAAGAACGAGTGCCAGATCACTCTGTTCCCACGTCCGGCTGACCTGAAGGCGCTGCAAGAAGATAAAACCCTGAAAGTGCCTAACCAGGCCGGCTTCAACCTGGGTTACATCGCCTACAACGTGATGCCTAAGGTCAAGGGACAAACCGATGCGAACCCGCTGGCCGACCTGAAGGTTCGCCAGGCACTGGACATGGCAGTCAACAAGCAACAGATCATCGACTCCGTGTACCAAGGCGCCGGCCAACTGGCCGTCAACGCCATGCCTCCAACCCAATGGTCCTACGACACCACCATCAAGGATGCGCCGTACAACCCAGAGAAAGCCAAAGAGCTGCTCAAGGAAGCCGGCGTGAAAGAAGGCACCGAAATCGTTCTCTGGGCGATGCCGGTACAGCGTCCATATAACCCGAACGCCAAGCTGATGGCAGAAATGCTGCAGTCCGACTGGTCCAAGATCGGCCTCAAGGTCAAGATCCAGAGCTACGAGTGGGGCGAGTACATCAAGCGCTCCAAAGGTGGCGAAAACCAGGCGATGCTGATTGGCTGGAGCGGCGACAATGGTGATCCGGACAACTGGCTGAACGTGCTGTTCGGCTGCGATTCGCTGGAAGGCAACAACTTCTCCAAGTGGTGCGACAAGAAGTTCGATGGCATCGTCAAGGAAGCCAAGCGCACGACCGACCAGGCCAAGCGCACCGAACTGTACAAACAGGCGCAACACGTCCTCAAAGACGCGGTTCCAATGACACCTATCGCTCACTCGACGGTGTTCCAGCCTATGCGCGACAACGTGCAGGACTTCAAGATCAGCCCGTTTGGCTTGAACTCCTTCTACGGCGTCAGCGTCAGCAAGTAAGGTTTTGCAACGGCGACGTTTCTGACGTCGCCGTTGTTTTATCTGCCGATAAAGTAGGAAATCTCTTACACCTAATTCCGTCGCGCACTACTACTGTCGCGTCGGATGCGTTGCCTTTTCCTACGAGTCTTTAGGACTCTACGCATTTACTGCCAGATCCACGGCCCCTACCGTCGGGTTCTGACCAGCTCATGCGTGGGCTATCGGTTTTTGCTGCAAGCAGGGTTTGAAATCAGTGATCCTCCACGTTCCAGGACGGGACGGCGGCTCATTGTCAAAACACTCGTGAATATAAGAGGGAGCGTCATGCGCCATACCTTGGTTTTATCCGCATTGCTGGGCACTGGCCTGTTGGCCGCCACGACCATCAGCCAGGCTGCCAACAACAGTCTGGTGTTCTGCTCCGAAGGCAGCCCCGCCGGTTTCGATACCGCGCAGTACACCACTGCGACCGATAACGACGCCGCCGAGCCGCTGTACAACCGTTTGGCAGAGTTTGAAAAAGGCGCGACCAACGTCGTACCGGGCCTGGCAAAGAGCTGGGATATTTCCGAGGACGGGCTTACGTACACCTTTCACCTGCGCGAAGGGGTGAAGTTTCATACGACCCAATACTTCACGCCGACCCGCGACTTCAACGCCGATGACGTGCTGTTCACGTTTAATCGCATGCTCGACCCGCAACAACCTTTCCGTAAGGCTTATCCGACCGAGTTCCCGTACTTCAACGGGATGAGCCTGAACAAGAACATCGCCAAGGTCGAAAAGACCGGGCCGCTGACCGTGGTCATGACACTCAACAGTGTCGACGCCGCGTTCGTCCAGAATATCGCCATGAGCTTCGCGGCCATCCTGTCCGCCGAATACGCCGATAAGCTGCTGGCGGTCGGCAAGCCGAGCGACATCAACCAGAAGCCGATCGGCACTGGCCCGTTTGTATTCAAGAGTTACCAGAAAGATTCCAACATCCGTTACACCGGCAACAAGCAGTACTGGGACCCGAGCCGGGTCAAGCTTGACAACCTGATTTTCGCCATCAACACCGACGCTTCGGTGCGCGTGCAGAAACTCAAGGCCAACGAGTGCCAGATCACCTTGCATCCGCGCCCTGCCGATGTGACTGCGCTGAAGAACGACAGCAAACTCCAGCTCATCGAGAAGCCTGGCTTCAACCTCGGTTACATCGCCTACAACGTTCGGCACAAGCCTTTCGACCAGCTCGAAGTGCGTCAGGCGCTGGACATGGCGGTGAACAAGCAAAGCATTCTCAACGCCGTCTACCAGGGAGCCGGGCAGTTGGCCGTCAACGCCATGCCGCCGACCCAATGGTCTTACGACGAAACGATTAAAGACGCCGCCTACAATCCGGAAAAAGCCAAGGAATTGCTCAAGGCTGCCGGCGTGAAGGAAGGCACCGAAATCACCCTGTGGGCGATGCCCGTTCAGCGTCCTTACAACCCGAACGCCAAGTTGATGGCCGAAATGCTCCAGGCTGACTGGGCAAAAATCGGTCTCAAAGTGAAGATCGTCAGCTACGAATGGGGCGAGTACATCAAGCGCACCAAGAATGGCGAACACGACATCAGCCTGATTGGCTGGACCGGGGACAATGGGGACCCGGACAACTGGCTCGGCACGCTTTACAGCTGCGACGCCATTGGTGGCAACAACTACTCCATGTGGTGTGATCCGGCTTACGACAAGCTGATCAAGCAGGCCAAGGTCGTCACTGACCGGGACCAGCGCACCGTGCTCTACAAACAGGCGCAGCAGTACCTCAAACAGCAGGTACCGATCACGCCAGTCGCCCACTCGACGGTTAACCAGCCGTTAAGCGCCAAAGTCGAAGGGTTCAAAGTCAGCCCCTTCGGCCGCAACGTGTTCTCGGGCGTCAGTATCGACCAATAACCGATTAGCCAGAACGCTGGGGGTGCATTGCGCCCTCACGCAAGCGTATTGCCGAAATTCGCCAGTCCGGCGTACAGCAAACGTTTGCGAGGCTTTGTTTGCGTTCAAAACAAAATAGCCGGATCACCCAATAAGACCGGCATTAATAAAAAAGAAACTGAGGAGCTTCACCCATGAAACTGAGCAGCAGCGCGATTTTGGCCCTGGCCATCAGCGGCATAACCGCCACGGCTTACGCAGAAACCCAGAGCCAGGAATTCACCCCGGTGACGGTCAACACCAAAAGCTCACAGGCCGACGCAACCGGCTTTGTCGAAGGCCAGTCAATCTCCGGCACCACGCGTAACTGGTATGCCAACGAGCAACTGCACCGGGGCGGCAAATTCACTTACCGCAAAGACGGTGTAGCCACCCCAACGGATCGCCGTATCAACTGGGTTCAAGGCACCATCGTCAAATACAACTCGGGCTTCACCCAAGGCGCCGTGGGCTTGAGCACTGAAGTCGCCGCCTACAACGAGATTGCTCTGGAACGTGACCGCGAGAACCTGGCGTCCAACAACGGTGGCGCACCGGGTACTCGCCCAGGCGCGGGTAACAACCGCACCCTGACCAAAGAAGGCGGCGACGCTCAAGGTCAGTGGAGCAAGCTGGGTCTGGCCAACGTCAAGGCTCGCATCTCCAACACTACCCTGACCGCCGGCCGCATGAACTTCAGCAGCCCGATGGTCGATGTCATCGGCAACCGTGCGCTGCCTTCGAGCTTCCAGGGTGTGGCGATCCACAGCGAAGAGCTGAACAACCTGGCATTCGACCTGGGCACGTTCGATCGCAACTCACCGCGAACCGAAGAAAGCCTGAGTAAATTCCGTAGCGAATACGCCAACAGCTTCGTTGAAACCGATCACGTTTACACCGGCGGCATCACCTTCACACCCTTTGCCAGCCTGACCACCAGCCTGTGGGCGACCCAGGCTGAAGACCTCTGGAACCAATACTATTTCGGCGCCAGTCACATCCTGGGTGACAGCCAGGTGCTGAGCCTGACCTCCGGCCTGAACTACTACAAAACCGTCGACGAAGGTAAAAAGCTGCTGGGCGACATCGACAACCAGGCCGGCTCCCTGTCGTTCGGCCTGACTCACCAGGCTCACACCCTGACCTTCTCGTACCAGGAAATTAACGGTAACGAGTACTTCGACTACCTGCACGAAACCAACGGCATCTACCTGGCCAACTCCCTGCTGTCGGACTTCAACGGCCCGAACGAGAAATCCTTCCAGATCGCCTACGGCCTGAACATGGCTGAATACGGCGTGCCTGGTCTGAAGTTCAACATCTACCAGGCTCGCGGCTGGGGTATCGACGGTACTCACTACACCGGCACGGCCTACGACGTGAACAACATGGACGGCGAACATCATTACGAATACGGCATCGGTTCTACGTACGCCATTCAGAGCGGTCCGTTCCGGGCCACCACTGTTCGCGCGACCTACACCGCTCACCGTGCCAGCGAAAACCAGGGTGACGGCAGCATCAACGAGTTCCGCCTCGTGACCACCATCCCGTTCAATATTCTGTGATGCACCTGCCCAACGGCTGATTCAGTGACGAATCAGCCGTGGGGTTTTGTCCTTTAACCGATTGCAGAGGGTTCTTGATGAAAATGCTTCCCCTACGTGCGGCCATCGCTGCCGCGTTGCTGAGTGTCGCTGTTGGCGTCGCGGCCAAACCCCTGGTGGTCTGCACCGAAGCCAGTCCGGAAGGCTTCGATATGGTCCAGTACACGACTGCAGTCACAGCCGATGCCGTGGCTGAAACCATCTTCAACCGTCTGGCGGACTTCAAGCCGGGCACCACTGAAGTGATTCCGGCACTGGCCGATTCCTGGGACATCAGCGAAGACGGTCTGAGCTACACGTTTCACCTGCGCAAAGGCGTCAAGTTTCACACCACCGATTACTTCAAGCCGACCCGCGACATGAACGCCGACGACGTGGTCTGGAGCTTCCAGCGTCAGCTGGACCCAAACCACCCATGGCACAAACTGTCGAGCGTGGGCTTCCCGTACTTTGAAAGCATGGGCTTCAAGGAACTGCTGAAAAGCGTCGAGAAAGTCGACGACAACACGGTCAAGTTCACCCTGACCCGCCGCGAAGCGCCGTTCCTGGCGGACATCGCCATGGCCTTCTCCTCGATCTACTCGGCTGAATACGCCGACCAGTTGCTCAAGGCGAACAAGACCGGCGACCTGAACAACAAGCCCATCGGCACCGGCCCGTTCGTGTTCCAGCGTTATAACAAGGACGCTCAGGTTCGCTTCAAGGCCAACCCGGAGTATTTCCGTGGCAAGCCACCGGCTGAAGCCTTGATTCTGGCGATTGCCACCGACAACAATGTGCGCCTGCAAAAACTCAAAGCCAACGAATGCCAGATCGCGCTGTATCCCAAGCCGGATGACATCCCAAGCATCAAGAAGGACACCAACCTCAAAGTTGATGAACTGAACGCGATGACCGTTTCGTACATCGCGATGAACACCTCGCACAAATACATGAGCGATGTGCGCGTGCGTAAAGCCATCGATATCGCGTTCGACAAGGGCGCCTATGTCAATGCTTTGTTCGGCAAAGGCAATGCAACCGTGGCGGTCAACCCGTACCCTGACACCCTGCTGGGTTACAACCACGCCCTGAAAAATCCGCCGCGTGATCTGGACAAGGCCCGCGCCTTGCTCAAGGAAGCGGGCGTACCAGAAGGCACTACGTTTACACTGTTCACCCGTAACGGCGGCGGGCCGACCAACCCGAACCCGATGCTCGGGGCGCAGATGATGCAGGCTGACCTGGCCCAGGTCGGGATCAAGGTCGATATTCGCGTCATGGAATGGGGCGAAATGCTCAAACGTGCGAAAAACGGCGAGCACGACATGGTTTCCGCCGGATGGGCAGGTGATAACGGCGATCCGGATAACTTCCTGACGCCTATGCTGAGTTGCGAAGCAGCCAAGAACGGCGAAAACTACGCGCGCTGGTGCAACGAGAAATTCCAGACGCTGATCGACGAAGCCCGAGCTAAAGTGAACCCGACGGAACGTGCCGCGCTCTACGAGCAAGCCCAGGAGGTTTTCAATCAGGACCAGCCATGGATCAGCATGGCGCACACCCGTATGTTTACTGCAATGCGCAACAACGTAGAGGGCTATCACATTAGCCCGCTTACCACGAATAACTTCGCCACCACCCAGGTGAAGTAAATAAGAAAACTCCCGGTGTCCCTGACTCCAGGGACACCAGGCACGCCTAACCGGCTGATGAGGTACACCACAAGATGTTTAGTTTTATTGCCCGCCGATTGGGGTTATTGATCCCCACGTTCTTCGGCATCACCTTGCTGACTTTCGCGTTGATTCGCATGATTCCCGGTGACCCCGTAGAAGTCATGATGGGCGAACGTCGAGTCGACCCGGAAATGCATGCTCAGGCAATGGAACGCCTTGGTCTGAACAAACCGCTGTATGCCCAATACCTGGACTACATCGGCAAACTGGCTCACGGCGACCTCGGCGAATCGCTGCGTACCCGTGAAAGCGTGTGGACCGAATTCACTTCTCTATTCCCCGCGACCCTGGAACTGTCCATGGCCGCCCTGTTGTTCGCCGGCGTCCTGGGCCTCCTGGCCGGGGTGATTGCGGCGCTCAAGCGAGGATCCCTGTTCGACCATGGGGTGATGGGCATCTCCCTGGCGGGATACTCGATGCCGATCTTCTGGTGGGGCCTGATCCTGATCATGTTCTTCTCGGTGAGCCTGGGCTGGACCCCGGTGTCCGGGCGGATCGATCTGCTCTATGACATCGAGCCGCGCACCGGCTTCATGCTCATCGACACGCTGCTGGCCGATGACGTGAGTGCATTCTTCGATGCCCTGCATCACTTGATCCTGCCGGCCATCGTGCTCGGCACCATCCCGCTGGCCGTTATTGCGCGGATGACCCGTTCGTCGATGCTCGAAGTACTGCGTGAAGACTACATCCGTACCGCCCGCGCCAAAGGCCTGTCGCCGTCGCGCGTGGTGTTCGTGCACGGCCTGCGTAACGCTCTGATTCCGGTACTGACCGTGGTCGGCCTGCAAGTCGGCACACTGCTGGCGGGTGCGGTTCTGACCGAAACCATCTTCTCGTGGCCCGGCATCGGCAAATGGCTGATCGAAGCCATTGGCGCCCGAGACTATCCAGTCGTGCAAAACGGCATCCTGTTAATCGCCTGCCTGGTGATTGTGGTCAATTTCGTAGTGGACATCCTCTACGGCTTTGCCAACCCACGCATCCGTCACCAGCGCTGAGATCATGACCATGACCACTCCAGCTTCAACTTCAAATCAAGCGGTAACAGTCGATCAAAGCCTGCTGTATCCGTCCCCGTACAAAGAATTCTGGCACGCGTTTTCCCGCAACAAAGGCGCCGTGGCCGGCCTGATGTTCATGTTGCTGGTGATTTTCTGCGCGATCTTCGCGCCGTGGGTTGCCCCGCATAACCCGAGCGAGCAGTACCGTGACTTCCTGCTGACCCCGCCAGCCTGGCTGGAAGGTGGGCATATCCAGTTCCTGCTCGGCACCGATGAACTGGGGCGCGATCTGCTGTCGCGCCTGATCACTGGCTCACGTCTGTCGCTGATGATCGGCTTGACGTCAGTGGTGATGTCGTTGATTCCGGGGATCCTGCTGGGTCTGTTCGCCGGCTTCTTCCCGCGCATTCTAGGCCCGACCATCATGCGTCTGATGGACATCATGCTGGCCCTGCCGTCCCTGCTGCTGGCTGTGGCGATTGTCGCCATCCTCGGCCCTGGCCTGATCAACACCGTGATCGCAATCGCCGTGGTGTCCCTGCCGTCCTATGTTCGTCTGACCCGCGCCGCGGTGATGGGCGAGCTGAACCGCGACTACGTGACTGCCGCGCGCCTGGCTGGTGCCACGCTGCCACGCCTGATGTTTATCACCGTGCTGCCTAACTGCATGGCACCGCTGATCGTTCAGGCCACCTTGAGCTTCTCCTCGGCGATTCTCGATGCCGCCGCACTGGGCTTCCTCGGCCTTGGCGTACAACCGCCAACCCCTGAGTGGGGCACCATGCTGGCTTCGGCTCGCGACTACATCGAACGCGCCTGGTGGGTGGTAAGTCTGCCTGGTTTGACCATTTTGCTCAGCGTGCTGGCAATCAACTTGATGGGCGACGGCCTGCGCGATGCGCTGGACCCGAAACTCAAGAACGCCGCCTGAGGAGATTCAAATGTCACTGTTAGAAATCAAGAATCTCAACGTTCGCTTCGGCGACAAGAACGCCGTTCCGGTGGTCGACGGGCTCGACATTACCGTGGAAAAGGGCGAAGTCCTGGCCATCGTTGGCGAGTCGGGTTCGGGTAAATCCGTGACCATGATGGCGCTGATGGGCCTGATCGAACACCCGGGGATCGTCACTGCCGACGCGCTGAATTTCGATGGCAAGAACATGCTCAAGCTCAGCAACCGTCAGCGTCGACAAATCGTCGGCAAAGACCTGGCCATGGTGTTCCAGGACCCGATGACCGCGCTGAACCCGAGCTACACCGTCGGTTTCCAGATCGAAGAAGTGCTGCGCCTGCACCTGAAAATGTCCGGCAAGCAAGCGCGCAAGCGTGCCATCGAGCTGCTGGAAAAAGTGGAAATCCCTGGCGCCGCGAGCCGTATGGACGCTTACCCGCACCAACTGTCCGGCGGCATGAGCCAGCGTGTTGCGATCGCCATGGCGATTGCCGGCGAACCGAAACTGCTGATCGCTGACGAACCGACCACGGCACTGGACGTAACGATTCAGGCGCAGATCATGGACCTGCTGCTGGCGTTGCAGAAAGAGCAGAACATGGGCCTGGTGCTGATTACCCACGACCTCGCGGTCGTGGCCGAAACCGCCCAGCGCGTGTGCGTGATGTACGCCGGCCAAGCGGTGGAAGTCGGCCAGGTGCCACAGCTGTTCGACATTCCGGCGCACCCGTACAGCGAAGCACTGCTCAAGGCGATTCCGGAACACAGCTTGGGCGCCACGCGGCTGGCCACGCTGCCCGGTATCGTTCCAGGTCGTTATGACCGTCCACAGGGTTGCCTGCTGTCGCCACGTTGCCCTTACGTACAAGACAGCTGCCGCGCTCAGCGTCCAACCCTGGACCCGAAAAGCCACAGCCTCGCCCGCTGCTTCTACCCGCTTAATCAGGAGGTGGCGTAATGGCCGTCGTACTTACCGCCCGCGACCTGACCCGTCACTACGAAGTATCCCGTGGCCTGTTCAAAGGGCATGCGACCGTACGCGCCCTGAACGGTGTGTCTTTCGAGCTGGAAGCCGGCAAGACCCTCGCCGTTGTAGGCGAGTCGGGCTGTGGCAAATCCACCCTGGCCCGTGCGCTGACTCTGATCGAAGAGCCGTCCTCAGGCTCCTTGAAAATCGCCGGCCAGGAAGTCACCGGTGCCGACAAGGCCCAGCGCAAGCAACTGCGCAAAGACGTTCAGATGGTGTTCCAGAGCCCGTACGCGTCGCTGAACCCTCGGCAAAAAGTCGGTGACCAGCTCGGTGAACCGCTGCTGATCAACACCAACCTGACGGCGGCCGAACGTCGCGAGAAAGTCCAGGCGATGATGAAGCAGGTGGGCTTGCGTCCCGAGCACTACCAGCGTTATCCGCACATGTTCTCCGGCGGTCAGCGCCAGCGGATCGCCCTGGCCCGCGCAATGATGTTGCAACCGAAAGTGTTAGTCGCGGACGAACCGACCTCGGCGCTCGACGTGTCAATTCAGGCGCAAGTGCTCAACCTGTTCATGGATTTGCAGCAAGAGTTCAACACCGCCTACGTGTTCATCTCCCACAACCTGGCAGTGGTGCAACACGTCGCTGATGACGTGATGGTGATGTACCTCGGTCGCCCGGTAGAAATGGGTCCGAAGAACGACATCTATGAGCGTCCACTGCACCCGTACACCCAGGCGCTGTTGTCGGCCACGCCGACCATTCACCCGGACCCGAACAAGCCGAAAATCAAAATCGTCGGCGAGTTGCCCAACCCGCTGAACCCGCCGTCCGGCTGCGCTTTCCACAAGCGCTGCCCGTACGCAACGGAACGCTGCAGCACCGAAGAGCCGGCCCTGCGCCTGCTCGATAGCCGTCAGGTGGCTTGCCACTACGCCGAGCAATTCCTCGACGGCGCGGCATGACAGTAATCTGAAAAACCTGTGGGCTGTCCAGTAACCCCTTCCACTTCGATTGCTTGGCTATCGGGGCAGAAGGGGTTTTATTTTGTGGGTCAGTTACGACTGGCTGTCGCCTTCATCGTCGTCGGTGTCCGGCTCATCAGTGGTCGAATCGTCATCGCCCTTGCTACCACCCTGATCCTGGTCGTCAGGCTCTGAATCGGACTTGGCGATCATCAGGCCCGTGTGCGTCACCTGCCCGCTCGATGCTTGTTCACCATGGTTCGGGCACTCTGCCCATGCCGCCGACATACCCACGCACAACATCACTAAAACCTTAAGCAACAGCACAATGCGTTGAAAAATGCTCATAGCCGAATCCTTCCTTTTGGGGGTGACGCTTGGGCGCCTGACTAGCGCTGAGTGAAATCTAGTTCCGATCAGCGTGGTTCTCCAGATAGGACGCTAACGATGCAGCAGAAATGCCTGTGATCGGCAGATTGGTTTTGAATAACCGCTATCTCGAATCGTTATTGCCATCTGTAGGAGTGCCTGCTCGCGATAGCGGTCATCTATTCAACACTGCAGGCGACAGACCGGACGCCATCGCGAGCAAGCTCGCTTCCACAAGGGATTTGCGTCAGGCGAAAAAAAACCCCGCAGCTTTCGCAACGGGGCTTTCGGTGTTTCGACTCAGCGCTTAGTGATGCTCACGCGTCGCGCGGAATTTCACATCCGGCCAGCGCTCTTCCATCAACGCCAGGTTAACCCGGGTCGGGGCCAGGTAGGTCAGGTGACCACCGCCGTCGACTGCAAGGTTTTCCACGGCCTTGACCCGGAATTCCTCAAGCTTCTTCTTATCGTCGCAATCGATCCAGCGTGCGGAATAAACGGTGATCGGCTCGTAGGAGCACTCAACCTTGTATTCCTCTTTCAAGCGGCTGGCGACCACATCGAACTGCAGCACACCGACGGCGCCGAGGATGATGTCGTTGCTGCGCTCGGGGAAGAACACTTGGGTCGCGCCCTCTTCCGCCAACTGCTGCAAGCCTTGACGCAGTTGCTTGGATTTCAGCGGATCACGCAGGCGTACGCGACGGAACAGTTCCGGGGCGAAGTGCGGGATACCGGTGAAGCCCAGGACTTCGCCTTCGGTGAAGGTGTCGCCGATCTGGATGGTGCCATGGTTGTGCAAACCGATGATGTCGCCGGCAAACGCTTCTTCCAGTTGCTCACGCTCGGAGGAGAAGAAGGTCAGCGCGTCGCCGATCCGCACGTCTTTGCCGGTGCGCACGTGGCGCATCTTCATGCCTTTTTCGTACTTGCCGGAGCAGATACGCATGAAGGCGATGCGGTCGCGGTGTTTCGGGTCCATGTTCGCCTGGATTTTGAACACGAAACCAGCGAATTTCTCTTCAACCGGTTCCACGGTGCGCTCGTTGGCGACACGGGCCAGCGGTTTCGGCGCCCAGTTGACCACGGCGTCGAGCACGTGATCGACACCGAAGTTGCCCAATGCTGTACCGAAGAACACCGGGGTCAGTTGACCGTCGAGGAATTCCTGCTGGTTGAATTCATGGCAAGCGCCCTGTACCAGTTCCAGCTGATCGACGAAGCGATCGTACTCATCGCCCAAGTGTGCGCGGGCTTCATCGGAGTCGAGTTTCTCGATGATTTTTACATCGGTACGCTCGTGGCCGTGACCGGCGGTGTACACGATGATGTAGTCGTCGGCGAGGTGATACACGCCTTTGAAGTCGCGGTAGCAACCGATCGGCCAGGTGATCGGCGCGGCCTTGATCTTCAGGACGGCTTCGATCTCGTCGAGCAGTTCAATCGGGTCGCGGATGTCACGGTCGAGTTTGTTGATGAAGCTGACAATCGGCGTGTCACGCAGACGGCACACGTCCATCAGCGCGATGGTCCGTGGCTCTACACCCTTACCGCCATCGAGAACCATCAAGGCCGAGTCCACCGCAGTCAGGGTGCGGTAGGTGTCTTCGGAAAAGTCTTCGTGGCCCGGGGTGTCGAGCAGGTTGATCATGTGATCGCGATAGGGGAACTGCATGACCGACGTGGTAATCGAGATACCACGCTGCTTTTCCATTTCCATCCAGTCGGAGGTGGCATGGCGGTCGGACTTGCGAGACTTCACCGTGCCCGCAATCGCAATCGCCTTGCCCATCAGCAAGAGCTTCTCGGTAATGGTGGTTTTACCGGCATCGGGGTGGGAAATAATGGCGAAAGTGCGGCGTTTCGCGACTTCGGCGGCCTGTTTGGTCATGGGAAATCGCCTGGCAGGTGATTCAAAAAAGGGCGGCGAGTATAGCGCAAACCGACTGTCACGGACCACCGCTCGTAGGCCCACCGAACACCGCATCACTCTGTAGGAGCCAGCTTGGTGGCGAAAGCATCACCCCGGTGTATCGGACAGACCGAGGCGATGCCATCGACAGCAAGCCGGCTCCTACAGGTACGTGGTTGGGCATCAAGGGTGGCTATCTGCTGTTGAATATGGAACCTTTTAAAAGGTGCAGACGTCCACTCCCCTGTTACGGCACTCGTACCAGGGGCTGAAAAATCAGCAAGTTGGCCTGACGAGGCTGCGCTTATGGCTCGATCTCATGCGGTTTTACCGGCATGAAGAGCTGCTTCTCGCGAACGTTGATTTCCCGGCAGCCAGGAATGGCATTGCCACTCGGGACTGCGTTTGCCGACAAAAGAAAAAAGGAGTCCGCCTGTGGCTATTCGCTATGGCAAAGGGCTGACAGGAGGTGCGGTTGTCGTCGCCCTTCTGGCCCTGCTGGTCCACTGGATTGGCATCAAAACGATCGAACTTTACCGCGACGATTTGTTGTTTTACCTGCAAGCTCATCTGATTCTCGTCCTCGCTTCCATGCTGGCTGCCCTTGTTGTGGGCATCCCCGCCGGCATCTTCCTCAGCCGTCCGACTATGGTGGGACGCGCTGAACGCTTCATACAGCTCTTCAACATCGGCAACACCGTGCCGCCGCTCGCCGTACTGGCCATCGCCCTGGGTATCCTCGGCATCGGCAGCGGCCCCGCGATCTTCGCCCTGTTCCTCGCCTCGCTGTTGCCGATTGTGCGCAACACCTATGAAGGCCTTAAAAACGTTCAGGGTTCGCTGAAAGAGGCGGCCGTCGGCATCGGCATGACCCCGATTCAAGTGCTGTGGCGGGTCGAATTGCCGAACGCGGTGCCGATCATCATCGGGGGCGTGCGCGTGGCCGTGGCGATCAACGTCGGGACGGCACCGCTGGCGTTCCTGATCGGCGCCAACAGCCTGGGCAGCCTGATTTTCCCCGGCATCGCCCTGAACAATCAGCCGCAATTGCTGCTCGGCGCGGCCTGCACCGCCCTGCTGGCCTTGCTGCTCGACGGCCTGGTGACAGTCGCCAGCCGCCTCTGGCTCGAACGCGGCTTGCGCCCGTCTTAAGCCTCGGCAAAGGAATCAACATGAAAACCTCAAGCTTTTTACTAGGCTGCATCCTGCTGTTCGCAGGATTTGCCCAAGCCGCTGAAAAACCGCTGATCCGCATCGGCGCCCGGGTGTTCACTGAACAAACCCTACTGGCAGAAATCACCTCCCAATACCTGCGCACCAAGGGTTACGACACCCAGGTGACCGGCGGTCTGGGCAGCAACCTGGCTCGCGGTGCCCACGAAAGTGGCCAGCTGGATTTGATGTGGGAGTACACCGGCGTGTCGCTGGTTGCGTACAACCATGTCACCGACAAACTCGACAGCACTCAGTCCTACGCCAAGGTGAAAGAACTCGACGCGAAAAAAGGCCTGATTTGGCTGACCCCGTCGAAGTTCAGCAACACCTACGCCCTGGCCCTGCCGGAAACCACCGCACAGGCTTACCCGCAGATCAACACCATCAGCGAGCTGAACACGGTGTTGCAGGCTGAGCAAAAGGACAATCATCTGGTGGCGCTCGACACTGAGTTCGCCAATCGCTCCGACGGGCTGGATGGCATGGTGGACCTGTACGGCATGAACCTGACCCGCAACAACATCCGACAGATGGACGCCGGGCTGGTCTACACCGCCCTGCGCAACGGCCAGGTGTTTGCCGGTCTGGTCTACACCACCGATGGTCGCTTGAACGCCTTCAAGCTGAAACTGCTGGAAGACGACAAGCACTACTTCCCGGACTACACCGCCGCGCCGGTGGTGCGTCAGGTCTACCTTGATGCCCACCCGACACTCGCCGAAGAACTCAAGCCGTTGGCCGAGCTGTTCGATGACGAAACCATGCGCCAGCTCAATGCACGGGTCGATGTCGATCACGAAAGCCCGTCATCCGTTGCCGCCGATTTCCTGCGTCAGCACCCCCTCAAATAAGGAGGAAAAGCCATGGAATTTCTGAACGCCTTTTCCCATCTCGACTGGTCGCTGGTGCTGCACCTGACGTGGCAGCACATCACCTTGGTCGGCATTGCCGTGACCCTGGCGATTCTGGTTGGCGTGCCGCTGGGCATTCTGATGACGCGTTTCCCGACGCTCGCCGGCCCGTTGCAGGCCTCCGCCACGGTGCTGCTGACCGTGCCGTCGATTGCCCTGTTTGGCCTGCTGCTGCCGTTCTACTCCAAGTTCGGCCAGGGCTTGGGGCCGATGCCAGCGATCACGGCCGTATTTCTGTACTCGCTGCTGCCGATCATGCGTAACACCTACCTCGCCCTCACCGGCGTGGAACCAGGTATTCGCGAAGCTGCGCGCGGCATCGGCATGACCTTCGGCCAGCGCCTGCGCATGGTTGAACTGCCGATCGCCGTGCCAGTGATCCTCGCCGGCGTGCGCACCGCCGTGGTCATGAACATCGGTGTGATGACCATCGCCGCCACCATCGGCGCCGGTGGCCTCGGTGTTCTCATTCTCGCTTCCATCAGCCGCAGCGACATGTCGATGCTGATTGTCGGCGCCGTGCTGGTCAGCTTGCTGGCCATCTTCGCCGACCTGCTTCTGCAATGGCTGCAACGTTCGCTGACTCCAAAAGGACTGCTCAAATGATCGAACTTCAAAACCTCAGCAAGACCTTCCAAAGCAACGGTAAAGATGTGAAAGCCGTGGACTCGGTAAGCCTGACCGTCAATGAAGGCGAAATCTGTGTGTTCCTCGGGCCATCGGGCTGCGGCAAAAGCACCACGTTGAAGATGATCAACCGACTGATCAAACCGACTTCGGGCAAGATCCTGATCAACGGCGAAGACACCACCGACCTCGACGAAGTGACCTTGCGTCGCAATATCGGCTACGTGATCCAGCAGATCGGCCTGTTCCCGAACATGACTATCGAGGAAAACATCACCATCGTTCCGCGCCTGCTCGGCTGGGACAAACACAAATGCCACGACCGCGCCCGCGAGTTGATGAGCATGATCAAGCTCGAACCCAAGCAGTACCTCAATCGCTACCCGCGTGAGTTGTCGGGCGGTCAGCAGCAACGCATCGGCGTGATTCGTGCGCTGGCGGCGGATGCGCCGCTGTTGCTGATGGACGAACCATTCGGCGCAGTCGACCCGATCAACCGCGAGATGATTCAGAACGAGTTCTTCGAGATGCAGCGGGCACTGAACAAGACCGTGATCATGGTCAGCCACGACATCGACGAAGCGATCAAGCTGGGCGACAAAATTGCGATCTTCCGCGCCGGCAAGCTGTTGCAGATCGATCACCCGGACACGCTGCTGGCGCATCCGGCGAATGATTTCGTCAGCAACTTCGTCGGCCAGGACAGCACCCTTAAGCGTCTGTTGCTGGTCAAAGCCGAGGACGCGGCGGACAACGCGCCGTCGGTGAGCCCGCAAACGCCGGTAGCAGAGGCGCTGGAGTTGATGGACGAACTGGACCGCCGATACGTCGTGGTCACCTGTGCTGACAACAAGGCACTGGGCTATGTACGACGCCGCGATTTGCACCGTCAGGCCGGGACTTGCGCGCAGTACCTGCGTGAGTTCAACGCCACGGCGGCGTACGACGAGCATTTGCGCATCCTGCTGTCGCGCATGTATGAGTTCAATCGCTCGTGGTTGCCGGTGATGGATGCCGAGCGGGTGTTCCTGGGTGAAGTGACGCAGGAATCGATTGCCGAGTATTTGAGCTCCGGCAAGTCCCGTGGCGGCAAGACCAGCATAGTTTCGCCAGCCGAGACTGCGTTGGCCTGACGGGCGCCATCGCGAGCAGGCTCGCTCCCACATTGGATCTGTGGTGTGCATGCAATTTGTACATCAACAAAAAGCCCCTGTGGGAGCGAGCTTGCTCGCGATTGGGGGCACCACAAATTCCGCCTGAAACACCTCAAACGTCCTTCCAACGGGAACATCACACTGTCATACAGGTCGGTTACATCAGTAACTATCAGGGACCGCACGACGGAACCGTGTAAAAACGCGACATTTTTTGTTGATCTCAAGCCCCTCACGCCCTAAAGTTCGCGCCGAACGTCCATGCTGGAAACGATCCATCCGGCTCAAGTACTGACGACGAGACAGCAAGGCCAAGGGAAAGCACCGCTTCCCATGGCCTTTTTGCTTTCGGCGACATGCCTTGGGAAGTAGGCGAACCAAAGTGGGGATACGGAGGACGTTCATTTGCACCCATTGATTAATCTAGTTTGCCAGTAGGAGTTCCCAGCATGTCGATCAACGTCGAAGACTATTTCGCGCGCGATACCTTCAACAAAATGAAGGCCTTCGCCGACAAACAAGAAACCCCGTTCGTGGTGATCGACACCGCGATGATCAGCCAGGCCTATGACGACCTGCGCGCCGGTTTCGAATTCGCCAAGGTCTACTACGCGGTCAAGGCCAACCCAGCCGTCGAAATCATCGACCTGCTCAAAGAGAAAGGCTCGAACTTCGACATCGCGTCGATCTACGAGCTCGACAAAGTGATGAACCAGGGCGTTGGTCCGGATCGCATCAGCTACGGCAACACCATCAAGAAATCCAAGGACATTCGCTACTTCTACGAGAAGGGCGTGCGTCTGTATGCCACCGACTCCGAAGCCGACCTGCGCAACATCGCCAAAGCTGCACCGGGTTCGAAAGTCTACGTGCGCATCCTCACCGAAGGCTCGACCACGGCTGACTGGCCTTTGTCGCGCAAATTCGGCTGCCAGACCGACATGGCCATGGACCTGCTGATCCTCGCCCGTGACCTGGGCCTGGTGCCGTACGGCATCTCGTTCCACGTCGGCTCGCAACAGCGCGACATCAGCGTCTGGGACGCCGCGATCGCCAAGGTCAAAGTGATCTTCGAACGCCTGAAGGAAGAAGACGGTATTCACCTCAAGCTGATCAACATGGGCGGCGGCTTCCCGGCCAACTACATCACCCGCACCAACAGCCTGGAAACTTACGCTGAAGAAATCATCCGCTTCCTCAAGGAAGACTTCGGTGACGACTTGCCGGAAATCATCCTGGAGCCGGGCCGTTCGCTGATCGCCAACGCCGGTATTCTGGTCAGCGAAGTGGTGCTGGTTGCGCGTAAATCCCGTACCGCAGTAGAGCGTTGGGTGTACACGGATGTGGGCAAGTTCTCCGGCCTGATCGAAACCATGGACGAAGCCATCAAGTTCCCGATCTGGACCGAGAAGAAAGGTGAGATGGAAGAAGTGGTCATCGCCGGCCCGACCTGCGACAGCGCTGACATCATGTACGAAAACTACAAGTACGGCCTGCCGCTGAACCTGGCGATCGGTGATCGTTTGTACTGGTTGTCGACCGGTGCGTACACCACCAGCTACAGCGCCGTTGAGTTCAATGGCTTCCCGCCGTTGAAGTCGTTTTACGTGTAAGCGCTACGCGCAGTAATGAAAAAGCCCATGACGTGTCATGGGCTTTTTTGCGTCTGACTTTCCAGGCTGTCGAGGTAGTTGCTATCGGTCTTCCCGCACATGCCACAGACGAAGAATGTAGAGCGTGGAGCCTTGAATCTCGTACCGCATTTCATAATGCCCCACCAAAAGTCGTCGCACATCTCGCGGCGCAAACTCGTCGACTCGCTCTCCGATTCGCGGATTGCTGAGCAAGGCCATGGGGGCCTGAGTGAGAGATTGCACAGTACGCGCTGCCGCAGGACGATTGACCACCGCAAGAAACTCAAAAAGTCGTGCGAGATCCGATAACGCTTTACTCGTCCACTTCAACTCCATCAGTAAGGTACCGGCAACGGCTTATCGGTGCTCAAGCTGTCTGCCCAAGCCTGAACCGACTGATGATCGATCACCCGACCAGCATCAACATCAGCCATTGCCTCGAGGGTAAGTCGGCTTCGTTCTTCTTCCAGATCTACCCAGTCGGCAAGTGCCTGTTTCACGATCCAGCCCCGTGAACGCTCCATCCTCGCAGCCATCTGGTCGACTTTATCGGCAAGCTCCATGGGAACGTGTGCCGTCAGTACTTTGGTCGCAGCCATGATTCGTCTCCATGAAGCAAAGTGATGAGATGTGATTAGTTTTCAATCATAGTGATTTAAACTCACTCAACAACCCCTCGTGCAATCCGTTCATCGTTCAGCTGATTAACGCGTTGTTGATAAAGCGCTGCCAATTCACGAATGCGTGGATTCTCTGCATTCAGAAGTGTCTGACTTGCCACTCGCAGGAAATTCAGATTTCCACCGGCCAATGCCTTATGCAACCAGGCCAGCGCCTCTTCGGCATTCCCTTCCTCGGCCAGCACAGCGGCATAACTGAATTGCCCACGAAAATCCCCGCCGACCGCCGAACGTCGATACCAGTCGCGAGCCGCTGACGGAGCTGCGGGACACACCCGCCCTTCTTCCAGATAGCGCCCCAACAGGTTCATTGATTTCGCGTGACCCAATTCAGCCGCGTGGCGATAGAGATTAAACGCTTGTGCCTGGTCTTCGACCACTCCTCGCCCGGTGGCCAGCAGGTTGGCGTAGTTGTACATCGCCCAATCGAGCCCCCTCTGCGCTGCGACCCGATAATGCCGTGCGGCAATCGAAGCATCAGCCGCGCACCCCCACCCATGCTCATGACAACGCCCGAGCATGTTGCGCGCCATCAGGTGCCCGCCATGCGCGGCGATCACGAACCAGCGCAACGCCAACGTCTGATCCTTTGCGATGCCGTTCCCATCCAGCAGAATCTGCCCCAGCAAGGCCTGAGCATCGAGTACGCCTTCGCGAGCAGCCATCAAAATAGCCTGGGCTGCGCGCGCCGGGCTTTCCTCCAGCATGGTCTTGAGCGAATCACCGTCGAGGACTTCCTCGCGGCGCAGTTGATAACTCATACCTGGACCCAGCGGCGAAGCAAGTTGTGATAGGTGCCGGTGAGGCGAATCAACGAAGGATGATCCGGCATGTCCTGCGTCAATTGCTGGATCGCCCCATCCATCTCGAACAGCAGCGCGCGCTGACTGTCTTCGCGCACCAGACTTTGCGTCCAGAAGAATGAGGCATAACGCGTGCCGCGTGTGACGGCGTTGACCTTGTGCAGGCTGGTGCCGGGATACAAAACCATGTCGCCGGCCGGCAGCTTCACGCGTTGCGTGCCGAAGGTGTCCTGGATTTCCAGCTCTCCACCGTCGTAGTCCGCAGGCTCGCTGAAGAACAGCGTCGCCGAAAGATCGGTGCGCACCCGCTCGATACTGCCCTTCGGCTGGCGTACGGCATTATCGATATGAAAATCGAAACTGCCGCCGGCGGTATAGCAGTTCAGCAATGGAGGAAAAACCTTGTGCGGCAACGCGGCAGACATGAACAGCGGATTTTTCCACAGCCGATCGAGCATCGCTGCTCCCACTTCCTTGGCCAGTGGATGACCTTCAGGCAGCTGTAGATTGTGCTTGGCCTTGGCCGACTGATAGCCGGCGGTGATCTTGCCGTCCGCCCAATCGGCCTGTTCCAGAGCCTCCCGAATGCGCTGCACTTCTTCTTTCGCGAACAAGCCGGGAATGTGCAACAGCATGGTAAAGACACCTGAAATCAAGGGGTGCCAATGGTATTGATTCTTATTGCTTCTGTAAAACCCTCACGACGAACGAAACACCAAAAACCGTAAGGTTAAATTGTAAAGAATGTAAGTTCTGTGCGAATAATAACGTTTCGCAATTGATACAAATACGCGTCTACCCTATATTCCGCGGCCTCAAATCCTTGGGGAGGGGAATTCAAAATGTCGCGTCAACAACCACACGTACCGGTCAGTTCACCACGTTTGCTCGCATCAGCCATTGGCATGGCAATTACCGCCGGCTCTGCAGGCCACATGGTTTTCGCGGCGGAAAAAGCCGACGAAAAAGCACCGAGTAATGTGATTTCGCTGGGCGCTACCGCCATCACTGGCGAAGCTCAGGACGAGACTTCCTACAACGTCCAAAAAGCCTCCTCGTCCAAGTACACCGCGCCGCTGGTGGACACGCCGCGCTCGATTACCGTCATCCCGCAACAAGTCCTGAAGGACACCGGCGCGATGAACATGCAAGACGCACTGCGCACCGTTCCAGGCATCACCTTCGGCGCTGGTGAAGGTGGCAACCCACAGGGGGACCGTCCTTTCATTCGCGGCTTCGACGCGCAGGGTGACACTTACCTGGACGGCGTGCGCGACACCGGTTCGCAGAGCCGCGAGATCTTCGCCGTCGAATCGATTGAAGTCAGCAAAGGCCCGAACTCGGCCATGGGTGGCCGTGGCGCTGCTGGCGGCACCATCAACCTGGTGAGCAAAAAGGCGCACTTGGGCGACTCGTTTGATGGTGGTTTTACCTGGGGCTCGGACCAGACCCAGCGTTACACCGTGGACGGCAACTATCAGTTCAACGACACCGCCGCTGGCCGTCTGAACCTGTTGAGCCACGAAAGCAACGTCGCCGGCCGTGACAGCGTCGACTACGACCGCTGGGGCGTCGCGCCATCGCTGGCGTTCGGCCTGGGCACCGACACCCGCGTCAACCTCGATTACTACCATCTGGAAAATAACGACACGCCGGATTCGGGCATTCCTTACTCCATTCCGGCTGCAGGTTCGGCTGCCCGGACCAAATCCAATCCGGACAAACCGGACGACGGCGGCGACAGCACAAACTTCTACGGCCTCAATGACCGTGACTTCCGCAAGGGCCGCACCGACACCGCGACCTTCGCCATCGAGCACGATCTGAATGACGCGATGACCGTCAAGAACACCTTGCGTCACGGTTCCAGCATGCAGGATTACATCCTGACCCAGCCGGACGACAGCAAGGGCAACGTCAACAATGGCACCGTCTGGCGTCGGGCCAACACCCGGGTCAGCAACACCGAGACCACGACTAACCAGACCGATCTGTTTGGTGACATCTACATCGCCGGGTTCAAGAACAGCTACTCCACCGGTATCGAGTACACCCACGAGGAGAGCCAGAAATCCTCGTACAACGTCAACACCGACACCACCCCGAGAACGCCGGCAGTGACCACCAACTGCTCCCCGGCATTGATCGGCGCACCAAGCGGTTACAACTGCACCTCGCTGTCCAACCCGAACCCGAACGATCCATGGAACGGTGCGATCTCGCGTAACTATGCCGGCACCGACACCGAGGCTGACACGTACGCGCTGTATGTGTTCGACACTCTGGAATTGTCCCAGCAGTGGTTGTTGAACATGGGGCTGCGTTACGACCATTTCGACACCAACTACAAAACCTTCAACGGTTCCAGCGTGACCACGTCCAAGGGCGATGACACCAGCGAATTCGTCACCGGTCAGTTCGGCGTGGTTTACAAACCGGCCGAAAACGGCAGCATCTATGCGTCCTACGCGACGTCTGCCACGCCACCGGGCAACACCCTGGGTGAAGGTTCGGAAGGCAACCCGCTGGGTGGCACGCCGGATCGCAATGGCAACCTGCTGAAAAGCGACATGGAACCAGAAACCACCAAGAACTACGAAATCGGTACCAAGTGGGACCTGATGAATGATCAGCTGTCGCTGACCGCCGATATCTTCCGCACCGAAAAAGATAACGCTCGTGTGCAAACCAATACCACGACGTACGAAAACGTTGGCAAAACCCGCGTTCAAGGTATCGAGTTGTCGGCCACCGGCAGGATCACCGACAAATGGCAAGTGTTCGCCGGTTACGCCTACATGGACAGCGAGCAAATCGACGGCGGCCCGCTGGGTGCAGTCAACGATGGCAACGAACTGCCTAACACGCCGAAAAACAGCGCCAGCGTATGGACGACCTATCAGGTCTTGCCGAAGCTGACGGTCGGTGGCGGTGCGTTCTACGTCGATGATGTATTCGGCAACGTGGCCAACACCACCATGGTTGATTCCTACGTTCGTTACGACGCGATGGCGGCCTACAAGCTGAGCAAAAACGTCGACCTGCAACTGAACGTGCAGAACCTGACCAACGAAACGTTTTACGACAAAGCCTTCTCGACCCACTTCGCCAACCAGGCGCCGGGCCGTACGGCATTGCTGAGCACCAACTTCCACTTCTGATTGCAGTCACACCGCAACCCCTGTGGGAGCGGGCCTGCTCACTCCTACAAGGAGGGTGGATTAAGGCTGAATCAGGGACAGGCCCCGTTCATCCCAATGAACGGGGCTTTTTGTGCGTAAAAAAGAATGTTTCTCGACAACCCACGGCATAATGCGCGCCGTGATGACAATTTTTTGAACGAACAAGGCGAGCGATGTGTTGAAGAAAACCCTGTTCCAGTTGCACTGGTTTTTCGGCATCAGCGCCGGACTGGTCCTGGCCCTGATGGGCATCACCGGAGCAACAGTATCGTTTCAGGATGAAATCCTGAGTGTGCTGAACCCTTCCGTGTTGCAGGTCGAGAAGCAGGTTGCCGGTGTCCTGCCGCCCGCAGAACTGGTTGAGCACATCGAAGCCGCGTCCGGCAAAAAAGTCTCGATGCTCTCCGTGGAGACCGACAGCGGTAATGCGGCCAAGGTGTTTTTCACGCCGCCACCGGGCCAACGCCGTGGCGAGATGCGCTACTTCGATCCGTACACCGCCGAGTTCGTAGGCGACGCCACCGGCCAGGACTTCTTCGGCTTTGCGCTGCAACTGCACCGTTTCCTCGCCATGGGTGACACCGGCCGCAACATTACCGGCGCCTGCACGCTGATCCTGGTGTTCTTCTGCCTGTCCGGTTTGTACCTGCGCTGGCCTCGCCAGTGGAAAAGCTGGCGTGCCTGGCTGACCCTGGACTGGAAAAAAAAGGGTCGTAGCTTCAACTGGGATTTGCACTCGGTGGCAGGCACCTGGTGCCTGGTGTTTTACCTCTTTTCGGCGCTGACCGGGTTGTCCTGGTCCTATGAGTGGTACAACAAAGGCCTGACCCGTTTGCTGTCCGATGCACCACAAAACGAGCGCGTGCGCGGTGGTCGCGGTCCTGCGCCAAGCGGTCCGGCACCCACCGCCGACTACGCGGCCATCTGGAGCAGCGTCTACAGCGCCGCGGGCCCGGCACTCAGCGCTTACAACATCCGTATGCCGCCAGCGGCCGGCCAGCCGGCGACCGTGTTCTACCTGCTGAAAACCTCCCCCCACGACCGCGCCGTAAACCAGATCACCCTCGATCCGGCGACCGGCATCGTCAAGCAGCATGATCGCTATAGCGACAAGAGTTTGAAGGCGCAATTACTGACCAGCATTTATGCGCTTCACGTCGGTAGCTACTTCGGCATTGTCGGGCGGATCATCCTGACGATTACCGCGCTGACCATGCCGTTGTTTTTCGTCACTGGCTGGTTGCTGTACCTGGATCGTCGGCGCAAGAAAAAGCAGATCAAGGACGCACGCAAAGGTCTAGAACAACCGGGCAGCGATGCACCGGCATGGCTGATCGGCTTCGCCAGCCAAAGCGGTTTCGCCGAGCAATTGGCATGGCAGACAGCGGGACAATTGCAGGCCGCCGGACTGCCGGTGAACGTTCAGCCGCTGGCGAGTGTCAGCGAACAGGATTTGCTGGATTCCAGTAATGCGCTATTCGTGGTCAGCACCTTCGGTGATGGCGAACCGCCGGACAGTGCCCGCGGGTTCGAACGCAAGGTGCTGGGTCGGGCGTCGAGCCTGCAAAGCCTGAACTATGCGGTACTGGGTCTCGGTGATCGCCAGTATCAACACTTCTGCGGCTTCGCCCGACGCTTGCACGCCTGGTTGGGTGAGCATGGCGGCAAGACTTTGTTCGCGCCGGTGGAAGTCGACAGCGGCGACCCGTACGCCTTGCGTCACTGGCAGCAACAACTGGGCCTGTTGACCGGGCAAACACCGGTCGACACCTGGCAAGCATCGAGTTACGACAACTGGACACTGATCCGCCGCGACTTGATGAACCCGGACAGCAGCGGTTCGCCCGTGTACTTGCTGGGGCTCACCGCCCCGTCCTCCAGCAGTTGGCTGGCCGGTGATCTGGTGGAAGTGTTGCCGCGTAATTGCCCGTGGGCCATCGAGCACTTCCTCGATGGTTTGGGTATCGACGGTCGTGCTTCGGTGGCGTTCGATGGCTTGTCACAACCTCTGGAGCAAGCGCTCGCCACGCGCCAGCTACCGGAAAACAGAGCTCACCTGGTCGGCCTGCATGCTCAGGCATTGCTCAATGCATTGGTGCCATTGGCCATGCGCGAATACTCCATCGCCTCGATTGCGGCTGACGGTATTCTGGAACTGATCGTGCGTCAGGAAATGCACGCCGACGGCAGCCTGGGCATCGGCTCCGGCTGGCTGACCGAACACGCCCCCCTGGGCGACACCATCAACCTGCGAGTGCGGCGCAACAGTGGGTTCCATCTACCGGCCGAGCCGGTGCCCATGATCCTGCTGGGCAACGGCACCGGCCTGGCCGGGCTGCGCAGTTTGCTCAAGGCGCGGATTGCCAATGGGCAGCAAAGGCATTGGCTGTTGTTTGGCGAACGTAACCGGGAACACGATTACCTGTGCCGCGATGAGCTGGAGGAGTGGTTGATTTCGGGCGATCTGGAGCGACTCGACCTGGCGTTCTCACGGGATCAGGCCGAGAAGATTTATGTGCAGGATCGACTGCGTGAGTCAGCGGATAAGCTGAAGAAATGGCTGGCTGATGGCGCCGTCATCTACATCTGCGGCAGCTTGGAAGGCATGGCATCGGGCGTCGATCACGTGCTTAACGAGGTGCTAGGGATTGCCGAGGTAGATCGGCTGATCGAACAAGGCCGCTACCGCCGCGACGTCTACTGACACCCTGCACTCCCTGTAGAAGTGAGCCTGCACGCGATTGCGATTTAACATTCAACACATCTGTTGGCTGTTGTACCGCCATCGCGAGCAGGCTCGCTCCCACAGGGGGCGGTGTACAACCATTAGACCGGCTGCAATTTTTGCTCAAACACTGACACCCCATCCAGATCCCGCAACACCACCCTCATCTCCCCCGTCTGCCCGTCGATATTCACTTCGCCAAAAAACTGAAACCCGGCAAACGGCGAGGCGTTCTGCGTAGGCGGCGCCTTCTCGAATACCGCCTCCGGCCCGAACGTCATATCCAGCGAATCCGGCCCAAAACTCCCGGCGTTCAAGGGCCCTGCGACAAACTCCCAAAACGGCTCAAAGTCCTGGAACGCGGCACGATCCGGGTGGTAGTGATGCGCTGCGCAGTAATGCACATCCGCCGTCAAAAATACGAAATTTCGCACTTGCTGCGCCCGCAAGAATCCCAACAGTTCAGCGATTTCCAGTTCACGTCCCTGGGCCGGTCCCGGGTCACCATTGGCCACCGCTTCCCACCGCGTCACGCCGGGGCTGACCTCACCGTCGGGCGCGCCAAGGCCAATCGACATGTCGGCGGCGATGACTTTCCATTGAGCTTGCGAGCCCTTCAATGCCTGCTTGAGCCAGTCCAGTTGCTCACGCCCGAGAAAGGGTTTGGCGGCGCCGAGGTTGTCATCGTTGGCGCCGCGATAACTGCGCATGTCCAGCACGAACACATCGAGCAGCGGCCCATAGCCGAGCTTGCGATAAATCCGCCCGCCGTTGTCGGCACTCTGCAAGCGCATCGGTGCGTATTCGAGCCAGGCCTGACGCCCGCGGCCGACCAGGTTGTGGATATCTTTCTCCTGATAGCGCGCATCGAGTTGCTTGCCCGGCGACCAGTTGTTCACCACTTCATGGTCGTCCCATTGCCAGATTTGCGGGATCTCGGCATTGAAGCGACGGATATTTTCATCCATCAGGTTGTAGCGGTAGTTACCGCGAAAATCATCCAGGGTTTGCGCGACTTTGCTCTTGGCTTCGCTGGTGATGTTGCGCCACACCCGGCCACTTTCGGTGGTCAGTTGCGCGGGTATCGGGCCGTCGGCGTAGATGGTGTCGCCGCTGTGGATAAAAAAGTCCGGCAGGCGCAACCGCATGGCTTCGTAGATGCGCATGCCGCCGATGTCTGGATTGATGCCGAAGCCTTGGCCGGCAGTGTCACCGCTCCAGACAAAACGAATGTCACGGCGGGTTTGCGGCACACTGCGCAAATGGCCGAACCAGGGCTCACTGGCGACACCGCTTTGGGCGTCCTCGAAGGACACGCGATAGAAAATCGCCTGATCGGCGGGCAGCCCGGTGAGCTCCACGCGCGCGGTGAAATCGGTGCGGGCATCGGCCAGTGGCGAGACCAATCGGCGCGGGTTGCTGAACAGGCTGCGGGTGTCCCATTCCACGACCATCCGCGCCGGGCGGTCGCTGCGGCTCCAGACCATCGCCCGGTCGCCCAGCACGTCGCCGGACTGCACACCGTCGGTAAGTTGCGGACGATCCTTGATCGAGGCGATCACGGCCGGCGCCAGCCCCGGCAACAGCAGCCCGGCGCCTAGCACTTGGATGACACGACGGCGACCGAGGTCGAATTCGCTCATGGTGTTCTCCCTGAAAAGGGAAACTAAAGCACATGCCCATGAAACCGGTGTGACACAGCCCCCTGTAGGAGCGGGCTTGCCCGCGAATGCTGCCTGACAGGCGACACATATGTTGAATGTCAGTCCGTCTTCGCGAGCAAGCTCGGCTCCTACAGAGGTGAGTGTCAGGCGTTGGCGGGCTCTAGCGCCAGTTCGACCGCCTCCGGCCGTTTGAGCAACGCATACGCCACCGCCGTCAGCAGGCTCCCGGCGACAATCGCCAGCAAATAAAGCAGCGCATGATTGATCGCATTCGGGATCGCCAGCACAAACAAACCACCGTGCGGCGCCATCAGTTTGCAGCCGAAATACATCGACAACGCCCCGGTCAGTGCGCCACCGGCAATGCTCGCCGGGATCACCCGCAACGGGTCTTTCGCAGCAAACGGAATCGCCCCTTCAGAGATGAAGCACAACCCCAGCACCAGCGCCGCCTTACCGGCTTCACGTTCAGTTTGGGCAAACTTGCGCCGTGCAATGAACGTGGCGATGCCCAGGCCAATCGGCGGCACCATGCCGGCAGCCATGGTCGCGGCCATGGGGGCATAACTTTGCGACGCCAGCAGCCCCACCGAGAACGCGTAAGCCGCCTTGTTGATCGGCCCGCCAAGGTCCACGCACATCATGCCGCCCAGCAGCACACCGAGAAGAATCGCGTTGGTGGTGCCCATGCTGTCGAGGAAGTGCGTCAGCCCTTCGAGCATCCCGGCCACCGGTTTACCAACCACGTAAATCATGACCAGACCGGTGAACAGACTCGCCAGCAACGGGATGATCAAGATTGGCTTCAGCGCCTCAAGACTCTGCGGTAAACGCGCGTAGCGGTTGATCGCCTGAGCGGCATAACCGGCGATGAAACCGGCAATGATCCCGCCGATAAATCCGGCCCCCAGGGTGCTTGCCAACATACCGCCGATCATCCCGGGCGCCAGGCCCGGCCGGTCGGCAATCGAATAGGCGATGTAGCCAGCCAGCAGCGGCACCATCAACTTGAACGCAGTGTCACCACCAATCTGCATCAGCGCTGCCGCCAACGTGCCGGGCTCCTTGAACGCGGTGATGCCGAACACAAAGGACAAGGCAATCATCAACCCGCCTGCCACCACCATCGGCAGCATGAACGACACGCCGGTGAGCAGGTGTTTGTAAACTCCGGTCTTCTCTTGTTTAGCCGGACTTTGGGAGCCGGTGGCGGCGGTTTCCTGCCGACCTTCGGCCAGCGCTTTGTTCAGCGTCGCTTCGGCCTGTTTCAGCGCAATGCCGGTGCTGCAACGATAAATCTTCTTGCCGGCAAAACGCTCGGTGGCGACTTCGATATCACAGGCCAACAGCACCACATCGGCATCGGCAATCGCCGCCGCGCTCAACGGATTGCGCGCACCGACTGAGCCCTGGGTTTCCACTTGCAGGTCATAGCCCAGACGCTTGGCCGCTTGTTGCAAGGCTTCAGCGGCCATGAACGTGTGTGCGACGCCGGTCGGGCATGCGGTGATCGCGACCAGTCGTGGCGCATTTTTCGCTAGGGCGGCGGGCTCGGCGATAACAACTTCGGGGGCGACGTGTAACTGAGCCTCTTGCGCGCCACGCCGCAGCACCGCGTCAACATCTTGCAGGGCTTGCGCCGGGGTGCTCTGGTAAACGCGCTTGCCGACAAATCGAGTCATGTCCACCGGCGCGCTGGTGACCAGCAACACCCACTCGGCGCCCTCGATTGTGGCTATCGACAGTTGCCGCTCCGGATGCGCCGCATCCACCACTTCGACGCAGGTCATCCAGCCCTGACGCTGAGCCGCCGCATCGAGCAAGCGTGCGCACAGCACACTGGTGACCATGCCGTTCGGGCAGGCCGTAACAATGGCTAACTTCATCACAAACCCTCTTATTGTTCTGTCAGGGGGCGCACGCGCACACCCTGTTCGAGCTGCGCCAATTGCGCGGCATCGCCGATGCCGAAACCGATCTGGGTGACCGCCATCGCGGCAATCGCCGTGGCGGTGCGCAGGGTTTGCTCTGGCGTATCGGCGCTGAGCAGGCCATGAAGCATGCCGGCCAATAACGAATCGCCCGCGCCCACCGTACTGGCCACGCTGACCTTGGGTGGCGTGGCATGCAATGCCGAACCGACACTGAACCAGTTCACGCCTTCAGCCCCGTGCGAGATCACCACGTGCTCGATGCCTTGAGCGTGCAATCGGCTCGCAGCTTCGGCCTGAGCAGCCACCGTAACGACCTCGCAACCCAGCGCATCGGCCAGCTCTTCAGTGTTGGGTTTGATCAGCCACGGGCCGGCCTTGATTGCAGTGCGCAACGCTTCGCCGCTGGTGTCGAGAGCGACGTTCAACCCGAGTTTTTTCAAGCGCACAATCAATGCCTGTAACCAGTGCGCACTGACGCCTAACGGCAAGCTACCGGCGACGACGACCGCATCATGACCTGGCGCAATCTGCACGAGCCGGTCAAACAACGCCTGCTGCGCGGCCTCACTCACCCTCGGCCCCGGACCATTGATATCGGTGATTCGCCCGTCGCTTTCCGCCAGTTTGATGTTGCTGCGAGTCTCGCCGGGAACACGGATGAACGCGTCGACAAAACCGCGTTTGGCAAACAGGGTTTCAAACGCTTGGAGGTTGTCCTCCCCGAGGAATCCACTGACGGTCACCTGATGACCAAGGTCCGCCATCACTTGCGCCACGTTCACGCCTTTACCGGCGGCGTGGGTGTGCATGGCGTCGCTGCGGTTGACTTGACCGGGCTCAAGACGCGGCAATTGGACGGTGAGGTCCAGCGCCGGGTTGAGAGTCAGGGTTAAAATCCGGGCCATTACAGAGCCTCCACTAATGCGCGCACTTCATTGGCGCTGCCCACGGCCAGGGCCTGTCGGGCGAGAATTTGGGTCTGGGCGAGGCTGAGTTCGCGAATTCGCGCCTTGACCTCGGCGATGCTGCGGCCCGACACGCTGAGTTCGTCCACCCCCAGTCCGACCAACACCGGCACCGCCAGCGGGTCGGCCGCCAACTCGCCGCAGACACCGACCCATTTGCCATGGGCATGCGCTGCGCGCACGGTGATGTCGATCAGTTGCAGCACCGCCGGGTGCAAGCCATCAGCCTGGGCGGACAAGGTCGGATGACCACGGTCGATGGCCAAGGTGTATTGCGTCAGGTCGTTGGTGCCGACACTGAAAAAGTCGACCTCTTTGGCCAGCACCGGCGCCAGCAACGCCGCCGACGGCACTTCGATCATGATCCCCAGTTGCAGGTCGGCGACCGGGATTTCCAGACGCAAGCGTTCGGTCATGTCCCGCGCCTGTCGCCATTCATCGACGCTGCCCACCATCGGAAACATGATCCGCAACGGACGGTTGTCGGCGGCCCGCAGCAAGGCACGCAATTGCGCTTCCATGATCTTCGGACGTTGCAGCGTCAGGCGAATGCCCCGTACGCCAAGAAAAGGATTTTCTTCTTTGGCGATGGGCCAATACGGCAGCGGCTTGTCGCCACCGACATCAAGGGTTCGCACCACCAGCGGCCGACCGGCCAGGCCGTCGAGGACGCGGCGGTATTCGACTTCCTGAGTGGCCTCGTCCGGCGCCTGCGAGTGGGCCATGAAAATCAGTTCGGTGCGCAACAAGCCAATGCCTTCGGCGCCCTGCTCCACCGCACTGGTGACGCCCGCGCTTTCGCCGATATTGGCGAACACTTCGACCGCATGACCATCGGTAGTCAGTGCCGGTTGATGACGTCGTTCAGCGGCCACTTTCAGACGCTGTTCGCGAGTGTCGCGTTCTTCGGTGGCGCGTTGCAGGGTCAGCGCGTCGGCGTCCACATGCAAGCGGCCACGCTGGCCATCAATTAGCAGAGGCGTACCCGGCGCCAGCAGCAACACGGCCGCCCCTGCACCGACCAGCGCGGGAATGCCCAGCGCTCGAGCGACGATGGCGCTGTGGGCCGTGGCGCCGCCGCGAGCCGTTAGAATACCGGCGACGCGAGCCGGATCAAGACGCGCCACGTCGGACGGTCCTACTTCGTCCATCACCAGAATGTAAGGCTGGTCCGGTTCGCTCGGCGTTTCGACACCGGCCAGTTGCGCCAGCACGCGACGGCCGATGTCGCGCAAGTCAGCCGCCCGCTCGGCGAGCAATGCGTCCTGCAACGACTCCTGTTGTTTGGCCGCCGCTTCGATCACCGCCATCCACGCCGCCTCGGCGCTTTCGCCTTGCTTGAGGCGGGTGTCCACTTCATCGGTCAGTTCCGGGTCGTCGAGCATTTCCTGGTGGGTGATGAAAATCTCGCGGATGGCCTTGGACGTGCTGCGTTCGATCAAGCCTTCGATGTCGCGACGCACCTGCACCACTGCGTGTTTGAGACGCTCGCGTTCGATGGCGGCAGACTCACCGCGCAACGGATAATCGATGATTGGCAGCACCTGAATATGCGCCGGGCCGATGGCAATGCCCGGGGCTGCGGCGATGGCTTGAATCACAGTGCCTGACGCCGGGGCGAGCAGCACTTCGGCCACATCGGCGACCTCTTCGCGCTGTTGGCTCACGGCCGGCAATGGCTCAACCTCTTCACCGAGGCCTTCTTCGATGGCTGCCAACAGGGCTGGCAAGGCATCGGCGGCAATGCTCGGTTCGGCAACGAATTCGAGCACCTGCCCCCGACGGGCGCCGAGGCTGAGCAGTTTGCTCAGGCTCTTCACCGACACCGCGCTGTCTTGGCCGTCGACAATGCGCACGCGAATTTCGCCTTCGAAATTTTTTGCCAGTTGCGCGAGAATCTTCGCCGGGCGCGCGTGCAAGCCGTGGGCGTTGGCCAAGGCGATGCGCGCGCTCGGCCAGTCCGCCGGCAGTTCGCCGCCGAGGACTTCGAGCACTTTGCGACTGCTGGTGGCGCGGCCCAACTCGTGCCCGCGACCTTCAATCAACAACGCACATAGACGTTCGAGCAAGGCCTGATGCGCTTCACCGAGGCTGGCCAGGCAGAACAGGCCGCTGAGCGGCTGGCCGAGGTAACGCATCGGTTTGTCCGGAGTGACGAAGGCCAGGCCCGGACGCTTGACCGTTTGCTCGCTGTGCAACCACCACAAGCCGTCGCCCAGCGGCAACGCTTCGACCTGTTGCAACACGGCGGAGAAACCGTTGCTCACGCAATCAGCCTGGCGCAGCAACCGGGCACCGCGCCAGACCAGCTCTTCGAAGTCATCGGCGGACACACCAAGGCCGATCATCTGTGCATCCAGCGCCAATTCCTGCGGCGCACCTTGCAGCAGTTTCAACAAGGCCTCGGCGGAGCTCGCACGGCGCAAGGCCTGGCCCAGATCGGTTTCGCCGAGGGCGCGGGTCAACAGTTGCAGCAAGCGTAAATGTTCATCGGATTTGGCCGCGATACCGATCGCCAGGAACACCATCTGGCCGTCGCCCCAATCCACGCCTTCGGGAAATTGCATCAGCCGCACGCCGGTGGAAAACACCTGGTCGCGGGTTTGCGGTGTACCGTGGGGGATGGCAATACCTTGACCGAGAAAGGTCGAGCCCTGAGCTTCACGCGCCTGCAAACCGGCCAGATAACCCTCGGTAACCAGGCCATCGGCGACCAGGTGTTCAGCCAATAGCTGCAACGCAGCGGACTTATCCACAGCCGACTGGCCCATGGAAATCTGCTCTATGGTGAGCTCGAGCATGCTTTCTCCTTTTTGGCGTCTGATGACGCCAGGTATTGTTTTGAATGGATCAGCTTAGGCGCTTAATCTTCACTTTTGGCGGTTTCACGGCAGAACCGGCCAAAGGTGCTTACAGCCCCGAAAATACGCATGCTGAAACGTTTAATCTAGAATACTTGGCACGTTACTCGATAATGTCTCATCCTTGAAGCCCAACTTGTCGGATGTGCTTGGACATTAGTCGTCTGCCTGATTCGGGTAGGATTGGCGAAAATGTCGGGGCAAGCTCGAACAAACAAGGAAATCCCGAGTTGAAACTCAGTGATATCGCACAGTTGGCCGGTGTGTCCGTAACCACCGCCAGTTATGTCATTAATGGCAAGGCCGAACAGCAACGCATCAGCAGTGCCACTGTCGAGCGCGTGCGCGCGGTCGTCGAACAGCATGGCTTTACGCCCAATCCTCAAGCGGCCGGGTTACGCAGCCGGCACACGCGCACCCTGGGATTTATTCTGCCGGACCTGGAAAACCCCAGTTACGCACGAATCGCCAAATTGCTGGAACAAGGTGCCAGGGCGCGCGGTTATCAGTTGCTGATCGCCAGCTCCGACGATGCGCCGGACAGCGAGCGGCAATTGCTGCAACTGTTCCGCGCCCGGCGCTGCGACGCATTGATCGTCGCCAGTTGCCTGCCGCCCGGTGACGACAGCTACCGCCAGTTGCAGGCCAAAGGCATTCCGATCATCGCCATCGACCGGGTCATGGAGCCCGAGCACTTCTGCTCGGTGATCAGTGACGACCGCGAGGCCAGCCTGCACTTGACCCGCAGTCTACTGGACCCGTTGCCCAAGCAGATCGCATTGATCGGCGCGCGCCCCGAGTTGAGCATCAGCCAGGAACGCGCGGCCGGCTTCAAAGAAGCGCTGGAGGGGTTCCAGGGCGAGGTGTTGATCGAGCACGGCGAGTCATTCAGCCGCGAGTGCGGCAAGCAATTGATGGAAGAAATGCTCCAGCGTCTGGGACATCTGCCTAATGCGCTGGTGACCACTTCCTACGTGCTGCTACAGGGTGTGTTCGATGCCTTGCATGACTATCCGCTAAAAACCCGCCCGTTGCGCCTGGGTACGTTCGGCGACACGCAGCTGCTGGACTTCCTGCCCTTGCCGGTCAACGCCATGGCTCAGCAGCATCAGTTGATCGCCGCTAAAGCCCTGTCGCTGGCGCTGGCCGCCATCGAGCAGTCCGATTATCAACCCGGCGTGCAGGCCATCGCCCGAACCTTCAAGCAGCGTATTCACCGGGACTGAACCGTGGAGCTGATCGACAGCCACACTCATCTGGATTTTCCCGACTTTGACGAGGACCGTCAGGCGCTGCTGGCCGAAAGCCGCGCCCTGGGTGTGCGGCGGATGGTGGTGTTGGGGGTTTATCAGTCGAATTGGCAGCGAGTCTGGGCGTTGGTGCAAAGTGATCCCGACTTGCATGCGGCATTCGGTTTGCACCCGGTTTACCTGGATGATCACCGGCCTGAAGATTTACGTGAGCTTGCCGACTGGCTGACGCGTCTGGCCGGCCATCGGCAGTTATGCGCAGTGGGCGAGATCGGTCTGGATTACTTCATCGAAACCCTCGACCGAGAGCGTCAGCAGGCGCTGTTCGAGGCGCAACTGCAACTGGCGGTGGACTTCAATCTGCCGGCGCTGATTCATGTGCGGCGCAGCCATGCGGCGGTGATTGCTACGCTAAAACGCTTTCGTTTGAAACGCGCAGGGATAATCCACGCCTTTGCGGGCAGCAAGGAAGAAGCGCGGGAGTACATTAAACTTGGTTTCAAAGTGGGTCTGGGCGGCGCCGCGACCTGGCCACAGGCGCTGCGCATGCACCGAGTGCTCGCTGATTTGCCGTTGGAGTCCGTGGTGCTGGAAACCGACTCACCCGACATGGCACCGGTCATGTTTCCCGGTCAACGCAACAGCCCGGCACACCTGCCGGCGATCTGCGCGGCACTGGCGCAGATCATGGAGATAAGCCCTCAGAAACTGGCCGCCGTCAGCACGGCTAATGCTTGCGAGCTGTTCAACTGGTAATCAGTCGGCGTGTGCCTTGGCGGCTTCCAGAATCAGCGTGAGGTGTTGCCGGTGCCGGGCGAACTGAATAACGAGGAAATAGACAAGAATCGCGATCAGCGAAAAATTCACCTGTTCGACCACGCTGAGCATTCCGATCCATTCCATGACCAACGCCACCAGGACCGCGGTGCACACCATCACCAGGGTGCTCGCCCGGAGCATGGCCAGTGAGTCGAGAGACTTGAAGCGCTTGATCTGTTTCGGGTCGATCAACTGCAAGGCTTTATGGCAGTGGGTACAGGCGAACGACTCGTTGATTGCAATGGCGTTGAGTTGCCAGGCTTCGAGCACACAGGTACACCCGCAATGAGCGCAGCGCCCCTGGACTCCGATGCTTGCTACAGACATAACCGTGCCTCCTCATGGCAAGCCCGAGTGAATGATCTTCCTTCATTGAAGATGAAAAATCAGAGCACTGAGGACAGCAGGCTATTATCTGCCCGAAAAAAGAAAAGTACTACAAATTGTGTGCTAAATCAGTGAGGGGGATCACACCCTGAACGCGCTGATCAGCTGCTTGAGTTCCACCACCTGAGCCGATAACGCACGGCTGGCATCCTCGGTCTGGTGCGCCCCTTCGGCGGTACGCTCGCCGGCGCGGTTGATCTCGACAATGTTCTGATCGATGTCATGGGCGACGGCGGTCTGCTGCTCGACAGCAGCGGCGATTTGCTGGTTCTGGTCAACGATCATGCCTACCGCGCCGAGGATGTTTTCCAGCGCCTGCTGGACCTTTTCCGACTGTCCGACCGTACTATCAGCCACCTGATGGCTGATGCCCATGGCTTTCACCGCCGCACCGACTCCGCTGTGGAGCTTGCTGATCATCTGTTCGATTTCTTCGGTCGATTGCTGGGTGCGTTTGGCCAGTGTGCGGACCTCATCGGCCACCACCGCAAAACCACGCCCCTGCTCACCGGCCCGCGCGGCTTCGATGGCCGCGTTAAGGGCCAACAGATTGGTCTGATCAGCGATGCTTTTGATCACTTCCAGTACACGGCTGATGGACTGGCTGTCGCTGGCCAGTTGATTGATCACCAACACCGACTGATCGATCTCACTGGCCAATTGCACGATGCTGCCCTGCTGGGACGCGACCAGCCCGCGGCCAGTGATGGTCTCGTCGTTGACGCTGTGGGCGCTGCTGACTGCGGCAGCCGCACTGCGCGCCACCTCAAGGGAGGTGGCCGACATCTGGTTCATGGCCGTGGCGACTTGCTCGATTTGCGTACGTTGCCCAGCCACCGCCTGGTTGCTCTGGGTAGAGACGCTTTGCACCTGCCCGGCCTGGCGTTCGACCTCATTCACGGTCTTCCCGACGCGCTCGATCAGGTCATGGATTTTCTTCACGGTGCCGTTGAACACCTCGCCCAACTCGCCGAGCTCATCGCGGCTTTCCGCGCGGAAGGTCACCGTCATGTCGCCGGCAGCGACTGTGTCCATCATTTCGCCAAGACGCTTGAGGGTGGTGCGGGTTGAAGCGTAGAAGCCGCCGTAAAGGTAGAAAATCAGCACAAACACCACCGACAGCGCCACGGCCTGCAAGACCATGTGGGTGCGGTTTTGCTCCAATCGCTGCTGCAACTGGGTACCGAGGAACTTCAATATGGCTTCGTTGAGTTGGTAAGTTTGGTCCATCAGGCCGGTGACCTGATCGTAAAACCCTTGCCAGGGTGTATCGAGAGTGTCGGCCATCACCACTTTTTCTTCGAACAGCTCACTGGCTTTTTTCAGCGAAGCCTTGCTGCTATCAGCTTGCGCAGCCAGGATTTCACGCGCCACCTTGCTGGAGCCCAATGCATCCTGCAATTTCAGGCCATACTCGCCCTGAAGCTTCTCGACCTGCGCCAACAACTCATCAAATCGAGTGCTCGACGCCGAGTTTATAAAGCCTTGCCCGAGAGACAAAGCCCCCATCGCCCGGCCTTCGCCCAGCAGCTGGGTCACACGCGGAGTAACGCTGGTGATCAGCTCACTCAGTTGACGCATGTCGCTTTGGCTGTCGCGACTGAGGCCGGCCTGAGTGGCGATTATCTGGCTGAAAATCTGCGCGTTGCCGAGCAGTTTTCCGATCATTCCACTTTTGCTTTGCAGGGAGGTTTCCGCTTGCTGGGCTTTGAACGCAGCGATCATTTCATCGCGCTTGCCGTCGAAAGCCGTGATCTGCTCCGGATCAGTGGTCATCGCAGTCAGCCCTTGCAGGCGCGCGAGGATGCTTTGCTCCAGCACGCCAATCTTCGACTCGATATTGCCGGCCTTGCCGGACTGGCCGAGTGTGACGTTGATCTGCACCAGATTGTTCAGGGTTTCCAGGTCTCGCCGAAGGGTCAGGCCGCTGCCCAGCAGGTCTAGGCTCTGCAGCTCAATTTGTGTGCCCTGAAACTCACGATAGGAATCGCGCACCAGATAAAAGTTGGTGACAAGCATGGGCACAAGGAACAGCACGCTGATCAGGCTGAACTTCATGCCGAAGCTCAGGCGGTTCATCAGCGCGACGGCGGGATAGAGCAAGCTCTTCACTGGAAATCTCCCTTTTAATTCTTATTTTTATTTGGCGCGCACAGATCGGCGGCAGATAGCCACTATTCAGCGCTATCCCTGTATATCTTAAATCGGCAGGATGTTTTGTAACTTAAGGTTAACGAAGGGAAGTACACGCTTGTAGCAGCTGGCGCAGCCTGCTGCTACAGGGATTGAAGTTACGGGAAGACCGTCCACAACGCAAAACCGGCATACCAGAGCACCGCCGCGCGCAGCAGCAATTCCCAGATCCGGTCCAGACTGTTGATGCCATCCGGTCCGACAACCGGAGCCGGGATCTCACCGGCCACCAGTCCGACTTTCTCGATCAACTGAGCGGCGCCGATGTTCCAGTTCAGTAACTCACTCAACATCACCCGGCTGACCGCCACAAAGTTGCCGATCAGTGCAAAACTCATCGCCAGCAATCGCACGGGCACCCAATCAAAGGCGTGACGCAATTGTGCCGCGCGCTCGACCACGGCCGGGTTCTGCCCATACTCCTCGGTCAGTGCCAGCAAGCGATAACTCAGGGCGGCAACCGGACCCAGCAAGAAGTACCAGAAAATGACCGCAAAGAAACTTTGGTAAGCCTCCCACAGCAGGTGGGCTTCGACCCGTTCCAGCAATTGTTCGGCACTTTCGGCGCAAATATCCAGGTCACGAGCGGCCACATGTGCAGCGGCTTGCAGGTCTTCCCGGCGCCAGGCATCGCGAAATGGCCCCAGGCCCGCCAGCAGATCGCCGCGACCCAGGCTGTAAATCACCACCAGCAAATGCACCGGTAACGTCAGAAAACCGTAGGCCACGGGGTTCAGCACGACCAACAGCAACCCCAGCAGCGCGATCGGCAACAACACAATAATGATAAGGATCAACCATGGCCGGTCGATCAGACGTGGCGTCACCTCAAGCTTGTTCAACTCGCGCACCCAACCGCCATCACGCTGGACTCGATGGCGCAGTGCCGAGAATTTCTCGATCCACACCGCCAACAGCAACACCAGAAAACTCATTGTCCTTCCTCTTTTGCCAGGGCCGCACGATAGCGTGCCCAGTCGAACGCCGGTCCTGGATCAGTCTTGCGCCCCGGCGCGATGTCGCTGTGTCCGCAAATACGCTGCGCAGTGATGTCGGTGTAGGCGTTTTGCAGCTGTCGGGTCAACGCTGTCAGCGCGAGATACTGAGCATCGGTGAACGGCAGATCATCCGTGCCTTCAAGCTCGATGCCCAGCGAAAAATCATTACAGGTTTCCCGGCCCTCGAAACTCGAAACACCGGCGTGCCAGGCTCGCTCACTACAAGAGACAAACTGAGTAACAGTACCGTCACGCTCAATCAGAAAATGCGCTGACACCCGCAAGTCAGCGATGCCTTCAAAATAAGGATGCTCCGTGACATCCAGACGATTCTGGAAGAATTCCTGCACTTTGCCGGTGGCGAATTGCGCTGGCGGCAAACTGATGTTGTGGATCACCAGCAGGGAAATTTCGCCCGTGGGGCGCGCATTGAAGTTGGGTGAGGGGCATAAACGCACGTCCTGACACCAACCACTCGCGGGGTCCAACTGCATACAGGTTCCTTCAGCGACGACTGTGTTGGCGCTCAGTATGCCGCGATAGCCCCTCTGGATGCGATCACTTGCCGCGAATGGAAAGTCTATGAGGCCTTGGGTTGACTCGTGCCATGGCCCTATAATCGGACCACTTTGTTTGTGGAGTCCGTTATGCCGAATCTACGTCTCGCCGACTTGACCGCCGAAATCGAAGCCAACGTACGCCGTGCGTTGCGCGAAGACATCGGCAGCGGCGATATCACCGCGCAGTTGATCCCGGCCGAACGCCTGGCAAAAGCCACCATCATCACTCGTGATGCCGCTGTCATTGCCGGCACTGCGTGGGTCGATGCGGTCTTCCGGCAATTGGACCCACGGGTCGCAGTGCATTGGCAAGTGCGTGATGGCGAACGGGTAAAACCCAATCAGGTGCTGTTCCACCTCGAAGGTCCTGCGCGCTCGCTGCTCACTGGCGAACGCAGTGCGCTGAATTTCCTGCAATTGCTCTCCGGCGTGGCCACGCGTGCGCAGTATCTGGCGGACTTTGTCGCCAATACCCAAGTCAAGTTGCTCGACACCCGCAAAACCCTGCCCGGCCTGCGTCTGGCGCAGAAGTATGCCGTCACCTGCGGCGGCTGCCACAACCATCGTATCGGTCTGTATGACGCCTTCCTGATCAAGGAAAACCATATTGCCGCCAGCGGTGGCATCCCTGAAGCCATTAACGCCGCGCACAAGATTGCCCCGGGCAAACCGGTGGAGATCGAAGTGGAAAGCCTGAGCGAGCTCAAGGAAGCTCTAGCGGCGGGTGCGGACATCATCATGCTCGATGAATTGAGCCTTGATGACATGCGTGAAGCTGTGCGCCTGAACGCAGGCCAGGCCAAACTGGAAGCGAGCGGTGGAATCAATGAAAGTACGTTGTTGCCGATCGCCGAAACCGGGGTCGATTACATTTCGATTGGCGCGATGACCAAGGACGTGAAGGCTATCGATCTGTCGATGCGTTTGAGCCTCTGACCCGCATCGCAAACCTGTAGGAGCCCGGCTTGCCGGCGATAGCGATCTCAAGGACGCTATCGCCGGCAAGCCGGGCTCCTACAAAGGCGGCTCCGAAGGTGTTTTTGTCAGACCACCAGATTGTTCATCTCGCAATACTCTTCCCACTCGACACCCAGCACCTCGGCCGCCTCCTTGTGCAGCACCAGGCGCGCAGCCTCGAATTCTTCCGGGGTCGAGGTGTACTTAAGCGTCAATTCCCACGGCTGCAGGCCCTGAGACTCTGCCTCATCCTCGAACGCCCATTGAATCTGGTCTTTCTGATCGTCGGCCGGCAGGTCCTTGATCTCTTCGGCAAGCTGGGGCGAATCCAGTAAATACTTCTTGAGCGCTTCTTCGTGTCTGGCTTCTTGGGTCAATTCTTTAACGGTCATGTCGTTCTCGCTGATCTGGGGAATGGAAGATGGATCTGGATCATCAAGGATCTCTCTGACGCAAAAAACCGGTTGAAGCCCGGTTTGTCTGGCCTTCAGAACCATTCGGGGATCATCTGAAAACTGCAAAATGGTACGTGTGCAAGCACCGAATATAGGACGTTTGGTTGACGATTTATATGGACTTTTACATCAATTCGACAAAAAACGCTGGAAGGGCTTTGAGCACAAAGGTGAAACAACAGGGGAATGGTGCCCGAGACAGGAATCGAACCTGCGACCTTCGCGTTACGAGTGCGCTGCTCTACCAACTGAGCTACACGGGCAGTGGGCTAAACCTAGCACCGGGTTCGAAGGCCAGCAACTTCACACCCTGTTTCCCAGACAAAAAAATGCCCCGAAGTGTTCACTGCGGGGCATTTTTTATAACGTTGAAGCGGTCAGGCGTGGGGAGTAATTAAACGCCCGAAGCCTTGGCTGCTGCTACGTCTTTGATGGACAGCTTGATACGGCCGCGGTTGTCCACGTCCAGTACCAGTACTTCCACTTCCTGGCCTTCTTTCAGGATGTCGGTCACTTTCTCAACGCGAGCGTCGCTCAGCATCGAGATGTGAACCAGACCGTCCTTGCCTGGCAGGATGTTGACGAATGCGCCGAAGTCGACGATGCGCTCAACCTTACCCACGTAGATCTTGCCGATTTCAGCTTCAGCGGTGATGCCCAGAACGCGCTGACGTGCAGCTTCAGCGGCTTCCTTGGTTTCGCCGAAGATCTTGATCGAGCCATCGTCTTCGATGTCGATCGAGGCCTTGGTCTCTTCACAGATCGCACGAATGGTCGCGCCGCCTTTACCGATGACATCACGGATTTTGTCGGTATCGATTTTCATCGCGATCATGGTCGGAGCGTTTTCCGACAGCTCGGTACGCGACTGGCCAATGATCTGGTTCATCTGACCGAGGATGTTCAGGCGCGCTTCCAGGGCTTGGCCCAGAGCGATTTCCATGATTTCTTCGGTGATGCCTTTGATCTTGATGTCCATCTGCAGCGCGGTCACACCTTTGGCGGTACCCGCTACTTTGAAGTCCATGTCGCCGAGGTGGTCTTCGTCACCCAGGATGTCGGTCAGGATGGCGAATTTCTCGCCTTCTTTAACCAGACCCATGGCGATACCGGCAACCGGTGCCTTCATCGGAACGCCAGCGTCCATCAAGGCCAGGGAAGCGCCGCAGACCGAAGCCATGGAGCTCGAACCGTTGGATTCGGTGATTTCCGATACAACACGGATGGTGTACGGGAACACGTCGGCAGCAGGCAACATCGCTGCAATCGAACGACGGGCCAGACGGCCGTGACCGATTTCGCGGCGACCAGCACCACCCATGCGACCACACTCACCTACCGAGAACGGAGGGAAGTTGTAGTGCAGCATGAACGGGTCTTTTTTCTCGCCTTCCAGGGTGTCCAGCAGTTGTGCGTCACGGGCAGTACCCAGAGTCGCGACTACCAGAGCCTGGGTTTCGCCACGGGTGAACAGTGCCGAACCGTGGGTCTTTGGCAGAACACCGACTTCGATGTTCAGAGGACGTACGGTCTTGGTGTCGCGACCGTCGATACGTGGCTTGCCGTTAACAATGTTTTCGCGAACGGTGCGGTATTCGATTTCGCCAAAAGCCGCTTTGACTTCGCTGGAAGAAGGCTGGCCTTCTTCACCGGACAGCTTGGCAACCACCTGGTCTTTCAGTTCGCCCAGGCGAGCGTAACGATCGGCCTTGATGGTGATGGTGTAAGCCTGGGAGATCGCGTCGCCGAACTCGGCACGGATCGCGCCCAGCAGCGCAGTGGCTTCTGGCTGTGGAGCCCAGGTCCAGGTCGGCTTGGCAGCTTCAGCGGCCAGTTCTTTGACAGCGTTGATCACAACCTGGAACTCGTCGTGAGCAAACAGAACCGCGCCCAGCATCTGGTCTTCGGTCAGCTCTTTGGCTTCCGATTCAACCATCAGAACGGCTTCCGAAGTACCGGCAACGACCATGTCCAGGCTCGAAGCTTTCTGTTGTTCGTAAGTCGGGTTCAGCAGGTAGCCGGTGCTTTCATGGAACGCAACGCGGGCAGCGCCGATCGGGCCATCGAAAGGAATGCCGGAGATGGCCAGGGCAGCCGAGGTACCGATCATCGCAGCGATGTCCGGATCGGTCTTCTTGCTGGTGGAGACGACGGTGCAGACAACCTGCACTTCGTTCATGAAGCCTTCTGGGAACAGCGGACGGATCGGACGGTCGATCAGTCGGGAAGTCAGGGTTTCTTTCTCGGAAGGACGGCCTTCGCGCTTGAAGAAACCGCCAGGGATCTTACCGGCAGCGTAAGTCTTTTCCTGGTAGTGAACGGACAGAGGGAAGAAGCCCTTGCCTGGATCGGCTTGCTTGGCACCAACGACAGTCACCAATACGCTGACGTCGTCGTCAACGGTGACCAATACTGCGCCGGAGGCCTGACGGGCGATACGGCCAGTCTCGAGGGTAACGGTCGACTGACCGAACTGGAATTTTTTGATTACCGGGTTCACGGTGTCCTACCTTCTTTTGTGGCTCTTGGGGAACTTGTCTTCTTGCGAAATTCTTGGGCAATGTCGGGAATCGGCCCAACGCCTGTCCAGGGTAAAACGTGTGTCCAGATAAAACTTGAGGCTGGGAGCCTGCCATGCGCCAACGGGAAACCCACTGACGCGTGACAGACAACCAACCTCTAGCGCAATCGCTTATTAGCGACGCAGACCCAGGCGACCGATCAGAGTCTGATAACGACCCAGATCCTTGCCTTTCAGGTAGTCCAGCAGCTTACGGCGCTGGTTTACCATACGGATCAGACCACGACGGGAGTGGTGATCTTTACCGTTGGCCTTGAAGTGACCTTGCAGCTTGTTGATGTTGTGGGTCAGCAGTGCAACTTGCACTTCTGGCGAACCAGTGTCACCAACAGCTTGCTGGTAGTCAGCTACGATTTGAGCTTTTTCTTGAACGTCGAGAGCCATGAGGCAATCCTTTTATCAGGAAACTGTTTCAGAAAAACAGCTTCAACAGGCCAGGGACAAATCCCTGTATCTAAAAATGAGTAGTGACCGTGCCTGTTGACAGCCACCCTCGTCCGGTCATTCTGACCGAATCAGTCGACGTGGCGCGATGCGCCCGTCTTCGCTCACTTCACCGATTCCGATGAAGCGACCATTGTGATCCTGTACCCGTACCATGCCGAACTTCGGTGCATCCGGGGCTCGAACCGGTTGGCCGTTGAGCCAGTAGAACGAGCTATGCTCCGAGAACTGCAACAGCGGCCAATCCAGCAGGCCGCTATCCGATGGCATCAGGAAGCGATCAACTGCTTCATTGCCGCCTTCGGCATGTACTGCTTCCAACTCTTCCAGCGTGACCGTCTGCGCCAACGTGAAAGGCCCGGCCTGGGTACGTCGCAGTTCAGCAACGTAAGCGCCACAACCGAGTTTCTCACCGATATCCTCCACCAGAGTGCGGATATAGGTACCTTTGCTGCAATCCACCGCAAGCCGCGCAGTATCACCTTCAAAGGCCAGCAATTCCAAGCGCGCAATAGTAACAGAACGCGGTTCGCGCTCCACTACTTCGCCTGCACGGGCCAGCTTGTACAGCGGCTGCCCATCACGCTTGAGTGCCGAGTACATCGGCGGTATCTGACTGATTTGCCCACGAAAACCGGGTAAAACAGCTTCGACATCCGTGCGACCAACGGTCACTGGGCGTTCCAGCAAAATTTCACCCTCGGCATCCGCCGTGGTGGTGGTTTTGCCCAGTTGCGCCAGGGTTTCGTAACCCTTGTCGGAATCGAGTAGGTACTGCGAAAACTTGGTGGCTTCACCGAAGCACAATGGCAATACCCCGGTGGCCAGCGGATCAAGACTGCCGGTGTGCCCGGCCTTCTCGGCATTGAGCAGCCAGCGAACCTTCTGCAACGCGGCGTTGGAGGTGAACCCCAACGGCTTGTCGAGCAGGATAATGCCGCTGACGTTACGACGGATACGTTTGACCTGAGCCACCGATTACTCCTTGGCGTCTTCGGGTTCAGCGGCTACCGGGTGCTGATTGTCTTCAGCCACCGCTCGCTCGATCAGGGCCGACAGGTGCGCGCCACGCACGACGCTTTCGTCGTAGTGGAAGTGCAGCTGAGGAACGCTGCGCAACTTCATTTCGCGAGCCAACTGCATGCGCAGGAAACCAGCGGCGGAGTTGAGCACTTTGATGCTTTGCGCGATGTCTTCGGCGTTGTCCTGTCCCATCACTGTGATGAAGATCTTGGCGTGACCTACATCACGGCTGACTTCAACAGCGGTAATGGTGACCAGACCCACGCGCGGGTCTTTGACTTCACGACGGATCAGCTGTGCCAGCTCACGCTGCATCTGATCGCCGATACGTTGGGTACGGCTGTATTCTTTTGCCATGTCTTGTTACCTGTTACTGCCCCACGGTGAAACCCGAGGGGTCTGAAAGCGGCAAACGCCCGGCCTGACAAAAGCCAGACCGGGCGTTGCGTTTAGAGTCCTGACGCTGTGCCGCGCATCTGCATGCAGCGGCTCACCGTGGCCCTTGAAGTGCGCAAGTTAGAGGCTGCGAGCAACCTGAACCTTCTCGAAGACTTCGATCTTGTCACCGACTTTGACGTCGTTGTAGCTCTTCACGCCGATACCGCATTCCATGCCGGCACGTACTTCGGAAGCGTCATCCTTGAAGCGGCGCAGGGATTCCAGCTCGCCTTCGAAGATAACGATGTCTTCACGCAGTACACGGATTGGACGGTTACGGTGAACAACACCTTCGATAACCATGCAACCGGCGATCGCGCCAAACTTCGGCGATCGGAACACGTCACGCACTTCAGCGGTACCCAGGATGTTCTCGCGAACATCGCTGCCCAGCATACCGGTGAGGGCTTTCTTGACGTCTTCGATGATGTCGTAGATCACGTTGTAGTAACGCATATCCAGACCTTCCTGCTCGACGATCTTGCGAGCGCCAGCATCGGCACGCACGTTGAAGCCAAACAGTACAGCATTGGAGGCCAGTGCCAGGTTGGCGTCGGACTCGGTGATACCACCGACACCGCCACCGACAACACGCACTTGCACTTCGTCATTACCCAGGCCGTTCAAGGCACCGTTCAACGCTTCCAGCGAACCACGGACGTCGGATTTGAGGACGATGTTGAGCGTCTTCTTCTCTGCCTGGCCCATGTTTTCGAAGATGTTTTCCAGCTTGCCGGCGTGAGCACGGGCCAGCTTGACTTCGCGGAACTTGCCTTGACGGAATAGAGCCACTTCACGGGCTTTCTTCTCGTCCGACAGCACGCTCATCTCATCGCCAGCGTCCGGGGTACCGTCCAGGCCGAGGATCTCGACAGGGATGGAAGGACCGGCTTCTTTGATCGGCTTGCCGTTCTCGTCGAGCATGGCACGTACCCGGCCATAATTCGAACCGACCAGGACCATGTCGCCTTGGCGCAGGGTACCGTCTTGAACCAGAACGGTAGCTACCGGGCCACGACCTTTGTCGAGACGCGATTCAACCACGACGCCACGGCCTGGAGCCGATGGAGTCGCTTTCAGTTCGAGAACTTCAGCTTGCAGCAGAACAGCTTCGAGCAACTCGTCCACGCCAGTACCGACTTTCGCCGAAACCGATACGAACGGGGTGTCGCCGCCCCACTCTTCCGAGGTCACGCCGTGAACCGACAATTCGCTACGGATGCGATCGAGATCAGCGCCCGGCTTGTCGATTTTGTTCACTGCAACAACCAGTGGAACACCGGCAGCCTTGGCGTGCTGAACAGCTTCAATGGTCTGCGGCATCACGCCGTCGTCCGCTGCAACCACCAGGATCACGATATCGGTCGCCTTGGCACCACGGGCACGCATTGCGGTAAACGCGGCGTGACCCGGGGTGTCAAGGAAAGTGACCATGCCGCGATCAGTTTCAACGTGGTACGCACCGATGTGCTGGGTGATACCGCCGGCTTCGCCAGCAGCTACCTTGGCACGACGGATGTAGTCGAGCAGCGAGGTTTTACCGTGGTCAACGTGGCCCATTACGGTCACAACCGGTGCACGGGAGAACGTCTCACCTTCAAACTTCAGGGACTCGGCCAGGGAATCTTCCAGGGCGGTGTCGCTGACCAGGGTCACTTTGTGGCCCAGTTCTTCGGCTACCAGCTGAGCAGTTTCCTGATCAAGCACCTGGTTGATGGTCGCTGGAGTACCCAGTTTGAACATGAACTTGATGATTTCAGCAGCCTTGACCGACATCTGATTGGCGAGATCGCCAACAGTGATGGTCTCGCCAATCTGCACATCACGCACGACAGGGCCGGTTGGGCTCTGGAAACCGTGGGCGTTGCGTTTCTTCAGCTTGGCCTTGCCGCGACCACCACGACGGAAGCCATCGCTTTCTTCGTCGGTAGTACGTGGCGCAACACGTGGCGCAGGCGCTTTCTCTTTGACCGAAGCACGATGCGGAGCGTTTTTGCGCTCGCCATCGCCACCACCGCTGCGACGATTGTTATCGTCGGCACGTGGTTTGTCCGGACGGCGCTGTTCGTTCTGCTTGTTACGAACATCGGCAGACGGGGCTGGAGCAGCGACGACAACCGGCGCGCTTTCACGCACGGGTTCGGCAACTGCAACAGGCGCTGCAACAGCGTCGGTCGTAGCGGTTTGCGCAGCAGCAGGCTGGCGACGCGCTTCTTCTTCGGCGCGACGCTTGGCTTCTTCTTCAGCCTTCTGACGAGCAGCATTTTCTACTGCGCGACGTTCATCCAGTTCGCGTTTGCGCTCGGCTTCGATTTCTTCCGGGCTGCGCTGTACGAAAACTTTCTTTTTACGGACTTCAACGCTGATGCTTTTGCTGCCAGCAACACGCAGGGTGCTGGTGGTTTTACGCTGCAGCGTGATCTTGCGTGGTTCTTCCACTTTCGCCTTGTGGCTGCTTTTCAAGTGAGTGAGCAAAGATTGCTTCTCACTGTCAGACACATTTTCTTCGGCGGCGGTGTGCGGCAGACCTGCCTCACGCATCTGCTGCAACAGGCGCTCTACCGGTGTTTTGACCTCATCGGCCAGTTGTTTCACCGTGACTTGCGTCATGCACTTCTCTCCTCAGGCCGCGCCTAATTACTCGAACCAGTGGGCTCGGGCGGCCATGATCAACTTGCCGGCACGATCATCGTCAATGCCGTCGATGTCGAGCAGGTCGTCAATAGACTGCTCGGCCAGGTCTTCGCGGGTAATTACGCCGCGCACCGCCAGTTCCATCGCCAAATCCTTGTCCATACCCTCAAGCGAGAGCAGGTCTTCGGCCGGATGGGCGTCTGCCAGCTTTTCCTCAGTAGCGATGGCTTTGGTCAACAATCGATCCTTGGCACGAGCGCGAAGCTCGTTGACGGTTTCTTCGTCAAAGCCGTCGATGTTGAGCATTTCTTCCAACGGTACGTAGGCAATCTCTTCCAGGCTGGTGAAGCCTTCATCTACCAGCACCTGCGCCAGGTCTTCGTCGACTTCCAGCTCGTCGATGAAGTTGCGCAGGATGTCGCCGGTTTCTGCTTGCTGCTTAGCCTGGATGTCCGATTCGGTCATCACATTCAGGGTCCAGCCAGTCAATTGGCTAGCCAGACGCACGTTCTGACCTCCACGACCAATGGCCTGAGCCAGATTGTCTGCGCCAACGGCGATGTCCATTGCATGGGCATCTTCGTCAACGATAATTGCCGCCACTTCAGCCGGCGACATTGCATTGATCACGAACTGAGCCGGGTTGTCGTCCCACAGGACGATGTCCACACGCTCACCGCCCAACTCACCCGACACTGCCTGGACGCGCGAACCGCGCATACCGATGCAAGCGCCCTGGGGGTCGATGCGTTTGTCCTTGGAACGGACCGCGATCTTGGCGCGCGAACCCGGATCACGGGAAGCAGCCATTACTTCGATCAGGCCTTCAGCGATTTCCGGCACTTCGATGCGGAACAACTCGATCAGCATTTCCGGCGCGGTACGCGACAGGATCAACTGCGGGCCGCGGTTCTCGGTGCGGATTTCCTTGAGCAGCGCACGCAGACGCACACCGACACGGAAGGTTTCGCGAGAAATGATGTCTTCACGAGCCAGCAACGCTTCAGCGTTGTTGCCCAAATCGACGATCACGTTGTCGCGAGTCACTTTCTTCACGGTGCCGGAGATGATTTCTCCCAGGCGCTCGCGATAGGCGTCAACGACTTGAGCGCGCTCGGCTTCACGAACTTTTTGCACGATGACTTGCTTGGCAGTCTGTGCAGCGATACGGCCGAACTCGATGGATTCGATTTTTTCTTCGACTACATCGCCAACCTTGGAACCAGGATGCGTTTCTGCAACCTTGCTCGGCCAAGTTTCAATGGCCGGATCGTCCAGATCTGCTTCTTCGACGACCGTCCAGCGACGGAATGTCTCGTAAGCACCGGTGTGGCGATTGATTTCCACACGCAGATCAACTTCGTCTTCAAAACGTTTTTTGGTAGCAGTGGCCAGAGCCAGCTCCAGCGCTTCAAAAATTACGTTTGCCGGTACGCCCTTTTCATTGGATACCGACTCAACAACCAGCAGTACTTCTTTGCTCATCGTACGCCTCGCCTTTCGCAAGCCATTGGATCCGCGGGATCCGCGTCTCAGTCAAAACTGGGAATAATGTTGGCCTTGTCGATCATATCGATCGGCAACAGAAACTCATGGTCTTCTACCTGCACCACGACGTCCTGCTCTTCTACACCACGCAGAAGGCCCTGAAAGTTGCGTCGTCCTTCAAAAGGCGAGCGCAGCTTGATCTTCACTTGTTCACCGGCAAATTTTGCAAACTGCTCAATAGTGAACAGCGGGCGTTCCATGCCAGGCGAGGAAACCTCAAGGGTATATTCAACAGCGATCGGATCTTCAACATCCAGGACACCGCTGATCTGACGGCTGACAATGGCACAATCGTCCACCAGCACACCGCCCTCTTTATCGATATAAACGCGCAACATCGAGTGACGACCCTGAGCCGAAAACTCAATACCCCAGCATTCATAGCCCAGGGCCACGACCACCGGGGCCAACAAGGCCTGCAACTCTTCTAGCTTGCTCGACACCTGAACCCCCTCGTGCATGTATGTGCATGCTCTGCAAAATAAAAAAATGGGCGAAACGCCCATCCTTGAAACGCCGTCGAACAGCGGCGTAGAAAGTGTCCAGCTAACAAAAAGCCCCTTAAAAGGGGCTCCTTAAACTGGTTGCGGGGGCCGGATTTGAACCGACGACCTTCGGGTTATGAGCCCGACGAGCTACCAGACTGCTCCACCCCGCGACAAAGCTGGGGCGGAAGTATACGACCGATCCCTGACAGGGTCAATGTAACCTTCCACCTACAAGAAAGCCCGCAACAGCGGGCTCTCCTGATAATTGGTACCGAGAAGGGGACTCGAACCCCTACACCCTATGGGCACAACCACCTCAAGGTTGCGTGTCTACCAATTCCACCACCTCGGCAATACTACGTTTGAAACCCTTCTTACTTTTGCTCTTGAGCTGGAGGTACGTCAGTCGCTGGAGTAGCCGACTTTTGCTCTTGAAGCACCGGTACATCATCAGAAGCCGGCTGCTGCTTTGGAACTTCCAACACCGCCGGATTTGGGAGACCTACTTGAGCCAGCTGGTGAGCTTTCTCTTTAGCAAAGTAACCTAACCCTAAGCTGGTTATGAAGAAACCTGCGGCAAGTATAGCAGTAAACTTACTAAGAAAGGTAGAGGAACCTTGGCTTCCGAACACAGTATTTGAAGCACCTGCTCCGAAAGACGCACCAGCATCCGCACCCTTACCCTGCTGCAGCAATACCAGAGCAACTACGCCCAATGCACCCAACAGATGAAAAACGACTACGACTGTTTCCAGCATTTTTTCAGTTTCCCGCGGCGCGACAAATCGCACCGAACTCATCTGCATTCAGGGAAGCCCCACCAATGAGCCCCCCATCGATATCCGGCATGCCGAACAGTTCGACCGCATTGGCCGCCTTCACGCTGCCGCCGTATAGAAGCCGCACACCTTGTGCGACTTCAGAATTCTCTGCCGCCAACTGAGCGCGAATGGCTGCGTGCACATCCTGCGCCTGTTGCGGCGAAGCAGTCAGCCCGGTGCCAATGGCCCAGACCGGCTCGTAAGCAATTATTGCATTTGCAAAAGCACCAACACCCAGCTCCTCTATGATACTGCCCAGCTGACGCCCGACAACCTCAAGAGTTTTCCCGGCTTCGCGCTGCTCAAGGGTTTCCCCTACACACAACACCGGAATCAAGCCACACGCCTGTGCCGCTGCGAACTTGCGAATCAGCATCTCGTCTCGCTCGCCCATAATCTGGCGGCGCTCAGAGTGCCCGACAAGCACCAGGGAACAGCCTGCATCCACCAACTGACTCGGCGCAACCTCACCGGTCAATGCACCTTGCCCGGCTTCCACCGCAGAGTTCTGCGTGCCGACTGAAATCGACTTTCCTTTCAAGCCATCAACCACTTGATTGATATGCAAGCAAGACGGGAATACCGCTACATCAACACCGCTCGGCAAGGCCAGACGACTTAGGCCATTGATCAGCTCAGCGACGCTGGCGCGGGTACCGTGCATCTTCCAGTTACCAGCTACCATAGGGCGACGCATGCTGTACCTCGTCGGTCAAAGTGGGCGCAGATGTTACCCAACACAATCATGGCTGGCAAGCCGAATTCAGGCAGAAACTTCAGTAACCAGTTTTGCCAGCTCTTCGGCGTAACCGCGAACCTGTGTTTCGTCCTCGCCTTCGACCATGACGCGCACCAGCGGCTCCGTCCCGGACTTGCGCAAGAGCACACGACCACGGCCGGCCATCGCCTTGGTGACACGGTCACTCGCCTCCTTGACCGCCGGATGCTCGAGAGGGCTCGCACCACCACCAAACCGGACATTGATCAGCACCTGCGGGCACTTACGAAGCGCCTGACGAGCCTGTGCCAGAGCTTCTGAACGCCTTTTCAGCGCCATCAGAACCTGCAATGCTGCGATGATCGCATCACCTGTAGTGGTGTGGTTAAAACAGACGATATGCCCCGAGTTTTCACCACCCACCAACCAGTTGCGCTCAAGCAAGTCAGCAATGACATACCGGTCGCCGACGTTGGCGCGCACAAATGGAATCGACAGATCAGCCAGAGCCAGCTCCAGCCCCAGGTTACTCATCAACGTACCGACCACGCCACCTTGCAGCTTGTCCCGATCATGGAGATCGCGGGCGATGATATAGAGCAGCTCGTCACCGTCAACAATGGCGCCAGTGTGATCGACCATCAGGACGCGATCACCGTCACCATCGAAGGCGATACCCAGATCAGCATGCTCAGCCAATACGGCAGCCTGCAATTGACCCATATGAGTCGAACCGCAATTGTCATTGATGTTCAGGCCGTTAGGCTGGGCGGACAACACAACGACTTCAGCGCCCAGCTCACGAAACACGCTAGGTGCTACCTTGTACGTCGCGCCATGAGCGCAGTCGACCACGATCTTTAACCCCGCGAAGCTGGTACCGGTCGGGACGCTGCTTTTGCAGAATTCGATATAACGGCCAGAGGCGTCGTTGATACGTGACACTTTACCGATTTTGCTCGACTCCACCACGGTCATCGGCGTATCGAGCAATTCTTCGATCATCAACTCGACTTCATCCGGCAGCTTGGTACCCTTACCGGAGAAGAACTTGATGCCATTGTCATCGTGAGGGTTGTGCGAAGCACTTATCACGATGCCGGCTTCGGCGTGAAAGGTGCGCGTCAGATAGGCGATCGCCGGTGTAGGCATCGGGCCCAGCAACATCACGTCGGCGCCTGCCGACGTCAGACCAGCCTCGAGTGCCGACTCGAACATATAGCCAGAGATTCGGGTGTCTTTACCTACCAGCACCTTGCAAGCGCCCATCTTGCGAAACGCCATGCCCGCGGCCCAGCCGAGCTTGAGCATGAAATCAGGAGTGATCGGGTATTCACCGACCCGGCCACGAATTCCGTCGGTGCCAAAGTATTTTTTACTCATAAGTACTCCATCATTTTTATTCGGCTGATTCTACTGCGGCAATCATCCGCACCACGTCCACTGTTTCAGCTACATCATGGACGCGCAATATACGCACCCCATTGGCCGAAGCCAGCGCTGCGAGCGCCAGACCGCCATACAGACGCTCCCCAACCGGCCTATTCAAGGCCTGACCGATCATGCTCTTTCGCGAAACCCCGACCAACAGAGGCCGCCCCAAGACATGCAAGTCTTTCATATGCTTAAACAAGCTTAGATTGTGCTGCAAGGTTTTCGCGAAGCCAAAACCCGGATCAAGAATAATCCGCTCCGATGGAATTCCCGCCGACGCACACCGAGCCATGCGCTCAGCGAGAAATTCGCCCACTTCTTTAGTGACATCCTGATAGAACGGATTGTCCTGCATGTCGCCCGGCTCACCGAGCATATGCATTAGACACACAGGCAGCCCGGTGGCCGCTGCAGCATCAAGGGCACCGTCTCGACGTAGCGAACGCACATCATTGATCAAGCCTGCACCCAACCGCGCAGTCTCGCGCATAACCGCTGGAGTGGAGGTATCGACAGAAATAATCACATCCAGTTCGCGATTGATGCGCTCAACGATAGGCGCTACGCGCTCCAACTCCTCAAGCGGAGAAACCGCTCGGGCACCTGGCCGGGTTGACTCGCCACCGACATCTATCAACGTCGCACCTGCCGCTACCATAGACTCGGCGTGGCGCAGAGCCGCATCGAGCTGGCTGTATCGGCCACCATCAGAAAAGGAATCAGGAGTGACATTGAGTATGCCCATGACATGCGTCTGGGCCAAATCAAGAACCCGGTTGCCGCAAGGCAACCGGGGCGAGGACTGAACAGAAGTCATTTCAAACCTTATACGTCAGCAGCCGGACCGCCGATCGGTGTTTCCGGACGCTCATCCTGCACTACCGGAGGTGTCCCGGAAGTACCGGTACCACCTGACCAGTCACGAGGTTCGCGAGGTGCACGACCCGCCATAATGTCATCGATCTGATCAGCATCGATCGTCTCGTACTTCATCAGCGCATCCGCCATGGCATCCAGCTTGTCACGGTTGTCCGTGAGGATCTGCTTGGCCGTGCCATAGCACTGGTCAATGATGCTGCGCACTTCGGAGTCGATCAGCTTGGCCGTCTCACCGGAGAAGCTTGCGCTCTGACCACCACCGCCGCGACCGAGGAACACTTCGCCCTCTTCTTCGGCATACATCAACGGACCGAGTTTTTCCGACAAGCCCCACTTGGTCACCATGTTCCGCGCAATCTGGCTGGCACGCATAATGTCGTTGGATGCACCGGTAGTAACACCATCGAAGCCCAGGGTCATTTCTTCGGCAATACGGCCACCGTACAGCGAGCAGATCTGACTGATCAGCGCACGCTTGGACAGGCTGTAGCGATCTTCTTCCGGCAGGAACATGGTCACACCCAGCGCACGACCGCGCGGGATGATCGAAACCTTGTAAACAGGATCATGTTCAGGTACGACGCGGCCAACGATAGCGTGGCCGGCTTCGTGATAAGCGGTATTCTGCTTTTCCTTCTCGGACATGACCATCGATTTGCGCTCGGCGCCCATCATGATTTTGTCTTTCGCCAGCTCAAACTCTTTCATTTCGACGATGCGCTTGCCGGCACGGGCGGCGAACAAAGAAGCTTCGTTCACCAGGTTGGCCAGATCAGCACCAGAGAAACCGGGCGTACCGCGAGCGATCACCGCTGGAGCGACGTCGTCACCCATTGGCACTTTGCGCATGTGGACTTTAAGAATCTGTTCGCGACCACGAATGTCTGGCAGACCGACCACAACCTGACGGTCGAAACGGCCTGGACGCAGCAACGCAGGGTCCAATACATCTGGACGGTTGGTTGCGGCGATCACGATGATGCCGTCATTCATTTCGAAGCCGTCCATCTCTACCAGCAACTGGTTGAGAGTCTGCTCGCGCTCATCGTGACCGCCGCCCATGCCGGCGCCACGGTGGCGACCAACGGCGTCGATTTCATCGATGAAGATGATACAAGGCGCGTGTTTCTTGGCCTGCTCGAACATGTCGCGAACACGGCTAGCACCGACACCGACGAACATTTCAACGAAGTCGGAACCGGAGATGGTGAAGAACGGTACTTTCGCTTCGCCGGCAATCGCCTTGGCCAGCAAGGTTTTACCAGTACCCGGAGGACCGACCATCAGTACGCCGCGGGGAATACGACCACCCAGACGCTGGAACTTGCCCGGATCACGGAGAAACTCAACCAGCTCGCCGACTTCTTCCTTGGCTTCGTCGCAACCGGCAACGTCAGCCAATGTGGTTTTCACCTGATCTTCGGAAAGCAGGCGCGCCTTGCTCTTGCCGAAGCTCATCGGCCCGCCCTTGCCGCCCGCACCGCCCTGCATCTGCCGCATGAAGAACATGAACACGGCGATGATCACCAGGATCGGGAAGCTTGCGACCAGGAGTTGAGTCCAGATGCTTTGCTGCTCAGGCTGCTTGCCTTCGACCACGACGTGGTTGTCCACGAGGTCGCCGATCAGCCCATTGTCCTGGATAGCCGGACGAATGGTCTTGAAGCTGTCGCCATCGTTGCGTTTACCGGTAATCACGTAGCCATCAACCGCTACGCGCTCGACCTTGCCATCCTTGACCTGCTGGATGAAGTCGGAATAGTTGAGGGTCTGCGGCTCGTTAGGGCTGGAGAAGTTGTTCATCACTGTCACCAGCACAGCCGCGATGATCAACCACAGGATCAGATTCTTTGCCATATCGTTCAATTAACTACCCTCTGAAGCAAGCTCCGCTAATGGCGCGCGCTTCGCATGATATTCACCGGCCTAACTTACTACATTACCTGCGGCTCTGGCAGGCGCCGTCTGTAACCCTTTGTGAAACACTTTCTACACAATATTCGCTAATGCTCACGGGGCGAAATACTAAAAACCTATCGCCCCGCCAAAAAACCTCGTTTTACTCACTACGGCCGCGGTAGCCCCAAGCCAGCATGTATTGCTCGCGGGAACTGCCACGGGAAGAATCCGGCTTGATCATCTGGACCTTGTCGAATTTCTGACGAGTGTCTTTCACGTAAGCATCAAACCCTTCACCCTGAAAAACCTTGATCACAAAATTACCACCCGGCTTGAGTATCCGAGCCGCCAGATCAAGAGCCAGCTCGCAAAGAAACATGGCTTTTGGCATGTCCACTTCAGGTGTACCACTCATATTGGGGGCCATATCGGAAATCACAAGGTCCACCTGCGAATTACCCACGGCTTCAAGGATCCGAGCGAGCACTTCGTCCTGGGTGAAGTCACCCTGGATGAAAGTCACGTCCGGAATGCTGTCCATTTCCAGGATGTCCGAGGCAATCAGGCGCCCCTGCCCACCGATCAGCCGGCTAGTGACCTGCGACCAGCCACCGGGCGCCGCACCCAGGTCGACAACGCTCATACCCGGACGGATCAGCTTGTATTTCTCCTGGACCTCCAGAAGCTTGTAACTCGCACGCGAGCGATAGCCATCCTTCTGCGCCTGCTTCACATAGGGATCATTGACATGTCTTTTCAGCCAACCAAGGCTTGTCTTGGAACGCGCCATTGGGCACCTCGATGATAAGGGTCGTGATTAATTGGGCGGATCCACGAACCCTCGGGTAAAATGGCCGCCATTTTACAGAATCCAGACGAAAGGGTCAGATTATGCCGCTCACTCAAGAGCAGAAGAAACAGTACAAATCCATTGGCCACCATCTGAAACCAGTTTTGATTGTGGCTGACAACGGTTTGACTGAAGGTGTGTTAGCCGAACTTGAACGCGCTTTGGCGGATCACGAGCTGATTAAAATCAAGCTCAACATCCTCGATCGCGAATCGCGTCTGGCGTCCATTGCAGAACTCTGCAAGGTCGGCAAAGCGGATCTGGTTCAGGTCATCGGCAAGATGGCACTGATTTACCGCAAGAACTTCAGCGTCAACAAGCAGCTGTCGAACGTCCATCGCTTCAAGTGATGGCAAGGGTCAAGGGTGTGCTTCGCGCACCCTGCCGCTCCTTCCCGCCACCGGCTGCAACACCAGTACCAGCCCGGAAAATCCCAAAACAAGATAGCTGAACACCTGCCAACGCACTGCATCCGGCCACACAAGGCGCACAGCGAAAAACATCGCGCACGCACATAGCGCAATCAGCAGCAGCTGCCCACGAATATCGCGCCATAGACTGGCAAGGCCCTCGGCCTTTACCAGCACCAAAGCCTGAAAAATCACACACGCTGCGGAAAATCCCACCATCAGCGCATTCATCATGCCTGCAATTTCGTCGATCAGCAGCGGCGCCAAACCTACTCGGCCCATCGCCGGCAACAGACCAATGTGTAACAACCACAGACCGCCGACCCACAACATCTGAGTCAGCTGCCAAGCCATGGCGCCCGCATGCAGCGGGCGCGGGCCTTTAGATGTGGCGGACTTCGACAATCTCGTACTCGATCACGCCACTCGGCGTTTTCACAGCAACCACATCACCCTCTTCCTTGGCAATCAAGGCGCGGGCCAGCGGCGAACCGACGGAAATCTTGCCGAGTTTGAAATCAGCTTCATCCTCACCCACGATATGGTAAGTGACGCGCTCATCGGTCTCGACGTTGGCGATTTCAACGGTGGTGCCGAAAATCACTTTGCCAGTGTGAGGTATGGTCGTGACGTCGATGATGACCTGATTCTGAATCCGGCCTTCGATATCACGAATCCGCGCCTCAACCATCCCCTGCTGCTCACGAGCAGCGTGGTATTCGGCGTTTTCCTTCAAGTCACCCAACTCGCGGGCCGTTCCGATGTCCTGGCTAAGCTTGGGACGGACGACCTTGGTCAGGTGAGCGTGTTCTTCTTCCAGAGCTTTCGCGCCCTGGACGGTCATTGGGTATTTGATCATGCCTTCAATCCTGCGTGTAGATCCTGCAAGCGGCGCACGGTCTTTTCGGGACCGAACTTCAGCGCTTCGCAGATGGCTTCGCCAGCAGCAATAGTCGTGGTGCAGTAGATCTTGTGCTGCAAGGCATTACGACGAATGGAGTACGAGTCAGCGATCGACTGACGACCTTCGGTTGTGTTGATGATCAGGGTAACTTCGTCATTCTTGATCATGTCGACCACGTGCGGACGGCCTTCGGTCACCTTGTTCACACGGCGCACTTTCAGGCCCGCAGCCTCGATCAGCTTGGCAGTACCGGCAGTGGCAACCACTTCGAAACCCAAGTTGATCAGATCACGGGCGACGCCTGCAACCAGAGGCTTGTCGTCGTCACGCACGCTGATGAACGCGGTACCGCCGGTCGGCAGCACTTCGCTGGCGCCCATCTGGGCCTTGGCGAATGCTTCGCCGAAGGTGTCGCCCACGCCCATCACTTCACCGGTGGATTTCATTTCTGGGCCGAGGATCGGGTCCACACCAGGGAATTTGGCGAATGGGAACACCGCCTCTTTCACGCTGTAGAAGTTCGGAATAATTTCTTTAGTGAAGCCGATTTCTTTCAGGGTTTTACCAGCCATCACGCGAGCCGCGATCATCGCCAGGGAAACACCGATGCACTTCGACACGAATGGAACGGTACGGGAAGCACGCGGATTGACTTCGATGACGTAGATGTCTTCGCCTTGCAGCGCCAACTGAACGTTCATCAGGCCGACAACGCCCAGTTCCAGGGCCATTTTCTTGACCTGTTCGCGCATCTCGTCCTGGATGTGTACAGGCAACGAGTACGGCGGCAGGGAGCACGCGGAGTCACCGGAGTGAACGCCAGCCTGTTCAATGTGCTGCATGATCGCGCCGATCACCACGTCGGTGCCATCGCAAACCGCATCCACGTCCATTTCGATAGCGCAGTTGAGGAAGTGGTCAAGCAACACCGGGCTATCGTTGGACACTTTCACTGCGTCACGCAGGTAGCGCTTCAGCTCTTCTTCTTCATAAACGATTTCCATCGCGCGTCCGCCAAGCACGTAGGACGGACGAACCACCAGCGGGTAACCGATCTTGGCGGCGGCACGAATCGCTTCGTCTTCGCTGCGCACGGTGGCGTTTGGCGGCTGACGCAGGTTCAAGCGCTCAACCATTTGCTGGAAGCGCTCACGGTCTTCGGCGCGGTCGATGGCGTCAGGGCTGGTGCCGATGATCGGCACGCCGGCCTCTTCGAGGGCGCGAGCCAGTTTCAGCGGGGTTTGGCCGCCGTACTGGACGATCACGCCTTTCGGCTTCTCGACGCGGACGATTTCCAGCACGTCTTCCAGGGTCACTGGTTCGAAGTACAGGCGATCGGAGGTGTCGTAGTCAGTGGAAACGGTTTCCGGGTTGCAGTTGACCATGATGGTCTCGTACCCGTCTTCGCGCAGCGCCAGTGCCGCGTGTACGCAGCAGTAGTCGAACTCGATACCCTGACCGATACGGTTAGGACCGCCGCCCAGGATCATGATCTTGTCACGGCCCGATGGCGCGGCTTCGCACTCTTCCTCGTAAGTCGAATACATGTAGGCAGTGTCTGTGGCGAACTCGGCCGCGCAAGTGTCAACGCGCTTGTAGACCGGAAAGATTTCCAGCTTGTGGCGGTGGCGACGCAAAGCCTTCTCGGTCACACCCAGCAGCTTGGCCAGACGCATGTCGGAGAAGCCTTTGCGCTTGAGGCGGAACATCACGTCACGGTCGATGCTGGCCAGACCCAGGGTCTTGACCTTCTCCTCTTCCTTGATCAGATCTTCGATCTGCACCAGGAACCACGGGTCGATCATGTTCATGCCGAAGATGTCTTCGACCGACAGGCCGGCGCGGAAGGCGTCAGCCACGTACCAGATGCGCTCGGCGCCCGGCACGGTCAGTTCGCGCTTAAGCACGCTCATGCTTTCCGGATTGCTCAGGTCGAGCTTCTCGTCCAGGCCGCAAACGCCCACTTCCAGACCACGAAGGGCTTTCTGCAGGGATTCCTGGAAGGTCCGGCCGATGGCCATGACTTCACCGACCGACTTCATTTGAGTGGTCAGGCGTGCGTCGGCTTTCGGGAATTTCTCGAAGGCAAAACGTGGCAGCTTGGTCACGACGTAGTCGATGGACGGCTCGAAGGACGCAGGCGTAGCGCCGCCGGTGATTTCGTTCGACAGTTCGTCGAGGGTGTAGCCGATCGCCAGCTTGGCAGCGATACGCGCAATCGGGAAACCAGTTGCTTTCGAGGCCAGGGCCGAAGAACGGGATACCCGCGGGTTCATCTCGATGACAACCATACGACCAGTGTCCGGGCAGATGCCGAACTGGACGTTGGAGCCACCGGTTTCCACGCCGATCTCACGCAATACCGCCAGGGAGGCGTTACGCATGATCTGGTATTCCTTGTCCGTCAGGGTCTGTGCTGGCGCAACAGTGATCGAGTCACCGGTGTGCACGCCCATCGGGTCAAAGTTTTCGATGGAGCAGACGATGATGCAGTTGTCCTTCTTATCGCGGACCACCTCCATCTCGTACTCTTTCCAGCCGATCAGGGATTCGTCGATCAGCAGCTCTTTGGTCGGAGACAGGTCCAGACCACGGGCGCAGATTTCTTCGAACTCCTCGCGGTTGTAAGCGATACCGCCGCCGGTGCCGCCCATGGTGAAGGACGGACGGATGATGCACGGGAAGCCAAGCTTCTCGAGCACCGCGTTGGCCTCTTCCATGCTGTGGGCGATACCCGAACGCGGGCAGTCCAGGCCGATGGATTTCATCGCCTTGTCGAAGCGCGAACGGTCTTCTGCCTTGTCGATGGTGTCAGCATTGGCACCGATCATCTCTACGCCGAACTTCTCCAGAACGCCTTCGCGCTCAAGGTCCAGTGCACAGTTCAGAGCGGTCTGGCCACCCATGGTTGGCAGCAGCGCGTCCGGACGCTCTTTCTCGATGATCTTGGCAACGGTCTGCCATTTGATCGGCTCAATGTACGTGGCGTCAGCCATGTCCGGGTCGGTCATGATGGTCGCTGGGTTGGAGTTCACCAGGATGACGCGGTAACCCTCTTCGCGCAGGGCTTTACAGGCCTGGGCGCCGGAGTAGTCGAATTCGCAGGCCTGGCCGATAACGATCGGGCCAGCGCCGAGAATCAGGATGCTTTTAATGTCTGTACGTTTTGGCATGGGTTTGTCACTCAAATCCGCAGGTCAGTCGGCAAGCCGTCTTGTTCAATCTTTGAAGCCTTGAGGGGGCCGCCGGTGTCGGGACCGCCCTCAAGCCTTGCACCAATAAAGGTGAGCGATCAGCGTCGCTTGGCCATCTCATTGATGAAGCGATCGAACAATGGCGCTACGTCGTTCGGGCCAGGACTGGCTTCCGGGTGACCCTGGAAGCTGAAGGCGCTCTTGTCGGTACGTTCGATACCTTGCAGGGTGCCGTCGAACAGCGATTTGTGAATCGCGCGAACGTTACCTGGCAGGGTCGCTTCGTCTACCGCAAAACCGTGGTTCTGGCTGGTGATCATCACCACACCGCTGTCCAGATCCTGGACCGGGTGGTTGGCACCGTGGTGGCCGTGCCCCATCTTCAGGGTCTTGGCGCCGGAGGCCAGAGCCAGCAGCTGGTGACCCAGGCAAATGCCGAATACCGGAATTTCGGTTTCCAACACATCTTTGATCGCCTGGATCGCGTAGTCGCAAGGCTCCGGGTCACCCGGGCCGTTGGACAGGAACACGCCGTCCGGCTTCATCGCCAGAACGTCGGCGGCTGGCGTCTGTGCAGGCACGACGGTCACGCGGCAACCGCGCTCGACCAGCATGCGCAAGATGTTCAGCTTGACGCCGTAGTCGTAGGCCACCACGTGGTACGGCAGCTCGGAAGCGTCGATGGTCGCGTGGCTGTCGGTTTTCAAGTCCCAGACCGTCGAGCGCCACTCGTACTGCTCTTTGGTGCTGACGACTTTTGCCAGGTCCATGCCTTTGAGGCCAGGGAAACCCTGTGCGGCGGCGATGGCAGCGGCTTCGGAAATGTTGTCACCGGCCATGATGCAGCCGTTCTGTGCGCCTTTTTCACGCAGGATGCGAGTCAGGCGGCGGGTGTCGATACCGGCGATAGCCACAACGTTGTTGGCTTTCAGGTAATCGGACAGAGACATCGTGTTACGCCAGTTGCTCGCAACCAGTGGCAGGTCACGGATGACCAGGCCAGCGGACCAGACGCGGTCGGACTCGGCGTCTTCCGGTGTGGTGCCGGTGTTGCCGATGTGCGGGTAAGTCAGGGTAACAATCTGCTGGGCGTAGGAAGGATCGGTAAGGATTTCCTGATAGCCGGTCATTGCGGTGTTAAACACCACCTCACCAACGGTTTGACCGTCGGCTCCAATGGCTTCGCCGCGAAAAATGCTGCCATCAGCAAGGGCGAGTATGGCTGGCTTAGTCAAGAAGACCTCCCGTAAATAAAGCCTGAAAGGGCGATCGCAGGTTGTAAAAAAGCGGAGTGACGTATGGACACGTCACCCCGCTTCTTCACCGAATAATTCTGCGCGCTTTTAGTGGACACACTAAAGCTGTAGCTTACAGAAAAAGGCATTTTTGGTCTACCGCCAATGAGCCCGAAAGGCTGGAGAATGCGACAGGTCGTCGCTTGGCGGAGTAAAAACGGGCTCAAGCGCTGCGCTTGAACCCGATTTCGCGCGCATCTTAACGCAAATCGAGCACGTCTTGCATGTCGTAGAGACCAGGCTCACGACCATCCAGCCACAACGCAGCACGCACCGCCCCCTTGGCGAAGGTCATGCGACTGGACGCCTTGTGCGTGATTTCGACACGCTCACCGTCGGCAGCGAACAGCACCGTGTGATCACCCACGATGTCACCGGCACGCACGGTGGCGAAGCCGATTGTCTCGCGAGCACGAGCGCCGGTTTGGCCTTCACGACCATAAACCGCCACTTTCTTCAGATCACGCCCCAGCGCATCGGCAATCACTTCACCCATGCGAACGGCGGTGCCGGACGGAGCATCGACTTTGTGCCGATGGTGGGCTTCAGTGATTTCGATATCGACATCATCACCCAACACGCGAGCAGCAGTGTCGAGCAACTTCAGGCAAAGATTGACGCCGACGCTGAAGTTGGCCGCGAAGACGATCGGAATGTCCTTGCCCGCCTCCGCCAGCAATTGCTTCTCTTCAACGCTGAAACCGGTGGTGCCGATAATCATCGCCTTGTGATGTTTGCGGCAGAACGCGAGGTTCTTCAGCGTCACCGTCGGGTGCGTGAAGTCGATCAACACATCGAACTCGTCAACCACCCGATCCAGATCACCCGACAATGGCACACCGATACGGCCCAGCGCAGCCAACTCACCGGCATCCGCCCCAACCAGCGAGCTGTCAGGACGATCAATGGCCGCCGTCAGACCGGCGCCAGGGGTTTGCTGCACCGCCTCGATCAGGGTTTTTCCCATGCGCCCGGCGGCGCCCATCACTGCAATACGTCGCATGCCCGTCTCCTTACAAATCGCCGAAGAAGCGCTTCACGCCTTCAAACCAACCGGTGGTTTTTGGCGAATGGCTGTTGTCGTCCGCCAGGGAGTTGCGGAACTCTTCCAGCAATTCTCGCTGACGACGACCCAGGTTGACCGGGGTTTCGACCGCCACACGGCACATCAAATCACCCGCTCCGCCGCCACGCACTGGCGCAACGCCTTTGCCGCGAACACGGAACTGCTTGCCGGTCTGGGTCCCCTCAGGGATTTTCAGCTTGACTCGACCATCAAGGGTCGGAATCTCCAGCTCGCCGCCCAACGCCGCATCGACAAAGCTGATCGGCACTTCGCAGAACAGGTGCTTGCCGTCACGCTGGAAGATCGCGTGCTCGCGCACATTGATCACCACGTACAGGTCGCCAGTCGGCCCACCCTGAGCGCCCGCTTCGCCTTCGCCGGACAGACGAATGCGGTCACCGGTATCGACACCGGCCGGCACTTTCACGGAAAGGGTTTTGTATTCTTCTACACGACCTTCGCCATTGCAGGAGTTGCACGGGTCGGAAATGATCTTGCCCTGACCGTGGCAGCGCGGGCAGGTTTGCTGCACCGAGAAGAAACCTTGCTGCATGCGGACCTGACCGATACCGCCGCAGGTCGGGCAAGTGACTGGCGAGGAGCCTTTCTTGGCACCCGAGCCGTCGCACGGCTTGCAGTTGACCAGTGATGGAACGCGGATATTCACGGTGGTACCGCGTACCGCTTCTTCCAGATTCAATTCCAGGGTGTAACGCAGGTCGCTGCCGCGCTGAGCACCACCACGGGAACCGCCGCGACCGCCACCGAAGAAGTCACTGAAGACATCGCCAAAGATGTCGGAGAAGTTCTGGCCGCCAAAACCGGCACCGCCGCCACCCATGCTTGGATCGACACCAGCATGACCGTACTGGTCGTAGGCCGCGCGCTTGCCAGAATCGGACAGCACTTCGTAGGCTTCGTTAGCCTCTTTGAACATTTCTTCCGACGCTTTGTCATCGGGATTACGGTCCGGGTGGTGCTTCATCGCCAGGCGACGGTAGGCCTTTTTCAGGTCCGCTTCGCTTGAGCCGCGCTCAACACCCAATACTTCGTAATAGTCACGCTTTGCCATAAGTCTTTGCACTCTTAAGGACGTCCGGCAAACCTCTCCTGAGCCTTGCCAAACTCGTTGAGCCCCAATACAGGCCCGGACCCAACTCACGTCAATTCAACGATCCTGGTCTTTGATTCATTGCGGTACTTTCGGCTCGAAAAGCAGGAGCATTCCCGGCCATACCCAGCACCCGAGCGTTGTCGCATGCTGTAAAAATTCGCTAACTCCAGACACGCCAACGCGGGAGCAAGCTCCCGCGCGGCGACATCCTACCAGTCACCGCCTGAAGGCAGTCAACCGGGCGACCAACAACTTACTTGTGGTCTTTGACTTCTTCGAACTCGGCATCGACAACGTCGTCAGCCTTTTCAGCTTTTTCGTCGTGCGGTGCCGCGCCTTCAGCAGGCTGAGCCTGTTCGGCGTACATCTTCTGCGCCACTGGAGCAGAGACTTTCGACAGTTCTTCAACCTTGGCTTCGATTGCAGCTTTGTCGTCGCCTTTAACAGCGGCTTCCAGAGCAACAACAGCGGCTTCGATTGCAGCCTTCTCTTCAGCAGTCACTTTATCGCCAGCATCTGCGACCATTTTGCGTGTCGAGTGAACCAGTGCATCGCCCTGGTTACGGGCAGCGGCCAGCTCTGCGAACTTGCTATCTTCCTCGGCATTGGCTTCAGCATCGCGAATCATCTGCTGAATTTCTTCCTCGGACAGACCGGAGTTGGCCTTGATCACGATCGACTGAGTCTTGCCAGTGGCCTTGTCTTTGGCGCCCACGTGCAGGATGCCGTTGGCGTCGATATCGAAGGTCACTTCAATTTGTGGCACGCCACGTGGTGCTGGCGGAATCTCGGCCAGGTCGAACTTGCCCAAAGACTTGTTCTGAGCCGCTTGCTTACGCTCGCCTTGCAGCACGTGAATGGTCACGGCGCCCTGGTTGTCATCGGCCGTCGAGAATACTTGCGATTTCTTGGTAGGAATCGTGGTGTTTTTCTCGATCAGCGCGGTCATCACGCCACCCATGGTTTCGATACCCAGGGTCAGCGGGCTGACGTCGAGCAGCAGAACGTCTTTAACATCGCCAGCCAACACGGCGCCCTGGATAGCAGCCCCCATGGCAACCGCTTCGTCCGGGTTCACGTCTTTGCGAGCTTCTTTGCCGAAGAACTCGGTTACCAGCTTCTGAACCAGTGGCATACGGGTCTGACCGCCCACCAGGATTACGTCGTTGATCGCGCCAACGTCGATACCGGAGTCTTTCAGAGCGATGCGGCAAGGTTCGATGGTGCGCTGAACCAGGTCTTCTACCAGCGCTTCGAGCTTGGCGCGGGAGATTTTCACGTTCAAGTGCTTAGGACCGGTGGCGTCTGCAGTGATATACGGCAGGTTCACGTCGGTCGACATGCTCGAGGACAGTTCGATCTTGGCTTTTTCAGCGGCTTCTTTCAGGCGCTGCATGGCCAGCGGGTCACCTTTAAGGTTCATGCCGCTTTCTTTCTTGAATTCGTCAACGAGGTAGTCGATCAGACGAATGTCAAAGTCTTCACCGCCCAGGAACGTGTCACCGTTGGTGGCCAATACTTCGAACTGGTGCTCGCCATCGACTTCCGCGATTTCGATCACGGAAACGTCGAAAGTACCGCCGCCCAAGTCGTAAACGATCACGGTGTGATCGCCCTTGGCCTTGTCCATACCGTAAGCCAGAGCGGCCGCGGTTGGTTCGTTGATGATGCGTTTAACGTCCAGACCCGCGATGCGGCCGGCGTCCTTGGTGGCTTGACGCTGGCTGTCGTTGAAGTAGGCCGGAACGGTGATCACCGCTTCAGTCACTGGCTCGCCAAGGTAGTCTTCGGCGGTTTTCTTCATTTTCTTCAGAATTTCAGCCGAGATTTGTGGCGGCGACATTTTCTGGCCGTTCACTTCTACCCACGCGTCGCCGTTGTCAGCCTTGGCGATTTTGTAAGGCACCATCTTGATGTCTTTCTGTACGACTTCTTCATCGAACTTACGACCGATCAGACGCTTCACCGCGTACAGGGTGTTATGCGGATTGGTCACAGCCTGACGCTTGGCCGACTGGCCAACCAGAATTTCGCCATCGTTGGCGTAAGCGATGATCGACGGCGTGGTACGCGCGCCTTCAGCGTTTTCAATAACTTTGGCTACGCCGTTTTCCAGCACGGAGACGCAGGAGTTGGTAGTCCCCAGGTCGATACCGATAATTTTGCCCATGTTCACTCTCCCGAAACTTTGGATTTGGTTGCCGCAGCAGTGGTGGCTAACTGCGGTAGCACTTAAACGCTTGACTTATAAATGGGGGCCTTGCGGCCAATTTCAAGCCTGCTCGTCAATCGAAGGCGAAACTGGTGCAGGGGCCTTGCTGACCACGACCATGGCCGGGCGCAGCAGGCGACCATTGAGCTGATAGCCCTTCTGGAACACCTTGAGCACGCTGTTTGGCTCGACATCGGCACTTTCCTGCATGGCCATTGCCTGATGCTGAACAGCATTAAACGGTTCGCCATGCGGATCGATGGCTTCCAGCTGATAGCGCTTCAGGGTGTCCTGGAACATTTTCAGGGTCAGCTCGATACCTTCGCGCATCGGGCGGATGCTTTCGTCGTCCGGGTTGGACAACTCCAGACCACGCTCAAGGCTGTCGACGATCGGCAGCAAATCGCCTGCGAATTTTTCCAGGGCAAATTTGTGCGCTTTTTCTACATCCTGCTCGGCGCGACGGCGGACGTTCTGCAGATCCGCGGCAACACGCAAAGCCTGATCCTGCGCGCCTGCCAGTTGCTCTTCGAGCACTTGTACACGAACCACCAGGTCTTCACCCGAAGCCGCGGAGCCTTGGTTGGCGTCTTGATTTTGCGTATCCACTGTCTGTTCGTCAGCCATAGATTTCTCCTTTCAATATCGTCCGTGAGCTCAACTCACGCTTCTGCCCCGGTATATGGGGCCGCAAAAATCAGCTTCAAGGGGTTTGTTGCGATTGCCCCTACAAAAAGCGCTACATTTCGATTACCCGATGCACCAGGCATTTCGTCAGACCGAGCAAATCGCGCCGGGCAAAGGCATTGTCAGGCGCAAATAAAACACTGTATAAATAACCAGACCTAAAGCCTGGGAGCGGCCTTTATGCTGGTGCACCTGTCCGTACATAACTACGCCATCGTTGAACACCTCGATCTCGAACTCGATCGAGGGATGAGCGTGATAACCGGGGAAACCGGCGCTGGCAAGTCGATCATGCTCGACGCCCTGGGGCTGACGCTGGGCGATCGCGCCGACAGTGGCGTGGTTCGCCCTGGTGCCGACAAGGCCGACATTCTGGCGACCTTTGACCTGGTCGATATCCCGGAGGCCAGCACCTGGCTCGCCGAGCGCGACCTCGAAAATGATGGCCCGTGCATTCTGCGTCGGGTGATCACTGCCGAAGGCCGTTCCCGCGGCTACATCAATGGCACACCCTGCCCGCTTGGCGACCTCAAGGCCTTGGGCGAGCTGCTGATCGATATCCACAGCCAGCACGAACACCAATCGCTGCTAAAAACCGACACTCATCGCCGCCTGCTCGACGAGTACGCCGGCGCGACGGACCTTGCCCGCCAGGTACAACTGGCGGCCCAACGCTGGCGCCAGACCCGCCAGGAACTGGAACGCCTTTCCAACTCCGGCGACGAGCAACGCGCCCGCCATCAATTGCTCAGCTATCAACTTGAAGAGCTTGAGAACCTCGGCCTCGGCGAAAACGAGCTGGAGCAACTGGAACAGGAACACAAGAACCTGACCAACGCCGAAACGTTGCTAGGCATCTGCCGACAAGTCGTCGAGCAGTGCAGCGAAAGTGACTCCGGCAATGTCCTGAACGCTCTGACCGCCAGCCTCAACCGCCTCTCAAGCGTCAACAACTCGATCGGCGCCCTGGGGGAGGCCAGCAGCCTGCTGACCAGCGCACAGATACAGGTAGAAGAAGCGGTGGGCGAGTTGAATCGCTTCCTCGACAACTTCGACGCCGACCCGGCGCGCCTGCAATACCTGGAAGAACGCCTCGATGCGATCTACACCATGGCGCGCAAACACCGCATCCAGCCGACGGAGGTCGCGGAGATGCAGCAGCGGCTGCTCGATGAAATCGAAACCCTGAATGCCAACGATGAATCCATCGAGCGGCTGAGCGATGAACTGGCCTCCTATGCCCGCCATTATCAGGTGAAGGCGCGCGAGTTGAGCGACTTGCGCCATCAAGCATCGAGCAGTCTGGCCAGCGCTGTTGAACAAGAAATTCAACGACTGGGCATGCCCGGTGGTCGTTTCACTATCGAACTGCGCCCTAACAGCAGCGATGAGCTTTTACCCAATGGCCTTGAACAGGTCGAGTTGCTGGTAAGCGCCAACCCTGGCCAGCCATTGAAGGCCTTGGCCAAAGTGGCATCCGGCGGCGAGCTGTCGCGGATCAGCCTGGCGATTCAGGTGATCACCGCACAGACCTCTCGTGTACCGACGCTGGTGTTCGACGAAGTAGACGTAGGTATTGGCGGCCCGACTGCCGAGATCGTTGGCCAACTGTTACGCCGACTCGGGGAACGTGGGCAGGTGCTGACGGTGACTCACTTGCCGCAAGTGGCGGCGCAGGGCCACCAACATTTATTCGTGCACAAGGTTCGCGGCGAAGAGGCGACCCACACAGCCGTTTCCAAGCTGAGCAAGAATGATCGAGTGGAGGAAGTGGCGCGGATGCTGGGTGGCATCGACCTGACCAAGGAATCCCTGGCTCACGCAAAAAAAATGGTCGTCACCGCAAAGTTTTAAGAACGCCAGACAGCACGAAGGCGACCCTGGGGTCGCCTTCGTTCGTTTCGCGAATGTGAAATTCGCGCGACATGCTTACTTTTTCTTGCGTACGTACAGCACCAGATTGTGATCGACCATCTCGAAACCATACTTTTCGACGATGGCTTTCTGCAGGCGCTCGATTTCTTCGTCGAAGAATTCGATCACTTCGCTGGTTTCGACGTTGACCATATGGTCGTGATGCTTGCCGTCATCCAGCTCGAAGACCGCGTGGCCTCCGTCGAAGTTGTGCCGCACCACAAGGCCAGCTGCCTCGAACTGAGTCAGTACCCGGTAAACCGTGGCCAGACCGACGTCCTCGCCAGCCTCCATCAGCGCCTTATAGACATCTTCGGCACTCATGTGGCGCTGCTCAGCGGAATCGAGCATTTGCAGAATTTTGACCCGTGGCAGGGTCACTTTGAGGCCGGCTTTGCGTAGTTCGCTATTTTCAACCATGGTCAGCTTTCTCGCGATGCTGCTTCGCAGCTTCTCTTAATGCGGGTATGATCGGCGTTTACGTTGTCCCAGCCAAGATAGTGGAAGTCGCCCACCGATGCAAAACACCAAGCTCTTGCTAACCAGTTTCACCTTTGTGGGACTGCTCGCACTCGCCGGTTGTTCATTCCCCGGGGTTTACAAAATCGACATCCAACAGGGCAATGTCGTCACGCAGGACATGATAGACCAGTTACGCCCGGGAATGACCCGTAAACAAGTACGGTTTATCATGGGTAACCCTCTGCTAACCGACACGTTCCATGCCGATCGCTGGGATTATCTATACAGCCTGCAACCGGGTGGCGGTGAACGCCAACAGGAACGCATTAGCATCATCTTCAACTCAAATGATCAGCTTGTCAGCCTCTCTGGCGATTTCATGCCAGGCATGAGCCGCGACGAAGCCATTCTTGGCAAGGACAGTGCCACGCCAGTCACTGCACCTGTACAAAACGTCGAGAAGCCGAAACCGGAAAAACCGGTCAAGCCAGGTTCGTTACTGGACCAGATTCAGAAGGACGTCGACGGTGTAGAAACCGTTCCAGTCCCGACGCCGAGACCACTGGACACCACGCCGCAATAATTTGCGACGCAATAAAAAACCCGGAATATCCGGGTTTTTTATTGTCCCGCGTTTAGCGGCTCACTGATTTCGGGCTTTGGCCTCGGCCGCTTTGGCGGCACGCAACCGACGAACCTCCTTCGGATCCGCCAGTAATGGCCGGTAAATCTCGATGCGATCTCCTGCCTGTACCGCGCGCACTTGTGGGTCGGCTATGACCTTGCCGAATATTCCCACCGGGCAATTAACAAGATCCAGCTCAGGAAATTGCACGCCTACCGCAGATCGGCGTAACGCTTCGCGCACCGATGTGCCCTCAGGCACATTGACCACTAGCAACACCTGACGATCAACGGCGGCATACACCACCTCGACCTCGATCACAGCCTCAACCATGAATCTGCTTGGCGCGCTGGCAAAACGCGTCCATCAATGTGTTGGCCGCCTGATTGAATAAGGGCCCCAACGTCGCGCGAACAATCGGTCCGGCGTAGTCGAACGACAGGTCCAGACTGATCTTGCAGGCCTTCTCAGTCAGCGGCTTGAACACCCAGATACCATGCAATTGAGTGAAAGGGCCTTCTTCGAGATTCATTTCGATCGAATGGCCGGGCACCAACGTATTTTTTGTTACGAAATGCTGACTAAGCCCACCTTTAGCCACACCCACACTGGCACGCATGTGCTCGGGTGAGCTTTCCAGAACTTCAGCAGCCGAGCACCACGGCAGAAACTCCGGATAACGCGCTACGTCGTTGACCAGGTCATACAGGGCCTGCGCCGGGTACGGCAGCAAGGCCGAACGTTGAATATGCGTCGTCATGTCAGCGTCACTTCCACAGCTGTGCGGCAAACACTACGAGAATGCCGATGGGCGCCACATAGCGCATCAAAAACAGGGACAAGCCAAACAGCATCGGGCTGCGGATCGACAACTCGTCACGCACCGCTTCACGCCCCATGATCCAGCCTGCAAACACCACGAAACACAAACCACCGAGTGGCAACATGATCCGCGAAGTGAAGAAGTCGATCACGCCAAAGAAGTCCAGACCGCCGGCCGCCCCCCATTGGTAGAGATGGAACATCCCGCCTTCGTTCACGAAAAATTTGGCATCCTTCCAGATATTGAAGGAGAACACGGTGCCCAAACCGACGAACCAGCAGGTGAATGCCAACCAGAACGTTACCCAGGCACGGCTGACTTTGGTGCGTTCAACCAGGTACGCGACCATCGGTTCCAGTAGTGAAATCGCCGAACTCCAGGCGGCGACCGCGACCAGCACGAAGAACACTACGCCCATCAACTGGCCGAACGCTACGTTACCAAAGGCAAAGGGCAGGCTGACAAACATCAGGCCAGGGCCTTCGCTCGGGTTCAGCCCCGCGGCGAACACAATCGGAAACAATGCCAGGCCAGCCACCAAAGAAACGAACGTATCGAGCAGCGCCACACCGACGATTGTGCCGGAAATTGACGAGTGCTTCGGCATATAAGCGCCGTAGATCATGATCGAGCCGACGCCCACACTCAGCGAAAAGAACGCATGACCCATGGCGGGCAGCAAACCGTCGAGGACTTTTTCCGGGTGGAAGTCGAACATGAAATGCACGCCCTCCATGAAATGGCCGGTGGTCATGCTGTAACCCAGCAGAACGATAACCATCACAAACAGCAGCGGCATCATGATGCGCAAACTGCGCTCAAGCCCGGCGACCACGCCTTTGGCGATCACAACGGCCGATAGCAGCATGAAAATCGTGTGCCAAAGTGTCAGGCGCCAAGGATCGGAAATTACATCGCCGAAGTACGCGCCTACCTGATCAGCCGTCACCCCCTGAAAATCGCCACGCCCCATGTCGATGATGTAATCCAGCGACCAGCCGCCGACCACACTATAGAAAGACAGGATCAGCAACGCCGTGACCATCCCGGCGAAAGCGCCCCAGGACCACTTCGCCGAGTGCCCCGCCTCCAGCGCCAGCACCTTCAAGGCGTTGGCTGGACTTTGCCGTGCACGACGGCCGATCAGGGTTTCAGCCAACATGACCGGCACGCCGATCAGCGCGATACAGGCCAGGAACATCAGCACAAAAGCTCCGCCGCCGTAAACGCCGACCATGTACGGGAATTTCCAGATACTACCCAGGCCCACGGCCGAACCGGTCGCGGCGAGTATGAAGACCCAGCGGCTAGCCCAACTGCCGTGGACAGAAACCTTGTCTGTCGACATCGTTATCACGCCCAAGCGTTCAAAAAAGAGGCCGCATTGTCCGGGATTCAATCAACCTGCTCAAGCACGTAGCGATACCGTAGCCGACTCGCGCGCAACTCCCTATAATGCCGCCCCTATGGCTAAACAGAAGAAACACCCAACAGGGACCATCGCGCAGAACAAAAAGGCGCGACACGATTACTTCATCGAGCATAAGTTCGAGGCTGGTCTGGTCCTGGCCGGCTGGGAAGTAAAAAGTTTGCGGGCAAGCAAGCTGCAACTGGTCGACAGTTACGTGCTGCTCAAGGATGGCGAAGCCTGGCTGCTCGGCAGTCACATCACGCCGCTGATGACTGCCAGCACCCACGTCATTGCTGACCCGACCCGTACCCGAAAATTGCTGCTCAACCGTCGCGAACTGGAAAAGCTGGCTACCGCCGTGCAGCAAAAAGGTTACGCCTGCGTGTGCCTGTCCTGGTACTGGAGCAAGCACATGGTCAAGTGCGAGATTGCGCTGGGCAAGGGCAAGAAGGAATACGACAAGCGTGACACCGAACGCGAACGCGACGCCGGTCGTGAATTGGCGCGCGCTGTGCGCAACAAGGGCAAAGAGGATTAATTTCCTTTCTGCTTGAGACCGCTTTCGCGAACAGGCTCGCTCTCACATTGATTTTTCTAGCGCCACAGATCAAATGTGGGAGCGCGCCTGTCGCGATGGCGATCGCATGTACACCACAAAATCCACTGACTACATCCCCTTGCGCCGCTCCGCCCGAGCCATGCGCTGCACTTCCTGACGCACTTCTTCCAGCACTTCCTGTACATACAAGATGTGTCGACTGGACACTTCCCGCGCTTGCTCCGCCCGGCCCTCGATAATCGCCGTGTACAACTCCCGGTGCTGCGTGATCAGCATGTCGCGAGTTTCCGTGCGCTGCTTGTACATGCCGCCAATGTTGGTCACCACATTGCGCTTTAGCAGATCGAACAGCCCGCGAATCGTGTGCAGCAGCACCGCGTTATGGCTGGCTTCAGCAATGGCCAGGTGGAAACTGGCGTCTGCTGCGCCCTCTTCAGCCCGGCTCACGTCGTCATGCCGCGAATAGCAGTCCTGCAATACTTCAAACGCGGCCGTCAGCCGCTCACGATCCACATCGGTGGCGCGCAGCGCCGCGTAATAAGCGCAGGACGCTTCCAGGGTGTGGCGAAACTCCAGCAGATCACGCTGCGCCTCGGGGTTGTTTTCCAGCAGGTGCAGCAGTGGATCGCTGAAGGTCGACCCCAACGAGTCGACGACATAATTGCCCCCGCCCTGACGACTGACCAGCAAGCCCTTGGCGGCCAGTTTCTGAATCGCCTCGCGCAATGATGGGCGCGACACGCCGAACTGCTCAGCCAGCGCACGTTCGGCCGGCAAGCGCTCACCGGACTTCAGCGTGCCTTCAAGGATCATCCCCTCGAGCCGCTCGACAATATCGTCAGACAAACGGCGCTGACGAATCTGATCAAACCCCATAACTCAACTCTCCACGATCCCGACCGCTCGCCGGCTGTCTATTCTGGCCTATTGGCGCGGCGTCAGCACCTGGCAGGACGACGCTCCATCAAACCGGTCAGTGGCATTGCACACGGCGTATTCGACAAAAGTTTTAGGGCGGCAAATTGACACACCGCACAGAAGGCTTTTACCCTAGCCAACAGCGATTGTAAATTGGTATTACCAATTAACCAAGAACGCTGCCCAGTGCCTGACCAACAACAACTAGGGGCCACCCCATATGCAAACCTGGCAACAGCTCTATACCCCGCTCGGCAGTCTCGGCATCTCCGCCCTCGCGGCCGTTATCCCTATCGTGTTTTTCTTCCTGGCGTTGGCGGTGTTCCGCCTCAAAGGCCACGTGGCTGGCAGCATCACCCTGGCGTTGTCTATTGCCGTGGCGATCTTTGCCTTCCAGATGCCAGTCGATATGGCGTTCGCCGCCGCCGGGTATGGCTTCGCTTACGGTCTGTGGCCCATCGCCTGGATCATTGTGGCGGCCGTGTTCCTCTACAAACTGACGGTCAAGAGCGGCCAGTTTGAAGTCATCCGCAGCTCGGTACTGTCGATCACCGACGACCAGCGTTTGCAGGTGCTGCTGATCGGGTTCTGCTTCGGTGCGTTCCTCGAAGGCGCCGCCGGTTTCGGCGCGCCGGTCGCGATCACCGCCGCGCTTTTGGTCGGACTAGGCTTCAATCCGCTGTACGCCGCCGGGCTGTGCCTGATTGCCAACACCGCACCCGTCGCATTCGGTGCCTTGGGGATTCCGATCATCGTGGCCGGGCAAGTGACCGGCATCGACGCGTTCAAGATCGGCGCAATGACCGGTCGCCAGCTGCCGCTGCTGTCGCTGTTCGTGCCGTTCTGGCTGGTGTTCATGATGGATGGCATGCGCGGTGTGAAGGAAACCTGGCCTGCCGCGCTGGTGGCCGGTTTGAGCTTTGCCATGACCCAATACTTCACTTCAAACTTCATTGGCCCGGAACTGCCGGACATCACCTCGGCCCTGGTCAGCCTGATTTCCCTGACCCTGTTCCTCAAAGTCTGGCAGCCAAAACGCGCCGCCGGCCAACACATCGCCGGTGCCGTCTCGGCGTCCGTGGTGACCGCCAGCGTGGGCGGTTTCGGCCAGAAGCGCACCACCGTCGCTTCGCCTTACAGCCTCCTGGAAATCATCAAAGCCTGGTCGCCGTTCCTGATCCTCACCGTACTGGTCACCCTCTGGACCCTGAAACCGTTCAAGGCGATGTTTGCTGTCGGCGGTTCGATGTACAGCTGGGTATTCAACTTCGCCATCCCGCACCTGGATCAAATGGTGATCAAGGTTGCACCGATCGTGGCGGCGCCGACTGCCATCCCTGCGGTGTTCAAACTCGATCCGATCTCGGCGACCGGCACCGCTATTTTCTTTTCCGCGCTGATCTCGATGCTGATATTGAAGATCAACATTAAAACTGGTCTGACCACTTTGAGAGAAACCTTCTTCGAGCTGCGCTGGCCGATTCTGTCAATCGGCATGGTGCTGGCGTTTGCCTTCGTCACCAACTACTCGGGCATGTCCTCGACCATGGCCCTGGTACTGGCCGGCACCGGCGCGGCATTCCCGTTCTTCTCGCCGTTCCTCGGCTGGCTGGGTGTGTTCCTGACCGGTTCCGACACTTCGTCCAACGCGCTGTTCAGCTCGTTGCAAGCGACCACTGCACACCAGATCGGCGTCAACGATGTGTTGCTGGTAGCGGCGAACACCAGCGGCGGCGTGACCGGCAAGATGATCTCGCCACAATCGATCGCCGTGGCCTGCGCTGCGACCGGTCTGGTGGGCAAGGAATCGGATCTGTTCCGCTTCACCCTCAAGCACAGCCTATTCTTTGCAACGATAGTCGGTTTGATCACCCTGGCTCAGGCCTACTGGTTCACCGGCATGCTGGTGCACTAAGTACTACACGTTAAAAAGCAAAAACCGACGCCGGACCACGATTCCGGTGTCAGCAATTCACAACCCGGTCTGCAAGGCTGCTGAAAGCTTCCCGCTCTATATTCAGCAGCCTCAACAGACGAATAACCGGGACCACCCGGAGACCGCCTGATGAGCGAGCTTTTTTACAACGCCGTGCCGAACGCGACCCGCGTCGCACCGCCACTGCCCGAGCCTCGGCAGTACCCCAGCGAGAAACCGTCACGGGTCTACCTGTTCGGGACGTGCGTGGTGGATTTGTTCTACCCGGAAGCCGGGATGGACGCGATCCACTTGCTGGAACGCGAAGGCATTCGTGTCGAGTATCCACAAGGGCAAAGCTGCTGCGGACAACCGGCCTACACCTCGGGTTACACCGAGCAGGCAAGGACGGTGGCGCGCTCGCAACTGGCGCTGTTTGCCGGGGATTTTCCGGTGGTGGTGCCGTCGGGATCGTGTGCCGGGATGTTGCGCGAACATTACGCCGACTTGTTCAAGGACGAGCCGGACACGTTGAAGCAAGTCCAGGCACTCGCCGCCCGGACGTATGAACTGGCCGAGTTCCTGCTGTTTGTCTGCAAGGTGCAGCTCAAGGACAGCGGCGAGCCGGTCAAAGTGGCGCTGCACACGTCGTGCTCGGCACGCCGTGAAATGAACACCCACCTGCACGGTCGCGAGTTGTTGGCGCAATTGAGCAACGTGGAGCGGGTCAATCACGACCACGAAAGTGAATGTTGTGGCTTTGGCGGGACGTTCAGCGTCCGTATGCCAGACATTTCCGGTGCGATGGTGGCGGACAAGACCCGGTCGTTGAAGGAATCCGGTGCGCACAAGGTACTCAGTGCCGACTGCGGTTGCCTGATGAACATCAACGGCTCGCTGGAGAAACAGCGGGAAGCGTTGCGCGGCCAACACCTGGCCAGTTTCCTCTGGCAACGAACCGGAGGTGCCCGATGAGCACTTCCACGCTTATTCCGACGGTCAGCGTCGACGAAGATTTTCGCGCCCGGGCTCACAAGGCTTTGGACGACAAGCAACTGCGAAATAACTTTCGCACTGCGATGGATTCACTGATGACAAAACGGGCAGCGTCCTTCAGCGATGCCCACGAGCGAGAACATTTGCGAGCGCTGGGCAATGCTGTCCGCGCCCGTGCGTTATCCAAGTTGCCCGACCTGCTCGAGCAACTTGAACAGAACCTGACCCGCAACGGTGTGACAGTGCACTGGGCGGAAACGGTGGACGAGGCCAATGGCATCGTCCTTTCGATCATCCGCGCTCACGAGGGGCGGCAAGTGATCAAGGGCAAATCGATGGTCAGCGAAGAAATGGAGATGAATCATTTCCTCGCTGAACAGGGCATTGAATGCCTGGAATCGGACATGGGCGAGTACATCGTCCAGCTCGACCACGAGAAGCCTTCACACATTATTATGCCGGCGATCCACAAGAATGCCGGTCAGGTCGCGTCCTTGTTCCACGACAAACTTGGCGTGGAATACACCAAGGACGTTGACCAACTCATTCAGATCGGTCGCAGAGTCTTGCGGCAGAAATTCTTCGAAGCGGACATCGGCGTCTCCGGTGTCAACTTCGCCGTGGCCGAAACCGGCACCCTGTTGCTGGTGGAAAACGAAGGCAACGGGCGTATGACCACTTCAGTGCCACCGGTGCACATCGCCGTTACCGGCATCGAAAAAGTCGTGGAAAACCTGCGCGACGTAGTGCCGCTGCTGTCGTTGCTGACTCGCTCGGCGCTGGGCATTCCGATCACCACCTACGTCAACATGATCTCCGGGCCGCGCAAGGAGCACGAACTCGACGGTCCTCAGGAAGTGCATCTGGTCTTGCTCGACAACGGTCGCAGCCAGGCGTTTGCCGACAGCGAACTGCGCCAGACCCTGAACTGCATCCGCTGCGGCGCCTGTATGAATCATTGCCCGGTCTACACCCGAATCGGCGGCCACGCCTATGGGGAGGTTTACCCTGGGCCTATCGGAAAAATCATCACGCCGCACATGGTCGGCCTGGCGAAAGTCCCGGACCACCCCAGCGCGTCCTCCCTTTGCGGTGCGTGCGGCGAAGTCTGCCCGGTAAAAATTCCTATCCCTGCACTGCTGCGTCGCCTACGGGAAGAGAACGTCAAAGCCCCTGACAGCCCGCATCAAGTCATGCGCGGCCAAGGCAGCAAGTATTCGCGCAAGGAGCGATTTGTCTGGAACGCCTGGGCCAAGCTCAACAGTTCGCCGACGTTGTATCGGCTGTTCGGTTTCTTCGCCACGCGTTTACGCGCGCTGACGCCGAACAACGTCGGCCCGTGGACGCAAAACCACAGCGCACCGAAACCCGCTGCCCGCTCACTGCACGACATGGCCCGCGAGCATTTGGCCAAACAGGGAGACCGTTGATGAGCGCCAAGCAAAACATCCTCGCCAAGTTACGGAAAAGTCTGACCGGCACCACGCCGGTGCCTGACGAGTTCGACGTCGAACTGGTGACAGCGCCTTACACCTACACCGCTGAACAACGCATACCGCAGCTGCGCAAACTGATGGAAGCGGTGCACACTGAAATCCATCTGACGTCGGGCGAAGGTTGGCCTTCATTGCTGGCGCAGTTGTTACGGGATCGTCAGTTGCCAAGTCTGTTGATCGCGCCGACTACGCCTCACGGTCAACACATCACTCAGCATTGGGCAAAAAATCCGGGGCTGCCGACGCTCAAAGCCTACGACCGCCCGATTGAAGAATGGAAAGCCGAACTGTTCAACGATACCCCGGCCAGTCTCACCGGTACCCTCGGTGCAATCGCTGCGACTGGCAGCCTGATTCTGTGGCCGACGCGGGAAGAGCCGCGCCTGATGAGCCTGGTGCCACCGGTGCATTTCGCTCTGCTCAAGGCCAGTGAAATCCGCGACAACTTCTATCAGGTGCAGCAGGAATTCAATTGGGCCCAAGGCATGCCGACCAACGCTTTGTTGGTATCCGGCCCGTCGAAAACCGCCGACATTGAACAGATCCTGGCCTACGGCGCTCATGGTCCGAAAGACCTGGTGGTGTTGATCCTGGAGGACCAATGAGTCTACCGGCGGCTTTCCTGAGAGATGCACAGCAACTGATCCCCCAAGAGCGACGTTTCGACGACCCGCTGTCGACATTGGCCTTCGGCACTGACGCCAGTTTCTATCGACTGATTCCGAAACTGGTGATTCGGGTCGAGTCGGAAGACGAAGTGGTGGCGTTGCTCAAACTGGCGCAACGGGACCAGGTCCCGGTGACCTTCCGTGCCGCTGGCACCAGCCTATCTGGCCAGGCCATCAGCGATTCGGTGCTGATCGTGTTGGGGGATAACTGGAACGGTCGCGAGATTCGTGGCCAAGGCACGCAAATCCGCCTGCAACCGGGCGTGATTGGCGCGCAGGCCAACGCCTGGCTGGCTCCGTTCGGACGCAAGATCGGCCCGGACCCGGCTTCGATCAACGCCTGCAAAATCGGCGGCATCGTCGCCAACAACGCCAGCGGCATGTGTTGCGGCACAGCGCAGAACACCTATCACACGCTGGCCGGCATTCGGCTGGTTCTGGCCGACGGCAGCCGCCTCGATACCGAAGACCCGGCCGGTGTCGCGGCGTTTCGTCAAAGCCACGCTTCACTGCTTGAATGTCTGGCCACCTTGGGCCGCGAGACTCGCGCCAATGCCGAACTGGCTGCGAGAATCCGCCACAAATACCGTCTGAAAAATACCACCGGCCTGTCACTCAATGCGCTGGTGGATTTCGATGAGCCTGTGGATATCTTGAGCCACTTGCTGGTCGGCTCCGAAGGCACCCTCGGTTTTATCAGCGCGGTGACGTACGACACGGTGATCGACCACCCGAACAAGGCCTCGGCACTGATCGTGTTCCCGGACGTGGAAACCTGCTGTAACGCCGTGACCGTGCTGAAAAGCCAACCGGTGTCAGCCGTGGAATTGCTGGACCGCCGCAGCCTGCGCTCGGTGCAGAGCAAACCCGGCATGCCTGCTTTCGTACAGCACCTGTCGAACAATGCCTGCGCGCTGCTGATCGAATCCCGCGCCGCATCGTCCACCTTGTTGCAGGAACAACTGGCGCAGATCATGGCGTCGCTGACCTCTTTCCCGGTGGAGAAACAGGTCGACTTCACCGAAGACCCGGTGGAAAACGCCCGGCTCTGGGCGATCCGTAAAGACACCTTCCCTGCTGTTGGCGCCGTGCGTAAAACCGGCACAACCGTGATCATCGAAGACGTGACCTTCCCGGTGGAACAACTGGCCATCGGCGTCAACCGCCTGATCGAGTTGTTCGACAAACATCACTACGACGAAGCGATCCTTTTCGGACATGCGCTGGAAGGTAATCTGCACTTCGTCTTCACCCAAGGCTTCAACAACCCGGAAGAAGTCGCACGCTATCAAGCGTTCATGGACGACGTGGCGCAGTTGGTGGCAGTGGAATTCGGCGGCTCGCTGAAGGCTGAACACGGCACCGGGCGCAACATGGCGCCCTTCGTCGAACTGGAATGGGGCAGCGATGCCTACCAGTTGATGTGGCAGCTCAAACGCCTGCTCGACCCCAACGGCATTCTCAACCCCGACGTGGTGCTCAGCGAAGACCCGCAAATCCACCTCAAGCACCTGAAGCCGTTGCCGGCCGCCGATGAGATTGTGGATAAGTGCATCGAGTGCGGTTTCTGCGAGCCGGTGTGCCCGTCGAAAGGCCTGACCCTGAGCCCGCGTCAGCGCATCGTGATCTGGCGGGATATTCAGGCGAAAAAACGCGCAGGCGTCGACACCACCGAACTCGAAGCGGCTTACGAATACCAAGGCATCGACACCTGCGCGGCCACCGGTCTTTGTGCGCAGCGCTGCCCTGTAGGCATCAATACCGGTGAGCTGGTGAAAAAGCTCCGCAGCCGTAATGCTAATCGTGTGAAAACAGCTAATTGGCTCGAAGGAAATTTCGCCACCGCACTGCAAGGCGCCCGATTTACCCTGCACGTCGCCAATGGCGCGCGGATGCTGTTGGGAGCACCACGTCTGGCGAAACTTTCGGCTGCGCTGACGAAGCTGTCCAAAGGTCAGGTCCCGCAATGGACCAATGCCATGCCGCAGCCGGAAAAAGCCATTCGCTTCAGTCCGACCGTGTCGGACGAACGCCCCCGGGTGGTGTACCTGGCGGCGTGTGTGTCGCGGGTCATGGGCCCGGCGGCCGGTGATAAAGAGCAGATGTCGCTGTACGACAAAACCCGCGGGCTGCTGGAAAAGGCCGGTTTCCAAGTAGTCTTCCCGGACAATCAGGACAACCTCTGCTGCGGCCAGCCATTTGCCTCCAAAGGTTACGCCGAACAGGCCGAACACAAACGACAGGAACTGATCGGCGCCTTGCTGCACGCCAGTCGCGGCGGGCTCGACCCGATTTACTGCGACACCAGTCCATGCACGTTACGACTGGTTGAGGATTTGGGTGAGGTTCGGCTGGACCTGTACGACCCGGTGCGTTTCATCCGTACGCATTTGATGGATCGACTGGATTTCACTCCGCAGGAAGCGCCGATTGCGGTGCACGTCACCTGCAGCACCCAGCATCTGGGCGAGAGCCAGGCGCTGATCGATTTGGTGCGCAAGTGCAGCAAAACTGTGGTCATTCCGGAAGGGATTCACTGCTGCGGGTTTGCCGGCGACAAGGGTTTCACCACGCCGCAATTGAATGCCCATTCGCTGCGCACGCTCAAGGACGCGGTGCAACAATGCAGCGAGGGCATCTCTACCAGCCGCACCTGTGAGATCGGTCTGACGCAACATGGCGGCATTGACTACCACGGACTAGTCTATCTGGTGGATCGCGTTACCAAGGCTAGGGTGCTGTGATAGCAGGGCCTCAAGGAAGGTGCATTGATGTGCCTTTCTTGCTGTTCTTGCCGGAATCGACAGCTCTACAGCAGAAAAACAGAACCCTGACGTGCCGCCGCAGTCCACTGATCAAGTCCCGCTAATGTGGGACCTTCCCAATACTCGGTAGCCGATTTGATGGCCGGCAATGCCTGGCCCTTCAGCTCAAGGAGATACACATGAATCGTTCTGTTCTGTTAGGTCTGTTCATTACTGCTGCCGTGATGGCTTCCCCTTCGTTCGCCGCAGAAGACCTCTGCGCAGTCAACCTGCAAACCATCCAAAACGGCAAGGCACAGATTCCTCCGGAAATGACAGATCAGGTAGACGCCTCCGTCAAGCAAGCTAAAGCCGACCAGGCAAAAGGCACCAAGGAAGGTATTCAAGCTTGCATAGACGAGACCAACGACATCATCAAGACGGTCACTGACTCAAAAAAAGGCGGGAAGTAACTCAGCTCAAGGCCAACCTTCGGGTTGGCCTTCTGTGCCTTGTTGGCGTACACTGCGCAGGCTTGTTGCTCACTTTGATTCACAGAGCAGCAGGCTCGGGGCCGTTTAGGATTCGACGCCGGTTGCGAAACTTTAGGTGCATGCCGAGTTGGTAACAGAACTCGTAAATCCACTGTTGCAACTTCTTATAGTTGCCAATGACGAAACCTACGGGGAATACGCTCTCGCTGCGTAAGCAGCCTTAGCCCTTCCCTCCTGGTACCTTCGGGTCCAGCAATCATCAGGGGATGTCTGTAAACCCAAAGTGATTGTCATATAGAACAGAATCGCCGTGCAGTACGTTGTGGACGAAGCGGCTAAAACTTACACAACTCGCCCAAAGCACCCTGCCCGTCGGGTCGCTGAGGGTTAACTTAATAGACACGGCTACGCATGTAGTACCGACAGCGGAGTACTGGCGGACGGGGGTTCAAATCCCCCCGGCTCCACCAAACAAGCATTACAAATCAGGCACTTAGCGAATTTCGCAAGTGCCTTTTTTGTATCCAAAGGGGTGGATTTTGAGCTTGATGACAGCACGGCAAAGCCAGAAAAAGGTAAGCGTCTGCCGAAGTCACCTGGCGTAAGCCAGGCAGGCATCCACTCATGCGGCAGCAGTTGCCCAATCTCACTGGCTCGCCGCGTCGGCAGCTGCATCAGCACATCTTTCAGATAGGCATACGGATCATGCCCATTCATGCGCGCCGACTGGATCAGACTCATGATCGCCGCCGCCCGTTTTCCGCTGCGTAATGATCCGGTGAACAACCAGTTCGAGCGTCCAAGTGCCCACGGCCGGATCTGGTTGTCGGGTAGTCGGATGCGGTTACCCCCGCGCCCCCACCCCTAAGACCGGGGCACGTTGGGCTGGGCGGTGCTGCTGGTCTACCCATTCTAAGTAACGCACCTGGCGCGCCGTAGTCGCGTTCGTCGCGGAGAAATCCCAGGAGCTGCTGGCCAACTATGACGTCATCTGGCGAGAGCACGGGGGCGACGGCGTCAAAGCGCGACGTTTATGGGGAGATCAAGGAAAACGCGCAGATGATCCAGCGCCTCGACTCCGACATTGAATACATCAAAAACTGCTCAGTCTGGCTTGGCCTCATCATCCCAGGCCAGTCAGCCCCCTGCCCGCCTTAACCGACAGACATGCTTACGGGGCTGCCTCAGCGCCTTGGAGTGCGCTTGGCGATTGTTCGACACATGAATATTGGCGTCATGAAACATACAAAATATTGGCGCCATGAAACATACAAATTGTAGCCATTAAGCTCAGCTTGACAAGCCTGCAGGGCACATCTTTAATAACTATAAGCATGCACTCATACTTGACTTAATAATTATAAATTCTCTTTTTTCAACTTTAAAAATATTCCACCTGAAGTTTTCTTGATATTTGCAGAACGAGCTAATAGACCGCTTCAAAGGATATCAGTGAAAAAAATGAGAGAAGAACTAGCAGTATTGATACGGAGCTTAATAACTCCTTCGATGCGCTTCGAAATAAGAAAACACTTGGCCTGGGGGCAGGATATTCTCGGACGCGCATGTTTCTGGCGCTGGGAGGTCGCCAGGTTCCGGCTGCAGAAGAGTAGCAACTACGAAATCCTTTATGTCGGCAGGAAGAACCGGAGAGTAATGGCCGAGCTGCTCATCAGCGGCAAGCCGCAGGCCAACGCCGAGCTGGGCGATGGCAAGGTGCAGTCTACCGCAGCGCCCCACGTGGTGCTGGTCAGCGAGGTTCCGAGCGCTGGCGCCCTATACGTACCCCATTACCTAAGCGCCATCATCCCTCTGGGGCGCCCTCTGGAGGAGATCATCGCACGGTACGACGGCGAGCTGCGCCGCAACATCCGCAAGTGCCGACCGATGTATCGCATGCAGCAGGCGCTGACAGACGACGAGATAGGTAAGGCCGACCGGGAGATGCTGCAGCCCTATGCCCTGGCGCGGCATGGCGGCTATGCCAAGCAATTTGACTCGAATGATCTGTTCCGCATCGCCAAGACCGTTGGCCGGCTCGACCTGATAATGCAGGGCGATGAGGTCGTCGCCTGCCACTTCGGCTGTGTGATAACCCGGGCCGGGAAGCGCTACTGGAGCACGCTACGCTTCGGCTATCCAGAGGCGGTCTTCACCGATGCCAAGCGGTTGCGCGAGGTCAACTCGATCACCACCTTCATGGCACTGGAATGGGCCATCGAGCATGGCTTCGACTACTACGATATTGGTCAGTGTCTAGCACGTCCTGACGATGGCCTTTTGAAATGGAAGCGGCGACGTGGCGGTGACGTGGATACCCTGGGCAACCAGGCCTACATGTTCGTCCGTCTGCCAAAGACCGGCATTGCTGAGTTCCTCTGGGAGTTCCCGTTGTTTGCCGTCGAAGGTAAGAAACTAACACTTCACATGGGCCTGCCGGATGGGCCGAGCGACGAGGAAGTCATCAATCGTTATCGCGAGATGGTATTCGGCGGCTTGTTCAAGATATACCTCTACTGCGCAAAAAATCCTCGCGAACTGATGCTGGAAAACCTGCGTGATCGCTATGCCCACTTCCAGTCTCCGCCCACCGTGGAAAAAATTCCGTCAAACTGAGCGTCATATATAAACATCTATCGCAGAGAGGTCTCTTCATGGAAAGTGATGTCTCGGATATAAATACAACGGGATCCGACCGGAAAACTTGGAGTCTTGCCGCTTACTGGTATCTAGCAAGAAAAAAACTGGCGCGAAAGCAGGCGGAAAACTTGAAGAACCTCGCGGTTAAGTCTTGGGAGATCGCCCCCCGCGAGCTAACCCCTGCGCCACCAGCCTTTTTCCTACCTGACCAATTGGAGCGGGTGACCGGCTGGGAAGCGGCGCGCTTCTTTCCCTTTGAACATCCGCGCCGGACCATGGAGGGGTTGGGCAGTGTGGAACAACGTCCCACACGGGGCCATCTAATCAAGGACGTCCTGCTGATCGATGGTGCGCTTTACAAGGGCAATGCCAGCTTCTGGCTGTCCGACCGGCCCAACGGGTTGCCACGGATAGTCGTGGAAAAGGAGATCGAGCGCGGGGCCGCATATTGCTCGCCCTATGGCAACCGTTGGTTCGGCACCTGGCTGGCCGAAGACTGCGTCACCTATGCATTGGCCTGCAACGAGGGGGTCCCCGTAACCACCGCGCCATCGGCCAGGTTTCCTCTCTATCGTCAAGCCCCGGACTATGAAGATTGGCTTAGCATGCAGCCGCTACGTCTGCACAGCGCCTTTTTCCGAGAGTTGGTACTGTTTGACGATTCGAGCCACAACACCAATCAGCATCTGCGATACCGGGCGATGGGAGAGAAGCTCCTCTCACGGGTGACCTACCAGTCTCACCCGGGGGTTTTCATTCTGCGTGGCAGCAGCGGGGATCTGCGCCTACTGCGCAATGAACTGGAGATCGCAGAACACCTGCAAAAGCAGCGGGGCTTTCACATCCTCGACCCCTCGAATTGCGACCTCTCGACAATCGTAGCGACCTGCGCCGGTGCGAGGGTGGTGGCGGGCGTCGAAGGAAGCCAGCTCATCCACGGCATTAATGTTCTTGCGCCCGGCGCTTCGGTGCTGACGCTGCAACCACCGAATCGCTTTGTCAGCTTTTTCAAGTATCTGACCGATCGCGACAAGCAGCATTTCGGTTTCGTGGTAGGCACACCGGATGGGAGTGGCTTCAGGATCGACCTCAATGAACTCGAGCGAACCCTGGACTTGCTGCCGTCATGATGACGCGGCCAACTGCAAGAGAGCTTGCTACCAAGTTCAAATCACCTCGGTCCACCAATTGATACACCAACGAAATCCGCCCAGTGCGGGCTTCGTTGCATCTGGGGCTTCACATGTTGCTGAAGGTTGTTGTGGATTTTTGTGGATTCATACTGGCCTCAGCGACTTTTCAGCAACGCCTTCCTCCGTTGTTCTGCCGACCCACTTCCTCCCTGCTACGCTGATTTACGACACGGAGGAAATCCCATGCCGAACTCAGACCTACTCCCTTCCCTGCTCTTCAAGCTCAATGAAAACCAGCTCGCCCTTGAGGCGGCCATCATGGAGCTGTCGAACTGGGTCGAGCAGCGCGGATCGGCCGACGTTGCCGACAACGTGCGCGGCGCCCTGGACACCATCGACAAGAATGAAGAGTTCATCAAAATGACGCTGGCGGTAATGATGGCGCCGGAGTGACTGCCCGGTGTCAAACCCCACATCCGGCGTGTAGTGGTCTAATGAAACCAGACACCCATTTAGTTGAGCCTGCTCGCGATGGCGGTGTGTCTGTTGATATCCATATTGAATGTACGATGGCTATCGCGAGCAGGCTCACTCCCACAAAGGCAAGTTCAGTGTGTGGCTGGGATTTAAACTACCTTCAACTCCACCTCTACATGCCCGCGCGTCATCCGCGAATACGGGCAGATCTGATGCGCAGCCTCAGCCAGTTCTCGCGCCACCCCCGCTTCCAGACCGGGAATGTTGACACTCAATCTGACCGCCAACTGAAAATCTCCACCAGTGGTTTTACCCAGATCCACCTCGGCATCCACCGACGTATCCTCCGGTAATTTGATTTTCATCTTGCCCGCCGCCACCTGGATCGCGCCGATAAAACAGGCTGAATAGCCGAGGGCAAACAGTTGCTCCGGATTGGTGCCGGGCTTGCCCGAGCCGGGGGCGCTGAAGGTGACGTCGAGCTCGCCATCGCTGGACTTGCCGGCGCCGGTGCGGCCACCAACGGTGTGGGTCTTTGCGGTGTACAGAACGGTATCCAGTGCAGTACTCATGACCGTGACTCCTGATAGGAAGCGACAGAGTAGGCAAGCCTAGCAGTGCAGCATCTGCTCACAGGTGACGTTGGTCGGATGAAAAAAAAGCGCTAAACGATCAGCACCACTGCCTTTTTTGTGTCTTCGCAGACTTGCAGGGTGTTATCTATCCTTTCGCTCCAGGTCCTCTCAGGAAAAAAACATGAACCGCTGGATCAACGCCGTTCTGTTGGCTGTGGTTTCCACGTTTGTACACGCTGCCACCGAACTCACGCCTCGTGTCGAGCAAGTCCCTTTTGATAAAGGCGCCGACAGCGCCAAGTTCAACCATTCGATCAAAGGCCCGCTCACTGCACAGCACCGCGTCAGTGCGAAGGCGGGCCAAATACTGACCGTCAACCTCAAGCCTTCCAACGCATCCGCTTACTTCAACATCACTGCCAAAGGGGCCGACTCTGCGCTGTTCAACGGATCGATCATGGGCAATCACTTCATGGGCCCACTGCCCGTCGATGGCGAATACATGGTTCAGGTATACCTCATGCGCAACGCTGCACGGCGCAACGAGGTAGCCTATTACAGCCTTTCATTGAACCTCAGCCCCCCGACAGATAGCGCCCAACCGTTTGATCAGACACTCGAACTGCAAGGCATACGTTTTCATGTGAAGGGGGAATGGGTCGACGGAAATCCTGTGGTGCGCATCTCGCCTCAAGGATTGGAAATCGACAACTCCGATATCACTCGACCACTCACAGGCAACATCGCACGCGCGGAAGTCGCCGACCTGGATCGCGATGGCTCACCGGAGATTTACATCTTCGCCCGCTCACCTGGGCGCGGCATGCCTGGAGAACTGGTCGCCTACTCGGCCAACCACAAAAAGTCGCTGAGCGAGATTTACCTTCCGGCTGTTAGTGAGAACGCAAAAACGGCGGAGGGGTATCAGGGGGAAGATGAGTTTTCCGTCGTGGAAAATGCGCTGGTACGCCGGTTTCCGATTTATGAAAGTGCCGATATTGAGGCGGGACGGACGGGGAGGATGCGGCAGGTTCAGTACAGGTTGGTGGCTGGGGAGGCGGGGTGGGTTTTGAGGGCGGATGAGGTCACTGAATATTGAGAATTTTAGCCCTCGCAGGTGCTTTTTTGGATTCAACTCAGCAGAACGTTTCCAGCCAACAGACTCAGCTCACTCCTGGCCTTCTAGCGGACGAAATAAAGGACAGGTTCCTCGGAAGTTTCCTTCAAACCTTAACGACTCTGAGCTGATTGTGCCGATCAACCTTTAGACTTACGCTGAACCAACCAAACGGCTGTTCGTCCACGACCGGTTGCTCGAGATCGCCCTTCCCACCAGAATCACCTCGCCGAATAACCTGATGACAGGGAGGCCACATTGCAAACCATCAAACTGCCTAGCCGCCTTGTCGGTATTGGCTTATACACACCGGCAGAGGCCTCCCTTTACACGGGGATTCCAGCTGCCGATATTCGCCGGTGGCTATTCGGATATACCGCGCACGGTGTTCAGTATCCGGGGATTTGGAACTCAGAACTGGCTGGCTTGGATGAGGGCATTCTTGGCTTTCATGACCTCCTGGAAATTCGTTTCGTCCATGCCTTCCGTCAGCACGGTGTCAGCCTGCAAGCCATCCGCAATGCCTCACAGCAAGCAAAACAATTGTTTAATCAGGCCTATCCATTTACCTGCAAACGCTTTCAAACCGACGGCCGAAGTATTTTCGCCACCGTATTGAGTGAAACTGGAGATGAATCCCTTCTGGATCTGATAAAGCGTCAATACGCTTTTGAGCAAGTCATCAAGCCTTCCCTGTATGAAGGCATTGACTATACGGAATCAGAGGCCGCTCAGCGTTGGTATCCGGTCAAGCGCAGCAAAGCCATCGTTCTGGACCCCTCTCGAAACTTTGGCAAACCCGTTCTCACAACTGCAGGAATCGATACGGCGACGATTTTTAGCGCTTATGAGACAGAGGGGAAAGACACCAAACGGGTTGCACTTCTCTATGAGATCTCTACGGCAGCCGTTGAAGCGGCGGTGCACTTTGAGCAAAGGAATGCCGCTTGAACTTCTTGCTGGATAATAACCTTCCTGCCGCATTGGCCCGTGCCTTGAATGAACTGACTAAAGTAGAAGGCCATTCAGTATTACCTCTGAGAGATAAGTTTCAGCACAACACCACCGACGCCGATTGGATTTCAGTTCTAAGTAAAGAAGGCGGCTGGGCGGTAATTTCACAAGATAAATTTACAAAGGGCGATATAGAAAAACGAGCGTTTCGCGAGTCCGGTCTACCCGTTTTTTGCCTGGCCAAGCATTGGGGAAATGAGTCCTATTGGAACAAGGCTCATAACTTGGTGCGTTGGTGGCCTGCAATCACGGCTCAAGCAAATCTGATAAGAGGCGGCGCTGTGTTCCGTGTGCCGTGGAAGTTTCCTGCCCATGATCAGATAAAGATTTAACGCTCGCCATTCAATTAATAGATTGCCGTTGAGAAGCCTCCACGCCCCCTTTCACTCCTCGAAACAGCCTACCCAAACGTCAGCACAAATGGCGCAGCCGCCTGTTGAATGGCAGTCACAACATGAGGGGCCCGATCTCTATGCTGTGGATAGCGGTCAAGCACGACCTCCAGCGCTGTTAACAATTTCTGGATACGCGCTCTCGGCTGTTCGACCTCACACGTTTGTGCGAACTCAAGCAATCCTTGGCGGGAGGCAAACAGTGACTTGTTACCCACCAGATCCAGAGCCAAAACATCTTCCGGGATATAGGCTGTGGTGTTGACGATGTCGTAAGCCGGTGCCAGCCGAGCATCGCGCTGCGTAGGCTCCGAGTAGAGCAGGCCAAAGTTCTTCAGATGGGCGTCACCATTTCCCACAATGCAGCTCAAAGTCACACTATCGAAGAGTTGATCGAGAGAAGATCGCTGGTGTTTTGCCGGACAGAACAACCGAACAGCCCTAGCGATTGCCGCATAACTTTTACTGTACTTCTGATCAGCCGAAAGCCCCATCAATGCTGCCATGTCCTCGAAACCAATCGGGTTTAACTGATCGTCTCGGTCAAAGCGTCGCATGACAAATAACTGCGCGTTATCAGAGAGAAAAAACTCCGGGACGGGAATACCCGCTTCCTTGGCAATGGACATGCAAAGAAACTCGTTGATCGCCAGCCCTGGGAACTCCTCCCGACCACTTTTGATGATCAATTCAGAGGTTTTCGAGGTGACTCGCGGCCAATCAATTTCCTGCTGCTCAGGTACCAACACCTTGGGTTGAACACCAGAAATGCCTGCGCGAAGAATGTAACGATCAAGCAGGTCAGCGAAGATATCTTCGGTACCGTCCCACGTCAGAATCTCTTCGAGCTTTTCCCCTGGAAACTGCTGTTCAGCCAGTAAGATATCGACCGTTTCAGAGCGTACGTGGACCCGTCCAATGGGCGAACTGCTACCGGAAAGCGCCAGCAACAGCATTGGGTCGACATTAACGGTTTTAGCCAAGCGATTACGCAATTGCTCCAGGACATAACCTTCCGGCAAGTTCATCTGGAAAATCGGATGCAGGTCGCGTCGACGGAATTCGTCTGCTCGCACAGGCATCGACAAACTGATCGCCATGGCAGGCAGCGCATCTTCGTCATAGCGAAACAGGAAATCCTGCGCGCTGGTGAGGATTCTGCCGCTACTGCCTTCTGGGGTGCTGACGCCGAGAGATGTCATTTTCATTCGAACAGATCCCCAAGCTCTTCAAGCGTCGGCATTGCCACTGGAATGACTGATAACTCACAATCCAGCGCAGCTAGAATTCGCGCAAAAGCGATCATCCCGACGGTAAGAGTGCCCTTTTCTACCGCGATGACTTTATGTCGCGTCAGCCCCGCAAGTTCGGCGAGCTGGACTTGCGTCAGGCCACGATTGATACGTTTTTCGCGTATTTGCTTACCGAGGCGGGAGATGATCAGCGAGTAGTCCATGTGCAGTTACCGTAACATTTATAACGCAATGTATCGTATACATCACATTCAAGCTAATCCGATTGACTGGTTCTCGGAGTTTTGCTGATTTCCCCACCCAATCGCCAGCTAAGCAGGCCAACCCGTAACCCACATCCCCTTCTACACTCAGTTCGAATTCACCTCAAAACTCAGACCAAAAGAGCCCACATGACCACCCTCGAAGACCGTTTGAAGCAAGGCAAGGATGCTCGCAAAAACTGCTCGCGTAGTGCTCAGGCGGTCATGGGTAAAGTAACGCGCGATCCGCTGCCGTTGATCAAGCGGTCCAGTGAGGGCCGGATCAAATCGCTGGTCGAGTTACGCTATGGCCGCATGCTCGTTTCGCCGTTCGCCTTCTATCGCGGTAACGCCTTGCTGCAAGCCCACGACTTGGCCGCCACACCTGACATGGGTCTGGTATCGACGATCTGTGGCGATTGCCACCTGATGAATTTCGGCGGTTTTGCTACCCCCGAGCGCAATCTGCTGTTCAGCGTGAATGATTTCGACGAAGCCCACCCCGGCCCTTGGGAATGGGACCTGAAGCGTCTGGTGGCGAGTTTTATGGTGGCGGCCCGGGACCTGCGCCACGGCGAGACGGTAGAAGAAACCGTCTGCCGCCAAGTGGTGGGCGCCTATCAGGAAACCATGTTGGAGTGCGCCCAACAAAGCACCCTGGAAAACTGGTACGAGTCCATCAGTTACGATGATTTGCTCAAGCAGGCGAGCAAAAGCACGCTGGAGCATGTGGAGCGCGCCATCGAAAAAGCCGAACGGCGTACGCATGCCGAACTGCTGCCGAAAATCAGCGAACGTCACGCGAAAGGTCATCTGGTCATTCGCGATGACCTGCCGGAAATTTTCCATTTGCACAAAAACACCACCCTGCTGGGTGCTGACGATGACTGGCTGCGCCTCGCGGACTGGCGCCCTCTGTACAAAACATTCATGAGTGATTATCGAACCACGCTGCAAGCCGACAGGCGAGAACTGCTGTCACGTTTTCACGTTCACGACATGGCGTTCAAAGTGGTGGGTGTGGGCAGTGTCGGCACGCGTTGCTTGGTGGCGTTGCTCACGGATGAACAAGAATTCCCGCTGTTCCTGCAATTCAAAGAAGCGCGGCGTTCAGTGCTCGCCGACTACGTGAAGGCGAAATCACGTGTGCGGCATAACGGTCAGCGAGTGGTCGATGGTCAGCGGTTGATGCAATCGGCCAGTGACCTGTTCCTCGGCTGGACTACCGGCCCCAGCGGTCGACACTTTTATGTGCGCCAGTTGCGCGACATGAAAATTTCGGCCGAACTGGAAACCTTCGACGCCGAAGCGTTTGCGGCCTACGCACGCTTGTGTGGCCGCGCCCTCGCCCGCGGCCATGCAAAATCATCCGGGCATGCCTCGCAGATCAGCGGCTACATCGGCAAAAGCGATGCATTGGCGCAGGCACTGGTCAAGTATGCCAAAAGCTATACCGACCAGAATGACCGCGACTACGAACGATTCCAGCAAGCCTGCCGCAAGGGGCAGTTGCGCGCGCGTTCGGAGGCGGACTTTGCGGCGGATCATTTGCCGTAAACGCACGAGCCCGCCGACGCTCATCTACATGAACTTTTCTTCACCCCGCTGCGCCTCCACAATCGGTACATTGCCCTCGCTCATTCAAGAAACTACGGTTTGCCCGCCCTCCCGCGGGCTTTTTTTTGCCTGAGAGAATGGGCAACACGTCCTGACATGCCATGTCCTTCATAATCGAAGGCAGACGACAGCTCTGAGTGGGTTGAGTTTTCTAATACGCGATTACTACTCGGCGTTCACATTTCGTTCAGCTCTCATTTCCTATGATCGGCCCCCATGCTCCCCTGTCCGGTCATCAGAACCCCATGTCGCGCTCCGCCTCTTCACTGTGTCTGCTTTCTGCTTTGCTGTTTTTCTTCGCGCTGGGCAATTACCAACTGCAAGGCTCCACGGAAGCTCGGGTCGCCGGGATCGCCATGGAAATGCACCTGGATAACGACTGGGTGACACCCCGCTTGTTTGGCGAACCCTTTCTTGAGAAACCCCCATTAAGCTTATGGCTCGATGCCGCAGCGATCCGCGTGTTCGGTGGTACACCGTGGGCGGTGCGACTGGCGTCGGCGTGCGCCGGGTTGTTCAGCGTGATGATTCTATACGCGATGCTGCGCCGATTCGGCCGCCCCAAAGAAATCGCCTGGACAGCGGGCATCCTGCTCGCAACCATGGCCAGTTACTGGAGCAATGTGCGTGGCGTCGGTGAAGACGCCTTGCTGGCCTTGGGTGTGACCATGGCGCTGCTGGCGTTCTTTCAGGGTGAGAGGCAGGGGCAACGACTGCCGACACTCGGTAACTCGCTGCTGTTTTGCTCGGGGATTGCCCTCGCCACTTTGAGCAAAGGCGTGTTGGGGCTGGCAATGCCGGGGGTGGTGATCTTCGCCTATCTGCTAGCCAACACCTTGATCGACAAGCGCCTGAACATTTCTGCCTGGCTGCGCCCCGGACTGTTGACGCTGCTTGGGTTGGTGCCATTGCTGATCTGGCTCGCCATGCTGTATCAGCGCGGCGGTATGCAGGCTGTGACGGATGTGCTGCTGACCAACAGTATCGGGCGCTTCAGCGGGTCGTTCGTCGAGGCTGGGCATTACGAACCGTTCTATTACTACCTGGCCAAGCTGCCCCAAGCGTTTTTGCCGTGGAATATTCTGGTGTACCTGGGGTTGTGGCACTTTCGCAAAAGCCTGACGGCCAATCGAAACTTGCTGTTTTTCACGCTATGGCTGGTAGCCCAATTCGCCGTGCTGACGCTGGCATCGAGCAAACGCACCGTGTACCTGATGTCGATGACACCTGCGGCGGCGGTGATTGCGGCGGAATATGCGGGTGTGCTGTACGCAAAGCTGAAGGCCCGAGAAAGCGCTGCAACCCTGTTGGGTCGCATCGCCCGGTATCGACGTGGTGGGGTGATCGGCGTGCTCGCCGTAGTGATTGGCAGCTACCTCGCCGCCGCGCAATGGGCGCTGCCCCTGGCTGATCGCAGCTTGTCCTTTGTGCCGTTGACTGCGCAGATTCAGAGGATGCAAGCCAACGGACAGCAGGTCGCCCTGTTTCAGGCCAATGAGCGAACGGGCGGCGCCAGTGTGTTCTACAGCCAGCGCCTGCTCAAAGGCCTGGACACTGACGCGCAACTGCATGAGTTTCTCGCGGCATCAGCGTCCAACGTCGCGGTCATGTCCGGTGATGCCGAACCTGCCGCGCCGTTAAAGGTGCTCAAGACAATGATGGTGGGGCGACAGGCTTACTATTTTGTGAGTCTGTAAGTGCATCTTCGCTGGATTGCCCGGCTTTTTTCAGCACCGGCACGTCCAGCCTTGCCCGGCCGTAAAACGCCAGGGCTGTCAGCAAGCACGCCAGCCAGACGAAGATCCCGGCCCAGAAGGTGTGGGACATGTAGTGCCAGCCTTGCAGAACCCGCGTGGTGCCGTAGATGAAACCGAGCAGCAACGAGCCCCACAGCACGGCTTTGGAATAGCGCCACTGGTAGCGACGCGCAACAAAGTACAGCGCGAGCATGGTGAACCCGCCCGATGCATGCCCACCCGGCCAGCAGCGACCGTCGCCGGCTTCACGGAACAGCTGGAAGTTGTTGTACCACTCCATGTGGGCAATCTTGCCGCCGTAAAGGGTCGTTTCAATCGGGCAGTACACGCTGGTGTGCGCCTTGAGGAAATGGATCACGCCGGTGCAAACGGCAAACGCCACCACCACAAAGATAAAGTCACGGCGATGGTCATAGGTAAACCGCAGCACGGGGGCGGCTTTGATCCGCTCCAGAAATTGACCGATACGCGGGCGCTTTTGCGGGTTGACCAGTGGCCAGACAAACGAAAGCAACATGCCGACCAAGGCGATTTCAGCGGTCCAGTTCGGAATGATCCGCGCCCACTTGTGCGTGAGTTTCTCGAAGAAGTGAACCTTGTCGAGCGGGAAGGTCTGGGTGACCGGGTCAAAAAGAAGGTTGCTGAACCAAATGTCGATTTTGGTCATGTCGAACATCAGGAAAACCACGGCCGCGCAGGCTAGCGCAATACCGAAGTTCACCCAGTAAAAGCGGTGTCGGGAAAAATTAAGCATTGTGTGTCCTGATCCAGAGAAAAAATCATTCGGTGGTCACCGTGTGCCAGTCGGAGGCGTCAATGAAACCCAGCATATGTGCCGCTTGAGGCGTTGGAGCGGTGATAAACAATGAGGCGCCGTAACCCAGGGTTTCGGTTGGCAACTTGAGGTCCTTTTCGAGTTGCGTCATGCATTCGCTGTGGGTTACCAGAATCAGATTGCGTCCCGCCACTTTGTGCGCCAAAGCATCACGCAACATAGTGCCCTTGCAACTGATTAGCCAGTCCTCACCGACGCCTGCCTTGCTGAACATAAAGTTGGCGGTCTGCACAGCACGCAGGATAGGACTATGGTAAATGTCGGCCTTGTCCAGCCCGAGGCGCTGGAACTGCGCGCCAACACTGGCCGCAACGCTTCGGGAGCGCTCGGTAATGCCATCGCTGCCCGCCAGGCAAGGGGCGGAGGAGTGATCGCAACGTTCGACATGGCGAACCAGCACAATCATGTCGCCTTTGGCCCAGCCGTCCGCTAATGCCTTGGCACCCGCGACATTGCCATTGGCCAGGTCCGGCACGGCGGCGGGCTGGAACAGCCAGACCGTCAACGGGATCACCAACAACGCGGCAGCCAGCACCACCGCATTGCGATAGCGGGCATAGCGGCTCAAATCAATCGAGCGTTTTATCCCGAGTAGATTCAGTCTCAATTCCACATCAAGCCGCCTCGCCGGCACGTACCGCTCTTATTAAATCCTGAGAGGGTAGCGAGGCGTGCGTCGGCAACCGGTGAACGTAATGTGAAAAAAAGCTTAAAACCCGCGCAAAGTCTTGTTACAGGATCAGCCCTACAAAATCCTTTCAGCTCTAGCAAATGCGGCCGATACAGACCTGCTACCTACTTTGCTGGCGCCTTTAAAAACAACAATCTTCCAGCCAATTGATGATTAAGAAGCACAACGTTCCTGGAGGAATTGATGAATAGCTGGTTCGGCAATATCAGCGTGAACATGAAACTGGGCCTGGGATTCGGCCTGGTCCTGGCTTTGACTTGCGTCCTGGCACTAACGGGCTGGACGAGCCTGGGCAGCTTGATTGACCGCAGCAACTGGATGAGCGACATCACCCAGCTCAACGCCGGCCTGACCAAGCTGCGTGTGGTGCGCCTGCAATATATGCTGACCAATGGCGACGAAACCGCCGCGCAGAACGTACAGACCACCCTCGATGCCTTCTCTGCTCAGCAACAAGCATTGCTGTCGAAATTCAAGAGTCCGGAAAACCTCAAGCTGCTTAAAGAGCAAGCCACCGTCATTGCGGCGTACCAGACCTCCCTGAACAAAATGCGCAGCGCCTATCGAACTGGCAACAGTGCCCGCGACGCCATGACCGCCAATGCTCAAACCGCCAGCACGTTGATCGACGCCCTCAGCGCCCGCGTGCAGCAAATGCCGCCAGGCGATCTGCGTTTCGAACAATTCCAGGCCATCACGACCGCCAAGGAAGCCTTCATCCTGTCCCGCTACGAAGTGCGCGGCTACACCGCCACCACCAACGCCGAGACCGAGCTAAAAGCCGTCGGTCAACTGGACGCGGCGATTGCCAGCCTCAAACCACTCAATGCCCAATTTGCCGAGACTCAGCTAGATACCCTGCGTCAGCTGGAAACCGCGCTGGCCAACTATCGAAGCGCCCTGCAGGCTTATAAAGCGGCTAACACCGACGCTGTGCAAGCGCGCAAGGAAATGACCGACCAGGGCGCCGCCATCGTGAGCCTGAGCGATCAGCTGTATCAGATCCAACTAGACCGCCGCGATGCCGAGAGCGCCCAGGCCCGCACCCTGCAATTGATCAGTACCCTGCTCGCCTTGCTGGTCGGCATGATTGCCGCCGTAATCATCACCCGGCAAATCACCGGCCCGATTCGCGACACCTTGGCCGTGGTGGAACGCATCGCCAGCGGCGACCTGTCCCAGGACGTCAAAGTCACTCGCCGTGACGAACTCGGTGTGTTGCAACAGGGCATCGCGCGCATGGGCGTGACCCTGCGCGACCTGATCAGCGGCATCCGCGACGGCGTCACCCAAATCGCCAGCGCGGCAGAAGAGTTGTCCGCCGTGACCGAACAAACCAGCGCCGGAGTTAACAGCCAGAAGATCGAGACCGATCAGGTCGCCACCGCCATGCACGAAATGACCGCCACCGTGCAGGAAGTCGCGCGCAATGCCGAAGAAGCGTCGCAAGCCGCTGCGGCGGCAGACGGCGAAGCTCGCGAAGGCGACAAGGTGGTCAACGAAGCCATCGCCCAGATCGAACGCCTGGCCAGCGAAGTGGTGCGTTCCACCGAAGCCATGAGCGTACTGCAACAGGAAAGCGACAAGATTGGCAGCGTGATGGACGTGATCAAAGCCGTCGCCGAACAGACCAATCTGCTAGCCCTCAATGCCGCGATTGAAGCCGCGCGTGCCGGTGAAGCCGGACGTGGTTTTGCAGTGGTGGCCGACGAAGTGCGGGGCCTGGCCCAGCGCACGCAGAAATCCACCGAAGAAATCGAAGGCCTGGTGGCCGCTCTGCAGAACGGCACGCAACAAGTGTCGGCGGTCATGAACAACAGCCGCACCCTCACGGACAGCAGCGTCGCGCTGACCCGCAAGGCGGGTGTGTCACTGGAAAACATCACCCGCAAAGTGTCCAACATCCAGTCCATGAACCAGCAAATCGCCGCCGCTGCCGAACAACAAAGCGCCGTGGCCGAAGAGATCAGCCGCAGCATCATTAACGTGCGCGACGTGTCCGAACAGACCGCTGCCGCCAGCGACGAAACCGCTGCGTCCAGTATTGAACTGGCACGGCTGGGTAATCAGTTGCAGGTGATGGTGAGTCACTTCCGGGTGTAACGACCAGGCCCCCGCCAGTAGCAGTACTGGCGGGAATTGCGAAATGTCCGGCGGTGCAGTGTTTCAAAATTCTACAACCGCCCCTTCTTTTTCACTGACCAAACGGTGAAAGATCCGGTCTTCCTTCAATGACGGGGCTGACAGCGCCGCCTCGTATCACCTCGTAATGTCGTCTGCTCCATAAGAGGAGATTCATCGGCATGGACGACAACACCTGGGAATCTTTGAAGTCACCCGGCCAGAGGCTTACATGGCTCGGGTTGAACAGGACTATGCCAATGAAAATGACGTGGCCCTGCACCCGGCGCTGGCTCAAGATATTCGCGGCCATTTAGGGCGCTCCGGGCATTTGTTTCCCATTAAGTCCGGCACTCCCGGGCGCCACGCAGAAGTGCGAAGCACAAACGCATTGCTCAATAGCCCATTGAGTGTCCCGCTTGAAAACGTCTATGTAATGACTCAACGACTGAAAGGAATGACCGATTCTGCACAAGCGACCGATTTTTCCACCTGCATGAACTGTAATGCCTTGATCCCCCAGAGACATCAATATCCCCACGGGGCGACTGCCTCCCATCGACTATCCAGCACATCTGGAATCGATGCAGTCATCCAGATCCCGTTTCACACGCTGATTGCATTGGTGAACACCAATCGATTTGCGAACGGATCACTGATGGTCATGTCCTGGCTCCCCCAGGGCATGACCTGAATCTGCGGGTGTGCGAACTGATATTCCTTGGCCAGTAATTGCTGCTGAAATGCCTCTAGCTCATCCGTCTCGATCCGCACTGCCGAACCCGGCGTGCTGTCGCCATGGTGTTCGGACAGGTGCAGCACGCATTCGCCGCGGGAGACTTGCAGGTACAGCGGGAAATTTGCTTCGAAGCGATGTTGCCAGTCGATCTTGAAACCCAGGAATTCGACGTAGAATTCCAACGCCTTGGCTTCATCGAAAATCCGCAGGATCGGGGTGGTTTTACCGAAGCTCACGCAGTTACTCCCTGACTAGAAATGACACCCCATTGTAGCGGGGTCGACTATCAGCGCTTCGGCTCGGTGGTGGCATTCTTTAACTTCAATGTGCCACTGCTGTGACGGACCACTAATAATGCTTACTGAAACCCGTGACGCAGATCCCCTTCCCGCGCCAAAAACCGCCCTTCCCTTTTTCCGTTCGCCTGCCCATCGCGGTAACTCAAAACGCCATTGACCCACACCCCATCAATCCCTTCCGCAGCCCGTTGCGGGTTGTTGAAGTCTGCGACGTCGCGAATGGTCACCGGATTGAACAACACCAGATCCGCCCAATGCCCTTCGCGGATTTCCCCACGCTTCTTCAAGCCAAATCGCGCCGCCGACAACCCGGTCATTTTATGTACCGCAGTGTGCAGTGGAAACAGCCCGACATCGCGACTGAAATGGCCTAACACGCGAGGGAATGCGCCCCACAAGCGCGGATGCGGGAACGGGTCTTCCGGCAATCCGTCAGAGCCAACCATGGACAGCGGATGCGCGAGGATTCTTCGCACATCGGCCTCATCCATGCCGTAGTACACCGCGCCAGCCGGTTGCAATTGGCGGGCGGCGTCGAGCAATGGCACGTCCCACTCGACGGCGATGTCCATCAGGTCGCGACCGCCCATCTCCGGGTGCGGCGTGGACCAGGTGATGGTGATGCGATGAGCGTCGGTGACTTGTTTGAGGTCGAGCGTCGAAGAGCTCGCCGCGTAGGGATAACAATCGCAGCCCACCGGATGGGTTTTCGCCGCGTGTTCAAGGGACGCCAGCAGTTGCGGACTGCGTCCCCAGTTACCGGCGCCCGCACATTTGAGGTGGGAAATAATCACCGGGGATTTCGCATGGCGGCCGATCTGGAACGCCTCGTCCATCGCCTCCAGCACCGGCTCAAACTCACTGCGCAAATGAGTGGTGTACACCGCGCCGAACGCTGTCAGCTCTTCAGTCAGTTGCATCACTTCATCGGTAGACGCCGAGAACGCGCTGGCGTAAGCCAAGCCTGTGGATAAACCCAACGCGCCGGCCGCCAGGCTTTCGCGCAGTTGCTCACGCATCGCACTGATTTCGTCCGGCGAGGCGGTACGATACAGGTCGTCGAGGTGATTGCTGCGCAACGCGGTGTGGCCGACCAGCGCGGCAACGTTCAGCGTGGTGTTGGCCGCTTCGACCGCCGCGCGGTAGTCACTGAATGTCGGATAAACAAACGCTGCGGCGGTGCCGAGCAGGTTCATCGGGTCCGGTGGATTGCCCTTCAAACTCACCGGCGAAGCACTGATGCCGCAGTTGCCGACAATCACCGTGGTCACGCCCTGACTGAGTTTGGGCAGCATCTGCGGTTGACGGATGACGACGGTGTCGTCGTGGGTGTGAACGTCGATGAAACCCGGCGCCAGTACACGGCCAGCAGCGTCGATTTCTTCGGTGGCGGTGGCATCGTGCAAGTCGCCGATGCGCTCAATGCGGCCGTTCAGGATCGCCACGTCGGCGGGGTAGCCGGGGCGGTTGCTGCCGTCGATGATCAGGGCGTTGCGAATCAGCGTGTCGTACATCATGTCAGTCTCCCAGCGGCAGGTAATCGTCCACCCGCCGCGTACTATCTCAGTCGTGATTTACGCGCGCACGTTTCAGCAGTTTCTTGCAGCGCTCCGACAAGTGCAGCACCCGCAGGTGCTTGCCGGCCTTGGCGTAGCGTTCGCGCAGCGCATTCAACGCGGCAATGGCCGAGTAATCGACGAAGCTCAAATGACGGCAATCCAGCGTGACCTGAGCGGGATCATTGGCAGGATCAAATTGATTCAAGAAGGGTGTCGTCGAAGCAAAGAATAGCGTGCCATGCACCCGGTAGAGCTTGCTGCCGTCGTTTTCCAGATGACTGTCGGCGTAAAGCTGCCGGGCCTGCTGCCAGGCAAAATTGAGCGCCGCGATGATAATCCCGCACAACACGGCGGTGGCCAGATCGGTGAACACAGTAATCACCGTCACCGAGATGATCACCAACACGTCGTTCAACGGCACTTTGTTCCACACCCGAAGCGAGGCCCAGGCGAATGTTTGCTGTGACACCACAAGCATCACCCCGACCAGTGCCGCCAGCGGGATGCGCTCGATCAGCGGCGAAATAAACAGAATGAACAACAGAATCATCACCCCGGCCACCGCACCGGACAACCGTCCGCGTCCACCGGAACTGAGGTTGATCACGGTCTGGCCGATCATCGCACAACCGCCCATGCCGCCGAACACGCCAGAAATCATATTCGCTGCACCCAACGCCACACACTCGCGATCCGGGAAGCCACGGCTCTCCGTGATTTCGTCAGTCAGGTTCAGGGTCAGCAGGGTTTCCAACAGGCCGACCAGCGCCATCAAAATCGCGTAGGGCGCGATGATGCGCAGGGTTTCCAACGTCCAGGGAATGTCTGGCAGCGCAAAGGTCGGCAAGCCACCGGCAATATGCGCCATGTCACCCAACGTACGAGTCGGCAAGCCCAGCAGATACACCGCCAAGCCCACGCCCAGAATCGCTACCAATGCCGGCGGTACGGCACGCGTCAGGCGTGGCAGCAGGTAAACAACGGCCATGGTGACGGCCACCAGGCCCGTCATCATGTACAGCGGCGTACCACTGAGCCAGGTGTCACCGCTTTTGAAATGCTCCAACTGCGCCAGGGCGATGATGATCGCCAGGCCGTTGACGAAACCGAGCATCACCGGATGCGGGACCATGCGCACCAGTTTGCCCAGTTTCAGCAACCCGAACGCCAACATGATCAACCCGCCGAGCAACACTGTGGCCAGCAAATACTGCACGCCGTGTTGCACCACCAGCGCGACGATCACCACGGCCATCGAACCGGCAGCGCCGGACACCATGCCCGGCCGCCCACCGAACAGCGCGGTCAGGGTGCAAATGATGAACGCCCCGTAAAGCCCCATCAGTGGATTGAGGTGGGCCACCAACGCAAAGGCGATGCATTCGGGCAGCAGAGCGAAAGAGGTCGTGAGCCCGGCCAGGACATCAGCGCGTAGGCGTTTTGGTTTCATGGGGGGACCGCATGCAGGAAGTAGCAGGAAAAGAGGTGCGGATGTTACGGAATTGAGGGCAGTCCGGCCAGTTGTTGGGGCGCTGGAAATGCCTTCGCGAGCAGGCTCGCTCCCACAGGGGATTTTCGTCGAACACAAAATCCGTGCCCTGCGAAGATCAAACGTGGGAGCGAGCCTGCTCGCGAAGAACGATGACGCGGTTTAAAGCGAACTCAAACCATCTCGTCCCGAATCCATTCAATCACCGACACCCGCTTCGGCACCCAACCGAGCAATTCACGCGCCTTTTCCCCACGTACCCGACTGTTGGAACCCAAACCATAGTTGGCCATTTCATACCCCCACTCGGCTTCGGCGTCTTTCAACGGCCAGTCCTGCGGCGTGCCCAGCTCCAGCGCTTGAGCAATGGCAGTGGTCATGTCGATGAACGACGCTTCGCCGCTTTCGGCGAAATAGAACGTGCCCGGTACGTTTTTGGTCAGCGCCAACTGGTACAGGGACACCACGTCTTCGATATGCACATTGGACCAGATGTTCTGCCCCGAACCCACATGCCGGACTACGCCACTTTTACGCGCCTGTTTGAGCAAGCGTGGCAGTTGCACGCTGTCGCGGTTGACGCCCAGGCTGTGGCCGTAGATCAAGGTGTTGCAGATCACCGCCGAGTTCACGCCGTCGTTCGCTGCAGCAAGGATCAGGTTGTCGATGGCCACGCGAGCGGCCTTGTCGACAGTCGGCTCTGGCAGCTTGTCTTCGAAGTAGATGACATCGCTGGACCTGCCACCGGATGCATCGCCGACGATGCTCGAACCGCTGGTGTGCAAGAACACTTTGTTGGAGCCGCGCAACGCGTCGAGCAAGGTTTGCACCGCGCCACGATGGTCGCTGCTGGCGGCATTGATCACGGCGTCGGCAGCGCGGGCGTGTTCGGCCAGCAGTGCGCTGTCATCCAGCGTACCGATCACCGGGGTGATGCCCAACGCGCTCAGTTCATTGGCTTGTTCCTGGCTGCGAACGAGGCCGGTGACCTTGTGGCCCGCCCGGATCAGACCGGTGGCGATGGAACCGCCGATAAAACCGGCGGCGCCGGTGACGAATACCTTCATGGAGAAGTTCCCTGCGTGAGTAAGTGATGCAACGAGTATCGAGAAGTAATCACTGACGAAAAATCCCCTCTGACCCAATTCACTCTTGCGCAGGGATCACGAATCAGCCCTTGAAGTCTGAATTCGCATAAGCCGCCAGCTTGCCCTGAATGAAGTCCAGAAAGCACTGAATCCGCAGGGCCAGCTGCGAGTTACGGTAGTAAACCGCGTTGATCGGCTGGCGATAACCGCTGTTGAAATCCGCCAACAGCACTTGCAATCGCCCGGCACGAATGTCGTCGATCGTCATGTAGTGCGACAGGCAGGCAATGCCTTGGCCTTCCAGCGCCAAATGGCGGATGGTTTCGCCACTGGAGGCGCTGATCGACGCCTGAATCGGCCAGCGATCACCGTGCACATAGCGCAACGGCCATTGGTTGAGGCCTTCGTTCTGGGTAAACCCCAGCAATGCGTGCTCACTTAAATCCGCAACCGCCTGCGGCGTACCGTGTTGCTCAAGGTAGGCCGGGCTGGCGACGATGTGCAGCGGGCTGCAACCTAAAGAGCGTGCATGCAGGGTCGAGTCGGTGAGCGTGCCAATGCGGATGGCGATGTCGGTGCTTTGCTCCAGCAAGTCGATGATCAAATCGTTGCTGTTGAGTTCGAGCTGGATGTCCGGGTAGAGCCGGCGGAATTCGTCGATGTACGGCACGATGGCGTGCAGCATGAACGGTGCCGCGGCATTGATCCGCAGACGCCCGGATGGGGTTTGCTGGCGTGAGCCGAGGCGCTCTTCGAGTTCATCCATCTGATCGAGTATCAGCTTGGCATGTTCGAAGAAGTACTTGCCCTCCTCGGTCAGGTCCATGCGCCGCGTGGTGCGGTTGATCAGCGTGGTATCGAGCTTCGCCTCCAGCCGTGACAGCGTGCGGCTGACCGCCGAGGGGGTTTGCCCGACCTGTTCGGCCGCAGCGGAAATCGACCCGCACTCAATCACGCAGACGAAAACCTGCATCTCATCGGATCTGGCTTTCACAGCGGCCCCTCATTCAAAAACTGTCTTGATAGTAACTGGATGCGGGGCAAAAGGAACCTCAAGCGGACAGGCCAAAGACCTCGGTCAAATGCTGCTCGTAGCGCGCCACATCGGCTTCGATGTTCGGGCGTTTCATCACGTCAATGCAGAGGAATGTCGGCAACCCGGTCATGCCGAGGAACTCGTTGGCCTTGTGGAACGGGAAGTACACCGCGTCCACGCCTTTGGCTTCGAAGAAGTCGGTCGGGTCGTCGAAGGCTTGCTGCGGCGCGTTCCAGGTCAGCGACAACATGTACTGCTTGCCCTGCAGCAATCCGCCGCTGCCATATTTCTGTGAGGCGTCGGAGCGGGTGCGGCCGTCGCTGGCGTAAAGGCTGCCATGACCTTCAGTGAAGACTTCGTCGATGTATTTTTTTACGGTCCACGGTGCGCCCATCCACCAGCCCGGCATTTGATAAATGATCACGTCGGCCCACAGAAACTTGGCGACTTCTTCGGCGACGTCGTACCCCTCGTCGATAAAGGTGGTTTTCAGATCCATGCCGCCGCGGTCCAGTACGCTCAGCGCGGCTTCATGCAGGGTGGCGTTGTAGCGGCCATCGGAGTGGGCGAATTTTTTGCCGCCATTGAGCAACAGTACTTTTTTCATGAGAAATCTCGGAAGGTCAGTAATCGGATGGCGGCAGGTTAGCGACTGGTCTCGCGCGGAATAAGCCCAGAATGCACAAAACTCATTTGACCCATACGCACGAATCAACAGGCGATTGTTGCCATAGACTGGTGCCGACTCTTAATTTGAGGAAATTTCTGATGAGTGAACTGCAAGGCTTCATCCTGCACGCCAAGACCCGCCCGGAAAAATCCGACGCCTTCGAAGCGTTTTTCCGCGGCTACGTGGAAACGAGCCGCGCCGAGCCCGGCTGCATCGAGTACCACATGCTGCGCGACAAACAGGATCCGACGCTGTTTATCTTCTACGAGATCTGGCAATCCCAGGCCCACCTGGACGTGCACTCGAACTTGCCGCATATGAAGCTGTTCCTCGACCAGCGCGATGAATACCTGGAACGGGATTTCGAGATCCGCGCCATCGAGATGCTTAGCCCGTCGTCCGCTAACCGCTGATCAACAAATGGCCGCCGAGCACGCCGAGGCCGATGAAGAACACACGCTTGAATAATGCACCGCTGATCCGCTGACGCAGCCATTGGCCCAGCCACATGCCGAGCACTGCCGGGATCAGCGCCAGCAACGACGCGCTCAATTCGCCACCGCCGAGAGCGCCGCGCCATAACAGCCCGCCGGCTAGGGCCAGGGTCGAAACGGTGAACGACAAGCCCAGCGCCTGCACGAGCTCGTCCTTGCTCAAACCGAGCGCTTGCAGATAAGGCACCGCCGGAATCACAAAGACGTCGGTAGCCGAGGTGATGACGCCCGTCAGCGCGCCGCACAGGGGGCCGAGCCAGCGTTCCGTACGCCCGTCGACGCGCAAGGTTGGCAGGAGCAATCCGCTCAACGCATAGAGCAACAGCGCCGCGCCCAACGCCCGCACGACCCACTGACCGCCGGCCATGCCGATCCATAACGTGCCGGCGCCAGTGCCGATGAATATCGCCAGCAGCATCGGCCATAGACGCTTGATCAACCCGCGCAAATGCCCGCCGAATGCCAGTTGCCAGACGTTGGTGAGGGTCGCGGGAATGATCAGCAGCGCGGCTGCCTGCGACGGTGCCATAGCCAGACCGAGCAGACCCATGGCGATGGTTGGCAAGCCGAGACCGATGATGCCTTTGATCATGCCGGCCAGGAGGAAGGTGGCAATGACCAGCAACGACAGAGCCAGCCCGAGGTTTTGATAGAACGCGGCGAGTGTATTCATGGGGCTATGGTGAGCCCGGATTGGCCGCGTGAAAATCTGCCATATACTGAGACTGCCTCTTGATTTGACAGAGGCTAAAGTTTTCGCTGCGACGACTGACGCCTTCGCCGGCAAGCCCGCTCCCACAGTGGATCGCATTCCACCAATGAGAACCCGGTCACCTGTGGGAGCGGGCTTGCCCGCGAAGAGGCCCGTCCAGACGATACATCTCCAGAGACTGCCATGATGCACCTCGACCTGACCGACCTACGCCTCTTCCTGAACATCCTCGACAGCGGCAACATCACCGCCGGTGCCGCACGCAGTCATCTGTCCCTCGCCGCAGCGAGTGCGAGAATCCGCGCCATGGAGGCTTCGCTCGGCATCGATTTTCTGCAGCGTGGCCGGCGCGGCGTCACGCCGACCTCGGCGGGCAAAGCCCTGGCGAAACACGCCAGGGCGCTGCTGCAACAAGCGGAACACATGCAACAGGACCTGGCCGAATACGCCAAAGGGGTCAAAGGTCAGGTGCGGTTGTTGTGCAACACCACGGCAATCACCGAATACCTGCCGGAGTTGCTCGCTGACTTCTTGCGCGATCATCCGAATCTCGACATCGATCTTCAGGAATTGCCCAGCGCACGCATCACCCACGCGCTACGCCAAGGTGCGGCAGACCTGGGAATTGTCTCCGACGCCGTGGATACCGATGACCTGCAGACCCGCGCCTTTCGCGACGATCCGCTGGTGCTGATTCTTCCGCGAGATCACCCGTTGGCCAACAACGAATCCTTAAGTTTCAGCGACACCTTGCACCACGATTATGTAGGACTGAACGCCAACAGCGCCCTCGCGGTGTACCTCGAAGAACAGGCCCTGCACATCGGGTCACGCCTGCAAATCCGCATCCGCACTGACGGTTTCGAGGGCGTGATGCGCATGGTCGCTCGCGGTGCCGGGCTGGCAATCGTGCCCTTGGCAGCCGTCGAACGCTGGCCGGGGGAACGGACTTTCAAGTGGACGGCCCTGCAGGAAACGTGGGCGCAACGCAAACTGCTGCTCTGCGCCCGGAACTTTGAAGCACTACCCGGCTACGCGAAGGCGTTGTTACACGCCTTGAGCCTTTAGTAGCAAGGTCGCGCGTTTCTGGACACTTCGATGTCGAGTTCAGACAACTGACCGGTGCACGGGCGCTATAGGGTGCGACTTCAGTTCTTGAACCCGCTGCCCGGAGTCCACATGACCGCACCGATTACCGTCCTTCGCGATACTCATCCACTGCCGGTGCTGGACGCCTGCAAATGGGAAAAACTCGAAGGTGACCCGCACACCGTCAACCTCAACGCCTACACCAGCGAAGACGGCAGCAAGATCATGGGCACCTGGATCTGCACGCCGGGCAAGTGGTATGTCGAATACGTGAAGTGGGAATACTGCGACTTCCGCGAAGGCTACTGCATCATCACCCCGGAAGGAAAGGAGCCGATCCATCTACGTGCCGGCGACATTTTCGTCATCGAACCGGGGATGAAAGGCACATGGGAAGTGGTTGAAACCGTGCGCAAGTATTTCGTGTTTGCCTGATAATCGGCATAGGGGGCAGCCTTCATAGGCCGCTCCCCTGCCACACCACCCGGCATGCGGGTCCGCACCGGGCGGTTCGAGAGATTGAGGTTATGAGAGTCGCACCAGTCCCAGCCTGTCGAACCACGCCAAATCCAACACTCGATTCAGCTCAAATCGGCTGTTACGCCACCAGCTATGCGAGTTGGCCGCCACTTTCCGGGCCGATTGGCTGCTGGCTCCCAACGTCCGCAGTTCGCGGTAGATCGTCGGTCCACGCCTCCATTGCTTAAGCTGGATCGCTCGCAGTCGGTGTCGTATCCATTCATCCAGCTCTCGCCAGATTTTCGGTGTTTGCGACAACCCAAAGTAAGTTTTCCAGCCCAAGAGATAAGGGCGTAGATTCTCCACAACTTGTCGCATACTGCGACCGCCTGAGCGACGGGTGAGCTCGCGTATCCGTTGCTTGAACTGCTTGCGCGCCTTGACCGCTACCGCTCTTTTGACGCCTTGTGGAGATGCCCAGAAGGCGTAGCCCAGAAACTTGCGACCATACGCACTCGCCACCGCACTCTTGCTCTCGTTGACGCTCAAGTGCAGCTTGTCATACACACGCTTCAGCAAGGCCATCACCCGCTGCCCTGCCTTGCGACTACGGACATACACATTCGCATCGTCGGCATAGCGCACGAAACAATGACCTCGACGCTCAAGCTCCCGATCCACTTCGTCCAACAGCACATTCGCCAACAACGGCGACAGCGGGCCGCCTTGCGGCGCCCCGCAGCGGCTTTTCTCGACCACGCCATTGATCAGCGTTCCTGCATCCAGATACGCCCGAATCAGCCGGATAACCGCCCGATCCGCAATCCGCTTGCGTAAACGATCCATCAAAATGTCGTGGTCGACCCGGTCAAAGAACTTCTCCAGATCCACATCCACCACCACTTTTCGGCCCGAAGACACGTGGCGCTGAGCTGCCAACACGGCGTCTTGCGCGCAGCGTCCCGGGCGAAAGCCGTAGCTGTGTTCACTGAAAGTCGGATCGAGTAATGGCTGCAGGACTTGTAGCAGCGCTTGTTGGATCAAACGGTCGGTGACCGTCGGGATACCCAACTCGCGTTGACCGCCGTCAGGTTTGGGAATGACCACACGTCGTACCGGACTGGGCCGGTAGACACCTGAGAGAAGCTGTTCACGAATCGCTGCCCACTGGGTTAACAAGTGTTCGGCAGTCCGTTCAATATCCAGACCATCGACTCCCGCTGCCCCTTTGTTGGCCTTGACCCGCTTCCATGCCCGCTTCAGGTTTTCTCTCGCAAAGGCCCGTTCCAGTAGCCCTTGCCCTGCGTTGTCGGTTTCATCTTGCGGGCGATTGACCTCGTCACTGACGGAGCTTCTCACGGCTTCACCGCTCGCAGTCTCGATCCGCCCCGCGTTTGGCAGGCATCTGACTTCCGGTCGTTCGCATCAACATGGCCTATAACGCTTTCTCTCGTTCGGCCCTTCGTCAAAAAAAAAAGACTACTACGGCCTCTGCTGACTTCTCGCTCCGGCTGGCGCCGTCGCCCTTTCAGGCACGAGGCGAGATCTCCCCAGGTAAGAACGCAATCCTTCCCCGCACAACCGCCGGATTTACGCAGCCTGATCTTTGACCACAAGAGCTTCGCGATTTTTGGCTCGCTCGCCCTGATCGGCTTCGCCTTGTATCCGGTTCTTGTCCATCGGCTCACGGCTTCGATTCACGCTTCCTCCCCACACTCGGTCACCCTCATGCAGTTGCGCTTCACTTCGTTCGCTGTGGTCAGCTTACGGCGGGACTTTCACCCACAAGATTGCGCCCATGCTGGGCGCACCAAAAAAACCGGGGGACCACTCGAGGTGATCTCCCGGTAAATGTCGAAAGATTGGGCCGATGCAACTCCTGTGGGAGCGAGCCTGCTCGCGATAGCGGTCTGACAGACAACATTTGTGTGACTGACACACCGCTATCGCGAGCAGGCTCACTCCAGGTCGCACTTTTACTGCGGTTTACGATAGCTGTTGATGATCGCCGAGAAGTCCTTGCCTCCGTCCCCACGCTGGCTCATCGCCTGATACAACTGCTGGGCCACCGCGCCGAGCACCACCGGTTGGTGCGCCTGACGGGCCGCTTCCGTGGCCAGTCCCAAATCCTTGAGCATCAGTTCAGCACCAAAACCGCCGGTGTAACCGCGCGAAGCCGGCGCCGTTTCGACAATGCCCGGCCACGGGTTGTACATTTCCGAACTCCAGCAACGCCCGGTGGAACTATTGATGATTCCGGCCAGCACCGTCGTGTCGATCCCCAGGGCATCCCCCAGCGCCATGGCTTCGCTGACGCCAACCATGGAAATCGCCAACAGCAGGTTGTTGCAGATCTTGGCGATTTGCCCGGTGCCGACTTCACCGCAATGAACGATGTTGCGGCCCATCTGCGCCAGCACCGGTTGCAGGGTGGCGAACAGTTCAGGGGTGGCGCCGACCATAAAGGTCAGCGTCCCGGCTGCCGCACCGCCGGTGCCACCAGAAACCGGTGCATCGGCCATGGCCACGCCCTGTTTGGCAGCTGCGGCGGCGACATCGCGCGCCGTCTGTGGATCAATGGTGCTGCAATCCACGGCCGGTACACCTTGACCGATACCGGCGAGAACACCGTCTTCACCCAGCCACACACTGCGTACATGCACAGCGGCGGGCAGCATGGTGATCACCAGTTCCGCACCTTGCGCCGCCTCACGGGCCGAAGCGCTGATGCTGCCGCCCAATTGCTCAAGCTCCGCCAGCACGGCTTTGTTCAGGTCGACCAGACGTAATGCATGGCCGGCTTTGATCAGGTTGCGCGCCATCGGGGCGCCCATGTTGCCGAGACCGATAAAAGCGATTTTCATGTCCGGCTCCTTAACGCAAGTTGATGGTGGTGTTCACACCGTCGTTGACGCTGTCGTCATCGAACCAGCGACTGGTGACGGTCTTGGTCTGAGTGTAGAACTGCACCACTTGCTTGCCATACGGGCCGAGGTCGCCGAGCTTGGAGCCGCGCGAACCGGTGAAGCTGAAGAACGGGACCGGCACCGGAATCGGGATGTTGATGCCGACCTGACCGACATCGATTTCGTTCTGGAATTTACGCGCCGCCGCACCGCTCTGGGTGAACAGGCCCGTGCCGTTACCGAACGGGTTGGCGTTGACCAGCGCAATCGCCTCGTCGAGCGTATTCACTTCCAGCACCACCAGCACCGGGCCGAAGATTTCCTGGGTGTAGATCTGCATGTCGGTGGTCACGCCGGAGAACAAGGTCGGGCCGACAAAGTTGCCCTTCTCGTAACCCGGAACCGTGATCTCGCGACCGTCCAGCTCCAGTTTGGCGCCTTCCTTGATGCCACTTTCGATCAGGTCGAGAATTCGCGCCTTGGCTTTTTTCGAGATCACCGGGCCGACGTCAGTGCCCGGCTCGCTGCCGGCGTTCACTGTCAGTTTCTGCGCCAGCGCTTTCAGGTCCGGCAACCATTGTTTGGCCGCGCCCACCAACACCACTACGGAGGTGGCCATGCAGCGTTGACCCGCCGCACCAAAACCGGCGCCGACCAGGGCATTCAGCGCTTGTTCGCGATTGGCATCCGGCAGCACCACGGCGTGGTTCTTCGCGCCCATCATCGACTGCACGCGCTTGCCGTGTTTGCCAGCCAGGTCGTAGACGTGAGTACCGACGGCGGTCGAACCGACGAAGGAAACCGCCTTGATGTCTTTGTGCGTGCAGAGTGCGTCCACCACATCCTTTCCGCCATGCACGACGTTAAGGACGCCCGCAGGAACGCCGGCCTCAATGGCCAGTTCCACCAGGAGCATGGTCGACATCGGGTCTTGTTCGGACGGCTTGAGCACGAAGGTGTTGCCACAGGCGATGGCCATCGGGAACATCCACAACGGAATCATTGCCGGGAAGTTGAACGGGGTGATACCGGCGCACACGCCGATGGGCTGACGCAGGGTGTAGGTATCGACACCGCCTGCCACGTTCTCGGCAAACTCACCCATTTGCAAGCTGCCGATGGAGCAGGCGTGTTCGACCACTTCCAGACCACGGAAAATGTCGCCTTCAGCGTCGGCGATGGTTTTGCCTTGCTCTGCGCTCAGGACCACGGCGATACGTTTGGAGTGTTCACGAATCAGCGCCTGGAGCTTGAGCATGATGCGCATCCGCGCGCCGATCGGCGTCAGCTTCCAGGTCTGGAAGGCGCGATGGGCAGCACTGATCGCAGCGTCGACTTCTTCGGTGGTGGCAAACGGCACTTTGGCCAGCACTTGCTGGGTCGCCGGGTTGACGATGTCGTGCCACTCGGTGGACTTGGATTCGATCCACTGGCCGTCGATCAACAGCTTGACCTTCTGCACGGTGGTTTCGTTAGGCGTGAGCGATGCGTTCATGTGGGTCTCCGGATGCTTGTTTTTATCTTGGGAGCCAAAGCGAGAAAGTCGCCTTGTGATGAGGCGTGTGCCGCGAATTGGTTGTGGGACTGTTTTTGGAGTATAGATGTGCAAACTTCTAATAAGAACGCACATAAAAGCCGGTCCATCATGCAAAAAAACATCACGTCTTTAGGCTCGCTGAACTGGGATGACCTCAAGTTTTTTCTCGAAGTCGCCCGTACCCGCAAGGCCAGCACTGCGGCCAAGCGCCTGGCAGTCGACTACACCACCGTCTCGCGGCGCATCAGTTCGCTGGAAGCGGCATTGGGGACTTTGTTGTTCGAGAAATCCCGGACCAGCGGTTTTGTCCTGACCGCTGAAGGCCAAAGATTGTTGGGTTACGCAGAGTCTATTGAAAGCACATTGCATATGGCCTGCGAGCAGGTTTCGGGGTCCGGGGTGGCGTTGTCCGGTCACGTGCGCATGGGTTGCACCGAAGGCTTCGGCAGCTTTTTCATCACGCCGCAACTGAGCCACTTCGTCGACGCCTACCCGGCCATTTCCGTCGACATCCTGCCGCTGCCGCACTTCATCAGCTTGTCCAAGCGCGAAGCCGACATCGTCATCGCCCTGGAGCGCCCGGAACACGGGCCGTACGTCTGCTGCAAACTCTGTGACTACCGATTACAGCTGTACGCGACCCAGGACTATCTGGACAAACACCCACCGATCCGCCGCCCGGCAGACTTGGGCAAGCATTCATTCATCAGTTATGTCGACGATCTGGCATTCAGCTCAGAGCTGTTGTACCTGGCGAACGTATTGCCCGGCGCCAGCGCAAATCTGCGCAGCACCAGCGTGATCGCTCAATTCGTGGCGGCACAGCAAGGGCGGTCGCTGGCGATACTTCCGTGTTTCCTGGCGGCCCAGGACCCACGGCTGCTGCCGGTGTTGCCGCAAGAGATCAACATCACCCGGCAATTTTGGATGTACTGCCGTGAGGACCTGCGCAAGCTCAAGCGGATCACCCTGTTATGGGATTACATCCGCTCGGTCACTGAACAGAATCAGGGCCTGTTGATGGGTGAAAGCCGGGAGATGTTGTTCGCCGACTAGTCGGCGCTCAATCAAAGGCTCGGTGCATTACCCTCCTCCAGCTCCAGCATCAATCCGCTCAAGCGCTTGACCTTGCGCCGCACGGCCTCTTCGAAGACACCGGCACGCGGCTCGATCAAGGTGAACCAGTGCTTGGCCCGGGTGATCCCGGTGTAGATCAGTTCCTTGGTGAGCACAGGGTTCAGGGCATCAGGCAGAATCAGCGCCGTATGGGCGAATTCCGAGCCCTGGGATTTGTGCACGGTCATGGCGTAGACGGTTTCGACATCGTTGAGCCGGCTAGGCAGAACAAAACGAACGCCGCCCTGGCCATCATTGCGTGGGAACGCCACGCGCAACACCGGCTTGCCTGCTTCGGGTCCCTCACGCTCTGGCAGTTTGAGGGCGATGCCGATGTCACCATTCATCAACCCCAGGCCATAGTCGTTTCGGGTCATCAACACGGGTCGCCCTTCGTACCACTGCTGATCGCTGTCGATCAGCCGGGCCTTGAGCAATGCGGCGGTGACACGCTGATTCAACCCTTCCACGCCCCACGGCCCTTTGCGGACGGCACACAGCAACTGGAAAGCGTCGAAGGCTTGCAACACGTCTCGCGCCCATTCGGTCCAGTGTGCATCGTCGAATGGGCTGTCGAGCGCTGGCCGCTGTCTGCGCAGCAGATTCAAATAGTGGCGATAGCCTTGCGGTCCTTCGCCATGACCTTCGAGCAACAAGCGCTCCAGCGCACGGTCTTGCTCACCCTTGAGTGGCAGGGAAAACACGTCGTCGTGGCTTCGAGCGGCCAACAACTTGCGGGCTTGTTCGGGTTGTTGCTGATTGACCCAGCGCGCCAGTTGACCAATGCCGCTGCCCTCGCCGAACCGGCGCGAATGACGCAGCATCACCACTTGCTGGGCCAGTGGATGAGTGCCTTGGGTGTCCGCTTGCAAACCACTGGCTCCCAGGCTTTCACCACTGACTGCTTCCAGCCACTGGCGAGTCTGCGGGCTGTACCAACCCGCCTCGGCATCCCGGCACAAATCGCCCAGCACAGCGCCGGCCTCCACGGATGCCAGCTGATCCTTGTCCCCCAACAACACCAACCGAGCGTGAGCCGGCATCGCATCCAGCAAATTAGCCATCATTTCCAGGTCGATCATCGACGCTTCGTCCACCACCAGCACATCCAGCGGCAAGCGATTGCCGGCATGATGGCGAAAGTGTCGCGTGCCGGGTCGACTGCCCAGCAAACGGTGCACGGTAGTGACTTCAGACGGGATCTGGCCGCGGACCGATTCGGCGACGGCCAGGGTCCGGACCTGTTGGCTGATCGACTCCGTGAGCCGGGCCGCTGCTTTCCCGGTGGGTGCGGCAAGCCGGATGCGCAGCGGTTTTCCAGCTCCTACTGCGGGCGCTTGGAGCAATGCCAGCAAGCGCACGACGGTAGTGGTCTTACCGGTGCCTGGGCCGCCGGTCACGATGCTGAACGCACTGCGGGTCGCCAACGCACAAGCGAGTTTTTGCCAGTCGATTACCTCACCGGCTTTAGCTGAACCGAACAAACCGGTCAGGCGTTGGGGTAAATCATCCGGTGTCACTTCGTGTTCAGCCAAGCGCAGGCGCAGGGCATCGTCGATGCGTCTTTCGTACGCCCAGTAGCGGCGCAGGTACAGGCGCTTGCCGGATAAAACCATGGGCCGCGATTGCGCAGATTCACGACCGTCTGCGGCCAGGGCCACCAGATTGCTGGAGGCCAGAACCTTGCACCAATGGGCACCGTCCAGCGCTTCCAGCAATTGCGACGGCAATAACATCGCGCCACTGTGCAGATCGCCTTCAGGGGGCAGCGACAGGGCGAAATCCGGTTCTTTCAGCGTCTCGAACAGGTCCAGACACACATGACCGTGGCCCAGTTGGTGACTGGTCAGCGCGGCAGCGAGCAGCACCAACGGATCATCGTCGGGGGCGAGTTCGTGGAGGAAGGCGACGAAGGCCTTGTCCAGCGCTCGCAACCAGCCTCGCTCAACCCAGCGCGTCAGTAACAACAGCAGGTCATCGGCACGACTCAATGGAGCCAGATCTGCCAGGCTTTCCGCTGCCAAGGGTGTGGGCAGCAAATCGGCAAAGGTGCGACTCATAGCAGTACTCCCTGTTCCCACGCGGGTTCGGCCTTGGGTTCTGGCTTGCCCTGGAACATTCGGTCCAGTCGCTCGATCAGTTCTTTGGGTGGACGGGCGAAATACACGCCTTGGCTGGCGGCACGCGTGCCACGCAAGAACAGGTAGAGCGCACCGCCGACGTGCCGGTCGTAATCGTAATCGACAAGCCGCGCCTTGAGTTGTCGGTGCAAGGCCAACAGGTACAGCACGTATTGCAGGTCATAGCGATTATCGAGAATCGATTGTTCCATGGACTGTTCGGTGTAGGCCGCGTCATCAACGCCCAGCCAGTTGGATTTGTAGTCGGCGACGTAATAGCGGCCATCGTGTTCGAAGGTGAGGTCGATAAAGCCTTTGAACATGCCGTTGAGCAAGACCGGTTCAGCAGCCACTCGGGCAACGCCATAGTGGGTGTGTTGGCGCACAAGTTCATCCAGTTTGAGCACATCGACTTTATGGCTGGCGAACCAGAACTCCATCTCGACGCGGTACTGGGTCAATTGCTCCAATATTACTGGTTCGGTCCCGCCGCCGAGGCGCAGCGGGGACTTGAGCAAATGTTGCAGCCAATCGCTCAGCGTGGTGATCCAGCCTTCCCAGCCACGACGGTTGCAGCGACGGGCAATCGCGTCTTCGATCGCTTGCGGGGTGGCGGAAAAACCTTCGTCGCCGGCCCATTCCAGCAAACCATGGAGAAAGGTGCCGGGGTTGGGGCCTCGAGGGAATCGATGGATATCACCGCCAGCGGCCATCACTTCTCGTGGAGCGTGCGGATCAAGGCGTTCGTCATCGAAGAGCTTTTGCGCTTGCGGGCTCTCCGGGGCGTCGTCACTGCCCACGCTCATACTGTCGCTAATGCGCAAGGCGCTGTACGAGGCGATCCACCAGTTTTCACTGGCCTTGCGTTTCGGGACGCGCAGCGCAAGCAAACTCGCCTGGTTTTGCGGCGGATGGTAAAGCTCGGCGTTGGCTGGCGGCATTTCAGCGTAAGTCAGCGCCGGGCACTCCTGCTGCAAATCTTCCAGCCAGTGCTTCAGGCCTGCCGACTCGGCCAATGGCAAACCACCGCCCAACAGGTAACCCAACGCCGACAGGTGCAGAACCGAACTGTTGTTATTGCCGCGCTTGAGATCGGTCACGCCGAGCCAGCACGCATGTTGCGCGCGAGTCAGGGCGACATACAGCAAGCGCAGATCCTCGGCCAGACGTTCATCGTCGGCCAGGGCAATCAACTCGGCAGTCGGCTTCAAGCTCACCTGAGCCTTGCCGTTTTCGTCGTGGTAATGCAGCGGCAGACGACTGCCATCCACCGGCTTCGCCGAACAGATGAAGGGCAGAAACACCAAGGGATATTCAAGGCCCTTGGATTTGTGAATGGTCACAACCTTGACCAGTTGTTCATCGCTTTCCAGGCGCAGGATCTGCTCTTCACCAGCCTGGCCGGACAACGCCAGATGCTCGGACAAGTGACGGATCAGCGCCTGCTCGCCATCGAGTTCGGCCGCCGCCTGCTGCAGCAATTCGGACAGGTGCAGCAGATTAGTCAGCACTCGTTCACCATCGCTGCGCGCGATCAATGCCTGCGGGAGCTGGAAGTCGTGTAGCAAACGTCGCAGCATCGGCAGCACGCCTTGCTTGCGCCAGAGCTCGCGATAGCCCCGGAATTGCATGACACGTGCTTCCCAGGCCAGCTCGTCCTGATTCAGTCGCTCCAGTTCAGCCAGCGACAGATTAAGCGTGATGCACGCCAACGCCGCTCGCAGTGGTCGCTCGACGTCGGGCTCGGCACAGGCCTTGAGCCAGGTCAGCACGTCGTGAGCTTCTTGTGCGGCGAACACCGAGTCCTTGTCCGACAGATAGACGCTGCGCACACCTCGAGCCGAGAGTTCGCCGCGCACCGCTTGAGCTTCTTTGCCATCGCGTACAAGGATCGCGATATCTGCCGGCAGCAGGCCTCTGAAGTCCTTACCGTCCTCGACGAAACCCGCCCGCCCTTGTTGCCCACCGTTGAGCACTGCAGTGATTTCACTGGCGCAGGCGGCAGCCAACTGTTGCCGGTACACAGCACCGGACAGCGGTTGCTCTGCGGACAAATGCCAGATGTTCAGGGACGGGACGACTTGACCCTCTACGTGCAGAACCTCCTTACGTCCCTGGGATTCCACAGGTAAAAACGGCACCGGGTTGTCGCCATTCTTTTCCCGAAACAAGAACGCGCCGCGCCCCAGCTCACGAGACTCGGCGCGCTCGAATACATGGTTAACCGCATTGACCATGCCATGGCTGGAGCGGAAGTTGGTGCCCAGCGTATGCAGTCGACCGGTCGTGGCCTGACGGGCGCGCAGGTAGGTATAAATGTCGGCGCCACGGAACGCGTAGATCGCCTGTTTCGGGTCACCGATCAGAAACAGGCCGCATTCTGGATTGTTGTCCTCGATGCGATAGATGCTTTCGAAGATCCGGTATTGCACCGGGTCGGTGTCCTGGAATTCGTCAATCAACGCTACCGGGAACTGCTCCCGAATCAAGGTCGCCAGGCGTTCGCCTCCCTCGGACTGCAAAGCGGCATCAAGACGCAGCAGCATGTCATCGAAGCCCATCTCTGCGCGGCGACGCTTTTCTTCTTCGAACCGCGTTCCAACCCAGCGGGCGGCATGTTGCAGAACGGCCGCGTCAGGAGTTGGCAGTCCGTCGAGGCTGGCCTTGAGACCGGGCATTGCGTCCAATCCCGGGTGACGGGGCGCTTCGCCTTTCCAGGCTTCGGCCATGCCATCGGGCGTCAGACGAGTGAAGCCGGTGCCGATATCCAGTGGCTCGAGAGATTCATCTTCGGCCCAGGCTTTGATTTTTTCGAACCAGGGCTCGAAGTAGCGTGCCTGCATCTTTCGACCGTCGACGCTCTTGCTCGCAACACCCTGGTGACAGATCACCAGCAGCTCGTCCGCCCATTGGCGCCAAGGCATCTTGAGTTCAAGCAACGCGATTCGTCGTTCCTGCAAACATTCGCTGATCAGCTCGGCCGGCTCTTTTCCTTCAACACTGTCGCGCTCGCTGGCGAACAAACCGCGCACGCGCGGCAACAATGCTGCCGGTCCACCCCAATTGCTGCGGACCCAGTTCAGTGCATCGCCTTGCATCGGGTAACAGAACAACCGCCAGTAATCACGCAGGACTTCGCCCAGCAAATCGCTGTGATCGGTTTCCAGGGTCTGGGTAAACAGGCTGCCGCTGTCGAACGCGTGTTCGCGCAACATGCGCTGACACCAACTGTGGATGGTCGAGACGGCCGCCTCATCCATCCATTGCGCGGCGATGTCCAGACGGTTTGCGCAGCCCGACCACTGTTCGGGCAGGTACTGATCACGCAGTTCGGCAATGAGGCCATCCGGTGCCAGGGTTTCATCACGGAAGAATCGCGCGGCCTCCGCCAAACGTGTGCGGATACGTTCACGCAGCTCTTTGGTGGCGGCATCGGTGAAGGTCACGACGAGGATTTGCGGCGGTAACAGTTCACGCCCGAAACCACTCGCGTCACTCCCGTGACCCAGTACAAGGCGCAGATAAAGCGCGGAAATGGTGAAGGTCTTGCCGGTCCCGGCGCTGGCTTCGATCAGTTGGCTGCCGCGCAGTGGGAAGGCCAGCGCCAGAGGAGTTTTTGTTGTCATCAACGAGCCTCCTCGCTGGTCAGTGAACGCCAAGGGGCTTCAAGCATCGGTTTGTACAAGGCGTTGCACCAGTCGGGGAACGTTTCGTCGGCAACCAGCGCGTCGAAGTCAGCAAACTGTCGTGTGAGTGCAGGGCTTTCGCGGCGCTCTCCGTCAGTGGTCTGGCCATCGCCTTCATAGGCTTTGCGGGCAGCGGCTTCGGCTTTCAGCGGATCGGCCTGGCCAAGCCAGGCGAAGGCAGTTTTAACTGCAACTGGCAGGGGTTGGCGCATGCCCGCTCGCCACGCCTCCAGAAGATGCCCCAGAATTTTTAGAGCGGCACCCTTCTCAAGTGGTTCCAACAGCAGGCTATCGTCGCTGGCCACCAGCGCGGTGGTCATCGGGATGCCAATGGCGCAGGCAACCAGATGATTGACCCAAGGCCTGGTCAACCGGTGCCATTTGCGGTTTTTAATTGAGCCAATGCTGTTGGGGATGGTCGTGACCGACAGCAATCCGCCGTCTGCACGCTGGTGCAGACCACTGAGCCAACCTTCGAGCCGCAGTCCTTCCAACTCAAGATTTACCGGCAGAGCGCTGGTCAGCGGTGTCGGCCATAACGCCAGGAGCTGTTGATAACGCTGCAGCAGATCCGGAAGCGGTTCAATCAATTCACGCTGAAGGCATTCGCCGAATCCGGCCATGGGCAGCAGCCCACTGTTTTGCAGGCGTTTGGCCTGGTCTTCAAGTGCCTGATCGGCGTGATCAATGCGTCCCATCGCCGCTGCAAGCAAGCTGTCGCTGAGGCTGTAGCGTTGCAGCGCATCGAGGACAAAGGGTTCTTCATCGGCCAAGGGCACTTCAGCTGCTTCGAAGAACACCTTGAGCCGCTGGCTGAAAAAATGTCGCACAGGATTGCGCAGGAAGTCCTGCAACTGACCGAGGCTCAGCGGCTCCTCCTGTTCGTAAGCCTCAAGTACCTCGCCGTCAGCCACCTGATCGGTGACGTGATGAAGTACCTGCCATTCATTGGCGTAGCTGAACAGCGCGTCACCTTCATGGAAGTAACGAGCGCTGAAGGGCTGCAATGGGTGCTCTTGAGTCATGGCCTCCAGCAGGTCCTCGTCCTCATCACGCAGTCTCCAACCGCTGGCGAGATGGTCACGCAATTGGCCAATAAGCACGGAGGCCGGGCGTTCGCTGTTATCCCGGATGCTTCGGCCTACCCAACTGATGTAGAGCTGATCTCGTGCCGACAACAACGCTTCCAACAGAAGATAGCGGTCATCTTCACGGCGGGAGCGATCTCCGGGGCGGTAGTCACTGCCCATGAGATCGAAATCCAGCGGCGGTTGTGCACGAGGATAGTCGCCGTCGTTCATACCCAGCAGACAGACCCGTTTGAACGGAATCGCCCGCATCGGCATCAAGGTGCAGAAGTTGACGGCACCGGCCAAAAAACGCTGGGACAGGCGACCCTGATCCAGTCCGGCCAGCCAGGCTTCCCGAACCACCGTCAGCGGCAAATCGTCCTGCAAACCTACGGACTCACAGGTATCGAGCCAGGTTTCGCGCAACTCTTCTAGCTGGGCGAGCAAGTAGTCGTCGTGCTCATTGCTGGCCAGGAAGAACAGCTGCACCAATGCTTGCAATCGCACGCCCCATTGCTTGGGCGGTGCCGGTTGAGTCAGTTCTTGGTGGGCGATCTCCAACGCATCCAGCAGGGCCACCAGAGGACCGATGAGCGCGGCATCCAGACCGCCAATTTCGTCGTAAGGCTCGATGCCTTCACACGCAATGGCACTGCCCACGGCATAACCCAGCAGCATCCGGCGCAGGCCAAATCGCCAACTGTTTTGCTCCAGCGCTTCAGGCAATCCCAGACCCGCACGCTGCTCGGCATTCATTCCCCAGCGGATGCCGGCACCTTCGATCCAGCGGTGCAGCGTCGGTAGGTCACGCTCCTCGACGCCAAAGCGGGCACGTAATGCTGGAACGTCCAGCAGGTCGAGAATCTCGCTGACGGGGAAACGACTGTCGGGAAGTTTGAGCAGGTGTTCCACCGCAATCAGCAGGGGATCGCGACCACGCTGGCCTTGATCCGCGAGCGTGAAGGGAATGAAACGAGGGTCCTGGCGATCAAGTTGACCGAATACGGCTCGAATATGCGGTGCGTAACTGTCGATGTCCGGGACCATCACAATGATGTCGCGAGGTCTTAGGTCCGGATCAGCACTGAAGCGTGCCAGGAGCTGATCATGAAGGATCTCTACTTCACGCTGGGCGCTATGGGCGATGTGAAAACGGATCGACTCGTCTTGCTCAAGATCGACGGTTGGCCAGCATTCTCGTGTTTCGCTCAGTGGACGTAATTCGAGAATGTCGTCCTGCAATTGATTGAGCATGTTCTTTGGCTGATTGTCGCTGAACAGGTCGATGCGCCCATCACGAAACGCAGAGCTGTAGCTGTTGGGATCGTCATAGCTGTCGAGAAGATTGATGTAGTCCCGCCCCTGTTTACCCCAGGCAGCCAGTAGCGGGTGAGCGTGCTGGTGGAGCGTTTGCGGGTCAAGCACCACAGGCATTCCGCTCTTGCGGGCCTGGCGCTTGTATTGATGCCTTAGCAGGTCTTTATCGGCGACGATGTCGGCCCAATGGTAACGACACGGATTATGAACACACAGCAGAACCTGACTGAAACGAGCCAGTCCGGCGAGTGCTTCGAGGGCTTGAGCGGGCAGCGAAGAAATCCCGAAAACGATCACCCGTGAAGGCAATCCGCTGGGGGCGACGTCGAGGCTGTTGATGCGTTCGATAAACCGCTGATGAACACCGGCACGGCTTTGCGCCATGCCTTCCTCACCCACATCCAGCAACAGCGCTCGCCATAATTCGGCCTGCCAGCAGTTGGCTGGGGCCAGTGGCTTGGCTTCGCCTCTGCCGTTGCGTAATTGGTGACGACCTTCTGCCCAGTCTTCGAGCCAGTCGGCGCGGTAGACCTGGTATTGGTCGAACAAGTCTGCGAGTCGCTCAGCTAACTGGTAGCGCTTACGCAAATCGGTGTCATGGGTCAGGAAGCGCTGCAGTGGCTCAAAGTGCGGTTGGTTGATCAGTTGCGGGAGGAGGCGCATCAGACGCCAAGTCAGTGGAGCTTTATCGAGTAACGATTTGACCGGGATTTCATCCCGGCCAAGGACCATGCGATAAAGCTGCCACATGAAGCTACCGGGTAACTGCACGTCGATGGCGGCGGCTATACCGCAGCCGCCCATGTCATCCTCTTCCGGATCTTCGGCCAGCGCCAGCTTGAGCCACTGCGCAATGCCATTGCTCTGCACCAAGGCGATTTCATTTTCCAGGGGAGCCAGCGGATAACGCCGCATTACGCTGATCACCAGGCTGCGCAGTTCATTCAGACTGTTGCTTTGAACCACCATAAAAGCAGCGTTGAGGGACGTGGCGTCCGGCATAAAGGCTTCCTTGGGAAAATACAAACGGTAGGGCCGAACCTTAGCATTGTCGGGAGACTGTGACAGCCGGGAGCTGGCCGGTAATGCTGTACGAACTTTCCTGCGGAATCGGCATAGGGGGCAGCCTTCATAGGCCGCTCCCCTGCCACACCACCCGGCATGCGGGTCCGCACCGGGCGGTTCGAGAGATTGAGGTTATGAGAGTCGCACCAGTCCCAGCCTGTCGAACCACGCCAAATCCAACACTCGATTCAGCTCAAATCGGCTGTTACGCCACCAGCTATGCGAGTTGGCCGCCACTTTCCGGGCCGATTGGCTGCTGGCTCCCAACGTCCGCAGTTCGCGGTAGATCGTCGGTCCACGCCTCCATTGCTTAAGCTGGATCGCTCGCAGTCGGTGTCGTATCCATTCATCCAGCTCTCGCCAGATTTTCGGTGTTTGCGACAACCCAAAGTAAGTTTTCCAGCCCAAGAGATAAGGGCGTAGATTCTCCACAACTTGTCGCATACTGCGACCGCCTGAGCGACGGGTGAGCTCGCGTATCCGTTGCTTGAACTGCTTGCGCGCCTTGACCGCTACCGCTCTTTTGACGCCTTGTGGAGATGCCCAGAAGGCGTAGCCCAGAAACTTGCGACCATACGCACTCGCCACCGCACTCTTGCTCTCGTTGACGCTCAAGTGCAGCTTGTCATACACACGCTTCAGCAAGGCCATCACCCGCTGCCCTGCCTTGCGACTACGGACATACACATTCGCATCGTCGGCATAGCGCACGAAACAATGACCTCGACGCTCAAGCTCCCGATCCACTTCGTCCAACAGCACATTCGCCAACAACGGCGACAGCGGGCCGCCTTGCGGCGCCCCGCAGCGGCTTTTCTCGACCACGCCATTGATCAGCGTTCCTGCATCCAGATACGCCCGAATCAGCCGGATAACCGCCCGATCCGCAATCCGCTTGCGTAAACGATCCATCAAAATGTCGTGGTCGACCCGGTCAAAGAACTTCTCCAGATCCACATCCACCACCACTTTTCGGCCCGAAGACACGTGGCGCTGAGCTGCCAACACGGCGTCTTGCGCGCAGCGTCCCGGGCGAAAGCCGTAGCTGTGTTCACTGAAAGTCGGATCGAGTAATGGCTGCAGGACTTGTAGCAGCGCTTGTTGGATCAAACGGTCGGTGACCGTCGGGATACCCAACTCGCGTTGACCGCCGTCAGGTTTGGGAATGACCACACGTCGTACCGGACTGGGCCGGTAGACACCTGAGAGAAGCTGTTCACGAATCGCTGCCCACTGGGTTAACAAGTGTTCGGCAGTCCGTTCAATATCCAGACCATCGACTCCCGCTGCCCCTTTGTTGGCCTTGACCCGCTTCCATGCCCGCTTCAGGTTTTCTCTCGCAAAGGCCCGTTCCAGTAGCCCTTGCCCTGCGTTGTCGGTTTCATCTTGCGGGCGATTGACCTCGTCACTGACGGAGCTTCTCACGGCTTCACCGCTCGCAGTCTCGATCCGCCCCGCGTTTGGCAGGCATCTGACTTCCGGTCGTTCGCATCAACATGGCCTATAACGCTTTCTCTCGTTCGGCCCTTCGTCAAAAAAAAAGACTACTACGGCCTCTGCTGACTTCTCGCTCCGGCTGGCGCCGTCGCCCTTTCAGGCACGAGGCGAGATCTCCCCAGGTAAGAACGCAATCCTTCCCCGCACAACCGCCGGATTTACGCAGCCTGATCTTTGACCACAAGAGCTTCGCGATTTTTGGCTCGCTCGCCCTGATCGGCTTCGCCTTGTATCCGGTTCTTGTCCATCGGCTCACGGCTTCGATTCACGCTTCCTCCCCACACTCGGTCACCCTCATGCAGTTGCGCTTCACTTCGTTCGCTGTGGTCAGCTTACGGCGGGACTTTCACCCACAAGATTGCGCCCATGCTGGGCGCACCAAAACAAAACCCCTACCTGCATACGCAGATAGGGGTTTCGGAATTTAATCTTGACGATGACCTACTCTCACATGGGGAAACCCCACACTACCATCGGCGATGCATCGTTTCACTGCTGAGTTCGGGATGGGATCAGGTGGTTCCAATGCTCTATGGTCGTCAAGAAATTCGGTAGCCAGCTCGTGCTCTCTTGCGAGATCACGCTCCAGCGAATGGGTATGCAATAGATTTGTGCGTTGCTTTCGAACTTTCGGTTCTTTCGTCTTCACACACCGCAATCTGGCCTTTCGACGCAAATTGCTTGGGTGTTATATGGTCAAGCCTCACGGGCAATTAGTATTGGTTAGCTCAACGCCTCACAGCGCTTACACACCCAACCTATCAACGTCGTAGTCTTCGACGGCCCTTCAGGGGACTCAAGGTCCCAGTGAGATCTCATCTTGAGGCTAGTTTCCCGCTTAGATGCTTTCAGCGGTTATCTATTCCGAACATAGCTACCCGGCAATGCCACTGGCGTGACAACCGGAACACCAGAGGTTCGTCCACTCCGGTCCTCTCGTACTAGGAGCAGCCCCTCTCAAATCTCAAACGTCCACGGCAGATAGGGACCGAACTGTCTCACGACGTTCTAAACCCAGCTCGCGTACCACTTTAAATGGCGAACAGCCATACCCTTGGGACCGGCTTCAGCCCCAGGATGTGATGAGCCGACATCGAGGTGCCAAACACCGCCGTCGATATGAACTCTTGGGCGGTATCAGCCTGTTATCCCCGGAGTACCTTTTATCCGTTGAGCGATGGCCCTTCCATACAGAACCACCGGATCACTAAGACCTACTTTCGTACCTGCTCGACGTGTCTGTCTCGCAGTC